>NZ_CP134401.1:0-5927592 GCF_032164165.1 Pseudomonas inefficax
ATGCCTTTGCCGCCAGCGAAAAGCTGCAGCTGGTGTGCATCGACGACGAGATCCGCCTCAACGAACTCCCCCCGCCCGTACTCGACCACATGGGCGAGCGCAGCCAGCACGGTTATGGCTTTGCCCTGCACAGCAATTTCTTCTTCACCGACCACAAGATCTATTTCGCCACCTTCACCCATGTGCAGTGGGCCGAGGCGCAACGGGAAGAGTACGTCGACGAGCACGGCACCCAGCGTATCAGCCCGCCCTACACCTGGCATACGCCCACTGGTCTGTACCCGATCGAACAGGCCTGTGGACAGCTGGTCCGCCACTACGCCGAAGCCAAGGCCCGTGCTCGCTTCTGGCAAGGTGTCATTGGCGCGGGCGAATTCGCCTTCGGGGTGCTGGCGATGGTGCCAGTGGTCCGTGGTATCAAAGGCGCCGCAACCCTCGGCCGCTATGCCTTCGTCGCCCTGGAAGCCGCGCTGGCCGCCGATGCCATGGTCGACGGCAGCAGCCGCATGATCACTGGCGAAGGCCTGAGTATCGGCGAGCAGTTCTTCACCGACCTGGCGCGCCTGGCCAACCCCGACACTGCCGAGGCACGTGGCAAGCAGGTATTCATGGCCATCAACCTGGCCCTGCTGCTGCCGGCCGCCATCGGCGGCGCCCGTTGGCTGATGCACAAGTTGCAGCCCGGCAGCATGACCACCGTACGCCTCGACAACGCCGCGCTGTCGCAAGAGGAAGTCCGGCGCCTTGGCAACCGCAGCGCCGGCGAAGTCACCGTACTGGAAACCCGCATCCAGCGACGCAGCCGCGAGGGTGAGCTGCCGGTCACAGCGCATGAACTGCACTCGGTGGAGCGCAATGCCAGCCTGGTCGCGCTCGATGTGGTCGGCGGCAAGGCCGACTACGCCTACATGGCCACCACCCTGCGCGACCGGCTGGTGGCCATGATCCAGCACAGCATCGGGCCGGTGCGCATGGGCGGCAGCCTGACCCGGGTCGTCGCCGATGCCGGCGAAGAAGCCCTGGCGGCTGCCCTGGTCAGCCACTGGAAGGTCAAGCCGGAGAACATCCTCGGCCTGAGCACCCACCCTTCCCGGCCCAGCCAGTTCGGTTTGAAGAACAAGAGCGACCAGGGAATTGACATGCTGGTGTACGTGCCGCCACCGCCCTCGATGACGGTGCGTAATCCGACGACGCAGCAAATGCGGCACCACATTGATGGGCTGAAGGGGACGGCACCCGTGGAAGAGCTGAAGTTCGAGGCGGGTACGTTGTTGGTGATCGAAGTGAAGACGACTTTAGGGAAAAGCAAGACGCCTGCTTTTATCAACACCCAGAAAGCAGGAGGCAAAGCCAACCTTCAGCGCATACAGGACTTGATTCGTAGGAAAAGACAAGGTTGGGGAGAAGCCCTTACAAAAACTGACCCCGCCTTTATTACAAAGTACCAAGCAGTAGAGGACAGCTTGGATTCGCGAAAAGTCTCATTTCTTCATGCACAAGTATTCTTTGACTCGAAAGGTCACCCTAATAGCATTGTCGGTGACCGAAGCGGAATACAAATTAATCTCTGGAACCAACATGAATAGACAGGCAAAAGATCGACTCAAAGTCAGCTTGAAAAAAATACACGAATGGGCGAGAGAGGACCTACTCGTGAGGTGCGACATGCTGACGTCTTACATCGTGACTGGCGAAACCATAGGCATCGCTTGCAATCAGATATTCAAAGCTGGCATGAACAATATTGGAAAAGGTTTACAGCTTGCAACACAGCACCCATACGGGCCAGCGTCATTGGATTTCGTCTCTGGCATTACACAGATGTTAATCGCTGAAGCAATCTTAATACAAAAACTTGCGCACACTAAAGAAAGTAGCATAAGCAATTTAGATGGGACCACTCACCTAATGTTGTGTGCACTGGCTACTGGCCGGTTTGAACTGGTTGAGCCCTTTCACCAAGCTATTTTCACAGGTATTCATAATGGCTACGGTGTCAGCGATGGCCACAATTTGCCAATCGGTACCACCTTTCGCTACGCCGCTTTCGGCCTGACCATTATCGGCGACTGGCTCGGCAAACCGCTTGACCTCGACAAGCACGCCCTGCCTCGCGACCCTGCCTGGGGTCAATTGGTCGCTCATTGGCGCGAACCTGATCCCGATAAACTGGCGCCGATCCTGGTGGCCGCCTGCGACACCCATGTCGAACGCATCGCGCTGACATCCCGCGAACTCGACTCCGGCAATTTCGAATTCGGCTCCCCCTTCGAGGCCGTCTACCCTGCCGAAATCCTGGCCATCCTCAACCTGCGTCGGTCGTTGGGGCTAACCAACCCCTCGCCCATCGAACACCCGTTGATGCAAACGCCCTATGCAAGGCTGACCTGCCCGCCTGGCATGCGTTTCGAACCTGATGAGCTGTTGTTGCAGTTCTTAGCCGCCGTATGTAAACACGACCCGGCTGCAATGCCAGACGGCCTTTATGAAGCCGTTCTACAAACAAACTCGGCCAATTGATCATGGCCGGCTTGCAGGCGCTGCTCGAAAATACCCGCAATGGCGCACTGCCCATCCCCGTCGACATTTGCGTGCCCTGCTCCCTGCCCGGCGCGCTGTTCTCCCTCGACGGCGGCGACGGTTGCGACCAGTTGCTAGGCATCCCCTCCCAGAACGGCGTCGGCCCTGCCTGGTTTCGCAACAACCCCTGGATTCGCGACCAGGAACGCAACCACCGCGATACCTTCCTCCAGCAGGTCCTGGAGCATGCCGGCGACACGCTGGGCAATGCCTGGCTGGCTGAGTTTCATGCCTTTGCCGCCAGCGAAAAGCTGCAGCTGGTGTGCATCGACGACGAGATCCGCCTTGGCGAACTCCCCCCGCCCGTACTCGACCACATGGGCGAGCGTAGCCAGCACGGTTATGGCTTCACCCTGCACAGCAACTTCTTCTTCACCGACCACAAGATCTATTTCGCCACCTTCACCCATGTGCAGTGGGCCGAAGCGCAACGGGAAGAGTACGTCGACGAACACGGCACCCAGCGCATCAGCCCGCCCTACACCTGGCATACGCCCACTGGTCTGTACCCGATCGAACAGGCCTGTGAACAGCTGGCCCGGCACTACGCCGAAGCCAAGGCCCGCGCTCGCTTCTGGCAAGGCGTCATTGGCGCGGGCGAATTCGCCTTCGGGGTGCTGGCGATGGTGCCAGTGGTCCGTGGTATCAAAGGCGCCGCAACCCTCGGCCGCTATGCCTTCGTCGCCCTGGAAGCCGCGCTGGCCGCCGATGCCATGGTCGACGGCAGCAGCCGCATGATCACTGGCGAAGGCCTGAGTATCGGCGAGCAGTTCTTCACCGACCTGGCGCGCCTGGCCAACCCCGACACTGCCGAGGCACGTGGCAAGCAGGTATTCATGGCCATCAACCTGGCCCTGCTGCTGCCGGCCGCCATCGGCGGCGCCCGTTGGCTGATGCACAAGTTGCAGCCCGGCAGCATGACCACCGTACGCCTCGACAACGCCGCGCTGTCGCAAGAGGAAGTCCGGCGCCTTGGCAACCGTAGCGCCGGCGAAGTCACCGTACTGGAAACCCGCATCCAGCGACGTCCCCGCGAGGGTGAGCTGCCGGTCACAGCACATGAACTGCACTCGGTGGAGCGCAATGCCAGCCTGGTCGCGCTCGATGTGGTCGGCGGCAAGGCCGACTACGCCTACATGGCCACCACCCTGCGCGACCGGCTGGTGGCCATGATCCAGCACAGCATCGGGCCGGTGCGCATGGGCGGCAGCCTGACCCGGGTCGTCGCCGATGCCGGCGAAGAAGCCCTGGCGGCTGCCCTGGTCAGCCACTGGAAGGTCAAGCCGGAGAACATCCTCGGCCTGAGCACCCACCCTTCCCGGCCCAGCCAGTTCGGTTTGAAGAACAAGAGCGACCAGGGAATTGACATGCTGGTGTACGTGCCGCCACCGCCCTCGATGACGGTGCGTAATCCGACGACGCAGCAAATGCGGCACCACATTGATGGGCTGAAGGGGACGGCACCCGTGGAAGAGCTGAAGTTCGAGGCGGGTACGTTGTTGGTGATCGAAGTGAAGACGACTTTAGGGAAAAGCAAGACGCCTGGTTTCATCAACACCCAAAAATCAGGAGGCGAAAGCAGCCTTGCACGCATACGAAGATTAATTGAAAACAAGAGACAAGGATGGAATGAAAAAATCTTATCAACAGCAGATCCAAATTTTTCACAAAAACTACAAGCCATCAAAGAAAGCACAAGTTCAGGGAAAACAGCCTACCTGCACGCTCAAGTATTTTTTGACCCTAACGGCGTTCCAAGCGCTCTTACGGGCAATAGCGCGGGAATACAAATAAACCTGTGGAATTAGAAATGAGCAAAAAACCGAAAAACAGGCTACCAGTCAGCCTTAACCAAATCCAGCTATGGGCTTCTGACGATTTGATCGTAAGGAGCGAAACCCTAACCTCCTACATCGAAAATGGCGGTTCACTTGACCTTGCTTGCGGCGAACTACACCGGTTTGGGATGAACAGCATTGGCAACGGGTTACAATATGCGACCAAGCACACTTACAACTGCGCATCATTGGATTTCATTTCCGGAATCGCCAAGAGACTCGTCGCCGATCTAATACTGATCAGGAATCTTGAAAAATCTCGACAGATGGCCATTGAGGATCTAGATGAATCGCCCCTGGTTTTCTAGACACTCTCCAAGCTCAGGAAATAGCGTTTCTCATACTCTACTGGAGACAGCTGCATAGCACTGCTGTGTCGGCGTTTAGGGTTATAGAACATCTCGATGTAATCGAAAATATCACTTCGGGCTTCTTCACGGGTTGTGTAGATCTTTCGTCGGATTCGCTCTCGCTTCAAAAGCTGGAAAAAGCTCTCGGCTACGGCATTGTCGTGGCAGTTTCCCCGCCGGCTCATGCTGCTGATTACATTGTTGGCCTTCAAAAAGCTTTTCCAATCCGAGCTACTGAACTGACTGCCTTGATCTGAGTGAATCATAACTTGCTGCTGAGGCTTGCGTCGCCAAACAGCCATCAACATCGCGTCGATAGCCAGGTCGCTGCACATCCTTGGCTTCATTGACCAACCAATTACTTGGCGTGAGAACAGATCCAGCACTACCGCGAGGTAGAGCCACCCTTCATAGGTGCGGATGTAAGTGATATCTGTCACCCAGACCTTGTTCGGCTCACTTACCTTGAACTGCCGCGCGAGGTGGTTGGGCGAGGCCACTGTTGGTTTTCCACCATAGAACCCTGGACGCCGCCGATAGCCCGTTTGAGAACGCAGCCCCTCCGCCTGCATCAAGCGCCTGACTCGATTTCGGCCGCATTCCTCTCCCAGCTCACGCAGGTCATCGTGAATTTTGCGGTAGCCGTATACACCTCCGCTTTCCAGCCAAGCGTGTTTGATCAAGCCAAGCAGACGTTGATCTTCTTTTGCTCGGGCAGATTGAGGCTCGGCCAGCCAGGCGTAATAGCCGCTGGGGTGCACCTTGAGGGTTTGGCAAAGGCGCCGCACCGGGTAATCAGTCGAGTGCTTCTTGATGAAGGCGTACTTCAGCCGCACTCCTTGGCAAAGTACGCGGCGGCCTTTTTTAAGATGTCTCGCTCTTCCGTCACGCGCTTGAGTTCAGCGCGTAGCTTGCGCAGTTCGGCCTGCTGATCGTCGTCTTGCTGACGCTGCTCTTGGGGCTTGCTGTAGACCTTGATCCAGGCGTAAAGACTGTGCACGGACATGCCCAGGCGCTGGGCGACATCGGCGACAGGTTTGCCTTTCTCGGTCACTTGCTTGACCGCTTCGATCTTGAATTCTTCGGGGTAACGCTGACGACTCATGGCACCTCCTATTTGGGCCTCATTATGAGGCTTGGAGGTGTCTACGAAACCAGGGGCGATTCAAGATGGTTTAACTCTTGTAATACTATGTACAATTGCAACAGGGCAACTCCGACTCGTAGCCCCCTTTCATCAAACCGTACTCTCCGCTTTGGAGGGTGGGTATGGCGTCGAGGATGGAAACAACCTGCCGATAGGTACCACCCTACGCTACGCCGCCTTCGGCCTGACCATCATCGGTGACTGGCTCGGCAAACCGCTCGACCTCGACAAGCACGCCCTGCCTCGCGACCCTGCCTGGGGTCAATTGGTCGCTCATTGGCGCGAACCTGATCCCGATAAACTGGCGCCGATCCTGGTGGCCGCCTGCGACACCCATGTCGAACGCATCGCGCTGACATCCCGCGAACTCGACTCCGGCAATTTCGAATTCGGCTCCCCCTTCGAGGCCGTCTACCCTGCCGAAATCCTGGCCATCCTCAACCTGCGTCGGTCGTTGGGGCTAACCAACCCCTCGCCCATCGAACACCCGTTGATGCAAACGCCCTATGCAAGGCTGACCTGCCCGCCTGGCATGCGTTTCGAACCTGATGAGCTGTTGGTGCAGTTCTTAGCCGCCGTATGTAAGCACGACCCGGCTGCAATGCCAGACGGCCTTTATGAAGCCGTTCTACAAACAAACTCGGCCAATTGATCATGGCCGGCTTGCAGGCGCTGCTCGAAAATACCCGCAATGGCGCACTGCCCATCCCCGTCGACATTTGCGTGCCCTGCTCCCTGCCCGGCGCGCTGTTCTCCCTCGACGGCGGCGACGGTTGCGACCAGTTGCTAGGCATCCCCTCCCAGAACGGCGTCGGCCCTGCCTGGTTTCGCAACAACCCCTGGATTCGCGACCAGGAACGCAACCACCGCGATACCTTCCTCCAGCAGGTCCTGGAGCATGCCAGCGACACGCTGGGCAATGCCTGGCTGGCTGAGTTTCATGCCTTTGCCGCCAGCGAAAAGCTGCAGCTGGTGTGCATCGACGACGAGATCCGCCTCGACGAACTCCCCCCGCCCGTACTCGACCACATGGGCGAGCGCAGCCAGCACGGTTATGGCTTCACCCTGCACAGCAACTTCTTCTTCACCGACCACAAGATCTATTTCGCCACCTTCACCCATGTGCAGTGGGCCGAAGCGCAACGGGAAGAGTACGTCGACGAACACGGCACCCAGCGCATCAGCCCGCCCTACACCTGGCATACGCCCACTGGTCTGTACCCGATCGAACAGGCCTGTGGACAGCTGGCCCGGCACTACGCCGAAGCCAAGGCCCGTGCTCGCTTCTGGCAAGGTGTCATTGGCGCGGGCGAATTCGCCTTCGGGGTGCTGGCGATGGTGCCAGTGGTCCGTGGTATCAAAGGCGCCGCAACCCTCGGCCGCTATGCCTTCGTCGCCCTGGAAGCCGCGCTGGCCGCCGATGCCATGGTCGACGGCAGCAGCCGCATGATCACTGGCGAAGGCCTGAGTATCGGCGAGCAGTTCTTCACCGACCTGGCGCGCCTGGCCAACCCCGACACTGCCGAGGCACGTGGCAAGCAGGTATTCATGGCCATCAACCTGGCCCTGCTGCTGCCGGCCGCCATCGGCGGCGCCCGTTGGCTGATGCACAAGTTGCAGCCCGGCAGCATGACCACCGTACGCCTCGACAACGCCGCGCTGTCGCAAGAGGAAGTCCGGCGCCTTGGCAACCGCAGCGCCGGCGAAGTCACCGTACTGGAAACCCGCATCCAGCGACGCAGCCGCGAGGGTGAGCTGCCGGTCACAGCGCATGAACTGCACTCGGTGGAGCGCAATGCCAGCCTGGTCGCGCTCGATGTGGTCGGCGGCAAGGCCGACTACGCCTACATGGCCACCACCCTGCGCGACCGGCTGGTGGCCATGATCCAGCACAGCATCGGGCCGGTGCGCATGGGCGGCAGCCTGACCCGGGTCGTCGCCGATGCCGGCGAAGAAGCCCTGGCGGCTGCCCTGGTCAGCCACTGGAAGGTCAAGCCGGAGAACATCCTCGGCCTGAGCACCCACCCTTCCCGGCCCAGCCAGTTCGGTTTGAAGAACAAGAGCGACCAGGGCATCGACATGCTGGTGTACGTACCACCACCGCCCTCGATGACGGTGCGTAATCCGACGACACAGGAAATGCGGCATCACATTGATGGGCTGAAGGGGACGGCGCCGCTGGAGGAACTGAAGTTCGAGGCTGGGACGCTGTTGGTGATTGAGGTGAAGACGACGTTGGGGAAGAGCAAGACGCCTGGTTTTTTGAAGACACAAATGGCTGGCGGCAATGCGAATGTCGAGCGAATACAGAAACTGATTGCGAGAAAAAAGGGCGGCTGGAATATCGACGACCTAAAAACAGTAACCCCTGATATAGCCGCTAAAGCAGCACACCTGCGCAATGCGATGAGTAGTGGAAAGATCTCACACCTGCACGCTCAAGTGTTTTTTTCACATGATGGACAGTTAAGTACGCTCGCAGGCAGCTCAACCGGAATTCAGATAAACACGTGGTGACGACATGACATCTACCAATAGCTCTCGGCTAACCAGCAGCCTCAAAAGTATTAAAAAATGGGCCTCAGCTGATGCTTCGCTAGAAAAACATAGAGTCATTGATTACATAAACGGAAACGACAGCATCGCTATTGCCGCCGACGAAATATTCAGACTCGGCATAAATGACATAGGAAAAAGTCTGCTCCAAGCCTCTGAGAACCCTTACTTGAAAGCGCCCCGTACAATTGCCATAGGCATATTGAAACTACTCGTAGCCAACAGCGTAATCGTCGAAAATTTAAAGGGCACCACACGGTTTGGCCTTGATGATCTGGATGGCATCACTCACGTAATGCTGTGTGCCCTGGCTACCGGACAATTTGCCGTAATAACGCCTTGTCACAGTGCTGTGTTGTCGGGTTTTACCAATGGTTACGGTGTCAGCGATGGCCACAACCTGCCGATAGGCACCAGCCTTCGCTACGCGGCCTTCGGCCTGACCATCATCGGTGACTGGCTCGGCAAACCGCTTGACCTCGACAAGCACGCCCTGCCTCGCGACCCTGCCTGGGGTCAATTGGTCGCCCATTGGCGCGAACCTGATCCCGATAAACTGGCGCCTATTCTGGTGGCGGCCTGCGATACCCATGTCCAACGCATCGCCCTGACATCCCGCGAACTCGACTCCGGCAATTTCGAATTCGGCTCCCCCTTCGAGGCCGTCTACCCCGCCGAGATCTTGGCCATTCTCAACCTGCGCCGTTCGCTGGGCCTGCCGAACCCTTCCATCGACCACCCATTGATGAAAACACCCTACGCCAGGCTGACCTGCCCGCCAGGCATGCGCTTCGAGCCGGATGAACTGCTGATGCGCTTCCTGGCTGCCGCCTGCAAACACGATCCTGATGCCGTACCGGCCGGCCTTTACGAAGCAATCATGCAAAACAGCGCAAAGGATTGAGCGATGTCCCGACAAGGTGCGATTCGAAAAGGTGATCCCCACAGCGGGGGTGGTCGGATGGGGGAAGGAAGCGGAGTTCTTGTCAACGGGCGGCAACAATGCATTCTCGGAGATCGTGCGCCATGCGCGCTTCATGGAGGGACATTTGCATTGGTCTCTGGCGGTGACGGTAGTGTCTTGTTCAACGGTATTTCTTTGGTATTCGAGCCTGCGGAGCTTGCTTGTGGGTGCAAGGTTTCATCTACCTGTTCGGGACCTTATGCCAAAGAGGGCTGAACGACCTGAAGAACGTGGTTTCATGCATCGTCCTCTTCGCAGGCTTGCACGATTTGAACAGCGCTCGCGTTGTCTGTTTCGCGGGCGCGCCCGCTCCCACAGGTACTGTGCTGGCTTTGAGTTGACGCTGAACCTGTGGGAGCGGGTTCACCCGCGAAGAGGCCCTCAAGGTCAATCACGGCTGCCGCTTGAGTCCAACAACGCCCAAGGCCCGTCAGACACCCGGCACCGTCTTCCGCCCAACCAGCTGCTGCCTCTCAACCCCATCTAGCAACGCCTCCACCACCGCCTTGGCCGAATCCAGCCCATGATCATTGCTCAACAACAGATCACGACAGGTCCCCTTGGCCAGCTCCAGTGCCTTGAGATTGGTCGCAAATGCCCCTTTGAGCAGCGTGGACAGGTGTACCAGCGCATCTTCGTAGTCCACCCCCGAACGCACGGCAAACAACGGCGGGTGGCTGCATTCGCAGGTGGAGAAACTGGAGGACGCCGTGGTGGCGCGTACGGGAGGATCGGGTAAGCCTTTTGTCATTGTGTTGCTCCTTGATTCACTGGAGCCGCCACACAACGTGACCAAACGAATGGGTGGCGACTGTACGCGGGTTGGTCAACCGGGAATCAAGGAAACCGGCGCGCACGGAGGCGCCCCACGCACAGCCGCCATAAAACGAGACAGCCGGGCACAAAAAAGCGCCAACTGTATCGCAGAGCGGGCGCTTGTGCGCCTTGATGATTGCGGGTGACCAAACCCGACTGCTGGACTTACAGCAGCGGGCAAAGACTACCGGTGTCGGGGAAGGGTTTCAAGCTAAGGGCATGCTCAGTAACACTTCTTACCAGCTCTCACTCATAACCAGCTGTCCACCATGTGGGAGCGCAGGTGCTGATGAATCTGATTCGAGGCCGGCGATCTCGGCTCAGGTATTTCTCCACCGTAGCAACACTGAAATCAGCCTCAGCCCACACTGACTAACATCTCAAACCTTGCTAACCAAGCAATTCCACACTCGACAACCCTAAAGCTTCTTACAAGCACCTCATATCCCTACATACATTTCCTACAAATAGGGAACCACAACAAACACTTACAAACCAAATAAAGTCAAGAACATTGACAGCAGGAAAACACCCTCCTACCCTGATCCAGCCCAAATGACACAACTTGGAAGACACCATGGTATTCAACTGTAGATTACGGGAAGCCTAGTACTTACTCTAGCATTTGCTCAACGCATACTTTATTAGCAGCACCCTCAGCCACTCAACACGGCTGCGCTAGAGCAATTAGTCGCCGCGCATACGTTCAAAGCGTCTTCATCTCAGCCTATAGCGCACCAACAATGCCTCAAATTATATTTGAGGATGTTCGCCCAGCTTATTTGCAATACCACAACAGCCCTCTTAGGAACAGTCGCCCAGACAGTTACGGCACAATCTACAAATGGACATTGAAGATGAATAAACCTAACGCGGCACACCTGCTGATCTCAGCGTTCGGCATCGAAATCTTCTGCACTCAAGTGCTTTTTATCTATACACCGCTCTTTTTTATCTTCAATAGTGGTGACAGCGTGCTCGGATCATTTCTTCGGGCGCTCGCATACATTGGCCCCGTACTATTCGGCTATTATATCGGGGTTCTGGTAGACCGTTTCGAGAAACGCCGACTCGGCTGCACCATTGCCATAGCACTCGGTGGTGCAGCGGCATGCTACAGCGTGCGACTGCCAGACCAAACGCTCGCTGAGACGGTTATTTTTCTCGCCGCCGTATCAATCGGCACGTACTTCCTCAACAATCTGCGCTCATCAGTTCTGCCCAGTGTTGCCCAGGCTTCACAACTCCCCAAACTGAACGCCACATTACTGGTCACTGAAAACATCGCACTGATTTTCGCCCCTTTGATCGCCTCGCTACTCCTGTCACTGAGCAGTCCCAAGATAGGCTTTTTCGGGATCGCAGGTCTGTTCTGCATCTCTGGACTGATCTACCTGCTCGCACTGCCCAGCAGCCAGCCCACCTCTCACCCGAGACAACGGAGAGGCTCTTTCTTGGAAAGCATCGGCATCCTGACAAGCAACAAACCACTGCTCCGCCTTGTCCTTGTGGTCATGGGTAACAATGCCTTCACCGGAGTGTACTTGCTGAATGTGCTCATCTACGCAGTGGGGACCGGCCATTTCAGCGCCCAGAACGCACCTAATCTCTTGGTGTGGCTCGCCGCAGGCGCAATCATCTCGGGGCTGACAGCATCAAGGGCAATTGCATTTTTTGGCAATCGCAAACTTACACTCCTGTGCTGCCTGCTAATGGCCGTATCCGGCGCACTGCCACTGCTCCTGCCCAACCAAGCTGTGTTTTTCACCTCGTGCTTTCTCGTCGGTTTTTTCGAGTCCTACGTAGTGATTGCGGTTTGGACACTTCGCCAAACCGTCGTCCCAGCCGATGTGTTGGGCAGGGTCACCGGTATAACCAGCGCGCTTTTCAAAGTGTCAATGGTGATCGCCATTCCTGTAGCAGGACTGCTCGCCGAGTATTACACCAGCGCAGTTGCGATCCTGTTCGGCATCGGCACCACTCTCCTCGGCGCCACCCCCTTGGCGCTCAGCCTGCTTCACGACTTCATCAAGAAATACCGGAAAACACAGGCGCCAGACCTGGCTACTGCCAGGCGGCGCAAGGCCGCTACAGAGGCGAGCAAGCAATGAGGTCATCCCCGCCGCCAAGGGTATCAACAGTGATGAAAATAATGTGTCGCCTGTACCGGGCTCTTCGCGGGCTTGCCCGCTCCCACAGGAATCGCGCCAAGCCTGAGGCCAGCGCGGTACCTGTGGGAGCGGGCAAGCCCGCGAAGAGGCCCTCAAGCTCAATCACGGCTGCTGATTCTGGCTCAAATACTTGTCCACCGTAGCCTGCCCCTCCCCCGCATCCCCCGCCACCTGCCACAGCCGCCGTTCAATCCCCTGCGCCAGCAAATGTCCCACCGCCGCTTCTATCGCCGACAGCACGCACAGCTGCGCCGGCTCATTGGTGGTGTACCCCACCTCAGCCTCGAGCAGCTTCTTGAACTCGATGAACTTGAACACCCCGGCGCTGCGGCCGACCGAGTAGATGGTCTTGCTGGTCATCACGTTGGCCAGCACCTGCCCGGTACGCACGTCCACCGCGCGCAGGTTCACGGTCACCTGGTCGACCCGGTACTCGCGGGAGATGTCGATACCCAGGTACCGGGCGCCTTCCCCACCGCTGCGCACGTTGGTGTCGTAGGCGATGATGCCGCCCTCCAGCATCAGGTTGGCGGCCTGCAGCGGCGGCAGCTCGCCCATGATGTTTTCCGGTACATCAGGCTTTTTCTGCGAAGCACGGATGATCTTGCGCTCGGTCAGCAGGTTCTGCAGGCCTTCACGCTCCAGTACCACGAACCAGCCACTGGCGTTCAGGGCGTCCATCAGCATGCTGGCCGCGCCCTGGGTGACGCTGGTGGAGAACGAGCTGGCCGGGGTCGGCTTGTACTGCCCGGTCTGGTCGCGGAAGCCGTACACCACCGCCATCAACCGGCCCTTGGGCCGTGGCATGTTGATCAGGTCGTAGTAGGTCGAGGCCCGGGGGGTCAGGGTCGGGGTTTCCGAGTCCTGTTCGGCGGGCATCGGTTCGCGCAGGCCACAACCATGCAGACCCAGGGCGGTGAGGATCAGCAGCGTGCTCAGCAGACGTTTCATGGTGTTCTCTCCCCAACAAATAGCCTTGCCCCCTCAAGGGTTCAGGCCGCTGACCTCAATGATCGAAATTTCTCCTGTGGCGCGATCGGTGACCTTGATACTCAAGGCCCCGGAATCGTCGATGACGTCGATGAGAAACGCATCGGTCGCCATGCTGCCGGTGTTGCCGTTGCTGATGTTGTCCAGCAACTGCGACAACATCCGCGACTCCAGCTGGTTGCTGAAGCGCTCCAGGGCCGTGGTGCCGGCAAAGGCCGAGGAGCGGTCCTTGAGGTCGGGGTCGTCGTGATCGTTCTGCGCCTGCGCGTTGTTCAGCAACCAGGTGCCATTGAGCGGGTTGCCGCCAAAGGCCGGGTTGACCGGGGTGTACACCAGCTCGGTGGCCTGGGCGGCACACGCGCTGGCCAACAGGCAGGCGGCGATGCAACGGGGTATGTGGTGCTTCATAGCTCGTCCCTCTCCAGATCGGTGGTGTCCTGCAGCAGGCGTTGCAACTTGCGCTGGATGATTTGCTGCTTGACCAGGTCGGCTGCTGCAACGGCCTCGTCCTTGAGCTCGGTGGTGTTCGGCGGCAGGAAGCGGCGGTACACCACCTCACGCTCGAACTCCACGGTGACCAGGCTGCCCCAGCGGGCATCCGGGCGTTCGCGCACCACCAGGTTGAAATCCAGCCGGCTGGTGGCGCGCAGGCGGTCGGCGAAGTAGTAGTAAAAGTCGTGGCCGATGTGCGAGATGGTGTTGTCGACGATGAAGCCTTGCATCTCGTCCTCGTCCCCGGCCCTGGCCGAGGTGGCCAGCACTGCCACCAGCAGCAGGCCCAGGCACAACGCGGCCAGGCGGCTCATGGCGTGTCCCCCGGGCCGGCATGGGTCTGCACGCCACCGGCACTTTCGGTAAAGGCCTGCTCGGCGACGAACTGCCAGTCGCTGTAGTGTTCCAGCCCGTCGAAACCGCTCCATTCGGCGCTGAAACCACTGCGCTTGAACGGGGTGGCGTCCGAGCGGCTGTGCACGCCGGTGATGCGGCCATCGATCGAGCGCAGCAGGCCCCAATCGTCGCTGTTGGTGATGGGGTCGGGGTACAGCCGGCGAATGTGCCGCCTGGCCTGCGGGAAGCGGTTGTCCTGCAGCAGGTCGGCCAGTTCCTGCGGGTACTGGGCCAACCCCGGCGAGGCGCGGTAGTAGCTGCGCAGGGCCTGGGCATACTGGCTGCCTACCCACAACAGCTGGCGTTCGCGGTCACGCTGGGCAGCACTGGCCCAGAGCGTGCCGGTGGCGGCCAGGGCCACGCTGCTGACCGCAATCAGCAGCAGTACGCCCAGGTAGGTGAAGCCGGCGTCGGCCTTACCATTCCGCGAACAGGCTGCCATCGCGCGCCCTCCCTGTGGCACCGCTCTTGATATCGGCCACGCCGCCGGCCACGCCTTCGGGCGGTGGCACCAGCTGCCAGGCATCGCTGCGCTCGGTGATCGGGTCCACCGGGGTGTTGCGCAGGTAACGCTGTTCCACCAGTTGCTCCAGCGAGTCCGGGTAGTGACCGGTGTCGCCGTAGTAGTGGTCCAGCGCTTCGCGCAGCACCGCCAGGCTCTGGCGCAGGGTGGCTTCGCGGGAGCTCTCCAGGCTGTTGAAGTAGCGCGGCATGGCGATGGTCATCAGCGTGGCGATGATCGCCAGCACCACCAGCAGTTCGATCAGGGTGAAGCCTCGGCTGCGCTTCATGGCTGTCACCATTGCCCGTAGGGGATGTTGTTGAGGCCTTTGCCGCGGGCCTTGGAATACACGTCGAACACGTCTTCGCCTTCACGCGGGTTGTCAGGGCTGCTGTCGTAGGCGCGCAGCCCCCACCCGCCTTCGTCCTCCCCCTTGGCGGCCACCAGCGGGTCGTGCGGGATGCGCCGCAGGAAGTAGAACTTGGCGCCCTTGGCGCTGCGCACATCGCGCACCCCGTCGACCAGCACCTGCAGGTTCGGCGGGTAGCCACTGGCGTCCAGGCGCTTCTCGATGTAGCCGGCATCAAACGCCCGCTTGTAGGCGTCGATGGCGTCGCGGATCTGGTACAGCGCCTCGCGCAGTTGCTGTTCCTTGCCGCGGCGCACCACGGTTTCGGTCAGCGGCGCGGCCATGCTGGCAAGCAGCCCGAGCAGTGCCAGGGTCAGCACCACCTCGATCAGGCTGAAGCCCTGCATGCGGCGCTGCGCGATCATGGCCGCGGGCTCCCTTTGGCCGGGGCGATCGCCATCTGGCTCTCCACCACCGGTGTATCGGTGGCCGGGGCATTGCCAGGCACGTCTGCCGGCGGCAGCGGCGCCATCTGCCGCACCTGCATGGCCGACTCGGTACCGGTGGCGAACTCCATGTCCGACGGGCTCTGGTACGGCAGGTTGCGCACGATGCGCGGGGTGATCGCCAGTACCAGCTCCGACTTGCTCATGTCGTCCTTGTTGCTGCCGAACAGCCGGCCCAGGCCGGGGATGTCGCCAAGGCCGGGGATCTTGTTGCCGCTGGCGTTGTGGTCGTTGCGCACCAGGCCGGCCAGCACCTGGGTTTCACCATCGTGCAGGCGCAGGGTGGTCTGGGCGTTGCGGGTGTCGACCTGGACCGGAATGGTGCCCTGACGCGTGGCCTCCAGTGGGGTGGCGTTGCTCACCTCCAGGGCTACCTTGATCGCCACTTCGTTGTTCAGGTGCACGGTGGGCTGCACTTCAAGCTTCAGGCCCACGTCCAGGTAGGTGACGCTTTCGGTAATTACCGGGCCCTGGGTGGACGGCACCGAGGTGGCGCTGATGATCGGCACCCGCTGGCCGATGTGGATACGCGCCTGCTCACGGTTGCTGACGCGGATCACCGGGCTGGCCAGGGTGTTGATGTCCTTGTCCTGGGCGTTGATCTTGGCCTGCGGCGCCGGCGCGATGCTGATGCGGCTGGAGTCGATGCCCTTGAGCTGGTCGAGCACGCTCACCGGCTGGCCGTCGGAGCTCAGCACGCCGAAGGTGTTGGGCCATTGCAGGCCGAGGTCGAGGATGCGCGAAGTGGCCACTTCCATCACCTCCACTTCCAGCACCACCTCGGGGTTGGACTGGTCCTGCGACTGCAGCAGCTTCTCGGCCATGCGCACGGCATCGGGGGTGTCGCGCATGGTCAGGGTGTTGAGGCGTTCGTCGACGAACACGTCGCGGGTCTTGAGCATGGTCTTGACCATGTTCAGCGCGGTGTTGGAGTCGATGCTGGTCAGGTAGAAGGTACGCATGACCAGTTCCTGGTAGTCCTTGGTCTTCTGCGGCGAGTCGGGGTAGATCATCAGGGTGTTTTCATTGACGATCTTCTGCCGCAGCTGGTTCTGTTCCAGCAGCAGCGCCACGGCGTCCTCGATACGCAACTCGCGCACGAAGATGGTGGCCTTCATGTCCGGGCGCATGTCCTTGTCGAAGATGAAGTTGATGCCGGCGACCTGGGACAGCACCTCGAAGATGGTCTTGAGGTTGGCATCGCGAAACTCCAGGGTCACCGGTCGCTCCAGTTTGCTGCGCAGCTGCGGGAACGGTTGCGCGGTGCGCGCCTGGACGTTCTCGATGTCGCTGCGCAGGGCAATGCCCTTCTGGTTCTGCGGGTCCAGGCGCAGCACTTCGCGCATGTAGCGCTCGGCACCGAACAAATCACCCTGGCGCAGCGCTGCCTGGCCCAGTGCCACGCGCTCGTCGAGGGTGCGGATCAGCTCCAGCTGGCGAATGCCTTCCTGGGCGCGGCGGTTGTTCGGCTCCAGGGTCAGCACCCGGCCATAGCCCATGCGGGCGCCGGCGAAGTCATGGCGTATGCGGTCGGCGTCGGCCTGGGTCAGCAGCGCCTCGACCGCGGCCTGGCGGCTGTGGGCCAGGGCGATGTTCAGCTCGGTGTCACGCGGGTCCTCGCGCAGGGCTTCCTCCAGGCTGGCAATGCCGGCTTCGTACTGGCCCTCCTTCATCAACTGTTCGCTGTCCTTGCGTACCGCGCTGGAGCCGCAGCCGGCAATGGCCACGCACAGCGCCACAAGCAGGAACGGAGCCGGTTTGCACAGCTTTGACGACTTCATGGTGCGCTCCCTACAGACAAAGTCTGCGACTGATGCAAAGGCAGGTAGACCAGGTGCAGTTCGCTGGCCGATACCCGCTCGAGGCGGTAGGTGTCTTCGATCACGTCGCCCTGGCGCACGACGTAGAGTTTTTCGCCGCTCTGCAGGAAGATCTGCAGGTCGTCGCGCTCGCCCATGCGGCCAATGAACTGGAATGGCAGGGCCGGGGCGGTCGGGGCTGAGGGGGCGACCGGGGCGGCGTTCACGGGTTGTTCGGTGACGGTGGCAAGGGCCTGGGGTCTGGTCCATTGCTGGGTTGGGAAGAGATCACCAGAGGCCTGTTCCGGCCTATTCGCGGGTGAACCCGCTCCCACAGGGGACGGGGACGCAGCCGAATCCTCTGTGGGAGCGGGCGCGCCCGCGAAGGGGGCGACACTATCTTCCTGGCCGAACCAGTGGCCCGGGGCCCAGGCCAGCGCCGCGCTGACGCCGAGGAAGCCAACCCAGATGACAGCACGTTGTGTGTTCATCACGACCTCGACAGGTAAAGGGTCATGCGCAGGCGGGCATTGAGCTCGCTGTCGCCAATGCGTTTGCGTTGCAGCTCCAGGTCTTCCAGCACCAGGGTCGGCAACTGCTTGAGCAGGCCCTTGAGAAAACCGCGAATCTGCGGGTAGCTGCCGCGCACCGGCAGCACGATCTGGTAGCGCGCCAGCTGCGTCCTGGGGTCGATGCCCAGGGCATATTCACCACGCGCCAGGCTGATATGCTCGGCGCTGGCCAGGTGGTACAGGCGCTCGATCAGCTCGCTGGCCTGGGGCTGCCCTGGCAGTTGCTGGCGCAGGCTATCGAGCGCCTGCTGCTCGGGTTTGACGGCGATCTTCAGCTCGCCACGCCTGACCCGCTCGACCTGCACGCTAGCGTCCGCTTCGGTGGCGCGCAGCTCGCGCAGGTTCTGCCATTGCGGCAACACCCCGGCGCACAGCACGCCTACGGCCAGCAGGCCCACCGCAACCGCCGCCAGGCCGACCGGGCCGATGCGACGCAGGCGCTCCTGGAGGATCAGGCTGTTCAGCGATTCACGGGCGCGCATGGCCGGTCTCCCAGGTGGCGGTGAGGGTGAAGCGCACCGGGCGCTCGGGCTGCGCGGCCAGCACCTCGTGGTTGAGCAGCGACACATCGCTGAGCTCGGCACTGGCTTCCAGGCGCTGGTGGTACTGCAGCATCGCTTCCAGGTTGCGCGCCTCGGCGGTGATGCGCAGTTGGCCTTTGCGCGCGTAGGGGGCCAGGCTGAGCAACGCCACGTCGTCCTGGGGCTGCGCTTCGAGCATGGCGAACAGCTGCTGCCAGGGCCGTTGCAACTGCTGCGAGACGCTTTGCATCTGGGCCAGGCGCTCAGCCTGTTCACGGCTGGCGGCGCTGCTCAGCGGCGCGACGGTGGCCGGGCGACGGCCCAGTTGTTGCTCCAGGCTGTGCACGCTGGCCTCCCGCTCGACCTGCTCGGCCTGCAAGCTTTGTTGCAGCAGCACCAGGCCGGCGACCATGGCGCTCGCCACGGCCAGCAGCGACCAGGCCAACGGGCTGTTGCGCCGGGGCTGGAACTCCAGGTCCAGGCGGCGCATGTCAGGCCACCGCCCGCCACATGGCGCACAGCGGGTCGGCATCGCTGGCCGGCTGGCACAGTTGCACCGCCGCCAGTTGCGGCACCTCGCCCCGGCCCGGGGCATGCAGGTAGACCCGTGGCAGGTGCTCGCCATACAGCTCGCAGGTGCGCTCGATCAGTGCTTGCAGGGCCTGGTCGCTATCGGCGCAGCCTTGCGCCAGCACTTGCTGCCAGGCCCCGCCGGCAGCCAGCAGCAGCACGCTGCGGCGCGGTTCGGCCAGGACGAACAGGAAGTCGCCCTGTTCCAGCTGTGCCGAGCAGCGGTTGTAGGCGGCCATCAGGTACGGCTGCACCGAGCGCAGGCTCAGGTGGTTTTCCCGGCCCAGCGCCTGCAGCCGCTGCAGCAGGGCTTCGGGCAACGCCGTGGCGATGCGCGCGGCACCGGCCGGCTCGGGCGACAACACGATGCGCCAGTCGTCCAGCGGCTGCCCGTAGAGGTTTTCGAAACAGGCCCGGGCGTAGGCGTCCAGCTCGCGCGGGTGGCTGATGGCATCACTCCAGGGCACCAGGCAGAAGCGGCTGTAGCGGGCCGACAGCAGCACCCGCAACTGGGCACCACGCACGGCATGCTCGGCCAGCAGCGTGGCCAGGGCGTCGACGGCGGCCTCCCAGGCCGGTTGAGCGGCATCGCAGGTAAAGTCGCGGCTGCCCAGCCATTGGTGGTGATTGGCGTGCCAGCTACCCAGGCCTGCACCTTCGGCGCCGAGCACGGCGCTGTATCTGTAAGCGCCACGATCAGATGAATGTGACACGGTTGATCTCCTCGAGAGTGGTACGGCCATCCCGGACCAGGTCCAGGGCCGAGGCCCGCAGCAGGCGCAGGCCGCGCTGGCAGGCGAGGTTCTTGATCTGCGACAGAGGGCGGCGCTCGACAATCATTTGCCGCAGGTCGTCGTCCAGGTGCAGCAGTTCGGCGATGGCACTGCGGCCGCGGTAGCCACTGCCGCGGCATTGGCCGCAGCCCTGGGCGCGGACGAACTTCCAGCCGGCCACGCCCTCGCGGGTCAGGCCTGCGCCGTACAGGGTGTCGTCGTCGACTTCGCACGGCGTGGCGCAGTGCGGGCAGGCCAGGCGGATCAGGCGCTGGGCCAGCACCGCATTGAGCGCGGAGACGAAGCTGTAGGGGTCGACCTGCATCTGGCTGAAGCGGCCGATCACATCGAACACGTTGTTGGCGTGGATGGTGGTGAATACCAGGTGGCCGGTGAGCGCCGACTGCACGGCGATTTGCGCGGTGTCGGGATCGCGGATTTCACCGACCAGGATCTTGTCCGGGTCGTGGCGCAGGATCGAGCGCAGGCCACGGGCGAACGTCAGGCCCTTCTTCTCGTTGACCGGGATCTGCAGCACACCGGGCAGCTGGTATTCGACCGGGTCCTCGATGGTGATGATCTTGTCCACGCCGTGGTTGATCTCGCTGATCATGGCGTACAGGGTGGTGGTCTTGCCGCTGCCGGTGGGGCCGGTGACCAGGATCATGCCGTAGGGTTCGGCAGCCAACCGGCGCAGGGCGCGCAGGGTTTCCTCGGCAAAGCCCAGGGCCTGCAGCTGCACACCGCTGACCCGGTCGGACAGGTCCTGCTTGTCGAGCACCCGCAGCACCGCGTCTTCGCCGAAGATGCTGGGCATGATCGATACCCGGAAGTCGATTTGCCGGTCGCCCACGGCAACCTTGAAACGGCCGTCCTGGGGCACGCGTTTTTCGCCGATGTCCAACTCGGCCATCACCTTGATGCGCGAGATCACCTGGTCGGCGAAGGCGCTGCCGCTGGCCTTGCCGGCGCCGTTGAGCACGCCGTCGATACGGTACTTGATGGTCAGGCCCTGGCCGGTCATGCCCAGGTGGATGTCGCTGGCGTGCAGCTTCAGGGCGTCATACAAGGTTGAGTTGACCAGCTTGACCACGCGGCTCTGGTCTTCGCTGATACTGGCCAGCGACAGGCGCTGCAGCGGGTCGCTTTCGCTGCTGGCTTCGGCGTCGTGGTCAAGAGCATCCACGGCGTGGAAGCTTTCTTCGTGGCGGGCCAGGAAGGTAGCCAGGTCTGCAGCGTGGGCCAGGTAAAGCGGTGCGCCTTGCAGCACATCGTCGATCCAGGCCAGGCGGGCATGGTCGAAGGGGTCGGCGAAAACGCCCAGCAGTTGGCCGCCCTGCTCGATCAGCACGAATTCGCGCTTCAGGCACATCGCCAGGCTGACCTTGTCGAAGCGTGGGGTGCTGGCCAGCAGGGTGTGGCTGTCCAGCACCGGGTAATGCAGGGTCAGGCCCAGGCGCTGGATGAAGGTGTCGGGGGTGTCGCAGGCCAGTTGTTCCAGGCGAGTGAGCAGGCGTTCGTCGCTGGTTTGCAGGCGGGCCTGGGCCAGCAGGTCGCGGGGGTAGGCAGAATGCGCTTTTGCCTGTTCCGGCCCTTTCGCGGGTAAACCCGCCCCCACAGGATTTTCGATATCTTCAGGATTGCAGTGCCCCTGTGGGAGCGGGTTTACCCGCGAAGAGGCCGGTGCAGGCAGTAACGCTTCCTGTGATGCATCGAGTGCTTCTGGCATGGCCTGCGACTCCGCTCAGGGGCGCGTCGCAGGCTGGCTCGGCCAGGGGTGCGGGCGCCGCTATTCCCCTGTGAGCAGTTGATCGTCGTCGGGCCCTGGAGGCTTGGCGCCGTTACGGCGGCGGTCGGCCAAAACCCAGCTTCCATCGTACAACTGCAGGGGGAACGATTCGTTCCTGTTCTGGCGTCGCTCGACGAACCCTTCAGCCGGGTTGTCCGTGGCCCTGCGCCGGCGCTCGATGCCCATCAGGTCGAAGATCGCACGGGCCAGTTCCACCAATGGGAACGGCTTGAACAGGACATGGCTCACCCCCAGTTCGGCGGCCCGCTCACGCACCTCGACAGTGGGGTGGGCGGTAATCAGCACGAAGTGGCACTGCCTGTTCCTGCGTACGGTCTCCAGAACCTGAAAACCCTCCATGTCGGGCAAGCGGTAATCCAGCACGATCACTTGCGGTGCCAGGCTTGCGGCCTGCTCGATACCACTGGCACCGTCGTGGGCAACATGAACTTCCAGGCCTTGCGCCTGCAGGTACGCTTGCAGGTTCTGCGCAAGAGTCTGTTCGTCATCGACTACCAATACTCTGTTCACCAAGGTCGACTCCCAAGAACTGCCCGGTAACCCGGTCTGCGAAGTGCGCCCCTGTACAGGCTTGAGCAGGCTTCGTGCCAGGCGTGAATAGTCATGCTGCACCACTGTAAGTCATTGATTTTCCGAGGGCACCGTCCAGCGTCGGCAACGCGACGGGCAGGCACGCCGGCCCCGTTCCCCACATGCGGGGAAACTGCTGGCACGCTGCCAGATCGTTATTCCCCATCATTGGGTAAACGCCATCAGGGACCTCAGTCGGCGATCTCCACCGTAGCGGACGCGCGCAAACGTTGGCGCACGGACTGGCGCGCCTGCGCCTCCCGCTGCCCGATGAGCGTGGCCCTGGCCAGTACCAGGCCCTGTTCGCGTATGACCGAAGGCTCGTCACTTTGTTGCTGCGCTCCTTGCAGGGTTTCCCGGTTGGCATCATAGAATGCTTCCACTTCGGCCTGGCTGGGCGCGGCGATCGCGCTGAGCTGGGCATACACCTGCTGCGCGGCCAGCTCGCGCCGGGTGTACTCATTGTACTGTGCCCTATCGAAACCCGCTTCCGCCAGCCGCCGTTCGAAAATTGCCGGGCTGCCAAGCGCAGCCTCGACCTGGCCCACATGCGCCGACACCTGCTCGTCGCTGATGGCTATGCCGCGGTGCTGGGCCTCCTGCCACAACAGCTCCTTGTCGATCAGTTCATCCAGGGCCTGGTCGCGCAGGCGCTGGTACAGGTTCGGGTTGCGGATACTGGCCACCGCGCGGCCCTGGGTGTCCAGGTATTCGCTGAAATAGCGCTCCAGGCGCATCGTCCCGATCTCCACACCGTTGACCCGCGCCGCCGGCATATCGGCCCAGCTTGCCTTGGCCAGTACCTGCAACAGGCACAACAACAGAACACGCATGGCAACCTCCGCTCAAGGGCTGTCCGGCAGCGGCCGGTACGGGGTGACTGCGGTAAAGCGCGGCCCGGGCAGGGCCACCGCCACCACATGGGCACCGGCCATGCCCTGGCGGCGACCCGGGCCGAAGCCCAAGGCCGGGGTCAGGCCGGTGAACACATCATGCAGGCCTTCCAGCGCGGCAATCAGCTGCTCGCGGCTGGTGTCACGGCCAGTCTGCTTCAACGCTTCGCTCAGCAGCCGCAGGGCGCACAAGGTATTGACCTGCAGCGACGCCTGGCGGGGGTCGAGGCCGTGGCGCTGCTGCAGGCCGGCCAGCGTCGCCAGGCCCTGTTCGGTCCAGTCCTCGGGCACGTAGGGATAAGCCAGGAACACCCGTTGCGACCAGAACTCGGGCAAGCGCGCCACGGCGCCGGTCACTTGGCTGGAGGCGCCAAACAGGTATGGCTGGCGGCCGGCTGACTGCAGCGCCGAAGCCAGTTCGGCAAAGGCCTGGGCACGGCCGAGGAAGACAATGCCCTGCCCGTCCACGGCCTGGCCAGCAAAGGCCTGGGCCGCAGGTGTTGCCCAGCCCTGCTGCTGCAGGCGTTCGCGCACCTGCTCGGCCAACGCCGCTTGTTCATTGCCGGCATACACCACACGCAAGTCGTCCGCTTTCAGGCCCAGCGTCGCTCGGGCGTGGCCGGCCAGGCTCAGCAATTGCGCGGGCAAGCCGGGCAACGGGTCGAAAATCTGTGGGCTGCCGCCGCTGCGTGGGGTGCTGCCGATCAGCGGTACATTATGGGGGGCCAGCAAGGTTGCCAGGCGTTGGTCGAGCATCGGTGCCAATGGCGCGATCAGGGCAAACACCCGCTCCTGCTCCAGCAATTGCTGCAGCGCCCGTTCGGCGCTGGCGGGGTTGCCGCCCGGGTCGAGCACCACCAGTTCCAGGCGTCGCGCGTGGATGCCGCCTTGCTGGTTGAGTTGCGTCAGGCCGTCTTCCAGCACCGCACGCACCACCTGCCCGGCCTCGGCCAACGGGCCGGAGGCCGGCAGCAAGGTGCCCAGGCGCAACACGCCCTCCTCTACCCCGGGATCGCGCTCCTCGGCCAGGCGCTTGAGGTAGGCCGTGAGATTGCGCTGGTCGGCCAGGGTCAGCTCGAAGCGCGGCATGGCCGGATCCAGGCGATTGCCTGCCGGATCGACGCCACGCTGAATGGCCCGGGCCAGGCTGCTGTCGGTGTAGGCCGGATAGCGTCGTCCGTTGACCTCGCGTTCGCCCTGGCCTAGCGCAAGGCGTTGCCAGTCGAGGCTGGGTGGGCGCACCCCCCCTTCGGCGCGGCCGCGGCCATCGTTGCCGTGGCAGCTGGCGCAGGGCAGCACGCTGGCGGGGACTGTCATGTCGCTGGCACCGACCCGGGCCTGCAGCTGTGCGTCGCTGCTGGAGACGCCCTGGCGGTAGAGGTGTTTGCCGGCTTGTTCATGTTCGGTCAGGTCCAGGGCGAGTGCACCGCTGCACATGGCAATGCCTACTGCGAATGCCAGATAGCGCAGCACTGCCTCAATACAGACGCGAATCCCTGTAGGAGCGGCCTTGTGTCGCGATCGGGCGCGCAGCGGCCGTAATACCGGCATACCCGGAGTACCTGATGAAACACATTCGCCGGTCCTGCGGCCGCTGCGCGCCCGATCGCGACACAAGGCCGCTCCTACAGGGATTCGCGCCGGGATTCGCGCCAAATTTGGCGCCGGCATTGGCGAAGTACTGCGCATGATGCTCACCGCCCTGCCAAAGGCAGGGCCAGCAACTGCATGCGCTGGGCAATCGCCGCCGGCGGTGCATCCGGGCGGATCTTGCTCCAGCGCTTGCCGGCCACATCGCCGGCAATCAGCTGTGTCGAATGCTGCTCGGGGCTGGGCAGGAACTGGCCGATGCGGCCGAGCACCAGGTCGACATTGGCTTTGTCACCGGTCAGGAACAACCAGTTGGGCCCGTCCACGCCCTGCTTCCCGGCAAACGCCTTGAGCACCTCAGGGCTGTCGTTGAGCGGGTCGCTGCTGATCGACACGAAGGTCACCTGGCTGGCCAGCTGCGGCCCCATGGCCTCGCGGACTTCGCGCAACTTGCGGGTAATCAGCGGGCAGGCGTCGGTGCAGTGGGTGAAGATCACGTTGAGCATCACCACCTTGTCCTTCAGCACATCGCTGTAGAAGCGCAGCTCGCGGCCGTTCTGGTCCTTGAGCACAGTGTCGGTGAACCAGGTCTGGGCATCACGGGTGCCGCCGCCACTGGTCACCGCCTGCGGGGCCGGCTGCGGTTCTGGCGCCTGCGGGGCATGGCCGTCATGGGCCAACGCCACCGAGGCGAGGATCCACAGGCAGCCCCCCAGCACCAGCCAGTCAAAACCGCGCATGCCTACGCGCCGGGAGCTTGTCTGGCTCATGGTTGCACCTCGTGATGGTCGGCAATCGCCGTGCTCTTGGCATGCACCCGGCGGGCGCCGAGGCGGTTGACTTCATCGATCAGCACTGCCGGGTCGGTGAAGCCGTAGTAGCGCGTCCAGTGCCCGGTGCGCCCGTCACCCACCAAAATCAGCGGCGGGTGCTGGCTGAGGTCGGCGCTGAAGCTGCCCAGGCCCTTGAGGGTTTCGCTGATGGCGTACGGCGTGCCGGTCAGCCAGCTCCAGCCCGGCCCCTTCTGGAAGGCCTTGGCGTAGCTCTGCAGGCGCTTGGCGTCGTCACGTTGCGGGTCGACGCTGATCGACACCAGATGAATGTCCTGCCCTACCCGGCCACCCAGCTGCTGCTGGACCTTGCCCATGATCGACGACACCACCGGGCACACCGTGGTGCAGCTGGTGTAGATGAAGCCCATGACCACCAGATGGTCGCCCACCAGGTCTTTCTCCAGGCGTACCGGCATACCGTCCTGGTTCAGCAGCGAGACATCGGCAAAGCGCACGCTGGCCTTTTCCTGGCGCGCCGCCGGCGGCTGTGCGGCGTGGCCATCATGATCGTGGCCGCCATGGGCCAGGGCCAGGTTGCCGGCAAAAGCCAGGCTCAGGGCCAGCAGTTTGCAAGGATGCTTGGCGTTCATCGCAGGTTCCTCACATCATTCTCGGAAACGGTGGACGTTGCGGCCGGCAGGACGCGCAGGCTGGTGTAGTTTTCCTCGGCGAACCTGCGCCCCAGCGACGGCGATTGCACATGCAGGTACCAGGCGCCGGCTTCGGGCAGGGTCAGGGCGGCCTGGTAGATGCCCTCGCCCACCTCCTCCAGCTGCAAGTTGCGCGGCATCGACGAAGGCGCCAGGAAGTAGCGCAGGCTCAGGTCGCTCAGGCCCAGGCGCGGCTGGCCGTCGTCGCCGACGATGCGCACCCGTGCAGTAATGGCGCTGTGCTGCGACAACGGCCGGTCGAGGCCGATGAACTCGGCGTGCGCGCCCTTGCGCTTGCCGGTATTCGGCGCCACGGCCACGTCGGTGCTGAAGCAGTGGATGATCTGCGGCTGGTTGAGCAGGAAGGCCACATCGAACTTGCCGGCGGCGGGCATCTTCACCGTCGAGCCGTACACGCCCGGCGCCAGCTCGCGCAGGCTGCGGTCGACGACAATGGCGGCGCGAGCCTGGTGGCCACGGTTGTTGTAGCCGGACATCGGTGCGTTCATGCCTTCGGCGTAGAAGTAGGTGGTGTTGTCCACCGGGTTGACCACGAACACCGAATTGTCGTCACGTGACACCGACAGGCCCTGGGCCAGCGGCAGGTCACCAGCCTGGCGTGGCGCCGCCGGGCCGGCCTCGAAGCCCTGGATGATCGGCGAGCGCCCTTCGCCCAGGCTGGCCAGGTTGATCATGCTCACCTTCGGCGACGCCAGGCCGCGTACGTAGGCATAGCCCTTGGTGAAGGTCAGCTGGTACGGTTCGGCCGCCACCGGGATGCGGTGGATCAGCCTGTCGGTGCTGGCGTCGATCACCAGCGCCTGGTTCTCCAGGGTATTGAGCACGATGCCGTAGCGGCCATCGCTGCTGAAGCGCATCGGCCCCAGGCCCTGCTCGGCCTGGACGGTGTGGCGCAGCTGGTGGTTGCGGGCATCGAACACGCGCACGCTGCCCTCCTTGCCATCGACCACGTACACCGCCTGGGACAATGCCGAATAACTGACCGACAGCGGGTGCGGGCCGACCTTGATGGTCTTGGCCAGGCGCATCTCCGGGATGTCGATGACGCTCAAGGTGCCGCTGTCACGGTTGCTGACAAAGGCGTAGCGCGAGTCGGAACTGAAGGCGATTTCGTGGTGGCCGCCGCCGGTGTTGAAGGTTTTCAGGGTGTTGCGCCCCGGTACATCGATCACCGTTACCCCGCCCTTGGCCGGGTCGCTGCTGTTGTCGCCTACCCACAGCCGGTGCTGGTCCGGCTGCAGGGCCACGCGCAGCGGCTGGTCGCCAGCGTCCAGGTCGGCCACGCGGGTGAAGGTTTCGGTGTCGATCACCGAGACCTTGCCGCGCTCGGGAATGGACACGAACACCTGCTTGTCATCACCGGTTGCCACCCAGTCCATGGGCCGCCCAGGCAGGTCGATACGGGCCATGGTACTGGTCACGCCGCCCACAGAAACGGTGGGGTCGATCACCGTCAGGCTGGCGTCCTTGTTCATCATCAACAGGAAGTAGCTATTCAGGTCGAGCAACGGACGGGCGCCGATACTGCTTTTGAGGAACAACGCGACACGGGCCTTGCAGCTCTGGTCGCGGTCCCCCTCCGGGGCCGACTGCGTCGGGTCGATCCACGCCCCCGGGGCCATGCCCGACAGCGGCTGGCCACTGGCCTGGTCGCTGACCTTGAAACGGATATTGGCGAAGCTGCCCTCCTGCAGCTCGCCCCCCGCCAGCGGCCGCGCCTCGAACTCCACGGTCACGCCGTCCCGGCTGAGCCGGTGCAGGGCCTGCGGGTCGGCAGATTCCTGCAACAGCTCGCGCGGATCGCACCAGAGGCTTTCATAGGCCACGCCCAGGCCGATCAGCACAGCCCCCAGTGCTACCCCCATGTATCCAAGGCGGGTCTTCTTGTTCATTTTCGCGCCCCCATCCACTTTCACTGCGCCGGTGCCGTTGCCGGTGGCGCTTCATTGGTCACCCGCAAGATCCCCCACAGCCCCGAGAGGTTGCCGTAGGCGGCGTAGTCGCGGAACAGGTAGTCACCCGCCACCGCGTTGGCGCCGCCGGCACTGGGCAGCATGAAGCTGAAGTGCGCAGCCGGCAGGACGCTTTCCTGGGCACCGATGTACATGGCCATCGGGTTGTAGCCGAAGCGCACCGAACCGATGCCGGGCAGGCTCAGCGGGTAGCCGTCCACGTCGTTCTTCTCGGCCTGGTAGTTGTGCAGTGGCCACAAGTGGCCATCCAGCTGGTAGACCATGCCGCGGCTGCCACCACTGGGCATCACGATATGGTTGCGCACCGGCTGGCCGGGCTTGGCGTACAGCACCGGGGTTTGCGGGTCGCCACCGACCAGGGCGTTGGCGTAGGCCATGTGGGCGTTGGGTACATCGCCAAAGCCCAGGCCGCCGGCGCGGCCGAAGGGTGAGTCGGGGGCCATGCCGAAGCGCAGCCACAGGGGTTCGGTCTTGTAGTTGACCGCCATGTTGCCGTTGTCCTGCGGGTCGCCGGCGGCGCCGTTGCCTTCGGTATTGATCCCCTCCACCGGTCGGCCGTCGGCCCAGCGCATGTTCAGCGCACGCTGCCAGACCGTGACGAAGTCGCGGTAGTCCGGCTGGCCGCTGACCTTGACCGTGGCCTGGGCCCGTGTTGCGGCGTCCTCGGTCCAGGTGGCAGTTTGCGGCAGGATGCTCATGGCACCCACCAGGCCTTTCTGCGGCTGCTTGATGACGTCCGACGGGGTCAGGTTGAGGCCGCCGAACTCGATGGCCGTGCTGTTGATGTTGTCCACCGTGCGGCCCAGTTGCGACACCGGCTTGCCTTCACGCTCCAGGTGGCCCGCATAGTACTGGTAGGTACGGGTCGGCCAGGCGCCACTGGTGCCGGCACGCGGGGGCACGGTCTGCACCGGGTTGAGGCCGACGTTGGCACCGTCCGACTTGGTGATGTCGTAGGCCAGCAGCTGGGCATGCAGGCCCACGTGGCTGGACGGCCGCATCAGGTTGTTGGCAAAGGCGGTGGCACCCTCGCTGTCGAAGCGGTCACGTTTGACCACGTTGTGCATCACTGCAGTGCTGGGCAGGTCTGGCATCACCAGCGGCAGGCGGTTTTCCAGGGTAACGCTGATGCACTCGCCGGCGTTGGCACGCAGCACCAGCGGTTCCACGGGCACGCCCGCCTTGAGCTTGCCGGTGGTGGCGTCCAGGTCGGCCTTGCGCACATACAGGATCGCGGTCGGGTCGTGCAGCGGCGCGCTGTGGCCACCGATGGTGAAGGGTTCCCCATCTTCGGGGTCTACCCCACTGACCAGCGGGATGGCGGTCTTGCGGCTGTTGAACACCAGGGTGCCGCCGTTGGCCTTGAGCGGGCCGCCGACATGCTGGCCGACACCAGCCGGGTCGTTGATGCTGACGCCGTTGCGGTTCTCGAGGATGTCGTTGGCCAGTGCCGCGACGATTTCGTAGCTGCGCTTGACCGTGGGGCGGCTGCCGATACCGTTGGGGTTGGCCGTGGTTTTCGGGCAGATGCCGTCGAAGTTCACGGTGTTGCGCATGGCCACCGGCTGCGGGTTGTTTGGCAGCGGGAACAGGTCGGCACGTTGCGCGGTGTAGTTGCGCATGATGCCCCAGATGCCGTTCCAGTAGCCCTCCAGGGCCGCATCCAGCGAATACAGGTAGTCACCGTTGGTGGCAGCCGAACTGGAGATCATCGACACCGGCGCCATGAAGCCCAGTTGTTCGGAAATACCGATCATCTGCGATGACTTCCAGCCCGAGTTGGAGCTGTTGCCGTAGCCGGTGCCGTTCTGCAGCCACTTCACGCCATGCAAGGTGACGTTGTGCTCCTCCTCATGGCCGCCGGCGTGCATGCGCAGGCGTACGTTGTCACCGGAGTAGGTGCGGAGCATCGGGGTGAACGGGTCGCCCGGTTCGCTGCCGGCCGCGTTGATGTGCGGCGGGAACAACGTGGTGCCACCGGTGGGGCCGACCGCCGAGGTGATCGCCGAGGGCGCCAGGTTCAGTGCCGGAATGGCGCGGTCGGTGCGGGTTTGCAAGGCATGGCTGAGGTCGCCGGCCAGGCCGTCGGCCTGCATGCCACGCTTGCCGTCCGGGCCGACCTTGTTCGGGTCGTATACACGCAGGGCCAGGGGCTCGTTGCGGTAGTTGACGACGAACATGCCCGGGTCATCCACCGAGATCGCCTGCGGGCAAGGTCGGCTCGGGCAACCCGGGTTGATGCCGCCGCGTTCCTCGACGATGGCCTCCAGCAGGTTCGACGCCTTGCCGCGCACCGGCGGGTTGATGGCGTAGCGGAAGCTGTCTGCAGTGGCCGGGTACGACTGGCCATTGGGGATGCCGTCCGGCCCGGCGCCGACGTACACACCGGCCTCGTAGGCGTGCTGGAAGTCGCTGTATTCCAGGAAGAACTCGCGATAACTGTCGTTCTTGCCGTCGCCATCATGGTCACCGGTCTGGATCACTGCCTGCCACGAGGTCGGGCCACCGTCCTGGCGCGTGGCCGGGTTGTACAGTTTCTCGCCGGTTTCGGCGTGGTACCAGGTGGAGTTGGCCGGTTCGGCCAATACGGTGGCATACAGCCCAAGCTGCTGGTGGGTCGATGGGCCAAGGTGGTCGTGGGTGAAGATGGTGCCCAGGCCACGGTCCACGTTGTACACGTTCACCAGTGGGTCGGCGAACCAGCGCTGCATGGCCGTGCGTGCGCCCAGCCAGTCGGCCCGGCCGAAGCGGCCGAAGTACGGGTGCTGCCGGGCTTGCGGGCAGGCGGCGGTGCCGTCGCGGCTATCGCCCTGGGTGCAGCCGTTGTAGGCGCGAATGGCTTGCACCCGCTCGACCACGCTGCCGGGCGAGAGGATACCGTCTTCGTAGTTCCAGCCGTTGGCCGAGCCGTCGGCGGCGGTCAGGTCCCACTTGGGCAGGTGGATGTGCTGGCCGATCACGTCGGTCGGGGTGCGCACCTGGTAGTCGTCCATCTCGTAGATGTTCGGGATCAGGTTGGTGTGCTGGTACATGGTGCAGTCGAAGGTGTTCATGCGCATCACCAGCGGCTCTGGCGGGCGCTGCTTGGTGATCACCGGCCAAGCGTCTTCCCACAGGGCAATGATGCGGGCCTGCGGGAAGTGATAGCCGACCTTGTTGTACACCGCGTCGAACTGGATGTTGGCGCCCTTGTAGATGCGTGGGCGGTCGGCGGTGAAGGCCGACGCGCCACGGAAGTTCAGGCCCGACAGGCTTTCGCCGCTGAAGTACTCGCCTGCCCCGGAAGACTGGGTCAGGCGCTTGCCCCGGTCATCCATGCACGGCTCGTAGAACGGCGCGCCTGCCGTCGGCAAGGCGCCGTTGGTGCGGAACGCCTTGGCCACCGGCTGGCTGCCGGGGATCAGGGCAAAGCTTGGGTGTTCGGCCAGGGCGTGGAACTGCATGGCCGCTTGCTCGACATCGGTGCCCTCTTCAGGCAGGTAGATCGGCTTGGCCTTGTGTACCACCTTGGTGAAATCGAGCTTGGTGGTGGTGGTTTCGGCTTCGCCGCCAGCCGATACGCCGTCCAGCGCGTGGCGCCCCAGGCCGCCGTCCCAGCCATCGACCTGGTTCGGGTCGAGGTTGGCCCACAGTGCCTTGCCGCTTTCCTTGAGCTGGCGTGCCATGGCCGGGTCGAGCATGTCCAGAGGTGGGGTTGGTGGGCGGTTGCCCACGCTGCTTTCCATGCCGCCGATCCAGAACGGATAACCAGGGTTCTTCAAGGTGCCGTCGGCGTTGCGGTTGGCGTCGCTGCGGTCGACCAGCGCCAGCGAGCCGATGGCCTTGCGTACCGGCGTCTGGTCGCCTGGTTCGTCATCCTCTTCTTCGGGCTCGTCGTCATCGTTGGCGGCAACCAGCTCTTCGGACAGCTTCGGTACCACCACCACCTTGCCTGGCATCGGCGCCATGGCCTTGCCGGGCAGCGGCACGATGGCCGGGATCGGCGTGCCGGCAACGATCTCGCCATCGGGCAGCGCCCGGGCGCCAACTGCTGGCTTGCCGCTGCGCAGGGCGAACGGGGTGTCGTGGAAGCCGTTCTCGCCCTGCCCGCTCACCGCAAGGCGGGTGCCTTCCTCGAACACGTCGTGCACCCGCCACATGGCCCACATGCCTTGGGCGAAGTGCGGGTAGAAGTGGCAATGGTAAATGGCATCGCCCGCCACCCGGTTGCGGTTGCCCGCACCGCCATTGGCGATTTCGTAGGTGTAGCCGACCCCCGCGCCGATACCCTGGGCATCGATGTAGTCGGAATTGTCGTCATTGGGGTTGAACAGCCACTGGTGGCCGTGCAGGTGGAAGATGTGCTGTTCATGGCCGTTGTGGGTGTTGCGGAACTTGGTGAAGTCACCGATGTAGCTGTGGTGCACGTTGGCCGGTTCCGCCGGGAACAGGGCCATGCTGGCCTTGACCCCGACGGCGCTGGCTGGTGGTATCTCGCCAGGGCGGATGTGCTCCAGGCCGACGTTGGCCGGCACGTCCACCAAGGTCCCGACATCACCGACAGTGTGCGCACTGAGGAAGAACTCCTCATAGGCGCACGACAGGCAGTCGTGCATCGGCCCCACGCCCAGGCGGTTGGCCACCACTTCGGCGCCCATGCCACCGGAACCGTAGTTGATCATGAACGAGTCGCGGGTGGGTTCCAGCACGTGGCCCATCACCGGGTCGGCCCAATAGCCAGGAAATGCCTGGGTGCCGGCCACCTCGTCGGCGAACTGCGAGGCGAAGTCACGGAACGCCTCCAGGCGGTTGGGCAACGCCGGGTTGCGCTTGCCCAGGCTTTCCAGCGGGTAGGTGGATTTGGGGAAGCTGCCATCGGGGTTGGGGCCCATGACGATGGCATCGGTTTCGCTGTTGATGATCTGGTTGCCGTCGACCATGGCAATGATCGGCTTGCCGGCCTTGCCTTCGGCGATCCAGGGTTGCATTTGCGGGTAGCGGGCTTCGTAGTCGATCACCGGCTGGCCGGTGGCGGTACGGCCGGTGGTGGCCAGGCGCATTTCTTCTTCGGTGAGGGTATTGCGGTAGGTGCGGCCGAGCTTGGGCACCACCACTACCTGGCCGAACAGGCCGTTGGCAACGTTGCCCGCAGTACCCTCGCCGCCGAAGGTGGCGGCCTTGCTGGTAGCGGCGAAAGCGCCTTCGCGTTCGGCGTACAAGGTATAACTGCGGGTGCTGCCGGGGCTGACGAAGAAGTTGCCGTTACGCCCGGTGTAGGCAGAAATGTCGGCGATGCTGTTGACCGCCTGCATGCCGTTGACCTGGAAGCCGACCATGCGTTCGGCCACCTGCTCGTCGGCGACGAAGCCTTCGGCGGCTTCATTTTCGAGCTCCGGCCCCTCCTCTTCGTCCTCGGGCTCTTCAGCCTCGATGCCGTGCTTGTTGGGGTTGGCCTTGTAGTCGAGCAGGTTGGTCAGGTTGACGGTAAGGCATTCACCGGCAGCCACCCGCAGCACGATGGGCCGCGGGCGCTTGTCCGGGCGCAGGGTGACCTTGCCCGGTACCGCCGCCCCGCCGCTGCTGAGGGGGACCATCTTGTCGTCCACCACATCCTCGCGCAGGGCGAACATCATGCCGTTGGCGTTTTGCGCGCCAAGGCGGTTGAACATCAGAGGCTGGTCCAGCGCCACCACGTTGGCGACCAGGGTGCGCTGGCACTGCACGGCGGCTTCGCTGGTCGACTCCCAGCCGAGCAAGGCCAGAACGAGTGATGACAGGATGGGGCCTTTGAGTGGCGTAGACATGCCGCACCTCCGGGACACAGGATCTCTGCGGGGAGCTGGAGCAAGGTGTATGCCAGGAGCGGATTGCTTTTATTTTCAGCTGGTTGCAGCGGCAAACGAAACAGATTGGGGAGGATTCCCCAGCGGTTTTCCCCGAAACGGGGGGTGGGTTGCGGGTGTTTGTCATGAGATTTTCATTGCCTGGGAGATCGAGCGCCGCCCGCGCGGCGCTTCGCGGGACAAGCCCGCTCCCACATTTGTTGCAACGTGCCGAACCTGTCAGGCCATGGTTGCCTGCCTTGGAGCACGTCTTGAGACTGGTGAGGCGGCAGCAGCGCCAACCGAGAAATCGAGTCAGACCAACAAGGCTGACAACCATGGCCTAACAGACATGGCCACGTTGCAACAAATGTGGGAGCGGGCTTGCCCCGCGAAGCGCCGCGCGGGCGGCGCTCGATCTCACTGGCACCGACAATGGAGTGGCGGACACATGGCAGCCCTGACCCCAACCTCTCGCCCTACACCCCACAGCCAACAAAGCCATCACCTGTAAGACATTTCTGAACATAAAACCAAATACTTCAGAAACGACCCGCTTGGGAATTATCCTACGCGCGCTGCCGAACTATCGCTGTTGTCGGGGAAACACCTCACGGATAACGTTTTCGGGTCGCTCCGGTGACCGGGCATGAGAACCCGACAGATAAGCTAGCAGCACCTCTATGGTGGCCGTACGTGGGCGGTCTTTCGCCTGGCCGGGTCTTTGCTAGCTTCTTCTCGGCTTTCTCACGCCCGCGTACGGCTGCCACCTTCAGTCGACAGGCCTCATCGCCGGCAAGCCAGCTCTCATAGAACTGCACATAACTCATCGAATTAGCAGGGACTCTGTGGGAGCGGCTTCAGCCGCGAACACCGGCGCAGCCGGTGCCATGCACCGCGTTGGATTCTTCGCGGCTAAAGCCGCTCCCACAGGGTACGCGGCCGCTTGCGAATTCAGTTTTCTACGCGACAGCGCAGCCCAAAGGGCTGGGCAATCTCCCACAGGTACAGCATTGTTCTCGAGGTTGTCGCAGTACCTGTAGGAGCGGCCTTGTGTCGCGATGGGGCGCGCAGCGGCCCCAGGGTCTTGGCTGCGGAGCGGATATCGCTGGGGCCGCGTTGCGGCCCGATCGCGACACAAGGCCGCTCCTGCAAGGGCCCTGCGCAGTCCAGCAGATTGTTGTCAACCAACCAGGGCGCGTACGCAGAAGTACAGGATCGACGGGCCCATCAGGCAACCCAACCCGGTATGGAAGGTGGCTGTCAGCGCCCCGTACGGCACCAGCCGCCGGTCGGTCGCCGCCAGCCCGGCCGTCACCCCCGACACCGTCCCCGCCAACCCGCCGAACACCATCGCCGAACGTGGGTTGTCCAGCGCCAGCAGGCGCGCCGATACCGGGGTGAACACCATTACCAGGATCGCCTTGATCAGCCCGGTGGCAATCGACAGCGCCATCACGTCCGAGCTGGCCCCCAGCGCCGCCCCGGTCACCGGCCCGACGATATAGGTCACCGCACCCGCACCGATGGTGGTCATGCTCACCGCATCACGGTAACCGAAGGCGTAGGCCACCGCAGCGCCGACAATGAACGGCAGCACCGTGCCGAGCAGCAGCGCCACCGCGCCGATCATCCCGGCCCTGCGCGCCTCGGTGGCCTGCACCTCGAAGGCCGTGGCGACAATGGCGAAGTCGCGCAGCATGGCCCCGCCCATCAGGCCGATGCCGGAAAACAGCGCCATGTCGGCCAGGCCTTTCTGGCCACCGGTAATGGTGCCACCGACCCAAGCCAGCACCAGGCCGATGACGATGGCGATGGCCGAGCCGTGCACGCGGCCGAAGGTCAGGTACTTCGACAGCACCACCGACAACCACATGATCGCGCCCACCACCGCGAAGGCGGTGATCAAACCGTTATGTTCCAGGGCATTGTCAATGATCGGCCACATGATCAACGCCCTCCTGCAGGGGCAGCCTGCACATTGCTTTCGGGGCCGGCCTCCACTGCCGGCAAGGGTTCGCCGCGGTGGCTGCGGCTGATCAGGGCAATGGTCGCACCGCACACCAGTACCGCACCCACCGCCGCCAGCAACGCCACCGGCCCGCCGTGCAGGGCGGTGACCACGTTCTGCTGGGCAGCCATGGCCACCACCACCGGGATGTACATGGCGCCCCAGAAGCCCACGCCGAACTCGCATTCCTTGCTCATGCCGCCGTTGCGGTGCATGTACAGGCGTGCGCAGATCAGCAGGATCATGGCGATGCCGACCCCGCCCACATTGGATTTGACGCCCAACAGCACGCCCAGGAAGTCGCCGACGATGACGCCGGCAAGCGTGCAGACCGCCAGCAGTGCCACACCATAGATGATCATTGTTGTTGTCCTCAGGTAGTGTCGAAGTTGCTTGTTGTTGTTCTTCGTAAACACACTTTGTGCAGCTTTCGCCCCCATGGAACTGAACTCTGTGGGAGCGGCTTTAGCCGCGAACACCGGCGCAGCCGGTGCCATGCACCGCGTTGAGTTCTTCGCGGCTAAAGCCGCTCCCACAGGGATCACCATCCGCCGCGGTGTTGCCATCATCGTTCGTCGGCCACCTCCTGGCGCAGCAGCGCATCCAGGGTATCCCAACGTGTGCCTTCAACAGCAACCACCCTGCCCTGTTCGAACACCGGCCGGGCCAGCCCGCTGAGTACGTTGCCGGGCGGCAGTTCCAGGTGCAGGCGCACGCCACGCTCATAGGCGTTGCGCAACGTGGCACGCCAGTCGACCACCCGCGCCATGTTGCCGGCCAGGTCGTCGCGCAGACGCTGTGGGTCGAATATCGGCCGCGCGCTGCTGCCGCTGAGGTAGGTGATACGCGGTCGCTGCAGCTCGACCGTGGCGAAGGCACTGGCCAGTTCGGCCGCCGGGCCATCCAGCAACGGGCAATGCGACGGCACGCTGATCGCCAGGCGCCGGGCCACGCCCTGGCCAAGGCGGCGTGCCCTGGCGGCAACCGCAGCCATCGCGCCATCGCTACCGGCGATGACAATCTGGTTGTCGCTGTTGAGGTTGGCGACATACACCTCGCCGCCCGCATCGCTCAGCAAGCGTTCGACACAGGCCAGGTCCAGGCCGCTGAGTGCGGTCATGCCGTAGCCTTGCGGATAGGCGCGCTGCATCAGTTCGCCACGCAGGGCAACCAGGCGCACGGCATCAGCAAAGCCCAGGGCGCCCGCCGTGACCGCCGCCGGGTAGGCGCCAATCGACAAGCCCGCCACGTAATCCGGCGCGGGGCTGCGCTGCATCAGCCAGCGCGCCCAGGCCACGCCAGCCAGCAGCAGGCACAGCTGCACGGCACGGGTCGTCTGCAGGGCCTGCTGGCTGTCCAGTGCCAGGGCCTGCTGGCCGAGGGTGTCACTGGCCTCTTCCAGCAATTGCCCGACACCCTCAGGCAGGCGCTGCAGCATGCCCACCTGCTGGGCGCCCTGGCCGGGGAAGGCGAACAAGCTGCTCATGCTGCACGCTCCATCGCTGCCCATGGGTCGCTGACCAGGCGTGGACCATGGGCCGACTTGAGCAGCACGCGGCGGGCGAAGCCGGCCCACTCACGCAGGGCGACCGCACCCGCCGGGGTTTCCAGCTGCAGGTCGATACGACAAGGCGCGCAATCGAGGATATCCAGCAGCTCACGCGCCTGCGCCCGGGCCAGCGGTTGTGGGGTGCGCAGCAGCAAGTCCAGGTCGCTGTCGGCGTGTACCACCTCAATGCCAGTGGCGATCTGGTACCCCACCCCACCTGTCGGCCCCCACGCCATCCCGCTGGCATCCAGTACCGGGGTGACCGAGGCCAGGGCCTGCAATGCAGGCCAAGGGCTTTCAGCTTGCCAGCGCAGCGTTTCGGGGCCTTGCTGACACTGGATATCGGCCAGCCGCATCAGTACACCCGACCGCTGCGCCCTGCCCTGGCCACGCAGCCCCACCGCCACCCAGGCGTCCGCACAGGTGGCACGGCGCACCACCACCGGCTGGCCGCTCAGCAGCACATCCTGCGCCCAACGCGGCGCATCAGCAGGCAGGCCCGATACGGGCATGCCCCAGAGCAGGTCGTGCGGCCTTGGCGCGTTCATCTCAAGCGCCCTGCCACTGGCGGCGCAGCTGTTCGCGCACCTGGCGCGAGGCGCTGCGGTTTTCGCCCGCCAGCCGCGACGACAGGTCGCTCGAGCTGCCGATGTCGCGCACCGCATCAGCCAGGCAGGCACGTACCTGGGCGATGTCGGCACTGCTCGGCATCTCGGCGTTGTCCACCGTCAGGCGACGCCACAGCAGACCCAGCGAGGCGTAGCTGGCCAGGTCGTAGGCCATTGGCGGCACCTCGGCGGCCAGGGCTTCCAGTTGCTCGACGCTGCGCAGGGTGATGCGTGCCGCCGCCGCCTTGCCCATGGCGTGCACCATGACCCCGGCATCGTCCAGGGCGATCAGGCGCTGGGCCTGGTAACCGTGGGCCAGGAAGGCACCAGACATGGCCTTGCCGACCAGCAGGCCGATCACCGGGTGCCCGGCCAGCCGCGCCTGGGCATAGGCCTGCACCGCAGCGGCCAAAGCCTGGTGAATCCCCAATGCCTCCTCACGGCGGCCATAGGCCTGGCTGGGCACGTCGATCACCGCGACGATGGCGCGCTTCTGACCGTGGCGGTCAGCCTCGACCGCTTCGCTCACGGCCTTGGCCAGGCCCCAGCCTTCCAGCAGGCCGACTTCGCCAGAGCGCGCCCGGGGGAACGGGTTGTCGGCGTCCGGCACCACGGCGATGAAACGCGCCAGGCGGTTGTCCAGTTCGCCATCGATTACCCGCAACGACGCGGGGTAGCCGGGCAAGGCTTGCCCGCCGGCCAGGCCCGGCAGCCAGTTCAAGGCACGGTTCATTTGGCTTCTCCTTGGTAAAGGTCACGCACGGCAGCGGCATCCAGTTGCGGGCAGCCATCGCCCAGCCGGGCCAGGCGTTCGAGGAACCAGGCGTGTTGACCGGCGCGATCCCTTGAAGGCTCGTCGAGCAATTGCAGCAAGCGTTCGCGCAACGCCTCGATGTCATCGGCCACATAGGCATCGACCAGGCCGCTGGCGTGGCGCTGCTCGCCGCCGGTCAAGCTCCAGATGAAGGGGCGGTCCTTGGCGTCGTATTCACCGATGCCCGCTTCCTGCTCGATCACCTGCGGGCCGTTGAGGCCCAGGCGGGCTTCGCGGGTGACCAGCAAGTGGCTGCACAGGCCGGCGGCGATGGACATGCCGCCGAAACAGCCGACCGAACCTGCGACCAGGCCGACCACCGGCTGCCAGGCGCGCAGCTCGACAATCGCCGCCTGTATTTCGGCAATTGCCGCCAGGCCCAGGTTGGCTTCCTGCAGGCGTACACCGCCGGTTTCCAGCAGCAACACAGCGCAGGTGGGGATGCCGTTGCGGTTGTCTTCGATCGCCAGTTCCAGCGCACCGGCGATCTTGGCACCACCCACCTCGCCCATGCTGCCGCCCTGGAAGCCGCCTTCGATGGCGGCAACCACAGCGTTGCGCCCGTTCAGCAGGCCCTTGGCGATGACCACGCCATCATCGGCCTGGGGCACGATGCCCTGGCGCGGTAGCCAGGGTGACATCAGCCGGTCGAACGGCCCCAGCAGTTCACGGAAGCTGCCCGGGTCGAGCACGGCGCGGGCGCGCTGGCGGGCACCCAGTTCGACAAAGCTGCGGCTGTGCAGCAGGCGTGCGATATCAGTCATGGGCGATCTCCTCGAAGCCTTGCTCCAGACGCAGGCGCACCACGCCTGGGGTGGCGCCGAAATCATGAATGTCGATATTCATGGCCGGCCAGCTGCGGCCCTCGAACAGGCGCTGGAACAGCTGCGCCCAGCGGGCAGCGCTGCCGTTGACCGAAGTCACTACCTGGATTTGCAAGCTGCCGGCGGTGCCAGGCTCGATCAGCACCTCAAGGTCGCCGGAGCTGACACAGCCCACCAGCGTGCGGCCACGCCCAGGTGCAGCGGCGGGGAATTGAAAGGTCAGGGTTTCCATGTCACAGGCTCCCGGCTTTGTCGAGGAACAGGCAGGCGGCCAGCAGATCGGCGGCGCCGCCCGGTGAGGCATTCAGGTGCAGCAGATGCTGATCCAGCCGGCGCAGCTGCCGGCGCCCGGCCAGCGTGGCGCTGCCGCCGTCGCTCAGCACGCTACGGGCGCCGTGCTGGACGGCAGCCAGCCCGGTCGGGCCGCTGCGCCAGAGCACGCAGGTATCGTTGAGCACGGCCATGATCGCCAGCAGCGCGTCGAGCCGGGCGTGCGGCTCGCTGGCTCCAGCGGCGCGGCTGCGCTGCAGTTGCGGCAGGCCGTGAGCGATAACCGCTGGGAAACCTTGTTGCGCCTGCTCGCGGGCACCGCCAGTGCCATAGCGGCGGCATACTTGCAGGCCGTGGCTGTCTTGCGGGGGCATGGCCGGGTCATCAAGCAGTGCGATGCGCCCGGCGCGGGCGGCCAAGGTGGGGGCTTGCGCCTGGGGGTCGAGGGCCTTGGATGCTACCAGCAGGCCGAGGGCCCAGATTGCGCCACGGTGAGTGTTGACCCCGCCGGTGGCGGCCAGCATCGCCGCCTCGCCTTCGCGGCCGAGCTGCCCCAGTGTGGCACGCAGGAGGGGGCTGATTGCGCCGATGGTCTGGGCGGCTTCGGCCATCTGCCGCAGACATGGCCACAAGGCCAGGGCCGAGGCGTGCATCAGGGCCAGAGACATGTCGGGATGGGCGCCGTTGCCACGTCGGTCGACCAGGCCGGGTTTGGGGGACAGGTCGGCTTCGTCGATCAACGCTTCCACGGCTAGGTCGGCCAGGTGGTCGGCCAGGGGTAATTCGGTTGCCTGTGCTGGCCTCTTCGCGGGTAAACCCGCTCCCACAGGGACCGCGTCTGGTCTGGGCTCGGCGTCAGACCTCTTCGCGGGTAAACCCGCTCCCACAGGGACCGCGCCTGGTTTGGGCTCGGCGTCAGGCCTCTTCGCGGGCATGCCCGCTCCCACAGGGATGGTGCAAATGTCGAGTGCATCACTTTTCCTGTGGGAGCGGGCGTGCCCGCGAAGAAGCTCATGCGGTTGCAAGTCGAGTGCTTTCATCACCAGCTCCTGAACCGTGCAGGCGGGTTGTAGAGGCCGCCGGACCATTCGACCAGGTCGGCGATGCTGCGCGCAGCCAGCAATTCGCGGCTGGCGTCGGTGCGGCGGATGCCGAGGTCCTCGGGCAAGGCGACCAGGCCTTGCTGGCGCAGGCGCAAGGTGTCCCTGGGGTCGTGCCGCAGGCCGATGGCGGTAACCCCGGCCACGGCGGCGATCATCTGCTGGCGCTCTTCCAGGCTGCGGGCTTTGTACAGGTAGGCAATGCCCTCCTCGGTCAGCAGGTGAGTGACGTCGTCGCCATAGATCATCACCGGCGCCAGCGGCATGCCGGCTTTCCTGGCCACCTCCACGGCATCGAGGGTTTCCACGAAGGTGGGCTTGCCGCCTTCCTGGTAGGTCTCGACCATCTGCACCACCAGCTTGCGACCGCGCTCGAGCAGGGTTTCCGGCACGGTCATGTCCAGCCAGGCCGGGGTCGCGTGGCGCCGGCCACGGGGGTCGTGGCCCATGTTCGGCGCTCCACCGAAGCCAGCCAGGCGGCCGCGGGTCACGGTCGAGGAATGACCATCGCCATCCACCTGCAGGGTGGCGCCGATGAACAGGTCGACGGCGTACTGCCCGGCCAGCTGGCACATCATGCGGTTGGAACGCAGTGAACCGTCACGGCCGGTGAAGAACACGTCTGGGCGCTGGGCGATGTAGTCTTCCATGCCCAGCTCGGTGCCGAAGCAGTGCACGCTTTCCACCCAGCCAGTCTCTATGGCCGGGATCAGCGTCGGGTGCGGGTTGAGTGTCCAGTTGCGGCAGATCTTGCCCTTCAGGCCCAGGGACTCGCCATAGGTAGGCAGGATCAGCTCGATGGCGGCGGTGTTGAAGCCTATGCCATGGTTCAGCGACTGTACCTGGTGCTTTTCGTAGATGCCGCGAATGGCCATCATCGCCATCAGCACGTGCACCGGCTTGATATGGCGCGGGTCGCGGGTGAACAGCGGCTCTATATAGAAAGGCTGGTCGGCAACCACCACGAAATCGACCCAGGATGCCGGGATATCGACCCTTGGCAAGTCATCAACGCGGTCCACCAGCTGGTTGACCTGGGCGATGACGATGCCGTCGCTGAAAGCGGCCGGCTCCACCAGCGCCGGGGTGTCTTCGGTGCTGGGGCCGGTGTAGAGGTTGCCATCGCGGTCGGCCATGAAGCCTGCCACCAGGGTAACGTTGGGAATCAGGTCGACCAGCAGCCGCGAGTACAGCTCGATGTAGGTGTGGATGGCACCGACTTCGAGCAGGCCGTCTTCCAGCAGCTGGCCAATGCGCAGGCTCTGCGGGCCGGCGAAGGAGAAGTCGAGCTTGCGGGCGATACCACGTTCGAACAGGTCCAGGTGCTCGGCGCGGCTGACGCTGGGCATGATCATGTGCAGGTCGTGCAGGCGCTCAGGGTCGACCTTGGCCAGCGCGCGCGAGAGGAAGTCGGCCTGCTTCTGGTTGTTGCCTTCGAGCACTACCCGGTCGCCGGGCGCCAGCAGCAGTTCCAGGGCTTCGACGATACGCTCGGTGGGCAGCACCACGCCGTCGGCGAGGTGACGGACCCGGTCAAGGCGACGCTGCTTTTCGGCGCGCCGCCGCGACCATTGCGGCGGTGGATTCTTGGTTGTTGTCATGGTGACTCCACGGGTTCGCTGTCGTGGAGTCACCTTAGGGCTGGGGTGGTTGCGCATCAATCAAGCTCAGGCACTGATCGTTACGGTCAGGGTAACGATTCAGCATATGCGCTTTCGCTCATGGCCCTATCGCCGGCAAACCAGCTCCCACAGGTACAGCGCAGGCCTTGAAAGTTGTGCGGTACCTGTGGGAGCTGGCTTGCCGGCGATAGGGCCAGCCCGGCCAACCTGAAACCTTGCTAGAGTGGCGTTATCGCCACACAAGACAAAAATGCAGAATCCCCCTGCAGATTTGTCGATTGTGCAAGGCAAATTCGCATGACAGGATCCTGCGATCCTCCAGCGAACTCCAGACTTCACTTGGAAAATCAATAACAAAGCAGGGAGAACGCAATGACTGCGCACGCTCATATCTCGGCAACCGACAATGTGCTGGCCGAGGTCCGCAACCAGATCGGCCATCTGACCCTGAACCGCCCCGCCGGCCTCAATGCCCTGACTCTGGACATGGTCCGCAGCCTGCGCCAGCACCTCGACCTGTGGGCCGAAGACCCCCACGTACATGCCGTGGTGCTGCGTGGCGAGGGTCCCAAGGGTTTCTGCGCCGGTGGTGATATCCGCTCGCTGCACGACAGCTTCAAGGCCGGCGAAACGCTGCATGAAACCTTCTTCGTCGAGGAGTACGCCCTTGACCTCGCTATCCACCGCTACCGCAAGCCGATACTGGTGCTGATGGATGGCTTCACCCTCGGTGGCGGCATGGGCCTGGCCCAGGGCTGCGACCTGCGCGTGGTTACCGAACGCAGCCGCCTGGGCATGCCCGAAGTGGGCATCGGCTACTTCCCGGATGTGGGTGGCAGCTACTTCCTGTCGCGCATCCCTGGCGAGCTGGGCATCTACCTGGGCGTCAGCGGCACCCAGATCCACGCCGCCGATGCGCTGTACTGCGGCCTGGCCGACTGGTACCTGGCCAGCGACCAGCTGGCAGCCCTCGACCAGGGCCTGGACCAGCTGCGCTTTGGCGACCACCCACTCAAGGACCTGCAGAACCTGCTGGCCAGGCTCGGCACCCAGGTGCTCGACAATGCGCCACTGGAAAAACTGCGCCCGGTCATCGACCACTACTTCGCCCTGCCCGACGTGCCCGCCATTGTCGAGCAACTGCGTGCGGTAAGCATTGGCGACAGCCACGCCTGGGCCGTGGCCACCGCCGACCAGCTGGAAAGCCGTTCGCCGCTGGCCATGGCGGTTACTCTGGAAATGCTGCGCCGTGGTCGCCAGCTGGGCCTTGACGACTGCTTTGCCATGGAGCTGCACCTGGACCGCCAGTGGTTCCAGCACGGCGACATCATCGAAGGCGTGCGCGCGCTGATCATCGACAAGGACAAGCAGCCACGCTGGAACCCGCCGACCCTGGCCGCACTGCAACGCCAGCGGGTCGACCAATTCTTCGAAGGCCTGTGAGCCCGGGAGTACACAGATGCAAGACCTGGAACTGAGCGAAGAACAGATCATGATCCGCGACATGGCACGGGACTTTGCCCGTGGCGAGATCGCCCCGCATGCCCAGGCCTGGGAAAAGGCCGGCTGGATCGACGATGGCGTGGTGCGCAAGATGGGCGAACTGGGCCTGCTGGGCATGGTGGTGCCGGAAGACTTCGGCGGCAGCTACACCGACTACGTCGCCTACGCCCTGGCGGTGGAAGAGATCGCCGCCGGTTGCGGCGCCACCGGAGCCATGATGAGCATCCACAACTCGGTGGGCTGCGGCCCGCTGCTGGCCTACGGCACGGCCGAACAGCAACAGCAGTGGCTGCCACGCCTGGCCACCGGTGAGGTGATCGGCTGCTTCTGCCTGACCGAGCCACAGGCCGGTTCCGAGGCGCACAACCTGCGCACCCGCGCCGAGCTGGTGGATGGTCAGTGGGTAATCAACGGCGCCAAGCAGTTTGTCAGCAACGCTCGCCGCGCCGGCCTGGCCATTGTCTTCGCGGTGACCGACCCGGAACTGGGCAAAAAGGGCCTGTCAGCGTTCCTGGTGCCCACCGACAACCCGGGCTTCAAGGTCGATCGCAGCGAGCACAAGATGGGCATCCGCGCCTCCGACACCTGCGCGGTCACCTTCGACAACTGCCGCATCCCGGCCGCCAACATCCTCGGTGAGCGTGGCAAGGGCCTGGCCATCGCCCTGTCCAACCTCGAGGGCGGCCGTATCGGCATTGCTGCCCAGGCGCTGGGTATCGCTCGCGCCGCGTTCGAGGCAGCGTTGGCCTACTCGCGTGATCGGGTGCAGTTCGGCAAGCCGATCAACGAGCACCAGAGCATCGCCAACCTGCTGGCCGACATGCAGGTGCAGGTCAATGCCGCTCGCCTGCTGATCCTGCATGCCGCACGCCTGCGCAGCGCCGGCAAGCCATGCCTGTCGGAGGCTTCACAGGCCAAGCTGTTCGCCTCGGAAATGGCCGAGCGGGTGTGCTCGATGGCAATCCAGGTGCACGGTGGGTATGGCTACCTGGAGGATTACCCGGTAGAGCGCTACTACCGCGATGCGCGGATCACGCAGATCTATGAAGGGTCGAGCGAGATCCAGCGGATGCTGATTGCGCGGGAGTTGAAGCACTACCCGTTGTAATCAGCTGGAATATTGGGGCCGCTGTGCGGCCCATCGCCGGCAAGCCAGCTCCCACAGGTACTGCGCCGCTCTCAGAGCACTTGATGAACCTGTGGGAGCTGGCTTGCCGGCGATAGGGCCAGTAAAGGCAGTGCAAGAAGTTGCCTCAAAAAAGCAGATCAGTCCTTCAACGCCAATACCGCGAATCATCCACCACCCTGGCATGCCCCTCGAACAGCGCCGGCAGCTGCTCCTTGAGGTAGTCGATCCAGGTGCGCACCTTGGCATCCAGGTAATGCCGTGACGGGTAGATCGCATACAGCGCGCTTTCGCGCAGGCGATACGGCGCCAGCAACCGGCACAACCGCCCTTGCTCGATCGCCTGGCTGGCGGTATAGAACGGCAGCAGTCCAATGCCCATGCCCAGCTCGCTGGCTACCAGCATGGCATCGGCGACGTTGGTGGAAAAACTGTCGTTCGGCGTGATCACACACTGGTCCACCCCTTGCGGGAACACCCAGTCACCTTCGTACACCGGATAAGCCATGCGCAGGCAACGGTGCTGGTGCAGGTCTTCCGGGCGCTCTGGCACGCCGTGGGCCACCAGGTAGCTCGGCGCCGCGCAGGGGATACTGAAGATGTTGCCCAGCGGCACGGCGATCAGCTGCGAATCCGGCAACGCCCCGTCCACGGTAATCACCACGTCATGCCCTTCGGCCAGCGGGTCGGGGTTGCGCTGGGACAAGGTCAGCTCGATCAACACCTCCGGGCACAATGCGTTGTAGCCCGCCACCAGCGGCATCAGCAACAGGCCCAGCCCGTGCGGGCAATGCAGGCGCAGGCGGCCGCGGGGCGTGAGGTGCGCGCCACGGGCCTCACCCACCGCCTCTTCGGTCAGCAACATGATCTGCCGCGAGCGCTCGAGAAACCGCTCGCCCGCCTCGCTCATGCGCAAACGCCGCGTGGTGCGGTGCAGCAGGCGAGTCTGCAGCTGGTTTTCCAGCTCGGCAACGATGCGCGAAACCTGCGCCGCGGAAATGTCCAGGGCATTGGCGGCCGCAGCGAAGCTGCCACATTCCACCACACGGGCAAAGGTACGCATGGCATGCAGCATGTCCATGAAGGTGTGCTCCTTGTTTGGTCTTATTCTTGCGTTACAGGCAGGAATCTATCACGGGTTAGCCCATTTATTGTGGATGACCAATGAATGGATCATTAGCCATACATTGAAAAAGGAGCCTGCCATGAAACGTTCGATCGCTGTCCTTGCCGTTGCCGCTGCTCTCGCGTCGTTCGGTGCCCTTGCCGACAGCGCCAGCAACCAGCCGGTCAGCAGCAACTACGAATACGGCATGCCGCTGGATGTGGCCAAGGTCATCTCCATCACCCCGGCCAGCAACGCCGCCGACTGCCAGGTTGGCACCGCGCACATGGTGTATGTCGACCACCAGGGCCAGAAGCACGAAATCGACTACCGGGAAATGGGCAACTGCTCGCAGCAGTGAGTCAGGCCAGCACCTCGGTGATCCAGCCGACCTGTTGCCTGAAGTCGTCGATTTTCGCCTGAGGCACCGCACCGCGGGCCCGCTCGAAGTTGGCCAGGGTCTGCTGCTTCTGTCGCAGCATGCGCCGCCACTTGACCAGGAACGCCTCGCTCTTCTCCTGCACCAGCACCGGGCCGAAGTACAGCTGTTCAGCGGTGTACGCCGCCCCGCCAGGCTCGGCGACGATGATCTCGTAGTCGAAGCGGTTTTCCCGTAGCAGTTCTTCGCTGACGATCCGGTAACCATTGCCCATCAGCCACTGGCGCAATTCGCGCTCGGCGCCATTGGGCTGCAGCACCAGGCGGGTGACGCCAGCCAGGCGCTGCTTGCCGGCCTCGAGGATCTCGCACATGGTGTCGCCACCCATGCCGCAGATGCTGACCACCGAGATTCGATCTTCCGGCTCGACCGCCGCCAGGCCATCGGCCAGGCGCACGCTGACCCGGCCTTCCAGGCCGTTCCTGCGCACGTTGCGCTGGGCCGAGGCGAACGGCGTCTGCGCCACCTCGCCCGCTACCGCCGCGTCCAGCACGCCGCGCAGCATCAGGGCTACCGGCAGGTAGCCATGGTCCGAGCCAATGTCGGCCAGGCGCGCGCCTTGCGGTACTTGTGCAGCCACGCGCTCCAGGCGCCTGGACAATGTCTGTTCGTTCAACGTAAACCCCTGCTTTGCAATCGGCCGCGATTCTGACGGTGAACGCCGCGCATTTCAAACCCCGCCACCCCGGGCCAGCCACCCTCGACCGGGCCGGCCGGCTCGCGTAGGCTTGCCGCTTTCCTTCCGTAGCAAGGCAAAACTCACCATGGCACAAGCAGACATCATCTACACCCCTGACCCGGACGCCGAGTCGATTTCCTCCGACGTTGCCGAATTCAACGGCGTGCTGGTCACCACCCAGATCCCGACCCACGCCGATGGCAGCCTGGAACTGGGCGGCATCGTCGAGCAGAGCGAGTGCACCCTGCAGGCGTTGAAAGTGGCGCTGGAGAAGGCCGGCAGCGGCATGGACCGCGTGCTGCACCTGACCATCTACCTCACCGACATGGCCGACCGCGCGGCATTCAACGAGGTGTACCAGCGCTTCTTCAGCAAACCATGGCCGGTACGCGCCGCCGTGGGTGTGGCTGCACTGGCGTTCGAAGGCATGCGTGTGGAAGTGACCGCAATGGCTGCCAAGCGCTGATTTTCGCGCAATACGCAATCCTGCAGGAGCGGCCTTGTGTCGCGATTGGGGTGCGCAGCGCCCCCAGATTCTCAGCTCCGCAGCAGGTATTGCCGGGGCCGCGTTGCGGCCCTTCGCGACACAAGGCCGCTCCTACAAGCACCCCGATGATGCCGCCAGCCCGTTTCGCCGCTACAATGCCCGCCTAAACCGTGACAGCCCGAACCTATAACGACATGTCCCTTCCAAAGAATCACCTGGAACTGCTCAGCCCTGCCCGTGACGTGGCCATCGCCCGCGAAGCGATCCTGCACGGCGCAGACGCCATCTACATCGGTGGCCCGAGCTTCGGCGCGCGCCATAACGCCTGCAACGAAGTCAGCGATATCGCCGAACTGGTCGAGTTCGCCCATCGCTACCATGCACGCGTGTTCACCACCATCAACACCATTCTCCACGACAACGAGCTGGAGCCCGCGCGCAAGCTGATCCACCAGCTGTACGACGCCGGTGTCGACGCGCTGATCGTGCAGGACCTGGGGGTGATGGAGCTGGACATTCCGCCGATCGAGCTGCACGCCAGCACCCAGACCGACATCCGCACCCTGGAACGGGCCAGGTTCCTCGACCAGGCCGGCTTCTCCCAGCTGGTGCTGGCGCGCGAGCTGAACCTGCAGCAGATCCGCGCCATCGCCGCCGAAACCGACGCTGCCATCGAGTTTTTCATCCACGGTGCGCTGTGCGTGGCCTTCTCCGGCCAGTGCAACATCTCCCATGCGCAGACCGGCCGCAGCGCCAACCGTGGCGACTGCTCGCAAGCCTGCCGCCTGCCCTACACCCTGAAGGATGACCAGGGCCGCGTGGTTGCGTTCGAGAAGCACCTGCTGTCGATGAAAGACAACAACCAGACCGCCAACCTGGCTGACCTGGTCGATGCCGGCGTGCGCTCGTTCAAGATCGAAGGCCGCTACAAGGACATGGCCTATGTGAAGAACATCACCGCCCACTACCGCAAGGAACTCGACGCCATCCTCGAAGGCCGCCCGGAGCTGGCCCGCGCCTCCAGCGGCCGCACCGAGCACTTCTTCGTGCCCGACCCGGACAAGACCTTCCACCGCGGCAGCACCGACTACTTCGTCACCGACCGCAAGGTCGACATCGGCGCCTTCGACTCGCCAACCTTCACCGGCCTGCCGGTGGGCGTGGTGGAAAAGGTCGGCAAGCGTGACATGCAGGTGGTCACCGAAGTACCGCTGACCAACGGCGACGGCCTCAATGTGCTGGTAAAACGCGAAGTGGTGGGCTTCCGCGCCAACATCGCCGAACCGCGTGGCGAGTTCGAGGAAGACGGCGAAAAGCGCTACCGTTACCGCGTCGAGCCCAACGAAATGCCCGAAGGCCTGCACAAGCTGCGGCCCAACCACCCGCTGTCGCGCAACCTCGACCACAACTGGCAGCAAGCCCTGCAACGCACCTCGGCCGAGCGCCGCATCGGAGTGCAATGGCAGGCGGTACTGCGCGAGCAACGCCTGGCGCTGACCGTCACCAGCGAGGAAGGCGTGAGCGTGCAAGTGGCACTGGACGGCCCGTTCGGCCCGGCCAACAAGCCGCAGCAGGCGCTGGAGCAGTTGCACGACCTGCTCGGCCAGCTGGGTACCACCATGTACCATGCCGACAGCATCGAGCTGGACGCACCGCAGGCGTACTTCGTCCCCAACTCGCAGCTCAAGGCCCTGCGCCGTGAAGCCATCGAGGCATTGACTGCTGCACGGGTTCAGGCACACCCGCGTGGCGGGCGCAAGGCCGAGACCACGCCACCGCCGGTATACCCCGAGTCGCACCTGTCGTTCCTGGCCAACGTGTACAACCAGAAGGCTCGCGACTTCTACCACCGCCACGGCGTGCAGCTGATCGACGCGGCCTACGAGGCCCATGAAGAGCACGGCGAAGTGCCGGTGATGATCACCAAGCACTGCCTGCGCTTCTCCTTCAACCTGTGCCCCAAGCAAGCCAAGGGCGTGACCGGCGTGCGCACCAAGGTGGCACCGATGCAGCTGATCCAGGGTGATGAGGTGTTGACCCTGAAGTTCGACTGCAAGCCGTGCGAAATGCATGTGATCGGCAAGATGAAGAGCCACATCATCGACCTGCCGACCCCGGGCAGCGCGGTAGCCCAGGTGGTTGGGCATATCAGCCCGGAAGACCTGCTGAAGACCATTCCGCGCGGGCCGCATTGATCATTAGCTTGCAAGGGCCCTTTCGCGGCTAAAGCCGCTCCCACAGAAACTGCGCCAGTACCTGTGGGAGCGGGTTTACCCGCGAACACCGGCGTAGCCGGTGCCATCCACCGCGGCGCCCGGTTCGCGGGTGAACCCGCTCCCACAGGGATCAGCGCATCTGATGCTTGTGCAGCAGCCGATAGAAAGTCGGCCGCGAAATACCTAGCACCTTCGCCGCCACGCTCAGGTTGTTGCTGTGCCTGCTGAGCACATCACTCAGCGCCTGGCGCTCGGCCCGGTGCTTGTACTCCTCCAGCGTGCCCAGGGGTTGCTGTACCTGGTCGAGGGTCTGCAACCCCAGGTCCTGTGCCTCGATTTGCCGGCCTTCGGCCAGCACCAGCCCGCGTCGCACCCGGTTGGCCAACTCGCGGACATTGCCCGGCCAGTCATGCCGGCCCATCGCCGCCAAGGCATGGTCGCTGAACGAGCGCGGCCTGCGCCCGGTTTCCAGGCTGTAGAAATGAGCAAAATGATTGGCCAGCATCGACAGGTCGCCATGCCGGTCGCGCAAAGGCGCGGTCACTACCTGCAACACGTTCAGGCGGTAATACAGGTCTTCGCGAAAGCGCCCTTGCTCGATGGCCCTTTCCAGGTCCACGTGGGTAGCCGCCAGAACGCGCACATCCACCGGGATCGGCTGGCTGCCACCCACGCGCTCGATGTGCTTTTCCTGCAGAAAGCGCAGCAGATTGGCCTGCAACTCCAGCGGCAAGTCACCAATTTCGTCGAGGAACAACGTGCCACCATGAGCCGCTTCGATGCGCCCGGCCTTGCGCTGATGAGCACCGGTGAAGGCGCCCTTCTCATGGCCAAACAGTTCCGACTGGATCAAGTGCTCGGGAATGGCCCCGCAGTTGATGGCAACGAACGGCTGCTCGCTGCGTTGCGACTGGCGGTGCAGGGTACGGGCCACCAGTTCCTTGCCGGTGCCGCTCTCACCGCAGATCAGCACTGGCGACTCAGTAGGCGCCAGCTTGCCCAGCAGCTTGCGCAGATCGCGGATCGGGCGGCTATCGCCGAGCAGCTCGTGGCTCGTTTCATCCACCCTCGCCACCCCTTTGCCGCGCAGGCGCGCCATGCCGAAGGCGCGGCCCAGGGTAACCTGCACGCGGGAAACGTCGAACGGCAAGGTGTGGAAATCGAAGAACCATTCACAAACAAAATCGCCGACCGCCGGCATGCGCAGCTGTTCGGCGCTGAGCACTGCAATCCATTCGGTGTGGCTGCGCTTGATCAAGTCCTTGACCCCGTCGGGGCGCCTGAGGTGCGACGCCTGCAAGCGCAGCAGGCCCACATCGCAAGGATGATCCAGCGCGGCACCGAGCATGCAGCTGTGTACATCCCAGCCTGCGCTGCGCAAGCCAGGCAACAAACGGTGGCAGTCATCGCAGGGGTCGACGATGAGCAAACGGCGTTGGGCGGCAGGCTGCTGCATGACCGATCCTTGGCGCCAGTTTTCGGTTTTTTGAAATAAAACAGCAAGTTGTGGCGCCCGATTAACAGTAGCAACGAAGTTGACGGTTCCCAGTACCGTCTGTCTGCCGAATCAATTTTTTACAATACGTGACGGGAATTTTCGCACTTTATCGACATCACATGGCGGCATGGGCAAGAACGGATTCGACCTTGGCAAATTTTTTTACAACCAATGTGTGACTCGCACCCGGACAACGAGCATCAGTACACATAACCCCGCGCTGCACTTCGCGATAACCGAGGCGACTATGAAGCAACGCGGACTTCACCTGGATGTTTGGGACCATAGAGAGACCGAACCATGAATGCCCCGCTCCGTGTCAACGAAGCACTGCTGATTGCCGACCACGCCTTCGAACCCTTCCAGTGCGTAGCCTGGGATGCACCCAACGGTACTGGTGAACTGAGCCTGGCAGTGATCGACCGGACCAGTACCCGCATCGGCAGCAAGCAAGTGTCTTCGCGCATCTACTCCGACCCGGCCCAGTGGGCCAGCCTGATCGAGGAAGTGCGTGCCGAACTGTGCGAAAAAGGTTACGACCTGCAACCGTGGTCAATGCCGAAATAATATCGGCCGGCAAACCAAGTGCGTGCACCGCCACGCACTTGTACAACTTCCGGGTTGCTGTTCTGGCAACTTTTCTTACTGCGACATAGCGTCGCATCGATACTTTTTCAATCCACCAACCTGAACTGTTGCAGGTGCTGGTAATCAGCCTGAAGTTGTTGCGCCAGACGCTGCGCACGGCCCAGGCGCACCGGCGCCAGTTCCATATCCACCAGCAAAGTGGCACACGGCATTGGTTGCACGGCATTCCAGTGCTGCAGGCGACCGTCGGTAAACACCAGGCAGCGCAATGCTTCTTCAGGGCGTGCCCGTTGCCGCGCCTGCAACCAGTGCCGAGCTTGTTCCAGTGCAGCGATCAACGGCGTGCCGCCACCGGCACCCAAGGCTTGCAGCCAGGGTTGCAAAGCGGTCGAGGCCTTCAGGCCGTGGCGCTGCCACTGCGGCGTGCGCCCGCTGGCGGTAAGCAGGGCCAGCCGCGCGCGTTGGCGGTAGGCCTGGTCGAACAGCGCTGCCAGCAGCCCTTTGGTTTGTGCCAGCGCCTGGTGGCGGCGGGTCGAGGCCGACGCATCGACGATTACCAGCCACAGTTCTGCAGGCCTGGCCTGGCGTTGCTGCCAGCACAGGTCCTGGCGCTGGCGTGGCCGGCCCTTGAGCAGAGTCGGCAGCCAGGCCACCCGACCGGCCGCAGCACTGTGCGCCCGGCCTCGGCTGGCCCCGTACTGCTTGCCTGCGCCTGCTTTGGCATCCGCCCCTTTGGCAGGTGGCTGGGGGATGCTCAGGGCTTTTTTGCCCAGTTCGGCACCTCGCGGCGGGCGCCGCTGGCCACCGGCTGCGCTGGCATTGCGCCCCAGTCGCCCTGCCCGCCCTGTGCGCCAGGGTTGCCCGCGCCTTGGCGACCGGGTGGTTGCTCAGGCTGCTGCGGCGCCGAAGGCGGGTTGGCCTGGGGCGTAACGCGCCGGCGATGGCGCAAGGCGAACTCGGCCACTGCATCGACATCGGCCTCTTCGATGGCCTCGCCACCACGCCAGGCACAGTGGGCGCGTGCGGCGCGCAGCCAGACCAGGTCGGCGCGCAGGCCGTCGACCCCGGCGGCGTAGCAGCGTTCGGTGATCCAGGCCAGCGCCTGGTCGTCCAGGGCAATATCCGCCAGGGCGTGGCGGGCCGCCTGGCAGCGCTCGCGCAATTGTGCCTGGGCCTCGGCCCATTGCGCGCAGAAGGCCTGCGGGTCATTGTCGAAGGCCAGGCGGCGGCGAATGATCTGCTGACGCGCCTCAGGCTCGGGCAAGCCTTCCAGGGCCACGTTGAGGCCAAAGCGGTCGAGCAACTGCGGGCGCAGTTCGCCCTCCTCCGGGTTCATGGTGCCGATCAGTACGAAGCGGGCATTGTGCCGATGCGAGATACCGTCGCGCTCGATACGGTTGGTGCCACTGGCCGCCACGTCGAGCAACAGGTCGACCAGGGTATCGGGCAGCAGGTTGACCTCATCGACATACAGCACGCCGCCATCGGCCTGGGCCAGCACCCCCGGGGAAAACTGCGCCTTGCCCTGCCCCAGTGCGGCATCCAGGTCGAGGGTGCCGACCAAGCGTTCTTCGCTGGCGCCCAGTGGCAGGGTGACGAACGGGCCCTCACCGAGCAGGTCGGCCAAGCCTCGGGCCAGGGTACTCTTGGCCATGCCGCGCGGCCCCTCGATCAGCACACCGCCAATCTTGGGGTCGATGGCGGTCAGGCACAGCGCCAGTTTCAGGTCGTCGGCACCGACCACGGCTGCCAGTGGAAATTGCACGGGTTCACTCATTTCAAGCCTGTTCCTCGCCGTCGAGCAGTTGTTCCTCGAGGGCTTCGCGGTAGTCGCCCGGCGCCTGCCACAGGCCGCGCTGCTGGGCCTCCAGCAAACGCTCGGTAAGGTCGCGCAGGGCCTCGGGGTTGTGCTCGCGCATGAAATCGCGGGTCGCCGGGTCGAGCACGTAGGCATCGGCCAGCGCCTGGTAATGATGGTCGTCGATCAGCTGCGTGGTGGCATCGAAGGCGAACAGGTTGTCGACCGTCGCCGCCATCTCGAAGGCACCTTTGTAGCCATGGCGCTTGACCCCGTCGATCCACTTCGGGTTCAGCGCCCGGGCGCGGATGACCCGGTTCAGTTCTTCCTTGAGGGTACGGATGCGCGGCCGGTCGGCCTGGCTATGGTCACCGTGGTAACTGGCGACTGCCGCGCCGGACAAGGTTTCCGACGCCGCCAGCATGCCACCCTGGAACTGGTAGTAGTCATTGGAATCGAGCAGGTCGTGTTCGTGGTTGTCCTGGTTCTGCAGCACCGCCTGCACCTTGGCCAGGCGCTGGGCGAACTGGGTGCGGGCCGGGGTACCGTCGTCGCTGGCGCCATAGGCATAGCCGCCGTGGTTGAGGTAGACCTCGGCCAGGTCATCGCGGCTGTGCCACAGGCGCCCGTCGATGGCGTTCTGCACCCCGGCGCCGTAGGCCCCGGGTTTGGCACCGAACACCCGCCAGCCGGCCTGGCGGGCGGCCTGCTCGGCGTCCACGCCCTGGCCCTGCAGCGCGGCCCGCTCGCTGCGCACGCGGGCGGCCAGGGGGTTGAGATCGTCGGGTTCGTCCAGTGCCGCCACCGCCTGCACTGCGGCATCGAACAGGCGGATGAGGTTGCCGAAGGCATCACGGAAAAAGCCGGAAACGCGCAAGGTCACGTCCACCCGCGGGCGGTCGAGCAGGCTGAGCGGCAGGATCTCGAAATCGTCGACCCGCTGGCTGCCGCTGGCCCACACCGGCCGCACGCCCATCAGCGCCATGGCCTGGGCGATGTCGTCACCGCCAGTACGCATGGTTGCCGTGCCCCACACCGAAAGGCCGAGCTGGCGCAGGTGGTCGCCGTGGTCCTGCAGATGACGCTCCAGGATCAGGTTGGCCGAGGCGAAGCCCAGGCGCCAGGCGGTGGTGGTGGGCAGGTTGCGCACATCCACGGTATAGAAGTTGCGACCGGTGGGCAGCACGTCCAGGCGCCCGCGGCTGGGCGCGCCACTGGGGCCCGCGGGCACGAAACGCCCGGCCAGCGCCGCCAGCAGGCCATTCATTTCGGCGCTGCCGCAGGCGTCCAGGCTGGGGGCTACCACTTCGCGCAGCGCCTGCACCACATCGTGCACCGGCTGCCATTCGCTCTGGGCTGGTAACTGTATTGTTCCGCCCAGCGCCTGGTCGATTACTTGCAGCGCCAACAGTTCGAGGCGTTCGCGGGTATCGCCACAGGTGCGCCAGGGCTCGCTACTCACGGCCTGCAACAGCTCGGGGCGTGCGCCCTGCCACGGCTGCCCGAGTTCGCAATCGAGCGGGTCGAAACCCGGAACCAGCGCCTTGGCCAAAGCCCGCAGCAGGCTGGCATTGCCGCCGCGACCGTCGCCACGCTCGACCCGCACCAGCGCCAGCAGGGTATCCAGGCGCAGCCGGCCTTCCGGGGTCTGGCCGAACACATGCAGGCCATCGCGAATCTGCGATTCCTTCAGATCGCACAGGTAGGTGTCCAGGCGCGGCAGCCACACGGCGGCATCGTCCAGCTGACCTTCCAGCTGCAGTTCGCGGTCGATGTGGTTGGCCTTGACCAGCTCCAGAATGTCGCGCTGCAACTCGCGCGCGCGCCGCGGGTCGAGCAGCTGTGCTTCGTAGAACTCGTCGGCCAGTTGCTCCAGGTGGCGCAACGGGCCATAGGTTTCGGCACGGGTCAGCGGTGGCATCAGGTGGTCGATGATCACCGCCTGGGTGCGGCGCTTGGCCTGGGCCCCCTCACCCGGGTCGTTGACGATGAACGGGTAGATGTTCGGCAGCGGGCCGAGCAAGGCGTCCGGCCAGCACTGCGCCGACAACCCGACGCCCTTGCCGGGCAGCCATTCAAGGTTGCCGTGCTTGCCGACGTGGATCACCGCGTCGGCGGCAAAGGCATGGCGCAGCCAGAAGTGAAACGCCAGGTAGCCGTGCGGCGGCACCAGGTCGGGGTCGTGGTACACCGCGCTGGGGTCTACCTGGTAGCCCCGCGCCGGCTGAATGCCGACGAAGGTCAAGCCAAAGCGCAGGCCGGCCACCATCAACCGGCCACTGCGGTACATCGGGTCCTGCTGCGGCGGCCCCCAGCGCTCCAGCACGGCCTGGCGGTTGGCCTCTGGCAGGCGCTCGAAGGCGGCCTGGTAATCGGCCAGGCTCAGGCTCTGCGCGCAGGGGCGCAGGTCCAGTTGGTCGAGGTCGTTGGTCACGCCGCCGAGCAACTGGTGGATCAGTTGCGTGCCACTGCCCGGCAAATCGGCCAGCGGATAGCCTTGGGCCTGCAGGGCCTCGAGGATGTTCAGCGCGGCCGCTGGCGTATCCAGACCAACGCCGTTGCCAATGCGGCCATCCCGGGTCGGGTAGTTGGCCAGCACCAGGGCCACGCGCTTCTGCCCATTCGGCAGGCGCGCCAGCTCGACCCAGCGGCGAGCCAGCTCGGCGACAAAATCCATGCGCTCGGGGTGCGCGCGGTAGCAGACCACGTCAGACTGGCTGCGCTCGCTGCGCCACGCCATGTCCTTGAAACTGACCGGGCGGGTGATGATGCGCCCGTCCAGTTCGGGCAAGGCAATGTGCATGGCCAGGTCACGCGCACCCAGGCCCTGCTCGCTGGCCTCCCAGCCGGGCTGGTTGTCTTGCGCGCAGATGGCCTGCAGCACCGGGATGTCGCGACGGAACGGGCGCAGGTTGGGGCGCTCGGGGCTGGACAGGGCAAAGCCGGTGGTGTTGACCAGCACTTCGGCACCCACCTCGTCCAGCCAGGCTTCGACCTGCTCCAGGCAGGCGCTTTCCTTGAGGCTGGCCACGGCGATCGGCAACGGGTTGAGGCCGGCGGCCTGCAGCCGCTGGCAGAACACATCGATGAACGCGGTGTTGGCCGCCTGCAGATGGGAGCGGTAGAACAGCAGCGGCGCCACCGGCTGTTCGGGGTGCCACTGCGGGTACCAGTCCTCCAGCGTGGCGCTGCCCTTGGCCGGGTGATACACGGCGGTGCGCGGCAAAGGCTGCGGCTCGTCCCAGGCATAGTCGCGGCCCAGCCACTGGCTGGCCAGGCAGTTGAACAGGTTGATGGCGTTGGCCTTGCCGCCCTGGCGCAGGTAGTGCCAGAGGCGTTCGGCCTGCTCGCTGCTGACATTGCCCAGGCTGGTCAGCTCCGGGTCCGGACGGTCGTCGCCCGGCACCAGGATCAGCTGCACGCCACGGCCGGCCAGCTCGACCAGTTGCTCGACGCCATAGCGCCAGTAGCCGACGCCACCGTGCAGCGACACCAGGATGACCTTGGCATGGCGCAGTACCTGGTCGACATACAGGTCGACCGAGGCATGGTTCTGTACCTGCATCGGGTTGGCCAGGCGCAGGCTGGGGTAATCGTCGGGCAATTGCTCGGCGGTGTCGGCGAGCAATGCCAGGTGCGAATCGCCGCTGCAGAGAATCACCAGCTCGGCGGGCGTCTGGCCGAGGTCGGCAATGCTGTCATCCGGCACGAAGCCGCCGGGCTGGGTCCGCAGCAGGTGCATGGGTCAGGCGCCCAGGGCCTGGCGCAGGCGCGCTTCCAGCTGGGCGGCATCGAGGTCCTGGCCGATCAGCACCAGGCGGGTGATACGCGGCTCGTCGGCGCGCCAGGCGCGGTCGAAATGCTTGTCGAAACGGGTACCCACGCCTTGCACCAGCAGGCGCATCGGCTTGCCGGGGATGGCCGCGAAGCCTTTTGCGCGCAGGATGCCGAACTCCACCACCAGCTGGGTCAGGGCGTCGAGCAGCAGGCTTTCGTCGGCTTCTGGCAGGTCGATGGAGATGGAGTCGAAGGCGTCGTGGTCATGATCGTCATGGTCATCGCCGTCATGGTGCGAATCATGGTGGGTACGGCGGCCATCGATGTGCGCCTCAGACTCGGCGCCCACGCCCAGCAGCACCTCCAGCGGCAGCTTGCCGCTGCTGGCTTCGATCACCTTGACCGCTGGCGGCAGCTCTTCGGCCACCTCGGCGCGGACCTTGGCCAGGCCTTCGGCGTCGATCAGGTCGGCCTTGTTCAGCACCACCAGGTCGGCGCTGGCCAGCTGGTCGGCGAACAGTTCGTGCAGCGGTGATTCGTGGTCCAGGTTGGGGTCGAGCTTGCGTTGGGCATCGACCTGGTCCGGATAGGCGGCGAAGGTGCCAGCGGCCACGGCCGGGCTGTCGACCACGGTGATCACCGCGTCGACGGTGCAGGCATTGCGGATTTCCGGCCACTGGAAGGCTTGTACCAGCGGTTTGGGCAGGGCCAGACCGCTGGTTTCGATGAGGATATGGTCCAGGTCGCCACGGCGTGCCACCAGCTCGCGCATCACCGGGAAGAACTCTTCCTGCACGGTGCAGCACAGGCAGCCGTTGGCCAGCTCGTAGACGCGGCCGCTGGCTTCTTCTTCGGTGCAACCGATGCTGCACTGCTTGAGGATTTCGCCATCGATGCCCAACTCGCCGAACTCGTTGACGATCACCGCAATGCGGCGGCCCTGGGCGTTGTCGAGCATGTGGCGCAGCAAGGTAGTCTTGCCCGAGCCGAGGAAGCCGGTGACGATGGTGACGGGGAGCTTGGCCAGTGTTTTCATGTCGCATTGCCCTTGGCAGATTGGCGCGGGCATGCAGGACGACAGCCGCGGGCCATGCCGGCCGGGCTTGTTCGCCACCGGATCACCCCGCCCGGTTGAAAGTCGAAAACGTGACGAGGCAGGTCTCCTGGCTCGCACCGTTCCATGTGCCCGCTGGTGCAGCAGGCTGGCGGGATGACGCCTTCCCGCGCGCGAGCGCAGTGGCTGTGTCGATCCGTTGTCGGTGCTTACAGTTGCGGGGGCAGCCGCGGCTTGTACCGCGTTCCCGTCTTAGCTTCGGCCTGGCCGAAGAACCTCGAAGTGGCAAGGCTACGCAGTGGCTGGCGGGTGGTCAACCATTGCTGTCGGACTGGCCGACAACCAGTGGCGCAACTGCGTTACAGTGGTGGCTTTGAGCAGCGAGGCCCACCGGTGAAACCCCTGAACAAGCGCGATATGGCACGCCTGGAGCGTGAACTGGTGGTTTGCCTGACCGAAGCCTGCGAAACCGCCAAGGCCGAGATCGTCGGTTTCAGCTGGCTTACCCACCGTCTCGCGCCCGAGGATTTTCCGGCCAGCCTGCGTATTACCTGGGTGTTCGAGCGAGAGGTCGACAAGGCCGCCGCCGTGGCGGGCGACGCGAAGGTGCGCATGCTGGCGCTGACGGGCCTTGCACTGGAGCAGGCCGGCATTCAGCTGGATCATCCGGCCTGGCATGTGCGGTTTGACAGTGAAGAGGCTTGCCAGCAGAGCCACGGGGGTGACTGGAGCAAGCGCTTGATGGGGCGCTGAACCAGGGGCATGCGCGGTCCTACAGGTCCAGCGCACACCTTAAGGGTGCCGCCGGCAATGTGGGAGCGGGTTCACCCGCGAACACGGGCGAAGCCCGTGCCATCCACCGCGTCGCCTGTTTCGCGGGTGAACCCGCTCCCACAGGGCCCGCGGCGCACTCGTGGAACCAGCCTGGGCTTGCAGGCCTATGGCGGCAACTACAGCTTCTATTCGGCCCAGAAAGCCAGCCAGACGGCGCTGGCCCAACAGCAACTTGCCAGGCTGAAACAGCAGCAGCAACGCCAGGCGCGCGAACTGCAGCGCACTACCAGGCCACACCAGCGTGCTCGATCACCTGCGCCAGGCAAACCCGACACTGGCCCAGGGCGACTTGCGCAGCCGCCTGGCACAACTGGGCCTGGATGCGGCCCGCATCGAACTGCCCAGCGGCCTGCTAAGCGGCGGTGAGCGGATGAAGGCAGCACTGGCCGCCGCGCTGTACCGCGAACGGCCACTCGACCTGTTGCTGCTGGACGAACCCGGCAACCACCTGGACCTGCCGTCGCTGGCCGTACTGGAACACATGCTCGGGCAGTTTCGCGGGGCGCTGGTGGTGGCGTCCCACGACCAGGTACTGCTCGACCAGCTGGCGCTGGACGAGTACCTGCACCTGTAGAAGCTGCAATGAATGCATTGCAGGCTATCAATTCGTGACTGGCCGTTCCCGATCTGCCACGGATGTATTATGGTGGCGTGGTGCGCATATAACAGCAGCCCGAGCAATCGGGCACTTGCAAGACAATGAGGGTGTCATGAGCAACGAAAGCATTAATTGGGACAAGCTCGGTTTCGACTACATCAAGACCGACAAACGCTACCTGTCCGTATGGCGCAATGGCGAGTGGGACAAAGGCACCCTGACCGAAGACAACGTACTGCACATCAGTGAAGGCTCCACGGCCCTGCACTACGGCCAGCAGTGCTTCGAAGGCCTCAAGGCCTACCGTTGCAAGGACGGTTCGATCAACCTGTTCCGCCCGGACCAGAACGCCGCCCGCATGCAGCGCAGCTGCGCCCGCCTGCTGATGCCGCAGGTGCCGACCGATGTGTTCATCGAGGCGTGCAAGCAAGTGGTCAAGGCCAACGAGAAGTTCGTACCACCGCACGGTAAAGGCGCCCTCTATCTGCGTCCGTTCGTGATCGGCACCGGTGACAACATTGGCGTGCGCACCGCCCCCGAGTTCATCTTCTCGATCTTCGCCATCCCGGTTGGCTCGTACTTCAAGGGCGGCATGAAGCCGCACAACTTCCAGATCTCCAGCTTCGACCGCGCGGCACCGCAAGGCACCGGCGCGGCCAAGGTCGGTGGCAACTATGCCGCCAGCCTGCAACCGGGTGCAGAAGCGAAGAAGGCCAACTTCGCCGACGCCATCTACCTCGACCCGCTGACCCACACCAAGATCGAGGAAGTCGGTTCGGCCAACTTCTTCGGCATCACCGCCAACAACGAGTTCGTCACCCCGAAATCGGCTTCGGTGCTGCCAGGTATCACCCGCCTGTCGCTGATGGAACTGGCGCAATCGCGCCTGGGCCTGACCGTGATCGAAGGCGATGTGGAAATCAACAAGCTGGACCGCTTCATCGAAGCCGGCGCCTGCGGTACCGCTGCGGTGATCACACCGATCGGCGGCATCGAGTACAACGGCAAGCTGCATGTATTCCACGACCTGGAAAAGGTCGGCCCGGTTACCCAGAAGCTCTACAACGAGCTGACCGGTATCCAGAGCGGTGATGTGGAAGCACCGGCTGGCTGGATCGTCAAGGTCGCCTGAGGCGCTTTAGCGGTTTGAAGGACGGGGCATGCCAGCGATGGCATGCCCCGTTTTTTTTCGGCTGACCCGGTCAACTTCGGATGGCACCGGCTGCGCCGGTGTTCGCGGCTAAAGCCGCTCCCACAGGTACAGCGCATGCCTGAAACCAGCGCCGTCCCTGTAGGAGCGGCCTTGTGTCGCGAAAGGGCTGCGAAGCGGCCCCAGGATATCCGCACAATGCACAAATCGAGGTACGGCGCAGGCAGGTAGTTCTCATGCAAGGCGACGCTGCATCAGCAGGTGCCGGGCCTTGTCGAAAGCCCAGTTGTACAGCACGGTGTAGGGCAGGATGATCACGAAGAAGCCCAGCTCCACCATGAACGCCTGCAGCAACGAAATCTCCAGCATCCAGGCCGCCACCGGCAGGCACCACACCACCAGCCCGGCTTCGAAGCCCAGGCCGTGCACGAAGCGTACGCTGGCCTTCCAGTGGATGCGCTCGACCTGCACGTAGCGATCGACCAGCGCGTTGTAGACCATGTTCCACAGCATGGCGATCATCGACAGGGTCACCGCCAGCGCTCCCGCCGTCGCCAGCGACTTGCCCATGATCCAGGACAACAGTGGCGCACACAGCAGCACGGCGAACACTTCATAACCGACGGCATGAACCAGGCGTTCGCTGAAAGACACGTTTTTCATTGCAAAATCCATCCATTGCGTGAGTCGTGCTTCCCATCTTCTTTGATAGAACTGATACTCGCGACATAGCTACCATCGGTTTTATCAATACCATGCGTTATTCACCCGAAGCTCTGGTCGCCTTTGTCGAAGCTGCATCGCTGGGTTCGTTTTCCGCTGCGGCGCGCAAGTTGCGCAAAAGCCAGTCCACCATCAGCATCGCCATCGCCAATTTCGAGGTCGATGTAGGTTGCCCGTTGTTCGAGCGTGGCGGCCGTCATCCCACCCTGAACGAGGCTGGGCGGCAGGTGCTGAGCCATGTCGAGGCGATTCTCGATGCCAGCGCCCAGCTCGATGCCCTGGCGGTAAGGCTGGCGGAAAACGTCGAGGCACTGGTCTCGGTAGTGATGTCGGACAGCTACAGCGTTACCTTCCAGGGCGCGGTAATGGCCCGCTTCGCTCAGCACTACCCGCATACCGAGCTGCGCTGCGGCCCGTCGGAAGATGCCGATGTGATCGAGCTGATCCAGCAGGGCCTGGCACATATCGGCATTCTTGCCACCCAGCCCAGCTATCCCGCTGACGTTGCCGTGGCACGCTTGCCCGAGCAGGCAGAGTTTGCAGTGTATGTGGCCAGCGGGCATCCGTTGGCGGCTTTGCCTAAGGTGCAGTCGCAGCACCTGGAGAACGTAAGGCAGCTGTATATAAAGACCTATGCTCCAAGCTTGCACCAGGGGCGTGGCCAGGCCTGGTCGGCACCGGACTACCTCACTCTGCTGGAATTCGCCGTGCGCGGGTTCGGCTGGGCCGAACTGCCCAGGGCATTGGTGGCTCGGTTTGGCAGTGGGCTGGTGGAGCTGCAGGTGGCCGGGTACCCGCGACGGGTTGACATGGATGTGGCCTGGTCGAGCCGTCGCGCGCTCGGGCCGGCCGGGCAGTGGCTGGTGCGACAGATGCTGGGGCAATAGGCCTTTGTCGCCTGCAAGATCCAGGGGCTGCTGAGCAGCCCGTCGCGACGCAAGGCCGCTCCTACAGGGCAGTAAAGCGAAAAATCCTACAACATTTTAGGAAGCCCATCGCTCCCCCGCGAAGGTGTTCCTCGCTAGTGTTTTGGCCGTTGCGTCAAATCACTGGAAAAGGAACTCCTGATGAGCATCAGCAAAACCATCCACATCGCCATGCAGGAAGAGATCCCCAATACCTACGGCACCTGTAATGCCTGCGAACGCTCCGGCCTGCCGATTCTGCTGCTGCGCGAGGCCTACGCCCCACGCCCGGATACAGGGCGCCCCTATCGCCTGGCAGACGATAGCGAAATCATCTTCCACCCGATGCACACCGACCAGTTGCGCCTCCTGCGCCAGGGTTATGTCTACGTACTGCTCGACCAGGAAATCTGGCAGGCCTACGAGGTAGCGGCGGAAGGTACCTTGCAGCGCTTTCCGGTATCGCAGATGCCCTTGGGGCCACCCAGGTCGTTACCCAAGGTATGCGCCACCGAAGGCCACGATGTGATCGCCTCCTTCATCAACATCGATACCCTGCTCTACCGCAAGGCCTGGATCGCCTTCGCCAACGACCCCTGGCCCCGTGCGGTACTCGACCGCTATCGGCAAGGCATCGCCGACAGTGACCCGGGCACCCTCGCCCGCTTCGTCGAAGTGGACCTGAACACCGCACGCAACGACCCTGCCAGCCTCGGCATCGCCATGACCGACAGCTTCCGCTTCGGCCTGGAGCAGGTGCTGGAGTTCTCTACCTTTTCCTCCGCCAGGTTCACCAGCGCTCATGGCTTTTACAGCCGCCTGGGCCGCTGGCATGAGACCCGCACCCATGTACGCAATGTCATCCAGCAGGAACAACTGCCCAATGGCCTGCTGGCGCTGGCGCTGCCCGACCCGGTCGGCATGGTCATGGAGCTCAACGCGCAACGCACTGGCTGGGTGCAAGCCCTGCAGGAATGGCGGGCGCAGCCACAGCGGCACTTTGAATACTTCACCTCGCAAGCACTACTGGGCATTCGCGAACTGCACGCGGCCACGGCGGCCGCGCAGGGTGCCGAGGACGCGCAGCGGGAAGCCCGGCAGGTCGAGCAGTGGAACGACAGCCCGATCGCGGCCAAGGCGTATCTGCCGCCGGTGGACATCGACGCGCAGACCGCACGCAACATCGCGCGCAAACAGCAAGAAGCGCGCGAGCGGCTGGAAGAGCGTTACGACGAAAGCGCCCGCGCCGCGTTCCAGGCCGATTACGACCGCGAACTGACAAACTGGCAGTCGATGATCGACCAGGTTGGCGATCTGTATGCGCGCCACTATGCCAAACGGGCGTTTCAGCAAATCGGCTACCACGACTATGACGCGACCTCCCCTGTTTCGGTGGAGTACTTCATCCAGATGATGGCCACCTGCCTGGCCGGCGGGCCCACTGAACCCCTGCCTCAGGAGGGTCAGCCGCTCGGGATCACCCAGCATATCTGGCAGCAGTTGCTGGAAGACGACCGTAGCCTGCTTTACCAGGCGCTGCTGGCCAAGAACCAGAAACTGATGCAGCAGGTGACCAGCGCGCTGGCCGGGGACGACTTCGGCAAGGTGTATGACATCATCAAGGGCATCGCCGGCACCGCCGATGGCCAGTTGCTGATGATCAAGCCGATACAGGATGCCGTTGGCCAGTTACTGGCCGCGACCAACAGCGCAGGGAATGCGCTCAGCCAGCACCTGAGTGAACGGACCAAGACCCTGATCGGCCATGTGCATCGCTCGGCGTTTGCCCTGTTCGCCGGGCAGCAAGTAGCGCCGCTGCGAGTGTCGCTGACAGTGGGCGAATACATGAGTTTGCTCAATGAAGCCCTGGAAGCGCGGACCGATGCGTTTCTGCAACAGGTAGACAAGCAGTTCCGTGATCCCCTGGGCCGCAAGGTGCGGGCCATGGTGCTGAGTGGCGCGATCAATATTGCGGCAGCGGGTAACCGTAGCCAGATGATCGAGGTGATGCTCTGGACGCTGGAAAGCGCCGAGAGTTTGCAGGCGCGGCTAGTTCAATTGCGGGCAAGTGCCGTATCGAGAGCCACTATGCTGGCGCGTACAATTACTGTCGGTACAAACACTTTTCGGCTAAGTGCAGAGGCGGCTCGTAGTTTGGCAAGCGATACGACTAATAGTTTGCGGAGTGCTGTAACAAACACGACAAGCGCCAGCCTGATGCTTGGGCTAGGCGGAATATGGTTCCATCAAGATAGCCTGCGCAAAAATTATCAGGCGCTACTTAAAACTTCCAACGTAGACTCGGAAGCGATCGCCGCAATATGGTCTTCTTCCCTTGGTGTGCTGGGAACAAGCGTAGAGAGTGTGGGACTTACCGCACAGTTACTTCGCCCGGAAAAGCTATGGCCAAGCGCTATTAGCACTGTGAATTTAGGTGAGCGCATCGCTAAGTTCGGTGGCGTCATAGCAGCACTCGCGGGGGTATCTGACGCAGCACAATATGCCTTCGCTGCGCGAAGATCAGCTGACCAGGGGGACGTTGCGTCCGCCCAAACCTATGGTTATGCAAGCGCCATTGCCTTTGCCACGATCTTCCCGGCGGGCTATGCCGCCCTTGTCCCAGGCACATTGCTAGGGCCGCTGGGGATCGCGATAATCTTGGGCTTGACAGCATACGCATTGGCGACCAGGGCGAAGCAAAAAGAATCCTCCGCGACAGAACTATGGGCTCGACGTAGCAGATGGGGGTTACCACCCGAACATCGGTATTGGTGTGAGGCAAAAAGTATTGATTTGGCTATTGGCGCTTTGAATGCCGCAGCTCTTGGCATGAGAGCAGAGGCCTCGATAAAAATTGGCTTCAAACAGGGGGGAAGTGAATCAGTAACCAGTGATAGCAGTACGGTGGCAGCAGGCTTTGTACTGAACGCGTATTTGAGCATGCCAAATTTCACGGTGGGTACTTCACGTTATCAATGGAAGCTGGACTTGCATCGAACCGGGGGAAGCAAAGGAACCATCACCCTATCAGGAGACAGCACTAGATTAGTATTGCCATCAAGCTCAGCACTGAGTGTTGCCGGTGTTTTTGCAGACGACATACTAAACAGCCTACACAAAAGCGTCGACACAGAAAGCAGGATCCTGAACATCCAAGGGGCATTCCCCTTGACAGATCACCACAACGTTACCTCTCTGGAGTTGAGCCTGATTTATTGGCCTGATCCTGATGACGAGTCGGCTCGTGCACAGATAACAATGACAGAGAACAGCATCAGATCTTTGGAGCACCTCAATTGGCCTCCCCATTACTAATCCCTCCTTGCGCGGGCTGGAAGGAGGATCTGCCTGGCCCAGCCACTCCTCCAGTCGTTGACAGGAATTTGGGCAGGCAGATACCAAACCATCAAGATACGATTTACCTTGAAGTGCCTCGCCACCCTATTTCACCTAGAGGTATCCTCTCGGCGCTCTCTCTACCTGCGGCCATATTTACGCTGCAGGTTCCTCATATGATCTTCAAAAGCTGGAGTATTGGCAGCATTGAGCTAGTCATTATTGGAGTTTTTGTGCTGCTCCTTGGCGTTTGGTGTACGTTTTTTGGATTCCAAGTTGATATATGTCCCCCTCGCGACCTACCCATCAGGTTCAACCGTGCGCGCCAGAAAATCTACGCCTACAACTTCAAACGCCAATGGTGGAACCCCCTCGACAAAGGCCAGGTCGTGCCGGTCAGTTACGACTGGTCCCAAGTCCGTGCCGAGCGCTGGTCACAAGCCGGCGCCCTGCCAAACGGCGGGATCATTTTCAAATGGGGTGTCATGCTGTCCATCGTTGCCCCAGGCACAAACAATGTCATCGACCGTTTTCCTCTGGTCACGATGGGCGCCAATGAGCATGCCTGGGCCTACATCTGCACCTACATGCAGGAAGGCCCCTCAGCCCTGCCGCCACCAGGCGAACCCAAAGACCACAACGATGTGCTGTGGTGTGAGTTCGCCCTGCGTTTGGCACCGAAGGTAAACTGGCCGTCCGAGATGGATCTGGAATCGAGAACAGCCCCATGAAGCGTGGCGGGGTAATCCGAGCGGCTCAATCCCCCGTCGGCACGTCTACCACCTTCCAGCTGTCATCCGGATCGAAGCGTTTCATCTCTTTGGCCAGTTTGTCGCCGTGCGGCCCGAGATCTTTCTCGAATACCTCGCCGTCATGGCTGATCATGAAGCTCATCACCCCGGTATCGTCGTACTTGGCCGGCCAGGCAACCATGGCGAAGCCGCGGCTCATCTGGTTACCGATCAGGTAGCTATAGGCACCGCCTGGAGCGGATGGGCCTTGTGCGTCGAGGATGCGGAAGTGGTAGCCATACCAGGCGTCGCCGACCATGTCCTGGCCGAACAGCGGGCCCAGCGGGCTGACCTGGCCATCGCCGTCGTCGTCCCAGTACAGCCCGTCATGCTTGCCGGGCTCGCTGAATATCTTCTGCGCGTACTCCAGCGCACCGTTGCCGTTGTGGTCCTGGGTGGCGTAGTCCATCTGCGCATCGTGGTAGGCCAGCATCGATTGCATGGCACCCAGTTCATTACGGCCAATACGCCGGGCACGGATTTCGGCGCTGCCGGCCTTGAGGTCGAAACGCCAACCCTCGCCGCCTTTGGTCAAAGGTATGGGCAACGTCCAGTGATCACTGCCCACCGCGAGGATGGCCTTGTTTGCCCCCGACATGTCGATGCTGTGCTGCGCGCGATACTGCGCCAGGAAGGTGTCAACATCACTGCGTTGCACACCGCCGCGCGGTATGTAGGTACGCCAGTCATCGCCCAGCAATCGGGCCAGGCGGGCTTCATCAGGTTTCTCCTCGCCCAGCGCCGCAACAAAGGATTCCACGGCCTTTTCCGGTGTCGGGAAGGCCTCTTGCGCAGCCGTCTGGGTTGACCAGGCCAGGCCGGCTGCGATCACCAGCGCCGCTATCGATTGACGGTTCATCGGCGGCCCCCTCCCCCGCGGCGTGCGGGCGCACTGGGCCGGGAAATCTGGTGCCCGGCGGCACGCGATGCGCTCGGGCGCTGGGCGAACGACTGGCTGGTGCGACCACGATTGGCCTGCGCACTGGTGCGTGAGGGTGAACGCACGCCGTCAAAAGCATTGTTACGCGCCCGGCCGGCGGTATTGGAAGGCCGGTTTTGCGCAAGCTGCCGCCCCTGGCCTTCGCCCTGCCTGCGCTGGTTCACCTGGTTGCTCTGCTGCCGAGCCTGGGTGTTGCGGGTTTCCTGCCGGCGGTCGGTTGCCCTCGGGTTGTCGCTACGGGGCTGCATGCGGTTGCCGATAGAATTGCCCGCCTGCGCCTCGCGCATCTGCTGGCGTGCCTGGCGGTTGCTGGTGGCTGGCCGTTCGATGCCAGCCCGGTCCATCGACGCCCTGGCCTTGTCCCGCGCCTGGGCGCGCTGGGCGTCGTCACCGCGGAAGGCAGTACGCTGGGTAGCGCCGTCCAGTTGGCGACCGTACTGCTGGCGGCTGCGGGAGTCGCGGTACGGTACGCCGTCGCGGTTGGCGGCGTTGTGTTGCCATTTGTTCTGGTTGTTGGTGATGCGGTTGTTGGCGTTGATGTTGTTGTAGCGGTTGACGTCGATGTCGATATCGTTGTTGCCCCAGTCACAGTCACCCCACAGCGAGGCAACGATCGCCACGCCGGTACCGAAGGCCAGGCCTGCCACCAGCGCGGAACCGGGGTAGTACATGGGTGGTGGCGGGTAGTATGCCGGCGGCGAAGCCGGGTAGGCCCAGGTGCCGTAAGTGGTGGTCGGGTTATAGCTGGGCACATACACCACTTGGGGGTCGGCCGGCTCGATGATGATGGTGGTGGGCGGGCTGCTGGCTGTAACCACCTGGGCGCTGCTACCGCTGGAGGCCGGTGCCGGTGCCGGGGCGGCCTGCACGGTCACGTTCTGGTACTGGTTGCTTTGCAGGTTGCCGGCGGCCTGGGCCTGGTGACGCAGGCGCTGCACGCCGCCCATGACATCGTCAGGCTGCGCGAGGAAGGCGTCGCCCAGGCGCTGCACCCAGACCGGGTCCTGCCCCAGGGTTGCCAGCACCTGCGGGAAGGCCACCAGCGCTTGTACGCTTGGGTCCCATGGCTGGTTCGCCACCTTCTTGACGGCATCGTCGCCGGTGGCCTTGGGGTTGGCCTTGGACCAGGTCACCGCTTCGCTCACTTGCCCCGGATAAGTGGAGGCCATCAATACCTGTGCCAGCAGCGCATCAGGGTACAGCGCGATGGGCGCAAGCATCTGGTCCAGTTGCTCCTGGGTGAACACCGGGTCCTTGGCCGCGACCGTGTCGGCTTGTGGTGCCGGGTCCGGGGCGGGTACATCCTCTGCCTGCACCGGAGCAGGCGCGGCATTCAGATACAGGATTACCAACAGGACCGCTGTCAATGGGATGCGCATCGCTTCTCTCCATGAGATCAGACCGCGTGGGTTAAGGGTAGCAATGGCGCTGCTTTTGACCAGATGCGAGTGCGCGAAATTTTCGTGTTCCAAGGGTGGGAGTGGTTGCTGCCTTTGAATCCATGACAAGGCTGGGCTGAGATCTGTAATTGACTGTACCGGTCCTTTCGCGGGCACGCCCGCTCCCACAGGTACTCCACAATATTCAAACCCGTGTTGAACCCATCGATAGTCACTATCGAGAATGGCAATTTCTGCCGAACGACATGGCCGAATAACCTAACTCCATCGACTCGCCGCCCACCACCCCGGCCCCTTGGAGCTACCTGATGAACACCTTGGCCCGCCTGCTGTCCGCCACCCTTGCCGTTATTGCCATCGCCATCATCAGCGGCTGTGCCAGCCACCCCGAACTGCGCCCCTACACCGCCGAAGAAACCCGTCAACTGCAACTGGAATCCTTGCAACGCCGTGGCCTGTCGCTTGACGACTACGAGCAGCAACGGCGGGTAATCCAGCGTGCCGGCAACCTGCCTGTGGTGACCGAAGCTGCCGACGCCGACCGTTCGACCAAAGGCTGAGTGGGCCAGCCAGCGGTTCCCTCCCGTTACCTGCACAGGTATGCTCTACCGCTCAATCGCAAGCCTTCCAGGACGGAGACCATGACCAGGCCCCTTCTGTTGCTGAGTGCTGCACTGCTGTTCAGCCCCGTGCTACTGGCCCAACAGATCAAACGCGAACTGGGCGGCTTCGACTTCACGCTCGGCACCACACCCTCACGCAGCATGGCCCAAGGGCTGATATCTCCCAGCGCCATCGGTGCGTTCCACGGCGGCCTCGACTTCAGCCACCCCAACGGTTGGTACCTCGGCCAGTACGCCCCGAGCATGGGCGTGACGCCCGACTCCACCTTGAGGCTGGACAGTTATCTGGGCTACAAGCACCAGTTCGACAGCAGCCTGGGCTACGAGGTGGGGTTGATCCACTATAGTCAGCCAAACATCGCTGGCCCCGACAGCTATGCCCTGTACGGTGGCGTTTCGGTGCTGGGCAGCCGTTTCGGTGGGGCGCTACGCGACAACCCCGATAACCGCACCGGCACGCTGTTCGCCGACTTCGGCCAACTGCCGCTGTTTGAGGTCGACCTGAGCGTCAAGCTAGCCCATCACCGCCTGGGTACGCCATTCACCATTGATGGTGGCAGCCAGGTGCATGCCTTTTCCGATTGGTCGCTGGAGCTCTCCCGACCCTGGCTCGGCATCGACCTGAACCTGATCTACAGCAACTCCAACCTCAGTGGTGGCGGGTGTGATGCGTATTCGGGCATCAACACCTATTGCGACAGCATGGTCACGCTCAAGGCGCAACGCAGTTTCTTTTAACGCCGCGATGCCAGCGCCAGGGCAATACCGCCCAACACCACCACGCACGCCACCAGCAAGCGCAACGACAATGGCTCGCCGATCAGGCCAACCCCGCCCAACGCTGCAATCACCGGGACGCCAAGCTGCATGGTCGCCGCCTGCTGCGCGCTGATTTGCCTGACCACGCTGTACCACACGGCATAGCCCGCACCCGAGGCCAGCATCCCGGAACCCAGCGCATACAGCAAGCCAAGCGGGCTCAGGTGCCAGCCGGCACCCATTAACAACATCGGCGACAGCAATACCAGGCACGGCAGGCTCCGGGCGAAATTGCCAGCGGTGTCGGCCAGCGGCCGGGGTGAGCCTTTGCCCAGCAGCGTGTACACGCCCCAGGCCACGCCGGACAGAGCCATCAACAAGGCGCTGGCGAAGGGGGGCGCCGCGGTACCGGGCAGCAGCAGCACCAGCAGGCCGGCAAAGGCGATCAGCATGCCCAGCAGCATCCGCGCGGTGACAGGTTCGCCTTTGTACCAGGCGAAGCCGAACATGGTGATCTGCACCGCGCCGAACAGCAGCAAGGCACCCGCGCCTGCGCCCAACTGCAGGTACGCCGCAGAAAACAGGAATGCATAGAGGAACAGCGCCAGGCCGCCACGCCAGCTGCCCCCCATGGCAAGCGCGGGTTTGCGCAGGCGGATCAACAGCAGCAGGAACAGTGCACCACTGGCCAGCCGCACCACGGTGAAGGACGCCGGGTCGATGGCCCCATCCTTCAGCGCGAGCCGGCAGAACACCGAGTTGGCAGCGAAGGCCGCCAGGCTGAAAAGTGCAGGCCAGACCCAGGCCCGGGCCTTGCGGCCGGTGAGCGTTGTGGTGCCGGTGCTCATGGTGTGGTCACCTCTGAGATCAATGGTTGCCATGCTGGTAGGGCGAGCACCGATATACAACATAGTGTTTATCTGACGCCAGCACCGAATCGCCCGGGCCTATATCGCTGCCAACGCCTCGATCTCCACCAGCATGCCGTCCAGCGCCAGCCGGGGTACCGGTATCAGCGTACAGGTCGGTTTCATGCCTGGGCCCCAGGCCTTGTCAGCCTCGGCTACCCACTCATGCAGGCGCGTTTCGGAATGCTCGACGATCAGCAGGGTCAGCTTGAACACCTGGGCCAGGCTGGCGCCTTTCGACGCCAGGGCAATCTCCAGGTTGGCCAGCGCCTGACGCGCCTGCTCGGCGAACAGCGGTGACAGCCGCCCGTTGCGATCCTCCCCGCCCTGGCCGGCGATGAACAGCAGGCGGCTGTCGGCACGAACCTCGGCGACATGGGAATAGGCATTGCCGCTGGGGTCGTACAGGCCCTCGGGATTGCTCAGCTGGAACGCGATTGAATGGCTCACGATAAGCCCTCGATCAGTTGGAGGAGGGACGGAGTATCGAACCTTGAGTCAACTTGAGGTCAAGCGCGGCTTTCAGGAACAGGCTTGCCCGCGAAGCAGGCGCCAGGTGTAAGACGTTTCGCACAGCGCGCTGGCTTCCTTGAACCACGCGTCTGTATGCGCAGTGGCCGCCAGGCGCTAGATTGCAAGGCCCCGGCATGGAGGCCTGCATGCAACAAGGAAAACACCATGAGCAAACATCAATTTCTACTCGCCTACACCATCAAGCCACGCGATCCGGATGCGGATGAATATGATGCGGCACAGGCACGCCAGCATTTGCGCGAGAACATCGGGCTGGATACCGTCGAACACATCGAAACCACCCTTTTGGGGCAGGTTCAGCTAGACAGCGTCACACCTGTTGGCCGGGCCAACGAGGCCGAACGGTGGATCCGCGATCTAATCCACGCGGAGCTCAAGCGCCTGCGTGTGCTGACGAGTGTAAAATTCTATGGCTGCCTGATGGTCGACGGCCTGGGGTCGGCGATCCGTTTCAGCATCGTCTAGCGCAAGGGCCGGCATCAGGCGCCCCCGCGCCTGATGCCGCGCACGGTCATTTTTCCTCCAGCACCGCCCTGCCCTTCACCGCCCGGGGGCCACGCCAGGCCCAGAACAGCAAGCCTGGGAATGGCGCGTAGACCACGAAGACGATCCACAGCATCTTGCGCTCGGCGCGCCGGTCACTGCCGATGATGTGCCAGATGGCCCAGATTTCCAGCAGAATCACAAAGGCCGCGATGATGATCCAGATCGTTCCGATTTCCATGAGCGCTCTCCCATTTGGCATGTAATGGGTTGGGTTGCAGAGGCTGCCGAGGGTTCAGATTGATTTGCCTGGCGGCATGGCACCGCGGCCCTTTGTAGGAGCGGCCTTGTGTCGCGATGGGCTGCGCAGCAGCCCCAGGATTTTTGCCCTACAAAGGACCGCAGGGGGCTGCTGCGCAGCCCATCGCGACACAAGGCCGCTCAGGGTGCAGTAACCGCTCTCAATGCCGTGGTGCAGTCTCCAGCGCCGCCTTCAACGCCGGCGCGTCGGCAAATGCCCGCTGGCTCACCAGCTTGCCCTGTTCCAGTTGCAACCACTGCACCTGGCCATCCTGCCCGGGATAACGGCTGGCCACCCGCCCGTCGCGGTCGAGCAGCACCCGGTAGTTGTAATCGCGCATGGCGGGGATGGCGAACAGCTTGCTGATCAGCGCCGGCATGCGCTGGATGTCGGCAACGAACACCGCATTGCGCGCTTCCAGATACCCCTCGGGCTGGTCGGCCAGCGCCGCCTTCACCAGCTTGGCACCATCCATGTCGCGCGCCACCAGCAAGATTTGCGTACCGGCGTCGAGGCTGCAGGCCTGGTCGTGCTGGTCGAGCAGCGTCCACGGCGCGAGCCTGTCGCCCGGTTCCAGGGCATTGGCCAGCAATGGCATCAGGCAAAGCAACAGGGCAGTGGCGTACTTCATCAAGGGCATCCTCAGTGACGGGAGCATCAGCATAGCGGCAACGGGCCAGGCCAGACAGGTTGTCTGAACACGACCTGGAACACGACACGGCCACCCGGGAGATTGTCTTTCCCCCGGCCACCCGCCACACTCTCGAGGCCAGCCAGCAAGCGGAGTCCAGAGTGCCCACGCCACGCCAGTTCAGCAAGAAGACCAGTACCAGCAACATGCTGCGGCTGAAGTCCACCAGCGCCAATGCCCAAGCCCCCTATCGGGTCGATTTCGTATTGCTCGAACACTTTTCGATGGCCAGCTTCACGGTGGCCATGGACGTGCTGGTCACAGCCAACCTGCTGCGCGCCGACAGCTTCCGGTTCACCCCGCTGTCGCTGGATGGCGACCGCGTGCTCAGCGACCTGGGGCTGGAGCTGGTGGCCACCGAGTTGTCTGCCGAGGCGCTGAAGGAGCTGGACCTGCTGGTGATCTGCGGCGGCCTGCGCACGCCATTGAAGTACCCCGAGCTCGACCGCCTGCTGGGCGATTGCGCGGCCCACGGCATGGCCCTGGGCGGGTTGTGGAACGGCGCGTGGTTCCTCGGCCGCGCCGGGGTGCTGGACGACTATGGCTGCAGTATCCACCCCGAACAGCGTGCCAGCCTGTCCGAGCGCAGCCCGCAGACGCGGATTACCCCGGCCAGCTTCACCCTCGACCGCGACCGCCTCAGCGCTGCCAGCCCCAATGGTGCCATGGAGCTGATGCTTGGCCTTGTGCGCCGGTTGTATGGCGACGGCCTGGCCGAAGGCGTCGAGGAAATCCTGTCGTTCTCTGGTGCCCGCTACCGCCAGGTCGGCCCGGGCGCGAAGAAGTCCATGAGCCTGCACTTGCGCACCATCGTCGAACTGATGGAGAACAACCTCGAGGAAACCCTCAGCCTCGACCAGCTGGCCGCCTACAGCGGGCGCTCGCGCCGGCAGATCGACCGCCTGTTCCAGGCCCAGCTGGGCACCTCGCCACGGCGTTACTACATGGAGCTGCGCATCACCAAGAGCCGCCGGCTGTTGCAGTATTCCGACCTGTCGGTGATGGAGGTGGCAGTGGCCTGCGGGTTTGTTTCGGTGTCGCACTTCAGCAAGTGCTATGCGGCCTACTTTGGCTACCCGCCGTCGCGTGAGCAGCGGTTGGGCGAGTGAGCATCAAGGCTTCATTCATGTGTCGCCTGGGCCGGCCCTTTCGCGGGTAAACCCGCTCCCACAGGTACTGTGCAAATCTTTGGGACAGCGGTGATCCTGTGGGAGCGGGTTTACCCGCGAAGAGGCCAGCCCAGGCACTGGAAAACCTTCAGGGGCGGCGCTCGATTTGGATATACCGCAACACCGCATCACAAATCATCGCTTTGTGACGCGCCTTGACCTGCTCATCGGACAGGTCGATCTGGAAGATCTCGCCAAAGGTGTGGCGGTTCGAAACCCGATAGAAACAGAACGAGCTCATCAGCATGTGCAGGTCGATGACCTCGATGCCGGCGCGGAACACACCTTCCTGCACCCCACGGCGCAAGGTATTGCCCAAGGCCTCGAGCACCAGGCTGCTCATTTCGCGAATCGCCGGCGACTGCTTGACGTACTCGCCGTAGTGGATGTTTTCGGTGCAGATGATCCGCACGAAATCGACGTTGCGGTCGTGGTGATCGAAGGTGAACTCCACCAGCCGGCGGATCGCCTGCTCGGCCGGCAGCGACTCCAGGTCCAGGCTTTGCTCGGTCTTGCGGATATCGCCGTACAGCTTGATCAGGCACTCGCAGTACAGCTGCTCCTTGCTGCCGAAGTAGTAGTAGATCATGCGCTTGGAAGTGGCGGTGCGCTCGGCAATGGCGTCGACGCGGGCACCGGCCAGCCCTTGCTGGACGAACTCGTTGATGGCGGCCTGGAGGATGTCCTCGCGCGTTTTCTCGGGGTTGTTCTTGCGCGTCTTGCGCCCCCCTTCGGTTTCAGGCTGGCCGAGGCTGACTACGGAATCACTCATACCCACTCACAGGCTGTTTATTGGAATGGGGGGATTATCCGTGAGCGCAGCCATGCAGGGAAGCGCGCTGTTGGTCGGGTGGCCACCAGCCACGGCTACTGGCCATCTGCAAACGGCGCCTGCCCAGCCAGGCGCCGGGTCAGTCGCGCTGGGCGGTATTGCGCTCCAGCGGCGGTGTCAGGTGCAGCACGCGGTTGCGCCCGCCTTCGGCCAGCAGGTAGCCCCCCTTGCCATCGGCGACGATCGACTGGGGCGCCTTGAGGAAAGACAGCACGGTCTGTCTCGAGCCGTCGGCATCGATGCGCAGCAGCCGGGCTCGGTGGGTGTTGTCTTCGCTGATCCACAGGCCGCGCTGGTCGCAGAACAGGAACGTCGGGTTGCGCAGGCCATCGACCACCACCGGGTCCCGGCCATCGTCGGACAGCGCGCGGACCTTGCCGTAGGCCTTTTCGGTATACAGCAAACGCCCATCGCTGCAGCGGGTCAGGCCTTCGGTTTCGGTCAGGCCGGAGCGCAGCACATCGAGCTGGCCGCTGCGCCAGTCATAACGCATCAAACGGCCATTGCCCTTGCGGTCCTCGATGGCGTACAGGTGCTCACCGTCGTTCCACAGGCCCTGCACGCTCTCGCCGTCGAACAGCCGCGTGACCTGGCCATCGCGGGCCAGGCTGACCGGGGCAAGCCCGCCTTCCTGGCTGAACACCCAGCCACCCTGCGCTGCCACCATGCCGTCTGGCTTGGACAAGTTGTCGATGACTACCACCCGGTCGCCTTCAGCGGTAATCCTGAGGATGCTGCCACGGCCATCATCCAGTTCACGGCTGACCAGCAGGCTGCCATCGACTTGCGGCAGCAGCGACGCGGCCTTGGTCACATCGCGGTGCAGCACCTCGACGTCCCAGCCGGAGGCAGCCTGGACCGGGTAGAAACTCTGCCAGGCAAAGAAGCCCAGGGTGGCGGTGAGCAGGCCGGCGGTTGCGGCCAAGGCAATAGGAGTGCTGCGCTTGCGCAGGATGTGCAACATGTAGGGCTCCTCGGGAATGCCGGGGAGCCTAGCAAGCGAATGTGAAAAAAATGTCGAAACGGACCAATCGTTACAAAACAAAAGGATATAAAAATAACAAAACAATCTAACCAACAGGAATATAAAAATTGAAAGCCAAACGCCACCTCCTTAGTCTGGGCACATCGTTTCCCTTCCAGCTCAAGGAGCAATGCCCATGCCCGCCCGTGCCTTCTCCCCCCTGCGCCGCCTGTTGATCGGCGGCTTGCTGGCCAGTGTCGCCAGTACCCTGTTGCCCTGGTCCCAAGCCCTGGCTGACGAAACCAGCACTCTGCGCATCGGTTACCAGAAGTTCAACAGCATCAACATCCTCAAGGGCAGCGGCGCCCTGGAGAAGGCCCTGGCGCCACAAGGGGTGAAAGTCAGCTGGCACGAGTTCGCCGCCGGCCCGCAGTTGCTCGAAGCCTTGAGCACTGGCGCCATCGACCTCGGCCATGCCGCCGACGCACCCTCGGTGTTCGCCCAGGCCGCAGGCAAGCCAGTGGTGTACCTGGCCGCCGAGCAACCCTACCCACGCGGCATCGGCCTGGTGGTACGCGAGCAGGACCACCTGGCCAGCGTGCAAGACCTCAAGGGCAAGCGCGTGGCCACTGGCCGCGGCTGGAACGCCCAGTACCTGCTGGCCGTTGCCCTGCAACAGGCCGGCCTCAGCTATCAGGACATCACCCCGGCCTATGTCAACAACGCCGCCGATGCCGTGGCCGCCCTGCAATCGGGCAGCGTCCAGGCCGTGACCCTGTGGGACCCGTTCCTTGCCGCGGCAGAAAGCCAACCGGGCCTGAAGAACCTGCGCGATGGCAGCGGTCTGTCCAACAACCGCACCTTCTACCTGTCCACCGCCGGCTTCGCCGACCAGCATCGCGCCTTGCTGAAGACCTTCTTCGCCGAGCTGGGAAAGGTCAGCCAGTGGGCCAATGCCAAGCCTGCCGAAGTCGCCGCGCTGCTGGCTCCGCAACTGGGGATCAACGCCAGCGTGCTGCAAGTGGCCAGCGAGCGGCGCAACTACAACGCCGTGGCCATTACCCCGCAGATCGTTGCCGAGCAACAGAAGCTGGCCGATACCTTCCAGGGCCTAGGCCTGATTCCACGCAAGCTGCAGGTAGCCGACGCGGTCTACCCGGCTTCCGTGTTGCCTTGAGCGGAGCACGCCCACCATGCCCCGCCCGATCCGCTTCAACGCCTTCAGCATGAATGCCGCCAGCCACCAGTCCCCCGGCCTGTGGCGCCACCCACGTAACACCAGCGTGGCCTTCAACCGCCTGGACTACTGGACCGACCTGGCCCGCCTGCTTGAACGCGGCCTGTTCGACGCCCTGTTCATCGCCGATGTGCTGGGCATCTACGACGTCTACCAGGGCGGCCCCGAAGCCGCCCTGCGCGGTGGCGTGCAGGTGCCGGTCAACGACCCGCTGCTGCTGGTGCCGGCCATGGCCGGGGTTACCGAGCACCTGGGCTTCGGCGTCACCTTCTCGCTCACCTACGAACACCCCTACCCCTTCGCCCGGCGCATGTCCACGCTCGACCACCTGAGCAATGGCCGGGTCGGCTGGAACATCGTCACCGGCTACCTCGACAGCGCCGCGCGCAACCTGGGCCTGGCGCGCCAGCTGGGCCACGACCAGCGCTATGACCTTGCCGAGGAATACCTGCAGGTGCTGTACAAACTATGGGAAAAAAGCTGGGAGGACGACGCGGTGCTGCTGGAGCGTGACAGCGGACGCTATATCGAACCTGCCCGAGTGCACCCCATCAACCATGTGGGTGAACACTTCCAGGTGCCAGGCATGCACCTGTGCCAACCTTCGCCGCAACGCACGCCAGTACTGTTCCAGGCCGGTGCTTCGGCACGCGGCCAGCAGTTCGCGGCGCGGCACGCCGAGTGCGTGTTCATCAGCGGGCCGACGCCCACGGTACTGCGCCGCTACGCCGACGGTATCCGCCAGGCCAGCGAGGTGGCCGGGCGTGGCCGGGACGAGGTGCTGATCTACGCCCAGGCGCTGTTGATCGTTGCCCCCACCCGTGAGGAGGCCGAGGCGCGCTTCGCCGAGTACCGCAGCCATGTAGACCTGGATGCTGCCCTGGCGCTGCTGTCGGGCTGGACCGGCATCGACTTTGCCGGCCTCGACCCCGATGCGCCGATCGAATACGTCGAGAACGATGCCGGCCGCGCAGCCCTGGCCGCCTTCACCGCCGCCGACCCGAACCGCCGCTGGACCGTGCGCGAGGCTGCCGAATTCATTGGCCTGGGTGGCCGTGGGCCGGTGCTGGTGGGTGCTGCCAGCGAGGTGGCCGACCAGCTGGAAAGCTGGCTGGACCAGACCGGCATCGATGGCTTCAACCTGACCTACGCAGTGCAACCGGACGACCTGGCCCATGTGGTCGAGTTGCTGGTGCCCGAGCTGCAACGCCGTGGCCGCTACCCGCTGAGCTATGCCGAAGGCACCTTGCGCCACAAGCTTTTCGGCCAAGGCGACCGCTTGCCGGAAGAGCACGCAGGCCGACAAGTACGCATTCAACCGGCAAATACCGGGTATTCCAACATTTAATTTGTGGATGGCACACACTCGACCCTATTCTGTCGCCACATCCCCTGCGCCGCACCGGCCGGTGCGGTTCACGGCATGGGGAGAGAACAACAAGTCGAGATCGTCCATGTCGAACCATTCCTACTTCGCCCCCCACGGTGGGCACCCGGCTCAGACCGAGCTGCTGACTGACCGTGCCATGTTCACCGAAGCCTATGCCGTCATCCCCAAGGGCGTGATGCGTGACATCGTCACCAGCCACCTGCCGTTCTGGGACAAGATGCGCATGTGGGTCATCGCTCGCCCGCTGACCGGTTTTGCCGAAACCTTCTCCCAGTACATCGTCGAAGTGGCCCCGGAAGGCGGTAGCGAACGCCCTGAGCTGGACCCGAACGCCGAAGCCGTGGTGTTCATCGTCGAAGGCGAACTGGACATCACCGTCGAAGGCAAGCACCACACCCTGGTACCGGGCGGCTACGCCTTCCTGGCCCCAGGCGCCGAGTGGAGCCTGCGCAACAACAGCAAGTCCAACGTCACCTTCCACTGGCTGCGCAAGCACTACCAGAAGGTCGAAGGCCTGGACGTTCCCGAGTCGTTCGTTACCCACCGTGACAACGCCACCGTCATCGAAATGCCGGGCACCGAAGGCCGCTGGGTCACCACCCGCTTCGTCGACATGGCCGACATGCGCCACGACATGCACGTGAACATCGTCACCTTCCAGCCGGGCGGCGTGATTCCGTTCGCCGAGACCCACGTGATGGAACACGGCCTGTACGTGCTGGAAGGCAAGGCGGTGTACCGCCTGAACCAGGACTGGGTCGAAGTGGAAGCCGGCGACTTCATGTGGCTGCGCGCCTTCTGCCCGCAAGCCTGCTACGCCGGCGGCCCAGGCAAGTTCAGCTACCTGCTGTACAAGGACGTGAACCGTCATGTGCACCTGACGCTGAACCCTAAGCGTTAAGCCCAGGCTGATGCCCGAAAGCCCGCCAACCTGGCGGGCTTTCTGTTTGCCGCGCATACTGAAACACCCATCCCCGCGCGGTACCAGCCATGAACCGCTGCCTGCTGCTCGCCGCCCTGCTGCTGTGCACGCCCGCCCCGGCCGCCGATGACTGGAACCTGGCCTACGACCGCGAAGGCATCCGCGTGTATCTGAGCGCCGCCCCCGACTCGCCCTACCAGCAATTCCGTGGCATCAGCACCATGAATGCCAGCGTTCGTACACTCACCGACCTGCAGGAGAACCTGCGGGTGGCCTGCAAGTGGCTGTACGCCTGCGCCGAGATGCGCTTGCTGGATGTACAGGGCGAAAACACCTGGATATACCTGACCACCAACCTGCCGTGGCCGACGATGCCGCGCGACATCGTACTGAAGGTGACCACCGAGCGGCTTGACGACGGTACCTTGGTGCGGCACCTCAGCGCCGATCCGGGCCGTTTGCCCGAAGAGCCCGGGCTGATCCGCGTGCAGCACTTGTCGGGCGAATGGATCATGAAGCCGCTGGGCAAGCGCAAGACCGAGGTGATCTACCAGTTGCAAGCCGACCCGGCAGGGGATGTGCCGGGTTGGCTGGCCAATCGGTTCGTGGTGGATGCGCCGGTGGTAACCCTCAGAACCCTGAGGGCCGTAGCCGAGCGTCAGCCATGAGGCCCACTTCGCGGTAGTCAAGCGCCCCGGCAAATGCTTGCCGGAGAGCCGCCCGCCAGAATGCCCGGGCTTCAGTCAAACTCGAAGGACGGGTTGCAATGACCGACTTCAGTCGGGTAGGTGCCGTCGGGGCAGGGTGTGCTTGGCACGCCAATGCTGCGGATGGTCCGGCGCCGGGCTTCAGGCTGCTCGGTAGACGCTGCAGTCGTTTCGCTGACAGCAGTATCCGCATCTTCAGGCTCGTTGCCATGGGCTACCTGAACCAGGCCCGCGGCGGCCAGCAAGGTTATGAATGCAATCTTTTTCATAGGGTCTCCGAAATGAGATCAAAGGGGGGGCGGAGCAGATCCTATGCTCGGCCCAGTCTGGATGGCTTTAGCCAGAGTCCCCGCAAATCAATCAGAAACCCGCCCCTGCCTTGTGGGAACGATCGAGGCAACAGTCATAGTCCCAAGGCAATCGACGCGTCACCGAACCCCGCTACCGCATTTGCAGCGCTCAGATGCCGCCACCCGCCAACAATTGCGTCATCACTTCGGCCAACGCCTTGACCATCACATCCGCCGTCGGCCGGTGGACGATGACAATTTCATAGCTGTCGACCTCCGGCAGCCCTTGCCCTGCCCCCAGCACCCGGTGCTCGCCAGTCGCCGCCCGTGGCGGCAGCAGGCTGATGCCCATGCCATCGGCGACCGCGGCCTGGATGCCGCTGAGGCTGGAGCTGGTGAAGCTGATGCGCCATCGCCGGCCCATGCCTTCGATGGCGGTGATCATGTCGTCGCGGTACAGGCCGCGGGGCGGGAAAGTCACCAGCGGGATCGGGTCCAGTTCGAAGGCCGGTGTGCGCGCGCTGTCGATCCACTGCAGGCGCTCGGGCCAGCAGGCCACGCCTTCGCGGCTGTTACGCCGCTGCTTGAGCAACACTAGGTCGAGCTCGCCGTTGTCATAGGCCTGGCTGAGGTCGCGGCACAGGCCGCTGGTCACTTCCAGCTTCACCTGCGGGTGCAGCCGGCTGAAGGCCGACAGCGCATTGGTGGTACGCCCGCCCACGAAGTCCTCTGGCACGCCAAGGCGCACAGTCACGCCAACCATCGCCCCGGCCAGGGCTTCGAGCATCTGGTCGTTGAGCGCCAGCATGTGCCGGGCGTAGCCGAGCAGGGTCTGCCCGGCATCGGTCGGCAGCACATCGCGATTGCCGCGCACCAGCAGGCGGTGGCCAACCATATCCTCCAGGCGGCGCACCTTCTGGCTGATGGTCGATTGGGTGGAGTGCAGGCGGGCAGCAGCCGTGGTGAAGCTGCCGCAATCGGCCACCACGACAATGGCGCGCAGCAGGTCGAGGTCGAACAGGGCCCTATTCGATTTCAAGCTGATTGACATCTTGATATTCAACTTCTGAATGGCAAGACTGACTTCTATCACGCCACCTGCTGCACCGCAACGCGCACCGCTAGTCGCCGACCGCTACCCCTTCGCGCCGAGGGTCGGCACCGCCCGACCAGCCCTGGCCACTGCGCTGGATGATCTGCATGCCACTGGTCATGATCATCGGCGTCACCTCATGCCCCCAGGCTGCCAACTGCCGGATCAGCGCCGGGCTGGCCAACCCCGCCTCCACTTCGGTGCCGGCATTGCGGCTGCCGAAGTTGGGCAGGCCGGCGGCCTGCTGCGGGTCGAGCTGCCAATCCAGCAGGCCGATCAGCGCCTTGTTCACGTAGCCGATGATCTGCGAGCCGCCAGGCGAGCCCAGGCTGGCCACCAGCTCGCCGGAAGCTTGCGAGAACACCAGGGTCGGCGCCATGGCCGAGAGCGGTCGTTTGCCCGGTTGCACCCGGTTGGCCACGGGCTTGCCTTGTTCCCGGGGGATGAACGAGAAGTCGGTCAGGTGGTTGTTGAGCAAAAAACCCTTGACCATCAGGTGCGAGCCGAACGCCGCTTCCACCGAAGTGGTCATGGCCAGGGCCTGGCCGCTATCGTCCACCGCGCTGAGGTGGGAGGTGGAAATGCGCAGTGGCGAGCGGTCGGGCGCCAAGGCCAGGTCGGCGCCCTGCGGCTGGCCCGGGCGGGCGCGCTTCATGCTGTACTCGCCAACCAGCGCTGCGCGGCTGGCCAGATAAGCAGGGTCGGTCAAGGCCTTGAGCGGGACCGGCACGTAATCGCTATCAGCCAGGTATTGGGCGCGGTCGGCGTAGGCCAGGCGTTCGGCCTCGGCAACCAGGTGCACCGCCAACGGCGGCGCCTCCAGGCCAGCCGGGGACGAAGTCGCTACAGGCCGCAGCGCCGACAGATCGCGTTGTGGCGAGGCGCGCTGCACGGCTTCGAGAATTCCCAGAGTCTGTAGCACCGTCACCCCACCCGATGATGGTGGCGGCATGCCGCAGATGCGCCAGGCCTTGTAAGGCCCGCATACCGGCTCGCGTTCCTTGGCCTGGTATTGCTGCAGGTCCTGTAACGACAGATAACCGGCATTGGCGTGGCCACGGACCTTGGCCACCATGGCTTCGGCGATTTCACCGGTGTAGAACGCATCAGCGCCCTGCTCGGCAATCTGCTCGAAGGTTTGCGCAAGCTCGGGGTTGCGCAAGGTAGTCCCGACCGCCAGCGGCTTGCCCTGTTCATCCAGGAAGTAGCGGGCCATGGCCGGTGACCGGGCGATGAACGGGTCGCCCGCCACCAGGGCGTGAAGGCGTTCGGAAACCGCGAAACCGTTGCGTGCCAGGGCAATGGCCGGGGCGAACAGGTCGCGCCAGGGCAGCTTGCCGTGCTGCTCATGGGCCAGCTTCAGGGCACGCAGAATTCCCGGTACACCCACCGAACGCCCGCCGATCTGCGCAGCCCTGAATGGCATCGGTGAACCATCGGCTTGCAGGAACAGGTTTTCCGTCACCGCCGCCGGGGCTGCCTCGCGGCCATCGAAGGCCTGCACGCGCTGGCCATCCCAGTAAAGGATGAACGCTCCGCCGCCGATGCCGCTGGATTGCGGTTCGACGAGGGTCAGCACCATCTGCATGGCGATGGCCGCGTCGATGGCACTGCCACCGGCAAGCAGCATCGCCCGCCCCGCTTCGCTGGCCAGCGGGTTGGCAGCTGCGGCCATGTGCCGGCTGGCATGCACTGGTTGCAGGCCAGTGCGGTAGCCGGAGGCCAGTTCCGGTGGCGCCGGCAGCACCTGATCGGCGCAGGCCCAGCCACTGGCGGCTACCAAGCACAAGGCGCCCATCAGGGGGGTGGGGAATGTCATCGTTAAGCTTCCTGCCATTACCTATTCAGCAAGGCACTGTGGGTCATGCACAAACTTGACTTCAAGCCCTGGCGTATTTTTTCTAGGATGCGGGCAGGACACCGAGGAGCTTGCTGGAGGCGGTGATCCTCGGCGACGGTGGGCCGCGGCATGTAGAGACCGTGCGCCGGCTGCTGGCGGCCGGGGCAGATCGGCAGATTGCCGACAAGGATGGAGTGACTGTGCTGGAGCATGCGCGGCAGCGGGGGTATCGGGAGATGGAGGCTTTACTCGCCCGCTGATTTCAAGCCAGGCAATGCCCTTGTAGGAGCGGCCTTGTGTCGCGAAAGGGCCGCAAAGCGGCCCCGGCAATTTTGCAGGAATGCGAAGATCCCGGGGGCGCTTCGCCCCCCTTTCGCGACACAAGGCCGCTCCTACAGGAATTGCGCGTTGGCCAGGCTTTCACCTGCAGGTCAGGCCACTTCTTCGAACGGCAGCCCTACATAGTTCTCGGCAATGTTCACCAGCCCCGCCGGCGAGGTCAGGAAATACTCGCGGTCGGCCTCCTGCATCTTCTGGTCCCAGGCGTCCTTGTGGCTGCCGAAGTCATGCAGCAGCTGGGTCATGAACCAGCTGAAGCGCTCGCCTTTCCAAACCCGGCGCAGGGCCAGCGGCGAATACTGCTGCAACAGGTCGGTGCGCCCTTCGCGGTACACCTTTAGCAGGATGCGGTACAGGTAGTTGACGTCCGATGCCGCCAGGTTCAGGCCCTTGGCACCGGTCGGCGGGACGATGTGCGCGGCGTCACCGACCAGGAACAGGTGGCCATACTGCATCGGCTCGACCACCAGGCTGCGCAGCGGCGCGATGCTCTTTTCCAGGGCCGGGCCGGTGACCAGGCGTGCAGCCACGTCTTCGGGCAAGCGTGCCTTGAGCTCCTGCCAGAAACGCTCGTCGGACCATGCCTCCACCTGCTCTTCCAGCGGCACCTGCAGATAGTAGCGGCTACGGGTGTGCGAACGCTGGCTGCACAGCACGAAACCCCGTTCGTGGTGGGCATAGATCAGTTCGTGGTTGACCGGCGGCGTGTCTGACAGCATGCCCAGCCAGCCAAACGGGTAGACCCGCTCGTACAGCTTGAGGATGCCCTCGGGGATGCTCTGGCGGGAGACACCATGGAAGCCGTCACAGCCGGCGATGTAGTCGCAGTCCACCCGGTGCACCTGGCCGTCTTTTTCATAGGTCAGGTAGGGCCGTTCGCCCTTCAGTTCGTGCGGCTGGACGTTGCTTGCCGAATAGACGATCGGCGCGCCGCTGGCTTCACGTGCCTGCATCAGGTCACGGGTGACTTCGGTCTGGCCGTACACCATTACCGTCTTGCCACCGGTCAGGGCCTTGAGGTCCAGGCGTTGGCGGCGCCCGCCGACCAGCAACTCGACACCCTCGTGTACCAGGCCCTCACGGTCCATGCGCTCGGCCACCCCGGCTTCACGCAGCAGGTCGACCGTGCCTTGCTCCAGTACCCCGGCACGGATGCGACCGAGCACGTATTCGGGCGTCTGGCGTTCGACGATGAGCGTATCGATACCGGCCTTGTGCAGCAGTTGGCCGAGCAGCAGGCCAGACGGACCTGCACCAATAATTGCGACCTGAGTTTTCATTGTTTTTGTCTCTGTGCGGACGATGCCGGCCCTGGACTGGCAGTGGGGCGGCATCTGCTGTTAGGGTTTGCCTTTGCATTTTTACTGGCAAAAACAGCCATGGAAGTGTGCTATTCCATGTATAACCTGCACTTTTACAAAAAACGTTCGATTAACGGACAGGCCTGTACGCATGAAATTCACCCTCCCCGGCGTCCCCCTGTTCAAGCTCTATGGCGAAAACCAGGCCTGGCCCGGCACCGATCTGCTGCACTGCGAGTCGATCCCGGCGCGTAGCCGTTTGCACCACTGGGAAATCAAGCCGCACCAGCATGCCGAGCTGTTTCAGTTGCTGTATGTGCAGCGTGGCCGGGCCGAGGTGGAGATCGAGGGGGGGCGCAGCGCCATCAGCGAAGCGGCGATCCAGGTGGTGCCGCCAATGACCGTGCACGGCTTTCGCTTCAGCGCCGACATTCAGGGGCATGTGTTGACCTTTGGCACGGCACTGGTGGCCAACCTGGAGCAGCGCCTGGGTGCGCCGCTGGCAGTGCTGGCAAAGGCGGCCTGTTACCCGCTGGGCCGCGACCGGGTTCGCCTGCGCAGCCTGATCGACACCCTGCAGCAGGAGTACCAGGGCAACGCCCCGGCGCGGGCAGCCTTGCTCGAAGCATTGGTGATGGCGCTGATGGTGTGGATCAGCCGCCGCCAGCAACTGGGGCAGGCGCCGCGCAACCGCGATGAACGGGACCGCCAGTTGTTGGGGCAGTACCTGCGCCTGGTCGAGGCGCACTACCGTGAGCACCTGTCGGTGGAGGATTTTGCCGCGCAGTTGAATATTCCGAGTTTGCAGCTGAACCAGCTGTGCCGGGCGCTGAGTGGGCAGACCGCATTGCAGGTGGTGCACCAGCGGTTGCTGCTGGAGGCGCGGCGCAACCTGATCTATACGCGGATGAGCATCGGGCAGTTGTCGGATAGCCTGGGGTTTACCGACCCGACGTATTTTGCCCGGTGGTTCAAGCGGTTGAGTGGGCAGACACCGAATGGGTATCGCAGGTCGGGGGTTGTCTGAGTAATTTTTTCGCCTGTGCTGGCCTCTTCGCGGGTAAACCCGCTCCCACATCCTCAAGACCTGTGCACTTCCTGTGGGAGCGGGTTTACCCGCGAAGAGGCCAGTACTGGCAACACTCATCTCGCGCCCCTGCTTGACGTATACGTCAACCTGCCCTCAGGATACCCGCATACCCCACGCCGAGCCCCAGCATGAGCACCCAGACCTACAGTATTTCCGACCTGTCCCGCGAGCTGGACATCACCACCCGCGCCATCCGCTTCTATGAGGAACAGGGCCTGTTGAGCCCCGAGCGCCGTGGCCTGGAGCGTATCTATTCGGCGCGTGACAAGGTCAGTCTGAAGCTCATCCTGCGCGGCAAGCGCATCGGCTTTTCGCTGGCCGAATGCCGCGAGCTGATCGAGCTGTACGACCCCTCCAGCGGCAACCTCAAGCAGCTCAACAGCATGCTGGCAAAAATCGCCGAGCGCCGCGCCCAGCTGGAACAGCAGATGCTCGACATCCACCAGATGCAGCTGGAGCTGGACACCGCCCAGGAGCGCTGCGAACAGGCCCTGGCTGCCACCCTGAACAACAAAGACAACCGCTGAACGCCACAGGAAACCCGCCATGCCCTTGCCCAAACACGTCCGCCTGGTCGAAGTTGGCCCCCGCGACGGCCTGCAGAACGAAGCCCAACCCATCAGCGTTGCCGACAAGGTGCGCCTGGTGGACGACCTCACCGAAGCGGGCCTGGCCTATATCGAAGTGGGCAGCTTCGTCTCGCCCAAGTGGGTGCCGCAGATGGCCGGCTCCGCCGAAGTGTTCGCCGGCATCCACCAGCGCCCAGGTGTCACCTATGCGGCGCTGGCCCCCAACCTGCGCGGCTTCGAGGACGCCCTGGCCGCAGGCGTGAAGGAAGTGGCGGTGTTCGCGGCCGCCTCCGAAGCCTTCTCGCAACGCAACATCAACTGCTCGATCAGCGACAGCCTCAAGCGCTTCGAGCCGATCATGGAAGCCGCGCGCAACCACGGTGTGCGCGTGCGCGGCTATGTGTCGTGCGTGCTCGGCTGCCCCTATGAGGGCAAGGTCAGCGCCGAGCAGGTCGCCCCGGTGGCCCGCGCCCTGCACGACATGGGCTGCTACGAAGTATCGCTGGGCGACACCATCGGCACCGGTACCGCCGGCGAAACCCGGCGCCTGTTCGAGGTGGTCGCGGCACAGGTACCGCGCGAGCAACTGGCCGGGCACTTCCACGATACCTATGGCCAGGCCCTGGCCAACGTGTATGCCAGCCTGCTCGAAGGCATCAGCGTGTTCGACAGCTCCGTGGCCGGGCTGGGCGGCTGCCCCTATGCCAAAGGCGCTACCGGCAATATCGCCAGTGAAGATGTGGTGTACCTGCTGCAGGGGCTAGGCATTGAAACCGGTATCGACCTGGACCGACTGATCGCCGCCGGCCGCCGCATCAGCAGCGTGCTGGGCCGCGACAACGGGTCGCGGGTAGCGCGGGCGCGCAGCGCGCAATAGGTCATACAGGTGTCACATTGGTGTGGGTGGAGTGTTACCGCCCCCACGTTTTGCAGCAAAAAATCGGGTAACAGGGAAACAAATCGGCAAAATTTCAGGCCGATCGATCTCGACCAAAATCGCTAAGTGCTTGATTTTAAAGGGCTTGAAAAAGTTGGCACGCACCCTGCTATATCTCTGGCACAACAACAAAAAGAATGTGACACCCAATAAAAACAACAGGTAACGGCTCTGACATAACAAGAACAACACGGCAGAGGCGTAGCAAGCAGATTTTTTTGGAGTAGACACGCTTTTCAGGGGTACGCCCCGCGGTCTGGCACAGAACAATAAAACTACCTCAAGGTAGCGGCAGCCAGGTTCGGATCAGCAATGATGAAGGCAGGTCAGCGCTCAAAAAAATACGTTTGCTCTTGACCCCGCATGGGGGTCGCCCGCAACACCAGGACAGGCTGACAAAAACAACAACAGGCCGGTCCCAATAATAAAAAAAGAGCAGGCAACAACGCTTTGAGGGGAGCTTCGGCTCCCCTCAGTGCTTCCTGCCCTCTTCCTCCTCCTGCTTTCCCTCGTCCTGCCCTTCGAGCTTGTCCACCAGCAACGGCATCGTGCCCAGCACCAGCAGGGCCAGTATCGTGCTGATCAATGCCGTGGCTTCGCGGCCCATGCCGGCTGCCGTACCGATGGCGGCGGTCATCCACAACCCGGCGGCAGTGGTCAGGCCCTTCACATGGCTTGCGTCCTGGCCGTTCCCCTTGAGAATGGTGCCCGCACCAAGAAAACCGATACCGGCGACAATGCCCTGGATCACCCGGCTCAGCGCCTGCTCATTGGCCCCAGCCATGCTCGGCGCCAGCACGAACAGCGCGGCGCCCAGCGAAACCAGCATATGCGTGCGCACCCCGGCGGCCTTGCCCTTGTGCTCGCGCTCGAAGCCCAACACGGCGCCGAGCAGGGCTGCCATCAACAGGCGGACGAGGATTTGCGTGACTTCGCGAGCGTCGGTGATATCGGCGAATTCGGCCTGGATCGCTTGCCAGATGAGGTCCATTGCGGTTGTTCCCGTGCCTGACATTGGTGTTGCCAGGCCCGGCCTCTTCGCGGGTAAACCCGCTCCCACTGGGATCGCAACACCTGTGGGAGCGGGTTTACCCGCGAAGAGGCCGTGCCTGGCATCTACAAAGACTGACCTATGAACACAGCGCAAAGTGCCGCTCAGCTTCCTGATGCAGCAACCGCCCTCCCCCTGTGGTCCCACCCTGTAACCACTCCCAGGAGGACCACCCCATGCCCGTTGAAATCGACGAATCAACCCGCCGCTGCACCCTCATCGGTGAAGACCTGCGCATCGAGGGTGATGGCCCGGACATCGAAATCGTCACCGACGAACAGCTGCGCATGTCAGTGGCCCTGCTCGCCGGCCAGCGCGTGCCCATTACCGAAGCAGAGGCCGATGCACTGACCGTCGCGGGTGCGGTGGATAGCCGCAGGCATCTGAAGGCCAGCACGCCAGGCTCGGTAATCTGAGGCCTGGCGGGGCTTGCCCGCAAATCTGATACGGTTTTTATCGCAAAATCTGAGCCTGTGCTGATAACAGCCTCAGGGCCATAGTGCTCATGCCTGATCGAGGCCTGATGAGCACCGAGCCATGAACGATAGAATCCCTTTCACAGAGATCGCCACTGCCCCAGCCAGCCCCCAGCTGCACCGCGCCGACAATGGCATCCATACCCGCAGCTTCACCGGGCTGTACCGCAACCTGCGCATCGGCTTTGCCGGCGCCCTGTTCGTGCTGTTCTTCGGCACCGCCTGGCTGAACTGGAACGGCCGCCAGGCCGTACTGTGGGACCTGGGCAACAGTAAATTCCACATCTTCGGCGCCACCTTCTGGCCGCAGGACTTCATCCTGCTGTCGGCGCTGCTGATCATCTGCGCCTTCGGCCTGTTCGCCATCACCGTGTATGCCGGCCGCGTGTGGTGCGGCTACAGCTGCCCGCAGAGCACCTGGACCTGGCTGTTCATGTGGTGCGAAAAGCTCACCGAGGGCGACCGCAACCAGCGCATCAAGCTGGCCGCCGCGCCCTGGAGCCTGAACAAACTGGCCCGGCGCACGCTGAAGCACAGCCTGTGGCTGGCCATTGGTGTGCTCACCGGGCTGACCTTCGTCGGCTACTTCACCCCGATCCGCCCACTGGCCGCGGAACTGTTCACCTTGCAACTGGGCGGCGTGGCGCTGTTCTGGGTGCTGTTCTTCACCGCCGCCACCTACATCAATGCCGGCCTGCTGCGCGAAGCGGTGTGCCTGCACATGTGCCCCTATGCACGCTTCCAGAGCGTGATGTTCGACAAGGACACCCTGGCGGTCGCCTATGACCCGCGTCGCGGCGAAGCCCGTGGCCCGCGCAAGAAAGGCACCGACCTCCGAGCCCAGGGCCTGGGCGACTGCATCGACTGCACCTTGTGCGTGCAGGTGTGCCCGACCGGCATCGATATTCGCGATGGCCTGCAAATGGCCTGCATCGGTTGTGCGGCGTGCATCGATGCCTGCGACGGGGTAATGGACAAGATGGGCTATGCACGTGGCCTGATCGGCTACAAGTCCGAACGCAGCATGCAAGGTGGCACCACCCATTGGCTGCGCCCGCGCCTGCTGGGCTACGCTGCCGCGCTGGCGGTGATGATCGCGGCGCTGGTGGTGGCCTTGCAGCTGCGTCCGATGGTGTCGCTGGACGTGATCAAGGACCGCGGCCTGTTCCGCGAGAACGCTCAGGGCCAGATCGAGAACATCTACCTGCTCAAGGTCATCAACAAGACCGAAAGCACCCGGCACTACGAGCTGCGCCTGCTCGACGCCGACGGCTTCAGCCTGCAGGGCAAGACTTCATTCATGATCCCTGCCGGTGAAATGAGCGAACTGCCGGTGTCGGTGGCGATGCTCGCCGAGCGCCCGGCCAGCAGCTCGCAGGCGCTGAGCTTCGAGATCAGCGAGCGCGACGACCCCGCCATCCGCAGCGTGGCCCACAGCCGCTTCGTCGCACCGATGAACCGGTGATCCCTTACACTGACTCCACCTTGCCTGCCAGGCTTCGACAGAAGGCCAGAATGAAACGCTACGAACGCTTTGCCGACGACATCGCCGAACTGATCCGCTCCGGGGTGCTGGGCCCCGGCCAGCGCGTGCCCTCGGTGCGCTATGCCAGCCAGACCCACGGGGTCAGCCCGTCCACCGTGTTCCAGGCCTACTACTTGCTGGAGCGGCGCGGGCTGATCCGTGCAAGGCCGCGCTCGGGCTACTTCGTCAACGCCCATGCCCCGCGCCAGTTCAGCGAGCCGCAGGCATTGCAACCGGTCAGCGAGTCCACCGACGTGGACGTCAGCGCGCTGGTGTTCTCGATCCTCGACTCGATCAAGGACCCCAACACCGTGCCGTTCGGCTCGGCCTTCCCCAGCCCCGAGCTGTTTCCGCTGCAACGCCTGTCGCGCTCGCTGGCCAGCGCCAGCCGCAGCATGGACCCGCGCATGGTGGTGACCGACCTGTCACCCGGCAACCCGCAGCTGCGTCGGCAGATTGCCCTGCGCTACATGGTCGGCGGGTTGATGCTGCCCATGGAGGAGCTGCTGATCACCAACGGCGCGCTGGAAGCCCTGAACCTGTGCCTGCAGGCCGTCACCCAGCCCGGTGACCTGGTGGCCATCGAAGCCCCGGCCTTCTATGCCTGCCTGCAGGTACTGGAGCGGCTCAAGCTCAAGGCCGTGGAAATCCCGGTGCACCCGCGCGAAGGCATGGACTTGGGCGTGCTGGCGCAAACGCTGGAAAAGCACCCGGTAAAGGCCGTGTGGTGCATGACCAATTTCCAGAACCCAGTGGGCGCCAGCATGCCGGAAGCGAAAAAGCAGGCACTGGTAGAGCTATTGGCGCGCCATCAGGTGCCATTGATCGAAGACGACGTGTACGCCGAACTGTACTACGCGCAACAGGCCCCCAAACCGGCCAAGGCCTTCGACACCCAGGGGCTGGTGATGCACTGCGGCTCGTTCGCCAAAAGCCTGGCGCCTGGCTACCGCATCGGCTGGGTGGCGGCCGGGCGCTTTGCGCAGAAGATCGAGCGGCTCAAGCTGATGACCTCGCTGTGTGCCTCGATGCCGGCCCAGGCGGCCATCGCCGATTACCTGCAGCACGGCGGCTACGACCGCCACCTGCGCAAGCTGCGCTATGCCCTGGAAGGCCAGCAGGCCAACATGCTGGCCGCCATCGCCCGGCACTTTCCGGCGCAAACGCGAGTCAGCCAACCGTCCGGCGGCTACTTCCTGTGGTTGGAGCTGCCCGAACGGATGGACGCCCTCAAGCTGTTCCACATGGCCTTGGCCCAAGGCATCAGCATCGCACCCGGCCCGATCTTCTCGCCCACCCGGCGCTTCGGCAACTGCATCCGCCTGAACTACGGCAGCCCCTGGCATGAGGATGCCGAACGGGCCATAGAAACCCTGGGGCGGATCATCCGCTCGTTCTGATGGCGGGCGCCCGGTGAACGACTATCGTTGCCCGATCCGCTACCCCCCGCGTTGACTGGCTATTCGCCAGTTACCGAACAGGCTAAAGTCTGGGCTTCATCTTTGTCGGACTTCGGCATGCCCTCCCGCGACCTGCTTTCACTGCGCCAACAAGTCGAAGCCCTGCAGCAGCAGAACGCGTTGCTGCAGGCCCGCCTGGCAAGCCATCAGCAACACGACCAAAACTTCTATCGCTCGTTGTTCGACACCATGGACGAAGGCTTCTGCATCATCGAGTTCTTCGACGGCCCGCACGGCCCGCTGAGCGACTATGTACATGTGCTGGCCAATGCGGCCTATGCCAAACACGCCGGCATCCCCAACGTGGTGGGGCAGAGACTGCGCGAGATGGTGCCCGATGAGGCCGACGACTGGGTCGCTCGTTATGGCGCGGTGCTGCGCACGGGCGAGCCACTGCATTTCGAGCAGGAGCTGGTCGCCACCGGTCGCGTGTTGTCGGTGACCACCTTCCGGGTAGAGCCTGCCGAAAAGCGCCAGGTGGCGGTACTGTTCAAGGACGTCACCGAACGACGGCGGGCCGAGCTTGCCCTGCAGCGCTTGAACGAGGAGTTGGAAGAACGGGTGAATGCGGCATTGGCAGAACGGGCCAAGGCCGAGGAGGCCCTGCGCCAGGCACAGAAGATGGAAGCCGTGGGCCAGCTCACTGGCGGCATCGCCCACGACTTCAACAACCTGCTGGGCGGTATTCTGGGAGCTCAGGAGCTGATGCGCCAGCGCCTGGCCCAGTCGCGTTTCGACAGCCTGGAACCCTTGCTGGAACTGTCCAGCGGTTCGGCGCAGCGGGCCTCCTCGCTGGTCCACCGGCTGCTGGCATTCTCCCGTCAGCAGACCCTGCAGCCCTGCTCCACGCAAGTGGCCGCGCTGGTGTGCGGCATGGAAGAGCTGCTGCGCCGCACCATCGGCCCCGCCATCACCCTGGCCAGCCATTTCCCCCGCCAGCTGTGGCCGACCTTCATCGACCCGCCACAACTGGAAAGCGCCCTGCTCAACGTGTGCATCAATGCCCGCGATGCCATGCCTGCCGGCGGCGTGATCGATATCCACGGTGACAACCTGCTGCTCGACGACGAGCAAGCCCGCGCACTGGAACTGCCAGCTGGCGAATACGTACGGCTGAGCATCATCGACAACGGCAACGGCATGTCGACGGAGGTGGCCGAGCGCGCCGTCGACCCGTTCTTCACCACCAAACCGATGGGCCAGGGCACTGGCCTGGGCTTGTCGATGACCTACGGTTTCGTGCGCCAGTCGGGCGGGCAGCTCCGGGTATTGTCGACGCTGGGCGAAGGCACCCGCATCGAGCTGCTGCTTCCCCGCCACCACGAGCACCCCGAAGCCCCGGCACCCATGCCACCGCGCACATCGCCGGAAAAAAGCAGCACAACCACTCAGCGTATCCTGCTGGTCGAAGACCAGGCTGCCTTGCGCGTGGTCGTCTGCGAGGTGCTGGAAGAACTGGGTTATCGGGTTGATGCATTCGAAAACGGCCCGGCCGCCCTCGCCCATCTACAAGCTGGCGAGCGGCCAGACCTGCTGCTGAGCGATATCGGCCTGCCCGGCGGCCTGAACGGCCGCCAGTTGGCTGAACGCTGCCGCGAGCGCCACCCCGACCTGAAGGTGCTGTTCATCACCGGCTACGACGAAAGCGCGGCGCTCAGTGACGGCCAGTTGTTGCAAGGTACTTGGGTGCTGACCAAGCCGTTCGAGCTGCAAGTGCTGGCCGAACGGGTAGGCATGCTGCTGGAGGATTGACCGGCGCGTTCAGCGCCCGCCGCCCAGGTCGATGAAGCTGCCGGTAGAGTACGAGGCTTTGTTCGAGAGCAGCCAGAGGATGGCCTCGGCCACTTCTTCGGGGTGCCCGCCGCGCCCCATCGGCAAGCCGGGTTCGAGCTTGCTGACCCGGTCGGGGTCGCCCGACAGCGCATGGAACCCGGTGTGGATGTAGCCTGGCCGCACGCCGTTTACACGCACACCCTCGCCTGCCACTTCCTTTGCCAGGCCAATGGTGAAGGTGTCGAGAGCGCCCTTGGAAGCGGCATAATCCACGTATTCGTTGGGCGACCCCAGGCGTGCGGCAACCGACGACACGTTGACGATGGCCCCGCCCTGCCCTCCGTGCCGGCGTGCCATGCGCAGCAGGGCGTGCTTGGCGCAGAGCATGGGGCCGACGACGTTGGTCTTCATGATCTTGAGCAGACGGAATTCGGACATGTCCTCGACCCGGCTTTGCTGGCCGATGGTGCCGGCATTATTGACCAGCGCGGTCACCGGGCCGAGTTCTTCGTCCACGCGCTGGAACAGCTGGATGACCTCATCCTCGACACTGGCGTCGGCGCGCACGGCGATGGCCTTGGCGCCCAGCTCGCGGACCTGGCCGAGGACGGTCTCGGCGGCCTGGTCGTCGGCGTGGTAGTTGATGCAGATGCGGTAGCCCTCACGGGCGGCCAGCAGCGCCGTGGCGGCGCCGATGCCGCGGCTGGCACCGGTGATGACGATGACTTTCTCCATGGATCTGCCAATCGTTTGGAAAGGGAGCATCGACAATAGGGGAAAAGCCTGCGCGTGGGAATGACCTTCCTTCAGCTACGGCCTTGGCGTGCCCTGCGTGGGGAACAACGTCTCGAACCGCGACGTGGCCCGCGCGGCGAAACCCAGCCCCTGGTGCATGATGAAATAGGCGGCGATTTCATGCCGCTCGGCGAAGGCATAGCCTTCCTCCGGGCCGAGCACCATCAACAGTGTATCCAGGGCATCGGCACGCAGCACCGAAGGGTCGACCACCGACACTGCCGCCAGCGCGTGCTTGACCGGCCTGCCGACACGCGGATCGAAGGTGTGCGAATAACGCTGGCCACCTTCCTCGAAATAGTTGCGGTAATCGCCGGCGGTGGCAACGCCGTAGCCATCCAGGGCGATGGCGCGCTCCACTTGCTGCTCGCCCTCGCCACTCGGTACTTCGAGGGCGATGCGCCAGGGCGAGCCATCCGGCTTGCGGCCGACGCCCTTGAGTTCGCCGGTGATCTCGACCAGATAGGCCTGGATACCCAGGGCCGCAAGCCGGTCACCCACCCGATCCACCGCATGACCGGCGAGCATGCTGTCGAAATCCAGCTGCGCCGCCACATCCTTGCACAGCGTTTCGCCATCCAGGTGCAAATGCTGCAGGCCTACCCGTGCCTGCTCCCGTGCCAGCGTGCTGGCGTCCGGCACCTGCCTGCCGCGTGACTGCGGGCCGAAGCCCCACAGGTTCATCAGTGGCAAAACCGTCAGGTCGAAAGCCCCGCCACTCTCACGGAACAGAGACACACCGTACACCAGCAAGTGCTGCATCTCTTCCGGCACCGCCTGACAGGCGCCGGCCGGCAGAGCGTTGAAGCGGGAAACCACGGAATCAGCGCGCCAGTTGGAAAACTGCTTGTCGAGCGCCTCCAGTATCAACTCGACTTCGGCCTTTACCTGCCGCGCATCAGGCGTCTGCGCATTGGGTACGTACTGGATCGAATACGTGCTGCCCATGGTCGGCCCGCCAAAGCGTTCGATCCTTTCGCCGCAGCCATACAGCACCGTCACCAGCATCACCAGCAGGCTTGCGCGCATCATTCGACACCTCGCAGACTCTGGCCGCCCTTTCGCGGCGCAGGCTATTTCACCAGAATTGCGAGATGGCAATTGGCCTACCGTTCATCAGCAAACCTGGTCAAAAATCGAACAAAATCATCATTGAACACTCTGATCTGCGCGGGTGATCAATCATCCCCCTCCCTTTCCGCTTAACGTCCCGGACGCAATAAAACCATCATGTGCATAAGCGCATAGGGGCGTTCTTTGCCCAAAAATTGGAGGACAGTACATGTCTAGCCATTCGTTGCAGAGCGTCGAACGCCTGCAGAGCCGCATTCGCGCCCAGCGCCTGCCGCAACACAAACCTTTCTGGCAGCGCCTGCTGGCCATCGCCTCCTTTTCTCAGCGTAGTTGGCACGGAGGGATCGAGCTCAGGGGATACAAGGAACTGTCCAACGCCACGCCGATTGCCCCGGTCGCGGTCGGAAAAATCCAGCTGGCGATTCCGCTCGGGCGGGGTCGGCGGTTTGTCCAGCCTTGCGTGCAGCCGGGTCAGCATGTGCGCAAGGGCGAAGTGATCGGTATTGGCGACAACACCACCGCCTGGGTGCACGCCAGTACTTCTGGCGTCGTGGAACGGATCGATCATGTCTTCGCGGCCGACTCGGCCGAGCCAGTCATGGCCGTCATCCTGAACGCAGATGGCCTGGATGAGTGGATCGAACGCCCGGTGCCGGGCCTGCCACAAACGCCAGAGGCGCTGGTCGAACGCGCATTGCAAATGGGCATAGTCGGCCTTGGTGGGGCGGGCTTCCCGACGGCCCTAAAACTGGCCGGCGCACGGCAGCCCGATCTGCTGCTGATCAACGGTGCCGAATGCGAGCCCTTCCTTACCTGCGATGACCGCCTCATGCGCGAGAATGCCGAAGCGTTGATCGAGGCCGCCGATCATGTCGCCGCGCTGCTGGGAATAACGACAACCCGTTTCGGCATCGAAACCAACAAACCGGAGGCAATGGCCACGTTACGTGCCGCCGCTCGCCAGGCGCGCACCCGGGTCGAGATATGTCCGCTACCGGAGCGTTACCCGGCAGGTGGGCAGCCGCTGATGATCAAGAGCCTCAGTGGCCGCAACCTGGCCCCGGGGAGCCGGCCCGCCGATATCGGCGTGCTGGCGCTGAATGTCGCAACGCTCTACGCGCTGGGCCGGGCCGTGTTCCAGGGCGAACCACTGACCAGCCGCGTGCTGACGCTGACCGGTGACTGCGAACGCCCGGGCAATGTGCGGGTGCCGGTGGGTTACCCGGTCAGCGAACTGCGCGCGATTGCTGGCGCGTCCGCCACGGGGCAGTTGACCCAGGTTGGCGGCCCGATGATGGGGCTGCCGCTACCGGACGCCAACGCCTTCGTCAGCAAGACCAGCAGTTGCCTGATATTCGGCGCCGAGCGCTACCTGCCGGCTGCTCGCCCCGCCGGCAATTGCATTCGCTGTACGCGCTGCGTGGATGTCTGCCCGATGTCGCTCAGGCCGCTGGACCTCTATGCTGCCGCCGAGCGCCTGGACAAGGCCAGCCTGCAGGAACTGCGCCTGGATGCCTGCATCGAATGCGGCAGCTGCAGCAGCATCTGCCCAAGCAGTATCCCGCTGCGCGAACGCTTCCGCCAGAGCAAGACGGAGGTCCGCGCATGAGCCTGATACGCCACCCCATCCCGCAACGACTGCGCACGGTGATGCTGCTGGTCGTGTTGTGCCTGCTGCCGGGCACCGCCCTGTATGCCTGGCAATTTGGCGTCGTGGTCTGGTTGCAAGTGTTCTGGTGCGTGCTGTTCGCCCTGGGCTTCGAAGCCGCCCTGTTGCGCCTGCGCGGGCAGGACGTACGCGAGGGTTTGAGCGACCTCAGCTGGCTGGTGCTGGGCCTGATACTGGCTCGGGCATTGCCGCTGATGGTGCCGTTGTGGATAATCGCCCTGGCCAGCTTTGCCGCTATCGCACTGTGCAAGCACGCCAGTGGAGGCCTTGGCCGCAACCGTCTCAACCCGGCCATGGTAGGGCTGGGGATCGTTGCCATCTGCTTCTACCAGCAGTTGTACCCCGCGCCATCGAACCATGCCCCCTGGACCGCAACCCTGGACGCCAAGGCGGTTCTGCTCCAACAGCTACAGTTGGTGCCACGCCTGGATCTCGATGCGTTCGCCGGCGCCACTCAACTGGCGCAGAACGATTTCATCCACGTCACCCACAACCTGTCGGGGTTTGGCTACATTGCCGGCGGTTTGCTGCTGGCTTTGCTGCGGGTGATCCGCATCGAGATTCCGCTGGCGATGCTCGCCAGCACAGTATTGCTGTGCATGGCCGCCGGCCACAGCCTGCAGGAAGCCGTGTACAACCTCAGCCTCGGCGGCTACCTCTTCACCGCCTTCTTCATCGCCACCGATCCGGTCACCAGCCCCAATACCCGCGCCGGTCGCATCCTCTTCGGCGTGACCGTCGGCACGCTGACCGAGCTGATTCGCGAATTCGGGCTGTATGCCGATGGCCTCTGCTTCGCAGTGCTGGCCGGCAACCTGCTGGTGCCACAAATCGACCGGTTGGTGCTGCGCATGCAGCGGCCCTGGTACGCAGCAGCCAGTGCCTGACATGGCATTTGCCAAGGGCCAGAGCCTGGGCCCTGTTCTGGCCCGGCTCAATGCCCTGCCGACGCCGGCCCCGCCTTGGCGGTAAAGGGCGGTTTGGCAAACCACACCAGCAGGATCAGCCCGGCGAACACCCAGGTCATCAGGGTGAAGTAGTCCACCGTCGACATCATGTACGCCTGCCCGTTGAGTATCTGCTCCAGCTGCGCATGGCTCTGCGGGCTGGCCCCGCCCAACTGCTCCAGGGTATGCCGCGTGGCCGGGTCGAACTGGCTGATGTGCTCGCTCAGGTAGGCATGGTGCTGGTCCGCCCGGCGAATCCAGATCCAGGTGGTCAGCGACGCCGCGAAACTGCCGCCCAAGGTACGCAGGAAGGTCGCCAGGCCCGAGCCATCGGCAATTTGCTGCGGTGGCAGGTCGGACAGCAGGATGCTCAAGGTCGGCATGAAGAACAGCGCCACGCCAATGCCCATGAACAGCTGCACCAGCGCCACATGCTGGAAGTCCACCTCGCTGGTGAACCCGGCACGCATGTAGCAGCTGCTGCCGATCGCCAGGAACGCCAGCCCGGCCAGCACACGCAGGTCGAAGCGGTGCGCGTACTTGCCCACGAACGGCGACATGAGCACCGGCAACAGGCCGATCGGCGCCACCGCCAGGCCGGCCCAGGTAGCGGTGTAGCCCATCTGCGTCTGCAGCCACTGCGGCAGGATCAGGTTGATGCCGAAGAACCCGGCATAGCCCCCCACCAGCACGATGGTGCCGACGCGGAAGTTGCGGTGCGCGAACAGGCGCAGGTTGACCACCGGGTGACGGTCGGTCAGTTCCCAGATCACGAACACCGCCAGGAACACCAGCGAGATCAGGCTGCCGACAATGATGAACGACGACTCGAACCAGTCCAGGTCATTACCCTTGTCCAGCACCACCTGCAAGGCGCCGACGCCGATGATCAGCGTCAGCAGGCCGATGTAGTCCATCGGCTGGCGACTGGTGACCACTGGCCGGGTGCGCATCTGCTGGCGCACCACGGCGGCGGCGAACAGGCCGATGGGCACGTTGATGAAGAAGATCCACGGCCAGCTGTAGCTGTCGGTGATCCAGCCCCCGAGAATCGGCCCGGCAATCGGCGCCACTACCGTGACCATCGCCAGCAGCGCCAGGGCCATGCCGCGCTTGGCCGGCGGGTAGACGGCGATCAGCAAGGTCTGGGTCATCGGGTACAACGGCCCGGCTACCACGCCTTGCAACACGCGAAAACCGACCAGCTCCGGCATCGACTGGGCGATACCGCACAGGAACGAGGCCAGCACAAACAGCAGCGTGGCCCAGATGAACAGCTTCACCTCGCCAAACCGTCGGCTGAGCCAGCCGGTCAGCGGCAGCGCGATGGCATTGCTCACCGCGAACGAGGTGATGACCCAGGTGCCCTGCTCGTAACTCACCCCCAGGTTGCCGGAAATGGTCGGCAAGGCCACGTTGGCGATGGTGGTGTCGAGCACCTGCATGAACGTCGCCAGCGACAGGCCGATGGTGGTCAGCAGCAGGCTCGGCGGCGTGAACTGGGCAGCGGCGTTGTTGCTCATCGCTGCGCCGTCTTGCCGGTTGCGCTGTTTTCGTGGATCAGCCGCGCGATCAGGTTGTCGGCTTCGACCAACTGGCGGTCATACACCTGGGTGGTGTAGCTGGCCTGCTGCGGTGGCTGCTGGGCCAGGGTCGGGCCGCTCTGGTCGTGCAGGTCGACCTCGACCACGGTGGACAGGCCGATACGCAGCGGGTGGTCCTTGAGCTGGTCGGGGCTGAGGTGGATGCGCACCGGCACGCGCTGGACGATCTTGATCCAGTTACCGGTGGCATTCTGCGCCGGCAACAGGGCGAAGGCGCTGCCGGTGCCGGCGCCAAGGCTGTCGACCGTGCCGCTGTACCTGACCTCGCTGCCGTACAGGTCGGCGCTGATCTGCACCGGCTGGCCGATACGCATGTCGCGCAGCTGGGTTTCCTTGAAGTTGGCGTCGATCCACACTTGGTCCAGCGGGATCACTGCCATGGTCGCGGTACCCGGTTGCAGGCGCTGGCCCAGCTGCACGGTACGCTTGGCGACGTAGCCGGTAACCGGTGCCACCAGGGTGGTGCGGGCATGGTCGAGGTAGGCCTGGCGCAGGTCGGCGGCGGCGGCCATCACCTCGGGGTGCGAGGACACCACGGTGTCGTCGACCAGGGCGCTGCTGGTGCTGAGCTGCTGGCGTGCACTGTTGACCGCGGCCTCGGCCACGCTCAGGTCATCGCGGGCGTGGGACAATTCCTCCGCTGCAATCGCGCCGCTGTCGGCCAGCACCTTGCGCCGGTTGAAGTCCTGCCGGGCCTTGCGCAGCTCTGCCTGGCGGGTTTCCAGCTGGGCCTTGAGCGCGTCGACGTTGCTGTACAACCCGCGCACCTGGCGCACGCTGCGCGCCAGCCTGGCTTCGGCAGACTGCAGGGCCACCTGACTGTCGGCCGGGTCGAATTGCAGCAATACCTGGCCGGCGTGGACCAGGTCGCCATCATCGGCACCGATACTGGTGACGGTGCCGGTGATCAGCGGCGTGATCTCCACCACGTTGCCGTTGACGTAGGCGTCGTCGGTGCTTTCGTGCCAGCGCCCGACCAGGCTGTACCAGGCCCAGGCGCCGGCGCCGGCAACGATCAGCAGCAACAGCAGGCCGAGCAGCCAGGCCTTGCGCTTGCGCGACGGTTCGGGCGCGGCGGAGGGAGTCGGGGTGTCTGCGGGAGTGGCCATGACAATACCTTGGATAATTCGTGACAGGGATCAACGATCGCCGAAGCGGCGTATCGTCAACGGGTCGCCAGCAGCAAGCAGGACCTTGGCCAACAGGCCTTCCAGGGCCTGGAGCTCTTCGGCTGCCAGCGCGCCGCACAACTCGTTCATGGCTGCCGCGCCGATTTCCGGCAGGCGGTCAGCCAGGCGCTGGCCGTCGGCGGTAAGGGCCAAGCGCACCTGGCGACGGTCGTCGGCGCAACGGTTGCGCACGATCAGTTCCTTCTGCTCGAGGCGGTCGAGCATGCGGGTCATCGACCCGCTGTCCAGGCCCAGGTAGCGGCACAGCTCGGCCGGGGTGTCGACCTGGTACTGGGTGACGATGATCAGCACCTTGAACTGCGCGGCGGTGACGCCTTCGGATTCGAGGTGCCAGTCGAGAATGCGGTCCTTCAGGATCGCTGCGCGGCCAAGCAGCATGCCGATGGCACAGGTCTGGAAGTTTTCGGGGGAAAAATGGGCCATCGGCAACTGCTCGGGTAATTGTGTGAAAATATTACTGCCTAGGCAGTGAATGTCAAAGCTTTGATTAGGTTGCTATGGAATATTTCATGATACCCCCTTGCACGGCCCCTGTAGGAGCGGCCTTGTGTCGCGATGGGGCGCGAAGCGGCCCCAGGTTCTGTGCCACAGCATAAATTGCCGGGGCCGCTTCGCGCCCCATCGCGACACAAGGCCGCTCCTACAGGGCTTTGCGCCAGCCCCTGCTACAGTGTGCGCAGGCCCAGTGCCTCCACCGCCCCGCAGGCAATGGCCATGCCCACCAGCTCCGCCAGGCTATCGGCCTGCAACCGTTTCATCACTCGCCCCCGGTACAAGTCCACCGTCTTCACGCTGACGCCCAGCCGCTCGGCAATCTCGCGGTTGCTCAACCCCTGGGCCAACGGCACGAACACATCACGCTCGCGCGGGGTCAGGCCATCGATGCGCGCCTGCACCCGGGCCAGCGCCTGGTCGCCCCGGCGTGCCCGCCCGACGCTTTCCAGCGCGGCCTGTACGCTGTCGAGCAGCAACTGATCGTTGTAGGGTTTTTCGATGAAGTCGCAAGCGCCGGCCTTGAAAGCCCGCACCACGATCGGCACATCGGCATGGCCGCTGACGAAGATCACCGGCAAACCCAGGCCACGCTCGCGCATCGCCTGCTGCACCGCCAACCCGCCCAACCCTGGCATGCGCACATCCAGCAGCACGCAGGCCGGGCCATCGTCGACGCAGGCGTCGAGAAACGCCTGCCCGCTGGCGAACGGCAAGGCCTGCAAACCTACCGACTGCAGCAGCCACACCGTCGAGTCCCGCATGCCCTGGTCGTCATCGACCACATACACTTTCGCTTGCACCGCCCTCTCCCCTTATCCCCTGCTGACCGCCAGGCGGCAGCACAGTACCAGACCGCCATTGTCACCGGCTCGCGCCCACAGGCTGCCGCCAAAGCCTTCGATCAGGCTGCGGCTCATGCTCAGGCCCAGCCCCAGGCCGTCGGCCTTGCTGGTGGTGAACGGCGTGAAGATTTCATCCAGGCGCTCGGGCGCAACGCCCGGGCCCTGGTCGGCCACCTCGACCAGCACGCCGTCGCCATCGCGCGCGGCGCCGAGCAGGATACGTGACGGCCGCTCGCCATGCTGCTCGCGGTTGGCATCGATGGCGTTGCGCAGCAGGTTTACCAGTACCTGCTCCAGCAGTACCCGGTCGGCATACACCAAGGGCAGTTGCGCGCTCATGCGCAACTCGACCACCACCTGGTCACGCGCGGCCTCCCATGCGCACAGGCGCATGGCTTCGCCGGCCACCTCGGCCATGTCCAGCGCCTGCAGACGGCGCGGCCCCTTGCGCAGGAATGCGCGCAGGCGGCGGATCACCTCGGCGGCATGGGTGGCCTGTTCGCTGATGCGCTGCAAGCCCTGCCCCACCCGCTCGCGGGCCTGCGGGTCGCGCTCCAGGCCCTGCAGGTAGCGCTGGCTGGCGTTGGCGTAGTTGACCACTGCGGCCAACGGCTGGTTGATTTCGTGGGCAATACCCGATGCCAGCTCGCCCAGGGTGGCCAACCGGGCACTGTGCGCCAGGCTTTCCTGGGCCTCGATGCGCAGGGTGATGTCGCGTGACACGCTGACCACCTCCACCACCGCGCCGGTATACGTTTCGCGGATGGCCCGGCTGGCGATTTCGAACCAGCGGTAGCCGCCTGTGGCCTGGCGCACCCGGCAGGTCATGGTGTGGTAGCCGTCCTGGTCCAGGGCGGCGGCTGCCTGGCGCAGTACCTGGCGGCGCTCACGCGGGTGCAACAGGGTATGCACGGCCATGCCGCGCAGTTGCTCTGGCCACAGGCCAAGCAGGCGGAATGCCGCCGGCGAGGCATCGAGGAAACGGCCGTCGGGGCTGTGCCGGGAGATCAGGTCGGTGGTGTTTTCGATGATCAGCCGGTACAGCCGCCGGGCGCGGCTGGCCTCCCGTGCGCCATGGCGCTCGTCGCTGGCGTCTCGGCAACGCGCCAGCACCTGCTGGCCCTGGTCGTCAGGGATGAAACTCCACAGTACGATGCGTTCACCGACCTGCACTTCGACGTCGGCGATCGCCCGGCGCTGGCGCAGGCATGCGCGCACCAGGGCGGCGCAGTTGCCCGGCAGCCAGCTGGTCAGTGCCGGGCCTTCATCGACCCAGGCCTGCAGCGCCGGGTTGAGTGCCAGTGGCCTGGCGTCGCTGGCCAGCATCAGGCTGGGTTGCGGGTCCTTGGCGAGCAAGGGATAGGCTGTGTTGTCCACGGTAGGCGGCTCGTTGTTATAGTAGTTTTACTATATTGCTATAGTCGATATTCCTAATACCATAGCGACTCGCGTAAAACTGCGACAAGGGGGCGATCCAACATCCGCCTCCCTGCACCCTGAACAGAGCTAACAATCAGCCACCGGGGGCCAAGCGCACAGGTTGTGCCTGCCTCCCTTACAGGATCACCGCATGTCGATCTATGCCCAGGGCCTGATGCCCGCTGCCGTCAACCACGTCGCTCTCACCCCGCTCAGTTTCATCGAACGCACCGCTGCCGTATACGGCAATTACCCGGCGGTGATCCACGGTGCCATCCGCCGCAACTGGCAGCAGACCTACCAACGCTGCCGGCGCCTGGCCAGCGCCCTGGTGGGCCGGGGTATCGGCCGTGGCGACACCGTGGCGGTGATGTTGCCCAACATTCCGGCCATGCTCGAAGCCCATTTTGGCGTGCCCATGACCGGTGCCGTGCTCAATACCCTGAACGTACGCCTGGACGCCGAGGCCATCGCCTTCATGCTGCAGCATGGCGAGGCCAAGGTGCTGATCACCGACCGCGAGTTCCATACCGTCATCGAAGCGGCCCTGGCCTTGCTCGAGCACCCGCCCTTGGTGGTGGATGTGGATGACCCGGAGTACGGCGAAGGCCGTGCGGTCAGCGAACTGGATTATGAAGCGTTCCTCGCCGAAGGCGACCCGGACTTTGCCTGGGAATGGCCCGATGACGAGTGGCAGGCAATCTCGCTCAACTACACTTCCGGCACTACCGGCAACCCCAAGGGTGTGGTCTACCACCACCGTGGCGCTTACCTGAACGCGCTGGGCAACCAGATGGTCTGGGCGATGGGCCACCGCCCGGTGTACCTGTGGACCTTGCCGATGTTCCACTGCAACGGCTGGTGCTACCCGTGGACCATCACCGCGCTGGCCGGCACCCATGTGTTCCTGCGCCGGGTCGACCCGCAGAAGATCCTGACCCTGATCCGCGAGCACCGGGTCAGCCACCTGTGCGGCGCGCCGATCGTGCTCAACGCCCTGGTCAACATGCCCGAGGCAGCCAAGGCGGCCATCGAGCACCCGGTGCAGGCCATGGTCGCTGGCGCCGCGCCACCTGCCAAGGTCATCGGCGCCGTGGAAGAGATGGGCATCCAGGTTACCCACACCTACGGCCTGACCGAAGTCTACGGCCCGGTCACCGTGTGCGCCTGGCATGACGAATGGGATGAACTGTCGCTGGAAGAACGCGCGCGGATCAAGTCCCGTCAGGGTGTGCGCTACCCGACACTCGACGGCCTGATGGTTGCCGACCCGCAAACCCTCGAACCGGTGCCGCGCGACGGCAACACCCTGGGCGAGATCTTCATGCGTGGCAACACGGTGATGAAGGGCTACCTGAAGAACCCCGAGGCCACTGTCGAAGCCTTCCGTGGCGGCTGGTTCCACACCGGTGACCTGGCCGTGTGGCATGCCGACGGCTATGTCGAGATCAAGGACCGGCTCAAGGACATCATCATTTCCGGTGGCGAGAACATCTCCACCATCGAGGTCGAGAACGCCCTGTACAAGCACCCGGCGGTGCTGGAAGCCGCAGTAGTGGCGCGCCCGGATGAAAAATGGGGGGAAACCCCGTGTGCCTTCGTCGCCCTCAAGCCGGGCCGCGAAGACACCCGCGAAGCCGACCTCACCAGCTGGTGCCGCGAGCACCTGGCCGGGTTCAAGGTGCCGAAGACCGTGGTGTTCGGCGAATTGCCCAAGACCTCTACCGGCAAGATCCAGAAGTACGTGCTGCGCGACCGGGCCAAAGCCCTCTGAACCCGTAGCGGCCTCTTCGCGGGCATGCCCGCTCCCACAGGGATCGCACCAGACCTGAACCCTGCACTGTACCTGTGGGAGCGGGTTCACCCGCGAAGAGGCCCGCCCAGATTTCCCACTTTTTCAAGAGCCCCCAATGACCACCTACACAGCCCCCCTGCGCGACATGCGCTTCGTCCTGCATGACGTGTTCGACGCCCCGGCCCTGTGGGCCCGCCTGCCTGCCCTGGCCGAGCGCATCGACGCCGATACCGCCGATGCCATCCTCGAAGAAGCAGCCAAGGTCACCAGCCAGCTGATTGCCCCGCTCAGCCGCAACGGCGACGAGCAAGGCGTGCGCTTTGCCGCAGGCGAAGTCACCACCCCTGACGGCTTCCGCGAGGCCTGGCAAACCTACCACGAAGGCGGTTGGGTCGGCCTGGGCGGCAACCCCGAACATGGCGGCATGGGCATGCCGAAGATGCTAGGTGTGCTGTTCGAAGAAATGCTCTACGCCGCCGACTGCAGCTTCAGCCTGTATTCGGCATTGAGCGCCGGCAGCTGCCTGGCCATCGATGCCCATGCCAGCGAAACGCTCAAGGCCACCTACCTGCCGCCCCTGTACGAAGGCCGCTGGGCCGGCACCATGTGCCTCACCGAACCCCATGCCGGCACCGACCTGGGGCTGATCCGCAGCCGCGCCGAGCCCCAGGCCGACGGCAGCTATCGCATCAGCGGCAGCAAGATCTTCATCACCGGCGGCGAACAGGACCTGACCGAAAACATCGTCCACCTGGTGCTGGCCAAGCTGCCGGATGCGCCAGCGGGCGCCAAGGGCATCTCGCTGTTTCTGGTGCCCAAGTACCTGGTCGAGGCAGATGGGCGCCTGGGAGCGCGCAATGCCGCCCATTGCGGCTCGATCGAACACAAGATGGGCATCAAGGCCTCGGCCACCTGCGTGATGAACTTCGATGGTGCCGTCGGCTACCTGGTGGGCGAGCCGAACAAGGGCCTGGCGGCGATGTTCACCATGATGAACTACGAGCGCCTGTCCATCGGCATCCAGGGCATCGGTTGTGCCGAGGCGTCCTACCAGAGCGCCGCCCGCTACGCCAACGAACGCCTGCAAAGCCGCGCCGCCAGCGGCCCACAGGCACAGGACAAGGCTGCCGACCCGATCATCCACCACGGCGATGTGCGGCGCATGCTGCTGACCATGCGTACCCTCACCGAAGGTGGCCGGGCGTTTGCCGCCTACGTCGGCCAGCAACTGGACCTTGCACGCTACGCCGAAGACGCCGCCGAGCGCGAGCATGCGCAGCGCCTGGTGGCGCTGCTGACGCCGGTGGCCAAGGCGTTCTTCACCGACAACGGCCTGGAAAGCTGCGTGCTTGGCCAGCAGGTGTATGGCGGCCATGGCTACATTCGCGAATGGGGCCAGGAGCAGCGGGTGCGCGACGTGCGCATCGCGCAGATCTACGAAGGCACCAACGGCATCCAGGCCCTCGACCTGCTCGGGCGCAAGGTACTGGCCGACGGTGGCCAGGCGCTGACCAGCTTTGCCGCCGAGGTGCGGGCCTTCAGCGTGGATGCGCCGCTGCACCGTGAAGCCCTGCAAGCGAGCCTGGCGCGGCTGGAGGCCACCAGCGCCTGGCTGCAGGCGCGGGCCGGCGAAGATGCCAACCTGGTCAGCGCGGTGGCGGTGGAATACCTGCAGCTGTTCGGGCTGACGGCGTATGCCTACATGTGGGCGCGGATGGCGGCGGTGGCGTTGGCCAGGCGTGACGAGGATGCTGCGTTTCATGGGGCCAAGCTTGCGTGTGCGGAGTTCTTCTTCCAGCGGGTGTTGCCGCGGGGGTTGGGGCTGGAAGCGAGCATTCGGGCGGGAAGTGGCAGCCTTTATGGGATGACAGCCGAACAATTCTGATCTTCCTGCTCCGGCCTCATCGCCGGCAAGCCGGGCTCCCACAGGGATCGCGCAAGCCCAAGGCCTTGTGCAGTCCCTGTGGGAGCCTGGCTTGCCGGCGATGGGCTGCAAGGCAGCCCCAAGGATCTCAGCAATTTCTTACATGCGCGAAGGGTTCTCAAACGCCGGAAAACCATCATCAATCCGACGAAAACCGGCACAACTGATAGTCATTCGCCATTACCTCGGTTCTCGGGAGCCCTCCAGCAAGGGTAGAATGCGCAAAACCCGGAGCCGCAATGAACCACGACCGCCTCAATCCCAGCCCAGACGATGCCATCACCGACGCCGCCGCGAACTGGTGCATGCGCCTGCACGCCGAAGATTGCACGGTGGCCGAGCGCGAGGCGTTCGCCCGCTGGCTGGCGGCCGACCCGCGGCACGCCGAGGAATATCAGGCAATGCTGGAAATCTGGCAAACCGCCGACCTGCTGCCGCGCAATGCCACTGTCATCGACTTCAACCCGCCCGTGCAAAAGGCTGCGCGCCCGGGCAACTGGCGGCCGCTGGCATCCGCCGCCGCGATCGCCCTGGCGGTGCTGCCGCTGGCCGGTTGGGTGGGCTGGGAACAAGGCTGGCTGCCCAATCACTACCAGCACTTCGAAGCCGACGAGCACATGCAGACCGTGCAGCTGAGCGATGGCAGCACGGTGCAGCTCAACCTCAACACCGAGCTCACCTACCTCAACTACAAGGACCAGCGCCAGGTCTTGCTCAAGCGTGGCGAGGCGTTCTTCAAGGTACAGCACGACAGCAGCCACCCGTTCATCGTGCATGCCGGTCGTGGCCAGACCCGCGTCACCGGCACCCAGTTCAACGTGTGGAAGTACCAGGACCAGGTCAAGGTCACCCTGGTGGAAGGTTCGGTACTGGTATCCAGCGACGGCAGTGCCAGCGGCTACCGCCTGGGCCCGGGGATGCAGGCCAGCTACCACAAGGGCGACTTCGAGCCGCAACTGGAGCAGAGCGACGACTACGGCAACAGCCTGGCCTGGCGCGACGGCAAGCTGGTGCTCGACAACCTGAGCCTGGAAGAGGCCCTGCCGGTGATCAACCGCTACCTCGACGCACCGCTGCTGCTGGCCGACGCCAGCACCGGCCGCATCCGCATCAGCGGCATCTACAACACCCGCGAGGTGGGGCGCCTGGTCAACAACCTGCCCAAGGTGCTGCCGGTCTACCTGACCCGCAGCAAGGACGGCAGCACCGTCCTCAACCGCATCTCGCCGCCGCCCGACAAGGGCTGACGCCCTCCCCGTCTTACAGCGTCATCGCCGCCAACCAGCCGAACGCCAGCAGTGGCAGGTTGTAGTGGATGAAGGTAGGCACCACGGTGTCCCAGATATGGTGGTGCTGGCCATCCACGTTCAACCCCGAGGTTGGGCCCAGGGTCGAGTCCGAGGCAGGCGAGCCCGCATCACCCAGGGCACCGGCGGTACCGACGATGCACACCGTGGCCAGCGGGTCGAAGCCCAGCTGCACGCACAGCGGCACGAAGATCGCGGCCAGGATCGGCACGGTGGAGAACGACGAGCCGATGCCCATGGTCACCAGCAGGCCCACCAGCAACATCAGCAAGGCACCAATGCCCTTGCTGTGGTCGATCCACTGTGCCGAGGTTTCCACCAGGCTCTGCACTTCGCCGGTGGCCTTCATCACATCGGCGAAGCCTGAGGCGGCAATCATGATGAAGCCGATCATGGCCATCATCTTCATGCCTTCGGTGAACAGGTCGTCAGTGTCCTTCCAGCGCACGATGCCCGACAGCGAGAAGATCAGGAAGCCGACCATGGCGCCGATGATCATCGAGTCCAGCCACAACTGGACGATGAACGCCGAGGCAATCGCCAGCCCGGCCACCAGCAGGGTCAGCGGGTTGTACTGCACGCTCACCTGCTCCACCTGCTCGATGCGTGCCAGGTCGTAGTCACGCTTCTTGCGGTAGCTGATGAATACTGCCAGCAACAGGCCAGCCAGCATGCCGGCGGCTGGGATGGCCATGGCGTGGGTGACATTCACGCCACTTACGTCGACACCCGCGCGGGCAACGTTGGCCAGCAGGATTTCGTTGAGGAAGATGTTGCCAAAGCCCACCGGCAGGAACATGTACGGGGTGATCAGGCCGAAGGTGATCACACAGGCGATCAGCCGGCGGTCGATGCGCAGGCGGGTCAGCACGTACAGCAGCGGCGGCACCAGCAAGGGGATGAAGGCAATGTGGATAGGCAGGATGTTCTGCGACGACACCGCCACCACCAGCATCAGGCCCACCAGCAGCCATTTGACCTTGCCGCCATTGGCATGGCCCTGGCGGTCGATCATGGCCAGGGCGCGGTCGGCCAGGGCATGGGCCAGGCCGGACTTGGCGATGGCCACGGCAAAGGCGCCCAGCAGTGCATAGGACAGGGCTACCGTAGCCCCGCCGCCGAGGCCGCCGTTGAAGGCCTTGAGCGTACCCTCGATACCCAGGCCACCCACCAGCCCACCGGCCAGGGCCCCGATGATCAGGGCGATGACCACGTGCACGCGGGACAGGCTGAGTATCAGCATGATGCCGACCGCGGCGATCACTGCATTCATGGTTGGCTTACCTCATTGCGACAGAAAAAAAGCGCGCACTGTGCAGCAGTGGGCGGCGGATGTCAAAAACGCCATGTTGCGGCGCATTACCAATGCCTGGTGCGGCCCGGCGGTTAAATTGAACGTTTGAATAAAGAAAAGCCCGCGATGGCCGACACAATCGTCAGCCACACTCTTATTACAAGGGATCCGCCCCCATGCCTTTGCGCCAACTTTCCATCCAGTGGAAGATCACCCTGCTCGCCGGTCTCTGCCTGGCCGGCATCGTCACCCTGCTCGTCGGCCTGTCGCTGTACCGCATGGACCACAGCTCGGACCTGGTCAAGGCCAGCAGCATGCAGATGCTGACCGAGTCGGCGCAGTCGCGCATAGAGTCGCAGGGCGAGGTGCAGGCGCTGAACATCCGCCGCCAGTTCATGGACGCCTACCAGTACGGCGCCGGTTTCGCCCGCCAGGTGCTGTTCCTGCGCGAGCAGGCGGAAAAGCGCTTTCTCGATGCCTTCGACCTGCGCGAGGACATGACCCGCCAGGTGCGCGCCGCCCTGCAGGCCAACCCTGAGCTGCTCGGCCTGTCGCTGGTGTTCGAGCCCAACGCCCTGGACAACAAGGACAGCCTGTTCGCCGGCAAGGCGGAACTGGGCAGCAACGAAACCGGGCGCTTCGCCCTGTACTGGTCGCAACCGCGTGTCGGCCAGCTGACGGCCATGGCCCTGCCCGAACAGGATATGGCCAACACCGAGATCGGCCCCAGCGGCCAGCCAGCCAACACCTGGTGGGTGTGCCCACGCACGTCCGGCAAAGTGTGCGTGGTGGAACCCTACTTCTACGACATCGATGGCCAGCAGGTGCTGATGACCAGCATCGTCTTCCCGCTGGCGGTAGACGGCAAGGTGATCGCCACCCTGTCCATCGACATCAACCTCAACAGCCTGCAGGCACTGAGCCAGGAGGCCAGCCGCGGCCTGTACGAAGGCCGCACCACGGTCGGCATCCTCAGCCCGGTCGGCCTGCTGGCCGGCTACAGCGCCGACGCCAGCAAGCTGGCCCAGCGCTTCGACCAGGTCGACACCGCCAAGGGCGCCGAACTGGTGCGCAAGCTGGCCGACGGCAAGATGACCATCGTCCATGACCAGCAGCGCCTGAAGGTGCTGGCCGCATTCCGGCCGATTCCGGATGCCCAGCCTTGGGGCGTGCTGCTGGATGTGCCGGAAAACGCCCTGACCGGCCCGGCCGAAGCGCTTAAACAGGAACTGGACGCGCTGAACACCAGCGGCACCCTTCTGGAACTTGGCCTGGGCCTGGCGGCGGCGATTGCCGGCCTGCTGATGGTGTGGCTGATGGCCCGCGGCGTTACCCGGCCGATCCTCGGCGTGGCAAGCATGCTCAAGGACATCGCCAGCGGCGAAGGTGACCTGACCCGCCGCCTGACTTACCAGAAGCAGGACGAACTGGGTGAACTGGCCGGCTGGTTCAACCGCTTCCTCGACAAGCTGCAGCCGACCATCGCCGAGGTCAAACGCTCGGTGCAAGCCGCCCGTGGCACCGCCGACCAGTCTTCGGCAATTGCCACCCAGACCAGCGCCGGCATGGAGCAGCAGTACCGCCAGGTCGACCAGGTGGCCACTGCCTCCCACGAGATGAGTGCCACCGCCCAGGACGTCGCCCGCAGCGCCGCCCAGGCCGCGCAGGCCGCCCGCGACGCCGACCAGGCCACCCGCGAAGGCCTGGCAGTGATCGACCGCACCACCCACAGCATCGATGCCCTGGCCGCCGACATGAGCAACGCCATGGCCGAAGTCGAGGGCCTGGCGCAGAACAGCGAGAAGATCGGTTCGGTACTGGAGGTGATCCGTTCGATCGCCGAACAGACCAACCTGCTGGCGCTCAACGCCGCCATCGAGGCGGCCCGCGCCGGTGAAGCCGGCCGGGGCTTTGCCGTGGTCGCGGACGAGGTGCGCAACCTGGCCCAGCGTACCCAGGAATCGGTGGAAGAAACCCGCCAGGTGATCGAGGCTTTGCAGAACGGTACTCGCGAAGTGGTCGGGGCCATGGACAACAGCCACCGCCAGGCCCAGGGCGGCGTGCAGCAGGTTGGCCAGGCCGTCACCGCGCTGCAGCGCATCGGCCAGGCCGTGACGGTGATCACCGACATGAACCTGCAGATCGCCTCGGCCGCCGAGGAGCAGAGCGCGGTGGCCGAGGAAATCAACAGCAACGTGGCGACCATCCGCGACGTCACCGAGTCGCTGTCCGGGCAGGCCAACGAGTCGGCACGGGTCAGCCAGTCACTGAACAGTCTGGCCAACCAGCAGCAGGCGCTGATGGACCAGTTCCGCGTGTGACTGGATCAGGGCCGGCCCTGCCGGCCCTGGCTCAGGCCTCGAACCTGCCCCCGCCGAGAATGCGGTCCAGCAGCACCAACGCGCCATGCACATTGGGCCTGGCGCCCATCGGCAACACGTCGGTGCCGGGCAACGTGGCATCGTGATACCCGGACGCCATGACCAACTGGTGCATCTGGTTGCCATTGAGGTAGATGTGGTGGTGCTCCATGGCATAGGACTGGATCAGGCTCAGTGTGCCGCACACCATCGGCGTCGCACTGGACGTGCCGCCGTAGTTGTCTGTGTAGTCCCGATCATCGCCGGACAGGTCCTGCAAGCTGCCATAGGAAAGCGTGACTACGCTGTCACCCCAGGCATTGAGCATGCGGTAAGGGTAATGGTGGTTGGAGTAGGCGTGGGGCTTGCCGTCATACGAGTGGCTGGCGCCCACCAGAATGGTACCTGAATCGCCATGGTCATCGAAGTAACGCCAATTGGCCAGGTCTACGCCTTGCCCCGCCTGGGTACCTCGTTCCGCAAGGGTCTTGCTGCTGCCATTGGCTGCGGCATTGACCACCACCGCACCGCGCTGACTCAGCTGAAGCATGACGGTCCACCAGGCCTTGTCGTGCAAGGACGGCAGCATCGTGCTCAACACATCGATATTTGCAGTCTGGCGATTGATGCCGACAATATCCCCAGGCTCCACATTGCGCAGCAGATCCTTGAGCGCCTGGAAATTGCCCTGGGCGTCTTGCGCGCGGTTGTTGTACAGGTACAGCTCGCTGTCATGGCTGATTCCGGTAACCCCCATGCCGTTGCGCGCGGCCAGAATCACCCCTGCCGAAGCCGTGCCATGGCTGGGGTCATGGTTGGGCTCAAGCGAGATGACTTGCAGGGCGGGGTTGCCGCGCAGGTCTTCATGCTGCGGGTACAACCCACCATCGCTGAAGTGGATACGCGCCCCCTTGCCCGTCACCTTGTTGGCCCAGGCCTTGCGCACATTCAGGCCCTTCCACCGGGGGCCGGGTTCGTCGAGGTAGTTCTGGCGTGATTCGAAGTCGGGCGTGGGCTGAGCATTTTCATAAGCCCTGTTGCCTGCCACCACTGCAGTACCTGTCAGCAAGGTTGCCAGCACCCCCGCCAGCACGAACGCGACAGGGTGTGGTTCCGAAGGTGGCGGCGACATCTGCATGGATACGACATAGTCCAGCGCGGCCAACGACTTGAGCAATGCCAGATAGGTGTCATTGAGCATGCCGGCAGGCTGGTCGAGGTAATAGTGCTGACGTAGTGCCAGGAGCCTGTCATCGTCCACTTCATGCTCGTCCAGCACCGGCCTGAGCGCGATCACCGACTTCAGGTTCGGCCAATAGCGAACCAGCGTCGAGCCCGAGCCTGGCTCCAGGTCGTCAAGGAAGTGCTCATACCCACCGCTAGCGAACTCGATGACCAGTGTCGGGTACGAGGTACCTGGCGCCAACGTGGGAAGCGTTTGCTGAGCGTGATCAGCCACGTCCGCGGGGCTTGCCGCCCGCTTGCGACGCTTGGCGGCAGAAGGCAACGGGACCTTGTCGAGCACGCTGCGGTTGATCTCCTCGACCGCGATATCGAGTACCAGCGGCGGCATGTCGATGACACCGGCCGGCCCGACAGGCCGGTTCATCGCCCGGGCATGTTCATCTCGCAGCACCACCCTTGGCCGGATGGTGTAGATCCCCGCCTCCTCCTCGGCGAACAAAGTGGCTGGGCAGCCGTGGTCACTCGTTTTGCCGGTGTGTGCCTGGGAATAGGCCGAAACCCCTCGGAACGACACCGGGCCATCCGGGCCGGCCCGCTCCAGTTCGTAGCGAATGCGGTTGACCTTGTGCAGGTCTGTGCCAATGCAACGAACATGCAGCTTTCCATCGAATCGGAAGTTGCGGTAATAAATAAAATTCAAGTCCAGCGTCATCAGGAATGCCTCGCAGAATGTGCTTGCCAAACGGCACTGCGCACCTTTGCAAACCGCTGCTCCCACTCGCAGCAGGAGCCCGTTCCATGCTGCTGTCGGCAACGCCTGGGAGGGGTCGTCTACACTTGCCCGCACCTACCCCACGGCAATCGACGAAGGCCCCGATGAAGAAAATTCCAACGCTACTGGCCGGTCTGCTGCTGGCGGTGGGCATGGCCAGCACCGATAGCGCCGCTTCGGCGGAACGGACCACGCCCATTCACTTTGGCGCCATCGGCTGGGAAAGCGGCGCCCTCACCACCGAGATCCTGCGGCTGATCGTGGAGCGCGGGTATGGCTACCCCACCGACACCCTGCCCGGCAGCACCGTCAGCATGGAAGTGGCGCTGGCGCGCAACGACCTGCAAGTAATTGCCGAGGAATGGGCCGGGCGCAGCCCTGCCTGGGTCAAGGCAGAAGCCGCCGGGCAGGTGTTCGCGTTGGGCGATACGGTCAAGAATGCCGAAGAAGGCTGGTGGGTGCCGGCCTACGTGATCGAGGGCGATGCGGCACGCAAGCTGAAACCCGTGGCGCCGGAATTGCGCAGCGTCGAGGACCTCAAGCGCTACCCGCAGGTGTTCCGCGACCCCGAGTCGCCCGGCAAAGGGCGCTTTCTCAACAGCCCCAGCGGCTGGACATCCGAGACCGTCAACAGCCAGAAACTCAAGGCCTACGGGCTGAATGAGCTCTATACCAACTTCCGCAGCGGCTCCGGCGCTGCAATGGATGCCGAAATCGACTCGGCCATCCGCCGTGGCCAACCGGTGCTGTTCTACTACTGGAACCCTACCCCTTTGATGGGGCGTTACAAACTCATACGCCTGCAAGAGCCGCCGTTCGATGCCCAGGCCTGGGCCACCCTCACCGATGCCGGCAACCCCGAGCCCAAGGGCAGCAGCTCGCTGCCGGCCAAATTGTCGATTGGCGTGTCCAGGGCCTTTCGCGAGGGCTACCCGGAGCTGGTGAGCGTGTTCGAGCGGGTCGACCTGCCCATCGACCAACTGAACAGCGCACTGGCCGAGATGAGCGAAAAGCGCACGCCGCCCCGTGACGCTGCCCTCACCTTCCTGCGCGATAATCGCGAAGTGTGGAAAGCCTGGTTGCCTGCGGACATTGCCAGCAAGGTCGAGGGCAGCCTGTGAGCGGCGGCTTCCCTGAAACCCTGCAATTCTCCTTTGCCGACAGCGTCAACCGCCTGGTCGACTGGCTGGTGCTGCATTACGGCGATCACCTGCGCAGCGTCTCGGACCAGTTGCTGCAACTGCTGGTCGGCCTGGAAACCCTGCTGCGCCTGCTGCCGTGGTGGCTGCTGCTGTTGCTGATCGGCCTGCTCGCCTGGCATGCCAGCCGCAGCTTGCTGCGCAGCGCGGTACTGGTGGCGCTGCTGGCCCTGATCGGTATGCTCGGGTTGTGGGACAAACTGCTGCAGACCATGGCGTTGGTGCTGGTCAGTACAGGCCTCTGCGTGTTGGTGGGTGTGCCGCTGGGCATCCTGCTGGCTGCCCGGCCGCTGGCGAAGCGGGTGCTGTTGCCGGTACTGGATGTGATGCAGACATTGCCGGCCTTCGTTTACCTGATCCCGGTGCTGATGCTGTTCGGCCTGGGCAAGGTGCCCGCCGTGTTCGCCACGCTGATCTATGCCCTGCCACCGCTGGTGCGGCTGACCGAACTGGGGCTGAGCCAGATCGACCCTTCGTTGTTGCAGGCCGCCCATGGCCTTGGGGCCAGCCGCTGGCAGCGATTGCGGCGCATCGCCCTGCCGCTGGCGCTGCCCAGCATCATGGCCGGGCTCAACCAGTCGGTGATGATGGCCCTGTCGATGGTGGTGGTGGCTTCGATGATTGGCGCCCGCGGGCTGGGCGAGGATGTGCTGTCGGGGATCCAGACCTTGAATGTCGGCCAAGGCGTCGAGGCCGGGCTGGCGATCGTCGCCCTGGCCATGGTGATCGACCGAATCAGCCAGGCCTATGGGCGTAACCAGCGCTGAGCAGCACAAGGCTGCGCCTACAGGGTTAGCGCCATGGTTCAAGCATGCGCAATACCTGTAGGAGCAGCCTTGTGCTGCGAAAGGGCCGGGCCTGACAATGCAACCCTGTCAGCCTGAAACCGGACCCACCCGCATGTCCCTCAAAGCCCTGCGCACCCTGGTGACCATCGCCCGTCACGGCACCTTCGCCCGTGCCGCCGATCTGCTCAGCCTCACCCCTTCGGCGGTCAGCCTGCACATCAAGACCCTCGAAGACGAACTGCAGGTGACCTTGTTCGACCGCAGCCGCAGGCAAGTGTCGCTGACCGAAGCCGGCCAGTTGGCGGTGGCCCGGGCCGAAACCATCCTGGCTGCCTATGACGAACTGGCCGACGCCCTGGCCAGCGGCCCGAGCCTGCGCGGCCGCCTGCGCCTGGGGGCGATCCACACGGTGCTGGCGCGGCGCCTGCCCAAGGCGCTGGTGTGGATCAAGGCGCACCATCCGCAGTTGCATGTCAGCGTGGCCTCCGGCATGTCGGCGGAACTGGCACGGCGGGTGGAAGACGGCGAGCTCGATGCGGCGATCACCACCGAACCGGTCAGCCCCTACCCACAAAGCCTGGACTTCACGCCGTTGTTCGAAGACCGCTTCTGGGCAATCGCCAGCCCCGACCTCGCCGGGCAAAGCGTGCCCCAGTTGCTGGCCAGCCAGCCGTTCCTGCGCTTCGACAAGCGTGCCTGGGCCGGCCGACAGATCGAGCAGGAGCTGCGCCGCCAGCATTTGCAGGTGAGCGAACAGATGGAACTGGACAGCCAGGAAGCGCTGGCGCGCATGGCGGTGATGGGCCTGGGCGTGGCAATCATCCCCATGGCCGATGACGACCTGCAACGCTTGCCTCCGGCCACCTGCCTGCCATTTGGCGAACCGCAGCTGACCCGGCGGGTGGTGTTGCTGGAGCATGAGAAGAGCCAGCGGCGGCATTTGAGTGCGGTGCTGAAGACTGCGCTGGAGGCGTGAAGGTTCGCAGGGCCTTGTAGGAGCGGCCTTGTGTCGCGAAAGGGCCGCAAAGCGGCCCCGGCAATTTTGTGGCGATGCCGATATCCTGGGGGCGCTTCGCACCCCTTTCGCGACACAAGGCCGCTCCTACAAGAGCCAGTGTCGACTTCAACCATGCATTTTTCCTCAACAGTCAGTGCAGAAAACAACGTTTTTACAGATCGATCCGTACCAGTAGGCTGTGCCCCGTACCCGACCACGGAACGTCGCCCATGCTCCACTTGCTGCTGACTACCCTGCTGCCGATCATCCTGCTGATTGCCCTGGGCACTTTCCTGCGCCTGCGCGGCTTCCTCGCCGACAACTTCTGGCCCGGCGCAGAGCGCCTTAGCTATTACGTACTGCTGCCGTCACTGTTCCTCCATGGCCTGGCCACCGCCAACCTCGATGGCGTGCCGGTGCTGGGCATGGTCGGCGTGCTGATGCTCTCGACCCTGGCCGGGGCCGTGCTGCTGGTGCTGTACCAGGGCGCAATGAACCATGACGGTGCCGACTTCACTTCGGTGTTCCAGGGCGGCATCCGCTTCAACAACTACATCGGCGCCACCCTTGCAGCAGGTATCTATGGCAGCGCCGGCATCGCCCTGGCGGCGGTGGCCAACGCTGCAATCGTGCCCCTGGTCAACCTGCTTTGCGTGCTGGTGTTCGCCCGCTTCAGTGCCCGCCATAGCTCACCAGCGACGGTGCTGCGGGCCATCTTCGCCAACCCCTTGATCGTCGGTTGCGCCGGCGGGTTGCTGCTGCGCGCCAGCGGGCTGGGCTTGCCAGCGGGTATCGAACCCACGGTCAAGGCCCTGGGCCAGGCCGCCCTGCCGCTGGGCCTGCTGTGCGTCGGCGCAGCCCTGGGTGGCGCCCGCCTGGGCCAGCAGGTGCGCCCGCTGATGGCAGCGTCGGCATTCAAGTTCCTGGTCATGCCGCTGACCACATGGGGCTTGTGCCGCCTGCTTGGCCTGGGTGGCCAGGCAGCAGTGGTTGCGGTGCTGTTCCAGGCGCTGCCGACCGCGTCGTCTTCCTATGTGATGGCCCGGCAAATGGGCGGTAACGCACCGCTGATGGCGACCATCATCGCCCTGCAGACCGTGGTCGCCGCCGCCACCCTGCCTTTGGTACTGATGCTCGCGCTTGGCTAGACTGTGAACCAGCCCACAGTTCGGGGAGCTTGCATCATGCGCTTTTCGTGGATGGTGATCGGCCTGGCCTCGGCCCTGCTCGCAGGCCCCTTGCACGCCGCCGACCCGGCCAAGGCTGCCGTCGCCGAGGACAAGGCCGAGGTGCTCGAGGAAAAAGTGGTGAATGACACACCACCCCCGAAAAAGGCCGAGACTCTCACACCGGGCGAAGCGCAGGCAGTGGACCCGGCCGGCCAGGCGCCGCTGGATGACAGCATCACCTGCCTGGCCCGCACCATCTACTGGGAGGCCAAAGGTGCCGACGCCGAAGACATGGCCGCCGTGGCCAACGTCGTGCTCAACCGCCTGGGCCACGATGGCTTCCCGGATACAATCTGCGGCGTGGTCAAGCAGGGTGTGGAAAGCAAGGCCTGCCAGTTCTCCTGGTGGTGCGACGGGCGCCCGGACCAGGTCGAAGAAGCGCAACGCTACGGCATTGCCAAGGAAATCGCGCGCAAGGCGCTCAACCAGCAGTTGAAAGACCGCACCGGCGGTGCCTTGTACTTCCACGACCGCAATGTGCGCCCGGACTGGGCCAAAGCCTATCGCCGGACGGCGCAGACCAGGCATTTTCTATTCTACAAACCGAACCAGGCGGTGGCGCGCTGATACCCGCCGGGCGCCGGCAAACGGGCTGACAGCGTTGGTTCGATAAGAATGATTACCAACTGTTCGCACTTTTCCGATGATCAGTGGTCTACTCCCTCTTTTGCCGCCAGCAACGAATGCCGGCGTTTTCATTGCTTTGCACGATCCCGGGCCAAAAGCCCCGGGCTTGTGTAGGATGAGCAGCGCAAACCACGACGCTGCCAGTCATAGGGAGATCCACATGCGCGTCCTGTCATCCGTTGCCGCCTTGTCGTTGGGTCTGGTCGTCTCGGCCGGGGCACTGGCTGCCACCGGCGAAGAGGCGCAACTGATCGATTCGATCAATGTCTACCGCAGCAAGGCCCAGCCCTGCGGTGGTGAAGCGTCGTTGGAGCTGCCACCGCTCAACAGCGATACCCGCCTGGCACTGTCGCCGGAGGGTACCCGCGACCTGCAGCAGGCCATGACCCGCGCCGCCTACCCGATGGTCAACGTGCAGGCCATCAGCCTGTCGGGGCCACGTGATGCGCGCGCGGCCATGCATGCCATCGAGGAGAGTTTCTGCCAGGTGGTGCTCGACCCGCAGTTCGTCGATATCGGCGTCAGCCAGGAAGGCCGCGACTGGCGCATCGTGCTGGCCCGGCCGCTGCTCAGTGGTCGCCTGGGCGACTGGCAGGCCGAGGGGCAGAAGGTGCTGCAGGAAATCAATGCCGCGCGCAAGGTACCGCGCCAATGCGGTGGCCAGCCCTTCGCCGCCGCCCCCGCGCTGAGCTGGAGCACGGTGCTGGCCGGGGTTGCCGCCAACCACACCCGGGCCATGGCCAACCAGAACTTCTTCGACCACATCGACAAGGACGGCCGCACCCCCGGTGACCGGGCAGAACTGGCCGGCTACCTGTATCAGCAGATTGGCGAAAACATCGCCGCCGGGCGTGACACCGCGCGCAAGGTGGTCGATGGCTGGCTGGATAGCCCGGGGCATTGCGCGACGCTGATGAACCCGGACTTTCGTGAGCTGGGCGCTGCGTATGCAGTGGACCCGAAGAGTGACGCAGGGATTTACTGGACGGGGTTGTTCGGGACGCCGCAGTAAGCCCGCTCTCACAGGGCTGCACATGACTCACTGAATCAGGAGGAACCCTGTGGGAGCGGCTTTAGCCGCGAACACCGGCGCAGCCGGTGCCATGCACCGCGGTGGATTCTTCGCGGCTGAAGCCGCTCCCACAGGGAACCGTGCGCGGCTTCAAAGCGGGTTGGTGCCTGCGCGCAGTTCCAGGGCCGTGCAACCAAACCGTCGCCGCACGCACTTGCCCAGGTAACTGGCATCGCCCAGGCCCACTTCATCGGCAATCTGCGCCAGGCTGTGGCTGGAATTGAGCAAGCGCCAGCGCGCCTGTTGCAGGCGCATCTCCAGCCACCAGGCCTTGGCGCTCATGCCATGGCTGGCGTGAAACTGCCGGTCCAGCTGGCGCCGGCTGATGCCCAGCTCCGCCGCCAACTGCTCCGCGGTCAACGGCGTACCCAGGTGATGGCGCATCAACGCTTGCGCACGCTGCACCTGCCTGCCCTGCCCGGCCCCCAGTTCCAGCGAGCGCAAGGCATGGCGGCTATCGCGGGTTTCATCCACCAGCATGTCGGCCAGGCCCTTGAGCGCCCGGGCCCGCCCGCAGGCACGTGACAACAGCGCGACGGCCAGGTCGATGGCGGCGGTGCCGCCGGCGCAGGTGATGCGGCTACCGTCGATGCAATACAGCTGCTCGGTCAGCACCTGCAAATGCGGGAAGGCCGCACGGAATTCGGCTTCGTGGCGCCAGTGCACCACTACCTTGTGCCCCTGCAACAACCCGCAGGCGGCCAACAGGAAAGCGCCGTTATCGACCCCCACCAGCTTGACGCCAGCCTTGCCGGCCTGCCTTAGCAAGGCCCGGTAGCGAGGCGCCAGCGCGGCAGTGGCCATGGCGTTGCGCCCGCCGAACACCACAAGGTAGTCGAAACCGGCCAGCTCGAGCTGGCCTGCGACGGCCTCGACCTGCACCACCGCGCCACTGCTCGACGGCACCGGGTCCAGGGTCAGCCCCGCCACGGTCCAGCTGCAGTAGCGCTGCTGGCTGTAGTCCTCGTCGTCGGCACTGAAACGCAACTTGTCGAGAAAGGCCCCGAACGGCAGCAGGGCAAAATCCGGTAATGGCAAGATCAGCAAGCGGATATCGGGGAGCATTGGCATCGCGTCCAGAAACGACCATTCAATGTCCGGATCATACCCTTGCCGGCCAAGGCCGGCGCCATAGACTGGCGCCCTCCACACCAACAAGGCATTTCCCCCATGGCACTCGACACTTGGCTCATCTACCTGCTGGCGAGCATCGGCCTGTCGCTGACCCCGGGCCCCAACAGCCTGCTGGCCCTGACCCACGGTGCCTTGTATGGCGCACGCCGGACATTGTTCACCATCGTTGGCGGGGTGTTTGGCTTCAGTGCCCTGATCGCCCTGGCCATGTTCGGCCTCAGCGCTTTGCTACAGGCTTCGGCGTCGGTGCTGAGCGTGCTCAAGTGGGTGGGTGGTGCCTATCTGATCTGGCTGGGTATCCAGCTGTGGCGCAGCCCGGGCCTGCACCTGGAACTGACCGCGCAAAGCGCGCGGCTGGGCAATGCCGGCCTGTTCCGCCAAGGCCTGCTGTCGGCCATGGCCAACCCCAAGGTGTTGCTGTTCTATGGTGCTTTCCTGCCGCAATTCATCGACCCGCAGCGTGGGTTGCTGCTGCAGTTCGTGGTGATGGCGGCTACCTTTGCCAGTGTCGAGTTCCTGGTCGAATACCTGCTGGCACGCCTGGCATTTCGCATCCGGCCATGGCTGGCCAAGGGCGGCAAGGGCTTCAACCGCTGCTGCGGCAGCCTGTTTGCCGTGATAGGTGTGGCGTTGCCGCTTGGGCGGTAGCACTACGAAAAGGCTGTCGCGATCCCTGTAGGAGCGGCCTTGTGTCGCGAAAGGGCTGCAAAGCAGCCCCGGCAATATCAGCAGCGAAGCCGATATCCCGGGGCCGCTGCGCGCCCCATCGCGACACAAGGCCGCTCCTACAGGGATCGCGACAACCTGTGGGCTCGCATTCAACCCCGGCGCGCTTTGGCCAGGAAGATGAGCAAGGCCACACCCGGCAACCCCGCCCCCACCAGCGCCACACCCTGCCAGCCAAACTGGCCGAACACCGCACTGGCAACCGCCGAACCGAGCGCCCCACCCAGGAAGATGCTGGTCATGTACACCGCGTTCAGCCGCCCGCGGCTGGCCGGGTCCAGCGCGTACACTTCACGCTGGCCGATGACCATGTTCATCTGCACCGCAAAATCCAGCAGCACGCCGGTCACGCCCAGGCCGATCACGCTGTAGCCCGGTGCCGTCAGCCCCAGCAACAGTGCCGCCGGTGCCAGCAACAACGCCAGCAGCGAACCGGCCCGGGCATGCCCGGCATCGGCCAGGCGGCCGGCCATGGGTGCGGCAACGGCGCCCACCGCGCCCACCAGGGCGAATACCGCGATCTGGCTCTGCGACAGGCCATGCTGGGTTGCCAGGGCCATCGGCACCGCCGTCCAGTAGAGGCTGAACGCCGCGAACATCAATGCCTGGTACAGCGAGCGCTGGCGCAGCAAAGGATAACGGCGCAGCAGCGTGAGCAGCGACAGCATCAGCCCCGCATAGCTGGCCTTGTGCTCAGGCACTCGCCGCGGCAAGGTCAGGGCCAGCAACAGGATGATCGCCAGCATCACCCCGGCAGCGCCAATGAACACCGCACGCCAGCCGAAGTAGTCGGCCACCAGGCTGGACAACGGCCGCGCCAGCAGGATACCCAGCAGCAGGCCGCCCATGATGTTGCCGACCACCCGCCCACGCTGCTGCTCCGGCGCCAGGTGCGCCGCCAGCGGAATGAGCATCTGTACCGCCACGGAACTGAAACCGATCAGCAGTGCATAGCCAAGGAACAGCTGGCCCTGGCCACTGCTGCTGGTCCCCGCCAGCAGCAGGCTGACACAGGCCAGCACAGCAGTAGCCACCATCAAGCGGCGGTTTTCCAACAGGTCGGCCAGCGGTACCAGCAACAGCAGGCCCAAGGCATAGCCCAGCTGCGTGAGCGAAACGATGAGGCTGGCATGCTCGGTGGACAGCCCCAGGTCCGGGGCGATCAGCCCGACGATGGGCTGGGCATAGTAGATATTGGCGACGATCGCGCCGCAGCAGAACGCCAGCAGGGCGACCAGGGCCCGGCTGAGGCCGGTGGCTGCAGGCTGCGCGGCGGCAAGGGAGGGATTCATGCGAGTGTCCTCGGCAATGGCTGGAATATGCCGGCCACCTTACCCAGACGCACTCTTGGCGAGAATCCAGCGCTGGCGCAACAGGGCTTTGCGCACTGCGCAACACTAGGTGCTACGCTGCAGCAAATTTTCGCAAAAGTCGATAAAGGCATTCACCCGCCGCGAACCACGATGGTTGGGCAGGTACAGGGCGTTGATGCTGTCATTGGCCGCGCCAGGGCTGGCCTGCCAATCGGGGAACAGCCGCTGCAGGCGCCCGGCCGCCACATCCTCTTGCACCAGCCAGTCGGCCAACAGCGCGATACCGCTGCCCGCCAGTGCGGTTTCGCGCAACATGTCGGCATTGGCACTGCGCAACGGCCCGCTCACGTCCAGTTCCAGACTGTCCTGCCCACGGGCCAGGCGCCAGGGGCGCCCTTTCTGCCCGTAGCGAAAGCGCAGGCAGGCGTGCTCGATCAGCTGCCGCGGATGCTCCAGCGGTTCACGCCCGGCCAGGTAGCCCGGGCTGGCCACCAGCCAACGCTGGAAGCGACCCAGCTGGCGGCATACCAGCTCGTCATTGGGCGAGGGGTCGCCCAGGCGGATCGACAGGTCATAGCGCCCGTCAAGCAGGTCATCCAGGCGGTCGCTGAGGTCGATGTCCAGCTCCAGAGCCGGATGTATCGCCAAAAACGGCCCCAGGTGCGGGGCGATGACCCGCCTGCCGAACTCCACCGGCAAGCACAGGCGCAGCACACCAACAGGCTCCTCGCCCCGATCGGCGACACTGGCATCGGCTTCGTCCAGGGCCTCGAAAATACCCCGCGCGCGCTCGTAATAACGGGCGCCGGCCTCGGTCAGGCTGACCTGGCGGGTGGAGCGGTTGAGCAAGGTGGCACCCAACGCCGCTTCCAGGGCATCGACCAGGCGCGTCACCGACGATGTCGCCAGCCCGAGCCGGCGTGCGGCGGCAGAAAAGCCCTGGGCATCGACGGTGGCCACGAACATCTTCATCGCCAGGAGTTTGTCCATTAGTTGCCCGTCTTCCAAATCCCGGAAAGTTCTTACAAACAGCCGGGCCGGTCAAGAAGCGCGGCGCACGGCAATTGCGTCCATAGTGGAACCAACCCCTTCCAAACGAGGTTTTCCATGATCCCGACCAACCTGCTGACTGCCCTGCCCCCTTGCGACCCCGCCAGCACCGAACGGGTCGACCAACTGCTCAGCCGCCCGGGCGTGCGTGTTGAACGTATCGTCTCCAGTGGCCAGGCCAGCCCGCCCGGTTTCTGGTACGACCAGGCCGAAGGTGAATGGATCGTGCTGCTCAGTGGCGCCGCCGGCCTGCGCTTCGAACACGAGAGCCACACCCGCCTGCTGGCACCGGGCGATTGCCTGGACATCCCACCGCATCATCGCCACCGCGTGGAATGGACCGCACCCGGCACTGCCACCGTCTGGCTCGCGGTGTTCTACAGCAGCGGCACTCCCTGGCCGGCGTGATTCCGGCAATCGAAAATCGAACGTGGGTTACCCAGCCGACATGAACATCCTGTTTAGTGTAATTTTAACTGCATTTTCTAGACTTTTAGCCACATCTTGCAGAGTTCAACCCTGCGACAATCCGCCCCACAAAATTATGTACCAACTTGTTAATTAGCAAGCTAAGCGATTACACTGCGCGCATTCCACCTGCTGAGATCCCTGGCATGAAAGAAACACCGCGCGCCTCTGGCGCCACAAACATCATCCTGGTCGGCCTGGGCGTGATCATCGCCCTGCTCGGCCTCCTCCTGGCTGCGGGCGGCGTCAAGCTGGCCGGCCTGGGCGGTTCCTGGTACTTCCTGGTCGGCGGCCTGGCCATGGCCATTGCCGGCGTCCTCATCGCTCGCCGCAAACCGGCTGGCGCCTGGCTGTACGCGGCGTTCCTGGTCGGCACTGCCATCTGGGCGCTGGTCGACGCTGGCCTGGTGTTCTGGCCGCTGTTCTCGCGCCTGTTCATGTTCGGCGCAATCGGCTTGGTGGTGGCGCTGGTCTACCCGCTGCTGGCCCGTGCCAATGGTGCCAGCGTCGGCCGCGGTGCCTATGGCATTGCCGGGGTGATGGCCGTGCTGCTGGCGATCGCCGCCGGCAACATGTTCGTCGCCCACCCAAGCGTCGCCCCCACCGGCAAAGGCCCGGGCATGACCCCGGTAGAGGCCGACAAGGCGCAGAAGGACTGGGCCCATTATGGCAACACCGAAGGTGGCAGCCGCTTCGCTGCGCTGGACCAGATCAACCGCGACAACGTCAACAAGCTGAAGGTAGCCTGGACCTACCACACCGGTGACGTGGCGCTCAGCGACGGCAACGGTGCCGAAGACCAGCTGACCCCGCTGCAGGTCGGCAACAAGGTGTTCATCTGCACCCCGCACAACAACCTGATCGCCCTCGATGCCGACACCGGCAAGGAGCTGTGGAAGAACGCGATCAACGCTCAGTCCAAGGTCTGGCAGCGTTGCCGTGGCATGGCCTACTTCGACGCCACTGCCGCCATCGCCCAGCCCACCCAGCCGAACAGCTCGCCAATCACTGTCGCCAGCGTACCGGCCGGTGCCAACTGCCAGCGTCGCCTGCTGACCAATACCATCGATGGCCGCCTGATTGCCGTCGACGCCGACACCGGCGAGTTCTGCCAGGGCTTCGGCAACAATGGCCAGGTTGACCTCAAGGCCGGCCTGGGCGATGTGCCGGACTCCTACTACCAGCTTTCCTCGGCCCCACTGATGGCCGGTACCACCGTGGTGGTCGGCGGCCGCGTCGCCGACAACGTTCAGACCGACATGCCAGGCGGCGTGATCCGTGGTTTCGACGTGATCTCGGGTGAAATGCGCTGGGCCTTCGACCCCGGCAACCCGGAAGATCGCCAGGCGCCGCAGGGCGACAGCACCTACGTGCGCAGCACCCCCAACAGCTGGGCCCCGATGTCCTACGACCCGGCGATGAATACCGTGTTCCTGCCGATGGGCTCGTCGTCCACCGACATCTACGGTGTCGAACGCAGCAAGCTGGACCATACCTATGGCGCTTCGGTACTGGCCCTGGACGCCACCACCGGCAACCAGAAGTGGGTGTTCCAGACCGTGCACAACGACCTTTGGGACTTCGACCTGCCGATGCAGCCGAGCCTGATCGATTTCACCAAGGACGACGGCCAGTCGGTACCTGCAGTGGTAATCGGCACCAAGGCCGGGCAGATCTACGTGCTCGACCGCGCCACCGGCAAGCCGCTGACCCAGGTCGACGAAGTACCTGTCAAGCCAAGCAACATCCCCAACGAGCCGTACTCGCCCACCCAGCCGAAGTCGGTGGGCATGCCGCAGATCGGCGCGCAGACCCTGACCGAATCGGACATGTGGGGCGCAACCCCGTACGACCAGCTGCTGTGCCGCATCGACTTCAAGAAAATGCGCTACGACGGCCTGTACACCGCGCCGGGCACCGACCTGTCGCTGAGCTTCCCGGGTTCGTTGGGTGGCATGAACTGGGGCAGCATTTCCACCGACCCGGTACATGGTTTCATCTTCGTCAACGACATGCGCCTGGGCCTGTGGATCCAGATGATCCCGTCGCAAAACAAGGGCGGTGCCGCTTCCGGTGGCGAAGCATTGAACACCGGCATGGGCGCAGTACCGCTCAAGGGCACCCCGTATGCGGTGAACAAGAACCGCTTCCTGTCGGTGGCCGGCATTCCGTGCCAGGCGCCCCCCTTCGGCACCCTGACCGCCATCGACATGAAGACTCGCCAGGTGGCGTGGCAGGTACCGGTGGGTACCGTCGAGGACACAGGCCCGCTCGGCATCCGCATGCACCTGCCGATCAAGATCGGCCTGCCGACCCTCGGCGGCACCCTGTCGACCCAGGGTGGCCTGGTGTTCATCGCCGGCACCCAGGACTTCTACCTGCGCGCCTACGACAGCAGCAACGGCAAGGAAATCTGGAAAGCTCGCCTGCCAGTGGGCAGCCAGGGCGGCCCGATGACCTACGTCTCGCCGAAAACCGGCAAGCAGTACGTGGTGGTCACGGCTGGCGGCGCGCGCCAGTCGACTGACCGTGGCGACTACGTGATTTCTTACGCCTTGCCGTAACACCGCGTCGCCCCCTTCGCGGGTAAACCCGCTCCCACAGGAACTGCACGGTTTGCAAGGGCAGTGAAAATCCTGTGGGAGCGGGTTCACCCGCGAAGAGGCCTTAGAAGACAACCCGAGATTCAGCAATGCCATCCGCAATTCGCATCACCCCCACCCTGTTGCTGGCCCTCGCCAGCAGCACCGCCCTGGCCGACGGCGACCTGATGACCCGCAGCACCCTTACCGGTGACTGGGGCGGCCTGCGTCACCAGCTGGAAGAAGACGGCGTCAGGTTCACCGGCGACTACAGCGGCGAAACCGCCTACAACGCCCACGGTGGCCTGCACCGCTCGGCGCGCTACTCGCAAAACCTGAAACTGGGCGTGCAGTTCGACCTGTCGAAACTGCATGGCCTGGACAACGGCGGCAAGGTCCAGCTGACCATCAACGACCGCCGCGGCAACAGCGCCTCGGAAGACCTGGTGGGCAACCGCCTGCCGATCCAGGAAAACTTTGGCGGCCTGTACACCCGCCTGACGGAGCTGAGCTACGAGCGCACCCTGTTCACCCCGGCACTCAACGTCAAGCTCGGCTACATGGCCATGGGCAACGACCTCGGTGGCCTGGACAGTGGCATCCTGTGCAACTTCATGAACGCCGGCTTCTGCGGTCACCCGCTGAACATGTCTGGTGGCAGTGGCTGGACCAATTACCCCAATGCCCACCTGGGCGTGCGGGTGAAGTATGACCTGTCACCGTCCTGGCAACTGCGTGTGGCGGCGTTCAACGTCGATCCGGATAGCAACGGCAACTCCAGCCGCGCCTGGCACCTGGGCCCCAAGCACACCACCGGCACCGTGGTACCGGTAGAGCTGGTCTACAAGCTGCAGGGCGAGCTGCCTGGCGAGTATAAACTGGGCTACTACTACGACAGCTCCGATGTGAAGCGCATCGGCAGCGACGAGGAAGTGTCCGGCCGTGGCGGCCACTATCTGCTGGTCGACCAGGCCGTGTGGAACGACCAGGGTTCGCCGGGGCGCAGCCTGCACGCCTTCGGCCAGTACTCGGCGTCGAGCAAGGCCGCCTCGCCGTTCACCAAGTGGTATGGCGCCGGCGTGGTGCTGTACAAGCCGTTCGCAGGTCGCCCGAAGGATACCGTGGCGCTGGGCTATGGCCGTGCCGTGCCCAACCCGCGTAGCCGCGACGTGCTGGAAGATGCCGCGTTCGATGCCGGGCAGCAGTTCCCCGATATCGACAGCGCCGAGCAGCTGGTCGAGCTGAGCTATGGCTACCAGGCCACACCGTGGCTGAACCTGCGCCCGGATGTGCAGTACATCATCGAGCCGGGCGCGTTCTCCGGGAAGGACATCGACAACGCGCTGGTGGTTGGCCTGCAGGTCAAGGCTACCTTCTGAATACCCGGGGCCGCGCTGCGGCCCATTCGCGGGTGAACCCGCTCCCACAGGTACTGCACAGCCCTTGAGACTGACGAGATCCTGTGGGAGCGGGTTTACCCGCGAAGAGGCCAGCGCAATCAACCCTGCCTGAGGTAATCCACCAGCCTCAGCAACATGGCATCACACCCCCGCAACTGCTCGACACTGACGAACTCATCCGGCTTGTGCCCCTGGTCCATGCTCCCAGGCCCGCACACCACAGTCGGGATGCCCGCCTGGTCGAACAGCCCTCCTTCGGTACCAAACGCCACCGTACCGAACTCATCCGAACCACTGAGCAACGCCACCAGGCCAGCCGCCTCGCTATCCGCTGGGGTGGCCAGCCCCGGATACGCACTCAACGGCTGCAGGCGAATGGCGCTGGCCGCATTGACCTTGCGCATGCGCGGCAGCAATTCGGCCTCGGCATAGGTCTGCAACTGATCGGCCACTGCCTGCGCCTCGAACCCCGGCAAGGCCCGCACTTCGAAATCGAATTCGCATTCCGCCGGCACGATGTTCAGCGCACTGCCCCCCTTGATCACACCGGTCTGCACAGTGGAGAACGGTGGGTCGAAGCGCGCGTCGTGATGCTCCGGCAACGCCAGGGCATCACCGATATCACCCAGCTTGCCGATCAGCTTCGCCGCATACTCGATGGCATTCACCCCATACGGCGCGTACGCCGAGTGGCAGGCCGCGCCATGCACCTGGCAACGCATCGCCAGCTTGCCCTTGTGCCCCAGCACCGGCTTGAGTTCGGTAGGTTCCCCAATCAGGCACAGCCGTGGCTTGTGTGCACGCTGCTCCAGCGCGGCCAGCATCGAGCGCACCCCCAGGCAGCCGACTTCCTCGTCATAGGAGAACGCCAGGTGCACCGGCATGCGCAACGGCTGGACGAGGAACGCGGGCACAGTCGCCAGCACCGATGCGATGAAGCCCTTCATGTCAGCCGTGCCACGGCCATACAGGCGCCCGTCGCGTTCACTCAGGGCAAACGGCTCGACTGTCCAGGCCTGGCCGTCCACCGGCACCACATCGGTATGCCCGGACAGCACCACGCCGCCAACGCCCTGCGGGCCGATGGTGGCGAACAGGTTGGCCTTGGTGCCTTCCGGGTTATGGAACAGTTCGCTTTCCACCCCCAGCTCGGCCAGGTAGTCGCGGATGAAGCTGATCAGTTCGAGGTTGGAATCCCGGCTGACCGTGGCAAAGCCGATCAGCCTGGCCAGCAGCGCGCGACTGGCAGATTCACTCATCGCCCGGCACCCCGTAGCTTGGCGCGGCAGTCGGGTTGAGGGCGCGGGTAACGTAATCCTGCATCTGCGGCCGATACGCCTGCCACAGGCCGTCGAGTACAGCGATCGGGTCAGCCTCGGCCCAGTCCACACGCAGGTCCACTAGCGGCCAGGTCAGCTCGCCGGCGATCTTCAACGCCGCCGAATGCACCGGCCCGGCCTCGCCGCCTGCGGCCATCGCCGCGTGCATGGCGGCCAGCAGGCGGTCGGCCAGATGCCCGCCGGCTTGCTCAAAGGCCTGCACCATCGCCTCGATCACCTGGGTCGAAGCCAACAGGTTGCCTGCCGCCGCGCATTGCTCACCGGCGAGGGCGCAGTGCGTGCCCAAGGCTTCCTTGCCGGTGAACAGCGCCACCTGGCCACGGCTGTCGATCACCGTGACCTGGCGGTACTCGTTCCAGCCATTGGCGCTCAGCACCCGGTCCAGCGCAGCGGCAGGCGGCAACTGGCCCTGTTCCAGGGCATCGAGAATCTGCGGGCCCAGTGCAGGCAGAGTGATGTTCTGGGTGGCGACCGCGCCCACACCGGCCCGCACCCACGGGCAGCGGGCGCCCACGGCGATGCTCGAAGAGCTGATGGCGATACCGACCTGGCCGGTTTCCTGGCAACGACCGATGATGGAAAAAGTCATGTCATGGTTCCTGTTGTGCTGTGCGATACACGGCATTCTGGGATGACCTTGCGGCAGGCGAAACGACCTTTTTCCGAGGGTTTGCAGAGGAAAAAACTATGACCACGAAACGTTCGGAAAAAAACCCGGAAAAGCTGCTGTGGGAACCGCTGCAGGCGGCAGGAATCAAGGCCTTCGCCGTTTTATCGGCAAGCCCCAGCTAAATACTATTTTCGCCATTTCCACGGCATCCCTAGTCTGGCCCCAGGCAACGGCGGTCCTCCAAACCGACCTGACAAAAACCGCCTGAACAAGGGCTCGGACATGACACTGAACAACCTCGAAATCGACACCCTCGTCGTCGGCGCCGGCCAGGCCGGCGTGGCCATGAGCGAACACCTGAGCAAGCTTGGCGTGCCGCACCTGGTGCTGGAGCGCAAGCGTATCGCCGAGGCCTGGCGCACCGGCCGCTGGGACTCGCTGGTGGCCAACGGCCCGGCCTGGCACGACCGCTTCCCGGGGCTGGAATTCGACCTCGACGCCGACGCCTTCGCCGGCAAGGACCAGGTGGCCGACTACTTCGAGCAGTACGTACGCAAGTACAACCTGCCCGTACGCACCGGCATCGAAGTGAAGAAAGTGCTGCGCAACAGCGACCGCCCCGGTTTCACCATCGAAACCAATGAAGGCGTGATTCGCGCCAACCGCGTGGTCGCCGCCACCGGCCCGTTCCAGAAGCCGGTGATCCCGGCCATCGCGCCGAAAGACAGCAACCTGCACCAGATCCACTCTGCCGCCTATTACAACCCCGAGCAGTTGCCAGAAGGCGCTGTACTGGTGGTCGGTGCCGGCTCCTCCGGGGTGCAGATCGCCGAAGAACTGATGCGTGCCGGGCGCCAGGTGTACCTCTCGGTCGGCGCCCACGATCGCCCGCCTCGCGCTTACCGCAACCGCGACTTCTGCTGGTGGCTGGGCGTGCTGGGTGAGTGGGATGCGGAAATCGCCAAGCCTGGCCGCGAGCACGTGACCATTGCCGTCAGTGGCGCCCGTGGCGGCCACACCGTGGACTTCCGCGCCCTCGCCCACCAGGGCATGACCCTGGTCGGCCTGACCCAGTCGTTCGAGAACGGCGTGGCGCGCTTCCAGGACAACTTGGTCGAGAACATCAACCGCGGCGATGACAACTACCTGGCCCTGCTGGATGCCGCCGATGCCTACATCGAACGCAACGGCCTGGACCTGCCGGAAGAGCCCGAAGCCCGCAAGCGCCTGGCCGACCCTGAGTGCATGCGCAACCCGCTACAGCAACTGGACCTGGCCAAGACCGGCGTCACCAGCATCATCTGGGCTACCGGTTACGGTGTCGACTTCAGCTGGCTGCAGGTAGACACCTTCGACGCCAACGGCAAGCCCCAGCACCAACGCGGTGTAGCCCGCGAGCCGGGTGTGTACTTCCTTGGCCTGCCGTGGCTGTCGCGCCGTGGCTCGTCGTTCATCTGGGGCGTGTGGCACGACGCCAAGCACGTCGCCGGCCATATCGCCACGCAACGCACCTATACCGCCTACCGCGACCGCGAACAACGCGCAGCGGATGAGCAGCAGCAACCCAAGATCAGCAACGTCAGCACCCTCGGAGCCCACTGATGCCTACCCATACTCGCATCCGCATGTTCAACACCAAGGTCACCTACCCTAACCAGACCCTGGACAACGACCTGTGCCAGGCGGTGCGCGCCGGCAACACCATCTACGTGCGCGGCCAGGTCGGTACTGACTTCGAAGGCAACCTGGTGGGCCTGGGTGACCCACGGGCGCAGGCCGAGCAGGCGATGAAGAACGTCAAGCAACTGCTCGAAGAGGCCGGCTCGGACCTGTCGCACATCGTCAAGACCACCACCTACATCACCGACCCGCGTTTCCGCGAGCCGGTGTACAAGGAGGTAGGCAAGTGGCTCAAGGGGGTGTTCCCGATTTCCACCGGGCTGGTGGTGGCCGGGTTGGCCCAGGCCGAGTGGCTGATGGAAATCGACGTGATCGCCGTGGTGCCAGATTCGGTCTGATCGATCGGTTCAACCTGTAGGAGCGGCCTTGTGTCGCGAAAGGGCCGCAACGCGGCCCAGGATTGATGCGCAACACTTGAAATTGCTGGGGCTGCTTTGCAGCCCTTTCGCGACACAAGGCCGCTCCTACAGGGAACGCGCCCACTTTTGAAATGGGCTAGAAACCCACTGTCGCCGACAGCAGGTAGGTACGCGGCGTAGACAGCGTCAGCCCCGGCTCGCTGTCATCCGAAGCTCCGGCCGAGCTCCAGTAGCGGTCGTCCAGCACATTCTCGACACTGGCACGCAAGGTAACCTGGGTGGCATCCACTTTGAACGCATAACGCGCCCCCACATCGTAACGCTCCCAACCGTCGATCTGCTTGCTGTTGTTCTGGTCCAGGTACTGCGAGCTCGAGTGGATGCCTCGCGCCGTCAGGGTCAGGCCGTTCACTCCAGGCACGTCCCATTCCGCGCCGAGGTTGACGTTGTACTCGGGCGTGGCCGGCGCGCGGTTGCCATCGTAGGCACCACCGATGGTGTCGGTCAGTTCACTGTCGATGTACATCACCCCGCCCAGCACGCGCACGCCTTGCACGGGTTCGCCGAACACGCTCAGTTCGATACCGCGGTTGTCGCGCTTGCCATTGGGGCCGAACACCCGCGATGTGGGGTTGGTTTCGTAGGCGGGCTGGCGGATGCGGAAGGCACTGGCGGTAAAGGCGACCTGGCCCAGGTCGTACTTGGCCCCCACCTCGACCTGGCGGCTGGTGAACGGCGGGAAGATCTGGTCTTCGTTGACCGATGTCGACGGCGCAATCTTGCCCTGGCTCAGGCCCTCCATGTAGTTGGCATACAACGACAGCTGGTCGCTGACCTTGAGCAGCACGCCGCCCGAAGGCGACACCTTCTCTTCATCGTAGGCGGTATCACCCTTGATACCGTCGCTCCAGTCATCCACCTGCACCCGCTGCCAGCGCGCGCCCAGGGTCAGCAGCAGGCGGTCGTCGAAGAAGCCCAGGGTGTCGGCCAGGGCCACGCCGGAAAAGCGGTTTTCCGTGTACACCTCAGGGTCGATGCGGGTTGGCGTGCCCGGTGTCGGCGTGGCCACCGGGTGGTAGAGGTTACTGGGCGCCGAGGCATAGCGGGCGCCGCCGTTGGTGAAGTCCATGTAGAAGTAGGTGGCGGCCAGGTTAAGCTCGTGGCTGACCGGCCCGGTATGGAACCAGTTGCGCACGCCGGCCATGGCGGTACGCACGGTTTCATCCCGGGTGAAGTCGCGCGGCTGCACGGTGAAGTCGCCGGCATCGTTGCTGATGGACACGTTGTGGCGCAGGAAGTCATGGTTGCTCTTGCGCGCACCGACCGCGCCATAGGCCAGCAGCGACTCGCTGATATCGTACTCGGCATGCAGCGCGCCGAAGGTGTCGTTGGTGCGCGCCTTGCTCCAGGCCTGGGCGTAGTTGTGGCGCACGTCGCTGGCATCCGGCACCTTGGCATTGGCACCAACCAGCACCCGCTCCTGCGGTGCATCGGTGTCGCGCTCGGTATGGCCCAGGTCTGCCGAAAGCCGCAGGCGCTCGCCACGAAAATCCAGGCCCAGCACCGCCATTTCGCGCTCGACACGCTGGTGATCCCATTCGGTGTCGCCCGCCTGTTTCACGCCGTTGAAGCGCACGCCGAACTGCTGGCCTTCGCCAAAGCGCCGGCCAACGTCCACCGCGCCGCCTGCCTGGCCAGCAGAGGCATAGCTACCGGTAAACTCGGTTAGCGGCTGGTCACCGGCCCGCTTGGGCTGCACATTGATGCCGCCGCCGACACTGCCTCGCGGCGAGATGCCGTTGATCAACTGGCTGGGGCCTTTGATGATGTCGACCCGGTCGGCCATTTCCATGTCGATCGAGTAGGTCGGCAGGATGCCGTACAGGCCGTTGTAGGCCACATCGCTGTTGAACAGGCTGAAGCCGCGAATGGTGAACTGCTCGAAGCGCCCACCCGCCGGGTTGGTGGCGCGCACCGAGGGGTCGCTGGCGATCAGTTCGCCCAAGGTCCGCGCCTGCTGGTTCTTCACCAGTTCGCTGGTGTAGCTGGTGATGCTGAACGGGGTTTCCATGAAGTCGCGCGTGCCGAGCAGGCCCTGTGAACCCTGACGGGCCACTTGGCCACCGGCATAGGGTTGCGTTTCGTTGCCTGCGGCCAGGCCACCGACGATGCTGGTCGGGGCGATTTCAAGCGCACCACCCGCCTGGGGTGCCGGCATCAATGTGAAAGCGCCCTCGCCCACCGGCAGCAGCTGCAGGCCGCTGCCGCGCAACAGCTGGGTGAAGCCTTCGTCGACGCTGTAGCTGCCGGACAGGCCATTGCTCTGCCGGCCGTTGACCAGCGCCGGGTCCAGCGACAGGCTGACCCCGGCCTGGTCGGCAAACTGGGTAAGTGCCGCACCAAGGTTTGCAGGCGACACCTGATAGCTGCGCCGGGCGGGTTCTTCGGCCCAGGCCGGTGCACACAACAACAGGCTCATGGCGAACAACGGATGTGCCGCACGCGCCAGTGGGCGCAGGCGGCTGGACATGACAACAGGCATTGAACAAGGCTCCCCTTTATTTGCTCCTACCGGTAATGACCGGTGAGCGAAAAAAAGGGGACAGCCTCATGCGCGATTTTCCCGCGCGGCCAGGCTCACCCAGTAACGCGTGCGCGTGTGCACCTGCAACGGCAGGCTGGCGGCGAGCAAGGCCAGCACCCGGTCGGTGTCGTCGAGGCGGAACGTACCGGTCACGCGCAGGGCCTCCAGTTCGGGCGCCCAGCGCAGCACGCCGGGGCGGTACCTGCGCAGCTCGTGCAGCAGCTCGCCCAAGGGGCGGTCCTCCAGGCGCAGCACCCCTTCGCGCCAGCCCAGCAGCCATGCGTCCAGGCCGGTGACAGGGCCAACCCCAGCCACTTGCAGGCTGGCCTGCTGCCCGGCCTGCAGCAGCAGCGCCGGGCCTTGCCGCGGCTGCAGGTTGGCCGTGCCCTTGAGCACCGATACCCGGCAAGCCTGATCGACCAGGCGCAAGCACACCTCGCCAGCATCCAGCGCGACCTGGCCATAGGGCACCTGCAACGTCAGGCTCAGGTTGCCGGGCAACCTGACTGCCACTTCGCCACGCAGCAATGTCAGGCGACGGGCACCCAGGTCGATATCCACCGCACTGTCGCTGTTCAACTGCACGAATGTGCCATCGCTCAGCGGCACTTGTCGGCGCTCCCCGACCGCCGTATGCATGTCGGCAGTCCAGGCTTCCAACGGCAGCTCGCGGCTTGCCAGCCAGGCCGCCGGCAACAATGCCGCCACGCCCAGGGCCTGCTTGAGCAGCGCCCGGCGGCCGGCATCCGGGCGGTCCAGGGTGGCCATGGCCACTGCACCGGGTAGTGCGGAAAAGCGCTGGCGCAACAGCAGTGCCTTTTGCCAGGCGTGTTCGTGCAAGGTGCTGCTGGTACGCCATTGTTCCAGGCGCTGCAGGTCACTCGCGCTGGCAGCGCCAGAGTCCACCAGCGCCAGCCAGCGGGCGGCGGCCCGCAGTGCCTCGCGGATTTCGGGGGAATGGGTGGTCATTACAGTTCGGCCAGCAGGCAATGCTCGTAGGCCTGCGCCATGTAGCGTTTGACCGAGCGCTCGCAAACGCCCAGGCGCTTGCCGATCTCGGCATAGCCCAGGCCCTCCAGCTGGCTCCAGAGAAAGGCCTTGCGTACCGGTGCCTTGAGGCCGTCGAGCAACTCGTCGAGGGCTTGCAGGGTTTCCAGCAGCAGCCAACGCTGCTCTGGCGAGGGCACATGCTGCTCGGGCAACTGCGCCAGTGCATCGAGGTAGGCTTGTTCCAGGCTGCGCCGCTGGTGAAAGTTGCTCAGCAGGCGCTTGCCCACGGTCAGCAGGTAGGCACGCGGTTCGCGAATTTCTGCCAGCGGCTGCGCGCTGGCCAGGATACGCAGGAAGGTATCCTGGCTGAGGTCGGCGGCATCCCAGGCATTGCCCATGCGCCGCCGCAGCCAGGTTTCCAGCCAGCCGCGATGGGCCCGGTACAGGGCAGGCAGGCTATGCTCCGGTGGCGGCGCGGCATCGATCATGGGGAAGGCCCTGCGGCAGCGTAAATAAGATTAATTCTAATTTACACCGCACCGCAGAACCAAGCGGTTTGTTACCTGTCAGGCAATCGCCGCATCCACCAGCACCTGCGCTTCCTGCACCAGACGCTGCAGATGCGCCTCGTCGATGAAGCTTTCCGCGTAGATCTTGTAGATATCCTCGGTGCCCGACGGGCGCGCGGCAAACCAGCCATTGGCGGTCATCACCTTCAGCCCGCCGATCGCCTGGCCGTTGCCCGGTGCATGGCTGAGGATCTGCACGATCGGCTCACCCGCCAGCTCGGTCGACTTCACCTGCTCCGGCGCCAGCTTGCTCAGCAAAGCCTTCTGCCGGGCATCGGCCTTGGCTTCGACACGGGTGGCGAACGGCTTGCCCAGCGCCTCGGTCAGGTCGGCGTAGGCCTGGCTCGGATTGCGCCCGGTGCGGGCGGTCATCTCGGCAGCCAGCAAGGCCGGGATCAGCCCGTCCTTGTCGGTGGCCCAGACCGAGCCATCGCGGCGCAGGAACGAAGCCCCCGCACTTTCCTCGCCACCAAAGCCCAGCGTGCCGTCGAACAGGCCCTGGGCGAAGAACTTGAAGCCCACCGGTACTTCGTACAGTTCACGGCCCAGGCGCTGGGTGACGCGGTCGATCAGGCCGCTGGACACCACGGTCTTGCCGACGGCGGCATCGCTGCGCCATTGCGGGCGGTGGCGGTACAGGTAGTCGATGGCCACGGCCAGGTAGTTGTTCGGCTGCAGCAGGCCATCGGGGGTGACGATGCCATGGCGATCGTGGTCCGGGTCGCAGGCGAAGGCCACGTCAAAGCGTTCGCGCAGGCCGATCAGGCCCTGCATGGCATAGGGCGAGGAAGGGTCCATGCGGATCTGGCCGTCCCAGTCGACGGTCATGAAGCGGAAGGTCGGGTCGACCTCGGTGTTCACCACTTCCAGGTCCAGCTGGTAATGCTCGGCAATCGCCGACCAGTAGCGCACCCCTGCCCCGCCCAGCGGGTCGACGCCCAGGCGCAGCTTGGCAGCGCGGATGACGTCGAAGTCGATGACGTTTTCCAGGTCGGCCACGTAGTTGCTCACGTAGTCGTGACGCTGGGTGGTGGATGCCTGCAGCGCCTGGGCATGGTCCATGCGCTTGACGCCCGCCAGGTCAGCAGCCAGCAGTTCGTTGGCCTTGGCCTCGATCCACTTGGTCACGTCGCTGTCGGCCGGGCCGCCATTGGGCGGGTTGTACTTGAAGCCACCGCTTTGCGGCGGGTTGTGCGACGGGGTGATGACGATGCCGTCGGCCAGGCCCTGCTCGCGGCCACGGTTATGGCAGAGGATGGCATGGGAAACCGCTGGTGTTGGCGTGTATTCGTCGTCCTTGGACAGCATTACCTGCACGCCATTGGCAGCCAGCACTTCCAGGGCGCTGGCGGTAGCCGGTGCCGACAGTGCGTGGGTGTCGGCGCCGATGAACAGCGGGCCATCGATGCCCTTCTCCTGGCGATACAGGCAGATGGCCTGGGTAATGGCCAGGACGTGGTACTCGTTGAAGCTCAATTCAAGCGAAGTGCCACGGTGCCCCGAGGTGCCGAAGGCCACCCGCTGGGCCGCCACGGCAGCGTCGGGGCGGCCGGTGTAGTAGGCGGTGAGCAGTCGGGGAATATCGACCAGCACGCTGGCCGGAGCCGGCTTGCCTGCCAAAGGACTGAGCGTCATGCAGTAACCTCGAGTTCAACGGATGTTGGTGTTGGAGCGTGCAGTGTACTGAGAGTTGCAATGCCGCGCGATGGGCGGCGGCAAAGAATCAGTGAGCACACCGCATACCCTGTGGGAGCGGCTTTAGCCGCGAAGAATCCAACGCGGTGCATGGCACCGGCTGCGCCGGTGTTCGCGGCTAAAGCCGCTCCCACAGGGTACTTGCCAGCCACCGCGGTGGCTGCTTCGCGGGCTCGCCCGCTCCCACAATGGACCCGAGCATGTCCATCATCTCTGTAATGACCGGCTAGAGTGGTAGCCATACCCCCGAAAACGAGGCCCCATGGCTTTCCACCGCCTGACCCACACCCACCCGCGCCTGAGCATCGCCACTGTGGTCGGCCTGCTCGGCGCCTGGCTGATCCCCGCCAGCGACAGCGTGCAGCACATCCTCGCCGGCTGGAATCTTGGCGTATGGCTGTACCTGCTGCTGGTGCTCTACCTGACCTTGAGCGCCAATGCGGAAAAGGTACGCAAGGTCGCCCGCGTCGAAGACGAAAACGCCGGCCTGGTCCTGCTCACCGTGTGCATCGCCGCCATCGCCAGCCTCGCCGCCGTCACCCTGCAACTGGTGTCCAGCCGTGGCCTGCAAGGCACGGCGCTGGTCGTGCACTACCTCTACACCGGCCTGACCGTGGCCGGCTCCTGGCTATTAATCGGCTGCATTTTCAGCCTGCACTACGCGCGGCTGTTCTATACCGGACAAAACCACGAACCGCCGCTGCGCTTCGCCGATGGCGAACGCAACCCCGATTACTGGGACTTCCACTATTTCTCGTTCACCATCAGCGTGGCGGTACAAACCTCCGACGTGGGCGTCGCTGGGCGGGGCCTACGGCGGGTGGTGCTGGCGCATTCGCTGGTGGGGTTCGTATTCAATACGGCGATCCTGGGGTTCACTATCAATATTGCAGCAGGACTTCTCGGCTGAGACCGGAGCGTTTACCTACCCGCCCCGAACACTGATATTTCTACCAGTAGACCCTAAGAGATAACCGAACTACATTCTTGCGAGTTACAAAATCCAAGTACTCGCATAGGGCCGTCCTACCATGCGTACCCATAATTTTTTCTATATGAAAGACACGCTTTGCAACGAAACAGGTACCACATCGAAACATTACCTGCGTGCACATGGGTTGGTCTTAGGTGAAAGTGGCTCCAACCTTGCCGCATTTCAACTGCTGCAATGTGATTTAGCGACGACTGTGTTGGGCCTCTCGACGACGCCCGCGAAATATAGATATACACCTTATGGTTTTCGAGAAACGAATGCCCAAATATCCGAACTTGGCCTTGCTGGTCAGCACCTGGACAAGCTCAGCGGATGCTACCCCTTGGGCAATGGGCATCGGTTCTATTCACCTGTGCTCAAGCGTTTCATTCGAGCGGATACACTGTCGCCATTTTCTGACGGCGGAATAAACGCCTATACCTATTGCCAGAACGACCCAATCAATCACCACGATCCCAGTGGACGACTGCGTCAGTGGCTAAGACGAAACGTATCAAGGTTGAATCGCTGGCTTTCCCCCGAAACACCGCCACCCTCCAGAAGAGGCTCTTTGAACACAGATACCATGCTGGAAATAGAGCCGAATGAACTTAGGGAAGTCACCGTCGGCTTGACACAGTGGCTAGCTAGTGATGTGGCAAATCATTTGAGACCTGTGAATAACGCTCTGAGAGTAATAAAAGACCAATGGAACAGGCTACCAGAACCGGTCCAGGAAGTGGTGACAGCCGCCGCGCTGATTGCCCTTGCTCCTCCAGTAGCTACAACTGCTCTGGCCGCAATAAGAACAAGCACGTTTTTACCTGTAACACCGGTTGGTTTCGTTAGAATTCTGGTTAACGGCCCGACCGATGTTGAAAGAGCCGCTCTGGGCTTGCGTCGAGATTCACTTTAAGCCCCGTTGACTGGTAAGGCAGCGTGAACCGCTTCGACCGCTCGTCCGAAAAGAGAGGGGATCGAATGTCGAGTACAGCGGTTCATTTCATCGGGCTGCATGCAGCTATCGACCGAGGAAAACGTTTGCCAGGTAGCCAGTCCCCAAAATACCAACCTGCAAAGGATGTGACCGCTGTCATGCATTAGCACATTTGTCGTATTTGCAGCCGAGAATACTCCGTGACAGGTGCTATGGTTACCTTCCCGGCGGCCGCATCGATGTGGCCACCCGCTCACCACGTCCAGGTACGGACAAGGAGGCTGGCATGAACAAGATGACGTTCCCCAACGCCTGCCAGGTGATGCGCTGGCATTTCCACCCGCTGGGCTTCGAAGCCAGCATGGATGCGCCACGCAGCATGGTCGCGCGGCTGTTCGACCGCGCCACCGGCGAAACCCTGCTGGCGATTGCCGGCATCCCCTGCTCGGCAATCATGGCCGCCGCCGACGTAGAGCGCATCATCGAGGCCGTCGAGGCGGAGATGGATACTTTCATGCCCGCCTTCACCCTGCGCGACGCGGTCTAGCCCGCTGCGGTACTTTCCTGGCGCATGGCCTGCAACTTGCCCATGAACTGCTCGGCCGGCACCGGCTGGCCCAGCAGGTAGCCTTGCAGCGAATCGCAGCCCAGGCGGGTCAGGAAGTCCTGCTGCCTGTCAGTCTCCACCCCTTCGGCAACGATGCGCAGCCCCAGCGCCTGGCCCAGCGCCACGATTGCCGAAACGATCGCCGCATCGTCGCTGTCCTGCTCCAGGTCGCGCACAAAACCGCGGTCGATCTTCAGCTCGTTGGCCGGCAGGCGCTTGAGGTACATCAGGCTGGAATAGCCGGTGCCGAAGTCATCGATAGACAGGTCCACGCCCATGTCGGACAGCCGCTGCAGCACCGTAAGGCTGGCATCGGCGTCGTGCATGGCGGTTGTTTCGGTAATTTCCAGGGTCAGGCAGTTGGCCGGCAGGCTGTTCTGCTGCAGGGCTCGGGCCACGCTGTCGACCAGCCCGGCATGGCAGAACTGGATGGCCGACAGGTTCACCGCCATGCGCCAGCCGTGGTGCCCCTGGTCCAGCCACTGACGCATCTGCCGGCAAGCCTCAATGAGCACCCATTCGCCAATGGGAATGATCAGGCCGGTCTTTTCTGCCAGGCCGATGAAACGGTCGGGCAGCAACAGGCCCTGCTGCGGGTGCTCCCAGCGCAACAACGCCTCGGCACCGATCGGTTGGCAATTCTGGGCGTCGAACTTGGGCTGGTAGTGCAGGCGGAACTGGCGCTGCTCCAGGGCCTGGCGCAGGTCCTGCAGTAACTGCAATTGCTGGCGGGCGTTGCTGTTCATCGACACGTCGAAGAAGCTGTAGCCGTTCTTGCCGGCGCTCTTGGCGTGGTACATGGCAGCGTCGGCATTGCGCAGCAGCTCGTGCTGGTCCTGGCCGTTGCCCGGATACAGGACGATGCCCAGGCTCGCCGTCAGTTGCAGATCATGCTCGGCCACGCGGAACGGCCGTGACACCAGGTTGACCTGCTTGACCGCCACATCCATGGCATCGTTCGGCTCGCGCAACTGCACCAGCAGCACGAACTCGTCGCCGCCGATGCGCGCCAGGGTGTCCTGGCTGTGCAGGTGCCCGCGCAAACGCGCCGCCACGGCCTTGAGCAGCAAGTCGCCGACGTGGTGGCCAAAGGCATCGTTGACTGGCTTGAAGCCGTCCAGGTCGATGAACATCAGGGCAAAGCAGCCGCCCTGCTCCGCTACCTTGGCGATGGCCTGCTCGATGCGGTCGGCCAGCAGGGTACGGTTGGGCAGGTCGGTGAGGGTATCGTGCAGGGCCAGTTGGGTCAGTTCCTGGTTGGCCAGGGTCAGCGAGCGGGCCAGCTCGGCGGTGCGCGCCTCCAGGCGGGCGTCCAGCACCGAGGTGAGCAGAGCCACCGCCAATACCGCCAGGGTGGTGATCAACACCAGGTAGACCAGGCCGTCGCCTTGCAGGCCGCCCCCTGCCAGGGCACCACAGAAGCTGCCTTCGGGGAAGTTCGCCGCGGCCATGCCGGTGTAGTGCATGCCGACGATCGCAAAACCCATCACCACCGCCGCCAGGCCGCGAATCTGCCGCACATAGGGGGTATGCGCGCGCAGACGGAAGGCGATCCACAAGGCCGCTGCCGAGGCGCCCACGGCAATCAGCAGCGAAGCACCGAACAGCGTCGGGTCATAGTCGATGCCCGGCAGCATGCGCAGCGCGGCCATGCCGGTGTAGTGCATGCAGGCGATGCCGGCGCCCATGATCAGCGCGCCAAATGCCAGCTGCTGCCACGGCAGGCTCGGCTGGCTGACCAGCCACAAGGCAAAGCCCGAGGACAACACGGCAATCAGCAACGAGAACGCGGTCAGGGCAAGGTCATAGCCCAGTTCGATGGGCAGGCTGAAGGCGAGCATGCCGATGAAGTGCATCGACCACACGCCGATGCCCATGGCCAGCGCGCCACCCCCCATCCACAGGCAGGCAGCCCGGCCTTTGGCCGTGGCGATGCGGCCGGTCAGGTCAAGGGCGGTATAGGACGCCAGGATTGCCACGCACAGCGAAATCAACACCAGCGAAGAGGAGTAGCTACCGGTCAGCATTGGGAGTTCCAGCGACGGGACGGGAGGCCCGGAAAAAGCTGACGATTGTACTCAAGCTTAGGCGAAACGCACGGGGTTTTTGCGAATGGGAATGGATCCAAAGACTGCGAGGGCCTGGATGGATGCGCGGTAGCTGTAGGAGCGGCCTTGTGTCGCGATCGGGCTGCGAAGCGGCCCCAGCGATCTGTGCTTGTACACAACGTTCTGGGGCCGCTCTGCGGCCCGATCGCGACACAAGGCCGCTCCTACAGGGGGGCGCGACCGCAGGTCGATTCAGTCCTGCTCGGCAAACGCCTGTTCGGCCTGCCAACCACCACCCAGCGCGGCAACCAGTTGTACGCTGGCGACCAGGCGCCCCTGCAGCAGGTTCAACACACTGCGCTCGTTGCTCAGTGCCGTGGTCTGCACGTTGACCACATCCAGGTAGCCGATCAGCCCGGCGCGGTACTGGTTCTCGGTCAGGCGCAGCGACTCGCGGGCGGCATCCAGTGCCTCCTGGCGCACTACCGCTTCATCGCCATACACCTTCAACTGTACCAGCAGGTTTTCCACTTCCTTGAAGCCGTCAAGCACGGTCTGGCGGTACTGCGCCACGGTCTGGTCATACACCGCCACCGTGCGGTCCACCTCGGCACTGCGCTTGCCGGCGTCGAACAAAGTCAGCGCCAGTTGCGGGCCCACCGACCAGTAACGGTTGGGCAGTTCGATCCAGTTGCTGAAGCTGCTGCTGGAGTAACCGCCACTCATGCTCAGGCTCAGGTCCGGGAAGTACGCCGCCCGCGACACGCCGATGTTGGCGTTGGCAGCCATCACGTTGCGTTCGGCCGCAGCGATGTCCGGGCGCCGCTCCAGCAACTGCGAGGGCAAGGCCACGGGAATTTGCGGCAGCGCCGGAATGGCCTTGCTGTCGGCCAGGGCGAAGTCGGCCGGGGCCTTGCCCAGCAACACGGCAATGGCGTTCTCGAACTGTGCGCGCTGCCAGACCAGGTCGATCAGATCAGCCTCGGTGCTTTTCAGCTGGGTACGCGCCTGGGCCACCGCGTCCGGGCCGGCGACACCGGCGCGGTACTGGTTTTCGTTCATCCGCAGGGAACGTTCATAAGCTGCCACGGTGGCTTCCAACAGGCGCTTCTGCTCGTCGATCACCCGCAACTGCAGGTAGTTCTGCACCAGTTCGGACTGCTGGCTGAGGCGGATCGAGGCCAGGTCGGCCAGGCTGGCTTCGGCACTGGCTTCGTTGGCGTTGAGGGCCTCGCGCAGCTTGCCCCACAGGTCGATTTCCCAGCTGACACCGAGCTGGGCGTTGTAGGTGTTGCGAATGCCGCTGCTGTTGTTGGACAGGCTCGAACTGGAGCTGCCGGTGCCCTGGGCCGAGCGGTTCTTGCCGACGCTCAGGTCCAGGCTGGGGAACAGTGCCGCCCGGCTGCTGCGCACCAGCGCCTGGGCCTGACGGTACTGGGCCTCCGATTGCGCCACGGTCTGGTTGCTGCGGTTGAGCTCTTCGACCAGCGCATTGAGCCCGGCATCACCGTAGATTTCCCACCAGGCGCCGCGGGCGATGGCATCGGACGGCGCGGCCTGAGTCCAGCCTTCGGCATGCTTGAACTGCGCCGTGCTGCTCAGCTCCGGGCGGTGGTAGTCCGGGCTCAGGGTGCAGGCACTGAGCAAGGCGACACACAACCCGGCGCCGAGCAGGCGCGAGCCACGCCCACGGGTCAGCGTCTGCAGGGCACGGTGAAGTGGGGTCTGGGCAAAAGTCATAGCGGGGTTTCCAGGGCGGCGTCGGTGCGCACGCCACGCCAACGGTTGAAACGGTGACGCAGGCGGTCCAGGTACAGGTAGACCACCGGTGTCGTGTAAAGGGTGAGGATCTGGCTGAACACCAGGCCGCCGATGATGGTCAGGCCCAGTGGCTGGCGCATTTCCGCGCCTTCGGCGTGGCTCAGCAGCAACGGCAAGGCACCGAGAATGGCCGCCAGGGTCGTCATCAGGATCGGCCGCAGGCGCAGCAGGCAGGCCCGGCGGATCGACTCTTCCGGTGTCAGCCCCTGGTGGCGCTCCAGCTGCAGGGCCAGGTCGATCATCAGGATGGCGTTTTTCTTCACCACGCCGATCAGCAGGAACAGCCCCAGCAGCGAGATCAGGCTGAACTCGCCACCGGTGACGTACAGCGCCAGCAAGGCACCGACGCCGGCCGAGGGCAGTGTCGAGAGGATGGTCAGCGGGTGAATGTAGCTTTCGTAGAGGATGCCCAGCACCAGGTAGACCAGCACCAGCGCGCCAAGGATCATCAGCGGCTGGCCTTCCTGGGTCTTGGCGAAGGCATCGGCACTGCCGCCGAGCCTGGCGATCACTTCCTCAGGCAAGCCCAGCTTGGCCACCGCGCGCTCCAGCGCCGCCATGGCCTGGTCGGGGCTGTAGCCTTCGGCGACATCGAAGGCGATGCTTTCGGCGGCGAACTGGCCTTCATGGCTGACCCGGTCGTTGGCCAGGCTGTTCTCGTAATGGGCGATGGTCGACAGCGGCACGCGTGCCCCGTCGGCGGTAATCACCTGCACCTGCTCGAGGGTGCTCGGGTCCCAGGCGTACTTCGGGTTGATCTCCAGCACCACCTGGTACTGGTTGAGGCTGTCGTAGATGGTGGAGATCTGCCGCTGGCTGTAGGCGTTGTTCAGTACCGTGGTGACCATGTCCATGTCGATGCCCAGGCGCTTGGCCTGGTCGCGGTCGACCACCAGGGTCACCTGCTGGGTGCCGGCGCCATCGCGAGCGTCGATGGCTGTCAGCTGCGGCAGTGCACGCAGCGCCGCCACCACTTTCGGGAACCATTCGCGCAGCGCCGCCAGGTCGCCGCTTTGCAGGGTATAGAGGTACTGCGACGAGGTCTGGTCACGGCCGCCGCCGCCCAGTTGCAGGTCCTGGTCGGCCATCAGGAACAGGCGCCCGCCTGGTACCTTGGGCATTTCCTTGCGCAGCCGCTCGATCACCTTCTGCGCGTCGATCTTGCGCTCGCTGATCGGCTTCAGGCGCACCAGCACGAAGGCGTTGTTGGTGCCGCTGTTGCCGCCGATGAAACCGGCAACGCTCTGCACCGCCGGGTCGGCCAGCAAGGCCCGGCGATACACTTCCATTTTCGGCTGCATCACGCTGAACGACAGGCCGTCGTCGCCGCGGATGAAGCCCATCAACTGGCCGGTATCCTGCTGCGGCATCAGCGTCTTGGGTACCACCACGTACAAGGCGATGTTGATGCCGATGGTAGCCAGCAGGCTGAACAGGGTCAGGCGCTTGTGGCGCAAGGCCCAGCCCAGGCTGCGGTCATAGGCACCGACCATGCGCTGGTGCAACCGGTCGCTCCAGCGCTGCAGGCGGGTCTGCTCGGCCTGGTGCGGCTTGAGCCAGCGGGCACACAACATCGGCGTGAGGGTCAGCGATACCACCAGCGACACGATGATCGCCGCCGCCAGGGTGATGGAGAACTCCTGGAACAGGTTGCGCACGATGCCGCCCATGAACAGGATGGAGACGAACACTGCCACCAGCGACACGTTCATCGACAGCAAGGTGAAACCCACTTCCCTGGCACCCAGGAAGGCCGCTTTCATCGGCGGCTGGCCGTCCTCGATGTGCCGGGAGATGTTCTCCAGCACCACGATGGCGTCGTCCACCACCAGCCCGGTGGCAAGGATCAGCGCCATCAGCGACAGGTTGTTGAGCGAGAAACCGCACAGGTACATGACCGCGAAGGTGCCCACCAGTGACACCGGCACCGCCAGGCTGGGGATCAGCGAGGCACGCAGGCTGCCAAGGAACAGGTAGACCACAAGGATCACCAGCACCACGGCGATCAGCAGGGTGTGCTCGGCTTCCTTGAGGGTTGCCTTGATCACTGGCGAACGGTCCATGGCCACGTTCAGTTGCACGCTGGCCGGCAGCAGCGACTGCAGGGCCGGCAGCTGCGCCTTGATCTGGTCGACCGTTTCGATGATGTTGGCGCCGGTCTGGCGGTTGACCACCAGCAGCACCGCGCTTTGGTCATTGAAGAAGCCGCTGTTGTAGCGGTTCTCCACGCCATCGGTGATGGTTGCCACATCGGACAGGCGCAGGATGGTGCCGTTCTGCTGGCGGATCACCACGGGCTCGTAGTCCTTGGCGCTTTCCAGCTGGTCGTTGGCGCGCACCTGCCAGTTGCGCTCGGCGTCCTCGACAAAGCCCATCGGCCGGCGCTGGTTGGCGTTGGACACGGCAGTGCGCACTTCATCCAGCGACAGGCCGTACTGGTTGAGCAACTGCGGCTCCACGGCAATGCGCACCGCCGGCAGCGAACTGCCGCCGATCTGCACCTCCCCTACCCCGGGCACCTGGGCCAGGCTCTGCGACAGGATGGTGTCGGCCAGGTCGTACAGCTGGCCTTTCTGCAGCACATCCGAGGTCAGCGACAGCACCATGATCGGTGCCTGCGACGGGTTGATCTTCTTGTAGGTGGGCATGCTGCGCATACCGCTGGGCAGCAGGTTGCGGGTGGCGTTGATCGCCGCCTGCACCTCGCGCGCCGCACCGTCGATGTCGCGACCCATCTCGAAGCCGATGATCACCCGCGTGGAGCCCTGGTTGGAGCTGCTGGTCAGGGTGGTCACGCCGGCAATGCTGCCCAGCTTGCGCTCCAGCGGCGTGGCCACGGTGGACGCCATCACTTCCGGGCTGGCGCCGGACAGGTTGGCCGACACCACGATCACCGGGAAGTCCATCTGAGGCAGCGGTGCCACCGGCAGCAGGCCGAAGCTGACCCCGCCCAGCAGCATGATCGCCAGGCTCAACAGCATGGTCGCCACCGGGCGACGGATGAAAGGACCGGACAGGTTCATGCCTCGGCCTGCTTCACGTCAGTGGCCGGGCGCCAGCGGCGGGCCAGGCGGTCGAAGTACAGGTAGATGACCGGGGTGGTGAACAGCGTCAGCACCTGGCTGACCAGCAACCCGCCGACCATCACCAGGCCCAGCGGCTGGCGCAGCTCGGCGCCGGAACCGGTGGCGAACATCAGCGGCACGGCGCCGAACAGCGCGGCCAGGGTGGTCATCAGGATCGGCCGGAAGCGCAAAAGCGCCGCCTGGTAGATGGCATCGCGCGGGCTCATGCCCTGCTGGCGCTCGGCCTCGAGGGCGAAGTCGATCATCATGATCGCGTTCTTCTTGACGATGCCGATCAGCAGGATGATGCCGATGATGGCGATCATGCCCAGGTCGTTGCCACTGATGAGCAAGGCCAGCAAGGCGCCGACCGCCGCCGACGGCAGGGTCGAAAGAATGGTCACTGGGTGGATGTAGCTCTCGTACAGCACACCCAACACGATGTACATGGTCACCACCGCCGCCAGAATCAGCAGCAAGGTGCTCGACAGCGATGCCTGGAACGCCTCCGCCGCGCCCTGGAAGCGGGTCTGCACGCCTAGCGGCATGCCGATGTCCTTTTGCACCTGCTCGATCACCTGCACCGCCTCGCCCAGCGATGCGCCGTGGGCCAGGTTGAACGACAGGGTCACCGCCGGGAACTGGCCGATGTGGGAAATGGCCAGCTGGGCCTGGCGCTGCTCGATGCGCGCCAGCGCCGACAGGCGCACCTGGCCGCCATCGGTGGCCTTGACGTGGATCGACTCCAGCGCCTGCGGGCCGATCACAGCCGCGTCCTGCGACTGCAGCACCACACGGTACTGGCTGGCCTGGGTGTAGATGGTGGAGATCTGGCGCTGGCCGAAGGCGTCATACAGGGCGTTGGTGATCTGCGACACGCTTATCCCCAGGCGGCTGGCCATGTCGCGATCGATCACCAGGTACACCTGCAGGCCCTTGTCCTGCAGGTCGCTGGCCACATCGGCCAGCTCCGGGCGCTGCTGCAGCGCCTGCACCAGCTTGCCGCTCCACTGCGCCAGCAGGTCGGCGTCCGGCGACGACAGGCTGAACTGGTACTGGGTACGGCTGACCCGGTCTTCGATGCTCAGGTCCTGCACCGGCTGCATGAACAGGCGGATGCCCACCAGCCGGTCGACTTGCGGCTGCAGGCGGTTGATCACTTCGCTGGCCGTGACATCACGCTCGCCATGGGGCTTGAGGTTGATCAGCAGGCGGCCGCTGTTGAGCGTGGCGTTGTCGCCATCGACACCGATGTAGGACGACAGGCTCTGCACGGCCGGGTCCTGCAGGATCACCTTGCTCAAGGCCTGCTGGCGTTCACTCATGGCAGCGAACGAGGTGGACTGCGGTGCTTCGGAAATGCCCTGGATCACCCCGGTGTCCTGCACCGGGAAGAAGCCCTTGGGCACTACCATGTACAGGAATACGGTGAGCGCCAGGCTAGCCACGGCCACCAGCAACGTCAGCGGCTGGCGCTTGAGTACCCACTGCAGGGCGCTGCCGTAGTGCCTGATCAGCCAGTCGATCCAGGCGCCACTGGCGCGGTAGAAACGGCCCTGTTCCTCTTCCCTGGGCTCGCGCTTGAGCAGGCGCGCGCACATCATCGGCGTGAGGGTCAGCGATACCACCAGGGAAATCAGGATGGCCACCGCCAGGGTGATGGCGAACTCGCGGAACAGGCGGCCGACCACATCGGCCATGAACAGCAGCGGGATCAGTACCGCAATCAGCGAGAAGGTCAGCGAGATCAGGGTGAAGCCGATTTGCCGGGCGCCCTTGAGCGCCGCCTGCATGGGCGTCTCGCCCTCCTCGATGTGCCGGGAGATGTTCTCCAGCATGACGATGGCGTCGTCGACCACGAAACCGGTGGCGATGGTCAGGGCCATCAGCGTCAGGTTGTTGACCGAGAAGCCGGCCAGGTACATCACGCCAAAGGTGCCGATCAGCGACAGTGGCACGGCGATCGACGGAATGAGGGTGGCGCTGAAACGACGCAGGAAGACGAACGTGACCATTACCACCAGGGCAATGGCGATCAGCAGTTCGTGCTGCACGTCCTTGACCGCGGCGCGGATGGTCTGGGTGCGGTCGGTGAGCACCGAAACATCCAGGCCGGCCGGCAGGTTGTCGGTGATCGACGGCAGCAGGGCCTTGATGCGGTCGACCACTTCGATGACGTTGGCGCCCGGCTGGCGCTGGATGTTCAGCAGCACCGCGTGGTTTTCATTGGCCCAGGCAGCCAGGCGCTCGTTTTCCGCGCCGTCGACGATTTCGGCCACGTCCTTCAGGCGCAGCGGTGCACCGTTGTTGTAGGCCAGGATCAGGTTGGCGTATTCCTCAGGGGAACGCAGCTGGTCGTTGGCGTCGAGCATCGACACCCGGGTCGGGCCGTCGAAGTTGCCCTTGGGCTGGTTGACGTTGGAAGCGCCGATCAGGGTGCGTACGTCCTCCAGATTCAGGCCGTTGGCGGCCAGGGCATCGACGTTGACCTTGATCCGCACCGCCTGGCGCTGGCCACCGGCGATGCTGACCATGCCCACACCGCTGATCTGTGCGAGCTTCTGTGCCACACGGGTATCGACCAGGTCGTTGAGCTTGGGCAGCGACATGGTCTTGCTGGAGATGGCCAGGGTCAGCACCGGGGTGTCGGCCGGGTTGACCTTGTTGTACACCGGCGGCGCCGGAAGGTCGCTGGGCAGCAGGTTGCTGGCGGCGTTGATCGCGGCCTGCACCTGTTGCTCGGCAACGTCCATGTTCATGTCGAGGTTGAAGCGCAAGGTCAGCACCGAGGCGCCGCCGGAGCTGGTCGAGGCCATCTGCTCCAGGCCTGGCATCTGGCCGAACTGACGTTCGAGCGGCGCGGTAACCGCGCTGGTCATGACCTGCGGGCTGGCGCCTGGGTACAGGGTCATGACCCGGATGGTCGGGTAATCCACCTGCGGCAAGGCGGAAACCGGCAGCAGCTTGTAGGCGATCAGGCCGGCCAGGACGATGGCCAGCATGCTCAGCGTGGTGGCAACCGGCCGCAGGATGAACAGACGCGAGAGGTTCATGCGCCCGCCTTGCCTGCTGCGCTACCAGGCTGTGCTTGACCGGGCTGCACATCGCCAGTGCTTGCCGAACCCTTGGCTTCCTGGCCTTGCAGGTGCTGGCCCGGGGTGGTCGGCACTTGCGAGCTGTCTTCGACAACTTCCACCTTGGTGCCTTCGCGCAGGCGGTCGGTGCCTTCCAGCACCAGGCGGTCGCCGGCCTTGAGGCCCTCGAGAATGACGCTGTTCTCGCCGTCGCTGGCGCCAACCTTGAGCTTGCGGATGTTGACCGTGTTCTGGTCATTGACCACGTAGGCGAAGGAGCCGTCATTGCCGAACTGGATGGCCGCCGCCGGGGCCATGGTCACCTGCTTGAGGGTGTCGGCCAGCAGGCGCACGTTGACGAACTGGTTGGGGAACAGGGCCAGGTCCTTGTTCTCGAAGCGGCCCTTGAACTTGAGGGTGCCGGTGGTGGTGTCGATCTGGTTGTCGATGCTGCCCAGCACGCCGGTGGACTGCAGCTTGCTGTCACTGCGGTCCCAGGCCTCGACCGGCAGGCTGGCGCCGCTGCGGTAGCGCTCCAGCACGGTGCTCAGCTCGGTTTCCGGCAGGGTGAAGGCAACGCTGATCGGCTCGGTCTGGGTAATCACCACCAGCGCGGTGGTGTCGTTGGCCGCCACCAGGTTGCCCAGGTCGAGTTGGCGCAGGCCCACACGGCCGTTGATCGGCGAGCGAATCTGGGTGAAATCGAGGTTGAGGCGGGCGTCGTTGACCTGCGCCTGGTTGGTCTTTACCAGCCCCTGGAACTGCGCCACCTGTGCTTCGGCGGTGTCGAGGGTTTGCTTGGCGATGCTGTCTTCGGCGTACAGGCCTTTATAGCGGGCCAGGTCGACCTGGGCGTTCTTCAGCTGCGCCTGGTTCTGCGCCAGGGTGCCTTCGGCCTGTTGCAGGGCGATGCGGTACGGGCGCGGGTCGATCTCGGCGAGCAGGTCGCCGGCCTTGACCTGCTGGCCTTCCTTGAAGTGGATCTTCACCAGCTCGCCAGCCACGCGGCTGCGCACGTTGACGGTGTTGGTCGCGGTGACTGTGCCCAGGGCCTTGTAGTAAAGCGGGAAGTCGCCCACCCGCACCGGCTCGACGCGCACCGGCACCGGGTCGCTGGAGCCACCAAAGCCCGGGCGGCCGCCCATCATGCCCATGCCCTTGCCACCGCGCCCGCCACCGGCTTCCTTGGGCGCAGGCGCTGCTGCGGGCCACAGCCACCAGGCCAGTGCAGCCACCAGCAGCAGGATCAACAGGCCAACGAGCCAGCGACGAGGGGAACGGGAATTGGACGCTTGCATGGGTTGAACGAACCTTGTTCGGAATGACGACTTGGGGAGGATGAACGATAAGCACTGGCTTCGTTTTAGCAAAGCGCCTTTACCAGAGGTTTACCTTTGCCTTACGTTGCCAAGGGGTTGAACTTTAAATGAAAACGGCCCGGAAATGGTTCCGGGCCGTTTACAGGGTGTTGCCTGGAGCGGTGGCGGGCTGAAAGGTTTCGGTTGCCTGTGCCGGCCCCTTCGCGGGTAAACCCGCTCCCACAGGGATATCACAGCTTTTGAAACCTGTGCCGTACCTGTAGGAGCGGGTTTACCCGCGAAGAGGCCGGTACAGGACTCAGCCGACCTACCCCACAACCCTTACTTCAGCACAGCCAGAGCTGCGTCGTAGTTCGGCTCATCAGCGATTTCGCCAACCAGCTCGCTGTGCAGCACCTTGTCGTTTTCGTCCAGCACCACCACGGCACGGGCAGCCAGGCCGGCCAGCGGGCCATCGGCGATGGCCACGCCGTAGTTTTCGAGGAACTCGCGGCCACGCAGGGTCGACAGGTTCTTCACGTTGTCCAGGCCTTCGGCGCCGCAGAAGCGTGCCTGAGCGAACGGCAGGTCGGCGGAGATGCACAGCACCACGGTGTTGGCCACATCGTTGGCCTGGGCATTGAACTTGCGCACGGAGGTAGCGCAGGTCGGGGTGTCGACGCTCGGGAAGATGTTCAGCACCTTGCGCTTGCCGGCGTAGTCAGTCAGCGACTTGTCAGCCAGGCCTTCACCGACCAGGGAGAAAGCCGGAGCCTGGGCGCCGGCTTTCGGCAGCTCGCCGTTGACCTGAACCGGGTTGCCTTTGAGAGTCACTTGAGCCATGACGAAATCCTTATGCGGGTTTGAAAAGGACACTGAGTTAAGCATGAAGGCGGCCGGGTGCCTATGGGGGCAGTGAAATTGTTCTATTACCGGACAATTCTTGTGGACAAAAAAATGCCCGGGTGGCTACAAGCGCCCCGGGCATTACTTTTGCGGATGGCGTATCAGCCCAGCAGGCCGTATACCACCGAGGTCAGCGCAACCAGGCCGACTACCACCACGAACACGTTGGAGGCAGCACCGCTGTACTTGCGCATGGATGGCACGCGGCGAATGGCGTACATCGGCATCAGGAACAGCAGCACCGCGAGGATCGGGCCACCGAGCGACTCGATCATGCCGAGGATGCTTGGGTTGAGGGTGGCGACGATCCAGCACACCACCAGCATCAGCGCGGCAACCACGCGGTCCAGAGCCTTGGCCCCCGGGCGTGCGCCGGCCTTGGTGATGATGCCCTTCAGGCCTTCGCTGGCGCCGATGTAGTGGCCGAGGAACGACTTGGCAATGGCCACGAAGGCGATCAGCGGCGCAGCGAACGCGATGGTCGGGTTGCTGAAGTGGTTGGCCAGGTACGACAGGATCGACAGGTTCTGCGCCTTGGCCTCGGCCAGCTGGGCGCTGCTCAGGGTGAGCACGCAGCTGAACACGAAGAACAGCACCATCACCACCATCAGCAGGTGGGCACGGCGCAGGATCTGGCCGCTACGCTCATCGGCATGCTCACCGTAGCGGCGCTTCTGGTCGACGGCGAAGGCGGAGATGATCGGCGAGTGGTTGAACGAGAACACCATCACCGGAATCGCAAGCCACAGGGTATGCAGGAAGGCCGAGGCCGGCGGCACCTGGGTGGCGCTGTCGAGAATGCCACCGGTCCAGTGCGGCACCAGGTACAGGCCCAGCAATGCCAGGGCAACGATGAACGGGTAGACCAGCAGGCTCATGACCTTGACCGTGGCCTGCTCCCCGCAGCGCACGATGGCCAGCAAGCCGAGGATCAGCACGAACGACAGGATGGCCCGTGGCGGCGGCGCCAGGTGCAGCTGGTGCTCGATGAAGCTGGACACGGTGTTGGTCAGTGCCACGCTATAGATAAGCAGGATCGGGAAGATTGCAAAGAAGTACAGCACGGTGATCGAGGCGCCGGCGGTACTGCCGAAGTGTTCCCTGACCACTTCGGTGATGTCGCCGTCATTGCGCCCGGAAAGGACGAAACGGGTCAGCCCGCGGTGAGCGAAATAGGTCATCGGAAAGGCCAGGATGGCCAGGGTCAGCAGCGGCCAGAAGCCGCCAAGGCCGGCGTTGATCGGCAGGAACAGGGTTCCGGCGCCGATCGCTGTGCCGAACAGGCCCAGCATCCAGGTGGTGTCATGACGCGACCAGCTGCCAAGGGTGGCGGGGGTCGATTCTGCAAAGCGTTGTTCAACGCTTGGGGCCTGCTCATTCATTCCGGGTGAAGCTCCACTCGCAAGACTGCAACAGGCTGAGAATGGCGAAATAGACGTTTCGCCCAACTCAACCGAAAAAGGGAGCGCGATTGTGCACGGAAAGGTTGCACTTGCGAAGTCCTTTTCCGAGGAGCGGTTGCACTTGTCTTTACAAGCGGGTTGTGCCGCTGGACTGCAGGAGGGATTTGACAGATGTAGGAGCGGCCTGGTGTCGCGAAAGGGGTGCGCAGCGCTCCCAACGTTTGCAGCTTCGCCGCGAATATTGCCGGGGCCGCTTTGCGGCCCTTTCGCGACACAAGGCCGCTCCTATAGAAGGCCGCGGCCCCATGGACGCGGCCCCGTGCGGTGTTACTTCTGGACGGCGGCGAAGGCTTCGGCAACCCGTTGCAGGTTGGCCGGGCGCAGGCCGGACATGCATACGCGGCCGCTGTCGATCAGGTACACGCCGAACTCGTCACGTAGGCGGCGCACCTGCTCGACGCTGAAGCCGGTGTAGCTGAACATGCCGCGCTGGCGCAGGAAGAACTGGAAGTCCTGGCCTGGCAGCAGCACGGCCAGGGCATCGACCAGCGCCTGGCGCATGTCGAGGATACGCTTGCGCATCACTTCGACTTCTTCGGCCCACTGTGCATTCAGGCCGGCATCGCCGAGCACGCCAGCGACCAGCTGGGCGCCGAAGTTGGGCGGGCTGGAGTAGTTGCGGCGTACGGTAGCCTTGAGCTGGCCGAGCACGCTCTGCGCGGTGGCGTCATCGTCGCAGACCACCGACAGGCCGCCGACCCGCTCGCCGTACAGCGAGAAGATCTTCGAGAACGAGTTGCTGACCAGGCACGGCACGCCGGCGCGGGCCATTTCGCGGATGGCGTAGGCATCTTCCACCAGGCCCTCGGCGAAGCCTTGGTAGGCGATGTCGAGGAACGGGATCAGCTGGCGTGCCTTGACCACTTCAACCACCTGTTGCCACTGGTGCTGTTCCAGGTCGGCGCCGGTGGGGTTGTGGCAGCACGGGTGCAGCAGCACCACGCTGTTGGCCGGCAGAGTCTGCAGGGTGGCCAGCATGCCGTCGAAGTCCACGCCACGGGTGGCCTGGTCGAAATACGGGTAGGTATGCACCTTGAAGCCGGCGCCTTCGAAGATGGCGCGGTGGTTGTCCCAGGTCGGGTTGCTGACCCAGACTTCGGACTGCGGGAAGTAGCGTTTGAGGAAGTCGGCACCGACCTTGAGAGCGCCGGAACCGCCCACGGTCTGCACGGTGGCCACGCGCCCGCCGGTCACGGCCGGGTGATCGGCACCGAACAGCAGCGCCTGGATCGCCTGGCGGTAGCTGGCCAGGCCTTCCATCGGCAGGTACAGCGAGGCTTCGTGGTCCTGGCCGGCGATGCGTTTTTCCACCGCATCCACAGCCGCCAGTTGCGGCACCACGCCGGCCTCATCGTAGTAAAGGCCGATACTCAGGTTGACCTTGTCGGCGCGCGGGTCGGCCTTGAAGGTTTCCATCAACGAGAGGATCGGGTCGCCGGCATAGGCATCGACATGTTTGAACACAGCGTGCAGCTCCTTGGATCAGGACAGTTCGAAAAGGCAGCCCTGAGCATACCCGGAGTGCGGGCTCAGGAACATCAACTATTGTGCAAGGTTGTCTATGCAACATTGCATGGCTGAAGATGAAGTTGCCAATGCGGGCCTCTTCGCGGGTGAACCCGCTCCCACAGGGATATCACTGCCCTTGAAACCTGCGCAGTACCTGTGGGAGCGGGTTCACCCGCGAAAGGGCCGGATCAGCCAAGCAACTCTTTCAGGCCTTGCAGCTCCTGCTCGGTCAACGCCACCCCCTCCTCCTCGGCCACCTCGCGCTCGCGGTAACGCCGCTCGCCCGGCATGCGCGTCAGCCCCACCGCCTGCATCTGCTCGACCAGCTCGCGGCTGCGCAGGGCAAACCGCTCGCCCTCGGCCTTGCTCGGGTCGATGACGATGATCAGCTGCCCGGTCCATGGCGTCTTCGCCCCCGGGTGCCCCGACCAGTCGAACTCCCAGGAGAAATGGCCGCCGGTCAGTGCCGCCGCCAGCAACTCCACCATCATCGACAAGGCCGAGCCTTTGTGCCCGCCAAATGGAAGCAAGGCGCCGCCCTCCAGAATCGCCTTGGGGTCGGTGGTCGGCTCACCATTGGCATCCACTCCCATGCCCTTCGGCAATTGCTGGCCAGCGCGCGCGGCAATCTGCACGTCGCCATGGGCCATGGCGCTGGTGGCCATGTCGAAGACGATCGGGTCATGTTCGACGCAGGGCGCGGCAAAGGCGATGGGGTTGGTGCCGAACAGCGGCTTGCGGGCGCCGTGCGGCACCACGCAGGTCATGCTGTTGACCACGCTCAGGGCTACCAGGCCTTCGTCGGCGAATGGTTCCACATCCGGCCACAGCGCGGCGAAATGGTGCGAGTTGTGGATCGCCAGTACGGCGATACCGGCGTTGCGCGCCTTCGCCACCAGAAGTTCACGGGCCGCTGCCAGCGCCGGCTGGGCGAAACCGCCTGCGGCATCGACGCGAACATAACCGGGCGCTACGTCGCTGACCTTCGGCGTGGCCTGGCCATCGACCCAGCCGCTGGCCAATGTCGAAACATAGCCGGGCATGCGGAACACCCCATGGCTGTGGGCACCATCGCGCTGGGCGCTGGCGCAGTTGTGGGCCAGTACCCGGGCCACGCTTTCGCTGCAGCCATGGCGCTGGAAGATGCTCTGCAACAGGCCCTGCAGCTCGGTAAAAGGCACGCGCACGACGGTGCTGGTGGAAGGTGCGGACATCTGAAGCTCCTTGTTGGAATTGGAATGGCTACAGCGTTGCAACGACAAAAACTTTCCGGCATGTGACAGCTATCTGTCAAATGTTGACTTGATGACAGAAAACAGCCATTTTCTTTCGCAAGCCTTACCCCTGGAGCAGCAGCATGAGCCAACCGATCAAGCAACGCCTGGAAAACAGCCTCGAAGGGGCCGCTGCTTCGGGCCGCAAGATCGCCAGCTACATGCTCGCCAACCTGCATGAACTGCCGTTCCAGACCTCGGCCAGCATTGCCGTCAAGCTGGGCGTCAGCGAATCCAGTGTCGGCCGCTTCTGTCGTTCATTGGGTTATGCCCACCTCAAGGCGTTGAAGCAAGACCTGCAGAACGACCTGGGCGATGGACCGTGGCTGGTGGGCGATCGCCTGCAAGATTACCGCCAGAACCAGGACGCCAGCGACAACGCAGGCAGCCTGGAGCTGGAAATCGCCGCCCTGGTGCGCGTGCACGAGTATCGCCAGGGCAGCGCCTGGCACAGTGTCGCCCAGCGCCTGGCGAGCAAACGGCGGGTGTTCATTGCCGGCTTCCAGACCGAGCGCGGCATCGCCATGTGCATGAGCCACCTGCTGCAGTACCTGCGCGATGGCGTGCAGCTGGTCGATATCAGCGCCGGGCACTTTGGCGAAGTATTGCTGGGCCGCGCCGAAGACAGCGCCCTGGTGGTGTTCGAGGCCCGCCGTTATTCCCGCCATGCCCTGCTGTTGTGCCAGAAGGCGCGCGAGGCTGGCATTGCGGTCACCCTGGTGACCGACCCCTTCTGTGACTGGGCCGATGCCAACGCCGACGAGGTGTTCCGCATCCCCACCGAGTTCAACCTGTTCTGGGAATCCACCTCGACCATGCTGTCGTGGGTGCACCTGATGGTCAACGAGGTCTGCAAGAAGCTCGGACCGGATGTTGAAAAACGCTTGGAAGCAACTGCCGCTCTACATAACGAATTCGTCGGCTACACCTCGTGGTCGACGGGAAAACAACAATAGCAAGAGTGCAATGAGGTGCGAGATGAACAAGACCATGGCCTTGGTGGGTGCGTGTGCCCTGCTGCTGTCGGGTACCGCCAGTGCCGAAACCCTGCGCTTCGCCACCGAGGGCGCCTACCCGCCCTTCAACTATGTCGATGCCAATAACCAGTTGCACGGCTTCGACGTGGACATCACCCATGCCCTGTGCGAGCAGATGAAGGTCGAGTGCACGCTGGTGGCCCAGGACTGGGAGGGCATCATCCCGGCGCTGATGGCACGCAAGTACGATGCAGTGGTCGCGTCGATGATCAACACCGAAGAACGGCGCAAGAAGATCGCCTTCACCGACCACTACTACCGCACCCCGCTGACCGTCGCCGTGGCCAAGGACAGCAAGATCAACGACGCCCAGACCAACTTCGACGGCTACACCGTTGGCGCCCAGTCGTCCTCCACCCAGGCCATCTACGCCGAAGACGTCTATGCCAAGGCCGGTGCCGATGTGAAGCTGTACCCGACCATGGACGAAGCCAACGCCGACCTGGCTGCGGGCCGCCTGGACGGTGTTATTGCCGACAAGTTCCCCCTGAACGAATGGATGACCAAGAACGGCGGGGACTGCTGCAAGATCCTCGGCGACGTGGCCAACACCAAGGCCGATGCCGCCATTGCCGTGCGCAAGGACGACGAAGCCCTGCGCCAGCGCCTGAACACCGCGCTGCAGCAGATCGTGGCCAACGGCACCTACCAGAAGATCGCCAGCAAGTACTTCGCTTTCGATATCTACAACTGATCTTCAGGAAACTGCGCAATTTCTGTAGGAGCGGCCTTGTGTCGCGACAGGGCCGCAAGGCGGCCCCGGCAATCCCTGCTGCGGCATAGATCCTGGGGCTGCTCCGCAGCCCTTTCGCGACACAAGGCCGCTCCTACAAAAAGTCCGCGTTGCCCATCCTAGGGGTTTGTCATGCTCGATCAATTGTCCTTGCTGTCCTTCGCCAGTGGAGGTTGGGGCCAGGCGCTGCTGGCCGGCGCGCTGGTAACCGTTTCCCTGGCCCTGGCCTGCCTGCCCATCGGCCTGCCGCTGGGCCTGGTGGTCGCCCTTGCAGCACGCTCGCGCAAGCGCTTGCCGCGGGCCTGGGCCACCACCTTCTCTACCGTGTTCCGTGGCCTGCCCGAACTGCTGACACTGCTGATCATCTATTACGGCTGCCAGATCGCTGCGCAGAAGATTCTCGCGGCCATGGGCTACCAGGGTGAGTTCCTGATCAATACCTTCCTCGCCGCGATGATCGCCTTCAGCCTGGTGTTCGCCGCATTCTCCAGCGAGATCTGGCTGGCAGCCTTCAAGACCCTGCCCAAGGGCCAGCTGGAAGCCTGCTCGGCGCTGGGCCTGAGCAAGCGCACCGGCTTCTTCAAGGTGTTGCTGCCACAACTGACCCGCATCGCCTTGCCCGGCCTGTCCAACAACTGGCTGTCGCTGCTCAAGGACACCTCGCTGGTATCCACCATCTCGCTGGTCGACCTGATGCGCCAGACCAACCTGGCGGTCAGCGTGACCAAGGAGCCGATGTTCTTCTATGGCATCGCCTGCCTGGGCTACCTGCTGTTCGCCGCCATTTCCGGGCGTGTGTTCGCCTTCATCGAACGGCGCAGCAACCGCCACCTGCAAGGAGCACGCGCATGAGCTTCGAACAACTGCTGGCGGTGGTCCTCGACCCCGACCTGCTCGACCGCTACGGCCCGCGCTTCCTCGATGGCCTGCTGGTAACCGCCAAGCTGGTGGCGATTTCCTTCAGCCTGGGTGCCGTGCTCGGCCTGTTGCTGGCCCTGGCGCGCATGTCGCGCAGCCTGCTGCTGCAGCGCATGGCCGCCGGCTATGTGTACTTCTTCCGCGGCTCGCCGCTGCTGGCCCAGCTGTTCCTGCTGTATTACGGCCTGGGCTCGCTCAAGGGCTTCTGGCAGGACGTCGGCCTGTGGTGGTTCTTCCGCGAGGCGTGGTTCTGCACCTTGCTGGCGTTCACCCTGAACACCGCCGCCTACCAGGCCGAGATCTTCCGCGGCAGCCTGATGGCCGTCGCCCCCGGGCAACATGAGGCGGCACGGGCGCTGAACCTGAAGCGCTCGACCACTTTCTTCAAGGTGATCCTGCCGCAGTCGCTGCTGGTGGCCATCGGCCCGCTGGGCAACGAACTGATCCTGATGATCAAGGCCAGCGCGATCGCCTCGCTGGTGACCATCTACGACCTGATGGGCGTAACCAAACTGGCCTTCTCGCGCAGTTTCGACTTCCAGATCTACCTGTGGGCCGCCGTGCTCTACCTGCTGATCGTCGAACTGGTGCGGCGCCTGCTGAAACACCTGGAAGCCCGCCTGGGCCGCCACCTGAACTGACCGAAGGATACGTTCCATGCATTGCCAGACCCTTGTCCTCGGCGCCGGCATCGTCGGCGTCAGCACCGCGCTGCACCTGCAGGCCCGCGGGCGGCAGGTGATCCTGATCGACCGCGACGAGCCGGGCTGCGGCACCAGCCACGGCAACGCCGGGCTGATCGAGCGCTCCAGCGTCATCCCCTATGCCTTCCCCCGGCAACTGGGCGCACTGCTGCGCTACGGCCTGAACCGCCAACCCGATGTGCGCTACAGCCTGCTGCACTTGCCCAAGGCCGCACCCTGGCTGTGGCGCTACTGGCGCCAGTCGGCCCCCGGGCGCCTGGCCGGGGCCGCCGCCGACATGCTGCCGCTGGTGCAGCGCTGCGTAGAGGAGCACGACGCATTCATCGCTGCTGCCGGCCTGGAAGGGCTGGTGCAGGCCAAAGGCTGGATCGAAGTGTTCCGTGACCCGGTGCTGTTCGAGCAGGCCAAGGCCGACGCCAAGGGCCTGAGCCGTTATGGCCTGCAGTTCGAAATCCTCGAATGCGGGCAGTTGCAGGCCCGCGAGCACCAGCTGGACGCCAGCGTGGTCGGCGGCATCCACTGGCTCGACCCCAAGACCGTGAACAACCCCGGCGCCCTCACCCGCGGCTACGCCACCCTGTTCACGCAGCGCGGCGGGCAGTTCCTGCATGGCGATGCGCGCAGCCTGCGCCAGGTCGACGGCCAATGGCGGGTGGACAGCCGCCGCGGCCCGATTACCGCCAACGAGGTGGTGGCCTGCCTCGGCCCGCAATCGGCCGACCTGTTCAGCGGCCTGGGCTACCAGATCCCGCTGGCGATCAAGCGTGGTTACCACATGCACTACAGCACCCGTGACGGCGCGCAACTGGAGCATTCCATCTGTGACACCCAGGGCGGCTACGTGCTGGCGCCAATGGCCCGCGGCGTGCGCCTGACCACCGGCATCGAGTTCGACGCCAGCAGCGCGCCTGGCAACCAGATCCAGCTGGGCCGCTGCGAAGCCCTGGCGCGCAAGCTGTTCCCGGCCCTGGGCGAGCGCCTGGACGACACCCCCTGGCTGGGCCGCCGCCCGTGCCTGCCCGACATGCGCCCGGTGATTGGCCCGGCGCCGCGCCACCCGGGGCTGTGGTTCAACTTCGGCCACGCCCACCACGGCCTTACCCTGGGCCCGGTCAGCGGCCGGCTGGTGGCCGAGCTGGTCACCGGCGAACGCCCCTTCACCGACCCCGCGCCTTACAGCGCGACCCGTTTCGACTGAACCCCTGCGGGAGAACAACAAGATGACCGCACCACTGAGCCTTGCCACCCTTGCCCCCGAACCCGACCTGCGCCCGGTGCTGATCCGCATTGAGGGCCTGAACAAGCACTACGGCGCGTTCCACGTGCTGCGCAACATCGACCTGCAAGTGCGTGAAGGCGAACGCATCGTACTGTGCGGGCCGTCCGGCTCCGGCAAGTCGACCCTGATCCGTTGCATCAACCGCCTGGAAGTTGCCCAGCAGGGCAGCATCAAGGTGGATGGCATCGACCTGGCGGCCACCAGCCGCGAAGCAGCGCAGGTGCGCAGCGACATCGGCATGGTGTTCCAGCACTTCAACCTGTTCCCGCACATGAGCGTGCTCGACAACTGCCTGCTGGCCCCCACCAGCGTGCGCGGGCTGTCGCGCAAGGACGCCGAGGAGCGGGCGCGCATGTACCTGAGCAAGGTCGGCATCGAAAGCCAGGCGCACAAGTACCCCAGCCAGCTGTCTGGCGGTCAGCAGCAGCGCGTGGCGATTGCCCGGGCGCTGTGCATGAAGCCGCGCATCATGCTGTTCGACGAGCCCACCTCGGCGCTTGACCCGGAGATGGTTGCCGAAGTGCTGGATGTGCTGGTGCAACTGGCCGGCACCGGCATGACCATGCTTTGCGTCACCCATGAAATGGGCTTTGCCCGCCAGGTGGCCGAGCGGGTGTTGTTCCTCGAGGGCGGGCAGATCATCGAAGACAGCCCGCCACAGGTATTCTTCAACCAGCCGCGTACCGAGCGGGCCAAGGGGTTCCTGGCGCAGATACTGCACTGAGACCTGTTCCGACCTCTTCGCGGGTAAACCCGCTCCCACAGGTTCATCATTGGTCCTGAAGGCCAAGGTAATCCTGTGGGAGCGGGTTTACCCGCGAAGAGGCCGGAACAGGCAACACCATCATTGCACCGCTGCAAAGACCCAACTGCATCGTTAAATATTATTGACCTTACCTCCCGCCAAACCCACGCCACCACAGGCCCGCATCGGTTTCAGCCCCCAAAAACCGGCGCATTCCCTGCCATCAAGCCCTGCTCCGTCGTTTGACATATCGAACGGCTCTGGCAAGCTATCTACAAGCCCCGACCGGAATCGTCGCCTCCGACGAGCCGGCAGTGCTCGGGGCTACAGGTCGCACCCATGGCCCCGCGCCGTGCACCTGCACAACAACGACAGGCCGAACCTGTCCCAAGGTGACATATGTCCAACAGCAACATTGGCAACAAGCAACCCTCCCTGCGCAAACCCGTCGTCCTGATGACCATGGGCAGCCAAGAGCGAAAAGGCCATGACTACCAGGTCATGACCCACAAATACATCACCCCGCTGGTCGAGTTCTCCGATTGCGTCCCGGTGCTGGTGCCCACCTGCTGCGGCATCGAGGACCTCGAGACCTATCTGGACATGGCCGACGGCGTGTACCTGACCGGCGCCGGCAGCAACATCGACCCGGCCCTGTACGGCCAGGAGAACGAAACCCCCGGCAAAGGCCAGGACCAGAACCGCGACCTGTTCGACATTCCGCTGGTCAAGGCCGCGATCAAGCGTGGCCTGCCGATTTTCGGCATCTGCCGCGGCATGCAGGAAATCAACGTGGCCCTGGGTGGCGACATCTACCAGAAGGTGTACGCCGAGCCTGGCTTCAATGACCACCGGGAAAACCCGGAAGACCCGGTCGAGGTGCAATACGCCCAGGTACACGGCGTGAAGATCAAGCCGGACAGCTGGCTGCGTGACACCCTGGGTACCGACGAGATTCGCGTCAACTCGCTGCATGGCCAGGGGCTGCACAAGCTCGGTGCCGGTATCGAGGCCATCGCCCATGCCGAAGACGGCCTGGTCGAGGCGATCCATGCCCCGAGCATTTCGCCGTTCCTGTTCGCCGTGCAGTGGCACCCGGAGTGGCAAGCGGCGAAGAACCCGGACTCGATCAAGATCTTCCAGGCTTTCGGTGATGCTTGCCGAGCCCAGGTACGCAAGGCGCAAATCAAGCGCCAGCACGCTGCCTGACCCTAGCTTTCCTCTGCTTTGATCGCGGGGCGGCGCAAGGCCGCCCCCGTTTTCCCGGTCACCCTCTGCTGGTCCCAGAACACTTCCCGTGGAAACGGGCGGCGGGCTTGTGCCTGTCTCCGCGATCTTTTTTCTTCCCCGCCTAGAGATACGATGACTGATCGCAGCTGGTCTGCCATCTGGGTATCGGGCATCTCTTGTTGTTCCTTGTGCCGGCCTCTTCGCGGGTAAACCCGCTCCCACAGGAATCTCCGCATCTTTAAGCGCGCCACGGTACCTGTGGGAGCGGTTTTACCCGCGAAGAGGCCGGCACAGGCCACAATACTCCTTCTGCCCCCCTCCACAAAAAAATCTCCCCAAGGGACTAGTCATCGTACAAGTTGTACGATAACTTACCTCCAACGCATAACAACACCCTTCACCCAAGCGCCACAGGATGCCAACAACAATGACTCCACAAGAACTCAAATCCATCCTCTCCCACGGCCTGCTGTCTTTCCCGGTCACCGACTTCAACGCCCAGGGCGACTTCAACCCCGCTGGCTACGCCAAGCGCCTGGAATGGCTGGCCCCTTACGGCGCCAGCGCCCTGTTCGCCGCCGGCGGCACCGGTGAGTTCTTCTCCCTGGCCGCCAGCGAATACAGCCAGGTGATCAAGACCGCCGTCGACACCTGCGCCAAGTCGGTCCCCATCCTCGCCGGCGTCGGCGGCTCCACTCGCCAGGCCATCGAATACGCGCAAGAAGCCGAGCGCCTGGGTGCCAAAGGCCTGCTGCTGCTGCCGCACTACCTGACCGAAGCCAGCCAGGAAGGCGTCGCCGCCCATGTCGAAGCGGTATGCAAATCAGTGAACATCGGCGTAGTCGTCTACAACCGCAACGTCTGCCGCCTGAACGCCGACCTGCTGGAAAAACTGGCCGAGCGCTGCCCGAACCTGATCGGCTACAAGGACGGCCTGGGTGATATCGAGCTGATGGTGTCGATCCGTCGCCGCCTGGGCGACCGCTTCAGCTACCTGGGTGGCCTGCCGACCGCCGAGGTGTATGCTGCTGCCTACAAGGCCCTGGGCGTGCCGGTGTACTCCTCCGCCGTGTTCAACTTCGTGCCGAAGACCGCCATGGACTTCTACAACGCCATCGCCCGTGACGACCACGCCACCGTGGCCAAGCTGATCGACGACTTCTTCCTGCCGTACCTGGACATCCGCAACCGCAAGGCCGGCTACGCCGTGAGCATCGTCAAGGCCGGCGCCAGGATCGCCGGTCACGACGCTGGCCCGGTGCGGACTCCGCTTACCGACCTCACCGCCGAAGAGTACGAACAACTCGCCGCGCTGATGGACAAGATGGGCCCGCAGTAAGCGCCGCCCGCGGCCTGCCAGATGCCGCGCCCGGAGTGGGCCAGCCCCACTCCGGTTACAATTCGTGAGCCCGCACAAAAATAAATAGTGGGAGTACTCCAGCATGCAAGCGACGAAGAAGACGCATGTGCGCTACCTGATCCTGTTCATGCTGTTCCTGGTGACCACGATCAACTACGCTGACCGCGCCACCATTGCAATCGCGGGCTCCAGCCTGCAGAAAGACCTCGGCATCGATGCCGTGACCCTCGGCTACATCTTCTCCGCCTTCGGATGGGCCTACGTGGCTGGCCAGATTCCTGGTGGCTGGCTGCTCGACCGCTTCGGTTCCAAGAACGTCTACGCCTTCAGCATCTTCACCTGGTCGCTGTTCACCCTGCTGCAGGGCTTTGTCGGTGGCCTGCCGGTTGCCTGGGCGGTGGTGACCCTGTTCACCCTGCGCTTCCTGGTCGGTTTTGCCGAAGCCCCGTCATTCCCGGGCAATGCGCGCATCGTCGCGGCCTGGTTCCCGACCCAGGAACGCGGCACCGCCTCGGCCATTTTCAACTCGGCGCAGTACTTCGCCACCGCACTGTTCGCACCGATCATGGGCTGGATCGTGTTCAGCTTCGGCTGGGAGCATGTGTTCGTGGTCATGGGCGCGCTGGGCATCGTGTTCTCCATGGTATGGCTGAAGACCATCTACAACCCGCGCCAACACCCACGCATCAGCCCAGGCGAACTCGAGCACATCGAGCAGAACGGTGGCCTGGTGGACATGGACCAGAAGCGCGGCAACGACGGCCCGAAATGGGGCTACATCAAGCAACTGCTGACCAGCCGCATGCTGCTGGGCGTGTACCTGGGCCAGTACTGCATCAACGCCATCACCTACTTCTTCCTCACCTGGTTCCCGGTGTACCTGGTGCAAGAGCGCGGCATGACCATCCTCAAGGCTGGTTTCATCGCCTCGCTGCCGGCGGTCTGCGGCTTCATCGGTGGCGTGCTGGGCGGGGTGATCTCCGACTGGCTGTTGCGCCGCGGCAACTCGCTGACCTTCTCGCGCAAACTGCCGATCGTCTGCGGCCTGCTGCTGTCGACCACCATGGTGTTCTGCAACTACGTCGACGCTGAGTGGATGGTGGTCGGCTTCATGACCCTGGCGTTCTTCGGCAAAGGCATCGGTGCACTGGGCTGGGCGGTGGTCGCCGACACCTCGCCGAAGCAGATCGCCGGGCTGTCGGGCGGGCTGTTCAACACCTTCGGCAACATCGCCTCGATCACCACGCCGATCGTCATCGGCTACATCATCAGCGCCACGGGTTCGTTCAAGTGGGCCCTGGTGTATGTCGGCGCCAACGCCCTGGTAGCGGTGTTCAGCTACCTGGTGATTGTTGGCCCGATCAAGCGCATCGAGCTGCGTGAAAGCCCAAAGCCTGACGCCGAGCCCGCGGCCGGCAGCAAACTGGCCGGCTCGCACCACTGAGTGAACACGCCCGCGTCGGCCACCCCCGCCGCGGGCGGATGTACAAAAGCCTGAGAAACCTGACAAGTAGGGCCCGAACATGCAGTTGATCGAACATTCCGACTCGCCCCGCTACGTCCGCCTGCACGATGACGACAATGTCGTGGTGGTGGTCAACGATGGCGGCCTGGGCGAAGGCGCCCGCTTCACCGACGGCCTGACCCTGGTCGAGGGCGTGCCACAGAGCCACAAGGTGGCCACCGTGGCCATCGCCAAGGGCCAACCGGTGCGCCGCTACGGGCAGATCATCGGTTACGCGCTGGAAGACCTGCGCCAGGGCAGCTGGGTGCAGGAAAGCCAGCTGGCCATGCCGGCCGCGCCGGAGCTGGACAGCCTGCCACGCTGCGACGCCGTCCCGCAGCCGCTGCCGCCGCTCGAAGGCTTCACCTTCGAAGGCTACCGCAACGCCGACGGCACCGTCGGCACCCGCAACATCCTCGGCATCACCACCACCGTGCAGTGCGTGGCCGGCGTGCTGGAGCATGCGGTCAAGCGAATTCGCAGCGAGTTGCTGCCCAAGTACCCCAATGTCGATGACGTGGTGGCCATCACCCACAGCTATGGCTGCGGCGTGGCGATCAATGCGCGCGATGCCTACATCCCGATCCGCACGGTGCGCAACCTGGCGCGCAACCCCAACCTGGGCGGCGAAGCCCTGGTTATCAGCCTGGGCTGCGAAAAGCTGCAGGCCAGCCAGGTGATGCATGACAACGACCCGTCAGTGGACCTCAGCGACCCGTGGCTGTACCGCCTGCAGGACGCCAGCCTGGGCTTTGTGGAAATGATCGAACAGATCATGGAACTGGCCGAAACCCGCCTGAAGAAACTCGACCAGCGCCGCCGCGAAAGCGTGCCGGCCAGCGAACTGATCCTGGGTATGCAGTGCGGCGGCAGCGATGCCTTCTCGGGCATCACCGCCAACCCGGCGCTGGGCTATGCCGCCGACCTGCTGGTACGCGCCGGCGCCACCGTGCTGTTCTCTGAAGTGACCGAAGTGCGCGACGCCATCTACATGCTCACCTCGCGGGCGGAAAACCAGCAGGTCGCAGACGCCCTGGTACGCGAAATGGACTGGTACGACCGCTACCTGCAGCAAGGCGCCGCCGACCGCAGTGCCAACACCACGCCGGGCAACAAGAAGGGCGGCCTGTCGAATATCGTCGAGAAGTCTCTGGGCTCGATCGTCAAGTCCGGTAGCGGCGCTATCCAGGGCGTGCTCGGCCCGGGTGAACGGGTCAACCGCAAAGGCCTGATCTTCTGCGCCACCCCGGCCAGCGACTTTGTCTGCGGCACCCTGCAACTGGCTGCCGGCATGAACCTGCATGTGTTCACCACCGGTCGCGGCACCCCGTACGGCCTGGCCATGGCGCCAGTGGTCAAGGTTTGCACCCGCAGCGAGCTGGCCCAGCGCTGGCCCGACCTGATCGACATCGACGCCGGGCGCATCGCCAGCGGCCGCTCGACCATCGAGGAGCTGGGCTGGGAACTGTTCCACTACTACCTGGACGTTGCCAGCGGTCGCAAGCAGACCTGGGCCGAACAGCATCGCTTGCACAACGACATAACCCTGTTCAACCCGGCACCGATTACCTGATGCCAACGGCTTGCCCAATTCAACAGTGCAACGCGGCCCCTGTGGGAGCGGGTTCACCCGCGAACACCGGCAAAGCCGGTGCCATACACCGAGTTGCCTGCTTCGCGGGTGAACCCGCTCCCACAGGGACCGAGCAAACGCCTCAAACACGTTCTCTTCCTTCACTACTCTCTAGAGGAGCACCCCATGCCTGAAATCCTCGGCCACAACTTCATCGCCGGCCAGCGCAGCGCCGCTGGCTCACAGCGCCTGCAGAGCCTGGACGCCAGCACCGGCGAGGCCCTGCCCTACAGCTTCGCCCAGGCCACCGAAAGCGAGGTGGACCAGGCCGCCAAGGCCGCCGCCGCCGCCTTCGCCGAATTCCGCCAGCTGGCCCCGGCGCGGCGCGCCGAATTCCTCGACGCCATTGCCGCCGAGATAGACGAACTGGACGACGCCTTCGTCGCCATCGTCTGCCGTGAAACCGCCCTACCCCCTGCCCGTATCCAGGGCGAGCGCGGTCGCACCAGCGGCCAGATGCGCTTGTTCGCCCAGGTGCTGCGCCGTGGTGACTTCCTCGGTGCTCGCATCGACCTGGCCCTGCCCGAGCGCCAGCCCCTGCCGCGCGTGGATCTGCGCCAGATGCGCATCGGCGTCGGCCCGGTGGCCGTGTTCGGCGCCAGCAATTTCCCGTTGGCCTTCTCCACCGCCGGTGGCGATACCGCTGCGGCCCTGGCTGCCGGTTGCCCAGTGGTGTTCAAGGCCCACAGCGGCCACATGGCCACCGCCGACCTGGTCGGTTGTGCCATCCAGCGCGCCGCCGAGCGCACCGGCATGCCCAAGGGCGTGTTCAACATGGTGTTCGGTGGCGGCGTCGGCGAGTGGCTGGTCAAGCACCCGGCTATCCAGGCCGTCGGTTTCACCGGCTCGCTGAAAGGCGGTGACGCCCTGTGCCGCATGGCCGCCGAGCGCCCGCAGCCGATCCCGGTATTCGCCGAGATGTCCAGCATCAACCCGGTGATCATCCTGCCGGGCGCCCTGGCCAAGCGTGGCGAAGCCATCGCCCGTGAGCTGGCCGGTTCGGTGTGCCTGGGCGCGGGCCAGTTTTGCACCAACCCGGGCCTGGTGATCGGCCTGCAGTCGCCGCAGTACAGCCAACTGCTGACCGAACTTGGCCAGCACCTGGGCCAGCAGGCCGGCCAGACCATGCTCAATGCCGGTGGCCTGCGCAGCTACGTCGGAGGCCTGGAGCACCTGCACGCCCATGCCGGTATCGAGCACCTGGCCGGCCAAGCGCAGGCAGGCAGCCAGGCGCGCGCCCAGCTGTTCAAGGCCGATGCCCGCCTGTTGGTGGAATCTGACCCGCTGCTGCAGGAAGAAGTGTTCGGCCCGACCACCGTTGCCGTGGAAGTGCAGGACAACGACCAGTTGCGCGCCGCCCTGCTCGGCCTGCGCGGCCAGCTGACCGCGACCCTGATCGGCGAGCCGGAAGACCTGCAGACCTTCGCCTGGCTGGTACCGCTGCTGGAAGAGAAAGTCGGGCGGATCCTGGTCAATGGCTATCCGACCGGTGTCGAGGTGTGTGATGCGATGGTGCACGGCGGGCCTTACCCGGCCACATCGGATGCGCGCGGTACATCGGTCGGTACCCTGGCCATCGACCGCTTCCTGCGCCCGGTGTGCTACCAGAACTACCCGCAGGCGCTGTTGCCCGAGGCATTGCGCGACGGTAACCCGCTGGGGCTGCGCCGGCTGGTGAATGGGCAGTGGAGTGACGGGGCGATCTGATCGCCCGTTGAAACCAGAAAGCCCCGCGCATGGCGGGGCTTTTCTTTTGGCTGTGGCTCCACAGGGCTCAAGCTCGGTGATCCCTGTGGGAGCGGGCGCGCCCGCGAAGAGGCCGGTACAGGCGACGAAAGCCTCAGGCCCCCTGCGCCTCGGCCTCTTCATGCGCCTGGCGCAAGCGCTCCCGGCTATTGCTCAGGTGCATGCGCATGGCCATCTTCGCCCCTTCGCCATCACGCCGGGCGATGGCTTCATAGATCGCCTCGTGCTCGTGCATCAGCCGGCTCATGTAGTGCGCCTGGTCATCATGGGCCAGCCGCGCCGAGTTCAACCGGGTACGCGGGATGATGCTGGTGCCCAGGTGGTTGAGGATGTCGGCGAAGTAGTGGTTGCCGCTGGCCTGGGCAATGCGCAGGTGGAACTGGAAATCCGCCGACACCGCATCCGTGGCGTGGGCAGCCCCTTCGTTGAGTTCGTCCAGCGCCGCACGCATGCCGGCCAGCTCTTCATCGCTGCGCCGCTGCGCCGCCAGGCCCGCCGATTCGATCTCCAGGGCAATGCGTAATTCCAGCACCGCCAATACTTCGCGCAGGGTGACCACGGTCGCCGGGTCGATGCGGAAACCACCCGCAGCCGGTGCGTCCAGCACGAAAGTGCCAATGCCGTGGCGGGTCTCGACCTGCCCGGCGGCCTGCAGCCGCGAGATCGCTTCACGCACCACCGTGCGGCTGACTCCCTCTTCGGCCATGATCTGCGATTCGGTCGGCAGCTTGTCGCCGCGCTTGAGCTGGCCGCTGCGAATGCGCTCGGTCAGCACCGTGACCAGTTCCTGGGCCAGACTGCGCGGCTTGCGCCGGGTCTTTGCCTGTACCTGCTGCTCTGTCATTGCCCTGTATTTCACCTTGAAAGACAGCGCTCATCATAGCGCAAGCAGTTGTACGATCACATACTCGCAGTGCGGTATTTATTCTCTCGGCTTGCATGCCACCAGTCGATGGTCAGCGACCATGATCTGACGGCAAATTGCTGGCCCCCAGTGCCTGCTTGTGAAGGCAAACTTCGTTTTCCTTCAGATGCTTAGGACAGCAACATGCGAGTACTTCTAGCAACGATGGCCGGCTGCCTGCTGGCCACGCTCGCTTTCGGCGCCCAGGCACGGGCGCTGAGCCAGAACGATCGCCACACCTGCGGCTGGGGTGCGCAGATAGCCGCCGAGGCCCAGCAGGCCAAGCTTTCCGGGGTAACCCTGTATGCCACGCGCAAGAAGCTGCAGGCACGCAAATTCCCCAAACCGTGGATGCGCATGACCGCCTTCGGCATTACCGAACAGACCTACAACAGCCGTTCGCGGATCAAGCCGGCAGCGATCAAGCAGACCTATTACGAGCAGTGCGTGCAGCATGCTGTAGCAAGACGATAACGATTGCCCGCGTACCCTGTGGGAGCGGCTTTAGCCGCGAAGAATCCAACGTGGTGCATGGCACCGGCTACGCCGGTGTTCGCGGCTAAAGCCGCTGCCACAGGGTCCCTGCCAATTCAATTAGTTATGTGCAATTCTATCGCCGCCAGGGTGCACCGGCCTCGAAGCGTGCCTCCATCCATGCCTTGAAAGCCGTCAGGGCAGCACTGTTGAGGCGCGCGGTCGGCCGTACCAGGTAAATGCCTGCCGCCACATCCAGCTGCCATTGCGGCAGCACCCGCACCAAGCGCCCGGCGGCGAGGTCCTCGCCCATCAGCCAGTCCCCTCCCGCCAGGATGCCAACGCCACGTCGCGCCGCCTCCAGCAGCGCTTCGTTGTCATTGCTGCGCAGGCTGCCGGCAACCTTGACACTCACCTGCTGCCCGCCACTCATCAGTCGCCATTCGGGAAAGCTTCGCAAACCACTGAAACCCAAACAGTCATGCCCGGCAAGGTCCTCCGGATGCACAGGTGCGCCATGCCGGGCCAGGTATTCGGGCGACGCACACAGGATGCGCCGATGATCGCACAGTTTTCTGGCCACCAGGCGGTTGTCGGCCAGCTCGCCAATACGGATGGCGGCGTCGAAACCCTCGCCGATCAGGTCAACGAAACGATCGGCATACTCGGCCTCCACCATCACCTGCGGGTGGGCCAGCACGAAATCAGCCAGCACTGCGCTCAACCAGCGCCGCCCCATGGCTGCCGGCAGCGCCAGGCGCAGGCGCCCGCGTACCGCCACCGCCCCCTCGGCAGCTTCCTGTTCGGCCTCTGCTATCAGTCGGTTGGCCTCGCGCACCTTGGCCACCAGCCGCTCGCCTTCATCGGTGAAACGCAACTGCCGCGTACTGCGCTCCACCAGGCGAATGCCAAGGCGCATCTCCAGTGCACTCAGGCGCTTGGACAGCACCGTGGGATGGCGCTCCAACTGGCGCCCGGCAGCGGCAAACGAGCCCTGTTCGTGCAGCGCCAGCAAGGTGGCAAGTTCATCGGCGCGGCGGCTGTCGAAGGCATCCATGGCAAGGCTCGGCACAAGGCTGTGGGTCAGGGATCAGGCAGTAAGGATTAGCGCGCCCTCCGACAGCCCTTGCTCCAGGTCCCCGTGGGCCCTGGCCGCTTCGGCCAGCGGGTAGCGACGCCAGACCCGAGGCTGGATGATACCCTCCGCGACCGCCGCCAGCACATCGTCGGCGCGCTGCTGGTACTCGTCGACCGTGCGGGTGTGTGCCGCCAGCGACGGCCGGGTCAGGTACAGCGAGCCCTTGGCGTTGAGCGTGGCAACCTCGATGGCCGCCGGCGCGCCGGAGGTGCCGCCAAACGACACCAGCAAGCCACGCACCCGCAGGCTGTCCAGCGAGGCTTGCAGCGACACCTTGCCGACACAGTCATAGGCCACGTCCACGCCCTGGCCCTGGGTCAGCTCGCGGACCTGGCCGGCCAAGGTTGTAGCGTCGAACACCAGCACATGGTGGCAACCCGCTGCCTGCGCCCTTGCCACGCTCTGCGGGCGTGATACCACGCCGATCACCGTCGCCCCCAGGTGCCTCGCCCAGGGCGCCATCAGCTGGCCCAAGGCACCGGCGGCACCGTACAACAGCACCTGGCTACCGGGGCCCACGGCATAGGTAGTCTTCAGCAAGTACTGCGCGGTGATGCCCTTGAACAGCACGGCGGCGGCGGCCTGGTCATCCAGCTGAGGCGGCAGCTTGACCAGACGCTCGGCCGGGTACAGGCGGCCACTGGCGTAACCGCCAACCGGGCCCATGGCGTAGGCGACCCGGTCACCCACCTGCACGTCATGTACCCCTTCGCCGACGGCAGCGACCCGCCCAGCCCCTTCCAGCCCCAGCCCGGAAGGCAGGTCCAGAGGGGCGCCGCCCTTGCGCTGCAACAAGTCGAGCGGGTTGACCCCCATGGCCGTCTGCTCCAGCCAGACCTGGCCGGGCCCAGGGGCTTGTGCTTGCAAGTGTTCAAGATGCATGACATCGGCACTGCCGGTGCTGTTGAGAACGATGCGGGTAGCCATGATCGAATCCTGTTGGATGGGTGTTCGAGTCAGGCTAAACAGGCAGCAAAAGTTGAACAATCAGGCGGGATGCAGATGATTTCTGCACCCCTTGCAGCAGGGACCCCCATGAAACGGGTTGCGAGTATAACCCCAACGACTGACACGGTCCTTGTAGGGCGGCCTTGTGTCGCGATGGGGCGCGAAGCGGCCCCAGGTTTTCAGCTTCGAGCAAAGTTTGTCGGGGCCGCTGCGCGGCCCATCGCGACACAAGGCCGCTCCTACAGGGACCGCGCCAGCTTTGGGTATTTGTTAAGCTGATCAAAACCGTAGGAGATGGCCAAGACCATTCGCACCATGGATGAATTACGCAAGATCGACCTCAACCTGCTGCTCGCCCTGCACGCCCTGCTGACCGAAAAGCACGTGACTCGCGCCGCCCTGCGCCTGCACCGCAGCCAACCGGCGGTAAGCCACGCCCTGGCGCAGTTGCGCAAGCACTTCGACGACCCCTTGCTGGTGCGCCAGAACGGCCGCATGGCCTTGACCGCTCGCGCCCAATCGCTGGCCAAACCGCTGCACGACGCCCTGGGCAACCTCAACGGCCTGCTGGCTGCCCCACAGTTCGAACCGGCCAAGGCCCAGCGGCGCTTCAGGCTCTCGCTGTCCGATTATTCCTCGCGGATCATCCTGCCACCCCTGCTGCGCCATCTGCGCCAGGTCGCGCCCGGGGTGGACCTGGCCATCAGCCAGGCCAGCCGCGAAACCATGCTGGCGCAGTTGCTCGATGGTGAACTGGACCTGGCCCTGGGCATCTTCCCCGACCTGCCCCTGGCCATCACTGCACAGCCGCTGTTCACCGACAGCTTCATCAGCGTTGCCGACCGCCAGGTGCTGCCGGCCAGCGGCGGCCTGGCCCTGGACGACTGGCTGGCCCGTCCGCATGTGCTGATGGCCATGCAGCCGGATGCCTTCGATGAAATCGAACGCGCCCTGGCCGCGCAAGGCCTGCGTCGGCGGATTGCCCTGGCCTTGCCGCACTGGAGTGCGGCGGTGGATGTGCTGGCCGGTACCGACCTGATCCTGACCGTGGCCAGCCGCGCGGTGGGCTCGCTGCACCAGCACAGGGCATTGCGCCGGTTCGAGCCGCCACTGGCGATTCCTTCGTTCGATTACCAGCAAGCCTGGCACAGCCGCAAGGACGACGACCCCGGGCATCGCTGGCTGCGGGAGACCGTGTGGGCGTGCAGCCAGCCGGGGCGCTGATCAGCCTTCCGGCTGTTTCACCACAGCAGTGGCACTGGCCGGCGTGCCTGCTGCCCAGGTGCCCTGCACCAGCAGCACGCCGCAGAGGATCAGCAGCACACCTGCCAACCTGGCCAGGTTGAGCGGCTTGCCCCCCAGCCCCATCACTCCGAAGTGGTCTGCGACCACCGCCGTGATGATCTGCCCTGCCACCACCAGCACCAGGAAACCCGCTGCGCCCAGCCTGGGGGTGAGCGCAGCGGCACCGGCCACGTACAGCGCCCCCAGCACACCGCCAACCCACAGCCACCAGGGCCCCTGCAGGGCTTTGCCCATGTCCGGCGCCGGCACCCTCAGGACCAGCAACGCGACGATCACCACCAGCGAACTAACCGTCAATGACGTGAACGCGCCCCACAACCAATGCCCCAGCGCCCGACCTACGGCGGCATTACCCGCAGCCTGGAACGGCAGCACGGCACCGGCAAGCAACGCCAGGGCAAAGGGAAGCGCCAGAAGGCACAAGGTCTTGCTGAACATGGCAGTCCTCATTCGTGACATATGTTCAGGCAATGATCGGAAAATTCCCTTTATCCATGGAAATCGAAAGTGTGCACGTACTTTATTCACCACATGGATACACGATCCACAGGTGCCGCGCAGTGAAGCCTGAGCCGTATCTATGGGAGCAACTGTCTTGCTCAAATTCCAGAAGTTGGCGCGATCTCTGTGGGAGCGGCCTTGTGTCGCGAATGGGCTGCAAAGCAGCCCCAGCAATTTCAACTGTTGCGCATCAATCCGGGGGCCGCGATGCGGCCCTTTCGCGACACAAGGCCGCTCCCACAGTTACCGCGACAACCTCGAGAGCAACGCGCTACCTGGACTGCGCCAATGAATGGTCAGCGCGAGGTTTCGACGCGCAGCACTTCGGTGTAGATCGCGTCGACCGTCTGGCCGACCTTGAGGTTCTTCATGCGTGCCTGCAGGTCAGGGTTCTCGACCTTGACCACCTGCAGCTTGCCCTCCGGCGGCAGCAGGCTCACCTCATGTGCCTTGAGGTCGATCTTCTTGATCTGTGACGTGACCTTGACCTGGCGGAATGCCTCGCCACCCGGGTTGGGGTTGTCTGCCGTGGCGCGGATGGTACCGGACTCTTCAGTCGCCTTCGGCGCCCCGCCTACTTCGGGATTCAGCACATAGGCCACCGCACGGGTCACGTAAATGTCGACCTGGTCACCCACCTTGAGGTTAGGCAGCGCCTTGGCCTTTTCCGTGAGCTGGAAGGTCACATCCTTCTTTTCATCAGGGCCTTTCACCGTGACCTGCCGGTTGGCCAGGTCGATGGCCGTGACCTGCGTGGTGACGTGGCTCTCCAGCGCCTCGCTGCCAATGGGAATACCGGCCGCCTGCACCGTGAAGCTGGCGGTGGACGCCAGAGTGGCAAGGGCAACGGCACGAACGAGGGAACGAATCGGATTCATAGGCCTGCTTCCATGTAATCAAGACCGGATAGGTGCGTGAAATGCTCACGCGCCAACAAGCATAGCCGTTACCTGCCGCCTTGCCGGCCCTCTTTTCCCGCGACGCATCTCGTCGCTTTTCCGCCATCCGCACCCTTGCAACAGCAAATGCGAATTCTTTACACTTGATTTACATTTACAAATCATTACTATTCGTGACCTCCAAATACAACAAAGAGTCACCTGTAATGGCAAAAAAGTCTGTTGCCCCAGCATCCATTTCCATGCTGGGCCTGCTGGTTGTGCCTGCTGTTCATGCGGCCGTTCAACCTGAATCGCAGGGTTCCCTCGCCTTGCCCGCCACTGCCGTCACCAGCGCCTACGAGCAGCAAAGCTACAAGGCCAGCGAAAGCCGCAGCGCCATGAAGATCGACGCCCCGCTGCGCGACATCCCGCAAACCGTCAACGTCGTGCCCGAAAGCGTGATCAAGGACCAGGGCGCGCAGTCCATGGAAGATGTGTTGAAGAACGTGCCCGGCGTCGGCCTGTCCAACGGCGACGGCCAGCGCGACCAGGTGACCATTCGCGGCTTCAGCGCCATTGGCGACATGTACATCGACGGCGTGCGCGACGACGCCCTGTACTTCCGTGACCTGTCCAACATCGAGCGGGTCGAGGTGATCAAGGGCCCTGCCGCCGTGCTGTACGGCCGTGGCTCTTCGGGCGGCCTGATCAACAGCATCAGCAAGAAGCCGAGCTTCACGCCCAAGCGTGAAGTCGGCATGAGCTTCGACAGCGAAGGCAAGCGCCGCACCCAGTTCGACACCGGCTGGGCCGACCCGCAAAGCAACCAGGCCTACCGCGTGACCGGTGCCTTCGAGGACAGCGACACCTTCCGCGACGATGGCTACATCGACCGCAAGGCCATCGCGCCATCGGCCTACTTCCGCCTCTCCGACGACCTGGAACTGAACCTGGGCGCCACCTACCTGTACGACAAGCGCCTGATCGACTTTGGTATCCCTGCCCTTGGCAACCGCCCGGTAGATGTGGACCGCGACAAGCGCTTCGGCTCCGGCGATGCCGACCAGGACTACGCCCGCAGCGAGGTGTTCTCGCTGACTGCGAGCCTTGATTACCGCATCAATGACGACTTCACCCTGACCAACACCAGCCGTTACTACCGCTACGACCTGGACCGCAACAACACCTTGGCCGACAGCAGCCCGACGCGATTCGTCACCGCGCCCAACGGCGAACTGCTGGTCAAGCTCAACCGCGGCAACGTCGCCCGCGACGAGTACGGCGTGTTCAACCAGACCGAGCTCAAGCAACAGGCGCAGCTTGCCGGTATGCAGCACAACCTGCTGTATGGCGTGGAAGTGGGCTTCCAGGACAAGCACCAGCGAGTGCTGAGCCAGAACAACGTGGCCCAGGTGCCGGTGTACCGCGACGCCTTGGTGCCGGTACCGGAACATGCCGCCAACCTGTCGTCCAAAGGCACCAACTTCCAGCAGACCACTGGCCTGTATGTGCAGGACATGATCGAACTGAACGAACACTGGAAGGCCTTGGTCGGTGTGCGTTACGACATCTTTGGCCAGGAATACGACGATGACCGCGCGCAGAACGTGGACCTCGACCGTACCGACAAGACCTGGAGCCCGCGTGCCGGCCTGGTCTACCAACCGGATAACATCCAGTCCTACTATGTGTCGGTCAGCCGCAGCTACCAGCCTTCGGGCGAAGTGTTCGCGGTCAGCCCGACCAACCAGCACCTGGAGCCGGAAGAAACCACCAACTACGAAATCGGCGCCAAATGGGACCTGCTCGACAGCCGCCTGTCGGTGACCGCAGCGGTATTCCGCCTCGAGCGCACCAACATGAAAACCGCCGACCCTGCCAACCCCAACCTGACCGTGCTGGCCGGCGAACAGCGCACCGACGGCTTCGAAGCCACCGTCAGCGGGCAGCTCACGGACAAGTGGCAGATCTACGCCGGCTACGCCTACCTGGATGCCGAAATCACCAAGTCCAACAGCAAGACCAACGGCGTGGCCAACGAAGGCCAGACCCCTACCCTGACGCCGCGTAACAGCGCCAACGTCTGGCTGGTGCGTACCCTGACCCCGCAATGGCGGGTGGCCGCCGGCGCCAACTACGTCGACGAGCGCTACACCGCACTCGACAACGTGGTGGTGATGCCGGGCTACACCACCTTCGACGCCGCGCTGCTGTACAGCGTGCCGCAGTGGGATGCCGCGCTGCGCCTGAAGAACGTGTTCGACCGCGACTACTATGCCTCCGCGCACGGTTCGGTGAACCTGATCACCCCGGGTGCACCGCGTACGCTGGAAGCCAGCTTCAACTACCGGTTCTGATCATTGCGCCAGGCGCAAGGCCTTGCCAGGGTGCAAAGGCCTTGCGCTGCTTATCTGGTGCAACGCAAGCGTTCACCGCTTCGCTTGAATGCAATATCCTGCACAGTGCATGGCACCGGCTTTGCCGGTGTTCGCGGCGGTTTATCACCTCGATAAACCCGCCCCCACAGGGACAGCACCTTGCTCGCAATTGCAGAGTCCTGCCCTCGGTAAGGAAAGCATTATGAGCAGTAAACCGACTCGCCCCTACGCATCATGGACGCTGGCCACACTGCTCGCCTTCAGCCTGGCGCTCACCGCCGGCTGTTCCAGCAAAGCCGGCAAGGTCCGGTATGCGACGCCCGCAACAGGCTCCAACTGTTTCGCCAAAGCCGTGCCCACCACCGGCGAAGGCGGCCTCGCGTGGGGCAATACGCTGAGTATTGCCCGGCAAAAATCGCTGAACAACTGCGTGCGCTATGCAAGCCGGTCAGGGGGCACACCGAAGACTTGCCAGGTGGTGATGGCCAAGTGCAAGAATTGAGCGCTTGGCCCGTGGGTTCAACCTCGAATGATCACCACTTCAAGGTATTCACTCGGCACCACCAACGACGACTCGCCCCCCACATTGCTTTCATTCAACAATTGCGTCAGATTCCGCTCCAGCGCCTCCGCCGCCTCCGGTTCCAGCGAGGCAAACGCCTTGTGCACCGGCCCGTACCAGGTGCGGAACACCTCGATGAAATGCGCCGCCGAGCGATAGCGGAAGTTGAAGTGCTGGCGGTTGACTTTCAATTCGCCCAGCGCGCCCTCGAACATCCCGCGCAACTGCTCTTCATCACCCCAGCGCGAGGGCGGTAGAGCCCCGGCTGGTGGCGGTACGTGCCGCCCGAGGGTCTTGAACATCTGCCCGACGAAGCCTTGCGGGGTCCAGTTGGCCAGCCCGATGCGGCCGCCGGGCCGGCACACTCGAGCCAACTCGCGCGCAGCCTGGGCCTGGTCGGGGGCAAACATGACGCCGAAAGTGGAAAGCACGGCATCGAAGGTGCCGTCGGCAAACGGCAAGGCTTCGGCATCGGCAGTCTGGAACACCACGTTGAGGTGCTCGGCCCGCGCCCGTTCTTCACCGCGCTTGAGCAGTTCGGGCACATAGTCGGTGGAAGTGACCCGGCAACCGCGCCGGGCGGCGGCCAGGGTGGCATTGCCGTTGCCGGCGGCGACGTCCAGTACCTGCTCATCCCAGCGCAGGTCACAGGCTTCTGCCAGGCGCTCGCCAACCAGTTGCAGGGTTGTGCCGATTACCGCGTAGTCGCCACTGGCCCATGCAGCTTGCTGGCGGGCTTTGAGGGCATTGGTATCCAAAGGGGTGCTCATGGTCTGCGCCTTCTTGTCGTGCGCGGCCGAGGTCCTTCTGGCGGTCAACGCGCCATGGATTCAGGGGATGGGAACAAAACGCTACGCGCCTGGCAGGCGAAGCGGCAAGAAATAATAAGCGGTGAAGCAAGATCGATTTGGTGTAAACACCAGCGATGAAAGACCTATGAGCTCTATTGGCTCATGCTACCCCTGTGGGAGCGGCCTTGTGTCGCGAAAGGGCCGCACAGCGGCCCCAGCAATATTCGCGTCACCGCAGAAATCCTGGGGCTGCTACGCAGCCCTTTCGCGACATAAGGCCGCTCCCACAAGGCTTGTTCTGCGAGGGAAAGAATACCTGTCAGATATCAGGCGAACTTGGCCCGGGCCGCGTGCAGCTTCTTGTAGCTTTCGATCAGGCGCAGGTGGCGGTCGAGGCCTTCGAGCTTCATGCTGGTCGGGGTCAGGCCATGGAAGCGCACGCTGCCGTCTACCGAACCCAGCACCGCGTCCATGCGCGGGTTACCGAACATGCGGCGGAAGTTGGCTTCGTAGTCGTCCATTTCCAGTTCATCGTCCAGCAGCACTTCCAGCACCACGTTCAGCGCCTGGTAGAACAGGCCACGCTCGACGGTGTTGTCGTTGAACTGCAGGAACGCCTCGACCAGTTCCTTGGCTTCCTCGAAGCGCTGTACCGCCAGGCAGATCAGCAACTTCAACTCGAGAATGGTCAGCTGGCCCCACACCGTGTTCTCGTCGAACTCCACGCCGATCAGCGTGGTGATGGTGGTGTAGTCATCCACATCGCAGTTGTCCAGGCGCTTGAGCAGCAGCTTGAGGGAACGGTTGTCCAGGCTGTGCAGGTTGAGGATGTCGGCGCGGAACGACAAGGCGCGGTTGGTGTTGTCCCAGATCAGGTCCTCGACCGGGTAGATCTCCGAGTAACCCGGCACCAGGATGCGGCAGGCAGTGGCACCGAGGTTGTCGTACACCGCCATGTACACTTCCTTGCCCAGGTCTTCGAGGATGCCGAACAGAGTCGCGGCTTCCTGCACGTTGGAATCCTCGCCGTGGCCGGAGAAGTCCCACTCGACGAACTCGAAGTCGGCCTTGGCACTGAAGAAGCGCCACGACACCACGCCGCTGGAGTCGATGAAGTGTTCGACGAAGTTGTTCGGCTCGGTCAGCGCGTGGCTTTCGAAGGTCGGTTGCGGCAGGTCGTTCAAGCCTTCGAAGCTGCGGCCCTGCAGCAGTTCGGTGAGGCTGCGCTCCAGCGCCACTTCCAGGCTCGGATGGGCACCGAACGATGCGAACACGCCGCCGGTGCGCGGGTTCATCAAGGTCACGCACATCACCGGGAACTCGCCCCCCAGCGACGCATCCTTGACCAGCACCGGGAAGCCCTGCTCCTCCAGGCCCTGGATGCCGGCGACAATGGCCGGGTACTTGGCCAGCACCTCCTGCGGCACATCCGGCAGGCACAGCTCGCCTTCGAGGATTTCGCGCTTCACCGCGCGCTCGAAGATTTCCGACAGGCACTGCACCTGCGCCTCGGCCAGGGTGTTGCCGGCGCTCATGCCGTTGCTGAGGAACAGGTTTTCGATCAGGTTGGACGGGAAGTACACCACCTGCTGGTCGGACTGGCGCACGAACGGCAACGAGCAGATGCCGCGCGCGGTATTGCCCGAGTTGGTGTCGTACAGGTGCGAGCCACGCAGCTCACCGTCCGGGTTGTAAATTGCCAGGCAGTGCTCGTCGAGGATTTCGGCTGGCAGCGCATCACGCGAGCCGGGTTTGAACCACTTCTCGTTCGGGTAGTGCACGAACGGCGCGTTGGCCAGGTCCTCGCCCCAGAACTGGTCGTTATAGAAGAAGTTGCAGTTAAGGCGCTCGATGAACTCGCCCAGCGCCGAGGCCAGCGCGGCCTCCTTGGTCGCGCCCTTGCCGTTGGTGAAGCACATCGGCGACTGGGCGTCGCGCACATGCAGCGACCACACATTGGGCACGATGTTGCGCCACGAGGCGATCTCGATCTTCATCCCCAGCCCGGCGAGGATGCCCGACATGTTGGCGATGGTCTGCTCAAGCGGCAGGTCCTTGCCGGCGATGTAAGTGCTGGTGTCCGCCACCGGCATCAGCAGGCCCTGGGCATCGGCATCGAGGTTGTCGACCACTTCGATCACGAACTCGGGGCCGGTCTGCACCACCTTCTTCACCGTGCAACGGTCGATGGAGCGCAGGATGCCCTGGCGGTCCTTCTCGGAAATGTCCTCGGGCAGCTCGACCTGGATCTTGAAGACCTGGTTGTAGCGGTTTTCCGGGTCGACGATGTTGTTCTGCGACAGGCGAATGTTTTCGGTGGGGATGTCGCGGGTCTGGCAGTACAGCTTGACGAAGTAAGCCGCGCACAAGGCCGAAGACGCCAGGAAATAGTCGAACGGCCCCGGCGCCGAGCCATCACCCTTGTAACGGATCGGTTGGTCGGCGATCACCGTGAAGTCATCGAACTTGGCTTCGAGACGGAGATTGTCGAGAAAATTGACCTTGATTTCCATGCGGGATTACCGTGATTTAAGCGTGCAAAACGAAATTGGCCGGCATTATCCGGGTTTTTCTGCCGGAAGTCCTGTTTGCCTGTACCGGCCCTATCGCCGGCAAGCCAGCTCCCACAGGAACTGCACATGACTTGCGGTCGATACGGTCGAGGTGGGAGCCGGCTTGCTGGCGATAGGACCGGTACAGACTTGCGTATTCCACCGAATTGCTTGCCTGATCCTCTGAACCTGCCCCGCCAGCAGACCAGCGGTCACCTCGCTGTGCTAGCGTTTCTGCACTGGGGAGCACCGTACTCCCCACTCAGAAGAAACCAAGCGACAGCAACCGTTGACGGGCAGGTGAACCATGGAACTACGCATCAACCAGAAGACCTACCAGGTCGAGGCAGACGCCGACACGCCCCTGCTATGGGTGATCCGCGATGACCTGGGGCTGACCGGCACCAAGTATGGCTGCGGCCTGGCCCAGTGCGGCGCCTGTTCGGTGCTGGTAGACGGCAACGTGGTGCGCGCCTGCGTCACCCCGGTGGCCGGCGTGGTCGGACGCGAGGTGACCACCATCGAGGCGATCGAGGCCGATGCCGTCGGCAAACGGGTGGTCGCGGCCTGGGTCGAGCACCAGGTGGCCCAGTGCGGCTACTGCCAGTCCGGTCAGGTAATGGCGGCCACGGCGCTGCTCAAGCATACGCCCAAGCCCAGTGACGCACAGATCGAAGCAGCCATGGTCAACCTGTGCCGCTGCGGTACCTACAATGCCATCCATGTCGCCATGCATGAGTTGGCCCAAGGGGAGAAGGCCTGATGAACACACCAGTCGATACCCCCGCCGAACTGCTGAAGCTGCAACGGGGCGAAACGGTCAACCTGTCGCGTCGGCGCTTTCTTGCCGGTACGGCTGTCGGTGCTCTGGTGCTGGGTTTCGGCCTGCCCATGGGGTCGGCCCGCGTGCAGGCAGCCGCCGCAGCAACCCCGGAGCGCGGCACCCAGGTGCCGGCGTTTCTGGAGATCCGTCCGGACGGCAAAGTACGCCTGCTCAGCCCGTTCATGGAAGGTGGCCAAGGCCCCTTCACCGCCATGGCGCAGATCGTTGGTGAAGAGCTGGACGTCGACCCGGCCAATTTCGTGGTCGACAGCGCGCCGCCCGGAGAAGCCTATGTAGTGATGGAAAACGGCATGCGCATCACCGGCGGCAGCATGTCGGTGCGCATGAGCTACCCGACCATGCGCCGCCTGGGCGCCCTCGCCCGGGCCATGCTGCTGCAGGCGGGCGCCGAGCAGCTGGGCGTGCCGGTCGAAGAACTCTCCACCACACCGGGTCATGTAGTACATACCACGACTGGCCGCTCCATCCCCTACGGTGAGCTGGCCGGGCGTGCCATGGACCTGCCGGTGCCGGACCCGGCCAGCGTCAAGCTGCGCGACCCCAGCCAGTTTCGCTGGATCGGCAAACCGGTACGTCGCCTGGATGCCTACGACAAGTCCACCGGCAAGGCTGTGTACAGCATCGATATCAAAGTCGACGGCATGCTCCACGCTGCCGTGCAGCACGCGCCACGCCTGGGCATGACCGTCGGCAGCCTGCGCAACGAAGACCAGGTCAAGGCCATGAAGGGCGTGCATTCGGTGCATCAGTTGCCTGGCGCCGTGGCCGTGGTTGCCGAACGCTGGTGGCACGCCAAGCGCGCGGTCGAAGCCATCCAGGTGGACTGGAAGGAGCCCGCGGCCGACAGCCCGGTACGGCCGATGCCGGCCGACTTTTCCAGCGATGGCTGGCGCGAACACCTGGCCACGGTCACGGGCCCGGCGCGCGACGACGAAAACCAGGGCGATGTGGCCGGCATGCTGGCCAGTGCCAAGACCCAAGTCGAGGCAACCTACCACAACCAGTACCTCAACCACGCCCAGCTGGAACCGCCGTCGGCACTGGCGCGCTTCAACCCGGACGGTACCCTGGAAGTGTGGCTGCCCAACCAGGCGCCAGACATGTTCCGTGACGACATTGCCAAGCGCACCGGCCTGGCCCCGGCGCAGATCATCTTGCACTCGCCGTTGCTGGGCGGTTTCTTTGGTCGCCACTTCCTGTACGACTCGGCCAATCCCTACCCCCAGGCCATTGCCTTGGCCAAGGCGGTCGGCCGGCCGGTGAAACTCATCTGGAGCCGTGAGGAAGAATTCCTCCGCGATGTGCTGCGCCCGGTCGCCGTGGTGAAGTTCCGCGCCGGGCTGGATGCCGACGGCCTGCCGGTGGCCCTCGAAGCAGTGAGCGCCACCGAAGGCCCGACCGAAGCCATCGCTGGCAAGCAAGGCGAGAAGCTCGACCCGACCGCGCTCGAAGGGCTGTCGGGCAAGTCCTACGCGATCGCCAACAAGCGCATCGCGCAGATCTACGTGAAAGGCCCGGCCATGCTCGGCTACTGGCGCTCGGTGGGCAACTCGCTGAACGACTTCTTCTATGAGTCGTTCCTCGACGAACTGGCCGACAAAGGCGGCAAGGACCCGTTCGAACTGCGCCTGCACCTGCTGCGCGACAACCCGCGCCTTACCACCCTGTTGCAGGCCGTCGCCGAGCTTTCCGGCGGCTGGAAGCGTGGGCCGTTCACCGCCGAGGACGGCAGCAAGCGAGCACGTGGCGTGGCCATGGCCTCGCCGTTCGGCTCGGAGGCAGCGGTCATTGCCGAGGTGTCGATCGAGAACGGCCAGGTCAAGGTGCACGACATCTGGCAGGCCATCGACCCGGGCAGCATCGTCAACCCGGCGATCATCGAGCATCAGGTCAACGGCGCCGTCGCCCTGGGCCTGTCGCAGACGCTGCTGGAAGAAGCGGTGTACGTGGATGGCAAGCCGCGCGCGCGCAACTACGACCTGTACCCGATCCTGCCGCCATCGCGGATGGCCAGGGTGCATGTGCGCATTGTCGAGAGCGGGGCGAAGATGGGCGGCATCGGCGAGCCACCGTTGCCCGCGGTGGCACCGGCGGTGGCCAACGCAGTCGCGCAGCTTACCGGCCAGCGAGTGCGCAGCCTGCCATTGAGCCGCCATACCTTCAGCTGAGCAGACAAGGACGCCCCATGACCCATCGTTTCGCAAGAACCGCTGGCTGGCTGGCGCTGCCGTGCCTGGTCGCGGCAGGCCTGCTGGCCTGGTACGTCACCCGCGAGCCCACCTCGCCATTTGCCGATGCGCAGGCCACCGCTGCCGACCCGGCGCTGGTCAGCCGTGGCGAGTACGTAGCCCGCCTCAGCGACTGCGTGGCCTGCCACAGCCTGCCCGACGGCAAACCGTTCGCCGGCGGCCTGGAAATGGCCACCCCGCTGGGCGCGATCCACGCCACCAACATCACTCCCGAGCGCAGCACCGGTATCGGTGACTACAGCCTGGCCGACTTCGACCGTGCCGTCCGCCAGGGCGTCGCGCCGGGTGGCCGGCGGCTGTACCCGGCCATGCCCTACCCTTCCTACGCCAAGCTCAGCGATGACGATGTAAAGGCGCTGTACGCCTTCTTCATGCACGGCGTGCAACCCGTGCAGCAAGCCAACCTTGCCAGCGACATTCCCTGGCCGCTGAACTGGCGCTGGCCCATTGCCGTGTGGAACGGCCTGTTCGCCGCCACCACGCCATACGCCGAGCATGCCGGGCAGGATGCACAGTGGAACCGCGGTGCCTACATCGTCCAGGGCCCTGGCCACTGCGGCAGCTGCCATACCCCGCGCGGCCTGGCCTTCAACGAAAAGGCCCTGGATGACAGCGGCAAGCCGTTCCTTGCTGGTGCCCTGCTCGACGGTTGGTATGCACCGAGCCTGCGTGCCGACCCCAACACCGGGCTGGGGCGCTGGAGCGAGGCCGAGATCGCGCAGTTCCTCAAGACCGGACGCAACCGGCATGCGGTGGTATTCGGCTCGATGACCGAGGCGTTCAACAACTCTACGCAGTTCATGAGTGACGAGGACCTGGCCGCCATTGCCCGCTACCTGAAGTCGCTACCCGGCGACCCGCAACGCGACGGTGCGCCGTGGCAGTACCAGGCCGAATCGACGCCAGCGTGGCTCGACAGGCCTGGGGCGCATACCTATGCAACCCGCTGTGCGTCGTGCCACGGCCTGGACGGCAAGGGCCAGGCCGAATGGATGCCACCCTTGGCCGGCGCCACCTCGGCACTGGCCAGGGAAGACGCATCGGCGATCAATATCACCCTCAATGGTTCGCAGCGGGTGGTGACGGCCGGGTTGCCCGATGCCTATCGCATGCCGGCTTTCCGTGAGCAACTGAGTGACCAGGAAATTGCCGATGTGCTGGGTTTCGTGCGCAGCGCCTGGGGCAACAAGGGTGGCGCGGTGAATGCGCAGGCGGTGGGCAAGTTGCGCGGGCATACCGACCCGGCCAGTAGTAGCCCGATCATTTTGCATATGCGCTGAATTTGGTGGCTGTGCCGGCCTCTTCGCGGGTGAACCCGCTCCCACAGGATTTGCACCGCTCCTAAGACCTGTGCAGTACCTGTGGGAGCGGGTTCACCCGCGAAGAGGCCGGCACACACCCCCCTTGAACATCAGGTTTAATGGAGTCCCCATGGAAAGCATCGACCTGCTGGTCCTGCGCACCACCCGAGACTGGCTCGCCGCCGGCCACCGCACCCTGCTCGCCACGGTCGCCCGCACTTGGGGTTCCTCCCCCCGCCCGGTTGGCTCGATGATGGCTCTGCGCAGCGATGGCCGTGTGGTCGGCAGTGTCTCTGGCGGCTGCATCGAGGACGACCTCATTCACCGCTACACCAGCGCTTACAGCGGCCCCGGCATGCCCGGCGGCCTGCCCCAGGTGGTGCGCTATGGCGTCAGTGCCGACGAGGCCCACCGCTTCGGCCTACCCTGCGGCGGCACCCTCGAACTGGTCCTGGAATTCGCCCCGTCGCTGCCACACCTCGAGCAACTGCTCGCCGGCCTCGACGGCGGCAACCTGGTACGCCGTGGGCTCGATCTGGGCAGCGGCAAAGCCAGCCTCACCGCCACCAGCACGCCCGAACTGTTCAGCTTCGATGGCCGGCACATGCTCAGTACCCTGGGCCCCGGCTACCGCCTGCTGCTGATCGGTGCCGGCGCGCTCGCCGAATACCTGGCGACCATGGCCCTGTTCAATGGCTTCAGCGTTTCACTGTGCGACCCGCGCCCCGAGTACACGGCAGGCTGGAACGTTGCCGGCGTCAACCACCTGGCCGGCATGCCGGACGACGTGGTCCGCGCCTTCGCCCCGGACCTGCGCAGCGCCATCGTCGCTGTCAGCCACGACCCCAAGCTGGACGACCTGGCCCTGCTCGAAGCCCTGCACAGCCCGGCGTTCTATATCGGTGCCATCGGCTCACGGCGCAACAGCCAGCTGCGCCGCGAGCGGCTGATCGAACACTTTGGTGAAAGCGAAGCGTCGTTGCAGCGCCTGCACGGCCCGATCGGCATTTATATCGGTAGCAAGACCCCAGCCGAAATTGCCGTCAGCGTCATGGCCGAGATCCTTGCGGCGAAGAACAATGTCAGCCTGCCCGGCGCGGTCAGCGTGACCCAGGCCAAGGAAGCCAAGCAGCTGGTGCAGCCCCTGTAGGAGCGGCCTTGTGTCGCGATGGGGCGCGAAGCGGCCCCTGTTTTCAGCTTCGCCGCAGATATAGCCGGGGCCGCTGCGCGCCCCATCGCGACACAAGGCCGCTCCTACAAGGGACCGCATACCAGGCTGCAATTTATTGCCACCGCTCCAGGTTTTGCTGCAACAGCTGCTCCGGCAACGCCCCGGCAACGATCTTTTCCATCTCCCTCGCCAGCGCCTCACGCAGCTTCGGCTGGTTACAGGGCGAGTCATGCGACAGCGCCAGGTACAGCCCTTCGCTGGATATCGGTGGCTCCAGCACCTGTACTGTGTCTGCAATCCCCAAGGTGCGCGTCAGCGCCAAGCCGGGATACTGTTCGTACACCACGTAATCGCTGCGCTTGTGCATCAACTTCTCGAATGCCTGCCTGGCACCGGGTACCGCTTCGAGGGTGAGGTTGGCCCGGGCGTAATCGTCGAACTGCTGGCCGTGGCTGTTGTTGACCAGCGTGCCGCCTTTGCGGCCCTTCAGGTCGGCCCATTGCCGGTAGGCAAAGGTATTGTCCTGGCGCACCCAGACAACGCTTGGGGTATGCAGGAATGCCGGGGCAATGAAGTCCATCTGCTGCTGACGGGCCTTGGTCAGGAAATACCCGGCCATCAGGTCGATCCGGCCCGTGCGCACCTCTTCCTGGGCGCGCGACCAAGGCCCGCCATAGACCACCTCGATTTCCAGCCCCAGTTGCTTGCCCAGGTACTTGAGCAGGTCGGCATTGGCACCGATCAGTTGCCGGGGGTTTTGCGGGTCGCGCCACAGGTAGGGGGGGTACTCCGGGTTGCCGGTGGCAGTCAGCCGCCGGCATTCCTCGTGCCCTACCGCCGCCAGCGGCAGCAGCAGGCACGACAACAGCAGCAAAGCGTGGCGAAAGCAGCGCTCGATCATCGACAACCCTCGGCACATGTAACATCCGCAGACCCGGAGCGGTGGCCAAAGGCTGCCACATCCTGTGGTCGACTGCAGCACCCATCTGTGCGTGCTGCAGATAGTCTGGACCATGTATGGCCATCAGGTTGGCCTTTCATCGGTCAGGGGAGCGCCCCTCGGTCTTCAGGCCCCCTGCCGGCGCATCGCCAGGATCGCCGCGCCAAAACCGATGAAGGTCGTGCCCACCACCCTGCTCACCCAGCGCGACAGCGACGGCCGGGTCAGCACGCCCTTGGCCCGTGCCGCCAGCGCGGCATACAGGCTCAGCGAAACCAGCGACAATGCTACGAATATCCCGGTCAGGATCAGGAACTGCGGCAGCAGGGCCGCCCCCTGGTCGATGAACTGCGGGAACAGTGCGGTGAAGAACATGGTCGCCTTGGGGTTGGTCACTGCCGTGAGAAACGCCGACTTGTAAAGTTTAAGCGGCGTGGGCCGGGCCTTGGTCATACCCTCTGCGGCGCCCTGCACCAGCATCGGGCTCTTTTTCAGCAATTGCCGCGCCCCCAGGTAGAACAGGTAGCCCGCCCCTAGGATCTTCACGGCGTTGAACAGTACTTCAGAACTGGCCAGCAGCGCCCCCAAGCCCAGCATGGCGGCTGCCGACAGGCAGAACAGGCCCGAGCCATTGCCCAGCGACGACCAGATCGCGCTGCGTTGGCCATGGGCCAGGCTGTTGTTGATGGCCATCAGTGTGGCTGGGCCAGGGCTGGCGATCGCGATTGCAGCGACCAGGGTAAAAGCGAACAGCGAGTGAGAATCCATTTCAGGCTCGTCAGACAGTCAGGAAAGGCCGCGCGCAAAAGGCGCAGGTTCAGTCGGCATTCTGCCGCTTGGCCGCCTTCTTGGCGATAGCCTTCATCCGCGTTGCCGCCCGCTGCACGGTGGCCATCTTCTCGGGGCGCTTCATGCCCCGCCATTTGCGGATTTCCTCACGGGTACGACCGCAGCTCACGCACAGCTCGCTATTGAGCTGGCACAGCGAGACGCAGGGGTTGTCGATGTCTTTGGCCATGCCGCCACTCAGCCGGGCAATTCTGCCTGCGCGCGCTCGGCGGCGCTGTGGAACACCTGGCGCACTTCCTCGGCCTTGACCTTGCTGACCGATCGGGCAGCCAGCAGCTCGTCGACCACGCGCAAGCCCTGCTCCACGGCGGTGGCCAGTTGATCGCGGTCGGAGGCGTCAGCGATATCACCCAGATAAGGAGCGATGAGATACACGTAACGGTCCTGCAGCTTGAGCGCTTCCAGCGCGTCGAGGGCTTTCTGGAACCGATCGGCAGCGGCAGGGCTCATGCTCAATTTATCGAAGTGAATCAGGCTCACACGGTCAGTGGCCATTTGGACGAATCTCCGTTTCCTGGTACGGCCAGGTCCACAAGCAGCAGCGCTTCTACGGTGCTCGGATGTGCAGGCCCGGGGAATGCCCATCAGGGTACCAGAACGCGAAGCAGAAAGGGTCATCCCCCCCAGAACTAAAAGTATTTGGCAGGTCGCGTAATGGACGCCCCGAGGCGTTATCGGGACAGGAGCCGCCGTTTCGTGCGCAGGATAATCGCGCCAGCAATCTCCTCGCCGAGACAGTCATCGAACTCGGTCGCCCACACAACTACAAGCCTGCACCAGCAGGTAAGCCGAAAAGGGGCCTCATCATTCATGGCAAAGGAACACATCACCGAAACGCTCGACCTTGGCGTGACGGACCCCTCGAAAACCGCAGAAGCACGCCAGGACCGGCATTTCGAGGGCAAGCTTGACTGGATCGTCTTTGGTTTCACCAGCCTCCTGGCAATCGCTTTCGTCCTCTGGGGCTTCCTCAACCAGGCCAGCCTCGCCAGCAGAGCCTCCAGCGCGCAATCCTGGGTCATACTCAACTTCGGCTGGTTCTTCGTGCTTACTTCCTCGCTGTTCGTGGTGTTCGTGCTGTGGCTGGCCGCCAGTCGTTACGGCCGGGTCCCGCTGGGCCGTGATGGCGAGCAGCCAGAATTCCGCACGGTGTCCTGGGTGGCGATGATGTTCAGCGCCGGCATGGGCATCGGCCTGATGTTCTTCGGCGTTGCCGAACCGCTGTCGCACTATGTGTCGCCACCACCAGCGACGACCGCCGGGCAGTCCAGCGAAGCGATGCAGGTGGCCATGGCCACCACGCTGTTCCACTGGACCCTGCACCCTTGGGCCATGTACGCCATCGTCGGTCTGGTAATTGCCTATGGCACCTTCCGCCGCGGCCGTTCGCAGCTCATCTCCGCCGCCTTCCGGCCGTTGATCGGCAAGCATGCCAACGGCCCGCTCGGCCGCCTGATCGACATGATGGCGATCTTCGCCACGCTGTTCGGTTCGGCGGCCTCGCTGGGCCTGGGCGCGCTGCAGATCGCTGGTGGCCTGGAATACAACGGCTGGATCGAAAGCCCCGGCAAACTGTTCTACATCTCGATCATCACCCTGCTGACCATCGCCTTCGTCACCTCGGCGGTGTCGGGCATCGGCAAGGGTATCCAGTGGCTGTCCAACACCAACATGGTGCTGGCGCTGGTGCTGGCGGTGTTCGTGTTCATGGTCGGCCCGACCCTGCTGATGCTCAACCTGTTGCCAACCTCGATTGGCATCTACGTCAAGATGCTGCCTGAAATGATGGCCCGCACCAATGCCAGCGGCGGTGAACAGATGAACAGCTGGCTGGCCGGCTGGACCGTGTTCTACTGGGCCTGGTGGATTTCCTGGACGCCGTTCGTGGGCATGTTCATCGCCCGCATCAGCCGCGGCCGCACCATCCGCCAGTTCGTTACCGGGGTGCTGCTGGTACCGAGCCTGGTCAGCCTTGTGTGGTTCACCATCTTTGGCGGCGCGAGTATCGAAGCCCTGCGCGAAGGCGCCTTCCAGCTGGCCAATGGCACGGTCAACAGCAACCACGCGTTGTACCAGTTGCTGGACAGCTACCCGCTGGCCTCGGCGACATCCGTGCTGGTGATGGTTCTGGTGGGTATCTTCTTCGTCTCCGGTGCCGATGCGGCCTCGCTGGTGATGGGCACGCTGTCCGAACACGGCACTACCACGCCATCACGGCGCACGGTGATCTTCTGGGGTGCGCTGACCGGTACGGTGGCGGCGATCATGCTGGCAATCGGCGACCCGCGCGATCCTGGTGAGGCGCTGACCGGCCTGCAGAATCTGACCATCGTCGTGGCCCTGCCGTTCGTGGTGGTGATGGTGCTGCTTTGCCTGGCGCTGTATCGCGACCTGCGCAAGGACCCGATGATGCTGCGCCACCTGCGCGGCAACGAACTGATCGAAAAGGCCGTGTTGTATGGTGCGGTGAAGCATGGCGAAGAGTTCTACATTGTGGTGCAGGAGAAGAAGGCTTCGGCCAAACCGACGTCGGCAGAGGCTGAAGTGACCGGCAACTGATTGGGCAAGCCTGTGAGATCGGGGCTGCTGCGCAGCCCTTCGCAGGCACAGCGTGAGCCGCAAGCTTGCGCTGTACCTGTGGGAGCGGGTTCACCCGCGAAGCAGGCGGCGCGGTCAGCCCTTCAACGCCGCCTCTATCCTGGCCACATCGATCTTGCCCATCTGCATCATCGCCTCGAACGCCCGCTTGGCCGCCGCCCGGTCGGGGTGGCCGATGGCTTCGATGAGGATGCGCGGGGTGATCTGCCACGAAATCCCCCATTTATCCTTGCACCAGCCGCAGACGCTGGCCTCGCCGCCATTACCGACGATGGCATCCCACAAGCGGTCGGTCTCTGCCTGATCCTCGGTGCTGACCTGGAATGAAAATGCCTCACAATGGGTGAAGGCCTTACCTCCATTGAGCCCCACGCAGGGGATCCCCATGACGGTGAACTCCACCGTGATCACGTCGCCCTCCCTGCCCGACGGGTAATCACTCGGCGCCTTGTGCAGGGCTACTACCTTGCTGTCGGGAAAGACCCTGGCGTAGAAGCTCGCCGCCTCCTCGGCGTCGTTGTCGTACCAGAGGCAGACGGTGTTCCTGGCAGTCATGGCCTTGCTCCATGAAAGAGTGTGAGCCTATGAGTCTAGCCCGAGTTGCCGGATGGGTCGCTGCAACATCCTGCAGACATTTCCGACACCAGGTAGTGAACCCGCTTACCAAAAAACGGTCTTTCGCTGACGGTCAACCCACCGACCGGTTCATCGGCCCAGTCACCGGGCCTACTTTTGTCCTGTTTCAGCGAAGACCCAACATGCCCGATTCCCGCCTAACTGCTTCCGCCCTCACTGCCCTGCGCGGCGGCCTGATCGCCAGCCTGGTGACCCTTGCCGCGCCGGTGCACGCCGAAGAGCCTGCCAGCGATGCACGCTGGGTCAGCGATAGCCTGAGCACCTATGTGCGCAGCGGCCCCACCGATGGCCACCGCATTGTCGGTACGCTCAAGTCCGGGCAGAAGCTGACCCTGATCGGCACCCAGGGCAACTACAGCCAGGTGCGCGGGCAGAACGGCGATTTGGTATGGATTCTCAGCAACGACCTGCAGTCGGTGCCAGGCCAGAGCGAACGCCTGCCGCAGTTAGATGCCCAGGTCGCGGACCTGACCGGGCAGCTGAAGAACATCGACGACAGCTGGAAGAACCGCGTGCAGGGCATGCAGGAAACCCTCGATTCACGCAAGAAGCTGATAGACGAACTGGAAGCACGCAACAAGGCGCTGAATGAGCAGCTTGACCAGAGCCAGTCGCAGCTGCGCGATACCCAGGCGCGCCTGGGGGACGAGAACAAGCAGGTGATGATGCGCTACATGGTGTATGGCGGCAGCATTGCCGGCGCGGGCTTGCTGGCGGGGCTGATCCTGCCGGCGCTGACCCGTGGGCGCCGGAAAAACGATCGCTGGTTCTGACTGGGCTTTCCTGTACTGGCCTCTTCGCGGGCTTGCCCGCTCCCACAGGTACCGCGCTGGCCTTGAGCCTGATGGAGATGCTGTGGGAGCGGGTTTACCCGCGAAGGGGCCAGTAAGGGCTTACCTGCTACGTGCTTTGTTGTAAATGGTCTTGGCCAGGTCCGCCGAGGCCTGACACTGAGTCATATCACCCTTGGCCTGAGCATCCTTGGCATTTTGCAGGTGGACTTTGAAGTCATGGGCCATGCCGCCATGCATTGCCTGGCCACTGGCCTTGTCGAAATCCTCAAGTTCCTTGATCTTGGCCGCACAGTTGCTCGCCGGGTCTGCGTGTGCGGCAAAACTGAGGACCGAGGCAATCACCAGCAAAGGTATGCATTTCGTGGATTTCATGGAGCGTTCTCCTGGAAAACCTGAAGGGTCGTCGAGATGACATTGGCTCGACGCAGCAAACAGCATAGTCGGCCATACGCCCCGGCGCCTCGCCTCAACCCGGGGACCATGCTCCCTCGGCTAACAGAAAATCGATGAACACCCGCACCCGCAGCGGCATGTGCCGAGCCTGGGGGTAGATCAGCATGAACGGCCGCGAAGTGCCGCCAAATTCGGCGAGCACTTCCACCAGTTCGCCACTGGCCAGTGCATCCTGCACGGTAAAGCGGTAAGCCTGCATCAGCCCGCCGCCATGGCGCACCAGCGTGGCGGTGGCGAGGAAGTCGCCCAGGCAGGTGAACCCACCCTGGGTTTCGATCTCCACCTGCTGGCCCTGCTGGCGAAAGCTCCATGGTGGGTGGCGGCCACTGCTGGGCAGTTCGAACTGGATGCACTCATGTTGCAGCAAGTCGTGTGGTGTTCGTGGCGTGCCGGCACGGGCCAGGTAGCCCGGCGTAGCCACCACCACCAGTTCGGCATCTTCCAGGCGACGCGCCACCAACCGTGAATCGGCCGGCTCGCGGCCACGAATGGCCAGGTCGAATGGTTCCTCGGCAAAGTCGACGTTGCGGTTGCTGACATGCACATCCACCTGCACCTTTGGGTAGCGCTGGCGAAACCGCGGCAGCAGCGGCAACAGCCGGTGGTGGGCATAGGGTGTGGGTGCACTGATGCGCAGCCGACCACTCGGCTCGACTTGCCCACCGGTGACCTGGCGCTCAGCCTCCACCAACTGCCCCAGTGCCTGCCGGCATTGCTGGTAATAGGCCTGGCCGGCTGCGGACAGGCGCATCTGCCGGGTGGTGCGGACGAACAGGCGCACGCCCAGGCGCTCTTCCAGGCGCGCCACGCTGCGGCTGACCGCCGCCGGCGTAACACCGGCCTCCGTGGCCGCAGCAGTGAAGCTGCCGCTGTCGGCGGCCAGGCAGAACAGCTCCAGGCTGCCCAGTTGCAAATCGTCGAAATGGCGGGTCATGACGGCCTGATTGATTACATGATGTATCGATTGAAATGCCCCGCGCCCCATTTTTCAAGTACTGATTGCAACCTACAGTGGCTTCACACCGAGCCCATGGCTCACTTCACTGGAGATCATGCACATGAACACGCCACGCACCGTCATCATTACCGGGGCCTCGAGCGGCCTGGGTTTCGCCCTGGCCGAGGCCTTCCTCGAACGCGGCGACAACGTGGTCGGCAATGCCCGCAGCCAGGCCCGCCTTGAGCAAGCCGCCGCCCGCCTCGGCAACCCATCGCGCTTCATCGGCGTGGCTGGCGACATCGCCGAACCGGGCACGGCGCAGCGCCTGTTCGCCAGCGCCGAGCAAGCCTTTGGCGGGGTCGACCTGCTGATCAACAACGCCGGCATCTTCATTGCCAAGCCATTTGCCGACTACAGCGAAGCGGATGTCGACGCCCTGGTCGGCACCAACCTCAAGGGCTTCTTCTACCCGGCCCAGGAAGCGGCGCGGATCATGACCAGGCAGGGGCATGGGCAGATCATCGCCATCACCGCCTCCATCGCCTTGCAACCGGACACCCGCGTACCCGCCCTGCTGCCGGTACTGGTCAAGGGTGGCCTGAACCAGGCGGTGAAAGGCCTGGCCCTGGAACTTGCAGCCAGCGGCGTGCAGGTGAATGCGGTGGCGCCGGGGATCATCGATACGCCGCTGCATGGCGGCAACACGCAAGGCATGGGCGCGCTGTCGCCCAGTGGCCGCACCGGCTTGCCACAGGATGTTGTGGATGCAGTGTTGTACCTGGCCGACTCACGCTTCGTCAGCGGCGTGATCCTGCCGGTGGATGGCGGTAGCACCGCTGGCATCTGGCATTGAACCGAGGAGCGAGCAACCATGCCCTATGTCCATATTCGCGTGACCGATGAAGGCGTGAGCGCTGAGCACAAGCGCCAGCTGATCGAACAGACGACCCGCATGCTGCAGCAGGTGCTGGGCAAGCCGCCGGCCAGTACCTTTGTGGTGATCGAGGAGGTACCGACCGATAACTGGGGGGTTGGCGGGGAGACAGTGACCGCGGTGCGGGCGCGAGAGCGGGGGTGACCCAGGGGCCGCTTTGCGGCCCAATCGCCGGCAAGCCAGCTCCCACAGGATCACCACAGGCCTGAACATTGTGGGGTCCCTGTGGGAGCTGGCTTGCCGGCGATGGGCTGCACAGCAGCCCCCTACTGGCGCAACCGCTCCAACGCCTGCAACACATACCCCGTGGCCCGCTCCATCTGCCCTTCCCGGCAAGCAATACCCAATTGCCGCCACAACCCCGGCCGCAACGGCCGGCGGGCAATGCGCCGGTCCAGCTCGGCCGCCTCCCCCTCCTGCGGCAGCAGCGTCGCCCCATACCCGGCCCCGACCAGGCTCTTGATCGCATCGTTGTAGTTCAGCTCGATTCGCGGCTCGGGGTACAAGCCCGCGGCCGCGAACCACTCACCGGTCACCCGCGAAAGCTGGGTGCTGCTGTCGTTGAGGATCAACGCCCGCTGCGCCAGCCAGGCCGGCGTGACCCTGGCCGGCGGCTGCCAGTCGGCCGGCACGTAGGCCAGGATCGGGTCGCGCCGCCAGGGCGTAACCGCAAGCCCTTTGCCGGCCACCTGTGGCAAGGCCACCAGGCCGATATCCAGCGTGCCCTCGCGCAGGCGCGCCAACGAAGCCTGGGAGGTCAGCACCTGTACCTGCACATCGATCCCTGGGTGCACCGTACGCAGGTGCTCCAGCGCCTGCGGCAGCAGGTGCGCGATGGCACCGGTGGAAGCGCCCAGGCGTACCCGGCCGGTCAGGCCCTCGACCTGCCGGCGCACTTCATCCAGCGCCAGGTCGGCGTCAGCCAGCAGGCGGCGGGCACGTGCCAGCAGGGTTTCGCCGATGACCGTGGGCCGCACCTGGCCGCGAGTGCGGGTAAGCAACGGGGCGCCGATGCGCGCCTCCAGCTCGGCCACGTGCAGGCTGATGGTGGGCGGTGCCAGGTTGAGCTGGCGAGCGGCTTCGGCAAAGGAGCCCAGGTCGGAGATGACCACCAGGGTGCGGAGGCGATCGAGGCTGATTTCGCGCATGGGCCGACTCATTCAGAAAAGATGAACATGTCGATCATCATATTCAAATTTTCTTTACTACAGCTACCGGCGAGCATAGGCCATCCCTCCCCGACCGGACTTTGACCATGCACACCCCTGTTGTCTTCATCGACGGTGACCAAGGCACCACCGGCCTGCAGATCCACGCCCGCCTGCAAGGCCGCAGCGACCTGCGCCTGCTGACCCTGCCCGAAGCCGAACGCAAAGACCCGCAACGGCGCCGCGAGGCAATCAACAGCGCCGACATCGCCCTGCTGTGCCTGCCCGACGATGCCGCCCGCGAGGCCGTGGCGGCGATCCACAACCCGCAGGTGCGGGTGATCGACGCAAGCTCCGCGCACCGCACCAGCCCAGGCTGGGTCTATGGCCTGCCGGAGCTCGACGAGCAACAAGCCGAGCGCATCGCGCACAGCAAGCGCGTCAGCAACCCTGGCTGCTACCCTACCGGCGCCATCGCCCTGTTGCGGCCACTGGTCAAGGCCGGCCTGCTGCCAGCGGATTACCCGCTGAACATCCACGCCATCTCCGGCTATTCCGGTGGTGGCCGCGCCGCAGTCGAACGGCATGAACAGCCCGCCGCCGGCAAAACCCCGGCCCTGCAACTGTACGGCCTGGAGCTGGCGCACAAGCACGTGCCGGAGATCCAGCAGCACGCCGGGCTGTCGGCGCGGCCGATGTTCATGCCCGGCTACGGTGCCTACCGCCAGGGCATCGTGCTGAGCATCCCGCTGCAGTTGCGCCTGCTGCCCGGCCAGGTCAGTGCCGAACAGCTGCAGGCCTGCCTGCAGCAGCATTACCAGGGTGCCCGCCATGTCCAGCTGATGCCCCTGCACCAGCACGGCGCAGCGCCGAACCTCGACCCCGAGGCGTTGAACGACAGCAACGACCTGCGCCTGGCGCTTTACGCCAACCCTGAGCATGGCCAGGTGCTGCTGACCGCAGTGTTCGACAACCTCGGCAAAGGTGCCTCCGGTGCGGCGGTGCAGAACCTCGACCTGATGCTCGGTGCATTACAGGTACAAGGCTGACCGGCAAAACCGGTTAGACTGTACAGCCCGCGCCCGCATGGCGCGGGCCGTCCATCTACCCGCCGGAGCCCACCCCCCGATGTTCATCCTGAGCCGCCTCGACAGCGTGCCGCCTGAATCTTTCCAGAACCAGATCCGCGAACTGGTGATCCACCACGTCGGCGAACTGAGCAGTGTTGCCATCAGCGCCGACAACCCGCTGTACCCGCTGTACCAGTACGGCGTCGGCATGGAGGTGCACCAGTACCTGCAAGCGCTGGACGGCACCCGCGGCCTGGCCGTGGCGCTTACCCTGGCGCTGGACGCCGAGGCGCCGGACCAGTTGCTGGGTTTTGCGCTGTCATTGCCGGCCGAGGACGATGAACAAGCGTGCGCCCTGGCGTTCCTGGCCGTGCGCGCCAGCCATCGTCGCCAAGGCATCGCCCGCGCACTGCTGGGCGACCTGCAGGCACGCCATGCCTGCGTCGAGCTGAATGCCTTCGCCGGCCAGGTACCGTGGTTCGAAGCGATGGGCATGCAGGTGGTGGCCGCCAACGGGCCGCAGGTACTGATGAGCAGTACCGGCCAGGCTAGCGGCGCGCTGATCGGGCGACTGGATATTGCGCCGATCTACCAGACGGCGGAAGTGATGCAGATCCATACCTACCTGCTCAACCAGCAGGGTGAGGATGCGATGATCGAAGCGGAACAGATGCGGGATGAGCGGCTGGACGAACTGACCGCTCAGGCGCAGGAGTGTGTACGGCAGCGCAAGACCGTGCATTGATCCAAGGACTTCTTCGCGGGTAAACCCGCTCCCACAGGCCCGGTGATATCCCTGTGGGAGCGGGTTTACCCGCGAAGAAGCCGCAACGGCCCGTCAGCCATGCACCCAACGCCGATGCAGCCCACGCGCCAGGGCATCCAGCACGAACCCCAGCACCCCGATCAACAGCACCATCGCCATCAGCTCGGAATACGCCAGCCGGTCGCGGGTATCGAGAATGAAGTACCCCAGCCCAGCACTGACCCCGAGCATTTCGCACGGCACCAGCACGATCCACAGTATACCGATGGCCAGGCGCACGCCGGTCAGCACATGGCCGATCACCCCGGGCACGATCACCTTGCACAAGGTTTCCCAGCGCGTGGCGCTCAAACTGCGGCTCAACTGCAACCAGCGCGGGTCCAGTTGCCTTACCCCGGCCGCCGTGTTCAGCAAGATCGGCCACAACGCAGCAAATGCCAGCAGGAAGTAGATAGGCTGGTCCCCCACGCCCATCAGCATCACCACCACCGGCATCCACGACAGCGGCGAGATCATGCGCAGGAACTGGAACGCCGGCGTGGTCGCCGCCTCCAGGTGCCGGTAGCTGCCCACCAGCAAGCCCAGTGGCACGCCGATCAGCAGCGCCAGCAGCAGCCCGACCAGGATACGCTTGAGGCTGACCCAGATATGCCCGTACACCTCGCCCTGCCCAAGCAACTCGATCAGGCTGGCCAGGGTCGCTGCTGGCGAAAAGCGTGCCGACAAGCCATCGGCCTGGCCGAACAGCGCGACACCGGCCCACCACAACAGCAACAAACCCAGCAACCCGGCCAGCCCCAGGCCGGCATGAACGACATGCGTGCGCATCAGACCGCGAACTCCTCGCTACGCTCGAAGTTATCGGCGATGCCGAACACCGACGGCCCGCCAACGCTGGCGATGGCGTTGCGCACGAAGCGGTCGTCGACCAGATCGCGGGCGGTATGTGCCGGGTCCAGGCCGGCCAGGAACGCGTTATCGCCCTCGATCAGGGTGGTTTTCAGGCGCTTGACCAGTTCTTCGGTGTAGCTGGGGAACGGGTAAGGCTGGAAATCGATGCGCTTTTCGTCCCACTGCTGGTGGCGAATGGCGCCGCTGGCAATGTAACCGGCACGGTCCTCCGCGGCCGGGGCCAGCACTTTGCCAAGCACTGCTGGTTCATGCGGGGTGTACTTGTTGGGGCCGGCTTTGGACAACAATGCAGCGGCCTCGGCGCGGTGGTCACGGGTCCAGTGCTGGGCCTTGACGATGGCGTTGACTACCTTCTGCGACCACTCCGGGCGGTTGTTCAGGTCGTGCTCGTGCATGAACACCACACAGCAGGCGTGGTTGCGCCACACATCGCCGGTAAAGCGCTGCACCCGGCCGACCTTGAGGTTCTCGGCCAGGGCGTTGAATGGCTCGGCGACGATATAGCCGGCGATGCGCTTGCTGGCCAGCGCCGGCGGCATGTCGGATGGCGGCAATACCAACAGGTTGACTTCGTTGCCGGCCAGTGGCGCATTGGCCGGCTTCGACACCGGGGTCAGGCCGTTGTCGTTGAGCATCTGTTGCAGCACGACGTTGTGGATCGAGTACCAGAACGGGATGGCCACGGTCTTGCCGCCCAGCTGCTTCATGTCGTTGATATCCGGGGCCACGGTCAGGCCTGAACCGCCCACATGGTTCCAGGCCACCACCTTGGCCGGCACCTTGCTGCCGTAACGGGCCCATACGGTCATCGGCGACAGCAGGTGAATGACATTGACCTGGCCAGAGATGAACGCCTCGATCACCTGGGCCCAGCTGCGCAGCAGCACCGGGCGCTCGACCTTGATGCCCTCGGCCTCGAACAGGCCGTTGTTGTGCGCGACCAGCAGCGGCGTGGCGTCAGTGATTGGCAGATAGCCGATACGCACTGGCGCGTCGGGCTCGGCGGCGGCACGGGCCTGCAGGCTCGACAGCAACGGCAGTGCACCGGCAGCCGTGAGCATGGCGCCGAGCTTGAGGAAATCGCGACGCGAAGAAGAGGAACAGCAGTCATCCATGCACATGGACAGCCTCCGAGGGCAATGGGGTTGGAGTAGGTTCGACTGTGCGGCTTGCCCGCCGAAGGGTTTTGAGTATTTCGATGCGCAAGGCGCCCAGCTCCTCGACCCGCTGCGTCCGTGGTTGCGGCAGGTCGATGTGCCACTGGCCGAGGGTGTGCGCTGGGTGGTTGCCCAGTAGCAGTACCCGGTCGGAGAGCAGCAGGGCTTCGTCGATATCGTGGGTGATCAGCACCGCCGCCGTGTTGTGGGTGGCGATAAGTTGCAGCAGCAGTTGCTGCATGTCGGCCCGGGTCACTTCATCCAGCGCGCCGAACGGCTCGTCGAGCAACAGCACTTCGGGCTGGCGGGCCAGGCAGCGGGCCAGCGCGGTGCGCTGGGCCATGCCGCCAGACAACTGCGCCGGGTACTGGCCGCGGGCATGGGCCAGGCCCACGGCGGCAATCGCATGGTCGATGCGCGCGCGCCGTTCGGCGGCGGCAAGTTTTGGCTGGCGGGCAAAGTCCAGGCCGAAGGCGACGTTCTTTTCCAGGTTCAACCACGGCAACAGGCTGGGGTCCTGGAAGGCCACCGCCAGGCGTGGGTGCGGGCCTTGCAGCGGTTGGCCGTGCAGGGTCACGCTGCCACCGCGGGGCTGCTGCAGGCCGGCCAGAACCCGCAGCAGGCTGGACTTGCCGACCCCGCTGGGGCCGAGGATGGTCACCACTTCGCCGGGGGCCAGTTGCAGGTCGAACTGCGCCAGCACCGCCTGCCAGCCACCCTCGCGCGGATAGCCCAGGCTGATGTCGCGGGCTTCGAGCAACACTGGGCTCATGCCGCGCCCGCCTGGCGTTGCAGTTCGGCGCGCAGTTGCACCAGGCTGGGCGTGACGATCGGCACGAAGGCCGACTCGCGCCAGCGGCGGGCAAAGCCTTCACCGTACTCGCTGAGGTAAGCCTTGCCACCACTGGCCTGCAACTCTAGCTGTACGGCGTCGGCAGCGCTTTCGGCCAGGGTGATGCGCAGCTTGAACAAGGCTGCCGGCTGCTGCTGGAAGCGGCCATCGAGCAGGCCCTGCTTGAGCTCGCTCACGGTGTTTTCCAGGCGCTCGCCGAGCACCTGGCGTGCTTCGTCGAGGAAGGATGCACGGCCATGCAGGTGTGCCTGCACTTCCGCCAGTGCCCGCCGCGCCAGGCCAATGGCCATGCCGCACTGCAGCGCCAGGAAAGCCGGGCGTACCCGAGGCAGGAACTCGCGGGCATTTTCGTGCAGCAACCAGCCGCGCTGCAATTGCACCTGGTGGAAGGCCAGTGCCGCGGTGTTGCTCGACTGCAGGCCCATCAGTTGCAGGTCGTCGGAACGCTCCAGGCCCTGCGCGTCGGATGGAATGGCCAGCACGAACGGTGCTCCACCGGCTTCGTCTTCGATAGCCGCAGCCACCACGAAGCCGCTTTTGCGCAGGTTGGTCACCCAGTGCAGGCGCCCTTCCAGCTGCCAGCCATCGGCTGCCGGGCGGCCGCGCACCTGCAGCGCTTCGATGCCGGACAGGAACTTCATGGCGTTGGACAGCCCGGTGGCGCCGGCCAGTTCGCCAGTCAGCAGGCGCGGCAACAGGTGCTCGCGCAGGGGCTGGTTGGGGCTGTGCAGCAGGTATTCGATGAAGGCGCGCTGGCCCCAGCAGACGAACGCCGCTGCCAGCGAGCGGCTGGCGATTGCGGCGATGGCCTCGACCGCGTTGGTCACTTGCCCGCCCGTGCCGCCCAGGGCCGGGTCGACACCGACGCGCAGCAGCTGCGATTCGGCGATTTGCGCCAGTACCAGCTGCGGCTCGCAGTGGCCCCGGTCAATGGCCTCGGCATTGGCATCCAGCCAGTGTCGAAATGCACAATCTTGCATGGTCTTGCTCCTTTTGGGACGCCGGGGCCGCTGTGCGGCCCGTTCGCGGCACAAGGCCGCTCCTACAACGACCGCATCATGGCCGCTAGCAAACAGGGTCTATGCAGATGGCTGCCAGCGGTACTTGCCGAGCTCGTCATTGAGCGGCGTCTGGGCGAACACATTAGCAAAGTTGCACAGGGTTGCGAGGCTTACGCCCAGAATCACCTCCAGGGCGTTGCCTTCACTGAAGCCGGCGGCGCGGAAGGCCTGGTAAGTGTCCTCGCTGACATTGCCACGGGTGGCGATGACTTCGCGGGCGAACGCGGCCAGGGCTTCATAACGGGCATCGGGCAGCTCGCCACGGGCACGCAGGGCATCGACCACCTCCTGCGGCAGCTTGGCCTTGTTCAGGGCCACGGCCGTGTGGCCGGCCACGCAGAAGTCGCAGCCATGCTGGGTGGCGGCAATCAGCTGCACCACTTCACGCTCGGCCAGGCTCAGTTCGGATTTGCCGTTGAGTGCCGAAACGGTCACGTAGGTTTCCAGCGCCGCCGGGGCATTGGCCAGCACGCCCAGCAGGTTGGGGATGAAGCCGGAATTCTTCTGCGCGTTCTCGAGGAACGGGCGGGCCGCTTCCGGGGCGCTTTGCAGCGTGTGTAAAGTAATGCGCGCGGACATGGAGTAGTCTCCTTTGATGGGTGTCACTACAGTCTGTTGGTTATAAGAACTACCCTCCATATTCATCAGTCGCCTTTCCTTGCTCTAGAGTCTTTGCATTAGATGATTTCATCCAGCCACCTTGTCGATTGGTTATTAGAGGGCCTGGAGCTCGATGCCAGCCTGTTCCATGTAGGCCGCTACTGCGGCGGCTGGCACGCCAGCACCGAAGGCATGGGCAGGGCCAGCTTCCACTTGGTGGTGCAAGGGCATTGCTGGCTGCACATCGACGGCCAGCCCGAGGCACTGCGCCTGGAGGCCGGCGATGCGGTGTTCCTGTTGCGCGACCTCGGCTATCGCCTGGCCAGCGACCAGGACCCGGCCAGTGCCTGCACCCAGCCGCGCCAGCAGATGCAGGCCATGGACGTCGACGCGGTCGATGGCGTGGGGCTGGTATGTGGTTTCTTCCACTTCAGGCCGGGCTTGTCGGCGCTGATCGTCGACGGCCTGGCCGACTGGATATTGCTACGCGCCGATGAACCGGCCGGCCATGCAGCGCGGGCGTTGTTCGAGCTCATTCTGGAGGAATGCCGGCGCGCCGCCGGGCCGTCACAGACGTTGCTGGAGCGGCTGACGCACTTGTTGTTCCTGTATGTGCTACGCCAACAGGTGCATGCCGAGCAGCCATTGGGCGGGCTGGTCGCCCTCGCCCGGCAACCGGCGTTTGCCGGGTTGCTGGAGCAGTTGATCGAGCAACCGGGGCATGCGTGGACGCTGGAAAGCATGGCCGCCTGCACGGGGTTGTCGCGGTCGGCGTTTTTCAAGCGTTTCAACGAACTGGCCGGACAGTCGCCTGGGCAAGTACTGCTGGCGTTGCGCATGCGCCATGCCAGCCAGTTGCTGCGGGCGGGGCATACCGTGGAGCAGGTGGGGGCGCAGGTGGGGTATCAGTCGGTGGCGGCGTTTACCCGGGCGTTTGCCAAGGCGGTGGGGGTGCAGCCGGGGGCGTATCGGCGGCAGCATGAAGGGCGTTAGCCTGCACTGGCCTCTTCGCGGGTGAACCCGCTCCCACAGGGGTATCACAATCTCTGAAACTTGTGGGGTACCTGTGGGAGCGGGTTTACCCGCGAAGAGGCCAGCGCGGGCGACAATTCAGACCTCGGTGAGCGGAATATCTCCTGCCCCTTTACCCTCCCGCCGCTCACCCATCCACGCATTGACCTTCTGCCCGAACTCGGCCGGCGCCTTGCGCCCGAACCGCCGCGCCAAGTCAAGGATGGTCTGCTGCGCCAGGGCCTCTTCCATGCGCTTTTGCGCCCCCAGCATCACCGCATGGATCGCGCACATGCCCTCGGTCGCCCAAGCCGGCGGCGAACCCTCGAACAGGCTGCAACGTTCGCGAATTTCGCGGCAGTCGAAGATCTTCTTCGGCCCGTCGATGGCATTGACGATATCCAGCACGGTGATTTCATCCGACGGCCGCGCCAGCCGGAAGCCACCGCGCACGCCCTCGGTGGCAGCCACCAGCCCGGCACGGGCCAGCTTGGTGAAGACCTTGGCCAGGTACTCCTGGGGCACCCCCTGCAACTCGGCCAGGTCGCGCACGCTGGACTCGCGCGAGTCGCCCCGCTCGTCCACCAGGAACAGCAGGCAATGGATACCGTATTCGACGCCAGCACTGTAGAGCGACATATCTATCTCCGACCAATCTTGTCGCAAATGATACGCCTGTAGTACCTGCTCCGCAAAGTGCGCAGCTGCCGACGGCCGGCCGCTTTCATCCATTTATTCCAGTAAATACGGCTGTTCCGGCCAGGAAATGGCGGTGCGAAGTGTCGCCCTTCTGAAAAAAAGACTTGCAGGCACAAACTACGATCAATACAGTCGTAGTTACTCGAGAGGCACACAACCCGCCCTCGAAGCCCCCTTTCGAACCTTGCGGAGCACCTTCATGAACTCGAACATCCTCATCATCGGTGCCGGCTTTGCCGGTGTATGGAGCGCCCTGAGCGCTGCGCGCCTGCTCGATCAGGCCCAGCGTGCCGACATCAGCATCAGCGTCCTTGCTCCGCAGCCTGAACTGCGTATCCGCCCACGCTTCTACGAGGCCGACGTGCACGGCATGAAGGCCCCGCTGGGCGAGCTGTTCGAAGCCGTGGGCATTCATTTCATTCCGGGCAACGCCGACAGCATCGATACCGAAGGGCGCAGCGTCAGCTACACCGACGCCCAGGGGCACCGCCAACAGATCGCCTACGACCGCCTGATCCTCGCCGCTGGCAGCCAGGTCGCACGCCCGGCAGTGCCTGGCCTGGCCGAACATGCATTCGATGTCGACCAGATGGAATCGGCCATGCGCCTGGAACAGCACCTGGTCGGCCTGGCCGCCCTGCCCGCTTCGCCCGCACGCAACACTGTGGTGGTTTGCGGTGGTGGCTTCACAGGTATTGAAACGGCCACGGAAATGCCTGCCCGCCTGCGTGCCATCCTTGGCGCCAGTGCAGCATTGCGGGTGGTGGTGGTCGACCGCGGTGCGCACGTTGGCGCGGCGCTGGGCGCGGGTATCACGCCGTCGATCATCGCCGCCTGCAAACAGGCCGGGGTCGAGTGGAAGGCCGGGGCTTCGGTGGTGGCCGTCGATGCCGGTGGCGTTACCTTGGACAACGGCGACCATATCGCCAGCAACACCGTGATCTGGACCGTTGGCGTCAAGGCCAGCCCGTTGACTGCACAGGTTGCCGGCGAGCGTGACAACTTCGGCCGGCTGAAAGTGGACGACCACCTGAAGGTGCTGGGCCAGGACCATGTGTACGCCACGGGCGACACCGCCTGGGCCGCTGTGGACGAGCTGGGCAACCACGCCCTGATGACCTGCCAGCACGCCATCCCCATGGGCCGCCACTCCGGCAACAACGCAGCGGCTGACCTGCTCGGCCTGCAGCCGGTGTTGTACCGCCAGCCCAAGTACGTCACTTGCCTGGACCTGGGCGAATGGGGCGCGGCCTACAGCGAGGGTTGGGAACGCGAACTGAAACTGCATGGCCAGGAAGGCAAAGACCTCAAGCGCCAGATCAACTCGGTATGGATCTACCCGCCAGCGGCCGATCGCGCCCTGGCACTGGCCGCTGCCGACCCGCTGATCGCGATCGCTTGACCATAAACCTGACAAAACCGCCGCCTGATGGCGGTTTTGTCAATTAGTGTCATGACATGAAATGACCTTTCGAGAATGATGGCCATATGGCATCATTCAAGACAAAAAGAAATCAAGAGGTGAGGCACACAACTGAATCCGCAGCGCTTCCAGAGCCTGGCGCCACTTCCGGTGACCCGGCCATCCGCCCAAGCTCCTGAGGCCTGCACGCCACCATCAAGGAGCATGTCATGCAATCAAGGAATTTGAAGATCGGCATTCGCGCTGCCTGCGTGTTCGCCCTGTTGGGCATCCTGGTCCTGTTCATGGGCCTTGCCGCACTTTACGAAACCCGGCAGATGGACAAGGCCACGGACGAAATCCGGGTCAACTGGATGCCCGCCGTGGTGGCACTGAGCGAGATCAGCAGCAATCTTGGCCGCTCCCGCGCCCTCACCCTGCGTACCGCACTGGACAACAACCCCAGCGAACGCAACCGCAACCTGCAGCTGCTCGACGATACCAATGCCAAGATGAAGGATGGCCTGAAGGCATACCAAGGCACCATCACCGCCGCCGATGACCGCGCCCTGTTCGACACCTTCGATAGCGCGCACCAGCAATACCTCGAACTGCAGACACGCGTGCTGCAGGACATTGCTGCTGGCCGCATGGAAGACGCAAAGCAGCAGATCACCGGCCCTCTGAGCCAGCGCGCCGACAGCATGATGCAAGCCATGGCGGCGCTGATCGCCTACAACGGCAAAGGTGCCGAACAAGCCTCGCAGCGCAGCAGCGACGTGGCTGACGAGGCGTTCATCGCGATCATTGTCTCGCTGCTGGTGATCATGCTGGCGCTGGTCGCCCTTGCCACCGTGCTCACCCACAGCATCGTCGTGCCGCTGGCCGATGCAGTGAGCGTGGCCGAACGCGTGGCGACCGGCGACCTGACCCAGGACATCCGTGTAGTCGGCCGCGACGAGCCTGCCTTGCTGCTGCGCGCCCTGGGCCGCATGCAGGGCAGCCTGCGCGACACCATCCGCCAGATCGCCGCCTCGTCCGACCAGTTGGCCTCGGCTTCGGAGGAACTGCACACCGTCACCGAAGACACCAGCCGCGGTCTGCACCAGCAAAGCGCGGAGATCGACCAGGCGGCCACCGCGGTCAACCAGATGACTGCGGCGGTCGAGGAAGTGGCGAACAACGCCGTGAGCACCGCCGACGCCTCGAAGGGTGCCGACCAGACCACCCGTGATGGCCGCGACCGGGTCAACCAGGCGCTGGCTTCCATCCAGCATCTGGTGGCTGACGTGACCGGCACCTCGGCCGAGATCGAACAGCTGGCCAACAATGCCAACGAGATCAGCCGTGTGCTGGACGTGATTGGCGCGATTGCCGGGCAGACCAACCTGCTGGCGCTGAATGCCGCCATCGAAGCGGCCCGCGCCGGCGAGGCGGGCCGTGGCTTTGCGGTGGTTGCCGATGAGGTACGCGCCCTCGCCCACCGCACCCAGCAGTCGACCGCAGAGATCGAGCAGATGATTGCCGGTATCCAGAACGGTACCGAGCGGGCGGTGACGGCGATGCACAGCAGCCAGGGCCGCGCCAGCGGCACGCTCGAGGTGGCGCAAGGCGCCGGTCAGGCGCTGGAGGTGATTGCCGAGGCGATAGCCTCGATCAACCAGCGCAACCTGGTGATTGCCAGCGCCTCGGAGGAACAGGCGCAGGTGGCGCGGGAGGTGGACCGCAACCTGGTGAACATCCGCGACCTGGCGATGCAGACCTCGGCGGGGGCCAACCAGACCAGTGCGGCGGCGCAGGATCTGTCGCGGTTGGCGGTGGACCTGAATGGCCTGGTGGCGCAGTTCAAGGTTTGAGCTGAAATAGCCGGGGCCGCGTTGCGGCCCATTCGCAGCACAAGGCTGCTCCTACATGCATCGTGATTCCCTTGCAGGAGCAGCCTTGTGCTGCGAATGGGCTGCAACGCAGCCCCGGTTACAGCAACAACGCTCTATCAGTCATTCACACTCACGACCCGCCCCGCCTTCTCGGCAGCCTTGCCCCGGGTCGCCAGGCAGTAATACAGCGGCACCGTCACCAGCAGGCCGAACAGCCACGAAAGGTCAGCCCCTTCGACGATATTGGAGTACGGCCCCACATACAGCGACGTATTGGCAAACGGCAACTGCACCAGGATGCCGCAGGCATAGGCAACGATCGCGTGGTGGTTGAAGCGGCCATAGACGCCGCCGTCGGCCCTGAAGATCGAGGCGATATCGTACTGGCCCTTCTTGATCAGGTAGAAGTCGATCAGGTTGATCGACGCCCATGGCACCAGCACCAGCAGCAGCGCCAGGATCAAGCCGATGAACTGGCCGATGAAGTCCGCCGATGCATTCAGCGCCACCATGCCGCAGCCCACCAGAATCACCCCAGCCAGCACCACCCGCACCTTGATGCTCGGTGTCCACTCGGCAATGAAGGTCTGGATCGCGGTCACGATCGACAGCACCGCACCATACAGGTTGAGCGCGTTGTGGCTGATGATGTTGAGCAGGAACAGCACCATCAGGATCGGGCCCAGCCAGCCGGTGGCCTGCTTTACCGCATCCATCGCATCGGTACCTTCCGGCACGCACAGCACCGCCACCGCACCAAAGCTGAAGCACAGGATGGTGCCCAGGGTAGCGCCGAAGTAGGTGGCCCAGAACGGCTTGGCAATGCCCACTTCACGCGGCAGGTAGCGCGAGTAGTCGGAGGTGTACGGCGAGAAGCTGATCTGCCAGATGGTGCCCAGCGACACGGTGGCGATGAAGCCCGACAGGTTGAACGCGCCACGGCTGAAGAAGTCGGCCGGCAGTTCCTGGGCGAACATCATGATGAAGCCGGCCAGCAGCGCCGAACCCATCACCCAGGTACCGATGCGGTTGAGGATATGGATGAAACGGTAGCCGATCACGCCGATGGCGGTGGCACTCAGCGCACCGATCACGATCGCGCCCGGCATCGGCACGCTCGGGGCAATGCCGTGAATGGTCTTGCCCGCCAGGACAATATTGGAAATGAAGAAGCCGACATAGATCAGCGCGGTGAAGAACACGATCAGCAAGGCACCGTAGCGGCCGAACTGGCCGCGGCTCTGCACCATCTGCGGAATGCCCAGCTGCGGTCCCTGCGCAGAGGCAAGGGCAATGACCACGCCCCCGACCAGATGGCCCAGCACGATGGCGACCAAGCCCCACAACAGGTTCAGGTTGAACACCTGGACCACCATGGCACCGGTGACGATGGGCAGTGGCGCGATGTTGGTACTGAACCAGAGGGTGAACAGGTCGCGCGCCTTCCCGTGGCGCTCGGCAGGTGGAACGTAATCGACCGTGTGATTCTCGACAAACTGGTGTTGCGACGACGGTTGGGACATAGGATTCAGCTCGAAAGGTCGTTTTTATCTTTGTAAGGAAACCGCATCTAGGCGGCCTCTCAGCTGCGGACCATATTATGGTATTCCAAACTTTTGACAACACTGATCCGTAGGAAAAAACGCCCACTGATCCGCTCGCGCAAGCCCTGCGGCAAACCGCCACACCGCTCAAACGCACGGTATACGTGGGCTTGAGCCGTTCATCGCGCAATACCCTTGCTTGAAAATTCCGCTTGCAAAATAGGTATTACGGTATACCATCAGACACATCAACGATAAAAACCGCGGACCACCGCAGCCCTATAGAGGTACACCAGATGATCGACGCAACCATCTACAAGCAGGTTCTGGGCTCCTTCCCGTCCGGCGTTACCGTCATCACTACCCAGGACGACGACGGCTCGGTCGTCGGCCTGACCGCCAGCGCCTTCTCCTCCCTGTCGATGGACCCGCCGCTGGTGCTGTTCTGCCCCAACTACACCTCCGACTCCTACCCCGTGCTGATCAGGCAGAAGCGCTTCGCCATTCATCTGTTGTCCGGTGAACAGCAGGCCGAAGCCTACGCGTTCGCCAAGAAGGGCAAGGACAAGGCCAGCGGTATCGAGTGGTCCCTGAGCGAACTGGGCAACCCGATCCTGGCCGGTGCCACCGCGGTCATCGAATGCGAACTGTGGCGCGAGTATGAAGGTGGCGATCACGCCATCATGGTCGGCAAGGTGCACAACCTGATCGTCCCTGCAGAGGCGCCACGGCCGATGGTGTATTGCCGCGGCAAAATGGCCAGCCTGCCGGCCTTTGCCTGAAGCCTGTTCTGAATCGAGACCGCTGGCGCCAACCCTGCCAGGCGCCAGCCCCTTTCAAGCGTTGAGGAAAGCCCCATGAAATTTTCGTTGTTCGTGCACATGGAACGTTGGGATGAACAGGTCAGCCACCGCCAGCTGTTCGAAGACCTGACCGAACTGACCTTGATGGCCGAGAACGGCGGTTTCAGCACCGTGTGGATCGGCGAACACCACGCCATGGAATACACCATCTCACCAAGCCCGATGCCGCTGCTGGCCTACCTGGCTGCGCGCACCGACAAGATCCGCCTGGGCGCCGGCACCATCATCGCGCCGTTCTGGAACCCGATCCGTGTGGCGGGCGAATGCGCCCTGCTCGATGTGATCAGCAACGGCCGCATGGAAGTGGGCCTGGCCCGTGGCGCCTACCAGTTCGAATTCGACCGCATGGCTGGTGGCATGCCGGCCACCGACGGCGGCAAGGCCCTGCGCGAAATGGTGCCGGTGGTGCGCAAGCTGTGGGAAGGCGACTACGCCCATGACGGCGAAGTCTACAAGTTCCCGACCTCCACCAGCGTGCCGAAGCCATTCAACGCCACCCCACCGATGTGGATCGCCGCCCGCGACCCGGACTCGCACAACTTCGCCGTGGCCAATGGCTGCAACGTCATGGTCACCCCGCTGATGAAGGGTGACGAGGAAGTGCTGGACCTGAAGAACAAGTTCCAGGCTGCACTGGACAACAACCCGGGCGTGCCGCGCCCGCAACTGATGGTGCTGCGCCACACCCACGTGCACAGCCCGGCCGAGCCGGAAGGCTGGAAAGTCGGCGCCCAGGCCATCTCGCGCTTCTACCGCACCTTCGATGCCTGGTTCGGCAACAAGACCACCCCGGTCAACGGCTTCCTCGAGCCAAGCCCGGAATCGAAGTTCGCCGAAGTGCCGGCGTTCGAGCTGGAGAACATCCGCAAGAACACCATGATCGGCACGCCGGAAGAGATCATCGCGCGTATCAGGTACTACCAGGAACTCGGCGTCGACGAGTTCAGCTTCTGGTGCGACAACAGCCTGCCCCACGCCGAGAAGAAGAAATCGCTGGAGCTGTTCATCAAGGAAGTGGTGCCGGCGTTCGCCTGATTTCCCATTGCCTGGAACATTGCGGGACACGCCCGCTCCCGTGGGCCCTGTGGCCCGCGTGAGCGGGCTTTTTTTGAGTATTGATCCGTTGCCTATACCGGCCTCTTCGCGGGTAAACCCACTCCCACAGGACTGGCGCAGACCATGAAACCTGTGGGGTACCTGTGGGAGCGGGTTCACCCGCGAGAGGCCGGTACAGACAGCACAAAAATCAAGGCATCAGCCCACCTTTCGTCCCCCCGCAAGAGAAATTTCCAGCCGCCTCTTGCACAACAAATATTATGGTATACCATCAGACAACAAGAGCTGATAACCCTCACCAGGAGCCACCCATGAGTTTCGAAATCCGCAAGATCGTCACCTACTCCGAAGAGACCCGCATCGAAGGCGGCAAGGCCACCGACAAGCCGGTGACCATGGTCGGCCTGGCCGTCGTGATCAAGAACCCATGGGCCGGGCGCGGTTTTGTTGAAGATCTGAAGCCGGAAATCCGTGCCAACTGCTCGGACCTGGGTGCCCTGATGGTCGAGCGCCTGACCGCAGCCATCGGCGGCGCCGACAAGATCGAAGCCTACGGCAAGGCCGCAGTCGTTGGTGCCGACGGCGAAATCGAACACGCCTCGGCAGTAATCCACACCCTGCGCTTCGGCAACCACTACCGCGAAGCGGTACAGGCCAAGAGCTACCTGAGCTTCACCAACAAGCGCGGTGGCCCGGGCACTTCGATCCAGATCCCGATGATGCAGAAGGACGACGAAGGCCTGCGTTCGCACTACATCACCCTGGAAATGCAGATCGAAGACGCCCCGCGCGCCGATGAAATCGTCGTGGTCCTGGGCGCCTCCGACGGTGGCCGCCTGCACCCGCGCATCGGCAACCGCTACATCGACCTGGAAGAACTGGCTGCCGAAAAAGCCAACGCTCAATAACAACAACCAAGACGGGCCGGGGCGTGGCGTGCTTACCCGCCGCGCCCGACCTTCAAGGAGCGCCCTCCATGATTCAGCCTGTCGCTGAACGCACACCCGCCGGCACCAGCTACCTGTCCGTCGGCCAGGGCCAACCCGTGGTACTGATCCACGGCGTGGGCCTGAACAAGGAAATGTGGGGCGGTCAGTTCGTTGGCCTGGCCAATGACTACCGCGTCATCGCCTACGACATGCTCGGCCACGGCCAGAGCGCGCTGCCAGCCGCCGACATCGGCCTGGAAGGCTATGCCGCCCAGCTCGCCGAACTGCTCGACCACCTGCAGATCGCGCAAGCCACCGTGATCGGCTTCTCCATGGGCGGCCTGGTCGCCCGGGCGTTCGCCCTCGGCTACCCACAACGCCTGGCGGCACTGGTAGTGCTCAACAGCGTGTTCAACCGCACCCCCGAGCAGAGTGCCGGGGTTATCGCCCGCGCCGCCCAGGCTGCGCAGATGGGCCCCGACGCCAACGTCGACGCCGCGCTCGACCGCTGGTTCAGCCGCGAATACAAGGCTGCCAACCCGGCGCAGGTCGCCGCCATTCGCCAGGTGCTGGCGAGCAACGACCCGCAGGGCTACCACACCACTTATTCGCTGTTCGCCACCCAGGACATGTACCGCGCCGCCGACCTGGCCAGTATCCAGGTACCGACGCTGATCGCCACTGGCGAACTCGACTCGGGCTCCACCCCGGCCATGACCCGCCAGCTCGCCGCCAGCATTCCTGGTGCACGCAGCGTGGTCCTCGCCGAGCAACGGCATATGATGCCAGTGGAAGCACCGCGTGAAGTCAACAAGATGCTGCTGGACTTCCTCGCGCAAGCCCGCACCCTCACCGAATCCGCCAAGGGGATTGTTGCATGACCCTCGTTCGTTTCCAGATGTGCATCGACGGCCAATGGCGCGATGCCCAGAGCGGCAAGACCTTCGACAGCCTCAACCCGGCCACCGCCCAGGCCTGGGCGCAACTGCCCGACGCCGACGAGGCCGATGTGGAGCTGGCCGTGCAAGCCGCCCAGCGCGCCTTCGACAGCAAGCAATGGCGCAGCATCACCGCCACCGCGCGCGGCAAGCTGCTGCGTCGCCTGGGTGACCTGATTGCCGAAAACAAGGAACACCTGGCCCAGCTGGAAAGCCGTGACAATGGCAAGCTGATCCGCGAAACCCGCGGCCAGGTCGGCTACCTGCCAGAGTTCTTCCACTACACCGCAGGCCTTGCCGACAAGCTTGAAGGCGGCACCCTGCCGCTGGACAAGCCCGACCTGTTCGCCTACACCGTGCACGAGCCGATCGGCGTGGTGGCCGGGATCATCCCGTGGAACAGCCCGCTGTACCTCACCGCAATCAAGCTCGCCCCGGCCCTGGCCGCCGGCAACACCATCGTGCTCAAACCGTCCGAGCACGCCTCGGCGACCATCCTCGAACTGGCCCGCCTGGCCCTCGAGGCCGGCTTCCCGGCCGGTGTGGTCAACGTGGTCACCGGCTACGGCCCCAGCACCGGCGCGGCGCTGACCCGTCACCCGCTGGTGCGCAAGATCGCCTTCACTGGCGGTGCCGCCACCGCCCGCCACGTGGTGCGCAGCAGCGCCGAGAACTTCGCCAAGCTGTCGCTGGAGCTGGGCGGCAAGTCGCCGAACATCATCTTCGCCGACGCCGACCTGGACAGCGCCATCAACGGCGCCGTGGCCGGCATCTATGCCGCCTCCGGGCAAAGCTGCGTGGCCGGCTCGCGCCTGCTGGTGCAGGACGAAATCTTCGACGAGTTCGTCGAACGCCTGATCGCCCGTGCCAAGCGTATCCGCATCGGCAACCCGCAGGACGACGCCAGCGAAATGGGCCCCATGGCTACCGCGCAACAGCTGGCAGTGGTCGAAGGCCTGGTGGCCGCGGCCAAGGCCGAAGGCGCCAAGCTGCACATGGGCGGCAAGCGTGCCGAGGTCGAGGGTGACGGCTGGTTCTACGAGCCGACCCTGTTCGAGTGCGACAGCAATTCGATGACCATCATGCAGGAAGAGGTGTTCGGCCCGGTTGCCGCGGTAATCCGCTTCAAGACCGAGGAAGAAGCCCTGGCCATCGCCAACGACTCGCAGTTCGGCCTGGCCGCCGGCATCTGGACTCGCGACCTGGGCCGTGCCCACCGCCTGGCCCGCGACGTGCGTTCGGGGATCATCTGGGTCAACACCTACCGTGCCGTATCGGCCATGGCGCCGATCGGTGGGTTCAAGAACAGCGGCTACGGCCGCGAGAGCGGCATCGATTCGGTGCTGGCCTATACCGAGCTGAAGACGGTGTGGATCAACCTGTCCACCGCGCCCATGCCCGACCCCTTTGTCATGCGCTAGGAGATTGCGCCCATGATCGAACCAGGCATCTACAAAGACGTGATGGGCTCCTTCCCGTCCGGCGTCACGGTGGTCACCACCCTCGACGCCGACGGTGGCATCGTCGGCATCACTGCCAGCGCGTTCAGCGCGCTGTCGATCGACCCGGCGCTAGTGTTGTTCTGCCCCAACTACGCCTCCGACACCTACCCCATCCTGCGTGACAGCAAGCAGTTCGCGATTCACCTGCTGTCCGCCGACCAGACCGCCGAGGCCTATGCCTTCGCCGGCAAGGGCAAGGACAAGGCCAACGGCATCGACTGGCACCTGAGCGAGCTGGGCAACCCGCTGCTGGCCAAGGCCACGGCGATCATCGAGTGCGAACTGTGGCGCGAGTACGACGGCGGTGACCACGCGATTATCGTCGGTGCGGTGAAGAACCTGGTGCTGCCGGCCGAACCGGTAACGCCGATGGTGTACCACAAGGGCAAGCTGGGCGCCCTGCCGCCCCTGGGCTGATAGACCTTGAGCTCGGCGTTGGCTTCTTCGCGGGTAAACCCGCTCCCACAGGGATCGCACAGATGCTGAAACCTGTGCAGTACCTGTGGGAGCGGGTTCACCCGCGAAGAAGCCAACGCAAATGACCCTGTTTTGATCCGGAGTACTGCCCATGAGCAATGAAAAGTACGAAAAAGGCCTGCAGATCCGCACCCAGGTGCTGGGCGAGGACTACGTCAACCGCTCGATCCAGAACGCCGACGACTTCACCAGGCCGTTGCAGGAGCTGGTCACCGAATACTGCTGGGGCCACGTCTGGGGCCGCGAAGGCTTGTCGCTCAAAGAGCGCAGCATGATAAACTTGGCCATGATTTCCGCGCTCAACCGGCCCCACGAGCTCAAGCTGCACATTCGCGGCGCCTTGCGTAATGGCCTGAGCCGTGAACAGATTCGCGAGATCCTGCTCCAGGTCGGCATTTATTGCGGCGTGCCCGCGGCGGTGGACAGTTTCCGCCTGGCCCGCGAAGCATTCGCTGAAGCCGATGCGGAGTCAACCCGTTAACACCGGGCTGTTCGAACCCACGCAAGGAGCACCCAGGTTCGTGGTGCTGTTGCGGTTGCGGCCGGGCAGCCTCTTTAAGAGCGCACTTGATGAAACGCCAGCCACTCGACGACAGCTTCAAGGTCAACCGCAACCCCGTTACCCTGCGCGAAATCGTGCTCGACAAGCTGCGCGCCGCGATCATGAACTTCCACCTGCTGCCAGGCGACCGCCTGGTCGAGCGCGACCTCTGCGACCGCCTCGGCGTCAGCCGCACCTCGGTGCGTGAAGCCCTGCGCCACCTGGAGTCCGAAGGCCTGGTGGAATTCGCCGACGCCAAGGGCCCGCGCGTGGCCATCATCACCCTGGAAGACGCCCGCGACATCTACGAGCTGCGCTGCGTGCTCGAAGGCCTGATCGTGCAGCTGTTCACCCTCAACGCCAAAGCCAAGGACATTCGTGCACTGGAACGTGCGCTGGAGGTCAACCGCGAAGCCCTCGAGGAAGGCGAGCTGCAACAGGTGCTGGATTCGGTACAAGGTTTCTACGATGTGCTGCTGGAAGGCTCCGGCAACCAGGTGGCGGCACAGCAGCTGCGCCAGTTGCAGGCGCGCATCAGCTACCTGCGCGCCACCTCGGTGTCGCAGGAGAACCGACGCGGCGCCAGCAACCGCGAAATGGAAAAGATCGTCGAGGCGATCAAGAGCGGTGACCCGCTGGTTGCCCACCAGGCCTCGGTCGACCACGTCCGCGCCGCCGCCAAGGTGGCCCTGGACTACCTGCGCCAGAAGCAGGATGACAACACCAAGGTGCGCGACATCGTCGAGCCCCTGGCCCTGAAGGAACCACGTATAGGTCGCTGACGATGCCCAACGCCCCGCGCTACTGCCCGCACTGCACCACGGAACTAGCCCGGGGCGTTCCCACAGGCGACACCCACGAACGCCTGCACTGCACCGGCTGCGGCTATATCCACTACATCAACCCGAAGATCATCGCCGGCTGCATCATCGAGCGTGATGGCAAGTACCTGCTGTGCCAGCGCGCCATCCCGCCGCGCCCTGGCACCTGGACTTTGCCGGCCGGGTTCATGGAAGCTGGCGAGACCACCGAGCAGGCCGCACTGCGCGAGGTCTGGGAAGAAAGCGGTGTACGCGCCGAAATCGTCTCGCCGTACTCGATCTTCAGCGTCCCGAAGATCAGCGAGGTCTACATCATCTTCCGCGCCATCGCCACCGAAGAAACCGGGCAGTACGGGCCGGAAACGCTGGCGTACAAGTTTTTCGAGCCGGATGAAGTCCCTTGGGATGAAATCTACTACCCGGCGATCCGGCAGATCCTGGAGCGCTATATCCTCGAGCGACAGGCCGGGGTTTATGGCATCTACATGGGCAATGACGACACTGGCAAAGTGCACTTCATTCGCTAGCCTGGGCCGGCCTCTTCGCGGGTAAAACCGCTCCCACAGGTACGGTGCACACCTTGAGCAATGTGCTATCGCTGTGGGAGCGGGTTTACCCGCGAAGAGGCCGATACAGCCACCAAAAATTCTCGCCAAACGTCTATTCTGGATGCACCCTTAGGGCCTTGCGAAAAAGGACCAGCAGAACACATGGCAAAATGGCTAGACGGCGGCGGGCTGATGGCCGAGCGCATCCGCAACCACGATTGGGCCGCCACCCCGCTGGGCCCTCTGCAGCACTGGCCTGACTCGCTGAAAACTTGCCTGGCCCTGTGCCTGGCCTCGCGCTTCCCGCAAGCCGTACTTTGGGGCCCCGACCTGCTAACCCTGCACAACGACGCTTTCTCGCAGATTCTCGGGCAAAAGCCCTCGGCACTTGGCATCCCCTTCAGCACTGTCTGGCAGGAAGCCTGGGCTGATATCGGCGACCTGGCCAACCGCGCCATGGCTGGCGAGGCGGTGTACATCGAAGACTTCCCGCTCGTCATCGACCGCAACGGCGGCCCCGAACGGGCCTGGTTCACCTTCTGCTACAGCCCCATCCGCGATCACGATGGCAAGGTGCTGGGCATGCTGGATACGGTCACCGAAACCACCGCCAGCGTGCTCGCCAACCAGCGCCTGAAGTTCCTCGACGACCTGGGCCGCGCCGTGGCAGATGCCACCGACCCGGAGCAGATCCTTGCAACTACCACGCGCATGCTGGTCGAGCACCTGCAACTGTCGAGTTGCGCCTACGCGGTGATGGAACCAGACGAAGACGGTTTCACCATCTGCGGTGACGCCGTGGCGCCCGGCTCGCCGCACCTGCTGGGCCGCTACCGGCTGCAGGACTTCGGCAAGCTGGCGCTCGGCCGCCTGCGCAGTGGCCTGCCGCTGGTCATCCAGGACAACCTGAGCGAGCTATCCCCGGAGGAAGCTGCCACCTTCCAGGCCATCGGCATCACCGCGACCATTTGCATGCCTCTGATCAAAGGCGGCCGGCTGACCGCGCTGATGGCCATCCACGACAAGGCGCCACGCAAGTGGACCTACCATGAGCAGACGCTGATCAGCGAAGTCACCGAGCGCTCCTGGGCGCATATACAGCGGGGACAGGCCCACGCCAAGGTACGCGACGCCATGGCGGCACTGGAGGCAATGAATGCCACCCTCGAACAGCGCGTCGACGATCGCACCAGCCAGTTGTTGCACACAGAAGCCGTGCTGCGCCAGACCCAGAAGCTCGAAGCCATCGGCCAACTTACCGGTGGCGTGGCCCATGACTTCAACAACCTGCTGACCATCATTCGCTCGTCGCTGCACTTTCTGCAACGCCCTGACCTCGATGCACAGCGCCGAGAACGCTACCTCAAGACCATATCCGACACCGTCGACCGCGGTACCAGGCTGACCGGCCAATTGCTGGCCTTCGCCCGCCGCCAGGCCCTGAGCCCGCAAGTGTTCGAGGCCGGGCCACGACTGGAGGCCATGGCCGACATGCTCGACACTGCCACCGGTACACGGATCCAGGTCGAGCTGCAATTGCCGCAGGCGCCTTGCCATATCCGCGCCGACCTCAATCAGCTGGAAACCGCGGTAATCAACCTGATGCTAAACGGCCGCGATGCCATGGCCGGCGAAGGCACCTTGCAACTGCGCCTGCAGGCCGACCAGCATCTGCCCGCCCTGCGCGGCCAGGCGCCACAACCGGGCCCGTTCGCGGCGATTTCGGTGAGCGACAGCGGTGTCGGCATTGCCGCCGAACTGCTGGAGCGCATCTTCGACCCGTTCTTCACCACCAAGGCACCGGGTGAAGGCACCGGGCTCGGGCTGTCGCAGGTGTTCGGTTTTGCCAGGCAGTCCGGGGGCGATGTGCAGGTGAACAGTGTCCCGGGCCAAGGCACCACCTTTACCTTGTACCTGCCCCAGGAACCACCGCCCGAAGCCTAGCGCTCAACGCCGTCCTTCCGCCAGCATGCGCACGGCCAGGCCCGCCAGTACTGTGCCCATCAGCCAGCGCTGAACCTGCTGCCACAGCGGGCGACCGGCGAGGAACAGGGCGATGGACCCGGCCATGATAGCGATCAGTGCATTGACCGAAACACTGATGGCGATCTGCGTCGACCCCAGCACAAGCGACTGCAGCAGCACGCTGCCATGCCCCGGCTCGATGAACTGTGGCATCAACGACAGGTACATGACGGCGATCTTGGGGTTGAGCAGGCTGGTGGCAAAGCCCATGGTGAACAGCCGCCGCGGGCTGTCGGCAGGCAGATCACGAACCTGGAACGGCGAACGGCCACCAGGGCGCAGTGCCTGCCAGGCCAGGTACAACAGGTACAACGCGCCACAGATGCGCAGCGCGTCGTAGGCAAAGGGCACAGCCATCACCAGGGCAGTGATGCCCAGCGCGGCGCAGAACATGTAGATGACGAAGCCCAGGGCCACACCACCCAACGAAATCAGCCCGGCCTTGCGGCCCTGGCAAATCGATCGGGAGATAAGGTAGATCATGTTCGGCCCTGGGGTAAGGACCATGCCGAGGCAGATCAGGGCGAAGGTGAGCAGCTGTGTGGTTTCTGGCATGGGGCACGTCCTGGATGTGCGTTGAAGTGCTGCGAGTTTATCCGAGGCTTTGCTTGTCGTCTGTACCGGCCTCAACGAATCTGGCCGGCTATCAAACCCAGGGCCACCGTTATCATCGCCACTCCCGACACCCGGCCAACCAGCCTCGCAGCCCCCGGCCGAGTGCTCAACACGGCTTTGGCGCCATAGCCGACCAGCGAGTAGATCACCAGCGAGCTGCACAGGTGCACCAGGCCCAGCAGCAAGATCTGCAGCGGCACCGGCCAGCTCGACTGCGGGTCGGTGAACTGCGGCAACAGGGCCAGGAACAGCAGGAACACCTTCGGGTTCAAGCCACTGACGCAAAACCCCTTCAATGCCCAGCGTGAACCCGACTCCCCCGCCCCGTCCCGCCCAGCCGCCGGCAATGCCGGGCTCAGCAGCAGGTTGCCACCCAGCCACAGCAGGTAGCTGCACCCCGCCAGGGTCAGCAAGGTCAGCGCCAGCGGGTGGCCGGCCAGCAGGCTGCCGACCCCGGCCGCCACCACCAGGGTCGCGAGGAAATGCCCCGACAGCATCCCCGCCACCGCAGGCATAACCCAGCGCCCGCGCATGCCGGCCGAAATGGCATAGGCCCAGTCCGCGCCCGGGGTAATAACGAACAGCATCGACACGGCCCAGAACGCCGTCAGAACACTGAGAGCCACTTGAATCTTCCTTTTCCACTGCTTTGGGATGACCAAAGATTACGGATTCCGCCAAGGGATTTTCTTTCGTATATTCCCCGACAACCTTCAATTACTGGAAGATTCTTCTCGATGGACAGGACCGATCGAAAAATGCTTGCCGAACTGCAAAAAGACGGTCGGTTATCGGTGACCGAACTGGCCGACCGTGTGGGGCTCAGCCTGTCGCCCTGCCATCGGCGCTTGAAGGCACTGGAGGAATCAGGGGCGATTCTTGGCTATCACGCCCGCCTGGCGCCGAGCGCGCTGGGGCTGAACTTTGCCGCGCTGGTATTCGTGACCCTGCGCGAAGTCACCCGCCAGCCGGTTGCGGACTTTGAAGCGGCGCTGGCTGAAATCCCGCAGATCGTCGAAGCGCAGCGGCTGTTTGGCGACCCGGATTACCTGCTGCATGTGGTGGCCAAGGATCTGCCCGCGTTCCAGAAGCTGTATGACGAGCAGCTGACCAGCATTCCCAATGTGAAGCGGTTGAGTTCGACGCTGGTGATGAAAGAGGTGATTCAGGATCGGTTGTTGCCGATGTAGCGTTTTGCCTGTGTCGGCCCTTTCGCGGGTGAACCCGCTCCCACCTCGACCGCATTGATTTCAAGCCATGCGCAGTACCTGTGGGAGCGGGTTCACCCGCGAAAGGGCCAGCACAGGCAGCATTTCTATCCGCCCTGCAAACGCGCACGGCGCACCACCAAAGCACACCGCTTCTCGCCTCCATCAGGCCCAAATCCCTCTAGCCCAAGCCCTCCCGCCCCCTGGCACCCTCCTTGCTACCGTCCCCCGCTTAACCTTTTGTCAGCCTTAGTTTTTTTAACGTTTATGGGCACATATTTACTAATTTCTCGTTGCCCCCGCGCCCCGCATCATCGCTCCAACAAGAACGCGTCGCCCTTCGCCGGCACGCCCCCGGGCAGCTCCCGATGCCCTACCTTGCCTTGGAGTCAGTCATGACCAGTGCAGCCAATTCGGCACCCCTCATAGAAAAACACACGATCGGCTACGTGCCCCCGCAAGACCGCCATGGAAAGGTAAGGGATCTGTTCACACTGTGGTTCGGCGGCAACATCGCGCCGCTACCCATCGTCACCGGCGCACTGGGTGTGCAACTGTTCCACCTGAACCTGGTATGGGGCATCGTCGCTATCCTGGTCGGCCACCTGGTCGGTGGCGTACTGATGGCGCTGCACTCGGCACAAGGCCCGCAAATGGGCATCCCGCAGATGATCCAGAGCCGCGCCCAGTTCGGCTCGCTCGGTGCGCTGCTGGTGGTGGTGATCGCCGGGGTCATGTACATCGGCTTCTTCGCCTCCAACATCGTCCTCGCGGGCAAGTCGCTGCACGGCGTGGTCGATGCCGTGCCGGTGTCGGTGGGCATTGTCATCGGTGCGCTGGGCTCGGGCATCATCGGCATCATCGGCTACCGCTTCATCCACGTGCTCAACCGCATTGGTACCTGGGTGCTGGGTATCGGCATCGTGGTCGGCTTCGGCTACATCTTCAGCCACGTACAGAGTGACGACTTCCTCACGCGCGGTGGCTTCAACCTGGCGGGCTGGCTGGCCACGGTGTCGCTGGCAGCGCTGTGGCAGATCGCCTTTGCGCCCTACGTGTCAGACTACTCGCGCTACCTGCCAGCAGACGTGAAGGTCAGCTCGACGTTCTGGACTACCTACCTGGGCTCGGCCCTGGGTTCCAGCCTGTCGTTCATCTTCGGCGCCGTGGCGGTGCTGGCGATCCCGGCCGGCATGGACACCATGGACGCGGTCAAGCTGGCCACCGGTACCCTCGGCCCGATCATGCTGGTGCTGTTCCTGCTCAGCGTGATCAGCCACAACGCCCTCAACCTGTATGGCGCAGTGCTGTCGATCATCACCCTGGTGCAAACCTTCGCCCACCGCTGGATCCCCACCGCCAGGAGCCGCGCCGTGCTGTCGCTGGTCGTACTGACGGCCTGTTGCGTGGTGGCGGTGTTCGCCTCGGCGGACTTCATCGGCCACTTCGTCGACATGGTGCTGGTGCTGCTGGTGGTGCTGGTGCCATGGACAGCGATCAACCTGATCGACTTCTATGCCATTCACAAGGGTGACTACGACATCCAGTCGATCTTCCAGGTCGATGGCGGCATCTACGGGCGCTACAACCCGCAGGCGCTGATCGCTTATGCCGTGGGCATCGTGGTGCAGATCCCGTTCATGAACACGCCCCTGTATGTCGGGCCGATTTCCGAGCATATCAACGGTGCGGACCTGTCGTGGCTGGTGGGGCTGGCGGTTACCTCGCCGCTGTACTGGTGGCTGGCCAGCCGTGACAGCGCCTACCGTCGCCGGCAGATGAGTGCCAAGGTGGCCATGGGGCACTGATTCAACCAGTGCCGGCCTCTTCGCGGGCTTGCCCGCTCCCACAGGGACACCACAGCCTTCGAGGCCGGTGACATTCCTGTGGGAGCGGGCAAGCCCGCGAAGAGGCCGGTACGGGCAGCACAAAACCCAAGCAGATTTCCATGCTCCATCTATGGGAGCCAATGCGAAAATTTATGTGCGCTGCCCATATCGCCGCTGTGCTGTTCGGCCTGACCGGTATCCTCGGTCACCTGATCGAGGCCGACGCCAGCATCATCACCTTCGGCCGCGCCTCCTTTGCCTTCATCGCCCTGGGCTTCGTCGCCGGGCTCACGGGCGCGCGCCTGCTAGACGCCCTCACCCTGCGCAATCTGCCGGTGCTGGGCCTGACCGGCGCCCTGCTGGCTGCCCACTGGGTAACCTTCTTCATCGCCGTGAAGTTGGCGGCGTGGCCGTGGCCACCCTGGGCTTCGCCAGCTTCCCGGCGTTCATCGCCATGATCGTGCTGGCGACCATCCTGGCGGCGGCGCGCAAGGTACCAGCGGAACAAGGCGATGCCAGCCGCTGCGCGCATTGAATGACTTTCCCCGGCGCGGCTCAATGCACGGCGTGCCTCTACGACGAATGCGATAAAGGCTCGCGTCCAAGATCAGCGCCGCCTAGGGGGTGGAGTGGGGACTGCCGGTGGTCCATAGTTTTCAAGCATCTCATCAAACTTGTCGATCTCCCTTCCAAAACGCACATTCCACATTGCTTTAGCAACTTCAGGCCATGCTGACTCTCCAAGCTGCGCTCTATCGTGCTGAGCAGCGGGAAGCGAAAATCCCGCGAGGTCTGCTTTACTGACTTCGTAAGACTTATAATTTCCGAGCCCCCGTGCAGGCCTAAAAGCTCCAACGCCTAATACAAAGACATTCTGCTTCACTTCATAATTACCAGCCGGCAAATGAGAAATAGGATCACCACTCACAAAATCCGCTGCAAATCCACCAGTTTCAAAATTGTATTTAAGATCCCATCGATTGTACGCATAGTGTGGAGCAGCTTGCTTATATAATCGTGCGACTACTTTGCTGTTTTCCATTTGCCCTCGATGTATTCCCCTTGCCACCTTCCTGAAGTGCGAAAGCTGTGGATGCAAGCTTGGCGGAAAACCTGCGACTTCCAAACCGGCAATATCCAACTCCATTTGAGGATTCGCTCGCCCCCTGACTCCGTTCCTGTTGAATCCTGAAGGATCAATATAATTCACGGGATCACCGGAACAATATGCGTAGGCATTTACCCCACCACGACCAAACGGGCTCAAAAAGTCGGGACTGACAAAGCGGCAAAGTGATGAACTATATGTACGGCGCCCGTTCCCTAGCAAATAACAGCCACTAAACATGTCTTGCAATTGACCGGCAAACCCGATAAGAGCCAAACATTCCGGGCTGACGGAAAAGCCATAAGGCGTATATGTTTTGGCATGATTGCGCTGGTTATGGAAAGTGGCATTACGAAAGCAAAGATTCATTATAAAGCCGCCCTCGTCGCTTAGAGCATTTACCCTAACAAGAACCCCGTGACTTCAATACTGTCATTTTTAACAGGTTACCTTCCTGAAGCGGAGATACCGCGGGCTCTATCCTCCTTCCGGCAATAAACTGCGGTCAAACATGAACGCCCGCTCACCCTGCGGCGTATATCGATACAACTGCTGCGGCCTACCCAGCCTCGGCTGGTTCTTCTCCCCGGTATCACTCACCCATCCCAATTCGCGCAAGCGCTCCAGGCGTTTGCGCAGCGAGGTGTTGTTCACCGCCTGCCCCAGGCAAGCCTGCACCGCACCTAGCGCATCCAGCACAGTGAACTTCTCCGCCAGCAAGTACAGCGGCAGGCTGCTGTACACCGTCTTCGCCGCCAGCCGCTCACGGGCAAGCTCCACCAACAGGTTGTGATCAAATGGCAACAGCACCTTGCGCGCCAATACGCTGTCCAAGTCGAAAAACGCCAGTTGCTCGCACTCGACGACCTGCCCCGGTTCGAGCAATGCCAGGTAATAGGTACTGAGCGACCAGCCACGCGGGTCGCGGAAAGCATTGCCCTCGGTCCCCACCTGTTCCATGTAGCACGGTACGACTTGGGCTTTCTCGCGCAGCGCACGTTCGGCGGCCGCTTCCAGGCTGGTGTCGGGGATGCGGCCATTGACGATGACCCCGGGCAAGGCCCATTGGCCGGCATGCGGTTCACGCTCACGACGGTGCAACAGCACTTGCAGATGCTGAGCTTCGGGGGCCATGCGCAGGGCGACGATATCGACGCTGGCCAGGACTTCGACTGTACTCACCGGGCGACTCCTTGTTCAAGCTCATTATAATCCACCAGGGCATCTAAGTAAGGCAAGCAGAAACCCGATATAAAATGGCGCTTGACACACTTAATACACCAGGTGAATTATATAGCCATTCCAGCAAGGAGAACCGCCATGAAGATCGCCAGTTTCGATGTCGACGCCCAGAACGGCTTCACCAGCAACGTGCCGCAAGAACTGCCGGTTCCTGAAGGCGATGAAATCGCGGCAGATCTCAATACCATGGCCTTGCGTGCCGACCTGCGCCTGGGCAGCAAGGACGCCCACCCGGCCAACGCCGCCTGGGTGGTCGCCGACCCCGCACACATGTTGCAACCCCTGTCCCTGGCCAACGCCGACCTGACTTGGGTCAGTCACTGCGTCCCCGGCACTCCCGGTTTCGAGCTGCTGCCCGGCTTGCCTGCTCCCATCGACTACGACTATTTCGTGTGGAAAGGCGTCGAGCCCGACCTGCACCCCTACGGCGCCTGCTACCACGACCTGGCCGAGCGTCGCTCCACCGGGGTAATCGAGTACCTCAAGGTACAGCAGGTAGGTGCAGTGATTGTCGGTGGCCTGGCCCTGGACTATTGCGTCAGGACCACCGCCCGCCAATTGCGCCAGGCCGGTTTCCAGGTGCTTTTGTACCTGCCGGCCTGCCGTGCACTCACCCAGGCAGGCGCCATCGAGGCGTGTGGCGCCCTGGCCGCCGAGGGCGTGATCCTCTGCGGCGACGAAGCGGCGCTGGACTACCAGCTCTCTCTGATCAAGGAAGACCGCCCATGAGCGACAGCGTTTTCGGCCCGCGCATCATCCAGAACCTGCTGGACACCGACTTCTACAAGATCACCATGATGCAGGCGGTGCTGCACAACTACCCCAACGCCGAAGTGGAATGGGAATTCCGCTGCCGTAACGGCGAGAACCTCGCACCTTACCTGGCGGAAATCCGTTACCAGGTCGAGCAACTGGCCGATGTCAGCGTCACTCATGACCAGCTCGCCTACCTGGAAAAGATCCCGTTCATCAAACCGGACTTCATCCGTTTTCTCAGCCTGTTCCGCTTCAACCTGCGCTATGTGCAGGTGGGCCTGGATGCTGCCGGGCAACTGGCGATTCGCGTGCGCGGGCCGTGGCTGCATGTGATTCTGTACGAGATCCCGCTGCTGGCGATCATCAGCGAGGTGCGCAACCGCTACCGGTACCGCGAGGTGGTGATAGAGCAAGTCCGCGAGCGCCTGTATCAGAACCTCGACTGGCTAACGACGGAGGCCAGCGCCGAAGAACTGGCCGGTTTCCAACTGGCCGACTTCGGCACCCGGCGGCGCTTCTCCTACCGGGTGCAGGAAGAGGTGGTACACATTCTCAAACGTGACTTCCCGGGCCGCTTTGTCGGTACCAGCAACGTGCACCTGGCCCGTGAATACCAGCTCAAGCCGATCGGCACCATGGCCCACGAATGGTTCATGGCCCACCAGCAGCTCGGCCCACGACTGGTCGACAGCCAAGCCGCTGCGCTGGAATGCTGGGTGCGGGAATACCGGGGGCTGCTGGGCATCGCCCTGACCGACTGCATCACCATGGACGCATTCCTGGGCGATTTCGACCTGTACTTCGCCAAGCTGTTCGATGGCCTGCGGCACGATTCGGGCGACCCGCTGGCCTGGGCGGAAAAGGCCATTGCCCACTATGAGCGGCTGGGGATCGACCCGAAGAGCAAGACCCTGATCTTTTCCGACGGGCTGGACCTTGCCAAGGCGCTGCGGCTGTACCGGGCGCTGCATGGGCGGATCAATGTGAGCTTTGGCATTGGTACCCGGCTGACCTGCGATATCCCGGGGGTGGAGCCGATGAACATCGTGATCAAGATGACGGCGTGCAATGGGGCACCGGTGGCCAAGATTTCCGACAGCCCGGGCAAGACACAGTGCCGGGATGAGAACTTCGTGGCCTATCTGAAGCATGTGTTCAAGGTGGATTGAGGGTGCCTGTGCTGGCCTCTTCGCGGGTTCACCCGCGAAAGGCCGGTACAGTCACCCCACCTCTTGCAGGCCAATACACAACTCAAGGAACCGCGCCGCCGCCCGCGAGGGCGTCGCTGCATGTGGCATCAGTATCGAAAACCGCCTGACCAAGGGCTCTGGCCCAACCTGCAACCGCTGCAACGCCCCGTCCTCATGCCGGATCGACATCGCCGACACAAAACCGATCCCCATCCCGGCCCGCACCGCTTCCTTCACCCCTTCCACCCCGGCAATCTCCAGCGCCACGCGCATTGCCACGCCGCTGCGGGCAAACGCCCGCTCGACGATCTGCCGCACACCCGAACCACTCTCACGCAGTACCAAGGGGTAAGCCCCCAGCGACGCCAGCGTCTGCCGATCACTGCCAGCCAGCGGATGACCACGCGGCACGATGGCCACGATCTCGTCTTCCCGCCACGCTGTCACCGCCGTGCCCAATGGCAGCTCCTGCCCAGGTGGCCCTTCGATCAGGGCGATATCTACGCTGTCCAGCGCAGCGACAATTTCCGCCGTATTGCCGTTGGAGGTGCTTACCAGCACCTCGGGGTAGCGGGCATGGAAATCGGCAATCAGGTAGGGCAGCAGGTAGCTGGCCGGCGTGGTACTGGCGCCGATGCGCAAGGTACCGCGCTCCAGCCCGCGCATGGCCTCGCGCAACGCCTGGGCTTGACGGAAGGTTTCGCGCAGGCGCTCGGCATGGGCCAACAATTGCTCACCGGCTGCTGTCAGCCGCACACCACGGCCTGCGCGCTGATACAGGGGCTCGCCAAAGGCTTCCTGCAGCAGCTTGAGCTGGCCGGACACGGCCGGCTGCGACAGGTGCAGAGCCTGGGCCGCATGGCTGATGTTGCCGTGCTCGGCGACGGTGGCGAACGTTATCAGTTGTTCTGGGGTCATGAGTGCAAAATATCAGCTCAACGGATATTTGCCATTCTGAATTACGATTTTTTATAAGCTTATAACCAGATTAACGTAAGCCATGTCGAAACACCTTTCCGGAGGGCTCACATGGCCACGGTTCCATCCACACCCGCCTTGGCGCCTACCCTCTCTACCCGAGGGCGGCTCAATGGCATCCTGTTCGTCGCGCTGTTCGCGCTTGCGGTCACCCAGCTGGCCGCCCTGCCCGCCATCGCCAACCTGGGTATCAGCCCGCTGATTGTCGGTATCGTCGCCGGTGCGCTTTACGGCAACGCACTGCGTGACGGTTTACCGGCCAGCTGGGCAGCGGGTATCAACTTTTCCGCCCGCGGCCTGCTGCGCATTGCCGTGGCCTTCTTCGGCCTGCGGGTAAGCCTGCAGGAAATTGCCGAAGTCGGCTGGTCCGGGCTCATCGTGTCGTTGCTGGTGGTGTCCAGCACCCTGCTGATCGGCCTGTGGTGCGGCATGAAGCTGTTCAAGCTGGACCGCGAAACCGCCTTGCTGACTGCGGCCGGCAGCGCCATCTGCGGCGCCGCAGCGGTTCTGGCCTTCGAGTCGGCCCTGCGCAGTGCACCGCACAAAAGCGCCATGGCGGTTGGTAGCGTGGTGCTGTTCGGCACCCTGTCGATGTTCCTCTTCCCATTGGCGATCAATGCCGGCTGGCTGCAACTGGACACCATGGGCGCCGGGCTGTTCCTGGGTGGCACCATTCACGAAGTGGCCCAGGTAGTCGGTGCGGCCAGCAACGTCAGCCCCGAGGCCACGCATATCGCCACCATCGTCAAGATGACTCGGGTGATCCTGCTGGTACCGGTGCTGCTGGTGGTCGGGTTTTGGATCAGCCGCGCGCGCCAGCCGGGCCAGGCACAGGGCAACGGGCGCATCGCCATGCCCTGGTTCGCCTTCGGCTTCCTTGCGCTGGTGCTGGTGAATTCGCTGCAGGTACTGCCGGGCAGCGTGACGCAGGCGGTCAACAGCCTGGATACCTTTGCCCTGACCATGGCCATGACCGCGCTGGGCATGGAAACGCGCTTCAGCCAGATTCGCCAGGCCGGGCCGCGGGCGCTGGCCACCGGGGCGATTCTCAACCTCTGGCTGGTGTTTGGCGGCGTAGCGATTACCTTGGGTGTGCAGAGGCTGTTGGGATGACTTGAGACCGAGTCGCCTGCTTCGCGGGTAAACCCGCTCCCACAGGTACTGCGCAGGTTCTGAAAGCAGCGCGATACCTGTGGGAGCGGGTTTACCCGCGAAGCAGGCGGCTCGGTCTCATGAGGTTTTTGTTGCCCCCCCTCGTTGCCGTCCGCATTTCTCGGTATGGTGTTGTCAAAGAAGGATGTTTTACCCGCACAGGAAAGACTTAGATGCCTCAACGCAATGTCATCAATGCATCCGTCAGCCCCAAAGGCAGCCTGGAGACGCTGTCACAACGTGAAGTGCAGCAACTGAGTGAAGTCGGTACCGGTAGCCTTTACACCCTGTTCCGCCAGTGCGCCCTGGCCATCCTCAACACCGGCGCCCATGTCGACAATGCCAAGACCATCCTCGAGGCCTATCAGGACTTCGAGGTGCGTATTCATCAACAGGACCGCGGCGTGCGCCTGGAGCTGCTGAATGCCCCGGCCGACGCCTTCGTCGATGGCGAAATGATCGCCAGCACCCGTGAAATGCTGTTCAGCGCCCTGCGCGACATCGTCTACACCGAAAGCGAGCTGGCCAGCCAGCGCATAGACCTGGAAAGCTCCCAGGGCATCACCGACTATGTCTTCCATCTGCTGCGCAACGCCCGCACCCTGCGCCCGGGCGTGGAGCCGAAGATGGTAGTGTGCTGGGGTGGCCATTCGATCAGCAGCGAGGAATACCAGTACACCAAGAAGGTCGGCCACGAGCTGGGCCTGCGCAAGCTGGACGTATGCACCGGCTGCGGCCCGGGCGTGATGAAGGGCCCGATGAAGGGCGCCACCATTGCCCACGCCAAGCAACGCATGCACGGCAGCCGCTACCTGGGCCTGACCGAGCCCGGCATCATCGCCGCCGAAGCGCCCAACCCGATCGTCAACGAACTGGTGATCCTGCCGGACATCGAGAAGCGTCTGGAAGCCTTCGTTCGTGTCGGCCATGGCATCATCATCTTCCCGGGCGGTGCCGGCACGGCCGAGGAGTTCCTCTACCTGCTGGGCATCCTCATGCACCCGGACAACCAGGAGCTGCCGTTCCCGGTGGTACTCACCGGCCCGCGCAGTGCCGAGCCGTACCTGCAGCAGTTGCACGCGTTCGTCGGCGCCACCCTGGGTGAGGCGGCGCATCGCTTGTACGAGATCATCATCGATGACCCGGCGGAAGTTGCCCGGCACATGGTCGAAGGGCTCAAGGCGGTGAAGCAGTTCCGCCGCGAGCGCAACGATGCCTTCCACTTCAACTGGCTGCTGAAGATCGAGGAGAGCTTCCAGCGCCCGTTCGACCCGACCCACCAGGCCATGGCCGACCTCGACCTGCGCCGCGAGCTGCCGGCCCACGAACTGGCCGCCAACCTGCGCCGGGCGTTTTCCGGCATTGTCGCCGGCAACGTGAAGGACAAGGGCATCCGCCTGATCGAGGAACACGGGCCGTATCAGATCCGTGGCGACAGCGCCGTGCTGGACCCACTGGGCCGGCTGTTGCAGGCGTTCGTCGACCAGCATCGGATGAAGCTGCCTGGCGGGGCGGCGTATGTACCGTGCTACCAGGTGGTGACCTGATTCGCCCTGACTGAATTGTAAGTTTGCCGTCATGCCCCTGTGGGTTGCTCCTCGATAGCCTGAGTGCCGAGATGACTGACCTACAGAGGTTCGACGATGAAAACCTTTCTTGCTGGCGGCGTATTGCTGCTGTTGCTGACTGGCCAGGCGCTGGCCTATTCCGATAACCGTGCCGAGCAGGTGCTGACCGAACACCAGCAAGCGATTTCGGCGTATGCGGCCAAGGCTGGCAAGCCGATGCCGACGGTCGAGGATTACCGTTATGGCATGAAGCTGGACATTGCCAGTTTTCGTGCGACAGTCCGACGATCCGAAGACCTGCATCGTTGTACCGAAGCTGATGACCTTCGAAGACAGCCAGGGACGCTTGCAGACCATTCGTTACAGTGCGCAATCGCAGTGCATCAATAACAAGTAGCCGCTTAATCTTGCTATTGCTATTGCTATTGCTGTTGCTGTTGCTGTTGCTTCGGCTTTTGCTTCTGGCACGCGATAGTTCAGGCGCCGCAGATTGCGACTTCAGGAGGCCGAGCGAAGGGACTGCGGAGGGAGGTGACGGGCATGGATGCCCGTCAAGCGCTGAGGCCCCATGGATGGGGCCTGCAGCGCGTACTCCCGGTAGCAGGCCCGTAGCGAGGGGACCCCGGAGCGAAGCGCAGGGGCCGGATGATAGGAGCCAGCGTTTTTTGGTTACTTTTTGTCGCGTTTGACAAAAAGTGACTCGCCGTAAGGGCGAAAAGGTGCGTATGCGTCGCCATCGTAAATGGACTGTTCGCTATATAAAAACCGTCGCTTAAGCTTTTTGGCTTTTTGGGATGTGGCATTCACATCGAGTAGACATTCATTCGCGATGGTGGCGCAAAGTCACCTTTCCGCCCTTACGGCGGGTCCCTTTTTGTCGTGGCAAAAAGGAACCAAAAACCGTCGGCTCCCATCATCCGGCCCCTGCGCTTCGCTCCGGGGTTCCCTCGCTACGGGCCAGCTCCCGGGAGTACGCGCTGCAGGCCCCATCCATGGGGCCTCAGCGCTTGACGGGCATCCATGCCCGTCACCTCCCTCCGCAGTCCCTTCGCTCGGCCTCCTGAAGTCGCAATCGGCGGCGCCTGAACTTTCGCGTGCTTAGAAGCAAAAGCAACGGCAACGGCAACGGCAGGAGCAAAGGCAAAGGCAAAGGCAAAGAAAAAACTGCTACTGGCTGAGGTGGGCCATCGGCCGTTCGACAAAGCGGATGCTGTCGCGCCCATTTCGTTTGGACTGGTACAACGCCACATCCCCCTGCTCGATCAAGGCCGCCAGGCTCGTCGGCGGCTGGTCGAACAGGTTGACGCCGATGCTCAAGGTGACCGGCTGCGGCGTAGGCACCGTCTTGCTGGCATGCTGCTGGAACTGCTCGCGCAGCAGTCCGCCCAGCTCCATGACCTGCTCGCTGTTCGCCCCACACAGCAGAATGACGAACTCATCACCGCCCAACCGCGCCGCCAGCGCGCGCTCGGGCAAAACCATACGAATCATCTCGCTCAGGGCAATCAGCAAGCGGTCCCCTGCAACATGCCCGTGCAGGTCGTTGACCAGCTTGAAGTTGTCGATGTCGATCAGTAGCAAGGCCCCGGGCTGCGCCGAATCCACTGCCTTGAAGAAAGGCCCCGCACGCACCTCCAGTGCACGCCGGTTGTACAGCGCCGTCAACGGGTCACGGGCCGCCAGACGGGCAATCCGCGCCTCGCGCCGGTAGCGCACGGTGCCGGTCATCGACAAGGCAATCAGCATGATCGCCATCGCACCTTCGACCAGGGAAACCTGAATGATCAGCCCGCCGAAAGTGGCCAGGTCAATCAGCGTCCCCGGCGTGATCGCAATGATCGCCTTGGCCACATAGAACACCCCATGAACCAGCAACACATAGCGCAACTGCACGGCGCCAACACTCAACGACTTGCCATGCGGCCGCAACAGCCAGCTGGCCTTGAGCGTCAACAGCGCCACCAGCAACGAGTTGACCATCAGCATTACCTTCGACCACTGCGGCCCCACAGGCAACAGCAGCAAGGCGAACCACACCAGCACGACCGATAACCAGATACGCGACAGCCGCACCTGGGTGAAGCGCAACACCCCCATCAGGAAGAACCAGTGCGCCACCACCAGCAAACCGTTGGCGAACCAGATACCGATCAGCACCAGACCGATGCCGCGCAGCAAGGCCAGGGTGGAACCAATCGTGATGGTGGCAAAGCCTGCACTCCAGAACAGCAGCGATGAATCGCGAACGCTGCGCCACTCGATCGCCAGGTACAACGCGGCCGCGCCAGCCAGGGCAATGGAGATAGTCAGCATGGTGGGTGGATCAAGCGCCATGAACGGATTGGCCTGTCTGGTTGACGGGGAAAAGGCCCGATTGTATGCGCTCGTGATGACTTTTCAGAGGAGCCTTACACCACCAGCCTGCAAATGATAGCCCAGCCCTGGCCAATACCTGTATGAGTGAATGTCATATTGACATCAGCCTGTCATTTGCACCACAAAAACTGCTGTCGTTATGACAACACACCAGCGCAAAACGCCCATCTGCAAGGGCTTCCCAGCTGGCACGAAAGCTGAACCATTCTCTTTCGCCACTACCTGCCTTGCGGAAATAACCATCATGAAAAATATCCTCCTCCCTCTGGTGATGTCCCTGTCCATCGCCCTGCCCGCCTGCGCCGACGAGGTGCTCTCGGAAAGCCCCGACAACACGGTGGGCTATGGCGCCGGGGGCGTCACCGGCCTGATGGTTGGCGCCGCGCTCGGCGGCCCTTTCGGCGCCATCGCCGGTGCAGCCTTGGGTGCAATTGGCGGCGCCGCCGTGCAACAAGGCAGCGGGCACAGCGACGCGGCCTACGTGGTACGCCATGACGACGGCAGTACCCAGCGCTATCGCTCGCCCAATGCCCGCTTCAAGCCCGGTGATCAGGTGCAGGTGAGTGGTACTCGCCTGGTCCCGGCGCAGTAATGCGCACCGCTCAACTTGGGGCCGGTGCTGACGGTGCTGGCATCGTGGGCGATCCTGAGCGAGGAGATTTCGCTGTATCAGGTCGTCGGGTTGGCGGTGGTGTTGTTTGCGGTGTCGCGGCTCAAGCCGCGGGGCAAACAGGAAACCAAGGTGGCACAGCCTGGCGCGGCCCCTGTAGGAGCGGCCTTGTGTCGCGAAAGGGCTGCAAAGCAGCCCCGGCAATAGCGGCGGTGACGCTGAACTCGAGGGGCCGCATTGCGGCCCTTTCGCGACACAAGGCCGCTCCCACAAAAACGCTTGAATCCCCTCAGAGGACCCGTTTGATCAGCGGCTCCAGCCGGCTATAGCGCAGCCGCCGCAGGAACCTGCGCACTTCCTTGGGGTGCTCGGCCTTTACCCCCAACTCCTCAGCCGAGCCGATCTTCGGCGCATGCCGGCGCAGCTCGGCCAGCTCCGCTTCCCTTGGCCCCAGCCAATGCCCTTGCGGGTCATCGATCAGCAGGCCGTTCTCCAGGTCCAGGTTGAAGCCGCGCGGGTTCAGGTTGTTTCCGGTCAGCAGCGAATAACGCTGGTCGACCCACACACCCTTGGCATGAAAAGTATGCCCGGGGTCGTTCCAGATCCGCACCTGCAGCTGGCCGCTGGCAATTGCCGCGTGGCGACGTCGGGTAAAGGCGCGCAGGTTGTCTTCGTACAGGTAAGGCAACGCGCCGCTCGCACTGAACGGCTCGCCGGGGGCTATGTAAAAGTCGTTGGCCGTGCGATCACCAACGATCAGTTCCACCCGCAAGCCACGCGCCAGGGCATGGTCGAGCTCGCGCATCAGCACCCGGGGCGGGTTGAAATACGGCGTGCTGATGATCACCTGCGTACGCGCCGCCGCCAACAAGGCGCACAGTGCCCTGTTCAGCGGGTTGCCACGCCCCACACCCAACAGCGGGACAACCCGCAGGCCCTGCCCCGCCCCGCTGGTCGGTGCCTCATAGGCCATGCGCCGCAGCCGCGCGCGCAAGCGCCGGATGTCGCCGCGCAGGCTACGGGTGGAGGGTGGCGCCGGCAGATCGAGGCGCGGTGTGGCGGTGTGGTGCAACAGACGCCGTACCAGACCGACCATCGCGTCGGCCAGCTCTGGTGACTGGAACAGGTGGTAGCGATCCAGGCGGTAGCGGTCGAAACGGTGCAGGTACACATTGTTCAGGCTCGCGCCGGTGTAGATCACGCAGTCGTCGATGATGCTGCCCTTCAGGTGCAACACGCCGAACAGCTCGCGGGTCTGCACCGGTACGCCATGGATGACGATGTCCAGTCCATGGTGCTGGCGCTGGGCCTGGTACCAGGCGGCATTACCCGGCTGGCGCCCGGCGCCCAGCAGGCCACGCCGGGCACGGAACCAGTCGACCACGATGGTGATTTCAAGCCCCGGCCGCGCGGCCTTGGCCTGGTACAAGGCATCCAGCACTTCCTGGCCGGCCTCGTCTTCCTGCAGGTACAGTGCAACGATGACGATACGCCGGGTTGCGCCGCGGATGCGCTCGAGCAGGCAGGCGCGGTAGGCCTTGGCATCGGGCAGCACCTGGATCGACTCGGCCGACATGGCGTAGCCTGGCAATGCCGCCAGCATGGATTCGGGGTTCACGAACGATCACCTTCTGTGTGCAATCACTGTCGTGCATCAGCTTGCACAGGAAGATTGAAATGGTCCAGCCCCGCAGAGCATGGGGCTGCTTTGCAGCCCTATCGCGACACAAGGCCGCTCCTACAGGTATCGCGCAAGCCAGAAAGGCTACGCAGGGCCTGTAGGAGCGGCCTTGTGTCGCGATAGGGGCGCAAAGCGCCCCCATTTCTGACGAAGCTATTTCAGGTCAAAGCGATCCAGCTCCATCACCTTCTCCCAGGCCGCCACAAAGTCCCGCACGAACTTGCCGCCGCCATCGCCACTGCCATACACCTCGCTCAACGCCCGCAACTGAGCATGGGAGCCGAACACCAGGTCAACCCGGCTACCGGTCCACTTCAACTGTCCGGTCTTGCGGTCGCGCCCTTCGAAGGTTTCGTTATCCGCCGAGGTCGGTTTCCATTCCACGCCCATGTCCAGCAGTTTGCGGAAGAAGTCGTTGCTCAGGGTACCGACCTTGTCGGTGAACACGCCCTGCTGGCTGCCGCCATGGTTGGCGCCGAGCACACGCAGGCCGCCGATCAGCACGGTCATTTCCGGCGCGGTCAGGGTCAACAGCTGGGCCTTGTCCAGCAGCAGCTTCTCGGCCTTGACGCTGTAGCGGGCCTTGGTGAAGTTGCGGAAACCATCGGCCAGCGGCTCCAGCACGGCGAACGACTCGACGTCGGTTTGCGCCTGGGAGGCATCGGTACGCCCCGGGCGGAACGCCACGCGGACGTCGTGCCCGGCGTCCTTGGCGGCCTTTTCCACTGCCGCAGTGCCGGCCAGAACGATCAGGTCGGCCAGGGAGATCTTCTTGCCACCGGCGTTGAACTCGGCCTGGATCTTCTCGAGCGCCGCCAGCACTTTGCCTGTGCCCTGGTTCGCCGGCCAGTCCTTCTGCGGCGCCAGGCGCAGGCGGCCACCATTGGCCCCGCCACGCTTGTCCGAACCGCGGAAAGTCGATGCCGCCGCCCAGGCTGTGGCCACCAGCTCGCCAACGCTCAGGCCCGCCGCCAGCACCTTGGCCTTGAGCGCGGCAATGTCCTGCTCGCCCACCAGCGGGTGGTCGACTTTTGGCAGCGGGTCTTGCCACAGCAGCTCTTCGTCGGGCATTTCCGGGCCCAGGTAGCGCGCCAATGGGCCCATGTCGCGATGGATCAGCTTGTACCAGGCGCGAGCGAAAGCGTCTGCCAACTGATCAGGGTTGTCCTTGAAGCGGCGGGCAATCGGCTCGTAGACCGGGTCGAAGCGCAGCGCCAGGTCGGAGGTGAGCATGGAAGGCGCGTGGCGTTTGCCCGGGTCATGGGCATCCGGCACGGTGCCTGCCCCCTTGCCCTCCTTCGGCCGCCACTGGTGGGCACCGGCCGGGCTCTTGGTCAGTTCCCAGTCGAAGTTGAACAGGTTGTTGAGGTATTCGTTGCTCCATCGGGTGGGGGTGGAAGTCCAGGTCACTTCCAGGCCACTGGTGATAGTATCGCCACCCTTGCCGCTGCCGAACTTGTTGGCCCAGCCCAACCCCTGCAGCTCCAGGCCTGCAGCTTCCGGCTCCGGGCCGACGTTGTCGGCAGGGCCTGCACCGTGGGTCTTGCCAAAGGCGTGGCCACCGGCGATCAGGGCCACGGTTTCCTCATCGTTCATGGCCATGCGGCCGAAGGTGTCACGGATGTCCTTGCCCGAGGCCACCGGGTCGGGGGTACCTTCCGGGCCTTCCGGGTTCACGTAGATCAGGCCCATCTGCACGGCGGCCAGGGGGTTTTCCAGGTTGCGCTCGCCCTCCAGGGTACGGCCCTGCTCCTCGGGGTGCTTGGCCGGCTCCGCCACCAGGTCGCCCTTGCCAGGCGGCTGGGCCTTGCCGTAGCGGGTGTCACCGCCCAGCCAGACCTTTTCCGAGCCCCAGTACACATCTTCGTCCGGCTCCCACACATCGGCACGCCCGCCGGAGAAGCCGAAGGTCTTGAAGCCCATGGATTCGAGGGCGACGTTGCCGGTGAGCACGATCAGGTCGGCCCAGGAAATCTTGTTGCCGTACTTCTGCTTGATCGGCCATAGCAGGCGCCGGGCCTTGTCCAGGCTGACGTTGTCCGGCCAGCTGTTGAGCGGGGCGAAGCGCTGCTGGCCGGAGCCTGCACCGCCCCGACCATCGCCGATGCGGTAGGTCCCGGCGCTGTGCCAGGCCATGCGGATGAACAGCGGGCCGTAGTGGCCGAAGTCGGCGGGCCACCAGTCCTGGGAGTCGGTCATCAAGGCGGTCAGGTCTTTCTTCAGGGCCTGGAAGTCGAGGCTCTTGAATGCCTTGGCATAATCGAAATCCGGGTCCATCGGGTCGGACTTGGAGGAATGCTGGTGAAGAATTCTCAGGTTGAGCTGGTCAGGCCACCAGTCACGGTTGGTGGTGCCGCCACCTGCGGTTTGATGGAACGGGCATTTCGATTCGTTCGACATCTGCGGGTACCTTTGGGTCGGTTATCCAGATTTCCGGTCTATGCCAGGTGTTCTTTCAGCCGAGCGCGTGGGCTCGTGCTACCCCTCATCAGGTCTACACGGGGCTTGCGAAGCTGTCACGACGGGATTGCCGCGGTCTTGCACGCAGGTGCTGACACGCCGCCCGCTCGCGGAACTCGCGGGGCCACGGGAAAGACTAGCCGAGCTTGGACAGAGTTCTAATAGAGTGGCTATTGAGGGGTGATAGGTTGGCTCTGTCAGCTTTTCTGTGCCGGCCTCTTCGCGGGTAAACCCGCTCCCACAGGTACTGTACAACCCTCAAGAATTGTACTGGTCCTGTGGGAGCGGGTTTACCCGCGAAGAGGCCGGCACATCCATACAAGGCAACCAAGCTGTCCGTATGCTCCAATACAACGCCAACCCTTCCAATCCGGAACCCGTACCCTCATGAATCGCAACGACCTGCGCCGCGTCGACATGAACCTGCTGGTACTGTTCGAAGCCCTGATGATCGAACGCAACCTGACCCGGGTCGGCGAAAAGCTGTTCATCACCCAGCCCACCGTCAGCGCCGCCCTCGCCCGCCTGCGCGAACTGTTCGACGATCCGCTGCTGATCCGCAACGGCCGGGCCATGGAGCCCACGCCAAGGGCCATGCAGATCTTCACCGAACTGGGGCCGGCCATGGATGTGATTTCCGCCGCCATCAGCCGCGCCCGCGAGTTCGACCCGGTCAACAGCTGCAACGTGTTCCGTCTGGGCCTGTCGGACGATGCCGAGTTCGGCCTGTTCCCGGCCCTGCTGCAGGCCCTACGCGAAGAGGCCCCGAACATCAGCGTGGTGGTGCGCCGGGCCAACTTCCTGCTGATGCCAGGCCTGCTGGCCAGCGGCGAAATCTCGGTGGGCGTGAGTTACACCACCGACCTGCCGGCCACCGCCAAGCGCCGCAAGCTGCGCAACATCGGCGTGCGGGTGCTGCGCGCCGATGACCGCCCGGGCCCGCTGACCCTCGACGAATACTGCGCCCGCCCGCATGTGATGGTGTCGTTCTCTGGCGACATGAGCGGCAATATCGACCTAGACCTGGCGCGCATCGGCCGCTGCCGCAAGGTAGTGCTGGCGGTGCCGCAGTTCGGCAGCCTGCGCGCCCTGCTGCGCAACACCGAGCTGATCGCCACGGTGCCGGACTATGCCGCCTGCGCCCTGGCCGACGACGGCAGCCTGCGCGCCGACCCGGCGCCGTTCGACATCACCGAGGCGGAACTGTCGATGGTGTGGAGCGGCGCCCAGGACAATGACCCGGCCGAGCGCTGGCTGCGTGAACGCATCCTGCAGTTCATGGCCACACAGTGATGCATCGACTTCATCGATAGCTACCATGAATGCCATCAAGTTCCGCTGCGCCAAGCCCGGGCGGAAGATGGCGGCATTCACTGATTGATGAGGCCTTCCATGAAAACCGGCATGATCGCTGCCCTGCTCGCCTTGCTGGCCGCCCTTGGCGGTTGTGCCAGCCCGGCCGCTACCGACGCGCAGCCCTACGGGCACTTCTATTCCGCCACGGCCATTTCCAGCGTCGCCCTGGCTCCCGGCCAACGGGTGGCGGTACTGCTGGGGCGTGACGCCGAAGCAACCCTCGAATACCTCGACAGCCATCGTGCCCAGGCAGCGGCGCCGGCCCAGGGCCCGCGGGGCCCTGCTGCGACCCTGGGCAGCGAGAGCCAGGCGTATGACTGGCTGGCGCGATCACTGGCGCAGCAATTTGCCGAGGTGACTTTCTACGACGATCTGGACACCTTGCTGGGTGACCACCCGGATATGATCGTGTTGCTGGACACCGAAAGCCGTCTGGCTAGTGCAGGTATCGAAAGCCGGGTGGTGGCGCGCTTTTTCGATGACCAGCTGACCTATATCGGCCGCGCTGAAGGGCGGGCCAGCAAGCGCCTGGGCGATGTGGCGCGGGTGGTCGAGGATGAACGTGCCGTGCAGGCGGATGCGCTGCGGGACTTTGACGATTCGTTGCAGGCGTTGTTGAAGGGTCGGGTTTGAGGGCCCTTTCGCGGGTAAACCCGCTCCCACAGCTGCGCTGTACCTGTGGGAGCGGGTTTACCCGCGAAGAGGCCACTACAGGTTGTCACTTACCCCGCTGCATCCACGCCGCCCCCAGCCCACTGAGGCAAATCACCGAGATACCCACCAGGCTCAGGGTATCGGGCACCTGGCTATAGACAACCAACCCAAGCAACCCGGCAAACACGATCTGGCAATAACTGAACGGTGCCAGCAAGGCCGGTGCCGCATGGCGGAAGGCCTGGGTCAGCAGCAGGTGCGCAGTCATGCCAAAGCCACCCAGCGCCAGCATCAGCAGCGCATGGTCCCAACGCGGCACTTCCCAGAAGAACGGCACCAGCGCACTCATGGCCAAGGTGTTGCACAACCCCGCATAGAAGTTGCTGGTGGTCGGGCTGTCATGCGCTGCCAGGATGCGCGTCAGCAACTGATAGAAGCAGAAACCCAGCGCCGAACCGAATGGATACAGGATGGCCGGGGTGAACATCGCCCCGCCCGGGTGCACCACCACCAGCACGCCGATGAAGCCCATCACCACCGCCACCCACTGCCCCACCGTCACCCGCTCCTTCAGCAGCGGTGCCGACAGCGCGGTGACCAGCACCGGGGCAAGGAAGTTGACCGCCGTGGCCTCGGCCAGCGGCAGGTACTGCAGACCGGTGGTGAACAGCAGGCTGGTACTCAGCAGGCTCAGGGCACGTAACGTCTGCAACAGCGGGCGGCGGGTGCGCAGCACGTTGAGGCCGGCCTTGGGCAGGAAGATGCCGGCCATGAGCAACGTGTGCACCACATACCGCGCCCACACCACCATGATGATCGGGTACAGGCCACCGAGGAACTTGGACAGGGCATCGTGACTGGCGAACAGGAACGTCGCCACCACCACCAGGGCGATGCCGCGCAGGGGTTGGTTGACTCCGGACAGCGGTGTGCTGGAACTCATGGCACTCTCGATGACGGCGCGGCTGGATGCGGCGCCCGGGGAAGGCCGCGCAGGCGTTGCCTGGCGGATGCAACAGTTCGGATTCTAGAAGAGATGCCGGAGAATAAGGAAGTTCAATTGCCGCTAGCGAGGCCGACTGCAATTTCTGTTCGCTGATCGACCACTTTCCGCCCCGCGCGCATGGCCCGTGCAGTGCTGATCGCCGACTATCGAATGCGAACCCTGCACACCCTACAAGGAATTTTAATGCAAAGGCTCACCACCCGTAACGGCCTGGACCTGCCCGCGATCGGCCTGGGCACCTGGCCAATGACCGGCAGCGAGTGCACCCAGGCCGTGCGCCAGGCGCTTGAAGTGGGGTACCGGCACATCGACACCGCCACTGCCTATGACAACGAAGCCGCCGTCGGCCAGGCCCTGCGCGACAGCGATGTACCGCGCGAGCAGATTCACCTGACCACCAAGGTATGGTGGGATCGCCTGGCGCCCAAGGCCATGCGCCAGTCGCTGGAGAGCAGCCTGCGCGCGCTGGGTACCGAGCAGGTCGACCTGTTCCACATCCACTGGCCCGGCAAGGACTGGGACCTGGCCCGCAGCATCGAAACCTTGGTGGCCCTGCGTGACGAGGGCAAGGCACGCAGCATCGGCGTGGCCAACTTCCCGCTGGGGCTGCTGCGCCAGGTGGTGGAAACCCTGGGCGCGCCGTTGTCGGCAATCCAGGTGGAATACCACGTGCTGCTCGGCCAGCAACCGCTGCTTGACTACGCCCGCCGCCACGATCTGCTGCTCACCGCCTACACCCCGCTGGCCCGGGGGCAGGCTGCGGCGCAGCCGGTGATCCAGGCGATCGCCCGCAAGCACGGCGTACTGCCCAGCCAGGTGGCGCTGAAGTGGTTGCTGGACCAGGACAGCGTGGCGGTGATCCCCAAGGCCGGCAGCCGCGAGAACCAACTGGCCAACCTGGCGGCGTCGGACGTGCAACTGGATGACGAGGACCGCGCGGCGATCGCCGGGTTGCCGAAGGACCAGCGGGTGGTGAGCCCGGCGTTTGCGCCGGACTGGAACAGCTGACCCTTGATCAAGCCTTGAAAGCTTGCACGGCCGATGTGGGAGCGGGTTCACCCGCGAACACCGGCGCAGCCGGTGCCAGCCACCGTGTCGCCTGCTTCGCGGGTGAACCCGCTCCCACAGGTACTGCGCCGGGCAACACTACGCCGGCGTCATGACCTGCTTCAACCGCTCGTTCGCCGGTGCCGGTCGCCCATACAGGTAGCCCTGGAAGTGCGAGCACCCCTCCGCCGCCAACCGGCGCATCTGCTCCTCCGACTCCACCCCCTCGGCCGTGGTCTTGATCATCAGGCTGTTGGACAGGTCGGTAATGGCGCGGATGATCGACATCGCCTCGCGGCTGTCGCACATGTCATGCACGAACGACTTGTCGATCTTGATCCGATCGAACGGGAACGAACGCAGGTAGCCCAGCGAGGAATAGCCGGTGCCGAAATCATCCAGCGAAATGGACACGCCCAGGTCCTTCAGTGCACGCAGGGTACGCACGTTTTCCTCGCTGTTGCCCAGCAGCACCGACTCGGTGACCTCCAGCTCCAGCCGCTGTGGCGGCAGGCCGGAGTCGGCCAGCGCCAGAGCCACGCTGTGCACCAGGTTGGCATTCTTGAACTGCACCGCCGATAGGTTGACCGACACCGTCTGCTCACTGTCCCAGCTGGCCGCCTCCTGGCAGGCCAGGTTCAGCGCCCGGGTGCCAAGTTCATGGATCAGGCCGGTTTCCTCGGCAATGGGGATGAAGTCCATGGGCATGACCATGCCGCGGGTCGGGTGGTCCCAGCGCAGCAACGCCTCATAGCCGGTAACGCTGCTGGTCTGCTGATCGACCACCGGCTGGTAGTGCAAGTGCAACTGGCCCAGGTGCAGCGCGGTGCGCAGGTCGGTTTCCACCAGGCGGCGCTGGCGGGCGGCGACGTCCAGTTCGACGTTGAAGCACTCGTAGCGGTTGCGACCGTTGCGCTTGGCCTCGTACAGCGCCATGTCGGCGTAGCCCAGCAGTTGCTCGGCCTGGTCGCTGTCATCAGGCGCAATGGCGATGCCGATGCTCACCCCCACCGTGAATTGGTGCCCCTCGATCTGGAACGGTGGGCAGATCGCATTGATCAGGCGCTGCGCAGTGTTGCATGCGGCGTCCCGGCCTTCGAGGCCGGTCAGCACCACGGCAAACTCGTCACCGCCCAGGCGGGCCAAGGTGTCGTGTTCGCGCAGCTCGCGGCGCAGGCGCTTGCCCAGCGCGCGCAGCAGCTTGTCGCCAAAGGCGTGGCCCAGCGAATCGTTGATGTTCTTGAAGTTGTCCAGGTCCAGGCACAGGGCGGCGGTCAGCTTGGCGTGCTCGCTGTCACGCACCAGCGCCTGGCGCAGGCGTTCGTTGAACAGGGTGCGGTTGGGCAGCCCTGTCAGCGCATCGTGGTGCGCCATGTGGTGGATCTGCGCGTGGGCGGCCAGCTCTTCGGTGGCGTCTTCGGCAACGAACAGCACGTAGTCGGCCTGGCCTTCACGGTTCTGGCTAAGCAAGGCGCGGCTGCGCAGGGTGCGTGGGCCACAGGCCGTGTCGACCCGGGTTTCGGCGGCATGGCCCTTGGTGCTGCGGGCACCACGGGCCAGTTGCTGCTCCAGGTAACCGGCAACGCCCGGCCCCAGGCATTCGCCGGGCAACTGCCCGATCATGCTGCGCTGCGGCCCGCCGAACAGGCGTTCGGCCTGCTGGTTGGCCAGCAGGATGCGCTGGCTTTCCAGGTCCTGGACAATGACGCTGGCGGGGATGTTGGCAATCACCGAATCAAGGAACTGCGACAGCTTGGCCATTTCCTGGCTGTACTGCTCGGCCAGTTCCTTGGCCTGCAACAGTTCCCGCTCTTGCCGGTGGTGCTCGGAAATGTCGCGGGTGACCTTGGCGAACCCCACCAGTTGCCCGGCATCGTCGTGCACCGCGTCGATCACCACATGGGCATGGAAGGTCGTACCGTCCTTGCGCCGCCGCGAACCGACCTCTTCGAAGCGCCCGGTGCTGCGCGCCTGCTCCAGGTTGAGCGCGGGCAGCCCTGCGGCGCGCTCGGCATCGGTGTAGAACAGCGAGTAGTGCTGGCCGACGATTTCCTCGGCCAGGTAGCCCTTGGCGCGCTGGGCGCCGGGGTTCCAGTTGGCGACGATACCTTCGGGGGTGAGCAGGTAGAAGGCATAGTCCACCACACTCTGGATCAACAGCCGGTACATGATGTCGGGGCTTGCGACTAGCGACATGATCTTTACCTGGGCCTTCGAAAGGCATGAAAAGGATTGGTGGCATTATGCCTTCGAAGACAATTTTGTGAAGTAGTTCACAAAAAGCCACGATCCCTTCAATTTGCGAGCGAAGGCTGGCAACCCTCAATGGCGGGCGCCCGTCACCAGGAAATTGAGCAAGCCCGGTTCGTCATCCAGGGCTATGGCCTGCGCCGGGCGCGACAGCGCGGCCAACACGCCATTGCAGAAGGCCACAGCAGGCGTGTCCTGGGCGTAACAGCGCATCAGCCAGTCGCCCTCGCCGCCCAGCAGTTGCAACGCCACCGCCCGGCCGATGCCCTGTCGGCGGTACTTTTTCAGGATGAACAGATCGGCCAGTTCGAAGGCGTCGATGCCTGGCAACTCGCTGCGTTCGACCAGCACGAAACCAGCGATGAAGCCGTCTGCCAGCACCAGGTACGCGCCCCAGCCATCGGCCTGCCAGTAACGTTGCAGGTGCTCGTCATGGATATAGAAGCGGCCGTCCACTTCGACGTCTTCCTGCTCCCAGTCCGAGGACTCGTAGGCGTAGAACTGGTAGAGGTTGCGAATCAGCGAGGCCTGGTCGGCAGTGGTTGCCAGCAGTTCGATGGGCAGCATGGTGCGGGGGCTCGGGTAAAAAGGCGGATTCTAGATCAAACGCCCCTGGCAGCAAAAAGCCCAGGCCCTCCCCGCACGGAAAGGCCCAGGCAAAACAAACACGACATATCACTCATTGATTGGCAAGGCCCCTGTGGGAGCCTCGGCGTCTGGACAGGTGCGACTCAGCGGTCGTCGCTGTGAATCGACGAGGGGTGCCGACAAAGGCCGTCGACCTCGATGTCCATGTACGGGAACAGCGGCAGCTGCATCAGCGTATCGTGCAGCGCCTCGACGCTGGGTACATCGAACACGCTGTAGTTGGCGTAGTGCCCGGCAATGCGCCACAGGTGGCGCCAGGTGCCTTCGCGCTGCAGGCGCTGGGCCAGTTCCTTTTCGTCGGCCTTGAGCCGGGCGGCCTTGGCCGGGTCCATGTCGACCGGGAGTTTCACGGTCATCTTCACGTGGAACAGCATGCGGGTTTCTCCTTTCTCTGATTTGCCGCGAACTCTGTGGGAGCGGGTTTACCCGCGAACACGGGCGAAGCCCGTGCCATCCACCGTGTCGCCTGCTTCGCGGCTGAAGCCGCTCCCACAGGGGTTGTTTGTTCTTTCAGCCAGCGTGACTCAGCGGCGGGCGAAGCGCGCCAGGCGCTGTTCATCCAGGGTCAGGCCAAGGCCTGGGGTACGTGGAATGTGCAGCTGGAAGTCGCGGTACTGCGGCGGCTCGTTGACGATTTCTTCGGTCAGCAGCAGCGGCCCGAACAGCTCGGTGCCCCAGGTGAGCTGGCGCAGGGTCAGGAAGGCATGAGCCGAAGCCAGGGTGCCGATCGAGCCTTCGAGCATGGTCCCGCCATACAGGGCGATGCCGGCAGCCTCGGCGATTTGCGCGGTGCGCAATACAGCGCGCGGGCCGCCGTTCTTGGCTATTTTCAGGGCGAAGATGCTGGCCGCGCCGTCGGCGGCCAGGCTGAAGGCGTCCTCGACGCTTTCGATCGACTCGTCGGCCATGATCGGCGCCGGGCTGCGCTGGTTCAGGCGCACCTGGCCGCTGCGGTTGATGCGCGAAATCGGTTGCTCGATCAGGTCGATGCCGTTGTCGCCAAGCACCTGGCAGGCATGGATGGCCTGGGACTCGTCCCAGTACTGGTTGACGTCCACCCGCACGCTGGCCCTGTCGCCCAGCTCGCGCTTGATCGCCACCACATGCTTGAGGTCCTGGGCCAACGGGTTGGCGCCGATCTTCAGCTTGAACACCCGATGCCGGCGAATCTCCAGCATGTGCAGGGCTTCGGCGATGTCGCGGGCGGTGTCACCGCTGGCCAGGGTCCAGGCCACTTCCAGGCTGTCGCGCATGCGGCCACCCAGCAGTTCGCTGACCGGTAGGCCCAGGCGCTTGCCCTGGGCATCGAGCAAGGCGCTCTCGATACCCGACTTGGCAAAGGTGTTGCCCTTGGCCAGCTTGTCCAGCTTGAGCATGGCGGCGTTGATGTTGTCTGCCGGCAGGCCGATCAAGGCCGGCGCCAGGTGCGCATCGATGTTCGCCTTGATGCCCTCGGGGCTTTCGTAGCCATAGGCCAGGCCGCCGATGGTGGTGGCCTCGCCGATGCCTTCCACGCCATCGCTGCAGCGAACGCGCAATACCACCAGGGTCTGCTGCTGCATGGTGTGCATCGCCAGCTTGTGCGGGCGAATGGTCGGCAGGTCGACGATAATTGCCTCGATACGTTCAATCAGCGCGCTTGTCATTGTTGCCAGGTCCCGTAGTTTCGGGCTGCCAGCCGCAGGCCCGAGTGGTGCATTTACTTGCTTGTTCAAGGATTGCGCGAGACCCTGATAGCCGTCCAATATCGAATGAATCTCCCACCATACCCCGGAGGTCTGATGGAGCTGCGCCACCTGCGTTACTTCAAGGTCCTGGCCGAAACCCTGAACTTCACTCGCGCCGCCGAGCTGCTGCACATTGCCCAGCCACCGCTGAGCCGGCAGATCAGCCAGCTAGAGGACCAGCTCGGTACCTTGCTGGTGGTGCGCGAGCGCCCGCTGCGGCTGACCGAGGCGGGTCGCTTCTTCTATGAGCAGAGCTGCACGGTGCTGCAGCAGCTGGAGAACATCAGCGACAACACCCGTCGTATCGGCCAGGGCCAGCGCCAGTGGTTAGGGATCGGCTTTGCCCCCTCGACCCTGTACAAGGTGCTGCCGGAGCTGATCCGTGAGCTGCGCGAGGACAGCGAGCTGGAACTGGGCCTGAACGAAATGACCACGCTGCAGCAGGTGGAAGCACTGAAAAGCGGGCGCATCGACATCGCCTTCGGGCGCATTCGCATCGATGACCCGGCCATTCACCAGCAAGTGTTGTGCGAGGACCCGCTGGTGGCCGTACTGCCCAAGGGCCACCCGCTGGCGGGCAGCCCGCTTACACTTGCCCAGCTGGCTGGCGAGGCGTTCATCCTCTACCCGGCCAACCCGAGGCCCAGCTATGCCGACCATGTGCTGGCGCTGTTCGCCCACCACGGCATGAGCATCCGCGTCAGCCAATGGGCCAACGAACTGCAGACCGCCATCGGCCTGGTAGCCGTTGGCGTGGGCGTGACCCTGGTGCCGGCGTCGGTGCAGCAGCAGCACCGCACGGATATCGAATATGCCGGCCTGCTCGACAGCGGCGCCGTCAGCCCGATCATCCTCAGCCGGCGCAAGGGCGACGTGAGCCCGATCGTGCAGCGCTGCCTGGCATTGATTGCACAACAGGCCGAATGCAGGTGTGCTCCGGCAGGATCAACGGACTGGCTGAATACCTGACCCTGTGGGAGCGGGTTCACCCGCGAACACGGGCGAAGCCCGTGCCATGCACCGAGTTGCATTCTTCGCGGGTAAACCCGCTCCCACAAGGTCCGCGTCTGTCTGTAGGAGCACTCCGTGTCACCCCCCCGGTAATCATCAACCGACAGGAAAACCCAGCATGATTCACGGCAAGACACTGCAAGCATGGTGCAGCTCCCACCCCCTGATCGAAGACCTGGTGGCCCTGCGCGAAACCCGTTGGTTCAACCCGCACATCGCCCCTGCCGCCCAGGCCCTGGCCGATGTCGGCCTGAGTGCCGCCGATGTCAGTGCTGCCAGTGCGCGGCTGGCACGCTTTGCCCCTTACCTGGCCAAGGTGTTCCCGGACACCGCCACCAGCGGCGGCATCATCGAGTCGCCACTGCGCCCGCTGCCCGCCCTGCACGGCACCTTGCTGCAGGCGGCAGCCCTGCCAGCCAGCGGTTCACTCTGGCTCAAGGCCGACAGCGAGCTGCCGATCTCCGGTTCGATCAAGGCCCGTGGCGGTATTCATGAAGTGCTCAAGCATGCAGAAGACCTGGCCCTGGCGGCAGGCCTGATCAGCCTCGACAGCGATTACCGGGTACTGGCCAGCGACCAGGCCCGGCAGTTCTTCAGCCAGTACAAGGTTGCGGTCGGCTCGACCGGCAACCTCGGCCTGTCGATCGGCATCATGAGCGCCAGGCTGGGTTTCCAGGCCACCGTGCACATGTCGGCCGATGCCCGCCAGTGGAAGAAGGACAAACTGCGCGCCCATGGCGTGAGCGTGGTCGAGTACGAAAGCGACTACAGCGTGGCAGTGGAGCGAGGGCGCCAGCAGGCGGCGGCGGACCCGAGCTGCTACTTCGTCGACGACGAGAACTCGCCACACCTGTTCCTCGGCTATGCCGTCGCGGCCGAGCGGCTGGCTGCCCAGTTCGAGGCCGCGGGAATCAAGGTGGATGCCGAGCACCCCTTGTTCGTCTACCTGCCCTGCGGGGTCGGCGGCGGCCCGGGTGGCGTGGCGTTCGGCCTGAAGCTGATCTGGGGCGACCATGTGCACTGCATCTTCGCCGAGCCCACTCACTCGCCATGCATGTTCCTGGGGGTGTACAGCGGTTTGCATGACGCCACCAGCGTGCAGGATTTTGGCATCGACAACCTGACCGCCGCCGACGGCCTGGCGGTAGGCCGCCCTTCCGGTTTTGTCGGCAAGGCGATGCAGCGTTTGCTCGATGGTTATTACACGGTCAGCGACGAGACGCTGTACCGGCTGTTGGTGCTGGCCCATGACCAGGAGAACGCGCGGCTGGAGCCTTCGGCGCTGGCGGGGATGCCGGGCATGGTGAAGGTGCTTGAATCGCCCGAGTACCTGGCGCGCATGGGCCTGTCGGCTGGGCGCATGGAGCGGGCCACGCACCTGGTGTGGGGGACTGGAGGCAGCATGGTGCCGGAGGCAGAGTTTGCGGCCTATCTGGCTAAAGGGCGGGGCTGAAATAAATATTGGGGGGCAGCGCTGTACCTGTGGGAGCGGGTTCACCCGCGAACACGGGCGAAGCCCGTGCCAGCCACCGCGGTGCCTGCTTCGCGGGTGAACCCGCTCCCACACGGATCGCGCCAGCTTTCAGATTCGAGTAAGGCAGTTGCTCTTTTGCTGCTAGGCCGGCAGGTGACCGCCGCGCAACCAGTCGATAAACCGCGCAAACAACTCCGACTGCGAGTTGATCTCCAGCTTCAGGTACAGATTCTTGCGGTGCATGCGCACCGTCTCCGGCGAGATGCCCAGCTCCAGCGCGGTGGACTTCACCGAATGCCCACGCAAGATCATGTGCGCCACCTCCCGCTCACGGTCGGTCAGCACCTGGCAGCCGAAACTGTCGAACGCCGCCTGCAGGCTGCCACGCTCCGCCAGTGCGGGGCCGGGCTCCAGATGGTGGCGGGCGTAGCGCCCCAGCAGTTCGCGTACCATCGGCTCCAGCGCGCGCAGCAGGTCGATCTGCCCTGTACCCAGGCGCGTGCCGCTGCAGCCCTGGAACAGGCTCAACGACAACTTGCGGCCAGCGCTGAGGTCGACGATGTAATAGCTGTCTTCACTGCAACCGGTACCCAGGTAGTAGGCCTTGTAGTAGTCGCTGTCGAAGAAGTTGTCCGGGGCGATTTCCTGCAGGTGGTAGAAGCCCTCGGCCAGGCCGCTCTGCACGGCCAGGCAGAACGGGTCGAGCAGGTAGCCGGCAGTGAAGTAGCGCTCCAGCACGGCGGCGCGGTGCAAGTCGGGGATGCCTTGCTGGAACAGCAGTTGCGGTGCCCGCCCCTGGCACTCGAGGCTGATCATCATCGATTCCACCTGCACCAGCTGGCCGATGGCCGCCGCCACGTGCGCCAGCGCCTCGGGCGTTTCGCTGTGGGCCAATGCGCGCTGCAGCGCCGCATGCCATTGCTGCAGCGCACCCAGTGAAAGGGTAAGCGGAGTGTCGGAAGAGGCCTGGGTCATGCCCGGCAGTCTAGCCTGCCAGGCAGGCCCGCGCACAGCCCTTTGCGCCAGGTTCATCGGCCTTGGTACAGGCCAAGCGCCGTGAGTTCGCGCGCGGTTTCGAGGATGCACTGGCGCAGGGTTTCGACGATCTCGTCCACCTGCGCATGGGTGATGATCAATGGCGGTGACATCACGTTCAGGTGCATGATCGGCCGCACCAGCAGCCCATTGGCCTGGGCCTTGCTGTGGATGCGTTCGCCGATGTTCACTTCGTCGGCGAACAGCGCCTTGCTGGCCTTGTCGGCAACGAACTCGACACAGGCCATCAGCTTCATGCAGCGCACATCCCCCACCAGCGGCAGCTCGCGCAGGCTTTGCAGGCGCTGTTCCAGGTAGCCGCCGACGTCCTTGACGTGCTCCAGCAAATGCTCGCGCTCGATGATCTCGATGTTCTTCAGCGCCGCGGTGCAGCACACCGGGTGACCACTGTAGGTGAAACCGTGGGTGAAGCAGCGGCCCTTGCCCGGCTCGGCGATCACTTGCCAGATGCGCTCGGAGAAGATGCACGCCCCCAGCGGCAGGTAGGCCGAAGTCAGGCCCTTGGCGGTAGTGATGATGTCGGGGGTCACGCCGAACAGTTCCTCGCTGGCGAAGAAGGTGCCCAGGCGCCCGAACGAAGTCACCACTTCGTCGGCGACGAACAGGATGTCGTAGGTCTGGCACAGCTGCCACATGCGCTGGAAGTAGCCCTTGGGCGGAATGATCACCCCGCCCGAGCCCATGATCGGCTCGGCGAAGAACGCCGCCACGTTGTCGGCCCCCAGCGAGAGGATCTTGTCCTCGAACTCGGCCACCAGGAAGTCGAGGAACTCGGCCTCGTCCATGTCGTGCGGCGCGCGGTACGGGTTGGGGTTGGACACGTGGTGGATCAGGTCGTGGTGATAATCGAACTCCGGCACCCGGTCAGCGGCCTTGTTGCCGATCGACATGGTCAGCGTGGTGGAGCCGTGGTAGGCGTTGTAGCGGGCGATGATGTGCTTCTTGTGCGACTTGCCACGGCAGTTCTGGTAGTACTGGATCAGCCGGTAGGCAGTGTCGACCGCGGTCGAGCCGCCAGTGGTGAGGAACACATGGTTCAGGTCGCCCGGTGCCAGTTGCGCAAGCTTCTGGCACAGCTCGATGGCCACATCGTTGGCCATGTCGGAGAACGGGTTGGAATAGGCCAGCTGGCGTACCTGGTCGGCGATGGCCAGGGCCATTTCCTCGCGGCCCAGGCCAATGTTGGTGCACCACATGCCGCCGACGGCATCGAGGAAGCGGTTGCCGTAGGTATCGCGGATGTAGGCGCCCTCGCCGGCAACGATGTTCAGCGCGCCTTGCTCGCGGTGCTCATCGAACACGTGGTAGCCGTGCATGTAGTGGGCCTTGTCGGCTTCCACCAGCGGGTCGTGGGCAATGGCGAATGCTTTGCTTGGGGTGGCCATGGGCAGCTCCTTGGCAGTGATCGTTGGGCAGTGTTCAGAAACCGGCCTTGACCGTGCTCCAGACCCGGGTGATGGCGCGCATGTCCTTCGGGCTCTGGGTTTTCTGTGCGAACAGGCGCTCGCGGGTTTGCGCGTCGGGGTAGATGGCCGGGTCCTGGCGGATCTCGTCGCGCACCAGCGCGGTGGCGGCGGCATTGCTGTTGGCGTAGTGGATGTAGTCGGTGACCTTGGCCATGGTCTGCGGCTGCAGCAGGAACTCGATGAAACGGTGGGCGTTGGCCGCGTGCGGCGCATCCTTGGGGATGTACAGGTTGTCGAACCAGATCAGCGAGCCTTCCTGAGGGATGAAGAACGACAGCTTGATGTCCTTCTTCGCTTCCACCGCGCGGGCCTGGGCGGTGGCGTAGTCACCGGACCAGGTCAGGGCCAGGCAGACATCGCCATTGGGCAGGCTGGTGAGGTAGTTGACCGAGTCGAACTTGCGGATGTACGGGCGAATGCCCAACAGCAGTTGTTCGGCCGCCTTGAGGTCGGCCGGCGATGCGCTGCGTGGGTCCTTGCCCAGGTACTGCAGGGCCAGCGGAATGACTTCGGTCGGTGCGTCCATCAGGGTGACGCCGCAGTCGGCGAAGCGCGAGACGATCTTGGGGTCGAACAGCATGGCCAGCGAGCCGATGGGGGCATCGGGCATGCGTGCGGTGATCTTGTCGACGTTGTAGGTTACCCCCGAGCTGCCCCAGGTGTAGGGCGCCGAGTATTTCAGGCCGGGGTCATAGCCTTGCAGGTTGTTCACCACCTGCTGGTCGAGGTTGTGCCAGCTGGGCAGTTGCTGCTTGTCCAGCGCCTGGAACACCCCGGCACTGATCAGCGGGGGTGCCAGGGCAGCGTTGAGCATGACCAAGTCGTAGCCGGAGCGGCCGGTGAGCAGTTTGGTCTGTACCGTTTCGTAGCCGTCGAAGGTGTCGTAGATGACCTTGATGCCGGTGGCCTTCTCGAAGTCGGCCAGGGTGGTTTCGCCGATATAGTCGGTCCAGTTGTACAACCGCAACGTGTTACCGCTGTCCACCTCTGCCGCCTGGGCCAGGCTGGCACCAGACGCCAGCAGCAGACCGCCAATCACCTTCAGTACCTTGCGCATGGCAACTCCATCGTGTGAGTGCTCGGGATCGAGCCGATGGAGGCACTATCGAGGGATTTGCCGAAGGGGGACATACCCCGAATGTGTGGGTGGTCGTTTTTTGGAAGGTGGCGTTGGGAGGGCGGCAGAATGTCGTATGCCGACAGAATTCTGGGGCTGCTTTGCAGCCCTTTCGCGACACAAGGCCGCTCCTACAGGTTGCGCGGATCCTGTAGGAGCGGCCTTGTGTCGCGATGGGCCGCAACGCGGCCCCAGTGGACCGCGCAGGGATAGTCAGGCAAGCGGGTAAAGCGCCTCATCAAACTGCTCCAGGCGCGGGAACACCAGTGGCTGGTCATCCGCCAGCTGCTCCAGGCGCTGCCGATACTGCTGCAGAAAACCCTGCCGCGCCTCATCGCTGATATACGGCACATGCCAGGCCACGAACGGCGGCAGCACCTCGAACCCGACATAGGCCAGCGTGCCGCGCAGGATCGGCCGCAGCATGTCCTCCAGTGGCCCGTGAATGGCTCCATCACCAAACATGTGCTCACGCCCGCCCAGAGTCACGGTCACCAGCGCTTTCTTGCCCGCCAACCCGCCCTGGTCGTAGAAGCGCTTGCCGCCATAGCACACCCCCGACACCAGCACCCGGTCGATCCAGCCCTTGAGCATGGCCGGCGCCGAGAACCAGAAGATCGGGAAGTTCAGCACCAGCAAGTCGGCCCACAGCAGCTTGTCCAGCTCCTGCTGGATATCCGCGGCAAGGGCCCCGCGCTTGACCCCCTGACGCTGCTCCAGGGCATACACCAGATATTCCGGGTTCTCGCGCTGGCTGAAGTCATCGGCGCTGGCCACCGGGTTCCAGCCCATGGCGTACAGGTCGCTGACCTGCACCTGGTGGCCCTGGGCGCGGAAGGTTTCCACGGCCTGGTCACGCAGCGCAGCAGTGAACGATTGCGGCTCGGGGTGAGCATGGACGATCAGTACATTCACAAACATTCTCCTCACACAAAACAGGTTGTCTTCCAGCTGTGGCTCAGCACTGCACCGCTTTCACCTCGACGAACTCCGCCAGGCCCTCCTCGCCCCACTCGCGCCCGTTGCCCGACTGCTTGTAGCCACCGAACGGTGCCTGGTAGTTGAACCCGCCACCGTTGATGAAGCACTGCCCTGCGCGTATCTGCCGCGCCAGGGCCAGACCGTGCTCGCGGCTACCGGCCCACACCGCACTGGACAGGCCGAACGGCGAATCGTTGGCCAGGGCCAGCGCCTGCGCCTCATCGGCATAGGGGATCAGGCACAGCACGGGGCCGAAGATTTCCTCCTGGGCGATACGCATGCGGTTGTCGACGTCGGCGAACAGCGTCGGCGCCACGTAGAAGCCGCGCTCGAAACCGCCTGGCGCATCACCGCCGCACAGCAGGCGAGCGCCCTCCTCCTGCCCCAGGCGAATGTAGTCGAGCACGGTGCGCCGCTGGCCTGCCGAACACATCGGTCCGAGGAAGCTGGCCGGGTCACGCGGGTCACCCATGACCAGCGCACGGGTCTCGGCCTCGGCGATCTCCAGCGCCTCGGCGTAGCGGCTGGCCGGCAGCAGCATGCGGGTCAAGGCCGTGCAGGTCTGCCCCGAGTTGATCATCACGTCCTGCACGCCATGGCGCACCGCCGCGTGCAGGTCGGCATCGGCGGTGATCAGCAGCGGCGACTTGCCGCCCAGCTCCAGGCACACCCGCTTCACCGTCGGCGCGGCCGCCTGGGCCACGCGCACCCCGGCGCCGGTGGAGCCGGTGAACGACACCATGTCCACCTGCGGGTGCCGGGCCAGGGCCTCGCCAACCTTGGCCCCCGGCCCGCTGACCAGGTTGAACACCCCGGCCGGCAGGCCGATGGCCTCGATCATCTCGGCCAGCATGAACGCATGCAGCGGTGTTTCCTGGCTGGGCTTGACCACCACCGTGCAGCCAGCGGCCAGGGCCGGCGCCAGCTTGCCGATCATCTGGTGCAGCGGGTAGTTCCACGGATTGATGAACGCGCACACACCAACGGCTTCGCGGTACACCAGCGAGTTGCCGACTTCGCGCACCTCATCCATCAGCCCGGCCAGTTTGGCGTACTGCTCCAGCCCGGCAATCGGGCCCTCCACCTGTACCGCCTGGCACCACTGCACCGGCATGCCCAGCTCATCGGTAATGACCGAGGCCATTTCCGCCGCGCGGCTTTTCAGCTGTGCGGCCAGCGCCGTTATGTACCCGGCGCGAACGCTGGACGCTGTGCGCGACCAGCCATCGAAGGCCCGCCGCGCAGCCATCACCGCCCGTTCGACATCAGCCTCGGCGCCCAGAGGCACGCGGCCGATGGCCTGTTCGGTGGCTGGGTCGATCACCTCGGCCATGCCCTGCCCGCTCGGCACCTGCCAGGCGCCGTCGATGTACAGCCGCGCATACTCACGCATGGGCCTGCCCCTGCATCAATGCGGCGGCGCAGCGGGCGATGCGCCGGCAAGCGTCGGCCAAGGCCTCGTTACCCAATACCAGGCCCAGGCGGATATGCCCGGCAGCGCTGGGGCCGAAGGCTTCGCCGGCGAGCACCGACACGCCCTGGCTGTCGAGCAGGCGATCAGCGAAGGCCTGGGCGCTGAGGCCGGTCTCACGGATGTCGACCATCACGAACATACCGCCATCGGGCTTGAGCACCTTGATGCCCGGGCAGTCGGCCAACTGCTCGCACACCAGGTCGCGGCGCTGGCGATAGGCTTCGCGCATAGCATCCAGTTCCGGCAGTTGCTGCTCCAGTGCGACCACGGCGGCGTCCTGGATGAAGTCCGGCGAGCCGTACAGCATGCACAGGGCGAGGTTTTCCAGGTGGGAGGCCAGCTCGGCCGAACCGACCACCCAGCCCACCCGCCAGCCGGTCATGGCATGCGACTTCGACAGGCTATTGAGGGTGGCAGTGCGCTCGGCCATGCCCGGCAGGCTGCCAGGGCTGACATGCTCGCCGTCGTACAGCAGCTCGCTGTACACCTCGTCAGAGATCAGCCACAGATCGTGGGCGATGCACAGTTCGGCAAGCGCTTCCCAGGTGGTACGCGGCAGGCTCGCCCCCGAGGGGTTGTGCGGGCTGTTAAGGGCCAGGGCGCGGGTGCGCGGGGTGATGCGCGCGGCCACGTCACGCGGGCACACGCGAAAGCCGTTCTCCGGTTTGACCGGCACCGGAACCACCTTGGCGCCACAGGCCCCGAACACGGCCTCGTAGGTCACGTACATGGGCTCGGCGACAATCACCTCGTCACCCGGGTCGAGCACGCATTGGGCCACGCAGTACAGGGCGCACTGGGCCCCCGCCAGCACCGTCACCTGGTCGGCATCGACGGCCTGGCCGCTGCGCTGCCGGTGGCGGTTGGCGATGGCCTGGCGCAGTGCCAGCTTGCCGCGCACATCGGCGTAGTGGGTGTGGCCCTCGCGCAGGCTGTCGATGGCCGCCTCGACGATCGGCGCGGGGGTGTCGAAGTCCGGGTCACCCACCGACAGCAGCAGGATATCCTTGCCCTCGGCCTGCAGCGCCAGGGCGCGGTAGTGGATGTCCCAGGCCGCGGCCCCGTCGCCGGCGATGCGTTGAGTGAGCTTGGCGTAGCGCATGGCAATCTCCCTTCATTGGCGGTTTCAGTCGACGAGAATCTTCGGGTTGGAACTGCCCCATACGGTGTACAGGTCGGCGAGCAGCGCGCCGTTGATTTCTTCCATCTCGGCCTGGGTGATTTCGCCCCCGGCCTGTTTGCCGAACAGCACTACTTCGTTGCCACCCTTCACATCGGGGAAGTCGGTGACATCGACCATCAACGTGTTCATCGACACCTTGCCCACCACCGGCACACGGTGGCCGTTGATCAGCACATGGCCCTTGTTGGTGAACACCCGGCGATAGCCATCGGAGTAGCCGACGGTGATGTTGGCCAGGCGCGAATCCCGCGTCAGGGTGAAGGTGCGGTCATAGCCGACGGTGTTGCCTGCCGGGTAGCTGTGCACCGCTGCCACGTGCGACTTGAACTGCATGGCACGTTGGTATTCGGTGTGCGTCGGCACGGTGTCGCCGAACAGCGCGCCGCCGGTGCGCACCATGTCCAGGCGCGATTCCGGCACTTCCAGCGTAGCGAAGGAGTTGGCGGCATGCAGGGTGAGCTTGCTGCGATCAAGTTTGGCGTGCTTGATCAGCCAGTCGGTCTGCTCGTTGAACGCTGCCAGGCCCTTGCGCACATCGTCCTTGTCTTCCACGGCGAAGTGGGTCATCAGCGCGACCAGCTCGAGGTGCGTCTGGTCGGTGATCTGCAACGCTTCACCCCGGCCGGACCAAGTGGTCATTTCCACACCGTTGCGGCTCATGCCACTGGAATTGAGCGCCATGTGAATGCGCAGCTTCTTGCCGTGGCGTTCGGCGATGGCATCGAGCTGGCGGGCGAACTCGGCGCTGCCGACCAGTTCCTCCATGTCGTACTGCAAGGCATCTTCCACTTCGCTGAGGCTGGCCAGGCGTACCCGCACCAGTTGCCCGGTGAAGCCGCTGGCGCGGACCACGCGGGCCTCTTCGTTGCTGGCCACCGCCACGCAAGGCACGCCCTGGGCGATGATCGACGGCATGACCAGGCCGATACCGTGGCCATAGGCGTCGGCCTTGAGCACGGCGCACAGCTTGGACTTGCCGCCCAGCTCGGCCTGCAAGGTACGAATGTTGTGTTGCAGCGCGCCGGCACTGATTTCGACCCAGGCGTTGCTGTTCTGCGCGGTCAGGGCAGTGGTGCCGTTGTCCATGGACAGGGGTGGTGCAGCATACAGCGGGGCCTGGCCAGTGATCAGCAGAGCGAGGGATGCAGCCAGGAGAGTACGGCGAAATGGCATGGTGGCTTCTCTTGTTATTCGTGGTGTCTGCCGTTTAGCAGACGCAGGTGTGTTTGAGTTCGATAAAGGTGACGCCGGGCGTGGCGAAACCACTGGCCAGATCGGCCTGCAGTGCGTCCAGGTCACGCGGCTGGCGCACCGCGCAACCGAAAGCACGGGCCAGGCCGATGAAGTCCGGGTTGCGCGGCAGTACGCCGACCGGCTCGATGTCCAGGCCGAGCATGTCGTCGCGGATCTGGCCGAGGGCGTCATTGTTCCACAACAGCACGACCAACGGTCGGTCCAGCTCCTCCACTGCCGTGGCCAGTTCCTGGGCGGTGTAGAGGAAGCCGCCGTCGCCCACCAGCACCAGGCCGGGGCGGTGGTCGCTGGCGAACATGCCGCCGATGCCGGCCGGCAGGCCGTAGCCGAGGGTGCCGTAGCCGGTGGGGTGCAGCCAACTGCGCGGCGCCCGGCTGGCAAAGGCGTAGTTGCCGGTATAGGCAAGCTGGGTCATGTCGCTGCTGATGAAGGCATCATCGGGCAGCACGGCGGCAATGCGGTCGAGAATTGCCTGGTGCACGGCCTGCAGCGGCGCATGCCCGCTGCGAATGGCCTGGCGCAGGCTGGCCACGGCTTCGCTGGCCTGGGCCGGGTCACGGTCCAGCGCTGGCAGGTGCTCGAGCAGGCCGGCCAGGGTTTGCCGGGCATCGCCGTGCAGGGCAATGGCACAGGGGTAGAAGTCGTTGAACTTGCGCGGGTCGATGTCCACGCGCAGCAGCTCGCCACTGATTGGCAGGCGCTCGCGCCAGAAGTCGGTATCGGCCATTTCGGTACCCACTGCCAGCACCACGTCGGCCTGGCTGATCAGCTGCCAGCCGGGCTCGACGCACAGGCTGGCGCCGGCATTCAGTGGCGCGTCCACTGGCAGCAGGCCCTTGCCGGCCACGCTGGTGAACAGTGGCGCTGCCAGCCGGGTGCTCAGTTGCTGCAGTTGCTCGGCCGCATGCAATGCCCCACCACCGGCAATGATCATCGGGCGCTTGGCGGCGGCCAGCTTCACGGCGGCCTGGTCGAGGATGTCGCGGCACGGCTGGCCGCGCCCGGGGCGGCGCACCACCTCATCGCTCCAGTCACGACTGACCGGCGCCGCCAGCACGTCCAGCGGCACCGAGATGTGCACCGGGCGCGGCCGTTCGCTGTCGAACACGGCCCAGGCGCGGGCAATCAGTTCGGGCAGGTCGTCGCCGCGCAGGGCCACGGCGGAGAACGCGGTAATCGGCGCGGTCATGGCGCGCTGGTCCTGGGTTTCGTGCAGGCAGCCCCAGCCCTTGCCCAGGCTGGCAGTATGGTTGACGCTGGAAATCACCAGCATCGGAATGGAGTCGGCATAGGCTTGGCCAATGGCAGTGGCGGCATTGGTCACGCCTGGGCCGGTGATGACGAAGCACACCCCTGGTTTGCCGCTTACCCGGGCATAGCCGTCGGCCATGAAGCCGGCGCCCTGCTCGTGGCGGGTGAGTACATGACGGATACCGCTGCCCGGCAGACCACGGTACAGCTCCAGGGTGTGCACGCCGGGGATGCCGAATACCGTCTCCACGCCATAGTTGGCCAGCAGGCGCACCAACGCCTGGCCGGCAGTCTGGGTGGGCTTATTCATCTCGTTCTCCTTGCACTTGGCCGAGGCGGATCAGCGCATCGACCGCGGTGGTGCCGTGGGCACCGACCATCAATGGGTTCACATCCAGCTCCAGCAGTCGCCCGGCGTTTTCGCAGGCGTAGTCGGCCACCGCGCGGATTGCCGCAACCAATGCGTCGAGGTCGGCGGCCGGGCGGCCACGGAAGCCTTGCAGCAGGCTGGCGCTGCGCAGGCTGAGCAGCGCGGCACGGATGGCGTTGTCGGTGGTCGGCAGCAACAGGCTGACGCTGTCCTTGAGTAACTCGACCAGCACGCCACCGGCACCAATCACCAAAGCCAGGGCGAAGTCGTGCTCGCGCTTGATGCCGACGATCAGTTCGGCCAGCGGCGGCTCGGCCATCGGCTCTAGCAGCACCTGGTCGAACGCTACCAGCGGGGCGTAGGCGGCGATGCGCTGGCGCATCTGTACCAGTGCAACCTCCAGGGCGGCAGCATCGCGCAGGTTCAGCGCCACCGCACCGGCTTCGGTCTTGTGCGGCAGTTGCGCGCTGACCGCCTTCAATACCAGCGGATAGCCGACCCGGGTGGCGTCTGCCACAGCGCGCTCGGGTGTACTCAGTACCCCGGCTGGTACTGGCAGGCCGAAGGCACGCAAGGCTTGCTTGGATTGCCATTCGTCCAGCAGCTGGCCCTCGCCCACGAGGGCCTGTGGGCACAGCGGCACCCGCGTAGCCTCACCTTGCTCCAGCAGCCGTTGGCGGTTGCGCTGGTAGGCGACGATGCGGCCCCAGGCTGCCAGGCCATCCTCCACACCCTGCAGGGCGGCGATGCCACGCGCGTGCAAGCGCTCGCGCGCCGAGGCGGGCAATAGCTCCGGAAACGCCGAGGTGACGAAGCCGATCTTGCCGTGGCGTTCCAGCGCATCGCAGTACAGCGCCAGCAGCAGGTCGCATTCCTTGCGTTCGCCGGTGAACGCCGCCGGGTAGTCCAGCACCAGCATGGCCGCGTCGGCTGCACCGCTCAGGGTGCTGTCGAGCATGCGTTGCAGGGCCGCTGCATCACCCCAGATGGCCGTGGTGAAATCCAGCGGGTTGACCAGGTTGGCATAGGCCGGCAGCACCTCGGCCAACTGCGCCACCTGCCCTTGTGCGAGCTGCGGCAGAAGCAACTGGTTGCGCTCGGCATAGTCGGCGATCAAACCGGCATCGCCACCGGAACAAGCCAGGGCGATCAGCTCGCCATTTACCGGCAAGCGCCCACAGGCGGCGGCCTTGAGGGTTTCAACAAAGCTCACCGGACCACTGACGCGGATCACGCCCAGGCGCTGGAACAGGCTGTCGTACAAGGCATCGGAGCCGGACAGCGAGCTGGTGTGGCTGAGCGCCAGTTCGGCGCCTATCTGCGACACACCGGTCTTCAAGGCAATGATCGGCGTGCCCTGCTGCAATGCCTTGCAGGAGGCACGGGCGAAGCCCGGCACGTTCTTCAGGCCTTCCAGGTGCAGGCCGATGGCGGTTACCCGTGGGTCGTCGAGCAGCACGTCCATCAGCTCGGCCACGCCCAGTTGCGCCTGGTTGCCGACCGAGGCCATGTAGGCCACCGGCAGCGAGCGGTCGCTCATCGACAGGTTGTAGGCAAAGTTGCCGCTCTGGGTGAGGATTGCCACGCCCTTCTCCACCTGCTGGCCACCATGGGCTACCGGCCACAGGGCAGCGCCGTGCAGGTAGTCGAGCAGGCCGTAGCAGTTGGGGCCAAGCAAGGCCATGTTGCCGGCGGCGGCGAGCAGGCGCTGCTGTAGCTGGCGGCCCTCCTCGCCGCTTTCGGCGAAGCCCGAGGCATAGCAGATGGCGCCACCGGCGCCGCGTGCGGCCAGTTCGGCAACGCACTGCAAAGTCAGCTCGCGGTTGGTGGCGATGAACACCGCGTCCGGGGCATAGGGCAAGTCGGCCACCCGCGCCACACAGGGGATGCCTTCGAGGCTGTCATGCTGCGGGTTGACCAGCCACAGCTCGCCGCCAAAGCCACCTTCGGCGCAGCGCTTGAGCGCCCGCGCCATGCTGCGCCCGCCGACGAAGGCCAGGTGCCGGGGGGCCAGCAGGCGCTTGAGGTTGTCACGAATCGAATGCGACATGGGTGTTCTCCTGGCGCTCAGCGCAGCAGCGGGCGCAGCAGTTCGCGGGCGATGATGTGTCGCTGGATTTCCGAGGTGCCTTCCCAGATGCGCTCGATACGTGCGTTGCGCCAGATACGCTCGACCGGCCCTTCATCCATCAGGCCCATGCCGCCGAAGATCTGTACGGCTTCGTCGGCAACCTTGCCCAGCACCTCGCTGGCGAACAGCTTGGCCATGCCGGCCTCGCCGTCGGTCATGCTGCCCTGGTCCATTTTCCAGGCGGTATGCAGGGTGAGCATTTCCGCGGCGCGAATCTGCGTGGCCATGTCGGCCAGCTTGAACGACACACCCTGGTAGCTGCCGATGGCCTGGCCGAACTGCTTGCGGTCGGCGGCCCACTGCAGCGACAGGTCGAGGGCACGCTGGGCCTGGCCGACGCAGTTGGCGGCGACCATCACCCGGCCGGCGGTCAGCCAGGCGTTGGCCACCTCCCAGCCCTTGCCGACCTCGCCCAGCACCTTGCTGGCCGGCACCCGGCAGTCGTCGAAGAACAGCTCGTAGGTGTGGTAGCCGCGGTTGCTCACGCACTTGGGGCCGCGGCGGATGGACATGCCCGGGGTGCCCCGGTCGACCAGCAAGGCCGTTACCGCATTGCGCTTGCGCCCGTTGTGCTCGTAGGTATCGGTGACAGCGAAGACGATGGCGAAATCGGCGTGACCGGCATGGCTGATGAAGTGCTTGCTGCCGTTGATGACGAAATCGTCACCCTGGCGCACGGCGCGGGTCTTGATGGCGTTGGCATCGGAGCCGGCGCCCGGCTCGGTGAGGGCAAAGCAGTCGATCTTCTCGCCTTGCACGCAAGGCAACAGGTAGTCGTTGATCTGCTCGTCCTTGCAGGCCATGAGGATTTTCGATGGCCGCGCGACGAACACGTGCAAGGCCCAGGACACCTTGGACAGCTCGCGCTCGATCAGCGCCTGGGACAGATAGTCCAGGCCACCGCCGCCAACTTCCTCGGGCATGTTGAAGGCATAGAACCCGGCGGCGATGGCCTTGCCGCGGATCTGCGCAGCCAGCTCGGGCGACACGGCATCGGCGCGGTCCACTGCCTCCTCATGGGGCAGCAGCTCCTTGGCGACAAAGCTGCGTACCGCTTCCACCAACATTTCTTGTTCTTGGGTCAGTTGGAAATTCATCTGCGAAGGTCCTGGTGAGGGTCGGTTATCGGGTTACTGGCCAGTAAAACGGGGTGCGCGGCGTTCCACCGACGCTTGCAGCGCCTCGGCACCGTCCTGGCTGCGGCCGCACAGCAGGCCGGCCTGGCGCTCGGCTTCCAGCTGTTCGGCCAGGGTGCGCCGGGCACCATCGCGGATCAGCCGCTTGGTTTGCGCATAGGCGAAGGTAGGGCCATTGGCCAGGCGGCCGGCCAGCTCAGCGGCCACGGCGGGCAGTTGCTCATCAGCGCAGACTTCGCTGACCAGCCCGGCCGCCAAGGCACGTTCGGCACCCCACAGTTCATCGAGGAACAACAGGCGCTTGGCCTGCTCGCTGCCGATCAGCCGTGGCAGGTGCCAGCTGGCACCGGCATCGGGGCTGTAGCCCATGCTGGTGTAGCCGGCCTTGAAGCGCGCCGAGGCCGCGGCGACGCGCAGGTCGCAGCACAGGCTGAGGTCCATGCCACCGCCCACGGCGGTGCCGTTGATGGCAGCGATGGTGGGCTTGTCCAGGCTGTGCAGGCGCAACATCAGGGCATGGGCGGTTTCGGTCCAGCCATAGCTTTCCAGGGTGCCCTGGGCCTCGGCCGCGGCCCATTCGGCCAGGTCGGCACCGGCGCAGAAGCTGCGGCCGCTGCCGGTCAGCACCACCACGCGCACGACCGGGTCGCTGTTGCAGGTTTCCAGCAGGGCGTGCAGTTGCTTGAGGGTGGGGATATCCAGCGCGTTGCGCTGCTCGGGGCGGTTGAGGGTGATCCAGGCAACGCCGGCTTCGACCTTGCTCAACAGTGACGACGACGGGGTGGTCATGGGGGGCCTCGGTGTTGTTGTGATGGTTTTGGGAGGGCTTGATGAGGGAGATACTAAACGAGTGTTCAGCAAGGCGGGATGGGCTGTTACAACTTCGCACAACTCGGTTTTTGTTGTTACACCGGGGGTTTTCGCCGTGGCATTTCATAGCCTGTGAGATCGCTCGGCGCTTCGCGGATGTTCGCCTGGGTATTTTCATTGCCTGTGAGACCGAGCGCCGCGCGGGCGGCGCTTCGCGAGTGCTTGCCGTTACATTTGCTGCGCTTGTGAGACCGAGCGCCGCCCGCGCGGCGCTTCGCGGGACAAGCCCGCTCCCACATTTGTTGCAACGTGCCGAACCTGTCAGGCCATGGTTGTCAGCCTTGTTGGCTTGACTCGGCTTCTCAGCTGGCACTGCTGCCGCTTCACCCGTCTCAAGACATGTACCAAGGCTGGCAACGCCTCTCCCACAGGCATGGCCACGTTGCAACAAATGTGGGAGCGGGCTTGTCCCGCGAAGCGCCGCGTGGGCGGCGCTCGGTCTCACAGGCGCAGAAAGTATCAAGGCGAATACCCGCGAAGCGCCGCGCGGGCGGCGCTCGATCTCACAGACAATAAAAATGCTTCGCCAAACACTTACAACCAACGCCCCACGGCATCAAACCCCCGGCGCACTAGGCTCGAAGGCCCCCTGCCGACGGCGGTTGACGAAGAAGTACGCCGCGTAGCACAGGGCAATGAAGCCAAAGCCCCAGTACAACGACGGCCGCTGGGTTTCATCCAGCGCCAGGAACACGAACAGCGAACTGCACAGGGTGATGCACAGCAGCGGCACCAGCGGGTACAGCGGCGCGCGGTACTTCAGGTCCTGCAACTGCCCGCCATCACGCAGCCAGGCCTTGCGGAAGCGGTACTGCGCAAGGGCGATGACGATCCAGGTCACGGTGCCGGACATGCCACTCACCGCCATCAACACCATGAACAGGGTGTCGGCGGCAATGAAACTGGTCATCAACGAGATCAGCGCAAAGCACAGGGTGATGCTCAGCGCCCGCAACGGCACGCCACGCTTGCTCAGCGGCGACAGGCTTTTCGGCGCCATGCCGCTCTTCGACATGGCCCACAGGATGCGCGTGGAGGCATACAGCCCGGAGTTGCCCACCGAGAGGATGGCGGTGAGGATGACGAAGTTCATCAGGTCGGCGGCAAAGGGAATGCCGACCATGTCGAACACCTGCACGAAGGGGCTCTCCATCAGCCCGGCCTGCTCGAACGGCACGATGGCCGACAGCACGGCAATCGCCAGCACGTAGAAGATCAGCACGCGGAACACGACGTTGCGCACGGCCCGCGGGATGCTCTTTTCCGGGTGCTCGGTCTCGCCAGCGGCCACCCCCATGATCTCGCAACCCTGGAAGGCATAGACCACGGTCATCATCACCGCGAACACCGCCGACAGGCCATGAGGGAACAGCGACTCGCCCATCAGGTTGTCCAGCATCGGTGCCGGCGCCCCGCTGCTCAGCGGGATGGCGCCGAAGATCACCAGCAGGCCGACGATGATGAAGCCGACGATGGTCGCCACCTTGATCCCCGAGAACCAGTATTCCGCCTCGCCGAAGGCGCGGGTGGCCAGGGCGTTGAGGCCGAACAGCACGACCACGAACAGCGCCGACCAGTACCAGATCGGCACCTCCGGGAACCAGCGGGTCATCAGCATGCCGGCAGCGGTGAACTCCAGGCCCACGGTGGTGGCCCAGCTCATCCAGTACACCCAGCCGATCATGAAGCCGGTGGCCGGGCCGATGAACTTGGTGGCGTGGGCCTGGAACGAGCCGGATACCGGCATCTGCACCGACAGCTCGCCCAGGCAGACCATCACCAGGTACATCAGCAAACCTGCGACCAGGTAGGCCAGGATCGCGCCTACCGGGCCGCCCTGGTTGATGGTCACGCCCGAGCCCATGAACAGCCCGGTGCCGATCACCCCGCCCAGCGACAGCATGAAGATGTGCCGGCTTTTCAGTGCGCGGGTGAGCTGGATCTTTTCGTGAGTGTCAGTCATGGCGCACCTCGCCATTGCGGCTGGTGCCGCGCGGTGTGCTGTGAAGGAGGGGCTGAGCGCTACGGCATGTCATTATTCTTGTCTCCAATAAGCCTCATGGACCGCGTGCAACACGGTTGCCATGGATTATTGGAAACGGATGTAAGGTGCCGTTGTACGAACGGATCGAAGATGTAAAAAGTCGTAACTTTTTTGTACGTCAGCTCTGGATCAGCTGTTCCAGGGTGGCGCGGGCTTGGGCGAGCTCGGTGGCCAGCGGCTCGCCGAGCGCTTTCAATGCCTGTTCGTCATGCTGCCTGGCTGCGTCTTCAAGGCGTCGCAACAGCGCAGCCAGGCCAGAAAAACCCAGGGAGTCGCAACTGCCGGCCAGGCGGTGGGCCAGGTGCAACACTTCGGTAAAGTCCTGGGCCGGCAGCGCCTCGGCCAACGCCGTGGCGTGCTGCTCCAGCGACTGGCGCAACACCTTCAGCAGGCCTTGCAGCTTCTGTTCCCCCAGCAGAGAGCGGTGGGTGCCCAGCAACGACCAGTCGATTGCTGCGTCGACCTCCGTCTCTTCAGCGGGCGCCGCTTCGGCCAGCGCCTGGCGCAGGTTGTCCAGCCGCAGGGGCTTGGCCAGCACCCCCTGCATGCCGGCGTCCAGATAACCCGGCACTTGCCCCGGTTGCACGCCAGCCGTCAGGGCCAGGACCCGGCTATGGCGGTTCGGCCCGGGTGTGGCACGCAGCTGCCGGCACAGCTCCACCCCACTCATGCCGGGCAGGTGCACGTCGAGCAGGATCAAGTCGAAGCGCCGCTGCGCGCAGGCCTGCAGGGCTTGCCCGGCGTCTTCGGCAAAGCTCACACGATGGCCATCGCGCAGCAGCAGCCCGCCGGCCACCTCGCGGTTCAATGCCACGTCCTCGACTACCAGGATGTCCAGGCTGGCCAGGGGCAAAGGGGCTGGTGAACTGGCCAGCACTGGCTGCCCGCGGGCCATGTCGAGTTCGAACCAGAAGCGACTGCCCTGCCCTTGCACGCTGTCCAGGCCAATGCAGCCGCCCAGTTTTTCCACCAGATGCTTGCAGATCGCCAGGCCCAGGCCGGTGCCGCCGTAGCGCCGGGCCACCGCCTCGCTGGCCTGGACGAAGCGGTCGAAGACCCTGGCCTGCACAGCCGGCTCGATGCCGATACCATTGTCGCTGACCGACACCCGCAAGCGCTGCGAGCCCTGGTCACTGGCCAGTACCTGCACCACAAGCCGCACCTGACCGTGTTCGGTGAACTTGATGGCGTTGGCCAGCAGGTTGCTGAGCACCTGGCGCAGGTACTGTTCGGCACCGTGCTGGTACTCGGCCAATTGCTCGTCGATTTCCAGCTGCAGGGAGTCGCCATTGTCCCTGGCCATGGGGTCAAGCAGCGCCAGCACTTCCTGGCACAACTGGCGTAGCGAAAAACCGACCAGCTCGGCGCGGCTCTCGCCCTCCTCGAGGCGGGCGAAATACAGCACCTCGTTGAGAATCGCCAACAGCCCCTCGCCGGCCTTGTACAAGGCCTCGACGCGCTGGCGGTCGGCCGCCTCCAGCCGGCCGCCGCGCAGCAGCTCGGCCATGCCGAGAATGCCGTTGAGCGGTGTGCGCAGCTCATGGCTCATGGTCGCCAGGAACCGTGACTTGGCCAGGTTGGCGGCTTCAGCCTCGTCCTTGGCCCGGGCCAGGCTGGCGGTGCGCCGCTCGACCATGGCTTGCAGTTCGTCGCGCTTGTCCTGCAACGCCAGGCGGTCGCGCTCGCGGCGCTCGATGTCACTGAGGATGGCGCGACGCATGTCATCCAGGGCATTGGCCACGGTGTCGATCTCGTCCGGGCGTGCCGAGGTGCGGCGCCCCAGGCGCAACGGTTCCTGCCACTGGCCGGCGCCAATACGCCGGGCGAACTCGGCCATCACTTGCAGGTGGCGGGTGACCAGGCGGTAGAACAGCCCCGACAACGCCACAGCCAGGCCACACAGGAACACGCCCATCCATAGCAGGCTGGCAAGGCCTGTGGCATACAGCCGCCTGTGCACCGCGCCCAGGTCGATGCTGACTTCCAGCTCGCCAAGGTGCCTGGCCGGCCCCGAGGGCGGCTGGTAATCGAGGGGAAAGCGTTCGATGCGCAGCGGCCCCTTGGGCTCGGCCACGCCGCGCAGCAGCTGGAAGTCGTCGCTGACCAGGCGCACCCGGGCGACATCGGAAAAGTCCACCAGGCCGCGCAGTTGTGTATCCAGCTGTGCCTCGTCCAGGTCCCACAGGCTGCGCTCCAGGCTAGCCAGGTAACCCGCCCGGATCAACGCCATACGCGCCTCGATATCGCGCATCTCGCGGCGGTATTCGAAGTACAGCTGTACCGAGCTGGCCAGCACGGTGAAGCACAGGCTGAACAGCAGGATGAACAGCAGCAGGCGACGCAGCAAGCCATCGGTGCGCAGGCGGATCATCGGGAGTCCGCCGGCAGGTTGACCATGTCGCGGTAGGTCACTTCGCTCTGCTCCAGCCAGCGCTCGATCTCGCCGGCCTGGTTCATGCGCAGCAGCTGTGCGTCGATTTCGTCCATATGCTGGCTCAAGGGCGATTGCCGTGATATCGCAACGCGCAGGTAGTCCACGCTCAGGGCCGTGGGCAATACGCGAATGTCCTGCGCCCCGGGCAGGTTTTCGATGAACAGCTGGCCGGTGCGCCGCTCCTGGATCACGTAGTCGATGCGCCCACGGATCAGCTTGCCGAAGTTCTGCTGGCTGGACGACACCCGTTCGATATTCTGGTGGCGAGCGACGAAGCGGTCGAATTCGGCGCCGTAGCTTTCGCCATACAGCAGGCCGCCGCGGTAGCTGGCCAAGTCCTCCAGGCGCTGGAACTGCACTGGCCGCAGGCGGTTGTAGAACACCGCCACTTCCTCGCGCACCACCGGCACCGTGGAAAAGCGCATGCGTTGGTCACGCTGGTCGCTGTTGTAGGCCAGCACCACGTCCACTCGCCCGGCGGCGGCGTCCATCAGGCAGCGTTTCCAGTTGCCCAGCACCACGGTCTGCACCTCGTAGCCCATGCGCGCGAACAGCTCTCGCACCACGGTGGGGGCCAGGCCACGCACCTGGTGGCCGTCACTCCAGGAAATCGGCGGGTACACCGGGTAGTCGCAGTAGCGCACCGGCTGCCTTGCACTGGCATGCATGGCGAACATTGCCAAGGCCAGCACCCAGGCGCTGCGGGTCATGCCGCCACGCTGGCGGTGAACAGGTAGCCGGTGCCGTGGATGGTGATGATCAGCTGGGGCTCGGCCGGGTCGTCGTGCAGCTTGCGCCGCAGGCGGCCGACCAGCACATCGATGGAACGGTCGTTGGGCACCCACTCGCGGTTGCGGATCTGGTCCATCAACTGGTCGCGGCTGAGGGTGTGGCCGCTGTTGCGCAGGAACACGCTGAGCAACTGGAACTCGCCATGGGTCAGCAGGGTCTGCCCGCCACGGGCGTCGATCAGGCGCCGACGGTCGGTGTCCAGCGCCCAGTCGGCGAACTGCTTCAGCGATTGCGCGCAGGCCGGCGCCGGGTGCACCTCGCGGGCATGGCGCACACGGCGGATCAGGTTCTTGGCGCGGGATACCAGTTCGCGGGGGTTGAGCGGTTTGATCACGTAGTCGTCGGCGCCGCATTCCAGGCCGACGATGCGGTCGATGTCGTCGTTGCGGCCGGTGATGAGGATGATGCCGACCTCCGAACGTACCCGCAGCTCGCGGGTCAGGGTAAGGCCGTCCTTGCCGGGCAGGCGGATGTCCAGCAGCACCAGGTCGACATCCTGGCTGCCGAGCAGGGCTTCGGCCTTTTCCGCGGTGTCGGCGCAGTGCACGTCATAGCCTTCCTGGGACAGATAGGCCTGCAGCAAGTCGCGAATAAGCGGATCGTCATCGACGATCAATACCCGAGGCGTCATTGCGTGTCGTCTCTTTTATTATTGGTGTTGTTCTACACACTCGCGACAGCAGCGTACTCGTTACTGAACAGGCGATCAACAGCCCTCCGGCGGGCTGAAGCGGCGTCGGCCACCGGCCTGCAGGCCATCGACCCAGGCCTCGCAGATCAGCACACCCTGCTCGGGGGTGAAGGTACCGGGGTTGAGCCCCGACTCCAGCCAAAGGCCGTCGAGCAAGGCGCTCAGGCTGATGGCCGCGAGGTCGGCATCGAAGCCCTGCCAGCCCTCCTCGTCGGCCAGCGTGGCCAGCAGCCCGCTCAGTTCATTGCGGTACTCGCCATAGGAATGGTCATGCACCTGGTTGATCGCATCGGCGGTCTTCACCGCGCCCCAGAACGCCAGCCAGGCGTCGAGCAATTGCGGGTCGAGCAATTCGGCGCAGAACGAGGCGCGGAAGAACGCCGACAACCGTTCGCGGGCATTGGGTGCGGCCTGGGCCATGGCCTCGCGCAGCAGGCCCATCACCCGGCCGGTGACCGCCATGTAGGCTTCGGCCACCAGCTCATCCTTGCCGGCGTAGTGATGGCTGATCAACCCGACCGAAACCCCGGCCTCGGCCGAAATCTTGCGGATCGACGCGCCCTGGAAGCCATGGCGCTTGAGGCATACCAGGGTTGCCTCGACCAGGTTGGCTTTGCGCAATTCCGGCAGCATGCGGTGGTAGCGGGCTTCCTGGTTCATCGGCGGCTCTCGGGCTAGGGGCTGGACTGAACGACTGTACAACAAGCCGGACTGCGTGATAAACCCTTGGCACCCATGCCCACAACAACAAAAGCGGCTGCCATGAACGACCTGATCACACGTGACCTGGACCAGAGCCTGCTGACCCTGGCCTTCAACCGCCCCGACAAGCTCAACGCCTTGAACACCGCCATGTACCAACAGCTGGGCGACCTGCTGCTGGCGGCAGGTGAAGACCCTGATGTCGAAGCCATCATCATCACCGGCGGGCCCCACTGCTTTACTGCCGGCAATGACTTGCGCGACTTCCTCGACAACCCGCCCGCCGACCTGGACAGCCCGGTGTTCCGCCTGATGCGGGTGGTGATGGGCCTGGACAAACCGCTGATTGCCGCGGTCAGTGGTGCGGCGATCGGCATCGGTGCCACCTTGCTGTTGCATTGCGACCAGGTGCTGGTCAGCCGTACGACCAAGCTGCGCATCCCTTTCGCGCCGCTGGGCGTGTGCCCGGAGTTTGGTTCCAGCCTGCTGCTGCCGCGTTTGCTTGGCCATGCCCGGGCGGCTCGCCTGCTGCTGGCAAACGAGTTGCTCGACGGCGAACGGATGGTGGCCTGGGGGCTGGCGAATGAACTGCATGAAGACGGTGAACAGTGCCTTGCAGCTGCAACGCGACTGGCGCGGCAGATGCAAGGCTACCCGCAGGCGGCGCTGCGCATCAGCAAGCGGCTGCTCCAGGACGGCCAACGGGCCGAGCTTGAGGCGACAGTGGCGCGGGAGGCCCGGTTGTTCATCGAGTGCTTGCGCACTGAAGAAGCGCGAGCGGTGCTGCGAGCGTTGATCAAAGATTGAAAACCTGGGGCCGCTTTGCGGCCCTTTCGCGACACAAGGCCGCTCCTACACGGGACCGCGTCATGCCCCGATATATGAACAAGCCGGCCAGCAGACAGTGCCATGCACCGTGTTGGGCTCTTCGCGGGCACGCCCGCTCCCACAGGTTACATGACACGCTCTCGAACATACCTCCCTGTGCAATAGCGCAGCCCAAAGGGCTGGGCTCATGGCCGGGATATGAGGTGCTAATACCCGGTCATCTCCAGATACCCCCGCCCACCCGCGCTCCCGGTCAAGCGTACCGGCCCCTCCCAATACGGGAACCGCGTCTCCATCCAGGCCTGCGACTCCACAGCCTCGACCTGCACATCCACGCCATGCCCCGGCACTTGCACCCGCCATCGCGTCGGCACCTGCTTGCCGTTCTTCTGCCGGGCCCAGACCAGCGCCTGCAGCTGGATCTGCGCACCCTGCAGCACCACCACCTCACCCTGCGGGCCAACCCAGGTCCCGGCGCGATACGCCGCCCCCTGCACCTCGCGCACCTGGAACAGCATCAGCCTGGCGCCACTGTCCAGGTGCAGGGAGAACCAATCCCACCCCGTCTGCCCGGCAGCCAGCGGCTGGCTGCTCCATTCCCGGTCCAGCCAGGCTTGGCCGGTGACAGCAATGCACTGGCCGTCACGCTGCACTTCCCCACTTACCCGATAGAACGGCTGACTGTAATAGTACGATGCCTGCCCTTTGCCGGACTTCTCGCTGTAGCCCTGGTCCCCGTGCAGCACCAAGGGCCGATCACTGCGCAGTTGCAGGTCATAGCGAAAGCCTTCACCACCGGCGACCATTTGCAGATTTTCGATGCCATTGCTGCCCTTCAACGACCAGTCATTGATCCACGCCCGGAACGGCTGGGCCTGCACTCCGGCCTGGCCGATACCCCCGCGCGCCAAGGTTTCGCCAGACCGATGACCACCGGGACCGGTCAGCGCCGTATGCCCCATCCACAGGTTCGGGCTGTTCCAGCCGGCAGTTTCGGGGCCTGGGCGCAAGGCCGAGCGGAACAGCGTCCATTGCACGCCCCAGTCCCGTCCCTGGAAATCCTTGAGGTTGGCGGTGACATACCACCATTCGATGCGAAAGCCATCGTGGGCCCCGTGGTCACGCGGAAATTCCAGGCGATGGCCGCGGCTTACCTGGCTGAATTGGCCCGCCTGCTGCCCGAGCCCGGCATAGCTTTGCTCGGCGGGCTGGTCACAGCCGCCCAGCAACCCACATAGCAACAGCCAGGCGCTAGGTTTCATCGGCAAACGGCCTCAACAGTTCCCGCGGCTGGCGACGCGCCAGCTGCCACAGCGGCCAGGCGCTGGCCAACAGGCTGGTAAGCATGCCCAGTAAGGCCAGTTGCAGCAGTTGCGCAGGGAACACATGGAGCGGCAAACGCCAGCCGAATGCCTGCACGTTCACCACCGCTACCAGGCACCAGGCCAGCAGGATACCCAGCGGAATCGCCAGCAGCACGGTAAGGCTGCTCAGCAGCAGTGTCTGGCCGAGGCTCAGCCACACCAGGTGCATGCGCCGCACGCCCAGTGCCCACAGCGGCGCCAGCTGGCCCAGACGGGTCTGGCCCAGGGTCAGCAGGTTGATGAACAGCGCCACGCCTGCCACGCCAAGGGTGAGGCTGTTGAGCGCGGCGGTGGCGGCGAAGGTGCGGTTGAACACATCGGTGGACCAGCGTTTGAGACGCGCCTGCTCGACCACGCGGCCCTCGCCCAGGGCGAAGCGCTGTTGCAATGCTGCCTCGAGCGCGGCCCCCTGGTCGGCCGCCAGATCGACACTCAACCCGGTCAGGGTTGCCTGTGGCCAGTGCGCGCGCAGCCAGCCGGCATTGACCAGCATGTGCCCTTGGGGGTTGCCGTAATCGGCATAGATACCCACAACGCTCAGGGCTGGCGAAGTGTCTGCGGGTAGCCTCAGGTGATCGCCCAGTTGCAGCTTCAGTCGCCTGGCCAACTGTTCACTGACCATCACGGCTTGCCCGGCGGCCAGTTGCTGCCAGGCCTGCTCTTGCTGCTCTAGCAATGGCCAGCGGGTGCGATAGACGGGGTGATCGACAATGCCCTGGACCTGCACCGGCCAGCCCTGCAGCTGTGTTTCCAAACGCCAGCCGGGCAGTACCACACCCACCGAAGGTTGCTGCCCGAGCCACTCGACTATCTGCAGGCCCTGGGCGGTGTCCCTTGGCGTGACATACAGGTCGGCGGACAGGCGCAGGTCAAGCCAGCCGACAAAGGTCTTGCGAAAGCCCTCGGTCATGCTGCCCACCCCGACACTGGCGGCCAGCGCCAGCAACAGTGCCATCAACGCCAGGCTCAGGGCTGGCAGTTGCTGGCGGCTGTCGGCGACGAACCATTGCGACAAGGGCCGTCGACAATGGCCCGCCAACCAGGCCAGCACCCGGTCGAGCAAGGCCGGCAGCAACAGCGCCGCCGCCAGCAGCAGCGCGGCCAGCATGGCGAAAGCGCTGGGCAGGCTATCGCCGAGCACGCCACAACCCAAGGCCAGCAACAGCATCAGGCCGGCCAACAGGGCCTGGCGCCGCAACCAAGGCCCCTGCGCCAACCGCCACGCCTGAGGTTGTGCCAGCGCCAGCAACGGTAACCGCGCCGCACGCAGTACACTGCCCAAACCCGCCAGCAGCGCCCCCAGCACGCTCACCAGCACGCCCATCAGCCACCACCCTGCGGGCAGGCTCAGCGCCCCGGCGACCTGGGCGCCATATAGCCCGCGCAAGCTGGCGGCCACATCGGGCAGCAACCACGCGGCCAGCCCGTAACCACTGGCCACGCCGGCCAGACCGCCCAACACCGCGAACAGCCCCAGCTCCAACATCAAGGCGCACAGCAGGGTTTGCAGGCCGATTCCACAGGCGCGCAGGTTGCGAATCAGACTGCGCCGCTGTTCCAGTGCCAAACCGATTGCAGCATGGGCAATGAACAGGCCGACGACGAACGCCAGCAGGCCCAGGGCGGTCAGGTTGAGGTGGAAGCTGTCGGTCAGCCGCTGCAAGCCACCATCGTCCTGCCGGGGTTGCAGCTCAAGGTACGGCGCGATATCTGCGGGCAACTGCCCCGGCGTGGCGGCCAACAACAAGCGCGACAATTGCCCGGGTGCACGCAGCAACGCCTGGGCATGGCCGATATCGACCACGATCACCCCCGGCGCCAGCGCTGGTTGTAGAACCAACGGCGGCAGCAGCTGCCCTTCGCTGTCGCGCACTGACGCCCCGGGCTCTGCATGCAGCTGGCGCAAGGTGTCCGGCCCGACCCAGGCTTGCCCGGGCATGCCGATGAAGGCCTGCAGATCGAACGTTTGCGGCTGCACACCGGCGATGCTGCTGGCCGGCGGCAGGCTCAACGGCTCGATGCCGATCAAGCGCACGGCGCGCGCCGGCTCACCAGCAAAGCGCAGGCGCCCTTCCAGTACCGGCGTCACCGCCCAGCCCAGCCTGCGCAACTGCACGTACAACGCCTGGTCGAAGCGCTCGCCACGGCGCGGCACCAGTTGCGCCTGCAGCGGCCCGGCCAGCACGGCGCTGGCCCGGGCATAGTCGCTGCGTGCCTGGCTGTTCAGCGCCTGCACGCCGGTCCACAGCGCCGTGGCCAGCCACAAGCCGGTGAAGATGCTGAAAAACTGCACGCGATGGCGCCGCCAGTGACTGAGCAGCGCCAGCAGGGCCAGCGATAGAAGTCTCATCCGCCCGGCTCGGGCCGCACGCGGCCGGCCTGCAGGTAACACCGTTGTTGCAAGCGCGTCGCCAGCCGCGGGCTGTGGGTCACCACCAGCACCCCACTGCCAGCCTCGGCGACCAGTTGCAACAGCAGGCTCAACACCTCATCGCTGCTGGCTTCATCGAGGCTGCCGGTAGGTTCGTCGGCCAGCAACCAGGCCGGGCGCCCGGCCAGGGCGCGGCCGATGGCGACCCGCTGTTGCTGGCCGCCAGACAATTGCTCCGGGTAACGCGCCAGCAAATCCGCCAAACCCAGGCGCTGTGCCAGGTAGGCCAGCCAATCGGGATCATGCCGACCGGCCAGCCGGGCCTGGAACGCAAGATTGGCCCCCACGGCCAGGCTGCTGATCAGGTTGTACTGCTGGAACACCAGGCCGATGCCCTCCCGCCGCCACAACGCCAGCGACGCCTCGGAACGGCTGTCGAGCGGGGTATCGTCGATCAAGATGCGGCCACTGTCGGCACGGTCCAGGCCGGCCACCAGGTGCAGCAAGGTACTCTTGCCGCTACCCGACTCGCCCATCAGCGCCAGGCTGCTGCCGCGCGCCAGGCGCAGGTCGACACCCTGCAGCACGGGGAGCGGGCCCTGGGGGGTGGGGAATGATTTGTGCAATTGCTCGATGACCAGCATCGACGGGCCTTGGTGAGTTCAGGGGTCTTCTTAGGAATAGCAGGTTCATGGCGACATAGGCGTGCTCGTGGACTCAACTTGCATCGGTCCATCAGCAAATTCCATCACCACGCCGCCGCCATGAACAAATCTTCATTTTGCTGGCAAGCGCCCTGAGCACGGGGCACACAGCCAATACCAGCCTACCGCCAGCCGGCACTCGTCTTGAGGGTACGGTACGGGTTGCGTAGCATCCGCGGCCCGATCGCGCACGTACAACCACCGCGTCACCTGTAGGAGCAGCCTTGTGCTGCGAATGGGCCGTCATGGCCTGCAGAACTACTAGGGTGCTGCCGCCCGCTTCGCAGCACAAGGCTGCTCCTACAGGCACTGCTACCCTCAGGACAGAGTCACCAATGCCGCAACCCATCCCACTCAAGGACCACGAAAAGGAAAAGCACCTGGTCAACCGCCGGCTTCTGGCCTGCGCCGCCCTGGTCTTCAGCCTGTGTGCCGTGCTGGTGGGCCGGCTCTATGTGCTGCAGGTGCTGCAGCACGACCAGCAGACCGCCGTATCGGAAAACAACCGCGTGCACGTGCTGCCCATCGCCCCCGAGCGTGGGCTGATCTACGACCGCAACGGCGTGGTACTGGCCGATAACAAGCCCAGCTTCGACCTGACCATGACCCGCGAGCGGGCCGGCGGCAACACGGCCAAGGTGCTCGATACCCTGGCGCAGGTGCTGAGCCTTGGCGAGGACGACCGCAAGCAGTTCGACAAGGACCTGCGCCGTGGCCGCAAGCCGTTCGAGCCGGTGACCCTGATGGTTGGCCTGAGCGAAGAGCAGATAGCCCTGGTGGCGGTGAACCAGTTCCGCCTGCCAGGCCTGGAGGTGGAACCACAGTTCATCCGCGAGTACCCGCTTGCCGAGCATTTCGCCCACTCGGTGGGCTATGTGGGGCGCATCAACGAGAAAGAGGCCAGGACACTCGACAGCACCGAATACCGGGGCACCCAGTCGATCGGCAAGACTGGCATCGAGCACTTCTACGAAAGCCAGCTGCATGGCCACGTGGGCTACGAGGAGGTCGAGACCAACGCCCAGGGCCGGGTGATGCGTGTGCTCGACCACAAGGCCCCGACGCCGGGCCAGGACATCGTCCTGACCCTGGACGCCCACCTGCAACTGGCCGCGGAAAAGGCCCTGGGTGACCGCCGCGGTTCGGTGGTGGTGCTCGACCCGGCCAATGGCGACGTGCTGGCGATGGTCAGCAACCCCAGCTTCGACCCCAACCTGTTCGTCAAGGGCATCAGCTTCAAACAGTACGCCGCCCTGCGCGATTCCATCGACCGCCCACTGTTCAACCGGGTGCTGCGCGGCCTGTATGCCCCCGGTTCGACGGTGAAGCCGGAGGTGGCCATCGCCGGTCTCGACAGTGGCGTGATCACCCCGGGCAGCCGGGTGTTCGACCCCGGCTACTACGAGCTGCCCAACTACGACCACAAGTACCGCAACTGGAACCGCAGCGGCGATGGCTGGGTGGATATGTACACCGCCATCATGCGTTCCAACGACACTTACTTCTACGACCTTGCGCACAAGCTGGGCATCGACCGCCTGCACGACTACATGGCGGAGTTCGGCCTGGGCCAGAAGGTGTCGCTGGACATGTTCGAGGAGGCGTCCGGGCTGATGCCCTCGGCCGAGTGGAAGCGTGCCACCCGGCGCCAGGCCTGGTTCCCGGGCGAGACGCTGATCCTGGGCATCGGCCAGGGCTACATGCAGGTAACCCCGCTGCAGCTGGCCCAGGCCACCAGCCTGCTGGCGAGCAAGGGCGTGTGGCACCGCCCGCACCTGGCCATGACCGTGGGCGGCGATGCGCCGGTGGACCCCAACCCGATGCCCGATATCGTGCTGCACGACAGGCACGCCTGGGACCAGGTCAACCAGGGCATGCAGATGGTCATGCACGACCCGCGCGGCATCGCCCGTGCGGCCGCGGCCGGTGCGCAGTACCGGATTGCCGGCAAGAGCGGCACCGCGCAGGTGGTGGCGATCAAGCAGGGCGAACGCTACAACCGCAACAAGACGTTGGAGCGGCACCGCGACAATGCCCTGTTCGTCGGCTTTGCCCCGGCTGACCACCCGAGTGTGGTGGTGGCGGTGATGATCGAGAACGGTGAAGCCGGTGGGCGGGTGGCAGGGCCGGTGGTGCGGGAGGTGATGGATGCCTATCTGCTGGATGAACAGGGGCATCTGAAGCCGCAATATGCGGGTGGGGTAGTGCCTCGGAGCGTGCCGCACACTTAGGGTCTTTGGGGCCGCTTCGCGCCCCATCGCGACACAAGGCCGCTCCTACAAGAGACCGCGTCCGCCTGTAGGAGCGGCCTTGTGTCGCGATGGGCTGCGAAGCGGCCCCAGCACATAAAAACAAAAAGGAATAAGAATATAAAATCCTATTCCTTTTTTATCATTCCGTAATCCTCTATAAATCCCCCAACTGCACAGCCGCCAACACCCGGCCAACTGTCTGCAGCGCAACACACGATCAACAGGCAACGCCCACACGGCAACAGCGCCGCAACCATCAAAATGCGCTAACCAGTTGAAATAAAAGAACATTCAATCTCGGCACGACGATTGCTCAAGCAAAGTCCCCCGCTCACCCCGAACCGGAGACCTGCCATGAGCCCCCCACTGAACGTCGTAGCCCTGTCCGGCGGCACTGCCCGCCCTTCGCGCACCTTGGCCCTGACCGAGGCGATCGTCGCCGAACTGGCCCAGCACCTGCACATCAAGCCGCACCTGATCGAGCTGGGCGAGATCGCCCGCCCGCTGGGTAGCGCCCTGTGGCGCAGCGAACTGCCCGAGGCCGTGGAACAGCAACTGCGCCTGGTGGAAAAAGCCGACCTGCTGGTGGTGACCACGCCGGTGTACCGTGGCAGCTTCACCGGCCACTTCAAGCACCTGTTCGACCTGATCGGCCAGGACGCCCTGGTCGACACCCCGGTGCTGCTGGCCGCCACCGGCGGCAGCGAGCGCCACGCGCTGGTGCTCGACCACCAGCTGCGCCCACTGTTCAGCTTCCTGCAAGCCCTGACCCTGCCCATCGGCGTGTTCGCCAGCCAGGCGGAAATGGCCGACTACCGGGTGTCCAGCGCAGCCCTTGCCGCCCGTATCCGCCTGGCCGCCGAGCGCGCCGTGCCGCTGTTCGGCGCCCATCATGCGCTGCGCAAGAGCGCCTGAGGAGCGGCCATGAATGCACCTGTGAATACCCCCCAACGCCCTGCCCTGGCCATCGCCCGCGAACTGGCCAGGCAGTTTGCCCAGACCGCGGTCGAGCGCGACGAGCGCGGCGGCACGCCAAAAGCCGAGCGCGACGCCCTGCGTGACAGCGGCCTGCTGTCGCTGGTGATCCCGCAGGCCTTCGGCGGCCAGGGTGCCAGCTGGCACGACACCTTCGCGGTGGTGCGCGAGTTCGCCCGGGTCGACAGCTCAGTCGCCCATGTGTTTGGCTTCCATCACCTGATGCTGGCCACCGTGCGCCTGTTCTCGCGCCCGGACCAATGGCAACCGTGGTTCGAGCAGACCGCCCGCAAGCAGTGGTTCTGGGGCAATGCCCTGAACCCGCTGGACACCCGCACGGTGGTCAAGCACTTCGATGGCTGGTGCGAGTTTTCCGGCAAGAAAAGCTTCTGCTCCGGCGCCAGCGACTCGGAAATGCTCATCGCCTCGGCGGTGGACGAACGTGCCGGCGGCAAGCTGTTGATCGCCGCCATCCCCAGTGGCCGCACCGGCATCAGCCTGCACCGCGACTGGAACAACATCGGCCAGCGCCAGACCGACAGCGGCAGTGCCACCTTCGAGCGGGTACGGGTGGAGCACAACGAACTGCTGCTCGACCCGGGCCCCCTGAGCACGCCGTTTGCCGCCCTGCGTCCGCTGATTGCCCAGTTGCACTTCGCCAACCTGTTCCTCGGCATCGCCGAGGGGGCGTTCGAGGAGGCCCGCCAGTACACGCTCAAGGAAAGCCGGCCGTGGTTCCGCTCCAGCGCCGCCAGCAGCGCCGAAGACCCATATGTGCTGCGCCATTACGGCGAGTTCTGGGTCGGCCTGGAGAGCGTGCGCCTGCTGATCGAACGGGCCGCACGCCAGCTCGATGCTGCCTGGGCCAGGGAGCACGCCCTCACGGCACAAGAGCGCGGCGACCTGGCCCTGGCCATCGGCACCGCCAAGGTCGCCGCCAGCCGCCATGGCCTGGACATCTGCAACCGCCTGTTCGAAGTCACCGGCGCACGCGCAACTCATGCCTCGCTGCGCTTCGACCGGCACTGGCGCAACCTGCGCACGCAAACCCTGCACGACCCGGTGGACTACCGCATCCACGAACTCGGCGAGTGGGCCCTCAACGACAAGCGCCCTGCCCCATCCTTCTATTCCTGAGGATTGCCCATGCAACTGCTGACCCTCCCCCCGTCCCCGACTCTGGCCACCTCGATCCGGGCCACCGCACAGGTTTTCGAAGACCCCCGGTCACAGGCCCTGCTCGCCCACCTGCAACAGGTCGCCCCCAGCGAGGCCAGCGTGCTGATCATCGGCGAAACCGGCACGGGCAAGGAGCTGGTCGCACGCCACATCCACAACCTCAGCGGCCGGCGCAACGGCCCGTTCGTCGCGGTCAACTGCGGTGCCTTCTCCGAATCGCTGGTCGAGGCGGAGCTGTTCGGCCATGAAAAAGGCGCCTTCACCGGGGCTTTGGCGGCCAAGGCCGGCTGGTTCGAGGAGGCCAACGGCGGCACGCTGTTCCTTGACGAAATCGGCGACCTGCCGTTGCCGATCCAGGTCAAGCTGCTGCGCGTGCTGCAGGAGCGCGAAGTGGTGCGGCTGGGGTCGCGCAAGAGCATCCCGATCAACGTGCGGGTACTGGCGGCGACCAACGTGCAACTGGAAAAGGCCATTAACGCGGGGCATTTCCGCGAAGACCTGTACTACCGGCTGAACGTGGTGACCTTGCAGTTGCACCCATTGCGCGACCGCCCCGGGGACATCCTGCCGCTGGCCCGACATTTCATTCGCAGCTACAGCGACCGGCTGGGCTACGGGCCGGTGGAGCTGAGCGCCAAGGCCCAGGCCAAGCTGGTGGAATACAGTTGGCCGGGCAACATCCGCGAACTGGAGAACGTGATTCACCACAGCTTGCTGACCTGTGGCGACGGTACGGTGCAGGCGCAGGACCTGCGCTTGTCCAACCTGCGTATCGAACGGCAGGAAGAAGAGCCGGCGGGCAATGGTGTGGAGGATCTGCTACAGCGAGCGTTCAGCCGCCTGTACGAAGAGCAGTCGGGTGACCTGTACGAGAAGGTGGAAAATGCCCTGCTGCGGTCGGCGTATCGGTTCTGCCATTACAACCAGGTGCATACCGCGCAGTTGCTGGGGTTGTCGCGCAACATCACCCGCACCCGGCTGATTGCGATCGGCGAGTTGGTGGTGAACAAACGGCGGGGGCAGGAGCAGCAGGTGCTGGATAACCGGGTGGTGCGGTTGTCGATCTGAACGCTTGTAAACCTGTGCCGGCCCTTTCGCGGGTAAACCCGCTCCCACAGGGGCCGCGCCAAGCTTGAGATCGGCACAGTACCTGTGGGAGCGGGTTTACCCGCGAAAGGGCCGGCACAGACACCCAAATTGCTAGTTCTGGTCGCCTCCGCGATCATCCCCAACATCATGGTCAGCCCCATCATCAGCGCCATGCCCTACACCGTGGGGCTCGCCCACGTCGTGATTCGCTTCGTGATTCGCCTCATGGTTGGCTTCGTGATTGGCTTCATGATTTGCTTCGTGGTTGGCCTCGTGGTCGGCGCCATCATCAGCACCATTGCGCCCGCGACCATCATGGCCAGGGCCGCCATGCCCACCACCATCGCCACTATGCCCGCTGCCACTGCCGCCGTGGCCACCACCCGAGCCACCGCCGCCGCTACCACCTCCTCCACCGCCATGACCACCGCCGCCACCGCTACCACCACCTCCGCCGCCATGGCCACCACCACCGCCGCTGCCTCCGCCACCACCACCGTGACCGCCACCGCCGCCACCACCTCCACCTCCACCATCCTTCGCATACGCGCTGGAGGTACCGCCAATGGAGTCCGGCACCAACACGGCCGAAGCCGACAACACTGCACCGATAGCCAAAGCCAACAAACATTTCCTGAGCATCATGAGCCTCCGCTTGGAGTAGCACCGGGTTGCACTACGCACCCTGTGATTTCCGGCCCCCCATGGGGCGACCTGCTAACCAGCGCGGCCATCCATCTGCAGCGGTTGAACGAGATCCATCTAGGCCTGCTGGCCATATATTTCAGAATGTTTCTTGATTTTTTGAGCGTAGCCACACCGCTTCGCTTGTCACCGACCGGTCATCAGAATGGCTGGCTCGCCAAAGGCCGCTGCACCATGGCCTGGCGAGCCGGATTGCTCAGGAGGCCGCGCGGGGCATCAGATCATACGGGTGCTTCCACCCTGGCAACGCCTGGATTCGCGCCTTCCATGCCTCGATGTGGGTGAACTGCGCCAACGCAATGCCAGTGTCCTCCGGCATGAACACATACCCGGCCAACGACAGGTCAGCGATCGTCAGCCGGCCACCGACCATGAATGGCGTCTTCGCCAAGTGCGCGTCGACAATACGGTAGGCTGCCACAGCACGTTCACGCAGGAACCGGGTCACATCCGTTTCACCGGTTTTCTTCAGGCAGAAAAGAAAGCGCAGCGCCGCGTAGTAACTGGTGAACTTGTGGTTGTCGAACAGCATCCAGCGCCAGATCTCGCGCTTTTCGTCTTCGTCGCGGGGGCCGAACTGCCCGGTTTTTTCCGCAAGGTAATCGAGGATCAGCGCAGACTGGGTGAAAGATTTGCCGGCGTGTTCCAGCACCGGCACCTCGCCCTGCTCGTTCACTTCGTCGCGCCAGGCTTGTTCGCGTGTCTGGCCATTGAAGAAGTCGACGAACACCGGCTGCCAGTCCTGACCAGTGAGCTCAAGCATCAGGGCAGCTTTGTAGGCGTTACCGGATTCGGCGAAACAATGCAGCTTGTAGTCGGGCATGAGTGAGAACCTTCAGTGTCCATTGAATGATTGGGCCATCAGCCCGAGCAGATCACGCCTGGCTCGCCAGGGTCAATGGTCCCTGTGGGAGTTGGCTTGCCGACGATGGCGGCAAAATAGCCCCGGCAATCTCCAGCGTGAACAAGGGAACTACCACCCCATCTGTGCTTTCTTAAACACTGAGTGGTTCCAATTACTTGCGCTTCACGCTACTGGAGAACACACCATGCGCCACCTACTCCTCGCCCCTGCGCTGCTGCTCCTGCTGCCTGCCGGTGCTGCCCTGGCTGACGTCGACGCAGGCGACGTCGCAACCTCGGCCGGTGTTTCCGCCTCGCTCTACTCGACCTTCAAGGACGACAAACGGATCATCCCGGCGCGTGACGAGCTTTCGGCCTACGTCGCCAGCGGTGGTGCAATCCGTGGCGCCTATGTGGAGTCGGCGCTGGAACAAGCCCGCAAGGACAACCCTGGCCTGCAGGCCAATGATGAAGAGCTGGCCCGGGCCCTCCTCTCGCAGGATGACCGCATAGCCGATCATTGATTGAGGTAAGCCTGCACCGGCCTCTTCGCGGGTAAACCCGCTCCCACAGGGGACCGCACCGGGCTTGAAGTCGGTGCGGTTCCTGTGGGAGCGGGTTTACCCGCGAAAGGGCCGGCACAGATAAAACCTCAACCCCAGCCATCCATGCGCATGGTAGCCCTTACCAGCCGCTGCTCTTCCTGCTCTATCTCCCGCAAACTGTCGCGGATCCCGTTGATATGTTCGCGCGCCGCGCGCTGCGCCTGCTCGGGCAGCTGCTCCATCACCGCCTGATACAACCGCGCATGCTGGCGGTCGATCTGGCGCTTCTGCGCCGGCCGGCAGTAGAGGTTGTTGACCGAGGCGAACACCGTGCTCAAGGTCAGGTCACTGAGCGATTGCAGGGTATGCACCAGCACCGGGTTGTGCGACGCCTCGCTGATGGCCCGGTGAAAGGCATGGTCGCGACGGGCATGTTCACGGGCATCTGCCAATTCAGGGGCTTCGTGCGCAGCCAGCATTTCCTCATAGCGCCGACGAATCAGCAAACGGTCGACCTCGGTGGCCCGCAACGCCGCCAGACGCGCCGATTCGGCCTCCAGTAACGCCCGCACTTCCAGCAGGTCGAACAGCGTGCGCGGCTGCGAGCTGAACAGGTGCATCAACGGCGTGGCGCCCGCCTGGCCCGTCAGGTCGGCCACGAACGAGCCCCGCCCCTGCTCGGTGTCGATGATGCCGCGCCCACGCAGGATACGCAGGCCCTCACGCAGCGCCGAGCGCGAGCAGCCCAGCTTTTCCACCAGGCGTCGCTCCGACGGCAGGGCCTGGCCCACCTTGAGCACGCCGTCGACGATCAGCCGCTCGACCCGTTCGGCCACCTGATCGGCGACCTTGGCCTTCCCTTCAGTACCCACTTCGCACCCTCCTGCTGGTAGGACCACCTAAACCACCTGCCTCAATCTAGCCGGGCAAAGGCGTCAATAACCAGTGCCCGCCGCAAAAACTGGTAGGACCAGTCAACCCCCCACTCGACCCCGGTCGCGACCACGCGCAGGCTGCAGGGGTGAGCGCTTTGCCAACAACAACAAATACCGTTGCCGAGTGAGCCGATGAATATCCTGTACGACGAACGTGTCGATGGCGCGCTGCCCGATGTGGACCGGGGCGCCCTGCTGCAAGCGCTGCGCGCTGACCTGCCGGACCTCGAGATCCTGCACCGCGAGGAAGACCTCAAGCCTTATGAGTGCGACGGCCTCTCGGCCTACCGCACGGTGCCGCTGCTGGTGGTGCTGCCCGAGCGCCTGGAGCAGGTGCAGACGCTGCTCAGGCTCTGCCACCAGCGTGGCGTGCCGGTGGTGGCACGCGGCGCCGGTACCGGCCTGTCGGGCGGCGCCCTGCCACTGGCCAAAGGTATCCTGCTGGTGATGGCGCGCTTCAATCGCATTCTCGAGGTCAACCCGCAAGGCCGCTTCGCCCGTGTGCAGCCCGGCGTGCGCAACCTGGCCATCTCCCAGGCGGCCGCGCCCCACGGCCTGTACTACGCGCCGGACCCGTCCTCGCAGATTGCCTGCTCCATCGGCGGCAATGTCGCCGAGAACGCCGGCGGCGTGCACTGCCTGAAGTACGGCCTGACCGTGCACAACCTGCTCAAGGTGGAAATCCTCACGGTCGAGGGCGAACGCCTGACCCTCGGCAGCGATGCCTTGGACAGCCCCGGTTTCGACCTGCTGGCACTGTTCACCGGCTCCGAAGGCATGCTCGGCATCGTCACCGAAGTCACCGTCAAGCTGCTGCCCAAGCCCCAGGTGGCGCGGGTGCTGCTGGCCAGCTTCGACAGCGTCGAGGACGCCGGCCGGGCAGTGGCCGAAATCATCGCTGCCGGGATCATCCCCGGCGGCCTGGAGATGATGGACAACCTGGCGATCCGCGCCGCCGAGGACTTCATCCATGCCGGCTACCCGGTGGACGCGGCGGCCATCCTGCTGTGCGAGCTGGATGGCGTCGAGGCCGATGTACACGACGACTGCGAACGGGTCGCCGCCGTGCTGGGCCAGGCCGGTGCGCGTGATGTGCGGCTGGCCTGCGACGAGGCCGAGCGCGTGCGCTTCTGGGCTGGGCGCAAGAACGCCTTCCCTGCGGTGGGGCGCATCTCGCCAGACTACTACTGCATGGACGGCACCATCCCGCGCCGCGAACTGCCGCGGGTGCTCAAGGGCATCAGCGAACTGTCCGACGAATACGGCCTGCGCGTGGCCAACGTGTTCCATGCCGGCGACGGCAACATGCACCCGCTGATCCTGTTCGATGCCAACCTGCCAGGCGAGCTGGAACGTGCCGAAGCCATCGGCGGCAAGATCCTCGAACTGTGCGTGGCCGTGGGCGGCAGCATCACCGGCGAGCACGGCGTGGGGCGCGAGAAGATCAACCAGATGTGCGCACAGTTCAACAGCGACGAAATCACCCTGTTTCATGCGGTGAAGGCCGCCTTCGACCCACAGGGCCTGCTCAACCCCGGCAAGAACATCCCTACCCTGCACCGCTGCGCCGAATTCGGCGCCATGCACGTGCACCATGGGCAATTGCCCTTCCCCGAACTGGAGCGTTTCTGATGAGCATGGACCGCGACATCAGCCAGGCCCTGCTGGAGCAGGTAAACCAGGCGCTGAACCAGGCCACGCCACTGCGTATCCAGGGCGGCAACAGCAAGGCCATGCTCGGCTGCCCGGTGGCCGGCGAGGTGCTCGACACCCGCAGCCACCGTGGCATCGTCAGCTACGACCCGACCGAACTGGTGCTGACTGCCCGCGCCGGTACGCCGCTGCGCGAGATCGAGGCGGCGCTGCACGAAGCTGGCCAGATGCTGCCCTGCGAACCACCGCACCTGGGCCCCGACGCTACGCTGGGTGGCATGGTCGCGGCGGGGCTGTCGGGCCCAAGGCGGCCGTGGGCCGGGTCGGTGCGCGACTATGTGCTGGGCACGCGGGTGATCACCGGCCACGGCAAACTGTTGCGCTTTGGTGGCGAAGTGATGAAGAACGTTGCCGGCTATGACGTGTCGCGGCTGATGGCTGGCAGCTTCGGCTGCCTCGGGTTGCTGACCGAGGTATCGCTGAAAGTGCTGCCACGCCCGCGCCAGTGTCTCAGCCTGCGCCTGCCGATGGGCCGCCACCAGGCGTTGGCGGAGCTGGCCGAATGGGGCCAGCAGCCGCTGCCGATCAGCGCGGCCTGCCATGACGGCGATGCGCTGTACCTGCGCCTGGAAGGCGGCGAAGGCTCGGTGCAGTCGGCACGCCAGCGCCTGGGTGGCGAAGCGCTGGACAGCCGCTTCTGGAGCGACCTGCGCGAGCAGCGCCTGGCGTTCTTTGCCGGCCCCGCGCCGCTGTGGCGCTTGTCGGTGCCCAACGCCACCGGCGAGCTGGAGCTGCCCGGCCAGCAGCTGATCGACTGGGGTGGCGCGCAGCGCTGGCTCAAGTCCACGGCACCGGCACAGGAGATCCGCGAGCAGGTCGCCAAGGTCGGCGGCCACGCCACCTGCCATGCGCCTGGCGCTGCCAGCAGCCCACCGCTGTCCGCCGCGCTGATGCGCTACCACCGTGCGCTCAAGCAGCAACTCGACCCCCAGGGGGTATTCAACCCTGGCCGCCTGTACCCGGACCTGTGAGGCCAGACCATGCAAACCAACCTGAGCGAAACCGCCCGGCAACTGGCCCGCGCCGACGAGGCCGAAAGCATCCTGCGCTCCTGCGTGCACTGTGGTTTCTGCACTGCCACATGCCCCACCTACCAGCTGCTGGGCGATGAACTGGACGGCCCACGCGGACGCATCTACCTGATCAAGCAGATGCTCGAAGGCGCGCCGATCACCGCCAGCACCCAGTTGCACCTGGATCGCTGCCTGACCTGCCGCAACTGTGAAACCACCTGCCCTTCCGGGGTGAAGTACCATGACCTGCTGGACATCGGCCGTGGCTTTGTCGAACAGCAGGTGCCACGGCCGCTCGGCCAGCGCCTGCTGCGCCAGGGCCTGCGAGCAGTGGTGCCACGCCCCGCGCTGTTCAAGGCCCTGACCCGAAGCGGCCAGGCCCTGCGCCCGCTGTTGCCGGCCACGCTCAAGCGCAAGCTGCCGGCGCGGGTCACCGCCCCCGGCCAACGCCCCGCACCGCGCCATGCGCGTCGGGTGTTGATGCTGGAAGGCTGCGTGCAACCGGCCCTGTCGCCCAACACCAATGCCGCCGCCGCACGCCTGCTGGACCGCCTGGGCATCAGCGTGGTGCCGGTTCAGCAGGCCGGCTGCTGTGGCGCGGTGGATTACCACCTCAATGCCCAGGAGCAAGGCCTGCAACGGGCGCGGCGCAATATCGATGCCTGGTGGCCTGCCATCGAAGCCGGCGCCGAGGCCATCGTGCAAACCGCCAGCGGCTGCGGCGCGTTCGTGCGTGACTACGGCCATCTGCTGGAAAAGGACCCGCGCTACGCCGCCAAGGCCGCACGGGTCAGCGCCCTGTCCCGCGACCTGGTGGAGGTGCTGCGCGACGAGCCGGTCGAGCAACTGGGCCTGTGCGCCGAACAGCGCCTGGCCTTCCATTGCCCATGCACCCTGCAGCACGCGCTGAAGCTGGGGGGTGCGGTGGAGGCGTTGCTGACACGCCTGGGCTTTACCTTGACCCCGGTGCCGGACGGCCACCTGTGCTGCGGCTCGGCCGGCACCTATTCGCTGACCCAGCCTGAGCTGTCGCTACAACTGCGCGACAACCGCCTCAACGCCCTGGAAAGCGGCAAACCGCAAGTCATCGCCACCGCCAACATCGGCTGCCAGGCCCACCTCGACGGGGCCGGGCGCACACCGGTGCGGCACTGGATCGAAATCGTCGAAGCAGCCTTGAACCCGGAGAACCACCATGCATAGCAAGCCCGTTATCGGCCAGGCCGAAGTCGCCCGCGTGCTGACCGCCGCCCGCCAGCAAGCCCAGGCGCAACAATGGAACGTGACCATCGCCGTGGTCGACGACGGCGGCCACCCGCTGGCCCTGGAGCGCCTGGACGGCTGCGCGCCGGCCAGTGCCTACATCGCGATGGAAAAGGCCCGCACCGCCGCGCTGGGGCGCAAGGAGACGCGGGATTACGAGGAAATGGTCAATGGTGGCCGTACCGCTTTCGTCACCGCGCCGCTGCTGACCAGCCTTGAAGGTGGCGTGCCACTGCGGGTGGATGGGCAGGTGGTGGGGGCGATCGGCGTGTCCGGGGTCAAGTCCGAGCAGGATGCCCAGGTGGCCAAGGCCGGGGCGGCTGCCCTCTGAATCCTGTACCGGCCTCTTCGCGGGTAAACCCGCTCCCACAGGTGCTGCACAGGCCTCGGGCTTTGTGAAAGCCCTGTGGGAGCAGGTGGTCCCACAGTACTGCGCAGGTCTCAGGCCCTGTAGAAGCCCTGTGGGAGCGGGTTCACCCGCGAAGAGGCCGGCAAAAGCAACAGTTATCCAGAAGACTGAACATCGAGCGAACAGACAATGCCAAACCATCCACTCCAGATCGCCCCCACCCTGCAGCGTTTCATCGAAGACGAAGTCCTCCCCGGCACCGGCATCGAAGCCCGCACCTTCTGGCAAGGCTTCAGCGCGCTGGTCCACGACCTCGCGCCGCAGAACCGCGCCCTGCTCGCCGAACGCGAGCGCCTGCAGGCGGAGCTGGACAACTGGCACCGCCAGCACCCCGGCCCGATCCGTGACATGGCCGCGTACCAGCAGTTCCTGCAACACATCGGCTACCTGGTAGAGCCCCCGGCCAGCGTGCAGGTCAGCACCCGCAACGTCGACCGCGAGATCGCCGTGCAGGCCGGCCCGCAACTGGTGGTGCCACTGAGCAATGCCCGTTACGCCCTCAACGCCGCCAACGCCCGCTGGGGCTCGCTGTACGACGCCCTGTACGGCACCGATGCCATCGCCGAGACCGATGGCGCCGAACGTGGCCAGGGCTACAACCCGCGACGCGGCGCCAGGGTGATCGCGTATGGCCGGCAGTTTCTCGACACCGCTGCCCCGCTCGACGGTGCGTCGCACAACGATGCCAAGGCCTACGCGATCAACCAGGGCACGCTGCAGGTAACCCTGGCCGACGGCCGCCAGGCAGGGCTCAGGCACCCCGCGCAACTGCGTGGTTACCAGGGTGAGCCGAACACGCCAACAGCAATCCTGCTGCAGCATCACCAGCTGCATTTCGAAATCCAGGTCGACCCGGCCAACGCCATCGGCCAGCAGGACCCGGCCGGGGTCAAGGACATCCTGCTGGAGGCTGCGCTCACCACCATCATCGACTGCGAAGACTCGGTAGCCGCCGTGGATGCCGACGACAAGGTCAACGTCTACCGCAACTGGCTCGGCCTGATGAAAGGCAACCTCAGCGAACAGGTCAGCAAGGGCGGCAAAACCTTCGACCGCACCCTGGCCGAAGACCGTCACTACCACGGCGCAGACGGCCAACCACTGACCCTGCCAGGCCGCTCGCTGCTGTTCATCCGCAACGTCGGCCACCTGATGACCAACCCGGCCATCCACGACCGCGATGGCCGGGAAATCCCGGAAGGCATCCTCGATGCTGTGGTCACCAGCCTGATCGGCCTGCATGACCTCAAGCGCCGTGGCAACTCCCGCGAGGGCAGCCTGTACATCGTCAAGCCGAAGATGCACGGGCCGGCCGAGGTGGCCTTTGCCGACCAGCTGTTCGGCCGCGTCGAAGCCCTGTTGGGCCTGCCCGCACACACGCTGAAGATGGGCATCATGGACGAGGAACGGCGTACCAGCGTCAACCTCAAGGCCTGCATCGCCAGCGCCGCGTCACGGGTGGTGTTCATCAACACCGGCTTCCTCGACCGCACCGGCGACGAGATGCACACAGCCATGCAAGCCGGTGCCATGCTGCGCAAGGGCGACATGAAAGGCAGTGCCTGGATCCAGGCCTACGAGCGCAGCAACGTACTGGTGGGGCTGGCCTGTGGCCTGCGCGGCAGGGCGCAGATCGGCAAGGGCATGTGGGCCATGCCCGACCTGATGGCGGCCATGCTCGAACAGAAAATCGCCCAGCCCAGGGCCGGTGCCAACACGGCCTGGGTGCCCTCGCCCACCGCCGCGACGCTGCATGCGCTGCACTACCACCAGGTGGATGTGGCGGCCGTGCAGCAAACGCTGGAACAGATAGACCTGAATGCCCAGCGCGCCGAGTTGCTGCATGGCCTGCTCAGTGTCCCGGTCAGCCCCGAGCGGGCCTGGAGCGCAGCCGACATCCAGGCCGAACTGGACAACAACTGCCAGGGTATCCTCGGTTACGTGGTGCGCTGGGTCGAGCAAGGGGTCGGCTGTTCCAAGGTGCCGGATATCCATGACGTGGGCCTGATGGAAGACCGCGCGACCCTGCGGATTTCGGCGCAGCACATTGCCAACTGGCTGCACCACGGTGTGGTCGATGCCGACCAGGTCGAGGCGACCTTGCAGCGCATGGCCCGCGTGGTCGACCAGCAGAATGCCGGGGACCCGGCGTACCGGCCGATGGCCGCCGGTTTCGAGGCATCGCATGCTTTCCGCGCGGCGCGGGAGCTGGTGTTCAAGGGGCGTCAGCAGCCCAGTGGCTACACCGAACCGTTGCTGCATGGCTGGCGTTTGCGCTTCAAGCAGGAAGTCGGCCGCTGATGCCGACAGGGGCCGCTATGCGGCCCGATCGCCGGCAAGCCAGATCCCATTCGTACTGCACAGGCTTCAGGCCTGGTGTGATACCTGTGGGAGCCGGCTTGCCGGCGATGAGGCCGGGGCAGGTGTAATCAACTTTGCGGATCGACCACCACCGGCTCGCCTATCGCATAAAAATGCCCGCCCGCCACATAGTGCAGGCTGCGCCACTGCGGGTCGGCATGCTCGTAGGCCCAGTGGCCATCACGGAACACCCGGTCATCGGCCCAGGCCGCTACCACCTCGCCAATGAACAGGTCGTAAGTGTTCTGATTGTGCGGCTCGTCGATCACCCGGCACATCAACCAGGCCGAGCAGCCCTCCACCAATGGCGCTGCATGCCCCTCGACCCGCGCCAGCTGCACACCAATGTTGGCGAGCTTGTCGGGCTGGTCGAACAGGCTGCGGGTACCCACCTGATGGGTCAGCTGCGCCTGCGCCGCGGTTGGCACCTGGATCACGAACCAGCCACTGCCCTCCACCAACTGCCGGGTGCGGGCGGTCTTGTCGAGCACCATGGTCACCTTGGGTGGGTCGAAATCCAGCGCACAGGCCCAGGCAGCTGCCATCACATTGTCCACCCCTTTGTGGCTGGCCGACACCAGCACCGTCGGCCCGTGGTTCAGCAGGCGATAGGCCTTTTGCAGGTCGACGGCTTGGAAATGGCTGTTCATGACAATCCTCGGCAAGGCGGATAGCGGGCGGCAGATTGTGCCGCAGGCGCCGTCCTCCCGCCAGCTTGGGTGTCATTCCGGTATCTTCAGAAAAGCCCTACGCACCGCTCGGATGCGTCCTACTTGTTGCCCCTGCCTACTGAAAACATGATCGGCACTGGATGACGCAAGGTCGCGATCCAGAGGAGGCTCCGCATGCACCTGTACTCCCGCCCCACCGCCGAATTGCGCAGTACCCTGCGCGAACTGCTGGCCCATGACATCAGCAACCCGGAACAAGACCCCCACTTGTCGGGGGTGATGTTCTTCTGCGCCACCGATGAACGCTCCCGGCAACTGATCGAGCGTATCGAGTTGCTGGCCAGCGAGGTGTTCTTCGACCCGAAAGGGCGAGCCATTAGCGAGCATATGAAAGCGGCTGCAGTGGAAGGCGTGCGCATCAAGCGCAACCGCAAGGCGCCGGCGGACGAGACGGTGATACGTATCGCGCTGGCGGACAAGGGCTACATCACGGTGAGTACTGCCCGGATCTGAGCATCAGCTTGCGGTCTAGCTCTTGTAGGAGCGGCCTTGTGTCGCGAAAGGGCTGCGCAGCAGCCCCGGGAATTCAGCCTGAACGCAGATATCGCCGGGGCTGCTACGCAGCCCTTTCGCGACACAAGGCCGCTCCTACAAAGCCAATCCGCTATCCTGAGCACTTCCCCGCTCCGGACCGCTCCATGGAACTGCACATTCGCCTGGAAGGCCGCAAAGGCCTGGCCGACCAGCTTTACCAGCAACTGCGCGCCGGTATCGACAGCGGCCACCTGGCCGCCGGCACCCAACTGCCGCCCAGCCGCCTGCTGGCAGAGCAGTTGGGCGTGTCGCGCAAGACCGTCGCCGAGGCCTATTCCCGGCTGACCTACGACAACCTGCTGAGCGGCGTGGTCGGCCGGGGCACCTTCATCACCCCGCGCCAGCCGCTGCGCAGCAGCGAATCGACCACCACTCCCCTGGCCGGTGCCGCGTCGCTCGAGCGCTGGCAGCAGCGCGCCACCGTGCTGAGCCAACGCCAGCTGGAGGCTCCCTCGCGTTACGACTTCATCGGCGGGGCCTCGAGCAAGGCGCAGTTCCCGTTCGACCAGTGGCGCAGTTGCCTGAACCATGCCCTGCGCTGCAGCCAGCGCCACCCCGAGCGGCAGTTCCCGGCCCAGGGCCTGCCAGAGCTGCGCGAGGCCATCGCCCATCACATCGCCTACGCCCGCGGCGTGCACTGCAGCGCCGCCGACCTGCTGGTGTGCAACGGTGCCCAGCAGGCTCTGGACCTGATCGCCCGGGTACTGGTCGAGCCAGGTTGCCAGGTGGCCATGGAAGACCCCGGCTACCCGCCGGCTCGGCAACTGTTCCTGGCCCTGGGCGCGCGACTGCAATCGGTACCGGTAGACGATGAAGGGCTGTGCGTGGAACAGATCGCCGACGGCACCCGGCTGATCTACGTGACGCCCTCGCACCAGTTCCCGCTGGGCATGCCGATGAGCGAGCCACGCCGGCACGCCCTGCTGGCACGGGCCGCCGAGCTGGGTGCTTTGATCATCGAAGACGACTACGACTGCGAGTTCCGCTACCACGGGCCAGCCGCAGACGCGTTGCAGCGCCTCGACCGCCATGGCCTGGTGGCCTATGTGGGGACCTTTTCCAAGACCTTGCTGCCCGAGCTGCGCCTGGGCTACGCCATACTGCCGCCCGCCGTGCTGAAGGCCGCCTGCGTGGCCAAGCACCTCAGCGACTGGCACAGCCCGACCCTGTTGCAGTGGGCACTGGCGCGCTTTCTCGGCGAAGGCCACCTGAACAAGCACATCCGCCGTTGCCACGAGGTCTACAGCGCCCGTCGCGAACGCATCCTCGCGCGATTGGGTGGCGACCTGGCACCGTGGTTCAGCGCCATCCCCGCCAGCGCCGGCTTCCACCTCAGCGCCCTGGCCAAACCTGGGGTCGATGTCGAGCTGCTGGCCAACCTCGCACGCAAGGTGGAGGTCGGCCTGTACTCGCTGGCGCCGTTCTTCAGCGAAGCGCCAGTGCGCCCTGGGCTGTTGCTGGGCTTCGGCGCCATCGAGCTGCTGGACATCGACCCGGCGCTGGACCGGGTGCGCGACACCCTGCAGCGCCTCAGTTGACCGGCGCGGCCTTGCCCGCCGTTACCGGGCGGGCAATCGCCGCAGCATAACCGCGTGGGTTGAAGCACGCGGTAACCACCAGCATCGCCACCACGGTCACGGTCAGCAGCGTCCAGGAGGCCTGGAAATCACCGCTCGCATCGCGCAACCAGCCAGTAATGTACGGCACGATGCCGGTGATGATGAAGCCGATGCCCTGTACGAACGCCGCCAGGCTGCCAGCCTCGGCAGGCGTTTTCAGGTGCTCCAGGGTCAGCGTCAGGCTCTGGCTGAAGCAGGCACCCAGGCCGAAACCGATCATCGCCACCCACAGCCCTGCGGCCAGCGTGGGTGCCAGCAGCAGGCCGAGGAAACCCGCCAGCTGGATCGCCAGGGCCAGCCACAGGCCCGGGCGCCGGTCTGCCCAGCGCCGCAGCAATAGCGGCAAGCCCAGTGCGCCGGCCACCTGGAAGATGGTCATCAGGCCAACCAGGTCGGCGCCGCCCTGGGCGCTGCCGCCATGCTCGATGTGATAGGCCGGCAACCAGGCCACCATGCTGGTGTAACCTCCATTGATCAAGCCGAAGTACAGCGCCAGCAACCAAGCCCTGCGCGTACCGAACCAGTGCCCGCCGGTGGCACCGGCCAGCTTCGGCGCCTCCTGGCGTGGCCGCAGCACGGCCCAGGCCAGCACCGCCAGCACTGCCGGGATCGCCCACAGGCCCAGGCCGACCTGCCAGTGGCCGAAGTAGCCACTGATGTGTGGCCCGAGCACGGCGGCCAGGCCGCCGCCGCTCATCAGCGCTGCCGAATACAGGCCCATCGCCCCCGCCAGGCGGCCGGGGAACCAGCGGTTGACCAGCCCCGGCATCATGCCCTGCACTACCGCCACCCCCAGGCCGGCGACCACCGCACTGGCAATCAGCGCCCAGGCGCTGTCCAGTTGCAGGCGCCACAGGCAAGCCAGGGCAATGGCTGACAGGCCAGCGAGCATGCCGCCATGCTCACTGATCCAGCGCCGCAACCAGGGTTGCAGCAAGGGCACCAGGCCCATGCACAGCACCGGCAACGCCGTCAGCAACGCCGCCTGCTGGTAACCCAGGCCAGTGCTGGCGCGCATGGGTTCGAGCAACGGGCCGATGCTGGTCAGTATCGGCCGCAGGTTCAGTGCCAGCAGCATGACCAGCAACAGGTTCAATGCCGCTCTCATTGTGCGTTGGCCTGTTTCCATTCAAGGTACAGACCGGCCTCGCCGCTGGGCTTCAAGGCGCGCAACGGCAGGCTCTGCTGCTGAGGCGGGCGAGCCATCTGTGCATATACCGCCGCAGTGGACAAGCCGTAGGGTTCGCCCTCGGCGTTGTCGTAGGCAAACCAGGCCCGCTCGATGCCGCACAGGTGCATGGCCGCCAGGCACATCGGGCACGGGTGGCCGGTGGCGTAGATCTCGGCGCCATCCAGGCGCGCCTGGCCCAGGGCGTGGCTGGCCTTGCGGATGGCCTGCATCTCGGCGTGGGCGGTGGGGTCCTGGGTGCTGTGAATCTCGTTGACCGCACGCGCCAGCACCTGCCCCTGGTACACCAGCACAGCGCCGAAGGGCCGGCCACCGGCCTTGATGTTGGCGCGGGCCAGGTCGAGCGCTTCGCGCATGTAGCGTTCTTCGGACATGAATCGGTTCTCCTGTTGCAAGACCTGGTCATTATCCGGCCTTGGGCGGCCTGGCAGAAATGAAGAGATTGGATGCCTGTCAGTGGCCTCCAGAATGGTCGATTGGCCTCCCGCTTATGCGCGCGATTGGCTATCGGGCAGGCCAACGGGCGGCGCTACAGTAGCGCCATCCCCACCCCACACCCTTTGGAGACAGCCATGCACAACCGTATCGAATGGGCCAAGCACGCCCCCGAGGCCTACAAAGCCATGGTCGGCCTGGAGCAGGCCCTGGCCAAGAGCGGCCTGGAGAATTCCCTGCTGGAACTGGTGCGCCTGCGAGCTTCGCAGATCAACGGCTGCGCCTATTGCGTCAACCTGCACGCCAACGATGCGCGCAAGGCCGGTGAGACCGAGGCACGCCTGCAGACACTGTGCGTCTGGCAGGACACCGCCTACTTCACCCCGCGCGAGCGTGCTGCGCTAGCCTGGGTGGAAAGCCTGACTCGGCTGCCCGAGCACGGTGCGCCGCAGGGGGAATATGAAGCCTTGCAGGCACACTTCGAGCCGGCCGAGGTGGCCAACCTGACCCTTGCAATTGCCACCATCAATGCCTGGAACCGCTTTGGGGTCGGGTTTGCCATGGTGCCGGCCTGATTATTCCTGGTTGCCAGTCCCGGCCTCTTCGCGGGTAAACCCGCTCCCACAGGTACAGCACATTTTTCAGATTCTGTGAGTCCCCTGTGGGAGCGGGTTTACCCGCGAAGAGGCCGGTACAGGCAACAGCTCAACGCCCGGCCAACCGCGCCCGGTAGCTGCCGGGGCTCTGCCCGGTCCACTTCTTGAACGCCCGGTGAAACGCACTGGGCTCCTGAAACCCCGTCTGCTCGGCAATCTCGGCAATGCTCAGCTCACCTTCGCGCAGCCGCTCGAAGGCCATTGCCCGGCGCACCTCATCCTTGATCTGCTGGTAAGAACGCCCCTCCCGCTCCAGCTGCCGACGGAAAGTACTGGCACTGACCCCCTGCTGCTGCGCCAACGCCGCCAGCGTCGGCCACTGCCCATAGCGCCGCGCCCGCAGGTGTCGGTACACCTCGGCCACCAGCCCGTTCTGGTTGCGAAAGCGAATCACCAGCCCCTGCGGCGCGCTGCGCAGGAAGACCTTCAGGGCCGCCAGGTCCTGCACCACCGGCAGGCGCAGGTAGGCGCTGTCGAACTCCACCTCGGTGCGCCCGCTGCCCAGGCGCAGGTCCGGCCCCCACAGCAGCAGGTCGTCCTCCTGGGCCGGGCGCGATACCGCCAGCTCGGTGCGGTCGATGGCAATCCGCCGCCCGGCCAGCCAGCACAGCATGCCGATCATCAGCACCAGGTAGGTTTCCTCGGCATACACCCGGGTCAGCGGGTCGGCGATGCTCGACTGCACGCTGATCAGCGCCCGCCCGCCACGCACCGTCAGGCTGCCGCGCAAATCGCGCAGGAACAAGCCAAAACCGCCCATGCACTGGCGCAAGGCCTTCTCCAGGTTCGGCTCCAGGATCAGGCCCCGGCAGATCAGCGCGAAACTGCCCAGCGGCATGCCGTGGCTGTCGAGGCGGAAGAACTCGTCGTCCAGGCGCTGGATCAGCGCCAGCCACAGCTGGGCGAAGGCCTTGGCCGGCACACGGGCCTGGGGCTGCTGGAGCAGTTGCGGGTCGATGCCCACCGCACGCAGCTGCGCATCGCGTTCGGCGGGGCAGTCGCGCAGGGCGTGGAGCATGGCATTGAGGAAGTACACGGCGACCGAATCGCTATCGCGCATGGCGGTTTTCGCTGTCTATGCTGAGTGGCAAAAAGTGCCAGGTTGTCTGAACAGTTCCGGCATAGGCTGCAACAGTGCCTTTGCCTAGACTCGGTCCCACTCCGGGATCGCCGGCCATTCTCGCAGAGCCTGGCCCGGTCCCGCCATGCCTTCGCAATCGGAGCCCCTATGAGCAGCGCAGAAATCTACGTCGTCAGTGCCGTCCGTTCAGCCATTGGTGGCTTTGGCGGTTCCCTCAAGGACCTGCCGCTGGCCGACCTGGCCAGCGCCATCACCCGTGCCGCCATTGAGCGCTCGGGCGTGGCCGCCGAGCAAATCGGCCACTTGGTGATGGGCACGGTGATCCCCACCGAACCGCGTGACGCCTACCTGGCCCGCGTAGCGGCAATGAACGCCGGCATTCCCAAGGAAACCCCGGCATTCAACGTCAACCGCCTGTGCGGCTCGGGCCTGCAGGCCATTGTCTCGGCGGCCCAATGCCTGCTGCTGGGCGACACAGATGTAGCCGTGGCGGCGGGCGCCGAATCCATGAGCCGTGGCCCGTACCTGCTGCCGCAGGCCCGGTGGGGCGCCCGCATGGGTGACCTGCAAGGCATCGACTACACCGTCGGTGTGCTGCAGGACCCGTTCGAACATTTCCATATGGGCATCACTGCCGAGAATGTTGCGGCCAAGCACGGCATTACTCGCGAAATGCAGGACGAACTGGCCCTGACCAGCCAGCGCCGCGCTGCCCGCGCCATTGCCGAAGGCCGCTTCGCCAGCCAGATCGTTCCGCTGGAACTGAAAACCCGCAAGGGCAGCGTGCAGTTCAGCACTGACGAGCATGTACGTGGCGAGGTGACCGCCGAACAGCTGGCAGGGATGAAGGCGGTGTTCAAGAAAGACGGCACCGTTACCGCCGGCAACGCCAGTGGCATCAATGACGGCGCTGGCGGCCTGGTACTGGCCAGTGGTGATGCGGTGCGCCGCCTGGGCCTGAAGCCGCTGGCACGCCTGGTGGGCTATGCCCACGCCGGCGTCGAGCCTGGACTGATGGGCCTGGGCCCGATCCCGGCCACCCGCAAGGTGCTGGAGAAGACCGGCCTGAAGGTGCAGGACCTGGATGTGATCGAGTCCAACGAAGCGTTCGCCGCCCAGGCCTGCGCAGTGGCCCGCGAACTGGGCTTCGACCCGGAAAAGGTCAACCCCAACGGCTCGGGCATTTCCCTGGGTCACCCGGTGGGCGCCACCGGCGCGATCATCGCCACCAAGGCCATCCATGAGCTGCAGCGCATCCAGGGCCGCTACGCCCTGGCCACCATGTGCATCGGCGGCGGCCAAGGCATCGCCGTAGTCTTCGAGCGCGTCTGAGGAAACCTGACACATGAGCATTGAACAGATTGCCGTGATCGGCGCCGGCACCATGGGCAACGGCATTGCCCAGGTATGCGCGGTGGCCGGCTACCAGGTGCTGCTGGTGGACGTTTCCGACGCGGCGCTGGAGCGCGGCGTGGCCACCTTGAGCAAGAACCTCGAGCGCCAGGTCAGCAAAGGCACCCTCGATGCGGACAAGGCTGCGGCCGCGAAAACGCGTATCCGCACCAGCACCGACTACACCCAGCTCAGCGGCGCGCAGCTGGTGATCGAGGCCGCGACCGAAAACCTGCAGCTCAAGCAGCGCATCCTGCAGCAGGTAGCCGCCAACGTCGCCGCCGACTGCCTGATCGCCACCAACACCTCGTCACTGTCGGTCACTCAGCTGGCGGCCAGCATCGAGCACCCCGAGCGTTTCATTGGCGTGCACTTCTTCAACCCGGTGCCGATGATGGCGCTGGTCGAGATCATCCGTGGCCTGCAGACCAGCGACAGCACCTACGCCCAGGCGCTGCTGGTGACCGAAAAGGTCGGCAAGACCCCGATCACCGCCGGCAACCGCCCGGGCTTCGTGGTCAATCGCATCCTGGTGCCGATGATCAACGAAGCGATCTTCGTGCGCCAGGAAGGCCTGGCCAGTGCCGAGGACATCGACACCGGCATGCGCCTGGGCTGCAACCAGCCGATCGGCCCGCTGGCCCTGGCCGACCTGATCGGCCTGGACACCCTGCTGGCGATCATGGAGGCCTTCCATGAAGGCTTCAACGACAGCAAGTACCGCCCTGCCCCGCTGCTCAAGGAAATGGTCGCGGCCGGTTGGCTGGGGCGCAAGAGCGGCCGCGGTTTCTTCACCTACTGAGGAGCGAATGCCATGCCCCCGGTCAATGCCGCGATGCGCTGTGCCAACTTTGAAGAGCGACGTGACCGGGCCATGGCGCTGTTTGCCGAAAAGGGCTTCGGTCAGGTCAGCATGCGCGAGCTGGCGGCCCATGTGGGGCTTACCGCGGGCTCGCTGTACCACCACTTTCCCAGCAAGCAGGACTTGCTGTACGACCTGATCGAAGAGTTGTACGAGGAGTTGCAGGCCACCCTGGACCAGGGGCGCCGAGCCATGGCTCGCGGCGCGTCGGCGTTGAGCTGCCTGATTGCCGCGCACTGGCAGCTGCATGCCGAGCGGCCCATGCAGTTTCGCCTGGCGGAGCGTGACTTCTGTTGCCTGAACGACGACCAGCAGGCGCGCCTGGCCTTGTTGCGCAAGCGCTATGAGGCGGGGTTGCTGAGGTTGATCGCACCGCAGGCGAAGTTGCAGGGGGAAGCCCTGGTGGCCACGGCGCATGTGGTAGCGACGCTGCTGAACCAGTTGCCGGGGTTGCTGAAGGCCTTGCCCGAGGAACAAGGGCTGGGGTTGATGGAAAGCATGCTGGTGGGTGGGCTGGAGCGGACCCTGCGCTAGCCTGTTCCGGCCCTTTCGCGGGTAAACCCGCTCCCACAGGAACAGTGCAAGTCTCAAGGTTTGCACAGCTCTTGTGGGAGCGGGTTTACCCGCGAAAGGGCCGGTGCAGGCTAGCGCAGAAGTGCCTGGATCTGCTCGTGCAAGGTATCCAGATCGAACGGCTTGGCCAGGATCGGCGCCCGGCGGGTGATCGGGCTGCCGGACTCGAGGATCTCCGCCGGGTAGCCGCTGATGAAGATCACCTTCAGGTCCGGCCGCAACTTCACCGCCGGCTCGGCAATGTCCACCCCGGAAATCCCGCCCGGCAAGCGGAAGTCAGTGACCATCAGGTCGAGGTGCGGCTTGCTTGCCAGGATCGCGAACGCCTGCTCGCCATCCTCGGCCACCAGCACGTGGTAGCCCTCGCCTGCCAGGTAATCACGAAGGATCATGCGAATCGCCGGTTCGTCCTCGACCACCAGCACTACATCTTGTGCATCTTCACTCATGTCAACGCCTTGAAATATTTACAGCTGGCCATCAGACCCCAGGTTCATGCAGAGGTTGCCCGCGCCTGGTCGTTTTGTTGTTCGCAGGTTGCCAGTGGCAATTGCAAGGTAAAGGTGGCGCCTTTGCCCTCTTCACTTTCCACCAATATGCGCCCGCCATGGGCCTGGACGATCTGCTCCGATATGTACAGCCCCAGGCCCAACCCACCACTGGCCTGCTGGGTGGCGACCCGCTCGAATTGCTGGAAGATGCGCTGCTGGTTGGCCGCGCAGATACCGATGCCATGGTCCTGCACCTGCACGCAGGCCAGGCCGTCCTGCTCGAACACCCGCACCTGCACCGGTTTGCGCTCCCCATAACGCAAGGCATTGGACAACAGGTTGGCCAGCACTTGCTCGATGCGAAACTCGTCCCACTCGCCCTGCAGCGGCTCGCAGCGTTGCAACTCGATCTGGGTGTCCAGTGCACTGGCCTGGGCGGCAAAGTTCTCCACCAGGCCACGTACCAGCAGGCCAAGGTCGAACGCCTTGGGCCGCAGCGACAGTTTGCCGGTGCGGATGCGCGATACATCGAGCATGTCTTCGACCAGGCGGATCAGGCTGTTGATCTGCCGCTCGTCGCGCTCGACCATGGCCTGCAGCTTGTCGCCGCTGAAGGCGGCAAGGTTGCCGCGTGCCAGGTGCAGCTTGCGCAGCTGGGTTTCCAGGATCAGGCCATTGAGCGGAGTGCGCACTTCGTGGGACACGATCGACATGAAGTCGTCGCGCATGCGCACGGCATGCTCCAGTTCACTGCGCGCCGCTTGCAGCTGGGCCAGTAGCTGTTCCTGCTCCTGGCGGCTGCGCTCCAGGGCCTGCAACTGGCGGTCGAGCACTTTGCGCTGGCGGTACAGGTCGACGAACACCGACACCTTGCTCTTCACCGCCAAGGTGTCGAGCGGCTTGTGCAGAAAGTCCACCGCGCCGCTTTCATAACCCTTGAACGCGTAGTTCATCTCGCGTCCGGCGGCAGTGACGAACACGATGGGGATGTTGCGGGTCTTTTCCGTGCCGCGCATCAGCTCGGCCAGTTCGAAACCGTTCATGCCCGGCATCTGCACATCGAGGATGGCCAGGGCGAACTCGTGCTCGAGCAACAGCGACAACGCTGCCTCGGCCGACTGGGCCTGATGCACCTCGCGGTCTTGGCCCTGGATCAGTGCGTCGAGGGCCAGCAGGTTTTCTGGCAGGTCGTCGACGATCAGCAGTTTGGCGATGGTGTGGCTTAGCATGCGCTGTGTTCCAGGGCCGCGAGCAATTGCTCGATGCCACTCAGAGAAAGAATATGGTCGGGCTGGTGCAGGGCCAGGGCGGCCTCCGGCATCAGCGCCACCTGTGCGTCGCGAGGGTCCTGGACCACGGTCCGGCCCCCATTGTGCTTGATATAGGCCAGGCCTTCGGCGCCATCCTCATTGGCCCCGGTGAGCAGCATGCCCAACAGGCCGGCACCATAGGCATCGGCGGCCGACATGAACAGGTAGTCAATCGCCGGCCGGGAAAAGTGCACCGGCGGCTCCTGGCTCAACGACAGGGTCAGGTCACGCTCCACCGACAAGTGATAACCCGGCCCGGCCACGTAGATCTGCCCGGCGCGCAGCGGCTGCTTGTCACGGGCCTCGCACACTGGCCGCCGCAGGCGGCGCTGCAGCACCTCGGCCAGCTGGCTGTGGCGGTCATCCGGCAGGTGCAGCACGCATATCACCGGAATGCCGAGGCCGGCCGGCAACGCGCCCAGCACGCTGAACAGCGCTGTCACGCCGCCCGCCGAGGCGCCGATCACCACCGCGTGCACGCCTTTCATGACTTTCGGTAGATCCGTTCGGGCTTGACCAGCGGCTCGAAGCGCTCGCTGTAAGCGGAAAAGTCCACCGACTCCTTGCTGCCCAGCACCAGGAAGCCGCGGTGGCAAAGGGATTCGTGAAACAGGCCCAGGGCACGGTCCTGCAGTTCCTTGTTGAAGTAGATGAGCACGTTGCGGCACGACACCAGCTGGGTTTCGGAAAACACGCTGTCGGTGGCCAGGCTGTGGTCGGCGAAGGTCACGTTGTCACGCAAGGTGCTGTCCATGATGGCGTTGCCGTAGGCCGCCGTGTAGTACTCGGCAAAGTCCCGCCGGCCACCGGCAATGCGATAGTTTTCGGCGTATTCGCGCATGCTCTGCATCGAGTAGATGCCCTGCTTGGCCTTGTCCAGCGAATGCGGGTTGATGTCGGTGGCGTAGATGATGGTGCGCTCCAGCAGGCCCTCCTCGCGCAGCAGGATGGCCATCGAATACACCTCCTCGCCCGTGCTGCAGCCGGCAATCCACACCTTGATCGACGGCCAGGTACGCAGCAGCGGCACCACTTCGTTGCGCAGCGCCAGGTAGTGCCCCGGGTCGCGGAACATCTCGCTGACCGGGATCGTCAGGTACTGCAGCAACTGCATGAACATGCCAGGGTCGTGCAGCACGCGCTCCTGCAGCGCCGACACCGTGAGGCAGTCGAACTGACGCAGCGCATGCAGGATCCGGCGCTTGATCGACGCTCCGGAATAATTGCGGAAATCGTAGCTGTACTTGAGGTAGATGGCCTCGATCAGCAGGCGGATTTCGATATCGGTGTTACGTTCGCTAGTCAAATTCGCTCCAGTTGCGGCAGCCACACTCGGATCAGCGAGAACAAGCGGTCCAGGTCGATCGGTTTGGCCAGGTAGTCGTTGGCGCCGGCCTGCAGGCAACGCTGCTGGTCATCCTTCATCGCCTTGGCGGTCACGGCGATGATCGGCAGCTTGCGCCAGCGGGCTTGCTGGCGGATCAGCCGGGTGGCCTCGAAGCCGTCCATTTCCGGCATCATCACGTCCATCAGCACCAGGTCGATGTCGTCATGCTGCTCCAGGCGCTCGATGGCCTCGCGCCCATTGCGGCCGATTTCGACGATCGCGCCCTTGTGCTCCAGCGCGCTGGTCAGGGCGAAGATGTTGCGTACATCGTCGTCCACCAGCAACACCTTGCGGCCTTCGAATACCTTGTCGCGGCTGCGCGCGGTCTTGAGCATGCGCTGGCGTTCGTTGGACAGCTGCGACTCGACCTTGTGCAGGAACAGCGTCACTTCGTCGAGCAAGCGCTCCGGCGAGCGGGCGCCCTTGATGATGATCGAGCGCGAGTACTTGAGCAGGTCGGCTTCTTCTTCGCGGGTCAGGTTGCGCCCGGTATACACGATCACCGGCGGGAAAGCCCGGATGTCTTCGGCAGTCATGCGCTTGAGCAGCTCGTTGCCGAGCATGTCCGGCAGCTTGAGGTCGATGATCATGCAGTCGTAGATATTCTCGCGCAGTAACGCCAGGGCATCCTGGGCCATGGCCACGGCGGTGATCTCGACATCGTCGTCACCGATCAGGCGGGCGATGCTTTCGCGCTGCAGGTCGTCGTCCTCCACCAGCAGGATGTGCTTGAGCTTCTGAGTCAACTTGGCTTCCAGGCGGGCGAACACTTCCTTGAGTTCTTCGCGGCTGGTGGGCTTGACCGCGTAGCCGACGGCGCCCATGTGCATGGCCGCCTCGACCCGGTCTTCCACGGAAATGATGTGCACCGGGATGTGCCGGGTATTGGCCTGTTCCTTCAGGCGCTGCAGCACGGTCAGGCCGGAATGGTCAGGCAGGCGCATGTCCAGCAGGATCGCATCGGGGATGTACTGGACGGCCAGCTCGAAGCCTTCGTCGGCGCCCTGCGCCACCAGGCAGCTGTAACCCAGTTCGTGAGCCAGGTCGAAGAGGATGCGGGCGAAGTTCGGTTCGTCCTCGATCACCAGGATGCAGCGGTTGCCGAACGGCGCTTGCTCGCGGTCGTCGGCAAACGCCGGCTGCGGCCGTTTCGGCGCTGCGGCCACCGGCACCTGCGGCGCGGGTGGCAAGGTATCGACGGCCGGGCGCAGGCTGAGCGGTTCGATGTCCTGCCCCACGCGCTCATAGCGCTCCGGCAGGATCAGGCTGAATACGCTGCCCTGGCCGGGGCTGCTGTCGACGCTGATCTGTCCGCCCAGCAGGTGCGCCAGGTCGCGGGAAATGGACAGCCCCAGGCCGGTGCCGCCATAGCGGCGGTTGCTGGTGCCATCGACCTGGTGGAAGGCGCCGAAGATCGCCTCCTGCTGGTCGACAGCAATGCCGATACCGGTATCGCGCACGGCAAAGACGATGCCGTGGTCGGGCTGGTAGCCGATGTTCAGGCTGACCTGGCCGCGCTCGGTGAACTTGATGGCGTTGGACAGCAGGTTCTTGAGAATCTGCTCCAGGCGCTGGCGGTCGGTGAACAGCGTGGCCGGCACCTGCGCCTCGGTGGTCACCTCGAAGGCCAGGCCCTTGTGCCCGGCCAGCGGCTCGAACATGCCGCGCAGGCCTTCGACCAGGCGTTCCACCTGGGTGTTTTCGGGGCGCACTTCGAGCTTGCCGGCTTCTACCTTGGCGATGTCGAGAATGTCGTTGATCAGGTTGAGCAGGTCGTTGCCGGCCGAGTAGATGGATTCGGCGAACTTGACCTGCTCGTCGCTGAGGTTGCCCTCGCCGTTCTCCGCCAGCAGCTTGGCCAGGATCAGCGAACTGTTCAGCGGCGTGCGTAGCTCGTGGGACATGTTGGCGAGGAATTCGGACTTGTACTTGCTCGAACGCTGCAGCTCATCGGCGCGCGCCTGCAGTTCGTCCTGGGCATGCAGCAGCTCGTCGTTCTTGCGGTCCAGCGCTTCGGTGCGCTCGGACAGCTGCTCGTTGGTCTGCTCCAGTTCCGCCTGCTGGGTTTCCAGGTGGGCCTGGGACTCCTTGAGCACGCGGGATTGTTCTTCGAGCTCTTCGTTGGCGGTTTTCAGCTCTTCCTGCTGCACTTGCAGCTCTTCGTTCAGTTGCTGGGTCTCGGCCAGCACTTCCTGCAGGCGCTGCCGGTAGCGGGCGCTTTCGATGGAAATGCCGAGGTTGCCACCGACCTGCAGCAACAGTTCCTCGTCACGCTGCTGCAACGGCCGCAGGAAGCCCAGCTCGACGATGCCGTTTATCTGCCCGTCGTCGCGGGCTGGCATCAGCAAGGCACTGCGCGGCTGGCCGCGGCCCAGGCCAGAACTGAAGTGGAAGTAGCCTTCCGGCAAGTCGTCCAGGCGCAGCAGCCGCCCTTCGCGCACGGCCTGGGCCAACAGGCCCTCGTGGTCGCCCAGCACCTGCTGGCGAGCCTGCTCCTCGGCATCCAGGCCATAGCTGGCCACGCGCACCAGGCGGCCGTGCTCGTCACGCACATACACCGCGCCCACCACGCTGCCCAGGTAAGCGCCGAAGAAGCGCAGGATATTGTCACCGAGCATGGGCAGGGTCAGCTGCCCCAGCACCTGTTCGGCCAGCTGGGTCTGGCCGTTGCGCAGCCAGGCCTGGTGCTCGAGGACCTCGGCCGCGCGCTGCTGGGCCTGGAAATTTTCATCATAGGTAGTCGACAGCGCCACCAGGTCGCGCCGCCCGAGGTAGGCCAGCAAAGCGCTGAGGCCAACAATGAACAGCACGAAGGCCGACATGACCGTGACGGTCACACTGTTGACCCTCTCGTTGCGCGTCATGCGCAACTGTTGTTCGCTGCTGATCAGGTTGTCGAACTCCTTGCGGATCTCGTCGGTCAGGCGCTTGCCGCGGCCGTTGCCGACCAGGGCGCGGTAATCACCCTCGTTGCGGCGCAGCTCGATCATCTGGCTGCCAAAGGCATTCCAGGCCTGCTGCAAGGCGATCAGGCGGTCGATACGTTCGACCTGTTGCGGATTGTCGCCAACCATGCCGCGCAGGCTCTGCAGGCTGTCGATAATGCGCGGTTTGGCCACCTCGTAAGGGTCGAGGAAACGCTCGTCGCCGGTGATCAGGAAGCCGCGCATGCCGGTTTCCATGTCGATCGACAGTTTGACCGTTTCGTTGGCATTGCCGATCACCCGGTCGGTGTGCTCGACCCATTGCAAGGCGGAAAGCAGGTAGTTGATCACCGCGACGAAGGCCACGGCCCCCAGCAGGCCTACCCCCAGTGGCAGGCCAACGTTGCGGCTCAACAGCTTGCGGAAGCTTCGCTGGTCCATCGAGGCTGCTTGAATCATGTGAAAACGCCCGAGCTAAAAAGTCCATTGAAAAGTGTGGCGGATCAGTCTTTGTCATTATCTGCCACTGCGCCGTCCTGTTAAGCGAGTCTAACCAGCTTTGCCGGGTCTGGCAGGGCATTTAGCCAGTATTTGAAGGTAGCGTGCGCCAATCGTTCCATCTGATTGCAGGGCCCGGTATCCTCGGGAACTTCTGCTGCCATCCGGAGCACAGATTAAAGACATTCATTCGTACAGGATCCGAACCATGCACCTTCTGGTAGTCGAAGACGACGACATCGTACGTATGCTGATGGTCGAAGTGCTCGACGAACTGGGCTACAAGGTCATCGAGGCAGAGCATGCCAGTGCGGCGCTGCGCATTCTCGAGGACCCGGGCCAGCAGCTGGCGCTGATGGTGACCGACGTGGGGCTGCCGGACATGCGCGGCGAAGAGCTGGCGGGCAAGGCGCGCGAACTGCGGCCGCTGTTGCCGGTGCTGTTCGCCAGTGGCTATGCCGAGAGTTTCGATGTGCCGGAGGGCATGCACCTGATCGGCAAGCCGTTCAGTATCGACCAGTTGCGGGAGAAGGTGCAGGCCATTCTGGGTAGCCCATGAAATCGGTGACGCCTGCTTCGCGGGTAAACCCGCTCCCACAGGGAACGCGCAGCCCTGAAGCTGGCGCTGTACCTGTGGGAGCGGGTTTACCCGCGAAGGGGCCGGAACAGGCTGTACACCTCACAGCTCCCGGCGCAACAGGTAGCTATCCATGATCCACCCCTTGCGCGCCCGCTCCCGCTCACGCACTTCGAGTATCTGTGCCTTCACCGCCTGCAACGGCCCGGCAATCAGCACCTCATCCGCGGTGCCCAGGTAAGCACCCCAGTAGATCATCAGCGCCGGGTCATCAAGCCGCGCAAACGCGCACTGTCCGTCGAGCATCACCAGCACATTGTCGATTTGCCCCTGCCCGGCCAGGCGCCGCCCTGGCAAGACGGTCAGCGGCTCACCGACACGATTGAGCGGCACCTGATGACGCGCTGCCAACGCCTGCACGCTGCTGATGCCCGGAATTACCTGCAGGCGCAGCGCTACACCACGCTCACGGACCAGGCCAAGGATGCGCAGCGTGCTGTCGTACAGCGTCGGCTCGCCCCACAGCAGAAAGGCGCCGGTTTCACCGTCGCCGACCTCCTGCTCGATCAGTTGGGCATACAGCGCAGCACGCTGCCGGTGCCAGTCCTGCAACGCGCCCAGGTAATCATCCGCCTGGCCATCGCGAGCAGGGTCGGCCACCTGCACCAGGCGGTAGCCGCCCTCGGGCCGGTAGCGTTGCACAATGGCCTTGCGCAGGCGCACCAGTTCGTCCTTGTCGCCGCCTTTGTCGAGCACGAAGAACACGCTGGCCTGGCGCAGCGCATCGACCGCCTCGTAGGTGACCTGGCGCGGGTCACCCGGGCCGATGCCGATCAACAACAGGTCTTTCATTGCCCTGCCCTGTGCGGGAACCAGCAGCCATTGTCAGGTGGCTGCCGATATTTGGTAAAGCAACCCGTCAGAAGATGGAGAAGTTGTAGCTGACAATGACCCGCGTCTCATCCATGTCACGCGCCCACTTTTCATAGTTGCTGCGGTAAGTGGAATTACGCAGGCGCACGCTGACGTCCTTGAACGTGCCACTTTGCACCTGGTACTTGAACTCGGTGTCGCGTTCCCACTCCTTACCTTCGGCCGTGCTGCCCGGCACCTTGATATTGTCACCGTTGATGTATCGGGTGAAGAAGGTCAGCCCGGGCACACCCAGGGCCTTGAAGTCGTAGTCATAACGCACCTGCCAGGAGCGCTCCTGGGCAGCGGCAAAGTCGTTGACCTGGGCATAGTTGACCAGGTACGGGTTGCTGCCATCCAGGTACGGCATGGCACTGTCGCCATACATGCGCTGCCAGCCGGCACTGAGCTTGTGGCCACCCAGGCTGTAGCCGAGCATGCCGCTGAAGGCGCGATGGTCGATTTCGCCAGCTCGGGCATTGCCGATGTCATCACTCTTGATCAAGCGCAGGTCTGCCGACAGGGTGCCCAACGCCAATGGCTGGCTGGCCACCATGCCGAGGAAGTGCTGGCGGTAGATGTTCTCCAGCTTGGCCACCTGGTACTGGGCGCTGAAGCGCTCGTTGAAACGGTAATCGACACCGGCCAGGTCAAAGTGGTCAGCCTCGATATCGCAGGCATAGCGCTTGTTCTTGCAATGCACGCGAATGTCCTGGCGGTCAGTGGAATCCCGTGCGGTGTACTTGTCCAGGCGGGCCAGGGTGAACTTCAGGTCGCGCACTTCTTCGGAAGTGAGCATGGCGCCATGGAACATGGTCGGCAGCAGGCGGCCATCGTTGTACTTGAGCAGCGGCACATCCGGCATCATCGAACCGTACTTGAGCACGGTATTGGAAACCTTGGCCTTGGCCGCCAGGCCCATCTTCGCGTACTGGTCCGCCGAGTGGCGCGGGTCGTGGCCGGAAGACGGCAACAGGCCGCTGTTACTGTCCGCCGGGCTGGAGTCAAGTTTGAAACCGAACATGCCCAGCGCATCCACGCCAAAACCTACCGGTCCCTGGGTATAACCCGACTGCACATTGAGGATGAAACCTTGTGCCCATTCTTCGCGCTTGGACGCACCCTGGCTGGAACTGCTGTGGCCGTCACGAAAATCCCGGTTGAAATAGACATTGCGTGCTTCGACCTTTGCACTGCTGTCTTCAAGAAAACCGGCGGCCTGGGCATTGACGCCGGCACACAACAGGAACAGGCCGGCAACACGACGCCCGGGGGCGAGGGGGAAAGGGGCAAACATGGGAGAAAACATCCAGAATAAGGCGAGTAAACAACCTGTGGCACGGGTTGGCCACGGTACTGCGAGGGGGCCGAACAATAGCCGGCCATCATCTGAAATTATCGCGCGATGGCTCTGGCACGGGCCATTGGACCATGGTCTAAGCGCGCCGCAAGGCAACCTCGGAAAAACCGGACAATACCGCACGCAAAACTAGGAAAGTTCCCGGCTTACTTACAAAAAGTTTGCAGTTTACCCAATACCCGCGAATGACTACACTCGATATCAGCGAACAGCGGAACCCACCCGCGTGGCCGGCGTTTTTATTCTTCTTCAATGTTCGTCACGCCCTGCCACGACCGACGTACAGGAGTGATTACAGTGTCCAGACTTGCAGAGTTTCGTGCTGCCGAAAAAGCGCTCCAGGAACAGATGGCGCAACTGGAAGCGTTGAAAAAGGATGCCGGCCTCAAACGCGAAATCGAATTCGAGCAGAAACTAGTCGGCCTGATGAAAAGCTACGACAAGAGCCTGCGCGATATCATCGCCATCCTCGACCCGAAGGCAGTGACCCGGGTTTCCAGCGCAGCACCCAAGCAACAGCGCCGCGCGCGCGTGGTGAAGGTTTACACCAACCCGCACACCGGCGAGCGGATCGAGACCAAAGGCGGCAACCACCGTGGGCTCAAGGCCTGGAAAGAACAATACGGAGCCGCCACGGTAGAAAGCTGGGTACGCTGATGAAACGTCCACACGTACTTCACACTTTTTTCACAAGGGCTGGCTCAGTATCGAGACAGCTAAAGGACTAGCGACCCCATCACGCGCCCGCACATGCGGGCCTCTAATTCCAGCGCCCTGCCTCGTGCAGGGCGCTTTCATTTGCGCAATCGGCACACTGCCGTATCATGGCCAGCCTGTCTGTTTTGCCGGTGCCCTGCGCCCGGCCCCGTCTCAGGAGTTCCCATGAGCCTGCACGATCTGCAAACCCTGCCTGGCGTCACCGCCCAACCGGACACCGCCACCGCCCAGTTCGTTTTCAACCACACCATGCTGCGGGTCAAGAACATCGAGAAGTCCCTGGACTTCTACACCCGCGTGCTGGGCTTCCGCCTGGTGGACAAGCGCGACTTCCCCGAAGCTGCCTTCAGCCTGTACTTCCTGGCCCTGGTCGACCCGGCGCAGATCCCGGCCGATGACAGCGAACGCCACCAGTGGATGAAGTCGATCCCCGGTGTGCTGGAGCTGACCCACAACCACGGCACCGAGAACGATGCCGACTTCACCTACCACAACGGCAACACCAACCCGCGCGGCTTTGGCCACATCTGCATCTCGGTACCGGACGTACGCGCCGCCTGCGCGCGCTTCGAGGCCCTGGATGTGCCGTTCCAGAAGCGCCTGCAGGACGGGCGCATGAACCACCTGGCCTTCGTCAAGGACCCGGACGGCTACTGGGTCGAAGTCATCCAGCCGACCGAGCTCAAAGGCTGAGCGTCATCGCGGCTCGCTCGTCGGGCCGGGAACTCCCGGCCCCTTGCTGTGGTATATGAAGGTAACTGCTTCACATGCCACAGCGAGGTAAGGACGATGCAATCTCTTCACTGTGAATATCGCAAGCACACCATCACCGCCAGCGTGATGCCCCACCCCGATTCCCCCCTCCCCTATGCCGCCGGGTGCCTGATCACCGACCCCGACGGGCACACCAGCAGACGCATGTCGATGCCGATGAAGTTCTTCTCCGACCTGGAGAATGCACAGCACGTGTCGCTGGCTCATGGCCGGGCGCTGGTGGATCAGCAGCTGGATGAAGGGCACAAGGTGTTCTGACCTTGTCGATGCCTGTGCCGGCCTCTTCGCGGGCTTGCCCGCTCCCACAGGGACCTCACAGACTCTGAAATCTGTGCAGTACCTGTGGGAGCGGGCAAGCCCGCGAAAGGGCCGGCACAGGAATAATCAGATATCCCGGGCGTACGCCACCGCCGCCTCTACCTGCGCCCGAGTCGGTCGCACCCCGGTGTACAGCACGAACTGCTCCAGCGCCTGCAGTGCAATCACCTCCAGCCCGGTGATCACCGGCTTGCCCAAGGCCCGCGCTCGCCTGATCAACGGTGTGCTCTCGGGCATCGCAACCACATCGAACACCCGCGCCGCCGCGGCGATGGCATTCTCGGAAAACGCCAGCTCCTCGGCCTCGGGGCCTCCCGCCATGCCGATCGGCGTCACGTTCACCAGCATGGGTGGGCACAGGTCGCCCAGCTCCGGCACCCAGCGATAACCACACACATCCGCCAGCTGCCGCCCGGCCTGCTCGTTGCGCGCAACGATGATGCCTTCGGCGAACCCGGCATCGCGCAAGGCACTGGCCACGGCCTTGGCCATGCCGCCACTGCCGCGCAAGGCAAAGGCAGTGCTCGGGTCCACCTGGTGTTGTGCCAGCAACTGGCGCACGGCCAGGTAATCGGTGTTGTAGGCTTTGAGGTGGCCATCGGTATTGACCAGGGTATTGACCGACTCGATGGCCGCCGCCGACGGGTCGATCTCGTCGACCAGGGCCATGCAAGCCTCCTTGTACGGCATCGATACCCCGCAACCGCGGATACCCAGAGCGCGGATGCCCGCGACTGCCGCCGGCAGGTCATCGGTGCGCATGGCCTTGTAATAGAAATCCAGGCCCAGCTGCTGGTACAGGTGGTTGTGAAACCGTACACCGAAGGTGCCAGGGCGACCGGCCAGGGAGATGCACAGCACGGTGTCTCTGCTCGGAGTTGCCGACATAACCTGCTCCTTTGTCATAACTGAAACGTTTGTTCAGCGTAACAGAGGTAACCGCTGGTCGTCCCTTGCACAACCATTACCGTTCCCCGTGCTCAGCTGACGAAGAGTGGAGGTATTACGGCCCGCCGCGCTAGCAAATGTTGATGGAACCAATGACCACTATTGAGGAAGTTGATTTCAAACCGCCCAGCCAGCTGCGTAAGGTAGAGCCATGTTTTACAGGAGGTCCACATGGCCACTATCCACATCATGTCCGTCGTCGGCAGTGCCGTCCCCGCTTCGCTGCGTGAGCAGGGCCTGCTGGCATGCTGGTACCTGGTGCGCAACGGCGAAGCCGTAAGCGGCCCGATGCCGACCCTCGCCTCGGCCCAGGCCCTGGTCGAACAGTTGCAACCAGGCACCTTTGTCGCCTGACCCGTATTTGTTGTGCGTTGCTCCCTACGCCCTTCTGGCCCGCCTACCTGGCGGGTCTTTTTTTGCCTGGGCGTTACGCCTGCACCTCCCCGCCGCAGGTAGTGAACAATGCCAACAACGCGGCCAACTCATGTTCGCGCTGGCCATAGCCCGCGCCAGGCAGGCTGGCCCAGATCGGCGCGGCCTTGGCGATCGCCTGGGCAATGCGGCCGGCCTTTATCAGTGCCAGCGCGCCGCATTCGCTCAACAACTTGATTGCCGCCAGGTCCTGGGCCTCAGGGGTAAACCGGCCATTGAAGCCATAAGCGCTGACGATGGCCTCCCAGGTACCGGCCAGAATCTGGTACCGCCCCGCCGCAGAACTGTGAATGCCGTACCTCGGCAACCACACTTTCTGCTTCGGGTGCCTGCTGTAGTCGTTGAACAGTTGGCCGCCGACCAGGACGTTGTAACCGTCGTCACTGGCAGCGATGGTCGAGGTACCTTCGGACCAGGCCAGCGTGTCCAGGAATGCGAGCACGTTCGCGCCGCCGGCAGCGGCAGAATGCAATCGAGCCATGTTGTCTCCATACAGAAAAGCCCATACGCATGGGCGTGAACAGAATTGACTTGCGGGACGCCTCACTCACCCTGCTTCCCGCGCAGGCGGGCTACCCCCTCGCCCTGGACGATGACCTGCCGGGGGGGATGGCCGCCGCGACTGGTGAGCGCTTCGATCTTGCCTTCAAGGCGCCCTACGGTTACCACCAGTTCATTGCGCTCCTTGGCAAACTGATCGGCCCTGGCCTGCGCTTCTCTTCGGGCGTCACGCTCGATATCGAGCAGCTCGTTCAGGCGCCGGACCACGCCAATGTCAGCGGTGTCCATGGCACGGTCAGCCGCATCCCTGGACAGCCACTTGCGCAGCCAGAGGAAGGCGCCCAGCAACACGGTGCCAGTTCCGCCCAGCCAGGTGATGGTGCCTGGGCCGAGGTCAGTCGGGTCCATGAAAACCTCATTTCGAATGGTGATGTCGTAAGCCGGGAGAACGGTGTCTCGGTGGCTTTCCTTGCTTGCAGATTTAATTTAGCCTACAGCTAATATCATGACAAGAGAAATTTAGCTTTGAGCATATTTAGCAGCAAGCTAAACACTGGCATGCTTCGCCCCATGGACATCTACGAAATTCGCAAGCACAACCTGGTCAAGCTGATCGGCACCCAGAGAAAGGGATCCTGCGCAGAACGCTGGGGGATGGCACCTGCGCACCTGAGCCAGATCCTTTCGGACAAGACAGCGAAGAACCTGGGCGATGATGTGGCGCGCAGAATCGAAGGTATCGAGGGCTTGCCGCGGGGGTGGTTCGACGCAATGGCAGTGGGCGACCAGGCGCTGTCGCCAGCCGAGGCCGGCGACAGCAAGCTGTCCGCAGCCGACCTGGTCAAGCAGATGCTTGCCAGAAGCGGCAGAGGCATCCCTGAAGAAACCCGGCAAAGGCTACTGGCCGCTGCCGAGGAGCCGGCAGACTCGACGCTGGTGGCTTCTGAGCTTGTTCGGCCAGGCCTGGTGGGTGACGAAGTGTGGATTGCCCACTACGACGTCCGCGCGGCCATGGGCGGCGGGCAGATCCCCCACGACTACCCCGAGATGTTCAAGGATGTTCGCGTCAGCCCAAGCCACCTGCGCGAGCTGGGCGTGGAGTTCAGCGAGCACCACCACCTGAAGATGGTGACCGGTTGGGGCCAGTCGATGGAACCGACCATCAAGCACCGCGACCCGCTGATCGTGGACGTCAGCATCCGCGAGTTCGTCGGCGATGGAATCTACTTCTTCTCTTGGGGTGACCACATCTACATCAAGCGCCTGCAGATTGCCGACGAAGACCATTTCGAGATGATTTCCGACAACTCGCGGCACAAGGACCGCATGATTCGCCGGGACGAGACCTACATCCAGGCCAGGGTGCTGCTGGTGTGGAATGCGCACCTTGTGTGAAGCGAAGCCCGCCACCCCGGCGGGCTTTTTCTGACTTTCAGAAAGGTGCCGCCTCCTCGACCTGCTGCTCGCTGTCCCGCTCGACGACAAAGTCGTCACGCTCCTCCACGCTGCCACGCTCCCAGCGCACCGTCACGCTCTCGTCGTCGTTGAAGGTCAGTTCCAACTCGGGCGTCTCGGCCAGCACGCCCATCACCTCCTCCCACTCGGCATCGCCGTCGGTATCCAGGCGATGCACCGTCACCCACCGCTGCGTCTGCGCCAGCGGGTGGTTGATCATCGCCGACACGCGCAAGCTCAGGCGCTCTATTCCAGTCATTTCCTGGCGCTGATTGGGCGGAGATTTCATGTGATCAGACATATTCTTATCCTTGAAGCTGTATATTCGTACAGTGTTCATGGAAAGCTTATCTCACTGCCAAATCAAGCGTAAAGCCCACCTGAGGAAAATTTTCGCCGACAGGTAATTTGCCGCCCGGCGAAATATTTTTAGCTTTGAGCTATTGACTTGTATTTAGCCTGTCGCTAAATTTCAATCCAGCAGCCGCCACCCTGCTGCTGCGGTACCAACCACCATTTCCATTCAGGAGTTGTCCCATGAGCGTAGATATTCGCAACCTCACCATCGCCGTTCCGGTAGCCGAATCGTCGATCACCACCGTAGCGACAGAACTCACCGGCAGCGAAGCGATTGCCCAATACCCGGACTACGTGACAGTGCTCAGCGACGGTTCGGTCCAGTTGTTCGCCCCCACCAAAGGCGCTTCGAGCAAAAGCACCCGCAGGACCCGCTGCGAGTGGTCGGAGCCGAAATACTGGACGCTGGCCAGCGCTCAGGATCACTGGAATCGCCAGGAAATGACGCTGACCAAGGTCAACTGGGCGCAGAAGGTGGTCATCGCGCAGATGCACGTTTACGCTGACGACAGCCCGCCCGTGAAGGTGTTCTGGAAGAAGGGCGACATCACCCTGGGGTTTCGGCAGACCTACAACCAGGCAGATCCTGTGAATTCGACGGTGCTCAAGGGGGTACCGCTGGGGGCGAAGTTCCAGGTGAGCATCCACGCCACCTCGGCAGGCGTTATCAACGTTACGGCCACGTGCAATGGAGTGACCGGTTCGTCCGGCGACCTGCAGTTCGACAGCACCTGGGCCGCGCGGCTATTCGAGTTCCACGGCGGGGTCTACAACCAGGTGGACTACACCGATACAACGCCCGCCAATGACGGCTCGATCTGCATCATCAGCGACCTCGCGCTGATTCATGCCTGAACCCAGGCACCCGGCACGCATCCCGATGCCCTGCAACTCAGCGCAGGTTGCATCGGGATCGCCCTGGATCGACCGTTAAGCTTGAACTGGCGCTCAAACTTCCTGCTTTTCGGATGAACTAAGCTATTCGGATGTCTTTTTTCAGAGCAGGGTCAGGCCCCCATGAGACTGTTCGATTTTATTGAAAACGGTATGGAAGCGATTCTTCAGGCTTGGGAAAACTACGCCCGCTCGGTTGAAACAGACCTGCCGAAGCAGGACTCGGTCGGCCTGCGCAATCATGCCGAGAAGATGCTGCGCACCGTGGCCGCAGACATGAGACTGCCCCAGAGCAGGCAACAACAGGCCGAGAAGGCACAAGGGAAAGGCCCCAGGAGTTCCAGCGAAACCGCAGCGCAGACCCACGCGGTAGCTCGACTGATAGCCGGGTTCTCGATGGACCAGATGGTGTGAATACCGGGCATTGCGCGCAAGCGTTCTGTCACTGTGGCTTACCCAGGAGTCGTTCGCAGAGGCGCACCATGTCCAGGACATGATCCGGTTCAATGAAGCGATTGACCAGGCGCTCGTAGAGTCGATCGCTGCGTACGGAACAGCAGTCGAGGCGACCCGCAAGATGGTGCTCGCCGTGCTCGGTCATGATTTGCGTTCACCCTTGGGCGCGATACTCATGGCTGGCGGGCTGATCCAGCGGCAGCCGGGGCTGGATGAAAAGGGAAAGCGACTTGCTACCCAGGTTTGTACCAGTGCACATCGAGCAAATGTCATGATCAACGACCTGCTGGACCTGGCCCGCTGCAACCTGGGGACTGGTATTCCAGTGGATTTGCGGAAAATGGATTTGAATGCAATCTGCCAGGCTGTCATCGACGAGCTGCGCACGGCGTTCCCGCACGCGCGGATCATCCTGGATGAGCAGGCGCACATCACGGGCCAATTCGACCCTGACCGCATTGCTCAGGTGTTCTCCAACCTGATAAGCAATGCTCTGCGCCATGGCGATGCAACGGCCCCGATCAAAGTCACGGTGGCCAGGGTGGAGGGTGTTCCACGGGTCAGCGTTCAGAATTCCGGAGCACCTATCCCACCCGAGGTGATGCCCTACATCTTCAAGCCGGAAGGAAGATACTCGAGCTACTCAGCCGGAGAGCGGGGCTCTGCAGCGGGGCTCGGCCTTGGCCTGTTCATCGCATCGGAGATCGTTGCGAACCACGGCGGCAGAATTGAGGTGGAATCGACCGAAGAGCAAGGGACGACCTTCGAGGTTGTTCTGCTGTCTTCGGTAGAGTGACGATTGGTACAGGACAGGTACAGGATTAAATTTCGTTCACGTTGCGCCCTTTAGTCATAAGGCATTCGACAGCAATTCAGCCATACTCCAGAATGCAGCGGTTTTTGGGGGAAAACCCTTGCACAGCCAACGACATACCAATTTTTAGTGAGCCTCAACGTGAAAACATCCCTGTCCATCCTCGGCCTGCTGCTGTTGCTCACAGGTACTGCGACCCTTCCGTCGACCGCTGCTGCACAACCCCCGGCCCAGGTTCAACGGGACCCGTCCAAGCTGCATCTCGCCTCGGGCAGCGCCCTGCTGATCGACCTGAACACCAACCAGGAGCTGTATTCGAGCCACCCCGACCGCGTGGTACCGATCGCCTCGGTGACCAAATTGATGACGGCGATGGTAGTGCTGGATGCCAAGCAGTCCATGGATGAGATGCTCACCATGACCATTGCCAACAACCCGGAAATGAAAGGCGTGTATTCGCGCGTGCGGCTGGGCAGCCAGCTCGACCGCCGCGAAACCTTGCTGATTACCCTGATGTCATCGGAAAACCGTGCAGCCAACAGCCTGGCCAACCATTACCCCGGCGGCTACCCGGCGTTCATCAAGGCGATGAACGCCAAGGCCCGCAGCCTGGGCATGGCGCACACCCGCTACGTCGAGCCGACCGGCCTGTCGACGCAGAACGTGTCCACGGCCCGTGACCTGGCCAAGCTGCTGATGGCATCGCGCAAGTACCCGATGCTGAGCGAGCTGTCGACCACCCGCGAGAAGACCGTGGCCTTCCGCAAGCCCAACTACACCCTGGGCTTTCGCAACACCGACCACCTGGTGAACAAGAGCAACTGGGACATCAAGCTGACCAAGACCGGCTTCACCAATGAAGCCGGGCACTGCCTGGTGCTGCTGACCCGCATGGACAACCGCCCGGTGGCCATGGTGATCCTCGATGCCTTTGGCAAGTACACCCACTTCGCCGATGCCAGCCGCATGCGTCAGTGGCTGGAAACCGGTGCCGCCAAGCCGGCGCCGGCGGTGGCCATGCAGTACAAGGCAGAGCGGCAGAACAAGGGGCGCCTGGCGGCCGAATGACCGCAGCCTGATGCTACCAGGCCCCTGTAGGAGCGGCCTTGTGTCGCGATGGGCTGCAACGCAGCCCTGACGATTTTTGCATTTATGCCAACATCCCGGGGCCGCTTCGCGGCCCATCGCGACACAAGGCCGCTCCTTGTATCTCGACTTTCGCCTCACAAGAGGCGAAAGTTCTCGACTGATCATCGAGGGAGGGTCATGAAGCGGAGCCGCTCCAAGGGCATCGAGCCCGTATTGTAGATAACGCTCTGGCCCTCCAACCCCACTCGAACAGTTCGAACGGTATCTAGTGCCGCCCCCCGGCGTGAGCACGCATTCGCAAGGTTGAACCGAGTGCTGGGTGATCGAAACTTCGTTGTCTGAGGGAGAAGATCATGTCTGTTGTTGTTGGCGTCGATGTAGCCAAGCGATCTTTCGATATTGCAACTCCACTTCCCAATGGGAAAGTCCGTACCAAAGCCAAGCTGGCCAATAATCCGAGTGGTTTTGAGCAATTCGCAACCTGGCTTGAGCAACATGCCGAACCACGTGCCTGGGTTATCATGGAGGCCACTGGCACTTATCACGAAGCGCTTGCTGAGTGCTTTCATGCCAAGGGTTACCGGGTGTGTATTCTGAATCCCGCCGTGATTGCCAAGTTTGCCGGAGCGGACCTTCGACGCGTCAAAACTGATAAGGCTGATGCCAAGGTTATTGCTGCTTACGGTCAGCAGAAAAAAGATTTGCTTCGTCAGTGGAAGCCTGAGCCGCCAGCTCAGCGGCGCTTGCGGGCCTTGGTGCGGCGTCTGGACGACCTGAAAGAGATGCAGCAGATGGAGCAGAACCGTCTGGATGTGTCGCAGATCGCTGTCCAGGAATCGATCAGAGCTGTAATTGGGCACATCAGCGAAGAAATAGCGAAAACCCGTAAGGCTATTGAGCAGACGATCGATGACGATCCAGACCTGCGCCAGCGACGAGAACTGATTACGTCGATTGATGGCCTGGGAGACACCACGGCCGCGCTGATCCTTGCAGAACTGGGTGATCCGCTGAAGTACGAAAGCCCGTCAGCCATGGTTGCGTTTGCAGGCCTCAACCCGATGATCCATCAATCGGGAGAGAAGATTGGCCAATCGACCATTTCCCGTACAGGAGCCCCAAGATTGCGCGCCGGCTTGTGGATGCCAGGCACTGTCTCGATCAGATACAACCCGGTCGTGAAGGCACTGGCAGAGCGTTTGAGCAATCGGCGTAAAGCCTACAAGCAGATAGTCTGCGCTGCTATGCGTAAGCTTTTGCACCTGGTGTATGGCGTAGTGAAATCCGGCAAACCGTTTGACCCTCAAATCGCTCTTGCGGGGTGAGGGTCAAGACGGTATCTACAGGGGACCGTGTCAGCTGTCAGGCCGTGGTGCTGACCATCCCGCCTGCACTGCTGCCGCCCGTTTTCTGCAGTGCTTCGAGCAGTTGCGCGGTGGCCTGCATGATTTCACCATTGATGGTCGCGATGCTCGCCTGCTTGCCGGTCACGGCTGCCAGCTTGGTCGTCTCGTCCATCTTCTGAGCCATCAACTGGGCCAGCTGCTTCTGTTCCTCTGCCAATTGCTTCTGCAACTTCTTGATCATCTCGCGCAATTGCCTGATGTGCGCAGGCTCTGAACTCTCACTGCTGCCCTGGGCACCTTGAGCCTGGCCACCAGCGGTCACTTTCGAGGTTTCGGCCTGAGCGCCGGCCGCACTCTCTTCAATCTTTTGCGCATCCTGGCTGTCGGTGGCCTGGATTGTGTTCGCCGCCTGGGGCGTGGTGCGGATGCTGACTGCTGCAATACCTGTCATGTCTTTCTCCCTGCGTTGCAAATAGGTCCTTGGGTTGTTCTGCCTATCGGCAGACAGGCGCAAGCCTTTAGCCCCCCTGTTGCAATTGCCCGGTTACCCGCCAGTAAATTCCCCACCGTTTGGCTCGTTCCACCCAATGTACAAGCGCAGGCGCCGGCCTCTCCCGGCGAGCGTCAACATTCGACCATTATGGAACCGCAGCCATGAGCCAGTCTGCAAACCCGGAAACCATCAAGGACCTGATCGGCGTGGGCTTCGGCCCTTCCAACCTGGCCCTGGCCATCGCCCTGGAAGAACTCGCCGAGTCCCAGGGCCATGCCCTCGACGCGCTGTTCATCGACAAACAGCAGGACTATCGCTGGCACGGCGAAACCCTGGCCACCCAGAGCGAGCTGCAGATCTCGTTCCTCAAGGACCTGGTGTCGCTGCGCAACCCCACCAGCCCCTACAGCTTCGTCAACTACCTGCACCAGAAGCAGCGCCTGGCAGACTTCATCAACCTCGGCACCTTCTACCCCTGCCGCCTCGAGTACAACGACTACCTGCGCTGGGCCGCCGAACACTTCGCCACCCAGGCGGTATATGGCGAGGAAGTGCTGCGCATCGAGCCGGATGTGCAGGCAGGCCGGGTCGAGCACCTGCGCCTGGTATCGCGTGACGCCCAAGGCCGCGAATACAGCCGCCGAACCCGTTCGGTGGTGGTCGGTAGCGGCGGTACGCCGAAAATTCCGGAAAAGTTCGGCGCCTTCAAGGACGACCCGCGGGTTTTCCATCACTCCCAGTACCTGAGCAGCCTGAACAAGCTGCCCTGCACCGCCGGCAAGCCGATGCGCATTGCCGTGATCGGTTCGGGCCAGAGCGCAGCCGAGGCGTTCATCGACCTCAATGACAGCTACCCATCGGTCAAGGTCGACATGATCCTGCGCGGTTCGGCCCTCAAGCCTGCCGATGACAGCCCGTTCGTCAACGAGATCTTCTCGCCGGACTACACCGACCTGGTCTATAACGAACCGGCCGACCAGCGCAGCAAGCTGCTGGGCGAATACCACAACACCAACTATTCGGTGGTGGACCTCAACCTGATCGAACGCATCTACGGCATCCTCTACCGGCAGAAGGTCGCCCACCAGTACCGCCACAACGTGCTGTGCCGGCGCCAGGTCGAAGCCGTGGTGGCCACTCGCGAAGGCCTGGAGCTGACCCTGCGCGACCTCGCCACCGGCCAGCAGCAGACCCACCGCTACGACGCGGTGATACTCGCCACTGGCTACGAGCGCCGCTCGCACCGTGACCTGCTGGCGCCCCTGGCCGGCTACCTGGAGGACTTCAGCGTCGACCGCAACTACCGCGTGCTGGCCAGCCCCGACCTGCAGGCCTCGGTGTACCTGCAGGGCTTCTGCGAAAACAGCCACGGCCTGAGTGACACCCTGCTTTCGGTGCTACCGGCGCGCGCTGCTGAAATTGGCCGCGCGCTGTACCAGGACCTCGCCCATCTGCACGGCAAGCCGCAACCGGCAGTGGCCCTGACCCGCGCCTGATCCCCTGCAAGACCAGCACTGCCCTCAAGGCATGTACAGGGCCTGTAGGAGCCGCCTTGTGTCGCGAAAGGGCTGCAAAGCAGCCCCGGCAATTTGTGCACCTGCGCTGAAACCCTGGGGCTGCTGCGCAGCCCTTTCGCGACACAAGGCCGCTCCTACAGGATCGCGCCAGATTTCAGGTTCCTTTGCATCCTGAAACATTTACTTGCATTTAAAACGGCAGGTTTTCGATTCTCATTCGTCCTTATCAATACAGCCCCTCTTTGGCTGGGCACACGCTCGACTCCCCATTGCAGAAGACCGTCAGATGGCCAAATCACCGAAAAAATCCAAATCCAGGCTGTGGTTCCTGGTCCACAGCTGGCTCGCCTTGCCGATCTGGTTCTTTGTCCTGATCGTCTGCTTCACCGGCATGCTCGCCGTGGTCAGCCAGGAAATCGTCTGGCTGGCCGACCCGGCCGTGCGGGCCAACAAGCCCGACGCCGACGCCGAACGCCTGAGCTTCCAGCAGGTACTGGATGCCCTGCACAAGGCCGAGCCGGACATGGTGGTGGAGCGGCTCAACCAGCCCGACGGTTCGCACTTCGCAGTCAAAGCCAATGTCACCCTGCCTGACGGCACCAGCCCGACGTTGTATGTAAACCCCTACACCGGGGCCATTCAGGGCAAGACTCCAGACTTCAACTTCGAAGCCTTCACCCGCGCCCTGCACGGCTGGTGGCTGGTGCCGTTCACCAACGGTTTCAGTTGGGGCTGGTACCTGGTGTCGCTGCTCGGCCTGCCCATGCTGGCTTCGCTGGTCACCGGCCTGGTGGTGTACAAGAAGTTCTGGAAGGGCTTTTTCAAGCCGGTGCGCACCGGCCATGGTTCGCGGATTTTCTGGGGCGACCTGCACCGCCTGGCCGGGGTCTGGTCGATCTGGTTCATTGCCGTCATATCCATCACCGGCACCTGGTTCCTGATCCAGGCGATCCTGGCCGACAACCACATCACCATATCCAGCCGGCCCATCGTGCCGGTGATCGCCCGTGAGGATGTGCCGCAAACCCCGAATGGCAGCCCGGCAGCGCGCATCGACCTGGATGAAGCAGCACGCATCGCCGGCCTGGCGGTGCCAGGGCTGGAGATCAACTTCATCTCGCTGCCAGCCACCGCCTACAGCCACATCACCCTGGCGGGGCCAGGCTGGTATCCGCTGATGTTCCAGAGCGCCTCGGTAAACCCGTACACGCGTAATGTCGACAGCCAGTTCCTGATCAGCGACCGCTCCGCCCTGGAGTTCGTCACCGAGTCCATGCGCCCGCTGCATACCGGCGATTTCGGCGGCCTGCCGATCAAGCTGGTGTGGTTCTTCTTCGGCCTGGTCCTCACCCTGATGGTGTTCAGCGGCTTGCTGATCTGGACCAAACGCACCGCCCAGGCCACCGCCGCCGCCCTCAAGCGCAGCGAGCGCACGCCGCGCCTGGCGCGTAATGAACCCATCGTGGAGATCCGCCCATGAGCCAGGCCCAAGCCGTGCCCGTCAGCCCGCGCAAGCAACTGTGGCTGAAATGGCGCTTTCACCTGAACATCCTGCTGATCCTCATCCCGCTGGGCTTCATGCCCAAGTACTTCGCCGACGCCAAGCTGTTCCGCGGCGAAGCGGGGCTCGGCGCCAATGTGGTCAATGACATCCAGGTCGGCCCCTATACCCTGGACCTGGCCGAGATGCGTGACGAGCACCCCCGCGCCGACGGCCCGGCCGGCCACTTCAAGGTCTTCAATGCTTCGCTGTGCAAGGCCTGCGTCAACGGCGTCAAGGCGGCCTACCTGCGCATCGGCAAACCGCGCAGCCTGCGCGCCGCCGGCACGATTTTCTTCGGTGCGCCGTACAACATGGGCACCTCGTTGCCGATCCCGCCACGCACCAAGCCCGACGCGCAGGTCTGGATCACGCTGGAAGGCTGGGACGGCAGCATGTACCAGGCGTCGGTCCCCCTGGCCAAGGCATCGCCAGCCACCGTGGCCTGGCTCGAGAAACAAGGAGGCAAGAAATGAAACATCTGTTGCGCACCCTCGCCCTGCCCTTGCTGGTGCTGGCCGCCGGCCCGGCCCTGGCGCACAACCCGATGTGCGAATGCGAAGAGCTGCCTGGCGGCCAGGTCAAATGCACCGGCGGCTTCTCGGACGGCAGCGGTGCCCCCGGGGTAACCCTGGATGTGATCGGCTACGACGAACAGGTGCTGGTCGGCGGCAAGCTCGGTGATGACTCGACCCTGACCTTCAAGCGACCGGATGGTGAGTTCTATGTGCTGTTCGATGCCGGCCCCGGGCACGTGGTGGAAGTCGACTACGCTGATATCGCCCAGCCATGAGCCGCGCCCAAGTGATTCGCCCGGCCGGTGCCGGGCACGAAACCCTCTACGTGCTGCTGGTCAGCCTGCTGATCGTGGTACTCGCCACCAGCGTGGTGCTGCTGCGCGGCGAACGCGAGGATGAACAGGCCATCGCCAGCCACCAGATCGACGCCCGTCGCGACCTCACCGCCGCCGAGCAAGGCCTGTATACCGACCTGCGGGTGGCCTTCGACGAAATCCAGCTGCTGCGTGAGGAAACCGCCGCCGCGCCCAGCGTGCAGGCTCTGGCCGAGGAAGGCCTGCCGCCGTTCGTGGTCGATGCCGGCAGCCAGAGCCGCGGCAGCCACCAATGGTCGTGGCTGGAGCCCGGCGCCTACCTTGGCCGCAGCCAGGCCCCGGCAGTGGCCGGCAGCCTGCTGCTGATCCTGCCGGCCGACAGCACCGCTCAGGCCGATGTCTGGCTGCGCCGCGACAGCGCCGCCGTGCCCCCGGACGACCTCGGCCAGGCCGCCCTGATCGCCGCCGGCTGGCAGCAGGTGGTCAGCCATTACGACGCCGGGGTCACCCGCGAACACCGTCACTGAACCCAAGGACTCCCCCATGCTCCGCTCCGCCCTCGCCCTGCTCCTGGCCCTAGCCCTGCCGGCACAGGCCCTGGCCGATAACGGCAAGCCCCTGCGTATCGGCATTACCCTGCACCCCTACTACAGCTATGTGAGCAACATCGTCGGCGACAAGGCCGAAGTGGTGCCGCTGATTCCGGCGGGGTTCAACCCCCATGCCTACGAGCCACGGGCCGAGGACATCAAGCGCATCGGCACGCTGGATGTGGTGGTACTCAACGGCGTCGGCCATGACGATTTCGCCGACCGCATGATCGCCGCCAGCGAAAAGCCCGGCATCAACACTATCGAGGCCAACCAGAACGTGCCGTTGCTGGCGGCCACCGGCATTGCCGCCCGCGGCGCCGGCAAGGTGGTCAACCCGCACACCTTCCTGTCGATCAGCACCACCATCGCCCAGGTCAACAACATCGCCCGCGAACTGGGCAAGCTCGACCCGGACAACGCCAAGCTGTACACGCAAAACGCTCGCGCCTATGCCAAGCGCCTGCGCACACTGCGTGCCGACGCGCTGGCCAAGGTCACCGAGGCGCCCAGCGCCACCTTCCGGGTCGCCACCATCCATGCCGCCTACGACTACCTGGTGCGTGACTTCGGCCTGGAGGTGACTGCGGTGGTCGAGCCAGCCCATGGCATCGAACCCAGCCCTGCCCAGTTGAAGAAGACCATCGACCAGCTCAAGGCGCTGGACGTGCGGGTGATCTTCTCGGAAATGGACTTCCCGTCGGCCTATGTCGAAACCATCCAGCGTGAATCCGGCGTGCGCCTGTACCCGCTGACGCACATTTCCTACGGTGAATACACCAAGGACAAGTACGAAGTGGAGATGAAGCGCAACCTCGATACCGTGGTCCGCGCCATCCAGGAGAACCGCGCATGACCGCCGCCGCCAACCTGGTGACGGCCTGCGGGCCGCGCATCGAGTTCGCCGGCATCGACCTGACCCTGGGCCGCACCCGCATCCTCGAACAGGTCAGCTTCAACGTCGCCGCCGGCAGCGTGCACGCCATCGTCGGCCCCAACGGCGGCGGCAAGAGCTCGCTGATCAAGACCCTGCTTGGGCAGATGCCGCACCAGGGCCAGCTGACCCTGCACTGGCCCGGCGAACGCGAAGTGATCGGCTATGTGCCGCAGGCGCTGGAGTTCGACCGTGGCCTGCCGATGACCGTCGACGACTTCATGGCTGCCATGTGCCAGCGCCGCCCCGCCTTCCTCGGCCTGTCGCGCCGGGTGCAGCCGGCCATCGACGCGGCCCTGGCGCGGGTCGGCATGCTCGACAAGCGCAAACGGCGCATGGGCGCGCTTTCCGGTGGCGAACGCCAACGCGTGCTGCTGGCCCAAGGCCTGATCCCCGAGCCGCAACTGCTGGTGCTGGACGAACCGATGTCGGCCCTGGACGAAGCCGGCATCCAGGTGTTCGAACAACTGCTGCGAGGCTGGCGCCAGGCCGGCACCACCGTGCTGTGGATCGAACACGACCTGGAGGCCGTGATGCGCCTGGCCGACCGGGTTACCGGCCTGAGCCGCCAGGTACTGTTCGACGCCCCACCCGCCCAGGCCCTGACCCCGGAGCGCCTGCTCGGCCTGTTCTCCGTTCACCCGCGTAGCGAGAGCCTTGCCTGATGAGTTTTGAAATCTTTCGGCAAACGGTCCAGGACTGGGCCACTGCCGGCTACCTGCCCGAGGCGCTGGCCTACGGCTTCGTGGTCAACGCTTTACTGGCCGGTTTGATGATCGGCCCGGTGCTGGGCGGCCTGGGCACCCTGGTGGTGGTCAAGCGTTTTGCCTTCTTCTCCGAGGCGGTCGGCCATGCCGCGCTGACCGGCGTGGCCATCGGCATCCTGCTGGGCGAGCCCTACACCGGCCCCTACGGCAGCCTGTTCGGCTACTGCCTGCTGTTCGGCATCTTGCTCAACTTCCTGCGCAACCGCACCGGGCTGTCGCCGGACACACTGATCGGCGTGTTCCTGTCGGTGTCGCTGGCGCTGGGCGCGAGCCTGCTGCTGATGCTGGCGGGCAAGATCAACGTGCACATCCTAGAGAACGTGCTGTTCGGCTCGGTGCTGACCGTCAGCGGCCAGGACCTGGTGGTGTTGGGCATCGTCGCGGTGCTGGTGCTGGCATTGGCCGTGCCGCTGTACAACCGCATCATGCTGGCCAGTTTCAACCCACAACTGGCGGCCGTGCGCGGGGTAGCGGTGAAAACCCTGGACTACCTGTTCGTGGTGCTGGTGACCCTGGTCACGGTGGCCTCGGTGAAGGTGATCGGGGCGATCCTGGTCGGGGCGTTGCTGGTGATTCCCGCTGCTGCCGCACGCTTGGTCAGCCAGTCGCTGAAGGGCTTTTTCTTCCTGTCGGTGCTGATCGCCACGCTGAGCACGCTGCTCGGAATCCTGCTGCCAATCGTTTTCGACCTGCCGGTGCCCTCCGGCGCCGCGATCATCCTGGTCGCCGGCATCTGCTTCGCCCTGGCGGCGCTGGCCCGCGCCCTCGTCCCCCGCCTGCAAGGAAACCCGGCATGAACCTGAAACGCCTGACCCTGGCGCTGGCCCTGGCCGGCCTGCCGTCGCTGTCTTTCGCTACGCAAGTGCTGACCACCCTGCCCGTCACCCACAGCCTGGCCAGTGCCCTGCTCGAGGGCACCACGGTACAGCTCGAACGTGCAGCGCCCGCCAACCTGCCTGCCAGCCGCCAACCGTCCTATTTCAGCGGGCGCGGTGGCGCCAGCCTGCACAAGGCGGCACAGCGGGCCGACGCGGTAATCGGCGTGCGCTCGATCTGGCGTGACGACCCGCTGTACCCGATGGCCCGGCGCAGCAATATCCGCATCGTCGAGATCGACGCTGCACGGCCGGTGGATGGCGCGCTGCCGGGTATTGCGGTGAACGGCGACGAGGCCTATGGCGCCTACCCCTGGCTCAACCCGACCAACCTGGGGCGCATGGCCGACGTGGTAGCCAATGACCTGGAGCGCTTGGCACCGGACGACAAGGCGAAGATCCAGGGTAACCTGGCCGGGCTCAAACGCCAGCTGCTGGAGCTTTCGGCCAGCAGCCAGACACGATTGGCGAAGGTCGACAACCTGACGGTGGTGAGCCTGTCGGAGCGGCTGGGTTACCTGGCCAGCGGGTTGAACCTGGATGTGGTCGAGCAACCGCTGCCGGCCGAGTGGGATGCGGCTGCGCTGAAGGCGCTGGGGGATAACCTGAAGGCGCAGGATGTGGCGCTGGTGCTGGACCATCGGCAGCCAGAGCCGGCAGTTGTTGAGGTGATAAAGGCAGCAGGGGCAAAGCTGGTGGTGCTGGAGAGTGACCCTGAGGATGCGTTTGCGGGATTGAAGGCCAGTGTGGATCAGGTAGTTGCCGCTCTGGGCGAAAGCTGATGTTCTCCTCGCAGTCCCACAGGCCTGCACGGTCCCTGTGTAGGAGCGTGCTTGCCGGCCAGGCCACCATTAACGCTTCATGCACCGCTGATAACGCTCGTCCACCCGCCCGGCAAACCACGCCGTGGTCAGCTTGCGGGTAATTTTCGGGCTTTTCAGCTCGATCCCTGGCAGCACCGCCCGTGGCACCGGCTTGCCGGCCGCGGCATCGGCCAGGGCGAACACCCCGCTGTACAGCTTGCTGTCCTCGAAGGCCAGGCTGTCACCCTCCTCCAGCTGGCTGCGGATCTGCGGGTTGCGCAGGCCCAGCTTCGTTCCCAGTTTGCGTGCCGCCTTTTCAGTGGTCCCGGGCATGATCGAACCCGGCGCCACCAAGTCGCCATCCAGCGCCAGCGTCACCCCCGTCACCTTGCTCAGCGCCGCCTGGAATGCCGCATTGCGGCTGGCGTACCAGCCCGCGTTGAAATCGGCAAAGCGGTACAGTTGGCGATCGTAGTTGGCCGAATAGCCTAGCAAGTGGGCGATCCCGAAATACATGCCGCCGCGCCGGGTGAACACTTCCTGGCGAATGCTGCCGTCGTGGCTGTAGGGGTAATCCCGCGCATGCTTTTCGGCAAAGTCGATACTGACCTGCATCGGCCCGCCGGTATGCACCGGGTTCAGCCCGCCCAGCAAGGTCTTGCCCAGCGGCACGCGAGCGATGACTTCATCATACAGTTCGCTCAACTGCTTCTCGCTGCGCACCGCCTGCAGACGTTGCTGGTAGCTCTTGCCATTACCCGACGGCGTCTTCAGTGCACCATCAACCAGCAGCTTGGGGATGTGCAGGCGCGCGGCGCGGCGGTCGATTTCCTCCCGGGCGATACGCCCCAGGTTGGGCACCTGCGGGTCGGCATTGAAGGTCGATTCCTGCTCGGTCACCGCCAGCACCGCACACAGGTTGCTCTTGCTGGGGGCAATACGCTGGGCCTCGAACGCCACCTGAATGTCCCGCGCCCAGCCCTCGCGGTCCTTGGCCTGGGCGGGCAACAGCCGCAGCAGTTGGGCGCGGACCTTGGCCGGGTCCGCCTCGGGTGCTTCCTCGCGGCGCCCGGCGCAGCCTTGCAGCAGCGCCAGGGCCATCAACCCGGCAGCCAGTAACCGGCCGTTCAGGGCTGTTCACCGACCAGGTAAGTCTTGCTGATGTGCCGGAACAGCGGGTGGCTGGCACTGCCCATGAGTTCGAACAAGACCATTTCGCGGGTCACCACCTGCGCCCCCGCGGCCCGCATGCGCGCCAGCCCTGCGGCCTTGCTCGCCGGTGTACGGCTGTCGCAGGCATCCTCGACCACGAACACCTGCTTGCCCAGTACCAGCAGGCCGAGCACGGTCTGCAGCACACAGACATGGGTTTCCATGCCACAGACAATCACTTGCTCACGCGCCATCAAACTTGCTGGCAGGCACTCGGCGGCCACGCAGGAAAAATGGCTTTTCTCCACCACCTCGGCGGTCGGCGCCGCGGCCAGCAGTTCGGCCAAGGTATGGCCCAGGCCCTTGGGGTACTGCTCGGAAATCACCGTCGGCAGTTCCAGCTCGTTCGTCGCCGCCAGCAACCAGCGGGCCCGCGCGCGGGTGCCTTCAGGGTCGCTCATGGCGCCGATGAGTTTTTCCTGGATGTCGACGACCAGCAGCGTGGCCTTGTGGGGATCGATCAGCATTGTCTGCCTCTTGCCTGGGAAAAGGCCTAGCCTCCCCCAGGCAAGCGGTGACGTCAATCAGGCGGACAGCCGAAGCGGTTGCAGCGACGCGGTCAGCGCAGCGAGCACCCGGTCCTCCTGCTCGTGGATGAAGAAGTGGCCGCCGGGGAACATCTGCAGCGAGAACGCCCCGTGGGTTTCCTTGCGCCAGGCCTGCAACTGCTCGTCACTGGCGCGGTCCTGCATGCCGCCCAACACGTGCAGCGGGCACTGCAAGGCCTGCCGCTGGCGGTAGGCGTAAGTACCGCACAGCAGGAAGTCGGCACGCAGGGTGGGCAAGGTCAGGCTCATCAGTTCGGCGTTGGCCAGCACTTCCTCGGGCGTGCCCTGAAGCTCGCGCAACTCGCCGATCAACTCGGCGTCGCTCTTTGGCTCGCGCCAGTTCTTGCCGTCGTAGTCCTCGCGGCGGGTTGGCGCTGCGGTGCCGCAGGCGAACAGGGCCAGTGGCGCCGGGCAACCCAGCGCTTGCAGCTCATGGGCAAGTTCAAACGCCAGCAAGGCGCCCAGGCTATGGCCGAGCAGCGCGTAGGGGGTGCTGGCCGCCAGGCGCTGTTCGGCAGCCAGTTGACGGGCCAGGGCCTGCATGTCGGTGTGCAGTGGTTCGGCCATGCGCGCACCACGCCCGGGCAGCTCCACCGGGCGTACCTGCAGCCATGTCGGCAGCTTGCGCCGCCAGCGGCTGTAGACCATGGCGCTGGCCCCGGAATACGGCAGGCACAGCAGGTTCAATGCAGTCACTGGGCGGCGGCTTCGGCCATTTTCTGGCGCAGGCTCAGCGGGCGCATGTCGGTCCAGACCTCATCGATGTAGGCCAGGCAGTCCTTCTTCAGGCCGCTCTTGCCTACGGCACGCCAGCCGTTGGGGATGGCTTTGTAATCGGGCCAGATCGAGTATTGCTCTTCGTGGTTGACCACTACCTGAAACTGGATATCGTCGCGGTCGAAAACGGAAGTCATTGCCTGTCTCCTTGAGTGATGGATTCAAAGTAGACGTAGCATGGGGCGAAAAAATTAGTGGGCCTGACGCGGGCAGGTATTCAGGTGTCACGCAGCAGGTCGTGGGTATCGAGCAAGCGGAAGGCTACCTGCGGGTTGCGCTCCAGCCCACGGCGGATCGCCGCCGGGATCGACTGCCGGGTCTTGCGGCACAGCCCGGGCTGATCATCCAGTTCGATGACGATGCCGCGCATGGTGCGTACCTCGTTGAAACCGGGGGCGATGTGCAGGCGGATGCCGAGATTTTCGTACATCCGCTGCTGCAGGCGTTGCAGGTCTTCCAGGTCCTTGAGGTTTTCCAGGCGTTCGAGCAGGCGCTTTTCTTCCTGACGGGTCAGCAGGAGGATGCGTTGGGCTGCCTGCGGGTGGTCGGCCAGGTGTTCGCGGCCACAGTTGCAGGCGCCAGGAGGGCAAGGTTGGCGCAAAGGGAGTGGTGTGCTCATGGTGCAAGCATAGCCTGTACCGGCCCCTTCGCGGGTCACCACAGGGCTTGGGTATTGTGGAATACCTGTGGGAGCGGGTTCACCCGCGAAGAAGCCCACTCGGTACCGAAGGTCAGAGCTGCACCAACCGCTCACGCAGGAAGTTCACAAACCCCTGCACCGGCCGAGCCACCTGCCGGTGCTGCGGGTACACCGCCGACAGCTGCAGCGCCGGCGGCCGCCACTCATCCAGCACTGTCACCAGCCGCCCATCCGCCAGCGCCTGCCCCACGATGAAGGTTGGCAGATAGGTCACCCCCATCCCGGCAATTGCGGCATCCCTGAGCAGCTCGCCATTGTTCGCCCGCATCCGCCCGACCACCTGGATCGCCTGAGCCTTGCCTCCCTGGCTGAACTGCCACTGCACCTGCCGCGAATGCCCATACGGCAGGCAGTCATGCCCGGCCAACTGCTCCGGCCTGGCCGGCACGCCCCGCGCTTCCAGGTACGCCGGGCTCGCGCAGTACACGCGCTCGACACTGGCGATACGCCGCGCAATCAGGCTGGAGTCCTCCAGCGCGCCAATCCGTAGCGCCAGGTCATAGCCCTCGCCGATCAAGTCCACGGCGCGGTCGCTCAAATCCACTTCCACATCCACCTGCGGGTGCACCTGCAGAAACTCGGTCAGCAGGCAGCCCAGGTGCGCCATGGCGAACGACAGCGGCGCACTCAGGCGCAAGGTGCCACGCAAGGCCTGAGCCTGGCCGCTGATTTCGTGCTCCACCTGCTGCACTTCGCCGAGCAGGCGCAGCGCCGACTGGTAGTAGTGCTGGCCCAGCGGCGTGGCGTCCAGGCGCCGGGTGGAGCGGTTGAGCAGGCGCACACCCAGGCGCTCTTCGAGCTGCATCAGGCGCCGGCTGACCGATTGCTTGGACATGCCCAGACGGTCGGCAGCAGCAGTGAAACTGCCGGCCTCCATCACCTGGGCAAAGATGCGCATGTCTTCGTACGGGTTCATTGTCTCGCTCTTGGTGACAGTCAAACGCTTTATAGCGGCTTTTTCCCATCGATGCATCTCCCTAATCTACGCACAGGTCGCAGCGATGGCCCTGAAGGCCAGGCAAGACGCCCACTACCAACACTTGCATGGAAAAGGATTCGCTCATGAACATTGTCCACAAAGCCCTCACCGCCTCCCTGCTGGCCCTGTCCGTTTCCAGCGCCTTCGCCGCTGGCAGTCCGGGCATTGAACAGCACACCCAGGCCTTCCTCGAAGCCCTGGAACAAGGCGGTGGCAAACCACTGGAACAGCTCAGCCCGAAAGATGCCCGCGCCGTGCTGACCGGCGCCCAGGCATCGGTCAAGGTCGACCTCTCCGGTATCGAGGTGAAGGAACACACCATCAAGGCCAACGGCGAGTCAATCAAGCTGCAAGTGGTGCGCCCAGCCAATGTGAAGGGTGAGTTGCCCGTGTTCATGTTCTTCCACGGCGGCGGCTGGGTGCTCGGCGACTTCCCGACCCACCAGCGGCTGATCCGCGACCTGGTGGTTGGCTCTGGCGCAGTGGCGGTCTACGTCGACTACACCCCATCGCCGGAAGCGCACTACCCGACGGCGATCAACCAGGCCTACGCCGCCACACGCTGGGTGGCCGAGCACGGCAAGGAAATCGGCGTGGACGGCAAGCGCCTGGCCGTGGCCGGCAACAGCGTCGGCGGCAACATGGCGGCAGTCGTGGCGCTGAAGGCCAAAGAGGCCGGCACCCCTGCCCTGCGCTTCCAGCTGCTGCTGTGGCCAGTGACCGATGCCAGCTTCGAGACCGCGTCGTACAAGCAGTTTGCCGAGGGGCACTTCCTGACCACCGGGATGATGAAATGGTTCTGGGACAGCTACACCACTGACGCCAATGCCCGGGCGCAGATCTACGCTTCGCCGCTGCGGGCCAGCAGTGAACAGTTGAAGGGCCTGCCGCCGGCGCTGGTGCAAACCGCTGAATTCGATGTGCTGCGGGATGAGGGTGAGGCGTATGCCCGCAAGCTTGATGCCGCCGGTGTGACTGTGACCTCGGTACGGTACAACGGGATGATTCATGACTATGGTTTGCTCAACCCGCTGAGCCAGGTGCCGGCGGTCAAGGCGGCAATGCGTCAGGCGAGCGCCGAACTTAAAGTGCATCTGCAGTGAGTCGATAAGCACAAGACCCGCCTAGGCGGGTCTTTGGCTGCTATTGCGGAAATGGCCCGCAGGCTTCGATGAATCTGCTATCAGTGCGGCTATCTATGGCACCGTCCGCCCCAATGTAGATATCAATACTTGGCCATCTGGGTTTGGCCCGGATGCAGTGCGATCTCCCACGGTTGTTCCAATACAACTCCATGAAAAACTGGTCGTTCGGGAAGATATGCCCTGCACCTCCTGTGGCTTCACCCGGGTAGATCTCACCTTTTGATATATCGTGCTGGACATTCAAGATGTAGCCGAGACGCCCCTGGCCTTTGTCAGAAAAATGAAAACTCACCTGCGGTGTGGCAACATACCAAAAGATGATAGGCGTAAGCATTATCACCACTACCCAGCGCCAGATATACCGTTTCGGTTTATTTGCAGGCGTGATCAACTACGGCACCTCCCCAGCTTGAGCGTGGCAATGCTAACACTTCGGCCATGAGTATCTTGGCTGTAATCCCACCATTTGGGTGCAGCTCATGCAGTTTGACGCCAATGCTGATAGCAACACGATCACCTATGTCATCCCAGGCCCGTAGCCCTTCTATATCAGCAGAACGATGGGGGCCCTTGCGTTCAGCCCACTTTTGAACTTTCCGAATAGAGTCTGATGCAATCTGCTCAAGCCCAGCGCCATCCAGAAGAACACTTTCTGAAAGGCCACCTGCCCGTCCTAAGACGGGCATACCAAGGGAGCTTTTTAAATTTTGCATGTTCCTCTACCGCGTCAAAGCTAGTCAGCTTCTGCATTTTCAGCACGGATGGGTGTGTGATGTTGCGGTTCATTTCCTCGGCGATGTATCTGGCCACCTGCTCCATCATGTCAGGATCTTTGCAGATCACAGGCTGCGGCTTATTTCCTGCTAGCGAAGTTTTGATGGGTGAAATCGAGCCGGCTTGACCTGATGTTGCCGCTTGGCTTGCCTGCTGTGTCGCCGAGGGGCTTGCCGCTAAGCCAGGTCCTCCCGTGGCCACGACCCGGTTATTGCCCTCTGGACAGCCACACTTGACCAGCGCCCCATCTACCACGGCTGGTTTGCCTTCGATTTTGAAGAAAGGCTGTCCTTCAACAATTACGCCGGGCTTTTTGCATGCCGGGCACTCAGTCGTCCCATCCCCTTGGCGCAGCGCACGCTGACTGTTCCCCCGATAACTCGTACTGCCAGCTATGCAAACCGCCCCCGTGGTGGTGAGGTCTCCATCGAATGCCTGTCCTTTGCCATTTATCGATATACGTGTCATGAGCAACTCCCTGTATGAAAGCCTCGACGCTATCACCGGTAAAACGGACAGAGACCGAGCGGCGGAGAATTCAGAATTGCCCTACAAATACCCGATCTACTGTCACCTATATAGAGACAGTATTTCCAACAAGACACTGTTTTTTAAGGTTTCTGATGACAATAAAGTTATCTCCATAGACAGCACGGCAGCCCTAACGGCCCCGGCATTCAAGGAGAATCACCATGCTTACCGTCCGTAGCGCCAAAGACCGCGGCCTGGCCTTCCATGGCTGGCTGAAATCGTTCCACACCTTCTCCTTCGGCCACTACCGCAACCCGGACGAGCAAGGTTTTTCCGACCTGCTGGTGATCAACGACGACCGCGTCATCCCCGGCAAAGGCTTTGGTCAACACCCGCACCGCGACATGGAAATTTTCTCCTACGTGCTGGAAGGCGCGCTGGAGCACAAGGACACGCTGGGCACCGGCTCGGTGATCCGCCCGGGCGATGTGCAGCTGATGAGCGCTGGCCACGGCGTGGCCCACAGCGAGTTCAACCACAGCCAGGTGCAGCCGGTGCACTTCCTGCAGATCTGGATCGTGCCGAACGTACAAGGCGCCACGCCGCGTTACCAGCAACAGCATTTCAGTGCCGAGGAAAAGCGCGGCAAGCTGCGCCTTATCATTTCGCCGGATGGCGCCGAGGGGTCATTGCAGGTGCGGCAGAACGCGCGAGTGCATGCCGGTCTGTTCGACGGTGACGAGCGTGCCACCCTGACCTTGCCGGAAAACCGCCATGCTTATGTGCATGTGGCCCGGGGCAGCATCGAGCTCAATGGGCAAGTGTTGAATGAAGGGGATGGGGTGCGGGTGAGGCAGGAACAAGTGCTGGAGCTGGGCAATGGGGTGGATGCCGAGGTGCTGGTGTTTGACCTGCGGCCGCATGAACTACCTGGCATGCCATAAGGCAGGTCCGGCCCTTTCGCGGGTAAACCAGCTCCCACAGGGACACCGCAGTCTTTGGAATCTGTGGCGTCCCTGTGGGAGCGGGTTTACCCGCGAAGAGGCCGGCAAATCCAACTCAGGGCTCGAACCCTTCGACGATGATCACCTCAGCCTTCGCCACCCCCTGACGATGGCTGCAAGCCTCCTGGTACAACGCGGACCGGTAACACGCCAGCGCCTGCTCGTACGAATCGAACTCGATCACCACGCTACGCTGAGGGGTAGGCCGCCCTTCCACTGCCTCGCTACGCCCGCCACGGGCCAGGAAACGGCCGCCGAATGCCTTGAAGGCAGCCGGGGCGCGCTGGGTGTACTGCTGGTATTGCTCGGGGTCGGTCACGTCCACATGGGCGATCCAATAGGCCTTCATGCGCTCCTCTCCTGTTACGACGATAATTGTGTATGATGGTATACCATAATAATCACCCCGCCACAGTGAGCGTGCAACATGGCTTTCAACACCATCGAAGAACTTCTCGAGGACTACCGGCAAGGCAAGATGGTCCTGCTGGTGGATGACGAGGACCGGGAAAACGAAGGCGACCTGCTGATCGCCGCCGAGCGTTGCGACGCCCAGGCCATCAACTTCATGGCCCGTGAAGCGCGCGGGCTGATCTGCCTGACCCTGACCGACGAACACTGCCAACGCCTGGGCCTGGAGCAGATGGTGCCGGCCAACGGCAGCGTGTTCAGCACCGCCTTCACTGTTTCGATCGAGGCAGCCACGGGCGTTACCACCGGTATTTCCGCTGCCGACCGGGCGCGTACAGTGGCGGCGGCCATGGCCCCCAGTGCCCGCCCTGAAGACCTGGTGCAACCCGGCCACATCTTCCCCCTGCGCGCCCGCGAAGGCGGGGTGCTGACCCGCGCCGGCCATACTGAAGCCGGCTGCGACCTGGCGCGCCTGGCCGGGTTCACTCCGGCGTCGGTGATCGTCGAAGTGCTCAACGACGACGGCACCATGGCCCGCCGCCCGGACCTGGAGGTGTTCGCTGCCCGACATGGCATCAAGATCGGCACCATCGCCGACCTCATCCACTACCGCCTGAGCACCGAGCAGACCATCAAGCGCATCGGCGAACGCGAACTGCCCACCGTGCACGGCACCTTCCGCCTGGTCACCTATGAAGACCGCATCGAAGGTGGCGTACACATGGCCATGGTCATGGGCAATATCCGCCGCGAGCAGCCGACCCTGGTGCGGGTGCACGTGATCGACCCGTTGCGCGACCTGGTTGGCGCCGAATACGCCGGCCCCGCCAACTGGACGCTTTGGGCGGCGCTGCAGAAAGTGGCCGAGGAAGGCGCCGGCGTGGTGGTGATCCTGGCCAACCATGAGTCCTCGCAGGCGCTGCTTGAGCGCGTGCCGCAGCTGACCCAGCCGGTGCGGCCTTACCAGCGTGGGCAATCGAAGGTGTACTCGGAAGTGGGTACCGGCGCGCAGATCTTGCAGGACCTGGGCGTGGGCAAGCTGCGTCATCTGGGGCCGCCGCTGAAATATGCCGGGCTGGCGGGGTATGAACTGGAGGTGGTGCAGAGCATTCCCTTCGAGCCGGGAATGGTCGGCTGAAAATCCATGAACAACTGATTTAGCCGGGCCCTGTGGGAGCGGGTTCACCCGCGAATGCGCCGGTGGCATCACCATCGCATTCGCGGGTGAACCCGCTCCCACAGGGCCCGCGCTGCTTCTGAAAGCACGGAGTGATGGCCGGTAGCCTCATACCTCTTGCGAAAAGTTTGGAATACCATAATATGATATCCCGTAGACCTTGAATCTGCAGGCCGCTATCTACAATCACAAACGGCCACAAGACACTTTGTTTTAGCTGCTCCCCGAACACTATTGGCGGGCGCGCCACAAGCCCCGCCTCGAATAACAAAAAGCAACGAGGGCGTAACCATGCTGTTGAGCAAACGTGTAACCGCAGTGCTGTCCGCCAGCCTGCTGACCCTGGCATGTCAGGCCGCCCAGGCCGCCGACAGCCTGAACTTCGTCAGCTGGGGCGGTACCACCCAGGACGCCCAGAAAGAAGCGTGGGCCGCACCCTTCACCAAAGCTACCGATATCAAGGTCGTCCAGGACGGCCCTACCGACTACGGCAAGCTCAAGGCCATGGTCGAGAGCGGCAACGTGCAGTGGGATGTGGTCGACGTCGAAGCCGACTTTGCTCTGCGTGCCGCCAGCGAAGGGCTGCTCGAACCCCTCGATTTCACCCAGATCAAGCGCGACAAGATCGACCCGCGCTTCGTCTCCGATCATGGCGTCGGCTCGTTCTTCTTCTCCTTCGTGCTCGGCTACAACGAAGGCAAACTCGGCGCCAACAAGCCGGTGGACTGGACTGCACTGTTCGATACCAAGACCTACCCCGGCAAGCGTGCCCTGTACAAATGGCCCAGCCCGGGCGTACTGGAACTGGCCCTGCTGGCCGACGGCGTAGCACCCGACAAGCTCTACCCGCTGGACCTGGACCGCGCCTTCAAGAAGCTCGACACCATCAAGAAAGACATCGTCTGGTGGGGCGGCGGAGCCCAGTCGCAGCAACTGCTGGCCTCGGGTGAAGCCTCGCTCGGCCAGTTCTGGAACGGCCGCGTCTATGCCTTGCAGCAAGACGGTGCACCGGTGGGCGTGAGCTGGAAGCAGAACCTGGTCATGGCCGACTTCCTGGTCATCCCCAAAGGTGCCAAGAACAAGGACGCTGCCATGAAGTTCCTGGCCAACGCCAGCAGCGCCGAAGGCCAGGCCGAGTTCGCCAACAAGACCGCCTACGCGCCGGTGAACGTCGACAGCGTGGCCAAGCTGGACAAAGACCTGGCGCAGAACCTGCCGACCGCCTACGCCCAGGACCAGGTCACCCTCGACTTCGCCTACTGGGCCAAGAACGGCCAGGCCATCGCAGCCCGCTGGAATGAGTGGTTGGTCAAATGAAAGTCGCCATCAACGCCCTGCATAACGCGCAAGGTGCCCCCACGGGCACCGGTGCCCCGGGAACGGCCCCCCGCCGCGTCAGCCTGAGCCAGCGCTGGAAAGGCAGCCGCAATTTGCTGCCGGCCCTGCTGTTCCTTGGCCTGTTCTTCTTTGCCCCGCTGGCCGGCCTGCTGCTGCGCGGGGTGCTGGAGCCAACGCCGGGCCTGGGCAACTACGAGCAGCTGTTCGCCAACTCGGCTTATGCGCGGGTACTGTTCAACACCTTCTCGGTGGCCGGCGTGGTCACCCTGATCAGCGTGCTGCTGGGCTTCCCGCTGGCCTGGGCAATTACCCTGGTGCCCAAGGGCTGGGGCCGCTGGTTGCTGAACATCGTGCTGCTGTCGATGTGGACCAGCCTGCTGGCGCGCACCTACTCGTGGCTGGTGCTGCTGCAGAGCTCGGGGGTGATCAACAAGGCGTTGATGGCCATGGGCATCATCGATGCCCCGCTGGAAATGGTGCACAACCTGACCGGCGTGGTGATCGGCATGAGCTACATCATGATCCCTTTCATCGTGCTGCCGCTGCAGGCGACCATGCACGCCATCGACCCGATGGTGCTGCAGGCCGGCTCGATCTGCGGCGCCAGCCCGTGGACCAATTTCTGGAAGGTGTTCCTGCCGCTGTGCCGTTCGGGGCTGTTCTCCGGGGCACTGATGGTGTTCGTGATGTCGCTCGGTTACTACGTCACCCCGGCCTTGCTGGGTGGCGCGCAAAACATGATGCTGCCCGAATTCATCATCCAACAGGTGCAGTCGTTCCTCAACTGGGGCCTGGCCAGTGCCGCCGCCGCACTGCTGGTGGTGATCACCCTGGTGCTCTTCTACCTGTACCTGAAGCTGCAGCCGGAATCCCCGGTCGGCAACGCGAGGTAAACCGCCATGCTCCTGTCTCCCAATGCCATGGGCCGCCCGCTGCGTACGGGCCTGTACCTGACCACCGGGGTTATCGCGGCCTTCCTGCTGCTGCCAGTGGTGTTCATCGTGTTGCTGTCGTTCGGCTCGTCGCAGTGGCTGGTGTTCCCGCCACCGGGCTGGACATTCAAGTGGTACGGCCAGTTCTTCTCCAACCCGGAGTGGATGGACGCCGCGCTGGCAAGCCTGAAGGTGGCCGTGCTGACCACCATCGCCGCCGTGCTGCTTGGCCTGCCCACCGCGTTCGCCCTGGTGCGTGGCCGCTTCCCGGGCCGCGAGCTGCTTTACGGGCTGTTCACCATGCCGATGATCGTACCGCTGGTGATCATTGCCGTGGCGGTGTACGCGCTGTTCCTCAAACTTGGCTACACCGGCACGCTGTTCGCCTTCGTGGCCAGCCACGTGATCGTCGCCCTGCCCTTCACCATCATCTCGATCATCAACTCGCTGAAGCTGTTCGACCAGTCGATCGAGGATGCCGCGGTGATCTGCGGGGCCTCGCGCCTGCAGGCGATCTTCAAGGTGACCTTCCCGGCTATTCGCCCGGGGATGATCGCCGGCGGCCTGTTCGCCTTCCTGGTTTCATGGGATGAAGTGGTGCTGAGCGTGATGATGGCCAGCCCCGACCTGCAGACCTTGCCGGTGAAGATGTGGACCACCCTGCGCCAGGACCTCAGCCCGGTCATCGCTGTGGCCTCGACCTTGCTGATCGGCCTGTCGCTGCTTGTCATGTTCATTGCCGCCGCCTTGCGCCGGCGCACCGAAAACGCCTGAGCGCGGAGAAAACAACAATGAGTGCAGTGATCAAAGACAACGCGCACGGCAAGACCCTGGTCAGCCTGCGTGGCCTGAACAAGCACTACGGCGACTTCACCGCCGTGGATAACCTCGACCTGGAAATCCAGGACGGCGAGTTCCTGACCTTCCTCGGCTCCAGCGGCTCGGGCAAGTCCACCACCCTGTCGATGCTGGCTGGCTTCGAAACGCCGAGCAGCGGCGAGATCCTTGTCGATGGCCAGTCTCTGGTCAACGTGCCGCCGCACAAGCGCGACATCGGCATGGTGTTCCAGCGCTATTCGCTGTTCCCGCACCTGAACGTGCGCGACAACATCAGCTTCCCGCTGGCCATTCGCAAGCTTGGCGCGAGCGAAACCAGCAAGCGCGTCGACGCCATGCTCAAGCTGGTGCAACTGGAGAAATTTGCCCACCGCAAGCCGTCGCAGATGTCCGGCGGCCAGCAGCAGCGCGTGGCGATTGCCCGAGCACTGGTGTACGAACCGCGCATCCTGCTGATGGACGAACCGCTCGGCGCGCTGGACAAGAAACTGCGCGAAGACCTGCAGGACGAACTGCGCCAGTTGCACCGGCGCCTGGGCATCACCATCGTCTACGTCACCCACGACCAGGAAGAAGCCATGCGCCTGTCCCAGCGCATCGCCATCTTCAGCCATGGCAAGATCGTTGGCCTGGGCACCGGTTACGACCTGTACCAGAACCCGCCGAATGCCTTTGTCGCTTCGTTCCTGGGCAACTCCAACTTCCTGCGGATCAAGGCCAGCAGCAATGGCGCCGGCAGCTTCGAGGGCCAACCGGTGGCCATCCGCCTGACCCCGGGCCTGGCCGCTTCGCAGGATGCGCTGATCATGGTACGCCCGGAAAAGGCCCTGGCCCTGACCGCCGAACAGGCCGCGCGCGAGCCGCTGCCGGCGGGGTGGAACGAGGTCAGCGCCAAGGTTGGCGAAGTGCTGTTCCTGGGCGAGAGCCAGACCTGCCATGTGGTGACCGCAGGCGGTACCGAGCTGACGGTCAAGGCTTTGTCGGCGGCGGGCATGCCGATGCAGCCGGGGGATACTGTGAAGGTGCGCTGGGCGGTGGCGGATGCGTGCATCTATACCGAGTGGGCAGAAAGTGACCTGAGCAAGTCCGCCGGGGCGCATTGACATATTGAGTACTGCGACGCCTGGCAGATCAAGCGCCGCCCGCGCGGCGCTCGATCTACCAGGCGCTGCACGACTCAAGATGTGAGCAACACCGTCACATTATCATCACGCCACTGTCGTAATCTGCCGGCCAACTCTATGCCATAGGTCTTCCGGCATGCCTCGCCTGCTTGTCTTGCTGCTCACCTTGCTGCCGCTGGCGACCCTGGCCGAGCCCGCGCACCTGCGTGTGCAAGGTTCCAACACCATTGGCGCGGCCTTGCTGCCAGCGCTTGTGCAAGGGCAACTGCGCGCACAGCAAGCCACCGCCATCGAACAACACCCGGGCAAGCGGGCCAACGAGACTGTCATCACCGCTATCGATGCACACGGCCAACCCTTGCGCGTCGACATCGCAGCCCATGGTTCCAGCACCGGCTTCGTCGCCCTGGGCCATGGCGAGGCCGACCTTGCCGCCGCGTCGCGGCCGATCAACGACAACGAAGCAAGCCAACTGCAGGCGTTGGGCGACCTGCGTGCCGCTGCCGCCGAACAGGTCATCGGCCTGGACGGCGTCGCGGTCATCGTTCACCCCGACAACCCGCTGCCACGGCTCACCACGGGGCAACTGGCACGGATTTTTGCCGGGCAGATCCAGCGCTGGGAGCAATTGGGCGTTTCCGGCGGGGCCATCCACCTTTATGCTCGTGACGACCGCTCCGGCACCTTTGAGACCTTCAAGGCGCTGGTGCTGGAACCCCAGCACGGCGAACTGTCGTCCAAGGCCCAACGCTTCGAGTCCAGCGACGAGCTGGCCGCGCGAGTGGGCGCCGACCGCCAGGCCATCGGCTTCAGCAGCCTGGCGGCGGTGCACGGGGCAAAGGTGCTGGCGGTGGCCGAGGGTGACGCGTCGGCCATGCTGCCGGAGCGTGCACTGGTTGCCAGCGAGGATTACCCGCTATCGCGGCGCCTGTATTTCTACCTGCCGGCCAACCCCAAGCCTCAGGCCAAGGCGCTGGCCGATTTCACCCAGAGCCCGGCGGGCCAGGCGATCGTCGCCCAGCAGGGTTTCGTTTCGCAGCAGATCAAGGCCCAACCTGTAACCCCCCAGTCCGACATGCCGCCGCGCTATCGCACCCTGGCCCAGCAGGCGCAACGGTTGAGCGTTAACTTCCGTTTCCAGGAAGGCAGCGCCAGCCTCGACAACAAGGCCCTTCGCGATGTGCAGCGGGTTGCCGACTACCTGCGCCAAGCGGGCAAGCTGCAGCGCAAGGTGGTGCTGGTGGGCTTTGGCGACCCCAAGGAAACGCCCGGCCGCGCCGCCCTGCTCTCCCGCCTGCGGGCCCAGGCGGTGCGCCGCGAGCTGGCGCGCGATGGCGTGGAGGTGCTGGAGGTGACGGGGATGGGGGATGAACTGCCAGTGGCAGGGAACGAACTGGAGCAAGGGCGGTTGCGGAACCGCCGGGTCGAAGTGTGGGTTTATTGATCTTGAAGCAGTACATATCCCTGTGGGAGCGGCCTTGTGTCGCGAAAGGGGTGCGCAGCGCCCCCAGGATCTTCTTGTCACCGAAGAATTGCCGGGGCCGCCTTGCGGCCCTATCGCGACACAAGGCCGCTCCCACAGTCGACCGCGCTGACCGTCCGCTTGAGGGCGGCCCTGGCAAAGAAATGTAACAGCTGCCCATTCGGCATCACCGGCAAACGGGTCTAGGCTCAAGCCCATGTGATACCGGGCCCCTCTGACGGCTGCCAGGCCGCCATGTCGGATCACTGTTGCCATGCAACGTCGACATTGAAGGAGGGGCTCATGACAGCTCTGCAGACATTCCTCACCACCCCGTTCCTCGGTACCAGCGCCTGGTTGTGGCTGCTGTTCATGGGCATCGTCATCGGTTTGCTGGTACTCGACCTGGGCGTGCTGCACCGCCACGACCGGGAAATCGAAATGCGCGAGAGCCTGCTGCTGTATTCGGGCTATTTCAGCGTCGGCGTGCTGTTCGGCGCCGGGGTCTGGTACCAGTTGGGCGCGCAGTCGGCGCTGGAGTTCTACACCGGGTTCCTGGTCGAGCAGTCGCTGTCGATGGACAACGTGTTCGTCATGGCGATGATCTTCAGCTATTTCGCCATCCCCCGCCGCTACCAGCACCGCGTGCTGTTCTGGGGCATCCTCGGGGTGGTGTTCCTGCGGGCGATCATGATCGCCGTGGGCGCGGCGCTGGTGCAGAATTTCGCCTGGGTGCTGTATGTCTTCGGAGCCTTCCTGCTGTTTACCGGGGTGAAGATGGCGCTGTCGAAGGAAGGCAGCCATCCCGACCTGGCCAACAACCCGATCCTGAAGTTCGTGCGCCGGCACATGCGGGTCACCGACCAGATACACGGCTCGCACTTTTTCATCCGCCAGACCCCGCCAGGGCACAGCAAGGCGCTGCGCTATGCCACGCCGTTGTTCCTGGCACTGGTACTGATCGAACTGGCCGACCTGGTGTTCGCCGTGGACAGCGTGCCGGCGATCTTCGCGATTACCCAAGACCCGTTCATTGTCTATACCTCGAACATCTTCGCCATTCTCGGGTTGCGCTCGCTGTACTTTGCGCTGTCGGCGTTGATGCACCGGTTTGTGTACCTCAAGTACGCGTTGGCGCTGGTGTTGATCTTTATTGGCTGCAAGATTTTCTACCATGGGATGATCGGCAAGGTGCCGGCGTTGCTGTCGCTGGGGGTGACGTTCGGGTTGTTGCTGGGTGGGGTGGTGGTTTCGTTGGTCAAGACGCGGGGGGAGAAGGTGGCTGTCGTGGATCAGCCGCTCGAGCACCCAGCAAATGCCGATCGTACAGTCGGGCAGAAAGAGGATGACCCGCAGATGCGGGTCTGACTCCCCTACTTGAACTTAAATAACGCCCATACAATCACCATCCAGATGCACCCAGTCATGTTTAGCCAGGCTGAAATTTTCAACCTGCGTTTAAGCTTCTTCGGAAACGCATTTAGCTCGCCAGCATCCAGTTGACCCATTCGCAGCGCTAGCCACGGAAATGCCACTAACCCACTTGCCGTACATAGCGTCATCCAGCGCCACTTGAATGACCCACAACCCCAATAACGCTTGATGCTTTCAAAATAGGGGTTACTGGTGATGGCCGAGCAGGCGACGTCATAATCTTTGGTCAACGTTGAAACAGCACTAAGGACTAGTCCTGGTATGGCGATAGCGAAAGGACTTAATAGAAGCGCCACTTTAGCAAGTGGTTGCCAGCCAGTAATGTCAATCACTGGTTGCCTCGTAAATAAACTCGCCCACGGATTCACCGAGCTTCCCGCCCAGCACTCCCCCAGCCGTGCCGCTGGCGCCCACCAATACAATGCCGCATACCGGCGCAGCCAGACCTGCCGAGCCCATTGTAACAGCGGCACAAATTGTTCCGGATAGGAGGTTTGCTCCTAAAGTGCTAGCCATTGCTCCGGCAGTTCCAGTAGCAAAACCTCCCGTCTCGGTCAGTCTGACTTTTTTACAATCCTCAGTCTCCCCTGCCCGACAAACTTCTTGCACTTTCAGATACGAAGAAGTCCCACCCAACCCAATCGCAGCGTAGCCACCGTACTCAAGAAACTTGCTGAGTCGCGCCACCTTGTCCAGATGCGTCGCATACCCCGGAATCTGCCCCGGCCCGCCGGCCTTCGACCAGTGGTGCACAAGGCTCTTGGTCGAAATGTTCAAGCTCTTCTTGAGCCGTTCATAGTTCCCTAGGTTCAGCTGCTTGTTAAGCAATGCCGCTTTCAACTGTCCATCCAGCTGCTGGAGCAGTTTTCGCCGTTCGGCAAAGAAACTTTGGCTGTTCAGATGGCCATGCTCCATAAACTCGCGCTGATGCAGGTGTTCGATACTGGTCAGCGTATGACTGACCTGCTTCAGCCCCTGCTCCAGCATGTCCTTGCCCACGCCCATGGACTGGCTGGCATTACTGAGCAAGCCGGCGATTTCGGCCTGATGCTCCATCATGAAGTCCGCTTCGGCGAAATCGAGCACCGCCAGCGCACGGCGTGCATGCTGCGCTGCCGCCATCAACTGGCCTTCCTCGCGGGTGCAAGCATCACCATTGTCAGGGTCACCGATAACGAAGATTTCCCCCGCCTTGAAGCCTTGATCAAACGTCGGGTTAAGCCGCTGCAGCCGGGAGATTGGCAACGTGGCATCGTGCTCGGCCAGTTGCAGCAGCACCTGTGCGAATGACATGCGCCGAGGCACTACATAGAACCCGGGCTCCAGGGTTCCGGGCAACGCACCTGCTACGGGTTGGGAGAAACGTTCGGGGTAGACCGCGGCTGATGGCGCGGCAGAGTGGCTATTCGCGCGCCCTGCAAGGGAACGCAGGGGCGGAAATGCTTCATCCAACGGTGCGACCACCCGATTGCTGCCCGGTGGACAGCCACAGACTACCAGTGCACCGTCCATGGCCACCCGGCGGCCATCGGAAATGAAGTGGTCCACCCCTTCAGCGACCATCCCCTCCTGCCCGCAGAGAGGGCATGGCGTGGTCCGATCACCTTCGCGCAGCACCATTCGGCCCTCGTCAAGATATCCGGCGCCCGTCGCAATACAGACGGCCCCCGTTGTGGTGACATCGCCATCTACTGCCTGACCTTTTCCCCCGAGACTGGTGCGCATATGCAAACTCCCTGTGCATGGTTGAGGTTGAAAACCTAACATCAGCAAGGGAGGCTCAAGTGGCTTGAGTCGAAATTCAGATGTTTCTTACAAAGTCTGAGATGAGCAAGCTCATGGGTCTGCTGGCGACGAAGGCGGCCAAGGATCTGGTGGTGGACCTAAAGACGCAGTGAACCGTCAAGGGCCTCTTCGCGGGCTTGCCCGCTCCCACAGGTATTACGCACAGCTTGGAGGCGGCACAGTACCTGTGGGAGATTGCCCAGCCCTTTGGGCTGCGCTATCGCACAGAAAACTGAACTCGCAAGCGATCCTCGTACCCTGTGGGAGCGGCTTTAGCCGCGAAGAATCCAACGCGGTGCATGGCACCGGCTGCGCCGGTGTTCGCGGCTAAAGCCGCTCCCACAGGGTCCCTGCTAATTCAATGAGTTATGTGCAGTTCTATGAGAGCGGGCAAGCCCGCGAAGAGGCCGGAACAAGCCGGCAAAATCACCGCCCGCTACGCAACATCTCCGCCGGCACGTACTTGCCGATCTCATACTTGCCAATCGCCGCCCGGTGCACTTCATCCGGCCCGTCGGCCAGGCGCAAGGTGCGCTGCATGGCGTACATGTATGCCAGCGGGAAATCGCCACTCACCCCCGCCCCGCCATGTATCTGGATAGCCCGGTCGATCACCTTCAGTGCCACGTTCGGCGCCACTACCTTGATCTGCGCAATCTCGCTGCGGGCCACCTTGTTGCCGACCGTGTCCATCATGTACGCCGCTTTCAGCGTCAGCAGCCGGGCCATGTCGATCTCCATGCGCGAGTCGGCAATCTTGTCGACGTTGCCGCCCAGACGCGCCAGTGGCCGGCCGAAGGCGGTACGCTCCACCGAGCGCTTGCACATCAGTTCCAGCGCGCGCTCGGCCATGCCGATCGAGCGCATGCAGTGATGGATGCGGCCGGGGCCAAGGCGCCCCTGGGCAATCTCGAAGCCACGGCCCTCACCGAGAATAACGTTCTCATACGGCACCCGCACATTCTCGAAGAGCACCTCGGCGTGGCCATGGGGAGCATCGTCATAGCCGAACACCGGCAGCGGGCGGACAATCTTCACTCCAGGCGCATCGGTGGGCACCAGCACCATCGAGTGCTGCTGGTGGCGTGGCCCTTCAGGGTCGGACAGGCCCATGAAGATCATCACCTTGCAGCGCGGGTCGCAAGCGCCGGAGGTCCACCACTTGCGACCGTTGATTACCCATTGGTCACCGTCACGCACGGCAGTGGCGGCCATGTTGGTGGCATCCGAGGAGGCCACATCCGGTTCGGTCATGGCAAATGCCGAACGGATCTCGCCACGCAGCAGCGGTTCCAGCCACTGGCGCTTCTGCGCTTCGCTGCCATAGCGCACCAGCACTTCCATGTTGCCGGTGTCCGGCGCCGAGCAGTTGAACGGCTCCGGGCCGAGCAACGAACGGCCCATGATTTCCGCCAGCGGGGCGTATTCCAGGTTGCTCAGGCCGGCACCGTATTCCGATTCGGGCAGGAACAGGTTCCACAGCCCTTCGGCGCGGGCCTTGGCCTTGAGCTCTTCCATGATCGCGGTGGGCTGCCAGCGGTCACCCTCGGCGACCTGGCGCTCGAACACCGCCTCGGCGGGGTAGACATAGGCGTCCATGAACGCGCTGACGCGCTCACGCAATGCCTGGACCTTGGGCGAATAGGCGAAATCCATCGGGGCTACCTTCACGGTTCGGAGTACATGGGCCAGAGCCTAGAGCAGCATATCCCAATCCACCTAGTCTATTTTCCGCGTGTATAAACATTCATAAGCGATATATGATCAACCCATAATTCCAACAAAGAGCGGCGCCCATGAACCTCAGCAAGGTCGACCTCAACCTGTTCATCGTGTTCGATGCTATCTACACCGAAGCCAACCTGACCCGCGCCGGGCAGATCGTCGGCATCACCCAGCCGGCGGTGTCCAACGCCCTCTCGCGGCTGCGCGAAACATTCAATGACCCGCTGTTCGTGCGTACCGCGCAAGGCATGGTGCCCACGCCCATGGCGCAGAACATCATCGGCCCGGTGCGCAATGCCCTGGCCCTGCTGCGCACCTCGGTGCAGGAAAGCCGCATCTTCAACCCGCAACAGGCCAACAAGACCTTCCGCATCAGCATGACCGACCTGACCGAAGCGGTGATCCTGCCGCCGCTGTTCCAGCGCTTGCGCCGCCTGGCCCCGGCGGTGCTGATCGAAAGCTTTTTGTGCAAGCGCCGCGAGACCACCAAGGAACTCGCCGCCGGCCGCCTGGACTTCGCCATCGACGCACCGTTGAACACCGACCCGCAGGTGCGCCACGTCAAACTGATGCAAGACCGCTATGTCTGCGCCCTGCGCCAGGGCCACCCGCTGGCCGACAGCAAGTTGACCCTCGACAACTACCTGGGCATGACCCACATCCATATCTCCAGCCGCCGCAACGGCCTGGGCTATGTCGACCTGGCCCTGGGCAAGATGGGCGTGCAGCGCAAGGTCGCCTTGCGCTCGCAGCATTACCTGATGGCCTCGCAGGTGTTGCAGCAGACCGATATGGCGATGACCGTCCCCGAGCGCTTCGCCCGCCGCCATCAGTTGCGTTACCAGCCACTGCCGGTGGAGGTCCCTGCGCTGGAAACACACCTGTACTGGCACGAAAGCACCGATCAGGACCCGGCCAATCGCTGGATGCGCGAGCAAATCACCGAGTTGTGCGAACGTGTGGTGGCCGAGGAACAGAGGGCCTTGGAACCGTCCTGAGGATGGCTGACGAGGGGCCTTGCTTGCCTGCTTCTGGAGCGGAGAAAAAATTTCCACTTAAATGCCATTAGAGAGAAAATTTTCTTGCGTATCTTTTGAATAAGCGCACTGGAAGCGAAAAATATCTCTCAAGCAGCGGGTACGCTTGCTCCAACGATCGCCGATTTGACGGCGACAGAAGCGGACCCGCCACAATGCCTAGCGCCCCGCTCTACTTCGACTACGCCGCCACCACTCCGGTCGACGACCGGGTCATCGAAACCATGCTCGCATGCCTTGGCAATCAGGCCAACTTCGGCAACCCTGCGTCCAGTGGCCATGCCTTCGGTCAGGCAGCCCGCCACACTGTGGAGCAGGCCCGCCAGCAAGTGGCCGAACGCGTTGGCGCGCAGGCCGGTGCATTGGTCTGGACCTCGGGTGCAACCGAGTCCAACAACCTGGCGCTCAAGGGCATTGCTCAAGGCCTCGACCAGCCCGGGCACCTGATCACCAGCCAGCTGGAACACAAGGCCGTGCTCGACACGGTGGTAGAACTGGAACGCCAGGGCTGGGCTGTCACCCGCCTGGCACCGGATGCCGCCGGCCTGATTCAGCCTGCTGCAGTGCAGGCGGCGCTGCGCGCCGATACCCGCCTGGTGTCGCTGATGGCGGTCAACAATGAGCTGGGCACGATCACCGACTTTGCCGCAATTGGCGAACAGGTACGTGCCCACGGTGCCCTGCTGCACGTGGATGCGGCGCAGGCAGTGGGCAAACTGGCCATTGACCTGGGCACGATGGCCGTGGACCTGATGTCGTTCTCGGCGCACAAGGTGTATGGGCCCAAGGGCATCGGTGCGCTCTACGTCGGGCCACGCGCTCGCACGCTGATGCGGGCGCAGATGCACGGCGGCGGCCATGAGCAGGGCCTGCGCTCCGGCACCCTGGCAACCCACCAGATTGCCGGCATGGGCAGTGCCTTTGCCCTGGCCGGCCAACCCGGCGACAGCGAACACCTGCGCCTTGAGCAACTGGCCAGGCGCTTGCGCGAAGGCCTGCTGGCCCTGCCCGGCGTTACCCTCAACGGCTGCGCCAAGCAACGCATTCCCCATACGCTGAACCTGTGTATCGACAGCAAGGGTTTCAACAGCGCGGCGCTGGCCAGCGAACTGGCGTTGTCAACCACCTCGGCCTGCAACTCGGCGAGCAATGCGGCCTCGCATGTGCTGCTCGCGCTGGGGCTGGATGAATGCCAGGCACGCAACAGCGTGCGCCTGAGCATCGGCCGCTTCACCAGCGAGGCTGAAGTGGACAAAGCGCTCGAAGTGTTTGGCCGGGTGCTGACAGCGGCGTCAGCGGCACTTTGGTGAAGCCGCCCTAGAACAGCCGGCTGTCCGGGGTGAAGTCCTCGACCTCGAGCCTGGCGCTGTTTGCCTGCGGATGGCGCGGGTTGAACAGGTAATTGGTGGTGCTGGGCATGATCGCGCTCGGCACCGGCAGCAGCAATGCCGAGCACTCATCCAGAAAGCGGTTGCCCAGGCCCCGAGTCAGTTCGGTCTGGCTTGACCAGCCAGGCTGCAAGGCGGGCAACTGCGCTTGCGAAACGGTATCGGGCAACTCGATACGCAGCAGCCGCATGGTGGTGGGGAAATCCTCAGGGTCGATCTCCAGGTGCACCAGCACCTCGAGCATCGCCCCGGCCGGGCTGGTGGCTGCATACACCACTGGCCGGCCCGCCTGGTGCCAGCGGCCGCTGACACGCAAGCCGCCTGTTCCGCTCAAGTCTGCATAGGCGCTGATACGCCACAGAATCACAGGCCGAAGCCCTCGGCGATCTGCAGCAACATCTCTTCGACCTGGGTGGTGCCCTGCTGGGTGGTGAGCATCTGCATCGGCGTCAGCCCCGAGAAGCGCTCCTTGGGCTTGGACAGCCAGCGCTTGGCCTTGCCCGCCTCACCGAACACGGCTTCTGCCATGGCGGTGATATGGGCCGAGCGGAACAGCCGGTCGCTTTCTTCCACGGTCAGTGGCTGGTCACGTTCAATGCGGGTTTTCAGTGTGCGCAGGGGAATGATCTGGTCACGCTCCACGGGAGTGAACACGCCGAGTTCGGTCAGTTTCACCAGCCAGGTGGCAGCGAAGCCATCGGTGATGCGGGTGTGGATTTCGAAGTCACTGGCGAGTTCGGGGATTTCCAGCAGTGCATGCAGGCGCGCCCGGTACTCGTGGTAACCGTTGTCGCGAAGCACTTCGGCAAGCATGGCTCTCTCCTTTCCGGCGTTTGCCGACAAGTATGCGGCATATGCCGGACATATGCCAGTTCATGAGGCCTGTGAAAGTCTTGAAGGCGATGCCATCCTGTAGGAGCGACCTTGCGTCGCGAAAGGGCCGCAGGGCGGCCCCGGGCAATCTCACAAGAAGGTGAACACCTGCGAAGCCGGCAACCGCGACTTGTTCAAGCCAGCGTTGAAGTCCGTCTCGCTGCGATACCCCAGGCTGAGAATGACCACACTGGTGAACCCACGCTCGCGCAAGCCCAGCTCGGCATCGAGGACCTTGCTGTCGAATCCTTCGATCGGCGTGGCATCCAGCCCATGTGCTGCAGCCCCCAGCAAGGCAGTACCCAACGCCAGGTAGGTCTGCTTTTCCATCCAGTGCTGCACGTCCTTCTGATCAAAGCGGTGCAGGTCGACGTAGTGCCGGCGGCTCTGGTTTTGCCCGGCACGCGCCTGATCATCGCGGAAGCGGCCATCGGCAGCTTCCTGGTCGAGCACGGCATTGAGGTGCGCTTCGGTCATCTCGGTGCGGGTGCAGAACACGATCACATGCGAGGCATCGAGGATCTTCGGCGAATTGTAGGCATAGCGCTCTGTGGTGCTCTTGGCCAGGCGGGCCTTGCCTTCGGCGCTGTCGGCAACGATGAAATGCCACGGCTGCGAGTTGACCGAGGACGGGCTGTGGCGCAGTTGCTCGAGCAGAGCATCAACAGTGGCCTGGGGAATACGGCGCGAGGCATCGTAAGCTTTGGTGGTGTAACGGCGCTTGGCCAGCGAGACGGTATCCATGCAACAACTCCGGGAATGAACAGGGGATTTGCCAAGCATCTTATCTTTCCTGCAGAAAAGAAAAACCGGCACAATGGAGCAACACTTTCATCCCAGGAGTGAAAATGCTGCGCATCGCCGACCTCGAACTGTTCGTCCGCAGCAGCGTGCTGGGCAGCTTTACCGCCGCCGCCCACGAGGCTGAACTGCTGCCGGGCCAAGTGGCCGCCGCGATCAAGCGCCTGGAGCGCGACCTGGACGTGCGCCTGTTCGCCCGCACCACCCGCAGCCTGCGCCTGACCGCCGAAGGCGAGTTGTACCTGCCGACTGCCCTGAATGTGCTGGAGAGCCTGCGTCAGGGGCGTGAAGACCTGCATGGCAACGCCAACACCCTGCGCGGCACCCTGCAGGTATCGGCACCGTCCGACTTGGGCCGCAACATGTTGCTGCCGTGGTTGAGCGCCTTCCGTCGCGAGCACCCGGCCTTGCACCTGCGCTTTCTTCTGTCCGACCAGATCGCCGACCTCAACCGCGACCCGGTAGACGTGGCGATCCGTTATGGCCTCAACCAGGACGCCAACTACATTGCCCTGCCACTGGCCGACTGGAACCGCCGGGTGCTGGTGGCCGCGCCCGACTACCTGGCCCGTAATGGCCGCCCGCTCACGCCCGATGCCCTGCAGCAGCACGCCTGCCTGCTGTACATGCAGCACAACCGGGTCTACGACAAGTGGCGAGTGGGCAACCGCACCGTGCAGGTGCGCGGGCCACTGGTCAGCGACGATGCCGACGTGATCCGCCGCCTGGCCTTGCAGGGCGAAGGCATTGTCTACAAGTCGTGGCTGGACGTGAGCGCCAACATCGCCGCCGGCGAGCTGGAAATCATCCTCCCCGAGCACCTCGGTGAACCCGCACCGGTCACCCTGGTGTGCCCGCACCGCAAGCAGCTCACGCCCGCGGTGGCGCAACTGCACCTGTGGCTGCGCGAACGCTTCGAAGCCTTGCGCAACCGAGCGCTGACCAACGGCTGCACAATCGTTCCAGACTGAGCCTGGCCACTGCGCTAAGGTAGCGATTTCTGCCACGGCACGCCCCCATGAGCAACTGGATCGACCTCAAGCAAGACGCCGACACCGGCATCGAGTCGGTCCGCGCGCATTTCGTCGGGCATGCCTACGACCCGCACTGGCACGACAGCTTCCTGGTTGGCGTTACCGAGCAAGGTGTGCAGCAATTCGATTGCCGGCGAGTACGCCATCGCAGCACGCCGGGGCACGTATTTCTGCTGGAGCCCGGTGAAATCCATGACGGCCATGCGCCCACCGAGGACGGCTTCACCTATTCGACCCTGTACCTGGAACCCACCTGGGTGGACAGCCAACTGCGGGCACTGTTCGAACACGCGCCGGGCGACAGCCTGCCCAGCTTCGCCGATACCTTGTGCCACGATGAGCGCCTGGCGCGTGCCACTGCCCTCGCCTCCCAGGCCGTGCATACCCAGGACTTGCGCATAGTCCGGCAGACGGCCATGGACGACCTGCTGACCTGCCTGACCCGCCACCTGCACTGGCGCCGACGCCTGAACCCGGACCCGCGCCTACCGCTGACCGCGCAGCGCGCGCGGGATTACCTGCACGCCAACCTGGAGCGCGACATCGGCCTGGAAGACCTGGCCCAGGCCTGTGGCATCGACCGCTTCCGCCTGACCCGCGCGTTCAAGGCCGCATTCGGCCTGGCGCCACATGCCTATCTGATCCAGCTGCGCCTGGCCCGGGCGCGGCGCCTGCTCGCCCGGGGCCAGACACCCACCGAAGTGGCCATGGCCCTGGGCTTTGCCGACCAGAGCCACCTGGGGCGCTGGTTCCGCCGTGCCTACCAGCTGACCCCGGCCGACTACCGCAGGCGCTGCTCAAACCTTCCAGACTGAAAGGCTGCGGGCAGCGAGCATGGTGCTTCGTTTATCCGGAGCCCTTGATCATGTCGCAGTCGTTGTTGCCCTTCATCCTGTTTGCCCTGGTGTCCAGCATCAGCCCGGGGCCGACCAACCTGTTGATACTCGCCCATGGCGCCCGCGTTGGCCTGCGCGCGAGCCTGGCGCCGATCGTGGCGGCCTGCGGCGCAGCAGCGGCGATCGTGCTGATGGTGGGCCTGGGGCTGGGTGAACTGCTGCTGCGCCACCCGCTGGCCCAGCAGTTGATGAGCTGGGCCGGGGTTTTGTGGTTGAGCTGGCTGGCGTGGAAGATGCTGCGCAGTGCTGCCGCCCCGCTGCAGGCGGCCACGGCGCAAGGCTTCAGTGCACTCAGTGCGGCCTCGTTGCAGGTGGTGAACCCCAAGGTGTGGTTGATGGCCGTGGCGGTGGTCGGAGTGTTTGCCGCGCCGTCGTTGCCGGTATGGCAACTGGCGCTGGTGTTCTTGCTGATTGCCCTGCCATGCATGGCGGCGTGGGCGCTGCTGGGGATGGGCAGCGCGCGATGGTTGCAGGCACCGCGGCGGTTGCGGGTGTTCAACCAGGTGTTGGCGGGGGTGTTGTTGATTTCTGCGTGGGCTGCTGTACTGGCTTGAGCCTGAAACAGGTGTTCCCACAGGCCTGCAGAGAGCCTGTAGGAGCGGCCTTGTGTCGCGATGGGGCGCGCAGCGGCCCCCGGCGATATCCGTTGTAACGCTGAAATCCGGGGCCGCTGCGCGCCCCATCGCGACACAAGGCCGCTCCTACAAAGAACGCGCCAGCCCCAGATCAGTGCGTCAGCGCCTCGCGGAACCGTCGGGTGCTGGCAACGGCCAGCAGCAACCCGGCCACCGCCACACTACCGCCTACCAGGCCGATATCCGCCACATCCGACTGGCTGCTGACGATACTGCCCAGCAAGGCGCCACCGCCAATGCCGATGTTGTAGATTCCCGAGAACAGCGCCATGGCCACATCGGTGGCATCGGACGCCAGCTTCAGGGTCTTGGACTGCAGCGACAGGCTGAAGCTGAGGATTGCCACCCCCCAGAACATGCTCAATGCAGCGAACATGTAGAAGTTGCCCGACAGCGGCAACAGCAGCAACAGGCACGCCGCCAGCAGGCCGATCGAGCCCACCAGGAAGCCATGCGGGAAGCGGTCGCTGTAACGGCTGAACAGCAACGAGCCAAACACCCCGGCACCGCCGAACAACAGCAGCAACAGCGTGGTGCGCTCACCGCCTATCTGCGCCACGTGCAGCGCGAACGGCTCGATGTAGCTGTAGGCGGTGAACTGCGCGGTAATCACCAGCGTCACCAGCACATAGGTGATCACCAGCGCAGGGCGCTTGAACAGGATCGGCAGGCTGCGCAACGAGCCCGAGTTCTGGCTGGGCAGCAGCGGCAGCGACTTCATCAGGCACAGCATGGTCGCCAGCGCCACCCCGGCAATGCTCAGGAAGGTGATGCGCCAGCCCAGCGCTTCGCCCACCACGCGGCCAAGCGGGATGCCAAGGACCATGGCCAGGGTGGTGCCGGTGGCCAGCAGGCCCAGCGCCTTGGCCTGCTGACCCGGCGGCGCCACGCGTACCGCCAGGGAGGCGGTGATGGCCCAGAACACCGCATGCGCCAGGGCAATACCGATACGGCTGACCAGCAACATGGCAAAGCTCTGTGACAACCACGACAGCATATGGCTGACGATGAACACCAGGAACACGAACAGCAACAGCCGCCGCCGCTCGATGTTGCGGGTCAACAGCATCATCGGCAGCGAGGCCAGCGCCACCACCCAGGCGTAGATGGTCAGCATCAGGCCGACCTGCGCGGTGCTCATGTCGAAGCTGCGGCCGATGTCGCTGAGCAGCGCCACCGGGACGAACTCGGTGGTGTTGAAGATGAAGGCCGCCAGGGCCAGGGCAACGACGCTCAGCCAGCTGCCGCTACCCGCCGTGGGTGGCATGTTGGTGGGTATGGGTCCGTTCATGGGTGAAAACCGCTTCTCCGCAGGCATGGCAACAGGACGCACATCAGCCACCCGCGTTCCGGGGTGTCGATGCACGCTTTGTTATTGGAAGGAATGCCCGGCATGGTACGCGTCAAGCCGGGGGCTCACAACCGCGAGGCGGGCAGAAGGAGTAACATGCGCGCTTTGTGCGAACGCGTATGCAACAAGGAGCCCGATCCGCTCATGGACCAGCAGCACTCCCAGCAGCAACAGTGGCAGCAGGCAATCACCGCCTATGCCCAGGCCGTCAACGACTATGTCGCGCAGGGCCGCGCGCAAGGCTGGGATGACCTCGAAGAGCCCCTGCCACAAGCCACCGAGCATTTGCTCGATGCCTGGCTGCAAGCCCTGCAGGCAGCCAACCGGCCTGGCATCGAAGCCTCCGAGCAGCAAGCCTTCCGCGAAGCCTGGCCGCCCGCCCACCACCCGTTGCTGCCGCTGATCAAGGAGCACGGGCAAGGCATTGGCAATGTCCTGCTGCTGGAGGACGGTAGCCTGCTGGCTCGCATCGGCATGCCGCATGACAAGGGCCAAGTGGTGCGCATTGACAACCTGGGGGTGACCCCGGTGATCGGCGTCGATCACTTCGGCCGCTGCCCGGCCCGCCGCTATTTCGCCCTGGCCAATGCCGAAGGCATACGCGTGACCGATGGCTGGGGCGGCCCGCAGGTGCTGCGCCTGGCCTGGCCCACGGGGCTGGAGGGGTTGCCGCCGGGTTACCCGTTCGAGCCATTCGACCTGCCGCCCACACCGACCACGTTGATTCCCTTCCCGGATGGCCAGCGGGTGCTGCTGGTGAGTGCCGAGGGTATCTTCCTGCTGACGCGCCACGGCGCGACCCGCCTGCTGCCGAACCAGGCGCGAGTGCTCGACGAGCTGGACGAAGGCACCGACCCCGACGACATCAGCCTCGGGCTGAGCATGGAGCACGGTGCGGTATCGGTGGATGGCCGGTTGATCGTGGTTGGCGAGCAAGGCAGCCGTCACCTGGTGCTGGATGACCAACTCAAACCCGTGGCGGCGATCGGCCCGGCCAGCGAGTATCCGCACTTTGCGCTGTTCAACCGCGCGGGTGACCAGTTGATAGTCAATGCCTGCCATTTCTACAGCGGTGCCACGCAGGCCGTCAGGGTGGCCGACTTGCCGGGGCTGGATACCGACTACTACAGCCAGGACCCGCGTACCCCGCTGGTACAGGATGGCGCACGGGTGTATGCCGGCGTGGCGCGCGACGGTGAGTATATCGTGGGGGATGCCTATGGTTACCTGGGCGCATTTGGCGAGGATGGCGTGGAGCATTGGCAGCATTACCTGGGGTCGACCATCAGTGCGCTGGATATCAGTGCGGACGGGCGTACGCTGGTCGCGGCGAGCCATGCCGGGTTCGTTTCGGTGATTGCCCTGGACAGCGGGCGGCCGGCCTGGCAGATCGGTACCGGGGCGCATGGCGAGGTACGGCGGTGGTTGTTCTGGAAAGGCTGGGACAGGGCATTGGCCTGGTAACAGATCCAGCTTCTTCATTTCCTGTACCGGCCTCTTCGCGGGTGAACCCGCTCCCACAGGGAACATCACAGACGCCAAGGTCTGTGCAGTCCCTGTGGGAGGGTTCAACACAGACCCTGAAACCTGCACGATACCTGTGGGAGCGGGTTCACCCGCGAAGAGGCCGGTACAGGCAACCAATCAGCCCTGCAAAGTGGCCATGTCGATGACGAACCGGTACTTCACATCCCCGGCAATCATTCGCTCAAAAGCCTGGTTGATATTGCGGATATCCAGCAACTCGATATCACAACGAATCGCGTGCTCGGCACAGAAATCCAGCACTTCCTGTGTCTCGGCAATACCACCGATCAACGACCCCGCCAGCACCCGGCGCTTCATCACCAGATTGGCCGCATGCAGTGCCGGGTCGATCGGCTCGATCAGGCCGACCAGGATGTGCACACCATCGAATTTCAGGGTTTCCAGGTACGGATTGAGGTCGTGCTGCACCGGGATGGTGTCGAGCAGGAAGTCGAAATGGCCCGCTGCGGCGCGCATCTGCTCGGCATCGGTGGACACGATCACATGGTCGGCGCCCTGGCGGCGGGCTTCCTCGGCCTTGGCCTGGGAGCGGGTAAACAAGGTCACTTCGGCGCCCAGGGCCTTGGCCAACTTGATAGCCATGTGGCCAAGGCCGCCCATGCCGAGGATGCCGAGCTTGTGGCCAGGGCCGACACCGTGGTGCTTGAGTGGCGAATAGGTAGTGATGCCGGCACAGAGGATTGGCGCGGCGCTGGGCAGGTCCATGCCGGCCGGGATGCGCAGCACGAAGTGCTCGCTGACCACGATGCTGCTGGAGTAACCGCCCATGGTGTTGCTACCGTCGACCCGGTCCGGGGTGGCGTAGGTCATGGTCGGCCCTTCCAGGCAGTATTGCTCCAGGTCCTTGGCACAGGCTTCGCAGTGGCGGCACGAGTCGACCATGCAACCAACGCCAACCAGGTCGCCGACCTTGTGCGCGGTCACTTTGTCGCCCACTGCGGTGACGCGGCCGATGATTTCGTGGCCAGGCATCAGCGGGTACACGGCAATGCCCCATTCGTTGCGCGCCTGGTGAATGTCAGAGTGGCACACGCCGCAGTACAGGATATCGATGGCGACGTCGTCAGGGCGCGGGCTGCGACGTTCGAAGGTCATGGGAGCCAGAGGGCTGGTGGGGGTCTGGGCGGCGTAACCGATGGCGGTATACATGCAGGGCCTCGCTATGAAGTGAAACGATTCAGGCGGCGCATTCTGCGCGCCATGCGCCGCCTCGCCCACGGCTGATTCTCCGGCATGCATGCCTTATTCTCCGAAGATGCCATGCAGCACCTGGCACCGAGCACTCATTCTGCGATGATTAGGCTGTCTGATCCTCTGCCCAGGTCCATCATGCAGCTGACCCGCCACGTCGACGCCAATGCGCCGCTTTGCACACTTATCCGCAGACTCGCCACACATCCGGGTTTCGTGCCCACGCACCTGCCCCAGGTGCAGGTGCTGAGCTGGGACCACTATGTGGCCAGTAGCCCACAGATCTACGAACCCAGCCTGATGATCCTGGCCCAGGGCAGCAAGCTGGCGCGCCTGGGGCCGCGTACCCTGGAGTACGGCGCCGGGCATTACCTGGTTCAGGCATTATCGGTGCCGTTCATGTGCGAAACCTTCGCCACCCCCGAAGCACCGTTGCTGGGCGTGGCAGTGGACATCGACCGCGGCGTGCTGGGCGAACTGGTGCAAAGCATGGCCCTGGCGCCCGACACCGCGGTGCAGGCGCAAACCCCGCAGTCGATGACCTCGGCGGCACTCGATGCGCCGATGCGCGAAAGCGTGGAGCGGCTGCTGTTCTGCTTGCAGGACCCAGTAGACGCCAGGGTGCTTGGCCCGGCGCGGGTACGCGAGGTGCTGTACACCGCCTTGCGCGGTCCACAGGCGGGCGTTTTGCGGGCCTTGGTGGAGCAGCAAGGGCACTTCGCCCGTATCGGCGCCGCCCTAGCGCACCTGCGCGAGCACTACACCGAGCCGCTGAGCGTCGAAGCGCTGGCCGCGCGCGCCAACATGAGTGTTTCGACCTTTCACGAGCACTTCAAGCGCTGCACCGACATGGCACCGATGCAGTACCTCAAGCGCCTGCGGCTGCTGAAGGCGCAGCAGATGCTGATCGGCGAAGGCCTGGGGGTGGCGCAGACCGCGCACCGGGTGGGGTACCAGAGCACCTCGCAGTTCAGCCGCGAGTACAAGCGCCAGTTCGACCGCAGCCCGGGGGATGAATTGCCGTACCAGAGCCTGCCAGTGTAATCGCCTGCCCTGGCCTGAATCAGCTCGCAAGCGGCCATTGCGCCAATGGCCAGTAAGCGCCCTTGCGCGACTCGTACAGTGTGAAATGGCGGGCGGCGAGGTAGAAATCCGGCGCGCTGCTGGCTTCTGGCGGCTGGCCGCGGTAATCCCTGGCCAGCGTCAGGTGCGGGCGATACTCGCGGTCGGCCGCTTCCACCCCCAACGGCAGCAGCGCCTGCTGCAAGCTGTACACCAGCTGCAACAGGGCCGGTGGGGTCTGCTGCGCCTCCAGCACCAGGGCGCTGGCCCGCTGCCACACCTGCAGGCGGTCCAGCAACAGCCGTGGTGCCGTGGCCGGTAGCGCCAGCTGGTCGACCGCCGCGCAAATCGCAGGCACATGGGCGGTGTCCACATCGCCGAGAAATAGCAGTGTTACATGGAAGTTGGCGGCCGACACTGGCTTGCCGCTGCGCAGGCTCAGGCCACGTCGCCACTGGGCCAGGGCGCGACGCTGGGCCTCGCAGACCGGCAAGGCGAAGAACAGGCGCTTGAATGGTTTTTCGATACGTCCGCAGACCGGTGTCATCGTCGGCTCCTCAGAATGAGCGTAGCTCGCATTGATGCAAACTAGCAGTTCTACCAGTTTCACCGGCGAGGACCCAACCCATACGCTGGGGTCTCCATTCAATCACCCCAGGTACGGTCATGAAACAGCACCATCACATCCAAAACACTCAGCCCGCCATGCAAGCAAAACTGAAGTGGAGCCAGCGTGAGCGCGAGTTCACGGCAGATGTGGTAGATACCGATGTCAGCGCTGGCAACCGCTCGTTTTTCGCCATTCATTACACGGAAGGATCAGATACCGCTTATAGCTTTGTAGTCCTGAACATCCCGGAACGCTATCTGGTGGCGGGCGCATCCCTCAAGATCGGCGCAGGCGAAAAAGCCGAGATCAACGCCTATTTCGGTTCGACTTCGATTGGTCGCTCAGGCTGGGCGACCGGGGGCGCAATCGATATTACCGAGATGGATGAGACTTCCAAGGCATTTGCCGCAACGTTCCACTACACCATTGAACACACCATGGGCCGGGTAGAGATCGTGAATGGCTCGATGTCCTTGTCACTGGCCGACGATGCAAGGATCAACGGCACCGGCCGGGTCACCGCCAACCTCACCCCCGCTATTTTCCCTTCGCTGGGCAATCTTGATACGCAATCCATCAGATCCATGGTGCTTTCAGACGGGCGCATCCAACTCACTGCAACACAGCAAGTGGACAACGCGAGCCAAGGCATCATGATGCTGTTCAGTGAGCAACATGCACGCCTGTTCTTCTCGATTAACGGTCTTTACGAAGACCTGACCGGTGGCCACCTACAGTATGAATGGAACGTGGAGAACAGGACCCTGACCGCCGACTTTACTGATTATGTAGTCAGTTACCAAGGCAGGGACCATCGCATCACGGATGGCCGCATCGAGGTCACTCTGGACTGATGCATCGCCATGCAGACCTTGGTACAGCGGTGACGCTTGTACCAAGGTCTGCCATCGTTGGGTAACATTCTCCTACAAAGCATCGGCTCGATTGTTTATGCTGGCGGGCTTAGCCATCACGCATGGCCATTACTTGACGTATCCGCCCATGAAAATCGCCTTAGTCCTCATCTTCGTCCTCTCGATCGCCTATGTTCACCTGCGCGGTCGCGTTCGCCACAAGCTGACCCGTCAGTTGGGCGACCACTCCAGCTTCCTGGCCCCGGTCAACAGCTTCCTGTACCTGTTTTCCAGGCACCCGGCCAAGCCATACCTGCCGGTAGAGGCCTTCCCCGAACTGCAGACGCTGCAGGACCACTGGCAGGAGATCCGCGAGGAAGCCCAACAGCTGCTGCATGTAGGCGAAATCAAGAAATCCGACAATTACGATGATGTCGGTTTCAACTCATTCTTCAAGACCGGCTGGAAGCGCTTCTACCTGAAGTGGTACGGCGAAAGCCACCCGTCGGCGATGACCCTGTGCCCACGCACCACCGAGTTGCTCAAAGGCATCGGTACGGTCAAGGCCGCCATGTTCGCCACCCTGCCGCCAGGCGCCAAGCTGGTGCGCCACCGTGACCCGTATGCCGGCTCGTACCGCTACCACCTGGGCCTGGACACGCCGAACGACGACGGTTGCTACATCGACGTGGACGGCGAGAAGTATTCCTGGCGCGATGGCGAGGGCGTGGTGTTCGACGAGACCTACATCCATTACGCGGCCAATACTACCGAGCACAACCGCATCATTCTGTTCTGCGACGTGGAACGCCCGCTCAAGTACCGCTGGGCGACCGCGTTCAACCGCTGGTTCAGCCGCAACGTCATGGCCGCTGCCGCCGCCCCCAATGATGCCGGCGACAAGACCGGTGGCATCAACCGTCTGTTCACCCGCATCTACAAGATCCGCGAACGTGGCAAGGCGCTGAAGAAGCGCAACCGCACGCGTTACTACCTGGAGAAGTGGGCGTTCGTCGCGGCCTTGGTGCTGGTATTCATCTACATCTGATCGGTATGGGAGCGCGCAGCCCAAGGGCCTGCGCGCAACCAACCAAAGTACAAGTCTCACACTTCCCACTCTTCGACTAGCCTGAAAGCTCCACTCGCAACCTCCCCAAGGTGAAGACGATGAGCATGATGGACTGGGACGCCTACCGTAAGCAGTTGATGGCCGGCATCGGCGATCTCAAGCAGCTTTCTCCTGACACGGTGGCCGGCTACATGACCGCCAGCGGCGCAGGGGCCAAGACCAACCACCTGGACGCCAAGACCCGCGAGCTGATCTCCCTTGCCGTGGCCGTGACCACACGCTGCGATGGCTGCATCGCCGTGCATTCGCAGCAAGCCGTCAAGCATGGCGCCAGCCGCGAGGAAATCGCCGAGGCCCTCGGCGTGGCCGTGGCGATGAACGCCGGCGCCGCGCTGGTCTACTCGGCACGTGCCATGGATGCGGTGGGCAAGGCCAACGGCTGAACGCAATTGGCGGCGCCGCCCTTGCGCGACGGCGCCGCGCCACCCAGACTGGGCGGCCCAGCCCTTGCAGGAACCCGCATGATCCACATCCGCCCAATGACGCCGGAAGATTTCGAACGCTTCTGGCCCACCTTCCAGGCCGTCGTACAGGCCCGTGAAACCTACGCTTTCGACCCGGCGCTCAGCTTCGATCAGGCCCGCCAGCTGTGGCTGGAACTACCCATGCGCACATTCGTGGCCGAGGAAGACGGCCAGATGCTGGGTTCGTATTACCTCAAGGCCAATGCCGCCGGGCCCGGTGGGCACGTGGGCAACTGCGGCTACATGGTCTGTGAACCGGCACGCGGCCGCGGCGTTGCGCGGTTGATGTGCGAACACTCACAGAAACAGGCACGCCAGGAAGGTTTCCTGGCCCTGCAGTTCAACTCGGTGGTAGCCACCAATGAGGTGGCAGTGGCGCTGTGGCACAAGCTGGGCTTCGATACCGTTGGCCGCTTGCCCAAAGCCTACCGCCATGCCCGCCTGGGGTTGGTGGACTGCCTGGTGATGTACAAGTGGCTGGCGGACGAGCCGGTAGTGGAGAAGCCGCCACTGCTGATCGGGCGCAAGAACATCGAGGCGCGGGTGTCGCGGCGGCGCGGGCGCTGACTTCTTCAGGCCGCCCCTGCTCGACGAAGGTCTATGGTAAAGTCGCGCCCTTTTTGAACATGCCGGGATATCGCTGCACATGACCCCCATCCTCCGCTTCCTCAACCGCACCAGCCTGGTGACGCAAATCGTCATCGGCCTGATCGCCGGCATCGCCCTGGCCCTGCTTGCGCCCGCCATCGCCCGCGACATGGCCTTCCTCGGGAAAGTGTTCGTCAGCGCCCTGAAGGCGGTGGCACCCGTGCTGGTGTTCATCCTGGTAATGGCCTCGATCGCCAACCACCGTCACGGCCAGGAAACCCATATTCGCCCGATCCTCTGGCTGTACCTGCTGGGTACCTTCAGCGCAGCAGTGGTCGCCGTGGTCGCCAGCATGCTGTTCCCGTCGAGCCTGGTGCTGAGCACCGGCGACGCTACGCTGAGCGCGCCAGGCGGTATCACCGAGGTGCTGCAGAACTTGCTGCTGAGTGCGGTCGACAACCCGATCAACGCCCTGCTCAACGCCAATTTCATCGGTGTACTGACCTGGGCCATCGGCCTGGGCGTGGCCCTGCGCCATGCCGGCGAAACCACCCGCACCGTGGTCGAGGACCTGTCCAACGGCGTGACCCTGATCGTGCGCGTGGTCATCCGCTTCGCCCCGCTGGGCATCTTTGGCCTGGTCAGCGCCACGCTGGCCCAGTCGGGCCTGGACGCCCTGCTCGGCTACCTGCACCTGCTGGCGGTGCTGATCGGCTGCATGCTGTTCGTGGCACTGGTGATGAACCCGCTGATCGTGTATTGGAAAATCCGCCGCAACCCCTACCCGCTGACCCTGCTGTGCCTGCGCGAAAGCGGTATCACTGCGTTCTTCACGCGCAGCTCGGCGGCCAACATTCCGGTCAACCTGGCCCTGTCGGAGCGCCTTGGCCTGCATGAGGACACCTATTCGGTATCGATCCCGCTGGGTGCGACCATCAACATGGCCGGTGCCGCCATCACCATTACCGTGCTGACCCTGGCGGCGGTACATACCCTGGGCATTCCGGTGGACCTGCCGACTGCCGTGCTGCTCAGCGTGGTGGCGGCCGTTTGTGCCTGCGGCGCCTCGGGTGTGGCCGGTGGCTCGCTGCTGCTGATTCCGCTGGCGTGCAGCCTGTTTGGCATCCCTAGCGAAATTGCCATGCAGGTGGTGGCGGTTGGTTTCATCATCGGCGTGCTGCAGGATTCGGCCGAGACGGCCCTGAATTCTTCGACCGATGTGCTGTTTACCGCGGCGGCGTGCCAGGCTGAAGAGCGTAAAGCCTGAGTTTGCCGGAGCCCTGTGGGAGCCAATTGCCTAACGCGATGGCATTACCTACCCTAGTGGCCTTTCCCCAGCAATGAGACAGGGCCATGTCAGAACACGAAACCGCAGGCGAAGGCCGCTTCAACAGCATCGAGATCCGTATTCTCGGCTCGCTGATCGAGAAGCAGGCCACCAGCCCGGAAAGCTACCCGCTGACCCTCAACGCCCTGGTCCTGGCCTGCAACCAGAAGACCAGTCGCGAGCCGGTGATGAACCTCACCCAAGGCCAGGTCGGCCAGGCCCTGCGCGCCCTCGAAGGGCAAGACATGACTCGCCTGCAGATGGGCAGCCGCGCCGACCGCTGGGAACACCGGGTGGACAAGACGCTGGAACTGGTGCCGGCGCAACTGGTGCTGATGGGCCTGATGTTCCTGCGCGGGCCGCAAACCCTCAACGAACTGCTGACCCGCAGCAACCGCCTGCACGAGTTCGACGACACCGAGCAGATCCAGCACCAGCTGGAGCGCCTGATCTCGCGCGGCCTGGCGTTGCACCTGCCACGCCAGGCCGGCCAGCGCGAAGACCGTTACACCCATGCCTTGGGCGACCCGGCGGAAATCGAGGCCATCCTGGCCGCACGGCAGCAGGAAGGTGGGGCACGCAGCAGCGGCGCAAATGTGTCGGAAGAACGCATCGAAGCCCTCGAAGCCCGCATCGCGGCGCTGGAGGCACGCCTGGCCGAACTGGAAGGCTGAGCCGTCACGGCTCGGGGTCGGGGAAGTTGCGGCAGCTCTTGCGCTCGGCCAGCTCCCGGTCACTGGGGCGCTGGTCGACGAACACGGTGCGGCCGTCGGCGTAGATTTCCAGGTAGCCCCAGTGCAGGTCCTGCTCCTGCTGCCCGGGCTTTGGGGGGACTAGCCACCAGGGTTCGCGGCTGATCAGGGTCATGGGTGTGGTTCCTGAGAGGTCTATCGTAATCATAGACACCCTCAGGCTCTGCTTTGCTTGTGCCGGCCCTTTCGCGGCTAAAGCCGCTCCCACAGGGATCTGCACAATTTTCAGAATCTGCGCAGTACCTGTGGGAGCGGCTTTAGCCGCGAAGGGGCCGGTACAGGCTTACGCCGGTGCCGAAGTGCGGATCAGGTGGTCAAAGGCCGCCAGCGATGCCTTGGCGCCCTCACCCACCGCAATCACGATCTGCTTGTACGGCACAGTCGTCACATCACCCGCCGCAAACACACCGGGGATGCTGGTCTGGCCCTTGGCATCGACGATGATCTCGCCACGCGGCGACAGCTCGACGGTGCCTTTCAGCCAGTCGGTGTTCGGCAGCAGGCCGATCTGTACGAAGATGCCTTCCAACGCCACTTCATGCTGCTGGTCGGTGGTGCGGTCCTTGTAACGCAGGCCGGTCACCTTTTCGCCATTGCCCAGCACTTCGGTGGTCAGCGCACTGGTGATTACCTTCACGTTCGGCAGGCTGTGCAACTTGCGCTGCAATACCGCATCGGCACGCAGCTGGCTGTCGAACTCGATCAGCGTCACCTGGGCGACGATACCAGCCAGGTCGATGGCCGCTTCCACACCCGAGTTGCCACCACCGATCACCGCCACGCGCTTGCCCTTGAACAGCGGGCCGTCGCAGTGCGGGCAGTAGGCCACGCCACGGGCGCGGTATTCCTGCTCGCCCGGCACGTTCATTTCCCGCCAGCGGGCACCGGTGGCCAGGATCACGGTCTTGGCCTTGAGCGAGGCGCCGCCGGCCAGGCGTACTTCATGCAGGCCGCCATCGGTGGCCGGGATCAGCGCCTCACCGCGCTGCAGGTTCATGATGTCCACGTCGTACTGCTTGACGTGTTCTTCCAGCGCCGTGGCCAGCTTCGGCCCTTCGGTTTCCTGTACCGAGATGAAGTTCTCGATGGCCAGTGTATCGAGCACCTGGCCGCCGAAACGCTCGGCCGCAATACCGGTGCGGATGCCTTTACGCGCGGCATAGATGGCTGCCGAAGCGCCGGCTGGACCACCACCGACCACCAGCACGTCGAAGGCGTCCTTGGCGTTGATCTTCTCGGCCTGGCGAGCACCGGCGTTGGTGTCGATCTTGCCGAGTATTTCTTCCAGGCCCATGCGGCCCTGGCCGAACACTTCACCGTTCAGGTAGATGCTTGGCACCGCCATGATCTTGCGCGATTCCACTTCCGCCTGGAACAGCGCGCCGTCGATGGCCACGTGACGCACGTTGGGGTTGAGCACCGCCATCAGGTTCAGCGCCTGGACCACATCCGGGCAGTTCTGGCATGACAGCGAGAAGTAGGTTTCGAAGGTGAATTCACCTTCCAGCGCCTGGATCTGCTCGATCACTTCGGCACTGGCCTTGGACGGGTGGCCACCGACTTGCAGCAGTGCCAGCACCAGCGAAGTGAATTCGTGGCCCATGGGGATGCCGGCGAAGCGCAGGCTTATGTCGGCTCCCGGGCGGTTCAGCGAGAACGATGGACGACGGGCGTCGGTACCGTCCGCGCTGAAGGTAATGAGGCTCGACAGGCTGGCAATTTCCACCAGCAGGTCGTGCAATTCGCGGGACTTCGCGCCGTCGTCGAGGGAAGCAACGATCTCGATCGGCTGGGTGACCCGCTCCAGGTAGGTTTTCAGTTGCGATTTAAGCGTGGCGTCCAACATACGGGCGATTCCTTTTTCAAAACTCGGATACAAAAACGCCCAGGCGAGGTCGCCCGGGCGTTTGACGGGGCGGCAAGTACTTCAGCTTTGGCGGCTGCTTACCGCCCGCGACTGGCACATGGACTCAGATCTTGCCGACCAGGTCCAGCGATGGCGCCAGGGTGGCTTCGCCTTCTTTCCACTTGGCCGGGCAAACTTCGCCTGGGTGAGCGGCAACGTACTGGGCAGCTTTAACCTTGCGCAGCAGTTCGGCAGCATCGCGGCCTACACCACCGTCGTTCAGTTCGACGATCTTGATCTGGCCTTCCGGGTTGATCACGAAGGTACCGCGATCGGCCAGGCCGGCTTCTTCGATCAGCACGTCGAAGTTGCGCGAGATGACGTGGGTCGGGTCACCGATCAGTGGGTACTGGATCTTGCCGATGGTGTCCGAAGTGTCGTGCCAGGCTTTGTGGGTGAAGTGGGTGTCGGTGGACACGCCATAGATTTCCACGCCCAGCTTCTGGAACTCGGCGTAGTTGTCGGCAAGGTCACCCAGCTCGGTCGGGCAGACGAAGGTGAAGTCGGCCGGGTAGAAGAACACGACAGACCACTTGCCTTTCAGGTCGGCTTCGCTGACCTGGACGAACTCGCCCTTGTGGTAGGCGGTGGCGTTGAACGGTTTGACCTGGCTGTTGATGATAGGCATGAGAGACGCTCCTTCATGGGGTTGGAATCAGTTGATGGAGAGAATCCTAACCGCTGGTCCCGATAAAGGCTCATTGGCAAAGCTCATGCTTATGATTGGTTTTGGCTATAACCGAGGTTTATTAATAGAAGGGAATGGGCTGAGCAAAGGATTGCGGGGGTGCGTGCTCGTGCAGGACCAGCTTTTTGTGGGAGCGGCCTTGTGTCGCGAAAGGGCCGCGAAGCGGCCCCAGCAATCTGTGCATCATCGCCGTGATCTTGGGGCCGCTTCGCGGCCCTTTCGCGACATAAGGCCGCTCCCACAGGGACCGTGCTCAGCGGGTGGCTGTGCGCATGGTCACGAACTCTTCGGCTGCTGTCGGGTGCACGCCAATGGTTTCGTCGAACTGCTGCTTGGTCGCACCGGCCTTCAGGGCAATGCCTAGGCCCTGAATGATCTCGCCGGCGTCAGGGCCAACCATGTGGCAGCCCAGTACCTTGTCGGTCTCGGCATCGACCACCAGCTTCATCAGAGTCTTTTCCTGAATATCGGTCAGCGTCAGTTTCATCGCACGGAAGCGGCTCTCGAATACCTGCACCTTGTGCCCGGCCTCCAGTGCCTGCTCCTCGGTCAGGCCCACGGTGCCAATGGGCGGCTGGCTGAACACTGCGGTCGGGATGTTCTGATAGTCCACCGGCCGGTATTGCTCGGGCTTGAACAGGCGCCGGGCCACGGCCATGCCCTCGGCCAAAGCCACCGGAGTCAGTTGCACGCGGCCAATCACATCGCCAATGGCCAGGATCGACGGCGCGGTGGTCTGGTACTGCTGGTCAACACGAATGTAACCACGGGCGTCCAGCTCGACGCCGGTGTTTTCCAGGCCCAGGTTGTCCAGCATCGGGCGCCGGCCGGTGGCATAGAACACGCAATCGGTGACCAACTCGCGGCCATCCCCGAGGGTGGCCTTGAGGCTACCGTCCTCGAGCTTGTCGATGCGCTGGATGTCGGCGTTGAACTGCAGGTCGAGGCCGCGCTTTTCCAGTTCTTCCTTCAAGTGCGTGCGCACCGAACCGTCGAAGCCACGCAGGAACAGGTCGCCACGGTACAGCAGCGTGGTAGCGGCCCCCAGGCCCTGGAAGATGCCAGCGAACTCGACAGCGATGTAGCCACCGCCCACCACCAGCACCCGGCGTGGCAGGTCCTTGAGGTAGAAGGCTTCGTTGGAGGTGATGGCCAGTTCCTTGCCCGGAATGTCCGGCACCTGTGGCCAGCCACCGGTGGCGATGAGGATGTGCTCGGCAGTGTAGCGCTGGCCTTCCACTTCCACTTCATTGGCACCGGTCAGGCGCGCATGCCCCTGCAGCAGGGTGACCCCGCTGTTGAGTAGCAGGTTGCGGTAGATGCCGTTGAGGCGCTCGATTTCCCGGTTTTTGTTGGCAATCAGGGTGCCCCAGTCGAAATGCCCTTCTTCAAGTGTCCAGCCGAAGCCTGCGGCCTGCTCCAGTTCGTCAGCGACGTGTGCGCCGTACACCAGCAGCTTTTTCGGCACGCAGCCGACGTTGACGCAGGTACCGCCCAGGTAGCGGCTCTCGGCCACTGCCACCTTTGCGCCGAAGCCGGCGGCAAACCGCGCCGCGCGCACACCGCCGGACCCGGCACCAATCACGAACAGATCAAAATCGTAGGCCATGTATTCACTCTCCTAGGCAGGCGCCCAGCATAACGCCGTTGGCCGCCGCAAACAAAAAAGCCACCCCGAAGGGTGGCTTTCAGACCAGCAGGGCTTATCAGTAAGCCTTGCCAGTCTTGTAGTAGTTCTCGAAGCAGAAGTTGGTCGCGTCGATGTAGCCTTCCGCGCCACCACAGTCGAAACGCTTGCCCTTGAACTTGTAGGCAATCACGCAGCCGTTCTGCGCCTGTTGCATCAGGGCGTCGGTGATCTGGATCTCGCCACCTTTGCCCGGCTCGGTGTTGGCGATGATGTCGAAGATATCCGGGGTCAGGATGTAGCGACCGATGATCGCCAGGTTCGACGGGGCATCTTCCGGCTTCGGCTTCTCGACCATGTTGGTGACGCGGAAAATGTCGTCACGGATCATGTCGCCGGCGATCACACCGTACTTGTTGGTTTCCTGCGGATCGACTTCCTGGATGGCGACGATCGAGCAACGGAACTGGTTGTACAGCTTGACCATCTGGGTCAGTACGCCGTCACCTTCCGGGTTCACGCACAGGTCGTCCGCCAGCACCACGGCGAACGGCTCGTCACCGATCAGCGGGCGGCCGGTCAGGATGGCGTGGCCCAGGCCTTTCATTTCGGTCTGGCGGGTGTAGGAGAACGAGCATTCGTCGAGCAGGCGACGGATACCAACCAGGTATTTTTCCTTGTCGGTGCCCTTGATCTGGTTTTCCAGCTCGTAGCTGATGTCGAAGTGGTCTTCCAGAGCACGCTTGCCGCGCCCGGTGACGATGGAGATCTCGCTCAGACCGGCATCCAGTGCCTCCTCGACGCCATACTGGATCAGTGGCTTGTTGACCACCGGCAGCATTTCCTTGGGCATGGCTTTGGTAGCGGGCAGGAAGCGGGTGCCGTAACCGGCTGCCGGGAACAAGCATTTCTTGATCATATACGTCCTTACAAAAGGCTAGGCCTGTGGAATTCGGCGCAGTCTAATCAGGCGGCAGTCACCTTACAATGCCCTACCTGTGGCCGATCGATGGGAAGATAGAGATAACCCAGTGTAGATAGTTCCGATGGATCGTAAATATTGCTGTCATCAATGACCGTTGGATGACAGCAGATCGGGGTTGCCTTTACCGGCCTCTTCGCGGGTAAACCCGCTTCCACAGGTACTGCACAGCATTCAGAGCCTGTGGCGATCCTTGTGGGAGCGGGTTTACCCGCGAAGAGGCCGGTACAGGCAATACATCAGCTACCAGTCCCCTGCCCGATCAACACCCCATCGACCTTCTGCCCATACAGGTTCACCCCGTCGTTGGCATGGAACTTCGCCCGCGTCTTCTCGATGGAGCCTTCCACCAACCGCGGATCCTGCGGCCGTTCATGGCGGTTGACCCAGGCCGCCACATCCCAGGCCTGCTGATCACTCAGGCTGCCAGGCTTGCCCAGCGGCATGTTGTACTTGATGAACGACGCCGCAGTGTTGATGCGGTGCATGCCGGCGCCCCAGTTGTAGGAGTCTTTGCCCCACAACGGCGGCATCACATACTCGCCCGCCACCTTCTGCCCCTCGCCGTTGTCGCCGTGGCAGATCGCACACTGCTCGCGATAAACCTGCTGACCACGCTTGAAGTCGTACCCGCCCTTGGGTTGCGGCACCTCCGGGTACCCGCGCCCGGCAATTTCCACACCGGTCGGCGCCTTGGTGGAAAGCCAGTACGAATACACTGCCAACGCCGTCATCTGCGGGCTGTCTGCAGCCGGTGGCTTGCCGTTCATGCTGAACTGGAAGCAGCCCTGGATACGCTCGGCGTATGTGTTGACCTTGTCGTTTTTCTTGCGGTACGCGGGGTACATCGGGTACGCCCCCCACATCGGCGCGGAATGCGCCAGCCGCCCCTGGTCAAGGTGGCAGTTGCTGCAGTTCATGCCATTACCCACGGCCTCGGGCATCAACCTGCGGGTGTCGACGAACAAGGCGTGCCCCTCGCGCACCATCTTGCCAAAGGCATTGTCAGGCAACTCGCTTTCCGCTGGTGGCACGAACTGCGGTGCAGCCTGCACGCCAGGCACTTTCAACTGTGACTGGTCTTCCATGGCGATCTGGGCGGCCTGGGCGCTGCCCATGGCCAGCAGCAGCAGGGCTGGAATCATCGGTTTCATGGCTTGACCTCCTGGCTGGCTGGGCGGGCGAAGAACTCGGCGACGGCCTTGATCTCGTCATCGGTCATGGCCTTGGCCACACCGACCATCAGTTGGTTGGGGTCATTGCTGCGGGTGCCGTCACGCCAGGCATTGAGCTGCGCCACCAGGTAACTGGCGGGCTGACCTGCCAAGGGCGGGAAGTGTTCGCCAACCCCGCCGCCGCCCGGGCCATGGCATTGCACGCAACCAGGAATCTGCCGGCTCCAGTCGCCGTACAGGGCCATGCGGGTGGTGGGGTCATCGGCGATCTGCTGGCGACGCAGGTCGCCTGCTGGGTCTGCCGGCAGGCTGGCCAAATAGGTGCTGACCGCCTTGATCTCATCCTCGGTCAGGGCCTTGGCAAGTGGCTCCATTACCGGCTGCTTGCGGCTGCCGCTGCGCCAGTCATGCAATTGCTTGCTGAGGTAAGCGGCCGGCAGCCCGGCCAGGCGCGGGAAGCCGGCAGCGGCAATGCCCTTGCCGTCCGGCCCATGGCAACCCAGGCAAGCCATGGCGGCGGGGTTGGCCCCGCCCTGGGTGAAGACTTTCTGGCCATCGGCGGCATGCGCCGCGGGCCAGGCCAGGATCAGCAGGCTGCCGATCACGACGCGACTCAACGGTGTCATCACGAATCTCCTTTTCTATTGTTATATGCTTAGGCTTAAAACATATAAGCAAAAGGAGCGCGATCAGTTGCCCTGGATCAACTCCCGGAGATGCATTGGGTGGCGGCGGTGCGCACATCGCCCAGGCGCAGCGGGAAGTTGTTCAACCGCTCGTGCAGCTTGATACTGCTGCCGCTGCCACGCTTGTCGATATCCACCAGCGCCGCCGGGCCCACACCCGAGCTGATCTTCTGCGGCACGATCAGCCGCAGGCCATCGCCACGCTGCTCTTCCACCAGCGGGTCGCGGCTATCGGCCAGCTTCTGCTTGATGCAATCGGCATACGCCCGCGGAGACTTGCCGGAAATCACATCCAGCGTTTCACGCGACTGTTCCAGTTCCGTAACACTCACACAGCCACCCAGCGTCACCGCCAACGCCGCCACCATCCACTTCATTTGCAGCACCTCTGCCTTCAAGAATCCGCTTCGACCACAGCCAGGCCATTTTGCTCCCTGCTTTGGCAGATTTATCTACGCCTGGCGGAACAGCGCGGCAGTGTAACCCGACATCGTGGTATCTTTCGCGTTTGCAGAACCAATCCTTGCGGAGCATCACATGAAATTCGTACACCAGCGCGAGCACTTGAACGAGGACGACATCGTCGTCATCGAGTGTTCCCAGCGCTGCAATATCCGCCTGATGAACGACGCCAACTTCCGCAGCTTCAAGAACGGCGGCCGTCACACCTACCACGGTGGCCATTTCGAAAAGTTCCCGGCGAAAATTACCGTGCCCAGCACCGGTTTCTGGAACATCACCATCGATACCGTGACAACCCGCCCGATCTCGGTCACCCGCAAGCCAACCTTGACCCACAAGATCAAGATCATCCGTCGTTCATCGTCGAAACTCAGATAAGGCCACCATGACCCAGACCACCAAGTACGTCATCAAGTACAAGCTCGACGGCCAGCGCCGCTGGGACTTCGCGCTGATGCCCGACGCCTCCCGCGAACAAGCCCTGGAAGCCCTGCGCAAGATTCATGGCGAAGATGCCGAGAAGATCAGCGACATCCAGGTCAGCAAGGCCTTGTAAACACCCGCCCCGCCCTACAGTTCGCCCGCGCAAGGAGAATCGCATGAGCCACTGGCCCGATAGCCGCATCCTCGACCTGCTGGGCATCGAGTTGCCCATTCTGCAGGCCCCCATGGCCGGTGCCACGGGCTCGGGCATGGCCATTGCCGTAGGCCAGGCGGGCGGCCTGGGCGCCCTGCCCTGCGCCATGCTCACGGGCGACCAGGTGCGCGCCGAGATCACCGCCTTCCGCGCCGGCTGCCCGGGCCGCCCGTTGAACCTGAATTTCTTCTGCCATCAGCCACCTGCGTCCGATACCGAGCGCGATTTACGCTGGAAGCAGGCACTCGAGCCCTATTACAACGAAGTAGGTGCCGACTTCGCGGCGCCCACGCCGGTGTCCAACCGCGCGCCTTTCGACGAACAGAGCTGCCAGCTGGTCGAGCAACTGCGCCCGGAGGTAGTGAGCTTCCACTTCGGCCTGCCCCAGGCCGACCTGCTGCAACGGGTAAAGGCCAGCGGTGCCAAGGTACTGTCCAGCGCCACCACCGTGGAGGAAGCCGTGTGGCTGGAGCACCGCGGCTGTGATGCGATCATTGCTATGGGCTATGAGGCGGGCGGACATCGCGGCATGTTCCTCAGCGACGATATCACCAGCCAGATCGGCACCTTCGCCCTGGTGCCGCAGGTGGTTGATGCGGTCAGCGTGCCGGTGATTGCCGCCGGCGGCATTGCTGACCACCGCGGCCTGTTGGCGGCACTGGCCCTGGGTGCTTCGGCCGTGCAGATCGGAACGGCTTACCTGTTCTGCCCCGAAGCCAAGGTCTCGCCGGCACATCGCCAGGCCCTGGACAGCGCACCCGCCAGCGACACGGCGCTGACCAACCTGTTCACCGGCCGACCGGCGCGTGGCATCAACAACCGCATCATGCGCGAACTGGGGCCGATGAGCGACCTGGCGCCGCGCTTCCCACTGGCCGGCGGGGCGTTGATGCCTTTGCGGGCGATTACCGATCCGCAGGGCAATAGCGACTTCAGCAACCTGTGGTCGGGGCAGGCGCTGCGGCTGGGCAGGCATATGCCGGCGGGTGAGTTGACCCGGGAGATTGCCGAAAAGGCGCTGGCGATGATTGGCCGACAGGCATCTGCATAAGCAGGCTAGGCCCCTTCGCGGGTGAACCCGCTCCCACACATTCGAATAGTGTGCCGGCCCTGTGGGAGCGGGTTTACCCGCGAAAAGGCCTGGCCTGCTTGCGCATTACCTTGCCTCTTCCCGGCCCAAGGCCTATCGCTATATAGTTAAGGATATAACGATAACCTCCCAGGAGTTGTGTTGATGTGTACCCGCCCTTCCTATGTAGCCGCGGCCACCCTGGCCACCCTGCTCGCCTTCAACACTGCCTGGGCCGATGAAGTCCAGGTCGCGGTCGCTGCGAACTTCACAGCCCCGATCCAGGCCATTGCCAAGGACTTCGAAAAGGACACCGGCCATAAACTGGTCGCCGCCTATGGCGCCACCGGCCAGTTCTACACACAAATAAAGAACGGCGCGCCGTACGAGGTATTCCTCGCTGCCGACGACAGCACCCCTGCCAAGCTCGAGCAGGAAAAAGCCATTGCCCCGGGCTCGCGCTTCACCTACGCCATCGGTACCTTGGCCCTGTGGTCGGCCAAGCCCGGCTATGTCGACGCCAACGGCGAAGTACTGAAAAAGAACCAGTTCAAGCACCTGTCCATCGCCAACCCGAAAACCGCACCTTACGGCCTGGCCGCCACCCAGGTGCTGGACAAGCTGAAGCTGACCGAAGCCACCACGCCCAAGCTGGTCGAAGGGCAGAACATCACCCAGGCGTTCCAGTTCGTCTCCACCGGCAACGCCGAGCTGGGCTTTGTCGCCCTGTCGCAAATCTACAAGGACGGCAAGGTCGAAAGCGGCTCGGCCTGGATCGTTCCCTCGTCCCTGCATGAGCCCATCCGCCAGGACGCGGTAATCCTCGAAAAAGGCAAGGACAACCCCGCTGCCAAAGCTCTGGTCGACTATCTGAAAGGCCCGAAAGCCGCGGCAGTGATCAAATCCTACGGTTATGAAATCTGATGCCACTGGACGCCAGTGACCTGGGTGCCATCTGGCTGACCGTGAAACTGGCCAGCCTGACCACCCTGATCCTGCTGATCGTCGGCACGCCCATCGCCTGGTGGCTGGCGCGCACGCGCTCGTGGCTGCGCGGGCCGGTAGGCGCGGTAGTGGCCCTGCCGCTGGTGCTGCCTCCCACGGTGATCGGTTTCTACCTGCTGATCGCCCTCGGCCCGCATGGCTGGCTGGGCCAGGCGACCCAGGCGCTGGGCCTGGGCAGCGTGGTGTTCAGCTTCACCGGCCTGGTGATCGGCTCGGTGATCTACTCCATGCCGTTCGTTGTCCAGCCACTGCAGAATGCCTTCGGCGCCATTGGCCAGCGCCCGCTGGAAGTAGCCGCCACGCTGCGCGCCGGCCCTTGGGACACCTTCGTCCACGTAGTGCTGCCGCTGGCCCGCCCAGGCTTCATCACCGCCAGCATCCTCGGTTTCGCCCACACCGTGGGCGAATTCGGCGTGGTGTTGATGATTGGCGGCAACATCCCCGACAAGACACGCGTGGTCTCGGTGCAGATCTTCGACCATGTCGAGGCCATGGCCTATTCGCAAGCACACTGGCTGGCCGGTGCCATGCTGGTGTTCTCGTTCCTGGTGCTGCTCCTGCTATACGCTGGACGCCGCGGCAAAGCCGGTTGGAGCTGAAATGAGCGCATCGATTGTGGCGCGTCTGAAAATGGCGCGCGACGACTTCACCCTGGACGTCGACCTGCACCTGCCCGGGCGCGGCATCAGCGCGCTGTTCGGCCACTCGGGTTCTGGCAAGACCAGCTGCCTGCGTTGCCTGGCCGGGCTGGAACGGGCCGCCAGCGCCTACATCGAAGTCAACGGCGAAGTCTGGGAGGACAGCGCCCGCGGCTTCTTCCAGGCACCGCACCTGCGCCCGGTGGGCTACGTGTTCCAGGAGGCCAGCCTGTTTCCACACCTGTCGGTACGCGGCAACCTGGAGTTCGGTTGGCGCCGGGTAGCCGCTGCCGAACGCAAGGTCAGCCTCGACCAGGCCTGTCAGCTGCTGGGTATCGGTCACCTGCTGGCACGCCGCCCGGCGACATTGTCCGGTGGCGAGGCGCAGCGGGTGGGCATTGCCCGCGCTCTGCTCAGCAGCCCGCGCCTGCTGTTGATGGACGAGCCGCTGGCTGCACTCGACGGGCCGCGCAAGCGCGAGATACTGCCCTACCTGGAGCGCCTGCACGATGAACTGGAAATCCCGCTGGTGTATGTCAGCCATGCTCAGGAAGAAGTGGCGCGGCTGGCCGACCACCTGGTGTTGCTGGAGCAAGGCCGGGCAGTGGCCAGCGGCCCGATCGGCGAAACCCTGGCCCGCCTCGACCTGCCGCTGGCCCAGGGCGAGGATGCCGGGGTGGTATTCGAGGGCCTGGTGGTGGGGCACGACCCGCACTACGACCTGCTCGACCTGCGCCTGCCCGGTAACGACGGGCCACTGTTGCGTATCGCCCACCCTGCCCAGGTGATTGGCAGCACCTTGCGGGTCAAGGTGCAGGCCCGTGACGTCAGCCTGGCCCTTGCAGCCGACAGTACTTCGAGCATCCTCAACCGCGTGCCGGTACGCGTGCGCGAAAGCCGCCCGGCAGCCAACCCGGCTCATGTGCTGGTCAGCCTGGACGCCGGCGGTAACGCCTTGCTCGCGCGCATCACCCGCTTTTCGGCAGACCAGCTCGGCCTGCACGCAGGCCAGGTGCTGTTTGCCCAGATCAAGTCGGTAGCGCTGCTGGGCTGAGCATCGGCCCCGTCGCTGGTGTCCATTGATCAGTGACCTGATCGAGGCCTGCCAGCCATGCTTGAATGCCCCCTGCCGCCCACCCTGCACTATGTCGACGACAGCCAGCCGGGCCTGACCCGGCGCCGCTGGAGGGGCCGTTTCATCTACCTGGACGCCAACGGCCAACGGGTGCGCGACAGCGATACCCTCGCCCGCATCGCAGCACTGGTTATCCCCCCGGCCTATACCGAGGTGTGGATCTGCGCCGACCCGCAAGGCCACCTGCAAGCGACAGGTCGCGATGCCCGCGGCCGCAAGCAATACCGCTACCATGCGCAGTGGCGAGAAGTACGCGACCAGCACAAGTACGGGCGCATGCTGGCGTTTGCCCAGGCCCTGCCGAAACTGCGCGCGCAACTGCACGCCCACCTTGCCCGGCCCGGCCTGGACCGGGAAAAGGTGATGGCGCTGGTGATCAGCCTGCTGGATCACACCCTGATCCGCATCGGCAACCAGCGCTACCTGCGTGACAACCAGTCCTATGGCCTGACCACCCTGCGCAATCGCCATGTGGAGGTGAAGGGCAGCAGCATCCGCTTCCAGTTCCGCGGCAAGCGCGGCGTCGAGCACAACGTCAGCCTCAACGACAGGCGCCTGGCCAACCTGCTCAAGCGCTGCATGGAGCTGCCCGGGCAAGCGCTGTTCCAGTACCTGGACGACAACGGCCAGCGCCACAGCGTCGGCTCCAGCGAGGTCAACCAGTTTCTGCAGCAGCTGACCGGCGCCGACTTTACCGCCAAGGACTACCGCACCTGGGCCGGCAGCAGTCTGGCCCTGGACCTGCTCAGGCCCTTGGCCTGGGAGCCCGAGAGCGAAGCCAAACGCCAGGTCGCCGCGATCGTACGCCAGGTAGCATCACGCCTGGGCAATACACCGGCGGTGTGCAGGCGTTGCTACATCCACCCGGCTGTACTTGAACACTATGCCCTGGGGCGGTTGGCCAACTTGCCGAAGAACCGTGTACGCAAAGGCCTGGACCGTGAAGAAGTAGCCTTGCTGCTATTTCTTCAGGCACTCGAGGAACAGGATGACCATTAACCCGGTCTATTCAACCCATCATGCGAAGAAATTTCCCATTGACCGCCAAGCACCCTATTCTTGCCACCGAGCACCTTGGCCGACAACCCGCTGGCGGTTTGCTTCGGCACCTGCGACTGAAGACACGCAACAGAATTTGTCTGTTGGGGAATTACTATCCGCCGAAAGCGTCTTTAATGAGAAGGAAGAGGGACAAGCTCCCGCCGCCGTGGCAACTAGCTCGACGGACTTTTATATCACCAAGGAGAACTACATGCTGATACTCACCCGCAAGGTTGGCGAAAGCATCGTCATCAACGATGACATCAAAGTCACCATTCTGGGCGTCAAAGGGATGCAGGTGAGGATCGGTATCGATGCACCGAAAGACGTCCAAGTCCATCGCGAAGAGATCTTCAAGCGCATCCAGGCCGGCAGCCCGGCCCCGGAAAAGCACGACGACTCGCACTGAGCGACCTGCTTCACGTTGCCTCAAGCCGCACGGACGCGCTTGATCGCCCCGCGCCTCAGGTGCCCAGCAGTTCGCGCACCTTGGCGATCATACAGTCCATGTCGAACGGTTTGTCGAACACCGCGGCGAACAGTTCCGGGCATCCTTGGTTGGCCTGCGCGCCACTCATGAGGATGACCGGCAACTCGCTCAACTCCGGGTCTTCACGCATCGAGCGCACCAGCTCCTCGCCGTTGAGCAGCGGCATCATGTAGTCGGTGATCACCAGCTGAACGCGCTTTTCCTTCAGCGCCTCAAGCGCCTTGCAGCCGTTGCTCGCCTTTTCCACCAGGAAGCCTTCGTCCTCCAGGGCGAAACCGAGGATGTCGGCAATCAGGTACTCGTCATCGACGATCAGGATGGTGTTCATCGTCCGCCCCGTCACCCGCTCCCCTGCGGCACCGGCGTTCCCGAGAGCACACCACAGGCGCCTTCGAACGCTTTGCGCAGGGTAATGCCCTGCGGCCTGATCAACAGTTCGTGCAAGGCAGGGTCATGGTGGCTGTCACGCACTTTGAGGATCGACAGCATGCGTCGCAGCTGCGAGTCCAGCTCGACGAAGCGCATCAGCATCAGGTTGTCGACGATACTCGACAGGTCCGGGGCCGGGGCGCTGATTTCCGCACCGAAGATGTCGCGCATTTCCCAGGTCAGCATCACGCTGACATTGCGCGCGCGCAGCTCACCGACCAGGGCACGGAAAAACGCATTGAGCCGCGCCGGGTCGCTGGCCAGGCGGCTGAACGCCCCAAGGCTGTCGATCAGCACGCGCTTGCTGCCTTGCGCCTCGACCCGCTCGAGCAGGCGTGCACCGACCTGGTCCAGCAGCCCCTCGGTGGTCGGCTGCCAGCACAGCTGCAGGCTGCCGCCCTGCTCCAGGGCGGCAAAATCGTAACCCAGCGACGCGGCCTTGATACGCAGGCGCTCCGGCGTTTCGTAGAAGCCGAAATGCAGCCCCGGCGCCTGCGGGCTGCTGGCGCCGAGGAAGGCAAGGCCCAATGATGTCTTGCCAATACCCGAAGGCCCGATCAGCAAGCTGACCGAGCCCGTGGCCAGGCCGCCACCTAGCATTTCATCCAGGGTTGCCACCCCGCTGCCGATGCGCTCCAGGGTGGCGTTGCCCGCCTGGCTGGGGTGGCTGAACAGCGACTCCAGGCGCGGGTATACATGCATGCCGGCTTCATCGATGAGGCACTCGTGGCGCCCCGACAGTGCCGCACTGCCACGCGTCTTGCGCAGCTGGACATGGCGCACGGCACGGCTGCCGTACAGTTGCTCGCCCAGTTCGATCACCCCGTCGACCATGGTGTGCTCCGGGCTGCCTTCTTCCAGCCGGGCGCTGGTCAGCAGCAGTAAGGTGCAACCGGCAAAGGCCGCATGACCCTGTAGTTCGGAGACGAATTTTTTGGTGTCCAGCGCGGTTTCCGCACGCACCCGGGCATTGAGCACGCCATCGACGATCAGCAGGCTGGCCTGCTGGCGGGCGATTTCCTGGCGCAGCAGCCGCACCACAGCGTCCAGGCCTTCCTGCTCCAAGGTGTCGAAGGCACTGACGAACTGGATCGTGTCGCCGACCAGCGCGGGGTCGAAGAACTCCAGGGTCGCCAGGTACTGGAACAGCCGCTCGTGCGACTCGCTCAGCAATGTAGCCACCAGCACCCTGCCCCCATTGCGCACATGCCCACAGGCCAGCTGATTGGCGAGGATGGTCTTGCCGGCCCCCGGCGGGCCCTGAATGATGTAGGACGCGCCAGCCACCAGGCCACCCTGGAGCAATGCATCGAGCCCGTCGATACCCGTGACCAGTCGCCTGAGTGCCTGTGCCATGATGTTCTACCTGTGGAGTTGGCTATCGGTCTGGCCCTGATAGATTGGCAAGTAAAGCTGCATGCAAGTTCCCCGGCCGGGCTCACTGTCGACGCGAATGGCACCACCGCTCTGCCTGGCAAAACCATAGACCTGGCTAAGGCCCAGGCCAGTACCCTTGCCAAAGGGCTTGGTAGTGAAAAACGGTTCGAAAATACGCGGCAGTACCGCTGGCGCGATGCCCTCGCCGCTGTCTTCCACCTCGAAACGCACAAACCCGCCGTGCAGGCCTTCAAACTTGCCGGTCAGTTCGACCACATCGACGGTCAAGCTGATCCGGCCCTGCCCCGTGATGGCATCGCGGGCATTGAACAACAGATTGAGCAACACCATCTGCAATTGCCCGGCATCCACCTCGATCAGGGGCAGGTCCGGTTGCAACAGCACCTTCAGCTCAATCGAATCAGGCAGCGCATGCTCCAGCAGACCACGAGTGGCTGCAATAAGGTTCTCCGGGGCGACGCAAGCCACATCAAGCTTGCGGTGGCGGGCAAAGCTGAGCAATTGCTGGGTCAGTTCGGTGCCACGCTGCCCGGCATCGAGAATGTGTTGCAGCATGCGCTTGGCGCGTGCCGGGTCCTGGGTGTCCAGCGCCAGGCGCGCCGAGCTGATGATGATGGTCAACATGTTGTTGAAGTCATGCGCCAGACCACCGGTCAACTGGCCGAGGGCCTCCAGCTTCTGTGCCTGGAACAGCTGGGCGCGCACCGCGTCCAGTTGCAGCGCCGACTCGCGACGGTCGGTGATATCCCGGGTCACCTTGGCCAGGCCGACGACCTGGCCCTGGTCATCGCGGATCACATCCAGGGCGGCCAGCGCCCAGAATTGCGTGCCATCCTTGCGTACGCGCCAGCCCTCATCCTGCGCCACACCCTGCTCCAGCGCCTGACGCAGCAAGCGTTCCGGGCGGCCCTCGGCGCAATCCTGGGGGGTGAAGAACAATGAGAAATGCTGGCCGATCACTTCATCGGCACGGTACCCCTTGATGCGTTGAGCGCCTGCGTTCCATGACACTACATTGCCGGACGGGTCGAGCATGTAGATAGCGTAATCCACCACCGACTGAACCAGCTGTTCATAGCGGTGGGCGGGCATGATGGGGTGGTCGAGGCAATCAGCTGAAACCATGCGAGCTCCACCGGCACAGCAGGAGAGAAAAGAGAGCGAAGTTCAACGCCCGGGCTCAACCAGCACCGGGCTGATGCGCCGTGGCATCGCCACTTTCAGCAACCATAAGCCGACCAGCAGGATAAACCCGCCACCGGCCAGGGCCATCAGCCGCTGCGGTTGAAGGTGTTCGGCATCGAACCCCAGCATCAGCAGGTAAGCGCCCAGGCTGATCAGGCTGAGGTAGAGAAACGCCCCCAACACGACCACCAGCACGAACAACAGTCGCCAGAACAGCCGCGGGCGCACGATGCGCTCGGAAGTACCGGACGGGGTCATCACTGCACGCTCTTGGATCCAATAAAGGGGCAACAGTGGCGTAATGACAGCAAGGTGTCAATTGCCCATTCGATCGACCCTTCATTCTGTTGATCATAGGCGCTGTGGTTGACTCAACTATAACAATGGGTTATAAAGCGCGCTTGATTGCGAAGCCCTTCTGCTTAGAAGCGAGCTGGTCGTTACGGCCCATTCAAGCGTGCGAGTGTGGTGGAATTGGTATACACAGCAGACTTAAAATCTGTCGGCGTGAGCCTTGCGGGTTCGAGTCCCGCCACTCGCACCAAATTTCTCGTGAAGGCGCCCTTGTGGTGCCTTTTTGCTGCCCGCCAGCAATCCTTTGCGCAGCTGCTACAGTGGTGCTTGTACCCGCCCACTGGAACGCCGCCATGCGCTACTCCCTGTTCGATGGTCAACGCGACATCATTATCCTGATTGCCCGTGTGTTGCTCACGATCCTGTTCGTCTTGTCTGGCTGGGGCAAGCTGACCGGGTTCGAAGGCACGGTTGGCTACATGACTTCACTGGGCGCACCTGCCCCCATGCTGGCAGCGGCAGTTGCCGTGTTCATGGAGTTCGTCGTGGCCATTCTGCTGATCCTCGGTTTCTACACCCGGCCGCTGGCTTTCCTGCTTGCGCTGTTCGTGCTGGGCACGGCGCTGCTGGGCCACCCGTTCTGGAACATGGTCGACCCTGAGCGCAGCGCCAACATGACCCAGTTCCTGAAAAACCTCAGCATCATGGGCGGCCTGCTGATGCTGGCAGTGAGCGGCCCAGGGCGTTTCTCGGCAGACCGGCGCTGAGTCAGTCGTCTTCGCAGTCGTCGAACCAGGCTGGGTGATCGCGTTCCTCGTCATCGAGGTCATCCAGCGTTTCCTCGTCTTCCTCCACTTCGTCCTCGGCGCCTTGGGCATCCGCTTCAGGCTCGATATCGTCGTAGAGGAATTCATGATCAAGCAGGTGATCGTGCTCGGGTTCGTGCAGGTCGTCTTCGTCGTGCATGCTGGCTCCTGGGCCGGTGGCAGGCCTGTATAGGCTGATCGGCTGCGCAGGTCAATGCATTACCGCTTAATGCTCGGTTAACCCGCAAGGTCCAGTCTGCAGGCTCTCCCTTCAAACGTCAGTTGCCCGCCTCCCATGGCGGGCTTTTTTATCCCCTGGTTTTGCCCTTCGTCCAGCCTTGGCGAATCACAGTGAACCGCGCCCATGCTGGCCAGGCTCGCAAATGATGCAGGACCTGTCGTTTTTCAAGGAGAAAGCCCATGGCTGTATATATCGACAACCTCATCATCACCACTCCCGTTCCGAAGTCCGCGACCAACCCGGTAGCTCTGGAGTTGACCGGTGCCCAGGCGCTGGCGACCCTGCCTGAAGTCATCGCCCGGCTGAGCGACGGCTCCATCCGTATGACCGCCCCCACCAAGGGCGCCTCCAGCAAAAGCACCCACCGCACCCGCTGCGAGTGGAAGGAGCCCGCGTACTGGGCACTGAACAGCGCCGCCAGGCACCGCAATTACCAGACCATGACACTGCAGAAAGTGAACCTTGCGCAAAAGGTGGTGATTGCCCAGATGCACGTCAAAGACGACGACAACCCGCCCATCAAGGTGTTCTGGAACAAAGGCAAGATCACCGTGGGCTTTCGCACCGACTTCAACCAGACGGCCACGAGCAGCAGCACGGTGCTGGCCGACGTACCGCTCGGTGCACGTTTCGATGTCAGCATCGATGTGACAAACAACGGCGCCTGCACGGTCAGCGCAAGCTGCAACGGCCGTATTGGCAGCACATCGCCCCAGCAACTGGGGGCGACCTGGGCGACGCGCACGCTCAAATTCCATGGGGGGGTATACAACCAGGTGGACTACACCGACACCACGCCTGCCGAGGACGGTTCGGTATGTGTCATCAGCCAACTGGAACTGAGCCATGCATGACAAGCTCATGACCTGACCTTCACGAAATACTGACATCCGGGTGGGCACACTGGCCCTGCTCCGTATGTTCTTGCAGCCCGCCGCATTATTGCCGCGGGCTTTTCTTTTTGTGGCGAGCCTTACACAGAACCCTGTGGGAGCGGGCAAGCCCGCGAAGCAGGCGACGCGGTGGCTGGCACCGGCTGCGCCGGTGTTCGCGGCGGTTCGACGCCTAGACATGCCCGCTCCCACAGGGATCGCGCCAGCTTTTAGAAATTGAGCAAGACAGTTGCCCCCACAAGTGGCTGCGCAAGGCAGGTAAATGTGTGCAAGGCGGTTGCCACCCCAGACCATGACCTGAAGCAGTTTTGCCCCACCAGGCAAGGGCTATGCTAACCCCTGCGATAACCCAAGCTCATTCGGATGACACGGAGGCTCATATGAAAGCTGCTGTTGTTGCACCAGGCCGTCGCGTGGATGTGGTGGAGAAAACCCTGCGCCCTCTCGAGCACGGTGAAGCGCTGCTGAAAATGCAATGCTGCGGTGTGTGCCACACCGATCTGCATGTTAAAAATGGCGACTTCGGTGACAAGTCCGGTGTAGTGCTAGGCCATGAAGGCATCGGCGTGGTCCAGGAAGTAGGGCCAGGCGTCACCTCGCTCAAGCCGGGCGACCGTGCCAGTGTGGCATGGTTCTACCAGGGCTGTGGGCATTGCGAGTATTGCACCAGCGGCAACGAAACCCTGTGCCGCGAAGTGAAGAACTCCGGCTACACCGTGGACGGGGGTATGGCTGAAGCCTGCATCGTCAAGGCCGACTACTCGGTCAAAGTGCCCGACGGGCTCGACTCCGCTGCCGCCAGCAGCATTACCTGCGCCGGCGTAACCACCTACAAGGCGGTAAAGATATCCAACATCCGTCCCGGCCAATGGATCGCCATCTACGGTCTTGGCGGCCTGGGCAACCTTGCCTTGCAATATGCCAAAAACGTTTTCAACGCCAAAGTGATAGCCATCGATGTCAACGAAGAGCAACTGCGCTTCGCCAGCGAGATGGGCGCCGACCTGGTCGTCAATTCACGCACCGAGGATGCCGCCAAGGTCATCCAGGCCAAGACCGGTGGCGCCCATGCCGCCGTGGTTACCGCCGTTGCCAAGGCTGCCTTCAACTCGGCCGTTGATGCCCTGCGCGCGGGTGGCCGCCTGGTTGCGGTCGGCCTGCCGTCGGAAGCCATGAACCTGAATATCCCGCGCCTGGTGCTGGACGGTATCGAAGTGATCGGCTCGCTGGTCGGCACTCGGCAAGACCTGCAGGAAGCTTTCCAGTTTGCGGCGGAAGGGAAAGTGGTGCCGAAGGTGACCCTGCGGCCGATCGAGGATATCAACCAGATCTTCGAGGAGATGCTGGAGGGCAAGATCAAAGGGCGGATGGTGATTCAGTTCGAGGAGTGATGGCTCAAGTGCGCTGGCTGTTGGCGCAGCGCACGCTACCCTTTTGCATTCAAGCGCAGGCGGTCAGAAATGGCTTCCGGCCCACCAGATAAAGCGAACCAATGGGCGCACCTTGCTCTCTAGTTACAGGTAAGCGCTCGAATCCCCGCCTGGCAACCAGCCTGGCATGGGGTAGCACGTGGTTTGGAAGGGAGTGGCCAATATGACGGAAGAAGAAGCAAGGGATGTTCTTGAGCGAATCGAGTACGAACTCAGCCTTCATCAACCCTGCACCGCTACGCGTATAGTAATCCACGACCTCGGCTTATGGGCTCGCCTTGAGAAGGCCAGCGGCGGGCCCATCAGCATCGCCAATGGCTGTACGCTATTCGACAGGCCCGTGTTGCTGGAGCCGAAATGCGATGCCTCATTCACGGTTTTATCCAGGTCTTGAGTTTAGGTTGCTACATAAGCAGAGCTGGTTAGCCCCCCGGAGTGAACATGAGCATCCGCAGCTTGGCGAAAAACCTGCCACCCGATCCGGACAATGACGGCTGGGTGCTTGGATGGGGCGTACTGAGAGACCGGCATCCCTGGCATTTCGTCGATGTTTATGCCGACCAGAAGACTGCCAGGGCCGAGGCGGAGTGCCGCGGGGTTGGCTATGTTGTGGAGTTCGGCTCACACCGCCTGGGATCGGATGAGTTCGTGTGCGGGAGGTGCCCGCCTGAAGGCTAGCGTGTACCGAGTTCATCACCGGCCTGGACGCCGACCAGCCGGCACTCTACAGGCACCTCCTTGGCCTCACATGTCCGTGAACCGCCGGCGCGTCAGGAACAATACTACGCCCAACGGCACAGCTAGCAACGTCAGCAGCTCCAAGTCAAAACCCAGGACCTGCTGCTGGCCGACGCTGAAGATCCCGACCAGTCCTGCTGCAAGTAGTACCAGACCCAGCCACTTGCGCAGCCGGTATGGTTTTAAAAACTGAACGAGGATCGCGCCCAGCATCATCAGGGCGACCGTCTGCAGGATGTAGGGCATGTGCAATTCCTCAGACCTTGATGACCAGCGTCACGCCAGAGCGTTGTGGGCCAATCCCGCCATGAACCTCTCCCTCGATACTGATCAGCACATCACCTGCATGCAAGCTAGGCAACGCCCCTTTCAAGTACCAGTTCATACCTGTCGTCACGACTGCACCCGAGGCCCAGCCAATGACCGGCCCTGCCAACGCGCCCACCTTCCCGGCAGCACCACCGGAGGCCGCAGCGATCCCCTTGGCAACGTTGCCTCGCACGGTGTTGATGGCATCAGCCTGCTGTCGAGTCAGTGGATTGGAAATGCGGACTGTCAGCAGACATGGCAGATTTCGGGCCTGCATCCGGTCGTACATATCGACGACCATGCTGTTGACTTGATAATGCGCGCGTTTCGCCTCACCAAAGTGCAGCTCACGCAGTCGGCCTCGATCGCTTTCCATGAGTGTGATTTTCGAGAGACTGAAGACGATCCCTTCATCCGTCGTGTATTGCGTGGTCTTCTCGACCTTCATGCGCGTATCCATTCGTGCAAAAGGGGGATTTTCTACAAGCGATGGGTGAGATGCAAATGGTCTTTTGGTGGGTTTCTCTTGAACGATTCACGAGGACCTGCACTTGTGGCCGATGCCTTGCGCATCGGCCGACATGCTCCGGCCGGCGCTACCCCTTGGTCAGATCAACCAATGGCGTCTGCCGCACCTCGGTTTCGTGCCCACCTTGTATCTCGCCAACCTGCTTCAAAGCCTTGTCCACTGCCATTTTGTCCGCCAACAAGCTGTAGCTGATATGGAACTGCCTGTTTTCCTTCGGCCCGATCGTCGGCACCAGATTCAGTGGCCGCTGGTAACGGCGGTTGTAGGAGAAGCTCGTCCCTGGCTCCAGCCCCGTCACATAACCCTGGCCTTGGGTATCGGTATTTTTCCACAGGGAAAATACAGGCAGTGTCCGAGTATTGAAGCCGACCGAAACGCCCAGATTGCCAGCCTTGTCATGCAATACGGCCAACGTATTGCCCTGGGCGTCGGCATACGGCACCACGTTATAAACCGTTTCGTCATAGTCCCTGGTGGGTGCTCGGTAGGTTTGCCAATCAGGCAAATCGGCCCTGGCCTTGTCGTTGAACGGTGACACCTGTTTCACGGGTGCGGCGAACCGTGCGCCCTCCTCCAGAAACGGAGTGCTGAAATTACTGTGATACAGCGCTTGGTATTCCTTCGGATAATCACCGTTGTTGGTCAGGGTGTCGTTGAGGGCGAACATCACGCTGCCCGGCTCGGTGACCAGTTCGGTCGCGACGGAGAAGTCGACTTTCTTGAACGCCTGCTCTTTCAGTTCACCACGCAAGCTGATGGCGTATGGTGGTTTCTCATCGATGTGCAGGGTGACTTTGTTCGCAGGTATGTTGGCGGCCCGGCCGTGCAGGGTCAGCAGCTCGCCATTGTCGACGCCGGGGTGGCCAACCCATTCGTAACCGCAGCGGGCGACCAGTTCGTTGAAACCCTCCAGCCAGCCAAGACCATTGCGCCCATTGAGTTCGATGAAGGACGGGTTGACCACTTCCTTGACCGGCGAATCCCAGCCCATGCGCACATTACCGACCGACGCCTGCAGGACGTTCATTCCGCGGGTCGGCACTACCGAAATTTTCATCGTACCGTTATCGATGTCGACGATGCTGACACCCTCTTGCCGGCCTCCGTGCAAAGTGCGCAGGGTAACGCTGAAGGGCTTGTCGGTTTTTACGCCAAGTTGCTGGCTGGTGATCTGCCAGTTCTGGGCGGCTTTGTCGGTGTCGAGCAGAACGTAATCCCAGGCCATGGTGTGGGAGGCCGCGGACAGGGCGCCGAGAGCAACGAAGAATTTGAGGAGGGGCATGACAGGTTGCCTTTCTTGGAGTTGTGCCCCTTTTATAGACACGAAGAAACGTTTCAGCAAGCTAGCCAAGCGATGCTTTCGATCGGTACGGGTTTCGCTAGCCATTTTCAGGGAGTAGCCTCGGCACAGTGAATCTTTCGAACCCGATCAGGTAATCAACCTTGTGAAGGCATCAGAGAGACAGAAAAAATTGCCCCACTCGATAGAATTTTCATTGCCATGCCAGACGGTTTCCCTGATTTGCCCTCGCTGAACGCGTTGCGTGTTTTTGAAGTGGTGGCTCGCCGCTTGAACTTCCGTGTTGCTGCCGAGGAACTGGGCGTGACCCAGGCGGCAGTTGCCCAGCACATACGCGGGCTGGAGGCGAGCCTGGATCTGCGTTTGTTTGAACGCCTACCCCGGGGCTTGGCGTTGACTGATGCGGGCCGGGGTTACAGCGCAAGCATCCGCAGTGCACTGGCGATGATCGACGAGGCAACACGCCTGCTCAGGCCACAGACTTCTCACCTGACAGTCAGCGTTACACCTACCTTCGCCTCGAAATGGCTGATTCCCAGGCTCGGCAATTTTGCGCAGCGTCATCCAGACATCGATTTGCGTGTGCTGGCAACCGATCGACTGTCGCACTTCAGCACCGATGGCGTGGATATCGCTGTCCGCTACGGCAAACCCGAATTCGGAGCAGGTTTGAATAGCGAGCTGCTGATGGAGCAGCGAATCGTTGCGGTGGCCAGCCCTAGGCTGTTCGAAGGCAGCGAAATACCTGCCAGTTTTGCTCAGTTGCAGGACTTCGTCATGTTGCACGATGCCCATAATTTCTGGCCTCAGTTCCTTGCAGAGCTGTTCCCGCATCACCTGCAACCCACCGCCAGAAACTTGCGCTTCAATCAGACCTCATTGGCCATTGAGGCGGCAATCAGCGGCCAGGGCATTGCCTTGGCCAACCCTGCGTTCGTCGGAGATGACATTACCGCAGGCCGGCTGATGCAGGTTTTTACCCAGCAACTCAGGGTCGACAAGTCGTTTTATCTGGTCTGGCCGCGCAAGACGAAACAGCCGGACTCATTGAGCATCGTCCAACACTGGCTAAAGCAACAAGCTGCCGATAGTTAATCTATCGCAATAGTGAAGTTTAGCTGTCTCCCTCACCAATGGGACTGCTGCTAAGGTGAATGCACCTGAAAAACCAGCATTGAGCGATTGGAGGCAGCATGTCAGTAGAAAAAGTTGCGATTATCACGGCAGGTGGCAGCGGCATGGGCGCTGCGGCAGCGCGACGCCTGGCCGCCGAGGGCTTCAAGGTGGGTATCCTCTCCTCTTCGGGCAAGGGCGAGGCGTTGGCTACCGAACTTGGCGGTATTGGTGTAACCGGCAGCAACCAGTCGGTTGAAGATCTGCAACGCCTGGTCGACGCTGTCGTGGAGAAGTGGGGCCGTATCGATGTGCTGGTCAATAGCGCCGGCCATGGTCCGCGCGCGCCAATCCTGGAAATCAGCGACGAGGATTGGCACAAGGGTATGGATACTTACCTGCTCAATGTCATTCGCCCGACTCGCCTGGTGACGCCTTACATGCAGCGTCAGAAAAGCGGCGTGATCATCAACATCTCCACTGCATGGGCGTTCGAACCCAGCGAGCTGTTCCCGACTTCTGCCGTATTCCGCTCGGGCCTTGCCGCGTTCACCAAGATATTCGCCGACAATTTCGCCGGCGATAACGTGCGCATCAACAATGTCCTTCCTGGCTGGATCGACAGCTTGCCGGCCACCGAACAACGCCGCGATAGCGTGCCGCTCAAACGCTACGGCACCAGCGAAGAGATCGCTGCGACCATTGCGTTCCTTGCTAGCGAAGGCGCGGCCTACATCACCGGGCAGAACATCAGGGTCGATGGCGGCGTTACACGCAGCATTTGATCGCCCGTGGACGCAGCTGGCGATCCCGGTCGGCCACGTGCGCAACCCTTATCGGCTCATGCAGCTGTCCACCTTGGACGAGCAAGGATAGCTCGCTTCCAGGACGGTGAGCGCTCAACAGTTCTGCCAAAAGAAAAGGCACCCGAGCAGACTGTGTGAAAACCTAGCAATCTGCCCGGCCCTTTAAGAGAATGCTCCGTATCGAAAGATACGGAGCATTTTTTCGTTATGGCCTACATACAAGGAGAGTCTCGCAGCCAGACCAGCCTGTTCCCGGTCTCGCTGGAGGAATTGATCCCTGAAGATCACCTCGTACGGGTCATCGACCTGTATGTAGCCAAGCTGGATCTGGGCCTGCTCGGCTTCGAAAAAGCCCAGCCGAAGGCCACTGGGCGCCCAGCCTATGACCCCGCCGATCAGTTGAAGCTCTACCTCTATGGCTATTTTCAGCGCATCCGTTCATCGCGGCGCCTGGAAGCCGAGTGCCAGCGCAACATCGAAGTGATGTGGCTGATCAACCGGCTTAAACCCGACTTCAAGACCATCGCTGACTTCCGCAAAAACAACAAAGCTGCTTTCGTCACGACATGCCGGGCTTTTGTGCAGTTCTGTCGAGCTGCCGGTTTGATTGCCGGTGACCTGGTTGCGGTCGACGGCAGTAAGTTTCAGGCAGTCGCTTCCTCGCGACGTCACCTGAACTTGAATCAGCTCAGCCGTCGCTGCGGGAGCATCAGAGAAGAAGCGCATAGAAGCAGTGGAAGAGGATGTGATCATCCTTCCCGACAGCTTCTACGACATGAACACCTGGGACCTCGATGCAGCGCCCGAGTCGACCAGGCGCCGGTGGCGGGCGGACATCAACGAAAAGCTGAACGGAATGGTGGAAGAGGCACTGGAAAAGGTGAGGATGATCCTAGAGGTTGAGGGCTTGCTTATGAGTCATGCGGCGTAATCGCCTATTGACATCAGTGAGCGACTGAGCGAAATTACTCCCATCCTGTCATTCCTGCGCGTGTTGAGGAGTGGCACACCAGAACCCGGCCACTGAGCCGGGTTTTTTATTGCCCGAAGAGGGCCTCAAGAGGCACAGAACTGCGCCGGTCTTATTAATTGTCCCGATGGTCTGTTATTTTACCCTATGTCAGGCTTAGGGCGCATACTCGCTTTAGCTCAGATTTTCTGAGTTATTGAGAGGTACTTATGTCTAGTGACATTACCAAACCAAATGGATCCCCGGGACTTGAATTGGAAGTTGAAGAAGGTACAGAAAAGCGTGAGGGGTTGGACAAATCTAGCCCAGAGGATAGGGACGACTATATCGATCCCGACGCTACACCTAAACAAGAACCTGATTCCCCTGAACGTCAAAAAGCTTCAAATATGGAAAAGTTCAGTAGTCAGCAGACTGGTTGGACTTATCCTGGGCGCCGTTGGTAGAGGCACCCAACCACGTACGGCTCTTTCACCACATAAGCTCCTCGAAGCTGGCTACCCTCTAGTCTACACCCCAGATGATGACAAGCCAGGCCTTGATAAAGGTCCGGAGAGTGACCGGAGGCAGATGCGTACACATGATGGATCACTCGCTGAGTAATTCATTTATTTGAGCTCGGAAAACCGGGCTCATCAGAGGTTTATATGACAGATAAAACATCGCACCAGGGTGAAAGAAGCTCTGGCGAAAATACATCTCCCCAAGGCCCAAGGGCGGAAGGAAGTAAGGGTGCCAACACCGAGCGGGCTTCAAAGGCAGAGCTCTATAGTCGGCACGACAAGGTTGCTGAGAAAGATGTCAAAAATGATCCGCGAAAGTCGTGAAGTAGAACATTTGAGCTGATTGAAGCACCCAATAAATTGGGAAAGCGCTAATAAATCACTTGCTAGCCGCCTTCGGGCGGTTTTTTGTTCTGGTGAATTGTCTTCCCATCAGATCAACGGTTGGCCATGAGCAACGTCACACGAATTCGCCATGAGCTTCCGGTAAGCACGGATATCGACCATGCGGTGGCAGAGTTCGATGCCGCTCTGGTCAAAGCCATTGATGCAGCCAAGGATGCCGGGCTGCCGCAGGGACTGCTGGTCGGCCTGTTGCACGGCCACGCCCACGCCGAATCACACAAGATGGTGGCCAAATGAACGTGGTTGAGCGGAAACGGCGGGAGCGAGAGGAGCCGCACGCCTCCGGCGAGTGCATCTGCGCGAACTGTCAGCATGAATGGGTAGCGACTGCCCCGGTAGGTGTCACGCAGATGGAGTGTCCGGAGTGCGGTACCCATCGCGGCGCCTTCAAGTATCCATTTGGTCCGCAGCCAGGTGACGAGGCATTCCACTGCAACTGCGGCTCAGAAACGTTTTTCATCATGCGCAAGCCAGGCCAAGCCAGTGGCGCAGTGCACTGCTATGGCTGTGGTGTAGAGGCGACCGGCTGGTTTAAGTAGGTATCCCATGACAACGAAGCAACCCGACTGGGAGGCGATGGAACGAGCCTACCGGATCGGGTCGCCCAATGCTGCATGAGCGTGCTCACGCTCAGACCAGCATCATATTCATGATTAACGCTTCAATGCAGTGGATTGATCTGTTGGCACCGGCTACCTTGATGCTTCACGCAAGGAGTCCGGACATGGCAGATAAATATGTTGGAAGAATAGTTGGGCTTGGCACGGATAATGTCGAGTACGTCATCTACATCTACCAAGACGAGACGGTCGAGCGCTCTTCGAGCGGCATGGTTCGACATGAAGGCTTGAAGCATTTCGAAATGCAAATGGGTGGTGCCGTGAACAAGATCTCCGAAACGGAGTACGAGATCGTTGCTACTGGAGTGAGGGTCACTGTGCATGATGATAAGAGCTAATCGGGTCGGCCTCTCGTGCGAGCGCTTGAAATGGAATGCCGCATGGCAGCCAGATGGAGCAATCACCATGCATAGCTTGCGTTGAGCCAATCGCCTTTCGGCTAGTACTCCCTCCTGCACTGAATAGACTCCTGCCGTCCCGGCACCGCAACATCATTTCAAACACAAGGTGACCTATGGATAGGCCGTATCCTCCATCGTCACTGCTTGAACTGTCCGAGCTATCCGACTTCGGTATCCGCTTGGCTCCTGCCCCTGAAATATGGGATTGGCTTAAGGCCGAGATTCTTGCCGACACCGGCAGCATCCATAACCCAGAGCACGCCCACCTGATCGACGCCAACATCGGCGTGCTCTGGGCATCGACTGGGTTCGCCAAACAGGGGCGGGTCGTCCTTGGCCAGGCCGAGCAGCTGATGTTCCGCGCTGGCGGATGGCAGAAGGCCCGGCAAGAGCAGCAGATGCGAGAATGGTTCGGCGAGGAGCCGGACTACCTCATCACCCTGGCCGCCGACTACTGCTCCCAGTGCACCGATGCTGAGTTCTGCGCCCTGGTCGAACACGAGCTGTACCACATCGCCCAGGTAACTGATGAGTACGGCGCACCCAAGTTCACACAGGACGGGCTACCCAAGCTGTACCTGCGCGGCCATGACGTCGAAGAGTTCGTCGGAGTGGTACGGCGCTACGGTGCCAGCGAAGAAGTCCAGCAGCTGATCGACGCTGCAAGCCGGCCGCCCGAGGTGGCCAAGATCAACATTGCGAGGGCCTGCGGAACCTGTCTACTGAAGTCGGCCTGATTTTTGGACAGGTTTGGACGGATGAACGCCTATGGCAGCCCTATCAAGTGAGGTGAAGGTCTTCGTAATTCAGGCCTTGGCCTGCTTCGATACGCCTTCCCAGGTGGCCGAGTCGGTACAAAAGGAATTCGGTTTGACCATCACCCGGCAGCAGATCGAGTCGCACGACCCCACGAAGGTCTCTGGGAAGGGGTTAGCCGCCAAGTGGAAGCAGCTCTTCGAAGACACTCGCAAGCGCTTCCGCGAAGACATCACTGAAATTCCCATCGCCAACAAGGCCTACCGTTTGCGCGGCCTCAATAGGATGGCTGACAAAGCCGAAGGAATGCGGAACCTGGCTCTGACGGCGCAACTGTACGAGCAGGCGGCCAAGGAATGCGGCGACATGTACAGCAACCGCAAGATCGAACCCGACAAGCTGGGCTCCCAGGCGGACCAGCAGCACGCCGTTGCTGAGTACAAGCTGGAGCCAGACGAAGGTGTCCCGACTACCCCGTACCTATGACCCGCCGGTGAAGTTGACGCCGAAGCAGGCGAACATCTACGTTTGGGGCTTTCAGCCCGAGGCGCGTTTCCGTGATGCGGTGTGCGGGCGTCGATTCGGCAAGACCTTCCTCGGCAAGGCAGAGATGCGCCGCGCGGCCCGGCTGGCTGCGGAGTGGGGCGTGAGCGTCGAGGACGAGATATGGTATGGCGCGCCGACGTTCAAGCAGGCCAAGCGGGTCTTCTGGCGCCGGCTGAAGCAGGCCATCCCAGAGGCCTGGCGCGCAGCCCGGCCGAACGAGACCGAGTGCTCGATTACCCTCAAGTCCGGCCACATCATGCGTGTGGTCGGCTTGGACAATTACGACAACCTGCGGGGCTCCGGCCTGTTTTTCGTCCTGGTGGACGAATGGGCGGACTGCCCGTGGGCAGCCTGGGAAGAAGTGCTCAGGCCAATGCTCTCGACCTGCCAGTACAAGATCCCCCAGACCGGGGAGTCGAGAAAGGGCGGGCATGCGCTGCGGATCGGGACCCCGAAGGGCTTCAACCACTGCTATGACACCTACCGCGACGGGCAGCCGGGCGGTGAGCCGGATCACAAGAGCTGGCAGTACACCTCGCTGCAGGGCGGCAACGTCCCGGCCGATGAACTGGACGCTGCCCGCCGCAAGATGGACCCGCGCACGTTCCGTCAGGAATACGAGGCCGGCTTCGAGAACTACGCCGGAGTCGTGTACTACACCTTCGACCGGGCCGAGTGTCGCACCAGTGAGCGCATCAGGCCGGGTGAGGCCGTGCACATCGGCATGGACTTCAACGTCATGAAGATGGCTGCGGTCGTGTACGTGGTCCGGGAAGGCCTGCCGCTGGCGCTGGATGAGTTCCACTCGGTGCGGGACACGCCCGAGATGATCGAGAAGATCAAGGTTCGCTTCTCTGGCCACAGCGTCTCCGTGTACCCAGACGCTAGTGGCCAGAACACCAGTAGCAAGAACGCTAGCGAATCGGACCTGTCCCTGCTCAAGAAGGCCGGCTTCTCCGCGAACGATCTTTCCAACGGTGCCGCGGTTAACCCCTGTCACTCTGGCGATATCCAGTTGGGAGTTCTTTTGCGCGTGAAGCCGGCGGATCTGGCGAACCTGATCCGGCGTTACCTTGGCGTTCGGGTGAAATACCCCCTCAAGCTTTGTGCCGTGCCGAACCTTGTCAGCCTCATTGTCTTTGTGAGAGCCCCAGGCCAAGTTCTCAGCCCTTGAGTTCATTTGATCCCCGTCAAGGTGCCTGACAACCTCCCCCTCACCAGGAACGAAAGCCTCTGCGACCAGCCGGTGGATGTTCCTTTTGGATTGATCGGGACCATCGCAGAGGCAAACCGCTGGATATCCTGCGCTCATGCTTTGAGCCAGGATCCGGCCTTCAATCAACTTTTCGCCACGACCGAACTTCACGTATCTGCTGATCGAGCGGACGCGGCCCAGGTTACTCACCTCGTAGAGGCCTACAAAGCCCCGAACCGGACGCCATCTTTCTTCCTGATCATTGACAGTGCAGTCCTGGCCGCGGGCGCTATCGCGCACCTTCTTGCTAACGACCTTCATGCGTAGCTCCCCATCATGTCGGCAGCATCCAGCGCAGCAGCCTCGGTTTCGAAGTGAGCCGACAGCACCAGCCGCCAGCAGGCGTTGAACACGTCGCGGTACAGCGGCTCGAATGCGGTGTCGTCCATGTTCGCCCAGCTGATCGACTTGGCTTCCTTGCGCACTCCATCTGGCGTCTGCACCAGGTGAAAGTGGCCAGCCTCAATGGTCACCCACTCGCGGAAGGCCTCACGGCTCTTGTCCACCACTGGGAAACGATCGGCGCGGTCAGCCTCGAGCTTGGCGATGTAGCACTCCACGGCGTTTGTGAGCTGCCCAGGGCGCTGGTTCAGGTCTTCGAAGTACTTGGCCAAGCCCCAGATGCCTCGCAGCTCCTGCCGAGGCACAAGGCCTCCCGCAGGCTCCCAGTACTCCCATGCCAGATCCAGCATGGAGAAGAACTTGCGGTGGAATTTGGCGTTGCGCATCTTGGTGAACTTGCCGTGGATGACCTGGCCAGCCTTCCAATGCTGGATGGTTTCGCGGTCAGCGTCGGTTGCCGGCACCAGGCCATGCGAGGTACGGATCAGTGCGAGCTCAGCCATTGGCCTTCTCCTCGATCTTCACGCACTCGAAAGTGCGCTTGCCGACGTAGAACTTGCCCAGGCGCTCACACTCGGCAGCGACTGTGTGATGTGCCCAGACCCAGCCGATGGAGATGCCAACGATCAGCGCGAAGAGGAGACCGAATTTATCCATGGGATGCCTCCTTGGCCATGGCCGCCCGGTATCCGGCTAGCTCCGCGATGTCTCGGTGGTAATCGCGGAGCGTTACCGGATGCATGTCTTCCGGTTTCTGCCCTGCATACTTCTGGTTCATCTCGCCAGCCAGCGAAGCGATGCACTCGCTCAGTGCCGTGCGCAGCGCCTCATTCTCGGCCTTGAGCTGGTCGCGCTCTCGATTGGCGTTGATGAGCTGGGCGGATAGGCAATCGCATTCGCCTCGCCACTCCCCGGTGATGTCGTGCACGTCGCCGGTGTCGCCGCAGGTCCAGCAGAATGGTCCGTGGCGCCAGGTTTCAAGCTCTTGTTCAAGCTCTCGCTCTTTTTTGCTGCGACTGGTCGACAACCGCTCGATTTCCGCGAGCAGGGCCAAAACGTCGACTGCACGAACGGCGAGAGCAGGGAAAGGATTGCCGTTGCCGCCAGGATGGTTGTTAGCAATTGCGCGCTCGGCCGAAACGCGGAGCTCACTGCGCATCTTGTTGGTGTCCATCAGTGCTTCTCCTCGGCAGCTTCCATCTCGTCGAGCTTCTTCATGACCCGGGCGAGCAACTGCGCGTGCTCTTCCTCGGTCTCGCAGATCACCGGCACGAACAGCACGCCGTGCTTCGCGAACGTCTGCGCGAGAATCAGAGCGGCGCGGATCTTCTTCATCGGGCTCATACACCCTCCCCGGCCGGCTGCCCGGCGCGCTTGATGTTCAACTTGGCCAGCAGGTGTGCACGGTTCATGCTGCCTCCTTGCGAGCATTGAGCTTCTCGACGAACTTGGTTAGTGCCCATTCACAGCGGCTCATTTGGCTGTGCATGGCGGTCTTCTCTGCATTGGCCTCCCGGCTCACCCCGGCCAGGTAACGCTCTCGCACGCTGCGGTCCATAGCGGCCACCGTGAGCTCTGGGCGATTTCGTAGATATGCAATGCGCCGGGGTGTGGCTGCTTCATGCCGACACGCAGGTAGCCGTGGTATGCGTCTTTCCCGAGCCCATGCTCGATCAGGCCATGCAGCTCGTGAGTGCTGAACTCGACGGTGCGCCCGGCATACAGGACAAGCAGCCGTGCACCGCCGACGCCTGGGAACATGAACTGCATATCGCCATAGGCGATAACCACCGGGCATCCGGTCGCGGCGCTAGCGTCCATGGCCTTTTCGCGCTCGATTTCCGTTGGGTGAGGGCCTTTCACCTCAACGAACAGGCCGGCCCGAGGCAGGTAAAAGTCAGGCAGATAAGCGCCATGCCGGGTTTTCACCAGGCGCGGCTCGTACAGCCAGTCGATATTCAGGGCGTCCATCATGTCGGCCCAGCGCGTTTCGGAGTGGGAGCGCATGAGGTAGCCGCCACGCGCGAAGATTGTTTGACCCATCAGAAGCTACCCCCTGGCTTGAAATCGTTGAGCATCGAACGAGATGACCGCCGTGCCGGCTGTGCGGAAGCCTGCTGCTGTTCACGCGATCCGGCGTAGTTGGTGAAGCGGGCGAATTCACCCTGGTGCTGCAATAGGCAGTGCCCGGTCGACGCGTGGCGGTGCTTCACTACGTCGATTTCAGTAACGCCGCTTTGTCCAAGATCGGAATCTGCATCCCGGTGCGCGATCAGGATGATGTCGGCGTCCTGCTCGATCTCGCCGGAGTCGCGCAGGTCCGACATCTGCGGCTTTTTGGTTGTGCGGGTCTCGATGCTTCGGTTGAGCTGGGCCAGAACGATAACTGGCACGTTCAGCTCCTTGGCCATGCCCTTGATCCCGCGGCTGATCGCTCCGAGCTCGAGGTTGCGATTCTGCTGGCGGCTACCTGCCTCTGGCGCGATCAGCCCGATGTAGTCGATGACGATTAGGTCCAAAGGCTTGGCCTTGTGCTGGAAACGCGCGATGTTGCGGATGCGGCTCAGCGGAAGGCCGCCCTTCTGGCAGATACGCAGGTCGGCGTCACGCATACGCCCGACAGCGGCAGTGATCTTCTGGATCTGCTCACCGTCACCCATGGCCTTGCCAGTGTCGATGTTGCCCAGCGTTACAGCCGAGGCAGACGCCAGGCTTCGCTTCGACAGCTCCTTGCCGGACATCTCGAGCGAGAACACCAGCGCGGACTTGCCGTTGCGGATTGTCAGATGCTCGGCAATCCCCAGGCCCAGGGTTGTTTTGCCAGTCCCTGGCCGCCCGGCGATGATAATTACGTGAGAGCCGCGCAGGCCCTGCAGCAGCTCATCAAGATCAGCCAGCCCGGTGGAGTGGCCATTGATGCCCTGTCCGTTGAAGCGGTCGTCCATTTCATCGATGACGGGGCCCAAGGCCTCGGCCAGGCTGATAACGTCCGGCTCGTCATCTTCGCTATTTAGCGTCATGACGGTTTGCTGGACATCCGCGATGATTCCGGCGATGGGGCGCGCATGAGTCGCCATATCGATGATCGACTGCCCGATCTCGCTGATCTGGCGCGCCTTGTAGCGCTCAGAAACGATCCTGGCGTACTCATGGACGTTGGCCACGGACGGAACAGAGCGCATGAGCTCAGAAGCTCGAACGATGGTGAGCTCACCGCTGCTGAGCGTTGGGCGGATGTCCGACAGGGCTACCGGGTCAACTGGTCGGCCTGCCGACCGAGCGCCCAGGATCATGCTGAATAGGTCGGCGGCATCAGGGTCGTAGAAGTGCTGGACGGATACCTTGGCGCCGATAGATTCGATCAGGTCAGGCTGGTGCATCAGGGCGCCGACGACGCCGTGTTCGGCCTCCTCGGAGACCAGTGGGCGAGTCTCGATCATTGCTGAGCCTCCAGAACCTTGAGCACCTTGTCCTGGCGGGTCAGGAACTCAATATCGGCGGTCCAGCCACGGTCGTTCTGGCCAACCCAGTGCTTGTTGGCCAGGCAGAGCATCCAGACGAAAGCATCCACGTCGACCACATCAATCGCATACGCGATGACAACCGGTGGAAAAACCTGCGGCTGCTTACACCGAAAGACAACCGAGCGCATCGAGTTGTTACCAGGAAGCCGCCAGCGAGCGGTGTTACAGGCGTGTACTGGGATGGCCGCAAGAACAAGTGGGTCGTTCAGATATTTCGAAACCGCAAGGTTCACTACGGCGGTTACCACAGCACCATAGATGCCGCCGCAGTAGCTGCGGACGAACTTCGCGCCACGCTTGATCAGCAAAGCCGCAGCCTGACCACCAACCTGCCGCGACCGGCGGCGTGGAGACCATCCATGAACCTGATCGACTGCTACGTCACGAAGATCCTCGGCGAGCCGTACCGCAAGTTCGGCTACTGGTGGGTTGATGTCGAGTACGAATCGGAAGGCCGCGCCGGCACAACAAAACTGATGTTTGGAACCCGGAAATCTGCTCGCGAGGCGAAGGCAGGATTCCAATTCTTGGCCTGAGGACGAGACATGATCACCCCATTCAAGGCCTACACCCTGGGCGAGGACTTCGCCGTCAGGGAGGTCACCATCGTGCGAAAAGGTCTGTTCTGCACGGACAGCAAAGGCGTGAAGCACCCGAAGCCGAAGCTGTTCACCAGCCCCAAGGCTGCGCAGGACAAAGCCAGGAAGTGGCTGGCTGACCGAGAGGTGCAGCTTGCAAAAGAAAACGCGCTGCACGAGCAGCGGAAGAAGATCGTCGAATCCTACTGATCACCGCCGGGTACGGCAGGAGCCCTATATGGAACCAGAAATCATCCACATCCCGGAGCTGGCCAAGATCCTCGGCAGGTCAGAATCGGCCATCCGCAGCGCGCGCCAGGCCGGCGCCGCCTGGCTGCCACCATTTTTCAAGCAAGGCGCCAGGGTTTGCTGGAGGGTCAGTACTGTCCGTCAGTTCCTGCAGGAGTACGAAAGCGGCCTGCACGCGCCGGCCCGGCCCGGGCGAAAGCGTCAACCACCACCCACGTTGGCCAGCGTGCGCTAGCCCAGCTTGTCGGCCAGGGTGTCGGGGCACAGATGCGTGTATCGCTTGAGCATGCTCAAGGACTTGTGCCCCGTGATTGCGCTCACTTCCATCATGGACAGCCCCTTTTCGAACAACCTGGACGTGCCCTCATGCCGCAGGTCGTGAAAATGCAAGTCGCCAACATTGGCTGCTCTGCACGCGCGGGTGAAGTACTGACTCACCGAATGCGGCGCCAACGAGAACACCTTGCCATCCATGCGGGCTGGAAGCGACTCGAGCAGCTGCCGGGCACGAACCGATAGCGGAACGAGGCGCCGGCTACCGTTCTTGGTGTCTTCCAAAATCGCGTGCTTCGGCTTCACGTTCTCCCGGCGAAGCGTCAGCAGCTCACTACGACGCATTGCCGTTTCAACCGCGATACCGATGATCGCCGGCATCTCAGCGTGAATATCGCCTGCCGCTTTGATCACATCCTTCAGCTCTTGGGCACTGGGCCGCCGATCGCGAGACTTCGCGCCCTTCGGCATCCTCAGCTTCGCCACCGGGTTGCTCAGCCCCTCAATACCCCAGTCCTTGATGGCCACCGTATAAAGGTGGCTGATCACCGCCAGGTCGAGCTTGACCGTTGCGGTGGACTTCCCTTCCTTGAGCTCATCATCCCTGTATGCAGCCATATCGCTTGACCGGATCGCGGCCAGGCCTTTATTCGCCAGCTTGTTCAGCTTCCACCTGTTGATGCGGGTCTGCTCTTGCTTGGCTCCCTTCTTCATCGAAGTCACCTCCCGCGAGTATCGGTCGAGCGCTTCCTTCAGCGTGGTGTTCTCCGCCTCTCGCATGTCGACGAACCGCGCGCGCGACATGTCGCCCTCGATCTCGGCCGCCCAGCGCTGGGCCTCTGCCTTGGTGTCGAAGGTCGCGGATAGAGTGGGATATCCTTTTCGGCGGATCTTGGTCCGCCATGCCCGTTGGGGCGCTGCTCGATAGTGGCCATGCACCGGATTTTGCCGGGGACACCGGGGACATGCAATTTCTTCCGGTGTCCCAGGATTGTCCCAAAAGCGTGGGAATCAAAAATCCGCAGGCACAAAAAAACCCCGCAACCTCAAGGGCTGCGGGGCTTTCGAATATGGAGGCCGAGGTCGGAATCGAACCGGCGTAGACGGATTTGCAATCCGGAGCATAACCACTTTGCTACTCGGCCTCAAAGGTCGGATCTAGCAGCTTGCGCTTCGCTATCTCCTTGAAACGCTGAACCTTTTTCAAAGTTTGCTGCGTTTCGATGGGCGCCATTATGTCTTCATTCCTTTAACCTTGCAACCCCCTGAACGAAAAAAAATTTCAACGGGTTCAAGGTGTTAGCGCAGGCGGCCGAGTTTACTCCACAAGCCCACCACTGTGTTCTCCACGGTGCCACTGGCAGCCATGCCGATTCGCTCCTGCAGGCTCTTGCGTTCGGCGTAGTGCAGGTGGAACAGGTTGGCGTTGCGCGCGCGTTCGCTGAGGTACTCGTCGCTGGTCTGCAGCTCGTCCACCAGCTTGCGGTTGAGTGCCGCGACGCCCAGCCAGACTTCGCCGGTGGCCACTTCGTCGATGTGCAGCTGCGGGCGATAGCGGGCAACGAAGTCCTTGAACAGCTGGTGAGTGATGTCCAGGTCTTCCTGGAACTTCTCTCGGCCCTTCTCGGTGTTTTCGCCAAACACGGTCAGGGTGCGCTTGTATTCACCGGCGGTCAGCACTTCGAAATCGATGTCGTGCTTCTTCAGCAGGCGGTTGACATTGGGCAGCTGCGCCACTACGCCGATGGAGCCCAGTACGGCGAATGGCGCACTGACGATCTTCTCGCCGATACAGGCCATCATGTAGCCGCCGCTGGCGGCCACCTTGTCGATGCACACAGTCAACGGGATGCCGGCCTGGCGAATGCGCGCCAGCTGCGACGCGGCCAGGCCGTAGCTGTGCACCAGGCCGCCACCGCTTTCCAGGCGCAGCACCACCTCGTCACGCGGGGTGGCGAGGGTCAGCAGCGCGGTGATTTCGTTGCGCAGGCTTTCGGTGGCCGAAGCTTTGATGTCGCCATCGAAGTCCAGCACGAACACCCGGCCCTTTTCCTCGGCCTTGCCCTTCTTCTGCCGCTTTTCCGCCTTGGCCTGCTGCTTGCGCAAGGCCTTGAGCTGGGCCTTGTCGAGCAGGCCGGATTCCAGGCGCTCGCGCAGGTCCTTGTAGAACTCGTTCAGGCGGGTGACCTGCAATTGCCCACCCGATTTGCGCCGGCCCTTGCCGCGCAGCCCGGCGATGGCCGACAGCACTATCAGGATGGCGATGACCAGGGTGGCGGTTTTGGCGAGAAAGCTTGCGTATTCAGCAAGAAACTCCACGTTGACTCCTTAAAGACTTGCGCCACTACGGCGCGTAACTGTAGCAAGCATACCGTTGCGCCTGAGGTGCTGCCAGCCGCGGTAAACGCTGGCAACATCTTTCAAACAACCTTTTCAAACGCTTGTATGTTTTTTCGTTGACAGCCCGTGTGCCGCATCCTAACCTCGCAGCAACCTCCAACAGGCCGGAACCTTTCGTGGGCAACCTCTACCTGATCCGACATGGCCAAGCCTCCTTCGGCGCCGCTGACTACGATGTCCTCTCGCCCGTGGGTGTGCGCCAGAGCCAGGCCCTGGGTGACCACCTGGCCCAGCTCGGGGTACGGCTGGACCGCTGCGTGGCTGGCGACCTGCGCCGCCAGCAGGATACCGCGCGCCTTGCGCTGGAAGCATTGCAGGCCAATGGCTGCCCGGTGCCGGCTGTTGAGACCGATGCAGCCTTCAATGAGTTCGACGCTGATGGCGTTATCCGTGCACTGTTGCCCGGGCTGCTGCCGCAGGAGCCCGACGCCCTGCACATCCTGCGCAATGGCGCGCAGCATCGCAGCGAGTTCCAGCGCCTGTTCGCACTGATGGTGCAGCGCTGGCACGATGGCGAACATGCCGATGATGGCCTGGAGACCTGGCAGGCGTTCACCGCCCGCGTGCAAGGCGGCCTGCAGCGTGTTCTCGATGCCGCCGGCAGCGGTGACAACATCGCCATCTTCACCTCGGGCGGCACCATTGCCGCCCTGCTCCACCTGATCACCCGTATTACCCCCAGCCAGGCGTTCGCGCTGAACTGGCAGATCATCAACACGTCGCTCAGCCAGCTGAAGTTCCGCGGCCGCGACGTGGCACTGGCTTCCTTCAACAGCCAGGCCCATGTGCAGCTGTTGAGGGCGCCGGAGCTTGTCACCTATCGATGAGCCCGGCTTGTTGTGTCCCTGCGGGGACGTGTAAATCACTCTATAAGGAATGCGCCATGACCTCCGTAGCTGATGCCGTCAAAAAGATGCAAGAGAAGTTCAACCCATCCGCTGCCGCCGGCCTGGACCTGGTGTTCGGCTTCAACATCACCGACGAAGACAAGCATTACGCGCTGATCGTCAAGGACGGCACCTGCAACCTGCAGGAAGGCGAAAACCCGGATGCCAACTGCACCCTGGTGATGGACAGCGAAACCCTCAAGGGTATCGTCAGCGGCGAAACCGACGGCATGCAAGCATTCATGGGCGGCAAGCTGCGCGTTGAAGGCGACATGATGCTGTCGATGAAGCTCAGCGAGCTGTTCCCGTCCTGAGGACAGGCGATAGTGCTGATGGAAAAACCGAAGCCTGACCGGCTTCGGTTTTTTTTTGCCCGCCTGTTCAGGCCCTATCGCCGGCAAGCCAGCTCCGACAAGGTCAGCACCTGCCGGCAGAACGCCGCCGCACCTGTGGGAGCTGGCTTGCCGGCGATAGGGCCAGTCGCTTCATCAAGGCAGTTGATCGGGCAGCAACACCCTCACCTATATGGCACCTGGCACGCTTGTCCCAATCCTTGCACGCCATTAGATTAGCCAATAGTCCTTGCGATCGAGAATAAGGAAAACGCATGACACTCACCGACCAGTCCACCCAGGTACGCCCAGGCGAAGAACTCGACGCGGCTGTCATCGCCCCTTACCTCAAGGCCAACATCCCCGGCCTGGATGGCCTGCCGAGCATCAGCCAGTTCCCTGGCGGCGCCTCCAACCTCACCTACCTGGTCAGCTACCCCGGCCGCGACTTGGTGCTGCGCCGCCCACCGTTCGGGCAGAAGGCCAAGTCAGCCCACGACATGGGCCGCGAGTTTCGTATCCTCAACCAGCTGAACAGCGGCTTCCCCTACTGCCCCAAGGCCTATGTGCACTGCACCGACAGTAGCCTGATCGGGGGCGAATTCTATGTGATGGAGCGGGTCAAGGGCATCATCCTGCGCTCGGACATTCCGGCCGAGCTGGACCTTGACGCCAACCGCACCGAGGCCCTTTGCAAGAGCTTCATCGACCGCCTGGTGGAACTGCACCAGGTAGACTACAACGCCTGCGGCCTTGCCGACCTGGGCAAACCGGAAGGCTATGTGCAGCGCCAGATCGAGGGCTGGACCAGCCGCTATGAAAAGGCCCTGACCCCCGATGCCCCGCGCTGGGAACGAGTGACCGCCTGGCTGCGCGAGAAAATGCCCGCCGACCACCCACGGCCCGCCATCGTGCACAACGACTACCGTTTCGACAACGTGATCCTCGATGCCGACAACCCTATGCGCATCATCGGTGTGCTGGACTGGGAAATGGCCACCCTCGGCGACCCGCTGATGGACCTGGGCAACAGCCTGGCCTACTGGATCGAAGCCGACGATCCGGCGCCGGTGCAGCTGATGCGTCGCCAACCGAGCAACGCGCCGGGCATGCTCACCCGCCGCCAGTTCGTCGATTATTACGCCGAGCGCGCCGGCATCCGCCTGGACAACTTTGATTACTACTATTGCTATGGCCTGTTCCGCCTGGCCGGCATCGTCCAGCAGATCTACTACCGCTATTACCACGGCCAGACCCAGGACAAGCGCTTCGCCCAGTTCATCCACATGAACCGCTTGCTGGAGCAGATGACCTTGCAGGTCATCGCCAAGTCCAGCCTCTGAGCCCCGACCTCGACGACGGATAACAAGGAAAACAGCATGTCCAAGACCCACCTGTTCGACCTCGACGGCAAGATTGCCTTCGTTTCCGGCGCCAGCCGTGGCATCGGCGAGGCCATCGCCCACCTGCTGGCCCAGCAGGGTGCCCATGTGATCGTGTCCAGCCGCAAGCTCGACGGTTGCCAGCAGGTGGCCGAGGCCATCATCGCCGCCGGTGGCAAGGCAACGGCGGTGGCCTGCCACATCGGTGAACTGGAGCAGATCCAGCAGGTGTTCGCAGGCATCCGCGAACAGTTCGGGCGGCTGGACATCCTGGTCAACAATGCCGCTACCAACCCGCAGTTCTGCAACGTGCTGGATACCGACCCAGGGGCTTTCCAGAAGACCGTGGACGTGAACATCCGCGGATACTTCTTCATGTCGGTAGAGGCCGGCAAGCTGATGCGCGAGCAAGGTGGTGGCAGCATCATCAACGTGGCGTCGATCAACGGGGTTTCACCTGGCCTGTTCCAGGGCATCTATTCGGTGACCAAGGCGGCTGTCATCAACATGACCAAGGTCTTCGCCAAGGAGTGCGCGCCGTTCGGGATCCGCTGCAACGCCCTGCTGCCGGGCCTGACCGACACCAAGTTCGCCTCGGCACTGGTGAAGAACGACGCCATCCTCAACGCCGCGCTGCAGCAGATCCCGCTCAAGCGCGTGGCCGACCCCAAGGAAATGGCCGGCGCCGTGTTGTACCTGGCCAGCGATGCTTCCAGCTACACCACCGGTACCGCACTCAATGTCGACGGTGGCTACCTTTCCTGATCAAGCTTTTACTGCCACCAGGGTGTAGCTCAGGGGCAGGCGTGCGGGCTGCTCGCGCAAGCGATATTCACCGTCGCCGCCCTTGACCATCTGGCCCGGCAGCGCCTCCCAGGGGATGCTCTGGTGCTCGACCAGGGCAGTCAGCTGCAGGCCGTGGGCCAGCACGGCGCTGATCACCTCGCCCAGGCCATGGTTCCACTCGTGGGTTTCGGTGTGCGAAAGGCGCTGCTCGGTTTCGACGTAGGTCTGGTCGTTGTGCCACACCGTCGGCTCTTCGTGCTCGAAATACGGGTACGCGAGTTGCAGACGGTCCTGATGGTCCTCGTTGACTGCCATCAGCATCGGGTGGCCATCGCGCAGGAACAACCGCCCACCCGGTTTCAGCAGGGCCGCAACAGTACGTGCCCACGGTTCGATGCGAGGTAGCCAGCAGAGCGCGCCGATACCGGTGTAGACCATGTCGAACGTGCCGGCTGGCAGTACCTTGTCGGCGACGTAGACGTCAGACTCGACATACGCGATGGGTGCCGCACAGCGCTGGGCCAACGCACGCGCCTCGGCCAGCGACGCCGCGGAATAGTCCAGGCCACAGACCTTGGCGCCAAGGCGCGACAGCGAGAGGGTATCGGTGCCGATATGGCACTGCAGGTGGACGACATTGAGCCCGTCGATGTTGCCGAGCAATGGCAGATCGAAGCGTACTGTTTCGGAGAGGTGTCCGGGATCCTGGACGAGCCGTTCGACTTCGTAGTCGTTCGAAGCAGCGTGCAGCGGGGCACGTTCATCCCAGCTGGCGCGGTTGAGTTGCAGCGAGCGGTCCATGGTGTCGTCCTTGATTCGGGGGGGCTCATGCTAGCCTCCACCAATCTTCCAGCGACAGAACCGAAGTGCTAAAAATTGTAAAGCTGGTGCGGTCACTGTGGGAGCGGGTTTACCCACGAATGCGGTGTTGAATGTATCGACGCATTCGCGGGTAAACCCGCTCCCACGGGGAAATGTGTCTTGCTGTTACAAACAGGTCGCAGCCGCCGCCCGGCGCTGCAGGGCCACGCTGTCGTTCTTCTGCGCGTAGTAGTCCACACGCGCCCCACCGGCCTGTGGGTACACGTCCACGAACGCCTCGGCCTCACGGGTATACACCGTGAACCCACCCTGCTTGCGTGGTTCCAGATAACCACTGGCGTCGTCACCGAACACCTTCTCTTCCTGCCAACTGAACTGAATGCACTGGGCCACCAGTTCCGGCGCCTTGTGCGAGTCGAGCTGCGCGGTCGGCTTGGTGCCGCGGGCCGTTTCCATGGTCGCAGAAGCACAACCGACCAGCATCAGCGCTGCGGCCATCTGCAGAATCGCACGCATGTTCCATCCTCAGGGTAAAAAAGAAGGCGACTCTAGCACTGGCAAGCATCGCGAGTGAATTGTCACGCGCAGGTGGCGGTCGCAGATAAGGCATTCCGTCACAAGGAGATCGTCATGAAATTGCACTACCTGCTGTTCGCCGCCCTTACCTGCCTGCCCCTCGCTGCCACCGCAGCTTCCTCCAGTGAAGAAAGCATCACCGCGCCAGAAACCCACAACCGCGAACTCAAGGTCGGCGACAAGGCACCGGACCAATACAAACGCGATGACCAGGCAATCAAGGACTGGAAAGCCAAAGGCCTGCCCGCGCCGGAAAAGGAAAGCCACTGGGTAAACATGGGGGGGCGTTACGTGCTGGTGCAGATCACCAACGGTGTGGTGCTGGCGATTCAGCCAAGCCACTGATTCCAAACTCTCCCCGCCGCTCATCGCTGGCACGACAAATTTTTGCCTGCCAGCGAAACCAAATGGATCCTTTCCAGTCTCAGAGGGTGTGCCGTAAACCTTTGCGGATCAAGGACCTATATCGTGATGACCCGTCTTGCAAGCCTTTCGCTGATTGCCGTTGTCCTGCTGACCGCAGGGTGCCATAGCCATCGCTACCATGACGACGACGATGGCTGGCGTGACCGTGACCGTGACCATCGCCACCACCATCGGCATGACCGCGACGACGATGATGATGACAATCGTCGCTATCGTGGTGACCGCTACTACCGCTGAAGCGTCTTTTTCAACCCTGGCCAGCCGCCCGTTGCGCGGCACCTTAACCTGATGATTCCTTTGAGGTTCGTATCATGCGTCTGACTCTGCCTTCCCTTGCCCTCGGCCTGCTGCTGTGCCAGGGCGCTTTCGCCGGTGACGGTACCGCCGCCATTGGCGGTGGCCTGGGTGGTGTTCTGGGTAACGTTGTCGGTCAACAGATCGGCGGCAAGACGGGGGCGGCCATCGGCGCCGGCCTCGGCGGCGCAGCCGGCAGTGCGGTAGGTGCACGCAAGGGCAACCGTACCGAAGCCGCCATCGGCGGTGGCCTGGGTTCGGCCGGCGGTTCGCTGCTGGGCGGCGCGGTAGGCGGCAAGACCGGCTCCACCGTGGGTGCCGGCCTGGGTGGCGCAGCCGGTGGTGCCATCGGCAACCACCTGGGCGACAACAATGGCAAGCACCGTCACCGCCACCGTCACTGATCGGGTGAATCCGGGGCTGCTGTGCAGCCCCTTTTCTTGCAGCACATCAACACCTCCTTCAGCACAATCCGGCACACTGGCTGCTACTGTCTATCGTGCCCCCGTGTGAAGGAACACCCCCTCCCCATGAACCAAGAGCTACTCTGGGTCCTCGGCCTGCTGGCCATCGTCATCGCCCTGTTCGTCATCAACCGCCCGCGCATGGACGTAGTCGCGCTGCTGGTAATCCTCGCCCTGCCGCTGTCGGGCATCCTCACCGTGGAACAAGCGCTGGCCGGCTTCAGTGACCCCAATGTGGTATTGATCGCCGCCTTGTTCGTGATCGGCGAAGGCCTGGTGCGCACCGGCATTGCCTACCGCATCGGCGAATGGATGAGCGAGCGGGCCGGCAACAGCGAGGCGCGCCTGCTGGTGCTGCTGATGGTGGCTGTGGCGGGACTGGGGTCGATGATGAGCTCCACCGGCGTGGTGGCCATCTTCATTCCGGTGGTGCTGAGCATCGCCGCGCGCCTGCAACTTTCGCCCGCCCGCCTGATGATGCCGCTGGCCTTCGCTGGCCTGATCAGCGGCATGCTCAGCCTGGTGGCCACGCCGCCCAACGTGGTGGTACACAGCGAGCTGGTGCGCCATGGCGAAGCGGGCTTCAGCTTCTTCAGTTTCACTCCGTTTGGCCTGGTGGTGCTGGTGCTGGGCATCGGCTACATGCTGTTGACCCGGCAATGGCTGAATGGTGAAGTGCGCAAGGATGGCCGCGTGGAAAGCCGCCGCACCCTGCTGGACCTGGTGCTGGACTACAAACTCAACGGCCGTGAACGGCGCCTGCGCATCCGCCCCCACTCACCGCTGATCGGTCATACCCTGGGCGAGCTGGAGCTGCGCACCCGGCATGGCGCCAACGTGATCGGCATCGAGCGCCAGCACAAGTTCACCACACGGGTGATCGCCGCCAGCTCCAGCACCGTGCTGCACCAGGGCGATGTGCTGCTGCTCGACCTGTTCGCCAACCGCGACGACCTGCGCAGCCTGTGCCAGACCATGCAACTGGAGCCGCTGCACTTCAAGGCCGCCTATTTCATTGACCAGTCCCAGGAGCTGGGCATGGCCGAGGTCTTGCTGCCACCAGGGTCGAAACTGCTCGGCAAGAGCATCCTCGAACTGGCCTTCCGAACTCGCTTCGACCTCAACGTGGTCGGCTTGCGCCGCGACCAGGTGGCGATCGAAGAACAACTGGTGGAAGAAAAGCTGCGCCTGGGCGACACCCTGCTGGTCGTCGGCCCGTGGAAAGCCGTGCGCCAGCTGCAAAGCAAGCCCAAGGACTTCCTGGTACTGAGCCTGCCCGCGGAAGTCGACCTGGTCGCGCCCGCCCGTACCCGTGCGCCACAGGCGTTGCTGAGCCTGGCGGTGATGGTCGGGCTGATGGTCAGTGGCGCGGTCCCCAATGTCATTGCCGCACTGATCGGCTGCCTGCTGATGGGCGCAGGCCGCTGCATTGACATGAACAGCGCCTACCGGGCCATCCACTGGCAAAGCCTGGTGCTGATCGTGGGTATGCTGCCCTTTGCCCAGGCACTGCAGAAAACCGGCGGCATCGACCTGGCGGTGGGCGGCCTGGTCAGCGTGCTGGGTGATGCCGGCCCCAGCGCCATCCTTGCCTGCCTGTTCGCTGTCACGGCGGTGATCGGCCTGTTCATCTCCAACACGGCCACTGCGGTACTGATGGCACCCGTGGCAGTCAGCACCGCAACGCAGCTGGGCATGTCGCCCTATCCGTTCGCCATGACCGTGGCGCTGGCCGCCTCGGCGGCCTTCATGACCCCGGTGTCATCGCCGGTGAACACACTGGTACTGGGCCCGGGGCAATACCGCTTTGCCGACTTCGTCAAAGTTGGTGTGCCGTTCACCGTCCTGGTGATGCTGGTGACCGTGTTGATGGTGCCGTGGTTCTTCGGGCTGTGAGGTGACAGGCCTCGAATGAAGGCAATTTGGCATTATCGCGAGCGATTGCGGCAGATTGACATCAAGTCCCCTGTCGAAACACACTTACGCGCAATTGCCCCAGGTGCTTCAAGCCGTTGTCCTGGATTTCGTTTCCGCCTTGCCGGTCGAGCCCATGGTTTTTCCAGCCCAAGCGCGCTTGTTGCACTACGTCGTTCTACTCGGCCTGACCTTTGCCCTTACCTTGGGCGGCATCCTGGCCCGCCCGATCGAATCCTTGTCGCTGTTCTGGCCGGTCAATGCAGTACTGGCCGGCGTACTACTGCGCTACCCCCGCCAGGCCACACTCACGGGCTTTGCCCTGGTCTGGCTGGCCATGGTCGGCGCCGACCTGCTGTGCGGCAGCGCCTGGGTACCGGCGCTGTGGTTCAACCTGTGCAACCTGGGCGTGGTAGTCACCCTCTGGCTGATGCTCTCGCGCTTGCCGCGCCTGCACCGGCGCATGCGTACCCCCCACGGAGTACTCAGTGTGTTCGGCGCCTGTGCCGCCGGCGCGATAGTGGCGGCCAGCATGGCGGCGGCAATAGCCACGCCGTGGTTCGAACAGTCGTTGCGCGTCACCTGGCTGGCCTGGTTCAGTGAACAATTCTCGACCAGCGTACTGGTGCTGCCAGTGCTGCTGACGGCGCCTTCGGCACGAGCGCTGATGCGCGGTGGTGCCCAGGCCATCCGCCTGGCGCCGTTATTGGTGCTGCTCGCATCGCTGGCGTTCAGCATTGCCTTCGGCGGCCCCGGGGCCATCGCCTTCCCGATTGCCGCGCTGCTGTGGTGCGCCTGGACTTACTCACCGTTCCTGGTCTCGCTGTTGACACTCACCGCTGGCAGCACACTGATCGTGGCGGTGGCGCAGAACCTCATGCATTTCAGCTTGCCGCAAAGCGAGCTCGGGGTGAGCACCCTGATGTCGGCGCGCCTGGGCATCGCCATGCTGGTGCTTGGGCCGCTGGTGGTCGCCTGCGTCAGCCAGGCCAACCGCAGCCTGATGGCCCGCCTGGCGCATCAGGCCACCATCGACCATCTCACCGGCGTGCTGACCCGCAGCGCTTTCACCCGCCGCGCCAACGCGCTACTGGAAAGCCGCCAGCAACACGCTCAGGCACTGCCGCTGACCCTGATGATGCTGGACATCGACCACTTCAAGTCGATCAATGATGCCCACGGCCATGCGGTCGGTGACCAGGTGCTGCGCCAGTTCGCCAGCACCTTGCAGGACCAGTTGCACGATGGTGACCTGTTCGCCCGCCTGGGCGGCGAGGAATTTGTCGTGGTCCTCCCGGGCCTGGCGCCAGGTCGGGCCAAATTCACTGCCGAACGCCTGCGCCGCGCCGTGCAGGACCTGCATGTGCTGCAGGCCGACCAGCATCTGCAAGTTACCGTGAGTATCGGCCTGGCCGGTTGTGCCGCCGATGTGCCGGCCCCCACCCTCGACGAACTGCTGGCGCGCGCCGACCGGGCGCTGTACCGGGCCAAGGCCCATGGCCGCAACCGCGTCGAACAGGCCGAGCCGCAACGCCAGGTGATATGAACTAGCCGCCCAGCAGGTCCCACGTCAACTTGGCGATCAGCACGCACAGCAGCACCAGGAACAGCCCGCGCACGAAACCCGCGCCCTTGCGCACCGCCAGCCAGGTACCGGTCAGCGCGCCGAGGATGTTGCACACCGCCATGGGCAAGGCGATGGCGTACAGCACGTTGCCTGATGGCACGAAGAACACCAGCGCCGCCAGGTTGGTGGCGATGTTCACCACCTTGGCCGACGCCGAGGCGTGCAGGAAGTCCAACGCGAAGAAGCGGATGAACAGGAAGATCAGGAAACTGCCGGTACCCGGCCCGAACAGGCCGTCGTAAAAACCGATCGCGCCACCGATCAGCACCGCCAGGCACTGCTCCTTGCGGCCTATCCTTGCGGGTTTGTGCAGCGTGCCGAAGTCCTTCTTGCAGAACGTGTAGATGGCCATCAACACGATCAGCACCAGTACCGCCGGGCGCATCACGCCGGGCGGGACCAGCGACACCGTGGCGGCACCGGCGAACGACATGACGAAGGCACTGAGCGCAGCCGGCACGATCAACCCCCAGTCCAGCGTCACCCTGCGAATGAACGAACGCGCAGCGAAGGCCGTGCCGCACACCGATGCCAGCTTGTTGCTACCGAGCAGTGCCGCCGGTTGTGCGGTGGGCAGCACGTTGAACAAGGCCGGGATCTGGATCAGCCCACCGCCCCCCACGGCGGCGTCGATCAGCCCTGCTGCGAAGGCGAATACGGAGAGCACAGCGATATCCATCATGGCGCGGTTCCAGGCAGTGAAGACGCTTGCAAGGCTAATCAAAGTGCCGCGCTTGTGTTGAAATGCCATATTGCAAAAACTGCAACAAGGAGCAGGCAATGGCATTGGACATGCTGCGGGAAATCCAGGCGTTCGTCAGCGTGGCGCACAAGCGCAGCTTCGTCGCCGCCGCCCGCGCCCTGGGGCGCTCACCTAGCGCAGTCACCCGCGCAGTGCAAACCCTGGAAGACAACGCCGGGAGCAAGCTGCTCAACCGCAACGCCAATGCCGTGACCCTGACCGAAGCCGGCGAGCGCCTGCTGCCTCACGCTGAACGCTTGCTAGATGTGCAACGTGATGCTGCCGACGAACTGGCCGCGCTAAGCGGCAGTGCACAAGGCTGGATCCGCTTCGCCGTGCCGCAAGTGCTGGGTGAACATGTGCTGCCCCAGGTGCTTGCCGAGTTTTCCCGCTGCCACCCACAGGTAACGTTGGACGTGCAGTACAGCGACGGGGCCCTGGACCCGCTGCAAGGCAAGTTCGATTTCGTGGTGCGCGGGGCCTTCCCGCAGTCGAGCGAATTGATCGGCTACCCACTGTGGGGTTACCGCCGTCACCTGTATGCGAGCCCGGAATACCTGGCCCTGGCCGGCACGCCAGAACAACCCGAGGACCTCGAAGGCCACGCGCTGATCCTGCACACCGCCCCGCGCATCCTCAAGGCCTGGCACTTCTGCCGCGACGATGAGATCACCAGCCTGCGCCCCAGGCCCAGGCTGCGCCTGGACTCAGGTGACGCGGTGTACCACAGCACCCTGGCCGGTGCCGGCATTGCCCGCCTGGCCGCCTGGGTCGGCGAAGCGCAGGTCAAGGCCGGGCGACTGGTGCGGGTATGCCCGCAGTACCGCCTGACCTCCAGCAACGGCCAGGACCCGCAGATGCACGCCGTGTACCCCGCCGGCGAGTTGCCAGCGCGGGTACGCGACCTGCTGGCAGCCCTGCGCCGCGCCGGCCTGGCCTACTGAAACATCCTCTTAAATCGCTGTTCAAATTCTGCTCAATTTAACAGAGCCCGCCGCGGGCCTGGCTTGCAGCACTTTATCCACAGACCTACCCACGTTTTTTGTGGACAGTTTTCCCAGTGCAAAGAAAGACTTATCGTACAAACAGGCAGGGCGAATCGGCCAACAAAGAAGGAGAATGGGCCCGCCCGGGGGGCAGGCAGGCCGCGAGGGAAATAGGCTGGTGAATGTCAGCTTGGCGGAATGGTGCCAAGAATACCAATCAGAATGGTCAGCAGCAGAAAACCACCCAGGAATAGCGCGAGCTTGCCCATTGGAACCTCTACAAGTGTGATGCGGGAATGGGCGTATTGTCGGGCTTGGGCTGATACCGTTACAGATTCAGGTTTATGGAAAAAAAGCGGATCAGATGTGAAGACTGGCACGCTCTCCAATTGAACCGGGTCACGTGTAGGAGCGGCCTTGTGTCGCGATGGGCTGCGCAGCAGCCCCCCAGGATCTCAATGTTCAAACACAAATTACTGGGGCTGCTGCGCAGCCCATCGCGACACAAGGCCGCTCCTACACGAAGCCGTGCACGGTTGCAGGGCGAGTTTGCGGCATATCAGGTCAGCGGCTGAAGCTTCCCGCAGGCAACCAGCCATACTCGTCATTGCCATGGCGTCTGCACCAGACCCAGCCATTGAGCGGGCGCACCATCTGCACCAACTGCCCCGGGTCGGCATCCAGTTCATGCGCCGAGTAGTGGTCCAGCGCCCTGCCCTGGCACATGCTGAGCCACTCGATCAATTGGGCCGGCACCCAGCCGGGCTCCTGGCCAGTGCAGGTGCACAGGTACCAGTCCTGCCAACCAGGCTCGCCTTCGTAGCGTGGGCCAATGTTCAGCAAGGTGCCCTTGGCGAAGCGGATGGGCCGCGGGTACTCACTGCGGTGAGATTCAATCACAACGTAATGCATGGGCCTCTCCTTGGCCGGGAAACCAATCGATCGTAGCAGAAGCGGCAAAACCGGCTGCCAGCCGGTATTTGTATCTTCATGTGTACAGATTGAGACTTGATACACAGGAACGTTTCCTGCAGGCCGAGCGGACACATCCTCGATACAGCCGTCATCTTTACTGGCCCCATCAACCCGCACCGATGGCTTCGCCAAGGAGATGCCCGATGTCCGCCCGCCACTCGACCACCGCTCTGCCACGCCGCTTCAGCCGTACGCTGCTCGCCTGTGCCCTGCTGCCGCTTGGCCTGCTGGCGGCGAACATGGCCACGGCTGCACCGCTGCAGGCCCAGCCAGCCGCCACGGCGGCGGATGACTTCGGCCCGCTGAAACACATTAACGCTGGCGTGCTCGATGTGGCCTACGTAGAGCAAGGCCCCGCCGACGGCCCGGTGGTGATCCTGCTGCATGGCTGGCCGTATGACATTCACAGCTTCGAGCAAGTTGCACCCGCCCTGGCGGCAAAGGGCTACCGGGTGTTGGTGCCCTACGTACGTGGTTACGGGCAGACCCGCTTCCTGTCTGCGGCAACCCCACGCAATGCCCAGCCCTCGGCACTGGCCAGCGACGTGATCGCCTTCATGGACGCGCTGCATGTCCAGCGTGCCGTGCTCGCCGGTTTCGACTGGGGCGCACGCACTGCCGACATTGTCTCGGCGCTATGGCCAGAGCGGGTAAAGGCGCTGGTATCGGTCAGCGGCTACCTGATCAGCAGCCAGGAAGCCGCCAAGGCCCCGCTGCCCCCCAGTGCCGAGTTGCAGTGGTGGTACCAGTACTACTTCGCCACCGCGCGCGGCCAGGCCGGCTATGACAAGAACCGCCATGCCTTCGCCAAGCTGATCTGGCAAACCGCCTCGCCCAAGTGGGCCTTCGACGACGACACCTTCGAGCGCAGCGCCAAGGCCCTGGACAACCCCGACCAAGTAGCGATCACCGTGCACAACTACCGCTGGCGGCTGGGGCTGGCCCAGGGCGAAACGCGCTACGACCCGCTCGAGGCCAGACTGGCCAGCTTCCCCAGCATCGGCGTACCGACCATCACCCTGGAAGGCGACGCCAACGGCGCCCCGCACCCGCCGGCCGAAGCCTATGCGCAGCGCTTTACCGGCAAGTACGAGTACCGGCTGATCAGCGGCGGCATCGGCCACAACCTGCCGCAGGAAGCGCCGCAGGCGTTCACCCAGGCGGTGGTGGATGCGGACCATCTGTAGCTTGCGGAGCGGCAATTGCTACATAAGGTTTCGAAAAGAACGGCAGGTCCTGGTTTGAACTGCGTCGAGGGCCTGCATTATCGAAAACCGATTGTGCCCAGCTATCGCGCGGTGTTGAGGCGGATTTGAAAGACACGATCTGAAATGCGGCTTGTAGGATCTTTTACCTCGAAATGTAGGAAGAATCGAAGCACTGAGATTTGCCTGTATGAAACATCAGTTTCTCCAGCAAATTCGAGCTGCTACGGTCCAGTTTTCCTACAACGGCACGGAAGCCTACAGCATGAGAAAAGCATGGATCCGTTCAATACCTCGGCCCTGAAGTTACAGAAGAGTTTGCTTAACCTGCGCCTTGAGCGTGACCGCCTGAGAAGGGAGGGCAAGGACAAGGAAGCGGACGAACTCGCGGCACCGATCGCGCGGATGGAGGCAGCTATTCAAAAACTGCCGGATGGCATGAAGCCGGTGACCCTGCAGTAAAACCTGGGGGAGCAGGGTTCACCCGCCAACACGTTCGAAGCTGAGGGCTTTGCTTGAGCCGGCAATGATTCTGGTGCAGCCATTTGCCGAGAATCGGACTTTGCACCAGCCATCAGAGATTTGTAGCCTGCGCTGGCTTCTTCGCGGGCACGCCCGCTCCCACAGGATCTTCACAGTACTCAAGAACCCCGCAGCGGCCTGGTGGCCGCCGCAGGGCGCGGCTCACTGCTCCGAATGGTCGATCTTGATGGTTGGATCACCACCACTGACCAGCGAACTGACCGTGGTGTTCGACCAGTTCACTCCTTCGAGCTTGATCGACACATCAGCGCTGCTGGTATCACTGCCGGGTGTGAACTTGCCCTGGGTGCTGACCTGCAAGGTCGACTCGCCACCGACCGTGGTGATCTTCAGGTAGCTTTCGATCGCCGAAAGCGATTCGCCCTGCAGCAGGGCACTCAGGTCCAGGCGGTCGCCTTCTTCAGCATTGAAGTTCCTGATCACGTCATGGCCAGTATCACCTGCCGACCACACGAAGGACTCGGCGGTGCCGTTGCTGCCGGTGACGGTACTGTCACCTGCCCCCACGAACAGGATGTGGTCATCGCTGCCAAGCAAGGACGAGAAGCTGCTGTCCGATGCGTCGCCCGCCATCAGCGACATCGTGCTCATCGACGTCGAGGCTGCATCGCCATGGGATGTCACCACGAACGAGCTGCTTGCCGAATCACCATCGTGGTCAGTGCCGATGACATGGACCGTGAAGTTCAGGTCGCTGGCAGGTTTCTCCTCTACATAGGTAAGTTTGGTGAAGGTGGTGTCAAGCGTACTCTTGCTCGGGGCTGCCAAGGTAATCGTGTCGAAGGCGTGCCCGGCAAGGCCCGTGAAGTCACTGGCCAGAATCTTTATGGCCTCGGAGCCAGAGGTGATGGTGTACGTCTTCGTTGCTTCATGCACAACACCATTGGCGTCCTTGTAGGAGGCAATGATATCGACGTCACCGCTGACCTGAAGCCGCGCAATGCCCAACGTGACCTCTTTCATCGAGATGGCGTGCTGCTGGGCATCGGTGAACGCCACGGAGAACATCTCGTTGGCAGAGAAGTGGTTGTTACCCACCCCCAATCCATTGCCGACATTGATCGTCGGTTTCCCTGTAGCACTGGCCAAGGCTTCGAACGTGGCCGTTATGCCGCTATTGAAAGTAACAGACAAGGTTGAGGTATTCCCGGACTTCAAACCTTCCAGGTTGAACGTGTCTCGGCTACCTTCACGCACGCTGTTCTGGGTGACGGTGTAGTGCCCATCCGCTCCCAAGGCAAGCGTGAACACCTTCGTGGTACCGTCGAAGACTTCCACCGTGGCGCCGCTCGCATCCGTTGCCTTGCTGCTCCAGCCCGAAGGCAGGCCAACGATGGTGCCGAACTTCAGCGTACCCATGCCATCACCGCCCGCCAGGAAGTGCGTGTCGCCAACCGCCGTGTACCCGACAGTGTTCCACATGCCGGCATTGTCACTGGTGGCGAAGGTCGGGCTGTCGTCTTCGACACTGATGGTCAGCGTGCCGGTCGATGAAGTGCTGCCGTCGGTAACGCTGACACCAACGTTGAAGGACAGTACATCCTCGGCCGCCTGGTTCGGATGATCGAGTGGCCCCTTCAGCTCCACGGTGTAATTGCCGCCGTTGTCGATCCTGATTTCGATCACATCCTTGCCACCGGCCGTGCCGGTCAGGGTCTTGCCGCCATTGGACAACGCCCATTGCACACTCTGGCCAGAGGATGTCAGCGCTGTCGATGGTACTGCCAGGCTGACCGAGAGGTTGGCTGACGGCGTGTCGATATCGCTGATTGTCAGCTTGCCAATGTACGACTTGCTGTCGCTTTGGTCGGCTGGTGAACCGACGGTGTCTTTGTTCCCGCCGATCAGCCCCTCCTCGGACACCAGCGCGGCACCCGAAGTGATGGTTGGCGTGGCGTTGGTCATGCCCACCGCAACGCTGGCGCCCGGGACCAGGTTCTCGAACACCTTGCTACCCGTGCCATTCTGCGTGATCTGGTCGATGCCCACGGACACGCTGCCACCACCCACGAAGACACCGTCGGGAATGGCACCTTTCACCGTGCCGGTGGTGCTGCCCGCCGCCACCATGATGGTCAGGCCATTATCCAGCTTGATGGTCAGGCCGCCATGGTTGCTTGCACTCATGCCCGCCGGCGCTTCCAGATTGACCGTGTAGGTCACCTCCTGGCCCTTGGCTGCCGGGTTGGGCGAAGCGCTCAGCACGACCGTCACGGTGTTGATGGTATCGGTGACCGTGAGGGTCGTGGTGGCACTGGTGTTCAGGTTCTCGAAGTTGTGGTTGCCCACATTTGTCACGCTGATGGTCTGGGTTTCGCCGTCCTTGAAGACGTCATCGCCCTGCGCCACGAATGGTGCGGTGGTCGCGGTGGTGGCGTCCTTGGCGAAGCTCAGGGTCTGGCCGTTGCTCAGGGTGACGGTGAACGCCTGGCCTGCCGGGTGGCTCAGGGTGCCGGTGATGGTCGTGGTGTTGCCTTCCTGCACGGTATTACCGGTGAGGGTCAGCGTCACTTCATCGCCGCCATTCGGCGTACCCGGGGTGCCAGGGTTGCCTGGAGTGCCCGGTTCGTCGGTGATCTGCAGAGTGACCGGGTCGCCTTTGACCAGGTTCTCAAAGACCTGTTTGCCCGTGCCTTGCTCGGTGATTCCGTTGATGGCGATGCTCGGCGCACTGCTGCCGACATAGACGTTATCTGCCAGGTTGGCGGTTTGCGAGCCAGTAATTTCCCCGGCCGGAATGTGAACGATCTTGCCATTGCTCAGTGCGATATCCAGGCCGCCATGCTGGGTCAGGTCGGCACCGATCGGCCCGGTCAGGGTGATGGTGTAAGTCACCGCCTGGCCTTCCACCGCCGGGTTCGGCGAGATGCACAGCTCGGCCTTCACGGTGTCGACGGTGTCGCTCACGGTGACCGTCGTGGTGGCACTGGTGTACAGGTTTTCGAAGTTGTGGCTACCGGCATCGGTCACGCTGATGGTCTGGGTTTCGCCGTCCTTGAACACGTCATCGCTCTGCGCCACGAACGGTGCGGTGGTCGCGGTATGCGCGCCCTCGGCAAAGGTCAGGGTCTGGCCGTTGCTCAGGGTTACGGTGAACGCTTGGCCTGCCGGGTGGCTCAGGGTGCCGGTGATGGTTGTGGTGTTGCCTTCCTGCACGGTGTTGCCCGTCAGGGTCAGCGTCACTTCATCGCCGCCATTCGGCGTGCCTGGGGTGCCAGGGTTGCCTGGCGTGCCTGGTTCGTCGGTGATCTGCAGGGTCACCGGGTCGCCTTTGATCAGGTTCTCAAAGACCTGGGTGCCCGTGCCTTGCTCGGTGATCCCGGAGATGGCGATGCTTGGGGCACTGCTGCCCACATAGACGTCGTCCGCCAGGTTAGCGGTTTGCGAAGCGCTGACCTGGCCCGCAGGGATGTTGATCACCTCGCCGTTGCTCAGGGCAACGGACAAACCACCGTGCTGACTCAGGTCGGCACCGGCAGGACCGGTCAGGGTGATGGTGTAGGTCACCGCCTGGCCTTCCACTGCCGGGTTCGGCGAGATGCTCAGCTCGGCCTTCACAGTGTCGACGGTATCGCTCACGGTGACGGTCGTGGTAGCGCTGGTGTTCAGGTTTTCGAAGTTGTGGTTGCCCGCATTCGTCACGCTGATGGCCTGGGTTTCGCCGTCCTTGAAGACGTCATCGCTCTGCGCCACGAACGGTGCGGTGGTCGCAGTGGTGGCGTCCTTGGCGAAGGTCAAGGTCTGACCGTTGCTCAGGGTGACGGTGAAGGCCTGGCCCGCTGGGTGGCTCAGGGTACCGGTAATAGTGGTCTGCCCCCCTTCCTGCACGGCATTGCCGGTCAGGGTCAGCGTCACTGCATCGCCGCCATTCGGTGTGCCCGGGGCGCCAGGATTGCCGGGGGTGCCCGGCTCGTCGGTGATCTGCAGAGTCACCGGGTCGCCTTTGACCAGGTTCTCAAAGACCTGTTTGCCCGTGCCTTGCTCGGTGATCCCGTTGATGGCGATGCTTGGGGCACTGCTGCCCACATAGACGTCGTCCGCCAGGTTGGCGGTTTGCGAAGCGCTGAGCTGGCCTGCAGGGATGTTGATCACCTCGCCGTTGCTCAGCGCGATGGACAAACCACCGTGCTGACTCAGGTCGGCACCGGCCGGGCCGGTCAGGGTGATGGTGTAGGTCACCGCCTGCCCTTCCACTGCCGGGTTCGGCGAAATGCTCAGCTCGGCCTTCACAGTGTCGACGGTATCGCTCACGATGACGGTCGTGGTCGCGCTGGTGTTCAGGTTTTCGAAGTTGTGGTTGCCCGCATTCGTCACGCTGATGGCCTGGGTTTCGCCGTCCTTGAAGACGTCATCGCTCTGCGCCACGAACGGTGCGGTGGTCGCAGTGGTGGCGTCCTTGGCGAAGGTCAAGGTCTGACCGTTGCTCAGGGTGACGGTGAAGGCCTGGCCCGCTGGGTGGCTCAGGGTACCGGTAATAGTGGTCTGCCCCCCTTCCTGCACGGCATTGCCGGTCAGGGTCAGCGTCACTGCATCGCCGCCATTCGGTGTGCCCGGGGCGCCAGGATTGCCGGGGGTGCCCGGCTCGTCGGTGATCTGCAGAGTCACCGGGTCGCCTTTGACCAGGTTCTCAAAGACCTGTTTGCCCGTGCCTTGCTCGGTGATCCCGTTGATGGCGATGCTTGGGGCACTGCTGCCCACATAGACGTCGTCCGCCAGGTTGGCGGTTTGCGAAGCGCTGAGCTGGCCTGCAGGGATGTTGATCACCTCGCCGTTGCTCAGCGCGATGGACAAACCACCGTGCTGACTCAGGTCGGCACCGGCCGGGCCGGTCAGGGTGATGGTGTAGGTCACCGCCTGCCCTTCCACGGCCGGGTTCGGCGAAATGCTCAGCTCGGCCTTCACAGTGTCGACGGTATCGCTCACGATGACGGTCGTGGTCGCGCTGGTGTTCAGGTTTTCGAAGTTGTGGTTGCCCGCATTCGTCACGCTGATGGTCTGGGTTTCGCCGTCCTTGAACACGTCATCGCTCTGCGCCACGAACGGTGCGGTGGTCGCGGTGGTGGCGTCCTTGGTGAAGCTCAAGGTCTGGCCGTTGCTCAAGGTGACGGTGAAGGCCTGGCCCGCTGGGTGACTCAGGGTACCGGTGATGGTTGTGGTGTTGCCTTCCAGCACGGCGTTGCCGGTGAGGGTCAGCGTAACTTCGTCACCTCCATTCGGAGTGCCTGGAGCGCCCGGGTTACCAGGGGTGCCCGGCTCATCGGTGATCTGCAGGGTGACCGGATCGCCTTTGATCAGGTTCTCAAAGACCTGTTTGCCCGTGCCTTGCTCGGTGATCCCGTTGATGGCGATGCTTGGGGCACTGCTGCCCACATAGACGTCGTCCGCCAGGTTAGCGGTTTGCGAAGCGCTGAGCTGGCCCGCAGGGATGTTGATCACCTCGCCGTTGCTCAGCGCGATGGACAAACCACCGTGCTGACTCAGGTCGGCACCGGCCGGGCCGGTCAGGGTGATGGTGTAGGTCACCGCCTGCCCTTCCACGGCCGGGTTCGGCGAAATGCTCAGCTCGGCCTTCACAGTGTCGACGGTATCGCTCACGATGACGGTCGTGGTCGCGCTGGTGTTCAGGTTTTCGAAGTTGTGGTTGCCCGCATTCGTCACGCTGATGGTCTGGGTTTCGCCGTCCTTGAACACGTCATCGCTCTGCGCCACGAACGGTGCGGTGGTCGCGGTGGTGGCGTCCTTGGTGAAGCTCAAGGTCTGGCCGTTGCTCAAGGTGACGGTGAAGGCCTGGCCCGCTGGGTGACTCAGGGTACCGGTGATGGTTGTGGTGTTGCCTTCCAGCACGGCGTTGCCGGTGAGGGTCAGCGTAACTTCGTCACCTCCATTCGGAGTGCCTGGAGCGCCCGGGTTACCAGGGGTGCCCGGCTCGTCGGTGATCTCCAGTATCACCGGATCGCCTTTGACCAGGTTTTCAAAGACCTGTTTGCCTGTGCCTTGCTCGGTGATGCCGGAGATAGCAATGCTCGCAGCACTGCTGCCCACATAGACGTCGTTCGCCAGGTTGGCGGTTTGCGAAGCGCTGAGCTGGCCTGCAGGGATGTTGATCACCTCGCCGTTGCTCAGCGCGATGGACAGACCACCGTGCTGACTCAGGTCGGCACCGGCAGGACCGGTCAGGGTGATGGTGTAGGTCACCGCCTGGCCTTCCACTGCCGGGTTCGGCGAAATGCTCAGCTCGGCCTTCACAGTGTCGACGGTATCGCTCACGGTGATCGTCGTGGTGGCGCTGGTGTTCAGGTTTTCGAAGTTGTGGTTGCCCGCATTCGTCACGCTGATGGCCTGGGTTTCGCCGTCCTTGAAGACGTCATCGCTCTGCGCCACGAACGGTGCGGTGGTCGCGGTGGTAGCGTCCTTAGCGAAGATCAGGGTCTGGCCGTTGCTCAGGGTGACGGTGAAGGCCTGGCCCGCTGGGTGGCTCAGGGTGCCGGTAATAGTGGTCTGCCCCCCTTCCTGCACGGCATTGCCCGTCAGGGTCAGCGTCACTGCATCGCCGCCATTCGATGTGCCCGGGGCGCCAGGATTGCCGGGGGTGCCCGGCTCGTCGGTGATCTGCAGGGTCACCGGGTCGCCTTTGACCAGGTTTTCAAAGACCTGTTTGCCCGTGCCTTGCTCGGTGATCCCGGAGATGGCGATGCTTGGGGCACTGTTGCCGACATAGACGTTGTCCGCCAGAACACCCGACTGCGAGCCACTGATCTGCCCGGCTGCGATGTGGACCACCTTACCGTTGCTCAGCTCGATATCCAGGCCGCCGTGCTGGGTCAGGTCGGCGCCGGCCGGGCCGGTCAGGGTGATGGTGTAAGTCACTGCCTGGCCTTCCATCGCCGGGTTCGGCGAAATGCTCAGCTCGGCCTTCACGGTGTCGACGGTGTCGCTCACGGTAATCGTCGTGGTGGCGCTGGTGTTCAGGTTTTCGAAGTTGTGGCTACCGGCATCGGTCACGATGATGGTCTGGGTTTCGCCGTCCTTGAACACGTCATCGCTCTGCGCCACGAACGGTGCGGTGGTCGCGGTATGCGCGCCCTCCGCAAAGGTCAGGGTCTGGCCGTTGCTCAGGGTTACGGTGAACGCTGGGCCTGCCGGGTGGCTCAGGGTACCGGTGATGGTCGTGGTGTTGCCTTCCTGCACGGTGTTGCCCGTCAGGGTCAGCGTCACTTCATCGCCGCCATTCGGTGTGCCTGGAGTGCCAGGGTTGCCGGGGGTGCCCGGCTCGTCGGTGATCTGCAGGGTCACCGGGTCGCCTTTGATCAGGTTTTCAAAGACCTGCTTGCCCGTGCCTTGCTCGGTGATCCCGGAGATGGCGATGCCTGGGGCACTGTTGCCGACATAGACGTTGTCCGCCAGGACGCCCGACTGCGAGCCACTGACCTGGCCCGCAGGGATGTTGATCACCTCGCCGTTGCTCAGGGTGATGGACAGACCACCGTGCTGACTCAGGTCGGCACCGGCAGGACCGGTCAGGGTGATGGTGTAGGTCACCGCCTGGCCTTCCACTGCCGGGTTCGGCGAAATGCTCAGCTCGGCCTTCACGGTGTTGATGGTATCGGTGACCGTGAGGGCCGTGGTGGCGCTGGTGTTCAGGTTTTCGAAGTTGTGGTTGCCCGCATTTGTCACGCTGACGGTCTGGGTTTCGCCATCCTTGAACACGTCATCGCTCTGCGCCACAAACGGTGCGGTGGTCGCGATGGTGGCGTCCTTGGCAAAGCTCAGGGTCTGACCATTGCTCAGGGTGACGGTGAAGGCTTGGCCCGCCGGGTGGCTTAGAGTACCGGTTATGGTGGTCTGCCCCCCTTCCTGCACCGCGTTGCCGGTCAGGGTCAGCGTCACTGCATCGCCACCATTCGGCGTGCCTGGAGTGCCAGGGTTGCCTGGCGTGCCCGGCTCATCGGTGATCTGCAGGGTCACCGGGTCGCCTTTGATCAGGTTTTCAAAGACCTGCTTGCCTGTACCTTGCTCGGTGATGCTGTTGATGGCGATACTCGGAGCACTACTGCCGATATAGACGTCGTTCGCCAGGTTGGCGGTTTGCGAAGCGCTGATCTGGCCCGCAGGGATGTTGATCACCTCGCCGTTGCTCAGGGTGATGGACAGACCACCGTGTTGAGTCAAATCGGCACCGGCAGGACCGGTCAGGGTAATGGTGTAAGTCACCGCCTGCCCTTCCACTGCCGGATTCGGTGAGATACTCAGCTCGGCCCTCACGGTGTCGACAGTATCGGTCACAGTGAGGATAGAAGTTGCACCGGTATTGAGGCTGCCAAAGCCATGATCGCCGGCATTGGTGACGGTGATGTTCTGGATTTCACCGTCCCGGAACACATCATCGCTCTGGGCAGTGAACTCACCGGTCGTTGCGACCGTTTCACCTGCTTTGAACGACAAGGTCTGGCCATTGCTCAGGGTCACCGTGAAATCCTTGCCTGCCGGCTGGCTCAGGGTACCGGTAATACTGGTCAGGCCCCCTTCCTGCACATTGGTGCTGCTCAGGGTCAGCGTGGCCGCAATGGGCTGAGGCTCGGGTTGTACCTCAGGTACCTGCTGTACCGGTGTCGAATTGCCGACGAATTCCCGAGTCGGTTCAACAGCAACGCCAAGTGGCCCGGTGGGGAAACCAATGGTGGGGGCAACCGACCCGCCCACTGCGTCAAGCATCACAAACGAGTGGCCGCCCCCGATGCCACCAGGGTTCGCACCTGCCCCCGTTGGGCCTGCTGCGGTCGCTTCGAGCGCGGTTGTCGGGTCAGCACCGGCGGCGATGGCTTGTTGCAACTCGTCGACGGAGGGTGCGGCCTGCGCACTGGCTGCGCTCAGGTCGGCCACGCTATCTGGAGCATCGGCGCTCCACTGGGTATCGCGCCCCAGATCGAGGATGCGTCCATCGGCCAGTTCCAAGCTCACCGCGCCACCGGGGCCGGTCTGGATCTGTTCACCCGCGAACACTCGATCCCCTTCCACAAGCACACGCTGGGTGCCCTCTGGGGAAATGGCGATTACCTGGCCAACAACACTTTTGACTATGGCGATGCTCAAGGCGGCTCTCCCGGGTAACGTGTGCGATTGGCTTCCATGTTCGGCCATGCTTCGAGTGTTGTCGGCTGGCTACAAGGATGGTTTATTTTTATTGGTGCTTGTTTTTTGGCGTCAACTATCAGTCTTTTAAATTCAACTTTTATATAACACCGCTATCGATCCCACTTACTCAATAATATGCAACAAAACAAATAATGGCCTAATGACATTTTGGTATTAAAGGCTACATTTTTTGCTTCTACCTGCACTTTCAAGCATGCTGCTCGAAATTCGGGAAATTGATAGTAGCCGCAAAAATGCGAGTGTTACTCGTTTCCTTTATTCCGGTTGGCCTTACCCGTTCCGTGCCTGTGCAAAGCCTGCACTAAGTGTCAGGTTCTGAAACAGGCCCAAACTTGTTCAGGCCAGCCGATGGTCTGGAATCACGAGGTGTTCAGCAGCGACCCGTTGCTTTTCAGAGCCAGTTCGAGGCTGCTCGGCCATCTACGTAAGTTATACAACCATTATGACGCGACAAGATATTGGCTCGTACCGAGTGCAAAATATTGGCGCATGTAAAATTGCACGCCGGTCATGAGAACCCATCAACAATCCGACGGGAACCGACACGTACAGTTATCGTAATGGGGCAACGGTAGATCACCCGGATAGACTCAGTCGTCTACAGACCGGTTACCGGACAATGAATTTATGCGGGTTGGTGTGGAAGCAAATTTGTCGGGCTATTACAGTCAGACGCGAAAGCCTGTAAACGTGAACGAGCGGCAAGCTTATCGCACTGAACCCATTCCGCGATTGGAACGCTGGTCGAGCGCGCAACTCGCTTCAACCTGCTCGTCCATCTACCTCACGAGGGAGGCCAAAGGCTTGCTCCCGGGTGAAGGAGCAGGCCCAAGAAACAAAAAAGCCCTGAATAAATCAGGGCTTTAATGAGGAATGATGGCGGAAGCGTAGAGATTCGAACTCTAGGATAGTTGCCCATCGACGGTTTTCAAGACCGTTGCCTTAAACCACTCGGCCACGCTTCCAGCTCGTTTTGCGGCCGCCATAATACCGTAATGAAACAAGCTGTCAAACTCTCTGTGTCGCGGGTTGCGGCAGCTCTGATAGACTCCTAGCATCTGAACGTCTGAAAACCACAGGTTTACCAAGGAGTGTCGCCATGCGCGAACAGGATTACGCCGTACACCACGGCCAGCAGGTCGAGCAGCAGGAGATCAGCAAGGTCCTGCGCAACACGTACAGCCTGCTGGCGCTCACCCTCGCCTTCAGCGGTGTCATGGCCTTCGTGGCCCAGCAGATGCGCGTCGGCTACCCGAACGTGTTCGTGGTGCTGATCGGCTTCTACGGGCTGTTCTTCCTTACCAACAAGCTTCGTGATTCGGCCTGGGGACTGGTGTCCACCTTTGCCCTCACCGGTTTCATGGGCTTCATCCTCGGCCCTATCCTCAACCGCTACCTGGGCATGGCCGGTGGCGCCGAGGTGGTCAGCTCGGCATTTGCCATGACTGCTCTGGTCTTCGGTGGCCTGTCGGCTTATGTGCTGATCACTCGCAAGGACATGAGCTTCCTCAGCGGCTTCATCACTGCGGGCTTCTTTGTCCTGCTGGGCGCTGTCGTGGCCAGCTTCTTCTTCCAGATCAGCGGCCTGCAACTGGCGATCAGCGCTGGCTTCGTGCTGTTCTCGTCGGTCTGCATCCTGTTCCAGACCAGCGCGATCATTCACGGTGGCGAGCGTAACTACATCATGGCGACCATCAGCCTGTATGTGTCGATCTACAACCTGTTTGTCAGCCTGCTGCAGCTGTTTGGCATCATGGGTCGTGATGACTGATTGAATGCTGCAATAGAAAGCCCGCTTCGGCGGGCTTTTTTTGTGGGAGCGGGTTTACCCGCGAACACCGGCGCAGCCGGTGCCAGGCACCGCATTGGTTTCTTCGCGGGAGAACCCGCTCCCACAGGGTCCGCGCAGGTTTCAGGCTTGAACAAACAGTACCAATAACTGACCATGAAGTCAGATAAACGGGCAAATGGTCGTCGATCATGCCGCCATCGTGCTTTTCTCTACCCCAATTCGCCATCACCCCGTAGAATGCGCTCCTTTTTTCTCCGGGGCAGCTTTTCGCAATGAGCTCACACGAACACAGCCCAGGCGCGGCGGCGCCTACCAATGAACTGGTGCTTGGTCTGGAGGACAAGCCACGGCTGTTGATCGGCCTGCTGGCAGCGCTGCAGCACCTGCTGGCGATCATCGTGCCGATCGTCACCCCTGGCCTGCTGATTTGCCAGGCGCTGGGTGTTTCGGCACGGGATACCAACCTGATCGTCTCCATGTCGCTGGTCATTTCGGGTATTGCCACCTTCGTCCAGTGCAAACGCTTCGGGCCGTTCGGTGCCGGGCTGCTGATCGTCCAGGGCACCAGCTTCAACTTCGTCGGCCCGCTGATTGCCGGCGGGGCGCTGATGGTCAAGCAAGGTACGCCGGTAGAAGGCGTGATGGCGGCCATCTTTGGCGTGGTAATCGCCGGCTCGTTCGTCGAGATGGGCGTGTCGCGCATCCTGCCCTTCGTCAAACGCCTGATTACCCCGCTGGTAACTGGCATCGTGGTGCTGATGATCGGCCTGACCCTTATCAAGGTCGGGCTGATCAGCATGGGCGGTGGTTTCGGTGCCATGGCCAATGGCACCTTCGCCAATGGCGAGAACCTGCTGCTGTCGGGCGTGGTGCTGGCGATCATCGTCATCCTCAACCGTATCCCGGTGGTGTGGATGCGCAGCTGCGCCATCGTTATCGCCCTGGCGGTCGGCTATGCGCTGGCCGGCTACCTGGGCCGCCTGGATTTCACCGGCATGCATGAAGCCGCGCTGTTCCAGGTGCCCACGCCGCTGCACTTCGGCCTGAGCTTTTCCTGGGCACTGTTCATCCCGATGCTGGTGATCTACCTGGTAACTTCGCTGGAAGCCATCGGTGACGTTACCGCCACCAGCAAAGTGTCGCGCCAGCCGGTCGAGGGGCCTGTGTGGATGCAGCGGATCAAGGGCGGTGTGTTGGTCAATGGGGCCAACTCGCTGCTGGCCGGCTTGTTCAACACCTTCCCAAGCTCGATCTTTGCCCAGAACAATGGCGTAATTCAGCTGACCGGGATCGCCAGCCGCCATATCGGAATGTGGATTGCCGTGATGCTGGTGCTGCTGGGGCTGTTCCCGAGCGTTGCCGGGGTGATTCAAGCGGTGCCGGAACCGGTACTGGGTGGTGCGGCCATGGTCATGTTCGGAGCGGTTGCGGCTTCGGGGATCAATATCCTGGCCAGCACTCGCCTGGACCGTCGTGCCCTGCTGATCATCGCTGTGTCCCTGGCCTTGGGCCTGGGCGTGGCGCAGGTGCCGGAGTTCCTGGCGCATATGCCGGCGGCGATTCGCAATGTGCTGGAGTCGGGCGTGGCTACTGGAGGAATCTGTGCCCTGGTGTTGAACTGGTTCCTGCCGGAGAGCAAGGAACAGGCTTGAGCCTGGAGACAGATGCTTTACAGAAAGCCCGCCCCGCCATGCATAAGCGGGCGCGGGCTTTTTTGCTTTATCATGGCACCATTCCTTTTGCATGAGTTACCCATGAAATTCGCTATCGCGGTGTTCTCCCCGGCCCATGCGCCCTCCTCGCGGCGCGCCCTGCGCTACGCCGAGGCGGTACTGGCCGGCGGGCATGAGATTGCCCGGCTGTTCTTCTATCAGGACGGGGTACACAGTGCCTCGGCCAACGTGGTCGCCCCCCAGGATGAGCTGGATGTGGCCGGCCAATGGCGTGCCTTCATCGAGACCAACCAACTGGACGCAGTGGTGTGCATCGCCGCCGCCCTGCGCCGCGGCGTGCTCGACGAGGCCGAGGCCAACCGCCACCAGCGCCCGGCCGTGAACCTGCCCAAGCCTTGGGAACTGTCGGGGCTTGGCCAGTTGCATGAGGCGGCGCAGGTTGCCGATCGCCTTGTCTGCTTTGGAGGCGACTGAAATGACCAAATCCTTGTTGATCATCAGCCGTCAAGCGCCCTGGAACGGCCCATCGGCCCGCGAAGCATTGGACATCGCCCTGGCGGGCGGCGCGTTCGATCTGCCGCTGGGCATGCTGTTCCTCGACGACGGGGTGTTCCAGCTCGCTGCGGACCAGCAGCCCACCGCTGTGCAACAGAAGAACCTGGCCGCCAACTTGCAGGCGCTACCAATGTTCGGCGTCGAGGAACTGTTCGCCTGCAGCCACAGCCTCACTCGCCGCGGCCTGGCAGCCGACAACCTGGCGCTGCCTGTGCAAGTGCTGGACGATGCGGCCCTGGCCGCACTGATCGCCCGTTTCGACCAGGTGGTAACGCTCTGATGACGACCTTGCATGTAATTGCCCACTCCCCATTTGGCGACGAGCGCCTGGCCAGCTGCCTGCGCCTGCTCGGTGCCGACGATGCCCTGCTGCTGTGCGGCGATGCGGTGTATGCCCTGCGCAGCGGCAGCGAACCGCACCGCCAGCTGCAAGCCGCCGGCCTGGCCCAGCGCCTGTTCGCCCTGGAAGAAGACGTGCAGGCCCGCGCCGCCGACAACGAACTGGCCAAGGCCGTGGACTACTCCGGGTTCGTCGAACTGTCGCTGCATTACGACAAGGTCAACAGCTGGCTATGAATACCCTCAACGTTGGCGATCAGGCGATCGCCCTGGACAAGGACGGCTTCCTGGTCGACCTGCAAGACTGGTCGCATGCCGCCGCCGAGGCTTTGGCCGAGCGCGAGGGCATCCCGCTGACGGCGGACCACTGGGAAATCCTCGAACTGCTGCGCCAGTTCTACCAGGAATACCAGCTGTCCCCGGCCACGCGCCCGCTGATCAAGTACACAGCCCTCAAACTGGGGCCTGACAAGGGCAACAGCCCGCACCTCAACCGCCTGTTCAACGGCACTCCCGCCAAACTGGCCGCCAAGCTGGCAGGCCTGCCCAAGCCGACCAACTGCATATGACAGAACCTCTCCCGCTTACCCTGGAAACCCCAGCCGAACACCCATTCGCCGAGTTCGTGCGCATCCTTGGCAAAGGCAAGCGCGGCGCGCGTGGCCTGACCCGTGAAGAAGCCCGTACGGCCATGACCCTGCTGCTGGAAGGCAAAGTCGAAGATGCCCAGCTTGGTGCCTTTCTCATGCTGCTGCGGCACAAGGAAGAAAGCGCCGAAGAACTGGCCGGCTTCACCGAGGCCGTGCGCGCCCACTTGCAGGCGCCTCACATCGCCGTTGACCTGGACTGGCCCACCTATGCCGGCAAGAAGCGCCACCTGCCGTGGTACCTGCTGGCTGCCAAATGCCTGGCCGACAATGGCGTGCGCACCTTGATGCACGGTGGCGGTGCACACACTGCCGGGCGCATGTACACCGAGCAGCTTCTGTCCTTGCTGGAAATTCCGCTGTGCCGTGACTGGGCTGCGGTCAGCCGCGCCCTGGACGAGCAGCGCCTTGCCTTCTTCCCGCTGCAGGACTGGGCGCCGCAGTTGCAGCGCATGATCGACCTGCGCAATACCCTGGGCCTGCGTTCGCCCATCCATTCGCTGGCCCGGGTACTCAACCCGCTGGCTGCGCGCTGTGGCCTGCAAAGCATCTTCCACCCCGGTTACCAGGCGGTGCACCGCGAGGCCAGCCGCCTGCTGGGCGACCATGCCGTGGTAATCAAGGGTGATGGCGGCGAGATCGAGGTCAACCCCGATGTCATCAGCCATCTGTACGGCACCACCACCGGCGAAGCCTGGGACGAGGAATGGCCAGCGCTGAGCGAACGCCGCCACGTGAAACCGCCTAGCCTGGAGCCGCAGCAATTGCTGGCGGTCTGGCGCGGCGAGGCCGAGGACAGCTACGGTGAAATGGCTGTGGTCGCGACCATCGCCCTGGCCCTGCGCGGCCTGGGCCAGGACCGCGAGCAGGCTTTCGCCACGGCACGTGGTTACTGGGGTGCACGCAACCAATCGAATAAGTAGATAGCAAGAGCGCAGTCTTTGCGCTAGTTATTCGAACGTTTTTCCCTAGACTGGGCTCCAACGACAAACAACTTTGTTCCGAGGAGCTCACCATGGGCCTTTTGATCGACGGCCGCTGGCATGACCAGTGGTATGAAAACGGCAAGGACGGCACGTTCAAACGCGAGAATGCCCAACGCCGCAATCAGCTGCCTGCTCCCGAAGCTGGCCGTTACCACCTGTACGTCTCGCTGGCCTGCCCATGGGCGCACCGCACCCTGATCTTCCGCGCCCTCAAGGGCCTGGAGCCATTGATCGACGTGTCGGTGGTCAGCTGGCTGATGCAAGACCATGGCTGGACTTTCGACCAGCAGCAAGGCTCCAGCGGTGACCACCTCGACGCGCTGCAGTACCTGCATCAGCGCTATACCCAGGATGACCCTCACTACACCGGCCGCGTGACGGTACCGGTGCTGTGGGACAAGAAAGAGAAACGCATCGTCAACAACGAGTCGTCGGAGATCATCCGCATCTTCAACAGCGCGTTCAACGAACTGACCGGCAACACGCTGGACCTCTACCCTGAGCCGCTGCGCCCGACCATCGAAGCGCTGAACGAGCGCATCTATCCGGCGGTGAACAACGGCGTGTATCGAGCAGGCTTTGCCACTACGCAGGACGCCTACGAGGCTGCGTTTGACGAAGTGTTCAACGAACTGGACTACCTGGAAGACCTGCTGAGCCGCAATCGCTACCTGGCCGGAGAATACCTGACCGAGGCCGATGTGCGCCTGTTCACCACCCTGGTGCGCTTCGATGCGGTGTACCACGGGCACTTCAAGTGCAACCTGCGTCGCCTGAGTGATTATCACAACCTGTCGAACTGGCTGCGTGAGCTGTACCAGTGGCCGGGGGTGGCGGGCACAGTGGACATGGAGCATATCCAGAAGCACTACTACATGAGTCACAAGACCATCAACCCGAACGGGATCGTGCCTAAAGGGCCTTTGCAGGACTTTGGCCTGGCACATGATCGGGAGCGGTTGGCGGGCAAGGGGATCTGGCAGGTTTGAGATTGCAGGGGCTGCTTTGCAGCCCATCGCGACACAAGGCCGCTCCTACAGGGGATCGCTGTCTCCTGTAGGAGCGGCCTTGTGTCGCGATGGGCCGCAACGCGGCCCCAACGATTTCAGCTGTTCTGCGAACCTTCGAACCACGCCAGCTTGTCACGCAACTGCACCACTTCCCCGACAATCACCAGGGTCGGTGCGTGCACTTCATGCTGGGCCACCAGCTCCGGCAAGTCGGCCAAGGTACCGGTAAACACGCGCTGATTACGCGTCGTCCCCTGTTGCACCAACGCAGCCGGGGTGCTGGCCGCGCGGCCATGGCGAATCAGCTCGGCACAGATGGTCGGCAACCCCACCAAGCCCATGTAGAACACCAAGGTCTGTGCCGGCGCCACCAGGTCATTCCAGGGCAGGTTGCTGGTACCATCCTTCAGGTGCCCGGTCACGAAACGGACCGACTGGGCATAGTCACGGTGCGTCAGCGGAATCCCACCATAGGCGGAACACCCACTGGCCGCGGTAATGCCCGGCACCACCTGGAACGGGATGCCATGCTCGGCCAGCTCTTCGATCTCTTCGCCGCCCCGGCCGAAGATGAACGGGTCGCCGCCTTTCAGGCGCAACACACGCTTGCCCTGCCGAGCCAGATCGACCAGCAGGCGGTTGATCTGGTCCTGAGGCACTGCATGGTCGGCGCGGCGCTTGCCCACGTAGATACGCTCGGCATCGCGACGACACATCTCGATGATCGCCGGTGCTACCAGGCGGTCGTACAGCACCACGTCGGCCTGCTGCATCAGGCGCAAGGCACGGAAGGTCAGCAAGTCCGGATCGCCAGGGCCCGCACCCACCAGGTACACCTCACCACCCTGCTGCACCGGTGCACCGTCGACCATAGCCTGCAACAGGCGCTCGGCCTCGGCGCCTTGCCCGGCCAGCTGGCGCTCGGCAATCGGCCCCTGAAACACGGTTTCCCAGAAGCCACGGCGCTGATTGACGTCCGGGTACAAGCCCTTGACCTTGTCGCGAAAGCGCGCGGCCAGGCCGGCCAGCTCGCCGTAGGCGGACGGGATCCAGGCCTCCAGCTTGGCGCGAATCAAGCGCGCCAGCACCGGTGCATCACCGCCACTGGACACCGCAACCACCAACGGCGAACGGTCGACGATCGCCGGGAAGATCACCGTGCACAGCGCCGGCGCATCCACCACGTTCACCGGCAGGCTAAGGGCCTGCGCATCCGCCGACACCTGGGCATTGAGCCCAGGGTCGTCAGTGGCGGCGATCACCAGACGACAACCGACCAGGTCGGCAGCCTGATAGCCGCGCACCAGCACCTCGCCGCCACCTTCCCGGGCCAGCGCGGCCAACTGGCCGTCGACATCCGGGGCCACCACGCGCAGCGCGGCGCCGGCATCGGCCAGCAGGCGCGCCTTGCGCAAGGCAATCTCACCGCCGCCAACGACCAGCACGCGGCCGCCCTGCAGCTTGTGGAACAGCGGCAGGTAATCCATTTAGCGGATAACCTCGACGCCGCCCATGTAAGGCTTCAGCACTTCCGGCACACGGATCGAACCGTCGGCCTGCTGGTAGTTTTCCAGTACGGCAACCAAGGTACGGCCTACGGCCAGGCCGGAGCCGTTGAGGGTGTGCACCAGCTCTGGCTTGCCGGTTTCCGGGTTGCGCCAGCGGGCCTGCATGCGACGCGCCTGGAAGTCGCCGCAGTTGGAGCACGAGCTGATTTCGCGGTACTTGTCCTGGCTTGGCACCCACACTTCCAGGTCATAGGTCTTCACGGCACCAAAGCCCATGTCGCCGGTGCACAGGGCCAGCACGCGATACGGCAGCTCCAGCAACTGCAGCACGCGCTCGGCGTTGGCAGTCAGGCCCTCCAGGGCTTCCATCGACTTGGACGGCTCGACTACCTGCACCATCTCGACCTTGTCGAACTGGTGCTGGCGGATCATGCCGCGGGTGTCACGGCCGGAAGCACCGGCTTCGCTGCGGAAGCACGGGGTATGGGCAACCAGCTTCAGAGGCAACTGTTTGGCGTCGAGGATTTCACCGGCCACCAGGTTGGTCAGCGACACTTCGGCGGTCGGGATCAGGTAGAAGTCGGCCTCGCCTTCGCGGCTGATCTTGAACAGGTCTTCCTCGAACTTCGGCAACTGGCCGGTGCCCTGCAGAGCCGGGGCCTGCACCAGGTACGGGGTGTAGTGCTCCTCGTAGCCGTGCTCGCCGGTATGCAGGTTGATCATGAACTGCGCCAGGGCGCGGTGCAGGCGGGCGATCGGGCCACGCAGCACGGCAAAGCGGGCGCCAGACAGCTTGGCGGCCGCTTCGAAGTCCAGGCCACCGCTGACTTCGCCGAGGGCGACATGGTCCTTGATTTCGAAGTCGAAGGCCTTCGGTGTGCCCCAACGGCGCACTTCGACGTTGTCCTCTTCGCTGGCGCCGACCGGTACGCTGGCGTCCGGCAGGTTGGGGATGGTCAGCAGGATGCCATCCAGTTCGGCCTGGATGCCGTCCAGTTCGGCCTTGCCAGCAGCCAGTTCGTTGGCCATGCGCTCAACGTCGGCCATCAGCGGCGCAATGTCCTCGCCCTTGGCCTTGGCCTGGCCGATGGACTTGGAACGGGCGTTACGCTCGGCCTGCAGCTGCTCGGTGCGGGTTTGCACCGCCTTGCGGCGCTCTTCCAGTGATTCGATGCGCGCGACATCCAGGCTGAAGCCACGGGAGGCCAGGCGATCCGCCACTTCCTGAAGTTGGCCGCGTAACAGTTTGGAATCGAGCATATCGTTCTCTCGTTATGTGTAGGTGTTGGTTCAGAATCGGGTCAGGCACAGGCCGGCCCAGGTCGCGAGCAGCCCGCCCACCACGCTGATACCGGTGTAGCCCAAAGCCAGAGGCACTTGCCCGCTTTCCAGCAGGCGTACGGTATCCAGCGAAAAGGAGGAAAAGGTCGTCAGGCCACCGAGGAAGCCGACGATCAGCCCGGCGCGCAGTTCGACCGGCACGACCGGCTTGTGCAGGAACAGGCCATAGAGCAGGCCGATCAGCAGGCAGCCGACCAGGTTGACCGCCAGCGTACCGAGATAGAAGTGCCGTGGCCAGTGGGCAGCCACCCAATTGGTGGTAGCGAAGCGCAACAAGGTACCGGCAATACCACCCGTGCTGACGGCGGCAATCAGTGCAATCACGGTTTTCTCCGCTGGCGGGGGCTGTTGCGGTCAAGGTCGGCCAGGTGGCGCAGCTTCTCGCCAATCTTCAGTTCCAGGCCACGGGGCACCGGCTGGTAGTACTGGCGCGGCTCGAGCTGGTCGGGGAAGTAGTCTTCGCCGGCGGCATAGGCGTCGGGCTCGTCATGGGCATAGCGGTACTCGTCGCCATAGCCCAGCTGCTTCATCAGCTTGGTCGGCGCGTTGCGCAGATGCAGCGGCACTTCCAGTGAGCCGTGCTCGGCAGCCTCGCGCAGGGCGGTCTTGAAGCCCATGTAAACCGCATTGCTCTTCGGTGCACAGGCGAGGTAGGTAATGGCCTGAGCAACCGCCAGCTCGCCCTCGGGGCTGCCCAGGCGCTCTTGCACATCCCAGGCCGCCAGGCACAGGCTGAGCGCGCGCGGGTCGGCGTTGCCGATGTCTTCGCTGGCCATGCGCACCACGCGGCGGGCGATGTACAGCGGGTCGCAGCCGCCGTCCAGCATGCGCGCGAACCAGTACAGGGCGCCATCGGGGTTGGAGCCGCGTACCGACTTGTGCAGCGCGGAAATCTGGTCGTAGAACGCCTCGCCACCCTTGTCGAAGCGGCGGCGGCTGTCACCGAGCAGGCTCTGCAGCATCTCGACGTCGATCTCGCTGCCGTCTTCAGCCAGGTCCGAGGCGTTTTCCAGGAAGTTGAGCATGCGCCGGCCATCGCCGTCGGCGGCGGCCATCAACATCTTGAAGGCGTCATCGCCAACCCGCAGGTTGCGCTTGCCCAGGCCGCGCTCTTCAGTCAGCGCACGGTTTACCAGTTTGCGCAGCGCCGCCTCGTCCAGGCTCTTGAGCACATACACCCGTGCCCGCGACAGCAGTGCATTGTTCAGCTCGAACGACGGGTTTTCGGTGGTGGCGCCAATGAACAGCAAGGTGCCGTCTTCGACATAGGGCAGGAAGGCATCTTGCTGCGACTTGTTGAAGCGATGCACTTCGTCGACGAACAGGATGGTACGCCGGCCATACTGGCCAGCCTGCTGCTTGGCCACCTCGACCGCCTGGCGAATCTCCTTCACACCAGCCAGCACCGCCGACACCGTTTCGAAGTGCGCATCGCAGAACTGCGCCAGCAGCCGCGCGAGGGTGGTCTTGCCCACCCCCGGCGGCCCCCAGAAGATCATCGAGTGCAGCGCCCCCTGCTCCAGCGCCTCGCGCAGCGGTTTGCCGCGCGCCAGCAGGTGCTCCTGGCCGACGTACTCGTCCAGGTTGGACGGGCGCAGGCGGGCGGCCAGGGGCTGGGCGACGGGTTCGCTTCGAAACAGGTCCATGGCGAGCTCTGGTTACTCCTTGATGACGTCCGCGCCTTTGGGGATGTCGAACTTGAACTTGCTGTCCGGCACCGCCTGGTTGGCTTTCACGCCATTGAACAGGATGTTGGTGCGCTGGCCGACGCTGTCGATCAGCTGCATGTCGTTGATCAGGCCCTTGCGGAACGACACGCGCAGCGAGTCGAACAAGGTGTCCTTGGTCTTCGGCTTGAGGGTGAAGTCCATCACTTCGCCCTGCTCCTTCGAGCTGATGTCGAAGCTCTGGCTGATCTTCGACACGTCACCGGACAGCAGCAGCGCCGGGGTCTGGTTCAGGCGCTGGTCGAGCTTCTTGATGGTGGCCTGCTCCAGGTCCGGGTCCCACAGGGTGACGTTCTTGCCGTCGGATACCACCACCTGCTCCTGCGGCGCATCGGTGTGCCAGTAGAACAGGCCTGGGCGCTTGACGGTCATCTTGCCGGATGTTTCCTGCAAGCTGGTGCCGCCGGCGTCCAGGGTCAGCTGGGAAAAGTTGGCCTCGATGGTCTGCGACTTTTCCAGCAATTGGGTCAGTCGTTGTACGTCTTGCTCACCGGCCTGAGCCGATAGGGTGGCCGACACAGAAGCCGCGGCCAGGGCAGAAACCAACAGCATGCGAATCGCGCGCATGGGAGTCCTCATCGAGCATTGAAAAGGCCGGGCGCCACCGTTGGCGCCCGGCAGGGTGTTCGTCAGTCGCGCGGGCCGCCCGGGGCAATCACTTCCCGCGAGCCGTTGCTGTTCATGGGGGTGACCACGCCGGCCATTTCCATGGCTTCGATCATGCGGGCGGCGCGGTTGTAGCCGATCTTCAGTTTGCGCTGCACGGCCGAGATGGACGCACGGCGGCTTTCCAGCACGAACTGCACGGCCTCATCATACAGGGCGTCGCTTTCCGAATCTTCGCCATCGCCACCACCGCCGCCGCCTTCGAAGCCGCTGCCGGCCTCCTCGACGCCGTTGAGGATGTCGTCGTTGTAGTCCGGGGCGCCGCGCAGCTTCCACGCTTCCACCACGCGGTGCACCTCGTCGTCGGAGACGAACGCGCCGTGCACACGAATCGGCAGGCTGGTGCCCGGCGGCATGTACAGCATGTCACCGTGGCCCAGCAACTGCTCGGCACCACCCTGGTCGATGATGGTCCGCGAGTCGATCTTGCTCGACACCTGGAACGCCATGCGGGTCGGGATGTTGGCCTTGATCAGGCCGGTAATCACATCCACCGACGGGCGCTGGGTAGCGAGGATCAGGTGGATACCGGCCGCCCGTGCCTTCTGGGCGATACGGGCGATCAGCTCTTCGACCTTCTTGCCGACGATCATCATCATGTCGGCAAATTCGTCGACCACCACCACGATGGTCGGCAGGGTTTTCAGCGCAGGCGGCTCGTCGTCCATGCTCTCGCGGCGATACAGCGGGTCATGGATGATTTCGCCGGCTTCCTGGGCGTCCTTGACCTTGCGATTGAAGCCGGCCAGGTTACGCACGCCCATGGCCGCCATCAGCTTGTAGCGCCGCTCCATCTCGGCCACGCTCCAGCGCAGGGCGTTGGCAGCGTCCTTCATGTCGGTAACCACCGGGCACAGCAGGTGCGGGATGCCTTCGTAGATCGACAGCTCGAGCATTTTCGGGTCGATCATGATCAGCCGCGCGTCTTCAGGGCTGGACTTGAACAGGATCGACAGGATCATCGCGTTCACGCCCACCGACTTACCGGAACCGGTGGTACCGGCCACCAGCAGGTGCGGCATCTTGGCCAGGTCGGTGATCACCGGCTTGCCGCCGATGTCATGGCCCAGGGCCAGGGTGACCGGCGATTTCTGTTCGTCGTACTGCGGTGTGGCCAGCACTTCGGAGAACCGCACCATCTGCCGGTTTTCGTTGGGGATCTCGATACCCACGGTGGTCTTGCCGGGGATGACTTCGACCACACGTACACTGGTCACCGCCAGCGAACGCGCCAGGTCCTTGGCCAGGTTGGCGATGCGGCTGACCTTCACGCCGGCGGCTGGCTGGATTTCGTAACGGGTAATCACCGGGCCTGGATGGATCGAGTCCACCGTCACTTCCACGCCGAACTCCTTGAGCTTGATTTCCAGCAGCTGGCCAACACCGGCCAGGGATTCGGGCGAGTACTCGATCTTCTTCTGTTCGGCCGGATCGAGGATGGAGATCGATGGCAAGGTGCCTTCCACCGCGCTGTCGACGAACAGCGGCGCCTGTTTCTCCTTCATCACCCGCTTGCTCGGCTCCGGCGCCCTGGCGGGTGTCGGCGGCACGATCATCGGGGCCGCGCCAGGTTGCTCGCGGGAGATAATCGGCTCACGTGCTGCCAGCGACTCGCGCGGCACCACAGGCTCGCGTGACAGGGTCGGCTCACGCGGCTCGACCGGCTGGGCAGGTGCCTCTTCACGTTTGAAGATACGCTCGCGCAGCGCCGGCTTGGCCGGCTCGCGCTTGTCGGCAGCCGTCGGTGCGGCCTTGACCACCACCGGCTCGTCCTCGCGCAGTTGCGCCTCCAGGCGCTTGCGCTCGTTGCGTGCTTCCCACCAGCGGTTGGCAGCGCCCTGCACCAGTTCGAACAGGTCGAGGGTGATCTTGCCGGTCAGGTCCATCACCTTGAACCACGACAGGTCGGTGAACACGGTCAGGCCGAACAGGAACAGGGCAATGAACATCAGCGTGCTGCCCTGCACGTTCAGCAGGTTGCGCGCCAGGTCGCCGAGGCTCTCGCCCAGTGCACCACCGGCGGAGAACGGCATGCTCGCAGCCGGGTGGAAATGGATATGCGCCAGCGCCGCACCCGACAGCACCAGGAACACCAGGCCGATCAGCCGCCAGGAGAACAGCCAGCCGCTCCAGTCCCAGGGCTGGTGCCGTTCGCGGAAGATCTGCCAGGTCTTTATCGCCAGCAGCAGCGGGAAGATGTAGGCAAAATACCCCAGCACCATGAACAGGATGTCGGCGAAGTAGGCACCGGCACGCCCGGCGGCGTTCTGCACCTGGTCGACGTTGCTGGTGTGGCTGAAGCCCGGGTCCGACGTATCGTAGGTCAGCAGCGCCATCCACAGGTACAGGCACAGGGCGCCGACAGCGATCAACGCACCTTCCTTGAGGCGATAATGCAGCTGCTGCCGCCACAGGGGGACAGGCAAGGGAGCTGGAGTTGCGGTGGATTTCTTCAAAACGCGTCTATTCCTGCGCGTGCTGCGCGTCCAATAGTGATCGGCCGACGGTGCGGCCAATGAACCACTACTTTTAACATTACTGCCCGCCCACTGCCATGACGGCACGCCGTAAGGAGCTTGAGTGGGGGCGACTTTCGTATACCTGCAATTTGAGCACGCATTGTCTTCTGTGACAAAGGCTTATGCTGTGTTTTTGCACAGGTGTGACAGCAAATGTAGCGGATGGTGCCTGCGGTTTCATGAATGTGTAGGAAATTGCCTATTTTGATCGCCTGTGCTGGCCTCTTCGCGGGTGAACCCGCTCCCGCAAGTAGCCCACTCAGCCTTCAGCACCTGTGCAATACCTGTGGGAGCGGGTTCACCCGCGAAGAAGCCAAAGAGATTGACCCTGCTTTTCACCCGCGCCATGCTGACCTCTCCCCTCCCCCACCGCACACTAGACCATGCTCACCTGGCTGACCCGCGACTCGCTCACCTTCCCACCCCTGGAAAAGGCCCTGCACGAACCCAACGGCCTGCTCGCCGCCGGCGGCGACCTGAGCCCCGAGCGCCTGGTGCAGGCCTATCGCCATGGCTGCTTCCCGTGGTACCAGGATGGCCAGCCGATCCTCTGGTGGTCACCCGACCCGCGCACGGTGCTGCTTCCGGACCAGCTGCACGTGTCGCGCTCGCTGGCCAAGCTGATGCGCCAGGGCCGCTACCAGGTCAGCTTCGACACCGACTTCCCGGCGGTAATCGCCGCCTGCGCCGCGCCACGCGACTACGCCGACGGCACCTGGATCACCGACACCATGCGCGCCGCCTATTGCGAACTGCACCGACGCGGCATCGCCCATTCAGTGGAAGTGCGCCAGGACGGCGAACTGGTTGGTGGCCTTTATGGCCTGGCCATAGGCCAGCTGTTCTTCGGCGAATCGATGTTCAGCCGCGCCGACAACGCCTCCAAGGTCGGCTTCGTGACCCTGGTCAACCACCTGCGCGAGGCCGGGTTCGTCCTCATCGACTGCCAGATGCCGACCAACCACCTGCACAGCCTGGGTGCCCACGCCATCAGCCGCGCCGAGTTCGCCGGCTACCTGGCACGCCACCTCGACCAGCCCAACAGCGCCACATGGCTTCCCTAGGCGAGTTCCCATAGCTGGCTTACACTTAAAGCAAAGTCTCACCGAGGGGGTTGATCATGACAGAGTTGGCGCGGTTGAAGTTCTATGCCACTCAGCCCCACTCCTGCAGCTACCTGCCCGACGAACAGGCCACCACGCTGTTCCTCGACCCCAGCCAGCCGATGGACGTGCACGTGTACGCCGACTTGTCGGAAATGGGCTTCCGCCGCAGTGGCGACCACCTGTACCGCCCGCATTGCCAGAACTGCAATGCCTGCGTCCCGGCACGCATCCCGGCGGCGCGCTTCATACCCAACCGCCAGCAACGGCGCATCCTCAAGCGCAACGCCGACCTGACCGTGACCGCGGCACGCCCGGCATTCAAGGAAGAGTACTTCGAGCTGTACCGGCGCTATATCGAAACGCGCCACGCCGACGGTGACATGTACCCGCCCAGCCGCGACCAGTTTTCCACGTTTCTGGTACGCGACCTGCCGTTCTGCTGGTTCTACGAGTTCCGCCTGGAAGGCCGCCTGATGGCGGTAGCGGTGTGCGACCTGCTGCCCAACGGCCTGTCGGCCGTGTATACCTTCTACGAGCCGGACGAAGAACGCCGCAGCCTGGGCCGCTTCGCCATCCTCTGGCAGATCACCGAAGCCCTGCGCCAGGACCTGGAGGCGGTTTACCTGGGTTACTGGATCAAGAACTGCAAGAAAATGAACTACAAGACGCAATACCGGCCTATCGAACTGTTGATAAATCAGCGCTGGGTCACCCTCAACTGAAAGGCATTGGCTTGACACACAATTTTCGGGCATAATCCACGCCACTTTTTTGCCCGGTGCGGTTATGCGTCGGGCCAACACTGGATCCGAGGGCTCTACTGCATGTCGAAAGAAGACAGCTTCGAAATGGAAGGTACTGTCGTCGACACCCTGCCCAACACCATGTTCCGCGTGGAGTTGGAAAACGGGCACGTCGTAACCGCGCACATCTCCGGAAAGATGCGCAAGAACTACATCCGTATTCTCACTGGCGACAAGGTCCGCGTCGAACTGACGCCATACGACCTGAGCAAGGGCCGCATCACCTACCGTGCGCGCTAAGCTCATGCCATGAAAAAGCCCGGCCATGTGCCGGGCTTTTTTGTGCCTTCAGGATTGTAGGGGGCTGCTTTGCAGCCCTGTGGGAGCGGGTTTACCCGCGAAAACCCAACGCGGTGGATGGCACCGGCTGCGCCGGTGTTCGCGGCTAAAGCCGCTCCCACAGGTACAGCCCTACCCCTCCGTCACGCAACCTCAGCCGTGGTCTCGAAGTCGAACACCAGTTCGCCATCGCGCAGGTCGACGTGCACCACGCCACCATGCTCGGCCAGTTCGCCAAACAGGATCTCCTCGGCCAGCGGCCGCTTGATCTTGTCCTGGATCAGCCGCGCCATCGGCCGCGCACCCATCTGCACGTCGTAGCCCGAAGCCGCCAGCCAGCCGCGCGCATCATCGCTGACTTCCAGCAGCACACGCTTGTCTTCCAGCTGCGCCTGCAGTTCGATAAGGAACTTGTCGACGATGCTCTTGATCGTCTCGTGGCTCAGGCGGCCGAACTGGATGATGGTGTCCAGACGGTTGCGGAACTCCGGCGTGAAGCTCTTGCGGATGACTTCCATGGCATCGGACGCATGATCCTGATGGGTGAAGCCGATCGAGGCCCGCGCGGCGGTTTCTGCGCCAGCGTTGGTGGTCATGATCAGGATCACGTTGCGGAAGTCGGCCTTGCGCCCGTTGTTGTCGGTCAGGGTGCCGTGGTCCATCACCTGCAGCAGCAGGTTGAAGACTTCCGGGTGGGCCTTCTCGATTTCGTCGAGCAGCAATACGCAGTGCGGTTGCTTGGTGATCGCCTCGGTCAGCAAGCCACCCTGGTCGAAGCCAACATAGCCAGGAGGCGCACCGATCAGGCGAGACACGGTGTGGCGCTCCATGTACTCGGACATGTCGAAGCGCACCAATTCAACGCCCAGCGCCTTGGCCAGCTGCCGCGCCGCTTCGGTCTTGCCGACGCCAGTCGGGCCGGCGAACAGGAACGAACCGACGGGCTTGTCCGGCGACTTGAGGCCGGCGCGGGACAGCTTGATGGCGGTGGCCAGCGAATCGATCGCCTGGTCCTGACCAAATACGGTCAGCTTCAGGTCACGCTCGAGGTTGCGCAGCAGCTCCTTGTCGGAACTGGTGACATGCTTCGGCGGAATCCGCGCGATCTTGGCGACGATGTCTTCGACCTGCGGTACGTCAATGCGCTTGACGCGGTTGGCCTCCGGCTGTAGCCGCTGGTAGGCCCCGGCTTCGTCGATCACGTCAATGGCCTTGTCCGGCATGTGCCGGTCATTGATGTAGCGCGAGGCCAGTTCAGCTGCGGCGCGCAAGGCTTCGTCGCTGTACTCGATGTTGTGGTGGCTTTCGAAGCGCCCTTTCAGGCCACGCAGGATGCCCACGGTGTCTTCGACCGATGGCTCGCTGACATCGACCTTCTGGAAGCGCCGCGCCAGGGCACGGTCCTTCTCGAAGATGCCGCGAAACTCCTGGAAAGTAGTCGAACCGATGCAACGGATCTCACCGGACGACAGCAGTGGCTTGAGCAGGTTGGACGCATCCATCACCCCGCCAGACGCCGCACCGGCACCAATGATGGTGTGGATTTCGTCGATGAACAGGATCGCCTGCGGGCGCTTGCGCAGCTCGCCGAGCAACGCCTTGAAGCGCTTCTCGAAATCGCCACGGTATTTGGTACCAGCCAGCAGTGCGCCGAGGTCGAGGGAATACACCACGCTCTGCGCCAGCAGATCGGGCACCTGGCCATCGACGATGCGCTTGGCCAGGCCTTCGGCAATGGCGGTCTTGCCCACGCCTGCCTCACCCACCAGCAGCGGGTTGTTCTTGCGCCGGCGGGCAAGGATTTGCGCCACGCGCTCCACTTCCTGCTCGCGACCTACCAGCGGGTCGATACGGCCGGCACGGGCCAGTTCGTTCAGGTTGCTGGCATAGGCATCCAGCGGGTTGCTCGAAGAGGCGGTCTCGCCGCCCTCTTCGTCCTGCATTTCCTGGTCGCTTTCGGAATGCGAACCATGGCCCGGCACCTTGGAGATGCCATGGGCGATATAGTTGACCACATCGATGCGCGCCACGCTCTGCTGCTTGAGCAGGAACACGGCCTGGCTTTCCTGTTCGCTGAAGATCGCCACCAGCACGTTGGCGCCAGTGACTTCACGCTTGCCGGAGCTTTGCACGTGGAACACGGCACGCTGCAGTACACGCTGGAAGCCCAGGGTCGGCTGGGTTTCGCGATCTTCGTCGTTGACCGGGATCAGGGGTGTGGTGGAATCGATGAACTCTTGCAGGTCGTGCTTGAGTTTGTCCAGATTGGCGCCACAGGCGCGCAGAACGGTCGCGGCAGCCTCATTGTCAAGGAGTGCCAGCAGCAGATGTTCGACGGTCATGAACTCATGACGCTTCGAACGGGCCTCCTTGAAGGCAAGATTGAGGGTGACTTCGAGCTCGCGGTTTAACATAGCTTCACCTCATACCCAAGTGGTCGGCGATTAACCGTCCTTCTCGATTTCACAGAGTAGCGGATGCTGGCTTTCCCTGGCGTATTGGTTGACCTGCATAGCCTTTGTTTCGGCGATGTCACGGGTAAACAATCCGCACACTGCCCGCCCTTCGGTATGGACGGTCAGCATGATCTTGGTCGCCAGCTCGCGGTTCAGATTGAAGAACGTCTCGAGCACTTCGACGACGAAATCCATCGGCGTGTAGTCATCGTTGAACAAAACCACCTTGTACATCGGTGGCGCCTGCAGGATCGGCTTGGCTTCCTGAACTGCAAGACCTGAGCCGTCGTCCTCATTCGATTGCGGGCGATCCTGATTGAATGTTAGTCGAATCTCACTAGGTGCATGCATGGAAAGAATTTCATCATGAGCGTCAGGTTAAGGTTGTGGGTTGACTGCGAAGGGCACGGCCAGGGCAGGCGCCGGGCGACCTTGACTATCGGCAAAACGGTGTTACAACCAATAAGAACCCACCGTGGTCGATAAAGATCCGCGCAGTCAACCAGATTTTTCGCAAGGTTCGTATGCGGATGAAGTGGATGATACTCCAGTGATGGAGTCCTTTGCAGAGGGACATAGGGATGGCAAGCGGTAAAGTCAAGTGGTTCAACAATGCCAAGGGCTACGGATTCATCAATGAAGAGGGCAAGGACGAAGACTTGTTCGCTCATTATTCAGCCATCCAGATGGACGGTTACAAGACGCTCAAGGCCGGCCAGGCTGTGAGCTTCGAGATCATCCAGGGCCCCAAAGGCCTGCATGCGGTGAATATCAGCAGCGCGAGCGCTGCCACTGCCGTAAGCCCACAGAAGACCAGCAGCACTGCCGACGTCTGATCGGCCGCGTCGCCTGCCGGCAAACGAAAAACCGGCCGCTTCCTTGACAGAAGCGGCCGGTTTTCATTGCCTTACATGTGCTTGATCATTTCATCGCCAAAGCCTGAACTGCTCACCAGCGTGGCGCCGCCCATCAGGCGCTCGAAGTCGTAGGTCACGGTCTTGGCGGCAATCGCGCCGTTGGTGCCCTTGATGATCAGGTCGGCCGCCTCGGTCCAGCCCATGTGGCGCAGCATCATCTCTGCCGACAGGATCACCGAGCCCGGGTTGACCTTGTCCTGCCCTGCATACTTGGGCGCGGTGCCGTGGGTGGCCTCGAACATGGCCACGGTGTCGGACAGGTTGGCACCCGGCGCGATGCCGATACCGCCCACCTCCGCTGCCAGGGCATCGGACAGGTAGTCACCGTTGAGGTTGAGGGTGGCGATCACATCGTACTCGGCCGGGCGCAGCAGGATCTGCTGCAGCATGGCATCAGCGATGGCGTCCTTGACGATGACCTCGCGCCCGCTTTTCGGGTTCTTGAACTTCATCCATGGCCCGCCGTCGAGCAGTTCGGCACCGAATTCGTCACGCGCCACCTCGTAGCCCCAGTCCTTGAAGGCGCCTTCGGTGAACTTCATGATGTTGCCCTTGTGCACCAGGGTCAGCGATTCGCGGTCGTTGTCCACCACATACTGCAGGGCCTTGCGCACCAGGCGCTTGGTGCCCTCGCGGGACACCGGCTTGACGCCAATGCCACAGTCCTGGTCGAAACGGATCTTGGTGACGCCCATTTCCTCCTTGAGGAACTTGATCACCTTGTTCGCCTCGGGCGAGCCGGCCTTCCACTCGATGCCGGCATAGATATCCTCGGAGTTCTCGCGGAAGATCACCATGTCTACATCGCCCGGTTTTTTCACCGGGCTCGGCACGCCCTGGAACCACACCACCGGGCGCAGGCACACGTACAGGTCCAGCTGCTGGCGCAGGGCCACGTTGAGCGAACGGATGCCACCGCCCACCGGGGTGGTCAGCGGCCCCTTGATCGACACCACGTAATCCCGCACGGCATCCAGGGTTTCCTGGGGCAACCAGGTGTCCTGGTCGTAGACTTGCGTGGCCTTCTCGCCGGCGTACACCTCCATCCAGGCAATCTTGCGTTTGCCGCCGTAAGCTTTCTGCACGGCGGCGTCGACCACCTTGATCATTACCGGCGAGACATCGACGCCAATCCCGTCGCCCTCGATGTAGGGAATGATCGGGTTGTCAGGCACGTTGAGCGAATGGTCGGCATTGACGGTGATCTTGGCGCCGTCGGTCGGAACCTTGATTTTCTGGTATCCCATGCTTGCACTACTCCGCTTTCGGGTGTGATTGGTCATCGTTCGATCCAATGAGACTAAACCACATCTGCCGAGGTGCAAGGCATGCGACAACCGACCACATTGCGGGTACGTCTTTGGTCTTATAAATGGGCCGATATCACTTGGCCTTGCTGATTAGCCCGAATGGTTTGGTATACTCCGCCGCGACCGAAGGGTCATCGGGGCGATCCCTAGGAAAAATGCGGACCGCCCTTGGCCATGAATGGACACATAGCCTGGCCATAAAGCCTGGGTTGTTACCGCAGCTCAGCACTTGACGCTCGACTGATGCATCCACCATCACCGCTCGCAGCCTCTCGACTTTCCGCTCATGGCGTTGCCAGGGCGATGCGCCTACCCTGCGCACCACGAGACTCGAGCACGCTCAGCACACAGAGAGTTAACCCGCATGCCCACCCGTTCCAAGATCATCTATACCTTCACCGACGAAGCCCCCGCCCTTGCCACTTACTCGCTGCTGCCGATCATCGAAGCCTTCACCGCTTCGGCTGACATCGCCGTCGAAACCCGCGACATCTCCCTGGCTGGCCGTATCCTCGCCGCCTTCCCGGAGCAACTGGGCGCAGAGAAGCAAGTAGGCGATCACCTGGCGGAGCTGGGCCAGCTGGCTACCACCCCGGAAGCCAACATCATCAAGCTGCCGAACATCAGCGCCTCGGTACCGCAGCTGAAAGCCGCGATCAAGGAACTGCAGGGCAAGGGCTTCAACATCCCTGACTACGCCGACGAGCCGGCCACTGCGGAAGAAAAAGAATCCCGCGCCCGCTACGACCGCATCAAGGGTTCCGCCGTGAACCCGGTGCTGCGCGAAGGCAACTCCGACCGCCGCGCGCCGCTGTCGGTCAAGAACTACGCCCGCAAGCACCCGCACAAGATGGGCGCCTGGGCTGCCGATTCCAAGTCGCACGTTGCCCACATGACCCAGGGCGACTTCTACGGCAGCGAGAAAGCCGCACTGATCGAAGCTGACGACAGCCTGCGCATCGAGCTGGTCGGCAAAGACGGCAACACCACCGTACTGAAAGAAAAGACTGCGGTAAAAGCTGCCGAAATCATCGACTGCGCCACCATGAGCCGCAAGGCCCTGAAAGCCTTCATCGCCGAGCAGATCGCCGATGCCAAGGCCTCCGGCGTACTGCTGTCGGTACACCTGAAAGCCACCATGATGAAGGTTTCCGACCCGATCATGTTCGGCGTCATCGTCGAAGAGTTCTATAACGACGTGCTGGCCAAGCATGCCTCCGCCCTGGCTGAAGTTGGCTTCAACGCCAACAACGGCATCGGCGACCTGTACGCCCGCATCAAGGACCTGCCAGCCGAGAAGCAGGCCGAGATCGAAGCCGACATCCAGGCCCTGTACGCCCAGCGTCCGGCCCTGGCCATGGTCAACTCCGACAAAGGCATCACCAACCTGCACGTGCCGAGCGACGTCATCGTCGACGCCTCGATGCCAGCCATGATCCGTGACTCGGGCAAGATGTGGAACGCCGCTGGCGAACTGCAGGATGCCAAGGCGATCATCCCGGACCGCTGCTACGCCGGCATCTACCAGGCCACCATCGAAGACTGCAAGGCCAACGGCGCCTTCGACCCGACCACCATGGGCAGCGTACCGAACGTCGGCCTGATGGCACAAAAGGCCGAAGAATACGGCTCCCACGACAAGACCTTCCAGATCAAGGCAGACGGTGTCGTGCGCGTGGTCGACAGCAAAGGCAAGGTCGTTCTCGAGCAGAACGTCGAAGCCGGTGACATCTTCCGCATGTGCCAGGTCAAGGACGCGCCGATCCAGGACTGGGTCAAGCTGGCCGTCAACCGTGCCCGCCTGAGCGACACTCCTGCAGTGTTCTGGCTGGACCCGGCCCGCGCCCACGACGGCGTGATGATCGAGAAGGTGCAGAAATACCTGAAGGATCACGATACCACCGGCCTGGACATCCGCATCCTGGCACCGGTAGACGCCATCAAGTTCTCCCTGGCCCGCATCCGCGAAGGCAAGGACACCATCTCGGTGACCGGCAACGTGCTGCGTGACTACCTGACCGACCTGTTCCCGATCATGGAACTGGGCACCAGCGCCAAAATGCTGTCGATCGTGCCGCTGATGAACGGCGGTGGCCTGTTCGAAACCGGCGCCGGCGGTTCGGCACCGAAGCACGTACAGCAACTGGTGGAAGAGAACTTCCTGCGTTGGGACTCGCTGGGTGAATTCCTGGCCCTGGCCGCTTCCCTGGAGCACCTGGGCAACACCTACGACAACCCGCGCGCCAAAGTCCTGGCCAACACCCTGGACCAGGCCACCGGCAAGTTCCTCGACACCAACAAGTCGCCTTCGCGCAAAGTCGGTGGTATCGACAACCGCGGCAGCCACTTCTACCTGACCCTGTACTGGGCCCAGGCCCTGGCTGCGCAGAACGACGACGCTGCCCTGCAGGCACGCTTCGCGCCACTGGCCAAGACCCTGACCGAGAACGAGGAGACCATCGTCGCCGAGCTCAACGCCGTCCAGGGCAAGCCGGCCGACATCGGTGGCTACTATGCCCCGGATGCCGAGCTGACCGCCAAGGTGATGCGCCCAAGCCAGACCCTGAACAGCGCCATTGCTGCCCTGTAAGGTTCGCTTGAAGTAACAGCACAAACCCCGGCCACGCACCGGGGTTTGTGCTTTCTGGATAAAAGATTTCTGGCCACCAGCGCGGACCCTGTGGGAGCGGGTTTACCCGCGAATGCGATGGCGAATCCACTGACGCATTCGCGGGTAAACCCGCTCCAGGGCTGTGCAGGCCTCTAAGGAGCTGTTCATGACCTGGCAACCCCACATCACCGTCGCCACCATCGTCGAACACGAAGGCAAGTTCCTCTTCGTCGAAGAATTCAAGGCCAACCAGCACGTCTTCAACCAGCCCGCCGGCCACCTCGAACCCAACGAGACCCTGCCCCAGGCCGCCCTGCGTGAAACCCTCGAGGAAACCGCCTGGGAGGTCGAGCTCACCGGCGTGGTCGGCATCTACCTGTACACCGCCCCAAGCAACGGCGTGACCTACCAGCGCATCTGCTTCGCCGCCCGCCCCGTGCGCCATCACGCCGACCTGGCACTGGACAGCGACATCGTCCGCGCCGTGTGGCTGACCCGCGACGAACTGCTGGCCGACCCCGCCCGCTGGCGCAGCGAACTGGTGCCACGCTGCCTCGACGACTACCTCAAAGGCCCCTTGCACAGTCTCGACCTGCTGCGCGACTGACGCGCCGCCGCAGGTTTGATAGAATCGGCGTTTTTCCCCCTTGATACACACCGGTAACCATGACCAGCCCAGCACTCAAAGACCCCGCCAAGACCCGCGTCATCGTCGGCATGTCCGGCGGCGTGGACTCTTCCGTCTCCGCCCTTCTGCTCATGGAGCAGGGCTACCAGGTGGAAGGGCTGTTCATGAAGAACTGGGAAGAGGACGACGGCACCGAATACTGCACCGCCCGTGAAGACCTGGCCGACGCCCAGGCCGTGTGCGACCGCATCGGCATCAAGCTGCACACCGCCAACTTCGCCGCCGAATACTGGGACAACGTATTCGAGCACTTCCTCGAGGAGTACAAGGCCGGCCGCACGCCCAACCCGGACATCCTCTGCAACCGTGAAATCAAGTTCAAGGCGTTCCTCGACTACGCCCTGTCGCTGGGTGCCGACCTGATCGCCACCGGCCACTACGTGCGCCGCCGCGACACCGGCGAACTCACCGAACTGCTCAAGGGCCTGGACCCGAACAAGGACCAGAGCTACTTCCTGCACGCCGTCGGCGGCAAGGAAATCGCCCGCACCCTGTTCCCGGTCGGCGAACTGGAAAAGCCCGAGGTACGCGCCATTGCCGAAAAGCACGGCCTGGCCACCGCCAAGAAAAAAGACTCCACTGGCATCTGCTTCATCGGCGAGCGCCGCTTCAGCGACTTCCTCAAGCAGTACCTGCCGGCCCAGCCGGGCAACATCGAAACCACCGACGGTGAAGTGATCGGCCGCCACCACGGCCTGATGTACCACACTATCGGCCAGCGCCAGGGCCTGGGCATTGGCGGCCTGAAGGACGCCGGCGACGAGCCGTGGTACGTGCTGCACAAGGATCTGACCCGCAACGTTTTGGTGGTCGGCCAGGGCAATGAACACCCATGGTTGTTCTCCCGCGCCCTGCTCGCTTCGGAAATTTTCTGGGTCAACCCGGTCGACCTCAGCAGCCCGCGCCAGCTCACCGCCAAGGTGCGTTACCGCCAGAGCGACCAGCAGTGCACCCTGGAACTGACCGAAAGCGGTTACCGCGCGGTGTTCGACGAACCGCAGCGCGCCGTTACCCCAGGCCAGTCGGTGGTGTTCTACGACGGCGAAGTGTGCCTGGGCGGCGGCGTTATCGAAGCTGCCGAGCCGTGGAGCCCGCGCGCATGAGCAACCTGCAGGAGCAGCTGATTGCGTTGGGCGGTGTGTTCCAGGCCGCAGTACTGGTCGACCGCATCGCCCGCACCGGCCAGGCCAGCGAGGCCAACATCGGCTGCATGCTGGGCAGCCTGCTGGTCCGCGACCCCAAGGACACCCTGGAGGTGTTCGGCGGTGACGACCTGAATTTGCGTGACGGCTACCGCGCGCTGGTCGGCGCGCTGGAGCGCGAGCCCAGCAGCCTGCAGCGCGAGCCGTTGCGCTACGCCCTGTCGATGCTGGGCCTTGAGCGCCAGCTGAACAAACGCGGCGACCTGCTCGACACCATTGGCAACCGCCTGCCGCAAATCCAGTCCCAGGCCGAGCATTTCGGCCTGGTTCATGAAAACGTCATCGCTTCCAGCGGAGCCTTGTACCAGGACACCCTGAGCACCTTGCGTCAGCGCATCCAGGTGCATGGCGACATGCGCTTCCTGCAGCAGGCGAGCAACGCCTCGAAGATCCGCGCCCTGCTGCTGGCCGGCATCCGCGCCGCACGCCTGTGGCGCCAGCTGGGCGGGCATCGCTGGCAGCTGGTGTTCAGCCGCCGCAAGCTGCTGAACGAACTGTACGACATGATGCGTTCGCCTTCCTGACCCTGTGGGAACGGGTTCACCCGCGAATGCAATGTTGGCTCTACCACTGCATTCGCGGGTAAACCCGCTCCCACAGAAGCCATGACGTGCGTTTTAAGGCCCGACCTTTGGTCAGCCACCCGACTCGGGCGCAATTTTCATGTATGATATGCGCCCTTCCAAAAGCCTGACTGTCCGAGAACACCCCATGCAGCTTTCTTCGCTCACTGCGGTTTCCCCTGTAGACGGCCGTTATGCCGGCAAAACCCAGGCCTTGCGCCCCATTTTCAGCGAATTCGGCCTGATCCGTTTCCGCGCCCTGGTCGAAGTGCGCTGGCTGCAGCGTCTGGCCGCCCACCCGCAGATCGGCGAAGTGCCGGCGTTCTCCGCCGAAGCCAACGCCCTGCTGGACAGCCTGGCCACCGACTTCAAGCTCGAGCACGCCGAACGCGTCAAGGAAATCGAGCGCACCACCAACCACGACGTCAAGGCGATCGAATACCTCCTCAAGGAGCAGGCCGCCAAGCTGCCTGAGCTGGCCAAGGTCAGCGAGTTCATTCACTTCGCCTGCACCAGCGAGGACATCAACAACCTGTCCCACGCCCTGATGCTGCGCGCCGGCCGTGACGAAGTACTGCTGCCGCTGATGCGCCAGATCGCCGACGCCATCCGCGCCCTGGCCCATGCCCACGCCGACGTGCCGATGCTGTCGCGCACCCACGGCCAGCCGGCTTCGCCGACCACCCTGGGCAAGGAACTGGCCAACGTCGTGTACCGCCTGGAGCGCCAGATCGCCCAGGTTGCCGCCGTGCCGCTGCTGGGCAAGATCAACGGCGCCGTGGGCAACTACAACGCCCACCTGTCGGCCTACTCGCAGATCGACTGGGAGCAGAACGCCCGCGCCTTCATCGAAGACGAACTGGGCCTGCAGTTCAACCCGTACACCACCCAGATCGAGCCGCACGACTATATCGCCGAGCTGTTCGACGCCATCGCCCGCTTCAACACCATCCTGATCGACTTCGATCGCGATGTGTGGGGCTACATCTCGCTGGGCTACTTCAAGCAGAAGACCGTTGCCGGCGAAATCGGCTCGTCGACCATGCCGCACAAGGTCAACCCGATCGACTTCGAAAACTCCGAAGGCAACCTGGGTATCGCCAACGCGCTGTTCCAGCACCTGGCCAGCAAGCTGCCGATCTCGCGCTGGCAGCGTGACCTGACCGACTCCACCGTGCTGCGCAACCTGGGCGTGGGCTTTGCCCACAGTGTCATTGCCTACGAAGCCAGCCTGAAAGGCATCGGCAAGCTGGAAGTCAACGAAGCCCGCATCGCCGCCGACCTGGACGCCTGCTGGGAAGTGCTGGCCGAGCCGATCCAGACCGTGATGCGCCGCTTCAACATCGAAAACCCCTACGAGAAGCTCAAAGAGCTGACCCGTGGCAAGGGCATCACCCCGCAAGCGCTGCTGACCTTCATCGACGGCCTGGACATGCCAGCCGAAGCCAAGGCCGAGCTCAAGCAGCTGACCCCTGCTACCTACATCGGCAACGCGGCAGCACAGGCCAAACGCATCTAAGCTGACCGTCGCGTTCAACGCCCGGCCTGGCCGGGCGTTTTTATTCCCGAACGAAAATTACATTTTTTCAATAGGTTGAACATGAATCCTGATACTCCACTGCAGCTGCTTGGCGGCATCTCGGCCCGCGAATTCATGCGCGACTACTGGCAGAAGAAGCCGCTGCTGGTGCGCCAGGCATTCCCCGATTTCATCAGCCCGATCGACCCCGACGAGCTGGCCGGCCTGGCCCTGGAAGAGGAAGTAGAGTCGCGTATCGTGCTGGAACACGGCGCGCACCCATGGGAACTGCGCCGCGGCCCGTTCACCGAAGATACCTTCGCCGAACTGCCGGAAAAGGACTGGACCCTGCTGGTGCAGGCCGTGGATCAGTTCGTCCCGGAGGTAGCCGAACTGCTGGAAAACTTCCGCTTCCTGCCCAGCTGGCGCATCGATGACGTGATGATCAGCTTCGCCGCCCCTGGTGGCAGCGTCGGCCCGCACTTCGACAACTACGACGTGTTCCTGCTGCAGGGCCACGGCCAGCGCAACTGGAAAATCGGCCAGATGTGCAGCAGCGACAGCTCGCTGCTGGAGCACGCCGACCTGCGCATCCTCGCCGACTTCGAGCAGAGCGATGAGTGGACCCTGGAGCCGGGCGACATGCTCTACCTGCCACCACGCCTGGCCCACTACGGCGTGGCCGTGGACGACTGCCTGACCTACTCGGTAGGCTTCCGCGCGCCAAGCGCCGCCGAAGTGCTGACCCACTTCACCGATTTCCTCGGCCAGTTCCTGCCCGACGAAGAACGCTACAGCGACGCCGATGCCCAGCCGGTCAGCGACCCGCACCAGATCCAGCACGACGCCCTCGACCGCCTGAAGGCGCTGCTCGACAAGCACATGGGCGACAAGGACCTGCTGCTGACCTGGTTCGGCCAGTTCATGACCGAGCCGCGCTACCCCGAGCAGATCGTCGGTGAAGAGCTGTCCGAGGAAGAGCTGGTCGATGCCCTGGAACAGGGCGCCATCCTGATCCGCAACCCGAGCGCGCGCCTGGCCTGGTCCGAATTCGAAGAAGACCTGCTGCTGTTCGCCAGCGGCCGCAGCTGCCCGCTGCCAGGCAAACTGCGCGAGCTACTGAAGCTGGTTTGCGCGGCCGACGCCCTGCACATCGACAACCTGGGCGAATGGCTGCAGGATGAAGATGGCCTTATGCTGGTTCAACAGCTGGTCAAGCAAGGAAGCCTGGGATTCGCCAATGAATAAGATTCGTGTGCGCCTCGCCGACTGGCACAAGGACAACGCCGATATCCGCCGCATCCGCGAAGCAGTGTTCATTGCCGAACAGCACGTTCCGCCGGAGCTGGAATGGGACTCGGATGACCCGACCGCCGTGCACTTCCTGGCCCTGGAAGGCGACTACCCGATCGGCACCGCGCGCCTGCTGCCTGACGGCACCATTGGCCGGGTCTCGGTGCTGAAGGACTGGCGCGGGCTGAAGGTGGGTGACGCGCTGATGAACGCAGTGATTGTCGAAGCACAGAACCGCGATCTGAAGCAGCAGATGCTCAGCGCCCAGGTGCACGCCACGCCGTTCTACGAGCGGCTGGGCTTTCGCGTAGTCAGCGAAGAGTTCCTCGAAGCCGGCATCCCGCACGTGGACATGGTGCGCGACTCGCGCGCCTGATCCATGATCTGCCCACAGGGGCCACCACAAATCCTGAATATTGTGGGGGGCCCTCTGTGGGAGCGGGTTCACCCACGAAGAGGCCGGCACAGCCAAGACACCCCTCCTGACAAAAAACCTGTACATCCATCCAGATAAAACTTGCCTCCGCGCCCCCGCTTGCGCATCCTATCGCCCATCAACCCCGATGAAGCGTCCCCGGCCATGCGCCTGTTCCTCTGCGAAAAACCCTCCCAGGCAAAAGACATCGCCAAAGTGCTCGGCGCCACCCGCAAGGGCGATGGCTGCTGGCAAGGCACCGACGTCTGCGTGACCTGGTGCATCGGCCACCTGCTGGAAACCGCCCCGCCTGACAGCTACGACGAACGCTACAAGCGCTGGAACCTGGCCGACCTGCCGATCATCCCGGAAAAGTGGAAGATGCTGGTCAAACCCAAGACCGCCAGCCAGTTCAAGGCAGTCAAACGCCTGCTCGGCGAAGCGCGCGAACTGGTGATCGCCACCGACGCCGACCGCGAAGGCGAAATGATTGCCCGCGAACTGGTCGAGCATTGCCGCTACCGCGGCCCGGTGCAGCGCCTGTGGCTGTCGGCGCTGGACGACGCCTCCATTCGCAAGGCCTTGGCGCGACTGCTGCCGGGTCACGAAACCTTCAACCTGTACCACTCGGCGCTGGGCCGCTCGCGCGCCGACTGGCTGATCGGCATGAACATGAGCCGACTGTTCACCCTGCTGGGCCGCCAGTCGGGCTATCAGGGCGTGCTGCCGGTGGGCCGGGTGCAAACGCCGACTTTACGCCTGGTGGTCGACCGCGACCGCAGCATCGCCGACTTCGTGCCGGTACCGTTCTGGGCCATCGATGTGCAGCTGGAGCACGCAGGCCAAGGCTTCAATGCCCAATGGCGCGCACCCGAGGACGCCTGCGACGACCAAGGCCGCTGTCTGAATCAGGCCCTGGCACAACAGGCCGCCACGGGCATCAACCAGGCCGGCACTGCCCGGGCCATCAAGGTGGCCACCGAGCGCGTACGAGAAGCCGCGCCCCTGCCCTTCGACCTGGGCACCCTGCAGGAACTGTGCTCGAAAAAGTTCGGCCTCGGCGCCCAGGAAACCCTCGACATTGCCCAGGCCCTGTACGAAACCCACAAGCTGATCACCTACCCGCGCAGCGACTGCGGCTACCTGCCGCAAAGCCAGCACGCCGAAGCGCCAGCCATCCTCGCCGCCCTGCAACGGGCCGATGCCAGCCTGGCGCCGCTGCAACCCTACCTGGAGCCGCAGCGCCGTTCACGGGCGTGGAACGACGCCAAGGTCAGCGCCCACCACGGCATCATCCCCACTGCCGCCGCCAGCGACCCGTCGCGCCTGCCCGCCAAGCACAAGGCGGTGTACACCCTGATCCGCGCCCGCTACCTGGCGCAGTTCCTGCCCAACCACGAGTACGACCGCACCCAGGCCGACTTCGACTGCGCCGGCCATGCCCTGCGTGCAGTAGGCAAGCAGATCGTCGAACCAGGCTGGCGCCGTGCGCTACCCGAGGCGCTGACCCCGACCAAGGGCCGCGAGGCAGCACCGGCCCAGGTACTGCCGGCGCTGCACGAAGGCCAGGACTGCACAGTGCAGGGCCTGCAACTGAAGGACCTGTGGACCCAGCCGCCCAAGCCATTTACCGAAGGCGACCTGATCAAGGCAATGAAGAACGTCGCCAAGCTGGTGGACGACCCGCGGTTGAAGCAGAAGCTCAAGGAAACCACCGGTATCGGCACCGAAGCCACCCGTGCCAGCATCATCCAGGGGTTGCTAGACCGCGGCTACCTGGTGAAGAACGGTAAGGCGCTGTCCGCCACCCCTGCGGCCTTCAGCCTGATCGACGCCGTGCCACGCGCCATTGCCGACCCTGGCACCACGGCTATCTGGGAACAGGCGCTGGACATGGTGCAGAGTGGCGAGATGACGCTGGAGGAGTTCGTCGCCCGGCAGTCGGCGTGGATGGGCAAGCTGGTCGAACGGTGCAGCGGCATGCGCATGACCATCAGCGGGCCGGCAGCCGGGGCAGCGCCGCCGTGGAAGAAGAAGCGTCGAGGAAATGGAAAGAATAAAGCGGCTGGAAGCAAGGCTGCCAGCAAGCCGCGGCAGCCTCGGAGAAAGGCGACAACCTGAAGTTTTTGCACTATCAGGTCCGGCCTCTTCGCGGGTAAACCCGCTCCCACAGGTACAGCGCCAACCTCGAGACCTGTTATGACCCTGTGGGAGCGGGTTTACCCGCGAAAGGGCCAGGACAGGTATCACAACAACCCCAGCTAAACCATCAACCCCGACCATGCATTGGCACCATGAAATTTACCTGCTAAATTTTCATGAAAATAAACACAATAAATTTCATGGAATCCCTGCATGTTCAAACAGTCCGCCCAGCACATCGCCAGCTACTATGCCCAGACCTACCCCGCCAGCATTCCCCTGCACCCTACCCTGCAAGGCAGCCACGACACCGAAGTCCTGATCATTGGCGCCGGCTTCAGCGGCCTGCACACCGCCTTGCGCCTGACCCAGGCCGGCAAGCGTGTAACGCTGCTGGAAGCCAGCCGCGTGGCCTGGGCCGCGTCCGGCCGCAACGGTGGCCAGGCACTGCTCGGCTGGTCGTGCGACATGCCGCCGCTGGAGAAGGCCTTGGGCGTCGAACGCACCCAACGCCTGTGGGCCAGCATGTGCTGGGCCGCCGATGAAATGCGCGAATTGCCCGAGCGCCATGGCTTCGACATCGACTACCGGCTGGGCAGCCTGTGGACCGCCGTGCTGCCGCGCCGGGTGAAGATGCTGGAAGAAGCCCTGCACGAGGCCGAACACAAATGGGGCTACGACGCCCTGCGCCTGATCGGCCGCGACGAGCTGCCGCAATGGATCGACAGCCCGCGCTACCAGGCTGCGCTATACGACGCCAAAGGCGCCCACCTCAACCCACTGAAGCTGGCCCAGGGCCTGGCCAGTACCATCGAAGCGGCTGGCGGGCGAATCTACGAACAAAGCCAGGTGCTCGACTATCAACAGACCGGCAGCGGCTACATCGCCCGCACCGCGCGTGGCGAAGTGCGCAGCGACGTCCTGGTACTGGCCTGCAACGCCTACATCGACCGCCTCGACCGCAGCCTGTCACGCCGCCTGCTGCCCGTCGGGTCCTACCAGGTGGCCACTGCGCCATTGGACGCCGACTTCGCCCGTTCGCTGCTGCCGCGCAACAGTTGCGTGATCGACAACCAGTTCGTGCCCGATTACTTCCGCCTTACCCCTGACCACCGCCTGCTGTTCGGTGGCGGCTGTACCTACCTGGGTGGCATCCCCAAGGATGTCGCCAGCGCCACCCGCCCGTACCTGGAGCGGGTGTTCCCGCAACTGGCCGGGGTAGCCATCGACTACGCCTGGGGCGGCCATATCGATTGCAGTATCCAGCGTACCCCGGATGTCGGCCGCGAGGGCCAGCGCTACTGGCTGCAGGGTTTCTCCGGCCATGGCGTGCTCCCTACACTGGCGGCGGCGCGTGCGGTCAGCGATGCCATTCTTGGCGACGACGACCTGCTGACGCTGTACCAAGGCATCGACAACGGCCGCTTCCCCGGCGGCGATCTGCTGGCGGCACCGCTGGAAGCCGCTGCCAAGTGCTGGTACCGAATGCGCGACCGCGTCTGAAGGGCAATTTGTATCACCTGTGCGGGCCTCTTCGCGGGTAAACCCGCTCCCACATGTCATGTACGGATATCAAGACCTGTGCAGTACCTGTGGGAGCGGGTTCACCCGCGAAGAGGCCCGCACAGGATCACCACAGGCTGCAAATACTGTGCAGTACCTGTGGCTGGCTTGCCGGCGATGAGGCCGGTACTGCAAATACAAATTCCAGTGCCGGGATAAATTCCTCCTATGCTCAATAGCTCCCTTCGCTCCCTGCACCCAGGAGACACGACATGAGCTATGTAACCACGAAGGACGGCGTACAGATCTTCTACAAGGACTGGGGCCCGCGTGACGCACCGGTCATCCACTTCCACCACGGCTGGCCGCTCAGCGCCGACGACTGGGATGCGCAGATGCTGTTCTTCCTCGCTCAGGGTTACCGCGTGGTCGCCCATGATCGCCGTGGCCATGGCCGCTCCAGCCAGGTATGGGACGGCCACGACATGGACCACTACGCCGACGACGTGGCGGCGGTTGTCGCTCACCTGGGCATCCAGGGCGCCGTGCATGTCGGCCACTCGACCGGCGGTGGCGAAGTGGTGCGCTACATGGCCAGACACCCTGAAGACAAGGTGGCCAAGGCCGTGCTGATCGCCGCCGTACCGCCATTGATGGTGCAGACTCCCGGTAATCCTGGTGGGCTGCCCAAATCCGTCTTCGACGGCTTCCAGGCCCAGGTCGCCAGCAACCGTGCGCAGTTCTACCGGGATGTGCCGGCCGGGCCGTTCTACGGCTACAACCGCCCAGGTATCGAAGCCAGCGAAGGCATCATCGGCAACTGGTGGCGCCAGGGCATGATCGGCAGCGCCAAGGCCCATTACGATGGCATCGTGGCGTTTTCCCAGACCGACTTTACTGAAGACCTGAAGGGCATCCAGCAACCGGTACTGGTGATGCACGGCGATGATGACCAGATCGTGCCTTATGAAAACGCCGGGGTGCTGTCGGCTAAGCTGCTGCCCAATGGCTCGCTCAAGATCTACAAAGGCTACCCGCATGGCATGCCGACGACACATGCCGATGTGATCAATGCGGACTTGCTGGCGTTTATCCGTAGCTGATGTGATGGCCTGTACCAGCCTCTTCGCGGGTGGACCCGCTCCCACAAGGACCGCACAAGTCTTCAGATGTGCATATAACCTGTGGGAGCGGGTTCACCCGCGAAAGGGCCGGCACTGGCAACACACCTCCCCCAGGATTACCATGTCACCCTTCTAGTGCGGCCCTTTGCCGCCCCTTGCCTCCCTGCCTGCCAGAACCCCATGCCCTTCGAACTCACCGTAGAACCCCTCACCCTGCTGATCCTGGCCTTGGTCGCCTTCGTCGCCGGTTTCATCGATGCCATCGCCGGCGGTGGCGGCCTGCTAACCACCCCGGCGCTACTCACCGCCGGCATGCCGCCGCACCTGGTACTGGGCACCAACAAGCTCAGCTCTACCTTCGGCTCGGCCACCGCCGGTTTCACCTACTACAGGCGCAAGCTGTTCCACCCGGCGCAATGGCGCCCGGCATTGTTCGCCACCTTGGTCGGTGCTTTGCTCGGTGCAGTGATCGCCCACTACATGCCGGCCGAATGGCTGAACAAGATGTTGCCGGTGATCGTCTTCGCCTGTGGCGTCTACCTGCTGTTCGGCGGCACGCCCAAGGCGCCGCTGGATGCCGATGCACCGATCAGGAAAAAGTGGCAAGTGCCGCAAGGCTTCACCCTGGGCTTCTATGACGGCGTGGCCGGTCCGGGTACCGGGGCGTTCTGGACGGTGAGCACCCTGCTGCTCTACCCCATCGACCTGGTCCGGGCCAGCGGCGTGGCGCGCAGCATGAACTTCGTCAGCAACATCGCAGCGCTGACGGTGTTCATCATTTCCGGGCAGGTGGATTACATCGTCGGCCTGTGCATGGGCCTGTCGGTGATGGTCGGCGCATTCTTCGGCGCACGCACGGCGATCAGTGGCGGCAGCAAGTTCATCCGCCCGGTGTTCATCACCGTGGTGCTGGCATTGACCGTGCGCCTAGCGTGGCAGCACTGGCTCGGCCAAGCCTAGGCGACGCGCAACGTAGAGATCGATCAGGTACCGGGCAATCGACCGCCCGGCCGGCAGCGGCGGCAGGTCGTGGACGCTGAACCACTTGGCGTCCTCGATCTCGTCCGGCTGCATGACGATATCGCCGCCGGCATACTCGGCATGGAAGCCCAGCATCATCGAATGCGGGAACGGCCAGCACTGGCTGCCGATGTACTGGATGTTCTTCACCTCCACCGCCACCTCTTCACGCACTTCGCGCACCAGGCAGTCCTCGGCCGACTCGCCCGGTTCGGCGAAGCCTGCCAGGGTGCTGTACACCCCAGTGACGAAGCGAGGCGAACGCGCCAGCAGAACTTCGTCGCCTCGGGTCACCAGCACGATCATGCTCGGCGAAATGCGCGGGTAGCTGCGCAGGTCGCACGGCTGGCAGTACATCGCCCGCTCCCAGCGAATCTGCGTCATTGCCTGGCCGCAGCTGCCGCAGAAGCGATGCTCGCGGGCCCAGGTGCCAATCTGCGCGGCGTAGCCCAGCACTTTGTAGGTGTCGAAGTCACCCTCGAGCATGAACGCGCGCAGGCCGCGCCAGGCGCAGCCGGGCAGGTCGGTGGCGCTGCGCAGCTCCAGCAGGAACACCGGCTGGCCGTCGAAGTGGCCGATGCCGTGCTCGCACAGCACGTCGAGGTCCTGGCGCTTGAGCCAGTCGCGAGGGAACAGCGCGCCGTTGTCGTCCACCAGGAACCCTTCCGGGCTGCGGGCAACGGCCAGCCCCCCGGTGATCTGCGGGTCGAGTACTGCGGTAGTCCAGCGTGCTGACACGTCGGGGGTTCCCTTACTGCGCGTCCCCCGGCCTGATCAGTCGGCGAACGTCGGTTTCTGTTTGCTCATGTGCGCCGCCACCGCCACGCGCAGGTCTTCGGACTGCAGCATCGCGGCGTTCCAGGTGGCGATGTATTCCAGGCCATCGTCGATGCGATGGTCACGCATGTAGCTGAGCATTTCCTTGGTGCCGGCCACGGCGATCGGCGATTTTGCGGCAATCTCGCCGGCAATGGCAAAGACCCCGTCCATCAGCGCGGCCTGATCATCATAGACCCGGTTGACCAGGCCGATGCGCAGCGCCTCTTCGGCCTCGACATTGCGCCCGGTGAAAGCCAGCTCACGCATCATGCCGTCACCGATGATACGAGGCAAACGTTGCAGTGTGCCGACATCGGCGGCCATGCCCATGTCGATTTCCTTGATCGAGAACTGTGCGTCGCTGCTGCAGTAGCGCATGTCGCAGGCCGAGATCAGGTCGATCGCGCCGCCAATGCAGTAACCCTGCACCGCGGCCAGTACCGGCTTGCGGCATTTGTCCACGGCATTGAACGACGCCTGCAGGCGCAGGATGGTGCTGCGCAGGAAGCGTGCATTACGGCCCACATCCTTGCCCATCTGCCCGGCCAGCGAAGCCAGCATCATCAAGTCGATACCAGCGGAAAAATGCTTGCCGGCACCGCTGATCACAACCGCCCGCACCGCGTCGGTGTCGTCGACCCAACGGAAGATGTCGACAATCTCCTCCCAGAAGGCCGCGTTCATCGCATTGACCTTTTCCGGGCGGTTGATCTGAACGTGGGCGATGCTGTCGGTCAGTTCGACCTTGAATGCGCTGTACTCGGTCACGGGCGGCACTCCTGCGGGTGAAGGGTTCATGGCACGGATGGTAACCCAGCCCGATGACCGCACTTGTGCCAAAAACGGGACTTTACGCCTTGCCTAAGACGCGCCGATCCGGCACCGTGCGCCATCGCCGAATCATAAGGATACAAATTCATGTCGCGCTCCCTGACCGGCGCCCTCGCCCACAGCTTTCTGGGCCAGTCGCCGCTTTGGTACAAGGCAGTCATCTGCCTGTTCCTGGTGCTCAACCCGCTGCTGCTGGTGACCGTCGGCCCGGTCGCTGCCGGCTGGGCACTGGTGCTCGAATTCATCTTCACCCTGGGCATGGCACTGAAGTGCTACCCGCTGATGCCTGGCGGCCTGCTGCTGGTCGAAGCCCTGCTGTTGCAGATGACCACTCCGCAAGCCCTTTACGAAGAGCTGCAGCACAACTTCCCTGTGATCCTGCTACTGATGTTCATGGTCGCGGGCATCCACTTCATGAAGGAACTGCTGCTGTTCCTGTTCTCGCGCATTCTGCTGGGTGTGCGTTCGAAGGCGATCCTGGCGTTGCTGTTCTGCGTGCTGTCGGCATTCCTCTCGGCGTTTCTCGATGCGCTGACCGTCACCGCCGTGATCATCAGTGCCGCGGTCGGTTTCTATGCGGTGTACCACCGCGTCGCCTCCGGGGCCAACCCGCGCGAAGACAGTGCGCTGGACAGCGACCAGCAGGTCGCACAGTTGCACCGTGAAGACCTCGACCAGTTCCGCGCCTTCCTGCGCAGCCTACTGATGCATGGCGCGGTGGGTACCGCCCTGGGCGGCGTGTGCACACTGGTGGGCGAGCCGCAGAACCTGCTGATCGGCCATGAGATGGGCTGGCGCTTTGCTGACTTCTTCCTGAAGGTGGCACCGGTGTCGCTGCCGGTACTGGGCGCCGGCCTGCTGACCTGCGTGCTGCTGGAAAAGCTGCGCCTGTTCGGCTATGGCACGCTGATGCCCGAGCCGGTGCGCCAGGTGCTGGCCACTTACGCCGCCGAGGACGATGCTGCGCGCACCACTGCCCAGCGCATCGCGCTGTGGGTGCAAGGGTTGGCCGCACTGATCCTGATCGTCTGCCTGGGGCTGCACGTTGCCGAGGTCGGCCTGATCGGTCTGATGGTGATCGTGCTGATCACGGCGTTCACCGGCATCACCGACGAACACCGCCTGGGCCGTGCCTTCCAGGACGCCATGCCGTTCACCGCATTGCTGGTGGTGTTCTTCGCCGTGGTGGCGGTGATTCACCAGCAGCAACTGTTCAGCCCGTTGATTGCCTGGGTGCTGGCGCTCCCGGCCGAGCAGCAACCGGGCATGTTGTACCTGGCCAACGGCCTGCTGTCGGCGATCAGCGACAACGTGTTCGTTGCCACCATCTACATTACCGAGGTGAAGCAGGCGTTCCTCGATGGCGGCATGAGCCGCGAGCATTTCGAGACGCTGGCGGTGGCGATCAACACCGGCACCAACCTGCCGAGCGTGGCGACGCCGAATGGGCAGGCGGCGTTCCTGTTCCTGCTGACTTCGGCGATTGCGCCGCTGATCCGGCTGTCGTATGGGCGCATGGTGTGGATGGCCTTGCCCTATACCGTAGTGATGGGTGGGCTGGGGTGGTGGGCGGTGACCTACTGGCTGTGAGGTAGCCTGCACCGGCCTCTTCGCGGGTAAACCCGCTCCCACAGGTATTGCGCCAGGCTCAAAGGCTGTGCAGTGCCTGTGGGAGCGGGTTTACCTGCGAAAAGGCCAGCACAGATTTGCGCTTTCGATTCTGCTGCACGCCATTCGACTTTCCAATCCCGTACAACTTTTGCCTCTCGCCCGCATCGAAACACAGGTAAGCCCCGTCCGTGTCAAGGAGGTTCACCATGGCGCTACGCACCACGTTGCTGTTTTCCTGCATGACCCTGGCCCTGCTCGGCTGCGCCGGCAACGATCACCCGGCGCCGCCGCGCACCCAGCAGGTCGACCTGCAACGTTACCAGGGCACCTGGTACGAACTCGCGCGACTGCCGATGTTCTTCCAGCGCAACTGCGTGCAGTCCGAGGCGCACTATGGCCTGCGAGAGGACGGCCGCCTCGATGTGACCAACCGCTGCCAGGAAAAGGACGGCCAGTGGGACCAGGCCAAGGGCATCGCCGAAGCCCAGCAACCGGGCAGCACCGACAAGCTCTGGGTGCGCTTCGACAACTGGTTCAGCCGCCTCGCGCCCGGCCTGACCAAGGGGGAGTACTGGGTGCTGTACCACGACAAGGACTACCGCGTAGCCCTGGTCGGCCACCCGAACCGCGAATACCTGTGGCTGCTTTCGCGCACGCCCGCAGTCACCGACCAGCTGCGCGAGCAACTGCTGACGATTGCCCGGGAGCAAGGCTATGACACCAGCAACCTGATCTGGCGGCAGGCCGAGTAGCGGGCCATCGACGGCATGCAGCAATCAGGCTAAGGTGTGCGCCCTGGCGTTGCTAGGCTGAAACAAGGAGCCTGAACATGGACCTGCTGTTCCTCGGCACCTCCGCCGGCGTGCCGACCAAGGCACGCAACGTCAGCGCTACCGCCGTGATCGAAGCCAGCGGCAGCCACTGGTACCTGGTCGACTGTGGCGAAGGCACCCAGCACCGGCTGCTGCACACGCCGCTGTCGATCCGCGACCTGCGCGCCATCTTCATCACCCACGTGCACGGCGACCATTGCTTCGGCCTGCCGGGCCTGCTGGCCAGCGCCGGCATGAGCGGGCGCACCCAGCCGCTGGACCTTGTCCTGCCCGCTGCCCTGCACGACTGGGTGCGGCAGGGGCTGGTGGCTAGCGATACCTTCTTGCCATTCGAACTGCGCCTGCTGCCCGTGGAAGAGCTGGTCGAGTGGCGCAGTGATGCCGTGCAAGTAACCAGCGTGCAACTGTCGCACCGGGTACCGAGCGTCGGCTTCGTTTTCACCGAGCTCAACCCCGAACCACGCCTGGACATTCCGCGCCTGGAAGCCGATGGCATCCCCCGCGGCCCGCTGTGGGGCGACCTGGCCAAGGGCCTGACGGTGCAGCATGGCGGGCGGCGGCTGCATGGCAGCGACTACTTGCGCCCTTCGCGCCCGCCGCGGCGGGTGATCGTGTGCGGCGACAACGACAACCCCGAGCTATTGGCCGACGCAGCCAAGGGCGCGGACGTGCTGGTACACGAAGCCACATTCACCCAGGCGGTGGTCGAGCGCACGGGGGTTACCTTCGGCCACAGCACCGCGGCTGCGGTGGCGCGCTTTGCCGAAGCTGCGGGCGTGCGCAACCTGGTGCTGACGCACTTCAGCGCCCGCTACCAGAACGACCCACGGCGCAACCCGAGCATCGACAACGTGCGCGACGAAGCCCTCGCCCACTACAGCGGGCAGCTGACCCTGGCGCAGGACCTGCAGCGCTATCACATCGGGCGCGATGGCTGTCTCGAGCCGGCGGGATGAATTGTGGAGCTTCGCAGATGCTCGCCACAACATCTTCATCGCCTGTGAAATCGAGCGCCGCCCGCGCGGCGCTTCGCGGCACAAGGCCGCTCCCACATTTGTTGCAACGTGGCCATGCCTGTGAGAGAGGCGTCGCCCGCCTTGGTGCATGATTTGAGGCAAGTGGGGCTTCGGTAGCGCCAGCCAAAAAACCGCGTCAAAGCGACAAGGCTGCCAACCATTGCCTGACAAGTGTGGCACGTTGCAACAAATGTGGGAGCGGCCTTGTGCCGCGAAGCGCCGCGCGGGCGGCGCTCGATTTCACAGGCGATGAAGATGTTGTGGCGAACACATGCGAAGCCCTCCACAACCCACCGCTCCACTATGCCGCCAACCGCCCACTGGCAATCGCCTCCGATGCCGCAAGCATCGCGCGCAGCAACACCGCGCAGCCTGCAGCCAGGTCCTCGGGCGTGGCGTTCTCGATTTCGTTATGGCTGATACCGTTCTCGCACGGCACGAAAATCATCCCCGCCGGCCCAAGCTCGGCCAGGAAGATCGCGTCGTGCCCCGCGCCGCTGACGATGTCCATGTGCGGCAGGCCCAGCGCCTGCGCCGATTCGCGCACGACGTCGACACACCCTTTATCGAAGTACAACGCCGGGAAATCGGCCGTGGGTACCAACTCGTGGCTCAGGCCATGCCTGGCACAGGTCGCTTCGATCACCGCGCGCACATCGGCAATCATCGCATTCAGTTGCTCACCCTCCAGATGACGAAAATCCAGGGTCATGCGCACTTCGCCCGGGATCACGTTGCGCGAGCCTGGGTAGGCCTGCAGGCAACCCACCGTGCCACAGGCATGGGGCTGGTGGCCAAGGGCGGTGCGGTTGACTGCCTCCACCACCGCCGCCGCGCCGACCAGGGCGTCCTTGCGCAGGTGCATGGGCGTTGGGCCGGCATGGGCCTCGACACCGCGCAGGGTCAGGTCGAACCATTTCTGGCCCAGCGCGCCCAGCACCACGCCAATGGTCTTGCGCTGATCCTCGAGGATCGGGCCCTGCTCGATATGCGCTTCGAAATAGGCCCCCACCGGGTGGCCTGATACAGCGCGCGGGCCGGCGTAGCCGATGGCGTTCAACGCCTCGCCAACGCTGACACCCTGGGCGTCGCACTTGGCCAGGGTTTCCTCCAGGGTGAACTTGCTGGCGAACACCCCAGACCCCATCATGCACGGCGCAAAGCGCGAGCCTTCCTCGTTGGTCCACACCACCACTTCCAGCGGCGCTTCGGTTTCCACGCCGAGGTCATTGAGGGTGCGGAGCACTTCCAACCCGGCCATCACCCCGAAGCACCCGTCGAACTTGCCACCGGTGGGCTGGGTGTCGATATGGCTGCCGGTCATCACCGGGGGCAGCTTGGGGTTTCGCCCCGGGCGGCGGGCGAAGATGTTACCGACGGCGTCGATACTGACTGTGCAACCGGCGGCCTCGCACCACTGCACGAACAGGTCGCGGGCCTGGCGGTCGAGGTCGGTCAGGGCCAGGCGGCACACGCCGCCCTTGGCGGTGGCACCGAGGCGGGCCAGGTCCATCAGGGACTGCCACAGGCGGGTGCTGTCGATGTGGGGGGCGGTGGTCTTCAGGATGTCTTTGACTGGGGTCACGAGTTTCTCCTTAAGGCTTTTTGTTTTCTGTGCCGGCCTCTTCGCGGGTAAACCCGCTCCCACAGGTACAGTGTTGGCCTCGGGACCTGCGCCGTACCTGTGGGAGCGGGTGAGCCCGCGAAGAAGCCAGCGCGGTCTCACGGCAAGGGCTTGGCCACCCGCGCCGGGCTGCGCGCGACCACGCCGGCGAAGAGGTAATACAGCGCCCCACCCAGCAGCGAACCGGTGAACCAGCCGTAGTCGTAGAACCAGCTGAAACTGTCGTTGCCAATGGCCATTACTGTCAGCGCCACCGGCAACGCAAAGGCGGCAAAGCCGGCCCAGTTCCACGCCGGGTACACGTCGTCACGGTACAGCCCGGCCAGGTCCAGCTTCTGCCGGCGGATCAGGAAGTAGTCCACCACCATGATCCCGGCAATCGGCCCCAGCAGGCTGGAATAGCCCAGCAGCCAGTTGGAGTACACGCTTTCCAGGCTAAGGTCGGAGACAATCCAGCCCAGCTTCTTCAGCAACTCGTGTCCCATCAGCGCCAGGCCGATGAAGCCGGTCAGCCACACCGCGCGGCTGCGCCCGATCAGGCGTGGGGCGATGTTCTGGAAGTCGTTGGTCGGCGACACGATGTTCGCCGCGGTGTTGGTCGACAGCGTGGCGATCACGATCAGCGCCATGGCCAGGGCCACCCAGAACGGGCTGTGGATCTTGCCGATCAGGCTGACCGGGTCGGACACGGTCTCGCCAACCAGCGACGCCGAGGCAGCGGTCAGCACCACGCCCAGCGCGGCGAACAGGAACATGGTCAGCGGCAGGCCGAAGATCTGCCCGAGAATCTGGTCCTTCTGGCTGCGGGCGTAACGGCTGAAGTCGGGGATGTTCAGCGATAACGTGGCCCAGAAACCGACCATGGCGGTAAGCCCGGCGCAGAAGTAGCCGAGCATGTTCGCCCCTTCCGGGCGCTTGGGCGGCTGGGCCAGCAGTTCGGTCATCGACATGTGCGGCAAGGCCCAGAACAGCAGGCCGACGCCGACCGCCACCAACAGCGGTGCAGAAAGCGTTTCGAGCCACTTGATCGACTCGGCGCCGCGTAGCACCACCCACAGGTTAAGGCACCAGAAGACCATGAAGCCGATCACCTCGCCGGTGCCGCCCAGGGCCTTCCAGCCGTCGAACACCGAGCCCAGGAACAGGTGGATGGCCAGGCCGCCGAACATGGTCTGGATGCCGAACCAGCCACAGGCGACCACCGCGCGGATCAGGCATGGCACGTTGGAGCCGAGGATGCCGAACGACGAACGCAGCAGCACCGGGAACGGAATGCCGTACTTGGTGCCAGGGAAGGCATTGAGGGTGAGCGGGATCAGCACGATCAGGTTGGCCAGCAAGATCGCCAGCAAGGCCTCGCCCACGCTGAGGCCGAAGTAGGCGGTGAGCACGCCGCCAAGGGTGTAGGTGGGCACGCAAATGGACATGCCCACCCACAGGGCGGTGATATGCCATTTGTTCCAGGTGCGCTGGTGCACCTTGGTCGGGGCGATGTCGTGGTTGTAGCGCGGGCTGTCGAGGACATCGCTGCCCTCGGACAGCTCGAAAAGGCCATCCTGCTCGACCACTTCCGATCTGCTCTGCTGCATGGGGCTTTCTCCAGATGTTCTTGTAGTTGTTTGCCCATCGGGTTGATGCGATGGCCGGAGTACACACGCTTTATGTGCTTGAAAATCTCGACCAGATTTTCATCTTGTCAAGTCAGTCAAAGTTTCAAAAAACCCCGCAATCAGTACTGCCAAACAAATAAATCCATTAATTTCAATGAGTTAAAAACCACAAAATTAATGGGAAAATTTTCTTGCTGAATGCCGTATCTGCATCTAGCCTCCAATCTTGTCAGGCCTGACAGGATTAACCTCCCTGCCCGCCCTGCGCCAAGACAATTCCAAGAACCGGCCCAGACCGGTCAGCCTGCGAGGAAAACGGCATGTCCCTGTTGATCCGTGGCGCCACCGTGGTCACCCACGAAGAGAGTTACCCCGCCGATGTCCTGTGTGCCGATGGCCTGATTCGCGCCATCGGGCAAAACCTCGAACCACCCAGCGACTGCGAGATCCTCGACGGCAGCGGCCAGTACCTGATGCCCGGCGGCATCGACCCGCATACCCACATGCAGCTGCCGTTCATGGGCACCGTGGCCAGCGAGGACTTCTTCAGCGGCACCGCCGCAGGCCTGGCCGGTGGCACCACCTCGATCATCGACTTCGTCATCCCCAACCCGCAGCAGTCGTTGCTGGAGGCTTTCCACACTTGGCGCGGCTGGGCGCAGAAAAGCGCCAGCGACTACGGCTTCCACGTCGCCATCACCTGGTGGAGCGAGCAGGTGGCCGAAGAGATGGGCGAACTGGTGGCCAACCATGGGGTGAACAGCTTCAAGCACTTCATGGCCTACAAGAATGCGATCATGGCCGCCGACGACACCCTGGTGGCCAGCTTCGAGCGCTGCCTGCAACTGGGGGCGGTGCCCACCGTGCATGCCGAGAACGGCGAACTGGTGTACCACCTGCAGAAAAAACTGCTCGCCCAGGGCCTGACCGGGCCGGAAGCCCACCCGCTGTCACGCCCATCCCAGGTCGAGGGCGAGGCAGCCAGCCGCGCCATTCGTATTGCCGAGACGCTGGGCACGCCCCTGTACCTGGTGCATGTTTCCAGCCGCGAAGCGCTGGACGAAATCGCCTATGCCCGCGGCAAGGGCCAGCCGGTGTACGGCGAAGTCCTGCCCGGCCATCTGCTGCTGGATGACAGCGTCTACCGTGACCCGGACTGGGCCACCGCCGCAGGCTACGTGATGAGCCCACCGTTCCGCCCGCGCGAACATCAGGAGGCACTGTGGCGCGGGCTGCAGTCGGGCAACCTGCACACCACCGCCACCGACCATTGCTGCTTCTGCGCCGAGCAGAAAGCGATGGGCCGCGACGACTTCAGCCGTATCCCCAACGGCACTGCCGGCATCGAGGACCGCATGGCGGTGCTGTGGGATGCCGGGGTGAACAGCGGGCGCCTGTCGATGCACGAGTTCGTCGCGCTGACCTCCACCAACACTGCGAAGATCTTCAACCTGTTCCCGCGCAAGGGTGCCATTCGTGTTGGCGCCGACGCCGACCTGGTGCTGTGGGACCCGCAAGGCACCCGCACCATCTCGGCCAGGACCCACCACCAGCAGGTGGACTTCAACATCTTCGAAGGCCGTACCGTGCGCGGCATCCCCAGCCACACCATCAGCCAGGGCAAGGTGCTCTGGGCCGATGGCGACCTGCGCGCGGAAAAGGGCGCGGGGCGGTATGTGGAACGGCCGGCGTATCCGTCGGTGTATGAGGTGCTGGGGCGCAGGGCTGAAGTGCAGCGGCCGACGCCCGTGCAGCGTTAAGGCCATTGGGGCTGCTGTGCAGCCCATCGCCGGCAAGCCAGCTCCCACAGGAATAGTGCTGCTCTCAAGGGCATTGCTCTCCTGATAGAGCCAGCTCTAAAGGGCATGGCTCTTCTGACAGAACCAGCTCTTGCTGGGTTGGCACTGCTCTCAAGAACAACACTGTACCTGTGGGAGCTGGCTTGCCGGCGATTGGGGCGCAAAGCGCCCCCATTCCAAGCAAAATACAAGAAAGAGAGGCTACAACCGTGATCGACGCCCTGAACCACTTGCCGCGCCCCCGGGCCGGCGCCGACCAACTGGCCGAGCGCTTCAGCGACCTGGCCCCACCCCTCACCGCCCGCCAGGCCGCCGTCGAAAGCGCACGCTGCCTGTATTGCTATGACGCCCCTTGCGTCAATGCCTGCCCCAGCGACATCGACATCCCGTCGTTCATCCACCGCATCAGCGACGAAAACCTGCAAGGCGCCGCCGAGCGCATCCTTTCGGCCAACATTCTCGGCGGCAGTTGCGCCCGTGTCTGCCCCACCGAAATCCTTTGCCAGCAAGCCTGCGTGCGCAACAACGCGCAGGAATGCGCACCGGTGCTGATCGGCCAGTTGCAGCGCTATGCCCTGGACAATGCCCACTTCACCGAGCACCCGTTCCAGCGCTCGCCGGCCACCGGCAAGCGCATTGCCGTGGTCGGTGCCGGCCCCGCCGGGCTGTCGTGTGCCCACCGCCTGGCCATGCATGGGCATGATGTGGTGGTATTCGAGGCCTGCGACAAGGCCGGTGGCCTCAACGAGTACGGTATCGCCCGCTACAAGCTGGTGGACGACTATGCCCAGCGTGAAGTGGAATTCCTGCTCGGCATCGGTGGCATCGAAATTCGCCATGGCCAGCGCCTGGGTAGCAACCTCGGCCTGGGCGAACTGCGCGACCAGTACGACGCAGTGTTCCTCGGCCTGGGCCTGAATGCCGTGCGCCAGCTCGGCCTGCCGGAGGAAGAAGCCCCCGGCCTGCTCGCCGCCACCGCGTACATCCGCGAACTGCGCCAGGCCGACGACCTGAGCCAGTTGCCCCTGGCCGACCGCTGCCTGGTGATCGGTGCCGGCAACACCGCCATCGACATGGCCGTGCAGATGAGCCGCCTGGGTGCCCACGACGTCAACCTGGTGTACCGCCGCGGCCATGCCGACATGGGTGCCACCGGCCACGAGCAGGACATCGCCAAGGCCAACCAGGTACGCCTGCACACCTGGGCCCGCCCCGATGCCGTGCTGCTGGACGACAGCGGCAAGGTGCGCGGCATGCGCTTTGCCCGCACCGAGCTGGCAGACGGCCGCCTGCGCGACACCGGCGAAACCTTCGAGCTGGCCGCCGATGCCATATTCAAGGCCATCGGCCAACGTTTCGACGACGCCAGCCTCGGCGACCCGGTGGCCGCACAACTGGCGCGCATTGGTGAGCGCATCCGCGTCGACGAAACGATGCAGACCAGCCTGCCGGGCGTATATGCCGGCGGCGATTGCACCGCCCTGGGCCAGGACCTTACCGTCCAGGCGGTGCAACACGGCAAGCTGGCCGCCGAAGCCATCCATGCCCAACTCATGCTCAACGTGGAGGCTGCGTAAATGGCCGACCTGTCCATCGAATTTGCCGGCATCAAGGCACCCAACCCTTTCTGGCTGGCTTCCGCACCGCCAACCGACAAGGCCTACAACGTGGTCCGCGCCTTCGAGGCCGGCTGGGGTGGCGTCGTGTGGAAAACCCTGGGCGAAGACCCGGCGGCAGTCAACGTGTCGTCGCGCTACTCGGCGCATTACGGCCCCAACCGCCAGGTGCAGGGCATCAACAACATCGAGCTCATCACCGATCGCTCACTGGACATCAACCTGCGCGAAATCACCCAGGTGAAGAAAGACTGGCCCGACCGCGCGCTGATCGTTTCGCTGATGGTGCCGTGCGTGGAAGACTCGTGGAAGTTCATCCTGCCGCTGGTGGAGGCCACCGGGGCCGATGGCATCGAACTGAACTTCGGCTGCCCGCACGGCATGCCGGAGCGCGGCATGGGTGCGGCGGTCGGCCAGGTGCCGGAGTACGTGGAAATGGTCACCCGCTGGTGCAAGACGTACTGCTCGCTGCCGGTGATCGTCAAACTCACGCCGAACATCACCGACATCCGCCAGTCGGCCCGCGCAGCGCACCGTGGAGGGGCCGATGCGGTGTCGTTGATCAATACCATCAACTCGATCACCAGCGTCGACCTTGATCGCATGGTCGCCCACCCCATCGTCGGCGACCAGAGCACCCATGGCGGCTACTGCGGTTCGGCGGTGAAACCGATTGCCCTGAACATGGTGGCGGAAATCGCCCGCGACCCGCAAACGCGCGGCTTGCCGATTTGCGGTATTGGCGGCATCGGCAATTGGCGTGACGCCGCCGAGTTCATGGCCCTGGGCAGTGGCGCCGTGCAGGTATGCACGGCAGCGATGCTGCACGGCTTCCGCATCGTCGAGGACATGAAGGACGGCCTGGCGCGCTGGATGGACCAGCACGGGCACCGCAACATCGAGGCGTTTCGCGGCCAGGCGGTGGGGCATACCACTGACTGGAAGTACCTGGACATGAACTACAAGTCGGTGGCGCACATCGACCAGCAGGCATGCATTGGCTGCGGGCGCTGCCACATTGCCTGTGAGGATACTTCGCATCAGGCGATTGCCAGTACGCTGAAGGCAGATGGCACGCATGCCTACAGCGTGATCGAAGCGGAATGCGTGGGCTGCAACCTGTGCCAGATCACCTGCCCGGTGGAGAGCTGCATCGAGATGGTGGCGCAGGATACCGGCAAGCCGTACCTGAACTGGACGCAGGATCCGCGTAACCCCTACCGCGAGGCCAGTTGAAACCCATTGGGGCCGCTGCGCAGCCCTTCGCGGGTGAACCCGCTCCCACAGGGACCGCGCCGCTTGTGAGGGCAGCAAGACACCTGTGGGAGCGGGTTTACCCGCGAAGGGCCGCGCGGCGGCCCCGACCTCAAGGCTCCAGCCCGATCCCCCGCAAGATCACGCTGGTCACCGTCTGCACCGAACTTTCAAAGGCCATGTCCGACAACGCCTCGCCGCCATTGAGCAAGGCCACCTGGTAACCAAAGTCGGCATAGTGCTGGGTCGAGGCCCAGATCATGTACAAAAGCGCCGACGGCTCCACCGGCAGGATGCGCCCCTCCTCCACCCAGCGGCGGATCTTGGCTTCCTTCAGCTTGGCCCAGGGCACCAGGCTTTCATCCAGGTTCACCCCCAGTACCGGCGCCCCGTGCAGCATCTCTTCGGCCCAGATCTTCGAACCCAGCGGCCGCGAGCGCGAGTGGCCCATCTTCGCCCGGATGTAACTAGTCAAAACCACGCGCGGGTCGTCGAAATTCTCGAAGCACAGCGCGTCCTGCTTCCACACATCCAGCAGGTCCTGCAGCACCGCACGGAACAGGTCGTCCTTGGTACTGAAGTAATAATGCAGGTTGGAACGCGGCAACTCGGCCTGCTCGGCGATATCGCCCATTGAGGTGGCACCATAGCCCTTCTCGGCGAACACCTTTTCTGCCGCCTGCAGGATCTTCTCGATATTGCGCCGGCGAATTTCGATCTTGTGGTTGGCCATCAGGCTTGGGCCGTCCACACCGCCAGGTCATGACCATCCGGGTCGATGAAATTGAACTCGATGTTGTCGATCTGCCGATCAGTACCGCGAATGCCCATGTGTGCTCCGTGCCAAAGGGGTTTGCCCTAGTCTACTCCGCTTACTCCAAGCCAGCGCAATCCCTGTAGATACCGTCTTGACCCTCACCCCGCAAGAGCGATTTGAGGGTCAAACGGTTTGCCGGATTTCACTACGCCATACACCAGGTGCAAAAGCTTACGCATAGCAGCGCAGACTATCTGCTTGTAGGCTTTACGCCGATTGCTCAAACGCTCTGCCAGTGCCTTCACGACCGGGTTGTATCTGATCGAGACAGTGCCTGGCATCCACAAGCCGGCGCGCAATCTTGGGGCTCCTGTACGGGAAATGGTCGATTGGCCAATCTTCTCTCCCGATTGATGGATCATCGGGTTGAGGCCTGCAAACGCAACCATGGCTGACGGGCTTTCGTACTTCAGCGGATCACCCAGTTCTGCAAGGATCAGCGCGGCCGTGGTGTCTCCCAGGCCATCAATCGACGTAATCAGTTCTCGTCGCTGGCGCAGGTCTGGATCGTCATCGATCGTCTGCTCAATAGCCTTACGGGTTTTCGCTATTTCTTCGCTGATGTGCCCAATTACAGCTCTGATCGATTCCTGGACAGCGATCTGCGACACATCCAGACGGTTCTGCTCCATCTGCTGCATCTCTTTCAGGTCGTCCAGACGCCGCACCAAGGCCCGCAAGCGCCGCTGAGCTGGCGGCTCAGGCTTCCACTGACGAAGCAAATCTTTTTTCTGCTGACCGTAAGCAGCAATAACCTTGGCATCAGCCTTATCAGTTTTGACGCGTCGAAGGTCCGCTCCGGCAAACTTGGCAATCACGGCGGGATTCAGAATACACACCCGGTAACCCTTGGCATGAAAGCACTCAGCAAGCGCTTCGTGATAAGTGCCAGTGGCCTCCATGATAACCCAGGCACGTGGTTCGGCATGTTGCTCAAGCCAGGTTGCGAATTGCTCAAAACCACTCGGATTATTGGCCAGCTTGGCTTTGGTACGGACTTTCCCATTGGGAAGTGGAGTTGCAATATCGAAAGATCGCTTGGCTACATCGACGCCAACAACAACAGACATGATCTTCTCCCTCAGACAACGAAGTTTCGATCACCCAGCACTCGGTTCAACCTTGCGAATGCGTGCTCACGCCGGGGGGCGGCACTAGATACCGTTCGAACTGTTCGAGTGGGGTTGGAGGGCCAGAGCGTTATCTACAATACGGGCTCGATGCCCTTGGAGCGGCTCCGCTTCATGACCCTCCCTCGATGATCAGTCGAGAACTTTCGCCTCTTGTGAGGCGAAAGTCGAGATACAAGGAGCGGCCTTGTGTCGCGATCGGGCTGCAAAGCAGCCCCGGCAACTCATCCAGTGAGGCTGAAATCCTGGGGGCGCTACGCACCCCTTTCGCGACACAAGGCCGCTCCTACAGGGGAGACCGCCACCTGACCTAACCACCACTCGCACGATCACGCACCGGGCACTGTGCCCGGTGCAGGTTCAGTGCAGTGTTGATGATGCCGATATGGCTGAACGCCTGAGGGAAGTTACCGAGCATGCGCTGGCCCGTCGGGTCGTACTGTTCAGCCAGCAGGCCTAGGTCGTTGCACAGGCCGGTCAGGCGTTCGTACAGTGCCTGCGCTTCTGCCTGACGGCCCAGCAAGACATACACGTCGGCCAGCCAGAACGAACACACCAGGAAGGTGCCCTCCCCGGGCGTGAGGCCGTCGCTGCAACTGTCACTGTCATAGCGCAGCAGCAGCCCGTTTTTCAGCAGGCGCTGCTCGACCTGTTCAAGCGTGCGCAAGAAGCGCGGATCATCCGCCGGCAGGAAGCCGGTCAGGGCGATGTGCAACAGGCTGGCGTCCAGCTCGGTCGAGCCATAGGCCTGGACGAAAAAGCGGCCGCTGGGGTCCAGGCCCCGCGCGCACACCTCACGATGAATGTCGTCAGCCACCTGGCGGTAATGCTGCCCGCGCTCGCGGCCCTCCTCAGTGGTGTCGGCCAGCCCCGCGGCACGATCGAAGGCGACCCAGGCCATGACCTTGGAGTGCACGAACTGCTGCCGGCCGCCGCGCACTTCCCAGATGCCTTCGTCCGGCTCACGCCAGATCCGCTCGACGTAAGGCAGGATCAGCCGGGAGATGGCAGCGCTGCGCGGGTGCCGGGGCAAGCCGCCCCTGATCGCCTGAGCCATGGCGTCGGCGAGTTCGCCATAGATATCCAGCTGCATTTGCTGCGACGCTGCATTGCCCACCCGCACCGGTTGCGAGTGCTCGTAACCGGCCAGCCACGGCAAGCTGTATTCCTGCAGGTCGCGTTCGCCAGCCAGGCCGTACATGATCTGCATCTGCTCGGGGTTGCCGGCCACCGAGCGCAACAGCCACTCGCGCCAGGCCTGGGCTTCGTCGAAGTAGCCGAGGTTCATGAAGGCCAGCAGGGTCATGGTCGCGTCGCGCAGCCAACAGAAGCGGTAGTCCCAGTTGCGCTCGTGGCCGATGCGCTCGGGCAGCGAGGTGGTGACGGCGGCAACGATGCCGCCGGTAGGTGCATAGGTCATGGCCTTGAGGGTCAACAGCGAGCGGCGCACCAGCGCGGAATATGGACCCACTTGTGGGCAGCGGGCGGCGAAGGCCTGCCATTGGTCGATGGTTTGCGCCAGCGCTTCGTCGCTATCACAGCCAGGCTGCACCGGCAGGTGCGAGGGCTGGTGGCACAGGCTGAACACCTGGCGTTCGCCTGCGCCGACACGAAAGCGGGCGACGGTGTGCTGGTCGCGGGCATGCGGCAGGACGGTGCTGCGCAGGATCAGCCGGTCGGGGCCGGCGACGGCGCTGAGGGTCAGCGGGTCGAGCCGTTCTACCCAGGGCACGCTGCGGCCATAGTCGAAGCGCATGACCAGGTCCATCTCGAAATTGGTTTCGCCAGCGAGGCCCTCGACGATGCGCACCAGCGAGTTGACCTCGCTCAGCGGCATGAAGTCGAGCACACGGGCGCGGCCGGTGGCGGTGACCCAGGTGGTTTCCAGCACCAGGGTGTCGTCCAGGTATTGGCGGCTGCTGTGTTCGACCGGGTCGCAGGGGGCCAGGCGCCAGCGGCCGTTTTCTTCATTGCCCAGCAGTGCAGCGAATACCGCAGGGGCGTCGAAGCGTGGCAGGCACAGCCAGTCGAGCGAGCCATCGCGGCTGATCAGGGCGGCGCTGCGGCAGTTGCCCAGCAGGGCATAGTCTTCGATGTGGGCAGGCATTGGAGCTCCTTGAGTGGCTGCCTGTGCTGGCCTCTTCGCGGGTGAACCCGCTCCCACAGGTACATCACAGGCCTTGAAGCCATCGGTATCCCTGTAGGAGCAGCCTTGTGCTGCGAAGAAGGCAGCCCAAGGCTGGCACATCTCAACTGGCTTACTGGCCCTTTCGCAGCAGAAGGCTGCTCCTACAAGTCGGTGCTGCACCTGTGGGAGCGGGTTCACCCGCGAAGAGGCCGGCACAGGCTCTACAAAAACCTCACCCCAAGCGATGCCACTCGCGCTTGTCCCGGGTCAGCAATTCATTGCCGGCCTCGGGCCCGTCTTCACCGGCCGGGTACTCATGCACCTCGCCACCCTGTGCCCAGGCATCGAGGAACGGCTGCACCGCGCGCCAGCCGTTTTCGATGTTGTCAGCCCGCTGGAACAAGGTCTGGTCACCGGTAAGGCAGTCGTAGATCAGCGTCTCGTAGCCGGTCGCCGGGGTCATCTTGAAGAAGTCCTTGTAGGCAAAGCCCAGCTCGACATTCTCCATCACCAGCTCCGGCCCCGGGCGCTTGGCCTGCAGGTCGAACCACATGCCTTCGTTGGGCTGGATCTGGATTTTCAGGTAATTGGGCTTGGGCCGCTCCAGCTCCGACTCGCGGAACTGCGCATAAGGCGCGGGTTTGAAGCAGATGGCGATTTCGGTATCGCGCACGCTCATGCGCTTGCCAGTGCGCAGGTAGAACGGCACGCCAGCCCAGCGCCAGTTGTCGATCATCACCTTCAGCGCCACATAAGTCTCGGTCTGGCTATCAGCCGCGACGTTGGCCTCGTGGCGGTAGCCGGGCAACTGCTTGCGCCCCTGCCTGCCGGCACTGTACTGGCCACGCACGGAGTTTTTCAGGGCCATCTTGGTCGACCACGGGCGGATGGCGCCGACCACCTTGGCCTTTTCGCTCCGCACGGCATCGGCGGCAAACGCGGCCGGGGGCTCCATGGCCACCATCGCCAGCAACTGGAACAGGTGGTTGGGCACCATGTCGCGCAGGGCGCCGGTGCTGTCGTAGAACGCGCCACGGGTCTCGACACCGACGGTTTCCGCGGCAGTGATCTGCACATGGTCGATGTAGTGGTTGTTCCAGAACGATTCGAACAAGCCGTTGGAGAACCGGCTGACCAGGATGTTCTGCACCGTCTCTTTGCCCAGGTAATGGTCGATGCGGTAGATCTGCCGCTCGCCCATCACCTTCAACAGGCAGGCGTTGAGCGCCTCGGCGCTGGCCAGGTCGGTGCCGAAGGGCTTTTCCACCACGACCCGGCGAAAGCCGCCGGCCGATTCGTCGAGCAGCCCGGCCTGCCCCAGGCGCTGCGCCACCTCGGGGAAGAAGCGCGGCGAGGTCGCCAGATAGAAGATGGCGTTGCCATGGCGGGTTGTGTCGATGCGCTTGGCGAGCGCCTGGTAAGTGGCTGGGTCGAGGAAATCGCCGGTCTGGTAATCCAGGCGCTTGGCCAGCCGTGCCCAGAGCTTGTCATCCAGGCATTTGGCCGTGCCCTCGCCACCTTTGTCACGCTCGGCCATGAACGCATGCAGGCGGCCGGCGAATTCCTCGGCGGTGGCCGGGTTGTGGTCGACACCGACGATGCGCAGATTGCGGTCGAGCAGACCGTCACGGCTGAGGTTGTAAAGCGCCGGCATCAGCAGGCGCTTGACCAGGTCGCCATTGGCGCCGAACAGGAACAGGGTGCATGGCGGAGCAGCCGGAATGCTCTGTCTGGTCATTCGCCTTTCTTCTCGACATGGCCACCAAAGCCCAGGCGCATGGCCGAGAGAATCTTGTCGCCATAGGTGCCCTGCTGCTGGCGCGAGCGGAAGCGGGCGAACAGCGCGCTGGACAGCACCGGCACCGGCACCGCCTGTTCGACGGCGGCGTCGATGGTCCAGCGGCCTTCACCGCTGTCGGACACCGAGCCACTGAACTGCGACAGCTGCGGGTCGGCTACCAGCGCATCGGCGGTAAGGTCGAGCAGCCACGAGGTGACCACGCTGCCACGCCGCCACACTTCAGCGATTTCGGCCACGTTCAGGTCGAAACGCTGGTCCTCCGGCAGTTCGTTGCCGCCCTTGCTGCGCAACAGGTCGAAACCTTCGGCGTAGGCCTGCATCAGGCCGTATTCGATGCCGTTGTGCACCATTTTCACGTAGTGCCCGGCACCGGGTGGGCCGGCATGGATGTAGCCGTGTTCGGCACGCTGGTGTTCGCCACTGCGGCCATGGGTACGCGGAATGTCACCCACGCCCGGGGCCAGCGCCTTGAACAGGGGTTCCAGGCGCTCGAATACGTCCTTTTCGCCACCGATCATCATGCAGTAGCCACGGTCCAGGCCCCACACGCCGCCCGAGGTGCCGACGTCCAGGTAATGCAGCCCACGCTTGGCCAGCTCGGCGGCGCGGCGCATGTCGTCCTTGTAGAACGTGTTGCCGCCGTCGATGATCGCATCACCCGGCTCCAGCAGCTCGGCCAGTTGGGCGATGGTCTGCTCGGTGGGCTCGCCGGCGGGCAGCATGACCCACACGGCACGCGGTGCTTTCAGCTTCTGTACCAGCGCACCAAGGTCGTGCGCGCCTTGGGCGCCCTCGCCCTCCAGGCCAACGATGGCCTCGCGGTTGCGGTCATGCACCACCGTACGGTGGCCGGCGCGCATCAGGCGCCTTGCGATATTGCCGCCCATGCGGCCCAGCCCGATGATTCCCAGTTGCATGAGCCGATGCTCCCCTTTCGAAATAAATGACAACACAATCCAGCTTTTCAGATTAGTCCAGCGAACCGATCGAGGGTTCAGCGACGAACGGCGAGACCACGATAAACAAAAAAGTTCCCAAGACCTGCGAAAGAATTCAAAATGCGCCCGCCTGAAGCGTCTACGCTTTAACTTGTCACCAGCCAAAACCGCGAGGTGTGCTCATGGGTACCTTGATGCCTGCAACCCCAACCCAGACCCTCTATGTCTCCGTGCGCCGTGATGAGCTGCGTAAACTGAAGGACGAACGTGACCAGCTGCGCCAGCAGGTCGCCCAACTGAACCTGCTGCTGGCGCGACAGCGCGCTGAAGACAAAACTGTCAGCCTCTGATTCTACCTTCATCTTGTGGGGGCTGAATGGCTCCCACCAGCCCCTTCTCTAGTAAGTCGCCGCGTCTGCCCCCTACTCGGTAACGGTAGGAGCAGCCTTGTGCTGCGAAATGGCCAGCACTGCAAGCATGAATCTACCGGTCATACCGGCCTCTTCGCAGCACAAGGCTGCTCCTACAAGTTAGGCGTCACCGCGCACCATCAAGGTGCATTGCGGGTGACTAGCCACAATTTGGCGCACCGCCCAAACATCGCCGCCCAACCCTTTTCACATCCGCTTACAGACGCCAACGTTTGCGTCTATTCCGCGGATGCCAATAGTGACCAATGGGTCACCTTTTTGCCTTTTTCTCTCCTACACTCGAGTTTCGGCCCGCCATTTGCTCAACGGAAGAGCGACGAAAAAAAGTCGAACTTTCCAAAACGTCGGCAGGTCAGGAACTAAGTAGGCCAAACGCAAGGGACATTCCCTGGCTCGGCCCACCCATCCCAACCAGTCAAATCGCCTTCGGCCGGAATGCCGATCGCGCCGTGCCTGCGCGCACGACCCTGGGGCATGGAACGCACTACGCAGAATCCAGAAACAGAGAGAACCAACACGAAACATCGCCACGGGTGCCAGCACCCGGCCAAGCATAGGGACGGAGAGAAGTATGATCAGTGCCGCTGTCGAGCCTCACGTAGATTCATTCAACCCGAACAACCGCGAGCCGCTCACCCCGGACTTCGCCACGACAGGCAAGGCACCCGGCGCCCAGCGCCAGCACAACCGCAACAAGCGCAAGATATTGTTCGTGACCTCGGAAATCGCCGACCTGGTGAAAACCGGTGGCCTGGGCGACGTGTCGGCAGCCCTGCCCCGTGCCCTGGCACACCTGCACGATGTGCGGGTGCTGATCCCCGGCTACCGCCAGGTGATGGAAAGCGACAACCCCATCCACATCGTCGGTGAACTGGGTGGCCATGCCGCCTTGCCGCCGTGCAAGATCGGGCGCATGGACATGGCCGACGGCCTGGTCATCTATGTGCTGATCTGCCCCGAACTGTACCAGCGCGACGGCACCCCCTATGGCGCCAACAACGGCCGCGACTGGCCCGACAACCACATCCGCTTCGCCCGCCTGGGCCTGGCTGCCGCCGAAATCGCCGCCGGCGAAGGCAGGATCCACTGGAAGCCCGAGGTGGTTCATGCGCACGACTGGCCAGCAGGCCTGGCACCGGCCTACATGCACTGGCGCGGGCTGAGCACGCCAACCCTGTTCACCATCCACAACCTGGCCTACCAGGGTGTGTACAGCCGCGGCTGCAGCCCGGAACTGGCAATCCCCGAGCACGCCATGCAGCAGGAAGGCATGGAGTTCTACGGCAAGCTGTCGTTCCTCAAGGCCGGCCTGGCCTACGCCAGCCATATCACCACGGTCAGCGCCACCTATGCCCGGGAAATCACCACTCCGGAATTCGGCTGCGGCCTGGACGGCTTCCTCGCCAGCAAGGCCCAGCAAGGCCTGCTCGGCGGCATTCCCAATGGCATCGACGAAAGCTGGGATTCGGCCACCGACAAGCACCTGCAGCACAACTTCAGCATCAACGACTGGGAAGGCAAGGCGCGCAATGCCCAGGAAGTACGCGAGCTGTTCAAACTGCAGCCCTCCGAAGGCCCACTGTTCGCCGTGGTTTCGCGCCTGGTCTACCAGAAAGGCCTGGACCTGACCCTGGGGGTGGCCGACTACATCGTCGAGCAAGGCGGGCAGATCGCGATCATCGGCCGTGGCGAGCCCGAAGAAGAGCAGGCCATGCGCGAACTGGCGCTACGCCACCCGGGCCGTATCGGCGTGCGCATCGGCTTCAACGAAACCGACGCCCGGCGCATGTTCGCCGGCAGCGACTTCCTGCTGATGCCGTCACGCTACGAGCCATGCGGCCTCAGCCAGATGTACGCGCAGCGCTTCGGCTCGCTGCCGGTGGCGCGCAACACCGGCGGCCTGGCCGACACCATCGAGTGCGGCGTCACCGGTTTCCTGTTCAACGAGTCCACCGTCGAAAGCTATCGCGAGGCACTCAGCCGCGCCTTCTATGTATACGGCAAGAAGGACCTGCTGAACGCCATGCGCTGCCTGTCGATGACCCAACCGTTCAACTGGTGCCAGGCCGTGGAACCCTACGCACGGCTGTACGAAGACCTGGTCAAGCAGGCCCAGCACAGCCACTACTGAACGGGGAGTTGAAGATGCACAGGCATGGCGCACACCTGCTGGACGCCACGTCGGCGCGCTTCGCCCTCTGGGCGCCGGATGCGCGCAGCGTGAGTGTGGAACTGGAGCAGCAGCCGGCCATCGAGCTGTTGCCCGACGATGAAGGCTGGTACACCGGCGTGGCCCCGTGCCAGGCCGGTGACCGTTATCACTACCGTATCGACGGTGAACTACAGGTGGCCGACCCCGCCTCGCGCTACCAGCCCGACGGCGTGCAGGGGCCGAGCCAGGTGGTGGATGTGGCCAGCTATGCCTGGCAACACCCCTGGCAAGGCCGGCCCTGGCACGAAGCGGTCATTCAGGAGCTGCATGTCGGCCTGCTCGACGGCTACCAAGGGGTCGCCCGGCAACTGCCGCGCCTGGCCGAGCTGGGCATCAGCGCCATCGAGCTGATGCCGCTGGGGCAGTTCCCCGGCGAGCGCAACTGGGGTTACGACGGCGTGCTGCCCTATGCGCCGCAAAACACCTACGGCAGCCCCGAGCAGCTGTGTGCGCTGGTCGACCAGGCCCACGGCCAGGGGCTGATGGTGCTGGTCGATGTGGTGTACAACCACTTCGGCCCCGACGGCAACTACCTGCACCAGTACGCCAGCCCGTTCTTCCGCGAGGACCGGCAGACCCCATGGGGCGCAGCCATCGACTTCCGCCGCCCGCAGGTACGCGAGTACTTCATCCAGAACGCCCTGATGTGGCTGTGCGACTACCGCTGCGATGGCCTGCGCCTGGATGCCGTGCACGCTATCGACCAGCCCGACTTCCTGGTCGAGCTGGCGCAAAGGGTACGCGCTGCCGTGGAGCCGGGCCGCCACGTGTGGCTGGTCCTGGAGAACGAGCACAACCAGGCCTTCCTGCTGGAACAAGGCTTCGATGCCCAGTGGAACGACGACGGCCACAATGCCTTGCATGTGCTGCTGACCGGCGAAACCGAAGGCTACTACGCCGACTACCAGCAGCGCCCCATCGACCAGTTGGCCCGCTGCCTCGCCGAAGGTTTCGTGTTCCAGGGCCAGGCCAACCGCCATGGTACGCCCCGCGGCGAGCCCAGCGGGCACTTGCCGCCCAGCGCCTTCGTGCTGTTCCTGCAGAACCATGACCAGGTCGGCAACCGCGCCCTGGGCGAGCGCCTTACCCGCCTGTGCCCGCCGCAGGCGCTGCGGGCGGCCACCGGGCTGTTGCTGCTGGCGCCGATGATCCCGCTGCTGTTCATGGGCGACGACGATGGCAGCTGCCAGCCGTTCCTGTTCTTCACCGACTTCCATGACCAGCTGGCCGACGCCGTACGCGAAGGTCGGCGTGGCGAGTTCGCCCATTTCGCCGCCTTCGCCGACCCCGAGCAGCGCCAACGCATTCCCGACCCCAACGCAGAACAGACCTTCGAGGCCTCCCGCCCGCAAGCCAGGGAAGTGATCGCTGGCTGGCACGGGCTGTACCAGCACCTGCTCGAGCTGCGCCGCCGCCATGTGATCCCGCACCTGCCCGGCAGCCGCGCGCTGGGCGCCGAAGTACACGGCGACAAGGCCCTGACCGCACGCTGGCGCCTGGGCAACGGCACCACCCTGCGCATTGACCTCAACCTGGCCGCTACCCCGCAGGAGGTCGAGTTACCCGCGCCCGCCAACCGACTGTTCGACAGCAGCGACACCCGACACCCCGATACCCATCTGGCCGCATACAGCTGCGTGGTCAGCCTGCTTTCCCCCGCCCAGGAGCGCCCATGAGCGAAACCGCCCTGCACCGCCTGGCCACCCGCGTCGGGCTGAGCCGCGACTGGATCGACGCCAATGCCCGGCCCCAGCGAGTCAGCGACGAGGTGCTGCGCAACATCCTTGAAGGCCTTGGCCATCCCGCTTCCGATGACGCCGCCATTGCCGCCAGCCTGCGCGCCGTGGACGCTGCCGAAGACAGTGAGCACCTACCGCCGCTGCTGACCGCCGACCTCGGCCAGCCACTGCCACTGGCGCGCTATTTCAGCGCCGCCAGCGTCGCGCACTGCACCCTGGAGGACCACAGCGCCCTCACCTTCAGCCTCGACGACCAGGCCCAGCTGCCCGGTGCGTTGCCCATCGGCTATCACCAGGTGGAAATCGACAGCCGCCGCTTCACCGTGGCCGTGGCTCCGCCACGCTGCCACAGCCTTGAAGACCGGGTGCAGGCACCGCCCCCGCGCTGCTGGGGCCTGGCGGTGCAGCTGTACAGCCTGCGCCGGCCCGGTGATGGCGGCTACGGCGACTGCCTGGCCCTGGAACAACTGGCCCGCGCGGCCGCCGAGCGTGGTGCCGATGCCTTGGCCATCAGCCCGATCCACGCCCTGTCGACCATCGACCAGACGCACTACAGCCCCTACTCGCCCTCCAGCCGCCTGCTGCTCAATACCCTGTACGCCAGCCCAGCCGCACTGCTGGGCGAGCGGGAGGTGCGCGTGGCCATAGAAGCCTGCGGCCTGGAGCAACAGCTGGACGACCTTGAGCAAGGCCCGCTGGTCGACTGGCCGCGTGCCGCCAGCGCCCGCATGCGCCTGCTCGAAGCCCTGTACCAGGGTTTCAGCCAGGGCGACCACCCGCTGCGCAAGGATTTCGACAGCTTCCGCGAAGCCGGTGGCCAGGCCCTGGAACACCACTGCCGCTTCGAGGTGCTGCAGGCCCAAGCCGTGGAGCACGGCCTGGGTGCCGACTGGCGCCACTGGCCCAAGACCTGGCATGACCCGTACCACCCGGAAGTGGAGGCCTTCGCCAACGCCTACCCGGCCAAGATCGAGTTCCATGCCTTTTGCCAATGGCTGACCGAACGAGGCTTGCAACGCGCCCAGGAAGCAGCGCGCGGCAACGGCATGGCGGTCGGCCTGATCGCTGACCTGGCAGTGGGCGCCGATGGTGCCGGCAGCCAGGCATGGAGCCGGCAGGACGAACTGCTGGCAGGCCTGAAGGTGGGCGCACCGCCCGACATTCTCAACCGTGCCGGCCAGGACTGGGGCATCTGCGCCTTCTCGCCCGAAGGCCTCAAGCGCAACGGCTACCGCGCCTTCATCGAAATGCTGCGGGCCAACCTCGCCCACGCCGGCGGCCTGCGCATCGACCATGTCATGGGCCTGCGCCGGCTGTGGCTGATCCCGCAGGGGGCCAAGCCCAGCGAAGGCGCCTACCTCAACTACCCGCTGGACGACCTGCTGCGCCTGCTGGCGCTGGAGTCGGTGCGCCACCAGGCGATCATCCTTGGTGAAGACCTGGGCACCGTACCGGACGGCCTGCGCGAGCAACTGGCGGCCAAGGCCGTGCTGGGCATGCGCGTGCTGCCCTTCGAGCAGACCCAGCCCGGCCACTTCAGGCCGATTCTCGACTGGCCGGACAACGCCCTTGCCACCACCGGCACCCACGATCTGGCGCCGTTGGCCGGCTGGCTGGAAAACCGCGACATCGACTGGAGCCACCGCCTGCAACTGATCGACGCTGCCACCGAACTGCACTGGCGCCACGAGCGGCAGAAGGAGCACGATGGCCTGCGCCGCACCCTGGAGGCCAACTACGGCCCGCTGTCGGACAACGACGCGCTGATCGACGCGGCCATCCGCTACGTTGGCCACACCCGCGCACCGCTGGTGCTGGTGCCGCTGGAAGACCTGCTGGGCTGCGACGAGCAACCCAACCTGCCGGGTACCACCGCCGGCCACCCCAACTGGCGCCGACGCTTTGCCCGGCAGGTACGTGAACTGCTCGACGATGAAGACGCAGCAAGGCGCCTGGAGCTGTTGGCCCAGGCCCGCGAACAGGCGTGGGAGCGTGACCGATGAAAGCGCTGACCGCGACCCTGCGCCTGCAGTTTCACAGTGAATTCACCCTCGATCACGCCGTGCCGTTGGTGCCGTACTTCGCCCAGTTGGGTATCAGCCACCTGTACGCCTCGCCCATCCTCAAGGCCCGCGCCGGCTCGCGCCACGGCTACGACGTGGTCGACCCGACCTGCGTCAACCCCGAGCTGGGCGGCGAAGCGGCGCTGCAACGGCTGGTTGCCGCCCTGCGCCAGCACGGCATGGGGCTGATCCTGGACACGGTGTCCAACCACATGGCCGTGGGCGGTGCCGACAACCCCTGGTGGCAGAGCCTGCTGGCCTGGGGCCGGCGCAGCCCGTATGCAGAATTCTTCGACATCCAGTGGCACTCCAGCGACCCACTGCTGGCCGGCCAGCTGCTGTTGCCGTTCCTGGGCAGCGACTATGGCGTGGCGCTGAAGAATGGCGAGATACCGCTGGAGTTCGACAGGCAAAATGGGGTGCTGCAAATCGCCCACTACGAACACCGCTTCCCGATCTGCCCGGTCGACTACGGCTGGCTTCTCGCCCTCAGCCCGGACCCGGCCCTGAATGCCCTGGCCGAACGCTTCACCGCGTTGAACGCATCGGCCACGCCGCTGGCCGACGCCCTGCCCCTGCACGCCGAACTGGCGCGCCTGGTCGCTGAAGGTGCCGACCTCGAATCGGCGCTGCAGGCCTTCGACAGCCGCAACGAGCATGGCTTCAAGCGCCTGCACCTGCTGCTGGAACGCCAGACCTACCGCCTGGCAAGCTGGCGCACGGCCGCCGACGACATCAACTGGCGGCGCTTCTTCGACATCAACGAACTGGGCGGCTTGCGCGTCGAACGCGCGGTGGTGTTCGAGGCCACCCACGCCAAACTGTTCGAACTGATCGAGCGCGGCCTGGTAGACGGCCTGCGCATCGACCACATCGACGGCCTGGCCGACCCGCGCGGTTACTGCCGAAAGCTGCGCCGGCGGGTCGATGGCCTGCTGGCACGGCGGCCGTTGGACGCTGCCCTGGAGCACTTCCCGATCTACGTGGAGAAGATCCTCGGCGCCAACGAGCACCTGCACCGCGACTGGCTTACCGATGGCACCACCGGCTATGACTTCATGAACCAGGTCTCGCTGCTGCAGCACGACCCGGCGGGCGAAGCAACACTGACCGAGCTGTGGGCCAATGTGAGCGAACGCCCCGACTTCCCCGAAGAAGTGCGTCAGGCCCGCCACCTGGTGCTCAATGCCAGCCTGGCCGGTGACTGCGAGTCGGTGGCCCAGGCGCTGTTGCAGGTGGCGCGCAACGACCTGATGACCCGCGACCTGACCCTGGGCGCGATTCGCCGCGCCTTGCAGGCGCTGGTAGCGCATTACCCGGTGTACCGCACCTACTTCAATGCCTGCGGGCGCCCGGCAGAAGACGAAGGTTTTTTCCGGCAGGCCCTGGCCAATGCTCGCCAGGACCTCAGCGAAGCTGACTGGCCGCTGCTCGAGCACCTTGAACAATGGCTGGGCGGGCAAGCCTGGCGCAACCTGCCAGCAGGCCGGGCGCGCAAGCAGTTGCGCCATGCCTGCGTGCGCTTCCAGCAACTGACCGCGCCCAGCGCCGCCAAGGCGGTGGAAGACACCGCGTTCTACCGCAGCGCGCGGCTGCTGTCGCGCAACGATGTGGGCTTCGACGCCGAGCGTTTCAGCGCCCCGCCCGAGCACTTCCACAACGAGGCCCAGCGGCGCCTGCGCGACTTCCCCGACAACCTGCTGGCCACCGCCACCCATGACCACAAGCGTGGCGAAGATACCCGCGCGCGCCTGGCCGTGCTCAGCGAGCGCGGCCCGTGGCTGGCCAGCCGAATGGAACACTGGCGGGAACTGGCCACGCCGTTGCGTACGCAACTGGATGACGGCCTGGCGCCCAGCCCCGGCGACGAGCTGATGCTGTTGCAGACCTTGCTGGGCAGCTGGCCGCTGGACCTCGACCTGCACGACGACAACGCCCTTGGCCAGTACGCCGAACGCATGCGCCAGTGGCAGCAGAAGGCCCTGCGCGAGGCCAAGCTGCGCAGCAGCTGGAGCGCGCCGAACGAGGCCTACGAAAGCGCCTGCGCCCGCTACATCGAGGGCCTGCTGCTGGACGGAGAGAACCAGCAGCTGCGCAGATCGCTGGCCGACGCCGCGCACCTGGTGGCCTGCCCCGGTGCCCTCAACGGCCTGGTCCAGGCCCTGCTGCGCATGACCACACCCGGTGTGCCCGACCTGTACCAAGGCACCGAATACTGGGACTTCAGCCTGGTCGACCCGGACAACCGCCGCGCGGTGGACTACGCCTGCCGACGTCGCACCCTGGACGATGCAACGCCGGTAGCCGAGCTGCTGGCGCACTGGCGCGACGGCCGCCTGAAGCAGGCGCTGATCGCCCGGGTGCTGGACTGCCGCCAGGCCCATGCCGAGCTGTTCCGTCGTGGCGCCTACCTGCCCCTGACCGTGCACGGCCGGCATGCCGACAAGGTGGTCGCGTTCGCCCGCCTGGGCGAAGGCGAACGGGCCGTCATTATCGCGCCACGCCTGGCCAGTACCCTGCTGGCAGATGCACCGATACCCCTGATCCCGGCACAGAACTGGGAAGACACGCGGGTAAGCCTGCCGTTTGCCTTGTCGCCTGCCAACTCGACGGGACTTTTCTCCAATGCTGCGGTCAGCTCTTGCAGGGAGCTGTTGTTGAGCGCCGTGCTGGCGGAGTTTCCGGTCAACCTGCTGATACAACAAATTTGAGCATCAGGAGCGTCATGATGAGTGTCGATGAAAAGCGTATCCGCGAATTTGCCTACCAGATCTGGGAGTCCGAGGGTAAGCCCGCCGGCCAGGAAGATCGCCATTGGGACATGGCTCGCAAGCTGGCCGAAGCCGAGGCGCTGGCACCCAAGGCGGCGCCGCGCAAACGGGCCCCGGCCAAGCCCAAGGTAGCGGCTGAGCCGGTTGAGAAGGCCGTGGCAGCTAAGAAACCCCGGGCGGTGAAAAAGCCGGCTGCCGGTTAAGCCTGTACCGGCCTCTTCGCGGGTAAACCCGCTCCCACAGGAATGGGGTCAGGCCTGAGCATTACGCCATACCTGTGGGAGCGGGTTTACCCGCGAAGAGGCCGGTGCAGGACTGCATAGCTCCCTTCCCTCACCACGGCTACAGAGGACCGCCATGAGCCCCCGCACCCCGAAGAAAACCCGCTCGGTCGCCCCTTCGCGTATTCGCGAAGGCCTGCCATTCCCCCTCGGCGCCACCTGGGATGGCCTTGGGGTCAACTTTGCCCTGTTCTCGGCCAACGCCACCAAGGTCGAGCTGTGCCTGTTCGACTCCACTGGCGAGCACGAAATCGAACGCATCGAGCTACCCGAATACACCGACGAGATCTACCACGGCTACCTGCCCGACGCGCACCCCGGGCTGGTCTACGGCTACCGCGTGCATGGCCCCTACGAGCCAGAGAACGGCCACCGCTTCAACCCCAACAAACTGCTGATCGACCCGTATGCCAAGCAACTGGTCGGCAGCCTGCAATGGTCCGAAGCACTGTTCGGCTACACCATCGGCCACCCCGACGGCGACCTGTCGTTCGACGAGCGCGACAGCGCGCCCTTCGTGCCCAAGTGCAAGGTGATCGACCCCGCCTTCACCTGGGGCCGCGACCAACGCGTGCTGATCCCCTGGGAACGCACGATCATCTACGAGGCCCACACCCGTGGCATCAGCATGCGCCACCCGGCGGTGCCGGAAGAACTGCGCGGCACCTTTGCCGGCCTGGCCAATGACGAGCTGCTCAAACACATCAAGGAGCTGGGCGTTTCCAGCATAGAGCTGCTGCCGATTCATGCCTTCGTCAACGACCAGCACCTTCTGGACAAGGGGCTGAACAACTACTGGGGCTACAACAGCATCGCCTTCTTCGCCCCGCACCCGCGTTACCTGGCCAGCGGCAAGATCGCCGAATTCAAGGAAATGGTCGCGCACCTGCATGACGCCGGGCTGGAGGTGATCCTGGACGTGGTCTACAACCACACCGCCGAAGGCAACGAGCGCGGCCCCACGCTGTCGATGCGCGGCATCGACAACGCCTCGTACTACCGCCTGATGCCGGACGACAAACGCTACTACATCAACGATTCCGGCACCGGCAACACCCTGGACCTCAGCCACCCCTGCGTGCTGCAGCTGGTCACCGACTCGCTGCGCTACTGGGCTGGCGAGATGCACGTGGACGGCTTCCGCTTCGACCTGGCGACCATCCTTGGCCGCTACCACGACGGCTACAGCGAACGCCACGGCTTCCTCGTCGCCTGCCGCCAAGACCCGATGCTCAGCCAGGTGAAGCTGATCGCAGAGCCCTGGGACTGCGGCCCGGGCGGTTACCAGGTGGGCAACTTCGCCCCGGGCTGGGCAGAGTGGAACGACCGCTTCCGCGACACCGTGCGTGCGTTCTGGAAAGGCGACGAAGGCCAACTGGCCGACTTTGCCTCGCGCATGACCGCGTCGGGGGACATGTTCAACAACCGTGGCCGGCGCCCCTATGCTTCGGTCAACTTCGTCACCGCCCACGACGGCTTCACCTTGCGCGACCTGGTGTCTTACAACCACAAGCACAACGAAGACAACGACGAGAACAACCAGGACGGCACCGATAACAACCTGTCATGGAACTGCGGTGTCGAGGGGCCAACCGACGACCCGGCAGTGAATGCCCTGCGCATGCGCCAGATGCGCAACTACTTCGCTACCCTGCTGCTGGCCCAGGGCACGCCGATGATCGTCGCCGGCGATGAGTTCAGCCGCACCCAGCACGGCAATAACAATGCCTACTGCCAGGACAGCGAGATCGGCTGGGTGAACTGGGACCTCGACCAGGAGGGCCTGGAACTGCTGGCCTTCGTCAAGCGCCTGACCCGCCTGCGCCTGGCCTACCCAGTGCTACGCCGCTCGCGCTTCCTGGTGGGCGACTACAATGAGGCAATCGGCGTCAAGGACGTGACCTGGCTGGCACCGGATGGCAACGAGATGAGCGTGGAGCAATGGGAAGACCCGCACGGGCGCTGCCTGGGCATGCTGATCGATGGCCGTGCCCAGGTCAGCGGCATTGCCCGGCCAGGTGCCGAGGCCACCGTGCTGCTGATCGTCAATGCCCACCACGACATCGTGCCGTTCAAGTTGCCGACCGTGCCCGAGGGGGATTACTGGAGCTGCCTGGTCGATACCGACCGGCCGGAGCTGCGCAAGGGCCAGCACCTGCAGTTCGACAGCACGTTCGAGGTGAAGGGGCGGTCGTTGCTGCTGATGGTGTTGCAGCGGGATGAGGAGTGAACCCCACGGGACCATCGTCGGTCCCAATGTGTATCGGTTGCCTGTACTGGCCTCATCGCCGGCAAGCCAGCTCCCACAGGTAATCCGCTGGCTGACGGGCTGTGCAGTACCTGTGGGAGCTGGCTTGCCGGCGATAGGGCCGGTACATGCAAAACACATGCACCTGCCATTGAGGAGTAACCGTGAACCCCGAAGCCGGCAGTAAAGGTTTCGCCAGTGTCAACCAGGCCCCGGCCGTGAAGCGGCTGCAGGTGCTGACGGTGAACACCCACAAGGGCTTCACCGCGTTCAACCGGCGCTTCATCCTGCCGGAACTGCGCGAGGCGGTGCGCAGTACACAGGCCGATATCGTCTTCCTCCAGGAAGTGCTCGGCAGCCACGACCGCCACGCCGCGCGCTACCCCGGCTGGCCGCAGACTTCGCAGTACGAATTCCTCGCCGACAGCATGTGGAGCGACTTCGCCTACGGCCGCAACGCGGTCTACCCCGACGGCCACCACGGCAACGCGCTGCTGTCCAAATACCCGATCATCGAACACCGCAACCTCGATGTGTCGATCACCGGCCCCGAACGTCGGGGCCTGCTGCACTGCGTGCTCGATGTGCCCGGCCAGCACCAGGTGCATGCCATCTGCGTGCACCTGTCGTTACTGGAAAGCCACCGCCAGAAGCAGCTGCAACTGCTACGCAAGCTGCTCGAATCCCTTCCCGCCGACGCACCGGTGATCATCGCCGGCGATTTCAACGACTGGAAATCCCATGGTAACCGCACCCTGGGTTTGCAGAATGACCTGCATGAGGCCTTCGAGCGCCACCATGGCCACCTGGCCCGCACCTATCCTGCGCGGCTGCCGCTGCTGCGCCTGGACCGTGTCTACCTGCGCAACGCCGAAAGCCATGGGCCGCGGATTCTTGGGCACAAACCTTGGTCGCACCTGTCGGACCACCTGCCGTTGTCGGTCGAAGTCAGGCTTAGCAATCATTCTTCATAGCCCGGTCACGGCAAATAGCGAACCCCGCTATGCCCAGCGAGTTTGTCAAAGTATTCAACAGGTTGGATAAAACCACGGAACCTGAACACTTCCTTCACGCTTTCTTGACGCAAGCGGCGCGCTCTCCTTAGCTGAACATATCAAAGCAGTAATGATCTCGCGCCGGGCCTCTAGCTCGCGCCTTCGTGCGCGCTGGCGATAGCCTGGCGTGCTGGTTTGGGTCGCCCACTGTTTTTGCCGTACAGCTCGTGACAACAGGCCAGGTCCTAGGGCTGTAACACAAAAACAAAGGAGATCCGCCATGAAAAGCACCTCGAACCACTTGCGCTTCGACAGCATTTTTTACGCGGTTTCCACGTCGCTGCTTCTGGCAACCCCGGTGGAAACTATCGCGTATGAACTGCAGGACGACCCGATCTCACCCGGTTTCCTGCACCAACCGGCAGTACCACAGCTGTCGCTCGACCCGGTCAGCGCCAGTGGCTTGAACATGGGTACCTTGAACGCCTTTTCGCAAAAGATGAGCGAACGCCATGGGCAGGCTGCACCGGACCTGGTCGCCAGCCAGTGGGCGCAGTTCTTCCCCACCGCTGCACGCAGTGGCGCGCAGCCCCCGGACCAGCTGGAGGCACCCAGCCAGCAACTGATGATCGGCCCGGACCTGTTCGTGCGCGAAACTGCTGCGGGCAATGTGCACCGCGCGGGGATCTTCGTGGGGCAAAACAACCTGCAGACCAGCTTCAACGGCATGCGCCGGCTGTTGGGTGACAAGCAACGCAACGCCGTGAACCTCAGCGGTGAAAGCCTGGGGGTGTACTGGAGCATGACCCATGAGCAGGGCTGGCACCTGGATGCCGTGGCCATGGGGTCGCGCATCGACGTCAATGGTCGTGGCGAGAATGGCCAGCGACTGGACGACAGCGGCCACGCGATGACCTTTTCGCTGGAAGGCGGCATACCCATCGGCCTGGGTGGCGGCTGGGTGATCGAGCCGCAGGCGCAGTTGATCAACCAGCGGTTGTTCCCCGGCAACCGGGCGCAGGAGGAGACCTTGCAGGCCTTCGACAGCCAGCCGAGCTGGAGCGGTCGGGTCGGTGCCAGGCTGTCCGGGCGTTATGAAGTACGCGGCATGCCGATCGAGCCCTATGTGCGGACCAACGTGTGGTATGACTTCAGCAATGCCGATGAGGTGAAGCTGGACCAGGTCGACAAGATCTCCAGCTCGCGCTACTCGACCACGGTGGAACTGGGGTTGGGGCTGGTGGCGCGGGTGACGCCTTCGGTGGCGTTGTTCGTCAGTGCCGATTACAGCAGTGATGTGGATGACAACGATTTGAACGGGTTGATTGGCAGCCTTGGGGTGCGGATGCGGTGGTAGGCAGGTTCGGCCCTTTCGCGGGTGAACCCGCTCCCACAAGGTCCGCACAACATTTGAAGCTTGTGCACTACCTGTGGGAGCGGGTTCACCCGCGAAGAGGCCAGTACAAGCAATGCATCAAGCGGGTTTCATTATCAGAACCCCAAGCGGCGGCAGGTTAAGCGCCAGCGACTGCGGCTGGCCATGGCTGGCTATCTGGTCACTCACCACCACCCCCAGGTTGCCCACATTGGACCCGGCATACAGCTCTGCATCACTGTTCAACAGCTCTTGCCAGCGCTCGCCAAACGGCACGCCAATGCGATACCCCTCGCGCGGCACCGGCGTGAAGTTGGCCACCACCAGCACCGGTTCGCCGCTGCTGCTCCAGCGCAACCAGGCATACACGCTGTTCTGCGCATCGTCACCGATCAGCCACTGGAACCCCTGGGGCTGGCAATCCTGCTCGTGCAACGCCGGCACCTCGCGGTACAGACGGTTGAGGTCGCCGACCAGGCGCTGTACACCCTGGTGCTCAGGGTACTGCAGCAGGTACCAGTCCAGCTCGCCATCGTGGTCCCACTCACGCCACTGGCCGAACTCGCAGCCCATGAACAGCAGCTTCTTGCCAGGATGCGCCCACATGAAAGTGAGGTAGGCGCGCAGGTTGGCAAATTTCTGCCAGCGGTCGCCGGGCATTTTGTCGATCAGCGAATGCTTGCCATGCACCACTTCGTCGTGGGAAATGGGCAGGATGAAGTGCTCGGAATAGGCGTAGATCAGCCCGAAGCTCATCTCGTTGTGGTGGTAGGTGCGGTGCACCGGGTCGTTCTGGATGTAATGCAAGGTGTCGTGCATCCAGCCCATGTTCCACTTGTAGGCAAAGCCCAGGCCGCCCTGCTGGGTCGGCTGACTGACGCCGGGCCAGGCGGTGGACTCCTCGGCGATGATCAGCGCGCCAGGGGCCTCGTGGGCCGCCACGCCGTTGAGGTGGCGGATGAAGTCGATGGCCTCGAGGTTCTCGCGCCCGCCGTGGCGGTTGGGCACCCATTCGCCGGCCTTGCGCGAATAGTCGCGGTACAGCATCGAGGCCACGGCATCGACACGCAGGCCATCGATGTGGAAGTGCTTCAGCCAGTGCAGCGCCGAGGCCATCATGAAGCCACGCACCTCGTTGCGGCCAAGGTTGTAGATCAGCGTGTTCCAGTCCTGGTGGAAGCCCTCCAGGGGGTTTTCGTATTCGTACAGGGCGGTGCCGTCGAAACGCGCCAGGCCGTGTTCGTCGGTGGGGAAATGCGCCGGCACCCAGTCTAGCAGCACGCCAATCCCGCCCTGGTGGCAGGCGTCGACGAAGGCGGCGAAGTCTTCGGCACTGCCGTAGCGCGAGGTGGGCGCGAACAGCGACAGCGGCTGGTAACCCCAAGAGCCGCCGAACGGGTGCTCCATGATCGGCAGCAGTTCGATATGGGTGAAACCCAGCTCCTGAACGTACGGCACCAGGCGCTCGGCCAGCTCGCGCCAGTTGTAAAAGCGCCCGACCTCACCCGCCTCATCCAGCTCGCAGCGCCACGACCCCGGGTGCAGTTCGTAGATCGACAGCGGCGCGCTGTAGGCATGGCGCTGAGCGCGTTGCGCCATCCAGTCGTGGTCTTGCCAGTGGTGGCTGAGCGCCCCCGCAACCTTGGAGGCGGTGCTCGGTGGCAGTTCGGTGGCGCGCGCCAGCGGGTCGGCCTTCAGCGGCAAAATGCCGTCCTTGCCCAGCACCTCGAACTTGTAGGTTTCGCCCACGCCCAGGCGCGGCACGAACAGCTCCCACACCCCGGCGCTGTGGCGCAGGCGCATGGGGTGGCGGCGGCCGTCCCAGTTATTGAAGTCGCCCACCACCGACACCCGCCGGGCGTTCGGTGCCCACACCGAGAAACACACGCCGTCGACGCCATCGACCTGGACAGGTTGGGCGCCGAAGCGCCCGGACAGGTCGCGGTGGTTGCCTTCGGCGAACAGGTACAAGTCCATGTCGCCCAGTTGCGGGCCGAAGCTGTAGGGGTCCTCGGTAATCTGCTCACCACCGGCCCAGCCGATCTGCAGCAGGTAAGGGTGTGCCTCATCGAGGTGCGCGGTGAACAACCCGGGCAGGCTGCCCTGCTCCATTTCGGCAAGGATGCGCCCGTCATGCCGGGCCAGCATGCGCACATTCAGGGCATTGGGCAGGAAGGCGCGGACCACCTGCCCGCCCGCGCCGTCGCCATGGGGGCCGAGTACCGCAAATGGATCGGCGTGCTCGGCGCGGGCCAGGGCGTCGAGGTCCCGTTGCCGAAGGCCGCCGTTTTCACGCGTTGTAACGTTCATTCTGACTCTCCCCAAGTACTGATCAGTCCATGCAGGCCATGCAAAGGCACGGCCAGCCAGCTTGGACGGTTTTCGGCTTCGTATGTAATTTCGTAGGCAGCCTTCTCCAGGCAGAACAGCTCCAGTGCAGCACGCTCGCCTTCGGCCTGCTGCCAGGCGTGAGGCATGGCCGCGGTGGCCAGGCCATAGGCTTCGACAAAGGCATGCCGCGACTGGTGCAGGTATTGCCTGGCTACACGTTGCCGGGCTTGGCGCGCCGGGTCGGAAAGGTCCACCGCAGACGCGCTGCGCAAGATCATCGCAGCAGCATAGTCGAAGGATCGCAGCACGCCGCTGACATCCTTGTACGGGCTATGTCTTGCCCGACGCTCTTGCAGCGGCCGGGCCGGTTCACCTTCGAAATCGATGAGGTAGGCGTCGCCCTGCACCACCAGCACCTGGCCCAGGTGCAGGTCGCCGTGCACGCGCATCAGCAGGCCGCCCTGGGCCTGGCGGGTCAGGTCGGCGATATGTTGGGCCAGGCCGTCGCGCTGTTGCTGCAAGTCGTCGACCAGCGCCTGGCTTTCGCTGTCGAGGCTGTCGCGGTGCTGGGCCAGCAGGTCGAGGGCATGGGTGAGTTCGGCACTGATCTGTGCACTCCAGCGTTCGCTGTCGTCAGCATCGCTTGGGCGCGGTTTGAAGGCCTCGTCATTGGTCGGTGCGGCCAGCAGCAGGTGCATCTCGCCCAGGCGCTGGCCGAGCAAGGCGGCAAAGCCGGTAAGTTCGGCCATTGCATCGGTGTGCGCATCGGCGTCAAGGCTGGAAGGTTCCATCTGGTCGCGGATGGCCCGCTCCAGGGTGTTCTGGGTCCAGGCCCAGGCGTCACCCTGGTTGCTCAGGTAGCCTTGGGCGATCATCAGCAGGTGTGGCGCGCCCTGCTCGTCCACCCGGCTGACCCAGGCCAGCAGCGGCGAAATGTTGGCAAAGCCTGCGGCGGTCAGGTAGGCGCTCATTTCCAGCTCGGGGTGCACACCCGGGTTGACCCGGCGAATCAGCTTGAGCACCACCTGGTCGCCGATCACCACCGAGCTGTTGGACTGCTCGGCGCTGAGGTAGCGCACGCTGCTGTCGTCGTTCAACGCCAGGCCCGCCAACTGCTGCGTGCTTTCGAAGCGCAGCTCGCCCTCGCCATTGCCACAAGGCAGATGCATGCCATCCTCACAGGCTCGCAGCACCGCGCGGATGAACGGCTCAAGGACGAAGGCGTCGGTGATCAGGCCAACCTGATGGGCACGACGCACCCGTGACAGGGCCAGCTGCTGTGGCAGCGCGCTGTTGATCTGTTCTTCGGGCAGCAGGCCGAACGGCAATTGATAGCGGTTGGCCACACCGTCGCTGAGCACTTCGATTTCACTCAGCAGCACTGGTGTGGTTGCCGTGCCGAAGCGCACGCCGTAGCAGAGGCGCACCGCGTCGATCGGCCCTTCCTTGCCGGCGAACCAGCGCCGCTTGGGCAGGTACTGCGGCAGGATGGCGCTTTGCAGGGTATCGCTGGCGGGGGCTTGCAGCAGTTCTTCCATGCGTTTGCGCAGTACCAGTGTGGTCAATTCGGGTAACCCCTCGGTGGCCTGGATGTGCCAGCTGGGCATGCGGTCGTGGCTGGCCAGCAGGAACCAGTAGAAGGCGTAGGGTGGCAAGGTCAGCAGGAACGGCAGTTGCCCGATCGGCGGGAAAGCGCTGCCGCCGAGCATCTCCACCGGTACTTTGTCGGCGTACTGTGACAATTCCAGTTCGGCAGCCTGGGCGGCGCGGGAGACGTTGGCCACGCACAGGATGACTTCGGTGTTGCCATCGGCGTCGGTGTACTCGCGCAGATAGGCGAGGATGCGCCGGTTGTTCGGCGTGAGGGTACGCAGGCTGCCGCGGCCGAAGGCCTTCTGCTGCTTGCGCACCGCCAGCATGCGCCGGGTCCAGTTCAGCAGCGAGTGCGGGTCGGCGGCCTGGGCTTCGACGTTTACGGTCTGGTAACCGTACAGTGGGTCCATGATCGGTGGCAGTACCAGGCGCTGCGGGTCGGCGCGAGAGAAACCGCCGTTGCGGTCCGGCGACCATTGCATAGGCGTGCGCACGCCGTCGCGGTCGCCCAGGTAGATGTTGTCGCCCATGCCCAGTTCATCGCCGTAATACAGGGTGGGTGTGCCGGGCATCGACAGCAGCAGGCTGGTGAGCAGTTCGATACGCCTGCGGTCGCGCTGCAGCAGCGGCGCCAGGCGGCGGCGGATGCCCAGGTTGATGCGGGCGCGGCGGTCTTCGGCGTAGTAGTTCCACAGGTAGTCGCGCTCGCGGTCGGTGACCATTTCCAGGGTCAGCTCATCGTGGTTGCGCAGGAAGATCGCCCACTGACAATTGGCAGGGATTTCCGGGGTCTGGCGCAAGATGTCGGTGATCGGGAAACGGTCTTCCATGGCCAGGGCCATGTACATGCGCGGCATCAGCGGGAAGTGGAAGGCCATGTGGCATTCGTCGCCCTCGCCTTCGCCGAAGTACGGGCGGGTATCCTCGGGCCACTGGTTGGCCTCTGCCAGCAGCATGCGGTCGGGGTAGTTGGCGTCGATTTCAGCGCGAATCGCCTTGAGCACGTCGTGGGTTTCGGCAAGGTTCTCGTTGTTGGTGCCGTCGCGTTCGATCAGGTAAGGAATGGCGTCCAGGCGCAGGCCATCGACACCCAGGTCCAGCCAGAAGCGCATCACCCCGATCACTGCCTTGAGCACTTGCGGGTTGTCGAAGTTGAGGTCGGGCTGGTGCGAGTAGAAGCGGTGCCAGAAGTACTGGCCGGCGACCGGGTCCCAGGTCCAGTTGGACTTCTCGGTGTCGAGGAAGATGATGCGCGTGCCATCGTACTTCTGGTCGTCATCCGACCACACGTAGAAGTCCCGTGCCTTGCTGCCGCGCTTGGCATGGCGGGCGCGCTGGAACCAAGGGTGCTGATCGCTGGTGTGGTTGATGACCAGCTCGGTGATGACCCGCAGGCCGCGCTTGTGCGCCTCGGCGATGAAGCGGCGGGCATCGGCCAGGTTGCCGTAGTCGGGGTGCACGGCCTTGTACTCGGCGATGTCATAGCCGTCGTCGCGGCGTGGCGAGGGATAGAACGGCAGCAGCCACAGGGTGTTGACGCCCAGCTCGGCGATGTAGTCGAGCTTGCTGATCAGGCCGGCGAAATCGCCAATGCCGTCGTTGTTCGAATCGAAGAACGACTTGATGTGCAGCTGGTAGATGACGGCGTCCTTGTACCACAGCGGGTCGTCGATGAAGGCTGCCGGGCGGGAACGCTTGGCCATGTGGACTCCTTTCAATTCTGGTTGCTCTGGCCCTGATGCATAAGCAACTGACTTGACACGATCCCCTGTGGGAGCGGGTTTACCCGCGAACACCGGCGAAGCCGGTGCCATGCTCCGCAGCGCCTGCTTCGCGGGTGAACCCGCTCCCACAGGGGATGGCGTGTACCTTGCTAACGGGCCTTTTCGATGCGCCAGATACCGAACGGCAGATGCCAGGGTTCGATGCGCATCCATTGGGTCTTGCCGTACCACGACCAGCGATGGCCGTTCATCAGGTCTTCACCATGGGTTTCGGCGTTGTCATCCAGCCCCAGCTCCCACAGCGGCAGCTCGAAATGCGCCTCCTGTGCGTTGTGCGGGTCGAGGCTGATTGCCACCAGGATGTAGTTGTCGCGCTCGGGCGTGCGTTTTGCGAAGTACAGGATGTTGTCGTTCCAGCAGTTGAAGAACGCCACGCCCAGGTGGGTCTGCAAGGCGCGGTTCTGCCGGCGAATGCGGTTGAGCTGGGCGATCTCGGCAATGATGTTGCCGGGTTGACTGAAATCGCGTGGGCGAATTTGGTACTTCTCCGAATCCAGGTACTCCTCTTTGCCTGGCAGCGGCGTGCTTTCGCACAGCTCGAAGCCGGAGTACATGCCCCACAGCCCCGAGCCCATGGTGGCCAGCGCTGCGCGGATGAGGAAGCCGGCACGGCCGGAGGTGTGCAGGAAGTACGGGTTGATGTCGGGGGTGTTGACGAAGAAGTTGGGCCGGTAGCACTGGCTCCATGGCGGCTGGTTGAGCTGCTCGAAGTACTCGCGCAGCTCCTGTTTGTGGTTGCGCCAGGTGAAATAGGTATAGCTCTGCGCGTACCCGACCTTGCCCAGGCGGGCCATCATCGCCGGCTTGGTGAAGGCTTCGGCGAGGAAGATGACCTCAGGGTACCGGCTACGCACATTGGCGATCAGCCATTGCCAGAATGGCAGTGGCTTGGTGTGCGGGTTGTCGACGCGGAAGGTCTTCACCCCCTCCTCGACCCAGCCGACCACCACATCGCGCAAGGCCAGCCACAGCGAGGGGACGGCGTCGGGTGCATAGAAATCGACGTTGACGATGTCCTGGTATTTCTTCGGTGGGTTCTCGGCATAGCGGATGGTGCCGTCCGGTCGCCAGCTGAACCAGCCGGGGTGCTCCTTGAGCCAGGGGTGGTCCTGGGAGCACTGGATGGCGAAGTCGAGGGCGATTTCCAGGCCATGTTCGGCCGCCGCGGCCACCAGGCGGCGGAAGTCGTCGCGGCTGCCCAGTTGCGGGTGAATCGCCTCATGCCCGCCTTCCGCGCTGCCGATGGCGTACGGGCTGCCCGGGTCGCCGGGCGCCGCCGTCAGGGCGTTGTTGCGGCCCTTGCGGTGCTGCATGCCGATGGGATGGATGGGCGGGAAGTACAACACGTCGAAGCCCATGTCGCGAATCATCGGCAGGCGCGCGTGCACATCATTGAAGGTGCCGTGGCGCTCGGGGCTGTCGGTGATCGAGCGTGGGAACAGCTCGTACCAGCTGGCAAACTGCGCGGCCGGGCGGTCGACATCGACGGGGAATTCACGGCTGCGGGCCAGGTAGCTGCGATGCTCGGCATCGCTCATCAGGCGGGCGGTAGCAGGGTCGAGAAACAGCGCCACCTGGTCGTCGGCATTCAGCGTGGGCAGGCGCTGCTGCAAGGCCTGGAGCTCCTCGCGCAGGGCACCGTTGCACAGCTCGATGCCCTTGCCCAGCATCAATCGGCCTTCTTCCAGCTCCAACCTGACCTCGACACCGGCGTGGTACTTCTTCTCCAGATCGTGGCAATAGGTGGCGAACGGGTCGATCCAGGCCTCGATGCTGAACAGGTGCGGGCCCAGATCGGTGGGGGTGAACTCGGCCAGCCACAGGTCGTTGCCCGGTGAGTGCATGGGCACGCAATGCCAGCGCCGGCTGTGGGCCTGGCGCCAGTTGAGCATCACCGCCAGGCGGTCATGGCCGTCGCTGTAGACCTTGCTGCTGACCTCCACCGGCTGGCCACTGATGGCCTTGGTGGCGAAGGTGCCGGCTTCGAGCACGGGTTGGGTGTCTTCGATCACGATGCGCGGCGCCAGCAGCGCCTGGGACAGGCTGATGGCCTGGTCCGGGTGATCGTTGGCCATGGGCACGCTTTCGAAGGGCTCGTTTCGTGACATCGGACCTTGCTCCCTCAGGCTGGTGGCGGTAAGGGTTCAGAGCCGGGCACAGGCGTGGGGTTCAAAAAAATTGAGCGAACGGCAGCTGCGCGAAGTCGAAGCCTGCAGCACCTCTTCAATTACCCAAGCGAGGTCAGGCCATGAACATTCCCATTCCACCGGAGACTCCCGATCCCAACATCGACAACCCGAGCCTGCCGCCGCCCGTGCCGGAGGAAGACCCGGACGAGCTGCCGATCAAGCCGACCGTGCCGCCGACAGTGGGCGACCCGCCGAGCCAGGAGCCACCGGTGAAGGCTTAAGGGTAGACCAGGATCCTGTGCTGGCAGGGCCGGCCTCTTCGCGGGTAAACCCGCTCCCACAGGGACAGCGCCAAACTCGAACACGGCGCTGTACCTGTGGGAGCGGGTTTACCCGCGAAGAGGCCGGAACAGCCAATGCATCAACCAGCAGTAACCGCCGCGATCTCGGCCACACTGATCTCCCGCATGCGGAACTTCTGCACCTTGCCGGTCACCGTCATCGGGTACTCGTCGACGAAGCGGATATGCCGCGGCACCTTGAAATGGGCAATGCGCGCCTTGCACCAGCCCTGCAGCTCCTCGACCGTGGCACTGTGCCCAGGGTGCAGCTTTATCCAGGCGACGATCTCCTCGCCATAACGGCTGCACGGGATGCCGATCACTTGCGCATCGGCCACCGCTGGGTGGGTGTAGAAGAACTCTTCCAGTTCCCGCGGGTAGATGTTCTCGCCGCCACGAATGATCATGTCCTTGTTGCGCCCGACAATGCGCACATAGCCATGCTCGTCCATCACCGCCAGGTCGCCCGAATGCATCCAGCCGGCCGGGTCGATGGCATCCGCGGTGGCCTGGGGGTTGTCCCAGTAGCCGAGCATCACGCTGTAGCCGCGAGTGCACAGCTCGCCGATCTCGCCGCGCGGGACGATGCAGCCGTCGGCATCCACCAGCTTGTTCTCCAGCTGCGGCTGGGTACGGCCGACGGTGGTCACGCGCAGTTCCAGGTGGTCGTCCGGGCCGGTCTGCAGCGACACCGGGCTGGTTTCGGTCATGCCATAGGCGATCTGCACTTCGGCCATGTGCATCTGGTCGATGACCCGGCGCATCACCTCGATCGGGCAGGTGGCGCCAGCCATGATGCCGCTGCGCAGGGTCGACAAATCCATTTGCGCGCGCGCGGGGTGGTCGAGCATGGCGATGAACATGGTTGGCACGCCATAGAGAATGCTCGCGCGCTCTTCGGCCACGGCGCGCAGGGTGAGCTCGGCGTCGAAGGCGTCGTTGGGGTAGATCATCGTGCTGCCGTGGGTGATGCAACCGAGGTTGGCCATGACCATGCCGAAGCAGTGGTACAGCGGCACCGGGATCACCATGCGGTCGCGTGCGGTCAGGCCCAGGCTTTCGCCGACCATGAAGCCGTTGTTGAGGATGTTGTAGTGGCTGAGCGTGGCGCCCTTCGGCGCGCCGGTGGTGCCGGAGGTGTACTGGATGTTCACCGGCTGGTCGAACTGCAGGCTTTGCTGGCGCGTCGCATAGGCCTCGGTCGAGATCTGCCCTGCCCGCTCGGCCAGCGCCTGCCAAGGCAAAAAGCCTGCCGGCGGGTTGGCGGCCAGGCTGACCACACCACGCAGGTCGGGCAGGCGTTCACTGGCCATTTCACCCGGGGTGGCACTGGCCAGCTCCGGTGCCAGTTCCTGGACCATGGCGTGGTAGTCGGACGTCTTGAAGGCATCGGCACACACCAGCCAGCGGCATCCGGACTGGCGCAGCACGTATTCCAGCTCGCCCACGCGGTAGGCCGGGTTGATGTTGACCAGAATCGCGCCGACCTTGGCGCTGGCCAGCTGCAGGATGCACCACTGGGCGCAGTTGGGCGACCAGATGCCGACCCGATCGCCGGTGTTCACGCCCAGGGCCATCAGGGCACGAGCATGCACCTCGACCTGCTCGGCCAGCTGGCGCCAGCTGTAGCGCAGGCCCTGATGGCGCGACACCAGGGCCTCGCCGTCGGCGTAGCGGGCCACCGTGGCATCGAAGGCCTGGCCGATGGTCTGGGTGAGCAAGGCTTGGTCCTGGCGACCGCGGGTATAGCTTGGTTGACTCATGGGTGTCCCTTCTTGTGGTTGTTCTGGGCACGACTGAAGCAAGCGGGGATACTCTGGCGCAGATTTACGTTTACGTAAAGGTGATGAGCCGATTGACAGTGGATGCGCGCAGGTTTACGTTAACGTAAAGGTGAAAACGACATCTGGTTTGCCGGCGTACCACCGACCCTGTGGGAGCGGGTTCACCCGCGAATGCGATCATCAGGCAATGACGGTGGCCCTGCTGACGCATTCGCGGGTAAACCCGCTCCCACAGGGCCGGTGATAGCCGTTGAGCTACGGTGTTACCCAATTTCAAGAACAACAAGGTGCCCCAGCATGCATTACCCCACCCTGAACTTCGCCCTGGGCGAAACCATCGACATGCTCCGCGACCAGGTGCGCACCTTCGTCGCCGCCGAACTGGCCCCGCGTGCCGCGCAAATCGACCACGACAACCTGTTCCCCGCCGACATGTGGCGCAAGTTCGGCGACATGGGCCTGCTGGGCATCACCGTGCCGGAAGAATACGGCGGTGCCGGCCTGGGCTACCTGGCCCACGTGGTGTCGATGGAAGAAATCAGCCGTGGCTCGGCCTCGGTAGCCCTGTCCTACGGCGCCCACTCCAACCTCTGCGTCAACCAGATCAACCGCAACGGCAGCCACGAGCAGAAGCTCAAGTACCTGCCCAAGCTGATCAGCGGCGAGCACATCGGCGCCTTGGCCATGAGCGAGCCCAATGCCGGTTCCGACGTGGTGTCGATGAAACTGCGCGCGGAAAAGCGCGGCGACCACTACGTGCTCAACGGCAGCAAGACCTGGATCACCAACGGCCCGGACGCCAACACCTACGTGATCTACGCCAAGACCGACCTGGAAAAGGGCGCGCACGGTATCACCGCGTTCATCGTCGAGCGTGACTGGAAAGGCTTCAGCCGCAGCAACAAGTTCGACAAGCTGGGCATGCGTGGCTCCAACACCTGCGAGCTGTTCTTCGACGGCGTCGAAGTGCCGGAAGAAAACATCCTCGGCCAGCTCAACGGTGGCGTGCGCGTGCTGATGAGCGGCCTCGACTACGAGCGTGTGGTGCTGTCCGGCGGCCCGACCGGCATCATGCAAAGCTGCATGGACCTGGTGGTGCCGTACATCCACGACCGCAAGCAGTTCGGCCAGAGCATCGGCGAATTCCAGCTGATCCAGGGCAAGATCGCCGACATGTACACCCAGCTCAACGCCAGCCGCGCCTACCTGTATGCCGTGGCGCAGGCCTGCGACCGTGGCGAGACCACCCGCAAGGACGCCGCCGGGGTGATCCTGTACACCGCCGAACGCGCCACGCAAATGGCCCTCGAGGCAATCCAGATTCTTGGCGGCAACGGCTATATCAACGAATTCCCGGCAGGCCGCCTGCTGCGCGACGCCAAGCTGTACGAGATCGGTGCCGGCACCAGCGAAATCCGCCGGATGCTGATCGGTCGCGAACTGTTCAACGAAACCCGCTGAGCACAAGGGACGGGCGCACATGGCTACCTTGCACACCCAGATCAACCCGCGTTCGGCGGAGTTCGCCAACAATAGCGCGGCCATGCTCGAACAGGTCCAGGCCCTGCGCGGCCTGCTCGCCCAGGTGGCCCAGGGCGGTGGGCCCAAGGCTCAGGAGCGGCACACTTCGCGCGGCAAGCTGCTGCCGCGCGAGCGTATCGACCGCCTGCTGGACCCGGGCTCGCCGTTCCTCGAAATCGGCCAGCTGGCTGCCCATGAGGTGTATGGCGAAGACGTACCCGCTGCGGGCGTGATCGCCGGCATCGGCCGCGTCGAAGGCGTGGAATGCATGATCGTGGCCAACGACGCCACGGTCAAAGGCGGTTCCTACTACCCGCTGACCGTAAAGAAGCACCTGCGTGCACAGACCATCGCCCTGCAGAATCGCCTGCCGTGCATCTACCTGGTGGACTCCGGCGGCGCCAACCTGCCACGCCAGGACGAAGTGTTCCCCGACCGCGAGCACTTCGGGCGTATCTTCTTCAACCAGGCCAACATGAGCGCACTGGGCATTCCGCAGATTGCCGTGGTGATGGGCTCGTGCACCGCCGGCGGTGCCTACGTGCCCGCGATGGCCGACGAAGCGATCATGGTGCGCCAGCAAGCGACCATCTTCCTTGCCGGCCCCCCACTGGTAAAGGCCGCCACCGGTGAGGTGGTGAGCGCCGAAGACCTCGGCGGCGCCGATGTGCACTGCCGCACCAGCGGCGTGGCCGACCACTATGCCGACAACGACGAACACGCCCTGGCCCTGGCCCGCCGCAGCGTGGCCAACCTCAACTGGCACAAGCTGGGCAAGCTGCAACGCCTGGCCCCGGTGGCACCGCTGTATGCCGCCGATGAGCTGTATGGCGTGGTGCCGGCCGATGCCAAGCAACCGTTCGATGTGCGCGAGGTAATCGCGCGCCTGGTCGACGGCTCGGTGTTCGACGAGTTCAAGGCGCTGTTCGGTACCACCCTGGTGTGCGGCTTCGCCCACCTGCACGGCTACCCGGTGGCGATCCTGGCCAACAACGGCATCCTGTTCGCCGAGGCCGCGCAAAAAGGCGCGCACTTCATCGAACTGGCCTGCCAGCGCGGCATCCCGCTGCTGTTCCTGCAGAACATCACCGGTTTCATGGTCGGCAAGAAGTACGAAGAAGGCGGCATCGCCAAGCACGGCGCCAAGCTGGTCACCGCCGTGGCCTGCGCCCAGGTGCCGAAGTTCACGGTGATCATCGGTGGCAGCTTCGGCGCCGGCAACTATGGCATGTGCGGCCGGGCCTACGACCCGCGCTTCCTGTGGATGTGGCCCAACGCACGGATTGGCGTGATGGGGGCCGAACAGGCCGCCGGCGTGCTGGCCCAGGTCAAGCGCGAACAGAGCGAACGCAGTGGTCACCCGTTCAGCGCCGAAGACGAAGCCCGGCTCAAGCAGCCGATCCTTGACCAGTACGAGCACCAGGGTCACCCCTACTACTCCAGCGCCCGCCTGTGGGACGACGGTGTCATCGACCCGGCGCAGACCCGCGACGTGCTCGGCCTGGCGTTGTCCGCCGCGCTGAACGCACCGATCGAACAGAGCCGCTTCGGCATTTTCCGGATGTGACCCATGAGCGATTTCAGCACCCTCGAAGTGATCCGCGACCCGCGCGGCTTCGCCACCCTGTGGCTCAGCCGCGAGGACAAGAACAACGCGTTCAACGCCTTGATGATCCGCGAACTGATTATCGCCCTCGACCAGTTGGCCGAGGACGCCAGCCTGCGTTTCGTGCTGCTGCGCGGCCGCGGCCGGCACTTCAGCGCCGGCGCCGACCTGGCCTGGATGCAGCAGTCGGCGCAGCTGGACTTCAACACCAACCTGGATGATGCCCGCGAGCTGGGCGAGCTGATGTATGCCCTGCACCGCCTCAAGGCGCCGACCCTGGCCGTGGTGCAAGGCGCGGCCTTTGGCGGCGCGCTGGGCCTGATCAGCTGCTGCGACATGGCCATCGGCGCCGAAGACGCCCAACTGTGCCTGTCGGAAGTGCGCATAGGCCTGGCCCCGGCGGTGATCAGCCCGTTCGTGGTCAAGGCCATCGGCGAGCGCGCCGCGCGCCGCTATGCCCTTACCGCCGAGCGATTCAGCGGCGTGCGGGCCCGCGAGCTGGGCCTGCTGGCCGAGGTATACCCGGCCAGCGAACTGGAGACCCAGGTCGAAGCCTGGGTGAACAACCTGCTGCAGAACAGCCCGCAAGCGCTGCGCGCCACCAAGGACTTGCTGCGTGAGGTGGACGACGGCGAGCTCAGCCCGGCCCTGCGCCGCTACTGCGAAAACACCATCGCCCGCATCCGCGTCAGCGCCGAAGGCCAGGAGGGCCTGCGCGCCTTCCTGGAAAAACGCCGCCCCGCCTGGCAAACCGACGACAAGAAGGAGCCGCGCCCATGAGCCGCCCCGCTTTGACCACCCTGCTGGTCGCTAACCGCGGCGAAATCGCCTGCCGGGTGATGCGCACCGCCAAGGCCATGGGCCTGACCACCGTGGCCGTGCACAGCGCCACCGACCGTGATGCCCGGCACAGCCGCGAAGCCGATATCCGTGTCGACCTCGGCGGCACCAAGGCTGCCGAAAGCTACCTGCAGGTCGACAAGCTGCTGGCCGCAGCCAAGGCCAGCGGCGCCCAGGCCATCCACCCGGGTTATGGCTTCCTGTCCGAGAACGCAGGCTTCGCACGCGCCATCGAAGAGGCCGGGCTGATCTTCCTCGGCCCACCGGCCAGCGCCATCGACGCCATGGGCAGCAAGTCGGCGGCCAAGGCACTGATGGAAGCCGCTGGCGTGCCGCTGGTGCCGGGCTACCACGGCGAGGCCCAGGACCTGGACACCTTCCGCGCCGCCGCCGAACGCATCGGCTACCCGGTGCTGCTCAAGGCCAGCGCCGGCGGCGGTGGCAAGGGCATGAAAGTGGTCGAGGAAGAAAGCCAGCTGGCCGACGCCCTGGCCTCGGCCCAGCGTGAGGCGCAGTCGTCGTTCGGCGATGCACGCATGCTGGTGGAAAAGTACGTGCTCAAGCCGCACCACGTGGAAATCCAGGTATTCGCCGACCAGCATGGCAACTGCCTGTACCTCAACGAGCGTGACTGTTCAATTCAGCGCCGTCACCAGAAGGTGGTGGAAGAAGCCCCTGCGCCAGGCCTGTCAGCCGAATTGCGCCGGGCCATGGGTGAGGCGGCAGTGCGCGCGGCCCAGGCCATCGGCTACGTGGGCGCCGGCACCGTGGAGTTCCTGCTCGATGCCCGTGGCGAGTTCTTCTTCATGGAGATGAACACCCGTCTGCAGGTGGAGCACCCAGTCACCGAGGCCATTACCGGGCTCGACCTGGTGGCCTGGCAGATTCGCGTGGCCTGCGGCGAGGCCCTGCCGATCACCCAGGAGCAGGTGCCGCTGATCGGCCATGCCATCGAAGTGCGCCTGTATGCCGAGGACCCGGCCAACGAATTCCTGCCGGCGACCGGCAAGCTGGCGCTGTACCGTGAGTCGGCAGCCGGCGAAGGCCGCCGGGTGGACAGCGGGGTCAGCGAAGGTGATGTGGTGTCGCCGTTCTATGACCCGATGCTGGGCAAGCTGATCGCCTGGGGCGAAGACCGCGAGCAGGCGCGCCTGCGCTTGCTGGCCATGCTCGACGAGTTTGCCATTGGCGGGCTGAAGACCAACATCGCCTTCCTGCGGCGCATTCTCGCCCACCCGGCGTTTGCTGCAGCCGAACTGGATACCGGCTTCATTCCACGTCACCAGGAGGTTTTGCTGCCCGCGCCTCAAGCGCTGCCAGCAGGCTTCTGGGAAGCGGCGGCCGAGGCCTGGTTGCAGGGCCAGGCCGCATATCAGCGGAGCGACGACCACAGTTCGCCGTGGGCCGAACGCAACGGCCTGCGCCTGGGCCTGCCTTCGCGCAGCACCCTGCACCTGGTGAGTGGCGGGCAGGACCAGGCGGTTGCCCTGGAGCGCAGCGCTGCGTCTACCTGGCAACTGGTGGGCGAGCAGTTGGTTCATGACCAGGCGGGCGTGCGTCGCCAGCATCTGGCGATCCGCCGCGGTGGCACGTTGTACTTGCAGTGGGATGGCGAGATGCATGCCATCGAAGCCTTCGACCCGATTGCCGAGGCCGAGGCCAGCCACAGCCACCAGGGCGGCCTGGGCGCGCCCATGAACGGCAGCATCGTGCGCGTGCTGGTAGAGCCCGGGCAAGTGGTGGAAGCAGGTACGGCGCTGGTAGTGCTGGAGGCCATGAAGATGGAGCACAGCATTCGCGCGCCGCATGGCGGCACGGTGAAGGCGTTGTTCTGCCAGGAAGGGGATATGGTCAGCGAAGGGACGGTGCTGGTCGAACTGGCAGAGTAAGGGTCCTGGGGGCCGCTGTGCGGCCCTTTCGCGACACAAGGCCGCTCCTACAAGGGTCCGCGCTTGGCATCAAACCCGGCGCGATCCTCTGTAGGAGCGGCCTTGTGTCGCGATGGGCTGCGCAGCAGCCCCGGCAATCTAGAAGGAGCCATGCACTCGCACGACCACACCCAGAAACTCGCAGCCGTCCTCACACAGCAGCGCCGGATAGTTGCTGTTCAATGCCTTCAGGTACCGCTGCCCACCTTCCTCCACCAATTCACGGAAAATCGCCGGTTTGCCCGGCTGACGGGCGATAACCAAATGCCCTGGTTCGGCTTCTAAGCCAGGGTCCACCAACATCCGCATACCTTGCGGCACACTGCGGCCACTGACGGCACTCATGGCATCGTTTTCCACGGTCAGCCAGAACGCCTTGCCCAGGGCCAGATAGTCCGTCTGCTCGAATACGCCAGGCTCCGTACCATCTGCAACACCCAGCTCATCCCAACCCAGCACCGGGTAGCGGAAACAGACGATGTATTGCATGAGGTCCAGATCGTCATCGGTGCCATCCACATCGTAAACGCTCCGCTCCCCGTCCTGCCCCTGAATGCGCAGGTGCAAGCTGACGCTGTAATGGGGCATGCCAATCTCGACGAGCGTGCGATTCATCGACTCGATCTTCGGCTGACGCCGCTTGTTCACCCAATGTCCCACGCTGCCTTGAGACACACCAACACGCTCGGCCAGCTGTTCTTGAGTGAGCCCTAGCTCCTCCATCCGATCACGGACCAGGGCAATCCATCTATCCATATTCATCGCTGCCATCAGCCTCCTGCAAAGGCGCGCCTCCCGATCGAACCCGGTGCGGCCGCTGTAGGAGCGGCCTTGTGTCGCGACAGGGCTGCACAGCAGCCCCGGCAAGCTAGAAGACCTCATGCCCCCGCACAACTACACCCAGAAATTCGCAGCCGTCTTCACACAGAACTGTCGGATAACGCGTATTCAGCGGTTTGAGCATCCTGTCTCCGCCCTCCTCGACCAACTGCCGCAACACTGCCGGCCGCCCGGGCTGCCGAGCAATTACCAACCGGCCTGGCTCAGCCGGCAGGCCAGTATCCACCAGCACACGCATACCCTCAGGTATGCTCCTGCCACTGGCGGCATTCATCGAGTCGTTTTCCACCACTAGCCAGAACGCATTGCCGGCGGGCATGTAGTCAGTCTGCTCGTGGGCCTTGCTTGTTTCTGGCAAAGTTCCCTGCAAGTCAGCCCAACTCAGCACCGGAAAGCGGAAGCTCGCGTAAAGCAATGCTTCTGCCGAAACCGGCTGCTCGGCCGCATAGTGACCAGGCGATTCGCGCACGATATCGCGCTCCACCACCATGACTTGGGCTTCCAGAAACACCAGCCCAAGTTTTTCGAGCTTTTCGTTGATGGTTTCCAGCGTCGGCCGCCGCGTACCACGCAGCCAATGCCCCACGCCCCCCTGAGTCATGCCCAAGCGTTCGGCCAGCTTGAGCTGGCTGAGATTGTGTTCGCGCTTGTAGCGCTTGAGAAATGCGTTCCAGTTTTCCATGAGCGGCAACAATACGGACTGTATTACTCGCAGCAATACACAATCTGAATTATTTATTTTGAGATAGATAGTACAGACTGACCTATCCTCTGATTCCTGTGTGTTTGAAGGGAAATCAGAAGGTATCGCGATGAAACCACCGAAAAACGACGAAACAGATCTCGACAGCGAAGCCGCCCGCCGCGCCCTCGATTACTACCTCAACCCCAACCCGCCGCGCCCAACCCTGGAGAACAGAATCTGGACCCTGCACGAGGGGGTAACCAAAGACCAGGCCCAGGAGCATGCCATCGCCCTGCTGCGCTGCGCCGCCGCCACCGCGCAGGAAACCGCCACCCACCAGCACGGTAGCCAGCGCGAGCTGACCTTCGCGCTGATGCACATGATGGACATGGCACGCGCACTGCTCGAGCACAACCGCTCGGTGGGCTCGGGTTCGTAAGCAGGAAAGAAGGGAGAGAACGTGATGGCCAGGTAACGGCAAAGGCCCCGATTGCCGGGACAAGGAAGCGCACCGGTAAAATTTTTTTACCGGATTAGCGAAAATTCATTTGACTGGCAAATGATAACGATTATTATTGCACTCAGCTGATCGCGAGATCTGCTGGATAACCTGGAGCTTAGGTCGCTCTCAGATTATCTCCTCATCAGGCTAATCACGGTTTTTGACCCGGCTTTTTGCTGGGTCTTTTTTTTGGCTCTTCAGGCTAATGAAGATCGTGATGGCGCGCATGATAGCAAAGGTGTTTCAGGGCGTGAACGCTCATTACAAAACTTTGCGGAATCAGCACTTGAGAATCAATCTCGTTTAACCTACGCTGATCACGCATCACGGAAGATGCCCCCCTCCCTCCCCCTTATAGAGCAAGGAGCTGTCCATGACCCGTCTGCTGATGCCCCTTGAGCACCCAACCCCTGCTGCCGAACACCATGCCGACGACGCCCTGCTGCACGCCCTGAAGCGCCTGCCACGGCGCGTACAGCAAGTGTTCCTGCTCAACCGCCTCGACCAGCTGGACTTCGCCAGCATCGCCGCCCGCCTCGACCTGCCATTGGCGAGCATCGAGCGGCACATGGACCAGGCGCTGCAGGCCGGCCGCTCGCGCCGGGATGTGCTGGCGAGTGTTGCCGGGCAATGGTATGTGCGCTTGCAGAGCCCACAGGTAACGGCGTGCGAGCGGATCGATTTCCGCCGTTGGCTGGATGCGGACATGACGAACTTGCAGGCGTTTCATGACACGGAACTGCACTGGCGAAGCTTGTTGGCACCGGCACGGCAACTGGGCCAGGATGGTTGGTACCGACAAGGTCGGGCAGCGCTGTCGATTGGCGGGTGTTCGGTTGCAGTCGGGCTTGGCGTGGCGGCGTTGGTGCTGTTCGGTTTCTGGGCCTGATCAGCACCAGGCCGTTATCGTTCTCACTGCGGATGGCTCGTTTGGCATCAAGTTCGAGTGCTGGCTGGCGTTTCCGTCAGGCATGCAAGCAGTAGCCATCCGCACAACCCCGCACCCAGGAACAGAAGCCCCAGGCTCATCGGCAACGCGCCTTCGACGCCAGCAACAAGACTGCCAGCCAAACCACCACCTGCGAACAACAAGGTCGTGTTGAGCGACGCTGCCGCACCGGCCTGCTGCGGGTAACGCGCCAAGGCCTGGGTCGTTGCAGCAGGGCGCACCAGCGTTGTCCCGGTCGTGCAGATGATCATCGGCAGCAGCAGCCCCGCCACCGTCAATCCCGCTATCTTCTCCCAGATCAACAACGTGATGCCCCCGGCAGCTATGAGCAGGAATCCCGTCTTGATCTGAACCTGCGGGCTTACGCGGTTGTTCAAATAGGTCGCGGCTGTTCCGCCAGCGATATACGCAAGCCCATAGCCGATAAACACCACCGAGAATTGATAGGGCGTCAGCCCCAGGCTGTCCATCAACGCCAATGGCGCGGCCGATCACCAATTGCGCCAAGGCGACACCAAACGCAAAGAAGCTCACCGAGTAGGCTATCTGCTGTGGTTCGACGCGAAACTCGTCTGCGAGCGCCGGGAATGACGGCAGGATCACATCCAAAGGAAATACGCCCAGTAGACACAATAGAATCAGCAAGGCCGAGCGCAGAAAGCTACTGAACGAACCCAAGGGCTGATTCACGCTACCAAGCCCGCCTTCTTGTATTGCCGTAAATAGTCACTGGAATTTCCATGGAAGCGCCGAGCCCTGATGGTAGCGACACCCTGAAGATGTACAACCCGAACCGGGCAGCGAAACTTCCGATAGAGTTGTAGGGCTTTTCCCTTGTCACTTATTACCGTTGAGTTCTAGTGCTATCCAGCTTTCTGCTGACTTGATAGCCGGCCCCTACCGCAGTTCATCTGTTGTGCAAACTGCTCTCAGTAGTTGAAGTCATGACCGAGCTGGCCCTGCACCCATTCAAGGAATTGTCGAACCCTGGGGGTTTCAGCATGGCCTCGCGGAAATACCAGGTGGTGGGCACTGACGGGCGTCGCCAAGTCTTCCGCAAATACCGGTACCAACACGCCCCGGGCGATATAGTCCTGCGCCAGCAGGCAACTCTCCAAGGCCAACCCATACCCATGGCTGGCGGCCTCCAGGCTCATGTAGGAGCGATCGAAGCTCAGGGCGTAGGGGGTTTGTGGCAACGCCACGCCTTGCTGTGCGAACCATTGGGGCCATTGCACCAATGCGGCTTCCGACAGGATCAGGTTCTGCCCCAGCAGATCGCTGGGCTGCTTGATAGGCGTACGCTCGAGAAGCTGTGGCGAGGCGAGCACAGTTGCACGCTCATGCCGGATGGTGCGCACTTCCAGGCTGGGCCAGTTGGGGTAGCCATGACGGATATCCAGATCGATCTGATGGCGGCCGAAGTGCAGCGACTCGTAGGAGCACGACAGGTTGATCTGGATCTGCGGATGACTGTTACGAAAATGGTCCAGGCGCGGCAGCAACCAGAGCAGGCCGAAGCTAGGCGCGGAATGAAGCCGCAAGCAATCGAAGCCCACCGAGTTGCCGGCGCGCTCGGTGGCCGTAGCCAGGCTTTGCAATATGCCTGACACCTCGCGCAGGTACTGCTCTCCGGCCGGGGTCAATGCAACACCGCGCGCCTCGCGAATGAACAATGGACGACCGATCAAGGCTTCCAGATTAGCGATCTGGTGGCTCACCGCAGAGGGCGTGAGGTTCAACTGCTCTGCGGCCCGTGCAACGTTGCCGAAGCGAGCAACTTGCTCGAAGGCCTGAATTGCTTTCAGGGAAGGGATCTGAGGCGATTTTCTAAGGATGTCCAGGCTCATGACCATTTCCTGAAAGATTCGAAGCGATACCAGGGCTTTTACCTTCCTGTAAGCCCAAGGCACAAGTCGAGGGCTGAATTTTTTTCAGCACCGGGTGAAGGAGGCAGCGTTGCTTGGGGTGCTGTCCCGGACGAAGCTGTGCTTATCGGTTCTTCCTGGAACCGCCGCTCACAACAACAACCATCTGGAGCACCTTCGATGCTGTTAACAGGAAAATTTGCCGTGATCACTGGCGCGGCCTCTGCCCGCGGTATCGGCCGCGCAACAGCCCAGGCGTTTGCCGCTCAGGGCGCCAAAGTCGCGATCCTGGACCTGGACGCCTCTGCCGCAACCGAGGCTGCCGCTTCACTCGGCGAAGGCCACCTCGGCGTGGCTGCCAACGTTGCCGATGAAGCACAAGTGCGTGATGCCATCGCTCAAGTGCTCGCGCAATTCGGCCGGATCGACGTGCTGGTAAACAACGCCGGCATCACTCAACCGGTGAAAACCCTGGAAATTACAGGGGCTGACTATGACCGGATTCTCAACGTGAACCTTCGTGGCACCTTGCTGATGTCCCAGGCGGTGATCCCAACCATGCGGGCGCAACGCGCTGGCAGCATCATCTGCATGTCTTCTGTGTCTGCCCAGCGTGGTGGCGGCATCTTCGGTGGCCCTCACTACAGCGCGGCGAAGGCTGGCGTGCTTGGATTGGGCAAGGCGATGGCCCGTGAACTGGGACCGGACAATATTCGCGTCAACTCGATCACGCCAGGCCTGATTCACACTGACATCACCGGTGGCCTCATGCAGGATGAGCGCCGTCACGCCATCATCGAAGGCATCCCGCTGGGCCGCCTGGGTGAGGCGCGCGATGTCGCCAATGCGGCTTTGTTCCTGGCCAGTGACCTGTCCAGCTACCTGACGGGGGTTACCCTGGATGTCAACGGCGGGATGCTGATCCACTGAGCACCCGGTGCATCGTGACCTGCACCCGAGCCCGGCGCAGGCCACGCGTTCGATAACAACAAGAGATCAGAACGAATGACCACATTAGCGCTCGATGCGGTATCCGCCGCACGCAGCAGTGCCTACCGTAAAACGGCCTGGCGACTGATGCCTTTTCTCATGCTCTGCTACCTGTGCGCCTATCTGGACAGGGTCAATGTCGGCTTTGCGAAGCTGCAGATGATGGACGACCTGGCCCTTTCCGAAGCGGTCTACGGATTGGGCGCCGGCATGTTCTTCATTGGCTATTTTCTCTTCGAGGTGCCCAGCAACATCATTCTGCACAAAGTGGGCGCTCGACGCTGGATCGCACGCATCATGATCACCTGGGGCATCATCTCAGCGATGTTCGCCCTGGTGGAGACAGCCTGGCAATTCTATACCCTGCGGTTTTTGCTGGGGATCGCCGAAGCAGGCCTGGCACCAGGGCTTCTGCTGTACCTGACCTATTGGTTCCCGTCTTACCGCCGGGCGAAGATGACCGCGCTTTGGTTCATCGCGATTCCGCTCTCGGGCATGGTCGGCGGCCCCTTGTCGGGTTGGATCATGGAGCGCTTTGCCGGCGTTCACGGCTGGGCGGGCTGGCAGTGGATGTTCCTGCTCGAAGCCATCCCAACGGTACTGGTGGGCGTTCTGGTGCTGAGCTACCTGAAGGATGGCGTCGATCAGGCTCACTGGTTGAGCGACGAAGAAAAAGCCCTGGTGCGCAAGGAGCTGGCTGAAGACGAGCAACACAAGGTAAACCACGGTTCGGTGGCCGACTTCATCCGCGACCGTCGGCTCTGGTTGCTGGCGGGCATCTACTTCTGCGTAGTGATGGGCCAGTACGCAATCACGTTCTGGCTACCCACACTGGTACGTAATGCCGGCGTCAGCGAACCTTTGCACATCGGCCTGCTGACCAGCCTGCCGTACCTGTGTGCCATCGTCGCGATGCTGTGGGCCGGGCGCAGCGGCGACCGTCACCGTGAACGCCGCTGGCATCTGGCGATCCCCATGCTGCTCGGCGCACTGGGCCTGAGCCTCGCCGCAGCACTGGGCAGCAGCCTGACGCTGTCGATCCTCAGCCTGTGCCTCGCAGCGGCTGGAGTGCTATCCGCCTCTTCACTGTTCTGGATGCTGCCCACCACGCTGCTGGGAGGTGTATCGGCGGCGGCAGGCATCGCGGCGGTGAACAGTTTCGCCAACCTTGCCGGCTTCTGCTCGCCGTACCTGATCGGCTGGGTCACTACCACCTTGGGCAGCAATGCCATCGGCATGTATCTCATCACGGCCGTACTCATGTTTGGCGCCTTCCTGGTGTCGCGAGTACCGGCTCATCTGGTCAATCGTTGATTCGATAAAGGAGTCACTTCAATGACTGCTGTGCCTACCTACACCGAGGCGCTGCCGCTGGCTGTGCGCGCTCGCAATATCCGGCGCCACGCATTGCGCATGGGGCAAGTCCAGGGCCAGGGCTATATCGGCCAGGCGCTGGGCGCCGCCGACCTGCTGGCGGTCGCGTATTTCCATGCGTTGCGCCTCGACCCCGGCAACCCCGAATGGGAGCAGCGCGACCGTTTCTACCTGTCCATCGGGCACTACGCGATTGGCCTCTATGCCGCACTGATCGAGGCCGGCGTAATCCCCGAGGATGAGCTTGAAACCTACGGTAGCGACGATAGCCGCTTGCCCATGTCTGGTATGGCTGCCTATACCCCAGGCATGGAGATCACCGGTGGCTCGCTCGGCCACGGCTTGGGCATCGCCGTCGGCGCTTGCCTCGGGCTCAAACGCAAGGGGTCGGACAGCTGGGTGTACAACCTGCTGTCCGATGGCGAGCTCAACGAGGGCTCGACCTGGGAGGCCGCCATGTCGGCCAGCCATTGGCACCTGGACAACCTGATCGCCATCATCGATGTGAACAACCAGCAGGCGGATGGCCATTCCAGCGAGGTACTGGCCTTCGAGCCAATCGTCGACCGTTGGCAAGCCTTTGGCTGGTTCGTTCAACGCGTGGACGGCAATGATCTGGATGCGCTGGTCGGCGCCTTCGACCAGGCCCGCGCCCACACCGGGGCGCAACCGCGCGTGATCATATGCGATACCCGCATGGGCAAAGGCGTGCCTTTCCTGGAAAACCGCGACAAGACGCACTTCATTCGCGTCGATGAAAACGAATGGGACCTCGCCCTCAAGGCGCTGGACGCCGGGAGCCAAGCATGAGCACTGTGAACTCACCCAAGAAACGCCTGACCACCTCGGCCATGATCGCTTCGATTGCCGCCGACGGCCAGCCGACCCGCCCTGCCCCGTTTGGCCATGCCCTGGCAAGCCTTGCCGAGCAACGTCAGGATATAGTTGGGCTGAGTGCCGACCTGTCCAAGTACACCGACCTGCACATCTTCGCCAAAGCCCACCCCGAGCGCTTCTATCAAATGGGCATGGCCGAACAATTGCTGATGAGCGCCGCTGCCGGCATGGCACGGGAAGGCATGACCCCCTTTGCCACCACCTATGCGGTGTTCGCTTCCCGTCGGGCCTATGACTTCATCTGCATGGCAATCGCAGAAGAGAACCTCAACGTCAAGATCGTCTGCGGGCTGCCTGGCCTGACCACCGGTTATGGTCCTAGCCACCAAGCCACGGATGACCTGGCCATCTTCCGGGCGATGCCCAACCTGATGATCGTCGACCCCTGCGATGCGCTGGAGATCGAGCAGGCTGTGCCAGCGATCGCTGCCCATCAGGGGCCGGTCTACATGAGGCTGCTGCGCGGCAACGTACCCTTGGTGCTCGATCGCTACGATTACCAGTTCCAACTGGGCAAGGCACAGGTGCTGCGCGGTGGCCGGGATGTGCTGTTGATTGCCAGCGGCCTCATGACCATGCGTGCGCTGGAGACTGCAGAGCAGCTGCAAAAGGACGGTGTGGATGTATCAGTGCTGCATGTACCTACCATCAAACCGCTCGATGAGCAGACCATCCTCGCCGAGGCACGCAAGCCGGGTCGCCTGGTGGTAACTGCGGAAAACCACTCGATCATAGGGGGCCTGGGAGAGGCGGTTGCGGGCGTGCTGTTGCGCAATGGGGTCACTCCAACCTTCCGCCAGATCGCGCTACCGGATGCATTTCTCGACGCGGGTGCACTTCCGACCTTGCATGACCGTTACGGGATCTCCACTGACGCTGTGTCCAGCCAAATCAAGGCGTGGCTTTAACCGCAGTTATGGGTAGCATTTTCTGAAGCAACGAAAATAGCGTTAACGGGGCTGCTACGCAGCCCATCGCCGGCAAGCCAGCTCCCACAGGTACTGCGCAGAACTCAGGAGTTGCGCGATCTCTGTGGGAGCTGGCTTGCCGGCGATGGGCCGCAAAGCGGCCCCCAATTGCTTAACTGACGGGCATTAGCCTTCCAGCCCCTTCTTCAGCGCCGCCAGGCCATCTTCATAGATCCCAGCGAACAGCGCAGTTGCCTCAGCATCGCTGATACCCACCGGCACGAACGAACCGGACCATTCCACGCGCGACCCGCTACCTTCAGCCACCACACGCAGGGTCGACTGGTAGTCACGCACCGGCGCCGGGCCTGTGAGGATGGTGTAGCTGTAGCTGCGGCCGGCTTCGTTGAAGTCCAGCAGGCGCTCGATGATGGTGTCGCCAGCCGCGCTCTTCAGGGTGCGGACGCGGCCGCCTTCGCTCAGGGCGCTTTCGGGAATGAACGGCAGCCAGTCGGGCAGCGCGTCGAAACCGCCAATCAGTTGCCAAACACGGTTGGCATCGGTTGCAAGGGTGATGGAAGCTTGTGCAGTTGCCATGATGATTCTCCCGGGGCGTGGCCCCATCGATTCGGGTATGCAGGGCCGCGGAGCGGCCCTGCAAGGTCGGTTTAAACGGCAGGTACCGGGGCTTGGGCGTTGATCAGCCCTTGCTGGCGCAGGTCGTTCCAGAACGCCATCGGGATCGCCTTGCTCAGGGCAGCGAGGTCTTCGTTGGCATGCGCAGGACGGGTGGAACCCGGGATCACCGAGACCACGGACGGGTGGGCCAGGGCGAACTGCAGGGCGGCCGCCTTCACATCCACACCATGGGCACGGGCCACGGCGCGGATGCGCTCGAGCTTGGCAAGAACAGGCTGGGTGGCTTTCTGGTACTCGAAGTGCTCGCCGCCGGCGGTGACACCCGAGCTGTACGGGCCACCCACGACGATACCTACCCCCTGCTCCACCGCTTGCGGCATGACGCGTTGCAGTGCGCGGTCATGGTCCAGCAGCGAGTAGCGGCCAGCCAACAGGAAGCCGTCGGGGCGCGGCTCGTCCAGGTCGAGGGTCAGCTCGATCGGCTCGACGCGGTTCACACCCAGGCCCCAGGCCTTGATCACGCCTTCTTCACGCAGGCGAGAGAGCACGCGGAAGGCGCCAGTGCGGGCGACTTCGAACTGGCTCAGCCACTCGTCACCGTAGAAGTCCTGGGCGATGTCGTGGATCCAGACGATGTCCAGGCGGTCGGTCTTCAGGCGGCGCAGGCTGTCTTCGATGGAGCGCAAGGTGGCGTCGGCGCTGTAGTCGTTGACGATGCGGTTGCGGTTACCGTGCTCGAACAGGCCGCTCTTTTCGCCCAGTTCACGGGCCGCCGGGTCTTCCAGTTCGTCGAGGATGATGCGACCGACCTTGGTGCTGAGCACGTACTCGTCACGTGGGCGACCGACCAGGGCATTGCCCAGGCGGCTTTCGGAAAGGCCGGCACCGTAGAACGGGGCGCTGTCGAAGTAGCGCACGCCGTTGTTCCAGGCCGCATCGACGGTAGCCTGCACTTCGTCTTCAGGCACGTTGCGGAACATGTTGCCCAGCGGTGCGGTACCGAAGCCCAGTGGGTTGGCAATAAGGGATTTGAGGTTCATGTGCGTATTCCTGATGAGGGGAGTTGGTTGTGAACTCCAGTGGTTGCAATCCTATGCGCCACCCACCAAGACCGTCCAAGTCATATTTCGAAAGACTTGAGACCTTTTGAGCAACACCCTTCAACACCCGGGTGGCTGATGCACACCCGGCCAATGACTAGTCCACCAAACGCCGGAACACCAGCGCGGAAGCCCCGCACATGACAGCGCACAGCAACATCACCGTGGCGATATCCGCCACCGAGGTTTCACTACGGCCGCCCAGCCCGGCCAGCATCCCCAACACGCCCCCTGCCAGGCTCACCGACATGGCCATGGTCAACTGCACGGACATAGCCGACAACGAACTGGCCGCCGCCGAACGGTCGCCAGGCACGTCCTGATAACTGGCAGCCCCCAACGTCGAGAACTGCAGTGAACGCACCAGGCCTGCGGCGAACAGCACCGTAGCCATCAGCCACACAGCGGTATCACGATCGAAACTGGCGCACAGGGCAATCCCCATACCACTGAGCACGGCATTGCAACTGAGCACCCGCCCATAGCCGTAGCGCCGCACCAATGGCACTGCCAACAGCTTCATCAGCAGCGCACCAACACCACCACTGACCACCAGCCCTCCTGCCGCCAACGGGCTGAAGCCCAGGCAGTTCTGCAGCAACAACACGATCAGGAACGGCTGGGCAGCCGAACCCAGGCGGAACAGCCCGCCACCCGCCTGGGCCACGCCAAAGCTGCGCAGGCGCAACAGCGACAGGTCCACCAGCGGATTGGGGTGTCGTCGCGCGTGCAGCAGATACCCCAACGCACAGGCGACTCCGCCGGCCACCAGCAACATGGCCCAGACCTGCGGCAACTGCCCCAGCCCCAGCGCTTCCAGGCCGAACACCAACATGGCCAGGGCGCCCCCGCTGAGCAGCAAGCCACGCACATCCAGCGGGGGCACCGGCCGTGCCGGATAATCCGGTACATGGCGCAGGATCAGCCAGCAACCGAGCAGGCAGATTGGCAGGTTGACCAGGAAGATCCAGTGCCAGGACAGCACCGTCACCAGCAAACCGCCAAGCAACGGCCCGACCAGCGGCCCCACCAGTGCCGGCAGGGCCAACCAGGACATGGCTTGCAACAGCTGCTCGCGGCTCGACCAACGCAGGATGATCACCTGCCCCACCGGTGTCATCAATGCCCCGGCCGCCCCCTGCAGCATGCGCCCCAGACACAGTTGCCAGAGCGTATCGGCCAGGGCGCAGGCCAGTGAGGCACAGGTGAACAAGCCCATCGCCGCCAACATGACCTGGCGCGGGCGAAAGCGCTCGGCAGCCCAACCGCTGACCGGCACACACAGGGCCAGGGCAAGCATGTACAACGACACCACCAGATTCATGCGCAGCCCCGGCTCGCCGAAATCGGCGGCCATCTGCGGCAAGGCGGTCATCACCGCTGTGCTGTCGAGCAGTTCCATGAACAATGCGGCGCCGATGATCACCGGGACCTTGGGGCTTTGCACATGGCCGGCCAGCAAGGCCGGCTGGGCAGTCAAAACAGCCCCGAGACAGGTGGGCGAGTGCCCTTGAGCTGCCAGGCACCTACCACCGCCGCCTTCCATTGGCGCGGATTATGATTGGCCACTGTGCGGGCGTTGCGCCAGTGGCGGTCGAGGTTGTGCTGGCGGCCGGTGGTGGAGGCACCGCCAACGTCGAACAGCGTTTGCGCAGCCTGGAGCGCCAACTCGGCGGCCAGGTACTGGGTCTGCGCCACCTCGATTGCGGCCTGCTCCACGGCGGCTTCATCCAGTTGCGCGGCCCAGGCCTTGTCGATGGTTGCAGCGGCCTTGAGTACCACGGCTTCCGCGCCATATGCGCGGGCGGCGATATCGCCTACCGACAGCTCTACGTAGGGGTCGTCCACCGAGCGGCTGGCCATGCTGTGCTTGATCGGGCGGGCATGCTCGCGGGCGAAGCGGGTGGCGTCGTCCAGCGCATTGCGGGCGATACCGGCCAGCACGGTGGCCAGGAACAGCTGCAGGAACGGCGTGACGATGGTGCGCTTGCCCTCCTCCACGGTACGCGTGCGGATATCGCTGGCCTCGACACGCACATTACGCAAGTGGGTGGTGCCGCTGGCGGTCAGGCGCTGGCCCATGGCATCAAAGTCGTCGACCAGTTCCAGGCCTTCGCGATCGCGCGGCAGGATGAACGACACTGGCTGCTCGTCCTCGTCAAGGGCAACGGCACTGACGTAGTCGGCGAACAGCGCACCCGTGCTGTAGAACTTGCTGCCATTGGCGCGGAAGTGATCGCCCTCGCGCACCAGGCGCGCGGCGATGGCGCCGTTGGCACCGCCCAGTTCCCAGCCGGCATTGCCAATCACCGCCCCCTGCAGATAGCGCGCGAACCAACGCTCGCGCTCTTGCTCGGCGCCTTCGGCTTGTGAAGCCAGCAGGCCTTCGACAAAGGCAAAACCTGGGCGCAGGGCCTGGGCCACGTTGGAGTCGACCGAGGCGATTTGCAGCAGCAGTTCGATCACATCGCTGACATTGCCGCCGGGGCCCCCGTACTGCCCGGGGATACGCACGGTGTAAAGCCCGGCTGCCGCAAGCTGGGCAATGGCCTCATGGGGCAACAGGCGTTCGCGTTCGCGTTGCGCGGCACCTTCGCCGATGGCGGGCAACAAGGCGACGATGCGCGCCTTCAGGTCTGCGACGCTGGTGGCCGGAGCCTGGGTTGGGAAACGTTGAAATGTGGTCATGGTTCAGTCCTTTAAGTACATCTTTCGTTTAGGCGACCCGAGCCTTGTGGGAGCAGCTGTCTTGCCAATTTCCTGAAGCTGGCGCGGCTCCCACAGGTTCGGCGCAAGGCTTGGCGTCTCAGCTCACCTTCAAATCGCGATCTTCCACAGGCGGGTTTCGTCGAACAGATCGAAGGCTTCGTGTTCCAGGTCCAGAGGTGGCACCACCAGTGCGGCACCGCTGCCGGGCAGGCGCGGCACCGCGCCGAGCAGTCGCTGGGTGTATTCGTGGGCCGGGCTCTCGAACAACTGCTCGACCGGTGCCTGCTCCACCACCTGACCGTGGCGCATCACCAGCACGTCGTCGCTGACATGACGGATCACCCCCAGATCGTGGGAGATGAACAGGTAGGCCAGGCCCAGTTCGTCCTGCAGGTCTGCCAGCAGATCGAGCACCTGAGCCTGCACCGACACGTCCAGGGCCGACACCGGCTCGTCGCAGATGATCACCTTGGGTTCGCTGGCGATCGCCCGGGCGATTGCCACCCGCTGGCGCTGGCCGCCCGACAGTTGCAACGGTCTGCGCTGGCCGAGTTCTGCCGGTAAACGCACCTGGTTGAGCAGCACAGCGATACGTGCGGGCCTGGCTGGTGCCTCGATACCAGCTACCTGCAACGCGTCATCAAGAATCTGCGCCACGCTCCAACGTGGGTCGAACGAGCCCAGCGGGTCCTGGTAGATCACGCTGATCTCGCGACGCAACGGCCTGCGTACTGCCTCGCTCACGGCGTTGGCCGGGCGGTTCCAGGGTTGCCCGCGATAAAGCACTTCGCCCTCGTCGGGCTGCAGCAGGCCGAGGGCGATGCGTGCCACGGTGGTCTTGCCCGAGCCGGACTCGCCGACAATGCCCAGGGTGCGCCCGGCACGCAGGCTGAAGTCGACACCTTGCACCACCTGGCGCACCAGCCCATCCGGGCCAAGGTAGCGCTTGCCCAGGCCACGGCCTTCGAGCAGCACATCGCTGTGCGAGCGTGCTCGCGGTTCATGTCGCACGCCAACCCGCTCGGGTGACAACCGGCTGCCTCGCGGGTGCTCGGCCGGTACTGCCGCCAGCAAGGCCTGGGTGTAGGGGTGGCGCGGCTGACGCAGCACCTGCTGCATCGGCCCCTGCTCCACCACTTCGCCATGGCGCAGCACCACCACCTCATCGGCCAGTTGGGCAACCACTGCCAGGTCGTGGCTGATGATCAGCAGCGAGGCCCCACGGGCCTTGATCTGCTGGAACACTTCGAGAATCTGTGCCTGCACGGTGGCGTCCAGCGCGGTGGTCGGCTCGTCGGCGATCACCAGTGCGGGGTCCAGGGCCAAGGCACTGGCGATCAGTGCACGCTGGCGCAGGCCACCGGACAACTGCCCGGGACGCTGACGAGCACGCAATTCGACATCCGGTACGCCAACCCGCTCGAGCAACTCATGCACACGCGCGGCACGGGTGTGGCGATCACCGTATCCGTGGGTCTGCAGCACTTCGCGAATTTCCTTGCCCACCGGCCGCAGCGGGTCAAGCGATACCAGCGCATCCTGCAACACGAAGCCGATATTCCTGCCACGTACCGCGCGCCACTGGCGCTCGCTGAGATCGAGCAGGTCGTGGCCGCCGAAACTCAAGCGACGGGCACTCACCTGCGCGCGCCCTCCGGCCAGCCCGACCAGGCAGCGGGCACTGACGCTCTTGCCCGAGCCAGACTCGCCGACCAAGGCCAAGCAACGGCCGGGCAGCAAGGTGAAGGACAGATCACGGACCACGCTGGCGCCATCAAAGGCCACGTTCAGCCCTTCGACGATCAAGGTCTTGTCGCTCATGGCAGGCGCCCCTCCAGGCGTTGTTGGATATAGCGGCCAGTCACGGAGGTCGCCAGGGTGGTGAGGACGATGAACAGGCCAGGGAAGAAGGTGAGCCACCAGGCATTGGCGATGAAGTCGCGCCCCATGGACAACATGGTCCCCCACTCCGGCGCCGGCGGCCGCGCGCCCAACCCGAGGAAGCTCAGCGCCGAGGCCCAGACGATGGCCTGGCCCACGCCCATGGTCAGCGTCACCACCAATGGCCGCATGGCGTTGGGCAGCAATTGGCGCAGCACGATGCGCGAAGTCGGGTGCCCCAGTGCCCGCGCCGCCTCGATGTAGCCGGCATTGCGAACCGCCAGCACCTGGCCACGGACCATGCGCGCGTACCCCGGCGCACCGCCCAGCCCGGTGGCGACGATCAACGGGCCGACACCGCTGCCGAACACCGCCACGAACAGCAGCGCCAGCACCAGGCTGGGGAAGGCGAACAGCACTTCCAGCAACCAGCCCACCGCACGGTCCACGCGTGCGCCGCCAAGGCCACCCAGCAGGCCGAGGGCGATGGCGATAAGCATGGAAATGGCCGTAGCCGCGAGGCCGATCAGCAGGCTCTGCCGTGCGCCGTGGATGACCCGCGCAAAGATGTCGCGGCCTGACTGGTCGGTGCCCAGCCAGTGCGCCCAGCTGGGCGGCTGGAAAGCCTCCCGCGGTACGATGGCCAATGGGTCGATGCGGGTGAACAGCCCTGGCGCCATCGCGGCCAGAAGCAATGCGAACAGGAACAGGATCGCCAGGCTTGCGCCCAGTGGTGGCAGTTTCAGGTGGCGCTGCCGACGCAACGGCGCCAGCACGTTGCCATGGGTCAGGTCTGTCATGCTGCAGCCTCCTGCTGCCGAGGGTCGATCCACTGGTACAGCAGGTCGACCAGAATATTCGCCAGCACATAGCCGGCCGCCACTACCAGGCTGATGCCGATCACCAGCGGCAGGTCCTGGGCTTGCACCGCCTGGTACAGCTGGCGGCCCACCCCCTTGCGGGAAAAGATCACCTCGCACACCACCGCACCACTGATCAGCGCACCGATGGCCCAGCCTGACAGCGACACACCTGGCAGCAAGGCATGGCGCAAGGCATGCCGGAAGCGCACGGCGAGGTCACTGAGGCCACGTGTGCGGGCGGTGAGGACGAAGGGTTGATCGAGGGTGAGTTCCAGCGACTCCCGGGTGACCTGGGCAATGAAACCGGCCAATGGAATCGCCAGGGAAAACGCCGGAAGTACCAGGCTGGCGAAGCTGTCACTACCAGCCGGCGGGAACCAGCGCAGGCCGAAGGCGAATACCGCCAGCAGCACCACACCGAGCCAGAAGTGCGGCAGCGCTGCGCTGAGGGTTTCCGCCAGCGAGGCGATGCCGCCGACCAGCCTGCCGCGCCCGGCGGTGACCACGGTCAGCAGCAGCACCAGCAACCAGGCCAGCACCAAGGCGGCGACGGTCAGTTCCAAGGTCGCCCCGCCCTGCTCCGCCAGCACACGGGTGACTGGCAGGTGCTGCGAGTAGGACACGCCCAGGTCACCTTGCACCAGGCGCCCTAGGTAGAACGCGTATTGCACGGCCAATGGCTTGTCGAGGCCGTACTCCACGCGCGCGGCTTCAATCGCTTCCGGCGTCGGGTTGCCACTGGGGCCACCAAGAATCGCCAGCACCGGGTCACCCGGCATCAGCCGCAGTGCGAAGAAGGTCAGGGTCGCCACCGCCCACAGCACCAGCACGCCACCGGCCAGGCGGATGGCGGCGCGCCGCCCCAGGGCAGCCAGGCGTTCGCGACGCGGGTCGGTCACCGCGAGTGTCGTCGTAGTCATTTGTTCACCCATGCGTCATAGAGGTAGGTCACCGCCAGCGAAGGTTCCAGTCGCACGCCATGGGCGGTCTTGTAGATACCCAGGCGCGTGCTTTGCGGATAGGTGGTGAGTTGCAGGTACTGCGCGGCGGCCTGTTGCTGTGCCTGGAAGTAGCGCTGGCGCCTCAGGCCCGCGTCCTGGGTGGCCAGGGCACTGTCGAGCAGTGCGTCGTAGCCCGGGTCGGCGTAGCCGGAAGAGTTCTGGTGATAACCGCCAACCCCGGCTGGCTGCACGAACGCGGTGGTGAAGATGATGCGCAGCACGTCAGGGGTGTTGGTGTTCCAGTAACCGGTGCGGATGTCGTAGTCCCATGCCGCCTGGCGAGCGGTGACCTGGGCATCGCTCATCTGGTCCAGTACCAGCTCCAGGCCCGCCTGCCGGGTTGTGGCCTGTACCTGCTCCCACAGGGTCAGCTCCGACGGCGGCGTGCGCGCACCGATCAGCACGACGGCACGCAGCCGCTGGCCGTTCCTGGTGCGGTAGCCTTCGCTGTCGCGGCCGGTCCAGCCAGCCTCGTCGAGCAGCCTGGCGGCGCGAGCCGGGTCGTATTCCTGGCTGCGTTCGAAGTCACCGCTGTAGAACGGCGTGGCCAGGCTCAACGGGCCACCGGCGCGGGGGAACTCGCCGAAGTACACACTTTTCAGCGCACCCTCGACATCGGCGCTGCGAACGAAGGCCTCGCGTACACGGATGTCGTCGAACGGTGCGCGGCGCAGGTTGAAGGTGCCATTGGTGGGGTTGCCCGGGCGCTGGGCGATGATCAATTCCACATCCGGGTTACGCCGTGCTGCTTCGTGCGACTCTGGTGGCAATGCTTCGATCACATCCACCTCACCGGCCTGCAGCGAGGCGAAGCGCACCGACGGTTCCTGGATGAACTTCCAGACGATGCGATCAAGGTACGCAGGGCCCTGGTGTCGTGCGGTCGGCGGCGCCCAGTTGTAAGCCGGGTTGCGCACCAGCTCCACCTGGTTCTGCCGGTCCCAGCGCACCACCTTGAACGGCCCGCTGCCGACCGGGCTTTCGCAGTTCTGGTCGCGGCTGCGTTGCAATGCGGTGGGCGACTGGATGCCGAGAAAACCCTGGGCCAACACTTCAAGGAACGCCGCATAGGGTGTCGCCAGGGTGACTTCGGCAGTGTAGGTGTCGATCACCTTCGTGCCGCGGTACTGGCGGATGTAGCCACCGGCGGTACTGGATTGGGTCTTGGGGTTGGCCATGTGGTCGAGGTTGGCCTTGACCGCTTCGGCATTGAACGGCGTGCCGTCGGTAAAATGCACGTCGCGGCGCAGGTGGAAGGTGTAGCGCAGGCCATCTGGCGAGACCTCCCAGCTTGTCGCCAGCCAGGGGCCGATCTGGCCGTTGCTGTCCATCGACACCAGCGAATCGAGGTACTGCTGGGCAATGAAAACCTGCGGCATGTCACCGGCCACATGCGGGTCCAGGCAGGTGGGCTCGCGGTCGGTGGCATAGACCAGGGTGCCGCCCTGCTGCGGCTGGGTACTTTGCGCGGCGTGCTGTTCGGTTTTTTCGCAGCCGAGCAAGGCCAGTGCGGTGCAGAGCGGGATCAGAGGGAGGATGGGTGTGTTCAAGGGCGCTCCTGCGAGGACTGGGCTTCGATAGGCCTGTTGCAGGAGTTGTGCCGGGTTCAAAGGCTTGATTTTGTTGGAGTTTGCCGAGGGTCAGGTGCTGTTGCGGGGGCAAAGTGTCCGGGGGGTGTTGGTGGGGCGACAGTGAAACTGTGTCTTGTTTATGATCATCGATGCCTCTCCTGTAGTGATCCTGTGGGAGCGGCTTTAGTCGCGAAGAATCCAACGCGGTGCATGGCACCGGCTGCGCCGGTGTTCGCGGCTAAAGCCGCTCCCACAGTATCCTTGCCAATTCAATGAGTTATGTGCAGCTCCATAAGTGCGGCCTTGCCCGCGTCAGGGCTGGCACGGGTTTACAAGGCAATCCGCGCAAACCAGCTTGGCCGCGCCGCCGGAAGATGAGGTACGGCATCGAGCAAGGCTCGGGTATAGGCCTGACGCGGCTGGCCGAGCACCTGGGCTGCCGCCCCTTGCTCCACCACCCTCCCCCCTTGCATCACCAATACCTGGTCACTCACCTGCTCCACCACCCCAAGGTCGTGAGAGATGAACAGGCAAGCCAGGTTCAGCTCCGCCCTGAGCTCGGCCAGCAATGCCAGGATGCGCGCCTGCACCGACACATCCAGTGCCGATACCGGTTCATCCAGCACCAGTACCCTGGGCTTCATGGCCAGCGCCCGGGCAATCGCGATGCGCTGCCGCTGCCCGCCCGACAATTCCAGTGGGCGGCGGTCGAGCAACCCCGCCGGCAGCTGCACCCGCTCCAGCAACGCCGCTGCCTCGGTGCGCTGCAACGCACGCGGTACCCCCGCATGCGCCAGCGCCTCGGCCAATACCCGTAACACGGTGTAGCGTGGGTCGAACGAAGCCAGCGGGTCCTGGAACACCACCTGGATCCCCTGCCGTGCCTGGCGCTGCTGCGCGGCGGACAACGCAAGCCAATCCTGCCCGGCCAGTTGCAGGCTGCCTTGCTCCGGCCGCTCCAGCCCCAGCAGGATGCGCCCCAGCGTGCTCTTGCCGGAACCGGACTCGCCTACCACGCCAAGGGTTTGCCCGGCGCGCAACTGCAGCGACACTTCGTCCAGCACCTGACGCAGCCGCCCGTCCGGGCCGACAAAGGCCTTGCTCAGGCCGCGCGCCTCCAGCACCACCGGTTGCTCGTCCACGACATTCTCCATCAGCGCCAGGGCAGGCGCCGCCGGACGTTTGAAATGTACTGCCCGAGCCGCGCTCAGCAGGCGTTGGGTATAAGGGTCCTGCGGGTCCTGCAAGATCTGCTCGACACTGCCTTGCTCCACCACCACGCCATGGCGCATCACCGTCACCCAGTCGGCCAGGCGTGCGACCACGGCCAGGTCGTGGCTGACCATCAACAGGCTGTTGTCGCGCTCGCGCAGTTGCTCCAGCAGGTCGAGGATCTGCGCCTGCACCGTGGCGTCCAGCGCGGTGGTGGGCTCGTCAGCAATCAACAGGCGCGGCTGACAGGCGATGGCCGAAGCGATCAGGGCGCGCTGCCTGAGGCCTCCGGATAACTGCCAGGGGTATTGCCGGGCACGGACTTCAGGCTCAGGCACTCCGACCTGACGCAACAGCTCGAGCACCCGCAGACGGCGCTGCTCCGCGGCCAGGTCGGTGTGCAACAGCAATGGCTCTTCGATCTCTGCCCCCACGCGCCGCAGCGGGTCGAGCGAACCCAGCGCATCCTGCATGACAAAGCCGATATGCTCGCCACGCAAGCGCTGCCACGCGCGCTCGTCGAGCTGGCGCAGGTCCTGCCCGGCAAAGGCCAGGCGCTGCGCCTGCACATGAGCGCCGGCGCCGGTCAGGCCGACCAGGGTACGCGCCGTGACGCTCTTGCCCGAGCCCGATTCGCCCACCAGTGCCAGGCACTGCCCTCCGCGCAACTGCAGGTCGACGCCGTGCACCACTGGCACACCATTGAAGCTCACGTGCAGGCCGCGGATGTCTACCAGCGGTGCCTGGTTCTTCTTGAAGATGCTCATGCGCGTCTGCCCTCGCTACGGCGCAGCCAGTCTCGGCCAATGACGGTGATGGAAATGACAGTCAGGGTGATCGCCAGCGCCGGCCAGGCCATCAGCCAGGGCGCGTTGGCCATGAAGTTGCGCGCCACTGCCATCATCGCGCCCCACTCCGGCGCGGGAGGTGGTGCACCGAAGCCCAGGAAGCTCAGCGCAGCGGCGGCGGTGATGGCGCCACCCAGGCCGATGCAGGCCAGGATAAATACGGGCTGGACGGCGTTGGGCAGCACATGCCAGAACACCACGGCCAAGCGCCTGCGGCCCAGCGTGACCGCTGCTTCGACGAAACTGGCACGCCGGATGGTCAGCGTCTGGGCGCGTACCAGGCGCGCATAGCGCGGCACCGAGGCGATACCGACGGCGAGGATCAGATTGCTGGTGCCTTGGCCGAACAGGGTGATGATGACCAGCGCCAGTAGCAGGTCCGGGAAGGCCAGCAGTACATCGACGGCGCGCATCAGCAGGTTGTCCAGCCAGGCTGGAGCGAGGCCGGCGAGCAAGCCGAGCAGCGTGCCCAGGCCAAGCCCGACCAGGGTGGCGGCCAGGCCGATGTAAAGCGATGGGCGGGCGCCATGGATCAGCCGGCTGAGGACGTCGCGGCCGTTCTCGTCACTGCCCAGCCAAAAGGCGGGGCTTGGCGGGTGGTAAGCCAGGCGGGCGTCGGCGGCCAACGGGTCGGTTGGCGAGAGCCAGCCGGGGAAGATTACAGCCAGCAGTAACAGGCCCAGGGTGATCCAGGCCAGCGCCAGGCCAGGGCGAATCTGCCACCTGCTGGTCGCTGTGTTTGGTATGGAGACGATTGCGTTCATGTCTGTCCTTCTTGTGTCGCCTGTACTGGCCTCTTCGCGGGTAAACCCGCTCCCACAGGAGCACAGCAAAGGCTGAATTCGTGAGGTCCCTGTGGGAGCGGCTTTAGCCGCGAACAAGGGCGAAGCCCTTGCCATGTGGGCTACGGCGCCGGGTTGGGAATACGCCGGTGCACGGCCTGGATCTCGGCCAGTACTTCATCGCTCAGTTGCACATCCAGTGCACTCAGGTTCTCCTGCAGTTGCAGCAAGGTGGTCTGCCCGGTAATCGCACTGGCCACGAACGGCTGGCGTATGACGAAAGCCAGGGCCAGTTGCGCCGGTGTCAGCCCATGCTCCCGGGCAATCCGCACGTAGCTGGCAATCGCGTTGTTGGCCTCCTCGCTGCCATAGCGATTGAACGTGCGATACACCGACGACAATCGCGAACCCTCCGGCCTTGCCCCGTTCAGGTATTTGCCGGTCAACGCCCCGAACGCCAGCGGCGAATAGGCCAGCAGGCTGACCCCTTCGCGATGGCTGAACTCCGACAGGCCGTTCTCGTACAAGCGGTTGAGCAGGCTGTACGGGTTCTGGATGCTGGCAATCCGTGCCAGGCCTTTGTCCTCGCTGTGCCGCAGAAACTGCGCCACACCCCACGGCGTCTCGTTGGAAACACCGATATGGCGCACCTTGCCGGCCTTGACCTGTTCGTCCAGCACCGCAAGGGTTTCTTCGATGGCTGCCGTTTGCGGATGGTCGTCGACGTAGGGGTACTCACGGATGCCGAAGAAGTTGCTGGTGCGGTCGGGCCAGTGCAGTTGGTAGAGGTCCAGGTAGTCGGTCTGCAGGCGGCGCAGGCTGCCCTCCAGGGCGGCGACGATGTTCTTGCGGTCGTGGTGCGACAGGCCATCGCGGATGTGCACCTGGCCGCCCGGGTCACGGGCCGGGCCGGCGATCTTGCTGGCCAGCAGGAGTTTGTCGCGGTTGCCACGGGCCGCCAGCCAGGTGCCGATGAAGCGCTCGGTGGTGGTCCAGGTTTCAGCGCGGGTAGGTGTGGGGTACATCTCGGCGGTGTCGATGAAGTTGATGCCTGCAGCAAGGGCAGCGTCCAGTTGCTGGTGAGCATCCTGTTCGCTGTTCTGGTGGCCCCAGGTCATGGTGCCGAGGCTGAGCAGGCTGACTTGCAGGTTGGTGTGGCCGAGTGGGCGGTAGCGCATGGGTGCATCCTTGTGAATGTGTCGGGTTTCAGATCCTGGGGCTGCCTTGCAGCCCATCGCCGGCAAGCCAGCTCCCACAGGTGGGGCGCAAAGCGCCCCTTAAGCAGCAAACTGGTTGTGTGCCTTGGGCAACCCCAGGTGCTCGCGCAAGGTGGTGCCGGTGTATTCGGTGCGGAACAACCCACGCTTCTGCAGCAGCGGTACCACCTCTTCGACGAATACCCGAGCACCCGACGGGAACATGTCGGGCATGATGTTGAAACCATCCCCCGCCCCCGCCAGGAACCACTCGGCCAGGGTATCGGCGACCTGTTCCGGGGTACCGACGGCCAACCGGTGCCCGACCAGAATCCGCCGCGACAACTGGCGAATGGTCAGGTTCTCGCTGCGCGCCAGGTTCAACTGGGCCTCCAGAAAACCCTGCGACCCCCGCTCGAAATCCGCCACCGCGCCAATCCGTTCCCACGGTAACGGCGCATCGGGGTCCAGCTCGCGGGGGTCGATGCCGATACGCCCCGCCACTTGCTGCAACAGGCCGTGCTCGCCATGCCAGGCATTGAGCTCGTCGAAGCGTGCATGAGCCTCGGCCTCGGTGCTGCCAATCACGGTCGACAGGCCGGGCATGATCTTCAGGTGCTGCGGGTCACGGCCCCAGGCTTTGGCCCGTGCCTTCATTTCCCGATAGAACGCCTGCCCGTCGGCGAGGGTGGTCTGGGTGGTGAAGATCGCATCGGCATAGCGTGAACCGAGTGCCTTGCCACCTTCGGAAGAGCCGGCCTGCACCAGTACCGGCCTGCCCTGCGGCGAGCGCGGCAGGTTCAGCGGCCCCTTGACCTGAAAGTGCTTGCCCTTGAAATCCAGGGTGTGGACTTTGCCCGGGTCGGCAAAACGGCCGGCACTGCGGTCACCGATGATCGCGTCGTCCTCCCAGCTGTCCCAAAGCTTGAGGGTCACATCGACGAACTCCTCAGCCCGCCCGTAGCGGTCTACATGCAACGGCGCGCCAGCCAGGCCGAAGTTCTGTGCTGCCGCATCACCGGCATTGGTTACCACATTCCAGGCTGCGCGGCCGCCGCTGATGTGGTCCAGCGAGGCAATTCGCCGGGCCAGGTTGAAAGGTTCGTTGTAAGTGCTGGAGCAGGTCGCGATAACGCCGATGCGCTCGGTGGCGGCCGCCACTGCGGTCAGCAGCACGGTCGGTTCCAGGCGCCCGCCGGGCTGGGCGGACACATCCGGCGGCAACGCCGGGCCATCGGCAAGGAAGATCGCATCCAGGCAACCGCGTTCGGAAATACGCGCGATATCGCGGTAATAGTTGACGTCGATATAGGCGTCGATTGCCGCTTCACCCTGGCGCCAGGCGCCGGAGTGCGAACCGAAGCCGAGGATGTTCATGCCCAGGCTCATCTGTTTGGTAGTCATGCCGATTCTCCTGATCAGACTGCGCTGGCTTCGTCGCCGCTGCCCTGCCCTTCGCTGGCGCTGGCATGAAGGGCACGCCAGGCCTGGGCCGGGCTGATGCCATTGAGGTAGTAATTGCCCAACGCCTGCTCGCGGTAGATCGCCGGGTTGTGCGAAGCCAAGGTGCGGGCATTGCGCCAGTGGCGATCGAGGCGCCGGGCATTGCTGGTGGCCGATGCGCCCCCGACTTCGAACAATAAGGTGCTCGCTTCCAGCACTTGCGGCAGCACAACCTGCTGCGCCTGGAAGGCATGGATCTCGGCATCGGTGTAAAGCTGCTCGGCCACCTCGCCGTGCTGCCCGGCTTCGAACACCGCCTGCAGGCTCTGGCCCACGGCGGTGACTTGCGCATCGGCAGCGAAGGCCAGGCTCGACAGGCGGCCGATCACCGCCTGCACCCGCGGGTCTGCGGCCGGCTGCGACTGCCCCGGCACGCCAAAGGCGCGGGTACGGCCCTGGACGAACGCTACGGCATCGGCCAGTACCGCATGGCCGATACCCGCCAAGGTGGCCAGATGCACCGCCTGGTAGAACGCGGTCAGGTACGACTCGGCGCGCAACTCGCCCTTGGCGAAACGGCGCAGCACATGTTGCGGCGGCACGCTGACCCGGGTGAAACGGGTGGTGCCGCTGCCGGTCAGGCGCTGGCCGAAGCCGTCCCAGTCGTCGATCCGCTCAACCCCCGGCGCGCGGGTCGGCACCACGAGGCTGACAAAGTCGTCGCCGTGGTTGGCCACTGCCGCCACCCAATCGGCGTACAGCGTGCCCGTGCAGTAATACTTTTCGCCGTCCAGGCGGTAACCACCCTCGTCTTCGCTCAACTGCACGGTATTGCCGGTACTGTCGGTGCGCTCGGCCATGGCCGCGCCCCACAGCTCACCGGCGACCACGCGAGCGAACCAGTAGTCCTGAGAGGCGGCGTCACCGGACGACAGCCGCCCCTCGACGAAGCCGAAGTGAGCACGGAAGATCTGCGGCAGGTTGGAGTCGGCTTGCCCCAGACGCACCAGCTGGCGCAGCAACTGCGGCAAGGTTGCGCCTGAGCCGCCGTGGCTGCGCGGCACGCGCAGGGCGCCGAAGCGGGCCTCGCGCAACCAGGCCACCGGCTCATGGGCCAGGGTGCGCTGCTGTTCGCGGGCCACCGCGCCTTCGGCAATTCGCGCGTAGACCGGCGCGAAACGCGCATCCAGTTCGGCATCGGTAATCGTGGTTTGGCTCATGATGGTTCCTTTTTCGTGAATTCAGACGCGTGCGGTGCGCGGGTCGATGGCCTGGGTCGCCAGGTCCACCAGCAGGTTGACCAGCACGTAGATCGCTGCCGCCAGCAGGGTGACGCCGAGCACCAGTGGCACGTCCTTGCTGGCGGTAGCGTCGAGCATCAAACGGCCAATGCCTTGGCGGCCAAACAGCAGTTCCAGCACCACGGCACCGCCGAGCAGGCTGGCGAACACGTAGCCGGCCAGGGTCACCAGCGGCACCAGGGCATGACGCAGGGCGTGGCGCAGGCACACAGCGATATCACCCATGCCACGTGCACGGGCCTGGGTGATGAAGGGTTGTTCCAGCACCTGCTCCAGCGACTGGCGCAACACCTGGGCGAGCACCGCCGCGATCGGCAGCGCCAGGGCCAGGCTCGGGAGTACCAGCGAGCGCCAACCGCCAGACCCGGACGGCGGCAGCCAATGGAAGTGGAACGCGAAGGCCAGCAGCAGCACGGTGCCGATCACGAAGTTTGGGGCCGACGACAGCAACAGCTCGATGCCCGACACCACCACCCGCAAACGCCGCCCGCGGTTAGCGGTGAGCAGCGCCGAGGCCACCGCCAGCAGCACCGCCAGCACAGCCGCGCTGCTGGCCAGCGCCAGGGTCGCGGCGGCCTGCTCGCCAATCGCCTGGCCGACCGGTATGCGCAGCCGGTACGACTCGCCCAGGTCGCCCTTGGCCAGGCGCGCCAGGTAGTGGCCGTACTGCACCCACAGCGGTTGGTCGAGGCCGTACTCGGTGCGCACCTGCGCCAACAACGCTTCGCTCGGCATCGCATCCGGGCCGCCGAGAATCGCCAGGGCGGTGTCGCCACCGCTGTGTTGCATGCCGAGAAAGGTCAGGCTGGCCGCTGCCCATAGCACGACCACACCGTCACGCAGACGGCGCAGCAAGATCGTCAGCAGTTTCATGGTTGCTCCTTGGCCAGCCACACGCTGGTGAACAGGGGAACATTGTGCGAACCATCGAACAGCACGCCGCCGACCGCATTGCGGTAGGCCAGCAGCATCTGGCTTTCCACTGAAGGCACAGCCGGCACTGTCTCGCCCAGGCGCTGCTGGGCCTGGCGATACAGCTCGCGGCGTTGCGCCGGGTCGGTGCTGCGCCGGGCGGCGCCGAGCAGCTGGTCAAGGGTGGCGTCACGGAAGTAGCCGACGTTCTGACCGATCATTCGTGTGCTGGGGATGGATTGGCTGTGGTAGAGGATGTACAGGCCATCGGCCGTGTTGGTGTGCCAGTAGCCGCCGCCGATGGCGTCGAAGTTGCCGCGGTAACGCAGCTCCATGACCTTGCTCAGCGGCAGCAACTCGATGCGCAGGTCGAAGCCGACCTTGCGCAGGTCCGCCTGGGCCGCCACCGAGACATTGGCCGGGAACGCCGGATTGTCATAGGTCAGCAAGGTCGCCCCGAGGCGCTGGCCCGCACGGCTGCGATAGCCTTCGGCATCACGCTCGGTCCAGCCGGCTGCGTCGAGCAAGCGCCCGGCTTCGGCCGGGTCGAAGGCCAGGGTGTCGCGGGCCACCGGGTCATAGCCAGGCGTATTCACGGCAAGGAAGTCCCCCTTGGCCAGGTATTCGCCGAAACCGGAAATCCATGCCAGGCCATCACGGTCGATGGCCTTGGCCACTGCCTGACGCACCCGCACGTCATCGAACGGCGAACGTTCGACATTGAAGGTGATGCTGCGCGACGGGTTGCCCTTGCGAATGCGATTGCGCAGGGTCAGTTGCGGGTTGGCGCGGATCGCCGCGGCATTCTGCGCCGGTGCATCCAAGGCCATGTCGTTGTCGGCAGCTTCCAGCGAGGTGTAGCGGATCATCGCTTCGGGCACGTAGCTCAGCTCGATGCCATCCAGATACGCCTCGCCCTGGTGGTTGATCGCCGTCGGCGCCCAGTTGTACCCCGGGCGGCGAACAAAGCTGGCACGCTGGTCGCGCACCCAGCCGGTCAACACAAACGGCCCGGTGCCGATGGGCTGACTGGCGATGGTCTTCGGCGCCTCGAGGATCTGCCGTGGCGAGATCATCCCCAGCCAGGCCTGCGACAGTACATCGAGAAACGGCGCATAGGGCGCACGCAGAGTTGCCTCGAATGTGTACTCGTCGACCACCCTCCCCTGCAGGTATGGCGCGATATAGGCGGCGGCCAGTGGCGACTTGGTCGTCGGGTCGCGCATGTGTTCGAGGTTGACCCGTACCGCCTCGGCGTTGAAGCGCTCGCCATCGCTGAAAGTGACGTCGTCACGCAGGTGGAAGGTGTAGGTCAGGCCGTCGGCGCTGATGTCCCAGCTTTTCGCCAGCCACGGAGTGAGGGTGCCGTCTTCGGACTGGTACACCAGGCAATCGAACAGGATGCGGCCCATCCACTGCATGTTGCCATTGGACAGCGCGTGGATATCGAAGCTGCCAGCGTCGCTCGCCGCCGACACGCGCAGCGTGCCACCGCGATTGCCGGGTTGCTGCTCGACGAAATCGCTGGCCGGGTAGCGCATCACGCCGTTCACTTCGCTGAGCGCTTCGCCCTTGAGCGGCGCCTGGCTCTGCGCGGACATGGCGGGTGAGCAGGCGACAACCAACAGTGCGCTGGCCACCAGGCATGTATTGAATAATCGAGAATTCAGCTGCACAACGGGCCCTTTATATAGACGGCTACATGAAGGGCTATTGCAGTTGTCGTGCCAGCGCTAACACAGCGCATTCGTTGAGGTTAGTTCAATCCGCCTGACGCATTAACCATACAAACTGTTTCATCCCTGTTGCGCTGACAACATCCAACCCTTTGGGCTGCGCTGTCGCGCAGATAACTGAAATTGCAAGCAACCCGCGTCCCCTGTGGGAGCGGCTTTAGCCGCGAAGAATCCAACGCGGTGCATGGCACCGGCTACGCCGGTGTTCGCGGGCATGCCCGCTCCCACAGGGATCGCCCAGCTTTTAGAAATTGAGTAAGACAGTTGCTCCCACAGGTTGCGCCATAGCATTCGGATATTTGGATATAACCTGCACTGTTCCGCAAACAACAGGGGCGCAACAAAATTTGCTGTTTTATTCAGCACTTCACACTAAAACTTTGCCCACACCCCCAAACTTCCGGCCTTTCGCCAGCTGGCACAGAAACTGCTCTCACATATTCCGACAGGCCTGACTATTCCCATAGAACGCCGAGGACCTACGATGACTTGCAAGGAATTCAACGATGCGTGCGATTCAACCCCATCCACTGCGCCTGGCCATCCGCCACGCCGCCCTGGCCACTGCGGCCACGGCCCTGCTGGCCCCGGTCACGGTACTGGCCGCTGAGCAAACCCTGGGCACGGTGACCGTGCAGGCTGCCAAGCAATCCGAAGTGCAACAGGCCGCCAGCGCCCTCGCCGAGGTGCCCGGCGGCACCAGCGTGGTCGACAGCGAAGAGGTCGCCAAAGGCCGCACTGCCACACTGCAGGACACCCTCGGTTACCAGCCCGGGGTATTCGTGCAGTCCACCGGCGGCAACGACGCTGCGAAGATCTCGATCCGCGGCTCCGGTGCCAATACCTCGCCCGGCTATTTCCGTGAGGGCATCAAGTTCCTGTTCGACGGCCTGCCGCTGACCGGCCCTGGCGGCACACCCTACGAATTCCTCAATGCCAGCGGCGTGAACTACACCGAGATCCTGCGCGGCGCCAACGCCTTCCAGTATGGGGCGCTGACCCTCGGCGGCGCGGTCAACTTCGTCAACCACAGTGGCTACAGCGCCCCTGGCCTGCGCGTGCGCGCCGAAGCCGGTAGCTACCACTATCAGAAGCAGAGCATCAGCTACGGAGGGGTCGAGGGCGACCTGGACTACTACCTGCAGGCCGACAACTACCGTAACGAGGGTTTTCGCGACTACAGCCTGTCGAAAAGCTCGGGCATCGTCGCCAATGCCGGCTACCGCTTCAGCCCCAAGCTGGAAACCCGGCTGCTGCTGCGCTACCGCGACGAAACCCACAACGACCCCAGCGCCACCACACTCAACGCCGCACTGCACCACCCGCGCCGTGCCAGCGCCACCGCCGAGAGCAGCGGTGCCGGTGCGCGCCGCCCGGGCAGCATCTGGGTAGGCAGCAAGACCACTTATACCTTCGACGACGATGCACGGCTGACCTTCGGCCTGTCGTATCACGACTATCGCCATACCAACAGCCCGCGCAGCCCGAGCAATCCCAGTTACTGGGACTGGCACGACCTCGGCCTGCTGTTGGGCTATGATCGCGTCGACTACCTGTTCGGCCACGAAAGCCGCAGCAACATTGCCTTCACCTCGACCCAGCACCTGCGTGGCGGGGTGAACTCGGCCAATGACGACAAGCTGTCGCTCAAGCAGGTCAACTACAAGGATTCGTTCGACCGGGTGATTGCCCTGGGCAACGATATCAACCTGGTCGACAACCTCTGGCTCACCAGCGGCGTGTCGTTCATCAACGTGCGGCGCAAGATCAACATCGACCACGCGGTAAACCCCAACACCACCACCTTCCCGCAGCACGTGGACTACGACAACTGGAGCGTCGCCCCGCGCATCGGCCTGCGCTACGAGTTCAGCCCGAACCTGCAGGTATTCACCAACTTCAGCCGCAGCATCGACCCGCCTGCTTCGTGGGAATATTCAGGCTCCGGCCCGACCCTGCCTTACATCCGCCCGTTGGTGGAGCAGAAGGCCAACACCTTCGAGGTCGGAATCAAGGGCTCGCATGGCATCTTCGATGGCAGCCTGGCCCTGTACCGCTCGTGGATCCACGACGAGCTGCTGAATGTGCAGATCATCCCCGCCACGTCATCGTCGGCAGCGGTCACTGGCGCCTTCAACGCCTCACCAACCATCCACCAGGGGGTCGAAGCCGGCCTCAACACCCGCCTCTGGGAAAACCCTCAGGGCGACCTGGTACGCTGGCGTCAGGTGTACACCTACAACGACTTCTACTACCGGCATGACGACACGTTCGGCGACAACCAGCTGCCGGGCGTGCCCAAGCACATCTACCAGGGCGAACTGCAGTACCAGGACCACAGCGGCTGGTACAGCGGAATCAACGTGCAGTCGGCCTCGCGCACGGCAGTGGACTACGCCAACAGCCTGTATGCGCCGTCGTACACCATCTGGGGGGCGAACCTGGGGTATGAGGCGCCGAAGGGCAACTGGAAGGTGTCGCTGGACCTGAAGAACCTGGCGAACAAGGCATACGTGACGGCAGTGACGCCGGTGTACAACGCGCGCGGGCAGGACACTGCGTCGTTCTGGCCGGGAGACGGGATTGGTGCATACGTGGGGGTCGAATACAGGTACTGAGCAGGCGGCCACGCGCTTGATGGCACGTCCGTTGTGCATTCGAAACCGAGCGACGTCCCACGGTGCTCGGTTTCGAGGAGCGCTGTTCGCGCCGAAGGGCTTCGCAGGGTAAATGGAAAGGTTTCAGCATTGACCTGAATCAATCAAACGCCATGGGCGGTGTTGTAAACAGCACACCGAACATACGGGAATGAAGTTTGATGAGCCAGTCCAACCAGGCAACCAGAATTATCTGCAACAATCTTGAACTGGCCGATCAGTTGCGCCAGTTGCTGGCGCCTATCGCACCTGATTGCGAGGTGCTGAGCACGCCTGACAATTGCAGTGCCGTACCGCTTTGTCGCTGGCTCGGTGAAACACAGTTGGGCTCGGCTGGGCAGGTACAGGCTGCACTGCTGGATGCCACCGAGGTGCTCGCACAGACCCGACACGCCTTCAAGTCCCGCGAACTGGGTTTGCTGCGGCGACGCTTGGTTGCATTGCTGGATAAATTGTCGGAAGATCCCCAATGATGTAAATGTGCCATCACCAGGTTCCGCCCTGCGGGAACCGGCTTTGCCGAGCAGGATAATAGGCCTGAAAGACGAAGCGCCGTGGCAACAAGTTCTCGAGCAGAACTTGTTGCCACGGCGCTTTTTTTTGTTCAGCACAAAGGAATCTTCTCCAACACCGGGGGATGTGAATGAAGGTGACAAAAGACCTCGAGGAACTGCTCAAGCGTATCCGTCTGGATCACGCCGAGATTGTCGAACGCTTTCGTTTTCTTGACTGGAGCGGCGAAGATGCCAGGCGACTAGGCGCAGCAGCTCAGTACATGGCCCCGTCCCAGCAGGCTTTCGTCGACCATCTGTACCGTCACCTGGCGGAATTCTCCACGCCGTCTGCGTTGCTTCGCACACCGGAGGTCACCGCCCGCTTGAAGCAGAGCCAGGCTGAGTATTACCAGTGCCTGTGGGGCGGCCCCTACGATGAAACCTACGTCAACGGCCGCCTGCGCATCGGTGTGATCCACCAGCAGATCGGCCTGGAGTTGAAGTGGTACCTCGGCAGCTATCGCCTGTACCTCGACGACATGCTTGAAAGCGTGTTCGGCGACAGCCCGGATGCCACGCTCTATTCAAGCCTGTTGAAGGCGGTGTTCTTCGACATGACGCTGGCCATCGATACTTACAGTGCGGCCCAGCACAAGGCGCTGGAAGACAGTGAGGCGCGCTTCGCCCGCGCGCTGCGCGGTGCCAACGACGGGCTGTGGGACTGGCATGTCGATCAGGATCGGCTTTACGTTTCGGAGCGTTGGGCCAGCATGCTCGGCCTCAGCCGCGATAGCATCGGCGAGAGCAGTTCCAGCTGGTTCGGTCGCGTACACCCGGACGACCTGCCGGATTTTCGCCATGCCATCGATGCCCATCTTCAAGGGCAGACATCCTCCGTTCACCATGAGTACCGGATCCGCAAGCACAACGGTGACTATATCTGGGTCCTGGTGCGAGGGGTCGCCGAAATGACCACCCCTGGCGAGCTGCGCATGGCTGGCTCGCAGTCTGATATCAGTGCACGCAAGGATGCCGAGCAGCGCCTCCAGCATACCGCCCAGCATGACCCGTTGACCGGCCTGGCCAACCGTATCCGGCTTGACGAGCAGATGCAGAAGACCTTCAGGAAGCAGCGCAAGGGCGGTGACTACGAGGCGCTGCTGTTCATCGATCTGGACCGCTTCAAGCTGATCAACGACAGCCTCGGCCATAACGTCGGTGATCGCGTGCTGGTGGAAGTTGCAGCGCGCTTGAAAGAGTCGCTGCGCCCCACGGACCAACTGTTCCGCTTCGGCGGCGACGAATTCATCGTCCTGCTTCACGACCTCACCTGCGACCGCGACGCCGAGCAGATATCCCAACGCATCCTCGACAACCTGCATCGACCGCTGTACATGGACGGCCGTACCCTGGTGGTCAGCGCCAGCATCGGCATTGCGCCATTGCACGACGATGGCAAGGCCCTGGATGTCCTGCAGGCTGCCGACCTTGCCCTCTACCGAGCCAAGTCTGCTGGCAAGGCGCGGTTCGCCCACTACGACGAAACCTTGCAAGACACCGCACAGCAGCATCTGGAACTGGAGTCGGCGCTAGGCCAGGCACTCCAGCAGAATGAATTCGAACTGTACTACCAACCCATTTATCGCCTGGGCCAAGGGACACCGCTGGTGACCGGGGTCGAAGCGCTACTGCGGTGGCGCCATGGCGAACGTGTGATCTCGCCACTTGAGTTCATCCCTGCGCTGGAGGAATCCGGCGAGATCATCCGCGTTGGCGAATGGGTACTGCGCCAGGCCTGTCAGCAGACCCGGGCCTGGCAACTGGCCGGGCATGAGCGCCTGCGCTGCTCGGTGAACATTTCCAGCACCCAATTGCAACAGGCCGACTTCACCCTCCGGCTGATCGATATCCTGCAAGAAAGCGGCCTGCCTCCCGCCAGCCTGATCCTGGAAATAACCGAAAGCCAACTGATGCATGACGACATGGACACATTGGCCTGTCTGCACGAGTTGACCAGCCTTGGTGTCCTGCTGGCGCTGGATGATTTCGGCACGGGTTACTCCTCGCTTGGCTACCTGACGCGCTTTCCGCTGCACATCCTCAAGCTCGACAAGAGCTTCATCACCGGCGTCCCTTACGAGAACAAACAGAGCGCGATCAGCCAGGCGATCATTGTTCTCGGCCGTAGCCTCGGCCTGGAAGTAGTGGCTGAAGGCATCGAGAGTTCCGCCCAACTCGAATTCGTGGTCGGTGAAGGCTGCCACTACGCCCAAGGTTACTGGTTCAGTCGGCCACAACCCGCCGCCCAGATACAACACCTGCTCAGCACAGAGGACCGTTTCGAGGGAAGCGCAGTTGCGCGGCGCGTACCAGTCAGTTCAGGAGAAAAACAATGAAAACCAATCTTCCGGTCAGTGGTCGTGCCGTCGAATTCAGCGCAAACGCGAACATTCTTTCGACAACCAACCCCAAGGGCGCCATCACTTACGTCAACCCCGACTTCATCAACATCAGCGGGTTCAGTGAAGCCGAACTGCTTGGCGTCAATCACAACATCGTGCGCCACCCGGACATGCCGCCGGAAGCCTTTGCGCATCTGTGGCAGACACTCAAGGCTGGGCGCTCGTGGATGGGGCTGGTAAAAAATCGCTGCAAAAATGGTGACCACTACTGGGTCAGCGCCTACGTCACGCCGATGCAGCGCAATGGCGAAACAGTGGAATACCAATCGGTTCGCACGCTACCGGCCAAAGCGCTGGTACAAGCCGCAGAACATGTCTATGCGCAGTTGCGTAGTGACAGAAAGGCCAACTGCCTGCGTATGTCACGGCTATCCGTGGGCATGCGCCTGGCACTCGCCAGCACTGGCGTGAACCTGCTGTGCTTTGCTGCCTTGGGCTCGCTGGGCGCGTTGGCCTGGAGCCATGCCGCCCTCTCCATGATGCTGTCGAGCTTGCTGCTCGGCGGCCTGTTGCGCTTCAGCCTGCGCCCCCTCGACGCCCTTGCGCACAAAGCCAGGAAGATCGCCGACAACCCTCTGAGCCAGATCCTCTACAGTGGCCGCCGCGACCAATTTGGCCAGATCGACTTCGCCCTGCAAATGCTCGAAGCCGAGACCCGGGCAATAGTCGGACGCATTGCCGATTCGTCCCGCCAGTTGAGCAAGGAAGCCGAAGCGCTCGTGTCTGCAGTGGACAACAACAATTGCGCGACCCTCCGGCAGCAGGGAGAAACCGCCCAGGTAGCCAGCGCAATAACCCAGATGGCCAGCAGCGTGCAGGAAGTGGCGCGCAACGCTCAGCTCACTGCCAGCGCCGCGAACCTGGCCAATCAGGAGTCCGACCGCGGCCACCAACTGGTCGAGCAGACCCGCCAGCACATTGATAGCCTCGCCAGCGAGGTGCAACAGACCAGCATGGTGATTCATCAACTGGAACAGCATGGCAATGAAATTGACCGCGTGCTCGAGGTCATTCAAAGCATCGCCGAACAGACCAACCTGCTGGCCCTCAACGCCGCCATCGAGGCTGCCCGCGCCGGTGAGGCCGGCCGCGGTTTCGCCGTGGTCGCCGACGAGGTGCGCGGGCTGGCTTCACGCACTCAGCAATCCACCGCCCACATCCAGGGCACCATCGAAACCTTGCGCCGCTCCACGGGTAGTGCCGTGCTGGCGATGCAGCGCAGTCACAACAAAGCTGAGGTCAGCGTCGAACAGGCACTGCTGGCTGCCCGGGCGCTGGACGGGATCACCCAGCGCGTCGATGAGATAAGCGGCATGAGTGTGCAGATCGCTGCCGCCGTAGAGGAGCAGAGCGCGGTGGGTGACAGCATCCAGTGCAACCTGGCCGGTATCAGTCAAACCACCCAGAAAAGCGTGCTTGCCAGCAACCAGAGTCGCACCACTGCCGCCCACGTCGCCAAGCTGGCCGAGCGCCTGCAACTGCTGTCGGCGCAGCTTTGGGGGCGCCAGGGCAACGAGTGACGGGTTCGAGCTGGCGGTTTGCCGCTGAGCGGCCACCGAAACCTAGCATTCCGCAAACTGATTGACAATTCGTGGAGCAAAGTGCCACGAAACGTGAACAATCAGCCACTCGGCATATGCCATGATAGACAGCTCAACTTGTTTCAGCCGGCAATGGCTGCGACCTGTGCGGACATGTCAGTAATATTGAAGAGGATTGGACATGGAATTACCCCAACACATCTCGTCTTTTGCCAAGACCATTGTGGAAGCTGACAAGTCTCACAGCCAAATTTACGAACTGCACGCCTCCCTCGTCCCCGCTGACGTTAAAGAAGCTTACCAAACTCAACAAGAAATACTGCGCTTGCGCCGGGTTTCGGCTGCAGGGTGGAAAGTAGGCGCACGCTCACCCAGCGCGTCGATCCAAGGTTCCCCCTTACCTCACGACCGTATATATCCTTCAGCCAGCCGTCTTGCAACAAGTGAGTTTCCATTTATTGGCGTAGAACTTGAAATTGCGTTCCGTTTAAAAGAGTCATTCGCGCCCAGGCATGAACCCTACAGCGATGCCGAAGTACTTTCTGCTATCGGAGAAATGGGCGCAACGATCGAAATTGTATCAAGCCGATTCGCGAATTGGCCGGAAGCGCCTGCTCTGGCCAAACTCGCGGACCTGATGAATCACGGAGCGTTAGTAACCGGTCAGTTCGTGCCTTACTCGGGCGACTTTGATTTCATTAATCCGCCGCTCAAATTTTCTTTTAACGGAGCGAGCATCAGTTCTACAACTGGGAAAAATCCCGCTGGCGATCCACGTCGATTGCTGACATGGCTGGTCAATCATCACATCGCTCAAGGCGTTACTTTGCCCCAAGACCTAGTAGTAACCACGGGCTCTTACACTGGCCTTCACATGGTGACGGAAGCTGGCAGCTTAGTGGGTGAAATCATGGGGCTGCCCGCCCTTTCTGTTTCATTCAGTTAATACGCGCGCAAAAGCTTGCCCAACTGCGCAGCCACAAGAAAATCCTCACCATTACACGTTGACCGTTGTGGCAACCACAATTCCGCCAGGTGAGCTTCCCGCGGGACTCAACCGAGAAGCCCTCTTGGAAAAGCTCAAAGGGCGAAGTCTGCTAGGCCAGTCTGTTGTGGGGCTTTATCGTTGACAGCCCTGACCGATCTGGAGCGAAGACATGGGAGTGGCTCACGCCTAACGGCGGCGAGCCAAACCCACCTCACTGTGAGGTGAGACCACTCCAGAAGGCTTCTGCAGACCGATTCATTGGCGCCGCGGGGCGCGTCAAGTTTATATCCAGCAAGATGTCCCAGCTTTCATCCAGTGCTCGGACAAGTCGACCATCAACGACTTCCTGCTCCGTGAGACTGCGAGGTAGCCAAGCGATGCCTTTGCCTTCCATCGCCATTGACATCAGCACAGCGGCCAAGTGACTGCTAAACAATGGATTAAGATGCAAAAACTCTTCTTTACCTTGCAAACGGTGCCGGAGGATACGACCTAAACCTGATTCTTCAGTGTACGCCAGATAAGGAAGGGAACTCTGTTCGCCCTCAAAGGTTAACGCAGGGCTGGCGAGAGGGATAAGAATGTCATCACCCACCTTTTTACTGATGTATTGGTTATGCGGCAGTTGTGGCGGTACTTCTGGGTGTCGATGGCAGAGCAAGAACTGAACCTGCCCGTGCACTAACATTTGCTCGCAACTGGCCATGCTGTCGGAATGTAACCGTACAGCCTCAATTGGCGCGCCTCGTTCTGCCCTCCGTATCCACCGAGGGAAGAAAGTAAATGAAAGCGAATGAGTGGCAGCAAATTGCAGAACTTTTGCCGCTTTACCGGAAAATTCTTGAGCTTCCGAGCGTATTCGATAAATTCGGCTCACCTCATCCAATACACTGGGCAAGATCAGTTTGCCAGCATCCGTGAGAGACGCGCCTTGTGGCGTACGTGTGAAAAGTTCAACACCTATCCAAGTTTCAAATGACCGTATTCTGCGACTAAACGCAGGTTGGGTCACGTGGCGTGCTTCAGCAGCTCGGACAAAGCTGCCGTTCTCCGCCAATGCGACAAAATCTTCTAGCCAGACCAGTTCCATGGGCAATGCCGTTTCAGCATGGGGGACTGCATTAATAGCATTGGGCGACATCGAAGACCAAGCTTAATTTGGAGTCTCCAACAACAAGAGGAGCGCATCATGCGTATCGTCGACATCCGCGAAAAGACCGTTTCCATTGCCTCGCCAATCGCCAACGCCTACATCGATTTCTCGAAAATGACCTGCTCGGTTGTAGCAGTGGTCACCGATGTAATCCGCGACGGTAAACCAGTGATCGGCTACGGCTTCAACTCCAACGGTCGCTATGGTCAAGGCGCGCTGATGCGTGATCGCTTCCTGGCTCGCATTACTGAAGCCGACCCAGAGTCGCTGATCGACAAGGAACACAACAACCTGGATCCGTTCGCCATCTGGAAAACCCTGATGACCAACGAGAAACCAGGTGGTCATGGCGAGCGTTCGGTCGCAGTTGGCACCATCGACATGGCCGTCTGGGACGCTGTAGCGAAAATAGAAGGCAAGCCGCTGTATCGCCTGCTAGCTGACCGCTACCGTGGTGGCAAGGCAGACGACAAGGTTTGGGTTTATGCCGCCGGTGGTTACTACTACCCAGGCAAGGACGACACCAAGCTGCAGGATGAAATGCGTGGCTACCTCGACCGCGGCTATGACGTCGTCAAGATGAAGATCGGTGCAGCGCCGCTGGCTGACGACATCCGCCGCATCGAAGCCGTCATCAAGGTGGTCGGGGATGGTCGCCGCCTGGCCGTCGACGCCAACGGTCGCTTCGATCAGCGAACCGCTATCGCCTATGCCGAGGCGCTGAAACCTTACAACCTCTTCTGGTATGAAGAAGCAGGCGATCCTCTGGACTACGCGCTGCAAGCAGAACTGGCCAATCACTACGAGCTGCCGATGGCCACTGGTGAAAACCTGTTCTCTCACCAAGATGCTCGCAACCTGCTGCGCCACGGTGGCATGCGCTCGGACCGCGACTATGTCCAATTTGACTGCGCCCTGTCCTACGGCCTGGTCGAATACATGCGCACCTTGAAAGTCATGGAAGAAATGGGTTGGTCGTCTCGCCGCGTCGTGCCGCACGGCGGCCACCAGATGTCGCTGAACATTGCAGCCGGTCTGCACCTCGGCGGTAACGAATCCTATCCAGATGTGTTCCAGCCGTTCGGTGGTTTTGCCGATGGCATTCGCGTTGAAAATGGTTACGTCGGCCTGCCGGATATCCCAGGTGTCGGCTTCGAGGCCAAATCGGAGCTGTACAAAGTCATGCGTGAGCTGGGCGAAGGCTGATCATTGCCAACGGCAGTCTTGCACCCGCAAGACTGCCGGATCACAAGCGTCGCTCGGCGGCGCTTGACCACACAGCCGATCACAAAAATAAAATGAGGTGCGCTCGTGGAAACGTCCAAATCCCGCTGGTACAGCCAGCTATATGTCCAGGTACTGATTGGCATCGTGATCGGTGGTCTGATCGGTTATCTGGAGCCTGACATCGGCGCCAAGCTACAACCCTTTGCCGATGGTTTCATCAAACTCATTAAAATGCTGCTGGCCCCCATCATCTTCGGCACCGTAGTAGTCGGTATTGCCAAAATGGGCGACATCAAAGAAGTAGGACGCATTGGTGTCAAAGCGTTAATCTACTTTGAAATTCTCTCTACGATTGCCTTGGTCATCGGCCTGGTAGTCGTCAACATCGTCAAGCCAGGCGTTGGCATGAACATCAACGCGGGCACTCTCGATGGAAGTGCCATTGGCAAATACAGCCAAGCGGCATCAGAGCAAGGCGGCACCGTCGACTTCCTGCTGAATATCATCCCCAGCACCTTCATCGATGCCTTTGCCAAAGGCTCCATGCTTCAAGTCATCCTGCTTTCGGTGTTGATGGGTGTGGCGCTTGTGCAAATGGGTCCGACCAGCAAGCCATTGATCAACATGATTGATCTCTTCCTGCACGGATTGTTCAAGATCGTCGCTATGGTCATGCGCCTCGCTCCCTTGGGTGCCGGCGCTGGGATGGCGTTCACGATTGGCAAGTACGGCGTGGGCACCCTCCTCTCCCTCGGGCAACTGCTCATCGCGCTGTACATTACTACCCTGGTCTTCATCGTTGTCATCCTGGGTGCGGTGGCACGGTGGTCGGGGCTGCCGCTGATGCAGTTCCTGCGTTACTTCAAAGACGAGATCCTCGTTACCTTGGGGACCTGCTCCACTGAAGCGGTGTTGCCACGGATGATGGCTAAACTTGAAAAGCTGGGTTGCAAAAAATCCGTCGTGGGGATGGTCCTACCCACAGGCTATACCTTCAATGCTGACGGTACCTGCATCTACCTGACGATGGCTGCAATATTCGTCGCTCAAGCGACCAATACACCGCTGTCGCTTATGGATCAGATGGTTCTGCTCGGCGTGCTGCTCCTCACTTCTAAAGGTTCGGCAGGTGTCGCAGGTGCCGGCTTCATTACCTTGGCAGCCACGCTCACCACTATCCATACAATTCCATTGGTTGGTCTGGTACTGCTCCTGGGAATTGACCGGTTCCTCAACGAAGCTCGGGCCGTGACCAACTTGATTGGTAACGGTATCGGCACGATCGCGATTGCCAAATGGGACAACGCGTTCGATGTCGAAACAGCCAAGCGTGAAGTCGCCGCACTGAAGAGCGACAAACCGGAGCAGAAATCGGAATCCTACGCCATTCAAAAGTAAGCAGTAACAGATGCCAGCTTCGCGCTTATCACGCGAGCTGGCATTTTGCTTTGGGAGCTACCTCATGAACGAACGGTCTCATTCGGAACTTCGCACCGCGTTTCGCGCCCTCCTGCAGGGGGCGTCGTGTAAGTTTGCAGCCTCAGTCTTCGATCCCCTCTCCGTGCGCATGGCCGCCGATATCGGCTTCGAAACAGCCATCTTGGGTGGCTCTGTCGCCTCTCTTCAGGTTCTCGGTGCACCGGACATTACCCTGATTACGCTAGACGAATTCACCGAGCAAGCAGCCAGGCTTGGCAGAGCCAGCCAAATTCCGGTCATTGCCGACGCCGATCACGGTTACGGAAATGCCCTGAACGTCATGCGGACCGTTACTGAACTGCAAAAAGCCGGAGTCGCAGCCCTGACGCTTGAAGATACACAGCTGCCCGCAGGATACAATAACGCCTCCACGCAACTGATCAGCCTCGATGAGGCTGCAAGCAAAATCTATGCGGCTCGAGTCGCCCGCTCCGATGAGACCCTGAGCATAATCGCCAGAACCCATGCCGGGGTCACAACACTCAACGACTCAATTGCCCGAACGACCGCTTATCAAAAAGCCGGCGCCGATGCCATTTGCCTAGTGGGCGTGAAGGACTTCGATCATCTTGCCCAGCTAACTGCGCATTTAAGAGTGCCGATTATGCTAATAAATTATGGCAACCCTGAACTGGCCGATCCTGATCGACTAGCCGCAGCGAATGTTCGAATAGTTGTTAACGGGCACAAGCCCTACTTTGCCGCGGTGCGAGCGACCTACGAGGCACTTTGCGCGGAACAGCCAGGCGAACATCCAGCATTGACAGCTTCGCAATTAATTACAAAATACTCTTTGTCCGATAGCTACAAACGATTAGCCGACACCTATCTTCAGGCCGGCAGAAGCTTTAACTAACCTATAGGTCATGTTTTGATGAAAAAAACGATCGTCGCATTTAGCCGCGTTCATCCGAACCTACTGGCTCCGTATGCTGACCATTACAATATTGTAATACTCGATGCAAAAAACGGTGACATTGATGCTCAATTCCAGGCTGCGCTTCCGAGCGCTCATGGACTGATTGGCGGCAACCGAAAATTGGGCGAACGTGAGCTTGAGGCTGCGCACAATCTGGAGATTGTCTCTAGTATTTCAGTGGGCTACGACAATTATGATTTGGCGTATCTGACTCGGCGCGGCATCCTGCTGACCAATACCCCAGATGTGTTGAATGAGACAACGGCCGATCTCGCCTTCGCGTTGATTTTCGCCACGGCCCGGCGCATCCCAGAGCTCGACGCCTGGACAAAATCAGGTGCTTGGCAAAAAACTATTGATGAGTCGGCATTTGGTTGTGATGTCCACGGCAAGACGCTCGGTATCATCGGCCTGGGCAAGATCGGCGCCGCGATCGCACGCAGAGGGCGTTTTGGTTTTGGCATGACCATTCTTTACTCCGGGAGCAGCCGCAAACCGGATCTTGAAGCAGAGCTTGGGGCAAAGTGGGTTCCTCAATATCAATTATTAAGAGAAGCTGATTTCGTTTGCCCTGTTGTTCCATTGACTTCAGAAACCCGGAATCTCATCAGCCATCAAGAACTGTCTTTGATGAAGCCCGAGGCCATTTTTATCAACGTCTCACGAGGCCCTATCGTCGACGAGAGCGCGCTGGTTGATGCTTTGGCAAGTCGGCGCATACGCGCTGCAGGTCTGGACGTGTATATGAAAGAGCCTCTTTCAGAGTCGCCACTGTTCAAACTCGACAATGCTGTAACAGTCCCTCACATCGGCTCTGCCACCATTCAAACTCGCTTGGCCATGGCGCAGCGCGCGCTGCAGAATCTGTTAGCTGGGCTTGACGGCCAAGTGCCTAAAGACCTGGTCAATCCCGAAGCCTTGCAACAAAGATCCTAAACCGGCATTTCAAAAGACGCGACCAAACTCCTTTTGCCGTTAATTTAGCCTCTGGCCACAGCGCGCCCAGTGACATGGGTTGAGTTAGCCACTCAGCCCCTGTTCTTTATATCAGTCCCGCGCCTACCCTTGCCCGCTTCTCCCTCGCCCCGCCAGGCACTCGCCTCACTTCCCGTCGGTTCAAACTCATCAGCTACAGAGCATAAGCCAGCTATAGTGATTTGAGCCTGATGCTCACCACGGATGGATTTGCTGTAAACACAGCGAATGCCTGAATCAGCTGCAGTACCAGGAACTGCTGGTTTCGGTTGTGAGCAGCGAGATAGACATATCGATAAAAAAACCCCCTTCCTGCATTCCCCCAAGAGCGTGGCAAAAGGGAATGAAAAAGGGGGCCAAGGTACATCCAATCTAAGCCGGTGACCGACCAGCTAGATTAATGCCAGATTCCCATCAGAACCGTCGCGGCGATTACAGTAGCCGCCCCGCCGATTCGCGTGGAAATCTGAGCAAACGGCATCAATGCCATACGGTTACAAGCGGAAAGAATTGCGACGTCGCCCGTGCCGCCCAAGCCGCTGTGGCAGCAGGTAACGATGGCAGACTCGATCGGGTACATTTTCAGCATATTACCCACCAGGAAGCCTGCTAGCGCCATCGCAACTACGACTGCGATACAGACCATCACATAACCAAGAGAGAACACGCTAGCCACACTTTCCAGAGGAACATAGAGCATGCCCAAACCGATCATGGTTGGCCAGATAAACACCGTCGAAACCAGCTTGTAGAAACGTTTGCTACCTTTTTCAAGCCGGTCCGGCAGTACCCGAAGATATTTAAACAGTACAGCGACAACAATCATCATTACAGGGCCTGGAATATGCACCAGCTTTTCCAGCAGCCCACCCAACACAAAGAACGCACAGATCAGAAGTACGCCCGCGCCCATGTAACGGAAGTCGATTTCTTTATCTTCGACCTCTTCCACCTTGAATTGGTCGTTTTCTTCCTTGGCGCGAATCAGCATACCGTCGCCATTCAGGTGCGGTTTTCTAACCGCTATGCGAGCCAGTACACCAGCACAGATGATAGCCACGATATTTCCCACAACCGCAGCGGGAACCAGCTGCGCTACGAACTGCTCAGGTGAGCCTCCAAGGATATGGGCATAGGCCAAAGACAGCGGCAAAATACCTTCACCAATGCCCCCGCCGATGATGGGAACGATAATGTAAAAGAGAGTGTGGTGCACGGTGTAGCCAAAGCTCACACCAACCAAAATACCGGCCGCGATTGCAGCGACAGTACCCGCCAACAAGGGTACGAACATGCGAATCATCCCTTGAACCAGGATGGTCCGATTCATACCTAAAATACTACCCACCACCAGGCTGGCAATAACGAAATAAAGGAAGTTGGCATCTTTCATCAGCATCTTGGTAGCGTCGATTGTCGTGCTACCGAAGAAACCATGAAACACTAGCACTGAAGGCAGCAACAGGCATAGAATGGCTCCGCCGCCTATATCTTTCAGAATAGGCAAACGTTGCCCGATTTGACCCAAAAACATACCAAGCGTCATGATGACAGCCAAACCACCAATCATGGTCTTTGGCAAGAGTCCAAAATGCGCGGAGCAGAATACGATCAGGGATATGCCAAGAAAGTATGGAAATGGGATCACTCCGATTTCATACTCCATGAGCGCACTGAAGCGGCTTTTTTTCGATGAGGCAAGGGCAAGCGAAGTCATTGACTGGTCCTCAATTATTTTTGTGTGAGGAAAATTAAAATCTGCCTGAATCACGGAAGCTCGAGGCTAGGCACATGCTATCCTTTACCCACCTGTAGAAAAACATGCCATCTATGCACGCTATGAACACGAATCATGAAGAAGCTCCACTGCCCGAAGACCTGCGGGTGTTCCTGACAGTCATTCGCAAATTAAGCTTTGCCGCCGCCGCGATCGAGCTGCAGCAGTCACCTGCCTACATCAGCAAACGCATCAAAATCCTTGAGCAAACGCTAGGCACAAAGCTGATTCATCGTTCAACTCGGCGTATCGCCCTCACGGATACAGGTGTCAGGGCTGAGCAATGGGCTACCCGGATTTTGAATGACATTGACGACTTTATGGGCGACCTTAGCCAAGTGCGCAAAGCACCACGTGGCCTTCTGCATATTTGTAGCAGCTTCGGCTTTGGGCGAAATTACGTCGCCCCCGCGATTGCCGAATTGGCGGTGGAATATCCCGACCTCGAAGTGCGCGTGGACGTTTTTGACCGCGTAGTTGATATCGTTGCGGAAGGTTTCGACCTGGAGATTCGCGTTGGCGATGATATTCCCGGCCAGCATATTAGCCGCCAGTTAGTGGCTAATCGAAGGGTTATCTGTGCGACGCCTGAGTATCTGGAAAAACGCGGCACACCCAAGACACTGGAAGATCTTGCGCAACATGATTGCCTGGTGTTGAAAGAGAGGAATAACAGCTTTGGCGTTTGGCAGCTGCGAAACGGCAATAAAGAAGTAACCGTTCGGGTCAACGGGCGCTTGTCATCCAACAATGGTGAGATAGTGTTGCAGTGGGCCCTTAAGCATCGCGGGCTATTGTTGCGATCGATGTGGGATGTCAAACCGCTTTTAGAGCAGGGGCGCCTAGTCCAGGTACTCCACGACTACAGTCAAAGCGCGAATGTATGGGCGGTTTATCCGACCAGGCTGGGAGAGTCAGGCAAGCTTCGAGCCTGCGTCGAATTCCTCGAAGGGTGGTTCAGTCGTTTAAAAGCGGACTGAACCGGTTCCATTGTTCCAAGCTAAATAGGGCACCCTTTGCTTCGCAAGAGTTCGTCAAATCGCGTAGGGTCCAGGTCATCGGAGGCCACTGCCTTGAGAATGGCGGCCTCGCGATCCAACAACTCGGTGCAACGCGCGTGAATCTTGGGAAGTTCTTCAGCCCTCACTGCGACGACACCATCGGCATCGCCAACGATGAGATCCCCCGGATTGACCAACATTCCCGCACACACCAGCGGAACGTTAATCTCGCCACCACCGTCGGTACTGGGACCACGGTGAACATAACCCAGCGCATAGACCGGTAGCTCGCCGTCGAGCCATTCTTCTCGGTCCCGAATGGCACCATTGATTACCACCCCGGTAATGCCCGCCTTGATGGCCATGGCCCGCATGATGCCACCAATCACAGCCCGGCTTAGGTCGGCGCTGCCATCGATTACCAGCACATCGCCTGGCCTCGCCATTTGGATAGCCTTGAGTACCATCAAATTATCACCCGGTCGCACCCGTACGGTGAGCGCTGTGCCACAAAGATGGCGTAGGCCGTGATAGGGCTTCAAACCCAAACCGCCGGCATTACGGCCCAAGCTATCACTCACGATGGCCGAGGGCATCCCTTCGAATGCCTCATGCCATTGCCCGGACAAGGATGGCGCGCAGGGATTGATCAGATAGCCTGCAGGCCAGTCGCCGTGGCTAGATCCATTCAACATGGCAACACTCCGAGGCGGGGGACGCGCCCCCGCCCATCAATCAGCTTTCGATCAAACCAGCCAGGGGTTGCTCTGAAGGTGGCGCGCCTCGAAGGCACGAATGTCATCGCTGCGCTGCAGCGTCGTGCCGATGGCGTCCAGCCCCAGCATTAGTGCTTGCTTGCGCAGTGCATCGATCTTGAATTCGATTGCTCTACCGTCCACCAGAAGAATGTGCTGTGCCTCAAGGTCGATCGCGATGCAAGAACCTCCACGCTCACTCACCACGTGCCCCAATTCCTTCAATTCCGCGGGGCTGAGCTGGATGGTGAGTACGCCATTACGCTGGCAGTTGTCGTAGAAAATCCCGGCAAACGTGGTACCGATCAACGCCCGGATGCCCAACTGCTTTAATCCCCAAACCGCATGCTCGCGGCTGGAACCACAGCCAAAGTTGGGGCCCACCACCAGGAAGGTCGAGGTATTCCATGGATCTTGATTGAGCACGAAGTCTGGGTTTGGCGTGCCATCGAGGAGGAAGCGCAGGTCGAAAAACACGCCACGGTCCAAGCCACTCCGGTCGATACCTTTGAGAAACTGCTTGGGCATGATCACATCGGTATCGACGTTAGCTGCCAGCATCGGGGCAGCGTAGCCCTCTACATACTTGAAAGGTTCCATGCTCATGCCTCCAACGCCAAAGAACGTACATCGACCAAATGACCAGTGACCGCAGCAGCGGCAACCATCGCTGGGCTCATCAAGTGAGTACGTGCACCGGCGCCCTGGCGTCCTTCGAAGTTACGGTTAGTACTTGAAGCACATCGGTCCCCTGGGCTCAGAACATCGTCGTTCATGGCCAGGCACATCGAGCAACCCGACTGGCGCCATTCGAAACCTGCATCGCGGAAAATCTGCGCAAGCCCTTCAGATTCCGCTTGATCACGAACCATCGTCGAACCAGGAACAATCATCGCCCGTACACCGGCCGCAACTTTGCGGCCACTGACCACGCGGGCGGCGTCCCGAAGGTCTTCGATTCGAGCATTGGTGCACGAGCCGATGAAGGCGTGACTAATGCGGATACCTTCCAACGCGGTGCCAGGCTGCAGATCCATGTAGCGCAGAGCACGCTGCAGGTCCTGACGAAGGATGAGATCTTTCTCCTGCATCGGATCAGGCACGACACCTGTAATCGAGGCTGCCTGGTCGGGACTTGTGCCCCAGGTGACCATGGGCTGCACGTCCGCAACATGCATGTGGACTTCTTTATCGAAGCTCGCGTCAGGGTCGGTGAACAAGGTCTTCCACTGCTCAACAGCCGCTTGCCATTGCGCTCCCTTCGGCGCACGGGGCTTGTCCTGAAGGTAGGCGTAGACCTTGTCGTCGGGCGCCATGAAAGCACCACGCGCGCCGGCTTCTACAGCCATGTTACAGATGGTCATGCGTGCTTCGACACTCAACGCGCTGATCGCAGGACCGGTAAATTCAATCGCATAACCAGTGGCGCCTGCAGCGCCGATCTGGCGGATCAGTTCCATGATGATGTCTTTGGACACCAAGCCAGGACCTGGCTCACCCTCGACAGTGACGCGCATGGTTTTCAGACGCTTGTAAACCAATGTCTGAGTAGCCAGCAGGTGCTCGATTTCGGAAGTACCAATACCGAAGCCGAACGCCCCCAATGCACCATAAGTGGTGGTGTGGCTATCACCTGCAGCGACGACCATACCCGGCAGGATAAACCCCTGCTCAGGGGCTACAACGTGCTCGATACCCTGACGCTTGTCCAATACATCGAACAGCTCAATACCAAAGTCGCGGCAATTTTGTTCAAAGTAGTTGACCTGCAGCGCCCCGCCGGCATCAGGCATGTCGGCAATACGCTCCGGAGCAGTCGGGTTTACATGGTCCACCACGCAGAGGGTGGCGGATGGGCGCCAAACCTTGCGCCCCGCTTCGCGCAGGCCGCTGAAAGCTTGGGGACTGGTGTACTCGTTGGCGACTTGACGATCGATGTACAGCAGGACATGGCCCTGATCATCGAGCTCGCAGACAGAGTGGGAATCGATATGCTTCTGATATAGCGTTCTTGGGTTGCTCATCGCAAGTTCATACCCTTGTTGTTGTTCAGGCCCTGAGGCATCACGGTCACTGCGCGGCAGCGTTAACAACAACAGGATATCGATACGGTAAAGCGCATCAACGCGCATTCAGTGGAGCATGGATTCACAGTTCGTGAATTTATTCACGGCCGAATCAACAAGAGCACTGCGCTTACGGTCAAAAAGCAAGAAAATAAGCCGCACAAGAGTTTTTTCCGGGGCGCGATAAGCCCACCGAACTCCCCAACTTACACTGAGTAATCCGCCCAGCGCCATGGCAAGCCCCATCTGCCAGTCGACATGACCGCCATGATAACCTCGCAGCTTGCTCAGCAGTTGAGGCACCTCCTCCATGCGCAGGAAGGGATTGTGCTCAACCGGTAGCTTGGGCATAGCCACCACATCCAGGTCTGCAGCAGGGTTGTGTCGAGCCCTGCTACGCCTTGAGAACCGCGCCATAGTCGATCGAAGGCTCATTCTCTAGAAACGCCAGCGCCTCTTCGATACTTGCTTCGAACGACAAATGCTCCGACTCTTTGACTTCGACAGGGTCTTTGAGTTGCAGGGCATTCTGCAGGTAGCCTGCCACCTCGAAATCTCCGAACGGATCGAAGCTCATGCGCGGATCGGTTTCCTGGTGCACCGTTTTTCGGCGAGATAGCGCCCTTGCAGTGCCATGATCTCAACCTTGCTGAGCACGCCTTTTCTTTTAAGGTTCACCAGCAACTGTTCGACGACGTCCAGGTTGATGATATCGCCAGCCAGACGACTGATAGTCACAGCCATACCACTCACCCCGTCACGCTCCGCGGTAACATGGTGCTTTTGGGCAAGGTTTCTGACTTCAGTGGCAACACTGGTATTAGAAGATCGGGGCATCTCAAGCCTCCTTTGATGACCAGATCTTAGCGTGGCGTCGATCAAGCAGACAGGCGTGGCGGCGGAGTGAAAAGAGCAAATGACAGAAACGAAAAAAGGCCCCGAACAGACTGTGTGAAAACACACTGACAGGCCCTAGACCAAACGCCCCGACTTGTTCGGGGCGTTTGTTTTTGTGCTGAAAAAGGCTCTTCAGCCCATCAGTTGCATCATTTGCTTGGCACCCAGGACGCTGATCGCTCGCTTGAGGTTGTAAGCGGTCACAGCCAGCGCCATTTCAGCTCTTGTACCTTCGAGTTGTCGCAGCAGGAAGCGCCCGTTCCCAAATAGCCATTGTTTGAGATTGCCAAACGGGTGCTCCACGATGGATCGACGTCGCTCCATCATCTCTGGATGCAGTTGCATTCGCTGCGCCATGCGCTCAAAGGCTTCCTCTTGAGCGTGGCGCGAGACATAGCGGCGCTTGGCCGTCGTGCATCGGGCTTTCAGCGCGCACCTGGCACAATCACTGATCGCCGCCTGGTAGATCCGGTCGCCCTTGTAGCGCTGCTTCAGCATTAGCCACTGACCTGCCGGGCACTGGTACCGATCCTGTTCGGCGTCGTAGGTAAAGTCCTTGCGCTCGAATAATGTCTCTCCGCCTGGGTTCGAGGTTCGGTTTGGCGGCACGTACGCGGTAATGGAGGCTTCCTCACACGCTTGGAACTGCTGGCCGTTTGAGTAGCCCATATCGGCTGTCACGGTCAACGCTTCCTGCCCCAACTCAGCCTTAGTAGCTGTAGCCATGGGTTCAAGCTGCTTGCGGTCATCACCGTCTTGTGTGACTTCGTGATGCAAAATCAGACAGTGTTCTGCGTCGACCGCGGTCTGTACGTTATAGGCAACACGCGCCCCCTTTGGCGTGCGCATCATTCGGGCATCGCTTTCATGTGTGTTGAACTGCTCCAGCCCCATCGACTTCATCAAGGCTTGGCAACTGCGGTTGTCTTGCTGCTTGGCCTCAAGCTTCGCCAAGGCCGCCTTGATCGCAGAGCGATCTACCACTTGCTCGCCCTCAGTCTTGTCAGCGGCATCCAGCTCAGCCAGGTATTGAGCGATTCGCTTATCCAGCTTCTCTTCCTGACGCTTGAGTTGATTCAAGTTCAAATGGCGCCGCGAAGAAGCAACTGCCTGAAACTTGCTCCCGTCGATGGCAATCAGGTCACCGGCAATCAAACCGGCAGCTCGGCAGAACTGTACAAAGGCCCGGCACGTCGTAACGAAAGCGACTTTGTGTTCTTGCGGAAGTCAGCGATGGTTTTGAAGTCAGGTTTGAGTCGGTTAAGCAACCACATCACTTCGATGTTGCGCTGGCACTCGGCTTCCAGACGCCGCGATGAACGGATGCGCTGAAAATAGCCATAGAGGTAGAGCTTGAGCTGATCGGCGGGGTCGTAGGCAGGGCGCCCAGTGGCCTTGGGCTGAGCTTTGTCGAAACCCAGCTGTGCCAAATCCAGCCTAGCGACATACAGGTCGATGACACGAACGAGGTGATCCTCAGGGATCAGCTCTTCCAGCGAGACCGGGAACAAGCTGGTCTGGCTGCGGGACTCTCCCTGGATGTAGGCCATAACGAAAAATGCTCCGTATCTTTCGATGCGGAGCATTTTCCTAAAGGGCCGGACAGATTGCTAGGTTTTCACACAGTCTGCGAAGGGCCTTATTTCTTGCCCCACCGAAATACTTCGATAAGGGCCAATTTGGAGCGGGAAACGAGACTCGAACTCGCGACCCCGACCTTGGCAAGGTCGTGCTCTACCAACTGAGCTATTCCCGCGTCGTGATGGGTGCCATTCTAGCGATTTCTAAAACAGCGTCAACCCCTTGATTCAAAAAAACTTTTACTTCTGCTCCGAGCCTTCGCGCAGGTGCGGCCAGGCGGCCAGCAGGTAGTGCACCATCGACCACAGGGTCAACCCCGCCGCCACCAGCAGCAGCGCGTAACCCAGAATTACCCAGAAGGTCACCGCTGGCGGGTTGGCCAGCAGGATCACCAGCGCCAGCATCTGCGCCGCGGTTTTCCACTTGCCAAGGTTGGACACCGCCACATGCGCCCGCGCGCCCAGCTCGGCCATCCACTCGCGCAACGCCGATACCACGATCTCGCGGCCGATGATCACCGCAGCCGGCAGGGTCAGCCAGAAGTTGGCGTGGGTTTGCACCAGCAGCACCAGGGCCACCGCCACCATCAGCTTGTCGGCCACTGGGTCGAGAAACGCACCGAACGGCGTGCTCTGCTGCAGGCGACGCGCCAGGTAGCCGTCCAGCCAGTCGGTGGCGGCGGCAACGGCAAACACGCTGCTGGCGGCCATATAGCTCCAGTGATAGGGCATATAGAACAGCAGGATGAAGATCGGGATGAGCAGGACGCGTAGAACGGTGAGCAGGTTTGGAATATTCATCGGTACGACTGGCCGCAAGTTGAGCCCGCATTCTACTCGCTATGCAGGCTGGCATAAATCGACTCGGCAAGCTTTTTACTGATGCCGGGCGCTTTGGCGATTTCATCGATACTGGCGCGGTTGAGCTCCTGCAGGCCGCCGAAATGTTTCAGCAGGTCGCGCCGGCGCTTGGGCCCTACCCCGGCCACATCCTCCAGGCTGGACACCCGGCGGGCCTTGCCACGGCGGGCGCGGTGGCCGGTGATGGCGAAACGGTGGGCCTCGTCACGGATCTGCTGGATCAGGTGCAAGGCCGGTGAGTCGCCCTTGAGGGTAAACTCATGGTGCACGTCGTTCAGGTACAGGGTTTCGAAACCGGCCTTGCGCGTCACGCCCTTGGCCACGCCAAGCAGGGTCAGGTCACTGAAGCCCAGCTCCTGCATTACGTCACGGGCCATGTTCAGCTGGCCTTTGCCGCCGTCCACCAGCAGCACGTCGGGCAGCTTGCCCTCGCCGTCCTTGATGCGCCCGTAACGGCGGGTCAGGGCCTGGTGCATGGCGGCGTAGTCGTCACCGCCGGTGACGCCTTCGATGTTGAAGCGGCGGTAGTCGGACTTGAGCGGGCCTTCGGGGCCGAATACCACGCAACTGGCCACGGTGGCTTCGCCGCTGGAATGGCTGATGTCGTAGCACTCCAGGCGCTGCGGCACCTCGTCCAGGCCCAGTACCTCGGCCAAGGCCTCGAAACGTGCGGCCATGTGCTGGCGGTTGGCCAGGCGGGCATTGAGCGCCTGCTCGGCGTTGGTCACCGCCAGCTGCTGCCAGCGGGCGCGGGTACCGCGTACCCGGTGGCTGATGGTCAGCTCGCGGCCACGCAGGGTGTGCAGGGCTTCGCTGATGGCTGCGAAGTCTTCATGCACCACGTTGACGATCAGTTCGCCCGGCAATTCGCGCTCGGCATTGCCCAGGTAGTACTGGGAAAGGAACGCGGCCATCACTTCGGCCACCTCCTCCTCGATACCTACCTGCGGGAAGAAGTTCTTGCTGCCCAGCACCCGCCCGCCGCGTACGCTGATCAGGTGCACGCAGGCGCCACCAGGGTTGACGAAGGCGGCGACAACGTCGACATCGCCGCTGCCGCCTTCGATGTACTGCTGGTCCTGGACCCGGCGCAACAAGGCGATCTGGTCGCGCAACTCGGCGGCCTTTTCGAAATTGAGGGCCATGGCGGCCTTCTCCATCTCGGCATTGAGCTCGTTGCCCAGTTGCTGGCTACGCCCTTCGAGGAACATCACCGAGTGGCGCACGTCCTCGGCATATTCCTCGGCGGTCACCAGGCCCGTGCAGGGCCCTTTGCAGCGCTTGATCTGGTACTGCAGGCATGGCCGGGTGCGGTTGGCGTAATAGCTGTCTTCGCACTGACGCACCGAAAAGGCCTTCTGCAGCAGGCTGAGGCTTTCGCGAATGGCTCCGGCGCTGGGGTACGGGCCAAAGTAGCGGCCCTTGGCCTTCTTCGCCCCACGGTGGATGCCCAGCCGCGGGAACTCGCCGTCGGAAAGGAACACGTAGGGGTAGGATTTGTCATCGCGCAGCAGGATGTTGTACGGCGGCCGCCATTCCTTGATCAGGTTCTGTTCCAGCAGCAACGCCTCGGTTTCGTTGGCGGTGATGGTGGTTTCGACCTGGGCGATGCGGGCCACCAGCGCGGCGGTCTTGGGCGCCAGGCCGGTCTTGCGGAAATAGCTGGCCAGGCGCTTCTTGAGGTTCTTGGCCTTGCCCACGTAAAGCAGCCGGGCTTCGCCGTCGAACATCCGGTAGACGCCCGGGCGACCACTGCAGGTAGCCAGGAATGCGCTGGCATCGAAAACTTGGGACATGAGGTTTTACAGGCTTGCGTCGACCATGCCGTGGCGAACGGCCAGCAAGGTCAGTTCGACGTCGCTGGTAACCGAGAGTTTTTCAAAGATCCGATAACGGTAAGTATTGACGGTCTTGGGCGAGAGGCACAACTTGTCTGAGATGATCTGCACTTTCTGGCAGCCGACGATCATCAGGGCAATCTGGATTTCCCGTTCCGACAAGGCATCGAACGGCGAACCCTGCGGCTGGAAGGGTTTCAACGCCATCTGCTGGGCAATCTGCGGGCTGATGTAGCGCTGGCCGGCGAAGGCCAGGCGGATGGCCTGGACCATTTCGTCAAGGCCGGCGCCTTTGGTCAGGTAGCCAGCAGCACCGGCCTGCAGCAGGCGCGTGGGGAACGGGTCTTCCTCGCACACGGTCACGGCAACCACCTTGATGTCCGGGTGGCTGCGCAGCAGCTTGCGGGTTGCCTCCAGGCCACCGATGCCAGGCATTTTCACGTCCATCAGCACCACATCCGGCTTCAGCTCACGGGCCAGCTTGAGTGCCGATTCACCCGAATCACCTTCGCCCACCACCTGCAGACCATCGATGTCGGCAAGCATGCGTGTAATACCGGTTCGTACCAGATCGTGATCGTCGACCACTAAGACCCTAATCAAGCACACACCTCGTCAGCAGGGCGATTGGATCCTGCCACCTTAACAAAATTTTTCACGGCGGACCTAACGCATTCCTTCCGTAAGAAACGCCTGACGTTCAACCGTAAGCGGCCTCATTGTCTGCCGGGATTTGTCGTTGTTGGTCAAACGCCGCAACAAGTGCCAAAGGGCCGCTTGGTCGTCGCATGACAACTGCCGGAAAGCCCCCAGCAAACCGGACTCATCGGTGCTCAGCCCCTCGAGCGGTACGGGGGTGCGGGTGCCGCTGAGCACATAAAGTGCATCCACGCCCCTGGCTGCCAAAGCCGCCAGGTAGTCGACCCGCGGCGAACGCTCACCACTCTCGTATTTGCCTTGGGCATTGGGTTCGACCCCGCCGATATCGCCAAACACGCGCTGGGTCATCCCCAGGCGTTCTCGCTCTTCCCGCAGCCGCGGACCGATTCCATTCATGGGGTTCTCCTTGTCCCTGATCACAATCATGTACGGCCTACCCGCCAGCAGGCAGCCGTGAACGCCTGGGTTCACTATGCCGATGCTCACCAGTCGCGACAAGCCATCATTAAGCTATTAGTCGATCGTGCGCTGCATGCGCACAAAGCATTCGTCCTCGCCCATTTCGACGAAGCCGTGGCGTTGGTAGAGCACGCGCGCCGGGTTGCTGCGAAACACCATCAGCCGCAGCAGCGGCAGGTGCCGCTGGCGGGCCCACAGTGCCAACTGCTCCAGCACCCAGCTGCCCACCCCACGCCCACGGTGCTCGGGTAGCAGATGCAACTCGCGAATGAACAGCGCCTGGCGGTCCTGGCTGAGGCTGCAGAAGCCGAGCACGGCGTCGCCTTCGGTCACCAGCCATTGCTCGCGCCAGCCCCAGGCTTCGTCGAAGGCTTCCTCTAGCCACAGCAGGTCGTATTCGCGGTAGTACGGCAGCATGGCGCGGCGCGTGAGGTCGCGGGCGAAGGTGCGGTGGGTGTCGTTGGCGGGGGTCAGTTTCAGGGACATCACATTTCGGACTCTTCGGTTTGCCAGGCCCGGCCCTATCGCCGGCAAGCCAGCTCCCACAGTTACAACGATAGCCTTGAAGGCAGCGCCGTACCTGTGGGAGCTGGCTTGCCGGCGATAGGGCCAGCACAACGAATACCAATCATGGGGCGTAGCACACGGGCGAACTGCCGGGCCCACGGCGATCCAGTTCGTCCTCCAGCCATTCGGCCAGCACCCGGGCATTGTTGTGCTCAGTATCCTTGCCCGCATAAAGCAATGTCAGCGTGCCCTTTCCGGCCAGATCGAGCAGCGGGTACCAGTGCTCGGGGTGCGCCGCCAGCTCCTGCCGGTAACGCTGGGTGAAGCCGGCGAAATCCACTTCTCCCTGGTGAAATGCCTTGCGCAACTCATCAGAGGGTGCAACTTCGCGCAACCACTGCCCGTGCAGGTCGTCCTTGCGTTTGTTACGCGGCCACAGGCGATCAACCAGCACGCGCTGGCCGTCGTCTTGCTCAACCGCATCGTAGACACGCTTGCAGCGAATCATGGGCTTCTCCTGCCACTACCGTCCGTCTTGAGCCTAGATAAATCATTGATCGAGGTCACGGCCGGGTTACGAATTGTTTCTATGCTCAAGGCCTTCGGCACCCTTGCCCACTCCAACCGGAGCCACCATGGCAACCCCTTCACTGGCCAGCCTGCCGCAACTGGCTCAACGCGATGCCCGCCCGCAACTTGCCCACAAACCCGGGCGTGCCACCCTGGTGTTGTTCTTCGGCCTGCTGCTGGCCGGCATTGCCTATACCGCCTGGAGCCTGAAGCAGGACGTGGCGGCCAGCGGTACGGTAATCACCACGGTTACGCCATTCCTGCTGCTGGGCCTGGCGTTGCTGATTGCCCTGGGCTTCGAGTTCGTCAATGGCTTCCATGACACCGCCAACGCAGTGGCCACCGTCATCTACACCCACTCGTTGCCGGCACCGGTCGCAGTGGTCTGGTCCGGGCTGTGCAACTTCCTCGGGGTGCTGCTTTCCAGCGGCGCGGTGGCGTTCGGCATCATCGCCCTGCTGCCGGTGGAGCTGATTCTGCAGGTTGGTTCCTCGGCCGGCTTCGCCATGGTCTTCGCCCTGCTGCTGGCGGCGATCATCTGGAACCTTGGCACCTGGTGGCTGGGCCTGCCGGCCTCATCCTCGCACACCCTGATCGGTTCGATCATCGGCGTGGGCGTGGCCAATGCGCTGATGCACGGGCGCGACGGCACCAGTGGCGTGGACTGGGCCCAGGCCAGCAAGGTCGGTTATGCCCTGCTGTTCTCGCCACTGATCGGCTTTGCCTGTGCCGCGCTATTGCTGCTGGCCCTGCGCGCGCTGGTCAAGCGCAAGGCGCTGTACCAGGCGCCGGAAGGCCAGACACCTCCGCCATGGTGGATCCGTGGCGTGCTGATCCTGACCTGCACCGGGGTGTCCTTTGCCCACGGCTCCAATGACGGCCAGAAAGGCATGGGCCTTATCATGCTGATTCTGGTTGGTACCCTGCCGATGGCTTACGCACTGAACAAGACCATGCCCAATGAGCAAGCCTTGCAGTTTTCCGCGGTCGCCGAGGTAACCCGCCAGGCACTGGTGCGCAGCAACCCGCAAGCGGCACCGGCCGACCCGCGCCAGGTGCTGACCACGTTCATTGCCGAGCCACGGGCCAACCCGCAACTGATACCGGCGCTGGCAGCGCTTACCGGCATGATCGGCGAAGAGGTCAAAGGTTATGGCTCGCTCAAGCGGGTACCGGCCGAAGCCATGGCCAACGTGCGCAATGACATGTACCTGACCAGCGAAGCCATCCGCCTGATCGAGAAGAACCAGCTGGTAGGGTTCGATGCAGGCACACGCAGCCAGTTGCTGCTGTTCAAGACCCAGCTGGATGATGCCACCCGCTACATCCCACTATGGGTGAAAGTGGCCGTGGCCATCGCACTGGGGCTGGGCACCATGGTCGGTTGGCGGCGTATCGTGGTAACGGTAGGCGAGAAAATCGGCAAGACCCACCTCAGCTATGCCCAGGGGGCTTCGGCTGAAGTGGTGGCAATGTGCACCATCGGTGCGGCGGACATGTTCGGGTTGCCGGTGTCGACCACCCATGTGCTGAGTTCCGGGGTAGCCGGGACCATGGTGGCCAACGGGTCAGGGATTCAGAAGCGCACGCTGGTCAACCTGCTGATGGCCTGGGTGCTGACCTTGCCGGCAGCGATGCTTTTGGCCGGTAGCTTGTACTGGGTGCTGCACCAGATATTCTGAATCTGTACACCGTCCCCTGTGGGAGCGGGTTTACCCGCGAATGCGTCGGTAAACCCAACATCGCATTCGCGGGTAAACCCGCTCCCACAGGATCGGAGTCAACTACTCAACCTGGAATTTTCAGGCCGCGCTGCACGGCTGGCCGCTCGAGGAATGCCGCCAGCACCCGCTGCACTTCCTTGAACTGCTCGAAGCCGACCAGATCACGGGCGTTGTAACGCTCGACCAGGTTACGCACCCACGGGAAGATCGCGATATCGGCAATGCTGTACTCGTCGACCATCCATTCCCGGCCTTTCAGATGCCGGTCCAGGACCCCGAGCAGGCGCTTGGACTCGTTGACATAACGGTCGCGCGGGCGCTTGTCCTCGTATTCCTTGCCAGCAAAGAAATGGAAGAACCCCACCTGGCCGAACATTGGCCCGATGCCACCCATCTGGAACATCAGCCACTGCAAGGTCTGGTAACGCTGGGCCGGGTCCTGGCTGAGCAACTGGCCGCTCTTCTCCGCCAGGTACTGCAGGATCGCTCCCGACTCGAACAGCGGCAGTGGCTGGCCACCCGGGCCATTAGGGTCGAGGATGGCGGGGATCTTGTTGTTGACGCTGAGCGAAATGAACTCGGGGCTCAGCTGGTCATCATTGTCGAAGCTGACCTTGTGCGGCTCATAGGCCAGGCCGATCTCTTCGAGCATGATCGACACCTTGACGCCGTTGGGCGTAGGCAGCGAGTAAAGCTGCAGGCGTTCGGGGTGTTTTGCGGGCCACTTGCGGGTAATGGGGAAAGCACTGAGATCGGTCATGATCAACCTTGCCTGGGGGAATGAACCTCTCACTCTAGAGACATCCCCGACCGCTGACCATCACCGACCACTCCTCAGCACGGTCGGCTCATGCTTGGCCGTGGGCCTTGAGCTTGAGCTTTTCGGTATCGACGCGGACGAACACCGAGTCGGCGGTCACCGTCAGCACATCGCCGGCCCAGACTTCGCAGATCACCCGGGTCTTGCGCCCGACCTCACCTTCCACACGCGCCTTGAGCAACAGTTCCACGCCCATGGGTGTGGGCTTGAGGTAGTTCAGGCCAAGGCTGCCAGTGACACAGTCGATGCGCGGCAGGCTCCCCGCTTCGCGACCTTCGTTGCGGTAGTGGTAAGCCATCGCCGTCCAGTTGGAGTGGCAGTCGACCAGCATCGCCAGCAGCCCGCCGTAGACCAGGCCGGGCCAGCCGATGAAGGTGCTGTCGGGCGCGTGCCGGCACACCAGATGGATGCCATCGGCGTCCCAATGGCTTTGCAGGTGCAGGCCGCTGGGGTGGGAGCAACCGCAGCCGTAGCAAGTGCCGTCGGGTGCGGCGAGGGCCTGGAGGGAAAGGGAATGGTCGTTCATACGCTTCCTGTGCTTATTGATATGAAGGGCGCGCAACGCCCCCACATTAAAGCAGAAACATCAGGCCGTCTGGGTAGCCACACTGGCGCGCCGCTGGGTCAGCGAAACCAGCAGGATGAACGCAGTCACCCCGGCGGTCATCAGTGTCTCGTAGCGGTAGGCATCGCTGAACAGCATGTAGCCCAGCACCATGACGATGGTGCCGATCACCAGCCAGGTCAGCCACGGGAACAGCCACATCTTCAGCTCCAGCGGCCGCCCTTCACGCTCGGCACGGGCACGCATGCGCAGCTGCGACACGGCAATCACCAGGTACACCAGCAAGGCGATGGCGCCGGTGGTGGACAGCAGGAAGCCGAATACCTTGCCCGGGAACACATAGTTGACGAAGCACCCGGCAAAGCCGGCCAGGGTCGAGAAGATGACCGCCACGGTCGGTACGCCAGCGCCGGAAATACGCTTGGTAACGCTCAGCGCCTGGCCGCGGGCACCCAGCGAATAGAGCATGCGCGACGCGGTGTACAGGCCCGAGTTCATGCAGCTGGTCACGGCCACCAGCACCACGATATCCACCAGCAGCTTGGCGCCCGGCACGTTCAGCACCTCAAGCACACGCTGGAACGAACCCACCGCTTTCAGCCCGGGGTCGTTCCAGGCCACCAGCGACACCACCAGGAAGATCGACGCCAGGTAAAAGATGGCGATGCGGTACACCACCAGGTTGGTGGCGCGGCGGATCTTGTCTTTCGGGTTGGCGGTTTCGTCAGCGGCAATGGTGACGATCTCGGCACCGAAGAACGAGAAGATGGTGATCAGCACGCCACCGAGCACGGTGCCGAAACCGTTGGGCATGAAGCCGCCGTTGTCCCACAACCGGCTGACCCCGGACACCTCGGCCAGCGGCCAGACGCCGAACACTGCCAGGCTGCAGACCACGATGAAGGCGATGATCGCCACCACCTTGACCAGCGCGAACCAGTACTCGAAGGCACCGAAGTTCTTCACGCTGATCAGGTTGGTACCCGACAGCACCAGCATGATCAGGAAGGCGAACAGCCACGACGGCACGTCAGGGAAATAGGCATGCAGGATATCGGCGCCGGCGATGGCCTCGACCGGAATGATCAGTACCCAGAACCACCAGTACAGCCAGCCGATGGTAAAGCCTGCCCAGGGGCCGATGGCTTCGGAGGCATAGGTGGAGAACGAGCCGCTGTTTGGGTTGGCGATGGCCATTTCACCCAGCATGCGCATCACCAGCAAGACCAGCAGGCCGGTCATGGCGTAGGAGATGAGGATAGCCGGGCCGGCGGTGGCGATGGCGTTGGAGGACCCGATGAACAGGCCGGCGCCGATGATGCCGGCGATGGAGATCATGGATACCTGACGGGACGTCAGGCCGTGCTGCAGGGAGCGCTGTTTGTTGTTGTGTAGCGAAGCCATGAAGAACCCTCGAATGGGTCGGCCGCAGCGGAGCGGCTGAAGACTGGAGCAGAATTCTTATAAATTTCTGATGTTCGTTGTTGTTTTGCAGATGCCGGAAGCGGGTACTGACCTCCTCTTCGCACGACCGGTTGTAATCGTTGATCCAGGTCAGTATTAATCTATAGGGCGGGGTCAACAAACGACCTTTTCGAAACACATGATTCCATTACGGAATGAACTCCTTCCTTTTTTGCTCGGTATTTGCCCGTCATGTCCAAACGCCTGATGCCTTCGACCACCGCCCTTCAGTGCTTCGAAGCGGCCGCCCGCCACCTCAGCTTCACCCGCGCGGCCCAGGAACTGCACCTGACCCAGAGCGCCGTCAGCAAGCAGGTGGCACAGCTCGAAGACATGCTGTCGCACTCGCTGTTCCAGCGCATTCGCCGCCGCCTGCACCTGACCCCGGCCGGCGCGCTGTACCTCACCGAAGTGAACAAGATCCTCACCCAGATCGACATTTCCAGCCGTTACATCCTCAGCTACGGCGACGAGACCGAAGTGCTGCGCATTGCCACCCAGCCCACCTTCGGCGCGCGCTGGCTGGTGCCCCGGCTGAAGGGTTTTGGCGACCGCTACCCGCGTATTCACCTGGATATTCGCAATGAGCTGGAGCCGTTCGACCTGGTGCAGGCCAAGGCCGACATTGCGTTTTTCTTCGGCCAGGGCACCTGGCCCGGGGCAACCTGCATCGAGCTGTTCAGCGAAGAGGTGGTGCCGGTATGCAGCCCGCAGCTGCTGGCCAACCACCGTTTCGACAGTGCCCAGGCGCTGACCGAGCACCGCCTGTTGCAGTGCGTGTCACGCCCGGAGGCCTGGCACGAATGGTTCCTGGGGCTGGGGTTGCATAGCCAGAACAGCTACCACGGGCCGCGCTTCGACACGTTCTACCTGTGCATCCGCGCGGCCATTGCCGGCTGCGGGATCGCTCTGATTCCGCGCTACCTGGTGGCCGAAGAGCTGAGCGAGGGCAAGCTGGTGGTGGCCTGGGACCACCCGGTGGCGAGCAATGGCCGGCACTTCATCGCCCATGCCGAGCATGCGGCCGAAGTGCCCAAGGTGCGGGCCTTCGTGCAGTGGATTCGGGAGCGGGTGGCTGAGGGGGATTGATTCAGCCTGTAGCGGCCACTTCGCGGGCTTGCCCGCTCCCACAGGGATCGCACAGCTTTCAAGCGTGGCGCCGTACCTGTGGGAGCGGGTTCACCCGCGAAGAGGCCAGTGCTAGCAATACAAAATCAGCCAAGATCAAGAATCCAGGGAATGATCGCAATCGAATAATTCGTTTGCGGAATAACCCGCCAACACGCTTGGATAATAAGAAACTCGAACAAGGTCCGCGTGCCCCATGAACCAGGAAAGTATCAGCCAATCCATTGCCATCGTTCACCCGATCACACTTTCCCATGGCCGTAATGCCGAAGTATGGGACACCGACGGCAAACGCTACATCGACTTCGTCGGCGGTATCGGCGTACTCAACCTGGGCCACTGCAACCCGGCCGTGGTGGAGGCGATCCAGGCCCAGGCCGCTCGCCTGACCCACTACGCATTCAACGCAGCCCCGCACGGCCCATACCTGGCGCTGATGGAGCAACTGAGCCAATTCGTACCGGTCAGCTACCCCTTGGCCGGCATGCTCACCAACAGTGGCGCGGAGGCTGCGGAAAATGCCCTGAAAGTGGCCCGCGCTGCCACCGGCAAACGCGCCATCATCGCCTTCGACGGCGGCTTCCATGGTCGCACCCTGGCCACCCTGAACCTCAACGGCAAGGTCGCCCCTTACAAGCAGCGGGTCGGCGAACTGCCGGGGCCGGTGTACCACCTGCCCTACCCTAGCGCCGACACCGGGGTCACCTGCGAACAGGCCCTCAAGGCCATGGACCGCCTGTTCAGCGTCGAGCTGGCAGTGGAGGATGTGGCGGCGTTCATCTTCGAGCCGGTGCAGGGCGAAGGCGGGTTCCTTGCCCTTGACCCAACCTTCGCCCAGGCCCTGCGCCGCTTCTGCGACGAGCACGGCATCCTGATCATCATCGACGAGATCCAGTCGGGCTTCGGCCGCACCGGCCAGCGCTTCGCCTTCCCGCGCTTAGGGCTTGAACCCGACCTGCTGCTGTTGGCCAAGAGCATTGCCGGCGGCATGCCGCTGGGTGCGGTGGTCGGGCGCAAGGAGTTGATGGCAGCGCTGCCCAAGGGCGGCCTGGGTGGCACCTATTCAGGCAACCCGATTGCCTGCGCAGCGGCCCTGGCCAGCCTGGCGCAGATGACCGACGAGAACGTCGCTACCTGGGGTGAACGCCAGGAGCAGGCAATCGTGCGCCGCTTCGAGCGCTGGAAGGCCTCGGGCCTGAGCCCGTTCATCGGCCGCCTGACCGGCGTCGGCGCCATGCGCGGAATCGAGTTCGTCAATGCCGACGGCAGCCCGGCACCGGCGCAACTGGCCAAGGTGATGGAAGCGGCACGCGCCAAGGGCCTGCTGCTGATGCCCAGCGGCAAGGCGCGGCACATCATCCGCCTGCTGGCACCGCTGACCATCGAGGCCGAAGTGCTCGAGGAAGGCCTGGATATCCTCGAGCAGTGCCTGGTGGAGCTGGGCTCCTGAGGACAACCGGGGCTTAAAGACCCAGTTCCTGCGGGGTGAGCATGTCGGACTCGAAGGCAATCCAGCCGCCTTCGAGTTCGGCTTGGCCGTTGACGATCGGGCCGTAGTAGGTCAGGCCGTTTTCCAGGGTCACGCAGATGTGCGTGGCGTTCTTTTCGGGGGCTGCGAGCGTACCGACGAAATGCACCTTCTTCAGCGTTTCGGTCACCGCTTCCAGGCCAACGCGCATGTTGGGGTTTTCCGAGGCTTCGGTGTCGCCGCCACGGTCTTCGGCGCTGATGGTGATGGTGGCGATGTACGGGTACTTGGTGCTCAAGCGGGGTTACCTCTGTGGGTGTGTAGGCGTATGGGCGCGTAGAGTACGGCAGGTGATCTCTATTGTCTCTACCGGCCTCTTCGCGGGCACGCCCGCTCCCACAGGGACTACACATTATTCAAAGGCTGTGTTGTACCTGTGGGAGCGGGTTTACCCGCGAAGAGGCCAGGCCTGCAAAAGGTGATCTGAAGGGCCCGATCTGTTAGGGTGCCCGGCGATGCAAGCCACACCACACGAGGATCCAGAGTGAGCGCCGAAGAACCCCTTATCGCCGACCTGTTCGAGGTCGACAAACGCCTGTCCCTCAAGCCCGTGGTGGACTTCAACAGCTACCTGCGCAACGCCTTCGGCGAAGGCCCGTGCCGTTGCCACCGCTGCACCGAAGGTGGCGACCAAAGCATCTACAGCCACGCCCACACCTTCACCTTCGACGGCCGCCAGTGGCACCGCCGCTTCGCCAGCACCTCCGGTAGCGACGTCGCCCAAGCCCTGAAAAAGGCCTGGCTGTCGTACACCAAGGCCGACCTCAACCTGGTCGGCAACCTGGACCTGACCACCCTCAAGACCTTCACCGAAGCCGCTCTGCACGCACGCCTGCTGGCGCTGTTGCCTGCCAGCGGCCTGGCCCGCGAAGTGGATGGCCAGTGGCTGCTGCAGGCCCAGGCCGACTGACGGCCCGGCGGTAAAGCAGGATTCTCCCGTTCTGCTACCGTGGGAGAATCCGCTCACCCGCAGGTAGTCCGCCATGGCCCGTACAACGCCCATCGAGCTGTACCGCAATATCGGCATCGTCGCCCACGTGGACGCCGGCAAGACCACGACCACCGAGCGGATCCTGTTCTACACCGGGGTCAACCACAAGATGGGCGAGGTGCACGATGGTGCCGCGACCATGGACTGGATGGCCCAGGAGCAGGAGCGCGGCATCACTATCACCTCGGCAGCGACCACTGCCTTCTGGCAAGGCTCGACCAAGCAGTTCGCCCACAAGTACCGCTTCAATATCATCGACACCCCCGGCCACGTCGACTTCACCATCGAGGTGGAACGCTCGCTGCGCGTGCTCGATGGCGCGGTGGTGGTGTTCAGCGGCGCGGACGGGGTCGAACCGCAGTCCGAGACCGTATGGCGCCAGGCCAACAAGTACCACGTGCCGCGCCTGGCCTACATCAACAAGATGGACCGCCAGGGCGCCGATTTCCTGCGCGTGGTCAAGCAGATCGACCAGCGCCTGGGCCACCACCCGGTGCCGATCCAGCTGGCCATCGGCAGCGAAGAAAATTTCCAGGGCCAGATCGACCTGGTGAAGATGAAGGCCATCTACTGGAACGATGCCGACAACGGCACCAGTTACCGCGAAGAAGCCATCCCTGCCGAGCTGCAGGCGCTGGCTGACGAATGGCGTGCGCATATGGTCGAAGCAGCGGCCGAGGCCGATGACGAACTGACCTTGAAGTTTCTTGATGGCGAAGAGCTGAGCATCGAAGAAATCAAGGCCGGCCTGCGCAAACGCACCCTGAACAACGAGATCGTGCCGACCATCCTCGGCTCGTCATTCAAGAACAAAGGCGTGCCGCTGATGCTCGACGCGGTCATCGACTACCTGCCCGCCCCGTCGGAGATCCCGGCCATCAAGGGCACCGACCCGGATGACGAAGAAAAGCACCTCGAGCGCCACGCCGACGACAGCGAACCGTTCTCGGCGCTGGCCTTCAAGATCGCCACCGACCCGTTCGTCGGCACTCTGACCTTCGCCCGGGTCTATTCCGGCGTGCTCAGCTCTGGCAATGCGGTGCTCAACTCGGTCAAGGGCAAGAAGGAACGCATCGGCCGCATGGTGCAGATGCATGCCAACCAGCGCGCCGAAATCAAGGATGTGTGCGCTGGCGACATCGCCGCGCTGATCGGCATGAAGGATGTGACCACCGGCGACACCCTGTGCGACATGGACAAGCCGATCATCCTCGAACGCATGGACTTCCCCGACCCGGTGATTTCCGTGGCGGTGGAGCCGAAGACCAAGGCCGACCAGGAAAAGATGGGCATCGCCCTGGGCAAGCTGGCCCAGGAAGACCCGTCATTCCGCGTGCGCACCGACGAAGAGACCGGACAGACCATCATTTCGGGCATGGGCGAGCTGCACCTGGACATCATCGTCGACCGCATGCGCCGCGAGTTCAACGTCGAGGCCAACATCGGCAAGCCGCAGGTGGCCTACCGCGAGAAAATCCGCAACACGTGCGAGATCGAGGGCCGCTTCGTCCGCCAGTCCGGCGGCCGGGGCCAGTATGGCCACTGCTGGATCCGCTTCGCCCCCGGCGACGAGGGCAAGGAAGGTCTGGAGTTCATCAACGAGATCGTTGGCGGCGTGGTACCGCGCGAGTACATCCCGGCGATCCAGAAGGGTATCGAAGAGCAGATGAAGAACGGCGTGCTGGCCGGCTACCCGCTGATCAACCTCAAGGCGGCGGTGTACGACGGCTCGTACCACGACGTCGACTCCAACGAAATGGCCTACAAGATTGCCGCCTCGATGGCCACCAAGCAGTTGTCGCAGAAAGGCGGCGCGGTGTTGCTGGAGCCGGTGATGAAGGTGGAGGTGGTGACGCCGGAGGAGTACCAGGGTGACATCCTTGGCGACCTGAGCCGGCGCCGCGGGATGATCCAGGATGGTGACGAAACGCCGGCCGGCAAGGTGATCCGTGCCGAGGTGCCGCTGGGCGAGATGTTCGGCTACGCCACCTCGATGCGTTCCATGACCCAGGGTCGGGCCAGCTTCTCGATGGAGTTCACCCGTTATGCAGAGGCGCCTGCGAGCATTGCCGATGCCATCGTCAAGAAGAACCGCGGGGAGTAATTCGCTCTCCTGTGCTGGCCTCTTCGCGGCTAAAGCCGCTCTCACAGGGAATGCACAGTAGTCACTGGCTGTGTTGTCCCTGTGGGAGCGGCTTTAGCCGCGAAGAGGCCGGCACAGATAACAACATTCTCAGTGCTGCTCCCCAGCCCGCTTCAGCAGCTTCTTGCAACGCTCGGACAGATGCACCACCCGCAATTGCTTACCAGCCCTGGCATACCGCTCGCGCAAGGTCTTCAACGCAGCAACCGCCGAATAATCGACAAAGCTCAAATGCTGGCAATCCAGGGTCACCTTGGCCGGGTCGTTAGCCGGGTCGAACTGGTTCAGGAACACCGTTGTCGAGGCAAAGAACAGCGTGCCGTGCACCTGGTAATGCTTGCCCTCCTCTCCATCCTCATGGCTGTCGGCATAGAGCTCCCGCGCATGCTGCCAGGCGAAGTTCACCGCCGCGATGACAATGCCGAACAGCACCGCCACCGCCAGGTCGGTGAGCACCGTTACCACGGTCACGGCAATGATCGCCAGCACATCGCTCAGCGGCACCTTGTGCAGCACCCGCAACGACGCCCAGGCAAAAGTCTGCTGCGCCACCACGAACATCACCCCGACCAGCGCCGCCAGCGGAATACGCTCGATCAGCGGCGACAGGAACAACACGAACAGCAGGACCATCACCCCGGCCACCACACCCGACAGCCGACCACGGCCATTTGAGCTGAGGTTGATCACCGTCTGGCCGATCATCGCGCAACCACCCATGCCGCCGCACAGGCCGGAAACCATGTTGGCCGCACCCAGCGCAACGCACTCGCGGTCCGGGTAGCCACGGCTCTCGGTGATTTCATCGGTCAGGTTGAGGGTGAGCAAGGTTTCCAGCAGGCCGACCATGGCCATCAGCACCGCATACGGCGCTACGATTTTCAGGGTTTCGAGGTTCCACGGCACATCCGGCAGGGCCAGGTGTGGCAGGCCGCCGGCGATACTCGCCATGTCGCCGAGGGTGCGCGTGGGCAGGTGGAGCACGTACACCAGTAGACCGACACCGAGGATCGCCACCAGCGCCGGCGGCACCGCGCGGGTCAGCTTCGGCAGTACGTAGACCACCAGCATGGTCAGCGCCACCAGGCCGATCATCAGGTACAACGGCATTCCAGTGAGCCAGTGTTCACCTTGCTTGAAATGCTCGAGCTGGGCCAGTGCGATCACGATTGCCAGGCCATTGACGAAACCGAGCATGACCGGGTAAGGCACCAACCGCACCAGCTTGCCCAGACGCAGCAGGCCGAACAGCATCATCACCACGCCGCCCAGCAGCACGGTGGCCAGCAGGTACTGGGCGCCGTGCTGCACCACCAGCGCGACGATCACCACCGCCATCGAACCGGCAGCGCCGGAAATCATCCCCGGCCGGCCGCCGAACAGCGCCGTCAGGGTGCAGATGATGAAGGCGCCATACAGGCCCATCAGCGGGTTCAGGTGGGCCACCAGGGCGAAAGCGATACACTCGGGCACCAGTGCGAACGAGGTGGTCAGGCCGGCGAGCAGGTCGGCGCGGAGTCGGGCGGGTTTCATGAGCATCCTGGGGTCGGTCCGGGCGGACGGGACAAAAACAAGGGTCGCGATGTTACGGAATTTGCCCGTCAACAGCCACCGTTCAACGCACCCGGTCGCGACTCTGCACGGCCAGGTCCAGCGCCCGCTGCATATCCAGCCGCGCAGAGCGGCCAAGGTCGGGGTGATGCAATTGCCCGTTGCGCTCCGATGGCAGAATCGGCGCGGTCAGGTCCTCGGCATCCATGGCTTCGAAATCCTGCTCGGGGCCCAGGGTCAAGGCGCTGCGCCGCAACAGCATGCGCACCTGCTGCGGGGTCAGGGCCGGGTTGATCGCCAGCATGGTCGCCACGGTGGCGGTCACCAGCGGGGTCGCATACGACGTGCCGCAATGCGGCTCGGCGGCTGGCGACGGGCGGATGCAGGCAGCCGCACTGATGTCCACACGCATGTCGATGTTGGAACTGTGGCGTTTGCGCACATGGCGCGGGTCTGCGACTGGCACCGGCCTGTCACTGCGCTGGTGGCCGCCCACCACCAGCAGTTGTTCGGTGATGAACGACGATGGCAGGCGATATTCATCGGTCCCCGACCAGGACGCACCGTTGCCGGCCGAGTTCACCACTACCACGTCAGGATGCTTGGCCCGCAACCAGAGGAAGAACTCTTCGAGCAGCTCTTCATAGCCGCTCATCGCCAGCCCGGAACGTACCAGCGAATCGACCTCATCGCCCTTTACGTTCTTCGCCCCGACCCGGTGAATCCCCCAGCTCCAGTTCAAAACCCGCGCGCCGTCTTCGACCAGGTTCACCGAGGCAGCGATGTTCGCCGTGATGCCGGCATCGGAGTTGCGCTCGACGATGACATCAAAGCCAGGGTTCTGCTTGCCCAGCCCCGGCAGAAAGCCGTCGCCCTGCGCTGCCAGGATGCCGGCCACATGGCTGCCGTGGCTGGTCGGGCGTCCGCCGTCGCGGCCGTACAGGCAGGTCCGGCCCGTGTCGCAGCGGCCGCGGTAGCTTTCGAACGCCGGCGCGTCGAAGTCGAGATCGCGCTCGATCACACCCACCCGCACCGGCTGTACCGGCACAGCGGAGGCAGCGATACGCCGCTGGTAGAAGTACAGGGCGTCCATGAAGCGGTTGGCGGCCCATTCATCCGCCTGGACGATGGCCGCCTGCTCGCGCCCGCCACCTTCCTCGCCGCGCTCCGGGGCAGACTCCTCGACAATCACTGCATCGACGCTAACTTCACTCCCCATGCGCAGGATCATCGCGTCGCGCTGCACCAGGTCGCCCACCGGCAAGCGCAACTGGTAGACATTCAGCGGCGGTATGGCACCCACGACCTGGGCGCCGTACTTCCCGGCGATCCGTCGGGCTTCGCCGAGGCCATCATGTTTTTCCTCGATCAAAAGGCTTACCAAGTCCACATAGGTGGTGAGGCCATCCATGTTCTTCGCCACTTCATCAGGCCCGGCGGCCACAACATGGCTGCGCTGGCGTGTCAGCCAAACCGGGTTGCTGGTGCGCTCGCCGTCCTCCAGCCACAGCGGAGCACTGCGCAGGGCTTGTTTGGCCAACTTCAGCGTAAGCCGGTCACCTTGCCGCTCGAAATCGGCTGTCGGCAGCCGCGCACCACCGAGCCAGACCGTCGGCAACTGCGCCCCGAGCCCCTCGGCGCGCAGGCACCATTGCTGCTGGCCATCGCCAACCAGGTCGCCGCAACGCTGCAGCTGCTTGATGCGCAACGAATCAGCTGCAGCCTCGGCACAAACGCTGCACAGGCACAACAACAAGATCAGAACACGCTTCATGCACTCAGCCCCACTCAATCCCTGTGCGTGCGACTGGTGGGGTAGATCAAAGGTTCAGCTGCGGCCCGCCGCCTTGTCCCGTGCAAGCCATTCAGCCATGGAAGCATCCTCAAGCGCGTACTCTCCGCGATTGGCCTTCCATACCAGCTCCTTGTCACGCAGGGCATCGAGGGCCTTCTGGACGCTGGTCGTGCTGGCGTTGATTTCCGCCCGGGCCTGCTCCAGCTTACGGTTCACATCCCTCAAGGTTTGCTCGGTAAATGGCGAAAACGGCTGCCGGCCCAACGTCCGCTCGGCCATTACCTCAAGCACTGCCTGCTGCAAGGCCGACAGGTCGTTCCAGGCGCTTTCGTAGTCACTCCACACGCCCGCCTGATGATTGAGCGCCCCTGTGCGCAGCAATTCACCCAGGTTGCCCGCCTCACCCAGGCCCACGCTCACTTCGGCCAACAGCTTGTTGAGCATTTCAGGGCGGCGCCCGACCAACTCGAACGCATACGCAAGGTCCTCGACCTTGAACTGGTTGCTGGCGGCCAGACGCCGGTTCCACAAATCAGTGATGAACTCGACATACTCACGCCCCAGCAAGGGGAATGGCGTAATGCTGGCCCCAAAGAAGGGTTGCTTGCTCTTGAGCACCAGGTTGGCCAGCTTGTCGCGGCTGGAGCCAGTGAACACCAGACGCAAGCCGTCCGGGCGGTCACCACGGTTGAGATGGTCACGCGCGGCTTTCAGCGCGAACATCGCATTCAGGCCATCTTCGCTGTTGAGGGCATGCTGGGCCTCATCGATGATCAGTACCACCATCTGCCCCGACACTTGATGCAACACGGCAAGTGCGTGAGCCAAGGTAGTCCCCTCAGGCAGTTGCGGGCGAGTAAAATCCCAGCTGAGGGTACGCAGCAGGTTTATCTTGTCGATACCGGCCTTTTTCGCAGCCTTGGCCAGCGCACCTTCGAAGCTGCCCAGCGCAGCACCGATGGCGCCACTGATGAGTTCTGCCGGCGCGGCGTCGCGGTCCGACCACAGGTCGACATAAACCGGTAGCCAGCCGCGCTGTACGCATTCCGGAATGAAGTCGTTGTTGAGGAAGGTGCTCTTGCCCGTACGTCGGGGCGCGGCGAGGAACATGCCCGAGCTGTAATCGACCAGCGACTCGCCGGCCAGGTCTCGGCCCAGAGCCTTGGCCAACTGATCACGACGTAGAAGCGGGCGGATGGGTGACATGCAATTACCCTCAATTATCTTGATGACTATAATTTATAGCCTACAAGATAGAACCCGATAAATCACCCACTCGGCCACAGCACCAACGTGATCCAGATCCGGCAGCCAGCCGCTAAATTTGCCATCATGTTGATTCCACCTGCGGAGATCATGGACATGCCGCTACGCCCCCTTTTCGCTTCCCTGCTGCTGGTCGCCAGCCTCAGCGCCCAGGCCGCCACCGAAGTCGTACCCCTACAACACCGCAGCAGCGCCGAACTGCTGCCCGCCGCCCAGGCGTTCATCGGCAAGGACGGCAGCGTCACGGCGTTCGAGAACAAGCTGATCGTCAACGCCAGCCCCGAGCGCATCGACGACCTGCGCACCCTGCTACAACAGCTGGACACCGCACCCAAGCGCCTGCTGATCAGCTTCGACAACAACGACAGCAACTTTCAGGACAACCGTGGCAACGCACGTGTCATCCACTACGGCACCAGCAACCGTGACGGCGGCATGCAGCAGATTCAGGCCAGCGAAGGCCAACCGGCGCTGATCCAGGTAGGCCAGAGCATCCCGATCACCAGCACCAGCACTGACGGCTACGGGCGCATTCAGAGCAACACCGAATACCGCAACGTGACCCAGGGTTTCTATGTCACCCCCAGCTTGAGTGGCGACACGGTTCGTCTGCAAATAAGCACCAATAATGACCGCATCAGCCATGAACGTGCAGATGTAGTGAAAGTGCAAAGCACCGACACGACAATCACCGGCAAGCTCGGCGAGTGGATCACCCTGGCGGGTTACAACCAGCAGAGCCAAGCCGACCGTAGCGCGTCAAGCCACAGTTACAGTACCCAACGGGGTGAAAACATGACTTTGCGTGTCAAAGTCGACCTTCTTGACTGATCCCAGGCAATTCAAGGCTTCGACCAAAGGCCTTGAAACTGACTGCCAAGTCGCATTAGACCAAAGATGTAGTAAGTGAAAAAAACCACTACAAAACATTTGACAGGGTCTTTTTCCCAAGGGCATGATGGCCTCGCTCCCGCTAATCAGGGGCCCTGGCAAGGGCCTTCGAGGCGCACTCCTCCCACCCTTGGAGGCGTCTCGTGTCTATACGGCCCACAAGGCGGTTCGACGGGATTGCGACTGCAACGAAGAAGTTGTCCCGAGGGACGGAAGCGCATCACCGCAGTACTGGCAATCGCGTAGCACCGCAGCAAGGCAACCACGAGCCGACCTGCCGGAGCACCCTTTCGCCTGGCCTGCACACCCTTCCCCTTCGAGCCTTCGCGTTCGCCGTCGCACTCCTGCGAACAGGACAGCCGCCAGCTCCTGATCTGCTCCGAGCATCAGCACAATTACCCCAAGATCGATGCGACGAGGTTTATTTCCATGGCACTGACACGCGAACAGCAAATTGCAGCCCTCGAGAAAGACTGGGCCGAGAACCCGCGCTGGAAAGGCGTGACCCGTACCTACACCGCCGCTGATGTCGTTCGCCTGCGTGGCTCCCTGCAGCCGGAGCACACCCTGGCCCGCCTGGGTGCAGAAAAACTGTGGAAGCTGGTCACCGAAGGTGCCCACCCGTCCTTCCGCCCAGAAAAAGATTTCGTCAACTGCATGGGCGCCCTGACCGGCGGCCAGGCAGTGCAGCAGGTCAAGGCCGGTATCCAGGCCATCTACCTGTCCGGCTGGCAGGTTGCCGCCGACAACAACTCGGCCGAGTCCATGTACCCTGACCAGTCGCTGTACCCGGTCGACTCGGTACCGACCGTGGTCAAGCGCATCAACAACTCGTTCCGCCGCGCCGACCAGATCCAGTGGAAAGCCGGCAAGAACCCGGGCGACGAAGGCTACATCGACTACTTCGCGCCGATCGTGGCTGACGCCGAAGCTGGTTTCGGCGGCGTACTGAACGCCTACGAGCTGATGAAGAACATGATCGAAGCAGGCGCCGCCGGCGTGCACTTCGAAGACCAGCTGGCCTCGGTGAAAAAATGCGGCCACATGGGTGGCAAGGTACTGGTACCAACCCAGGAAGCCGTGCAGAAGCTGGTGGCCGCGCGCCTGGCAGCTGACGTATCGGGCGTGCCGACCATCATCCTGGCCCGTACCGACGCCAACGCCGCCGACCTGCTGACCAGCGACTGCGACCCGTACGACCAGCCGTTCGTGATTGGCGAGCGCACCCGTGAAGGCTTCTACAAGGTACGCGCCGGCCTCGACCAGGCCATCGCCCGCGGCCTGGCCTACGCACCGTACGCCGACCTGATCTGGTGCGAAACTGCCAAGCCGGACCTGGACGAAGCCCGTCGCTTCGCCGAAGCGATCAAGAAGGAATACCCGGACCAGATCCTGTCGTACAACTGCTCGCCTTCCTTCAACTGGAAGAAGAACCTGGACGACGCGACCATCGCCAAGTTCCAGCGCGAGCTGTCGGCGATGGGCTACAAGCACCAGTTCATCACCTTGGCCGGCATCCACAACATGTGGCACGGCATGTTCAACCTGGCGCACGACTACGCCCGCAACGACATGACCGCCTACGTGAAGCTGCAGGAACAGGAATTCGCCGACGCCAGCAAAGGCTACACCTTCGTCGCGCACCAGCAGGAAGTGGGTACTGGCTACTTCGACGACATGACCACCGTGATCCAGGGTGGCGCTTCGTCGGTGACTGCACTGACCGGTTCGACCGAGGAAGAGCAGTTCCACTGATAGTGGGTTGCTGTTGAAAGAAGGCCCGGGGCTTGTGAAAGCCCCGGGCCTTTCTTTTTGCGTGTACTGACGGGCAACAGGCTAGCGCCAAACATGTGGGAGCGGCCTTGTGTCGCGAATGGGCCGCAGAGCGGCCCCGGCAATCTTGCGACGATGCACCGATCCCGGGGTCGCTTCGCACCCCAATCGCGACGCAAGGCCGCTCCCACAGGAGAAATCGCGCCTGTCGGCACCTCAGTGCTTCATGCCCAGCTCTGCATCATCCATCAGCGCCTTGGCCATCGCACTCAGGTAATGGGCGGCCCATATCATCAATGGCTTCTCATCCATCAGGCCGGTGATGGTCAGTTCGCGTACATAGCCCATCAATTCCGAGGACTGCTCGCGGGCGTCCTTGCACGGAATACCGGGCTCGATGCGGAACAGTGGGTGGGTGCCGTTTTCGCCTTGGTAGAAGGTGGTTTTGCCGACGGTGAATTGGGTGTCTTCTGTTGTCATTGTTCAATTCCCTGAGAATTCTCTACTGCCTGGGCCGGCCCTTTCGCGGGCAAACCCGCTCCCACAGGTGCTGTGCAAGTCTTGGCGCTTGTGATGAACCTGTGGGAGCGGGTTCACCCGCGAAGAGGCCCGCCCAGACAACACATCAATCAAGCCTTAGTGCAAAGTCCGAGGCTCTGTGTGCATCTGCGCCTGAACCAATGCCGACTCCAGCAAAGCCCGCAACGTCTCCAGTTCATGCATCGACGTCATCATCAAAACCGACGCCGGCGACTTGGGCTGCAGCAGCATGGCCTGATGCACAACGGTCGCAGCGCACAGCGCATAATCCGTGGCCTGGATCAGGGTGTCTTCGAGGGAATGGGGGTTATGGGGTGGATCGGGAACGATTTTCAACATATCGACTTCCGTTGGCAGTGCCGCTACCCGTCTGCTGTCAAACAGAAGGGTGGCAGCTGTACGTGGGTTGACAGACCGGCGGAAATCGCAAAGTTCCGGCGCACGCAAGCGTGCCCGCACGTACAGCCACCATAACAGCGAGCCGCACACGATTTACCGTCACAGCCTGTCAAAGCTGTATCGTTGATGAGCAACGACAGGCCGAGACTAGAGCGCTGCCAGAGCAGCGGCAACGGAAAATGCGCGGCAGGAGTATGTTTGGGAAATGGCCTACAGGGAAGGGGCTAAATCCGACATGTCAGGTGTTCTGCGCCCGATTGCGCCAGGGCGGCGAGGTGCCTGCCTTGGTTTTTGCGGTGTTGCGTAGATCGAGCGCCGCCCGCGCGGCGCTTCGCGGGACAAGCCCGCTCCCACATTTGTTGCAACGTGGCCATGTCAGTTAGGCCATGGTTGTGAGCCTTGTTGGTCTGACTCAATTTCTCGACTGGCGCTGCCGCCGCCTCAACAGTCTCAAGACATGCACCAAGACAGGCAACCATGGCCTGACAGGTTCGGCACGTTGCAACAAATGTGGGAGCGGGCTTGTCCCGCGAAGCGCCGCGCGGGCGGCGCTCGATCTCACAGACACTGCATTCATTTCGCCATACCCATGGCAACCACCGCCCCTCAAAGACATCCCCCTCCCCACAATCATGTCTATGCTTGAGGCAACACAACCACCCACCGCTTCATCAGCCAGCCATCGCTCGATCGATAAAATATTGACCCAGAGCGGGGCGAACGGTGTCGGAAGCTGCTAGAACAGGCGTTTTTCGCATTTGCAAGTAGGGGGAATCGCCAGATGAACTTTACAAGACGCAGAACAGGGGAAATATCAGGCATCAGGTTAAATGATATTAATTATCATTACGAAACTTGCAATTCGTTACCCCCTGCAAGAAACATAATTAACAAAACCGCACGCAATGCCCGAATCTCAAGGCTTTCAGCCAGTTACGAGCAGGTTTTGTACTTAATCCTACGAATAAATTTGCGACAGAAATTTTACTTGCACCGGGTTTACCCATAAAATCAGCGCGATTGATTCAGCTGCGACATTTGGTCACTGCATGTGCGACACCAGGTCGCCGCTCTACACTTATTTCAGACTGCAGAGCTGGGTCTCTGTATAAGGATCTCTAGCATGTCCGATTCGGCAGGACTCATCGCCCACAACTGGGGCTTTGCCATCTTCCTCCTGGGTGTCGTCGGCCTGTGCGCCTTCATGCTCGGCCTGTCCAGCCTGCTCGGTAGCAAGGCCTGGGGCCGCGCCAAGAACGAACCCTTCGAATCCGGCATGCTGCCCGTCGGCAGCGCCCGCCTGCGCCTGTCCGCCAAATTCTATCTGGTCGCGATGCTGTTCGTGATCTTCGATATCGAAGCCCTCTTTCTCTTTGCATGGTCTGTGTCCGTCCGCGAAAGCGGCTGGACCGGATTCGTCGAAGCACTCGTTTTCATAGCAATTCTGTTGGCTGGTCTTGTCTACCTATGGCGCGTCGGGGCACTTGATTGGGCTCCCGAAGGTCGCCGCAAGCGGCAAGCGAAGCTGAAACAATGAGGCTTTGGCATGCAATACAATCTCACCAGAATCGATCCGGATGCGCCCAACGAGCAGTACCCGGTCGGTGAACGGGAAACCGTCACCGATCAACTGCTGGAGGACCAGGTCCACAAGAACATCTTCATGGGCAAGCTTGAAGATGTGCTGCGTGGCGCGGTCAACTGGGGTCGCAAGAACTCCCTCTGGCCGTACAACTTCGGCCTGTCCTGCTGCTACGTGGAAATGACCACGGCCTTCACGGCACCCCACGACATCGCCCGCTTCGGCGCCGAAGTCATCCGGGCCTCGCCGCGTCAGGCCGACTTCATGGTCATCGCCGGTACCTGCTTCGTGAAGATGGCGCCGATCATCCAGCGCCTGTACGAGCAGATGCTCGAGCCCAAATGGGTCATCTCCATGGGTTCGTGCGCCAACTCCGGCGGCATGTACGACATCTACTCGGTCGTTCAGGGGGTCGACAAGTTCCTCCCCGTGGACGTCTATGTGCCTGGCTGCCCGCCACGCCCTGAGGCTTTCCTGCAAGGCTTGATGCTGCTGCAGGAGTCGATCGGCCAAGAACGACGCCCGCTTTCCTGGGTTGTTGGTGATCAAGGTATTTACCGTGCCGAGATGCCAGCCCAGAAAGACCTGCGTCGTGAGCAGCGCATTGCAGTAACCAACCTGCGCAGCCCCGACGAAGTCTGATCCAGCGACCTGCCGCCCGCTCCCCTGGAGCCGGCGGCCTGGCTTCATTCTTAACGTTGACCCAAAGCGACCGAGACCATGACAGCGGACAACGCTATTTTCATTCCGCCCTACAAGGCTGACGACCAGGATGTGGTCGTCGAACTGCACAACCGTTTTGGCGCCGAAGCATTCGTCGCCCAGGAAACCCGCACCGGCATGCCCGTGCTGTGGGTCAAGCGCGAGCAGCTCAAAGAGGTGCTCAGCTTCCTGCGCGGTGTGGCCAAACCGTACAGCATGCTGTACGACCTGCACGGCGTCGACGAGCGCCTGCGCACCCAGCGCCGCGGCCTGCCAGCCGCCGACTTCAGCGTGTTCTACCACCTGCTGTCGATCGAGCGTAACAGCGACGTGATGATCAAGGTATCGCTCAGCGAAGGCGACCTGAACCTGCCGAGCGTGACCGGTATCTGGCCGAACGCCAACTGGTACGAGCGCGAAGTCTGGGACATGTTCGGCATCGACTTTGCCGGCCACCCGCACCTCAGCCGCATCATGATGCCGCCCACCTGGGAAGGCCACCCGCTGCGCAAGGACTACCCTGCCCGCGCCACCGAGTTCGACCCCTACAGCCTGACCCTGGCCAAGCAGCAGCTTGAAGAGGAATCGGCACGCTTCAACCCGGAAGCCTGGGGCATGAAGCGCCAGGGCGCCAACGAGGACTACATGTTCCTCAACCTCGGCCCCAACCACCCTTCCGCGCACGGCGCCTTCCGTATCGTCCTGCAGCTGGACGGTGAAGAGATCGTCGACTGCGTACCGGACATCGGCTACCACCACCGTGGCGCCGAGAAAATGGCCGAGCGCCAGTCCTGGCACAGCTTCATCCCCTACACCGACCGTATCGACTACCTCGGCGGGGTAATGAACAACCTGCCGTACGTGCTCGCCGTCGAGAAGCTGGCCGGCATCAAGGTGCCACAGAAGGTCGACACCATCCGCGTGATGCTGGCCGAGTTCTTCCGTATCACCAGCCACCTGCTGTTCCTGGGTACCTACATCCAGGACGTCGGCGCCATGACTCCGGTGTTCTTCACCTTCACCGACCGCCAGCGCGCCTACACCGTGATCGAAGCGATCACCGGTTTCCGCCTGCACCCGGCCTGGTACCGCATCGGTGGTGTTGCCCACGACCTGCCACGCGGCTGGGACAAGCTGGTCAAGGACTTCGTCGAATGGCTGCCCAAGCGCCTCGACGAGTACGAAAAGGCTGCCCTGCAGAACAGCATCCTCAAGGGCCGTACCATCGGCGTTGCCGCGTACAACACCAAGGAAGCCCTGGCCTGGGGTACCACCGGTGCCGGCCTGCGTGCCACCGGTTGCGACTTCGACCTGCGTAAAGCCCGCCCCTACTCCGGCTACGAGAACTTCGAGTTCGAAGTACCGCTGGCCCACAACGGCGATGCCTACGATCGCTGCATGGTCCGTGTCGAGGAGATGCGCCAGAGTATCCGCATCATCGACCAGTGCCTGCGCAACATGCCGGAAGGCCCGTACAAGGCGGACCACCCGCTGACCACGCCGCCGCCGAAAGAGCGCACCCTGCAGCACATCGAAACCCTGATCACGCACTTCCTGCAAGTCTCGTGGGGCCCGGTCATGCCGGCCAACGAGTCGTTCCAGATGATCGAGGCGACCAAGGGCATCAACAGTTACTACCTGACGAGCGATGGCGGCACCATGAGCTACCGCACCCGGATCCGCACCCCGAGCTACCCGCACCTGCAGCAGATCCCTTCGGTGATCAAAGGCAGCATGGTCGCCGACCTCATTGCGTACCTGGGCAGTATCGACTTCGTTATGGCTGACGTGGACCGCTAAGCATGAACAGCACGCTTATCCAGACAGACCGTTTCGCCCTGAGCGAAACCGAGCGCTCGGCCATCGAGCACGAAATGCATCACTACGAGGACCCGCGCGCGGCGTCCATCGAAGCCCTGAAGATCGTCCAGAAGGAACGTGGCTGGGTGCCGGACGGCGCCATCCACGCCATCGGCGAAGTGCTGGGCATCCCGGCTAGTGACGTCGAAGGCGTGGCCACCTTCTACAGCCAGATCTTCCGTCAGCCGGTCGGCCGCCACATCATCCGCGTGTGCGACAGCATGGTCTGCTACATCGGCGGCCACGAGTCGGTGGTCAGCCAGATCCAGAGCGAGCTGGGCATCGGCCTCGGCCAGACCACCGCCGACGGCCGTTTCACCCTGCTGCCGGTGTGCTGCCTGGGCAACTGCGACAAGGCCCCGGCGCTGATGATCGACGACGACACCTTCGGTGACGTGCAGCCGGCTGGCGTTTCCAAACTGCTGGAGGGTTACGTATGACCATTACTTCCTTCGGCCCGGCCAACCGCATTGCGCGTACCGCCGAAACCCACCCGCTGACCTGGCGCCTGCGTGATGACGGCGAGCCGGTCTGGCTGGCCGAGTACGAGTCGAAGAACGGCTATGCTGCCGCGCGCAAGGCGCTGGCGCAGATGTCCGCCGACGACATCGTGCAAAGCGTCAAGGACTCCGGCCTCAAGGGCCGTGGTGGCGCGGGCTTCCCCACTGGCGTGAAGTGGGGCCTGATGCCCAAAGACGAATCCATGAACATCCGCTACCTGCTGTGCAACGCGGACGAAATGGAGCCGAACACCTGGAAGGACCGCATGCTGATGGAGCAACAGCCCCATCTGCTGGTCGAGGGCATGCTGATCAGCGCCCGCGCCCTGAAGGCCTACCGGGGCTACATCTTCCTGCGTGGCGAATACACCACCGCAGCGAAGAACCTCAACCGCGCCATCGAGGAAGCCAAGGCCGCCGGCCTGCTGGGCAAGAACATCCTCGGCAGCGGTTTCGATTTCGAGCTGTTCGTGCACACCGGTGCCGGCCGCTACATCTGCGGTGAAGAAACCGCACTGATCAATTCGCTGGAAGGCCGCCGTGCCAACCCGCGCTCCAAGCCGCCCTTCCCTGCCGCCGTGGGCGTGTGGGGCAAGCCGACTTGCGTGAACAACGTCGAAACCCTGTGCAACGTTCCGGCCATCGTCGCCAACGGCAACGACTGGTACAAGTCGCTGGCCCGCGAAGGCAGTGAAGACCACGGCACCAAGCTGATGGGCTTCTCCGGCAAGGTCAAGAACCCGGGCCTGTGGGAACTGCCGTTCGGCGTCACCGCCCGCGAGCTGTTCGAAGACTACGCCGGTGGCATGCGCGACGGCTTCAAGCTCAAGTGCTGGCAGCCAGGCGGCGCCGGTACCGGCTTCCTGCTGCCCGAGCACCTCGACGCACAGATGTACGCCGGCGGCATCGCCAAGGTCGGCACCCGTATGGGTACCGGCCTGGCCATGGCGGTGGACGACAGCATCAACATGGTTTCGCTACTGCGCAACATGGAAGAGTTCTTCGCCCGCGAGTCGTGCGGCTGGTGCACCCCATGCCGTGACGGCCTGCCGTGGAGCGTGAAGATGCTGCGCGCACTGGAAAAAGGCCAGGGCCGCGCCGAAGACATCGAGACGCTGCTGGGGCTGGTCAACTTCCTCGGCCCAGGCCGTACCTTCTGTGCTCACGCACCAGGTGCCGTCGAGCCATTGGGCAGTGCCATCAAATACTTCCGCTCGGAATTCGAGGCCGGTGTCGCTCCAGCTGGTGCTGGCGATGCGCTGCGTCCGAACCTGGCGAAGCCAATCCAGGCCGGGCCGATCGTGGTCGGCGCATAACAAGATGATTGAGGCGGGTGGTCCGTGCCACTCGCCAGCTTGCCGGCCGGCCCGAGTCGATCGCGGCGTGTCGCAAGCTCACCGATTTCCATTAGCCACGCCCGCTCACGCGGGCCAACGAAGAACTTTGAACAATGGCCACTATCCACGTAGACGGCAAAGCGCTCGAAGTCAACGGTGCAGACAACCTGTTACAGGCCTGTCTGTCGCTCGGCCTCGACATCCCTTATTTCTGCTGGCACCCGGCGCTTGGTAGCGTTGGCGCCTGCCGGCAGTGCGCGGTCAAGCAGTACACCGACGAGAACGACACCCGTGGTCGTATCGTCATGTCCTGCATGACCCCTGCCTCCGACGGCACCTGGATCTCCATCGACGATGAAGAGTCCAAGGCGTTCCGCGCCAGCGTCGTCGAATGGCTGATGACCAACCACCCGCACGACTGCCCGGTGTGCGAGGAAGGCGGTCACTGCCACCTGCAGGACATGACGGTAATGACCGGCCACAACGAGCGCCGCTACCGTTTCACCAAGCGTACCCACCAGAACCAGGACCTCGGCCCGTTCATCGCCCATGAGATGAACCGCTGCATCGCCTGCTACCGCTGCGTGCGCTACTACAAGGACTATGCCGGTGGTACCGACCTGGGCGTGTACGGCGCTCACGACAACGTGTACTTCGGCCGCGTCGAAGACGGCGTGCTGGAAAGCGAGTTCTCGGGCAACCTGACCGAGGTCTGCCCGACCGGCGTATTCACCGACAAGACCCACTCCGAGCGCTACAACCGCAAGTGGGACATGCAGTTCGCCCCGAGCATCTGCCATGGCTGCTCCAGCGGCTGCAACATCAGCCCGGGCGAGCGCTACGGCGAACTGCGTCGCATCGAAAACCGCTTCAACGGTTCGGTCAACCAGTACTTCCTGTGCGACCGTGGCCGCTTCGGCTATGGCTACGTCAACCGCAAGGATCGCCCACGCCAGCCACAGCTGGCCGACGGTACCAAGCTGGGCCTGGACGCCGCCCTGGACAAGGCCTCCGACCTGCTGCGCGGGCGTACCATCGTCGGTATCGGCTCGCCACGCGCCAGCCTCGAGAGCAACTACGGCCTGCGTGAACTGGTGGGTGCCGAGTACTTCTACTCGGGCATGGAAGCCGGCGAACTGGCCCGCGTACGCCTGGCCCTGAACGTGCTGAACAACAGCCCGCTGCCGGTGCCGACCCTGCGCGATATCGAAGACCACGACGCCGTGTTCGTGCTCGGTGAAGACCTGACCCAGACCGCTGCCCGCGTCGCACTGGCGGTGCGCCAGGCCACCAAGGGCAAGGCCGAGGCCATGGCCGAAGCCATGAAGGTGCAGCCGTGGCTCGACGCCGCCGTGAAGAACATCGGCCAGCACGCACTGTACCCGCTGTTCATCGCTTCGCTGGCTGAAACCAAGCTGGACGACGTCGCCGAAGAATGCGTGCACGCCGCCCCCGCCGACCTGGCCCGTATCGGTTTCGCCGTGGCCCACGCCATCGACGCGAGCGCCCCTGCCGTCGAAGGCCTGGACGCCGAAGCGAAAGCTCTGGCCCAGCGTATTGCCGACGCCCTGGTCGCGGCCAAACGCCCACTGGTCGTAGCCGGTACCTCGCTGGCCGACCCGGCGCTGATCGAAGCCGCCGCCAACATCGCCAAGGCGTTGAAGCTGCGCGAGAAGAACGGCTCGCTGAGCCTGGTGGTGCCTGAAGCCAACAGCCTCGGCCTGGCCATGCTCGGTGGCGAGTCGGTCGATGCCGCGCTGGACGCGGTCATCAGCGGCAAGGCCGACGCCATCGTCGTGCTGGAAAACGACCTGTACGCCCGCGTACCGGCCGCCAAGGTCGATGCAGCCCTGGCCGCGGCCAAGGTGGTGATCGTTGCCGACCACTCGAAAACCCCGACTGTCGACCGCGCCCACCTGGTGCTGCCGGCCGCCTCGTTCGCCGAAGGCGACGGTACCCTGGTCAGCCAGGAAGGCCGTGCCCAGCGCTTCTTCCAGGTTTTCGACCCGCAGTACCTGGACAGCAGCATCCAGATCCACGAAGGCTGGCGCTGGATGCACGCCCTGCGCGCCACCCTGCTGAACAAGCCGGTCGACTGGACCCAGCTGGACCATGTCACCAGCGCCTGCGCCGAAGCCGCGCCGCAACTGGCCGGCATCGTCAACGCCGCGCCAAGCGCCGCGTTCCGCATCAAGGGCATGAAACTGGCCCGCGAGCCGCTGCGTTACTCCGGCCGCACCGCCATGCGCGCCAACATCAGCGTGCACGAACCACGCACCCCGCAAGACAAGGACACCGCGTTCGCCTTCTCCATGGAAGGCTACTCGGGTTCGGCCGAACCGCGCCAGCAGGTGCCGTTCGCCTGGTCGCCGGGCTGGAACTCGCCGCAGGCCTGGAACAAATTCCAGGACGAGGTCGGTGGTCACCTGCGTGCCGGTGACCCGGGCGTACGCCTGATCGAACCGCAAGGCGACCGCCTGCACTGGTTCAACGCCATTCCGGGCGCCTTCAACCCGGCCCGTGGCACCTGGACTGCCGTGCCGTTCTTCCACCTGTTCGGCAGCGAAGAAAGCTCCTCGCGCGCCGCCCCGGTACAAACGCGCATTCCGGCAGCCTACGTGGCCCTGGCCAAGTCCGAAGCCGACCGCCTGGGCGTCAACGACGGTGCCCTGCTGAGCCTGACCGTGGCCGGTGTGGCCCTGCGTCTGCCGCTGCGTATCAATGAACAGCTGGGCGCTGGCCTGGTCGCGTTGCCGAAAGGCCTGGCCGGCATTCCGCCTGCCATCTTCGGTGCATCCGTCGAAGGTCTGCAGGAGGCAGCACAATGAGCTGGTTCACCCCCGAAGTGATCGATGTGATCCTCACCGTGCTGCGGGCCATCGTGGTCCTGCTGGCGGTGGTGGTCTGCGGCGCGCTGCTCAGCTTCGTCGAGCGCCGCCTGCTGGGCTGGTGGCAGGACCGTTACGGTCCGAACCGCGTCGGCCCGTTCGGCATGTTCCAGATCGCTGCCGACATGCTGAAGATGTTCTTCAAGGAAGACTGGAACCCGCCCTTCGTCGACCGCGTGATCTTCACCTTGGCACCGGTAGTGGCCATGAGCGCCCTGCTGATCGCCTTCGTGGTCATCCCGATCACCCCGACCTGGGGCGTCGCCGACCTGAACATCGGCCTGCTGTTCTTCTTCGCCATGGCCGGCCTGTCGGTCTACGCGGTGCTGTTCGCCGGCTGGTCGTCGAACAACAAGTACGCCCTGCTGGGCAGCTTGCGTGCCTCGGCGCAGACCGTGTCGTACGAAGTGTTCCTGGGCCTGGCGCTGATGGGCGTGGTGGTGCAGGTAGGTTCGTTCAACATGCGCGACATCGTCGAGTACCAGGCGCAGAACCTGTGGTTCATCATTCCGCAGTTCTTCGGTTTCTGCACCTTCTTCATCGCTGGCGTCGCCGTGACTCACCGTCACCCGTTCGACCAGCCAGAAGCGGAACAGGAACTGGCCGACGGCTACCACATCGAGTATGCCGGCATGAAATGGGGCATGTTCTTCGTCGGTGAGTACATCGGCATCATCCTCATCTCGGCGCTGCTGGTAACCCTGTTCTTCGGCGGCTGGCACGGCCCGTTCGGCATCCTGCCGCAACTGTCGTTCCTGTGGTTCGCGCTGAAGACCGCGTTTTTCATCATGCTGTTCATCCTGCTGCGCGCCTCGATCCCGCGCCCACGCTATGACCAGGTGATGGACTTCAGCTGGAAGTTCTGCCTGCCGCTGACCCTGATCAATTTGCTGGTGACCGCTGCGATCGTGCTCTACAACACGCCAGCCGTCGCGGCCCAGTGAGGATTTGACCCATGTTCAAGTATATCGGCGACATCGTTAAGGGCACCGGCACCCAGCTGCGCAGCCTGGCAATGGTGTTCTCCCACGGGTTCCGCAAGCGCGATACCCTGCAGTACCCCGAAGAACCCGTGTACCTGCCGCCGCGCTATCGCGGCCGCATCGTCCTCACCCGCGACCCCGATGGCGAGGAGCGCTGCGTAGCGTGCAACCTCTGCGCGGTGGCCTGCCCGGTTGGCTGCATCTCGCTGCAGAAGGCCGAGACCGAGGACGGCCGCTGGTACCCGGAGTTCTTCCGCATCAACTTCTCGCGCTGCATCTTCTGCGGCCTGTGTGAAGAAGCGTGCCCGACCACCGCGATCCAGCTGACTCCGGATTTCGAAATGGCCGAGTTCAAGCGTCAGGACCTGGTGTACGAGAAAGAAGATCTGCTGATCTCCGGCCCCGGCAAAAACCCTGACTACAACTTCTACCGTGTTGCCGGCATGGCAATCGCTGGCAAGCCGAAGGGCTCTGCACAGAACGAAGCCGAGCCGATCAACGTGAAGAGCTTGCTCCCATAAGGACAGAAAGATGGAATTCGCTTTCTACTTCGCATCCGGGATCGCCGTGGTCTCCACCCTTCGGGTGGTGACCGGCACCAACCCCGTGCACGCCTTGCTTTACCTGATCATTTCGCTGATTTCCGTGGCCATGATCTTCTTCGCCCTGGGTGCGCCGTTCGCCGGCGCCCTGGAAGTGATCGCCTACGCCGGCGCCATCATGGTGCTGTTCGTGTTCGTGGTGATGATGCTCAACCTCGGGCCGGCTTCGGTCGCCCAGGAACGGGGCTGGCTCAAGCCCGGTATCTGGGCGGGGCCGGTGATTCTCGCCGCCCTGCTGCTGCTGGAGCTGCTGTACGTGCTGTTCGTCACCCCGAGCGGCGCCGGCATCAGCGGTACCACCGTGGGCCCGAAAGAAGTCGGCATCAGCCTGTTCGGCCCCTACCTGCTGGTGGTCGAACTGGCTTCGATGCTGCTGCTGGCCGCGGCCGTCACCGCCTTCCACCTGGGCCGCAACGAGGCGAAGGAGTAAATCATGGGTGCTATCCCTCTCGAGCATGGTCTGGCAGTCGCCGGCATCCTGTTCTGCTTAGGTCTGGTTGGCCTGATGGTCCGCCGCAACATCCTCTTCGTGCTCATGAGCCTGGAAGTCATGATGAACGCCTCTGCCCTGGCGTTCGTCGTCGCCGGTGCCCGTTGGGTCCAGCCCGACGGCCAGGTGATGTTCATTCTGGTGATCAGCCTGGCAGCCGCCGAGGCCAGCATTGGCCTGGCCATCCTGCTGCAGCTGTATCGCCGCTTCCACACTCTCGACATCGATGCTGCCAGTGAGATGCGCGGATGAACCTTCTCTTCCTGACTTTCGTCTTCCCCCTCATCGGCTTCCTGCTGCTGTCGTTCTCGCGCGGGCGGTTCTCGGAGAACCTGTCCGCGCTGATCGGCGTCGGCTCGGTAGGCCTTTCGGCGGCCACGGCCGCCTACGTCATCTGGCAATTCAACGTCGCCCCGCCTGAAGGCGGCGCGTACAGCCAGCTGCTGTGGCAGTGGATGTCGGTGGACGGCTTCGCGCCGAACTTCACCCTGTACCTGGACGGCCTGTCGGTCACCATGCTCGGCGTGGTCACCGGTGTCGGCTTCCTGATCCACCTGTTCGCGTCCTGGTACATGCGTGGCGAAGCCGGCTACTCGCGCTTCTTCTCGTACACCAACCTGTTCATCGCCAGCATGCTGTTCCTGATCCTTGGCGATAACCTGCTGTTCATCTACTTCGGCTGGGAAGGCGTGGGCCTGTGCTCGTACCTGTTGATCGGTTTCTACTACAGCAACCGCAACAACGGTAACGCGGCACTCAAGGCATTCATCGTCACCCGCATCGGCGACGTGTTCATGGCCATCGGCCTGTTCATCCTGTTCGCCCAGCTGGGTACCCTGAACGTGCAGGAACTGCTGGTGCTGGCCCCGCAGAAGTTCCAGGCTGGCGACACCTGGATGGTGCTGGCAACCCTGATGCTGCTGGGTGGTGCGGTCGGTAAATCGGCCCAGCTGCCACTGCAGACCTGGCTGGCCGACGCGATGGCCGGCCCGACCCCGGTTTCGGCGCTGATCCACGCGGCAACCATGGTGACCGCAGGCGTTTACCTGATCGCCCGTACCAACGGCTTGTTCCTGCTGGCACCGGACATCCTGCACCTGGTGGGCGTGGTCGGTGGCGTGACCCTGGTACTGGCCGGCTTCGCCGCGCTGGTGCAGACCGACATCAAGCGTATTCTCGCCTACTCGACCATGAGCCAGATCGGCTACATGTTCCTGGCCTTGGGCGTTGGCGCCTGGGACGCGGCGATCTTCCACCTGATGACCCACGCCTTCTTCAAGGCCCTGCTGTTCCTGGCTTCCGGTGCGGTGATCGTGGCCTGCCACCACGAGCAGAACATCTTCAAGATGGGCGGCCTGTGGAAGAAACTGCCACTGGCCTACGCCAGCTTCGTGGTCGGTGGCGCTGCTCTGGCTGCCTTGCCGATCGTGACCGTGGGCTTCTACTCCAAGGACGAGATCCTCTGGGAAGCCTTCGCCAGCGGCAACACCGGCCTGCTGTACGCCGGCCTGGTCGGCGCGTTCATGACCTCGCTGTACACCTTCCGCCTGATCTTCATCGCCTTCCACGGCGAAGCCAAGACCGAAGCCCATGCTGGCCACGGCATCAGCCACTGGCTGCCGCTGGGCGTGCTGATCGTGCTGTCGACCTTCGTCGGCGCCTGGATCACCCCGCCGCTGGCAGGCGTGCTGCCTGAAAGCGCCGGCCACGCTGGCGGCGAAGCCAAGCACGCGCTGGAGATCACCTCGGGTGCCATCGCCATCGCCGGTATCCTGTTGTCGGCCCTGCTGTTCCTGGGCAAGCGCCGCTTCGTCAGCGCCGTGGCCAACAGCGGCATCGGTCGTGTCCTTTCGGCCTGGTGGTTCGCTGCCTGGGGCTTCGACTGGATCTACGACAAGCTTTTCGTCAAACCGTACCTGCTGATCAGCCACATCCTGCGCAAGGACCCGGTTGACCGCACCATTGGCCTGATTCCGCGGATGGCGCGTGGCGGCCACGTCGCCATGAGCAAGACCGAGACTGGCCAGCTGCGCTGGTACACCGCCTCTATCGCCGTGGGTGCCGTGCTGGTGCTCGGTGCCGTGGTAGTGGCTGCGGTATGACTATGAATCTTGCGACTTTGCCAAAGGAAACCAACCCGTCATGATTTTGCCTTGGCTGATCCTGATCCCCTTCATCGGCGGCTTCCTGTGCTGGCTGGGTGAGCGCTTCGGCGCCACCCTGCCGCGCTGGATCGCGCTGCTGACAATGTCCCTGCTGCTCGGCATCGGCCTGTGGCTGTGGGCTAACGGCGACTACACCCTGGCCCCCGCCCCGGGCGCCGAGCCTGCCTGGGCCCTGGAATACAAGGTCCAGTGGATCCAGCGCTTCGGCATCAGCATCCACCTGGCCCTCGACGGCCTGTCGCTGCTGATGATCCTGCTCACCGGCCTGCTCGGTGTGCTGTCGGTACTGTGCTCCTGGAAAGAGATCCAGCGTCACGTCGGCTTCTTCCACCTCAACCTGATGTGGATCCTCGGCGGCGTGGTCGGTGTGTTCCTGGCCCTTGACCTGTTCCTGTTCTTCTTCTTCTGGGAAATGATGCTGGTGCCGATGTACTTCCTCATCGCGCTCTGGGGTCACAGCTCGGCAGACGGCAAGAAGACCCGGATCTACGCGGCGACCAAGTTCTTCATCTTCACCCAGGCCAGCGGCCTGATCATGCTGGTGGCGATCCTCGGCCTGGTGCTGGTCAACTACACCAACACCGGCGTGATCACCTTCAACTACAGCGACCTGCTCAAGGCCGAGCTGCCAGCCGGTACCGAGTACCTGCTGATGCTGGGCTTCTTCATCGCCTTCGCGGTGAAGCTGCCGGTGGTGCCGTTCCACTCCTGGCTACCTGACGCTCACGCCCAGGCACCGACCGCAGGTTCCGTCGACCTGGCCGGTATCTTGCTGAAGACAGCGGCCTACGGCCTGCTGCGCTTCGCTCTGCCGCTGTTCCCGAACGCCTCGGCCGAGTTCGCGCCAATCGCCATGACCCTGGGCCTGATCGGTATCTTCTACGGTGCATTCCTGGCCTTCGCGCAAACCGACATCAAGCGCCTGGTCGCCTTCTCCAGCGTCTCGCACATGGGCTTCGTGCTGATCGGTATCTACTCCGGCAGCCAGCAGGCCCTGCAAGGCGCAGTGATCCAGATGCTGGCACACGGCCTGTCCGCTGCCGCGCTGTTCATCCTGGCCGGCCAGCTGTACGAGCGCCTGCATACCCGTGACATGCGCCAGATGGGTGGCCTGTGGCACCGCATCGCCTACCTGCCAGCCATCAGCTTGTTCTTCGCCGCCGCCTCCCTGGGCCTGCCAGGTACCGGCAACTTCGTCGGCGAGTTCCTGATCCTGATCGGCAGCTTCGCCAGCGTGCCGTGGATCACCGTGATCGCCACCACTGGCCTGGTGTTCGGTTCGGTGTACTCGCTGATCATGATCCACCGCGCCTACTTCGGCCCGGCCAAGACCGACACCGTGCTGGCCGGCATGGACGGTCGCGAGCTCATCATGGTCCTGGGTCTGGCAGTACTGCTGATCCTGCTGGGCGTGTATCCACAGCCGTTCCTCGACACCTCTGCCGCCACCATGAGTGGTGTGCAGCAGTGGCTCGGTTCCGCTTTCACTCAACTCGCTTCGGCCCGGTAAGAGCGCTATGGAATTCACCACTCAACACTTCATCGCATTGGCGCCGATGCTGATCACCACCATCACCACGGTGGTGGTGATGCTGGCGATCGCCTGGAAGCGCAACCACTCGCAGACCTTCCTGCTGTCCACCGTGGGCCTCAACCTGGCCCTGCTGTCGATCCTGCCGGCGCTGAAGGTCGCGCCGCTGGCGGTCACTTCGCTGGTCACCATCGACAAGTTCGCCTGCCTGTACATGGCGATCATGCTGGTGGCGACGCTGGCTTGCGTCACCCTCGCCCACGCCTACCTCGGCGAAGGCTCCAAGGGCTTCCCGGGCAACCGTGAAGAACTCTACCTGCTGCTGCTGATGTCGGCCCTCGGTGGCCTGGTGCTGGTCAGCGCCAACCACCTGGCCGGCCTGTTCATCGGCCTGGAGCTGCTGTCGGTACCGGTCTACGGCCTGGTGGCGTATGCCTTCTTCAACAAGCGCTCGCTGGAAGCCGGCATCAAGTACATGGTGCTGTCGGCCGCAGGCTCGGCCTTCCTGCTGTTCGGCATGGCCCTGCTGTACGCCGACGCCGGCAGCCTCACCTTCGACCAGATCGGCAAGGCCCTGGCCGCTACCAGCATGCCGAGCCTGCTGGCCCAGCTGGGCCTGGCCATGATGCTGGTCGGCCTGGCCTTCAAGTTGTCGCTGGTACCGTTCCACCTGTGGACCCCGGACGTATACGAAGGCGCCCCGGCACCGGTCGCAGCCTTCCTGGCCACCGCCAGCAAGGTTGCGGTGTTTGCCGTTGTCGTGCGCCTGTTCATGCTCTCCCCTGCTGCCAGCAGCGGCGTGCTGAGCACCGTACTGGCAGTGATTGCAGTGGCCTCGATCCTGATCGGTAACCTGCTGGCACTGACCCAGAGCAACCTCAAGCGCCTGCTCGGTTACTCGTCCATCGCCCACTTCGGCTACCTGGTCATCGCCCTGGTCGCCAGCAAAGGCCTGGCCCTGGAAGCCATGGGCGTGTACCTGGTCACCTACGTGATCACCAGCCTGGGCGCCTTCGGTGTCATCACCCTGATGTCCTCGCCTTACGGCGGCCGTGACGCCGATGCGCTGTACGAGTACCGTGGTCTGTTCTGGCGCCGTCCGTACCTGACCGCGGTACTGACCGTGATGATGCTGTCGCTGGCGGGTATCCCGCTGACCGCCGGCTTCATCGGCAAGTTCTACATCATCGCCACCGGCGTCGAGTCGCACCTGTGGTGGCTGGTCGGTGCGCTGGTGATCGGTAGCGCCATCGGCGTCTACTACTACCTGCGTGTCATGGTCACCCTGTACCTGGTCGAGCCGAACCTGCGTCGCCACGACGCCCCGCTGAAGTGGGAACAGCGCACTGGCGGCGTCATGCTGCTGGCCATCGCCATTCTTGCCTTCGTGCTGGGTGTGTATCCGCAACCGCTGCTGGAAATGGTCCAGCAAGCCGGCCTGCAACTGATCGGCTGATCGCCCCGGCAAAACAAGACACCCCGCTCATGCGGGGTGTTTTTTTATCTGCACGTTTTGTATCCGTAGCCATGAAAGCTCATTCGCCGGGGTTGTCCTGCACGGCTGCCGGCAGCGCTGCCTTGCGCAAATCACCATTGGCCGAAGGCAGGTAGACTTCCGGGTTGGGCATGCCGCTGGGCGAGAGTTCATGGGTCATCTCGAACTCGGCGCGCACTGACCAGCCACAGGCCTCGGTGGTGCATTGCAAATAAGCGATCCGCAGGAAAATATGACGCCCTTCGCTGGTACGGATACGCATCCGGCTATGGCAATGCGGGCAAACCAGCTTGTAAGTACTCACGGCAAGTACCTGCAAGCATTGTTTGGCTTAATCTTCTGTAAGAATGATCGTTTCGCTGTGTCAGTATTAGCTGCAGATGTGTATCGATTGCTCAGCTTGATGTTTCTCATCTCAGAAATGCTCCTAAAAACGCAGGGCTGTATTCATAACGAGTAGTTTAAGCCCATGGAATATCATTAAACCAGTCATGGATATTTGTTATGAGTACTCACGTACTTGCTGCTGTGTTAACACGCCTCAAGCTTCTGACCGGTGCCCAGTCGGATGCCGAACTGTCGCGCAAACTGTCGATCAGCCCACAGACGCTGAGCAGCTGGAAGGTTCGCGACAGCATCCCGTACTCACTATGCGTAGATATCGCCAGGCAGCATGCCTGCTCGCTGGATTGGTTGTTGCTGGGCGAAGCCGGGCAGAGCCCTGCGGCCCAGGATGAAGCAGACTGGGAGTACGACATGCTCGAGCGGCTGCGAACGCTGTCACCAACCGATCGCCAGGCCATCCTGCTGGTCATCAAGGACAAGCAGCGCATCCAGCAACTGGAACAGAAACTGAATGCGCTTCGCGGGGCGGCCAATGACTAACCCCGGTGCCGCCAGCGCTGGATGAGCTCGCGTAGGTCCAGCGTATCCAGCCAGGCCATGACCTTGAGGCTGATGGGGATTACCACCACGGCAGCTACGAACGCCGCCATGCCACGAGTCAGCAAAGGCACCAATGACGAAACCAGCGGCTCGAACAGATGGCCAACCCCCACGGTCACGAACACCAGCAACAGTCTCTTGCCCAGCGTCAGACGCCTGGTCGTATTGGTGATCAACCGGTCACGCGCCGCACTCACCAGCAAAGCCCCCAGAAACGCGGCGAACAGTACATTGCCATCCATGCCCAGCAACTCCACCAGCGGCGGGGCCAGGCTGTCGAAAACAGATTGTTCAGCCATGGGCAGCCCCTCGGTGCGTCGCCGACAAATAGGCGGTCGAGCCCAGTTTATGCATGACCGCGGCTTCGACAAAGCGGATGTAGCACACCCGCAATGCACGCCCCTGATCATGCCCGGCCACATCCTCGAGGCGCTTGTAGCCCCGTTCTCGCAGCACCGCGCGCCAGCGTGCGAATTCGCGTGCCGCGTCGATGGCGGCGCAGCGTGCGGCCACTTCCAGCGCCGCCTCACTGACTGGCCGCTGCAGGTTCAGGCGCTCGCGCAGGGTGGCCAGGTCCACCCGTGGCCAGAATGGGTCATGGCAATCGGCAAAGCGCGATAACCGAGGATCGTTGCCCATGTGTCACCTCTCACTGCCCGACCAGCATGCCGTAGCGAATGGCCTTGATCACCGCCGCCACCCGGGTGGGCACATCGAACTTGCGCAGGATGTTCGACACGTGGAAGTTCACCGTCGATTCCTTGCATTCCAGGATCTGGCCAATTTCCCAAGAGCTCTTGCCGTAGGCGCACCACAAAAGCACTTGCTGTTCACGTGGTGTCAGGCGAACCGGGGCGTCCGCCAAGGGTTGCTGCGAGTGTCGCGCGTTGTCAGTCATGCTTGAACTCCACGGGTTATGAGAGGCATCGCTGCCGATCTGCAGTCACCTTACGAAGCGCTGGCCGCCCTGCTCCATCGCTGCGGCTTGTAAAGAACTTTCGTACAAAACCGTCTGACGAAGGCTGCGCGATATTTGTCGTCTTTCCTCGTGCTCCAAGCGCCATTTCGCTCGTCTCAACGCCGTTGTCCATTCGCCTTTCGCCTGGAGTCGTACAATGCGTTGCGTTTTGCCCCTGCCATCCTGCCTCGGCCTGCTGGCTGCTTTCGCTGCCTCCCAGCCTGCCCTGGCGGCATCTTCGCTCGAGTTGGGCCAAGTGCTGATCACCGATGAGGAGCAGAACGACCTGACCGCAGCCGCCGAACGCCTGCACGAAGTGCCGGGCGCCAGCAACCTGGTGGACATGCAGCGAGTGGGACAAGGCCGGGTCGCCAGCAATCAGGATGTACTGGCCTACCAACCCGGGGTATTCGCCCAATCGGCGGGCAACGATGGCATCAAGCTGTCGATCCGCGGTTCGGGCCTCAACCGCGCACCGGGGGCCCACGGTTCCGGGGTGTACACGATGTTTGACGGCCTGCCCCTGACCGGCCCGGGCGGTACGCCCTACGAGCTGTTCGAGCCGCTGTGGCTGAGCCGTGCCGAAGTGCTACGCGGCGCCAACGGCTTCGACCAGGGTTCCCTCGCCCTTGGCGGCGCGATCAACTATGTCACCCACACCGGCTACGACGCCGCGCCGCTGCAGGTGCGCTATGAAGTCGGCAGCCGCGGCTACCAGCACCGGCATATCAGCTCGGGGCAGGTGCTGGGCAACCTCGACTACTACGTGGCCCTGACCGATTCGGAATATGACGGCTACCAGGCGCACAGCAGTGGCAGCGCCAAGGGCGTTGCCGCCAACGTCGGCTACCGCTTCAACCCGAACCTGGAAACCCGCTTCTACTTGCGCTACCGGGAAACCGAGAACGAGCTGGCCGGGCGCCTGACCAAGGAGCAGATCAAGCACCACCCACGTGCGGCCAACCCGGCCTACCTGGCCCGCGACGACAGCCGCCCGCAGCCGGGCAGCACCTGGGTGGGCAACAAGACCACCTTCTACCTCGACGACGATGCGCGCCTGGAAGCCGGCCTGGTATACCACGACTACCCGATGGACCTGCGTGAAGGCCCGATGCGCCTGAAGGTGGCCTACACCGATGTCAGCGGCACGCTGAACTACTTCCGTCGCGATACCTTGTTCGGCCATGAGAGCAAGACCACCATCGGCTGGCGCACCACCAAGCACCTGCCCAACAGTGGTGCTTCGCAGTTCAACCGCAACGGCGATGTGTTCGGTGAGCGCACCCGTGACTTCACCTACCAGGGCTCGGACACGGTGCTGCATGTGGGCAACGACCTGGAACTGGTGCCGAACCTGTGGCTGACCACGGGCCTGGCGATGATCTATACCCGCCGTGAAAGTGATGTCACCTACCCTGCCGAGGGCGGCAAGGTAAGCATGCATGACTGGGACTATGCGCCACGCGTGGGGCTGCGCTATGACATCCGCCCGGACCTGCAGGTATACGGCAACCTGAGCCGCTCGGTAGAGCCGCCCCACCCGTGGTCACTGATCTGGAGCTCGCCCAAAGTAGGCGGCAAGCAGATCCAGCCGATCGAGATGCAGAACCAGACCGCCACCACCCTGGAGCTGGGCGCGCGTGGCGATTCGGTGCTTGGCCGCTGGGACCTGGCCTGGTACTACGCGCAGGTGCGCCATGAACTGCTGGCCGTGGAAGTGGTGCCGAACTTCACCTCGGAGTTCAACGCCAGCCCCACCGTGCACCAGGGCGTGGAAGCCGGCCTCGACAGCACCCTGTGGGAGCACGCCGGTACTGGCAAGCTCAGCCTGCGCCAGGCCTACACCTTCAGTGATTTCCACTACCGCGATGACGACCAGTTCGACGACAACCGCCTGCCGGGCATCCCCATGCACTACTACCAGGCCGAGCTGCGCTATGACTGGCCGAGCGGCTTCTACGCCGGGGTCAACACGCAGATGGCGTCGAAGGTGCAGGTGGACTACGCCAACAGCTACCACGCCGATGAATATGCCTTGCTCGGCGCGCGCCTGGGCTGGGATTCACCGAAGCAGGACTGGCAGACCTGGCTGGACCTGCGCAACCTGACCAACAAGCGTTATGCGGCGACGGTGACACCGACCTATGACGATGACGGCAAAGACAACGCCCGCTCGACGCCGGGCGAAGGCTTTGGCGTGTATGCCGGGGTTTCCTACAGCTTCCGCTAATCCGCTTTTTTGTAGGAGCGGCCTTGTGTCGCGAAAGGGCTGCGCAGCAGCCCCAGGATTTCAGCTTCGCAACATAAATTGCGGGGCTGCTGCGCAGCCCTTTCGCGACACAAGGCCGCTCCTACAGGGATCGTGCGCTCAGCGATGATTGCTCAAGGCAGGTCAAACCGCCCGGTTCAACTTAACCCACGAAGCAAACTTGTCGACAAACGCCTGCAAGAACGGCCGGGTCTTGTCATTGAGCTTGCCTGCGTCATCGAACAGGCTCGCTGCGCCGCCGATATAGGCCTCGGGCATCTGCATGCACGGCATATCCAGAAACACCAGCGACTGGCGCACGGCATGGTTGGCACCGAAACCACCAATAGCCCCCGGCGACACACTGACCACCGCCGTTGGCTTGCCCCCCCAAGCGCTCTGCCCGTAGGGCCGCGACCCCACATCGATGGCGTTTTTCAGGCAGCCCGGCACCGAACGGTTGTATTCCGGGGTAACGAACAGCACCGCATCGCTGCGGCGGATTTCGTCGCGAAAACGCTTCCAGGCCTCTGGCGGTGCGTCGGCCTCGACGTCCTCGTTGTACAACGGCAGATCGCCGATCTCGACGATCCTCAGGGCAAGGCTGGACGGCGCCAGTTCCGAGAGTGCGCGGGCGACCTTGCGGTTGTAGGAATCCTTGCGCAAGCTACCGACGACAACCGCTACCGAATACACCTGGCTCATGGCAATTTCCAACCTTCGCTGAGTAAAGGGACGTTGTAGTTATAGATGACCGTTCCTCGGCGCCTTGGTTTTTTTTCCGCGGGGCGAAAACTTCCGACGCTGTTCCACGGTCTATGCCTGCAGACATTTCCCACGCAATTCAGAGGTTTCCACCCAAATGGCAGCAGTAATGGTCGGCCAATTCCACGCCCGTGACGCCGAAGGCCGCATCTACCCCGTGCACGAGTTCCAGGAGTCGACCCTGCAAACCGACGGCAGCACGCTGGGCGCCCCCATCACCACCTATCGCCTGGCCATCGGCGACAAGGTCAACCACCTGGGCGAAAACCGCTTCGAACTGGCGCGCAGCGGCGTCGAGATCATTCGCATTCCTTGATGCAATCCACCGTGTAGCGGCCGCTTTCGTTCTGCAGGCCGTGCACATCGGCGACGAAACCTGGGAAGCCCTGGTTGAACGCCCGGGCGAATGCCAGGTAATCGAGTATCGAGCGGGTCGCCTCGGTGAACCGCTCGCCCGGCATGATCAATGGAATACCAGGCGGGTACGGCACCAGCATCACCGCCGCCACGCGCCCCAGCAGCATCTCGATCGGCACCGCTTCCACCTCACCGCGCACCATCTGGTCATAGGCCCGGGCCGGGCTCACGGCTACCTCCGGCAAGCGCGTGAACAGCCGCTTCAGCTGCTTGGCCGTGGCATTTGCCCGGTAGCAGCCATGCAACTGGTCGCACAGGTCGCGCAGGCCCATGCCCTGGTAGCGTGAGGCATCGGCAGCCACCACGCTCGGCAGGCAGTTGTTCAGGGCGGTATTGCCGTCATAGTGGCGCTTGAACTCCAGCAACTCGGTAAGCAGGGTGCTCCACTTGCCCTTGGTGATGCCCATCGAGAACAGCACCAGAAAGCTGTAAAGGCCGGTTTTCTCCACCACCAGCCCCCGCTCCCAGAGGAACTTGCTGACCACCGCCGCCGGGATGCCATGCTCGCCCAGCGCACCGCCCGCGCTCAGGCCCGGCATCACCAAGGTCACCTTCAGCGGGTCGAGCAGCACATAGTCGTCCGCCACTTCGCCAAAGCCATGCCACTCCGCCCCCGGCTGCAGCAGCCAGTCCTGCGCGGCCAAACGGTGGATGCCTTCGGCACTCGGCGGCTGCCAGATGCTGAACCACCAGTCGTCGGCAGCGATATGCTCGCGCAGGTTGGCCAGGGCACGGCGAAAGCTCAGCGCCTCGTCGAACATTTCCTGCAACAGCGAACGCCCGGCCGGCCCCTCCATCATGGTCGAGGCCACGTCCAGCGAAGCGAGGATGCTGTACTGCGGCGAGGTCGAGATGTGCATCATGAACGCTTCGTTGAAGCGGTCACGGTCCAGCTGGCGCCTGGCCCCGTCCTGCACATGAATCATCGAGGCCTGGCTGAACGCGGCCAGCAGCTTGTGGGTGGAATGGGTGCTGAACACCAGCGGGCTGTCTGCCGCGCAGGCCGTGCCCATGGCATGGCGCCCGGTGAAGAACTCGTGGAAGGCCGCATAGGCGAACCAGGCTTCGTCGAAGTGCAGCACCTCGACACTGGCGCCCAGGCTCTGCTTGATCAGCCCGGCGTGGTAGCACAGGCCGTCGTAGGTGGAGTTGGTCACCACCGCCAGCTTGATGCGCTGCCCGCGATCGCGGGCAAGAGGGTTGGCCTGGATCTTCGCCTGGATCGCCTCGGCGCTGAACTCGCTGAGCGGGATAGGGCCGATGATGCCCAGTTCGTTGCGCTCGGGGCACAGATAGAGGGGAATGGCACCGGTCATGATGATCGCGTGCACCACCGACTTGTGGCAGTTGCGATCCACCAGTACCAGGTCGTCGCGGCCGACCATGGCGTGCCAGACGATCTTGTTGGCCGTGGAGGTGCCATTGATGACGAAGAAGGTATGGTCGGCGCCAAAGTTGCGTGCGGCCCTGGCTTCGGCTTCGGCCAAGGGGCCGGTGTGATCGAGCAGCGAGCCCAGCTCCGGCACGGAAACGGACAAGTCCGAGCGCAGGGTGTTTTCCCCGAAGAACTGGTGAAAGGCCTGGCCAACCGGGCTTTTGCGATAAGCCACGCCACCGCCGTGGCCCGGGGTGTGCCAGGAATAGTTGGACTGCGCAGTGTGCTGTACCAGGGCCTTGAAGAACGGCGGCAGCAGGCCGTCGAGGTAGATATGTGCGGCACGCGCCACCTGGCGCGCAAGAAACGGCACGGTGTCTTCGAACAGGTAGAGGATGCCGCGCAGCTGGTTGAGCTCGCTCATGGCTTCGGCGGGGGCGTTTTCCAGGGTCACCTGTTCGCCCAGGGCGAAAATCGGCAGGTTGGGCGCACGCAGGCGGGCCAGTCGAATCAGCTCGGCCATGCTCTGCAGCAGGTGAGTATTCTCGCCGACGCCCTCGGCGGCAATCAGCATGCAAGCCAGGCCATGGTGGGTGGCGGCGACCAGGCAGGCCTCGGCATGGTCGGCGGCGGCGAGGATGGCAAAGCCGTCCTGGCGCAGTTCCTCGGCGATGCCCCGCACGCGTTCGCCAGCGACGCTGTCGGCCTTGATGGCACGGTGGACAATGAGGATGGGGAACTTGAGGTCCTTGTACATCAGGTGGCTACCTCCGAAGGACATGACGTCCATTTCAGGGTAGTTGAGCCTTGTACTGCCTGTACTGGCCTCTTCGCGGGTGAACCCGCTCCCACAGGGACTGGATTGTTTTCAAGACCAGTCGATTGTCTGTGGGAGCGGGCGCGCCCGCGAAGAGGCCGGTACAGGCTGAAAATCAGCTAGCAGGTGTCTCGGTCAAAGCCTGCCACATGGATGGCCCACCCGCCGACTTGGCAATGGCCGCCAGGCGCTCGGCATGCGCCTCCAGCTCCTCGGCACTGGCCATGATCACCCGCCCGGGCACACGCCCGGTAATACGGCGAATCTCGCTGCCGCCAGCACCGCCCCCTTCATCCCCCGATTCTGCCCCATGCCCGGCCAGCGACAGGCTGGTCTGGCCACCGGTCATCGCCAGGTAGACGTCAGCCAGCAGTTCCGAGTCGAGCAATGCGCCGTGCAGTTCACGGCCCGAGTTGTCGATGTCGTAGCGTTTGCACAGCGCATCCAGGCTGTTGCGCTGCCCCGGGTGGCGCGAGCGCGCCAGCAGCAGGGTGTCGAGGATCGTGCAGTGCTGGGAAATGTCCGCGCGGTCGTGCTGGCCCAGCAAGGCAAATTCGTTATTGATGAAGCCAACGTCGAACGCCGCGTTGTGGATGACCAGCGTGGCGCCCTGGATGAACTCGAAGAACTCCTCGGCCACATCGCCAAAGCGTGGCTTGCCGACCAGGAAGGCATCGGTGATGCCGTGGACGTTGATGGCGCCCTCGTCACTCTCGCGGTCCGGCTGCAGGTAAACGTGGAAGTGCCGCCCGGTCAGGCGCCGGCCGATTACCTCGACACAGCCGATCTCGATGATCCGGTGGCCTTCGCTGACCGGCATACCCGTGGTTTCGGTATCGAGAATGACGAACCGTTTATCTTGCTGCTGCTCCACGCGGGGCGCTCCAACTTGCATCAGTTACAAAGGGCGCAATTGTACCCCAGCTCAACGCTTGGCGCGCACCTCATCGACGCCACGGTTGGCCAGCTGGTCGGCGCGTTCGTTGCCGGGGTGGCCGATGTGCCCGCGTACCCACTTCCAGGTCACCTTGTGGCGGTTGACCTGCTCATCCAGCTGCTGCCACAGGTCGGCGTTCTTCACCGGCTCCTTGGCCGCGGTTTTCCAGCCGCGCTTCTTCCAGTTGGTCATCCATTCGTTGATGCCCTTCATCACGTACTGCGAGTCGGTGGTCAGCACCACCTCGCATTCGCGCTTCAGCGACATCAGGCCCTGGATCGCGGCCATCAGCTCCATGCGGTTGTTGGTGGTTTCACGCTCGCCGCCCCACAGTTCCTTCTCGACGCCCTTGTAGACCATCAGCACGCCCCAGCCACCAGGGCCCGGGTTGCCCTTGCAGGCACCATCAGTAAACATCTCGACGCTATCGCTCATGTACCACTCTTGAAGTCAGTGCTTGTCAGTTTCGGGGTTGGCCGCCGTGCGGTTGACCTTGGCCAGCGGCAGCGGCAGCAGTTTGCCCATCGGCTCGCGGCGCTCCGGGCGCAACGGCCGCAGGCCCACCACCATCTTGCGCGCCACCAGCAGGTACACCCCGCCTCCGGAGCCCTGCCAGCCGCCGGCCATCCGTTCCCAGCCCTGCAGGCGGTGCTGCCAGGCCGGCGAGGCAAGCGGCGGACGATAGCACCCGAAGCGGCGTTTCTCCAGCGCGAAGCCCAGCAGGTTGAGCCAGTCGCCCACCCGCGACGGCGAGATGCAACGGGCCTTGCGCAGGGCGCCGTGGCTGAAGAAATGGCGCATGCCCCAACTGCTCCAGGGGTTGATCCCGACGATCAGCAGGTGCCCGCCAGGGCGCACGGCGCTGGCCGCCTCGCGCAGCAGGCCGTGGGGCGACAGGCTGAAATCCAGGCCATGCTGCAGCACCACCACATCGGCGGCGTGCTCGCTCAGCGGCCAGGCCTGCTCTTCGCAGACAATCTCCACCCCCGGCAGCGGCGCGCCGAGGCGCACGTTGCGCTGCACCTGAGGCGCGCTGGGCGGTGGCTCGGCGCAGGGCCCGTAGTGCACAAGGTAACCCCCGAAGAAGCGCCCGAGTTCTTCTTCCAGCAGTTTTTCCTCCTCCTTGAGCATCAGTTGGCCGAGTGGGCCGTTGAACCACTCACGGGCCAGGCTGATCAGCTTGACCCACTCCGGGTCGGCCTGGGCAAAGGCTTGGTCGGTCATTGCGCTCTCCCTCGAAGGTTCTCGCACCGCGCCATCGCGGCTAAGATGCCTTCATGTGCCACGCTAGGCGAATCGGATCCGCACCATGATACAGATCGATGCTCTCCCCGCTTTCTCCGACAACTACATCTGGTTGTTACAGGATACTGCCAAACGCCGCTGCGCGGTGGTCGATCCGGGTGACGCCGGCCCAGTGGAACGTTGGCTGTCGGCGAACCCCGGCTGGGTACTGAGCGACATCCTGGTCACCCACCATCACAATGACCACGTCGGCGGCGTGGAGCGGCTCAAGCAACTGACCGGCGCCCGCGTCTGCGGCCCGGCCCGCGAGCACATTCCCTGCCGTGACCTGGCGCTGGACGAAGGTGACCAGGTGACCGTGCTTGGCGTGACCTTCCAGGTGCTGGCCGTGCCCGGCCATACCCTGGGGCATATCGCCTTGTTCAGCGACCAGCCGGCAACACCCGTGCTGTTCAGTGGCGACACATTGTTCGCCGCCGGTTGCGGGCGCATGTTCGAAGGCACCCCCGAACAGATGCAGCCTGCCCTCGCCCGCCTGGCAGCCCTGCCAGAGCACACCGAAGTGTACTGCGCCCACGAATACACCCTGAGCAACCTGCGTTTCGCCAAGGCGGTGGAACCCGGCAACCCGCACGTTCAACAGCGGTTCGAGGACGTTACCCGTTTGCGTGGCGAAAATCGCATCACATTGCCATCAACGATCGGTCTGGAGCGCCTGACCAATCCCTTCCTGCGCACCTCTGAAACATTAGTTAAACAAAAAGCAGACGAATGGAAGGGACATTCAAACCCCTCGCATGTCGCTGTTTTTGCTGCCTTGAGGTCTTGGAAGGACACCTTCTGATAACCTCAAGATATATCGCAAGCGATGGTCAAAGGTTGACCAGGCCCGGAGCGGTTTCTAGAATCGCCGAAATTTTTCGCCCGGAAACCTGTGTCAGCCGATGTCTTCCCGTAGCCGCAGAACCTCTCATTCCGTCGCCCTGACGCGCCTGGCCCAAATCAGTGCGCTGGCCCTGGCCGCCACTTTGGTGGGCTGCCAGAGCACCCGTCAGCTCGACGAATCCGATAGCGTTCGCGCGCACAACTACCAGGCGCGGATCAAGCACAAGCCTTCACCGCTGCTGGTCAAGCCGGCCGAGCAGGCACCCCAGGATGTATGGGAACGCATGCGCCAGGGCTTTGCCCTGCAGGACAACATCGACGTCAACCCGCGCATCGAGCAGCAGCGTCTGTGGTTTGCCAGCAACCCAAGCTACATCGAAAGCGCCGGCGAGCGTGGCAGCCTCTACCTGCACTACATCGTCGAGCGCCTCGAAGAGCGCGACATGCCGCTGGAGCTGGCCCTGCTGCCAGCCATCGAAAGCGCCTACAACCCGATGGCCTACTCGCGCGCCCACGCCGCAGGCATGTGGCAGTTCATTCCGTCCACCGGGCGCCACTTCAACCTGCGCCAAACCAACTTCTACGATGGCCGTCGCGACGTGACCGCCTCGACCAATGCCGCACTCGATTACCTCAGCCGCCTGCACGACATGTTCAACGGCGACTGGCTGCTGGCCCTGGCTGCCTACAACGCCGGCGAAGGCACGGTCAGCCGCGCCATCGAGCGCAACGAGCGGCTCGGCCTGCCCACCGACTACTGGAACCTGCCGCTGCCGCAGGAAACCCGCGACTACGTGCCCAAGCTGCTTGCCCTGTCGCAGGTGGTACTCACGCCGCAAGCCTATGGCGTGAACCTGAACCCGATCGCCAACGAACCTTACTTCGAGGCGGTGGCCATCAACGACCGCCTCGACCTGTCGCGGGTAGCAGCCTTCGCCAATATCGACGAAGACGAGCTGATCCAGCTCAACCCGGCATTCAAGAAGCGCATGACCGTGGACGGCCCGCAGCAGCTGCTGGTACCCACCGCCAAGGCGCAACTGCTGAGCGACAGCCTGTCCAACCTCAAGCCCGAGCAACTGGTCAGCCTGCAGCCGAACAAGGCCGTGTTCGCCCGCGCCGTGGCCGAAGCCAAGGCCCCGGTGGCGGCGCGCAGCTACCGGGTCAAGCGCGGCGACAATCTGGGCGCAATCGCCAAGGCCAACCGCGTTTCGGTCAAGGACATCAAGCGCTGGAACCGTCTCTCCGGCAACAGCGTGCGCGCTGGCCAGGTGCTGGCCCTGCGCGGTGGCAGCGCGCCGAGCGCTGCTGGCAATCGGGTAGCCGCCTCCGGGAAGCGCTCCACGCAGTACAAGGTACGCAAAGGCGACTCGCTGTACCTGGTGGCCAAGCGCTTCAACGTGGAAATGAAGCACCTCAAGCGCTGGAACCCACGCAGCGGCCATGCCCTGAAGCCAGGCCAGACCCTGACCGTCTACCTCTCGCATTGATGTAGTGCGGGGCCGCTGCGCGCCCCATCGCCGGCAAGCCAGCTCCCACACCGACCGCATCGACTTGAAGTCTTGTGCAGTACCTGTGGGAGCTGGCTTGCCGGCGATGGGCTGCAAGGCAGCCCCTTGCAATCCTCAAGTTCGCACTCTTTTTCCAACCCCACCAAGCTGTTACTGTACCCCGATCAAAGCCCAACGCCTCTGGATCGGATGCCGACTTGATACGTCCCCTCCTGCTGTCACTCAGCCTGGCCTTGAGCTTTCCCGCAGCCGCGATGGTGAGCGAAAGCCACGGATACGCGCAGTTCGGCACGCTCAAGTACCCAGCCACATTCACCCATTTCGACTGGGTCAACCCGCAAGCGCCCAAGGGCGGTACCTTGCGGGCCATGGCTTTCGGTACCTTCGACACCCTCAACCCCTACACCTTCAAGGGGTCGAGCCCGATTACCACGCCCAATTTCCAGCAATACGGCGTCAGCGAGCTGAACGAGCCGCTGATGGTCGGCACCGGCCAGTACGACCCGTCCGGCGACGAACCAACCTCCAGCTACGGCCTGATCGCCCGCTCTGTGGAGTACAGCGAGGACCGCAGCTGGGTGGTGTTCAACCTGCGCCCGGAAGCCCACTGGCATGACGGCAAGCCGATCACCTCGGCAGACGTGGCCTTCTCCTACCGCACGCTGCTCAAGGATGGCCACCCGATCTACCGTACCAACCTGCAGGAAGTGCAGCGGGTGGACATCCTTGGCCCGCTGCGCATCCGCTTCGTGTTCAAGCGCGCCGGCAACCCGTTGCTGATCCTGCGCCTGGGCGAAATGCCGGTGCTGCCCAAACACTACTGGCAAAAGCGCGATTTCAAGGCCACCACCTTCGAGCCCCCGCTGGGCAGCGGCCCCTACCGCATCACCCAGGTCCACCCTGGGCGCCGGCTGGTGTTCGAACGGGTAAAGAACTACTGGGGCAAGGACCTGGCGGTGAACCGTGGCAAATACAACTTCAACCGCGTGGAGTACGAGTTCTACCGCGACGCCACGGTCGCCTTCGAAGCGTTCAAGGCCGGCGAGTTCGACATCTATATCGAGCACCAGGCGAAGAACTGGGCCAACGGCTACAACTTCCCGGCCGTGCGCCGGGGCGAGGTAATCAAGGCGCAGATCCCGCACCGCATCCCCACGCAAACCCAGGGCCTGTTCATGAACAGCCGCAGGGCCACCTTCAGCGACCCACGGGTTCGCCAGGCGCTGGGGCTGATGCTCGACTTCGAGTGGACCAACCGCGCGCTGTTCAGCGGCGCCTATCGCCGTTCGACCAGCTACTACCCCAACAGCGAGTTCGCCGCCACCGGCCTGCCCACCGGCAAGGAGTGGCTGCTGCTGGCGCCGTTCCGCGACCAATTGCCGGCCAGCCTGTTCAGCGAACCCTACAAGGTCAGCCAGACCGATGGCCGCGGTATCAGCCGCCACACCCTGCGCCAGGCCCTCGGCCTGCTCGCCGAGGCCGGCTGGAAACTGAACGGGCAGCGCCTGGTTGACAGCAAGGGCCAGCAGCTGCGCATGGAGCTGCTGCTGGTAAACCCCAACCTTGAACGCATCCTGCAACCTTATGTCGAAAATCTGGCCAGCATCGGCATCGATGCGCGCTTGCGTACCGTGGACCGCGCCCAGTACAAACAACGCCTGGACCAGTTCGATTTCGACATGATTCTGATGACCCTGAACCAGACCCTGAGCCCCGGCCTCGAACAGTGGCTGTACTTCCACTCCAGCCAGGCCACGACCAAGGGCAGCAAGAACTATGCTGGGGTCAAGGACCCGGTGGTCGATCATCTGCTCGACACCCTGCTCGCCGCCCGTACCCGTGATGACCAGGTCGCCGCCGCCCGCGCCCTGGACCGGGTGCTCTCATGGCAGTACTACATGATCCCCAACTGGTACCTCGACAATCATCGCCTGGCCTACCGCAACCGGTTCGCCTTCGTCACCACGCCGCCCTACACCCTCGGGCTGAACAGCTGGTGGATCAAGACCTCGGAGAAAGCCCAATGACGCCAACGCACCGACTGCGCCGGCTGGCCGGCAGCCTGTTGCTTGCCTGCCTGAGCCTTTCCGCCCTGGCCGCACCGCAGCACGCGCTCACGCTTTATGACGAACCGCCCAAGTACCCGGCCGACTTCAAGCACTTCGACTACGTCAACCCTGACGCGCCCAAGGGCGGCACCTTCCGCCAGTCCAGCTTCGGCGGTTTCGACAGCCTCAACCCGTTCATCAACAAGGGTGTGCCGGCCGAGAATATCGGCAGCATCTACGACACCCTGATGCGCCAGAGCCAGGACGAGCCGTTCACCGAGTACGGCCTGGTGGCCGGCAAGATCGAAAAGGCCCCGGACAACAGCTGGGTGCGCTTCTACCTGCGCCCCGAGGCACGCTTCCACGACGGCCACCCAATGCGCGCCGAAGACGTGGTGTTCACCTTCAATGCCCTGATCAAGGACGGCGCGCCGCTGTACCGCCAGTACTATGCCGACGTCGCCGAAGTGGTCGCCGAAGACCCGCTGACGGTGCTGTTCACTTTCAAGCACAAGAACAACCGTGAGCTGCCGCTGATTCTCGGCCAGCTGCCGGTGTTGCCCAAGCACTGGTACGAAAGCCGCGAGTTCAACCGCGGCAACCTGGAAATCCCGCTGGGCAGCGGCCCGTACAAGGTCGCCGAGGTCAAGGCCGGGCGCTCGGTGCGCTACGAGCGGGTCAAGGACTACTGGGCCAAGGACCTGCCGATCAACCGCGGCTTCTACAATTTCGACGTGATGACCTTCGACTCCTACCGCGACACCACGGTCGCCCTGGAAGCGCTCAAGGCCGGGGCGTTCGACTATGCGCTGGAAGTCAGCGCGAAGAACTGGGCCACTGCCTACAACGTACCCGCCGTGCGCGATGGCCGGCTGATCAAGGAAGAATTGCCCAACGGCAACCCCACCGGCATGCAGGGTTTCATCTTCAATATCCGCCGCCCGGTGTTCCAGGATGTGCGCGTGCGCCAGGCGCTGAGCCTGCTGCTTGACTACGAGTGGACCAACAAGCAGCTGTTCAACGGCGCCTACACCCGTACCGGCAGCTACTTCGAAAACTCTGAAATGGCCGCCCGCGGCCTGCCCGGCCCCAACGAGCTGAAAATCCTCGAACCGCTGCGCGGCAAGGTCCCCGAGCAGGTATTCAGCCAAGCCTTCCACAACCCGGTCAGCGACGGCAGCGGCATGATCCGCGAGCAGCAGCGCCAGGCCTACAAGCTGCTGCAGGAAGCCGGCTGGAAAATCGTCGACGACAAGATGGTCGACGCCCAGGGCAAGCCGGTGAGCATCGAGTTCCTGCTGGCACAGACTGAGTTCGAACGTATCCTGCTGCCGTTCAAGCGCAACCTCGCCGACCTTGGCATCGACCTGAACATCCGCCGGGTCGACGTTTCCCAGTACATTACCCGCCTGCGCTCGCGCGACTACGACATGATCGTCGGTGGCTACCCGCAGTCCAACTCGCCGGGCAACGAGCAGCGCGAGTTCTGGTCCAGTGCCGCCGCCGACAACCCTGGCAGCCGCAACTTCATCGGCCTGCGCGACCCGGCCATCGACCAGCTGGTGGAGCAACTGATCAATGCCGATTCGCGCCAGAGCCTGATCGACCACTGCCGGGCCCTCGACCGCGTGCTGCTGTGGGGCTACTACGTGATCCCCAACTGGCATATCAAGACCTGGCGCGTGGCCTACTGGAACCACATCGGCCACCCGGACGTCTCGCCCAAGTACGACATCGGCATCGACACCTGGTGGATCAAGCCTGGCGTAACCCCGGCCGCCAGCGCAGCCACTGCGGACGAGGCCGAATAACATGCTGGCCTACATCCTGCGCCGCCTGCTGCTGATCATCCCGACCCTGTTCGGCATCCTGATCATCAACTTCATCATCGTCCAGGCAGCCCCCGGCGGCCCGGTCGAGCAGATGATCGCCAAGCTCGAAGGTTTCGAAGGCGCCACCAGCCGCATTGCCGGTGGCGGCGCCGAAGTGTCCGTGGCCGGCTCCAACTACCGTGGCGCCCAAGGCCTGGACCCGGCACTGATCGCCGAGATCGAGCGCATGTACGGCTTCGACAAGTCGCCGCCCGAGCGCCTGTGGATCATGATCAAGAACTACGCCCGTCTGGACTTCGGCGACAGCTTCTTCCGCGATGCCAAGGTCATCGACCTGATCGTCGAGAAGATGCCGGTGTCGATCTCGCTGGGACTGTGGAGCACGCTGATCATGTACCTGGTATCGATCCCGCTGGGCATTGCCAAGGCCGTGCGCCACGGCAGCCACTTCGATGTGTGGACCAGTTCGGCGATCATCGTCGGCTATGCCATCCCGGCGTTCCTGTTCGCCATTCTGCTGATCGTGCTGTTCGCCGGCGGCAGCTACTTCGACTGGTTCCCGCTGCGTGGCCTTACTTCCAACAATTTCGACGAGCTGAGCACCACCGGCAAGGTGCTGGACTACTTCTGGCACCTGGTACTGCCGATCACCGCGCTGGTCATCGGCAACTTCGCCACCATGACCTTGCTGACCAAGAACAGCTTCCTCGACGAGATCAACAAGCAATACGTGGTCACTGCCAAGGCCAAGGGCCTGAGCCGGCCACGGGTGCTGTATGGCCATGTGTTCCGCAATGCCATGCTGCTGGTGATTGCCGGTTTCCCTTCGGCGTTCATCGGCATCTTCTTCACCGGCTCCCTGCTGATCGAGGTGATCTTCAGCCTCGACGGCCTCGGCCTGATGAGTTTCGAAGCGGCCATCAACCGCGACTACCCGGTGGTCTTCGGCACCCTGTTCATCTTCACCCTGCTGGGGCTGGTGGTGAAACTGATCGGCGACCTGACCTACACCCTGGTCGATCCACGCATCGACTTCGCCAGCCGGGAGCACTGACATGGCCTTGTCCCCCCTCAACCGCAGGCGCTTCGAGCGCTTCAAGGCCAACCGCCGTGGCTGGTGGTCGCTGTGGCTGTTCCTGATCCTGTTCGGCCTGAGCCTGGGCGCCGAGCTGATCGCCAACGACAAGCCGATTGCCGTGCGCTACGACGGCGAATGGTACTTCCCGGCGTTCAAGCGCTACCCGGAAACCACCTTCGGCGGCGAATTCCCGCTGGAAGCCAACTACAAGAGCCCCTACATCCGCGAACTGCTGGAGAAGAAAGACAGCTTCGTGCTGTGGGCACCGATCCCGTTCAGCTACCAGAGCATCAACTACGACCTGCGCGTACCCGCACCGGCCCCACCGTCGGCGGACAACTGGCTGGGCACCGACGACCAGGGCCGCGATGTGCTGGCACGGGTGATCTACGGCTTCCGCATCTCGGTGCTGTTCGCCCTGACACTGACCGTGCTCAGCTCCATCGTCGGCGTGATCGCCGGTGCCCTGCAGGGCTTTTATGGCGGCTGGGTCGACCTGGCCGGGCAACGCTTCCTGGAGGTCTGGTCGGGCCTGCCGGTGCTGTACCTGCTGATCATCCTTGCCAGCTTCGTGCAGCCCAACTTCTGGTGGTTGCTGGGCATCATGCTGCTGTTCTCGTGGATGAGCCTGGTGGACGTGGTGCGCGCCGAGTTCCTGCGCGGGCGCAACCTGGAATACGTGCGCGCAGCCCGCGCGTTGGGGATGCGCAACGGCGCGATCATGTACCGGCACATCCTGCCCAACGCCATGATCTCGACCATGACCTTCATGCCGTTCATCCTCACCGGCGCAATCGGCACCCTCACCGCCCTGGACTTCCTCGGTTTCGGCCTGCCGCCTGGCGCACCGTCGCTGGGCGAGTTGGTGGCCCAGGGCAAGTCCAACCTGCAGGCCCCCTGGCTGGGCATCAGCGCCTTCGCCGTGCTGGCGCTGATGCTGAGCCTGCTGGTGTTCATCGGCGAATCCGCCCGCGATGCCTTCGACCCGAGGAAGTGACATGAGTGAACAGAACCTGATCGAAGTGCGCGACCTGGCGGTGGAATTCGTCACCGGGGACCAGGCCCACCGCGTGGTGAACGGCATCAGCTTCGACATCCGCAAGGGTGAGACGCTGGCACTGGTGGGCGAGAGTGGCTCGGGCAAATCGGTCACCGCGCACTCGCTCCTGCGCTTGCTGCCCTACCCCCTGGCCCGCCACCCCAGCGGCAGCATCCGCTACGAGGGCAAGGACCTGCTGCAGCAGAACGAGAAGACCATGCAGCGCATTCGCGGCAACCGCATTGCGATGATCTTCCAGGAGCCGATGACCTCGCTGAACCCGTTGCACTGCATCGAGAAGCAGATCAACGAAATCCTCCTGCTGCACAAGGGCCTGACCGGCAAGGAGGCCACGGCGCGCACCCTGGAGCTGCTGGAGATGGTCGGCATTCCCGAACCACGCAAGCGCCTGAAGGCCCTGCCCCATGAGCTGTCGGGCGGGCAGCGCCAGCGGGTGATGATTGCCATGGCCCTGGCCAACGAGCCGGAACTGCTGATTGCGGACGAGCCGACCACGGCGCTGGACGTGACCGTGCAATTGAAGATTCTCGACCTGCTGAAGAAACTGCAGGCGCGTCTGGGCATGGCCCTGCTGCTGATCAGCCATGACCTGAACCTGGTACGGCGCATCGCCCACCGTGTGTGCGTGATGCAGCACGGGCAGATTGTCGAGCAGGCCGAATGCGCCACGCTGTTCAGCGCGCCGCAGCACCACTACACGCAGATGCTGATCAATGCCGAGCCCAGCGGGCTGCCGGCGCACAACCCGGTGGGCGCGCCATTGCTGGAGGTGGATGACCTCAAGGTGTGGTTCCCGATCAAGAAGGGCCTGCTGCGGCGCACGGTCGACCATGTGAAGGCGGTGGACGGGGTCAACTTCAGCTTGCCGCAGGGGCAGACGCTGGGGATTGTCGGCGAGTCCGGGTCTGGCAAGTCGACGTTGGGGCTGGCGATCTTGCGCCTGATCTCCAGCCAGGGCGGCATTCGCTTCCATGGGCAGAACCTGGAAGGGCTGAACCAGAAGGCCGTGCGCCCGTTGCGCCGGGAGATGCAGGTAGTGTTCCAGGACCCGTTCGGCAGCCTGAGCCCACGCATGTGCGTGGCGGATATCGTCGGTGAAGGGTTGCGCATTCACGGCATTGGCAACGCGCAGGAACAGGAAGCGGCGATTATTGCTGCCCTGGAGGAAGTGGGGCTGGACCCGCGCACGCGGCATCGCTATCCGCATGAGTTTTCCGGTGGGCAGCGCCAGCGCATTGCCATTGCCCGGGCGTTGGTATTGAAGCCGGCGCTGATCCTGCTGGATGAGCCTACGTCGGCGCTGGACCGCACGGTGCAGCGGCAGGTGGTGGAGTTGCTGCGCAATCTGCAGCAGAAATACAACCTGACCTACCTGTTCATCAGCCATGACCTGGCGGTGGTCAAGGCGTTGAGCCACCAGTTGATGGTGATCAAGCATGGGCATGTGGTGGAACAAGGGGATGCACAGGCGATCTTCCATGCGCCGCAGCATCCGTATACCCGGCAGTTGCTGGAGGCGGCGTTCTTGGAGGTGGGTGCGGCTAGTTAGCTTTTGGGGGCTGCTGCGCAGCCCATCGCCGCGGTTCCAAGCCTGCTCCCACCCCGACCGCGCTGGCTTCAAGCCATGCGCTATCCCTGTGGGCCATTTCCCAATCCTCGCCGAACCCAAGACTTGCACCAAGGCTGATTAATGTGTCGCCAGGGCCGGCCCTTTCGCGGGCGTGCCCGCGAAGAGGCCCGTCCAGGCAGTCGAGAATTTTCAGGGGATTCAAGAATGACCACGGAAGACACCCACTTCACTGTCAGCAAAACCACGTGTACCAAGGCGAACACGGCATACACAGCTCCGGGGCAGCAATCCAATCATCAAATTTTCTGACAACAATCGTCTTCCATCATCAGCCAGATCGAGCATAAATTCTCCACCGTCAACCCCCAGCAGCAACGGTAGAGCCCATGTCCAGCACACAATACCAGCCCGCCTCCCCTGCCCTGACCACGCTGATCCAGCGTTCCGGCCTGCCCAGCCCTGTGCTCGGCGAAGCCCAGGCACATGCCGTGCTGCAAACGCACTACGGCATTGCCGGCAACCTGTCGCCACTGGGCAGCCAACAGGACCTTAACTTCCGCGTAGACGCCCCCCAAGGCAGCTTCGTGCTCAAGGCCTGCCACGGCAGCTACGCCCAGCTCGAACTGGAAGCCCAACACGCGGCCCTGGCCTACCTGCGCGAACAGGGCTTGCCAGTGCCCGCCGTGTGCCCGGCAAGCGACGGCCAGATGCTGCTGGCGCTGGAAATAGACGGGCAACCGCTGCGCCTGCGCCTGCTCGACTACATCGAAGGCCAACCGTTGACCCGCCTCAAGCACATGGAGCCACGCCTGATGGCTGAACTGGGCGGGCTCTGTGCGAAGCTGGACAAGGCACTTGCCAATTTCGATCACCCAGGCCTTGCGCGCACCCTGCAATGGGACCCGCAGCATGCCCAGGCACTGATCGCTCACCTGCTGCCGGTGCTGCAGGACAGCGAGCAGCGCGCCCGTATCGAACACGCCACCCGCCAGGCCAGCGAGCGCCTGACGCCGCTGGTTGCTCACCTGCCAAGCCAGGCCGTGCACCTCGACATCACCGACGACAACACCGTGTGGGGCCGTGATGCCCAGCGCCAATGGCAGCTGCAAGGGGTGATCGATTTCGGCGACCTGTTGCGCACGTGGCGCATCGCCGACCTGTCGGTAACCTGCGCGGCGCTGCTGCACCATGCCGAGGGCGACCCGCTGCGCATCCTGCCAGCCGTGCATGCCTACCAGGCGCTCAACCCACTGAGCGAAGCCGAACTGCGCGCACTGTGGCCACTGGTGCTCAACCGCGCCGCCGTGCTAGTGCTGAGCAGCGAGCAGCAACTCGCCGTAGACCCCGGCAACCAGTACACCCGCGACAACATCGCCCATGAATGGGAAATCTTCGACACTGCCACCGCCGTACCCTTCGCGTTGATGGAAGCGGCCATCCTGCAAGCTGCGGGCCTGCAGCCTGCCACGCTGGACCTGAGCGGCTGCGCGCCACTGCTCCCTGAGCTGGACGGGCAGGCAGTGACGCGCGTCGACCTGGGCGTACTCAGCGTGCATTGCGAGGCGGGCAACTGGGAGCAACCGGGCTTCGACCAGCACCTGCTGACCACGCAACCGGCCCCGGCCTGCAGCCTGCACGGGCAGTATCGCCTGTCGCAAACCCACATCGACCGCCCCGAAGAGCCCGCCACCTGCGCCTTGGGCGTCGAGTTGCATGTACCCAACGGCAGCCTGGTACAAGCGCCAGATGCCGGCACCTGGCAGCGCCATGGTGACGGCCGTGGCTGCCTGCGCAGCGCGCACTGGACCTTGTGGCTGCAGGGCCTGGAAGACGCGCCTGCAAATGGCCAGGCCGTGGAAAAAGGCCAGCCGCTGGGCAGCAGTTGTGGCTTCCTCAGTGTGCAGTTGTGCCTGGATAACGGCATCCAGCCGCCATTCTTCGCCACGCCATCCCAGGCGACGGCCTGGCTGGCCCTGTGCCCGTCGCCAGCTGCCTTGCTGGGCTTCGACTGCAACGCCGAACCACTCCCTGACCCACAGGCCCTGCTGGCCCGCCGCGACGCCAGCTTCGCCCGCTCGCAGAAGCACTACTACGCGCAACCGCCCCACATCGAACGCGGCTGGCGCAACTACCTGATCGACATGCAGGGCCGCTCGTACCTGGACATGCTCAACAACGTCGCGGTGCTGGGCCACGGCCACCCGCGCATGGTCGCCGAATCGGCGCGGCAGTGGTCGCTGCTGAACACCAACTCGCGCTTCCACTACGCGGCCATCACCGAGTTCTCCGAACGCCTGCTGGCGTTGGCACCCGCAGGCTTCGACCGGGTGTTCATGGTCAACAGCGGCACCGAAGCCAACGACCTGGCGATTCGCCTGGCCTGGGCCTACAGCGGCGGGCGCGACCTGCTCAGCGTGCTGGAGGCCTACCACGGCTGGTCGGTGGCCACTGATGCCATTTCCACCTCCATTGCCGACAACCCGCAGGCCCTGGAAACCCGCCCGGACTGGGTGCACCCGGTCGAAGCGCCGAACACCTTCCGTGGCCGCTTCCGTGGTGCCGACAGCGCCACCGACTACCTGCGCGACGTCGACGCCAAGCTGGCCGACCTCGACGCCCGTGGCCGCCAGTTGGCAGGCATCATCTGCGAACCGGTGTACGGCAATGCCGGGGGTATTTCGTTGCCGGCCGGTTACCTGCGCGAGGCCTATGCCAAAGTACGTGCCCGCGGCGGCGTGTGCATCGCCGACGAGGTGCAGGTCGGTTATGGCCGCCTGGGCGAGTACTTCTGGGGCTTCGAGGAACAGGGCGTGGTGCCTGACATCATCACCATGGCCAAAGGCATGGGCAACGGCCAACCGCTGGGCGTAGTCATCACCCGCCGCGAGATTGCCGAAGCACTGGAAGCCGAGGGCTACTTCTTCTCCTCGGCAGGTGGCAGCCCGGTCAGTTGCCGCATCGGCATGGCGGTGCTGGACGTGATGCAGGAAGAAGGCCTGTGGGACAACGCCCGCGATACCGGGCGCTACTTCAAGTCGCGCCTGCAGGCACTGGTCGACAAGCACCCGCTGGCCGGCGCGGCGCATGGCTCGGGCTTTTACCTGGGGCTGGAACTGGTGCGCGACCGCGCAACCCTGGAACCAGCTACCGAGGAAACCATGACGCTGTGCAATCGCCTGCGTGACCTGGGCATCTTCATGCAGCCGACTGGCGACTACCTGAACATCCTCAAGATCAAGCCGCCGATGTGCACCAGCCGGGCGAGCGTGGACTACTTTGTCGACAGCATTGATCGGGTGTTGGGCGAAGGGCTGTAAGGAACTGGGTGGTGCTGGCGGCGTTGGCCTTTGGATATTCAGCGCCTGTGAGCCCCAGCGCTTTGTGGGAGCGGTCACGCCCGCGAACACCGGCAAAGCCGGTGCCATCAACCGCGTCGTCTGTTTCGCGGGCGCGCCCGCTCCCACAGGTACTGCGCTGGCTTGGAGTTGACGCTGTACCTGTGGGAGCGGCTTTAGCCGCGAATACCGGCGAAGCCGGTGCCATCAACCGCGTCGTCTGTTTCGCGGGCGCGCCCGCTCCCACAGGTGCTGCGCTGGCTTGGAGTTGACGCTGTACCTGTGGGAGCGGCTTTAGCCGCGAATACCGGCGAAGCCGGTGCCCTACCCCGCGCAGGCTTCTTCGCGGGTAAACCCGCTCCCACAGGTACCGCACAGGCTTCAGGTTCACGTTGGACCTGTAATGCGCCGCACCAGCGGCGCTCGATCCCACAGGGGCCATAAAACTTTCGCCTCATCTATTACTATTCGCTCACACCCCCCACCTCAGGTTCAATGAACATGGCCTTTACCAGCGACTCCCTGGCAATCTTCCTCGCGGTGCTGGAGGCAGGCTCGTTCTCTGCCGCCGCGCGCAAGCTGGGGCGTGTGCCTTCGGCCGTGAGCATGGCCATCGCCCAACTGGAGGCGGAGCTGGACCTGGTGCTGTTCGACCGGGCCACGCGCAAAGCCTTGCCCACCAGCGCCGCCCTGGCCCTGGAGCCCCAGGCCAGGCAGGTGATCTGCCAGCTCAACCTGCTCGACGCCCAGGCCCTGCAACTGCACAAGGGCCTGGAAAAGCGCCTGACCATCGCCATGGCGCCCGAGCTGCAGACAGGCCGCTGGAGCCAACCACTGGAAACCCTCGCCCAGGAATTTCCCAGCCTGGAAATCGAGGTGCGCTCGGCCACCCAGGCCGAAGCCATCCGCCTGCTGCACGACGGCAGCGTGCAGCTGGCGCTGGTCTTCGAACGGCCTGGCATCGACGAGCGCGAGTCATTCCTGGAAGCTGGCAGCCAGTTGCTGGTTGCCGTTGCCTCCCCCCGCCATCCGGCCGGGCAAAACAGCGGCACGCCATTACCTGAAGAGGCTTTCGCCGAACAGCGGCAGATCATCGTGGCCTCGGGCAAGGCCACCGGGTCGGACCCGCGCATGGTACTGTCGCGACGCATCTGGCTGACCGACAGCTACCTGGCCACGCTGGACCTGGTGCAATCGGGCCTTGGTTGGGCGTATCTGCCGCAGCCGTTGGTTGAACCGTTGATCGCTTCGGGCGCGCTGGCAGAGGTGCGTTTCGACAACATGGCCAGCCGGTTGCGCCTGTGGGTGGACATCATCTGGGTCAAGTCGCGCCCGTTGGGCCTGGGCGCCCGGCGCTACCTTGAGGTGGTGCGCCAATGCTTTGAAACAGAATCCCCGAGGTCCTGAGCGATACGCCTGCCTCGTCCGAAAGCGAAAAATCCTACAACTGGTTAGGAAGCCAATAACTACCTGCAGCATTGATTCCCCGTTAGGTTTCTGCTCGCCATCAAGAAGAAAAGGAACTTCTCATGTCGAGCCAGTCCGCGCAGGGCTACGTGCAGTCGGTCGATCACTTCGCCAACCTGCAGCGTCAGCCAGACGAGGCCCTCTACCTTTTACTGGACCCATTCGCCGGCTGCCCGCCTGAGCACCCGCTGGCCATCGCTGCCCTCGGTGAAGCGCTGGGTAGTGATGCCGTAACACGCGTCGACTGCAGCGGGCTGGTGCAGGATCCCGAATGCTGGCCAGCTCTGGTGCGGCTTGCGAAACCCGGCGATGCGCCCACAGCCCTTGCGTCATTGAGTGCGACCTGCGCCGCTCGTGAATCGGCAGCTACCTGGCACTACGTGTGTGGCTGGCTGATCAGCGACCAACCCGCCAACCTCATCGCCCGGCACATCAGCCAGCAGTGTCAGGTACTGCACCAACCAAAACCGCACGGTATCACCGCCTGGTTCGAACCGGTGCGGCTGGCGCTGCTGCGCGCGACCCTGAAAAACGCAGACGAAGTCCTCGGACCTGTTCGCAGCTGGCTACATCCCGATGGTCGGGGCAGTTGCGAGGTATTCGAGCGAAAACCCATGGCTGGCGAACTGGCCGTCCCCGAGGCCGTAAGGGCGACACAGCATGTCGCACCACAGATCATTCAGCTGCTCTGTGCCTGGCATCGCCTGAGTGCCGTGCAGCATTCCCATGCAGGCCTGCCGGAAAACGCCCCCACCCATGCCATGCACCTGATCCTCAATGCGTTCAGGCAAGGCCTGCGCGACCGCGCCGATATCCAGTGCATGAGCCTGCACATGCTCATGGTCCACCCACTGCTCCTTCAGCACCCGACCATCCAGCACGCGGTGGAAAAGGCAGCTGCCGGCGAACAGCGCCTGGCAGACCGCTTCGCCAGCTACGACGACTGCACCTGGTCGCACATCGTCGCCAGCCTGCCGAAGGCAAGGAGTTACTCATGAGCATCAGCAAAACCATCCACATCACCATGCAGGAAGAGATCCCCAATACCTACGGCACCTGTAATGCCTGCGAACGCTCCGGCCTGCCGATTCTGCTGCTGCGCGAGGCCTACGCCCCACGCCCGGATACAGGGCGCCCCTATCGCCTGGCAGACGATAGCGAAATCATCTTCCACCCGATGCACACCGACCAGTTGCGCCTCCTGCGCCAGGGTTATGTCTACGTACTGCTCGACCAGGAAATCTGGCAGGCCTACGAGGTAGCGGCGGAAGGTACCTTGCAGCGCTTTCCGGTATCGCAGATGCCCTTGGGGCCACCCAGGTCGTTACCAAAGGTATGCGCCACCGAAGGCCACGATGTGATCGCCTCCTTCATCAACATCGATACCCTGCTCTACCGCAAGGCCTGGATCGCCTTCGCCAACGACCCCTGGCCCCGTGCGGTACTCGACCGCTATCGGCAAGGCATCGCCGACAGTGACCCGGGCACCCTCGCCCGCTTCGTCGAAGTGGACCTGAACACCGCACGCAACGACCCTGCCAGCCTCGGCATCGCCATGACCGACAGCTTCCGCTTCGGCCTGGAGCAGGTGCTGGAGTTCTCTACCTTTTCCTCCGCCAGGTTCACCAGCGCTCATGGCTTTTACAGCCGCCTGGGCCGCTGGCATGAAACCCGCACCCATGTACGCAATGTCATCCAGCAGGAACAACTGCCCAATGGCCTGCTGGCGCTGACGCTGCCCGACCCGGTCGGCATGGTCATGGAGCTCAACGCGCAACGCACTGGCTGGGTGCAAGCCCTGCAGGAATGGCGGGCGCAGCCGCAGCGGCACTTCGAATACTTCACCTCGCAAGCACTACTGGGCATCCGCGAACTGCACGCGGCCACGGCGGCCGCGCAGGGTGCCGAGGACGCGCAGCGGGAAGCCCGGCAGGTCAAGCAGTGGAACGACAGCCCGATCGCGGCCAAGGCGTATCTGCCGCCGGTGGACATCGACGCGCAGACCGCACGCAACATCGCGCGCAAACAGCAAGAAGCGCGCGAGCGGCTGGAAGAGCGTTACGACGAAAGCGCCCGCGCCGCGTTCCAGGCCGATTACGACCGCGAACTGACAAACTGGCAGTCGATGATCGACCAGGTTGGCGATCTGTATGCGCGCCACTATGCCAAACGGGCGTTTCAGCAAATCGGTTACCACGACTATGACGCGAGCTCCCCTGTTTCGGTCGAGTACTTCATCCAGATGATGGCCGCCTGCCTGGCCGGCGGGCCCACTGAACCCCTGCCTCAGGAGGGTCAGCCGCTCGGGATCACCCAGCATATCTGGCAGCAGTTGCTGGAAGACGACCGCAGCCTGCTTTACCAGGCGCTGCTGGCCAAGAACCAGAAGCTGATGCAGCAGGTGACCAGCGCGCTGGCCGGGGACGACTTCGGCAAGGTGTACGACATCATCAAGGGCATCGCCGGCACCGCCGATGGCCAGTTGCTGATGATCAAGCCGATACAGGATGCCGTTGGCCAGTTGCTGGCCGCGACCAACAGCGCAGGGAATGCGCTCAGCCAGCACCTGAGTGAACGGACCAAGACCCTGATCGGCCATGTGCATCGCTCGGCGTTTGCCCTGTTCGCCGGGCAGCAGGTAACGCCGTTGCGCGTGTCGCTGACAGTGGGCGAGTACATGAGCCTGCTCAACGAGGCCCTGGAGGCGCGGACGGATGCGTTTCTGCAGCAGGTAGACAAGCAGTTCCGTGATCCCCTGGGCCGCAAGGTGCGGGCCATGGTGCTGAGTGGCGCGATCAATATTGCGGCAGCGGGTAACCGCAGCCAGATGATCGAGGTGATGCTCTGGACGTTGGAAAGCGCCGAGAGTTTGCAGGCGCGGTTGGTGCAGTTGCGTGAGGGTGCAGCCGGCGGCGTCGGGGCGCTGGTACGCAATGTTGCGATTGGTGCGGGTACGCTGCGTGCGCAGGTTTCCGATGGTTTGAAAATCAGCTCGATAGCCGCACAAAACATGGCGAGTGATGCTATGCGCAGCATGCGGGATGCGGCGACTAGTACCGGAAGTGTAGGCCTGCTCCTTACCTTGGGCAGTATATGGTTTCAGCAGGACAGCCTGGGCAAGAACTATCGAGCGCTGCATGAAACAAATACAAGCAACCCGGAAGCGCTCGCAACAATCTGGTCATCATCGCTTGGGGTACTTGGGGCAAGTGTTGAAACAGCAGGTTTCACCATAGCGCTGGTACGTCCCAATCCAGAATGGCCTGGAACAATCACCAATTCATCGTTGGCAAGCAAATTAGCCAGGTATGGTGGTGCTATCACAGCTATGGCAGGCCTCATGGATGGAGCCCAGTATGCCTTTGCAACTTTCCGCACAATTGAAAATGGCGACAATACGGCCTCATCAAAATATCGTATTGCCAGCGCAACAGCGTTCCTATCGACATTTTCTGGAGTAGCTGTGGCATTCGGAAAAGCCGCTCTGCTCGGCCCCCTTGGCATCACGATAGTGCTGGTACTGGCCACATACACATTAGCCACAATAGCAAAACGGAAAGAGTCAACGCCTACGGAGCTATGGTCACGGCGCTGTAGATGGGGCATTCCAAAAGCGCAACGTGCGTGGTTCGAAGCCGAGCATCTTGACGCTGCGATTGGAGCTCTCAATGCAGCAACTCTTGGTGTCCAGGCAGATGCTAGAGTCAACCTTCGCTTGGCATCGAATGCTCATCTTGATACTGCCGCACCGAAGGGAACCATCATTAGTGATGGCCACACGGTACCTGCAGTTTTCATGCTCGATTTCCACTTTACCTTGCCCAATTATCAAGCCAACCAGTCTCATTACCGCTGGGAATTACATCTTTATCAATCTGGATTATCCGAAAACACAATAATCCTCTCAGGCGAGAGCGCACCAAACCCCGAACTAACGATCACACAACCCAGCAATGTAAATATTTTTCCACTTGGCAATGACAAACAACACCAGAGCAAACTCGACAGCGAACGTGGAGTATTTACCACCCAATATTCCTTACCTCTGCATGACAATCACCACATTCGCGATATCCAATTCATCTTAAATTACCGCCCAAATAAAAATGACGATGCAGGCAATGCACGCCTGGAGATCAAAGAAAATAAAATAAAAATCAAGGATCTCTGACAATATGAAACGCCCACTATTAGATCCACCTTGCCCACGCTGGATAAAGGACCTACCGACGCCTTGTGAGTCGCCTACTGTAGAACCCCTCATGGAAAAGCAAGCACCGAATCATCAGTGTGCAATCTACTTAGAAATCGCTCGACAAACCACTACACCGCGATGCGCCAGCTCAATACTTACCGTGATATTATGCATTCCACTCACGCTCAATATTTACTTAACGCTCTCGTTACTCGAACCCAAAAATCTAGAGTCCATAATATATTCAATCCTTGAACTCATGCTGATAGCCTGGGGAGTTGCCACAGGAATTCTTATCGATACCACGCCACCACTCGACGAACCTATCAGATTCAACCGCCCCCGCCAAAAAATCTACGCCTACAATTTTATGCGCCAGTGGTGGAATCCTTTCGACAAGGGCAAAATCGCCGCCGTGAGTTACAACTGGTCGCAGGTCCGCGCTGAACTGTGGGCACAAACCAGAAGTGGCCTAATTGTCAGATGGGGCGCCATGCTTTCAATCGTCGCACCGGGCACAAACAATGTTATCGATCGATTCCACCTGAGTGTGATGGGTACCGATGAGCTTACTTGGGCCTATATCTGCACCTACATGCAAGAAGGCCCCGCGGCACTCCCCCCGCCCGGCGCACCTAAAGACCATGACGATATTCTCTGGTGTGAGTTCGCCCTGCGCCTGGCACCCCGAGTAGTGTGGCCAGCAGAAATGGATCTGGAGTCGAGAACCGCGCCCTGAGCTTACCGTCTTGCGCTACTTGCTCTGGCCCCATCGCCAACATGCCAGCTCTCATGGAACTGCACATAACTCATTGAATTAGCGGGGACTCTGTGGGAGCGGCTTCAGCCGCGAACACCGGCGCAGCCGGTGCCATGCACCGCGCTGGATTCTTCGCGGGCATGCCCGCTCCCACAGTGCTATATGGTCGGCGCCACCAGCCTGTACCCCACCCCTGGCTCGGTGATGATGAACCGCGGCGCCGTAGGGTCATCACCCAGCTTCTGCCGCAAATGCCCTACCACAATCCGCAGGTAATGGGTGTCATCCACATGGGTAGGCCCCCAGATATCCTTGAGCAGCTGTTGCTGGGTAATCACCCGCCCCGGGTGCCCGGCCAGTTGTGCCAGCAGCGCATACTCCTTGCGGGTCAGCGCCACTTCCATGCCATCCAGGGTCACCCGGCGAAAGGCAAAGTCCACCATCAGCGGCCCAAAGCTGGCCGCCACTTCCGAGCCACCGGCCTGCGGCACCTGACGCAGCAAGGCGCGCACCCGCGCCAGAAACTCCTGAATGCCGAACGGTTTGGTCACATAGTCATTGGCGCCGCCATCCAGCGCATCGACCTTCTGCACTTCACTGGCGCGCACCGACAACACCAGCACCGGCACCGCGCTCCATTCGCGCAGGTCACGCAGTACCTGCTGGCCGTCCATGTCCGGAAGGCCCAGGTCAAGCACCACCAGGTCCGGCTTGCCCAAGGCCGCCTGGGCCAGCCCTTCCGTGCCGGTGGCGGCCTCGAGCACCTTGTAGCCTTGCGAGGCCAGGCTGATACGCAGGAACTTGCGGATCTGCGGTTCATCGTCGATGACCAGAAGGGTGGCGGACTGACTCATGGGGTTTCGCTTTCGGTTTCAGGTTGAGGAGGCAGCGGCAAGCATAAAGTGATGCTGGTGCCCTGGCCATCGATGCCTTCACCCACCAAAATCTGCCCGCCATGGGCGCCGATCATGCCCTGGCAGATCGCCAGGCCCAGGCCGGTGCCCTGCCCGCCTCGGTCGCCACGAGCGGCGGTATAGAACATGTCGAAGATCTTCTCGCGGTCGGCCACGGGAATGCCAGGGCCCTGGTCGCTGACGGCGAAACACAGCCGGGCGTCCTGCACCGCCACCTGCAGCTCCAGCCGGCCATTGGCTGGCGAGAAGCGCGCGGCATTTTCCAGCACGTTGACCAGCGCCTGCTCGATCAATGCCGCGTGGACGAACAGCAACGGCAGCTCGGCCGGCACGTCGGTGTGCACCCGCAGCGGCGCCAGCACAGCGCGCAGGCGGTTGAGCGCGCTGCCAACGATGTCGGCCGGGGCAACCCAGTCGCGGGCCAGCTTCAGGCCACCGTGGCCCAGGCGGGTCATGTCGAGCAGGTTCTGGATGTAGCGGTCGAGGCGTTCGGCCTCGTTGCGGGTGCCCTCCAGCAGTTCTCGGCGGTCGGCGGTGGGGATCGCCTCGCCCAGCGCCAGCAGGCTGTCGATGCTGCCGCGCATGGCGGTCAGTGGGGTACGCAAGTCATGGGAAACGGACGCAAGCAAGGCGCTGCGCAGCTGCTCGGTTTCGCCGTGCAGGCGTGCGGCCTCCAGCTGTTCGGCCAGACGGGCGCGCGCCAGGGCCTGGGCCAGTGGCTGACCAAGGGCGGTGAGCAGGCGTCGGCGCGGATCGCTAAGCGGTTGGCCCGAACGCGGGCGCACACCGAGCAGTGCCAGGGGCTGCTCATCCACCGCCAACGGCCACCACCACCAACGGCCATTGGGCAAGGTGTCGCTGCCATGACCGGCGGCCTGGCCGTGCTGCCAGGCCCATTCTGCGGCGGCGCGTTCATTATCGCTGAAGGTATGGGCTTCGCCGCTGGCCACCTGCAACCGGCCTTCGACATTGCGCTCCAGCAGGCACACCTGCATGTCCTGCCAACCGTCCAGGTGCTGGCCGGCGGCGTTGAGCACCGCTTGGCGGTCGGTGGCCACGGTCAACCGGCGCGACAGGTCGAGCAGCTGGCTGGTCTGCGCCTGGGTCTCGCGCAGCGCCTGCAACTGGCGACGCTGGCGGGCGGCCAGGTTGCCGGTGAGCGCGGCCATCAACAGGAAGAACACCAAGGTCAGCACGTCTTCTTCGCGTTGGATCCTGAACGACAGGTTGGGCGGGATGAACAGGAAGTCGTAGGCCAGGAACGACAGCACCGCGCAGGCCAGCGCAGGCCCCAGGCTGCTGCGCACCGCCACCAGCAACACCGCGGCCAGGAACACCAGCGAGATATTGGGCAGGGCCAGCACACTCGACACCGCCCAGGCCAGGCCCGCGGCCATGACCGTGGCCAGCAGCGCCAGCAGGTAATGGCGCCAGACCCACACCCGCCGCACCGCCGATCGTGGCGCTTGCGGCTGCGCGTCGCGGTCCAGCACGTTGATTTCCAGGCCGTGGCTTTCGCGCAACAGCCGCGCGGCCACACCGGCACCGAACAAGCGCCGGCGCAGGCGGTCACGGGACTGCCCGACCAGCACCAGGCTGGCCCGCCGTTCGGCGGCATGCTGGATCAGCGTGCGCACCACTTCGCCGGCACGCAGCAGTACCACCTCCCCGCCCAGGCGTTCGGCCAGTTGCTGGGCAGCTTGCAGGCGCAGCCGTGCGGTTTCGTCGCGCAGGCGGCCGTTGTCCACGTGTACCAGGCTCCAGGGCAGGTGACGGCGTTGCGCCACGCGGCTGGCATGACGCACCAGGCGTTCGGCCTGGTCGTCGCCATCCACGCCTACCAGCAAGCGCCCACGCAGGGCTGGGGCTTCCTGGCCGCGCTGGCGATAGCCGTGGGCCAGGTCGGCATCCACCTGGGCAGCAGCGGTTTGCATGGCCAGCTCGCGCAGGGCGGTAAGGTTGGTTTGCGAGAAGAACGCATCGATGGCGGCCCGCGCCTGCTCGGGCACGTACACCTTGCCTTCGCGCAGGCGTTCGAGCAGCTCACGGGGTGGCAGGTCGATCAGCACCAGCTCGAAGGCTTCCTGCAGTACCCAGTCCGGCAGGGTTTCGCGCACTTGCACGCCGGTAATGTCGCGGACCTTGTCGTTGAGGCTTTCCAGGTGCTGGACGTTGACCGTGGTGTACACGTCGATGCCGGCAGCCAGCAGTTCCTGTACGTCTTGCCAACGTTTGGCGTGGCGGCTGCCAGGGGCATTGGTGTGGGCCAGTTCGTCGACCATCACCAGGGCCGGCGCGGCCTTGAGCAGGCCGTCGAGGTCCATTTCCTCGAGGGTGACGCCGCGGTATTGGCTGCGCAGCAGGGGCTGCTGCTGAAGGCCAGCGAGCAGTACCTCGGTTTCGGCACGGCCATGGGTTTCGACCACTCCGGCCAGCACCTGAACGCCCTGGCGTTGCTGGGCGTGGGCGGCCTGGAGCATGGCGAAAGTCTTGCCGACGCCGGGGGCGGCGCCAAGGAACACCTTCAGCCGGCCCCGGCCGCTTCGCGGGAGGGTAGCCAACAGCGCGTCTGCGCGGGTGGAGTCACTCATCTTTCATCCTTTGCTATTTCCAGCAAGCAGCAAATCCAGGGACAAACACCGTACCTGTGGGAGCGGGTTCACCCGCGAATGCAGTAATAGCGCCACCGACGCATTCGCGGGTAAACCCGCTCCCACAGGGTCCCTGCCAGCCCCTCAAGTCATCTATCAATGGCTGAGGTTTTCCAAGGCCTGGTTCAAGGCCAGCACATTGACCACCGGCGGGCCGATCAATGGGTGGAGGGTGGCCTCTTCCAGCAAGCCTTGCAAGCGCTCCACCGGCAACTGCCGCGCCGCCGCCACCCGAGGGATCTGGTAGGCCACGGCCTCCGGTGGCAGGTGCGGGTCGAGGCCGCTGCCCGAAGTGGTCAGCAACGCCTGGGGTACTGGCCCCTGCTGCGCCCGGTACAACGCAGCCGCATCACCCTTGACCCGCTCGGCCAGCGCCGGGTTGCTCGGCGACAGGTTGCTGGCGCCGCTGGCCACGGTAGCGTAGGCGCCCGCCGACGGCCGCGCGTGGAACCAGCCATCACCCTGGAAATCCTGGGCGATCAGCGCCGAACCGCGCACCCGTCCCTGGTCATCGCGCACCAGGCTGCCATTGGCCTGGTTGGGGAAAGCCACCTGGGCAATACCAGTCACCGCCAGCGGATACAGCGCGCCAGTCACCAGGGTCATCAACAGGGCCAGGCTCAATGCCGGGCGTACATAAGCATTCATGATGGCCTCCTCAGACCAGGTGCAGGGCATTGAGCAGCAGATCGATCAGCTTGATACCGGCAAACGGCACGACAATGCCGCCCAGCCCGTAGATCAGCAGGTTGCGCCGCAGCAGGTGCGCCGCACTGGTCGCCTGCACCCGCACACCACGCAGCGCCAGCGGGATCAGCACGATGATGATCAGCGCGTTGAACACGATGGCCGACAGAATCGCACTCTGCGGGCTGGCCAGGTGCATCAGGTTGAGCACGCCCAGCTGCGGGTAGATGGCGGCGAACAGCGCCGGCAGGATGGCGAAGTACTTGGCCACATCGTTGGCGATGGAAAAGGTGGTCAGCGCGCCGCGGGTCACCAGCAGTTCCTTGCCGACCTGCACCACATCCAGCAACTTGGTCGGGTCGCTGTCCAGGTCGACCATGTTGGCCGCCTCGCGCGCAGCCTGGGTGCCGTCGTTCATGGCCATGCCCACGTCAGCCTGGGCCAGCGCCGGGGCGTCGTTGGCACCGTCACCGCACATGGCCACCAGACGGCCGTCGTTCTGCTCCTGGCGGATCCGCGCCAGTTTCTTCTCGGGCGTGGCCTCGGCCAGCACGTCATCCACGCCGGCCTCGGCAGCGATGGCGGCAGCAGTCAGCGGGTTGTCGCCGGTCACCATCACCGTGCGGATGCCCAGTTTGCGCAGCTCGGCAAAGCGCTCGCGGATGCCGGGCTTGACCACGTCCTTGAGGTGGATCACGCCGAGCAGGCGCTTGTCGATGCACACCAGCAAGGGTGTACCGCCGCTCTGGGCGATGCGCTCCACTTCACGGGCCAGTGCCTGGGGCATTTCCAGGCGTTGCATGCCGACGAACGCCAGCACGGCATCGACGGCGCCCTTGCGGTAGCGGCGCTGCTGCAAGTCGATGCCCGACAGGCGCGTCTCGGCGCTGAAAGCCACGGCCTCGAACTGCCCGGCGGCTGGTTCGACGAAGTCGTGCAGCTGACGCAGATACTCGACGATCGACTTGCCTTCGGCGGTGTCGTCCGCCAGCGAGGCCAGCAAGGCGCCCTCCCCCAGCTCGCGAGCGGTAATGCCCGGTGCCGCGTGCAGCGCACTGCAGCGGCGGTTGCCGAAGGTAATGGTGCCGGTCTTGTCGAGCATCAGCGTATGCACGTCACCGGCAGCTTCCACCGCACGGCCAGAGCGGGCGATGACGTTCAGCCGCACCAGCCGGTCCATGCCGGCGATACCGATGGCTGACAGCAGGCCACCGATGGTGGTGGGGATCAGCGTCACCAGCAATGCGGCGAGAAAGATCAGCGGCAGGCTGCCACCCACGAAGTGGGCGAACGGCTCTAGCGTCACCACGACGACAAGGAAGATCAGGGTCAGGCCGATCAACAGAATGTCGAGAGCGATTTCGTTCGGAGTCTTCTGCCGCTTGGCGCCTTCGACCAGGGCAATCATGCGGTCGAGGGTCGAATCACCCGGGTTGCTGGTGATGCGGATCAACAACCAGTCGGAGACCAGCCGGGTATTGCCGGTCACCGCCGAGCGGTCCCCGCCGGACTCGCGGATCACCGGCGCGGACTCGCCGGTAATGGCGGCCTCGTTGACCGCAGCGATACCTTCAAGCACCTCGCCGTCACCGGGGATCATTTCGCCGGCCACCACGCGCACCACATCGTCTTTGCGCAGCGCGCTGGCCGCGACGGTCTCGTAGCTGCCATCGCGCTTGCGACGCTGAGCGACAAGCCCCTGGCTACCGGCCTTGAGGCTATCGGCGCGGGCCTTGCCACGGCCTTCGGCCAGGGCCTCGGCGAAGTTGGCGAACAGCACGGTGAACCACAGCCACAGGGCGATTTGCACGGCTACGCCGGTGCTTACGCCGCTGCCGGGGGCGAAACACAGGACGGTGGTCAGCACAGCAGTCAGGGCGACCACCAGCATCACCGGGGAGCGCTTTAGCTGGCGCGGGTCGAGCTTGACGAATGCCTGCACCAGCGCCGGGCGCCACAGCGCGGCGAAGCGGGTCTGGTCCTTGGCATTGTGCCGGGCTTGTACTTCAGGAATGGGCATGTTCATGGTCGGTCCTCAAAAACCCAGGCTCAAGTGTTCGGCGATCGGCCCAAGGGCCAGGGTCGGCAGGAAGGTCAGGCCACCGACCAGCAGGATGGTGACCAGCAGCAGGCCGGTGAACAGCGGGCCATGGGTGGGGAAGCTGTTCTGCCCCTGGGGTGCGCTTTTCTTCGCCGCCAGGCAGCCGGCCAGCGCCAGCACCGGCAGGATGTAGCCGAAGCGACCGACAAGCATGGCCAGGCCGATCATCAGGTTGTGGAACACCGTATTGGCACCGAAGCCGGCAAAGGCCGAGCCGTTGTTGGCCGTGCCCGAGGTGTAGGCATACAGTAGTTGGCTGAAGCCATGCGCACCCGGGTTGCTTACTGCACCTGCCGGGCCTGGCAGGCTGGCGGCGATGGCCCCGAGCACCAGCACGCCGACCGGCATCACCAGCAGGGTCGCCACCAGCAACTGCACCTCGCGCGCCTGCAGCTTCTTGCCCAGGTATTCCGGGGTGCGGCCGATCATCAGCCCGGCCAGGAACACCGCGATCAGCACGAACAGCAACATGCCGTAAAGCCCTGCACCGACGCCGCCGAAGATCACCTCACCAACCATCATGTTGACCATCGCCACCATGCCGGTCAGCGGGTTGAGGCTGTCATGCATGGCATTGACCGAACCGTTGGAGGCAGAGGTGGTAGTCACTGTCCACAGCACCGAACCGGTGGTGCCGAAGCGGCTTTCCTTGCCCTCCATGGGCGCGCTTTGCTGTACCTGCGCGCTCTCGAGGGCCGGGTTGGGCTGGTACTCGGACCACAACGCCGTGCTGCCGCCGATCAGAAACAAGGCAAGCATGCAGGCAAGGATGGCGCGGCTCTGGCGCAGGTCCTTCACGTAGTGGCCAAAGGTGAACACCAGCGCCACCGGGATGAGAATGATCGAAGCCACCTCGAACAGGTTGCTCCAGGCCGTGGGGTTTTCGAACGGGTGCGCCGAGTTGACGCCGAAGAAGCCTCCGCCGTTGGTACCCAGCTGCTTGATGGCGATCTGGCTGGCGGCCGGGCCCAGCGGAATGGTCTGCTCGGTGCCTTGCAGGGTGACCGCGTGGGCGTAGTCGGCCAAGGTTTGCGGTACGCCCTGCCATACCAGCAGCAACGCCAGCAGCAGGCATAGCGGCAGCAAGCCGTAGAGGGTGGCGCGGGTAATGTCGACCCAGAAGTTGCCCAGCGTCGTGGCGCTGCGCCGGGCGATGCCACGGCACAGGGCGACCAGCACGGCCAGGCCGGTGGCGGCGCTGACGAAGTTCTGCACGGTCAGGCCGAGCATCTGGCTCAGGTAGCTGACCGACGCCTCACCGCTGTAGGCCTGCCAGTTGGTGTTGGTGACGAAACTGACGGCGGTGTTGAACGCCAGCGACCATTCCTGGCCGGGCAGATGCTGCGGGTTCAATGGCAGGTAGCCCTGCAACAGCAGCACGGCGAACAGCAGCAGGAACCCGGCCAGGTTGAAGGCCAGCAGGGCCAGGGTGTACTGCTGCCAGTTCTGTTCCTGGCTGGCGCGCACGCCCGCCAGCCGGTAGCAGGCCTGCTCGACCGGGCCTAGCATGGGCGACAGCCAGGTGCGCTGGCCTTCCATGACCTTGAAGTAGAACCGCCCGAGCCAGGGTGCCGGTAGCAGCACGATGGCGAAAAATGCCAGCAGCAAGGCGAAGTCGTAACTGTGCATGGCCGCTCCCTAGCTGCGATCGGCGCGCAGCAGCGCCACCAGCAGATAAAACGCCAATGCCACTGCCAGCAGCAGTGACAGCCCGTCGAGCATGTTCATGTGTGGTTCTCCCCGTGGTGCGGCTTGGGCCGCTTTGGGGAAATTGTCCGAGGGAGAGGCGTAAAGGGGCGAGATAGGAGGATGGGGATGGTAATAAAGAAGGTGTAAAGATCAGCGGTTTGGGTTGTCTGCACTGGCCTCTTCGCGGGTGAACCCGCTCCCACAAGGACCTCCACTGCCCGTGAGAGCAGTGCGGTCCCTGTGGGAGCGGGTTCACCCGCGAAGAGGCCGGTACAGGTTTACTGCTGAGGCGGCTGCGGGGCGGCGTTGCGGCTCCAGTCCAGCAGCAGGCTGTAACCGACCGCCAGCAAGGTCGGCCCGATGAACAGGCCAATGAAACCAAAGGCGATCAAGCCGCCGAACACGCCCAGAAGCACGATCACCAACGGCAGGTTGCCGCCACGGCTGATCAGGTACGGCTTGAGCACGTTGTCCACACCACTGATGACGAAGGTGCCCCAAACCCCCAGGAACACCGCCATGCCGTATTCGCCCTTCCATACCAGCCAGGCAGTGGCCGGAATCCAGGCCAGTGGCGGGCCCATGGGGATCAGGCTGAGCATGAAGGTCACCAGGCCCAGCACGATGGCACCGGGCACACCGGCAATCAGGAAGCCGATCAACGCCAGTACACCCTGCGCGGCGGCCGTACCGATCACCCCGTTGACCACCCGCTGCACCGTACCGGCCACCAGCTCCAGGTAATACTCGGCGCGGTCGCCCATCAAGCGGTGCAGCAAGCGCAGGACGAACGCCGACAAGCGCGGGCCATCGCGGTAGAAGAAGAACACGAACACCAGGCTGAGGGTCAGCTCCAGCACACCGCTGCCGATCTGCGCGCTGCGCGCCAGCAACCAGTTGCCCACCTGCCCCAGGTGCGGCTTGACCGAGGCCAGCAAGGCCGCGCCCTGCTGGTCCAGCGATTGCCACCAGCTGACCAGGCGCTCGCCAACCAACGGGATGCCACCCAGCCAGGCCGGCGCATCGGGCAGGCCGTCCACCTGCACGTCACGCACGAACGCCGTCGCATCGCGAATGTGATCGGCCAGGTTGAACCCCAGCCACACCAGCGGCAGCGCCACGATCAGGATCCAGGCAGTGGTCAGCAGGCTTGCCGCCAAGGTTTCGCGCCCGCCCAGCGCACGCGTCAGCAAGCGCATCAACGGCCAGCTGGCAAAGGCCAGGATGGCCCCCCACAATAGCGCGGAAATGAAAGGTGCCATTACCCACAGGCCGGCACCCAGCAACGCCAGCAGCAGAATCTGGACCAGCAAGCGGTCGTTGTTAGCCATGGTGGTGCTCGTTCAACGGATCAGTTCAAGGTGCAGGCCGTCGGTAGGCGCGCTACCGACTTCGAGGCGGCCACTGCGCACCCCCGCCTTGACCAGCGCCTCGCGCCAGGCTTCAGCCTGGGCACCACTGAGGCTGGCACGCAGGGTGCTGTCGAGGTTCAGGCTGCGGGCCAGCAGGTTCGCCCAGGCGTCTTGCGGTGCGGCCAGGTCAGGGTAGTCGAGCTTGCCGGTGTCGCGCATTTCGCGCAGCACCGTGGCGGCGGTCGGCAACAGTTCGCCCAGGGGGCTGCCGGCGACGAACTCTTCCACGTGCAGGTAGGCGCGGCGGTTGCCGCGGGTGACGCTGTACAGCGCAACCAGGGTATCGGCCTGCTCCGCCGACCGGCGCAGCAGGATGAACGCCTGCTGCTCGTCGCCGCCGTTGAGGCGGGCATTGCCGAACACATCATTGGCCCACAGGCTGGCCTCGCCGCAATCGCGGCCCTGGCACCAGAACAGCGGGTAGCCACCGTCGCGCTGCAGTGCTTCACGAGCGCTGGTGAAGGCTTCGCGGGCGGTACGCTCGACCGGCAGTTCATAGGTTACCGAGCTGACCTGGCCACGGCTTTCGACCTTGTCCTCGACCCGCAGGCGGCCGCTGATCTTGCGCAGCGGGCCCATGGGGTAGACACGTTCCTGCTCCACGGCCGGGCGCTGGTCGACCACCTTGGCGTCCACCGGCACCGGCAGGCTGCCGGCCCACGACACGGGGCTGGATAACACCAGGCAGGCAGCGAAGGCAATACGGATGGCAACAGGCGCGCTCATTGGCGACCCAGGCGGCGCTCAGCGCCGAGATAAAGCTCCAGGATGTCTGGCAGTTGCATGGTTGTCTCCCTGTTCAACCCGCCAAGCCTCGACACTTGTCCGGTGCAAGTCAAGCAAAGCCAAAGAAGCGATTGAAACAGTCTGCGACAAGGGCCGCGCCCTGCTCATCGTTCAGGTGCAGGTGATGGCCACCGGGCAGCGTCACCTGCTCAAAGGGTAGCTGCTCCAGCAACCCGGTGTGACGCACCAGCATTCCGTCCGCGGCGACCACCAGGCGCGCGGGGCAACTCACCCTGTGCACATAGGCCATGGCCTGGGCCTCGCTCAGGCGCACTGGCGAAGGCAGGGTCAGGCGGCTGTCGCTGCGCCAGCTGTAGCCACCGGGCACCGGCATCAGGCCACGCTGGGCCAACAGCTCGGCCGCCTCGCGGCTGACCGCGACCATGCCTTTCATGCGTGCCTGCACGCCCTGCTCCAGGGTCGTGTACACCGACTTGCGCTTGCCATCCAGGCGCAACTGGGCCTGCAGCGCCATGCCCAGCCGCTCACCGGCATCCTGCTCGGCGCCAGTCGGCGGGATGACCCCGTCAATCAGGGCCAGATGGCTGACCCGCTCCGGCAACGCGCCAGCCAGTTGTACCGAAATGATTGCCCCCAGCGAATGGCCCAGCAGGGCGAAACGTTGCAAACCCAGCTGTTCGGCCACCCGCAACACATCATGGGCGTAGTCGGCCAGGGCGTAGCCGGCGCCGAGCGGCCGGTGCTCGGAGTAACCATGCCCGGCCAGGTCCAGGGCGACGATGCGCAGGCCTTTCAGCTGCGGCGCCAGGCGGGCGAAGCTGTTGGCGTTGTCCAGCCAGCCATGCAGGGCGATCACCGGCAAACCGTGCTCGGGGCCAAACAGGTGCGCCGCCAGTTCGATATGGCCCAGGCTCAGGCGGATCTCCTCGACCTGTGCACTCATGCCTGGCTCCAGCGGTCGAACAGGCCCTTGATCAGGCTGGCGGTATCGGTTGGCCGCTCCAGCGGAAACATGTGTCCGCCTGGCACGCTGTGGTATTCACCCTTGGGCATGCCGCGCACGGCCAATGTGTGGTGGCGGCGAATGACATTGCTGCGCTCGCCGCGGACCATGGCCAGTGGCACCTGCAACTGCCGCGCGGGCGCAGGGCTGGTATGCGGAATGCTGCGGTAGATGCTGATTTCCGTGGCCGGATCGAAGCGCAACTGCAGCCCCTGCTCCATCGCCTGCAGGCCGTGCTCTACATAGGCATCGAGGCAGTCGGGGTCGAAATGGCGGAACAGTGACTTGCCGGCGAAATAGTCCCGGGCACTGTCGCGGTCATTGAAGGTTTCGCGGCGCCCCAGGGTGCGACCAGCCGGGGTGATGCGGTCGATGAAGCCCAAGCGCTTGGCGGTGCGCAGCAGCCATTGGTCGGCGCGGGTAAGCACCGGCGAGTCGAGCATCACCACGCCACGGTAATACTCGGGGCAGCGCAAGGCGGCGTGCAGGTGCAACACCCCGCCCAACGAATGGCCGACACCCCATACCGGCTGGCCCTGCCGGGCCAGGTGGTGCAGCAGTTCGTCGACCAGGCTCTGCCAGTTGTCGTCCACCGGAAATCGCGGATCGTGCCCGTGCTGGGCCAGGTGCTGCACCTGGTAGTCCGGCGCCAGGGCAGCAAACAGCTTGCCGTAGGTGGCCGAGGGGAAACCGTTGGCATGGGCGAAGAAAATCTGCTGCGACATGGCGCCGGGTCCGGATGGGGGAATGATGGCCCATTGTCGGCATCGCGGGGCGGTTCGGCAATGTCCGTAAAGGTCATCGCCGAGGGCTATCAGGTCAGGCTGGTGGGCGCAAATGTATTGCATCAATCTCCTGACCTGCGCGGACTCCTGTAGGAGCGGCCTTGTGTCGCGATGGGCTGCGAAGCAGCCCCAGGGTTTCAGCGCAGATGCACAAATTGCCGGGGCTGCTTCGCAGTCCATCGCGACACAAGGCCGCTCCTACAGCTGACCGCGGGGCTCAAGCCGGGGAGTTGATCGCCCGAAGGGTCATCAGCCCAGCCAGTGGCCAATCCCCTTGCAGCTCCGCCAGGCTGGCAGTGCTCATGCCCGCCGGTTGCTGCTGGTGACCATGCTCCAATGCCCCGACCAGGTTACCCACCAACGGCTGGTGGCTGACCAGCAGCACATGCTCCAGGCCCAGGCGCTCGATTTCGCCGATCACCTGCTGCACATCACTGTCGGGCGTCAGCCAGGGCACCGTGCACACCGGCTCGGCGAAACCCAGGGTGTCATGCACCAGGGCGGCCGTTTGCTGGGCGCGTACGTAAGGGCTGGCGATGATCGCCTGCAGCGGCTGGCCCAGCAGGCGGGCGGCGCTGTGCAGCACCTGCTCGCGACCGTGGGCGGTCAGCCGGCGCTCGGCATCGCTGTTGGCCCGCGGCTCCGCTTCGCCGTGGCGCAGCACCCACAGCTTCACAGCTTGGGCTCCTCGTCACGCACCGGGTGCGGGGCCGGGGCCACGGCGTGCGGCGCCTCGCCTTCCGGGGCACGCGGTGCCGGCCAGTCGGCGAACGGCCAGGGCTTCTGGTCGCTGTGGAAGCTGCCGAAGCGGCCGATCTGCGCCAGGTACTGGCTCAGGCTGTCGCCGAAGTTCATGAGGCTGGCGCTGGGGGCGCCGTACACCAGGCGGTAGATCAGCTGTACCAGCACCAGGCCACCGAGCAGCAGCTCGGCCAGTTGCCAGACCACCAGGAACACCAGCATCCACAGGACCCGCAGGATGATCGACTCGCGCTGGGCGCGTTCGGGCGTATCGTTCATGTGTTGCTCCTTGCTGTTGTCAGAGCCGCTGAAGGCTCAGTTGAAACCGCTGATGGAAATGAAATCGACATCGGTCTTCGGCTCGGCACGCATCAGGTGCTCGATCACCTGGTTCAGCGTGCGGCCTTCGAACAGGATGGCATGCAGGCCTGCCACCAGCGGCATGTAAACCTGCACTTCCTGCGCCTTGGCCTTGAGCACCTTGAGGGTGTTGACGCCTTCGGCCACTTCGCCCAGGCGATTGACCGCCTGCTCCAGGCTCAGGCCCTGGCCCAGCGCGTGGCCGACCTGGTAGTTGCGGCTCTTGGGCGAGGAGCAGGTCACGATCAAGTCACCGACACCGGCCAGGCCGAGGAAGGTCATGGGGTTGGCGCCCTGGCTGACAGCGAAGCGGGTCATCTCGGCCAGGGCGCGGGTAATCAGCATGCTCTTGGTGTTCTCGCCCATGCCCAGGGCCACCGCCATGCCGGCGATGATGGCGTAGACGTTCTTCAGCGCCCCGCCCAGCTCGACACCAAAGCGGTCGGCACTGGCGTAGACGCGGAAGGTACGCCCATGCAGCACCGCCTGCACCTGCTGGCACAGCTTTTCGTCTTCGCTGGCGACCACCGTGGCGGTCAGCGCATGCTCGGCGATTTCACGGGCCAGGTTGGGGCCGGACAACACGCCGATGCGCGCCTCGGGGGCGATTTCCTCAAGGATCTGGCTCATCAGCTTGAAGCTTTGCGCTTCGATGCCCTTGGTCAGGCTGACCAGGCCCTTGCCGCGCAGCAGCTCGGCATGCGGGGCCAGCACGCTGCGCAAGGCGCTCGATGGCAGGGCGACGAAAATCAGCTCGCTGGCCTGCAAGGTGGCCAGCAGGTCGCTGACCGGCTCGACGCCATCGTGCAGGCGGATGCCTTTGAGGTAGCGCGGATTCTCGCGATTGACGCGCATCGCCTCGGCCTGCTCCGGGTCGCGCATCCATTGGCGCACCGGCACACCGTTTTCTGCCAGCAGGTTCGCCACGGCGGTGCCGAAGCTGCCGCCTCCCAGAACTGCAACAGGTTGCTGTTCAGTCATATCCAATCCGTTAAAGCCAAAAGTTAAGTGGCGACCGGGCCATTATACGACTCGCCTGCTACAGGACCAGTGTCAGTACTGGCCTCTTCGCGGGTAAACCGCTCCCACAGGTACCACGCAGCCTTCAGCAGCGGTGCGGTCCCTGTGGGAGCGGGTTTACCCGCGAAAGGGCCGTCACGGGCAATGCAGATCACTGGCAAATAAGCCACGGTCAGTTACCATGCCTGTTTCAATCCTGATACAAGGCCGCTTTGTGTTCCCTGGCACGCCCCCGTACCCGCGCCTGCTCATACTGACTGCCCTGCTCGGTGGCCCGGCCGTGGCCGATGACCTGTTCATCGACAACACGGACCTGCCGCAGGTTCTGACCGCCACGCGCCTGAAACAATCCCCCGCCGCAGTTCCGGGCAGCATGACCGTGCTCGACAGCGAACTGATCCGCGCCAGCGGTGCGCGGGACATCCCCGAGCTGCTGCGCCTGGTGCCGGGCATGATGGTGGGTTACAACGCCGGCAACCAACCCACGGTCAACTACCATGGCAGCAACGTCAACGATGCCCGGCGCATGCAGGTGCTGATCGATGGCCGTTCGGTGTACCGCGCCGGCCTGGCCACGGTGGACTGGAGCGACATCCCCGTAGCCTTGGAGGATATCGAGCGCATCGAGGTGTTCCGCGGCCCCAACACGGTCAGCTACGGCGCCAACGCGCTGATGGCCGTGGTCAACATCCTTACCCGCAACCCTGCCGACAGCCATGGCACGCGGCTGAAGATGACCCGCGGCCAGGACGGCATCAACGACTTCTATGCCAGCCACGGTTTCGGCTGGGATGGTGGCGACATGCGCCTGTCGCTGTCCGGCCAGCAGGACGATGGCTTCGACGAGAACCAGTTCGGCCAGGACTATCGCGACAGCCGCCGGTTGACCCGCTTCAATATCAACGCCAGCCACAGCCTGGCACACGACCAGACCCTGGAATGGCAACTGGCGGCGAAGGAAGGCAGCAACCAGCGGCCTTATACCTATCAGCCGGTGTTCGCCAGGTACGAAGCCGGCAACAACGCTGATGTCAACGCCAAGGATTACGCCGGCTCGTTGCGCTGGACCAAGGATTTCAGTTCCGAGCACAGCCTGTATATCCAGGGCTCGGCCCAGCATTTCGACCGCCAGCAGGTGTGGCGCGCCTGTGACGCCTTGCAGTCGTTCAGCCCGGAATTGACCCAGCTCTGGCAAATCAACCCTGACTTCGCCGAAAAAGTGGCGCGAGGCATTGCTACCGGCGCGCCGCTTTCGACCGACGATCCGGTTCTGAAGGGGCTGCTGCAGAAGGTTCAGCAACAGTGGGAGAACGGTGGCAAGAACCAGGTTTGCGGTGACGTCGACCAGAGCACCCGCGAAACCCGCTACGACCTGGAAATCCAGGACACCCTGAGCCTGACCGACAGCCTGCGCCTGCTCAGCGGCATGAACTACCGCTATGATCGTGCCGACTCGCAGACCTACTTCAACGGCAGCATCGACGACCAGACCTGGCGCCTGTTCGGCCAGCTGGAGTGGCGCGCCGACGAGCACTGGATCCTGCAGGGCGGTGCCATGTTCGAGGACTCGCGCCTGTCCGGCAGCTCGCTGACCCCGCGCGTGGCGGTCAACTACCTGATCACCCCGCGCCATGGCCTGCGTGCGGTGTACTCCGAGGCAGTGCGCTCGCCAGACATGTTCGAGAACAACGTCAACTGGAGCTACACGGTCAAGAACCTGACCCCCAACGCTTTCGGCCTGCAGAACGGCGAATACTTCGTCAAGACCCGCGGCCCCGGCGACCTCGACCAGGAACGCATGCGCTCTCGCGAGCTGGGCTACAACGGCTACTTCAGCGACATCGACCTGAACATGGATGTGAAGCTGTTCTACGACGAGATCACCGGAATGATCAGCGAGCCCCTGAAGAACAACCAGTACATCGCCAGCAATGCCAACAAGGCCCGTTTCAGCGGCAGCGAGGCGCAACTGGACTGGCGCCCGACCCTGCGCGACCGCCTGCGTCTGACCTACGCCTACGTGGATGCCTGGGCCAGCAACCCCGCCGACCGCCGGCTCAGCGCCCGCAACAGTGGCTCGGCCGGGTGGATGCGCGAGTGGGGTGATGGCTGGTCCAGCGCACTGTTCTATTACGGTGACGATGCACTCAACCAGTACCGCTACGAGCGCCTGGACCTGCGCCTGGCCAAGCGTTTCCGGGTGCATGGCAGCAACCTGGAGCTGGCCGCGCTGTGGCAACAGCGCCTGGACGATGAGCCGACCACGGCAATCCAGAACCGCTACGACAGCCGTCACCGGCTGAGCGTGAGCGCGGAGCTGGAGTTCTGATGGCCCTGCTGCTGCGCCTGTTGCTGTTGTGCCTGTGGCCGATGGGGCCGCTGTCCGCCAGCGAAATCGTGTTGGTAGGCGCGGAAGACCAGCCCGGTATTCGCGGTTTCGTCGCTGCGCTGGAAAGCCGTCGGCCGCACGATCATGTGCACTTCCAGACCACCGCCGACCTGCCACGCCCGAGCAAGCTCAAGGCCGACCAGCGCCTGATTTTGCTGGACAACGCCGCACTGGAATGGCGTCTTGGGGAAACCGCCGGCCCGCCGGCTCTGGCCATGAGGGTCAGCCGGGTACAGGCTGAACAGCGCCTGGGAAAGTCGCGGCCCGCGTTCCTCACGCTGCTGTGGAGCGACCCGCCCCTGGCCCGGCAGCTGCGCCTGGCGCGCTACCTGCTGCCGCAGGCCCAGCGCATTGGGGTGTTGTACGGTGAGCACAGCAGCTTCCTGCTCGAAGAGCTGCGTCATGCCGCCCGCGCGCTGGGCCTGGAGATCATTGCCCAGGACTGGCCCGACCCGCGCGACAGCCGCCCTCTGCAACATTTGTTGGCCAACAGTGACGTGCTGCTAGGCCTGGACGACGCCGACCTGTTCAACTCCAAGACTGCGAAGAACCTGCTGTTGAGCAGCTATGGCCGGCAGATGGCGCTGATCGGCCCGAACGCCGGGTTCGTCCGCGCCGGCGCCCTGGCCAGTACCTTCAGTGACCAGGACGATTGGCTGGCGGTGCTCGACCAGTTGCTCGACCAGCCACCGGCGCGCTGGCCCCGCAGCCTGTACCCGGTACGCTTCGGCGTCAGCGGCAACCAGCAGGTGGCGCGCGCCCTGGGCCTTGAACCGATCGATCCGAACGCCGCCGCCAAGGCCCTGGCCGAAGGAGAACCCACCCCATGAGCAAGCGCCTGAGCTGGGACATCCACACCCGCACCCAGATAATCAGCCTCGGCCCTGCCCTGCTGCTGACCTTGCTGCTGATCAGCTTTTTCACTTTCGTGCGTATCCAGGACCTGCGCCAGGAACTGAACCACACCGGTCAACTGATCGCCAACCAGCTGGCGCCTGCCTCGGAATACGGGGTGATCTCGGGCAACAACGAAGTGCTCGAGGGCCTGATGCGCGCCACGCTCAGCATCCCCCACGTGCGCTTCCTCGAGGTGCAGGACAGCCGCAACCACATCCTGGTGTACGTGGAGCAGTCCGACGAAAGCGCCAACCGCGCGCAACGCGTCGAAGTGTTCCAGGCGCCCATCCGCCTGCAGCAGATCCGCCTGGACAGCGACTTCCTGCAACAGGGCAAGGCCACCACCCCGGCCATCGGCGACGATTACCTGGGCCGGGTGATCGTCGGCATGTCCGATGACGCCTTCAGCCAGCGCCAGCAGGAAATCGTGATCAAGGCCGGTATCCTCGCGCTGTTCGCCCTGCTGTTTACCTTCCTGCTGGCACGCCGCCTGGCCCTGAGCCTGGCCAAGCCGATCAGCGACATGGGCCATGCGGTCAAGGCCATCCAGCAGGGCGAGTACCACACCCTGTTGCCGGTGGTCGATGACAGCGAACTGGGCCACCTGGCGCGCCACATCAATAACCTGGCCCACGCCCTGGAGCAGGCCAGCAACGAACAGAAGCAGGCCATTGCCGAGCTGATCCAGGCCCGCGAGGAAGCCGAACAGGCCAACCGCGCCAAATCGGACTTCCTGGCGATGATGAGCCACGAACTGCGCACGCCGATGAATGGCGTGCTGGGCATGCTGCAGTTGCTGGAAACCACGCAGCTGAACAGCGAACAGGCCGAGTACACCGCAGTAGCCAGCGAGTCCACCGGGCACCTGCTCAAGGTCATCAACGACATCCTCGACTTCTCGCGCATCGAACGCGCCGCGCTGCAACTGGAACACATCGACTTCAACCTGGGCGAGCTGATCACCAGCAGCGTCCAGTCGTTCCAGCACAGCGCCCAGCAGCGCGGTCTTGCCCTGCACCTGCAACTGCCGGCGGGCATCGAGCAGTTGCAGGTGAACGGCGACCCCACGCGCATCCGCCAGATCCTGCTGAACCTGGTCGGCAACGCGCTGAAATTCACCGAACGCGGCCAGGTGCAGGTCGAGGCGCGCTGGCAGGTGCTCGACCGCCAGCTGATCTGGCTGACCTGCAGCGTGCGCGATACCGGTATCGGCATCGATAGCGAGCGCCTGGAAATGATGTTCGTCGCCTTCCAGCAGGCCGACAGCTCGATTTCCCGCCGCTATGGCGGCACCGGGCTGGGCCTGTCGATTGCCCGCACCCTGGCCGAACGCATGGGCGGCAAGCTGCGCGGCGAAAGCCGTGAAGGCCTGGGCTCGACCTTTACCCTGGAGATGCCTCTCGCCCTTGCCAGCCCTGCCCCGGTCTCGCTGACGCCGCCACGCGTTGCGCCACCGGCGGTGGCCGACAATGATCAGGTGCTGCTGGTAGAGGACAATCCGGTCAATCAAAGCGTCATCGAAGCCATGCTGCGTAGCCTGGGGCTGGCAGTATGCACGGCCGAGGACGGCCTGGAGGCGGTCGAACGGGTCAGCCGGCAGCGTTTTGCCGCGGTGCTGATGGACTGCCGCCTGCCGCACCTGGACGGCTATGAAGCCACCCGGCGCATCCGCCAGCTGCCCAACGGCGCCAGGCTACCGATCATCGCCCTGACTGCCAACGCCTTGCAGGGCGACCGCGAGCGTTGCATGGCGGCCGGCATGGACGATTACCTGAGCAAACCCTTGCGCCGCACCGAACTGCAACGCGTGCTGCAGCGCTGGCTACCCGGTCAGACAACCGCGACTGGCGATAAATGCTAAAGTGCGGCAGTCTTAAACACTGGACAGGACCTTCATCGGACCTGAAAATAGACCTTTCAGTGCACACCTGTACTTCTTTGACCGGGTGCACTGTGACTTTCACCACAACGCAATAGTCTACCTGTAGGCTGCCGCCCCGGACGCGATGCGTATCGGGCCGGCCGGGAAGATTCATCCCCTGCCGCAGGGGGTTATTGAGGAGCTCGCATGACCAAACAACACGCCTTTACTCGGGAAGACCTGCTGCGCTGCAGTCGCGGTGAGCTGTTCGGCCCAGGTAATGCGCAACTGCCCGCGCCGAACATGCTGATGGTCGATCGCATCACCCATATCAGCGAAGAAGGCGGCAAGTACGGCAAAGGTGAATTGGTCGCCGAGCTGGATATCAATCCGGACCTGTGGTTCTTCGCCTGCCACTTCGAAGGCGACCCGGTAATGCCAGGCTGCCTGGGCCTCGACGCCATGTGGCAGCTGGTAGGTTTCTTCCTCGGCTGGCAGGGCCTGCCAGGCCGCGGTCGCGCCCTGGGTTCGGGCGAGGTGAAGTTCTTCGGCCAGGTACTGCCGCAAGCCAAGAAAGTCACTTACAACATTCACATCAAGCGCGTCCTGAAGGGCAAGCTGAACATGGCCATCGCCGATGGCTCGGTCAGCGTCGACGGCCGCGAGATCTACACTGCCGAAGCCCTGCGGGTCGGCGTGTTCACCTCCACTGACAATTTCTAAGGGTTATTCGCATGCGCCGCGTCGTTATCACTGGTCTGGGCATCGTATCGTGCCTGGGCAATGACAAAGCTACCGTCACCGAAAACCTGCGCAACAGCCGTCCGGGTATCCGTTACAACCCGGAATACAAGGAAATGGGGCTGCGTAGCCAGGTTTCCGGGTCCATCGACCTCAACCTCGAAGAACTGATCGACCGCAAGGTCTACCGCTTCGTCGGCCACGCTGCTGCCTACGCCTACCTGGCGATGCAGGATGCGATCAAGGACGCTGGCCTGACCGAAGAGCAGGTTTCCAACCCGCGTACCGGCCTGGTGGCTGGCTCCGGCGGCGCCTCGACCCTGAACCAGATGGAAGCGCTGGACACCCTGCGCGAAAAAGGCGTCAAGCGCGTCGGCCCGTACCGCGTTACCCGCACCATGGGCAGCACCGTTTCGGCGTGCCTGGCCACCCCGTTCAAGATCAAGGGCATCAACTACTCGATCTCGTCGGCCTGTGCCACTTCGGCGCACTGCATCGGCACCGCCCTGGAGCAGATCCAGTGGGGCAAGCAGGACATCGTCTTCGCCGGTGGCGGTGAAGAAGAGCACTGGAGCCAGTCGTTCCTGTTCGATGCCATGGGCGCCCTGTCGACCAAGCGCAACGAAACCCCGGAACTGGCCTCGCGCGCCTACGACGCCGACCGTGATGGCTTCGTCATCGCCGGCGGTGGCGGCATGGTAGTGGTCGAGGAACTGGAACACGCCCTGGCCCGTGGCGCCAAGATCTACGCGGAAATCGTCGGCTACGGCGCCACTTCCGACGGCTACGACATGGTTGCCCCGAGCGGCGAAGGCGCCATCCGCTGCATGCAGCAGGCGCTGTCGACCGTCGACACACCGATCGACTACCTGAACACCCACGGTACTTCCACCCCGGTCGGTGACGTTGCCGAGATCAAGGGTGTTCGCGAAGTGTTCGGCGCCAATGCACCGAAGATCAGCTCGACCAAGAGCCTGTCGGGTCACTCGCTGGGTGCTGCGGGCGTGCACGAGGCAATCTACTGCCTGCTGATGATGGAAAACAACTTCATCGCCGGCTCCGCCAACATCGACGAGCTGGACCCGGAGGTCGCCGACCTGCCGATCCTGCGCAAGACCGAAGAAAACGCCAAGATCGATACGGTCATGAGCAACAGCTTCGGCTTCGGCGGCACCAACGCCACCCTGGTGCTCAAGCGCTGGGAAGGCAAGTAAGACGCTGCAGCGGTAAACGAAAACGCCCCGACTGGTTCGGGGCGTTTTCATTTGTTTCGCCTGTACCGGCCCTTTCGCGGGTAAACCCGCTCCCACAGGTACAGCACCGGTTTCAAGAACAGCGCGATCCCTGTGGGAGCGGGTTTACCCGCGAAAGGGCCAGCACAAGCGAAATGCTATTGCTTGGGCAACACATCCAGAAAGTTATCCCTGGCCACCTTGTTGGCAACTTGTTCCGGCAATGCATCCAGAAACGGCCTGAACCCGTGCATCTGCTCCCCAAGGCTTCCAAACCGCCCTACCACATCCGAACCCAGCATGAACCGCTCCGGGAAGTTCTCGACCAATGCCAGCCACTCCTTGCGCGGCACGCCCCGGTCATCCAGCAGATAGGGCTCCAGTACGCTCCACGACAAATCGATATAAAGATTCGGATAATCTTCCAGCAACCGCGTCAGCACCGGCAGCAGAAAGTCCATCTGTGTCTGGTGCCGGTGAATCTCCATGCTGCTGCCGGCATGCGCCCAGATGAACCGCGTGTGCGGGTGATTGCGCAGCGGCTCTTCGATCTCGGCAAGGTACAGCGGGTTGCGCTCGCGCTTGGAGGTAATGTTGGAATGCAGCAACACCGGCAAGTCGCGCTCGGCCGCCAGGTGGTAGATACGCGTCATGGCTTCGTTGTTGGCGCGCGGCGTTTCGCCCGTGGTCAGCGCGGTCAGGTCATCGTGGCGGGTGAACACCTCGCCAATGCCCTGCCACAGGCCCGGGTACAGATCGAGCATGCGCTCGATATGGCTGACGGCATTCTTGTCGACCGGGTTGAAGCCGGTCAGGAATGGATGAAAGCGTTTACGCTGCGCCTCCGGCAACTGCTGCAGCGCCGCAGCCACATAGGTATCGGTGGCGCTGTACCAGTAGGCATCGGCGTCATCGCCGGCGTAATAGCGGGGGCGCTTGGGCTCGTCTTCATGCCACTTCTTGGCCACCGGCACGCCGGAAATCATCGACTGCTCGATACCGGCGGCGTCCATGGCCTGGATCAGCGCGGGCATGCCTTCGCTTTCCTGAAAGAAGTCGACGTAGTGCAGGTGGGCATCACTGTAGCGGTAGTCGCGCGCCTGCGCCGCCTGGCACAGCGAGGCGGATAACAGCACGCAGGCAAGCGCTCTGGCGATCATGGGGCAGGTCCTTCTTCGGCTACGAACCCAATAGACCGGCCGACAAACGAGACGGTTCAGCCGGGGCGGGCAAACCGCTATGCTTTGGGCATTTCCACCTTGCCTGGAGCTTTCCCATGAGCAGCCCACTGGTCATCCGCCCACGTGCCGAATCGGTCGAGGGCCAGCCGATCCTGCGCCCGCTGCCGTCGGCCCAGTGCCGCAGCGTCGGCCCGTTCGTGTTTTTCGACCACATGCTCGAAACCGACTATGCCCCGGGGCATGGCATGGACATCCGCCAGCACCCACATATCGGCCTGTCGACCCTTACCTACCTGTTCGAAGGGGCAATCCTGCACAAGGACAGCCTCGGCTCCGCGCAGCGGGTGCTGCCGGGCGACGTCAGCTGGATGACCGCAGGCAGCGGCGTGGCCCATGTCGAGCGCACGCCTGAAGATGCCCTGGCCCACGGCTCACGCCTGCATGGGTTGCAGGTATGGCTGGCATCACCGCGCGAGCACGAACAGGGCCCGGCGAGCTACAGCCACCACCCGGCGGCCAGCCTGCCGGTCAGTGACAGCCTGGGGGTGCGCATCTGCATGATTGCCGGCAGCGGGTTCTGCCTGGAATCGCCGGTGCCAGTGCTGTCCCCTACCCTTTACGCACATGTACAGATGCAGCCGGCGACCACGCTGCTGGTGCCGGACGAGCATGCGCAGCGGGCACTGTACCTGCTCGATGGTGAGCTGGTGATGAATGACGAGGATGTGGAACCGTGCAGCCTGGTGGTCCTGCCGGAGGGTGAAGAGCTGACGCTGTATGCGCAAGGTGAGTGCCAGCTGGTGCTGATTGGCGGCGCACCACTGGACGGGCCACGGCGGATGAACTGGAATTTTGTCGCCAGTGATGTGGAGCTGATCGAACAGGCCAGGGCCAAGTGGGCTGCGGGGGACTGGCCGGTGGTGCCGGGGGAAACTTCGAGGATCGAGCTGCCCAGGTAATTTTGGGGCTGCTTTGCAGCCATCGCCGGCAAGCCAGCTCCCACAGGTACGGCGCTGTCTTCACTGTGGGAGCTGGCTTGCCGGCGATGGGCCGCACAGCGGCCCCCTGCAATCTCAGCGCTGGAACACTTCAGTCAGCAGGTTATGCATCGAGCGGAACGCCCGCTCCGAGGTGCGCCGGTCATATTGCATCTTGCCCGGCACATTGGCATTCGGGTCGGTAAACGAGTGCACCGCCCCGCCATAGCTCAGCAACTGCCAATCCACCTTGGCCGCGTTCATCTCTTCTTCGAACGCCGGCAATTGCTCCTTCGGCACCAGCGGATCAGCAGCGCCGTGCAGCACCAGCACCGAGCCCTTGATGCGCTTGGCATCTTCAGGGTTCGGCGTGTCCAGCGTGCCATGGAACGACACCGCCGCGCGCAGATCAGCACCGCTACGCGCCAACTCCAGGGCACAGCAGCCACCAAAGCAGAAACCGAACGTGGCTACCTTGCCCGGCTCCAGCAACGCCTTCGACTGCCCCAGCAACTGCGCCAGGGCTTCCTGCATGCGCCTGCGCAGCTCGCCACGGTCATTCTTCAACGGCATCATCGCCGCGCCGGCCTCGTCGGCATTGGACGGGCGCAGCGATTGACCGTACAGGTCGGCAATCAGCACCACATAGCCCTTCTCGGCCACTTCCTTGGCGATGCGCTCGGCCCCTTCGCCAATACCCATCCAGTTCGGCGCCATCACCAAACCAGGGCGGCCCAGCGCACCCGGCTCATAGACCAGGCGGCTTTCGTAGGTCTTGCCGGACAGGTGATAAACCAGCGATTCGACGATTACTTTGCTCATCAAGCACTCCTTTGGCACTCGTCATCAATATGCTCGCCATGAAAAAAGCCCGCCGAAGCGGGCTTTCCTCTGCATCAACTCAAGCAGACAGCTCGACCAGTAGCTTGTTCAGGCGACGAACGTAGGCCGCCGGGTCCTTCAAGCTGTCACCGGCCGCCAGGGCCGCCTGATCGAACAGGATGTGCGACAGCTCGGCGAAGCGGTCTTCGCTCTGCTCGTTGTCCAGCTTCTCGATCAGCGGGTGAGTCGGGTTGAACTCGAAGATCGGCTTGGACTCCGGCACCTTCTGCCCGCTGGCTTCGAGGATCTGGCGCATCTGCAGGCCCAGGTCCTGTTCGCCTATGGCCAGGATCGCCGGCGAGTCGGTCAGTCGGTGCGACACGCGCACTTCGGCCACGCTGTCACCCAGCGCGCCCTTCAGGCGCTCGACCAGGCCTTCCTTGTCCTTGGCGACTTCCTCCTGGGCCTTCTTGTCTTCTTCCGAATCCAGCTTGCCCAGGTCCAGGTCGCCACGGGCGACGTCGACGAAGGCCTTGCCGTCGAACTCGTTGAGGTAGCTCATCAGCCACTCGTCGATACGGTCGGTCAGCAGCAGCACTTCGATGCCTTTCTTGCGGAAGACTTCCAGGTGCGGGCTGTTCTTGACCTGCGCATACGACTCGCCGGTGAGGTAGTAGATCTTGTCCTGGCCTTCCTTGGCGCGGGCCAGGTAGTCGGCCAGGGCGACGCTCTGCTCGCCGCTGTCGTCCTGGGTGGACGCGAAGCGCAGCAGGCCGGCGATCTTTTCCTTGTTGGCGAAGTCTTCGGCCGGGCCTTCCTTCAGCACCTGGCCGAAGTTCTTCCAGAAGCCCTTGTACTTCTCGGGCTCGTTCTTCGCCAGCTTCTCCAGCATGTCCAGTACGCGCTTGGTCAGCGCGGTCTTCATCGAGTCGATGATCGGGTCTTTCTGCAGGATTTCACGCGACACGTTCAGCGACAGGTCGTTGGAATCGACCACACCCTTGATGAAGCGCAGGTACAGCGGCAGGAACGACTCGGCCTGGTCCATGATGAACACGCGCTGCACGTACAGCTTCAGGCCGCGTGGTGCTTCGCGCTGGTACAGGTCGAAAGGCGCGCGGGCCGGCACGTACAACAGCGAGTTGTATTCGAGCTTGCCTTCGACCTTGTTGTGGCTCCACGCCAGCGGGTTCTCGAAGTCATGGCCGATGTGCTTGTAGAACTCCTGGTACTCCTCGTCCTTGATTTCGGTACGCGGACGGGTCCACAGGGCGCTGGCACGGTTGACGGTTTCCCACTCTTCGGCCGGCTGTTCTTCGCCTTCGGCGGCAGCTTGCTCTTTCGGCAGCTGGATCGGCATGGCGATGTGGTCGGAGTACTTCTTGACCACGTTGCGCAGGCGCCAGCCATCGGCGAACTCCTGCTCGTCCTTCTTCAGGTGCAGGACAATGCGGGTGCCACGCTGTGGCTTGTCGATGGTGGCGACTTCGAACTCGCCCTCGCCTTTCGACGACCAGTGCACGCCTTCGGCGGCCGGCTGGCCGGCACGGCGGCTGTACACGTCAACCTTGTCGGCGACGATGAACGCGGAGTAGAAGCCCACACCGAACTGACCGATCAGGTGCGAGTCCTTTTTCTGGTCACCGGTGAGGTTCTTCATGAAGTCGGCAGTGCCGGACTTGGCGATGGTACCCAGGTGGGCGATGACGTCTTCGCGGCTCATGCCGATGCCGTTGTCCTCGAGGGTCACGGTACCGGCGTCCTTGTCGAAGCTCAGGCGGATCTTCAGGTCGGCGTCGCCCTCGAACAGCTCTGGCTTGGCCAGGGCCTCGAAGCGCAGCTTGTCGGCGGCGTCGGAGGCGTTGGAGATCAATTCACGCAGAAAGATCTCCTTGTTCGAATACAGGGAATGGATCATGAGGTGCAGCAGCTGCTTCACCTCGGTCTGGAAGCCCAGCGTTTCTTTTTGAGTCTCCACACTCATGGTCTTCAAAACTCCGATCTGATGGCAGTAGGCGCCTGGCGGCCGGCTTGGCCTGCGTTAGCGGCGGATGTCACTCAGATGGGGGCTGCCCGGATGATTTCAAGGGCTTTTCCGGCTCGATCTTGAAATGCGCGCGGGCTGTGGCAATCGGCGACTGCCTGTCACCCTGCCAGGCGGTGATCGCCACATTGGTCACCCGCCGGCCCTGGCGCCATAGCTGGCACTGGGCGTAGGTATCGCGAAAGTGACCGGCGCGCAGGTAATCGATGGAAAAATCGATGATTTTCGGGATGCTTGCGCTCTCGCTGAAGATCAGCAGGTACAGCGCTGCCGACAGCTCCATGAAGCCCGCGATCACACCGCCGTGGATGGCCGGTAGCAGCGGGTTGCCGATGTTGTCCTGGCTGGCCGGCAGGCGGAACAGCAGGTCATCGCCTTCGCGCTCGCATTCGATGCCGATCAGGCCGGCATAGGGGATCAGCGCCAGTAATGGCCGATAGTCCCCCACCGCGTGGGCGGCGTTGAGCTGTTGGCGAACCTCGTGCGGAATCATGCCCCGCCCTCCTTCAGGTTGTTGCCGAAGCGGATGCCACCCTTGATCTCCTGGCCCAGGCGCATGAACGTGCCCACCACCTGGCAGATCGGCTGGGCAGGGTCGTCCTGGTAGGCCGTGCCACGGGTGAAGATCACGTCGCGGGTGACCCGGTAGCACTGGGCATGGCCGTAGATTTCCTTGCCGGCCTCGGCCGGGTGCATGTAGTCGATGCGCAAGTCCAGTGTCGGGCACACTTCGAAGCGCGGCAACACGCACAGCGTGGCCATGCCGCAGGTGGTATCCATCAGCGTGGTCAGCGCGCCGCCATGTACGGCGCCGCTCTGCGGGTTACCCACGATGGCCGGTGACCAGGGCAGCACCAGGGTCATGCCATCGGCATTGGCATGCGCCACGCGCATTTGCAACAACTGACAATGTTTCAGGGCCGAGAGAAAACGCTCGGCCATCGCCATCAAGGTTGAATCGCTCATTGGCTGTTTCCTGCACGTTGCCGCAGCGGCATAAAAACGTTAAAAAGTCTATATAGAACGGTGCGTTATATAAGTGTAATCTTCGCGGAACTTATTCCGCGTAGTTGCACTCGAAGGAACAAGTCACTTATTCCACCAAGGAGAAATACCCCCATGCGTAAACCTTTTGCTTTTGCTCTGATGCTGGCTGCTGCCATGGGCCTGGCCGCTTGCGATAAAGCGAGCGAAGACAAAGCCCAAGACGCACAGCAACACGCCGAGCAAGCCCAGGAAAAAGCGGGCGAAGCTCAGGATAAGATGAACGAGGCCGCCAAGGAAAACGCCGAAGCCGCCAAAGATCAGGCCGAAGCCGAGCAGAAGGCCGCCGAAGAAGCCGCTCCGGCTACTCCGGCTCCGGAAGCCGCTCCAGCCACCCCAGCTGCTCCAGCCGAACCTGCCAAGCAGTAATCGGCGAAAACAAGAAAACCCGACATTGTCGGGTTTTTTTGTGCCTGAAACTTGGAGGTTAAACGTTTCAGGTGCCAGAGGCGGCGGTTTCCTTTGCGGGTTCGATCGAAACACTTTCGGTAGGTGTGAACACCATCACATCCAACACGTCCGAATGGAACTCGCGGCGATAAAGAATCAGCACTACCCCGACACTCATGCCCATGAACAACCACGGGCTGATGAACCAGCTCAACATGGCCATGCCAAAGTAATAGGAACGCAGACCCAAGTTGAACTGGTTGGCAGCAAGCGACAACACCCGCGCCGCCCGCGAGGCGAATGCCTTGCGCTCCAGTTCATTGACCAGCCGCTCACCGATCATTGGCGCCGACCCCACCAGTACTGCAGCGAAGTTGTATTGGCGCATGCACCAGCTGAAGGTGAAAAAGGCGTAGACGAATACCATGGCCAGGCACAGTAGCTTGATCTCGGACATGCCCTGGGAGGTCTGCTGCACCAGCGGCAGGTCGGCCAGCAGTGACAACGCCCGGTCGGAGGCCCCGAGCACGGTGAGGATACCGGCGAGAATGATCAGCGTGCTGGAGGCGAAGAACGAGGCGTTGCGCTCGAGATTGCCGATCACGCTGGCGTCGGCAATGCGGTTGTCGCGCAACAGCATGCGGCGCATCCAGTCTTCGCGGTACAGGTGCAGCACGCTGGCCAGGCACGCGGTGTCGCGGCCCTTCCAGATGGCATAGCGGGTATAACCGCCCCAGCACAGGGCGAACCAGGCGATGGCCAACAGGTTGTTCAAGTTGCTTTGGATGAAATTCATGCAGGATTCCCGGGAGGGCCAGATACCTGAAGGATAGGGACCGGATTTCGACGCTGGCAAGCGGCAAAAGGCACACCTGAACAGTGAAAGCAGGCGCGATCGGTTGTAGGAGCGGCCTTGTGTCTCGATGGGCCGCGAAGCAGCCCCGGCAATACATGCTGCGAAGCTGAAATCATGGGGGCGCTTCGCACCCATCGCGACACAAGGCCGCTCCTACAACTGATCGCGTCAGCCGAGAAGTTTGTGCCAGGTGGCCGAACATGCAAACAAAAAGCCCCGCATCCTCTAGGATGCGGGGCTCTTGAGTTTCCACCCTTGGCGAGCACCCTTCGGCTTGTGGCCGGCGCTGCCCTCAGGCTTCGACTATCAGGCCAGCGCTTCGCGCGGCTTGCCAAGCATGCGATCGCAGGCCACGGCGCCAACCAGGGTCACCACCGAAGGCACCAGCCAGGCCAGGCCTTGGTCGCTCAGTGGCAGGTGGGCCATGAAGTCCGGCAACACGTGGGCAATGCTGCTGCCCTTGATCGCATCGACCATGCCGAACAGCAGCGACACCAGCATCACTGGCGCCAGGATGCGGGTTGGCGAGTTCCACAAGTCCTTCACGAAGCTCAGCCCGACCACCACGATGCACGGCGGGTAGATCGCGGTGAGCACCGGGATCGAGAACATGATCAGCTTGGTCAGGCCAAGGTTGGAGATCAGCAGCGAGAAGCCCGCCAGGATCACCACCAGTGCGCGGTACGACAGCGGCAGAACCTGGCTGAAGTACTCGGCGCAAGCACAGGTCAGGCCAACCGCTGTCACCAGGCAGGCCAGCGCGATCAGCACGGCGAGGAAGCCGCTGCCCAGCGAGCCGAAGGTGTGCTGCACATAGGCATGCAGTACCGCCGCGCCGTTGGTAGCGTCAGCCGCGATGTCGTGGCTGGTTGCCCCCAGGCGGAACAGGCTGATGTACACCAGGGCCAGGCCGACACCGGCGATCAGGCCGGCGATGATGGCATAGCGGGTAATCAGCTTCGGCGACTCGACACCGCGCGAGCGGATGGCGTTGACGATGACGATACCGAACACCAGGGCACCCAGCGTGTCCATGGTCAGGTAACCATCGGAGAAGCCCTTGGAGAACGCTGCGGCGGCATAGGCCGGCTGCGCTTCACCGATGGTGCCGGCAGGCAGCGCGAATGCGGCGATGCCCAGTACCGCCAGGGCGATGATCTTCAATGGCGCCAGGAAGCGGCCCACGGTGTCGAGCAGCTTGCCCGGGTACATGGACACGGCCAGTACCACGAGGAAGTAAACCAGGCTGTAGATGAACAGCGCCAGCGGGCTTTCACCGGTCAGCGGCGCAACGCCCACTTCGAACGATACGGTCGCGGTGCGCGGGGTGGCGAACAGCGGGCCGACCGAGAGGTAGCACACGGCCGCCAGCAGGCCACCGAAGAACTTGCCGATCGGGCTGCTCAGGGCGTCCATGCCGCCACCGACCTTGGCCAGGGCGACCACGGTGATGACCGGCAGGCCCACGGCGGTAACCAGGAAGCCGAGAGCCGCCATCCATACGTGCGGACCAGACTGCAGACCAACGATAGGCGGGAAGATGATGTTGCCAGCGCCCACGAAAAGCGCAAACGTCATAAAGCCAAGCGCCAGGATATCCTGGCCTTTGAGAACTTTCATTTAAGGTAGTACCACACTGCTGAAATCGGGATTCGAGAGGGGATTTCCCTTTGGATGAGGGGAAATGCTGCCCGGCTTGATAGGCCAGACCCGTTTAGCGTGTCGTTCCCTTTTGGGGCACGGGCACAGAGTGAACGCGTAATGTAACTGTTTTGTCAGTCAAACGCACTGGCACAGTGCTGCTTGTCCGATGTGCGTACATGTTTGTCGTCTGTGCGACCGAGGACAGCGAGAATTATCCCAGTATTGGGAAGTTCGTCTGCGTGAAAATTCCTATCAAACTCATCGAAAAATCCATGTTGCCTGTACTGGCCTCTTCGCGGGTAAACCCGCTCCCACAGGTGCTTCGCAATTCTCAAGGTTATTGATTTCCTGTGGGAGCGGGTTTACCCGCGAAGAGGCCGCCACAGGAATACCCAGCCCCAGAAACGACAAAGGCCACCCGAAGGTGGCCTCTGTGCGCGTGGGGGGTGTAGCAGTATTACTTCTTGACTTCCCAGCCAGTCAGCTCGGCCAGGGCCTTGCCGATGTCAGCCAGGGAACGCACGGTCTTCACACCAGCGTCCTGCAGAGCGGCGAACTTCTCGTCCGCAGTGCCCTTGCCGCCAGAGATGATGGCGCCAGCGTGGCCCATGCGCTTGCCCGCAGGTGCGGTAACACCGGCGATGTAGGAAACGACAGGCTTGGTGACGTTGGCCTTGATGTAGGCCGCAGCTTCTTCTTCAGCCGAACCGCCGATCTCACCGATCATGACGATCGCTTCGGTCTTCGGGTCTTCCTGGAACAGCTTCAGGATGTCGATGAAGTTGGAGCCCGGGATCGGGTCACCGCCGATGCCGACGCAGGTCGACTGGCCAAAGCCGGCGTCGGTGGTCTGCTTCACAGCTTCGTAGGTCAGGGTGCCGGAACGCGAAACGATACCGACCTTGCCTGGCAAGTGGATGTGGCCTGGCATGATGCCGATCTTGCACTCGCCCGGGGTGATGACACCTGGGCAGTTAGGGCCGATCAGGGTCACGCCCAGTTCGTCGCACTTGACCTTGGCATCCAGCATGTCCAGGGTAGGAATGCCTTCGGTGATGCACACGATCAGCTTGATGCCGCCGAAGGCAGCTTCCAGGATCGAGTCCTTGCAGAAAGGAGCCGGAACGTAGATGACCGAAGCGTCAGCGCCGGTAGCTTCCACAGCTTCTTTCACGGTGTTGAACACTGGCAGGCCCAGGTGGGTGGTGCCACCCTTGCCTGGGGTTACGCCGCCGACCATCTTGGTGCCGTAGGCGATGGCCTGTTCGGAGTGGAAAGTACCCTGCGAGCCGGTGAAGCCCTGGCAGATGACTTTGGTGTCTTTATTGATCAGGACGCTCATTACTTGCCCTCCGCAGCTTTGACAACTTGTTGAGCAGCGTCGGTCAGGCTGGTTGCCGCAATGATGTTCAAACCGCTTTCTGCCAGTACTTTAGCGCCCAGTTCGGCGTTGTTGCCTTCAAGGCGAACGACGACCGGCACTTTGACGCCGACTTCTTTCACTGCACCAATGATGCCTTCGGCAATCATGTCGCAGCGAACGATGCCGCCGAAGATGTTGACCAGGACGGCCGCGACATTGCTGTCGGACAGAATGATCTTGAACGCTTCGGTAACGCGCTCTTTGGTAGCACCACCACCAACGTCGAGGAAGTTGGCCGGCTTGCCGCCGTGCAGGTTGACGATGTCCATGGTACCCATGGCCAGGCCGGCACCGTTGACCATGCAGCCGATGTTGCCTTCGAGGGCAACGTAGTTCAGTTCGAACTTGGCAGCGTGGGCTTCACGAGCGTCGTCCTGCGACGGGTCGTGGAAGGTTTTCAGCTTGGGCTGACGGTACATGGCGTTGGCGTCGATGTTGATCTTGGCATCGAGGCAGTGCAGGTCGCCGTCGGCCTTGATCACCAGCGGGTTCACTTCCAGCAGGGCCAGGTCGTGATCCTTGAACAGCTTGGCCAGACCCACGAAGATCTTGGCGAACTGTTGAACTTGCTTGCCTTCCAGGCCCAGCTGGAATGCCAGCTCGCGACCCTGGAACGGCTGAGCGCCGACCAGCGGGTCGATGGTGGCCTTGAGGATTTTCTCAGGCGTTTCGTGAGCGACTTTCTCGATGTCCACGCCACCTTCGGTGGAAGCCATGAACACGATACGGCGGCTCGAACGATCGACTACAGCGCCCAGGTACAGCTCTTTGGCGATGTCAGTGCAGGATTCGACCAGAATCTTGGAGACGGGTTGACCGTTGGCATCGGTCTGGTAGGTAACCAGATTCTTGCCCAACCACTGTGCAGCGAACGCCTTGGCGTCTTCTTTGCTGCGAACCAGCTTGACGCCGCCCGCCTTGCCGCGACCACCCGCGTGAACCTGGGCTTTTACCACCCACTCGTTCCCGCCGATCTTGTCGCAGGCTTCTGCAGCTTGCTCAGGGGTATCGACAGCGAAACCCTTGGAAACTGGCAGGCCGTATTCAGCGAACAGCTGCTTACCCTGATACTCGTGAAGATTCATGCTTTTTACCGTCTTCGTTAGGTACTGCGCTTCGGCGCTGCGCCATCACTGGCGCCGCACCACCTGTGACCGTTGACCCCGGGTTTTCCCGTGTGATCCGGTCCGGCGGACTTTCCGCGGTGAGTCATGCACGCAAGACTCACGACGGGCAGCCCGCCGTGGTTTCTTATAATTAACGCTTCTTACGGTTGGCCACGTGAATGGCGCCGCCATTCACCGCCAGCGCTGCTTCATGCAACGCTTCGGACAGGGTCGGATGGCTGAAGACCATCATGCCCAGATCCTCGGCACTGGTGCCGAATTCCATTGCGATTGCGCCCTGCTGCACCAGTTCGGCAGCCGATGGGCCAATCACGTGTACACCCAGGACGCGGTCGGTCTTGGCATCGGCGATGACCTTGACGAAACCACCGGTGTCGTTGGCAGCCATCGCACGGCCGCTGGCCGCGAACGGGAAGGTGCCCACGTTAACCTCAACGCCTTCGGCCTTCAAGGCCTGTTCGGTCTTGCCGACCCACGCGATTTCCGGGTGGGTGTAGATGACCGACGGGATCAGGTCGTAGTTCATCTGGGCCTTGTGGCCCTTGATGCGCTCGACCACCATGATGCCCTCTTCCGAGGCCTTGTGGGCCAGCATCATGCCGCGGACCACGTCACCGATGGCATAAACGCCAGGAACGCTGGTAGCGCAGTAGTCGTCGACGAAGATGTAGCCACGCTCGTCGATGGTCACGCCGCTGTCGGCAGCCAGCAGATCGGTGGTCACAGGGCGACGGCCGACCGCGACGATCAGCTTGTCGAAGGTGATCTTCTGCTCGCCCTCGGCGTTGGTGTAGGTCACTTCGACTTCGTTGCCGTTGACTTTCGAGCCGGTGACGCGCGCGCCCAGCTTGATATCCAGACCTTGCTTGGTCAGGGTCTTCTGGGCTTCTTTCGACACGGCGGTGTCGGCAGCCATCAGGAAGGTGTCCAGGGCTTCAAGCACGGTGACTTCAGCACCCAGGCGAGCCCATACCGAGCCCAGTTCCAGGCCGATAACGCCAGCACCGATAACACCCAGACGCTTCGGCACGGCCTGGAATTCCAGGGCGCCGGTGGAATCGACGATGACGTTCTGGTCGACCGGAGCCGGTGGAATGTCGATCGGGCGCGAGCCGGAAGCCAGGATCACGTTCTCGGCTTCGATGACTTCGGTAGTGCCGTCAGCCTTGGTGACTTCGACTTTCTTGCCGGCCAGCAGCTTGCCGTGGCCCTGGATCGAAGTAACGCCGTTGGCCTTGAACAGGGTGGCAACGCCACCGGTCAGGTTCTTGACGATGCCGGCCTTGCGGCCAACCATCGCAGCGACGTCCATCTTCACTTCGCCAGTGGAGATACCGTGGACGTTGAAGCTCTCTTTGGCTTCCTTGTATTTCCAGGAGCTGTCCAGCAGCGCCTTGGAAGGAATGCAACCTACGTTCAGGCAGGTGCCGCCCAGGGCCAGCTTGCCCTCGGCGTCGGTGTATTTCTCGATACAGGCAGTCTTCAGACCAAGTTGTGCGGCCTTGATGGCAGCCACATAGCCGCCAGGACCTGCACCAATCACCACTACGTCGAATTTCTGGGTCATAAAAGATTCCTTATCAGCTACAAGCTACAAGCCGCGAACCGCGCGGCATGGCTTCCTGCGAAGCCAGGGCCGGCACGGTACGCAGCCAGAGGGTTAGATGTCCAGCAGCAGGCGAGACGGATCTTCCAGCAGGTTCTTGATGGTGACCAGGAAGGTTACCGCTTCCTTGCCGTCGATCAGGCGGTGATCGTACGACAGCGCCAGGTACATCATCGGGCGAATCACCACCTGGCCATTGATGGCCATCGGGCGCTGGATGATGTTGTGCATGCCGAGAATGGCGGCCTGCGGCGGGTTGACGATCGGGGTCGACATCATCGAACCGAAGGTACCACCGTTGGTGATGGTGAAGGTGCCGCCGGTCATCTCTTCGATGGCCAGCTTGCCGTCACGGGCCTTCTTGCCGAAGGTGGCGATGCCGTTCTCGATTTCCGCCAGGCTCATCGACTCGGCGTTACGCAGTACCGGTACCACCAGGCCACGGTCGCTGGACACGGCAACGCCGACGTCGGCGTAGCCGTGGTAGACGATGTCGTTGCCGTCGATCGAGGCGTTGACAGCCGGGAAGCGCTTCAGGGCTTCGGTGGCAGCCTTGACGAAGAACGACATGAAGCCCAGGCGTACGCCATTGTGGGTCTTCTCGAACAGGTCCTTGTACTTCGAACGCAGGGCCATGACTTCGGTCATGTCGACTTCGTTGAAGGTGGTCAGCATGGCCATGTTCGACTGGGCTTCGACCAGACGCTCGGCGATCTTGGCGCGCAGGCGGGTCATCGGCACACGCTTCTCGGTGCGGTCGCCAGCGGCAACCACAACCGGGGCAGCAGCGGCAGCGGCGGCAGGCTTGGCAGCTGCAGCAGGCGCCGACTTCTTGTTGGCGACGGCAGCGACGACGTCTTCCTTGGTGATGCGACCACCTTTGCCGGTGCCGGCAACGGAAGCCAGGTCGATGCCGTTTTCTTCAGCCAGCTTGCGCGCGGCCGGGGCGGCAACCGGGTCTTCTTCGCCAGCGTCGGCAGCAGCGGCAGCCGGGGCAGCAGCGGCCGGGGCGGCAGCAGGTGCAGCGGCAGCAGCACCGCCTTCAACGATCGAACCCAGCACTTCGTCGGACAGGACGGTGTCGCCCTCGCCCTTGACGATGGCACCCAGCACGCCGTCGGCGGTGGCCAGTACTTCCAGGACGACCTTGTCGGTCTCGATGTCGACGATCAGCTCGTCACGCTTGACTGCATCGCCCGGCTGCTTGTGCCAGGTGGCAACGGTGCCATCGGCAACCGATTCCGGGAAGGTTGGGGCTTTGATCTCGATAGCCATTATCTGTGTTTCCTTAAATTCGGTTTCAGGTGCGCGAAGGCATTAAACAGTGAAGGCGTCTTGCAGCAGTTTTTCCTGCTGTTCGGCGTGCTTCGATGCGTAACCACAGGCTGGCGCGGCGGAAGCGTCGCGGCCGGCGTATTCCAGGACCAGTGCCTTGTTGTGGCGGCCCAGGATACGGCGCATGTGGTGCTGGCTGCTGTACCAGGCGCCCTGGTTCATCGGCTCTTCCTGACACCAGACTGCATGCTTGAGGTTGGTGTAAGGCGCCAGGATTTCGACCAGGTCGTCCTCAGGGAACGGATACAGCTGCTCGATACGCACGATGGCGATGTCTTCGCGGCCTTCGGCACGGCGTTTTTCCAGCAGGTCGTAGTAAACCTTGCCGCCGCACAGGACCAGGCGTTCGACCTTGGCCGGATCGAGGCTGTCGATTTCCGGGATCACGGTCTGGAACGAGCCTTCTGCCAGCTCTTCCAGGGTCGAGATGGCCAGCTTGTGGCGCAGCAGCGACTTCGGCGTCAGCACGATCAGCGGCTTGCGCAGCGGACGGATGACCTGGCGACGCAGCAGGTGGTAGATCTGGGCCGGGGTGGTCGGTACGCAGACCTGGATGTTGTGCTCGGCGCACAGCTGCAGGTAACGCTCCAGGCGCGCGGAGGAGTGCTCCGGGCCCTGCCCTTCATAACCGTGGGGCAGCAGCATGGTCAGGCCACACAGACGGCCCCACTTGTGCTCGCCGCTGGTGATGAACTGGTCGATCACCACTTGCGCACCGTTGGCGAAGTCGCCGAACTGGGCTTCCCAGATCACCAGCGCGTTCGGCGTGGTGGTCGAGTAGCCGTATTCGAAGGCCAGTACCGCTTCTTCCGACAGGAAGGAGTCGTACAGTTCGAACTGTGGCTGGCCCGGGAACAGGTTCTTCAGCGGTACGTAGGTGCTGGCGTCCTTCTGGTTGTGCAGCACCGCGTGACGGTGCGAGAAGGTGCCACGGCCGATGTCCTGGCCGGTCATGCGGATCGGGTGACCTTCGAACTGCAGGGTGGCGTAAGCCATGGTCTCTGCATAACCCCAGTTGATCGGCAAGCCACCGGCCTGCATCTTCTGGCGGTCTTCGTAGATCTTGGCGACCTGGCGCTGGACGACGAAACCTTCCGGGATCTCCAGCAGCTTGGCCGACAGTTCCTGCAGGGTCTTGAGGTCGAAGCGGGTGTCGTGACGCGCGGTCCAGGCATGGCCCAGGTACGGACGCCAGTCGACGAACAGCTCGCGGTTCGGCTCCTTGACCAGGCTCTTCACCACATGCAGGCCGTTGTCCAGCGCGTTGCGGTACTCGTCGATCTTGGCCTGGGCGCGCTCGGCATCGATGCGGCCGGCCTGGATCAGTGCCTCGGCATACAGTTCACGAGTCGTGCGCTGCTTGCTGATCTGCTGGTACATCAACGGCTGGGTGCCGTTCGGCTCGTCGGCCTCGTTGTGGCCGCGACGGCGGTAGCAGACCAGGTCGATGACCACGTCACGCTTGAACTGCATGCGGTAGTCGATGGCCAGCTGGGTCACGAACAGTACGGCTTCCGGGTCGTCGCCGTTCACGTGCAGGATCGGCGCCTGGATCATCTTGGCAACGTCGGTGGCGTACTCGGTGGAGCGCGCGTCCAGCGGGTTGCTGATGGTGAAACCAACCTGGTTGTTGATCACGATGTGCACGGTGCCGCCGGTCTTGAAACCGCGGGTCTGCGACATCTGGAAGGTTTCCATGACCACGCCCTGGCCGGCGAACGCTGCGTCGCCGTGGATCGAGATCGGCAGCACCTTGTCGCCAACGGTGTCGTTGCGGCGGTCCTGACGGGCGCGCACCGAACCCTCGACCACTGGGGAGACGATTTCCAGGTGGGACGGGTTGAACGCCATGGCCAGGTGCACTTCGCCACCCGGGGTCATCACGTTCGAGGAGAAGCCCTGGTGATACTTCACGTCACCGGAGCCCAGCTCGTTCATCTTCTTGCCTTCGAACTCGTCGAACAGCTCGCGCGGGTTCTTGCCGAAGGTGTTGACCAGCACGTTCAGGCGGCCACGGTGGGCCATGCCGATGACGACTTCCTTGGTGCCGTAGGAACCGGAACGCTGGATCATCTCGTCCAGCATCGGGATCAGGCTTTCGCCGCCCTCGAGGCCGAAACGCTTGGTGCCCGGGTACTTGGTGCCCAGGTACTTCTCAAGGCCTTCACCGGCGGTCACGCGCTCGAGCAGGTGGGCCTGCACGTCAGCGGAAAACTCCGGACGGCCGCGCACGCTTTCCAGGCGCTGCTGGAACCAGCTGCGCTGCTCGGAATCGACGATGTGGGTGAACTCGGCGCCAATGGTGCGACAATATGTCTTCTGGAGCGCCTCGAAGATCTCGCGTAGGCTCGCTTCCTCTTTGCCGATGAACAGGTCGCCGGCACGGAAGGTCGTATCAAGATCGGCATTGGTCAAGCCGTAGTGATTGATCGACAGGTCTACGGGCGCAGGACGCTGCCACAACCCCAACGGGTCGAGCTTGGCAGCCTGATGGCCGCGCATACGATAGGCCTGGATCAGTCGCAGAACTTCAACCTGCTTCTTCTCGTGTTCACTGCTCACGCTCCCGGCGGATACCGGTTGGGCGCGGCGCTGGTTCTTTGCCAGCAGTACGAAATGGTCGCGGATTGTCGAGTGCGATACATCGGTAGCGGTGCTGCCGTCGGCGGGCAACTTCTGGAAGTAGGTGCGCCACTCTTCTGGCACAGCGTTAGGGTCGTGCAGGTAGAGCTCATAAAGCTCTTCCACATATGCAGCGTTACCACCTGAAAGGTGGGCGCTTTCCCACATGCGCTGCATCACGCTTTCTTGCATGCTTGGTCACCCTCGGTTAGGGGACTGATCGGCGAGAGCCACAGCAAACCTGGAAAAGTCCGAAAACAGCGACTGAACCACGCCACCTGGATCCTGCTGATTTTCCGGGTACCAGCCCGGAAAGCCCCTGCTGGTCTCATATCTTCATAGGTATGAACGCAGGCTTTGTGGGCCCTTGTTCGGGTTTTACCTCAGTGCGGGCTCACCACCCGCACCTCGGCTTACTGCAGGTACAACTCTTTGTATCAGGTGCCGCTTTGCAGCAGCATGTTACGTACGTGGCCGATTGCCTTGGTCGGGTTCAGACCTTTCGGGCAAACGTTGACGCAGTTCATGATCCCGCGGCAGCGGAATACGCTGAACGGGTCATCCAGCGACGCCAGGCGCTCCTGGGTCTTGGTGTCACGGCTGTCGGCCAGGAAGCGGTAGGCCTGCAGCAGAGCGGCGGGGCCCAGGAACTTGTCCGGGTTCCACCAGAACGACGGGCAGGAGGTCGAGCAGCAAGCGCACAGGATGCACTCGTACAGGCCGTCCAGCTTGTCGCGATCTTCCGGCGACTGCAGGCGCTCGATGGCCGGCGCCGGAGTATCGTTCTGCAGGAACGGCTTCACCTTCTCGTACTGCTTGTAGAAGATGCTCATGTCGACGACCAGGTCACGAATGACCGGCAGGCCCGGCAGCGGGCGCAGAACCAGCTTGTTGCCCTTCACCACCGCCGACAGCGGGGTGATGCAGGCCAGGCCGTTCTTGCCGTTGATGTTCATGCCATCGGAACCGCAAACGCCTTCACGGCACGAGCGACGGTAGGAGAAACCTTCGTCCTGCTCTTTGATCAGTGCCAGCACGTCCAGCACCATCAGGTCCTTGCCGCCGGTATCGACCTGGAAGGTCTGCATCTTTGGCGCCGAATCGGTGTCCGGGTTGTAACGATAAACTTCGACTTGCAACATAGCGGCCATCCTCAGTAAGTCCGGACTTTTGGTTCGAAGGCTGGAACAGTCTTCGGCGCAAAGTTGACGCCACGCTTGGCGACGCGCTTCTCACCCGGGTAGTACAGGGTGTGGCACAGCCAGTTTTCGTCGTCACGGTCTTCGAAGTCTTCACGGGCGTGAGCGCCGCGGGACTCTTTACGGGCTTCGGCCGCAATGGCGGTAGCTTCGGCGACTTCCAGCAGGTTCTGCAGCTCCAGCGCTTCGATACGCGCGGTGTTGAAGGCCTGGGACTTGTCGTTGATCTTGACGTTGGCGATACGGTCACGCAGACCGGCCAGCTGCTCGATACCCTTCTGCATGTATTCGCCAGTACGGAATACACCGAAGTAGTTCTGCATGCAGCTCTGCAGCTCGCGCTTCAGGCTGGCAACGTCTTCACCGGTGGTGCGCTCGTTCAGCTTGTTCAGGCGGTTCAGGGCAACATCGACGTCGGTGTCGCTGGCGTCGCGGTATTCCACGCCTTCGGTCAGCGCCTTCTCCAGGTGCAGGCCGGCGGCACGGCCGAACACCACCAGGTCGAGCAGCGAGTTGCCGCCCAGGCGGTTGGCACCGTGTACCGATACGCACGCCACTTCACCTACGGCGAACAGGCCCGGGATGATGTGATCGTTGCCTTCGGCGTCCATGGTGATGGCCTGGCCATGAATGTTGGTGGCAACGCCGCCCATCATGTAGTGGCAGGTCGGGATGACCGGCACCGGCGCGACCACAGGGTCGACGTGGGCGAAGGTCTTGGACAGTTCGCAGATACCTGGCAGGCGGCTGTGCAGCACTTCCTCGCCCAGGTGGTCCAGCTTCAGCAGTACGTGGTCCTTGTTCGGGCCCACGCCGTTGCCGGCGATGATTTCCTTGACCATGGAACGGGCGACCACGTCGCGGCCGGCCAGGTCTTTCGCGTTCGGCGCATAACGCTCCATGAAGCGCTCGCCGTGGGCGTTGATCAGGTAGCCACCCTCACCGCGGCAACCTTCGGTGACCAGTACACCGGCGCCGGCGATGCCGGTCGGGTGGAACTGCCACATTTCGATGTCCTGCACTGGCACGCCGGCACGCAGGGCCATGCCCACGCCGTCACCGGTGTTGATCAGGGCGTTGGTGGTGGAGGCGTAGATACGGCCGGCACCGCCAGTGGCCAGCACGGTGGCCTTGGACTTGATGTACAGGGTCTCGCCGGTTTCGATGCAGATCGCGATCACGCCAACGAATGCGCCGTCCTGGTTCTTCACCAGGTCAACTGCGTAGTACTCGTTGAGGAAAGTGGTGCCGGCTTTCAGGTTGCCCTGGTACAGGGTGTGCAGCAGCGCGTGACCGGTACGGTCGGAAGCGGCGCAGGTACGGGCAGCCTGGCCACCCTTGCCGAAGTCCTTGGACTGACCACCGAACGGACGCTGGTAGATACGACCGGTTTCGGTACGCGAGAACGGCAGGCCCATGTGGTCCAGCTCGAAGACCGCAGCCGGGCCTTCCTGACACATGTATTCGATAGCGTCCTGGTCACCGATGTAGTCGGAGCCCTTGACGGTATCGTACATGTGCCAGCGCCAGTCGTCGTTCGGGTCGGCCGAAGCGATGGCGCAGGTGATGCCGCCCTGGGCGGATACAGTGTGCGAACGGGTCGGGAAGACCTTGGTGACCACGGCAGTCTTGTGGCCGCCTTGAGCCAGCTGCAGCGCAGCGCGCATGCCGGCGCCGCCGCCACCGATGATGATGGCGTCGAAGGAAATGGTTGGAATGCTAGCCATGGATCAGATACCCCAGAGAATCTGCACACCCCAGACGAAGTAAGCGAACATCGCAACGCCGCATACCGCCTGGAACAGGAAACGAATCGCAGTTGCCGACTTGCCGAACGACATTGGCGTCAGGTAGTCGGTCGCAATGGTCCACATGCCGACCCAGGCGTGAGCGCCCAGGGCAACGAGGGCCAGCAGACTGAAGATCCGCATCGCGTTGTTGGAGAACAGACCATGCCACTGGGTGTAGTCGATGCCTGGGTGGGCGACCACGTAGCCGATCAGGAAGAGGAAGTAAGCCGCGAGAACGACCGCAGAAACGCGCTGCGCCATCCAGTCATAGAGGCCCGAACGCGACAGGTTCGTGACATTGGTTACCATACCCAAACTCCCACCAGAACGATCAGCACCACGGAGATGACGATCACGATTTTCGAGCCCAGCTTGCCGCCTTCCAGCGTCTCACCGATGCCCATGTCCATGATCAGGTGACGTACACCTGCCACGAGGTGATAAAGCAGGGCGGACAGCAGGCCCCAAGTCACGAATTTGGCCAGCGGGCTGGTCAGACACGCCTTCACCTCACCGAAGCCTTCCTCGGAACCCAGCGACTTGCCCAGTGCATAAAGCATGATGGCAAGGCCGAGGAACAGGATGACGCCGGAGATACGATGCAGGATGGACGTGTACGCAGTGACGGGGAGCTTGATGGTCCTTAGGTCTAGGTTTACAGGTCGTTGGCTTTTCACGGCTTTTTTCACACTGAAGAGCCCCTAGCGAATCAGGGCAAAGTTGTTGGTAAGTGTACTGGTCAGGTACCCACCACCCAGGGAACGGCGACCCCCAGCAGTTCGGGCTTGCAAGCCCCTGGCGGTCGGGTTGCGAGTATAGACAGTTAGGCTGCTTATGACAACGTGACGGGGTAGCCCAAATAGCGCATTGCCTTTAGCTTGCAAAAGGCGTAAATGGGCGAGAATTTCGCGAAAAATCAGGCCTCAATGCCTGTTTCAACAAGCCTTTAGGCAAATTGACATCTGAATTTATCCCTCTATAGTGGTGCGGGCCCTGCGTGGGGGGTCTGTCTGATGATTTCAAGCATTAATAGGAGGCCACATGGCTGACAAAAAAGCGCAGTTGGTCATCGAGGGCGCTGCCCCCGTCGAGCTGCCCATTTTAACCGGCACCGTTGGTCCTGATGTAATCGACGTCCGCGGGTTGGGGGCCACTGGTCACTTCACCTTCGACCCTGGTTTCATGGCGACTGCCTCGTGCGAGTCGAAGATCACCTACATTGACGGCGACAAAGGTATCCTGCTGCACCGCGGCTACCCGATCGAGCAACTCGCCGAACAGTCCGACTACCTCGAAACCTGCTACCTGCTGCTCAACGGCGAACTGCCGAATGCCGAGCAGAAGGCCCAGTTCGTCAGCACCGTGAAGAACCACACGATGGTTCACGAGCAGCTGAAGTCCTTCTTCAACGGCTTCCGCCGCGACGCCCACCCGATGGCGGTGATGTGCGGCGTGGTCGGCGCCCTGTCGGCGTTCTATCACGACTCCCTGGACATCAATAACCCGCAACACCGCGAAATTTCCGCGGTGCGCCTGGTCGCCAAGATGCCGACCCTGGCCGCGATGGTTTACAAGTACTCCATGGGCCAGCCGATGATGTACCCGCGCAACGACCTGTCGTACGCGGAAAACTTCCTGCACATGATGTTCAACACCCCGTGCGAGATCAAACCGATCAGCCCGGTGCTGGCCAAGGCGATGGACCGGATCTTCATCCTCCACGCCGACCACGAGCAGAACGCCTCCACTTCTACCGTTCGTCTGGCCGGTTCGTCGGGTGCCAACCCGTTCGCCTGTATCGCCGCCGGCATCGCCGCACTGTGGGGCCCGGCCCACGGCGGTGCGAACGAAGCGGTACTGACCATGCTCGATGAAATCGGCGATGTCTCCAACATCGACAAGTTCATCGCCAAGGCCAAGGACAAGAACGACCCGTTCAAGCTCATGGGCTTCGGTCATCGCGTGTACAAGAACCGCGACCCGCGCGCCACCGTGATGAAGCAGACCTGCGACGAAGTCCTGCGCGAACTGGGCATCAAGAACGACCCGCAGCTGGAACTGGCCATGCGCCTGGAAGAGATCGCCCTGACCGATCCGTACTTCATCGAGCGCTCGCTGTACCCGAACGTCGACTTCTACTCGGGGATCATCCTCAAGGCGATCGGCATTCCGACCAGCATGTTCACCGTTATCTTCGCCCTGGCACGTACCGTGGGCTGGATCTCGCACTGGAAAGAAATGCTCTCCAGCCCGTACAAGATCGGCCGCCCGCGCCAGCTGTACACCGGCGAGCAGAAGCGCGACATCGTTGCACTGCAGGATCGCAAGTAAGCGTTGATCGCCGAACGCAAGAAGGCTGCCCTCGGGCAGCCTTTCTTATTTCTGCTTTCCTGTGCCGGCCTCTTCGCGGGTAAACCCGCTCCCACAGGGCCCCCACAGGCCCGCAGATCTGTGGAGATCCTGTGGGAGCGGGTTTACCCGCGAAGAGGCCAGTACAGACAGTACAATGCCTCAGTTTTTCTCAGCCCGCTCCCGCAACCCTTTCAGGGTATTGAACGGCGCATCCACCACGAACTTGTTGGCCACCATCGCCGGCACGCTACCGCCCGGCTCGGTGTGTACCTGATAGGTCACTTCCGTGCTGTCACCCTTGGGCACCAGTTTCCAGAAGCCTTCGACCTTCGCGACCCGCACAAAGCCCTTCTCTTCCGGGATATAGGTCGGCTCTTCCTTCAGGTTGCGCACCAGGCTGCCATCAGCCCCCTTGACCGTGGTCACATGCAACACCGAGTCCCGCGGCGTCACCGGCCATGGCGTATTGAACTGGGTGTAGGTCCAGCTCTGATCACCTTCGTGCTTGAGCAGCTTCTGCGACTTGCATTCGTGAATCCAGGCACAAGCCCCGGCCACGTCCTCCTGCAACGCCTGCACCTTGGCCAGCGGCGCCTTGATCAAGGTGACGCCTTGATAGGCCTTGTACTTGGAACCGGCCACTTCGCTGAGGGAAACCTTGATCCCCTCCTCGTCCTTGGCCACCTGCCAGTTTTCGGCCCAGGCCGCAGGCGACAGCAGAACACCCATGCCACACAGCAGTGCAATACGCTTGAACGATCTCATCATGTTTATCCTTGTTGTCGAAGATCCAGCTGTCACGCCGCCGTCATCTGCTCCCACCAACCGAGAATCCTGATGGCCTCGTCACGGTCACTGCCGCACACCTCGACATCCGCCTTGAAACCGCCACACACTGCCGGCCGCTCGGGCTTGCCGAACAGGTCGCAGAGGTTGTCGACGGTCAGGTGCAGGCAGCGCTCGCCAGCCGGCTTGCCATTGGGCATGCGCGGCATCGCAGAGGTGATGGACGGGGCGATGCAGCAGGCACCACAACCCTCACGGCAATTCATGGCTATTCACCAAATCAGGACTCCCTGGAACAAAACGGGACGAACGTCCCTGGATAGTAACCGCTCAAACAGGCGTTTGAAATTGCTGGCATGATGAAATCTGCCGTGACCCGGCAGTCAGTTCACCGGCTACTGGCGGTACTCGAAATCGATGGCCGCCCCTTCCACGTCGCGACGGCTGTCATTGCGCAGCTGCAGCTGCATTTCGTTGCTGATCAACCGGCCATTGAGCTGGAACGGGCTGTCACTGGTCTCCGGCTTTTCAGTGAACATGGGCGGCAGCAAAGGTTTGCGTCGCTGTATCGGCGAAGGGCTGCCCACATTCGGCTCAAGGTTATCGACCATGTCGGCCGGCAGACTGAGGTCAAGCTTCGCCTTGGGTAGCGGCTGGGCAATCTCCTTGCTCACCGGCTTGCGTGCCGCCCTGGCCTTGCTGCTACCGGTTTTTTTTGCCGCCTGCTTGTGCGCAGGCCTGGCTGCAGCCTTCTGCGCCGGCTTGGCTTTCTGCACCGGCTTGGCCGCCTGCGCCTGGCCTGCCGGCTGCGCAGCCTGGGCAACACCAGCCAGGCTGCACAGCGGTACAAGACACAGAATCAGGGCAAAACGGCGCAAAGCATTCATGGCAAATGGACAGGCTGGCAGGAAAAGTGCGTATGCTCCCTGTTCCACGGGCGCGTGGCAAGCCTACAAAAGGGCTGCCGCTGGCTCCCGGCACAATTGCTGGGCCAGCAAACCGAGCGTGATCACCGCGCGCTCGGCCTCTTTGTTCCAGGGTATGCCGCAATTAAGGCGTATGCAGTGGTTGAACTGCTCGGTATTACTGAAGATCAGCCCCGGCGCAATACTGATGCCCTGCTCCAGCGCGCGCACATGCAGCTCCTGGGTATTGACCCGCCCCGGCAGGCTCACCCACAGAATGAAACCGCCCGTCGGCCGGGTCATCTGGGTACCCTCGGGGAAGTGCTGCTGCACCGCCAGCTGGTAGGCACTGAGGTTCTTGCGGTACTCCTGGCGAATGTAACGCAGGTGCCGGTCGTAGCCGCCATTTTCCAGGTAGGCCGCCACACCCATCTGCGTCACGCTGCAGGCCGAGTGGGTGGTGAAGGTTTGCAGGCGCTGGATTTCATCCTGATAGCGACCGGCGACCATCCAGCCGACCCGCACCCCGGGGGACAGGGTCTTGGAAAAACTCGAGCAGTAGATCACTCGGTCCAGCCGGTCGAACGCCTTCAGCGCCTTGGTCTTGCCCTGCTCGAACATCAATTCGCCATAGATGTCATCCTCGACAATCTGGATATCGAAGTCCGACGCCAGGCGCAGCAACTGCTTCTGCCGCTCTTCCGGGACAGTGCCACCCAGCGGGTTGCTAAGGCGCGCGGTCAGGACCAGGGCCTTGATAGACCATTGGTTGGCCGCCAGCTGCAGGGCCTCGAGGCTGATGCCGGTGGAGGGGTCACTGGGGATCTCGATCACCTTCAGGCCCAGCAGGTCAGCCAGTTGCAACAGCCCGTAATAGGTAGGCGATTCGGCGGCAATCAGGTCGCCCGGACGAGTCAGCACGCGCAGCGACATCTGCAGCGCATCGACACAGCCATGGGTCACGATCACTTCACGCGGGTCGACCAGCACACCGGCATCACGCATGCGAATGGCGATCTGCCGGCGCAGCGGCTCGAAACCGGGGCTGAACATGTAGCTGAAGGCACGCGGACTGTGGAAGCGCGTCACCTTGGCAATCTGCTGGTGCAAGGCACGGACCGGCAGATAGTCGACGTGCGGCACCGCGGCGCCGAACGGGAACACGCCATCACGGCGAGCCTCGGTCAGTACCTGCTGGATGATACTGGCGCGGGTGACCAGGCCGGGGCGCTCTACCCGAGCGATGTCCGGCGTCTGCGCAGTCAGGGCCGGGGTCTGGTGCACATAGTAGCCGGACTGCGGCCGCGCACGGATCAGCCCCTGATCCTCGAGATTGGCATAGGCCTGCAGCACCGTGGCATGGCTGACGTTGAGCTGGGCGCTCATCTTGCGCACGGAGGGTACCCGCTCGCCTGGCTGGTAGACACCGCGACGGATGTCATCGGCCAGTTGCTGGGCGATACGCTGGTACAACAGCAGGTTGGTCATGGCTGGCTCTCGACGCGAGGACGGGCTCGTTGTTCTTGTGTCGCTCACTGACGGTAGAGGATACCGTAACAGTTGCAAAGTGTACTGGGACAGATGGCAGGATAGTCAACAATACAGTTGCGTGACAGCGATGGAAACGATCAAGCCTGGGTATGCCGACGAAAAGCCGGGAGCGCTTTGCGCCCCTTTCGCGACACGAGGCCGCTCCTACAGGAACCGTGCATACCTTGAAGTTAACACTGTACCTGTGGGAGCGGCTTTAGCCGCGAACACCGGCAAAGCCGGTGCCATCCACCGCACCGCCAAGCGGTCAGCGCGCTGGCGCCAGCTTGCCCTTGTCATCGGAGAACACGATCTCCACGCGGCGGTTCTGCGCCCTGCCCCGCTCCGAGGCATTGGCCTCGATCGGGTACTGGTCGCCGTACCCCTCGACCTGCAGACGCTTCTCGTCAATGCCCAGGTCCACCAGCATGTCGGCCACGGCCTGCGCCCGGTCGCGGGACAGCTTCAGGTTTTCTTCGGCCGGCCCGGTACTGTCGGTGTAGCCCTCGATCCGCACCACCCGGCGCGGATTGAGCTGAAGGAACTGCACCAGCTTGAGCACGGTACGGCTTGCCGAGTTCTTCAGGTCGGCGCGGCCGGTGTCGAACAGCACGTCCCCCAGGGTCATTACCAGACCACGGTCGGCCTGCTCGGAGGCCAGCGCAGCGATCTGCGACTCGACCCACTTGCCCTGCTGCTGAACACTGGCCAGTTTGGCCTCACGCAGGGCCAGCTGCAGGCGCTGGCGCTCCAGGTCGAGCTTGGCCTGGCGCTCCTGGTTCAGCGCCAGCTTGGCATGCTCGCTGGCAATTTCGCTGTAGCGCTGGCTCAGGTAGGCGTAATGGCGCACGTCGGCACCGGTGCCGATGTAGCTGGACAGGCGCTCGGCGCGGGCCAGCGACTCGCCGGCGCGAATCACGTCACGCGGCGCACTGCGCAGCACATTGGAATCATCCTTGACCTTCTGGAAGGCCGCGGCAGCGTCATCCAGTGCTGCGCTGCTGCGCTGGCTGGCGCAACCTTGCAAACCTGCGGCCAGCGCCAGCACGGCCAGCGCGGCCAATGGCACACGACGGATCATGGCTGCACCTCCAACTGCTTGCGCAGGCGCTGCACCCGCGACTGCAGCAATTGCAGCTGCTCTTCGCTCTTCTGGTTCAACACCTGGGCCTCGGCCAGGCGTGCATCCAGTTCGGCCTGCTCGGCACGCATGCGCGCATCGCGGTAGTCTTCGGTGAGCATGTTGGTCTTGGCCCGGGCCAGCTTGTCTTCAGCCAGCTTGAGCGCATCGACCTGCTCGGTGGCACCGACGGCCCTGGCCTGCGCCAGTGCCTGTTCGGAGATGCGCATCTGCTCGTCAGGGGCCGGATCGTTGGCGCAGCCAGCCAGGCCAAGCACGGCCAGGGCAAGGATTAATGGTTGGGTTCTCACGCAATCTTCCTAATGTTTGGGGGCGTCCGACGGCACCTGCAGCTGCGCTTTCCAGCGCTCGACATTACGTTGCAGCACGGCTTCGGACGCACCGGAGATCGGCAATTCTGTCAGTTTTTTCGCCAGTTGCCCACGCAACCAGCTGTCATTGCAAGCCGAATTGTGGGACAGGGCCAAGTACAGACCCGGCCGATCCACCGGCAGGCCGCGGGCGATCAGGTCATTGCTCATGCCCAGGCTCTGGGCCATGGCCATGCCCGAATAGCGGCCAGCGAGCACATAATCTACCTGGCCGAGCACCAGCTTCTGGAACGCCTGGGTCAGGTTCTGTGCCGGCACCAGCTTCAGCTGGGCCTTGGCGAAAGCGGTAAAGGCCGGGGTCAGCCGCGCGCGCTCGGACAAACTGCCCTGGTACTGCGCCAGGTCCGCCGGGCCTTCGAAGGCCAGTGTGGCGTCGTGGCGCGTCCACACCAGGTATTCGTTGAGCTGCAAGGGTGGGTGGATATAGTCCAGCGCAGTCAGTTGCTCCACCTGCATGGGGGTGTCGAGCAGCAGGTCCATGCGCCCGCTGCGTACCTCTTCCAGCGCCTGGTCACGACGGCCGGCGCTCAGCACCTCCACTTTCACGCCCAGCTCGCCAGCCACCTGGCGCAGCAGGTCGACGTTGGCGCCGATCAGGTGTTTCGGGTCGTTCGGGTCCTGCCATGAATAGGGCGGCGCATCAGGGCTGCCGGTTGCTACCAGGCGTTCGCATTTACCTGCGGCCATGGCCAGTGGCGACATCAACAGCGCCACACATGCCAGCGCCCAGCCCGTTCCGCGCAACGTCATCCCTCACTCCTTGTATTGCTTCGCACCCTAGCGGCACACGCCGCCCCTGTAGGAGCAGCCTTGTGCTGCGAAAGGGCCTGCATGAACAACAAATATCTATGGCTGTGACTGCCTCTTCGCAGCACAAGGCTGCTCCTACAGGGGCCAGGACAGGTCATAAAAAAACCCGGCCCCCTGTACAAGGGCCGGGTTCTTTATAAGTGAAGCAGGCGGATCAGACCAGCTTTTCCAGCTCCGGAACCGCTTCGAACAGGTCAGCGACCAGGCCGTAGTCGGCTACCTGGAAGATCGGCGCTTCTTCGTCCTTGTTGATCGCCACGATCACCTTGGAGTCCTTCATGCCGGCCAGGTGCTGGATCGCGCCGGAGATACCGACGGCGATGTACAGCTGTGGCGCTACGATCTTGCCGGTCTGGCCGACCTGCATGTCGTTCGGCACGAAGCCTGCGTCGACCGCGGCGCGCGAAGCACCGACGGCAGCGCCGAGCTTGTCGGCCAGGCTGTACAGGTGCTTGAAGTTGTCACCGTTGCCCATGCCACGGCCGCCGGAAACGACGATCTTGGCAGCAGTCAGCTCTGGGCGGTCGGACTTGGCCAGCTCTTCACCAACGAAGGCCGAGATGCCGGCGTTGTGCGCGGCGCCGACGGCTTCGATGGCAGCCGAACCACCTTCGGCGGCCACGGCGTCGAAGCCGGTGGTACGCACGGTGATGACCTTGATGGCGGCGCTCGATTGCACGGTGGCAATGGCGTTACCGGCATAGATCGGGCGCTTGAAGGTGTCGGCGGACTCGACCGAGATGATCTCGGAGATCTGGTCCACGTCCAGCAGCGCGGCAACGCGCGGCAGGATGTTCTTGCCGTTGGTGGTGGCCGGGGCCAGCACGTGGCTGTAACCCTTGGCCAGCTCGACGATCAGCGGCGCGACGTTTTCTGGCAGGGCGTGGGCGTAGGCGGCGTTATCGGCAACCAGTACCTTGGCCACGCCAGCGATCTTGGCTGCGGATTCGGCAACGCCGCCCACGTTCTGGCCAGCAACCAGCACGTGCACATCACCACCGATCTTGGCGGCAGCAGCAACAGTGTTCAGGGTGGCCGGGGCTACGGCACCGTTTTCGTATTCAGCGACAACCAGGATAGTCATTTAGATTACCTTCGCTTCGTTCTTCAGCTTCTCGACCAGTTCGGCCACCGATTTGACCTTGATGCCAGCGCTGCGGGCAGCCGGGGCTTCAACCTTCAGGGTCTTGTTGGTGGAGGCGAGGGAAACGCCCAGCGCGTCTGGAGTGACGGTCTCCAGCGGCTTCTTCTTGGCCTTCATGATGTTCGGCAGCGACGCGTAGCGTGGCTCGTTCAGGCGCAAGTCGGTGGTGACGATGGCCGGCAGGTTCAGTGCAACGGTCTGCAGGCCGCCGTCGATTTCACGGGTGACGTTCAGCTTGTCGCCAGCCACTTCGACCTTGGAGGCGAAGGTGCCCTGGGCGAAGCCGGTCAGCGCAGCCAGCATCTGGCCGGTCTGGTTGTTGTCGCTGTCGATGGCCTGCTTGCCGAGGATGACCAGCTGCGGCTGCTCTTTGTCGACAACGGCTTTCAGCGCCTTGGCCACGGCCAGGGAATTCAGTTCGTCAGCGGCTTCGACCAGGATGGCACGGTCGGCACCCAGGGCCAGGGCGGTACGCAGCTGCTCCTGGGCAGTGGTCGGGCCGACGGAAACAACGACGATCTCGGTGGCGACGCCCTTTTCCTTCAGGCGTACGGCTTCTTCCACGGCGATTTCGCAGAAGGGGTTCATGGACATCTTGACGTTAGCAAGGTCGACGCCGGAGTTGTCCGCCTTGACGCGAACCTTGACGTTGTAGTCGACCACTCGTTTGACAGCTACAAGAACCTTCATGGATTCCTCGTTACTCTCCGGTGAATAGATAGTCGCCTGGGGCCAGGCCCGGCGATGCGCGTGGGTACAAGGGCACCTCTAAAAACGTACCGGGAGGCGGTAACTTCACAGTGACCGAACAGTCTTGTCCGGACTCTTGCGACGAATACTTACGGGTCATTTTCTGTCGTGGCGTGTAAACTCCACTACAAACCGGCCCAAGGCCGCAAAACCCTGCTCCACACCTGGTCTTTAGAGGTGTACCTGCGCCCGGCTGCAAGCCTACGGCGAACGTAAAACCGCTCGTATCTTGACCGTAACACCCAATCCGGTCAATACGGCAAATCGGTCACCCTCCAGCCGCGTTCCTGTGATTTTACTGGCCTGCGGCAAATTCAAACAAACGTTTGTATTGGACCCGCCAAGTGGTGTAGATATAATGCGCGGCCAAGACAAAACGGTGTAGTCCGTCATTTGCCCAGCTACAGTTCCGCCGTTGCGTAGAACCGCTGCGAATGCCCCGCGCACCCATAAGACAAAGCAACAGCACGAGCCTTGATGAGTAGGAGAGAACCAGTGGAACGCGAATACATGGAATTCGACGTGGTCATCGTCGGCGCAGGCCCGGCGGGCCTGTCCGCCGCCTGCCGCCTGAAGCAGAAGGCCGCCGAAGCCGGTAGCGAAATCAGCGTCTGCGTGGTGGAAAAAGGCTCTGAAGTCGGCGCCCACATCCTCTCCGGCGCAGTGTTCGAACCTCGCGCCCTGAACGAGCTGTTCCCAGACTGGAAAGAGCTCGGCGCGCCGCTGAACACTGAAGTGAAGCGTGACGACATCTACGTGCTCAAGGATGCCGGCAGTTCGACCAAGGTGCCTGACCTGTTCGTGCCCAAGACCATGCACAACCAGGGCAACTACATCATCTCGCTGGGCAACCTGTGCCGCTGGCTGGCCCAGCAGGCCGAGAACCTGGGCGTGGAAGTCTACCCGGGCTTCGCCGCCCAGGAAGCGCTGTTCGATGAAAACGGCGTGGTGCGCGGCATTGTCACCGGTGACATGGGCGTCGACCGTGAAGGCAACCCGAAAGATGGCATGTACACCCCTGGCATGGAGCTGCGTGGCAAGTACACCCTGTTTGCCGAAGGTTGCCGTGGCCACATCGGCAAGCAGCTGATCAAGCGCTTCAACCTGGATAGCGAATCCGACGTCCAGCACTACGGCATCGGCCTGAAGGAAATCTGGGAAATCGACCCGGCCAAGCACGAGCAGGGCCTGGTGGTGCACACCGCCGGCTGGCCGCTGGATGTGATGGCCAAGGACAACACCGGTGGTTCGTTCCTCTATCACCTGGAAAACAACCAGGTGGTGGTCGGCCTGATCGTCGACCTGTCCTACGCCAACCCGTACCTGTCGCCGTTCGACGAGTTCCAGCGCCTGAAGCACCACCCGGTGATGGCGCAATACCTCGAAGGTGGCAAGCGCATCAGCTATGGTGCCCGTGCCATCTGCAAGGGCGGCTTCAACTCGCTGCCGAAGATGGTCTTCAACGGCGGCGCGCTGATCGGCTGTGACCTGGGCACCCTTAACTTCGCCAAGATCAAGGGCAGCCACACCGCGATGAAGTCCGGCATGCTGGCCGCCGAAGCGGTGGCCGACGCTCTGCTCGCCGGCAGCGAAGGCGGCGACCAGCTGAACGGCTACGTCAGCGCCTTCAAGGCCAGCTGGCTGTACGAAGAACTGTTCGCCAGCCGCAACTTCGGCCCGGCCATGCACAAGTTCGGCCCACTGCTGGGCGCAGCGTTCAACTATGTGGACCAGAACTGGTTCGGCGGCAAGCTGCCGTTCACCCTGCACGACACCAAGCCGGACTACGCCTGCCTCAAGCTGGCGGCCGAGTCGCAGAAGATCGATTACCCGAAACCGGACGGCAAGCTCAGCTTCGACAAGCTCAGCTCGGTATTCCTCTCCAGCACCAACCACGAAGAGGAACAACCCTGCCACCTGAAGCTTGCCGACCCGAACGTGCCGATCGCCAGCAACCTGCCGCTGTACGACGAGCCGGCCCAGCGCTACTGCCCGGCGGGCGTGTACGAAGTGGTCACCCAGGAAGACGGCAACAAGCGCTTCCAGATCAACGCGCAGAACTGCGTGCACTGCAAGACCTGCGACATCAAGGACCCGGCCCAGAACATCACCTGGGTCACCCCTGAAGGCGCTGGCGGGCCGAACTACCCGAACATGTAAGGCCCTGCCCTTGTAATAAAAAGCCCCCGGTTCTCACGAGCCGGGGGCTTTTTGTTTTACCTGTTCTGGCTGTATTGGCCCGTGTAGGAGCGCGTGAGCTGGAGGTCTGGCTCAGTCATTGCGAGCGATTCACCACGCCCGAAATACCAGGCGGTAAGCAGCCCCACGGTGCCCATGACCAGACAAAAGCCGACACACACCCAAGGGCTCCACGGCATCAGCGCAATCAGCGCCAGCGGTGTGGTGCTGGCCCAAAGTGCGTAGGCCACGTTGTAGGTGAAGGAAATGCCCGACACGCGAATCTCGGCCGGGAACAACCCGACCATCACTGACGGCACCACCCCCACCACACCGCAGCTCAACCCCGCCAGCGCATAGGCCAGCCAGGTCATGCCCCACTGCCCCACCAGGCTGGCATACAACGCACCGATGCCCACCGGCAGCAACAGGCTGTAGAGCATCAGCGCCCGCCAGGCGCCTACGCGGTCGACCAACAGCCCTGCCAGCACGCAGCCGATGTTGAGAAAGACGATACCCACGCTGCTCAAGGCAAAAGTGTGCCCGGCACTCATGCCGAAGCGCTGCTGCATCACTGTCGGGGTGATCACCACCAGCACCACCACGGCGGAGGTCAGCACACAGGTCAGCAGCGCCGCCGGGATCAACGCCCGGCGGTGTTCGCCCAGCACCCGCCGCAGCGGGAAGCTCACCGGCTGCTGCTGGCGCGCGCGCAGGGCAAGAAATACCGGTGTTTCGCTGAGCCAACGACGCAGCCACACACCAATCACGCCGAATACCCCGCCGAGCAGGAACGGATAGCGCCAGGCGTAGTCGAGGATTTCCTGGGGGGTGAACAGCTGTGCCAGCAAGGTCGCGGTCAACGCCCCCAGCAGGTAGCCGAAGGTCAGCCCGGCCTGCAGGAAGCCCAAGGCGTAACCGCGGCGCCCGGCTGGCGCGTGCTCGGCGACGAAGGTCCAGGCGCTCGGCACCTCGCCGCCCACCGCCGCGCCCTGCAGGATGCGCAGGGCCAGCAGGATCAGCGGCGCGGCATAGCCGATGTCGGCGTAAGTCGGCATCACCCCGATCAACAGGCACGGCAGGGCCATCATCAGGATACTCAGGCTGAAGACCCGCTTGCGCCCCAGGTGGTCGGCGAAATGCGCCATCAGGATGCCACCCAGCGGCCGCGCCAGGTAGCCAGTGACGAAGATTCCGAAGCTTTGCAGCAGGCGCAGCCATTCGGGCATCTCGGGCGGGAAGAACAGCTGGCTGAGGGTCAGCGCAAAGAATACGAAGATGATGAAGTCGTAGATTTCCAGCGCGCCGCCCAACGCCGCCAGGCCCAGGGTCCGGTGGTCGCCGCGGCTGAACCGGGGCGGGCGAGCGGTATCGATGGCAGTCATGGCAGGGTCCGCAAATCGGCAAAGGGCAAGAGGATAGCAAATAGCTGCCCCCTTGCCCCGCCCGCTGCGGCTTTAGCGGCTGAACATGGTGTTGACGAAATTGGCCCTCGGCCGTGGCCGCGCCGTAGCAGCCGGCACGGTGCCCGGCAGCGGTGCCTTGCCGACCAGCAGCGGCGTATCGATGATCGCCATGAATGCCTCCAGAGCCTCGTTGTCGGGCACCTGGGGCAGGCTCAGGCTGACGGCCTGGCGCTCGGTCTGCGGCACCAATGGCACCTGCAACTGGGTAGAGTGATAAAGCAGGGCATGCTGGATCTGCGTGCTGACGCGACAGAAGCGCGCCAGATCGACCCCGGCATGGCTGGCCAGCTCGATATTGCCCAACAACAGGTGGAACGGCTGCAAGGCACTCAGCACCAGGCGCTGCAGCTCCTCGAAGCTGTCCACTGGCGCTATCCGGTAGTAACCCAGGCCGTTGAGCAGCCGCTCCAGCTGCAGGCGCTGGCAGGGGTGTGCGTCGGCGATGAGGATGCGCAGGGTCTTGTTGGCCATGGCGGGACCTGGGCAGTTGGGTAATGGGTAGGCTCCATGACCATACTGCGCCAGTAACGGCTGCTGCCAAGGCTACGCCTGGCTGGGGTCTTCTTTGATAGAAGTCGGGAAAGCCGCGGAAATCAAGTGATCGACTGACGGAATTTTCATCCGCATTCAACCCGGCGATCAGGATTCCCACTCGCGCATGCGCACCCGGCAGTGCTTCATGGCATTGACGATGTGCTTTTCCACCAGGCTGCGGGAAATCCCCAGGTGCTCGGCAATCTGCTGGTGTGACAGACCTTCCAGCTTGCGCAGCAGGAAACAGTCGCGGCAGACCTTGCTCAGCTCACCCAGAGCGCGCTGCATCAGCGCCAGCCGCTGGTCGAACTGCATGTCGTAAGTCGGCGCCGGGGTGTGCCAGCGCTCGTCGCTGTCCAGCACCTCCAGCGGCTCGGCCTGACGTACCTGATGCCGCCGATGGCGGTCGACCACGAGGTTGAGCGCGGTGCGGTAAAGGAAGGCACGCGGGTGCTCGATGCGCTCGGCGTCGGTGCGTTCCAGCACCCGCAGGTAGGCATCGTGCGCCACATCTTCGGCGGCCTGCCGACTGCCCAGGCGCGCGGAAAGGAAGCCCACCAGTTCGCGATAGTAATGTTCCACGACGTTACCTGAGATCGTCCTGCCAGCCTATGCCAGAAAGCCCTTTCAGGCAGCAACGCGGGACCGAGTGATGTCAGCGTGCGATCTTACAAATTATAATTATTCTCAGCAACAAGGGCCAAGGCATACACAATCCCTATAGGAGCGGCCTTGTGTCGCGAAAGGGCCGCAAAGCGGCCCCGGCAATCTGCAGTGATGCGAATATCCTGGGGGCGCTTCGCCCCCCTTTCGCGACACAAGGCCGCTCCTACACAGATCGCACCAAATTCACTGCGCTAAATCCCCCCCTGCCGCTTTCGTCTATCTGGCACCCCCTCGGCTGGATGTCTGCATGAGACCTTTAACCAACACCCGTCGCCGGCTCCTGCTCACCGGCCTGGGCCTGCTCGGCCTGGGCAGCCTGCTGGCCTGGAAGGCCCTGCCCTACGGCGCACAGCCGCTCAGCACGGTTGCCGTGACCCGCGCCGACATCGAAAGCAGCGTCACCGCGCTGGGCACCCTGCAACCAAGGCGCTACGTGGACGTCGGTGCCCAGGCGTCGGGGCAGATCCACACCCTGCATGTGGAGGTCGGCGACACAGTGCGCAAAGGCCAGCTGCTGGTCGAGATCGACCCTTCGACCCAGCAGGCCCGGCTGGATGCCGGCCGCTACTCGATCGACAACCTCAAGGCCCAACTGGCCGAACAACGTGCGCAGTTCCAACTGGCCCGGCAGCAGCTCAAACGCCAACAGGACCTGGCCGCCGCCGGCGCCACCCGCGACGAGGATGTGCAAACGGCCGCCGCACAGCTGAAAGTCACCCAGGCACGTATCGACATGTTCCAGGCGCAGATCCGCCAGGCCCAGGCCAGCCTGCGTAGTGACGAGGCCGAGCTGGGCTACACGCGCATCTACGCGCCGATGGACGGCACGGTAGTGGCGGTGGATGCCCGTGAGGGGCAAACCCTCAACGCCCAACAGCAAACCCCGTTGATCCTGCGCATCGCCAAGCTCTCGCCGATGACCGTGTGGGCCCAGGTGTCGGAGGCCGACATCGGCAAGGTCACGCCGGGCATGACCGCCTACTTCACCACCCTGGCCGGCGGCAAACGCCGCTGGACCAGTACCGTTCGGCAAGTGCTGCCGATCCCGCCCAAGCCACTGGAGCAGGCCAGCCAGGGCGGCGGCAGCCCGGCCAGCGTCAGCAATGGCAGTGCCGGCAGCCAGGTGGTGCAGTACAGCGTGCTGCTGGATGTCGACAACCCAGACGGAGCACTGATGGCCGAGATGACCACGCAGGTGTTCTTTGTCGCCGGCAAAGCCAGCCAGGTGCTGACCGTACCACTGGCCGCGCTGGACGACGGCGATGGCCTGCGCCTGGCGCATGTGCTGACCGCCGACGGCAAGGTGGAACAGCGCCAGGTGCGCACCGGCCTCAGCGACCGCCTGCGGGTGCAGGTGCTGGACGGCCTCAACGAAGGCGAACGCCTGGTGATCGGCGCTCCTGGCGTCAGCGGAGGTTGAATGAGCACACCCCTGATCGAACTGGTCGACATCCGTAAATCCTACGGCGGCGTCGAAACGCCCAAGGTCGATATCCTCCATGGCATCAGCTTGCGCATCCATCCCGGCGAGTTCGTCGCCATCGTCGGCGCCTCCGGCTCCGGCAAGTCGACCTTGATGAACATCCTCGGCTGCCTCGACCGCCCCACGTCCGGCAGCTATCGCTTCGCCGGCAAGGATGTGGCAGAGCTGGGCAGCGACGAACTGGCCTGGCTGCGCCGCGAAGCGTTTGGCTTCGTGTTCCAGGGCTACCACCTGATCCCCTCGGGCTCGGCCCAGGAAAACGTCGAAATGCCGGCCATCTATGCCGGCGTCGCCGCCGACGAACGCCACGCCCGTGCCAGCGCCCTGCTCGGCCGCCTGGGCCTGGCCAGCCGCACCGGCAACCGCCCGCACCAGTTGTCTGGCGGCCAGCAGCAACGGGTGTCGATTGCCCGGGCGTTGATGAACGGCGGCCATATCATCCTCGCCGACGAACCCACCGGCGCCCTCGACAGCCACAGCGGCACCGAAGTGATGGCGTTGCTCGACGAACTGGCCAGCCAGGGCCACGTGATCATCCTGATCACCCATGACCGCAACGTCGCGGCGCGGGCGCAGCGCGTGATCGAAATCAGTGACGGGTTGATCATCAGCGATTCGGCCGCCGAAACGCCCACGGTCGACAATGGCCGCGGGCTGCAGGCCGACCAGCTGCGCCAGCGCCTGGACCGTGGCGCGACCTTGCACGGCGCGTGGAAAGGCGAACTGCTCGAAGCCCTGCAGGCGGCCTGGCGGGTGATGTGGGTCAACCGCTTCCGCACCGCCCTGACCCTGCTGGGCATCGTCATCGGCGTGGCCTCGGTGGTGGTGATGCTGGCGGTGGGCGAAGGCAGCAAGCGCCAGGTCATGGCGCAGATGGCAGCCTTCGGCTCGAACATCCTCTACCTCAACGGCAAGCCGGCAAGCCTGGGCGAGCAGGCCGGCACCATCACCCTCGACGATGTCGCCGCCATCGGCCAACTTCCGCAGGTCAAGCACGTGATGCCGGTGATTGGCGAAAAGATGATGGTGCGCCACGGCAACAACAGCCAGCGGTTCTACGTGGGTGGCAACAACACCGGGTTCCCCGAGATCTTCAACTGGCCGGCGGTGCAAGGCAGCTTCTACACCGATACCGATGAAGCCAACGCTGCCGCGGTGGCGGTAATCGGCCAGAAAGTGCGGGAAAAGATGCTCGACCCTGGGCGCGCCCCCTTGGGGCAGTACCTGCTGATTGGCAATGTGCCGTTCCAGGTGGTCGGTATCCTGGCCGGCAAGGGCGCCAGCTCTGGCGACCAGGACAGCGACGGGCGCATCGTGGTGCCCTATTCCGCTGCAGCCATCCGCCTGTTCGGCCAGCGCGACCCGGACTACATCGCTGTTGCTGCCCTCGACTCCACGCGGGTCAACGAAGCCGAAGCGGCCATCGACAAGCTGCTGCGCCAGCGCCACAACGGCCGCCAGGACTTCGAGCTGACCAATGACGCGGCGCTGATCCAGGCCGAGGCGCGCACGCAGAACAGCCTGTCGCTGATGCTGGGGGCGATCGCGGCGATTTCGCTGCTGGTGGGCGGCATCGGCGTGATGAACATCATGTTGATGACCGTGCGCGAGCGCACCCGTGAAATCGGCATTCGCATGGCCACCGGCGCGCGCCAACGCGACATTCTGCGGCAATTCCTCAGCGAGGCGGTGATGCTGTCGATGGTCGGCGGCCTGGCCGGCATCGTCCTGGCCCTGGCCATTGGTGGTGGCCTGATGCTGGCCGAAGTGGCAGTGGCCTTTGCCCTGCCCGCCATGCTCGGCGCCTTCGCCTGCGCCGTCGTTACCGGCATCGTGTTCGGCTTCATGCCAGCGCGCAAAGCCGCCCGCCTCGACCCGGTCAAAGCCCTTACCAGCGAATAACCCATGACTCTGCCTAGCCGCATCAGCCTGTTGACCTTATGCATATGCCTCGCCGCTTGCAGCACGCCGCCAACACCCGCCAGCGGCATCGCCGCGCCAGCCGCCTGGCAAGGCGAGGCCGCATCACCCTCGGCACAACTGCCAACGACACAGTGGTGGCAAGCCTTCGCCAGCCGCGAACTCGACCGCCTGGTGCAGCACGCCCTGCACAATGCCCACGACCTGGCTGCCGCCACGGCGCGGGTACGCCAGGCCCAGGCCCGCGCCGTCATTGCTGGCGCGCCGCTGCTGCCGGAGCTGAAGCTGGGCCTGGACGGTAGCCGCCAACGCCTGCTGCACGGCGACGGCTACGACCAGCTGGATGTCAGCCGCAGCGAACCCACCAGCACCTCGTTCGGTATGCAGCTCAGCGCCAGCTACGAAATCGACTTCTGGGGCGGCCTGCGGGCGACCCGCGAAAGTGCACTGCGCAGCCTGGATGCCAGCCGCTTCGACCGCCAGACCGTGGAGCTGACCCTGGTCAGCGCGGTGGCTGACAGTTACCTGCAGGGGCTGGCCCTGCAGGAGCAGTTGCGCATTGCCCGCCTCAACCTGCGCAACGCCCAGGACGTGCTGGGCCTGGTCGAAGCACGCCAGCGCAGCGGTTCCGCCACGCGCCTGGAACTAGCCCAGCAGCGCAGCCTGGTGGCCGCGCAGCAACGCCAACTGCCGTTACTGGAACAGAAGTGGCAAGACAGCCGGGTCACCCTGGCGACCCTGCTCGGCGACCCGGTGCAATCGCTACCTGCCAGCCAGGACGCGATCAACACCCTGCAATGGCCCGCCATTGGCAGCGGCGTGCCCAGCGAACTGCTCACCCGCCGCCCGGACATTGCCGCGGCAGAAGCACGGCTGGCCGCCGCCAGCGCCAACGTGCAGGTCGCCCGCGCCGCCATGCTGCCCAAGCTCACCCTCGGGGCCAACCTGGGGGCTGGCGCCAATACCTTTGCCCATTTGTTCGACAGCTCCTACTACACCCTTACCAGCGGCCTGGTCGCGCCGATCTTCAACAACGGCCGGCTGCGTGCCGCGCGTGAACTGGCCGAAGCTGAACAGATGGAGTTGCTGGAGACCTACCGCAGCAGCATCCTGGCCGCTTTTGCCGATGTCGAGAAAGCCCTCAATGCGATCCGGGGCGTGGACCACCAGCGGCAATGGCAGGATGAAGAGGTGACGCAGGCGCGGCTGGCGTTCGACCTGGCGCAGCAGCGTTATGGCGCGGGCGCGGAGACGTTGTTGAGCGTGCTGGAGACCCAGCGCACCTTGTATGCGGCGCAGGACCAACAGGCACAACTGCGCTTGGCCCGGTTGCAGGGCAGCGTGGCGTTGTACAAGGCATTGGGGGGTGGGTGGGTGGTCAGCCATTAGGGGCGCCTGTACCGGCCCTATCGCCGGCAAGCCAGCTCCCACAGGTTCTGCGCCGGGTTCAAGACATGCACTGCACCTGTGGGAGCTGGCTTGCCGGCGATAGGGCCAACGCAGGCAGCGACTAGTTCCGCACCTTCAGGTTGCGCGCATACCACGGCCGCTGCGGTACCTTGGGCCGCAGCTTGTCGAGCAGGTCGTCATCGCTGTAGATGATGCGCAACGCCAGCTTCATGGTCTCGGGGTCCATCTCTACACTGCGCCCGGGGCGCAAGCCCGGCACCGTCGAGCAACCGTGGGTATCCGGCCCCAGCCACGGGTCGGCCACCTCCACCCAGCGACCTGGCGCAAACCATGGCACGCCATTGACTTCCAGGCGCCGCACCTCGCCCGGATGCAGCCGCTCATGGGCATGGAACCAGTCCTCGATGCGGTCGTCGATCCAGCCATGAAAGTGCCAGAACACCGGGTTCACATGGGATGAAAACGGATCACCGAGAAAATCGTTCTGTTCTGCAAACCAGCGTTCGGCAAAATCATCCGGCGTGCGCGCCGTCGGCACCGGCATGCCGTTGGAGGGGTCGCGCGGCACCGATGCCCAGCGCATGTGCAGCCAGTCGTGCAGGCCCAGTTCCACTTCCGAACCGAACTGGCCCAGGGTCAAGGTGCTCAGGTACTCCGGGTCGGTGTAGCGTGATTCCCAGACCTGGAAGTTGCCATGGAAGGTATCCGGTGTCTTGATGTCGCGTACCCACTGGGTGTATTCCGCATCACCGCTGGCCAGCCAGGTGGGCGGCAGGGCATTGCCGTCATGGTTGTCGAAGTAGCGGGCGAAGCCGGCCCGGTCGCGTTCCAGTTCCGGCTGCGGCAACGGGAAGCGCGTCCATGACGGCAAGTCCTGCAAGGCGCGGGCACTGCCAAGCATGTGCCGATGCATGAAGAAAAAATCCTCGCCGGAGCCGTTGCGGTCCTTGTGCCGGCCCCGCGCGTCACGCTCGCGGTCACGCGGCCCGGGCTGCCAGCCCAGGCCACGCAGGGCGCCCTGCTTGTCCTTGCTCAGTTTGTGCCATTTGTCCCGCGACGAGTGCCACAGCTGGTGGAACAGGCGATGCTCCGGGGCGGTCAGCCAGGCCAGCAGTTGCGGGTTCAGCGGGATACGCTCGCGCGCCTCGGGGAAGCTGCGCTTCAAGGCCAGGAACTGGTTGTCCTCCACGGGCAATGTCAGCGCGCGGTCCAGGCGTGCAATGCGCCCGCTGAGGGTGGCCGGCCCGGCGTTGCCGAACCGGCCCCAGACCTCGTCGAGCACGATGTGGCACTCATAGCGGGCCTGGGCCGAAAACAGGCGCCAGCGCAGGGTGCCCGGCTTGTCCGCCAACAGGTCGCCTACCACGCGGTAGCGCGGCTCTTCCTGCCCGCGCAGGCGCTCGGGGGTATCCAGGTAACCGCGCAAGGCCCGCCCGCTGGTCGTCACATCCAGGAACAGCTCCAGTTCACCCGTGGGTAGACCGTCCAGCCCCGCATCCCTGCCCTGCAGGGTCCAGCGCCAGATGCCGCGCAGTGTATCGCCCAGCTGCTGCAGGCGGGTATCGGCCAACTCGACGACGGCCTCGCCAGGGGTTTCCGGGAATTCCTCGGCGGCACGCTGGCGCTGCATATACAGCGCCCCCAGCGCACCGGGCACCACCACACCCGTCAATGCCACACCGGCGATGAAACCGCGTCGGGAAATCGTCATTGCATACCTGTGCATTCATTGCGGCCATGGAGCACGGCCCGTCCAAGGCTAGAACGTTGCACGGCAGGCGAAATTTAGCGGCGTTCAGGGAGCATACGCGGCTAAATTTCCCGGGTGCGCGCTCGTTCACTGCAGGTAGCGGCGGCCTCTGTGCCCATCCCTCGACGGTGAACCTATTGAGACCAAGATGACGACTCCACGCTGGAAGAAAGCCCTGTTTATCAGCCTGGCCGCGGCGGTTGCCGCTGGCGCCGGGTTTGCCGCCTGGCACTACTTCGCCACACCCGCCGGCTACTCCAGGGAGGTGACCCGCCAGGCCAACGACCTGCAGGAACGCATCATCTCGTTCGACAGCCATGTCACCCTGCCGCTGACCTTCGGCACCGAAGGCAGCGAAGCCGACAGGGATGGCAATGGCCGCTTCGACCTGGCCAAGGCCGCACGCGGGCGCTTGTCCGGCGCGGCCCTGACCATCTTCGCCTGGCCGGAATCCTGGACCGGTGACGGTGGCCCGCACCGCCCCACCCCAGGCTTCGTCGAAGCCGCCCGCCACACCCAGGAGGTGCGCTACAACGCCATCACCGCCATGGTCCGCGACTTCCCGCTGCAGGTGGGTATCGCCTATACCCCGCAAGACATGCGGCGCCTGCACGGCGAAGGCAAATTCGCGGTGTTCCTCAGCATGCTCAATGCCTATGCCCTGGGCGATGACATAGACCAACTCGACCGCTGGGCCGCGCGCGGCGTGCGCATGTTCGGCTTCAGCTACGTGGGCAACAACAGTTGGGCCGATTCCTCGCGCCCACTGCCGTTCTTCAATGACACCGCCGATGCCCTGGACGGCCTTTCGCCGCTCGGCAAGCGCGCCGTGCAGCGGCTGAACGACCTGGGCGTGATCATCGATGTGTCGCAAATGTCCAGCAAGGCCCTGGCCCAGGCCGTTGCCCTCAGCCGCGCGCCGGTGGTGGCTTCGCACTCGGCGCCACGGGCCATGGTCGATATCAGGCGCAACCTCTCCGACAAGGAGCTGCAGCTGATCAAGGACAGCGGCGGCGTGATCCAGCTGGTGGCCTTCTCCACCTATCTCAAGCCTTTGAGCAGCAAGACCCAGGACAAACTCAACGCCCTGCGCGCCCGCTACGACCTGCCGCCACTGGCCAACCTCGACTACGCACTGATGCCCGGTGACCCGGTGATCGCCGGCTGGCCCGAGCAGAAGGTCGGCCAGTACGCCAACGCGCTGTACGGCATTCTCGAGGAAGAACCGCCGGCCACGCTCAAGGACTATGGCGACGCCATCGACTACACCGTGCGCAAGGTCGGCATCGACCATGTCGGCCTGAGTTCGGACTTCAATGAAGGCGGCGGCATCGACGGTTGGCAGAACGCCAGTGAAGCACGCAACGTCACCGCCGAACTGATCAGCCGCGGCTACTCCGAAGCGGATATCGCCAAGCTCTGGGGCGGCAACTTCCTGCGGGTGTGGGAGCAGGTGCAGCGCGCCGCGCAACCTGTCGCCACCTCATCCCCCTGACCCTAGCGAGCCATTTGATGAACGATCGTCGCACCTTTCTCAAGCAGGCCGGCCTGCTTGCGGCCGCCCTGCCCCTCACAGGCCCACTGCTGCCGGCCGCCCAAGCGGCAACTGCACCACCGGCGACCGCCAGCGACTGGGCCGCGTTTCGCAACCTGTTCGAGCTGGACCCAGCGTACGCGCACTTTGCCAACTTCCTGATCACCTCGCACCCACGGCCCGTGCGCGAAGCCATCGAGGCCCTGCGTGCGCGCTTCGACCACCACCCGGCCCGCATGGTCGACTGGGACAGCCAGTCGGAGTGGAAGCACGAAGCCGCCGTGCGTGAATGGGCAGCCCGCTACCTCGAAGTGACGCCCCGGCAAATCGCCCTGACCGGCAGCACCACCGAAGGCCTGGGGCTGATCTATGGCGGGCTGAAGATTGCCCCGGGGCAGGAAATTCTCACCACCGTGCACGAGCATTCGGCCGCCCGCCATACCATGGGTTTCCGCACCTCGCGCGATGGCACACCGGTCCACCGGTTGCGCCTGTTCGACGACCCCGCCAAGGTCACCAGCGACCAGGTACTGGCCACCATCGCGGCGGCCATCGGGCCTAAAACCCGAGTGCTGGGCATGACCTGGGTGCACTCGGGCAGTGGCGTGAAACTGCCCGTGGGCGAGATCGGCGCGCTGGTGCGCGAGGTCAATCGCCAGCGTGACGAGCAGGACCAGATCATCTACGTGATCGACGGTGTGCATGGCTTCGGCGTCGAAGACATGCGCTTTGCCGATCTCAACTGCGACTACTTCATCGCCGGCACGCACAAGTGGATGTTCGGGCCACGGGGTACCGGGATCATCTGCGCGGCGTCCAGCGAACTGAAGCAGCTGAACCCGACCATTGCGACGCTTTCCGAGAATGAGGACTTTGCCACGGTGATGACGCCCGGGGGTTACCACGCCTTCGAGCACCGCTGGGCATTGGGCAAGGCGTTCGAGCTACACCTGCAGCTGGGCAAGGCGGCGGTGCAGGCGCGGATTCATGGGCTTAATGGCTATCTCAGGCAGCGGCTTGAAGCGCTGCCGGGGATCGAGCTGGTGACACCGCGCAGCACGCAGTATTCGGCGGGGTTCACCTTCTTCCGGGTGACGGGGCAGGATGCTGACGAGGTGGCCCGGTACCTCAACAGCCAGCGCATCGTGGTGGATGCCGTGTCGCGGGATGTGGGGCCGGTGGTACGGACGGCGCCTGGGCTGTTGAATACCGAGGCGGAGATCGAGCGATTGGTCGATGCGTTGAAGAAGCACGTTCGCGGGTGAGGCCCGGGGGCCGCTTTGCGGCCCATCGCGACACAAGGCCGCTCCCACATGGTTCGGTGGGCGCAGTGCTTTTGTGGGAGCGGCCTTGTGTCGCGAAAGGGGCGCAACGCGCCCCCGGCGAGCTCAAGTCAGGATTGGCCATCGACCCGCTTCAACCACTCCCCGACATCCCGGTAAATCCCCTCCACCTGCCCCACGATCCCCGACATGCGCAAGAAGTCATGGGTCAGCCCCTCCACCCGGGCAAAGGTCACCGCCGTCCCGCCTGCCACCAGCCAGTCGCGATAGGCCATGCCCTCGTCATGCAACGGGTCATATTCGGCCACGAACAGGTAAGCCGGTGCCAAAGGCTGGCGCAGCGTCGACAGCAACGGCGACACCCGCCAGTCCAGGCGCTGCTCGCGCTGCGGCGCATAGTGCTGGTAGAACCACTCCAGGGTGGGCGTCTCCAGCAGGTAACCCTCGGCATGCTGGCGATGGGACTCACGCTGGCAGGAGATATCGGTCACCGGGTAAAACAGCAACTGTGCCAGCGGCTTGAACGCCAGCGCCTCGGGCTGCGCCACCGCCGTAATGGCCAGCACCGCCGCCAGGCTGGCGCCCACGCTGTCCCCTGCCAGCACCACCCGGCGATTGTCCAGGCCCAGCGAGGCCGCCTGCTCGGCCAGCCAGTTGGCCGCGTCCAGCGCATCGTGCAGGGCCATCGGGAACTGCTGCTCCGGTGCCAGCCGGTAGTCCGCCGCCAGCACCGCGAACTCGCCCAGGGCCGCCAGGCGACGGCACACCGAGTCATGCGAATCGAGGCTGCCGACCACATAGCCGCCGCCATGCAGGTACAGGATCACTGGCTGCAAGGCAGCCCCGGCATCGCCCCGGCGGTACAGACGAGCAGCCAGGCGGGCACCGTCGCGCGCGGTAACCTGCAACTCGCTGACCGTGACGTTGCCGGGCGGGCTCGGGTCGAGTACCTGCGAGCTGCCCTCGAACTCGGCACGGGCCTGGGCCACGTCCATTGCGTGCATGGGCAGGCTCCTGCCCGTCAGCCGGCCAAATTCGACCAGTTCCAGAAATGCCGCCAGATCAGGGTGCAGTGCCATGTGGGTTCCTTGGGTGAAATGTGACTCGAGCCTCCCTACGGGACGTAGCAGCATGCCGAAAAATTACCCGTCCACACGGCTAAATCGTTGGTGCGAGCACTCGTTATCCCTGCACAACGAAAGACCGCCAGAGGCATACCGTGGACCTTCAGAGCATCCTCAGCAAACTGTTCGCCAACGCCCATGCCGTCGGCATCGAAGGCGTTTTCCAGTTCGTCTTCAGCCAGGACCTGGCCTTCTGGTCGGAGGTGCGCGACAGCAGCCGCACCGGTGCCGGCCGGCACAGCGCCCCGGACGTCACCATCGAGGTGACCGAGCGTGACTTCATCGGCATCATGGGCGGCACCGCCAACGTCGAAGAACTGTTCGCCAGCGCCCGCCTGAAGATCAGCGGCAACATGGGCCTGGCCACCCTGCTGCCGCAGATCATCAGCAACGCCCGCCGCGGTGCGCCGGCGACCAAGGTATCGATGAACCAACGTTACCCGACACCGGCACGCTTCAGCGAACGGGTGTCGGCCGCGCAACCGGCACAGCGCGAGGTGGCATGCATTGCCCGCACCGACCTGTCGCTGGCGCGCTTCCAGAGCGAATACCTGAAGCACGGGACGCCGGTGGTCATCAGCGATGCCCTGCAGGACTGGCCGCTGTTCACCATGGGCCGCGAAGCTTCGCTGGAACATTTCGCCGAACTGCAGGGCATCACCCGCCACGGCGACTACGTGAAGAAGACCTTCTCCACCGACCGTGACTTCCGTTCCACCTCCATGGCCGACTTCATCGCCTCGCTCGACACCCCTGCCAAACCCGGCGAAACCCCGGCCTACATGGGCAACAACATCGTGCCGGAAAAGCTGCTGACGCTGATTCGCTACCCGCAGTACTTCGCCCGCGAGAAGTTCATTGCGCCGCGCATCTGGATCGGCCCCAAGGGCACCCTGACGCCACTGCACCGCGACGACACCGACAACCTGTTCGCGCAGGTATGGGGGCAGAAATCGTTCATCCTCGCCGCGCCGCACCATCGCCCAGCCCTGGGCACCTGGTCGACCAGCCCGAAGGGCGGCCTGGACGGCTGCGACTTCAACCCCGATGCCCCGGACTTCCAGCGTTTCCCGGCGGCGCGCGAAGTGCTTTTCCTGCGCGTGGTGCTGCAGGCCGGTGACCTGCTGTTCCTGCCCGAAGGGTGGTTTCACCAGGTGCAGTCTGTGACCACCTCGCTGTCGGTGAACTTCTGGGTGAATTCCGGGCGCGGTTGGTAACCAGGGTTACCAGGGGGGCGCTTTGCGCCCCTATCGCCGGCAAGCCAGCTCCCACAGGGACTGCGCCGACCGGAAGACTTGCGCTGTACCTGTGGGAGCCGGCTTGCCGGCGATAGGGCCGCGCAGCGGCCCCGGCAACCGATCAGACCGCTGCGATCAACGCCTCAGCAAACCGCTGCGCGACCTCATCGATCTGCTCGCCACTGATGATCAACGGCGGCAGGAAGCGCACCACCGCCCCATGCCGCCCACCGAGCTCCAGGATCAGCCCGCGCTTGAGGCACTCGCGCTGCACCTTCGCCGCCAGCTCGCGGTTGGCCGCCGGATGCCCAAGCGCATCCCGCTGCCCTTGCGGGTCCACCAGCTCTACCCCGAGCATCAGCCCCCGCCCGCGAACATCACCCAACTGCGGATACTCCCGCTGCAACTGCTGCAGATGCTGGCGCAGGCGCTGCCCCATGACCTCGGCATGCTCGGCCAGGCGATGCTCGACCAGGTAATCGATCACCGCCGAACCCGCCGCCATGGCCATCTGGTTGCCACGGAAAGTGCCGGCGTGGGCGCCCGGTTTCCAGGTATCCAGCCAGTCGCGGTACACCACCACCGCAAGCGGCAGGCTGCCGCCAATGGCCTTGGACAGGGTGACCACGTCCGGGACGATGCCGGCATGCTCGAAAGCGAACATGCGCCCGGTGCGGGCAAACCCGCTCTGGATCTCATCGACGATCAACGCCACACCGGCCTGCTCGGTGATACGGCGTACACCCTTGAGCCACTCGATATCGGCCGGGATGACCCCGCCCTCACCCTGCACCACCTCGAGGATCACCGCCGCCGGCAGCGGCACGCCGCTTTCCGGGTCGAGCAGCAGGGTTTCCAGGTAATGCAGGTTGGCCCTGACCCCGGCTTCGCCGCCCAAGCCGAACGGGCAACGATAGTCGTAGGGGTACGGCATGAACTGCACACCATTGCCGAGCAAGGCCCCCAGCGGTTGCTTCGGCCCATGGCTGCCCATAAGGCTCAGCGCCCCCTGGCTCATGCCGTGGTAGGCGCCATGGAAGGCCAGCACGGTGCTGCGGCCGGTTGCAGTGCGCACCAGCTTCAGCGCTGCCTCCACCGCATCGGTACCGGTCGGGCCGCAGAACTGGACCTTGGCTTCACGGCGCAACGCCTCTGGCAGCACACCGAACAAGTCCTGGACGAAGCGGTCCTTGACCGGCGTTGTCAGGTCCAGGGTGTGCAGCGGCAGCTCATCGGCCAGTACCCGCTGGATCGCCTCGACCACCACCGGGTGGTTGTGGCCCAGCGCCAGGGTGCCGGCGCCGGCCAGGCAGTCGATGAACTGGCGGCCTTCGACATCTTCCACATGGATGCCGCGGGCGCGCTTGAGCGCCAGCGGGATGCGGCGCGGGTAGCTGCGGGCGTTGGATTCCTGTTGTTGCTGGCGTTGCAGCAAGGGTGAATCGGTGAACTCGTACAAGGCACGCGGCGCGCTGGCCGGCGGGACCTGGGCAAGGCAGGAAGCGGTGGGCATGGGTGAATCCTCGCAAGCAAGCGAAAGTGCGGGTGTTCGTCGCTTGGGAAACGCTTGAGTGCGGGGAGGATTTAGCGGTTGCCATGGGATTTTTGAAAACAGGCCCGGCCTCTTCGCGGGTAAACCCGCTCCCACAGGGTTGCCACAGATTTCAGGGATGATGCAGTACCTGTGGGAGCGGGTTTACCCGCGAAGAGGCCGGCGCAGGCGATAAACATCAATGCGCCGAGCGCGCCGGCACTTGCAACAACACCCGCAACCCATCACTGCGGCTGTCGAACTTCAGGCTACCGGCACAACGCTGCACGATCGCCTGCACGATCGCCAGCCCCAACCCGCATCCGCCACTCTGCCCGTTGCGCCAGAAGCGCTCGGTCAGGTGCTCCAGGTCCGCCTCGGCAATCCCCGGCCCATGGTCGCGCACCATGAAGCCCACCTGGCCGTCAGCCATCTGCACCTCAAGCTCCACCGCCTCGTCGCCGCCATGGCGCAAGGCGTTGTCCAGCAGGTTGCGCAGCGCCGCCACCGCCAGCGGGGCGGGCATGCCCAGGTAGATCTGCGTAGCGGCTTCAGGCAAGCGCAGCACGATGCGCCGGTTGTCACCACCGCCGGCATCCTGCACCGCCTGCCGGGCCACCTGCTCGGCGCTGCACTGCACGCCATCCTCGAACGACAGGCTGCCCTCCACCCGCGCCAGCATCAACAACTGCTCCAGCGTGCGGTGCATGCGGTCGGCCCCCTGCTCGGCATGCTCCAGCGCCTGCTCACGTACGGCGCCATCGGTCATCCGCGCCACCTGCAGGTGGGTCTTGATCGCCGTCAGCGGGCTGCGCAGTTCATGCGCGGCATCGTCGGTCAGGCGCCGCTCACGCTCGATGGTCTGGGCAATGCGCAGGAACAGCTGGTTCTGGGTTTCCAGCAACGGTTGCAGTTCGCTGGGCATGCCCGCCACCTGCAGCGGCTCGACGCTGTCCGCGCGCCGGCGGCGCAGGGCATCGCGCATGCGGTTGAGCGGCTCCAGGCCCTTGCCCAGGCCGATCCACAACAACCCCAGGCTGCCAAGCAGGGCCATCAACACCGGCGCCGAGGCTGCCAGCAGGATCGACTGGTTCAGCGCCTCGCGCTCCATGTGCCGGTCGGCGGTGGTGATGCGAACATCGCCATGGTTGTAGGTGAAGGTGCGCCACAGCGCGTCGTCGATGGTCTGGTCGCGGAAACCGCTGCGTTCATCGTCCATGACGCCATCGTGCTTGTGGTTGCTGGCGAGAATCTCGCCGCGCAGCGAGCTGACCTGGCAGGCCATGCCGTCCGGCACGCTGAACTGATCGGCGGAAAAGTGCGCCTCGCCGCCCTTGGCAGTCAGCGGCTGCGGCAACTGGTCGATCAACCCGGCGACCATGCGCGCCGAGGCCACCAGGCGCTGATCGAGCGAGAACATCATCTGCTGGCGCAGGTCGCGCAGCATCCACGCGGCGGCGAGCGCCCAGATGATCACGAAGGCACTGCCCAGGATCAGGCTCAGGCGTACCCGCAGGCTCATGATGCGGCCTGCTCCGGCGCCTGCGCCGGGCCAAGGCGGTAGCCCAGGCCGCGCACGGTCTCGACGATGCCGTTGCCCAGCTTGCGCCGCAGATGGTGGATATGCACGTTCAGCGCATTGCTCTCGACTTCGTCGCTGAAGCCGTACACGCAATCCTTGAGCTGCTCGCTGGACAGTACACGCCCGGGGTTCTGCAACAGCGCCTGGAGCAATGCCTGTTCACGCCGGGACAGGTCGACCGGCTGGCCGGCCAGGGTTGCCTCGCAGCTACTCGGGTCATAGCGCAGTGGGCCGTGCTCGATCACATTCACCGCCCGCCCGGCCACCCGCCGCAGCAGGGTGTGCAGGCGTGCGGCCAGCTCGCGCAGGTCAAACGGCTTGAGCAAATAATCGTCGGCGCCGGCCTGCAGGCCATCGACCCGATCGGTAACCGCATCACGGGCAGTGAGCACCAGCACTGGCAGCGTCTCGCCTTTCTCGCGCAGGCGGCGCAACAGCTTCAGGCCGTCTTCGTCGGGCAGGCCAAGGTCGAGGATCATCACATCGAACTGCGCCGCCTGCAGCATCGCCCGTGCATCGGCGGCGTTGCCCACACGGTCCACGGTCAGGCCCTGGGCGGTAAGGCCGGCGCAGATGCCGGCGGCGATCAGGTCGTCGTCCTCACAGAGCAGAACGTGCATGGCGGGGCTCCCGGAATGGTGTGGCTGGCATTGCACCTTGGGCGGATTAAGGGGGGATTATGGACCTTTTTGTTGGGTGGGGGTGTTCACCTTGACCCTTTCAACGCCTGCGGCGTATCTACATCCAGCAGCACCCCCGCATCCTCCACCTCAACCACCACACAACAATCCCGCTGCGCCCGCACCACCGCCCGCGCCCCTTCATCCCCGGCAAGCTGCCCCAGCGCCGGCCAGAAGTCGCGCCCGAAAATCACCGGATGCCCCTGCTTCCCCGCATGGCCCGGCAGCACGATGGTCGAGGCGGTGGCCGCCTCGGCCAGCCGACGCAAGGTTGCCGCTTCGATCCAAGGCATATCACCCAGCAAGATCGCCACCGCCTGCGCCTGGCTGTCACCCAACGATCTGGCGCCTGCAGCCAGGCTATGCCCCATTCCCGATGCCGCATCCGGGCTGACGACCACCCGGCAATCGCCAGGCAAGGCAAAATCCTCGCCCCACTCGCCCGCGCGCAACACCACGCGCACATCATCGAATACCGCCCGAGCCCGCTCCACGCTATGGGCCAGCAGGCTGCGACCATCAGCCAACGTCGCCCGGCGCTTGTCGGCACCAAAACGCCGGCCGCTCCCTGCCGCCAGCACCAGCGCAACCACGCTCACAGCGCCGCCCTCTCGATGCCATTGCGCACCCGCAGAATATCGGCCAGCACCGCCAAAGCGATCTCGGCCGGGGTCTTGCTGCCCAGGTTGAGGCCGATGGGGGCGTGGATGCGGCCCAGTTCGACGTCACCCAGGCCACCGATCCGCCGCAGGCGTTCACGGCGCTTGTCGGAGGTCGCCCGGGAACCCATCACACCGATATAGAACGACTCGGTGCGCACCGCTTCGAGCATCGCCAGGTCATCGATCTTCGGGTCGTGGGTCAGCGCCACCACGGCAGTGTCGGCATGGCAACCGCCATGGGCGATGAACTCTGATGGCAGCTCGCGGCGCACTTCGATGCCATCCAGCCGCACGCCGTCGAGCACTTCGTCACGCGGCTCGCAGAGGATGACTTCGAAGCCCATGCCCTTGCCGAACTCGGCACAGAAGTGCGCGACGCTGGAGTAGCCGGCCAGCAGCAGACGCTGGGCTGCCCCCACACGCAAGCGTACACAGGCACCTTCACGCTCCACACGCGGCCCCTGGCTGTGGTCATTGACAAGCAGGCGCCGGCCCTCGGGCAGGCTCACTTCACGCAGCACACGGCGCTGGCCCTGCAATGCGCTTTCCAGCTCACGCAGGTGCGCCTGCACATCGCATTCGGCCGAAAGGTTTTCCACCAGCACTTCCAGCACGCCGCCACACGGCAGGCGAATACTCGAACGCGAGTCGCTGCCATCGCCGTAACGCACGATGGCCACCGGTTCGGGAAACGCTCCCCGCCCCACGCGCTCGAGAAAGTCGTCTTCAACGCAGCCACCGGACAGCGAACCCAGCCACTGCCCGCTGGCGTTCACCGCCAGCAGCGAGCCCGGCGCACGGGGCGCCGAGCCATAGGTGGCGAGCACCGTGCACAACCACACCCTCTGGCCGCCGCGCGACCACTGCAACGCCTGGCGGACCACCTGTAGATCGAGATGCTGCACCCTTTACTCCGCCTTCAGCTCGGCGAGCTGCTGTACGCTCAGGTCACCGGGCAATCCACCCCAGGCCTGGCGCAGGTAGTTGACCATATCCGCCACCTGCTGGTCATCGAGCTTGTCGGCAAAGCCCGGCATCGGCTGCATGCGCTCGAAGCCGGTGAACTGCTGCTCACGGATGCCTTCGAGGACCACCTTGACCAGGTTGCGCGAGTCGGCCTGGCGCAGCACCGTGTTGCCGCGCATGGCCACGGCGATGTGCGGCTTGCCCTCGCCGTCCACCCCATGGCAGCCCGCGCAGACATTCAGGTATTGCTGGCGGCCGCGCTTGGCGCTGTCGCTCATCTGCTCCAGCGCCACCGCCTGGATGGTCTTGGCCGGCGGTGGCTGGTCGCCCAGCAGGTAGGTGGCCATGGCCGCCAGGTCGGCATCCTCCAGGTGCTGGGTGCTGTGGTGCACCACCGGGAACATTTCGTTGAACATGCTGCCCTGGGCGCTGATGCCATGCTTGAGGAAGGTGGTCAGGTCCGGCTGGGTCCAGCCGCGCTCGGCGAGGTCCTGGGCCAGCAGGCTCGGGGCCAGGTAGCCACCCAGCAGGCCGCCGCTCAGGCGCTGGTCTTGCTGCAACGCACCGATCGGGTTGCGCGGGGTATGGCACTCGCCGCAATGGCCCATGACTTCGACCATGTACTGCCCACGCTGCCAGGCCGGGCTTTTGCCCTCGGTCGGCTGCAGTTGAACGCTTTTACCGTACAGCATGTTCCAGCCGCTCAGCCCCTGGCGCACGTTGAACGGAAAGCGCAACGCAGTCTGCGGTGCCGGGCGGTTGATTGGCGGCACGGTCATCAGGTAGGCGAGGATCGCGTCCGAATCTTCGCGCTTGATCAGGTGGTACGAGGTGTACGGCATCGCCGGGTAGAGGTTGGCGCCGTCCTTGCGCTTGCCCTCGGTTACCGCGGCAAAGAATTCGTCGGCGCTGTATTTGCCGATGCCGTACTGCTTGTCCGGGGTGATGTTGCTGCCGTAAATGGTGCCGAACGGCGAATGGATCGGCAGGCCGCCGGCGTACGGCGCGCCGCCTTCGGCGGTGTGGCAGGCCATGCAGTCGGCCGCGCGGGCCAGGTATTCACCGCGCTTGACCTGCGCCTGGTCGGCTGCCTGGGCAAGCGAGGTAATGGCAAGGCCGAGAGCCAGCGCCAGTGCGCTACGAACAAGACCCATGCTCAACCCTCCTTGACCAGGCCGAGGTCGTTGAGCACCGTGCGAGTAGCGTCGTAGTAACGCACGTAGCCAGTGCAACGGCAGATGTGGTGGCCCAGGCTCGCCTCGATGCGGTCTTCCACCTCGCTCTTCTTCAGCGGCTGGCGCTGGGCGGTTTCCACCAGCACCGTGGCGGCATTGACGAAGCCCGGCGCGCAGTAGCTGCACTGGAAGGCGAACAGGTCGACGAACTTCTGCTGGATCGGGTTCAGCGTCAGGTTGCCGGCCTCGTCCTGTCTGGCATGGCCCTCGATGGTGCGGACCTTCTTGCCCTCGAAGTAATGCGCGCCGGTAATGCAGGTGCGCACCTCCTCGCTGGTGCCGTCAGGGTTGTCGACGATCACCACACAGGCGTGGCAGATGCCCTGGCCGCAGCCCAGGCGCGAGCCGGTGAGGTTCTGGTGTTCGTGCAGGTAGTCGATCATCGCCAGGTCATCAGGGACCTCGACCGGGCCGACCGGTTGACCGTTGAGGGTCAGTTGCAGTGGGCGGTTAGCCATTGAGGGCCTCCTTGATACGGGCTGGGGTGATGGGGAGATCGCGCACGCGCTTGCCGATGGCATGCGCGACGGCATTGCCGATGGCACCGACGACCGGAATCATCACCACCTCGGCGATGCCCTTGGACGGGTCGGTCGGTGACAGCGGCGGGAGGATTTCGCTGGTCTGTTGCCACACCGCCACATCGCGCGCGTGCGGCAGGCGGTAGCGGTTGAAGTTCCAGTCGCCCTCCCCGGGCCCGCCCTCGTACAACGGCATTTCTTCGGTCAAGGCATGGCCGATGCCCATGGCGATACCGCCTTCGAGCTGGCCCTTGACCAGCTCCGGCACCAGCACCCGACCGCACTCGACCCAGCTGTGATGGTTGAGCACCTGCACTTCGTGAGTGCCCTTGTTCACCTTGACTTCGACAATGGTCGCCACCGGGCTGTAGTAGGTGACCATGGCGTTGTTCAGCTGGGTGTCGGGGTAGGCGGCGTTCTGCCGGTCGAGCAGGTGGTAGCCGTGGCTGCTCATCTGCGCCTTCTTGGCGTTCACCGCGCCATCGCCGTACTTCACCGCCACCGCGTCGAGCGGGAAGCGTTCGCGCACGCCGTCGATGACGAAGTCGGCCTCGGCCCAGCTCCAGCGGTTGAAACCGTGCACGCTGACGCCGGTGACCAGGCCCATGTCATGGGCCTTCTGGGCCAGCTGGGCAAACGGGATCGGTGACAGGCCGTTGCCGGTCAGCTCGCCGTTGACCCACACCGCGTTCTCGCGACGCACCACCAGCGGGTTGGCCTGGCCGCCGTAAGGGCCTTGGCTCCAGATGGCCATGGCCGCCGGCCACAGACCGTGGTTGAACAGCACGCGTGCCGCTTCGCGGGTGGCATGGCTGAAGTAGAACGCCGAGTTGGTCGCCGACGATGGTGAAGCGAGCTTGCCGACCCAACGCGGGTTGCGCAGCGCGGCATCCTGCTCGGGCTGGCTGATCAGGTACGGGTTGCCGCTGGTGGTCAGCTGCAGCTCCGGCCATTCGGTGACCGCGGTCTTCACCTCGTCGGCAGAGCGACCGAGGAAATCGCTGACCACCAGGGCCTGGGAGGTGGACATGCCGGTTCCCAGCTCGGTGCCGATGTGACGCAGGCTGATGCGCCCGTCGCGGCTGAACTCGATGCTGGCCATCGGAGCTTCGGAGCCGGTGCCGAAGTCTTTCTGGCAGATGGCAAAGCCCACGCCATACCAGTGGTCCGGGTCCTTGGCATCCATCTGCTGCTTGCGCGCGTCGCGGTTGCGCCACCAGTCGTGCACGGCGGCCTTGTCGAGAATCTCGTACAGGCGCAGCGCGCCGGCCGGGACCGCGCCCTGGGTGTTCTTCATGCCCGACTTCAGCGCGTTGGCGCGGCGCAGGTCGATGGCATCGACGCCCAGGCGCCCGGCGATCTCATCCACCATCATTTCGGTAGCGGCCATGGTCTGCAGGGTGCCGTAGCCACGCATGGAGCCGGCCTCGACGCCCCGGGAATGATAGGCAGTGACCGACAGGTCGTTCTGCGGCATGTAGTAGATCGACTGCGCCGCCGTGGCGCCCACCGCTGCCACCGACGGGCTGTAGTTGATACGCCCGCCGCCGTCGCAGCTCATGTCGGCGCGGAAGATCTTGAAGCTGTTGTCCTTCTTGTCCACCGCCAACTGGTAGCGGATATCGAAGGCATGGCGCTTGATGCCGCTCTGGAACTGCTCGTAGCGGTCGTTGGCCAGGCGGATCGGTACACCGGCGCCATACAACGCGGCCACGGCGGCGTAAAAGACGAAGATGTTGTTGTCTTTCGAGCCGTAGCCCACGGTATAGCCCGGGTGCATGTTCAGCGTGTTCAGGGCGAAGCGCGACGGCTTGATCATGTGCACGCATTCCTGCGCCACTTCGAACGGGCACTGGGTCGCGACCACGAAATGCAGCGTACCGCTGGCCGGGTCGTACCAACCGTTGCCGTTGTCCGGCTCCAGTGCGGCCGGCTCGATGGACGGCGTCTTGTAGCGCTCGTCGAACACCAGCCAGTCCTCGGGCGGGTTGTCCAGCTGCTCGGCCATGCGCTTGGCGTAGAACAGGCCCTGCTCGGTCAGGTCGCCATGCTGGTTGGGCTGCTTCGACCACACCGGCTTGCGGTTGAGGATGGTGGGGAACAGCATGGAATTCTTCAGGCTGGAGAATTCATCATCGTCGAACGGCGTGGCACCGCCCACGCGCACGAAGCGGAAGCTGCCGTAGGGGTCGCGCTGGTACAGCGGCGCCTGGGCGCCATAGCGGATCGCCTGGTCGTTGAACTGCAGCTTGCGCTTGGCCTGGCGGAAGCGCTCGAAGTCGTGCCAGATCAGGATTGCCACCGGGTGGCCGATGAACATCGGCACCTTGCCGGGCGGCAGCAGCGGGTCGGGCGAGTGGGCCTCGGGCCAGGCGATGCCGTCCCGCTCCAGGTCGGCAGCGGTGACGATGCGGTCCGGTTGCAGGTCGGTGCCAAGCAGGCTGAGGTCATGGCCGGCATAGATACGGTCGGCCTTGGTCGCCTTGAGCAGCAGCGCATGGCCCTGCTGCGCGGGCCAGCCGGGCATGTCCTTGGCACGGATGTCGCGGGCGAACACCTTGTCGCCGCACACCTTGGACAAGGCATCGTTACGAAAACGCGCCTTGCCGTCATGGTTCATCCACTTCTGCGGCGAGGTGGTGACGCGTTCCTCCATCAGCGCGGCGAACGCCTGGCTGCCGAGCGGCGCCATGGTCACGCCGACACCAGCTATCAGGCCGCCTTGCAGGAAGGCGCGCCGGGAAATATCACGGTTGGACATGCTTGATCCTCTGGGCAGCAGGGGGTCTGCCCTTTTTTTGATTCTGGTACTAGCTCGCAAAAGCTGACCTGTGCGTCAACTTTACAGCAATTGTAGTGGCGCAGGCAAAGTCAAGCAGACAATATGTCGCGACATATCTGGGATGTGGGGGGAATTTGGCTGTGCCTGGTAGGAGTTCGTCGGGGGGCTCTCCCACGCGCAGACAATTCCACGGCATACACCTCCAAGCCCTGATGCGCCCCCCTGACCAAAAACCAGAGTTAACCTTGGGTTAATCGACCCAAGCCAGCATGACCCCCTTCAACGTACTGCCAAGGCGAAGACATGCGCGTCCTCCTGCTCTTCCTGACACTGCTGCTGGCCGGCCCGTTGCAGGCCAACCCGTTCGATGTCAAACCGGACTTCCTGCCGGTCAACCAGGCCTTCGTGCTTACCCATGACCGCCAGGCCGATGGCCAGATGCGCCTGTTCTTCCAGATCCAGCCTGGCTACTACCTGTATCAGAAGCGCCTGAAGTTCGACGGCCTGCCTGCCGCACAGCACCCGCAACTGCCAGCTGCCCTCAACCACCACGACGAGTTCTTCGGCGACAGTGCGGTTTACCGCGACCAACTCGAACTGCTACTCCCGGCCGATGCCCAGGGCCAGCTGCGCCTGGGCTGGCAGGGCTGTGCCGACGCCGGCCTGTGCTACCCGCCGCAAACCACGCTGATCGACCTGGGCGGCAGTGTGCCGCCGGCGGCCGAACAAGCCAGTGACCAGGCCCTGGCCAGCGGTCTGCAAAAGGGGCACCTGGCCTGGAGCCTGCTGGCGTTCTTCGGCCTGGGCCTGTTGCTGGCTTTTACCCCCTGCTCGCTGCCGATGCTGCCGATCCTCGCCGGGCTGGTACTGGGCAATGGCGCCAGTGCCCGGCGCGGCTGGATATTGGCCGGGGTGTATGTACTGAGCATGGCCCTGGTGTATGCCGCCCTGGGCGTGGTCGCCGCGCTGCTGGGTGCCAGCCTGCAGGCCTGGCTGCAGCAACCCTGGCTGCTGGCCAGCCTGGCGGGGCTGTTCGTGTTGCTGGCCCTGCCGATGTTCGGTGCCTTCGAGTTGCAATTGCCCGCCGCCTTGCGCGATCGCCTCGACCGTGCCGGGCAAGGCACCCGTGGCGGCAACCTGTATGGCGCCGCGCTGCTGGGCGCGCTGTCCGGCCTGCTGATGGGGCCGTGCATGACCGCGCCGTTGGCCGGCGCGCTGCTGTACATCGCCCAGAGCGGCGACGTGCTGCAGGGGGCGCTGGTGCTGTTCAGCCTCGGCCTGGGCATGGGTGTGCCGCTGCTGTTGCTGGTAACCCTCGGCAACCGCTTCCTGCCCCGCCCGGGTGCCTGGATGAACCGGGTCAAGGGCGTGTTCGGCTTCGTGTTCCTGGGCATGGCGCTATACACCTTGCGCAGCCTGCTGCCCGCAGCATTGCTGCTGGCCCTGAGCGGCGCCTTGCTGATCGCCCTGGCCTGGGCTGCCTGGCCGGCCCTGCAGCGGTTGCCGGCGTTGCGCGCGTTGCCGCTGCTGGGTGCCCTGTGGGGCGGCCTGCTACTGGTAGGTGCGGCGGCCGGTGGCGACGACCTCTGGCAGCCGCTGCGCCCGTTCGCCGGTAGCGGCGCTGCGTCGGCCACCGGCCAGCACACCGAGGACGCCTTCGTCACCGTCAGCCGCCCCGAAGACCTGCAACGCGAACTGGATGCGGCCAAGGCCCGTGGCCAATGGGTGATGCTCGACTACTATGCCGATTGGTGCGTGTCGTGCAAGGTCATGGAAAAACAGGTGTTCGCCCGCAGCGACGTGCAGGCCGGCCTGGCCGGTGTGCACCTGCTGCGCCTGGACGTGACCGCCGACACCCCGGCCAGCCAGGCCCTGCTGCAGCGCTACCAGGTACCTGGCCCGCCCAGCATCATCTGGGTCGGCCCGGAAGGCGACGAACGCCGCGCGCGGCGCATCACTGGTGAGGTGGATGCAGCCGTCTTCCTGCAACACTGGACCCAGACCAGGAGCCAAGGCTGATGCTGACCGTAACCCTCGGGCCACTGACCATGGCCCTCAACCACCTGCTGATGCTCACCGCCCTGGTGATCGCCAGCATGGTCGGCTGGTGGGTCGCCCGGCGTGGCGGCGAGAGCCCGGAATCGGCACTGTTCAACCTGTTCCTGATCGGCCTGCTGTGCGCACGCGCCGGCTTCGTGCTGGCCTATTGGCCGATGTACCAGGACGACCCGCTGCAGGTCATCGACATCCGTGATGGCGGCTTCCTGTTCTGGTCGGGCCTTGCCGGAATCGTGCTCGGCGCCTTGTGGCAGGGCTGGCGCCATCCCGGCCTGCGCCGCCCGCTGGGCTGGGCGCTGTTCAGCGGCGCGCTGTTCTGGGGCCTGGCCAGCCTCGGTGGCCACCTGTACAGCAAGGGCACCGAACTGCCCGAGCTGAGCCTGCGCAAGGCCAACGGCCAATCCGTAGCGTTGCACAGCTACCGCGGCAAACCGCTGGTCATCAACATCTGGGCCACCTGGTGCCCACCCTGCCGACGCGAAATGCCGGTGCTGCAACAGGCGCAAAGCGCTTACCCGCACGTGACCTTCCTGTTCGTCAACCAGGGCGAGACCCCGGAAAACGTCAGTACCTTCCTCGCCACCACCGGCCTGAGCCTGACCCACGTGCTGTTCGACGGCACCGGTCTGCTGGCCCAGCGCGTCGGCTCCATGGCCCTGCCCACCACCCTGTTCTACGACGCCGACGGGCGCCTGGTCGGCAGCCATCTGGGCGAGCTGTCCCGGGCCAGCCTGCGCCACGCCCTGGAGCCTTTCGACCGGGCCACCGCGCCCGCCCCTGCCGCACAAGGAAACTGACATGCGACTGACTGCACTGCTGCCCCTGTCCCTGGCCCTGCTGGCTAGCCCCACCCTGCAGGCCGAAGAGCTGCCCAAGGCAATTCAACAACTGCAAGCCAAGGGCGCCGTGATCAAAGGCAGCTTCGACGCCCCCAACGGCCTGCGCGGGTATGCCGCCGAGTATCAGAATAACGGCCTGGCGCTGTACCTCACCCCTGACGGCAAGCACGTACTGGTCGGCAGCCTGTTCGACGAACAGGGCAAGGACCTCAGTGCCGAGCCGCTGAAAAAGCTGGTGTATGCGCCGATGAGCAAGGAAATCTGGGCCAAGATGGAAAAAACCGCCTGGATCGCCGACGGCAAGGACGATGCACCGCGCAAGGTGTACCTGTTCAGCGACCCCAACTGCCCCTACTGCAACATGTTCTGGGAGCAGGCGCGGCCGTGGGTGGAGTCGGGCAAGGTGCAGTTGCGCCATATCATGGTCGGCATCATCCGCGAGGATAGCCCGGGCAAGTCGGCGGCGCTGTTGGCGGCGAAAGACCCGGCCAAGGCACTGCATGAGCATGAAAAAGCGGGCAAGGCCAGCAAGTTGAAGGCACTGGAGCAGGTGCCGGAGGCGGTGCAGCAGAAGCTGGCGGCGAACATGGCGCTGATGGAAGAGATGGGTTTGCAGGCGACCCCGGCGATCTTCTATCAGGATGACCAGGGCAACCTGCAGAGCCAGCAAGGCGCACCGCGGCCGGAGTTGCTTGGGAAGATTCTCGGCAAGCGCTGATGTGAAATCGCCGGGGCTGCCTTGCCGCCCATTCGCAGCACAAGGCTGCTCCTACAAGTAGTGCACCTGCCATGAAGGCGGTGGCGGCCCTGTGGGAGCGGGCAAGCCCGCGAAGACTCAACGCGGTGTATGGCACCGGCTGCGCCGGTGTTTGCGGGCATGCCCGCTCCCACAGGTACAGCGCCAAACCTCGAGTACAACGCCGTATCTGTAGGAGCGGCCTTGTGTCCCGAAAGGGCCGCATAGCGGCCCCAGCAATTTCAACTTTTGTGCGCCAATCCAGGGGCGGTGCAGGCCTCACCTGTTCAGGTCACAAGCCCTCCAGCTCAGCCATCAGGTCACTGAGCCGGTCGACCTTGTCGTCATCCAGCACATTGCCCTGCAGCCCCTGCACATACGCCGCCAGCTCCTCCACCGTGCTGCACTCGAACATCGCCCGCAGCGGCACGTTCAACTGCAACTGCTTCTGCACCCGCGAGGCGATCTGCGTGGCCAGCAGCGAATGCCCGCCCAGCTCGAAGAAGTTGTCGTGCACCCCTACCCGCTCGGCCTTGAGCACATCGGCCCAGATTCCGGCCAGTACCTCTTCCAGCTCGTTGCGCGGCGCCTGGTAGACCTGGCTGTGCTGGCCACCGATGTCGATGGCCGGCAGGGCCTTGCGGTCGAGCTTGCCGTTGGCGTTGTGCGGCAGGCTGTCGAACCAGCCCCAGTGCAGTGGGACCATGTACTCCGGCAACTCGGCACGCAGGCGCTGCTTGAGCTGTTCCAGCAACGCAGCGTCGGCTGCAACGCCCTGATGCGCCACCAGGTAACCCACCAGGTGCTTGCCATTGACGCCCTCCTGCACGCCAACGGCAGCGTCGCGGACTTCCGGCTGTTCGTGCAAGCGGGCTTCGATCTCGCCCAGTTCGATACGGTAGCCGCGGATCTTCACCTGATGGTCGATGCGCCCGACATACTCCAGCACCCCGTCCGGGCGCTGCCGCGCCAGGTCGCCGGTGCGGTACAGGCGTTCACCCGGGGCACCATGAGGATGGGGAATGAACGCCAGTGCGGTACGCACCGGGTCGCCGACATAGCCACGGCCCACGCCGGTGCCGGCCACGCACAGCTCACCTGTCGCACCCAGTGGCACCAGCGCCTGGTCCTCGCCGAACAGGTACAGGCGGTTGTTGTCGGTCGGCGTGCCGATCGGCAGGTAGCTGCCACGGGTCGAGGCGGCATCGACGCGGAAGAACGCCACGTCATCGGAGCACTCCGCCGGGCCGTAGGCGTTGACCAGGCCGATCTGCGGGTAGCGCTGCAGCCACTGCGCCGCCAGCTCCGGTGGCATGGCTTCGCCGGTCGGCAGCATCCAGCGCAGGCCATCGAGGGCCTGGTGGTCGTTGGCCAGCATGCCCTGGATCAGCGACGGCACGCTTTCCAGCACGCTGATGCCGGTGGCCTGCACATGCGCCAACAGGGCCTGCGGGTCATGGGCAATGGCGTTCGGCACGATCTCCACCCTGGCGCCGAACAGTGGCGCGGCAAGGAACTGCCACACCGAAATGTCGAAGCTCTGCGAGGCCGTCTGGGCGATGACGTCCTGCTCGCCAAGCGCCAGGTACGGCACCTTGCTCAGCTGGTTGTTGAGCATGCCGCGCTGTTCGACCATCACCCCCTTCGGCAGGCCGGTGGAGCCTGAGGTGTAGATCACATAGGCGAGGTTGTCCGGCCCGCTGTGAATGCCGGGGTTGTGGCTGGCCACCGGGCTGGCCTGGATATCTTCCCAGACCAGCAACTGCGGCCGCGTCGTCAGCTCCAGCTCATCCAGCAACAGCCGCCCTTGTTCGGCACAGGCCCCGCTGCACACCAGCACGGGTGTACGACTGAGCTGGATGATGCTTTGCAGGCGCGCCGCCGGCAGGCCCGGGTCCAGTGGCAGGTAGCCGGCGCCGGCCTTGAAGCTGCCGACGATCATGCCCAGCAGCGGTAGCCCACGCTCGGCCAGCAGTGCCACCGGCTGGTCCACGTTCACACCCGCCGCGATCAAGGCATGGCCCAGGCGGTTGGCCGCCAGGTTCAACCCGGCGTAGTCGTAGGACGCGTCCAGGCAGCGGGCCACGGTACGTTGCGGATGTGCGGCCACCTGCGCCTCGAACTGCGCAATGTAGCTCTGCTCCAGCGGATAGGCACGTGCGGTACGGTTGCAGTCCTCCAACAGGAAGCGCTGCTCTTCGTCACCCAGCAACGGCAGTGCGCTCATCTCCCCTTCAAAGCCTTGCATCAGCGCCAGCAGCAGGCGCTTGAACTCGGCCAGCAGACGCTCGACGGTCGGGTAGTCGAAGTAGCGCTGGTCGAACGACAGGTGCAGGCCAAGGTCATCGCCCGGGTAGCACACTGCTGTCAGCGGGAAGTTGGTGTGGGTGCGGCCCGAGTCGGAACTGGCATTCAGGTGCTGGGCGTGGTCGAGCACGGCGGTTTCCACCGGCGCGTTCTCGAACACGAACAGGCTGTCGAACAGTGGCTGGCCCTTGGGCAGTTCGCTACATTCCTGGATTGCCACCAGCGGCAGGTATTCGTACTCGCGCAGCTCCATGTTGCGCTCCAAAAGGCCTTGCAACCACTGGCGCACACTGCAGCGCTCACCCGCCACCGGCAATTGCACGCGCAGGGCAACGCTGTTGATGAACAGGCCGACGGTACGCTGCATCTGCGGCATGCTCACCGGGCGCCCGGCCACGGTCACGCCAAAGGCCACGTCGCGGTCGCCACTGTAGCGCGCCAGTACCAGGGCCCAGGCCGCCTGGGCGAAGGTGTTGACGGTGAGCTGGTGGGCCTGGGCCAGCTCGCGCAGGCGCACGCCGTCGCTCACCGCCAGGCGGGTGTAACAGTCGCCGACGATCATGCCGCTACCGGCATGGTCATGGCGCAGCGGGCGGTCGCTGGGGATGGTGGTGGCACGTTCGAAGCCGGCCAGATTGGCCTGCCACCAGGCACGTGCGTCGTCCAGACCCTGGCGTTGCAGCCAACCGATATAGTCGCGATAGCGCGGCGGCACCGGCAATCGGGCCTGCCGGCCTTCGCCCAGGGCCTGGTAGATCTCGAAGAAATCGTTCATCAACAGCGAGCGGCACCAGGCATCGATGAGGATGTGGTGGTTGCTCATCATGAACCAGTAGCGCTCGTCGGCCACACGCACCAGGCGCAGGTGGAATGGCGCCTCGCTGAGCAGGGCGAAACCAGCCTCGCGTTCCTGCTTGTGCAGGGCCTGCAGGCGCTGCTCCTGGGCGTTGTCGTCGAGGCCACGCCAGTCCTGGTAGTCCACCGGTGTGTTGCCCGGCTTGTGGATGATCTGCAGCATCGCCTCGCCGGTGTTCCAGCTGAACGATGCGCGTAGCGCTTCGTGGCGCGCCACTACCGCCTGCCACGCCTGGGCGAAGCGTTCGGGATCGAGCGCGCTGTTGATGCGGTAGCGGTCCTGCATGTAGTAGAGGCCGGTGCCCGGCTCCAGCAGGGTATGCAGCAGCATGCCCTCCTGCATCGGCGTCAGCGGGTAGACGTCCTCGATCTGCGCGGCCGGTACCGGCAGCGCGTCGATCTGCGCCTGGGTCAGGTGCGCCAGCGGGAAGTCCGAGGGCGTGAAACTGCCGTTGCCATCAGCCAGGCAATGCTCGACCAGGGCCAGCAGCTCCTGGCGATAGGCTTCGGCCAGGCTGGCGATGGTTCGCTCGTCGTAGCGCTCGGCACTGAAGGTCCAGCGCAATTGCAGGGCACCGCCATACACCTGGCCATCGACACTCAGCCAGTTGGGCAGCGGTGCATCGAGGTCGTGGGCCAAACCGGCCGGGGCGTCCAGCGGCTGGAACAGCGCCGTGCTGTCGAACTGCTGGTCGAACTGGCCCAGGTAGTTGAAGGTGATGCGTGCCTGCGGCAAAGCCGCCATCTGCTCGCGCCCGGCCGTATCGGCCAGGTAGCGCAGCACGCCGTAACCCAGCCCTTTGTGCGGCACCTGGCGCAGCTGCTCCTTGATGCGCTTGATCGAGCCTGCCCGCGCCGCATCGTCGTCGCCTGGCAACGGACGCAGGCTCAGCGGGTAGGCGTTGGTGAACCAGCCAACGCTGCGGGTCAGGTCCATGTCTTCGAACAGCCCGTCGCGGCCATGGCCTTCAAGCTGTACCAGCACTTCTTCGTCGCCGCTCCAGCGGCACAGGGCACGCGCCAGCGCGGTCAACAACAGGTCGTTGACCTGGGTGTGGTAGGCCGCCGGGGCCTGCTGCAGCAACTGCCGGGTCTGCGCCACATCCAGGCCGATGGCCAAGGTACGGGCGTGGCGGTGCAGGTTGCCGCCCTGCGGGTGATCGCATGGCAGTTCGCGGCGCACACCGCCCAACTGGCCTTGCCACCAGCCCAGTTCGTCGCGCAGCGAATCGCTACCAGCATAGCTGGCCAGGCGTGCGGCCCAGTCGCCCATGGCGTGGGTCTTGGCCGGCAGTGGCTGGCCACGGTACAGCGCCTGCAGGTCTTCCAGAAGCACGCGCCACGACACGCCATCGACCACCAGGTGATGGATCGCCAGTAAAAGGCGCTGGCTGCCCTGTCCGTCATTTACCAGCAAGGCACGCAACAGCGGGCCCTGCTGCAGGTCGAGGCTGCGTTGCAGGCCGGTGTACAGCGCTTGGCAATCGGCGAAGTCGGCGACCGTGGCTGTCCACAGCAATTGGCCGGTGGCAGGCGAAGCATATTCGGCCTGCCAGCGGCCCTGGGCCTGGCTGAAGCGCAGGCGCAGGCTGTCGTGGTGCTGCACCAGGGCGGCCAAGGCTTGCTCCAGCACTCCCTTATCCAGCGGCTTGCGCGCCTCCAGCAGAACAGCCTGGTTCCAGTGCTGCGGCTGTGGCACTTCACTGTCGAAGAACCAGTGCTGAATCGGCGTAAGGCCAGCCTGGCCCTGGCGCTGGCCCTGCTCGATGCTGCTGGCGGCTTCGCTGCGCTGAACGACGGCCGCCAGGGTCTGGATGGTCTGATGCTGGAACAGGTCGCGCGGGGTGAACTGCAAGCCGGCCTGACGGGCACGGCTGACCACCTGGATCGACAGGATCGAGTCGCCGCCCAGTTCGAAGAAGTTGTCCTGCACGCCAACCCGGGCAACGTTTAGCACGTCGCGCCAGATCTGCGCCAGCTGCGCTTCCACCTCGTTGCCAGGCGCCTGGTACTGCTGGCGTGCCTGCTCCAGGTCCGGCAGCGGCAGCGCACGGCGGTCGAGCTTGCCGTTGCCCATCAGTGGCAGGCTGTCGAGCAGCACCAGGTGCGCCGGCACCATGTAGTCCGGCAGGTGCTGGCGGGCATCGGCTTTCACCGCGTCGCGCAGCAGGCCCTGGGCCTCGCTGTCGGCAGCGGCCTGCCTGCACACCAGGTAACCCACCAGTTGCTTGCCGCCCGGCAGGTCGAGGGCCAGCACCACAGCTTCGTCGACATCGGCATGGGCCTGCAGGCGGCTTTCGATTTCGCCCAGTTCAATGCGGAAACCGCGAATCTTCACTTGCTGGTCGGCGCGACCGACGTACTCGACCAGGCCATCGCTGCCCAAGCGCACCAGGTCACCGGTGCGGTACAGGCGCCCGCCTTCGCTGCCGAACGGGTCGGCGACGAAGCGCTCGGCACTGAGGCCGGGGCGGTCGTGGTAACCCTGGGCCAGGCCGGCACCGCCGACATACAGCTCGCCAATACCGCCTTGCGGCAACAGGGCAAGGTCTTCATCGAGAATGTAGGCCGTGCGGCTACCGATGACGCGGCCGATCGGTACACTGCCCAGCTCCGCCGGCAATGTCTGTGGTGCCAGGCAGGCCAGCGGCATGACCACGGTTTCGGTCGGCCCGTAGGCGTTGAAGAACTGCTGCGGCGCGAAGGCCTGGCGGATGCGCTGCAGGTGTTCACCGGTCAGCGCTTCACCACCGGTAATGACCAGGCGCACTGGCAACTGTTCGCCCTGCCCGCCCAGATACTGCGCCAACTGGCTGCCGTAGCTGGGCGTGAAGCCGAGGATGCTCACCTGTTGCTCGCGCACCAGTTGGCAGATGTCTTCGGCGCCCCACTGCCCCTGGGCGCGCAGTACCACCCGGGCACCACACAATAGCGGCACCCACAGGCGCTCGCTGGCGGCATCGAAATTGATCGAATAGAAATGCAGCTCGCAGTCGTCGCTGCGCATGCCGAAGGCGTCGATCACCGCCTGGCAATGCATGGCGAACTCGCCGTGGCTGACTACCACGCCCTTGGGCTTGCCGGTGGAACCGGAGGTGTAGATCAGGTAGGCCTGGTGCTGCGGCAGATTGAGGTTGTCCAGCGGCGCATCGCTGTAGGCTGAAAGGCTGGCACTGTCGTCCTCGAGACTCCAGCGCGCCACGCCTTCGGGTAGCTGCCCCAGGGTTTGCAGCAGCGCGCGCTGGCTGAGCAGCAGACCGATGCGGCTGTCTTCGATCATGTAGCGCAGGCGGTCGAGCGGGTACTCGGGGTCGAGCGGCACGTAGGCGCCACCGGCCTTGAGGATGGCCAGCAGGCCGACGACCATTTCCAGCGAGCGCTCCAGCGCCAGGCCCACCCGCACCTGCGGGCCGACGCCACGCTCGCGCAGGGCACGGGCCAGGCGGTTGGCCTGCTGGTCGAGTTCGGCATAGGTCATGTGCCGGCCGGCGAAGGTCAACGCGCCAGCGTGTGGCGTGCGCGCAGCCTGGGCGGCGAAGAGGCCGTGCACGGTCTGGTCGAGAGCGAAATCCGGCTCGCCCTGCAACTGGCCCGCCAGCATCTTCTGTTCGGCACTGCTCAGCATCGGCAGCTCGCACAGGCGCTGTTGCGGGTTGTCGAGCAGGCCGGCCAGCAGTTGCTGCCAGTGCTCGGCCATGCGTGCGATGCGTGGTTCGTCGAACAGGTCACGGCTGTAGGTCAGGCAGCAACCCAGGCGGCCGTCGAGGTCGGTCACCTCCAGGTACAGGTCGAATTTGGTGGCGCTGGCGTCGTTGACCAGGTAATCCACCTGCATGCCGGCAAGCTGGCGGCTTTGCTGGAAGGCCCAGCGCTGCACGTTGCACATCACCTGGAACAGCGGGTTGTAGGCGCTGCTGCGCGGTGGCTGCAGGGCTTCCACCAGCTGGTCGAACGGCAGGTCCTGGTGCGACTGGCCTTCGATGGCAACCTGGCGTACCTGCTCCAGCAACTGTACGGCAGTCATCTGGCCGTCCAGCTCGCAACGCAGCACCTGGGTGTTGAGGAACGCGCCTATCAGCCCTTCGCTTTCCGGGCGGATGCGGTTGGCCACCGGCGCGCCAATGCGCAGGTCACGCTGGCCGCTGTAGCGGTGCAGCAAGGCGGCCAGGGTGGCAGTCATGGTCATGAACAGGGTCAGGCCGCGCTGGCTGTTGAAGGCATGCACACGGGCGACCAGCGCCGGGTCGAGCTCGAAGCGGTACAGCTCGCCACGGTGGCTCTGCACTGCCGGGCGCGGGCGGTCGGCAGGCAGCGCCAGCACCGGGTGTTCATCGCCCAGGCGGGCCTGCCAGTAGGCCAGCTGGCGAGCGCCCTCGCCGCTTTCCAGCCATTGCCGTTGCCACACGCTGTAGTCCAGGTACTGCACCGGCAGCGGCGCCAGCGGCGATTCGCGGTCATCGACGAAGGCCTCGTACAGCTCGCCCAGTTCGCGGGCGAAGATGTCCATCGCCCAGCCTTCGGTGACGATATGGTGCAGGGTCAGCACGAAGAAGTGCTCGCGCTCTTGGGCTTTGACCAGGCAGGCACGCAGCAGCGGACCGCGCTCCAGGTCGAACGGCTGGTGCGCCTGGCCATCGGCCAGTTGTTGCAGGCGTTGTTGGCGGGCATCGGCGGGCAAGGCGCTGAAGTCCTGCCAGTCGAGGTGCAGGCTGCTGTCTTCGGCCACGCACTGGTACGGCACGCCATCGATGCTGGGGAAGGTAGTGCGCAAGGTTTCGTGGCGCACCACCAGCGCCTGCAACGCGCGCTCGAAGGCATCCACATGCAGGGTGCCGCGCAGGCGCGCCATGCCGCCGACGTTGTACGCCGGGCTGTCCGGCTCCATTTGCCAGAGGAACCACATGCGCTGCTGCGAGTACGACAGCGGCACCGCCTGGCGGCGGTCGACGCGGGCGATTGCGCCTTGCAGGTTGCGTTCACCGGCAGCGCGGATACCCGCGATCTCGGCACAGAAAGCGCCTAGCTCGCTGGCTTCGAACAGGGCCTTGAGCGGCAGCTCGACATCGCAGGCCTGACGCGTGCGCGAGACAATTTGAGTGGCCAGCAGCGAGTGGCCACCGAGGGCGAAGAAGTCGTCCTGCAGGCCGATGCGCGGCAGGTTCAGCACCTCGCGCCAGATGGCGGCGACCTGCTGTTGCAACTCGGTTTGCGGCTCGATGTGCTCCCGCTGCTGCCACACCGGGGCCGGCAATGCCTTGCGGTCGACCTTGCCGCTGGGGCCCAGTGGCATCTGCGCCAGCGGGATGAGTTGTGCCGGCACCATGTAGGCCGGCAGTTGTTCAGCCAGCGCCGCCAGCAACGCATCAGGCTGGGCGCTGCCACTGTAGTAGCCGACCAGTTGCGCGCCTACGGCATCCTTGTGAATCAGTACCAGCGCCTGTTCGACCCCCGCTTGTGCCAGCAGGCAGGCCTGGACTTCCTCGGGCTCGACACGGAAGCCACGTACCTTGACCTGCTGGTCGAGGCGGCCAAGATATTCCAGCGCCTCGGTCTGCACCTGCCAGCGGGCGCGATCGCCACTGCGGTACAGGCGTTCGCCGTTGCCATCTGCCCGGGGCACGAAGCGTTCGGCGGTGAGGCCCGGGCGGCCCAGGTAGCCACGGGCCAGGCCTGCACCGCCGAGGTACAGCTCGCCCGGCACACCTGGGGCGGTCAGCTCCAGCTCGTCGTCCAGCACGCGGCACAGCACATTGCCCAGCGGGCGGCCGATCGGCGAGCGTTCGCCATCGGTAGCCTGGCAGTGCCAGTGGGTGACGTTGATGGCGGTTTCGGTCGGGCCATAGCGGTTGTGCAACTGCACCTGCGGCAGCACTTGCAGCACGCGGTCACGCAGCGCGGCGGGCAGCGCTTCGCCACCAGAGAACAGCCGGCGCAGGCTGCTGCAGGCACCCGCCTGCGGCTCCTGGACGAACACCTGCAACAGCGGCGGCACGAAGTGCAGCGTGGTCACGCCATGGGCCTGCACCAACGCCGCGATGCGCTGCGGGTCGCGGTGCTCACCGGGGCCGGCGAGCACCAGCTTGCAGCCGGTCACCAGTGGCCAGAAGCACTCCCACACCGAAACGTCGAAGCTGATCGGCGCCTTCTGCATCAGCACGTCGCTGTCATCCAGCGCATAGCTGGCCTGCATCCATTGCAGGCGCTCGGCCAGTGCCGCGTGGGTATTGCCCACGCCCTTGGGTTGGCCGGTGGAACCGGAGGTGTAGATCACATAGGCCAGGTTGTCGCCATGCAGGTGCAGGCCAGGGGCATGGCTTGGCCAGCTGTCCAGGTGCAACTGGTCGAGGGCGATGGCACTGACGCCGTCAACCTGTGGCAGCTTGCCAAGCAGGCTGCTGTGGCTCAGCAACAGGCCCGCATTGCAATCGGCGAGCATGTAGGCCAGGCGCTCGGCCGGGTAATCGACGTCCAGCGGCACATAGGCACCACCGGCCTTGAGAATGGCCAGCAGGCCGACCAGCAGCTGCGGCGAACGCTCGACGGCGATGGCCACGCAGGTGTCGGGGCCGACGCCTTTGTCACGCAGGTAGTGGGCCAGACGGTTGGCTTGCTGATGCAACTCAGCGTAATCCAGGCTGCCACCGTCCCATACCAGGGCGGTGCGCTGCGGGGTCAGGCGTGCCTGGTCATTGAGCTGCTCGACCAGCAGGCGCTGCGGCGTCGCAGCCGGTGCCTCGCCCCAGCTCAGCAGTTGCGCGCGGCCAGCCTCATCGAGCAATTGCACCTCGCCCAGCGCCAGCTGCGGCTCGGTGCACACCTGCTCGAGCAGGGCCAGCAGGTGCTGGGCCAGGCGCTTGACGGAGCCGGCATCGAACAATTCAGCGGCATAGTCGAAGGCCAGGCTCAGGCGGCCCTGGTGGTCTTCTTCACTGTGCAGCTGCAAGTCGAACTTGGCTTCGCGACTGTGCCACGGCAGCTCTTCGGCCAGCAGGCCCGGCAGGCGGCGCAGGGCAGACAGGTCGCGTTGCTGGTGGTTGAACATGACCTGGAACAGGCCTTGCTCGCGAGCCTCGGGCAAGGCTTCGAGCAGCTGCTCGAATGGCAAGTCCTGGTTGGCTTGGGCATCCAGGGTGGCCTGGCGCACCTGGGCCAGCAACTGGTCGAACGGCAGGCGGCCATCGAGTTGCGCACGCAGCACCTGGGTATTGATGAAAAAGCCGACCATGCCTTGGGTTTCCAGGCGCGGCCGGTTGGCGTTGGGCACGCCGACACGGATATCGACCTGGCCGCTGTAGCGGTGCAGCAGCGCCTGCCAGCCGGCCAGCAGCACCATGAACAGGCTGGCCTGCTGCTCGCGGGCCAGGCCATTCAGCGCTTCGGTGAGCCTGGCTGGTACCTTGAGGCTGAAGCGGGCGGCGCGGTGGTCGCGCTGGCTGGCACGCGGGTGGTCGGTGCACAGGTCGAGCACCGGCAGTTCACCCCCCAGGCGCGCCTGCCAGTACTGCAGCTGACGCTCGGCTTCGCCTGCGGCCAGCCACTGTCGCTGCCAGGTGCCGTAGTCGGCATAGCCCAGGGTCAGCGGTGCCAGGTTCGCGTCGAGGCCCTGGCAATGGGCGGCGTACAGTTTGGCGAATTCGTCGAGCAGTATGTTCAGCGACCAGCCGTCGGCGACGATATGGTGCAGGGTCACCCACAGCTGATGATGTTCATCGTCAAGGCGCGCCAGGGTCGCCCGCAGCAACGGCCCGCGGGTCAGGTCGAACGGCTGGCGAGCTTCGGTTTCGCGCTGGGCGGCGACCTGCTCGGCGGCCTGGCCTTCGAGGTCCAGGCGGCGAAGGTCGAACGGCTGCTGCGCCAGGATGCGCTGCAGGGCCTGGCCGTTCTCTTCGGCAAACAGGGTACGCAATGATTCGTGGCGCGCCACCAGCGCCTGGAAGGCCGCTTGCAGGGCGCCTTCGTCCAGCTCACCGCGCAACTGCAGGCCGGCCGGAATGTTGTAGGCCGCCGACTGCGGGTCCAACTGCCATAGCAGCCACAGGCGGTTCTGCGCCAGCGACTGGGGCAGCGCCTGGGTGCGTTCCAGGGTGGCGATGGCACCGCCCCGACCACCGCCTTGGGCGATGATCGCGGCCACTGCCTGGGCGTAGTCCGCCAGTACCGGCGCCTCGAACAGGGTACGCAGGCCCAGGTTGACGCCCAGCTCATCGGCCAGGCGTGCGGTGGCATGGGTGGCGGCGATGGAGTTGCCGCCCAGCAGCAGGAAGTGGTCGTCTGCCGCCACCGCTTCGACCTTGAGGATGTCGCGCCACACACTGGCGATGCGCGCCTGCAGGTCATCACCCGCTACCGTCCTGGCAACGGGCTCGCTCCCCTCAGGGAAACGGGCGTAGCAGTCCAGGCTGCCATCGTCCATGCGCAGACGGCAGGCTGAACGTTGCAGCTTGCCGCTGGAGGTCTTGGGCAGCGCGCCCGGGTTCAGCAGCAGGACCACGGCCGGGGCCTGGCGGCAGGCGTCGGCGACCACCTGGCGCAGGGTCTTGATCAGCTCCTGGGGCTTGATCGCCTTCTGCACGTTGCGGCTGATTTCCACCGCCACGCCAATGCCCTCCTCGCCTTGCTGCTCAACGGCGAACACCGCCACCCGGCCTTTGCGCAGCACATCCACTTCCCGCTCGAGGGTTTTTTCCAGGTCCTGCGGGTACAGGTTCTGCCCACGCACGATCAGCATGTCCTTCAGGCGCCCGGTGACGAACACTTCGCCTTCGCGCATGAAGCCCAGGTCGCCGGTACGCAGCCAGGTCTGGCCGTCCATCTCGACGAAGGTGCGGGCACTGGCTTCAGGGTTGCGCCAGTAACCCAGGGCGATGCTCGGGCCGCCGGCCCAGATCTCGCCCACCTGGTTGTCGCCCAGCACCTGCAGGCGTTGTGGTTCGACAATGCGCACGGCATGCCCGGGCTGCGGGTAGCCACAGCTCATCAGCACACTGCCCTTGCCAGGTTCCGCAAGGTTGGCGGCGAAGGCTTGCGCGTCCAGCTCCAGCGCGGCAATGCCCTGGCCACGGCGGCTGCCGCTGACGAACAGGGTCGCTTCGGCCAGGCCGTAGCTGGCGAAGAAGCTCTGCGGGTCGAAGCCGCAGGCCTGGAACTTGTCGGAAAAGGCCGCCAGGCTGTCCTGGCGGATTGGCTCGGAGCCGGAATAGGCCACCCGCCAGCGGCTGAGGTCGAGCCCGGCCAGGGAGGCCTCGCTGACCCGCTCACTGCACAGCCGGTAGGCGAAGTCGGGGCCGCCGCTGATGGTGCCGCCATACTCGCTGATGGCCTGCAACCAGCGCAGCGGCCGTGCCAGGAAGTAGCCCGGCGCCATCAGCACACAAGGCACGCCGCTGAAGATCGGCTGCAGCAGGCCGCCAATCAGGCCCATGTCGTGGTACAGCGGCAGCCAGCTGACGATCACGTCGTCGGGGTTGAGGTCGATGCCAAAGCCTTGGCGGATCAGTTGCTCGTTGGCCACCAGGTTGCCATGGCTGACCTGCACGCCCTTGGGCAGTGCGGTGGAGCCGGAGGTGTACTGCAGGAAGGCGATGTCATCACCCTTGAGCGCGGGCTCGCGCCATTGCGCGGCCAGCGCCGGGTCCAGGCCATCCACCGCCAGCAGTTCGGGAGCGTTGGCCGCCGTCAGGGCCTCCAGGCCCTGCAGGCTGTCGTGCAGCGCCGCGACAGTCAGCAGCAGGCGCGGCTCGGCGTCATCGATGATCGAAAGCAAGCGCTGTTGGTGGTGCTGGCGCGCGGACTCCGGCGGGTAGGCCGGCACCGCAATCACGCCGGCATACAGGCAGCCGAAGAACGCCGCCACATAATCTGGCCCGCTGGGGAACAACAGCACCGCGCGGTCGCCGAAGCCGGCCCGGGCTTGCAAGGCAGCAGCGATGGTGCGGGCGCGCTGGTCGAGGTCCCGGTAGCTGAGCACCGCCTGCTCGCCGGGCGCGTCGGCCAGAAAGCGCAAGGCGACTTTGTCCGGGGTGTGCGCGGCGCGCTGCGCCAGGGCCTGGACCAGCGAGAGCGGGAGTTCGAAGGCGTCCGTCATGGGGTGTTCCTGCCAGTGTCTGGTTGGGTCGGGCCGGCTGCTGCGCGAACGTGGGCGCAGCGGCATGTGGCGGCCTGAGGTGTACACAGGGAAACGGATGGGAGGGGGGAGAAATTAGCGGGGTTGGGGGTTTTGGGTTGTGTGAAAGTTGGTGGGTTTATGCCTTGAGAGGTGTGGCGCCTGGCAGATCCAGCGCCGCGCGGGCGGCGCTTCGCGGGGCAAGCCCGCTCCCACATTTGTTGCAACGTGCCGAACCTGACAGGTCATGGTTGTCAGCCTTGTTGGGCTGGCTGGATTCCTGAGTTGGCATTGCTGCCGCCCCACTTGTCTCAAGCCTTGCACCAAGGCTGGCAACGCCTCTCCCACAGGCATGGCCACGTTGCAACAAATGTGGGAGCGGGCTTGCCCCGCGAAGCGCCGCGCGGGCGGCGCTCGATCTCCTAGGCGCTGAAAATGCCATGACCTACCCCCAGCCACCCCTGCGCCTTAGAACCGAAATCACATGAAACTAATTACATTTCGCATTTGACAATCATTATCATTCTGAATAGCTTGTCGCCCGTCGTAGGAAGCTTCCCAAATTTGGGTGCGTCCTTTCCTCTCTGTGACAAGGTGATTTCCATGGCGGAACAACTATCCACAAGTAAGTGCGATTCACCATTACTCCAGGCCTTCGTCGACAACCGCAGCATCCTGGTCAAGATCGCTGCCCGCATCACCGGCTGCCGGTCGCGCGCCGAAGATGTGGTGCAGGATGCCTTTTTCCGGCTCAGCGCCGCCCCGCAGATCACCTCGTCATTCAAGGCGCAGCTGAGCTACCTGTTCCAGATCGTGCGCAACCTGGCCATCGACCACTATCGCAAGCAGGCGATGGAGCTGAAGTACTCCGGCAGCGAGGAGGAAGGCATGAACGTGGTCGTGCAAAATGCCTCCCCCGAAGCCACCCACATCAACCTCGCTGCGCTGGATGACATTGCCGAGGCGCTGAACGAACTTCCCCAGCGCACCCGCTATGCCTTCGAGATGTACCGCCTGCATGGCGTGCCGCAGAAAGACATTGCCAAGGAGCTGGGCGTGTCGCCGACGCTGGTCAACTTCATGATCCGAGATGCGCTGGTGCATTGCCGCAAGACGGCCAGTCGGCAGGCCTGATCCTTCAAGGTGGCTGAGGGCGCGTGTGGGAGCGGGTTTACCCGCGAACACCGGCATAGCCGGTGCCATGCATCATGTCGCATTCTTCGCGGGTGAACCCGCTCCCACAAGGCCGCACAGCGGCCCCTTGGCCCTCAAGCCAGTTTGCAACGCTCGAAAAACCGCTCCCGCCCCAGGATCATCAACGCCGCCCGCTTGTGCGGGAAGTCGAACTCCTTGTCGCAGTGGAAGCACTGGTCGTGCATGTAGCCGATCATCTTGCCGTTGTCTGCACGCGGCTCGGCCACCACCCGCTGGGTGCGCGGGTCATCCAGGAACAGGTAGTGCACCAGCGCCGAAAGCCAGCTGGCCACCTTGTGCGGCCCGCGGTGGCTCTCCTCCCCTACCAGCATGTGGATGCCGCGGTCGTAGTCGTCGGCCGGATAGAACGGCGCAATGCGGTCTTCCTTGGCCCAGTACGCCTCGAAGTAGGCAAACGGCTGGTCATCGAAGCAGCCGATCAGCGTCAACGCATGCGGGTCGGCCTCGAGTTTGCCCAGGTATTCGCGGTGCTGCGCAAGGGTGCCAGCCTCTTGCCAGAACGCCGCTACCCGCGGGTTGTTCTGCCAGCGGTTGAAGCGTTCAAGGTCGTGCTCGATCTCCAAGGTACGCAGCGATACCCAACTGCCCAGACGCGTATCGAAGCGCCGGTACACCTCGCCACGAGGCTTGGGCACGCGGCGTGGGTGGCGTTTGCCGTCGCTGATCTGCATCTGCTGCGGGTATGCCACATCGGCCCGTTCGCCTAGCCACGGTTGTGGCAGTTGCCAGAACAGCGCCCGCTCGCACAGGTATTGTCCAGGCTGCTCACCAGCCAGCAGCAGGCCACTGGCCAATGCCTGAGGCAACGGCTCGGGCAGGTGCCAGGCCAGGCGCTGGCAGGCGGTGTTGCGGGCCAGTAACCAATAACAGGCGGCCCACAATGCCTGATAGGGGCGCTCGGGGCACAGCCGCTCGAGGTGAACATGCGGGGTAGCGCCCACCTCCAGGCGCAACTCGATCAGTGGGCGGCCTTCGAGGGACAGGCTCAGCCAGCTGTCACCCTCCTCGGCACTGAGGCTGCGCCAGCGTGGCGCGGACTGGGGCTGCGAAGCGGCATCGAACGGCATGGGCTTGACTCACGGCAATGATGAAAAGGCTCACTGCTGAAAACGTTGCCGCACTACGGGAATTTAGTCGTGGGGGGCGGCCACCGTGATGCGGTAGGGCTCGAAGATGCGCGCCAGCTCGCCGCTTTCGCGCAGGGCGCGCAGCAGTGCCGCGAACGACTGCTCGCCGATGGGTGCCCCCGGGCGCAGCAAGGCATAGTGGTGATAGACCTGGTCGATGCGCTGCGAGGGCACCAATTGCTCCCGGGTAGCCGGGTTGCGCGCCAGGAAATCGCTGAGGTAGGAGCGTGTGACCAAGGCGATGTCGGCGCGGCCGGCCTGCACCATCAGCAAGTTGCTGTCGTGGGAATAGGTCAGGGTCGCGTTGAATGTCTTGCGCAGGTAGTCCGGGTCGGAGTTGAAGCCGGCGAACGCATAGTGGTAGCCGTTGAACAGCGCCAGGCGCTTGCCGTGCAGGTCGTCGAAGTAACTCGGGTCACGGCCATTGGCCTGGCGGGCGACGAACACCTCGGCATCTTCCAGGCCCATGTCCACGCTGCGGTGGGCGATCTGCTGCCAGCCCCACGCCGGGTTCTCGAAAATGGCCATGTCGGTGCGGCCTTGCTGAAGGTCACCAAAACGCCGCTGGATGGAGGTGGGCACCACGACGAAGCGGTAGCGCTGCTGCGCGCGGTTGAGCGCTTCGACCAGCTGCGGCAACAGGCCGCTGTCGGCACCCTGCTCGGGGCGTACCGTGTACGGCGGGAAATGCGCCGCACCAATCCTCACCTCGACGGCATCGGCAGCCCATGCCGGCGCCGCCAGCCAGAACACGGCCAGCAGCATCAGTGGAGAGAGGGCCTTGAGGCCGGGCGCTGGAGTCAAGACGGACACTCATCACGGTTCATGCCTGGGTCCGCCTAAGCTAGGCGTTTTCCGTTCCGGGCACAACTGCCGGTTGGTGGCACTTTGCGCCAAAGCTGCGGGCAAATTGCCAGGGGGTGCCGGATGCCCTGAGTTTGGCTACGCTCTAGCAGGATCTGCAAGGGAGCCTGGTATGGGCCATTGGTTGGTGATCGACCTGGAAGCCACCACCGACGATGGTGGGTGGCCGGTCACAGAGATGGAAGTCATTGAAATCGGCGCAAGCCTGGTTACCCGCGAAGGCCGCGAGGTCGACCACTTCCAGCGCTTCGTGAAGCCTCGGCGGCGGCCGCAGTTGACACCGTTCTGTCGTGAGCTGACCCATATCAGCCAGGCCAGCGTGGACAGTGCCGCGTCGTTCCGCGAAGTATGGGCAAGCTTCGAGCATTGGCTCGGGCACCACCGTGGGCAGCTTCAGGCCTGGGTCAGCTGGGGCGACTACGACCGCCAGCAATTGCACCAGGAGTGGCAGCAGCATGGGCTGGACAGCCTGCTGCGGACCCTGCCGCACATCAACCTCAAGCAACGCTTCGCCAAGGCCCGCCACCTGCAGCGCCCTGCTGGGCTCAATGGTGCACTGCAGTTGGCTGGCATGCACTTTTGCGGGCAGCAGCATCGGGCCCTGGAAGATGCGCGCAATACCGCGCGGCTGCTGCCGTTGAGCCTGCCGGCGGACGCTACCTGAAAGCAGATGACGAGGCCCGTGGGCTTGGGCATACTGGCCAGCCCTTTTTCATCTCCCCTTTCAGGAGTCGCCCATGTTCCAGGTCAACGAGTACTTCAACGGCACCGTCAAGTCGATCGCATTCGCGGGCGAAGAAGGCCCGGCCACTGTCGGTGTGATGGCCCCGGGCGAATACGAGTTTGGCACTGCCAAGCGCGAGATCATGCACGTGGTTTCGGGTGCGCTGACCGTGAAGCTGCCAGGTAGCGACAACTGGGAAACTTTCAAGGCAGGCGACAAGTTCAACGTGCCGGCTGACAGCAAGTTCCAGCTGCAGGTGAAGGTGGATACCGCTTACCTGTGCGAGTACCGCGACTAAGCAGTAGCCTGTTTCGGCCTCTTCGCGGGTAAACCCGCTCCCACAGGTACTGCACAGCTTTCAGCCTTGTTGTGAACCTGTGGGAGCGGGTTCACCCGCGAAGAATCCAGCACTATCGCGACAGGAATGCCGCAACCTTTTCGGCCGCCGCCTGCAAATGCTGCTCATGGCTGAACCCCGAGGCCTTCAGCGGCTTCAGGTCATGATCCCCCGCCACCAGCCAGCTCACCTCGATCGCCGGCGATAACGCATACCCTGCCACCGCCTCGCGGTTACCCAGCGCATCGCGCTCGCCCTGCACGATCAACGTCGGCGTCTGTAACTCCGCCAGGTGCTCGACTCGTGGCTTCTCCGGTTTGCCCACCGCATAGAACGGATAACCCAGGCACACCAGCGCATCCGCCCCCAATTCATCGGCCAACAGGCTGGCCATGCGCCCGCCCATGGACTTGCCTCCCACCGCCAGCTTGCCCGCGACCAAAGGTCGCACCTGCCGGTACACCTCGCGCCAGCATTCCAGCAACACCTTCTGCGGGTTTGGCGGCCGCTTGCCGCCGGAAACCCTGCGCTCGGCCATGTACGGGAACTCGAAGCGCACTACCCCTACCCCAAGCGCCGCAAGCCTTTGCGCCATTTCGTCCATGAAGCCGCTGTCCATCGGCGCGCCTGCGCCGTGGGCCAGGATCAGGCAGCCCCTGTAACCGCCATTGCCCCGAACGTGCGGGGGATCGCAGCGCAAGCCTGGGACATTTCCGACCTTCGCCCATTGATCCCCGTCAATACCGGCACTTTGCCCATTAATCATGCTTGCCTCGCTGTAAAGCCTGCCAAATAACCGTGGATGGGAACCCATACATGAACACAACCAGCAGTACCGCCTATAACTACAAGGTGGTCCGCCAATTCGCCATCATGACGGTGGTGTGGGGAATCGTCGGGATGGGGCTCGGCGTCTTCATCGCCGCCCAGCTCGCCTGGCCTTCCCTCAACTTCGACCTCCCCTGGACCAGCTTCGGCCGCCTGCGTCCCCTGCATACCAATGCGGTGATCTTCGCCTTCGGCGGCTGTGCGCTGTTCGCCACCTCCTATTATTCGGTGCAACGCACCTGCCAGACCACCCTGTTCGCACCGGGCCTGGCCGCGTTCACCTTCTGGGGCTGGCAACTGGTGATCCTGCTGGCGGCCATCAGCCTGCCGCTGGGCTACACCAGCTCCAAGGAATACGCCGAACTGGAATGGCCGATCGACATCCTGATCACTATCGTCTGGGTGAGCTACGCCATCGTGTTCTTCGGCACGCTGATGAAGCGCAACACCAAGCACATCTACGTCGGTAACTGGTTCTTCGGCGGGTTCATCCTCACCGTGGCGATGCTGCACATCGTCAACAACCTGGAACTGCCAGTCAGCATGACCAAGTCGTACTCGATCTACGCCGGCGCTACCGACGCCATGGTGCAGTGGTGGTACGGGCACAACGCGGTGGGCTTCTTCCTGACCGCGGGCTTCCTTGGGATGATGTACTACTACGTGCCCAAGCAGGCCGAACGCCCGGTGTATTCCTATCGCCTGTCGATCGTGCACTTCTGGGCGCTGATCACCCTGTACATCTGGGCCGGCCCACACCACCTGCACTACACCGCCCTGCCCGATTGGGCGCAGTCGCTGGGCATGGTGATGTCGCTGATCCTGCTGGCACCAAGCTGGGGCGGCATGATCAACGGCATGATGACCCTGTCCGGCGCCTGGCACAAACTGCGCAGCGACCCGATCCTGCGCTTCCTCGTGGTGTCGCTGGCGTTCTACGGCATGTCCACCTTCGAAGGCCCGATGATGGCCATCAAGACGGTCAACGCCCTGTCCCACTACACCGACTGGACCATCGGCCACGTGCACGCCGGCGCCCTCGGCTGGGTGGCGATGATCTCGATCGGTGCGCTGTACCACACCATCCCGAAAGTGTTCGGCAAGGAGCGCATGTACAGCATCGGCCTGATCAACGCGCACTTCTGGCTGGCTACCATCGGTACGGTGCTGTACATCGCCTCGATGTGGGTCAACGGCATCGCCCAGGGCCTGATGTGGCGCGCGGTCAACAGCGACGGCACGCTCACCTACTCGTTCGTGGAAACCCTGGTGGCCAGCCACCCAGGCTTCATCGTGCGCTTCGTCGGCGGTGCGATCTTCCTCAGCGGCATGTTCCTGATGGCCTGGAACACCTGGCGCACCGTGCGTTCGCCGGCGCTCGATGTCGCCCCTGCGAACGCCCAGCTGGCTTGAGGAGACCTGCCTGATGAAACATGAAGTCATCGAGAAAAACGTCGGCCTGCTGGCCCTGCTGATGGTGTTTGCCGTCAGTATCGGCGGCCTGACCCAGATCGTCCCGCTGTTCTTCCAGGACGTCACCAACAAGCCGGTGGAAGGCATGAAGCCTTACACCGCGCTGCAGCTGGAAGGCCGCGACATCTACATCCGCGAAGGCTGCGTGGGCTGCCACTCGCAGATGATCCGCCCGTTCCGCGCCGAAACCGAGCGCTATGGCCACTACTCGGTGGCTGGTGAAAGCGTGTGGGACCACCCGTTCCTGTGGGGCTCCAAGCGCACCGGGCCAGACCTGGCCCGGGTCGGCGGCCGCTACTCGGACGACTGGCACCGTGCACACCTGTACAACCCGCGCAACGTGGTGCCGGAATCGAAGATGCCGTCGTACCCATGGCTGGTCGCCCAGCAGGTCGACAACAGCCATACCGACACCAAGATGCGCACCTTGCGCACCCTCGGTGTGCCGTACAGCGACGACGACATCGCCGGAGCCCGCGACGCGGTCAAGGGCAAGACCGAGATGGACGCCCTGGTCGCCTACCTGCAGGTGCTCGGCACCGCGATCAAGAACAAGAGGTGAATGCGATGGGAATGGACATCGGCATGATCCGCGGCCTGGGTACCCTGGTGGTGATGATCGCCTTCATCGGCCTCACCCTGTGGGTATTCAACCGCCGCCGCGACCATGATTTCGCCGAAGCGCGCCTGCTGCCCTTCGTCGACGACCGCCTGCCGTCTGCCGGACAGGAACCTGCTGCAAAAAGGAGTAACGGGCAATGACCACCTTCTGGAGTACGTACATCTGCGTACTGACCATTGGTAGCCTGGTTGGCCTGACCTGGCTGCTGCTCGCCACCCGCAAGGGCCAGAGCAACAACACCACCGACCAGACCATGGGCCACAGCTTCGACGGCATCGAGGAATACGACAACCCGCTGCCCAAGTGGTGGTTCTGGCTGTTCGTCGGCACCCTGGTGTTCTCGGTCGGCTACCTGATCCTCTACCCGGGCCTGGGCAACTGGAAGGGCATCTTGCCGGGCTATGAAAATGGCTGGACCGGCGCCAACGAATGGCAGAAGGAAATGGACAAGGCCGACGCAAAATTCGGCCCGATCTTCGCAAAGTATGCTGCCATGCCCGTGGAAGAAGTGGCCAAGGACCCGCAGGCGCTGAAGATGGGCAGCCGCCTGTTCGCCTCCAACTGCTCGGTGTGCCACGGCTCGGATGCCAAGGGTGCCTTTGGCTTCCCAAACCTCACCGACAAGGACTGGCGCTGGGGTGGTGAAGCGGAAACCATCAAGGCTTCGATCCTGAACGGCCGCCATGGCGTGATGCCGGCCTGGGCTGAGGTGATTGGCGAGCAGGGCGTGGCCGATGTGGCTGCGTTCGTGCTGACCAGCATGGACGGCCGCAGCCTGCCGGAAGGCGCCAAGGCCGACCCGGCCAAGGGCAAGGAGATCTTCGCCGGCAACTGCGTGGCCTGCCACGGGCCTGAAGGCAAGGGCACTCCGGCCATGGGCGCGCCAGACCTGACCCACCCGCAGGCGTTCATCTACGGGTCGAGCTTTGCCCAGCTGCAGCAGACCATTCGCTATGGTCGCCAGGGTCAGATGCCGGCGCAGGCGGAGATCCAGGGCAACGACAAGGTGCACCTGCTGGCGGCATATGTGTATAGCCTGTCGCAGGATCAAGCTTCGCCAGACCTGACTGCCAAGTAACACCCCTTCGCGGGCTCGCCCGCTCCCACAGGTTAACCACAGATTTCAAGCATTGTGGTGAACCTGTGGGAGCGGGCAAGCCCGCGAAGGGCTGCAAAGCGGCCCCTCTCCCCGCTCTACCCCTCCTTGCACCCCCTCCGAACACAACTAAGCTTGTTGCCTCAGTGGGCCTCGCTCCGAAAGGACCGAAGCAGACACGGCGCGTAGCCTGTCGCCGTCCCGATAAAAAGCTTGACCGATCGATCAGAAAAAGGCGAAAAACGGTACACATTACAAATATTTATTTGTGTACAATCGTCCAGACCCGATCGCTGCGGGACATCAGTGAACGGGCTCGGGCACGGGTCGGCGTACCAAAGTTGCGTTGCAGTAACCCTGATGGTTATCAATACTGGCGCCGATTTTTCGACCAACAAGAACATCAAAACCGTGGAACCTTAGCAATGAGCACAGCAATCAGTCCGACTGCTTATAACTATAAGGTCGTCCGCCAGTTCGCCATCATGACGGTGGTCTGGGGGATCCTTGGCATGGGCCTCGGCGTCTTCATCGCCTCGCAGCTGGTATGGCCGCAACTGAACCTGGACCTGCCCTGGACCAGCTTCGGCCGCCTGCGCCCGCTGCACACCAACCTGGTGATCTTCGCCTTCGGGGGCTGTGCGCTGTTTGGCACCAGCTACTACGTGGTGCAGCGCACCTGCCAGACCCGGCTGATATCAGACAGCATGGCCGCCTTCACCTTCTGGGGTTGGCAGGCGGTGATCGTCGGGGCGCTGATCACCCTGCCGATGGGCTACACCACCACCAAGGAATACGCCGAGCTCGAGTGGCCGCTGGCGATCCTGCTGGCCATCGTCTGGGTCACCTACGGGCTGGTGTTCTTCGGCACCATCGTCAAGCGCAAGACCAAGCACATCTATGTCGGCAACTGGTTCTACGGCGCCTTCATCGTGGTTACCGCGATGCTGCACATCGTCAACCACATCTCGCTGCCGGTAAGCCTGTTCAAGTCGTACTCGGCCTACTCCGGCGCTACCGATGCGATGATCCAGTGGTGGTACGGCCACAACGCCGTGGGCTTCTTCCTTACCACCGGCTTCCTGGGGATGATGTACTACTTCGTACCCAAGCAGGCCGAACGCCCGATCTACTCGTATCGCCTGTCGATCGTGCACTTCTGGGCGCTGATCACCCTGTACATCTGGGCCGGCCCGCACCACCTGCACTACACCGCGCTGCCTGACTGGGCACAGTCGCTGGGCATGGTGATGTCGATCATCCTGCTGGCACCAAGCTGGGGCGGCATGATCAACGGCATGATGACCCTGTCCGGTGCCTGGCACAAACTGCGCACCGACCCGATCCTGCGCTTCCTGGTGGTGTCGCTGGCGTTCTACGGCATGTCCACCTTCGAAGGCCCGATGATGGCCATCAAGACCGTGAACTCGCTGTCGCACTACACCGACTGGACCATCGGCCACGTTCACGCCGGCGCCCTCGGCTGGGTAGCGATGATCTCGATCGGCGCCGTGTACCACATGATCCCGCGCCTGTATGGCCGCGAGCAGATGCACAGCGTCGGCCTGATCAACGCGCACTTCTGGCTGGCCACCATCGGTACCGTGCTGTACATCGCCTCGATGTGGGTAAACGGCATCACCCAGGGCCTGATGTGGCGCGCCATCAACGATGACGGCACCCTCACCTACTCCTTCGTCGAAGCCCTGCAAGCCAGCCACCCTGGCTATATCGTCCGCGCCCTGGGCGGTGCGTTCTTCGCCAGCGGCATGCTGCTGATGGCCTACAACGTGTTCCGCACCGTACGTGCCGCCAACCCGGCACAGGCAGAGGAAGCCGCCAAGATCGTCGTCGTGGGAGCGCACTGATGAAGCATGAAGCCGTCGAGAAGAACATAGGCCTGCTGGCCTTCTTCATGGTCATCGCCGTGAGCGTCGGTGGCCTGACCCAGATCGTCCCGCTGTTTTTCCAGGACGTCACCAACAAGCCCGTGGAAGGCATGAAGCCGCGCACCGCGCTGGAACTTGAGGGCCGCGATATCTACATCCGCGAAGGCTGCGTGGGCTGCCACTCGCAGATGATCCGCCCGTTCCGTGCCGAAACCGAGCGCTATGGCCACTACTCGGTGGCCGGTGAAAGCGTGTGGGACCACCCGTTCCTGTGGGGCTCCAAGCGTACCGGGCCGGACCTGGCCCGGGTCGGTGGCCGCTACTCCGATGACTGGCACCGTGCGCACCTGTACAACCCGCGCAACGTGGTACCGGAATCGAAGATGCCGTCCTACCCGTGGCTGGTCGAGCACAAGCTCGATGGCAAGGACACCGCGAAGAAGATGGAAGTGCTGCGCACCCTCGGTGTGCCGTACACCGACGCCGACATCGCCGGGGCCAGCGACGCGGTCAAGGGCAAGACCGAAATGGACGCCATCGTCGCGTACCTCCAGGGTCTTGGCACCATCATCAAGAGCAAACGGTGACGCTGATGGATATCGGGATGATTCGCGGCCTGGGCACCGTCGTGGTGATGGTGGCATTCGTGGGCCTGGCGCTGTGGGTGTTCAACCCACGGCGCAAGAAGGACTTCGACGAAGCGACCCAACTGCCCTTCGCGGATGACCCCGAAGCCAGCCGGCACGTCGAGCAAGCAAAAGCTTCTGGGAGCAAAAAACAATGACAACCTTCTGGAGTCTGTACGTTACCGTCCTGACCCTGGGCACCATCTTCTCGTTGACCTGGCTGCTGCTGTCGACCCGCAAGGGCCAGCGCGAAGAGGTCACCGACGAAACCGTCGGGCATGCCTTCGATGGCATCGAGGAATACGACAACCCGCTGCCGAAATGGTGGTTCTGGCTGTTCGTCGGCACCATCGTCTTCGCCCTCGGCTACCTGGTGCTGTACCCAGGCCTGGGCAACTGGAAAGGCGTCCTGCCGGGCTACTCGTACCTGGATAACGACAAGCAGACCGAGTTCTCCAACGGCCAGCCAGGCTGGACCGGCGTGCATGAGTGGGAAAAGGAAATGGCCAAGGCCGACGCCCGCTTCGGGCCGATCTTCGCCAAGTTCGCCGCCATGCCAATCGAAGAAGTGGCCAAGGACCCGCAGGCACTGAAGATGGGCGCGCGGCTGTTTGCCTCGAACTGCTCGGTTTGCCACGGCTCCGACGCCAAGGGCGCCTTCGGCTTCCCCAACCTCACCGACAACGACTGGCGCTGGGGCGGCGAGCCGGACACCATCAAGACCACCATCATGGGCGGCCGCCACGGCGTGATGCCGGCCTGGGCCGAGGTGATCGGTGACCAGGGCGTGGCCGATGTGGCCGCGTTCGTGGTCAGCAAGCTCGATGGCCGTACGCTGCCAGAGGGCGTGAAGGCCGATGCCGAGAACGGGCAGAAGATCTTCGCCGCCAACTGCGTGGCCTGTCACGGGCCTGAGGGCAAGGGTACGCCGGCAATGGGCGCACCGAACCTGACCCACCCGCAGGCGTTCATCTACGGTTCAAGCTTTGCCCAGTTGCAGCAGACCATCCGCTACGGTCGCCAGGGACAGATGCCGGCCCAGGAGCAGCTGCAAGGTAATGACAAGGTGCACTTGCTGGCTGCGTATGTGTACAGCCTGTCGCAGCAGGCTGAGCCGGCCAAGGCCGAGTAAGCAGGCCCGGCCTCTTCGCGGGTAAACCTGCTCCCACAGGTACTGCGCTTGCCTCAGGACCTGTGCGATCCCTGTGGGAGCGGGTTCACCCGCGAAGAGGCCAGCAAAGACACAGCATTTCTCTCAGGGAAATGACCTGGATCAATTGACACCCGCCATAACACGATTCATACCACGAACCCAACGCGACTAAAGGTCGCAGTGCAGCCCCATACTGCCATCAGCGGCGTATCATGGGCCGCAGAGCGCTAGCAGATTGCGCGAGACTGCGGCCGGCACGCACTGGCTGCGGCGTTTCTCCACTGCCGTGGGACTTGATGATGAGCAAGCAAATTCCGGTACATGACGTCACCCCGCCTGCCAACAAAGGGAAGGATTCCGTCGACCTCTACGCCTCCCGGGAAAAGATCTACACCCGTGCCTTCACCGGCCTGTTCCGACGCCTGCGCATGGTCGGCGGGGCTGTGCTGTTCCTGCTGTACTTCGGCACCGTGTGGTTGAACTGGGGCGGCCACCAGGCCGTGTGGTGGAACCTGCCCGAGCGCAAGTTCTACATCTTCGGCGCCACCATCTGGCCGCAAGACTTCATCCTGCTTTCAGGCATCCTCATCGTGGCCGCCTTCGGTCTGTTCTTCATCACCGTGTTCGCCGGCCGCGTGTGGTGCGGCTACACCTGCCCGCAAAGCGTGTGGACATGGATTTTCATGTGGTGCGAAAAGGTCACCGAGGGCGACCGCAACCAGCGCATGAAGCTCGACAAAGCCCCCATGAGCGGCAACAAGTTCCTGCGCAAGTTCGCCAAGCACAGCCTGTGGCTGCTGATCGGTTTCGTCACCGGCATGACCTTCGTCGGCTATTTCTCGCCGATCCGTGAACTGGCCACCGAATTCTTCACAGGCCAGGCGGACGGCTGGGCCTACTTCTGGGTCGGCTTCTTCACCCTCGCCACCTACGGCAACGCCGGCTGGCTGCGCGAGCAGGTATGCGTGTACATGTGCCCCTATGCGCGCTTCCAGAGCGTGATGTTCGACAAGGACACGCTGATCGTTTCCTACGACCCGCGCCGTGGCGAAACCCGCGGCCCGCGTAAAAAGGACCTGGACTACAAGGCCGCGGGCCTGGGTGACTGCATCGACTGCACCATGTGCGTGCAAGTCTGCCCCACCGGCATCGACATCCGTGACGGCCTGCAGATCGAGTGCATCGGCTGCGCCGCGTGCATCGACGCCTGCGACAACATCATGGACAAGATGAACTACCCCAGGGGGCTGATCAGCTACACCACCGAGCACAACCTTTCCGGGCAGAAGACCCACCTGCTGCGCCCGCGCCTGATCGGCTATGCCCTGGTACTGCTGGTGATGATCGTCGGCCTGGCCACCGCCTTCGCCACCCGTTCGCTGGTCGGTTTCGACGTGAGCAAGGACCGCGTGCTGTACCGCGAGAACGCCCAGGGCCGGATCGAGAACGTGTACAGCCTGAAGGTGATGAACAAGGACCAGCGTGACCACGTCTACGTGCTGGACGCCACCGGCCTGCCGGACCTGAAGCTTGAAGGCCAGCGCGAGATCCGCGTGGACGCTGGTGATATCGTCAGCCTGCCGGTGCAGCTGTCGATCGCGCCCGAGAAACTGCCGTCGACCACCAACGAAATCACCTTCATCCTCAAGAGCGCCGATGACAGCGACGCCCAGGTTGAAGCCAAGAGCCGCTTCATCGGCCCACAGATCCGCTAAGAGAGATAACCCACAATGCCTGCCACCGCCGCCAGCCCCTGGTACAAGCACCTCTGGCCCTGGATCATCATCGGCATCCTCGCCACCTCGGTGTGCCTGAGCCTGACCATGGTCAGCATCGCCGTGCACAACCCGGACAACCTGGTGAACGACAACTACTACGAGGCAGGCAAGGGCATCAACCGCTCGCTGGACCGGGAACTGCTGGCACAGACGCTGGGCCTGAAGGCCGGCGTGCACCTGGACGAGCTGACCGGCGAAGTGGACGTGCGCCTGGCCGGCAACAGCGACCCGCAGAGCCTGGAGCTGAACCTGATATCGCCAACCCAGCCGGAGAAAGACCGCAAGGTGCTGCTGAGCCGGGTCGAGGCTGGGCGCTATGTGGGGCAGCTGGAAGACAAGGTTGACGGGCGTCGCTTCGTCGAGCTGCTGGGCAGCGAAGGTGGCCAGGTTTGGCGCTTGTTCGAGGAGGAGAAAGTGGAGCATGGTGTGACCTTGCAGCTGGGTGATGAAGCCTTGCAAGGTGCCGAGCACCAATAAACGCACCTCCGCCGCGCCCTGTGGGAGCGGGTTCACCCGCGAATGCGTCAGATCAGGCGATGATGTTTTCAGGTCTGACGCATTCGCGGGTAAACCCGCTCCCACAGGTGCCTTGCCCAGCCGGCCGATATGTTTAAGGCAACGATGTGATGACCCAACCCACCCCCTGCTACCACTGCGCCCTGCCCGTCCCCGCCGGCAGCCGCTTCACCGCCGTGGTTCTCGGCCAGCCCCGGCAGTTCTGCTGCCCCGGCTGCCAGGCGGTGGCCGAATCGATCGTTGCCGGTGGCCTGGAGCACTACTACCAGCACCGCAGCGACAACAGCGCCAACCCCGAGGCCCTGCCCAAGCAGCTCCAGGACGAACTGGCCCTCTACGACCGCAGCGACGTACAGCAAACCTTCGTTCGCCATGCTGGCGACCTGGCCGAAACCACCCTGCTGGTCGAAGGCATCAGCTGCGCCGCCTGCGGCTGGCTGATCGAAAAGCACCTGCGCAACCTGCCCGGCGTCGCCGAGGCGCGCCTGAACCTGTCCAACCACCGCCTGCTGCTGAACTGGGATGACAAGCAACTGCCGCTCTCGCGCCTGCTCGCCGAGCTGCGCCAGATCGGCTACGCCGCACACCCCTATCAGCCCGACCAGGCCGCCGAGCAACTGGCCCGCGAGAACCGCAGCGCCCTGCGCCGCCTGGGCGTGGCCGGGCTGCTGTGGTTCCAGGCAATGATGGCAACCATGGCCACCTGGCCGGAATTCAACATCGACCTGTCGCCCGAGCTGCACACCATCCTGCGCTGGGTGGCGCTGTTCCTGACCATCCCCATCGTGTTCTACAGCTGCGCTCCGTTCTTCAAGGGCGCGGCACGCGACCTGCGTACCCGCCACCTGACCATGGACGTTTCGGTGTCACTGGCCATTGGCCTGGCCTTCGGCGCCGGCATCTGGACCGCTATCACCGGCAGCGGCGAGCTGTATTTCGACACCGTGGGCATGTTCGCGCTGTTCCTGCTCACTGGCCGTTACCTGGAGCGCCGCGCCCGCGAACGCACCGCTGCGGCCACTGCGCAGCTGGTGAACCTGCTGCCGGCCTCGTGCCTGCGCCTGGATGCTATCGGCCGCAGCGAACGCATCCTGCTCAGCGAACTGCAGTGCGGTGACACGGTACAGGTGCTGCCAGGCGCGGTAATCCCCGCCGACGGGCGCATCGTCGAAGGCCGCTCCAGCGTCGATGAGTCTTTACTGACCGGTGAATACCTGCCGCAGCCGCGGCAGGTCGGCGAGCGGGTCACCGGCGGTACCCTGAACGTTGAAAGCACCCTGAACGTGGCAGTCGAAGCCCTCGGCCACGACTCGCGGCTGTCGGCCATCGTCCGCCTGCTGGAGCGCGCCCAGACCGAAAAACCACGCCTGGCCGAAATCGCCGACCGGGCCTCGCAGTGGTTCCTGCTGTTCTCGCTGCTGGCCGCCGCGGCCATCGGCCTGTGGTGGTGGTACCTGGACCCGGCGCGGGCGTTCTGGATCGTGCTGGCCATGCTGGTAGCGACCTGCCCTTGCGCGCTGTCCCTGGCCACACCGACGGCGCTGACCGCGGCCACCGGCACCTTGCACAAGCTCGGCCTGCTGGTGACCCGTGGCCATGTACTGGAAGGCCTGAACCAGATCGACACGGTGATTTTCGACAAGACCGGCACGCTGACCGAAGGCCGCCTGACCTTGCGCAGCATTCGCCCGCTCGGCAGCCTGCCCGCCGAGCGCTGCCTGGCCCTGGCTGCAGCGCTGGAGAACCGCTCCGAACACCCCATCGCCCGTGCCTTCGGCCGTACCGCCACGCCTGCTGACGATGTGCAGACCATACCGGGCCTGGGCCTGGAAGGGCTGGTCGAAGGCCAGCGCCTGCGTATTGGCCAGGCCACCTTCGTCTGCGCCCTGAGCGGCGCGGAAATCCCCGGCGTCCCAGAGCCGCGCGGCCAGTGGCTGCTGCTGGGCGACCGCCAAGGCCCGCTGGCCTGGTTCAGCCTGGACGACCGCCTGCGCGACGATGCCCCAGCCCTGCTGGCGGCCTGCAAGGCCAGGGGCTGGCGCACGCTGTTGCTGTCTGGCGACAGCTCGCCGATGGTTGCCGAAGTAGCTGCGCAGTTGGGCATCGACCAGGCCATCGGTGGCCTGCGCCCGGACGACAAACTGGACCGGCTGAAGGCGCTGCAGGCCGCCGGGCGCAAGGTGCTGATGCTGGGTGACGGAGTCAACGACGTGCCGGTTCTGGCCGCCGCCGACATCAGCATCGCCATGGGCAGCGCCACCGACCTGGCCAAGACCAGCGCCGACGCCGTGCTGCTGTCCAACCGCCTGCAGGCGCTGGTACAAGCCTTCGAGCTGGCCCGCCGGACCCGCCGCAACATCGTCGAGAACCTGCTGTGGGCGACCCTGTATAATGGCCTGATGTTGCCGTTCGCCGCGCTTGGCTGGATCACTCCGGTCTGGGCGGCCATCGGCATGTCGGTAAGTTCACTGATCGTGGTACTCAACGCCCTGCGCCTGACCCGCCTGCCCCTGGCATCGGGCTTGCCAGCGAACGAAGCGCCCTTGCCCGCGAGGAAGTCGCCATGCCCGCCCTCTATGTCATGATCCCCGCGGCCCTGCTGTTGGTCGGCGTGGCCGTGTACATCTTCTTCTGGGCGGTGGACAGCGGCCAGTACGACGACCTGGAAAGCCCTGCCCACAGCATCCTGTTCGACGACCAGGACCCGCGCCACCAGGCGGCGGTGAAGCCTGACGACAACCAGGCCGAGACCGACAAGGGATCCCCGCCCCGTGCCTGACCTGCTGCCCCTGCTGGGCTCGGCGTTGATCCTCGGCCTGCTCGGCGGTGGCCACTGCCTGGGCATGTGCGGCGGCCTGATGGGTGCGCTGACCCTTGCCATACCGCCCGAACAACGTGGCCGACGCTTGCGCCTGCTGCTGGCCTACAACCTTGGGCGCATTCTCAGCTATGCCTGTGCCGGCCTGCTGCTGGGCCTGGCCGGCTGGGCCGTGGCCAGCAGCCCAGCGGCCCTGGGGCTGCGCGTGGTGGCGGCGCTGCTGTTGATCGCCATGGGGTTGTACCTGGCCGGCTGGTGGAGCGGGCTGACCCGCATCGAGGCACTGGGCCGGGGGCTGTGGCGGCATATCCAGCCGGTGGCATCCCGCTTGCTGCCAGTGTCCAGCCTGCCCCGGGCGTTGTTGCTGGGGGCCTTGTGGGGGTGGTTGCCATGCGGGCTGGTGTACAGCACCTTGCTGTGGGCGGCCAGCCAGGGCAATGCCGGGTACAGCGCGGCGCTGATGCTGGCGTTCGGTGTGGGAACCTGGCCAGTGCTGCTGGCTACCGGCTTGGCTGCGGAACGGGTAAACATTTTGTTGAAACGGCGCAGTGTGCGAGTGGCTGGCGGGGTGCTGGTGATGCTGTTTGGTATCTGGACGCTGCCTGGGCCGCATCAGCATTGGTTGATGGGGCATTGATTGGGGGCCGCCGTGCGGCCCTTCGCGGGCATGCCCGCTCCCACAGGGCCCTGCGAACGGCTGATAGCAGCCCCAATGCCCTTGATACAAATCAACACAGATTCCTACAGACGGCCATAGACTCCGGGCACTGCTGCTCTTTCCGGGGACCGCCCTCATGCTCGACGACCTACGTTGGGATACCGACCTGATCCGCCGCTACGATCTCGCCGGGCCACGCTACACCTCCTACCCGACCGCCGTGCAACTGCACAGCGAAGTGGGCTCGTTCGACCTGCTCCACGCCCTGCGCGAGAGCCGTCGGGCCGCGCGCCCGCTGTCGCTGTACGTACACGTGCCGTTCTGCGCCAACATCTGCTACTACTGCGCCTGCAACAAGGTCATTACCAAGGACCGCGCCCGCGCGGCGCCCTACCTGCAGCGCCTGGAGCAGGAAATCCAGCTGATCGCCTGTCACCTCGACCCTAAACAGCGTGTTGAACAGCTACATTTTGGCGGCGGCACACCAACCTTCCTCAGCCATGTGGAACTGCGCCAGCTGATGGCCACCCTGCGTCAGCACTTCCACCTGCTGGATGACGACTCCGGCGACTATGGCATCGAGATCGACCCGCGCGAAGCGGACTGGTCGACCATGGGCCTGCTCCGCGAGCTGGGCTTCAACCGCGTCAGCCTGGGCGTGCAGGACCTCGACCCGGCCGTGCAGCGCGCGGTCAACCGCCTGCAGAGCCTGGAGCAGACGCGCACCCTGATCGAAGCCGCGCGCACCCTGCAGTTCCGCTCGATCAACCTCGACCTGATCTACGGCCTGCCCAAGCAGACCCCGGAAGGCTTTGCCCGCACCGTCGAAGAAGTGATCCGCCTGCAACCCGACCGCCTGTCGGTGTTCAACTACGCCCACCTGCCCGAGCGCTTCATGCCGCAACGGCGCATCGACAGCAACGACCTGCCCAGCGCGGCCGCCAAGCTGGAGATGCTGCACGCCACTATCGACCAGCTGACCGCAGCCGGCTACCGCTACATCGGCATGGACCACTTCGCCCTGCCCGACGACGAGCTGGCCATCGCCCAGGAAGAAGGCACCCTGCAGCGCAACTTCCAGGGCTACACCACCCATGGGCACTGCGACCTGATCGGCCTGGGCGTGTCGGCCATCAGCCAGATCGGCGACCTGTACTGCCAGAACAGCAGCGACCTCAACACCTATCAGGACAGCCTGTCCAACGCCCAGCTGGCCACCCAGCGCGGCTTGCTGTGCAACCACGACGACCGCATCCGCCGGGCGGTGATCCAGCAGCTGATCTGCCATTTCGAGCTGGATTTCGAGCCGATCGAACAGGCCTTCACCATCGATTTCCGCGGTTACTTCAACGACCTCTGGCCAGAACTGCTGACCTTGCAGCGCGACGGCCTGATCCGCCTGGATGACAAAGGCATCCGCATCCTGCCTGCCGGCCGCCTGCTGGCGCGCTCGGTGTGCATGGTGTTCGACGCCTACCTGGCGATGCACAACCGCCAGCGCTTTTCGCGGGTGATCTGAAACCGAGTCGTTCAACCGCATGGACAAGTTTCCTTGCCAGGCACACTATGGGCACAGCGAAGGCCCTGGCGCACACCCGCCAGGGCCTGGCCCGCTCGCACCACAACAGCGCACGCTGGCCTACAACCTACGCCGTGAGTTACCCTTACGTCTTATGTGTGCTTTCCCACAAGGATCGATGAAAATGTCCGAGCCAGTCAAACTGCGCCCACACAACCAGGCCCATTGCAAGGACTGCAGCCTGGCCCCCCTGTGCCTGCCCCTGTCGCTCAACCTGGAAGACATGGATGCACTGGATGAAATCGTCAAGCGTGGGCGACCGCTGAAAAAAGGCGAGTTCCTGTTCCGCCAAGGTGACAATTTCGGCTCGGTCTACGCAGTACGTTCCGGCGCCCTGAAAACCTTCAGCCTCAGCGACAGCGGCGAAGAGCAGATCACCGGCTTCCACCTGCCCAGCGAACTGGTCGGCCTGTCGGGCATGGACACCGAGGCCTACCCGGTGTCGGCCCAGGCCCAGGAAACCACTTCGGTGTGTGAAATCCCGTTTGAGCGCCTCGACGAACTGTCGGTGCAGCTGCCGCAGCTACGCCGCCAGCTGATGCGGGTAATGAGCCGGGAAATCCGCGACGACCAGCAAATGATGCTGCTGCTGTCGAAAAAGACCGCCGACGAACGTATTGCCACCTTCCTGGTCAACCTGTCGGCTCGCTTCCGCGCCCGCGGCTATTCGGCCAACCAGTTCCGCCTGAGCATGTCGCGCAACGAAATCGGCAACTACCTGGGCCTGGCGGTGGAAACCGTATCGCGGGTGTTCACCCGCTTCCAGCAAAATGGCCTTATTCGTGCCGAAGGCAAGGAAGTGCACATTCTCGACCCGATCCAGCTGTGCGCGCTGGCCGGTGGCGCAATGGAGGCCTGAGGCCGGCGTTTAGCGGGTATACTTGGGCATTCGTTTTCCCAGGATACCCGCAACAATGCACAGCGACGCCTTCGACCTCAAAGCCCTGATCCGCCCGGTAGTGGACTTCCCCAAACCGGGCGTGATCTTCCGCGATATCACCCCGCTGTTCCAGTCGCCGCGCGGGCTGCGCTATGTGGCCGACCAGTTCATCGAGCGCTATGTCGAAGCCGAGTTCAGCCATATCGGCGCCATGGACGCGCGGGGCTTTCTGATCGGCTCGATCATCGCCCACCAGCTGAACAAGCCACTGATCCTGTTCCGCAAGCAGGGCAAGCTGCCGGCTGACGTGCTGAGCGAGGGTTATCAGACCGAGTATGGCGAAGCCTTCCTGGAGGTGCATGCCGACAGCCTGTGCGAAGGGGATTCGGTGTTGATCTTCGATGATCTGATTGCTACTGGCGGTACGCTGCTGGCAGCGGCCAACCTGGTGCGCCGGACCGGGGCGCAGGTGTTCGAGGCGGCGGCGATCATTGATTTGCCGGAGCTGGAGGGGTCGCGCCGGTTGCAGGCGGCTGGGGTGCCTACCTTCTGCCTGACCGAGTTTTCTCTTAGCGAATACTGAGTTGGGTTTTGGGGCTGCTCTGCAGCCCATCGCGACACAAGGCCGCTCCTACAGAGACCGCGCCGCATTCAAGTCTGCGCGGTCCCTGTAGGAGCGGCCTTGTGTCGCGATGGGCCGCAAAGCGGCCCCAACAGTTCTCAATCAGAGCGAAATCGGCCGCCGCCCGGCAAAGGCATGCGCCAAGGTCCCACCATCCACCAGCTCCAACTCGCCACCCAGCGGCACGCCATGGGCAATCCGCGACGCCACCAGGCCCTTCTCGCTCAGCAACTGGGCAATGTAATGCGCCGTCGCCTCCCCTTCCACCGTCGGGTTGGTCGCCAGGATCACCTCGGTGAAGGTGCCCTGCTCCTCGATCCGCGCCATCAGCTGCGGAATCCCGATCGCCTCCGGCCCCAGCCCGTCCAGCGGTGACAAGTGGCCCTTGAGCACGAAGTAGCGGCCACGGTAACCGGTCTGCTCCACTGCATACACATCGGTCGGCCCTTCGACCACGCACAATTGGGTATCGTCACGGCGCGGGTCGGCACATTGCGGGCACAACTCCTGCTCGGTCAGGGTGCGGCACTGACGGCAATGCCCAACCCCTTCCATAGCCTGGGTCAAGGCCTGGGCCAGGCGCAGGCCGCCACTGCGGTCACGCTCGAGCAGTTGCAGGGCCATGCGCTGGGCGGTTTTCTGGCCGACACCTGGCAGGATGCGCAGGCCATCGATCAGTTGGCGGATGAGGGGGCTGAAACTCATGTGGAAGGCCTGACAATTCAATAAGAGGCGGTTTATACCCAGCGGGGGCGGCGGCGTCAAATCAGCCTCCAGCCCTGCGCGGTCTGTTTTTCCCACAATAAAAGCAAACCGCGTCGACCGCGAGAGCGCATAAAAAAACCGCCGCTGTCGTCAGCGGCGGTTTTTTCAGTAACGCAAATGCCTTTAGAACGGCATCTTGAAGCCCGGCGGCAGCTGCATGCCGGCGGTCATGCTGCCCATCTTGTCCTGGCTGTTCTGCTCGACCTTGCGCACGGCGTCGTTCAGTGCAGCGGCGATCAGGTCTTCCAGCACTTCCTTGTCGTCTTCATCAGTCGACATCAGGCTCTGGTCGATGCTGACACGCTTGACGTCGTGACGACCGGTCATCACCACGCTCACCAGGCCACCACCGGACTGGCCGGTGACTTCGGCGTTGGCCAGCTCTTCCTGCATCTTCTGCATCTTTTCCTGCATTTGCTGGGCCTGCTTCATCAGGCCGGCCATGCCACCTTTCATCATGGGGAATACCTCGATTGGGTCATGTGATGCGGCCCGGCACCGGGCCGGCCGCATGGTTATCCGTTACTGGCCCTGGTTAACCAGGGCTTCTACAGGCTCAATAGTATCCTGCCGCACCTTGGCGCCGAACAACTTGATCATCTGCTGGATCAACGGATCCTGCTCGATCGAGGTGACTGCGTCCTGCTGGCGCTCGGCGCGTTTGCGCGCCGCCGCCTGCGCCGGGGTTTCCTGCTCGGGCAGGATCAGCTCGATGCGCAGGTTCAGCGTGCGCCCCAGGTGCTGGTTGAGCGCGTCGTTCAGGCGCCGCTGCTGGGTGGCGTTGAACAGCGCCCCCTGGCCAGGGTCCAGGTGCAGCAGCCAGTCGTCGCCATCAGCGGCAATCAACGTGCAGTTTGCCGCGATGTTGCCTGTCATCCCGGACACAGGCAACTGTGGGAATAATTCCAGCCATTGCAAGGCCAGGCCGGTGGCCGGCTTGGCTGCCGGCAGCGGTTCGGCTGCCGGCTTGGGTGCTTCTTCCTGCACATGTTCGGCCAGTTCGTCCAGGTAGCTGAAGCCGACCGGGTCGCTTTCGCCGCCGTAATAGTCTTCGTCCAGTGGCGGCTCATCGTCGCGGTCCATGCCCACGGCGGCATAGGCGGACGGGTCGAAGGGCGGCTCGTCGTCATGTGCTGGGGCGGCAGCTGCCGGCGTGGGCGCAGCGGGCGGTGCAGGAGCCGGTGCAGGCTCGGCCACTACCGGTGCCGCCGCTGGCGCAGGCTCTTCCCATGGCAGGTCAACCACCTCTGCCACCGGTTCTGGTTCTGGTTCTGGCTCAGGTTCACTGACCGGGGCAGGCTCAGCTGCCATCACAGGCTCGACAACCGGCTGCGGTGCTGGCTCGACCGGCGCGAGCGCCTGCACTTGTTGCGTGGCAACCGGTGCAACAGGCTCCACGACAGCAGCGGCCGGCGGCGCCACGGCAACCGCCGGCGCTGCCACCGGTGTTGCAGGATCAGCTGTGGCCTGGCTGATCCCCACTGGCTTTAGTATCGGCTTCGGCGCGTCGTCGGTGTCGGCGGGGCGGAACGCCAGCATGCGCAGCAGTACCATTTCAAAACCGCCGCGCGGGTCTGGCGCAAGTGGCAGGTCACGGCGGCCGATCAGGCCCATCTGGTAATAGAACTGCACATCCTCGGCTGGCAATGCCGAGGCCAGCGCCAGCACCCGCTCACGGTCGCCCTGGCCGTTGTCCACCGCTTCCGGCAGCGCCTGGGCAATGGCCACGCGGTGCAGCACATTGAGCATTTCGGCCAGCACGCCAGCCCAGTCCGGCCCCTGCTCGGCCAGGTCGCGAACGGCCTCCAGCAAGGCCCGGGCATCGCCTTCGAGCAGCGCCTGCAGCACACCATAAACCTGGCCATGATCGAGGCTGCCGAGCATGGCCCGCACATCGGCGGCCAGTACCTTGCCTTCGCCGAAAGCGATGGCCTGGTCGGTCAGGCTCATGGCGTCGCGCATCGAACCATCGGCGGCACGGCCCAGCAGCCACAGGGCATCCGGCTCGAACGGCACGTTCTCGGCAGCCAGCACATGGCTGAGGTGCTCGACCACCCGCTCCGGGCTCATGTTCTTCAGCGAGAACTGCAGGCAGCGCGACAGGATGGTGGCCGGCAGTTTCTGCGGGTCGGTGGTGGCGAGGATGAACTTGACGTAGGGCGGCGGCTCTTCCAGCGTCTTGAGCAAGGCGTTGAACGAGTGGGTCGAGAGCATGTGCACTTCGTCGATCAGGTAGACCTTGAAGCGCCCACGGCTCGGGGCGTACTGCACGTTATCGAGCAGTTCGCGGGTGTCCTCGACCTTGGTGCGGCTGGCGGCGTCGATCTCGATCAGGTCGACGAAACGGCCTTCGTCGATCTCCCGGCACACCGAACAGGTGCCACAGGGCGTGGAGGTGATACCGGTTTCGCAGTTCAGGCACTTGGCGATGATACGGGCGATGGTGGTCTTGCCCACACCCCGCGTACCGGTGAACAGGTAGGCATGGTGCAGGCGCTGGTTGTCCAAGGCATTGATCAAGGCCTTGAGCACATGGGTCTGGCCGACCATTTCGCGGAACGAGCGCGGACGCCATTTACGTGCAAGAACCTGATAACTCATCGAAAAACCATCGTAGCCTGATCGAGCGGAAGATCGCTAATGCTAGCGGAGCGGGGGCAAAATTGCACCCTGCGCAAGTCGTCTAAGCTTTGAAACTGATGTGCCATCTAGGGAGGATTGCCTTTGCGAAGACTGCTGGCCCTGTTGCTGCTGTGGAGCACCTACAGCCAGGCTGAACAGCCCGTGTTGCGTTTTTCTGTCGCCGAAAGCTGGAGCATGCCACTGGTGCGCATCGAAGGCGACCAGCCAGTAGAAGGCATGCTGTACGACCTGATGCAGGCCTTGGCCAAGGAAGTGGACATCCTCCCCGAATACCAAGCCAGCGCCGGTAACCTCCATTTAGTCCAACCGCGCAAAACGCCCGCCGAGCGTCCGTAACCAGTGGCCGCAAAAGAATATCATGATGCCGGTCAAGATCATGCAGATGGCCAGCCATTGCCCGGCACTCATCTGCTCGTCGAAGAAAAGCCAGGAAGTTGCGAGGCCCGATACTGGTATCAGCAACGACAAGGGCGCGACGTGGGTGGCCGGATACTTCTTCATTAGGTTGTTCCACACGCGATAACCCAGAATGGTCGTGATCAGGCTCTGGAAAAGCACGGAAAACAGTGTTGGCCATGCCAGGCCACCGGCCAGGGCTTCGAACGCCAACCATCCTTGCGAGGCAAACGTGAGGACCACAAGGACCGGCAGCGCGTACAAGCTCGACCAGACGATGAAGGCCGTCATTTGACCAGGGCGCTTGAGCTTGATCAAAAGATTGCACAAAGCCCAGGCGAGCGCGGCAAGCAGCACCAACAGCAGACCGACCACCGTTGACGACTGGCTGCTCGCCAACAGCATCAGGCCTAACCCACATGCCGCGAAGACCATCCCCCAGGAATGGGCGGCGGTGATACGCTCACGCAGAAAGATAGCGCTCAGCAGGATGGTGAAGAACGCACTGAACTGCAAGAACACCGAGGACATACCCGGACTCAAGCCTTGGTGCATGGCAAGGTTGACCACCCACCAGATACCTACGGCAAACAGCACGCCATATACCGCCATGGCGGCCACTGAAACGCCGGCCGGGCGGCGGATAAAAAAAACCAGCGGCACCGCACAGAAGGTGAAGCGTAACAGCGTCAACAAATAGGGATCGAGCCCTCGCAAGCCAAGCTCGATGACACTGTAGTTGCCACCCCACAGAACCGTCACCAGAAGACCTACGGTCAAGTCACGCCTGCTCATTTTCATGCCTGCTCTCCCAGATTAGCAGGCACCACTCTATTTTTGTCACAGCAGAGTAGATGTAGGCGCACTCGACTCGGCCTGTGAGAAAACCTACTCGGCGTGAATACAAGCGCTCATGCCGCCTCACATCCTTCAACGCACGCAACGTTTCATTGTGATGTGACTGGGATAGACAAGACGCGGGGTTTTCATACCCCGGAAATGGAGGCGGCCCCACCAGCCACACCCCGGCACTCGATGTTCCCGCTATGGCTGCTCCCTTCCGGGCCTGACCAGGTTAACGGGTAATCAATGCGGGGGGACCGATGGGGCCACCACTACAAGGCTCGCTGAACAACGAGTGGCGCCATTGTACCGGTCTTGGGGGCAGATACAACCTCTGGAGGAGAAAAAGTCATCATTTCTCAATGACTTGTCCGGGTTGGGGTGGCCACGGGCTGCCAATTCGCGGGTGAACCCGCTCCTACAGGGCTAACGCTGACAGCAAGACCAGCGCAGGACCTGTGGGAGCGGGCGTGCCCGCGAAGCAGGCGCCGCGGTGGATGGCACGGGCCTCGCCCGTGTTCGCGGGCACGCCCGCTCCCACAGGGACCGTGCAAGCAGCAAGATCTGCCATTGGCCTTCTAGACAGCGATGCCCTGCTCGCCCAGGAAGGTGACGAAGGCATCTTCGTCCAGCACTTTGACCCCCAGCTCGCTGGCCTTGGCCAGCTTGGACCCCGCCCCCGGCCCCGCCACCACGCAGTGGGTCTTGCCGGAAACCGAACCCGCCACCTTGGCCCCGAGGCTTTCCAGCTTTTCCTTGGCGATGTCGCGGCTCATGCGCTCCAGGGTACCGGTCAGTACCCAGGTCTGGCCGGCCAGCGGCAGCCCTTCGGCCACTTTCTTCTCGCTGCTCCAGTGCATGCCGAACGCCAGCAACTGTGCCTCGATGTCCCGGGCCAGTTTCTGGTTGGCTTCATCCTTGAAGAACTCGCGCACGGCGTCGGCCTGCTTGGCCGCCAGGGCCTGGCGCAGGTCGATACCGTCGGCGGCAATGATCTTCTCCAGGCTGTCGAGCTTGGCCACGAGCTTCTCGGCACCGGTCGGGCCAACCGAGGCAATGTCGAGCTTGGCGATCATGCCGGCCAGCGTGGTACTGGCGGCGAATTCGGCAGCCAGCTCGCCTTCGTCCTGCAGTTGCATGCCGCTATCGAGCAATTGCTTGATGACCTTGCGGTTGTGCTCGTCCTCGAAGAAATTGTGGATCTCGTACGCCACCTCCAGGCCGATGTCCGGCAGGTAGGTAAGCACCTGCGGCAGCGCCTGCTGCACGCGCGCCAGGCTGCCCAGCGAGCGGGCCAGCACCTTCGCGGTCTCCTCGCCTACGTCGGGGATGCCCAGGGCGTAGATGAAGCGCGCCAGGCTCGGGCGCTTGCTGGCTTCGATGGCATCCAGCAGCTTCTTGCTGGACACCTCGGCAAAGCCTTCCAGGCCGACGATCTGGTCGAACTCCAGCTTGTACAGGTCGGCCGGCGAGCCAATCAGGCCTTCGTCCACCAACTGCTCGACGCTTTTCTCGCCCAAGCCGTCGATGTCCATGGCGCGGCGCGACACGTAGTGGATGATCGCCTGCTTGAGCTGGGCGCCACAGGCCAGGCGACCGACGCAGCGGTACACCGCGCCCTCGCTGGTGGTTTCCTTGCCCTTGCTACGCTTGACCAGTTGGGTACGCTCGACCTGCGAGCCGCATACCGGGCATTCACTCGGCACCTGCACCGGGCGCGCATCTTCCGGGCGCCGCTCCAGCACCACCTGCATCACCTGCGGAATCACGTCACCGGCGCGGCGGATGATCACCGTGTCGCCAATGCGCAGGCCCAGGCGAGCGATCTCGTCCATGTTGTGCAGGGTGGCGTTGGACACGGTCACACCGGCTACCTTGACCGGCTTCAGTCGTGCCACAGGCGTTACCGCACCAGTGCGGCCGACCTGAAACTCGACATCCAGCACTTCGGTCAGCTCTTCCATGGCCGGGAACTTATGGGCAATCGCCCAGCGCGGCTCACGTGCGCGGAAGCCCAGTTCGCGCTGGGCGGCCAGGCTGTTGACCTTGAACACCACGCCGTCGATTTCGTACGGCAGGCTGTTGCGTCGCTCGCCGATGTCGCGGTAGTAGGCCAGGCATTCTTCGATGCCGGCGGCATGCTTGAGTTCGCGACTGATCGGCAGGCCCCAGGCCTTGAGCTGCTCGAGGATGCCGATGTGGCTGTCGCCGATGCTCGCGGACACCTGGCCGACGCCATAGCAGCAGAACTCCAACGGGCGGCTGGCGGTGATTTTCGAATCCAGCTGACGCAGGCTGCCGGCTGCGGCGTTGCGCGGGTTGGCGAAGGTCTTGCCGCCGGCTTCGGCCTGGGCGGCGTTGAGCCGGTCGAAACCGGCCTTGCTCATGTACACCTCGCCGCGCACCTCCAGCACCGCCGGCCACCCCTGGCCTTGCAGTTTGAGCGGGATGTTGCGCACGGTGCGCACATTGGCACTGATGTCTTCGCCGGTGGTGCCGTCGCCACGGGTGGCGCCCTGCACCAGCTGGCCGTCGCGGTACAACAAGCTCACCGCAAGGCCGTCGAGCTTGGGCTCGCAGCTGTAGTCGACCGCACCGGGCTGATCGAGCCCGTCTACCACCCGGCGGCCGAATTCACGCAGGTCGGCCTCTTCGAAAGCGTTGCCCAGGCTGAGCATGGGCACTTCGTGGCGCACCTGGCTGAACGCGGGCAGGGCTTCGCCACCAACGCGCTGGGTGGGCGAGTCAGGGGTCACCAGGTGCGGGTGTTCGGCTTCAAGCGCCTTGAGCTCGTTGAACAGGCGGTCGTATTCGGCATCGGGCACGCTTGGCTCATCGAGCACGTAGTAGCGGTAGTTGTGCTGGTCGAGCTCGGCACGCAGTTCGTGGATACGGGTTTCGGCGGTCATGGGATTTGTCTTCTCTTGCAAAGCAAAAGAGCAGCCTGGGGTTGGTGCCTGGTGTTCAGGGTTTTATTGCCTGTGCCGGCCTCTTCGCGGGTAAACCCGCTCCCACAGGGACTCCACTGCCCTTGCGGTTTGTGGTGTCCTTGTGGGAGCGGGTTTACCCGCGAAGAGGCCGACACAGGCAACAGCATTACCCGAACCGACCAGCACGCCCTCAGGCTGCTCTTTCGTCTGGATCTGTCAGCGCTTCTGGGTCAGCGCACGGCGCTCGAACTCGACGATGCGCTGGCGGTAGTGCTCGATGGTCTGGGCAGTCAGCACGCTGCGCTGGTCGTCCTTGAGCTCACCGTTCAGTTCATGCGCCAGCTTGCGCGCCGCAGCCACCATCACGTCGAAGGCCTGCTTCGGATGACGCGGGCCCGGCAGGCCGAGGAAGAAGCTTACCGCGCGGGTGCTGAAGTGGTCGATGTCATCCAGGTCGAACACACCGGGCTTGACGGCGTTGGCCATGGAGAACAGCACCTCGCCGTGACCGGCCATGCTCTCGTGACGGTGGAAGATGTCCATTTCACCGAAGCGCAGGCCACTTTCCAGGATGTTCTGCAGCAGCGCCGGGCCCTTGAAGCCACTCTCGTCGCGGGAGATGACGCTGATCACCAGCACTTCCTCGGCCGGCGGCAGCTCCTTGACGCTGCTGCTGGCAGGCGCCGCACCGTTGCTGCGGGTATTTTCCGCGGCAAAGTCGTCATCGCTGTCGGCAAACAGGTCGGGCTCGCGCGGCTCGGCGCTCAGGTTCAGGTCGCCCTGCTGTGCATCCGCAGCCGCGGTGGCGCGCTTGCCGCGCTTGGCAGCCTTGGCCGGTTTGGGCTCACGCTCGCGATCACGCGCAGAAGCGCTGAGCGACGGCAGGTCGCTTTCATCCAGCTCAGGCTCCTTGTGGGTATCCAGCACCCGCGACGGGCCAAGCACTTCGGCATTGCCCTCTTCGTCCGGCAGGTTGGAATAACTGCGATCCAGACGGAATTTCAACTTGCCTTTCCCGCCGCGCATGCGGCGCCAGCCGTCGAAAAGAATCCCGGCAATGACAATGATGCCGATGACGATCAGCCACTCGCGCAGACCGATTTCCATGTAATCCCGTGCCTCTATAAAAATATGCTTGAAAACAAAGGGTTCAAAGCCCTTTAACACGTGGCGCCAACTCTATGTTCTGACAGGCGTTTTACCCACGCAAAAAACGAGTGACATTAAGCTAGCACGACCAAAGACAACTTTACACCGTCTGTCGCACATGGCGGGGGCATTTCGCTACAGAATATGCCCTTATCGTCGAGCATCAGGCGTCGACCATGGCCATGGCCTCCTCCACATCGACGGCAACCAGACGCGAACAGCCCGGCTCATGCATGGTCACCCCCATCAATTGGTCCGCCATTTCCATGGCAATCTTGTTATGGGTGATGTAGATGAACTGCACGCTTTCACTCATTTCCTTGACCAGACGGGCGTAACGCCCGACGTTGGCATCGTCCAGCGGCGCGTCGACCTCATCGAGCATGCAGAACGGTGCGGGGTTCAACTTGAAGATGGCAAACACCAGCGCCAATGCGGTCAGTGCCTTCTCGCCGCCGGACAGCAGATGGATGGTGCTGTTCTTCTTGCCCGGTGGCCGCGCCATGATCGTTACCCCTGTATCGAGTAGATCTTCGCCCGTCAGTTCCAGATAAGCGCTGCCACCACCGAAAACTTTTGGGAAAAGTGCCTGTAATCCGGCATTTATCTGATCAAAGGTATCCTTGAAGCGGTTGCGGGTTTCCTTGTCGATCTTGCGAATGACATTTTCCAGAGTCTCCAGCGCTTCGACCAGGTCGGCATCCTGGGCGTCCAGGTAGCGCTTGCGCTCGGACTGCTGCTCGTACTCTTCGATGGCTGCCAGGTTGATCGCCCCCAGGCGCTGGATACGCGCCTCGAGCTGTTCCAGTTCCTGTTCGGTGCCTTGCTCGCTGGCCTCGGCCTCAAGGGTGGCGAGCACGCCTTGCAGGTCGTAGCCATCGGCCAGCAACTGCTCCTGCAAGGTCTTGCGCCGCACATCCAGGCCCTGGCATTCCAGGCGCAGCTGCTCCAGCTGGCCACGCAGCAGCTGGGCCTGTTGCTCGGCCTGGGTACGGCGCTTTTCGGCGTCGCGCAGTTCGCGGTCGGCTTCGTCCATATGCAGGCGGGCCTGGCGCATTTCCTCGTCGACGCTCATGCGCCGCTCCAGCAACTCTTCCAGCTTCAGGCGCAGCTCTTCCTGCGGGGCCTCGCCCTCCTCCAGGTTCAGGCTCAGTTGCTCCTGGCGCTCAGTCAGGCGCGCGGCCTGCTGTTCCAGGCGCTCCAGGGCCTGCCGGGTGGAGTCGTGCTGGGCACGCAACGAGCCCAGGCGAACAGCCAGCTGGTGGGCGTGATCCTTGTGCTGACGGGCCTCCTGACGCACCCGGTCGAGGCTTTCGCGCAGGGTGTCGCGGCGGGCCATCAACTGCTCGCGCTGCTCGGTATCCTGGGCCATCAGCTCCAGTGCCTCCTGCAGCAACAGGCGGGCTTCGCCCAGTTGCTCGTGCTCCAGGGCACGCTGCTCTTCCAGTTCGGCCAGCTCTTCCTGCAGGCGCCGGCGGCGCAGCTCGACCTGCTCGGCACGTGCGCGACCAGCCGACAGGTTGGCCTTCAGTTCGCCATGCAGGCGGTTTTCTTCCTGGGTTCGGCGACGCAGCTGCTCACGCTGTTCTTCCAGGTCCAACTGCTGCTCGCGCAGGGCCTGCAGTTGCTGCTCCAAATGCTCCAGCGCCGCTTCCTGCTCCAGTTGCTGCTGGCCCAGGCGCTCGATCTCCTGGCCGCGTGCCAGCACGCCGCCTTCGGCTTCGCTGCCACGACGCACCCGCAGGAAGTGCCGGCCAACCCAGTAGCCATCGCGACTGACCAGGCTCTGGCCTTCGCCGAGCGAGGCGCGCTGCGCCAGTGCCTGGGCCAGGCCTTCCACGGGCTTGACCTGGCCCAGCCAGGGCGCCAGGTCGACCTGGCCTTCGACCTTTTCCAGCAGGCTGCCGGGCAGCGACGAGCCGGTACCGCTGGCCAGCAGCAAGCGCAACTCGCCCTGCTCCAGGCCGGTAAAATCGAGGTTACCGAGGTCGTCCACCAGCACGGCCTGCAGGTCGGCGCCGAGCACGGTTTCTACCGCAAGCTCCCAGCCCGGCTCTACCCGCAACCCTTCAGCCAGCCGCGGCTGTTGCTCCAGGCCTTGGTCCTGCAGCCAGTACGCAGCACCTGCACCCGGCTCCAGGGCGGCCTGCTGCAAGGCTTCGAGCGATGCCAGGCGACCGCCAAGGCGTTGCAGGTCGCCCTGCGCCTGTTGTTGGGCCTGGGTGGCCTGTTGCAGTTGCTCACGTGCGCCTTCCAGGCGCTCGACCACCTGCTCTTCCGACAACTGCAACTCTTCCAGCAACATTTCGCTACTGGCCAGCTGCTCGGCCAGTTCGAGCATGGCCGCATCCTGCGGTTCGCTGCCCAGCAGCTCACGCTCTTCGCCCAGCTTGCGCTGGCGCTCGGCCTGGCGCTCCAGGCTGGTTTCCAGCTGTAGCAGGCGCGCCTGCTGCACTTCGGCCTGGCGCCGGGGCTCGGCGGAACGGCTGTTGAAGCTGTCCCACTGCTCTTGCCAGCCGTGCATGCCCAGCTCGGCTTCTTCAAGGGCAGCGGCGGCCTCTTCGGCAGCGGCCAGGGTCATTTCCTGCTCGGGTTCGAGCATGGCCAGCTCTTCACCCAAGGTAGCCAGCAGGGTACGGTCGTGGCCCAGGTGCGACTCGGTCTCCAGGCGCGTGCGCTCGGCTTCCTTGAAGTCATCCTGCAACTGGCGCAGCCGTTGCTGGCCGTGCTGGATGCTCTGCTCGACCCGCGCGATGTCACCGGCCACCGAGTAGAAGCGGCCCTGCACCTGATTGAAGCGCTCGGACAATTCGTGATGGCCATCGCGCAGGCGCTCGATGCTGGCATCGGCATTGCGCTGCTCGGCCACCAGCGCCTCATGGGCCACATCCTGGTCACCGATCACCGCCTCGCGCTGGCGCACCCGATCGTCCAGGTCACGCCAGCGCAAGGCAGACAGGCGAGCCTTCAGCTGGCGTTCCTGGGCTTTGTATTCGCGGTACTTCTCGGCCGCCTGGGCCTGGCGGTGCAGGCGCTCCAGCTGGCGCTCCAGTTCTTCGCGCAGGTCGGTCAGGCGCGCCAGATTTTCCTGGGTGCGGCGGATGCGGCTCTCGGTTTCACGGCGGCGCTCCTTGTACTTGGAGATGCCGGCGGCTTCCTCGATGAAGTTGCGCAGCTCCTCAGGCTTGGCCTCGATCAGCTTGGAGATCATGCCCTGCTCGATGATCGAGTAGCTGCGCGGCCCCAGGCCGGTGCCGAGGAATATGTCGGTGATATCGCGCCGACGGCACTTGGTGCCGTTGAGGTAGTAGCTGTTCTGCCCGTCGCGGGTGACCTTGCGGCGGATCGAGATCTCGGCGTAGGCGGCATATTCGCCGACCAGGGTGGTTTCGCTGTTGTCGAAAACCAGCTCGATGCTGGCCTGGCTGACCGGCTTGCGGCCACTGGAGCCATTGAAGATGACATCGGTCATCGACTCGCCGCGCAGGTTCTTCGCCGAACTCTCGCCCATCACCCAGCGCACGGCATCGATGATGTTGGACTTGCCACAGCCGTTGGGGCCGACCACGGCCGCCATGTTGCTGGGGAAGTTGACCGTGGTCGGGTCGACGAACGACTTGAACCCGGCGAGGCGAATGCACTTCAGGCGCATCGGTCAGCCTCGGGCCAACGCCGCCAGCACCAGTTCGCAGCTGCGCTGGCCATAAGCGGTGAGCACCTCGCGAATGCGCGGCAGGTCACGGGCGATCACGGCGTCGAGCAGGCGGGCGAACAGGTCCAGGTAATCGATCATGTTGGCCTGGCGCTGGTCCAGCGACAGGTAGTAGGCACGGCTCATCGCCGGCTGCAGGTTTTCCACGGTTTCCTGCAGGAACGGGTTGTCGGCGAACGGATAGGCCGCCCGCATGACCGCGAAGCTGTCGGCGACGAAGGCCTTGATGTCCAGCTGGTCATGGGCCCGCTGCAGGCGCTGCTGGATCTCCAGGAACGGGCGCAGGTCAGCATCGGTGCGCCATTTTTGCGCAACCGCGTTACCCAGCAGGATGTAGAACTCGCCCATCAGTGCGCACAGGCTGCGCACACTTCGCTCGTCGAGTTCGGTCACATGAGCACCCCGGCGCGGCAGGATCGCCACCAGGTGCCGGCGTTCGAGGATCAGCAGCGCCTCGCGCACCGAGCCGCGGCTGACATTCAGCGCCTGGGTGACCTTCTGCTCCTGGATACGCTCGCCTGGCGCCAGCTCGCCGCGAATGATGCGTTCGGCCAGGTAATCGGCAATCTGCTCGGAGAGGCTGTCCGGGGCCTTGAACGTCATGGTTTTCCTTCAAAATCATTGAACTGGGCACAAGCAGCGAATTGTAGCGTACTTGACCGTTGATCGCGCAGAGGGGCCAGGCGGTTTATTTGACCCGACAGGCAACCCCGAGCGCGGCGCGATCTATGCTTGGCATATGGGCAATGTGAGCCGTTGGGCAGTGACACGAACAATTTCCTGACCTTTGAGTCAGAAAATTATTGACCAGCAGGACAGCTCTTGCTTAGAGTCCGCCCAACAACAATAAAACCATTGCGAGGCCATCCCCGTGATCCAGTTTCTCGTCAACCAGGAGCTGCGTAGTGAGCATGCCCTGGACCCGAACATGACGGTGCTGCAGTACCTGCGTGAGCACCTGGGCAAACCTGGCACCAAGGAGGGCTGCGCCAGTGGTGACTGCGGCGCCTGCACCGTGGTGGTCGGCGAACTGACCCAGGACGACCAGGGCAACGACAGCCTGCGCTACCGCAGCCTCAACTCGTGCCTGACCTTCGTATCGTCGCTGCACGGCAAGCAACTGATCAGCGTCGAGGGTCTCAAGCACCAGGGCCAACTGCACAGCGTGCAACAGGCCATGGCCGATTGCCATGGCTCGCAGTGCGGCTTCTGCACACCCGGCTTCGTCATGTCGCTGTTCGCCCTGCAGAAGAACAGCAGCGGCCCCGACCTGCACCAGGCCCAGGAAGCCCTGGCCGGCAACCTGTGCCGCTGCACCGGCTACCGGCCGATCCTCGACGCCGCCGAGCAGAGCTGCCGCCAGCCCTGCCGCGACCAGTTCGATGCCCAGCAGGCACAGACCATCAGCCGCCTCAAGGCCATTGCGCCAACCCAGACCGGAGAACTGAACAGCGGCGACAAGCGCTGCCTGGTACCGCTGACCGTGGCCGATCTGGCCGACCTGTACAGCTCGCACCCCGAAGCGCGGTTGCTGGCCGGCGGTACCGACCTGGCCCTGGAAGTCACCCAGTTCCACAAGACCTTGCCGGTGATGATCTACGTCGGCCATGTGGCTGAACTCAAGCGCATCGAGAAGACCGCCAGCCACCTGGAAATCGGCGCCGCCACCCCGCTCACCGACTGCTATGGCGCGCTGAACGAGGAATACCCGGATTTCGGCGCCCTGCTGCACCGCTTCGCCTCGCTGCAGATCCGCAACCAGGGCACCCTGGGCGGCAATATCGGTAACGCTTCGCCAATCGGCGACTCGCCACCCCTGCTGATTGCCCTGGACGCGCAGATCGTCCTGCGCCAGGGCGAGCGTCAGCGGGTGATGCCGCTGGAAGACTATTTCATCGACTACCGCATCACTGCCCGCCAGGACAGCGAGTTCATCGAGAAGATCATCGTGCCGCGCGCCACCAGCGACTGGGCGTTCCGCGCCTATAAAGTGTCCAAACGCCTGGACGATGACATTTCTGCGGTGTGCGGTGCCTTCAACCTGAGCATCGAAAACGGCGTGGTCAGCGGTGTGCGCATCGCCTTCGGCGGCATGGCGGCGATCCCCAAACGGGCCCGTGCCTGTGAAGCAGCGCTGCGCGGCAAGCCTTGGAACCAGGCCGCCATCGAGCGCGCCTGCCAGGCCCTGGCCGAAGACTTCACCCCGCTCAGCGACTTCCGCGCCAGCAAGGAGTACCGCCTGCTGACCGCGCAGAACCTGCTGCGCAAGTACTTCATCGAACAGCAAACGCCGTACATCGAAACCCGGGTGACCGCTTATGTCTAACCATCACGTAGCCAAGAGCCAGGCCGAGATGGCCGAACTGTTCAGCCAGGACCTGACCACCGGGGTCGGCCGCAGCGTCAAGCACGACAGCGCCGACAAGCATGTGTCCGGCGACGCGGTGTACATCGACGACCGCCTGGAATTCCCCAACCAGTTGCACGTCTATGCGCGCACCGCCGACCGCGCCCACGCGCGCATCCTGCGCATCGACACCACGCCGTGCTATGCCTTCGAGGGCGTGCGCATCGCCATCACCCACGAAGACATCCCTGGCCTCAAGGACATCGGCCCTGTGGTGGCCGGCGACCCGCTGCTGGCCATCGACAAGGTCGAGTTCTTCGGCCAGCCGGTGCTCGCCGTGGCCGCCCGTGACCTCGACACCGCACGCCGTGCGGCCATGGCCGCCATCGTCGAATATGAAGACCTGGAGCCGGTGCTGGATGTGGTCGAGGCATTGCGCAAGAAACACTTCGTGCTCGACAGCCACACCCACCAGCGTGGCGATTCCGCTGCTGCCCTGGCCAGTGCCCCGCACCGCATCCAGGGCACGCTGCACATCGGTGGCCAGGAACACTTCTACCTGGAAACGCAGATTTCCTCGGTGATGCCGACCGAAGATGGCGGCATGATTGTCTACTGCTCCACGCAAAACCCCACCGAAGTGCAGAAACTGGTCGCCGAAGTACTCGATGTGCCAATGAACAAGGTGGTGCTGGACATGCGCCGCATGGGCGGCGGCTTTGGCGGCAAGGAAACCCAGGCCGCCAGCCCGGCGTGCCTGTGTGCCGTGGTGGCGCGCCTGACCGGCCAGCCGGCCAAGATGCGCCTGCCACGGGTCGAGGACATGACCATGACCGGCAAGCGCCACCCGTTCTACGTCGAATACGATGTGGGCTTCGACGACGACGGGCGCCTGCACGGCATCAACTTCGACCTGGCGGGCAACTGCGGCTATTCGCCGGACTTGTCCGGCTCGATCGTCGACCGCGCCATGTTCCACTCCGACAACGCCTACTACCTGGGCGATGCCACGGTGCACGGCCACCGCTGCAAGACCAACACCGCCTCCAACACCGCCTACCGTGGTTTCGGCGGCCCGCAGGGGATGGTCGCCATCGAGCAGGTGATGGACCACATCGCCCGCCACCTGGGCCGTGACCCGCTGGCGGTGCGCAAGGCCAACTACTACGGCAAGACCGAGCGCAACGTCACCCACTACTACCAGACCGTCGAGCACAACATGCTCGAAGAGATGACCGCCGAACTGGAAGCCAGCAGTGACTACGCCGAGCGCCGCGAGTCGATCCGCCGCTTCAACGCCAATAGCCCGATCCTGAAGAAAGGCCTGGCGCTGACCCCGGTCAAGTTCGGTATTTCGTTCACCGCCACCTTCCTCAACCAGGCCGGTGCGCTGATCCATATCTACACCGACGGCAGCATCCACCTGAACCATGGCGGCACCGAGATGGGCCAGGGCCTGAATACCAAGGTGGCGCAGGTGGTGGCGCAAATCTTCCAGGTCGATTTCAGCCGCATCCAGATTACCGCCACCAATACCGACAAGGTGCCCAACACCTCGCCGACCGCGGCCTCCAGTGGTGCCGACCTGAACGGCAAGGCGGCGCAGAACGCTGCCGAAATCCTCAAGAAGCGCCTGACCGAGTTCGCCGCGCGGCACTACCAGGTGACCGAGGAAGACGTCGAGTTCCGCAACGGCCATGTGCGCGTGCGCGACCAGATCGTCAGCTTCGAGCAGCTGGTGCAGCAGGCCTATTTCGCCCAGGTGTCGCTGTCCAGCACCGGCTTCTACCGCACGCCGAAGATCTACTACGACCGCAGCCAGGCACGTGGCCGGCCGTTCTACTACTTCGCCTTCGGCGCAGCCTGCGTGGAGGTGGTGGTCGACACCCTGACCGGCGAATACAAGATGCTGCGTGCCGACATCCTGCACGATGTGGGTGATTCGCTGAACCCGGCCATCGACATCGGCCAGGTGGAAGGCGGCTTCATTCAGGGCATGGGCTGGCTGACCACCGAAGAGCTGGTGTGGAACGCCAAGGGCAAGCTGATGACCAACGGCCCGGCCAGCTACAAGATCCCGGCAGTGGCCGACATGCCGCTGGATTTGCGGGTGAAGCTGGTGGAGAACCGCAAGAACCCGGAAGACACCGTGTTCCATTCCAAAGCCGTGGGCGAGCCGCCGTTCATGCTCGGCATCGCTGCCTGGTGCGCGATCAAGGACGCCGTGGCCAGCATCGCCGACTACCGCGTGCAGCCACAGGTGGATGCGCCGGCGACGCCGGAGCGAGTGTTGTGGGGTTGCGAGCAGATGCGCAAGGCGGTGGCTGCAGCGCAACCTGCCGAACAGGAACTGGAAACCGTGCCTCACTGACAATGCAGGGCCCTGTGGGAGCGGGTTTACCTGCGAATGCGATAGTGGTTTCACCGCCGCATTCGCGGGTGAACCCGCTCCCACAGGGATCGCGACGCAGCTATAGAGAGGTTGCATCATGCACCAATGGATCAACGCCCTCGCCGACCACCAGTCCCGTGGCGAAGCCTGCGTGCTGGTGACCATCATCGAGGAGCGCGGCTCGACCCCGCGCAATGCCGGCTCGAAAATGGTCGTCAGCGCCAGCGGCCTGTTCGACACCATCGGCGGCGGCCACCTGGAATACAAGGCGCTGCACATCGCCCGGCAAATGCTCGAAGAGCACCGCACCACTCCGCACCTGGAGCGCTTCAGCCTCGGCGCCAGCCTTGGCCAGTGCTGCGGCGGCGTCAATGTACTGCTGTTCGAACCCATGGCCGCGGTGCAGGCGCAGATCGCGGTGTTCGGCGCGGGTCATGTCGGCCGGGCTCTGGTACCCTTGCTCGCCGCCCTGCCCTGCCGGGTGCGCTGGATCGATTCGCGCGAGCAGGAATTCCCTGCCCTGATCCCCGACGGGGTGACCAAGGTGGTCAGCGAGGAGCCGGTCGACGAAGTGGCAGAACTGCCGCCAGGCTGCTACTGCATCGTCATGACCCACAACCACCAGCTCGACCTGGAACTGACCGCCGCCATTCTCAAGCGCAACGACTTCACCTGGTTCGGCCTGATCGGCTCGAAGACCAAACGGGTCAAGTTCGAGCATCGCCTGCGCGAGCGCGGTTACGACGATGCCGTGATGGCGCGCATGCGCTGCCCGATGGGCCTGGCCGAGGTCAAGGGCAAGCTGCCCATCGAGATCGCCGTGTCCATCGCCGGTGAAATCATCGCCACCTACAACGCCTGCTTCGGCCAGCACGACGCTGCCGCCAATGCCGGCCCCATTGCCCAGTTGCTGCCGCCTTCCCGGCGCAGCCAAGCCATTTGACGAGTGTGTTATGACCGTTACCCGCAAAGCCTACCGTGCCGCCATCCTGCACAGCATCGCCGACCCGGCCGAGGTGGGCCTGGAGGCTTCCCATGAATACTTCGAGGACGGCCTGCTGGTAGTCGACGACGGCCGCATCCGCGCCGTAGGCCACGCCACCGAACTGTTGCCGACCCTGGACGCCGACATCCCGGTCGAGCACTACCAGGACGCGCTGATCACCCCGGGGTTCATCGACACCCACATCCACTTCCCGCAGACCGGCATGATCGGCTCCTACGGCGAACAGCTGCTGGACTGGCTGAACACCTACACCTTCCCCTGCGAAAAGCAGTTCGCCGACAAGGGCCACGCCGACCAGGTGGCGAAGATCTTCCTCAAGGAACTGCTGCGCAACGGCACCACCACCGCCCTGGTGTTCGGCAGCGTGCACCCGGAATCGGTCAATGCCCTGTTCGAGGAAGCCGAGCGCCTGGACCTGCGCCTGATCGCCGGCAAGGTGATGATGGACCGCAACGCCCCGGACTACCTGACCGACACCGCCGAGTCCGGCTATGCCGAAAGCAAGGCACTGATCGAGCGTTGGCACGGCAAGGGCCGCCTGCACTATGCAGTCACCCCGCGTTTCGCCCCGACCAGTACGCCTGAACAGCTGGCGCTGGCGGGCCAACTGCTCAAGGAACACCCGGGGGTGTACATGCACACGCACCTGTCGGAAAACCTCAAGGAAATCGATTGGGTCAAGTCGCTGTTCCCCGAGCAGAAGGGTTACCTCGACGTGTACGACCACTTCGAGCTGCTGGGCGAGCGCTCGGTATTCGCCCATGGCGTGCACCTGTGCGATGACGAATGCCAGCGCCTGGCCGAAACCGGCTCGGCCGTGGCCTTCTGCCCCACCTCCAACCTGTTCCTCGGCAGCGGCCTGTTCAACCTGCCCCAGGCCGAGCGCTTCAAGGTCAATGTGGGCCTGGGCACCGACGTTGGCGCCGGCACCAGCTTCTCGCTGCTCAATACCCTGAACGAAGCGTACAAGGTGATGCAGTTGCAGGGCGCGCGTCTGCACCCGTACAAGTCACTGTACCTGGCCACCCTGGGCGGCGCGCGCGCACTGCGCCTGGACGACCGCATCGGTAGCCTGCGCCCGGGCAACGACGCCGACTTCGTGGTACTGGACTACAAGGCCACGCCACTGCTGGACTACCGCATCCAGCAGTCCAACAGCATCGAGGAAACCCTGTTCGTGCTCACCACCCTCGGCGACGACCGCACCGTGCGCGAAACCTACGCCGCCGGGCGTTGCGTGCACCAGCGCTAAGGCTCGTTCGCCAAGCCCCGGTACAATGCGCCGCCGATCGCCGCACCGATCAGCGGCGCCACCCAGAACAGCCAAAGCTGTTGCAGGGCCCAGCCACCGACGAACAAGGCCGGCCCCGTGCTACGCGCGGGGTTGACCGAGGTATTGGTCACCGGGATCGAGATCAGGTGGATCAGGGTCAGGGCCAGGCCGATGGCGATCGGCGCAAAACCCGCCGGCGCCCGGGCGTCGGTGGCGCCCATGATCACCACCAGGAACATCGCCGTCATCACCACTTCACTGACAAAGCCTGCCCCGAGCGTGTAGCCGCCGGGCGAGTGGTCGGCGTAGCCATTCGAAGCCAATCCCGCAGACAGCTCGAAACCTGCCTTGCCGCTGGCGATGAGGTAGATCACACCTGCCGCCAGGATGGCGCCGATCACCTGGGCGATCACGTAGGGCAACAGCTCTTTGGCCGGGAAGCGCCCGCCCACCACCAGCCCGAATGACACGGCGGGGTTAAGGTGACAACCGGAGATATGGCCGATGGCGAAGGCCATGGTCAGCACGGTGAGGCCGAAGGCGAAGGCGACGCCGAGTACACCGATGCCGATGGGGGAGCTTGCGGCGAGTACCGCACTGCCACAGCCGCCAAGCACCAGCCAGAAGGTGCCGACCAGCTCGGCCCCCATGCGTTTACCGAGGGACATGCTCATGAGTCCATTCCTCAAGAAGTTGAACGCAACGAATGCGCAAGCCCAACTGCTTGATGAAGGTTTGCTCACAAGAATTTAGCAGACCTTTGATTAATGGCCAGAAATGGCCGTGCTTCTTGTGGGAGCGGGTTTACCCGCGAAGAAGGCAACACGGTGTATGGCACCGGCTGCGCCGGTGTTCGCGGGTGAACCCGCTCCCACAACGGCGCATTCCATTCACTTAAGCAAACGATCAACCCTTGACCGATACCTTGGGCTTTTTCAGCAAATGCGAGAACACGGCATGCAGATCGTCCGAGGCACTCTCCTCGTCCAGGTTCAGCTTGCTGTCGATGTGATCCATGTGGTGCATCATCAGGCTCACCGCCTGCTCGGCATCGCGCGCCTCGATGGCGTCGATCAGCTGCATGTGTTCGTCATAGGAGCAATGCGAACGGTTGCCGCTCTCGTACTGGGCAATGATCAGCGAGGTCTGCGATACCAGGCTGCGCTGGAAGCTGACCAGTGGCGCATTACCCGCAGCCTCGGCCAGCTTGAGGTGGAATTCGCCGGAAAGACGAATGCCGGCGCCGCGGTCACCACGGGAGAAGCTGTCGCGCTCCTCACGCACCATCTGCCGCAGCTCGTTGAGCTGCTCGAGGGAAGCGTGCTGCACGGCCAGTTCGGTGATGGCACGTTCGACCATGCGCCGGGAGAAGAACACCTGGCGGGCCTCTTCCACCGTCGGGCTGGCCACCACCGCACCGCGGTTCGGCCGCAACAGCACCACGCTTTCGTGGGCCAGGCGCGACAAGGCGCGGCGGATGATGGTGCGGCTGACGCCGAAGATCTCGCCCAGCGCTTCCTCGCTCAACTTGGTGCCCGGTGCCAGACGCTGCTCGAGGATCGCCTCGAAAATATGCGCGTAGACGATGTCGTCCTGGGTACCACTGCGGCCAGCCTTGCCGGTACGCGCAGGTTTCTTCAGAGGTTGCAGCTGTTCGTTCATGGGCTCTCGAGGCACGAAGGAAAGTATGGCGCCATTGTACACAGGCTGAGCCGTTTCTGCAGGTGGCCTTTTACCTATATAGCCGTTGTACGACACCTTGCGCACACAAAAGATAAAACATTATTTGCATTCTTTGTACACAAAAGGATAATCCACCGAGCAACTTCTTGACCCGCAAGTCAACAAACCGGTCAGACGTCTGCCTTCCCTCGCGGAGCCGCCAAGTGCATTGCGCAGGCCACTGGCTCCATAACAACAAGAAAGACTTGAGGAGTACTTGCTGTGGAAAGCCGCAAATCCGAAGCCCCTACGCTGGATCTTGCCCCACCGCTCGAAACGAGCTGGCTGGAGCGGATTTTCAAACTCAAGCAACACGGCAGCACCGTCAGGACCGAAATGATCGCCGGGGTGACCACCTTCATCACCATGGCCTACATCATCTTCGTCAACCCCAACATCATGGCCGACGCTGGCATCGACCACGGTGCCGCCTTCGTCGCCACCTGCATCGCCGCCGCGCTTGGCTGCCTGCTGATGGGCCTGTACGCCAACTGGCCGGTGGGCCTGGCGCCGGGCATGGGGCTCAACGCGTTCTTCACCTACACCGTGGTCGGCACCATGGGCTACAACTGGGAAACGGCACTGGGCGCAGTATTCGTCTCGGGTGTGCTGTTCATGTTCCTGACCTTGTCGAAAGTGCGCGAATGGTTGCTCAACAGCATCCCGGTCAGCCTGCGCCATGCCATGGGGGCCGGCGTCGGATTGTTTCTCGGGCTGATCGGCCTGAAAACGGCAGGCATCATCGTCGACAGCCCGGCCACGCTGATCAAGCTGGGCTCGCTGCATGAGCCGGGGCCGCTGCTGGCGGCGGTATGCTTCCTGCTGATCGCCATCCTCAGCTACAAGCGGGTGTTCGGTGCGATCCTGATCAGCATCATCGGTGTCACCCTGGCCGGCTGGGGCCTGGGCCTGGTGAAGTTCGGCGGGGTGATGTCGATGCCGCCAAGCCTGGCACCGACCTGGATGGCCATGGACGTGGCCGGCGTGTTCAACGTCAGCATGATCAGCGTGGTGCTGGCGTTTTTGTTCGTGCACATGTTCGACACCGCCGGCACCCTGATGGGCGTGGCGCAGCGGGCCAACCTGGTGGCGCCGGACGGGCGCATCGAGAACCTGTCGAAGGCGCTGAAGGCCGACAGTGCTTCAAGTGTGTTTGGCGCCGTGGTCGGCGTGCCGCCGGTGACCAGCTATGTGGAAAGTGCTGCCGGTGTAGCCGCAGGTGGCCGTACCGGCCTGACTGCAGTGGTGGTCGGCCTGCTGTTCATCGCGGCGATGTTCTTTGCGCCGCTGGCCGGGATGATTCCGGCCTATGCCACCGCCGGTGCGCTGATCTACGTGGCAATGCTGATGATGGGCAGCATGGCGCATATCCACTGGGACGAGGCCACCGACAGCATTCCGGCGATCGTCACGGTGATCATGATGCCGCTGACTTTCTCGGTGGCCGACGGTATTGCCCTGGGCTTCATCAGCTACGTGGCGTTGAAGGCAGGTACCGGCAAATACAAGGAAATCTCCGCCAGCCTGTGGGTGCTGTGCGCGATCTTCATTGCCAAGTTCGTGTTCCTCTGACCCCCGCTGCACCAACCAAGGGCGCCTCGGCGCCCTTTCTTTGTTTCTACAGCCTGTCCGGCCTCTTCGCGGCCTGTGGGAGCGGGTTTACCCGCGAAGAGGCCGGTGCAGGCAATACAAAAAACAGCAGACGAAAAAAAACCCGCCAGTGTGAGAGCGGGCCAAAGGACCTACGAAGATTCTTCTAGCGACCAACTAGCTTCCACGATAGGTCGAATAGCTGTACGGCGAGATCAGCAGCGGCACGTGGTAGTGCTCCTGCTGCTCGTCGATGCCAAAGCGCAGCACGACAACATCCAGGAACGCCTGGGCTGGCAGCTGTACACCGCGAGCGCGGTAGTAGTCGCCAGCGCTGAACTGCAGCTGGTAGACGCCGGTACGGTAATCGTCACCCTGCAGCAGTGGCGCGTCGACGCGGCCATCGCTGTTGGTCAGGGCGGTGTTCACCAGCTCCAGCTGCTGGCCTTCGACACGGTACAGCTCGACCTTGATCGAGCTGCCCGGGCAGCCATGCGCGGCATCCAGTACGTGTGTGGTCAAACGTCCCATTGCTTGTCGCCTCTTGTTCAATCTGTGGGCAAAAAATACACGGCCATCATCACGCCAAAGGGCCTGCGATGCGCGGGAATGACGCCATTAAGACATTCCATCGCAAAATTGTACACAATTTTTTGAACCCATCTGTCGCACCCACCGTTTCTTGCTCACAAACGACCCATCGGTCGCAAATACAGGCACCGCAAAGACACCAACGTCATTAGCTGACCAATCAGGCAGGTTTCTTGCACTGTTTTTCCAGGTCGCTGCGAGGCGACAAAAGGGAAGAAATGCGGAAAAACAGGCTTACAAAAGATTTCAGAAGTTGTATACAATCAGCCCATCCGGTGGTGCGACATACCGACGCGGCCCGCCCACCCCCCGCACTAACGCACAAGAAGGAAGACTGCAGTGAGCGCTGACTACCCTCGCGACCTGATCGGTTACGGCAACAACCCTCCTCACCCGCAATGGCCGGGCAACGCTCGCATCGCGCTATCTTTCGTCCTCAACTACGAGGAAGGTGGCGAACGCAACATCCTGCACGGTGACAAGGAGTCCGAAGCGTTCCTCTCGGAAATGGTCGCCGCCCAGCCATTGCAGGGCGCGCGCAACATGAGCATGGAATCGCTGTACGAGTACGGCAGCCGTGCCGGCGTTTGGCGCCTGCTGAAGCTGTTCAAGGACAGCGGCGTGCCGCTGACCATCTTCGCCGTGGCCATGGCCGCCCAGCGCCACCCCGACGTGATCCGCGCCATGGCCGAGGCCGGCCATGAAATCTGCAGCCACGGCTACCGCTGGATCGACTACCAGTACATGGACGAGGCCCAGGAGCGCGAGCACATGCTCGAAGCCATCCGCATCCTCACCGAAATCACCGGTGAGCGCCCGCTGGGCTGGTACACCGGCCGCACCGGCCCGAACACCCGCCGCCTGGTGATGGAGGAAGGTGGCTTCCTGTACGACAGCGACACCTATGACGACGACCTGCCCTACTGGGAGCCGAACAACCCTACCGGCAAGCCGCACCTGGTGATCCCCTACACCCTCGACACCAACGACATGCGCTTCACCCAGGTACAGGGCTTCAACTGCGGCGAGCAGTTCTTCCAGTACCTCAAGGACGCCTTCGATGTGCTGTACGCCGAAGGCAGCGACGCCCCAAAGATGCTGTCCATCGGCCTGCACTGCCGCCTGGTTGGCCGCCCGGCACGCCTGGCAGCACTGAAGCGCTTCGTCGATTACGCAAAAAGCCATGACCAGGTCTGGTTCGCCCGTCGCGTGGACATCGCCCGCCACTGGCACGCCACCCACCCGTACAAGAAAGAGAACGCCTGATGACCGCCTTCAACACCCTCAAGCCATCCGCCCTGGACCGCGACGCCTTCGTCAAGGCCTTCGCCGACATCTACGAGCACTCGCCGTGGGTAGCCGAAAAAGCCTACGACCTGGGCCAACTGGGCGAGCTGGACGAGATCGAGGCGCTGCACCAGCGCATGAGCGATATCCTGCTCAGCGCCAACCACGCCGACCAATTGGCGCTGATCAACGCTCACCCGGACCTGGCCGGCAAGGCCGCCATCCAGGGCGAGCTGACCGAATCGAGCACCAACGAGCAGGCCGGCGCCGGTATTCACCAGTGCACCGCCGAAGAGTTCGCCCGTTTCACCGAGCTGAATGACGCCTACAAGGCCAAGTTCCAGTTCCCGTTCATCATGGCGGTAAAAGGCAGCAACCGGCACCAGATCCTCGCCTCGTTCGAAAAACGCATCCACAACGATGCCGATGCCGAATTCAAGGAAGCCCTGGCGCAGATCAACCTGATCGCCCTGTTCCGCCTGCTGCAGCTGTAACCGCCGTAGCAACGCTTGAGCCTTATCCAGAATAACGAACATAGAAGAGATATCCGCATGCGCACCCTGATGATCGAGCCCCTGACCAAAGAAGCCTTCGCCCCCTTCGGAGATGTGATCGAAACCGATGGCAGCGACCACTTCATGATCAACAACGGCTCGACCATGCGCTTCCACAAGCTCGCCACGGTCGAAACCGCCGAGCCTGAAGACAAGGCGATCATCAGCATCTTCCGCGCCGACGCGCTGGACATGCCGCTGACCGTGCGCATGCTGGAACGCCATCCGCTGGGCAGCCAGGCTTTCATCCCGCTGCTCGGCAACCCCTTTCTGATCGTGGTCGCGCCAGTTGGCGATGCACCTGTATCAGGTTTGGTCCGAGCCTTCCGCAGTAATGGCAGGCAGGGCGTTAATTACCATCGCGGCGTCTGGCACCACCCGGTGCTGACGATCGAAAAGCGGGATGACTTCCTGGTGGTTGATCGCAGTGGTTCCGGCAACAACTGCGACGAGCATTACTTCACCGAGGAACAGATGCTGGTCCTCAATCCCCACCAATAAGAAAAGGTCGGTCATTCAAGGGCATTGCCCGATCGGGTGACCGGCAAGAGGTACATACTGTGGAAGCACACCTTCACGAATGGCTGAACCTGAGCATTCGCTGGGTTCACATGATCACCGGCGTCGCCTGGATCGGTGCATCGTTCTACTTCGTCTGGCTGGAGAACCACCTGAACCGAAGCAACCCGCGCGATGGGTTGTCGGGTGATCTCTGGGCAATTCACGGCGGTGGTATCTACCACCTGGAAAAATACAAGCTCGCCCCCCCGAAAATGCCCGAGAACCTGCACTGGTTCAAATGGGAAGCCTACTTCACCTGGATGTCCGGTATCGCCCTGCTGTGCGTGGTGTTCTACTGGAACCCGGCCCTGTATCTGCTGGCCCCTGGCAGCACCCTCAGTGGTGCCGAAGGCGTGGCCATCGGTATCGGCTCGCTGATCGCCGGCTGGTTCATCTACGACTTCCTGTGCGACTCGCCCCTGGGCAAGAAGCCAGCGCTGCTCGGTGCAGTACTGTTCGTGCTGATCATCGCCGCATGCTGGGGCTTCAGCCTGGTGTTCAGCGGCCGTGGTGCGTACCTGCACACCGGCGCGATCATCGGCACCATCATGGTCGGCAACGTGTTCCGCATCATCATGCCGGCCCAGCGCCAGCTGGTGGCGGCGATCGAGAACAACCAGACCCCCGACCCGGTACTGCCGGCCAAGGGCCTGCTGCGCTCGCGCCACAACAACTATTTCACCCTGCCGGTGCTGTTCATCATGATCAGCAACCACTTCCCGAGCACCTACGGTAGTCAGTACAACTGGCTGATCCTGGCCGGTATCGCGGTAGCTGCGGTCCTGATCCGTCACTACTTCAACACCCGCCACGACAGCAACAAGTACGCCTGGACCCTGCCGGTCGGCGCCCTGGCGATGATCTGCCTGGCCTACGTCACCGGTCCGAAACCGATGGCGGTCAGCCCTGAGCAGGCTGCGGCGAAAGTCGAGTACCAGCCACTGCCCGCGACCGCTGTAGGTGGCAAGACCGCAGCCGAGCAACGCGCCGAAGACGCCGCCAAGGCTGCCGCAGCGCCTGCCGCGCCGGCCGAAGCCCCTGCCCAGGCCACGGCCCAGGCCGGCGGCGAGACCTTCGACAAGATCCACAATGTCATCCAGGAACGCTGCACCGTGTGCCACTCGTCCAAGCCGACCAGCCCACTGTTCAGCGCCGCCCCTGCCGGCGTGATGTTCGACACCCCGCAGCAGATCCAGGCCCAGGCCGCGCGCATCCAGGCGCAAGCGGTCGCCAGCCAGATCATGCCGCTGGGCAACATCACCCAGATGACCACCGAAGAGCGCAAGCTGGTCGGTGACTGGATCGCCAAAGGCGCCCCGGTCAACTGAAACACAAATGTCGGGATAACACCGCCCCCTGTGGGAGCGGGTTCACCCGCGAAGAGGCCGGTAATCCCGGCCTCTGTTTCAAGATATACGCAACAAGCAAGCATCGAGCGTTCAGCGTCAGGCGGGACTCCAGGCTCTCTTCATTGTGAGCCTGCCGCCTGAGGCCGGCGCTTGGATCCGAGAATAAAAACAAAACTCGAGGTGCTGCATGTCCGAGTCCCGCAAGGCGTACATCCCTGTTGCGCCGCCGCGTGAGCCCTTGCCCCTGTTCCAACTGATCCTGGTTGGCCTGCAACACGTTCTGCTGATGTACGGTGGCGCGATCGCCGTGCCGTTGATCATCGGCCAGGCCGCCGGGTTGTCCCGTGAAGAAGTCGCTTTCCTGATCAACGCCGACCTGCTGGTCGCTGGCGTCGCCACCATCATCCAGTCCTTCGGTATCGGCCCGGTGGGCATCCGCATGCCGGTGATGATGGGTGCCAGTTTCGCTGCCGTCGGCAGCATGGTGGCCATGGCCGGCATGCCAGGCGTGGGCCTGCAAGGGATCTTCGGCGCCACCATCGCCGCCGGTTTCTTCGGCATGCTGATCGCGCCGTTCATGTCCAAGGTCGTACGCTTCTTCCCGCCACTGGTCACCGGTACGGTGATCACCTCGATTGGCCTGTCGCTGTTCCCGGTGGCAGTCAACTGGGCTGGTGGCGGCCAGGAAGCTGAAGCCTTCGGCTCACCGATCTACCTGATGGTGGCTGGCCTGGTGCTGGCGGTAATCCTGCTGATCAACCGTTTCATGCGTGGCTTCTGGGTCAACGTGTCGGTGCTGGTGGGCATGGGCCTGGGCTACGTCCTGGCCGGTTCCATCGGCATGGTCGACCTGTCGGGCCTGAACGACGCACCCTGGCTGCAAGTGGTAACCCCACTGCACTTCGGCATGCCGACCTTCAGCCTGGCGCCGATCCTGTCCATGTGCCTGGTGGTGGTGATCATCTTCGTCGAGTCCACCGGCATGTTCCTGGCCCTGGGCAAGGTGACCGATCGTGAAGTTACCCCAGGGATGTTGCGTCGCGGCCTGCTGTGCGATGCCGGCGCGTCGTTCATCGCCGGCTTCTTCAACACCTTCACCCACTCCTCGTTCGCCCAGAACATCGGCCTGGTGCAGATGACCGGGGTGCGCTGCCGCTATGTCACCATCGTGGCCGGTGCACTGCTGATCCTGCTCAGCCTGCTGCCCAAGGCGGCCTTCCTGATTGCCTCGATCCCGCCTGCGGTACTGGGCGGCGCGTCCATCGCCATGTTCGGCATGGTCACCGCCACCGGTATCAAGATTCTCCAGGAAGCGGACATCGGCGACCGTCGCAACCAGTTGCTGGTTGCGGTGAGCGTCGGCTTCGGGTTGATCCCCGTGGTGCGTCCGGAGTTCTTCGCCCAGATGCCCCAGTGGATGGAACCCATCACCCACAGTGGCATCGCCATGGCCACGGTCAGTGCCCTGGTGTTGAACGTGCTGTTCAACATCCTTGGCGGTGCCGACCGCGCGGTGCACAACGAAGCCTGTCACCAGCATTGAGCAAAGGGGGGCGGCGCACTGCCGCCCCACCTCGAATTCGCCGTAAACGCTACACCGTCGGCCCGCCGGAATGGGCCGTCCGGGGCGCCTGCGCGCCAAAAAAACCCAACAAAAACAATAAGTCCGGGAACCACAACATGAAACGCATCACCTCGTCCCTCTTGCTGGGCAGCAGCCTGCTGGCCACCCTTCCCGCCCACGCTGGCGAATGGCTGCAGTGGCATGGCGAAAGCCTGAGCTACCTGTACGGCAAGGATTTCAAGGTCAACCCAGGCATCCAGCAGACGGTTACCTTCGAGCACGCCAACAAATGGAAGTACGGCGACACCTTCATGTTCGTCGACAAGATCTTCTACAACGGCAAGCCCGACCCGGGCAAAGGCGTGACCACCTACTACGGTGAGTTCAGCCCGCGCCTGTCGTTCGGCAAGATCTTTGACCAGAAGCTGGCCTTCGGCCCGATCAAGGATGTGCTGCTGGCCATGACCTACGAGCGTGGCGAGGGCGACAACGAGGCCTACCTGATCGGCCCTGGCTTCGACCTGAACATTCCCGGCTTCAACTACTTCACCCTCAACTTCTACCTGCGCAACACCGAAGGCAGCCGCCCCGGTGACAACGTCTGGCAGATTACCCCGGCTTTCTCGTACACCATTCCGGTGGGCAAATCCGACATTCTGATCGACGGTTACATGGACTGGGTGGTCGACAACGACCAGACCCGCCGTGGCACCTACCACGCCAACCTGCAGTTCAACCCACAGGTCAAGTACGACCTGGGCAAAGCCCTGAACCTGGGCGCCAAGCAGCTGTACGTGGGCATCGAGTACAGCTACTGGAAGGACAAGTACGGCATCGACAGCCAGGGAAACATCGACAGCAACCAGAGCGTTACCAGCGCGCTGATCAAAGTGCACTTCTGAAAAACTGACCGAACGCACAAGTTTGTACCACACTGCTCCAGGACGGAGCACTTGAGGCAAGGCGCGCAAGCCAGTAATCTGCGCGCCCCCTCGATCAGGGCAGAAGGGATTCTGCCTGCGTTTACTGACCGCTCAGTCAATGAATACGGGCGGTTGGCCAACGTGTTGCCAGCCTGAAAGACCCTTTTCATCCGTTCAGAACGAAGTCGAGCAGGAAGGTTTTGCCAGCCCAGGAAAGTTGGCTCAACCCTTGCCAAACAGCTGTGGCCTATCGAAAAAAGCTGACTCAAAAGACAAAAAAGCGCCAACAACGAGCGCTGACAACAGATCAATCAAGGGAGCGACACTCGCAATGCGTACCATCAACAGCCTGATCCTCGCCGGCGGCCTGCTGGCCTGTGGCACCACCTTCGGCGGCGACCTGCTGCAATGGCAGAACAACAGCCTGACCTACCTGTGGGGCAAGAACTTCAAGGTCAACCCGTCGATCCAGCAAACCGTGACCTTCGAGCACGCTGATGGCTGGAAGTACGGCGATAACTTCATCTTTGTCGACAAGATCTTCTACCAGGGCCAGAAAGATGAGGGCAATGGCCCGAACACCTACTACGGCGAAATCAGCCCGCGCCTGTCGTTCGGCAAGATCTTCGACCAGAAGCTGGCCTTCGGCCCGGTCAAGGACGTGCTGCTGGCGATGACCTACGAGTTCGGCGAAGGTGATACCGAGTCGTACCTGATTGGCCCAGGCTTCGACCTGGACATCCCTGGTTTCGACTACTTCCAGCTGAACTTCTACAACCGCACCACCGACGGCAGCCGCGCTGGCGACAACGTGTGGCAGATCACCCCGGTGTGGTCGTACACCATTCCGGTCGGTTCGTCCGATGTGCTGATCGACGGTTTCATGGACTGGGTGGTGGACAACGACGAGAACCGCCGCGGCACCTACCAGGCCAACCTGCACTTCAATCCGCAGATCAAGTATGACCTGGGCAAGGCCTTGCACCTGGGCGAGAAGCAGCTGTATGTGGGTGTCGAGTACGACTATTGGAAGAACAAGTACGGCATCAAGGATTCCGATGCCTTCACCACCGACCAGAACACCATGAGCTTCCTGCTCAAGGTACATTTCTGATCTGAGTACAGGGGCCGCCTTGCGGCCCATTCGCGGGTAAACCCGCTCCCACAGGGTCCGCACCGGATTCATGGCAGACGCTATACATGTGGGAGCGGGTTCACCCGCGAACCGGGGCGAAGCCGCGTGGGGCCGCGCTGCGGCCCATCGCCGGCAAGCCAGCTCCCACAAAGTCCGCGCCGGATTCAAGGCCTGCGCTGTACCTGTGGGAGCGGGTTCACCCGCGAACCGGGGCGAAGCCCCGGCCAGGCCGCATCAATTGGCCGGCCGAACCGCCCGCCACAATTTCCCCGCAATGCCCACCACCGCCAGCACCACGGCACCGGCCACAACCCCGACACCGCCGTTCAGCAGCGCCACGGTCAACGCCCCGCCACGCCCTTCGCTGAACGCCTCGATGGCGTGATGCAGCGGCCCGATGCCATGCACCAGGATCCCGCCACCGACCAGGAACATGGCCGCCGTACCGATTACCGACAGGCTCTTCATCATGTACGGGGCAGCCCGCAGGATGCCGTTACCCACCGCCCTGGCCAGGCGTGATGCCTTACGAGTCATCCACAGCCCCAGGTCATCGAGCTTGACGATACCGCCCACCAGCCCGTACACGCCGATGGTCATGACCACCGCGATGCCCGACAGCACGACGATCTGCTGGGTCAACGGCGAATCGGCAACGATGCCCAGGGTGATGGCGATGATTTCCGCCGAAAGGATGAAGTCGGTACGTACCGCGCCCTTGATCTTGGCTTTTTCGAATGCCACCAGGTCGACATTGGCATCAGCCACCGCCTCCTTGAGCGCTTCGTGCTCGGCGTCCGTCTCGGCCTTGCTGTGCAGGAACTTGTGCGCCAGCTTCTCGAAACCCTCGAAGCACAGGTAGGCACCGCCCAGCATCAGCAACGGTGTCACCGCCCAAGGGATGAACGCACTGATCAGCAGCGCCGCCGGCACCAGGATGGCCTTGTTCACCATCGAGCCCTTGGCCACGGCCCACACCACCGGGATCTCGCGCTCGGCACGCACCCCGGTGACCTGCTGGGCATTCAGGGCCAGGTCATCGCCCAGCACGCCTGCGGTCTTTTTCGCCGCCACCTTGGTCATCACCGAGACGTCATCGAGCACAGTGGCGATATCGTCGATCAGTACCAGTAGACTGCTTCCTGCCATGTTTGCCTGTATCCAGAAGAGTGAGTGCCCAGGATTCTAGCCCAAAGCCGCCGCCTTGAGCGCCCGTCGAGCCCGGTGCTACCATGCCCGATCCCTCTTAGAGGTGGCCAGACACGAGGAAGATCCCTGACCATGAGCACCATTCGCGAGCGCAACAAGGAATTGATCCTGCGCGCGGCCAGCGAGGAATTCGCCGACAAGGGCTTCGCCGCCACCAAGACCAGCGATATCGCGGCCAAGGCCGGCCTGCCCAAGCCGAACGTGTATTACTACTTCAAATCCAAGGACAACCTCTACCGCGAGGTCCTGGAAAGCATCATCGCGCCGATCATGCAGGCGTCGACCCCGTTCAATGCCGAAGGTGACCCGAAGGAAGTGCTGAGTGCGTATATCCGCTCGAAGATCCGCATTTCCCGCGACCTGCCGCATGCGTCCAAGGTGTTCGCCAGCGAGATCATGCACGGCGCCCCGCACCTGTCGCCGAACCAGGTAGCGCAGTTGAACGAGCAGGCGCGGCATAACATCGAGTGCATCCAGCGCTGGATCGACCGCGGGCAGATCGCCCATGTGGATGCGCACCACCTGATGTTCAGCATCTGGGCAGCGACCCAGACCTATGCCGATTTCGATTGGCAGATCTCTGCGGTGACCGGCAAGGCCAAGCTGGCCGACAGCGATTATGACGCCGCAGCCGAGACCATCATCCGCATGGTGCTCAAGGGTTGTGAGCCTGAGGTGGCCTGACCCCCGGCGCTGGCTTCTTCGCGGGTGAACCCGCTCCCACAGGGACACCACGAGCTTCAAGCGTGTGATGGTCCTGTGGGAGCGGGTTCACCCGCGAATAGGCCGGAACAGGCAATAGAGAATTAGGCTACCAGATTAGGCTGCTACACCCGCATCCGCCTTCAACCCCACCTCCTCGATCGCACTGATCGCGCACTGTTCGTCGATATCCGACGTATCGCCGCTGATCCCTACCGCACCCAGCACCTTGCCGTCCTGATCACGCACCAGCACGCCACCCGGCGCCGGCACCACCGGCCGCTCGCCCAACCCGTTCAGCGCGGCAAAAAAAGCCGGCCGTTGCTGTGCGTCCAGTGCCAGCAGGCGCGAACCCTTGCCCAGGGCAATCGCGCCCCAGGCCTTGCCAGTAGCTACCTCCGGCCGAATCAGGCTGGCGCCATCCTCGCGCTGCAGCGCCAGCAAATGGCCGCCGGCATCCAGCACCGCCACGGTCAGTGGCGCGGCATTGATCTTGCGGCCAGCCGCCAGCGCGGCGTTCACCAGGCTGACCGCGACTTTCAGGTTCAAAGCGTTCATGGAAAGGTCCTCTTCTTGTTGTGAGAAGCCCTGAGGGCAGTTGAAAACCGATAGAACAAATAGAACACAACGGAAGATATTTTTGTATACAATATTTTGAAACGATCGTATGCGATGGCGCAAACCTCCGTTTTCACGGGCGCTCGAATGAAAGCGACATCCGCCGACGAAAACCCGTTGACCTAAGCGGCCAGCCATGAATACACTCTGGCACAAAGCAAGTTGTATACAATTACAAAATCGATGAGGCACAAACCATGAGCAAAATGAGAGCAATCGATGCAGCCGTTCTGGTCATGCGCCGTGAAGGTGTAGATACCGCGTTCGGCATCCCGGGGGCTGCCATCAACCCGTTGTACTCGGCCCTGAAGAAAGTCGGTGGCATCGATCACGTCCTCGCTCGTCACGTCGAAGGCGCCTCGCACATGGCCGAGGGTTACACCCGTGCCAACCCGGGCAACATCGGTGTGTGCATCGGCACCTCCGGCCCAGCCGGCACCGACATGGTCACCGGCCTCTACAGTGCCTCCGCCGACTCCATCCCGATCCTCTGCATCACCGGCCAGGCTCCACGTGCCCGCCTGCACAAGGAAGACTTCCAGGCTGTCGACATCACCAACATCGTCAAGCCGGTCACCAAGTGGGCCACCACCGTACTGGAGCCAGGCCAGGTGCCTTACGCCTTCCAGAAGGCCTTCTATGAAATGCGCACCGGTCGCCCAGGCCCGGTACTGATCGACCTGCCGTTCGACGTGCAGATGGCCGAAATCGAATTCGACATCGACGCCTACGAACCGCTGCCAGTGCACAAGCCGTCCGCCACCCGTGTACAAGCCGAAAAAGCCCTGGCCCTGCTCAATGACGCCGAGCGCCCGCTGCTGGTAGCCGGTGGCGGCATCATCAACGCCGACGCCAGCGACAAGCTGGTCGAGTTCGCCGAGCTGACCGGTGTACCGGTAATCCCGACCCTGATGGGCTGGGGCACCATCCCGGACGACCACGCGCAGATGGTCGGCATGGTCGGCCTGCAGACTTCGCACCGTTATGGCAACGCCACCCTGCTGAAATCCGACCTGGTGTTCGGTATCGGTAACCGCTGGGCCAACCGCCACACCGGTTCCGTCGACGTCTACACCGAAGGCCGCAAGTTCGTGCACGTGGACATCGAACCAACCCAGATCGGCCGCGTATTCACCCCAGACCTGGGTATCGTTTCCGACGCCGGCAAGGCACTGGACGTGTTCCTCGAAGTGGCCCGCGAGTGGAAAGCCGCTGGCAAGCTGAAGTGCCGCAAGGCCTGGCTGCAAGACTGCCAGGAGCGCAAGGCCACCCTGCAGCGCAAGACCCACTTCGACAACGTGCCGGTCAAGCCGCAGCGCGTCTACGAAGAGATGAACCAAGTATTCGGCAAGGACACCTGCTACGTCAGCACCATCGGCCTGTCGCAGATCGCCGGCGCGCAGTTCCTGCACGTGTACAAGCCACGCCACTGGATCAACTGCGGCCAGGCCGGCCCGCTGGGCTGGACCATCCCTGCCGCCCTCGGTGTGGTCAAGGCCGATCCGAAACGCAAGGTGGTCGCGCTGTCGGGTGACTACGACTTCCAGTTCATGATCGAAGAGCTGGCGGTGGGCGCACAGTTCAACCTGCCGTACGTGCACGTACTGGTGAACAACGCCTACCTGGGCCTGATCCGTCAGGCGCAACGTGGCTTCGACATGGATTACTGTGTACAACTGGCGTTCGAGAACATCAACTCGACCGACGCCGCCACCTACGGTGTCGACCATGTCGCCGTGGTCGAAGGCCTGGGCTGCAAGGCCATCCGTGTGTTCGAGCCGGCCGAAATCGCCCCTGCCCTGCTCAAGGCACAGAAGATGGCCGAAGAGTTCCGCGTGCCGGTGGTGGTCGAAGTGATTCTCGAACGTGTGACCAACATTTCCATGGGCACCGAGATCAACGCGGTCAACGAGTTCGAAGACCTGGCCCTGGTCGGCAACGACGCGCCAACCGCCATCTCGCTGCTGGACTGATCGCCTGACGCCCCCGTGCCGGCCCCTACCTGAGGGCGCCGGGGGCCTTCATCGCAAGGAGACACAACATGCCTCGCTTCGCTGCCAACCTGTCCATGCTGTTCACCGAACAGGACTTCCTGGCCCGCTTCAAGGCTGCCGCCGATGCTGGTTTCAGCGGCGTCGAATACCTCTTCCCGTACGACTTCAGCGCTGCCGAGATCAAGCAGCAGCTGGACGCCAACGGCCTGACCCAGGTGCTGTTCAACCTGCCGGCGGGCGATTGGGCCAAGGGTGAGCGCGGTATCACCTGCCACCCTGACCGCGTCGAGGAATTCCGCGCCGGCGTCGACAAGGCCATCGAATACGCCAAGGTGCTGGGCAACACCCAGGTCAACGCCCTGGCCGGCATTCGCCCACAAGGCCCGGACTGCGCCACCGTGCGCAAGACCTTCGTGGAAAACCTGCGCTACGCCGCCGACAAGCTGAAAGCCGCCGGGATCCGCCTGGTCATGGAAATGATCAACACCCGCGATATCCCCGGCTTCTACCTGAACACCACCAAGCAGGCCCTGGAAATCCAGGCCGAGGTGGGCAGCGACAACCTGTTCCTGCAGTACGACATCTACCACATGCAGATCATGGAAGGTGACCTGGCTCGTACCATGGAAGCCAACCTGAAACTGATCAACCACATCCAGCTGGCCGACAACCCCGGCCGCAACGAGCCAGGCACCGGCGAGATCAACTACCGCTTCCTGTTCGAGCACCTGGACCGCATCGGCTACCAGGGCTGGGTGGGCGCGGAGTACAAGCCGCTGACCACCACCGAGGCGGGCCTGGGCTGGCTGAAGACCCATAACGCAATCTAAGGCTGACCGGGGTCCTGTGACATATGCCTGACCCAGTGGGAGCGGGTTCACCCGCGAATGCAATGCTGGCTTCACTGCCGCTTTCGCGGGTAAACCCGCTCCCACAGAGTTCTGTGTCCAACAACGGGCCTGAGCAGTCTGCTCCATCGAGATTCAACAAATACAACGAGGTAATCTCTCATGGCTAAAATCGGTTTCATCGGCACCGGCATCATGGGCAAGCCCATGGCTCAGAACCTGCAGAAAGCAGGTCACAGCATCTTCGTCTCCACTCACCACGACGCTGCCCCGGCCGACCTGGTCGCCGCCGGTGCCGTGGCCCTGGCCAACCCGAAGGAAGTAGCCCAGGAAGCCGAGTTCATCATCGTCATGGTTCCCGACACCCCGCAGGTCGAGAGCGTCCTGTTTGGTGAAAACGGCGTCGCCGAAGGCGTGGGCCCGAACAAGATCGTGATCGACATGAGCTCGATCTCCCCTACCGCTACCAAAGCCTTCGCCGAGAAAATCAAGGCCACCGGCGCTGCCTACCTGGACGCTCCGGTGTCCGGCGGCGAAGTCGGCGCCAAGGCTGCAACCCTGAGCATCATGGTCGGTGGCTGCCCGAAAGCCTTTGAGCGCACCCTGCCGCTGTTCGAAGCCATGGGCAAGAACATCACCCGCGTCGGTGGCAATGGCGACGGCCAGACCGCCAAGGTGGCCAACCAGATCATCGTTGCCCTGAACATCCAGGCCGTTGCCGAAGCCCTGCTGTTCGCCGCCAAGAATGGTGCCGACCCGGCCAAGGTACGTGAAGCACTGATGGGTGGCTTCGCTTCGTCGAAGATTCTCGAAGTGCATGCCGAGCGCATGATCAAGGGCACCTTCGACCCAGGCTTCCGCATCAACCTGCACCAGAAGGACCTGAACCTGGCCCTGCAGGGTGCCAAGGAACTGGGCATCAACCTGCCCAACACCTCCAATGCCCAGCAAGTGTTCAACACCTGCCAGGCCCTGGGTGGCGGCAACTGGGACCACTCGGCGCTGATCAAAGGCCTGGAGCACATGGCCAACTTCTCGATCCGCGACGACAAGTAAGTAATTTTTAGCCTTCACCGGCCTCTTCGCGGGTGAACCCGCTCCCACAGGTTTTACGCCGTCTTCAGCCTCTGTGAGGCCCCTGTGGGAGCGGGTTTACCCGCGAAGAAGCCAACACCTTTGAACCTGCGACCACAGGTTCAAAGGTGGCACCGAGCAACACCCGCCCCTGGTTCGGCCTGCACGGAGGCAGTTCCAGGGGCGTTTTTGATTCTGCAGAACAACAATAATTGGGAGCCTGCCATGTCGGTCGATCCGCAAAAACTTCTCCGCGAGCTGTTCGACACAGCCATCGCCGCCGCCCACCCCCGTCAAGTCCTCGAACCCTACCTGCCCGCCGACCGCAGCGGCCGGGTCATCGTCATAGGCGCCGGCAAGGCCGCAGCCGCCATGGCCGAAGTGGTCGAGAAAAGCTGGCAGGGCGAAGTCTCCGGCCTGGTCGTAACCCGTTACGGCCACGGCGCCAACTGCCAGAAGATCGAGGTGGTCGAAGCCGCCCACCCGGTCCCCGATGCCGCCGGCCTGGCCGTGGCCAAGCGCGTGCTGGAACTGGTCAGCAACCTCAGTGAAGACGACCGCGTCATCTTCCTGCTGTCCGGCGGTGGCTCGGCACTGCTGGCCCTGCCCGCCGAAGGCCTGACCCTTGCCGACAAGCAGCAGATCAACAAGGCGCTGCTGAAATCCGGCGCCACCATCGGCGAGATGAACTGCGTGCGCAAGCACCTCTCGGCGATCAAGGGCGGCCGCCTGGCCAAGGCCTGCTGGCCGGCCACGGTCTACACCTATGCCATTTCCGATGTACCGGGCGACCTCGCCACGGTGATCGCCTCAGGCCCTACCGTGGCCGACCCGAGCACCTCGGCCGATGCCCTGGCCATCCTCAAGCGCTACAACATCGAAGCGCCCAAGGCCGTTATCGACTGGCTCAACAACCCAGCCTCGGAAACCGTCAAGGCCGATGACCCGGCCCTGGCCCGCAGCCACTTCCAGCTGATCGCCAAGCCCCAGCAGTCGCTCGAAGCCGCCGCGGTCAAAGCCCGCCAGGCCGGGTTCAGCCCGCTGATCCTCGGCGACCTGGAAGGCGAATCACGCGAAGTGGCCAAGGTGCACGCCGGTATCGCCCGGCAGATCGTCCAGCACGGCCAGCCGCTGAAGGCGCCCTGCGTGATCCTGTCCGGCGGCGAGACCACCGTGACCGTGCGCGGCAATGGCCGTGGCGGGCGCAACGCCGAGTTCCTGCTCAGCCTCACCGAAAGCCTGAAAGGCCTGCCGGGCGTGTACGCCCTGGCCGGTGACACCGACGGTATCGATGGCTCGGAAGAAAACGCCGGCGCCTTCATGACCCCGGCCAGCTACGCCCGCGCCGAAGCCCTGGGCCTGTCGGCCAGCGATGAACTGGACAACAACAACGGCTACGGCTACTTCGCCGCGCTGGATGCGCTGATCGTCACCGAGCCGACCCGCACCAACGTCAACGACTTCCGCGCCATCCTGATCCTCGAGACTGCCCAATCATGACGCCTGATAAAAAAGTCAAAATCCTCGCCACCCTTGGCCCTGCGATCAAAGGCATCGACGACATCCGCCAACTGGTAGAAGCCGGGGTGAACATCTTCCGCCTCAACTTCAGCCACGGCGAGCACGCCGACCACGCCCTGCGCTACCAGTGGATCCGCGAAGTCGAGCAGCAACTGAACTACCCGCTGGGTATCCTCATGGACCTGCAAGGGCCGAAGCTGCGCGTCGGCCGCTTTGCCGATGGCAAGGTGCAGCTGCAACGCGGCCAGGCCCTGCGCCTGGACCTGGACAACACCCCGGGCGACAGCCGCCGGGTCAACCTGCCACACCCCGAGATCATCGCCGCGCTCGAACCGGGCATGGACCTGCTGCTGGACGACGGCAAGCTGCGCCTGCGCGTAACCGCCAAGCACAGCGACGCCATCGACACCGAAGTACTGGCCGGTGGCGAGCTGTCCGATCGCAAGGGTGTCAACGTGCCGCAAGCGGTACTCGACCTCTCCCCGCTCACCGAGAAAGACCGCCGCGACCTGGCCTTCGGCCTGGAGCTGGGCGTGGACTGGGTAGCCCTGTCGTTCGTGCAGCGCCCAGAGGACATCGTTGAAGCACGCCAGCTGATTGGCGACCGCGCCTACCTGATGGCCAAGATCGAGAAACCATCGGCAGTGGAACAGCTGCAAGCCATCGCGGAGCTTGCAGATGCGATCATGGTGGCCCGTGGCGACCTGGGTGTGGAAGTGCCGGCCGAAAGCGTGCCGCAGATCCAGAAACGCATCATCGGCACCTGCCGTCATCTGGGCAAACCGGTGGTTGTGGCCACGCAGATGCTCGAATCCATGCGTTTCTCGCCAGCACCGACCCGCGCCGAGGTCACCGACGTGGCCAACGCCGTGGCAGAAGGTGCCGATGCGGTGATGCTGTCGGCCGAGACTGCCTCGGGTGAGTACCCGCTGGAAGCCGTGCAGATGATGAGCAAGATCATCCGCCAGGTGGAGAACGGCCCGGACTACCAGGCCCAGCTCGACGTTGGCCGGCCGAAGGCCGAGGCCACCGTGTCGGACGCCATCAGCTGCGCCATCCGCCGTATCAGCGGCATCCTGCCAGTGGCGGTGCTGGTCAACTACAGCGAGTCGGGCGCCTCGACCCTGCGCGCGGCACGCGAGCGGCCACGGGCCCCGATCCTCAACCTGACACCGAACCTGAACACCGCGCGCCGTTTGAGCGTGGCGTGGGGCGTGCATTCGGTGGTCAACGACCGCCTGCGCCAAGTGGACGAGGTTGTTTCCACTGCGCTGGAGATTGCCCAGGCACAGGGCATGGCCAGCCGTGGCGACACGCTGCTGATTACTGCTGGTGTGCCTTTCGGCAAGCCAGGGTCGACTAACACGCTGCGGATCGAGACTTTGATCTGAGAATGCCGGGGGCGCTTTGCGCCCCTTTCGCGACACAAGGCCGCTCCTACAGGGACCGCGACACCTTCAGGCTTGCGCGCCCCCTGTAGGAGCGGCCTTGCGTCGCGATCGGAGGGCAAAGCCCTCCCAGAACCCTGAAACACCAAACCTGCGGAAAACCCGAGGCCCAAAGAGGCCCACCGCTCCCCATCAACCTCACTGACTGCCCCGATGTACACCAAAAATTTCGTCAACCCGTGCCCCGACTGGGCAACGGCGTTACTCAACGGCTTCAGCCAGGTACTGCTGCTGCGTAATCCCCTGTGCGGCCTGTGCTGCCTGCTGGCCATCCTGCTGACCGCGCCCAACCTGGTCGGCGGCGCCTTGCTCGGCGCCCTGGCCGGCCTGCTCACCGCCCAGGCCCGCGGTTACGACCGTGCCGACCGCCAGGCCGGCCTGTACTGCTACAACGGCGTGCTGATCGGCATCCTGATCAGCGCCGTGCTGCCCTGGTCGGTCATCCTGCCGCCACTGATCATCGCCGCTGGCGGCCTGTCCAGCATCATCACCCACCAGTGGCGCAAGCGCGGCGGCAAGCTGCTGATCGCCTACACCGCACCCTTCGTGCTGCTTGGCTGGGCCGTATTGCAGATCGCCAGCCCCTCGCCCAGCGGCTTCGTCGAAGCCGACCCGCTATACGCGCTGGCGCGCGGCGTCGGCCAGATCTTCCTGCTCGACCAGCCACTGGCCGGTCTGCTGATCATCATCGGCATGTTCATCGCCAACCCTTATGCGGCCATGTGGGCAGTGATCGGTTCGGCCATCGGCGGCGGCGTGGCACTGCTTGCCGACCAGGCGCAAGCCGCGTGGCTGGGCCTGTACGGTTTCAACGCCGCGCTGGCGGCACTGGCGTTCAGCAGGCAAGGTGAAAAGCCGTGGGTAACGCTGCTGGCAATTACTATTGCGCTGATATTGCAGCCGATACTCAACTTGCTACCAGTTTCCGGCTTGACCGCTCCCTTTGTTATCGCCTGCTGGCTGATGCACCTTGGGGTGTATCTGAAAAACCAGCACCACGGCCCCCTTCGCGCACGTCCTGAACAACGGTATTGAGTGGAGGATCTGTGTATATGTTGCCCTTAGCAAGAGGCCGTCGCGCCCCGTCCAAGGTCACAGTAGAATGCTCGAAGTTTACTTTGAGCTTTTTGAAACCCGTTGAGAATTCTATCGCGGAGCTGCTAGCCCCTTCCCTCCAGGCGATATAGAGATTTTTTCTGGCCAAATATGTACCTGGGGCCAAACTCGAAGTTTCCGTTGAAGAGGCATCTACAGAAAATCCGGTAGCAGTCCTTGTGGCTTTGAAGGTGGTGGCGCTTGGTCCTTCGACACGGATGATTGTAATTGCCTGATTTTCCTTGAGCATCTTGAGAAGCGGCTTGAGACGCTTCTCTGGGAGCCTGTGCAGCTTAAGCAGTGCTCTTAAGCCAGTGCCTTTTCTGCCGCTTGGGTCCACCTTGTTCACCGGATCGCCACTGCAATACATATACGCATTGATTCCACCCTCCGCGAACGGACTCAGCTCATCAGGCCTATTGAAACGCATCAACCGCGTGTTTAGCAGGCGATATCCGTTGCCCAATGGGTAGCTGTGTTCGCAGATATTGCGCCAATATCCGCAGAACCCGAGCAGCCGGCAGGCCCAATTCGATCGCTCATACCCGTATGGACCATATACAACCGGTTCTGCTCGAACGCGCTCGCTCATAACACCACCTTTCTGCAATTGGCCAATTGTCGTAGCATTCCTGGCTCCACGGTACTGGCAATTCTGTCAGGTGCTTTCGACCATTCTCACTTGTATGGCTATGGCGTGCCCCATAGTCTTAGTGCGACTACGTTTTTGGCCATCGTCTATATGTCCGACTCACAAAGCTTGCGCGAACGCCTCTACATCATGGTGTTTCAGACCGACACCGTAGCCGGCCGGCGCTTCGACAAGATCCTGCTGCTGATCATTCTCGCCAGCTTGGTCACCGTCATCCTCGACAGCATCGACGAAGTGCACCAGAGCTACGCCGGCCTGCTGGCGGGTATCGAGTGGGGCTTCACCGCGATCTTCCTGGCCGAGTACCTCACCCGCCTGTACTGCTCGCCCAAGCCTTTGCGCTACGCATTCAGCTTTTATGGCCTGGTCGATCTGCTGGCGATCGTGCCGGGGATCATCGCGCTGTACTACAGCGACGCCCAGTACCTGCTGATCATCCGGGTGATCCGGATGCTGCGGATCTTCCGCGTGCTCAAGCTCAGCCCGTACCTCAAGCAGGCGCACTACCTGATCGAAGCACTGCGCGGCAGCAAGCAGAAGATCATCGTGTTCCTGGTCACCGTTTCTACCCTGGTGACCGTGTTCGGTACGCTGATGTATGTGATCGAAGGGCCGGAACATGGCTTTACCAGCATTCCCAAAGGTATCTACTGGGCCATCGTCACCCTGACCACGGTGGGCTTTGGTGACATCGTGCCGAAGACGCCGCTGGGGCAGGTGATTTCGTCGTTGGTGATGATCATCGGTTACTCGATCATTGCCGTACCGACCGGGATCTTCACCGCCGAACTGGCCAATGCCATGCGCGGGGAGCAGTTGCAGCATGATTGCCCGACCTGCAGCAAGAAGAGCCATGAGCATGGGGCGGCATTCTGTTCCCGGTGTGGGAATGTGCTGTTTCCCAAGCAATGATGTCGCCTGTTCCGGCCCTTTCGCGGGTAAACCCGCTCCCACAGGATCACCACAGGCCCGAACCCTGCGCGGTCCCTGTGGGAGCGGGCTTGCCCGCGAAGAGGCCGGCACAGGCCGAAGCATAACCAAAGTCGTTTTTGTTCTTTAACCCGCGCAAACCCACCCGCTATAGTCGCTGGCAATCTGCCCCAATAACCTTCAAGAACAAGGAAGCAACGTGAAAAAACTCTTCACCGCCTCGCTACTCGCCGCAGGCCTTGCCCTGGGCAATTTCGCCCAGGCCGCCCCAACCTTGCTCAACGTTTCCTACGACGTGATGCGCGACTTCTACAAGGACTACAACCCGGCCTTCCAGAAACACTGGGAAGCCGAGCACAACGAGAAGGTCAACGTGCAGATGTCCTTCGGCGGCTCGAGCAAGCAGGCGCGAGCGGTGATCGATGGCCTGCCGGCCGATGTGATCACCATGAACATGGCCACCGATATCAACGCCCTGGCCGACAACGGCAAGCTGGTGCCGGACAACTGGGTGAGCCGCCTGCCGAACAACAGCGCGCCGTTCACTTCGGCCACTGTGTTCATCGTGCGCAAGGGCAACCCCAAGGCGCTGAAAGACTGGCCCGACCTGCTCAAGGATGGCGTACAGGTGATCGTGCCCAACCCCAAGACCTCGGGTAACGGCCGCTACACTTACCTGTCGGCCTGGGGCTATGTGCTCAAGCAAGGCGGTGATGAAAACAAGGCCAAGGACTTTGTCGGCAAGCTGTTCAAGCAAGCGCCGGTGCTGGACACCGGTGGCCGTGCCGCCACCACCACCTTCATGACCAACCAGATCGGCGACGTGCTGGTGACCTTCGAGAACGAAGCCGAAATGATCGCCCGCGAGTTCGGCCGCGACCAGTTCGAAGTGGTCTACCCGAGCGTGTCGGCCGAAGCCGAGCCGCCGGTCAGCGTGGTCGACAAGGTGGTGGCGAAGAAAGGCACCCAGGCCGCGGCCGAGGAATACCTGAAGTACCTGTGGTCGCCAGCCGCCCAGGAAATCGCCGCACAGAACTACCTGCGCCCGCGTGATGCGACGGTACTGGCCAAGTACACCGACCGCTTCCCGAAAGTGGACTTCCTGTCGGTGGAGAAGACCTTTGGTGACTGGCGCACCGTGCAGAAGACCCACTTCAATGATGGTGGGGTGTTTGACCAGATCTACAGCAACAATCAGTAATTGATGTAAGCAGGCCCGGCCTCTTCGCGGCTAAAGCCGCTCCCACAAGTACCCCACAGCCCTCAGGTTTTGCACTGTACTTGTGGGAGCGGGTTTACCCGCGAAGAGGCCAGCAACGGCAACATCAGACCTGACGGAATACCAAAGCCTTCAAGCCCCCCGCCGGGTCCACGTCAGGAAACTCCGGTGGATTCTCCAGCCGCTCGACGAAAGCCAGCGACGGCGCCTGCTCCGCCATCCCCTCGATCAGAAACTCTGGCCCGATGCCCGGGTCGTTCACGCACGCCAGCACCGTCCCGCCCTCGCTCAACAGCTCCGGCAAGCGCCGCAGGATCTTCGCGTAGTCCTGGGTCAGCACGAAGCTACCGCGCTGGAAGGTCGGCGGGTCGATGATGATCAGGTCATAAGGCCCGTGCTTGCGCACCTTGCCCCACGACTTGAACAGCTCGTGCCCCAGGTACGCCACCCGCGACGCATCGTGGCCATTCAGGCGGTGGTTGTCGCGGCCCCGGGACAACGCCGACTTGGCCATGTCCAGGTTCACCACCTGCTCGGCGCCACCGGCAATCGCCGCCACCGAGAAACCGCAGGTGTAGGCGAACAGGTTCAGCACGCGCTTGCCCGCCGCCTGCTCGCGCACCCAGCGCCGACCATAGCGCATGTCGAGGAACAGGCCGTTGTTCTGCCGCACGCCCAGGTCCAGCAGGTAGGTCAGGCCGTCCTCGACCACCTCGCGCTGCTGGCACGGCTCGCCCAGCAACCACTGGCCCGGGCTGTCGGGCAGGTAGCGGTGCTGGAGAAGGATGGCTTGACCAGTCCACTGTGGGCGCTCGGCGAGAGTGCGCAGCATGGCCTCCAGTTCGGCCAGCTGGCCTTCCGCCGGCTCGCGGAACAGGGCGACCGACAGCACGCCTTGCAGCCAGTCGACAGTTACCTGCTCCAGGCCCGCCCAGCAGCGGCCCCGGCCGTGGAACAGGCGGCGGGTTTCCTGCGGGGCAGGGTCGAGGGCGGCGAGCAGGTGTTGCTCCAGAGTCTGGATCGGCGAAGTCATCATGGGTCGTAACTGGCAAAGAGCAGCATTCTACCTTGTGGGCCTCTTCGCGGGTAAACCCGCTCCCACAGGATCACCACAGGCCCGAACCGTGTGGAGCAGCTGTGGGAGCGGGTTTACCCGCGAAAGGCCCGCAAGACCACCTCATTCCTCGGCCACAACCCGCGCTGGCCGGAACCACCACCCCTGCTGCATGCCCGCAGCAGCCAGCAGGATCAACGCTACCCCCAGCCACTGCAAAGGTGCCAACCGGTGCCCGAATGCCACCCAGTCCACCAGAATCGCCGCAATCGGATAGATGAACGACAGTGCCCCGGTCAACGCCGTGGGCAAGCGCTGGATGGCGCTGTACAGCAACACATACATCAAGCCGGTGTGCACCATGCCCAAAGTCACCAGGCTGGCCAGCGCCGGCACTTCCCCCGGCAACCCGCCAAGCTTGACCCACGGTGCCAGCAACAGCACCCCCGTGGCCACCTGGATCAGCGCGATCAGGTGCGGTGGGGTGCCGCTCAGGCGCTTGATGATCAACGCCGCGATGGCATACAGGAAGGCCGCCCCCAGCGCCAGCGCAATGCCCAGCAAATAGTCCTCACCGCCACCCTGCCCCGCGCCATGGGCACTGACGATGGCCAACATGCCGAGGAACGCCACGCTCAGCCAGGTGACCTTGGCCAGGGTGATCTTCTCGCCCAGGAACACGGCCGCCAGCCCCACCAACATGAACGGCTGCACGTTGTACACCGCCGTGCCGATGGCGATCGACGCCCGCGAGTAGGAGGCGAACAGCAGCACCCAGTTGCCGACGATGGCCACACCGCTGGCAATCGCCAGCAGGAACGCCGTGCGGCTGATCACCCCCGGCCGCAGGAAGCCGAACCCAGCACAGATCGCCAGCAAGGTCACGGCACCGAACACGCAGCGCCAGAACACCACCTCGAGCACCGGCTGGCCGGATACCAGCACGAACCAGCCAATGGTCCCGGAAATCAGCATGGCGGCGACCATTTCCAGCGAACCACGGCGCAACGAACTATCCATTTCACACCTCCTGTCGATGATGGCAACAGTATGCAAATGTTTCCGGGAGGCCTTCCAGCGGATATCGAAGGTGGATTTGCTGAACTACCTTTACTATCAAGGCAAATCATACGAACGACCTTATGAGGGTGACCATGACCGATGCCATCGACCAACTGCTGATCAATGCACTGATGGAGGATTCACGCCGTTCGCTCAAGGCCCTGGCGCAGATCAGCGGGCTGTCGGCGCCCAGCGTCAGCGAACGCCTGCGCCGCCTGGAGGAACGCGGCGTGTTGCGTGGTTACACCGTAGAGGTCGACCCGCGCGCCTTTGGCTACCAGTTGCAGGCCATCGTGCGCATCCGCCCGCTACCGGGGCAGTTGCAGGAGGTGGAGCGGCAGATCATTGCGATTGCGGAATTCACCGAATGCGACAAGGTCACCGGCGAGGACTGCTTCATTGCCAGGCTGCATGTGCGCTCGATGGAGCAGCTGGATACCCTGCTCGACCGCATCAATGTACTGGCCGAGACCAACACCGCCATCATCAAGAAAAGCCCGGTGAAGCGGCGGTTGCCGCCGATGGATTGAGTTTTGCCTGTACGGTCCCCTTCGCGGGTAAACCCGCTCCCACAGCATCTCGACGGGCCTGAATGCTGTGGAATACTTGTGGGAGCGGGTTCACCCGCGAAGAGGCCGGCACAAGAAAAAGCTGACTATTTTTTGTACACAAGAATGTCACCATAAGTGCCGTTTTTGTGTGCACTTACCAAGAATACGCCCCATTACGTTACACACTTCCCACAACTTATTTTGACCAAACGATCAACTAAATCACCCTCGAAAAATTTAAACCTGTTCATTTGGTCAACTTATATCCCCTTCATTTCATAAACTTATATTTCAACAAGATAGATTCAAAATGATGGCCCGCTGAAAGTTGCTTCTCCCTTGGCATGGAACTCGCTTTTGTGTGTTCGTGTTTTGTATACAAACCGAGCAAAACATAAATACACAAGAACCCGCGACGCCGACCCAAATCGGCCGCCGCGCCCCAAACCTGAGATGCCAACGCTGCACCGACGAGATGGCGAGCCCGTGCGCATGCCCGCTCATCGCAGTCCACGTGCATCAGGAGCCCGCCGGAATGAGTACCAGCCTCGACCTTGCCCCTGAACTATCCGTCGCCAGCACCCACCCCGCTTCCCCTCTTGCCGGTCACCAGCCGGAACTTGCCCTGAGCCCGCGCCTGCACAACCGCGACCTCGCCCCGACACGCGTCGAGGGCCGTCGCTGGGGCGGCTACAGCATCTTCGCGCTGTGGACCAACGATGTGCACAACATCGCCAACTACTCGTTCGCCATGGGCTTGTTCGCCCTCGGCCTGGGTGGCTGGCAAATCCTGCTGTCGCTGGCCATCGGTGCGGCGCTGGTGTACTTCTTCATGAACCTGTCCGGCTACATGGGGCAGAAGACCGGCGTGCCGTTCCCGGTCATCAGCCGCATCGCCTTCGGCATCCACGGCGCGCAGGTACCGGCGCTGATCCGCGCGGTCATCGCCATCGCCTGGTTCGGCATCCAGACCTACCTGGCTTCGGTGGTGCTGCGGGTGCTGCTCACCGCCGTATGGCCGCAAATGGCAGCCTACGACCATGACAGCATCCTTGGCCTGTCGAGCCTGGGCTGGGTGTGCTTCGTGTCGATCTGGCTGGTGCAGCTGGTGATCCTGGCCTACGGCATGGAGATGGTGCGCCGCTACGAGGCCTTTGCCGGCCCGGTGATCCTGCTGACTGTCGCCGCCCTGGCGGTGTTCATGTACTTCAAGGCCGACGCCCGCATCGCCTGGTCGGTGGCCGAGCCGCTGACCGGCTACGAGATGTGGCGCAACATCTTTGCCGGCGGCGCGCTGTGGCTGGCAATCTACGGCACCCTGGTGCTGAACTTCTGTGACTTCGCCCGCTCCTCGCCATGCCGCAAGACCATCCGCGTCGGCAACTTCTGGGGCCTGCCGGTGAATATCCTGGTGTTCGCCATGATCACCGTGGTGCTGTGCGGCGCGCAGTTCCAGATCAATGGCCAGATCATCGACAGCCCGACCCAGATCGTCGCCGCCATCCCCAGCACAGCGTTCCTGGTACTGGGCTGCCTGGCCTTCCTGATCGTCACCGTGGCGGTGAACATCATGGCCAACTTCGTCGCCCCGGCCTTCGTCCTCAGCAACCTGGCACCGCGCCACCTGAACTTCCGCCGCGCCGGGCTGATCAGCGCCACCCTGGCAGTGCTGATCCTGCCATGGAACCTGTACAACAGCCCGCTGGTGATCGTGTACTTCCTGTCCGGCCTGGGTGCCCTGCTTGGCCCGCTGTACGGGGTGATCATGTCCGACTACTGGCTGCTGCGCAAAGGCTGCATCAACGTGCCGCAGCTGTACAGCGAAGACCCGGCCGGCGCCTACCACTACACCAAGGGCATCAACCTGCGCGCGGTGGCCGCCTTCGTGCCGGCCGCACTGCTGGCCATCGTCCTGGCCCTGGTACCCAACTTCCACGGCATCGCGCCGTTCTCCTGGCTGATCGGTGCCGGCATCGCCGCCGCCCTGTACCTGCTGATCGCCCCACGCAAACGCCATTACCACGACGTCAGCGGTGAATGCATCGCCGTTGACCACAGCAGCCATTGACCAGGGAGGACTACCCATGCGCATTCTGATCGCCAACGTCAACACCACCGAAGCCATCACCGAAGCCATTGCCGAACAGGCCCGTGCGGTGGCCGCGCCCGGCACCGAAATCATCGGCCTCACCCCATGGTTCGGTGCCGAGTCGGTGGAAGGCAACTTCGAAAGTTACCTGGCCGCCATCGCGGTGATGGACCGGGTGCTGGCTTACGAAGGCCCTTACGACGCCGTGATCCAGGCGGGTTACGGCGAGCATGGCCGCGAAGGCCTGCAGGAATTGCTGAACGTGCCGGTGGTGGACATCACCGATGCCGCCGCCAGCACGGCGATGTACCTTGGCCATGCCTACTCGGTGGTGACCACCCTGGACCGCACCGTGCCGCTGATCGAAGACCGCCTGAAGCTCTCCGGCCTGTATGACCGCTGCGCATCGGTGCGGGCCAGCGGGCTGGCGGTGCTGGAGCTGGAAGCCGACCCGCAGCGCGCCGTGGAGGCGATTGTCGAGCAGGCAGAACGCGCCGTGCGTGACGACAAGGCCGAGGTGATCTGCCTGGGTTGCGGCGGCATGGCCGGGCTGGACGAGCAGATCCGCCAGCGCACCGGCGTGCCGGTGGTGGATGGCGTGAGCGCGGCGGTGACCATTGCCGAATCGCTGGTGCGCATGGGCTTGACTACCTCCAAGGTACGTACTTATGCCACGCCACGAGCGAAGAAAGTGGTGGGTTGGCCGATGCGCTTCGGCCGTTAGGCATCCTTCGCCGGACCTGGCCTCTTCGCGGGTAAACCCGCTCCCACAGGGACCGCATTGCTCTCAAGGCCCGTGCAGTACCTGTGGGAGCGGGCAAGCCCGCGAAGAGGCCGGCAGAGGAAAACCATCAAGTCGGGCAGCTATGCGCACCATCATTCAAGCCCTGACGCACGTTGCGGCTGAGCAGGCTGGCCTTGCCGTCGTGCCAGGTCAGGGTGAGGACGTAGAGGGTGTCGAAGTCGTCGCCGCCCCAGTCCTCGGTGATCACCCGCTCTTCACCCAGGGCCTTGCCAGCCACGGCATTGATCAGGTCTGGTAGGTAGCCGTGTGACCAGGCGGTGTACACGGTCGCGTTACGGTACTTGTCACGCAGCAGCTCTTCGGCCAGCGCGTCGGTGTCGTTGGCGCCATAGTCGATGTTTACCGGCAGGCCCAGGCGAATGGCGCTGGGGCTGATGGTCATCAGCGGGCGAATGTAGCTGTAGCTTTCGTCCTTGCTGCCTTCCTCGACATGCCGTGAGGGGTTGGCAGCGAACACGTAGTCGGCCTTGCCAAAGCGCTCGGGCAACACGGTAGCCAGGTCCAGCGCACGGTTCAGGCCTTGGCAGTTCAACTGGCCCAGCCCTTCGCCCGGCTTCTCGGCGTGGCGCAGGAACACAAGGGTCTGGGTGCCATCCACCGGTTGCGCCCGGCTTTCGACAGCCTCCAATGCCAGCGGTACAGCGACGGCCGTCAGCACCAGGCTCAGCAACCAGTGACGACGACGGCGGAAGAATGTTGGCAACTTCATCAAGGCAGGCTCGTGTGGCAGAAAAATCGGGTTGACCCGCCACATCACCCCGCCAACAGCACGGCAGGGCATCCTTGTAGTGAATGCCGTCCTTGGCAACGAGTGAGGGTGAGAGTGCCCTGAACCCGTTTGGTTCCTCCCTGGAGGTGGATGCCGTTCCCTAGGCAAGGCTTACATTAGGGGATGGGGTGTTGCTGAATTGTGTAGGGCGCAAGAACATCGGGTTGCAATAGGCCACTCAATCGTCCCGCGTCAGCACTTCCAGCAATTCGATCTCGAAGGTCAGATCAGAATTCGGCGGAATCGCCCCGACGCTGCGTTCGCCATAGCCCAGATGCGCCGGTACCAGCAGCTTGCGCTTACCGCCCACGCGCATCCCCATCAGGCCTTGATCCCAGCCCTTGATTACCCGCCCAGTGCCAATCACGCACTGGAACGGCTTGCCGCGCGACCAGGACGAATCGAACTCTCTGCCATCGGCCAGCCAGCCGGTGTACTGGGTGGTGATCAGGGCGCCTTTGACGGCGGTTTTGCCATCCCCCTCCACAAGGTCGATGATCTGCAGTTCTTGGCTCACGGGGCATACTCCAACGCTGGAAACAAAGCCGCCCTTTTCTCAGGTACGCAACGGTTTGGCAAGTCCGGTCTTGATCAGCCGAGCTGCTCGAAGGCTTCCTGGCCGGTCAGTTCCTTGGTCTGGTTGGCGAAGCAATACCAGGCGGGTTTCTCTTCGACGAAAATCTGCAGGTCGAAATCCCACGCCTGGTCGCCGTCGAGCAGCCCGACCGGCACGGCGTGGAAGTCATTGGCCTTGAGCCGGTAGTACAGGTGGGTGCCGCACTGGCCGCAAAAACCGCGCTGGGCCCAGTCGGAAGACTCAAAGACGCTGGGCGCGCGCCCTTCGATAACTGGCGGCTGGCTGCAGTGCACCACCAGCAAAGGGCCGCCGGTCCACTTGCGGCACATGCTGCAGTGGCAGGCGCTGATATGGGTGTTGTCGACGGTGACCTTGAGCCGGGTGGCGCCGCACAGGCAGGTGCCGTGTTTTTCCAGGGCCATGGCTGGCTCCTTGAGCGGAAGATGGGCCAGCAAGTATAGACGCCTGTACCGGCCCCATCGCCGGCACAGGTAGCACAAGACAGTTGCCCAGGTCAGATGTACACAGTACCGCGCATGTACAGCGCCGCCCGCCCGCTGATGATCACCCGGCCGTTACCCGGCACCACGCACTGCAGCTGCCCTTTGCGCACCCCACCCTGCTCGCAGCTCAGCACGTTCTTGCCCAGACGCTCAGCCCATATTGGCGCCAGCGAGGTGTGCGCCGAGCCAGTCACCGGGTCTTCGTTCACGCCGACCCGCGGGCCGAACCAGCGGGTGACGAAATCAAAGCCACGGCCTGCCGCGGTAACAGCGATACCGCGAACATCGAAAGCCGAAAGCGCAACGAAATCCGGCTTCAGGGTGTCAAGCGACAGAGCGTCATCGATCACCACCACATAGTCGTCACTGCGGTACAGCGCCTGTGCCTGGCCAAGGCCCAGCGCCTGCAACAGGCCCGGCAGAATGTCCACGGCGACCGGCTGCTTGGCCGGGAAGTCCATGGCCAGCGAACCGTCGGCGTTGCGACTGACCCGCAGCTCACCACTGCGGGTGTTGAAACGCAGCACTTGGGCTTGCTCGCCCAGCTGTTCGAACAGCACATAGGCCGAGGCCAGGGTGGCATGGCCGCACAGGTCGACTTCCACGGTCGGGGTGAACCAGCGCAGGTCGAAGGTTTCGCCGTTGCGCACGAAGTAGGCGGTTTCCGACAGGTTGTTCTCTTCGGCGATGCGCTGCAGCACGTCGTCCGGCAGCCAGCTTTGCAGCGGGATCACTGCCGCCGGGTTGCCCCCGAACGGTTCGGCGGAAAACGCATCGACCTGGAAGATTTCAAGTTGCATGCCCACACTCCTTGTTGCCCGATCGCTGCCAGGCAGATGTATGAAAAGGGTTATTGGCTTACCGGCGTCAACACGGCTTCGCCGGCAAAGAACGCCTGCAGGTTGCGCAGCACCAGGGTCACCGTGTCGCGCGCTGCCTCCGGCGACTGGCCGGCCACGTGGGGGGTGAGCACGGTGTTGCCAAGGGCCTTGAGGGCATCGGGTACCGCCGGCTCGTCGTCGAACACATCCAGTGCTGCACCAGCCAGTTGGCCATGCTGCAGCGCGGCGACCAGGGCCTGGGTGTCGACCACGCTGGCACGCGCGATGTTCACCAGATAGCCCTCGGGGCCCAAGGCCGCGAGCACCTGTGCATCGACCAGGTGGTGAGTATTGGCACCGCCGGGGGTGGCCACCACCAGGATGTCGACAGCATCGGCCAGGTGCTGCGGGCTGTCGTACCAGGTGTAGGGCACATCCTGGCGCGGCGTGCGGCTGTGGTAGCTGACGGGCATGGCAAAGCCCAGGTGGGCACGCCTGGCGATGGCCAGGCCTACCGCACCAAGGCCGAGAATGCCCAGGCGCTTGCCGCTCACCGAAGGGCTGATCACCCGGTTCCATTCTCCCCGGCGGGTACTGGCATCGGCGCGAGGAATATCGCGCAACAACGCCAGCAGCAGGGCAAGGCTGTGGTCGGCGACCGCCTCCGCATTGGCCCCGGCGCCGTTGGTGACGGTGATGCCGCGCGCAGCGGCCGCGGCCAGGTCGACCTGCTCGTAGCCGGCACCGATCACGCAGATGATCTGCAGCTTGGGCAGAACGTCGATTTCGCTGGCAGTCAGGCCCAGCGGGCCGCGGGTGAGCACGGCATCGATTTCATCGGCATGGCGCCGGATGGCCTCCGCCCGCAGCTGCGGCGAAGGGGCACGGATCAGACGGTAGCCGGCCTGCTCCAGCATGGGCAGGTAGTCATCGACGGTTTCCACCAGTACCAGGACTGTCTTGTGCATGCCACCTCCGGGTCAGTTCGAGGCGACATTATGCGGAGTCACTGGCCAGTACAGTCAATCAGAAAATGTTTGTTGAACTGTACTGTATGGGCGGAGTGGCAGGGAGGCCGCGTGGGGGCTAGGGGTGCTTGGCGAAGGAGGTGCGATGCTAGTGAGATCGAGCGCCGCCCGCGCGGCGCTTCGCGGGACAAGCCCGCTCCCACATTTGTTGCAACGTGGCCATGTCTGTTGGAGAGGCGTTGCCAGCTTTGGTGCATGTCTTCAGACAGGTGGGGCGGCGGATGTGTCCACCTCGAGATCGAGTCGGGCCAACAAGGCGGGCAACCATGGCCTGACAAGTTCGGTACGTTGCAACAAATGTGGGAGCGGGCTTGTCCCGCGAAGCGCCGCGCGGGCGGCGCTCGATCTCACAGCCAGTACAAAACCAAAGGCGAGCCTCCAGCTCTCACCCGCCCCATTCAATTACTGGGCGAACGCGCGCCCCAGACCACCCGGCACACCGCTGCTGTCAGTTTCCTGCCACGGCCCGTCCGGGCTCAGCGACCAGCTCCAGCCGTTGTCGAAGCGGTAGTAGGTCCGCTGGCGGTAGAAGGTATTGGGCTTCTTCTCCAGCACATACACACCCAGCTTCGGGTCCCAATGGCTCGCCCCGCCAGGTGGCGGCGCGAAGCTGGCCGAGGTACGAGGCATCGGCTTGGGCGTGGCCGCAGGCTTGCTCGGCGCGGGGGCCGGCTGCCTGTCCGGCAAGGGCTTGACCGCCGGCCCCGGCCCTGGCGGCAGCCGCTCGATCGGTGGTTCGGGCTGCTCGTACGGCTCATGCACCGTACACGCAGACAAACCCAGGGCCAGGGTGATCAGGGTCAGGCGGACGATGCTGTGCATGGCATTGCTCTCTTACGGGTCGGGGCTGTCGATGGTCAGGTGCTGGATGGCCTGGGTGGCGCTGGGCAATGGCGTGCCCTGGCCAATCCACTCGCCATGGGTTGGCTGGCCAGCGCGTGATACACGTGCAACGAGTTGGACTTCGGCAAAGTCCGACAGTTTCATCTGCGGCATCATGGCGTCGGCGTCGGACAACTCCACCTCGATCGGCAATTGCGCCACGGTCACCCGCTTGGCCGCCAGCGGCATGGGTGGGCCATTGCTGGCGCGGGCGAAGATGAACACCGTGTCATCCGGCTTGACCTTGTCCTTCAACGCCGCCGCCAGCTCCACGCGCACCTTCAAGCGAGCCGCCACGGGCGCCGCCTGCCCCGGCGATCCACCCAGGCGCTCGGCGGCGCGATCAATACCGCCCTGCAGCGCCGCTCGCGAGGCATCACCTTCCGGCAACTGCGCCAGCAGGCGCTTCCAGTAGTCGATGGCTTCCTGGTAACGCTCGCCCTCGAATGCAGCGATACCACGCAGGCCCAGGCTGGTCACTTCGTTGGGGTCGGCTTTCAGTGCCTCGTCAGTCAGCGCCTGCAGTTGCGGGCTCCATTTCTTGTCGGCCGCGAAGTACAGCGCCTGTGCCCACTGCCCGAGCAATTCGGGCTGGCGACCGGCCAGGTTCACGGCGCGCTCGAAGGTACGCGCGGCATCGGCGGGGCGCTGCTCGGCCATGTAGGCTCGGCCCAGGAAGTACACGGCCTCGGCGGAATCCGGCTGGGTCTGTACCACCCGTTCCAGGCGGGCAGTCATTTCTTCCATCGACTTGGGCGCCTCGGCAAACTCCTGGGTCAACTCCACCTTGTCGGCCGCGCCGAAATGCAGGTACAGCCCCAATGCCAGCAGCGGCACCAGCAGCGCCGCCAGCAACGGCAGGGCCTTGCCCAGATGCCCCTGGCGCGGGGCTTCAGCACCCTCGGTATCCGCCAGCAGCTCACGGCCGGCCTCGTCACGGCCCTTGGCCATCTGCGCCTCGTCGAGCACGCCGGCGGCCTGCTGGGCAGCCAATTCGGCGATGCGCTCCTGGTACAGGGCCACGTTCAGGGCTGTACGGTCTTCTTCCTGCTGGCGGCCACGGCCACGCAGGATCGGGATCAGCAGGAAGCTGAGGGCAGCGAGCAGCAGCAGGCCCGCGCTAAGCCAGAATTCAATCATGGGTCTGTTCTTTTTCCAGCAATTTGGCGAGACGCTCGCGTTCTTCGGCGGACAACTCATTGGCGCCCTGCACGGCCGCACTGCGGCGCCGGCGCACGATCAGCGCCAGCACCACGAAACCACCAGCCAGCAAAATCCCCGGGCCGAACCACAGCAGCCAGGTACGCCCGCTGAGCGCCGGCTTGTAGCGCACGAAGTCACCATAGCGGTCGACCATGAAGTCGACGATCTGCTGGTTGCTCTTGCCCTCGCCGAGCATGCGGAAGATTTCCCGACGCAGGTCGGCGGCAATCGGCGCGTTGGAGTCGGCGATGTCCTGGTTCTGGCACTTGGGGCAGCGCAGCTCTTTGGTCAGCTGCTGGTAGCGCTCACGCTCGGCATCGTCGCGGAACTGGTAGGTGTCGATGGCCGCCTTGGCCACGCCTGCCAGGCTCAACCCCATGAAGAGCCCCAGCACGGCAGCTGCCAGCCCCCGCTTCATGGCTTGGCCTCGTCGACCAGGCCCTGGTACAGCGGCGCCAGCTGCTCACGCCAGACCGTGGCATCGACCACGCCCACGTGCTTGTAGCGGATGATGCCCTTGGCATCGATCAGGAAGGTTTCCGGCGCGCCATACACGCCCAGGTCCAGGCCCAGACTGCCCTGCTCGTCACGAATGTCCAGCTGGTACGGGTTGTGGAACTCGGCCAGCCACTTCAGGGCCGCCGCATTGTCGTCCTTGTAGTTGACGCCGTGGATCACCACGCCCTGCTGGGCCAGCTGGTTCAGGTACGGGTGCTCGACCTTGCACGACGGGCACCAGGTGGCCCACACGTTGACCAGTGCCGGGCGGCCTCGCAAGTCGGCCTCGGTCAGGGTACGGTCGCCCTGGGTCGAGGCCAGGGAAAACGCCGGGAACGGCTTGCCGATCATTGCCGAGGGCAGCTCGTCGGGCTTGAGGAACAGCCCCTTGTAGAGGAACACCGCCACCAGCAGGAATACCGCCAGGGGGACTACCATGATCCAACGCTTCATGCAGCTGCTCCAGACACGCCCAGGGCATCACGCACCCGGGTCTTGACCTTGACGCGATAGCGCCGGTCGAGGGCCGCCAGCAACCCGCCCAGGCCGGTCAGCAGACCGCCCAGCCAGATCCAGCGGACGTAAGGCTTGATATGCACGCGTACCGCCCAGGCGCCGTTCTCCAGCGGCTCACCGAGGGCGACGTACAGGTCACGGGTGAAGCCGGCGTCGATGCCGGCTTCGGTCATCATCGACTGCTGCACGGTGTACAGGCGCTTCTCAGGATGCAGGGTGGTCACTTCACGGCCATCCCGGCTGACCACCACGGTGCCCTTGTCGGAGATGAAGTTCGGCCCTTCGAAGTGCCTGGCGCCCTGGAACAGGAACTGGTACCCGCCCAGCTCCACGCTCTCGCCCGGCGCCATGCGCAGATCGCGTTCGGCGCTGTTGTTGCTCGACAGCACCACGCCCAGCGCGCACACCGCCAGGCCCAGGTGCGCCAGCTGCATGCCCCAGTAGCTGCGACCCAGCCCGGGCAGGCCCTTGAGCAGGCCTTTGTGGCGGGTCTTGTCGAGGATATCGCGCAGCCCGCCAAGCACCACCCAGGCGGCCAGGGCGAAGGCGGTCAGGGTTGGCCAGTCGAAATCGTCGACGATAAAGCCCGCTACCGGCGCAAGGATGGCGCTGCCGATCAGCACCGGGGTCATCATGCTGGCCAGCCATTTGCCGGGGGTGTCTTTCCAGCGCACCACCACGCCCACACTCAGCACCACCATCAACAGTGCCATGAGCGGCAGGAACAAGGCATCGAAATACGGTGGGCCGACCGACAGCTTGGCCCCGGTGAGCGCATCGAGCACCAGTGGGTACAGGGTACCGAGCAGAATCATCGATGCCGCCACCACCAGCACCAGGTTGTTGGCCAGCAGCAGTGTCTCGCGCGACCATAGGGCAAAGCCGACCTGGCTCTTGACCACCGGTGCGCGCAAGGCGAACAGGGTGAGCGAACCACCGACCACGAACAGCAGGAAGATCAGGATGAAAATGCCCCGCGACGGGTCGGCGGCAAAGGCGTGCACCGAGGTCAGCACACCGGAGCGCACCAGGAAGGTACCCAGCAGGCTCAACGAGAACGCGGCAATCGCCAGCAGCACGGTCCAGCTCTTGAACACCCCGCGCTTCTCGGTCACCGCCAGCGAATGGATAAGCGCCGTACCCACCAGCCAGGGCATGAACGAGGCGTTTTCCACCGGGTCCCAGAACCACCAGCCACCCCAGCCCAACTCATAGTAGGCCCACCACGAGCCCAGGGTAATACCGACGCCGAGGAAGGCCCAGGCAACGATGGTCCAGGGCCGCGACCAGCGCGCCCAGGCGGCGTCCAGGCGGCCACCGAGCAAGGCGGCGATGGCGAAGGCGAAGGCCACCGAGAACCCGACGTAGCCCATGTACAGCATCGGCGGGTGGACGATCAGGCCAAAGTCCTGCAATAGCGGGTTGAGGTCGCGGCCATCGGTCGGCACCTGCGGCAGCAGGCGCTGGAACGGGTTGGAGGTGATGATCAGGAAGCTCAGGAAGCCCACGCTGATCATGCCCATCACCGCCAGCACGCGGGCCAGCATCACCTGCGGCAGCTGCCGCGAGAACACCGAAACGGCGAAGGTCCAGCCGCCGAGGATCAGCGCCCACAGCAGCAGCGAACCTTCGTGGGCGCCCCACACGGCACTGAACTTGTAGTACCAGGGCAAGGCGCTGTTGGAGTTGCTGGCCACATAGGCGACCGAGAAGTTGTCGGTCATGAAGGCATGAGTCAGGCAGGCGAAGGCAAAGGCCAGGAAAGCGAACTGCCCCCAGGCCGCCGGCCGCGCCAGGCTCATCCACAGGCTGTCGCCACGCCAGGCGCCCAGCAGCGGCACGCTGGCCTGCACGACGGCAAAGCAGATGGCCAGGATCATCGCCAGCTGGCCGAGCTCGGGGATCACCAGCGCCGCGTTCATGGCCTTGCCTCCCCGCCAGTGGCGGCCTGGCCGCTTTCCTTCAGGGCCTTGGTGACCTCGGGCGGCATGTACTTCTCGTCATGCTTGGCCAGTACTTCATCGGCCATTACCACGCCGTCGGCGTTGAGCTTGCCGAGGGCGACGATGCCCTGCCCTTCGCGGAACAGGTCGGGGAGGATGCCACGGTAGGTAATCGGCACCGACTTGTTGAAGTCGGTGACCACGAAGCGCACGTCCAGCGAATCGGACGAGCGCTGCACCGAACCTTTTTCGACCATGCCGCCGGCGCGGATGCGGGTGTCCAGCGGCGCTTCGCCGTTGGCGATCTGGGTCGGGGTGTAGAACAGGTTGATGTTTTGCTGCAATGCGCTCAAGGCAAAGCCGACGGCAACCCCGACGCCGACCAGCAGGCCGACGATGAGCAACAGGCGTTTCTTGCGCTGCGGATTCACTGGTTGTTCTCCCGGCGCAAACGACGCGCCTCATCTTGCAGGTAGCGACGGCGGGCCAGCACGGGCGTGGCGACATTCAGCGCCAGCACCGCCAGGCAGATGCCATAGGCCGTCCACACGTACAGGCCATGGTGGCCCATGGCGAGAAAGTCACCGAAGGTGGCGAAACTCATTGTGCGGCCCTCCGCCCCAGGCTGTTCAATACTTCATCCTTGACCCAACTGGCGCGCGCTTCGCGCTTGAGTACTTCAAGGCGCATGCGCAGCAACAGCACCGCGCCAAAGAAGCAGTAGAAGCCCAGCGCCGTGCACAGCAGCGGCAACCACATTTCTGCGGGCATCGCCGGCTTTTCGGTGAGGGTGAAGGTGGCGCCCTGGTGCAGGGTGTTCCACCACTCCACCGAGTACTTGATGATCGGGATGTTCACCACGCCGACGATCGCCAGTACCGCACAGGCCTTGGCTGCACTGTCACGATTACTGATTGCCTGGCCCAGCGCAATAATGCCGAAGTACAGGAACAACAGGATGAGCATGGACGTCAGCCGGGCATCCCAGACCCACCAGCTTCCCCAGGTGGGCTTGCCCCAGATGGCCCCGGTGACCAGCGCCACGGCGGTCATCCAGGCGCCAATGGGGGCGGCGCATTGCAAGGCGACGTCGGCCAGTTTCATCTTCCACACCAGCCCCACCACCCCGGCCACTGCCAGCAGCACGTAGCAGGACTGCGCCAGCATCGCCGCCGGTACGTGGATGTAGATGATGCGGAAGCTGTTGCCTTGCTGGTAGTCCTGGGGGGCGAAGGCCAGGCCCCAGGTGATGCCGACCAGCAGCAGGAGCACGGCAGCGCCGGCAAGCCACGGCAGCATGCGGCCGCTGATGGCATAGAACCATTTGGGGGAGCCCAGCTTGTGGAACCACGTCCAGCTTATTTTCATCAGGGTACATCCAGGGTATTGGCCGGGCTTGAAAGCCCGGGACTCGTTATTCGCCGACGCTGATCTTCAGGCCGGCCGCTATCGCAAAGGGTGCCAGGGTCACGGCCAGGGCCGTCAGGCTGGCGAGCCAGAGCAGGTGGCCGGTTGCCGGCATATTCTGCAACGCCGCTTGCAACGCACCACTGCCCAGGATCAATACAGGGATATACAACGGCAGAATCAGCAATGCCAGCAGCAAACCGCCGCGTTTCAGACCGACTGTCAGCGCCGCGCCCACCGCGCCCAAAAGGCTCAGCACGGGCGTACCCAGCAGCAGCGAACCGAGCAGCACCGGCAGGCAATGGCTCGGCAGGCCCAGCATCAGCGCCAGCAGCGGCGCCAACAATACCAGCGCCAGCCCGGAAAAGATCCAGTGTGCCAGCACCTTGGCCAGCACCAGCAGCGCCAACGGGTGCGGCGACAGCACCCACTGTTCCAGCGAGCCATCCTCGAAATCGCTGCGGAACAGGCCATCCAGCGACAACAGCACCGCCAGCAGTGCCGCCACCCAGACCAGGCCTGGCGACAAGGTTTGCAACAATTGGCTTTCCGGGCCGACTGCCAGCGGGAACAGCGCAACCACGATGGCGAAGAACACCAACGGGTTGGCCAGCTCGGCCGGGCGGCGGAACAGCAGGCGCGCTTCGCGGCGCAACAACAGGATGAATACGCTCATGCCGCCCATTGCCCCAGGTTCAGTTCACGGTAACCGGAGGGTTTGCGTTCCAGCGTGTGGTGGGTGGTCAGCACTACCGTGCCGCCCTGCTCGCAGTGGGCCGCCAGGTGCGCCTCGAGCTGCGCCACGCCCTGCTTGTCGAGGGCGGTGAAGGGTTCGTCGAGAATCCACAGCGGTGGGCTGGCCAGGTACAGCCGGGCCAGGGCCACGCGGCGCTGCTGGCCGGCCGAGAGAGTGTGGCAGGGCACGTCTTCGAAACCGCGCAGGCCAACGGCCTCCAGCGCCGCCCAGATCGCCTCGCGGCTGGCCGGCTGGTGCAGGGCGCACAGCCAGGTGAGGTTCTCCTCGGCGGTGAGCAGGTCCTTGATGCCGGCGGCGTGGCCGATCCACAACAGGATGCTGGCCAGGGCGTGGCGCTGCTCGGCCAGTGGCTTGCCACCCAGCAGGATCTGCCCGGCCGTCGGCTGCATCAGGCCGGCCAGCAAGCGCAGCAGGCTGGTCTTGCCGCTGCCGTTGGGGCCGCTGATCTGCAGCATGTCGCCGGGCCGCAGCTCGAAAGCGAGGTGCTCGAACAGCAGGCGCCAGTCGCGCTCGCAGGCCAGGCCCGCGGCTTGGAGGTGAAGGGTCACGGTTTCGCCTTATCTTTGTAGGGCTTCAGAATGGTGTTGTCCGCTTCGCGGGTGAACCCGCTCCCACAGGGTTCTGCGCAGCTTTCAAGCCTTGCGCCGTACCTGTGGGAGCGGGTTCACCCGCGAAGCAGACGACACCGCTCTGAAGCCTTGTGTCTCAAGTCGCCCCCTACGCTGCCGTTATACTGGCAACCACGGGCGGTCGGCATTATTACACGTGCCACCGCGCTGCCAAGAGGGCGGGTTCGACAGGTTGTATACAATCATGACTGAAATCAATAGTCTCGGCACACAAACCACGGTCAGCCCTCAGGCCATCAAGGCGGGCATGACCGGCGAACTGCTGCGCCTGACGCAACCGCAGCCAGGTTTGATGGCGCCCGGCGAGACCGCGCAGGCCGAGGTCATGTCGTTGCGCCAGGTGGGCCAGGACTTCCAGCTGGTGCTGCGGCTGATGCAGGCCAACGGCGCCCAGACCCAGTTGCAGGCCAGCGCCAGCCAGCCCTTGCCCCAGGGCAGCCAGGTCACGGTCAGCCAGCCTGAAAGCAACCGCCTGGCGATCATGCTGCAGCAGGCCAGCGCCAGCCAGATCGCCACCCTCACCCGCCTGGATACCAGCAAAGTGCCGGTCGGCACCCTGCTGCAGGGCAAGGTCCTGACCAACCAGGTGCTGGCCCAGGCGCCCGGCCAGCCAGCCGCCTACCGGGCGCTGGTCAGCCTGCTCAACAGTGCCCAGGCCGGTGCTACCCTGAGCGTGGACAGCCCGCGCCCGCTGGCCGTCGGCAGCCTGCTCAGCGCGCTGGTGCAGGGCGACCAGTCACTGCGTTTCGTACCGCTCAGCGGCCGCCAGGACCAGCTCAGCATTGCCCAGCAGTTGCTGACCCAGCAAAACCGCCAGGCTTCGCTGCCCGGCCTGCTCAATGCCCTGCAGCAGGTGGCCCGTGACCCGAGCGCCGATGGCGAACTGCGAGCCAGCGCCGAACGCCTGTTGGCCAGCCTGCCGGAAGCCCGGCAACTGGGTGATGCCAAGGCAGTGGCCCAAGCCCTGAACAACAGCGGCGCCTTTCTCGAAGCGAAACTGCTGGGCGGTTTCCCGGCCAGCGTCGCCACCGACCTCAAGGCGCACTTGCTGCGGCTGATCAACGTCGCACCGGCCAGCGTACCCGGGGCGCCCAACCTCTCGCCCGCCGTCCTGGCCGTTACCATGCCGGCGTTGGCCCGCAGCGCGCTGGGCATGCTCGAACGGGTCAGCCCCAAGCCGCAACCGGGCGCATTCCCGCTGCCGTCGCGCCTGCTCAAGGCCATGGAGGACGAAGGCGACCTGCAACAACTGCTGCGCCTGGCCGCCGCTGCCGTATCTCGGCTGCAAAGCCATGCCATGAGCAGCCTGCAACAAACCGGTACCCTGGAAAACGGCAACCTGCAAACCACCTGGCAAACCGAAGTGCCGATCCGTCACGGCCAGGAGTTCATCCCGTTGCAGGTCAAGCTGCAGCGCGAAGAAACGCCACAGCAGCAGGCCGACCGCCAGCAGGAATCAGCCGACCCGCTGCAAGCCCTGTGGCGTATCGAGCTGGCTTTCGACCTATCGCCCCTTGGCCCGGTGCAGGTCCAGGCACAACTGAGTCAAGGCCGCCTGGGTGGCCAGCTTTGGGCGGAACGCGAGGCGACAGCCCGGCTGATCGACAGCCAGCTCGGCAGCTTGCGCGAACGCCTGTTGGCGCGGGGCCTGGATGTGGGTGATCTGGAATGCCATCCTGGTATCCCGCCACAAGGCCCGCGTACGCGGGTAGAACAACGTTGGGTGGATGAGAACGCATGACGCACCAACCTGCACGGCAGGCGATTGCCCTGTTCTACGACGGGCAGCAAGCCCCTACCCTCACCGCCAAGGGCGACGATGCGCTGGCCGAGGCCATCCTGGCTCTGGCCCGCGAGCACGAAGTGCCGATCTACGAAAATGCCGAGCTGGTGCGTCTGCTGGCGCGCCTGGAGCTGGGGGACCAGATACCGGAGGCGCTGTACCTGACCATTGCCGAAATCATCGCCTTTGCCTGGCACCTGCGGGGCAAAGTGCCTGCGGGATTCGATGACGAACCTGCCGCCCCAGGGACAACCCCACCGCTGCTAGGAAGGCTGCTGCCCGGAGGCGAAGGCGCCTGACACCAGCCCTTGCCCTTGCGAGGGTCACGGGGTGATGAGAACGGCCAGGCCCCGCACCGACATATCTACCACCGCTTTTCCGTGCCCCTGCTCCAACCTTGCCGGCTTCATCTCAGCGCAAGGTACCCCCCATGCATTCGACTCGCATCAACGTGATGGGCACGCATTACGTTATAGACCACCTCGGCCATGTGCCTCGCCCCGATCGTGAAGCCAACCGCGCCATCCGCCAATGGCTCGCGCAGCAAGGCCAGGACCTGGACCCGGACCAGCTCGACGTCGTTACCCTCCACTACTGCCCGGACGGTGCAGGTGGCCAGCTGGCCGCGATCAGCCAGCGCACCAGCCTGACCCAGGCACTGCTGGGCAACTGGCAGGGCGAGTCGGCCAGTGACGTGTTCGGCAAGCTGCTGCAAGCACCGTGGGCCGGTGCATTACCCGCAGGCCCGCTACGGTTGGTGGAAACCCTCCCGGCACCCGGCTTCAATCACTACGGGGCCCCCTTCGAGGTATTCAACGGCCTGTTCCGGCGCACTGCCCCGCAACGCTACGACGCTTCCACCCATCTGCCGGTAAGCGCCGAAGCCTTCCAGCAGTTCATCAGCAACCTGGACTTCCAGCAGCCTTTCAAGGCGGCGCTGGATGTGTACTGGCGTGACCATCTGCACAGTCACAGGCTGGCGCTGAAGCTCAACTTCATCGCAGCCTGCAACAGACAGGTCAGCGAGGGCAGCCTCAGCGAGCCTGCACGGCAACTGGTCTGGCAAGCGGCCGGGCTGATGCCACGGCGTAACAGGCTGCGACGCAGCACGTTGAGCATCTACGGCTATGCCGCAACCGACCTGCTGTACCTGAACGACCCCGCCACCGACCTGACAGTGCTGTACGTTCCTGGCAACAGCTCACCGTTGTTGACGTTCAGTAGCGAACGAGAATTGAAGGCCTGGGTCGGCGAACAATGCAAAGACCCGACCAAACGCCAGGCCCTGAAACAGCACTTTCGCCTGGCCGATTGCCCGCAAGGCCTCGATTTCAGCGGCCTGGACACTGCCATGGAGGGGCTGGGCGTCTACCCTGAACGTCACCTGCTGCCGCCCGAACACGGCTATTTCAACGACGACGGCACCTGGCCGCCGCAGACCTATGTCAATTATCGACCTACCAAGTACAACCCAAGAATCAAGGGCGACCTTTTCCAGGCATTGGCCGAGCGCCAGCGTCAGCGCAGCTACGACGATGCCGCGTTTCTGATCACGGCTGACAGCGAAGTCATCAAGGCCAGGTGGCGTGGCTACCTGGCCACTACGCTCAACCTGCTGGCGCCACTGTGCCTGGTGGTACCCGGCCTGGGGCCGCTGCTGGCCATCGGTGGCATCGCCCAGCTTGGCCTGGGGCTCGACCAGGCAATCAACGGCAAGTCACTGCAGCAGCAGCAGGAAGGCATCGGCAACATCACCTGGGGCCTGTTCAACGCCTTGCCCCTGGCGGCAGGCGCTGCCGCAAGGGGCAAGGCACTGTTCGAATTCAAGGTCGAGGGTTTCGCGCCGCCGACGCGGCTGAATGAACAGATCGGCTACCCCCTGAGCCCGCTCTCGCCACCGCGCTTCCCCGAGCCCGAGGGCGCACGCTACTTCCATATCACCGACCCGATAGAGCCACTGGAGGACGCTGACCAGGCAGTTGCCGACGCCGTCATTCGTACGCCCCAGTACGATGGTGAGCCAGACACCCTGGCAGCGAACATCGATGGCTACAACGCCAGGGTGATCTACGACATGGAGCGGGACGTATTCATTCGGGCAGAAGACCTGAACCAGGTCGACCCTGTCGGCTTCGTGGCGGTACCCGGCAGCCGGAACCTGCGCCCCGCGCCGCAAGGGCGCGTGGTGACCCATGCGATGCGCAGTCGTACCCTGCGGGCGCTGGGAGTGGACCTGCCATTGCCGCTACAGGTGCCGGCCAGAGCGCCGGGCAGTTGGCCAATACCCAAGCACATTTCCTGCCTGTGGGTCGGTGACCAGATCATCGGCCCCGAACTGCTGGCCAACTTGGGCCAGAACGCAGCGCGGTTGCAAGGCAGCGAATACAGGATGCGGTTGTTCCTTTCCAGCACTGCCCGGCAGGCCTATGCCGAAAACCTGGAGCTGCTGGCCAGTCATGCCCCGGGTTTGCAGGTGCTGCCCTTGGAAGAGCAGGCCTTCTTCAGGGCTTTCCGCCAAAGCAGGTACTACGCGCAGTACGACGCTGCCCTGGATGGCAACGGCGGCGTTGCCCGCAACTATGCATCGGCATGCGATGTGCTGCGCTACCCGATGCTGCACCACGAAGGTGGCTTGTACATGGATGTCGATGACACCTTGCTCGCGCCAGGCGAATACTCATTGATCATCGACGGCCAACCGGTAGGTGCCGCCGGTGAACCCATCGATCAGGTCGAGTTGAGCACGGACGCCAATGGGCTGCTGCTGGTACCGCCCATGTCCAATGAAAAGATGAGCATGAACAGCCTCTACAACTCCAGCCTTATCGGCAGCCACCCCGGCAACCCTACCCTGGAGGCCATTTCCGAAGAGATGTACGCACGCTACCAGCTCAATCGCGACTTCTACGACAGCAAGCCCAGCCTGGCTGAAGACCCGGGGAGCTTCTATGAGTATGCCAGCCGCCTGAGCTACCTCACCGGCCCTGCCCTGCTCAGCGACGTGGTCGATCGGCAACTGCCGAGCCTGCGCATCCTGCGACAGCTCACCAACCTCTATGGGATGCCGCGCATCAATGCCTACCGGTTCGTCGATCTGCCACGCATGCGCGATTCGGTGCGTACGCTCCTGCCCCTGAACCGCTTCGCCACTGTCGGTGGCAACCATTCCTGGAGCCAAACATGAACCCGCGCCAACCTGTGGTCGGCGCAGCCGGCCAAGACTACGTCAAGGCAATGCTGGGTTCCGTGCCTCGCCCTGACCGCAGTGCCAGTGCAGCCATCCGCGAATGGGCCAGCCAACAGCGGCTGGATGTGGAACCTGACAACACGCTTGCGGTGACCTTGCATTGCAAATTCGTTCCCAAGCGGGGCTGGCTGGCCAAGGTCGTCCAACAAATGAACCTGACCGAAGCGCTGCTTGGCAACTGGCAGCAAAGTGGCTACTCCAAGGTTGCCGAGCAAACCGCGCAGTTGCTGCTAAGAGGCGGGACGGCCACCGTCGACCTGCTAGGTGTACTGCCGGAGCTGTCCCTGCCACACGGTCGAGCGCCCTGGGCCCAGGCCTTCAGCAATGGTCAGGTGACGATCGTCGATGAATTGCCAGGAAGCGGCCTGGACCACGACATCGATGTGCACACCGAATTCCATGGCCTTTTCCGCCAGACCGCACCCATGCGCTACGACGCCAGCACTTATGTGCAGTTCGACGCCACGACCTTCCAGTCCTTCATCTGGCAACTCGACTTCCAGGGTGTATTCAAACGCCAGCTCGATGACTTCTGGGCCCATGCCGCCAGCCAGTACAGCGTCAGCGCGTGCATCGCATTCCTCGCTGCCTGCAACCGGCAGGCATTGCGGGGCAACCTCAGCGAACAGGGACGCAGCCTGGCGTGGCGGGCGGCAGGCGCGGAACGCTGGCACCACGGCGCCAGCCTCAGTGCCAACGGGGTAGAGGCCAGGTTGCTGAACATCAATGGCTACCCATCGAGCGACATCCTCTGCCTGAGCGATACGCGCAGCCGCCTGACCTTGCTGTACATACCGGGCAATGCGGCGCCGTTGCATGAGTTCGCCACCCCGGGCGCCATGCGTGCGTGGCTTGCCAGGCAGTGCCGCGACGCCGACAAACGGGCGGCCCTGCTTGCCCACTTCAGGGCCTGCGATATTCCGGACAGGATTGGCCGGTCGGGGTTGCGTCGGGTACTTCAAGGCATGGGCGATTTCCCGCCCCGCCAGATCATCCTGCCTGCAACCAGCGTGTATCGCCTGGCCAGGGTATGGAACCCGCATACCCTGATCAACTACAAGGCAGACACCTCCAGCCCGAGCATCGAATACAACCTGTTCGAGGCATTGACGGTGGTACAACGTCAACGCAGCCAATCCGACGCCGACTTCCTGATCACGCGCGACAGTGAAGTGACCAAGGCCGCATGGCGCAGCTATTTCTACCTGACCATGAACCTGGCCACACCGTTTCTGCTGGTGGTTCCCGGACTGCTACCCCTGGCTGCCGTGGCCGGGGTGGCCCAATTTACAGTGGGCCTGGACCAGGCGCTGCACGGCAAGGATGTGAACCAACAGCTCGAAGGCGCGGAGCAGGCCGTGTTCGGCCTGCTGAACGCAGCCCCGGGGCTGGCGCGCGGGGTCAAGGCGAGCAAGGCGCTGTTCGGCCAACGCCCCATTGGCTTCATCAAACCGGTGAGGCTCAATGGCCGCATAGGCTACCCGCTGAGCCCGGTCTCGCCGCCACGCTGGCCCGGGCCTGCGATGACACCCTATTTCCAGGACCTGGCAGTAGCGGGCGATCAGGTAGCCGCCAGCTGGTCCGGCGCCGATTCACACATTGCCCGCTGCGTAACACGGCGCAGGGCATTCGGCACAGGTGACGAACTGATCGGCGATGTGGGCAATGGCCCGCACCCGCTCTACTACGACGCCCGACGGGACAGCTTCGTGCTCAAGTACCCCAACGGCACACGCGGCGCCCAGCACTATGTGGCCAGCGCCGATCCGCTGCAGCCGATCGGCCGGCTGCTGCCCGATACGGACCCATTGCGGGAAATCAGCCCGGCATCGCGCTCGCGCACGCTGCGGGCACTGGGTATCGATCTGCAGCTGCCCGTCGACCTCGATGCCCTGGGGACTGCACCAGGCATACCCGTCCCCAGGCAGGTATTTCACATCTGGCTGGGTGACAGGACGATCGCCGGTGATTACCTGGCTGCGCTCGACAACAACGTGCAGGCACTGCGCAACAGCGATTTCACGCTCAAGCTCTACCTCTCCAACGCCAACCCTCGGGCATTCGAACGCAACATGACCCTGCTGCAGGCCCGCATCGACGAGGGGTTGAAGGTTGCAGTGCTGGAGCACCAGACCTTCTATCATCAATTCGCGGCAAGTGAATACTTCGGCCAGTACCAAGCTGCGCTGGAAGGGAATGGCGGTGTGGCGAGCAACTTCTCCTCGGCCTCCGACATCTTGCGCTACCGCGTCCTGCACAGCGAAGGGGGCATCTACCTGGATATCGACGACCATCTGCTGGTCGAGCCGGACGCAACCGGGCAGCTGCGGGCAAAGATCGACAGCGTACCGCTCACCACGCCCCTCGACGGGCTGCTGTTGAGGAGCCCGGTGTGCAATGCGCAATTGGGAATGTATACCAGCTACAACACCAGCATGATTGGTAGCCGCGCTGGCAATCCGGTGCTGAACGCCATTTCCGACGAGATCCTGGCCCGCTACCGCACCCCGGAGGGCCAGGCGTTCTACGAGGCCCCCAAACCGCCGCGACAGCATGCGGCGGCATTCCAGTCCTATACCGAAAGGCTCAACACGCTGACCGGGCCTGCGGTGCTCAACCATGTGATCGACCAACGTCTACCTGAGCTCTACACCTTCAGGCAGGTGGCGGACCTGGCAAACATGCACACCCTGAACTACGACGCGCTGCTGGATGAAGCAGCACAACGGCGTGCAGAGCTGCGGTTGCTACCCCTGGAAGAGGTAGCAATGGCGGGGAACGCACAGGGTTACTGACGGCCGGACGGGCTTGCGCGGCCACTGTATCAGGGGCCGCGCAATGCTCATGGCAATCAGTTGCTGCGATGCAGCTTGCTCATCAGCTCTGCCTCGGCCTGGGTCAGGCCGCAGCTTTCGGTCAGCTCGGCCACGCTGGCGCCCATGCCCACCAGCTTGGCCGCCTGGGTGAAGGTGACGTTGTGCGGGTCGCGCTGCTCCAGCTGCTGGATCTTGTCTGGCAGCGGGGCAACCGCCACGCGCAGGTCATGCAGCGCCTCGCCCATGCGCACGGTGCCGTTCTGGTAGTCGTCCAGGCGTTTGGCGAGGTCCTTGATGCGCTGGTCACGCAGCGCATCACCCTCTGCCTGCTGCGCGGCCAGCTCGCGCTGGCGCTTGCTGTAGTTGAGGAAGAACCACAGGCTCAGCGCCCAGACCAGCGCCAGGAAGATGACAGCAACCTCTAGGATCAACTCAGATGTTCTCCAGCTCGGACCATTCTTCCTCGGTCATCATCTTGTCCAGCTCGACCAGGATCAGCAGTTCGCCATTCTTGTTGCACACGCCCTGGATGAACTTGGCCGATTCTTCGTTACCCACGTTCGGCGCGGTCTCGATCTCGGACTGGCGCAGGTACACCACCTCGGCCACGCTGTCGACGAGGATGCCGACCACTTGCTTGTCGGCCTCGATGATGACGATACGGGTGTTGTCGGTGACTTCGGTCGGCATCAGGCCAAAGCGCTGGCGGGTGTCGATCACGGTCACCACGTTGCCGCGCAGGTTGATGATGCCCAGCACGTAGCTTGGCGCACCCGGCACCGGGGCGATCTCGGTGTAGCGCAACACTTCCTGCACCTGCATCACATTGATGCCGTAGGACTCATTGTCCAGACGGAAGGTAACCCACTGCAGGATCGGATCTTCGGAACCTTGTGCAGACGACTTTTTCATTCCCCTACCCTCAAAATCCGCCATCGGCGGTGTGTTCGGTGTCATTTCTGTTTGGCGTGCATCTGCTTGACCGCGCCACTGGCGATCAGCTCGGCCAGTGCTGCGACGTCGAGCAGTGCACACATGTGTTCAATCACCGTGCCGGCCAGCCACGGGCGCTGGCCACGCTGGCTGCGCCACTTGATCTCGGACGGGTCCAGGCGCAGCGAGCGGCTGACCTGGTGCACGGCCAGCCCCCATTCGTAGCCCTGCACGGAAATCACGTATTGCAGGCCCTGGCGAAAATCATCGCGGTAGCGGTCTGGCATCACCCAACGCGCGGTGTCCAGCACCTTCAGGTTGCCGGCCTGGCAGGTCAGGATGCCGAGGAACCAGTCGGGCTGGCCGAACAGCGGTGTCAGTTCCTGGCCGGCCAGGGTATAGATAGAGCCCAGGCACACCAGTGGCACCGCCAGGGTCAGGCCGGCCACATCGAACAGTAGGCATTCGAACGGCTCGGCGGCCCAGGCCGGGCGGCCATCGACCGTGGCCGGGGGCACAGGCGCTTGCGGCCCCGGCAGGTGCACATCCACCAGCGGCACTGCCGGTTCCACGGTTTGTTCTTCGACCAGCACCGGAATGCTGGCCTCGGCCACCACTTCGCGCTCTACCACCGTCACCACCGGCGCTTCTACCGGCATCACGCGGGGCAGCACCGCCAGCCTGGGCTCGGCGAACGGCCGTGGTGCGGGGCTGACGGTTGCTTCGACCGATGCCGGCCTGGCTTGCTGCAAGGCATCACGCGCCTGCTCTTCGCGCACCGCTTCGGCGAACTCATCCGCCGCTGCCGGCGCCTCGAACAGGTCTTCGGCTTCGGTGGCCTCCTGCAACAGGCCATCAAGGTACGACTGCAGGGCCATCTGTGGCCGGTTGCTGGTTTGCCGGGTCTGGGTCATCAGGCCACCTGCGCCGCAGTCTTGTAGGTCAGCAGGTGCTTGAGCAGCGCGCGATAGGCAATCAGCCCGCGGCTCTTGCTGTCGAATTGCGAGGGCGTGACGCCCTTGCGGCTGGCATCACGCAGGCGCGTATCCACCGGGATGTAGCCCTGCCACACCTGCTGGTCGTAGGTGTCACGCAGCAGCTTGAGGGTGGCCAGCGAGGCCTGGGTGCGGCGGTCGAACAGGGTCGGCACGATCTGATAGGGCAGCGCCTGCTTGCGCGAGCGGTTGACCATGGCCAGGGTACCGACCATGCGCTCCAGGCCCTTGACTGCGAGAAATTCGGTTTGCACCGGGATCACCAGCTGCTGGCTGGCCGCCAGGGCATTGACCATCAGCACGCCGAGCAAGGGTGGGCTGTCGATCAGGGCATAGTCGAAATCCTGCCACAGCTGCGCCAGACTCTTGGCGATCACCAGGCCCAGGCCGTTCTGCCCCGGTGACTGACGCTCCAGCACCGCCAGTGCGGTACTCGATGGCAGCAGCGAGATGCGTTCGTCGCTGGTAGGCAGCAGCAGTTGCCCGGGCAGGCCCTCGGGTACCACGCCCTTGTGCAGGAACAGGTCGTAGCAGCTGTGCTCCAGGGCATCGGGGTTATGCCCGAAATAGCTGGTCATCGAGCCGTGCGGGTCGAGGTCGACAACGACCACGCGCTTGCCGGCCTCGGCCAGCAGGCCGGCCAGAGCGATGGTAGTGGTGGTCTTGCCGACGCCACCTTTTTGATTGGCTACTGCCCAGACTCTCATCAAGCAAACTCTATCTATTGATTTGGCAGGGACACTGCGGGGGCAACTGTCTTGCTCAACATCGGAAAGCTGGCGCGATCAGTGTAGGAGCGGGTTTACCCGCGAACACCGGCGCAGCCGGTGCCATGCACCGTGTCACCTTCTTCGCGGGTGAACCCGCTCCCACAGAGGACCGCGCTACATTCAACTACTTGGCAGCGTCGGGGAATTGACGAATCACTGCCCCGCCACCGTTGCTGGCGTTGCCGGTGCACTTTGTGTGCCAGCCCGGCGCAATGCAGCATCCGGCGTGGCATTGGCACTGCCCGAGCCAGTCAGGCTGCGGCGTACTTCGAGGTTGCGCGAAATCACCAGCACCACGCGGCGATTGCGCGCACGGCCTTCGGCAGTGTCGTTGCTCGCCACCGGTTGGTATTCGCCGTAGCCGACCGAAGCCATGCGTGCCGGGTTGACCCCTTCCATCGCCAGCAGGCGCACGATGCTTGCCGCCCGCGCCGAAGACAGCTCCCAGTTGGTCGGGTACTGTGCCGTGCGGATCGGCAGGTTGTCGGTAAAGCCTTCGACGTGCACCGGGTTGGCGAACGGTTTGAGAATGCCGGCCACCTTCTCGATGATCGCAAATGCCTGGTCGCTGGGCATGGCATCGCCGCTGCCGAACAGCAACGAGGAGTTGAGCTCGATCTCGATCCACAGCTCATTGCCGCGCACAGTCATCTGGTCGCTTTTGATCAGGTCGCCGAAGGCATCGCGCACGTCGTCGCTGATGGTTTTCAGCGGGTCGATACTGGTCGCCCCCAGGCCTGCATCAGTCTGCTCGCTGTCCTTCACCAACGGCTCGGCCGGGCGCACGCTCAGCGGCCGCTCTTCACCGATGGGGATAGGCTTCATGCTGCGCTCGGGGTCGTTGAATACCCCGAGCAAGGCCTGGGAAATGACCTTGTACTTGCCCTCGTTGATCGAGGAAATCGAGTACATCACCACGAAAAAGGCGAACAGCAAGGTGATGAAGTCAGCGTACGACACCAGCCAGCGTTCGTGGTTTTCATGTTCCTCGGTATGACGACGGCGACGCATGGGTTACTCCATGAAGCCTTGCAGCTTCAGCTCGATCGAGCGCGGGTTCTCACCCTCGGCAATCGACAGCAGGCCCTCAAGCAGCATCTCGCGGTAGCGCGACTGGCGCATGACGATGGCCTTGAGCTTGTTGGCGACCGGCAGCAGCACCAGGTTGGCACTGGCTACGCCGTAGATGGTCGCGACGAAGGCCACGGCAATGCCATTGCCCAGCTGCGAGGGGTCGGCCAGGTTGCCCATCACGTGGATCAGGCCCATCACCGCACCGATGATGCCGATGGTCGGCGCGTAGCCGCCCATGCTCTCGAACACCTTGGCAGCCTGGATGTCACGGCTTTCCTGGGTCAGGAAATCGACTTCGAGGATGCTGCGGATGGCCTCCGGCTCGGCACCATCCACCAGCAGCTGCAGGCCCTTGCGCGCATAAGGGTCAGGCTCGCTGTCGGCCACCCCTTCCAGGCCCAGCAGGCCTTCCTTGCGCGCGGTCAGGCTCCAGTTGACGACGCGGTCGATCCCGCCCGCCAGGTCGACCCGTGGCGGAAACAGGATCCAGCGCAGAATCTGCAAGGCGCGCTTGAACGACGACAGTGGCGACTGCAGCAAGGCCGCCGCCAGTGTGCCGCCCAGCACGATCAGCGCCGCCGGGCCATTGATCAGGGCGCCGACATGGCCGCCTTCGAGGAAGTTGCCACCGACGATGGCGACAAAGGCGAGGATCAGGCCGATCAGGCTGAGCACGTCCATCAGACGCACGCCTCCACCAGGTGCTTGCCGATCTCGTCCAGGCTGTACACTGCGTCGGCCAGGTTGGCCTTGACGATGGCCATGGGCATGCCATAGATCACGCAGCTGGCTTCATCCTGCGCCCACACCGTGCTGCCGCCCTGCTTGAGCAGGCGCGCACCTTCACGGCCATCGGCGCCCATGCCGGTAAGCACCACCGACAGCACCTTGTCGCCATACGACTTGGCCGCCGAGCCGAAGGTGATGTCCACGCATGGCTTGTAGTTCAGGCGCTCGTCACCAGGCAGGATCTTCACCGTGCCACGGCCATCGATCATCATCTGCTTGCCACCTGGGGCCAACAGGGCCAGGCCCGGGCGCAGCATGTCGCCGTCCTCGGCTTCCTTGACGCTGATGCGGCACAGCTTGTCCAGGCGTTCGGCAAAGGCCTTGGTGAACGCTGCCGGCATGTGCTGGATCAGCACGATCGGCGCCGGGAAGTTGGCCGGCAGCTGGGTCAGCACCCGCTGCAGGGCGACCGGGCCGCCCGTGGAGGTGCCGATGGCCACCAGCTTGTATGGCTTGCGCTTGGGTGCCGGCGAGTGCGCTGGCGCCACGGCCGGGGCCGCTGCACGGGCAGGCGCAGGCGTGCGCGCCGCTGCCGGGCTGGCGAAGCTGCTGGCAGCTGCGTGACCGGCGCCTGCTGGCGCGGGTGCAGGTGCGGCAACCGGCGCATGGCTGGCGTAGCTGCCAAAACGGCGATTGCTGCGGGAAATGGTATGCACCTTCTCGCACAGCAGCTGCTTGACCTTGTCGGGGTTTCGCGAAATGTCCTCGAAGTTCTTCGGCAGGTAATCCACCGCACCGGCATCCAGCGCATCGAGGGTGACACGGGCGCCCTCGTGGGTCAGCGACGAGAACATCAACACCGGCGTCGGGCAGCGCTGCATGATGTGCCGCACCGCGGTGATGCCGTCCATCATGGGCATTTCGTAGTCCATGGTGATGACATCGGGCTTCAATGCCAGCGCCTGGTCGATTGCTTCCTTGCCGTTGGTCGCGGTACCTACTACCTGGATCGTCGGGTCCGCCGAGAGGATTTCCGAGACGCGGCGGCGGAAGAAACCGGAATCATCCACCACCAGGACCTTGACTGCCATAAACACTCCATTAGGCGGCGCAACCCGCCAGGGTGCGCCACCGAAATCAAATACGCCGCGCGGCGTAACGCTTGAGCATGCTCGGGACGTCGAGAATCAACGCAATGCGACCGTCGCCAGTGATGGTGGCCCCGGACATGCCCGGTGTGCCCTGCAGCATCTTGCCCAGCGGCTTGATTACCACTTCTTCCTGGCCAACCAGTTGATCGACGACAAAGCCGATGCGCTGGGTGCCAACCGACAGGATCACCACGTGGCCCTCGTGCTGCTCTTCGTGCACCTGGCCCTGGACCAGCCAGCGCTTGAGGTAGAACAGCGGCAGCGCCTTGTCGCGCACGATCACCACTTCCTGGCCGTCGACCACGTTTGTGCGCGACAGGTCGAGGTGGAAGATCTCGTTGACGTTGACCAGCGGGAAGGCGAACGCCTGGTTGCCCAGCATCACCATCAGGGTGGGCATGATCGCCAGGGTCAGCGGCACCTTGATGACGATCTTCGAGCCCTGGCCCTTGGCCGAGAAGATATTGATCGAGCCATTGAGCTGGGAGATCTTGGTCTTCACCACGTCCATGCCCACACCGCGGCCGGACACGTCGGAAATCTCGGTCTTGGTCGAGAAGCCGGGGGCGAAGATCAGGTTGTAGCAGTCCGACTCGCTCAGGCGCTCGGCGGCGTCCTTGTCCATCAGGCCCTTTTCCACGGCCTTGGCGCGCAGGATGTTGGGGTCCATGCCCTTGCCGTCATCAGAGATCGACAGCAGGATGTGGTCGCCTTCCTGCTCGGCAGACAGCACCACGCGGCCGGTGCGCGCCTTGCCGGCGGCTTCACGCTCCTCGGGCATTTCCACGCCATGGTCGACTGCGTTGCGCACCAGGTGCACCAATGGGTCGGCCAGGGCTTCGACCAGGTTCTTGTCGAGGTCGGTCTCTTCGCCGACCAGCTCCAGGTTGATTTCTTTCTTGAGCTGGCGGGCCAGGTCGCGCACCAGGCGCGGGAAGCGGCCGAAGACTTTCTTGATCGGCTGCATGCGGGTTTTCATCACCGCGGTCTGCAGGTCTGCGGTGACCACGTCGAGGTTGGACACGGCCTTGGACATGGCCTCGTCGCCACTGTTCAGGCCCAGGCGCACCAGGCGGTTACGCACCAGTACCAGCTCGCCGACCATGTTCATGATCTCGTCCAGGCGCGCGGTATCGACCCGCACGGTGGTCTCCGCTTCGCTGGCGCCATGCTTTTCAGCGGTCGGGGCCGGGGCGCGGGGTGCTGCGGCAGGTTTGCTGGCAGGGGCCGGTGCCGGCGCCGGAGCAGCTGCTGGCTTGGCCACGGGCTGGCTGTCGGCCTTGGCCGCGACCGGCGCTTGCACCTTGGCTGCAGCCGGGGCTTCGACGGCGGCAACGTCGCCACCGAACTTGCCCTTGCCGTGCAACTGATCCAGCAGCGCCTCGAACTCGTGCTCGCTGATTTCGTCGCCGGCTGCGCTGCTATCGGTTGCGGCAGGCGTCGGCGCCTTGGCGCCGGGCAAGGCATCGGCCTGGAAGGTACCCTTGCCATGCAACTGGTCCAGCAGCGATTCGAATTCGGCGTCGGTAATTTCGTCGCTGGCCGCTTCCGGCGCACTGGCAACCGGCTGCGCGGCAACCTCGGCGCTGAACTGGCCTTTGCCGTGCAACTGGTCGAGCAGCGACTCGAACTCGGCGTCGGTGATTTCGTCACCTTCAGCGCTGACGGTCTCGCCCTGCATCTGCTCGTCGACCGCAGCTTGTGCCTTGACCGCATCGAGCGAATCGAGCAGCTGTTCGAACTCGCTGTCGGTGATGTCCTGCTCCTCGGCCGGAGCTTCGGCAACCGGCACCGGTGCCGCAGGGGCCGGCGCGGCAACGGCTTCGGCGCCCCCCGGCTCGGCCAGGCGCGACAGTGCCGCCAGCAGCTCGGGAGTAGCCGGGGTCACTTCGCTGCGCTCACGCACCTGGCCAAACATGCTGTTGACCGTATCCAGTGCCTCGAGCACCACATCCATCAGTTCCGCGTCGACCCGGCGCTCACCTTTGCGCAGGATGTCGAACACGTTCTCGGCGATATGGCAGCACTCCACCAGCTCGTTCAGCTGAAGGAAGCCGGCGCCCCCTTTTACAGTGTGGAAACCGCGAAAGATCGCATTGAGCAGGTCGGCATCGTCGGGCCGGCTTTCCAGCTCGACCAGTTGCTCGGACAGTTGCTCAAGAATTTCGCCGGCTTCTACCAGGAAATCCTGGAGGATTTCTTCATCGGCGCCGAAGCTCATCAAAGGTGCTCCTTAAAAACCCAGGCTGGACAGCAGATCATCGACATCGTCCTGACCGGACACGACGTCTTCACGCTTATCGGCATGAATCTGCGGACCTTCACCCCGAGTCGGATGTTTTTCTAGATCTTTTTCTGCGCGCAATTGATCGTGGTCATGCTGGATGCCCGCAAAGCGGTCCACCTGGCTGGCCATGAGCACCAGTTTGAGCAGGTTGCTTTCCACCTCGGTGACCAAGGTGGTGACGCGCTTGATCACCTGGCCGGTCAGGTCCTGATAGTCCTGGGCCAGCAGAATGTCGTTGAGGTGGCCGGCGACCTTGCGGTTACCTTCGGCGCTGTGCGTCAGGAAACTGTCGACGCGCTTGACCAGGTCGCGGAACTCCGGCGCAGCCACTTCGCGGCGCATGAAGCGCTGCCAGTCGGTGCTCAGGGCCGCGGCCTCGCTGGCCAGCTCGTTGAGCACCGGGGTGCTTTCCTCGACCAGGTCCATGGTGCGGTTGGCCGCGCCCTCGGTAAGCCTGACCACATACGACAGGCGCTCGGTGGCGTCGGTTATCTGCGAGACCTCCTCGGCCTGCGGCATGGTCGGGTCGATCTGGAAACTGACGATGGCACTGTGCAGCTCGCGGGTCAGCTTGCCGACTTCCTGGTACAGGCCGCGGTCGCGGGTCTGGTTCAGCTCGTGAATCAGCTGCACCGCCTCGCCGAAACGGCCCCGCTCCAGGCTTTCGACCAGCTCCTGGGCATGCTTCTTCAGGGTCGATTCGAACTCGCCCAAAGACGTTTGTGATGAATCCATGGCGCGCCCCCTGACGTGACTCAGCCGTTGACGCGTTCGAAGATCTTCTCGATCTTTTCTTTGAGCACCTGGGCGGTGAACGGCTTGACCACGTAGCCATTGACGCCGGCCTGGGCCGCTTCGATGATCTGGTCGCGCTTGGCTTCGGCGGTCACCATCAGCACCGGCATGGCTTTCAGGCGATCGTGGGCACGCACCTTGCGCAGCAGGTCGATACCGGACATGCCCGGCATGTTCCAGTCGGTCACCAGGAAGTCGAAGTGGCCGTTCTCCAGCATCGGCAGCGCCGTAGTGCCGTCATCGGCTTCTTCGGTGTTGGTGAAGCCCAGGTCACGCAACAGGTTCTTGATGATCCGCCGCATCGTCGAAAAGTCGTCAACGATGAGGATTTTCATGTCTTTGTTCAAGTAGACCTCCAAGCAGTCTCAAACGCGCTCGGCCCCGAGCGCGCATTTACAATTCGGTACAACGTAGAAAACGACTGCAACGACAGCAGGCTCAACGCGCCCGCCATTCCCCCAGGCGGCTGCGCAGGCGCGCGGCACACTGGCTGTGCAATTGGCTGACCCGCGACTCGCTGACCCCTAGCACCTCACCGATTTCCTTGAGGTTCAGCTCTTCGTCGTAGTACAGCGCCAGCACCAGGCGCTCACGCTCCGGCAGGTTGGCGATGGCCTCGGTCAGGGCAATCTGGAAGCGCTCGTCTTCCAGGCCACGCGCAGGTTCTACCTGGCCACTGGCGCCATCCTCATGCAGCCCTTCGTGCTCGCCGTCCTGCAACAGGTCGTCGAAGCTGAACAGGCGGCTGCCCAGGGTGTCGTTCAAGATCCCGTAGTAATCATCGAGACTCAATTGGAGTTCGGCAGCAACTTCATGATCTTTAGCGTCACGGCCGGTTCTGGCTTCAACCGCACGCATCGCGTCACTGACCATGCGGGTGTTGCGGTGCACCGAACGCGGCGCCCAGTCGCCCTTGCGCACTTCATCGAGCATGGCCCCGCGAATGCGGATGCCGGCGTAGGTTTCAAAGCTCGCGCCCTTGCTGGCGTCATACTTGTTGGCCACTTCCAGCAGGCCGATCATGCCGGCCTGGATCAGGTCCTCGACCTGCACGTTGGCTGGCAGCCGCGCCAGCAGGTGGTAGGCGATGCGCTTGACCAGCGGGGCGTAGCGCTCGATCAGCTCGCACTGGGCGTCTTTCGACGCCCGGCTGTACATCTTGAAACCACTGGCGTTCATAACACAGGTCCCGCGCTGGTAGGTTGCACCAGACGCTCGACAAAGAACTCCAGGTGGCCGCGCGGGTTGGCCGGCAGCGGCCAGCTGTCGACCTTCTGGGCAATCGCCTTGAAGGCCAGCGCGCACTTGGAGCGTGGGAAGGCTTCGTACACGGCACGCTGCTTCTGTACCGCCTTGCGCACGCACTCGTCATACGGCACGGCGCCCACGTACTGCAAGGCAACGTCGAGGAAGCGGTCGGTGACCTTGGTCAGCTTGGCGAACAGGTTGCGGCCTTCCTGTGGGCTCTGCGCCATGTTGGCCAGCACGCGGAAACGGTTCATGCCGTAGTCGCGGTTGAGCAGCTTGATCAGGGCGTAGGCGTCGGTGATCGAGGTGGGTTCGTCGCATACCACCAGCAGCACTTCCTGGGCAGCGCGGACAAAGCTGACCACCGAATCACCGATACCGGCCGCAGTGTCGATCACCAGCACGTCGAGGTTGTCGCCGACTTCGCTGAACGCCTGGATCAGCCCGGCATGCTGGGCCGGGGCCAGGTGCACCATGCTCTGCGTGCCCGAGGCAGCCGGCACGATGCGCACACCACCGGGGCCCTGCAGCATCACGTCGCGCAGCTCGCAGCGCCCCTCGATGACATCGGCCAGGGTCCGCTTGGGGGTAAGGCCCAGCAGCACGTCGACATTGGCCAGGCCCAGGTCGGCGTCCAGCAGCATGACCCTGCGGCCAAGCTCGGCCAGCGCCAGGGACAGGTTCACTGAAACGTTAGTCTTGCCGACGCCACCTTTGCCACCGGTCACGGCGATCACCTGTACGGGATGCATGCTACCCATGTCTGTTCTTTACCTTGTCTCGCTGGGACTCAGGCCACACGTAGGGCAATTCTGCGTACCCCTTGGCATAGCTACCTTGCACACGCTTCATCATCAACCCGCTCGCCGTGGGTTGTGATAGAGATCAGCGAACATGTCGGCCATGGCCTCTTCGCTGGGCTCGTCCTGCTGCTGCACATTGACCGCGCGGGAGACCAACTGGTGCCCCCGAGGCAGGTGCAGGTCGTCAGGAATGCGCGGCCCATCGGTCAGGTAGGCCACCGGCAGTTCATGACTGATGGCAAGGCTCAGCACGTCGCCAAGGCTTGCCGTTTCATCGAGTTTGGTCAGGATGCAACCGGCCAGGCCGCAGCGCTTGTAGCTGTGGTAGGCGGCAGTCAGCACCTGCTTCTGGCTGGTAGTGGCCAGCACCAGGTAGTTCTTCGCGGCAATGCCACGCCCGGCCAGGGTGTCCAGCTGCATGCGCAGGGCCGGGTCGCTGGCCTGCAGGCCGGCGGTATCGATCAGCACCACGCGCTTGCGCAGCAGCGGCTCCAGCGCCGCAGCCAGCGACTGGCCCGGGTCGACGTAGGTCACCGGCACGTTGAGGATGCGGCCCAGGGTCTTGAGCTGCTCCTGGGCGCCGATGCGGAAGCTGTCCATGCTCACCAGTGCCAGGTTCTGCGCGCCGTACTTGAGCACGTAGCGGGCGGCCAGCTTGGCCAGGGTGGTGGTCTTGCCCATGCCGGCCGGGCCGACCATGGCGATCACACCCCCCTCTTCGATTGGCTCGACCTCAGGGATTTCGATCATCCGCGCCAGGTGCGCCAGCAACATGCGCCAGGCCTGGCGTGGCTCGTCGATCTCGGCAGTCAGGTCCAGCAGCTCACGGGCGATCGGCCCGGACAGGCCGATGCGCTGCAGCCGGCGCCAGACGGTGGCCTGCTGCGGCTTGCTGCCCTGCAGCTGATTCCAGGCCAGCGAGCCGAGCTGCACTTCCAGCAGCTCGCGCAGGCCCGACAGCTCGGAGCGCATGGCATCGAACAGACGCGGGTCGACCGGTGCCGATGCGGGGGCTGCAGCGGCGGCCTCGGGCGCATCGACGTGCGGTTCGATCAACGGCTCGGCGGCGGTCAGCGACTGCCCGGCGAACAATTGGCGGTTGTTGTCGCTGCTGTCCGGGCGGGGATCCAGCTCGGCGCGGGCAGTGGCGATGCGCGTATGGGTCTTGCGCAGCTCTTCTTCCAGCTCGGCGTTAGGCACACGCGGGGCCAAGGCGGACAGTTTGTAGTCCAGCGCAGCCGTCAGCTCGACACCGCCGGCGATGCGGCGGTTGCCGATGATGGCGGCATCGGCGCCCAGCTCATCACGGACCAGCTTCATGGCCTGACGCATATCGGCGGCGAAAAATCGCTTAACTTGCATTATCCCCTACCTCAGCCGTTAGGGCCCACGGTGGCAACGATGGTGACTTGCTTGTTGTCAGGTATTTCCTGATACGCCAGAACATGCAAATTCGGTACAGCCAGGCGACCGAAACGCGACAGCATGGCGCGGATCGGGCCGGCGACCAGAAGGATGGCCGGCTGGCCCTGCATTTCCTGGCGCTGGGCCGCCTCGATCAACGAACGCTGCAGCTTCTCGGCCATGCTCGGCTCCAGAAGAACACCGTCTTCCTGACCTTGCCCGGCCCTCTGCAGACTATTGAGCAAAATCTGTTCCAATCTTGGCTCCAGGGTAATCACTGGCAGCTCCGACTCAATGCCGACAATGCTTTGCACGATGGCGCGACACAATCCGACGCGCACCGCCGCCACCAGCGCGGCGGTATCTTGACTCTTGCCGGCGTTGTTCGCGATCGCCTCGGCGATACTGCGAATATCGCGCACCGGCACCTGCTCCGACAACAGCGCTTGCAGCACCTTGAGCAGACCCGACAATGAAATGACACCTGGCACAAGCTCTTCTGCAAGTTTAGGCGATGCCTTGGCTAGCACCTGCAGTAGTTGCTGGACCTCTTCATGGCCAATCAGCTCGTGGCAGTGCTTCTGCAGAATCTGGTTCAGGTGGGTGGCCACCACGGTGCTGGCGTCGACCACGGTGTAGCCCAGCGACTGTGCCTGGGAACGCTGGCCAACATCAATCCACACGGCCTCCAGGCCGAACGCCGGGTCGCGCGCGGCAATGCCGTTGAGGGTGCCAAACACCTGGCCCGGGTTGATTGCCAGTTCGCGGTCCGGATAGATCTCGGCCTCCGCCAGGATCACCCCCATCAAGGTCAGGCGATAGGCGCTGGGCTGCAGGTCGAGGTTGTCGCGGATGTGCACGGTGGGCATGAGGAAGCCCAGATCTTGCGACAGTTTCTTGCGCACGCCCTTGATCCGCGCCAGCAACTGGCCGCCCTGGTTGCGATCGACCAGCGGGATCAGCCGGTAGCCGACCTCCAGGCCAATCATGTCGATCGGCGTGACGTCGTCCCAGCCCAGTTCCTTGGTTTCCAGCGCGCGCTGTGGCGAGGGCAGCAGGTCCTGCTGGCGCTGCGCCTCCTGCAGCGCTTGCGCCTTGGCCTTCTGCTGCTTTTTCCATACCAGGTAGGCGCCACCACAGGCCAGCAGGCCAAGGCTGAGGAAGGCCACGTGCGGCATGCCCGGCACCAGGCCCATGACGATCATGAGCGCGCCGGACACCGCCAGGGCCTTGGGCGAATCGAACATCTGCCGGTTGATCAGCTTGCCCATGTCCTCGGAGCCCGAGGCGCGGGTAACCATGATCGCGGCAGCGGTGGACAGCAGCAGTGATGGCAATTGCGCCACCAAACCGTCACCGATGGTCAGCAAAGCGTACACCTTGCCGGCATCGCCAAAGCTCATGCCGTGCTGCAGCATGCCGATCAGCATGCCGCCGATCAGGTTGATGAACAGGATCAGCAGGCCGGCGATGGCGTCACCGCGAACGAACTTGCTGGCACCGTCCATCGAACCGTAGAACTCGGCTTCCTGCGCCACTTCGGCGCGGCGGTGCTTGGCCTGGGCCTGGTCGATCAGGCCGGCGTTGAGGTCGGCGTCGATGGCCATCTGCTTGCCGGGCATGGCGTCGAGGGTGAAACGCGCGCTCACTTCCGAGATACGCCCGGCGCCCTTGGTCACTACCACGAAGTTGATGATCATGAGGATGGCGAACACCACGGCACCGACCACGTAGTTACCGCCGATCACCACCTCGCCGAAGGCCTGGATCACCTTGCCGGCTGCGCCGTGGCCCTCCTGGCCATGCAGCATCACAACCCGGGTGGAGGCAACGTTCAGGGCCAGGCGCAACAGCGTGGCCACCAGCAGGATGGTGGGGAACGCGGCGAAGTCGAGCGGGCGCAGCGCATAGACGCAGACCAGCAGGACCACGATCGACAGGGCAATGTTGAAGGTGAAGAACACGTCGAGCAGGAACGGCGGTATCGGCAACATCATCATTGCCAACATCACCAGCAGCAACAGCGGCACACCCAGGTTGCCCCGACCGAGCCCGGCCAGGTTGTTACGGGCGTTGCTGATTAACTGAGTGCGATCCACCGCGAGTCCTCTTGATGCAAAACTTTGACGCACAGGGGGCGCCTGGCGCTGGCTTTGCAAGAAGCCTTCCAACTTTGCTCGACGGGGGATTTATCTTGCCTGTTCCGGCCTCTTCGCGGGTGAACCCGCTCCCACAGGGACCGCACAGTTTTCAAGCCCGCAGAGGACCTGTGGGAGCGGGTTCACCCGCGAAAGGGCCAGAAGAAGCCCTGACACAAGGTCAACTGTCGCGACGCAGGTCCGGCGGAATCGGCAGGTCGTCTTTCAGCGGCTCTGGCCGCTTGCCCTTGCCGGCCCGGTACTGACGGATCTGGAACACATAGGCCAGCACCTGCGCCACCGCCAGGTACAAGCCGGCGGGGATTTCCTGCTCAAGCTCGGTGGAGTAATAGATCGCCCGCGCCAACGCCGGCGACTCGAGGATCTGGACCTTGTGCTCCACACCGATCTCGCGAATCTTCAAGGCAATGAAATCCGTGCCCTTGGCCAGCAGCAATGGCGCCGCCCCGCCCTTCTCCGGGTCGTATTGCAAGGCAACCGCGTAGTGCGTCGGGTTGGTGATGATCACGTCGGCTTCGGGCACGGCCGCCATCATGCGCCGCTGCGAAGCCTCACGCTGCAGCTGGCGAATACGCTGCTTGACCTCGGGCTTGCCTTCACTGTCCTTGTACTCGTCCTTGACTTCCTGCTTGGTCATCTTCAGCTTGTTGTGCGCCTGCCACAGCTGGAACGGCACGTCCGCCGCCGCAATCAACAGCAGCCCCGCCGACATCCACAACGCACTCCAGCCCACCACCTGCAGGCTATGGATGATCGCCTGCTCCAACGGCTCGTTGGCAATGGCCAGCAGCGCCTGACGGTCATTGACCAGCACCACTACCGCCACGACCAGAATCACGAGAAACTTGGCGAACGCTTTCAAGAGTTCGGTCAGGGCATTCATCGAGAACATGCGCTTGACCCCTGACAAGGGATTCATACGGCTGAATTTCGGCTGCAACAGGCTGCCGGAAAACAGGAAACCGCCCAGGGCGATCGGCGCGACGAAGGAAATCACGAACAACAGGATCAATATCGGCTGCACCGCCCAGATGGCCATCTTGCCCGAGGCCAGCAGGAAGGCACCCATGGCCCGCTCATCGGTGATGAAGTCGCGGGTCAGGCTGAAGTTCATGCGCATGATCGCCAGCAGCGTCTCGGCCAGGTGGCCGCCAAACGCCAACAGGCCACCGGCGCCGGCCAGGGTCACCGCCACCGTATTCAGTTCCTTGGAACGCGCGATCTCGCCTTTCTCGCGAGCATCGCGCTTGCGCTTGTCGGTGGGTTCTTCTGTCTTGTCCTGACCGCTTTCGCTTTCCGCCATGCTCAGCGCGCCCTCGCCAGTTCACGCAGCCATTGCAGCGCTTCGCTGGCCAATGCCTGGTAATGGGAAAGTATATCCGCCAGGCCAACCCAGAAAATGAACATGCCCATGACCAGGGTAAGCGGAAAACCGATGGAGAAAATGTTCAACTGCGGCGCGGCACGCGTCATTACGCCAAAGGCGATGTTCACCACCAGCAGCGCGGCGATAGCCGGCAGAATCAGCAGAAGGCCGGCACCGAACACCCAGCCCAGGCGCCCTGCCAGCTCCCAGAACTGATTGACCACCAGCGCATTGCCCACCGGCAAGGTGGTGAAACTTTCGGTCAGCACCTCGAACGCCACCAGATGGCCGTTCATCAGCAGGAACAGCACGCTCACCAGCATGGTCATGAACTGGCTGATCACCGCGACGTTGACGCCGTTCGCCGGGTCGACCATCGATGCGAAGGCCATGCCCATCTGCACCGCGACGACCTGGCCAGCGATCACGAACGCCTGGAACAACAACTGCAATGACAACCCGAACAGCGCCCCGACGATGACCTGCTCGGCACACAGCAGCAGGCCGCGCAGGCTCAACGGGTCGAACTCGGGCAAGGGCGGCAGGGCCGGGACGATCACCACGGTGATAGCCACGGCCACATACAGGCGCACCCGCGCCGGCAGCATGCGGGTGCCGAATATAGGCATGGTCATCAGCACTGCCGTCACCCGGAACAACGGCAGGATGAAGGTGGCAACCCAGGTGCCGATCTGCGTGTCGGTCAGCTCCAGCATCGGCGCGTCAACCGATCAAATGCGGGATGTTGGTGTAGAGGCTGATGAAGTACTCCATGAACTTCTGCACCAGCCACGGCCCGGCGACGATCAGCGTGACCAGCATCACCAGCAGGCGCGGCAGGAAACTCAGGGTCTGTTCGTTGATCTGCGTGGCGGCCTGGAACATCGCCACCACCAGGCCCACCAGCAGGCTCGGCACCACCAGTATGGCGACCATCAGGGTGGTCAGCCACAGGGCATCACGGAACAGGTCGACAGCGACTTCAGGTGTCATCGGCGGCTCTCCTTGACGGCGTCAGACGCCGCCGAAACTGCTGGCCAGGGTACCCATGATCAGCGCCCAGCCATCCACCAGCACGAACAGCATGATCTTGAACGGCAGCGAGATGATCAGCGGCGACAGCATCATCATGCCCATGGCCATCAGCACGCTGGCCACCACCATGTCGATGATCAGGAACGGGATGAAGATCATGAAACCGATCTGGAACGCGGTCTTCAGCTCTGAGGTGACGAACGCCGGTACCAGGATCGTCAGCGGCACCTGGTCCGGGCCGGCGATGTCGGTACGCTTGGACAGGCGCATGAACAGGTCGAGGTCGCTTTGCCGGGTTTGTGCCAGCATGAAGTCCTTGAGCGGCCCCTGGGCCTTGTCTATGGCCTGCTGGGCGGTCATCTGCTCCTTCAGGTACGGCTGCAGCGCGTCCTGGTTCACCCGGTCGAACACCGGCGCCATGATGAACATGGTCAGGAACAGCGCCATGCCAGTCAGCAACTGGTTCGACGGCGTCTGCTGCAGGCCCAGGGCCTGACGCAGGATCGAGAACACGATGATGATGCGGGTGAAGCTGGTCATCAGGATGACGAACGCCGGGATGAAGCTGAGCGCCGTCATGATCAGCAGGATCTGCAGGCTGACCGAATATTCCTGCTGCCCGTCCGGGGTATTGGACAGGGTAATGGCCGGGATCGACAGCGGGTCGGCACCCAAGGCCAGCGGCGCAGCCAGCAGCAGCGCCAGAGTCAACAACACACGCAGCGCGCCACTCATCACTTCTTGTCCTTAGGGTCCTTGCCCATCAGCTCCATCAGCCGCTGGGCAAACTCCGGCGTCGCCTGACGGGCACTTTCCGGCACTTCCACGGGTTCGGCCAGCACATGCAGGGCCTCGATGCTGCCAGGGGTATGGCCGATCAGGATCTGCTGCTTGCCCACCTGCACCAGCAGCAGCCGATCACGCGGGCCGATGGCCCGGCTGCCGACGATCTCGATCACCTGCCCGCCCTTCACCGCCGTGCTTTGCATGCGCCGCAGCAACCAGGCCAGGAAGAAGATCAGGCCGACCACCAGCAACAGGCCGAAGACCATCTGCGCCAACTGCCCACCGAGGCTGCCAGGCGCGGTTGCCGGAGTTGCCGCCGGTGTGGCCGCGGCCAGGCAAGCCTGGCTGGCGAGCAGCGCGGCGAGCGCCGCGAAGGCGCGCATCGTGCCCTTCACTCAGCGCAGCTTCTTGATACGTTCGCTGGGGCTGATCACGTCGGTCAGGCGGATGCCGAACTTTTCGTTGACCACCACCACTTCGCCATGGGCGATCAGCGTGCCGTTGACCAGCACGTCGAGCGGTTCGCCGGCCAGGCGGTCGAGCTCGATCACCGAGCCCTGGTTGAGCTGCAGCAGGTTGCGGATGTTGATCTCGGTGCTGCCCACTTCCATGGAGATGTTCACCGGGATATCCAGGATCACGTCCAGGTTCGGGCCTTCGAGGCTGACGTTTTCGTTCGGCTTCGGCGAGCTGGCGAACTCCTCCATCGGCAGGCGGCCCGGGCCGCCGGCGCTGCTGCCGGTGTCACCACCCAGCAGTGCATCGATGTCGGCCTGGCCGGCTGCACCGGTTTCTTCCAGGGCCGCAGCCCACTCATCGGCCAGCGCCTGGTCCTCTGCAGAGGTGATCTCGTTTTCGTTAGCCATGGTTTCCTCGACAGGCATTCAATTCGTTAGAAGTGACCGGCACGCCGTCAGCGGCGTTCGATCGGGTCGATGATCTGCAGCGCCAGGTTGCCCTTGTGCGAACCCAGGCGCGCCTTGAACGACGGCACGCCGTTGGCGCGCAGCACCAGGTGCTCGGGCAGCTCCACCGGGATCACGTCGCCAGGCTGCATGTGCAGGATGTCGCGCAGCTTCAGCTGGCGCCGGGCTACGGTGGCGGTCAGCGGCACGGCCACGTCCAGCACATCCTCGCGCAGGGCCTTGACCCAGCGCTCGTCCTGGTCGTCCAGGTCGGACTGGAAACCGGCATCGAGCATTTCCCGCACGGGCTCGATCATCGAGTACGGCATGGTCACGTGCAGGTCGCCGCCACCGCCATCCAGTTCGATGTGGAAGGTGGACACCACCACCGCCTCGCTGGGGCCGACGATGTTGGCCATGGCCGGGTTTACTTCGGAGTTCATGTATTCGAAGGTGACCGGCATGATTGCCTGCCAGGCTTCCTTGAGGTCGACGAAGCACTGGTCCAGCACCATGCGCACCACGCGCAGTTCGGTGGGGGTGAATTCGCGGCCTTCGATCTTGGCGTGGCGGCCGTCGCCGCCGAAGAAGTTGTCCACCAGCTTGAACACCAGCTTGGCATCGAGGATGAACAGCGAGGTGCCGCGCAGCGGCTTGATCTTGACCAGGTTGAGGCTGGTCGGCACGTACAGCGAGTGCACGTATTCGCCGAACTTCATCACTTGCACGCCCCCCACCGCCACGTCGGCGGAACGGCGCAGCAGGTTGAACATGCTGATACGGGTGTAACGGGCGAAACGCTCGTTGATCATTTCCAGGGTCGGCATGCGGCCCCGCACGATACGGTCCTGACTGGTCAGGTCGTAGCTTTTGATGCTGCCAGGCTCGGATGCACTCTCGGTCTGCACCAGCCCGTCGTCGACGCCATGCAACAGGGCATCGATTTCATCCTGGGACAGCAGGTCCTGTACGGCCATTGCGGACTCCTACTGCAATACGAAATTGGTGAACAGCAACTGGTCGACGACCGGCTTGCCGACTTCCTTCTGCGCCACTTCCTGGACCACTGCGGTGGCCTTCTGGCGCAGCATTTCCTGCCCTACCGGGCTGCCGGCCAGGGTGTCGAAGCCTTGCCCGGAGAACATCATCACCAGGTTGTTGCGGATCACCGGCATGTGCACCTTGAGCGCATCCAGGTCAGCCTGGCTGCGCGCTTGCAGGGTGATGCTCACCTGCATGTAGCGCTGGCGGCCGTTCTGGTTGAAGTTGACCACGAAGGCCGGGGCCAGTGCTTCGTAGATAGCCGCTGGCTTGACGTTGCTGGCTGCAGGATCGGCGGCCGGGGCCGGTTCGCTCTTGTGCATGATGAACCAGGTAGCGCCCACCGAAAGGCCGATCGCCAGCAACAGGCCGACTACGGCCAGCAGGATCAGCTTGAGTTTGCCTTTAGTGGCGGGGTCTTTGACTGCTTCGCTCTTCGCCATGCCAATAATCCGTCGTCCATCGGGGGTTCAAGGGAGAATGGCTTGGCTTGAGCAAGTGTTATGCCAGATTTTGCAGAAGGGCATTTTTCAGCAGGGACGACTGTGCTGGCTTCTTCGCAGGTGAACCCGCTCCCACAGGACCTGCACAGGTTGCGAATCCTGCATTGTACTTGTGGGAGCGGGTTTACCCGCGAAGAGGCCAGTACAGGCAATCGAGATCTACGCGTAATAATCGACCGCGCTGTCGCCAACAACCACCTGTTGCTCCACAGGCCGGGCGCTATCGACTGCCTCGCCGCCATCCTGCTCGGCCCGGCGCGCCGCCACCCCGGACAGGTTGCTGCCCTGCGCCTGCCCCTGCTGCTGCTGTTGCCCGCGCGACTGGTCGGCCACGTTGACATCCGGTTGTGCCAGCCCCTGCTGGGCGAACAGCTCGCGCAGGCGGTGCACCTGGCTGTCGAGGGCGTCACGCACACCGGCGTGGCCGCTGATGAAGGTGATCTGGGTCGACTGGTCCGTCGCAACATTGACGCGAATGTCCAGGCGCCCCAGCTCCGCCGGCTCCAACTGGATATCCGCCGACCTGAGGTTCTGGCTGGACAGGTACATGACCCGGTTGACCAGGCCCTCGGCCCAGGCGTTCTGGTTCATCGGCAGCGGTTGGTGCAATGGGCTGGCATTGGCCGGCACGGCATTGGCGGTCTTGGCCGTGGCGGCCTGGGTCAGGTTGGCCAGGCGGTTGGCGAAATCGTCGACGCGCGTATCGCTGCCAGCGCTCTTGGTGTCCTTCAGGCCATCTTCGAGCAAGCCAGCAAAGGCCTTGTCGCCAGGCTCGCCGGTTTCACCCTCGGCATTCTCGACCAGATTCGCCAAGGTATTGACGGCCATCTGCCCCTCCTCGCCCTGGGCCTGTGAAGGGTCCAGAGCATGCGCCGAAGTCGCCCCTTTGGCCTGGGCGCTTTGTTCCAGTGCCAGGCGCAAGGTCGGCAGGTTGGCCAAAGGGTCGGCGTCAGGGTCGAAGGCTTCCTCGGCGACTGGCTCCTCGGGCAGTGCGGCGGTGACCTGAGCCTGCGCCGTGGCGGCTTGCAACACAGGTGCCACCGCCTCGGCCTGGGCCTGAATCAGCTGTGCGCCAGGCTGAGCGTCGGTTACCTGGCCGGCCACAAGGCTGGCATCGCGCACGCCAGTGTCCGCCTGAGCCTGATCGTCGGCTGGCAATTGTTTGCCGTCATCGGCAACGGCGGGTTTTTCCGCAGCGTCTTTCTTGCCGCCTTGTGCCGCCTCGGATTTGTCCTTGGGCTTCGCCTGGTCGGCCTTGTCGTCCTGCGCGGCGGCCTTGTCGCGGCCCCGCCTGGCCATCACCTGGCCAAAGCTGTCACCCTTGTCGCCCGGCGCCTGCAGAGGTTTTTCAGCCTGCGTGGTGGCCGACCGCGAGGTGGTGGCAATGGCGTTGCCTTGCAACAATGGGTTGGGTGCGACAGGCATCGAGCAGTCTCCGCGCCAGAAACAAAAAAATAATCCGGCCAGAGACACGCAAGACTCGCGCCAAGTTGTGGGTTAACCTGCCGAAATGCGTTGCTGCTCACCTCGGTAGAAGCGCTGCACCTCGACGAACTCCAAGTCGATGCGGCTGATCAGGTCCTCGATGCCATACAGTGGGGGCCGCTGCGCGCGCTCCTCCAGCTGCTGGCACAGACTGGCCAACACAACTGCGCCCATGTTGCTGCTGCTGCCCTTGAAACTGTGGGCTGCAGAACTGAGCTCTTCGGCACTTTTGGCCGCGTGCAGCTGATCAAGGCGCTGCTCGGAGTCGTCGAGAAAGGTTTGCACCAACTGCAGGTAGCCATCTTCCATGATCTCACGCAGGTCGCTGAGTACCTTGTGGTCAATATGCATGTCAGTCACTTGTTCACTCCTTGATCAAGCCAGATTATGCCCGAGCCAACCCGTGGCTCACCAGACGAACTCCACATGCGCGCAGCGCCCGCCATCACTCCAGTGCGCACTGCTGGCCAACCGCCGCACCAGGTTCAGGCCTCGCCCGCTCAGCTCCTGCGCCAGCGAGGGCCGCGACAGCACGCGCTGCACATCGAACCCGGCACCGCTGTCACGGACCTCGATCATCAGACGCCCGCCATCGGCCTGCGGTTCAACCTGGAAGTCGATGCGTACGTAACCGTCGGTCAGCACCCCAAGGCGCCGAGCGCGTTCCTGATAGTAGTCGGCAAAGCCCTGTACATCGCGTTTGAGCTGCGAGTCCAGGCCCAGCACGCCATGCTCCAGGGCGTTGGAATACAGCTCGCTGAGCACACTGTGCAGGTTGCCGGTACGTGCGCGCAGGCCGTGAATCTCCTGCAACAATTGCACCAGGTACGGCACCGGGTTGAAGCGTTTCAGGCTCTGGCCACGCACCTCGAACCCCAGCGACCAGTCCAGCGGGCTGGAGCGGCCGCTATCAGAGTAGATCATAGGCGCCGGCACCCGCTCCTCGGCGCTGAACATGCGAATGTCGCACAAGCTGATGTCATCGCGCGGGCGCCCGCCAAAGCGCTCCAGGGCCTGCATCACTTCGTCGAACAGCCGCACCGGGTCACGGTTGTCGGCCAGCACCCTGCGCAGGCGCTGCACGCCGAACAGGCGTTCCTGGTCGTCGGCAGTGTCCAGCACGCCGTCCGACAGCAGCAGCAGGCGCTCGCCTGGTGCCAACGGCAACACTTCGGTACTGTCATCGAAACGCTCGGCATCCAGGATGCCCAGTGGCAGGTGTCGCGAACTCAGCACCGACAGCACCTGGCCATCCACTGCCAGGCGATAGCCATCAGGCATGCCACCGTTCCACACCTCCACCGAACCGCGCTGCATGCTGAGGTTGAGCAACAGCGCACAACAGAACATGTCCACCGGCAGGATGCGTTTGAGCTTGGCGTTCATCTCGCGCAGGACCTGGGCCATGCCGTAGCCCTTGGCAGTCATGCCGTAGAACACTTCAGCCAGCGGCATGGCCCCCACCGCCGCTGGCAGGCCGTGGCCGGTGAAATCGCCAAGCAGCACGCGCATGTCGCCGGACGGGGTGAACGCGGCCAGCATCAGATCGCCATTGAACAGCGCATAGGGCGACTGCAGGTAGCGGATGTTGGGCGCGGCCAGGCAGCCGGAGTGGGCCACCTTGTCGAATACTGCCTTGGCCACCCGCTGCTCGTTGAGCAGGTGGTGGTGGTGCCGGGTAATCTGGTCACGCTGCTCCAGCACGGTGGCCTGCAGCCGGCGCAGGCGGTCCATGGCGCGGATCTTGGCGCCGAGGATAACCGCACTGTAGGGCTTGGCCATGAAGTCGTCGCCCCCGGCCTCCAGGCAGCGCACCAGGCCTTCCTCCTCGTTCAATGACGTCAGGAAAATGATCGGCACCAGCGCTTCGCCGGCCAGGGTCTTGATCTGCCGCGCCGCCTCGAAGCCGTCCATCACCGGCATCAGTGCATCCAGCAGCACCAGTTGCGGGCGCCGCTCGATGAACAGTGCCACCGCCTGCTCGCCGTTTTCCGCGGTGAATACCTGATGACCCTGCCGGCGCACGATCTGCGCCAGCAGCAGACGGTCGGCGGCACCGTCTTCGGCGACCAGCACGGTCAACGCCTGTTCGGCGGGCATGTCGGCGCTCAACTGATATCGAAGAGTTTTTCGAAATTGGAGATGGCGAGGATCTTGCGCACATCGGAGCTGGCATGCACCACCCGCACATCCGAATCATCGCCGCCCGCATGGTCACGCAGCAACAGCAGCATGCCGAGTGCAGAACTGTCGAGGTAGGTGGTGTCCTTCAGGTCGACGACCACCGAATCGGGCCGGCGGGGCTGGCGTTCGTAGGCGTCACGAAATTCCTGGTGCTTGCCGAAATCGAAGCGCCCCTTGATCTTTATCGTCAGCTTTTTCCCATCCTGCGAAAAATCAGTCTCGACTGCCATGCTAGCGATTCCTTCGATGATGGCGGATGCAACTCCTTAAAGGTTTAGCAGGCGATGCCGGGGGTGGCAAGCACACGATTCTGCGTGCAGCGCGACATATATGTGCTGCCTGTACTGGCCTCTTCGCGGGTAAACCCGCTCCCACAGGATCTCCACCACTTCGAATCCTGCGTCGTACTTGTGGGAGCGGGTTTACCCGCGAAGAGGCCATTACAGGCTATAGATGATTCTGCCGCGGCAGGCGCTGGGACAGCTCGTCGAGCAAGCGCTGCTCGCGCTTGTCTTCGGCGCGCCTGGCTTCGTCCAGGTAGCGCTGCACCAGCTTGCGCAAGCCTTCCACCCGGGCATAGGCCTGCTGCCAGGTGCCGCGGGCGTTGTTGAGGTTGTTCTGGTGCCAGGCCAGGCTCTGGCGCTGCTGCGTCATGGCCGTTTCCAGCTGCCCGAGAAAACGCTGGTAATTGACCAGCCAGCTACCATTTACCCCCTGCCCGCCACGGTTGATCCACTGCAGCTGGTAATCCTCGCGAAACCGCTCGAGCTCGGCCAGCTTGGCCTGGGCGGTGGCCACCTGCTGCTGGAAATGCCCAAGGCGCTGGGCCGCCTGGCGCTCGGCCTCTTCGGCCATGTCCACCACCGGCGCCAGGCGCGCGGCACGTCCGGGCAACGCCATGGCCTATCAACCGCCCGCCGGGGGCGCAAAGATCGCCCCCAACTGTTCACGGCTCTGCGCCATGCCCACGCTCTCGCGCAGGCCCTGGCGCAGAAACTCCAGCAGCTTCGATTGCAAGGCAATGGCCAGGTCGGTTTCCGGGTCGCCACCCGCCACGTATGCGCCCACGCTGATCAGGTCGCGGCTTTGCGACAGGCGCGACCACAACTGCTTGAACTTTTGCGCCTGGCGCAAATGATCGGCATCGACCACCTGGGGCATGACCCGGCTGATCGAGGCTTCGATATCGATGGCCGGATAATGGCCTTCCTCGGCCAACCGCCGCGACAGCACAAAGTGGCCATCGAGCACACCGCGCGCCGCGTCGGCAATCGGATCCTGCTGGTCGTCACCTTCGGACAACACGGTATAGAACGCGGTGATCGAACCACCGCCTGGCTCGCCGTTGCCGGCCCGCTCCACCAGCTTGGGCAGCTTGGCGAACACCGACGGCGGGTAACCCCGGGTAGCCGGCGGCTCGCCGATGGCCAGGGCGATTTCCCGCTGAGCCTGGGCAAAACGGGTCAGCGAGTCCATCAGCAACAGCACGTTCTTGCCCTTGTCGCGGAAGTACTCGGCAATACGCGTGCAGTACATGGCCGCACGCAGGCGCATCAGCGGCGCATCGTCGGCGGGCGAAGCGACCACCACAGAGCGCTTGAGGCCTTCTTCACCAAGAATATGTTCGATGAACTCCTTGACCTCGCGCCCCCGCTCACCGATCAGGCCGACGACGATGATTTCGGCTTCGGTGAAGCGGGTCATCATGCCCAGCAACACCGACTTGCCCACGCCGGTACCGGCAAACAGGCCCAGGCGCTGGCCGCGACCGACGGTGAGCAGGCCATTGATGCTGCGAATACCCACATCCAGCGGCTTGCTGATGGGGTCGCGGTTCAACGGGTTGATCACCGGGCCGTCCATCGGCACCCAGTCCTCGGCCTTCATCCCACCTTTGCCATCCAGTGCGCGGCCGGCGCCGTCGAGCACTCTGCCGAGCATGCTCATGCCCATGGGCAGGCGGCCGCTGTCATCCAGCGGCACCACGCGGGCGCCGGGGGCGATGCCGACAATGCTGCCGACCGGCATGAGAAATACCTTGGACCCGGCAAAGCCCATGACTTCGGCTTCCACCTGCACCGGGTGGTAGCTGTCATCGTTGATTACCAGGCAGCGGCTGCCGACTGCAGCGCGCAGGCCTTCGGCTTCCAGGGTGAGGCCGACCATGCGCAACAGGCGGCCTTCGACGATGGGTTGGGCCGGCAGCTCGATGGCCTCGGCATAGCTGCCCAGGCGCTTGCCGAAACTGGTGCGCTCAAGATGCATCCGGGTTACCCACGGCGCGCTCTGGCAGGCTGTCCAGGTCTACCGACATGTCCGGCGCTGCCGGGTGCAGCGAATGGTCGTGCAACTGGTCGAACAGTTGGGCCACGGCTTTCTCGATGCGGGTTTCCATGGTCGCGTCGATGCGGCTGTGCGCGGTCTCGATACGGCAGCCGCCGGGTAGCAGTGCGCTGTCCTCGAGCAGCCGCCAGCTTTCCTCATGGCGTTCGCGCAGGGCCTTGGCCAGCTCGAAATCCTGCGGGTTGAGGTGGATGCGGATATTGTCCGCGCCCATGGGCAGCAGCTTGAGCGCTTCGCGCAGTACCTGGGTGATCTGGCTGGAATCGCCCCGCAGTTCGCGACCGATCACCTGGCGGGTCATGTGTGCCACCAGATGGACCAAGGTTTTCTCGATCTGGGTGTCTTGCTCGGCGATCGGCTCCATCAGGTTGGTCATCAGCCGGTCGAGGCTTTCCAGCTTGGCCTTCAGGGCCTCTTCGGCTTCCTGGCGGACCTTGAGCTGGGTGCTATGGAAGCCCTCGCGCTCACCGGTGGCGAAGCCTTCGTTGTAGGCTTCCTGGCGGATGGCCTCGAGTTCTTCCAGGGTCAGTGGCTGGACTTCTTCCAGCGGCACTTCCTCGACTTCTTCCTCGATTACCTCGGGTTCTGGCGCAGGCTGGGGCTCAGGCTCCGGTTCCGGGTCGAAGCTGGGCAGCGCCCAGACATCCACGCCCTCGAGGTCGCGGGCGCGGATCAGGTCGCTGGGGTGATGTTCTTTGGTGGGCATGCTGTCATGTTCTCAAACCATGTTCAGCCGACACGGTCCCTGTGGGAGCGGGTTTACCCGCGAATGCGTCGGCAGCGACAAGCTCTATCGCCAGGCCCGACGCCTTCGCGGGTAAACCCGCTCCCACAAGGGGCGGCGTCGGCCTTCAGATCGCGAATACCTTAGATCATTTCCTCGGCGCCCTTGCCGCCGAGCACGATCTCGCCGGCCTCGGCCATGCGGCGGGCGATGGTGAGGATTTCCTTCTGCGCCGTTTCCACGTCGCTGACCCGTACCGGCCCCTTGGCCTCCAGGTCGTCGCGCAACAGCTCCGACGCACGTTTGGACATGTTCTTGAAGATCTTGTCCTTGACCCGCTCGTCGGCGCCCTTGAGCGACACCACCAGCACGTCGGACGAGACTTCGCGCAGCAGTGCCTGGATACCACGGTCGTCGACGTCGGCCAGGTTGTTGAAGACGAACATCAGGTCTTCGATCTGCTCGGACAGGTCGCTGTCGATTTCGCGGATCGCGTCCATCAGTGCACCTTCCACCGAGCTGTCGAGGAAGTTCATGATGTCGGCGGCGCGCTTGATGCCGCCCAAGGTAGTACGCGCCGCGTTGGAGTTGCCCGAGAACTGCTTCTCGAGGATCTGGTTCAGCTCCTTCAGCGCCGCCGGTTGCACAGTGTTCAGCGACGACACGCGCAGGACGATGTCCAGGCGCACCTTGTGGTCGAAGTTGCTCAGCACTTCGCCGGCCTGGTCGGGGTCGAGGTAGGCGACCACGATGGCCTGGATCTGCGGGTGCTCGTAACGGATCACGTCGGCAACGGCGCGCGGCTCCATCCACTTGAGGCTGTCCAGGCCGCTGGTGTTGCCACCAAGCAGGATGCGGTCGACCAGGCCGTTGGCCTTGTCCTCGCCCAGGGCCTGGTTGAGCATCTTGCGGATATAGGCATCAGAGCCCACGCCCAGGCTGGTCTGGTCGCCGACGATTTCGACGAACTCGCTCATCACCTGCTCGACCTGTTCACGGTGCACATTGCCCATCTGCGCCATGGCCACACCCACCCGCTGCACTTCCTTGGGCCCCATGTGCCGCAGTACCTGGGCGGCGTCGGTTTCACCCAGCGAAAGCAGGAGGATCGCCGCCTTGTCGACGCGGCTCAGCTTGGCGGTAACGGCTCGGTTATCACTCATCGGCGTTGATCCACTCTTTCACGACCTGGGCAACGCGGCCCGGATCTTCGGCCACCAGGCCTTTGATTGCGTTGAGCTGTGCCTCGTAACCCTCGTTCGGGCTAGGCAGCAGAATGCTTGTCGGGCCACCCAGGCTGACGCGGTCGTTGGCCAGTTCGCCATCCAGACCCATCATGCCGCCCAGCTCCATGTCGCTATCCGAGGCAGCCTGCTTGCCGCCCCCTGTAATGTTGTTCAGCACCGGACGCAGTACGCCGAACACCAGCACCAGGATGAATACCACGCCCAGCACTTGCTTGACGATGTCCCAGAACCAAGGTTGCTGGTAGAAGGCGATGTCGGCGATTTCTTCGCCACGATCGGCGGCGAACGGCACGTTGATCACTGTCACGCTGTCGCCACGGCTGGCATCGAAGCCGACCGCGTCCTGCACCAGGCGAGTAAAGCGTGCCAGGTCTTCGGCGCCCCACGGCGCACGGGTGGTGTCGCCGGTGGCCGGGTCGATCTTGACCTGGTCGTCCACCACCACCGCCACCGACAGGCGGGTCATGCGCCCCTGCTGCTGGCGGGTGTGGCTGATAGAGCGGTCCAGCTCGAAGTTCTTGGTGCTTTGCTGACGCTTGTCGGACGGGTACGGCGCGAGCATTGGCTGGCCGGTGGCCGGGTCCATGATCTGCTGGCCGTTGGCATCCACCAGCGGCTGGCCAGGCTGGATGGCAGCTGCCGGGGTAGCGGCACCACCGGTGGTCTGCGGTGCCGAGGCCGGGCCTGGCGGCTGGTTGCTCAGCGCGCCGGGCACACCTTGCGGGCCCTGGCTGCTTGCGCGTTGTTCGTCGACCGACTGCTCGCTGCGCAGCGCTGGCTGGTCAGGGTTGAACTGCTCGGAGGTGGACTCGACCGCGCTGAAGTCCAGGTCGGCGGACACTTCGGCCTTGTAGCGGTCATTGCCCAGCACTGGTTGCAGGATGTTGTGCACCCGCTGGGTGAGCATGCTTTCCACCCGGCGGCTGTAGTCGAACTGCTTGCCTGCCTGGGTCAGGGCGGTGTCCTGGATCTGCTCGGACAGCAGGTTGCCCTTCTGGTCGACCACGGTGACCTGGGACTTGTCCAGTTCCGGCACGCTGGTGGCGACCAGGTTGACGATGGCCATCACCTGCCCGGCTTCCAGGGCACGGCCCGGGTACAGCTCGACCAGTACCGAGGCGCTGGGCTTGCGTTCGTCACGCACGAACACCGAGCTTTTCGGGATGGCCAGGTGCACGCGCGCGCCCTTGACGTTGTTCAGGCTGGACACGGTACGCGCCAGTTCACCTTCCAGGCTGCGACGGTAACGGGTGGCTTCCATGAACTGGCTGGTGCCCAGGCCCTGCTCCTTGTCGAGCAGCTCGAAACCGACATTGCCATCGCTGGGTGCCACACCGGCGGCCGCCAGTTTCAGGCGCGCACGGGAGAGGTCGTCGGCCTTTACCAGCAGAGCGCCGGAATTGGGCTCCACGTTGTAGGGGATGTCGGCAGCGGCCAGGGTATCCATGACCTGCTTGGTGTCCATGCCCGCCAGGCTGCCATACAGCGGACGGTAATCGGGTTGTTGCGACCACAGCACCACGGCAAAGCCGATCGCCACGCTGGCGGCCAGGCCGACCAGAAGGCCGACCTGACGCAGCATGGGCATCTGCGCGATGTTTTCCAGAAACGCCATGCCGAACAGCGGCGGTTTGGCCGCGGGCGGGCCGCTTTTGGCGGGGGGGTTGTCGACGACTGCTTCAGCCATGGTTTACGTCCGTCCTCAAACCGGCATCTGCATGATGTCCTGGTACGCCTGGACCAGCTTGTTGCGTACCTGGGTCAGGGCCTGCATCGACACGCTGGCCTTTTGCGAAGCGATCATCACGTCGGTCAGGTCGACGCCACTCTTGCCGATCTCGAAGGCATTGGCCAGCTGGGTCGAAGCCTGCTGCGTCTCATGCACCTTGCCGATGGCCTGGCCGAGCATGTCGGCAAAGGTACTCTGCCCGGGCGCCAGCTCGGGGGCTGCGGCCACCTTGGGCAGCGACATGGCATCGGCCTGCATGGCCCGCATGTCCAACATCAGACGATTGAATTCAACACCTTGGCTCATGACCCTTCTCTCTCCTGCGGCCGCATTTTTTTGACAGTGATGCGGCGGATAGCCAACCTAAAGCAACAAAGGTGCCAGCCTCCAGGGCTCAGGCAACATGACACCTGTGGGAGCGGGTTCACCCGCGAAGAATGCGACACAGTGCATGGCACCGGCTTTGCCGGTGTTCGCGGGTAAACCCGCTCCCACAGGAGTCGCACGCGCTGCAAGATGCGCTGTCAATCAACCGAACAGGCTGGCCTCGACGTCAAACCCGGCATCACGCATCTGCGCCAGCTTGTAGCGCAGGGTACGCGGGCTTATCCCCAGGCGTTCAGCCGCCTCTTTGCGGCGACCGCGCTCGGCGCGCAGGGTGTCGATGATCATCTGGTACTCATGACGACGCATGTCATCGCCCAGCCCGCTGACCTCGGCTGCCACCTCAGGTAATGGCTCCGTGCCAGCTGACAATGGAATGGCGCCTGCCAGACAAAAATCCGCCGCCTCGATCACCCCGCCCTGCTGCAGGATCAGCGCCCGCTGCAGGGCATTGTCCAGCTCACGCACATTGCCCGGCCAGGCATACGCCTGCAGGCATGCGCGCGCCTGGGGCGACAGGCGGACCGGGGCGTGCTTCATCTTCGCCACATGTCGCGCCAACAGGCGCTCGGCCAATTGCAGGATGTCACCCGGGCGTTCGCGCAGGGGGCGCCAGGCCAGGGGGAACACCGACAGGCGATAGTACAGGTCTTCACGGAAGCGCCCGGCCGCTACCTCGCCAGCCAGGTCACGGTTGGTGGTGGCCAGCACACGAATATCCAGGCTGATCGGCTTGCGCCCGCCTACCCGCTCCACCTCGCGCTCCTGCAGCACGCGCAGCAGCTTGGCCTGCAAGGCCATTGGCATTTCCGAGATCTCATCAAGCAGCAAGGTGCCACCTTCGGCCTGCTCGAACTTGCCCGCCTGCGCAGCGATGGCGCCGGTGAAGGCCCCCTTCTCGTGGCCGAACAGGGTGGCCTCGAGCATGTTGTCGGGGATGGCAGCACAATTGATCGCCACGAAGGGCTGCGCTGCCCGCGGCGACTGCTGGTGAATGTAGCGCGCCAGCACTTCCTTGCCGGTGCCGGATTCGCCGGAGATCAGCACGGTCGAGTCACTGCGCGCCACCCGCGCGGCCAGCTCCAGCAACTGTCGGCTGGCCGGCTCGCAGGCCACCGGACCTTCTTCGTCAGCCACGCGCCCGGCGGCATGCCGCTCGACCAGGCTGAGCAACGCCTTGGGTTCGAACGGCTTGACCAGATAGTCGGCGGCGCCTTGACGCATCGCCTCGACGGCGCGCTCCACCGCGGCATGCGCGGTCATCAGCAACACGGGCAATTGCGGATGCTGGCGGCGCAGCTGAGCCAGCAGTTGGTGGCCATCCATGCCAGGCATGTTCACATCGCTGACCACCAGGCTGAAGGCCTCACCCAGCACCGCTTCCAGTGCCTCTTCGGCACTGCCCACCGCCTGGTAGGCGAAACCGCCGATTTCCAGGGTATCGCCCAGCGCCTGGCGCAATACGCGGTCATCCTCGACCAGCAGCACCTTGATTGCCATTACACGCCCTCCGCCGGTTGCCCGTCGATCAACGGCAGCTCCACCCGCACGCAGGTACCACGACCGACCTTCGAGCGCAGGCGCAGCGTACCCTGGTGCGCGCGCACCACGGCCTTGACCACCGCCAGGCCCAGGCCGGTGCCTGTGGCCTTGGTAGTCAGGAACGGCTCGCCCAGGCGGCCGAGCAGGTCTGCATCGATGCCACTGCCGGCATCGCTTACAGACAGGTGCAGGCTGCGCTCGCGACGGAACAGGTGCACCTTCAGGCGCGCCGGGCCATCGCTGGCTTGCAGCGCATTTTCGATGAGGTTGAGCAATGCACCAACCAGGGTGTCCCGGTTGCACAGCAGCTCACCCAGATGGCTGTCGCACTGCCAGCGCACGGCGTGCCCTTGCACATGCGCCTGGGCAGCCTGCTGCAGGGCCTGGAACAAGGCTTTTGGCGTGACCCGGTCACTCAACGGCAGCTCGCCACGGGCGAATACCAGCATGTCGCGCACCTGGTGCTCCAGCTCGTGCAGGCGCTCTTTCAGGGTGCCGGCAAAGCGCTGGCGGGTTTCCACGCTCAGGTCTTGTTCGGGGTCAGCCAAGTGGCTGGCGTAGAGCATCGCCGCAGACAATGGCGTACGGATCTGGTGCGCCAGCGAGGCGACCATGCGCCCCAGCGACGACAGGCGCTCGTGGCGAGCCAGCTGGTCTTGCAGGCGACGGGTTTCAGTCAGGTCGTTGAGCAATACCAACTGGCCAGGCTCGGCATCCAGCGAGCGGGTGGCGATGGACAGACGGCGGCCGTCGCGCAGCGAGACTTCGTGACCGTCATCCTTGCGCGGAGCAAAGCTGCGCGCGATCACCTGGCGCCACAGCTGGCCGACCAGCGGCTCGCCGAGCAGTTCGCAGGCGGCCGGGTTGGCTTCGCGCACCAGGCCCTGACCATCGATCACGATGACCCCGCCGGGCAACAGGTCCAGCAAATTTTGCAGGCGGTTGGCCAGGCGTTCCTTTTCGCTCAGTTCATCGATGCGCTGGGCGCTGACCACCGCCAGCTCGCCCTTGAGCTCGCTGACTCGGGCTTCCAGCAGGCTGTAGGACTGGCTCAGTTGGCTGGACACCTGATTGAACAGGGCGAAGGCCTGTTCGACACCCTGGCGGCTTTCCTGCTCGACCAGGGTTTGCCCCTGCGGATCGGGGGCTCGGGATACGTGGGCGGCCTGGGGCATCTTGCTCTCTCGCGTGGCTGACCGTCATAAAAACGGTGTGTTACCAGCGGTGTAGCAATAGCCGTGCCGGAGATAGGGTTTAATGCAGGGCTTGAGATTTGTGGTGGGGCGCAAATCGAGCGCCGCCCGCGCGGCGCTTCGCGGGACAAGCCCGCTCCCACATTTGTTGCAACGTGGCCATGCCTGTGGGAGAGGCGTTGTCAGCCTGGGTGTATGGCTTGAGACAGGTGATGCGGCAGCAATGCCAACTCAGAAATCCAGTCAACCCACCAAGGCTGGCAACCATGGCCTGACAGGTTCGGCACGTTGCAACAAATGTGGGAGCGGGCTTGTCCCGCGAAGCGCCGCGCGGGCGGCGCTCGATCTCACAGGCGCAGAAAGTGCAACGGCAAACGCAACGGCAAACACTCGCGAAGCACCGCGCGGGCGGCGCTCACCGCGTCCAGATGGCTCAGACCCATACGGCGTCCCAATGTGGATAATCACCGACCCTGCTTGCCAACCCCGCCCGCAATGGGTTGCAAATTACATATTTCGCCACCCTGCGAATGTCTTCCTCCCGCCGAATGGCATGGTCCTGATAGCCCGCTTGCCACACTTTTTCCCGCCGCATTCCTCGGTGATACAACGCATGACTGCTGCGCGACTTAAATCGTCGCATCAAGCTACATAATGTCGAGTCGTTCAGCTGAATCAACCAATGGAGATGGTCCGGCATCACAACCCAGGCCAATGACTGACACGCCCCCTCGCACTCAGCCTGCCGAAGCTGCTGAATCACCGCTCGGGCTAGCCAGAAATCCGTGAAAATTCGCTTTCGATTATTCGTTACGGTTGTTAACAGATACAGGCCACCGGGCATAGAGAAGCGGCCACGGCGCAAGAGATGGGATTGAGCACGCTCCATATGGTCTCCTCGCACAAAGGTTCAGGAAACATAGGCGCATGCGAAGGGCTGGAGCGCTGAAAAGTATTGCGGAATGTGGGTGGATGGGGCGCGACCGAGCGCCACCCGCGCGGCGCTTCGCGATTGTTTGCCGTTACACTTTCTGCGCCTGTTAGACCGAGCGCCGCCCGCGCGGCGCTTCGCGGGTGTTTGCCGTTACACTTTCTGCGCCTGTTAGACCGAGCGCCGCCCGCGCGGCGCTTCGCGGGACAAGCCCGCTCCCACATTTGTTGCAACGTGGCCATGCCTGTGAGGCCATGGTTTTCAGCCTTGTCGGCATGACTGGATTTCTAGATGGGTATTGATGCCGCCCCGCCCGTCTCACGACATGCACCAAGGCAGGCAACCATGGCCTGACAGGTTCGGCACGTTGCAACAAATGTGGGAGCGGGCTTGTCCCGCGAAGCGCCGCGCGGGCGGCGCTCGGTCTAACAGGCGCCGGAAAGGTCGAGGCGAACACCCCCGACCCAGCCATCAATCCTCTGCCTGCTCCTCGCCCCCCTGGCGGCTCATGCCGTACTTGCGCATCTTCTCGACCAGGGTGGTACGACGAATACGCAAACGTTCAGCCGCGCGTGCAACGATACCGTTGGCATCGTCCAGCGCCTGCTGGATCAGGCCCTGCTCCAGGCTACCCAGGTAGTCCTTCAGGTCCAGGCCTTCAGGCGGCAGCATGGCGTGGTTGTTGAAGTTCGGCGTATGGCCGTTGATCGCCACGCGCTCCTCCAGGTCACTGCGCAGGCTGTCGACCATCTGCTCGTCTTCGTCATCGACGTAACGGAATTTCTTCGGCAGCTCGGACACGCCAATCACCCCGTACGGGTGCATGATCGCCATGCGCTCCACCAGGTTGGCCAGCTCGCGCACGTTGCCCGGCCAGCCGTGGCGACACAGCGACATGATCGACGCAGAGTTGAAACGGATGGAACCGCGCTTCTCGTGCTCCATGCGCGAGATCAGCTCGTTCATCAGCAGCGGGATGTCTTCCACCCGCTCACGCAGCGGCGCCATCTCGATGGGGAACACGTTCAGGCGATAGTACAGGTCTTCGCGGAAGGTGCCCTCCTCGATCATGGTCTCGAGGTTCTTGTGGGTCGCGGCAATGATGCGCACATCGATGCTCTGGGTCTTGTTGCTGCCCACGCGCTCGAAGGTACGCTCCTGCAGCACGCGCAACAGCTTGACCTGCATCGGCAACGGCATGTCGCCGATTTCGTCGAGGAACAGGGTACCGCCGTTGGCCAGCTCGAAACGCCCGGCACGGCTGGTGATCGCCCCGGTGAAGGCGCCCTTCTCGTGGCCGAACAGTTCGCTTTCCAGCAACTCGGCGGGGATCGCACCGCAGTTGACCGGCACGAACGGCGCTTCGCGGCGCTTGGAATGGTAGTGCAGGTTGCGCGCGACCACTTCCTTGCCGGTGCCGGACTCACCCAGGATCAACACGCTGGCATCGGTATCGGCCACCTGCTGCATCATCTGGCGCACGTGCTGGATGGCACGGCTGGTGCCGACCAGGCTGCGGAACAGGTTGGGTTCGCGCTGGCGACCACGCTCGCGCGCCTGGTCGTACATCTCGCGATAGACCTGGGCACGATGCAGCGAATCCAGCAGCTGGCTGTAGCTTGGCGGCATTTCCAGGTTGGAAAGTACCCGGCGGCGAAGGTCTTCCGGGAACTCCGCAGAAGAAATTTCACCTAAAAGCAGAACCGGAAGGAACTCATCCCACCCAGCCACTGTCTTAACGAGCCCAAGCACATTGCCCGGGGCGTTTACAGTGCCGATGAGCACGCACAGCACTTCGCGACTCGAAGACAAAGGCTCGACCACTTGCTGCCAGTCCTGGCTGGAGCAAGCGAGGTTTTCTTCGCCGAGGAAGTTAAGCACCACCGCCAGGTCGCGGCGGCGTGCGCTGTCGTCGTCGATCAGCAGAATCTTGGTTTCACGCCACATGCAATAGCAACTTCCCTAGTCATATCGGCGCCCGAGGGCGTGCTCGACATCATTCCGACTGAATGGTCAGTGTTCGGACGTCTGAAATTCGAAAACAGCCACTAGTAAAGTCAAAAAACACCAGCCAGTCAAATTAATGGCGCTTGGCTTTTTGCAGATCTGTGGTCAGGTGAACAAATGGTATACCTTTGCCGCGTTCTTCGCCTGACGGATTTTCGTCATTTCTTCCACCAAGGATTGACGTTCACCACTTGCAACATCGATTAGTTGACGGTATACGGCCAACAACTGCTCAAGGCTGGCACTGACATCAGCCTCGTTGCCTTTCGCCTCGCTCACCATGTCGCCGATGCGCAAGCGGCACTCCAGGTCCAGCTCACCCACCGCTTCCCAGTTGCGCTCGGCCAGCGCCGCCAGCAGCATTTCCCGAGTCTGCTCGATCCGGGTGATTACTTCGCTCATGCCATCCTCCTTTATCAGGAAGCCGACGACTGATCGCCGATTGCGTCCCAACCTTCCTTCACAGTGATCAGCAGGCGCGCGACCTCATCGATGATGGCCGGGTCGGCTTTGACGTTGGCCTCGATCAGGCGACGGCTCATGTACATGTACAAACTGTCCAGCTCGGCCAGGCTTTCAGCATGGTTTTCCAGGTCCAGGCCTTCACGCAGGCCGCCGATGATGTCGATGGCCTTGCCGATGAGAATGCCCCTTTGCGCGACGTCGTTGCGGGCAATGGCGCCCTTGGCCTGTGCCATGCGATCAAGACCGCCCTGCATGAGCATCTGCACCAGGCGGTGCGGGCTGGCTTCGGATGTCTGCGCTGCGCCGTTGACTTTCTGGTACTGCCGAAGGGCCAACATCGGGTTCATGGATCTGCCTCGTTGCTGCGGTAAAAAGTTGCTTGTACCTGCTGTATCGCCTGTACGTCAAAGAACTTTAGGGGAAAAGCAAAAAGCCCGGGGCGTCTCGCGGACGCCGCCGGGCTTTTGGCATGTTCAGCCGATCAGGACTTCTTGGCCTGGGCGTTGATCGCTTCGAAGATCGAGGTGATCTGGTCGGCCTGGGCTTTCATCTTGCCCAGGGCGGTGTCCAGGGCCACGTACTTCTTGGTCAGCGACTCGGTCAGGGACTCGGTGCGGCGGTCCAGGGCTGCCTGCTGGTTGGCCAGTTCCGAGACCGCCTTGTCGAGGTTCGACTTGCGTGTTGCAAGGCTGCCATCGGTCTTGTTGTAAGGATCGATGGCCTTGTTCATGCGCTCGAAGATACCGTCGGTGCCGGTGAACAGCTCCTGCACTTCCGGGCCGAGCTTCTTGTCGTTCATCGCCGAGGTGAACTTGGTGCTGTTGAATTCGAGCGTGCCGTCTTTCTGGGTGTTGATGCCCAACTGGCTCAGCGTGGTCAGCTGATCGCCCGCCCCCACCTCACTCAGCACCTTGCGCACATCCCCCAGCAGAGAGCGGGTGGTCGGGTCGTTGGTGAGCGGGCCGAGCACCAGCTTGTCATTGTCATCACGGCTGGTCGACGTCAGCGACGTGATCGCCTTCTGCAGCGTGTTGTAGGCATCGACGAAGCTCTGCACCGACTTCTTCAGGCCCTCGTTGTCCGCTGCCACGGTGACCGCGGTCGGCGTACCAACGAGAGTACCGCTGGCCTTGGCGCTGACCCCGGTCAGCTCGAGGGTCATGCCGCTGATGGCGCTGTCGAGGGTATTGGAGGCGCTCTTGACCTTCAGCCCGTCGATGGTCAGCTCGGCATCCTGAGCCTTGGCAGAGATGAAGCCGGCGCCGGTGCCGGACATCTGCGTGGTGCCATCGATCGTCAGCTCGGGGATGCCGCTAAGGGAAATGTCGCTGCCGGCACCGGTGGTGGTCGAGCTGAGCACCAGGCGCGAGCCGCCTTCCTCGTTGATGATGTTGGCGGAAATACCGTTGGCGCTCATTTCCTTGTTGATCTGGTCGCGCACGCTCTGCAGCGTGGCGCCGCTGGCTACGTCCAGATCATAGGTCTTGCCGCCCTGGCTGATGGTCAGCTTGCCAGCCGTGATCGCACTACTGGCGCCACCAGCGAACTGCTGGCTGGCCACTTTCGAGCTGGTGGCCAGCTTGTCCACCACGATATCGTAGCTGCCCGCCACGGCCGTGTTGCTGGACTTGATCTTGACCACCGACTCGTTGGCCGAGGTCGCTGCATAGGCGTTGAACGACGGCGCATCCTTGTTGTTGAGCGCCTTCATGGCGTCCTGGAATGCCGTGAGGGCACTGCGCAGCGAGCCGATACCCGAAATCATCGCAGTGTTGTTGCTGGTTTGCCGAGTGATCTGCGCCTGCTTGGCGGATGTATCGGCCTTGACCAACGCGGTCACGATCTCGGTAATGTTGAGACCAGAACCCAGGCCTGTACTGGAAGTAATCGGGCTTGCCATGCTGTAGTCCCTCTCATCAACGCGTCAACCCGCTCCTGCGGGACAGACATGCATCACTTCATTGGTGTTCGCCGCCAATCATACCTTGGCGTCGAACAGAACACTTTTGACATCGCTCAGGCTGTGAGCGATCCGCAGGGCCTCTTCCGAGGGCAACTGGCGAATCAGTTCACCACTGTCGGTCGCGATGACTTTGACCACGATCTTGCCGGATTCTTCATCCGTGGAAAATTCCAGATTGCGCTGCGATGCCTTCAGGAACTTTTCGATCTCCGAAACGGCATGTTTGACCTTGTCGGCATCCTGCTCCGCCTTGGGGTCTTTCTTGTCGTCTTCGGGCTTTACGTTTTCCGTCGACCGGACTACCGGTTTTTCGGCAACCTGCTCGGCCGGACGTGCGGCCGGATAAGACAGGTTCAGCTTGACGCTCATGTCCATGCCCACCACCTCGCAATGAAAAGGCGGGGAAGTGCCTTACCAGCACTTCCCCGCCAGCAACCAGGCAGATTAGCCCAGCAGCTTCAGTACTGCCGATGGCAGCTGGTTGGCCTGGGCCAGAACCGAGGTGGAAGCTTGCTGCAGGGTCTGCTGCTTGGTCAGCTGAGCAGTTTCAGCAGCGAAGTCGGTGTCCTGTACGCGGCCACGAGCAGCTTCGGCGTTTTCGTTGATGTTTTGCAGGTTGTTGATGGTGCTGGTCAGACGGTTCTGCGCGGCACCCAGGTCAGCACGGTTGCTGTTGATGGTTTGCAGAGCGGCGTCAATGGCCGAAACAGCAGCGCTGAAGTTGGCTTCGGCGGTAGTGGTGTCGGAACCCTGGATGTTGATCGAGGAAGTAACGCCCAGGTCCGAAGCGGTGAACTTGGCGCTCAGGTCGATGGTGATCTGGTTGGCGGCACCGGTGTTGGAACCGACCTGGAAGGTCATGACCGAAGCCGAACCGTCCAGCAGGTTCTTGCCGTTCAGCTGGGTGCTGTTGGCAATACGGGTCAGTTCCGAAGCCATCGACTGGAATTCTTTGTCCAGAGCGACGCGGTCGTTGGTGCTGTTCGAGTCGTTTCGGGACTGAACGGCCAGTTCACGCATACGCTGCAGGATGTTGGTCTGCTCTTGCATCGCGCCTTCAGCGGTCTGGGCGATGGAGATACCGTCGTTGGCGTTTTTGATAGCCATGGTCTGACCACGGATCTGCGAGGTCATGCGGGTAGCGATCTGCAGGCCGGCGGCGTCGTCTTTGGCGCTGTTGATTTTCAGGCCGGAGGACAGACGGGTCATCGAGGTGCTCAGTGCATCGGAAGCACGGTTCAGGTTTTTCTGAACGCCCAGAGAGGTGGTGTTGGTGTTAACAGTCAAAGCCATGACGAATTCCTCGTTGGATTGGGTACTACGGCTTCCGGCCTTGGCAATTCGCCGGGTGTGGCACAGAGAACCTTCGTAATCTTTATCGTCGTCAGGGCAGTTTGCTTTAGGGCGATTTCTCACTTTTTTTACTGGCATCCGGCCACCCCAATGAAATCAAGGGTTTGACGCCAGAAAACCAACATTGGAAACGAAAGAAGCGCAGCCTTGGACGGGCTGCGCTTCTTTAGACAGTACGGCACTCGGTCAGCCGTTGCGCTCGATGATCGCCGAGCCCCACGACAGGCCTACGCCGAAGCCACTGAGTGCTACGCGCTTGTGCGGCGAGTTGAGCACGTGCTTTTCCAGCAGCAACGGAATGCTCGACGACACGGTATTGCCGGTTTCGACCATGTCCTTGACGAACTTCTGCTTGTGCGCGCCCTCATCGAAACGCGCGGACACGGCATCGACGATCGCCGCGCTACCCTGGTGCAGGCAGTACAGGTCGATGTCCTCGGCGCGCAACTGGCTGGCCTCGAGCAACTGCTGCAAGTGCGCAGGCACTTTGACCAGGGCGAAGTTGTAGACCTGGCGGCCGTTCATGAAGAACTTGCCGTCGGTGGTACGCAGGTGCTCGGCGCCTGCACCATCACTGCCGAACAGCGACTTGCCGAGTTGCCAGGCAGCATCTTCGCCCATCCAGGTCGCGGTGGCGGCATCGCCGAACAGCATGGTGGTGTTGCGGTCCTCTGGGTCGACGATCTTCGAGTAGGGGTCGGCGGTAATCAACAGGCCATTCTTCAGGCCCGCTGCCTCCATGAAGCCCTTCATCGCATACAACCCATATACGTAGCCGGAGCAGCCCAGGGAAACATCGAACGCCGCGACATGCGTCGACAGCCCCAGCTTGTGCTGGACGATCGCCGCCGTGTGCGGCAGGCCTTCGGCATCGCCGTTCTGAGTGACCACGATCAGCGCATCGATGGATGCAGGGTCAAGCGAGGGATTGGCAGCGAACAGCGTCCTGGCCGCCTCGACACACAGGTCGGAGGTTTCCTGGGTCGTATCCTTGCGCGGCAGGAAGGTCGAACCGATCTTGCCGAAGATGAAATCCTGATCCTTGCCGAATTTCGCACCCTGCGCGTAGTTATCCACGCCTTCTACAGGTACGTAACTGGCGATGCTTTTGATGCCAATCATTGTGGCTTCCCGATGGAAATGGCAAAAATTCGCAGGTGCCGCGACCGTGAATGCAAAAGTTGCATTCCTCGCCGACGGGACTACCCACAGACTCAATAGATTAAAGATGCACGTTTCGACTGCCAAGTCACGACTATACCGACAATCCGCCAAATGCTGATGGCGAACTGTTGGCCAGTTTCTTGCTAATCGACCTGTATCAATGCCTTCGCTGTCGTTTAACTGACGCGGCAGCGGTTCGATCGACGCTATCGGATATCCGCCGTCAAGCGGGGCAGCCCCATTGTCAGCGCGAGCACCGTCTCATATGGCCAAGCCTATCACCGTCACCAGCCCCCTGATGCCGCCCCTGGAGTCCTTTCTGCCTTATCTGGAGCAGATCTGGGAAAGCCGGTTTCTGACCAACTGCGGTCAGTTTCACCAGCAACTGGAGCAAGCGCTGGCTGAGCACCTTGGGGTCAAGTACATCTCGCTGTTTTCCAACGGCACGCTGGCGCTGGTCACCGCGCTGCAGGCATTGCGCATAACCGGCGAAGTAATCACCACGCCGTACTCGTTCGTCGCCACCGCCCATTCGCTGCTGTGGAACAGCCTGAAACCGGTGTTCGTCGATATCGACCCGCACAGCAACAACCTCGACCCGCAACGCATCGTAGAAGCCATCACGCCGGCGACCACCGCAATCATGCCGGTGCATTGCTATGGCATCCCCTGCGATGTGGATGGCATCCAGGCGGTGGCCGATACCTATGGCCTGAAGGTCATCTACGACGCGGCCCATTCGTTTGGCGTGCGCCTCGGCGGGCAGAGCCTGCTCAACCATGGCGACGTTTCGGTCCTGAGTTTCCACGCCACCAAGGTCTTCAACACGTTCGAGGGCGGTGCGATCGTCTGCCAGGACGAGAAGACCAAGCGGCGCATCGATTACTTGAAGAATTTCGGTTTCGCCGACGAAGTCACGGTCATAGCACCGGGCATCAACGGCAAGATGAATGAACTGCAGGCAGCCTTCGGCTTGCTGCAACTACGCCATATAGATGATGCGCTGGCCCGGCGCCGTACGATCTACGAACGCTACTGCGATCGCCTGGCAGCGGTGCCAGGCATCAGCCTGATGAGCCCGCCGGCCAATGTCGAATGGAACTACGCCTACTGCCCGATCATGGTCGATGGTGAGCGCTTCGGTATCAGCCGTGACGAACTGTACGAGCGCTTCCGCGCCGTCGACATTCTGGTCCGTCGCTACTTCTACCCGCTGATCTGCGAGTTCCCCATGTACCGCGGGCTGGAAAGCGCCAACCTGGACAAGCTGCGCATTGCCCAGCAAGTCTCGCGTCAGGTGCTGTGCCTGCCGATCTACCCCGACCTGGACGTCGCGACCCAGGATCGCATCCTGTCCATCATCATCGAAGGACAAGGTGCCTGAGCAATGGCCGTCAATGTATTGGTATTTCCCTGCGGTTCGGAAAATGCTTCAGAGATACACCAGGCACTGATGCACTCCATTCATGTCAGGTTGTTTGGCGCCTCCAGCGTCGACGACCATGGTCGCCAGCTTTTCGACAGCTACAACGGCAACCTGCCACGCATCGATGACGAGCGCTTCGATCAGGCATTTGCCGCCCTGCTGGATGACTGGCAGATCGACCTGGTGTTCGCCACGCACGACACCGTCCAGGCCTACCTCAGCGAACGCGTCGAGCGCTTCGGCGTGGCACTGGTCAATGGCGACCCGGAAACCTGCGCGCTAGCCCGGCGCAAGTCATCGACTTACGCAGCGTTCGCCGACCAGCCTTGGGTATCTGCGGTCTACGCAAGCCCGGAAGAGGTTGAGCAGTGGCCGGCAGTGGTAAAGCCGGACCTCGGCCAGGGCGGCCAGGGATTCGAGCGGGTAGCCGACGCGCAAGAAGCACGCGCGGCACTCGAGCGAACTCACCTGCCGTTGCTGGTCGAATACCTTCCCGGCGAAGAAATCACGGTTGACTGCTTCAGCGACTTCCAGCACGAACTGCGTTGGGTGGGGCCGCGCAACCGCGAACGGGTGCGTGCCGGTATTTCCATGCGCAGCACCTTCCCTGCCCCCGACCCGGCCATAGAGGCCATCGCGGCAACGCTGAACAAGCGCCTGCGCTTTCGCGGCCCGTGGTTTTTCCAACTCAAGCGCGACCGCCAGCAACGCTGGAAGCTGCTGGAAATCAGTTGCCGGGTGGCAGGATCGATGGTGGCCCAGCGTGCCCTCGGCGTGAACCTGCCATTGATGGCTATCCATGACCACTTGCAACGCCGCGTCACGCCCTTGCCGCAAACTGCGGTCAACCTGATCGAACGGCGCATCCTCACCGTCGCGCAACTGGACTGGGCCTTCGACACGGTCTACATCGACTTCGACGAAACTGTCATCCGCGACGGCCGCGCCATACCTTCGACGCTGCACTTCCTCTATCGCATGCAGTGCAAGGGCAAGCGCCTGGTCCTGCTCACCCGCCACGCGAGCGACCCACGCGACACCCTGCGCAAGGCGCGCATTGCCGTCGAACTGTTCGACGAGATCATTCATATCACTGACGGTCGAGCGAAATCCGAATTCGTTCGCGGCCATTCGATCTTCATTGACAACCATTTCCCCGAGCGCCTGGATGTCGCCACCCATTGCGCCATACCCGTCTTCGATGTTGATGCTCTGGAGTTTCTTTCGTGAAAACCGTCAAGTCCGACCATAACCGCCGCCTGGTCATGCGCCACCTGCGAGACACCTGGATCGAGCCGCTGGACAAGGATTTCCCGCATTCGGCACTCATTTCCCGGGCCACCTATTCGCCCTGGTATGCCGATGCCGCGTTCATGCAGGTGTTCGAACGCATCCAGGGCATGACCTTGGTCGACATCTACCGTTGCCACGAGCTGTGGGACCTGCTTCGGCAAACCGCCAACGTTGCCGGCGACGTCATCGAAGTCGGTGTATGGAAAGGCGGCACCGGGCTGCTCGCCGCCAAGCGCCTGGAACAACTTGCTGGCAACAAGCATCTGCTGCTCTGCGACACCTTCTGCGGCGTAGTGAAAGCCGGCGCCAATGACACCCTTTACCAGGGCGGCGAGCACGCCGACACCAGCCTCGAGGGTGTCGCCGCACTGCTCGAAGGTGAACAGCTGAAGGACCGCGTTACCCTGCTGCAAGGGATCTTCCCGGAGCAGACCGGCAGCGAAGCCGAGGGGCGTCGCTTCTCGTTCTGCCATATCGATGTGGACACCTATCAATCGGCCAAGGACATCGTCGAATGGGTCACACCGCGCCTGAACCGGCACGGCGTCATCGTCTTCGACGACTACGGGTTCTGGGGCTGCGAAGGCGTGGCCAGGCTGGTGGAAGACCTGGCTGACCACCCGGAGTACTTCCTGCTGCGCAACCTCAATGGCCACGCCGTCATGCTCAAGCTGACCGAGGCGAGCCATGTTTGAGTTGCTGGATGCCGAACGCTTCCCGGCCCATTACCAGACCCTCGAAACCCGCAAAGTGAAACAACTGTTCGAGCACTGGAAAGCTGGCAGCGCAGCACCTGTTTCGGTCCTGGACTACGGCATGGGCCATGGCAAGTACTTGCGCATGTTCCGTGAACTGGGGTTGCAAGCCACCGGCGTGGATATCAATCCGCAATACATCGAACAAGCCAAAGCCGCCGGCTTCGAAGCCTTGCACGAGGCCGAACTGGAAGCGCTGGGCAAGCGTTTCGACGTCATTTTCCTCAGCCACCTGATCGAGCACCTGGACCCCAACCAACTGCTGCACCTGCTCGACCGCCTGATCGCCCTGCTCGCGCCGCAGGGCCGGCTGGTCATGATCAGCCCGGTCCTGGGCGAGCGCTTCTTCCACGATTTCTCTCACGTGCGCCCCTATTACCCACAAAGCATCCGGCATGCGTTCGGCCAGTCCAGTTCGCCGCTGTCGTTCGGCGCGCATGAGCGCATCGTGCTCAAGGATATCCACTTCTTCCGCGACCCTTGGCGCACACGGTTGTGGCGTTCCTTCTATATACAGGACACCCCGATCTCCCCGTTCACCCGTGCACTGAACAAAGGCTTCGACCTCGCCTGGCGGCTTTCCGATGGCCAATTGGGGGCTACCAGTTCCTGGCTGGGGGTTTACCACACGTGCTGATGACCGCCTCTCGCACGGGCCAGCCGCAAGGCAAGCGGGTCGTGCTCATGCAGCCCTACTTCCTGCCTTATCTGGGCTACTACCAGCTGCTGGGTGCGGCGGACCTGTTCATCAGCTACGACACCGCCCAGTTCATCAAGAACGGCTGGATCGAGCGCAACCGCTACCTGCTCGATGGCGAGCCGAAGTGGTTCGGCATCGCCCTGGAGAAAAGCAGCCACACGCTGCCCATTCATGACAAACGGATCAGCCAGGGCTTTCACTACCCGCAGGTGCTTGAAAAGCTCAAGCACGCCTACCGCAAAGCTCCGTATGTGCAGCAGGTGCTGCCGTGGCTGGCGCAATTGCTGGAGCAGCCGGCATCCAGCATCGCCGACCTCAACCTCAGGGTTCTGCGGGCAAGCTGTGCGTTGATCGGGCTCGACACCCCGATCATCGCTGCCAGCGCCCTTGCCCCTGGGGCAGGCGTCAGTGGCCAGGCAAGAGTGCTTGAGCTGATGGCTGCCACCGGCGCGACCCACTACCTGAACCCGGCCGCAGGCGCTTTTTTGTACGAGGCCAGAGAATTCGCCAAGGCCGGTATCAAGCTGGAACTGCTGCACGCCGAGCTCTCGCCCTACCCTCAGCAAGGGCAAGATTTCGTACCAGGTCTGTCACTGCTCGATGCCCTGATGTTCAACCCGCCCGAAGTGGTCGGCGAGTGGGCCAGACACGGGAGGGTGATACATGCCTGACGCTATTGGTGGCTACTTCGAGCTGGAATTGCGCCAGGGCTACAGCCTGTATCCGCAGGCATTGGCCTTCAACTCCGCACGCTCCGCGCTCAAGGCCCTGCTGGGCAACATCGGTACGCGGTGCCTGCACGTGCCTCATTACATTTGCCATGCAGTACCTGACGCCGCCCACGCCGTTGGTGTGGACGTAGCTCGTTATGCAATTAACCTGCAGCTGGAACTGGAACACCTGCCGACACTGCAACCTGGCGAGCTGTTGCTGTACGTGAACTACTTCGGCCTGAAGGACCGCTACATCAGCGATGTGCTGGCACCGCACTACCGCGACCAACTAGTGGTCGACAACTCGCAAGGGTTGTTCAGCACGCCGCTACCCGGCATCAAGACTCTTTACTCACCGCGCAAGTTCGTCGGTGTGGCCGACGGCGGTTGGCTGGCCAACGCCCCGCCCGGCGACTGGCAGTTACCGCAGAGCCAGTCGATGGCGCATTTCGCTGCCCTGCTGGGGCGGCTCGAAGGCGCGCCTGAACAGCATTACGCGGCGTTCCAGAAGGTTGAAACGGAGCTTGATCGCGCCCCGGCCGCCGCCATGTCGAACAGCACGCGGCGGGTGCTCGACAGCCTGGATTATCCCTCGATCAGCGCGCGCCGCATGGCCAACCTGGCCGTGCTGGGGCAGTTGCTGGGCGCGCGCAACCTGCTGCATATCCTGCCCGACACGCCGACCGCAGCGCTCTGCTACCCGTTGCTCCTGGGTACCCCCGAGCAGGCCCAGGCCATCCGCCAACGCCTGCTGGCCGAGAGAATTTTCATCCCCTGCTACTGGCAGGAAGTGATCGGCGAGCCGCACAGCCCGAACGTAGAAAGGCAACTGGCGAGCTGCCTGCTGCCACTGCCGATCGACCAACGCTACGACGCAACGCACATGGAACGGCTCGCCGATCGGGTGAGCACTTTCCTGGCCACAACCTGAAGGCCTGACCATTCACCTTGCACGGCGCCGAGTACCACACGCAGGCGGGCCGCACCCGGGAAATACACATGAAGATGTCATCGCTGCATGGAAAGACCAGCAATCCTTACTACCTCTATGCGCCCGATTACCGCGACACCTCGTCAGGTGTATGCGTCATGCACTACCTCTGCCATGCCCTCAACATCAGCGGCCAGGAAGCCTATGTCATCGGCTGCAAGGTAACCAACCCGAACCTGCGCACCCCGGTGCTGACGGACGCCGTCATCCAGTTGCACAAGACCACGGGAGCAGCGCCGATCGCGGTGTACCCGGAAGTGCTCAGCGGCAACCCGTTGAACTGCCCGGTCGTGGTCCGTTACATGCTCAACCGCGACGGCTTCATCAGCGGCCTGCAGCTGGCGGCGCAAGAAAGTGACCTGTTCTTCTACTACGCCCACGACTTCGGCGAAGGCAAGCGCCAGAAAGATATGCTCACGCTGCCGATGATCGATTCCAGGCTGTTTGCCCCACGCCCGGAGCCAGTGGTTCGACGCGGCAATTACCTTTACCTGCATCGCTTCGACGCCAACCAGGTGGACTACAACCTGCTGCCGCCCGATATCCAGGTGCTGAGCCTGAGCAATCCACGCACGCTGCCGCAGCTGGCCGAACTGTTCCAGACCGCAGAAGCGCTGTACTCCTACGAGATTTCGGCAACCTGCACCATGGCGATGCTGTGCGGCTGCCCGGTGGTCTACCTGAGTGGCGGGCACGTGAAGACCCTGCCGTTTACCGAGCACATCGGCGATGCCGGTTCCGCCATGTTCGAAGAGCCGGGCGGCCTCGAACGGGCGCGGCAATCGGTAGGGCTGGCCCGTCAACGCATCCTGCACATGGAAGATGAATTCTGGCCGCAGCTGGCGTATTTCATCGAACGCACTCAGCGCAGCGCCGCCGACCATGTCGATGCCAATCGACATCCCGGTGTGCGCGACTGGCTGTTGAACCGCATGTTGACCCCGGTGCAGCAGGCCTTGACCGATGAGCGGCGCATGGCACTGCGCAACCAGACCCGCCTGAGCATCGTGGTCAACGACCACGAAGGCGATGCGCAGGCCTTGGCCTTCACCCTTGAAAGCCTGCAGCTGTGGGGGGCGAACAGCCCGCTCGGGCTTCGTACCTACGTCGTCAGCCAACAGCCGCCGCAGGCCAATCTGCCGAACAACGTGCACTGGCTGAACGCCACGCCTGGCGCAGCGATACTTAACCAGGTCACCCACCAGGACGACGGCGACTGGTTGCTGCTGCTTGCTGCTGGTGACGAAATCCTGCCCAGCGGCAGCCTGATGGTCGACCTCGAGCTCCCGGGCGCCAACGCCTGCCGAATGCTCTACTGCGACGAGTATTACCGCGCCACACAAGGCTCGAGCCCGATCTTCCGTCCCGACATGAACCTCGACTACGTGTTGTCGCTGCCGGTGATAATGGGGCGTCACTGGTTGCTGCGTCGTGAGCTGGTGCTGGCTGCCGGCGGTTTCGACCAGCAATGCCAGGGGGCACTCGAGCTGGACATGATCTTGCGCCTGATCGAAGCGGATGGCCTCGATGGCATCGGCCATCTGGACGAGCCGCTGGTGATCTGCAACAGCCCGGATATGGCCAGCAACCCCGACGAACTGGCCACCATCGAACGCCATCTGTCAGTGCGTGGCTATACCCACGCACAGGTACGTGAGGAGCCGGCCCGGCATTATCAGATCGACTATGGCCACCAACAGCAGCCTTCTGTATCCATCGTAATTCCCGTGCACAATCAGTTGGAACTGATACAGCGCTGTGTCGAGAGCGTGTTGGCCAAAACCAGCTATACGTTCTTCGAATTGCTGCTGGTCGACCACGCCAGCAGCGACCCGGCCTTGCTGGAGTGGCTGGAACAACTGGTAGTCGCCGGCGAAGGCATGATCAAAGTGCTGCGCGACGACCGCCCATTGAACCTGAGTGCCCTGTATAACCAGGCGGCCGCTCAGGCTGTCGGCGACTTCCTCGTGCTGCTCGACAACGACACCGTGATTTTCCAGGAGGATTGGCTCCAGCGTCTGCTCAACCACGCCCAGCGACCTGAGGTAGGTGTGGTAGGTGCAAAGCAACTGGATATCAACGGCAGCATCGCCCACGCTGGCTGGGTGCTGGGCCTCAATGGCACAGCAGCGAGCCCGGCTGTCGGGTTGCCAAACAGCGAAGCCGGTTACCTGCAATGCTTGCGCGTGGACCGTGACGTCAGCGCCATTAGCGGCGCCTGCCTGATGATCCGCCGTGAGCTGTACCTGGGGCTGGGCGGGCTGGATGAAGAGGCATTCGCGTTGCGCCACGCCGACATCGACCTGTGCCTGCGCGTGTCTGCCGAGGGCCTGCTGAACGTCTGGACCGCTCATGCGCTTGTGGCCAACGAGCATGGCAAAGGCTGGGGCACGGTAATGCGTGCTGCGGCCCAGCAGCAACGCGCCCGTCAGGATGAGCAGAACCTCTACAGCAAATGGCTCAACGCCCTGACCCGCGACCCCGCCTACAACAAGAACCTTTCGCTGCGCGGCCGCGGTCATGAGCTGCCAGCCCTGCACGGCCTGACCTGGCGCCCGTTGAACTGGCGCCCGCTGCCGGTGGTGCTGGTCCATCCTGATCGGGAACACGCCGAGCGCTGCACGGCGCCCTTCCAGCAGCTGCTGGAACACGCACAGGTGGACGGCTACTCGAGCAACGCCATGCTCACGCCGGTGGAGCTCAATCGCTTGCAACCCGATGTGATCATTTTCCAGCACATCGCCGACCCGCTGCGCATTCAGGTCATGGCACAGCATTATCAGCTCAGCCAAGCCTTCAAGGTACTCGAGGTAGTTGGCCTGCCCGTTGGCGATCGGGCTTGGGGGCTGCTGCATGAGGCCCTCGCGTGCGTCGACCGGGTGGTTGTCGCCAGCGCAGAGTTGGCCGCATCGCTGGACGGGCTGCATGGCGACATCCGCGTCAGGGAATCCCGGCTGGGCACGAACTGGCAGGCACTGCCGACAGCCGCCACGGCGAACACCAAACCGCGCATCGGCTGCCAGCTGAGTGTCGAGACCCTGCCGATCATCGATCCGCTGCTGCGCGCGCGTGCCGATCAGGCTGACTGGGTGTTGTGGGGAGAGGTACCGGCACACCTTGCGGCGCTGGCCACGGAAGTCTACTGCCGTGACCTCGGCTCAACGCCCGAGGTGCTTTCGGGTCTGGGCCTGGACATTGCGCTGCATCCGGTAAGCATGGCGGGGAACACCGGCGACTGCCTTGCGCCAATGCGCTATGCCGCATGCGGTTATGCCGTCATCAGCAATGACCGCCAGGCACGCTTCGCAGAATGGCCGATGATGCTGGTCGACGACACGCCCGCCCAGTGGCTGAAGGTTCTGGACAACTGTCTCGCCTCTGCCGATAGCGTGTGCATGCACGGTCAACAGCTGCGCAGCAAGGCAGAGGCCTCCGGTTTCATTGATGCCGAGTACCGCGAAACTTGCCTCGCTGCCTGGACACCTGCTTGAGCCGTGTGTAAAGGGAACGCAGCCACTCCCCGGCGTAACGCCGGGGAATGGCTGCCATTCTCGCGCACCTAAGCGCGCGACGGGCTCAAGGCATCACTCGCCCACTGCCCACTGAAAGCAGACGGCCAACGCGCCTGCAGCGCTTCGCAGGCTGCCTGGTCGGCCACCTGCGGTGCGTCGTCGAACAGCTGCGCCACGGGCGTCCAGGCCACCAACAGTCCCGCCGCCGCTGCCGCCAGGCAGACATCCAGGTCAAACGCCGGCAACGGCTGCAGGCCACCGCAATGGTCGAACAGATCACGGCGCAGCAACATGCAGTCGGCAGTGACCGCTGCGCAGTTGCGCACCGACGCTGGCCAGCGCGCCTTGCTGCAGTCCGCCAGCGACAGGCCCTGCCACGGCCGATGCAGCATCGGCCCCTGCAACAGGTCGAAGCCGGCGTGCACGACCGCGCCGTCGCGCGCCAGCAGGCGGGCACCAACGACCCCGACTTCGGGCCTGAGGCCCTCGTTGAGCAAGCCTTCGATCCAGGCGGGTGAAATCACTTCGCAGTGCTCGGCGAGCAGCAGCAGGTATTCACCGGCGGCCTGTTCCGCCGCCAGGTTGAGCAGCGCCTCGCGCCCGCTCGCCGCGCCCGCCAGCAGCACCACCCGCTGGCCGAACCCTTGCAACGCGGCGGCAGTGGCTTCGGCCTGTTCGGCATTGCAGGCCACCCGCAGCTCGTAGCGTGGGTAGCGGGTGCGCTGCAGGACGCTGGTCAGGCAGGCCTGCAGACGCTGCAGGTCACCTTCGGCAGCCACCAGGATGCTCACCAGCGGGGTGGCCGAATGGCGGAAATCCACCACCAGGCCAGCCTCGCCCTGATCGTGCACCTCACCACGGTAACCCAACAGCGTCAGGTGCCGCTTGAGCGTCTGTACGGCGTCGGCCTGCAGCGCTGGCGTCGCCTGGTTGCCCACCACCAGGTATTCGTCCATGTGCGCCAGGCCACCCTGCCCATGCTGCTCCACCAGACGCAACAGCAAGTCGAACTCCAGCGCATGGCGGCAGGTTTCGCTGAAACCGCCCAGTTCCACCACGGTTTGCCGGCGCAGACACCAGTGCCGCGACATCAACCCTGGCTGCGCACGCAGCAGATCGAGGTTGCTGCCTGGGCGAACCACGCCATGCAGACGGCCCTCGCTGTCACGCTGCACCTCGTTGGCACACACCGCCTGGCAGCCGGAAGCCTCGGCCAGCTCCTGCTGCAGGCGCAGCAAGCCACCGCTGACCAGGGTATCGCCCGCCTCCAGCAACATCAGCCAGTCGCTGCTCAGTTGGCGTACTTGCTGGTTGAGGTGGGTGACCCAGTTGCTTTCGTTGACCTGCACGAAATGCAGGGTATCGCGTGCGGTGGTGATCGCCGGCGGCTTGCCGCCCTTGAGCACGACCAGCTTGAGCTGCCGCAACCCGCTGGCCAGCAGGCTGTCGAAGGTAGCCTGCAGGGCCAGGTCGTCGTCGGCCAGGTCAGTCACCACGAAGGTGACCGGCGCGCCCGGGCGCTTGTTCAGCGGCGCCAGCAGGCGCTGTTGCGTGGCCTTGTCCGGTGTGGCAGCGGCCAGCGCTTCGAGCACCTGCCCGGAAACCGTGCCGCGCAACCAGCCGTCGCCATCGATACCGGGTACCGCCTCCAGGCGCGCGAGCCAGTCGCCTAGCTCGCGGGCGCGCTCGCCATCGTCCTTGCCGGTCAGAGTCGGCACCAGGCGTCGGCAGACTTCCAGGTTGAACAGGCCCAATGCCAACGCCTTCCAGTAACGCTGTTGCAAGGTGGCGGCCGTGTCGTTGGGGTGCACCTGCAGCAACTCGCGCTGGCGTACCCAGGTGCCCTCCAACGCCTGGCGATGGGCTTGCCCGGTTGGCCAGGCATGGCAGAGGAATTCCAGTGCGGTAAGGCACTCGAACAGCGCACCGTTGTAGTAAGGCAATTCGACATACTGGCGCGGCTCGAAGATACGCTCTGGCTCACCGATCACCGTGCCCCACGGTGAGGTGAACAGCAGCGGCGCTTCGCCCTGGTCGTAGGTCGCGCGCACGAAACGGTTGAGCACGGCAAAACCGGCATCGTCATTAGCCAGTTCGCCATTCCATTCGCGCAACAGGCGCACGCTACGAGTCAACTGCTCATCGCGGGCCACGACGCTCAGCGTGCTCGGCGCGTATTCACAGACCACATCGGTCTGCGCCAACTGCGCGATGTCGCCGCTGGCGACCAAGGCATAAGACAGGGCCACGCGCCAGGCAGCGAAGTCCAGCTCGCCCGGCAAGGTGTCGAGCAGCGCCTGCAGCGCCCCGACCCGCAGCACCGCGCGCCAGGCCGGCTGCCCGGCCATGGCGTACTGGCGCAGGCGTGCGCGTGCACTGCTATCGGCTGCGGCCTCGAAGGCCGAGCCGATCTTGTAGTAGGCCATCTGCGCGTTACCCGGCGCATAGGCCAGCGCATAGCCTTGGGCACCCTGAACCTCGGGCTGCGCATGCAGGCAAGCGGCGGCCTGCTGCAGGGCCGAGGGCAACACGAAATCGGCATCCAGGGCCAAGGTCACGAACGGCGTGGCGACCTGTTGCAAGGCGGCCGCCAGGCGCGCGCTGCACTGTTCACCCGAGGTGCCCGCCTGCAGCGGTTCCAGGGCCAGGCAGGGGATGCCAGCCTGGCGATAGTAATAGTCAGCACGGGCACGATGATCGGGCTGTTCATGCCCAAGCAGGACGACGGTCACTGGGTTGTGCGACCCGATTGCGGTTTCGGCCATAGGGCACCTGTTCATGTTGTTGGTCTGGTGCCCGCCAGGGCAGGCGCCAGGTTTCAGTCCGCCAGCCAGGCGTTGGCCCACTGTTGCAGGTGGTGCGGCATCAGCACGTAGTCACGCAGTACCGCTTCGCGCAGGGCGTCGCCCTGGCGGTAGCTGGCCTCGGGGTCGGCCAGGTGCATGCGGATCGCCTCCAGCCACTGTTCGGAGGTGTTGTCGCGCACCCGCGTGCACGGCAGATAGCCGTCATAGGCCTTGGTATCGGTGCAGATCACCGGGAAGCCGCAGGCGCCGTACTCGAGCAGGCGCAAGTTGCTCTTGCAGTCGTTGAACAGGTTCTGTTCCAGCGGTGCCAGGGCCAGGTCGAGGTTGAGGCTGGCCAGCTTCTGCGGGTACAACGCCAGGGGTACGCCTTTGTGGAATTCCTTCACATAGGGCCGCAAGGCATCCGGGCACATGCCGAAGAACACCCAGTCGACCTCGTCGGCCAGTTCCCGGATGACCTCCAGCAGCAGCTCCAGATCGCCCCTATGGCTGGTGCCCCCCGCCCAGCCCACGCGCGGCCGCGCACTGCTTTGCCGCTCGCTGGCAAGCCCGGCCCACAGCGTTGCGGCGAGCATGTTGGGGACCACGCGAATATCCTGGTGCATGCCCGACAAGGCGTCGGCCAGCGGCTGGGTCGACACCACCACCCGATCACACAGGGCGATACCCTGGGTGACCAGCTCGCGCATGTTGGCCGGCATGTTCCGCGCATGGGCGTTCTTTTTCGGCACATCGATGATGTAATCGTCGATTTCGTAGATGCGCCGGGCGTTCGACAGGCGCTTGAAGCGCGTCATTTCCTCGATCGAGTTGATCGTATAGCGGCACTGCAAGATCATCACATCGGGCTGCTCCCGCTCGATCTCGATCATCTCGGGGGTGCTGAAATCGAGCCGCCCCTGGATCCAGCCAGCGCGCTCCAGCTCGGTAAACGGCTGCGCCACCCGGTAGTGCCCGACCGCCGAGGTATTGATCGGCAGCGCCAGCACTGACGGCAGTACCCGGCTGATGAACGGGTCCCAACCACGACGCTGGCCGGCATCGAGGTTGAAACTGGCCATTTTCAGGCTCAGGTTGCGGTTGTAGGCCGGGTCGCGGGCCACCTTGGCCAACCAGCGTTCATGGAAGATGTCCTTGTCCAGCAGCTTGCGCTGGCTGTCGGCCGGCACATCGCGGGGCGACGCGAAGCGGACCAGTACCGCATGCGGTGTCCACACCGCCAGGTAGCCTTGTTCGCGGATGCGCAGGCACAGGTCGGCGTCCTGCAGGCCGCCTTGAAGCCCCTGCACATCGAAACCGCCCAGCGTGGCGAACAGCTCGCGGCGCACCAGCAGGCAATCCAGGCTCAGCGCACTCCAGTTCTGCACTGCATTGAGCCGCAGCATGTAGCCGCCGCTGTCCGCCGGCATGCCGACGAACGGGCTGTTGACGCCGCCATGCAGCCCCAGCACCAGCCCGGCGGCAAAGATCTCGCCGCTTTGGGTACACAGCTTGGGCGCGACCACGCCGACCTCGGGGCGCTGGGCCTGGGCCATCAACTGCTCCAGCCAGGGCTTGTCGAAGGCCACGCAGGCGCTTTCGAGCAGCAACAGGTAGTCGCCCCGAGCCGACTCGCTGGCCTGGTTCAGCTGTGCCACCTGGCTGCCGCCGGCAACCTCGACCACGCGCAGCTGATCGCTGCCCAGGCCCTGCATGGCCTGCAGCCATTGGCGCAGGTCGCTCGAGGTATCTGGCGAGGCGATCAGCAGTACCTCGAAATGGCCATAGCGGGTGTGTTCGAACAGCGACTCAACGCAACGCATGGCCGCGCCCAGGTCGTCACCGAGCGTGACCAGGATCGAAACCATGGCTTGCAGCGGGTGCTGGTACAGCACCCGGCACAGTGACAGGCCTTCGGCACCGAGCACCTCGGCATCGACCCCCAGGCGCTGCAGATGGGCCCGCACCACCCGCGGCGCCTGTTGTACACAGCGTGGGTCATGCAGCCACTGGCCGAAGTCCCATTGGCAGTGCACCAGCAGTTCATCGATGTGTTCGATGGCCTGCAGGCCCCGGCTTTCGGCCAGGCGCCAGAGCGCGTCGTGAGGCGCGAGCGTGTCGAAGTCCGGGTCGAAACCGCCGACCTCGCGCAGTGCCGCACAATTGAATGCCAGTACGCGCCCGACATAGGGCAGGCTGCGCATCAGGTCGAGGTTGAAGTCTGGCTTGAAGATCGGCGTGGTCGGGCGCAGGGTGTCATGGCTGCCTTCGTCGACATAGATACAGGCCCGTTCGCGCAGGGCCATCCGCTCGCCCATGATCGCCAGCGCATGGGGCACCAGGCGGTCGCCAGCGCGCAGCAGCAAGACCCAGTCGACATCATTGGCACGCGCCAGACGCGCCTGCACCTGGGCCAGGCCATTGCCCTGCACGAGCATGCGCTCGACCCCGACAGCGTCAGCCAGCTCCAGCACCGCAGGTGCCAGCAGCCAGGTGCTGGCAGCGCCATAGGACTGCGCGGCGAGGCTGTCGAGGGTGGCACGCAAGGCCAACTCCTCTCCCACCTCGGCCCAGATCACCGGGATGATGCGCGGTTGCCGGCCCCAGCCTTCGAAGCGCTTGGGCAACGCCTTGAGCTGCGCCGCCGACAGATCCCGGCACTCCAGCCACTGGGCATACACCTCGTCGAACGACAGGCAGTCAGTGCCGACCTGCTGCGCCTGGCGCGCCTGCTGGGCGCCGTATAGCCGGTTGAGTTCGTACTCGTCCCACTGCGCATCCTGCCCGCCTTGGTAACGCTCAAGCGGCAGATACCGCACCCAGCCACTGGCCGGCGCGGGCTCGCTGCTGCGCGCGGCCAGCATCGCCTTGATCCAGTCGGTTTCCACGGGGAACGCCATGGTCATGCTCGCCTGGTGGCTCAGGCGCCCGGGGTGCAGGCGTTCCATGCTAAGAAAGCGTGACAGGTGGCCAAGGTTGCCGCGGCGCATCAGGCAGATGTACAGCGCCATGTCCAGGCGCGCGACAAAGCCGCCCTCCTGCACCAGCGCCGGCAGAAACTCGGCCACCCAATCACGGCGCAGCAAGGCATGGCTCAGCCCGCCGAACAGGTTGGGCGCATTGGTTTCCAGGGCCTCGAGCAGGTCACTGCCCTTGACCACCGCATCTTCCGGGCACATCACCGCATTGAGCATGCGCGGCGGCAACAAGGCGTCATCGGCGGCGCACAGCATGCGCTGGCAGATGGTCATGCTGACATCGGCATGCTGCTGCATGACCTCTGCCTGTAGGCTGACACAGTCGGGGAACAGGCGGTCGTCGTCACACAAAAACTTGATCAACGGCCCCTGGGCATGCTCCAGGCACGCCAACAGGTTGCCAGCAAATCCCAGGGTTTGCGGGTTGCGCACGTAGCGCACCGGCTTGCCGGTCTCGCTCGTCACCTCGTCGACGATGCGCTGGATCTCCGCTCCCCGGCTGTCGTCGCACACCAGCACGTCCAGCGCCGGGTAATCCTGGTTGAGCGCGCTGAGCAAGGTGGCGCGGAAAAACTCGGGGTTGAAGGCGGGGATGGCGATGCTGACGAGGGTCTGTTGATTCACGGCGAAGACCTTGAAGAGATGGCGTGGCCAGCACCGAACGGGCTGGCACACGCCGGGTGACGCGAGAGGGGTGAAATCAGATGTAGTTGACCAACGACAAGCTGGCGACCTTGGCATAGGCCTGCAGCGAGGCCTGCAGCATGTTGGTCTGCATCTGCAGGCGCAGCATCACTTCAGCCGGGTCGCTTTCACGGATCGAGCTCTGGGTCTTGGTGTTCTCGGTGCTCAGCGCCTCGTTGGTTTCGGCCTGCACATCCAGCGCCTGACCACGGCCGCCGATCGCACTGACCGACGATGACACCTGGTTAGTGGCGCTGGCGATGTTGCCCACGGCCGAGTCCAGCGCGGCAAGAAAGTTCTGCCGGGCCACGGGGTCGTTGTCCACCGGGCTGGTCAGGGCGGTACGCAGCTTGCCGATGGTGTCGAGGACGTTCTGGGTCTGGTGGGTATCGACCTTGACCGCAAACGAGTCCCCTGCATTCGGTGCGCCAGACAGCTCGAAGCTGACCCCTGCCGCGGTGGCGGTGGTGCCGCCCGGCCCGCCCAGTGCACCTGATGCCACCGGACGGCTGTCGGCGGTGATCGGCGCAGCGTACAGTTCGAAGGTGCTGGTGCCGGTGAATTTCAGCACCGCACCACCGGCCGGGAAGGCTGCCTTGTAGGCCGCCGGGTCGGTAATGGTCGCACCAGTCACCTGCTCGGACGAGGTGTTGCCCGGGCTGCGGGTGCCGGACACCTCGTCGGCCTTGGAACTGAGGCTGAAGGTATGCCCTGCGATCGCTGCATCTTCGTTGCCCTTGTCCCCATCCTTGAAGGTGATGTCCAGGCGCAGATCGACACCGCGGAAGCTGATGCTGGTGTTGTCACCATTGGGGTCGAACTTGCCGCCCTGGCTGGCCTCGAGGGTGACGTCGTTGCCAGCGGCATCGGTGATCTTGTATTCGGTGCTGCTGAGGAATTCGATGCTGTACGGCTCGCCGCTGCGGAAGCGATCGTTGTACAGGCTGTTGCCGGAGACTTGGCCGTTGGACAGGCTGACACGGCCATCATCGGTGGCCGGCGCGGTCAGGCTGGTCTGGCTGCGGCTGGTGTTCAGCGCCTGCTCGAAGGCATCGTAGCCGGTCTCGTTGGCGGCCAGGCTGAGCATGTCACCCACCTGCAGGTTGAGCTTGCCCTGGTCGCCCTGGTAGCTGTAGGTGCCATCGGCATTGCGCGCATAAGGCGGGGTATCGCCCTTGGAACCGGAGAAAATGTACTTGCCGTTCTCGTCCTTGCTGTTCATCAACGAGAACAGCTGGTCTTCCAGCGACGCCAGTTCATCGGCATTGGCCTTGCGATCGGCATCGGTCATCGAGCCGTTGCCGGAGCTCACCGCCAGCTCGTTGACCCGCTGCAGGATGGCACCGATGGAGTTCAGGGTACTCTCGGCAGTGCCCAGGGCGTTGCGCACATTGACGATGTTGCCGCTGTACTGCTTGAGCATGTTCTGCTGCTGCTCCAGCTGCAGCAGGCGAGCCGCCCCCACCGGGTCGTCCTTGCCAGAGCGCACGCGAATGCCATCACTGGCCTCCTGCTGAGTCTTCACCGTCTTGGCAAAGTTGCTCTGATAGTTGGCGCTGTTGGTGTTGTAGAACTGCGAAGTAGAGATGCGTACGCTCACGATCTACGGCTCCTTAAAGACTGTTGATCAGGGTGGCGAAGGTTTCCTGGGCCGCCTTGATGATCTGCGACGACGCGGTGTAGTACTGCTGGAACTTGATCAGGTTGCCGGTCTCTTCATCGATCGACACGCCCGACAGGCCATTGCGGCTGTCCAGTGCAGAGGTATGCAACGCCGTGGTGGCATCACTGTCCATCTGTGCCTGCCCGGCCTTGCCGCCAACGTTGGAGACCAGCTTGGCATAGGCATCGGTCAAGCTGATGCCCTTGCCGTCGGCACCCACCTCGACCGTGGACTTGGTCTGCAGGTCGATCACCGACTGGGCGTTGCGGTTGTCCGCCGAGCCTGCGCCGGCCAGCGCCACGGTATAGCTGTCGCCATTTTTCGGCGCGCCGGAAACGCTCATCTCGAAGGTGAAGTTGCCACCCAGTGGATTACCGCTGCCATCGACCATCGGCACCGACAGTTGCAGCTTGTTTTCCTGGCCCGGCACGATGGTGCCACTGCCGATTTCGGTACCCTTGGCGTCGTACATCTTGTAGGCCTGTGGCGAGCTGGTGTCGTCGCCGAACACCAGCTTGACCGGGGTCGAATACTTCAGGCCCGTCTGCAGTTGCGAACGCTGGGCGGCATCGTAGATGTCCATTTCCGAGGTCAGCGTCGGCTGGGTGATCACCCCGGTGCCCTTGTTGCCCGAACCACTGGTGGCGGTCAGCGGCGAAGCCAAGGCCAGGCGCTTTGGGTCGGTCAGAACAGTGTCGATACCTGCAGCCGCATTGCGGGTGGGGGTGATCTTGAAGCTGTCGCCAGCACTCAGGCCACCGCCATTGAGCGACAGGGTGAACCCGTCGATCACCGGCGGCGGCGTGTCGCTGAGGTCGAAACTGCCCATGTCGGTGCCTTCAGGCAGCTTGCGCACGCTGTAGCCAGTGGCGCTGGTGAAGGTCACCTGGTAGTCGCTGGTGCTCAGCTTGCCGGAGTCCTTGATGGTCACATCGAGGTTGCCAGAGCCGGCGCTGTTGCCGGTCTTGGCGATACTGCGCTGGCTGATGGCCGCGGCGCTATTGATGTCACCGAACAGGGTGGCACCGAACTCACCGTTCTTGTCGATGCCTTGGGCCAGCTGGCTGTTGATCGCATCCGCCACCACCAGGGCCACGCGGCCGAGCTCGTTGAGCGCGGGGTCGAGGGTTTCCTTGCGGTAACGGATCAAGCCGCCCAGCTCGCCACCGCTGGCGCTGCTGGTGATATCCATCTTGGTCGAGCCGCGATTGAGGATCAGGCTCATGCGGGTCGGGTCGGTAGCGCTCGGCTCCACCCCCAGGGTCTGGGTGGTCTTGCCCAGCACCAGGGCCTGGCCGTTCTTCAGGTAGATGTCGTAGTTGCCTTCACGCTCCACCACATCGGTGCCGATCAGCTTGCTCAGCTCACGCACTGCACCATCGCGCTGGTCGAGCAGGTCATTGGGCTGGCCGGAGATGGAGCTGACGCGGGAAATCTGGTCGTTGAGCTCAGCGATGGTCTTGGTCAGGTTGTTCACCTGATCAGCCATCGACGCCATGTTGGCGTTGATGTCGCTGTTCTGCTGGTTGAGCTGCGCCGACAAGGTGTTGAAGCGCTTGGCCAGGGACTGCGCGCTGGTCAGCAGCAGTTGCCGCGAGGCGTCTTCGGTCGGCTTGGCCGCAGCATCCTGCATGGCGCTGAAGAAGCTTTTCAGCGCAGCAGTGATACCGGTGTCGCTGCTCGACAGGGCGGTATCCAGCGGCGTGATCTGGTTCAGGTACGAGCTGGCATCGCTGCTCAGCGAGGTAGTGCTGCGCAGCTGGTTCTCGAGGAACGCGTTGTACACCCGGCGCACGTCGGCCAGGGTGGTACCGCTGCCGATGAACACCTGGCCGACTTGCTGCCCGCCCTTGGTCTTCTGCACGTTCTGCTGGCGCGAGTAGCTTTCGACATCAGCGTTGGCGATGTTGTTGCCGAGGGTGTACATCCCCGATTGCGCGGCGCCAAGCCCCGACATACCAATGTTGATCAGACTCGCCATGGTTCCATGCCCTTAAAGTTTCGTTGCGGTATCGAGCATTGCGTAGTGCTCGTACGACTTCATCTGTCTTGCGATCTGCGAGATCTTGCTGGCGTAATTCGGGTCGGTGGCGTACCCGGCCTTTTGCAACTCTTGCACGAACTGTTCCGGTTTATCGGCGGCCTTCACCGCATCTTGATAGCGCGAATTGTTCTGTAACAGGCTGACCAGGTCGTGGAAGCTGTCCTGGTAGGAATCGTAGGAGCGGAACGCCGCCGTCTCCTTGACGAACTGGCCGTCACGGAACTCGCTGGTGATCGCCCGCGCCTCGCCGCCTTCCCAGTTACCGGTCGCCTTGATGCCGAACAGGTTGTGGCTGCTGCTGCCATCGGTGTTGCGCATGACCGACTTGCCCCAACCGGTTTCCAGGGCGGCCTGCGCCACCAGGTAGCGTGGGTCGATACCAATGCGCTTCGCCGCCTGCTCGGCCATCGGCAACATGGTGGCGACGAACTCGTCGCTGTCGGCAAAGGCTTTTTTCGGTGCCAACGGTGGCTGGGCCACGGCGCGCCCGAGGATGCGCAGACCGTTGTCCGGCACGGCGAAGGCCTTGGCCACTTGCTGGCCGTCACGGGCTGGCACGGCTGCGGTATTGGTGCTGGTCGCCGACGGCACGATACCGGCCACCAGGCGGTCGGTGAGCTTGCTTGGCAGCGCCAGGCGGCGCGAATTGAGCGCGGCGACGTCGTTGCGGGCGGTGGTCGACTGCGCGGCATGCACTGGCTCGGCCACCTTGTTGCCCCACAGCGTCGGGGCATGGCCCTCGGTACGCGGAAACGGGCTGGTGTTGGCCGGCGCGCTCTTGTGCTTCGACAGCTGGCGAACCAGCACATCCTGCAGGCCGATACCACCGCCCTCGCGGGACATGCTCACGGCCAGCTGCTGGTCGTACATGTCGCGGTACTGTTTCACCGTTTCGGTGTTCATCGGGTTGTCGGCGGCCAGCACGTCACTGGCCTTGCGCGAGGCCTTGAGCATTTCGCTGATGAACAGCGATTCGAACTCCTGGGCTACCTTGCGTACGTTGGCGTCGCTGTCGCGGTCGCCATGCTTGAGCGAGCTCAGGCGATTGAGGTCGGTGTAGGCACCGCTGTCGGCGCTGCCAGAAACCAGGCTCTTGCTGTTCATCCGCGCCGTCCTCAGATCACGATCAGGTCGGCTTGCAAGGCGCCGGCCTGTTTCAGGGCTTCGAGGATGGCCATCAGGTCGCTGGGCGCTGCGCCCACCTGGTTCACCGCGCGGACGATTTCATCCAGCGTGGTGCCCGGGCCGAACTTGAACATCGGCTTGGCTTCCTGCTCGGCATTTACCCGCGAGCGTGGCACCACGGCGGTCTCGCCATTGGAGAACGGCCCCGGCTGGCTGACGATCGGGTCTTCGGTAATGGTCACGGTCAGGCTGCCGTGGGTCACCGCGGCCGGCGACACCTTGACGTTCTGGCCGATGACGATGGTGCCGGTACGCGAGTTGATGATGACCTTGGCAACCGCCTGGCCCGGGTCGATCTCGAGGTTCTCGAGGATCGACAGGTAGTCCACGCGCTGGCTCGGGTCCATCGGCGCGGTGACCCGTACCGAACCGCCGTCCACGGCCTGGGCCACGCCCGGGCCGAGCAGGTCGTTGACCTTGTCGACGATGCGCTTGGCGGTGGTGAAGTCGGGGCGGTTGAGGTTCAGGGTCAGGCTGTTGCCCTGGTTGAAGCCGCTCGGCACTGCACGCTCGACGGTAGCACCACCAGGGATACGACCGGCCGACGGAACGTTGACGGTGATCTTCGAACCGTCACGGCCCTCGGCATCGAAACCGCCTACCACCAGGTTGCCCTGGGCCACTGCATAGACATTGCCATCGATACCCTTGAGCGGGGTCATCAGCAGGCTGCCGCCACGCAGGCTCTTGGAGTTACCGATCGAGGACACGGTAATGTCCACCACCTGGCCTGGCTTGGCGAACGCCGGCAGGTCGGCATGCACCGACACTGCTGCAACGTTTTTCAGCTGCACGTTGCCGGAGCCGGCCGGCACCTTGATGCCGAACTGCGACAGCATGTTGTTGAAGGTCTGCAGGGTGAATGGCGTCTGGGTGGTCTGGTCACCCGTGCCATTGAGCCCCACCACCAGGCCGTAACCGATCAGCTGGTTGGAGCGCACGCCAGAAATGCTGGCGATATCCTTCAGGCGCTCGGCCTGGGCGCCGAAGGCACAGGACAGGAGCAGGGTTGCGGCAATCAGCTGCCTCACGTTGAACATGGTCATCCGTACTCAGAAAGGCCAAAGCGGGCTGATGAAGAAGCGGTCCAGCCACCCGGGCTGGCTGGCATCGGCAAACGAGCCGGTACCGGAATAGGTGATGCGCGCGTCGGCCACACGGGTGGACGGCACGGTGTTGTCGGTGGCGATGTCGTCGGCACGGATCATGCCGGCGATGCGCACCAGCTCTTCGCCGGTGTTCAGGGTCAGCCACTTCTCGCCACGTACGGCGATAATGCCGTTGGGCAGCACTTCGGCCACGGTCACGGTGATGGAACCGGTCAGGGTGTTGCCCTGGGTTGCCTTGCTGTCACCCTTGGTGGCGCGCTCGCCGCTGTAGCCGGCCTCCAGCGACAGGTCACCGCCGCCGAACGGGTTGTTGGTGTTCGGCGTGGTGCCGAACAATGACGTCAGGCCGATGTTGGCGTTGCTGTTCTTCTGGATCTGCGAGCCGGCGTTCTTGCTGGCCGAGGTGCGCTCGTTGAGGGTGATGGTGATGATGTCACCCACCCGGAACGCCTTGCGGTCGCTGTACAGGTTCTGCTCGAAACCGGCCTGGTAGATCGAACCGTTGTTGGCCGCTGCCGGCAACGGGGTGCGCGGCAGTACCGGCGCGTAGTACGGGTCGTTGGGCTTGGGCGTCGGCGCGACGCAACCTGCCAGCAACACCGCCCCCCCCAGGGCGAAAACGGACAACAGACGATTCATGACGCTTACCTCACGGGTGCAACAGGGTGACTGGGCTTGGAGCTGTCGGCCTTAGAGCTGTTGAGTAACGAACGACAGCATCTGGTCGGCGGTAGAGATGACCTTGGAGTTCATCTCGTAGGCACGCTGGGTGGTGATCATGTTCACCAGTTCTTCCACGGTGCTGACGTTGGAGTTTTCCAGGGTCTGCTGCAGGGTGGTGCCGAAACCGTTCAGGCCTGGGGTGCCGACTTGCGGCGCGCCACTGGCGGCGGTCTCGAGGAACAGGTTGTCGCCGATCGCCTGCAGGCCGGCCGGGTTGATGAAGTCGGCGGTCTGGATGTTGCCGATCACCTGCGCTGCCGGGTTGCCGGCGGTGGTGATCGACACGGTGCCGTCCTGGCCGACGGTGAAGGTCTGCGCGTCGTTAGGCACGACGATGGCAGGCTCCAGGGCGAAGCCGTTGGCGGTGACGATCTGGCCGTCGGAGTTCAGGTGGAAGGTACCGTCACGGGTGTACGAGACGGTGCCATCCGGCTGCAGCACCTGGAAGAAGCCACGCCCGTTGACCGCCATGTCCAGCGGGTTTTCCGTGGTTTGCAGGCTGCCGGTCTGGAAGTTCTTCTGCGTGCCGACAATGCGCACACCGGTACCGACCTGCAGGCCGGAAGGCAGCTCGCTGTCCTGGGTGGACTGCGCGCCTGGCTGGCGTTTGATCTGGTACAGCAAGTCCTGGAACTCGGCGCGATCACGCTTGAAGCCGGTGGTCGAGACGTTGGCCAGGTTGTTGGAGATGACCGTCAGGTTGGTGTCCTGGGCGGACAGGCCGGTTTTAGCGACCCAAAGAGCCGGAAGCATTTAATGTTCTCCTCGTGCGCCTGAATTACGGCACGCGTTCAAATGTGGTTAGCCGATTTGCAAAACACGCGCCATGGCTTCGTCGCCTTCCTTGGCCGCGTTCATCATCTTCACGTGCAGTTCGAATTGACGGGACAGCGCCAGCACCGAGGTCATTTCTTCCACGGCGTTGACATTGCTGCCTTCCAGGAAGCCCGACACCACCCGCACGTTGACGTCGGCGTCGGCCGGCTGGCCGTCGCGGGTATGGATCAGGCCATCCAGGCCCTTGGTCAGGCCTTTGGTATCAGGGTTGACCAGCTTGATGCGGTCGACCTCGGCCATCACCCGTGGGTCTTCGCCCATGGAGCGGATGCTGATGGTGCCGTCGGCGCCGACCTCGACCTTCTGCTCTGGCGGAATCGCAATGGGGCCACCGTTGCCGAGCACCGGCATGCCGTTGCCGGCACGCAGCACACCGAGGGCGTCGATATTCAGGCTGCCGGTACGTACATAGGCTTCACTGCCATCAGGAGCCTGCACGGCGATGAAGCCTTTGCCGGTCACCGTCACGTCCAGATCACGACCGGTTTCCACCATCGGACCTTCGCTGAAGTCGGTGGCCGGGCGCTCGGTCATGGCAAAGGCGCGCGACGGAAAGCTGTCGCCGAACACCGGCATCGAGCGGGCCTGCTCCAGGTCTCGCTGAAAACCGTTGGTGGAAATGTTCGCCAGGTTGTTGGCGTGCGCCTTCTGCGCCAGCGCATTCTGGCTGGCACCGGTCATGGCCACGTAAAGCATCTTGTCCACAGTCATCCTCCGCTGCACTGGCGATCGTTTGCCGCTCGCCGTTGCTGTAATGGCTCCGAAGCAAGTTCCGAACCAACTTTCCGAAATCGTGAAAAAGCCCGTGGATACGGGCTTTCGAAGGTGCCGCCGGTGTGTTGAACGCCGGTTATCCGGCGCTGGGTTGCCGATGGCGGCAAACCTGGGCCGGCCTCTTCGCGGGTTAACCCGCTCCCACAAGGGCATCGCGCCAGCTTTTAGAAATTGGGCAAGACAGTTGCCCCAAAAGGGCAATGCCGAACTCAAGACCTGTGCAATTCCTGTGGGAGCGGGTTTACCCGCGAAAGGGCCGGCACCGGCCTTATCAAGGCTCGCGACAAGCACCATTGCTGTAGGGGCCGGCGAATTTCTTCCAGCCATCCCCCGGCGGCCATTGCGAGCAGACCAGGCGCCCATCCACCTGGCTTTCCCAACGCCACCAGGGCGCGGTACCGGCCTGGGCCTGGTACAGGCAAAAAGCAGCGATCAATGTGACAACCAGCCGTTTCATGACGCCTCCTGCAAACACGACGAACCCCTTCACGACAAAGGGGTTCGTCCAAACACGCTCAACCAGCAACCATCAGGTCATCTGGATGATGGTCTGCATGATGGTGCTTTCGGTGGAGATGGTCTTGGCGTTCGCCTGGTAGTTGCTCTGCGCCTTGATCAGCTCGACCAACTCTTGCGTCAGGTTCACGTTCGAGCCTTCCAGTGCGTTGGACTCGACGCTGCCCAGGGTACCGGTCTTCGGCGCATCGATGCCCGGAATGCCGGAGGTATAGGTTTCCGTCCAGCGGGTACCACCGATCTGCTGCAGGCCCTGCTCGTTGGCGAAGCTGGCCAGGGCCACCTGACCAATGGCGCGGGATTGCTGGTTGCTGAAGCTGGCGAACAGCACGCCCGTCGAGTCGATGCTCAGGCTCGACAGAATACCGGTCGCGTAACCATCCTGGGACTGCGACATGCGCGCGGTCTCGGTGTTGTAGGAGGTGGTGCTGTTCATCGCCAGGCGCATGCCATCGGCGTTGCCGGCCGCGCCATTCGAACCCCAGTTACCTGCGGAATCTTCCACCGCCGGCACCCAGCCGGTCATGGTGAAGGTGTTGTTGTTCACCGTGAACGAAGCACCCGCCGGATGCCCGGTGTTATCGGCCGTCATGCTGCTGACCGAACCATCGCTGTTGAAACTGATGGTACCGGTCAGCGGCGCAGTGGAGGCCGGGTTGAACGGGTTGCGCCCGTCCACCAGGGTGTACATGGTCCACTCATTGGTGCCGGTCTTGCGATAGAACTGCTCCATGGTGTGCTCGTTGCCCTGACTGTCGTAGACCTTGGTCGGGAACGATTTGGTGTACGTCGTCTGGTCGGAAGGATCGAACGGCAGGTTCGGCACCATCGCGCCACTGCCATCGTCGACTTCCAGCGGGATGTCGGCGGCCGAAGAATTCAGGTTGATGCCCTGGTCGATCAGCGATGTTGCCTTTGGCTGCAGCGAAGACGTATCGATCTGCAGATCGGTCAGCACGCCCTTCTGGATCTTGCCAGTCGAGTCGGCGGCATAGCCCTGCAGGCGCAGGCCGTCCGAGGTCACCACGAAGTTGTCTTTGCTGGCCTGGAAGGCACCCGCACGGGTGTACACACGCGAGCCGTTATCGGACAGCACGAAGAAGCCCTGGCCCTGGATGCCCATGTCCAGCACGTTGCCGGTGGTGTTGACGTCACCCTGGGTGAACTGCTGGGAAACGGCCGCCAGGCGCACACCGTTACCCACCTGGTTCTTGCCCACGCCCAGGCGGTTGGAGCCGGCGTAGACATCGGCGAACTCGGCACGCGACGACTTGAAGCCGTTGGTGTTGACGTTGGCGATGTTGTTGCCGGTGACATCCAGCTGTTTGTTTGCTGCGTACAGACCGCTAAGGCCGATATTGAAAGACATGAATTCGCTCCTTTTGCCGCACTAGCGGGCCTTAGATACCGATGGTTTGCACGTCGGAGAGGGACACTTTGCCGACACCGGCAAGGTTGAGCACCATTTCGCCGGCGGCGCTGAAGCTGACGCTGGTCACTTTGGCTGGCAGCAGCGTGTTCATCTGCACCGACTTGCCATCTACCGTGGTGCTGGCGGTGAAGGTGTAGGTGCCAGGGTCGACTTTCTCGCCGCTGTTGTTGGTACCGTCCCAGATGAAATCGGCGTAACCGGCTTTCTGTTCGCCCAGTTCGATGGTCTTGACGGTATTGCCGTCCTTGTCCTTGATGGTGATCTTCGCTTCGCCGATGGCTTGCGGCACCACGAACTGCGCATTGAAGCTTTCGGCGGTATCGACCACCGCCTTGTCGTTCTGCACCACCACCGAGCGCCCGACCAGCGACGACGCCTGCAAGGCCTGGGACGAGGCCATGGAGCCGGTAATGGCATTGACCGATTCGTTCAGCGAGGTAATGCCTTCCAGGCTGCTGAACTGTGCCAACTGGGCAACGAACTCACCGTTGTCCTGCGGGTCCAGCGGGTTCTGGTGCTGCATCTGGGTGACCAGCAACTGCAGGAAAGCGTCCTTGCCGAGCGAGTCGTTGCCGGTCTTGGATGCAGTGTCGACGGTCTTTTTCGTGGGTGCACCCACACCGGAAGCCGTGAGCACTTCATTGAGGTTCACGCCGGTAGTATCGATTGCCATGGTCTGGTTTCCTTATCACTGACCGAGGGTCAGGACTTTCTGCATCATGGCCTTGGCCGTGTTCATCAGCTCGGCGTTGGTCTGGAACGCGCGGCTGGCGGAGATCATGTCTGCCATCTCCTCGACCACGTTGACGTTGGGGTAGTAGACGTAACCGTCCTTGTTCGCCGCCGGGTGGTTGGGCTCGTAGCGAGCTTCCAGGTTACTCTGGTCCTCGACGATGCCTTTTACCTGCACGCCCTGCCCTGCCTCGCCCTGGTCTTCGAACAGCGACTGGCTGCCGCCGGCCTGCGCGTCCTGGAAGGTGGTGGCGAACACCGGATGGCGGGCGCGGTAGGTCTGGTCGATGCTCGAGGACACGGTCTCGGCGTTGGCGATGTTGGAAGCAACGGTGTTCAGGCGCGTGTTCTGCGCACTCATGCCGCTACCGGCAATGTTGAAGACACTGGAAAGGGACATGATCATTCTCCCCGCAGGGCCGATACCAGCCCTTTGAATTTACTGTTGAGCAAGGTGAAGCTGGCCTGGAAGCCGACGGCGTTTTCGGTGTAGTTCGATTGCTCGATCTGCGCGTCCACGGTGTTCTGATCGATCGACGGCTGCGTTGGCGTGCGGTACTTGAGGGTATCGTCGGCCATGGCCAGGCCCTCGGCCTCGATATGGCGGCTGTTGGTACGATCGAGGCTGAAACGGCCGCCGCTCTGCTGCTTGTCGCTTTCGGCAGCGAGCACCGAGGCGAAGTCCATGTCGCGCGCCTTGTAGTTGGGCGTGTCGGCGTTGGCGATGTTGTTGGCCAGCACTTCGGCACGCTGGGCGCGGAAGCCCAGGGCCTTTTCGTGAATACCAAGCGCCTTGTCGAAGCTGATGCTCATGTCGGGGAAACCTTCGGAGGTTGACCGGAATATCGTTGGGCAAGGTATAGCAAGGGCTGTGCCAACCAACAGAAAGCCAGGAAATACGGGCTTGCAGGGCGAGGTGCTGTCAGAGTGATGCCAGAAAAGCGGCAAAGGCCTTCCGCCTTGAGCGACGAAAGCGGCAATTGCCAGGCGGCAAAAGCGGCAAAACAAAAAATTGACGTCAGTGTCTGTTGTCTGTTGGGACCTCTTCGCGGGTAAACCCGCTCCCACAGGGTTGTGCACAGCTCTCGAAGGCGACGCCGTACCTGTGGGAGCGGGTTTACCCGCGAAGAGGCCGGCACAGGCAAACAAAAAGGCCGGCAACTTGCGTTGCCGGCCTTTGTGCTTACTTCGCCTGGTAGATGATCCCCGGGCTGCACTGCACCATCTGGTAATGGTCCGGCAACCCGTTCAGCGCTTCGGAAGCCCCGAGGAACAGATACCCGCCCGGCTTCAAGGTACTGTGGATACGCAACAGGATGTCCTTCTTCACTTGCGCCGAGAAGTAGATCAGCACGTTACGGCAGAACACCACATCGAACTTGCCCAGGCTGGCATAGCTGTCGAGCAGGTTGAACGAGCGGAACTCGACGCGGCTGCGAATCGCCGGCTTGACCGCCCAGCGCCCCGGCCCCTTGGTGTCGAAGTAGCGCTGCAGGCGCTCCTGCGACAAGCCACGGGCAATCGCCAGGCTGTCGTACTCGCCGGTCTTGCAGTTGGTCAGCATGGTGCCGGACAGGTCGGTGGCAACGATCTGCGCGCCCATCTTCAACTGGCCGAGGTTGCTGCGCTCGAACTCGTCGATGGCCATCGAGATGGAGTACGGCTCCTGCCCCGACGAACAGGCCGCCGACCACATGCGCAGGCGCTGGCCGGGGTTGTTGCGGATGAACTCGGGGATGACCTTGTTCTTCAACACCTCGAACGGGTAGGTATCGCGAAACCACAGGGTCTCGTTAGTGGTCATGGCATCGACCACCTGCTCGCGCAAGCCGCCGCGCGGCTGGGCCTGGATGCGCTGCACCAGCTCGCCCAGGCTCTTGATGCCCTGTTGCTCCATCAGCTTGTTGAGACGGCTGGAAACCAGGTACTGCTTATTCTCGCCCAGCAGGATGCCACAGGCTTTCTCCAGGAACACCCGGAACTGTTCGAAATCCAAATTACCCGTAGACACTACTGCCGCCTCTTTTCAATCACTGGTGCCGGGGGGCCAGCCCCCGGCGGCTTCAATGCGTTGCCTTGATCCGGTCGACCACGCGCTGGGCGAGGTCGTCCGGCTTGAACTTGGCCAGGAAGTCATCGGCACCGACCTTCTTGACCATTGCCTGGTTGAATACCCCGGACAGCGAAGTATGCAGGCAGATATGCAGCTTTTGCATGCGCGGATCACTGCGGATCTCGGCCGTAAGCGTATAGCCGTCCATCTCCGGCATTTCAATGTCCGAGATCATCATCAGGAACTCTTCTTCCGGCTTCTTGCCCTCGTCCACCAGCTTGCGCAGGTATTCCAGGGCCTGACGGCCGTCATTGAGCGCCACCACCTCGACCCCCACGGTCTGCAGGCAGCGGCTGACCTGCTTGCGCGCCACCGACGAGTCGTCGACGGTGAGCACCCGCAGCAGCACCGCCTTGTCCTGCACCTCGGCATCGACCACCCCGGCCGACACCGACTCGGACGACGGCGCCACTTCGGCCAGCACCTTCTCCACATCGATGATCTCGACCATGCGGTTATCCACCCGGGTGACCGCAGTCAGGTAGTGATCGCGGCCAGTGCCCTTGGGTGGCGGATGGATTTCTTCCCAGTTCATGTTGACGATGCGCTCCACCGAATGCACCAGGAAACCTTGGGTCTTGGTGTTGTACTCGGTGATGATCACAAAACTGCTGCGCGTGTCTTCCTGCAGCGGCCGCAACCCGGTGGCCATCGACAGGTCGAGGATCGGGATGGTTGCCCCGCGAATATTGGCAACACCGCGCACTACCGGGTGCGCCTTGGGCAGCAGGGTCAGTGCAGGGCATTGCAGCACTTCCCTGACCTTGAATACGTTGATGCCGTAAAGCTGTTCGCCATTGAGGCGGAACAGCAGCAATTCCAGGCGATTCTGCCCCACCAGCTGCGTGCGCTGGTTGACCGAATCCATAACACCTGCCATGCCAGACTCCTTATGTTTCAGCCTTTCGTTGCAACTCAGTTAGCGAGTCGGCACGGGCTTTGCTTTTTTGAGCGCCATGTACACGAAAACGACATTTTCCCGACGATTGACACGCCTGCTGACTGGCTCGCTGGCCATGCTGTGCCTGCTGGTGCCCGGCGTTCGCACGATGGCGAACGCGTTTACCATGCCTGAACAGCTTATCGGTGTCACTCAAGGGTTTCTTGAATTCAGCGTCGAAGATTATCTGGCCACCACCCAGACCGCCGGCCGTTACGAGATCCAGGTCAACCCGCTTGACCCACGCCTGCGCATGCCGCTGTGCAGCCAGCAGCTGGACGCCTCGCTGGAAAGCCCGGCCCAGCCGCTGGGCCGTGTCACGGTAAAGGTGCGCTGCGAGGGCACGACACCATGGACCGTGTTCGTGCCGGCCACCGTGCGGCTGTTCCGCAACGTGGTGGTGGTGACCCGGCCGCTCAAGCGCGACAACGTGGTGGGTGAAGGCGACGTGGCCCTGCGCGAACGCGATGTCGGCACCTTGGGCCAAGGCTTTCTGACCGAACTGGAGCAAGCGGTGGGCATGAAGATGCTGCGCCCGACGGTGATCGACCAGGTACTCACCCCGCAACACCTGGAACAGGCCGAGGTGGTGCGCAAGGGCGACCACGTGGTGATCATCGCCCGCAGTGGCAGCCTGAGTGTGCGCATGCCCGGCGAGGCCCTGAGCAAGGGCGGCCTGAGCGAACAGATCCGGGTGCGCAACCTCAATTCCAAACGGGTGATCAAGGCCAGGGTGACCGGCCCCGGCCAGGTCGAGGTAAGTATGTAGCCAGCCCATTGATTTGCGCTGGCGGTGAGGAACCGCTTTTCCTAAACTGTGTCAGAAAACGGGTTCGCGAGCTTGCTGACAGGCGGCTGTGCATTTGTGCCTAAAGTTTCTTTCGGGTTGGCCGAAAACAAGGCAAGCGTCCAAATACCCAGAGGTTTCTGATCATGGTCATCGACTTCAGTCGTTTGAATAACTCTCCGTCCGTCACGGGCGGCGTGCGCGGCAACACCGCGTCCGGCAGCGCCGAAAAACCGGCAGCCAGCCAGGAAGCGGCAACCACCACCAGCGCCAGCGGAGAAGCGGTACACCTCAGCCAAGAGGCCCAGCAGTTGCAGAAGATCAGCGACAAGCTGCGCGACGAGCCGGTGGTCAACAGTGCCCGTGTGGCCCAGTTGAAACAGGCGATCGCCGACGGCAGCTACCAGGTCGATGCCGGCCGGGTCGCCAGCAAACTGCTCGATTTCGAAGCCCAGCGCTGACCGTTCGGCGCGCTGACTTCACGGACGCTAGATAAAGCCAAGAGTTAGCCATGCACGACACCACCTTGCTGCAACTGATCGAAGATGACATTGCCCCGATGCAGGAACTGCTCGATCTCCTGCAGAAGGAGGCCGTTGCACTGCACGGCCGCGACATGGCGCCACTGGAAAACATCCTGGCCCGCAAGCAGTCTTTGATCGTATTGCTGGAGCAGCAAGGCCTGCGGCGCAACCAACTGCTCACCAGCCTTGGCCTGAGCGCCAACCGCGCCGGGGTGGAGGCCGTTGCGGCACAATCGCCAAACGGCGAACTGCTGCTGCAGCAACTCGACGTGATCAGCCAGTTGATGCAAGCCTGCCAGCAGCTCAACGAGACCAATGGCCGGATCATCCAGGTGCAGCAACACGTCACCGACAACCAGATCCGCATCCTCATGGGTGGCGATTCGCCCTCGCTCTACGACAGCCGCGGCAGCACCTCGCCGCTGACCAAGCCACGGGCCCTCAGCCAAGTGTGATTTTTCTATCAAGGCACGGAACATACTGGCAAAATGCCGTTAATTGCGTGTTTCGCTTTTGCCTGGAGAACGATAAGCCGTGTTCAATGAATCCGATGCCCCGCAGCCGCCAAAGGTGCTGAGCACTCCCTTGGAGATTGCGGCCAACTTGCGGCAGCTGCAGGAAAGCCACGACCCCCTGATCATCACCTTCCACGACCGCAGCCAGCGCTTCCAGAGCTACGTGGTGCACGTGGACCGTGAAAGCAACACCTTGGCGCTGGACGAGATGATCCCGCGCGACGGTGAGAAGTTCATCGAAAACGGCGAACACTTCCGCGTCGAGGGCTTCCACGATGGCGTGCGTATCGCCTGGGACTGCAATCACGAGCTGAAGATCAGCGAAGTCGATGGCAACCGCTGCTACCGCGGCGCCATGCCGGTAGAAATGACCTACCACCAGCGCCGCAACGCCTTCCGCGCCGCGCTGAAGCTGTCGCAGCTGGTCGATATCATCTTTGATGGGACCCATCTCAAAGGCAACGGCGCCCTGCGTGGCAAGCTGCTGGATATCTCCGCCACCGGCTGCAAACTGCGCTTTGAGGGCAATGTCGAGGATCGCCTGCAACTGGGCCAGGTGTACGAGCGCTTCAAGGCGGGCAACCCGCTGGGCCTGGTGGACACCATGGTCGAGCTGCGCCACCTGCACTATGAAGAGCGCATCAACACCACTTTTGCCGGTGTGCGCTTCCACAACCTCAGCGGCCAGGCGCAGCGCAAGATCGAAAGCTTCGTGTACCAGCTGCAGCGTGAGGCGCGGCGGTTCGACAAGGACGATTATTGATGACCCGCATGCGGAACATTTCCCGCTGAGCGTGCATGTTACGCCTGTCTAATGTGTCCACTCCTGGCAACGCCGTCTTCTGGAGCTGGACACACCATGATTCAAAGCAACTTCACCGCAGAACTGCACTGTCAACATGGGCAGGTCGGGGTCGTCGAAACGCCGATCTATGTGCACCCGCTGTTTTCTCTCGACCAGGATGGCTGGTTGTGCACCGAGGACCAGCGGGGAGACACCGTCAGTTTCAAGCCACTGACCTTCACCTTCCGCTTCATCAGGCATACCGGTGACCGCATTCACTACAACATCTACGGAGCGGAAACCTGGGAATACTTCGGCGCCAGCATGAAAAAAAACCGCAACGGTTGGCTGGGCCTTTACGCAACCCACATCCTCGGCAGGGTCATAGGAGCTCATGGCGCCTTCGACGATCTTGTTGATGACAAGGGCCAGTGGAAAATTGAAACCCTGGGCACCTGGGATGGCGACTTGCAAAGCATTGAAAGCGTGCCTTTCTATTTGCGCGATCGGGACGGCCACCGTGTTGCACTGTCAAAGTCGATCTACACCCGAGAAAAAGTCAAACTGCATTACTGGTTCCTGAACGCCGGAACTAAAGAAGGCGAGATCCTCACATTCCACTTGAAGAACGTCAAGGCTGGCTGAACCGGCCCCGAGCCCGCCGCCTGCCACAGTGCGCTGCAGGTCGGCGGGCAAGGATCATACCGATTGCTTGAAGCCGGCATCGGCTTCAGCCTGCTGCTCGGTTGATGACGGCTCTTCCTCGGTGTCCTCCGCTGCCACCGGCGCCTGCATCACCTCCTGCACCGTCTGCTCATCCACCCGTGGGTCCAGTGCCGCCGACAACGGCGAACCGGCCGCCGGCATGGCCACGTGGCCCAACGGCGCGTCCTGCACCTGGTGCAGGCCGGTAACCGCTTTCGGCCGGATGCGCCACACCAGCACCAGCGCAAAGAACACGAAGAAGGCATACAGCATCTGCGGCCCCAGCACCTTCATCAGCACGCCAGCCGCCAATGGCCCGATACAGGCGCCTACGCCGTAGGTCACCAACAGCATTGCAGTCAGCGACACCCGCCGCTCGCTTTCCACGTGGTCATTGGAAAACGCCACCGCCAGCGGATACAGGCAGAACTGCAGTAAGGAAATCAGGAAACCAATGCCGAACAGCAATTCCAGCGGCACGCTGGGCAGTATCGCCAACGGCGCAGCCGCCAGCGCCAAGCCTACTGCCACGCTGCGGATCAGCACCGCGCGGTCATAGCGGTCCGACAACCAGCCCAGCGGCCACTGCACAAGCAGGCCGGCAAAGATGCAGCTACCCATGAACAGACCGATCTGCTCGGTGGTCATCCCCTGGCTGGAAGCATACAACGGCGCCAGGCCGTAGAACGAGCCGACAATCAGCCCCGACCCAAGCACCGTGCTGAGCGACTGCGGCACGCGCTTGATGAAGAACTTCGGCTCCATCGGTGCCGGGCGCAACGGCGCCGGGTGAATGCGCCGGGTCATCGCGACCGGCACCAGGCACAGGGTGAAGCACATGGCAACCAGCATCAGCAGCTCGAGGCCAAGTTGCGGGTGCACCACCAGGATCAACTGGCCAAGCACCAGGCCCAGGTACGAAGCGATCATGTAGCCGCTGAACACCGCGCCGCGGTGCTTCACATCGGCCTGCTCGTTGAGCCAGCTCTCGATGACCATGTACTGGCACATCATCCCCAGGCCAACGATCATGCGCAGCCCGACCCAGGCCGGCAGCCAGCTGGTAAGGCCGTGGCCGAGCACCGCCGCGCCAACGATACCGGCGCAGGTAGCATAGGCGCGTATGTGCCCGACCCGGCCAATCAACCGGTGGCCGACCTTGCCGCCGACCGCCAGGCCAAAGTAGTTGGCCGCCATCAAGGCACCCACCCACAGGCTGTCGACATGATCGGCTGCCAGGCGCAGGGCCAGGTAGGTACTGAGCAGGCCCGAGCCGATCAACATCATCAGCGCGGCGAAATACAACGACTGAAACGGCTTCCAGATATTTCGCATAGGTCCCGTAAAGCTCCCTGGTCAGGTGGCGGGGTGCTAGAAGCATAAGGGCAAAAACCGCCTGGCGCAGGCCCCCTTGAGTGATTTGCCGCTACTGCGGCGTGTCCGGTGCAGGTCGTGTCGCGATCAGGCTTGTGCCGCCGCGCCCGAAGCTCCGATAGGCGTGCTGAAGAAGAAGTTCCAGATCTTCAACCGGCCATGACCGGTCTACCGTGAAGCCCCACGTGCCCGTCCGAGCATTTAACTCAAGGAAAACCCACATGATTCGAGCCAACTTTACCGCCGAACTGCACTGCAAGTACGGCCAGGTGGTCATCGCTGACACATCTTTCAGTGCCCATCCGTTCACCAGCGCCGACGAAGACGGCTGGCTGTGCACCGAGCAAAGCCGCGACTGCGCCGCGAAAAAAGGCGAGTTCAAGCGCGCAGCATTCGACTTCGCCTTCATCGAGCAGAAAGACAATCGCACCTATTACCAGATATCGTGCGGCCAGCACTGGGACTACGCCGGATCGCGGCTCGAACGCAACAACAATGGCTGGCTGGGCCTGTATGCCACCAGCGTCGTCGGGCGAATCATCGACAGCGTGAACCTGGCCAACCTGACCCGCGCTGCCGACCACTGGAAAATCGAAACCCTGCAACCGTGGGACGGTGACCTGGGGAGCGCCGAGAGCATTGGATTCTACCTACGCGACAGGTTTGGCTACCGCGTTGCCCATACCCGCCCAGACCCGAACAGCGTCGCGCTGACCAACCAACCCTTCCTCAACGCCAGCGAGCGGCCAGGAGAGGTCCTGCAATTCAATCTGCGCAATATCAAACTGGCATAGCGCCTTCGCCGAGCACTGCGCGCAAGCCCTACTCGCGTAGCGCCAGGCCATTGGCAGGCAACGGCAGCGCGGTCTTGTAGCGCACCTGTTTCAAGGCAAAGCTGGAGCGGATGTTGGCCACCCCCGGCAATCGGGTCAGGTAATCAAGAAACCGCTCCAGCGCCTGGATGCTCGGCAGTAGCACCCGCAACAGGTAATCCGGGTCACCGGTCATCAGGTAGCACTCCATCACCTCGGGCCGTTCGGCGATCTCTTCTTCGAAGCGGTGCAATGCCTGCTCCACCTGCTTCTCCAGGCTTACATGGATGAAAACGTTCACATCCAGGCCCAGCACCTCCGGCGACAGCAAGGTCACCTGCTGGCGAATCACGCCCAACTCTTCCATCGCCTTGACCCGGTTGAAACACGGCGTTGGCGACAGGTTCACCGAGCGGGCCAGCTCGGCGTTGGTGATGCGGGCGTTTTCCTGCAGGCTGTTGAGAATGCCGATATCGGTACGATCGAGTTTGCGCATGAGACAAAATCACCGGTTTTTTGTGTTTATGCGGAATGTTTATCTGCCCCGCTCGACAAAGGCAATCAACTTGAGAGAAAAATTCTCCTGCCGGACCTCTAAGATGTAGGGGACGCTGACTTACCAGTCACAAGCCGGTACTCAGCGGCGGCCGCTTCAAAGCTCACAAAAACAAATACCCGAGCGAGCGTAAAAAGCATGAACGAGTACGCCCCCCTGCGTTTGCATGTGCCCGAGCCTACCGGCCGGCCAGGCTGCCAGACCGATTTCTCCTACCTGCGCCTGAACGATGCAGGTCAAGCCCGTAAACCCCCTGTCGACGTCGATGCTGCCGACACCGCGGACCTGTCCTACAGCCTGATCCGCGTGCTCGACGAGCAAGGCGACGCACAAGGCCCATGGGCCGAAGACATCGACCCGCAAGTTCTCCGTCAGGGCATGCGTGCCATGCTCAAGACGCGGATTTTCGACAGCCGCATGGTGGTCGCCCAGCGCCAGAAGAAGATGTCCTTCTACATGCAGAGCCTGGGTGAAGAAGCCATCGGCAGCGGCCAGGCCCTGGCGCTGAACCGCACCGACATGTGCTTCCCCACCTACCGCCAGCAAAGCATCCTGATGGCCCGCGACGTGTCGCTGGTCGAGATGATCTGCCAGCTGCTGTCCAACGAACGCGACCCGCTCAAGGGCCGCCAGCTGCCGATCATGTACTCGGTACGCGAGGCCGGTTTCTTCACCATCAGCGGCAACCTGGCGACCCAGTTCGTGCAGGCGGTCGGCTGGGCCATGGCCTCGGCGATCAAGGGCGATACCAAGATCGCCTCGGCGTGGATCGGCGACGGCGCAACAGCCGAGTCGGACTTCCACACCGCCCTCACCTTCGCCCACGTTTATCGCGCCCCGGTGATCCTCAACGTGGTCAACAACCAGTGGGCCATCTCTACCTTCCAGGCCATCGCCGGCGGCGAATCGACCACCTTCGCCGGCCGTGGCGTGGGTTGCGGCATTGCCTCGCTGCGGGTTGACGGCAACGACTTCGTCGCCGTGTACGCCGCCTCGCGCTGGGCCGCCGAACGCGCCCGCCGTGGCCTTGGCCCAAGCCTGATCGAGTGGGTCACCTACCGTGCCGGCCCGCACTCGACCTCGGACGACCCGTCCAAGTACCGCCCCGCCGATGACTGGAGCCACTTCCCGCTGGGTGACCCGATCGCCCGCCTGAAGCAGCACCTGATCAAGATCGGCCACTGGTCCGAGGAAGAACACCAGGCCACCACTGCCGAGTTCGAAGCTGCGGTCATCGCCGCGCAGAAGGAAGCCGAGCAGTACGGCACCCTGGCCAACGGTCACATCCCGAGCGCCGCCTCGATGTTCGAGGACGTGTACAAGGAAATGCCCGATCACCTGCGCCGCCAACGCCAGGAACTGGGGGTTTGAGATGAACGACCACAACAACAGCATCAACCCGGAAACCGCCATGGCCACCACTACCATGACCATGATCCAGGCCCTGCGCTCGGCCATGGATGTCATGCTCGAGCGCGACGACAATGTGGTCGTGTACGGCCAGGACGTCGGTTACTTCGGCGGCGTGTTCCGCTGCACCGAAGGCCTGCAGAACAAGTACGGCAAATCGCGCGTGTTCGACGCGCCGATCTCCGAGAGCGGCATCGTCGGCACTGCCGTGGGCATGGGTGCCTACGGCCTGCGCCCGGTGGTGGAAATCCAGTTCGCCGACTACTTCTACCCGGCCTCCGACCAGATCGTTTCCGAGATGGCGCGCCTGCGTTACCGTTCGGCCGGCGAGTTCATCGCGCCGTTGACCCTGCGCATGCCTTGCGGCGGCGGCATCTACGGCGGCCAGACCCACAGCCAGAGCCCGGAAGCGATGTTCACCCAGGTGTGCGGCCTGCGCACCGTCATGCCGTCCAACCCGTATGACGCCAAAGGCCTGCTGATTGCCTCGATCGAATGCGATGACCCGGTGATCTTCCTCGAGCCCAAGCGCCTGTACAACGGCCCGTTCGATGGCCACCACGACCGCCCTGTCACCCCATGGTCGAAGCACCCGCAAAGTACCGTGCCAGACGGTTACTACACCGTACCGCTGGACAAGGCGGCCATTACCCGCCCCGGCAATGACGTGACCGTGCTGACCTACGGCACCACCGTGTACGTGGCCCAGGTGGCCGCCGAAGAAACCGGCGTCGACGCCGAGGTGATCGACCTGCGCAGCCTGTGGCCGCTGGACCTCGACACCATCGTCGAATCGGTGAAAAAGACCGGCCGTTGCGTAGTGGTACACGAGGCCACCCGCACCTGCGGCTTCGGCGCCGAACTGGTGTCGCTGGTGCAGGAACACTGCTTCCACCACCTGGAGGCGCCGATCGAGCGCGTCACCGGCTGGGACACCCCCTACCCCCACGCACAGGAATGGGCTTACTTCCCAGGGCCTTCGCGGGTAGGTGCGGCATTGAAAAAGGTCATGGAGGTCTGAATGGGCACGCACGTCATCAAGATGCCGGACATTGGCGAAGGCATCGCGCAGGTCGAGTTGGTCGAGTGGTTCGTCAAGGTCGGCGACATGATCGCCGAAGACCAGGTAGTGGCCGACGTCATGACCGACAAGGCCACCGTCGAAATCCCTTCGCCGGTCAGCGGCAAGGTGCTGGCCCTGGGTGGGCAGCCCGGTGAAGTGATGGCGGTCGGCAGCGAGCTGATCCGCATCGAAGTGGAAGGCAGCGGCAACCATGTGGACGTGCCGCACGCCAAGCCGGTCGAGGCCCCGGCAGCTCCGGTAGCCGCCAAGCCGGAACCGCAGAAAGAAGTGAAGCCTGCTGCATGCCAGGCGCCTGCCAACCATGAGGCAGCGCCCATCGTGCCGCGCCAGCCGGGCGACAAGCCGCTGGCCTCGCCGGCGGTGCGCAAGCGTGCCCTGGATGCCGGTATCGAACTGCGTTACGTGCATGGCAGCGGCCCGGCCGGGCGTATCCTGCACGAAGACCTCGACGCCTTCATGAGCAAGCCGCACAGCGCTGGCGGGCAAGCGTCGAGCGGCTATGCCAAGCGCACTGACAGCGAGCAGGTGCCGGTGATCGGCCTGCGCCGCAAGATCGCCCAACGCATGCAGGACGCCAAGCGCCGGGTCGCGCACTTCAGCTATGTGGAAGAAATCGACGTCACCGCCCTGGAAGCCCTGCGCCAGCAACTCAACAGCAAGCACGGCGACAGCCGCGGCAAGCTGACCCTGCTGCCGTTCCTGGTGCGCGCCCTGGTCGTGGCACTGCGCGACTTCCCACAGATCAATGCCACCTATGACGACGAAGCCCAGGTCATCACCCGCCATGGCGCGGTGCATGTGGGCATCGCCACCCAAGGTGACAACGGCCTGATGGTGCCGGTGCTGCGCCATGCCGAAGCTGGCAGCCTGTGGAGCAATGCCGGCGAGATTTCGCGCCTGGCCAACGCTGCCCGCAACAACAAGGCCAGCCGCGATGAGCTGTCCGGTTCGACCATTACCCTGACCAGCCTGGGCGCCCTGGGCGGTATCGTCAGTACGCCGGTGGTCAACACGCCGGAAGTGGCGATCGTCGGCGTCAACCGCATGGTCGAGCGGCCGGTGGTGATCGACGGCCAGATCGTCGTGCGCAAGATGATGAACCTGTCCAGCTCGTTCGACCACCGCGTGGTCGATGGCATGGACGCCGCGCTGTTCATCCAGGCCGTGCGCGGCCTGCTCGAACAACCCGCCTGCCTGTTCGTGGAGTGAGCATGCAACAGACTATCCAGACTACCCTGTTGATCATCGGCGGCGGCCCTGGTGGCTACGTGGCTGCCATCCGCGCCGGGCAACTGGGCATCCCCACCGTGCTGGTGGAAGGCCAGGCACTGGGCGGTACCTGCCTGAACATCGGCTGCATCCCGTCCAAGGCGCTGATCCACGTGGCCGAGCAGTTCCACCAGACCTCGCGCTTTGCCGGGCCGTCGGAGCTGGGCATCAGCGTCGCTTCGCCACGCCTGGACATTGGCCAGAGCGTGGCCTGGAAGGACGGCATCGTCGACCGCCTGACTACCGGAGTCGCCGCGCTGCTGAAAAAGCATGGGGTAAAGGTGATCCATGGCTGGGCGAAGGTGCTCGACGGCAAGCAGGTCGAGGTCGACGGCCAGCGCATCCAGTGCGAGCACCTGTTGCTGGCCACTGGTTCCAGCAGTGTCCAACTGCCGATGCTGCCGCTGGGCGGGCCGATCATTTCCTCGACCGAAGCCCTGGCGCCGAAAACCTTGCCGCAGCACCTGGTAGTGGTGGGCGGCGGCTACATCGGCCTGGAGCTGGGCATCGCCTACCGCAAGCTGGGTGCACGGGTCAGCGTGGTTGAAGCGCGCGAGCGCATCCTGCCGACCTACGACAGCGAGCTGACCGCCCCGGTGGCCGAGTCGCTGAAGAAGCTGGGCATCACCCTGCACCTGGGCCACAGCGTCGAGGGTTACGAAGGCGGCTGTCTGCTGGCCCGTGATGGCCAGGGCGGCCAACTGCGCCTGGAAGCCGACCAGGTGCTGGTGGCCGTGGGCCGTCGGCCGCGCACGCAAGGTTTCAACCTGGAGTGCCTGGACCTGAAGATGAACGGCGCCGCCGTTGCCATCGACGAACGCTGCCAGACCAGCATGCGCAACGTCTGGGCCATCGGCGACGTGGCCGGCGAACCGATGCTGGCGCACCGGGCCATGGCCCAGGGCGAGATGGTCGCCGAGATCATCGCCGGCAAGGCACGCCGTTTCGAACCCAGCGCGATCGCCGCGGTGTGTTTCACCGACCCGGAAGTAGTGGTGGTCGGCAAGACCCCGGAGCAAGCCAGCCAGCAAGGGTTGGACTGCATCGTCGCGCAGTTCCCGTTCGCCGCCAATGGCCGGGCCATGAGCCTGGAATCGAAAAGCGGTTTCGTGCGCGTGGTGGCGCGCCGTGACAACCACCTGATCCTCGGTTGGCAGGCGGTTGGCGTGGCGGTTTCCGAGTTGTCGACGGCGTTCGCCCAGTCGCTGGAAATGGGCGCGTGCCTGGAGGACGTGGCCGGTACCATCCATGCCCACCCGACACTGGGTGAGGCGGTACAGGAAGCGGCACTGCGCGCCCTGGGCCACGCCCTGCATATCTGACACTGAAGCGGCCAAGGCCGATTTTGGCCCGCAGCGCCCCAGGCGCCGCGGGTCTTTTTTCATGCCTGAATCGGTGCCGGCCTCTTCGCGGGTAAACCCGCTCCCACAGGATTTGTACTGCCTTTGAGCCTTGTGCAATACCTGTGGGACCAGGCTGAATTCTTCGCTGTTGACGACCGGTGGCCAAAAGGCAGGCCAGGAAAGAAGCAAGGAGAAATGGCGTCCCAGGCAGGAATTGAACCTGCAACCTTCCCCTTAGGAGGGGGATGCTCTATCCAATTGAGCTACTGAGACGCAAATGCCGGCAGCGAGCGCTGCACAGCGGGACGGCCAGCATGTTAACCAGCATGCTGGCGTTTGTCATGCCTCAAGCGGGCTTTTTCGCGTAATCCTTTTCTGCCAATGCTACACCTGCGGCAGCACAGCTTCATCATGCAGCAGCGCGAACAATGCCGCGACCGCGGTTTCCAGAGTGGTGGAGTTGTCCAGCACGTGCAGCGATGGATCGGCCAGCGCCTGCAAGCGTGCATTACGTGCAAGGCGCTGCTCTACTTCCTCGGCGCTTTCCCGCCCGCGGGCCAGCAAGCGCTCGCGCAGCACCTCGGGCCTGACCTGGACCAGCACAGCCAACAGGTTCGGGTAGCGTCGGCGCGCCTCGGCCAGATAAGCCCGCGAACCATTCACCAGCACCGCCCTGCCCGCCGCCAGCCACTGGTCCACCTGTACTGGAATGCCGTAATCCAGGCCGTTGGCTTGCCAATACATGGCGAAAGCACCTTGTGCGCGCAGTGCTTCGAACTGCTCGGATGTGACGCCATGGGCGGCTTCGCCCTTGGCTTCGGCCGAGCGGGTAATGACGCGACGAGCGATTTGCACCCCGGCGGCTGCCAGCCGCTCACGAGAAGCGTCGATCAGGGAATCTTTCCCGGAACCCGACGGTCCTACCAGATAGATCAACCGGCCTGTCCCTGATTGGCGGTCGCTTGCGTCATGTTGCATAGCCACTATGCTCTATGGAAGGAAACCGGCGCATTCTATGATTTTTCCCGGTCTTTTGCTGCGTTTCACCAGTTTTTGGCGGCAAAAGTCTGACGATTGGGCAAGCCGGCGCATGTAAAACTTTTCAAACCAGTACTCATTTCTGATAATTGGTACTGGCACAAAGCCTTTATCCGGCTCACTATTTGTCACAGAATTGACGCCAAGGAAACGGCGACCATGAGGCAAGATGAGCATCCATTTTTCACAGACGGTTGAACATTTCGTCGTCGCCACGGTCGTACTACCACCCCGTGCGGCCAATTTTAGAACCGCTTCCCCTGAACCAAAATCCGGTCAATTTATATGCGCCCAATGAAACAGGCTATTTATTCGAGCCGCACCGCTGACAAGTTCGTCGTCCGCCTGCCAGACGGGATGCGTGAGCGCATTGCCGAGGTAGCGCGCAACCATCACCGCAGCATGAACTCCGAAATCATCGCGCGCCTGGAACAGAGCCTTATCCAGGAAGGTGCGCTGGGTGACGAGTTGAGCATGCGCCTGGACAGCCCTGAACTGTCCCTGCATGAACGCGAATTGCTGCAACGCTTCCGCCAACTGTCTCACCGCCAGCAGAACGCGCTGGTCGCCCTTATCGCTCACGATGTGGAAATGGCTACCGACGCCTCCTGAAGTTTGCAGCCGAACATGAAAAAGCCAGCGTAAGCTGGCTTTTTTGTGGGCTCATCACCGCTGCGGGATCACTCTCTGTGGGAGCGGCCTTGTGTCGCGAAAGGACTGCGAAGCAGCCCCAGAATGTTGTGCAGCGCCGCTGAAATTGCGGGGCCGCTCTGCGGCCCTTTCGCGACACAAGGCCGCTCCCACAGGGACCTCCTCAGCGTTTGGAGGTAATCGGTTACAGCAAGAACAGCGTGGCCAGCCCGAGGAAGATAAAGAACCCGCCACTGTCGGTCACTGCGGTAATCATCACGCTGGAGCCCATCGCCGGGTCGCGCCCCAGGCGTGTCAGGGTCATCGGGATCAATACTCCCATCAAGGCCGCCAGCAGCAGGTTCAAGGTCATCGCCGCAGTCATCACCAGGCCCAACGACCAGCTGCCATACAGCCAGAACGCCACCGCACCGATCACCCCGCCCCAGATCAGGCCGTTGAGCAGCGATACCGCCAGCTCCTTGCGCATCAGGCGGCTGGTGTTGCCCGGCGACACCTGGTCCAGCGCCATGGCGCGCACGATCATGGTGATGGTCTGGTTACCGGAGTTGCCGCCAATGCCCGCCACGATCGGCATCAGCGCAGCCAGGGCTACCAGTTTCTCTATCGAACCTTCGAACAGGCCGATCACACGCGACGCAACGAACGCGGTAATCAGGTTGATGGCCAGCCAGGCCCAGCGGTTGCGCAGCGAACGCCAGACCGAGGCGAAGATGTCTTCTTCCTCGCGCAAACCGGCCATGTTCAGCACTTCGCTTTCGCTTTCCTCGCGAATCAGGTCAACCATTTCGTCGATGGTCAAGCGGCCAATCAGGCGCTCGTTCTTGTCCACAACCGGCGCAGATACCAGGTCATAACGCTCGAAGGCCTGCGCCGCATCATAGGCATCTTCCTCGGGGTGGAAGGAGACCGGGTCGGTCGCCATGACCTCCGCCACCTTTTTCTCCGGGTCGTTGACCAGCAGACGCTTGATCGGCAATACGCCCTTGAGAATACCGTCATAGTCGACCACGAACAGTTTGTCGGTATGGTTCGGCAGCTCTTTCAGGCGGCGCAGGTAGCGTAAAACCACCTCCAGGCTGACGTCTTCGCGGATGGTGACCATCTCGAAGTCCATCAAGGCACCAACCTGCTCCTCGTCATAGCTCAGCGCCGAACGCACGCGCTCGCGTTGCTGGGCATCGAGGGTTTCCATCAGCTCGTGAACAACGTCACGCGGCAGCTCTGGAGCAAGGTCGGCCAGCTCGTCGGCGTCCATTTCCTTGGCTGCGGCGAGCAGCTCGTGATCGTCCATGTCGGCGATCAACGATTGCCGCACGGCGTCGGACACTTCCAGCAGAATGTCGCCATCGCGATCGGAGCGCACCAGCTGCCAGACCGTCAGGCGGTCTTCCAGGGGCAAGGCTTCAAGGATATAGGCGATGTCGGCGGGGTGCAGGTCATCGAGCTTGCGCTGCAGCTCGACGAGGTTCTGGCGGTGGACCAGGTTTTCCACCAGGTCGTTGTGGGCGCCTTCCTGACGGTGGGTCAGGTCTTCGACCACGCGCTGGCGCTGCAGCAGTTCGACCACCTGGGCCAGGCGGTCCTGCAGGCTTTCCTGCGCTTTTTTTACTTCTACTTCAGTCATAGGCGAACTCCACTCCCAGCAGCGGAGCACGCCGGGAGAATCAATCGGTCAGATCTTTCTGTATGAATCTTGTTAGCGAGTAACTACTGGGTAAGTCCATGGTGGTTTTCCACAAGCCCCGGCGGGGCTGACGGGCGCAATCATACACTGCTAAAGCTGTCAGATCGCTTAAAATTTTGGCCAGAACAATCGTTTGCGTGATAAAGCTGGGACAACGCTCGAAGCTATCAGTGCGGCGGTGGGTCTGGCGGTCAAGTTACATTTGTTGTGTGCCTGGATGTGTATGCGGTGCCTGATCGATCTCGGGGCTGCTTTGCAGCCCATCGCGACACAAGGCCGCTCCTACAAGGGATCGCGTACTTCTGTAGGAGCGGCCTTGTGTCGCGAAAGGGTCGCGCAGCGGCCCCCAAAGGCACACGCTCAATCTACAGAAGAGCTTAGATCGACATCACCAACAATTCATTGGCGCAGAAAAACAAAAAGCCCGCTCAATTGAGCGGGCTTCTTGATTTGGTGTGGCGGACTCAGCAGGATTCGAACCTGCGACCGCTCGGTTCGTAGCCGAGTACTCTATCCAGCTGAGCTATGAGTCCGTGGTGGTAGTTTTAGACCAGATTACCACTGGTTGGTTGAAGCGTCTTTGCAAGCAGAGCCACTTCAAAAAGTGGCGGACTCAGCAGGATTCGAACCTGCGACCGCTCGGTTCGTAGCCGAGTACTCTATCCAGCTGAGCTATGAGTCCGCAATGGTAGTTTTAGACCAGATTACCACTGGTTCTTTGAAGCAGCTTTGTAAGCAAAGCCACTTCAAAAAGTGGCGGACTCAGGAGGATTCGAACCTCCGACCGCTCGGTTCGTAGCCGAGTACTCTATCCAGCTGAGCTATGAGTCCGTGTCTTGCCGCGCATTATAGGTCGCCGAAACATTTTTGCAAGAACTTTTTCGTTTAAAATCAACTACTTAGCGTTCTTACCGTTTACAGCGCCCTAAGCGAATAATGGCGGTGAAGGGGGGATTCGAACCCCCGATACCCTTATGAGGTATACTCCCTTAGCAGGGGAGCGCCTTCGGCCACTCGGCCACCTCACCGCAACACGAGGCGAATATTAAACAGGCTCTTCCTCGTTTGCAACCCTTTTTTTGAAAAAAACTTCAAAAAAATTAAAGGCTTGGCTCTTCGTCCTTCTCTTTCTTGATCCGCAGGTAGATTTCCTCGCGGTGCACAGCCACTTCTTTCGGGGCGCTGACGCCAATACGCACCTGGTTGCCCTTGACGCCGAGCACCGTCACGGTGATCTCGCCGTCTCCAATGATCAGGCTCTCGGCGCACCGACGAGTCAGAATCAACATAGCTTTCTCCTTACGCAAAACATTCAGGGGTAACAGTCTTTGGTGTCGCGGCCTGGTCGTGGACGACGACCAGGCCCCGGTTACCCGCCGCACAGGCCAGGACAGGGCCTGCACGGCGAGCAGAAACGCGAAGGGCGCGGCAAGCCGCGCCCTTCCAGGCAGCGTATTACTCGCTCTGTCGTGCCGGAGCGTCGAGCTCGAACGCGGTGTGCAGCGCGCGTACGGCCAGCTCCAGGTACTTCTCTTCGATCACGACCGAAACCTTGATCTCGGAGGTGGAGATCATCTGGATGTTGATGCTCTCCTTGGCCAGGGCTTCGAACATGCGGCTGGCAACACCGGCGTGCGAACGCATGCCGACGCCGACGATCGAGACCTTGGCGATCTTGGTATCGCCGATCACTTCACGGGCACCGATTTCGCGGGCGGTGTTTTCCAGCACGCTCTGCGCCTTCTCGTACTCGTTGCGGTGTACGGTGAAGGTGAAGTCGGTGGTGTTATCGTGGGCAACGTTCTGCACGATCATGTCGACCTCGATGTTCGAGGCGCTGATCGGGCCGAGGATCTTGAAGGCCACGCCCGGGGTGTCCGGCACGCCGCGAATGGTCAGCTTGGCTTCATCACGGTTGAAGGCGATACCGGAAATGATCGGCTGTTCCATGGATTCCTCTTCATCAATGGTAATGAGGGTACCCGGACCCTCCTTGAAGCTGTGCAGCACGCGCAGCGGAACGTTGTACTTGCCGGCGAACTCCACCGAACGGATCTGCAGCACCTTGGAACCGAGGCTGGCCATTTCCAGCATCTCTTCGAAGGTGATCTTCTCCAGACGCTGGGCCTGTGGCACAACGCGCGGGTCAGTGGTGTAGACGCCATCGACGTCGGTGTAGATCTGGCACTCGTCAGCCTTCAGCGCAGCCGCCAGGGCCACGCCGGTGGTGTCGGAGCCGCCACGGCCCAGGGTGGTGATGCTGCCGTGCTCGTCGACGCCCTGGAAGCCCGCCACCACGACCACGCGGCCTTCCTTGAGGTCGGCACGAATCTTCTGGTCGTCGATCTGCAGGATGCGCGCCTTGTTGTGCGCGCTGTCGGTGAGGATGCGCACCTGGTTGCCGGTGTAGGACACCGCTGGCACACCACGCTTGATCAAGGCCATGGCCAGCAAGGCAATGGTGACCTGCTCACCGGTCGACACGATCACGTCCAGTTCACGTGGAACCGGGTGATCGGTAATCTGCTTGGCCAGGTCGATCAGGCGATTGGTTTCACCGCTCATTGCCGACAACACAACCACCAGGTCGTCGCCCGCCTCACGGTGTTTCTTGACCTTTTCGGCTACCTGCTCGATCCGCTCGATGGAACCGACAGAGGTGCCGCCAAATTTCTGTACGATCAACGCCATTTCAATGGTGCCTCAGCCCATACAGGGCCCCAAAAAACAATCCAACATGAAGGGGGACGACTAGACCATCCCCCCTTCATCTCAAAGTCCCTGCTCTGCGAATGGCACGGCCAGCGCCAGGGCCTGGTCCAGTGCAGCGACGTCGACGCCACCTCCCTGGGCCATGTCCGGACGGCCACCGCCCTTGCCACCCACCGCCGCAGCGGCTTGTTTCATCAGATCGCCAGCCTTGAGTTGGCTGGAGAGGTCCTTGGTCACGCCGGCCACCAGCACGACCTTGCCCTCATGCTCGCTGCCCAGCAGGATCACTGCGTGGCCGAGCTTGTTCTTCAGCTGATCGACCAGGGCCAGCAGGGCCTTGCCGTCCTGCCCATCCAGGCGGGCGGCGAGCACCTTGGCACCCTTGACCTCAACGGCCGCGTTGGAGAGATCGTCCCCGGCGGCGCTGGCGGCCTTGGCCTGCAGCTGTTCCAGCTGCTTCTCCAGCTGGCGGTTGCGCTCGAGCACAGCCGACAGCTTGTCGATCAGGTTGTCGCGGTTACCCTTCACCAGTTGCGCGGCTTCCTTGACCTGCTCTTCGGCAGCGTTCAGGTACGCCAGCGCAGCAGCGCCGGTGACCGCTTCGATACGACGCACGCCAGAGGCCACGCCGCCTTCGCTGATGATCTTGAACAGGCTGATGTCACCGGTGCGCTTGGCGTGGATACCGCCGCACAGCTCTACCGAGAAATCGCCGCCCATGCTCAGCACACGCACGGTATCGCCGTACTTCTCGCCGAACAGCGCCATGGCACCCTTGGCCTTGGCGGTTTCGATGTCGGTCAGTTCGGTTTCCACTGCGGTGTTCTTGCGCACTTCGCGGTTGACGATGTCTTCCAGGGCCTTGATCTGCTCCGGTTTCACCGCCTCGAAGTGGCTGAAGTCGAAACGCAGGCGCTGGCTGTCCACCAGCGAGCCTTTCTGCTGTACGTGCTCGCCCAGTACCTGACGCAGCGCTTCGTGCAGCAGGTGGGTGGCGGAGTGGTTCAGCGAGGTGGCGTGCTGCACGTCGGCATCGACCTTGGCCTCGACCGGCGAACCGATCACCAGCGCACCGCTGGCAACAACGCCGTGGTGCAGGAAGGCACCGCCAGTCTTGGTGGTGTCGCGCACATCGAAGCGCGCAGCGCCAGCCTGCAGGTAGCCGGTGTCACCCACCTGGCCACCGGATTCGGCGTAGAACGGCGTGCGGTCGAGCACGACCACGCCCTGCTCGCCTTCACCCAGCTGGTCGACGGCCTGGCCGTCCTTGTACAGGGCGATGATCTTGCCCTGGCCTTCGGTGGCCTCGTAGCCGAGGAACTCGGTGGCGCTGTCGACCTTGACCAGGCTGTTGTAGTCCATGCCGAAGGCGCTGGCGGAGCGGGCACGTTCACGCTGGGCGTCCATCTCGCGCTCGAAGCCGGCCTCGTCGATGGTCAGCTCGCGCTCGCGGGCGATGTCGGCGGTCAGGTCCATCGGGAAGCCGTAGGTGTCGTACAGCTTGAACACCACGTCGCCCGGCACCACGTCGCCTTCGAGCTGGGCCAGGTCCTGCTCGAGAATGCGCAGGCCCTGCTCCAGGGTCTTGGCGAACTGTTCTTCTTCAGCCTTGAGCACACGCTCGATGTGCGCCTGCTGGCTGTTCAGTTCCGGGAAGGCCTCGCCCATTTCGGCGACCAGCGCGGCAACGATCTGGTAGAAGAAGCTGCCCTTGGCACCCAGCTTGTTACCGTGGCGGCAGGCGCGGCGAATGATGCGGCGCAGCACGTAGCCACGGCCTTCGTTGGACGGCAGCACGCCGTCGGCGATCAGGAAGCCGCACGAACGGATGTGGTCGGCGACCACTTTCAGCGAAGCCTGGCCCTCGTTGCTGCAACCGATGGCCTTGGCCGCGGCCGCCAGCAGGTTCTGGAACAGGTCGATCTCGTAGTTCGAGTGCACATGCTGCAGCACGGCGCTGACGCGCTCCAGGCCCATGCCGGTGTCCACCGACGGCGCTGGCAGCGGGTGCAGCACGCCGTCGGCGGTGCGGTTGAACTGCATGAAGACGTTGTTCCAGATCTCGATGTAGCGGTCGCCGTCTTCTTCCGGCGAGCCGGGTGGGCCGCCCCAGATGTCCGGGCCGTGGTCGTAGAAAATCTCGGTGCATGGGCCGCACGGGCCGGTGTCGCCCATGGTCCAGAAGTTGTCGGAGGCGTAAGGGGCGCCCTTGTTGTCACCAATGCGCACCATGCGCTCGGCCGGCACGCCGACTTCCTTGGTCCAGATATCGTAGGCTTCGTCGTCAGTGGCGTAGACGGTGACCCAGAGTTTTTCCTTGGGCAGGTTCAGCCATTTGTCGGAAGTCAGGAAGGTCCAGGCGAAGGTAATGGCGTCGCGCTTGAAATAGTCACCGAAGCTGAAGTTGCCCAGCATTTCAAAGAAGGTGTGGTGACGCGCGGTGTAACCGACGTTTTCCAGGTCGTTGTGCTTGCCGCCGGCGCGCACGCACTTCTGGCTGCTGACGGCACGCGTGTAGGCACGCTTCTCCGCACCGAGGAAGCAGTCCTTGAACTGGTTCATGCCGGCATTGGTGAACAGCAGGGTCGGGTCGTTGTTCGGGATCAGCGAACTGGAGGCGACTCGGGTATGTCCCTGCTCTTCGAAGAAGCGAAGGAAGGCTTCACGGATTTCTGCGCTTTTCATAGGTTCTTCCACGGAAACGGCGGCCGTTTTGGGCTAATACGTCGAATCGACGAAACGACGGCAAAGGGCGCCATTATAGCCAGCCTGCACAGGAGATACAGCGTGTTTATCGGCCCGAAATAGCCAATCGGCATTAAATCGTTATTGCGAACATAAAAATGCAGGCTATCCGGTTCAGCGCCTCGTCACAACGCTCCGCCTCGCGCCCCTGCACCTAGATAAGTACCACTCCCCGCCTGCCCAGACCTTTAGCCTTGGCCGCTGCATTACCTGCCGCCACCATCACTGCAAGCGAGGCCCCTCATGCACCCCAATCCCGTTTATTTCATTTCTGGTAGGACCAGCGGTTTTCAACAGTGGGCAGACACGTCCGTGGATGGCAGAGCCGTTCATCGATTCTACGAATACCGGGATGACAAGGTAGACGTCCTGCTGGAGCAGCTATGGTTCGAGCAAGGCCAGATCCCCGGAAGGCACCACATGGTGATTGACAGCCATGCCCCGGCCGTCGATGTCGATATTTCCGCCTACGATTGCCATCTGATGGCCAAGGTCGGCAACAAGACGTTCATCCTCGCCCCTACGCCCAGGCAAACCCTCATCATCAGAACCGCAAAGGGTGTGGCCAACGTTCAGGTGGCGCAGGAAGTGAAGACGCCGGTCATCATTCAGGCCGCAGACGGTACCACGCGTATCACCACCGGCGGTGGCATCACCGAGGTGTTCACCGGCGCTGGCGATGTGCAGATCGACGTGGGCCAAGGGCTGACGTTTATAAAGAGCGGTTCGGCGAACAGCCGTATCAACGGCCATATCCTGGTCGACGACCCTCATGATTCGGTGGTCTATGCCCGCAACCAGGCGGGCGACGCCCGCTTCGCACTGCCCCTGCCAGCGCCCTTCGACACGCTCGCCAGCAGCACATTCGACATACAGGGCAGCGATACCTTCAAGCAGGCCGTGCACAACCATCTGTTTTTCTTGCGCCACACGCAGTGCGGCCAGCAACTCCTGGCTGAGCTGGCAAAACGGTCCTGGATAAGGGTTAGCGAAACACAAGGGGCCACCCATTTTGGTGTCTACATTGCTGACCCGACTGACAGCGACCATTACCTGCGGCGCAACAGCCAGCTGGAATGGGTAGCCGGCTGGCCTGCAGAGGGTGGTAACCTGGCATTCAACCTGGCGCGCTCGCTCAGCGACAATTTGCCGCTGCTCGACCTTTACCGTTGCATGTGCGAGGCGTACAACGCCTTCAGCGGCACGACGATACCTGGCGATACCCTGATCAGGACTATCGATCGCCGGCAGATCAGGGTCGCTAACGCACACCTGCAGGCAATCGGCCTGCCGAGCGGCCTGCTGTACGATTTCGACAATGATCCCGACACAGCGCCGACCAACAGCAACCCACCGCCATTCAACGAAAACGCACTGCGAATGGAGCTAGGCCTGCCAGTGCGCACGTACTACTGAGCGTGTCCATGTGGTGCGCCTGAGCGCGCGCCACATGCCCGGACCAGCACTCAGCCCAACTGCTGCCCCGAGTCCGGCACGATCAGGATACCGGCGCGCAAGCCGTTCCTGACCTTGGGGTTGGGGAAGATGATGCGCGCCCCCTCCTCCTCGACCACCCAGCGCGTCTCGGCGAGGTCTTCGGCCAGCAGGTAGCCCTTGCTCAGCTCGGAGAAGTTCTCGATATCCGCCGGCAAGTGCAGGTGGAAGCTGTCGCTGTGCTTGATGATCTCGCGGGAAACGCTGAACAGCTGCAAGCCGTCCAGCGAGCCCTCGCCTTCTGGCTCGTTGGCTTCAATGATCTGGATCAGCCGCTCTTCCAGCTTGTCGAGGTTGACCTCCTCGTTCTGGCCGAACGGGCGGGCCTTGCCCAGCTCCAGGGTAAAGGCCTCGGCCTCGAGCTGTTCGTAGGTGAAGGCGCTGAAGGTAATCGACGACTTGCTCTGCAGCAACACCGCCTCCATGCCAGCTGCCGCCAGACGCGCCAGTTCGCGACGGGAATGCTTGCGCCCTTCTTTATAAGGGTACAAGGCGAACTGCTCGATCTTGGAACCACGAATGGCCGTATGCAGGTCGTAGTGCAAGCGGCTGCGCCCCGGCTTGCTGAAGAACACCCGGGCAAACTGCTCCAGCTCGGCAGCGCGCAATGCCTCAAAGCCGCTGGACAGTTCATGGCGGCCATTGAACAGGCGATTGATGTCCTGCTCGATGAAACGCTCGCCCTTGCGGATCGCTGGCGGGTTGCCGAACAGGAACAACACTCGCGCCTTCGGCTTGATCTTGCCATTGGCCACGCCGTGCAGCAGCCGTTCGAGCAACTCGATGGGGGCTGTTTCATTGCCGTGGATGCCGGCAGACAACAGCAGATCGAGCCCGCAATCGTCGCTTTCAGCCGGGCGCACCTCAAGTGCGCCCTCCCCCAGCCAGCGCAACCGCGCGCCCTTGGGTGTCACTTGGGTCTTCTCGGCCGGTTCGTGATCGGTGAGGGTCAGCTCAAGCAATTTGCCAAGGGCGAGCATAGGTACTTCCTTAGTGATGGTGGCCGCAGTCGGGGCCATGGACGTGATCGTCGTCTTCGCCGACCTCGGCCGGTTCCATTTCCAGCTGCAGGCTGACCAGGTTGGTGGCCATCGGGCGCAGCAGCAGGTTGGCGTACTCGGTGTCGTCTTCCTCGACATCCACGCCAATCAGCAGCTGGCCACGACCATCCTGCTGAATCCACACTTCCTTGCCTTGCCAGACCACGGCAAAGCGGGTGCAGGAAGTTTCCAACTGGGTGCCGTCTTCATCTTCCAGGATAAGGCGCAGGGCGTCGGTCATTGCAAAGTCTCTCTTCAAGGTTGGCGTTGGAACGGATACACCGAGCCCAACTTCAGGATCTGGGTCAGTTCGTCCAGTGCCGTACGGCATTCCACCAGCAATTGCGGGTCGGCCAGGTCCGCCTCGCCAAGGCGATCGCGGTAATGCTTGTCGACCCACTGCAGCAGAGTGTCATACAGCGAGGCGGTCATGATAACGCCTTGGTTGACGGCTGCCAGTTCCGTTTCCTTCAACGCCACGCGCAAACGAAGGCACGCCGGGCCACCGCCGTTCTGCATGCTCTGCTTGAGGTCGAACACCTTGACCTCCCGCACCGGGCCACCCTGGCTGGTCAACTGGCCCAGATAGGCCCAGACCCGCTCGTTGTTGCGGCATTCTTCCGGCACCACCAGCAGCATGGAGCCGTCATCACGGCTGAGCAGCTGGCTGTTGAACAGGTAGGAACGCACCGCATCCTCCACCGTCACCGCTGCCCGCGGCACGCAGATGGCCTGGAAGTTGCCACCCTTGCTGGCCAGTTTAGCTCGCAGCTGGCCAAGTACCGCGTCGGTGTCGAGGAAAGCGTCCTCGTGGTAGAACAGCACCTCGCCGTTGCCCACCGCAATTACATCGTTGTGGAACACGCCCTGGTCGATCACGGCCGGGTTCTGTTGAGCGTAGACCACGCCGTCGTCGCTCAGGCCATGCAGCCGGGCCACGGCCTGGGAGGCTTCCAGAGTTTGCCGGGCCGGGTACTTCTGCGGCGCCGGGTAGCGGCTGTCGAAGGCGCTGCGGCCGTAGACGAAGAACTCCACACCGGCCTCGCCATAGGCACGGCAGAAACGCGTGTGGTTGGCTGCACCCTCGTCACCGAACTGTGCCACCGCAGGCAGTGCCTCGTGGTGGGCAAAGTGCCTGGCGTCGCTGAACATGGCCCCCAGCACGCGGCTGGTGGTCGGGTGCTCGATGCTGCGGTGGTACTTGCAATTGAGGTTGGCAGCAGTGAAGTGCACGCGGCCATCGGCAGTATCGGCACTAGGGCTGACCGTGGCGGCGTTGGCCACCCACATGCTCGAAGCCGAGCAACTGGCCACCAGCAATGGCATGGCCTCCTTGGCGGCACGCTGGATCACTTCGGCATCGCTGCCGCTGAAGCCCAGGCGGCGCAGCGCGGCCACATCCGGGCGCTCCTGCGGCGCCAGCACGCCCTGCTTGAAGCCCATGTCGGCCAGCGCTTTCATCTTCGCCAGGCCCTGGCGCGCGGCTTCGCGCGGGTTGGAACCCTGCTGGCTGTTGCTCTGCGAAGCCACGTTGCCGTAGGACAGGCCGCCATAGTTGTGGGTAGGCCCCACCAGGCCATCAAAATTCACTTCGTAGGATTTCATCGGCTAGGCTCCGTGACCTGTTGTTATAGGGTAATGCCCGGCGTCAGGGTCGCCGGCAAGGCAAGGCTGGCGGTCTCCAGCGAAGCCACGGGGTAAGCGCAGTAATCGGCTGCGTAATAGGCACTGGCGCGGTGGTTGCCACTGGCGCCCACACCACCGAACGGCGCACTGCTGGCGGCACCGGTCAGTTGCTTGTTCCAGTTGACGATGCCGGCGCGGCTGCGCAGCCAGAAGTACTGGTAGCGGGCACGGGAGTCGGACAGCAAGCCGGCGGCCAGGCCGTACTGGGTGTTGTTGGCCTCGTCGATGGCAGCATCGAAGTCTGCATAGCGCACCACCTGCAGCAGCGGGCCGAAGAACTCTTCGTCCGGGCGCTCGGCCACGGCAGTGACATCGACAATGCCTGGGGTCAGCAGCGCGGCATCGGCCTGCGGCTGGGTCATTTCCAGCAGTTTCACCGCACCCTTGGCGACCAGTTCGGCCTGGGCCGCAATCAGCGCCCGTGCCGCCTGCAGCGAAATCACCGAGCCCATGAACGGCGCGGGCTGCTGGTCGAACGCGCCGACCGTGATGGTTCTGCTCACCTCGACCAGCCGCGCAAGCAGCGCATCGCCCCAGGCGCCTTGCGGCACCAGCAGGCGACGGGCGCAGGTGCAGCGCTGGCCAGCGGAAATGAACGCCGACTGGATGATGGTGTACACCGCGGCGTCGAGGTCCTTCACCTCATCCACCACCAGCGGGTTGTTGCCACCCATTTCCAGGGCCAGGATTTTGTCCGGGCGACCGGCGAACTGCTGGTGCAGCAGGTTGCCGGTGCGGCTGGAGCCGGTGAAGAACAGGCCATCGATACCCGGATTGGCGGCCAGCGCCACGCCGGTTTCACGCGCTCCCTGCACCAGGTTCAGCACACCCGCCGGCAGGCCGGCGGCAATCCAGCAATTAACGGTCAGTTCGGCGACCTTGGGCGTCAGCTCACTGGGCTTGAACACCACGCAGTTGCCCGCCAGCAACGCTGGCACGATATGGCCGTTGGGCAAGTGGCCGGGGAAGTTGTACGGGCCGAACACCGCCACCACGCCGTGGGGCTTGTGCCGCAGCACGGCCGTGGCATCGGCCAGCGGGCCGCTCTTTTCGCCGGTACGCTCGCGGTAGCTCTGTACCGAGATCGCCACCTTGTTGATCATGCTGGTGACTTCGGTCGCCGACTCCCACAGGGGCTTGCCGGTTTCCTCGCCGATGCACTGGGCCATGGCTTCGGCATGCGCTTTCAGTTGCGTGGCGAACTTCTCCAGCACATCGATACGTGCTTCCAGGCTCAATTGCGCCCAGGCCGGGAAGGCCTGACGCGCAGCCTGCACGGCAGCATCCACCTGGCTGGCGTCGGCGCCCTGCCCCTCCCAGACGACGGCTTGCGTCACCGGGTTGAGCGACTGCAGGGTTTCGCCCTGGCCGGCCTGCCAGTTGCCTGCGATGTAATGCGTGGTCATTTATTTGGCCTCCCGGCTTGCCGACAGCGGCACTGCGCGTACGTTGTCGCCGGCACCCATGCGCAGACGCTTGGCCGTCAGGGGGTCGACCACCAGGGTACCGGCGGCCAACCGCGCAGGTGCAGCCGTGATGCGGCAGTCGTCGCGCTTGCGGTTGTGAATGATGTAAGGCGTGGCGTCATCGCCCGGTGTGCCCACGGCCAGCACCAAGGTCTGGCTTTCGCGTACGGCGCGGATCTTGTCGGTGTCGCACTCGATGGCCGGGCCGGCATCGAAGATGTCGACGTAGCCCTGGTAGTTGAAGCCTTCCTGCTTGAGCATGGCCAGCGCCGGCTCGGTATCCTTGTGCACGCGGCCGATAACGTTGCGCGCCGCCTCGGAGAGGAAGCAGGTGTACAGCGGAAACTTCGGCATCAGTTCGGCAATGAACGACTTGTTGCCCACGCCGGTGAGGTAGTCGGCCTGGCTGAACTCCATCTTGAAGAAGTGCCGGCCCAGGCTTTCCCAGAACGGCGAGCGGCCCTGCTCGTCGGACATGCCGCGCATTTCGGCGATGATCTTCTTGCCGAACAGCTCGGGGAACTCGGCGATGAACAGCATGCGCGCCCGCGACAGCAGGCGGCCGTTGAGGCCGGAGCGGTAGTCGCTGCGCAGGAACAGCGAGCACAGTTCGGAGTTGCCGGTCAGGTCGTTGGCCAGGAACAGGGTGGGGATTTCACGGTAGATCTTCAGTTCCTGCGAGGCGCTGACGGTCAGGCCGACACGGAAGTTGTACCAGGGCTCGCGCAGGCCGACGGCACCGGCGATGGCACTGATGCCCACCACCATGCCTTCGTCGTTTTCCAGCACGAACAGGTAGTCGGTGTCGCCACGCTCGGCTTCGCCGCGGAAGCTTTTCTCCGCCCAGCCAACGCGATGCCCCAGGCGCTCTTCGTTGGCCGGCAGCGTGGTCAGCCCAGTGGTACCGGTGCTGCGTGCCAATTCGATCAACGCAGGCAAATCGCTGCTGCGTACAGGACGAACGATCATGCTATCTCCTTTTGCGGCGGCGGCGGCCGGCGCGAAACTCTTCTAACGCATCAATCCCGAAACGTCTGTTGCCAGACCTCAGACCGCGACCAGTCGCACGCTGGCACCCTCGCCCACCCCCAGCGCCTCGGCAGCTGCCAGGCTCAGGCTGACCGGTTTGCCCGGCACCCAGTCCAGCTCCAGCAGCACCGCGCGGTAGTCCTGCAACTGGCCGTTGCACACCAGGTATGGGCGCCCACCCTTGATCGGGGCGTCCTCGAGCTTGACCGGCACCACCCGGCTCTGGGCGATCGAGCGGATACCCGAGGTACGCGCATGCAGGGTCGGGCCACCATCGAAGATGTCGATGTAGTGCTCGGTCTCGAAGCCTTCGCGCATGAGGATGTCGAAGGTAATCTGCGCCCGAGGGTGCACCTGCCCCATGGCTTCCTGTGCCAGGTCAGGCAGCAGCGGCACGTAGATCGGGTAGTGCGGCATCAGTTCGGCGAGGAAGGTGCGGCTTTTCAGGCCGCACAGGCGCTCGGCGTCGGCGTAGTTGAGGTCGAAGAAGTTGCGGCCGATGGCATCCCAGAACGGCGATTCACCCTGCTCGTCGCTGTAGCCGACGATCTCGGTCACCACCGACTCGGCGAAACGCTCCGGGTGAGCGGCCATGAACAACAGGCGGCCACGCGAATTGAGCTCGGCCCAGCCACTGTTCACCAGTTCCGGCAGCACATAGAAGCTGGTCAGCAGGCTGTTGCCGGTCAGGTCATGGCACAGCGACAGGACGTGAATCTTGTTGTGGATCTTCAGCTCGCGCGATGCGTGCACGAAGGTCTCGTTACGAAAACTGTAGAACGGCTCAGAGTAGCCGGCCGAAGCGACGATGGCCGAGCAACCGGCCAGCTTGCCCGTTTCGCTGTCTTCGAGCACGAAGAAGTAGCTTTCTTCACCATTGAAGCTGACCTCGGCGGCGAAGGAAGTCTCGGATGCGGCGATCTTGTCGCCCAGGCGAGCGCTGTCGTCCGGCAGCGAGGTGACACCAATGGGGCTGTCTGCAGCCATGCGCTGCACTTCGTTCAGATCAGCCATTTGCGCGGGGCGCATCACCAGCATGGTGTCACTCCTTTGGAATACGGGCCGCTCACGGCGGCACGGGAAAACGGCAAGTGCACTGGCACCTGCACTGGGATCGGGTATCACCGGCTCGGTGCAGACTCGGGCTGAGCCTGCGCCGGGGCCGGCGAAGGGACCACGGGCGGATCAGCCCTTGGTCAGGGTGGCCACGGCGCGCTCGAAGCGGCCCAGGCCTTCATCGATGTCGGCGTCTTCAACCACCAGGCTTGGTGCGAAGCGGACCACGTCCGGGCCGGCCTGCAGCACCATCACGCCTTCTTTTTCGGCGGCGTTGAGCACATCCTTGGCCTTTCCTTTCCAGGCCTCGGTCAGCACACAGCCCAGCAGCAGGCCAACGCCACGCACCTGGCTGAACAGGTTGTACTGCTGGCCGATCTGCTCCAGGCGGACCTTGAAGCGTTCATGCTTGGCCTTGATACCGGCGAGGGTTTCCGGGGTATTGACCACGTCCAGCACCGCACAGGCGACGGCGCAGCCCAGCGGGTTGCCGCCGTAGGTGGTGCCGTGGGTGCCGACGGCCAGGTGCTTGGCCAGCTCGGTGGTGGTCAGCATGGCACCGATCGGGAAACCGCCGCCCAGGCTCTTGGCGCTGGTCAGGATGTCCGGGGTAACGCCATAGTGCTGGTAGGCATACAGCGAACCGGTACGGCCAACGCCGGTCTGCACTTCGTCGAAGATCAGCAGGGCATTGTGTTCGTCACACAGTTTGCGCGCGCCTTCCAGGTAGGCCTTGTCGGCCGGCACCACGCCACTCTCGCCCTGGATCGGCTCGATCACCACGGCGCAGGTCTTGTCGGAAATCTGTGCCTTCAGCGCTTCCAGATCGTTGTACGGCACATGGCTGATGCCGGTGATCTTCGGGCCGAAGCCATCGGAGTACTTCGGCTGGCCACCGACACTGACGGTGAACAGGGTACGGCCGTGGAAGCTGTTAACGGTGGCGATGATTTCGTGCTTTTCCGGCCCGAAGCGGTCGTGGGCAACGCGACGGGCCAGCTTGAAGGCGGCCTCGTTGGACTCGGCGCCGGAGTTGCAGAAGAACGCACGGTCGGCAAAGGTGGCGTCCACCAGCTTGTGGGCCAGGCGCAGGGCCGGCTCGTTGGTGAATACGTTGGATACGTGCCAGAGGGTGTTGGCCTGCTCGGTCAGGGCCTTGACCAGTGCCGGGTGGCAGTGGCCCAGGGCGTTGACCGCGATGCCACCGGCAAAGTCGATCAGCTCGCGACCCGACTGGTCCCAAACTCGGGAGCCCTCGCCTCGCACAGGAATGAAGGCCGCCGGAGAATAGTTGGGGACCATGACCTGGTCGAAATCGGCACGTTGCACCGGGGCTTGCTCAACGGACATCTGAGTCTCCTGAAGAGGAACGCTGGCCTGGAAGTGGCGAGCGATGGGGGGATTGTAAGGACTGATCAGCGCCTGTCCTTGCGGCCAAGCGACAACTTGTTACAGCGCAAAACCCAGTTTTGACAAGGCTTTCGGCAATGCGACAAACACTGTCGCAATCGCGCAGTGTACGGGAGAGAGGGGGCTGGGTGAACGGGTGTTCACATAAGAATGGATACTGCCTGTGCCGGCCTCTTCGCGGGTAAACCCGCTCCCACAGGCTCTCCACAGAACCGGAAGATTGTGCGAACCCTGTGGGAGCGGGTTTACCCGCGAAGAGGCCGGCACAGGCGAAGGAAAACTCAGCCTTTTTCGGCAGGCGCCGAGCTCAGCTCGAACGGACTACTGCTACGCCGCTGGTTGCGATCCTCCCGCGGCGTTGCACCAAAGAAGTTGCGATAGGCACTGGAAAAATGCGGCCCCGAGGAGAAGCCACAGGACAGCCCGATCTGGATGATCGACTTGCTGGTCTGCATCAGCATCTGTCGCGCCTTGTTCAGCCGCAGCTCCAGGTAATACTGGCTCGGCACGCGGTTCAGGTACTGCTTGAAGATGCGCTCCAGCTGCCGGCGTGACACGCACACGTGCTGGGCAATTTCGTCGGTGGTCAGCGGCTCTTCGATGTTGGCCTCCATCAGCAGCACCGCCTGGGTCAGCTTGGGATGGCTGGAGCCCAGGCGGTTCTGCAGCGGAATGCGCTGGCGCTCGCCACCCTCGCGGATGCGCTCGACCACCAGCTCCTCCGACACCGCCCCGGCCAGTTCCGCCCCGTGGTCACGGGCCAGCACTGCCAGCAGCAGGTCGGTCACGGCCATGCCGCCACAAGCAGTCAGACGATCGCGATCCCAGTCGAACAGATGGCTGGTGGCGATCACCTTGGGAAAGCGCTCGGCAAAATCATCCTGCCAGCGCCAGTGCACCGCAGCCCGGTAACCGTCGAGCAGGCCCAGCATGGCCAGAGGGTAGACCCCGGCCGACAGGCCGCCGACCATGCAGCCACTGCGCGCAAGCTGCTTGAGCGCCGACGACAACGCCGCCCCCACCGCCGACGGCTGCTCGTCAGCCAACAGGAACAACTTTTGACACCCCTCAAGGCGGCCATTCCACGGCTCGCCCGGCAGGCGCCAGCTACCCTCTTGCGCCGGTTCCGCCTGCAGGAAGACCAGCTCGTAGGACACCTCCGGGTGCACCCGCTGCGCCACCTGCAACACTTCCTCGGCCAGCGCCAGGGTCAAGGGCCTGGTACTGGGCCAGATGAGAAAACCGATTCGCTGGGTGGTCATAGGGTGCGGTCCGAAACCTGAGGTCGTTCGAGTCTGTGCGCCGGGTCAGGCTGCGCTCGCCGCGCAGCATGCCCTATTCTGGTGCAAAAATGCAGTTTTTACTTGAGGCTGCCGGAGAGGAACTGCTTCAGGCGCTCCGACTGCGGGTTGGCCAGCACCTCGCGCGGGCAGCCGGTTTCTTCCACCAGGCCCTTGTGCAGGAACACCAGCTGGTTTGACACCTCACGGGCAAAGCCCATTTCGTGAGTCACCACCACCATGGTGCGGCCTTCCTGGGCCAGCGCCTGCATCACCTTGAGCACATCGCCGACCAGCTCCGGGTCCAGCGCCGAGGTCGGCTCGTCGAACAGCATGACCTCCGGCTCCATGGCCAGCGCCCGGGCAATTGCCACACGTTGCTGCTCGCCGCCGGACATGTGCCCCGGGAAGGCGTCCTTGCGATGGGCGACACCGACCTTGGCCAGATAGTGCTCGGCCTTTTCCAGGGCCTCCTTGCGGTTCACGCCCAGCACGTGCACCGGCGCTTCGATGATGTTTTCCAGCGCAGTCATGTGCGACCACAGGTTGAAGTGCTGGAAAACCATCGACAGGCGCGAGCGCATGCGCTGCAGCTGACGCGGGTCGGCAGCCTTGAGCGCGCCGTCCTTGCCCGGTACCAGCTTCAGCTCTTCGTTGTTGAGCAGGATCTTGCCGGCGTGCGGCTGCTCCAGCAGGTTGATGCAGCGCAGGAAGGTCGACTTGCCCGAACCGCTGGAGCCGATGATGCTGATGACATCGCCTGCCTTGGCCGACAGGGACACGCCCTTGAGCACTTCATGGCTGCCGTAGCGCTTGTGCAGGTCTTGGACTTCGAGTTTGTACATGCTGTCGATTCTCACAAAGCGGTCAGTGCTTGCGCGGCGCCAGGTAGCCGAGCCAGCGGCGTTCGGCCATCTTGAACAGGCGCACCAGGATGAAGGTCAGGCACAGGTAGAACACGCCCGCCGTGATATAGGCCTCGAAAGGCAGGTAGTACTGGGCATTGACCGCGCGCGCAGCGCCAGTGATGTCGATCAGGGTGACGATCGACGCCAGGCTGGTGGTCTGCAGCATCATGATCACTTCGTTGCTGTACTGCGGCAGCGCCCGGCGCAGGGCCGACGGCAGCAGAATGCGCCGGTACATCTTCATGCGCGACATGCCCATGGCCTTGGCCGCCTCGATCTCGCCATGCGGTGTGGCCTTGAGGCTGCCGGCGATGATTTCGGCGGTGTAGGCACTGGTGTTGATGCCAAACGCCAGGCAGGCGCAGAAGGTAGCGCTGGACAGCAGCGGCCACAGGAAGCTTTCGCGCACCGCCTCGAACTGCGCCAGGCCGTAGTAGATCAGGAACAGCTGCACCAGCATCGGCGTGCCGCGGATCACATACGTGTAGAGCCAGGCAACCAGGTTGACTGCCGGCTGCTTCGAAACCCGCATCAGCCCCAGCGGAATGGCCGCCAGCAGCCCGAAGAACAGCGAAATCGCCAGCAGCTTGAGAGTGGTCAGCAGGCCGCCGAAGTACATCGGCAGTGCCTCCCAGACGACGTTGTAGTCGAAGATCATAGTTCAGCCACCTTGACGCCAACCGAGTAGCGGCGCTCGAGATACTTCAGGGCCAGCAGCGAGATGCTGGTCAGCACCAGGTACAGGGCCGCCACCGCCAGGAAGAAGGTGAAAGGCTCGCGGGTGGCGTCTGCCGCCTGCTTGGCCTTGAACATCATGTCCTGCAGGCCGACTACCGAAATCAGCGCGGTGGCCTTGGTCAGCACCAGCCAGTTGTTGGTGAAGCCCGGGATCGCCAGGCGAATCATTTGCGGCACCTGGATGCGGAAGAACACCTGGCGGTTGCTCATGCCATACGCCACGCCCGCTTCGGCCTGGCCTTTCGGAATACCGAGGAACGCACCGCGGAAAGTTTCCGACAGGTAGGCACCAAAGATGAAGCCCAGGGTACCGATACCCGCGATCAGCGGATTCAGGTCGATGTAGTCTTCATAACCGAGCAGCGGCGCAACCCGATTGATGATGTCCTGCCCGCCGTAGAAGATCAGCAGGATCAGGACCAGGTCCGGAATGCCACGAATCACCGTGGAATACAGATCGCCCAGCCAGGCCAGCCAGCGCACCGGCGACAAGCGCAGCGCCACACCGATCAGGCCGAGCACGATGGCCAGGGCCATCGACGACAGGGCGAGCTGAAGCGTCAGCCACGCCCCGTCGAGGATGACTGCCCCGTAGCCTTTCAACATGATGAGGTCCTCGACCTAGAGAATGAAAAATGGTGCAAACCTCAGAGCCTCTGCTGTTTGCACCATTGCACAGGTGAAACCCGACGTCTTAGTTCGAGTCTGGACCGTAGATGTCGAAGTTGAAGTACTTCTTCTCGATTTCTTTGTACTTGCCGTTGGCGCGGATGGCGTCGATGGCAGCGTTGATGCGGTCGACGTTGGCCTTGTCACCCTTGCGCACGGCAATACCGATGCCGTCACCGAAGTACTTGGCGTCGGTGAAGGACGGGCCTACGAAGGCGAAGCCCTTGCCGGCGTCGGTCTTGAGGAAGCCGTCTTCCAGCAGGGTGGCGTCAGCCACGGTGCCATCGAGGCGGCCAGCTGCCACGTCCAGGTAGATTTCGTTCTGGGTGCCGTAAGGAACCACGGTGGCACCTTTGGCGCCCAGTACTTCCTTGGCGAAGCGGTCGTGGATCGAACCGCGCTGCACACCAATCTTCTTGCCCTTGAGCTCATCCAGACTTTCACTGACGGCGGTACCTTCCTTCATCACCAGGCGCGCCGGGGTCAGGTAATAGCGCTTGGTGAAGTCGACCGATTTCTTGCGGTCGTCGGTGATCGACATGGACGACAGGATGGCGTCGATCTTGCGCACTTTCAGCGCCGGGATCAGGCCGTCGAACTCTTGCTCGACCCAGGTGCACTTGGCTTTCATCTCTTCGCACAGGGCGTTGCCGATGTCGTAGTCGAAACCGGCGATGCTGCCGTCTGGCTGCTTGAAGGCGAAGGGTGGGTAGGCGGCTTCGATGCCGATTTTCAGCGGTTTTTCATCGGCCTGCGACACCAGGGAAAACACGGACAGCGCCAGGGCGCCAAGCAGTGCGAGCTTCTTCATCAGGTAACTCCATCGGTACGAAGCAATACAAGGCAGGTAACGGCTGCCCGATATGCGAATGGGTACAACGCGAGCCGCGCAGGGTTCGACCAAGGTCGCAGACCACGAGCGAGTGAGTGGCATTTTAACGACAGCCCGGTAGTCGATATTTCTTCAAAGCGACAACTACTTACAGAAGCGCTTGAAACGGCAGCGGGCGATGTTGACAGCCATTGCAAAATATGCAAAAGCGCAAGAAATAGAACCTATAGTACTAGCAATTCCCGGGCCTATTATTGGCAAAGCCTTGTATTACGGCAAGTGCAGCGTGCCGAGTCGCAAAAAACGCTGCGAAAACGCCCCGAAACAGGCCGGAATTGTTTCCTGCCGCCCCGATATTGTGCGGCGTCGGTGACAGAACAGTTACCGATGAATGTCGGGTAACAGTAAAGCAAAAACCCCGCCGGTTGCCCGGGCGGGGTTCTTGTTGGCTGATCTCACAGATACAGTACAGGCCTCAGGCGCATGCCTTACCCTGTGGGAGCGGCTTCAGCCGCGAACACCGGCAACGCCGGTGCCATCCACCGCGCTGGGTTCTTCGCGGCTAAAGCCGCTCCCACAGGAATTGAACAAAGCCGCGCTTCCCTGCTTCGCAATCAGGCAGAAGCCAGGCTCATCGCCTTGTGGGTATCGATCAGGTGCTGCACCACGCCCGGGTCGGCCAGGGTGGAGATGTCACCCAGTGCATCGTACTCACCCGTGGCAATCTTGCGCAGGATGCGGCGCATGATCTTGCCCGACCGGGTCTTCGGCAGCCCCGGCGCCCACTGGATCACATCCGGCGAGGCGATCGGGCCGATTTCCTTGCGCACCCAGTTCTTCAGCTCCAGGCGCAGCTGCTCGCTGGCCTCGATACCGGCATTGAGGGTGACATACACATAGATGCCCTGCCCCTTGATGTCGTGCGGCACACCCACCACCGCAGCCTCGGCCACTTTCGCATGCGCCACCATGGCACTCTCGATCTCGGCAGTCCCCATGCGGTGACCGGATACGTTCAGCACGTCATCCACGCGACCGGTGATCCAGTAGTAGCCATCCTCGTCGCGGCGCGCACCGTCGCCGGTGAAGTACATGCCACGGAAGGTCTTGAAGTAGGTATCGACGAAACGGTCGTGGTCGCCGTACAGCGAACGCGACTGGCCCGGCCAGGAGTCGAGGATCACCAGGTTGCCTTCGGCAGCGCCCTCGATCAGATTGCCCAGGTTGTCCACCAGCGCCGGCACCACACCGAAGAACGGGCGGGTTGCCGAGCCCGGCTTGAGGCCGGTAGCACCCGGCAGCGGGCTGATCAGGATGCCGCCGGTCTCGGTCTGCCACCAGGTGTCGACGATCGGGCAACGCTCCTTGCCCACGGTCTTGTAGTACCAGTTCCAGGCTTCGGGGTTGATCGGCTCACCCACCGAGCCCAGCAGGCGCAGGCTGGACCCATCGGCACCTTCAACAGCAGCCTGCCCTTCGGCCATCATCGCGCGGATGGCGGTCGGCGCGGTGTACAGGATGTTGACCTTGTGCTTGTCGACGATCTTCGACACGCGGGTGATGTCAGGGTAGTTCGGCACGCCCTCGAACAGCAGGGTGGTGGCGCCATTGGCCAGCGGGCCGTAGACAATGTAGCTGTGGCCGGTGACCCAACCCACATCGGCGGTGCACCAGTACACCTCGCCCGGGCGATAGTCGAACACACGCTCGTGGGTCAGCGCTGCGTATACCAGGTAGCCGCCGGTGGTGTGCAGCACGCCTTTCGGCTTGCCGGTAGAGCCGGAGGTATAGAGGATGAACAGCGCTTCCTCGGCACCCATCTCTTTCGGCGCGCAGTGGCTGGAAGCGACTTTCATCAGGTCTTCGTACCAGATGTCGCGGTGCTGGTGCCAGGCAATGTCGCCACCGGTGCGCTTGCACACGATGATCTTCTGCACACTGTTGGTTTCAGGGTTGGTCAGCGCCAGGTCGACGTTGGCCTTGAGCGGGGTACGCCGGCCACCACGCACGCCTTCGTCGGCGGTGATCACGATCTTGGACTTGCAGTCGATGATACGGCCGGCCAGCGCCTCGGGCGAAAAGCCGCCGAACACTACCGAATGGATCGCACCGATACGCGCACAGGCCAGCATGGCGACCACGGCCTCGGGGATCATCGGCATATAGATGGTGACCACGTCACCGCGGTGCACATCCTGGCCACGCAGGGCGTTGGCGAACTTGCAGACCTGCTCGTGCAGTTCGCGGTAGGTGATGTTGCGGTGTTCGGAAGGGTCGTCGCCTTCCCAGATGATGGCCAACTGGTCGCCGCGCTCTTCGAGGTGGCGGTCCAGGCAGTTGGAGGAAACGTTCAGAGTGCCGTCGGCGAACCATTTGATATCGACGTGATGGTCGTCGAAGGAGGTCTGCTTGACCTTGGTGAACGGCTTGATCCAGTCGATGCGCTGGGCCTGCTCGCGCCAGAAGCCGTCCGGGTTGATCACCGACTGCTGGTACATGGCCTTGTAGGTGGCCTCGTCGGTCAGGGTGGTGGCCGCAACCTCGGGACGAACGGGATACAGTGGAGCCGCACTCATCTGTGTTACCTCGGTGTAATAGTTGTTTTTGTATGGAACCGTTTGTAACTGTACCAGAGCGACAAAAGCCATTCGACGTTGGTAGTAATTTGGTACGCCCGTTCTGGCAAAGCGCTCTGGCACGCACCTTACAGCCCAGGCGAGAAAAAAAGGGGGCGCTTGCCAGAGGATTGTTACAGATTCTGTCAAAACACTTTATCAAAAGACCCACTGTTTCGGCCTTGGCCCCAGCCATAAAATTCACCTCGCCAGCAACGGCAAGGCGATTAACAACTGGTAACAGCCCCCACGAAGGCAAGCGTTAATCCCCATCCAAACCCGATAGTTAAAACTAGCAATACTCGCGGCGCCATAAGCGCCGCGTGCCCCCTCACGACCTTAGACAGGTAAATTGAAAATGAAAGCTTTACTGGTATTGGTACTTGGCAGTCTTTGCGGCGCGGCGATGGCCGGCGAAGCCAAAGATGCCGAGCAGATTCCGGTTGAACAGTACAGTTACTCGCAGCACCTGGACATTGCTCGCGTCATTTCCATGAGCGAAGTGCCCAATGTGTGCGAAGTCGTGCCCGCCCGCATGACCTACGAGGACTCCAAGGGCCAGAAGCACATTCTCGAATACCGCGTGATGGGGAACGGCTGCTCGAACGGCTGATACCTTGTGAATTGGGGGCCCAGTGGGCCCCTATCGCGACACAAGGCCGCTCCTACAAGTATTGCGCAGCTTTCAAGTCAGGCGCAGTACCTGTAGGAGCGGCCTCGTGTCGCGATAGGACTGCGCAGCAGTCCCAGGTTCTTTGCCAAACAACTAATCTACAGACTTGTTAAGCGAATAATCTCTTAACTTGTTTGCAATGGTCGTATGCGAAACACCCAATCTTTTCCCTAAAGCCCGACTACTGGAAAACTCTCCCATCAAACTTTCCAGCACCGCTTTTTCAAAGCGCCCGACAATCTGCGAAAGATCCCCATCCAGCGAAAACTCACCCAGCGGTGGGCGCACGCCGTAATCCGGCAAACGTATATGTTCACTTTTGACCACGCCGCCTTCGCATAACGAAACCGCCTGGAACAACACGTTTTCCAACTGCCTCACATTACCCGGCCAATGATACTGGCCGAGTTTGTCCATTGCCGCCGGCGCCAGGCGCGGCATGGCGCAGCCGATCTGTCGGCTGGCCTGGTCGAGAAAATGCTGCACCAGCCCTTCCAGGCCATCCATGCATTCGCGCAATGGCGGAATGTGCAGCGACAACACATTGAGCCGGTGATACAGGTCCTGGCGAAACTCGCCACGAGCACACAATTCGGACAAATCCACCTGGGTCGCGCAGATCACCCGCACATCCAGGTACACCTCTTCATCACTACCTACGCGACGGAAGCAGCCATCCTGCAGAAAACGCAGCAGCTTCACCTGCAGGCGCGGGCTCATCTCCCCTACCCCGTCGAGGAACAGCGTGCCACCGGCAGTCAGTTCCAGCAGCCCCAGCTTGCCCTCGGCCCGCGCCCCTTCGAATGCCCCGGGGCCGTAACCGAACAGCTCGGTCTCGGCCATCGATTCGGGCAACCCGGCGCAGTTGAGCGCCATCAGCGGTGACTGGCCGCGCGGACTGGCCAGGTGGCAGGCACGCGCCAGCAGCTCCTTGCCGGTGCCGGTCTCGCCCTCGATCAGCAATGGCGCGTCCAGCGGGGCCATGCGCCGCGCCTCGCGTACCACCGCAGCCATCACCCGCGAGCTCTGGAAGATGCTGTCGAAACCGCGCAACTCCTGCTTGCGCACGTTGTAGATGCGCTCACCGATACGGTCAGCGCGGTGCAGGGTCAACACCGCACCAGCCAGCGCCTCGCTGTCGTCGTGCTCGGACTGCAGTGGCGCGATATCAGCCAGGAACACATCGCCCTTGACCTTGATGCGCAGGCCGTTGATACGCGACTTGTTGGCCCGCACCAGCTCTGGCAGGTCGAAGTCCTCCACATAGCGCGCCAGCGGCATGCCCGGCACCTCGTCCACCCGCACTCCCAGCAACTGCGCAGCGGCGCGGTTGGCGGCGACAATGCTGCCGCCCATGTCGATCGACAGCACCGGGAAGTCCAGCGCCCCCAGCAGCGCATTCAGCTCCATGTGCCGGCGTTCGCTGGGCATCAGCCCCACGCGCTTGACACCGAATACCCCGGCGATCGCCTCGAACTTCGGTCGCAGCGCCTGGAACTGCAAATTGATCAGGTTCGGGCAATGCAGGTAGATGGCGTTGCCATGGTCACCGCCCACCTCGCCGCGCAGCACGTTGATGCCGTACTCCACCAGCAGGTTGAGGATGTCGCGCAGGATGCCAATACGGTTCTGGCAGTGCACTTTGATACGCATGAAGGCTCTCGAAGCGCCAATGTTTTTCAACACCGCGCGGAAAAGTCGTAAAGATAAGCTGACAAAAACAGCCGAAGCTTCAGCCTGATGCCTCGGATTTTCCGACACTTGCACCTTTTTGTAAAATTATCGTTACGAAAACATCGCCAAAAGCCAACACCTTCCACGGGCCAACCCCGTGCAAAGTGGCCAGCGAAGGGATATTCCTTGGGTATGTCCTGCACATAACAAGAAAAGCCCTCACCAGGAGAGCCACATGAAACAGACGCAATACGTGGCACGCGAGCCCGATGCGCATGGTTTTATCGATTACCCGCAGCAAGAGCATGCGGTATGGAACACCTTGATCACCCGTCAGCTGAAAGTGATCGAAGGCCGCGCGTGCCAGGAATACCTGGACGGCATCGACCAGCTCAAGCTGCCCTATGACCGTATTCCGCAACTGGGCGAGATCAACAAGGTGCTGGGCGCCACCACCGGTTGGCAGGTTGCCCGGGTGCCGGCGCTGATCCCTTTCCAGACCTTCTTCGAACTGCTGGCCAGCAAGCGCTTCCCGGTGGCCACCTTCATCCGCACTCCGGAAGAGCTGGATTACCTGCAGGAACCCGATATCTTCCACGAGATCTTCGGCCACTGCCCGCTGCTGACCAACCCCTGGTTCGCCGAATTCACCCATACCTACGGCAAGCTCGGCCTGGCCGCGACCAAGGAACAGCGCGTGTACCTGGCACGCCTGTACTGGATGACCATCGAGTTCGGCCTGATGGAAACCGCGCAGGGCCGCAAGATCTATGGCGGCGGCATTCTCTCGTCGCCAAAGGAGACCGTCTACAGTCTGTCTGACGAGCCCGAGCACCAGGCCTTCGACCCGATCGAGGCCATGCGCACACCGTACCGCATCGACATTCTGCAACCGTTGTATTTCGTGCTGCCGAACATGAAGCGCCTGTTCGACCTGGCCCACGAAGACATCATGGGCATGGTTCACAAAGCCATGCAGCTGGGCCTGCACGCACCGAAGTTTCCACCCAAGGTCGCTGCCTGAGCGACCTTGCCGATAACAACTCGAACCGGAAAACACCACATGAATGCCTTGAACCAAGCCCATTGCGAAGCCTGCCGCGCCGACGCACCCAAGGTCACCGACGAAGAGCTGGCCGAACTGATTCGCGAAATCCCGGACTGGAACATCGAAGTACGTGACGGCCACATGGAGCTGGAGCGCGTGTTCCTGTTCAAGAACTTCAAGCACGCCCTGGCGTTCACTAATGCCGTGGGCGAGATCGCCGAAGCCGAAGGCCACCACCCGGGCCTGCTGACCGAGTGGGGCAAGGTCACTGTGACCTGGTGGAGCCACTCGATCAAAGGCCTGCACCGCAATGACTTCATCATGTGCGCACGCACCGACAAGGTTGCCGAGGCTGCCGAAGGCCGCAAGTGACACCCTGCCCGTAAACCTGACTGCGGCGTACATGCCGCGGCCAGGTTCATACACGCCGGCTCCACGCTTCTGTCATACCCAATCGCCCAATGCCTGTCTCTCTCGGAATCAGCCGCTGAAACGGCTGTCGCGCATATCTGAAACTAGGCGCTCTTCAAATCCGCGAGACAGAAAATGTCTCCTATCCTCGTACAATCCCGAACTGAAAACTGCGCTTGGCGCTTCGCAAAAAGCCTGCGCCAGCCCAGATGTCTTCAGGCTTGATACACCACGCTTGCCCAGCATGGACAACTTTCGTGATGTAGCGGGAACCGTCACGGCATACTCTACCTGCCACGGAACCCTACGCAGCAATGCGTTCTACCGCAGCAACGCCGTGATCCCCTCCGCTGCCGACATGCTCCTGCTGGAGGAACTTGGCATTCGCGCCATTTTCGACCTGCGCGCTGACCAAGAGATCAAGGCAGAACCAGACATGATCCCCAGCGGCGCTACCTATCGGCAGTTCAATGTACTGCGTGAGCGTTTCGAAAGGACCGACCTCAGTACATTCAGCTTTGAGAGCGGTGAACAGACAGCCGCATTCATGGCGGATGTAAATCGCGACTTTGTGCAGAGCGCTGCAATTCGAGAGGTGTTAGGCGAAGTCCTGACGACAATGGCTGAAACCCAAGGCCCGGTATTGTTCCACTGCTCCGCAGGCAAAGATCGAACCGGCTGGGTTTCGGCACTGTTGTTGAGCATTGCAGGTGCCGATGAGGCCACGCTCATGAACGATTACCTGGCAACCAACACCTACACCGCCCAGCGCATCAACGCTGCGCTGGTAGCCATGCCAGAGGAAACCAGGGCCATCTACGCTCCGGTCATGGGCGTCGATGCGCACTACCTGAACGCCGCACTCGAACAAGTAGCGATCGTTTACGGTGACATGGACAACTATCTGCTCAATGGCCTGAACCTCACCCGGCAGTTACTCGGCGATTTACGCAGCAAACTGCTGATGTGACCCCAAGGGCCGCTGCAGTCAGCGGCCTGCCCCGGTCCGGTATCCGCCCGCAAAACCGACAAATGAACGGCAAAAAAACCAAACTGTCATCCAGACTTGTGTATCCTGCCCTTGCTTCGCGAAGCCTCAAACGCGCCTGGCGCAGACTTTTCACTCACACTTGCGAGGAACGACGAGATGCATGAAATCCCGAATCTTCCCTTCCCAAGCCTGAACCCAGAAGAGCCAACCGTGACCGTTCACGCCGAACCGGCAGCTGCCGTCGAGCAGGATGGTGACGATCAATCCAGCGCTGACCAGGAATAACCGCGCATCCCCCGACTGTGTGAAAACGGCTGACCTGCGGGCTACCCCCGTCATCACGTTTTCACACCGTCCAGAACCCACGTAGGCCCTCATGCCCCACTCACCGCGCCCCCTTGCGGTTACCCTGCAAGTCGTCTCCATCGTCCTCTTCACCTTCATCGGCTACCTGAACATCGGCATCCCGCTGGCCGTATTGCCTGGCTATGTGCACAACGACCTGGGCTTCAGTGCCGTGGTCGCGGGCCTGGTGATCAGCGTGCAGTACCTGGCCACCCTGCTCAGCCGCCCCACCGCCAGCCGCATCATCGACAACCACGGCAGCAAGAAGGCGGTCGTGTATGGCCTGGCCGGCTGCGGGCTCAGCGGGGTGTTCATGCTGGCCTGCGCCTTCCTCACTCACCTGCCCTGGCTGAGCCTTGCCTGCCTGCTGGTCGGCCGCCTGGTGCTCGGCAGCGCCGAAAGCCTGGTGGGCTCCGGTGCGATTGGCTGGGGCATTGGCCGCGTAGGTGCCGAAAACACGGCCAAGGTCATTTCCTGGAACGGCATCGCCAGCTATGGCGCGCTGGCCATCGGCGCTCCGTTGGGCGTGCTGATGGTCAAGGGCCTGGGGCTGTGGAGCATGGGCGTGAGCATCATCCTGCTGTGTGCACTCGGCTTGCTGCTGGCCTGGCCCAAACAGGCCGCACCGATCGTCAGCGGCGTGCGCCTGCCATTCCTGAGGGTGCTGGGCAAGGTGTTCCCGCACGGCTCGGGGCTTGCCCTGGGCTCGATCGGCTTTGGCACCATCGCCACCTTCATCACCTTGTATTACGCCAGCCGTGGCTGGGCCAATGCGGCACTGACCCTGAGCCTGTTCGGCGCCAGCTTCATCAGTGCACGACTGCTGTTTGGCAACCTGATCAACCGGCTTGGCGGGTTCCGGGTGGCGATCGCCTGCCTGTCGGTGGAAACGCTTGGGCTGCTGATGCTGTGGCTGGCGCCCAGTGCCGAACTGGCGTTGGCGGGGGCCGCGCTGAGCGGGTTCGGCTTCTCGCTGGTGTTCCCGGCGTTGGGCGTGGAGGCGGTGAACCAGGTGTCGGCGGCCAACCGTGGGGCGGCGGTGGGGGCTTATTCGCTGTTCATCGATTTGTCGCTGGGAGTAACCGGGCCGCTGGTGGGCGCGGTGGCGGCAGGGTTCGGGTTTGCTTCGATGTTTCTGTTTGCTGCTGCGGCGGCGGCCTGCGGGCTGGTGTTGAGCCTGTATCTGTACAGGCAGGTGCGGCGGCAGCGGGGCCTCTAAAAACAGGGGGCGCTTTGCGCCCCTTTCGCGACACAAGGCCGCTCCTACAAGAAAAACGCGGTCTCTTGTAGGAGCGGCCTTGTGTCGCGATGGGCTGCAAGGCAGCCCCCGGGGCCGTGAAGGTCAGCGCTGGGCGTACTGCAGCACCACTTCCAGCGGGTGGCGCATCTGCCGCTCGGTCATGCGCTTGACCTGGCTGCGGCACGAGTAGCCCGTCGCCAGCGGCTCACCTTCCTTGTCCAGCTTGGTCGCCCACGACTGCTCGAAGATGGTCCGCGAAGTGTCCTGGTTACGCGCCTCGTGCCCATAGGTACCCGACATACCGCAGCAGCCAGTCGCCTCGGTCACCAGCTTCAGCCCCAAACGGGCGAACACCTGCTCCCACTGCCTGGTGCTCGCCGGCACATTGGTCTTCTCGGTGCAGTGCGCCATCAGGCGGAAGTTACCCGGCGCAGTCGGCGCCTGCTCCGGCAGCACATCCATCAACCACTCCTGCGGCAACAGCACCTGCGGGCAACCATCCAGGCCCGGTACTTTCTGGTACTCCTGGCGATACACCAAGGTCATCGCCGGGTCCAGGCCCACCAGCGGCACGCCGCACTCGGCCAGGGCCTTGAGCTGGGTGGCATTGCGGATCGCTGCCTTGGCGAACGCCCCAAGGAAGCCCTGAACATGCAGCGGCTTGCCGTTGGCACTGTACGGCGCCAGGAACACCCGGTGGCCCAGGCGGTGGGCCAGGTCGATGAAGGCCGACAGCAGCGGCGTTTCGAAGTAACGGGTGAAGGCGTCCTGCACCAGCACGATGCTGCGCTCGCGCTGCGCTGGAGTCAGCTCTCGCAGGGCCGGTACCGTGGCCACGCCAACGCGGCAGCGGGTCAGGGTGGCCTGGAAGTTGAAGCGGCTGATCAGCGGGCTGTCGACCATGCCGACCTTGTCGGCCAGCAGCTTGCTCACCCACTTCGAGCCCATCACCGCGTTGTACAGGCCTGGCGCGTGGGCCAGGTACGGGATGGTGAATTCCAGCGAACCGATCAGGTAGTCACGCAGCGGGCGCTGGTAGCGGCCGTGGTACAGCTCGAGGAAGCGCGAGCGGAAGTCCGGCACGTTGACCTTGATCGGGCACTGCCCGGCGCACGACTTGCACGCCAGGCAACCGGCCATGGCGTCGTAAACCTCATGGGAGAAGTCTTCCTGGCCCTGGCTGCGCGCACGGTTGTTGCGCAGGCGTGCCGGCAGGCCCTTGAGCCACGACACCTTGTTGCGCGCAGCCGCCAGTACATCGATGTTGGCCTCGCCCTGCAGGCGCAGCCATTCGCGCATCAGCGAAGCGCGGCCCTTGGGCGAATGCTGGCGTTCACGGGTGGCCTTCCACGACGGGCACATGGCGTCGTTGGGGTCGTAGTTGTAGCAGGCGCCGTTGCCGTTGCAGTGCACGGCGCTCGGGAAGTCCTGCCACACGCGTTCGTCGATGGTGCGGTCGAGGTCGCCGCGCAGGGTCACGCCATCGACCTTGGTCAGGCCCTCGGCGCTGTCTGGCGGGGTGCAGATCTTGCCCGGGTTGAGCTGGTTGTGCGGGTCGAAAGCCCCCTTCAGACGCTGCAGCGCCGGGTAAAGCTCGCCGAAGTATTCCGGTACGTATTCCGAACGCAGGCCCTTGCCGTGCTCGCCCCACAGCAAGCCGCCATAGCTTTTGGTCAGTGCCGCCACGGCGTCGGAAATCGGCTTGACCAGTGCGGCCTGGGCCGGGTCCTTCATGTCCAGCGCCGGGCGCACGTGCAGCACGCCGGCATCGACATGGCCGAACATGCCATAGGCCAGGCCATAGCCATCGAGCAGCGCACGGAAGTCGGCGATGTAGTCGGCCAGTTGCTCAGGCGGTACCGCAGTGTCTTCCACGAACGGCTGTGGGCGCACTTCGCCCTCGACGTTCCCCAGCAGGCCCACCGAACGCTTGCGCATGGTGTAGACGCGGGTCACCGCCTCGGCGCCCTCGGCCAGGGTGTGGCCCAGGCGCTCGACGCTGGTGTCGCTCTGCAGGTGCTGGATGAACGCTTGCACCTTGGCATTGACCTCGGCCGGCTGGTCGCCGCAGAACTCCACCAGATTGATGCCCAGGGTCGGTCGCTCGGGGTCGGCCGGGAAGTATTCGGCGACGCTGTGCCAGACGATATCCTTCATCGCCAGCATCAGCACCTTGGAGTCGACGGTCTCGATCGACAGCGGCTTGTGCGCCATCAGCGCGTTGGCATCACGCAGGGCATCCATGAAGCTGGTATAGCGCACGTTGACCAGCACGGCGTACTTGGGGATCGGCAGCACATTGAGCTTGGCTTCGACCACATAGCCCAGCGAGCCCTCGGCGCCGCACAGCACGCTATTGAGGTTGAAGCGGCCCTGCTCGTCGCGCAGGTGCGCCAGGTCGTAGCCAGTCAGGCAACGGTTGAGCTTGGGGAAGGTGGTTTCAATGAGGTCGGCCTGGGTTTCCTGGATGTCCCGCGCCATGCGGTACACCTCACCGATCCGGCCAGGCGCGGCACAGGCCTGTTCCAGCGCGGCATCGTCGATCGGCAGGCTGTGCAGGCGCTCGCCACCGAGCAGCACGCTGTGCAGCTCCAGTACATGGTCGCGGGTCTTGCCATAGGTGCAGCTACCCTGGCCACTGGCGTCGGTGTTGATCATGCCGCCGACAGTGGCACGGTTGGAAGTGGACAACTCGGGGGCGAAGAACAGCCCGTGCGGCTTGAGGGCCGCGTTGAGCTGGTCCTTGACGGTACCGGCCTGCACCCGCACCCAGCGTTCCTCGACGTTGATTTCGAGGATCTTGTTCATGTGCCGCGACAGGTCGACGACGATCCCGTCGGTCAGCGACTGGCCGTTGGTGCCCGTACCACCGCCGCGCGGGGTCAGCTTGACCTGCTGGAAGCGCGGCTCGGCCATCAGCGTGGCGACCCGCGCCACATCGTCGGCATCCAGCGGAAACACCGCCGCCTGTGGCAAGCGCTGGTAGATCGAGTTGTCGGTGGCCAGCACCGTACGGGTAGCGTAGTCGGCACTGATCTGGCCACGGAAGCCACTGTTGCGCAGGGCTTCGAGGAATTCGGGGTAGTTGGCGCTCGGGGCAACGGTCGGCAGCTGGGCGATCATCGAAGGATGGCCTCTTGATATGGGCTAATTCACGGGATTCCTGTCGTTCCGGCATGGATGCAGCCATGCAAGGATGACGTACAGGCCAATGTTCCTGTAGTTTCGCTTCAGGGGCAAACGGATAATCCTGCCGCTATTGATGACTTTCATGAATGAATTACCGCCATCTGACCCCGTCCATGTCGTTGTTGCTGGCTTTCGAAGCCGCCGCCCGGCATGAAAGTTACACCCGCGCCGCCGCCGAACTGTCACTGACCCAAAGCGCAGTCAGCCGCCAGGTGCAGGCATTGGAGCAGCAATTGGGCCTGACCCTGTTCCGCCGCGAGGGGCGCCAGGTGCAGCTGACCGATGTCGGCCGCCTGTACCAGCGCGAGCTCAGCGAAGCACTGGGGCGCATCCGCAGCGCCACCCTGCAGGCATTGGCCTACCAGTCGGGGGTGGGCACCTTGCGCCTGGCCACCCTGCCAACCTTCGGCTCGAAATGGCTGCTGCCACGCCTGCACGCCTTCTACAGTGCCCACCCGGGCATGCTGGTGCACATACACTCACGCATCGAAGCCATCAACTTCGACACCAGCGAGATCGATGCCGCCATCGGCGTGGCCAGCCACGATCTGCCCGGGTTGATCTGCCATCGGCTGCATGCCGAGGAACTGGTGGTGATATTGCCGCCGGAGGCTGGCGCGGAAAGCCAGGGCTGGAGCCCGGCACGCATCAGTGAAGAGGTGCTGCTGAATGTGGCCAACAACCCGCATGCCTGGGGTGAATGGTTCTCGCATCATGGCCTGGCGCACCGGGCAATGCGCCTGGGCCCAAGCTTCGAACTGACCTCGCACCTGATCCAGGCGGTACGGGCCGGGATCGGCATCGGCCTGGTGCCGCGCATCCTGGTGGAGGAAGAACTCGCCAAGGGCGAGCTGTACAGCCCGGGGGTGGCGTTTGCCAGCCAGCGCAGTTATTACCTGATCTATCCGCCGCGCAATGAGGCATTGCCGTCGCTGCGAGCGTTTCGCAGCTGGTTGCTCGAACAGATCTGATTGTTGGCTGTGCCGGCCTCTTCGCGGGTAAACCCGCTCCCACAGGGACATCACCTGAGCTTAAAGCAGCGCTAAACCTGTGGGAGCGGGTTTACCCGCGAAGAGGCCGGTACAGGCAATAAAAAACCCGAAGCCAGTTCCTGACTTCGGGTTCTTGTACGCTATCTGCGGCACCTTACTTGGCCATGCCACCCGCAGCGACACCGCCATTCATCCGGCGACGCGGCTTGACCATGTACACCACGAACATCGCGAACACCCACAGCGGCATCACATACACCGACACCTGGATATCCGGGATCATCAGCATGATGCCCAGGATCAGCACCACGAACGCCAGGCAGATGTAGTTGCCATAGGGGTACCACAGCGCCTTGAACAGCGGCTTCTGGCCAGTGCGGTCCAGGTGCTGGCGGAACTTCAGGTGCGAGTAGCTGATCATCGCCCAGTTGATCACCAGGGTGGCCACCACCAGCGACATCAGCAGCTCCAGTGCGTTCTGTGGCATCAGGTAGTTGAGCAGCACCGCGAAGAAGGTCACGGCGGCCGAAGCCAGGATCGAACGCACCGGCACGCCACGCTTGTCGACCTTGGCCAGCGATGCCGGGGCATCGCCCTGCTCGGCCATGCCCAGCAGCATGCGGGCGTTGCAGTATGTGCCGCTGTTGTACACCGACAGCGCTGCGGTCAGCACCACGAAGTTCAACAGGTGCGCAGCCACATCACTACCCAGCAGCGAGAACACCTGCACGAACGGGCTGCTGCCATAGCTGCCACCGGACGCATCGATGCTGGCGACCAGGTTGTCCCATGGGGTCAGCGACAGCAGCACCACCAGGGCACCGACATAGAAGATCAGGATGCGGTAGATGACCTGGTTGATCGCCTTGGGGATCACGGTCTTCGGCTTGTCGGCCTCGGCGGCGGTGAAACCGAGCATTTCCAGGCCACCGAAGGAGAACATGATGAAGGCCAGGGCCATCACCAGCCCGCTGACACCGTTCGGGAAGAAGCCACCATGCGACCACAGGTTGGCCACTGTGGCTTCTGGGCCGCCGCTGCCGCTGGTCAGCAGGTAGGCACCCAGGCCGATCATGCTGACAATGGCCACCACCTTGATGATGGCGAACCAGAACTCGGCTTCACCGAAGAACTTCACGTTCATCAGGTTGATGGCGTTGATCAGCACGAAGAAGCCTGCCGCCGTGACCCAGGTAGGGATTTCCGGCCACCAGTAGTGAACATACTTGCCGACCGCCGAAAGCTCCGACATGCCCACCAGGATGTACAGCACCCAGCAGTTCCAGCCGGACAGGAAGCCGGCGAAACCACCCCAGTAGGTGTGAGCGAAATGGCTGAACGAGCCGGCCACCGGCTCTTCGACGATCATTTCGCCGAGCTGGCGCATGATCATGAAGGCGATGAAGCCGCAGATGGCGTAGCCAAGGATCATCGACGGGCCAGCGGATTTCATCACGCCTGCCGAGCCGAGGAACAGGCCGGTACCAATCGCACCGCCGAGGGCGATCAACTGGATATGGCGGTTCTTCAGGCCCCGCTTGAGCTCGCCTGAATGCATGTTTTGTCCACTCATGAACGAAGTCACCTGCATTGTTTTTATCTGTGACGGAATCGGACCCACCGCGCTCGTGGCGCAGCGGAATGGGCAAGGTGGTTACCTTGGGTTTCTTGACCTCAGGTGCCGCCGGGGCGGGTCAACCAGGCGTGATCAAGAGTGCGCGGTACGCAAAGGAGTCACAGGTAAAACGCGGCGCACTGTATACCCCTGCAAACGCGCAGGCGTCAACGCACTGCATCGTTTCCTCGGGAAAAAACGCAGCGATCCTGTGGTGTGGGCCTTGAGAGGCGGAGTGATCGGCGTACATGGCGCCTCCATTTGTTGTTTTGTCAGCCTGTCTCTGTGGACAGGCTTTTGCACACGGCAATGGCGGCTATAACACCGTGGGGCGGGGGTTTGGGCAAGGGTGGGAGAGGCTTGGCCGGCTGTCTTGTTGAGGAAGCGGCGGCAAGGTTTGTTTACATGATTCGACCAAATCTGAAATCCTGGCTGAAATCGACCACATTCGTACAATTTTCTTTACAAGGCGGTTCGAGAACTTGCCAGTCGTCCGAAAAATACTTTTTGTTCAATATCTTGGGGCCGCTTTGCGGCCCATCGCGACACAAGGCCGCTCCTACAGAGGCCGCGTCAATTTCGAGTATTGCGCGGTTCCTGTAGGAGCGGCCTTGTGTCGCGAAAGGGCTGCAAAGCAGCCCCAAAATCTCACAGGCATAAAAAAACCAGCCCGAAGGCTGGTTCTCTTTCAACGCAAAAGCCAATCAGCCACGCGGTTTGCCGCGGCCACGCCCTGCAGGCTTGTCACCCTCAGGCTTGGCCGGACGCTTGCGCATCTCGCTCGGGCGCTCGGCCACGGTGCTGCCACGGCTGGACTTGCGCGGGGCCTCTTCACGCGCTTGGCGCGCCGGGCGTTCGCCGGCAGCTGCACCTTCCTGAGCCGGGCGCAGGTTGCGCACGCGCTCGCCACGGCCCAGCGGGCGGGTCGATTTGCGCTGCAGGCGCTCCATCTTGTCCTTGGCCTTGAGCTTCATGGCTGGCAGCGCCACCGGTTGCAGGCCCACTTCAGCAGCGAGGATGTCGATTTCGCCTTGGGTCATTTCCCGCCAGCGGCCCATCGGCAGGTCGGAGTTGAGGAACACCGGGCCGAAACGCACGCGCTTCAGGCGGCTGACCACCATGCCCTGGGACTCCCACAGGCGACGCACTTCACGGTTACGACCTTCCATCACCACGCAGTGGTACCAGTGGTTGAAGCCTTCGCCACCGGGTGCCTTCTGGATATCGGTGAACTTGGCCGGGCCATCTTCCAGCATCACGCCGGCCTTCAGGCGCTCGATCATCTCGTCGTCGACCTCACCACGCACACGTACCGCGTACTCACGGTCCATCTCGTAGGACGGGTGCATCAGGCGGTTGGCCAGTTCACCGTCGGTGGTGAACAGCAGCAGGCCGGTGGTGTTGATGTCGAGGCGGCCGATGTTGATCCAGCGGCCTTCTTTCGGCCGTGGCAGGCGGTCGAACACGGTCGGGCGACCTTCCGGGTCGTCACGGGTGCAGATTTCGCCATCGGGCTTGTTGTACATGATCACCCGGCGGGTGGCCTCGGCGGCCTCTTCGCGCTTGATCAACTTGCCATCCACGGCAATGGCGTCGTGCAGGTCGACGCGCTGGCCGAGGGTGGCCTCGACGCCGTTGACCTTGATGCGGCCTTGGCTGATCCAGGCCTCGACGTCACGGCGCGAGCCAACGCCAATGCGCGCCAGCACTTTCTGCAGCTTTTCGCCGGATGGAGGGGTGATCTCGGTATCTTGCAGGTCTTGCTCACTCATCTGGGCACCTCCCGGTGTAGGAATGAAATACGGGTTCTGGCGACGAACGCGCCAAAAGGCCGCGCATCATACGCGGTTCGGCGGCGGAACGCACTGGAGGGTAGAGGGTTTTGTGGGCTTTGCCAGAGGTTTCTGCCTAATGGTGAAGTATTGGCAGTGCTGGCCTCTTCGCGGGTAAACCCGCTCCCACAGGGATATCACAGGCTTTGAGAGTGATGCAGTACCTGTGGGAGCGGGTTTACCCGCGAAAGGGCCAGCACAGACAACAGAAGCTTCAGGGCAGTGACTTGCCCTCTTCTTCCACCGAGGCCTCAGCCTCTTCCTCGCGCAAATCATCAAAATCGGTCTTCAGCCCCTCTTCCATGGCATCCAGCTCCACCAGCAGGCTACGGAAGCTGGTCTCCTCCTTCGGCTCGGCAACCTCTTGCTCTTCCCCAAGGCTGGCATCCGCCAATGCCTGCAGGTGCGCCGGCACTGGCGCATCATCCGGGTCGAGCAGCGGCTCCGGCTCCATCTCCCGCAGTTCGGCCAAGGCCGGCAGTTCGTCCAGGCTCTTGAGGTTGAAATGGTCGAGAAACCCCTTGGTGGTGGCGAACATCGCCGGCCGCCCGGGCACTTCGCGGTAGCCGACCACGCGGATCCACTCGCGCTCCATCAGGGTCTTGATGATGTTGCTGTTCACCGCCACGCCCCGCACATCCTCGATTTCGCCACGGGTGATGGGCTGGCGGTAGGCGATCAGGGCCAGGGTTTCCAGCAGCGCGCGCGAGTAGCGCTGCGGGCGCTCTTCCCACAGGCGCCCGACCCACGGCGCAAAGTCCTCGCGAATCTGCAGGCGGTAACCGCTGGCCACCTCCTTGAGTTCGAAGGCGCGGCCACTGCACGACTTGCCCAGCAGCTCCAGCGCCTGCCTGAAGACTTTGGGCTCCGGTCGCTCGGCTTCCTCGAACAGCTCGTACAGGCGCTCCAGGGATTGCGGCTTGCCCGAAGCCAGCAGGAAGGCTTCGATCAGCGACGCCAGGTCGCGGGGTTCATTCAGGTTCATCAGGTTCTTCAACAAGCGCCGGGCGAAGCCGCACGTGGATGGCGGCGAAGGGTTCATTCTGCACCAGTTCGATCAGCGATTCCTTCACCAGCTCGAGAATCGCCATGAAGGTCACCACCACGCCCAGCTTGCCCTCCTCGGCGGCGAACAGCTCGACGAACGGCACGAAACCGCCGCCCTTGAGGCGTTCCAGCACCTGGCTCATGCGCTCGCGAGTGGACAAGGTCTCGCGGGTGATCTGATGGCTTTCGAACAGGTCGTTGCGGCGCATCACCTCGGCCATCGACACCAGCAGCTCTTCCAGGCTGACCTGGGGCAACAGCTTGCGCACCTTGGCCTGCGGCGCCTCCAGGCGCGGCACCACCACCTCACGACCGACCCGTGGCAACTCATCGATACCCTCGGCGGCAGCCTTGAAGCGCTCGTACTCCTGCAGCCGGCGGATCAGTTCGGCGCGCGGGTCACCCTCCTCCTCCTCGACGTCGGCCGAGCGCGGCAGCAACATGCGCGACTTGATCTCGGCGAGCATGGCAGCCATCACCAGGTATTCGGCGGCCAGCTCCAGGCGCACGCTCTTCATCAGTTCCACGTAGCCCATGTACTGCCGGGTGATTTCGGCTACCGGGATGTCGAGAATGTCGATGTTCTGCTTGCGGATCAGGTACAGCAACAGGTCCAGCGGGCCTTCGAAGGCTTCGAGGATGACTTCCAGGGCGTCCGGCGGGATGTACAGGTCCAGCGGCAGCTCGGTCAAGGCTTCGCCATAGACCAGGGCCAGTTGCAACTGCCGAGGCTCCTCGGCCTGTTCGGCCGGTGCCTCGGGTGTTTCCACCTGACTCACGCGCTGACCAGGAACGGCGTGGGATCGCCGCAGCCTTCACGGACCAGTTCCGGTTCATCGCCGGACAGGTCGATGATGGTCGATGCCTTGAGGTCACCGAAACCGCCATCGATTACCAGATCGACATGATGCTCCAGGCGCTCGCGGATCTCGTAAGGGTCGGTCATCGGCTCGTCATCACCCGGCAGGATCAGGCTCACGCTCATCAGCGGCTCGCCCAGTTCGGCCAGCAGCGCCAGGGTGATGGCATGGTCCGGCACGCGCAGGCCGATGGTTCGGCGCTTTTCATGCAGCAGCAGACGCGGCACCTCGCGGGTGCCGTTGAGGATGAAGGTGTAAGGCCCGGGTACGTGGGCCTTGAGCAGGCGGAAGGTGCCGGTATCGACCTTGGCATACAACCCCAGCTGCGACATGTCGCAGCACATCAGGGTAAAGTTGTGGGTCTTGTCCAGGCCGCGCAGGCGCCGCACCCGCTCGATCGCCGCCTTGTTACCGATCTGGCAACCCAGGGCATAGGCCGAGTCGGTCGGATACACCACCACGCCACCCTTGCGGATGATCTCGACGGCCTGTTTGATCAGGCGCGCCTGCGGATTCTCCGCATGAATCTGGAAAAATTGGCTCACGTAGTCGTCCTGTTCATACCGCCAAAGGCTGTTCATGGCTGAATCGGCGCCACAGAGGTGGCAGGTCCTCGGGCAAAGGCCGGTAGGCACCGATCTCGCCCCAGGTGCCGGGGCCGTGGAAGTCACTGCCAGCGCTTGCCAGCAGGCCGAACTCACGGGTAAGGATGGACATGGTGCCCACCTGCTCGGCAGGCATCATCCCGTTGACCACTTCAAGCGCCTGCCCGCCTGCCTGAATATAGTCGGCAATCAGCCTTCTGCGCTTGCTGCGGGTCAGATCGTAGTGCATGGGATGCGCAAGGCTCACCCAAGCGTTGGACTGGCGCAAGGTGGCGACGGTTTCATCGAGGGTCGGCCAGTGCTGCTTGACGTCCCCCAGCTTGCCGGCCCCCAGCCATTTGCGAAACGCCTCGCCGCGGTCCTTGACGTGCCCGGCACGTACCAGGTACTCGGCAAAATGCGGGCGCGCCGGAGCATTGCCGCTATCGCCCAGTTCGTGCTGGACGGCGCGGGCGCCGTCGAGGGTACCGGGCATGCCCTTGGCAGCCAGCCGTTTGTCGATTTCTTCGGCACGCAGCCAGCGGCCACGGTGCAGCGCTTCGATCGCCGCCAGCAGGGGCGGCGCGTCGAGCGGGAAGTCATAACCCAGCACATGGATGGTTGCGCCACCCCAGGTGCACGACAGCTCCACCCCGCTGACCCAGTGCATGCCCTTGTCGCGGCACGCCTGGCGCGCCTCGGGCAGGCCTTCGATGGTGTCATGGTCGGTCAGTGCCAGCGTTTGCACCCCATGCTCATGGGCCCGGGCGACCAGTATCGAGGGCGACAGGGCGCCATCGGAGGCCGTGCTGTGACAGTGCAGATCAACATTCATGGAGGAGCGCTTTCGCTGGAATCGATGTTTGTTATTATGCCGTCACATCCCGATTCTGGCTGCCATTGTGAAACAATTCATCGATTTCATCCCGCTGCTGCTGTTCTTCATCGTCTACAAGCTTGACCCGCGCCCCATGGAAGTCGCCGGCCACAGCTTCGAATTCGGCGGCATCTACAGCGCCACGGCCATGCTGATCATCAGCTCGCTGGTGGTCTACGGCGCGCTGTTCCTGCGCCAGCGCAAGCTGGAAAAGGGTCAGTGGCTGACCTTGGTGGCCTGCCTGGTGTTCGGTGGTCTGACCCTGACCTTCCACAGCGAAACCTTCCTCAAGTGGAAGGCGCCGGTGGTGAACTGGCTGTTCGCCCTGGGCTTCGCCGGCAGCCACTTCATCGGCGACCGGGTGCTGATCAAACGCATCATGGGCCACGCCCTGAGCCTGCCCGATGCCATCTGGGCCCGCCTGAACCTGGCCTGGATCGGCTTCTTCCTGTTCTGCGGCGCGGCCAACCTGTTCGTCGCCTTCACCTTCCAGGACTTCTGGGTCGACTTCAAGGTGTTCGGCAGCCTGGGCATGACCGTGCTGTTCCTGGTGGCGCAGGGTGTGTACCTGTCGCGCCACCTGCACGACGACCCTTCTACCTCCAAACCCAAGGATTGACATGCTCTACGCCATCATCGCCAGCGACGTCGCAAACTCCCTGGAAAAGCGCCTGGCCGCCCGCCCGGCGCACATCGAACGCCTGCAGCAGTTGAAGGCCGAGGGCCGCGTGGTACTGGCCGGCCCGCACCCGGCCATCGACAGCAACGACCCTGGCGAAGCGGGTTTCAGCGGTAGCCTGATCGTTGCCGAGTTCGAATCCCTGGCCGCCGCGCAGGCCTGGGCCGATGCCGACCCTTACATTGCCGCGGGCGTGTACGACAAGGTGGTGGTCAAGCCGTTCAAGCAAGTGCTGCCTTGATCTGAGAGCGCGTGGCCTTCTTCGCGGGTAAACCCGCTCCCACAGGGACAGCGCAAGCTTCAAGCTTTGCACTTTCCCTGTGGGAGCGGGTTTACCCGCGAAGAAGGCCACGCGGTACCGGCAGTTATACTGTTGCCATCAGTCTGCGGTATCTTTGCCACTGGCGGGCCGAATAGCCGCCGTCAATGGTTGAATTGAGTGAGTCATGAGCGAGCTGTTACTGATAGATGATGACCAGGAGCTGTGCGAGCTGCTCGGCAGCTGGCTGACCCAGGAAGGTTTTACCGTGCGCGCCTGCCACGACGGCCAGAGTGCACGCCAGGCCCTGGCCACGCACGCCCCTTCGGCCGTGGTGCTCGACGTGATGCTGCCCGACGGCAGCGGCCTGGAACTGCTCAAGCAGTTGCGCAGCGAGCATGCCGAACTGCCGGTGCTGATGCTCTCGGCCCGCGGCGAACCGCTGGACCGCATTCTCGGCCTGGAACTGGGCGCCGACGACTACCTGGCCAAACCCTGCGACCCGCGTGAACTCACCGCTCGCCTGCGCGCCGTGTTGCGCCGCAGCCACCCCACCGCCACCACCAGCCAGGTGGAACTGGGCGACCTGGTCTACAGCCCTGCCCGTGGCGTGGCCAGCATCGATGGCCGCGAAATGACCCTGACGCTGTCCGAAAGCCGCATTCTCGAAGCGCTGCTGCGCCAACCCGGCGAGCCGCTGGACAAGCAGGAACTGGCGCAGATCGGCCTGGGCCGCAAGCTGACCCTGTACGACCGCAGCCTGGACATGCATGTCAGCAACCTGCGCAAGAAGATCGGCCCCCACGCCGATGGCCGGCCACGCATCGTCGCCCTGCGCAGCCGTGGCTACTACTACTGCCTGTGAAATCGCCGGGGCGCGCAGCGGCCCTCATTCATCTTTACCGAGCCTTTACCCTCCGCTGACCGCGCTTGACGATGATCTCCCTAGACTGTGCTCATCCGGTAACCACCGGCCCATGAAAGGAGAGACACCATGCGCAAGACCCTTATCGCCCTGATGTTCGCCGCCGCCCTGCCGACCGTGGCCATGGCCATGCCTGAAGGCGGCCCGCGCCACGACGGCCCACATCATCGCGGTGATGCGCCTTTCCACCAGCTGGACCTGAGCCGTGACCAGCGCCAGCAGATCGGCAAGCTGATGGGTGAACAGATGAAACAGCGCCGCGACATCACCGAGCGCTACCTGTCCAAACTGCCGGCCGCCGACCAGAAGGCGATGAAAGACGAACTGCAGGCCAACCGCGACAAGACCGACGGCGCGGTCCGTGCCCTGCTCAAGCCTGAGCAGCAGAAGAAGTTCGACGAACTGCAGAAGGAACGCGCCGCAAAGAAAGCCGAGTGGCAGGAGTTCCAGGCCTGGAAAGCTGAAAAAGGCAACAAGGCCCAGTAAGCTGTCCGCCCGATGCCCGGCCCGCCTCAGTGCGAGCCGGGCTTTTCTTGTTTGCAGGAGGTGCACTTGCGTTCACTGTTCTGGCGCATCCTGGCCAGTTTCTGGCTGGCCATCACCCTGGTTGCGGGCCTGTCGATCCTGCTGGGCCATATGCTCAACCAGGATGCCTGGATCCTCAGCCGCCACCCGGGCCTGAATACCCTGGCCAGCAAGTGGGCCAAGCATTACGAACAGGAAGGCCTGGCTTCGGCACAACACTTCCTGGAACGGCGCAAGGACCGCTACAAGATCGACGTGCAGGTGCTCGACGACAGTGGCGAAGCCGTGGTGCCCGGCACTTTCCCGCGCCGTGCGGCGGCCTTCGAGGCACGCCAGCACAATGACCAGCGGCGCCTGCCGTGGCGCCGGCTGACCGAGGAATACACCAGCCCCGACACCGGTGAGACGTACCTGCTGATCTACCGCATACCCCACCCGGCGCTGGATGCCTGGCACCGCGAAAGCCTGTTGTGGCCGCTCAGTGCGCTGGGCATTGCGCTGGTGGTGCTGACCCTGTTCAGCCTGCTGGTGACACTGTCCATCACCCGCCCGCTCAGCCGCCTGCGCAGCGCCGTGCATGACCTGGGCCAGACCACCTACCAGCAGAACAGCCTGGCGCGGCTGGCGGCGCGGCGTGACGAGTTCGGCGTGCTGGCCAAGGACTTCAACAAGATGGGGGCGCGCCTGCAAAGCACCATCGGCAGCCAGCGCCAGTTGCTGCGCGATGTGTCCCATGAACTGCGCTCACCGCTGGCCCGGCTGCGTATCGCCCTGGCCTTGGCCGAGCGTGCCGAGCCTGAGCAGCGCGAGGCGCTGTGGCCACGCCTGACCCGCGAATGCGACCGCCTTGAGGACCTGATCAGCGAAATCCTTGCCCTGGCGCGGGTCGATGCCGAACAGGCGCATGCCGAGCCGGTCGACCTCAACGCCCTGCTCGGCAGCGTGCGCAAGGACGCCCAGCTCAGCGCACCAGAGCAGGATGTGCGCCTGGAAGCACAGCCGGGGTTGACCTTGCAGGGCTGGCCAACGCTGATAGAGCGTGCCGTGGACAACCTGCTGCGCAACGCCCTGCGCTTCAACCCGCAGGGCCAGCCGATCGAAGTCGGCGCCGTGCGCGAGCAGGGCCGTATCGTGATCAGCGTGCGTGACCATGGGCCGGGGGCAGCGGCGGAACACCTGGCGCAGCTGGGGGAGCCGTTCTTCCGTGCGCCGGGGCAGGATGCGCCGGGGCATGGGCTGGGGCTGGCGATTGCACGCAAGGCGGCGGAGCGGCATGGCGGTAGTCTGATTTTGGACAATCACCCACAAGGTGGATTTGTAGCTCGGCTGGAGTTGCCTGAGGCTGAGGCAATCGGCAGCTGATGATGTGAAGGCCTCTGGCCTCTTCGCGGGTAAACCCGCTCCCACAGGAACTGCGCAAGACTCAAGACTTAAGCCACACCTATGGGAGATTGAGGCAATCGGCAGCTGATGATGTGAAGGCCTCTGACCTCTTCGCGGGTAAACCCGCTCCCACAGGAACTGCGCAAGACTCAAGAATTATGCCGCACCTGTGGGAGCGGGTTTACCCGCGAAAGGGGCAGCGGCCCTGATACTGCAATCAGCCCAAGGCCAGGTTACTCGCCCCAGGCACTGACGAAATCAGCGGTTTCCAGAATCGGCGCGGTGCGCGGCTCGGTCAGCGGCGTACCAACATACAGGTAACCGATGATTTCCTCGTTCGCGGCCAGCCCCAGGCCCTTGTGCACATGGGCATCGAAAGCCATGTCCCCGGTGCGCCATACCGCACCGATACCTTGCGCATGTGCGGCAATCAGGATGCCGTGCGCCGCACAGCCCGCCGCCAGCCGCTGCTCGGACTTGGGTACCTTGAAATGGTCCTGCAGCTTGGCAACCACCACGATCAGCAACGGCGCACGCAGGGGCATGGCGCGGGCCTTGTCCAGGGCAGCCTGGCTGGCATCCCCCCTGTGCTGCAGCGCTTCGGCGAACAGCTCACCCAGCTTCTCGCGGCCCTGGCCTTCGATGGTGAGAAAACGCCACGGCCGCAGCTGGCCGTGGTCCGGGGCGCGCAGGGCGGCCTGGAACAGTGCCTCGCGCTGGGCGGTATTGGGCGCCGGGTCGGTCAGGCGTGGCACGGAAACACGGTTGAGCAATGCGTCGAGAGCCTCCATCGGCTACCCTCCTGGCAGGTAAATGTGTCGCCATTCTAGCGTTTACATCACCAGACCCATAGGTAGAATGGCGCCCTTCCGTTTCGAGTCAGAGCAGATCACATGGCGTTGCCGACCTTAAGGATCATTGGTTTCATCATCGGCATCTTCCTGATTACCCTCGCCGTCAGCATGGCCGTGCCCATGGCTACGCTGGTGGTCTTCGAACGCACCCGTGACATGCCGTCGTTCCTCTGGTCAAGCCTGATCACCTTCATCGCCGGCCTGGCCCTGGTACTCCAGGGCCGCCCCGAACACGTGCACCTGCGCCCGCGCGACATGTACCTGCTGACCGTCAGCAGCTGGCTGGTGGTATGCGTGTTCGCCGCCCTGCCGTTCCTGCTGACCCAGCACATCAGCTACACCGACGCCTTCTTCGAAAGCATGTCGGGCATCACCGCCACCGGCGCCACCGTGCTCAGCGGGCTGGACAACATGTCGCCGGGCATCCTGATGTGGCGTTCGATGCTGCACTGGCTCGGCGGCATCGGCTTCATCGGCATGGCGGTAGCAATCCTGCCGCTGCTGCGCATCGGTGGCATGCGCCTGTTCCAGACCGAATCGTCCGACCGCTCGGAGAAGGTCATGCCGCGCTCGCACATGGTCGCCAAGTCGATCGTGGGTGTTTACGTCGGCTTCTCGATCCTGGGCGCGCTGGGCTTCTGGTGGGCCGGCATGAGCCCGTTCGATGCCATCAACCACGCCATGTCGGCGATTTCCACTGGCGGGTTTTCCACCTCCGACCAGTCGCTGGCCAAGTGGGATATCCCGGCCGTGCACTGGGTCGCGGTGGTGGTGATGATCCTCGGCAGCCTGCCCTTCACCCTTTATGTGGCGACCCTGCGCGGCAACCGCAAGGCACTGATCCGCGACCAGCAGGTGCAAGGTTTGCTAGGCATGCTGGTGGTCACCTGGCTGGTGCTTGGCACCTGGTACTGGGCCACCACCAACCTGCACTGGCTGGACGCCCTGCGCCACGTGGCGCTGAACGTGACCTCGGTGGTCACCACCACCGGCTTCGCCCTGGGTGACTACAGCCTGTGGGGCAACTTTTCGCTGATGCTGTTCTTCTACCTGGGCTTCGTCGGCGGCTGCTCCGGCTCGACTGCAGGCGGTATCAAGATCTTCCGCTTCCAGGTGGCCTACATCCTGCTCAAGGCCAGCCTCAACCAGTTGATCCACCCGCGCGCAGTGATCAAGCAGAAGTACAACGGCCACCGCCTCGACGAAGAAATCGTGCGTTCGATCCTGACTTTCTCGTTCTTCTTCGCCATCACCATCTGCGTCATGGCGTTGCTGCTGTCTTTGCTTGGCGTGGACTGGATGACCGCCCTGACCGGCGCTGCCGGCACGGTCTCCGGTGTAGGCCCGGGCCTGGGTGAAGTGATCGGCCCGTCAGGCAACTACGCCACGCTGCCGGACGCTGCCAAGTGGATTCTCGCCAGCGGCATGCTGCTCGGCCGCCTGGAAATCATCACCGTGCTAGTGTTGTGCATGCCGGCGTTCTGGCGCCACTGACCACCTCAGGCTCGGCACCCAGGCGGGCGCGGTATTCGCTGGGCGTGGCATCGAACCAGCGGCGAAACGCCCGATAGAAGTTGCTGGGGTCGGCAAACCCCAGCAGGTAGGCGGTTTCCAGCAGGGTCATGCCTGGCTGCGCCAGGTACTGTTCGGCCAGTTCGCGACGGGTATCGTCGAGCAAGGTCTGGAAGCTGGTGCCTTCTTCCTGCAGCCGCCGCTGCAAGGTGCGCTGCGACAGGTGCAGGGCCTGGGCCAGGGTTTCGCGCTTGGGTTCGCCTTGCGGCAGGATACGGCACAGTACCTGACGCACGCGATGGGTGACCCGGCTTTCCGAGAAACGCGCCAGGTATTCGCCGGCAAAGCGGTCATGCAGGATGGCCATGGCTTCGTTGGCCGTAGGCAGCGGTGCCTCCATGTCGGCGCGTTCGAACACCAACGCATCGTGCGGCGCACCGAACACCAGCGGCGAGTGGAACGCCACCTTGTATGGCTCGATGTCCTTTGGTTGCGGCCCCTGCACCAGCACCCGGCGCGGTTGCACCGGCCGACCGCTGAGCCAGCTGCACAGCGCCAGCGCGCAGGCCAGCGACGCTTCGGCACTGTGCCGGGTCGGAGGCAGGTGATCGCCGTGTACGGTCAGGATCAGCGAATAGCCCTCGGGGCCGAGGACGAAGCTGAGGTCGGAGCTTTCGGCGATGATGCGCTGGTAACGCACCAGGCGCTCGAAGCCTTCGGCCAGGGTGCGGCTGGACATCAACGCATAACCCACCACATGGAACGAAGCCGGGCGCACCACCCTCGCCATGTTCAGGCCTATGGCCTCGTTGCCCGACAGTTCCACCGCCAGTTGCCAAAGCCGGGTCATGGAATCCTGGGGGAAGCGCGCGTCGGGGTCGTCGAGAGCTGCGAAGTCCAGCCCCAGCTGCTTGAACATGGCCCGACAGTCCAGCCCTTCCAGTTCGAGTGCCTTGACGATCCCTGATGCCCAGCTGGCCGACGTGGTTCTTTCGCTCATGACAGGCATCTTATGCTGACCGCTCCTGCGGTGAACCCCAAGGATATTCAATTGGCGCCTATTGTCACTGATAGGCCTCGCCAGTCACTCTAGACTCGAATCAGGCTCCATGCCGTGCATCTTGTCCAGAAGTATTAATCCCGGAGCACTGCCATGAACAGCACAGCGCAGTTTCGCAGTTTTGCCGAGTTCTACCCTTACTACCTGGGGGAGCACAGCAACCCCACCTGCCGCCGCCTGCACTTCGTCGGCACCAGCCTGGTGATTGCCCTGCTGGCCTATACCATCGGCAGTGGCAAATGGTTGCTGCTGCTGGCCTTGCCCGTGTTCGGCTACGGCTTTGCCTGGGTCGGGCACTTCTTTTTCGAAAAGAACCGGCCTGCGACCTTTACCCACCCGTTGTACAGCCTGATCGGGGATTTCGCGATGTTCAGGGATATCCTGTTGGGCAAGATCAGCCTGTAGATTTTTGGGGCCTCAAACCCTACACCGGTTCGCGCACCGCCGCCGCTGCCTGCGCTTCACGCGCCTGCGCCTCGGCCAACCGGTACAGCTCGATCGTGCCATCCCAATGCTCGATCAGCGCCGTGCACGACTCCACCCAATCCCCGCAATTGAGGTACTCCACCTCCCCCACCTGGCGAATCTCGGCATGATGGATATGCCCACACACCACGCCATGAAAACCACGGCGGGTGCACTCGTGGGCAATGGCATCCTCGAAGTCGCTGATGAAGTTCACCGCGCCCTTGACCTTGTGCTTCAGGTACGCCGACAGCGACCAATAGCCGTATCCATAGCGGGCACGCCAGTGGTTGAGCCAACGGTTGAGCACCAGGGTGAACTCGTAGGCACGGTCACCGAGGAACGCCAGCCAGCGGTGGTAACGGGTGATTACATCGAACTGGTCGCCATGGATCACCAGCAGGCGGCGGCCATCGGCCGTCAGGTGCTCGGCCTCGTCCACCAGTTGGATGTTGCCGAGGATCAGCCTGGAGTAACGGCGCAGGAATTCGTCATGGTTGCCGGTGACGTAGATCACCTCGGTGCCCCGCTTGCTCATGGTCAGCAGGCGGCGGATCACGTTGGTGTGAGCTTGAGGCCAGTAGATTCCGCCGCGCAGCTTCCAGCCATCGATGATATCGCCCACCAGGTAGACGCGGTCAGCCTGGTAACCCTTGAGGAACTGCGACAGGTGTTCGGCCTGGCAGTCGCGGGTGCCCAGATGCACATCGGAAATCCACAGGGTACGCACGCGTTGCTTGCGCGAGGGGCGGGACAGTTCGGCATGGGTCATGGGCAAGCTCCGGCGCGGTTTGCTGGAGACTGGCAGGCGCGGATGACAGCGCAGTGGCAAAACCGTTACGAGTGATGGACTGCCGGGAATGAGGCACAATGCGTTTCTGCCCTGCGAGGACAACTTTTCCCATGACCGCCGGCCCGATCCTCTCGCTGCGCCATTACCGCGACAGCCTGATCGCCCACAGCCACGAACACCCGCAACTGGTGTTCGGCCTGCGCGGTCGCCTGGAGTTCGAGGTGCAGGGGCATGGCGCCGGGATCGATCGACAAGGGCTGATCGTGGTACCGGCGGGCGCCCACCACACTTGCGCCAGCGATGGCGGCAGCGATTGCCTGGTGCTGGATGTACCAGGGGACCACTGGTTGCGCGAGCAACTGGGCGAACATGCCGATGCCAGCCGTCGCCTGCTCGACCGCCCCGCCGCCCTGGGCCTGGATGAACGCCAGCAACAATTGGTGGACTGGCTGGCGACCAGCCCCGTGCACGACCCACTGATTGCCCGGCAAGGGGCAGCGCTGCTGCTGGCCAGCCTCAACCCCACGGTGGCAGCCAGCGTCACGGCCAGCCAGCGTCTGCCTTATGCAGCCTTCGATGCGCATATCGAGCAGCATGCCGCCTACCCGCTGCAAGTGGCTGACCTGGCGCGCATCGCCGGGTTGTCCAGCGCCCGCCTGCATGCGCGCTTCACAGCGGAGTGCGGGATGACGCCAATGGACTACATTCGCCAGCGGCGCTTGCTCAAGGCGCGGCGGCTGGTGACGCAGACCTTGCTACCGATGGGGGAGATTGCGGCGCAGGTGGGGTACAGCTCGCAGAGTGCGTTTTCGGCGGCGATGTTGCGGGCGTTCGGGTGTACGCCATTGGCTTTGCGGCGAGAGTCTGGCGACAATTGACGCCAGTCTTGCGACAGACCGCCTTTGCCTGTGCCTATACACTTTGCCTGTGCCGGCCCTTTCGCGGGTAAACCCGCTCCCACAGGTACTGCACAGGCTTCAAAAGCGGTGCAGTACCTGTGGGAGCGGGTTTACCCGCGAAGAGGCCGGCACAGCCAGCAGAGATCTTGAGCAAGGACCACCCATGAACCACCGTACCGCCCTCGGCGCCCTGCACATCGGCGCGCTGTTCTTCGGCCTTACCGGCGTCTTCGGCAAACTGGCCGCCAGCGCCAGCCCGGCGATCATCGTCTTCGGCCGCGCCGCCTTCGCCGTGCTCGCCCTGGCCCTGTTCGCCAGCCTGGCCGGGCCGGGCTGGCAACGCCTGAGCGGTCAGGACGCCCGCCGCCTGCTGCTCGGCGGCGTACTGCTGGCCGGGCACTGGGTCAGCTTCTTCATCGCGGTAAAGGTTGCCGGCGTGGCCATCGCCACCCTCGGCTTCGCCAGCTTCCCGGCCTTTACCGTAATCCTCGAGGGCCTGCTGTTCCGCGAACGCATCCGCCGCAACGAGGCTTTGCTGGTGCTGCTGGTCAGCATCGGCCTGGTACTGGTCACGCCGGCATTCGACCTGGCCAGTGAAGCCACCGGTGGCCTGCTCTGGTCATTGCTGTCGGGGCTGCTGTTCTCCCTGCTGTCACTCACCAACCGCGCTGGCTCCGGCCGCCTGCCTGCGGTGCAGGCGGCACTGTGGCAGAACCTGGTGGTGGGCCTGTGCCTACTGCCGTTCGCGGCACCGGGCCTGGCTGGCGTAACCACCATGGACTGGCTGTGGATCGCCCTGCTCGGCATCTTCTGCACCGGCGTGGCACACAGCCTGTTCGTCGCCAGCCTGTCGGTGATCAAGGCGCGCACCGCCGCCGTGGTGTTCGGCATGGAGCCGGTCTATGGTATCGCCGTGGCCTGGGCGGTGTTCGCCGAAACCCCGACCCTGCGCATGCTGCTGGGCGGCGCACTGATCATCTTCGCCATCGTACTGTCCAGCCGCCTGGCCGCCGAACAACCGCCCAGGCAGCCATCACTGGCCGAGGGCGCCTGATTCAGCGGTCGTTGTGGCCCAGGCCACGCTGCGGGTCGATCTGGTCGCGAACCCGCTGCTTCAGTACCTTGGCCTCGGGGAAGCCACCATCGGCCTTGCGCTCCCAGACCTGCACGCCATTGCAGGTGATGCGGAAGATACCGCCGGTGCCAGGCTCCAGTGCCACGCGGCCAAGGTCGTCGGTAAAGGTGCTGAGCAGTTCCTGGGCCAGCCAGGCGGCACGCAGCAGCCATTGGCACTGGGTGCAATACGTGATGACGATTTCCGGTTTGCTGTCGGCCATGGTGGGGCATCTCCAGGTGAGGGGCCGCTTATACTAGCGGTCTTTAGCCCACGGTTTGAGACTCACGATGCGCCGTTTGCTGTTCTGTTTCCTGCTCACCTTCACCTCCCTCACGGCATTCGCCACCGAACCCGCCAGGCCCAAGGTTGGCCTGGTGCTGTCGGGGGGCGCGGCCCGTGGCCTGGCCCACATTGGTGTGCTCAAGGCCCTGGAGGAACAGGGTGTGCGCATCGACGCCATCGCCGGCACCAGCATGGGGGCCGTAGTCGGCGGCCTGTATGCCTCGGGCTACAGCGTCGAAGAGCTGGAAAAGCTCGCCACCACCCTCGACTGGCAACAGGCGCTGTCCGACGCCCCGCCGCGCAAGGACGTGCCGTTCCGGCGCAAGCAGGATGACCGCGACTTCCTGGTCAAGCAGAAGCTCAGTTTTCGCGACGACGGCAGCCTGGGCCTGCCGCTGGGCGTGATCCAGGGCCAGAACCTGGCGCTGCTGCTGGAAAGCAAGCTGGCGCACACCGCCGATACCCGTGACTTCGACAAGCTGCCCATCCCCTTCCGCGCCGTGGCCACCGATATCGCCAGTGGCGAAAAGGTGGTGTTCCGCCGTGGCCACCTGCCCCAGGTGATCCGCGCCAGCATGTCGATCCCCGCGGTGTTCGCCCCGGTCGAGCTGGACGGCCGGCTACTGGTGGACGGCGGCATGGTCGACAACATCCCGGTGGACGTCGCCCGTGAAATGGGTGTGGACCTGGCCATCGTGGTCGACATCGGCACCCCACTGCGTGACCGCAAGCAGCTGGCCACGGTGGTCGACGTGCTCAACCAGTCGATCACCCTGATGACCCGGCGCAACTCGGAAGAACAACTGGCCAGCCTGCACCGCGATGACATCCTCATCCAGCCACCGCTGACTGCCTTCGGCGTGACCGATTTTGGCCGCGCCCAAGAAATGATCGAGGCCGGCTACCGCGCCACCCGCCTGCTCGACCCGCGCCTTGCCGCCCTGCGCCAGCCCGAAGGTGACAGCAGCCTGGCCGTGGCCCGTTCGCCGCGCCAGCGCACGCCGACCATCACCGCGATCAGGATCGAGAACGACTCCAAGGTCAGCGACGAGGTCATCCGCTCGTACATTCGCCAACCGATCGATGCGCCGCTGGAGCTCGGCCGCCTGCAGACCGACATGGGCACGCTGTACGGCCTGGACTACTTCGACCGGGTGCAGTACCGCGTGGTGCACAAGGGCGACGACAACACCTTGGTGATCAATGCCCGTGGCCGACGCGGTGGCACCGACTACCTGCGCCTGGGCCTGAACCTGTCGGACGACCTGCGCGGCGACAGCGCCTTCAACCTGGGTGCCAGCTACCGGGTCAACGGCATCAACAGCCTCGGCGCCGAATGGCTGACCCGTGGTCAGATAGGCGACCAGCAGGAGCTGTACAGCGAGTTCTACCAGCCGCTGGACGTGGGCTCGCGCTATTTCATCGCACCGTATCTGGACTTCGGCTCGCAGAACATCGAAGCCACCCTGGACAACGACCCGGTGGCCGAGTACCGCCTGGAGCGTTACGGCTTTGGCCTGAACCTGGGGCGGCAGATCGGCACCAACGGTGAAGTGCGCCTGGGCGTGGGCAAGGCCTGGGGCGAAGCCGAGGTGCGCATCGGCGACCAGGACCTGCCCAAGGTCAGTTTCAACGAAGGTTTCTACGAGCTGAAGTACTCGTTCGACACCCTCGACAACGTGTACTTCCCGCATCGCGGCGAAGATATCGGCCTGACCTTGCGCAAGTATGACCAGTCGCTGGATTCCGACCAGGATTACCGGCAGTGGATGTTCAACCTGGACAAGGCCATCAGCAGCGGGCCGAACACCTTCGTGCTGGGCGGGCGCTACGGGCGCACGCTGGATGATACCGAGGTGGTGACTTCGAGCTTCGTGCTGGGTGGCGCGCGGGAGCTTTCAGGCTTCCGCCAGGACTCGGTATCGGGCCAGAACGTGAGCCTGATGCGCATGGTCTACTACCGCCGCCTGACGCCACGGGCCTACGTGCCGCTGGACTTCCCGCTGTACATCGGTGGGTCGCTGGAGCGAGGGCGGGCATGGAACAACGATAACGAGTTCGACAGTGGCTACATCAATGCGGCGAGCATCTTCCTGGGGCTGGAGACGCCGCTGGGGCCGTTGAACCTGAGCTACGGGGCCAACAGTGCGCATGAGCAGGCGGTGTACCTGAACCTGGGGCATACCTTCTAGGTATGCCGGGTACCCTGTGGGAGCGGCTTTAGCCGCGAACACCGGCGAAGCCGGTGCCATACACCGCGTCGCATTCTTCGCGGGTAAACCCGCTCCCACAGGCCGCAAAGCGGCCCCAGGCCCCCTCAGGATTTCTCCAGGTTGGCCAGGATCTTGGCATGTACCCGCATGCACACCTGCAGCTCCGCTTCATCCACGCCAGTGAACAGCTCGACCCGCAACTGATTGGCAATAGTCTCGATCTGGTCGATCAGTGGCTTGGCCGGCGGGCACAGCACGATCTTCTTCGCCCGCCGGTCCTCCAGCACTGCCTGCCGGCGTACCAGCCCCTGCGCCTCCAGGCTGTCGAGCAGGCGCGCCAGGGTCGGGCCTTCGACGCCCACGCTCTGGGCCAGCTCACGCTGGGTCGGGGCCTCTTCGAAACGGGCCAGGTGCAGCAACACCAGCCAGCGCGCCTGGGACAGGTTGAGCCCGGCCAGGCGGCGGTCCAGCTCGGCACGCCAACCCCGGGACATCTGGGCCAGCTGCATGCCGAAGCGGTGTTGGTTGTCGGTCAGGGGCATAAGCAACTCATTGAACAGATCTAATTATTAGGCAGCTAATCATGCCCCGCCCCACGAGGCAAGGCTCGGGCGCCCTGGAATATCCGATAATCGTCAAAAAACATGACAAAGGTCAGCAGATGGCAGTTCTGCCTTCGAACCTGTCGCCACTTACAGCTCGAATTCGGCCGCCAGCGCAGCCCGCACGCAGTACAGCACGCCCTCCGGCACCCGTGCCCCGAACAGCGGCGCAATCGCCGACACTGGTGGCAACTCGCCCTCGCCATCGAGGAAGGCATCCTGCACTTCCATCAACAGGTCTTCCGGCAGGTCCAGGGCCTGTTCCAGGCTCAATTCCTGGCGGCCCAGCGCCTCGGCCAGCAGACTGTAGACATTCTTCTCGCTGCAGTTGAGCTGGCCGGCGATCTGCGCCGGAGTCATGCCGGCGCGGGCCAGGCTGACCAGTTCGTGGCGCAGGTCGAGCACCACTTTCGGTGCTTCGTCGGTGCCGCCGCTGTTGTTCAGCACCTCGAGGAAGGCCTGGCCATAACGCTCCAGCTTGCGCGCCCCCACGCCGCTGACCTGGGCCATGTCGCTGAGGCTGGCCGGCTGGCTGCGCAGCATCTCCAGCAGCGTCGAGTCGGGGAAGATGACATAGGGCGGCACACTGTGTTCCTCGGCCAGCTTGCGCCGCAGGGTACGCAGTGCTTCCCACAGCTCGCGCTCTTCGGCACGCACCAGTTGGCTGGCCGGGCTGCCGCCACTGGACGAAGAAGTCCTGGCGGTGGTCTGTGGCTTGAGGTCACGGCGCAGCTGCAGGGTCACCTCGCCACGCAACAGAGGCCGGCAGCTGTCGGACAGGCGCAGGCCACCGTAGCCTTCCAGGTCGATGTCAACCAGGCCGCGTGCCACCAGCTGACGGAACAGCGAACGCCACTCGACCTCGGCCAGCCCCTTGCCGACGCCAAACACCGAGAGTTTTTCGTGGCCGAAATTGCGCACCTTCTCGGTGTCCTTGCCCAGCAGCACATCGACCAGGTGACCGACACCGTAGCGCTGGCCAGTGCGGAACACCGCCGACAGCGCCTGGCGGGCCGGCTCGGTGGCGTCCCAGGTCTGTACCTGGTCGACACAGTTGTCACAGTGCCCGCACGGTTGCTCGAGCGTTTCGTCGAAATAGGCCAGCAGCGACTGGCGGCGGCAACGGGTTTCTTCGCACAGGGCCAGCATGGCGTCGAGCTTGTGCTGCTCGATGCGCTTGTGGCGCTCGTCACCTTCGGAGTTCTGCAGCATCTGCTTGAGCATGACCATGTCCTGCAGCCCGTAGGCCATCCAGGCATCGGACGGCAGCCCGTCACGGCCGGCGCGGCCAGTCTCCTGGTAGTACGCCTCGAGCGACTTGGGCAGGTCAAGGTGCGCTACAAAGCGCACGTTGGGCTTGTCGATACCCATGCCGAAGGCGATGGTGGCGACCATGATCAGCCCTTCCTCGTTGAGGAAGCGGTGCTGGTTGGCCGCACGCGTCTCGGCAGCCAGGCCGGCATGATACGGCAGCGCCGGGAAGCCCTGATCGCAGAGGAAGGCAGCGGTTTCGTCGACCTTCTTGCGGGACAGGCAATAGACGATGCCGGCGTTGCCGCGGCGCTCGCCGAGGAAGGCCATCAGCTGCTTGCGCGGCGCCTCCTTGGGCACGATGCGGTAGAAGATGTTGGGCCGGTCGAAACTCGACAGGAAGCGTTCGGCGCCTTGCAGGTGCAGGCGCTGGACGATCTCTTCGCGGGTGCGCATGTCGGCGGTGGCGGTCAGCGCGATGCGCGGCACATGCGGGAACAGCTCGGCCAACTGGCCCAGTTGCAGGTATTCGGGGCGGAAATCGTGGCCCCATTGCGACACGCAGTGGGCCTCGTCGATGGCGAACAGCGAGATATCCAGGTCGCGCAGGAAGTCGAGCATGCGCGGCTGCACCAGCCGCTCGGGGGCCAGGTACAGCATCTTCACTTCGCCACGGCGCAAGCGCCCGGCCAGGTCACGCTGCTGTTCCGGGGTCAGCGTGGAGTTCAGCGCGGCGGCCGGCACACCCAGTTCATCGAGCGTGGCGACCTGGTCGTCCATCAGCGCAATCAATGGCGAGACCACCACCGTCAGGCCCGGGCGCAGCAGCCCCGGCACCTGGAAACACAACGACTTGCCGCCGCCGGTGGGCATCAGCACCAGGGCATCGCCGCCATTGGCCACGCAGTCGATGATCGCTGCCTGGCGCCCGCGGAAACTGTCGTAGCCGAAGACGTCCTTGAGAACGCGCTGAGCCTGTTCGAGCATGTGCAACTCCACAAATCGCCGTACCATCCCGGATACAGGCTGGACGAAAAACCCGCCCCGCACACGCCAAATGCGTAAGCGGTTTTTGCCAGGCAGCCGGCAAAACCTGCCCCTGGATGAAAAATCGCGGAGTATACCGCAGCACCGCCCCGCGCAGGGCACCACTGCGATAGACGTTCCCTTTGCCCCGCCGCCGTCGCAAGGTGCTAGAATTCGTTATCGTTTATTCCCCAAGGTAGCCCTGTAATGTCCTTCGCCGAGCAACTGACCCGCCTGCAAGCCTTCCTCGACGCCGACGAGCTGCACGAAGAAGCTCTGGACTACGTCGCCGCCCACGGCTACCTCACCGCCCTGTCGATCAATGCAGAGGACGTGCCCGAGCGCGAGTGGATCGACGCCCTGTTCGCCGAAGAGCCGCACTACGCCAGCGACGCTCAGCGCACCGAGATCGAGGCCACCCTGGTGGCGCTCAAGGCGCACATCGCCCGCCAGCTGGCCAGCGACGACGAGTTCGAGCTGCCGTGCGACCTCGACCTGACCGACGAACCGGACGATTCCGACCTGCGCGGCTGGTGCATCGGCTTCATGGAAGGCGTATTCCTGCGTGAAGAGGCCTGGTTCGAGAACGCCGAGGAAGAAGTCAGCGAGATGCTGCTGCCGATCATGGTCGGCTCGGGCCTGTTCGACGAGCAGCCGGAGTTCGCCGACATCGCCAGCAACGCTGGCCTGCAGGACGACATGATCGTACAGATCCCCGAAGCGCTGACGGCGCTGTTCCTGCTGCTGCATGCCCCTGACGAAAAGCCGGCGCTGCTCAAGCCACGCCACCACTAAGTCGCCTGTGCGCTACCTGCTGCTGGCCACCGGCTGGCTCAGCGTCGCGTTGGGGGTGTTGGGGATATTCCTGCCGGTACTGCCCACCACCCCGTTCCTGCTGTTGGCGGCCGCCTGCTTTGCCCGCAGCTCGCCGCGCTTTCACCACTGGCTGGTCCATCACCCGAAGCTCGGGCCATGGATCCGGGACTACCTCAGTGGTGAAGGTATCCCCCTCAAGGGCAAGGTCTACGCCATCGGCCTGATGTGGGCCAGCATCGGCCTGTCGTGCTATCTGGTCCCCCTGTTCTGGGCGCGCACCTTCATGTTGGCCAGTGCCGTGCTGGTAAGCCTGTATATCCTCAGCCAGAAAACCCTGCGCAAGCCAAAGTGACAATATTTTGTCGCCAAATATCAACTTCGCCTAACTTTTATCCCACTTATCCGAAATAATTCTGGAACTCTGTGGAAGCCATGTATTACCTGGCTTACATGGATTTTTCCGCTGCCGGAATCTTGTTCTTTCGTAAGCTTGTTAGACAGTTTTTCTATTAAATGGCAATATGATATGAATAAATCTTCTTGTCTATCGCGATGAATGTACTTAGCTGTCTTATTAAAAACCTGCAACACTATATGTAATTTCTTTATCGTCATTTTTTTGGCGATCGGCAGGATCAATTCCAGGATCAGGGAGATGTACCATGCGCGTCTTGAACCCCATCACCAGTGCATTACTGTTGGCCCTGGCGAGTGCCAACGTACAGGCGATGTCGATCACCGAGGCTGTCCAGAGCGCCGTGGATTACCACCCGCAGGTCAGCTCCAATCGCAACAGCAAGCTGTCGGCTGATGAAGATGTGAAGTTTGCGCGTGGTGGCTACTACCCTACCGTGGATCTGGTCGCCGGTTATGGCCGCCAGCGTTCGGACAACACCACGACTCGTGCCGAGGGCAACCACAACAAGGAAACCCTCAACTACACCCAGTCCGAGCTGCGCCTGCGGCAGATGATCTTCGACGGCTTCAACACCTCGAATGAAGTAGGCCGCACCGAAGCGGTCTCCACCTCCCGCGCCTACTACACCCAGGCTGTTGCCCAGGATGTCGCGCTGCGTGCAGTCGAGGTGTACCTGGAAGTGCTCAAGCGCCGCGAGCTGGTGACCCTGGCCAGGAACAACCTGCAAGCCCACCTGCGGGTCAACGACCAGATCGGCCTGCGCAACGAGCGCGGCGTCGGCAGCACCGCCGACCTCGACCAGTCCCGCGCACGTCGCGCCCTGGCGGAAAACAACCTGGACACCGCCGAAGTCGACCTGGCCGATGCCGAGGCCAACTTCTTCAGCGTCGTCGGCCGTATGCCGGACGAGCTGGAAAGCCCACAATCGATCAAGGTGGAAATGCCGGCCGATCTCGAACAGGCGCGTGAAGGCATGCGCCAGAACAACCCTTATATCAAGTCGGCCCAGGCTGACGTGAATGCCGCCGAGAAACAGTACGAAGTGGCCAAGTCGACCTTCTATCCTCGCTTCGATGCCATCCTGGCCACAGGTGCCAACAACAACACCGGCGGCGAGAAAGGTCACAACAATAACGACTGGCAAGCCGGCGTCGAGATGAACTACAACCTGTTCCGCGGCGGCAGCGACAAGGCTCGCCTGAACTCCGACGCACACAAGGTCAACCAGGCCCTGGACATTCGCAACAACGCCCTGCGTGAGCTGACCGAGAACCTGAGCCTGGCGTGGAACGCCATGAACAATGCCAGCAAGCAGCTGCCGACTGCGCGTGAATACGCCGAGACCACCAAGCGCGTGCGCGCGGCTTACCAGGACCAGTTCGGCCTGGGCCAACGTACCCTGCTGGACGTACTGGACAGTGAGAACGAGCTGTACAACGCCGACCGCCGCTACACCGAGGTGCGTTACACCGAGGAGTTCTCGCGCTATCGCGTGCTGGCGACAATGGGCGAGCTGCTTAGCAAGCAACGTATTTCGCTGCCGCCGGAAGCGCTGGCTTCCACCGAAGTACGCACCGAGGCGCGCTTGCCTGACATGCGCTGATCAGGTTTGAGATTTTGGGGCCGCTTTGCGGCCCATTCGCAGCACAAGGCTGCTCCTACAGGAAAGCGCGCAACATCTGTAGGAGCAGCCTTGTGCTGCGAATGGGCTGCAAAGCAGCCCCCTGCCCTCACTCGCTACCATGGTTACGCTGGAACGTCTCCAAACCCATGGCCTTGATCTGGCCTTCTATCAACGCCTCGAACGGTGCCAGCAGCGCATCGAAACAGGCAGGCTGCTCCAACGCGTTCAACGCCCCCACCACGGCCTCGATAGTCGATAACGCCCCCGCCTGCGGCGCCTTGCGCAACCGGTAGCGTGAAGGCGCGACAGCCCCCAGCGTCACCCGCGGCAATGCTTCCAGCAACGGGTTCAGGTACAGCAGCTTGCGCGCCTTGCGCCAGGTGCCGTCGGGCACGATCAACAGCAAGGGTTGGTCGTCCGTCGCGCCATAGGCCAGCAACTCCTGGGCGTCATCGCCCGGGAACAGCAGGGCTGGCCGGTAACCAGGGGTCGCCAGCAATTCATTCAGGTCATCGAATACCTCGCCTACCCGCAACTCGGCGTTGTTCAGGCCAAGGGCGGCCAGGCGGGCGGTATTCAGGGCATGGGAGGTTTCACTGGGATGCTGCAGCAGGATGACGCGGGTGCGGCTGTCGAGTGCGGGGATCAGTGAGCATAGGCAATGGTCGAGCGGGCGCTGGCAGCGCTCGCAGCGGGGTCTGGGCATGGGGTTCTCCTTGGCGGGAACAGTTTGCCACAGAACCGGGGCCCGCTTTGCGGGCCTTTCGCCGGCAAGCCAGCTCCCACAGGATCACCACAGACCTGGGCCTTGTGCAACACCTGTGGGAGCTGGCTTGCCGGCGAAAGGGCTGCAAAGCAGCCCCTGCGATTTCAGCGGTTGAACCGCTCCGCCAGGCTATGCAGGTACTCCGCCATGCGCTCCAGGTCCTGGCTGATTTCCGCGCCCTGCCTGGCCTGCCCGGCACTCTGGTCGCACAGGTGGGCTATGCGCACGATCTGCTGGTTGATGTCCTCGGCCACATGGCTCTGCTGCTCCGATGCCGTCGCCATCTGCTGGCTCATGCCGGTGATGCGGCTGACCGCCTGGGCAATCCCGCTCAACGCTGCCTGCACCGCCTCGACACTGTGCACACTGTCCCGCGAGATCTGCTCGCCGCGGCTGGCGGTGCTCACCGCACGCTCTGCCCCGGCGCGCAACGAAGCAATGATCTGGTGGATCTCTTCGGTCGAAGCACGGGTGCGCTGGGCCAGTGATCGCACTTCGTCCGCCACCACGGCAAACCCGCGCCCCTGTTCGCCGGCACGCGCCGCCTCGATGGCCGCGTTGAGCGCCAGCAGGTTGGTCTGCTCGGCGATCGAGGTAATCACATCGACCACGCTGCCGATCGACTGAGTCTGCTCGGCAAGCGCATTGACGGCCTGGCCGATATCGTTGACCGCATTGCTCATGCTGCCCATGGCTTGCAAGCTCTGCATGGCCAGCTCGCTGCCCTGCTGCGCCAGCTGGTCGGCATCACCGGCTGCATGCGCCGTGCTCTGCACGTTATGGGTAACCTGCTGGATGGTCGCCGCCATCTGCGCGATGGCGGCGGCGGACTGGTCGGTCTCGTTGCGCTGGCGGTCGAGCATCTGTGCCTGGGCATCGGACAAGTCGGACGACTGCGCCGCCCGCGACTTCACCCCGACCCCTGCATCCACCAGGCGGGTCAGCGCCGTTTGCAGGCGCGCTTCCTCACTGATGATGGCCAGGTCGAGCTGGCCTTGCAGGCCCGGGTTATCGCTGTAGGTCAGCGCCACCAGCGGGCTGGTGAAGGCCTTGGGATGTTCGGCCAGCGTGCGGCGGACGGCCTGGTTCTGCCGGTGCTCGACCAGATACCAGGCCACCAGCAGGCTGGCCATCAACACCCCGAGCGCCGCGTAAGGCGCTAGCCACAGGTAGCCCGCTGCCGACACCAGGCCAGCACCGATCAATGGCCAACCGTGGCCCAGGCCATGCCCCAGGCGGGCCACCCACGGCACCGGTGCGCGGCCGGCCCGCAAGCGCGCGTACAGCGCCTCGGCACGGCGGATCTGCTCACGGGTGGGCACCGAGCGCACCGACTCGTAGCCACTGATGCGGCCCTGCTCGTAGATGGCCGTGACATAGGCGCTGACCCAGTAGTAATCGCCGTTCTTCGCTCGGTTCTTGACCACGCCCATCCAAGGTTTGCCTTGTTTGATGGTTTCCCACATGTGGCCGAACACGGCCGGTGGCATGTCCGGGTGGCGCACCAGGTTGTGGGGTTGGCCGACCAGTTCGTCGTAGGTGAACCCGCTGATCTCCACGAAAGCGTCGTTGCAGTAGGTGATGCGGCTGTTGAGGTCAGTGGTGGAAATCAGGCGTTGGTCGTTGGGAAAGGTTCTTTCGTGCTCAGTGACGGGCAAATTCATGCGCATCTTGGGCAATCCTTGCAGGATTAAAGGGAGGTAGTCAGCAGCACACGCTGATTTGATATATAGCAGGGCGCCATTATGTTGTCGGTCAGCGGCGCCAACAATTTAACGAGCACCGACGAAATACAGCATGTGCCGAACTTCAGCCCACGATGAGCTGGCTTTTGAGCAGGTCGCGGAAGGTCTGGATCAATGGCTCGCGACTGCGCCCGCGGCGAATGATCAGCGAAAACGGTGCCTGGTAGCCGAAGGTCGACGGCGACAGCACGCGCAAGTCGCCCTTGTCGACCCAGGCCTGGGCATAGTGCTCGGGCAGGTAGCCGATGTAGGCCCCGGACAGGATCAGGATCAACTGCGCCTCCATGCTCTCCACGGTTGCCGCGCTGTGCTTGAAACCATGCCGGGCCAGCTCGGCCTGGCTCCAGTAGCCACGCCCGACCATGCGCTGCTGGGTCACCACTTGCTCGGGAATGCGCCGCTCGGCATACAACGGGTGGCGGCTACTGCAGTAAAGCCAGTGCTGCTCACGGTACAGCGGCTGGTAGAGCAGCCCGCTCATGCGCGAGGAAAACGCCCCGATGGCCAGGTCCAGGCGGTTGTCCTGCACGCCCAGTTGCAGCTCGTAAGGGCTGGACACCGACAGGTGAAGATGCACCGCCGGGTGTTCCTGGCTATAGGCGCCGATGGCCTCGGCCAGCGGCAAGGCCCGGTCACCGACCGTGGAGTCGATCACCCCCAGGTTGAGGGTGCCGCGCAACTCGCCCTTGAGGGCGGCGGCATACTGTTCGAAACCGTCCAGCTCGGCCAGCAGGCGCAGGGTTTCCTGGTGGAACAGCTCGCCTTTGCTGGTCAGGCTGAACCCGCCACGGCCACGGTGGCACAGCACAATCCCCAGGGCGCCTTCCAGTTGGCTCATGTAGGTGCTGATGGCCGAGGTCGACAGGTTCAGTTCGCGCTGGGCATTGGCAAAGCCCTGGTGGCGCACCACGCTGACGAAGATGCGCAGCAGTTTCAGGTCGGGCAAGGTCGAGGCCATGGTGCAACGGTTCCGCAAGGGTATTTGCGCGCAGTCTAACCGCTCTGCGTCATTAGTTCAGAAATTCCTGAACTAAGTATTTGCCGGTAGCGATTTTTCCCCGGCACTACCTTCAGCAGACTTGGCCGAAATGTCCCTGCCCGCCAGCAAGACCAAACCTGAAAGGCGCGCGGCGGCACAGGTTCGAACAAACAGAACAATCGACCGACTGATGAGGCCCACCGTGGACAAGATCCTCCACCAACCACTGGGCGGCAACGAAATGCCGCGTTTCGGCGGCATCGCCACCATGCTCCGTCTCCCCCACCTGCAAAGTGCCCAAGGCCTGGACGCCGCCTTCATCGGCGTGCCACTGGATATCGGTACCTCGCTGCGCTCCGGCACCCGCTTCGGCCCGCGCCAGATCCGCGCCGAATCGGTGATGATCCGCCCGTACAACATGGCCACCGGGGCTGCACCGTTCGACTCGCTGTCGGTGGCCGACATCGGTGACGTGGCGATCAACACCTTCAACCTGCTGGACGCCGTGCGCATCATCGAAGAAGCGTATGACGAGGTCCTCGAGCACAACATCATTCCGCTGACCCTGGGTGGCGACCACACCATCACCCTGCCCATCCTGCGCGCGCTGCACAAGAAGCACGGCAAGATCGGCCTGGTGCACATCGACGCCCATGCCGACGTCAACGACCACATGTTCGGCGAGAAGATCGCCCACGGCACCACCTTCCGCCGCGCCGTGGAAGAAGGCCTGCTCGATTGCGACCGCGTGGTGCAGATTGGCCTGCGCGCCCAGGGCTACACCGCCGATGACTTCAACTGGAGCCGCCGCCAGGGCTTCCGTGTGGTCCAGGCCGAAGAGTGCTGGCACAAGTCGCTGGAACCGTTGATGGCCGAAGTGCGCGAAAAGGTCGGCGGTGGTCCGGTGTACCTGTCGTTCGACATCGATGGCATCGACCCGGCCTGGGCGCCCGGTACCGGCACCCCGGAAATCGGCGGCTTGACCACCATCCAGGCGATGGAGATCATTCGCGGCTGCCACGGCCTGGACCTGATCGGCTGTGACCTCGTCGAAGTCTCCCCGCCTTACGACACCACCGGCAACACCTCGCTGCTCGGTGCCAACCTGCTGTTCGAGATGCTCTGCGTGCTACCGGGCGTAGTGCGTCGCTAATACCGCTGTACCCCGGCAGGAGCCATATGGGAGGGCCACTGAGGCCCGCCAACACACGACATGACCGCCGGGCGCCGTGCAAACGCCCGGGTGGTCGATCTCGCCATAATAAAGATAATCGGGAGACCCCCAATGGCCTTGGACATCATTGTTGTAATGATCTATACCGCCGGCATGCTCGGGCTTGGCTGGTATGGCATGCGGCGCGCGAAAACCCACGAGGACTACCTGGTGGCCGGGCGCAACCTCGGCCCGGTCCTGTACATGGGCACCATGGCCACCACCGTGCTCGGTGGTGCTTCCACCGTCGGCACCGTGCGCCTGGGCTACGTCCACGGCATCTCCGGCTTCTGGCTGTGCGCAGCCCTGGGCCTGGGCATCATCGCCCTCAACCTGTTCCTCGCCAAACCCTTGCTGCGCCTGCGCATCTTCACCGTGACCCAGGTGCTGGAGCAGCGCTACAACCCGGCCGCACGCCAGGCCAGCGCCGTGATCATGCTGGCCTACGCACTGATGATCGGTGTCACCTCGACCCTGGCCATGGCCACCGTATTGCAGGTGCTGCTCGACCTGCCGTTCTGGGCCTCGCTGCTGCTGGGTGGTGGTGTGGTGGTGCTGTACTCGACCATTGGCGGCATGTGGTCGCTGACCCTGACCGACATCGTCCAGTTCGTGATCAAGACCGTCGGCCTGATGTTCATCCTGCTGCCAGTGTGCCTGTACAAGGCCGGTGGCTGGGACACCCTGGTGGCCAAGCTGCCGGCGGCCAGCTTCCAGCTGACTACCATTGGCTGGGACACCATCATCACCTACTTCCTGATCTACTTCTTCGGCATCCTCATCGGCCAGGACATCTGGCAGCGGGTATTCACTGCCCGTGACGAGAAGGTCTGCCAGCGCGCTGGCACCACCGCTGGTGTGTACTGCGTGCTGTACGGCCTGGCCTGCGCCGCGATCGGCATGGCCGCGCATGTGCTGATGCCCGACCTGGCCAACCCGAACAATGCCTTTGCCGAGATGATCAAGACCACCCTGCCCGATGGCATCCGTGGCCTGCTGATGGCAGCGGCGCTGGCCGCCATGATGTCCACCGCCAGCGCCGGCCTGCTGGCTGCGTCGACCACCCTGACCGAAGACCTGCTGCCCAAGCTGCGTGGCGGCAAGGCGTCGAGCCTGGGCGTCAGCCGCCTGTTCACCCTGCTCACCGGCCTGGTGGTGCTGGGCATCGCCCTGGTGGTGAACGATGTGATCAATGCCCTGACCCTGGCCTACAACCTGCTGGTCGGCGGCATGCTGATCCCGCTGATCGGCGCGATTTTCTGGAAGCGCGCTACCACTGCCGGGGCTATCGCCAGCATGTCGCTGGGCTTCGCGACCGCGCTGCTGTTCATGTTCAAGGATGGGCTGGAGGCCAATACGCCGATCTACTACAGCCTGGCGGTTGGCCTGGTGAGTTTTGTGGTGGTCAGCCTGGTGTCGCGCAAGCCGGCGGCGGCGGTGAAACTGGCCTGACAGATCCGGGCTGCCTGTACTGGCCCTTTCGCGGGTAAACCCGCTCCCACAGGAATATCACAGGCCGAGTGCTGTGGGGGACCTGTGGGAGCGGGTTTACCCGCGAAGAGGCCGGTACAGGCAACAGATTTTCATCAGGCACAAAAAGGCCGCTGCACCCACCCAGGTGCAGCGGCCTTTGTCTGTATCAGCGACGACGCGGTTGGCGTTTGCGCTGCTCTTCATCAGTCGGGATCGGCACCGGCTGCAAGGGTGGTGGAATCAGCCCCAAGGCGACAGCCAGGTCGTGGAGCCAGTTGGACAGTGGTTTATTCATAATGCCCCCTTGACGGGTCAGCCTCACGGCAATTCAATCCTGCGATGTTTCATACAGATCATAGCCCTATGTCCTGTATTACGCATGCCTCTACAGCTACAGATAAGGGCCATTTTGATACGGATCAAGCCGTACCGGCGCATTCCGACGACTGGTTAATCGTTTCGCTTTGTTGCAGGTCGATCCAGGCCTGCAAATTCGCCCCACGCATGCCCTGGCGCCACATCAACCAGGTGACCGCCTGATCGAATGGCGCCTGCAACGGATGGACCCTTACCTGATCGCGCCCGGGCAGGCTGTCGAGCATCGACCTGGCCATCATTGCCACGCCCGCGCCGGCGATCACGCAGGCCAGCATGCTCTGGTACGACTCGATCTCCATCACCCGGCCCATGGGCGTATGGGCATGGGCATACCAGGCCTCCAGGCGCATGCGGTACGAGCAGCCCTGGCGGAAAGTGAACACCGCCTTGCCCGCCACGTCCTTGGCAGTGTGCACCGCCGGGTGCTCGGGGCTGGTAATCAGCACCAGTTGCTCATCGCACAGCGGCACACCATCCAGCCCGGACAGGCTCGGCGGCCCGTCCACCAAGGCCGCGTCCAAAGTGTGGTTGAGCAGGCCTTCCAGCAGCTCGCCACTGGGCGCCGCACGCACCTGCAGGTTAACCGCCGGGTAGGCCTGGTGATAGCGCGCCAGCAACCTCGGCAAATGGGTCGCCGCGGTGCTGTACATGGTCCCCAGCACGAAGTCCCCGGCCGGTTGGCCACCGCGCACGGCGGCCAGTGCCTCGTCGCGCAAGGCAGACATGCGGTTGGCATAGTCCAGCAGCACCTTGCCCGCCGGCGACAGCTGCAGACGCTGGCGCTCGCGCAGGAACAGCTCGACACCCAGCTGTTCCTCGAGCTGGCGCAAGCGCGTCGACAGGTTCGACGGCACCCGATGCAGGCGCTCTGCGGCACGGGTGACCGAACCTTCCTCGGCCACGGCCTGGAAGATACGCAGTTGGCTGAACTCCACGGCATTCTCCAAAACAGAACAACTTGATCATCATTATTCAATTTTATTGAAAAAGAAACCGCCCTAACCTGCCAGCCATCGCTTACATCCCTGCAGGAGACTTGTCATGTCGCCACTCATTCAACTGCTGGCCAGCGCCGTGGCGCTGATGATGGCCATGGGCATCGGCCGTTTCGCCCTGACTCCGCAGCTGCCGCAACTGATTGCCGAAGGCCAGCTCGACCTGACAGTCGCCGGGCTGGTCGCAGCGGCCAACTACCTGGGTTACTTCATCGGCGCGGTCGATGCCATGTTCGCCCGCTCGCCGGGCCAGGTGCGCCTGCGCCTGCACGGCGGGCTGTGGCTGTGCGTGCTGCTGACCTTGGTCTCATGGGCCGCCGACGGATTCTGGAGCCACCTGCTGCTGCGCTTCGGCACCGGTGTAGCCAGTGCCTGGGTGCTGGTGATGATCACCAGCCTCAGCCAGCAGGTAGCCAATGCCAACAACCGCCAGCGCCTGGGTGCCCTGGTGTTCGCAGGGCCTGGCCTGGGCATTGCGCTGACCGGTTTGCTGGCACTGGTGGCGCACTTATGGGGGTTGGGCTCGGCAGCACTGTGGCTGATCTATGCCGTGGCCGCGCTGGTGATGCTGCTGGCGGTCCGGCCTTGGCTGCCCGGGGCGCTGCAAGCGGCGCCGGTGCCGTCGGCTGCACGCCAGGGCCCGACGGGCAGTGTCGGCATCGGCCGCCTGGGGCTGGTGTATGCGCTGTATGGCGTGGGCTACATCCTGCCGGCCACCTTCCTGTCGCAGATGGCCAACCAGCAGTTTCGTGGGCAGTGGCTTGCCGACCTGTTCTGGCCTGCGTTCGGCCTGGCGGCGGCGCTGGGGGTGCTGGTGGTGAGCATGCGGCGCGGCGGCCGTACCTCGATCTGGCTCACCGCCACCCTGTGGCTGCAGGGGCTGGGTGTACTGGCCTGCCTGATGGGCGGGGGTGTCGGCCTGGCGTTGGGCGTGGTGCTGTGTGGCGGGCCGTTCCTGGCCTGCATGCAGCTGGTGATGCAACGTTCGCGGGAGCTCGCGCCGCATGCCACCCAGCGCAATGCCGGGCTGCTGACGGCCTGCTTTGCCCTGGGGCAATTGAGCGGGCCATTGTTGGCGGCGGTCAGCAGCCATTACAGCGGCGGGCTGCAGCCTGCGCTGATGGTGGCGGCGGGTGGGTTGGTGGTGGCTGGGGGGTTGGTCTTGTTTGCCAGCTCGGTACAGCAGGGCAGCGCCTGTCAGGCCAAGGCCGCATCCTGAATTGAGATTGCCTGATCTGGCCTCTTCGCGGGCTTGCCCGCTCCCACAGGGTATGTCACAGGTCTCGAATATTGTGCAGTAACTTGTGGGAGCGGGTTCACCCGCGAAGAGGCCGGCACAGGCCAGCCCTTACCCCACAAACTTACGCAATTGCTGCTTCACCCAAGGCTCGGCACTCACCAGAACCACCCCCAGCAGCACCATCAACGCGCCAACCACAAAGTTCAGGCTCAGCGGCTCATCCAGCAGCAACACGCCAAAGGTCACCCCGAACAGCGGGGTGATGAACGAAAACACCGCAAGGTTCGACGCCAGGTACTTTCGCAGCAACCAGAACCAGGTCAGGTAGCTGATGAACGACACCACAATCCCCTGGAACAGCACACTGCCCATCGCCAGCGGCGTCAGCGCCACCGCGCCGATCTGCCCGCTGAGCAAGGCAATCAGCAGCAGCCCGGCAAAGCCCACCGCCAGCTGATAGAACAGGGTCAGGGTCGCCGGCGCCTCCGACAGCCGCGAGCAGCGCACCACCACTGTGGTCGCCCCCCAGGCCAGCCCGGCGATCACGCCAAAGGCATCGCCCAACAGGGTGCGGCCATCCATGTGCTCGAACGACATACCGCCGGCAAATGCCATGGCAATGCCGCCGAACGCCAGCAGGATCCCCAGCCACTGCAGCAGCCGCAGGCGTTCGCTGGGCAACCTGAAATGCAGGCCCAACGCGGTAAAAACCGGCGCGGTATAGAGGAACACCGACATGTGCGCCGCCGAGGTCAGCTTCAGCCCCTCTGCAATGAACAGGAACTCCAGGCCGAACAGCCCGCCCGCCACCACCCCGGCACGCCAGGTGCTGCCGACCTGGTTCCAACCCCCGCGCCAGCACAGCATCAGGCCCACCAGCACGGCGGCGATGCCGTTGCGCAACGCCGCCTGCATCACCGGCGCGATATCGATGGCGGCAGTCTTGATCAAAACCTGCTGGCAACCCCAGATCAGGCACAGCCCCAGCATCACCTGGAAGGCAAAGGCATCAGGGTTCTTGCGGACCGCGCTCATAGGCGGGCCTCGACGGTGGTCATTGGCATGGGCGAGGTCTCGGCAGTGTTCATGAACTACCGATTATCGGGTTTCCATGGCCGCCCTTGCCACCCTCAAAACGACCTCAGGCGATCTGTGCCTTCGCCGACACCTGCTCGAAGGTGGTTTCGTCCAGCGCATCTTCCTGCTCGTCCAGCACCTGGCGCGGGTGCTCGAAGCCCGGGATGCTGCTGTCGATCAGGCTCATCAGCCGCGAACCACGCTCGGTCAACACGAAGTTCTCGCCATTGCCGCCATCCTCTTCGGGCCGGGTTTCGATGAAACCACGCTCGAACAACAGCCTTTCATACTCGCAGGCGCGGGTTTTCAGGTGGTCCAGGTCGCCCACCGGCTCACCTTTGGCGGCCAGTGCCGCAGCGTGCTGCTCGGCATAGGGGCGTGGCGTGAAGCTGTGACCGGCGCCGTTCTGCACCTCGTGCAGCAAACGCTCGATCAGGTCCCAGTCGTAGGCGATGCTCATGGCTACGGGCTCCTGCTGTGGACGGAAGGGGTACACAGGTTGGGACCTGTCGAGGTTGCCCGGCGTTCCGAAATATCTCAGCGCTGGCGTTGTTGCGCTTGCATGTACTGGCGCAGCAACTGATTGATCCGGGTCTGGTAGCCGCTACCCTGCTCTTTGAACCAGGCGAGCACATCGGAATCCAGGCGAATGGTCACCGTCTGCTTGGCTGGAACTCGCAGCTCGGCCTCGCGGAAGAAATTTTCATCCAGTTCAGGAATATCCGAGGTATCGATAGCCTGGTCGTCCTGTCGAGCCAGGCGGCTCCAGTCAGTTTTCGATGCTTTGGTCATAATGTTTGGCCTCCCATCTGGTGGCTTTGCGTGCAGAAATGATGCGAATGACATCACCCTGCCTTGGGACGCTCCGTATTTACATCTGTACATACGATACCTCCTGATCCAGGCCAAGGCTAGGGGGCGATCGCACGACCTTCAATAGCCGCAGGAGGCTTGGGGAAATGGATTACAGCCTAGAGCGGAAACGGCCTAGCCAACCGGCTAGCAAGGCCCATCGGTCGAAGGCGCTGAACTAACGGCCAGGCGCATGCCTCCACCGGGCATCACCACCGCCGGAGGTAGGAAGGATGAAACTGCTACTGCCCATTGCCTGCGCCACTGCCTTGTTCTGCGCCCTGCCCGCCTGGGCCTGCACACCGGAAGAAGCGACGCAGAAACGCGAAGAGCTGGCCGGTTTGGTCACCCGGTTGACCGAACAGAACCCGCAGAAGGCCAAGGAGATCAATGACGAGCTTCAAGGGATGGAGCTTGGGACGGCGAGCAAGGATTTGCCCGACAAGTGTCAGCTGATCGACACGCGGATCAAGGAATTGAAAGGGGCGGAGAAAAAGGCTGAATAGTGGTCGCCTGTGCTGGCCCCTTCGCGGGTAAACCCGCTCCCACAGGGATTGCACAGGCCTGGAAGCCTGTAGGGTCACTGTGGGAGCGGGTTCACCCGCGAAGCAGCCAACACCGTTAGCGAGCGTTACTCAGCCGCAGGCTTGCGCTTCTTCAGCGGCGCCAGGCCGTCAGCGCTGGCCAGCGGTGCGTTGGCCTTTGGCTTGGCAGTTGGCTTGCGCTTGGCGGCTGCCTTCTTGTCACCGGTCTTCTTCTCGACCTTTTTCTTCTTGCTGCCAGCCGCCTTGCCCGAGGCCTTGACCTTCTTCGGCCCGTTGTAGGTGCCCTTCACTTCCTTGATCACCCGGCGCTCGAACTGCTGCTTCAGGTAGCGCTCGATGCTCGACATCAGGTTCCAGTCGTTGTGAGTGATCAGCGAGATCGCCAGGCCTTCGCCACCGGCACGGCCGGTACGGCCCACGCGGTGCACGTACTCGTCACCGCTGCGGGGCATGTCGAAGTTGATCACCAGGTCCAGGCCGTCGATGTCCAGGCCACGGGCCGCGACGTCGGTCGCCACCAGCACCTTGGAGCTACCCTGCTTGAAGCGTTCCAGGGCCAGCTTGCGGTCCTTCTGGTCCTTCTCGCCGTGCAGTACGAAGGCCTTCACATCCTTGGCCACCAGGTGGCCGTAGATGCGGTCGGCCAGAGCGCGGGTGTTGGTGAAGATGATCGCCTTGTCGAAGGTTTCGTTGGCCAGCAGCCACTGCACGATCTGCTCTTTGTGCTGGTCGTGGTCGGCGGTGATGATCTGTTGGCGGGTGCCTTCTGCCAGCTGCGAAACGCTGTTGAGCATCAGGTGCTCAGGGTCTTTCAGCACCTTGCCGATCATGTCGCGCAAGACCGCACCACCAGTGGTGGCGGAGAACAGCAGAGTCTGCTGGCGGTTCTCGCACTCCTTGCACAGGCGCTCCATGTCTTCGGCGAAGCCCATGTCGAGCATGCGGTCGGCTTCGTCGAGGATCAGCACCTGCACGTGGGACAGGTCGAGGTTGCCGGCATTGAGCTGCTCGAGCAGGCGGCCCGGGGTGCCGATCAGCACATCCGGCACCTTGCGCAGCATGGCTGCCTGTTCCTTGAAGTCTTCACCACCGGTGACCAGGCCCGACTTGATGTAGGTGAACTGCGAAAACAGCTGCACCTGCTTGAGGGTCTGCTGGGCCAGCTCACGGGTCGGCAGCAGGATCAGCGCGCGGATCTCGACGCGGCGCTCGCGCAGGTCGACCAGGCGATTGAGCAGCGGCAGCACGAAGGCCGCGGTCTTGCCGCTGCCGGTCTGTGCGGTCACGCGCAGGTCACGCCCTTGCAGGGCCAGGGGGATGGCCGCAGCCTGCACCGGGGTAGGCTCGACAAAGTTAAGCTCGGCCACGGCTTTAAGCAGGCGTTCGTGCAGGGCGAATTGGGAGAACACGGAGGTAACCTCAGGCAAGTGCGGGAAATTCAGTTGCATAGGGTAACGTTTTCTGCCGCCTTAGCCGAATTTCTTTTGGCAACTTTGTCGCCATCCGCGCTCTAATGGCGCCTCGTTTGGCAACAAGACTGTAAGCAAGCCCATGGATATTCAACGAATCTGGCGTGACTCCCTCGACCTGTGGGGCACCCTTGACCAACATCCGATGCTGCACGCGGCCATCGGCCTGGCGGTGCTGCTGCTTGTTTCCCTGGTCATCGGCCGCCTGGCGCGCTTCCTGGTGCTGCATGGCGCCCGCCTGCTGGCCCGCCAGCCAGCGCTGAAGTGGCTGGACGACCTGCGCAACAACAAGGTGTTCCACCGCCTGGCGCAGACCACGCCGTCACTTGTGCTGCAGTTCGGCCTGAAACTGGTGCCCGAGCTGTCCGACACCGCCCAGCACTTCCTCGGCAATGTCGCCCTGGCCTTTACCCTGCTGTTCATGACCATGGCGCTGTCGTGCCTGCTGGATGCCCTGCTCGACATCTATGCCCGCACCGAACACGCCCGCACCCGCTCGATCAAGGGCTACGTGCAGCTGGCCAAGATGATGCTGTGGATCTTCGCCTCCATCGTCATCGTCGCCACCCTGATCGACCGCTCGCCATTGTTGCTGCTGTCCGGTCTGGGCGCCATGTCGGCGGTGCTGCTGTTGGTGTACAAGGACACCCTGCTGTCGTTCGTCGCCAGCGTGCAGCTGACCAGCAACGACATGCTGCACGTGGGCGACTGGATCGAGATGCCCCAGGTCGGCGCCGATGGCGACGTGGTGGACATCACCCTGCACACGGTGAAGGTGCAGAATTTCGACAAGACCATCGTCTCCATCCCCACCTGGCGCCTGATGAGCGAGTCGTTCCGCAACTATCGCGGCATGCAGCAGTCCGGTGGCCGGCGCATCAAGCGCAGCCTGTTCATCGACGCGGCCGGCGTGCGATTCCTGACGCGCGAGGAAGAACAGCGCCTGAGCCAGGTGCACCTGCTAGCCGACTACCTGGCCGGCAAGCGTCAGGAGCTGCAGCGCTGGAACGAGGCCATGGGGCCAGTGGCCGAGCTGTCGGCCAACCGCCGCAAGCTGACCAACATCGGCACGTTCCGCGCGTTCGCCCTGGCCTACCTGAAGAACCACCCCAACGTGCACCCGAACATGACCTGCATGGTGCGGCAGATGCAGACCACCGCCGAGGGCGTGCCGCTGGAGATCTATTGCTTTACCACCACTACGGTGTGGGCGGATTACGAGCGGATTCAGGGGGATATCTTCGATTATCTGCTGGCGGTGTTGCCGGAGTTTGGCTTGAGCCTGTATCAACAGCCGAGTGGTAATGACATGCGGGTGGGGTTGAGCGGGCGTGTATCGCAAGAGCCTGTGCCGCGTCGGCTGGAAGAAATGGGCGAGGCTTGATATTGCCGGGGCTGCTTCGCAGCCCATCGCCGGCAAGCCAGCTCCCACAGGTACTGCACACGTCTCGAATTTTGCGCGGTGCCTGTGAGAGCTGGCTTGCCTGCGATGGGCCGCAAAGCGGCCCCTTTCCGTGTCAGGGCCGAGTCAGGGGTGCGCATTCATGGTTGTCGAAAGGCGGTTGCTCTCGCGTCCATGGACCATGCAATACAGCGCACCGGCCAGGATCAACCCCATCGCCCAGCTGATATCCGCCCCCAGCCACTCGGCCACGAAGCCCGTGTAGAACGACAGCTTCATGAACGGGATGGTACCGATGATCGACACGGCGTACACCGCCAGGCTTCGACGATTGAAGCAACCATAACGCCCCTTGGCGTCATACAGCGCCCCCACATCATAGTGCCCTCGGCATACCCAGTAGTAATCCACCAGGTTGATCGCGCTCCATGGAATCAGCAGGTACAGCTGGCCGATCAGGATGTCGGCAAAGAACGTATCGAAATTGTACTGGGTGGCGATGGCGATCACCGTTGCCGCTGCGGTCAGCCCAGCCATTACCAGGGCCTTGGCCGTCGCGGTCACGCGCCGGATGGTCTTGAAGGCGCCAAAGATCGTGACCGATGACATGTAGGCGCTGTACAGGCACAGGACGTTGTACTGGATCACCCCCAGCGCGATAACTGCCAGCGCCAACGGCGCCCATGGGCCAAACAGCGCAGCAATGGCTGTGGCCGGGTCATGTCCCAGTGCCGAGGGCAGTTCCACAGCCACCAGCGCACCGAGCGCCATCATGGCGAAGGAGCCCAGCGCACAACCGCAATAGGTGGCCCAGAACGTGGCGCGCGGGTTGACGTTGGCGGGGAGATAGCGCGAGTAGTCGGCCACATACGGGCCATACCCCAGCGTCCAGGAGGCCGACTGGGCCACGATCAGGTTGAAGGCGGTGAACGAGAAGCCGGTACTCACCGCCGTTGTGGTTGCCATGTCGCCGGGGTGCAGCAGGATCAGCACCAGGGCGCCGGCAAAAACCAGCGTGGACAACAGGCTCATCCACGCGCCCAGGCGGTGGATCAGCTCGTAGCCGACAAAGCCGATGACAAAAGTCAGCAAACCGACCACCACGATCGCCTGGTCATCGCTCATGGGCACCAGCGCCTGCAGGGCATTGCGCATCAGCACGCCGCTGGCGGCGAGGAACAGGACTGCGGCCGTGACCATCACCAGCAGAGGGAGCGCCGCACCATGGACACCGAACTGCGCCCGGCTCTGGATCATCTGTGGCACGCCCAGGTGCGGCCCTTGGGCAGAGTGCGCGGCCATGAACACGGTGCCGATCAGGTTGCCGACCAACAGGGCCAACAAGGTCCAGCCCAGGCTCAGCCCGGACGCCACGCCCAGGGTGCCGACCATCAGGGCGGTTATCTGGAAATTGGAGCTGAACCAGATGGTGAACAATCGTTTGGGCGTACCATAACGCTCAGCGTGTGGGACAAATTCGATACTTCGCGTTTCTAGCTTCACGCCGGACTCCGATTTTTATTTTTTTGATTATCGGGTAGTCACCGACGGGTTACGGGCCCAGTAACGAACGTGTCATAGCTAGCTGCGCCATGCCTTGCCCGATAACGTCAGGCCGCCCAGGCGGCTCATCCACACCGAGGCCAGGATCACCGCCCCGCCGAGGAGCAGCCGGCCCAATGGCTCATGCTGGTTCCAGATCAGCAGGTTCAACAGCAGCCCCACCGGTACATGCAGGTTGTTCATCACCGCCAGCGTGGCCCCGGATACCAGGCACGCGCCTTTGTTCCACCAGTACAGCCCCAGCGCCGTCGGGCACAGGCCCAGGAACAGCAGTACCAGCCACTGCACATCGGTGGTCGGCAGGTGCTGGGCGTTGCCAAACAGCAGGAAGGCCGGCAATACCACGATCAACGCGCCCAGGTAGAAGTAGCCAAAGCGCTTGTAGTGCGGCAGGTCGCTGGGGTGGCGTGCAACCAGGTGGCGGTACAGCACCTGGCCGGCGGCGTAGGTGAAGTTGGCCAGTTGCAGCAGCAGGAAGCCGATGAAGAACTCACCGCTGATGGTATCGAAGCGGATCACCGCCGCGCCGGCCACCGCCACCAGCGCTGCCAGCAGCGCCCACGGGTTGAAGCGCCGGTTCATGGCATCTTCGATCAGCGTCACGTGCAGCGGCGTGAGAATGGTGAACAGCAGCACCTCCGGCACGGTGAGCACGCGGAAGCTCAGGTACAGGCAGACGTAGGTGATGCCGTACTGCAACGCACCGATCAGCAGCATCGAACGCATGAAACGCGGCTCGACCTGGCGCCAGCGGGTCAGCGGCAGGAACACCAGGCCCGCCAGCATCACGCGCGCGAGCACGGCGAAATAGCTGTCGACGTGCCCGGCCAGGTACTCGCCGATCAGGCTGAAGGAAAACGCCTGGATCAGCGCGACGATTATCAGGTAGCCCATGGTTGCCTCTCGTGGATCAAGGCCGCGACCTTAGCGGGTTGCGGGGAATCAGTTCAACCATGGGGAATGTAAGGGCAGTGCCGGCCTATTCGCGGGTAAACCCGCTCCCACAGGGACACCACAGGCCTCAGGTGCCGTGTTATTCCTGTGGGAGCGGGTTTACCCGCGAATAGGCCGGCACAGGCACCCATGAATTTCTGGCATAAAAAAGCCCGGCCATGCAGGCCGGGCAGGTACACCCAAAGGAGCAACAACAGGTGTCAGGGTTGGGAATTCGCCAAGCCTCAGGCCACCGCCGCCAGCTTGGCCTTGGCCTGGTTGACGCCCTTCTCGTGGAAGTCAGGGCTCATGTTCAGGCCTTCGGCATGGATGAAGTCGACATCGTGAATACCGATGAAGGCCATTACCTGGCGCAGATACGGTTCCTGGTGGTCGCTGGTGGCGCCGGCGTGGATGCCGCCACGGGCAGTCAGGACGATGGCGCGCTTGCCGGTCAGCAAGCCCTGCGGGCCGGTCGGGGTGTACTTGAAGGTGATGCCGGCACGCAGCACGTGGTCCAGCCAGGCCTTGAGGGTGCTGGGGATGGTGAAGTTGTACATCGGCGCAGCCATCACCAGCACGTCGGCAGCGAGCAGTTCATCGGTCAGTTCGTTGGAGCGGGCCAAGGCGTCCAGTTCGGCGGCGCTGCGCTGATCTTCGGGCTTCATCCAGCCACCCAGCAGGTTGGCGTCCAGGTGCGGCACCGGATTGACAGCCAGGTCGCGCACACTGATCTGATCGGCCGGATGGGCGGCCTGCCACTGCTGGATGAAATCACGGGTCAGCTGACGGGAAACGGAATCCTGCTGGCGGGCGCTGCTTTCGATGATCAGTACGCGGGACATGGGGTGCCTCCATCGGCAAAAAGGGTTGCGATTCGATGGAGGTGAGATTACGGCTTGACCTATCGATAAAAAAGCGTAAAAAATGGGTTCAATCTATCGATTTATCAGTTTATTCTGCACTGCAGTTCAAGGCGATCCGTAGTTTGATGATCTGCCGATTGAACTTGGCAGTGACATCGACGCTTTTACCGGCCGGTACGTTCACCCGGCGCACCCGTGGTGCCTCTGGGCCGTTGCGAAAGGTTACCTTGCACGCCGCCGGTACCTGCCCATAGTTGTTGAGGGTGATCGCGCCAATGTCATAGGCCGTGTCATAGGCGGTGTAGTCGAGCTTTACCCCGGTCAGGTCCTTCTCCACATCGATGGGATAAGCCATGGCCCCGAGGGGCAGGCACATCAGTATTGCCGCACAACATTTCTTCATGGGCCGCTCTCCTTGAAAGAGCGCAGCTTAGGACAACAGGAGCGAAAGATGAAAGCGCCGCGCGTAACCCTTGACCAGTGGCGAACCCTGCAGGCAGTGGTCGATCATGGCGGGTTTGCCCAGGCCGCCGAGGCATTGCACCGCTCGCAGTCATCGGTCAGCTACACCGTGGCCCGCATGCAGGAGCAACTGGGCGTGCCGCTGCTACGCATCGACGGTCGCAAGGCAGTGCTCACCGAGGCCGGCAATGTCCTGCTGCGCCGTTCACGCCACCTGGTCAAACAGGCCAGCCAGCTAGAAGACCTTGCCCACCACATGGAACAAGGCTGGGAGGCCGAGGTACGCCTGGTGGTCGATGCCGCCTACCCCAGTGCCCGCCTGGTACGTGCCCTGGCCGCATTCATGCCGCAGAGCCGCGGCTGCCGGGTGCGCCTGCGTGAAGAAGTGCTTTCTGGCGTCGAGGAAGTGATGCACGAAGGCATCGCCGACCTCGCCATCAGCAGCTACAGCATCGGCGGCTACCTGGGCGCCGAACTGAGCGCGGTGGAGTTCGTCGCCGTCGCCCACCCCGAACACAGCCTGCACCGCCTGGGCCGTGAACTGACCTTTCAGGACCTGGAAAGCCAGTTGCAGGTGGTGATCCGCGACTCCGGCCGCGCCCAGCCACGCGATGTCGGCTGGCTGGGCGCCGAGCAACGCTGGACCGTCGGCAGCCTGGGCACCGCCGCTACCTTCGTCAGCAGTGGCCTGGGCTTTGCCTGGCTGCCCCGGCACATGATCGAGCGCGAGCTGCGCGAAGGCGTGCTCAAGCCGTTGCCGCTGGATCAGGGTGGCAGCCGCCACCCACTGTTCTACCTTTACTCGAGCAAAGAGAAGACCTTGGGCCCGGCCACGCAGATTCTCATCGACCTGCTGCGCAATTTCGATACCGCGCCGCTGGACGTGCCCTTCGCAGCCCCCCCACAAGCTTGAGAGGACCGCGCCCATGGCCTATTTCGAACACGAAGGATGCGCACTGCATTACGCGGAATATGGCCAGGGCGAACCCCTGGTATTGCTGCATGGCCTGGGTTCCAGCTGCCAGGACTGGGAAATGCAGGTGCCGCTGCTGAGCCAGCACTACCGGGTGATCGTGATGGACATCCGCGGCCACGGCCGCTCAGACAAGCCCCACGACGGTTACCAGATCGCCACCTTCAGTGCCGACCTGCTGGCCCTGCTCGAACACCTGCACACCGGCCCGGTGCACTTCGTCGGCCTGTCCATGGGCGGCATGGTCGGTTTCCAGTTTGCCGTCGACCACCCGCAATGGCTGCGCAGCCTGTGCATCGTCAACAGCGCCCCCGAGGTAAAGCGCCGCACCCGCAGTGACTGGCTCTGGTGGCTGAAACGCTGGAGCCTGGCGCGCCTCCTCAGTGTCGAAACCGTCGGCAAGGGCCTGGCCGAACGCCTGTTCCCCAAGCCCGGGCAGGCCGAGCTGCGAGAGAAGATGGCCCAGCGCTGGGCGCGCAATGACAAGCGCGCCTACCTCAAGAGTTTCGACGCCATCGTCGACTGGGGCGTGCAGGAACGCATCGGGCAGATCCACTGTCCTACCCTGGTCATCGCCGCCGACCACGATTACACCCCGATACAACTGAAAGAACGCTACGTCGCCCTGATGCCCCACGCCAGGCTGGTGGTCATCGACGATTCCCGGCACGCTACACCCCTCGACCAACCCGAGGTCTTCAACCAGACCCTGCTGCAGTTCCTTGCAGCCGCTTCCACCTCTCAAGGATCTTTGAGCCCATGCTGAAAAAACTCCTGCTCACCGCCTGCTCGGTCGCCTTCGCCACCAGCGTCATGGCCTCCGACAAGACCCCGCACGTACTGCTGGACACCAGCTTCGGCCAGGTAGAAATCGAACTGAATGCCGAGAAGGCACCGGTAAGTACCAAGAACTTCCTCGAGTACGTCGACAGTGGCTTCTACAACAACACCATCTTCCATCGGGTAATCCCGGGGTTCATGGTCCAGGGCGGGGGCTTCACTGACCAGATGGTGCAAAAAGACACCAAGGACCCGATTCGCAACGAAGCCAGCAACGGCTTGCAGAACACCCGCGGCACACTGTCGATGGCGCGCACCTCCAACCCGAACTCGGCCACCAGCCAGTTCTTCATCAACGTCGCCGACAATGATTTCCTCAACCCGGGCCGCGACGCCGGCTACGCCGTGTTCGGCAAAGTGACCAAAGGTATGGAAGTGGTCGACCAGATCGTCAATTCGCCGACCACCATCAAGAAAGGCATGCGTGATGTACCGGCCGACCCGGTCTACATCAAGTCGGCCAAACGCATCGACTGACCGCAGGCTTCACAGGGACGTGAAACCGCCTGAGGGCCGGATGGAACAGGAGTGTCGTTACCCATGCTGTACCGCCGTTTTGAACAACTGATCGATATCTTTCGCGAAGCACCCACTGAATCGCCACCTACCACCGTGTGGCCGTTCTACCTGTATTACCTGCGCCAAGTGTGGCCCAGCTTTCTCGCCCTGCTGGTGGTCGGCCTGGTCGCCTCGCTGATCGAGGTGGCGATGTTCAGCTACCTCAGCCGCATCATCGACCTGGCCCAGGGCACCCCCAATGCCAGTTTCTTCAGCGAACACAGCGGCGAGCTGATCTGGATGCTGGTGGTGGTCCTGCTGCTGCGGCCGGTGTTCTTCGGCCTGCACGACCTGCTGGTGCACCAGACCATCAACCCCGGCATGACCAGCCTGATCCGCTGGCAGAACCACACCTATGTGCTCAAGCAGAGCCTGAATTTCTTCCAGAGCGACTTTGCCGGGCGCATCGCCCAGCGCATCATGCAGACCGGCAACTCGCTGCGCGACTCCGCCGTGCAGGCGGTGGATGCGCTGTGGCATGTACTGATCTATGCCATTACCTCGCTGGTGCTGTTTGCCGAGGCCGACTGGCGCCTGATGCTGCCGCTGTTGCTATGGATCGCCGGCTACATTGCCGCGCTGTTCTATTTCGTCCCCAGGGTGAAGGAGCGTTCGGTGATTTCCTCCGATGCCCGCTCCAAGCTGATGGGCCGTATCGTCGACGGCTACACCAACATCGCCACGCTCAAGCTGTTCGCCCACACCGACTACGAACAGCAATACGCCCGCGAAGCGATCAGCGAACAGACCGAGAAGACCCAGCTGGCCGCACGCGTGGTCACCAGCATGGATGTGGTGATCACCACCCTCAACGGCCTGCTGGTGGTCACCACCACAGGCCTCGCGCTGTGGCTGTGGAGCCAGTCGCTGATCACTGTGGGCGCCATCGCCCTGGCCACCGGCCTGGTGATCCGCATCGTCAACATGTCGGGCTGGATCATGTGGGTGGTCAACGGCATCTTCGAAAACATCGGCATGGTCCAGGACGGCCTGCAGACCATCGCCCAACCGGTCACCGTCACCGACCGGCCCAACGCGCCGGCGCTCAAGGTCAGCCGCGGTGCGGTGCGTTTCGATGACGTGGACTTTCATTACGGCAAGGCGGCCAACGTGATCGAAGGGCTCAATCTGGACATCCGCCCGGGCGAGAAGATTGGCCTGATCGGCCCGTCCGGGGCAGGCAAGTCGACCCTGGTCAACCTGCTGCTAAGGCTGTATGACGTGCAGGGTGGGCGCATTCTCATCGACGGCCAGGACATTGCCGAAGTGAGCCAGGCCAGCCTGCGCGCGCAGATCGGCATGATCACCCAGGACACCTCGCTGCTGCACCGCTCTATCCGCGACAACCTGCTGTATGGTCGCCCCGGTGCCAGCGAGGCGGAGCTACATGAAGCGGTGCGCCGGGCCCGCGCCGACGAGTTCATCCCGCAGCTGTCGGACGCCCAGGGACGCACCGGTTTCGATGCCCATGTGGGGGAGCGCGGGGTCAAGCTGTCGGGTGGCCAGCGCCAGCGCATCGCCATTGCCCGGGTGCTGCTGAAGAATGCACCGATCCTGATCATGGACGAGGCCACTTCGGCGCTGGACTCGGAGGTGGAAGCCGCGATCCAGGAAAGCCTGGAGACGCTGATGCAGGGCAAGACGGTCATCGCCATTGCCCACCGGCTTTCCACCATTGCGCGGATGGACCGGCTGGTGGTGCTGGACAAGGGGCGGATTGTCGAAAGTGGCAGCCACACTGAGCTGCTGGAGCAGCAAGGCTTGTATGCCCGGTTGTGGCATCACCAGACCGGGGGGTTTGTCGGAGTGGACTGATTTCCTGTGCCGGCCTCTTCGCGGGCTTGCCCGCTCCCACAGGTACTGCATAGGCCGTGAAGTTTGTGCGATCCCTGTGGGAGCGGGTTTACCCGCGAAGAGGCCGGCAAAGGCAACCCAAACCCCTCAGTCCCGGCGATAGGGCAGCATCCCCCTGGCCTCCTCGGCATACGCCCGCACCCCGTCCCGCTCCTGCACCAGAAAATCCTCCACCGCCCGCCGCAGCCCCGGGTGCAGCAGGTAGTGCCATGACCGCGTCAGCACCGGCTCGAACCCGCGAATCAACTTGTGCTCGCCCTGCGCCCCGGCATCGAAACGCTGCAAACCCTCGGCAATGGCAAAGTCCATGCCCTGGTAGAAACAGGTCTCGAAATGCAGCCGGTCGAATTCATCCAGGCAACCCCAGTAACGACCGAACAGGCTGTCGCCACCCACCAGGCTCAAGGCCATGGCCACATCACGCCCGCCCTGGCGCGCCATCACCACGCGTAGCGCCTCGGGCATGCGCTCGGCCAGCAGGCTGAAGAATTCGCGGGTCAGGTAGGGCGCACGGCGGCGCACCGCATAGGTGTTGGCGTAGCAGCGGTAGACGAAATCCCACTGCGCCTGGTCCAGCTCAGCCCCGCGGTACCAACGAAAATCGATGCCCTGCCCGGCTACCTGTTCACGTTCCTTGCGCATTTGCTTGCGCTTGCGTGAACTGAGGCTGTCGAGGAAGTCCTGGAAGTCGCGGTAGCCGTGATTGCGCCAATGGAACTGGCAGCCCAGGCGCTCCATCCAGCCTGGCTGGCCAGCGAGCTGTTCGTCCAGCGCCGGGTCAGTGAAATTGATGTGCGCGCCAGACAGCCCGCCCTTGCCCAGGTACTCCGGCAACGCCTGCAGCACCAGCAGGCCATCGGCTGGGTCGGCGGCGAGCAGGCGCGGGCCGCTGACCGGGCTGAACGGCACGGCACCGAGCAGCTTGGGGTAGTAGGCAATGCCGGCCCGCTCACAGGCATCGGCCCAGCCATGGTCGAACACGTATTCGCCAAACGAGTGCCATTTGCGGTACGCCGGCAGCAGCGCCCGTACCTGCCCGTCACGCTCCAGCACCAGGTGCTCGGCAGCCCAGCCGGTGTTGCGCGCGACGCTGCCGCTATCCTCCATGGCGCTGAGAAACGCATGGCGCAGGAACGGTTGGCCGGCCGGCACCAGGGCATCCCAGGTGGCCGCCGGAAGATCACGCAAATGGGCAAGGCTGTACAGGCTGGTCACGGTTCTGGCTCGCTGTTTCAAGGTACCCAGTATCCCCAAGGAAGGCCCGCCACTCAAATCACGATAGCCGGGACAGATCCTTTCATTCTCAATTACTTAACAGCAGTGCCACTAATTCGACATTAATCTGTCACTCGCCCCCGCAATACTTGCGCCTGTTTTCCGGAACCCCAGAACCTGTCTATTCAGGCCCTTTCCGAAGACATGCCAATACAGGGGCGGGCGTTTGAGCCTCCCCCATCTTATTCAACAGGGAGAACCTTATGCGTCTTGTTTCTACACTTACCGGAGTGAGCCTCACCGGCATGATGCTGGCTCTGAGTACTCCGGCCAGTGCAGCTGTCGACGCCAAGCTGCTCGAAATGCTCCGCGCCAACGGCTCGATCAACCAGGCGCAGTACAACGAACTGCAGGCGGACCTGGCTCAAGAAACCAAGGAAAAGGCCGCTCAGAAAGCTCAGTCCGACCGGATGAGCTCCTTTGAACAGAAAGTGGCATGGGCCGCCAAGACCCAGGTCAAGGGTGATGTGCGCCTGCGTTACGAAGACGTCAACGTCGACGACCCGAACAGCAGCAGCGGCAACCAGGACCGCCAGCGCGTGCGTGCCCGTGTCGGCTTCTACAGCGAAATCAACCCGCAGGTCGACGCCGGCATCCGTATCGCCACTGGCAGCAGCGCCGACCGCCGCTCGACCAACCAGAGCTTCGACAACTACTTCGACAAGAAGTCGCTGTGGGTCGACCAGGCCTACCTCGACTGGCACCCGACCGCCGTTCCCAACCTGCACCTGATTGGCGGCAAGATGGCGCAGCCATGGGTGAGCATGGGCGACATCATCTGGGACAGCGACATCAACCCGGAAGGCGTGGCAGCCACCTACAAGACCGACCTGGGCGGGGCCGAAGTGTTCGCCAGCGCCGGTCAGTACACCCTCAAGGACAACGTCGATGGCGACGGTGTGCAATACAAGCATGACGCACAGGTCTATCACGGCCAGCTGGGCGCCAAGTTCGCACCGGCAGATGTGCTCAAGCTGACCGTCGGTGCCAGTATCTATGGCTACGACAACGACAAGGAAGCAACCATTCTGCAGTCGTTCGGCAACACCACCAACGAGTTCAACCTGGTGGAAGGCTTCGGCCAGCTGGACTTCACCGGCTTTGCCATCCCGCTGTCTGCGTATGGCCAGTACGTGAAGAACACCGAAAGCACCGATGGCGAAGACCAGGCCTGGCTGGCGGGCCTGAAAACCAAGGTCGGCGCCTGGAGCCTGGACTACAACTACCGCGACGTGCAGCGTAACGCGGTGGTCAGCCTGTTCACCGACTCCGACTTTGGCAACGGCTTTACCGGTTCGCGCGGGCACAAGTTCAAGGTCGGCTATGAAATCGACAAGAACTTCTCCCTGGGCGCGGCCTACCTGATGGCCAAGACCGATCTGTCGCAATTGCCCAACAGCGATGCCGATGTAGATACCCTGCAGGTAGACCTGGAAGCCAAGTTCTAAGCGATACCCTGCGCTGCGTCACCTGAAGCGGGAAATGCCGACCCCATCCGGCGTTTCCCGCTTTTTTTGCCTGGCAGAAATGCGCCGGCCTCTTCGCGGGTAAACCCGCTCCCACAGGGGATATCACAGTTTCGAATGCTGTGGTGTCCCTGTGGGAGCGGGCAAGCCCGCGAAGAGGCCGGTACAGGCGCCAGATAAATCAGCGCTTGCGCAGAATCACGCTACCAATCGAATACCCCGCACCAAACGAGCTCAACACCCCCAGCGAGCCCTTGGGCAGGTCGTCCTGGTACAGGTGGAAGGCAATCACCGAACCCGCCGAACTGGTGTTGGCGTAACGGTCGAGAATCACCGGTGCATCCTCCTCGGCCACTTCACGTCCCAGCAACTTCTTGACGATCAGGTGGTTCATGCTGAGGTTGGCCTGGTGCAGCCAGAAGCGTTTCACATCGCTGGGCTGCAGCCCGTTTTCCTGCAGGTGCTCACCGATCAGTTCGGCCACCTTCGGGCACACTTCGCGGAACACCTTGCGGCCTTCCTGGATGAACAGCTTGTCCGCTGCACCCTCGCCCTCTTCCGCCGCGCGGTTGAGGAAGCCGAAGTTGTTGCGGATGTTGTTGGAGAACTCGGTCCACAACTTGCTGCTGACGATGTCGAACTGGTGCGCCGAAGTGGCCTTGTCGGCACGTTCGAGCAATACCGCAGTGGCAGCATCGCCAAAGATGAAATGGCTGTCGCGGTCACGGAAGTTCAGGTGGCCGGTGCACACCTCCGGGTTGACCATCAGCACCGCACGCGCCTGGCCCAGGGCCACGCTGTTGGCGGCGGTCTGGATGCCGAAAGTGGCCGACGAGCAGGCCACGTTCATGTCGAAGGCAAAGCCCTGGATGCCCAGCGCCTGCTGCACTTCGATGGCAATGGCCGGGTACGGGCGCTGCAGGTTGGAGCAGGCGACGATCACCCCATCGACATCGGCGGCGGTGCGACCGGCGCGCTCCAGGGCCTGGCGGGCGGCAGCCACGGCCATTTCGCAAAGCACCGACGGCTCGTCGTTGGAGCGCTCTGGCAGGCGTGGCTTCATGCGCTGCGGGTCGAGGATGCCAGCCTTGTCCATGACGAAGCGGCTCTTGATGCCCGAGGCCTTTTCGATGAACGCCGCGTCGGACAGCGGCGCTGCTTCGACTTCAGCGCGCTCGATGGCAGCAGCGTTGTCCTGGTTGAACTGCTGCGACCAGGCGTTGAAGGAAGCCACCAGTTCTTCGTTGGAAATGCTCTGGGCCGGGGTGTACAGGCCGGTGCCGCTGATCACGACGTTATGCACGGTCGTTCCTCTGGTCAAAGGCCATCGCCACGGGGCGCTGGCTGGGAAACATGACAGGTTAATGGCACTTTAGTGCCAATTTAAGGGCGAGGGCTGCGCCCTCGTTCGCGGGCACGCCCGCTCCCACAGGGATCGCGTTGCTCCTGAGAACACTGTGGTACCCGCGAAGGGCCGCCAAGCAGCCCCAAATTGCATCAATATTGCCACAACTGTGGAAGTTTAGCCCTCCACCTGGCTCCATTGCTTGCTCAATCGCTTGTCGGAAATCGGCACCTTGGTCCCCAACTGCTGGGCAAACAGCGAAACCCGGTATTCCTCCAGCCACCAGCGATACAGGGTCAGCTGCTCATCACGCTTGCCTTCCTGAGCATGCTTGTCGGCACGGGCCTTGTACTGCGCCCACAGGTTGGCCAGTTCACCACTCCACACCCGGTCCTTCTGCACCTGCGAACCCAGCTTCTCCAGGCGCAGCTCCACCGCCTTGAGGTAACGCGGCAGCTCCTTGAACCAGCTCCCCGGGGTTTCGCGGACGAAGCCCGGGTACACCAGGTTGCCGAGCTGTTGCTTGATATCGTTCAACGCCACCGCCTGGCTCAGGTCGATCTTGCCCTTGAAGCGCTTCTGCAGCCCATGCCACAGCTTCAGCACTTCCAACGTCTGCCGTGCCAGGCGCTCGGCATGCTCGGCCCAGCTGCCGCGCTTGCGTTCGGCCAGGCCAGCCAGGGCCGCACCATCACGTGGCAACGGCTGTTCGCCTTCAAGGATGCAGCTGTCCAGGCTGGCCAGCAGAATATCCTCGACCAGCGCCTCGACCCGGCCCATTTCACGGTACAGCAGGCCCAGTTCGGTAAGCCCTGGCAGCTTGCCGCGCAGGTACTTGGCCGGCTCGGCCAGCTGCTGCAGCAACAGGCGCTGCAAGGCGCGGCGGTGCTGGAACTCGGCTTCGGCCTGGGTCGAGAAGCGCCCTTCGCGCACGGTGCCGCCCTCTTCCACCAGCGCCGGGTACACGGTCATCGACAGGCCGGCGATCTTCTGCTGCGCGGTCTGCTTGACCTCGCTGAAGGCCTTGGCCTGCACCGGCTGCTCGCTCTTGGCGTCACGCGGCACGGCCAGCGCTGCCTGGCTGGCGGCGGCAAAGCGCGCGGTCAGCTCGGCCAGGTCGCGGCCTTCACCGAGGAACTTGCCCTGGCCATCGACCACTTCGATGTTCATGCGCAGGTGGCCTTCGACCAGGTTGACCGACTCGTCCCAGGCCTCATCGGGCACACGGGCACCGGTCATGCGCAGCAGCTCCTGCCCCAGGGCCTGCGGCAATGCGCCCTGGCCGAAGGTCATGCGCGCCAGCGAGGCCTTGACGAAGTCCGGCACCGGCACGAAGTTCTTGCGCAAGGCCTTGGGCAGGTTGCGCACCAGCGCCACGCACTTGGCTTCCAACAGGCCTGGCACCAGCCACTCCAGGCGCTCGCCCGGCAGGCTCGGCAACAGCGGCGCTGGCACCCGCACGGTCACGCCGTCACGCGGGTGGCCGGGCTCGAAGTGGTAGCTCAGCGGCAGGCGCAATTCACCCACTTGCAGGCTGTCGGGGTACTGCGCAGCGGTCACTTCGCTGGCCTCACGCGCCAGAACGTCTTCCTCGCGCATGATCAGCAGGTTGGCGTCCTTCTGGCTGCCCATGCGGTACCAGGCGTCGAAGGTCGCGGTCTGGTGGATTTCCGCTGGCAGGCGCGCTTCGTAGAAGGCGTACAGCGTTTCTTCGTCAGCCAGGATGTCGCGCCGACGGGCCTTGGCTTCGAGTTCGTCGAGGGTTTCCAGCAGTCGCTTGTTGGCCGCCAGGCACTTGGCCCGCGACTGGATTTCGCCACCCACCAGGCCTTCGCGGATGAACAGCTCGCGTGAGGTGACCGGGTCGATCGGGCCGAAATGCACCGGGCGGCGACCAACCAGGATCAGGCCGTACAGGGTGATCTGTTCATAGGCCACCACTTGCCCGCGCTTCTTCTCCCAGTGCGGCTCGAAGTGGTTCTTCTTGACCAGGTGGCCGGCCAGCGGTTCGATCCAGTCCGGTTCGATCTTGGCCACCATGCGTGCGTACAGCTTGGTGGTCTCGACCAGTTCGGCGGCCATCACCCACTGCGGGCGCTTGCGCCCCAGGCCAGACGACGGGTGTACCCAGAAGCGCCGCTGCCGCGCCCCCTGGTAGTCGCCTTCTTCGGTCTTCTGGCCGATCTGGCTGAGCAGACCACTGAGAATGGCCTTGTGCATCTTCTGGTAGTCGCACGGTTCTTTGTTCACCGTCAACTGCAGGTCACGGCAGATCAGCGCAAGCTGGCGATGGGCATCGCGCCATTCGCGCAGGCGCAGGTAGTTCAGGAAGTTCTTGCGGCACCAGTTGCGCAGCGGGTTGGCGGTCAGCGCCTGACGCTGCTCCTCGAAGCCACGCCACAGGTTGACCAGCGCGGCGAAGTCGGAATCCACATCCTTCCATTGCGCGTGTGCCTGGTCAGCGGCCTGCTGGCGCTCCGGCGGGCGTTCGCGCGGGTCCTGCACCGACAGCGCACTGGTGACGATCAGCACTTCCTGCAGGCTGCCCAGGCGGGCGCCTTCGAGCAGCATGCGGCCCAGCCGCGGGTCGATCGGCAGGCGCGCCAGCTGGCGACCGATCGGCGTCAGCTGGTTCTCGCGGTTGACCGCCGACAGCTCCTGCAACAGGTTGAAACCGTCGCTGATGGCCTTGCCATCCGGCGGCTCGATGAACGGGAAGGCGTCGATTGCGCCCAGGCGCAGGTGCAGCATCTGCAGGATCACTGCCGCCAGGTTGGTGCGCAGGATTTCCGGGTCGGTGAACGCCGGCCGGCTGTTGAAATCCTCTTCGCTGTACAGGCGCACGCAAATGCCCGGCTCGACCCGGCCGCAGCGGCCCTTACGCTGGTTTGCGCTGGCCTGCGACACCGCCTCGATGGGCAGGCGCTGGACCTTGGCGCGGTAACTGTAGCGGCTGATGCGCGCGGTACCGGTGTCGATCACATAGCGAATGCCGGGCACGGTCAGCGAGGTTTCCGCGACGTTGGTGGCCAGTACCACACGGCGCCCGGTGTGCGGCTGGAAGATGCGCTGCTGCTCGGCCGGCGACAGGCGCGCGTACAGCGGCAGGATCTCGGTGTGGCGCAGTTGCGCCTTGCGCAGGATCTCGGCGGCATCGCGGATCTCGCGCTCACCCGGCAGGAAGATCAGCACATCGCCGGGGCCCTTGCCCTCGCTGCGCTCGTGCTGCGCCAGTTCGTCCAGGGTCGCGACAATGGCCTGATCGACGGTGAGGTCGTCCTCGATCTGGTTGCCCTCCTCGTCCTGCTCGCTGGTCAGCGGGCGGTACCAGGTTTCAACCGGGAAGGTACGCCCGGACACCTCGATGATCGGCGCACCGTCGAAGTGTTGGGAGAAACGCTCAAGGTCGATGGTCGCCGAGGTGATGATCAGTTTCAGGTCCGGGCGACGGTGCAGCAGGGTCTTCAGGTAGCCGAGCAGGAAGTCGATGTTCAGGCTGCGTTCGTGGGCTTCGTCGACGATGATCGTGTCGTAGCGCTCGAGGAAGCGGTCGTGCTGGGTTTCGGCCAGCAGGATGCCGTCGGTCATCAGCTTGACCAGGGTGTTGGCGTCGCTCTGGTCCTCGAAGCGCACCTGGTAGCCGACCAGCCCGCCCAGGGGCGTACCCAGCTCTTCGGCAACCCGCGCGGCAACACTGCGCGCGGCGATCCGGCGGGGCTGGGTGTGGGCGATCAGGCCATGGCTGCCACGGCCCAGTTCCAGGCAGATCTTCGGCAACTGGGTGGTCTTGCCAGAGCCGGTTTCGCCGGCGATCACCAGCACCTGGTGCTCGGCCAGGGCCTTCTTGATTTCGTCACGCTTGGCAGCGATCGGCAGGCTGTCGTCGTAGCGCACGCTCGGCACGCTCTGCTGGCGCGCAGTGACCTGGGCACAGGACGCCTGGACCTTTTCCACCCACTGCGCCAGCTTGGCCTCGTCGGGGCGCTTGCGCAGTTCGTGCAATTGCCGGCGCAGGCGATGGCGGTCGGCGATCATGGCGTGGTCGAGGTTTTGCAGCAGTTTGTCGATGGCGTGGTCAGTCATGGGGCTTTTTAGTGATGCAGGTGGGCCTGCTTTTTCATGATCGGCATTCGAAGGATGCGCGATTGTCGCAGATTTGCCGGGTTTCTGCTGCCTGTGCCGGCCTCTTCGCGGGTAAACCCGCTCCCACAGGTACCCCACAGCTCTCAGCCTCGATGCGATCCTGTGGGAGCGGGTTCACCCGCGAAGAGGCCAGTTGCAACAGCACATATGTTTAGCCAAATGCGATGTAAAGGTTGCCATTCACTGCTTTAATCAACCTTACGCCGCATGTGAGTATCAAAGGCATGACTCCCGTCCAGCCCATCGCCCCACCGTCGTCCCGCCCTTCGCAAGCGAAGGCCAGGCGCCGTGCCGGTGAAAATCCGCTGGTCCACATCATCCTCGCCTTCTGGGCCCTGTGGCACTGCCGTCACGCACGCCCACCGGATTTCCCGCTCTCGCCTTTGTGACCAAACCCGGCCGTCGTCTGGCCGTTTGACTCAGCCAGGCCGCCTGCATGCGCGGTGGCCCGTGCACCCGCGAGCGAATCCAACATGCACTTTGCACCCGTAGAGCAGGCCAGCCGTTTTCTGGCCGACAACCCCGATATCGAGCTGTTCGAACTGTTCATCCTCGACGCCAACGGCGTACCGCGCGGCAAGCTGCTGCACCGCGAGGAACTGCTAGCCGTGTACCAGACCGGCCGACCGCTGCCCAGCACCATTCTCGGCCTGACCCTGAACGGCGACGACGTGGAAAACTCCGGCCTGGTATGGGACGTGGGCGATATCGACTGCCGCGCCTACCCGCTTGAAGGCAGCCTGGTGCGCCTGCCCTGGCGCCGGGTGCCGACCGCCGCAGTGCAGGTGAGCATGCACCCGAACGAGGGCCTGCCGGCCAGCATCGCCGACCCGCGCCACGTGCTGCTGCGTACCATCGAGGCGTTGAAGGCCGACGGCTACCATCCGGTGATGGCGTGCGAGCTGGAGTTCTACCTGCTCGACCAGAAACCTGATGCCCAGGGCCGCCCGCAACCGGCACTGGACAACGACGGCGGCCGCCCACGCACCACCCAGGTGTATGGCCTGCGCGAACTGGAGCAGATCGAGCCGTTCCTCGCCGACCTCTACGCCGCCTGCAAGGCCCAGGGCATCCCGGCCCGCACGGCGATTTCGGAATACGCCCCCGGCCAGGTGGAAATCACCCTTGAGCACGGCGACGCCCTGCAGGCGATGGACCAGGCCGTGCGCTACAAACGCCTGGTCAAGGGTATTGCCCACGCCCATGGCATGCAGGCCTGCTTCATGGCCAAGCCGTTCGCGCAACTGGCCGGTACCGGCATGCACATGCACCTGAGCCTGGCCGACAGCGCCGGCAACAACCTGTTCGCCAGTGAAGACAAGGCCGGCACCCCGCTGCTGCGCCAGGCCGTGGCCGGCATGCTGCGCCACCTGCGCGACTCGCTGCTGCTGTTCTGCCCCAACGCCAACTCGTTCCGCCGCTTCCAGGCCAACAGCTATGCCCCGCTAGCGCCAACCTGGGGCGTCGACAACCGTACCGTGAGCCTGCGCATACCAGGCGGCCCGGCCAACAGCCGGCATGTGGAACACCGCATCTGCGGCGCCGACGCCAACCCCTACCTCGCCGCTGCGGCGATCCTTGCCGCCAGCCACCGGGGCATCCGCGAACAGCTGGACCCGGGGGCACCGGTGGAAGGCAACGGCTATGCCCAGGCCACCGAACACCTGCCCACCGACTGGCTGACTGCACTCGACGCCCTGCAGCACTCAAGCTGGGCTCGCGAAGCACTGGGCGAGGACTTCCTTGGCGTGTACCTGAAGGTCAAGCGCGCCGAGTACCGCCAGTTCATGGCCGAAGTCAGCGAGCAGGACTGGCGCTGGTACCTGCACCAGGCCTGAGCCCCCCAGATTACAAGGAACCACCATGAATGCAGCATTGAACAAGGGCCCGGCGCAGCGCGCGCCGTCCTACTACAGCGCCACCCTCAACGACCACACCGAGTACCCACAGCTCAAGGGCACGGTGCAGGTGGATGTGGCGATCATCGGCGGCGGCTTCACCGGCGTAGCCACGGCGGTGGAACTGGCCGAGCGTGGCCTCAAGGTGGCCATCGTCGAAACCAACCGCATCGGCTGGGGTGCCAGCGGGCGCAACGGCGGCCAGGTCACCGGCAGCCTCTCGGGCGACGAAGCCATGCGCTCGCAGATGCGCAACCGCCTGGGTGCCGAGGTCGATGACTTCATCTGGCACCTGCGCTGGCGCGGGCACCAGGTGATCGAGCAGCGCGTGGCGCGCTACGGCATCGACTGCGACCTCAAGCGCGGCCACCTGCATGCGGCAATGAAACCCTCGCACATGGACGAGCTGCGCGCCTTCGAGGCCGAAGCCCGGCGCCGGGGCATGGGCGAGCAGGTGCAACTGCTGGACCGCGCCGGCATGGCCGAACACCTGCAAAGCCCGTTGTACCTGGGCGCGCTGAAGAACCTGCGCAACCTGCACCTGCACCCGCTCAACCTGTGCCTGGGCGAGGCCCGTGCTGCCCATGGCCTGGGGGCGCTGATTTTCGAGAACTCCGAAGTGCTGGAGATCGTCCACGGCCCGCGCCCGGCGGTGGTCACCGCGCACGGGCGGGTCGAGGCGCGCCAGGTGATGCTGGCCGGCGATGTGTACCACAAACTGGAAAAGCGCCAGCTCAAGGGCAAGATATTCCCGGCCATGGGCGGCATCGTCACCACCGCACCGCTGGGGGAGCTGGCCGACCAGATCAACCCGCAGGACCTGGCGGTATACGACTGCCGCTTCGTGCTCGACTACTACCGCCTGACCGCCGACAAGCGCCTGCTGTTCGGCGGTGGCGCCAACTATTCCGGCCGTGATTCACGGGATATCGAAGGCGAACTGCGCCCGTGCATCGAGCGCACCTTCCCGGCATTGAAAGGGGTGCCGATCGAGTTCCAGTGGAGCTGCGCCATGGGCATCGTGGTCAACCGCATCCCGCAGCTGGGCAAGCTGTCGGAGAACGTGTGGTATTGCCAGGGTTATTCGGGGCACGGGATTGCCACCAGCCACATCATGGGCGAGATCATGGCCGAGGCGTTGACCGGGACGCTGGAGAAGTTCGACACCTTTGCCCAGTGCAAGCATGTGCGGGTGCCGATGGGGGACTTGCTGGGGAATCCGCTGCTGGCGGCGGGGATGTGGTACTACCAGATGCTCGAGAAATTGCGCTGATTTTGCCGGCCTCTTCGCGGGTGAACCCGCTCCCACAGGTATTGCGTAACCCTTGAGAGTTGCACAGAACCTGTGGGAGCGGGTTCACCCGCGAAGAGGCCGGTAATTCAGAAGATCAGGCGATCTTCTTCAAGCCCTGCTTCTTCAGCTCTTCATCGCGCAGCTCACGGCGCAGGATCTTGCCAACGTTGGTGGTCGGCAACGCGTCGCGGAACTCGATCTGGCGCGGGACCTTGTAGCCGGTGACGTTGGCACGCATGTGCTCCATCACCTGCTCCTTGGTCACGGTCATGCCCGGCTTGACCACGATGAACACCTTGATCACTTCACCGGACTTCTCGTCCGGTACGCCGATGGCCGCGCACTGCAGCACGCCTGGCAGGGCCGCCAGCACATCTTCCAGCTCGTTGGGGTACACGTTGAAGCCCGAGACCAGGATCATGTCCTTCTTGCGGTCGACAATGCGCATGTAGCCATCCGCCTGGATCACCGCGATGTCACCGGTCTTCAGCCAGCCATTGCTGTCGAGGATCTCCGCAGTGGCATCCTCGCGCTGCCAGTAGCCCTTCATCACCTGAGGGCCCTTGATGCACAGCTCACCAACTTCGCCCAGCGGCAGTTCGTTGCCGGCGTCGTCGATCACCTTGCACAGGGTCGAGGGTACCGGAATACCGATAGTGCCAACCTGGTTGGCCTCCGACGGGTTCACCGCGGCCACCGGGCTGGTCTCGGTCATGCCATAGCCTTCGCAGATGGCGCAACCGGTCACGGCCTTCCAGCGCTCGGCCACGCTCAGCTGCAGGGCCATGCCGCCGGACAGGGTGATCTTCAGCGCCGAGAAGTCCAGGGCCCGGAACGCCTCGTTGTTGCACAAGGCAACGAACAAGGTATTGAGGCCGACGAAGCCACTGAACTTCCACTTGCCCAGCTCCTTGACCATGGCCGGCAGGTCACGCGGGTTGCTGATCAGCACGTTGTGGTTGCCGATCAGCATCATCGCCATGCAATGGAAGGTAAAGGCATAGATGTGGTACAGCGGCAGCGGCGTGATGAGGATTTCGCAGCCTTCGTGCAGGTTGGAGCCCATCAGCGCCCGGCACTGCAGCATGTTGGCCACCAGGTTGCGGTGGGTCAGCATCGCGCCCTTGGCCACGCCGGTGGTGCCACCGGTGTATTGCAGCACCGCCACGTCATTGGCCTGTGGGTTGGCCTCGGTCACCGGCTGGCCCTTGCCCAACGCCAGCGCGTCGTTGAAGCGCACGGCCTGCGGCAGGTTGTAGGCCGGCACCATCTTCTTCACGTACTTGATCACGCTGTTGATCAGCAGGCGCTTGAGCGGCGGCAGCAGGTCGGCCACTTCGGTGACGATGACATGCCTGACCTGAGTCTTGGGCACCACCTTCTCGGCCAGGTGGGCCATGTTGGCCAGGCACACCAGCGCCTTGGCGCCCGAGTCGTTGAACTGATGTTCCATTTCCCGTGCGGTGTACAGCGGGTTGGTATTGACCACGATCAGCCCGGCACGCATGGCACCGAATACCGCCACCGGGTATTGCAATACGTTAGGCAGTTGCACGGCAATGCGGTCACCTGGCTTGAGGTCGGTATGCTGCTGCAGCCAGGCGGCAAACGCCCCCGACAGCGCATACAGCTCGCCATAAGTGATAGTCTTGCCCAGGTTGCTAAAGGCCGGTTTGTCGGCAAAGCGTTGGCAGGATTGCTTGAGTACCGCCTGGATATTGGGGAATTCGTCAGGATTGATTTCCGCCGTAATCCCGGCTGGGTACTTATCCTTCCAAAAATGTTCGATCATGGAAGCCCACTCCTTCAGCAACAGCGAAGTTCGATTCACGCGTCGATGCGCTTATTATTGATATGTGATGACGGCTCATTGCAAACCGGATCATCTGAAAGCGGGCCGAGAGTAACAGCTTTGCCAGGGGTCGCCTAGAGGCCAAAACAGGCCTCACGGTCACAAAAATGACTCAATGAACAATACAGGTCATTTTTAGAGTATTTATCCAAAATGTCGCAGATCGGGCTGTAAATAGCCTGTTAGAGCGGTTTGAAAGCATTCGCGGGTGAACCCGCTCCCACACAGGTACTGCACAGGCCTTGAGAACTGCAAGCCCCTGTGGGAGCGGGTTCACCCGCGAAGAATCCAACTCGGTCTCAAGCTATGTCGCGCAGCTCCCGCCGCAGGATCTTGCCCACCGGCGTCATTGGCAACGACTCACGCAGCACGATGTGCTTGGGCACCTTGTAGCCGGTGAAGTTGGCCTTGCAGTAGGCCTTCAGCTCATCCACGCTCAGCCCGCCCTCACGCGGTACCACGAACAACTTGACCGCCTCGCCGGAACGCTCGTCCGGCACGCCGATGGCCGCACAGTTGGCAACCTTGGGGTGCCCCATCACTACATCCTCGATCTCGTTGGGGTACACGTTGAAACCCGAGACGATGATCATGTCCTTCTTGCGGTCGACGATGCGGGTAAAGCCGTCCGGGTCGATCACTGCGATGTCGCCGGTCTTGAACCAGCCCTCCGCATCCAGGGCCTGGGCCGTGGCCTCGGGCTGCTGCCAGTAGCCTTTCATCACCTGCGGGCCCTTGATGCACAGCTCGCCCCGCTCGCCCAGCGGTAGCTCGTTGCCGTCATCGTCGATCACCTTGAAGGCGGTGCCCGCCACCGGGATACCCACCGTGCCCAGGCGCGCCAGCTGGCCATAGGGGTTGGTGCTGGCCACCGGCGAGGTTTCGGTCAGGCCGTAGCCTTCGACGATGCGGCAACCGGTAAGCGCCTCCCAGCGCTCGGCCGTAGCCTTGACCAGCGCGGTGCCGCCAGAGTTGGTGACCTTCAGCGCCGAAAAGTCGAGCTGGCGGAAGCCCGGGTGGTCCATCAGTGCGACGAATAGCGTGTTCAGGCCCAGCAAGGCGGAGAAACGCCATTTGCCCAGCTCCTTGATGAAGCCGGAGATATCCCGCGGGTTGGTGATCAGCACGTTGTGGTTGCCGGTGACCATCATGCACATGCAGTTCGCGGTAAAGGCATAGATATGGTAAAGCGGCAGCGGCGCGATCATCACCTCCTGGCCGTCCTTGATCAGCTTCTGCCCGTCCGGCCCGTGCTGCGAGAAGCAGGCCAGCACCTGCAGCATGTTGGCCACCAGGTTGCCGTGGGTGAGCATGGCGCCCTTGGCCAGGCCGGTGGTGCCACCGGTGTATTGCAGCACGGCAGTGTCGTCCAGGCTGAGCGGCACCGGCTTGTGCGACAGCTCGCGGCCCTGACGCAGTACCTGCTTGAACGACACCGCCTGGGGCAGCTGATAGGCCGGGACCATCTTCTTCACTTTGTCGACCACGGTGTTGACCAGCCAGCCCTTGGCGGTGGGCAGCAGGTCGCCCATCCTGGCCTCGATCAGGTACTCGATGCCGGTATCGGGCAACACCTCCTGCACGCGCTTGCCGAACATGTTCAGGTACACCAGCGCACGCGCGCCGCTGTCCTTGAACTGGTGGCGCATCTCGCGCTCGGTATACAGCGGGTTGGTGTTGACCACGATCAGGCCTGCGCGCAGGGCACCGAACACGGCGATGGGGTATTGCAGCACGTTGGGCATCTGCACCGCGATGCGGTCGCCCGGCTTGAGGTCGGTGTGCTGCTGCAGCCAGGCGGCGAAGGCCGCCGATTGGCGCTCCAGCTCTGCGTAGGTCAGGGTCACGCCCAGGTTGCTGAAGGCCGGGCGGTCGGCGAAACGTTTGCAGGAGCGCTCGAACACCTCGACGACCGAGGTGTAGGCATTGATGTCGATGGTGGAGGGCACGCCCGCCGGGCGCTTGTCATTCCAGAAGTCGGCTTGCATTTATTATTGTTCCTCTGCCTGGACTGCTGCGAGTCCTGTAGTCCTTTCACCTGCCCGCCCGAAAGCGAAAAGGCGTTGACCCGACGTTAGCAGGTAAGCCCAAGGCGGCATATACGCCAAGTGCCGCCATTAACATTGTGAATCTTATTTGTGCCCTTCCTGCAATCCGGTCGGTTGTGCATACACTGTTCGGGAACCTGTGCGCACAAGGACCCACCATGCCTCACGACGCCTTCTGGTTGCCCGCCAGCGAGCACTGCAGCCTGTATGTGCACCAATGGTTGCCGGCCAAACCGGTAAAAGCCGTGGTCCTGCTGGCCCACGGCATGGCCGAGCATGCCGGGCGCTACCAGCACCTGGGCCATGCCCTGAGCGAGGCCGGCTTCGCCCTGTTCGCCGCCGACCAGCGCGGCCATGGGCGCACCGCCGAACTGGGCAGCCTCGGCCTGTTCGCCCGCCATCATGGCTGGAATGCCGTAGTCAACGACCTCGGGCTGCTGGCCCAGCACATCGGCCAGCAATACCCGGGCACGCCGCTGTTCCTGTTCGGCCACAGCATGGGCAGCTACATCGCCCAGGCCTACCTGCTGCACCACAGTGGCAGCCTGCAGGGGGCGATCCTCAGCGGCTCCAACTACCAGCCGGCGGCGCTGTACCGCGTGGCGCGGCTGATTGCCCGGCTGGAGGCCTGGCGCCAGGGGCCGCTGGGCAAGAGCGCGTTGATAGAGTGGTTGTCGTTCGGCTCGTTCAACAAGGCTTTCAAGCCCAACCGCACGGCGTTCGACTGGCTCAGCCGCGACCCGGCGCAGGTCGACCTGTACGTCAACGACCCGTTGTGCGGCTTTCGCTGCAGCAATCAATTGTGGCTCGACCTGCTGCAAGGCTTGGCGCAGATCAGCCAGCCGAGTAACCTCGCGCAGATCGATCCGAACCTGCCACTGCTGGTAATCGGTGGTGAATGTGATCCGGTCAGTGCCGGCAAGCGTCTCACCCTTCTGGCCGACGCCCTGCGCGCGACCGGCAATCGACATGTACAGCTGCGCGTCTATCCTGAGGCGCGGCACGAAGTACTCAACGAAACCAACCGTGACGAGGTCACCGCCGATATCCTCGGCTGGCTCGAACAGGCACTGGCCCTAGGCCGCCCTGTGCGCAGTGAATGATAGCCGCCCTCGCCTACCGCTTAAGGAAGCCCCGATGTCCCAGGTCACCAACACGCCTTACGAAGCCCTCGAAGTCGGCGACAAGGCCGAGTACAAGAAGTCCGTCGAAGAACGCGACATCCAGTTGTTCGCCGCGATGTCCGGTGACCACAACCCGGTACACCTGGACGCCGAGTTCGCTGCCAAGAGCATGTTCCGCGAGCGCATTGCCCACGGCATGTTCAGCGGCGCGCTGATCAGTGCTGCAGTGGCCTGCACCCTGCCTGGCCCTGGCACTATCTACCTGGGCCAGCAGATGAGCTTCCAGAAGCCGGTGAAAATTGGCGATACCCTGACCGTGCGCCTGGAAATCCTGGAGAAGCTGCCCAAGTTCAAGGTGCGCATCGCCACCAATGTGTACAACCAGAATGATGAGCTGGTGGTTGCCGGTGAGGCCGAGATCCTTGCACCGCGCAAGCAGCAGACCGTCGAGCTGGTGTCGCCGCCGAATTTTGTGGCTAGCTGAAGATTGATGCAGGCAGTACCGGCCCTTTCGCGGGTAAACCCGCTCCCACATGGACCTCACAGCATCAAGCCGTGACGCAATCCTGTGGGAGCGGGTTTACCCGCGAAGAGGCCGGCGCAGCCAACATCATTCGATCGCCTGCAACCGCCGCTCGATATGCCTGCGCTCCGGCTCCTGCCGGGTCAGCGCCAGCGCCTGCCGCCAGGCCGCACGGGCCTCTTCAATATGCCCCAGCTGGTAATGCAGCTCGCCCCGCGTCGCATGTGCCAGATGATAGTCCAGCAACTCCCCCCTCGCCAGAATACCGTCGACTTCCCGCAGGCCAACCTCCGGCCCATCCCGCTTGGCCAACGCAACAGCCCTGTTCAGTTCCACCACCGCCGACGGCCAATGCCGCTGGAGCACGTCATACAGCCCGACAATTTCCACCCAGTCGGTCTCTTCCGCCGTCGCCGCTTCGGCATGCACCGCCGCTATCGCCGCCTGCACGGTATACGCACCGAACGCGCGGCTTTGCAGGGCCTGGCGCACCAGCTCGCAACCTTCGTCAATGCGTCGCCGGTCCCACAGGCTACGGTCCTGCTGCTCGAGCAATACCAGGTTGCCCTGGCCATCGGTACGCGCCCGCTGCCGGGATGCCTGCAGCAACATCAGGGCCAGCAGGCCGACCGCCTCCGGGTCGGGCAACAATTGCACCAGCAGCCGCGCCAGGCGAATGGCTTCATCGCTCAGTTCCTGCTGCAACAGCGCCTCGCCTGACGACGCCGAATAGCCCTCGTTGAACACCAGGTAGATCACCCGCAGCACGCTCTCCAGGCGCTCGGGCAGTTCGCTGAGCTCCGGCACCTGATAAGGGATGCCCGCATCACGGATCTTGGCCTTGGCACGCACGATACGCTGGGCGATGGTGGCCGGGCTCTGCAGGAAAGCGCGAGCGATCTGCTCGGTGGTCAGGTCGCAGACTTCACGCAGGGTCAGCGGTACCTGGGCATCGGCGGACAACGCCGGGTGGCAGCAGGTGAAGATCAGCCGCAGACGGTCGTCGGCCAACAGCTCTTCTTCGCTTGGGTCCTGCGCGTGGCCGTCGAGCTGCATGCTCAGGTCCGCCTGGGAACGGTCGAAACGGGCGCGCCGGCGCAGCGCATCGATGGCCTTGAAGCGGCCGGTGGAGACCAGCCACGCCCGCGGGTTATCGGGAATACCGTCGCGCTGCCAGCGCTCGACGGCGATGAAGAAGGCGTCGTGCATGGCCTCCTCGGCCAGGTCGAAATCACCCAGCAGGCGGATCAGCGTCGCCAGGATGCGCCGTGACTCGCTCCGGTAGACCGCCTCGACCTCAGCACGCACTTGCGCCAGTGCCGTCATCAGTCGGGCATCCGCTGGGTCACCACCTCCACCAGGCGGTCCAGGCTTTCTCCCCAGCCCTGGTGAAAGCCCATTTCCTCATGGGCGCGGCAATCGGCGGCGTTCCAGTGCCAGGCGCTGGCGGTGTAACGGGTTTTGCCCTGCTCCTCGTCAAAACTGATCACGGCAGTCATGAAAGCCTTGTCCGAAGGCACCCAGCCTGGGCCGAAGGCATCGGTGAACACCAGCCGCCGAGGCGCGGCGATTTCCAGGAACACGCCCTGGTTCGGGTACTCGCTGCCATCCGGCGCCCGCATCAGGGTGCGGAACAGGCCACCGATCCACAACTGCATCTCGCACTCCGGGGTGGTCATGCCGTGCGGCCCCCACCACTGCATCAGCCACTGGGGATCGGTCCAGGCGCGGAACACCTTGGCCGGTGGCGCGTCGATCAGGCGGCTGATGGACAACTCGTGTTGCGCTTGCGCGGGGTGGGCAAGGCTCATGCTGGTAGGTCTCCATTGCTGTCAGGGTTGCAGTTCGCGCACCGGCCGCACCTCGACACTGCCGACCCGCGCGGCGGGGATGCCCTTGGCGATGTTCAGCGCCTCGTTCAGGTCGCGGGCTTCCACCAGGTAGAAGCCCGCCAGTTGCTCCTTGGTCTCGGCGAACGGGCCATCGGTCAGGCTCATGTGCCCGTTGCGCATGCGCACTGTGGTGGCGGTCTGCACCGGCTTCAGCGCCTCGGCCGCCAGCATTCGCCCGGAGCCTTGAATGGATTCGGCATACGCCATGCATTCGGCGTCTTCCGGGCTGTCGGGCAGGCTGTGCAGCAGCCCCTCGTCACAATAGACCAGGCACAGGTATTTCATGGTCGCCTCCAGGGCTTTGGCAAAGTGCGTTTGGCGATAACGGCTCAGGGCTTGAGATCGAACAGGGCTTTCTGGGTTTCCATGTCGAACGGCGCCGACCAGTGCTCGTGGATGACCTGCCACTGGCCACCTTGACGACGATAGCCCACGGTGGCGCGCATGAAGCCGCACTGGCTTTCATTGTCCGCAGGGCCACAGCGGTTCAGCCAGTGGGCCAGGGCCAGGTCGCCAGCGGCATGCACGGTAAGTTCGGCGAACTCGAAAACCATCGGGCCGGGGCACATGCCCATGCACATTTCCCAGTGCGCCTGGTAGGTTGCCTTGCCTTTGAACTGCAGGGCCTGGATGGCATCGAAGGCGACGATGTCGTCGGCATAGGGAGCGATGATGTTGGGGATGTCGCGGTCGCGCACGGCCTGCATCCAGCGCTCGATCAATTGGCGGATCTCGGTTTCGGCTGCGGTGCTCATCGGGGGTTCCTCCGACAGGTCATGGGTGATTGGGCACGCGGTGCGGCGTGCTTTCACCTATGGTCGAACGGGAACTGGAGGAATCGACAGGCAGGGGAAACAATTCTGCACGGTGACGGCAGAATACCTGCGAGAAATAGCGAAAAGCAGGCTGGCTCAGGCCATTGCGGCTTGCTCAAAGACCTCATCAGCCCACTGGTTGAGGCTTTTGCCGGCAGCACGGGCAGCAACACTCGCGGCGGCATGAACTTCGGGCCGAATACGCAACATTACTTTGCCCGAAGCAGGTTTTTCCGGCGCAATGCCCTGCTCAGCACAATCGGCCAGGTAGTCTTCCAGCGCACCGCGAAATGCCTCATGCAGCTCGGGCACCGAGCTTGCGTGAAAACTGATGATGTCACGCATACCAAGCACTCGGCCGACGAAAATATCGTCACGCGCGTCGTACTCGATACGGGCGGCGTAGCCTTTGTAGCGCATGCAACTCATATCCTGACTCCTGCCCGCATGAGGAATTCACGGGCTTCTTCAATCTGATACCGCTTGGCTTCCTTGCCTGGATGAGGCCGATGGCATCTCCAGAATTGGCCACCAAGCACCAGTTTGACTCTGGAGCCTTGCCGCTCCAGCACCTCACCGCCCAGATGGAGTACCAATGCCTCGATCTCGGAGAAAGCCAACGACGCCGTGGTCGGCGTTCGGAAAATTGCGTCGAGGATCTTGCGGTATCGAGTGTTCATCGAAAAATGCTATCAAACAAAGATAGCACTTTTTCCTCGATATTCATTCAGGATTTTTCTGGCGCTTGAACTGCAATACGGTTGACAGCCCTGACACCAGCAGGCTGGTGAAAGGGCCATCGACACCAGGCAAGTGTCCGATCAACCCTGCTGACAACCCTCCCCCATGGCCCGGTACTGAATGGTGTGCACCTGGCCCTGGTGGTCCTCGTAGGTCATGGTCGCAGGTACCACTTCACAGACGTTGGGGATGGTCGACAGGTTGATCACCCGCTTGATGTCCAGGTTCATGGAGTAGTCGTACTGCTGGGCGACGGGCTCGCTGGAGACGGGTCTGGCCTCATCGGCGAGGGCGAACGAGGACATACCGACCAATGCAAGAATCAGTAATGGTTTCATGTGAGTTTGCCTTTTGAGCATTCAAGCTGATCGATTGACTTCTATTGCCGTGCTCGGCGCGGAGAAGTTGCCATCTGCGATGAAGATGGCACGAAGTACCGATCCCGCTTCGTACTGCCAGTGGGGATGGATAAAAGTCTACTCCCGGCCCGGAATAGTTGAACCCCGAACTCGGACATTCACCCTTGCCAGATATGCAACAATCTGCGACAAGTTCAGCGCAAAATATCGGGCCAGAGCCTCTGGCCACCTTTCAGGGCAGGGCGCGCGATTTCTGAAAATTTGGATTGTTCGAAACTTTCGGCCCCGGAACGCCGGCTGCTGGACCACTTTTACCGCCAGCACGGCTCACGCATGCGTGCTGCGGGCGATGCTGAGCTGTGGGTAGCGCGAGGCCCTGGCATCATCGCGGGCTTGAGCCTGAGCCCGGTAGGCGATGGCTTCTGGCTGACCGGGTTGTTCGTCGACCCGCAACGGCGCAGCCAGGGGGTGGCCGGGCGGTTGGTCGAGGCGGCGCTGGCGCAGGCTGGCGGGCCCACCTGGCTGTTCTGCCACCCGGACCTTGCGCCCTTCTACCAGCGCCTGGGCTTCGACATGGCCCAGCTGCTGCCGCAAGCCCTGGCTGGCCGCCTGCAGCGCTACCAGCGCAGCAAGCGCCTGGTAGCAATGCAACGAGGTCAGTCGTCGCTGGCGTCGAGCCCTGGGAACAGCACCTCGGTGTAGCCGAACCGGGAAAAGTCCTGGATGCGTGACGGGTACAGCCGGCCGATCAGGTGGTCGCATTCATGCTGCACCACCCGCGCATGGAAGCCGTCGGCAAAGCGGTTGATCGGGTTGCCCTGGGGGTCGATGCCTTCATAGCAGATGTGCTTGAAACGCGGTACCACGCCGCGCAGGCCAGGCACCGACAGGCAACCTTCCCAACCGTCCTCGATCTCGCTGGACGTCGGCGTGATGACCGGGTTGAGCAGGATAGTCTGCGGCACCGGTTCGGCATTCGGGTAACGCTCGCTGCGCTCGAAGCCGAAGATGACAAGCTGCAGGTCGATGCCGATCTGTGGCGCGGCCAGGCCCACCCCGCCCACATGGCGCATGGTTTCGAACATGTCGTCGATCAGTTGCTGCAGTTCGGCGCTGCCGAGCATATGTTCGGGCACTGGCGGGGCGATGCGCAGCAGGCGTTCGTCGCCCATCTTGAGAATGTCACGGATCATCGGGGGTTCGGCTCGGAAGATTGATGCTCGCTCGGTACAGGGTGCTCATGGCCCAGCACGGTAATGGTTTCGCCGGGCTTGTGCTCATCGACGTCCTTCTCGCCAGGGTTCTTGCCCTCGCTCGACATGTGCTCGATCACCGCATTCATCTCCGCACCCAGCAGCAAAACGGCGGCGGAGATATAGAAATACAGCAATAGCACGATGATTGCACCGATACTGCCGTACATGGCGTTGTAATCGGCAAAGGTCTTCACGTAGTAGGCAAAGCCCAGCGACGCCAGGATCCACACCACCACCGCCAGCACCGAGCCCGGTGTGATGAAGCGGAATTCCTGCTTCACATCCGGCATCACGTAATAGATCAGCGCCACCGCCACCATCATCAAAATGATGATCGCCGGCCAGCGCAGGATGGTCCACACGGTGACGATCACCTCCTGCATGCCGATCTGGGCGGCAATCCACTCCATCACCTGCGGCCCCAGCACCATCAGCGCCGCAGCCACCAGCAGCATGCCGGCAATGCCGACTGTGTAGATGATCGACAACGGAATGCGCTTCCATACCGGGCGGCCCTCGGGCACATCGTAGGCGGCGTTCATCGCGCTCATCATCAGGCGCACACCGGCCGATGCGGTCCAAAGGGCAATCACGATACCCACCGACAGCAGCCCGCCCTTGGACTGCTGCAACTGGTCGATCACCGGGTTGACCTGCTCCAGTGCCTGGGGTGGCAGCACCAGTTCCGATTGCAGGCGCAGCCAGGAAAAGAAGTCCGGCAGGTGCAGGAAACCGACCAGGGCGATCAGGAACAGCAGGAAGGGGAACAGCGAGAACAGCATCTGGTAGGCCAACGCGGAAGCGTAGGTCGACATCTCGTCGTCGAGAAATTCCTTGACGGTGCGTACCAGCACGCGGTGCAGGGGCAGGCCGCGCAGGTCGGGGAAAATCATAGCGTCTCCTTTCGCCGCTTGATTCGTGAGTACATGGGTAAGTCTAATAGACCATGCCGTTACTGTGCTGATCCCGGCCATGCTGCAAGAATTTGCTTACGCCAGTACCGGCCTTTTCGCGGGTAAACCCGCTCCCACAGGTCCTACGCAAGTTCAAGCACTGTGCAGCACCTGTGGGAGCGGGTTCACCCGCGAAATGGCCGGGACAGGTCACTCACATCAAGGCTTTTTCACCGCATCCTTCACGTTGCCCTTGATCTGTTGCCCCTCGCCCTTGAGCTCCTGCGCCTCGCCCTCGGCCCGCAGCCGCTCGTTGTCGGTCACTTTGCCGACACCCTGCTTGACGTTGCCGATCGCTTCGTTGGCCAGGCCTTTCGCTTTGTCTTTGGTACCGCTCATGGCAAAACTCCTGCAATTGGAGGCACAAGGACCGTGCCGACAGTCGGTGGACCCGACGCCTTCGCCAAGCGTTCCAACAGTTTTTTTGCCTTCGAACCGAGCGGCAAGGCGGTTGGCAAACCTTGCTCCGCTACACGCCACCCCTCACAATGCAGGCCTTCATAGCGTCAACCCGCAGGAACCTGCATGAAACTCGACAAACCCGCCGCCATCGCCCGGCGCAACGAAGCACTGGCCCGCCCGGTGCTGACCAGCAGCAACACCCTGTTCGCCATCCTCGACCGCAAGCGCAACCTGTGGTGGTTCGAGGTGCCGGTGGCCCTGCTGCGCAAGGGCCAGCCCGACTGGGTCAACCTGCTGCTGCACACCCCGGAAAGCGACGAGCTGCAGCACCTGAAGGTGCCGACCAACTTCCTGCGCGCTCACCAGGAACAAATGGAAGTGCGCAACCCGGGCAAGCGCCGCTCGACCATCAGCCTGGCCCTCAGCGCCGACCGCGACTCGCTGCTGCGCGACACCCGCCCCGGTGGCGAGCAGCTGGACTTCCGTACCTTCGTGCAGGCCTGATCAGGCCTTTTCGATGCGATCGTCATGGATGACGATGCGGCCCTGCTTGAACAACCCGCCGATGGCCTTCTTGAAGTTGCCCTTGCTGACGTTGAACAGCTTGCTGATCAGCGCCGGGTCGCTCTTGTCGCTCACGTTCAGCACCCCGCCTTCGGCATCCAGGCGCGCCATGATCTGCTCCTGCAGGCTGTCGGCCAAGGCCGCGCCGACCGGTTGCAGGCTGAGGGCGATCTTGCCGTCCTGGCGCACTTCCTTGATGAAGCCCTTCTCGTGCATGCCCGAGCGCAGGAACTTGAAAACTTCGTTCTTGTGGATCAGGCCCCAGTGGCGATTGTTGATGATCGCCTTGAAGCCCATAGGCGTCTCGCCGGCCACCAGCAGCTCGACCGGCTGGCCCACCTGGTAGTCCGCCGGGGTGCGGTCCAGGTAGCGGTCCAGGCGTGAGGTGGCAGTGATGCGGCGGGTGCGCTTGTCGAGGTACACGTGCACCACGCAGTAGTCGCCGATCTTCAGCGGCCGCGCCTCTTCCGAGTACGGCATCAGCAGGTCCTTGGACAGGCCCCAGTCAAGGAAGATGCCGGCACCGTTGATGTCCTTGACCTTGAGGCTGGCGAATTCGCCGACCTGCACCTTGGGCTTCTCGGTGGTGGCGATCAGCTGGTCTTCGCTGTCCAGGTAGATGAACACGTTCAGCCAGTCATCGACCTCGGTTTCGGCGTTTTTCGGGATGTAGCGCCCGGGCAGCAGGATCTCGCCGTCGGCGCCGCCGTCCAGATACAGGCCGAAGTCCACGTGTTTCACGATTTGCAAACTGTTGTAACGCCCAAGCAGAGCCATTTCCGATGTTCCTCAAGACAAGGTGGCTATTCTACACCTGAAGCCAGCGCGCCGCCCGACCGCTGATGCGGTGGAACCGTCAGCCCCTCGTCGCGTCTACCGTCTGGCCAGCCCCCAGCAAGGAACAGCACATGCCGCTACGCCTGTTCAAAGCCCTGCTCATCGCCATCGGCTTCGCCCTGGCCCTGGCCGCCTGCAGCCGCATCGACCTGGCCTACCGCAACCTCGACCGCCTGGTGCCGTGGTCGCTGGACGACTACCTGGCCATGAACAGCGAGCAGAAGGCCCTGCTTGACGACCGCCTGCGCGAGCACCTGGCCTGGCACTGCAAGACCCAATTGCCCGGCTACCTCGACTGGCTGGACCGGATACGCGCCATGGTCGCCGACGACCAGGTGACCGACCAGGCCCTGCAGCAGCGTACTCGCGAAGCCCGCGAGGCAATTGGCCGGGTGGCCGAGGAAATCACCCCTTCGGCCACCGAGTTGCTGCGCGGCATGAGCGATGCCCAGGTGGCGGAGATGCGCGAGGCGTTCCGCGAGGACATCAGCGAACGGCAGAAGAAGTATGTGGATACGCCGTTGGCCAAGCAGATCGCCCGCCGTACCGAACGCATGGAGAAACGCCTGACCCCGTGGTTCGGCGAGCTGACCGCGGTGCAGAAGCAACGCGTGCAGGCCTGGTCCCAGGCGCTGGGCGACCAGAACCGCGAATGGATCGCCAATCGAGCGCACTGGCAGCAGCAATTGCTGCTGGCGATGAACCAGCGCAACGACGCCAGCTTCGAGCCGCGCCTGGCGACGTTGTTACAGCGCAAGGAGAGTTTGTGGACGCCGGAGTACCGGGCGGCGTATCAGAATACCGAGCAGCAGGCGCGCAGCTTGCTGGTCGACCTGGTGCAGCAGAGTACCCCGCAGCAGCGGCGGTTTCTGAAGGAAAAATTGAGCAAGGTCCGGACTGATTTCAGTGAGTTGAAGTGTTTGAAGGGTTAACTGGGAAAAGCAGGGCCGGCCTCTTCGCGGGTAAACCCGCTCCCACAGGTACGGCACAGGATTTGAAACCAGTGGGGTCCCTGTGGGAGCGGGTTTACCCGCGAAGAGGCCGGGCCTGATAAAACAAGATCACCGCCCCTTGCGCCGATACGGAAACACATCGATCACCTTCCCTTCACGAATCGCCGCCTGCAGCCCCTTCCAGTAATCCGCATCGTACAACTCCCCATGCAAGCGGCTGAACAACCGCCGCTGGCCGATATCGGCAAACAGGAACGGCGGGAACTCCTCGGGGAACACGTCATGCGGGCCGATCGAGTACCACGGCTCGCCCGACATCTCGTCCTCCGGGTAACGCGGCGGCGGGATATGGCGGAAGTTCACCTCGGTCAAAAAGCTGATCTCGTCATAGTCATAGAACACCACCCGGCCATGGCGGGTAACGCCAAAGTTCTTCAACAGCATGTCGCCAGGGAAGATATTCGCCGCCGCCAGCTGCTTGATGGCCAGGCCGTAATCCTCCAGCGCCTCCAGCACCTGGCCCTCGCTGGCGTGCTCCAGATACAGGTTCAGCGGCGTCATGCGCCGCTCGGTCCAGCAGTGGCGGATCAGCACCGTGTCACCTTCCAGCGCCACGGTCGATGGCGCCACCTCCAGCAGTTCGGCCAGGCACTCCGGCTCGAACTTGCTGCGCGGGAAGCGAAAATCGGCAAACTCCTGGGTATCGGCCATCCGCCCAACGCGGTCGACGCTTTTCACCAGCCGGTACTTGTCGATCACCGTGGCACGGTCGACCGTCTTCGACGGTGAAAAGCGATCCTTGATGATCTTGAACACGGTGTTGAAGCCCGGCAGGGTGAACACGCTCATGACCATGCCACGCACCCCGGGCGCCATGACGAAGCGGTCGTCGCTGTTGGCCAGGTGGTTGATCAGCGCCCGGTAGAACTCCGACTTGCCGTGCTTGTAGAAACCGATGGAGGTATACAGCTCGGCCACGTGCTTGCCCGGCAAGATGCGCTTGAGGAAGTTGACGAACTCCGCCGGCACCGGCACATCGACCATGAAGTACGAGCGGGTGAAGGAAAAGATGATCGACACCTCGGCCTCGTCGGTGATCAGCGCATCGGCCTCGATGCCGTGCCCTTCGCGGTGCAGCAGCGGGATTACCAGCGGCCACTGCTCGTCGCTGTTGAACAGCCGGCCAACCAGGTAGGCACCCTTGTTGCGGTACAGCACCGGCACGAACAGCTCCAGCGCCAGCGCTGGGTCCTTGCACACCCAGTCCGGCAGGCACTCGCGCAATTGCTCTTGCAGGCGCGTCAGGTCGCCCTCCAGGTCGCCGTATGGCACATCGAACGGGTAATCGGTGAACACCGCCCGAAGCAGGCTCTTGAGCCCGCCGTCCGGCCGATAGGTACGGGTCTGCGCGGCGCGCTCGCGGCCGCGCATCGAGGGCCGGGTGGTGTGGATGAACATGCAGCCGTCGCTGATCAGGTCATGGCTGAACAGGCTGCAGAACAGCGAGTTGTACCAGGTCTCGGACAGCTCGTCGTCCAGCCGCGGGTCGATCAGGTGGATATAGGCATTCTTCACCAGTGGCCATTGCTCGACATCCAGCAGCACATCCTCGGCAAAACCCTGGCGCAGCCAGCCGTTGACCTCGGCGACCTTTTCTTCATAGAGATTGATGCGGGCGGCGGAAGCACGCTGGATATCCTGCCAGCGCGCCTGCTCGAAGCGTTTGCGGGCACCGAGGGTGATGCGCTGGAAGTGATCGCGGTAGTCATCGAAGCCGGCGAGGATCATCCGGGCGATTTCGACTGCTGGCCAGGGCTGGGACATGCGAAGACCTCGGTGCGGTGTTGAGTTACAGAGCTTAGTCGCCTCTTGGTTTTTGCGGAGCCTGTGCCGACCTCTTCGCGGGTAAACCCGCTCCCACAGGTTCTGTGCAATGCACGGCCCTGTGGTAATCCTGTGGGAGCGGGTTTACCCGCGAAGAGGCCGGCACAGATTTACACCGCAAGAAAGCACAAGAATCCCTTGGCCCCCTGACGTACACTCGCGCCCCTGCCCCGCCTCCGGAGACCGCTGTGAGCCCCATCGCCCTAGCCCGCCTGCTGACCCTTGCCGCCGTCTGGGGGGCGAGCTTCCTGTTCATGCGCATCATCGCCCCCGAACTGGGTACGGTGCCGACGGCGTTCTTCCGTGTGTCCATCGCCTGCCTGGGCCTGGTTGCACTGCTCGCCGCCGCCCGCGTGCGCTGGGATTTCCAGGGCAAGCTCGGCGCCTGCCTGGTGCTGGGCATGATCAACTCCGGCATCCCCGCCACGTTCTACTCCGTGGCCGCCCAGGTACTGCCTGCCGGCTACTCGGCAATCTTCAACGCCACGACGCCGTTGATGGGCGTGCTGGTCGGCGTGCTGTTCTTCCGCGAACCAATGACCCTGGCCAAGCTCTGCGGCATCTTCCTGGGCCTGTTCGGCGTCGGCATCCTCAGCGGCGCCGGCCCGGTGGCCCTGGACCTGGCCCTGCTGCAAGGCGCACTTGCCTGCCTGGCGGCCACCACCTGCTACGGCTTTGCCGGCTTCCTCGCCCGCCGCTGGGTCAGCGGCCTGGACAGCCGTCTGTCGGCACTGGGCAGCATGCTCGGCGCCACCCTGATGCTGAGCCCGCTGTTCGCCTGGAGCGCGCTGACCCAGCCGCCTGCCAGCTGGGGTGGCTGGCAGGTGTGGCTGTCGTTGATGGGGCTGGGCCTGCTGTGCACAGCGTTCGCCTACATCCTGTACTTCCGCCTGCTGGAGGAGATCGGCCCGGTCAAGGCCAGCACCGTGACCTTCCTGATTCCGGTATTCGGCGTATTGTGGGGGGCGTGGCTGCTGGACGAACCGCTGTCGATGGCGCACCTGTACGGCGGCCTGCTGATTGGCCTGGCATTGTGGCTGGTGCTGCGCCCGGCACGAAGCTGAAGCGGGGTACAGGATGAACGACGCGTACAAGAAGGTGCTGTTCCGCCTGGAGCAGGACGAAAACGGCTACCCGCCCGCCTCGGTCGAGGGCCTGTGGGCCAAGGCCGTGGAAGGCGGCTATGCCGTCGACAACATTCCCTTCCATGTCTACGGCATCGCCCCGGGCGACGTGATCGGCACCCGTGAGGACGCCGGCGAAACCTGGTTCGCCGAACTGCGCCGCAGCAGCGGCAGCTCGGTGTTCCGGGTGATCGTCAAGCCCCCGGAAACCCTGGACCAGGTATGCGCGGCCTTGCACGACTTCGGCTGCAACTGCGAAACCGAGCAGGCGGTGAAGATGCTGGCGGTCGAGGTCCCGCCGCAGCGCTCGCTCGACACCTTGCTCTACTACCTGCTCACCCAGCGCGAAGCCGGCCTGCTGGACTTCGAGGAAGGCGTACTGCGCCACGCCATCCCCGAAGAATTTCGCTAGGGCCTACGCCTCGGCCAGGCGCGCGGCGGGCTTGCGAAACACGAACAGCAGGCCCACCACGATCAGCCCCATGCCCAGCAGGCTGAGCGGCGCCAGGCGGTTGCCGAAGATCAGCAGGTCCATCACCGCGGTCACTGCCGGCACCAGGTAGAACAGGCTGGTGACATTGACCAGGTTACCCTTGGCGATCAGCCGGTACAGCAGCAGGGTCGCCAGCAACGAGACCACCAACCCCATCCACAGCAGCGCGCCGACGAAACCACCAGTCCACTCCACATGCAACGGCTGCAGCGGCGCGAACAGCGCGCACATGGCAAAGCCGGCCAGATACTGCAGAGGCAGCGTGCCCATGGGGTTGTCGGTGATGCGCTTCTGCAGGATTGAGCCGAAGGTCATGCTGACCAGGGCCAGCAAGGCGAACAGCATCCCCGCCAGCGACACCCCGCCCAGGTTGATGCCCTGGTAGACCACCATGATCAACCCGCCAAGCCCCAACCCCAGGCCGAACAAGCGGCTCCAGGAGCGCTGGCGCTCCATCAGCACCACGGTCAGGATCGGTTGTACCCCCATCACCGTGGCCATGACGCCGGGGGTAACGTGGGTATCGAGCGCCAGCAGATAGAAGATCTGATAGGCGCCGAGTAACACAGAGCCGGTACCCAGGGCTCGCAGGATGGCCCCGCGACTGCGCGGCCAGCGTAGCCCCAGCAACGGGCCGATCAACAGCAGGCCGGCCAGGGCCAGCGCCGAGCGCAACAGCAGGAAGGCGAACGGGCTGGCGTGTGCCAGGCCAAGTTTGGAAACGATCGCCCCGCTGCTCCACAGCAGGACGAACAGGCTGGTAGTGGCCGCCGAGGCCACGGATGCTTTGCTAAAGACAGACATTTATTGCCACCTGATTCAAGGCGAATAAGCCAGACGGACGGCGTGTGCTTCAGCGTGGGAAGTCGCCGACCGTGTTCAGTAGGTTGCGTGTGCGAAGGGATGCGGCCAGAAGCCGATCAGCCCAGCACGACCACGCAAGCAGGCGGAGCTACGCCGCCTACGACGCCACTGACAGGTGGTGGTGGATAGTGACTGATCATCGCCGGCTGCTGGCAGCCACGCACGACCATGCCCGCGACTGGCGCGATGGCAAAGCTTGTGGTGGAAGGGCTGGCTGGCATGAACAGGTCTTCGGGAAGAGAACAGTGGGCTGGACTATAGCCCGGTGTTTCCTGGCTGGCAACTACCCCGCCGGCCATGATCCCGTGTAGGAGCGGCCTTGTGTCGCGAGGGGGCGCGAAGCGGCCCCAGTTCTTTGCATCCACGCCGATATTGCCGGGGCCGCTTCGCGCCCCATCGCCGGCAAGCCGGGCTCCCACAAGTACAGCGCAGGCCTCAAGATTTTTCGCGGTCCCTATGGGAGCCTGGCTTGCCGGCGATGGGCTGCGCAGCAGCCCCAGTGACGTTAACTGGCTGGTAAGGGGCCGCGTGTGTATTGGTTAATTTCTCACCACCCCGATTCGTCTGAATGCGAAACGCAGCCCGCATTCACCCGTTTCGAGGACCACCGATGAACGTATCCGCCTGGCTCTACCGGCCAGCCCAGGTCACATGCCTGCTGCTGGTCAGCGCCTACGCCCACGCCGCCAAGCCCGGCGACGTGTTCCAAGACTGCAAGGACTGCCCCGAGATGGTCGTGCTGCCCGCCGGCAGCTATGTAATGGGTGCCCCCGACGACGAAGTCGGCCGCCAGCCCGACGAGGGCCCGCTGCACACCGTGACCTTCGCCAAGCCCTTCGCCATGAGCCGCTACCAGGTCACCGCCGGCGAACTGGACGCCTACATCAAGGCCACCGGCACCGTCATCAAGAGCGGCGACGACCGCCCTGGCCGCTGGTGCGAAGCCAGCAAGCCCAGCTACAAGCAAGGCCCCCGCCAGCCGGCGGTGTGCGTCGACTACGACGAAGTGCAGGCCTACACCCGATGGCTGGCGAAAACCACCGGCAAACCCTACCGCATGGTCAGCGAAGCCGAACGCGAATATGCCGCCCGTGGTGGCTCCAGCGGCCCGTTCCCCTTCCCCTTCGACGAACCGGGCAAGTACGAAATCAGCAAGCACGCCAACACCTATGGTCCCAAGGACGGCTACGCCTTCACCGCCCCGGTGGGCAGCTACCCGCCCAATGCCTTCGGCATGTACGACATGCACGGCAACGTCTACGAATGGGTCGCCGACTGCTACCACGACAGCTACGAAGGCGCCCCCACCGACGGCAGCGCCTGGATCCAGGACCCCAAGTGCATCCGCGCGCACATGCGCGGCAACGACTGGGGCGAACCGCCGATCTTCTCCCGCTCGGCCAACCGCAACGACCGCCTCAAGACCACCCGCGGTGACTTCCTCGGCTTTCGCGTAGCACGCGAACTGTGAAGTTGTGACGCGGTTAACGCAGCACCGGGCAAAAAAATCGCCAATAAGAATCGTTCCGGTTTTTCACAGGTGCTGCGTCCTATAGCTGACATAGAAAAAAACCCTCTGCCAACGAGACCGCAATAGATGTCCAAGTCCCTCCCCGGCCCGCTCAACCCGCTTGCCAAAGCGTTACTGATCCGTCATTCCCTTCGCCCCCAGCGCGCGTTAACCCGCATCGGCCTGGGCCTGGCGATATCCGCTGCGATGGTTGCCCAGGTGCAGGCACAGGAGTGGACCCTGGACATTCCAGCGCAGTCGATGAACTCGGCGTTGCAGGCACTGGCCAGGCAGACCGATACCCAGTTGCTGTACAGCCCGGAGGACATCAATGGGCTGCGCTCCACGGCCCTCAAGGGCCGGCATGACCTGCAGTCTTCGCTGCGGACACTGCTGCAAGGCACCGGGCTGCGTTACCAGATCGATGGCAACACCGTAACGGTGACGGCCAGTTCGGGCGCACAGGCCGGCCAGGTCGAGCTTTCGGCGACCAACGTCAATAGCGTGGGCCTTGGTGCCACCACCGAAGGCACGGGCTCCTACACCACCGGTGTCACCAACACTGCCACCAAGATGAACCTGTCGATACGTGAGACGCCCCAGTCGATCAGTGTGATCACCCGCCAGCGCATGGACGACCAGCAGCTCAACAGCGTGACCCAGGTGCTGAACCAGACACCGGGCATCACCATGTCCCAGGACGGTGGCCTGCGCTACAACATCTACTCCCGCGGCAGTGCCATCAACACCTACCAGCTTGACGGCGTGACCACCACCCAGGAAAACCAGACCCGCAACATGCCCAGCACCTTGCTGGACATGACCATTTACGACCGCGTCGAAATCGTCCGCGGCGCCACCGGCCTGATGACCGGCGCCGGTGAACCCGGCGGCGTGGTCAACCTCATTCGCAAACGCCCGACCCGCGAATTCCAGTCGCACATCCAGGGCACTGTCGGCTCCTGGGACTCCTACCGCAGCGAAGTCGATGTTTCCGGCCCCTTGACCGAGGGCGGCAACCTGCGCGGGCGCATGGTGGCGGCCAAGCAGAAAAGCGGCAGCTTTCGCGACTGGTACAAGGAAGACAAGGACATTCTCTACGGTGTTCTCGAAGCGGACCTGAACGACGCCACCCTGGTGCGTTTCGGCGTCGATTACCAGAAGTTCAAGGCCACCGGTTCACCGGGTGTGCCGCTGTTGTTCACCAACGGCAAGCAGACCAACTTCTCCCGCTCGACCAGCTCCGGCGCCCGCTGGATGTACGACGAGCTGGAAACCACCAACTATTTCATGGCCGCCGAGCACACTTTCGCCAATGACTGGCAACTCAAGCTGGCCGCGAACTACATGGATTCCAATCGCGATAACTACAACGGCTCTTATCAGACCTCTTCGGGCCGAGCGTGGATCAATGAAGAAACCGGCGCTGCGCGAATGTTGCGTTACAACGCTGAAGCCGACCAGACCCAGCGCGGCCTGGACCTGACGCTGCAGGGGCCTTTTTCCCTGTTCGGGCGCACCCACGAGTTCATCACCGGTTTCAACTATCAGGATTACAAGAACGATCACACCGGTTATGACGTAGGCAACACAACCGTCAACTTCTATGACTGGGACAACTACCTGCCTCGGCCTACCGATACTGGCGCACTGGGGGAAATTCTCGACATCAAGAGCAGCCAGCGAGGCGCCTACGCGGCATTCAAGTTCAACCTGATGGACGACCTCAACGTAATCGTGGGCGCGCGCACCTCCGACTATGACTACGACTATTACTACTGGCCTACTACGAACGTCAAAATGCACGAGCGGGGTGAAGTAACACCGTACGCGGGCATCATCTATGACCTGACCCCCGAGCAATCGGTGTACGCCAGCTATACCGATATCTTCAAGCCACAATCCAACCTCGATCGTAACGGTTCGGTCATTGGCCCTGTCATAGGCAGCAACTACGAAGTAGGCTGGAAAGGGGCGTTCTACGACGGGCGTCTGAACGCCAGTACGGCATTGTTCCTGGTCAAGCGTGACAACCTGGCGGTGCAGGATGGCGACGCGATCGTGCCAGGCACGCTCGACCAGCAAGCCTACAAGGGCGCAAAGGGTACCGAAACCAAGGGTATCGACCTGGAACTGTCGGGTGAGGTACTGCCTGGTTGGCAGGTCATGACCAGCTACAGCCATGCCCGCACGGAGGACGCCGATGGCGTGCGCCAGCTGACGCAGTACTCCATGGACACCTTCCGCTTCTGGAACACCTATCGCTTCCAGGGTGACTGGAACAGGCTGACGGTGGGTGGCGGGGTGTCCTGGAACTCCAGCATGTCGCTCTACTACAACAGCCTCAAAGCCCGGGCTACCCAGGATGACTACACGGTTGCCAGCCTGATGGCGCGCTATCAGGTCACCGACCATCTGGCCGCCACCCTGAACCTGAACAACATCTTCGACGAGAAGTACTACTCGGGTATCGGCGGCAGTGTTGGCCATTACGGTGACCCGCGTAATGCCACCATGAGCCTGCGCTACGACTTCTAGGCCGACAGCCACCTGTACCGTTGTAGTCGAAGCGGCGTCATCCACACAGGATGACGCCGCTTTTTTTCGTCTCGGTGACGGCACTGCCGACATGAAAAACCTGTGGGGCCCAGGTTGAAGGTGGGCCCCACAGGTCATTCAGCTGGGCTTGGCGGATCAGCCCGGGACCGGCTCCGCCACCAGCCTGGCCGCCAGCCCCTCGATCACGTCCCGATGTTTGAGGATGTCATAGTGACCCGCTGCAACCGTGTGGTTCTCGCGGCTTCCGTGAACCGCGAAACGTTGGCCATGGTCACCAGCCCACCAGCACAAGGCAGCGGCACGGGTCGTCGGCAATGCCGGCAAGCGCTCCGACAACGCCTTCAGTTGCATCGCCACGGCAAAGGTGTGGGCCAGTTCGGCGCTTTCTACACTGGCGAAGGCCGACGATGCCCGCAGCCCCGAGCGTACCTCATCGATCAGCCGCTCAAGCAGCGGAACACCACTGCCCGGCGCAACGGCCGGCAGCGCCACCTGCTCCTTGGCCAGCCCCAGCAGCACACTCAGGAAGCTGCCAAGGTCGTCACTCCAGTCCGCAGCCGGCGTTGCCGGCGCACCGGTGGGGATGAAACTGTCGACCAGGCCAAGCATCGATACTTGCTGGCCCTGGGCTTCCAGCTCCTGGGCCACCAGCACCGCCAGCGTGCCACCCAGCGACCAGCCGGCAAGCTGGTATGGCCCTTCGGGCTGCTTCTGGCGAATGTACTGGGCATAGTCGATCGCCATGGCCTGCAACGAATCATCCTGCCAGTTGCGATCGAGCAGCATGCGGCATTGCACGCCGTAAACGCTGCAATGCCCTTCCAGTCGACGCGCCAGCGGCTCGTAGTCGAACACCGTGCCAAAGCCTGCATGCAGGCAGAACAGAGGCCTGGCCCCGGCTACCCGGCTGTTGAGCAGCAGCAGCGGATCAAGGGCGACGCTGGCATCGGTATAGCCGGAAAGCTCGCCAATGGTGGGCCTGGCCATGACATCGCGCAGTTTCAGCTCGATCGACAGGTCGGGCCGCGCTCGTACCTTCGACAGCATCTTCAGCACACGCAACGAATCGCCCCCCAACTCGAAGAAGTTGTCATCGACACCGACTTCATCCACTTCCAGCACTTCCTGCCAGATAGCCGCCAATGCCCTCTCCGTGTCATCACGCGGAGCCACCCGCGCCGGTCGCGCGGCCAACTGCGGGGCCGGCAGCGCATTGCGATCGATCTTGCCGTTGGGCGTGAGTGGTAACGCCGGCAGCACTACCCACTGGGTCGGTACCATGTAGTCCGGCAGGTCGGCACGCAAGGCGTCACGCAATGGTGTGGCGGAAGTCGCCCCATTGCTGGTGACCAGATAAGCCACCAGTTGCTTGCCGGTAGCGCCCTCCCGGGCCACCACCACGGCATCCCGCACATCCGCCAGGTTCCGCAGCCGTGCTTCGATTTCCCCGGGCTCGATGCGGAAACCGCGAACCTTCAACTGGTTGTCCAGGCGGCCGATGAAGTCGATCACGCCATCGGCCCGACGACGCACCCGGTCACCGGTGCGGTACAGCCGCCCGCCCTGGGCAAACGGGTCGGCGACAAAGCGCTCGGCGGTCAGTGACGGGCGCTGGTGATACCCGCGCGCTACACCCTCGCCACCAATGTAGAGCTCCCCGGCCACGCCATCGGGCACCGGGTTCAGGCCCTGGTCCAGTACATGCAGCGTGCGTTGGCCAACCCGCTCACCGATCGGCGCGTACACCGCCTGGCATGACTGCTGTGCCGATACTTTCCACAACAGGGGGGTCACGACCGTTTCCGTAGGCCCGTAGCCATTGGTCAGGAACTGCGGGCGCAAGGTCCGCTTGACCAGCTCGAACAGTGCATCGGGCACCGCGTCACCGCCAAAGCAATAGATACGCACCGGCGGTGCAACCTCCTGCCGGGTTTGCGCGAACTCGGCCAGTTGCTGCAGGTACGCCGGCGGGAAGCAGGCAATGTCGATGCGTTCGGCATGCAGTACCTGCCAGGTCTGCTCGGCAGTCCACAGCTGGCTATCGCGCACCACCAGGCAACCGCCCGACGACAAGGTCGACAGCCAGCGCTCCTGGGCACCATCGAAAGCGAACGACATGAACAACAGCTCACGAGTGCTTTCATCCATCTGGTAAAGGCGGGCGATTGCCTGGCAGTGCATGCCGATCTGCCCATGGCTGACCGCCACGCCCTTGGGTTTGCCGGTGGAGCCGGAGGTGTAGATCAGGTACGCCAGGTTGGCGTCGTGCACCAGCACCTGGGGGGCATCGGACGGCAGGCTGGCGATAGCCAGAAGGTCCAGCTCCACGCAGTGCTCCACGCCGGCAAAACGCTGGCGCAAGCCGCTGCTGGTCAGCAGCAGGTGCATGGCCGAATCCTCGACAATCCACTGCAAGCGATCCTGCGGGTAGTCGATATCCAGCGGCACATAGGCGGCGCCGGTTTTCATCACTGCCAGGAAAGCCACGATCACCTCCACCGAGCGTTCCAGGGCGATGCCGACCGTAACCTCCGGGCGCGCGCCCAAGGCAATCAGGTGGTGTGCCAGGCGGTTGGCACGCTCATCCAGTTGGGCATAGCTCAACTGTCGCTGGCCACAGGCCACCGCGATTGCCTCGGGCCGCGCCTGGGCATGCCGGCCGATCAGCTCGGCCAGCCTGGGCATGGCCCGCTCGCGTGGCTGCAGGGCATTGCGAGCCTGGGCCTGCTGCGCTTGCGCCGGGGTCAGCATGTCCAGGCTGCCCACGGTGGCGTCAGGGTTGTCGAGCATGCCCGCGAGCAGCCGTTCGAAACTGCCACGAATGCTGTCGGTGGCTTGCTCCGTGAAGCGGTTGCGCAAGTAGAGGAACTCGACCGAGAGCGTCTCGCCCAGATGCACCGCCAGGTCCATGGCGTAGTTGGTCACGTCGCGGTTGCTCACCTCACCGAACTGCAGCGAGCCACCCCCGCCCTCTTGCAGGCGCTCGTCCACCGGGTAGTTCTCGAATACCACGATGCTGTCGAACAATGCTTGCCCGGCCTGCCCCGCCCAGCGCTGCACATCGACCAAGGCTGCATGTTCGTGGTCCCGCAGTTCCAGGTTGTAGGCCTGCAGTTGCTGCAGCCAGTCGACAATCCGTTGCTGCGGTTGAGGCGTCTGCACCACCGGCAAGGTGTTGATGAACAACCCCAGCATTTCGTCGGCGCCGGGCAAGCCGGCCGGCCGGCCGGCCACGGTGGCGCCGAAGCACACCGTGGCTTGCCCGGTATAGCGCTGAAGCAGCAGCAGCCAGGTCGCTTGGATCAAGGTGTTGGCAGTGATGCGCAGGCGCTGGGCCTGCTCACGCAGTTGCCGGGTACGCGAGGCATCCCAGCGCAGGTACAGCGCGGCGTGCCCCTGCAGGTCTGCCGACGGGCGAGCCGCCAGGCTGTCCGCCAGCCAGGTAGGGCTTTCCAGCTCTTGCAGCTTGCCTCGCCAGAACTGCTCCAGCGCCGCCTTGGGTTGCCCGGCAAGCCAGCGGATGTAATCGCCAAACCGCCCTGCCGGTGCTCGTGCAGGGTGACCATGGTAGGTCTGCAACACCTCACCGAGCAGTCGTGAAGTGCTCCAGCCGTCCATCAGAATGTGATGACGGGTCCACAGCAGGTGCAGACGCTCGTCGTCCAGCCGCACCAGCGTCAGGCGCATCAACGGCGCGACACTCAGGTCCAGGCCTTGTGCGGCGTCGGCCTCGGCCAGCGCCTGCAGCATCTGCGCACTCACCGGGCGGTCGCGCCAGTCATGCACGACCACCGGCAATTCGACCTTGCGGTAGACAAGCTGCAAAGGCTCGGCCAGGTGGGGCGCCGACCAGAACGCACTGCGCAGGATATCGTGGCAGCCGATCACCTGCTGCCAGGCTGCCACGAACCGATCGATTTCCAGACCTTTGACTTCCACCGACGTCTGGTTGATGTAAAGCGCGCCTTCAGGCCCCTGTAGCGAATGGAACAGCATGCCCTGCTGCATCGGCGACAGTGGGTAGATATCGGCCACCTGCCGTGCAACTGCCGGCAGGTCATCCAGTTGCTGTTGGCTCAGCGCGGCCAGTGGGAAGTCCGAAGGCGTTACACCACGGTTGCCAGGCTCGCAGCAATGAGCGATGAGCGCGCCAAGCTCTGCGGCATAGTCATCTGCCAACCGCTGCATGACCGCCGTGTCGTAGCGCTGCGCACTGAAGGTCCAGCCAAGTTTCAGCTCGCCGCCATATACCTGGCCGTTCAGGGCGATCTGGCTATCGAGCGGCGCATCGGCCGGTTTGGCCGCACCACCGTATTCCCGGGCGGGTGCGAACAAGCCCGACTGCTCGTCGAAGCTACCGTCGAACTGCCCGAGGTAGTTGAACACGATCTCGCCCTGAGGCAACGCAGCCAGGGCCTCACGCGCACCAGTCGGCCCCATGTACTTCAGCGCGCCATAGCCCAGGCCTTTGTTCGGCACGGCCCGCAGCTGCTCCTTGACCGCCTTGATCGATTCGCCGATGCCCCCCAAGGGGCTCAACTTCACTGGGTACATGCTGGTGAACCAGCCCACCGTGCGGCTCAGGTCAATGTCATCGAACAGGTCTTCCCGGCCATGGCCTTCCAGCCTGACCAGCACCTGTGGCTGCTCGGTCCAGCGGGCGATCACTCGAGCCAGGGCTGTCAGCAGCAGGTCATTGATCTGCGTGCGATAGGCCGCCGGGGCATCGTGCAACAACTGCCGCGTGGCCTCGCGGCCCAGCCGCGTACTGACCGACGCTGCGTGCTGCTGCTGGTTGCCGCCCAGCGCATTGGCGCACGGCAGATGGTCGCTGGTGCCCTGCAACTGCGCTTGCCAGTAGGCAAGTTCCGCTTGCAGCGCCTCACTTTGGGCATAGGCCTGCAACTGCTGCGCCCAGGCCTTGTAGGCGCTGGTCTTGGCTGGCAATTGCACCGGCTGCCGGTTGCCCAGGGCCTGGTAGGCCTGTTGCAGGTCCTCCAGCAACAGGCGCCACGACACACCATCCACCGCCAGGTGATGAATGACCAGCAGCAGACGCTGGCTGCCATCGGGCAGGCTGGCCAGCAGCGCACGGACCAGCGAGCCTTGCTGCAGGTCCAGGCTGCGTTGGGCCTGGTCAGCGAGTACGGTCAACGCCTCCTCGTCCGCGCAGGCATGCTCCCAGAGTATCCGGGCCTGTTGCTGTGGCTTGTATTCCGCTTGCCAGGCCCCCGCCTGCTGCTCGAAGCCCAGACGCAGTGCATCATGATGGGCGACCAGTGCCAGCAACGCATCGTGCAGGCGGTTCGCCTGCAGGGGTTCGCTGGGTGTCAGCAGAACCGACTGGTTCCAGTGCCCGCGCTGGCCAATATCGGCCTCGAAGAACCAGTGCTGAATCGGTGTCAGCGGTGTGCTGCCGGTGATCGGCCCTTGTTCGCTCGCACCTGCGACAACACGCCGCGCCACCGTGGCCAGGCCTTGTACGGTCTGATGCTGGAACAATTGCTTGGGGGTGAACTGTACGCCGGCCTGACGGGCCTTGCCCACGACCTGCAGGGAAACGATGGAGTCGCCACCCAGTTCGAAAAAGTTGTCGTCCAGGCCCACCCGGTCCAGCTTCAACACATCGGCCCAGATCGCCGCGATCTGTTGTTCCAGTTCACTCTGCGGGGCCACGTAGGCCGCTTGCAGCAGGCTGGCGTCCGGCTGCGGCAGCGCACGGCGGTCCAGCTTGCCGTTGGCGGTCAACGGCAGCTTGGCCAGGAACAGCAGGTGGGCCGGCACCATGTAGTCCGGCAGGCTCGCCTTCAGCGCAGTACGCAGCGTTTCACGCTCGGCAGCCTGGGCCTCGGTGCTGGCCATCACGGCCGCATCGGCAGGTACTACATAACCCACCAACTGCTTGCCGCCAGGGCCGTCCTGGGCCAGCACCACACCCTGGGCCACGCTGGCCTGCGCTTGCAGCCGCGCCTCGATCTCGCCCAGCTCGATGCGAAAACCTCGAATCTTCACCTGATGGTCGATCCGTCCCAGGTACTCCACCACTCCCGCGCCGCCGTAGCGGGCCAGGTCGCCCGAGCGATACAGGCGGCCACCCTGGCTGTCGAACGGGTTCGGCACGAAGCGCTCGGCGGTCAGCCCCGGGCGCCCGTGATAGCCCCGCGCCAGGCCGGCCTGGCCGATCACCAGTTCGCCATGGCTGCCCGGGGCCACCGGGTTCAGCGCGGCATCCAGCAGATACCACGACAGGTCCGGGATCACCTCGCCGATCGGGCTGCTCGCGCCCTTGGTCAGGTCGGCCTTGGTGATCGGCCGGTAGGTCACATGCACCGTGGTTTCGGTGATGCCGTACATGTTGATCAGCCGTGGCTGCTGGTCGCCGAATACCTCGAACCAGGGAGCGAGGCTGCTCACGTCCAGCGCTTCACCGCCGAACACCACGTGCCGCAGGGCCAGGCCCTGCCCCTGCCGCGCTGCCGCGCAAGCCACCGGGATCAACTGGCGGAACGCCGACGGCGTCTGGTTCAGGACCGTCACCTGCTCGCGCTGCAGCAGCGCATGGAAGTCCTCGGTGGAACGTGCCACATCCTTGGCCACCATCACCGCCCGGCCGCCGTACAGCAGCGCGCCGAACAGCTCCCACACCGAGAAGTCGAAGGCGTAGGAGTGGAACACCGTCCACACGTCACTGGCATCGAAGCGGAACCAGTCCTGCGTCGCTGCGAACAGGCGGACCACGTTCTGGTGCGGCAGCAGCGTGCCCTTGGGCTTGCCGGTGGAGCCGGAGGTGTAGATCACGTAGGCCAGGTTCTGCGGGGCTACGGCAACTCCAGGGTTGGCATCGCTGTAGCCGGTCAGGTCTTCGCCATCCAGATCCAGGCTATGCAGGCCAAGCGGGATCGGCAGGGCTTCGCGCAGGTGCGACTGAGTCAGCAGCAAGGCAATGCCACTGTCGGCGAACATGTAGCTGAGGCGGTCCTCTGGGTACTCCGGGTCCAGCGGCACATAGGCACCGCCGGCCTTGAGGATACCCAGCAGGCCGATGACCATTTCCAGGCTGCGCTCCATGGCGATGCCCACCAGCACATCAGGGCCAACGCCACGCTCGATCAACTTGTGCGCCAGCTGGTTGGCCCGACGGTTCAGCTCGCCATAGCTCAGGGTCTGCTCGCCGAAAGTGACTGCCGGCGCCTCGGGAGCGGCGGCCACCCGGGCCTCGATCAGTTCATGAATGGTTCGCTCATCCGGGAAGGCGACGGTGTTGCGGTTCCAGTCACGCAGCACGGCTTGCTGCTCGTCTTCGCCGAGCAACGGCAGCTCGCTGATACGCTGGCCCGGTTGGCGCACGATAGCTTCCAGCAGGTTGACCCAATGCCGCGCCATGCGCTCGATGGTGCTGGCGTCGAACAGGTCGGTGGCGTAGATCAACGAAGCCCCGATGCCCTGTTCATGCTCGGAGGTGTCCAAAGCCAGGTCGAACTTGGCGGTGTGGTTGTCCCAGGCCAACGCCTCCATCTCCAGCCCTGCTATACGTCGGGGCTCGCCCTTGGCCTGGGTCTGGTGGTTGTACAGCACTTGAAACAGCGGGTTGTAACTGAGGTTGCGCTCCGGTTGCAGCGCATCGACCAACTGCTCGAACGGCAGGTCCTGGTGGGCCTGGGCACCCAGGGCTCGTTGCTTGACCTGTTGCAGCAGCTCGCCGAAGGTCAGCTGCACATCGAACTCGGCACGCAGCACCTGGGTGTTGACGAAGAAGCCGATCAGGCGCTCGGTCTCGACCCGGTTGCGGTTGGCAATCGGTACCCCAACGCGGATGTCCGCCTGGCCCGAGTAGCGATGCAGCAGGGTCTGGAAGCTGGCCAGCAACAGCATGAAAGGCGTCACGCCCTGCTGCTGGGCAACCCGTTTCAGGTGGGTGGCCAGCTCATCGTCCAGCACGATCGGTAACCGTGCCCCTCTGTGACTTGGCATGGCCGGGCGCGGATGGTCCAGCGGCAGCTCCAGCACCGGTTGCTCATCGCCCAATTGTTCGGTCCAGTAAGCCAGTTGCCGTGCCTGTTCGCCAGCTTCCATCCAGCTACGCTGCCAGATGGCATAGTCGGCATACTGGATCGGCAGGGCCGGCAGTTGCGGCACCTGGCCCTGGCTGAAACCTTGATAGAACTGCACCAGCTCATTGACCAGCACCGGCATTGACCAGCCATCGGCGACGATATGATGCAGGGTCAGTACCAGCACATGCTGGTCCGCCGCCAGGCGCAGCAACCGGGCCCGCAGCAACGGCCCCTGCTCCAGGTCGAACGGTTGCCCGGCTTCGGCTTCGACCCAGGCACGCACCGCGGCCTCGTCGGCGTGCGCCTGCTTCTCGATGAGCAGGTCGAACGGCAGCTGGCCATGAATGACCTGCACCGCCTGCTCACCGTCGCGACGGAACGTGGTACGCAGGGTTTCATGTCGCTCGATCAGGGCCTCGAAGGCCAGTTGCAGAGCTGTGGTGTCCAGAGGCCCCTTGAATTTCAAGGCAGCCGGGATGTTGTAGGTGGCACTGGCAGGCTCCCATTGCCACAGGAACCACTGCCGTTGCTGGGCGTATGAAAGCGCCGGCAATGGATGCTCGCCGCGCACCTCGGGGATCGGCAACTGGGCCAGGCTCATGCCCTTCGCCGCCAGTTTCTCGAGGAAGAGTTTGCGCTGTGGCAGCGGCAGGCCGATGAAGCGCTGCACCAGAGCCATGTTTCTGTTATCCGTTTGCATTTCAGACTGCCTCAAGCTCGCTCATGAAGTCCTGGAGTTCATCCAGGTCTGCATCGCTATGGGTATTCAAGCCATTGATCATTGCTGCGTAGTCCTGCAGCGTTTGCGCCTGGAACAACAACGCCAGGGGCAGGCTCGTGCCAAGCTCGACCTGTAGCCGCGCCATGACCTGGGTTGCCAGCAAGGAGTGCCCGCCCAGTTCGAAGAAGTTGTCGCCCAGGCCGACCCGCTCCAGCTTCAACACATCGGCCCAGATCGCCGCGATCCGTTGCTCCAGTTCGCTTTGTGGTGCGAGGTAGTCACGCTGCAACTGGCTGGCATCCGGTTGCGGCAGCGCACGGCGGTCCAGCTTGCCGTTAGCGGTCAACGGCAGCTTGGCCAGGAACAGCAGGTGGGCCGGCACCATGTAGTCCGGCAGGCTCGCCTTCAGCGCAGTACGCAGCGCTTCACGCTCGGCAGCCTGGGCCTCGATGCTGGCCATCACGGCTGCATCGGCAGGCACCACATACCCCACCAGCTGCTTGCCGCCAGGGCCGTCCTGGGCCAGCACCACTCCTTGGGCCACGCTGGCCTGCGCCTGCAACCGCGCCTTGATCTCGCCCAGCTCGATGCGAAAACCTCGAATCTTCACCTGATGGTCGATCCGTCCCAGGTACTCCACCACTCCCGCGCCGCCGTAGCGGGCCAGGTCGCCCGAGCGATACAGCCGGCCACCCTGGCTGTCGAACGGGTTCGGCACGAAGCGCTCGGCGGTCAGCCCCGGGCGCCCGTGATAGCCCCGCGCCAGGCCGGCCTGGCCGATCACCAGTTCGCCGTGGCTGCCCGGGGCCACCGGGTTCAGCGCGGCATCCAGCAGGTACCACGACAGGTCCGGGATCACCTCGCCGATCGGGCTGCTCGCACCCTTGGCCAGGTCGGCCTTGGTGATCGGCCGGTGGGTCACGTGTACCGTGGTTTCGGTGATGCCGTACATGTTGATCAGCCGTGGCTGCTGATCACCAAACGCTTCGAACCAGGGGGCGAGGCTGCTCACATCCAGCGCTTCACCGCCGAACACCACATGCCGCAGGGCCAGGCCCTGCCCCTGCCCCTGCCGCGCTGCCGCGCAGGCCACCGGGATCAACTGGCGGAACGCCGACGGCGTCTGGTTCAGCACCGTCACCTGCTCGCGCTGCAGCAGCGCATGGAAGTCCTCGGTGGAACGTGCCACATCCTTGGCCACCATCACCGCCCGGCCGCCGTACAGCAGCGCGCCGAACAGCTCCCATACCGAGAAGTCGAAGGCGTAGGAGTGGAACACCGTCCACACGTCACTGGCATCGAAGCGGAACCACGCCTGCGTCGCCGCAAACAGCCGGACCACGTTCTGGTGCGGCAGCAGCGTGCCCTTGGGCTTGCCGGTGGAGCCGGAGGTGTAGATCACGTAGGCCAGGTTCTGCGGGGCTACTTCGATGTTCGGGTTGGCATCGCTGTAGCCGGTCAGGTCTTCGACATCCAGATCCAGGCTGTGCAGGCCAACCGGGATCGGCAGGGCTTTGCGCAGGTGCGACTGGGTCAGCAGCAAGGCAATGCCACTGTCGGCGAACATGTAGCTGAGGCGGTCCTCTGGGTACTCCGGGTCCAGCGGCACATAGGCGCCACCGGCCTTGAGAATCCCCAGCAGGCCGATGACCATTTCCAGGCTGCGCTCCATGGCGATGCCCACCAGCACGTCAGGGCCAACGCCACGCTCGATCAACTTGTGCGCCAGCCGGTTGGCCCTGCGGTTCAGCTCGCCGTAGCTCAGGGTCTGCTCGCCGAAAGTGACTGCCGGGGCCTCGGGGGCAGCCGCCACCCGGGCCTCGATCAGCTCGTGAATGCTGCGTTCATCCGGGAAAGCGACGGTGTTGCGATTCCAGTCATGCAGTACTGCCTGCTGCTCCTCCTCGCCCAGTAACGGCAGCTCGCTGATACGCTGGCCCGGTTGGCGCACGATGGCTTCCAGCAGGTTGACCCAATGCCGCGCCATGCGCTCGATGGTCCTGGCGTCGAAGAGATCAGTGGCATAGGTCAGCGCCGCACCGATCCCTTGCTCGGCTTCGTAGGTATCCAGGCTCAGGTCGAACTTGGCTGTGTTAGTGCTCCAGTCCAGGCCGGACATTTCCAGGCCCGGCAAGCGGTGCTGGCTACCCTTGAGTTCTGTCTGGTGGTTGTACAACACCTGGAACAATGGGTTGTGCCCAAGGTTGCGCTCCGGCTGCAAGGCTTCGACCAACTGCTCGAACGGCAGGTCCTGATGGGCCTGCGCGCCCAGGACACGTTGCCTGACCTGTTGCAGCAGCTCGCCGAAAGTCAGCTGCACATCGAACTCGGCACGCAGCACCTGGGTGTTGACGAAGAAGCCGATCAGGCGCTCGGTCTCGACCCGGTTGCGGTTGGCCGTGGGCACACCAACACGGATATCGACCTGGCCCGAGTAGCGATGCAGCAAGGTCTGGAAGCTGGCCAGCAGCAGCATGAACGGCGTCACGCCCTGCTGCTGGGCAACGCGCTTGAGGTTGACCGCCAGCTCATTACCCAACTCAATCGGCCAACGCGCGCCTTGGTGGCTCGGTACAGCCGGGCGCGGATGATCCAGGGGCAGTTCCAGCACCGGCTGCTCACCCCCCAATTGTTCGGTCCAGTAGGCCATCTGCCGCGCCTGCTCGCCGGCTTCCATCCAGTTGCGCTGCCACACGGCAAAGTCGGCATACTGGATCGGCAGGGCCGGCAGTTGCGGCACCTGGCCCTGGCTGTAACCCGCATACAGTTGCACCAGCTCATCGACCAGCACCGGCATCGACCAGCCATCCGCGACGATATGGTGCAGTGTCAGTACCAGCACATGCTGGTCCGCCGCCAGGCGCAGCAGCCGGGCGCGCAGCAGCGGCCCCTGCTCCAGGTCGAACGGTTGCCCGGCTTCGGCTTCGACCCAGGCACGCACAGCGGCCTCATCGGCGTGCGCCTGCTCCTCGATGGCCAGCGCGAACGGCACCTGGGCATGAACGACCTGCACCGCCTGCTCGCCGTCCAGGCGGAAGGTGGTGCGCAGGGTTTCGTGACGCTCGATCAAGGCGCCGAAGGCTTGCTGCAGGGCAGCGATATCCAGCGCCCCGGCCAGCTTCAGTGCTGCCGGAATGTTGTAGGTGGCACTGTGCGGTGCCCATTGCCACAGGAACCACTGCCGTTGCTGGGCGTAGGAAAGCGCCAGTGGTTGCTCCCGAGAAACCCGTGCAATACCGGTAGAGCCAGCTCGCTCACCTTGCGCTGCAAGCCTGGCGAAGTCGGCCAGGCTCGACGTTTCGAACAGCACGCGCAACTGCAGCTCCACGCCCAGGCTCTGACGTACCCGGGAGATCACCTGGACGGCGAGCAAGGAGTGCCCACCCAGTTCGAAGAAGTTGTCGCCCAGGCCGACCCGCTCCAGCTTCAGCACATCGGCCCAGATCGCCGCGATCCGTTGTTCCAGCTCACTCTGCGGGGCCACGTAGGCCGCTTGCAGCAGGCTGGCGTCCGGCTGCGGCAGCGCACGGCGGTCCAGCTTGCCGTTGGCGGTCAACGGCAGCTTGGCCAGGAACAGCAGGTGGGCCGGCACCATGTAGTCCGGCAAACCGGCCTTGAGCGCCTCGCGCAGGCTGTTGCGCAATGCGCCTTCGTCTTGCGTGCTGTCGACAGGCACCACATACCCCACCAACTGCTTGCCGCCAGGGCCGTCCTGGGCCAACACCAAACCCTGGGCCACGCTGGCCTGCGCCTGCAGCCGCGCCTCGATCTCGCCCAGCTCGATGCGAAAACCTCGGATCTTCACCTGATGGTCGATCCGCCCCAGGTACTCCACCACTCCCGCGCCGCCGTAGCGGGCCAGGTCGCCCGAGCGGTACAGGCGACCACCCTGGCTGTCGAACGGGTTCGGCACGAAGCGCTCGGCGGTCAGCCCCGGGCGCCCGTGATACCCCCGCGCCAGGCCGGCCTGGCCGATCACCAGTTCGCCGTGGCTGCCCGGGGCCACCGGGTTCAGCGCAGCATCCAGCAGGTACCACGACAGGTCCGGAATCACCTCGCCGATCGGGCTGCTCGCACCCTTGGCCAGGTCGGCCTTGGTGATCGGCCGGTAGGTCACGTGTACCGTGGTCTCGGTGATGCCGTACATGTTGATCAGCCGTGGCTGCTGATCACCAAACGCTTCGAACCAGGGGGCGAGGCTGCTCACATCCAGCGCTTCACCGCCGAACACCACATGCCGCAGGGCCAGGCCCTGCCCCTGCCGCGCTGCCGCGCAGGCCACCGGGATCAACTGGCGGAACGCCGACGGCGTCTGGTTCAGCACCGTGACCTGCTCACGCTGCAGCAGCGCATGGAAGTCCTCGCTGGAACGAGCCACGTCCTTGGCCACCATCACCGCCCGGCCGCCATACAGCAGCGCGCCGAACAGCTCCCACACCGAGAAGTCGAAGGCGTAGGAGTGGAACACCGTCCACACATCGCTGGCATCGAAGCGGAACCACGCCTGCGTCGCCGCGAACAACCGGACCACGTTCTGGTGCGGCAGCAGCGTGCCCTTGGGCTTGCCGGTAGAGCCGGAGGTGTAGATCACGTAGGCCAGGTTCTGCGGGGCCACTTCGATATTCGGATTGGCATCGCTGTAGCTGGCCAGAACCTGCTCATCCAGCTCCAGGCACTCGATAGCGGCCGGAATTGGCAGCACCTCGCGCAGGTGCGACTGGGTCAGCAGCAAGGCAATGCCACTGTCGGCGAACATGTAGCTGAGGCGGTCTTGTGGGTATTCCGGGTCCAGCGGCACATAGGCGCCACCGGCCTTGAGGATACCCAGCAGGCCGATGACCATTTCCAGGCTGCGCTCCATGGCGATGCCCACCAGCACATCAGGGCCAACGCCACGCTCGATCAACTTGTGCGCCAGCTGGTTGGCCCTGCGGTTCAGCTCACCATAGCTCAGGGTCTGCTCGCCGAAGGTGACCGCCGGCGCCTCGGGGGCAGCGGCCACCCGGGCCTCGATCAGCTCATGAATGCTGCGCTCATCCGGGAAGGCGGCTGTGTTGCGGTTCCAGTCATGCAGCACTGCCTGCTGCTCGTCCTCGCCCAGCAACGGCAGCTCACTGATACGCTGGCCCGGTTGGCGCACGATGGCTTCGAGCAGGTTGACCCAGTGCCGCGCCATGCGCTCGATGGTGCTGGCGTCGAACAGATCAGTGGCATAGGTCAGTGCCGCACCGATCCCTTGCTCGGCTTCGTAGGTATCCAGGCTCAAGTCGAACTTGGCTGTGTTCGTGCTCCAGTCCAGGCCGGACATTTCCAGGCCGGGCAAGCGGTGCTGGCTACCCTTGAGTTCTGTCTGGTGGTTGTACAGCACCTGGAACAACGGGTTGTGCCCAAGGTTACGCTCAGGCTGCAAGGCTTCGACCAACTGCTCGAACGGCAGGTCCTGATGGGCCTGCGCGCCCAGGACACGTTGCCTGACCTGTTGCAGCAGCTCGCCGAAAGTCAGCTGCACATCGAACTCGGCACGCAGCACCTGGGTGTTGACGAAGAAGCCGATCAGGCGCTCGGTCTCGACCCGGTTGCGGTTGGCCGTGGGCACACCAACACGGATATCGGCCTGGCCCGAGTAGCGATGCAGCAAGGTCTGAAAGCTGGCCAGCAACAGCATGAACGGCGTCACGCCCTGCTGCTGGGCAACGCGCTTCAGGTTGGTGACCAACTCATCGTCCAGCACGATCGGTAACCGCGCCCCTCTGTGGCTCGGTACAGCCGGGCGCGGATGATCCAAGGGCAGTTCCAGCACCGGCTGCTCATCACCCAGTTGTTCGGTCCAGTAGGCCATCTGCCGCGCCTGCTCGCCGGCTTCCATCCAGTTGCGCTGCCACACGGCGAAGTCCGCGTACTGGATCGGCAGGACCGGCAGTGTCGGCTCCTGGCCCTGGCTGTAGCCCGCATACAGTTGCACCAGCTCATCGACCAGCACTGGCATCGACCAGCCGTCGGCGACGATATGGTGCAGGGTCAGTACCAGCACATGCTGGTCCGCCGCCAGGCGCAGCAGCCGGGCGCGCAGCAGCGGCCCCTGCTCCAGGTCGAACGGTTGCCCGGCTTCGGCTTCGACCCAGGCACGCACAGCGGCCTCATCGGCGTGCGCCTGCTCCTCGATGGCCAGCGCGAACGGCACCTGGGCATGAACGACCTGCACCGCCTGCTCGCCGTCCAGGCGGAAGGTGGTGCGCAGGGTTTCGTGACGCTCGATCAAGGCGCCGAAGGCTTGCTGCAGGGCAGCGATATCCAGCGCCCCGGCCAGCTTCAGTGCTGCCGGAATGTTGTAGGTGGCACTGTGCGGTGCCCATTGCCACAGGAACCACTGGCGTTGCTGGGCGTAGGAAAGCGCCAGCGGCCGAGCCCTGCTCACGCATTCGATGGCAGCAGCCGGTGCCCGCTCACCAAGCTCGGCACGTTTGGCAAAGTTCCTCAACACCGGAGCCTCGAACAGGGTAAGCAGCTGCACATCCAGCCCCAGGTGCTGACGAATGCGGGCAATCACCGAAACTGCCAGCAGAGAGTGCCCTCCCTGCATGAAGAAATGGTCGTCGAGGCCGACCCTCTCCAGCTTCAGCACATCCGCCCAGATCGCGGCAATCTGCTGCTCCAGCTCGCTCTGCGGGGCGATGTACTGGCCCTGCGTCTGGCTGGCATCCGGCTGCGGCAGGGCCTTGCGGTCCAGCTTGCCGTTCGGCGTCAATGGCAGCTTGCCGAGCAGCAGCAGGTGCGCCGGCACCATGTAGTCCGGCAGGCCGGCCTTGAGCGCCTCGCGCAGGCTGTCGCGCAAGGCGCTTTCGTCTTGCGTGCCGTCGGCAGGCACCACATAGCCCACCAGCTGCTTGCCGCTTGGTCCGTCCTGCGCCAGCACCACGGCCTCCTGCACACTCGGCAGTTCCAGCAAGCGTGCCTCGATCTCGCCCAGTTCGATGCGCAGGCCGCGAATCTTCACCTGGTGGTCGATGCGCCCGGCGTAGTCGATCACGCCATCGGCGCGGTAGCGCGCCAGGTCACCGGTGCGGTACAGGCGGCCGCCGTTGTCGCTGAACGGGTCTGGTACGAAGCGTTCGGCGGTCAGCGCCGGACGCTGGTGGTAACCACGCGCCAGGCCCACGCCACCGAGGTACAGCTCGCCGGCACTGCCGCGCACCGCCGGTTGCAGGCTGCCTTCAAGGATGTGGGTCTTGAGGTTGTCGATCGGCTGGCCGATCGGCACGCTGATGCTTTCGTCCGGTTGGCAGGTCCAGTGGGTGACGTCGATCGCCGCTTCGGTCGGGCCATACAGGTTGTACAGGCCCGCCGCCGGCAGGCGTTGCAGGGTCTGGCGGGCCAGTTCGGCCGGCAACGCTTCGCCGCTGCACACCACGCGCTTGAGGCTGACGCAGCTTTCGACCGCTTCGTGGGTCATGAACGCCTGCAGCATCGACGGTACGAAGTGCAGCGTGCTGATGCCGTAATGGTTGATGCATTCCACCAGCAGCTGCGGGTCGCGGTGCGCCCCGGGCTGGGCCATGACCAGGCGCGCCCCGGTCAGCAGCGGCCAGAAGAACTCCCAAACCGACACGTCGAAGCTGAACGGGGTTTTCTGCAGCACGCTGTCGCTGGCGCCCAGGCCGTAGGCCTTCTGCATCCAGCACAGGCGGTTGACCAGCGCCTGATGGCTGTTGCCAGCACCCTTCGGGCGACCGGTGGAGCCGGAGGTGTAGATCACGTAGGCGAGGTTAAGCGGGGCCACGTCGATGTTCGGGTTGGCGTCGCTGTAGCCGCTCAGGTCCACCATATCCAGGTCCAGGCTGCGCAGGCCGGCCGGGATCGGCAGGGCTTCGTGCAGGTGCGACTGGGTCAGCAGCAAGGCGATGCCGCTGTCCTCGAACATGTAGCTCAAACGGTCCTGGGGGTACTCCGGGTCCAGTGGCACATAGGCGCCACCGGCCTTCAAAATACCCAGCAAACCGACGACCATCTCCAGGCTGCGCTCCATGGCGATGCCCACCAGCACATCCGGGCCCACGCCCAGCTCGCGCAGCTTGTGCGCCAGCTGGTTGCTACGGCGGTTGAGCTCGGCATAGCTCAGGGTCTGCTCGCCAAAGGCCAGCGCCGGTGCATCCGGGTTGGCGAACACTTGGGCTTCGATCAGCTGATGGATGCTGTGCCCTGCCGGGTAGTCCGCTTCGGTGGCGTTCCAGTCGCGCACGATGATGCGCCGCTCAGGCTCGTCCAGCAGCGGCAGGTCGGCAACCCGCTGCCCGGGTTCGCACACGATCCCCTGCAGCAGGCTCAACCAATGCCGGGCCATGCCCTCGACGGTCGCGGCGTCAAACAGGTCGGTGGCGTAGGTCAGTGCCGCGCCAATACCCTGCTCGTGCTCGAAGGTATCCAGGGTCAGGTCGAACTTGGCGGTGTGGTTGTCCCAGGCCAGCTCTTCCATCTGCAGCCCTTGCAGGCTACGGCGCTCGCCCTTGGCCTGGGTCTGGTGGTTGTACATCACCTGGAACAGCGGGCTGTGGCCAAGGTTGCGCTCGACCTGCAAGGTCTCGACCAACTGCTCGAATGGCAGGTCCTGATGGGCCTGGGCACCCAATGCACGTTGCTTCACCTGCTGCAGCAGGTCAATGAAAGTCATCTGCAAGTCGAACTCGGCGCGTAACACCTGGGTGTTGACGAAAAAGCCGATCAGGCGCTCGGTCTCGACCCGGTTGCGGTTGGCAACCGGTACGCCGACGCGGATGTCTGGCTGGCCGCTGTAGCGGTGCAGCAGCGCCTGGAAGCTGGCCAGCAACAACATGAACGGCGTCACGCCCTGCTGCTGGGCCAGATGCTTGAGTGCCTCGGCCAGTTCCTGGCCCAGCGCGACCTTTACCCGTGCGCCCTGATGGCTGCTCACGGCGGGCCGCGGGCGGTCGGCGGGCAGCTCCAGCACGGGCTGCTCTTCCCCCAGTTGCGCGGTCCAGTAGGCCAGTTGCTTTGCCTGTTCGCCGGCCTCCATCCAGTTGCGCTGCCAGGTGGCGTAATCGGCGTACTGCACCGGCAGCGCCGGCAATTCCACGGGTTGGCCCTGGCTGTGACCGTGGTAGAGCTGCACCAGCTCGTTGACCATCACCGGCATCGACCAGCCGTCGGAGACAATGTGGTGCAGGGTCAGCACCAGCACATGTTCGTCTGCTGCCAGGTGCAACAGGCGCACACGCAGCAGCGGGCCCTGTTGCAGGTCGAAAGGCAGGTGGGCTTCGGCTTCGACGCGCTGGCGCAAGTGGTTGTCATCGGCCTGCGCCAGCACTTCAACGGGCAGTTCGAAAGGGACATGTGGGTGGATCACCTGAACCGCCTGCTCGCCTTCCAGGCGGAAGGTGGTCCGCAGCGTTTCGTGGCGCTCGATCAGGGCCTCGAAGCTGCGCTGCAGGGCTTGGGTATCCAGGTGGCCTTTGAAACGCAAGACGGACGAGAGGTTGTACGCACTGCCCACCTCGCCCAGTTGCGACAGTATCCACAAGCGCTGCTGAGCGTAGGAAAGCAGCACCGGCTCTGCAGGATCCCTCGGGAAGATCGGCGTGACACCGTACAGGTTCACGCCTTGTTTCTTGAGCAAGGCTGCCAACGCCTTACGTTTTTGGGTGGACAACGATACGACTGTATCGAGCAGCTCTTGCACAGGGAATCTCCTAAGAAATCAGCTCATCAATTTCCTCCGTAGTTAGACGGTTGAGTGGTGGCATGGATTTAGACGGAAATTCAGGGCAGTAGCGCCCGCGAACACCGGCGCAGCCGGTGCCTTCCACCGCGTCGCCTGCTTCGCGGGTAAACCCGCTCCCACAGGGACCCCACCAGCTGAAGCAATGCGCCATACCTGTGGGAGCGGGCGCGCCCGCGAACACCGGCACAGCCGGTGCCATCCACCGCGTCGCTTGCTTCGCGGGTAAACCCGCTCCCACAGGGACCCCACCAGCTGAAGCAATGCGCTGTACCTGTGGGAGCGGGCGCGCCCGCGAACACCGGCACAGCCGGTGCCATCCACCGCGTCGCTTGCTTCGCGGGCATGCCCGCTCCCACAGGGACCCCACCAGCTGAAGCAATGCGCCATACCTGTGGGAGCGGGTTTACCCGCGAACACCGGCGCAGCCGGTGCCTTCCACCGCGTCGCCTGCTTCGCGGGTAAACCCGCTCCCACAGGGACCCCACCAGCTGAAGCAATGCGCCATACCTGTGGGAGCGGGCGCGCCCGCGAACACCGGCACAGCCGGTGCCATCCACCGCGTCGCCTGCTTCGCGGGTGAACCCGCTCCCACAGGCCCCCCGCCAGCTGAAGCAATGCGCTGTACCTGTGGGAGCGGGCGCGCCCGCGAACACCGGCGCAGCCGGTGCCATCTACCGCGTCGCTTGCTTCGCGGGCATGCCCGCTCCCACAGGGAACCCGCCAGCTCAAGGAATACGCTGTACCTGTGGATGCGGGTTTACCCGCCCGCACAGATCACATCAGGGCCTCAGGAAATCAGCTCATCGAGCTCATCCATGCTCAGGCTATCGAGCAACGCCAGGGATCTGGCCAGCTGGTCCTGGGTGGAATCGACCAAGGGCGTCCTGGCCTCCAACTGGCGACTGAAGTCAGCCAGCACCGGGAACTCGAAGAGTTCTTTCAATTCGGCCACTACCCCCACCTGCTCCCGGATGCGCACGATCACCGAGGTGGCCAGCAACGAGTGCCCGCCAAGCTCGAAGAAGTTGTCACCCAGGCCGACCCTCTCCAGCTTCAGCACATCCGCCCAGATCGCCGCAATCTGCTGCTCCAGCTCTCTCTGTGGCGCGATGTACTCGCCCTGCGTCTGGCTGGCATCCGGCTGCGGCAGGGCCTTGCGGTCAAGCTTGCCGTTAGGCGTCACTGGCAGCTTGTCGAGCAGCAGCAGGTGTGCCGGCACCATGTAGTCCGGCAAACCGGCCTTGAGCGCCTCGCGCAGGCTGTCGCGCAAGGCGCCTTCGTCTTGCGTGCTGTCGGCAGGCACCACATAGCCCACCAGCTGCTTGCCGCTTGGTCCGTCCTGGGCCAGCACCACGGCCTCCTGCACACTCGGCAGTTCCAGCAAGCGCGCCTCGATCTCGCCCAATTCGATGCGCAGGCCGCGAATCTTCACCTGGTGGTCGATGCGCCCGGCGTAGTCGATCACGCCATCGGCGCGGTAGCGCGCCAGGTCACCGGTGCGGTACAGGCGGCCGCCGTTGTCGCTGAACGGGTCTGGTACGAAGCGTTCGGCGGTCAGCGCCGGACGCTGGTGGTAACCACGCGCCAGGCCCACGCCACCGAGGTACAGCTCGCCGGCACTGCCGCGCACCGCCGGTTGCAGGCTGCCTTCAAGGATGTGGGTCTTGAGGTTGTCGATCGGCTGGCCGATCGGCACGCTGATGCTTTCGTCCGGTTGGCAGGTCCAGTGGGTGACGTCGATCGCCGCTTCGGTCGGGCCATACAGGTTGTAAAGGCCCGCAGCAGGCAGGCGTTGCAGGGTCTGGCGGGCCAGTTCGGCCGGCAACGCTTCGCCGCTGCACACCACGCGCTTGAGGCTGACGCAGCTTTCGACCGCTTCGTGGGTCATGAACGCCTGCAGCATCGACGGTACGAAGTGCAGCGTGCTGATGCCGTAATGGTTGATGCATTCCACCAGCAGCTGCGGGTCGCGGTGCGCCCCGGGCTGGGCCATGACCAGGCGCGCCCCGGTCAGCAGCGGCCAGAAGAACTCCCACACCGACACGTCGAAGCTGAACGGGGTTTTCTGCAGCACGCTGTCGCTGGCGCCCAGACCGTAGGCCTTCTGCATCCAGCACAGGCGGTTGACCAGCGCCTGATGGCTGTTGCCAGCGCCCTTCGGGCGACCGGTGGAACCGGAGGTGTAGATCACGTAGGCGAGGTTAAGCGGGGCCACGTCGATGTTCGGGTTGGCGTCGCTGTAGCCGCTCAGGTCCACCATATCCAGGTCCAGGCTGCGCAGGCCGGCCGGGATCGGCAGGGCTTCGTGCAGGTGCGACTGGGTCAGCAGCAAGGCGATGCCGCTGTCCTCGAACATGTAGCTCAAACGGTCCTGGGGGTACTCCGGGTCCAGTGGCACATAGGCGCCACCGGCCTTCAAAATACCCAGCAAACCGACGACCATCTCCAGGCTGCGCTCCATGGCGATGCCCACCAGCACGTCCGGGCCCACGCCCTGCTCGCGCAGCTTGTGCGCCAGCCGGTTGCTACGGCGGTTGAGCTCGGCATAGCTCAGGGTCTGCTCGCCAAAGGCCAGCGCCGGGGCATCCGGGGTGGCGAATACCTGGGCTTCGATCAGCTGGTGGACGCTGCGCTCGTCCGGGTATGCCGCGTGGGTTTCGTTCCAGCCTTCGACCATCTGTTGCTGTTCTGCCAGCTCCAGCATTGGCAGCTCGCCAATCATCGCTTCAGCATTCTCCACCAGCGCCCGCAGCACGTTGGCAAAGTAGCCAGCCAGCCGGCCAATGGTCTCGTCGCTCCACAACGCACGGTCGTGGCTGTACTGCATCGACAGCGTGGTGCCCAGCTCCACCACCAGGGTCAGCGGGTAGTTGGTCTGTTCCTGCACGGCTACGTCGCCGAAGCGCAGGCCACCGGGCGCGCCCTGTTGCAGCGCCTCGGCCACCGGGTAGTTCTCGAACACCAGGATGCTGTCGAACAAGGCGTCACCGCCCTGCCCCGCCCAGCGCTGCACATCGTAAAGCGGGGTGTGCTCGAATTCGCGCACGGCTAGGTTGCCGGCCTGCACCTGGCCGATCCACTCGGCCACGGTCTGCTCGGCACGCGGGGTGCCGATAACCGGCAAGGTATTGATGAACAGGCCGATCTGCTCCTCTACCCCCGGCAGGTCTGCCGGGCGGCCGGCGACCGTGGCGCCGAAGCACACGCTGGCCTGGCCAGTGCAGCGCTGCAACAGCAGCAGCCAGGCCGATTGCACCAGAGTGTTGACCGTGACCCGGTTGGCCCGGGCGAAGGCTTCGATACGGGCGGTCTGCTCAGGGTCGAAGGCCACGCGGTGGTCGCCATGGCCACTTCCGCCCGCGCCTGCGCTGCCGGCGATGGCCTGAGCCAGGCGGGTCGGCTCGTCCAAGGCCGCAAGCTGGGCTTTCCAGAAGGCTTCGGCAACGGCTGCGTCCTGGCCCTGCAACCAGGCAATGTAGTCGCGATAGTGCGTGGCCTGGGCCTGCGGCACCAGGCCGGCGTAACGCTGCAGCACTTCGCCCAACAGGCGCGAGGTGCTCCAGCCGTCCATGAGGATGTGGTGGTTGGTGTAGATCAGGTGGTGGCGGGTATCGCCTGTGCGTACCAGAACCAGACGCAGCAGCGGCGCGGCAGCAAGGTCGAAGCCGCGCTGGCGCTCGCCCTCGGCAAGGGCCTGCAATGCCTGCTCCAGCGCCGGCTGGCCACGCCAGTCATGCTCGCTGCATGGCAATCCGACGGCCTTGCGTACCACTTGTACGGCCTGTTCCAGCTCGCCTTGCAGGATAAAACCGCTGCGCAGGATGTCGTGGGCATCGAGCGTGGCCTGCCACGCCTGCAGGAAACGCTGCACATCCAGCCCATCCACATCCACGCGCAGCTGGTTGATGTAGTTGCCGGCCTGCTGGTCGTAAAGGGTGTGGAACAACATCCCTTGCTGCATGGGTGACAGCGGGTATACATCGGCGATCTGCCCGGCCTCCAGCGGCAAGCTGTCCAGTTGCGCCTGGGTCAGCGCGGCCAGCGGGAAGTCCGACGGCGTCACGCCCTGGTGCCACGCATCGCAGCAGTGCTCGACCAGCTCTGCCAAGGCCTGCCCGTAGGCCTGGGCCAGCTTCTCGATGGTGGCCGGGTGATGAATGTCGGCGCTGTAGGTCCACTCCAGGAACAGCTCGCCGCCGTACACCTGGCCGGTGATGCTCAGCCAGTTGCCCAGTTGTGCGCCGGCACATTGGGTACGGCCTGCGCTTTCCCCGCTTGGGGTGAACAGGGCGCCGGCCCCGGCATCGAAGCTGGCATCGAACTGGCCCAGGTAGTTGAAGGTGACACGGGCCTGGGCGGTACGCTCGAGCCGGTCACGCACTTCAGCATCGCCAAAGTAACGCAGCAAGCCGTAGCCGAGGCCTTTGTCCGGCACGCCGCGCAGTTGCTCCTTGATCGCCTTGATCGACTGGGCAAGGTCCTGGCCGGGTGTAAGACGCACCGGGAACAGGCTGGTGAACCAGCCCACGGATCGGCTGAGGTCGAGGTCGTCGAACAGGTCTTCGCGGCCATGGCCTTCCAGCAGTACCTGCACGTTGCCCTGTGCGCTCCACAGGCACAGGGTGCGCGCCAGCGCGGTCAGCAGCAGGTCATTGATCTGCGTGCGGTAGGCCGCCGGAGCCTGTTTCAGCAGCTTTGCGGTGCGCTCGGCATCCAGCCGTGTGACGGCGGTACGGGCATGAGTGTTGGCCAGGCTGCCCTGCGGGTTGTCCCGCGGCAGTTCGCCGGAGTCGCCGGCCAGCGCCTGCAGCCAGTAGTCGCGCTGTGCTTGCAGCGTCGGGCTGCCGGCATGGCTGGCCAGGCGCTCGGCCCAGGTCTTCACCGAGGTGGTCTTGGCGGGCAGGCTCACAGCCTGGCCGCCCAGCAGTTGCCGGTAGGCCGCTTGCAGGTCGTCCAGCAGCACCCGCCACGACACGCCGTCGACCACCAGGTGATGGACCACCAGCAGCACACGCTGCTGGCCATCGGCGAAGTCGAACAGTTCGGCACGCAGCAGCGGCCCGTGCTCCAGATCCAGGCTCGCCTGCACCTGGTTGCCGGCGGCATCCAGTTCATTCAGGGCGGCCAGGCTGCGCTGGCGCAGCAGTGGTGCATTGTCCAGTGGCTGGAAGCGCGCCTGCCACTGGCTATCGCTACAGGTGAAACGCAGGCGCAGGGCATCGTGCTGTTCGACCACGGCGCGCAGGGCTGCCTCCAGATGTTGCACCTGCACCGGGCTGGCCGGCTTGAGCAGTACCGACTGGTTCCAATGCGCCGGCTGGGCAATCTCCATCTCGAAGAAACGCGCCTGGGCCGGCAGCAACGCCACCTCGCCACTGGTGGCGGTGTCCACGGCGGCTACAGCTGGCTTCGTTTCGATGCGCTTGGCTACCTGGGCCAGCTGGGCGATGGTCTGTTGTTCGAACAGCTGCTTGGGGGTGATCCTGATGCCCTGGCGTTTGGCCCGGGCGATGATCTGCAGGCTGAGGATCGAGTCACCGCCCAGTTCGAAGAAGTTGTCGGTGCTGCCGACCTGCTCCAGCTTGAGCACATCGGCCCACACCGCGGCCAGTTTTTCCTCGATTTCACCATGCGGCGCCACATGGCCACGGCTGACAGCGCCCGGTAACGGCAAGGCGCGCTTGTCGAGCTTGCCGTTGGCGGTCAGTGGCAGGCGCTCCAGCAGCAGTATCTGCGCCGGCACCATGTAGTCCGGCAGGCGTGCCTGCAATTGCGCCTGCAGTTGCTGCACGGTCACGCCTGCGTCGGCCACACCGTAGGCCACCAGCTGCAAGCGCTCGGCGTCACCTTCCAGTGGCAAGGCCAGCACCACGGCCTCGCTGACACCGGGCAGGCCGGCCAGCACCCGGCCGACTTCACCTGGCTCCACGCGATAGCCACGGATCTTCACCTGGTCGTCGGCACGGCCGATGAACTCGACCAGGCCATCGGCCGTCAGCCGCGCGCGGTCGCCGGTGCGGTACAAGCGGGCACCACCCTCGGTCGGCACGAAGCGTTCGGCGGTCAAAGCCGGCTGGCCCAGGTAGCCCTGGGCGACGCCTTGCCCGCCCAGGTAAAGCTCACCGGGCACCCGCGCCGCCAACGGGTTGAGGTAGCCATCCAGCACCTGGGCGCAGGCGTTGCCCAGCGGGCGCCCGACCGGCACCGTGCGGCAGCCAGGCTGTGGCTGCCCCGGCTCGAACGTGAGCACGCCGACTGTGGTTTCGGTCGGGCCGTAGTGGTTGACGACCCGGCAGGCCGGGCGCAGTTCGCGGATTTTTTCCAAAAGGCTCCAGCTGCATGCCTCACCACCCAGGATCAGTGCCTCGGCGGGCAGCACATCGGCGGCGCGGGCCGCTTGCAGCAAGCCTTGCAGGTGGCTCGGCACCAGCTTGAGCACGCCGACCTGATGCTGCGCCATGTAGCTGGCGAAGCCATCCGGGTCGAACGCCAGTTCCTGTGGCAGCAGGTGCAGCAGGCGGCCCGAGGCCAGGGCACCGAACAGCACGGTGTGGCCCAGGTCGGCCGCAGTGGTGGAGACCATCGCCATGCTCGCTGCGGCCGGCAGTTGCAGGCGCTCCAGCACCGCCTGGGTGTAACTGGCCAGCGCCCCGTGGCTGATCACCACACCTTTCGGCTGGCCGGTCGAGCCCGAGGTATAGATCAGGTAGGCCGGTTGTTCAGCGGCGATGGCCACCTCGACCGGGCTGTCGCTGCAGGTTGCCCAGGCGGTGTGATCGCAGGCAATCAGCTGCACGCTGTCCAGGCTTGCGAAGCGCTGGTCGTCCGGCGCATGCAGCAGGACGGCGGCGCCACTGTCGGCAATCAGTTGTTGCAGGCGCTCCTGCGGTTGCTGGGTATCCAGCGGCAGATAGGCGGCACCAGTCTTGAGCACTGCGAGCAAGGCACTGACCCACTCGATGGAGCGCGGCAGGCACAGGGCAACGATGTTGCCGGCGCCGACGCCGCGCTGGCGCAGGTAGTTGGCCAGCCGGTTGGACGCCGCCTCCAGCCCGGCCTGGGTCATGAACCGGTCACCGGCACGCACACCACCGTGGGCCTGGCCTTGCGCCATTGCCTGGCGCCACAGGGCGAGGAAGTCACCCTGCGGGTAGGCCTGCGTGGTCGCCGGTAGCAGCGTCGCTACTTGCGGGCTGTCGACGATCGCCTGCTGCGGGTCGCGGACCAGCGCATCCAGCACCTGGCGCAGCGAAGCGGCCATGCGTTCGATGGTGGCCTGCTCGAACAGGTCGGTGGCGTAGGTGAAATAGCCTTCGATGGCGCCGGCCTTGTCGGAGAAGTCGAACGCCAGGTCGAAGCGGGCATCGCCGCCGTCACGGGCAAAGCCTTCCACCTCCAGCGCGCCCAGGCGCTTGCGCCCCGCATCGCTGGCGGCCACGTGCTGGTTGATCTTGAACTGGAACAGCGGGTTATGGGCCAGGTTGCGCTCGGGCAGCAAGGCATCGACCAGGTGCTCGAACGGCAGTTCCTGATGCGATTGGGCGCCGCCGATCACATCCTTTACCTGCTCCAGCAGCGCGGCAAAGGTGGCGCGCTCGTCTACCTGCACGCGCAGCACCTGGGTGTTGATGAAAAAGCCGATCAGGCCTTCCAGCTCCTTGCGGTTGCGCCCTGCGTTCGGGGCGCCGATGCGGATGTCGGCCTGGCCGCTGTAGCGCGACAGCACCACCGCCATGGCCGCCAATACCAGCACGAACAACGTGTGGCCACCCTTGCGCGCCTGGCTGCGCAGGGCCTCGGCCTGCTCGGCGCCGATGTCCACGCGCACCACCGCGCCACGCTGGCTGGGCGTGGCCGGGCGCTCGAAGTCCAGCGGCAGGCTCAGCACCGGCTGCTCGTCGCCCAGTTGGGCCTGCCAGTAGGCCAGCTGGCGCTGCGCTTCACCGGCTTCGAGCCAGGCACGCTGCCAGATGGCGTAGTCGGCGTACTGGATCGGCAACGCCGGCAACTCGGCCTGCCCGCCTTCGGCCAGGGCGCTGTACAGCTGGATGAATTCCCGCACCAGCACATCGCTGGACCAGCCATCGGAGATGATGTGGTGCATGCTCAGCGCCAGCACGTGGTGATCGGCGGCCACGCGCAGCAGGGTCACCCGCAGCAGCGGGCCGGTCAGCAGGTCGAAAGGCTGCTTGAGGGCGGTATCCACGGCCACGCTCAGCGCTGCCTCATCGACTGCACCGTCGAACTCCACCCGTTCCAGCGCCAGCGGGCAGTGCTCGAGGATTTCCTGATAGAACTCGCCTTCCTCCGAGGCGAAGCGCGTGCGCAGCGACTCGTGGCGTTGCACCAATGCATCCAGCGCCTGTTGCAGCACCGCCTGGTCCAGCGCGCCCTTCAGGCGTACTGCCATCGGCACGTTGTAGGCCGGGCTGCCGGGCTCCAGCTGCCAGAGAAACAGCAGGCGTTGCTGGGCGTACGACAGCGGAATACGCGCCAGGCCCTGGCGCGCGGGCACGATGGGCAGCAGGCGGAAGCTCTGCCCGGTGGCCTGCATCTTTTCCAGGATCTGCTGGCGTTGCTCCACGGGGAGGCCAACGAAACGTTGGGCGATGCGTTGTGCGGCGGTGAGTTCCATGTCAGGCCTCTGTGAATGCATTCATCATTTGTTCGATATCGCTCAGGCCGTCGTCGGAGAGCGACAGGCCCTGCTCGTCCAGCGCCTGGGCGAACGCGCGTAGTTCGGGGTGGCTGAAGATCAGCCGCAGGGGTATGTCCAGCCCCAGTTCGACGTTGATCCGCGACACGGCCTGGGCCGCCAGCAAGGAGTGGCCGCCCAGCTCGAAGAAGTTATCGTTCAGGCCGACCCGGGCAACGCTCAGCAACTGCGCCCAGATGTTCGCCAGTTGCTGCTGCCGCTCGGTCTGCGGCGCCTGGTAGTCGTGCTGTGGCTGATTCGGGTCGGGCAGCGGCAGGGCCTTGCGATCGAGTTTGCCGCTGGGGGTCAGCGGCATGCTCGGCAAGGTCACCAGGTAGGCCGGGATCATGTAGTCCGGCAGGCTGGCCTTGAGGTACTGCTTAAGGGCCTGGCGCAGATCGCCGCGGTAGCCTTCGGCCGGCACCGCATAGGCGCACAGCTGCTTGCCACTGGGCAAGTCGATGGCCAGCACGGCGGCTTCGCGGACATCCGGGTGCGCGCGCAGGTACTGCTCGATCTCGCCCAGTTCGATACGGAAACCGCGCACCTTCACCTGGTGGTCGACCCGGCCGCGATAGGCCAGCTGGCCGTTTTCGTCGTAGCAGCCAAGGTCGCCGGTACGGTACAGCCGTCCACCGCCGACCGGGTCGAACGGGTCGGGGATGAAACGCTCGGCGGTGAGTGATGGCCGCTGGTGATAACCGCGCGCCAGGCACCCTGCCCCGCCGATGAACAGTTCGCCAGGTACGCCCACCGGCGTCGGCGCCAGGCCATCGTCCAGGGCATGCAAGGTGCGCCCCGGCAAGGCACGGCCGATTGGCACCCCGCCCTGGCTGACCTGCTCCACGGTCATCTGCGAGCAGTCGTAGGTGGTGGCGACCACGGTGGCTTCGGTCGGGCCGTAGGTGTTCAACAGGCGCACGGCTGGCGGGCCATCGACCAGCCAGGCGCGCAGGGCATCTTCCGGCACTGCCTCACCGCCGACGTGAATCTGCTTCAGCCGGCCATAGGCCTCGGGGGCTCGGCGCTCCAGCGCCAGCAGGCGCCAGTAGGCTGCCGGCAGGTCGGCAACGGTCACGCCGTGACGATTGATCTCGTCCAGCAGCGTGGCGGTGTCCCACAGCCGCAGGTCGCGCAGCACCACACAGGCGCCCTGGGCCAGCGGCGGGAAGAACTGCTCGATGAAGCCGTCGAAGCTGATGGTGGCGAACTGCAGCACACGGTCGCCCGGGGTGAGGCGCGAATAGTCGCCTGCCACCTGGCAGAACAACGACAGGGCGTGATGGTCGATGGCTACGCCCTTGGGCATGCCGGTGGAGCCGGAGGTGTAGATGACATAGGCGAGGTTGTGCGGTGCCGCCAGGTTGGCCAGCGGTTCGGCGGGCCAGGCGTGCAGCCACTCGGTGCCCGGTTCCAGTACCACGCAGGGCAGTTGCCTGCCCAGTTGCAGGCGCTCACGCGAGGGCGCATCGGCCAGCAGCAGGCCGATATTGCTGTCCTCGACCATGTAGGCCAGGCGTTCTTGCGGGTAGTCCGGGTCCAGCGGCACATAGGCGCCACCCGCCTTGTGAATGGCGACCAGCGCCAGGGCCATGCCCAGGCCGCGCTCGACAGCCACGCCGACCAGCGCGTCCGGCCCCACGCCCAGCGCCCGCAGGCGGTGGGCCAGCTGGTTGCTGCTGCGGTCCAGTTCGGCGTAGGTCATCTGCTGGTCGTCGCAGATCAGCGCGATAGCGTCTGGACGCTCGCGCGCCTGGCACTCCAGCAGCTGGTGCGCGCACAGGCCGCTGGTGGTTTGCCGCGCGGGGTTCCAACCGTGGGTCAGCTGCTGGCGTTCGGCGCTGCCAAGGAAGTCCAGCTCGCCGATGCAGCGCTGCGGTTCGGCACAGATGGCTTCCAGCAGCGCCTGCCAGTGGCCGGCCATGCGCTCGATGCGCGCTGCGTCGAACAAGTCGGTAGAGTAGTTGAACGAGGCGGTCACGCCATCGGAGCGCTCCAGGGTGTTGAGCGAGATGTCGTACTGCGCGCCTGGCTCCTGCAGGTCTACCTCCCTGACCTGCAGACCGTGCAGGGCATCGCTGGACACCTGCTCGCCAAGGTCGCGCAGGTGGTTGTACAGCACCTGGAAGAACGGGTTCACACCTTGGCTGCGGTCTGGATACAGCGCCTCGGCAACCTCGAGGAACGGCACATCCTTGTTGGCCTGGGCCTGCAAGGTGGTTTCCTTGATCACCGCCAGCAGCTGCGGGAACGGCTGGCTGCCATCGACACTGATACGCGCCACCAACACGTTGATGAAGAAGCCGATCAGCCCTTCCAGTTCCAGGCGGTTGCGGTTGGTGACCGGCACGCCGATGTTGAGCGTGCCCTTGCGGCTGTAGCGCGACAGCACAATGGCATAGGCCGCCAGGAATACATGGAACAGCGTGGCGTTGGATGCCACCGCCAGGGCGCGCAGACGCTCGGTGAGGGCCTGTGGCAGGCGCACATCGAAGCGGCTGCCCTGGTAGCTCTTGACCTGCGGGCGAATGCGGTCGGCAGGCAGTTCCAGCACTTCGAAGTCGTCTTCCAGGCGGGCCTTCCAGTAGTCGATCTGCGCCTGCATCTGCCCCTCGGCCAGCCACTTGCGCTGCCAGGCGGCGAAGTCGGCGTACTGCACCGGCAGCGGCTCGACGGTTTGCGCCTGGCCTGTGGCGGCGGCGTTGTAGGCAGCAGCGAACTCGCGTACCAGCAGGCTCATCGACCAGCCATCGGAGACGATATGGTGCAAGGTCAGTGACAGCAGGTGCTCCTGCGCATGCACCTTGAACAGCCGGGCGCGCAGCAGCGGACCGCGCTCCAGATCGAACGGGACGAAGGCTTCGGCTTGCAGCCTGCGCATTTGTGCGGCGTGGTCCTGGCCGCTGAGGTCTTCGAAACCGATCGGGACCGTGGCGGTCGGCAAGATGCGCTGCCAGGGCAAGCCGTCGGCCTCGACGAACACCGTGCGCAACGATTCGTGGCGGGCCACCAAGGCATCCAGCGCTGCCTGCACGGCGGCGCGGTCAAGGTGGCCCTGCATGCGCACGGCCATTGGCGTGTTGTAGGCCAGGCTTTCGGGGTTGAGCTTCCAGAACAGCCACTGGCGGTTCTGCGAACGGGACACCGGCAAGGGTTGCTGGCGGTCGAGGATCTCGATGTCCAGGCCTGCGCCCTGCTCGCCTTCGGCCACTGCCTGGGCAAAGGCCTGCAGGTCGGCGGTGTCGAACAGGCTGCGCAACGGGATATCCACGCCCAATTGCTTGCGTATCCGCGATACCGCCTGGGTGGCCAGCAGCGAATGGCCGCCAAGGGCAAAGAAGTTGTCGCCCAGGCCGACCTGCGGTACTTGCAGCACTTGCGCCCAGATCTGTGCCAGCTGCGTTTGCAGCGGGGTCTGCGGCGCCTGATAGGCCACTTGCGTGGCGACGGGTTCCGGCAGCGCACTGACATCGACCTTGCCGTTGACCGTGACCGGCAGCTGTTCCAGCACCATCAGGTGGGTCGGCACCATGTGTTCGGGCAGCAGGCTCTTGAGGCTGGCGCGGATCGATTCCTGCCAGGTCAGGCTATCGGCCGGCATCTGGCTGGGCACCAGCCAGGCAGCCAGTTGCAGTTGCGGCGCCTGGCCATGTACGCGAACCAGGGCATTGGCGACACCGCCCAGGGCACGCAGCTGGTTCTCGATTTCGGCTAGTTCCACGCGATAGCCACGGATCTTCACCTGGCCATCCATGCGCCCGGCGAACTGCAGGTCGCTGCCTTGGCGAACCCAGTCACCGCTGCGGTACAGGCGCTGGCCGTGGCCGTTCGGGTCGGGAACGAAGCGCTCGGCGGTGAGTGCCGGGCGGTTCAGGTAGCCACGAGCCAGGCCGGCGCCACCGATGTACAGCTCGCCCCTGGCTTTGGCCGGCAAGGGTTGCAGGCAGCGGTCGAGCACCGCGACGCGGGTGTTGGCCAGCGGCTGGCCGAGGCTGGTCTGCTCGTTCAGTTCGGCGACCAGCACACCGACTGTGGTTTCGGTCGGGCCATAGTGGTTGAACACCGTGAGCGCCGGGGCCAGGCTGCGGACCTTGCCCAGCAGGCTCGGGCTGATGGCCTCGCCGCCGAGCACCAGGCACTGTGCCGGCAGCGCCGAGCGGCCTGCCACCAACATGGCCTCCAGATGCGACGGTACGATCTTCAGCGCGTCTACCCGGTGTTCGGCCAGGTAGGCGGCGAAGCCTTCGGCATCCAGCACCTGCTCGCGTAGCAGCAAATGCAAGGTGTGGCCGCCGCACAGGGCGCCGAACAGCATGGTGTGGCCAAGGTCGGCAGCCGGGGTCGAGACCTGGGCCATGCTGCGGATACGCTCGACCGGCAGGCGCGCGGTGATGCCCTCGATGTAGTTGGCCAGGGCGCCGTGGCTGATCGCCACGCCCTTGGGCTGGCCGGTGGTGCCGGAGGTGTAGATCACATAGGCCAGGTTGGCCGGTGCTGGAGCGATGCGCGTGGCCTGGCCATTGCCGGCTTGCGCCCAGTCAAGGTGCTGCGCGGCTGCGGGTAGCTCGGCCTGCCAGCTGCCGGGGGCCAGCACCAGCCGCGTGCCACTGTCGGCAAGCATGTAGGCCAGGCGTTCGGCTGGTTGCTCAGGCTCCAGCGGCAGGTAGGCGCCACCGGCCTTGAGCACGCCGAGGATGCTGGCGAGCATGCCGACGCTGCGGTCAGCCAGCACGCCGACCAGCGAGTCCGGCCCCACGCCGGCTTCGGCCAGCCGGCCGGCGATGGCCTCGGCGCGGGCATCGAGTTCAGCGAAGCTGGCCTGCTCGCAGGCAGCCATCACCGCGATACGCTCAGGGTGACGGCGGGCCGCAGCAGCAAAGCGCTCCTGCACCATGGGTACTTCGTTAGCCGGTGCTGCTACGCCAATGGCTGTGGCCAGGCCCGGCAATGCCAGCTCGCCTACGGCGCCAGCCGTTTCGGCGGCCAGCGCTTGCACCAGGGTCATCCACTGCTCACCGAGGGTTTCGACGGTAGCCGCATCGAATACATCGGTCGCATAGGTGAACGCTGCATGCAACTGCCCGCCGCGCTCGTGGGTGTCCAACGCCAGGTCGAAACGTGCGCTGCGCTTTTCCAGGGCAATCGGAGCCAGGCTCAGGCCGGAGCGGGTCTCGATGGCCTGCACATCCGCCACCTGCGCCTGATGGTTGAACAGCACCCGGAACAGCGGGCTTTCGCTGCTGCGCGGCAGGTCCAGGGCCTCGACCAGTTGCTCGAACGGCAAGTCCTGGTGGCTTTGCGCGCCTACGGCAGTTTCGCGCACGCGCTGGAGCAGGCCGGTGATGTCCAGCAGTGGGTCGATCTCAGTATGCAGCACCTGAGTATTGATGAAGCAGCCGATCAGGCCCTGGCTTTCCACACGGTTGCGGTTGGCGATGGGCACGCCGACGCGGATCGCGGCCTGGCCGCTGTAGCGTTGCAGCAACAGCTTGAAGGCGGCCAGCAGGACCATGAACAGGGTGACGTTGTGCTTGCGGGCCACACCGCGCAGGCGTTCGGCGACGTCGGCGGCGATCGGGAATTCGTGGCGAGCGCCGCGGTAGCGGGGGCGGCCCTGACGGCTGCGGTCCAGTGGCAGTTCCAGCGGCGAATGGTCGTCGCCCAGGCGCGCCTGCCAGTAGGCCAGCTGGCGCTCCTGCTCACCGGCCTGGAGCCAGCTGCGCTGCCACAGGGCGTAGTCGCGGTACTGGATCGGCAGCGGTTCCAAGCGGGCTTCGCTGCCGGCCACGGCGGCGTCGTACAGGTGCAGGAATTCGTCGATCAGCACGTTCATCGACCAGCCGTCGGCGACGATGTGGTGCAGGGTGAGCAGCAGGATGTGCTCCTGTGCGGCCAGTTGCAGCAGGCGCACACGCAGCAGCGGGCCGCTGGCCAGGTCGAAGGGGGCCAGGGCTTCGGCTTCGGCGATGGTTTCGATGGCGGCCTGACGGGCGCCTTCATCCAGGCCGGCCAGGGCATCCTGGTGCAGCTGCAACGGGGCAGCGCTGGCATCGACCTGCTGGCGCACGTCATCGCCGTCGGCGACGAAGCGGGTGCGCAGGGTTTCGTGGCGGGCCACCAGGGCATCGAAGGCGTGCTGCAGGGCTGCCAGGTCCAGCGGGCCATTCAGGCGCACGGCCATGGGCAGGTTGTACGCCGCACCTTGCGGGTCGAGCTGCCAGAGGAACCACATGCGCCGCTGGGCGTACGACAGCTGATCACGCTCGGCCACCTCCACCCCGGGTGCAATCGGCAGCACGGAAAAATCCATGCCCTCGCCCTGCAGCGCCTTGAGGAACAGGCGGCGCTTGTCGGGGCTGAGTTCGATGAAGCGGCGGGCGAGCTTGAGCGTTTGGTCGGCATTCATGTCGAGCGGTGTCCTGGCAGTCGAGCGGTAACTGTCAGACGAAGGCATGGGGGGTTGATTTAGTGGCGCCGACCTTAGGCCCCGCACCATCCCTGTGGGAGCGGGCGTGCCCGCGAATCAGGCGACGCGGTGTATGGCACCGGCTGCGCCGGTGATCGCCGGCAAGCCAGCTCCCACACCGACCGCGCAGGGAGATTGCATAGAGAACAAGGTTCGAGAGCGTGTCACATTCACTGTGGGAGCGGGCGCGCCCGCGAAGGGCCTAACGCGGTGTATGGCACCGGCTACGCCGGTGTTCGCGGGCGCGCCCGCTCCCACAGAGCCCTGCTAAATCGATGATTTATGTGTTGTTCTATGAGAGCGGGCATGCCCGCGAAGAGGCCGGCATTGCCATCAATAAAATAACGTAGTCCAAATCTCTATTCCTTGTAGGACCCTTCCTAAACCCCCACCACCCCGAAAATACCCGCCAACCGCCTGCTAGGTTCCTGGCTTCCACCTGAAAAAGAGGCGAGCCATGAGCATGCGCATGAACATCTTCGGCCGATACCAAGGCCTGGACGGCGACGAAACCACCACAGGCGCCATCTGCATTGCCAGCCAAGCCAGGGGCCGTGTGCATGGCCGCAACTGGCTACTTCAAGGCGACCCGACCACACCCTGCCCGCTATGTGGACAAGCGGGCACCATCGTCGAGGGCGAAGTCCGCTGGCGGCAGGATGGTATTCCCACAGCTCTGGACGGAGCACTGGTGCAATGCGGGTGCCCACAGGGCAGCAATCGCCTGGTTGCAAATGGGTACGCACCTCCGGCTTCGCGCGGGGCACCCGCATCTGAGCCTGTTCGTGAGGCACCAGCACACGCCCAGACGGGTAACCCGATAAGAAGTACCTATCAGCCTGAGGTGGTTCAGCCCTCGCCCACTCCTCAAGGCATGGAGCCCGGCTTCTACATCGTTCCGCGCTGCATGTCATACCAGGAAGTCCTGGCAGAGCTTGGCGCGCCGTAGGCCAACCTGCCTCGGTCAATTCTAGAGCGGCTGAACCCGACCTATCAGCAGGGGTTCAAGGCGGGCGAGATCTTTGTCATTGGCGATGGTTTGAGGCGCCCGGTGTGCACTCGGGAAGAACTGTCTGCGATGAGTGCAGCAAAACAAGCTCGTGAAGCACTGGCGGAACTGACGCCCGAAGAGGCGGAATTCATGATGCGCCATCAAGCCGAGATTGCTGCGTTGCTCAGCGATGTGAGCCTGGCGATGGGGGTGAGCGAGGCGATGGTTGCCAAGTCGCTGGATGAACTCAGCACCCTATTGCAAAAAATAGAGGATCTACATAAAGAGCAATTCATCAAGCACGGGCATCTCCGCCACCCTGAATTCTTTGCGGAGCGTCAAAGACTGTTCAAGCAATTGAATGCGAACCTGAAAGCAACCACTCTGAACAAGCAACTCAATCTTGGAAGCTATGAAAACCTACGACGAGACTTGGGGATATCATCAAGAAGCCTAGTTCATCACTGGAGTAAAGCAGGGACCCCGACGCATATCCCTGGTTACTCGACACACCTAGACAAACTGGCCAAAATGGCTAAATACCTCAAGGCCGGAGGTTATATAGGCATTACCATTGGCGGCACTGGCTCGGCATTGAAAATATCGGAAGTTTGCCAGGCAGGCAATATCAAGGATTGTCAAAAGGTAAAAAATACTGAAGCGGGGAATTTTTCAGGCGGGCTAGCTGCGGGCTGGCTAGGCGGAAAGATAGCAGGTAAAGCCGCCACAAAAGTTTGTTGGAAAGCCGGAGCCGCCGGCTTGGCATGCGGAATTGTGATTACTGGCGCAGGCGCACTAGCGGGAAGCATTGCAGGCATGGACGGCGGCGAAGAGTTAGGTGAAGTAATCTTCGAGGCCTTTCAAGATGATTGATCATCTGGACATAAAATTTAGGATATTTATAGTAGCCTCACCTTTCTGCCTCGGCCTGACCGCACTTGCAATGGACTTTCACATTGCAAGTTCTCAGCAGTATAAAGAAATGGTCACAGCACTTCACCGAAGCCCATGTCTTTCATACGCCATAACCCTTTGGGGAGAGAAAAGCATACGCTCAAGAATGCTGGTGATTTTCATGGTAGCAGGCGCCATCACCTTCCCAATCTCAAGTATTCGCAGAGGCCTACTTGACAAAGAAGATTATGAGCAACTCCCCAGCCCATTGAAAACCAAAATAGTTATCGCATCATGGTTAAATACAACCGGGTTCACTTGGCTAGTCATAAACTACTTCATAATTTAGCCACAACAGAGACAACGCAATGCACACATCTGAGAGTTCGCCAGCCGAGTTACCACACACCAGAACGCAGCTCTACGTAACCTCCATATCAAAGTTCATCATCATGGGAGGTCTATCAGCGGGACTCTATCTTTATTACTGGAATTACAAACACTGGTTACTCATCCGGGGTCAGCGTGGCTTTAAACTCATTCCACTCCTATGTACAATTTTTGGCGCCCTAACAATATACTTCTTGATGAAAAAGATTATCGATCGATGCCGCCAAGCGAACCAGCCGGTAGAAGGTAGTGCATTCGGCGTCACCCTTATGTATTGCATCCCTCCACTAATGATGATGTGCTGGGAGTTCTCACTTTCCGAATCCTATTTTGCTAATCTTCCGTCCTCAATCTTGATCATGGCTCCGATCATGCTCATGCTCACCTACATCACATTTTTTGTGGTAGCAATGATACAAGTACAGCAGGCAGTCAATGTCTGCGAAGGTGATGCGTGCGGGCTGCAAAATTCACAAATAACTTGGGCAAATGTTATGTGGTTAATTGCTTGCTGGATGCCTATGGCCGCGCTCTTTGGATTCTTGTCAGGTTACGCACCATTCACGAAATAACTCGATCAGCCAAACCTTGCCTGCTGGAACCTGACCCAGATGAACCCATTCCCACAGGAGTTGTGCATACCCTGAAGCATTCTGCATAACCTGAGGCATGCACAATCCCTGTAGGAGCGGCTTTAGCCGCGAAAGGGCCAGCCCAGCCAATACAAGGATCAGCGCAGCAAACCCAACTCGGCATCATCCAGCAGCGCCTTGGCCATGGCTGCGAAGTAATGCGAAGCCCAGAGCATCTGCTGATCGCCATCCATCAAGCCGGTCAGTGACAAGTCGCGTGCATAGCCCATCAGCTCCGAGGCTTGCTCCCGGGCGCTGCGGCAGGGGATGCCCTCAGCGATACGGAACAGCGGATGGGTTTGGCCTTCGCCTTGGTAGAAGTAGGTAACGCCGGGGGTGGTTTTGGTATCGTCGGTCATGGGTTCTCCTGAATGTAACGACAAACCCTGAAATGCTTACTACAGGTTTCCACACCCGATCGCTGAACCGTCAGCGACGGGCAAAGCCTAGAGTGCGGGATTTGCAGGAACAATCAGACGCATGTCGACAGAGGTTGTAGGATATTTCGTAGGGGTGGAGTTGCCAGTCCCGAGGCGTAGGAAGAGTCTGGGATTTTTGAAGGCTGCAGGAGGCATGTCTGGGGAATGCATCTGGGCTGACAGGTGTTCGCCACAACCCTTTCGGTGCCTATGAGATCGAGCGCCGCCCGCGCGGCGCTTCGCGGGACAAGCCCGCTCCCACATTTGTTGCAACGTGGCCATGCCTGTGGGAGAGGCGTTGTCAGCCTGGGTGCATGGCTTGAGACAGGTGATGCGGCAGCAATGCCAACTCAGAAATCCAGTCAACCCACCAAGGCTGGCAACCATGGCCTGACAGGTTCGGCACGTTGCAACAAATGTGGGAGCGGGCTTGTCCCGCGAAGCGCCGCGCGGGCGGCGCTCGATCTCACAGACACCACACCTCTCAAGGCAGGCACATGGCAGCCCTCACTCCCTAATCAGCGCAAAAACTCGGAATACCCCTGCGCCATCGCCACCACCACCTTGCGCTTGCCGGTAAACGGCGACCGCGCATGTGCCGCAAGCATGTTGTCCAACATCAGCACATCGTTCTCCAGCCACGGAAAGCTGATGGTGCATTCGTCCAGCACCCCGCGCACTTCATCGAGCAGCGAATCCTCGATGGTCGTACCGTCGCCGTAATACACGTTACGCGGCAAGTCTTCTTCCTCAACGATGTCCATCAACGACTCGCGCACTTCTGGCTGCAGGTTCGAAACATGGAACAGGTGCGCCTGGTTGAACCACACATCCTCCCCGGTCACCGGGTGGCGCGCCACCACCTGGCAGCGCTGGCGGGTGCGCAATTCGCCGTCATCCTTCCAGATGCACTCGATGGCATGCGCCCGGCAATAGGCCTCGACCTGGCGCGGGTCTTCAGTGTTGAACACCTGCGACCATTCCACATCAAGGCCGTTGCCGTAGTTGCGCACGTACATCAGCCCCTTCTCCACCAGCCGCTCACGAATGCGCGCCGGCATGCGCCGGTACACCTCGCGGCTGTCGGCAATCGGCGTCTCGCCACCGGTCGCGGCGGGGATCACGCTGTAGAACCAGATCTTCATCGGCCATTCCAGGGTGTAGGCCTGCTCGTTGTGCAGGGGGATGCTCTGGTGCGCCGGGTACTCGGTGGAGGTGTACACGCCCTTGGTCACGTTGCTGCGCGGGGTGGAGCCAAACTCGTAGTTGAGCAGCGGGTGGCCGAAGGACGCGGCGAACTGGCGGAAAGCCTCGGCGCCACCCACTTCGAACCCGCGAAACAGGATGCCGCCGGCCTGCAGCAGGTGCCGGTCCACCAGCGGCTGCAACTCGGCAAAGGCTTCCAGCAGGTCGATACCCGGCTCCGGTGCGCGCACCAGCAGCGGCAGGTTGCCGCGCGCGGCGTCCAGGGGTTCGATCGCAAAGCTCAGCAGTTCACTCATGTCCGGTCACCTCAGGCCAGGGCCGCATAGGCGGCGAAATCGGGATGTGCGCCATGTCGGCGCCTGACTGAATGAACGAGCGGGCGATGGGGAAATTCACCTGGGCCGCACACACAGGTAAAGCCGGCGCGCGCCGGTTCGTCTGAACGATGTGCACCCTTCTATCGCCCAGGAACCGTACATGACTCGCCAGCTTCTGCTCTTCGCCCTGCTCGCCGTGGCCCCTGCCGCGTGGTCGGCAGAGCCATGCGCCGTGGAAATCCATGGCACCGACCAGATGACCTTCGACAAGGCCGCCATCACGGTGCCCAAGGCCTGCGCCGTGTTCACCGTCACGCTCACCCACCCTGGCGACATGCCGAAGAACGTGATGGGCCACAACTGGGTGCTGAGTACCCAGGCCGACATGCAAGGCGTGCTCGACGACGGCCAGAAAGCCGGCGAGGCACTGGACTACGTGAAGCCCGGCGACACCCGGGTGATCGCCCACACCCGCCTGATCGGCGGCGGTGAAACAGACAGCATCAGCCTCGACGTCCGGTCGCTGAAGGCAGGTACCGCGTACAGCTTCTACTGCTCGTTCCCATTCCACGGCACCTTGATGAAAGGCTCCCTGACCCTAGGCAGCTGACCCCGCCCCCACCTCACCAGCGAGATCACGCTTCATGAAAACCTCCTCCCCCGGGGCCATCCGCGAATTGCTGGGCCTGCTGAAACCCTACCGCCCGGCGGTAATCGTCTCGGTGCTGCTGGGCATGCTCGGCGGCCTGGCCGTGACCGCCCTGCTGGCCACCGTCAACCAGGGCCTGCATGCCGCTGACGGCATGAGCCAGGGCGTGATCCTGGCCTTCGCCGGCCTGTGCGTGCTGGCCCTGGTCAGCAGCGTGGCGGCTGACAGCGGCACCAACTACGTTGGGCAGAAAGTCATCGCCAGGCTGCGCAAGGACCTCGGCGCCAAGGTGCTGTCGGCGCCGATCGAGCAGATCGAGCGCTACCGCACCCACCGCCTGATCCCGGTGCTGACCCGCGACGTCGACACCATCAGCGACTTTGCCTTCGCCTTCGCCCCGCTGGCCATCTCGCTCACCACCGTGACCGGCTGCATGGCCTACCTGGCCTGGCTGTCGTGGCCGATCTTCCTCATTACCCTGGCAGCCATCGGCATCGGCAGTGGCATTCAGTACTTGGCCAGGCAGAAAGGCGTGGCCGGTTTCAACGCCGCACGCGATGCCGAGGACAACCTGCAGAAGCACTACTCGGCCATCGCCGAGGGCGCCAAGGAGCTGCGCATCGACCGCCGTCGTCGGCACGCCATGCTGACCCGCAACATCCAGGGCACCGCCGACTTCATCGCCAACACCCATATCCGCGCCATCAACATCTTCGTCGCGGCCAAGAGCCTGGGGTCGATGCTGTTCTTCGTGGTCATCGGCCTGACCCTGGCCCTGCAATCGCTATGGCCGAGCAACGACCCGGCGGTGATGAGCGGCTTCGTGCTGGTGCTGCTGTACATGAAAGGCCCGCTGGAAACCCTGATTGGCAACCTGCCTATCCTTGGTCGCGCCCAGGTGGCGTTCCGCCGCATTGCCGACCTGTCCGAGCGCTTTTCCTCGCCCGAGCCGCACCTGCTGCTGGAGCCGCCAGTCAAGCGCGCCGCCCCGGCCAGCGCGCATCTGGAACTGCACAACGTCGAGTACGCCTACCCGCCGGTTGACGGCAACGAGCCGTTCCGCGTGGGGCCGGTGAACCTGAGCATCGAACCGGGCGAGATCCTGTTCATCGTCGGCGAGAACGGCTGCGGCAAGACTTCGCTGATCAAGCTGCTGTTGGGCCTGTACACCCCGCAACGCGGCGAAGTGCGCCTGAACGGCAAGGCGGTCGGCCCGGAGGGGCTGGATGACTATCGCCAGCTGTTCACCACGGTGTTCGCCGACTATTACCTGTTCGACGACCTGCCCGAGCACGAGCACAGCCTGCCCAGCGATGCCACGCGCTACCTGGAACGGCTGGAGATCGCCCACAAGGTGAGCGTGCGCGATGGCGCCTTCACCACCACCGACCTGTCGACCGGCCAGCGCAAGCGCCTGGCGCTGGTCAATGCCTGGCTGGATGGCCGGCCGGTGCTGGTGTTCGACGAATGGGCGGCGGACCAGGACCCGACCTTCCGCCGAGTGTTCTACACCGAACTGCTGCCGGACCTGAAGCGCATGGGCAAGACCATCATCGTGATTTCGCATGATGACCGGTACTTCGATACGGCGGACAAGGTGGTGCACCTGAGCCGTGGGAAGGTAGTCGAGGCATTGGAGCCGGCTTGATACGGCAAAGGGGGGCTGCGCGCCCCTCACTGGTTTCCTGAGAGGACGCCGGGGGCGCTTTGCGCCCCTATCGCGACACAAGGCCGCTCCCACAGGTTCTGCGCAATTCCAGAGGTGGCGCGGTAGCTGTGGGAGCGGCCTTGTGTCGCGATGGGCTGCGAAGCAGCCCCAACAGGCAGAATCAGAACAACCAGCGATACAGCAGATACGCTACCACCACCGCCAGCACCGGCCGCAGCACGCGGTAAGCCTTGGGGTTGGCGCGCTTGAACTGCTTCACCTGGCCACTGACCCGGTTACTGAAGCGCTTGCTCCAGGCATACGCCTGGTTGATCCCGCCGACACGCTCGTCATCGGTATTCTGCGGCGCGGTGGCACGCCCCAGGAACGCGCTGACCTGGCGGTTGATGCGGGTCATCAGCGGGCTGCTCAGCGGGCGCTCGATATCGCAGAACAGGATCACCCGCGTAACGTCGGTCTCGTTCTTGACCCAGTGCACGTAGGTTTCATCGAACATCACGTCCTCGCCGTCACGCCAAGCGTACTGCTCACCATCGACGTAGATGCGGCAGGCATCGGAGTTGGGCGTGGACAAGCCCAGGTGGTAGCGCAGGGAACCGGCGAACGGGTCGCGGTGCGGGTTCAGGTGGCTGCCGCCTGGCAGCAGGGCGAACATCGCACCCTTGACGTTGGGGATGCTGCTGACCAGCTCGACAGTACGCGGGCACAGGGCTTCGGCCGACGGCAACGGTTTGTCGTACCACTTCAGGTAAAAGCGCTTCCAGCCTTTCTTGAAGAACGAACCGAAGCCGGCGTCGTTATCCTTCTCGGCGGCGCGGATGTAGCCCTCGTCGAACAGGCGCATGGCCTCTTCGCGGATCTCCTGCCAGTTGTCCTTCAGCACGTCCAGCTCGGGGAAGCGCTGGCGGTCCAGGTAGGGCTTGGACGGTACGCCGGAGAACAGGTACATCAGGCTGTTATAAGGGGCGAACAGCGCCGAATGGTTGACGAACTGGCGCAACATCGGCAAGCGAGCCTTGCCGCGCAGGTGCACGAACAGCACGCTGCCAAAAAACACCAGCAAGACACCCGCCTTGGCTGCAAAGGAAAAGGTCATGCTTTCACTCCTTGAGGAAGAAACAGGGCTGTGCGCCCTGCTCTCCGATAAATCATCCTGCCATCATAAACTGATGCCGCCGGGGTAAAAACAGCCTGGGCGGCAACTCAATCATGAAGATTTTGCAATAAACCAAGCCGCCAAACGTTGCGCCGGATCAGCGGCAAGGCCATCACTGCTGGTTTTCCTGCTCGCTGAACATGTCGCTGAACAGCATGCTCGACAGGTAGCGCTCGCCGGAGTCCGGCAAAATCACGACGATGGTCTTGCCCTGCATTTCCGGCTTTTCGGCCAGCCGCACGGCCACCGCCATCGCCGCACCACAGGAAATGCCACAGAGGATGCCCTCTTCCTGCATCAGGCGGATGGCCATGGCCTTGGACTCTTCGTCAGTCACCGTTTCCACCTGGTCGACGATCGACAGGTCGAGGTTCTTCGGCACGAAGCCTGCCCCGATGCCCTGGATCTTGTGCGGGCTGGGCTTGAGCTCCTCGCCGGCCAGGGTCTGAGTGATCAGCGGCGATGCCACGGGTTCCACCGCCACCGACAGGATCGCCTTGCCCTGCGTATGCTTGATGTAGCGCGAAACACCGGTGATGGTGCCGCCGGTGCCGACGCCTGCAACCAGCACATCGACCGCGCCGTCGGTGTCGTTCCAGATTTCCGGGCCGGTGGTTTTTTCGTGGATCGCAGGGTTGGCCGGGTTTTCGAACTGGCCCGGCAGGAAGTACTGGGCCGGGTCGGAGGCGACGATTTCGTTGGCCTTCTCGATGGCGCCCTTCATGCCCTTGGCCGGGTCGGTCAGCACCAGCTCGGCACCCAGCGCCTTCAACACCTTGCGGCGCTCCAGGCTCATGGAGGCAGGCATTGTCAGCATCAGTTTGTAGCCACGGGCTGCGGCGACGAAGGCCAGGCCGATGCCGGTGTTGCCCGAGGTGGGCTCGACGATGGTCATGCCCGGCTTGAGCTTGCCGCTGCTTTCGGCGTCCCAGACCATGTTCGCGCCGATGCGGCATTTGACCGAATAGCCCGGGTTACGCCCTTCGATCTTGGCCAGGATGGTCACGCCGCGCGGGGCAATGCGGTTGATCTGCACCAGCGGCGTGTTACCGATGGAGTGGGCGTTGTCTGCAAAGATACGGCTCATGGCAGGGGTCCTTGGCATGAAAGTAAGCAGGGAAAGACCTCAAGGGTAAGCCTGGGCCGGTGGCCCGTAAAGCCTGTTCGAACTCCCCCGGACGCGTTGCGGTCAACCGCATATCCTGCCTTGGAGACACTCCGATGAGAGCCCGTTATCGCTGGCCGTTGATCGGCCTGGCCAGCCTGATCGTGCTGTTGCTGGCGCTGCACCTGGCCCTGCCCTATCTGGTGCGCAACTACCTCAACGACAAACTGGCCGACATGGGCGACTACCGTGGCCAGGTGACTGATGTGGACCTGGCCTGGTGGCGCGGCGCGTACCAGATCAACGGCCTGAAGATCGTCAAGACCACCGGCAAGGTGCCGGTGCCGTTTCTCGACGCTCCGCTGATCGACCTGTCGGTAAGCTGGCACGCCCTGTGGTACGACCGCGCAGTGGTTGCCGAAGTGGTGTTCGACCGGCCGGAACTCAACTTCGTCGATGGCGGCAACAAACAGAACTCGCAGACTGGTCAGGGCACCGACTGGCGCCAGCAACTGGAAAAACTGCTGCCGATCACCCTGAACGAGGTTCGCATCGACAAAGGCGTGCTGACATTCCGTAACTTCAACTCCAGGCCACCGGTCAACCTCAAGGCCACCCAGCTCGATGCCAGTATTCGCAACCTCACCAACATTCGTGACGAAAAGGGCCGACGCGATGCAAGCTTTGATGGCACGGCGCTGATCGTAGGCGATGCCAAGGTGGAAAGCCGCGCCACTTTCGACCCATTCAGCGATTTCGATGACTTCGAGTTCCGCCTGCGCGCCACGGGTATCGAGCTGCGCAAGCTCAATGACTTCGCCAGCGCCTACGGCAAGTTCGACTTCAATGCCGGGCACGGCGATGTGGTGATAGAGGCCGAGGCGACCAACGGCCGACTGAACGGGTACATCAAGCCGCTGTTGCGGGATGTGGATGTGTTCGACTGGCAGCAGGATGTGCAGGAAAAGGACAAAGGCTTCTTCCGCTCAGTCTGGGAAGCGCTGGTGGGCGCGACCGAGACAGTATTGAAGAACCAGCCAAAGAACCAGTTCGCGACCCGTGTAGAGCTCAGCGGTAGCGTGCACAAGCAGGATGTCAGCGCCTTCGAGGCGTTTCTGCAGATACTGCGCAACGGGTTCATCCAGGCGTTCAATGCCCGGTACGAGCGTGACGCGCCGGATTCCGACTAGGATCGAGTGACGGGGCATTCAGGGACTGAATACCCGGTCTGCGTTTCCAGTCGGCGAAGCCCGCGTTATAGTCGGTGACAAATCGAAAATAGATGCTGCCTGTACTGGCCCCTTCGCGGGTAAACCCGCTCCCACAGGTATTCGACAAACCTCAGGGAAGGTGGGGTACTTGTGGGAGCGGGTTTACCCGCGAAAGGGCCGCTACAGGCTTACCGCAGAGGACAGACCCATGAAGTTCGAAGGCACCCGCGACTACGTCGCCACAGACGACCTGAAACTGGCGGTAAACGCGGCCATCACCCTCGAACGCCCCTTGCTGGTCAAGGGCGAACCCGGCACCGGCAAGACCATGCTCGCCGAGCAGCTGGCAGCCTCGTTCGGTGCGCGCCTGATCACTTGGCACATCAAGTCCACCACCAAGGCCCACCAGGGCCTCTACGAGTACGACGCGGTCAGCCGCCTGCGTGACTCGCAGCTGGGCGTGGACAAGGTCCACGATGTGCGCAACTACCTGAAAAAGGGCAAGCTGTGGGAGGCCTTCGAAGCCGAGGAACGGGTCATCCTGCTGATCGACGAAATCGACAAGGCCGACATCGAGTTCCCCAACGACCTGCTGCAAGAACTCGACAAGATGGAATTCTACGTCTACGAAATCGACGAGACCATCAAGGCCAGACAGCGCCCGATCATCATCATCACCTCGAACAACGAAAAGGAGCTGCCAGACGCCTTCCTGCGCCGCTGCTTCTTCCACTACATCGCCTTCCCCGACCGGACCACCCTGCAGCAGATCGTCGACGTGCACTACCCGAACATCAGCCAGTCGCTGGTCAGCGAGGCGCTGGACGTATTCTTCGACGTGCGCAAGGTACCGGGCCTGAAGAAAAAGCCGTCCACCTCCGAACTGGTCGATTGGCTCAAGCTGCTGATGGCCGACAACATCGGTGAAGCGGTGCTGCGCGAGCGCGACCCGACCAAGGCCATTCCGCCGCTGGCTGGTGCACTGGTGAAGAACGAGCAGGACGTACAACTGCTCGAGCGCCTGGCCTTCATGAGCCGGCGCGGCAACCGCTGACAGGAGCCGGGCCATGCTGCTCAACCTGTTCAATGAAATGCGCGCGGCCAAGGTGCCGGTGTCGGTACGCGAACTGCTCGACCTGCACCAGGCCCTGCAAAAGCGCGTGGTGTTTGCCGACATGGACGAGTTCTACTACCTCGCCCGCGCCATCCTGGTGAAGGACGAGCGCCACTTCGACAAGTTCGACCGCGCCTTCTCTGCCTACTTCAAGGGCCTGGAGAACCTCGACCGGCACATCGAGGCGTTGATCCCCGAAGACTGGCTGCGCAAGGAGTTCGAGCGTTCGCTGACCGATGAGGAGCGCGCGCAGATCCAGTCGCTGGGTGGCCTGGACAAGCTGATCGAGGAGTTCAAGAAGCGCCTCGAGGAGCAGAAGGAGCGTCACGCCGGCGGCAACAAGTGGATCGGCACCGGCGGCACCAGCCCGTTCGGTTCGGGCGGCTTCAACCCCGAGGGCATCCGCGTGGGTGAGGCCGGCAAGCGCCAGGGCAAGGCGGTGAAGGTGTGGGACCAGCGCGAATACAAGAACCTGGACGACCAGGTGGAGCTGGGCACGCGCAACATCAAGCTGGCCTTGCGCCGGCTGCGCAAGTTCGCCCGTGAAGGCGCCGCCGAAGAGCTGGACATCGACGGCACCATCGACCACACCGCGCGGGATGCCGGGCTGCTGAACATCCAGATGCGCCCCGAGCGGCGCAACACGGTGAAGCTGCTGTTGCTGTTCGACATCGGTGGCTCGATGGACGCCCACGTCAAGGTTTGCGAAGAACTGTTCTCGGCGTGCAAGACCGAGTTCAAGCACCTGGAGTACTACTACTTCCACAACTTCGTGTACGAGTCGGTGTGGAAGAACAACCTGCGCCGCACCTCGGAGCGCTATTCCACCTTCGACCTGCTGCACAAGTACGGCGATGACTACAAGGTTGTGTTCGTCGGCGACGCGGCCATGGCGCCCTACGAGATTACCCAGCCGGGTGGCAGCGTGGAGCACTGGAACGAAGAGGCCGGGTATGTGTGGATGCAGCGTTTCATGGAGAAATTCAGGAAGATCATCTGGATCAACCCGTACCCGAAGCAGGCCTGGGACTACACCGCATCGACCCATCTGGTGCGGGACTTGATCGAAGACAAGATGTACCCGCTGACCTTGCAGGGGTTGGAGGAAGGGATGCGTTACCTGTCCAAGTGATTTTGCCAGTGCCGGCCCTTTCGCGGGTGAACCCGCTCCCACAGGTATTGCGCAAGCCTTGAGGCCTGTGGGGTACATGTGGGAGCGGGTTCACCCGCGAAGAGGCCGGCAGCCTTGACGCCAACGGTCCAGGTATACTTGCTGCTCCCGCCACGCCTCATCCTGCACCACCGCCCTGAACCGCACCACCGCCCCCGGCATGCACTGCGCCAGTTGCGCCAGCGCCAACGGCGTCAATGCCCCAAGCCGCGGATAGCCGCCAATGGTCTGCCGGTCATTGAGCAACACGATCGGCTGCCCATCCGGCGGCACCTGCACCGCCCCCAGCGGAATCCCCTCGGAAATCATCGGCGCACCCTGGTAGACCAGCTGCGGCCCCAGCAGGCGGATGCCCATGCGGTCGGCACGGCTGTCCAGCGTCCACTCGCGGTTGAACGCCTCGAACAGGCTGGTACCGCTGAAGTCACCGATCTGTGCGCCGATCACCAGGTCAAGCACTGGCTTTTGTGCGTACTGTGGCCGCAGCGCTGCCGGTACCTCACGCAAGGTCGCTGAAGCGCTGGAAAATGCCAGCAGCTGGCCTTTGCCGAGCGCAGAGCCCTGGCCATCGATACCGCCCAGTTCTTCCCGCACGACCGTGGCACGACTGCCCAGCACATCCTCGCCCAGGAACCCGCCAGGTGCTGCCAGGTACGCCCGCACGCCCTGCTTCGGCTGCTTCAGGGTCAACCGCTGCCCCTTGGCCAATGCAAAGCTGCGCCAGGGCGCCAGCGGCTGATCATCGACCCGCGCATCCAGGTCGGCACCGGCCAGGGCCAGCACACAATCCTGCTCTGCGACCACACAGAAACCACCTAGCGCCACCTCGACCACCGGCGCCGTCAACGGGTTGCCCAGCAGCCAGTTGGCCCAGTGCATCGCCACCCAGTCCAGCGCCCCGCCCTGGGTCACGCCCAGGTGGCGTACGCCGAAGCGCCCGGCATCCTGCAACTGGCACAGCGGCGTACTGGCCTCGATCTTCAACTGCTTCATGCTTGTGCCTCCACATCACCGCCCAACGCCACGAACTCGCTGCGCGAAACCGGCACGAAGCGCACCCGGTCACCGGGTTGCAACAGGCTGTAGCCCTCGCGTTCACGGTCGAACAGGCGCACCGGGGTACGCCCGATCAGGTTCCAGCCCCCCGGCGATACCGCCGGATAGGCCGCCGTCTGGCGCTCGGCAATGCCGACGCTGCCGGCCGCCACGCGCTTGCGCGGGGTGCTAAGGCGCGGGCTGGCCAGGCGTTCGTCCACCAGGCCCATGAAGCCGAAACCGGGGGCGAAACCCAGGGCGAACACCGGGTACTCGCGCTCGCTGTGCAAACGGATCACCTCTGCTTCACTCAAGCCACTGCGGGCCGCCAACACCGGCAGCTCCGGGCCGACGCTGGCGTCGTACCACACCGGGATCTCATGGCGGCGGCCACCGCTGCCCGTGTCTGGCTGCAAGCCCTCCAGTGAACGGATGATCAGCGCCCTCGCCTCACTCGGTGGCAGGTCGAACTGCACCATCAGCGTGGTGTAGGACGGCACCAGGTCCAGCAAGTGCTCGCCGAACGCCGCGTGCAAGCGCTGGCTGGCGGCAAGCATCCACGGCATGTTGCCCTCGTCGATGGAGTCGAACAGGCGCACCATCAGGCTGTCGATGGCCACAACTTCAATACGCGGCTTCATCGCGACTCCAGGGCATCGAGGGCCTGGCGAATCTGCCGCACCGCCGCCACCGAACTGTCGTTGTCGCCGTGTACGCACAGGGTGCTGGCCGCCAGCGTCAACGCACTGCCATCGTCCGCCACCAGCGTGTCGCCACGGGCCAGGCGCACGGCCTGCTCCACCACCAGCGCCGGGTCGTGGTGCACCGCGCCGGGCAGGCGCCGCGACACCAGGTGCCCGCTGGCGGTATAGGCGCGGTCGGCGAATGCTTCGAACCACAGCGGCACGCCAATTTCATCGCCCAGGGCCTGGGCGGCGCGGTTGTCGGCGGTAGCCATCAGCATCAGTGGCAGGCCGCCGCCATAGGCCGCCACAGCCTCCAGTACGGTACGCAGCTTGAGCGGGTCGGCCATCATGTCGTTGTACAGCGCACCATGGGGTTTCACGTACGCCACGCGGCCGCCCAACACTTTGCAGATGCCGTCCAGCGCACCGATCTGGTAATGCAGCAGGTCGCGGATTTCCTCCGGGCTGCAGGCCATGGAGCGGCGGCCGAAGCCGACCAGGTCCGGGTAGGCCGGGTGCGCGCCGATGGTCACGCCGTGCTGCAGCGCCAGGGCCACGGTGCGGCGCATGATGCCGGGGTCCCCGGCGTGGTAGCCGCAGGCGATGTTGGCGCAATCGATGTAAGGCATGACCTCGGCATCCAGGCCCATGCGCCAGCTGCCGAAACTCTCGCCCATGTCGCAATTGAGTAGCAGGCGTTCCACCGCGCGGCCTCCGTTGTCGTTGTTCATATGCCTACCTTACCGCGCCTGCAGTTGTTTGCCGCGGGTTTCCGGCAGGCTCAGCGCCGCCACGATCACCACGCCGTAGGACACGGCCGAAAACACGCCGATACCCAGGCCCAGCGGCACTTTCTGGCCGAGCACGCCGATCAGCAGCGGGAACAGCGCCGCAATGACCTTGCCGATGTTGTAGCAGAAACCCTGCCCCGAACCGCGGATACGCGTGGGGAACAGTTCGGTGAGAAACGCGCCCATGCCGCTGAAGATGCCCGAGGCGAAGAAGCCTAGCGGGAAGCCCAGCCACAGCATCACGCCGTCGCTGACCGGCATTTGCGTGTACAACAGCACGATGACGAACGAGCCCACGGCGAACAGGATGAAGTTCTTCTTGCGCCCCAGCAGGTCGGACAGATACGCACTGACCACATAGCCGACGTAGGAGCCTACGATCACCATGGCCAGGTAGCCACCGGTACCCAGCACACTCAGGCCCCGCTCGTTCTTCAGGAAGGTCGGCAGCCATGAGGTAATGGCGTAGTAGCCGCCCAGTGCACCGGTGGTCAGCAGCGACGCACGCACGGTGGTCCAGAGCATGCCCGGGGCAAAGATTTCGTAGAACTGCGCAGGAGCCTCGGCGCTTTCCACCGCCTTGGCCTCGCGGTACACCTCGGGGTCCTTGACCAGGCGGCGGACGAAGATCACGAAAATCGCCGGCACCAGGCCCAGCAGGAACAGCGCGCGCCAGGCCTGCTCTGCCGGCAGCCAGGAGAACAGCAGCGCGTAGAGGATGGCGGTGAGGCCCCAGCCAAGCGCCCAGCCGGACTGCACCATGCCCACCGCCTTGCCACGGTCCTGGGCACGGATCACCTCGCCGATCAGCACCGCGCCGGCAGTCCACTCACCGCCAAAGCCGAAGCCCATCAGGGTACGGGCGATCAGCAGCTGTTCGTAGTTCTGGGCGAAACCGCAGAGGAAGGTGAAGAAGGCAAACCACAGCACCGTCAGTTGCAGGGTGCGCACGCGGCCGATGCGGTCGGAGAGAATGCCGGCCACCCAGCCACCCACGGCCGAGGCGATCAAGGTGCTGGTGTGGATCAACCCGGCTTCGGTGGTTGTGATGCCCCACAGCATGATCAGCGTCGGGATGACGAAACTGAGCATCTGTGTGTCCATGCCGTCCAGGCCGTAGCCGATCTTGCAGCTCCAGAACGTCCGGCGCTGCTGTGAGTCGATGTCGCGATACCAGGCGAAAGGCCCGGACGAAGATGGGGAACTGACCTGCTGCTGCACGCCGGTGGGGTTCATGCTTGCCTCGGCTTGTTGGTATTGTTTTATGGGCGACAATGAGTCGCGGCCTGGCTGCCATTGTTCAGACGCCGCGCCATTTGCGTCCAACGAGAAAAACCGCCGGTCTGGAACAAGAAAAACTGATCATGAACCTTCGCTTCCTCGAAACCTTCGTCTGGGTCGCCCGGCTCAAGAGCTTCCGCCTGACCGCGGAAAAGCTGTTCACCACCCAGGCCTCGGTGTCCAGCCGCATTGCCGCGCTGGAAGCCGACCTGGGCGTGAAGCTGCTGCTGCGCGACTCACGCGGCGTCAGCCTGACCCCGGAGGGCGGCAAGGTACTGGAATATGCCGAGCGCATGCTGGAAACCGCCAAGGCCATGAAACAGTCGCTGGACAGCGACCGGGCCAAGGTCGGGCGCATCCGTATCGGGGTGATGGACACGGTGATCCACACCTGGATGAGCGCGCTGGTGGCGGAGCTGACCGAGCGTTACCCGCAGGTGGAAATCGAACTGGTGGCCGACACTGCGCTGAACCTTCGCGAGCAATTGCAGAAGGGCTTTCTCGACGTGATCCTGCAGACCGACCTGCTGCGCGAGCAGTCGATCCGCAGCCTGGACCTGGCGCGCTACCCGATGGGCTGGGTGGTGGCCGCCGGCTCGCACCAGCACCGCGATTACGGATCATTGGCCGAGCTTGGACGGGAACGCATCATCACTTTCTCGAAGAACTCGCGGCCGCACCAGGAAGTGCTGAGCCTGCTACTGGGTGCCGGTGCCGAAACGCCGCGGCTGAATTGCGTGAACTCGGTGGCGGCGATTACCCGGTTGTTGCGCGACGGGTTCGGCATTGGTGCGTTGCCGCCGGCGCTGGTGGATGCCGAGTTGAGCCGAGGTGAGCTGGTGTTGCTGCAGGGGCTGCAACCGCCGCCGAGCCTGGAACTGGTGGTGGCCTGGCAGACCGGGGTGGTGCTGGTGGATGAAGTGGTCGGGGTATGCCGGCAGGTGCTGGAAAGGTATGCGCGGGATGTGGGGGCTCAGCGGATAGTGCTGGTGTGAACCAGCTGTGCTGCCTGTGCTGGCCCTTTCGCGGGTAAACCCGCTCCCACAGGTACTGCATAAGCTTGAATCCTGTGCAAACCCTGTGGGAGCGGGTTTACCCGCGAAGAGGCCAGTACAGGCAAGCAGTAATCAGCGCCAGCTCTCTTTCACCGCCCTGCGCCGCCCACCCAGAATCACCCAGCCAATCCCCAGCAGCAGGCTCTCGACCACGAAGGCCAGCACAAACCCTGCGCCTACGCCCCAGCCAATCGCCTCGGGCACTAGCAATATCTGATAGCTATAGCCGTTCAGGGTCTCTTCCCGCAGTTGCGGGTCCGCCTGCACCAGCACATGCCAGGTGCGCTGCGCCCATGCCCCTTGCAGCGCCTGCCATTCGTTTTCCAGCAATTGGTTGCGGATCATCAGGCTTTCGATGCTGTTGGCGTCACTGAGGAACACCGGATCGTCGCTACTGCGGTAATGCCGCAGCAGCGCCTGCAGGTCGCCATTGAAAAAGCGTTCGGCAGTCTGCCGGAAGCCATCGAGCGCCTCGCGTGATTCGAACAGGTGCGCCTCGACCCGCTGGCTGTAGTCCTTCACCAGCCCCGGAACCTGGATACCGGCCAGCAGGCCGAAGGTGAACAGCAGCAACCGCAGGTAACTTCTGAACATGCCGCATCCTTAGCTCTGGCCGTGCGCCACGCACTCGCCGTGCCGCCACAGGGCCCACTGACCCGGCTCGTAGCGCTGCCAGGTCTCGTTCTCGGTCAAGGCCTCGGTGGCGATCACCGTGACCACGTCGTTGGGGGTGGTTTCGGTGTGAAAATCGACGATCAGGTCGACATCCTTCAACCGTGCCGCACCAAAGGGTGCACGGCGGGTAATGTGCACCAGCTTGGTCGAACAGAAGCAGAACAGCCAGTCACCGTCGCTGAGCATGCAGTTGAACACGCCCTGGCTGCGGTAGCCGGCACAGGCTTCGACCAGCACCGGCAGCAGCTGTTCCACCGGCACGGGCTCGGGGAAGGCACTGCGGATGCGGTTGAGCAGGTCGCAGAAGGCCGCCTCGCTGTCGGTGTCGCCCACCGGCCGGTAGAAGCTGGCCAGGCCCTTGAAGTCGCCCAGCTGGCCATTGTGCGCGAAGCACCAGTTGCGACCCCACATCTCCCGCACGAACGGGTGGGTGTTGGACAGGCACACCTTGCCGACGTTGGCCTGACGGATGTGGCCGATGACCACTTCGCTCTTGATCGGATAACGCTGTACCAGGTTGGCCACTTCCGACTCGCTGCTGGCAGCCGGGTCCTGGAACAGGCGCAGGCCACGGCCTTCGTAGAAGCCGATGCCCCAGCCGTCACGGTGCGGGCCGGTACGGCCGCCGCGCTGCATCAGGCCGGTGAAGCTGAAGACGATGTCGGTGGGGACGTTGGCACTCATGCCCAGCAGTTCGCACATAGGCGTGTCTCCGCTTACAGACGGGGCTCGACCCGGCCGCCGCCTCGGGAGACGGCCGGGGCGGCAGGGGGTGGCGCATCACGGTATCGGTCGCGACGCTCTGCGGCCAGCGGGGCCTGGGCGCCAAGCTGGTCATCTTCGGCAGCCTGGCGCTGGGCAGCGGCCTCGGCCTGCGCGCGGCGCTCGCGGGCGCGCTTTTCCAGCGGCAAGCGCAGCAGTACGAAGAGGAAATACAGGGAGAAGGCGCCCATGCCGTACATGGCGAAGTCGGACACCGCGCGCCAGGCGTTGTTGCCGACCTTGAAGGCAACATCCAGGGCGGTGATGGCAATGGCCGGGGCGAAGCTGTCCTTGACCGGGTCGACGATGGTCGGGGTCAGCAGCAGCACTGCCAGCACCACCCGCAGCGGTTCGCGCAGCCAGCGCCACATCCAGCCGGTGAGCTTGAAGCCCACCATCAGGCAGCCCAGGGCAGCAACGGCGTAAAGGCCCCAGGCGAGGGTGTAGTCGTTCTCGGTCATGGTGTTCGTGCAAGCCAGGCAAAGAGATGCCTATGATAAACACTTTTCCGGGCGCAGACAGTGTTTGCCTGTGCCGGCCTCTTCGCGGGTAAACCCGCTCCCACAGGATCACTGCAGACTTCGAGCCATGCGCATTACCCGCGAAGAGGCCGGTACAGGCGACCCCAAACATGAGATCTTCAATGCAAACCAAGCCCCAACCCCCGATTGCCCACGCCGACAACACCGCCGACCCGTACGCCTGGCTGCAACAGCGCGACACCCCCGAGGTGCTTGCCTACCTGCAGGCCGAGAACGCCTACCAGGAAGCCTGCCTGGCCGACCAGGCGCCGCTGCGCGAACAACTGTTCGAAGAAATCAAGGGTCGCATCCTGGAAACCGACCTCTCGCTGCCGGCGCCCTGGGGCCCCTACCTGTACTACACCCGTACCACCGCGGGCGACGAGTACCCGCGTCACTACCGCTGCCCGCGCCCGGCCGACGACTCCAACACGGTCGATGAAGGCCAGGAGGAACTGCTGCTCGACCCCAACGCCCTGGCCAATGGCGGTTTCCTGTCCCTCGGCGCGTTCAACGTCAGCCCCGACCACCGCCTGCTGGCGTATAGCCTGGACACCAGCGGCGACGAAATCTTCACCCTGTACGTGAAGGACCTGGCCAGTGGCAGCGTCACCGCCCTGCCCTTCGACGACTGCGACGGCAGCCTGACCTGGGCCAACGACAGCCAGACGCTGTTCTTCGCCGAACTGGACGACACCCACCGCCCGTGGCGCCTGCGTCGTCACACGCTGGGCAACGCAGGTGCGCAGACCGTGTTCGAGGAACCCGACGGGCGCTTCTTCCTGCACTGCTACCGCACCAGCTCCGAACGCCAACTGGTGCTGCTGCTCAACAGCAAGACCACCAGCGAAGCCTGGGTGCTGGATGCGCAGACCCCGCTGGCACCGTTCACCTGCCTGGCGCCACGCGTCGAAGGCCACGAGTACTTCCCTGACCACGGCCAGCTCGACGGCCAGTGGCGCTGGTTCATCCGCACCAACCAGGACGGCATCAACTTCGCCCTGTACCACGCCCCGGTCGCGCCGGTGCCCAGCCGTGAACAATGGCAGGTGCTGGTGCCGCACCGCGACGCGATCATGCTCGAGGGCCTCAGCCTGAATGCCGGCGCGCTGACCCTGAGCCTGCGCGAAGGCGGCCTGCCGATCATCGAAGTGCGCCCGCAGGGCCTGGCGGCCTACCGCGTCGAACTACCCGATGCCGCCTACAGCCTGTACGTGCAGGACAGCCTGGAGTTCAGCAGCACGCGCCTGCGCCTGCGCTACGAAGCACTCAACCGCCCGGCCCAGGTGCGCCAGCTGGAGTTGGCCAGCGGTGCCCAGGCGGTACTCAAGCAAACCCCGGTGCTGGGGCCGTTCGATGCCGACGACTATGTCAGCGAGCGCCTGTGGGCCACGGCAGCGGACGGCACCCGGGTGCCCATCAGCCTGGTGCGCCGCCGTCAGGACCTGGGCCGGACCGTGCCGTTGTACCTGTATGGCTACGGTGCCTATGGCGAAAGCCTCGACCCGTGGTTTTCGCATGCGCGCCTGAGCCTGCTGGAGCGCGGCGTGGCCTTTGCCATCGCCCACGTGCGTGGCGGCGGCGAACTGGGCGAAGCCTGGTACCGCGCTGGCAAGCAGGAGCACAAGCACAACACCTTCAGCGACTTCATCGCCTGTGCCGAGCACCTGATCGCCGAAGGTGTGACGGCTGCCGATCGCCTGGCCATCAGTGGCGGCAGCGCCGGCGGCCTGCTGATGGGTGCAGTGCTCAACCTGCGACCCGAGCTGTTCCGCTGTGCGATTGCCGAAGTGCCGTTCGTCGATGTGCTCAACACCATGCTCGACCCAGAGCTGCCGCTGACCGTGACCGAGTACGACGAATGGGGCAACCCTGAAGAGCCGCAGGTGTATGAGCGGATCAAGGCCTACGCGCCGTACGAGAACGTGAAGGCACAGGCCTACCCGGCAATGCTGGTGGTGGCGGGCTACAACGACAGCCGCGTGCAGTACTGGGAAGCAGCCAAATGGGTGGCGCGGCTGCGCACGCGCAAGACCGACGACAACCTGCTGCTGCTCAAGACCGAGATGGGGGCTGGGCATGGCGGGATGAGCGGGCGGTATCAGGGGCTGAAGGATGTGGCCTTGGAGTATGCGTTCGTGTTTGGTGAGCTGGGTCTGGCTTGAGAGCGCCGGGGGCGCTTTGCGCCCCTTTCGCGACACAAGGCCGCTCCTACAGGGATCGCGCATGTCCTGAATCCTGCACGATCCCTGTGGGAGCGGCCTTGTGTTGCGATGGGCTGCAAAGCAGCCCCAAAATCCCACAGCCACCATAGCCCGCTCAGTCAATCATCCTGCACCGGCTGCTTCGGCGGGTCCAGGCGCAACCCGGGCAATGGCTGGTCCTTCGGCGGCCCGGGCACCGGCATCGGCGGTAACAGTGGCGCCCCCGGCTGGCTGCCATAGGCCTTGGGCGGCGTACTCGGGGTAATCTGCGGATATGGCGTAGGCGTAGGCGTACCCGGTGCACCGGGCACCGGCGTGTTCAGCCGGGGTGGCGTGCTGGCAGCTTCGGCCATGGGCAGGCCGGCGAACAACAGCACAACGAGGATCGCGCGAAACATCAGCAACCTCCTGTCGGGAACCTTCCTACAGGCTACGCCTAAAACAAAGCTTTCGCCTGTCCGCCTGCCCCGCAAGCGCGCTAGACTCAGTGGCATAACCGTCATTTGCCTGATCAGAACAAAGGAAACACCATGAGCTCCACCTCTTCCGCCGCCGCCACCGCGCGCCTGGACCGCATCCTGGCCGATGCCAAGCGCGACAAGGAAATGGGCTACCGCGACAAGGCCCTGAAAATGTACCCGCACGTCTGCGGCCGCTGCGCCCGCGAGTTCTCCGGCAAGCGTCTGAGCGAGCTGACCGTGCACCACCGCGACCACAACCACGACAACAACCCGCAGGACGGCTCCAACTGGGAGTTGCTGTGCCTGTACTGCCACGACAACGAGCACTCGCGCTATACCGACCAGCAGTACTTCAGCGAAGGCTCAACCAGCACCCCGAGCATCGCCAAGGCCACCCACAACCCGTTCGCCGGGCTGGCGGGCATGCTGAAGAAAGACTGACCATCGATTCGCCCCCCGCTGCTGCCGGGCAGCCCGTATAATCGCGCTTTTTTCGCGAAGGGCCCCGGTACGTGGCAAACAAACGATACAGCTGCATCGGCCTGTTCAACCCCAAGTCGGCAGAAAATGTCGGCTCGGTGATGCGCGCCGCGGGTTGCTATGGCGTCAATTCGGTGTTCTACACCGGCAAACGCTACGAGCGTGCCCGTGACTTCATCACCGACACCAAGCGCGTGCACTACGACATCCCGCTGATCGGTATCGATGACCTGCAGCGCATCATCCCGCTGGGCTGCACACCGGTGGCCGTGGAATTGGTGGAAGGTGCGCGGCCATTGCCGGAATACACCCACCCCGACCGGGCCATCTACATCTTCGGGCCGGAAGACGGCAGCCTCAGTGCCGATGTGCGGGCGTGGTGCGAAGAGACCATCTACATTCCGACCGAGGGCTGCATGAATCTGGCAGCGACGGTGAACGTGGTGCTGTATGACCGCATGGCCAAAGGGCTGAATACCCGTTCAGGCCCCAGGTTCAAGTAACCGACTGAACGATGACGGCGGCCGACAGGTCACCTGCATACACTTCAGACGGAGGCCTTGCCATGCTCGATATCCATTCCGCGACTGCATCGTCGCAGCACAATGTTCATGGGCTGGAACGGGTCAGCTCGCTGGCCGGGGGAGCGCTTATGTTCAGCAAGGGGCTGCGCCATGGCGGCCTGGTCGGCTTGCTGCAGATGGTGGTGGGAGGTTTGGCGGTGGCGCGCGGGGTCAGCGGGCATTGCTCGACCAAGGCCTGGTGGCAGCGCCATCGTCAGGAATACCAGCGGTTGCGTGCGGACATCGAGCGCAGTGCGGCGGAGCTGGAGACGTTGAAGGCCAGTGCCGACGCGGCAACGCGGGGGGTGACGGTGACCGGGAAGGATCCGTTGGCTGGCAGTTGATTTTTTCACTGCCTGTGCTGGCCCCTTCGCGGGTGAACCCGCTCCCACAGGGACCGCACCGTCTTGAGGGCAGTACATTACCTGGAGGAACAGCCTTGTGCTGCGAAAGGGCCGGTATGATCAAAGAGGTCTGTGGCTGTAAGTGCCTCTTCGCAGCACAAGGCTGCTCCTACAAGGCAACGAAAAACCTGTGGGAGCGGGTTCACCCGCGAAGAGGCCGGTAGGGGCGAAAGAGATGCTCAGCGCAACGCCTTGCTCTGCAACACCTCGGAGCGCCGCCCCAGCACGTTCTCGCTGATCTGCACGAAGTCTTCGGTGCTGACACTGGGCAGGCGCATCAGCCCGCGTGCCACATCGTCAAGTGAGCGTTTGGCCTGGGTGTGGATGCGGATTTCCTTGTCCAGCGCCTGCAACAACATCACCCCCCGCGCCACCTGCGCCGGGGTGGCATGCTCGCCCTTGAGCCGGGTGACCTTGGCGCCCTGCTTGCTCAGGCGCGCCTGCCAGGCCTGGTAACGGTCGTCACTTACCCCGCCCGAGCGGCGCAGCAACTCGCTGGCGTAGTAGTCAGTCAGGCTTTCCACCAGCCAGTCACTGCCATCACGCCCATGGATCTGCGCAAACAGTTGCACCACTTCGCGCAGCAACGGGCTGCTGCCATTCTCGCTGACCATCGGCCGCCCACTGTGCAGGTACAACGAGCCCTGCGCGGCCATCGCCCCGCGCCACATGCCATCGCGAGCACCGACCAACAGCAGCTTCGGCGGGTTGCGCGGGAACACCGCCTGCAATTGCGGCCAGACAAAGGTCAGCATGGTCAGGTTGTCCATGCGCCGCATACCCTGCCCCACCGGTGCTGCCACGGTGACCTCGGTTTCGCCCAGGCGGGCGCGGCGGCTGCCCAGGTCGCCGGCAAGCATCCAGCCGGTGGGGCGGTCGAACAGGCGCGAAACGTTGTCGATGCGGAACTTGTCCTTGCCGATGCGTGGCCAGGAGGTTTCGATGCTCTTCCAGCCTTCAGGCAGGTCGAACGCCAGCCGCGCCACCAGCTCGGTGCCATCCTGCTGGTCGAGGCGTGCAGGTGGCACCAGCTGGTCGCCGAGGAACAGTGCCCAATGCGGAGTGATGCGCGACGAATAGGCGCCGCTGGCGCGCTTCTGGTCCAGCTGCACGCGGTAGCTGAGGCTGGTCTTGCCGGCCGCCGGTCGCCACACGCCACGCTGGCCCTGCAGTTGCCATTGGCCATCAGCCTGGAAGCCGCTGTAGGCCCCGACCTTGCCCAGGTCGAAGTCCAGGCTGCGCACGGCACTGCCTTCGGCCAAGGTGAGGCGGACTTCCGCCTGGCCACTGGTTGGCAACAGGCGCACCTGGTAGTCGAGGTCGACCTTTTTCGCCCAGGCCGGCGAACTGGCCATCAGGCCCAACAGCAACAACAGCTGGCAACGCATACAGAAACTCCTTGTTTCCCCATGGCAGCGGGCCGCGCCGGTCAGCTGGCGCGGAAGATCAGGTGGTCTTCCCAGTCGTCTTCGTGCACATCGTGTTCACTGAGCATGCGCCCCGACTGGGAAATGCGCTGTTCATGGACCTGCTGGCGATCACCGCAGACCAGGTGGTGCCAGGCCGGCAGGTCCTTGCCCTCGCTGACCAGGCGGTAGCCGCAGGTGCTCGGCAGCCACTTGAACTGGTCGGCCTTGCCCGGGGTGAGCTGGATGCAGTCTGGTACCTGGGCGAAGCGGTTGGGGTAATCGCTGCACTGGCAGGTATCCAGATCCAGCAGCTTGCAGGCGATACGCGTGTAATAGACGCTGTTGTCGTCCTCGTCCTCGAGCTTTTGCAGGCAGCACAGGCCGCAGCCGTCACACAGCGACTCCCACTCTTGCGGGCTGAGTTGTTCGAGGGTCTTGCGCCGCCAGAACGGCGCGTTTTCAGCGATCATCACACGGGGTTCCTGCATTCATCTTGGGGCCACGGCGCGCGGCGGCGCCAGTCTAGAGCCTGGTCTTCGGCAAAGCCAGACCGCTTGTCAGTCGCGACGCGACGCAGTAGCGTGCGCGTTTCCCGTCCTTTTGCAGGAGCCGCCATGAGCGCCAACCCCCGCATTGCCGATTACGCCATCAACGAGCAGTTCATCAACCGCTGGTCGCCACGTGCCTTCACCGCCGAGCCGATCAGCGAAGAAACCTTGCTGAGCTTCCTCGAAGCGGCTCGCTGGGCGCCGTCGGCGAACAACTCGCAACCTTGGCGCTTCCTCTATGCCCGCCGTGACACGCCGAACTGGGAGCGTTACCTGAACCTGCTGGTGCCGGCCAACCGCAGCTGGGCGCAACAGGCTTCGGCGCTGGTGCTGGTGATTTCCAAAACCACCTACGCCGCCCCGGGCGCCACGGAAGAAAAACCGGCGCTGTGGCACACCTTCGACACCGGCTCCGCCTGGGGTCACCTGGCCCTGCAGGCCAGCATCAGCGGCTGGCATACCCATGGCATGGCCGGTTTCGACCAGGAACTGGCACGGCAGGAGTTGAAGGTTCCTGAAGGCTACGTGCTGCATGCCATGGTGGCAATCGGCAAGCTGGGCGACAAGGCCAGCCTGAACGAAGCCCTGCAGGCGCGTGAAGTACCGAGCCCGCGCAAGCCACTGAGCGAGCTGGCTGCCGAGGGTGATTTCAGCCTGTAAGCCTTGCATTGGCTGTACCGGCCTCTTCGCGGGTAAACCCGCTCCCACAGGGATCTCCACTGCCTCATGGGGCCTGTGTTGATCCTGTACCAGCACAGCCAACACCAGCCTCCCACAGGACCTGAGGGTAGCGGAGATCCTGTGGGAGCGGGTTTACCCGCGAAGAGGCCGGCACAGGCATTACACAATCAATAACCCCGGGCGAAGTCCACTTCGCCTCGCAACCCCTGCCCCGCCACATACGCCCGCACATTCTCGACAAACAACCGCACCATCGCCGCCGGCGAGGTGGGCGCCGAGCTGTGCCCGGTCAGCAGCAAGCCCCACGCCGTCCAGAACGGGTGTTGCCTGGGCAACGGCTCCTGTCGGCAGACATCGATCACCGCCCCTGCCAGGTGCCCTTCCTTCAGCGCCTCGACCAGGTCAGCGTCGACCACCGCCGCCCCACGCCCGGCATTGATGAACAGCGCCGTGGGCTGGAAGCACTTGAACAGTGCCGCGTCATACAGGTCGTGGGTGGCCGGGGTATCCGGCAGCAGGTTGAGCACATAGTCGACCTGGCCAACCATGCGCGGCAGGTCGGCCAGCGCCGCTACCTCGACGAAGGGCGCCTGCTCGCGGGCGCTGCTGGCAACGCCATACAGCACCACGCCAAACGGCTGCAGGAACTCGGCCACCCGCTGGCCAATGTCGCCAGTGCCGACGATCAGCACCTTGCGCCCTTCCAGGGTACGCCCCGGGCGGTCATCCCAACGCCGCTCGACCTGGCTGACCAGGCGCGACAGCACCTCGCGCTCATGGCCGAGCATGTAGGTGAGCATGTACTCGGCCATCACCTGGCCAAAGATGCCCACGGCGCGGGTCAGGCGATAGTCACGTGGCAGGCCCTCGGCCAGCAGCGGGGTAATACCAGCCCAGGTGGACTGCATCCAGCCCGGCTTGTGGCCCTGGCGCAGCAGGCTTGCCAGCAGGTCCGGCTGGCCCAGCCACACTGGGCACCGTGCCGCCTGGCGGGCCAGTTCGGCGGAGTCGCCGCTGGTCAGGATTTCCAGCTCAGGCGCGGCTGCGCGCAAGATCTCGGCGTATCGAGCATGATCATGCTCAGCAATCAGTACTCGCATGATCAGGCAGGGTCGTTACGGCGCAGCAACTCTTCGGGCAGGTGCTCGATGTAGTCGTCTTCCGGCGGCGGCATCTGCAGGTGGTAACCCTGGTTGTCGAGGTTTTCCAGCACCTTGGCGATGTCCTCGCGGGCCAGCTTGCGCTCGGGGGTAAGCACCAGGTCGAAGGCGTGCTTGGGGGTGCCGAAAAACGGCAGCAGGCCTTCGGGCACGCGCTCCAGGCCGTCAGCCTTGAGCACGTACAGGTACATTTCGTTCTTGCGGGGGCTCTTGTAGATAGAGCAAATGCGTTTCATCGGGTCTCTCCGGCGCCTGCCAGGCTGTCCAGCAGGGCCTGGCCCATGCGCTCACGGCGCCAGCCGCGCAGCGAATCGGGCAATTGATAGGGGCCATTGGGGTAGCCGCTCTTGAGCAGCGCTTCCAGGGCTTTCTTGCGCAGCATCAGTTCGGGGGCAATGCCCAGGCGCTCACCTTCGGCCTGGCCGATGGCACGCAGCTGCTTGAGGATGCCTGCGGCCTCGATCGGCAAAGGCTCGGGCAAGGCCTGTGGCCATTGTTCGGCTGGCAGGCTGGCGGCACGCTTGATCAGCTGGATGAGGAACTCACCGTCCTGACGAATGGTGCGCGGATGCATCTCGTCGATCTTGGCCAGCGCCGACAGGTTGCTCGGCTGGCTCTTGGCCATGGGCCACAGCGAGTGCTCCTTGAGGATGCGGTTGCGCGGCACATCGCGGTTGCGCGCTTCACGCTCGCGCCAGGCGCACAGCTCGCGCAGCACCGCCAGTTGCTGGGGTGCCAGCTTCCAGGCCAGCTTGACGTCGCGGTACAGGCTTTCGGGTTCGACTTCGCGGCGCAATGCAGCCACCAGCTCGGCGCCGTCCTCCAGCACCCAGGCGTACTTGTCGTCACTCAGGCGCGGGCGCAACACGGTGAACAGCTCGGCCAGGTGTACGGCATCCTCGGCGGCATAGCTGACCTGGGTTTCCGAGAGAGGCCGCTGCAGCCAGTCGGAGCGGGTTTCGCCCTTGGGCAGGTCGATACCCAGCACTTCCTGCACCAGGCGCGAATAGCCCATGGAGAAGCCCAGGTTCAGGTAGCCAGCGGCCAGCTGGGTGTCGAACAGCGGCTGTGGCAGCTTGCCAGTCAGGCGCAGCAGCACCTCGAGGTCTTCGCTGCAGGCGTGCAGCACCTTGACCACGCCGCTGTCATCCAGCAGGTCAGCCAAGGGTTGCCAGTTACCGATCAGCAACGGGTCGATCAGGAAGGCACGCTGGCCATCGCCGATCTGGATCAGCCCGGCTTTCGGGTAGAAGGTGTCGACCCGCATGAATTCGGTATCGACGGCGACAAAGGGCAGCTGGTGCCAGTCGCGGCAGTGTTCGGCCAGGCTCTGGTCGTCACGGATCCAGTGTATTTCGATGGCCACGAGGCTCTCCCACTAACATTGGCGCGCAGTATATACGGCGCGGGCACTGCTGGTGAAACCCGGGCCATCCTTGATATCGATCAATGGTGCTGTTGTGCATGCTCAGGCAGGAGCAACTCTAGTGCGCGTAATCCCTGTGGGAGCGGGCATGCCCGCGAACACGGGCGAAGCCCGTGCCATGCACCGCGTCGCCTGCTTCGCGGGCATGCCCGCTCCCACAAAGACCGCGCAAGCCCAAGTATGGAACGCGCTTCGCCTCAGCGCTTGGCCGCCATCCACGGCCGGCAGCTGGCGAACATGTCCAGCGACTGCTGGTAGACCTCGGTGCGTACCTGCAACAGGCCGAGCATCGAGTGGAACAGGTTGTCCTGCGACAGCGGCGCATCGCTGAGCTTGGCCAGGCAGTCGGTATCGACGCCGAAGTCCTCCTTGTAGCTGTCGGAGAACCAGGTCAGCAACGGCACGTGCTTCTGCTGCTCGGGGGCGATGGCGTAAGGCGTGCCATGCAGGAACAGGTTGTATTCACCCAGCGACTCGCCATGGTCGGACAGGTAGATCATCGCCGTGTCGACCTTGTCCTGCTTGCTGCGCAGGGTGTCGATCAGCGAGGCCAGTACCTTGTCGGTATAGGCCAAGGTGTTGTCGTAGCCGTTGACGATTTCCTGCTCGCTGCACTGGTCCAGCGCGTTGCTCTGGCACACCGGTGCAAAGCGCTGGTCGGCGCCAGGGTAGCGCTTGAAGTATTCCGGTCCGTGGCTGCCCATCTGGTGCAGCACCAGCACGGTGTCCTTGTCGAGGTTGTCGATCAGCTCAGCCAGGCCCTGCAGCAGGATCTGGTCATGGCATTCACCATCAGTGCACAACTGCGGGTCCTTGAGGTTGCTGACATCGATGAATTGCACCCGGTCGCAGGTGCCCTTGCAGCCCGACTGGTTGTCCCGCCACTGCACCGCCAGGCCGGCACGCTGGAGGATGTCCAGCAACCCTTCGCGGTTCTTCGCCACACGGGCATCGTAGTCCTTGCGCTGCATGCCAGAGAACATGCACGGCACCGAGACAGCGGTTTCCGTGCCGCAGGAGTGCACATCGGAGAACGCCAGCAGGCCCTGTTCCCTGGCAAGGTTCGGTGTGGTATCGCGGTTGTAGCCAAGCACGCCGAAGTGGTCTGCCCGCGCACTTTCCCCCACCACCAGCACGGTCAGCGACTTGCGTTCATGCTTTTGCCAGGCGGCATCACGCTTGGCATCTTCGCCATAATGCTGGAAGGGGTGCGATGCGGTGCCGACACGCTCGCTGACATAACCGATGGAGGCCCCCACGATATTGCTGGGGGTGAGCATCAGGCGCAGTTCGTGGTGGTTGCGAAACAGCGACGACAGGCCCTGGTAGTTGACCAGTGCCACCGAGCCCAGGGCCACCACGCAGGCACCGCCAACCACCAACTTGCCAAGCAGTTCACGGTGCCAGGCGCGATAGGCGACAGGCGCCTTCCACAACAGGACCGAAGGCACTACACCCAACCCCAGGATATACAAGGCGAACTTCAGCGAGAGCAAGTCGCGCACTTCCGCCACATTGGTTTCCGCCATATTGCGGAACATGCCCGCATCAATAAGTACACCGTATTGATTCATGAAGTAAGCCACGCCCGCGCCGCTCATGAACAACACGATAAGTACCGGTTTCAATATATAACGGAAGGCAACCAATGTAAGGATCAGGTTGAAGGCGAACAACATCAGCACGGCAAACGCCAGGCTCAGCCAAAGCCCAGGCAAACCGGGCGGCACGACCTGTTCAAGATGCTGCCAGAGGAAGACATTGAAGCCGATCAGCAGGTAAAGGCTGGCCAGCAGCGTGACCCATTCAGTCCGCAGGGATTTGAAGTTGAGCATCGGTGTTCGCAATCAAGAGTGATTATCAGCCCGAGGGCCTGCGCGGCACCTGGGAAACTTGGCTGAACTCTAGAAAGCGTGCCATCAATATTTCGTGAAAAAGGCGCCAACAAATTCGTGAACCGGCGCCTTTTCTACATTAAAAGAAGTTCATCCAACGCTTGTTCAGCCGCGCAGGCGAGCCTTGGCGTAGGGCTCGCGGTCGATGTCCAGCACTTCCACGCACAGCTGGATGTCCAGCCCGGGTTGCTCGGGGATGGCCTCTCGCAGCACATCCAGCAGGCTGGCGGACAGTTGCGTCTTCACCTCGGGCGAGCGCCCGCTGAGGATGGCAAGGCGCACATGGGCAAAGGCACGCTCGCCGGGCGCGGTGCCCACCCGATAGTGCTTGAAGGCTTCGGCGCGGCTTTTGATATCGGCCTCGTCGGCGAACTGGCCGCTGCCGACCAGGGCGTGGTTCAGACGCAGCAGCAGGACGTCGACATTGAGCTCGCCCAGGTTGTCGCTGTATTCCAGATTCACGTGAGGCATGGCGCAGGTTCCGGGTAAGGGGAGATGCGACAGCCTACCCCAGTCCCCTACCTGCGCAAAGACGACTATCCTCAATGGTCAGAACCATCCGCCAACCCTGACAGAGGTGAAGAAATGCCAGTTCCGCATGATCTGCTCGCTGACCTGCACGTTACCGCTGATGCATTCCAGGCGCTCATCGACAAGGACCAGACGCTGCACTCACTGCACAAGGAATACAACGCAAAGGACAAAGAGGTGGTAGCCGCCGAAGGCAACGGCACCAACGACGAAGCCGTCAACCGCCTGCGCAAGGAGCGGTTGCTGATCAAGGACAAGATCGAACGGATCATCCATCCGCCCAAATCCTGACAGGAATTCATTGAATCCACCGGCCTCTTCGCGGGTAAACCCGCTCCCACAGGGTCACCACTGCCCTCAAGGCCTGTGGAGTACCTGTGGGAGCGGGTTCACCCGCGAAGAGGCCAGCAGCCCTCACACAGCTGCCGCAGCCGTCAACGCCCCATCCAGGTCGTCGATCAGGTCGCGATAATCCTCGATCCCCACCGACAACCGCAGCAGGTTCTCGCTGATCCCCATCACGCCTTTCTGCTCCGGGCTCAGCGAGCAATGCGACATGCTCCAGGAGTGGTTGATCATGCTTTCCACCCCGCCCAGCGAGTCGGCCAGCACAAAGATCTGCAGCGCCTCCACCAGGCGGTTGAGCGCGGCCCGGTCGCCCTTGACCTTCATCGCCACCACCGCCCCGCCACTGCGCATCTGCCGTTTGCACAGCTCATGCTGTGGGTGGCTTTCCAGCCCCGGGTAGTACACCTGCTCGATCTGCGCGTGGCTTTCGAGGAAGCGCGCTACCTGCAAGGCATTGGCACACTGGCGCTCCATGCGCACATCCAGGGTCTTCAGGCCACGCAGGGCCAGGTAGCAGTCGAACGGCCCCTGCACCGCGCCAATCGCCATGCTGATGCGACGCAGGCGCGCCAACAGCGCATCATTGGCAGCTACCACCACGCCACCGGTAAGGTCGGAGTGGCCACCGATGTACTTGCTGGCCGAATGCATTACCAGATCCACGCCCAAGGTGATCGGGCGCTGGTTCCACGGCGAGCAGAAGGTGTTGTCGATGCAGGTAAGGATGCCCCGCGTCCTGGCCAGGTCGCACACCGCCTTGATGTCGACCAGGTGCAACAACGGGTTGGTCGGCGATTCGATCCAGATCAGCTGAGTTTCCGGCTTGATGGCGGCGGCTACCGCCTCGAGGTCGTTGAGGTCGACGTAGGTGGTGGTCAGGCCCGATGTGCGGCTGCGGTAGTCTTCCATGATGCGGAAGGTGCCGCCGTACACGCCGTTCATCACCACCACGTGGGCGTCCTTGGGCAGCAGCTCCAGCACGGTGGCGGTAGCGTTCACACCCGAGGCGCAGGCGACGGCGCCAACGCCCTCTTCCAGGGCGGCGACACAGGTTTCATAGGCATGCCGGGTGGGGTTGCCGACGCGGCTGTAGGAGTATTCCGGCTTGTCGTCCAGGCTGCGCTTGGTGAACGAGCTGGCGGTAACGATCGCCGGGAAAATAGCGTTGTCGGCAACGCTGAACTGCTCACCGGCGTGAATGGTACGGGTGGCGAAATTGCGCGGCTTGTCGGACATGGTCAGGCCCATTGGCAGAGTGAAAGTTGCCACTATCGCACAACCCAATTCTTCTGGCCTTGGGGTAATCTGTGAAATATTTTTCGCCACGGCCCACGCGCGATATGGACAGCTTCGACCAGCACATTCTCACCCTGCTTCAGCGCGATGCCTCGATCTCGCTCAAGGACCTGGCCGAGGCCGTCAACCTGTCTACCACACCGTGCTGGAAACGGGTCAAGCGCCTGGAGGAAGACGGCTACATTGTCGGCCGTGTTGCGCTGCTCGACCCGGAACGGCTGGGGTTGGGGCTGACGGTATTCGTCCAGCTCAAGACCCAGCGCCACGACAGCGCCTGGCTGGAGCAGTTTGCCGCGACCGTGACCGGGTTCGAGGAAGTGATGGAGTTCTACCGCATGTCGGGGGACTGGGATTACATGCTACGGGTGGTGGTGGGGGACATCGCGGCGTATGACCGGTTTTACAAAAAGCTGATCACCAGTACTGACGGGCTGTCGAACATCACATCCAGTTTTGCCATGGAGCAGATGAAATACACCACGGCTTACCCGGTGCATCGTTCCTGATCGGTGCTGGATTCTTCGCGGGCTTGCCCGCTCCCACAAGGATCACCTTGCCCTCAGGCCTGTGAGGTCCCTGTGGGAGCGGGTTTACCCGCGAAGAGGCCGGTACAGGCAACCCATCATTCCGAAGCAAGCACCGCCGCAATCCGGTTACCCGCCTTGGCTTTCTCGACCTTGATCGCCACAAACTTCGAGGTCGGCGTATAGGTCCCCTCGCCATAGCTTTCCAGCGGCACCAGCGGGTTGGTCTCTGGGTAATAGGCCGCCGCCTGCCCCTCGGGTACGTCATACGCCACCAGGCGGAAGCCCGACACCCGTCGCTCCACGCCATCCTCCCACAGCGACACCAGGTCCACATGCTCGCCCGGCTCGAAGCCCATCCGACGGATGTCCACCTCGTTGACGAACACCACTTCACGCAGGCCGAACACCCCGCGATAACGGTCGTCCAGGCCATACAGGGTGGTGTTGTACTGGTCGTGCGAGCGCAAGGTCTGCAGGATCAGGTCAGGCTTGTCACCGCGCGCCAGCACCTTGGCATTCACCAGTTGCTCCGGCAACTGGTGCGGGCTGAAGCGCGCCTTGCCTGTGGCCGTGCGCCAGGTGCGGTCGGCGGCGTTGTTGCCCAGGTGGAAGCCGCCCGGGTGCTGCAGGCGCTCGTTGAAATCGGTAAAGCCGGGGATCACATCGGCAATCATGCTGCGGATGCGGCCATAGTCGGCAACTGCGTATTCCCAGTCGATCGGCTGCTTGCCCAAGGTCGCCTGGGCCATGCCGGCGATGATCCACGGCTCCGAGCGCAGGTGCGGCGAGCGTGGGCGCAGCTGGCCATGGGAAATATGCACCATGCTGAAGGTGTCCTCCACGGTCACGCCTTGCGGCCCGTTGGCCTGCATGTCGATTTCGGTACGGCCCAGGCACGGCAGGATCAACGCATCGCGGCCGGTGACCAGGTGCGAGCGGTTGAGCTTGGTGGAAATCTGCACGGTCAGCGCGCAATTGCGCATGGCCGCATGGGTGCGCGGCGTATCCGGCGTGGCCTGGGCAAAGTTACCACCCAGGCCGATGAACACCTTGGCCCGCCCCTCTTCCATGGCCTTGATCGCCAGCACCGCGTTGTGCCCATGGGCACGTGGCACGCGGAACCGGAAGCGTTTCTCGATGGCATCGAGCAGTGCCGACCCGGGCTTCTCGTCGATGCCCATGGTGCGGTCGCCCTGCACGTTGCTGTGGCCACGCACCGGTGACAGGCCGGCGCCGGGCTTGCCGACGTTGCCGCGCAACAGCTGCAAGTTGACGATTTCCTGAACGGTCGGCACCGAGTGGCGATGCTGGGTGACGCCCATGGCCCAGCACATGATTACCCGTTCGGCCTTGCGGTACATGCGCGCGGCCAGTTCGATCTCGGCCTGGGTCAGGCCCGATTGCTCGACGATATGCTGCCAGGGTGTGGCATCCACGGCTTCCAGGTACGCGTCGATGCCACTGGTATGCTCGGCGATGAAGGCATGATCGAACACCGCCGGTTCGCCATTGGCCTGGGCTTCGCGCTCCCACTGCAGCAGGTACTTGGCAATGCCGCGCATCACTGCCATGTCGCCGCCCAGGGCCGGGCGGAAGTAGGCCGTATTGGTTGGTTCAGAGCCATTGCTGAGCATTTCGAACGGGTGCTGCGGGTGCTGGAAGCGCTCCAGGCCGCGCTCCTTGAGCGGGTTGAAGCAGACCACCTGGGCACCACGCTTCACCGCTTCACGCAGCGGTTCGAGCATGCGCGGATGGTTGGTGCCGGGGTTCTGGCCGATGACGAAGATGGCGTCGGCCAGCTCCAGGTCGTGGAACACCACGGTGCCCTTGCCCACGCCGAGGGTTTCCGACATGCCCACGCCGCTGGCCTCGTGGCACATGTTCGAGCAGTCGGGGAAGTTGTTGGTGCCGTAGGCGCGAACGAACAGCTGATAGAGGAACGCCGCCTCGTTGCTGGCCCGGCCCGAGGTGTAGAACTCGGCCTGGTCGGGCGATTCGAGTGCGCGCAAGTGTTGGGCAACCAGCGCAAAGGCTTCTTCCCAGCTGGTTTCTACATAGTGGTCGGTGGCCGCGTCGTAGCGCATCGGGTGGGTCAGGCGGCCCTGGTATTCCAGCCAGTAGTCGGTCTGCTCGGCCAGCGCACTGACGCTGTACCTGGCGAAGAACGCCGGGTCCACCGAGCGGCCGGTGGCTTCCCAGTTGACCGCCTTGGCGCCGTTTTCGCAGAACTTGACCATGTCGTTTTCCGGCGACTCGCCCCAGGCGCAGCCGGGGCAGTCAAAGCCGCCGTTCTGGTTGGTCTTGAGCATGGCCCGCAGGTTCTTGAAGGCATTGTCGCTGCCCAGCCAGCTCTTGGTCACGCTCTTGAGCGCCCCCCAGCCGGCGGCGGCGCCCTTGTAGTCCCTGATGTGTTGGTCCTGGCTCATGCGATGAATCCTCACGCTTCGATGCTTTTTTTCAGCCTATGGAGCGTGAGGTAGAGCCGTCCAATCGAAAGATCTTACGGGGTGATAGGCGGTTTCGATCATGGGCTGAAACCGCGGCGTGGCCTTCGCGGGTGAACCCGCTCCCACAGGGATCCCACAAGTTTCGAGTCCTGCGCTTTACCTGTGGGAGCGGGTTTACCCGCGAATTGGGCGACGCGGTCAACACTTTGAAATACCTGGCCTGCAGCCATGATAGAGGCCATCGATCAATCGGTCGGACAAAGCAATTTGACGGCCCTGCGGCCAGGTTATAGCTTGGACTCAAGTCCCAACCCATTCGAGCGCGAACGTGGAACAGAACAGCCGGGCCCTGATCGACGGCTTCAACCGGAAAATCGACTACCTGCGGATGTCGGTCACCGACCGCTGCGACTTCCGTTGCGTGTACTGCATGGCCGAAGACATGCAGTTCCTGCCGCGCCAGCAAATCCTCAGCCTCGAGGAACTGTTCCAGGTGGCCGAGCGCTTCGTCGCCCTCGGCACCCGCAAGATCCGCCTGACTGGCGGCGAGCCGCTGGTGCGCCAGGGCATCGTCGACCTGTGCGGGCGCATCGCCGCCCTGCCCGGCCTGCGCGAATTGTGCCTGACCAGCAACGGCTCGCAACTCGGGCGCCTGGCCCAGCCGCTGTTCGACGCTGGCGTCACGCGCCTGAACATCAGCCTCGACAGCCTGGACGCCGAGCGCTTCAAGCAACTGACCCGCACCGGCGACCTGCACCAGGTGATCGCCGGCATCGACGCCGCTCGCCAGGCCGGCTTCAAGCGCACCAAGCTCAACTGCGTGGTCCTCAAGGGCCGCAACGACCACGAACTGGTCGACCTGGTGCGCTTTGCCATCGACCGCGAGCTGGACATCACCTTCATCGAAGAAATGCCCTTGGGCGTGATCAGCGAACATGAACGCGGCGAGTCGTTCTGCTCCAGCGATGAAGTACGCGCACTGCTGGCCGAGCAATTCACCCTGGTCGAATCGACCGAGTCGTCCCAGGGCCCGGCCCGCTACTGGCGCCTGGCCGAAGCCGCCAACACTCGGGTCGGCTTCATTTCGCCACACAGCCACAACTTCTGTGCCACCTGCAACCGCGTGCGCCTCACCGTCGAAGGCCGCCTGCTGCTGTGCCTGGGCAATGAACACTCGGTGGACCTGAAGCAGGTGCTGCGCGCCCACCCCGGCAACCCCGAACGCCTGGAAAAGGCCATTCGTGACTCGCTGCACCTCAAGCCCTACCGCCATCATTTCGAAGTCGGTGGCGATGTGCAGATCCTGCGCTTCATGAACATGACCGGCGGCTAGACAGCCGTCTCTGGATTGCCATGATCGTCCACCCCACCCCCGATGTGCTGCGTGTGCTGTTCACCCTCAAGGGTTCGATCGTCAAGCGCATTGCCCTGCGTTGCCTGACAATCACCCTGCTGGCCGCGCTGATCGTGTTGGTCGAGCGGCATTTCCCGGCGTTTTTCTACCCGGTCAGCGCCACGCCGTTCACCTTGCTGGGCCTGTCGCTGTCGATTTTCATGAGCTTTCGCAACAACGCCTGCTATGACCGCTGGTGGGAGGGGCGCAAGGCCTGGGGCAAGCTGATCATCGAAACCCGTTCGTTCGTACGCGAAAGCCTGGTGATTACCGACGAACCTCTGCGGGCCGAACTGTTGCGCAGCCTGTGCGGCTTTGCCCATGCACTGAATGCACGGCTGCGCAATGAGGACGAACTGGCCGCCGCCCGGCCCTGGCTGGCCCGGCCCGAAGCGATCAGCCCGCACAACGTGTGCGACGCCATCCTGCGCGAAATCGGCGGGCACTGCTCGCGGCTGGCCGCACAGCAGCAGATCAGCGACTGGCGCTACAGCCTGCTGGAACAGCGGCTGGTGGGCCTGACCGAAGTGCAGGCCACCTGCGAGCGGATCAAGGGCACACCGTTGCCGTTCCCCTACACGCTGTTGCTGCACCGCACCATCTACATCTTCTGCCTGCTGCTGCCGTTTGCCCTGGCCGAACCGCTGGGCTGGCTGGCGCCGCTGTTCACCACCATCGTGGGGTACACGTTCTTCGGGCTGGATGCGATTGGCAACGAACTGGAAGACCCGTTCGGGCGCGACGAGAACGACCTGCCGACCGATGCCATGGTGCGGACCGTGGAGCGCGATGTGCTGGCGGGGTTGGGGGAACAACAGCTACCGCCGGCGTTGCTGCCGGTGGGGTATGTATTGAACTGAATGGTTGGGGTTTACTGTGCCGGCCCCTTCGCGGGTAAACCCGCTCCCACAGGGTTCGAAACCTGTGGGGTCCCTGTGGGAGCGGGTTTACCCGCGAAAGGGCCAGCACAGGAGAGCACTCAGCCCCGGCTGGCACACGCCTCGATCGGTTTCAAGTGCTTGACGAAGTTGCACGGCCGGTGCCGCGCATCCAGTTGCTCCGCCAGGATGCCCTCCCACGCCGTACGGCAGGCCCCGGTGGAACCCGGCAGGCAGCACACCAACGTCCGGTTGGACAGCCCGGCCAGCGCCCGGCTTTGCACGGTCGAGGTGCCGACATCGAGAATCGACAACGCACGGAACAGTTCGCCAAAGCCATCGATGCGCTTGTCCAGCAGGCACTCGACCGCTTCCGGCGTGCTGTCACGGCCGGTAAAACCGGTACCGCCGGTGATCAGTACCACCTGCACCTGCTCGTCGGCAATCCAGGTGGCGACCTGGGCGCGGATCTTGTAAAGGTCGTCCTTGAGCAACGCCCGCGCCACCAGGCGGTGGCCGACCTCCACCGAACGGCTGGCCAGCAGTTCACCGGAGGTGTCGTTGTCATAGGTACGGGTATCGCTGACAGTCAGCACGGCGATGTTGAGCGGTACGAAGACCGCGTCGGGTTGGACGCGCACGGTGGGGCTCCTCGAGTGGCATTGCCGCCACGCTAGAGGCATGGCCCCGAGGCGTCCAATCGATATGGCGTACCGACTGATCAATGACATCTATCGCAGACGTGGGTTAAGGTCTGCACAACCCGCTACCAGGCACTTCCATGGACATCAAGCAGCTCAAGTTCCTCATCGCCCTCGACCAGACCCGCCACTTCGGCCAGGCGGCGGCGCTGTGCCATATCACCCAGCCGACGCTGTCCATGCGCCTGCGCAACCTGGAGGACGAGCTGGACCTGGTGCTGGTCAAGCGTGGCCAGCGCTTCGAAGGCTTCACCGAGGCCGGCGAGCGCATCCTGGCCTGGGCCCGCACCTTGCTCGCCGCTCACGACGGCCTGCAGGCCGAAGCCGCCAGCTGTCGTGGCCAGGTAGTCGGCAGCCTGCGCCTGGGCACGGTGCCGCTGGCCAGCTTCAACCCCATGCACCTGCTGCTGCCACTGCGCGACAAATACCCCGAACTGCACTTCCAGCTCAGCTCGCTGAGTTCGGAACAGATCATCGACGGGCTCAGCCGCAACCAGCTCGACCTGGGTATCTGCTACCTCGACCAGGTCAACACCAGCTTCTTCGAAGTGATCGAACTGGGCACCACCACCATGGGCCTGCTGCACGATACCCGGCACTTCCAGTTTGCCAGCGACACCCTGCGCTGGGACGAGCTGGGCGACATTCCGCTGGGCCTGCTGAGCAAAGGCATGCACTACCGCCAGTCGCTGGACCTGAGTTTCCGCAGCCGTGGCCTTGAGCCGAACGCGGTACTGGAAAGCGACTCGAGCTTCCAGCTGATCCAGGCCATCAACACCGGCATGTGCTGCGCGGTCATGCCGCTGGACTGTGGCCTGGAAGACCTGAGCGAACACCTGCGTATCCTGCCGGTGGCCGACGCTGCCATCCACAGCCCGGTCGGCCTGCTGCTACGGCGCAGCGAGCCGCGTTCGGCAATTGCCGAGCAGTGCTTCGATGAAGCGCGGCTATTGTTCGCCAATGCCTGAGCTTGGCTCGGCAAGCAGAACTTTCCTACAGGCAACTCAGAAGCTTCGCTAACGACAGGTCAGATTAAGCGCCTTTATCATCGTCGCTTCATCGGACCCGCCGGCCGGCAGCGCATGCACAAGGCCAGCTTACTTCGTTAAAGGAGCTGACATGAACACTTCCACAAACCTGGCCTCATCCTTCTGGAGCATAGAAAACCTGGCGCCCTTGGCCGGGATCGGCGCGCCCATACTACTGGGGATCCTGTTGTGGTTTATCTACAGACGAGCCGGTTCGCTGTACTTTCTTCGAGACCTCATCTGGCGCATCTTCGGTGGTACCACCGAATTCGACAACCACTCGCAGTTCGACACCCTGCGCAAGGAGCTACGGGAAATCGAGTACTTTCGCTATGAGTTCAACATCCCCGCGAAAAACCTGCACGAGGCCAACCTTGCCCATCGCTGGATCGTCGACAACGGCTTGGCACCCGGCGACCTGAGCCGCAACCGCGCCTACATCGACTGGAGCGACTTCAACGCCCCCAGGTTCGCTACCGGCAAATTCTCACCGAAACGCTTCAGGTGTTTCATTGCACTGCTGGCCATACTGGGCGTGCTGCTGGCTCCCCTGCCCATGGCAAGCCAATCGCCATACATGATGGTTTGGCTGAAAAACGAGCCGGACTCACCTGCTTTCTATCTGTCGCAACAGGACATCAAGTTTGAAATGTGGTTTCCGGATGACAAGCTGACGCTGGACCAGTGCCGGTCTTCGGAAAGACTGGCGCCCTTTACCCGCTACATGCCGGAAGAAAATCTGGACACCATCTGCTCGTTCTTCATGGCCACCGACTACGCAGTGGAAGTTGAAAAGGGCCTGAAGGGCCAGCGTCGGTTTCTGGCGGTTGTGTCCGCGATACTGTTTCTTGGCCTGGTGCTGGTGGTACTGAAGCTGTCACGAATGCAGCGCGCGCAAACCGTTTATAGCCGCTTCATCGCGTCTACTACGCCGTAGCCTGGCGGTATTGCCTCGGCGTGAAGCCGGTCAGTTGCTTGAACTGGCGGCTGAAGGCGCTGTGGTCGGTATAGCCGCAGCACATCGCCACTTCGGTGATCGGCAGGTCCGAGTGCAGCAAACGGTGGGCGTGCTCCAGGCGCGCCTTGTGGATCATCTGCCGTGGCGTCAGGTGGAACACCCGCTTGCAGTAGCGCTCCAGCTGGGCCACGGAAATGCCGGCGATACGGGTCAGCTCGCCCATGCTGATCGGCTGGTGGAAATGCCGGCGGATATGCTCGTCCACCGCCGCCAGGCGCTGGTAGGCGGGGTGGCTGTCGGCGGCTGACTGCAGGTCGACCGAAATGCCCACCAGGCCGATGATCTCGCCGGTCTGGTTGTACAGCGGGCGCTTGTGGGTCAGGCACCAGCCAGGCTCGCGGCTACCGTACAGGTGCAGCTCCAGCTGGTCTTCCAGCACCAGGCCTTCCTTGAGAACGCGACGGTCCTGCTCGGTGTAGCCGGGACCCAGCTGTGCCGGGAACACTTCGGCGCTGGTCTTGCCCAGCAGCGGTTGCAGGCGCTTGAGGCCACAGCGCTGGACCAGGGTGTTGTTGGCCAGCACATAGCGGGCGGCCGGGTCCTTGATGAAGATCGCGGCGTTGGGGATGGCGTCGAGGATCGGCAACAGCAGGGATACGCCGGCGAGCAGGGCCTCGAGGCTGGCGGGGCGGTGCTGGTCGAGGGACTGGTAGAGGGTTGCCAGGGGGGTGTCGGTCATCTGCTCTAGCTCGGTTTGCTGTGTCGGCCTCTTCGCGGGTAAACCCGCTCCCACAGGTACTACGCAGCCCTCGAAAGCTGCGGAGATACCTGTGGGAGCGGGTTTACCCGCGAAGAGGCCGGCACAGCGAGTAAATGTCTACAACCCTTATGCGGTATGGCTTACAGCCTATCCACCGCCCTTCCCTCCCACCACTGTTTTTTTGCAACTGTGCCGATTTCGTCATCCCCCCTGCAGAAAACCATCAAGAACCGTCGCCCCGATCGGTCCACTCTATGCCCCACGCAAGCCGCCCCAAGTCCTACAAGAGCGCGGCCCAAAAAGCCGCATCTCGTGACATCAGACCTGCCTATCCAATAACCAACAAAAAGGCGAACCCATGTCAGGCAAATTCAAAAAACAGTTGTCATTGCTGGACCTCACCTTCATCGGCTTAGGCGCCATCTTCGGCTCAGGCTGGTTGTTCGCCGCCAGCCACGTCTCGGCCATCGCCGGCCCGGCCGGCATTCTGTCCTGGTTCCTTGGCGGCTTCGCCGTTCTGTTGCTGGGCATCGTCTATTGCGAACTGGGCGCTGCCCTGCCGCGTGCCGGGGGCGTGGTGCGCTACCCGGTTTACTCTCACGGCCCGCTGCTGGGCTACCTGATGGGTTTCATCACCCTGATCGCCTTTTCCAGCCTGATCGCCATCGAAGTGGTCGCATCGCGCCAATACGCCGCCGCCTGGTTCCCCGGGCTGACCAAGGCCGGCTCCAGCGACCCGACCGTGCTCGGCTGGCTGGTACAGTTCGCCCTGCTGGGGCTGTTCTTCTTCCTCAACTACCGCAGCGTGAAAACCTTCGCCAAGGCCAACAACCTGGTCAGCGTGTTCAAGTTCATCGTGCCGCTGCTGGTGATCGGCGTTCTGTTCACCTTCTTCAAGCCAGAAAACTTCGAGGTCCAGGGCTTTGCCCCGTTCGGTCTGTCCGGCGTTGAAATGGCGGTATCGGCCGGTGGCATCATCTTCGCCTACCTGGGCCTGACGCCGATCATTTCGGTGGCCAGCGAGGTGAAGAACCCGCAACGCACCATCCCTATTGCGCTGATCCTCTCGGTACTGCTGTCCACCGCGATCTACGCCCTGCTGCAACTGGCCTTCCTCGGCAGCGTGCCGACCGAGATGCTGAGCAACGGCTGGGCCGCAGTGACCAAGGAACTGGCCCTGCCCTACCGCGACATCGCCCTGGCCCTGGGTGTGGGCTGGCTAGCCTACCTGGTGGTGGCCGACGCGGTGATCTCGCCCAGCGGCTGCGGCAACATCTACATGAACGCCACCCCGCGCGTGGTCTATGGCTGGGCGCAAACCGGCACCTTCTTCAAGTACTTCACCCGCATCGACGCCGAGTCCGGCATCCCGCGCCCGGCACTGTGGCTGACCTTTGGCCTGTCGGTGTTCTGGACCCTGCCGTTCCCGTCCTGGGAAGCGCTGATCAACGTGGTTTCCGCCGCCCTGGTACTGAGCTACGCCGTGGCCCCAGTCACCGTCGCCGCCCTGCGCCGGAACGCCCCCGACATGCCGCGCCCGTTCCGGGTCAAGGGCATGGGTGTGCTAGGCCCGCTGTCGTTCATCATCGCCGCGCTGATCGTGTACTGGTCGGGCTGGAAGACCGTGTCCTGGCTGCTGGCCCTGCAGATCGTGATGTTCGTGCTGTACCTGCTGTGCGGCCGCTTCGTGCCGACCCAGCACCTGTCGCTGGCCCAGCAAGTGCGCTCGTCGGCGTGGCTGATCGGCTTCTACGCCGTGACCATCCTGCTGTCGTGGCTGGGCAGCTTCGGTGGCCTGGGCGTGCTCGGCCACCCGTTCGACACCGTGGTCGTGGCCGCCTGTGCGCTGGGCATCTACTACTGGGGCGCTGCCACCGGCGTACCTGCGCACCTGGTGCGTCTGGAGGGCGAGGATGAAAGCGAAGCCTCCTCCGAAAGCTACCCAGGCCAGCGCCCTGCCGCCGTCGCCTCCTGACCCACTCTCGAATGGATATGCCCATGAAACACGTTCATGTCATCGACTCGCACACCGGCGGGGAACCGACCCGCCTGGTGATGAAAGGCTTCCCGCAACTGCATGGCCGCAGCATGGCCGAGCAGCGTGACGAGCTGCGCGAGCTGCACGACCAGTGGCGCCGCGCCTGCCTGCTGGAGCCTCGTGGCAACGATGTGCTGGTCGGTGCGCTGTACTGCCCACCGGTATCGGCCGACGCCACTTGCGGGGTGATCTTCTTCAACAACGCTGGCTACCTGAACATGTGCGGCCACGGCACCATCGGCCTGGTCGCCTCGCTGCAGCACCTGGGCTTGATCGCACCGGGCGTGCACAAGATCGACACCCCGGTGGGCCAGGTCAGCGCCACCCTGCATGAAGACGGCGCCGTCACCGTCGGCAACGTGCCGTCCTACCGCTACCGCCAGCAGGTGCTGGTGGACGTGCCCGGCCATGGCCCGGTGCGCGGCGACATCGCCTGGGGCGGCAACTGGTTTTTCCTTGTTTCCGAACACGGCCAGCGCATCGAGCTGGGCAACCACGAGGCGCTGACCGAGTACACCTGGGCGATGCTCAAGGCCCTCGAAGCCCAGGGCATCACCGGTGAAAACGGTGCACCCATCGACCACGTCGAACTGTTCGCCGACGACGCCAACGCCGACAGCCGCAACTTCGTGATGTGCCCCGGCAAGGCCTACGACCGCTCGCCCTGCGGCACGGGCACCAGCGCCAAGCTGGCCTGCCTGGCCGCCGACGGCAAGCTCGACCAAGGCCAGACCTGGGTACAGGCCAGCATCACCGGCAGCCAGTTCCAGGGCCGCTACGAGCACGACGGCGATCGCATTCGCCCGTTCATCACCGGCCGCGCCTACATGACCGCCGACAGCACCCTGCTGATCGACGAACAGGACCCGTTCGCCTGGGGCATCTGACCCCGGCTTTTTCCAAAAAATCGAATATCGCGAGGAGTGACAACAATGACCAACAACATCTTCACCGGCACCATGCCCGCCCTGATGACCCCCTGCACCGCCGAGCGCAAGCCGGACTTCGACGCCTTGGTGCGCAAGGGCCGCGAGCTGATCGAGGCTGGCATGAGCGCCGTGGTGTACTGCGGTTCGATGGGTGACTGGCCACTGCTGACCGAGGCCGAGCGCCAGGAAGGCGTGGCGCGCCTGGTGGCCGCCGGTATTCCGACCATCGTCGGTACCGGCGCGGTGAACACCCGTGAGGCGGTAGCCCACGCTGCCCACGCGGCCAAGGTTGGCGCCGCCGGCCTGATGGTCATCCCCCGCGTGCTCAGCCGCGGTGCCTCGCTGATTGCCCAGAAGCACCACTTCTCGGCCATCCTGGCAGCCGCACCGAAGCTGCCGGCGGTGATCTACAACAGCCCGTACTATGGCTTCGCCACCCGCGCAGACCTGTTCTTCGAACTGCGCCGCGAGTTCCCCAACCTGATCGGTTTCAAGGAGTTCGGCGGTGGCGCCGACCTGCGCTACGCCGCCGAGCACATCACCTCCAAGGACGATGACGTGACCTTGATGGTCGGCGTCGACACCCAGGTGGTGCATGGCTTCGTCAACTGCAACGCCACCGGCGCCATCACCGGCATCGGCAACGCCCTGCCGCGTGAGGTGCTGCACCTGGTTAGTCTGAGCAAGCAGGCGGCCAAGGGTGACGCCAAGGCCCGCCGCCTGGCGCGTGAACTGGAAGCGGCGCTGGCGGTGCTGTCGTCGTTCGATGAAGGCTGCGACCTGGTGCTGTACTACAAGCACCTGATGGTGCTGAACGGCGACAGCGAATACAGCCTGCACTTCAACGAGACCGATGCACTGACCGACGCCCAGCGCAACTATGCCGAGCAGCAGTACGCGCTGTTCCGCACCTGGTACGCCAGCTGGTCGGCTGAGCAGAACCTGGCCTGATCGTCTGATTCCAGGCCGAGCCGCAGCCCCTGTGGGAGCGGGTTCACCCGCGAACACCGGCGAAGCCGGTGCCAGGCACCGAGTTGCCTGCTTCGCGGGTAAACCCGCTCCCACAAGGGCTGCGCTCTCCCTTGATATTGATTCCAAAGGAGGCTCCATGACCCTCACAGGCAACCTGCTGATCGGCCAGACGCCGGTAACCGGCAGCCGCGAAGCCATCCGTGCCATCGACCCGACCACCGGCCATGCGCTGGAGCCGGCCTACCACGGCGGCACCGGCGAACACGTTGCCCAGGCCTGCGCCCTGGCCTGGGCGGCGTTCGATGCCTACCGCGAAACTTCGCTCGAACAACGGGCACAATTTCTCGAAAGCATCGCCACGCAAATCGAAGCCCTCGGCGATGTCCTGATCGACCGCGCCGTGGCCGAAACCGGCCTGCCCAAGGCGCGCATCCAGGGCGAGCGTGGCCGCACCTGCACCCAGCTGCGCACTTTTGCCCGTGTGGTGCGGGCCGGCGAATGGCTGGATGTGCGGGTCGACAACGCGCAGCCCGAGCGCCAGCCCCTGCCGCGTGCCGACCTGCGCCAACGCCAGGTGGCCCTGGGGCCGGTGGCGGTATTCGGCGCCAGCAATTTCCCTTTGGCCTTCTCGGTGGCCGGTGGCGACACCGCCTCGGCCCTGGCCGCCGGTTGCCCGGTGGTGGTCAAGGCCCATGGCGCCCACCCAGGCACCAGCGAGCTGGTCGGCCTGGCAGTGGCAAAGGCCGTGAAGCAGTGCGGCTTGCCGGCCGGTGTGTTTTCGCTGTTGTACGGCTCCGGTCGTGAAGTCGGCATTGCGCTGGTCAGCGACCCGCGCATCAAGGCCGTTGGCTTTACCGGCTCGCGCAGCGGCGGCATTGCGCTGTGCCAGGCGGCCCAGGCCCGCCCGGAACCGATCCCGGTGTACGCCGAAATGAGCTCGATCAACCCTGTGTTCCTGTTCGACACCGCCCTGCAGACCCGCGCCGAGGCACTGGCACAAGGCTTCGTCGCCTCGCTGACCCAGGGTGCCGGCCAGTTCTGCACCAACCCCGGCCTGGTGATTGCCCGCCAAGGGCCGGCGTTGCAGCGTTTCATCGAGGCCGCCAGCGAACATGTGCGCCAGGCTGCGGCGCAGACCATGCTTACCCCGGGCATTTTCAGTGCCTACCAGGCTGGTGTCGGCGCCCTGGCCGCAAACGCCAATGCCCAGGCCGCCGCCAGTGGCCTGGTCGGGCAAGGCCCCAACCAGTGCCAGGCGCAGCTGTTCGTGACCCAGGCCGAAGCGTTCCTCGCCGACCCGGCGCTGCAGGCCGAAGTCTTTGGCGCGGCGTCGCTGGTGGTGGCCTGCGCCAACGATGAGCAAGTCCGTCAGGTGGCCGAGCATCTGGAGGGCCAACTGACCGCCACCCTGCAACTGGACGACGCTGACATCGCCAGCGCCCGCGCACTGCTGCCGACCCTCGAGCGCAAGGCTGGCCGCATCCTGGTCAATGGCTGGCCGACCGGTGTAGAAGTATGCGACGCGATGGTGCACGGCGGGCCGTTCCCGGCCACCTCCGACGCCCGCACCACCTCGGTGGGCACGGCGGCGATCCTGCGCTTCCTGCGCCCGGTGTGCTACCAGGACTTCCCCGATGCCCTGCTGCCGCAGGCGCTGCAGCACGGCAACCCGCTGCAACTGCGGCGTCTGCTCGACGGTAAACGGGAAGGCTGAGCATGGTCGAAACCGCTGAAACCGATATCGCCGTGATCGGCGCCGGCATTGTCGGCGTCGCCTGTGCCCTGCAACTGGCCCGTCAGGGTCGCCGGGTGACCCTGGTCGACCGCCAGGCACCCGGCCATGGCGCGTCCTACGGCAACGCCGGGCACCTGGCCACCGAGCAGGTATTCCCGATTGCCGACCTGTCGATTCTCAAACGCCTGCCGCGCATGCTGCTGGACCCGATGGGCCCGCTGCGCCTGGACTGGAAGTACCTGCCCAAGGCCATGCCGTGGTTCACCCGCCTGCTGCTCAACCTGCGCCCAGGCCCGTTTCAGCGCAGCGTGGCCGGCATCCGCACGTTGAACGAAGGCAGCCTGGGTGCCTGGCAGCGGCTGCTGGGTTCGATCGGGCGCAGCGAGCTGTTCCAGGAAGATGGCTCGCTGCTGGTATTCGAGCGGCCGGAGTCGCGCCAGGCCCTGGAGGCCTTGCGCGCGCGCATGCAGCAACAGGCGGTGGCGGTGGACGTCTGGTCGGCCGACACCGTGCGCGAAGCGGCCCCGCAACTGAGCCCGTCATTGCTGGGAGGGCTGTTCTTCCCGCGTACCGGGCATTTCATCGATCCGTACCGGGTGGTGTGCGAACTGTTCGAAGCGGCCAAGGCCACTGGCGTGCGTTTTGTTCAGGCGCAGGTCGACGGCGGGCGGCTGCACAGCGGCGGGATCAGCCTGGCCAGCGACCAGGGCACGCTGGAGGCCCGCCAGGTGCTGATCAGTTGTGGTGCGCATTCTGCGCGGTTGACCGGCGCGCTGACCGGCAAGCAGGTGCCACTGGACACCGAGCGCGGCTACCACCTGATGTTGCCTGGCGAGCATCAGCGTTTGCCGTTTGCAGTCACATCGCTGGAGCGCAAGTTCATCATGACGCCCATGGCCGAGGGCTTGCGCCTGGCCGGCACGGTGGAATTCGCCGGGCTGGACGCGCCGCCGAGCATGCAGCGGGCGTGGCAGTTGCACCGCTTGAGCAAGGGGTTGTTCCGGCGGGACCTGAGTGTTGAAGGAGCGACGCCGTGGATGGGCTTCCGGCCTTCGTTGCCAGATTCGTTGCCGGTGATCGACCGGGTGTGTGACGGGCGGGTGCTGTTGGCGTTCGGGCATCAGCACCTGGGGTTGACCCAGGCGGCGGTGACTGCGGAATGGGTGGGGCGGTTGGCTGAACGGGCCGGTGGCGCGGAGATGGGGGCTTACCGGTTGGACCGGTTTTAGCCAGTGCTGGCCTCTTCGCGGGTGAACCCGCTCCCACAGCTATTGCACAGGGCCTGAACCCTGCGGTGATCCTGTGGGAGCGGGTTTACCCGCGAATGGGCTGCAATGCAGCCCCTCCATACCTCAGCGATAACGCTCAAGCCAGTGCGCATAAGGCGCGGGCAAGGTCCATGAGGCTTTCTCCACCCCCAACTCTTTAGCCGCAAAGTAAGCCCAGTGCGGGTCTGCCAGGTGCGCACGCCCTACCGATACCAGGTCCAGCTGGTTGGCCTGCAGCGCCGCTTCCGCCAGTTGCGGCGTACCAAAACCCCACGCCGAAGTCACCGGCAGCTTCGCCTCACGACGCACTCGCTCGGCAATCGGCCCCATGAACGCCGGGCCCCACGGAATATTGGTGTCGGGAATGGTAAAGCCCACACTCACGCTCAGCAGGTCGAGGCCGCCAGCCTTGAAACGGCGCGCCAGCTCGATCGACTCCTCCAGGGTCTGCTCATCACGGCCATCGTATTCCAGCACACCAAACCGCGCGGTCAGTGGCAGGTTCTCTGGCCATACCTCACGCACCGCTGCCAGGGTTTCCAGCAGGAAGCGGCTGCGGTTGTCGAAGCTGCCACCGTAGGCGTCGGTACGCTTGTTGGAGTGCTCGGAGAAGAAGCTCTGGCCCAGGTAACCATGGGCAAAGTGCAGCTCGATCCACTCGAAACCGGCATCGCGCGCACGGCGGGCAGCATCGACGAAGTCCTGCTTGACCCGGGCGATGTCGTCCAGGGTCATCTCGCGCGGCACTTGTGGCAGGTGCGCGCCGAAGGCGATGGCGGACGGGGCGATGGTTTCCCAGCCGCGGGCATCGTCGGCGGCAATGTGGTCATCACCTTCCCAAGGGCGGTTGGCGCTGGCCTTGCGCCCGGCGTGGGCAATCTGGATACCCGGTACGGAACCGGCGGCCTTGATTGCCTGCACCACCGGCACGAAAGCCTGGGCGTGGGCATCGCTCCAGATACCGGCGCAACCGGGGGTGATGCGCCCTTCCGGTGCCACTGCCGTGGCCTCGACCACCAGCAGGCCGGCACCGCCACGGGCCAGGCCGGCCAGGTGCACGTGGTGCCAGTCGTTGATCATGCCGTCCTCGGCCATGTACTGGCACATCGGCGGAATGGCAATGCGGTTGCGCAGGGTGACATCCTTGAGGGTATAGGGTTCGAACAAGGCGGACATGGGCAAGCTCCCGGGCTGTTTGATTACGATAGTTCGATCATAATCGAACTATGGCAATTAATGATAGCCCCGTTATCATGACGACCATGCGAGCCTATCAACATCCCAATTCTGAAGACCTCACCCTGGAACGCCTGCTCTATGCCCTGAGCGACCCGGTGCGCCTGGGTATCGTGCGTCACCTGGCGGGCGTGGCCGAAGCCAGCTGTGGCGAGCTGGACGGCGGCCGGCCGAAGTCGAGCATGTCACACCATTTCCGCGTGTTGCGTGATGCGGGGTTGGTGCATACGCGCAATGTGGGGACGACCCATATGAACTCGTTGCGTAGCGAGATGCTGGGGGAGCGGTTTCCTGGGTTGCTGGACTGCATTCTGCGACAGAGTTGATTTTTCCTGCCCTGGCCTCTTCGCGGGTAAACCCGCTCCCACAGGGGGCGCACAGGTCTCGAAGGCAGTGATTATCCTGTGGGAGCGGGTTTACCCGCGAAGAGGCCAGCACAGGCAACATCAATCTTCGTTCTTGCCCAGGGCAAACCGGCACACCTGCCCTCCCCTGAGCATGCACTCCTCATGGCTGACCTCGCCTCCACCCAAGGCCCCTATCAGCGCCAGGTCCAGCTCGCACACCACCGGGTGCGCCTTGGCCAGGTGATGAAACACGCAATTGTGCGCAACGATCTGCGGCTGGCCCCCCGAGCGAAAGAACACCTGCGCCTCGTACCCGGCATGGTTCATGTGCTCGACGATGCGCGCCTCATCCACCACCTGGTGCTCCAGGTCCGCCGCCAGCTTGCGCCCCAGCTGGCGCATCAGCGCCAGCAACGCCTCCTGCCCCAGCAAGCCGGCCACTTGCGCAATCAGCAGGTTGGCCAGCAATGGGTACTGCCGCGGGAACAGCTCGCGGGCATGTTCGGTCAGCTCGTGCAGCTGCTCCGGGCGGCGCCCTGTGGGCCGGGTAGCGCCCCGCCTGACCAGGCCATCGCGCTCCAGCGCTGCCAGGTGCTGGCGCACGGCCGTGCGGGTGATGGCCAGGGCCTGCGCCAGGTCGTCGATGCTCATGCCGGATGGCTGACGCAACAACGCGTGGAGCAGGTCCTGTTGGGTACGGCCCAGACCTTCGAGCATCAGAATTTGTCCGGGAACTGTTTGACCAATGCCGCAGCCAGGGCATCGGACAAGGTCAGGATATGCTCGCGCATCATCGCCCAGGTGCGCGCCTCGCCCACGTAGTCAGCAGCCGCCAGCTGGTCGATCTGGGCCACGTGGTGCCCGCCGTGGGCGCTGAGCAGCGTCAGCAGGGTCGCCTCGGGCAGGTTCGGGTTGGCCTTGGCCAGGAACGCGGCGATGGCCTTGGCATTGCTGGTCAGCTCATTGACCGCGGCTTGCTGGCCCTTTTTGTCCTTGGCCACGGTGGCGTCGCTGTAGTGCTTGATGGCGCCCCAGTGGCCGGCCAGCAGTTTCAGCAACTGATCGGCGGCGGGCTGGCCGTACAGCGGGGCAATGCTGTTGGCGATCCGGGTGGCGTCGGTGACCACTTCCTTGGCGGCGACTTCAGCCTCCTTGGCATTGCCGGCCTGGTTGGCGACGGCATAGTTGCGCACCCAGAAGATGTGCTCGACCCAAAGGTCACGCAGGGCCATGCGCGTGGTCATTGCAGCAGCTTCGGCGGGTTTGGCGGCGGGGGTTTCACTGGAGTAGGAGTAGCTTTGGCTCCATGCCGGCTGGGCGCACAGGGCAAGCAGCAGTAAGGCGGCGATCTTGATGTTCATGACAGCACCCTCCTGGAGGGGATTGACTGACAAGATTAATTTAAGCATCAAAATATGTTTTTATTGACTACTGCGTGAGCTTTCAGATCAGTGGTTTGCTGTTCTGGCCTCTTCGCGGGTGAACCCGCTCCCACAAGTACACGCGCTGCCTCAGGCTTTTTGTTATCCCTGTGGGAGCGGGTTTACCCGCGAAAGGGACCGAACAGGCAACAAAAAAGCCACGAGGTCTCCCCCGTGGCTTCTGTCACAACAATGGCCCGTTACAGCGCTATGTCATTCTCAGGCTTGCTCTCGACCGGCTGGCTCGGTGCAACCGTGGTGCCGACGCTCTCGTCGATCACCGGTGGCTTCTCGAGCTGCAGCACTTCAGCGGTGTAGTTCCACTCTTTCTGGGTGGCCGCCGCCGAGTCGTTCAGCTTGGTGCCATAGCTCGGCACGATCTGCTTGATCTTGGCCTGCCACTCAGGGGTAGCGACCTTCTCCTTGAACACGGTTTCCAGCACGTTCAGCATGATCGGTGCAGCAGTCGACGCACCTGGCGATGCACCCAGCAGGCCGGCAATGGTGCGGTCTTCGGAAGCGACCACTTCGGTGCCCAGCTTCAGCACGCCACCCTTATCGGCATCACGCTTGATGATCTGCACGCGCTGGCCCGCCTGCCACAGGCGCCAGTCTTCCTTCTTGGCGTTCGGGAAGTAGGTACGCAGGGCTTCGAAGCGGTCATCGTCAGACAGCATCAGCTGGCCAGCGAGGTACTCCACCAGCGGGTACTGATCGATGCCGACCTTGGTCATCGGCCACACGTTGTGGGTGGTGGTGCTGCTCAGCAGGTCCAGGTACGAGCCGTTCTTCAGGAACTTGGTCGAGAAGGTGGCGAATGGGCCAAACAGGATCACGCGCTTGCCGTCCAGCACGCGGGTGTCCAGGTGCGGAACCGACATGGGTGGCGCGCCGGTCGAGGCGATGCCGTAGGCCTTGGCCATGTGCTGCATGGCCACGGTCGGGTTCTCGGTCACCAGGAACGAGCCGCCCACCGGGAAGCCTGCGTATTCCTTGGCTTCAGGAATGCCCGACTTCTGCAGCAGCTTCAGTGCGCCGCCGCCGGCACCGATGAACAGGAACTTGGCGTCGGTGGCCGACTCGGTACCGTCCTTCAGGTTCTTGTACTCGACGTGCCACGAGCCGTCCTTGTTGCGGGTGATGTCCTGCACTTCGCTGGACAGCTTCAGGTCGAAGTTTTCCTGGGTTTTCAGGTGGCCGACGAACTGGCGGGTGATCTCGCCGAAGTTGACGTCGGTGCCGATTGGCGTCCAGGTCACGGCCAGCTTCTGGTTCGGGTCGCGGCCTTCCATCATCAGCGGGACCCACTTGGCGATCTGCGCGTGGTCTTCGGAGTACTGCATCGGGCGGAACAGCGGGCTGGCCTGCAGCGCCTCGTAACGCTTCTTCAGGAACTTGATGTTGTCATCGCCCCACACGAAGCTCATGTGCGGAGTGGTATTGATGAACGAGTGCGGGTTCTTCAGCACGCCCTGGCGCACCTGCCACGACCAGAACTGACGGGAGATCTGGAAGGCCTCGTTGATTTCGATGGCCTTGGCGATGTTGACGTTGCCGTCCTTGTCTTCCGGGGTGTAGTTCAGCTCGGCCAGCGCGGAGTGGCCGGTACCGGCGTTGTTCCAGCCGTTGGAGCTTTCTTCGGCCACGCCATCCAGGCGCTCGACCATTTCCATCGACCAGCTTGGCTCCAGCTCGTGCAGCCACACGGCCAGGGTGGAGCTCATGATGCCGCCACCGACGAGCAGCACATCTACTTTCTTGGTTTCTGCGGCGTGCGCTTGCATGACGCTTGCAGCGACAGCCAGACCCAGCAAGGTCTTGCCAGCTTTCTTGAACATTGATCGATTCCAGTCAGGAGAACAGAGGGTGGGCCTGTGGCTGGCCCAGGTAATGCGTGTTCTGCAGCGCAGGCTTGTTGTTGATCATTGTTCAGCAGCCAGAGAACCAGAAAACGACTCGGCCTTTTGTCGAATTGACCGACAAGGCTGAATCGTTTTTCCGATTGTAGCTTAAATGCCAGCACAAACAAATTGCCGGCCTGGGAGTCAAGGTGACGGGTTGTCTCACGCCTGTATTGGCCTCTTCGCGGGTGAACCCGCTCCCACAGGTGCCATGCCGCACTCAAGTCCGGTGAGATTCCTGTGGGAGCGGGTTCACCCGCGAAAGGGCCGGCACAGGCTGAAGTGCCCCACAAACAAAAACCCCCGGCCATGTACATGACCGGGGGCCTTGGATCACGCCGCAAGCGTCGCGATCAGGGTACCGCCAAGATTACTGCTGCTGAGGCAGTTTATCGATCGGGCCGCAGCCACCGATGATCTTGGAGATGGAAACCGAAGGGTGGAACAGGTAGTCGTAGCTGCAGTTTTTCGGCTGGTTGTAAACCTGGCCAGTGCAGCCCGACAGCAGGGCAACACCCGAAACGACAGCAACGGCTACGGTAGCCTTGAACAGCTTTTTCATACTAAGTCCTTTATATGAATCATCTTCGGCCATCATTCTGATGGCGGCGGGATGATACAGAACATGAGCATTGGATCCAAGCAGCAACGTGCATTGGCTAGTTGCAGGGATGCAGTTGTAGGAGCGGCCTTGTGTCGCGATGGGCCGCAAAGCGGCCCCTGTCCTACACCTGAAGCTCAGAATAATCCCCTTCCATGTAGGCAATTTCCCAAACATACTGCCAAACCGCTCAAACTGTTGCGACGGATTGGGTCGCGCTCTAGTCTCGGCTTGTCGTTGCAAATCAACGACCGGCTTTGACAGGCCGACAACTTCTCCGTGCACGTACACCCGTTATGGCGGCAGTACGTGGGGCACCTCGTGTGCGCCGAGTCTCCGGAGTCCTCGGTCTGTCAACCCGCGTACCGCTGCCACCCTCTTGTTTGACAGCAAGTCCGTAGCAGCTCGACTGACTCTGGAGCTAACTATGCGCAAGATGGTCCCCGATCCACCCCTCTCCCTCGATTCCACCCAGGCTCTGCAAGACACCCTGGTCCAGTCCTCAGAGTACGTACTCTGCGCCCTGTTCGTGGCCCGCCAATCCGTGCAACTCAAACCCACCCACAGGGGGTAATCATTGCCCTCAAGTACTGCGCTGTACCTGTGGGAGCGGGTTCACCCGCGAAGAGGCCGGTACAGACATACAAAATCCTAGGGAGATTCACCATGCCCACCGACGACACAAAACAACCCACCACAGTCGGCAAGACCTGCTTCTACCAAGGCGAAAACAACACCCACCCACTGTTCCGCATCGAACCTGGCATCCCCTGCCAGGACGCCCGCGAACAGGCCTCCGAACTGATGGGCTACGTCCGCGACCTGATCATCACCGGCCTGATGGACGGCGACCAGAAACTGATCTGGGCATCGCACTACCTGAGCGCGATGGCCAAGGCGCTGCTGGATGATGCCGAATTGGGGATGATGAAAAAATAAGGCAACGAGATAGCCTCTGGAGACATAACCATCCAGGGGCACCATTCGACGCCATGTAGTCCATTTCCCAAACCTAAGCCAAACCCTGCTCAGGCTATTGCTGTGCTCCACTCGTCCCCTTAGCCTCATCGCGCAGCACGCGGTCGCTCACTCATCGACAATCAAAGACCCGATCGGCAGAAGTGCTACAACCTCAAGAATCGCCCGAGCAGAAAATGGCAGCTTCGGCGATATCGAATCGGTAGGCGACGGTGTCAGTGAAATGCGCGTGTCTGTCGGGCCCGGATATCGAATCTACTTCGTACGAACGGGCTCGACCCGCTACCTGATGCTGTATGGCAGCGATAAAACGGATCAACCCAGAGGCATCAAGCGAGCCAAGGAAATTCTTGATGCTGTACGAGGTAAACAACGATGAGCGACAAATTCACTTCCGAGGACATGCCAATCCTTGAGCTGGACTTGAGCAATAGCAAACGGTTCGAGGCTTCCCGGTTTCTAGACAGCCCCGAAACCATCGCAGCTTTCCTGGCAGAAGCAATGAAAGCTAACGACGCTCAAATCCTGATGCATGCGTTGGGCGAAGTGGCGAAAGCCAAGGGCGTGAACCAATTTGCACAAGAGGCGGGCTTAAATCGTGAATCGCTTTACAAGACTTTGAGGGGTGGCGATAAGACACGCTTCTCAACTATTCAGAAGCTGATGCTGGCTTTGGGAGTTGAGCTGACAGTGAGGCCACTCCAGAAGCTACCAGCTTCTTCATAGGACGCCACCCAACAGGCAAGCAGAACGCCAAATCGATTGCCGGTCCAACAACGAAAAAGCCCCCGGAAACTTTCGCTTCTAGGGGCTTCATCTTGTATGGCGGAGAGATAGGGATTTGAACCCTAGGTACTGTTGCCAGTACAACGGATTTCGAATCCGTCCCGTTCGACCACTCCGGCATCTCTCCAATGCCGCGCATCATACCAGCGTTCTTTTAAAACGCAAATCTTTTTTTCAAAAAAATCGCGTGGTATCAGGCGCTTGCGTGAACGTGGCGCTTACAGCGGCACGCCCAGGCGCTTGGCAACTTCTTCGTAGGCTTCGATCACGTCGCCCAGGCCCTGGCGGAAGCGGTCCTTGTCCATCTTCTTGCGGGTCTCTTTGTCCCACAGGCGGCAGCCGTCCGGGCTGAACTCGTCGCCCAGCACGATCTGGCCGTGGAATACGCCGAATTCCAGCTTGAAGTCGACCAGCAGCAGGCCGGCGTCATCGAACAGCTTGCTCAGCACTTCGTTGACCTTCAGCGACAGCTTCTTCATTTCCACCAGCTGTTCGGCGGTGCCCCAGCCGAACGCGACAACGTGGGATTCGTTGATGAAGGGGTCGCCCTTCTCGTCGTTCTTCAGGAACAGCTCGAAGGTGGACGGCTCCAGCTTGATGCCCTCCTCCACGCCCAGGCGCTTGACCAGGCTGCCGGCGGCGTAGTTGCGCACCACGCACTCGACCGGGATCATGTCCAGCTTCTTCACCAGGCACTCGTTGTCGCCCAGCAGCTTGTCGAACTGGGTCGGCACGCCGGCTTCTTCCAGTTTCTGCATGATGAAGGCGTTGAACTTGTTGTTCACCATGCCTTTGCGGTCGAGTTGTTCGATGCGCTTGCCGTCGAACGCCGAAGTGTCGTTACGGAACAGCAGGATCAAGCGGTCGGCGTCGTCGGTCTTGTAAACCGATTTGGCCTTGCCGCGGTAGAGTTCGTCGCGTTTTTCCATGATTGGGCTCCGCTTGCTTGAGGTGTTGGGCTAGGCGATTTCGCGCCAGTCGAGCCCGTGTTCCTGATTCGCCACCTGGAGCCAGTCCGGGTCGCACCCAAGGGTGTCGACGAAGCACTGGCGGGCCAAGTGTGGCAGGTTGTTCTTGCTGCTGAGGTGGGCCAGCACCAGGTGTTGCAGGTTGCTCCAGCCCAACTCGTGCACCAGGCGCGCGGCCTGGTGATTGTTCAAATGCCCTTGCATGCCGCCCACCCGCTGTTTCAGGAAGGCCGGGTAGTGACCGCGCGCCAGCAGGTCGCGGCAATGGTTGGCCTCGATCAGCAGTGCATCCAGGCCCTGGTAACGCTCCAGCAGCAGCGCGTCGTACGAGCCCAGGTCGGTCAGCATGCCGAAGCGCCGCTGGCCATCGCTGACCACGTACTGCAGCGGCTCGTAGGCGTCGTGCTCGACCCGCGCCGCCGTCACTTCCAGGCTGCCGATACGCAGGCTGTCGCCACAAGCGAGAAAACCGGCCACCTCCACCGGCTTGCGCATGCCGCGCAAGGTCCCCTGGCTGAGGTAGACCGGTACATTGTAGCGCCGTGACAGCAAGCCGACCCCATGCACGTGGTCGGCATGTTCGTGGGTGACCAGTACCGCACTGAGCTGGGCCGCCGACACGCCGAGCAGCGCCAGGCGCCGCTCGGTCTCGCGCAGGGAAAACCCGCAATCGACCAGGATGAACGTGTCACCACGGGCGATCAGCGTGCCGTTTCCCTGGCTGCCGCTTCCGAGTACCGCGAAGCGCACTTAGCCCAGGTGGTCCTGAATGGCGCTCAGCACGCGGCGGGCGACATCGGCCGGGGCCACGGTGTTGATGTTTTTCTCGACGGTGACCTGCACGCTCTCGCCAACCTTGCTCAGGCGAACCTGATAACGCTCGGCACGGGCTTCACGCTCTTCCTTGGTCGGCTCGCTGCCGAACATGCGGCCAAAGAAACCAGGCTGGTTCTGCTTGTCTTCAGGCTTTTCAGACAGGTTGATGTAGTACAGGCCCAGGCTGCGGTTGATGTCCTCGACACGCCACTCGCCGCCCTGCTCCAGGGCACGGCCCACGCTGGACCAGGCGCGGTCCAGGTCGGCGCCAAGGTACAGCACCGGGTTGCCGCTGCCGTCTTCGCTCAGGCTGACGCGGCTTGGCGCGTCGAAATCGCGCGCGGCCAGCAGCGAAACCGAACCGCCCTTCTCGGCACTGCGGTTCATGCTGGCAAGCATTTCGTCGACCAGCAGGGCATCGGCGCCGGTGTTGCTGGAGGTGGACGGGAAATCAGGCTCGGCAGTGCTGCCGGCCGGGCGCTCGACGCTGACCACATACACCTCGGAGGTGTTGCGCTGCACGCCAGGCTCCATGCGTACCCGCACTCGCACTTCGCTGTCAGCGCTGCTGGCAGTGCTGGCCAGGCGCTGGCCGAGCGATGCCGACAGTTCGTCGAAACGCTGCCAGGTGGTGTTGAATTCGCCAGTCTGCGGGCGCTCTTCGGCGATGCGGAAGCCGTTGTCCTCGAAGAACTGGCGAGCCACCGGCCACACTTCGGCCGGCGAATGCTGGGCCAGTACCCAACGGCTGCTGCCGCTGCGCTGCAGGCTGTAGTCGGTAACCTGGGCGCCGCTACCGGTCAACGGTTGCGGGCGCGGCACCTCGAACTCACCGGTGGCGCTGTCGTCGGCGACGTTGCGCGGAATCGGCAGCAGCGGGTCAAGGCGCTTGACGTTGCTGGCGTCCGGCGGCAGCTGCATCGGCGCAGTCGGGCGCGCCTGCAGGTAATCGCTGCCGCGGTCGCGGAAATAGCCATCCTCGCCCCACAGCCAGCCACACCCACTGGTGCTGGAGATGATCAGGGCAAGGGCAGAAAGACCAGCCAGTCGCTTCATGCGGTGTACTTCCTCTTAAACCAGTACGCCGGACTGGCGCAAGGCAGTACGGACTTTTTCGTGGCAGCCTTCGCTCAGCCAGGTCAGCGGCAGGCGAATGCCCTTTTGCATCAGACCCATTTCGACGAGCGCCCATTTCACCGGGATCGGGTTGGCTTCGCAGAACAGGTCTTTGTGCAGCGGCATGAGTTTTTCGTTGATTGCGCGGGCCTTCTCGGCATTGCCCGCAAGGGCGGCCTCGCACAGGTCGGCCATTTCGCGCGGGGCGACGTTGGCAGTGACGGAGATGTTGCCCTTGCCGCCCATGAGGATCAGTTCGACGGCAGTCGGGTCGTCGCCGGACAGGACGATGAAGTCGCTGTCGACGCCATCGAGGATCGCCTTGGCGCGTACCAGGTCGCCGGTGGCTTCCTTGATACCGATGATGTTGTTGACCTTCGACAGGCGGATCACGGTATCGGCCTGCATGTCGCAGGAGGTGCGGCCAGGTACGTTATAGAGGATCTGCGGGATGTCGACGGCTTCGGCAATGTGCTTGAAGTGCTGGTACAGGCCTTCTTGCGTCGGCTTGTTGTAGTACGGCACCACCAGCAGGCAGGCGTCGGCGCCGGCATTCTTGGCGTTCTGGGTCAGGTGCACGGCTTCGGCAGTGGAGTTGGCACCGGTGCCGGCGATGACCGGGATCGGCTTGTTGCTGCGCTTGACGCGCTCGACCACGTGCTTGATGACCAGGATGTGTTCTTCGACATCCAGCGTGGCCGACTCACCGGTGGTGCCGACAGCGACGATCGCATGAGTGCCGTTTTCCAGATGGAAGTCTACAAGTTTGTCGAGGCTGCCCCAGTCCACACGCCCTTGTGCATCCATGGGTGTGACCAATGCCACCATACTGCCCGCAATCATGTAACTGCTCCTGCCGGAAAAAGAGAGCGGTAATGGTACTGGGGGCATCGGCCTTGCACAAGCGAAGCAGGCAGGCGGAGCATTCCCCTCGGCGGCTTATTTCGCTACCCTTGATGCTTTGATCGGTGCAGCGCGGCCCGCCGGGCCGTCGACCTTGCTCCCCGCCAGCGTCCACGACCTCGCATGCGAGCCCCGGGCCCTGCCGACAGGAGGCTTTCGCCCGTCCTGTGCCGACCGCTCATCGCTTTAGGAATGCTGCATGTCCACCCCCACCGTCCGCGAACAATTCCTTGTCATCAGTGCCCTGGGCCCCAACCCCATGGAGCTGGCCAACGTCCTCAGCCGCGCTGCCTTCGAAAACCGCTGCGCGGTGGTCACCTCGCGCCTGAGCCGCCACGGCGAGACCAGCGCCCTGGTACTGCAGGTAGGCGGCAGCTGGGACGCCCTGGCGCGCCTTGAATCCACCCTGCCGGGCCTGGGCAAGAAGCACGGCCTGACCCTGGACGTGGTGCGCAGTGCCGACCAGGAAGTGCGCCCGCAGGCCCTGCCTTATGTGGCCTACGTGAGCGCCGCCTACCGCCCGGACATCATCAACGAGCTGTGCCAGTTCTTCCTCGACCACCGCGTCGAGCTGGAAGCCATGACCTGCGATACCTACCTGGCGCCGCAGACCGGCAGCAGCATGCTCAACGCCCAGTTCACCGTGATTCTGCCGGCCGGCACCCAGATCAGCTGGCTGCGTGACCAGTTCCTGGACTTTGCCGATGCCCTGAACCTCGATGCGCTGATCGAGCCATGGCGTCCACAGAACCCAATGTAAGGAAACCGACCATGGCTGTAGCACTCGACCAACCCGTTGCCGACTTCCAGGCCCAGGCCACCAGCGGGCAAACCGTCAGCCTGGCCGAGCTCAAGGGCCGGCAAGTGGTGGTGTACTTCTACCCGAAGGACAGTACCCCGGGCTGCACCACCGAGGGCCAGGGCTTCCGTGACCAGCATGACGCCTTTGCCGCGGCCAACACCGTGGTGTTCGGCGTGTCGCGCGATGGCATCAAGTCGCACGAGAACTTCAAGGCCAAGCAAGGCTTCCCGTTCGAGCTGATCAGCGACAAGGACGAAGCCCTGTGCCAACTGTTCGACGTGATCAAGCTGAAGAAGCTGTATGGCAAGGAATACATGGGCGTTGACCGCAGCACCTTCCTGATCGACAAGGACGGTGTGCTGCGCCAGGAATGGCGTGGGGTGAAGGTGCCCGGGCATGTGGATGCCGTATTGGCTGCTGCTCAGGCCCTGAACAAGGCTTGAGATTGTATGGGGGCGCTTTGCGCCCCTTTCGCGACACAAGGCCGCTCCTACAGGGAATCGCGTTCCCTTGTAGGAACGGTCTTGCGTCGCGATGGGCCGCAAAGCGGCCCCAGTTACATCAAAGCATCGGTGAAACGCTAGGCTCCTGCCGCGGCCAGGCATCCAGCACGGCCTTGATCAAGGTCGCCAGCGGGATCGCAAAGAAGATCCCCCAGAACCCCCACAACCCGCCAAACAGCAGCACCGCGCAGATGATCGCCACCGGGTGCAAGCTGACCGCCTCGGAGAACAGCAGCGGCACCAGCACGTTGCCGTCCAGCGCCTGGATGATCGCGTACACCGTCATCAGGTAGATGAACTGGTCGCCCCAGCCCCACTGGAACAGCGCTATCAAGGTCACCGGCACCGTGACCACAACCGCGCCCACGTAAGGCACCACCACCGACAGCCCGACCAGCAGCGCCAGCAGTGCCGCGTAGTTGAGCCCCAGGCTGATGAAGGCTATGTAGGTGGCAATGCCGCAGATCAGGATCTCGATGCCCTTGCCGCGAATGTAGTTGGCGATCTGCCGGTTCATCTCGCTGCCCAGCCGGTTCAGCAGGGTGCGCTGGCGTGGCAGGTAACCGCTGACCCAACGGCCAATCAGTTCGCGGTCCTTGAGAAAGAAAAACACAAGGATCGGCACCAGCACCAGGTAGATCATGGCGTTGACCAGCAGCGGCAGGCTCGATAACGAAAAGGTCAGTGCCCACTGGCCGAACTTGCCGATTTCCCCGCGCACCGACTCGATGGCATGCAGCACCTGCTCGTCCGACACCAGGTGCGGGTAGCGCTCAGGCAACAGCAACAGCAACGACTGCCATTTGCCGAGCATGCCCGGCAGTTCGTTGAACAGGGTGATCAACTGGTGCCACAGCAACGGCACCAGTACCAGCATGAACACCGCCAGCGCGCCCATGAACAGGGCGAACACCAGCAGCACCGCCAACCGGGTCGGCACCCGTACACGCTCCAGGGCGTTGACCAGCCCCTGCATCAGAAACGCCAGCACCATGCCCGCCAGCACCGGCGCAAGCATGCCACCCAGGGTGAGTACCGCAGTAAAAGCCAGGAACAACAGAACCGCCAGCACCACCGCTTCCTCATCGGAGAAGTAGCGCTGCATCCAGTCGCGAAGCACTTTGAACATTGACGATCCTTGGAAAGACTCAGGCCTTGCGCAGCCAGTAAGTGTAGGTGCCGGCCTCGGCCGTTTCCCGCAGCAGGGTATGACCTGCCAGCTGGGCGAAAGTGCGGAAGTCGCGCTGGGAACCGGCGTCGGTGGCGATTACCTTGAGCACCGCGCCGCTGGCCAGGCGGTTGAGCTCCATCTTTGCCTTCAGCAGCGGCAAAGGGCAATTCAGCCCGCTGGCGTCCAGTTCGGCGTCACAGGTCAGGGTGTCACTCATTGCGGGGCTCTCCAAAAGGCATTGCCAGGCTGTATCTGGATTTGGCCGGCTAGGATAGCGCCACTGGTCGCCAACGTGTGAGCCCGCTACAGTAGGTATCTTTGACCGACGCGAGCTTCATGCATGAATCTACTGCGCCCTACCCTGCTGACGCTGGCCTGCCTGTTGGCCCTTCCAGGCCACGCTGACGACCTGCCATCACTGGGTGATGCCAGTTCCGCGATCGTCTCGCCGCAACAGGAGCACCAGCTCGGCCGTGCCTGGCTGAGCCTGCTGCGTGGCCAGGTCAACCAGCTCAACGACCCGCAGCTCAAGGACTACGTCGAAACCAGCGTGTACCGCCTGGCCGAAACCAGCCAACTGCAGGACCGCCGCCTGGAATTCATCCTCATCGACAGCCGTGAGCTCAACGCCTTTGCCGCCCCGGGCGGCATCGTCGGGGTCAACGGCGGGCTGTTCCTCAACGCCCAGACCGAAGGCGAGTACGCCTCGGTACTGGCCCACGAACTGGCGCACTTGTCGCAGCGCCACTTCGCCCGTGGCGTCGAGGCCCAGCAGCGCATGCAGCTGCCGATGATGGCGGCGCTGCTGGCCGGTATCGTGCTGGCCGCCGGTGGCGGCGGTGATGCCGGTATCGGTGTGATCGCCGGTACCCAGGCGGCGGCGATCCAGGAACAGCGGCGTTTCTCGCGGCAGAACGAACAGGAAGCCGACCGCATCGGCATCCAGAACCTGGAAAAGGCCGGCTACGATCCGCGCAACATGCCGACCATGTTCGAACGCCTGGCCCGGCAATACCGCTACGACGCCAAGCCGCCGGAGTTCCTGTTGACTCACCCGGTGACCGAGTCGCGTATCGCCGACACCCGCAACCGTGCCGAGCAGGCCCCCAAGGGCGGCGTCGAGGACAGCATGCGCTACCAGCTGATCCGCGCCCGGGTGGTACTGACCTACGAAGGCACCCCAGGGCTGGCGGCCAAGCGCTTCCGCGCCCAGTTGGACGAAGACCCCAAGCTGGACGCAGCACGCTACGGCCTGGCACTGGCGCAGATCAAGGGCGGCCAACTGAACGAAGCACGTGAACTGCTCAAGCCGCTACTGGCCAAGGCGCCCAACGACATTACCTACAACCTGGCGCAGATCGACCTGGACATCACCAACAACCGCCTGGCCGACGCGCAGCAGCGCGCCGAACGCATGCAGGGGTTGTACCCGGGCAATTACCCGCTGAAGCAGGTGCGTGCCGACCTGCTGGTGAAGCAGAACAAGCCCGCCGAGGCGGAAAAGGTGCTGAACGAACTGGTGAAGAGCCGGCCGGATGACCCGGACGTGTGGTACGACATGGCCGAAGTGCGTGGCCTTTCGGGAAATACCATTGGCTTGCACCGGGCGCGGGCCGAGTATTTCACCCTGGTGGGCGATTTCGACCAGGCGATCCAGCAGCTGGATTACGCCAAGCGCCGATCGGGTGGCAACTTCCCGCTGGCAGCACAGATTGACCAGCGCCAGCGCGAGATCATGGAGCAGCGGCGCATGGTTCAGGAAATGATGGGGCGTTGAGGACCTCTTCGCGGGTGAACCCGCTCCCACAGGGACCGCACCGCTTGCAAAGGCGATGCAGTACCTGTGGGAGCGGGCGTGCCCGCGAAGAAAGCGACGCGGTATATCGTCAGGCGTTCCCGGACAACTTCAGGCGCGCGGCCTGGGTAAAGTCCAGCATCCGGTTCAACGGTTTGATCGCCTTGGGCACCAGCGCCGGGTCGACAAAAATCTCGTTCGTGCCGTTACGCAGGCAATCCAGCACACGCTCCAGGGTGTTCATCGCCATCCACGGGCAGTGCGCGCAGCTGCGGCATGCCGCGCCGTTACCGGCGGTGGGGGCTTCGACGAACTCCTTGTCCGGGCACAGCTGCTGCATCTTGTAGAAGATGCCGCGGTCGGTGGCGACGATGAAGGTCTTGTTCGGCAAGGTCTGGGCAGCCTTGATCAGCTGGCTGGTGGAGCCCACCGCGTCGGCCAGCTCGATCACCGCTTCCGGCGACTCGGGGTGCACCAGAATCGCCGCATCCGGGTACAGCGCCTTCATGTCGGCCAGCTGGCGCGACTTGAACTCTTCGTGAACGATGCAGGCACCGTCCCACAGCAGCATGTCGGCACCGGTCTGCTTCTGGATATAACGCCCCAGATGCTGGTCCGGGCCCCAGATGATGGTTTCGCCGTTGTCCATCAGGCTCTCGACGATTTCCAGCGCGCAGCTCGAGGTCACCACCCAGTCGGCACGGGCCTTCACGGCAGCGGAAGTGTTGGCGTAGACCACCACGGTACGCTCGGGATGCTGGTCGCAGAACGCCGAGAACTCGTCCACCGGGCAGCCCAGGTCGAGCGAGCAGGTGGCCTCCAGGGTCGGCATCAGCACGCGCTTTTCCGGGGTGAGAATTTTTGCGGTCTCGCCCATGAAACGCACACCGGCAACGATCACGGTTTCGGCCGGGTGGTTCTTGCCGAAGCGGGCCATTTCCAGCGAGTCGGACACGCAGCCGCCAGTCTCCTCGGCAAGCGCCTGGATGACCGGGTCGCAGTAATAGTGGGCGACCAGCACGGCGTTCTGGGCCTTGAGCTCGGCAGCAATGGCCGCACGGTATTCGGCCTCCTGCTCGGCTGTCAGCGGGTTTGGCTGCTTGGCGTCGAGGTGGGCCTGAACCAACAGGCGTTCGGAAATCTGGGTCATGATCGCTGGACCTGCAGGCGCGTGCGCGCGTCGAATCGAGTGTATCACCCGGCCCTGACAGATCGGCTAAGGGCGCCGGACGGCTCGCAGGCCGCCACGGCCCTCTGCGGGCGCGGATTATTATCGGAGGCCGAAGGCTACAGACAATCCGGCGATTTCTAAAGTGGTTTTTGTGTTGCCTGTGCTGGCCCTTTCGCGGGCGCGCCCGCTCCCACAGGAATTGGGCAGACCCTGTGGGAGCGGGTTTACCCGCGAAGAGGCCGGTACAGGAGAAACGATCAGCCCTGCGGCGAGAGGGCCGCCAGGTGCGCCGCGATGAGCATGGCGAACTCTTCCACGGTCATCTTCTTGCCATTGAAGTCGACCATGCCATCGGCATAGTGCAGGCTGCTCACCACATCATTGCCCTGCACGGTGGCCATGCCGCTCTGCAGCGCCATCATGCCGACCATTTCCCCGGCCTGGCTCGATTGCATGGCAATGGCCTGGGCGTCGGTCTGGCCATCCAGCAGTGCCTGCAAGGTTGCCAGGTCACCGATCATCGGCTTGGACAACGACAGCTTGCTCTTCACCTCGGTGATCAATTGTTTGCTCAACTGGTCTGGCGGCAGGTCGAAGCTGGCCGGGGCGGCGAAGCCCATCGACAGGTCAAAGCGGCTTTCGCCATTGGCGGTCCTGAACGACAGGTTTTCCACCGCCACCCGGGGCTTGGCAGCCAGCAGTTTCTGCAGCTCGCCCTGGAACCTGGCCTTCTCCTCGTCGTTCATCTGGATTTCCGGCACCGGCTGGCCAGCGGCAGCGGCGGCCTCGAATTCCGGCAGGTGCGCCTGGTACCAGGTCGACAGCGCCTGTAGCGCCGGCGCGTTGACCGAAGTGATGCTCACCGCCATCTGCGCCTTGCCCACGGCACGGCCATCCCAGGTGATATCCCCGACCTTGTACTCCACGCGACCACCCACGGTATCCGGGCCGTCAAGGGTTTGCAGGGCGTTCTGCTCCAATGCCTTGATTACCAGCACCTGTTGTTTGGGCCCAAGGGTGACCTTGGTTTCGGCCAGCGCCAGGTCGACGTTACCCACATAGATGGCCTCGTGCGCGGTGGCCGCCAACTGGCCGCCGACTTTCAGGCCGTTGAGCTCGAAGGTGGCAGGCGGCTGGTCATCGCGTACCAGTTTCATCACGAACCGGTCGGCCTGGCCCTGGAAGTTCGAGGCCTTGCCTTCCTGGTCACCGCTGACCTGCAGTTGCATGCCCGAGAAGTCGAGGCTGTTGCCATCCGCTTCGTCGAGCTTGACCGGTGCCAGCCGTACCTGGCTGACCACATTGCCGTCGTAACCCAGGCTGGTCTGAGCGCTGACCGGGGCTTGCTCGCCCGCTGCGGCGAACCACGGTGCGGTGGTGTCGTCCTTCTGCAGCGTGCTGTTGCTGACTGCCAGCACCGGCATCAGCTTCAATGCCTTTACCCGTGACCAGGGAAACGGGCCGTGCTCGATCTGGTCGGTCACGCCCACGTCGAAATTCACCACTTCGCCTTCGCCCAGGTTGATATCGCGGGCCTTGAGCCGGTACTGGGCGGTACTGCTGAAGAAATGCTGCTCCAGCGACACCCGTTCGATGCTCATGCTGCCACCGGTGCTCACCAGGGCCTTCTTGAGTTCCGCGTTGCTGCGGACCAGGGCGTTGTCCAGCTCTGCTGGCAGCTGCTTGCCGGTGTACCAGGCGCCAGCGGTGGTTGCGACGGCGATGGCGATAGCCAGGCCGGAAAGGATGCCAACTGATTTCTTCATGAATAGAACCGATTGCTGTCCATAAGGGCTTCGTAGGCGGCCAAGGGCCACACGGGACGCCAAGAGTACCACCGCAGCCCAGCCCTGGCGCTGGTCAGGCTCAAGAAATCCCGTTTTTGGGAAGCGCCTGACACGCCCTCCAAGGCAGACGGGCATTCGTTAATTTTTGCGAACACTAAAATTGATCAAAACCGCAAAAAAACGCGCAAAAACCGAACAAAACCCCACTTTAATCGATAAATATTTCAATCTGGCAACATCTTGTCATGTTTAACTTGACACTCAGCTACCCATCGTTTTTTATTTTCACCACTTTGCGCGCTCTCCCGCGTCCCCGCTGCTCCAACAATAAAAGGTGAACAACATGGAGCCCACCCGCTCGCCCTTGCCGCATGCGCAGTACACCGTGCCCGCCGTTTACGCCCAGCCGCAGGAGCCATGCCAGCATGCAGCCTGACCACAGCGCCTCCGGCAACGGCCAACTCCGTAAAACCCTGCGTCTGTGGCACGTGATCATCATCGGCTTGGCCTACCTGACCCCGATGACCGTGTTCGACACCTTCGGCATCGTTTCCGGGATAACTGCCGGCCACGTACCCAGCGCCTACATCCTGGCGCTGGCCGGGATCCTGTTCACCGCCGTGAGCTACGGCACCCTGGTAAGACGCTTCCCGCAGTCGGGCTCGGCCTACACCTACACCCAACGGGCGATCAACCCGCACGTGGGCTTCCTGGTCGGCTGGTCGTCGCTGCTGGACTACCTGCTGCTGCCAATGGTCAACGCGCTGCTGGCCAAGCTGTACCTTTCGGCCATGTTCCCAGAAGTACCGGAGTGGATGTGGGTGGCCGGCTTCGTCACCTTGATCAGCCTGATCAACATGCGCAGTGTGAACCTGGTGGCGCACTTCAACCTGCTTTTCGTGGCCGTGCAGGTGGCGATCATCGCCGTGTTCATCTACCTGTGCGTACGCGGCCTGGACCAAGGTGAAGGGCTGGGTACCGCCTGGAGCCTGCTGCCGTTCGCCGACGACCAGACTCAGTTCAGCGCCCTGGCCGCCGGTGCGACCATCCTGTGCTTCTCGTTCCTCGGTTTCGACGCTGTCACCTGCCTGTCCGAAGAAACCCACAACCCGAGCAAGACCATCCCACGGGCTATCTTCCTCACCGCACTGATCGGCGGCGTGGTGTTCATCACTGTGTCGTATTTCATCCAGGCTTACTTCCCGACCATGGCGCGCTTCCATGACCATGAAGCGGCACTGCCCGAAATCGCCCTGTACGTCGGCGGCAAGCTGTTCCAGTCGATCTTCATCGCCTGCACCGTGATCAACACCATCGCCTCGGGCCTGGCTTCGCAGACCAGCGTGTCGCGCCTGCTGTACGTGATGGGCCGTGACAACGTGCTGCCGGCCAGCCTGTTCGCCCGCCTGCACTCGCGCTACAAGACGCCAGTGCTGAATATCGCGGTGGTGGGGCTGATTTCGCTGTCGGCGATCTTCTTCGACCTGGTCACCGCCACCTCGATCATCAACTTCGGTGCGCTGGTCGCGTTCAGCTTCGTCAACCTGTCGGTCATCAACCACTGCTACCTGCGCGAAGGCAAGCGGCAAGGCCTGGCCAACCAGCTAAAGTACCTGGTGCTGCCGACCATCGGCTTCTGCATCATCGTCTCGCTGTGGCTGGACCTGAATGCCCACTCGCTGATGTTCGGTGGCGTCTGGGCTGTGCTCGGCTTGCTCTACCTGGCCTGGCTGACCAAGGCTTTCAGGAACGCGCCGCCCAACTACGTCGCTGAATGACCGTCGCTGAATGACCCATGCTGCCGACAACGCCCGCGCCTGATCGCGGGCGTTGCATTTGATCGAAAAGGAAAGCCCTCATGCCGCTGCGTCGCCTCTCCATCCAATGGAAGATCACCCTGCTCGCCGGCCTCTGCCTGCTGGCCATCGTCGCCCTGCTGGTAACCACATCGCTGGCCCAGGCGCGGCGCAGCGCGGCGTTGGTCAACCAGGCCAACACCGAAATGCTCGACAGCAGCGCACGCCTGCGCCTGGAGGCCCATGCCGAAACCCAGGCCCTGCGCATCCAGCGCTATTTCATGGACGCCTACCAGTACGGCAATGGCTTTGCCCGCCTGGTGCAGGTGCTCAAGGCCCGTGGCGGCAACGACCTGCGCGCCGAGCTGACGCGCCAGGCCCGTGCCAGCCTGGCTGGCAACCCGGATGTGATCGGCCTGTACCTGGTATTCCAGCCCAACGCTCTGGACCCGGACAGCCAGTACCTCGGCCAGGATGCCATGGGCAGCAACGAGGCCGGGCGTTTCTCGCTGTACTGGTCACAACCCAGCCCCGGCACCCTGGAGCTTGAAGCCATGCCGGAATCGATGCTCGGTGACGCCAGCATCGGCAGCAACGGCGCGGCGAAGAACCGTTGGCTGACCTGTCCGCAGGACACCGCCAGAACCTGCATGCTCGAGCCATACCTCGACGAAGTGAATGGCCGACAGGTGCTGATGACCAGCATCGCGCTGCCGCTGCTGGAGCACGGCAAGGTGGTCGGCGTGGTCGGCCTGGACATCGGCCTTTCCAACCTGCAGCAGTTGAGCCTGGACGGCCGCCGGGAGCTGTTCGACGGCCAGGGCCAGGTCAGCATCGCCAGCGCGGCCGGCCTGCTGGCCGGCAATAGCCGCGACGACAGCAAGCTGGGCGAGCCGATGGACAAGACGGTAGCCGGCGGCCTGCTGCGGGTTGCCCACCCGTTCACGCCAATCCCTGACGCCGCCCCTTGGCAGGTATTGCTGGAACTGCCGGAAAGCGTGCTGCAGGCGCCTGCCGTAGCCCTCAACCAGCGCCTGGACACGCACAACCACAGCGCCAACCTCACCAGCCTGCTGGTTGGTCTGGGCGCTGCGGTAGTCGGCTTGCTGCTGGTGTGGCTGACCGCGCGCGGTGTGACCCGGCCAATCCTGGCCGTGGCCGCGCGCCTGGAAGACATCGCCAGCGGCGAAGGCGACCTCACCCGCCGCCTGGACTACGCCCGCCAGGACGAACTGGGCCAGCTTACCGGTTGGTTCAACCGCTTTCTCGACAAGCTGCAGCCGGTCATAGCCCAGGTCAAAGGCTCGCTGCGGGAGGCACGCAGCACTGCCGACCAGTCGGCAGCCATCGCCAGCCAGACCAGCAACGGCATGCAGCAACAGCACCGCGAAATCGAACAGGTGGCCACCGCCGCCAATGAGATGAGTGCCACCGCCCTGGATGTCGCCCACAACGCCTCGCAGGCGGCCCAGGCCGCACGCGCTGCCGACCAGGCCAGCCGCGAGGGCCTGCAACTGATCGACAGCACCCGGCAGGGCATCGACCGCCTGAATGCCGGCATGAACGCTGCCATGGACGAGGCGCACGCGCTGGAAGGCCGCAGCGGGCAGATCGGTTCGGTACTGGAAGTGATCCGCACCATTGCCGAGCAAACCAACCTGCTGGCGCTCAACGCCGCCATCGAAGCTGCCCGCGCAGGCGAAGCCGGGCGTGGTTTTGCCGTAGTGGCCGATGAAGTGCGCGGCTTGGCCCAGCGTACCCAGGTGTCGGTGGAGGAAATTCGCCAGGTCATCGAAGGTTTGCAGCAAGGCACCCAGGATGTGGTGGGCGCAATGCACGAAGGCCGGCGTCAGGCCCAGGACAGCGCCGCGCGGATGGAGCAGGCGGTGCCAGCCTTGCAACGTATTGGCGAGGCAGTGGCGGTGATCAGCGACATGAATCTGCAGATTGCCTCGGCAGCCGAAGAGCAGAGCGCCGTGGCAGAGGAGGTAAACCGCAATGTGGCCGGCATTCGCGATGTGACCGAATCGCTGGCCGGCCAGGCAGACGAGTCGGCGCGGATCAGCCAGGCCCTGAACCGGCTGGCCAACCAGCAGCAGGCGTTGATGGAGCAGTTCCGCGTCTAGCCTGTCAGGGCCTCTTCGCGGGTAAACCCGCTCCCACAAGGTCGGCGCCGCCTTCAAGGTCAGAGCATAAAGCTGTGGGAGCGGGTTTACCCGCGAAGAGGCCAGCACATACAACACAGCAGCAGGGCTATTTACCGAGCACAATCATGCAAACCCCGACCAGATCTTCCTTCTTTGACATCACCAGCGAACAGGGCCTGCTACGCACCTCGATCGCTGTCACCCTGTTCATCGCCGTCATCGGCATCGCCTTCGGCCTGGCGTCTGGCTCGTTCTCCATCGTGTTCGACGGCGTCTATTCGCTGGTCGATGCCAGCATGAGCGGGCTGTCACTGGTGGTGGTCAGGCTGATTACCGCGCACACCACCAGCGTGCAGATGTCACGCAAGCTGCGCGAGCGCTTCACCATGGGCTTCTGGCACCTGGAGCCGATGGTGCTGGCCCTCAACGGCATCCTGCTCAGCGGCGTGGCCATCTATGCGCTGATTAACGCCGTCAGCAGCCTGCTGCAAGGCGGGCGCCACCTGGAGTTCGGTATCGCCATGGTCTACGCGGTGCTGACCGTGATCGCCTGCGTGACCATTGCCATTGTCGAGGCCCGTGCCAACCGCAAGCTGGGCTCGGATTTCGTGCGCATGGACGTCAAGGGCTGGGTGATGTCGGCCAGCATCACCGCTGCGCTGTTGATCGCCTTCTGCTTTGGATATGCGGTGCAGGGCACGTCGCTGGAGTGGGTGTCGCCGTACATCGACCCAGCGGTGCTGGCGCTGGTCTGCCTGGTGATAGTGCCGTTGCCGATGTCGGTGGTGCGCCAGGCTCTTTCGGAAATCTTCCTGGTGACCCCCGGCGACCTCAAGCTGCACGTGGATGAAGTCGCCAAGGCCTTCGTTGCACGCCATGGATTGCAGTCGTACCGCGCCTATGTGGCCAAGGTCGGGCGCTCGCGGGAGATCGAACTGTATTTCATCGTACCCAAGGCCATGGCCGCGAAAACCATCGATGAATGGGATGCGTGGCGCAACGAGATCGGTGATGCCGTGGGGGGTGAAGGGCCGGACCGCTGGCTGACGGTGGTGTTTACCGGGGATCCGGAGTGGGCTGAATAAGCCATCTGGAGTCTGCGCAGCCCCTGTAGGAGCGGCCTTGCGTCGCGATCGGGCTGCGCAGCAGCCCCAGCAATTTGTGCATTTTTGCTGAAACCCTGGGGCTGCTGCGCAGCCCGATCGCGACGCAAGGCCGCTCCTTGTATCTCGACTTTCGCCTCACAAGAGGCGAAAGTTCTCGACTGATCATCGAGGGAGGGTCATGAAGCGGAGCCGCTCCAAGGGCATCGAGCCCGTATTGTAGATAACGCTCTGGCCCTCCAACCCCACTCGAACAGTTCGAACGGTATCTAGTGCCGCCCCCCGGCGTGAGCACGCATTCGCAAGGTTGAACCGAGTGCTGGGTGATCGAAACTTCGTTGTCTGAGGGAGAAGATCATGTCTGTTGTTGTTGGCGTCGATGTAGCCAAGCGATCTTTCGATATTGCAACTCCACTTCCCAATGGGAAAGTCCGTACCAAAGCCAAGCTGGCCAATAATCCGAGTGGTTTTGAGCAATTCGCAACCTGGCTTGAGCAACATGCCGAACCACGTGCCTGGGTTATCATGGAGGCCACTGGCACTTATCACGAAGCGCTTGCTGAGTGCTTTCATGCCAAGGGTTACCGGGTGTGTATTCTGAATCCCGCCGTGATTGCCAAGTTTGCCGGAGCGGACCTTCGACGCGTCAAAACTGATAAGGCTGATGCCAAGGTTATTGCTGCTTACGGTCAGCAGAAAAAAGATTTGCTTCGTCAGTGGAAGCCTGAGCCGCCAGCTCAGCGGCGCTTGCGGGCCTTGGTGCGGCGTCTGGACGACCTGAAAGAGATGCAGCAGATGGAGCAGAACCGTCTGGATGTGTCGCAGATCGCTGTCCAGGAATCGATCAGAGCTGTAATTGGGCACATCAGCGAAGAAATAGCGAAAACCCGTAAGGCTATTGAGCAGACGATCGATGACGATCCAGACCTGCGCCAGCGACGAGAACTGATTACGTCGATTGATGGCCTGGGAGACACCACGGCCGCGCTGATCCTTGCAGAACTGGGTGATCCGCTGAAGTACGAAAGCCCGTCAGCCATGGTTGCGTTTGCAGGCCTCAACCCGATGATCCATCAATCGGGAGAGAAGATTGGCCAATCGACCATTTCCCGTACAGGAGCCCCAAGATTGCGCGCCGGCTTGTGGATGCCAGGCACTGTCTCGATCAGATACAACCCGGTCGTGAAGGCACTGGCAGAGCGTTTGAGCAATCGGCGTAAAGCCTACAAGCAGATAGTCTGCGCTGCTATGCGTAAGCTTTTGCACCTGGTGTATGGCGTAGTGAAATCCGGCAAACCGTTTGACCCTCAAATCGCTCTTGCGGGGTGAGGGTCAAGACGGTATCTACAAGCGATCGCGCAAACCGAGCAATAAAACTCGGCCAACGGAAAACGAAAAAGCCCGCCACCGTTGCCGGTAGCGGGCTTTGACGTACTGAGTATGGTGGGTCGTGTAGGATTCGAACCTACGACCAATTGGTTAAAAGCCAACTGCTCTACCAACTGAGCTAACGACCCGTTGGATGGCGCGTATAATACTGATTTCTAACGGGAAATCAACACCCCATCAAACTTTTTTCAAAAGTATCGCGTCGGGTCTTCGACACCAGCTGCCTTGAAGCCGTCGGCACGCAGGCGGCAGCTGTCGCATTTGCCGCAGGCGCGGCCGTCATCGTCGGCCTGGTAGCAGGAAACGGTCAGGCTGTAATCCACGCCGCGAGCCATGCCAGCCTGTACGATCTGCGCCTTGCTCATGTTCTGCAGCGGCGCCTGAATACGGAAGCCCTGCCCTTCGACGCCGGCCTTGGTCGCCAGATTAGCCATGCGCTCGAAGGCTTCGACGAACTCGGGGCGGCAATCGGGGTAGCCGGAGTAATCCACGGCATTGACGCCAATGAAGATGTCGCGAGCTTCCAGTACCTCTGCCCAGCCCAGGGCCAGGGACAGGAACACAGTGTTGCGCGCCGGCACGTAGGTGACCGGGATGCCTTCACCTGGGGCTTCCGGCACATCGATGCTGCTGTCGGTCAACGCCGAACCGCCGATGCCGTCCAGGCTCAGGCCGATGACCTTGTGCTCGACCACGCCCAGGTCGCGGGCGACCCGGGCAGCGGCGTTCAGTTCGGCGCGGTGGCGCTGGCCGTAATCGAAACTCATGGTGTAGCAGCTGTAGCCTTCGGCCTTGGCCATGGCAACCACGGTGGCCGAGTCCAGGCCGCCGGACAACAGGATTACTGCGCGTTTGTCGGTCATGTGTGCTTGCTCCTCAATCAACGTCCGGGTTCGTCGTTCCACAGCAGCTTGTGCAACTGCAGCTGGAAGCGCACGGGCAGGTTGTCGGCGACGATCCAGTCCGCCAGGTCGCTGGCGTTCACCTGGTGGTGGCTGGGCGAGAACAACACCTCGCCAGCACGCTCGGCCAGGTTGTACTGGATCAGCTTGGAGACCGCCCAGTCGTAGTCCTCACGGGAACAGATGACGAACTTGACCTGATCGTTGCGGGTCAGCTGCTCGATGTTCTCGTAGCGGTTACGGTGCGATTCCTCGGAGCCTGGGGTCTTCAGGTCGACCACGCGGCTGACGCGGGTGTCCGTGCCGGCAATATCCAATGCGCCGCTGGTCTCCAGCGAAACCTCGTAACCGGCGTCACACAGCCGCTGCAGCAGCGCCAAGGCGTTGGGCTGGGCCAATGGCTCGCCACCAGTGACGCAGACGTAGCGCGGCTTGAAGCCGGCGACCTGCTCGAGGATCGAATCGAGGGTGCGAACGGTACCGCCACTGAAGGCATAGGCACTGTCACAGTACTGGCAGCGCAGGGGGCAACCGGTGAGGCGCACGAATACCGTGGGCAACCCAGCCGTTCGCGTTTCACCCTGCAAGGAGTAAAAGACTTCGGTAATGCGTAATGTGTCTTGCATGCTCGCCACGGGCGTGACAGCTAAACAGGCTGCCCGCCTCCGTCAGGCACTGCCGCGGACTCGACATAGCGTTATCCGCAGCAGCGTGTTTACGAAAAAAGGGCAGTGATTCTAACGAAAAAACCCGCGACAGGCGCGGGTTTCTTTCAAACGGTGCTACTTAGAGCTTCTGCAGGTCACGCTGAGCCAGTTGCGCGGCCGAGGTGCCGGGATACTGGGTGATGACCTGCTGCAGGATACCCTTGACCTTGTCGGTGTGGCCCATGCGGCGCTCGACGTCGGCCAGCTTGTACAGCGAATCCGGCACCTTGCTGTGCTTCGGATACTTCTGGCTGACCTGGGCGAAGGCCTGGCTGGCGGCCGGCAGGTCGCCCTTGGCCAGGTTCACTTCACCCAGCCAGTACTGGGCATTGCCGGCGTACTGGCTGTTGGGGTACTTGCGCAGGAAGGCGTTGAACGCCTGGCTGGCCTTGTCGAAGTCTTTCTGCTTGATCAGGTCGAAAGCGGCATCGTAGTAGAGCTTTTCTTTCGCCGGATCACCGGGCTCGCTACTGGCGGCCGGTTGTTGCGCAGCAGCACCTGCTGCTGCATCGGGGGCGGTACCGGATGCACCACCACCGGAGGAATTGTCAGGGGTCGCGGCAGGCGCGGCGCCACTGTTGATGCGACGGTCCAGGTCCTGGTAACGCTCCAGGTTTTCCTGCTTCATGCGCGACACATCGTTCTGCAGCTCTTCGATGATGCCTTGCTGGCGGGAAAGCTGATCCTGCATCTGTTGCAGCTGCATGAACAGCTGGCCCTGTGCAGAGGCAGGGGCCGAAGCCCCTGACCCGGCATAGGCGCCGCTCGTGCCATAACCCGCAGGCGGATAGCTGCCTGCGTTGTCATCTACTACAGGGACCTCAGCCCAGGCCGCGAGCGGCAGGCTGAGTGCGAGGACGGTTACTACACGGCGGCACATACGCATGAGAACTTACTTACGCAGTTCTACGCGACGGTTCTGAGCCCAGGACTGCTCGTCGTTGCCGGTGGCAACTGGACGCTCTTCGCCGTAGGAAACCAGTTCCAGCTGAGCAGGGGAAACGCCCTGCAGAACCAGGTAGCGCTGAACGGCTTTCGCACGACGCTCACCCAGAGCCATGTTGTACTCGCGGGTGCCGCGCTCGTCGGTGTTGCCTTCCAGAACAACGCGGTTGCCGTTGGACTTCAGGTCCTTGGCGTGAACGTCCAGAGCGCGCATGGCTTCTGGCTTCAGGTCCGAGCTGTCGTATTCGAAGTAGAAGGTGGTGATTGCGCGCAGGGCAGCTTCTTCGCTCAGGGAGCCGTCAACAGCACCAGTGTTGGCACCGTAGCCAGCGTTCGGGTCTACAGCAGCGCCTTCGCCTGCGTTGTCACCGCCCTTCGAGGAGCAACCTACAGCTACGGCCATGGCCAGAGCCAGCGCAGCAAATTTACCAAACTTCAGCATTTCCATCGTGAAACTCCTAATGAAACCCCAGTGTGTTAAGCAAAAGTATTACGCCGCAATCAGTTCAGGTAAGGGGACCAGGACGGTTCTCTGACTTCGCCTTGAGCGGTAGGAAGTGGGAGCCTCACGCGGCCATTAAGCGACACGAGCATCAAGACTCCCCGGCCCTGCTGGCGGGTGGCGTAGATTAGCATGGTGCCGTTTGGCGCAACAGTGGGAGACTCATCAAGACTCGTTTCCGAGAGAATCTTTACACTTCCGCGCTGCAAATCCTGGGCCGCAACTTTGAAGTTGGTGAAGCCCTGCTGGCGATGGATCATCACCAGGGTCTTTTCGTCCGCCGACAGTTTCGGGTTGGCGTTGTAGTTACCCACGAAAGTTACCCGCTCGGCACCACCACCACTGACCGACTGCTTGTAGATCTGCGGCTTGCCGCCACGGTCGGAGGTGAAGTACAGGGTGTTGCCATCCTTGCCCCAGAACGGCTCGGTGTTGATGCCCGGGCCGGCGGTGACACGGCTGATCTGACGCGAAGCCACATTCATCACGTAGATGTCCGGGTTGCCGTCCTTCGACAGCACGAACGCCAGGCGCGTGCCGTCCGGCGACCAGGCTGGCGCACCGTTCAGGCCTTCGAAGTTGGTGACCTGCTCGCGGCGGCCGGTATCGATGTGCTGGACGAAGATGCGCGGGCGCTTCTGCTCGAACGAGACATAGGCAATGCGCTTGCCATCCGGAGCAAAGCGTGGCGACAGGATCGGTTCACGCGATTGCAGCAGGGTCACCGCACGTGCACCGTCGTAATCCGAACGCTGCAGGGTATAGCGGGTGTTGTTGGTGGAGAAGCGCTCGGCCGTCACGTACAGCATGCGGGTGGAGAACGCACCCTTGATGCCGGTGAGCTTCTCGAACGACTGGTCGGCAATGTAGTGCGCCATGTCGCGCAGCTGGTCGACGCTGCCGGCCACGCTACCGGTCAGCACCTGCTGCTCGGTGGCGACGTTGAACAGCGCGTACTGCACCTGCAGGCGACCGCCCGACGGCACGATGCTGCCGACCATCACGTACTGCGCGCCCAGCGCTTTCCAGTCACGGAAGATCACTTCGCTGGCCTGCGACGGCTGGCTGATCATGTTCTGTCGCGGAATCGGCGAGTAGTAGCCGGAGTTGCGCAGGTCATTGCCGATGATATCGGCCATGTCTTCCGGCAACACGCTGCCGCCCTGCAGACCGAACGGCACTACCGCGATGGGCGTGGCCCGGTCGCTGCCGCTGGTGACCAGGATGTTCTTTTCCTCTGCCACGGCCATGCCTGCCACGCAGCACAGCATGACCAGCAGTCCTCTCAGACGTTTAATCACAACGCTAGATCCTCAGGTGTAAATGTCATCTTGAACGAACGATATTGGTTGAAATCGCTCGGCTTCATACCCTGCATCTCGGTCAAGCGACCGATGTTCTTCACAGCTGCCACCGCCGAGCTGTCGTACGGGCCGTCACCACTGGACCGGGCCACGCTGACGCTGGTGATGGTACCGTCCGGCAGCATGTTGATCTGCAGGACCACCGTCATGCCCTTGCGCGCGGAAGGCGGACGTGCCCAGCCCTCGGCCGCGCGCATGCGGATCAGGTCATCGAAGTCGCCGGCCACCTGGTCACCCTGCTCGTCGGCCAGGGCCTGCTGCCGTTCGGTGGTGTCGGACAACAGCTCGGCCAAAGCCTGGGCTTTCTTGTCTTCCGCCGCCTTGCGGGCCGCTTCCTGTGCCTTTTTCTTCTGGGCGTCTGCAGCGGCCTTCTTCTTGGCCTCTTCAGCTGCCTTCTTCTTAGCGTCCTCGGCCGCCGCTTTCTTCTTGGCGTCCTCGGCTGCTTTCTTCTTGGCCTCTTCGGCCGCCTTTTTCTTGGCGTCCTCGGCGGCTTGTTTCTTCGCCTCTTCAGCGGCCTCTTTCTTGGCCTCTTCTTCGGCTTTTTTCTTTTCTTCCTCGGCCTTCTTTTTGGCGATGTCGGCCTGTTGCTTCTCGGCAGCCTTCTTCGCCTCTTCGGCCTTCTTGGCTTCGGCGGCTTTCTTGGCCTCGGCGGCTTCGGCAGCTGCCTCGGCTTTTTTGGCTTCGGCGGCCTCGCGAGCCTCTTCGGCCTTTTGAGCGGCGTCGGCTTTCTTTTGTTCCGCGGCCTTCACGGCCTCCTGCTCGACCTTCTTCTGTTCCAGCTGCTCGACCTCGGTCTGGCGCGAAGCGGTTTTCTTGGCTTCCCCGGCAATCTTCTGATTGGTCTGGGTAGTCGCCTGGCTCTTGGACTTGAGCTGGTACAGGGTAGCCTGGACGATCGGCTTGGATGGCGGCAGCTCAGGCGTCATGGCAAAACTGACGAACAGCAGGGCGAACACCAGCACATGCAGGCCGATGGCCCAGATACTGGGCCAGAAGTAGCTTTCCGAGGCGGATGGCTCTCGCTGTTGCATCAGGGCGCCTCGGTAATCAGGCCAACGTTACCGACACCGGCCTTCTGCAACCCGCCCATGGCACCCATGACCGCGCCATAGTCGACAGCCTTGTCGCCACGAATGAACACCTGGGTCTGCTTGCCCTGGTCACGGCCGGCGGCGATGATCTTGGTCACCGCGTCGGTCATGGCAGGCAAGGTCATGGCCTTGTCCATCTGCTTGTCGGTATCGACTTCGCTGCCGAGGTTCCAGTAGTAGGTCTTGTCGGCCTTGATGGAGATGGTGAGGATCTGGACGTTGTTGTCCTGCGGCAAGGCTTCACTGGAAACCTTGGGCAGGTCTACCTTCACGCCCTGGTTGAGCATGGGCGCCGTCACCATGAAGATGACCAGCAGTACCAGCATCACGTCGATGTAGGGCACCACGTTCATCTCGGCGACGGGCTTGCGTTTGTGGCGAACTCGGGCCATGGGCTTCTACCTGATTACTCTTCGCTGGTGTGCACTTTGCGGTGCAGGATCGCCTGGAACTCGTCGGCGAAGGTGTAGTAACGGCCGATCAGCACTTCGCTGCGGGCCGCGAAGCGGTTGTAGGCGATGACTGCCGGGATTGCCGCGAACAGGCCGATGGCGGTGGCGATCAGCGCTTCGGCGATACCCGGGGCAACCGTGGCCAGGGTGGCCTGCTGGGCGCTGGCCAGGCCGCGGAAGGAGTTCATGATGCCCCATACGGTACCGAACAGGCCGATATACGGGCTGGTCGAACCGACGGTGGCCAGGAACGGCAGGCTCTGCTCGAGCTTTTCTTCCTCGCGCGAGATGGCTACGCGCATGGCCCGGGCCACACCCTCCATGACCGCGTCCGGGTCAACACCCGGCTGCTGGCGCAGGCGCGAGAATTCCTTGAAGCCGGCGCGGAAAACCTGCTCGACACCGGAATCCGGGTCTGGGTTGCTGCCTGCCTGGCGGTACAGCTTGGACAGGTCGATGCCCGACCAGAAACGCTCCTCGAAGGCATCCAGCGCACGACGACCGGCGCGCAGCATGGTGCTGCGCTGGAAGATCATGACCCATGAGGTGACCGAGGCGGCCACCAGGGTCAGCATTACCAGCTGTACCAACACGCTGGCATTACTGACCAGACTCCACATGGAGGTATGGTCGACGACGTTAGCTTCCACGCTTATTCTCCTGCATTCGATTGATTACCCGAGCCGTCCGCCGCAAAGGCGTCACGCAGCTCCGGGGGCATGGCTCGGGGTTTGAAAGTGTCGGCGCGCACGGCGGCCACCAGGAACTGCCCTTCGCAGAGCAGCGTTTCATCCTTTTCCCGCCACACCTGCTGCACGAAGCGCAGGCTGGCGCGATTGAGTTCAAGTACTTGCGCGGTGACCCGCAGTTCGTCGTCCAGCCGCGCCGGCGCGTGATAGCGCGCTTCGCTGGAGTGGACCACGAACAGCAGGTTGTCTTCGGCCAGCTGCGCCTGGGAAAAACCCAGATGCCGCAGCCGCTCGGTACGCGCGCGCTCCATGAATTTCAGGTAATTGACGTAATACACCACGCCACCGGCATCGGTATCCTCGTAATAGACACGACAACGGTGTGCGAAAGGTTCCAGGCCATTTAGCGCGCGCATACTCTAGTGCTTACTCCTCAGCTTGCCAATCCGCTGTGGCAACTGTTTTTTCTTCATTAATGTCTTATTGCCAGCGCACCCTCGGCATGCCAGCGGTAGGACCACGAAAAGCCGTTTTCGATCTGTCACTCATCGCCCGTTTCGGAAAAATCCCCACCCTCCCCCAGGCGCCCTGGCACGTTCAGGCCAAAGTGCAGGTAAGCATGCCGCGTGACCACGCGGCCGCGCGGCGTGCGCATGATGTAGCCTTGCTGGATCAGGTACGGCTCGAGCACGTCCTCGATGGTGTGACGCTCTTCACTGATGGCTGCCGCCAGGTTGTCCACGCCAACCGGGCCACCGTCGAACTTCTCGATCATGGTCAGGAGCAGGCGACGGTCAGAGTGGTCGAAACCGCGCTCGTCGACGTCCAGCAGGTTGAGCGCCAGGTCGGCCACGGCCTTGGTGATCTGGCCCTTGCCACGCACCTCGGCATAGTCGCGCACGCGGCGCAGCAGGCGGTTGGCGATACGTGGCGTGCCACGTGCCCGGCGGGCGATCTCGTAGGCCCCCTGGTCCTCGATGGCCAGGCCGAGGATGCCGGCCGAACGGCTGACGATGGTGGCCAGGTCCTTGTCGCTGTAGAACTCCAGGCGCTGGACGATACCGAAACGGTCCCGCAGCGGGTTGGTGAGCATGCCGGCACGGGTGGTGGCACCCACCAGCGTGAACGGCGGCAGGTCGAGCTTGATCGAACGGGCCGCAGGCCCTTCGCCGATCATGATGTCGAGCTGGAAGTCCTCCATCGCCGGGTACAGCACCTCTTCGACAACTGGGGACAAGCGGTGGATCTCGTCGATGAACAGCACGTCATGCGGTTCGAGGTTGGTCAGCATGGCCGCCAAGTCGCCAGGGCGCTCGAGGATGGGCCCCGAAGTGCTCTTGACCGACACGCCCATTTCCTGGGCGATGATGTTGGCCAGGGTGGTCTTGCCCAGGCCCGGCGGACCGAAGATCAGCGTATGGTCGAGCGACTCGCTACGACCACGGGCGGCCTGGATGAACAGCGCCATCTGCTCGCGCACCACCGGCTGGCCGATGTACTCGTCCAGCCGCAGCGGACGGATCGCACGGTCCTGGACTTCTTCACGGTCGCGGCCACTGGCGGCGATCAGACGGTCGGCTTCGATCACTTGGTAATCATCCCTTTCAGGCTGCGGCGGATCAGTTCCTCACTGCTCAGGCCGGCCTTGTCCTTGATCGCGGCGATTGCCTTGCTGGCTTCCTGCGGCTTGTAGCCCAGCGAAACCAGGGCGCTGACGGCATCGGCTTCGGCTGTGGATGCGCTGGCGGCCGGCAGCGGCCCGTCGGAGACCAGGGTAAACATGGCCGGGGACGTTTCCCAGGCCTTGAAGCGGTCCTTGAGCTCGACCAGCAGGCGTTCGGCGGTCTTCTTGCCGACACCGGGCACGCGCACCAGGGCCGAGGTGTCCTGGGCCTGCACGCAGCGCACCAGCTCGTCTACCTCCAGCCCGGACATGAGCGCCAAGGCCAGCTTCGGCCCTACGCCGTTCAGGCGGATGAGCTCGCGAAACAGCTCGCGCTCGCGCTTTTCGGCAAAACCGTAGAGCAGGTGAGCATCCTCGCGCACCACCAGGTGGGTGTGCACGGTTACGGGTTCGCCCACCTTGGGCAGACGGTACAGCGTGGTCATGGGAACTTCCAGTTCGTAACCCACGCCGTTGACGTCGATAATCAGGTGCGGCGGCTGTTTTTCCGCCAGGGTGCCGCGCAAACGTCCAATCACGTTCCGATCCTTCCTCTCGGGGAGCCGGTCAAAGACCGCTCAACCCTATCAGCAAATGCAGCGGGTGAATGCATCACCCGAACAAAATGTGTATCAGCGCATGAAGCCCCTAAAGACGCAAGCGCCCGCCGCGTCGCCGCGCCGTGGCCAGGCCATGCGGCACCAGGCTGGAGCGGGTATGGGCGTGGCACAGGGCGATGGCCAGTGCGTCGGAAGCGTCGATCTGCGGCTTCTGCGTCAGTTTCAGCAGGTGCATGACCATCATCATCACCTGCTCCTTGTTGGCCCCACCGGTACCAGCTACTGCCTGCTTGACCTGGGTGGCGCTGTATTCGGCGATTTCCAGGCCGGCTTCGGCGGCTGCGACGATAGCCGCGCCACGGGCCTGGCCGAGCTTGAGCGCCGAGTCGGCGTTACGGGCCATGAATACCCGCTCGATGCCCATGGTTACCGGGCCGTGCAGGGCGATGATTTCACCCACGCCACGAAAAACGATCTGCAGCCGCTCGTGCAGCTCGCCGCTGCCGGTACGAATGCAGCCCGACGCCACATACTCGCAACCACGGGCGGTCTGGCGTACCACGCCATAACCGGTGATGCGCGAGCCGGGGTCGATACCAAGAATCAGAGTCATAGTGCCTGTCGTAAATTATTGCTTCTTTGCAAACTGTACCGGCCCTTTCGCGGGTAAACCCGCTCCCACAGAGACTGCACCGCATTCGAGGTCGGTGCATTACCTGGGAGCGGGTTTACCCGCGAAAGGGCCGATACAGGCACTGAAATATTCAAAGCCCCTGCCGGGGTCGCCAGGGCACCTTAGCCGAGGTTTTCCATGATCTCATCGGAAATCTGGGCATTGGAGTAGACGTTCTGCACGTCATCCAGGTCTTCGAGCATGTCGATCAGCTTGAGCACCTTCTCGGCACCGTCCTGGTCGAGTTCGGCGCTGGTGGTCGGCTGCATGATGATTTCCGCGTCAGCAGCCTTGAAGCCAGCCTCTTCCAGGGCATTGCGCACGGCGTAGAAGCTGTTGAACGAGGTGAACACGTCGAACGAGCCGTCGTCGTTGGCCACCACGTCGTCGGCATCGGCTTCCATCGCCGCTTCCATCAGCGCGTCTTCTTCCACGCCCGGGGCAAAGCTGATCTGCCCCTTGCGCTCGAACAGGTAGGCCACCGAACCGTCGGTGCCCAGGTTGCCACCACACTTGGAGAAGGCATGACGCACGGCGGCGGCGGTACGGTTGCGGTTGTCGGTCATGGCCTCGACCATGATCGCCACGCCACCCGGGCCGTAACCTTCGTAACTGAGCTCTTCGACGTTGTCGCTTTCGTTTGTGCCGGCACCACGGGCCACGGCACGATCGATGATGTCGCGACTCATGTTGGCGCCCAGGGCCTTGTCCAGCGCCAGACGCAGGCGCGGGTTGGATGCCGGGTCAGCACCACCCTGCTTGGCAGCGACCGTCAGTTCGCGGATCCACTTGGTGAAGATCTTGCCTCTCTTGGCATCCTGGCGCTCTTTGCGGTGCTTGATGTTCGCCCACTTGGAATGACCAGCCATAACGACTCCGAATCCTTTGAATCACAAACAGCCCCGCCCCTGTACGGGGCGGGACGGGAAATTGCCTGCGCCGAAACGCAAAGGCGCATCCATGTGGATGCGCCCGGGGACTGCTTACTCGACCTTGGTCTGTTCGCGCAGTCGAATGTGCAGCTCGCGCAGGGCCTTGGCGTCGACCATGCCAGGGGCCTGGGTCATGACGCACGCAGCGCTCTGGGTTTTCGGGAAGGCGATCACTTCACGAATCGACTGGGCGCCGGTCATCAGCATGACCAGGCGGTCCAGGCCGAAGGCCAGGCCACCGTGCGGCGGTGCACCGAACTTCAGGGCGTCGAGCAGGAAGCCGAACTTCTCTTCCTGTTCTGCCGCTTCGATGCCCAGCAGGCGGAACACGGCCTGTTGCATCTCTTTACGGTGAATACGGATCGAACCGCCACCCAGCTCGGTACCGTTCAGGACCATGTCGTAGGCACGGGACAGGGCCGTGGCCGGGTTGGCCTCGAGCTCTTCCGGGGTGCACTTCGGCGCGGTAAACGGGTGGTGCAGCGCGGTGAAGCTGCCGTCCTCGTTCTCTTCGAACATCGGGAAGTCGACCACCCACATCGGTGCCCACTCGCAGGTCAGCAGCTCGAAGTCGTGGCCCAGGCGGATACGCAGTGCGCCCAGGGCTTCGCTGACCACCTTGAACTTGTCGGCACCGAAGAACACGATGTCGCCGTCAACGGCGCCAACGCGGTCGAGGATGGTGTTGAGGTTGGCCTCGGGGATGTTCTTGACGATCGGCGACTGCAGGCCTTCGACGCCCTTGGCGCGCTCGTTGACCTTGATGTAGGCCAGGCCCTTGGCACCGTAGATGCCGACGAACTTGGTGTACTCGTCGATCTTGCTGCGCGGCATGCTGGCGCCGCCTGGCAGGCGCAGGGCGGTAACGCGGCACTTCGGATCGTTGGCCGGGCCGGCGAACACCTTGAAGTCGACGTCCTTGAGCTGGTCGGCAACGTCGACCAGTTCCAGCGGAATACGCAGGTCCGGCTTGTCGGAGCCGTAGCGGCGCATGGCCTCTTCGAAGGTCATGTGCGGGAAGTCGCCGAATTCCAGGTCCAGCACTTCCTTGAACAGCTTGCGGATCATGCTTTCGGTCAGGCCCATGATCTCGCTTTCATCGAGGAAGCTGGTCTCGATGTCGATCTGGGTGAATTCCGGCTGGCGGTCGGCACGCAGGTCTTCGTCACGGAAGCACTTGGCGATCTGGTAGTAGCGGTCGAAGCCGGCGACCATCAGCAGCTGCTTGAACAGCTGCGGCGACTGCGGCAGGGCGAAGAAGCTGCCGGCGTGGGTACGGCTAGGCACCAGGTAGTCACGCGCGCCTTCCGGGGTGGCACGGGTCAGGATCGGCGTCTCGACGTCGAGGAAGCCGTTTTCGTCGAGGAAGCGACGAATGCTGCTGGTGATGCGCGAACGCAGGCGCAGCTTGTCGGCCATTTCCGGGCGACGCAGGTCGATGAAACGGTAGCGCAGGCGAGTTTCCTCGCCGACGTCGGAGTATTCGTTCAGCGGGAACGGCGGGGTTTCCGCTTCGTTGAGCACGTTCAGCTGGTAGCCGAGGATCTCGATGGCGCCGGAAGCCATGTTGGCATTCACCGCACCTTCAGGGCGCTTGCGAACCTTGCCGGTGATCTGCACGACGTATTCGCTGCGCACGCGGTCAGCGGCGGCGAAGGTTTCGGCGCGATCCGGGTCGAACACGACCTGGGCCATGCCTTCGCGGTCACGGATGTCGAGGAAGATCACCCCGCCGTGGTCGCGGCGACGATGGACCCAGCCGCAAAGGGTGACTTCCTGGCCGTCCAGGCTCTCGTTCAGTTGGCCGCAATAATGGCTGCGCATCATGATGGTGGTTTCGCTTCTCGTGATTCGTGTATTCGGTGGAGGCCTTGGCCGCCCGCAGAGGGCTAATACTGCAAGACCCGGTCACAGCATTCAACTCAGTCGGCCTTGTCGCCGCCTGCCAGATTCTTTTTTGCCCCGGTCTTGAAGTCGGTTTCGTACCAACCGTTACCGCTCAGGCGGAAGCCTGGCACCGACAGCAGTTTCTTCAGCGCCGGCGCCTGGCAGGCCGGGCAATCGGTCAGCGGCGCGGCGCTGATCTTCTGCAGCACTTCCATGCGGTGCTCGCAGGATGCACATTGATAGTCATAAAGGGGCATGGGTGTCTCTCGTCAACCACAACGCTGGCTGCCGGGGCAGCAAAAAGCGGGATTATATATGGTTAGCAAGCACTGCGCAGCCCGCCAGGCGATCAGCGCGCACTTGGCGGGTCCAGCAGCCAGGCGACGCAGATAACACGGATCAGCCCGCTGAAGTTGCGCACCCCACCCTGTCGCAGATGCACCTCGCGGTCCACGTAGGACAGCACCGCGCTGACCGAGCAGCGGTTTGCCGCGGCGATGCGCTCCAGGATACCCCAGTAGACGGCTTCCAGCCGCAGGCAGGTGGAAAAACCGTTGAGCCGCACCGAGCGCGACACCGGCTGGGTCTGCAGCATGTCGAAATCCGCCTTGAACGGGTCGATGCACTGTTTATCCGGCCAACGCCCCTGGCCAGCCACACGCTTGCTTGCTTGCATCATGCGCCACACTTCCTCGTCACAGGTACCAGGTGGCCTATGAAGCGCTGATCGGCGAGCTTGAAGCAGCGGCAAAATCTTCCCGCACAAAATACATAAGGCCTTAACAGGACCTGTGGGAGCGGCCTTGTGTCGCGATGGGCTGCGCAGCAGCCCCGGCATTCTTTGCTAAGGCTGCAATCTTGGGGCTGCTGCGCAGCCCATCGCGACACAAGGCCGCTCCCACAAGGATCAGTGCAGACCGGACGAATTTGTGAACTTAATTACCGTCGAGCAGCACCCGCAGCATCCAGGCGGTTTTCTCGTGCACCTGCATGCGCTGGGTCAGCAGGTCGGCGGTCGGCTCGTCACTGACCTTGTCCACCACCGGGAAGATGCTGCGCGCGGTCCGCACCACGGCCTCCTGGCCCTGCACCAGCTGGCGGATCATCTCGTCGGCAGGCGGTACCCCTTCCTCCTCCTTGATCGATGAGTGCCGTGCATAAAATGCATAGGACCCGGGTGCCGGGAAGCCCAGGGCACGAATGCGCTCGGCGATCGAGTCGACCGCAAGCGCCAGTTCGTTGTACTGCTCTTCGAACATCAGGTGCAGGGTGCGGAACGACGGACCGGTGACGTTCCAGTGGAAGTTATGGGTTTTCAGATACAGCACGTAGGTATCCGACAACAGCCGGGACAGCCCATCGACGATGGACTTGCGATCTTCTTCACTGATACCGATATCGATTGCCATGAAGTTCCCCTTTCCATAAGGCTTGAGACCCAAGCGGGTGCCGACCACTGTAGCAACACTTGGCGCCCGCCGCATGTGACATGGCGCAACACATCGCTCCGCGCGCCCTGCGGTTTGAGTACCCTGCGGCTTTACTGTTAAATAGGCACGGTGCCACCCGTGCAGATTGTCATTGCCGGGTGCATAGGCTGGCCTGTCACGTTTTCGCGCCCTACACCTCATGCGCACCGTGCAGCCAGCTCTTCCTGTGATCGGCCTTATAACTGTGAGCCAACCCCCATGTTCAAGATCGTCCATCTGGTGACGGGCGTGGCAGCCTTGCTGCTATCGCTCATACCCAGCCTGAAAACCGATGCGTCACCCTTCCTGCAACAACCCGACGCGGTCTACCTGGCCCTGCTCGGCCTGCTCAACCTCGTCCTGGCCCCGGTCGTGCCACTGTACTACCGCGGCGCGCGGCAGCAGTTGCAGCACCTGGCGTGCGCCCTGCTGGTAGTGGCCGTGGTGCTGCAGACCCTGACACTGCTGGCCCGCCCGGAAATGGGCAACCTGGCCGCACTGGTCTGCGCAGCACTGGCCGTGGCCGTGCACCTGGCCGTGGGCTTTGCCCGCAGCCCTCGCAAGGTCCGCGCCAGCCAGCACGCAGCGCAGGATGCCGGCAATCGTGATACCGGTACCGTGAAGTGGTTCAACACATCCAAAGGCTTCGGCTTCATCTCCCGCGACTCGGGCGATGATATCTTCGTGCACTTTCGCGCCATTCGCGGCGAAGGCCACCGCATCCTTGTGGAAGGCCAGCGCGTGGAGTTTTCCGTTATGCACCGTGACAAGGGCCTGCAGGCCGAGGATGTGGTTGCGGTAACCCGCCGCTGACTCCCCCCTGTGGGAGCGGGCTTGCCCGCTCCCACAGGGTTCGTGTGCGCTCAACGTGGGTGCAGTAGTTTCAGGTATTAATAATGAGGCGGCGGCGCCTCGTCCCCTTCGCTGCCGTACTGGCCAACCATCTCTTCGTAACGCTTGATCAGCTCGGCCATCTGCAACTGCAGCCGTTCGATCACCCGCCCCTGCTCGACCACCACGTCATTCAGCGCCTGGATGGTGTCATCCTGGAACGCCTGACGGGTTTCCAGCTCGACCATTCGCATTTCCAACGACATATCAGGCCTCTGTGTAACCATCGAGTTTCAGTTCACGCAGGCGTTGGCGAATGGCTTCGACCTGCTCATCGGTGTAGGCCACTGCCGGGCACTTGCCCCACACTGGTGCCGGCCAGGCGGCGTCGTCGCGCTGGCGCACGATCACATGCATGTGCAACTGGCTGACCACATTGCCCAGGGTGGCCACATTCATCTTGTCGGCGCCGTAGCTGGCCTTCAGCGCTTCGGCCAGCAGGGTGGTTTCCTGCCACAACTGCTGCTGCTCCGCGACATCGAGCTCGAACAGTTCGCTGATGCCGGCGCGCTTGGGCACTAGGATGAACCATGGATAGTTGGCATCCTTGCTCAGCAGCAACTGGCACAGCGCAAATTCCCCCAGCACCAGCGAATCCTGCTGCAAACGCGAATCGAGGACGAACACGGCAAATCTCCTTCAGGCAGAACCAACCCGCTTCACGCGGAAAACAGGCCTGCAAGGATACCCTGCACGTTCCCGGTAACACAGCGCTACTTTTCGCACCAAAATGAGGCTGCCGATACACCTGGCACCCCACTTGCCACCCCACAGGTGACACTGCATGAACAAGTTGCGGTAACACATTGACTTTCATGACAGCTTTTCAAATTTTAATGATTCTTGACTGTAATACCTCGCCAGGCGGCTCCCGCCCCGTATTTACGGCACTTTCCGACCCCCGGTAGCCGGTTTTGTGAAAATTTCATGAAGCGTTGCGAATTTTGAGCACGCTTGTTGCATTCCTTTCACGCCAAGTCGGCACGACATCTGCATCGACAGGTGTACGCGACAAATGACAACAGCGGCATTGGTTACCAGGGAGTTTCCCAACCGGAATCGGTAGTTACAGATTCATTACGGTGAAAGAAACAGCGCTGGTGTTGAACGGCCCTTGAATCGGGCGTGATTTGCGACATGGAAATACCTGAAAGCGACATGGTGAAAAAGTTCCGCAAAGGATGTTTATACCCATATCGCCAACAACAGTCAGCGTGCTATACATTTTCGCCGACATAACAAGAAAGAGCTGCCCCATATAACTAAAACACTTGGACGCAGCGGTACTCTTCCTAAAAACCAAAGGAGCAAATCACGATGCGCGTGATGAAGTGGAGCATGATCGCCCTGGCCGTTGCGGCAGGGACCTCGCAGTTGGCATTGGCCTCTTCCCAGGACGAGTCCAAAGGTTTCATCGAAGACAGCAAGCTGAACGTCAAGACCCGCATGCTGTACTTCAGCCGTGACTTCCGTAACAACGAAGGCGGCCAGAGCCGTCGCGAAGAGACCGGCCTGGGCTTCCTCGGCACCTTCGAGTCCGGCTTCACCCAGGGCACCGTGGGTGTGGGTGTGGATGCCATCGGCATGCTCGGCCTGAAACTGGACAGCGGCAAGGGCCGCGCCGGTACCGGCCTGTTCCCGACCGGCTCCGACGGCCGTTCGCAGGATGACTACTCCAAGGGCGGCGGCGCGGTCAAATTCCGCATCTCCGACACCGTGCTGAAAGTGGGTGACCAGTTCACCGCTCTGCCGGTCTTCGCCACCGACGACAGCCGCCTGCTGCCAGAAATCGCCCAGGGCACCCTGATCACCAGCAACGAGATCGAGGGCCTGACCCTGCACGCTGGTCATTTCACCAGCCTGACCGCCCAGGAGCAGACCGACCGCGACAGCTTCCACCTGAAGGAAGCCAACGTGGTAGGTGGTACCTACGCCTTCACCGACAACCTCAGCACCAGCCTGTACTACTCGAAGGTTGAAGACTACTGGCGCAAGTACTACGCCAACGTCAACTGGGCGCTGCCGATCTCGGACAAGCAAGGCCTGGTGTTCGACTTCAACATCTATGACACCAAGAGCGAAGGCTCGGCCGAGTACCGCGCATTCGATGGCGACAAACTGGACAACCGCGCGTTCAGCCTGTCGGGCGCCTACAACATCGGCGCTCACACCTTCACCCTGGCCTACCAGAAAGTTACCGGTGACGGCGACTACGGCTACGGCATCGACGGTGGCGGCACCATCTTCCTGGCCAACTCCGTGGCCCGTTCCGACTTCAACGCCGAAGACGAGAAGTCCTGGCAGGCTCGCTACGACCTGAACTTTGCCGAATACGGCATTCCGGGCCTGACCTTCATGACCCGTTATGTACGCGGTACCGATGCCAACGTCACCGGCACCAGCAACGGCAAGGAATGGGAACGCGACGTCGATATCAAGTACGTGCTGCAGAGCGGCCCGGCGAAAGACCTGAGCTTCCGCGTACGTCAGGCTACCTACCGTTCTTCCGATGGCACCTACTACGATTCCCCATCGATCGACGAACTGCGCCTGATCGTGGAGTACCCGCTGAGCATCCTGTAAGCCTGGCTTGCAGTGCCCCGCACTTGAAAAAGCCCGGCGATCACGCCGGGCTTTTTCTTGGCTGACAAGTGTCACGCCCTGGGGCATCCTGTACGCCTTCGTTTCGCCCCCGTACAATGCGGGGTCATTTCAATGTCTTAGGCAATCGACACGGCTCACCATGCGCACCAGTCAATATTTGCTCGCCACCCAGAAAGAAACCCCTGCCGACGCAGTGGTCATCAGCCATCAGCTCATGCTGCGTGCCGGCATGATCCGCAAACTGGCCTCCGGCCTGTACACCTGGCTGCCGATGGGCTTGCGGGTGATGCGCAAGGTCGAGGCCGTGGTGCGTGAGGAAATGAACGCCGCCGGCGCCCTGGAAGTGCTGATGCCCAGCATCCAGCCCGCCGAACTGTGGCAGGAATCCGGCCGCTGGGAACAGTACGGCCCCGAGCTGCTGCGCCTGAAGGATCGCCACCAGCGCGACTTCTGCGTCGGCCCGACCCACGAAGAAGTGATCACCGACCTGGCCCGCAACGAGCTGTCCAGCTATAAACAGCTGCCGCTCAACATGTACCAGATCCAGACCAAGTTCCGTGACGAGATCCGCCCGCGCTTCGGCTTGATGCGCGGCCGCGAGTTCATCATGAAGGACGCCTACTCGTTCCATGCCGACCAGGCTTCCCTGCAGGAAACCTACGATCGCATGCATCAGGCGTACACCAATATCTTCACCCGCCTGGGCCTGGACTTCCGCCCGGTGCAGGCCGACACCGGCTCTATCGGTGGCAGCTACTCGCACGAGTTCCACGTGCTGGCCGAGTCTGGCGAAGACGATGTGATCTTCAGCGACAGCTCCGACTACGCCGCCAACATCGAGAAGGCCGAAGCCATCCCGCGTGAAACCGTGCGCCCGGCCCCTACCGAGGAGCTGCGCCTGGTCGACACGCCGAACGCCAAGACTATCGCCCAGCTGGTGGAAAACTTCGGCCTGCCGATCGAGAAGACCGTCAAGACCCTGATCGTGCGCGGCGCCGAAGAGGGCAAGCTGGTTGCACTGATCGTGCGTGGCGACCATGAGCTCAACGAAATCAAGGCCGCCAAGCTGGAACAGGTTGCCGACCCGCTGGTGATGGCCAGCGACGCCGAACTGCGCGAGGCCATCGGTGCCGGCGCAGGTTCGCTCGGCCCGCTGAACCTGCCGCTGGAAATCATCATCGACCGTTCGGTTGCCCTGATGAGCGACTTCGGCATCGGCGCCAACATCGACGACAAGCACTACTTCGGCGTGAACTGGGAGCGCGACCTGCCGGTTCCACAGGTCGCCGACCTGCGTAACGTGGTCGAAGGCGACCCGAGCCCGGACGGCCAGGGTACCCTGGTGATCAAGCGCGGCATCGAAGTGGGCCACATCTTCCAGCTTGGCACCAAGTACAGCGAGGCGCTGAAGTGCCAGGTACTGGGCGAGAACGGCAAGCCGGTCACCCTGTCCATGGGCTGCTACGGCATCGGTGTGTCCCGCGTGGTCGCAGCTGCCATCGAGCAGAGCTATGACGACAAGGGCATCATCTGGAACGACGCCCTGGCTCCGTTCCAGATCGCCCTGGTCCCGCTGCGCTACGAAACCGAGGTGGTTCGCGAGGCGACCGACAAGCTGTACGCCGAACTGACTGCTGCCGGCTACGAAGTGCTGCTGGACGACCGTGACAAGAAGACCAGCCCAGGCATCAAGTTTGCCGACATGGAACTGATCGGCATCCCGCACCGCGTCGTCGTCAGCGATCGCGGCCTGGCCGAAGGCAACCTGGAGTACAAGCACCGCACAGAGCAGGACGCCCAAGCGTTGCCGCTCGATGAAGTGCTGACCTTCCTGCAGGCCCGCGTTCGCCGCTGATAACCAATGCACGAGTGATCATGTTCAAGCGAAGTACCTTTCCCCTGGGGGGCGCCGCACTGTGCGGCGCCCTGCTCGTCAGTGGCTGCGCCAACCAGATGTCCCAGCGCAGCGACCATGAGGAGCGCGTCGAGCGCAAGCTGCTCGAGCACACCCTGCAGATCGATGTCGGCGAGCCGAAGGTGATGGAGCTTCCGCAACGGCGTGTGCGCGTGCATGAGCAGAAGCGCTTCGAAGTCACCGAATTCGAAGTCACCCGCAGCTATGACCGCTATACGCCTTACCAACCCTGGCGGGAGATCTACGAGATCCCGCTGGGTGCGGTGGCTGTGGTGGCAGGCGTGGGTGCCAACGTGGTCAATGTGTTCGCCCTGGGCAACCTGCCGGAAAGCATCACCCACGACTGGCTCAGCTACGGCGTGGACGGGCTCAACCCGTTCATGAACGTGCCGTCCAACGGCCGTGCCCAGCAGAACCTGGCCGGGATCAGCGAAGTGCAGAAAGGCAAGCGCGAGGAATCTACCAGCCTGCCCTGGAGCGAGCGCCTGGTCGAGGTGAAGGCTGGCAAGATGACCCACGAGCTGACCACCGACAGGAACGGCGTGCTGCGCCTGAACCTGCTCGACAGCCCGTTCTCCGAGCAGAACCTCAACCACATCGGTACCCTGCACCTGCAGGTGCTGGACGAGGACAACGCGGTACGTGGCGATGCCAGCCTGCTGGTCAGCGCCACCCTGCGCAACAAGCTGCTCGAAGCCCATGAACTGATCTTCGATGACCTCGAAGATGACGATGTCGGCCAATGGGTACACCGGGTCAAGCGCTTGTCCGAACTGGGCCTGGAAGAGGAAGCCAGTGAAATGGAACAGAGCCTGATCGAACTGACCCGCAACGACCCGGAGTTGCAGCAGGAATTTCTGCAGTCGCTGACCAAGGCCACCGGCAGGTTGGTGGCTGACCCGGGCGCGCAGTAACTGCTGCGGCAACGCATCCCCTTGTGGGAGCGGCCTTGTGTCGCGAAAGGGCTGCAGAGCAGCCCCGACAATTGATGCATCACAGCTGTAATCCTGGGGCCGCCGCGCGGCCCTTTCGCGACACAAGGCCGCTCCCACAGGGGGCCGTGCAGCCAGGCCCAGGCCTTTTATTCAGGCGGGAACAGCTCCAGCTGCTCATGCGCCCCGCGCAAGTCGCGCAGCCTCACGCCCACCCCCAACAAGCGTACCGGCTTGCCACCACGGGCAAACGCCTGCCCCAGCAACTGGCGATAACTCTCAAGGTCTCTGCCCGCCCCCGCCTGCTCCATGGTGGTCTGGCTGAAGTCATGGAACTTGACCTTGACGAAGGGCTTTTCCGGCCGGTAACTACTGTCCATGCGGGCGATACGCTGGTTCAGGCTTTCCAGCAGTTCGGGCAGCCGTGCCAGGCAACTGGCCAGGTCCGGCAGGTCGGTGTCGTAGGTGTTTTCCACGCTGACCGACTGCCGGCGGCTGTCATTGTGTACCGCACGCTCATCGATACCCCGCGCCAGCCCCCACAACCGCTCGCCAAAGCTGCCGAACTCGCGCACCAGCGCCAGACGCGACCATTCGCGCAGCTCCAGGCAGGTTTCGATACCCAACCGCGCCATCTTGTCTGCCGTTACCTTGCCCACCCCGTGCAACCTGGCCACCGGCAGGGCCGCAACAAATGCCTCCACTTCGTCCGGGGTAATCACGAACAGGCCATTGGGCTTGCGCCAGTCACTGGCGATCTTGGCCAGGAACTTGTTCGGCGCCACGCCAGCCGAGACAGTGATATGCAGGGTGCGGGCGACGCGGCGGCGGATATCTTCGGCAATGCGCGTGGCGCTGCCCGAGTACCATTGGCTGTCGCTCACATCCAGATAGGCCTCGTCCAGTGACAGCGGCTCGATCAGCTCGGTGTAGTCGCGGAAGATCGTGTGGATTTCCCGCGAGGCCTCACGGTAGGCCTCGAAGCGCGGCTTGACGATCAGCAGGTCCGGGCACAGTTTCAGCGCGTGCCGCGACGACATGGCCGAACGCACGCCGTAGGCACGCGCCTCATAGTTGCAGGTGGCGATGACCCCACGATGGTCGGCCGAGCCCCCCACCGCCATGGGCCGCCCGGCCAGGCGCGGGTCGTCACGCATTTCGATCGCGGCGTAGAAGCAATCGCAGTCGACGTGGATGATCTTGCGCAAGGACATGGATGACCGTCAGCACTGTAAATTCATACAGATAGTATCGCATGCGTACTGTTGTGAAACAGCTCACCCGCTTCGGCACACGATAATCGGCCTGAAAGCCCCACCGTGCCTGAGCTGCATACATTTGAATACGCTAAGGGGTTGAACAAAAAAGGTTTTTCCAGAACATTTGCTTGACAATGGGAAGAGAATCCGTAGAATTCGATCTCACAGGCGCGGGATGGAGCAGCCTGGTAGCTCGTCGGGCTCATAACCCGAAGGTCGTCGGTTCAAATCCGGCTCCCGCAACCAGATTCGAGAAAAGGCCACTGTTAACGCAGTGGCCTTTTTCTTTGTGCGCAGAAAACCTCTGCCAGCAAAAAGTGTCGAGAAATCAAACGTTAGCGCTTGACACACCCGCCACAAGCTGTAGAATCCGCCCCACTGACGCGGGATGGAGCAGCCTGGTAGCTCGTCGGGCTCATAACCCGAAGGTCGTCGGTTCAAATCCGGCTCCCGCAACCAGATTCAAGAAAAGGCCACTGTATACACAGTGGCCTTTTTCTTTGCCTCTGAAAATGTGCATCGCTAGCCTGAAGTTCAAAAAGCTTGACAACCAATCGCCAAGCTGTAGAATGCGCACCTCTGACGCGGGATGGAGCAGCCTGGTAGCTCGTCGGGCTCATAACCCGAAGGTCGTCGGTTCAAATCCGGCTCCCGCAACCATATTCGTCAGAACAAACCCCGCCTGTGTAACAGCAGCGCGGGGTTTGTCGTTTTCGCCCCTCTGCTTTTTCCTCGCCTCGAATTCCCTCGCCCCCTCAGCCACCCCCTGGCTAGAAAGGGCGTGCCTTGGATGAACTATCTTTAACCCGGCCAGGCCGCTGCAAGCGCCCGAGCCCGGAGTAACATGGGGATACGTTTTTCTAAGGGACTTTCACTTGGCCGCACCTTCCCCTCTCCTCGCGCTGCATGCCCGAGGCAACCAATGACTTCGCCAAACCCAGAACCGGCAGCACCGCTCGCCTCGGCGCTGCCGGGGGCCGTGCAACGCCTGCCCTTGCTCGAGCGCTTGAGCCGCTACCGTCAGCCCATCAGCCTGGCAGTGACCCTGGTGTTGTTCACCATGGCCTTGATCGCCTGCCGCCACCTGTTGAGCGAGTTGGATATCTATGCCTTGCACGATGCCATGCTCAGCGTACCGACCCAGGCGTTGCTCGGTGCCTTGCTGGCAACCGTGGCCGGCTTCCTGATTCTGCTGGGTTACGAGTGGTCGGCCAGCCGCTATGCCGGTGTGAAACTGCCGCTGCCCAGCCTGCTGCTGGGCGGCTTCAGTGCCTTTGCCATCGGCAACGCCATCGGCCTGTCGATGCTGTCGGGAGGTTCGGTGCGCTACCGCCTGTATGCGCGGCAAGGGGTCGGCGCAGGCGAAGTGGCGCGGATGAGCGTGTTCGCCAGCCTATCGCTGGGCTGTGCGCTACCGCCCCTGGCCGCCTTGGCGACCCTGAGCGACCTGCCGGCGGCCTCGGCCGCACTGGGTCTGGCGACGGGCTTGCTGGCGGGTATCGCCATAGCCGTGCTGGTGCTGTGCAGCGTGCTGGTGTTCGGCCTGTACCGCCGGCGCCTGGCCGAACAACCACTGGCCGATAACCTGCTGGTACAGCTAGGCCGGCGCACACTACGCCTGCCCAGCGCCCGCCTGACCGCCCTGCAACTGCTGATCACCGCACTGGATGTCGCGGCTGCCGCCACCGTGCTGTATCTGCTGCTGCCCGAAGCACCGCCATTTGGTGCCTTTGTCCTGGTGTATTTGCTGGCCTTGGCCGCAGGTGTGCTCAGCCACGTACCGGGCGGCGTCGGGGTGTTCGAAGCGATCCTGCTGGCAGCGTTTGCCGACCAACTCGGCGCGGCGCCGCTGGCAGCAGCACTGCTGCTGTATCGGCTGATCTACGTGGTACTGCCGCTGCTGCTGGCCTGCGTGCTGCTGTTGGCCAACGAAGCCCGGCGCCTGCTGTTCGCGCAACAGGCTATCAAGGCCGCTTCCGGGCTGGCTGCGCCGATCCTGTCGATCCTGGTGTTCCTGTCCGGGGTGGTGCTGCTTTTCTCCGGGGCCACGCCGGAGATCGACACCCGCCTGGAGCACATGGGTTTCCTGGTACCGCACCGCCTGATCGACGCCTCGCACTTCGGCGCCAGCCTGATCGGCGTGCTGTGCCTGCTGCTGGCCCAGGGCCTGCGCCGGCGCCTGTCCGCCGCCTGGCTGCTGACCACCGTGCTGTTGCTGGTCGGCGCCCTGCTGTCGCTGCTCAAGGGCTTCGATTGGGAAGAGGCCTGCCTGCTGACCCTTACTGCCACCCTGCTCGCTCTGTTCCGCCGCTCCTTCTACCGCCCCAGCCGCTTGCTCGAGTTGCCGTTCTCGCCGGTGTTTCTGGTGGCCAGCGCCTGTGTGGTGGGCGCATCGGTGTGGCTGTTGCTGTTCGCCTACCAGGATGTGCCCTACAGCCATCAGCTGTGGTGGCAGTTCACCCTCGATGCCGACGCCCCGCGCGGCCTGCGCGCCGCAATGGGCAGCGCCTTGCTGCTGGCGGCGGTGGCCCTGACCTGGCTGCTGCGCACGGCACCACCGGTAATCCACCTGCCCGATGAACAGGAACTGCAGCGGGCCAACCGCATTCTGCTGGCCTCTGACCAGCCCGATGGCGGCCTGGCGCTGACCGGCGACAAGGCGCTGTTGTTCCACCCTGCTGACAACGCCTTCCTCATGTACGCCCGTCGCGGTCGCAGCCTGGTGGCCTTGTACGACCCGATCGGCCCGGCCCAGGAGCGCGCCGAGATGATCTGGCAGTTCCGCGACCTGTGCGACCTGCACCATGCCCGCCCGGTGTTCTATCAGGTGCGCGCCGAGAACCTGCCGTTCTACATGGACATCGGCCTGACCGCGCTGAAGCTGGGCGAAGAAGCCCGGGTCGACTTGCGCCGCTTCGACCTCGAAGCCAAGGGCAAGGAGATGAAGGACTTGCGCTACACCTGGAACCGTGGCGGTCGTGACGGCCTGAGCCTGGAGATCCACGAACCCGGGCATGCTCCGCTGGCAGAGCTGAAGGAAATTTCCGACGCCTGGCTCGGCGGCAAGAACGTGCGTGAGAAAGGCTTCTCGCTGGGGCGCTTCAGCCCTGAGTACCTGCAGCATTTTCGCATTGCCCTGATCCGCTTTCAGGGCCGCCCGGTGGCTTTCGCCAACCTGCTTGAAACCCATGGCAATGAACTGGCCAGCCTTGACCTGATGCGGGCCCACCCCGAAGCCCCGAAGCTGACCATGGAATTCATGATGATCGGCCTGATCCTGCACTACAAAAGCCATGACTACGCCCGCTTCAGCCTGGGCATGGTGCCGCTTTCCGGGCTGCAGCCGCGGCGTGGCGCGCCCTTGACCCAGCGCCTGGGCTCGATGGTGTTCCGCCGTGGCGAGCAGCTTTACAACTTCCAGGGGCTTCGACGCTTCAAGGACAAGTTCCAACCGGACTGGGAACCCCGCTACATGGCCGTGCCGGCCGGGCTCGACCCGCTGGTGGCACTGGCCGACACCGCCGCCCTGATTGCAGGCGGCCTGACTGGATTGGTGAAACGTTGATGACCCGACGCTTTTGGCTGTACCTGCTGGTTCCCCTGCTGTTGGCCGCCGTGGGAGGCGCGCTGGCGTTCTGGCTATGGACGCGCCCGGCCCCCGAGGCGCGCCTGGAACAACTGAGCATCAATGGCACCCCTATCACCCGCGTGACCCCAGGCGTGCACCCCAAGGCCCGGGTGGCCATCGGTGTCCCTCAGGATCAGGCGCTGACCGACAGGCAGCTGCTGGACCTGGCACAGGCCGGCGAAGCGCAACTGGTACAGGTGATCGTGCCGCCCAACGACTGCAGCAAGCAGCAACAGGCCCTAGACCAGGCCCTGGGCCAATTGTCGGAGAAGCCGACCCTGGTCGCCGGCATCGGCCCTGGCGCCGCCCAGGCCTGGCGCTGGCTGGCCAGCCAGAACAACGACAAGGCGCGGGCGATTTCCGTGGACTTCAGCCTGGAACAGCCCGGCTGCCAGGCACCGCTGCCGAAGTCGGCCGCCCATGGCCACTGGAACGTCGCCTGGAACGACAACCCGGATGACGCCAGCGCCGCTTTCGTGCGCGACCAGGCCAATGCCGAAACCAGCATCAGCGACTACGACATCCACCTGCCACAAGTGCTCAAGGCCCAGCTCACCCAGGCCCTGGTCGGCCACGATGGCAACGCCCTGGCCATCCCGGTGGTCGAGGTACCGGCCGGGCAGACTACCGACACGGTCACCCTGTTCCTTTCCGGTGATGGTGGCTGGCGGGACCTGGACCGCGACGTGGCCGGGGAAATGGCCAAGCTTGGCTACCCGGTGGTCGGCATCGATACGTTGCGCTACTACTGGCAGCACAAGACTCCGGAACAAAGCGCCGCCGACCTGTCCGAGCTGATGCAGCACTATCGGCAGAAGTGGGGCACCAAGCGCTTCGTGCTGACCGGCTATTCGTTCGGCGCCGACGTGCTGCCGGCGATCTACAACCGCCTGCCGGCCGAGGACCAGCAGCGTATCGACGCGGTGATGCTGCTGGCCTTTGCCCGCAGTGGCAGCTTCGAGATCGAAGTCGAGGGCTGGCTGGGCAAGGAAGGCCAGGAAGCGCCAACCGGGCCTGAAATGGCCAGGCTGCCGGCTTCCAAGGTGGTGTGCGTGTATGGTGTGGAAGAAACCGACGAGAGCGGCTGCACCGACAAGACTGCGGTGGGTGAACGCCTGAAGCTGCCAGGGGGGCACCACTTCGACGAAAACTACCCGGCATTGGCCAAGCGCCTGATCGGCGAGATCGAGACACGCCAGGGCAAGTCCAGCGTGGCTGAGCAGAACTGATAAGACCTTGCGACCCATTCGCGGGTAAACCCGCTCCCACAGGTACAGCGCAAGCTTTGAAAGCTATGCGGTCCATGTGGGAGCGGGTACTGCCTTGAAATCTGTATTGCACCTCAGATCTCGACCTGGGTCCCCAGCTCGATCACCCGGTTCAACGGCAGGTTGAAGAAGCGCAAGTTGCCGTTGGCATTCTTCAGCAGGAACGCAAACAGGTTGCCCCGCCAGCGCGACATCCCCTCCAGCCGTGAGGCGATCACGGTCTCGCGGCTGAGGAAGTAGGTGGTGCGCATCGGGCTGAAGTCCAGCTCTTCCAGGTGGCAAAGCTTCAGCGCCGCCGGCACATCCGGTTCGTCCATGAAGCCAAAGTGCAGCAGCACGCGGAAGAACCCGTCGCCATAAGCCTCCACTTCGAAACGCTCCTGCTCCGGTACCCGTGGCCGGTCCTCACTGACAACCGTCAACAGCACGACCTGACTGTGCAGCACCTGGTTATGCAACATGTTGTGCAACAGCGCATGGGGCACCGCATCGGAGCGCGCCGTGAGGAACACCGCCGTGCCTTCGACCCGGTGCGGCGGCTGAATGCGTATGCTGCTGATGAACAGCTGCAGTGGCAGCGCGCCTTCGTCGATACGCTCCATCAGGATTTGCTTGCCGCGCTTCCAGGTGCTCATCAACAGGTACAGCACGCCCCCGGCCAATACCGGGAAGGCACCGCCCTGGGCGATCTTCGGCACGTTGGCGGCAAAGAACAGCCCGTCGACGAACAGGAAGCCCAGCAGGATCGGCACTGCCAGCACCGGTGGCCACTTCCACAGCAGCAGCATCACCGCCGAGACCAGGATGGTGGTCATCAGCATGGTACCGGTCACCGCCACGCCGTAGGCCGCCGCAAGGGCTCCGGACGACTCGAAACCGACCACCAGCAGTACCACGCCGACCATCAGCGACCAGTTGATTGCGCCGATGTAGATCTGCCCCTGTTCGTCGCTGGAGGTATGCTGGACCTGCATCCGGGGAATGTAGCCCAGCTGAATGGCCTGGCGGGTCAGGGAGAACGCCCCTGAGATCACCGCCTGCGAAGCGATCACCGTGGCCATGGTAGCCAAACCGACCATCGGCAGCAGCGCCCAGCCCGGCGCCAGCAGGTAGAACGGGTTACGTGCCGCCTCGGGGTCTTGCAGCAGTAACGCGCCCTGGCCAAAGTAGTTGAGCACCAGCCCCGGCAGTACCAAGGCAAACCAGGCCCGGGCGATCGGCTTGCGGCCAAAGTGGCCCATGTCGGCGTACAACGCCTCGGCACCGGTCAGTGCCAGCACCACCGCACCGAGAATGGCGACACCCATGCCGGGGTGAACCACGAAGAAGTTCACCGCCCAGATCGGGTTGAATGCCTTGAGTACATCCGGGCTCTGCGAAATGCCATGCACCCCCAGCGCACCCAGCGCCACGAACCAGATGACCATGATCGGGCCGAACAGCTTGCCGATCTTGTCGGTGCCGTGCTTTTGCACCAGGAACAGCGCCACCAATATCACCAGCGAAATCGGCACCACCCAGTGGTCGATACCCTCGAACGCCAGGCCCATGCCCTCTACCGCCGAGAGCACCGACACCGCCGGGGTGATCATGCTGTCGCCATAGAACAACGAAGCGCCGATCAACCCGCACACCACCATCAACGTGCGCAACCTCGGGTAGGCCGCCGTGGCCCGCCGCGCCAGCGCGGTCAACGCCATGGTGCCGCCCTCGCCCTGGTTGTCGGCGCGCAGGATGAACATCACGTACTTGAACGACACCACCCACAGCAGCGACCACAGGATCAGCGACAGGATCCCTAGCACACCGTCATGGTTGACCGGTACTCCGTACCCGCCGCTGAAGACTTCCTTGAGGGTATACAACGGGCTGGTACCGATATCGCCATAAACTACCCCGACCGCCGCCACGAGCAGGCTCAGCGACCGCGTCGCGCCCTGCTTCCCCTCGTGCCCGCCCTCGGCGTGACTGCTTGCCTGAACCATCGAACACTCCCGCAGACGGCCTTGCAAGGCCAGTAGAATTCCCCATGCGCCAGGTGATACCGATACCCCCGACGCAATGGCGCGAAGCATAGCGCAGCGTTCGTCGCATTTCTGCTGGTCAAGCGAACCTGCGCTCGCTAGAATTGCGCACTTTTTGATCAGAGGCGCCAAAAGCGCCCGTCAAGATCGCCCCCGATTCCGGTCGGGCGACCTGCATTCAATACCGAGGTTAGTCATGTCCACCACGCCCGCCACCCCCAAGGTAGGTTTCGTAAGCCTGGGTTGCCCAAAAGCCCTGGTCGATTCCGAGCGCATCCTGACCCAGCTGCGCATGGAAGGCTATGAAGTCGTGCCCACCTACGAGGACGCCGACGTGGTGGTGGTCAACACCTGCGGTTTCATCGACAGCGCCAAGGCCGAGTCGCTGGAAGTGATCGGCGAAGCGATCAAGGAAAACGGCAAAGTCATCGTCACCGGCTGCATGGGTGTCGAGGAAGGCAGCATCCGTGACGTGCACCCGAGCGTGCTGTCGGTCACCGGCCCGCAGCAGTACGAGCAGGTGGTCAACGCCGTGCACGAAGTGGTGCCGCCACGCCAGGACCACAACCCGCTGATCGACCTGGTGCCGCCGCAGGGCGTCAAGCTGACCCCGCGCCACTATGCGTACCTGAAGATTTCCGAAGGCTGCAACCACAGCTGCAGCTTCTGCATCATCCCGTCCATGCGCGGCAAGCTGGTCAGCCGCCCGGTCGGCGAAGTGCTGAGCGAGGCCGAGCGCCTGGTCAAGGCCGGGGTCAAGGAAATCCTGGTGATTTCCCAGGACACCAGCGCCTATGGCGTCGACGTCAAGTACAAGACCGACTTCTGGAACGGCCGCCCGGTCAAGACCCGCATGCTCGAACTGTGCGAAGCACTGAGCAGCCTGGGTGCCTGGGTACGCCTGCATTACGTTTACCCATACCCGAACGTCGACGACGTGATCCCGCTGATGGCCGCCGGCAAGATCCTGCCGTACCTGGACATCCCGTTCCAGCACGCCAGCCCGAAAGTGCTCAAGGCCATGAAGCGCCCGGCGTTCGAAGACCGCACCCTGGCGCGTATCAAGAACTGGCGCGAGCAGTGCCCGGAGCTGGTGATTCGCTCCACCTTCATCGTCGGTTTCCCGGGCGAGACCGAAGAAGACTTCCAATACCTGCTGGACTGGCTGACCGAAGCCCAGCTGGACCGCGTGGGCTGCTTCCAGTACTCGCCGGTGGAAGGCGCCCCGGCCAACGACCTGGGCCTGGAAGAAGTGCCGGACGACGTCAAGCAGGACCGTTGGGACCGCTTCATGGCCCACCAGCAGGCCATCAGCGCCGCCCGCCTGCAACTGCGCATCGGCAAGGAAATCGACGTATTGATCGATGAAGTGGAAGAGCAAGGTTCGGTTGGCCGCAGCTTCTTCGACGCCCCGGAGATCGATGGCAGCGTGTTCATCGATGGCGACCACGGTTTCAAGCCGGGTGACAAGGTGCGTTGCCGCGTGGTGGATGCCGACGAATACGACATGTGGGCTGAACCCATCTAATCGCGCTGGAACATAATGCCTGCAGTTGTGTAATTTGGGGCCGCTTCGCGGCCCATCGCCGGCAAGCCGGCTCCCACAGGGGATCGCGCAAATCCTGAATTCTGCGCGGTACCTGTGGGAGCCGGCTTGCCGGCGATGGGCTGCGAAGCGGCCCCGTTAACACTGTCTGACAGGCATTACCGGGTCAGGGGCTTTTTCGTCAGAACGCATGAAAAAGCATCAGGCCGCCCTCTGCATCCGGGCTGGCATCCGAGAAGCCTTTGACCGCATAGAGTTGCACTTTCCACTGCTGGTTGAGCTTGTGTGTCAGGAACAGGGTAAGTTCCCTGATCTGCGCGCCCGTCGAGACGACCTTCTGCCGCCAGTCGTAGGAGGCGCCCGCCGAAGTGCCTGCAGCCACGGGCATGGCGAAGCCGAGGCTGGCAAATATCGGGTCGTCGAAATCGCTGTCGGGCGGGTCGCCGAACTTCTTCCAGCCCAGGGTCGCGAAGCCGGTCACCGGGCCAAAGGCCTTGGCGATGTCGACCTGGCCGGTGTAGTCGTATTCACCGGTGCCCAGGCACTGGTCTTCATCGGCAGTGGGGAATTTGACCTTGCCGATCAGGTCCAGCATCAGGCCGCCGCCACTGCCATCGAGCAGGGCATAACCGGCGCTGGCAACCGTGTCCCCCAACCCGCTTTCCACATCCCGGCAGCCACCGGGCAAGGGGTCACCGTTCGGGCCCACCTCTGGGTTGGTGATGCGCAGCCAGGGCACGGTGACCTTGTAGGTCATCGGGCCGGTTTCATACTTGCCGACCACGGGGACGTACCAGATTTCCGAGGTTGTACCCGTGCCATAGTCGCCACTTGAATAGTCCATGCCTATGGCGGCGCTGAAGGTATCGCCCAGGGCCGAGGCGCTGGCGCATGACAGCAAGCAGGCGAAAAGAGGGAGCGTGGGTCTCATCTGCACCTCGGTATCCCGGCCGGGAACGGTGATGGCACTTCCCCAGCCTAGTTGCCTAATGCCCAGATCGCTCCGGATGTTCCACTTTTTCGACTTTCTCTGTTGTTTCGGGCCTTTCGATCTTTTCGACCTTCTCTACTTTCTCGACCTTCTCTACTTTCTCGACCTTCTCTACTTTTTCTACTTTCTCGATTTTGTCAGGCTTTTCGATCTTCTCGACCTTTTCGGGCTTCTCGATCTTCTCGGCTTTTTCTACTTTCTCTACCTTTTCAATCTTCTCCGCTTTTTCAATCTTTTCCACCTTTTCAAGCTCGACCTTCTGTACCCGGTCAGAGCTTCCACTATTGCTGCTCTCGGGTTGCTCCACGGTTTCGACACGTTCCGACGTTCCGGACCTGTCCACGCCCTCAGCACTGCCCCGACCACTGGAATCGTCAATACCGCCGTGCCCGCTGTGGTCATCACTGCTTTCAATGCGGTCACTGGTCGTATCGCGTCCGCCATGCCCGCTATTGCTGACCCCTTCAACGTCACTGGCACCGTGCTCGCTGCCACGCCCCGAATGCCCTCTGTCCGGGTTGTCGACTCGGTCATCATGGAACTCCACGCGGGTCGCCCGCAGCTCGTGCTTGCCACTGAACACCCCGCTCACCCGCACACGTTGATCGAGCGCCAATGCCGCGGGCTGCTTGCCGACGATCACTGTGCCCTGCCCCAGCGTCACCTTGATGCCTGCCACCACCAGTTGTTGAGCGTGGCTGCGCTGTACCAGCCCTTCGATCACCGCCGCCTGCACACGGCCAGCAAAAGGCAGGCTCGGGTCTGGACGGGTTTGCGCCACTACCAGCTGGCGCCCGGTCCACTGCCCACGCACCAGCACTTCCCGCGCGGGTGCCACACGGGTTCCCAGCTTGAGCCCTTGAAGGTTACCAGTACGATCAACCGCACCGATGGCACTGGCCTCCCTGAGCCCTGGCGCCCGTTCGATACGGCTGGCTACCACTTCGCCCTTGGCATCGCGCAGTCCACTGACTCTGACCGGCTCGCCCGGGCGCAGCCCCTCAGCCACCCGCGCCCCTGCAGCAAGCCGCACGGGTTGGCCCATGACCCGCAGGGGGGCCGAAGCATTGGGCAGTGCCGTCAGCGGCCCTTCGTAAACGTTGAGGATCGAGATGCGCCCTGCTTGCAGGCCTCGCTTGCCGGCAAAGGCCTCCACCGCGACAACCTGGCCGATTGCCAGGTGAGCGCTACTGGCAGGCGCACCGTTTTCACTCACGGGCACATCTTTGCCAAAGTGTACTTCCAGCCCATTGACACAGATCGAGGCGAACCCGGTGATAGTGCCAACGATGCCCGTGCCCCCGGTACCGCCCGGGCGCAGGGTCGGTGCGCCGGTACCGCCCACCCCGCCGTTATCGATGAAGGTGCCGTCCACACCGTCGGCCACCGCACCGGTCCCGCCCGTGCCGCCAGGGCGCTGCGGCAGCGGCGCACCGGTGCCACCCATTCCGCCGTTTTCACTGCGCACACCGGTACCGCCGACACCGCCCGTTCTGGCGCCGGTACCACCAATACCACCCGGAAACTGCAAGCCCGCCGCACCCGCCATACCCACTTCGTCACGGCTGACACACACCGGCGCTGCGACCACCTGGCCAGGCGCCATCAGGTTCAGCCCGAAACCCAGGATCAGCGTGACGACACTGAGGCAGCGCGCGAAGGAAGTCATGGCTCTGATGTCTTCGACAAATCGGGGTCGGTAGTCTCAGTGTAGAAATAAAGCCCGACAGTGATGCGCTGACGTTGCTCGGCACTGGGTACATCGACCTCTTCCAGGCCTGATGCGAGCCGGCTGAAGGCAAGCAGCATCTGCATGCCATCCTTTTCCACTGCTGCACGCAAGTGGTCGACGCTGGCCGGGCTCAAGGCGTCGTAGTGCACACTGCGTTCAAAGAACGGCTGGCCGTCCCCACTCAGGTTGTGCACTGCTGCACAGGCATGGTCATGCAGGTTGTGGCCAAAGTACGCGGCCTTTTCGTCGAAGCCTTTCTGCGGCACGAATGCCTGGGCTTCCAGGTGCACACAGTCGTGCTCATCGAGCCGGACGATACCCAGGCGCAACCACTCATCCAGCACCACCCGCCCGCGGATGTCGGTGCTGACTTTCGCCACCAGGGCATCGAACGAGCTATCGCCGCCGACACTCGCCAGGCGCGGCAACGGCAGCGCCTGGCCAGGCTCCGAGCAGAACGGCTTGCCGGTGGTCCACATATTGACCAACTGCGCACCTAACGTGATGTTTTCCGGCAGCGCGCCGAGCGATTCGCCCCCCTCGCTGCGCAGACGCCGGACATCCTTGCGATGCACGCCCGTGAGCAGGCTGATGCGGCTGTCGGTCGGCACTGTACCGTCCAGGCGAAATTCGCGATGAGCGACATCGACGAACACTTCCTTGAGCAGGTCGGCGAACATCGGGAAAGTGACCCCTTTGCGCAGCATCAGGCGCACCAGAGGACGCATGACACGCCGCAGTGCGCTTAACATCGAAGGGGGGATGGTAGGCGATTGCATTGAGCGCATTCCTTGACAGATGAACCCAGTATACGACGCGGGAAAAGATCCCACACCAACTGTAACCATATCCCTGACGAGATGAGGGATAGTCGTCGGCGCTCATTGCATTTCGCGTTGAGTGGGGCTGCCGTGTATCCGAACCTGGCCTCACGCAGGCCCGCCCCGTAGGCGCTGCATGAGACCGTTCAGAGCCAGTCAGCTCCTGCTGTTGTCATCACCCGGTTCGCCTGCGGCATGCTCACCGCGGTCATCACCCGGTTCGCCACCCAGATGGTCGCCACGATCATCACCAGGTTCACCACCAACATGATTGCCGTGGTCATCGCCAGGCTCACCGCCAACATGATTGCCATGATCGTCCCCGGGCTCACCGCCAACGTGATTGCCATGATCGTCACCGGGCTCGCCGCCAACGTGATTACCGTGATCGTCCCCAGGCTCACCGCCAACGTGATTGCCATGATCGTCACCTGCTTCAGCGTGGTTGCCGCTGCGCCCAGAGTTCGAGGAACCGTCGTGGCCGCGCCCACTGTTGCCGGCATGGCCATCTCCATCCCCGCCAGCGCCGTGGCCGCCGCCTTCACCGCCATGGCCACCGCCACCACCGTGACCACCGCCGCCACCGCCATGGCCACCACCGCCGCCACCGTGACCACCGCCGCCACCGCCATGACCGCCACCGCCGCCACCGTGACCGCCGCCGCCACCGCCATGACCGCCACCGCCGCCACCGTGCCCGCCACCGCCATGACCACCACCGCCGCCACCGTGACCGCCACCGTGACCGCCACCGCCACCTCCACCGCCATCCTTGGCGTAGGCGCTGGAGCCACTGGATATCGAGTCTGGGATCAGAACGATGGAAGTCGACAGCACGCCAGCAACGGCTACAGCCAATAGAGCCTTTTTGAACAGCACATGGATTTGCATATTTCGTCTCCAGGTTGTCGCCATGAGAAACGCCAAATCGAGCCGGGAATCCTGAGTTCGGTTGTTGCCTTTCGATGCGTGGGAATTTTTCCCACGAAAAAGTAATAGACCGGCGAATACCGAGGTTCAAGCAGCGCACGGACAAGCCGACCAGTGGTTGGCCTGCTATGTTTGCCTTATCGTCATGGAGGAACACCGGCATGCATTCGGTACTGACGCTGCAAACCCCGCGCTTGGGTGACTACGGCGAACTGGCACAGGTGTGGGAGGACTCGGTACGTGCCACCCACGACTTCCTGCCGGATGGCTACATCGTCCTGCTACGCGACCAGGTACTGCGTCGCTACCTCGACGCCGTAATGCTGATCTGCTGCAAGGACCGCCAGCGCATCTGTGGTTTCGCCGGGGTCGCCAACGGGCGCGTGGACATGCTGTTCGTCGCACCGCACTACCGTGGCAAAGGGGTTGGCAAGCGCCTGCTGCACTATGCAATAGACGAACTGAATGCCGAACGGCTGGATGTCAATGAACAGAACCCGCAAGCCTTGGGCTTCTACCTGCATGAGGGCTTCGAGGTGATCGGCCGTTCGGAGACCGACGGCTTGGGGCAACCCTACCCGTTGCTGCACATGCGCCTGCGCAAAACGGCGTAAATGACACAGATTCCCAGCCCCTCGGCCGCGCGGGCAGGTACAATGCAGGTCTTTCCCTGCCTTTGCGAATTGCCGTCATGTCCGAACCCGTCCGCCTGTCCAAACGCCTTATCGAGCAGCTTGGCTGCTCCCGCCGCGAGGCCGAGCAGTATATTGAAGGCGGCTGGGTCACGGTCGATGGCGTGGTGGTCGAGCAACCGCAGTTCAAGGTCGAGCAGCAGCGCGTCGAACTGCTGCCGGGTGCCCGTGCCGAAACGCTGGAACCGGTAACCCTGCTGCTGAACCAACCGGCCAGCGTGGACAGCGAAACCGCCCGCGCCAGCATGAACATGAGCACCCTCAGCGAAGCCCACCGCGAAGGTGTGCGCGCCTTGCACGGGCATTTTGCCCGGCAGGCCTGTGTGGCGCCGCTGGAACGTGGTGCCAGCGGCCTGCAGGTATTCACCCAGGACTGGCGGGTAACCCGCAAGATCGACGCGGACCTGCGCCGTCTCGAACAGGAATTCATCGTTGAAGTGCGTGGCGAAACCACGCCCCAGGCGCTGGAACGCCTGGCGCGCGGTGCCACCCGCAATGACCGCGAGCTGCCTAGAGCCAAGGCCAGCTGGCAGAACGAGACCCACCTTCGCATGGCCCTGAAAAACCCGCAGCCAGGGCAGATTGCCGAGCTGTGCGCCTACCTGCGCCTGGAGCTGGTCGGCATGCGCCGCATCCGCCTGGGTGGCGTGTCGATGGGCAAGTTGCCCCTGGGCCAGTGGCGCTACCTGGCCACTACTGAACGTTTCTAAGCAATACGCCGCGCCCACAGGCGCGGCACCTGAACAGGATTCTGCAACAATGAACCACAACGACGTCCTGCGCAGCCTGCGCTACATGCTCAAGGTGAATGACGCCAAGATGGCCGAAATCATCGGGCTATCTGGCCTCGACGTGCACCCCCTGGTACTGGCCACCTACCTGAAGAAGGAAGACGAGGAAGGCTTCGTGCGCTGCCCGGAACGGGTCATCGCGCACTTTCTCGACGGCCTGGTGATCCACCGTCGCGGCAAGGATGACAGCCGCCCGCCGCAGCCGATCGAGCTGCCGGTGACCAACAACCTCATCCTCAAGAAGCTGCGGGTGGCTTTCGAGCTCAAGGAAGATGACCTGCATGCGATCCTCAAGTCGGTCAACTTCCCGGTCAGCAAACCCGAGCTCAGTGCGTTGTTCCGCAAGGCTGGCCATGACAACTACCGCCCCTGCGGCGACCAGTTGCTGCGCAATTTCCTCAAGGGCCTGACCCTGCGCGTGCGCGGCTGATTGGCCATGCAGCACACGGTTACCCCGGTCGGCGTCATCCGCTCCTGTTTCAAGGAGAAGTTTGCCATCCCGCGCCAGCCGCAACTGGCGCCCGCCGCACGCGGAGTGCTCGAGCTGCTGCCGCCGTTCGACCAGGGCGATGCGGTCGAGGGGCTGGAGCAGGTCAGCCATGTCTGGCTGCTGTTCCTGTTTCACCAGGCACTGGAAGACAAACCCCGCCTGAAGGTGCGGCCACCGCGGCTGGGCGGGAACAAGAGCATGGGTGTGTTCGCCACCCGCGCCACCCACCGGCCCAATGGCATCGGTCAGTCGGTGGTACGCCTGGAAGGCGTGGAACCCGGGCGGCTGCTGCTGTCTGGTATCGACCTGCTGGACGGTACGCCGGTGCTGGACATCAAGCCGTATGTGCCGTACGCCGATAGCATCGCTGGCGCCAGCAACCAGATGGCCAGCCAGGCGCCAGCCGCGATCGCCGTGCAGTGGGGCGACAACGCCCTGCTCCAGGCCCGCGAACATGCACTGCGCCTGGGTGAACCGCTGGTGGAGCTGATCGAGCAATGCCTGGCGCAGGACCCACGGCCGGCCTACCAGGTGCCGCCGGCGGAGCGGGTGTATGGGGTGAAGTTCTGGGATGTGCAGGTGCGCTGGCACTACCCGCAACCGGACGTGATCCGGGTGCTGGAGGTGGTGCTGGCCTGACCTCTGGACTGTGCGCGGTCTTCGCGCCTGTACGCGGTCCCTTGTAGGAGCGCGCACAGGTATGAAGGCACATGAAAAAGGCGACCCTGAGGTCGCCTTTTTCTTTTCACCATCCCGCGATCAGCGAGCCGGGCCTTCAGCCACGCCCAGGTCGTCGGTCGGACGAGTATCGACCAGCGGCGCACCACCGGAGGCCAGCTCCGATGCCAGCTTGTCGTTGTCCATTTCCTTCACCCACTTGGCCACGACCACGGTGGCAACGGCGTTACCAACCAGGTTGGTCAGGGCGCGGGCTTCGGACATGAAGCGGTCGATGCCGAGGATCAGCGCCAGGCCGGCAACCGGCAGATGGCCAACAGCCGACAGGGTGGCGGCCAGCACGATGAAGCCCGAGCCGGTAACGCCGGCAGCACCCTTGGATGCCACCAGCAGCACCAGCAGCAAGGTGATCTGGTGAGTGATGTCCATGGTGGTGTCAGTGGCCTGGGCGATGAACACCGCAGCCATGGTCAGGTAGATCGAGGTGCCATCGAGGTTGAACGAGTAACCGGTCGGGATGACCAGGCCAACCACCGACTTCTTCGCACCCAGGCGCTCCATCTTCGCCAGCATGCGTGGCAAGGCCGATTCCGAGGAGGAAGTGCCCAGTACGATCAGCAGTTCTTCACGGATGTAGCGGATCAGCTTGAGGACGCTGAAGCCGTGGGCGCGGCAGATACCACCCAGCACCACCAGCACGAACAGCAGGCAGGTGATGTAGAAGCAGGCCATCAGGTAGCCAAGCTGCACCAGCGAACCAACGCCGTACTGGCCGATGGTGAAGGCCATTGCACCAAATGCACCGACCGGGGCCAGCTTCATGATCATGTTGATGATGTTGAACATGACATGGGCGAAGCGGTCGATCATGTCCAGCACCGGCTTGCCGTAGCTGCCCAGGCGGTGCAGGGCGAAGCCGAACAGCACGGAGAACATCAGCACTTGCAGGATGTCGCCGTTGGCGAAGGCGCCGACCACGGTGTTGGGAATGACGTTGAGCAGGAAGCCGACAGTGGTCTGCTGCGCGCCGGCGGCGGCGTAGGCAGCCACGCTGCTGGCGTTCAGGGTGCTGACGTCGATGTGCATGCCAGCGCCCGGCTTGACCACGTTGACGACGACGAGGCCGATGATCAGGGCGATGGTGGAGACGATTTCAAAGTACAGCAGCGCGTAACCGCCGGTCTTGCCGACCGACTTCATGCTCTGCATGCCGGCGATGCCGCTGACCACGGTGCAGAAGATGATCGGGGCGATGACCATCTTGATCAGTTTGACGAAGCCGTCACCCAAGGGTTTGAGAGCGACGCCCGTCTCCGGGTAGTAGTGGCCGAGCAGGATGCCGATGGTGATGGCGACCAACACCTGGACATACAGGGATTTGTACAGCGGCTGACGTGTCGTCATGGCTAATTTTCCTCAAGTGTGCCGGTTCACCCTTCCCAGGGCGATGGGGCACCTGAATCGCTAACCCTCCTGCACCCGGAGGGATTTGTCGTTGTGTTCGAGCTGCCTGGGCAGGCCTCTGCGAGGATCAATAGCAAGGGTGGTGCCAAAATGCCCACGAAGGGTGCAAGGGCCGTATTTGCAAGGGATAAACGCCCAACGACGGGGCGACTTGCCTGAGGTGGGCTGGCGGATTTCCGCCCGATGGCGGGATTTGTACAGGGGCATTGGCGGGAATCCGCCCATCATCAATAGCCTGGGCTGGCCTCTTCGCGGGTAAACCCGCTCCCACAGTGACCGGGCTGCATTCAGATCCTCTGCGGTCTTGTGGGAGCGGGTTTACCCGCGAAGAGGCCGGCACAGGCTAAAAATCAATCCAGGTTGAATGTAATCCTGAACGCCGCGCCCCCCAGAGGAGAATCACCCAGGCTCAACTCGGCGTCATAGCTGTCGACGATATCCTTGACCACCGCCAGCCCGATCCCCTGCCCCGGATGCTGGCTGTCGAGCCGCTCCCCACGCTCCAGAATCCGCTCACGCTGATCCACCGGCACCCCCGGCCCGTCGTCCTCGATGCACAAGGTCAACAGCCCAGGCGCCTGCTCCAGGCTCACGCGCACCTGACCAAGGCTCAGGCGGTAGGCGTTCTCCAGCAGGTTGCCCAGCAGCTCCAGCAACGCGCCCTGCTCCATCGGCACCTGCGCCGCCTCGGGCAGTTGCAGGGTCACCTCCACCCGCTTGTCCCGGTACACCTTGGCCAAGGTGCTGCACAGGCTGTCCAGCAGCGGTCGCAGCAGCACGCTGTGGCGTACCAGGCCGCTCTTGCGCAAGCTGGCGCGTTGCAGCTGGTAGTCGATCTGCTGGCTCATGCGCTCGATCTGGCTCTGCAGCACGCGCGCCTGCTCGCGCTCGCCGCTACGCTGCTGCAGGCTTTCGCCCACCCCCTGCAACACCGCCAGCGGCGTCTTCAGGCTGTGCGCCAGGTCATCGAGCGAATCACGGTAGCGCTGGCGCTGCTCGCGCTCGCTGCGCAACAGGCGGTTCAGCGAGCCGGTCAGGCGCAGCAGCTCACGTGGGTGTTCGCCGCTCAGGCCATCGCGCTCGCCCGATTCCACATCGTCCAGCTCGCGACTGAGCCGGCGCAACGAACGCAGGCCCCAGGTCAAACCGGCCCATAGCAGCGCCAGCAGCGCCAGCAAGGCCGCGCCAAAGCCCAGATAAAGCTTTTCGCGCAGGCCATCGAGGGTGTGCTGGTATTCGCGCACAGGTTGCAGGGCAACGATGCTGTAAGCGGCGCTCTGGCCACCCAGCAGCTTTATCTCGACGTCATAGACGAAGAACTCTTCGCCATCGGCCTGGTGAATACGGGCAAATTCATTGCCACGGCCGTCGTAGCGCGGGCGGTAGTTGATGTTCTGCGCGGCGGTAGCCCGCGACTGCCAGACCAGCTCGCCGTCGCGGTCGAAGATATAGCCGAGCAGGCCGGTGTATGGCAGGTTGTAACGCTCGTCCGGCAGCAGCGTCGGCATCTGCAGTTGGCCATGTTCGATGCGCGCAGCGGAAATCAGCGTGGTCACATCCGAAGCCAGGCGTTGTTCGATCGACTCCTGCAGGGCCAGGCTGAAGGCTTTCTGCAAGGCCGGCAGCAGCGCCAGCATGAACAGCAGCGCCAGCACCGCGGCCGCCAGCATCAGGCGCACCCGCAGCGAACGGATCATCGGCAGCGCTCGGTGAACAGGTAGCCCAGGCCGCGCACGGTGTCGATCGGCTTGAAACCGTGCTCGCCCTCGAGCTTGCGCCGCAGGCGGCCGACCAGCACTTCGATGACATTGGGGTCGCGCTCCTCGTCACCCGGGTACAGCTGCTCCATCAGGCGGTCCTTGGCCACCACCTGCTGGTGATGGCGCATGAGGTATTCGAGGATGCGGTATTCGTAGGCCGTCAGAGCCAGGGGCTGCTCGTCCAGCGTCGCCTGCTTGCGGTTGAGGTCGAGCACCAGCGGGCCGGCGGCAATGGTCGATTGGGTGAAGCCGCTGGAGCGGCGCAGCAGGGCGTTCAGGCGCGCCTCGAGTTCTTCGAACTGGAACGGCTTGACCAGATAGTCGTCGGCACCGGCGGCAAGCCCCTCGACCTTGTCCTGCCAGTTGCCGCGGGCGGTGAGGATGAGAATGGGGAAGGTCTTGTCCTGGCTGCGCAGGCGCGTGATCAGTTCCAGCCCGCTGATGCCGGGCAGGCCCAGGTCGATGATGGCCAGGTCGAAGTGGTACTGCCCGGCCTGGTACAGCGCCTCTTCGGCATCGGCCACCGCCTCGACCACATGGCCGCTTTCGCCCAGGCGGGTGTAGAGGTGATGGCGAAGCAGGGCTTCGTCCTCGACCACCAGCAGTTTCATGTGCAGCTCCTTGATATTTATTGCCTGTACCGGCCCTTTCGCGGCTAAAGCCGCTCCCACAGGAATCGCACAGGTTTCAAGAACTGTGCGGTACCTGTGGGAGCGGCTTCAGCCGCGAAGAGGCCGGTACAGGATAACCCGGCTCGCCCGTCAGAACTTGTAGCTTGCAGCCAGGTAGGTCTGCGCGCTGCTGGTCAGGCGCAGGGTGCCGTCCTTCGGCCCGCCGTGCGCACCCACTTCGGTGGCGGCGTTGGTACGCAGGTAACGGTAGCCCAGCTCCACCGAAGCCTTGTCGGTGATGTCCTGGATCACGCCGGCCTGCAGGCCATACGCGTAACCGTAGTCGGTATCCCGGCTGGCGCCCGGCGAGTCCTGGGTCAGCTTGGTCACGCCCAGGCTGCCGCCGCCGAACAGCTTGGTGGTATCACCCACCGGCAGGAACAGGTCGTAGCTGCCCAGCAGGTTTTCCTGGCGCAGCTTCAGGCCGCTGTGGTCGCCCGAGACATTGTCGTAAGTCATGTAGTAGCGGCCCTGATCATTGATCTTGCCCACTCGCACGCCCCAGGTGTCGTCCTTGCCGATGATGCCGTCGGCGTTGAGGTGGTCGGTGTTGCGCTGCAGCAGGCCGGACTTGCGAACCTTGTCGCTGGTCTGGCCGTAGGTCAGGCTGGCGAAGTTGTCATCAGCGGCCTGGGCAGTGGTGATGCCAGCGGCGCAGACGGCCATGGCGGCAAGCAGGGTGTTGAAGGTTTTCATGGCTGGATACTCCAGTTGGGTGCGCTGTTTCGGTCTGGAAGCTAGAGTAAGCAGGGCACCCTGAACCGCGCCTGAACCCTGGCTGAACCCTGGCTGAACGAACCGTTTGCAGAACAAGGAGTAGTGACCATGCGTGCCCTGCTGGCCTTGACCCTGATGTGCAGCGCCGCCCTCGCCCAAGCGGCGGTACAAACCCGCGAGATCCCCTACCAGGACGCCGACGGCAATCGCCTGGTCGGCTACTACGCCTATGACGACGCTGTCGAAGGCAAGCGCCCCGGCATTGTCGTGGTGCATGAATGGTGGGGGCTGAACGACTACGCCAAGCGCCGCGCCCGTGACCTCGCGGCGCTGGGCTACAACGCGCTGGCCATCGACATGTATGGCGACGGCAAGCAAACCGAACACCCTGCCGATGCCCAGGCATTCATGACAGAAGCGCTGAAAGACCCGAAAGCGGCTGCGCGGCGCTTCGATGCCGGCCTCGAACTGCTGAAACTGCAGCCGAACACCAACAAGCATCAACTGGGCGCTGTCGGCTACTGCTTCGGCGGCAAGGTGGTGCTGGATGCCGCACGCCGCGGCGAAAAACTCGACGGCGTGGTGAGCTTCCATGGCGCGCTGGCTACCCAGACCCCGGCCAGGCCTGGGGTGGTTCGCGCGGATATCCTGGTCGAACATGGTGCGGCGGACAGCATGGTTACCCCGCAGCAGGTGGAGGCGTTCAAGGCCGAGATGGATGCGGCCAAGGTCAACTATCAGTTCGTCAGTATCGACGGTGCCAAGCACGGATTTACCAACCCGGACGCGGACCGCTTGAGCCACGGCGAGCATGGCGGGCCGGATATCGGCTACAACAAGGCCGCGGATGAACGCTCCTGGGCGGACATGCAGGCGTTCTTCAAGAAGGTGTTCAAGTAGGGATTACCGGGGCCGCTTTGCGGCCCATCGCGACACAAGGCCGCTCCTACAGGTACTGCGTCGCTTTGTGTAGGAGCGGCCTTGTGTCGCGATGGGCTGCAAAGCAGCCCCAGCTATTCCACCTCCCACACCACCGCTGCGGCTGGCACAATAGCCCCATGAACACACTCCCTGCCTGCTGCGCCCCCCTCCAGTACCACTGGCCCCTACCCCGCCCACTACCTGGCGCGGTGCTGGTCAGTTGCGCCTTCGATCCGACGCGCCTGGCGCCCGACGACTTCCAGCGCACCGGCGTGGTGCCCACTGCCAGCCTGCAACGCTCGGTGGCCAAGCGCCAAGCCGAGTACCTGGCCGGCCGGGTTTGCGCCCGTGCCGCGCTGCAGCGCCTGGACGGCCGTGACTACGTACCGGGTACGCACGAGGACCGCTCGCCCGTCTGGCCCGCCGGCATTCACGGCTCGATCACCCACGGCAAAGGCTGGGCGGCCGCCGTAGTCGCTGCCGAGGGCAGTTGCCAGGGCCTGGGCCTGGACCAGGAAGCACTGCTGGATGACCAGCGTGCCGAGCGGCTGATGGGTGAAATCCTCACCCCGCCCGAGCTCGAGCGCCTGGACCGCCGCCAGCTCGGCCTTGCAGTCACCCTGACCTTCTCGCTGAAGGAAAGCCTGTTCAAGACGCTCTACCCGCTGACCCGCCAGCGTTTCTACTTCGAACACGCCGAAGTGCTGGACTGGTCTGCCGAAGGCCTGGCCCGCCTGCGCCTGCTCACCGACCTGTCGCCGCAGTGGCGGCATGGCGCCGAGCTGCAGGGCCAGTTCTGCCTGCAGGACGGCCATCTGCTCAGCCTGGTCAGCGCCTGACCGTCACAACGGCGCTTGCTGCCGTGGCCAGTTCAGGCTGAAGCAGGCACCGCCCAGCGCGGCGCTGCGCCCCACCGTGGCCCGGCCCGCGTGCCAGTAGATGATCCGCCGCACAATCGAAAGGCCCAGGCCATGCCCGCCCGAGGCGCGTGTACGGCTGTCGTCGAGGCGAGTGAACGGTGTGAAAATACGGTCCCAGACACCCTCGGGTATCCCCGGGCCGTCATCCTCCACATCGATGCGGCAGCGTTGCTGCCCCAACTGGTAGCTCAGGCGCACCTCGGCCTCGGCATGGCGCATGGCGTTGCCCACCAGGTTCTGCAGGGCCCGGTGCAGGTAGCGCGGCTCGGCCTCGACCCAGGCGCCTTCGCCATCGGCACCCTGGCACTCACCGCGCACAACCCGTACCTCGGCACGCAGCGGCGCGAGCTCTTCGATCACGCGGTCGAGCAAGGCATCCAGGTCGACACGCTCGAACTTCAGCGCCGGTGCGCCCTGCTCCAGGCGGGCGTAAGTGAGCATCTCGTCGACCAACTTGTCGAGGTCCTGGATATCGCCGTCCATGCCCGCCAGGTGCTTGGCCCGAGCCTGCTCGGTGGTGGCACTTTCGATCATCTCCAGGCCAAAGCGCAGGCGTGCCACCGGCGTGCGCAGCTCATGGGAAACCGCCCGCACCAGCTCGCGCTGCATGGTCAGCGAGCGTTGCAGGTGCTCGGCCATGCCATTGAAAGCCGCGGCCAGGCGCCCCACCGAGTCGGCATCGTCGGCCGGCACACGGGTATCCAGGCTGCCCTGGGCGATGCGCGTAGCGGCAATCTCCAGGCCCGACACGCGCCGCTCCAGTTGGCGTACCAGCAGGTAGACCACCAAGCCGATCAGGCACAGGCCAAGAAAGGTGATCAGGATCAGCAACTGCGGCGGATAGGGGTTGAGCTGGTGCAGCGGGCCGATTTCCAGCACCCACGGCGAACCAGCCAGCCCGGCGAACACGCGGATCGAGTCACCATCCTTGCCCAGGGCCATGACCGTGTCGCCTTCCTCGACCCGGCGCCGCTGGTCATCATCCAGGCTCACCCGCTCGATGCGCTGCAGGGCCACGCCAAAGCCGAAGCCCTTTTCTTTCTTGATCTGTGCCAGGCGCTGTTGCTGTTCGGTCACCGGATAGCGCACCAGTTCGTCGGCCAGCAGATAGAGGGTGGCCCGCGCCAGTTGCTCGCTGATCTGTTTGATCTGCGCTACCAGCATCAGGTCTTGCTGGCCGACCTTGCGCAACACCTGGGCTGCATGCGGGCCGGTCTTCTCCACCACCACCAGGCCGCGGTACAGGCGCGCCCGCTGGCCGCCATCGAGTGTGCGCGCAGTCATCGGTTGCAGCGCCAGCGGCACACCGAGCAGGCGCTCCCAGATCAGCAGCGAGCGCTTGCGCTCGGTGTCGTTCTGCAGCGCCAGGTTGTCGGCCATCAGGCTGAACGTACCCTGGGCCAGGCCCTCTCGGTGCTGCGCGGCACGCACTTCGTTGACCAGGTGCAGGCTGAGCACCCCGAGCAGGGCCACCAGCACCAGCACGGCCAGCATGCCGCCATAGATGCGCAGGAAGATGGAGTTGTTCATGGGGCTTCGCCGACGAACAGGTAGCCCTTGCTGCGTAGGGTCTTGATCAGCCTTGGCTGGAGCGGGTCGTCGCCGATCTTTGGGCGGATCCTGGAGATGCGTATGTCGATGGAGCGGTCCTGGCCGTCGTAGCCGACGCCACGCAGCGCGGTAAAGATCTGCTCGCGCGTCAGCACCCGCCCGGCGTTGCTGGCCAGCAGCCAGAGCAGGTCGAATTCGGCGCCGGTCAGCTCGATCAGCTGTTCGCCCAGGCGCGCCTCGCGCAGGCGATTGTCGATGCGCAGCGCGCCGAAGGCCAGGTCCTGGCGCTTGCTGTCCGGTGCTTCGCTGCGGCGCAGCAGGGCCTGAATGCGTGCCAGCAGCAGGCGTGGGCGTACGGGTTTGCAGACATAGTCATCGGCCCCCAGGTCCAGGCCCTGGACCTGGTCCAGTTCATCGCTGCGGGCGGTCAGCATGAGGATCGGGCCCGGGTACTGGCTGCGCACCCGGCGGCAGATGCTCAGGCCGTCCTCGCCGGGCAGCATCAGGTCGAGAATGACCAGGTCGGGCTGGCTGTCGACGATGCGCCGCGCGGCGCGAGCGCCATCGCCTTCGACGCTGACTTCGTAGCCGTTGGCCTGCAGGTACTCGGCGGTGAGCTCGGCCAGGCGCTGGTCGTCTTCGACGATGAGGATGCGGGGTGCGGGGTGGTCCATGGCTTGTGCCTTTGTTTGTTGTTTTTCTGTGGCCTGTACCGGCCCCTTCGCGGGCTCGCCCGCTCCCACAGGAACCGAGCCGCTTTCGAAGCCTGTGCAATACCTGTGGGAGCGGGTTCACCGGCGAAAGGGCCGGTGCAGGAAACATGACCCTTTAACCAAAAGGCAACATCTACTTCGGATACTACGTCCCGCCCCCGGCACTGCCAAGCCGCCCGGCAGCCCCTCGACTGAACCGTTTTTTGTGATAGGGTTCGCGCCCGAAAAATTCTGCCCAGGGGCAGCAGGACGCAGAAAAATACTGCAAACCACTTGGCACAAGGCCTACAGCGAATACCCACCATTCACTCACAAAGTACGCACAAGTTATCCACAGGGGCTCCGCCTTGCAAAGCCCCCGATACCGCATTATCTTGTATCCCGATCGCAGCGAACCACTAGATATAGGGGTTCGTGCAAAATCACACACAAAAGTCAACCCGCAAAATCAAGCGATTTTCCGGGTGAACTTCAAGTGATTCCAGCAGCCAAACCGCTCCTGCGGAGGCGACCGAGGCAAGCCCTTCCAGGGCCTTGTTCGGGTATGGGTGCTACAGGCCAGGCCTGGCATCCATCAGCAACAGTTTTTGGGCCCGGCCCAGAACCTTTGACTTCGGCCAGGGAGCGGCGAGCCAATTGCCCTTATTCCTGAGTCTGTCCCGAAGTTGGTACGCCCGCGCGGGCGGATGCGCATGCATTGCCCATCCCCGCCAGGCCATCGAGCAAGTGGACGGAACGGTGGGCGCCCAAAAGGCGCCTGAACAATATAGAAACTGTGGAGACACCCACCCATGCAAACCGACACAACTCGCGAGAACCCGCAGGCCAAGGTGCCGCAGGCCGCCGATTCCAACCAGGATCTGGCCGCCACCGCTCCCGGCCAACTGCGTGTGATCAAGCGTAACGGCACTGTCGTCCCCTATACCGACGACAAGATCACCGTGGCCATCACCAAGGCGTTCCTCGCAGTTGAAGGCGGCACCGCCGCTGCTTCGTCGCGCATCCACGACACCGTCGCGCGCCTGACCGAGCAGGTCACCGCCACGTTCAAGCGTCGCATGCCATCGGGTGGCACCATCCACATCGAAGAAATCCAGGACCAGGTCGAACTGGCCCTGATGCGCGCCGGCGAGCAGAAAGTCGCCCGTGACTACGTGATCTATCGCGACCAGCGTGCCAAGGAGCGTGCTACCCGCAGCAACGCCGACGCCGTGGTCGAGCCGCACCCGAGCATCCGCATCACCCTGGCCGACGGCAGCCTGGCGCCGCTCGACATGGCCCGCCTGAACACCATCATCAGCGAAGCCTGTGAAGGCCTGGCCGAAGTCGACGGCGAGCTGATCCAGCGCGAAACCCTGAAGAACCTGTACGACGGCGTGGCCATCAAGGACGTCAACACCGCCCTGGTGATGACCGCCCGTACCCTGGTCGAGCGCGAGCCGAACTACTCGTTCGTCACCGCCCGCCTGCTGATGGACACCCTGCGCGCCGAAGGCCTGGGCTTCCTGAACGTGGCCGAGAGCGCCACCCACCACGAAATGGCCGACCTGTACGCCAAGGCCCTGCCGGCCTACGTCGACAAAGGCGTCGAGTTCGAGCTGCTGGACCCGGCCCTGAAAGGCTACGATCTGGAGCGTCTGGGCAAGGCCATCGACCACGAGCGTGACCAGCAATTCACCTACCTGGGCCTGCAGACCCTGTACGACCGCTACTTCATCCACAAGGATGGCGTGCGCTTCGAGCTGCCACAGGTATTCTTCATGCGTGTGGCCATGGGCCTGGCGCTGGAAGAGAAAGACAAGGAAGCCCGTGCGATCGAGTTCTACAACCTGTTGTCGTCCTTCGACTACATGGCCTCGACCCCGACCCTGTTCAACGCCGGCACCCTGCGCCCGCAGCTGTCCAGCTGCTACCTGACCACCGTGCCGGACGACCTGTCGGGCATCTACCACGCGATCCACGACAACGCCATGCTGTCGAAATTCGCCGGTGGCCTGGGCAACGACTGGACCCCTGTGCGTGCACTGGGCTCCTACATCAAGGGCACCAACGGCAAATCCCAGGGCGTGGTTCCGTTCCTGAAAGTGGTCAACGACACCGCCGTTGCCGTCAACCAGGGTGGCAAGCGCAAGGGCGCCGTGTGTGCCTACCTGGAAACCTGGCACCTGGACATCGAAGAGTTCATCGAGCTGCGCAAGAACACCGGTGATGATCGTCGTCGTACCCACGACATGAATACCGCCAACTGGATCCCTGACCTGTTCATGAAGCGTGTCTTCGATGACGGCAAGTGGACCCTGTTCTCGCCTTCGGAAGTGCCAGACCTGCACGACCTGACCGGCAAGGCCTTCGAAGAGCGCTACGAGTACTACGAAGCCCTGACCGAGTACAACAAGATCAAGGTGTTCAAGACCATCCAGGCCAAAGACCTGTGGCGCAAGATGCTGTCGATGCTGTTCGAGACCGGCCACCCATGGCTGACCTTCAAGGACCCGTGCAACCTGCGTTCGCCGCAGCAGCACGTGGGCGTGGTCCACAGCTCGAACCTGTGCACCGAGATCACCCTGAACACCAACAAGGACGAGATCGCGGTCTGCAACCTGGGCTCGATCAACCTGCCGAACCACATCGTCGACGGCAAGCTGGACACCGCCAAGCTGCAACGCACCGTGAACACCGCCGTGCGCATGCTCGACAACGTGATCGACATCAACTACTACTCGGTGCCGCAAGCGCGTAACTCGAACTTCAAGCACCGCCCGGTCGGCCTGGGCATCATGGGCTTCCAGGATGCGCTGTACCTGCAGCACATTCCGTACGGCTCCGATGCTGCGGTCGAGTTCGCCGACAAGTCGATGGAAGCGGTCAGCTTCTACGCCATCCAGGCGTCCTGCGACCTGGCTGACGAGCGCGGTGCGTACGAGACCTTCCAGGGTTCGCTGTGGTCCAAGGGCATCCTGCCGCTGGATTCGCAACAGATCCTGATCGAGGCCCGTGGCGCCAAGTACATCGACGTCAACCTGGAAGAGTCCCTGGACTGGGCCCCGGTGCGCGAGCGCGTCAAGAAAGGTATTCGCAACTCGAACATCATGGCCATCGCGCCGACCGCGACCATCGCCAACATCACCGGCGTTTCGCAGTCCATCGAGCCGACCTACCAGAACCTGTACGTGAAATCGAACCTGTCGGGCGAGTTCACCGTGATCAACCCGTACCTGGTCCGCGACCTGAAGGCCCGTGGCCTGTGGGACTCGGTCATGATCAACGACCTGAAGTACTACGACGGTTCGGTGCAGCAGATCGAGCGTATCCCGCAAGAGCTGAAGGACCTGTACGCCACCGCGTTCGAAGTCGAGACCAAGTGGATCGTCGATGCCGCCTCGCGTCGCCAGAAGTGGATCGACCAGGCCCAGTCGCTGAACCTGTACATCGCCGGCGCTTCGGGCAAGAAGCTGGACGTGACCTACCGCATGGCCTGGTACCGTGGTCTGAAGACCACCTACTACCTCCGTGCCCTGGCCGCGACCAGCACCGAGAAGTCGACCATCAACACCGGCAAGCTCAACGCCGTTTCCAGCGGTGGCGACAGCGCCCCGGTCCAGGCAGCCGGCCCTGCGCCAGTGCCGAAGGCCTGCGCGATCGACGAGCCTGACTGCGAAGCCTGCCAGTAAGACCTGAATGCCGCGCAGGGTGCCCATGGGTGCCCTGCGCGGCATTTTTGCATCTGCGCCACGGAGAAGCCTTGCCCTTTGCCCACTGCTCGCGCAGCTCGGTAAAAGAACAGGACCTCTCCAGCAAAGGACGTAACCATGGCGCGGAAAAAACTGGCAACTCGCAAGATTGGTCGCAATGCGGAAACCGGCCGCTTCACTTCGGTGGAACAGGCCCGCAAGCACCCCAAGACTCACATTGTCGAAACGCTGCACAACCCACGTAGCTAGTGGTTACTGACCTGGCCTCATCGCCGGCAAGCCAGCTCCCCCAGGTACTGCATCGCCCTCCGGCCTGGCGCGATATCTGTGGGACCTGGCTTGCCGGCGATGAGGCCAGGCCAGGCAACACGAAAACCCATAAAAACACCATATGGTGTGCCTTCAAATTTAAACTGGCACAACATATAGGTTAGCGCTAAACTCTCCTCCCGTAGAAAACTACACAAGACTTCGTGAACGGACGCACGCCAGACCGGTCGAAAAAGTTACCCTCGCCCGCCAGACACGCGCCCCGATCGAAGGCGAATTCCGGTATACTTCGCCCCCTCTGAAAAGGGCACCTATCAATTGTCCCTGGCCCCTCGCGAAGGCCTGGCCAGGTACAAGCCAGAACACACCAGATGTAAACGAGAGTCAGCCTCTCGAGCTGTCCATTCGCCGTTACGGCCTTGCGTCAGGCATCACATTCTTAAAATCCAACCGGTTGCCCCAGGGCGACCCTCAAGCAGGAGCCAAACCATGCTGAGCTGGGACGAATTCGACAAGGAAGACGGCGAAGTAGCCGCCAAAGGCAACACCCCTGCGCAGGCCACTGCCGCCGCCACCCTCGACAAGCTCGACAGCGCCGGTGGTGCCGCCGCCCTGGAAGCCCGTGCCGCCACCGCCGACGACTCCGACGCCGTCAAGCGCGCCAAGGCTGCCCTGAACGACCTCGACATCGCCGAAGGCCTGGCCGAGCTGGAAGGCTCCGGCGCCCGCGTGCGTGTTGACGAAAAGCGCATGATCAACTGCCGCGCCGACCTCAACCAGCTGGTACCGTTCAAGTACGACTGGGCCTGGCAGAAGTACCTGGACGGCTGCGCCAACCACTGGATGCCGCAAGAGGTCAACATGACCGCCGACATCGCCCTGTGGAAGAGCATGGACGGCCTGACCGAGGACGAGCGCCGCATCGTCATGCGCAACCTCGGCTTCTTCTCCACCGCCGACTCGCTGGTAGCCAACAACCTGGCCCTGGCCGTGTACCGCCTGATCACCAACCCGGAGTGCCGCCAGTACATCCTGCGCCAGGCCTTCGAAGAGGCGATCCACACCCACGCCTACCAGTACTGCATCGAGTCGCTGGGCATGGATGAAGGCGAGATCTTCAACATGTACCACGAGATCCCGTCGGTCGCGAAGAAAGCCGCCTGGGGCCTGAAGTACACCCGCGCCATCTCCGATCCGGAATTCAACACCGGCACCGTCGAAACCGACAAAGAGCTGCTGCGCAACCTGATCGCTTACTACTGCGTGCTGGAAGGCATCTTCTTCTACTGCGGCTTCACCCAGATCCTGTCCATGGGCCGCCGCAACAAGATGACCGGCGTCGCCGAGCAGTTCCAGTACATCCTGCGTGACGAGTCGATGCACCTGAACTTCGGTATCGACGTGATCAACCAGATCAAGATCGAGAACCCGCACCTGTGGGACGCGGCGATGAAGGAAGAAGCGACCCAGATGATCCTGCAAGGGACCCAGCTGGAGATCGAATACGCCCGTGACACCATGCCACGCGGGGTACTGGGCATGAACGCGGCGATGATGGAGGACTACCTCAAGTTCATCGCCAACCGTCGCCTGACCCAGATTGGCCTGAAGGAAGAGTACCCGGGGACCACCAACCCGTTCCCGTGGATGAGCGAGATCATGGACTTGAAGAAGGAGAAGAACTTCTTTGAGACGCGTGTGATCGAGTATCAGACTGGTGGGGCGTTGAGCTGGGATTGATCGTCCGGGCTGAGCATCGAGAAGGCTGCCGATTGGCAGCCTTTTTTATTGGCAGGGGAATGGCAGAACAGGAAGCATCCTACAACTTTTACCGTTGTCACTTTGAACGCAGAACGGGGTGGAGGATGTCCCGCGACTGGGGCAGATGTGCTGGCCTGGGGGGCGGAGCGCGACGTTGTTGTATTGGCAGAGTGAGCCTTGGGTGAGGATGCGGGATATGCCGGTGGTGCTGGCTGGGGAGGTGGACCCGCTGGGGCCGGTGCAGAAGCGCAGGTTGAGTTGGCGGGAGTGTGCGCAGCGGGCGCTGCGGTTGCATGGGGTTTAAGCGGCGGGTTTGCCTGGGCGGGCCTCTTCGCGGGTGAACCCACTCCCACAGGTACTCCGCTGGCTTCGGGATCACGCTGTACCTGTGGGAGCGGCCGTGGCCGCGAACACCGGCGCAGCCGGTGTCATACACCGCGTCGCCTGCTTCGCGGGCGCGCCCGCTCCCACAGGGACTGCGCTGGCTTCGGGATCACGCTGTACCTGTGGGAGCGGCCGTGGCCGCGAACACCGGCGCAGCCGGTGCCATACACCGCGTCGCCTGCTTCGCGGGCGCGCCCGCTCCCACAGGGACTGCGCTGGCTTCGGGCTCATGCTGGACCTGTGGGAGCGGCCGTGGCCGCGAACACCGGCGCAGCCGGTGCCATACACCGCGTCGCCTGCTTCGCGGGCGCGCCCGCTCCCACAGAGTCTGCGTCTCGCTTGGGAATTGAGTGCCTTGCTCGCAAGCGCAGTCCAAATACCTAGGCGATTTCCTTAAAGGCAGTCTGGTAGCGAGTGAAGGCGATTGGCTTCAACCCGAGGATTCAGCAGAACCTCCGCCAGTTTCTTTTTGAACTGCTGACGCACGGTATCGCCCAGCTTCTTCCACTCCTTCAATGCACGGGAATCGAAGTCGAGGCTATAGGTCATCCAGCTGCACCCTCACGCGCTGCGGAGAAGCAAGCCGCTCTTGTACGGTGGCGATGAGGTCTTCATCTTCCTCGGTCATCAGGACCGGTCGGAAGGGTAGCTTTCCCCGCTCGGCTACATATTGAAGCGCCTGCCGCATGAGCTCGGAGGGGGTTACGCCCAAGCGCTCAAGCTCTTTGTAGGCGCGGGCTTTGAGATCGTCGTCGACGCGGATGTTGATGGAAGCCATGGCTTCGCCCTCAGGTAAAGACGTTTGTCATTACAATGCACTGGTATTGGTGGCTCTGCAATAGCGATATTTGTGCCAGCAGTGGCAATAGCTGCGCAAAAATCCCATAGCCTGTGCCATCGCCGGGGCCGCTTTGCGGCCCTTTCGCGACGCAAGGCCGCTCCTACATGGGATCGCGTATCACTGGGAATTTGTGTGGCAGTTGCCGGCAAGAATCCGCCAGGGCCTTAAACGAAAAAAGCGCAATGGGCGCTTTTTGAGGGTTGGTAAACAGCGGGGGCCAATCGCTCGATCTCATCCGGTCAAGCGCGCCGTAAAAAGGGGCCCCGCCCACGCCGACAAGGGGGTACGGCACCAACGAGGATGCCGGGACTAGACATGCCAGTCTACGTGGTCGAGGGCGAGGCCTGACTTGAAGATAGCGCAGGGGAGCGGCGCGGTCCACTGCCAAGTCGGGTTGATTTGAAAATCCTGTGTCCGGTTTGCTTGCAAAACAGCTGTCATCGTATCTCTTTACAGAGTGCGCGATAGAGCCTCTACGCGTTAATTTACGGGGATCTTGCCTTTAATCACCAGGCCATTATGCGTTGACAGTCCCTCTCACCCTTGCTAATAATCGCCCCTAGTTGTACGACAACACATAACAAAAACAACAATCAGTGGACGAACCCATGTCGACACTCATCCCGCTGCACCCACGTCTGTCTCTTCCCACGGCCTGCTGGTGTACCCCCTCGAGTACCTAGCGCCCGGTTACTGCGCATTCACCCCTGGCCCTGACCGGCCCGTTACTTACCCGCCCCTGCCGCAGGCCGCTTGCGCGTGCCCGGTGGACGGGCTGCCATACCCTTCGGGAGCATAACAATAATGAAGATCTGCCATACCCTGCCCTTCGCGCTGCTTGGCGCCGGGGTTATCGCCGGCTTGCCAGGTACCAGCCTGGCGGCGGGTTTTGTCGAGGACAGCAAGGCCACCCTCGGCCTGCGCAACTTCTACATCAACCGCAACTTCACCAACCCGAGCAACCCGCAAAGCAAGGCCGAGGAATGGACGCAAAGCTTCATCCTCGACGCCCGCTCGGGGTTCACCGAGGGGCCGATCGGCTTCGGCGTGGATGTACTGGGGCTGTGGTCGGTCAAGCTGGATGGCGGTGGCGGTACCTATGGCACGGCGTTGTTGCCGCGCCATGACGATGGCAAGCCGGCCGATGACTATGGGCGCCTGGCAGTGGCGGGCAAGGCACGCATCTCCAGAACAGAACTGAAGATCGGTGAGTGGATGCCGGTGCTTCCGATTCTGCGCTCGGACGATGGGCGTTCGTTGCCACAGACGTTCCGTGGCGGGCAGGTCACGTCCAACGAGATTGCCGGGCTGACCTTGTATGGCGGGCAGTTCCGCGGCAACAGCCCGCGCAACGACGCCAGCATGGACGACATGAGCTACGGCGGTGGCGTGTCGGACCGCTTCAACTTTGTTGGTGGCGAGTACAAGTTCAATCAGGACCGCACCCTGGTCGGGCTGTGGAATGCGGCGCTGAAGGATGTGTACCAGCAACAGTACCTGCAACTGAGCCACAGTCAGCCGGTGGGTGGCTGGACCCTGGGCGCCAACCTGGGCTACTTCAATGGCGATGACGATGGCGCCAAACGCGCTGGCGAGCTGGACAACAAGACTTACTCGGGAATGTTCTCGGCCAAGTATGGTGGCAGCACTTTCTGGGTCGGGCTGCAGAAAGTCGATGGCGATACCTGGATGCGGGTCAACGGCACCAGTGGCGGCACCCTGGCCAACGACAGTTACAACTCCAGCTTCGACAACGCCAACGAGCGCTCGTGGCAGCTGCGCCATGACTTCAACTTCGTCACCGTCGGGGTGCCGGGGCTGACCTTGATGAACCGCTATATCAGCGGGCGCGATGTGCACAGCGGGGTGGTGACTGATGGCAAGGAGTGGGTGCGTGAGACGGAACTGGCGTATGTGATCCAGAGCGGGGCGTTCAAGGATTTGAGTGTGAAATGGCGCAATTCCTCGATTCGTCGGGATTACAGCAATAACGAGTTTGATGAGAACCGGTTGATCTTCAACTATCCGTTGTCGTTGCTGTAACCAAGGGCGAGGCGAACGCGATCCCTGTGGGAGCGGGCATGCCCGCGAAGCCGGCAACTCGGTGCATGGCACCGGCTACGCCGGTGTTCGCGGGCGCGCCCGCTCCCACAAGAGACCGCGTAACCCGTCGAGGGCTGTGCATGCCTCATTGACAACCACCAGAACCACCGCCAATATTCACCGCAGTCATACGACAACCTACAACAACTTACAACAAGAGCTGGCCATGACCACTACTCCCCTCAATCGCCTGCTGCTCACTGGAGCCGCAGGCGGCCTGGGCAAGGTCCTTCGCGAACGCCTGCAAGGCTACGCCGAAGTCCTGCGCCTTTCTGACATCAGCCCCATGGCACCTGCCGCAGGTCCGCATGAAGAGGTCATCACCTGCGACCTGGCCGACAAGGCTGCAGTACATGCCTTGGTCGAAGGCGTGGACGCCATCATCCATTTCGGCGGCGTGTCCACCGAGCACTCCTTCGAAGAGATCCTCGGCCCTAACATCTGCGGCGTGTTCCACATCTACGAGGCAGCACGCAAGCATGGCGTGAAACGCATCATCTTCGCCAGTTCCAACCACACCATCGGTTTCTACCGCCAGGATGAGCGCATCGACGCCCATTCACCACGCCGCCCGGACAGCTATTACGGGCTGTCCAAGTGCTACGGCGAGGATGTTGCCAGCTTCTACTTCGACCGCTACGGCATCGAGACCGTCAGCATCCGCATTGGCTCGTCGTTCCCGCAACCACAGAACCGGCGGATGCTTTGCACCTGGCTGAGCTATGACGACCTGGTGCAACTGATCGAGCGCGGGCTGTTCACGCCCGACGTTGGCCACACCATCGTCTACGGCGCCTCCGACAACCGCACCGTGTGGTGGGACAACCGCCATGCCGAGCACCTGGGCTACGTGCCAAAGGACAGCTCCGAACCCTTCCGCGCCGCCGTGGAAGCCCAGCCGGCGCTCGCTGCCGACGACCCGAGCATGGTCTATCAGGGCGGTGCCTTCGCCGTGGCCGGCCCGTTCAACTGACCTTGGGGGGAGGCACGGCCATGAACTGCGAACTGATTGTCGACGCCCGCAACAGCACCGGCGAAAGCCCCGTCTGGCACCCAAGCGAACAGGCCCTGTACTGGGTCGACATTCCCGCCCGCCAGCTGCACCGCTGGCAGGCGGCCGATGGCACCCACCGGGTCTGGCAAGGCGACGAGATGCTAGCCTGCATCGCCCGCAGCGGTGACGGCTGGGTGGCGGGTATGGAAAGTGGCATCTTCCAGCTGCAGGCCAAAGCAGATGGCAGCCTGGATAGCCGTTTGCTCAGCAGCGTGGAGCATGCCCAGGCTGGCATGCGCTTCAACGATGGCCGCTGCGACCGCCAGGGCCGCTTCTGGGCCGGCACCATGTTGCTGGACATGCAGCAAGGCGCGCATGTCGGCGCGCTGTACCGGCATGACGGCGAAGGTCGGCTGCACCTGCAGCAGGGCGGCATGATCGTGCCCAACGGCCTGGCCTTCAGCCCCGACGGCAAGCGCATGTATCTGTCCGATTCACACCCCGATGTGCAAAAGGTCTGGGCGTTCGACTACGACATCGACAGCGGCACCCCGCACAACCAGCGGCTGTTCGTCGACATGCGCAGCCACCCCGGCCGCCCCGACGGCGCCGCCATGGACCAGGATGGCTGCTACTGGGTCTGCGGCAACGACGCCGGGCAGATCCACCGATTCACCCCAGATGGCCGACTCGACCGCTCGCTCAGCGTGCCGGTGAAAAAGCCGGCGATGTGTGCCTTCGGCGGCGCCTGCCTCGACACCCTGTACATCACCTCGATCCGCCCCTCGGGCATCGACCTCGGCGACCAGCCACTGGCTGGCGGGGTATTTGCCCTCAACCCTGGCACCAAGGGCCTGGAGGAACCTGTCTACCGGGGCTAAGCCCCCATCCACCACCACACTTGCACGCTCGAAACCGGATAATAAAAACCACGGAGTTTCATCATGACGTTCAAACGCAAGCTGCTTCTTGCCGTTCTCCCGTTCGCCTTCAGCGTGGCCATGCCCGCCTCGGCCCTGGACATCAAGTTCGCCGAAATCCACCCCGCCGGCTACCCGACCGTGGTCGCCGAGCAGAACATGGGTAAAAAGCTCGAAGATGCCAGTAATGGCGATATCACCTTCAAGATGTTCGCGGGCGGCGTGCTGGGCTCGGAAAAGGAAGTGATCGAACAGGCGCAGGTTGGCGCCGTGCAGATGACCCGCGTCAGCCTGGGTATCGTCGGCCCGGTGGTACCGGATGTGAACGTGTTCAACATGCCGTTCGTGTTCCGCGACCATGACCACATGCGCAAGATCATCGACGGCGAGATAGGCCAGGAGATCCTCGACAAGATCACCAACTCCGACTTCAACCTGGTGGCCCTGGCCTGGATGGATGGTGGCTCGCGCAGCATCTACACCAAGAAGCCGGTGCGCAGCCTGGAAGACCTCAAGGGCATGAAGATTCGCGTGCAGGGCAACCCGCTGTTCATCGACATGATGAACGCCATGGGCGGCAATGGCATCGCCATGGACACCGGGGAAATCTTCAGCGCCCTGCAGACCGGGGTGATCGACGGCGCCGAAAACAACCCGCCAACCCTGCTCGAGCACAACCACTTCCAGAGCGCCAAGTACTACACCCTGACCGGCCACCTGATCCTGCCGGAGCCGGTGGTGATGTCCAAGACCACCTGGAACAAGCTCACCCCCGAGCAGCAGGTGCTGGTGAAGAAGGTCGCGCGTGAGGCGCAGATGGAGGAGCGCGCGCTGTGGGACGCCAAGTCCGCCGCCAGCGAAGAGAAGCTCAAGGCCGCCGGTGTCGAGTTCATCACCGTCGACAAGAAGCCGTTCTACGAAGCTACCGCTTCGGTCCGCGAAAAATACGGTGCGCAGTACGCCGACCTGATGAAACGTATCGACGCCGTCCAGTAATCGCGGCCCCTTCCTGAACGACCCCGGCAGTGCGGCGCCCGCCGCCCTGCCGCTTTGGTGATGCCGATGAAAAACCTCTTTCTACGTGCCAACGACACGCTGTACCGCGCCTGTATCTGGGTTGCCGGCCTGTCGATCCTGACCATGTCGCTGATCATTCCCTGGGGCATCTTCGCCCGCTACGTGCTCGGCACTGGCGCCAGTTGGCCGGAACCCGTGGCGATCTTGCTGATGGTGGTGTTCACCTTCGTCGGCGCAGCGGCCAGTTACCGTGCCGGGGCGCATATGGCGGTGGCGATGATCACCGACCGCCTGCCAGCGCAGCAGCGCCAACTGGTGGCGCTGCTGGTGCAACTGCTGATGATCCTGGTGTGCGTGTTCATGACCTATTACGGCAGCAAGCTGTGCATCACCACCTGGAACCAGTTTCTGGCGTCGTTGCCGGGGGTGCGGGTGGGCATGACCTACGCGCCGATCCCGGTCGGCGGCGTGCTGACTTTGGTGTTCGTGCTGGAGAAACTGCTGCTGGGCGACCAGAGCCATCGCAAGGTGGTGCGCTTCGACCAGCTGGAAGAAAACGAGGGGGCGGCATAAATGGATGCGTTCATTCTGTTGGGCAGTTTCATCGCTCTCATCCTGCTGGGCATGCCGGTGGCCTATGCCTTGGGCCTGTCGGCGCTGATCGGAGCCTGGTGGATCGACATCCCACTGCAGGCGATGATGATCCAGGTGGCCAGTGGGGTTAACAAGTTCTCGCTGCTGGCGATTCCGTTCTTCGTCCTGGCCGGCGCGATCATGGCCGAAGGCGGCATGTCACGCCGGTTGGTGGCGTTTGCCGGTGTGCTGGTGGGCTTCGTGCGCGGCGGGCTGTCGCTGGTCAACATCATGGCCTCGACCTTCTTCGGGGCGATTTCCGGCTCGTCGGTAGCCGACACCGCGTCGGTGGGTTCGGTACTGATCCCGGAGATGGAGCGCAGGGGATACCCGCGCGAGTTTTCCACCGCAGTGACCGTCAGCGGCTCGGTACAGGCGCTGCTGACCCCGCCCAGCCACAACTCGGTGCTGTACTCGCTGGCGGCAGGCGGCACGGTATCGATTGCCTCGCTGTTCATGGCCGGGGTGATGCCCGGTTTGCTGCTAAGCGCAGTGATGATGGGCCTGTGCCTGCTGTTCGCCAAGAAGCGCAATTACCCCAAGGGCGAAGTGATCCCGATGCGCCAGGCGCTGAAGATCGCCGGTGAAGCACTGTGGGGGCTGATGGCCATGGTCATCATCCTCGGTGGCATCCTCAGCGGGGTGTTCACCGCGACCGAATCGGCAGCCGTGGCGGTGGTGTGGTCGTTCTTCGTGACCATGTTCGTCTACCGCGACTACAAGTGGCGCGACCTGCCCAAGCTGATGCACCGCACGGTACGCACCATCTCGATCGTGATGATCCTGATCGGCTTCGCTGCAAGCTTTGGCTACGTGATGACGCTGATGCAGATTCCGTCGAAGATCACCACGGCGTTTCTGACCCTGTCGGACAACCGCTATGTGATCCTGATGTGCATCAACTTCATGCTATTGCTGCTGGGCACGGTCATGGACATGGCACCGCTGATCCTGATTCTTACGCCGATCCTGCTACCGGTGATAACCGGTATCGGCGTGGACCCGGTGCACTTTGGCATGATCATGCTGGTGAACCTGGGGATCGGGCTGGTAACGCCGCCGGTGGGGGCTGTGTTGTTCGTCGGCTCGGCAATTGGCAAGGTGAGCATCGAATCGACGGTGAAGGCGATGCTGCCGTTCTACCTGGCGCTGTTCCTGGTGTTGATGGCGGTAACCTACATCCCGGCCATCTCGCTGTGGCTGCCTAGCGTGGTGCTGTAACTGCACTTGCGGTCCCTGTAGGAGCGGCCTTGTGTCGCGATGGGCCGCAAAGCGGCCCCAGGATTTCGGCGTTGATGCTGATAGTGCTGGGGCCGCTTTGCGGCCCATCGCGACACAAGGCCGCTCCTACAACGACCGTGATGCGGCTGGAAAATCTATCTGCAAACGGATCCTGCACATGGCTGTCCCCTCCTCTGCTATCCCCCTGTTCCCACGCAAGCTGGCCATCGCCCTGCTGGCTTTGCTGGCCTGCTCCTTCGCCGGTAACCACATCGCCGCACGGATCGCCTTCGATGACGGCACCGGCGTGTTGCTGGCCATCCTCTGCCGCTCGGGCATCACGTTTCTGGTCCTGGCCAGCCTGCTGCTATGGCAACGCCAGGCCCTGGCCCTGCCCGCCGGCACTCGCCGCTGGCAGTTGTTGCTCGGCCTGCTGATCGCCACCCAGAGCCTGTGCCTGTACTCGGCGGTGGCGCGCATTCCGGTGGCCCTGGCGCTGCTGGTGGGCAACACCTTCCCGATGCTGCTGGCACTGCTCACCTGGGCGCTGGGTGGAGCACGCCCCACTGGCCGCACCGTGCTGTTCATGGGCCTGATCCTGTGCGGCCTGGTACTGGCGCTGGACGTGCCGGCACGCCTGGCCGACAGCAGCGATGCCAACCCGCACTGGGCGCTGGGTGTCGGCCTGGCCTTCGGCGCCGCCTGTGCCTTTGCCTGCGCCTTGTGGATCACCGACCACAAGCTGGCCGCCGTGCGCGGCCCGGTGCGCAGCCTGCTGACGCTGCTGATCGTGTTTTCCAGCATGCTGGTCGCAGGCGCAAGCGGCGTAATGCCGTCCGGCTTGTCGCTGCCGGGCAGCAGCAGCGGCTGGGCGGCGCTGGCGAGCCTGGTGGTGCTGTATGGCCTGGCCTTCACCTTGCTGTTTGTCTGCGTGCCGCGGCTGAACATGGCACAGAACGCGCCGGTCATGAACGTCGAACCTGTCGCGACCTTGCTGCTTGGCTGGGCCCTGCTCGGCCAGCAGCTGGGTACCCTGCAACTGCTCGGCGGTGCCGTGGTGGTGTGCGGCATCGTGCTGCTCACTTACCGGCGCCCCGCCTGACGCTTTTTCAAAGGAGCCTTGAATGGCTGTGACCGAACTGCACCTGCAGGACCGCCTGACCCGCCTGAGCCTGGCCCCGGAACTGGGCGCCAGCCTGGTCAACTGGCAGGTCAAGGCGACCGGGCAGGCGCTGCTGCGTCATTCCGACCACGACGCGCTGGCCAGCGGTACGCCGCGACGGCTAGCCTGCTACCCGCTGGCGCCGTGGTCCAACCGTATCGCCGAAGGCGGCTTTGCCCGGCCCGAGGGTTGGCAGGCTCTGGCGCCAAATACCGCGCATGACCCTTACCCGATTCATGGCAGCGCCTGGCAGCAGGCCTGGCAGGTGGTGCACTACAGTGAACGGCGTGCGCAACTGACGCTGGACAGTTCCGTACCGTTTGCCTACCACGCCACCCTGGATGTGCATTTGCAAGAGGGTTGCCTGAACCTGGGCCTGCATGTAACGCACCTGGAGGAATCGGCTAACTGGTATGGGCTGGGGCTGCACCCTTACTTTCCACGCTATCCCGATACCAGGCTGTATGCAGCGGCACGCAAGGTCTGGCTGGCCGAGGATGGGCGCTTGCCGTCGTACCAGGCCGAAGTACCTGAACAGTGGAGTTTTGCAACGCTGGCCAGCCTGCCCGAAACGGTGGTTGATCACGCCTTCAGTGGCTGGCCGGGGACGTGTGTGATCGAACAGCCGGGAGCCGGGTATCGGTTGGCATGTAGCGCCAGCGGGGCTGAGCACTTCTTGCTGTTCTGCCCTCAGGGGCAGGGTTTTTTCTGCTTTGAGCCGGTTAGCCACCCGGTCAATGCGCATCACCTGCCGGGGCGGCCGGGGTTGCGGTTGTTGCAGCGTGGGCAAATGATGAGCCTGGCGTTCAGGATTCAATATCGGGCTTTGTAACCGGGGTGCCCTCTGGGAGCGGTTTGAGCCGGTGCCATGCGCAGCTAGTTACTGTTCAGACAGCCCAAAGGCTATTTCCCCTCATCAGCCGGCTCCACCCGCTGCACCACGATCTGCAGATGGTTCGCCATATCCGTCAGTATCACCTCCCCTTCCTTGTACTCCGGGGTGATCATCAGCGTGCGGACAAAATGCTCGTTGCCGCCTTCGCGCTTTTGCACGTTCTCGAACGCCACGATGATCGTGTCATTGCGCCAGTTGCTGATGTCGAAACCGCCCGCAGCAACGAATTCGCGAATGTCGCGCTCGTCATTGAAAACACTGGCAGGCAGGATCAGCAAGCGGTCCTTGAGAAACACCTCATAGTACTGTCGAGGCCCCACCGGCCAGTTCTGCTCCACCACATGCTCGATGCGCCAGTGATGGACGTTGTTCTCATAAACCACGACGCGTTCGACCTTGTGCCCGTTGCAGGCAACGAGCAAGGGCAACAGCAAAGCAGCGAACCCGCTACGCATTCGGCGCAAATTCATCCAGAAGCCTCGTTACATCAGCCAAGCCATCATTTGCCAGCTTTCGCCGCCTGGTGGTTGGCCCTGCGCGTTTCTCGGTAGCCCACCAGGCGCACGCGCATTTCCCGGTAGCGCTGGCTATTGATCACCAGCAAGGCCAGCAGCCCGAACAGCAATACCGAGACGTAGCCGCCCATGTGCGGCCGGTAAGCGTAGCTGGGCAACGCGGCCAGCACGGCCAGCCCGTTCAGGCCGACCAGCCCGCGCACGCCCCAGGCATAACCCCGCACCATGGCGATATGCGAGGCGACGCTCAGCGCCCCTGCCAGCGCCAGGACCAGCACCGACAGCGATCGGTCCGGGCTGCGCAGCCAGGTGGAGAACACCAGTGAAACACAGCCGCCAATGGCAAAGCAGGACAGCATGAACTCGGCGATGAACACGCCGAAGTAGCGGGAAAGAAATGCCTTCAGTTCCTGGCCCTGGGTCATTCGTCAACTTCCTCGTAAAGCCCCACGGCAACCGACTGCACAAAGCTACTGCTGGCAAAACCCGATAGGCCGCCTATCGAGTCCTTGATCAGGGTACGCGTGGCGTGCTGAATTTCGGTAGGGGTGAAACGCTTGATCGCGGTACCCGCCGCCTGCTTCAGCTTGAGCTGCTTGGCGGTGAGCGACGGATGCTTGATGAGCAGCAGTTCCTCGGCCAAGGCCTTGCGTTGCTGCCGGGACAGACTATGGAACAGCTCTCTCCAGCCCTTGCCGGTCGCCGCTTTGCGAGCCTGCAGGAAACGCACGGTGTTCAGGCTCGATGCACCCACACCTGCCAGCGCTACGCCGTCGAGTATGCTCATCACTGTCTGGACCGTGTCATTACTGTCGAGCCAGTCGTTCTGCCCAGGGTCGAACACTTCGTTGAATACCCGGTACCCGCCCATCATGCACTGCCCGGTACCCGCAGCTGCGGCGGCATAACCGACCGCCGTCAACACCATGCTGGCGCCGCCAGTGAAGGGTACAGCAATGGTGCCGCTGAACATGACGACCCAGCCAAGATAGGCGGAAAGGCAACCCAAACTGGCGTTCACGGCCTCTGCCATCACCTTGCGCTCACGCGCGCCGGTTTGCAGCTGGGTCATGAACTGTTCAGGCGACTTGTATGGGGGTGCCTCCTGCAGAATCACACGCTTGGGCGCAATGCTGCAGATAGGCTTGAATTCGCGCAGGACAATCACGTTGTACTGGGCATCGATATAGACAACACCAGCACCAACGATACCCGGGTCGGCATCGATAGCCCTGAACAGCTTCTGTTGGTCGACAGTCAACAGCAGCCGTTGACGGGCCATTTGCTGCTGGTAGCCGCCCAGGACGCCGGACATCAGATCGGTCACGACAACTCTCCTTGTTTCGAAAAGCCGCTGCGCCGGCCCACGCATGCCCCGTGCAGGTCAGGCGACCTGCCGAGAGCAGCACGTGCACCGGCGCAAGCGCAACGGAGCGTGGGTTACACGTTCGGGCAAGGCACCGGCGCCCAGTCACCCATGTCGGGGCTGCGGCACATCTTGTTGACCTGGTCGACGCCAGCATTGGCCACCTGCTGGGCCTCGGCTTTCTTGGTAGTGGCCTTCTGCAGGGTCTTCTCGGTGGCGACCGCCTCTTGCGGCACGTTCGTGTTCACCTTGACGGCCTGGGTCTTCTTCTTGCCGGTGGTGGCCTTCGGCGGTTCAGCCACGGTCGCTACGTCGGTACGGGCCACGCCAACCTGCTTGAGGTCCTGCTCGTAGGCCTGGGTGTAGTTGTCGAGGTTTTCCGCAACGCGGCCATTGACGGTAGCCAGCAGCTTGTTCGACTCCTGCAGGCCCGAGACGATCTCGGCCAGGCGCTTGCGCCCTTCGGTGTCGTTGATGCGGTTGGCCTTGCGGCCTTCGATCAGGCTGGTGAACTCACGCTGGTAGCAGCTTTGCGAAGCCTTGGCATAGGCCGTGGTGCGGTCCAGGTCGGCGGCGCTCTTGTCGATGTCGGTGGCGTAAGAGGCAATGCGCTGCTTGTCGTCGCTGATCTGCTTCTGGCGCTCGGTGTAGTAACCGGCCGCACCGCCCACCAGGGCACCACCCGCCGCACCGATGGCAGCGTTGCGGCCACGGTTGTCGCCATCGACCAGGGCGCCGGTCAGGGCACCGCCGAGGGCCCCGATGACGGCGCCTGTAGCAACCGAGCGGGTCATGTCACCGTCGGTGGAACGCAGGTGCTGCACGGGCTGGTAGCAGCTCGGGTAGTACTCGACCTTGGTCGTGGCACCAACCTTGGACACCGGAGAGCTGGAGCAGCCCGCCAGCAGGACAGTGCTGAAACCGGCGGCAATCAGCAGGGCGGAACGGGCATGGGTAGCCGTGAAGATGGTCTTGAACATGTCACTTTCTCACGTGGGTGGTTAAAACGGGGGGCTTCATGCCACCCCGCGGTTGGTCAGGCAGAAGCCACTACGAGGGCCGCGCGGCGGCCGATGCCAGGAGCTCCTTGAGGATCGTCGCCGGGTCGGCCCGCTGGTTCTGGCGGTACTCCCCAACGTGGCGAACGAACAGGGTCGCGCGGCTCACCAGGCTCTTGCCCAGGACCGGCTTGCGGTTGAGTTCTTCCTTGACCCGCTGGAACTGCGCCTGGATCACCGCATCGGTGTAGCGCGTACCACTGGCCAGGTTGTCGATGTAGATCGCCACGGCGCCATCGAGCGCGGCGCGGCCGTTGGTGATGGCTGCGGCGTACATGCGCACGGTGGTCTGGTCACCACGCGCCTTGGCCTCGGCCTGGGTGGTGCGCAGGTTGGTCAGGCGGATGTTGTAGTTGTTGATGGTCTCGGCCACCAGCGCGGCGGACTGGATCAGGTTGCCGGCAGCCTCTTCGCGCTGGCGGCCGATCAGCGAAACGCTGCGCTTGAGCTCTTCGTTGACCAGCCCCAGCTCGGCCTGCTGGCGCGGGTCGGCGGTGGCGGCGATGATGCTGTCCAGGCGCTTGGTCGGATCCTGCGCGGCATCGATGTCGTCGGTCAGGCTGGCCAGGCGCCCTACCTTCTGCCACTGCTCGAACAGCTCCTGGTAACGCGAACGGGGCGCCGACAGGGCGCCGATGGCCACCCGGAAGCCGGTGGTCTCGTTGCGCTGCTCGGTACCGTCAGCGCCGAACAGCGGGTACTCGCGGCGCATGCCGGTGAACAGCGTGCCCTCGCCTTCCAGGTAGTTGCCACCCTTGACCACGAAGCCGCCATAGGCGCCTTGCAAGCGGCCGGCATGTACCAGCTGGAACGACTCCTGAACCATTTCGGCAGCATTGCCGATCACATCGAACAGCCCCAGCGGGTTCGGCAGCCGGGTACCGATCGGCATCAGCCGTGCGGCCTGCCCGGTGCCGCCCGCCACCTGGTTGAATACCGCCCAGTCGCCGAGCGGCCCGTCGCTGTCACTACCCTGGACCTTGCGCGGGAACAGGCGCCCTTCCAGTTCCTGGCGGCTCACCGCAGAACCGCCACGGGCAGCGAACTCCCACTCCACTTCGGTAGGCAGGCGCACAAAACCGACCCCGCCGTCCTCGGCCTTGCTGCCCCGGCCACTGACCGGCAGCAGGTCGCGGTGATACTTGAGCAACCAGGCGCTATAGACCGCGGCAAAGCGCTCGGCTTCGAAGCGCGACAGCTTGACTTTGGGCAGACGCCCCGCCGCCGTGGTATCGGGCTGGCAGGCCGGCGCCGGCTCGCCGCTGGCCAGCGACTGGGCCTGAGCCATCACTTGGGCATACTGCCGGGCGGTGACCTCGTACTTGCCAATGAAATACATCATCGGCTTGAGCGGGCCTGCCTGGTCGAGCTTGGGCAAGCTGGGGGCGACGGCCTTCTGCCAATCGGCAGAAAGGTCCTGAAGGCTGAACTGGCCATTGATGAAGTCACGCCGATAACCGGAAATGAACGACTGCTGGTAGCCGGCCTCGCCCTCGCTGAACGGGTAGCCGAGGTTGACCTCGCGGTCGTCCAGGCTGCCCTGGGCCAGCACGTAGACGCTGCGCAGCACCAGCTCGCCGCCGCACGGCAGCGGCAGGCTGACGTCGCCCGGCAAGGGCTTGGGGTTGTCCAGCTTGCTGGTGTCGACCGCCTGTGCCGGGGCGCTGGCGGCAGCGGCGTTGACCGGCTTGGCAGGCGGCTCGTCGGCGCCCGGCGAACAGGCCGCCAGGCCCAGCGTTGTCAGAAGCAGAGCCGTAGCCCCGAGGCGATATTCAGACATCACGGATTCCTTGACTGGCGTCGATGCGCGTCACCCGCCAGCCACCCAGGGCAGCAGCGGCTGTGCTGGCCAGCAGCACCGCGGACAACGCAACGAAGTAATGCATTGGCAACAGATGGCTGGCGTATTCGCCAGGCACCTGCGTGAAGATCCGGTTGAGGCCCTGCTCGGCCAGCAGGTACAGGCCGCCGGCAACTGCGGCCGCCAGTACGCCGCTGTACAGCGCCTGCAGCACCACGAACAGCAGCAGCGCGGCCGTGCCGAACCCCAGCAGGCGCAGCACCGCCAGCTCACGCTGCTTGCGCTGTACCGCCGCGACCGCGCCAGCGGCGACGGCGGCCACGGCACCGGCCACGGCCAGGCTGGTGATGATCCAGAACACCAGGTCGAGGTTGCGGCTGAGCGCCTGCACCTGGGCGATCTGCGCCGCCTGGGTCGACACCAGCCACTTGCGTTCGGCGAAATAGGCGCGCAGCGGCTCGACATCGGCCAGCTCCTTGGCATACAGGCGAAACGCCGGGTACACCCGCCGGGCATCGCTGCCTGCGGCATTGCCCGGCCAGCCCAGTGCTGGCACGCCGCGCCCGTCGCGGTAGTCTTCGACCGCCTCGAGCAGGGCCAGGGAGGCGAACAGGCCATCGCGTTCGAACGCCGCCAGCGGCAGCACCGCAGCCACCTGCAGGCGGGTCTGGCGCCATTGCAGGTGCCCGGCCTGCTGCCGGCTGAAGCTGGCCTGCAGTTCATCACCGGCCGCGGCACCGAGCTTTTCGGCGGCGGTAAAGCTCAATACCACCTGCTGCAGCCCCTGCGGCGGCGCCACCTGTTGCAACAACGGGTCGCCGGCAGCAGTCGGCAGCATCTCGGCCGTCACCGCACGCCCGCGTGCCGGCAGCAACAGCTCGGCGGTAGCGGCGATCTGCCGGGTACGGGCGATGGCGAAGGCAACGTCCGGTCGCTGCGCCAGCTCATGGATGAAATCGGCGCGGAACCGACCACCGCCCAGCGGCACGATCTCGCGCACCGCCGGGTCGCGTTGCAGGCGCTCGGTCAGGCTGCCGACCAGGCCGAACTTGAGCCCGAACAGCACCAGCAAGGGCGCGATCACCGCGACCAGCGCCAGCACGCTGCACGCCGACAGCCGCGCATCGTTGCGGTAGTCCTGCCAGGCCAGGCCGGCGATCAGCCACGGGCGCATCAGACCGCCTGCGCCAAAGTGGCGGTGACGCCGCCGTCGGCATCGCGCCGGCAGGCCATGCGCAGCACGCTCAACCCGGCCCGGCGCGCCAGCGCTTCGTCATGGGTGGCGAGCACGCAGGTCACCTGGCGCGCCTGTGCCTCGCGCAGCAGCAACTGCATGACCCGCTCGGCGTTCACCGGGTCCAGCGCCGCAGTAGGCTCATCGGCCAGCAACAAGGCCGGCGCATGCGCCAGGGCCCGGGCGCAGCTGACCCGCTGACGTTGCCCCAGCGACAACGCGGCAGGCTTCTTGGCCAGCTGGTCATGCACGTCCAGCGCCTCGGCCAGGCGTTCGACGCTGCCGTCCTCGCCCAGCCCCAACAGCTGCCGTGGCAGGCGGATATTGCCACGCACATCGAGGAAACCGAGCAATCCGCCAGCCTGCAGCACGTAGCCCAGCTGCCGGCTGCGCAGCGCCGCCAACTGGTCGAGGCGGCGCTGGCGCCACAGGCCAGCCACATCGGTGCCGGCGAAGACGAAGCCCTCGGCAGCATCCGGCGCCAGCACCAGCGCCAACAGGTCGAGCAAGGTACTCTTGCCGCAGCCGCTGGGGCCGACCAGCGCCACCCGCGCGCCCGCCGCCAGCTGCAGCTGGTCGACCTGCAGGCTGTAGCGCTGGGCGCCCTGCCCGCGCGTCTTGCGCACCCCGTGCAGGCTGATCATCACGGCAGCGTCGACAACGGGACACGGTACAGGGCATCGCCCGGCTCGGCCTTGCCGAAGCGCACCCAGTTGGCCATGTCGTTGTGGAAGGTTTCGTACAGGCGGATCTTCGAGTCCAGCTCGTCGATGAAATCCTCCTGTTCGGCCACCGACAGCGACAGCCACAGGTCCTCGGTCATGCTCAGGGACTTGCTGCGGTACGGCAAGCCTTCGAGGTATTCGCCCAGCACCCCGCCCTGGGCCAGGTTGGCCCCCTTGCGCAGGGCACCCGGATCGCGGCTCATGTAGGCGCTGGCGCTGGCGATCTCGTTGAAGAAATCCCCCGGCGAACTGCGGGTCTTGCGCGCGGCGTCGACAATCAGCTTCAGCGACTGCTGCAGGTCATTGAGCTGCAACTTGGTCAGCATCACGCACACCTGCAGGCTCGGTAACGCCGGGTTGGCCAGGTCATGGTCGGCAGCCCAGGCGCTGACCAGTTGCGGCGCCTGGCTGGCGCCGTTACGGCCGAGGAAGTCCATGTGCATGGCATAACCGATCGCCTGGGACTTCGCCGCCAGGCTCGCGCCCGAGCTCAACTGGGGCAATGGCTGTGGCTGCTGTTCACGCACCTGGTGCACCAGCTGGGCGAACGTCGAGCCGATCTCGCGCACGCGCTCGCCAAAGGCGCCCACATCGCCGCCCGGCACGCCCACGTACAGGTCACCGATCTGCGGGTTGCTGTCGGCGGTAAGCACGCGGTACTGGCTTTCGGCAGCGCCATGGTTTTTCACACCGGCCGGGGTGCGCAGGTGCAGGGCGTAGATCCTGATCTGCTTGCTCAACGCAGCCTGGCGCACCTCGGCCTCGTTCATCTGCGTGCTGCTGTAAGGGTCGTTCTTGCGCAGGGCACCGGCATCGCTGACCAGCAGCACGATACGCCCGCCATAGCCCGACCAGTCCATGCCTTCCACGGCTTGCATCACGCCGGCAAAGGCATCTTCGTTGAACGAATGGCTGGAGACGCTGGTGGCCTTGACCTGCGCGGCAGCCTTGAGGAAGCGCGCCGGGTCGCGGCCCTCCTCCAGGCTGACCAGGGTCTTGCTCAGGTAGTCCAGGCCCGGGGTGCGCTTGACGCTGTTGCGAAAGCCCACCAGGCCGAAGCTGACATTGTCCAGCTCGCCCTGCGCGGCCAGTTGCGCCTGCAGTTCGCTGACCACCTGGCGCACGCGGTCGATGTAGGGTTGCATCGACACCGACGTGTCGACCACCAGGACGATACCGGTACGGAAGCGGTTGTCCGCCGCCACGGCCGCACCGGCAGCCGTGGCCGCCTGGCTGCGAACGCTGCTGCCGGGGTCGATAGAGGCGACGTTGAGCAACTGCACCGGCTGGCCGTCGGCGCCAAAGCTCTCGCGGTAGTCGAAGATCGGCATCAGGTAGAACTGGTTCTGCGGCACCGCGCTGGCGGCCGGTTCCAGGGCCAGCACCTGGGGCACCTGGTCGGGCTCGTTCTGCGCCTTGAGCAAGTCGGCGCGGGCCTTGCCGGTGTCATCGAGCAACTGCTGCAGGTCATCGGCCTGGCGCATGAACATCACCGGTGAACGGCCGGAACGCTCGGTGAACTTCAGCACCAGGCTTTGCTTCCAGTCGCTGGTTTGTGCCGCCGGCAACCAGCCGTCGCGCTGGCCGCTGCTGGAGGCGCCAACCTCCAGCCATGGCTGGCCGTCGATGTCCTTGCGCTGGTACACGTACAACACCGAAAACGCCGGCAGGGGCTCACCCGCGCTATCACCGGGCCTGGCCAGCAGTTGCGCTTCGGGCTTGCTCAGCACGCGCTGGAACAGGGTTTTCTTGCCCGGCATCAGCAATGGCCGGCCGTCCTCGCTGGCAGCCAGAGGCGGCGTAGCTGGCGTCTGTGGCTCGCTCGCGGCTTGCGCCAGGGGTGGCTGCGAAGCCGATTGGTCGTTATCAGCGGGCCACCACAACCAGGTCGCCCCCAGGCCCAGCGCCGCAGCAATGGCCACGGCCAGCAGGGCTTTGGCCGGTTTGCCGGTACTGGCCTTCGCTGGCACGCTCGGTTGCGGCCGGGTCGGCTCGGGTTCAGGCGCGGGGCTGGCGACCGGCTCAGCCACGGCGTGCGGGATCTCGATGGATACCGGCATCAGTCCGCCCAGGTCAGCCTTGCCCGGCATCGCGACCGGCAACGGCCGGATCACGGTGCTGTCCTGGTCATCGACAGGCAAGCGATCCAGTGCGGCCAGCAACGCGGCAGCATCGGCGAAGCGTTGATCGGGGTCCTTGGCCAGCAGCCCGCGCAGGATGCTTTGGTAGCGCCCATGCTCGATGGGCAGCTCCGGCAGTGGCTCGGTCAGGTGGGCCAGTGCGGTCGACAACGCATCGGTGCCACGGTAGGGCAACTCGCCGACAAGGATCTCGTACAGCACCACCCCAAGCGCATACAGGTCGGCGCGGCCGTCGATGTCCATGCCTCGCGCCTGCTCAGGGCTCATGTAGCTGGGGGTGCCGACGGCGAAGCCAGCCTGGGTGAACTGGGTGCGGTCGTCCAGCGACTTGGCGATGCCGAAGTCCGAGAGCACCGCCGTGCCGTCGGCGCGGAACAGGATGTTGGCCGGTTTCACGTCGCGGTGCACCAGCCCCTGGTCGTGGGCATACCCCAGCGCCTGGGCGATCTGCCGCACGTACAGCAAGCCCTGCTCGGGCGTAAGCCCGGCGGCGATGCGCTCCTTGAGGGTGCCGCTGGGCAGGTACTCCATGGCCATGTAGTACAGCTCGCCGACGTTGCCGATGTCATGGATGGTGGCGATGTGCGGGTGCGACAGCCGCGCCAGGGTGCGCCCTTCGCGCAGGAAGCGCTCGCAGAAGGTAGGGTCGGCGGCCAGGCTCGCGGCCATCACCTTCAACGCCACCTTGCGCTGCAGCGAGCGCTGGGTGGCCAGGTAGACACTGGCCATGGCGCCCTGGCCAATCTCGCTGTCGATGTCGAATCCGGGGATCTGCATGTTCGGGGTGCTCTTCAATTCGCCTTCACCACCACGGCGGTGATGTTGTCAGGGGCGCCACGGGTCAGCCCCAGGTGTACCAGGCTGCGGACCACCTGGTAGGGGTCGGCGTGGCCGAGCACATCGGCGATCTCGTGGTCTTCGGCGGTCTTGTTCAAGCCGTCGCTGCACAGCAGGTAGGTGTCGCCGGGCTGCACCTGCACGCTCACCGCCTGCAGTTCAAGCTGGTCCTCGACGCCGATGGCGCGGGTGACGATGTTGCCGCGCGGGTGCACGCGGGCTTCGGCCTCGTTGAGCAGGCCGCTGTCCTGCAGCTCCTGGACGTAGCTGTGGTCATGCGACAGGCGCTCGATGCGGCCATCGCGCAGCCGATACAGCCGGCTGTCCCCGGCCCACAGGCCTACGGCGCGGTCGCCGCGTGCGGCCAGCACCACCACCGTGCTGCCCATCATCGCCACGCCCCGGCGCAAGGTTTCCTCGCGCACGGCGCGGTTGACCCGCGCCAGGGTGTCGCGCAAGACCTGGGTGAAATCCTCCAGCCCATCGACGAGCGGCAACTGGCGCAGGCTGTCCACGGCCAGGCTGCTCACATAGTCGCCGGCGGCATGCCCACCCATGCCATCGGCAACGGCCCACAGGCCATCCCAGGTCAGCTCCAGGCAGGCGTCTTCGTTGATCTTGCGGACCATGCCTACATGGCTGTAGCTGGCCGCGCTGTAGTGCACACTGCTCATGCCGGCCTCGCCTCGCTGCCCAGCAAAAACGCGGCGAACTGCTCGCTGCGCGGCAGGCCCTGGCTACGCAGCAGGCCTGGCGCGATCCGTTCGCTGCCCTGCCCCCACCACAGGCTCATGCCTTCGCAGGCGCATTCGGCCAGGGCCAGGGCCCGGCCCTGCGGGGTGGTGCCGTCCAGCCGTTGCAAGCCGCCCACGGTCACGCGTGGCCCTGGCAACAATGGCCGGTCGTGACGAAAAGGCTGCAGGGCCGCCTCGAAATGCTCGAAGGTTGCCTCTGCTTCAAGTGTGCCCAGCAACGCCGCCTCAACCCCCTCGAACCACTCATCCGCGCCGCCAACGACACCTGCGATCGCCACCCCGGGCTCCAGCACCTGCGCCACGCTGAGCGGAAAATACCGCCCCACCCGGTCGATGCTCGGCATCAGCACGCCGACCACCGCATCCGGGCCACACACCCCAGGCGCCAGGGCAAAGCGCCACAACGGGCTGACCAGGTAGGCTTGCAGCCAGGCCTCGCCAAGCGCCTGCTGGCTGGCCTGGATACCGGCGGCCAACCACTGGTCCCAGGGCTGGATGAAGGTCTGCGGCAAGCCACGGCTGACGAAGTCGCCGCGGCAGGCCAGTTTTCCGTAGAAACCCACGTCGTTCACAGGTGCTCCGGCAGGCTGAAACCGCTGACCACTCGGCTGCGGAACGGGTTGAAGGCGCTGCTGGCACGCAGCTCGTATGACACGCTGGCGCCGTCCACGCGCAAGCGCAGGTTGAAGCGCTCCGGCGAGCTGCCGGCCACCAGGTCGGACTGGTCGAGCAGGCGGAACCACGCCCACGGGCCTTCCACGGTCAGCCCCGACCGGCCGCTGGCCGCTGGCGGCGCAATCGACAGGCGCACCACGCCGATGCTGTTGGGGTTGGGCCACTGCAACGCCACTGGGCGGCTCGGCCCGTGATCGTAGCTGACCTGCTGGCCGTCGAGGTCGAGCAGGAACTGGGTGATGCTGGCGTCCATCGCCACTGGCTTGAGCTCGAAGCGCACGCCTGGCTGCAGACCGTTGCCGCTGCGGAAGAAGGCATCGCGAATGGTCGCCGCGCGCTGGAAGGTGTACAGCACGCTGCTGTTGATCCCAAGCTTCTGCGCCGCACCCGGCTGCCAGCTCCAGGGTGTGCTGGAGGTGTTGACGTAGGGCTGCAGGTACTTGCGGAAGTAGCTGTCCATCACCCCGCCGACCCCGAAGAACTGGCCGAAGTCTTCCAGGGTGGCATCGCGCGAGCTGCCGGCCGCCATCGGGTAGCGGCCACTGAGCGACTGGCGGTAGACATTCAGCACTTCGCTGGCCCAGGCGGCGTTGAGCTGGTTGCGCACCCCACCCATGACCACGCCGTGGGTCGAGCCGAGTACCGAGCTGACCAGGTTCTGCACCACCTTGGGCTGGCGCGCCGCGCCCAGGGCAACCCGTTGCGCCGCCGCCTGGGCCTGGTTCTTGGCCTCGCCTAGCAGGGCATCGCCGCTGGCGCCGACCATGGCGCTGACCTGCACGTAGAGCGCATTGAGGTCGGTGAGCAAGCCGTCGATGGCGGCAGGTTGGCCTTCGCCGTTGCCGACCAGCGCGGCCAACTCGGCGAAGTGCGCCGTCACCGGGTCCTGCGTGCGGGAAGCAGGGCTGTCGACGGGCAGCGGTGCGTCGCCGAGCAGCCCGCCAAGGCGCTGGCGCAGCTGGTCGACACCGGCCTGTTCGGCCTTGTCCTGGACCTTGTCGAGTGTGGTCGGCTGCGCCAGGTTGGTTTCCCGGGCTACCGCCTGCAGCAGCTGCTTCATTGGCGAAGTGGGCCCGGACAGCACCCGCAGTACATCGGCGGCCTGGCCGACACTGGTGATCGGCACAAAGTCCAGGTCGTCGAGCAGGGCATCCCAGTGGCGGATGTAGTCCTGGTAATAGAGCTGCTGCACATCATCGGCCAGGCGCCTGGCATCACCTGCCTCGCCCGGCGCGCGGCCCAATACCCAGCGCTCTTCGGCCAGCGTGGTGCTCTGCGCCAGGCTGGCGGCAAGAAACGCCTGGCGGTAGCCCTGCACGGTGAACAGCCCCGGCAGCGGCTCGCTCAGCGGCTTGCCGCTCTTGAAGCGAAACACCAGGGCTGCATCGCGCCCGGCCGCGTCGCTGACGCGGAAATCCTCGACCCCGCCTGGCAGTTTCTGGCGCTTGACCCGGTCGTACACCCGCTGGGCCACCGGCAATTGCTGCAGCTGGCGACGGGTGTCGTCGATCAGGCGCTGGTCCAGGCGGGCATTCGGCGGGCGCTTGTCGAACAGCGCCGCCAGGTGCTGCTCCAGGGCCTTGCGCAGATCCGGCGCCAGGTCGCGGGGCAACTGGCGTTCCCAGTCGAGGGTGATCCAGGCCTTGATGAAGTCCGGGTCGTAGTGCTCGGCATCGGCCAGCATCAGGTAGGCCTTGAGGCCTTCGTAGAGGTAGTCTGACGGGCCGCCGGCGTACAGCTGTTCCTCGATGCGGGTGACCAGGCGTGGGGCGAAAATTGCGATCAGCAGCTTGCGGTACAGGCTCTGCGATTCGCTTTCGAGCATGTCGCCCTGGTACAGGCCCAGGCCTTCGGCCCAGCTGGGTGGGTCGTCGGCCAGGTGGCGCACGGCGTTGAGCAGCGGCAGCACGTCGACCACGTTGCGCTGCGCAGGGCTCAGGCCTTGCACACTTTTGCCCAGCGGCTGTAGGCGGCTGTCGACCTCGGCGATGTATTGCTGGTTGGCCCGGTAACTGACGGCCCACAAGGTGCCGACCAGCAGCACCAGGGCCACGCTCAGGGCCAGCGCGCCACGGGCGATCCACCGGCGCCGCCGCTCCACCTTCGGGTTGCTGCCGACCAGGCCACGCTCGGCGAAAGCCACGGCAGTGAACAGCCGCTCGATGAAATAGCTGCGCCCGCTACCGCTCTGGCGTGCCAGGTGCGCACGGTCCAGGCCCATGCTCTGGGCCATGCTGCCGATCAGCCGGTCGATGGGGCTGCCTTCCTGGGTGCCGCTGGTGAAATATACCCCGCGCAGCAACGCCCGCGCCTCGAAGGCGTTGGGCTTGAAGATGCCATCGAGGAACCCCTTGAGGTTGCCATGCAGGGCGGCGAACTGTTGCACGAAGCCGTAGATCAGGTCGCGCCGGGCCGGGTCGCGCTCCTGCTGCAGGCGTTCGACCAGGCGCTCGCCGAGGCGCTGCTCGAGCAGCCCGAACTCGTTGTCGAACTGCGCCAACGGGCCATCACCGCCCTGCTCGAGGGTATCCAGCGGGAAGGTCATGCCCCACACCTGGGCGCGTTCGTCCTTGCCCAGGTTGTCGAAAAACTCCATGAAGCCCGGTACCAGGTCGAGCTTGGTCAGCATCAGGTATACGGGGAAGCGCACGCCCAGCTGGCTGTACAGCTCCTGGATGCGCGCACGGATCGCCGCTGCGTGTGCGGCGCGCTCGGCGTCGCTGCCCAGCAGCAGGTCAGACAAGCTGATGGCGATGAACGCACCGTCGATCGGGCGGCGCGAGCGCTGGGTCTTGAGCAGGTCGAGGAAGCCCAGCCAGGCCGCCTTGTCGACCTGGGCGTGGCTGTCCTGGGTGGTGTAACGGCCGGCAGTGTCGAGCAGCACCGCCTGGTCGGTGAACCACCAGTCGCAGTTGCGCGTGCCGCCGACACCGCGGATGGCGCCCTCGCCCAGTTGCGCGGCCAGCGGGAAGTGCAGGCCAGAATTGACCAGCGCGGTGGTCTTGCCCGAACCGGGCGGGCCGATGATCACGTACCACGGCAACTCGTAGAGGTTGCGCCGTTCGTCACCGCCCAGGCGGGCCTTCTTCAGCAGGGCCAGTGCTTCGTCCATGCGCTGGCGCAGGGCTGACAGTTCTTCGGCGGTGGCCACGCTGGCAGGGTCCGCGGCGGTCTCGGCCGCCAGGCTTTGCATGACCTTGGCCGCCTGCTGGCGCGCCTGCACGATGCGCCAGGCACGGTAAGCGCCCCACAGCGCGAACAGCAGGACAATCAGCAGCCAGCGTGGCGTGGGCGACGCCAGCATTTCCAGCAACGGCCCGACGAACCAGATGATCAGGCTCAGGGCGATCAGGCCCAGCAGCGGGATTACCCAGCGAATGACAAAACTGAAAAACGCCTTCACTCGACGCCCTCCGCCAGAACGGTGATTTCAACCCGGCGATTCTTCGCCCGGCCCTGCGCGGTGTCGTTCGACGCCAGTGGTTCGGTGTCGCTCAACCCTTGGGCGCTGAAGCGCTCGGGTTGCCCGGTGCGCGCGGCGAGGATGCTCCTGACCTCTTCGGCGCGTGCCTGCGACAACGCCCAGTTGGACGGGAAGCGCAGCGTCGCGATGCGCTGGTTGTCGCTGTGCCCGGTGACCCGGACATTGCCCTTGACCTTGGCCACTGCCTCGGCGATGCGCAGCATCAACGGCTGGAAATCGCCCTTGATGCTGGCGCTGGCACTGGCAAACAGCTCGTCGCCGCGAATGGTCACCACCGAGCGGTCGACCGCGTCTTCTACGGCGACCCGGCCAGCCTTGATGTCATCGGCGAGGAACCCGGCCAGGCGCGGGCGCTCCACTGGCTTGGGCTGCAACACCGGGCGGTCCATGGCTTGTACCGGGATTTCGCCCAGCGCGTGAATACCTCGGAACACCGGCTCGGCATCGGCCGCCAGCTTCAGGCGCAGGCCGAACAACAACAGCAACAGCAACGCCACGGCCACCGCCAGGCCCACCCATGGCGGCACGAACTGGGCCAGACGGTCACGGCTGACGGCCACCCCACGCCAGTGTGGCGAGAGTTCACGCTCACGCTCGCCACGGGCGCTGCGAATCGCCGCAGCGGCGCGCTCGCGCAGCGCTTCGAGCTGGCTGCGGCCATCGTTCATGACCCGGTAGCGGCCTTCGAAGCCGAGGCTGGTGCACAGGTACAACAGTTCCAGCAGGTTGAGCCGTTCGCGCGGGCTCTGCAGGCAATGCTCCATCAGCTGGAACACCTTCTCACCGCCCCAGGCCTCGTTGTGCACCGTGATCAGCAAGCTCTGCCGGCTCCAGTCGCTGGCACTGCCCCACGGCGTGCTGAGCACCGCTTCGTCCAGCGCGGTGCACAGCGCATAGCGCGCCAGCAGCACCTCGTTGCGCACCACCCCGGCGGCTTCGGCACGGGTCTCGAACTGGCGCAGATAGGCCAGCAACTGCGCTCGCAGGCTGGCCGGTGCCGAGTGGGCGATGGTGTTGCGCAGCCGGGTAAGCAAGGCCAGCAACGGGCCGGCAGCCTGCTCGAGCGGGTTGAGTCCCTTGCCCTGGCCAGGTGCCAGGGGCTCGGCCGGTACCTGCAACGGCGGCAGCTGCGGTGCTGGCGCAGCGGGTTGCGGCGCAGCACGGCCACCAGGGCGCGGCATGAACTGGGTACGGTCGTTGGCCTGCGGATCGTCCGGGTGCATCACGGGTTATCCTCGAATGGCCCAGAAGGCCAGGCTCAGGCCGGGGAACTCGCCGGCGACGTAGAAGGCAAAGCCACCGGAGTGTTGCAACTGCTTCCAGTGCTCGCTGCCCCGGTCGAGTTCGAAATAGGTGGCGCCGGCATGGAACGGAATCTGCCGGGGCGCCACCGGCAACGGCAGCAGGCCGATGCCCGGCAGTTGCAGGTTGACCAGATCGCGGATGTGTTCCACCGAGCCGATCTTGCTCTGCTGACCAAAGCGGCTACGCAGGGTCTCGCTGGGCACGTCGGCACGCACCACCAGGACGAAACTGGCGCTGTCGAGCAGGCTGCGGTCGGCAAGCATGCCAACGTGGATGCCATAGGCCTTTTCGACGATGGGAATGGCCACCGCCTTGCTGTCGATCAGCGTCGACAAGGCCTCGCGCAAGGCTGCCATCACGGGGGCGAAGGTCGCCGCCAGGTCGTCGTGCTGATAGACCGGGAAGCTGTGCGGGCGGCGGCCATCGCGGGTGAAGGTAGCGAACTCGCCAGCCAGGGCCACCAGCTCGCTGTACAACCGCTCGGGGTGCAGCGGGCTCAGCTGGTTGAGGTGTTCGACCAGCGGCTGGGCACGGTTGACCAGTTGCAGCAGCATGAAGTCGGCAATTTCCGACGCCCCGCCATTGGCCGAGGCGACCACCCTGCCTGCCAGCGCTTCGCCACGCTGGTGCAGCAGGCCCAGCAACTCGCCGCAGAAGCCAGACAGTTGTTGGCTGGCTGCCACATCGAGTACCGGCGGGATGTAGCTGTCATCCACTACCAGCGCGCGATCGGCGCGCTTTTCGCGGATGCGCAGCATGCCAAGGGCGGCGTAGTCGCTCAGGCCATCCTCGCTGCGCAGCAGGCGCAGGGCGCGGCTGCCAAGGGCCAGCGGAGCACGGTTTTCGAACGGCGCGTTGTCGTCACGCACTTCGCTGACTCGGCTGATGTAACGGGCGCCAGCGACGGCTTCGCCCTCGTCGACGGTGTCGCGAGCCCCCGCCCGCTTGAGTGGTAGCCCCAGGTGGATAACGCCATCGCGCAGATCGTCGGGCACTTCCAGCGGCGCAGGTGGCAGGTCGTCACGGGGGATATCGAACGGCGTGCCGTCAGGCAGCAGGCCACGGGCGCTGAGGATCGCCACCTTGCCCTGGGCAAGCAGGCCCTGGTCGAGCAGCAGCTCGGAGAACCCCCAAGCAGCCACGCCAAGCGGGCGGCTGCGGGCATCGACCAAGTGTTCGAGGTAGCGATCATGCTGTTGGAAATGCTGGGTCGTGATGAACATGCCTTCCGACCACACCACGCGATTGTTCCAGGACATGGGGACTCCGATTGCCTAGCGGGCAGGTTCAGGTTGTGAGGTGGCCACGGCGCTGCGCACGGCACGCACATCGAGGCTGATCTGATAATCCCGCGGCGGCACCGGCAGCACGCTGCGCCACTGGGCCTGGTCGATTTCGCGGTAACCGACCACCAGGCCGATGTGGCGAGTGGCAGGATCGAGCGGGCGTTCCAGGCGCAATTGCCCACCGGGCTGCAGCAGCACTTCGTCCTGGTCGATCAGGTCGGCGCCGAGGGTGGCCTGGGCGCGCTCGGCCAGGGCGAAGTAGTCGGCGCGGGCGAAAGCCGCGCTGTTCTTCAACTCGTACAGGCGCACGCGTACCGGCGCTGGCGTGCCGCCAGGGCCGGGGTTCAGCCCCTCGGCGGCACTGAAATACAGGGTCACGGCTGCGCTGTCCGGGGCACTGTCGGCAGCGGGGGCAACCGGCGAGTCCTTGCTACAGGCAGCCAGCAGCACCAGGCTCAGGGCTGCGACCAGTCGTATTGCTTTCATCCTTGTCCTCTTGACGTACCGTGGTCTTCCTGGGGGCGCTCAGCTACGTTGCAAACGGCTGCTGTGGGCCTCGTAGGCGCGGCTGAATTCGCGGCCGAACAGTTCCTGGAAATCGTCTTCGGCCTCACGGGAGATCTGCCCGTAAAGCTCGGTGAACTGCTGCCAGCAGTGGGCCTGACGCGAACCACCGAACAACTTGGCCAGCCCGGCCGCGGGTGCCAGGCGCTGCTCCAGGCGCGCCGGCTGGAAACACTCGAGCAAGTGCTTGATTGCGGCCTGCACACCCGCCATCACCGCCAACTGGTGAGCGCGCACATCATCGAAGCTTTCGCGCACGGCCTGGTCCGGCGCCATGAACGCCTGGTTGCCGTGACGCAGCAACAGCAGCAACGCCTCGTCGGCATTGGGGGCGAACTTCAGCGGGTTGTTCTGCACCGGGGCAATGGTGGTCTGCTGCATGCGGAACTCGCCCTTCAGGCTGCTGCGTGCACGCAACACATCGATCAGGCCCTCTACCATCAGGCGGTAGCTATGGCCGATGGCTTCCATCTGCGCGGCAGCGTCGGCGGCGTCGATGCGCAGGTGCTCGATACCAGCGCCGCGCAGGAACGCCTGCAGCAACGCGTCGCTGCTTGCAGCCGGCGCAGGCGCAGCGGCCGGTGCTGCGACCGGTGCGCTCGCCGCCGGCTGTGCAGATACTGCCGGAACGGCTGGCGCAGGGGGCGCTGTCGGGGCCGGGGTCGGGGTCGGGGTCGGTGTTTGTACCGATGCCGGTGCCGAGTCGAAAAGGTTCCAGTCTTCCGGGATCATCCCCGGCGCAGCCGGTTCGACGGCTGGGGCAGGCGCCACCAGCGGGGTTGGCGGGCGGAAGTCGTGCTGCTGAGCCGGCACATGGTCGGGCTGGCTGACCGGCGGCACGCTCGAGGGGCCGAGGAAGTCGAACAGGTCAGGCAGCGTGTCGTGGTTCGACGCACCTTGCAGGAACGCAGCCGGCGCACCGGAAATCGCCGGGGCTGGGGCGGCTGGGGCCGCCACCTGGTTGGCCATCAGCGCCTCGAAACTGTGCGCCTGGGGTTCGCCATCCAGGGCGCCGGGCAGGTTCGCGTCGATGCGCGCCTGTATCTCGTATTCGCCAATGCGGATAACTTCGCCATCCAGCAATTGCTCACTGTTACCGCGACGCAAGCGAATACCGGCGCGAACTAATTCCACACCGTTCGTACTGTCATCGGTCAAATAATATCGCCCATCCTTGAACTGGATCACACAATGCCTGGCCGATACCAACCGCTCCGGATCAGGAAGTACCCAGTCATTATCCGTCGCGCGGCCAAGCGTGATGGCACCGGTTTCCAACCGCATCTCCGGGCATTGGCCGGGAGTAATCTTGTGGTAACTAGTGATATTTAGGCAAAGTGCCATCACGCCTCCATGCATCCATTTAAAACGTCGATCCATCCATTTGAGTTACTTTTTCACAGCCACTCAAAAATGGCTGAACCCCTTGATTTACGGGGCTTTGCACATACAACCGAACATGCCAGGGCTATTCAAAGCCAACGCCGAGGCTCACCGAATGGAACCGGACGAGCGGTGCCCGGTAACTGCCAACGAATTCACAGGTGGCACTCGGGGGCGCGTAGCTTACCTTGACACTCGCGAATAAATAAACCATAAATGCGCAACTTCGAAGTGCCAAAACAATATCACCATGATATCACTCCGGCACTCTTTGGAAAGTTTGTGCGCCAGTTCACACTTGCAACTACGCACACACAACACGCCCTCACCAAGGGCCGATATGGAGATCGAATTCTGGTGAACGCATCGCCGTTGCTCGCCGCTGTTTCCGCTGACTTCCCCTGCGGCGATGACCTCGAATATGACGCCGAGTTTCTGCAACTGGAACGTGACGCCCAGGGCCGCCCCGAGCGCGTCATGGGCGACGCTGTGCAGCCTGCAGAGCCACCGCAGTGGCGCGATATCGAGCAGGCAAGCACGACCTTGCTGCAACGCAGCAAGGACCTGCGCATCACCCATTTCCTGCTTCAGGCCAACCTGGCCCTGCACGGCCTGCCAGGGCTTGCCGCCAGCCTGGAACTGATCCGCGACCTGCTCGGCGAGTATTGGCTGCACCTGCACCCACAACTGGACGCCGCCGACGACAACGACCCAACGGTACGGGTCAACGCCCTGGCCGGCCTGACCTGCGACACCAACATCGCGCTGCTGCGTGACGCCGTGCTGGTGCGCTCACGTGCCTTCGGCCCGGTCACCCTGCGCGCGGCGCTGCACGCCGCAGGCGTGCAGCATTTCGCCAGCGAACAGCTCAGCGCCGAGGAACTGGCCGCCGCCCTGCGTGACGCCGACGCCGACCAGTTGCAGCAATGCCAAGAGGCGTTGCGGCTGGCCCGCGAGGCCGTGGACGCCATCGAGAACCGGGTCAACGACCAGGTCGGATCGGCCAGTGGTATCGATTTGTCAGCCTTGCGCCAGCCGCTGCGCCAGGTGCAGCAGGTACTGGCCGACTACTGCCCCGACGGGGCGGGCCCAGCCCCGGAAGCCGCTAACGCGCCATCTGCCGAAAGCGATGACGACCGGCTGACGATCGCCGGTGCTGCCCCCGACACACGGCCGGCTGCCCGCCCCGGCGAAGTCAACAGCCGCGAAGACGTGCAGCTGAGCCTCGACCGCCTGTTGCAGTACTACGCACGCCACGAACCCTCCAGCCCGCTGCCGGTACTGCTGCACCGGGCGAAGAAGCTGGTCAATGCCGATTTCGCAACCATTGTGCGCGACCTGATCCCCGATGGCTGGTCGCAATTCGAGAACCTGCGCGGCCCCGAGGACAACTGACGTCCTCGGCCCGCATCAACACCGACGCCCGCAACAAACAGCCCCGCCGCACCGGCGACCAGGAGGAACAACGTGGCGAAAGACAGCTCCCAGAAATTCATCGCGCGCAACCGTGCGCCGCGGGTGCAGATCGAATATGACGTCGAGCTCTACGGCGCCGAGAAGAAAGTCCAGTTGCCGTTCGTCATGGGCGTGCTGTCGGACCTTGCCGGCAAGCCGGCCGAGCCGCTGCCAGCGGTGGCCGAGCGCAAGTTCCTGGAAATCGACGTCGACAACTTCGACTCGCGCCTGAAGGCGATGAAGCCACGCGTGGCCTTCAACGTGCCCAACGAACTGACCGGCGAAGGCAACCTGAGCCTGGACATCACCTTCGAGAGCATGGACGACTTCAGCCCGGCCGCCGTGGCACGCAAGGTCGATGCCCTCAACCAGTTGCTCGAGGCCCGCACCCAATTGGCCAACCTGCTGACCTACATGGACGGCAAGACCGGTGCCGAGGACATCATCCTCAAGGCCATCAAGGACCCGGCCCTGCTGCAGGCCCTGGCCAGCGCACCGAAACCCGTCGACAACGAGCCCAAGGCCTGAGGAGACAGCTCATGAACGATCCATTGCGCGACGCCCAGGGCCAGCCGGCAGCTGCCACCCAGGACCCGAGCGAGTTCGCCAACCTGCTGCTGCAGGAATTCAAGCCCAAGACCGAACGTGCCAAGGAAGCGGTAGAAAGCGCCGTGCGCACGCTGGCCGAGCAGGCCCTGGCGCAGACCAGCCTGGTATCCGACGATGCCATCGGCTCGATCGAGCAGATCATTGCCGCCATCGACGCCAAGCTGACCGCGCAGGTCAACCAGATCATCCATCACGACGACTTCCAGCAGCTGGAAAGCGCCTGGCGTGGCCTGCACTACCTGGTGAACAACACCGAGAGCGACGAGCAGCTGAAGATTCGCGTGCTCAACGTCTCGAAGACCGAGCTGCACAAGACCTTGAAGAAATTCAAGGGCACCGCCTGGGACCAGAGCCCGGTGTTCAAGAAGCTGTACGAGGAAGAATACGGCCAGTTCGGCGGCGAACCCTATGGCTGCCTGGTCGGCGACTACTACTTCGACCAGTCGCCACCCGACGTCGAGCTGCTGGGCGAGATGTCGAAGATCTGCGCCTCGATGCACGCGCCGTTCATTGCCGCCGCCTCGCCGACCGTGATGGGCATGGGCTCCTGGCAGGAACTGAGCAACCCGCGCGACCTGACCAAGATCTTCACCACACCGGAATATGCCGGCTGGCGCTCGCTGCGTGAGTCCGAAGACTCGCGCTACATCGGCCTGACCATGCCGCGCTTCCTGGCGCGCCTGCCTTATGGCGCCAAGACCGACCCGGTAGAGGCGTTTGCCTTTGAAGAAGACACCGACGGCGCCGACAGCAGCAAGTACACCTGGGCCAATGCCGCCTATGCCATGGCCGTGAACATCAACCGTTCGTTCAAGTATTACGGCTGGTGCTCGCGCATTCGTGGCGTGGAGTCGGGTGGCGAAGTGCAGGGCCTGCCGGCGCACACCTTCCCCACCGACGACGGTGGCGTGGACATGAAGTGCCCGACCGAAATCGCCATTTCCGACCGCCGCGAAGCGGAGCTGGCCAAGAACGGTTTCATGCCGCTGCTGCACAAGAAGAACACCGACTTCGCTGCCTTCATCGGTGCCCAGTCGCTGCAGAAGCCGGCCGAATACGACGACCCGGACGCCACCGCCAACGCCAACCTGGCCGCGCGCCTGCCGTACCTGTTCGCTACCTGCCGCTTCGCTCACTACCTCAAGTGCATCGTTCGCGACAAGATCGGCTCGTTCAAGGAGAAGGACGAGATGCAGCGCTGGCTGCAGGACTGGATCCTCAACTACGTCGACGGCGACCCGGCGCACTCCACCGAGACCACCAAGGCCCAGCACCCGCTGGCAGCGGCCGAAGTAGTGGTCGAGGACGTCGAAGGCAACCCGGGCTACTACAACTCGCGCTTCTACCTGCGCCCGCACTATCAGCTCGAAGGGCTGACCGTGTCGCTGCGCCTGGTATCGAAGCTGCCTTCAGCCAAAGGGGCCTGACCGCCCCCGGGGCTGCCTGACAGCCCCAACTGCACCAAACCGCCAACCTGACGCGTAATACCGAGGACATCATGGCTGTAGATATTTTCATCAAGATCGGCGACATCAAGGGCGAGTCCCACGACAAGGGCCACAAGGACGAAATCGACGTGCTCAACTGGAGCTGGGGCATGTCCCAGTCCGGCAACATGCACATGGGCAGCGGCGGCGGCTCGGGCAAGGTCAACATCCAGGATCTGTCGATCACCAAGTACATCGACAAGTCCAGCCCCAACCTGATGGCCCACTGCTCCAGCGGCAAGCACATCGACAAGGTCAAGCTAACCGTGCGCAAGGCCGGTGGCGAGAGCCAGGTCGAGTACCTGATCATCAACCTTGAAGAAGTCATCATCAGCTCGCTGAGCACCGGTGGCTCGGGCAGCGACGACCGCCTGACCGAGCACGTGACCCTGAACTTCGCCAAGGTCACCGTCGACTATCAGCCGCAGAAAGCCGACGGCACCAAGGAAGGCGGCCCGATCAAGTACGGTTGGAACATCCGCTCCAACGTCAAGATCTGACCGACCGCGCCCGCGCCGCCTGGCTGGCGCGGGCGCCTTTCCCCACCTCACCCGCTCACGGTGAACCCCAATGGCCAAGCCTTCTTTCATCAACCTCTGGAATGCCTACCCGACCGACTCCTCGCCTTGCGACGGCGGCTGGGACAACCAGTGCGCCATTCGCATGAGTATCGCGCTCAACGGCGAGCACACCATCAAGGTGAACGCCGGTACCTACAGCGAACCACGTTGTGCCCATGGCCATGCCCGGGGTGCCGAGTCGCTGGCCAACTGGCTGTGGAAGCACCATCTCGGCGCCCCGCTGCAACTGAGCGGCAGTGCAGGCGACCGCCTCAAGCTCGGCCAGAAGCGCGGCATCATTTTCTTCAAGGACTGCTTCGCCCGTGCCGGGCAGGCATTCGACGACCGTACCGGCGATCACATCGACCTGTGGGACAGAGGCCGGGTCACGGGCTATTTCGCCGACCAGGCCCATCGTTCCAAGGCCGTCTGGTTCTGGGAGCTGAAATGAAACGTGCGCTCAAAGCCATCCCGGCCCTGCTGGTCGCGTTCGCCCTGAATGCGTGTGCCCAGCCCCCCGCCCCCTCGTCGAACGCGGCGCCTGAGGTTACCCTTGCCGGGAAAACGCTTGCGCTGGTGAACCACGAAGGCCGCTGCGCGCTGCGCAAGGCCGATGCCTCGCTGTTGCAGCTGGACATGCCCTGGCCCTGCCAGCTCAGCCCGGAGCGAGATGGCGGCAAGCCTCGCGTGGAGCAGTTCAATGGCGCACAGATCATTATTGTCAGCCATGTGCAGCCAGACCCGTCACAGCCCGGCCGTTGCGATAGCCAGTACCAGGCTGTTCGCCAGCTGGGCGAGCGCCTGGAGCCCTCCATCCTGGCGCGTGGCGCCAGTTGCTGGAACGGCCCTGTAGACCAGAAGAACTTCGTGGGGTTGTTCGAGTGGTAGCCGAAATCGCCGCCCGCGACCGCCTGCAGCCCTCGCTGCTGGACCGTCTGACCGACGACGACCCGGGCAACCCGCAGGAAGCCCCGGACAAGCGCGTGCTCAGCCTGCACCAGCTCAAGGCCTCGGTACTGCGCGACCTCGCCTGGCTGCTCAACACCACTTCGCTGCTCGACAGCGCCACTACCTTGGGCACCCCGGCCGGGGCTTCGGTGATCAACTACGGCCTGCCGGCCCTGGCCGGCAACAGCGCCTCGAACATCGACCTGGCCGCCCTGGAGCGCATCATCCACCAGGCCATCACCACCTACGAGCCACGCATCCTCGCTCATACCCTCAAGGTGCGGGCCCAGGCCGCACCTGGCGAGATGAATGCCAACGCCCTGAGTTTCGAAATCGAAGGCGACCTGTGGGCCCAGCCGGCGGCCTTGCCGTTGCTGCTGCAGACCGAGGTGGACCTTGAGTCCGGCCATGTGCGCGTGGCCCCTGCCGAACGCCGGAGGCGTGCATGAACCCGCGCCTGCTCGAGCTGTACAACCAGGAGCTGCAGCACATCCGCGAGAGTGCGGCGGAGTTCGCCCGGGAATACCCGAAAATCGCCGGGCGCCTGACGCTGTCCGGGGTCGAGTGTGCCGACCCCTATGTCGAGCGCCTGCTCGAAGGCTTCGCCTACCTCACCGCACGGGTGCAGCTCAAGCTGGACGCCGAGTACCCGACCTTCACCCACAACCTGCTGGAGATCGCCTACCCGCACTACCTGGCGCCGACCCCATCGATGACCGTGGTGCAACTGCAGACCGACCCCGACGAGGGTTCGCTGGCCGCCGGTTTCCGCCTGCCGCGTGACAGCGTGCTGCGCGCCAACCTGGGGCGCAACTCGCAGACCCCATGCGAGTTCCGCAGCACCCAGGACGTCACGCTCTGGCCCTTGCAGGTAGCCCGCGCCGAGTACTTCGGCAACCCCGGCGCTGTACTCGGGCGCCTGGCCAGCAGCGTGCCGCAAGCCCGCGCCGGCCTGCGCCTGACCCTGCGCAGTGGCGCCGAGGTGCCGTTCGCCAGCTTGCCGCTCAGCCATCTGCCGCTGTACCTCAACGGCGCCGACGAAACCCCGTTCCGCCTCTACGAGCAACTGCTGGGCAGCGCCTGTGCGGTGTTCGTGCGCCAACCCGGCGCCGACTGGGTGGAACGTATTCCGGTCGAACAGGCCCTGCGCCCGTGTGGCTTCGATGACCGCGAAGCAGCGTTGCCGGTGGTGCCCCAGGCCTTCCAGGGCTACCGCCTGCTGCAGGAGTACTTCGCCCTGCCGCAGCGCTTCCTGTTCGTCGATTTTGCCGGGCTGGAGCCGGCCGTACAGCGCTGCACCGGCCAGACGCTGGAAGTGCTGGTTTTGTTCGAGCGCTTCGACCAGAGCCTGGAGGGCAGCGTCGGCGCGGGCCAGTTCGTGCCGTTCTGCACCCCGGCGATCAACCTGTTCCCGCGCCGTGTCGACCGCCTGCACCTTTCCGATCGGGTGCATGAACACCACGTGATCGCCGACCGCACCCGGCCCACCGATTTCGAGATCCATTCCCTGCAGCGGGTCACCGGCCATGGTACCGGCCCGGATCAGGAATTCCTGCCGTTCTACGCGGTGCGCGACCCGTCGCGCTACGGCCGCGACCAGGCCTACTACATCGTGCGCCGCGAGCCGCGGGTGTTGTCCAGCGACCAGCGACGCAATGGCACCCGCTCCAGCTACATGGGCAGCGAAACGTTCATCAGCCTGGTCGATGGCCAGCAGGCGCCCTACCGCCACGACCTGCGCCAGCTGGGTATCAGCGCCCTGTGCAGCAACCGCGACCTGCCATTGTTCATGAGTGTTGGCGACGGGCGCAGCGACTTCAGCCTGGCCGACAGCGCGCCGGTCGCCGGCGTGCGATGCCTGGCCGGCCCGAGTCGGCCCAAGGCCAGCCATGCCCATGACAACCGCGCCTGGCGCCTGATCAGCCAGCTGTCGCTGAACTACCTGTCGCTGGCCGAGCATGGCCAGGGCGCCGCCGCCCTGCGCGAATTGCTGCGCCTGTATGGCGACCCGCAGGACAGCGCCCTGAACCTGCAGATCGACGGCCTGCGCGACGTCAGTAGCAAGCCCTGCACCCGACGCCTGCCGATGCCCGGGCCGATCGTTTTCGGGCGTGGCCTGGAGATCACCCTGACCTTCGACGAAAACGCCTTCCGCGGGACCGGCGTGTTCCTGCTCGGCGCGGTGTTCGAGCGCTTCCTGACCCGCTACGTGTCGATCAACAGCTTCACCGAAACGGTACTGCGCACCAGCGAACGCGGCGAGATCATGCGCTGGGCGGCCAAACCGGGGCGCAGGCCGACCTTATGAACACCTTGCAGGCCATGCAGGACGAGCCTTGGGCGTACGACTTCTTCCAGGCGCTGCGCCGCCTCGAGGCGCAATACCCCGAGCTGCCACGCTTCGGCCATTCCCTGCGCCTGGCCGACGAGCCAGTGCGCCTGGGCCAGCGCCTGGACTGCGGGTTCGCCCCGGCGACCCTGGCCTCTGTCAGCGCCGACGGCAACCAGCCGGCGCGCCTGGAGCAGTTCTTCTTCGGCCTCGGTGGGCCCAACGGGCCACTGCCACTGCACCTGACCGAATACATGCGCGAGCGCCAGCGCAACCATGCCGACTCGACCAGCAAGGCCTTCCTCGATGTCTTCCATCACCGCCTGCTGAGCCTGTTCTACCGTGCCTGGGCCGAAGCCCGACCGACCGTCAGCCACGATCGCCCGGGTGATGATTACTGGGCCGCGCGCCTGGCGGCGCTCAGTGGCCGTGGCCAACCAGAACTGCAAGGCCAGGGCGCGTTGGCAGACACCGCCAAACTGCACTGGTCCGGCCACCTGAGCGCGCAAACCCGTTACCCGGACGGCCTGTGCAGCATCCTCAGCGGGTATTTCGGCGTGCCTGTGGCGCTTGAAGAATACGTCGGCCAATGGCTTGAACTGCCCGAACGCAGCCAGCTCGGCGTGCGCGCCAACCGCCTGGGCGTGGACCTGTGCCTGGGCCGCTACGTCTGGGACCGCCAGCACAAGTTCCGGCTGTGCCTCGGCCCGCTCAGCCTCGACCAGTACCACGCCCTGCTACCCGGCGGACAGGCCTTCGTCGAACTGGCGGCATGGGTCGCCGAATACCTGGGCCAGGAACTGGACTGGGACCTCAACCTGATTCTCGCGCAGGACCAGGTGCCTGCGTTGCAACTCAATGCCGGCCAGCGCCTCGGTTTCGATACCTGGCTCGGCCGCCCTCCGCACGATGCACGCGACCTGAAGCTGGCCCGGTACTACGCCGACCAGCCGGCCGCCGCCCACCATACAAGGAACCAGGACCATGGGTGAAATCAGCCGCGCCGCGCTGTTCGGCAAACTCAACAGCATCGCCTACAAGGCCATCGAGGCCGCAACGGTGTTCTGCAAGCTGCGGGGCAACCCCTATGTCGAACTGGTGCACTGGCTGCACCAGTTGCTGCAACTGCAGGACAGCGACTTGCACCGTATCGTGCGCCAGTGCGATATAGAGCCGGCGCGCCTGGCCCGCGACCTGACCGATGCGCTGGACCGGCTGCCGCGCGGTTCGACGTCGATCACCGACCTGTCCTCGCAGGTGGAAGAAGCCGTCGAGCGCGGCTGGGTTTACGGCAGCCTGATGTTCGGCGAGAGCCAGGTGCGCACCGGTTACCTGCTGGTTGGCATTCTCAAGACCCCGAGCCTGCGCCACGCCTTGCTGGGGCTGTCGAGCGAGTTCGCCAAGCTGAAGGTCGAGGCGTTGAGCGAACGCTTCAGCGAATACGTGGGCGACTCGCCGGAGAACCACCTGGGCGCCACCGACGGTTTCAGTGCTGCGCAACCTGGCGAAGCCAGCGGCGCCGTGGCGCCCGCGGCGATGGGCAAGCAGGAGGCGCTCAAGCGCTTTACCGTCGACCTGACCGAACAGGCCCGCAGCGGCAAGCTCGACCCTATCGTCGGCCGTGACGAAGAGATCCGCCAGCTGGTCGACATCCTCATGCGCCGCCGGCAGAACAACCCGATCCTTACTGGCGAGGCCGGTGTCGGCAAGACCGCCGTGGTCGAAGGCTTCGCCTTGCGCATCGTCGCCGGCGACGTGCCGCCGGCGCTCAAGGACGTCGAGCTGCGCAGCCTGGACGTCGGCCTGCTGCAGGCCGGCGCCAGCATGAAAGGCGAGTTCGAGCAGCGCCTGCGCCAGGTGATCGAGGATGTGCAGGCTTCGCCCAAGCCGATCATCCTGTTCATCGATGAAGCGCACACCCTGGTCGGTGCCGGTGGCGCTGCCGGCACCGGCGATGCCGCCAACCTGCTCAAGCCGGCGCTCGCCCGTGGCAGCCTGCGCACGGTGGCGGCAACCACCTGGGCCGAGTACAAGAAGCACATCGAGAAGGACCCGGCGCTGACCCGCCGCTTCCAGGTGGTGCAGGTGGACGAGCCGAGCGAAGCCAAGGCGCTGCTGATGATGCGTGGAGTGGCATCGACCATGGAGCAGCACCACCAGGTGCAGATCCTCGACGAAGCGCTCGAAGCCGCGGTCAAGCTGTCGCACCGCTACATCCCGGCGCGCCAGTTGCCGGACAAGTCGGTGAGCCTGCTCGATACCGCCTGCGCGCGCGTGGCCATCAGCCTGCACGCGGTGCCGGCCGAGGTCGACGACAGCCGCCGGCGTATCGAGGCGCTGGAGGTCGAGCAGGCGATCATTGCCCGTGAAGCCGCCATCGGCGTGCCTACCGCGCAGCGCCAGGCCCAGGCCGAAACCCTGCTGGCCGAAGAGCGCCAACGCCTGGCCACGCTGGAAAGCCGCTGGGCCGAAGAAAAGGCCCTGGTCGACCAGTTGCTGGCCACCCGTGCCCAGCTGCGCGACCAGGCCGGGGTGGTCGACCAGGACGCGCAGGTGCCTGGCAACCCTGAACTGCGCGAAACGCTGGCCGACCTGCAACGGCGCCTGAGCGCCCTGCAAGGCGAGAGCCCGCTGATCCTGCCGACCGTGGACTACCAGGCAGTCGCCTCGGTGGTGGCCGACTGGACCGGGATCCCGGTGGGGCGCATGGCGCGCAACGAGATCGAGACCGTGCTCAACCTCGACAGCCTGTTGGCCAAGCGCATCATTGGCCAGGACCATGCGCTGAAAATGATCGCCAAGCGCATCCAGACCTCCCGCGCCGGCCTCGACAACCCGAACAAGCCGATTGGCGTGTTCATGCTCGCCGGCACCTCTGGCGTGGGCAAGACCGAGACTGCACTGGCCTTGGCCGAGGCGTTGTACGGCGGTGAACAGAACCTGATCACCATCAACATGAGCGAGTTCCAAGAGGCCCATACCGTCTCGACCCTCAAGGGCGCCCCACCTGGCTACGTCGGCTACGGCGAAGGCGGCGTGCTGACCGAGGCCGTGCGCCGCCGGCCGTACAGCGTGGTGCTGCTGGACGAGGTGGAGAAGGCCCACCCGGACGTGCACGAGATTTTCTTCCAGGTCTTCGACAAGGGCGTGATGGAGGACGGCGAAGGCCGCCAGATCGATTTCCGCAACACGCTGATTCTGCTCACCACCAACGCCGGTACCGAGCTCATCGCGCGCACCTGCAGCGACCCGCAGGCCCTGCCCGACCCGGACACGGTGGCCAGCCAGCTGCGCCAGCCGCTGCTGGAAATCTTCCCGCCGGCGCTGCTCGGCCGCCTGGTGACCATCCCCTACTACCCGCTCAGCGACGCCATGCTCAAGGCCATCACCCGCCTGCAACTGGAGCGCATCCGCAAGCGCGTGGAAGGCACGCACAAGGTCGGCTTCGCCTACGACGAAGGGGTGGTGGAGCTGATCGTCTCGCGCTGCAGCGAAACCGAAAGCGGTGGCCGCATGATCGACGCCATCCTCACCAACGGCCTGCTGCCGGACATGAGCCGCGAGTTCCTCACCCGCATGCTCGAAGGCAAGCCGCTGGCCAGCGTGCGCATCAGCCGCCGCGACAACGACTTGCACTATGACTTCGGCGCAGCCGACTGACAGGACCGACCATGCTGTTCACGCAGTTCACGCGCCTGGCGCAGATCAACAGCCCGTTGGGGCCGGACAAGCTGATCCTGGCCGAAATGGGCGGCAGCGACGAGCTCGGCCGCTTGTTCGACTATGAGCTGCAGCTGACCAGCGACGACCCGGCCATCGACCTCAACGCCCTGCTGGGCAAGCCGATGAGCCTGAGCGTGCAGCAGGGCCTCGGCACGTCACGTTACTTCCATGGCATCGTCGCCCGCTGCAGCCAGTCGGTGGACCAGGGCCAGTTCGCCAGCTACCGGGTCACCCTGCGCCCATGGCTGTGGCTGCTGACCCGCACCAGCGACTGCCGCATCTTCCAGCACCAGAGCGCGCCGCAGATCATCAAGCAGGTGTTTCGCGATCTGGGCTTTTCCGATTTCGAGGATGCCCTGAGCCGCAGCTACCGCGAACGCGAATACTGCGTGCAGTACCGCGAGACCAGCTTCGACTTCGTCAGCCGGCTGATGGAAGAGGAAGGCATCTACTACTTCTTCCGCCATGAAGCGCAGCGCCACGTGCTGGTGCTGGCCGACGCCTATGGCGCGCACCCGCAGGTACCTGGTTACGAAAGCGTGCCCTTCTACCCGCCGGACGGGCAGCACCGCGAGCGTGACCACATCAACGACTGGCACCTGGCCCAGGAAGTCCAGCCAGGTTCCCTGGAGCTCAACGACTACGACTTCCAGCGCCCCAGCGCGCGTATCGACGTGCGCTCGGCCATGCCACGCCCGCATCAGGCCGGTGACTACCCACTGTACGACTACCCCGGCGCCTACCAGCAAAGCCAGGATGGCGAGCATTACGCGCGTACGCGCCTGGAATCGCTGCAAAGCCTGCACGAGCGGGTCGAGCTGCGCGGCAACGCCCGTGGCCTGGGCAGCGGTCACTTGTTCAGCCTCAGCGGTTTCACCCGCCAGGACCAGAACCGCGAATACCTGATCGTCGGCGCACGCTACTACGTGCACCAGGAGCGCCTGGAAAGCGGCACCGGCAGCGGCGCGGCGCAATTCGAAAGCAACCTCAGCTGCATCGACGCACAGCAGAGCTTCCGCCCGCAGGGCAACACCGTGCGGCCTATCGTCAAGGGCCCGCAGACCGCCGTGGTGGTCGGCCCCGCCGGCGAGGAGATCTGGACCGACCAGTATGGCCGGGTGAAAGTGCACTTCCACTGGGACCGCCACGACCAGTCCAACGAGAACAGCTCCTGCTGGATCCGCGTATCACAAGCCTGGGCCGGCAAGAACTGGGGCTCGATGCAGATCCCGCGCATCGGCCAGGAGGTGATCGTCAGCTTCCTCGAAGGCGACCCCGACCGGCCTATCATCACTGGCCGCGTCTACAACGCAGAACAGAGCGTGCCCTACGACTTGCCCGCCAATGCTACGCAAAGCGGCATGAAAAGCCGCTCGAGCAAAGGCGGCAGCCCGGCCAATTTCAATGAAATCCGCATGGAAGACAAAAAGGGCGCCGAGCAGATCTACGTGCATGCCGAGCGCAACATGGACACCGTGGTCGAGCAGAGCGAGACGCTGGCCGTCGGCATCAACCGCACCCAGACGGTGGGCATGCTGGAAACCATCACCATCGGCCAGGACCGCATCCGCGCCGTGCGTCGCGACGACATGTTGCTGGTCGGCGCCAGCAAGACCGATAGCGTCAGCACCAGCTACCTGATCGAAGTGGGTGAAAACCTGCGCCTGGTGTGCGGCAAGAGCGTCATCGAGCTCAACGCCAGCGGCCAGATCAACATCAGCTGCGAGCAGTTCAGCTTCCATGCCAAGCAGAACGGCGAGATCAATACCGACGGCACCCTCGACCTGAACGTCGGCAGTGGTGCGCAGACCGCGCCCGACAACCAGGGTGTGAAAAAGACCATCGACGACTCGGTGAAGGCGATCTTCTCCGGCTCCGACCAGTAACGAGACCTGTCATGAGTTATCGCGTCAACGAATTCCGCCTGGCCCTGCCCGATGCCGCCGTGCAGGACAGCAGCATCAACATCCTGCGCTTCGAGGCGCTGGCCACTTCGCTGATCATCAGCCGCAGCCTGCTGGCCGAAGGCGAGACCTTGCAGAGCAATTTCGACGGCCAGTTGCAGCGCCTGCAGCAGCAGGTCAAAGACCTGCGCATGCAGCCTGCCCAGGCGGTGCGGGTAGGCACCGAGCAGGCGATCGCCGCCATCGAGCTGAGCAGCCAGTTCAGCAAGGGCCAGGAAAAGGTCTATCAGTACCAGCTGGCCCTGGTGCTGCCGGGCACGCGCAAGATGTTTGCCTTGAGCTACGTCAAGGCCAGCCCGCTGGGCGCGGCCGAAGCGGCGCACTGGGCAACCATCAAGCAGTCGCTCGACTTCGACAACCTGGGCTGATCGCGCACCATGTCCGACGCCCTGTGGGCCGCCCGCGAAGGCGACGCGCTTATGCACACCTCGATGCTGGCGGACATTGTCGGCGGTGTACTGGAAATCGCCGCCACCGTGGCCATCGGCGCCCTGGCCACTGCCGCCGTGGCGGCAGCGTTCGGCTTGACCGTGGCCACCGGTGGCCTGGGCTGCTTCGTGCTGGGCGCGGTGGTTGGCCTGGTGGTCGGTGTGGTCATGGCCAAGACCGGCGCCGATACCGGCCTGAGCCGATTATGCGAGGGCATCGGCAATTTCCTGTTCCCGCCGTCGGTGCAGGCCACCATCATCAGTGGCTCGCCGAACACCCGCACCAACGGCATGCGCGCGGCACGTGCTGCCGGCATCGTCACTGGCCCGCCGGCACCGCTGGAGCAGGCCGGCGCCGAGGCTGGCGAGGCGAAGGAAGAAAGTTTCCTGGACATGGCCAAGGGCTTCTTCTCGCAGATGTGGCGGCCGACCGTGGCCACGCCCGCTGCCAATACCTTGCCAGCACCGGACGACAAGGTACTGTGCAGCAAGCACCCGCCAATGCCACCGCAGTACCTGGCCGAAGGGTCAAGCAAGGTGCTGATCAATGGCCACCCGGCCTGCCGCAGCGGTGACCGCAGCACCTGCGAAGCGGTGATCGTCGACGGTGGCCTGGTATCGAGCAACGTGCGCATCGGCGGTGAACCGATCGTGGTGCGCGAGATCCGCAGCGGCAAGACGCCGGGCATCGGCCTGGCAGTGACCGCGCTGATGCTGCTGCGCGGGCGTGGCGGCAAGTTCTACAGCAAGTTCGGCTGCATGCTGGTGGGCGGGGTGAGCAGCGTCGTAACCGGCCAGGTGACCAGCGCCCTCACCCAGGCCATGGCCGGTTCGCCCAACCCGGTACATGCGGCGACCGGCGGCAAGGTCCTGTGTGGCGATGAAGACCTCGACTTCACCGTGCAGGCCACCCTGCCGATCGCCTGGCAACGCCTCTACAACAGCCACGACGAGCGGGTCGATGGCTTGTTCGGCGCGGGCTGGAGCCTGCCTTACGAAGTTTCGGTAGAGGTCAGCGAAGACGATCACCTGGTGCTGGTCGACGAGCAGGCCCGCCGGGTGGACATGGGCATCATCACCTTGGGTGATGCGGTGTTCAGCGTCGGTGAAGGGCTGAGCGTACGCCGGGCGCACAACGGCGAGCTGCTGACCGAAAGCCGCGAAGGCGAGTATCGGCTGTTCCAGCCGACCCCGGGGCGGCCTGACCGACTGCGCCTTAGCCAGATCGGTGATCGCAACGACAACCGGATCTACCTGGACTACGACAACCAGGGCCGCCTTTGCCAGTTGCGCGATACCTTCGACCAGGTGCGTGTCCGGCTCGGCTACAGCGAGCAATGGCCACAGCGAGTGAGCCACGTCGACTTCCACGCGGCGAGCGGCGAATCGCAACGCTTGGCCAGCTATGGCTATGACGCCAACGGTGACCTGGCTCAGGTGCTGGATGGCGCAAGCCAGCCGCTGCGCGGCTTTGCCTACGACGCCGCCCGACGCATGATCGAACACCGTACTGGCGGCGGCCTGTGTTGCAACTACGAATGGGCGCAGCATGAGGACGGTTGGCGGGTGGTGCGACACTGGACCAACGGCGGCGACAGCTACGCCTTCGAATACGATGTGGCCGCAGGGATCACCCGGGTGACCGACAGTCTTGGCCGCGTCGCCGTGCGCCACTGGAACCCGCAGTATCAGATCACCGCCTACACCGATGCACTCGAGCGGACCTGGCGCTTCGAATGGAACGACGAGCGCCAGTTGCTCGCGGCAAGCGATCCCATGGATGGACGCTGGCAGTTTTTCTACGATGAGTCGGGCAATCTTGCCGAAACGGTCGACCCGCTGGGGCGTAGCGAGTCGACCGAGTGGCTCGAGCATTGGTCGCTGCCTCGCAGCCAGACCGACCAGGCCGGCCACCGCTGGACATTCGCCTACGACCAACGCGGCAACTGCACGCGCGAAACCGACCCGCTAGGCCAGCACACACGCTATCGCCACGATAGCCAGGGCAACCCTGTCGAAATCATCGATGCCAATGGTTCCAGCCGCCACCTGCGCTGGAACGAGCAAGGGCTGCTGGTCGAACAGCGGGACTGCTCCGGCTACCTGACCCGCTTCACCTACGACACCTTGGGCCACTTGCGATCGATCACCGACGCCCAGGGCGAGCGCACCGACTACCAGCATGACAGCAAGGGTCGCTTGCGCAGCGTGACCTTGCCCGATGGCCGCAGCGAAGCGTTTGCCCTGGATGCCAGCGGCTTGTTGGCCCAGCACATCGACACGGCAGGTCATGTTACCCAATACCGGCGTAACCGCCGCGGGCAACTGGAACTGCGCATCGATGCGCTCGGCCGGCAGGTGCGCTACCAGTACGATAACCATGGGCGCCTGCTCGCGCTGTACAACGAAAATGGCGAAGCCTACGGTTTCGAATGGGATGCAGGCGACCGGCTGATCGCCGAACGCGACCTGGACGGCGGCTTGCGGCGCTACCAGTACGACCCACTGGACAACCTTGTCCAGGTGACCTTCCTGCCTGCACCAGGCAGCACAGAGGCGCCCATTGTTCATCGAATGGCGTACGACGCCGGCGGTCGCCTGCTGACCCGCCATACCGATGAGGGACGCACCGACTACTGCAACGACCCATTGGACAACGTGGTTGCGATCCGCCGTACCGCCGTGGATGGCCAGGTCGAGGAACTGGGCTTCGCCTTCGATGCACTGAGCCAGTTGCTCGAAGAACACAGCGCGCAGGGCAGCGTGCAGTACCAGTACGACCCGCTCGGCAATGTCACCCGCACGCGAGTCCCCGACGGCCGCTGGATCAACCGCCTGTACTACGGCAGCGGGCACCTGCACCAGATCAACCTCGATGGCAAGGTGGTGTGCGATTTCGAGCGTGACCGCGTACACCGGGAGACGCTGCGTCTGCAGGGCAACCTGGCGATTCAACGCCAGTACGACCGTGGTGGGCGCCTGCGCACTCTGCTGCGCCGCCCGGCAACCCAACCCAGCCAGCTGCCGGCGCCAGACCAGCAGCGGTACCAGTTCGACGCGGCCGACCAACTGGCCGTACGCGAGGTGCAGCACCCCGGCAGCGGCTATTTGCAGGCTTATCAGCATGATGGCTGCGGCCATGTGCTGGGGCGCCAGGACAGCCCTGCCGGCCAGCGCGAAGCATTCCGCTACGACCCGGCCGGCAACCTGCTCGACCCGCTGGCAGCAGGTGCCGGGCTGGTCCGGCACAACCGCGTGCTCACTTTCGAGGACAAGCGCTATCGCTACGATGGCTTCGGTCGCCTGGTGGAAAAGCGCAGCCGCCGCCGCGGTACGCAGCATTTTCGTTACGACGCCGAGCACCGGTTGGTCCAGGTGCGCAACCTGCAACCCGGGCGGGAACGCATCATCGACATGCGCTACGACCCGATGGGCCGGCGCACCGAAAAAATCGAGTCGACGCTCGACGGCCAGGTGGTCAGCCGCACCCGCTTCAGCTGGAGTGGCCTGCGCCTGCTCGGCGAGCAGCACAATGGCCGGCAGGCGCTGTACCTGTACGAGGACGATGGCCACGAACCGCTGGCCCGGGTGGACGGCCTGGGTACTCACCAGCAAGTGCTGCATTACCACAATGACATCAACGGCCTGCCGGAGCAGTTGACCGATGACGCTGGCGAGGAGGTGTGGTCGGCGCGCTACCTGACCTGGGGCGCAAGCTGGGATGAACAGCGGGCTACCCGTCTGCCGGAAGAACAGAACCTGCGCTTCCAGGGCCAGTACCTGGACCGCGAAACCGGCCTGCACTACAACCTGTTCCGCTTCTACGACCCGGAGATAGGCCGCTTTACCCAGCCTGACCCGATTGGTCTGGCCGGTGGTTTGAACCTTTACGAGTTTGCGCCCAACCCGTTTACCTGGATCGACCCATGGGGGCTGCTCAAAGAAGGCGAATCCGCAGGCTTCGGCACCGATGCTCATAAAAAAGACGGCCACGATGCCCATGAAATCATGCGTCACAAGTTCATGCAGGACAAAGGTATCGCCACGACTAACCGGGTAAAAGGCAACCCGGCAATGGCGCTCAAGCGTAGCAACCACACCATGGTTCACGACGAGGAGCGCCGCTTGCGAGCACTACGAGGGCTGGGGCCAAACCAGATGCTCAAGCGCGGCAAACTGGAAATCCGACTGATGTCCGAAGCTATCTACAACACATTGGTTACCCGTAATATCGTGACCCAGGACCAACTCCGCACCGCCAGGCGGCTAGCCCGGTCATATGCAAAAAGCAAGGGATGTTATTGACGTGCATTCAATGAAGATCGTGTTTACCGAAGAAGACAAAGGCTTCGGTCAGGTGGGTGGCAGCGTCCGCATGGACGACCCAGGCTTGTGGCCTTTGTCGCCCGATACCCAGGAGCCGATGACGCCTCTGTGTACGGTCACGGAAAACTTCCTGCCGGCTAAAATCTTTCCGCCCGGCATGGCTGCCACGGTATTCATCACAGCTCGAAAACAGCGCGCCGGCGGCTTCAAGCAATCCGTCGTCAGCCGCTACTCACTTCATGAGCAAGCGGAGCTACCCGGTATCCACAATGGTTACGCACGGTTCATTCTCCACCGGCTGTGTGAGGAGGAGTTACCAGCCCCGCCTGGAACGCTCTTGCTGGAGCGCCGTTTTATCGACTTCGAGCCAATGACCGAAGAGGAATTCGCCGAAGAGCACGATGACGAGGACTCCGGTCTTGGCATCAGCAAGCAACTCGGTCGAGCAGCCTGGATGCAAGATCCCATCTATGTTCCAAGCCGGTACCTGCTTCTTTTACAACTGACCGACTACGAAATCAGCCGCTGGGCCCCCCAGCAGGAAGGGATCTTCCTGGATGGCATCGGTTACATCTATCTGGACAAGCAAGCCCGACGAAAAAACCAAGGCGACGAAGCCGGGTTCTTTTTCGTTCAGTACGCCTGAATGGCCGAAAGAACATGCCTCTGATATGAACATTTACTATTTGGACAACCTGCCATCCCCTTGGGGAGACTGGGGCGCGGCACTGCTTCAGGGGATGATCGCCTGGGATGAAGATACCGACATAGACAGCATCGAGCGCGCCGGCCCCTATACCCCGGCCGCGTATATCCGGTCGGGTTCGCTGGTACTCACCGAGCCGGTCAAACAAGCCTTGGAAAAAAGCGGCTTGAAGGGCATCAGCCGTTATGAGCACCTGGAAAAAACCCACATCGTGCACATCGACTGGTTGCACTGGGATACCAGCAAGCCCATTACCGACTACCTCGATCTGGAAGGCGGGCCGACCTCGATCATCGATACCTTGCCGCATGACCCGGCACTGGCCAAACGCATGCCGGAGTATTGGCAAGCATTCGTCGTGGGCAAGCTCAACCTGTTCAAGGACTCACAGCACGAACCTGCTGACCTCGGCCAGTATCTCAAGGTGCTCAAGGCCGATGAACAGGCCGACTTTTTCAAAGGCGATGTTTATCGTGGGTATTTTCTGAGCGAACGCGCCAAGGAATGGCTGGAAGGGCAATGTCCAGGATGCTTTACCTTCACCCTGCTTTCCTGCGCGTCATGAAGAAAATCGTGCTGTCCCAACAAGATCGCGGCGTCGGCCAGATCGGTGGTGCGCCTTTGCTCAAGGACCTTTCCCTGTGGCCGGCCAACCCGCAAACCGGTGGGCTGATGACGCCCATCATGACCCTTACCGAACAGTTCCAACCGGCCCGGTTCGTCCCGCCAGGCATGGCTATCACCGTTTTCCTTGCAGTCGAGCAACAGCAGGACGGTAGCTTCAACCGCCCACTTCAGCGTCGCTATACGGTCAATCAGCAGTCTGAACTGCAGAGCGTCATCAGCGGTGGCTTTGCCCGGGTCATCCTGCATGAACTCGCCAGCCAGCCCCTGGAGCCCAGCACCCCGCCCTTGCTGCTGGAGCGAGCGTTCATCGATTTCGAAGAGATGACCGACGAGGAGCATGACGAGGAGCATGAGGATGAGGACAGCGGGATCGGCCTGAGCAAACCCAGCGGCCGCCCCTGCTGGCTGCAGGATCCGATCTACGAACCACCGCGCTACATGTTCATGATGCAACTGGTGGACGCCGACGTGGCCAAAGCCAGTCCGCAACATGTTGGGCTGTTTGGCGAAGGTAACGGCTTCCTGTTCGTGGACATGCAGGCGCGCCGTGGCAAGGAAGGCGATGACGCCGGGTTCTTCTTCATTCAGTTCACCTGAATCAGTCCAGCTGCCGAGCCCTCAGCGCCTGCGCCAGCATGTCAATGAAGGCCCGGACCTTGGCTGAACCGTACTTGCTCTCCCGGTGCAGTATATGGATCGGCCAAGGCGCCTCTTCATAATCGGCCAGGATCACCTGCAGCTGCCCGCTGGCCAATTCATCTGCGACCTGATACGACAGCAGGCGGGCAATGCCCAACCCGCCGCTGGCCGCAGCGATCGCCCCGTCATTGCTGGTCACCATCAAGCGGGGTTTCATGCGCACCAGGGTCGGTTCATCGGTTATTCCGAAACGCCAGCCGGCTCGCGGCGACAGGTTTGTGGTACCGATCACCGCATGTTCCGCCAGGTCGGACGGGTGCTTTGGCACGCCATGACGCGCCAGGTATTCGGGAGAGGCGCACAACATGCGTCGGACCCTGCCCACCCGCAGTGCTTTGAGCCCGGAGTCGGGCAAGGGGCCGATACGAACGGCCACGTCCATGCCCTCCTCTACCATGTTGACGATGCGGTCGAGGAAGTAGGCGGAAACGTCAACCTCAGGGTACTGCTGCAGGTAGTGGACGATGCACGGCATGACGAACTTCTTGCCGAACAGGATGGGCGCAGTGACGGCCAGGTCGCCCTTGGGCGTAGCGTTGATGCCAGCGGCGGCTTCGTTGGCCTCGTGGATGCTGGCGAGGATATGCCGGGTATCTTCCAGGTAGCGGCCACCGGCTTCGGTCAGGCGCACGCTACGGGTGGTGCGCAGCAGCAGCTTGACCCCGAGTTGCTCTTCCAGGGCGCTGACGGCACGGGTGACCGCAGCTGGGGAGATGTCCAGGCGGCGGGCAGCGGCGGCGAAGCTCTCCAGCTCGCCTACGGCGACGAACACCTTCATCAGGTGGATCTGGTCCATGCGGGCTCCTGGGATTGTGAGGTGCCGGGATTATCTTTCATCTGGGCATTTTGTGTTGCCTGTGCCGGCCTTTTCGCGGGCTTGCCCGCTCCCACAGGTCATTCACCATCCCTGAGGGCAGTGGAGTACCTGTGGGAGCGGGCAAGCCCGAAGGGCCGGGACAGGCTACTTACAGATCCAGCACCAACGCCTGCGCCCCCTCCTCCGACCGGGCCGGCACGGCACAGCAGATCAACACCGACCCCGCCTCCGGCAGCTCGGCCGGCAGGTTCGGGTAATGCACCTGGCCACTGACCAACCGGGTCTTGCAGGTACCGCACGATCCACCTCGGCAACTGAACTCCGGCGCCAGCCCACGCGCCTCGGCCAACTCCAGCAGCGTACCGCTACCGGGCGCCCAGCGCGCCTCCTTGGCCGAAGCCGCAAAGTATACCGGCACCGGCTCGCTGGCCGCCGGCGGCTGTTGCAGGGTGGGCTGGTCATCGTCGGTGTGCCGCCGAAGCGTCGACGGGCCAAAGGCTTCGGCATGGATCCGTGCATCCGGCACATGCACCCCGCGCAGCCCTTCATACAGGTCCTGGGTAAAACTGCCCGGGCCACACAGGTAGAAATCGTAGTCGTCCAGCGCAAGCGTCGTCTTGACCTGCTCGATACCCAGCCGACCGGCAAACTCGTAATCACGCCCCACCAGCGCATGCTCTTCCGGCTGGCTAAGGGCGCGGTGCACGTGCAGCAGGCCGCCAGCCTGCTGCCGCAAGCTTGCCAGCTCCTCACGGAACGGCAGGTCGGCCAGGCTGCGCGCACCATGGAACAGATGGATGCACCGTGCCCGCCCCTTGTTCAACTGCTCGCGCAGCATGGCCAGTAATGGCGTGATACCCACACCCGCGCCGATCAGCACCAGCGGCCGTGTGCTCTGCTGGTCCAGCGTGAAGCTGCCCATCGGCGGGCGCACGTTCAGCACATCGCCGGGCACGACACGCTCATGCAGGTGCCGCGAAGCAGGACCCTGGGCTTTGACGCTGATGCGCAGGTAGCCGTCCGAAGGCGCGCTGGACAGGCTGTAGGTACGGATCAGTGCTGCCTCGCCGTCGAGCTGGACTTGCACCGGAACATGCTGCCCTGGGGCAAAAGCCATCGCACTACCTGCAGGAGGCTCAAGGTAGAACGAGCGGATATCGCGGCTTTCCTGCTCCACCCGCAGCACACGCCAGGCCTGCCATTGGCGCTGCTGTTGGCGTTGCTGCAGGCGTATGTCGGCCTCGGCCCAGGTGCCGGTCATCAGGCTGGTCGGCGCGTACTCCTTGAAGGCCCAACGCAGGGAAACGGCAGCCGGGCGCCATACCACCTGCTCTACCTCCAGCGTCCACAAGCGCTCGGCGCCTTCGAACGCCTGGATGGCCGGGCTGTCCAGCAGCAACTCGGCATGCCCATAGAGCTGCAACACGTTGCCGTTGCTGAAATCGATGAACAGCAACCCTGCTTGCGGGTTCACCAGCAGGTTGCCCAAGGTGTTGAAGTGCAGGTTGCCAGCATAGTCGGGAATGGTCAGGCGGTTGCCTTCGACCTTGACGAACCCGGGCCGCCCGCCACGGTGGGAGACATCCACCGAACGCTGGCCGTCGTCATGCTCGACATAGCTGGCGACAAAGAAAGTATCGGCTGCCTGGATAATGCTGACAGCCGAGGCATCGAGTGTCGTCGCATCGACACGCCCCTGGGCGGGTTCTGCGACGCGGGTGTAGTCACGCAGCTGGATGTACTGCGGGCAGTTGCCGAACGACTGCTCCACAGTCACCTGCAGTTGCCTGTCGCCGGCCTCGCGAATCTGCCCGTTGAGGCGGTTGCGCCGGCGAGTGTGCAGTTCGATCCCCAACAGGCCGACCGCCTGCCCGGCTGCCAGCCCCGGGGTAGCGGGATCGTCTGCCGGCAGTTGAGTGTCGATCGTCAGCTGGCGCGGGTCCGGCGAGCTGACGAAACCTTCCGGCCCTTCCAGCAGCGTCGCCCAGGGCCGCCCCAGTGCGTCCACGCTGGCAGCGACCATGAATGGCAACTGGTTATAGAAAATACGATGCTGATCGGGCATGTAGTCACGAATGACCTTCTGCCCGAACGCCTCCATGCGCTCCGCGACACCGGCTTTTTCCTGCAGGGTCTTCTCTCCCGCATGCCAGGGGGAGGAGTGGTGGTCCGGGTTCTGTTGCATGGCGGCGTTCCTCGCAGTGGCTGAGCGTCAGGCGCTGGTCTGCAGGCCGATCACGGTGCGTGGCATGGGCACGAAGCGCGGCAGCGCCTCGATCCGCGCCAGCCAGCCGCGTACGTTGGCATAGGGCTCCAGCGACACATTGCCCTCAGGTGCATGGGCGATGTACGAGTAGTTGGCGATATCGGCGATGGTGGGTGTGCTACCCGCCAGGAAGGGCCTGTTGGCCAGCTCGGCGTCGATCACTTTCAGCAGGGTGTGGGCGCGGGTAATCACTTCATCGGTGTTGAACGAGGCACCGAACACCGTGACCAGACGCGCAGCAGCAGGGCCGAAGGCCAACGGGCCGGCAGCGACAGAAAGCCAGCGCTGGACGCGGGCGGCGGCAGCGGGTTCCTCGGGGAGCCAGGTGCCGTTATCGTACTTCTTGGCCAGGTACACCAGGATGGCATTGGAGTCGGCGACCACCGTGCCGTTGTCATCAATGACCGGGACCTGGCCGAACGGGTTGAGGGCGAGGAAGTCCGGCTGCTTGTGCGCGCCTTTGGCCAAGTCGACGAACACCAGCTCGGTGGGAAGGTTCAGCAGCGAGAGCATCAGCTCGATGCGGTGGGCGTGGCCGGACTTGGGGAAGTTGTAAAGCTTGATCGGGTTCGACATGGGCTTGGCTCCTCGTCAGCACCGGGATGGGCTGGTGGAGCACATGCTGCACTGGTTCGACTGACAGCAGAATCCGCGTGGCGGGGAAACCATAATTTCGCGAGGCGGAATAATGCACTCAGGCTTCTGCCCTCTTCGCGGGCAAGCCCGCTCCAAAAGCATTACACCCTCCCGTGGAAGCGGCTTTAGCCGCGAAGAATCCAACACGGTGCCTGGCACCGGCTGCGCCGGTGTTCGCGGCTAAAGCCGCTCCCACAGGTCCCTGCTAAATCAGAGAAATCAACCCAATCGCTGCTGCCGTTGGTAGAGGTAAAGAACATGCACAGCATCAACCACCAACGGCACAGTGGCCTGGTGTTCTTCGAGGCTCATCTTGTCCAGGACGGAAAAATTTTCCTCCGAACCGTGCAAGGCAATAGCGTCGAGATATTCTTGAAGATGGGCAGGTAATTCTGTCCATCGTCCCAAACGAACACCCCGCATGTACCCGAAGCACCACTCTTCAAGCACTACAATTTCGCCCTGCGCAGTATCTCTGACCTCAAAGAACAGATTCAGCTCATCCGTGGCTTCGCTGAGCATAATCGCGACGGTGTTGTAAAACTTGATGATCAAATCCGTGTAGCGCTGAGCCTGGGCCTTGCTTTTGAACCGAGGCAGTTTGCCGCCAGAAACCTCCGGCAACCACTCACTTGGTGGCAGCAGATGCGGCGAGCTGCATAGGGCATTCACAAAGCCATCGAGTTCACTGACATCAAGTATCGCGTCATCATTGCCATACTTGAAAAGCAGCTCTCCCAGCTCGTCCAACTCCTGGTCGGTGATGGGGTGACTCATAGAGGTCAATCCTGCAGCCGGTGGTAACGGTAAAGCTTGCGTGCCGCCTCGGTCACCTGAGGCACGCAGGCCTGGATATCCGCTTCGCTCATCTGGTCCAGTAGCTCGAAGTTGTCCTCCAGCCCATGCAGCGAAATGGCCTTGAGCAGTTGGTCCTGCTCCGGCGGCAGCTCGGCCCAGCCGGCGACCTGGGTGCCGCGCATGTAGCCAAAGCACCACTCCTCCATGATGATTACATTGCCCTCTTCGCCTTCGCTTTCTTCGAACAGCGGCTCAAAGTGGTCGACATCGTCGCCCAACTCCTCCGCCACCTGGCTGGCATAGCGCAGCATCAATGCCGTATACGCCTCTTCATGCGCCGGCTTCTTGAATTTCGGCACCTTGCCGCCGGCCACCGCAGGCAGCCACTGTTCAGGCATGACGGTAGTCGGCGAGCTGGCCAGGGCAGTGAAAAAGCCATTGAGCTCGGCCAGGTTGAGTACCGAGTAGTCATTGCCGTAGGTGATCAGCAGGTCTTCAAGGCGGTCGAGTTCTTTTTCGCTGAGAGGGGGGAGCATGGCGTGGACATCCTGGGAAGCAAAAGTGTGTGCACCCTAGCACAGCAACGTCCGAAGGGCTGCCCGCGCTTGCAGCTACGCGGGCAGATTATCTAACGTGGCAACCAGCCATGCAGCTGCTGCTGCCTGCCCGTGCCGATCAACAGCCACAGCAAAATACGACATTTGCGCGGGCAGAGCTGCCCGCCCATGTGTACCCCCTTGGCCTGCAGGTCGATCTCGGCTCCGGTAAAACCGTAGGAGGCCGAGGCTGTGGGACCACTGCCTGTGCGGGTGGCAACAATCACAGGCAAGGTGGGCGCGAGATGGCCAAGCACTTCGGACCAGCTAGCGGAAACGTGACCGGCACCGAAACCGGCTATGACCAGTCCCTCATAGCCCAGTGTCGCTACAGCCTTCAACAACGCCGTATCTGCGTCCAGGCACGCTTCCAGCATTGCAACCCGATGCTCGGTACGATGCGGTAACGGCAGCACCTCTCGTGGGACTGGCGGTTGACGATATACCACGACACCTTCCACAACATCGCCCAGTGCTCCGCACCCGGGCGATTCGAATGCAGCCATCGCGAGGCTTGCCGTCTTGCGAACCCTTGCAGCGCAGTGGACCTGATCATTCATCAGCACCAGAACACCGCGACCACGACTGCCAGGCGCCAATGCCACCTGCGCCGCAGCCAGCAGATTGGCCGGGCCGTCGTTGCCCGGCTGGCTGGCCGCGCGCATGGCACCGGTCATTACCAATGGCACATCGAACGGCCAGAGCAGATCAAGGAAATACGCCGTTTCCTCGAGGCTGTCGGTACCTTGGGTCAGTATCACCGCGTGTGCTCCACGAGCCACCTCGCCCCGGGCCCAGGCCAGCACCTCGAGCATCGCCGCAAAGCCCAGCGAGGCACTGGGGAGCAGGCCCAGAGTGACAGCCTCAAGATGGGCCATCTCACGCAGCTGTGGCAACTCGGCCAGTTGCTCAGCGCAGTCAAGCTTGGGCATCACCCCACATTCGCTTGCACTTGTCCGCATACTCACCGTCCCTCCCAGGCTGGCGATCGACAACCTGGGCAGGTTTGCATGCGCTTTCATACGCCACCTCCAGCAAGCAGCCCGACCAGCGGAACGATCGCCAGTGTGCTGATGGCCATCGACACTACATTGCCGATGTAACCATGCATGTAGGCTGGCAAGCGCTGACTGATGGCCACTGCCAACAGTGGCGCTACCAGCGCACCCAGCACTGCACTGGCTACGACCACTTGCCAGCCTCCACCGTGGGTGAGCACAGCGGCAGGGACGATCGAGACGATGGGAATGTAAGTGGGGTACCAGCCTCGCGCCTGCCATTGGCGACGCCAGAACACGACACCTACCAGTGATGCCAGCGCCTGCCCGGCAACCATCGGAATCAGCAGCAGCGAACCGTAGACCGGCGCAGCGGGGGCCAGCATGTAAGCCAGAAACACCCCCAGCAGTAGCCCGAGGCTGGCCAGTTCATTGCCGAAGAATGGCGCTTCGCTGAAATCGGCCAGTACACGCCGCAGGGTCCAGAACACACCGTAGTCGGGTTGGGCCGCAACGGGTTCATGTGTGGTGGGCGGATGGCTGGGCCGTACCCATGATGGAAAGTGCCAGCACAGCATGAACGCCACCACGCTTGCCAGCGCCATGCCACTTACGTTGCCGACTACCACCGGCAACTGCAGGGGATAGCACAGGTAGTTGACCATCAGCAGGCTGGCTGGTGTTACCAACAGCGCTCCCAGCAGTGCGCCGCTGATGGTCACCCGCCAACCCGCACCAAACAACAGCACCATGGCTGCTGGCAACGATACGAAAGCAACGAAGGTCGGTTGCCAGGTGCCACTGGCCAATGTCCATCCCCACAACGCGTGACTGAGCAACAAGCCCAGCAGCGAACTGGTGAACACCCACGGCCATAATCCGCTGCCGTAGCAGATGGCAAAGCCGTGCCAGCGATACCCGCGCACGTGGGCCCAGTGCGCCAGGCAAGCTCCCAATAGCAAGCCCAGGGCAGGCAACTCATGCTTGTAGAAGGCCACTTCGCTGATATCACCAACTATCCAGCGCAGGCGGCTGAGCGGCTGATCGAGCGTCGCGGCCAGTTGCGTGTAGTCCGGCCATTGGCCCTGTACGAGGCTGGCAACCAGCAGCACCAGCAGACAGGCAAGGATCAACACCGACGAACGCTGCCGGTTGGGGAAGAGTAGCGTTTTCATGTGCAACTCCTCAGCGAGGCATAGGTGCATGAAGGCGATAGCCAAGCGTCGCATCGTAAAGATCGGTGCGCCTGTCGCGCGGCAGGTCGTTGAGGCTGTTCCAGATCGGCGCCGAGCGGGCGCTGCTGAGGTCGACATCGGCGTAAAGAATGCACTCCTCCTCTGCATTGGCCACCTCGCCAATGGGCCAGCCATTGGTACCGGCAATCAGTGAACAGCCAAGGAAGCGACCGCCCCGCTCGCTACCTATGCGGTTGGCGGCAGCGATGTAGACGTTGTTGGCGTGCGCCGCTGTCATGGTCAGGTAGGACGCCATGCAGCGCCCTGCTTCATCGAACAGCGGTGGTGGCGTCCATACCCAGTTGTTCAGGCTGCAGATGATGTCGGCGCCTTGCGCGGCCATCAGCCGCGGCACTTCCGGGAACCAGATATCCCAGCAGATCAGCAGGCCGATACGGCCGATCGGTGTCTCGAACACTGGGAAACCCAGATCGCCAGGGGTGAACCAGAGCTTTTCCTGGTTCCACAGGTGGGCTTTGCGGTAATGCCCGAGCAAGCCTTTCGGACCGAACAGTACGGCACTGTCGTAGAGTTTCAACCCCTCGCGTTCGGCAAAACCCGCAGCCAGGTAGACCTGGTACTCCCGGGCGAAATCCGCCCAGGCTTTCAGGCTGCGACCCTCCTCCAGCGTTTCGGCATGGGCATAGGCCTCTGCCCGTGTGTGGAAGGTGTAGCCGGTATTGGCCAACTCGGGTAGCACGATCAGGTTGGCGCCTTCACGCGCCGCGCACCGGGCCAATGCCAGGCCCTTGCTAAGGTTGCCATCGCAATTCTCCAGCCCGACCTGAGGGTCGTACTGGATGACGGCGATACGTACAGGGCTGACGGACGTGCAATGTTCGGACATGGCGGCTTCCTTTTATGGTTGTTTTGGAAGGGCGCCAGTAAAGCGGGGTTGGGCTGGGGAGTGACAGTCGGGGAGTTCCTATGGGATCGAAGGACAAGAGAGGTCTTCCAGTAGGAAATTCCCCACAAAAACTCCCGGATGCAGCTATTTCCCAGCTTGATAATGTGGGTAGTGGTTCAGGGTAAAGCCACCGTTGAACGATGCCGATGTTCTGTTGCACAGGTTGATGACCGCATCGAGCGCCGTGCGTAGACACGGCTCGGTCCAGCCGGCGTCAACAGAGAAGGACTCTCCAGCCAGATACAATCCTGAACTGGCACTCAGATCACGGTTGTACTTCATCAGGCTCACTGCATCGTAATAGGTCCCAGCCCGATACAACTTTGCGCAGCCAAGCGCGTTTCGATCAGTCATCCAACGCTGTATGCGAATGTTGCGGGTATCGATATAAGGCGATATGGGTTCAGCCACGTTGCTGCAGCGAAGGAGGATCCGATCGAGTTCCTTCACGCACTTGTGGGCAAGTTCCTCATCTGAGAACGCGGCCAGTTTCGTTGCATCGTCTTCCCAGGTGTAACTGAGCAGGATGCAGTCATCAGCGTAATGGTCGTTGTAGCGATAGGCATAGACATCGTGAACGAAACTGTCAGTGACCAGAATTTGCGGAAAAGCTAGGTTGCGGTCCAGGAAGCTCTTCTTCAGCGGGGCATAGACCTTACAGCTCGTCTCCCAGTGAGCATGCTTCCAGGCATCCAAGATCGTCTGCGGCAACATCTGACGGCTGAAACCGTCGAGGCGGATGTTGGTTTCGATCAGCCAGGAAGGGATGGTCAAGATCACACTGTCGAAGTCTTCATATTGGACGTTCCCCTGCACCGGATCACTGCAATGCCAACGGTATCCGACCCGTATGCGACCATCCTCCAGCTTTTGTAGGGAACAGACCGAAGTGTCGGTTAGTAACCCATCATCTCGTTGCAGCAGGTGGTCATACAGCGAGGAGCCGCCCATCCCGGCGTCCAGAAACATGAGGCTTTCGTCCATCGCCGCAAGCCCGATATAGGCGGGCCCCTGAAACATCAACCCTTTACTGTCAGGGACGCTGCTGGCTTCAAGATGGGGCGCAACGTAAGGCATACCGTCCTGGTCAACACGCCCATGCACCAACTGTAGGTGACTGCTAAAGCCAAAGATTGCTGTGCGCAGCGGGTACAGGCAGCAGACATCATAAAACGCTCCCCAGCTACCGTCTCCAATCCCGATTGAATAGAAGATGGCCGACTCGTCGCCACTCATACCTAGACCACCAAAATCACCAGGGTTTGCAGGGTCCCAAGCCGCAAGAGCTGGTAAATGCACCAGATCTCTAAACGATAATCGATGGTAGCGCTCGACGATCGCCGACCACATCGATTCCCAGCTTTCAGTGCCATAACCCGCTGCAATACGCTCGGCGAACTGCTCCGCAAAATGGCGCCATTTATCGTAGACCTGCTGAAGCATCGCAGTGGGGGGTGGTGTGTTTCCTTCAGGATTGCGCCAGACCAACAGCACAGGGTCTCTATTACCCTCTAATTGCCCGTTACGAAGATATATTCCAGTGGCATTCACCCAAGGTGTCCCGGGATTTGGAAAATCGGAAATTCGTAGCTCGAACAGCTTGGCGTAATAGGCCATAAGCGAGCGCCCATCTTTCGGGGGTTCGCCAGTCCTGTTGAAGAACGGCATACGCATGGCGCCCATTTCAAAAGGGGTTACAGGCTGCTTTTGATTTCCTGCGTTATTTACCAGCGTGAGATGGCGCCCGCCCACACGCCTGGACTGCTCGATCAAAGTGATACGGGTAAAGCCGCAACGTAGCAATTCACGGGCTGCAGTTAGCCCGGTAACACCAGCACCGACAATACAGATCCGATGATCCGGTTGAGTGGCGCATGCGACTCCGCCCTCTTGTTCGAGTAGACGCCGATAATCAAAGCAAAGATCAGGAGGATTAGGGTAACGCGCAGCCCACGGCTTTACGAGCAGGGATGGCTCGATAGTCAGATCAGCAGGATGGTTGTGTGTAGAGCCGATGGTCATGGTCTCGTGTTCTCTATGAGTTGAGAACATGAGAATGATCAATCACGAGATGCGTGAAGAGGTTGTTAATTAGCACCAACCGGCCACCGCAGGATCGTGAGATCGCTGTGATGGCCGGATTGATGTCAATAAAGCCGTTACGCCTTACACCGCCAGCGCGCGCTCACGCAGCTCGCTGTTGAGGATGCGGTCGTTTTCGCTGTAATCGACCGGGCAGTCGATCACGTGTACACCCGGGGTCTTGATGCAGTGTTCGAGCAACGGCAGCAGGCCTTCGGCGCTTTCCACGCGGTGGCCGTTGGCACCGTAGGCTTCGGCGTACTTGACGAAGTCCGGGTTGCCGTAATCCAGGCCGAAATCGGTGAAGCCCATGTTCGCCTGCTTCCAGCGGATCATGCCGTAGCCGTCGTCACGCAGGATCACCACGGTGATGTGCATGCCCAAACGTACCGCAGTCTCCAGCTCCTGGCTGTTCATCATGAAACCGCCGTCGCCGCACACCGAGATCACCGGGCGGTCCGGGTGCACCAGGTGCGCGGCCATGGCCGATGGCAGGCCGGCGCCCATGGTCGCCAGGGCGTTGTCCAGCAGTACGGTGTTCGGCTTGTGCGCCTTGTAGTTGCGGGCGAACCAGATCTTGTAGATGCCGTTGTCCAGGGCGACGATGCCTTCGGACGGCAGCACGCGACGGATGTCGGCAACCATGCGCTGCGGGTACACCGGGAAGCGGTTGTCGTCGGCACCTTCGGCGATCTGCGCTTCGTTGGCTTCACGAATCGCCATCAGGCGGGTGAAGTCCCAATGGGTGATGTCGGTCAGGGCTTCGCTGATCTGCCATACGGCGTTGGCGATGTCGCCGATCACTTCCACCTGCGGGAAGTACACGGCATCGACTTCGGCAGAGCGGAAGTTGATGTGGATGACTTCGGTACCGCCACGAACCATGAAGAACGGCGGCTTCTCGATCACGTCGTGGCCAATGTTGACGATCAGGTCGGCAGCTTCGACGGCGCGGTGCACGAAGTCACCGGACGACAGTGCAGCGTTGCCCAGGAAGCGCGGATGGCGCTCGTCGACCACGCCTTTGCCCATCTGCGTGGTGATGAACGGGATGCCGGTCTTGTCGATCAGTTGCTTGAGGACCTTGGCAGTCATCTTGCGATTGGCCCCGGCACCGATTACCAGGATCGGGCTGCGGGCTTTCTGCAGTTTTTCCACGGCGGCTTCGATGGCCTTGTGCTCGGCCAGCGGACGCCGGCTCAGGCTAGGCGGGATCGGCAGGCTTTCGGTCTGCTCGGCGGCGATGTCTTCCGGCAGCTCCAGGTGGACCGCGCCCGGCTTCTCTTCTTCGGCCAGGCGGAAGGCTTCGCGCATACGCGCCGGGATGTTGTCGGCGGAGGCGAACTGGTGGGTGTACTTGGTGATGGGGTCCATCATGCCGCACACGTCGATGATCTGGAAACGGCCCTGCTTGGACTTCTTGATCGGCTTCTGGCCGGTGATCATCATCATCGGCATGCCGCCAAGGTAGGCGTAGGCGCTGGCGGTGACCAGGTTGGTGGCGCCAGGGCCAAGGGTCGACAGGCTGACGCCGGTCTTGCCGGTCAGGCGACCGTAAGTGGCGGCCATGAAGCCCGCGGACTGCTCGTGACGGGTCAGTACCAGCTTGATCTTCGACTTGCGCAGGGATTCGAGCAGGTCGAGGTTTTCTTCACCGGGAATGCCGAACACATACTCGACACCTTCGTTTTCCAGGCATTGCACAACGACATCGGCGGCCTTGGCCATCTTGCTTGCTACCTCAAGTGATGGGACGGTGAAAGTCCGGAAATGCGCAGCACGGTACGCTGGCATCGCTCGGCCCGGAGACAGGAGTGCTCCGAACCAAAGTCTTGACGTAGGGTGGGCGCGGGAAAGTCACGTGAATGTGACGGGAATATTGTCGCAGCCGGGGTATTTTGCGGTCGTTGGGCAGCGGAGATTAGAACCGCCCGAAGAAGGCAGCGCGGTGGATGGCACCGGCTTTGCCGGTGTTCGCGGGTGAACCCGCTCCCACAGAGAAGGGTTGTGCAGGCCTGTGGCTTCCGGGCCACAAAGACAAAACCCCTACCTGCATGCGCAGATAGGGGTTTTGCGAAATGAATCTTGACGATGACCTACTCTCACATGGGGAAACCCCACACTACCATCGGCGATGCATCGTTTCACTGCTGAGTTCGGGATGGGATCAGGTGGTTCCAATGCTCTATGGTCGTCAAGAAATTCTGTTGCCAGAATGTCCAGATGGACAGCCCAGCGAATTCGGATATGCGATATTTGTGGTGCTTTTGTGAGCAGTGCGAACTTTCGGTTCGTTTCGTCTTCACCACCGCAATCTGCGTCAGCAAATTGCTTGGGTGTTATATGGTCAAGCCTCACGGGCAATTAGTATTGGTTAGCTCAACGCCTCACAGCGCTTACACACCCAACCTATCAACGTCGTAGTCTTCGACGGCCCTTTAGGGGATTCAAGATCCCAGTGAGATCTCATCTTGAGGCAAGTTTCCCGCTTAGATGCTTTCAGCGGTTATCTCTTCCGAACATAGCTACCCGGCAATGCCACTGGCGTGACAACCGGAACACCAGAGGTTCGTCCACTCCGGTCCTCTCGTACTAGGAGCAGCCCCTCTCAAATCTCAAACGTCCACGGCAGATAGGGACCGAACTGTCTCACGACGTTCTAAACCCAGCTCGCGTACCACTTTAAATGGCGAACAGCCATACCCTTGGGACCGGCTTCAGCCCCAGGATGTGATGAGCCGACATCGAGGTGCCAAACACCGCCGTCGATATGAACTCTTGGGCGGTATCAGCCTGTTATCCCCGGAGTACCTTTTATCCGTTGAGCGATGGCCCTTCCATACAGAACCACCGGATCACTAAGACCTACTTTCGTACCTGCTCGACGTGTTTGTCTCGCAGTCAAGCGCGCTTTTGCCTTTATACTCTACGACCGATTTCCGACCGGTCTGAGCGCACCTTCGTACTCCTCCGTTACTCTTTGGGAGGAGACCGCCCCAGTCAAACTACCCACCATACACTGTCCTCGATCCGGATAACGGACCTGAGTTAGAACCTCAAAGTTGCCAGGGTGGTATTTCAAGGATGGCTCCATGAGAACTGGCGTCCCCACTTCAAAGCCTCCCACCTATCCTACACAAGCAAATTCAAAGTCCAGTGCAAAGCTATAGTAAAGGTTCACGGGGTCTTTCCGTCTAGCCGCGGATACACTGCATCTTCACAGCGATTTCAATTTCACTGAGTCTCGGGTGGAGACAGCGCCGCCATCGTTACGCCATTCGTGCAGGTCGGAACTTACCCGACAAGGAATTTCGCTACCTTAGGACCGTTATAGTTACGGCCGCCGTTTACCGGGGCTTCGATCAAGAGCTTCGCTTGCGCTAACCCCATCAATTAACCTTCCGGCACCGGGCAGGCGTCACACCCTATACGTCCACTTTCGTGTTTGCAGAGTGCTGTGTTTTTAATAAACAGTCGCAGCGGCCTGGTATCTTCGACCGGCATGGGCTTACGGAGCAAGTCCTTCACCCTCGCCGGCGCACCTTCTCCCGAAGTTACGGTGCCATTTTGCCTAGTTCCTTCACCCGAGTTCTCTCAAGCGCCTTGGTATTCTCTACCTAACCACCTGTGTCGGTTTGGGGTACGGTTCCCAGTTATCTGAAGCTTAGGAGCTTTTCTTGGAAGCATGGTATCAACCACTTCGTCGCCTAAAGGCAACTCGTCATCAGCTCTCGGCCTTGAAATCCCGGATTTGCCTAAGATTTCAGCCTACCACCTTAAACCTGGACAACCAACGCCAGGCTGGCCTAACCTTCTCCGTCCCTCCATCGCAATAACTGGAAGTACAGGAATATTAACCTGTTTTCCATCGACTACGCTTTTCAGCCTCGCCTTAGGGACCGACTAACCCTGCGTCGATTAACGTTGCGCAGGAAACCTTGGTCTTTCGGCGTGCGAGTTTTTCACTCGCATTGTCGTTACTCATGTCAGCATTCGCACTTCTGATACCTCCAGCAAGCTTCTCAACTCACCTTCACAGGCTTACAGAACGCTCCTCTACCGCGTCATCGTAAGATGACACCCGTAGCTTCGGTGCATGGTTTGAGCCCCGTTACATCTTCCGCGCAGGCCGACTCGACTAGTGAGCTATTACGCTTTCTTTAAAGGGTGGCTGCTTCTAAGCCAACCTCCTAGCTGTCTAAGCCTTCCCACATCGTTTCCCACTTAACCATGACTTTGGGACCTTAGCTGACGGTCTGGGTTGTTTCCCTTTTCACGACGGACGTTAGCACCCGCCGTGTGTCTCCCATGCTCGGCACTTCCAGGTATTCGGAGTTTGCATCGGTTTGGTAAGTCGGGATGACCCCCTAGCCGAAACAGTGCTCTACCCCCTGGAGTGATACATGAGGCGCTACCTAAATAGCTTTCGAGGAGAACCAGCTATCTCCGAGCTTGATTAGCCTTTCACTCCGATCCACAGGTCATCCGCTAACTTTTCAACGGTAGTCGGTTCGGTCCTCCAGTCAGTGTTACCTAACCTTCAACCTGCCCATGGATAGATCGCCCGGTTTCGGGTCTATACCCAGCGACTAAACGCCCTATTAAGACTCGCTTTCGCTACGCCTCCCCTATTCGGTTAAGCTCGCCACTGAATATAAGTCGCTGACCCATTATACAAAAGGTACGCAGTCACCTAACAAAGTAGGCTCCCACTGCTTGTACGCATACGGTTTCAGGTTCTATTTCACTCCCCTCTCCGGGGTTCTTTTCGCCTTTCCCTCACGGTACTGGTTCACTATCGGTCAGTCAGTAGTATTTAGCCTTGGAGGATGGTCCCCCCATATTCAGACAAAGTTTCTCGTGCTCCGTCCTACTCGATTTCATTGACAAGAGATTTTCGTGTACGGGGCTATCACCCACTATGGCCGCACTTTCCAGAGCGTTCCACTAATCTCAAATCAACTTAAGGGCTGGTCCCCGTTCGCTCGCCACTACTAAGGGAATCTCGGTTGATTTCTTTTCCTCAGGGTACTTAGATGTTTCAGTTCCCCTGGTTCGCTTCTTGCACCTATGTATTCAGTACAAGATACTCAGCTTGTGCTGAGTGGGTTCCCCCATTCAGAGATCTCTGGATCACAGTCTGTTTGCCGACTCCCCAAAGCTTATCGCAGGCTACCACGTCTTTCATCGCCTCTGACTGCCAAGGCATCCACCGTATGCGCTTCTTCACTTGACCATATAACCCCAAGCAATCTGGTTATACTGTGAAGACGACATTCGCCGAAAATTCGCATGTTGCTCTTTCGAGCAGAACTCACAAATTTTACCTTAGCCTGATTAACCAGCAGTGAAACTGGCTATCAGTCTATATCTATCACATATCCGAATTTTTAAAGAACGATCTGACAAAAGTCAGAAATCAACATTCGATCTGAATGCTCATTTCTAAGTTCTGACAAGTTACTGTGTACTGCGGAAGTGGTGGAGCCAAGCGGGATCGAACCGCTGACCTCCTGCGTGCAAGGCAGGCGCTCTCCCAGCTGAGCTATGGCCCCGTATTCTACGGCTGAACCATGTAATGGTAGGTCTGGGCAGATTTGAACTGCCGACCTCACCCTTATCAGGGGTGCGCTCTAACCAACTGAGCTACAGACCTATAACAGGGTCGCGTTACAGCATCGTCTTTTACAATGAATCAAGCAATTCGTGTGGGAGCTCATCAGCAGGCTGATGTCGTCGATTAAGGAGGTGATCCAGCCGCAGGTTCCCCTACGGCTACCTTGTTACGACTTCACCCCAGTCATGAATCACACCGTGGTAACCGTCCTCCCGAAGGTTAGACTAGCTACTTCTGGTGCAACCCACTCCCATGGTGTGACGGGCGGTGTGTACAAGGCCCGGGAACGTATTCACCGCGACATTCTGATTCGCGATTACTAGCGATTCCGACTTCACGCAGTCGAGTTGCAGACTGCGATCCGGACTACGATCGGTTTTGTGAGATTAGCTCCACCTCGCGGCTTGGCAACCCTCTGTACCGACCATTGTAGCACGTGTGTAGCCCAGGCCGTAAGGGCCATGATGACTTGACGTCATCCCCACCTTCCTCCGGTTTGTCACCGGCAGTCTCCTTAGAGTGCCCACCATAATGTGCTGGTAACTAAGGACAAGGGTTGCGCTCGTTACGGGACTTAACCCAACATCTCACGACACGAGCTGACGACAGCCATGCAGCACCTGTGTCAGAGCTCCCGAAGGCACCAATCCATCTCTGGAAAGTTCTCTGCATGTCAAGGCCTGGTAAGGTTCTTCGCGTTGCTTCGAATTAAACCACATGCTCCACCGCTTGTGCGGGCCCCCGTCAATTCATTTGAGTTTTAACCTTGCGGCCGTACTCCCCAGGCGGTCAACTTAATGCGTTAGCTGCGCCACTAAAATCTCAAGGATTCCAACGGCTAGTTGACATCGTTTACGGCGTGGACTACCAGGGTATCTAATCCTGTTTGCTCCCCACGCTTTCGCACCTCAGTGTCAGTATCAGTCCAGGTGGTCGCCTTCGCCACTGGTGTTCCTTCCTATATCTACGCATTTCACCGCTACACAGGAAATTCCACCACCCTCTACCGTACTCTAGCTCGCCAGTTTTGGATGCAGTTCCCAGGTTGAGCCCGGGGCTTTCACATCCAACTTAACGAACCACCTACGCGCGCTTTACGCCCAGTAATTCCGATTAACGCTTGCACCCTCTGTATTACCGCGGCTGCTGGCACAGAGTTAGCCGGTGCTTATTCTGTCGGTAACGTCAAAACAGCAAGGTATTAGCTTACTGCCCTTCCTCCCAACTTAAAGTGCTTTACAATCCGAAGACCTTCTTCACACACGCGGCATGGCTGGATCAGGCTTTCGCCCATTGTCCAATATTCCCCACTGCTGCCTCCCGTAGGAGTCTGGACCGTGTCTCAGTTCCAGTGTGACTGATCATCCTCTCAGACCAGTTACGGATCGTCGCCTTGGTGAGCCATTACCCCACCAACTAGCTAATCCGACCTAGGCTCATCTGATAGCGCAAGGCCCGAAGGTCCCCTGCTTTCTCCCGTAGGACGTATGCGGTATTAGCGTTCCTTTCGAAACGTTGTCCCCCACTACCAGGCAGATTCCTAGGCATTACTCACCCGTCCGCCGCTGAATCAAGGAGCAAGCTCCCGTCATCCGCTCGACTTGCATGTGTTAGGCCTGCCGCCAGCGTTCAATCTGAGCCATGATCAAACTCTTCAGTTCAATACTGCTTGGGTTTTTAAGAAACCCTAAACTTGGCTCAGCAATCTCAAATGACTATGTGATTTCTCGCATGGCCACTTGTGATGCTGATAATCTTTGTGACTATCAGTCCGTACTCACAAGCACCCACACGAATTGCTTGATTCGATTTGTTAAAGAGCGTTTGGTTAAGAGCTTTTCGTCTCAACCGAGGCGCGCATTCTACGCTTTCCTCATTTGCTGTCAAGCGTTTATTTGAAGTTTTTTACAACCAGTTTCTTTCGAAACCCTTCAACCTCAACAACTTACCGCTTGCCTCGAAGCGTTCATCGCTGCGAGGAGGCGAATAATACGCGCTTTGAAATCAGAGTCAACACCTTGATCTGAAAAAACTTTCTGCCGCCGTTTTACCTTTGTCGGCAACTAATGAAAGCGCCGCGAATCTGTAGAAATACACCACCCAACGGAGCGTAGCGGCCATGAGCGATGCGCAAAGCGAGAAAACCCCAGGCCTGTCCGCGGACGAGGAGCAGGAAGTCAGCCTCAACCAACCGCCCCGCGCGGCAGTACTGCACGAGATCATTCGTTACCAGGGCGACCAGGAACTGGAACGCACACTCGCCGCACTATGGTGGTCGGCACTGGCCGCAGGCTTGTCCATGGGGCTGTCGCTCATGGCCATGGGCCTGTTCTACGCTCGCCTGCCTGAGGGCGACAGTGCCCAGGTAATCGCCAGCATCGGCTACAGCGCAGGCTTCCTTGCAGTAATACTGGCGCGCCAGCAGCTGTTCACCGAAAACACCCTGACCGCCGTATTGCCAGTAATGACCACCCCTACCCTGGCCAACTTCGGGCGCCTGCTGCGCCTTTGGAGTGTGGTACTGCTTGGCAACCTTGCCGGGACCTTGCTGGTGGCCTGGGTAATGCTGGAGCTGCCGATCTTCGACAGCAAGACCGACGTGGCCTTCCTGGAGGTGGGCCGCAAGGTAATGATGAACGATGTCAGCCAGATGTTCGCCAAAGGCATCGTATCGGGGTGGATGATCGCCACCATGGTGTGGATGATTCCGTCGATGGAACACGCCAAGATCTGGATCATCCTGATGATCACCTACCTGATGGCCCTGGGCGACTTTACCCATATCGTGGTCGGCTCGGTCGAGGTGTCCTATCTGGTCTGGGCCGGCGATGAAACCTGGAGCAGCTTCTGGCTGGAGTTCGCCTTGCCGACACTGGCGGGCAACATCATCGGCGGCAGCTTCATCTTCGGCTTGATCAGCCATGCTCAGGTGCGCAGCGACAGCGGCAGACCGCCCTCGCGGCTACTGAAAGAACACCAGCCCCCCTCCCTGCGCCGCGACAACGGCAACAAATGAACTTCAGCGTGCCGCTACCACGCGCTCGTTCGCCTGGCCGCGCTGACGCACAGGTAGCGGCTGCCACCAGTTCTGCCCGGCATGTGGCGAGTCAAGGCTGACCCGCTCCCCCATCTGCGGCGTGCTCAGGCGCACCTGTGCCTGGTTGGCCAACGCCAGGATGCGCTCGAACGGCTCCTGCCAGCCGTGGATGGACAGGTCGAAGGTACCGTTGTGAATCGGCAACAACCAGCGCCCGCGTAAATCCAGATGGGCCTGCAGGCTCTGCTCCGGCTGCATGTGCACATCGGGCCAGGCGACGTTGTAGGCCCCGGTCTCGATCAGGGTCAGGTCGAACGGCCCGAAGCGCTCGCCAATCTGCTTGAACCCATCGAAGTAGCCGGTATCACCACTGAAGAATACCCGCACATCTTCGTCGACGATCACCCACGACGCCCACAAGGTCCGGTTGCTGTCCAGCAGCCCACGCCCGGAAAAGTGCTGAGCCGGGGTGGCGACAAAACGTACGCCCTCGACCTCGCTTTCCTGCCACCAGTCCAGCTGCCGCACCTTCCCCGGTGCTACGCCCCAGGTCATCAGCAGGTTGCCTACGCCCAGCGGGGCCAGGAACACACTCGTGCGCGGGGCCAGTTGGCGAATTGCCTGCTCATCCAGATGATCGAAGTGATCGTGGGACAGTACCACCGCAGCCAACGGTGGCAATTGGTCCAGCGCCAGGGGTGGAGCATGGAAACGCAGCGGGCCGGCCCATTGCACCGGCGAGGCGCGCTCGGCGAATACCGGGTCGGTAATAAAGAAGCGCCCGCGCAACTTGAGCAATACCGTGGAATGGCCAAGGCGCCACAGGCTGCGGTCAGGTGCGTCGAGCACCTGCTGGCGAGTCATGGGCTGCAGGCTCACCGGTGTGGCCGGCCGGGTTTCCGGCGGTTTGCTCAGGAACAGATACTTGAGCCCGATGCGCAGCTTCTGCAATACGCCATCCTGCGGCAACGACGCCTGGTTGTGAAAACGCCCTTCCCGCTGGGGCGCCGGCTCGCCGGCAGGGCTGGTCAAGGGGACCATCAGCAACACTCCGAGCAACAGGAAAGCCTTCATGTTACCCCACAGTGATCGGACCAACCGTGAATTGGCTTGTAAGGTCATTTTTCATAGATGAAACACTGTTCAACAATATTCATGAGAGTTATGCGATAAACGGTGCTCCAGCAGAAGAACGATACCAAGATGGATAAACGCAGCGGCAAAGGACTTTCATTCGTCAAACGCATCTACCTGCCGCGAGTCATCGGCCTGGGGATCGGCCTGTTCAGCGTCATGGCCGCCATGGCGCCGCTGTCCCCGCCCACCTGGGCATGGCTGCTGTTACTGTTCAATGGCCTGCTGTGGCCGCATGTGGCCTACCTGTGGGCAGCCCGTTCGGCCACGCCTTACCAGGCAGAACAGCGCAACCTGGTGCTGGACTCCCTGATGGGTGGGTTCTGGACCGCTGCCATCCATTTCAATCCGTTGCCCAGCGTGACCGTGCTGTCGATGATGACCATGAACAACGTCGCCGCCGGCGGCAAGCGCATGGTCGTTCGCGGCGTCCTGGCCCAGCTGACGGGCATGTTCGTCGCCATTCTGCTGCTGGGCCCCGGCCTGCAATTGAACGCTACGCCCCTGCAGGTCTATGCCTGCCTGCCGATGCTGACGCTCTATCCGCTGGCGCTGGGCTGGGTCTGCTACCAACTGGCGATCAAGCTGGCCGACCACAAGCGCCGCCTGAGCACCCTGAGCCTCACGGACAGCCTGACTGGGCTGCTCAACCATGGTGCCTGGAAAGACCTGCTGCTGTTGAAGTTCCAGGCCTGCCAGCAACAGCAGGGCCACGCGGTGATTGCCCTGATCGACATCGACCACTTCAAGACCATCAACGACACCTTCGGCCATGTGGTTGGCGATTGTGTGCTGCGCCAGCTTGGTGCCGAGCTGCGGCACAACCTGCGCGAAGGTGACCAGGCCGGGCGCTACGGCGGTGACGAATTTTGCGTGATCTTGCCCGATACCAGTGAAGCCCAAGCCTGCCAGGCCATGGAGCGCCTGCGCGAGCGGGTCGCCAGCTACCGCAACCCGCAGCTGCCGCACCTGCGCATAAGCCTGAGCATCGGCCTTTCGGCATTCGAGGCCAACCTGGAGTCACCCGAGCACTGGCTCGAACAGGCGGACAAAGCGCTGTACACCGCCAAGCATGCCGGACGCGACCAGGTCAATTTTGCCCGCAGCGACGCTGCGGCGCTCAGGCTGGCCTATCCTGATTGAACCTCCTTCCTGACTAACTGGCGGGAGGCTGCCTGAAGGAGCCGCTCGCGCATGGCCAGGACCGCCAACCTTCCACCCGCCAGCCCCACACCACGCTTCCAGGTGCGTCGCCTGATTGCCGGCTTCAGCGCAGTTTTCGGCCTGGCCTGCCTGATCATCCTCGGCGCCCTGTTAAATATCGCGGGTACTCTTGACCATCAGGAACGCCAGCGCAGTGCCTCGCAGGCAACCAAGGCGCTGGAGCAACGGCTGCTCGCCTCGCGCCAGTTCCTGTCCAGCTATGCCGTGTGGGATGCTGCCTTCGAACACCTGGCGGGCCAGGCCGACTGGAAATGGGCCTACGAAGAAAAGAACGTGGGCGAGTCGCTGTACAGCGCCAGCGGCTATGAAGGGGTGTTCGTGGTGGAGGACGCTCGCACCACCTACGGTTTGTTCAAAGGCCAGCCTACCCAGGCAGCGGCCAATACCTATATTAATGCAGCGCTGCAGCCAATCATCGACCAGGCTCGGGCAGCGGCCATCCCACGTGAACAGATCACCCGTTTCGTCCTGTTCAACGGCTGGCCGGCAGTGCTCAGTGCCGCGGCGGTGCGCCCGGACCGGGATGTCACCGATAGCGAGGTGCGCCAGGCGCCGGTGATGCTGTTCGTCGACCAGCTCACCGAGGAAAAGCTGGCACAGCTGAGCAGCGGTGCCGGCCTGACCGGCATGCATGTGGAAAACGATGATGTGGGTGAGCACGGCCACCTGCGCATCGACCTCGGCGATACCGGCTACCACCTGTCCTGGAGCAGCCCGCTGCCAGGGCAGCAGTTGCTGCGCGCGGTGTTGCCGCCGCTGGCGGGTGCCTTGCTGATACTCGGCCTGGTCATGCTGTACCTGTTTCGCCATGCCTTGCGCAGTTCGCGGGCGATCGACCTCACACTCGCCCATCTGCAGCAGAGCAACCAGGCCCTGGAGGCCAGCGAGCTGCGTTTTCGCGCGGTGGCCGAGTCGGCCTCCGACTGGATCTGGGAAACCGATCGGCAACAACACCTGACCTACCTTTCGCAACGCTTCGTCAATGTCACCGGCTACCCGGTGGACGATTGGCTCGGCCACCCGCTCAATCAGTTGCTGGCCTGCGATACCACGCCGCTCTCGCCGTGGCTGGATGCCCTGGCCGCGGCCGCCCCGCAACAACTGGCCAACCTGCGCTGCACCTACCGCGACCAGAATGGCCAGAACCGCTACTGCCGGATATCGGCCCGCGCCATCTGGTACGACGGCAAGCCCGTCGGTTTTCGCGGCACCGCCAGCGACATCACCGACGAAGTCGACGCTCATGCGCGCATCCAGCACCTGTCGCTGCACGACCCGCTGACTGGGCTGGCCAACCGCAACAAGCTCGCCCGGCACCTCGAGCAGGCCTTGTTGCGCGGCAGTGATTCGCCGCCACTGACCTTGCTGCTGCTGGACCTGGACAACTTCAAGCCGATCAACGACTCCCTCGGCCATGCCGCCGGTGACGCCGTGCTGCAGGAGGTAGCAACACGCCTGCGCGACAGCACCCGCGATGGCGACCTGGTCGCGCGCCTGGGCGGCGACGAGTTCCTCCTGGTGCTTGGCGGCATGGACAACCGCAGCGAGATCGACCGCTTCTGTGCGCGCCTGATCAGCCTGCTGCAGCAACCGATCATCTTCGATAACCAGCCCCTGCACGTTGGCGCCAGTATCGGTGTCGCCCAGACCCGTACCCAAGGCTTCGATGCCGGCGAGCTGATCCGCTGCGCCGATATCGCCCTGTACCAGGCCAAGGCCGACGGCAAGTGCACCTGGCGCTATTTCGCTGCCGAAATGAACCAGCAGATCCAGTACCGCCGCCAACTGGAGAACGACATGCGGCGGGCCCTGCGCAACCAGGAATTCGAGCTGCACTACCAGCCGCGCTATCGCCTCAGCGACCTGCGCATCGTCGCGGTCGAGGCCTTGCTGCGCTGGCAGCATCCGCAGGAGGGGTTGCTGGGGCCGGACACCTTCATCCCGCTGGCCGAACAGAGTGACATCATTGTCGCGCTGGGCCGCTGGGTGCTGCGCGAAGCCTGCCGCACAGCCCATGACTGGCCTGCCGATGTGCTGGTTTCGGTGAACCTGTCACCGGCGCAGTTCCTGCGTAGCGACGTGGTTGCCGATGTACGCGAGATCCTGCTGGAAACCGCCTTCCCCGCACAGCGCCTGGAGCTGGAAATTACCGAGAACGTGATGCTCAATGACATCGAAGGCGCGCTGGGCACCATGCTGTCGCTAAAGGAGTTGGGCGTGCGCCTGAACATGGACGACTTCGGCACTGGCTACTCGTCGCTGGGCTACCTGCGCACCTACCCGTTCGACAGTATCAAGATCGATAAACGCTTCATTGGCGGACTGAACAACACCAGTGGCAGCGACCGCGCCGTGGTCCAGGCCATCATCAACCTTGGCGAAGCGATGGGGCTGACGGTGACGGCCGAAGGGGTGGAGAGCGAGCAGCAGCTCAAGGCACTGCAGAAGGATCGTTGTCACGAAGTGCAGGGCTATTACATGAGCAGGCCGCTGGACAGTGCGGGGCTTGAGGCGTTGTTGACGCAGGCATCCCAGCGTTCGGCACCTTACCTGTAGCGCGTCGAGGTAACTGTCTTGCTCAGGTTGGAATGATTATCCCTGTGGGAGCGGGTTTACCCGCGAAGAATGCGGCGCGGTATATGGCACCGGCTTCGCCGGTGTTCGCGGGTGAACCCGCTCCCACAGGGATAGTGCAGTTTTTCGAAGTTTCTTCGCTATTACAGAGCTGAATCCCGCTGCAAACTGCGCTCTGCCACGATTTCCGGCAGGTCGCGCCGACGCAGGTAGGTGCGCAGCGGTTCACCAATGTTCAAACGGTCATCCACATGCTGTTCCAGCAACAGCGCCAGCCGTTCGCGGCACAGGGCCATGCGCTGCCCTTGCTCGGGCCGCCAGACAAACTCGCTGCAGGGCGTGATACTGGCGTCGGCCACGTCCATGCCGAACGAATCTTCGGAAAAACGCACGATGTGCACACCGCGCTTGCCATGAAAACCGACAAAGCCCTTGAGCTGGTCGGCAGCGTTGCAAATGTCCTGGGAAGTGATGGCCATGACGTAACCTCGCAATCAAATCGGAAGATACGCACGCCAGGCGGGGAAAGGTTGCCTCTGCCGGGCAACTCGTGGCTGGCAGCCTAACGCAAGCCGTCGCACAGGCGCCACGGTTTTCATCGATCAGCGCCCACCGTCTACCTGGGAATGCAGCAGCTCGCCCAGCCACTGCATGAAGGCCTGCACCCGGCGTGGCACGTGCCGTTGCCGTGCATACAGCAGTGACACTGGCATGGCCGGGGCTTGCCAGCCTTCCAGTACCGAAACCAGCTCACCGCGCTGCAGGTGCTCGGCCACGCCCACCGCCGGCACCTGGATCAGCCCCAGCCCGGCCAGGCATGCCGCCGAATACGCCTCGGCATTGTTGACTGTCACCACGCCGGCCATTGCCTGGAAGTGCAGTTCACCGTCCTGGAGGTATTCGAAACCGGCGCTGCGCGCGCCCAGGGTGCGAACGTAATGCACCAGGTGGTGCCGGGCCAGGTCCTGCAGCGTGTGCGGCACGCCATGGCGGGCCAGGTAGGCAGGGCTTGCACAGTTGCGCATGCTCAGTTGCCCGACCGGGCGCGCCACCACATCCAGGTCATGCAGGGCACCAATGCGCATCACGCAATCGAAGCCTTCACGCAGCAGGTCGACCTGGCGGTCGGTGCAACTGAGCTCCACCTCCAGGCGCGGAAAGCGCTGCAGAAACTGCGGCAGCGCCGGGATGATGACCCGGCGGGCCATCATGGTCGGCAGGTCGACCCGCAGGCGCCCGGCCAGCTCGGCATCGTCGGCGCGGAACAGGCTCTCGATTTCGTCCATGCCCGACAGCAGGTCCTTGCTGCGTTCGTACAGCAAGGCGCCATCCTGGGTCGCCTGCACCCGGCGGGTGGTGCGATTGAACAACTGCGTACCCAGCAAACGCTCCAGCGCCCTGATCTGCTCCGACACGGTCGAACGGGGCAGCCCCAGGCTTTCCGCAGCCAGGGTGAAACTGCTGACCTCGCTGACCCGCACAAAGGTGCGCAACAACTCCAGCTTGTTCACTTGAACCTCGTCTATCCGGTTTTACCGAACAGTATTTCCATATTTGCTGGATTTAACAGCACAACACCGACCAATAACCTGTGCTCATCAGCCCACCATGAGGTTTTCACCATGACCCGCAAGATTGCCCTGATCACTGGCGCCAGCCGCGGCCTGGGCCGCAACACCGCCGAACACCTGGCCGCACGCGGCATCGATGTCATCGGCACTTACCACAGCAAGGCCGAGGAAGCCCAGGCCGTGGCCGTGCGGCTGGAGCAGGCCGGGGTCAAGGCCGCCATGTTGCAACTGGACGTCAGCGACAGCGCCAGCTTTGCCGGCTTCGCCGAACGCCTGGGGGCAACCTTGCAGCAACACTTCGGTCGCGAGCGTTTCGACTTTCTGGTGAACAATGCCGGGATCGGCTTGAACGTGCCATACACCGAAACCAGCGAGGCGCAGTTCGACCAGTTGCTGAACATCCAGCTGAAAGGGCCGTTCTTCCTCACCCAGCGCCTGCTGCCGCTGCTGGTCGACAATGGCCGCATCGTCAACATTTCCACTGGCCTGGCGCGCTTTGCGCTGCCGGGGTATGCCGCCTATGCCGCGATGAAGGGGGCGATGGAAGTGCTTACCCGCTACCAGGCCAAGGAACTGGGCGCGCGTGGTATTCGCGTGAACATTCTGGCGCCGGGGGCGATCGAGACGGACTTTGGCGGCGGCGTGGTGCGGGACAACCGCCAGGTGAATGAATACATTGCCGGCAACACGGCGCTGGGGCGGGTGGGCTTGCCGGATGATATCGGGGCAGCGATTGCGCTGTTGCTGGAAGATGGCAATGGCTGGATCAACGGGCAACGGCTGGAGGTTTCAGGCGGGATGTTCCTCTGAGGTCAGGTTTTCTGGGGCCGCTTTGCGGCCCATCGCCGGCAAGCCAGCTCCCACCTCGACTGCATCGACCTCAAGCATTGTGCAGTACCTGTGGGAGCTGACTTGCCGGCGATGAGGCCAGGACAGGCAACACAGGACAGTTGCTCCCACCACCGCATGAGCCTGGGTTGCCAGCGATCGGGCCACAGAGTAGCCACCTGCCTCATTGCTCATGCACCTGCACACTGGCCGTCATCCCCGCACTCAGGGTCACCCCCTCCGGCACCTGGTCCAGGCGGATCCTCACCGGTATCCGCTGCGCCAGGCGTACCCAGTTGAAGGTCGGCTCAACCTCCGGCAGCAACTGGCTGTCGGGGTTACTGTTGCGGTCGGTGATACCACGGCTGATGCTCTCCACATGCCCTTGCATCGGCTCGCCCGCGCCCATCAGCCAGACCTTCACCGCATCCCCCACACGAATGCGCGGCAGCTTGGTTTCCTCGAAGTAGGCCTGGATATAGAAGGTTGAATCGTCCACCAGGGCCATCACCGATTCCCCGGTGTTCACATAGTTGCCCTCGGCCAGGCGCAGGTTGGTGATTTGCCCGCTGCGCGGTGCCCGCACTTCACTGCGCGCCAGGTTGATTCTGGCAACCTGCAACTGTGCCTCGGCCTCATGCAGTTCACCGCGGGCAATGGCCGCATTGATCTGGGCGTTTTCCCGCAGTTCGGCACTGATCGCCTCCGGCCCCAGGGCCGTACGCCGGGCGGCTTCCCGCTCGCGCAGGCGCAGTTGCTGGCTGCGGGTCTCGGTCACCGCGCTGGCCTGGTCGAATGCCGCCTGGAAGCGTTCGCGGTCAATGCTCATCAGCAGGTCGCCGGCCTTGACCTGCTGGTTGTCACGAACCTTCAGCTCGCGCACCCAGCCGGACACATCGGGGGCGATCACCACCACATCGGCACGCACACGCGCATCTCGGGTCCAGGGGGTGAGCATGTAGTACTGCCACAACTGATAGCCGGCGAACACGGCAAGGGCCACCACACACAAGGTGACCAAGGTACGTACGGCCGCACGCATCGAAACACTCCTTTACAAGGTTCCCAGCAGTCGCACCACCAGGAACAACACACAAACGAACAGCGCCGCGTCGAACAGCGCTTCATGCCAGATCCAGCGCCCCAACGGCGTGGCCTGCACCACCAGACGCAGCAACCCGGTAAGCACCAGCGCCAGCAACACATAAACAAGGAAGGGACTGAACAGCACGCCGCCCACTTCCCACTCACGCAACCCCATGAGCTTCCTCCTGCCAGCGGCACCACTTGCCCCAGCTTTTTTGCAGTTGCAGCACCGCCCCTTCGGCCAACCGCAGCGGATCGCTGGAGGGTAGACGGCGCAAGGCGCCAATGAACTGTTCGCTGGCGGCATCCAGGCGCTGCCCGCGCCCGGGCGCCGGCCCCTTGGCCAGCACGGCCTCTACCTGCTGCAGGTATTCACGCTCGGCACGCCCCAACGGGGCCTGGGCGACCGCCAGGCACATGCGCAGATGCACCAGTTCGTCGCCGATATCCAGGCCGTGCAGGCCGTCGTCCCAGCGCTTGCGTTCGCTCTCGGGCAGTTCGCCGGCATGCCGCGCCAGTTGCATCAGGCGGTCGGCCATGCGCCCGCCAAACCAGCTGTCGGCCCCGCGCAAGTCGCGTCGGGTCAGGCGCACCAGGTCGTTCTGGGTCGCCGCACGCAAGCGCCGGCCCAGCCAGGCCGGGTGACGGAACACCAGCAAACGGAAGGCCATCACCGCTGCCGACACACCTACCAGCATGGCCAAGGCACTGTTGAGCATGGTGGCCACGCCGAACTGCATGGCATTGAGCGGCGACACCAGCACGATGAAATGCAGGCAATAAGAGGTAGCCGTTGCCCCGGTCCGCGGGTGAGCCATACCCAGTGCACCAAGAAACAGCGGCACGCCCATGCCCAGGCAAAGCATGGCGAAGCTGCTCCATTGCGGCAGCAGAATCTGCCCGACCAGAAACGCCGCGGGTATCGCCAGGAAGATCCCGCGCAAGAAGCTCAGGCCGATCTGCGCACCGTTCTCGCGGCTGGCGAACAGGCTGCAGACCACACAGGTCAGCACCAGGCCACCCGGCGCCGAAGGCCAGGCGGTGGCCAGCCAGAAGCCGCTCATTACCAGAAAGGCCAGCGCACTGCGTGAGCCGAACAGCAAGGCCAGCGACCAGTCGCGGTGCGCGGCCAGGCCTTGGGATACATCCTTGGGCGCCCTGCCCGCCTCGACATCTTCCAGCGCCTGGCTGGCAGCCATGGCGTAATCCAGCAGCAGAGCCATGCGCGCAAGGCAGAAGTGCTCCGCCGGGCTGATCTGCTCATCGTGGGCGGTATCCCAGATGCGCTGGCGCAGCAACAGAAGGCCCGGCTGGTCGGGCTTGCCCAGCAGTGCGCGCACCTCCTCCAGCCAGGGCGCCAGGCGTTGGGCCTCGCGCTCATCCAGTTGCCGCCACTGCCGGCGCACTGACCGGGAAATGCGCAGCAGCACCATCAGTTTCTGGCTCAGGCCGCGAATGGCACGAGCACGCTGGCGCCCGCGGTTGCCTTCGAACCAGGCGTGTTCGCGCTGGCTGTCGATGGCAACGATACGCCCCAGGCTCTCCAGCAAGCCTTTGCGCGCCTCGTCTTCCCCGCCCAGCATGGCACTGGCGGCCTGCAGGCCGTTCTGCCAGGCCTGGCGGGCCTGCCCGCCCAGTTGCTGCTCTACCCGCATGGGCCAGAGCAAGGCACTGCTGGCGGTGGCACAGAAGATACCCAGGCAGATCTCGGTGCAGCGCGCCACGGCCTGGTCGAACACCTGCAATGGGTGGTCGATGGCCGGCAGGGCAATGATCGCCGCGGTGTAGCCTGCCAGCACGAAGGCATAGGCCCAGGCGCTGCGTAGTTGGGTGGAGGCGGCGGTGCACAGGGCCAGCCACAGGGCCAAGGTGAGCAGGAACAGGCCGGGGGTCTGGGCGAACAGGCCGATGAACAGCACCGACACAATCGTGCCGACAAGAGTGCCCGCCAGCCGCGCCAAGCCCTTTTGCACCACCATGCCCGATAAAGGCTGGGCGACGATGAAAGCGGTCATCAGTGCCCAGGACGGTTGCTCCAGGCCCCAGCGCATCGCCAGCCACAGCGCCAGGCCGCCACCGAGCAGGGTCTTGATGGCGAACTTGAGGGCGAGGCTGCTGGGGGCGAACAGGGCCTGGAGAGTGATGGGCACGAGGCGGACCTTGCGGGGATGGTCTTGTAGAAAGATAGACAATGATGGGAAGGATAAGGCGGAAAGGATTAATTAGCTAGCTAATCATCTTTGTTATCGACAGGCTCTCCTGTGCTGCCCTGTTCGCGGGCACGCCCGCTCCCACATGGGACCGCGCACAGTCCGAATCTCGTGAAGTCATTGTGGGAGCGGGTTTACCCGCGAAGAGGCCGGCACAGGCAACACAAAAATTGCAGGCAAAAAAATGGGCGACCGAAGTCGCCCTAAATGCCTTGCGTGCTCGTGTACCCGGAAGGTCAGCGCGGCTTGCGCTTGTTCGAATCCTTCCAGATGAAAATGCCCAGACCGGCAAAGAAGACGACCATCAACCCGACCGTTACCACTCCGGCGATAACCACGTTGTCGAAGAACATGCTGGCCTCCCCATTCGTTTGCCGTTGTCCGATGGGTGCAAGTTAACCAAACTGGGGGCGGGGAAAATTGATCGGTGTCAATGGTGCCCGGGGCCGGGCACGCGAGGCGGGTGCTGGGTTGACCTGCGTCAAGTTTCAGCGTTTCTTCGGCTTGTTCTTGGGTTTCTTTTTCTTGGCGGTGTTCAACGGCAGGGCCTGCTCGAAAGCATTGCGCATTTCGTTCAGGCGCTTTTCCTTGAGGTCGTGGACGCGCTTGGCGCGTTCGGCATCGAAATCGATGAGGTTGTCTTGGCTCATGGGTGGGCTCGACGATCAACTGAGACTTGCATGATGAAGCCAGGCGCTGGCGCTGACCAGCCCCGCGTCAGACTTCGATGTCCACCAGAAGCCCCTGGCGCCCGTGCTCGCCCATCAACGGCGCCACCGGCACGGTGTTGTCGGCGTTGACCTCGTCACCCGGCATCGCACTGTAGCGTTCGTCGTCGTCCTTCTGCCGGCGTTGCTGCTGGCGGCGCTGCTCGTCGCGCAGCAGTAGTGCCTGCTCCTGCGGGTCACGCTGGTGCTTGAGGTCGATGGTGCTTTCGCCGGAGGCAGGCTGCGTCGGCACCACCGGCTTGATGTCGGGTGTCGGTTTGACCGGGTCCTGTTGCGAGGTCACCGGGGCGGCACTGAGCGGAATGATCGGTGGCAGCATGGACGTTCTCCTATGCCCCCTGTATCGGCAGGCGCGGGCTTACCTTGATGGCAGGCACAACACTTATTCGGCTTCTTCGTCAGGCTCGTCGTCGGTTGGCGGGCTGGCCTCGCTCCAGGGGCGCTTGTACACCTGCTGCCAGACCGCGTCCATGTGTTCGCGCAGCACCTGTGGCGCGGCTTTGAGCGAGGCGCTGTCTTCGCGCTCACCGCCGATCGGCTCCTCACCCGCCGGGGTGATCAGCGACTGGCCGGTGATACTGTAGCTGGCCTGCCCTTCACGCATCTCGATGGCGATGTCGTGCGGGTCGATGCCACCGCCGCAGAAGGCGTGGCTGGCAACCGTCACCTCGGCGACGCCGTCCTTGTTCAGGTCGCCGACATCGCTGACATCGTTATAGAAGTCCACATCCAGGTCCAGGCCCGGGCAGGTGGTTTCCTGTTCGATCTGCCAGCGCGCCTTGAACGCGTCGCTTTCGGCGGTGCGCCCGTACAACGTGGCCTTGAGGACCACCTTGTCCACTTCCTGCTCGCTTTCCGGGTCGCTGGTCTGGCCATCGCTGCGGCTCAATACCAGCAGGCCTTCACCATCGCGGTCACGAAAGTGCACGCTCTTGATCGGCGTTTGCACGCCCAGTACCTCGAGCTGCTCGATCGGGATGGCGGGCAAGGTCTCGAAGTTTTTCTGCTCGCAGGCGGCCAGCAGCAACAGGCTGCCCACGGCCATCGAAGTGCTGATCCAGCGGTGCTTGGCAGACATGTTGATCCGGGGCCCTCGTCGGCAGCACGGTGGGGGACGATGAAGCGACTAGACTGTTGCTACCTATCGCACTTCCTATCGCAATTCGGCACCTTTCGATGCGCTCGGCACTTTGGTCTGACCGGCCGATCCGTTAACATAATCGGCTTTTTCATCGCGGGAGTTCAGGCAGTATGGCGCAGCAGTATCAACCGGGGCAACGCTGGATCAGCGACAGCGAAGCCGAGCTCGGCCTGGGTACCATCCTGGCGCAGGATGGCCGCCTGTTGACCGTGCTCTACCCGGCCACTGGCGACACCCGCCAGTATTCCCTGCGCAATGCGCCGCTGACCCGCGTGCGCTTCTCGCCAGGTGACCAGATCACCCACTTCGAAGGCTGGAAGCTGACTGTGCGCGAGGTCGAGGATATCGACGGGCTGATGGTCTATCACGGCCTGGACGGGCAAAACCAGCCGCGCACCCTGCCGGAAACCCAGTTGTCGAACTTCATCCAGTTCCGCCTGGCCAGCGACCGCCTGTTCGCCGGGCAGATCGACCCGCTGTCGTGGTTCAGCCTGCGCTACAACACCCTGCAGCACACCAGCAAGCAAATGCAGTCGGCGCTGTGGGGCCTGGGCGGCTGCCGCGCCCAACCCATCGCCCACCAGTTGCACATCGCTCGCGAAGTCGCCGACCGCAGCGCGCCGCGCGTCTTGCTGGCCGACGAAGTGGGCCTGGGCAAAACCATCGAGGCCGGCCTGGTGATCCACCGCCAGCTGCTGTCCGGCCGCGCCAGCCGCGTGCTGATCCTGGTGCCGGAAAACCTCCAGCACCAATGGCTGGTGGAAATGCGCCGCCGCTTCAACCTGCAGGTGGCCCTGTTCGACGCCGAGCGCTTCATCGAAAGCGACGCCAGCAACCCGTTCGAGGATGCCCAGCTGGCGCTGGTGGCCCTGGAGTGGCTGGTCGAAGACGAAAAGGCCCAGGACGCGCTGTTCGCCGCCGGCTGGGACCTGATGGTAGTGGACGAAGCCCACCACCTGGTCTGGCACGAAGACCAGGTGAGCGCCGAATACGGCCTGGTCGAACAGCTGGCCCAGGTGATCCCGGGCGTGCTGCTGCTCACCGCCACCCCAGAGCAGCTCGGCCAGGACAGCCACTTCGCCCGCCTGCGCCTGCTCGACCCCAACCGTTTCCATGACCTGGCCGCCTTCCGCGCCGAGAGCGAGCACTATCGCCCGGTGGCCGAAGCCGTACAGGAACTGCTCGACGAAGGCCGCCTGTCACCCAAGGCCCACGCCACCATCCAGGGTTTCCTGGGTGCCGAAGGCGAAGCCCTGCTGGCAGCGGTCAGCGACGGCGATACCCAGGCCAGCGCGCGCCTGATCCGTGAGCTGCTCGACCGCCACGGCACCGGCCGCGTGCTGTTCCGTAACACCCGCGCGGCGGTCCAGGGCTTCCCTGAGCGCCAGCTGCACCCTTACCCACTGGCAACGCCCGAGCAGTACCGCGACCTGCCAGCCGGCGAACATGCCGAGCTGTACCCGGAAGTTGCCTTCCAGGCCCAGGGCGAGGTGGCCGACGACGAGCGCTGGTGGCGTTTCGACCCGCGCGTCGACTGGCTGATCGACACCCTGAAGATGCTCAAGCGCACCAAGGTGCTGGTGATCTGCGCCCATGCCGAAACCGCAATGGACCTGGAAGACGCCCTGCGCGTACGCTCGGGCATCCCGGCCTCGGTGTTCCATGAAGGCATGAGCATCCTCGAACGCGACCGTGCCGCCGCCTACTTCGCCGACGAAGAGTTCGGCGCGCAGGTGCTGATCTGCTCCGAGATCGGCAGCGAAGGCCGCAACTTCCAGTTTGCCCACCATCTGGTGATGTTCGACCTGCCAGCGCACCCGGACCTGCTCGAACAGCGCATCGGCCGCCTCGACCGCATCGGCCAGAAGCACACCATCCAGCTGCATATCCCGTACCTGCAGGACAGCCCGCAAGAGCGCCTGTTCCAGTGGTACCACGAAGGGCTCAACGCCTTCCTCAACACCTGCCCTACTGGTAATGCACTGCAGCATCAGTTCGGCCCACGCCTGCTGCCACTGCTCGAAAGCGGCGAAAGCAAGGCCTGGGAAGCACTGGTGGCCGACGCCCGCAGCGAGCGCGAACGCCTGGAAGCCGAACTGCATACCGGCCGTGACCGCCTGCTGGAACTCAACTCCGGCGGTGCCGGCGAAGGCCAGGCGCTGGTCGAGGACATTCTCGAACAGGACGACCAGTTCGCCCTGCCGATCTACATGGAAACCCTGTTCGACGCCTTCGGCATCGACAGCGAAGACCATTCCGAGAACGCGCTGATCCTCAAGCCGAGCGAGAAGATGCTCGACGCCAGCTTCCCGCTGGGCGACGACGAAGGCGTGACCATCACCTACGACCGTGGCCAGGCGCTGTCGCGCGAGGACATGCAGTTCCTCACCTGGGAACACCCGATGGTGCAAGGCGGCATGGACCTGGTGCTGTCCGGCTCGATGGGCAACACCGCCGTGGCGCTGATCAAGAACAAAGCGCTCAAACCCGGTACCGTGCTGCTTGAACTGCTGTTCGTCAGCGAGGTGGTGGCACCGCGCAGCCTGCAACTGGGCCGTTACCTGCCACCGGCAGCATTGCGCTGCCTGCTTGATGCCAATGGCAACGATCTGGCGTCGCGCGTGGCCTTCGAAACCCTCAACGACCAGCTGGAAAGCGTGCCGCGCGCCAGCGCCAACAAGTTCGTCCAGGCCCAGCGTGACATGCTGGCCCAGCGCATCGGCAGTGGCGAAGCCAAGGTCCTGCCAGCCCACGTCGAACGCGTGGCCGAGGCCCAGCGTCGCCTGAAAGCGGAGGCCGACGAAGAGCTGGCCCGTCTGGTCGCGCTGCAAGCAGTCAACCCGAGTGTGCGCGACAGCGAGATCGAAGCGCTGCGCAAGCAGCGCGAAGAGGGCCTGGCGATGCTGGAAAAGGCCGCCCTGCGCCTGGAGGCCATTCGCGTGCTGGTGGCTGGCTGATACCGGTCAGACACCACCGCCTTTGTGGGAGCGGCCTTGTGTCGCGAAAGGGCCGCAACGCGGCCCCAGAATTGGCGCAATAATTGAAATTGCTGGGGCTGCTTTGCAGCCCTTTCGCGACACAAGGCCGCTCCCACAGGGGGCCAATTTTCAGAAACCAAGTACATATTCCCTGCTGCGATCAGGTTCATAACCAAATCGTAGAAATCAATGTGCCATTAGTCAGGAAGGCTTAACCACCTCTTCCTATACTGCCTCTGGACAGTCTGCACAGGGTTGTAGCGCAGACGAGTGAAAACTCGATCATGAGGCATTCCATGGAGTGGCTGGGGCTGCAACTGTTCGCCGACCTGCCGGCAACCGGGCGCATCGTCATTGATTGCCGGCATGAACCGTTCCTGGTTCTGCTCGCCTACCTCGTCGCCTGTGCGGCCTGCTTCGCCACCCTGGACATGGCCGAGCGCCAATCCCACAGCGAAGACCCCACCGCCCACCGACAATGGAACATGCTCGGTGCCTGCTGCCTGGCAGGTGGCATCTGGGCCATGCACTTCATCAGCATGCTGGCTTTCCAGGCGCCAGTGGAAGTGCACTATGACGTTTCCCTTACCATCCTGTCGCTGCTCATCGCCCTGGCCGTCGCCTGGCTGGCCATGCACAGCCTCGACCGCAGCCAGATGCGCCCCCACCACTACCTGCAAAGTGCAGTGCTGATTGGCCTGGGCATCATCCTCATGCACTTCGTCGGCATGGCCGCCCTGGAAACCGGCGCCCGCCAGTACTACCAGACCGGCCTGCTGCTGGCATCTGCCACCATTGCCCTGCTGACCAGCCTGACGGCGCTGTGCCTGGCACGCTACTTCCGTCATGGCAGCGGCACCTTGCACCATGCCATGAAGTACGGCGCCAGCCTGCTGATGGCCGGCGGCATAGTCGCCACCCACTTCACAGCGATGTCGGCCATGACCCTGGTCATCCCGGCAGACACTGCCCTGCGCCTGCCCTCTGGCGACAACAGCCTGCAACTGGCGCTCGGCATCGGCTTCATCACCCTGCTGATCAGTGCTGCCAGCATCAGTACCGCGCTGGCCGACAAGAAGCTGCAAAGCAAGGAACACGACCTGCGGCGGGTCAGCGTGTTGCTCAGCCAGCTGGACCAGGCCCGGGCTTCGCTGCAGCAGGCCGCGCACTACGATGCCCTGACCAACCTGGTCAACCGCCGAGGTTTCAACCAGGTGTTCGCCGAACGCCTGGCCGAACACCAGGCCACGGAAAGCCACCTGGCAGTGATGTTCCTCGATATCGACCATTTCAAGCGCATCAATGACAGCCTCGGCCACGACGCCGGCGACGAACTGCTCAAAGTGATCGCCAGCCACATCAAGGCCGCCACCCGCAACCACGACCTGGTCGCGCGCTTTGGCGGCGACGAGTTCTGCGTGGTCACCAGCCTCAACAACCGCGACGAAGCCCGCCACCTGGCCCAGCGCATCATGCAGCGGATGAAGGAGCCCATCGACCTGGGCGGTCGGCGCATGGTCATGACCACCAGCATCGGCATCAGCATCTTCCCCGACGACGGCACCACCGCCGAAGAGCTGCTCAAGCACGCAGACCTCGCGCTGTACCAGTCCAAGGGCAACGGGCGCAACAGCCTGAACTTCTTCAACGACAGCCTGAAGACCCAGGCCTCGATTGCCCTGCAACTGGAAGAGGAACTGCGGGTGGCCCTGGTCGAGGAGCATGGGCTGTGCGTGCATTACCAGCCGATATTCGACCTGCGCAGCAGGCAAGTGGCCAAACTGGAAGCCCTGGTGCGCTGGCGACACCCGCAACACGGCCTGCTCGGGCCCGATCGTTTCATTGCCATCGCCGAAGCCAACGGCCTGATCATCGACCTTGACCTGTGGGTGCTGCGCCACGCCTGCGCCGACCTGGCCTACCTGCAGCGCCACGGCCATGGCAACCTCAAGGTCACGGTCAATTGCTCGGCCGTCACCCTCAGCCACGACGAACTGCCCAACGAGGTGGAGAAGGCGCTGTTCCACGCCGGGCTCGCGCCCTGCCAGCTGGAGCTGGAAGTGACCGAGAACGCCCTGATGGGTGACATCCAGCGTACGGTCAACCTGCTCAAGCGCGTGCGCGCCCAGGGCGTGGCGCTGTCGATCGATGACTTCGGCACCGGCTACTCGTCACTGGCCTACCTCAAGCGCCTGCCGCTGGACGTGCTGAAGATCGACCGCAGCTTCCTGCAGGATGTGCCGGGCAGCCAGAAGGACCGCGAGATCGTCCAGGCGATCATCGTCATGGCGCATACCCTCCATCTGCAGGTGGTCAGCGAGGGCGTGGAAAACGCCGAACAGCTGGCGTTTCTCGAAGCCCACGGCTGCGACTACCTGCAAGGCTACCTGCTGGGCCGCCCGGAGCCGCTGGCCGAACTGCGCTCGTTGCTGGAGCGGCTACAGCACCAGGGCGGCCTATTCAGCCCTTGCTGCGATACAACTCAACCAGTGTCGCCGGATCTTTTTGCAGATACCCCTGGCTTGCGTGCAGGCGCATCAATTGTGCGGCAAGGCCACTGAGCGGCGTCGCCGAGCCTTGCTCGCGGGAGAACTTGACCGCGCCATCGAGGTCCTTGAGCAGCGTGCGCACGTGCCACTTGATCGGCTCGAAGCGGCTCTCGGCCATTTGCGGAGCGAGGATCTGCAACGGTTTGGAGTCGGCAAAACCGCCCGCCAGCGCTTCGGCGATCAGCGTCGCGTCGACCCCGGACTGTTCAGCCAAGGCCACCACTTCGGCGATCACCAGGGCATTGCAGGCCACGATCATCTGGTTGCAGGCCTTGGTCACCTGGCCTGCGCCCACCGCCCCCATGTGCGTCACGCGCTGGCCAAGTACCTGCAGTACCGGGCGCGCACGCTCCAGGTCGGCCGACTCGCCACCGACCATGATCGCCAGGGTGCCGGCTTCGGCCCCGGGCGTGCCGCCGGAAACTGGCGCGTCCAGCCAGGCCATACCGCACAGCGCTGCCAGTTCGGCGGCCATTTCACGGGTGGCGGTTGGCTCCAGGCTGGAGAAATCGATCAGCAACTGACCACTACGCCCGCCCTGGGCAATGCCTTGCTCGCCGAACACCACCTCGCGGACCACGGCCGTGTCGGCCAGGCACAGCAGCAGCATGTCGCTGTCGCGGCACAGTTCGGCAGGGTTGCTGGCCAGGCGCGCGCCGGCGGTGACCAGTGCAGCGCACTTGTCCGGGCTGCGGTTCCACACCGTCAGCGGGTAGCCCGCTGCCAACAGGCGCCGGCACATGGGCAGGCCCATCAGGCCGATGCCGGCGAATCCAAGCGAAGGTAGTGCAGTGCTCATCGATGACTCCTGACTATTCGAATAACCGGGGGCCGCTGTGCGGCCCATCGCCGGCAAGCCAGCTCCCACAGGGTTCGGTGCAGCTTTACAGGGCTGCACCTCACCTGTGGGAGCTGGCTTGCCGGCGATGGGCTGCAAGGCAGCCCCCATTACGCATCCCGTAAACTGTTACCGCCACGCCGAATTGTTACTTACCTCTACCCGCCTTGAACGCCTGCAAGCACCAAAACGAGGCGGCTGCGCATTTTCGCGCACCAAAAGCGATCATGCATCGAGAGGGCGCTTCGCCTGGATCACGATGAATGGCGAAACCACCACCGCCCAAATCTCTGGATCGCGGCTTTGCAGGTCCTGGGCCTGCTCGGCGGTCACCGGCCCAACAGTGCCATCACTACGCCACTTGGCGAAGATCTCGCTGCGATTCTCGGCCATTGCCTCGGCAACGGCAATCAGGTCCAGGCTTGGGTCGACCCAAATCAGGTCACCCTTGGCCCAGAAACGCTCCAGCGCTTTCCACTCGATGATTGCCGTCTCGCCAAGCAATTTGGCATAGAGGGTGCTTGTGTGATCAGTCATGGGTGGTATCCGCAAAAATCGGCCAATAAAAAAGGTCGGCATTTTTGCAGAAAAACCCGGTTTCAAATATGTAATTTGGTCGATTGATCCCGAAACTTGTGGGGCGGGGTCGCAGATGCAGGCAGTTTGATGGCGCCTTTCTGTATCTTTGTGTCGACCATGCGACAACCCAGGAAGCAGGCACTTTTCGACCGCTTTTCAAGCGCTCGGGCAGCGCTCTACACTGTACCGGTACAGTTCCGGGACATGTTCCGGGGGAAGGTGGGCTTGCGCGTTGGCATGGCCACGCCGCAAATCCCGCCCGGTCTGTAGCCCTGGCCGCCAGGACTATAAGAATTACAACAGAATGAGTGGAGCACTATGATCAAGATTTCCAAGCTGTTCGCCGCAATGGTTCTGGCAGGGGTAGCCAGCCATTCGTTTGCCGCCGATACCATCAAGATCGGGATTGCAGGCCCCAAGACCGGCCCTGTAACCCAGTACGGCGACATGCAGTTCATCGGCGCCAAGCAAGCCATCAAGGATATCAACGCCGCGGGCGGCGTGGATGGCAAGATGCTCGAAGCCAAGGAATACGACGACGCCTGCGATCCTAAACAGGCCGTTGCAGTCGCCAACAAAGTGGTCAACGACGGCGTCAAGTTCGTCATCGGTCACCTGTGCTCCAGCTCCACCCAGCCTGCGTCCGACATCTACGAAGACGAAGGCGTGATCATGATCACCCCGGCCGCCACCTCCCCGGAAATCACCGCCCGTGGCTACAAGCTGATCTTCCGTACCATCGGCCTGGACAGCGCCCAGGGCCCGGCTGCCGGCAACTACATCGCCGACCACGTCAAGCCGAAGGTAGTCGCCGTCCTGCACGACAAGCAGCAGTACGGTGAAGGCATCGCTACCGCGGTCAAGCAGACTCTGGAAGGCAAAGGCACCAAGGTTGCCGTGTTCGAAGGCCTGAACGCCGGTGACAAGGACTTCTCCTCGATCATCCAGAAGCTCAAGCAGAACAACGTCGACTTCGTCTACTACGGCGGCTACCACCCAGAGCTGGGCCTGATCCTGCGCCAAGCCCAGGAAAAAGGCCTGAAAGCCAAGTTCATGGGCCCGGAAGGCGTGGGTAACGACTCCATCTCGCAGATCGCCCAGAACGCCTCCGAAGGCCTGCTGGTGACCCTGCCGAAGTCGTTCGACGCGGACCCTGCGAACAAGAAGATCGTCGACGCCATCAAGGCTGACGGCAAGGACCCAAGCGGCCCGTTCGTGTTCCCGGCCTACTCGGCTGTCGAGCTGATCGCCCAGGGCATCAAGGCCGCCAAGTCCGAAGACGCCGAGAAGGTGGCCGAGGCCATCCACGCCGGCACCTTCAAGACCCCGACCGGTGATCTGTCCTACGACGCCAAAGGCGACCTGAAAGACTTCAAGTTCGTGGTCTACGAATGGCACTTCGGCAAGCCGAAGACCGAAGTCTCCCCTCAGTAACTGCGTGACTAATAGCTGACCGTAGAAGCCCACTGTGCGAGCAGTGGGCTTTGTTTTACGAGGTTCATGGGCCTGATCCCCGCGATCCGGGGGCGGGTTCACCTGAAAATCTTAAAACCGTCACCCGCGGTTTCCTGGCCGTACCCCCGCCAGCGAAATGCAAATCAGGTTTTTAGGAGCGCTGTAATGCCTGAGATCTACCATTTCTTCCAACAACTGGTTAATGGATTGACCATCGGCAGCACCTATGCCTTGATCGCCATCGGCTACACGATGGTGTACGGCATCATTGGCATGATCAACTTCGCCCACGGCGAGGTGTACATGATCGGTTCCTACGTGGCCTTCATCGCCCTGGCGGGCCTGGCCATGATGGGTATCCATTCGCTGCCGATCCTGATGACCGTCGCCTTCGTCGCGACGATCTTCGTCACCAGTGCCTATGGCTACAGCATCGAACGGGTTGCCTACCGCCCCTTGCGCAACAGCAACCGCCTGATCCCGCTGATTTCCGCCATCGGCATGTCGATCTTCCTGCAGAACACCGTCTTGCTGTCGCAAGACTCCAAGGACAAGTCCATCCCCAACTTGATCCCCGGAAGCTTCTCGTTCGGGCCGGGTGGCGCGGAGGAAGTACTGATCAGCTACATGCAGATCCTGGTGTTCGTGGTCACCCTGGTGGCCATGACCTGCCTCACCCTGTTCATCTCCCGTTCCCGCCTGGGCCGCGCCTGCCGCGCCTGTGCCGAGGACATCAAGATGGCCAACCTGCTGGGCATCAACACCAACAACATCATCGCCCTCACCTTCGTCATCGGTGCCGCCCTGGCGGCGGTGGCGGCCGTGCTGCTGAGCATGCAGTACGGGGTGATCAACCCCAACGCCGGTTTCCTGGTGGGCCTGAAGGCTTTCACCGCGGCGGTGCTGGGTGGCATCGGCAGCATTCCGGGCGCCATGCTCGGCGGGCTGGTGCTGGGCGTGGCCGAAGCGTTCGGTGCCGATATCTTCGGCGACCAGTACAAGGACGTGGTGGCATTCGGCTTGTTGGTTCTTGTCCTGCTATTCCGGCCGACCGGCATCCTGGGCCGCCCGGAGGTTGAAAAAGTATGAACAGAAATCTCAAACAGGCGTTCTTCAGCGCCTTGCTGGTATGGGCCGTGGCCTTCCCGGTACTGGGCCTGAAACTGAGCATCGACGGCATCAGCCTAGTGGTGCACAGCCAGGGCTCGTTCACTATCAGCATCATTGCCGTGTGTTCGGTGCTGATGTTCCTGCGTGTGCTGTTCGACAAGCAGTGGAGTTCGGTGATGGGCCGCCGTTCGGATCGCAAGCTGATCCCGCCGGCCGTCAGCAACTACCTGACCCTGCCGAAGACCCAGCGCTACGTGATCCTGGGCCTGATCGTCGCGGCACTGGTGTGGCCGTTCTTCGGTTCGCGCGGTGCAGTCGACATTGCCACGCTGATCCTGATCTACGTGTTGCTGGGCCTGGGCCTGAACATCGTGGTCGGTCTGGCAGGCCTGCTCGACCTCGGTTACGTCGGCTTCTACGCCGTCGGCGCCTACAGCTATGCCATGCTCTCGCACTACCTGGGCTGGAGCTTCTGGGTATGCCTGCCGATCGCCGGCCTGATGGCCGCTACCTTCGGCTTCCTGCTCGGCTTCCCGGTGCTGCGCCTGCGCGGTGACTACCTGGCGATCGTGACCCTCGGCTTCGGCGAGATCATCCGCCTGTTCCTGCGTAACCTCACCGACTGGACCGGCGGCCCCAACGGCATCAGCAACATCCCCAAGCCGGAGCTCTTCGGCCTGACCTTCGAACGCCGTGCCGCCGAGGGCATGCAGACCTTCCACGAGTTCTTCGGGCTGGAATACAACTCGATCAACAAGGTCATCTTCCTCTACCTGGTGGCTCTGCTGCTGGCCCTGCTGGCGCTGTTCGTTATCAACCGCCTGCTGCGCATGCCGATCGGCCGCGCCTGGGAAGCCCTGCGCGAAGACGAGATCGCCTGCCGTGCACTGGGCCTGAACCCGACCGTGATCAAGCTCTCGGCATTCACCCTGGGCGCCTGCTTCGCCGGTTTCGCCGGCAGCTTCTTCGCTGCGCGCCAGGGCCTGGTGACGCCGGAGTCGTTTACCTTCATCGAGTCGGCGATCATCCTCGCCATCGTCGTGCTTGGCGGCATGGGCTCACAACTGGGCGTGATTCTCGCGGCCATCGTGATGATCCTGCTGCCCGAGCTGATGCGTGAGTTCAGCGAATACCGGATGCTGATGTTCGGTGCGCTGATGGTGTTGATGATGATCTGGCGTCCGCAGGGCCTGCTGCCTATGCAACGACCACACATGGAGCTGCATCGATGAGCCGTGAAATTCTGCAAGTCAGCGGCCTGAGCATGCGCTTCGGCGGCTTGTTGGCGGTCAACGGCGTGGGCCTGACCGTCAAGGAAAAACAGGTGGTGGCACTGATCGGCCCGAACGGCGCCGGCAAGACCACGGTGTTCAACTGCCTGACCGGCTTCTACAAGCCCAGCGGCGGCACCATCCTGCTCGATGGCCAGCCGATCCAGGGCCTGGCCGGGCACCAGATCGCCCGCAAGGGCGTGGTGCGGACCTTCCAGAACGTGCGCCTGTTCAAGGAAATGACTGCGCTGGAAAACCTGCTGATCGCCCAGCATCGCCACCTGAACACCAACTTCTTCGCCGGCCTGTTCAAGACCCCGAACTTCCGCCGCAGCGAGAAGGAGGCCATGGAGCGCGCCCAGTACTGGCTGGAGAAGGTCAACCTGACCGAGTTCGCCAACCGTACCGCCGGCACCCTCGCCTACGGCCAACAGCGCCGCCTGGAAATCGCCCGCTGCATGATGACCCAGCCGCGCATCATCATGCTCGACGAACCGGCAGCCGGCCTGAACCCGAAGGAGACCGAAGACCTCAAGGCGCTGATCGCCTACCTGCGCGAATCACACAACGTCACCGTGCTGCTGATCGAACACGACATGAAGCTGGTGATGAGCATTTCCGACCATATCGTGGTGATCAACCAGGGCACCCCACTGGCCCACGGCACGCCGGAAGAGATCCGCGACAACCCTGACGTGATCAAAGCCTACCTGGGGGAAGCGTAAATGCTGAAGTTCGAAAACGTTTCCACCTTCTACGGCAAGATCCAGGCGCTGCACAGCGTCAACGTGGAGATCAACCAGGGCGAGATCGTTACCCTGATCGGCGCCAACGGTGCCGGCAAGTCGACCTTGCTGATGACCCTGTGCGGCTCGCCGCAGGCGCACAGCGGCAGCATCAAGTACCTGGGTGAAGAACTGGTCGGCCAGCCGTCCTCGCACATCATGCGCAAGAGCATCGCGGTAGTGCCGGAAGGCCGCCGTGTGTTCTCCCGCCTGACCGTCGAGGAAAACCTGGCAATGGGTGGTTTCTTCACCGACAAGGGCGATTACCAGGAGCAACTGGACAAGGTGCTGCAGCTGTTCCCGCGCCTGAAGGAGCGTTATATCCAGCGTGGCGGCACCATGTCCGGTGGCGAGCAGCAGATGCTCGCCATTGGCCGGGCGCTGATGAGCAAGCCCAAGCTGCTGCTGCTCGACGAGCCCTCGCTGGGCCTGGCGCCGATCATCATCCAGCAGATCTTCGACATCATCGAACAGCTGCGCCGTGATGGCGTGACGGTGTTCCTGGTGGAGCAGAACGCCAACCAGGCGCTGAAGATTGCTGATCGGGCGTACGTGCTGGAGAACGGCCGGGTGGTGATGCAAGGGACAGGTGAAGCACTGCTGACCGACCCGAAGGTGCGCGACGCGTACCTGGGGGGGTGATCGGGAAAAGGGCCTTCGGGCCCTTTTTTCTGCCTGCCGGTTTTGTGTCGCCTGTGCAGCCCTCTTCGCGGGTAAACCCGCTCCCACAGGTACGGCGCCACACTCAAGCCTTGCGCTACCCCTGTGGGAGCGGGTTTACCCGCGAAGAAGCCAGCACAGTTGACCGAAAACTTGTGATCCCGGCAAAGCCTGAGTAACGTGGCCAGCTCCTTGGCAAAAGATTCCCCCGGAGCCCGCCCCATGCGCCTCACTCCCACCCTGCTGCTCACCGCCCTGCTGCCCCTGTTCGCCGGCTGCCAGCTGATGGCTGACGCCCCCAGCGACCCGAACATCGGCACCACGCGCATGCAGGGCGAGCTGCGTGCCGCCGGTGGCCAGCTGCTGTTCAAGCCGTGCAGCGAAAACCGTACCTTCGTGATCAACGACGTCGCCGCCACCGGCATCCTGCAGGAAGCCGCCAACCTCGCCAAGGATGCCAACGACAAGCTGTTCGCCGACGTCCGTGGCCGCCTCACCGGCAGCAGGCAGGCCAACAACGACGGCCAGCTGGAAGTACGCCGCCTTTACCGCCTGGAACCTTCCACCCGCGCCTGTGAAGACCCCAACTTCAAGCAGCTGACCCTGCGCGCCAACGGCCACGAACCGGAATGGGACATCAAGGCCAGCGGCAAAGGCATGGTGCTCAACCGCGTCGGCCAGGAACCCCTGCCCCTGCCCTTCCTGGAAGAAGAAGTGCCCGGCGGCGGCCTGACCCTGACCAGCGAAGCCAACGGCCAGCACGTGGAGCTGTGGGTCGCGCCACAACGCTGCGTGGATACCGCCACCGGTGCCATCCACCACCTGCGCGCCGAACTGCGCATTGACGGCAAGACCCTGCAGGGCTGCGGCTACTACGGCGGCGCACGCGACAACTGATCGCCGGGCGCTTTTATCCTGCCAGTCCGGGCGGCGAACAGCTTATACTTGGCGGTTTGTGTAAAGCCGCCGGCCGCCCATGGCCGGGATACTGGACCCTGCCATGCTACGAATCACCGAACTGAAGCTGCCCCTGGACCATCCCGACGAAGCCCTGCGTGAAGCCATCGTCCAGCGCCTGGGCATCCGCGACGAGCAACTGCTCAGCTTCAACCTGTTCAAGCGCAGCTACGATGCGCGCAAGAAGAACAGCGAACTGCTGTTCATCTACACCATCGACCTGGAAGCCAGCAACGAAGCCGAACTGCTCAGCAAATTCGCCGACGATCGCAACATTGGCCCGGCGCCAGACGTAACCTACAAGTTCGTCGGCCAGGCCCCTGCCGATCTGCAGGAACGCCCGATCGTGGTCGGCTTCGGCCCGTGCGGCATCTTCGCCGGCCTGTTGCTGGCACAGATGGGCTTCAAGCCGATCATCCTCGAGCGCGGCAAGGAAGTGCGTCAGCGCACCAAGGACACCTGGGGCCTGTGGCGCAAGAGCGTGCTCAACCCGGAATCCAACGTGCAGTTCGGCGAAGGCGGCGCCGGTACCTTCTCCGACGGCAAACTGTACAGCCAGATCAAGGACCCGCAGCACCACGGCCGCAAGGTGCTGGAAGAGTTCGTCAAGGCCGGTGCGCCGGATGAGATCCTGTATATCAACAAGCCGCACATCGGTACCTTCCGCCTGACTGGCATGGTCGAGCAGATGCGTCAGGACATGATCGCCCTCGGCGCCGAGGTGCGCTTCCAGCAGAAGGTCACCGACCTGCTGATCGAGGATGGGCAACTGACCGGCGTAGTGCTGGAGAGCGGCGAACAGCTGCACTCGCGCCATGTGGTACTAGCCCTGGGCCACAGTGCTCGCGACACTTTCCGCATGCTGCACGCCAAGGGCGTGTACATGGAAGCCAAGCCCTTCTCTGTGGGCTTCCGTATCGAGCACCCGCAAACGCTGATCGACAAGGCGCGCCTGGGCAAGTACGCCGGCCACCCGAAACTCGGTGCCGCCGACTACAAACTGGTGTACCACGCCAAGAATGGCCGTTCGGTGTACAGCTTCTGCATGTGCCCGGGCGGCACTGTGGTCGCCGCCACCAGCGAGCCAGGCCGGGTGGTTACCAACGGCATGAGCCAGTACTCGCGTAACGAGCGCAACGCCAACTCCGGCATTGTCGTCGGCATCGACCCCGAGCGCGATTACCCGGGCGGCCCGCTGGCCGGCATCGAGCTGCAGGAACGCCTGGAAGCCCACGCCTACGTGATGGGCGGCAGCAACTACCAGGCCCCGGCGCAGCTGGTGGGTGACTTCGTCGCCGGCCGACCGTCGACTGCGCTGGGCAGTGTCGAGCCGTCCTACAAACCGGGCGTGACCCTGGGCGACCTGGCGCCGAGCCTGCCGGACTTTGCCATCGAGGCCATTCGCGAGGCACTGCCGGCGTTCGACCGGCAGATCAAGGGTTACAACCTGCATGATGCAGTGCTGACCGGGATCGAGACCCGCACCTCGTCGCCGCTGCGCATTACCCGCGGTGAGGACTTCCAGAGCCTGAACCTGAAGGGGCTGTTCCCGGCGGGTGAAGGGGCCGGGTATGCAGGCGGGATCCTGTCGGCGGGGGTCGATGGGATTCGCATTGCCGAGGCGGTGGCGCGGGATATGCTCGGCCTCTGATCCTTTGTTACATGCCAGGGCCTCTTCGCGGGTAAACCCGCTCCCACAGGTACTTCACAGGTATTGAAGACTGTGAAGTACCTGTGGGAGCGGGTTTACCCGCGAAAGGGCCACTGCAGACATCAGAAAAATCCACAGCAAATATCAGACTTCCCCTCCCCCTTCCTTCCCCATCTGCATCTAGGCTTCCCTCAGCCCAGCCAGTAACACCATATAACAAAAACGAATATAGTTTTTGTTTGAAAGCATATCGTCACAGGCTAGGGTGTATGCCCGTTCCATCTTAACTGCTCATGGAGAGCCTATAGCCCGTGCGTAGCCTGTTCACCCGCTTCTTCCAGCTCGAAGCCGCCAGCGGCCTGTTGCTGATCGCTGCAGCCATCCTGGCCCTGGTCATCAACAATTCGCCGCTTTCCTACCTGTACAGCGGCCTGCTCGACGTGCCCGTCGCCGTCCAGGTCGGCGCGCTGCAAATCGCCAAACCGCTGCTGCTGTGGATCAACGACGGCCTGATGGCGCTGTTCTTCCTGCTCATCGGCCTGGAGGTCAAGCGCGAGGTGGTCGACGGCCACCTGTCCAAGCCCTCCCAGGTGATCCTGCCTGCCACCGCCGCCGTGGGCGGCATGGTGATCCCGGCATTGCTCTACTGGTTCATCAACCGTGACAACCCGGCAGCCGTGGCCGGCTGGGCGATCCCTACCGCCACCGACATCGCCTTCGCCCTCGGCGTACTGGCCCTGCTGGGCAAGCGCGTGCCGGTGTCGCTGAAACTGTTCCTGATGACCCTGGCGATCATCGACGACCTGGGTGCGATCATCGTCATTGCCCTGTTCTACTCGGGTACCCTGTCGAGCGTGTCACTGCTGCTGGCCGCCGCCTGCCTGGTAGTGCTGGTGGCCATGAACCGGCTTGGTGTGGTCAAGCTTGGGCCGTACATGGTCGTTGGCCTGATCCTCTGGGTCTGCGTGCTCAAGAGCGGCGTGCATGCCACTCTGGCCGGTGTTGCCCTGGCCTTGTGCATCCCGCTGCGCACGCGCCATGCCGAACGCTCGCCACTGCTTGCCCTGGAACACGCCCTGCATCCCTGGGTCGCCTACGCCATCCTGCCACTGTTCGCTTTTGCCAATGCCGGTGTATCGCTGGCAGGCATGACCGTAGAAAGCTTCACCCACCCGGTGCCACTGGGCATCACCGTCGGGCTGCTGCTGGGCAAGACCGTGGGTGTCTTCGGCCTGACCTGGGTCGCGATCAAGCTACGCCTGGCCGCGCTGCCTGCCGGCGCCAGTTGGGGGCAATTGCTGGGTGTGGCGATACTTTGCGGTATCGGCTTCACCATGAGCCTGTTCGTTGGCTCGCTCGCCTTTGTGCCTGGCAGCAGTGATTACGCCGGGATGGACCGCATGGGCATTCTCACCGGCTCGTTCTTCGCCGCCGTGATCGGCTATGCGGTAACCGCCATGGCCAGCCGCAAGCCCAACGTCGGCTGACCTTGCCGCAGCATGAAAAAACCCCGACTGGCGAACGCCATGTCGGGGTTTTTCTTGTTCGGCTACGGTCAGTGCGTGACGCGGCTGGTGCCATCAACGGTCATGATGCGCACGCGGTCGCCAACGCGGAAGATCTCGTTCTGCTGCACGGCCTGCACATAGGCACGCATGCTGCCATCATCCTCACGCACGGTGATTTCGACACCCTGGGTACGAGTCAGGCCTTCTTCGGCGGCGGAACCGGCCAGGCCACCGGCAACAGCACCGATCACGGCAGCAACGATGCTGCCACGGCCACCACCCACGGCGCTGCCGGCCACGCCACCGACGATGGCGCCCGCGCCACCACCGATCGGGGTCTTGGTGCCCTCGATCTTGACCGGACGCAAGGACTCGATGGTGCCCATGCGCACGGTTTGCACGCGGCGGGCCTCATCACGGGAGTAGCTGTCACCGGTCAGGCTCGAGGCACAGCCACCCAGCAACAGCGACATGGTGGTAAAGGTCGCCACCAGCAAAGCGGATTTACGCATGGGTAAAGTCTCCATAAGTCAGGTGCTCATTAGACGCTGCACGTTGACGGCTGTCACGGTACAAACGTAATAAAATTGTTTTCATTCAGCCAACGGACAGCCTGCGTAGCTGTGTCGAGGCCTTTCAAGTGAGACCAAGGATAGCCATGGATTACTTCATCGTCGTGGTCACCACCGTTGCGGGGCTGTACTTCCACTGGTGGCTTTATGTGCGCATGCGCCGCTGGATGGACCGTGATCTGGCATTGTCGCTGGCTGGGGCGGACCCTCGAAAACGCGCTTATATGCTGCAACGGCTGGAGCAGGCACGGGTGGAGAAGGTGGGGCGCAAGCAGTTGGCGGGGTGGTTGGAGCGGGAGGCTGCGGGGTATTCGGGGTAGCTGATGGAATGCGGGGGCTGCTGCGCAGCCCTTTCGCGACACAAGGCCGCTCCTACAGGGGGCCGCGTCAGTTGCCGGGACCGCGATCCCCTGTAGGAGCGGCCTTGTGTCGCGAAAGGGCCGCAAAGCGGCCCCGACAATCTCAGGGCGCCAACCGCTCCCGCAGCCATTGCCCATCCACCAGGCGGTAGTTCAGTCGGTCATGCAGGCGGCTGGCCCGCCCCTGCCAGAACTCGATACGCTCAGGCAGCAACCGATACCCACCCCAATGCTCCGGGCAATGCGGCTGGGTGTCGGAGAAGCGCGCCTCGGTGGCCTTGACCAGCCCCTCCAGTTCCTCGCGACCGGCAATCACCTGGCTCTGCGGCGACGCCCAAGCCCCCAGGCGACTGCCCAGCGGGCGCACCTGGTAGTACGCGTCAGACTCCTGGGGCGTGACCTTTTCCACCCGCCCTTCGATGCGCACCTGGCGCTCCAGCGCAGGCCAGAAGAAGGTCATGGCGGCGAAAGGATTGACCAGCAGTTGCTGGCCCTTGGCACTATCGTAGTTGGTGAAGAAGGTGAAACCACGCTCATCGAGCCCCTTCAGCAGCAAGATACGGCAGTGAGGGCGGCCTTCAGCATCGACAGTGGCCAAGGTCATGGCGTTGGCTTCCACCGGTGCCTGCTCGGTTTTCACCGCATCGGCGAACCACTGGTGGAACAGGGCGAACGGCTCCCCCGGAGCCTGGGCTTCGGCCAGGCCATCACGGGTGTAGTCGCGGCGCATATCTGCCAGGGATTGGGTCATTGCTGCGTTCCTTGACGATCAGTTGGTCTTCGCAGGGCTGTTGGCAGCTACTTTCTTGTCAGTGGTAGCTTTCTTGGCGACGGGCTTGGCCGGCGCGGCTTTTTTCTTGGCCGTGGTCTTGGCGGGCGCCTTGGCCTTGGCTTTTGTAACAGGCTTCTTCGCCGCAGCCTTGGTGGCCGGCTTGCTGTCGGCAGCCTTGACGGCAGGCGCCTTGACATCCTGCGCCGCCACCATCGGGGCCCGCGCCGGGGCGGCTTGCTGGTACTTGGCCAGCAGGGCGACCATGGTGTTCTGCGGGGTCAACAGCATTTCCACACGGCGGTTAAGGGCGCGGCCCTCGGCGCTGTCGTTGGCGGCGCGCGGCATTTCCGAGCCCATGCCCTTGAGGTTAAGGCGGTCACGCTGCAGGCCGCTGAGGCGGAAGATGGCCGATACCGAAGCGGCGCGCTCCAGGCTGAGCTTCTGGTTGGCGGCAGCGACACCGCTGCTGTCGGCATGGCCAAGCACCAGCACGGCGGTCTTGGCATCGCCCTCGACAGTCTTGGCCACCCGGGTAATCGGGCCCAGGGTCATCGGCAGCAGCATGTTAGGACGATCGGGGTTGTACGAACTGTCCACCGGGATGGTTACAGCCAGCACGTTGTCACGGCGCTCCAGCTCCAGCTTGCTGCCCTTGATCGCCTCACGCAGCTTGGGCTCGTACTCGTCCAGCCAGGCCTGGGTGGCCTTCTGGTCGATCTTCGGTACCACCGGCCCCTTTGCCTGCTTATCTTCACCGCCGAACGGCCACCACCAACGGCTGGCGCTGTCGGACTTGGCGTCGGCCTTGGCCACGTTTTCCGTGACGGCTTGCTTCACTTCCTGCTCGGCAACCTTGTCCGAACCGAAAGGCCACCAGCTCGAGGCGCTGTCCTTCGAGCCGTCCTGGGGGTGGCTGGCGCAGCCGGTAACGGCGGTCAGGCACAGGGCGAGTGCTAAGGTTTTGTGTGAAGACATCAGCGATACACCATGAAATAGAAAGAAATTTTGCCTACGCACTTCAGGCGTTGGCATTGAGGATAGTCAAAGGGATGGGGCAATACCCGCATTACCCGATCAAAGGCAACTGGCAAGGACACGTACCAGTTTCTGGGCTCGCGGGTCCATGAGCACATAAGGGCCAAGGGTATTGACCACGAAACCGAAGGCAACATCGTGCTCCGGGTCAGCGAAACCGACCGAGCCACCAGCGCCTGGGTGGCCGAAGGCGCGGGCCCCGAGGCCGAACGTGGCGTTGGCCACATCGGGTTGGTCGAGCATGCAGCCCAGGCCAAAACGGGTCTGGGTAAGCAGGGTGCGATCCTGGCCGAGGCTGTGCTCTCGGGTCAGTTCGTCGAGCAGTTCGGATTCGAGCAGGCTACCGTCCAGCAACCCGGCATAGAAGCCCGCCAGGCTGCGCGCATTGCCATGGCCATTTGCCGCTGGCTGCTGCATGCGCCGCCACTCCGGCTTGTTGGTACTGGTCAGGATCGCCGGCGGGTTGGTGAAGGCACGGGTCGACAGTGCCTCTGGCTCGCGCATGGTCACCTGTAGCAGGCGCTGGGCCGCAGCGTCGCCGGCGTTGCCCTTGCCACGGGCGATATGCGCTACGCGATGGAACTCATCGTCTGCCAGGCCGACATGAAAATCCAGCCCCAGGGGCCGAGCGGTACGGGCCACGATCGAGTCGCCGGGGCCACGGCCGTCGGCACGGCGGATCAGCTCGCCAATCAGCCAGCCATAGGTAATGGCGGCATAGCCGTGCTCGGTGCCGGGTGTCCACCAGGGCGTTTCGGCAGCCAGCGCATCGACCATGGTCTGCCAGTCATACAGCGCCTCGGCCGGCAGCAACTCACGGATGGCCGGCAAGCCGGCACGGTGGCTGAGCAGCTGGCGCAGGGTGATCGCCTGTTTGCCTGCTTGGGCAAACTCGGGCCAGTAGTTGGCCACCGGGGCATCCAGGGCCAGCTTGCCCTCGCCAACCAGTTGCAGGGCAGTGACGGCGGTGAAGGTCTTGGTGCAGGAGAACAGGTTGGCGATGGTGTCGCTGTGCCAGGCCTGCTGGCCATCCTTGTCGGCACTGCCGGCCCACAGGTCGACCACGGTTTCGCCACCGACCTGGATGCACAGCGCGGCGCCACGCTCCTGGGGATCATCGAACAGCGCGGCGAAGGCCTCGTGCACTGCTTCGAACTTCAGCTCATAGTGACCCTGGATCTGCACCCGCTGTTCTCCGTACGACCAATTCCGAAAATGGTGTGCATTGTTTCAGTAGTTGCGAGTTTTGCAAACTGGCTTGGGCTGGGTGGTCACTGTGGGAGCGGCCTTGTGTCGCGATGGGCTGCGCAGCAGCCCCGGCAATTTATGCAGCGCCGCTGAAATCAGGGGACTGCTCCGCAGTCCTTTCGCGACGCAAGGCCGCTCCCACAAAAAGACCGCGTCAACCTGGGCTAGGGCGTCGGCTTTTCCAGCTGGGCGCGCAGCTGGCTCATTGCCTGCAAGTTGCTCTTGCGCACGGCATCGACAAACCCTGGGTATGGCATATCGGTAATCGCCACCAACCCGAGGTGGCCGTTCTCGCCATCGAGCAGGCGGCCGCTGGCCGGCTGGTCGAGGTACTGGAACCAGTGCGCGCCAACGATCATCGGCTGCGCCAGCGCCGCCTTGAGGAAATTGCCGTAGGCCGGGCCACGGTCTTCTTCCCGCGCCACTTCCAGCGGCCCCGGCCAGAACGGCCCGCGATCGCGCGAGCCGAACTGGAACTCGGACACCAACACCGGCTTGTCCAGCTCGGCCAGGCGGGCGAAGTCGTAGCCGTCCTGCGGCTTGAGGGTATAGAAGTTGAAGCTGAGCACATCGCAGAATTCGGCGCAGGCCTTGACCGCCTCCGGCGTGCTGACGGCAAAGCGGCCGCCCAGCAGCAAGTGATTGGGCGCATGCCACTTCAACGAGTCGGCAATGGTTTTGAAATAGGTTTCGGCGAACACCTGCTGGAAGTGCTGGTAGTCACGCTCGATTTCCGGGTGCTCCGGGTTGGGCAACGGTGCCTCGAAGCCCGGGTCCTCCATCAGTTCCCAGGCCGCCAGCTCGATCCCCCAGGCCTTGGACAGCCCTTCTTGGTTGCGGTACTTGTCACGCAACTGCTTGAGGAAGGCGCGCTTGGCCGGTACATCGGTGGTCAGGCGCAAGGTACCGTAGGCCAGGCCATAACGCGCCTTTGGGTCGTTACCTGGGGCGGCCCAGGCCAGTTCGTTGTCGGCGAAATAGCCGATCAGCCAGGGGTCGTCGCGGTGATCGCGGGCGGCGATTGCCACGGCGCGCTCGGTGGCCATGGCAAAACGCGGGTCGAACGGGTCGGGCATGCGGCCCCACCAGTCCATGCCGGTGCTGATGCTGGCGTAATCCCCCACGATCGATAGCGGCAATGTGTATGGCATGCGCCTGGCCTGGCCCAGAGCCGGCTCGCTCCAGTTGCCTACCGTGTTGAAACCCCAGGCCTGCAGGCGGTCGAGCGCATGCGCCTGCCAGCGGGCGGTATCCAGCGCCAATGGCGGGCAACTGGCCGGCTGCCCTTCTACTGCGGGCGGGCAAGATTTGCCATGGGTGCGTTGCAGGTTGGCGGCATAGAAGTCGAACCAGCGCCCTTGCTTGAAGTTACGCCCTTGCGACGAAGGGTTGCCATCGTCGTTGTTGCCATCACCATAGAATGCTGCCAGTGCATCACCTTCGCCCGGCAACGCCTTGAACATCCCCTCACGCCCGGCAACGTAGGTACGCCCGCCATCCGCAGCCACTGCATTCACCCCCAGGGAATAGAACGGATGCCCCTCGGGCGTTACCAGGTACCAGCGGCCGTCACGCTTTTCGGTGCGGAAGAAGCCTTTGGCCTCGAACGCCGGGCCAGCCAGCAGACCACCGTATGCGTCCAGCTGCTGTTTGCCGCGCTCTGCCAGCCAGCCTTTGAGCTGTTGCTGTTCGCGCGCATCGGCCGCCTTGAGCTGCTCGTCATTGGCAACCTTTTCTGGCCAATGGCCGCGGGTGGACTGGCCATAGGCATCGATCAGCTCCTGATAGGCCGCCTTGTAGGGCTGGTCGTCATCCTGGATGCCCACACGTTCGATCAGCAGGTTCTGCGCCACGTTGGGGTTGGGGATACTCAGGCTGACCGACGCCACCTGCTTGAGGTCGACCGCGCCGGCGCTGCTGGTCAGCAGCAGGCGCTGGCCGCCATGGTTCCAGGGCATGGGCGGGCCGGCGCGCATGCCCTGACTCAGCGGCGAGCTGGCCGTCAGCGGTACCATCACGGTTTGTGCAGGACCGGCCGGAAGGTCAATGCGGCTGGTCAACATGCGCCCATCACTGCCTTGCACCGTGACATCCACCGTCAGCGCCCAATCCATCGCGCTTTGCAGGCGCAAGGTCAGGAACTGCCCACCGGACCAGTCCCACACACCGCTTTGCGGGCTCAGGCGCAGGGTCGGCCGCTGGGCCGGGTTGAACACCACGCGCCGCAACACTTCGCCTTCGGCCGTCTGCTCCGCATTGTACTGCGGCATGCCGGCGTTTTCGGTCGCCACGTTGACCACCGAGGCCGGGCGCACGAAGCTGAACAGCGTCTGCTGCCCAGCCAGCAAGGGCGAGCTGAACAACAAGGCGAAAACGGCGGGCAGGGTACGGCGGACCATAAGGCTGGGGCTCTCCTTCAAGGGCCCTCATGGCCCGCGACTGAGTAATGGACAACGCGCCGGAGCAAGTGCTCCGGCGGTCAGGAAATCTCCCGCCGGAACGGCGGCAGCGCATTGAGAATAGCCTTGCCGTAGCGCTGGGTAACCAGGCGCCGGTCAAGCAAGGTGATGACACCGCGATCCTGTTCGGTTCGCAGCAGGCGGCCGCAGGCCTGGATCAGCCGCAGCGAGGCGTCGGGCACGGCAATTTCCATGAACGGGTTGCCGCCGCGAGCCTCGATCCACTCGGCCAATGCAGCTTCGACCGGGTCATCGGGCACGGCAAAGGGAATTTTGGCGATCACCACATGCTCGCAGTAAGCCCCCGGTAGGTCGACCCCCTCGGCAAAGCTGGCCAGGCCGAACAGCACGCTGTGCTGGCCATCGTCGACCCGCGCCTTGTGCTTGTTCAGGGTTTCCTGCTTGGACAGGTTGCCCTGGATCAGCACCAGCTTGCGCCAGTCACGGTCCAGGCCATCGAACACATCCTGCATCTGCTTGCGCGAGGAGAACAGCACCAGCGCGCCGCGGGCATCTTCGACAATGTTCGGCAGTTCGCGAATGATCGCAGCGGTATGCGCCGCCGCATCGCGCGGGTCGGCCTTGAGGTCGGGGACCCGCAGCAGGCCGGCATCGCCATGCACGAACGGGCTGGGCACCACGCAGGTGACCGCGTCACGCGGCAACCCCGAGCGCATGCGGAAGCGGTCGAACTTGCCCAGCGCGGTCAGGGTTGCCGAGGTCACCAGCGCGCCATGGGCCACGCTCCACAGGCTGCGGCGAAGCATTTCGGCAGCCAAAATGGGGCTGGCATTGACTTCGATGTCGAACAGCGCGCCGCTCTCGGCCAGGGTCAGCCAGCGAGCCATGGGCGGGCTGTCTTCCGGGTCTTCGGCGGTAAAGGCCGTCCACAGCTCCCAGTTGCCCTGGGCACGGGTGACCAGGCTCCCGAACAGCGGGTACCACTCCTCGGCCTGGTGGCTGGCGATGCCGATGTTGACTTCACCGTCCATGCCTTCCTTGAGCAGGTCGGCCAGGCGGGTGAACAGGTCGTTGAGGCGGGCAAAGCCCTTTTTCAGCTCGATGCCCACTTCGCGAATCTGCTCTGGCACCACGCCACCTTCGAAGCGGTAGCGCGGGCGCTCACGGCCTTCGTTGTCCTCGCTGGGGCGGAAGTCGGCAACCTGCTCGCACAGGGTGAACATGAACTGCTGCTGGGTGCGCACTTCCCGCGCAAGCTCCGGCACCTGCTCGATGTACTTGCCCAGGTCACCGGGCAGCGGGTGCTGGGCCAGCAGCTTGGTCAGGTTCTTGGCGGTCTGCTCCAGCCAGTCGGCAGTGGAGCGCAGGCGCGAATAGTGAGCGAAATGGCCGATGGCCTTGTCCGGCAGGTGGTGGCCTTCGTCGAACACGTACATGGTGTCGCGCGGGTCAGGCAACACCGCGCCGCCGCCAAGGGCCAGGTCGGCCAGCACCATGTCGTGGTTGGTGACGATCACATCGACCTTGCCCATGCCTTCGCGTGCCTTGTAGAACACGCACTGCTGGAAGTTCGGGCAATGACGGCCGGTGCACTGGCTATGGTCGGTGGTCAGGCGCGCCCAGTCCTGGTCCTCCAGGGCTTCGGGCCAGCTGTCGCGGTCACCGTCCCAGCGGTTGCCGGCAAGCTTCTCGATCATGCTGTTGAACAGCTTCTGGCTGCGCTCGTCGACTTCGATGTGGAAGCCTTCTTCCTCGAACAGCTGGGCGGTGGCCGACTGGGCATGGCCCTCCTGCAGCAGGATGTCGAGCTTGGACAGACACAGGTAGCGGCCACGGCCCTTGGCCAGAGCGAAGCTGAAGTTCAGCCCGCTGTTGCGCATAAGGTCGGGCAGGTCCTTGAAGACAATCTGCTCCTGCAGCGCCACGGTGGCGGTGGCGATCACCAAGCGCTTGCCGGCGGCCTTGGCGGCCGGAATCGCAGCCAGGCTGTAGGCCACCGTCTTGCCGGTACCGGTGCCCGCCTCCACTGCCACCACGGCAGGCTCGCCGGCACGGCGGCCTTCTTCGTCGCAGGCAATGTCGCCGAGCACCTTGGCCACTTCGGCAATCATCAGGCGCTGGCCATAGCGCGGCTTGAGGCTCTTGGCTTCGAGAAAACGCGTATAGGCGCCCTGGATGGTGGCTTTGAGTTCGTTGCTGATCATGGTCTGCAGGCGCCCGGAGGGCTGGATATATTTTCAGTGTTGCGCATGGGGCGGCTATCATACCCCGCTATTGCCCTTTATGCCGCATGGAGATCCGCATGCTTGCCTTTGCCCTGCCCTACACATTGCATGTCCTGGCCGCCCTGGTGTGGGTCGGCGGCATGTTCTTCGCCTGGCTGGTACTGCGCCCGGCAACGGTTGCAGCCCTTGAAGGGCCTGCCCGGCTGCGCCTGTGGGTGGAAGTTTTCCGACGCTTCTTCGGCTGGGTCTGGCTGGCGGTGGCGATTTTGGCGATAAGTGGTATCGGCATGTTGCACATGCGCTTCAGCGGCTTCGAGACTGCGCCGAAGTACGTGCATGTGATGATCGGTGGGGGCATCGCCATGTTTGCCCTTTTCATGCGCATCCAGGCGTTGCTGTTGCCGGAGCTGAGGGCTGCTGTGCAAGCCGAGGACTGGTCGGCAGGTGCGGCGGTGCTGGGGCGGATTCGGCGGATGGTGGGGATCAACCTGCTGCTGGGCCTGGCCGTGGTCGCAGTGGCCAGTTCGCGGCTGATGCTCTGATATTGCCTGCACCGGCCCTATCGCCGGCAAGCCAGCTCCCACAGGTACTGCACATGGCTTGCAGCCGATGCGGTCGCAGTGGGAGCTGGCTTGCCGGCGATAGGGCCAGTACAGGTTTTCACAAGCGCTGCAGAATCAGCTCACCTGCAGCCCCCGCCAACCCAGGCTGGCCCGGCTGCCCCGCCCGGCCGTTGGCACCGGCGTCTGTGCGGTACACCAGGCAACCCTTGCTGGCCCCGCCTTTACCGGCCTTGCCGGCAGCCCCGGCCTGGCCCGGCGCGCCGCCGTCCAGGCGCACAACGACACGTTCCTGCGGGAAGCCCTGCGGTAGGCTCAGGCGGACGCGCCCACCCGGCGCACCATCGTGCCCGTTGCCGCCGTCATCGCCGTTGGCACCGCGGCTGGCCTGGCCCCAGGTGCAGCCACCGGCCTGGCCGTTGGCACCATCGAGCCCCGCGTACCCCGGCGCACCGGCACCGCCACGGGCATCGATAGCCAGGCGTTCGGCGTCCACTTCCGCCAGTTTCAGGTCCAGGCTGCGGCCGGACCGGGCTCCCCGCTGATAAGTGCCCGCCGCTCCCGGCGCACTGAATTCACTGCCCTCACCCAGCCGCGCGCTGCGCGCCTCGATCAGCAGCGGGCTATCGGACGGTGCAATGGCGATACGCGCATCGCGCCCCAGCTCCAGCTGGTCGACCTTCAATTCGGCGAGCGTGGCAGGCAGCAGCAGGGTTGCAGCATCGGCGACACGCAGCTGTGCAAGATGCACGCTGGCCGACTTGTCGGGCAGGCGCAGCATGGAATTGGCAGCGACTTCCAGGCTTTCGGCCTGGGCCAGTGGAGCAGCCAACATGGCCATTAACATCAGATTACGCATTTCGCGGCGCCTCCTGCACACGGGGGATGGACATGACATGGAAGATACCCGTCAACAGGATCTGCAGACGATCGAACCAGCGGTGGCTGCGCCCGCGCAGGCTGCCATTGAAGAACAGCACTTCGAGCAGGTGCAAGCCCAGCAAGGTGATGCCGGCGGCGTTGATCAGCAGGTTGAAGGGCAAAGGTTGTGGCATCAACTGATTGAACAGCACCACCCCCCAGAAAGCGACAGTCAGGACCTTGCCCAAGCCCAGGATGAACCTCATATCCCGCCCCCATGAATTGTTGTTATGTCGAGACGGCCCGTTCGAGCGGGCCGTGCGACCAACATTAACTGCAATGCCAGGACAGGCGCCAGCACCACTCAGTTGAGGTGCAGTTCCACCCGTCGGTTGCGGGCGCGGCCCTCCTCGCTTTCGTTGTCGGTGAGCGGTTCACTCTCGCCGCGCCCTTGGCTGGTGACCTTGCCCGCCTCCAGCCCCTGGCTGATCAGGTAAACGGCCACGCTGCTGGCGCGGCGTTCGGAAAGTGCCTGGTTGTAGCTGTCGGAGCCCACGTTGTCGGTATGCCCGATCACGCTTACTTTCGCCACCGTCGGTGAATCGAGCTTCGCCACCAGGCCTTGCAGGCGCTGCTGGGCCGCCGGGGTCAGCTGGGCAGAATCGAAGGCGAACATCACCGCGCCGTTGTCATCCAGGATGATCACCTCTGGCGAGGGTTCAGGTTCAGTGGCGGGCTGTGATGCGGGGTACACCTTCAACGGGCAACCCATGTGGTCGACCGCAGTGTTGGCGGGGGTATCGGGGCAACGATCGCGGCGATCGAAAATGCCATCGCCATCTTCGTCGCCATCCTGGGCGTAACAGATCAGGCCCCCGGCAATGGCGCCAAGGGCACCGCCGCCAGCCGCCCAGGTCGAACTTTCGATGGCGCCCAGGCCACCACCGACCAGGCCGCCGAGCAGGCTGCAGATGGGCCAGGTCCTCTGGTTGAGCGGCGCGCTGCCATCGCTGTGGGTGGCGCAGCCCGCGAGCAGGCTGGCAGCCACCAACAGCGGCAGCGCCGCCTTCGACGTCACACTCATGCTGAATGCTCCTGTGTCATTGGCCACGAACGGCTGAGCGCCGTGAAGACACGCCCGTGCCACTGCTCAAGGCACGGGCGCACGCCGTTCTACCGCTGGATCTTGATCTCGGTACGGCGGTTCATGGCACGCCCATCGGCCGTGGCGTTGTCTGCCACCGGTTGGGTTTCACCGGCACCGACCACCGACACGAAGCTGCTGCGCGGCACACCGCTCTCGACCAGGTAATCGGTCACCGAATGGGCACGGCGCTCGGACAGTTTCTGGTTGTAGCTGTCGGAGCCAACGCTGTCGGTATGGCCGCTGACGCTCAGGCGGGCGGACGGCGCCTCCTGTTTCAGGCGCGTGGCAATGGTGTTGAGGCGCTCCTTGTCGCTGGCGGTCAGGCGCGCAGAGTCGAACTCGAAGTGCACATCGCGGATGACGATGACTTCTTCCTTCTGCACCACCACTTCCTCAACCACCGCGGCCGGCTCCGGCGGGCAGCCGTTGGCATCGACCTGCACACCGCGCGGGGTGCCAGGGCACTTGTCACGGCTGTCCGGTACGCCGTCGCCATCCTCGTCGCCATCGCCATGGGCCCAGCAATAGCCCGCCGCCAGGCCACCGCCCAGCAACGCGCCCCAACCAGCCCAGCTGGAGCTCTCGATGGCGCCCAGGGCAGCGCCGCCTACACCCCCGACGGCAGCACACTTCGGCCAGTCGGTCTTTTGCAAACCTGCACAACCAGTCAACACACTGGTGAGCAGAACCAGGGGTATCGCTGTGCGTACTATGCTCATTTCATTGCTTCTCCTAGGGGGAATCGGCATAAGGCCGATCTCAGGGATTAAAGACCGAGCATTTGATCCCTGCCAGCAATAAGCCACGACACAATCACATGCCTCTTTGCCCGCACGCTGCGGCCCGCTAGTCTTGGACGACTTCAACGAGGATTGCCAATGACCGACGGTTTTTCCCAGCGCACCCCGCAGCAGGCCCTGGCGGCCCTGCTCGAGCGCTTCACTCCGCAACGCCTGCTGCTGGTGGGCACGCGTTTCCCGGCGCTGGACGCCTTCGCCCAGGCGCATCCACTTGCAACCATCGCCGCGGCCGCCCCAGGCCCGCTGCCGGCCGAACTGGCCGCCCAGCGCTTTGACCTGGCGGTACTGGTGGACTGCCTGGAGCACCTGCCCAAACGCACCGGCCTGGAATTGCTCGGCGGCATTCGCAACCTCAATGCCAGCCGGGTCGCGGTGCTGGCCGACCTGGCCGCCTGTGGCTGGCAAGACACCGATTTCTTTGCCCTGGCCCTGTCGGCCAGCGAGAAATTCCGCCGTGACCAGCAGGTATTGAGCCTGTTCACCTATGATCTACATGACTACAAGCAGGTACCGGACTGGCTGAATGCCAAGTTCTGGGCCAACCCTGAAAACTTCGGCAAGTACTGGTGGTGATGATGAGTGTCTCGGTCTGCCCTTGTGGCAGTGGCAACCTGCTCGACGCCTGCTGCGGGCATTACCATGCCGGCACCCCGGCACCGGATGCCCAGGCGCTGATGCGCTCACGCTACAGTGCCTACGTGCTGGGCCTGGTCGACTATCTGGTGGCCACCACCCTGCCGGCCCAGCAAGCTGGCCTGGACCGTGCTGCCATGGCCGCCTGGAGCGCCCAGAGCACCTGGCTGGGCCTGGAGGTGGAAAGCGCAGAGGTGCTGGGCGGCCAGCCGGAGCACGGCTTTGTCACCTTCACTGCCCGCTGGCACGACCAGGAAGGTGACCATCAGCACCGCGAGCGCTCGGCATTCGTCCAGCATGCCGGGCGCTGGTACTTCATCGACCCCACGGTCGGACTCAAGGCCGGGCGCAACGACCCCTGCCCCTGCGCCAGCGGCCAGAAGTTCAAGAAATGCTGCGCCAGTTACGTGGGTAGCTGACCATGATCGCCCGCGCCCGCCCGCTGCTGTTCGCCGCCCTGATCGCATGGCTGGCACTGCTGGCGGGCTGCGCCAGCTGGGGCGGTGACGACTGGCGCGAACCCGAGGTGCATCTGGTCGAGGTGGAGACGGTCAAGGCCAGCTTGCTGGGGCAAGAGTTCGTGCTGCATCTGCGAATCGACAACCCCAATGACAGCCGCCTGTTCATCCGCAACCTGTCGTACGCCATACGCCTCAACGACCTGTTGCTGGTGCAGGATGAAACCAGCGTATGGCGCAGTGTCGGCGGGCATGCCCGGCGGACTTTCAAGATCACCGCGCGGACCAACCTGTGGCAGCACCTGAAGCCTCTGGCCAAGCTGCTGAAAAGCGAACAACCGCTGCATTACAGCCTGCAAGGCGAACTGGCGACCGGGTTGCTCATCCATCGGGACCTGCACTTGTCGCGCAGTGGTGAGATAATCCCCGGCGATTACAAACCGGAGTAACCCTGCAATGTCCCAGCAACCCCACGTTCATGGCCCTGACTGCAACCACGATCATGATCACCACCACGACCATGGCCATGTACACGGTCCGCACTGCAACCACGGCCACCAGGAACCGGTACGCAACGCCCTGAAGGACGTTGGCCGTAACGACCCGTGCCCGTGCGGTAGCCAGAAAAAGTTCAAGAAGTGCCACGGCGCCTGAGCTGAACAGCACTTGCGCGTCCCTGCCGTGGGCCGCGCAGTGGGTAGCCGGGGCCTAGCTGGCCCTGGCAGGCCCTGAAACCTTGCGCTGCAGCAACCCGGCGGTGGCCATGAGCAGCACGATGCACAGGGCCATGCAAATGGCATTGGTACCCTCCCAACCGACCGTGCCCAGCAACAGCGCCGGGCTGAACGCGCCAACGGTCGCGAATACCGCGATGGCCAGATCGTTCTTCCCCTGCATCTGCATCGCTGCCGGGCTGTTTTGCAGCGACTGCGCCAACAGCGCCCCACCGCCCACGTAGGTCAGGTTCCAACCCAGGCCCAGGGCTATCAGTGACAAGGTCATCATCGCGTAGCTGTGCGACCACATGTTCATGGCCGTGCAACCGATCAGCAGGCCCAGGCCGAGACAGATGGTGGCCCTGATGCCGAGCTTGTGGATGATGGCCCCGGTGAAAAACGATGGCGCAAACATGGCAATCACATGCCATTGAATCGCCAGGCGAACGTCGGAAAAGTCCTCATGCATGTGTTTCATGTGCATGGACGCCTGGATCATCAGCAGATTCATGATCCCGTATCCCAGCGCGGCCACTGCCATGGCCACGGCAACCACCGGGCTCAGCGGCTCGGCGGCCGTGCCAGCCGGTTTCGCTGCACGGTCGTTACCGGCGGTGTCGGTATCGCCGGGCAGGCAGGCCGCTGTCAGCAAGGACATCACCGCCAGGCCGACAAAAGCGGCGTAGCACAGCGAAAACAGCGGATAGCCACCAATGTCCCGAAGCCACTCGGTGAGTGCCGGCCCGACCACGGCAGCGATCACCCCACCGGCCACCACCAGGGAAAGCGCTTTGGGCTTCAGGTCCTGCGCCAGATTATCGGTGGCCGCAAAGCGATTGAAGTTGGCAAACGCAATGTAGATGCCCAATGCCGAATGGCTGATTACCAGCGTCGGGAAGTGCTGGTACTGCACAGCCAGGTAGCCACAGATGCCAGACACCGCCAACGGGATCGAGCCCAGCATGAAGGCGCGCTTGCGGCCAATACGGCTCATCAGCCTGGAGACCGGATAGGTGGCCAGCATCAGGCAGAGGAACTGGAAACCATAGGGCACGGTGGACCAGGTGGCGGCAGGCGCCAGCGCCGCCCCGACAATGGCCGCCATGGTCACGGACATGACCGCAGTCGTCAGGTTGATCGATTGCGCGGTGAAATACAGGTACGTGCGCCGCGGAAGTGTGCTCGACATGGCGTGTGCTCACGGTAGGTGGACAGGGTAATTGTCGGCACGGGAAAAGTGCCGACAGGTGCATGGTGGCATCTGTCGAACCCAGCGACGCGAACAGTCGACGTACTTTCCGGTTAACTGTTAGGCTGTTTTTTCTAACAGCTGCTGGACCCGCCATGCGCCCGCACAGCCTTCTTGCTCAGTTGAAACAGCGCCTCGAAGCCGGCGAATGGCTGCCCGGCCAGCGCATGCCGTCCATCCGCAAGCTGACGGCGACAATTGGCTGCAGCTACCACGATGTCGTCTCCAGTTATGCCCGGCTGGTCAGCGAAGGTGTGTTGACCGCCATTCCTGGCCGCGGCTACTTCGTCGCCAGCCACACACGGCAAACCGGCGCGGTGGATGCGCCCGCAGGCATGGCCGGTGACCCGCTGTTCAAGCTGCTGCAGGGGGGCCAGCACTACACCAAACTGGGCAGTGGCTGGCTGCCACCCGCCTGGCGTGACACCGAGCTGCTGGCCAAGGCGATTCGGCGCACGGCGCGGCTGGAGCAGAGTTCGCTGGCCGAATATGGCGACATCCAGGGTTACCTGCCCATGCGCAAACAGCTGTGCGTGCACCTGAAACGCCTGACCCGTGTCGATGCCCGGCCCAGCCAGTTGCTGACTACACTGGGCGCCACACAAGCGCTGGACCTGGTGGCGCGGTTGTTGATCAAGCCAGGGGATCACGTGTTCGTCGACGAACCCGGCAATGGCAACCTGATCAAGCTGATCCAGTTGGCCGGCGGCCACGTGGTCGGGGTGCGCCGAACCCAGGACGGGCCAAGCGTGGAAGACATGAAGGAGCACCTGGCCAGGCACAAGGTCAAGGCGTTCTTCTGCAACAGCACCTTCCACAACCCGACCGGCGGCAACATCAGCCCGCACAATGCCTTCAACGTCCTGCGCCTGGCGGTGGAACACGACTTCTTCGTGGTCGAGGACGATGTCTACGGCGACTTCAGCCCGGGTGTGCGCCAAACCTTTGCCGAACTGGACAACCTTGAGCGGGTCATCTACATCGGCAGCTTCTCGAAATGCCTGTCCGCCTCATTGCGGGTGGGCTACATCGCCTGCTCGGCAGAGCTGATAGAGCCGCTGACGCGCCTGAAGCTGCTGACCTGCGTGGCGGTGCCGGCGTTTTGCGAACGCTTCGTCAACACCATCTTGTCCGACGGCACTTATGCCCGGCACATGCAAGACCTGCAGCAGCGCCTGGTCCGGCAGCAGGCGCAGACCCAGCAGTTGTTGCGGGCACGTGGCTGGCAGTTCGACATAACGCCCCAAGGCGGCATGTTCCTGTGGGTCTACCACCCCGAACTGGCCGACCTGCAGCCGTTCATGCGTCGCCTGGAACAGCACCAGGTGCTATTGATGCCAGGCTCGGCCTTCGCAGTCAGCCGTGGCTATCAAAGCCTTGCTCGCATCAATTGCACGCACTTTTCCGACGCCGTGGCCGAACATTTCAAGGTTTGAGTCGGCACTGGCAAATAAACCGCCCAAGGACCTTGCACGGCGCCTGCGCGCTCACTACCTTAGCGCCTTTCAAACCCGCCACGCCTTGCAGGAGCCCTCGTCATGGCCGCCCCCGCCTTTCCTCCATTCCGTCCGCGGTTCGCAACCGCTGCCACGCTGCTCGGCATGCTCGGGCTGGCCGGCTGCCAGACGGGCGGCTACCAGGGCAGCGTGCCACCGACCAGTGGCGTGCAGCCACTCAAAGGCCTCGCGCAGAACGTTTCGGTTCGGCGCAACGCGATGGGCGCACCACTGATCGAAAGCAGCAGTTTCCATGACGCCCTGTTCAGCCTGGGCTATGTGCATGCCGGCGACCGCATCGAGCAGATGGTCGCCATGCGCCTGCTGGCCCAGGGCCGCCTGGCAGAACTGGCAGGCAGCGACGCGCTGGACATCGACCGCCTGATGCGCGCAGCCAACCTCAAGCAGAGCGCGGCCCAGCAGTACGCCGACGCATCGCCACGGCTCAAGCGCTTCTTCGAAGTGTATGCGCGCGGTGTCAACGCCTACCTGTTCCGCTACCGCGACAAACTGCCTACCAGCCTGGCTGGCAGTGGCTACCGCCCCGAATACTGGAAGCCCGAAGACTCGGCGCTGATCTTCAGCCTGTATGCCTTCAGCCAGTCGGTGAACCTGCAGGAAGAACTGAGCGCCCTGACCCTGGCGCAGAACGCCGGCAGCGACAAGCTGGCCTGGCTGCTGCCCGGTGCCCCGGACGAGCCGTTGGCCGAGGCCGAAGTGGACAAGCTCAAGGGCCTGAACCTGGCCAGCCAGTTGCCGGGGCTACCGGCCCTGGCAGCTGCCAGTCAGAAGCTGGCCGACCTTGACCTTCTGGGCAGCCCGGGCTCGGCCAACCTGGCCCTGGCGCCGCAGCGCAGCCGCAGCGGCAAAAGCCTGCTGGCCAGCGACAGCCGAGCCGCCTGGGTCCTGAGCCCGGTGCAGATCCATACCGGCAAGTATCAGGTCGCCGGCCTGTCGTTGCCTGGCCTGCCGATCGTGCTGGCCGGCTACAACGGCAAGCTGGCCTGGAGCAGCAGCGCGGTCATGGCCGACAACCAGGACCTGTACCTGGAGCAACTGCGCCACCAGGGCAGCCAACTGAGCTACCTGGCCGACGGCAAATGGCTGCCGGCCCGCGCCCGTAGCGAAACCTTCTTCGTCCGCGGCCAGCGCCCGCTGCGCGAGGTGATGTACGACACCCGCCACGGCACCCTGCTGGCCCAGCCAGGCAATGCCAGCCTGGGCCTGGCGCTGAACCTGCCACAGTTCAAGGGCGACCGCAGCCTGGATGCGCTGTTCGACCTGACCCGTGCCAAGAGCGTGGAGCGTGCCTTCGACAGTACCCGTGAAGTGACCTCCGCCGCCCTCAACTTCGTCTTCGCCGAACCCGAGCACATCGGCTGGCAAGTCAGTGGCCGCTACCCCAACCGCCGCGAAGGCCAGGGCCTGCTGCCCTCGCCGGGCTGGGACGGGCGCTACGACTGGGACGGCTATGCCGACCCGATGCTGCACCCTTACGACCAGGACCCACCCGCCGGCTGGATCGGCCACGCCAACCAGCGCAGCCTGCCGCGTGGCTATGGCATGCAGCTGTCCAGCACCTGGTACTACCCCGAACGCGCCGAGCGCCTGGCCCAGCTCGCTGGCAATGGCCGCCACGACAGCCGCAGCCTGATGGCCCTGCAGAACGACCAGACCACCCTGCTGGCCGAAAAGCTCAAGCAGATGTTCGACGCCCCAGGCATGGCCCAGCCACTCAAGCAGGCGATCGATGCCCTGCCCGCCGCACAGCGCGACAAGGCCCGCGACGCGCTGGCCCGGCTCAAGGCCTTCGATGGCCGCCTGAGCCCGGTGTCGAGCGATGCCGCACTGTACGAACTGTTCCTCCAGGAAGTGGCCCGGCAAACCTTCCTCGACGACCTGGGCCCTGAATCCGGCGCGGCCTGGCAGGCTTTCGTCAGCAATGCGCGGTTGTCGTTCTCGGCGCAGGCCGACCACCTGCTGGGCCGCGACGACAGCCCGTTCTGGGATGACCGCAGCACCCCGCAGAAGGAAGACAAGCCGGCCATCCTGGCCCGCAGCCTAGCGGGCGCGGTGGATGCCGGCACTGCGCAACTGGGTGCCGACCGCCGCGCCTGGCAGTGGGGCAAGCTGCACCAGTACCGCTGGCCTGCACCGGCCTACCATGGCTTGGGCGATACCCTTGAACGCTCACCGCAGGCTGCCGGTGGTGACTTCACCACCCTGGCCCTGACGCCATACGCCTGGGGCAGCGACTTCAACACCCGCCTGCCGGCCTCGGCGCGGATGATCGTCGACTTCGGCCAGGCCGAGCCGTTGCAGGTGCTGACCAGCAGCGGGCAGTCCGGCAACCCGGCCAGCACGCATTACAGCGACGGGCTGGATGCCTGGTTCAAAGGGCGTTTCATGAGCCTGCCGCTGCAGCAGCAGAACTTCGGGCGGGCGTATGGCAACCAGCGTTTGACCCTGGTGCCCGGCAAGTAAACCTCTCAATCAAGCCGCCACCTGTGGCGGCTTGGGCTATGCACTACACAGCTACGACTGAAAGCTCGATCCGTTGTCCCAACACGTGCAGCGCATGCTCGACCTGCTCGATCTTGGAACGGTGCAGCAGATCGACCAGACGATCGATCTGGGGACGATTCACTCCAAGTCGGCGCGCCATCTCGGTCTTGCTGATTTTTTGTGCAACCATCGTATTCCACAACGCTGCCTTCGCGGCGGTCAGGGCTGGCAGACGTACGACGGGTTGACCTTCAGTTGGTGTTGCAGGCAGCGGAATAGCTTTTTTTTGATCCACATAGAACGAGAGCGCGGACTCCAAGGCATCCACGGCATCGAACAGAGCTTCCTCCGAAGTGTCACCCGCGCAGGCCATCTCAGGCACATCGGGACAACTCACCCAGACACTGCCGTCTTCCAGATGAACGACTACCGGATACTCGAATACCATCACGTGCTCCCCTAAACCGTTCATGATTTCAACCCTAGGTCCTTCAGGATCTTCCGTCTCAGGCCTTCGCTTATTTCCTTCGCCCCGTGATCTGGGAAAATCGTCTGGCGATTACCTAAATAGACCTTGAAATGACTACCCTTGGCAGCGACAAACGTAGCGCCTTGGCCGCGCAGCCATCGGCGAAATTCACTGTATTTCATATCAGCCTTTGTCGAACCAATGTGCATCACGCGCCGACAGACCGCAACATTTTTGTTGCAGCCCTTCGACCTGAGGACACAGTTAACCGCAAAAGGCGGTTCGGCATTTCTGAATGGCAAGTAGTCCACTTCGCTTGTTAAAACGTTCGAACTCTCGTGACAGTTCCGCGCTCCTAACAAGAACCTCGGCCACCAGCGCCCACGCCATGGACCTCGTCATCGCCCGCCCCGAAGGGCTCTATTGCCCCCCCGGTGATTTCTATATCGACCCGTGGCGGCCCGTAGACCGGGCCGTAATTACCCATGGCCATGGCGACCATGCTCGTATCGGCAACCGCCATTACCTCACCGCCGCCCCAGGCGCCGGCATCCTGCGCAGCCGTCTGGGCCAGGACATCGACCTGCAAACCCTGCCGTATGGCGAACGCCTGCTGCACCATGGCGTAACCCTGAGCCTGCACCCGGCCGGGCATGTTCTGGGCTCGGCGCAGGTACGCCTGGAGTACCAAGGCGAAGTGTGGGTCGCCTCCGGAGACTACAAAGTGGAGCCCGACGGCACCTGCACGCCGTTCGAACCGGTGCGCTGCCACACGTTCATCACCGAATCGACGTTCGGTCTGCCGATCTACCGATGGCCCAGCCAAAGCGAAATATTTGCCGGCATCAACGCCTGGTGGCGCGCCAATAGCGAACAGGGCAAAGCCAGCGTGCTGTTCTGCTATGCCTTCGGCAAGGCCCAGCGAATCCTCCACGGGTTGGACGCCAACCTTGGTCCTGTCCTCGTGCATGGCGCTGTAGAACCGCTCAACCGAGTGTACCGGGACGCTGGCGTCTACCTTCCGCAAACCCGTTATGTCGGCGATATCCCACGCAACGACCCGCTGCTGCGCCAGGCACTGGTCCTGGCACCGCCTTCGGCTGGTGGCAGCAGCTGGATGCGCCGTTTCGGCGACTACAGCGATGCCTTTGCCAGTGGCTGGATGCTATTGCGCGGCACCCGCCGCCGGCGTGGGGTAGACCGCGGTTTCGTGCTCTCGGACCATGCCGATTGGCCGGGGTTGCTCTGGGCCATCGGCCAGACAGGCGCAGAACGCGTGATGGTCACCCATGGCTCGGTCAATGTGCTGGTGCGCTACCTCATCGAACAAGGCCTCGACGCACGCGCCTTCGTGACCGAGTACGGCGAGGAAGATGACGTTGTAGCCACGGAGGCAGACGCATGAAAGCATTCGCCGAACTGTACCTGAGGCTGGATGCGACCACCTCCAGCACTGCAAAGCTCGAGGCGCTACGCGACTACTTCAGCACCGCCCCGGCTGTGGATGCCGCCTGGGCGGTGTATTTCCTGGCGGGTGGCCGCCCTCGCCAACTGGTGCCTACACGCGTGCTGCGGGAGCTGGCCGGCAGCTTGGCCGGGCTGCCTGACTGGCTGTTCGAGGAATGCTACCAGGCCGTTGGCGACCTTGCCGAAACCATTTCACTGCTGGTACCGGAAAGCCGCAACCCTGGCGACGACGGCCTCGCCCGCTGGGTCGAAGCCCATCTGCTGCCATTGCGGAGCCTGCCGGTCGAGGAAATCCAGCAACGCCTGCCGCCTCTTTGGGCCCAGCTGGACCGCCCCAGCCTGATGCTCTGCCTGAAACTCATCACTGGCAGCTTTCGCGTGGGTGTATCGAAGCTGTTGGTCACTCGCGCCCTCGCACAAATGGCCGGGCTGGATGCCAAACGCGTGGCCCAGCGCCTGGTTGGCTACACCGACATCAGTCACCGCCCGACGGCAGCCAGCTTTCAACGGCTGATAGCCCCGGAATCAGACGATGAGCATAGCCAGCGTGGTGGCCAGCCCTATCCGTTCTTTCTGGCCCACCCTCTGCAGGTGCCAACCGAACAGCTCGACGCACTGCTCGGGCCGCCGAGCGAATGGCAAATCGAGTGGAAATGGGACGGCATTCGCGCCCAGGTGGTCAAGCGCGAAGGCCAGCTGTGGGTCTGGTCGCGCGGTGAGGAACTGGTCACCGAGCGCTTCCCCGAACTGCACAGCCTGGCGCAGACCCTACCCGACGGTATCGTGCTCGATGGCGAGATCCTGGTTTGGAAACCTGGTGGCTCAGCGGCTGAACTGGCTGTACAGCCGTTTGCCATGTTGCAGCAGCGCCTGGGTCGCAAGACCTTGGGCAAAAAGCTGCTGAGCGACGCGCCAGTGGTGCTGCAGGCCTACGACCTGCTGGAATGGCGAGGCGAGGACTGGCGCAGCCGGCCGCAGCATGCACGCCGCCAGCAGCTGGAACACGTGCTTGAGGAGCACCCATTGGCCCCGGTGTTGCTCTCGCCTCTACTGGTAGGCCAGAACTGGGCCGACCTTGCCCGCCAGCGCGAACAGTCCCGCAGCCTGGGGGTGGAAGGGCTGATGCTGAAACAGCGCGAGGCCTTGTATGGCGTGGGGCGTACCAAGGACATGGGCACCTGGTGGAAGTGGAAGATCGACCCGTTCAGCGTCGATGCCGTGCTGATCTATGCCCAGCGCGGCCACGGCCGGCGGGCCAGCTTGTACAGCGACTACACCTTCGCCGTGTGGGACGCGCCACCCGGTACGCCGGGGCGGGCACTGGTCCCCTTCGCCAAGGCCTATTCAGGCCTTAGTGACGAAGAGATGCGCAAGGTCGACGCCATCATCCGCAAGACCACTGTTGAAACATTCGGGCCGGTACGCAGCGTGACACCAACGCTGGTGTTCGAGCTTGGCTTCGAGGGCATCGCCCTGTCCAGGAGGCACAAGAGCGGCATTGCCGTGCGCTTTCCGCGGATGCTGCGCTGGCGGCTGGACAAGCCGGTGGAAGAAGCGGATGACCTGGCTACATTGCAGGCACTGCTGGCCTGAAACAATTTCTGGACCGCGCTGGCTTCTTCGCGGGTAAACCCGCTCCCACAGGTCATGCACGAAAGCTGGATTTTTTACGACCCCTGTGGGAGCGGGTTTACCCGCGAAGTAGCCAGCGCGGTGGTCAGGAGGGCACCGATGCAGGCGCAAGGCCAAAATTTGTGCTTCTATCTGTGTTCCGCCTCGTGTCGCAGACCGTTTTCGCCACGCACCCAGGACCACCATGCACCACTCGACTCATGACCTGCTCTCTCCCGTTCCGGGCATCACCCGCCAGTTGCACAGCTTCCACTTCGGACCTCGCGGTGGCGGCAAAGTCTATATCCAGGCCTCGCTGCATGCCGACGAGCTGCCCGGCATGCTGGTGGCCTGGCACCTCAAGCGCCGCCTGGGTGAACTGGAACAGCAAGGCCGCCTGCAGCGCGAGATAATTCTGGTACCGGTGGCCAACCCGGTCGGCCTGGAACAGGTGCTGCTGGACGCGCCGCTGGGGCGTTTCGAACTGCAAAGCGGCGAGAACTTCAACCGTAACTTCGTCGACCTCTCCGACAGCATCGGCGACCAGATCGAAGAACACCTGACCGAAGACCCGGCACACAATCTCGCGCTGATCCGCGAATACCTGCGCCGGGGGCTGGACGCACACCCAGCGCGCACACCGCTGCAGGCCCAACGCCTGATCCTGCAACGCCTGGCCTGCGATGCCGACATGGTGCTGGACCTGCACTGCGACTTCGAAGCGGTCGAGCACCTGTACACCACGCCAGACGCCTGGCCGCAGATCGAACCGCTGGCGCGCTACCTGGGCGCACAGGCCAGCCTGCTGGCCACCGATTCGGGCGGGCAGTCGTTCGATGAATGCTTCAGCCTGGTCTGGTGGCAGTTGCAGCAACGCTTCGGCAAACGTTTCCCGATTCCGCTGGGCTGCTGTTCGGTCACCGTCGAGCTGCGCGGCCAGGCAGATGTCAGCCACGACCTGGCCAGCAAGGACTGCCAGGCAATCCTTGACTTCCTGACCCATGCGGGGGTCATCGAAGGAGCCGCAGCCGCCCTGCCCGCCTTGCGCTGCCCGGCCACGCCGCTGGCCGCCGTCGAACCGGTGATAACGCCACTGGGCGGGCTGCTGGTGTACCACGCCCGGCCAGGCCAGCACCTGGAGGCGGGCCAGTTGATCGCTGAAGTCATCGACCCGCTCAGCGACCGGGTGACTGCCATCCACAACAGCCAGCCCGGCCTGCTGTATGCACGTAACGTACGGCGCATGGCTACCGCTGGCATGGTCATCGCCCACATCGCAGGCGAGCAGGTGTGCCGCAGCGGCTATCTGCTGGCCAACTGATCCGGTAAAACCATTGCACCTGGGTGGTGGTCTCTAGACACACAACCTCCAAAGGACCTCATGCCTCATGCCCGCTGCCCCCGACCTCGCCAAGGCCTGGTTCGCCAAGCGTGGCTGGAAGCCGTTCGCGTTCCAGCGCCGTGTCTGGGCCGCCGTGGCACGTGGCGAGTCCGGCCTGTTGCATGCCAGTACCGGCGCCGGCAAGACCTATGCGGTATGGCTCGCCGCACTGCGCGCGTTCAAGGCACAATGCCAGGAGCGCCAGGAGCGCCAGGGGCGCCAGGCTGCGCCGTTGCAGGTGCTGTGGGTCACGCCTATGCGGGCCTTGGCCACCGACACTGCCCGCGCCCTGCAGGCGCCACTGGACGAGCTTGGCCTGCCGTGGAACGTGGGCGTACGCAGCGGCGATACCGGCAGTGCCGAACGCGCCCGGCAGGCACGGCGCCTGCCCAGCGTACTGGTGACGACGCCGGAAAGCCTGACGCTGTTGCTGACCCGGGCACAGGCCAGCGAAGACTTCGCCACGCTGCGCCTGGTGGTGGTGGACGAATGGCACGAACTGTTGGGCAACAAGCGCGGGGTGCAACTGCAACTGGCCCTGGCGCGCCTGCGCCGCTGGCACCCGGGCCTGCCCACCTGGGGCCTGTCCGCCACCCTCGGCAACCTCGAGCATGCGCGGGATGTACTGCTGCCACAGGGCGGCTTGCTGGTGCAGGGCCGGCAAGACAAGCCGCTGCTGGTCGATACGCTGCTGCCAGCGGCCATCGAGCGCTTCCCCTGGGCCGGGCACATGGGCTTGAAGATGCTCGACCAGGTCAGCCGGGAGATCGATGCCAGCACCAGTTGCCTGGTATTCACCAACACTCGGGCGCAGGCCGAACTCTGGTACCAGGCCCTGCTCGAAGCACGCCCCGACTGGGCCGGGCTGATTGCCTTGCACCATGCCTCATTGGCCCGGGAGGCCCGCGACTGGGTCGAGCGCGCCCTCAAGCAGGGCAGCCTGAAAGCGGTGATCTGTACCTCCAGCCTGGACCTGGGCGTGGACTTTCTGCCCGTGGAGCGCGTGCTGCAGATCGGTTCTGCCAAAGGCATCGCCCGCCTCATGCAGCGCGCCGGGCGCTCGGGCCACGCGCCGGGGCGGCGCTCCCGGGTCACCCTGGTTCCCACCCACAGCCTGGAACTGGTGGAAGCCGCCGCTGCCAGGCAGGCCCTGGCCGCCGGGCACATCGAGGCCCGGCAGTCGCCACGCCTGTGCATGGATGTGCTGGTGCAGCACCTGGTCAGCATGGCCTTGGGCAGTGGCTTTTGCGCCGAATCGTTGCTCGAAGAAGTACGCAGCACCTGGGCCTTCCGTGAGTTGCGCGACAGCCAGTGGCAATGGGCGCTGGATTTCGTCTGCCATGGCGGCAGCTCGCTCAGCGCCTACCCGGACTACCAGCGGGTCGAGCGCCATGCCGACGGCGTTTACCGGGTTGCCAGCGAACGCCTGGCGCGCCGCCACCGCATGAGCATCGGCACCATCGTCAGCGACGCCAGCCTGCAACTCAAGTACTGGAGCAAGGGCGGTGGCGGCAAAGCGCTGGGCAGCGTCGAGGAGGCGTTCATCGCCCGCTTGCGCCCGGGCGATACCTTGGTCTTCGCCGGCCGAGTGCTGGAGCTGGTGCGCGTGGAAAACATGACCGCCTATGTGCGCCGCAGCACCGCACGCAAGGCAGCGGTGGCACGCTGGAACGGTGGCCGCATGCCGCTCTCCAGCGAACTGGCCGACGCCCTGATCGAGCAGCTTGGCGCAGCAGCTCAAGGGCGTTTCGACGGCCCGGAGATGCGCGCAGTACAACCTCTGCTGGCCTTGCAGGCGCAATGGTCGGCGCTGCCTGGCCCTGGCACGCTGCTGGCCGAAACGCTCAAATCGCGCCAGGGCTGGCACCTGTTCCTCTATCCGTTCGCCGGGCGCATGGCCAACCTTGGTCTGGCCAACCTGATTGCCTGGCGGGTGAGCCGGGTACAGCCGCTGTCGGTCTCGATTGCCGTAAACGACTATGGGTTCGAACTGCTCAGCCCCGGCAACGTCGACTGGGCGACGCACCTGCCACAGGCGCTCGCCACCGAACATCTGCTGGACGATGTGCTGGCCAGCCTTAACGCGGGGGAAATGGCGTTGCGGCGCTTTCGCGAGATCGCCCAGATTGCCGGCCTGGTGTTTGGCGGATATCCGGCGGCGCAAAAAAGCCTGCGGCAGATCCAGGCCTCCAGCGGGTTGTTCTACGAGGTATTCCGCAAGCATGACGCCGACAACCTGCTGCTGGGCCAGGCGCGGGACGAGGTGTTGAACGAGGAGCTGGAAATCGAGCGACTGCATCGGCAACTGCTGAAAATGGCGCAATTACGCCTGGATCTGCGACAGCTGAAGCGGACCGGGCCGTTGGCGTTCGCCCTGCTGGTGGAAGGCATGCGAGAAACCTTGAGCACCGAGAAACTGGCGGACCGGATTGCGCGAATGGTCGCGGAACTGGAAAGCGCGGCGGAGGGTTGCGCATGACCGCGTCTTTATCCATCGAGCACTGTGGCCAGGTGCTCTGGCTGCTTGCGGACAAGGCCCTCTATTGGCCCTCACGTCGGGCCCTGCTGGTCGCCGATGTGCACATCGGCAAGGCGGCAAGCTACCGTGCCCTGCACCAACCAGTACCACGCGGCACCACCGAAGCGACGCTCGCCCGGCTGGATGCCTTGTTGGCGGCGCATGATTGCGAGCAATTGATCGTTCTGGGCGACTTTCTGCATGCGCGCACAGCACGGGCGCCGGCAACGCTGGCCAGGCTGCAAGCGTGGCGGGAACGACACGAAAATCTGAGGATCGTGCTGATACGCGGCAATCACGATCGCAACGCCGGCGATCCGCCGGCATCGCTCGGCATTGAGGTAATGGACGAACCTTGGCTGCTGGAACCCTTCGCCCTACAGCACGAACCCGCCCCCCATCCAACTCATCCGGTGCTGGCGGGCCATGTACACCCGGTGTTCGTGCTGCGCGGCAAGGCGCGGCAACGCCTGCGACTGCCCTGCTTCCTGATCGATGTCCAGGTCAGCCTGCTGCCGGCGTTTGGTGAGTTTACCGGGGGTTGGGAAATCGCCCCCAACGGCAGCCGGGTGTACCTGGCCGGAGCAGACCGCGTCTGGCCTGTGTAGCGACGCTCAGGCGACAGGCGCAGGAGGCGGCTCGTCAGGCAGGGTTGGCTCGCCTGGTTCCATGGGGGGCGTTTCGCCCGGTTCCGGCGGTTGCGGGGTGTCCGGGTCAGGCTGGTGGGGCACGCCCCCCGCCTGCATCGGCAGCGGGTGCGCCAGCAGTGACCATGGTAGCAACCCGACGTGGTTAGGCTGCAGAACTGCCAGCTTGGCACTGATTGTGGGGTGGAGTTTCATTGGCTGCTCCTGGCAAGGCCGCCACGCATCATGCGTACCGGCGTTATCCAGTTGGAGTGCCAAAGGCGCGGGGAATTCCCCGCGCTTGTCGGCTCAGGTACGCGGCAGGGTGACGCCGCGCTGGCCCTGATACTTGCCGCCACGGTCCTTGTACGACACTTCGCATTCTTCGTCGGACTGCAGGAACAGCATTTGGGCCACGCCTTCGTTGGCGTAGATCTTTGCTGGCAGCGTGGTGGTGTTGGAGAACTCCAGCGTCACGTGGCCTTCCCACTCGGGCTCGAGCGGGGTGACGTTGACGATGATACCGCAACGGGCATAGGTGCTCTTGCCCAGGCAGATGGTCAGCACGTCACGCGGAATGCGGAAGTACTCGACGGTGCGCGCCAAGGCGAAGGAGTTCGGCGGGATGATGCACACGTCGCTCTTGATGTCGACAAAACTGCCGGCATCGAAGTTCTTCGGGTCGACGGTGGCCGAGTTGATGTTGGTGAACACCTTGAATTCGTCGGCGCAGCGCACGTCGTAGCCGTAGCTGGAAACGCCGAAGGAGATCACCCGGCTGTCCTGTTCGCCGCGCACCTGGCGCTCGACGAACGGTTCGATCATGCCGTGTTCCTGCGCCATGCGGCGAATCCACTTGTCCGATTTGATGCTCATGGCGGGTTGTCCTGAAGAGTTGCGAGGTGAAAATTCGAGACGCGCATCTTACCGGTCCCGGCGCCCAGGTTAAAGTTCCATGCCTCATCCCGCGCCGGGCGGGGGCTGCAGCCGCCGTCGATCCGAATTTGCATAAAGCGGCTTCTGACCATTGGCAGGTTGCGGAAAGTGGGGTAAGGTGTTGCCACTGTGCTGCACGTGACACCGAGAATATCTAGTTTGATGCACGATCCTGATCGGCCCATCGCTGAATTTTCTGCTCTCTTTGCGCTCAGTCCCGGCCAGGGTTTTTCCTGACCGTTATCAAATTGTCCAAGGAGACAGAAAAATGTCCAATCGTCAACAAGGCGTTGTTAAGTGGTTCAACGATGAGAAAGGCTACGGCTTCATCACCCCTCAGTCGGGCGACGACCTGTTCGTGCACTTCAAAGCCATCCAAGCTGACGGCTTCAAAACCCTGAAAGAAGGCCAGGCTGTTACTTTCGTCGCTACCCGCGGCCAGAAAGGCATGCAGGCTGAAGAAGTTCAGATCGCCTAAGTCGATCGAAGCTTCCTAGCTTTCAAAAAAACCCGCCTTCCGGCGGGTTTTTTTATGCCTGGTCGAAAGATCGAGTCAACCTCTTCGCGGGTAAACCCGCTCCCACAGGGTCCGCGCGGTATTTGAAGGCTGCGCGATACCTGTGGGAGCGGGTTCACCCGCGAAGCAGGCGACTCGGTCTGACAGATCAATCTTCGCTGATGGTGATGCTCGGCATCGCCGGCGCCGCCGCTTCCTGCAGCACGATGCGCGCCCCTACCTGACGGGCCAGTTCCTGATAGACCATGGCAATCTGGCTTTCCGGTTCGGCGATGGCGGTCGGCTTGCCATTGTCGGCCTGCTGGCGAATCACCATCGACAGCGGCAGCGACGCCAGCAGGTCGACGCCATACTGGCTCGCCAGCTTCTCGCCACCGCCTTCGCCGAACAAGTGTTCGGCATGGCCGCAGTTCGAGCAAATGTGCACGGCCATGTTCTCCACCACGCCCAGCACCGGGATGTTGACTTTGCGGAACATCTCCACGCCCTTCCTGGCATCCAGCAGGGCCAGGTCCTGTGGAGTGGTGACGATTACCGAACCGGCCACCGGCACCTTCTGCGCCAGGGTCAGCTGGATATCACCGGTGCCCGGCGGCATGTCGATCACCAGGTAATCCAGGTCGTCCCAGGCGGTCTGGGTCACCAACTGCAGCAGCGCGCCGGAAACCATCGGGCCACGCCAGACCATCGGGGTGTTGTCGTCGGTAAGGAACGCCATGGACATGACTTCCACGCCATGGGCCTTGATCGGCACGAACCACTTCTGCTCGCGAATCTGCGGGCGGGTGCCTTCGGCGATGCCGAACATCACGCCTTGGCTGGGGCCATAGATATCCGCATCGAGAATACCCACCCGCGCACCCTCGCGGGCCAGCGCCAGGGCCAGGTTGGCCGCCGTGGTCGACTTGCCCACACCACCCTTGCCCGAGGCCACGGCGACGATGTTCTTGACGTTGGCCATGGCCGGCACCTGGGCCTGAGCCTTGTGCGCGGCAACCACGCAGTCGATCGACACCTGGGCACTGCTGACGCCCTCGAGGTTGCCGATGGCGGTCTGCAGCACCTGGGCCCAGCCGTTCTTGAACAGCCCTGCGGCATAACCCAGCTGCAACTGCACGCTGACCTGCCCGCCCTGGATATCGATGGCACGCACGCAGCCGGCGCTGACCGGGTCCTGGTTCAGGTAGGGGTCGGTGTACTGGCGAAGCACGCCTTCGACGGCGGCACGGGTGACGGCACTCATGGAGACTCCCAATGGCAAACTGAATGTAAAACAGGCGCCTATCCTAACCCGTCAATCGTCAGCAGATGCGCATGCGGGGTGAAATATCTTCGCCAGCCCTTTATAGTGGCCGATCAACCTCATTTTTACCCCGTCGCCAGATAAGTAGCCAAGCCACCATGTCCGAGCCACGTCAGATTCTCGTCACCAGCGCCTTGCCCTATGCCAACGGATCGATCCACCTTGGCCATATGCTCGAGTACATCCAGACAGACATGTGGGTCCGCTTCCAGAAGCTGCGCGGCAACCAGTGCATCTACGTCTGCGCCGACGATGCCCACGGCTCGGCCATCATGCTGCGCGCCGAAAAGGAAGGCATCACCCCGGAACAGCTGATCGCCAACGTCCAGGCCGAACACAGCAGCGACTTCGCCGACTTCCTGGTGGACTTCGACAACTTCCATTCGACCCACAGCGAAGAGAACCGCGAGCTGTCGGGCCTGATCTACGCACGCCTGCGTGACGCCGGGCACATCGCCACCCGTTCGGTGACCCAGTACTTCGATCCGGAAAAGGGCATGTTCCTCGCCGACCGCTTCATCAAGGGCACCTGCCCCAAGTGCGCGGCCGAAGACCAGTACGGCGACAACTGCGAAAAATGCGGCGCCACCTATGCGCCTACCGAGCTGAAGAACCCCAAGTCGGCCATCTCTGGTGCCACCCCGGTACTGCGTGATTCCCAGCACTTCTTCTTCAAGTTGCCGGACTTCCAGGCCATGCTGCAGCAGTGGACCCGCAGCGGCACGCTGCAGGACGCGGTGGCCAACAAGCTGGCCGAATGGCTGGACTCGGGCCTGCAGGAATGGGACATTTCCCGCGACGCGCCGTACTTCGGCTTCGAGATCCCGGGCGAGCCAGGCAAGTACTTCTACGTGTGGCTGGATGCACCGATCGGCTACATGGCCAGCTTCAAGAACCTCTGCGCACGCCGCCCGGAGCTGGACTTTGACGCGTTCTGGAACGAAGGCTCCAAGGCCGAGCTGTACCACTTCATCGGCAAGGACATCGTCAACTTCCACGCCCTGTTCTGGCCAGCCATGCTCGAAGGCGCAGGCTTCCGCAAGCCAAGCGCGGTCAACGTCCACGGCTACCTGACCGTGAACGGCGCCAAGATGTCCAAGTCGCGCGGTACCTTCATCAAGGCCCGCACCTACCTCGACCACCTGCAGCCGGAATACCTGCGTTACTACTACGCGGCCAAGCTGGGTCGTGGCGTCGATGACCTGGACCTGAACCTTGAAGACTTCGTGCAGAAGGTGAACTCCGACCTGGTCGGCAAGGTGGTCAACATCGCCAGCCGCTGCGCCGGCTTCATCCACAAGGGCAACGAAGGCGTGATGGTGGCTGGCGATGCCGCACCGGAGCTGACCGAAGCCTTCCTGGCGGCAGCCCCGTCGATCGCCGACGCCTATGAAGGCCGCGACTTCGGCCGTGCCATGCGCGAAATCATGGCGCTGGCTGACCGCGCCAACGCTTGGATCGCCGACAAGGCCCCGTGGTCGCTGGCCAAACAGGAAGGCAAGCAGGATGAAGTGCAAGCCATCTGCGCCCAGGGCATCAACCTGTTCCGCCAGCTGGTGATCTTCCTCAAGCCGGTGCTGCCGGTGCTGGCCGCCGACGCCGAGGCTTTCCTCAACGTGGCACCGCTGACCTGGAACGACCACCTGTCGCGCCTGGAAAACCACCAGCTGAACCCGTTCAAGGCACTGATGAGCCGCATCGAACCGGCCAAGGTCGAAGCCATGGTCGCCGCCAGCAAGGAAGACCTGCTGGCCGCCGAAGCCAAGGCCCCGGCCGGCAACGGCGAGCTGGCCAAGGACCCGCTGTCAGCGGAAATCGAGTTCGACACCTTCGCTGCCGTCGACCTGCGCGTGGCGCTGATCGTCAAGGCCGAGGCCGTAGCGGGTGCCGACAAGCTGCTGCAACTGACCCTGGACATCGGTGACGAGCGCCGCAACGTGTTCTCCGGCATCAAGTCGGCCTACCCCGACCCGTCCCAGCTGGAAGGCCGCCTGACCATGATGGTGGCCAACCTCAAGCCACGGAAGATGCGTTTTGGCGTGTCCGAAGGCATGGTAATGGCGGCCGGGCCTGGCGGTGAAGAGATCTACCTGTTGAGCCCGGACAGCGGTGCCAAGCCGGGCCAGCGCATCAAGTAACTGACCTTGCCGGGGGCTGCTCTGCAGCCCTTTCGCGACACAAGGCCGCTCCTACAGGGGATCGCATTTCCCTATAGGAGCGGCCTTGTGTCGCGAAAGGGCCGCAAAGCGGCCCCAATGCCTCACACCAATCCCGGACAATCGCCCCGATTCCCGGCTATCGTCATCTCATGAGCGATTATCTTCTGGTGCTGATCAGCGCCGCGCTGGTCAATCACCTGTGCCTGCAACAACAGCCAATCCCCAGGCTGCACCTGCATGTGCACGGCCTTGCCTGCGCACTGTGCATTGCCTTGGGCGTGATTGGCGCACAACTTCTGGTGCGCGGGGTGCTTGCCCCGCTGCAGGCCCAGGACCTTGCCCTGTTCCTGTTGTTGCCCTGGCTGGCCATGCTTGCCTGGGGCGTGCCATGGCTGCTGACAAGGTGGCGCCCGACCTGGCCGACAACGCAATTGCCCACGCTGCTTTTGAGCAACGCGGTAGTACTGGGGTTGACCCTGCAACAGGCAAGTGATGACAGCACATGGCTCGCTACCCTGCTGCGAGGCCTGCTGTCCGGCAGCGGCTTCTGGCTGGCGCTAGTGTTGTTCGCCGACCTGCGCCAGCGCAGCGCTCATGCCGACGTCCCCGGGGCAATGCGCGGCCTGCCCATCGAACTGCTCGGTGCCGGGGTGATGGCCATGGCGTTTTCAGGCTTCAATGGGCTGTTCGCCCAATGACTGCCAAGCCCGACCCGCGGCTCCGTACCAGCATGGGCCTGGTGTTGCTGGCTTGTGTACCTGGCCTGCTGGCGCTGTTCTGGCTGCATGGCTGGAGTTTGCTGCTGAACCTGTTGCTTTGCGCCAGTGCCGCGCTGCTGTGCGAGGGGTTGGTACTCACATTGCGAGCACAACCGTGGAACACGGCGCTGAATGATGGCAGCGCGCTGGTCACTGCCGTGCTGCTGGCCGCCGCCCTCCCCCCCCTGACGCCATGGTGGTTGCCGGTGATCGCTACCAGCGTTGCCATCGGCATCGGCAAGCAGGCCTTTGGCGGAGTCGGGCGCAACCTGTTCAACCCGGCCATGGTCGGCTATGCCTTCGTGCTGCTGAGCTTCCCGTTGCAGATGAACCATTGGCCAGGGCCAGCACCTGGCCTGCTCGACAGCCTGCAACAGGTATTCATCGGCAGCGATCAGATCGATGCCTGGGCCCGGCCGACACTGCTCGACGGCCTGCGTCACAACCGCAGCCTGACCATCGACGAGCTGTTCGCCAGCCACCCGGGCTTCGGTAGCATCGGGGGGCGAGGCAGCGAATGGGTCAACCTGGCATTCCTGTTGGGCGGCCTGTTCCTGCTGCAACGCAAGGTGATCAGCTGGCATGCGCCGGCAGGCCTGCTGGCAGGGTTGTTCCTGTTCAGCCTGCTGGGCTGGAATGGCTCGGGTTCGGACTCCAACGGCTCCCCCCTGCTGCACCTGTTCTCCGGCTCGACCATGATGGCGGCGTTCTTCATTGCCACCGAACCGGTGACCGCGCCCCGGCAGGAGTGGGCGAAGCTTGGGTTCGGCCTGGGGGCAGGCCTGCTGATCTACCTGATCCGCACTTGGGGTAGCTACCCGGACGGCACGGCGTTCGCCATCCTGCTGATGAACCTCACGGCGCCGAGCCTGGAACGCCTGGCCTTGCAGCGCCAGCGGGTTGCCCGATGAAGCGCCTGATACGTGATATGGGCGTGCTGCTACTGACTGGGGCACTGGCGCTGTCGGCCACCCTCGCTTGGCGGCACTGGACCAGCGCGGCCGTCGCCGACGCAGAGAAACAACTCAACAGCAGGCAGCGGCTGGCGGTACTGCCAGAGGGCAGTTACGACAACCAACCCCTGGACAGCCCCCTGCCCAGGCCCGCCGCACAGCGGCCAAACAGCCGGATCCTGGCCGCTTATCGGGCGACACTGGCGGGCAAACCGGTCGCCATCATCCTGGTCACCCAGGCACAAGGCTATGCTGGGCCGATCATGCTGAGCGTGGCCATCGCCGCGGACGGCCGGTTGATCGGCAGCCAGGTGGTAGAGCAACAGGAAAGCCCCGGGCTGGGTGCACGCCTGGGTGATCCGCAACTGAACTGGCTGAGGCAATTTGCCAACCGCCAGCTGGGCGATCGCTGGGCGCTGAAGCGCGACCAGGGCGACTTTGACCAGTTGGCCGGCGCAACCGTGACCTCACGGGCAGTGATCGGCGCGCTGCAGGAAGCGCTGAGTTACTTCGATGAACAGCGCAGCGTATTGCTCGAGGGCGCCACGCATGACTAGGTTCTACCTGCTCGGCGCAAGCCTGGTGCCGCTACTGGGTGCCACCCGAACATTGAGCGAAGGCGCCACCATAGGCGTGTGTGCGGTGCTGATGAGCAGCCTTCACCAGCTGTTGCTGGCACCCCTGCGCCAGCGGCTCGCTACATGGACCTATGTACTGGCCAGCCTGCTGGTATTGGCGGCCCTGGCCAGTTGCCTGCAACTGGCACTGCGTGCCTGGCTGCTGCCACTGGCACTCGCCCTCGGCCACTACCCCGCACTGCTGTGCCTGCAATGCCTGGCCATTGACCACCTGTTGCCCGGTCAAGGCCGCTGGCGCGTGCTCGCTGGCCACCATTGCGCGCTGCTCGCCACATGCCTGCTGCTCGGCGCCAGCCGCCAATGGCTGGCCGATGGTACCGGCCTGCACCTGGCTACCCTGGCCCCGGGTGGTTTGCTACTGCTTGGATTGTTGCTGGCCTTGTACAATCGCCTGCGTCCGGGTCCCGCCCAATCACACCGTCAAGGAAAGCTCTGATTTCATGAATGCCGCCAAACGCCTGGAGATCTTTCGCAGGCTGCACGAAGACAACCCCGACCCGAAGACCGAACTGGCCTACACCACCCCGTTCGAACTTCTGGTCGCCGTGACGCTGTCCGCGCAGTCCACCGATGTCGGCGTCAACAAGGCCACTGCACGCCTGTTCCCGGTCGCCAACACCCCCGAGACCATCTATGCGCTGGGCGTCGAAGGCCTGAGTGAGTACATCAAGACCATTGGCTTGTACAACAGCAAGGCCAAGAACGTCATCGAAGCCTGCCGGCTGCTGATCGAACGCCATGACAGCCAGGTACCACAAACCCGCGAAGCCCTGGAGGCGCTACCCGGCGTGGGTCGCAAGACCGCCAACGTAGTGCTCAACACAGCGTTCCGCCAGCCGACCATGGCCGTGGATACCCATATCTTCCGGGTCAGTAACCGCACAGGCATCGCGCCAGGCAAGACAGTCCTGGAGGTGGAGAAGAAGCTGATCAAGTTCGTACCAAAGGATTATCTGCTCGACGCTCACCACTGGCTGATCCTGCACGGGCGCTATGTATGCCAGGCGCGCAAGCCACGCTGTGGCAGCTGTCGGATCGAAGATTTGTGCGAGTACAAGCACAAGACCTCAGACGATTGAGCCGATAGCTGAAAACCACTTGCGGCGATTGAAAAAATCTTTTTTACCAGCGTCTGCTTTCTGGTTATAAGGACGGCCAATGGCCCCTTGGCTTGGAGCGACTCATGAGTAGCGATAAAGACGACCTGCCGATCGAAGATGATTTTGTTGCCGTGGATGACGAAGCGGAACCCCAGGTGGAAACCGCAAAGACCAACCTGAGCAAACGCCGCACCATCGACAATATGCTTGAAGAAAGGCGCCTGCAGAAGCAGCTGGCCGACTTCGACTACGATCTGTAACCCGGGCAAAGCCTCCTGGCTGGAGGCTTCACGGCCTTGGCGGTCAGTTCAACCCTTGCCGTTGCGCCAGCTCGATCAGGTCGACCAGCGACCGCGCATTGAGCTTGAGCAACAGGCGTGACTTGTAGGTACTGACCGTCTTGTTGCTGAGGAACATGCTGTCGGCAATCTCCTTGTTGGAACGCCCTCGCGCCAGCTGTTGCAGCACTGTCATCTCGCGCGCCGAAAGGCGGTTGACCATATCCGTCTCGCTTCCGCCCCTTCCTCGTGACACATGCAGGGCCTGGTTGGGGAAATAGCTGTACCCCGACAAAACGGCCTTGATGGCGCTCAGCAGTTCTGTGAGTTCCTGCTGCTTGCACACATACCCTGCCGCCCCCGCCTGCATGCAGCGCATCGAAAAGTTGCCGGGGGCCTGTGATGTCAGCACCAGCACCTTGCTGCCCGGGCTGAAGGCCGTCATGCGGCCGATCACCTCCAGGCCATCCAGCTTGGGGATACCGATATCGAGCACCACGATATCCGGCAGGTGTTGCCGTGTCAGTTGCAACGCAGCCACTCCGTTGTCCGTTTCCGCCACGACGTCATACCCATGCCGCTCCATCAGCATGCGTACGGCCAGGCGTATGACCGGATGATCATCCACGATAAGCACTTTATTCATGCGATATCCATTCATTGCTTTTGCTTTGGCACGCCAAGATAACCTACAGAGCGCTTGCTGGCGCGGCGATTTAGCGGCGAAACAAATGAACAGATGGAACCTACAACACTTACAGAAATTTCCTACACTCAATTGATGTACTTGTAACAATCAAATTCCTTGTTACCAAATGAACAGTATCACCGACCTGAAAGTGCACTCACTTGAAAACCGGCCAATACCTGATGAAATAACCACTCAAATACGCTGAATAGACATTTCGTCTGCAATTCGAGCGATTACTCTCACCCGGGAAACAATCCAGTCTTTAGTTGAGCATCGTCAAAAGGTAAAGATGTGCAAAATCGCTGGAGACGACCCATATGCACCAAGTACAACCTGTCGCCCCGCTGACGATCATTGCCATCTTCGCAGGGATTATCGAAGCCTCGGCCCTTGCCACATTGCCGTTTCTCAGCGAGTCCAGCCAAAAGCTCTACACCTGGTTCCTGGTAGGCTTCCCATTCTTCCTGACGGCACTGTTCTTCCTCACGCTCAACTTCAATTACAAGTCGTTCTACGACCCGTCGCCAAACACAAAGGCAAACGGCAAGGCGTCGACACAGAGCGATGTCGCCAAACATGCGATGCCCGGTGATACCAGCGAAGCGCTGCAGGGCGAGCCTGTCACATTCATGTTTTCCGGCCCTGATGCCTGTCGCTTGATGGAACAGCAACTACTATCCGCCCTTGCCCAACCGCCTCAACCAACGCGCACCTGGCGCTTTTGCAACCTGGACAGACGCCAGTGCGCGCAACTATCGATCAGCGCGCTTGATGGACAGGTGGCGAACGACGGCCATTGAATGCCCCAGGCTTTCCACAGGGCAAAAAAAACCCCGGCCTGCGCCGGGGTTCTTGCTGCACATGCCAGCGATCAGAGCAGCGAGCGGCCCTTGTTGGCAGCAATGCGCATACGCAGGGCGTTGAGCTTGATGAAGCCCGCAGCGTCCGCCTGGTTGTAGGCGCCGCCATCTTCTTCGAAGGTAGCGATGGTGGCGTCGAACAGCGAGTCGTCCGACTTGCGGCCGACAACGGTGACGTTACCCTTGTACAGCTTCAGGCGTACCACGCCGTTCACGTTGACCTGCGACGCGTCGATCATCTGCTGCAGCATCAGACGCTCCGGGCTCCACCAGTAGCCGGTGTAGATCAGGCTGGCGTACTTCGGCATCAGCTCATCCTTCAGGTGAGCGACTTCGCGGTCCAGGGTGATCGACTCGATGGCACGGTGGGCCTTGAGCATGATGGTGCCACCTGGGGTCTCGTAGCACCCACGCGACTTCATGCCGACGTAACGGTTCTCGACGATGTCCAGACGGCCGATGCCATTGGCACCACCGATACGGTTCAGGTCGGCCAGGACGGTGGCCGGGGTCTTCTCGACGCCGTCGATGGCTACGATGTCACCGTTGCGGTAGGTCAGCTCGATGTAGGTAGCCTGGTCCGGGGCGTTCTCGGGCGAGACGCTCCAGCGCCACATGTCTTCTTCGTGCTCGGTCCAGGTATCTTCCAGAACACCGCCTTCGTAGGAGATGTGCAGCAGGTTGGCGTCCATCGAGTACGGCGACTTCTTCTTGCCGTGGCGCTCGATCGGGATGCCGTGCTTCTCGGCGTAGTCCATCAGCTTCTCGCGGGACAGCAGGTCCCACTCACGCCATGGGGCGATGACCTTGACGCCTGGCTTCAGGGCGTACGCACCCAGTTCGAAACGCACCTGGTCGTTGCCTTTGCCGGTGGCGCCGTGGGAAATGGCGTCGGCGCCGGTTTCGTTGGCGATTTCGATCAGGCGCTTGGCGATCAGCGGACGGGCGATGGAAGTACCCAGCAGGTACTCGCCCTCGTAGACGGTGTTGGCGCGGAACATCGGGAACACAAAATCACGCACGAATTCTTCGCGCAGGTCGTCGATGTAAATCTCTTTAACGCCCATTGCCTGGGCCTTGGCACGAGCCGGCTCGACCTCTTCGCCCTGCCCCAGGTCAGCGGTGAAGGTCACCACTTCGCAGTTGTAGGTATCCTGCAGCCACTTGAGAATCACCGAAGTATCAAGGCCGCCGGAATACGCCAGTACGACCTTTTTTACGTCCGCCATGCCATCACTCCACGGGGTTGTACGGAAAGGGATCGATTCTAACGACGTTACGGATAAATTTACAGTGGGGCGACAGCTTCTGACGACAAAGCGACAGGAACTTTCGGAAGGGCGACTTACCGTCGGAAAGTATGAAGTGCCGTGTAGGAGCGGCCTTGTGTCGCGATGGGCTGCGCAGCAGCCCCGGCAATTTTCGCTGCTTGGCTGAGATCCGGGGGCTGCTGCGCAGCCCATCGCGACACAAGGCCGCTCCTACAGAAAGCCCTGCAGACTTCATGACTTGGCAGGCGTTGGCTCAGGAGCCTTTTCGACAGGTTTTTCACCCGGCTTCTCGATCACCGTCACCCGATCCAGTTCGATATTCACCCGCCGGTTACGCGCCCGGTTGGCTGCACTGTTGTTCTTGGCCAACGGGTAACGTTCGCCATGGAAACGCACGGTAATCTGCTCCTCCGGAACGCCATGGGCCTTGAGGTAGTCGGCCACCGCCAGTGCCCGGCGGCGCGACATGTCGCGATTGGTCAGGCGGTTGCCACTGTTGTCGGAGTGGCCGTTGAGCTCGACATGGTTCACCGTCGGGTCAGCCTTCATGTAGTCGAGAATCACATCCAGCCGCGCCTTGGCCGAGGCATCCAGCTCGAAGCCTCCCCCCGGGAAGCCCACCTGGGTCTGACGCACCTGATCGTAGTTCATCGGCAGCAGCTTGCCGGCACAGGCCTGATAGTCGTTGTAGGCCTTGGCAAAGCTGACCGGCAGTACCCGCACTTCCATCGGCCTGCCCGCCTCGCCGGCGTAATTGCGTATCACCGTGCTGCGCCCATCGAGCAAGCCATTGATCAGGCGACTGGCCTGGCCCTGGGAGGAACTGAACAACAGCCCGGTGCGGGCCATGCGCACGCTGCCCAGGTTGATGTCGCTGCGCCCGGGTTGCCACGGTGCAGCAGCTGCCAGCAATGTGGCCGTGCCCGCACCCAGTACGTTGCTGTCCGAGCGCAGCTGGAACACCGGCTGCTCGCCCGCGCGGCGCACGAACTCGCCACTGCCGAAACCGTCGATAGGCTGGATCAGCCGGCATTCGAACTGGTCACCCTCGACCTTCCAGGCAATGTTCTCCATGCGCGTCTGGAAGGTCAGTGCACCGGCCGGCAGGCTGGCGAACAGGGTCAACAGGGCTAGGTAACGCTGGCGCACGGGCGGCTCCACAAATTCTGACGGCTTACCTGCAGGCTATCGGACGCCTGGCTGAAAACTTGATAGCCGTGCTCCACCCAGGGTTTTCCGGTAGCATTGGCGCTTGAGTTCGACCCGCCTGGAATCCCCAATGTCCGATCGCCTGACCCTCCTGCGTCCCGACGACTGGCACATCCATCTGCGCGATGGTGCCGTCCTGCCCCACACCGTTGGCGACGTGGCGCGTACTTTCGCCCGTGCCATCATCATGCCCAACCTGGTTCCGCCGGTACGCAATGCCTCCGAGGCCGGCGCCTACCGTGAGCGCATCCTGGCCGCCCGCCCGGCTGGCAGCCGCTTCGAGCCGCTGATGGTGCTGTACCTCACCGACCGCACCAGCCCCGAGGACATCCGCGCGGCCAAGGCCAGCGGTTTCGTGTACGCCGCCAAGCTGTACCCGGCCGGCGCCACCACCAATTCCGACTCGGGCGTGACCAGCATCGACAACATCTTCCCGGCCATCGAAGCGTTGGCGGAAGTTGGCATGCCGCTACTGGTGCATGGCGAAGTGACCCGCAGCGAGATCGACGTGTTCGACCGCGAGAAGCGCTTCATCGACGAGCACATGCGCCGTGTGGTCGAGCGCTTCCCGACGCTGAAGGTGGTGTTCGAGCACATCACCACCAGCGATGCCGCGCAGTTCGTCACCGAGGCCCCGGCCAACGTCGGCGCGACCATCACCGCGCAGCACCTGCTGTACAACCGCAACCACATGCTGGTTGGCGGCATTCGCCCGCACTTCTATTGCCTGCCGATCCTCAAGCGCAACACCCATCAGGTGGCGCTGCTTGACGCAGCCACCAGCGGCAACCCGAAGTTCTTCCTGGGTACCGACTCTGCCCCGCACGCCCGTCACGCCAAGGAAGCCGCCTGCGGTTGCGCCGGTTGCTACACCGCCTACGCAGCCATCGAGATGTACGCCGAAGCATTCGAGCAGCGTAACGCGCTGGACAAACTGGAAGGCTTCGCCAGCCTGCACGGTCCGGCGTTCTACGGCCTGCCGGCCAACACCGACACCATTACCCTGGTTCGCGAAGAATGGACCGCCCCGGACAGCCTGCCTTTTGGCGAGCAGACCGTGGTCCCGCTGCGCGCCGGCGAAAAACTGCGCTGGCGCCTGCTGGAGGAAAACGCGTGAGCGAAGACCTCTACGAAGACGACCTGGACACCCAAGGCAGCAGCGGCTCGCGCCACCCGATGGCCGAGCGCTTCCGCGGCTATCTGCCGGTAGTGGTGGATGTTGAAACCGGCGGCTTCAACAGCGCTACCGATGCCCTGCTGGAAATTGCCGCAGTCACCATCGGCATGGACGAAAAGGGCTTCCTGTTCCCCGAGCACACCTACTTCCACCGGGTGGAGCCATTCGAGGGCGCCAACATCGAGGCGGCTGCGCTGGAGTTCACCGGGATCAAACTGGACCACCCGCTGCGCATGGCGGTCAGCGAGGAAAGCGCGCTGACCGACATCTTCCGTGGCGTACGCAAGGCGCTCAAGGCCAATGGCTGCAAGCGGGCAATCCTGGTCGGCCACAACAGCAGCTTCGACCTGGGCTTCCTCAATGCGGCGGTGACACGCAATGACCTGAAGCGCAACCCGTTCCACCCGTTCTCCAGCTTCGACACCGCTACGCTGGCCGGCCTGGCTTATGGCCAGACCGTACTGGCGCGGGCCTGCCAGAGCGCCGACATTGACTTCGACGGACGTGAGGCGCACTCGGCGCGTTATGACACCGAGAAGACGGCCGAGCTGTTCTGCGGCATCGTCAACCGCTGGAAAGAGATGGGCGGCTGGCGCGACTTCAACGACTGAGTTGGGATCGCATTCGCGGGTAAACCCGCTCCCACAAGGATCCACATTGGCTCAGACCTGTGGCTCTCCTGTGGGAGCGGGTTTACCCGCGAAGAGGCCGGCACAGGAAGGCACAAAAAAACCGGCCACCAGGGCCGGTTTTTTCATGCTCGCGGCAATTACAGCTTGCCAGCGTTCTCGCTCAGGTAGGCAGCAACGCCTTCCGGCGAAGCGTTCATGCCTTTGTCGCCTTTTTTCCAGTTGGCAGGGCAGACTTCGCCGTGCTCTTCGTGGAACTGCAGGGCGTCGACCAAGCGCAGCAGCTCGTCCATGTTGCGGCCCAGAGGCAGGTCGTTGACGATCTGCGAACGGACAACACCGTTGGTGTCGATCAGGAAGGCGCCACGGAAGGCCACGCCGCCTTCGGACTCGACGTCGTAGGCCTTGCAGATTTCGTGGGTCATGTCGGCAGCCAGGGTGTATTTGACCTGGCCGATACCGCCGTTGTTGACCGGGGTGTTACGCCAGGCGTTGTGGGTGAAGTGCGAGTCGATCGACACGCCGATCACTTCCACGTTGCGTGCCTGGAAGTCAGGGATGCGGTTGTCCAGGGCGATCAGCTCGGACGGGCAGACGAAGGTGAAGTCCAGCGGGTAGAAGAACACCAGGCCGTACTTGCCCTTGATGGCCGAAGCCAGGTTGAAGCTGTCGACGATCTCGCCATTGCCCAGCACGGCCGGCACGGTGAAATCGGGGGCTTTCTTACCAACGAGTACGCTCATTGTAATCTCCTGATGAGGGTGAAAAACCGTTTGCCGGGCCAGACGGGCTTGCCCGACATCCAACAAAGGCTGACCATCATACACGGCTTCTGGTGACAGGCCGACTCCAACGACGAAGCAACCGCCGGTCGCTCAAGCACGGCCATTTCAGAAACCACTTTGACAAGCATTCTCATTAACATTAAGCTCCACTCCATCGAGCCCACCAACGATGGTCAGCCTTTATGTATGTGTGTCTTTGTGTCGGCGTTACCGACGGACAGATCCGCGATGCGATCTATGAAGGATGCTGCAGCTACAAGGAAGTGCGAGCCGCGACCAACGTCGCCAGCCAGTGTGGCAAATGTGCCTGCGTGGCCAAGCAGGTGGTCCGCGAAACGTTGACCGAGCTTCAGGTCAGCCAGGCAGCCCTGCCCTACCCCGTGGAATTTACCGCGGCCTGAAAACCCAGAATTCGAAGAACCGGACCTTGCGTCCGGTTTTTTTATGTCTGCAATTCAATAAGTTAGCGCTTCAACGCGGTTCACAAACATTCTTATTTCCATTAATTTTCATTTATTATTCAAGAACTTAGGTTTGACACACCCAAGTATCGGGCTCAAACTTCCCTGTATTGGCACATCTCTACAGGGCAGGAACCCGACATGAAAGGCGACGTAAGCGTCATCCAGCATCTCAACAAGATCCTCGGAAACGAGCTGGTCGCGATCAACCAGTACTTCCTGCACGCACGCATGTACGAAGATTGGGGCCTGAACAAACTCGGCAAGCACGAGTACAAGGAATCCATCGACGAGATGAAGCACGCTGACAAACTGATCAAGCGTATTCTCTTCCTCGAAGGCATCCCCAACGTCCAGGACCTGGGCAAGCTGCTGATTGGCGAGCACACCAAGGAAATGCTCGAGTGCGACCTGAAGATCGAACAGAAAGGCCTGGTCGACCTCAAAGCAGCCATCGCCCATTGCGAAACCGCTGGCGACTTCGGCTCGCGTGACATGCTCGAAGACATCCTCGAATCCGAGGAAGAACACATCGACTGGCTGGAAACCCAGCTGGGGCTGATCGACAAGATCGGTATCGAGAACTACCTGCAGTCGCAGATGGGCGAAGAATAGAATTTCGCCCCATAAAAAAACCCGCCATGTGCGGGTTTTTTTATGTCTGCCGGAAATCAGGCCTCGGAAGCCTTGGCCTTGGCAGCCGCTTCCTTGATCATGGTCTGCAGCTCACCCTTCTCGAACATTTCCAGCATGATGTCGCTGCCGCCGACCAGTTCACCAGCTACCCACAGCTGCGGGAAGGTCGGCCAGTTGGCGTATTTTGGCAAATTCGCACGGATTTCCGGGTTCTGCAGGATGTCGACGTAGGCGAACTTCTCGCCACAACCCATCACGGCCTGCGATGCACGCGCAGAGAAGCCACACTGCGGGGCATTCGGCGAGCCTTTCATGTAAAGCAGAATGGTGTTGTTGGCAATCTGCTCTTTGATCGTTTCGATGATATCCATGTAGCACCTCGGCTGAACTTTCCGACGCGGTCGTCGGCACGGTGACGCATTGTAACGGAAAGCCGAGCAGCATGCTCGGCCTTACCATTCCTTACGCGGCCTCTACCTGCACGGGTACGCCATTGAGGGCCGCATTGCCGGAAACCTGGTCACGCAGGCGCTCATCGGTGAGGTCGTTGGCGCTCACGCCAGGTTGCGCCTGGGCGATCTGCATGTGCACGCCCTGACGAGAGTGACCGAAGCCATGAGGCAGGCTGACCACACCCGGCATCATGTCCTCGCAGGCCTGCACCTCGACTTCAAGGTCCCCGGTACGCGAGCGGATACGAACCCGCTGGCCGTCCTGCAGCTGCCGCTGCTGCAGGTCCTGCGGGTGCATCAACAACTGATGTCGCGGTTTGCCTTTCACCAGCCGATGAAAATTGTGCATCCACGAATTGTTGCTGCGTACATGACGACGGCCGATCAGCAGCAGCTCGCCCGGCGCCGGAGGGGCTTGTTGCGCCAGCCGGCCGAGGTCGTCCAGCAGTACCTGGGGCGCCGCTTCGACTGCCTTGCTGGCAGTCGTCAGGCGTGCAGCGAGATTGGCACGCAATGGCCCAAGGTCGAGGCCATGCGGGTGCTTGTCCAGCGCTGCCAGCGACAACTGCCAGGGCGTCGCTTCACCATAGCGCCCCTTGCGCAAGGCCAGGTCGATCATCTGCGCTGGAGCCCAGGTCGGCTTCAATTCCAGCTCGGCGCGTTTGGCGAACGCTTGGGCCAGCCCGACGAAAATCTCCCAGTCATGCAATGCGCCTTCGGGCTTGGCCAGGATCGCCCGATTGAAGCGTGTCACGTTGCGCACGGCCAGCAAGTTGAACGTGCTGTCGTAATGGTCGTTTTCCAGCGCCGAGGTGGAGGGCAGGATCAGATCGGCATGGCGGGTGGTTTCGTTGATGTACAGGTCGATGCTGAGCATGAATTCCAACCCCTCCAGCGCCACATCCAGCTGGCGGCCGTTCGGCGTGGACAGCACCGGGTTGCCGGCCACCGTCACCAGCGCGCGCACCTGCCCTTCGCCGGGTGTGAGCATTTCCTCGGCCAAGGCCGCCACGGGCAGTTCGCCGCCGTACTCGGGCAAGCCCGACACCCGGCTCTGCCAAGCGTTGAAATGGCCACCCGAGGTGGTCGCCACCAGGTCGACGGCAGGCTCGGTGCACAACGCGCCGCCTTCACGGTCAAGGTTGCCGGTCACCAGGTTGATCAGTTGCACCAGCCAGTGGCAAAGGGTGCCGTAGGCTTGGGTCGAAACCCCCATGCGGCCGTAGCACACCGCCCTGTCGGCCGCGGCGAAGTCCCGTGCCAGCTGGCGGATGTCTGTCGCGGCAATGCCGCAGTGCCCACTCATGGCCTCCGCGCTGAACGGCGCGATCGCTTCGCGCACCTGCTGCAGGCCGGCGACCGGCAAGTGCGAGCCGCGCGCCAGGCCTTCAGCGAACAGGGTATTGAGCAAGCCACACAACAAGGCCGCATCCCCTCCAGGGCGAATGAACAGGTGACTGTCGGCCATCGCCGCTGTTTCGCTGCGTCGCGGGTCCACCACCACCAGGCGCCCACCCCGGGCCTGCAGGGCTTTCAGTCGTTTTTCCACGTCCGGCACGGTCATGATGCTGCCGTTGGATGCCAGCGGGTTGCCGCCAAGGATCAGCATGAAACCGGTCTGGTCGATGTCCGGGATCGGCAGCAGCAGGCCATGGCCGTACATCAGGTGGCTGACCAGGTGCTGCGGCAACTGGTCCACCGAGGTGGCAGAGAAGCGGTTGCGGGTTTTCAACAGGCCCAGGAAGTAGTTGCTGTGGGTCATCAGGCCGTAGTTGTGCACGCTCGGGTTGCCTTGGTACACCGCCACGGCATTGCGCCCACGGGCCCGCTGGATCGCCCACAGCCTGTCGGCGGCCAGGGCAAAGGCTTCGTCCCAGCCGATGGCCTGCCAATGCTCGCCCACCCGCTTGTGCGGTTGGCGCAGGCGGTCGGGGTCATTCTGGATGTCCTGCAAAGCCACGGCCTTTGGGCAGACATGGCCACGGCTGAACGGGTCCTGGGGGTCGCCCTTGATCGAACTGATCAGCGCCCGCCCGTCGACGTCATGGCTGACTTCGATGTTCAGCCCACAGATCGCTTCGCACAGGTGACAGGCACGGTGATGCAGGGTCTTGGTCATGGCCGCCTCTGCGTTGTTGTTATGGAGGATGTGTAGAGGGTTGTCGAACATCGACTATGCGCCCAGCACCGGCCACCGGCCAGCGCGCTTCGTGGCGTGAATCCACCGACATCAGGCACACGATTTGCGACAGCCATTTGCCAAATTGCCGGCAAGCCGTGTACAACCCTCTGTAGCAAATAAAAAACAGCACTGCCCGTCGGGTAAAGACACCCTTTGCAACACCCTTTGATACTGGGCAGCTGTTTCCCCTCTTGGCTTCAGGCGACATTTACTTATAGTATTGCGCCTTTCCCTATTTCGTCCGCCCCCGTGCGGCTTACGCCGCAGGTCACTCCCGTTGTCAAAAAAAACCATACGGTCGACCTGCATACAGTTGCAGATAAGGTAGTCAATCATGAGCGCTAGGCACTTTCTCTCCCTGCTGGACTTCACCACCGACGAATTGCTCGGTGTGATCCGCCGCGGCATCGAGCTGAAGGACCTGCGCAAGCGAGGCGTGCTGTTCGAGCCCCTGAAGAACCGCGTGCTGGGCATGATCTTCGAGAAGTCCTCGACCCGTACCCGCGTGTCGTTCGAGGCCGGCATGATCCAGCTCGGCGGCCAGGCCATCTTCCTGTCCCCGCGCGACACCCAGCTGGGCCGTGGCGAGCCGATCGGCGACAGCGCCATCGTGCTGTCGAGCATGCTCGATGTGGTGATGATCCGTACCCACGCCCACAGCACCCTGACCGAATTCGCCGCCAATTCGCGTGTGCCGGTGATCAACGCGCTGTCCGACGAGTCGCACCCATGCCAGCTGCTGGCCGACATGCAGACCTTCCTCGAACATCGCGGCTCGATCCAGGGCAAGACCGTCGCCTGGATCGGTGATGGCTTCAACATGTGCAACTCGTACATCGAGGCAGCCAGGCAGTTCGACTTCCAGCTGCGCATCGCCTGCCCGGAAGGCTACGAGCCGGACCCACGCTTCATGGCCATTGGTGGTGAGCACGTGCAGATCGTGCGTGACCCGAAGGAAGCCGTGCGCGGCGCCCATCTGGTGACCACGGATGTCTGGACTTCCATGGGCCAGGAGGAGGAAACTGCACGGCGCCTGGCGCATTTCGCGCCTTACCAGGTCACCCGCGAACTGCTCGACCTGGCGGCACCCGACGCCCTGTTCATGCACTGTCTGCCAGCCCACCGTGGTGAGGAAATCAGCCATGACCTGCTCGACGACCCACGTTCGGTCGCCTGGGACCAGGCTGAAAACCGCCTGCATGCACAGAAGGCCCTTCTCGAATTCCTTGTAGAACCGGCTTACCACCACGCATGAGTCAACCCCTACTGCTCAACCTGCGCAACCTCGCCTGCGGCTATGGCGACCAGCGCATCGTCCAGAACCTCAATCTGCACCTGAACGCAGGCGACATCGGTTGCCTGCTGGGTTCATCCGGTTGCGGCAAAACCACTACCCTGCGCGCCATCGCCGGTTTCGAACCCGTGCACGACGGCGAGATCCAGCTGGCCGGCGAGGTCATTTCCCGGGCCGGCTTCACCCTGGCCCCGGAAAAGCGCCGCATCGGCATGGTGTTCCAGGATTACGCGCTGTTCCCGCACCTGACCGTGGCGCAGAACATTGCCTTCGGCATCGCCAAGCACCCGCGCCAGGCCGAGGTCATCGAAGAGATGCTCGAGCTGGTCAAGCTGGGCGGCCTGGGCGGGCGCTACCCGCATGAACTGTCCGGCGGCCAACAGCAACGGGTCGCCCTGGCCCGTGCACTGGCACCGGAGCCGCAACTGCTGCTGCTCGACGAGCCATTCTCCAACCTCGACGTGGAACTGCGCCGGCGCCTGAGCCATGAGGTTCGCGACATTCTCAAGAGCCGCGGCACCAGCGCCATCCTGGTGACCCATGACCAGGAAGAGGCCTTTGCCGTCAGCGACCAGGTCGGCGTGTTCAAGGAAGGCCGCCTGGAACAATGGGATACACCCTACAATCTTTACCACGAGCCGCAGACGCCATTCGTGGCCAGCTTCATTGGCCAGGGGTATTTCATCCGTGGGCAGATGATCAGCCACGAGGCGGTCAATACCGAGCTGGGTGAATTGCGCGGCAACCGTGCCTACATCATGGCGCCGGGCAGCTCGGTGGATGTGCTGCTGCGCCCTGACGATATCGTCCACGCACCGGGCAGCGCACTGCAGGCGAACATCGTCGGCAAGAGCTTCCTTGGAGCATCGACCCTGTACCGCCTGCAGTTGCCGACCGGCAGCCAGCTGGAGGCGATCTTCCCTAGCCATAACGACCATCAGGTCGGTGAGGATGTGGGAATTGCGGTCAAGGCCGATCACCTGGTGCTGTTCCCGGTCCCGGGCAGCGTGGCGGCGCAGTTGCCGCGGCAGGAGAACGGCGTGCGCCGGTACAGCTCGGCGACCTGATTCGAAATTTTGGGGCCGCTTTGCGGCCCTTTCGCCGGCAAGCCAGCTCCCACAGAATCACCACATGCCCTGAAGGCAACGCTGTACCTGTGGGAGCTGGCTTGCCGGCGATGGACTGCAAAGCAGCCCCAAGATTCTCAGCCTCTACCGATCCCGGCAAACTTGCCCTGGGTGTGCTCGGCCAGCACCACGGCCGCCAACTCCACCTCCAACCCACGCCGCCCGGCGCTGACATGGATGGTTGCAAAGTTCTGCGCCGAGTCATCGATAAAGGTGCGCAGGCGCTTCTTCTGCCCCAGCGGGCTGATCCCGCCCACCAGGTACCCCGTGGCCCGTTGTGCCGCCGCCGGGTCGGCCATCTCGCACTTCTTCACGCCCGCGGCATGGGCCAGGGCCTTGAGGTCCAGCGTACCCACCACGGGCACCACCGCCACCAGCAATTCTCCCTTCTCGCTGCTCGCCAGCAAGGTCTTGAATACCTGCTGCGGGTCGAGACCGAGCTTTTCCGCCGCCTCAAGGCCATATGACGCCGATTTTGGGTCATGTTCGTAACTGTGCACACGGTGCTCGGCACGGTGTTTCTTCAACAGGTCTAGGGCGGGGGTCATGCAGGGGCTCCGGTCGGGACAGCTCGGCGGCTACTTTAGGACAATTCCCACACCGCAGCCAGCGCACCGCAATTGCGCGCCTCTAGTACGCGGATCCGCACCTGAAATCAGCATCCAGATCGTGACCGACCGTTCACTTTCGACCTTTGACATCAGCGTTTCTTGTCTATATTTTTTCGTTTCTGAATAAATGGTGCACTTTTAAGGTGCAATTCCTACATCCGCCTGGGGTCAACGGGGATAGACTCCGGGCTTTGCTGTCGAGCGCCACGCGCCTCACAACAAAAAAAACGAGGTCATACATGACGACTGCTCTACGCCAACCTGCGCTGTCCAGCCAATGCCTGGCCGAGTTCCTCGGCACTGCACTGCTCATCTTCTTCGGTACCGGCTGCGTCGCCGCGCTCAAGGTCGCGGGCGCCAGCTTCGGCCTGTGGGAAATCAGTATCATCTGGGGTGTGGGCGTCAGCATGGCGATCTACCTGACCGCCGGGATTTCCGGCGCGCACCTGAACCCGGCGGTGAGCATCGCCCTCACCCTGTTCGCCGGCTTCGACAAGCGCAAGCTGCCCTTCTACATGCTGGCCCAGGTGTGCGGCGCGTTCTGTGGCGCAGCATTGGTCTATACGCTGTACAGCAACCTGTTCTTCGATTTCGAACAGGCCCATGCCATGTTGCGCGGTAGCGAAGCCAGCCTGGAGCTGGCCTCGGTGTTCTCCACCTACCCGCACCCATCGTTATCCACCGGCCAGGCGTTCCTGGTCGAAGTGATCATCACCGCCATCCTGATGGCCGTGATCATGGCCTTGACCGACGACAACAACGGTCTGCCGCGCGGCGCCATGGCCCCACTGCTGATCGGCCTGCTTATCGCCGTGATCGGCAGCGCCATGGGCCCGTTGACCGGCTTTGCCATGAACCCGGCACGCGATTTCGGGCCAAAACTCATGACCTTCCTGGCCGGTTGGGGCGAAATCGCCTTCACTGGCGGTCGGGACATGCCTTATTTCCTGGTTCCAGTGTTCGCACCGATCCTTGGCGCCTGCCTGGGCGCCGCGACCTATCGCGGCTTGATCGCCCGCAACCTGCCAATGGCAGCCGCTGTGAACCCTGAGACAAATGACAATCGCCAGGGCGATACTCAAGTCAATTGACGCCGGCATCACGCCCAGCCCTGACCCCCCTATTTTCGCAAGGCCTACGACCATGACAGACACCCAGGATAAGAACTACATCATCGCCCTGGACCAGGGCACCACCAGTTCGCGGGCCATCATTTTCGACCGCGACGCCAATGTGGTGGGCACCTCCCAGCGCGAGTTCGCCCAGCATTACCCGCAGGCGGGCTGGGTCGAGCACGACCCGATGGAAATCTTCGCCACGCAGAGCGCGACCATGGTCGAGGCCCTGGCCCAGGCGGGCATCAGCCATGCCCAAGTCGCGGCACTGGGTATCACCAACCAGCGTGAAACTACCGTGGTGTGGGACAAGGAAACCGGCCGTCCGGTGTACAACGCCATCGTCTGGCAGTGCCGCCGCAGCACCGAAATCTGCGCGCAGCTCAAGCGCGACGGCCATGAAGACTACATTCGCGAAGCCACTGGCCTGGTCACCGACCCGTACTTCTCCGGCACCAAGCTGAAGTGGATCCTCGACAATGTCGAGGGTGCCCGCGAACGCGCCGAGCGCGGCGAACTGCTGTTCGGCACCATCGATACCTGGCTGATCTGGAAGTTCTCCGGTGGCAAGGTACATGTCACCGACTACACCAACGCCTCGCGCACGCTGATGTTCAACATCCACAGCCTGCAATGGGACGACAAGCTTCTGGAAATCCTCGGTATCCCACGGCAGATGCTGCCCGAGGTACGCCCTTCTTCCGAGGTATACGGCCACACCAAGAGCGGCATCGCCATTGCCGGTATCGCCGGTGACCAGCAGTCGGCACTCTTCGGCCAGATGTGCGTGGAGCCGGGCCAGGCCAAGAACACCTATGGCACCGGCTGCTTCCTGCTGATGAACACCGGCGATCAGGCGGTGAAATCGTCCCATGGCCTGCTCACCACCATTGCCTGCGGCCCCCGAGGCGAAGTGGCTTACGCGCTGGAGGGCGCGGTGTTCAACGGTGGTTCCACCGTGCAGTGGCTGCGTGACGAACTGAAGATCGTCAACGACGCACTGGATACCGAATACTTCGCCAGCAAGGTCAAGGACAGCAACGGCGTATACCTGGTGCCCGCCTTCACCGGCCTGGGTGCACCGTACTGGGACCCGTATGCCCGTGGCGCACTGTTCGGCCTGACCCGTGGCGTGAAGGTGGACCACATCATCCGCGCCGCACTGGAATCGATCGCCTACCAGACCCGCGATGTGCTCGACGCCATGCAGCAGGACTGCGGGCAACGCCTGTCCGAGCTGCGCGTGGACGGCGGTGCGGTGGCTAACAACTTCCTCATGCAGTTCCAGGCCGACATCCTGGGCACCTGCGTGGAGCGGCCGAAGATGCGCGAAACCACGGCGCTGGGTGCGGCCTACCTGGCAGGCCTGGCCTGCGGTTTCTGGAGCGGCCTGGACGAACTGCGCGACAAGGCGATCATCGAGCGCGAGTTCAGCCCGCAGCTGGATGAAACGCAGAAAGAGAAGCTGTATGCCGGCTGGAGGAAGGCAGTGGACCGTACCCGTGACTGGGAAGATCACGAGGCCTGATGCCCGGCGCGAAAGCTTGCCCAAACCCTGTGGGAGCGGGTTTACCCGCGAAGATGGCACCGGCTACGCCGGTGTTCGCGGCTGAAGCCGCTCCCACAGGGACCAGTACAGCTTTTGGGTTTTGTGCATGACGAGCGCCGCAGCAAGGACCGCGTGAAGCAACGGGCCTGTTAGTCTACTGGTCGTAATCCCCGTCCTACGGCATCATTGCAGCATTTGTCCGGCAGCCCCAAAGGACCGCCCATGAATCTGCCCCCTCGCCAACAACAAATCCTCGAACTGGTGCGCGAACGCGGTTACGTCAGTATCGAAGAAATGGCGCAGCTGTTCGTCGTTACACCGCAAACCATCCGCCGTGATATCAACCAGTTGGCCGAGCTCAACCTGCTACGTCGCTACCACGGGGGCGCGGCCTACGACTCGAGCATCGAGAACACCGCCTACGCCATGCGCGCCGACCAGATGCGTGACGAAAAGCAACGCATCGCCGAAGCCGTGGCCCGGCAGATTCCCGACCATGCCTCGCTGTTCATCAATATCGGCACCACCACCGAATCCATCGCCCGGGCGCTGCTCAACCACAACCACCTGAAGGTCATCACCAACAACCTGCATGTGGCCGCGATCCTTGCCGCCAAGGACGATTTCGAAGTGCTGGTGGCGGGTGGCACGGTGCGCCGTGATGGCGGCGTTGTCGGCCAGGCCAGTGTCGACTTCATCAACCAGTTCAAGGTCGACTTCGCCCTGGTGGGCATCAGCGGCATCGATGAAGATGGCAGCCTGCTCGATTTCGACTACCAGGAAGTGCGGGTGTCCCAGGCGATCATCGCCAATGCCCGACAAGTGATCCTTGCTGCCGACTCCAGCAAGTTCGGGCGCAACGCCATGGTGCGCATGGGCTCGATCAGCCTGGTCGACTGCCTGGTGACCGACCAGGCGCCAACACCAGCCCTCACCCAGCTGCTGAACCAATACAAGATACGCCTCGAAGTAGTTTGAGCCGCCAGCGGGCTGTAAGCGGCCCGCCATTTTCGTAAATGTTCACTTTATTGTCATCTGATCAGTTTTTTCTATAAAGACTGACTGGCGACCGGCTTTCTGTTGCGCTAGTATTTTCGAAAACGAACATCAATGTTCATATTCGATGTGAACAGCCCCAGGAGGCCTTGCCCGTGTCCCAGCCCGTTTCGTCCCAGCCCCCAGTCGCCGACTGCTATGACCTCGTCGTGATCGGCGGCGGCATCAATGGCGTGGGCATCGCTGCCGACGCCGCCGGGCGTGGCCTCAAGGTATTTCTCTGCGAAAAGGACGACCTGGCCCGGCACACCTCGTCGGCCAGCAGCAAACTGATCCACGGCGGCCTGCGCTACCTGGAGCACTACGAGTTCCGCCTGGTGCGTGAAGCGCTGGCCGAGCGCGAAGTGCTGCTGGCCAAGGCCCCGCATATCGTCAAACCAATGCGCTTCGTGCTGCCGCACCGCCCGCACCTGCGCCCGGCCTGGATGATCCGCGCCGGCCTGTTCCTGTATGACCACCTGGGCAAGCGCAAGCGCCTGGGCGCCTCGCGCAGCCTGCGCTTCGGCCCGGGCTACCCGCTCAAGCCGGCGATCACCCGCGGCTTCGAGTACGCCGACTGTGCCGTGGACGACGCTCGCCTGGTAGTGCTCAACGCCATGGCTGCCCGCGAACATGGCGCGCAGATTCGTACCCGTACCCGCTGCCTGCGCGCCGAGCGTTCAGATGGCCTGTGGCAGGTTGAACTGCAGCATGCCGACGGCAGCTTGCAGAGCATTCGCGCCCGCGCCCTGGTCAACGCCGCCGGCCCCTGGGTCGCCAGCTTCATCAAGGACGACCTCAAACTCGACGCGCCTTACGGCATCCGCCTGATCCAGGGCAGCCACATCATCGTGCCGCGCCTGTACGAAGGCGAACATGCCTACATCCTGCAGAACGAAGACCAGCGCATCGTTTTCTGCATCCCCTACCTCGACCGCTTCACCCTGATCGGCACCACCGACCGCGAATACAGCGGCGACCCGGCCAAGGTGGCGATCACCGAGCAGGAAACCGACTACCTGCTGAATGTAGTGAACCAGCACTTCAATCACCAGTTGAGCCGCAGCGATATCCTGCACACCTACTCAGGCGTTCGCCCGCTGTGCAACGATGAGTCGGACAACCCCTCCGCGGTCACTCGCGACTACACCTTGGCGTTGTCCGCAGGCGAAGGCCAGGCACCCTTGCTGTCGGTGTTCGGCGGCAAGCTGACCACCTACCGCAAGCTGGCCGAGTCGGCCATGGGCGAGCTGAAGCCGTTCTTTACCCAGATGCGAGGCAGCTGGACAGCTGAGGCCGCGCTTCCCGGAGGTGAAAACATGACCACCGTCCATGCCCTGGTCGACGCCATCCTGGCGCGCTGTGGCTGGTTGCCGGTAGACATCGCCAAACGCTGGGCAGTTACCTACGGCAGCCGCGTCTGGCGCCTTCTGGATGGCGTGCATGGGCCTGAAGATCTCGGCCAGTCGATTGGCGGTGGCTTGTTCAGCCGCGAAGTGGACTACCTGTGCAACGAAGAATGGGCATGCGACGCCGAAGACATTCTCTGGCGCCGCACCAAGCTGGGGCTGTTCACCAGCGCCAGCGAACAGCAAGTACTCAGGGAGTATCTGCAACAACGCGGACAAGATCAGGCACGCATCCAAGCGGCCTGATCGGTGCCGCCTCGCAGCCTTCAGGCGCGGGGCGGTTTACACTAGGTCGCATAGCGCGAGCGCGCCCACACTTCGGTGGTCAGGTTGCGCATCAAGTTCGACTCTTCTGCAGCGTGCTGCTGCATCAGGGACCGTGCTCGCTCGTCATACTCGTGTTCCTGGCCAGCCCTGGCCTGTTCTTCGAGTACCTCCAGGCGATCATGGTACGGCGCGCCCAGCACCTCGAAACGCTCCGGGAAAGTTTCGCGCAGGTAGCTCTGCCAGAAGGGGCGTTCGACAAGTGCGTCCAACATGGCAACCGGGGTACTGGAACGCAGTACCTCAAGTTCCGCATGGCTCAGGTCGGCCATGGTCACATTGGCGAATGAGGCAAAGTGCATTTCATCGGGCGGTACCGGCAAGTCGAGTGCTCCCGCTAGCCGCGAGCGGTAGTACAACCGCACCTCGATTTCATCGACCCTGCGCAAGCCCTCCTGGCGCAACCGCTGTACATGCCTGTTGGCGATCTCGTCCAGCAAGTCCAGGCGGTGCAATTGCCGCCCCAGACGCAACAACCGATTCGCCCTCAGCTCAGTGGGTATCCCCTCGATACCCCGGTAGGCCAGGATGCCGACTTCCAGCTGGTTGAGCATCAGCAACAGGCGGTCCTCGCAACTGCGCGGCGCATCGGCTTCGCGGAACAATAACTCACGTAATGCTTCGTTGTTTTCGCAGGCATCAAGGATGCGCCATATGCGGCGACGGAAATAGCGCGGGTGGGATTCGAAATCCTCACTTTCGGCAAAGTCGGCCAGGAACCTGAACAACCCACCCGAACCAGGCTCTTCAGTCAGGCGATCCCAGGTAGCTTCCCGCTGACTCCTGAGCAGATCGCTCCTGGACATGACCCAGTTAGCCCGGGTCTGCTCATCGACCACCTCATGGGTATAAGCTGCACTGCCTCTGGCAGCCGCGTCGTTGAAACCACGTGCTTCGTCCAGATATTGCACACTGCTTTCCGTCAACGGGTTGTCATGAAGGTTCAGGCGCTGAAGACGCAAGCGCAGGCCGCGCATTTCCCGTTGCAACTCGCTGATCCTGTTGTCACGCAAATCGATATGGGCGCGCAACGTCACGTTTTCATGGACCTGGCGGATATCCACCTGCCCGGTAGAGCGTAACCGCACATCGCGAACATGCGGCAAGGCGGAGAGGTCCGGCATGCCATTGAGCGGGTTGTAGCTCAATATCAACGTATCAAGGCGGCGTAACTGGGCCAGGCGCTGGCTGCCCGTCTCGTCCATGACGATACGGTTGTTGCCCAGGTCCACCCTTCTGAGCTGGGTCAGGCGCTCGATTCCGTCCGGCACCTGGACAAGCTGATTACCGCTCAGGTCGAGATCGACAAGGTTCGGGAACAGGCTGAGGAACTGGGCGTCGATGGCCGGCAGCTGCATATTGCGCAAAGCCAGACGGCGCACATGCACAAAATCCACACCTGCCGGCAAGGTCGGCAACGCCCCTACCTGCTCGCCTTCGATGGTCAGTTCGTACTGATCGTTGCTATCGACCAACTTGCGTCGCCAACTGCGCCGCAGTGTGTCCGCAACACGGCGACGACGGATGGCATCGATCGGTGTCCGCCAGCCGGCCTGCCATTGTCGCAATGCCTCACGCAGCTCGGTGAGTTGGCGTTGCAGCATCTGGTAATGGTCCCACAGGTTCCCCCCACGCTGGCGTACAGCCTCGATGTAGGCGTCCAGCTGCATTTCACTGAGCGTCGGGAAAATCTGATGAATACCGCGGCGGATAGCCTGCTGGCTACTTTCCCCGCCACCACTGAGAGGATAGGCCAGCCGCCCGTCGGCGAAACGCCGGGGGGGCCTGACACCAGCACCAACCGGGCTCAAACCGATCAGCCTGGCAGCCTGTTCACGATCACCAGCGGCCGCTTCCAGCAACCAGGTACGCAACTGCTTCACCTGCAAGTTCGGGTGACCCAACACGGTTTTCTGGCTTTCGTCCAGGCATTGCAATACCACCTGGAGCAAAGACCTGTTCCCAACGGCCAATTCCTCGCCACCCTCTTCGGCCAAGGCATAGCCTTGCTCATGCCTGATGATTATGCGCGTCGGTTCTGCTGCCTCTCCTTGGCTCGCAAACAACAAGCGCCCGTCGCGGCTACCTTCACGCAGTTCGACACGTGATGTCGGTGGCCAAGGCGCCTTGCGCTCGATCAGCCCGAGCACCAGTTTCTCAGTGTCGGCATTGGCCATCGCTTGCAGGCGGATACCCAGGCAGGCCCTATCGACCCTGCTGTCACGGATGTACCAGCGCGCGCGTTCCGCCATGCTCAGCGGCACACGGTTACTGGCGCGAAGTGTTTCCAGAAGGGAAACACTGCTGTGATCCAGAATTTCCTGAGCCCCTCTGGGCGACAGGCCCTTGAATGCCTCCATCAATTGCTTCCGGTCATCCGAAGGCGTTTCACTCAGCGTTTGCAGTTCGTCCTCGAACGCAGTGCCCGTGAGGGCTGGATACCGCCGGCCCAGCTCGATGCGCTCATGGATGTCCAGCAGACGCGCCGGAGGGGCTGCATCCTCCAGGCTCAAGCGCCGCAACTGAGCAAGTTGAATGCCGGTAACTTCGAGCATTAAGCTGGCATCATCCGACAAGGTATCGGCAAAGTGCTCTCCTTGCAGTTGATCGAGCAACGCCAACACCTGCTCTTCAACAGGTGCATAACGAGGAGCTCGACCCAGCTTCACACCGCCCTCAGGCGTTACTTTTGGCGCCAACCCATCGACAAAAGGTAGCCGCCTCGCTATGTGGACCGCCCCTGCGGTCACACCTGCCAGTACCAGACCCTGCGCAACGGCAAACAGATGGTCCAGCGCCCCTTGACGATCACCCAACTGCCAGTCCTGATATCCCTCATACACCTCATCAAGCAGCTGCACCGCGCCAACGGCCAACATCAGCTCGCCCAGCCCGGGCACGAAGAAAGCTGCCATACCCATCAGGTCCAGACCCGCGCTGGCCATTTCCTGCAAACGCTTGTGCCTGGTCATTCGATCTTCAACCCCCGTCGGGACAGCGAGGTAGCAAGCGTCATCGAATATTTTTGCCATCAGCAAGGCTCGTACATGAGCGAACATGTCGCCGTCGACAGGCCGATTTCGTCCGTCCAGTTCCATTGGCTTGCCGGGCTCCGATGCGGCCAGCAAGCGCATCAGGTTCTTCTCGAACTGGCTTTTGTCCTGCGCCTTGATGAAACGGCCGAAGAACCGACGGAAAGACTGCTGCTGCAGGCGAATGGAAAAAGCGCTGTACACTTCATCCCATGAGTCGTAATAACGCAGGCTTTTTTCTGGGTCATCAGGAATCCAGACAATGATTTCGTCAATGTCTGCATCCGGCGCAGGCCGCCATTCGAAGGCGACAACCCCGACCATACATTTGCCCAGCAGATACAGTTGGCTGGGTGTCAGCGTACCTCCCCGGTATGTCGGTGAGGGCGACTTGAAGACCTTTTGCAGCCGCTGCAGATCCCGCTCGTCCAGTTCACCCTTTAACCGTCCCTGATACAGCGAAACCTGCATCTGGGTACGCACGCTGCTCTCGAACAGCTGCTCTATCTGCCTTCCGGCCTGATGCTCAGGTTGATTGCGACCGGCCTTGGGGTGCAGGAGCCGCTTCAGGAGCGACTGATACTGCCCGCCAATGTCCAGCGTGCGAGTCAGCCTGGCAAAATCCTCATACGTCATGGCCAGCCTTACCCCGTTCGGGTCGACAAGATGGGCCTTGCGCATCAGCCATGGCAGGGTTTCATGCTCTTCGAAATTATGCAGCGCGGCCGCAAGAAGGCTCTGCCGCGTTGAATACGTGATCCTTGGCTGATAAAGCTTTTCCGCAGCCGAAGGGAGAGGAAATTCTTCGGAAACGACCACGCACGCCCGTCGTGTGTCGATATCACCAAGCCCCTGCTCCAGCAAAGCCTGCTGCAGCAGCGGGGCGGCGAAGTCTTCAAGGCCAGGGATGCTGCCAAGCAAGTGCTTCAAGTCATTTGCACTTTGTTGCTGCGCCCGCAGCGCCTGGTGATAAGCGCTGATGTGATGCTTTTCGGCAGTTGTCAGCCAAGCAGGTAGTTGCCGCGCGATCAGATGATCGATAGAGGTCGTGGGGATGCTTTGCGCAGTTGCCATGTTGGTGTTCTCCGTACCTGAAAGGTTCAGGACACCACGCTGCTGGTGCGTACTGGCGGTATATAAAGCCCCTCGGCCTGCCAGGCACCCGGACACCTTCGTTCGGATTCCCGAACAGCAACTAGCAACTCATTCGGAAACCCGTTCGAAAAAAGCGGTAAAACCTAGGCCAAAAAAGATTAATCCCATGGATTTTCGCGGCGTTATGATCGTTATCAGAGCTTGGCACGACTCATGCTCTACACTTGGTAGCCGAATGCACTCGCTTCTAGCGGTATTCGTTGAACGAAAGAGTCCGCCAACGGCTCCATAAAAAAAACAAACACGTCGAGGAAAATTTGATGCGCATCGTTCGTCAATTGCTGGGCGCCGCCATCGCGGCCGCTGTGATCGCTTCGCCGGCCATGGCCGAAGAACTGACCGGCACCCTGAAGAAGATCAAGGATTCGGGCACCATCACCCTGGGCCACCGCGACTCCTCCATCCCGTTTTCCTACCTGGCCGGCAAGCCCGAGCCCGTGGGTTACTCGCATGACATCCAGCTGGCCGTCGTCGAGGCCCTGAAGAAGCAGCTGGGCACGGACATCAAGGTCCGTTACAACCTCGTCACCTCGCAGACCCGCATCCCGCTGGTGCAGAACGGCACCGTGGACCTGGAGTGCGGCTCCACCACCAACAACGTCGAGCGCCAGCAGCAGGTCGGCTTCTCGGTCGGTATCTTCGAAGTCGGTACCCGCCTGCTGACCAAGGTCAAGGACGGTCAGCCAGCATACAAGGACTTCCCGGACCTGGCCGGCAAGAACGTGGTGACCACCGCTGGTACCACCTCCGAACGCATCCTCAAGGCGATGAACGCCGACAAGCAGATGAAGATGAACGTGATTTCCGCCAAGGACCACGGTGAAGCCTTCAACATGCTCGAAAGCGGCCGAGCCGTGGCCTTCATGATGGACGACGCCCTGCTCGCCGGTGAAATGGCCAAGGCTCGCAAGCCGGCGGACTGGGTCATCACCGGTACCCCACAGTCGTACGAAATCTACGGCTGCATGGTGCGCAAGGATGACGCGGCCTTCAAGAAAGCGGTCGATGACGCCATCGTCGGCTACTTCAAGTCGGGTGAAGTCAACAAGAGCTACGACAAGTGGTTCCAGCAGCCAATCCCGCCAAAGGGCCTGAACCTGCAGTTCCCGATGAGCGACGAGCTGAAGAAACTGATCGCCGAGCCGACCGACAAGGCTGCGGACGAGAAGAAGTCCTGACTCTCAGATAGTGGCCTGGTGCTCAACAGCACCAATCAATACTGCAGGCCACTCATTAGTGTCTAACCTTTCATCCGAGGGCGCCAAGCGCTCTCGGATGCTCGAAGGTGCCCGTGAAACAATCGTCTGAGGGGAAATCCCGATGAATTACAACTGGGACTGGGGCGTGTTCTTCAAGTCCACCGGCGTGGGCAGCGAAACCTATCTGGACTGGTACGTCACCGGCCTGGGCTGGACCATCGCCATCGCCATTTCCGCCTGGATCATCGCCTTGCTGCTGGGCTCGGTCCTCGGTGTCATGCGTACCGTGCCGAACCGTCTGGTAGCAGGTATCGCCACTGCCTACGTGGAGCTGTTCCGCAACGTACCGCTGCTGGTGCAGCTGTTCATCTGGTACTTCCTGGTGCCGGACCTGCTGCCCGAAGGCCTGCAGGAATGGTTCAAGCAGGACCTCAACCCGACCACTTCGGCGCTGATCAGCGTGGTCATCTGCCTGGGCCTGTTCACCGCCGCCCGCGTGTGCGAACAGGTGCGTACCGGCATCCAGGCGCTGCCCCGCGGCCAGGAAGCCGCCGCCCGCGCCATGGGCTTCAGCCTGTCGCAGATCTACACCAACGTGCTGCTGCCGCAGGCCTACCGGATCATCATTCCGCCGCTCACCTCGGAATTCCTGAACGTGTTCAAGAACTCGTCGGTGGCGTCGCTGATCGGCCTGATGGAACTGCTGGCACAAACCAAGCAGACCGCCGAATTCTCGGCCAACCTGTTCGAGGCCTTCACCCTGGCCACGCTGATCTACTTCACCCTGAACATGGGCCTGATGCTGCTGATGCGCATGGTCGAGAAGAAAGTCTCGGTGCCCGGCCTGATTTCCGTAGGGGGCAAATAAATGGACATGGATTTCAGCGAAATCATCCCGGCCCTGCCCGCCCTGTGGGAAGGCATGGTCATGACCCTGCAACTGATGGTCATGGGCGTGGTCGGCGGCATTGTACTGGGGACCATCCTGGCCCTGATGCGCCTGTCGTCGAGCAAGCTGCTGTCGAACGTGGCCGGCGCCTACGTCAACTACTTCCGCTCGATCCCGCTGCTGCTGGTAATCACCTGGTTCTACCTGGCGGTACCATTCGTGCTGCGCTGGATCACTGGCGAGGACACCCCGGTGGGTGCCTTCACCTCCTGCGTGGTGGCCTTCATGATGTTCGAGGCCGCGTACTTCTGCGAAATCGTCCGCGCCGGCGTGCAGTCGATCTCCAAGGGCCAGATGGGCGCCGCCCAGGCCCTGGGCATGACCTACGGCCAGACCATGCGCCTGATCATCCTGCCCCAGGCCTTCCGCAAGATGACCCCGCTGCTGTTGCAGCAGAGCATCATTCTGTTCCAGGACACCTCGCTGGTATACACCGTGGGCCTGGTGGACTTTCTCAACTCGGCACGCTCCAACGGCGACATCATCGGGCGCTCCCATGAGTTCCTGATCTTCGCCGGTGTCGTGTACTTCCTCATCAGCTTCTCCGCTTCGTGGCTGGTCAAGCGCCTGCAAAAAAGGATCACCGTATGATTTCCATCAAGAACGTCAACAAGTGGTACGGGGACTTCCAGGTACTGACCGACTGCAGCACCGAGGTCAAGAAGGGTGAAGTGGTGGTGGTGTGCGGCCCGTCGGGCTCGGGCAAATCCACCCTGATCAAGTGCGTCAACGCCCTGGAGCCGTTCCAGAAAGGTGACATCGTGGTCGACGGCACCTCGATCGCCGACCCCAAGACCAACTTGCCCAAGCTGCGCTCGCGCGTTGGCATGGTGTTTCAGCACTTCGAGCTGTTCCCGCACCTGTCCATCACCGAGAACCTGACCATTGCCCAGCGCAAGGTGCTTGGCCGCAGCGAAGCGGAAGCGACCAAGAAGGGCCTGGCCCTGCTCGACCGCGTCGGCCTCGGTGCCCACGCCAAGAAGCACCCCGGCCAGCTGTCCGGCGGCCAGCAGCAGCGCGTGGCCATTGCCCGCGCCCTGTCGATGGACCCGATCGTCATGCTGTTCGACGAACCGACCTCGGCGCTGGACCCGGAAATGGTCAACGAAGTACTGGACGTGATGGTCGAACTGGCCCACGAAGGCATGACCATGATGTGCGTGACCCACGAAATGGGCTTCGCCCGCAAGGTGGCCAACCGCGTGATCTTCATGGACAAGGGCAACATCATCGAGGATTGCCAGAAGGAAGACTTCTTTGGCAACCCGAGCGCCCGCCACGAGCGTACCCAGCACTTCCTCAGCAAGATCCTGCAACACTGATTTTGCTTCACTGAAGCGGTCGGCGCCGCTGCCCTTTCGGGCAGCAGGCGCTGGTCGTGACAAGGCCACTGTGATGAAATGCGATCCTTCGCTTCTTCTCCCTGCCAAGCCTGCCGTGAAATCCCGCCTGCTCCGCCAATTGCTGTTGCCGCCACTGATCATCCTGCTGATGGTCGGCCTGGGAACGGCCGGCTACCTGATCAGCGAGAGCAACGGTATCCGCGCCCTCAGCGAAAACGGCGAGCGCCAGCTGGAGCTGCACGCGCGCACGGTCGAGAGCGAAATCAGCAAGTACACCTACCTGCCGAGCCTGCTGGAGCTGGAAGACAGCGTCTCGCACCTGCTCACCGACCCTGACGGCGGCTCGCGGCAGGCCGTCAACGAATACCTCGAAGGCCTGAACCGGCGCAGCCGCAGCCGGGCCATCTTCGTGCTCGACACCAATGGCCGGGTCCAGGCCACCAGCAACTGGCGCGATGCCGACTCGTTCCTCGGCGAGGACCTGTCGTTCCGTGCCTACTTCCAGACCGCCGTGCGCGGCGAACCCGGGCGTTTCTACGGTATCGGCAGCACCACTGGCGAGGCCGGTTATTACCTGGCGCATGGCCTGGAGGAACACGGCAAGGTCATTGGCGTGGCGGTGATCAAAGTGCGGCTGGATACCCTGGAAGAGCGCTGGCAACGTGCGCGCCTGGAAGCGTTCGTCAGCGACGAGAACGGCATCATCATCCTCTCCAGCGACCCGGCCCGGCGCCTGAAGTCGGTACGCCCGCTGACCCCGCAAATCAAGGAGCGCCTGGCCCGTAGCCTGCAATACTACTGGTGGCCGCTGAACGAGCTGCAGCCCCTGGCCCGGGAAACACTGGCCGATGGTGTGGAAAAGCTGACCTTCCCGGCCAACAGCGAAACCGCACAGGGCAAGGCCCGCGAAATGGCCTACCTGGCCCAGACCCGGCGGCTGGTCGACACGCCCTGGCATTTCACCTTGCTGACCCCGCTGCAGGACCTGCGCCGCGAATCCATGGTACAGGGCGTCCTGGTGGGCGTGGCCTTCGCCTTGCTGGCAATCCTCGGCATCGCCTGGAACGAACGACGCAAGGTCATCGCCACCCGCCTGGCAGCCCGCGAGGCCCTGCAGGAAGCCAACAGCCAGCTGGAGCGACGGATTACCGAACGCACGGCCGACCTGCGTGCCAGCAACGAGCGCCTGAAGGGTCAGATTCGCGAGCGCCGGCATGCCGAACAAACCCTGCGCCACGCCCAGGATGAACTGGTACAGGCCGGCAAGCTGGCCGCCATCGGGCAGATGTCCACCAGCATTGCCCACGAACTGAACCAGCCGCTGGCCGCGCTGCGCACGTTGTCCGGCAATACCATACGCTTCCTCGAACGCGGGGCGCTGGAAACCGCCAGCACCAACCTGCGCACCATGAACGACCTGATCGACCGCATGGGTCGCATCACCGCCAGCCTGCGTTCGTTCGCCCGGCGCGCTGACGACAGCGGCCAGGCCTCGCTTGCCAAGGCGGTTGACGCTACCCTGCAGGTGCTGGCCAACCGCATCAGCGCCTGCCACCTGCAGTTGCACAATCAGTTCGAGGACCAGCAGCTGGCGATCGACCAGACCCGGTTGGAGCAGATCCTGGTCAACCTGATCGGCAACGCCCTGGATGCCATGGCCGCCCAGCCGCTGCCGCAACTGTGGCTGGAAGGCGAGCTGCAGGGCGACAAGTACCGTTTGCAAGTGCGCGACAATGGCCATGGCATCGACGCCGAGGCGCGCAAGCACCTGTTCGAACCTTTCTTCACCACCAAACCGGGCGAACATGGCCTGGGCCTGGGCCTGACCCTGTCGGCGAGCCTTGCCGCCGCCGCCAAGGGCAGCCTCAACGTCGAGCACCCCGCCAGTGGCGGCACGGCGTTCGTCCTGGCCCTGCCCCTGGCCTCCCCCCCTAGCGAATCGGCAGAGCACCCATGACCCAAGCGCCTCTTACTGTCCTGATCGTCGAAGACGACCCGCATGTGCTGCTCGGCTGCCAACAGGCGCTGGCCCTGGAGGACATCGCCTGTGAAGGCGTGGGCAGCGCCGAGCAGGCGCTGGAACGCATCGGCGACGACTTCGCCGGCATCGTCGTCAGCGATATCCGCCTGCCGGGCATCGATGGCCTGGAGCTGCTCAACCGCCTCAAGGCCCGCGACCGCAGTCTGCCGGTGGTGCTGATCACCGGCCACGGCGATATCGACATGGCGGTGGGCGCCATGCGCAATGGCGCCTACGACTTCATGGAAAAACCCTTCTCCCCAGAGCGCCTGGTCGACGTGGTGCGCCGTGCCCTCGAACAGCGCGGGCTGTCGCGCGAAGTGGTGGCCCTGCGCCGCCAGCTGGCCGAGCAGAGCAGCCTGGAGGGGCGCATCATTGGCCGTTCGCCGGCCATGGAGCACCTGCGCGAACTGATCGCCAACGTCGCCGATACCTCGGCCAACGTGCTGATCGAAGGCGAAACCGGTACCGGCAAGGAACTGGTCGCCCGCTGCCTGCACGACTTCAGCCGCCGCCAGGGCCAACCGTTCGTGGCGCTGAACTGTGGCGGCCTGCCGGAAAACCTGTTCGAAAGCGAGATTTTCGGCCACGAGGCAAACGCCTTCACAGGTGCCGGCAAACGCCGCATCGGCAAGATCGAACATGCCAACGGCGGCACGCTGTTCCTCGACGAAGTGGAGAGCATGCCGATCAACCTGCAGATCAAGCTGTTGCGCGTGCTGCAGGAGCGCACTCTGGAGCGGCTGGGCTCGAACCAGAGCATTGCGGTGGACTGCCGGGTGATCGCCGCCACCAAGTCCGACCTGGATGCCATGGGCCAGAGCGGCCAGTTCCGCAGCGACCTGTATTACCGGCTGAACGTGGTAACCCTGGAGCTGCCACCGCTGCGCGAGCGCCGCGAAGATATCCTCCAGCTGTTCGAACACTTCCTGCAGCAGTCGGCCCTGCGCTTCGACCGTGAAACACCTGCATTGGACAGCCAGACCCTGTCGCGCCTGATGGCCCACGACTGGCCGGGCAATGTGCGTGAACTGCGCAACGTCGCCGAACGCTATGCCCTCGGCCTGCCAGCTTTCAAGAAAGGCCCCAGCGGTGGTGCCAGCCAAGGTTTGGGCTTTGCCGAGGCGGTGGAAGCATTCGAGCGCAACCTGCTCGGCGATGCCCTGCAACGTACCGGCGGCAACCTTAGCCAAGCCAGCCAGGAGCTGGGCATGGCCAAGACCACGCTGTTCGACAAAGTGAAAAAATACGGCCTCGGCTGACCTCAATCTCAACTGGAAAGACAACGTGGACCTGGTATTCAAAGCGGCCCTGGGCGCTGGTGTGGTATTGCTGCTGGCGGTGCTGTCGAAGACGCGCAATTACTACATCGCCGGGCTGGTGCCGCTGTTCCCGACCTTCGCCCTGATCGCCCACTACATAGTCGGCAAGGGGCGCAGCATTGCCGACCTGAAGACCACCATCCTGTTCGGCATGTGGGCGATCATTCCGTACTTCGTGTACTTGGCGACCTTGTATGTGCTGGTCGACCGCATGCGCCTGGAGGTATCGCTGGCGTTGGCCACCGTGGCCTGGCTGATGGCCGCGACGGTTCTAGTGACCTTGTGGGTGCGGATGCACTGAGACTGACCGGCTGACTCCGGCCTTTGTGGGAGCGGGTTCACCCGCGAAGAATCCAGCGCGGTGTATGGCACCGGCGTTGCCGGTGTTCGCGGCTAAAGCCGCTCCCACAGGTACCGCGTAAACCTTAAACCTGTACTGCACCTGTGGAAGCAGGCGCGCCGGTTCAAAGCCCTGCGATATGCGTGACATCCTGCCGATGCGCCTGCAGGTAGGGCAACACTGCCCCCAGCAACGGCGCCTTGAATTCTTCTTGAAAGCGGTGCGCCAACCCCGGTATCAAGCGCAGCTGGCTGCCCTGGATATGCGCCGCCAAATGCACGCCATGCATGACTGGCAACAAAGGGTCGGCCGTGCCGTGCACCACCAATGTCGGCACCCTCAGCTGGTTCAATAGCTCAACCCGGCTCGGCTCGGCCAGTATCGCCATGATCTGGCGCTTGGCCCCGTCAGGGTTGAACGCCCGGTCATAGGCCACCGCCGCCTGCTGCAGCAACGCCGCACGGTCGTCACGCACGTCGGGGCTACCCAGCGCAGCCAGCAGGTCGGCCTGTTGCTCGATGGCCACTTCGCGGTTCGGTGCGCTGCGCCGGGCCAGCAACTGCACCAGCGCCGGGGCCGGCGCTGGCAGCCCCGCCGCCCCTGAACTGGACATGACCAAGGTCAGGCTGCGCACCCGCTCGGGCGCCATTGCAGCCAGGTGCTGAGCAATCATGCCGCCCATGCTCACACCCAATACATGAAACTGGCGCACACCCAATGCATCCATCAGGTGCACGCCATCATCCGCCATGTCGGTCAGCGTGTACGGCGCCGCCATCGGCAGGCCCAGCTTGTAGCGCAGCAGCGCGACCGTCAGGTTGGCCGACGGCGGCACCTGGTTCCAGCGCGACAGCCCGACATCGCGGTTGTCATAGCGGATCACCCGAAAGCCCTGTCGGCACAACGCCTCGACCACATCGTCCGGCCAGTGAATCAACTGCCCGCCCAGGCCCATCACCAGTAGCAAGACCGGGTCGCGTGGCGCGCCGACGCTCTGGTACACCAGGCTGACCGCGCCCAGTTCGGCACGCTGCACCGGCACGTGGGCGTCACAACGCTGTTCAGCAAAACCCGCAGGAACGCCGAATACAAAGAAAAGAAAAAGCCAAAAAGCCCGCATGAAAGAAACACCAGAATGCAGATCCCCAGTAGAACGCGAGTCTGATGAATTCTGTTCGGGCGCGCTGCCACAGTTCGGTGACAGTTTGATGACTCCCGCCAGGCGGTGCGGCCGAACGCCCAGTCGACAGGCACGGCAACATGAGGGAAACTCAACTCATTCCCTGTTTCCTCAAGTCCACACACCGGAGTCAGCTGTGCTGGAGATCCGTCACCTGAAAACCCTTCATGCCCTGCGCGAGGCCGACAGCCTGGTAGAGGCCGCCGAGCGCCTGCACCTTACCCAGTCGGCGCTGTCACACCAGTTCAAGGAGCTGGAAGAACGCCTGGGCCTGCCGCTGTTCGTGCGCAAGACCAAGCCGATCCGCTTCACCAGTGCCGGTTTGCGCCTGCTGCAGCTGGCCGATGCCACCCTGCCGCTGCTGCGCGGCGCCGAACGTGACATCGCGCGCCTGGCCGGCGGCACCGCCGGGCGCCTGCACATGGCCATCGAATGCCACAGTTGTTTCCAATGGCTGATGCCGACCATCGACCAGTTCCGTGACGCCTGGCCGGAGGTGGAGCTGGACCTGGCCTCCGGCTTTGCCTTCGCCCCACTGCCGGCCTTGGCCCGCGGCGACCTCGACCTGGTAGTGACTTCCGACCCGCTGGACCTGGCGGGCATCACCTACGTGCCGCTGTTCACCTACGAGGCGATGCTGGCGGTGGCCAACCAGCATCCGTTGGCCAGCAAGCCCTACATCGTGCCGCAGGACCTGCTCGACCAGACCCTGATCACCTACCCGGTGGAGCGCGACCGCCTGGACATCTTCACCCGCTTCCTGGAACCGGCCGACATCGAGCCCGCTGCCGTGCGCACCTCGGAGCTGACGGTGATGATGATGCAACTGGTGGCCAGCGGCCGTGGCGTGTGCGGCATGCCGCACTGGGCGCTGCACGAGTACAGTTCGCGCGGGTATGTGAAGGGCAAGCGCCTGGGTGAGAAAGGCCTGTTCGCCACGCTTTATGCCGCCGTGCGCACCGACATGCTCGATGCGCCATACATGCGCGACTTCCTGCTGACGGCCAAGGACACCTCGTTCGCCACCCTCGATGGCGTCAGTGCGGTGCGCTGACGGCCTGGCGGTAAAGCGGCAGGATCAGGTCGCGGGTCAGGGGCGCCAGCTGCATGGCGGGTACCTGGTCAGCGGCCAGCCACACCACCTCCTCTATCTCCGCGGCCGGCAGCACGGCTGCGGCGCTGTCGACACGAAACAGTTCGGCCTGTACCTCGAAGCCTGGCTCGTTGGCGGCCGGGGCACTGAACTGGCCCAGGTGCACGGCCTGGGCCGGGTCAATGTGCAGGCCCAGTTCCTCATGCAGCTCGCGCACCAGCGCCTGCACCGGGGTTTCGCCAGCATCGATCTTGCCGCCGGGCTGCATGAAGGCCTGGGTGCCGCGTTTGCGTACCAGCAGGGTGCGGCCTTGGGGGTCGATCAACAGGGCGGCGGCGATGCGGATGGTGTTGGGCATGGGTGGGCTCACCTGAAACAATGGCCGGGGAGGATCCCATGGGGGTCATTGGCCTGACAAGGCCGGTGTTTCCTGTGCCGGCCTCTTCGCGGGCGCGCCCGCTCCCACAGGTGCACCCACAGGGCCAGAGAGCGGCGCTGTACCTGTGGGAGCGGGTTTACCCGCGAAGAGGCCAGCACAGGTCAAAGCTTATTTCACAGACGAACGGCCCCTTGCCAACCCGCCCCACACCCTCCATAACCAACACATGAACCTGCCCGCCAAACACCACCCGGTGCTCGAGCTGTTCCACCCCGCCGTGCGCACCTGGTTCCGTCGCCACTTCGCCACGGTGACCGATGCCCAGGCCCAGGCGTGGCCGTTGATCCATGCCGGCCAGTCGATGCTGCTGGCCGCGCCGACCGGTTCGGGCAAGACCCTCAGCGCGTTCCTTGCCGTGCTCGACGAACTGTTTCGCCAGGGCCTGGAGCATCAGGGCGAACTGCCCGCACGAACCCAGGTGGTCTATGTTTCGCCACTCAAGGCGTTGTCCAACGACATCCGTCTGAACCTGCAGGCGCCGCTGGAAGGCATCAGCCAGGCCCTGGCGGACCAGGGCCTGAACGCCCCGCGCATCACCACGGCCGTGCGCAGCGGCGACACCCCACAGAAGGAGCGTGCCGCCATGCGCAAGCTGGCGCCGCACATCCTGGTGACCACACCCGAATCGCTCTACGTGCTGATGGGCTCGGCTTCGGGCCGTGAAGGCCTGGCCAGCGTGCACACGGTGATCGTCGACGAAATCCATGCCTTGGCCGGCAACAAGCGCGGCGCCCACCTGGCACTGACCCTGGAGCGCCTGCAGGCCCTGTGCAACCGGCCATTGCGGCGTATCGGCCTGTCGGCCACGCAACGCCCGGTCGAGCGAGTGGCGCAATTCCTGGTCGGCAACGACCGTCCCTGCGCAATCGTCGATGTCGGCCATGCTCGGCAGCGCGACCTGGCCATCGAGGTGCCGCCAGTGCCGCTGGGTGCAGTGATGGCTACCGATGTCTGGGGCCTGGTCTATGACCGCCTGGCCACCCTGGCGCGCGAACACCGCACCACCCTGGTGTTCGTCAACACCCGGCGCCTGGCCGAGCGCATCACCCGCCACCTCAGCGACCGCCTGGGGAAAGAGGCGGTTGCCGCGCATCACGGCAGCCTGGCCAAGGAACTGCGCCTGGATGCCGAACAACGCCTGAAAAACGGCCAGTTGCAGGTGCTGGTGGCCACTGCGTCGCTGGAGCTGGGCATCGATATCGGCGACATCGAGCTGGTCTGCCAGATCGCTTCGCCAGGTTCGATCGCGGCCTTGCTGCAGCGGGTCGGCCGCGCTGGCCACCAGGTCGATGGCGTGCCCAAGGGGCGTCTGTTCCCGACTTCGCGCGATGACCTGATCGAATGCGTGGCCCTGCTCGACTGCATACGCCGGGGCGAGCTGGACGAACTGCACATTCCTCGGGCGCCGCTGGATGTGCTGGCCCAGCAGATCGTAGCCGAGGCCAGCAACCAGCCCTGGCACGAACAGGCCCTGTTCGACTGCCTGCGCCAGGCCACGCCCTACGCCGAACTCGACCAGCAACATTACCAGGCGCTGCTGCGCATGCTCGCCGAGGGCTACAACGGCCGCCAGGGCGTGCGCAGTGCCTACCTGCACCGCGATGCGGTGAGCGGCACCCTGCGTGGCCGTCGTGGCAGCCAACTGACCGCGCTGACCAGCGGCGGCACCATCCCCGACAACGCCGACTACGCCGTGCTGCTCGAACCGCAGGCGCTGAACATCGGCAGCGTCAACGAAGACTTTGCCGTGGAAAGCATCGCCGGCGATATCTTCCAGCTGGGCAATGCCTCCTATCGCATCCTGCGGGTCGAACCAGGCCGGGTGCGGGTGGAGGATGCCCATGGCCTGCCACCGACCATCCCGTTCTGGCTGGGCGAGGCGCCGGGGCGCAGCGACGAGCTGTCTGCCGCGGTGGCCCGGCTGCAGGCGCAGATCGACCAACAGCTGGCTGACAACGACCAGGCCGAGGTGCTGGCATGGTTGCAGGGTACCTTCGAACTGGGCGAAGACGCCGCCAGCCAGTTGCTCGACTACCTGGCCCGCACCCGCGAAGTGCTCGGCGCCCTGCCCTCGCAGGACACGCTGGTGATGGAGCGCTTCTTCGATGAGTCCGGCGGTACCCAGCTGATCATCCATTCACCCTACGGCAGCCGTATCAACCGCGCCTGGGGGCTGGCCCTGCGCAAGCGCTTCTGCCGCACCTTCAACTTCGAGTTGCAGGCGGCGGCCAGCGAGGACGCCATCGTGCTGTCGCTGTCCTCCAGCCACAGTTTCGAACTGGACGACGTGTGGCGTTACCTGAATAGCCGCAGCGCCGAGGCGATCCTGGTCCAGGCGCTGCTCGATGCGCCGCTGTTTGGCGTGCGCTGGCGCTGGAATGCCGGCGTGACCATGGCCCTGCCGCGCTTTGTCGGCGGACGCAAGGTGGCGCCACAGATCCAGCGGATGAAGAGCGAAGACCTGATTGCCGCCGTATTCCCCGAGCAGATCGCCTGCCTGGAGAACATCGTCGGCGAGCGGCAGATTCCCGATCATCCGCTGGTCGAGCAAACCCTCGACGACTGCCTGCACGAGGCCATGGACAGCGAAGGCTGGCTGGCGCTGTTGCGGCGTATGGAAAGCGGCGCAGTGCGCCTGCTGTGCCGCGACCTGCCCGCCCCTTCGCCGCTGGCGTCGGCCATCCTCAACGCACGGCCTTATGCCTTCCTGGATGACGCACCACTGGAAGAACGGCGCACTCAGGCAGTGCTCAACCGGCGCTGGAGCGAGGTGCAGAACGGCGACGACCTGGGCGCGCTGGACGCCGATGCCATTGCCGCCGTCGCGGCCGAGGCCTGGCCGCAGCCGGGCAACGCCGACGAAATGCATGAAGCGTTGATGGGCCTGGGTGCCATCAGCCAGGACGAAGTGCAGGGCAATGCCAGCTGGGAGCTGCTGCTCAGGCAGTTGGCCAAGGCCGGCCGGGCCCTGCGCCTGGTGGATGAAAAGCTGTGGCTGGCGCGTGAGCGGTTGAGCCTGCTGCAGGCACTGTACCCCGGCTCCCGGCTGGAACCTGCGTTGCAGGTACTGCCTGGCTTCGATCAGGTCATCGAGCCGGACGTTGCGCTGGTCGAACTGTTACGAGCCCGCCTGAGCGGCCATGGCCCGCTGACCCGCGCGCAGATTGCGGCAGCACTTGGCAAGCCGCCGCAGGCCATCGAACAGGCCTTGGCCCGCCTGGAGGCCGAAGGCTATGTGCTGCGTGGGCATTTCAGCCCTGGCGCAAGCGAACTGCAATGGTGCGAGCGCCATTTGCTGGCACGCATCCATCGCTACACGGTCAAACGCCTGCGCCGGGAGATCGAGCCGGTCAGCCTGCAGGACTTCATGCGCTTTCTGTTCGACTGGCAGCACCTGGCCAACGACACACACCTGCGTGGCCCGCAAGCGGTGGCTGAGGTCCTTGGCCAGTTGCAAGGGTTCCCGAGTGCCGCCGGAGCCTGGGAAGCCGAACTGCTGCCGGCACGTATCAAGGACTACAGCCCGCACTGGCTCGACGATGCGTGCCGTAGCGGGCAGTTCGCCTGGAGCCGGCTGGCGGCGACGGTGTCGAGCAACACCCTGTCGAGCACACCGCTGGTACTGCTGCCGCGCGAGCACCTTGGCCTGTGGCGCAGCCTGGCCCCCGTGCCTGCGGTGGATAGCCTCGGCGCACGGGCGCAACGCGTCCACCAGGTGCTGAACGCACATGGCGCGCTGTTCTTTGACGAGCTGGCACACGACGCCCACCTGCTGCCCAGCGAGTTGGAAACGGCCTTGCAGGAACTGGTAGGCGCAGGCCTGGTGGGAGCCGACAGCTTCACCGGCCTGCGCAGCCTGATCACCCCGGCGGCGAAACGCACATCGCGCAACAGCCGACGCGGCCACCCGCCGCTGTCCAGCAGCATGTCCCATGCCGGGCGCTGGGCCTTGCTGCGCAGGGGCACTGTAGACGACAGCCAGCGCCTGGAGCACATCGCCCGGGCCCTGCTTCGGCGCTATGGCGTGGTGTGCTGGCGCCTGCTGGAGCGTGAAAGCGATGTGCTGCCGCCCTGGCGTGAACTGCTGCGCTGCTATCACAGGCTGGAAGCGCGTGGCGAGATTCGTGGCGGGCGCTTCATTGCCGGGCTCGCCGGCGAACAATTCGCCTTGCCGGAGGCGGTGGGGCTGCTGCGGCAGGTGCGGCGGCGTGAATTGGACGGGGCATTGGTGGTGGTAAGTGCCAGTGACCCGCTGAACCTGGTCGGGTCGTTGCTGCCGGGGGCGAAAGTGCCAGCGGTGAGTGGCAACCGTTTGTTGTATCGCGACGGAGTGCCGGTGGCGGTGCGGGTGGCCGGGCACTATTCGTACCTGGTCGAAGCGCCGGCACAAGAGCAGGAAAGCTGGCGGCAGAAGCTACTGCGCGACACTTTCTGAATGCCTTCACGGCATGCACAGGCCCTGTAGGAGCAGCCTTGTGCTGCGAAGAGGCCATTATTGCCGAAGACAATCTGTATCCCTGCTGGCCTCTTCGCAGCACAAGGCTGCTCCTACAAAAGCCCGCGTTGGCCTGAAGACCGTTGCCAGGTCTCTGCGAGAATGATTTTCGCTACCCCGAATTTCATTTTCAGCACCGCCCAAACCGGGCTATGGTCGGGGTTTGCCCCAGGCCCTGAGCCTGACCGCGCCATCGCAAGGACCCTGTATGAGCCTGTCACTTCTCAGTCGCTATGCCTTCTTCGCCGCCTGTGTACTGTTCACCTTGGCAAGCCTGCCCTTCACCCACCACGAATGGTTGTGGCCGTTCACCCTGAGCACCGCCATCCTCAGCCTGATCGGCCTTTTCGACCTGTTGCAGCAGCGCCACGCGGTACGCCGTAATTACCCGATCCTGGGCAACATCCGCTACCTGGTCGAAGCCATTCGCCCGGAAATCCGCCAGTACCTGCTGGAGGCAGACAGCGACGCCCTGCCATTCTCCCGCGCCCAGCGCTCGCTGGTGTATGCCCGGGCGAAGAATGAAGCCTCGGACAAACCCTTCGGCACCCTGATCGATGTGTACGAGTCCGGCTTCGAATTCATCGGCCACTCCATGCGCCCGGCGTCTTTGGCCGACCCGGCAAGCTTCCGGGTCATCGTCGGTGGGCCGCAGTGCAGCCAGCCATACTCGGCGTCGATCTTCAACATATCGGCGATGAGCTTTGGCTCACTCAGCGCCAACGCCATCCGCGCCCTCAACCAAGGCGCCAAGCTGGGCAATTTCCACCATGACACCGGCGAGGGCAGCATCAGCCCCTACCATCGCGAGCATGGCGGCGACCTGGTCTGGGAACTGGGCAGCGGCTATTTCGGCTGCCGCACGCCGGACGGGCGCTTCGACCCCGAACGCTTCGCCGCCCAGGCACGCAGCCCGCAGGTGCGGATGATCGAAATCAAGATGAGCCAGGGCGCCAAGCCCGGCCATGGCGGCATCCTGCCCAAGCACAAGGTGACCCGGGAAATTGCCGAAACCCGTGGCGTGCTGATGGGCGAAGACTGTATCTCGCCGTCACGCCACAGCGCCTTCTCCACCCCCATCGAGATGATGCAGTTCATTGCCCAGCTGCGTGAACTGTCTGGTGGCAAACCGGTAGGCTTCAAGTTCTGCCTGGGCCACCCGTGGGAGTTCATGGGCATCGCCAAGGCCATGCTGGAAACCGGCATCCTGCCCGACTTCATCGTCGTCGACGGCAAGGAAGGTGGCACCGGCGCGGCACCGGTGGAGTTCACCGACCACATTGGCGTACCACTGCGCGAAGGGCTGCTGTTCGTGCACAACACCCTGGTCGGCCTGAACCTGCGTGACAAGATCAAGCTTGGCGCCAGCGGCAAGATCGTCAGCGCCTTCGACATTGCCAGCGTGCTGGCCATTGGCGCTGATTGGGCCAACTCGGCGCGCGGCTTCATGTTCGCCATCGGTTGCATCCAGTCGCAGAGCTGCCACACCAACAAGTGCCCGACCGGTGTAGCCACGCAAGATCCACTGCGCCAGCGTGCGCTGGTGGTGCCGGACAAAGCCCAGCGGGTGTTGAACTTCCACCACAATACCTTGCGAGCCTTGGCCGAAATGCTGGCTGCTGCGGGGCTGGAACACCCGGCGCAGCTGGAAGCCAAGCATCTGGTGCGACGCATCTCGGCCACCGAGATCAAGCTGTTCTCGCAGATGCATGTGTTCTTGAAGCCGGGTGAGCTGCTGACTGGCGAGGTGAATGGCCAGTTCTATTCGCGCATGTGGCAGCTGGCGCGGGCGGACAGCTTCGAACCAAACAGCGAAGTGGCAGCCTGATAGAACCCTGGGGCCGCTGCGCGACCCTTTCGCGACACAAGGCCGCTCCTACAGGAAATCGCGACCCATGCTGCTGTCGCGGTCGCCTGTAGGAGCGGCCTTGTGTCGCGAAAGGGCCGCAAAGCGGCCCCAGCCATTTCAGATCAGGAAGCAGTACTGGCCACACCCTGCGCGTCTTTCGGCGCCAGGCGGAACGCGTAGTACAGCACCGTCAGCAGCACCAGGAACGCCGGGCCGATGTACAGCGCCACGCGGGTATCCTCGAAGTACGCCATCAGGCCGACCACCAGCACCAGGAAGGCCAGCGCCAGGTACGAGCTCAGCGGCCACAGCCACATGCGGTACTTCAGTGCCTTGCGTTCGGCAGTGCAGAGGCCGGCGCGGAACTTCAGCTGCGCCAGCAGGATCATCACCCAGGTCCAGATCGCGCCGAAGGTGGCGATCGAAGTAACCCATACGAAGACCTTCTCCGGCACCAGGTAGTTGGCCAACACGCCCAGCAGCAGCGCGCCGATGGACAGCAGCAGCGCGTTGCGCGGCACGCCGTTCTTCGAAGTGCGGGCGAAGGCCGCCGGGGCCTGGCCGTTCTGCGCCAGGCTGTAGAGCATGCGCCCGGTGCTGAAGATGCCGCCGTTGCACGACGACAGCGCTGCAGTGATGACCACGAAGTTGATGATGCCGGCGGCGGTCTTGATGCCCAGGCGCTCGAAGGTCATGACGAACGGGCTGCCCTGGCTGCCGATTTCGTTCCACGGGTAGATCGACAGAATCACGAACAGCGCACCGACATAGAACAACAGGATGCGCCAGAACACCGAGCCGATGGCCTGCGGGATGGTCTTTTGCGGGTTGCGTGCTTCACCGGCGGTCAGGCCGATCATTTCCACGCCCAGGTAGGCGAACATCACCATCTGCAGCGACATCAGCACGCCGGTCACGCCATTGGGCATGAAGCCGCCGTTGCTCCACAGGTTGGAGATACCCATTGCCACACCGTCATTGCCGAAGCCAAAGGCAATGATGCCGATGCCGCCAAGGACCATGGCAATGATGGTAACGATCTTGATCAGGGCGAACCAGAACTCGAACTCACCAAAGGCCTTGACGGCCACCAGGTTGACCGCACCCATGCTGCCCAGCGCCGCCAGGGCCCAGATCCAGCGCGGTACGTCGGGGAACCAGATGCCCATGTAGATGGCCACCGCAGTGATTTCGGCAACGCAGGTCACCAGCCACAGGAACCAGTAGTTCCAGCCAGTAAGAAAGCCCGCCAGCGGGCCGAGATAGTCCTGGGCATAACGGCTGAACGAGCCAGCGACAGGGTTGTGCACGGCCATTTCGCCAAGGGCGCGCATGATCACCAGAATGGCCAGGCCGCCGATGATGTAGGACAGCATGATAGCGGGGCCGGCCATTTCGATGGCCTTGGCCGAACCGAGGAAAAGACCGACGCCGATACAGGCGCCCAGCGCCATCAGGCGGATGTGCCGTTCGCCCAGTTCGCGCTTGAGCGGGCCGCCTTCAGTGGCCTGGCCGTGGGCAGGATGGTTGCCGACTGGCATAGCAATACAACCTCATTTTGTTATTGGATTTGACCTTCGTGCAGCACCGGCCACGCCGATAGGCGAAGCGTTGGCTTGCCGGGCTGGCCTCGTGGGCCTGCCCGTGTGCCGGAATAGAGCGCCCGGCAAGGCGAAGGGGGCGAGCAGTATAGGAAGACCGTTGTAGGGATTTTCGCTGTATAAACAGGAAAATTCAGCTAGATTTCTGGGCCGCTTCGCGCCCCCAAAATCGCCCGGCCACCATAGCAATATCGCCTTACGAAGAAACCCACACCAAAGCCGCATAGCCCTACGCCACTTTTCGCCGTCTCTTACAAATTTTTCACCTGACCCGCTCAACGTCTAAGCTTCAGACAAGCAAGACGAAAATACCTGGCCGGATAGAAGACTATGGGCGCACTGTGGCAATCGGAACCAAGCAGAACGGAAGCACCCGAGATACCTCCGGCCGAGACGCCACAACCCAAATCCCCCCGTCAGCGTCGGCTATGGTGGCGGCTGATCATCCTCATCCTGCTGGTGGCGCTGGTGGCCATCGGCTTCGCTGCGTATGACGAATTCCGCACCTCCAACCTGCAGTCACGGGAATTCAGCAAGCTGGCCAGCACCCTCACCTATTCGCTGCAACCAGGCCCCAGCGATGCCATCGTCTACCCTGGCGAAGGGCCGTTCGACAAACGCCTGGGCTACAGCGCCCTGGGCGAATTCCTGCCGCGCCTGCTCAAGCGCGACTACCTGATCAGCGAACAGGTTAGGTTCTCGCCGGCGTTGATGAACTACGTCGATCATGGGCTGTTCGCCCCCTATATCGAGAAAATCCAGGCTGGCCTGTCGATCACCGACTGCCGCGGCGACGTGCTGTACCAGTACAACTACCCGCAACACCTGTACCCGGACTTCGCTGCGATCCCGCCGGTTATCGCCAACAGCCTGCTATTCATCGAGAACCGCGACCTGCTCGACACCAAGGACCCGCGAAACAACCCGGCCGTGGACTGGCCGCGCTTCGCCAAGGCCGCCTACAGCCAGGTGGCCAAATACCTGGCCCTGCCCGGCCAGTCCGCTGGCGGCAGCACCCTGGCCACGCAACTGGAAAAGTACCGCCATTCACCGGACGGCCTGACCGTTTCCGGCGCCGAGAAGATCCGCCAGATGATTTCCGCCAGCGTGCGCGCCTACCAGGGCGGCCCCGACACCACCGAGGCACGCCAGCGCATCGTGCGGGACTACCTGAACAGCGTGCCGCTGTCGGCAGTGCCCGGGCATGGCGAAGTGCATGGCATGGCCGAAGGCCTGCGGGTGTGGTACGGCGCCGATTTCGACCAGGTCAACCAGACCCTGAATTCCACCGCCAGCGACCCCGAGAGCATGGCCGCACGCGGCCTGGCCCTGCGCCAGGTGCTGTCGCTGATGATTGCCCAGCGCCGGCCCTCGCACTACCTGTCCAAGGGTCGGCTCGAACTGGCCGAACTGACCGATGCGCACATCCGTGTGCTGGCCGCCAACAAGGTCATCGAGCAGCCACTGGCCGACGCGGCACTGGCCAGCAAGGCGGTATATCGCGACTGGGTGGCGCAACCGACCATCGTGCCGATCGTCACCAACAAGGGCATCAGCCTGGCACGCAACCGCCTGGCGGCCATGCTCAATCGCCCGCTGTACGACCTCGACCGGCTCGACGTGTCCGCCACCAGTACCCTGCAGTCCGACCTGCAACTGCAGGTCAGCCAGTACCTGAAAAACCTTGCCGACCCTGAATTCGCGGCGCAGATCGGCCTGATCGGCGAACGCCTGCTCACCGCCAAGACCACCGACCAGGTGAGCTACAGCTTCACCTTGTTCGAGCGCACCGCCGACGGCTCACGGGTACGGGTGCAGACCGACAGCACCGACCAGCCCTTCGACATCAACGAAGGCAGCAAGCTGGAACTGGGTTCCACCGCCAAGTTGCGGGTGCTCACCACCTACCTGGAAATCATCGCCGAGCTGCACGACAAATACGCTGGCAAACCTGCCGCCGAGTTGAAGAAAGTCGAAGTCGCCGAACTCGACCGCATCAGCCAGTGGTCGCTGGAATGGCTGGCACAAAACAGCAAGAACCAGAGCCTGGACGCCATGCTCGATGCCGCGTTGGAGCGCAAGTATTCAGCCAACACCGGCGAAGCCTTCTTCACCGGCGGCGGCATGCATGTGTTCAACAACTTCCGCAAGGAAGACAACAGCCGCAACCCAACCCTCAAGGATGCATTGCGCGAATCGATCAACCTGCCGTTCATCCGCCTGATGCGCGACCTGGTGCGCTACGTGACCTACCAGCAGCCGTACAACCGCGTGCCGCTGCTCAAGGACGACTCCGACCCGCGCCGCCAGGAGTACCTGGCCCGTTTCGCCGACAAGGAAGGCACCAACTACCTGATGCGCTTCTGGAAGAAATACCAGCGCAAGACCTCGCAGCAGCGCCTGGACACCTTCCTCGACAGTATGCGCGTGACCCCGCAACGGTTGGCGGCCGTACACCGCTACCTGTTCCCCGAGGCAGGCCAGGAAACCTTCAACGCGTTTGTCCGTGCCCACCTCAAGGGTGACAAGATCGTGCTGGGCAAACTGACCGATGGCCGCCTGTCGGAGATGTACGACGCCTATGGCCCGGGCAAATACGACCTGCCCGATCAGGGTTATATCGCCAAGGTCCACCCGCTGGACTTGTGGCTGCTCGGTTACCTGCTGAAGAACCCAGGTTCGACCTTGACCGAAATGGTCAATGCCAGCCGCTTCGAGCGCCAGGAGGTATACGGCTGGCTGTTCAAGAGCCGCCATCAGGGCGCCCGTGACAGCCGCATTCGCACCATGGTGGAGATCGAAGCGTTCCTCGACATTCACCAGCGCTGGAAGCGCGTGGGCTATCCGTTCGACCACCTGGTACCCTCGCTGGCCACCGCCATCGGTAGCTCGGGGGATCGACCTGCCGCCCTTTCCGAGCTGGTCGGCATCATCCAGAACGACGGCGTGCGCCTGCCGACCTTGCGCATCGACACACTGCACTTCGCGGCCAACACGCCCTACGAGACCAAGCTGGTCACTGACCCGGACCGGGGTGTGCGGATACTGCCGGTCGAAGTGGCGCGCGCCCTCAAGGGCGCCATGTCGCAGGTGGTGGATGCGGGCACTGCGCGGCGTATTTCCGGCAGTTTCAAGCTGCAGGACGGTACACCATTGGTGATGGGCGGCAAGACCGGCACCGGTGACAACCGCATCGAAAGCTTTGGGGCTGGGGGCCGGCTGATCGGCTCGCGCTCGCTGAACCGTACCGCCACTTTCGTGTTCTTCCTGGGCGACAACCACTTCGGTACCTTGACCGCGTTCGTGCCGGGGCGCTCGGCAGAGGCCTTCAAGTTCACCTCGGCGCTGCCAGTGCAGGTACTCAAGGGCATGGCTCCGATTCTCATGCCATACCTGCAACCGGGCAATCCGAATGAGTGCAAAGCGCCGCAGGTGGCCGTGCATACAACCACGCCGCAAGGGGATACATCGAACAACTAGATGATAATCATCTGCAATTAAAGGCTTGTCTTTAGATATATCTTGAGTAATATCTTACGATATATCGCAAACGACGGAGCCCTGCCCCCATGCGCGAACACACCCCTCATGACCCCTTCGAGCGGCGCCCTGGCCGTGGCGAGCGCGGCCCACGCGTCTTCGCCCCCGGCGACCTCAAGCTGCTGATGCTGGACCTGCTCGCCGAGCAGCCTGGCCACGGCTACGACCTGATCCGCCAGATCGAAAACCTGTTCGACGGCAGCTACAGCCCAAGCCCCGGGGTGATCTACCCCACCCTCAACTTCCTCGAAGAGGCCGAGCTGATCAGCGGCCAGGTGCAGGGCAGCAAACGCCTTTATGCCATCACCGAAGCCGGTCGCACCGCCCTGGCCGAACAGGCTGTCGCGCTGGACGGCGTGCGTATGCGCATCGAAGTCAGCAAGCGCGCCCTGCGCGGCCACGACCGCCCACCAGAAATTCATGAAGCGGTCGGCAACCTGCGCCACGCGCTGCACATGCATAGCGGCCGGTGGACACCGGAAGAAATCGAGCGGGTTCGCGACCTGCTCAACCATACCGCCAAGGCCATCGCCTCTGGGCCGGCCGAACCTGTCAGGGAGACACCCCATGAGTGACACCATTCACCGCGTGAACCACGAAATCCGCCAACGCCGCCTGCAGGTGCTGCGGGTCACCGAACTGACCCCGCGCATGCGCCGCATCACCCTCGGGGGCGCCGAGCTGCAAGGCTTCACCAGCGTGGGCAGCGACGACCATATCAAGCTGCTGTTCGCCGAAACACCGGAGCAACAGCAAGCCATCGAGGCTCGCAACCTGGGCCGAGAGGGTGGCGCACGGCCTACCATGCGCGAATACACGCCACGGCGCATCGACCTGGTGGCCAATGAGCTGGACATCGACTTCGTGCTGCACGGCGATGGCCCTGCCTCCACCTGGGCCGCGCAGGCGGCACCCGGGCAAACTCTGGACATCGCCGGGCCGCAGGCTTCGATGGTGGTGCCGGACATCTTCGACAGCTATCTGCTGATCGGCGACGAAACCGCCCTTCCGGCCATTGGCCGCCGCCTGGAGGAGTTGCCTGCTGGCCGCCAGGTGCTGGCGGTTATCCAGATCGAAGACGAGCAGGAACGCCAGCCGCTGCCGAGCAAGGCGCAGGTGGAGGTGATCTGGGTACGTCGCCAACAGGAAGACTTGCTGGCGCTGGTGAAGAACCTGACCTTGCCGCAAGGCCGGTTATACGCCTGGGTGGCACTGGAAAAAGCCCTGTCCCGCCAGGCCAAGGCACTGTTGCTGGAGAAAGGGGTGCCTGAGGACGCGCTGAAGGCTGTAGCGTACTGGCGTGCCGACGGGACTGCGGACGACGAATGATTGTTTATTGCTGCGCCGGCCTCTTCGCGGGTAAACCCGCTCCCACAAGGGCGGCGCTGTTCCTGAGGGCAGCGCAGTACTTGTGGGAGCGGGTTTACCCGCGAATGGGGCGCCACCGATCCAGCCCCAGCAGCACCAGCCCGATTCCCCAGAACCCCGCCAACACCCCCAGGGCATTGAGCATCACCTGCCCATACCCCAGGCTCGCCACATCGATGAACGGGTAGGCATATACGCCAATCTCGCTCCCCCGCCACAACGCGTAGGCAAAATACGTTGCCGGATACACCGCCCAGACCGGCAACTGCCATAGGCGCAACCTGCCCTTGGGCACCTCGCACCACCAATACAAGGCATATAGCACGGGCATCACATCATGCATCAGCTCGTCGGCCAGCCATTGCCAGCCCTGCGGTTGCCACAAGTGACGCAACAGCACGCTGTAGGCCAATGCCACCAGCACGATGCTGGCGGCCACCGCGGAACTCACTGAAGGCGACAGGAAAAAACGCTTGGCACGGCCTTCCCGGCCGAATGCCGCATAACTGAGCACCGTTGCCACCAGGGTATTGGTCAACACGGTGAAATACCCGAACACATTGATCAGGCCACCCACCAGGCTGGCCTGCTCCTGCCAACGCGCCAACAGCACCAGGTACACCTGCACGGCCAGGCCGAACCAGCCCAGCACGGCCATGCCGGTCAGCCAGGGACGGCGCGGCATGTCAGGCCTGGCGCTGCAGCTTCACGTACAACTGCTCGACCTTTTCCCGTGCCCACGGCGTCTTGCGCAAGAAAGTCAGGCTCGACTTGATGGTCGGGTTGCTCTTGAAGCAGCGCACATCGATGCGCTCGGCCAGGCCCTGCCATTGGTAGTGCGCAACCAGCTCGGTGAGGATCTGTTCGAGGGTCTTGCCGTGCAGCGCGTTGTGTTGGGCCGTGCTCATGCCAGTGCTCCGTAGGAAAGATGCGCACCTTACACGAGTGTAGTGGTGGGTGGGATCAGATGAGTCGACAGAAAAACCGCTGGCCAGGCGCAAAACCTCTGTGCTGAAATAGAGATGTTATATTGTAACAATACAAAAGCATCTGCCAAGGAACGCCCCATCCCCATGCTGTACACACCGCTTCGCCTCTCTCCTCTCGCCGTCGCACTGTGGCTGGCCGCATCACCCAGCCACGCTGTGGAACTCGAACCCCAGGTCATCACCGCCAACCCTTTGGGCAACAGCCAGCTGGCCGCCCCCAGCACCGTGCTCGACGGCGACAACCTGCTGCAACAGCAGCACGGCAGCCTCGGTGAAACCCTGAACAAGCAGCCGGGGGTCGCTTCCACCTGGTTCGGCCCTGGCGCCAGTCGCCCGGTAATCCGTGGCCTGGATGGCGACCGCATTCGCATCCTGCGCAATGGCGTCGGCGCCCTGGATGCTTCATCGCTGTCCTACGACCACGCCGTGCCGCTGGACCCGGTGACCGTCGACCGCATCGAGATCGTCCGTGGCCCCGCTGCCCTGCTCTACGGCGGCAACGCCATCGGCGGCGTGGTCAACACCTTCGACAATCGCATCCCGGATACCCCCATCGAGGGCATCCAAGGTGCCGGTGAACTGCGCTACGGCGGCGCCGATACCACCCGCAGCAGTGCTGGCAAGCTGGAAGCCGGCAACGGTGCCTTTGCCCTGCACCTGGATGCCAACAGCCGCCAGTTCAACGACCTGCGCATCCCCGGTTACGCGCGCAGTTCCAAGGTGCGCGATGCCGACGAACCCGGCAGCAAGCACCGCCTGGAAAACAGCGACGGTCGCCAGGACGGTGGCGCCGTGGGTGGCGCCTACCATTGGGACCACGGTTACGCCGGCCTGTCGTACAGCCGCTACGACAGCAACTATGGCTCGGTAGCCGAGCCAGGTGTGCGCCTGGACATGAAGCAGGACCATTACGCCTTCGCCTCCGAACTGCGCGATCTGCAAGGCCCGTTCACTTCGGTCAAGGTCGATGCCGGCTACACCGACTACGAGCACCGTGAAATCGAAGAAGGCGAGGTTCACACAACCTTCAGGAACAAGGGCTATGAAGCACGTATCGAAGCCCGCCACCAACCGCTCGGGCCGGTAGAAGGCGTGATCGGTGCGCAGGTCAGCCGCAACGAATTCTCCGCCTTGGGCGAGGAAGCCTTCGTCCCGCACACCGACACCGACAGCCTGGCGCTGTTCATGCTGGAACAGTGGCAAGCTACCGAGCGCCTGAACCTGAGCCTGGGCGCACGCATGGAGCACACCCAGGTCGACCCGGATGCCAAAGGCAACGAGAACTTCGCCGACGCCGACAGCGCCAGCAGTTTCAACGCCTTCAGCCTGTCTTCCGGGGCGGTGTACCAGCTCGACCCGATCTGGGCGCTGGCCGCCAACCTCGGCTACACCGAGCGCGCCCCGACCTTCTACGAGCTGTATGCCAATGGTGCCCACGTGGCCACCGGAGCCTTTGAAGTCGGCGATGCCAGCCTGAACAAGGAAAAAGCCATTTCTGCCGACCTGGCCCTGCGTTTCGACAACGGCACCCACAAGGGCAGTGTCGGGGTGTTCTACAGCCACTTCCGCAACTACATCGGCCTGATCGGCACCGGCAACATCCGCGAGGGGCATGACCACGACCATGGCGAGGATGACCACGACCACGATCACGACCATGACGGTTTCCCGGAGTACCAGTACCAAGGCGTGCGGGCGCGCTTCTATGGCATCGAGGCCCAGGACCGCTGGCAACTGGTCGAGAACCGTTATGGCAGCTTCGCCCTGGAGCTCTCTGGTGACTACACCCGGGCGAAGAACCTCGACAATGGCGAACCGCTGCCACGTATCGCCCCGCTGCGCCTGAACAGCGGCCTGGTCTGGGAGCTGGACCGTTGGCAGGCGCGGGTCGATGTGCAGCACGCTGCGTCGCAGCATCGCAAACCGGCCAACGAAACCAGCACCGATGGCTACACCACGCTGGGGGCCAGCGTTGGCTACCGCTTCGAAGTTGGCCAGAGCCAGTGGCTGGCGTTTGTGCGCGGCGAGAACCTGACTGACCAGACCGTGCGCTATGCCAGCTCGATCCTGCGCGATATCGCCCCGGCGCCGGGGCGCAGCGTGGAAGTGGGCCTGCGTACCACCTTCTAACCTGACGCGATGCCTGTGGGAGCGGGTTTACCCGCGAATGCGATGCCAGGGCCACCGCCGCATTCGCGGGTGAACCCGCTCCCACAAGGTCCCTCCTTTATCCTCCTATCATCTGTACTGTTACCAGACAAGCAACAATCCAGTGCGACAATTTGTCTTTTTTTCTTACAACTTCCTCTATATCCTCCCCGCCGCAAGCTGAATCGCTTCATCGAAACCATCTTGTTGCCATATCCATTGAAGGGCGCGCCCTTCGATGCGCTTGCCGTTTATTCAATAATCAGAAGATAGCGCTATCTCATGCTCCAACTGCCCAAAACCTGTTACATCGGCCTTGCCCTCAGTGCGCTGGCGACTCCCACCGGCGCCAGCGAGATGTTCGCCAGCGATTCCCCATGGATGCTCGGCGACTGGGGTGGTACCCGCAGAGAACTGCTGGAAAAAGGCTACGACTTCACCCTCGGCTACACCGGCGAGATGGGCAGCAACCTGCAGGGTGGCTACGACCACGACCGCACCGCGCGCTACAGCGACCAGTTCACCTTCGGTAGCCACCTCGACCTGGAAAAGATCCTCGGCTGGCACGACACCGAATTCCAGCTGACCATCACCGAGCGTCATGGCGACAACATCAGCAACGACCGCATCAACGACCCACGTGTCGGCGGTTTCACCTCGGCCCAGGAGGTCTGGGGCCGTGGCGAAACCTGGCGGCTGACGCAGCTGTGGGTCAAGCAGAAGTACTTCGACGGCGCGCTGGACGTGAAATTCGGCCGTTTCGGCGAAGGCGAAGACTTCAACAGCTTCCCCTGCGACTTTCAGAACCTGGCCTTCTGCGGCTCGCAGGTAGGCAACTGGGTGGGTGGCATCTGGTACAACTGGCCGGTCAGCCAGTGGGCCCTGCGCGTGCGCTACAACCTCAACGATGCGCTCTACGCCCAGGTCGGCGTGTACGAGCAGAACCCCTCCAACCTGGAATCGGGCAACGGCTTCAAGCTCAGCGGCAGTGGCACCCAGGGCGCGGTAATGCCGATAGAACTGGTATGGAGCCCACGGGTCAATGGTCTGAAAGGGGAATATCGCGCCGGCTACTACTACAGTAATGCCAAGGCACAGGATGTTCTCAAGGACAGCAACGGCCAGCCGGCAGCCCTCAGCGGCGCCGCCTACCGCAGCAGTTCGAGCAAGCACGGCTTGTGGCTCGGGGCCCAGCAGCAGGTGACTTCGCTGGCGTCCGACCAGTCGCGTGGCCTGAGCCTGTTCGCCAACGCCACGGTGCACGACAAGAAGACCAATGCCATCGACAACTATGTTCAGGCAGGACTGGTATACAAAGGGCCCTTCGACGCCCGCGCCAAGGACGACATCGGTTTCGCCCTCGCCCGCGTGCACGTCAACCCTGCCTACCGCAAGAACGCGCGCCTGGCCAACCAGGCCAGCGGTATCGACGACTACGACAACCCCGGTTTCCTGCCGGTGCAGGACACCGAGTACAGCGCCGAGCTGTATTACGGCATCCACCTGGCCGACTGGCTCACGGTACGCCCCAACCTGCAATACATCCGCCACCCGGGCGGGGTGTCGCAGGTCGATGGCGCCCTGATCGGCGGCCTGAAGATCCAGAGCAGTTTCTAACCCCTTTTTGACCTGACGGAGAACCTACGATGAGCACTGAAGGTGCCAACAATGGAAGCCGCTGGCTACCGCGCCTGATCGGCGCGCTGCTGTTGCTGATGGGCCTGGCCCTGCTGGCCGGTGGCATCAAGCTCAGCCAGCTGGGCGGATCGCTGTACTACCTGATCGCCGGTATCGGCTTTGCCCTGTCGGGCATCCTGCTGCTTGCCCAGCGCCGCATCGCCCTTGGCCTTTACGGCCTGGTACTGCTGGGCAGTACCGTATGGGCCCTGCTCGAAGTGGGCCTGGACTGGTGGCAACTGGTACCGCGCCTGGCCATCTGGTTTGCCATCGGCGTGGTTCTGCTGCTGCCCTGGGCGCGTCGCCCGCTGATCGGCCCGGCCAGCAAGGCCAATACTGCGCTGCTCGGCGTTGCAGTGGTCGCTTCGGGCGCTTGCGCCCTGGGCAGCCAGTTCACCCACCCCGGTGAAGTGTTCGGCGAACTGGGCCGCGACAGCAGCGAGATGGCCAGCGCCGCCCCGGCCATGCCCGACGGTGAATGGCAGGCCTACGGGCGTACCGAGCACGGCGACCGCTATTCGCCACTGCGCCAGATCACCCCGCAGAACGCCTACCGCCTGGAGGAGGCATGGCGCATCCGCACCGGTGACCTGCCAACCGAAAACGACCCGGTGGAGCTGACCAACCAGAACACCCCGCTGAAGGTCAACGGCATGCTCTATGCCTGCACCGCGCACAGCCGCCTGCTGGCTCTGGACCCGGACACCGGAGCGGAAATCTGGCGCTACGACCCTCAGGTCAAGAGCCCGGTCGGCACCTTCAAGGGCTTTGCCCACATGACCTGCCGTGGCGTTTCGTACTATGACGAAAACCGCTACGTCAGCCGCGACGGCAGCCCGGCACCGAAAATTACCGAGGCCGGCCAGGCCGTGGCCCAGGCCTGCCCTCGCCGCCTCTACCTGCCGACTGCGGACGCCCGCCTGATCGCCATCAACGCCGACAACGGCAAGGTCTGCGAAGGCTTCGCCAACCAGGGCGTGATCGACCTTACCACCGGCATCGGCCCGTTCACCGCTGGCGGCTATTACTCCACCTCGCCAGCCGCGGTCACCCGTGACCTGGTGATCATCGGTGGCCATGTCACCGACAACGAGTCGACCAACGAGCCATCCGGCGTGATCCGCGCCTACGACGTGCATGACGGCCACCTGGTGTGGAACTGGGACAGCAACAACCCGGACGACACCCAGCCACTGGCGCCCGGCAAGATGTACAGCCGCAACTCGGCCAACATGTGGTCGATCGCCAGCGTCGACGAAGACCTCGGCATGATTTATCTGCCTCTGGGCAACCAGACCCCGGACCAGTGGGGCGCGAACCGCACCCCGGGTGCCGAGAAGTACAGCGCCGGCGTTGTCGCCCTGGACCTTGCCACCGGCAAGGCTCGCTGGAACTACCAGTTCACCCACCACGACCTGTGGGACATGGACGTCGGCAGCCAGCCGACCCTGGTCCACCTGAAGACCGACGATGGCGTGAAGCCGGCAATCATCGTGCCGACCAAGCAAGGCAGCCTGTACGTGCTCGACCGCCGCGACGGTACGCCGATCGTGCCGATCCGCGAAATCCCCACCCCGCAAGGTGCGGTGAAGGGCGATCACACCTCGCCGACCCAGGCCCGCTCCGACCTCAACCTGCTTGGCCCCGAGCTGACCGAACAGGCCATGTGGGGTGCCACGCCGTTCGACCAGATGCTGTGCCGCATCCAGTTCCGCGAGCTGCGTTACGAAGGCCAGTACACTCCACCGTCCGAGCAAGGCTCTCTGGTCTACCCGGGCAACGTCGGTGTGTTCAACTGGGGTAGCGTGTCGGTCGACCCGGTGCGCCAACTGCTGTTCACCTCGCCCAACTACATGGCTTTCGTGTCGAAGATGATCCCGCGTGAGCAAGTTGCCGAGGGCAGCAAGCGCGAAAGCGAGACCAGCGGCGTGCAGCCGAACACCGGCGCGCCGTACGCAGTGACCATGCACCCGTTCATGTCGCCACTGGGCGTACCGTGCCAGGCCCCGGCCTGGGGCTATGTCGCCGCCATCGACCTGTTCACCAACAAGGTGGTGTGGAAGCACAAGAACGGCACCACCCGCGACAGCACCCCGGTGCCGATCGGCCTGCCGGTTGGCGTGCCGAGCATGGGCGGCTCGATCGTCACCGCTGGTGGCGTCGGCTTCCTCAGCGGCACCCTGGACCAGTACCTGCGCGCCTATGACGTGAACAACGGCAAGGAACTGTGGAAAGCCCGCCTGCCAGCGGGTGGCCAGGCCACGCCAATGACCTACAGCGGCAAGGATGGCAAGCAGTACGTGCTGGTGACTGCTGGCGGGCATGGCTCGCTGGGCACCAGGATGGGCGATTACATCATCGCCTACAAACTGGCTGAGTAATCCAGAGATGCGGCAGTGAACCTGCTGCCGCATTCGCGGGTAAACCCGCTCCCACAGATACGGCGCTGCCCCCAAGGTCGGCGCCGTATCTGTGGGAGCGGGTTTACCCGCGAAAAGGCCGGTACAGGTATCACTTCTCTCTGCGCCCTTCGTCTACCATTGAAACCCATCCCCCCGCGCCCCATCTAAGCACCATAGTCATTCACGCAGGTGCCCCATGAGCGACCAGCAGGATTTCCCGGAACATCCCGACGAACACAGCGAAGTCGAACACACCACTCCCCAGGCCGAAACCGGCCACGCCCTCGCCCTGCCCGGCCAGCAGTTGCCGGACAAGGTCTACGTGATCCCGATCCACAACCGTCCGTTCTTCCCGGCCCAGGTGCTGCCGGTCATCGTCAATGAAGACCCTTGGGCAGAAACCCTCGACCTGGTAGCCAAGACGCCAGACCACAGCCTGGCCCTGTTCTTCATGGATACTCCGCCAGAAGATCACCGCCATTTCGACACCTCGGCGCTGCCCCAGTACGGCACGCTGGTGAAGGTGCACCACGCCAGCCGCGAGAACGGCAAGCTGCAGTTCGTCGCCCAGGGCCTGACCCGGGTACGCATCCGTACCTGGCTCAAGCACCACCGCCCGCCGTACCTGGTAGAGGTCGAATACCCGCGCCAGCCCGCCGAGCCGACCGACGAGGTCAAGGCCTACGGCATGGCCCTGATCAACGCGATCAAGGAGCTGCTGCCGCTCAACCCGCTGTACAGCGAAGAGCTGAAGAACTACCTCAACCGCTTCAGCCCCAACGACCCGTCGCCACTCACCGACTTCGCCGCCGCCCTCACCTCGGCTACCGGCAGCCAGTTGCAGGAAGTGCTCGACTGCGTGCCCATGCTCAAGCGCATGGAAAAGGTCCTGCCGATGCTGCGCAAGGAAGTCGAGGTCGCGCGCTTGCAGAACGAGATCTCGGCCGAGGTCAACCGGCAGATCGGCGAGCACCAGCGCGAGTTCTTCCTCAAGGAACAGCTCAAGGTCATCCAGCAGGAGCTGGGCCTGACCAAGGACGACCGCAGCGCCGACCTCGAGCAGTTCGAGCAGCGCCTCGAAGGCAAGACCCTGCCGGACCAGGCGCGCAAGCGCATCGACGAAGAGATGGGCAAGCTGGCCATCCTCGAAACCGGCTCGCCCGAATACGCTGTCACCCGCAACTACCTGGACTGGGCAACCGCCCTGCCCTGGGGCGTGTACGGCAAGGACAAGCTCGACCTCAACCACGCACGCAAGGTCCTCGACCAGCACCACGCCGGCCTCGATGACATCAAGGAGCGCATTCTCGAATTCCTCGCCGTGGGCGCCTGGAAAGGCGAGATCAGCGGCTCGATCGTGCTGCTGGTTGGCCCGCCCGGGGTCGGCAAGACCAGCATCGGCAAGTCCATCGCCGAATCGCTCGGCCGGCCGTTCTACCGCTTCAGTGTCGGCGGCATGCGTGACGAGGCCGAGATCAAGGGCCACCGCCGCACCTACATCGGCGCCCAGCCCGGCAAGCTGGTGCAGGCCCTGAAGGACGTCGAAGTGATGAACCCGGTGATCATGCTCGACGAGATCGACAAGATGGGCCAGAGCTACCAGGGCGACCCGGCTTCAGCACTGCTGGAAACACTCGACCCGGAGCAGAACGTCGACTTCCTCGACCACTACCTCGACCTGCGCCTGGACCTGTCCAAGGTACTGTTCGTGTGCACCGCCAACACCCTGGACTCGATCCCCGGGCCATTGCTCGACCGCATGGAAGTGATCCGCCTGTCCGGCTACATCACCGAAGAGAAACTGGCCATCGCCAAGCGCCACCTGTGGCCCAAGCAGCTGGAAAAGGCCGGTGTGGCCAAGACCAGCCTTGGTATCAGCGACAGTGCCTTGCGCGCGGTGATCGAAGGCTATGCCCGAGAAGCCGGGGTGCGCCAGCTGGAGAAACAACTGGGCAAGCTGGTGCGCAAGGCAGTGGTCAAGCTGCTGGATAACCCCGAGGCCAAGCTGAAGATAGGCACCAAGGACCTGGAAGCCGCGCTTGGCATGCCCGTGTTCCGCAGCGAGCAAGTGCTTGCCGGCAAAGGCGTGATCACCGGCCTGGCCTGGACCAGCATGGGTGGCGCCACTCTGCCGATCGAAGCCACCCGCATCCACACTCTCAACCGGGGCTTCAAGCTGACCGGCAAGCTGGGTGATGTGATGAAAGAGTCAGCCGAAATCGCCTACAGCTACGTCAGCTCCAACCTCAAACAGTTCGGTGGTGACCCGGGTTTCTTCAACGAAGCGTTCATTCACCTGCACGTGCCCGAAGGCGCCACGCCAAAGGACGGCCCGAGTGCCGGCATCACCATGGCCAGCGCCCTGTTGTCGCTGGCCCGTGACCAGGCGCCCAAGAAAGGCGTGGCCATGACTGGCGAGCTGACGCTGACCGGGCAGGTGCTGCCGATTGGCGGTGTGCGCGAGAAGGTGATTGCGGCGCGGCGGCAGAAGATCTTCGAACTGATCTTGCCGGAGCCTAACCGTGGGGACTATGAAGAACTGCCGGATTATCTGCGCGAAGGCCTGACCGTGCATTTTGCCAAGCGCTTTGCCGACGTGGCGAAAGTGCTGTTCTAGCCAGCACCGGCCTCTTCGCGGGTAAACCCGCTCCCACAGGGATAGCGCAGGGCTTGAGCCCAGTGAGATCACTGTGGGAGCGGGTTTACCCGCGAAAGGGCCGGCACAGACAACACAAATCTACTCGATCATCGGTTATCCTCAGGCCATCGTCAGCCTCCGGAGCCAACATGACCGCCCCTCGTCTGCTCGTTCCCCTGAGCTTCGCCCTGCTTTCTGCCTGCGCCAATCAGCCCACCCGGCCGGTTGCACTCGATGCCGAAAGCGAATGCCCGACGCGCCTGCAGGTTGGCCAGACGCTGACCCTGACGCTGCCAAGCAACCCGTCCACCGGTTACCGCTGGCGGGTCGAAAACCCAGCCGCGAACGTGCTGCAAAGCCTCGGCCCGGAGGTGTACAGCGCCCCGGAAGAAGACGATGTGGTCGGCAGCGCCGGTGTCTCGACCTGGCGCTACCAGGCCAGCGGCACCGGCGATGGCCAGTTGGTGCTGATCTACCAGCAGCCGTGGGCTGCAGATGTTGCCCCGGTACAGACTTTCGATTGCAGGATCGTCGTCCGCTGACCGCAGCGGCTGCTCCATGAACACCCTGAGGCTGAAGCGCTGCCATGGCAAGAATCGCGGCCTTTGGCTAAAATGCGCCTCCGTTTCACCCTGTATCGAGCCCTCCGTGAGCAAACAACCCGACCGCCTTTTCGCCCAGCCCCTGGAGCAGGTGCCCGACTTCGTCTTCAACGAGGATGTGGTGCGTGTGTTCCCGGACATGATCAAGCGCTCGGTGCCGGGCTACCCGACCATCGTCGAGAACCTCGGCGTGCTGGCCGCGCGCTTCGCCCAGCCGCACACCACGCTGTACGACCTGGGTGCGTCGCTGGGCGCCGTTACCCAGTCGCTGCGCCGCCATGTGCGCAGTGACGGCTGCCGGGTTGTTGCCGTGGACAACTCAGCGGCCATGGTCGAACGTTGCCGTCAGTACCTCACCGCCCAGGACTCGATGTTCCAGGAACTGCTGCCGGTGCAAGTGCTGGAAGCCGACATCCTGGCCCTGCCCTTCGAGCCCGCCTCGGTGGTGGCGATGAATTTCACCCTGCAGTTCATCGCCCCCGACCAGCGCCTGGAACTGCTCGGCCGTATCCGCCAGGCGCTGTTGCCCGGTGGTGCGCTGATCCTCTCGGAAAAACTGCGCTTCGCCGATGATGAACAGCAGGACTTGCTCAATGAACTGCACCTGGACTTCAAGCGTGCCAATGGCTACAGCGAACTGGAGATTGCCCAGAAGCGCAGCGCCATCGAGAACGTGATGAGGCCCGATACCCTCGAAGCCCACCAGGCGCGCCTGCGCGCAGCCGGTTTCTCGAAGGTGGTGCCCTGGTTCCAATGCCTTAATTTCGCCTCTTTGATTGCCCTGCCATGATCGATCTGTCCCCCCTCGTCCGCCGCCTGGCGGGCACGCCCCTGGCTTCCTGGTCGCAAGGCCTGCAAGCGCAACTGGAAGCCAAGCTGGAGAAGGGCCACGGCGACCTCGACCGCTGGCGTGGTGCGCTGGAAGCCCTTCCCGCCCTGCAGCCGAGCGAAATCGACCTGGCCAACGGGCTGCGCCTGGACTGCGATTGCGACGACGCGACCCGCGCGCAGATGCGTCAGGCATTGATGGGCCTGTCGCCTTGGCGCAAAGGGCCGTTCGACCTGTTCGGGGTGCATGTGGACACCGAGTGGCGTTCGGACTGGAAATGGTCCCGGGTTGGCCCGCACCTGGACCTCAAGGGCAAGCGTGTGCTCGACGTGGGCTGCGGCAACGGCTACTACCAGTGGCGCATGCTCGGTGCCGGTGCCGACATAGTTGTTGGCGTCGACCCGAACTGGCTGTTCTTCTGCCAGTTCCAGGCCGTCCAGCAATACCTGCCAGAGTTGCCCGCATGGCACCTGCCGTTCGCCCTCGAAGACCTGCCGGCCAACCTCGAAGGTTTCGATACGGTGTTTTCCATGGGGGTGTTCTATCACCGCCGCTCGCCTATCGAGCACCTGCTGGCGCTCAAGGACTGCCTGGTCAAAGGTGGCGAACTGGTGCTGGAAACCCTGGTGATCGAAGGTGACGAAAACCAGGTACTGGTACCTGAGGACCGCTATGCACAGATGCGCAACGTCTGGTATCTGCCGTCGGTACCAGCCCTGGAGCGCTGGTTGCGCCGGGCCGGTTTCAGCGATGTGCGGTGCGTCGACGTAAGCGTGACCAGCGTCGAAGAACAGCGCAGCACCGAGTGGATGCGCTACCAGTCACTGGTCGACTTCCTTGACCCGAACGACCACAGCAAGACCATCGAAGGCCTGCCGGCTCCACGTCGCGCCACCCTGCTGGCACGCAAATAAAAAAAGACGCCCGGATGGGCGTCTGAATACATCTGCGCCGAGGAACTGACGCGGCGCAGGTGCTGTAACTTCAATCCTTGGCCAACTCGCGGGCCCTCTCCTGCGCCTTGCGCTCACGTTCGGCAACGGCCTGTTGCTTGTCGCCGTGCAGGCGCTGCTGGTCTTCGCGGAACGCTTGCCAGAATTGTTTCGAACGTTCCGCACCGCCCTCGGCATAAACACTGGCGCTGCCCAGGGCAAGGGTGGCCAACAGCAGGTATTTGGTCAGGTTCATCGTGGTTGCCTCGTGATAACCGATCAGACACGGCCATCCTAGCGAGGGCTAGCTAACAGCAAGGTGAGGCGCGGATTACAGTCTTGCAATGTGGCCCTGTGTTGTCAGTGCTGGCCGCTTCGCGGGTAAACCCGCTCCCACAGGAACTGCGGGGATTTTCAGCGTCTGTGAAGACCCTGTGGGAGCGGGTTTACCCGCGAAAGGGCCGCAACAGGACAGCCAGATAACGCCAGCATTACAAATCCGTTATCTGCGCCGCACGCCCTTACTCATGCCGTAACATCCTGCCCGTTGACCCTGATGTCACTACAGGGTCGAGAATCGCCCCTTTCATCACACCGAGCCCACCCATGCGTCTACTGATCATCGAGGACGAACTGCGCACCGCCGATTACCTGCAGCAGGGCCTGCGCGAGAACGGCTACGTGGTCGACTGCGCCCACACCGGCACCGATGGCCTGCACCTCGCCCGCCAGCAGCCCTACGACCTGGTCATTCTCGACGTCAACCTGCCCGAACTCGATGGCTGGACCGTGCTGCAGCGGCTACGTGCCGAATCGACCACACGTATCATGATGCTCACCGCCCACGGCCGCCTGGCCGACCGGGTCAAGGGCCTGGACCTGGGGGCCGACGACTACCTGCTCAAACCCTTCGAGTTTCCTGAACTGCTGGCCCGCATCCGCAGCCTGCTGCGTCGCAACGATCAGCAACTGCAGCCCAGCACCCTGCGCGTCGCCGATCTGGAGCTGGACCCCGCCCGCCACCGCGCTTACCGTGCCGGGCAGCGTATCGACCTGACCGCCAAGGAATTCGCCTTGCTGCACCTGCTGATGCGCCAGACTGGCGAGGTGCTGTCGCGCACCCAGATCATCTCGCTGGTGTGGGACATGAACTTCGACTGCGACACCAATGTGGTCGAGGTTTCGATCCGGCGCCTGCGGGCAAAGATCGACGACCCGTTCGACGACAAGCTGATCCATACCCTGCGTGGCGTCGGCTACGTGCTCGAGGCACGCTTTTGAACAACGCCAGCCTGTCACTGCGCCTGGGCCTGAGCGTGACGCTGATGGGCGCCGCACTGGTGCTGCTGCTGGCTTGCCTGGCCGTGTTCGCCCTTGATCACGAACTGGACAACCGCGCACGCAAGGACCTGGCGCGCAAGATGCTGCAGGTCGAGCACAACCTGCGCGTCGACCTGCGTAGCGAAGACCTGGGCAGCCGCGCCCATCCCTTGCTCGACCTGGTGATGGGGCACGACAACCTCAGCCTCAGCGTGCTGGCCCTGGAAGGCCGCCACCCGCACCTGCTCAGCCTGGGACCAGCGCTTGAATCGCAGGTAGGCGAGCTGCGCACCGATGCCCACCTGGCCTTTCATGCCTGGCGCGACAGCAAAGGTAACCAGATCCTTACCGCGACCCGGCTGATGCGCCTGCGCGACGACACCCCAGTCAGGGTGATGATGTCGCTCAACCGCGCCGACGACAACGCCCTGCTACAGGCTTACCTGCATTCCACCTTGCTGGCGTTGCCGCTGCTGTTGCTGTTGATCGGCGCTGGCGCCAGGTGGCTGACCCGGCGCGGCCTGAAGCCCTTGCGCCACTTCCGCCGCATTGCCGGGCAGGTGTCGGCGCAAGACTTGCAACATCGCCTGCCAGCGAGCGGCCTGCCGCTGGAACTGGCAGAGCTGGCCAGCAGCATCAATGTGATGCTCGATCGGCTCGATCAGGGGGTCAGCCAGCTGTCGCAGTTTTCCGACGACCTCGCCCATGAGCTGCGTACCCCCTTGAGCAACCTGATGGGCAAGGCCCAGGTGACCCTGGCCCGTGAACGGGACAACGCCAATTACCGCGAAGTGCTGGAAGACAGTATCGAAGAGCTGACCCGGCTCAACCGCATCATCAACGACATGCTGTTTCTTGCCCAGGTCAGCCAGCCTCAAGCCCAGGTGGTGCTGAAACCCATGGCATTGGCCGACGAAACTGCTCGGGTTGTCGAACTTTTCGCGTTCAGTGCCGAACTGAAAGACGTTGAGCTGCGTGTTCAGGGCTGGGGGACGGCACTGGGGGATCGGCTGATGTTTCAACGGGCATTGTCGAATCTGCTGAGCAATGCGATTCGGCACTGCCCCGATGGCAAGCCCGTAGAGTTGCGCATCGAGCGCCTGGGTAGTGAAATTCGGCTTTCGGTGGAAAACCAGGGGCCTGGTATTGCTGCAGAGCACCAGTCGCGCTTGTTCGAGCGGTTTTACCGGGTTGGCTCGGGGCGCTCGCGGCTGGAAGGCGGGACCGGGTTGGGGCTGGCGATCGTCAAGTCGATCATGCAGCTGCATGGCGGGCGGGTCGAGGTCAGCAGCAGCCCATTGGGGCCTACCCGGTTTACCCTGGTGTTTCCTGCCGATTGATCTTTCGCCTGTGCCGGCCTCTTCGCGGGTGAACCCGCTCCCACAGGTACCCTACAGGGCTGGGGCTTGTGCGCCCCCTCTGGGAGCGGGTTTACCCGCGAAGGGACCGGTACAGGCGACCAACGATCAGCGCGAAGCCGCCACGATCAGCGCCTTCATCTCGGCCACGGCCGCCTTGAAGCCGACAAACAGCGCATGCGCCACCAGCGCATGGCCGATGTTCAGTTCATTGATGCCCTTGATCGCGGCAACCGCCTCGACGTTGTGGTAATGCAGGCCATGCCCGGCATTGACGATCAGCCCCTGCCCCACCCCGAACGCCACACCATCGACGATACGCTTGAGCTCCTCAGCCACATCAGTCGGGGTTTCGGCGTCGGCGTACCGCCCGGTGTGCAGTTCGATGGCTGGCGCTCCAACACGACGCGATGCCTCGATCTGCCGCTCGTCGGCATCGATGAACAGCGACACTTCGGCACCGGTACGCGACAGGCGCTCAACCGCAGCCTTGATCCGTGCCTCCTGGCCCGCCACATCCAGGCCGCCTTCGGTGGTCAGTTCCTGACGGGTTTCGGGTACCAGGCAGATGTGCGCCGGGCGAATCTTCTCGGCAAAGGCCATCATCTCTTCGGTGACGCCCATCTCGAAGTTCATGCGGGTCTGCAGCACGTCCTTGAGCAGCACCACGTCACGCTCCTGGATGTGCCGGCGGTCTTCACGCAGATGCACGGTGATGCCATCGGCGCCAGCTTCCTCGGCATCCAGGGCAGCCTTGACCGGATCAGGGTAACGCGTGCCCCGGGCCTGACGCAGGGTCGCCACGTGGTCGATGTTTACGCCGAGAAGCATGCGGTTGCTGTGAGTCACGAAAGGCTCTCCTGAAGATTGAGCCCCACAGCATACGTCCTGATCAGCGCTTGCGAAACAGTTCCCGGCTGACCAGCGGTTTTCCCCCCAGGTGAACCGCCAGGGCCTGGCGCATCAGGCGCTTGGCGGCGAGCAAGGCGCCTGGCGCATTCCAGTCGGCTTCAGCCAGGGCCACCAGTTCGGTGCCGCGGAACAGGCCGGGTTGCGCCAACTCCACCCGCTCCAGGCCGGCGTCCACACGCAAGCGGTACAGGCCGTCGACCGCGATCGGCTGGTCATTGACGTCGTGATGCAACGAAAACGCGTAACCGAGCTCGTCCAGCATCCGCCATTCGAATGAGCGCAGCAGCGGCTCCAGCGGGCGACCGGCGGCCAAGGCCTGCAAGGTCAGGGTGTAGTGCTCGAACAGCGCCGGGAAAGGCGCTTCGGCGGGCAGCAGGCGCATGAGCAGTTCGTTGAGGTACAACCCGCTGAACAGGGCATCGCCGTGCAGCCAGGCGGCGATGCCGGCGCTGTCCATGCGGCCGACATTCTTCAGCTCGCCACGCCCGCGCAGCTCCAGCTCCAGCGGCACGAACGGCCGCACCAGGCTGCCACCCTTGCCACGCGCACGGCGCAGCACGGCGCGCATGCGGCCCTGCGGGGTGAAAAAGTCCACCAGCGCGCTGGTTTCCTTGTAGGCACGGCTGTGCAGCACGTAAGCTGGCTGGCCAACAGGTTGTTCCATAAACGCTCTCTAAAAGCCCCAGACAACTGTGGGAGCGGGTTTACCCGCGAATGCGATGGTGAACCCACTGACGCATTCGCGGGTAAACCCGCTCCCACAGAGTAACCTGAGCCGTCAGGCGAATTTACAGGTCGCCGTAGCCCAGCGAACGCAGGGCACGCTCGTCGTCGGACCAGCCGCCTTTCACCTTGACCCACAGGTTGAGCATGACCTTGGAGTCGAACAGCACCTCCATGTCCTTGCGCGCCTCGGAGCCAATGCGCTTGATACGCTCGCCCTTGTCGCCAATGATGATTTTCTTCTGGCCGTCGCGCTCGACCAGGATCAGCGCGTGAATGTGCAGCACATGGCCCTGCTGCTTGAATTCTTCGATCTCCACGGTGATCTGGTACGGCAATTCCGCACCCAGCTGGCGCATGATCTTCTCGCGCACCAGTTCGGCGGCCAGGAAGCGGCTGCTGCGGTCAGTGATCTGGTCTTCGGGGAAGAAGTGATCGTTTTCGGGCAAGTGCTTGGCGATCTGGGCTTCCAGCGCTTCGAGGTTGTGCCCCTGCTGCGCGGAAATCGGCATGACCTCGGCGTTCGGCAATTGCTCCTGCAGCCACTGCAAGTGCGGGATCAGCTCGGCCTTCTCTCCCATGCGATCGGTCTTGTTGACCGCGATGATCAATGGGCCCGTCACGTACTGCACACGCTCCAGCACCAGTTGGTCCTCGTCGGTCCATTTGGTGCGGTCGACCACGAAGATCACCACGTCGACGTCTTTCAGGGCCGCCGAGGCATTGCGGTTCATGTAGCGGTTCAAGGCCTTGTCGTTGGCCTTGTGCATACCTGGGGTATCGACGTAGATCGCCTGCACGTCACCCTCGGTCTTGATGCCGAGCATGTTGTGACGGGTGGTTTGTGGCTTGCGCGAGGTAATCGCCAGTTTCTGGCCGAGGATGTGGTTGAGCAGGGTCGACTTGCCCACGTTGGGGCGGCCGACGATGGCCACGTAGCCGCAGCGGGTCGGGTTGCTATCAGTCATTGCCATTCTCCACGCCCAGGGCGATCAATGCAGACGCGGCGGCGACTTGCTCGGCAATACGCCGGCTGACGCCCTGACCACGGCTCTTGTTGTTCAGCAGCACTACCTCGCATTCGACGAAGAAGGTACGGCAATGAGGTTCGCCCTGGATATCCACCACTTCGTAACGTGGCAGCTCACAGCTGCGCGACTGCAGAAACTCCTGCAGGCGGGTTTTCGGGTCCTTGTTGGTATCGACCAGGGTCAGCCCCTCGAACTCGTCGGCCAGCCAGGCCAGCACGCGCTCACGGGCAGTATCCATGTCGGCGTCCAGGTAGATGGCGCCAATCAGCGCCTCCAGGGCATCGGCCAGGATCGACTCGCGGCGGAAGCCACCGCTCTTGAGTTCCCCCGAGCCCAGGCGCAGATAGTCACCCAGGTCGAAACCACGGGCCAGACGAGCCAGGGTCTCACCCTTGACCAGGCGCGCACGCAGGCGCGACAGCTGGCCTTCGCGGGCCTGCGGAAAGCGCTCGAACAGCGCCTCGCCGGCGACGAAGTTGAGAATGGCGTCACCGAGAAACTCCAGGCGCTCGTTGTTGCGCCCGGCGTAGCTGCGATGGGTCAGGGCCAGAAGCATCTGGTCCTGGTTCTTGAAGGTATAGCCGAGCTTTCGCTCCAGACGGGCAAGGGAAGCAGTCATGCGGCCACCCGTTCGTTGTTCAACGCGTTGTTCAAATCAACATCCTGAAAGACTGTTTGGCTGTGGCCCGCCGCGATGTGCGGCGAATCTCCCGATCCCTGAGAACACAGCCTATGTCAGAAATGCATTCGGCGCTGCCTGCTGGCCAGCGCCGATGGGTATCAATGGATCAGACCGACCCGCGACAGGTTGGGCAGGTGGCTGAGTTTGGGCTCTGGCCAGCTCATCCACACCGCGAAGGCCTTGCCGACGATGTTCCGGTCCGGAACCATGCCGTGCAGCTCCTTCGGGATGTTCGGGTCATCCCAGTAACGGCTGTCGTTGGAGTTGTCGCGGTTGTCGCCCATCATGAAGTAATGGCCTGCCGGCACGGTCCATTGCTGGTCCGGCGGCATGCGGTAACGGCTCATTTCCTTGCGGATCAGGTGTTCGGCCTCGCCGAGCTTTTCCTTGTACAGCTCGGCGCTGCCCAGGGTGCCCGGTTCGGTGCCCACCAGTTGTTCGGCAATTGGCTGGCCGTTGACGAACAACCGCTTGTCGCTGGTGTAGCGCACCTGGTCGCCCGGCAAGCCAACCACTCGTTTGATGTAGTTGACGTTCGGGTCGCTCGGGTAGCGGAACACCATCACATCACCGCGTTGCGGGTCACCCACTTCGATGACCTTCTTGTCGATCACCGGCAGGCGAATGCCATACGAGAACTTGTTCACCAGGATGAAGTCGCCCACTTCCAGGGTCGGTTTCATCGACCCCGACGGAATCTGGAACGGCTCGACCAGGAACGAACGCAGCACCAGCACGATGAACAGCACCGGGAAGAACGACTTGCCGTATTCAACCAGCAATGGCTCCTTGCCCAGGCGCTCGACCACCGCCATCTCGGGCTGGCTGACGCTGCCCTGGTAGTTGGCGATTGCCGCACGCCGGCGCGGGGCCAGGAACAGCAGGTCGATCAAGCCCAGCAGGCCGCAGACGAAGACGGCGATGACTAGCAACAGCGGGAAATTTAGCGACATAGGACCTAGCTATCCAACCTGAGCACGGCGAGGAAGGCTTCCTGTGGAATCTCCACGTTACCCACCTGTTTCATGCGTTTCTTACCGGCCTTCTGCTTCTCCAGCAGCTTCTTCTTACGGCTGACGTCACCACCGTAGCACTTGGCCAGTACGTTCTTTCTGAGCGCCTTGACGGTTGTCCGCGCGATGATCTGGCCGCCGATAGCTGCCTGGATCGCCACATCGAACATCTGCCGAGGGATCAGTTCCTTCATCTTTTCGGTCAACGCACGGCCCTTGTAGGCCGCGTTGTCGCGGTGCACGATCAATGCCAGGGCATCGACCTTGTCGCCGTTGATCAGTACATCCAGCTTGACCAGGTTGGCCGACTGGTAGCGATCGAAATGATAGTCCAGCGAAGCATAGCCGCGGCTGGTGGACTTGAGCCGGTCGAAGAAGTCCAGCACCACTTCGTTCATCGGCAGGTCGTAGCGCACCTGCACCTGGCTGCCGAGGAACTGCATGTCGCGCTGCACGCCACGCTTCTCGATGCACAGGGTGATGACGTTGCCCAGGTGCTCTTGCGGCACCAGAATGGTGGCGGTGACGATCGGCTCGCGGAAATCGGCGACAGCTGAAACGTCTGGCAGCTTCGACGGGTTGTCGACGGTGATGGTTTCACCGGTTTTCAGTTCCAGCTCGTAGATCACGCTTGGCGCGGTGGTAATCAGGTCCAGGTCGTATTCGCGCTCCAGGCGCTCCTGGATGATTTCCATGTGCAGCATGCCGAGGAAACCGCAACGGAAGCCGAAGCCCAGGGCGTCGGAGCTTTCCGGCATGTACTGCAGCGACGAGTCGTTCAGGGTCAGCTTCTGCAGCGCATCGCGGAAGTCCTCGAAGTCGTCGGAGCTTACCGGGAACAGGCCGGCATAGACCTGCGGCTGGATCTTCTTGAAGCCTGGCAGCACCTCGACCTCAGGGGTCGTGGACAGGGTCAGGGTGTCACCGACCGGGGCACCGTGGATGTCCTTGATGCTGGCGATAATGAAGCCCACTTCGCCGGCCTTCAGGTCGGCGGTCTGGGTGTGCTTCGGGGTGAACACGCCCACGCTGTCGACCAGGTGCACCTTGCCGGTGGACTTGACCAGGATCTTGTCGCCTTTCTTGACGCGGCCTTGGCGCACGCGCACCAGCGAGACCACGCCCAGGTAGTTGTCGAACCAGGAATCGATGATCAGCGCCTGCAGAGGGGCGTCGATCTCGCCTTCAGGCGCCGGAATGGTATGCACCAGGCGCTCGAGCACCTCGTCCACGCCCATGCCGCTCTTGGCGCTGCAGGCCACGGCGTCGGTGGCGTCGATACCGATGATCTTCTCGATCTCGTCCTTGACGCGATCCGGGTCGGCCTGGGGCAGGTCCATCTTGTTCAGAACCGGCATGACTTCCAGGCCCTGCTCGATGGCGGTATAGCAGTTGGCCACGGACTGGGCCTCGACACCCTGGCCGGCGTCCACGACCAGCAACGCGCCTTCACAGGCTGCCAGGGAGCGTGAGACTTCGTAGGTGAAGTCGACATGGCCGGGGGTGTCGATGAAGTTCAGCTGGTAGGTCTTGCCGTCCTGCGCCTTGTAGTGAAGCGTGACGCTGTGGGCCTTGATGGTGATACCGCGCTCACGCTCCAGGTCCATGGAATCGAGCACCTGGGCTTCCATTTCGCGTGCCGACAGGCCACCGCACATCTGGATGAAACGGTCGGCCAGCGTCGACTTGCCATGGTCGATGTGGGCGATGATGGAGAAATTGCGGATATGACTCAAATCACTCACGGGTCAACACTCGAAAAGGCTGCGAGCCGGACGCCCGCCGAAAAATAGCCGGGAATTGTACCTTAAGCTGCCGGGATATGGGAGATTCCTCTATCGGGCTGTGCACAGCATTCGCCCCGGCAATTGTGAATTTTCATGAAAAAGGGCAGCCGAAGCTGCCCTTTTCTCCTTGCGAACCCGCTTACTCAGCCAGCTTGAAGGTAATGAAGCTGGCACGGCCCTGACGCAGCACGCGCATCGACACCGAACGGTTCTTTGGCAGTTCCTTGGCGATTTCGGTGAATTCCTTCGCCGAACCGATGGCCTGGTTGTTCAGGTGGCTGATGACATCACCTGGGCGCAGGCCGATCATCGCGGCCGGGCCATCCTGGACTTCCTTGATGACCACGCCGCCCTTGAGTTCCAGGGCTTTCTTCTGCTCGGCGGTCAGGTCGGCCACCGAGACGCCCAGGCGGTTGCTGCTGCGCTCTGCGCTGCCTTCGGCACCGGTACCGATGTCGGCGTCTTCGTCGGGGAGTGCGCCAACGCTGATGTCGAGGTTCTGGCGCTTGCCGTTGCGGATGATCTCCAGCTTGGCCTTTTCGCCATCCTTGAGGCTGCCGACCAGATGCGGCAGGTCGGCCGACATGATGATCGGCTGACCGTTCATGCTCAGGATCACGTCACCCACCTGCAGGCCGCCCTTGGCTGCCGGGCCGTTTTCCAGCACCTGTGCCACCAGGGCACCGGCCGGCTTGTCCAGGCCGAACGATTCAGCCAGGTCCTTGTTGACTTCCTGGATCACCACGCCCAGCCAGCCGCGGCTGACCTTGCCGTCTTTCTTCAGCTGATTGGAGACATCAATCGCCACATCGATCGGAATCGCGAACGAAAGGCCCATGAAACCGCCGGAACGGGTGAAGATCTGCGAGTTGATACCCACTACTTCGCCATTCATGTTGAACAGCGGGCCGCCGGAGTTGCCCGGGTTGATGGCCACATCGGTCTGGATGAACGGTACGTAGGTGTCGTTGGGCAGGGTACGGCCCTTGGCACTGACGATACCTTTGGTCACCGAATGGTCGAAGCCGAACGGCGAACCGATGGCCAGTACCCACTCGCCCACCTTGAGCTTCTCGGAGTCACCCAGCTTGACGGTCGGCAGGTTCTTGCCCTCGACCTTGAGCAGGGCCACATCGGTGCGCGGGTCGGTGCCGACCAGCTTGGCTTGCAGCTCGCTGCGGTCCGACAGGCGGACGATGATCTCGTCGGCATCGGCTACCACGTGGTTGTTGGTCAGCACGTAGCCATCGCTGGAAATGATGAAGCCCGAACCCAGCGACTGGGCTTCGCGCTGGCGGTCGCCACGCGGCGAGCGTGGCTGCTGCGGCATATTGCGCTCGAAGAATTCGCGGAACATCGGCGGCAGGCCTTCCAGGTCGGGCATCTGCCCGGCGGCCATGCGGCGGTCCGGCAGTTTCTGCTTGGTACTGATGTTGACCACGGCCGGCGAGGCCTGCTCGACCAGGGTAGTGAAGTCCGGCAGGGCTTCCTCGGCCTGGGCGCTGAGCACCTGGCCGAGCATCAGCACGGCGGCGAACATCGATAGGTAGGATTTCAAGCGTGGTATTGACATACGGCTCCCGTCACAACGAGCGGTAGTTTAGAAAGGCCCCTGCACAAAGCAGGAAAGGCCAGGCTCCTAGAAGCCTGACCTATAGAAAATTTGCCGATGGATTGCAAATGACAATGCTTTAATTTCATTTCAGCGGCATGCCCGCGTGCCTTGCGTCAGGCCCGCAAAAGCGCGCCATCACTGGCGCGCCTGGCCATCCTGTGGGCGCATGGACAGCGCCACACGCTCTGCGGTACCCAGCGGAATTTCGCCGACCACGGTAACCATGACCTTACCCTTGGGGGTGTTGAGGCGACGGGAAACCGCCGAAGTCGGGCCTAGCTGAGTGCGCATGTCGGTCCCGCCCTCATCCTTTACCGGCTCGAGGAACACCGAGAAACGTGCCAGGCCATCGTCATACATCAGGCTGCTGACCGTGCTGTCCTGCTTCGGATCGCGGCGTACCGAACTGTTGACCAGTTCGAAACCAGGCGGCAGCCAGTCCGAGCGCCAGCCGGCGACCGTGTCATGGGCGCTAGCGGCCACATGCTGCACCGGCTTGCACGCAGTGCTGGCGCGCAGCTGGTCATCGCTGGGCGCTGCAGTATCGAGACGGGTCATCTGGAAGCGCTCCAGCAATTGCCCCTTGTCGTTGACCATCAACGAGCGCAGCGGCAGACCGGTAGCACGGTCCAGGTGCAATTCGAAGGCATAGCGGTGCTGGTCGCGCGGGGTGAGCGTCACGATCACGGCATCGCGCCCGGCGACCCGTGACTTGCCCGCCACGCTCAAGTCATACCAGCCCATCAGTTTCAGTGGATCAAGCACACGCTGCGCGGTGTCCGGGGGCGCCGTCACACCACTGGCCAAGGCCCCGCTGACGCACTCTACCTTGCCATCCAGGCGCACGATCTCCTGGGCAGTACCATCGAGCTGCAACAGCCGCTCGCTGACCTTGCCGTCGTCGACCCTGTGCCAGATCTCGTGGGAAGAGAAACTGCCGTTGCGTTCGTAGACAAAAGAGCCTTGGTAGCTCTGCTTTTGCTCGGCCTGTGCCAGCTTGCTCAGCCACTCGCTCGCCTCGGGCGAGGAGTTGGCGGCCAACGCTGGCACCGTCATGCAGCTGCCAATCAGCAGCGACAGGAGAGGTAGCGCGCGCATGATCCTCCTTACTTAACGGTTTTCCAGGCTGGCGGCGCGGGCATATGGCAATGCGGTTTCAGTGCCCTTGAGCGCAGATTCCTGGGCATGCTGGCGCAGGTAGCCTGGCAGACGCTGATCCCAGCCGGCCTGGTTCTGCAGCACGCCGTTGGCCATCGGCCCGGTCGGTTGCTCACTGCTCTCACTATAGCCTGCCAAAACGGCGGGGCCTTGTGCTTGTGGCACACTCAGGCCTTGCTGGGCAGGTTGCTGGGCAGCAAGCTCGGCGCCAGTGATCTCGTCCTGGTTGTACATGCGCACACCGGCCAGCACCGCTACGGTGACCGAGGCAGCCACCGCCAGGCGGCCAATGCTGCGCCATGGCCCTTTCTTGGCCTTGGCCGGCACGGCTTCGTCAGCCAGCGCTGCAGACACCGCCGAGGCGATATCCAGGTCAGGCAGCAGCAGCTCCTTGTGCATGGCTGCGCGGGCAACCTGGTAACGCGACCAGGTGGCTCGGGTTTCAGCATCGTCTACGGCGTTCAACACACGACGCAGTTCAAGCTCGTCCGCTTCGTTATCCATCACCGCGGACAGCGATTCCTGCAAAGCTTCACGACTCATGGCGGTTCCTCTCTTGGCTGTCGCCGCTGTCTCAGGTTTCCTGCAGCAAAGGTTGCAGGGCTTTGTCTATTGCCTCCCGAGCGCGGAAGATTCGAGAGCGCACGGTACCCACCGGACATTGCATGACACTCGCAATGTCTTCGTAACTCAGCCCGTCGAACTCGCGCAGGGTCAGCGCCGTACGCAGGTCTTCGGGCAGTTGCTGGATGGTGCGATGGACAGTGCCTTCGATTTCATCCCGCAACAACGAGCGTTCTGGGGACTCGAGATCCTTGAGACCATGATCGCCGTCGTAAAACTCCGCATCCTCGGAGCTCACATCACTATCTGGTGGCCGTCTTCCACGGGACACCAGGTAATTCTTCGCCGTGTTGATGGCGATGCGGTACAGCCACGTATAGAACGCACTGTCGCCGCGGAAGTTGCCAAGCGCACGGTAGGCCTTGATGAAGGCTTCCTGTGCTACATCCTGGGCCTCGTGGGTATCGTGAACGAACCGCACGATCAACCCGAGAATCTTGTGCTGATACTTCAGCACCAACAGATCGAACGCTCGCCTGTCGCCGCGCTGAACGCGCTCGACAAGCTGCTGATCCTCTTCCTGGGTTAGCATGAACACTCCTCAGTGAACTCGAAGGAGCGTTGCATCAGCCATCGTTCAGGCTTGCAACCATAGACTCGGGCTTTGCGCAAAAGTTCTCCCCTCCAAGCAAGTTTCCTGCAGCCCTTGGTCGGCTTGCACGAAAGACGCGGCACGGTCACGGCCGGCTACGTCGATAATCAGGTTTCGAGTACGCAGGGACAGCCCGGACAGGCCTGCCGCCCTGCGTCGCCGCGGCAAGTTGTGGCGCGTGGGCAGCCTTCATAGGATTTGCGGCCATGCCGGAAAGTTCCCACAAAGGTTGTCGCGACCAGGCAAGTGGCATGGAAATTGGCCACCGGGGGCTGCTATAAAGGCAACCCGGCCAGCTTTAACGATAGTTTCACAATGCCATCGGCGCGTGACTATTGTGCCGCGCCCCCTCCAAAGAATACTAGTGTCCCGACATGAGCCAACAATTCCAACATGATGTCCTGGTGATCGGCAGCGGTGCCGCCGGTCTCAGCCTGGCACTGAACCTCCCCAGCCACCTGCGAGTCGCCGTACTCAGCAAGGGCGACCTGGCCAACGGCTCGACCTTCTGGGCCCAGGGCGGTGTCGCGGCAGTGCTGGACAATACCGATACCGTCCAGTCGCATGTCGAGGACACCCTCAATGCCGGCGGCGGCCTTTGCCATGAAGAGGCAGTACGCTTTACCGTCGAACACAGCCGCGAAGCCATCGAGTGGCTGATCGAGCAAGGTGTGCCCTTTACCCGTGACGAGCACTACAGCGTCGACGACGGCGGCTTCGAGTTCCACCTGACCCGCGAAGGCGGTCATAGCCACCGGCGCATCATCCACGCTGCCGATGCCACCGGCGCCGCTATCTTCACCACGCTGCTGGGGCAGGCCCGCCTGCGTCCGAACATCCAGTTGCTGGAGCAGCGCGTGGCGGTCGACCTGATCACCGAGCGTCGCCTCGGCCTGCCTGGCGAACGCTGCCTGGGTGCCTATGTGCTCGACCGCAACACCGGCGAAGTGGACACCTTCGGCGCGCGTTTCACCGTGCTCGCCACTGGCGGTGCGGCCAAGGTCTACCTGTATACCAGCAACCCCGATGGTGCCTGCGGCGACGGCATCGCCATGGCCTGGCGGGCCGGTTGCCGGGTGGCGAACCTGGAGTTCAACCAGTTCCACCCGACTTGCCTGTATCACCCACAGGCCAAGAGTTTCCTGGTCACCGAAGCCCTGCGCGGCGAAGGCGCCCTGCTGCGCCTGCCCAATGGCGAGCGTTTCATGCCACGCTTCGACCCCCGCGAAGAACTGGCCCCGCGCGACATCGTGGCCCGCGCCATCGACCACGAAATGAAGCGCCTGGGCGTGGACTGCGTGTACCTGGACATCACCCACAAGCCGGCCGACTTCATAAAGAGCCACTTCCCCACCGTGTACGAGCGCTGCCTGGGCTTCGGCATCGACATCACCCGCCAGCCGATCCCGGTGGTACCGGCAGCGCACTATACCTGCGGCGGGGTGATGGTCGACGATCGCGGCCACACCGATGTGCCGGGCCTTTATGCTATCGGCGAAACCAGCTTCACCGGCCTGCATGGCGCCAACCGCATGGCCAGCAACTCGCTGCTGGAATGCTTCGTCTATGGCCGTGCCGCTGCGGCCGACATCCAGGCGCACCTGGATGAAGTAACCATGCCCAAGGCCCTGCCCGGCTGGGACGCCAGCCAGGTCACCGACTCGGACGAGGACGTGATCATTGCGCACAACTGGGACGAACTGCGGCGTTTCATGTGGGACTACGTCGGCATCGTGCGCACCAGCAAGCGCCTGCAACGGGCGCAGCACCGTATTCGCCTGCTACTGGACGAAATCGACGAGTTCTACAGCAACTACAAGGTCAGCCGCGACCTGATCGAATTGCGCAACCTGGCGCAGGTGGCCGAATTGATGATCCTGTCCGCCATGCAGCGCAAGGAAAGCCGCGGGCTGCATTACACCCTGGATTACCCGGGAATGCTGGATGAGGCCAAGGACACTATTCTTAGTCCGCTCTGAAAGTTGTAGCGCCTGCGAGATCGAGCGCCGCCGCGCGGCGCTCGATCTCGCAGGCGCTGTAGCTGCCACGACGAACACCTGTCAGCCCTGACTCGCCCCCACCTCGCCCCACCTGCGCCGACTGAATTTCAGCCGCACCCGCAAACGCCGATGCTCATCAGCGCCCATTGCATCCCCCGGTACGCACTGGCTCTGCCCCATCCATCGCTCCGCCCGTACAAAGCGCAACACCACCAGCCCCGGCAACGCCACGCTGTCCCGGCACAAGCGCACCGGCTGCCAGCCACGGGCACGGCTGAACACCTGCCAGCCGCGCACATCACGGCGCAGGCCGACAACGGCATGCTCATGCGTCAGCAGAATACGTCGGGGAATGGCCCAGCCAGCGTGGGCAATACAGGCGATGACAACAGCAAGGGCCGGCCACCTGGGCAGCGGGCTCGCCCATACGGCGAGCCAAGCCAGTACCTGGCAACCCAGGTAGGCCGCCAGCAGCAGGCGCGAGCCTTGCCAGCGGCACTCGAAGCACTCACTTGGGCTGGACACGGTCCAGGATGATGCGGACCATGCGCTGCAGCTCCGGGTCTTCGGACTCGGTGCGTTCCATGAACCAGCCGAACATGTCCTGATCCTCGCAGCTCAACAGGCGCACGTAGAGTTCACGGTCGGTCTCGTTGAGAGTGGGGTAGACTTCCTGGGTGAAAGGCACCAGCAGTACGTCCAGTTCCAGCATGCCGCGGCGGCTGTGCCAGAAAAGCCGGTTGAGTTCAGTTTGTTCGACCATGGGGCCCTCCTCGAATGGCCCGCCAGTATACAGCCAGGCGAGCGAAGCGGCACCGGGCGTTGGTCTAGTCAACTACCTATTTTGTTACCGGCGTTCTATGATGGCCGCCAGTCTTTAGCCACCGCGATGACCCATGGCCGATTCCGCTTTCTTCTGCCCCCTGTCCCACGAGGGCATCCTCGCCGTCCGCGGCTCCGATGCAGGCAAGTTCCTGCAAGGCCAGCTGACCTGCAACATCAACTACCTCAGCCCGGAATACGCCAGCCTTGGCGCCCGCTGCATGGTCAAGGGCCGCATGCAATCGAGTTTCCGCATCCTGCCCGAAGGCAACGGCTATCTGCTGGCCATGGCCAGCGAGCTGCTCGACGCCCAGCTGGCCGACCTCAAGAAGTACGCCGTGTTCTCCAAGGCCACACTGACCGATGAAAGCGCTGCCTGGGTACGCTTCGGCCTGCAAGGCGGCGATGCAGCGCTGCAGGCCCTGGGGCTCGATGTGCCTGCGGCAGCCGGCAGCACCGTGCGCCACGACGGCTTGATCGCCATTGCCGTGTCCGCTGGCCGCGTGGAACTGTGGGTACCTGCGCAGAACGCCGACAGCGTTCGCCAGGTGCTGGCCGCCACGCTGCCCGAAGGCAGCCTCAACGACTGGCTACTGGGGCAGATTCGCGCCGGTATCGGCCAGGTCATGGGGCCGACCCGCGAGCTGTTCATCCCGCAGATGATCAACCTGCAGGCCGTCGACGGCGTCAGCTTCAAGAAAGGCTGCTACACCGGTCAGGAAATCGTTGCCCGCATGCAGTACCTGGGCAAGCTCAAGCGCCGCCAGTACCGCCTGGCCCTGGACCAGCAGGCCATTCCGGCCCCGGGCGCCGAGATCTTCTCGCCCACCCATGGCTCGTCGGTCGGTGAAGTGGTCATTGCTGCCAGCAACGGCACAGGCTGCGAACTGCTGGCGGTGCTCAGCGCCGAAGCGGTGGAAGACGACAACCTGCATCTGGGCAGCCTGGAAGGCCCGCGCCTGCAGGTGCTGACCCTGCCCTACGAACTGGACCGCGACCGGGAAATCCAGCGCTGACCAGCCTGCCCCGCCTACGTGGCGGGGCCGCACCACCACTGCGGTAGACACGCCCATGAACAAGCTGGCCGAGATGGTTCAAGCACAATTGCTCGATGCCATCGAAAAGGATGACCTGGTCCTGCCCACCCTGCCCGAGGTTGCCTTGAGCATCCGCGAGGCAGCTGAAGACAGCGAGATCAGCGTAGCGGCCCTGAGCAAGGTGATCGGTCGCGACGCGGCCCTTTCAGCGCGCCTGATCAAGGTCGTCAACAGCCCGCTGCTGCGCGCGGCGGTCGAGGTCACCGACCTGCACACCGCCATCACGCGGCTGGGCATCAACTACAGCTGCAACCTGGCCATTGGCCTGGTGATCGAGCAGATTTTCCACGCCCGGGCGCCGGCGGTGGAGCAGAAGTTACGTGATATATGGGCCAACAGCCTTGATGTGGCTGGCATCAGCTACGAAATATGCCGCCGCTTCACCCAGCTCAAGCCCGACCAGGCTACCCTCGGCGGGCTGGTCAACCAGATTGGCGCGCTGCCAGTGCTGATCTATGCCGAAGAGCACAACGAACTGCTGTCGGACCCTGTGTGCCTGCATTATGTGATCGAGCAGATCCAGCCGGTGCTGGGCGACAAGATCCTCAAGGCCTGGGAGTTTCCGGAGCAACTGGTCAGCCTGCCGAGCCAGGTGCAGGACCTGGACCGGCAGACCGACAAGATCGACTACATCGACATCGTTCAGATCGCCCGCTGCATCAGCCAGCGCGGGCGCCACCGGCCGCTGGCCGCACTACCGGCATACCGCCATCTGGGCCTGCCGTACGGCACCGAGCTGGAAGTGGGTGAACTGATCGAGGCACGGAGCATGTTGCGCTGACCGGTGTCAGCCTGTGCCGGCCTTTTCGCGGGTAAACCCGCTCCCACAGGACCGCCTCGCTGCTGAAGGCTGCGCTGTACCTGTGGGAGCGGGTTCACCCGCGAAAGGGCCGGTACAGGCAACACATCAATCCGCGATAAAGCTCACCCGCACCCGCAACCCGCCATTCGCACCGTCATGCAGACTCACCTGCGCCAGGTGCGCCCGGCAGATCTCGCCGACAATCGCCAAGCCAAGCCCGCTTCCCTGCGCACTGCGCCGGTAGAAGCGCTCGAACACCCGTTCACGCTCGGCCTCGGGAATCCCCGGCCCGTCATCCTCTACCTCCAGCACCGCCGGCGCCATCACCCGCAAGATCACGTTGCCACCCGCTGGCGTATGGGCCAGTGCATTGTCCACCAGGTTGCTCAACAGCTCGTTGAGCAGCGTCGGCTCCCCCTTCAGCCACACCGGCGCCTCGGCCTCCAGAGCCAGTGCCACCCCGCGCTTGTGCGCCAGCGGTGCCATGGCCATGCCCAACTCACGAGCCAACTGGCTCAAGTCCAGGCGTTGCGCCCCGCCTTCGGCAATCGCCCGCGCACCGTTCTCGACCCGCGCCAGCGATAGCAGCTGGTTGGCCAGGTGGGTCAGCCGATCAGTGCCCTGGGCCGCAGACTCAAGCGTCTGCCGCCACTCCTGCGGCTCGGCTGAACGCAAGCCCAGCTCGACACGCGCCTTCAGCGCGGCCAGTGGCGTGCGCAACTCGTGGGCGGCATCGGCGATGAACTGCGCCTGGCGCTCGAACTGGCCACGCAAACGCTCGGTGAAATGGTTCAAGGCCCGCACCAGTGGGCTCAGCTCACGCTGCACCTGTACCACCGGCAACGCCCGCAGGTCGTCCGGCTGGCGCTCTTCTACCGCCGTGCGCAGGCGCTCCAGCGGCCGCAATGCGGCACTCACGGCAAACCACACCATCACCAGCGCGCCCAGCGCCAGCATGCCCAGGCGCAGCAGCGTGTCGGTCATCAGGTCACGGGCCATGCGCACCCGCGCTTCCTCGGTCTCGGCCACACGGATTTCCGCCATGCCGTTCATGTTCGGTTCGCTGACCGCCTTCAACAGGCTGACCACACGTACATCCTGGCCCTGGTAGGTGCCGTTGTAGAAGCGGGCCAGCGCCGGGTAATCGTCGGTACGCGGCGTGCCTGGCGGCGGCGGCGGAAGGTTTTCATAACCGGAAATCAGCCGCTGCTGGATATCCAGTACCTGGTAGTAGATGCGCCCGGCACTGTCGTAGGCGAAGGTGTCCAGGGCCACATAGGGCACATCCGCACTCAGCGAACCATCGCGCTGGGACAGGCCTGCGGCAATGGTCCGCGCCGAGGCCAGCAAGGTCCGGTCGTAGGCGGTATCGGCGGCCTCGCGACCGTTCCAGTAGGCGCTCAGGCCGCTGGCCAGCATCAACACCACCAGCAACAAGGCCAGGTTGCCGAGCAAGCGCCCACGCAGGCTGCCATTGTCACGCATCGCGGTGCTCGAGCAGGTAGCCCAGGCCACGGAAGGTGACAATGGCCACCGGGTGGCCGTCGAGCTTCTTGCGCAGGCGGTGGATGTAGATTTCGATGGCGTCAGGGCTGGCTTCTTCGGCCAGGCCGAACACCTGGGCGGCCAGTTGCTCTTTGCTCATCACCCGGCCCGGACGGGCGATCAGCGCTTCCAGTACGCTTTGTTCGCGCGAGGTCAGGGTCAGGTTGTCGCCACCCAGGGTGAAACGCCGAGTGTCCAGGTCGTACACCAGCGGCCCGCAGCGTTGCTGGCGCTCGCCACCAAGCACGCTACGCCGCAGCAGGGCCTTGACCCGTGCTTCCAGTTCGGTCAGCTCGAACGGCTTGGCCAGGTAGTCGTCGGCCCCCAGGTTCAGGCCGTGGACCCGGTCCTTGACGTCGCTGCGCGCGGTCAACATCAGCACCGGCAGGGTCTTGCCACGGCCGCGCAGGCGCGCCAGCACCTCGAAGCCGTCCATGCGCGGCAAGCCGACATCCAGCACGGCCACGGCATATTCCTCGCTGGCCAGGGCCAGGTCGGCGGCCACGCCGTCATGCAGCACATCCACGGTAAGGCCATGGCTTTTCAAGGCCTGGGCCACGCTTTCGGCCAGTTGCAGGTGGTCTTCGACCAGCAGCACACGCATCGGATTCTCCCTGCTCGGGTGGGACGGTGGCGCGGAGTGTACCGCTGTCGGCAGGCCTGTGAAGCCCTGTCGACAAACCTTTCACGCTGAAAGGTTAGCGAAAGGTTGGTTACCTAGCATCGCACTACGGCTGCCCTTCGCGCCGAAAAAAGCACCAGCAAGGTGCAACGAATAAGAACAATAAACGGAGCCATCAGTGATGCTGTCATCGCAACCGCAGGCGTTCGCGCCTACCCGTTCCTTTGCCGCACGCCCCTCCGCCATCGCCAGCGCCCTTGCGCTTGCCGGTGTCGCCCCGATGAGCCAGGCCGCCTTCTTCGAAGACAGCACGGCCACCTTCGAAACCCGCAACATGTACTTCAACCGCGATTTCCGCGACGGCACCAGTGCGCAGCAATCCAAGCGCGACGAGTGGGCGCAGGGCTTCATCCTCAATTTCGAGTCTGGCTACACCGATGGCACCGTAGGCTTCGGCCTGGATGCGCTGGGCATGCTCGGCATCAAGCTCGATTCCAGCCCCGACCGTACAGACACCGGCCTGCTGCCGACCCACGATGACGGCAAGGCTGCCGATGAGTATTCCAAGCTTGGCCTGACCGGCAAGGTGAAGATTTCGCAAACCGAACTGAAAATCGGCACGCTGATCCCGGAATTGCCGACCCTGCAGCCAAACGACGGGCGCATCCTGCCGCAAACCTTCGAGGGCGGCCTGCTTACCTCGAAGGAAATCAAAGGCCTGACCTTCACCGGCGGGCGTCTGGACAAGGCCAAGGACCGCAACGACACCAACTGGGAAGACCTGGCCCTGAACAACAAGAACGGCCGCTTCGGTGGCTCGTTCAGCGCTGATAACCTGACTCTGGGCGGCCTTGATTACCAGTTCACCGATCGCATCACCGGCAGCTACCACTTTGCCCAACTAGACGACATCTACCGCCAGCACTTCATCGGCATGGTCGCCACCCAGCCATGGGGCCCAGGCACCTTCGGCGCAGACCTGCGCCTGGCCGTGAGTGACGACGCCGGTGCCGCCAAGGCCGGCAACATCGACAACACCACCGTCAACGGCATGCTCAGCTACGCCCTGGGCGGGCACAAGGTCAGCGCCGCCTGGCAGCAGCTGTCTGGCGAAAGCGCCTTCCCGTACGTCGATGGTGCCGACCCGTATCTGGTCAACTTCGTCCAGATCAACGACTTCGCCGGTGCCGACGAACGCTCCTGGCAGGCGCGCTACGACTACAACTTCGCCGCGCTCGGCGTGCCCGGCCTGACCTTCATGACGCGCTACATCAGCGGCGACAACGTCAGCCGCGCCGCCGGTGGCGAGGGCAAGGAGTGGGAACGCGATACCGAGATGAAGTACGTGGTACAAAGCGGCCCGTTGAAGAACGTCGCCGTGCGTTTGCGCAACGCCACCTTCCGCTCCAACTTCGCCCGCGATGCCGACGAAGTGCGGCTGCTGGTGAGCTACAGCGTGGCCCTTTGGTAAGCCAACAGCAGTAACCCGATAACAACAATACTCACGGAGATTGACGATGACCCTTTCACTGCGCCGCCTCGTCCTCGCTACCAGCTGCCTGCTGTTGGCCGGCAATGCCCTCGCTGCCGAACCGAAACGCCCCGAATGCATTGCCCCCGCCTCGCCAGGCGGCGGCTTCGACCTGACCTGCAAACTGGTGCAGAGCGCCCTGGTGCAGGAAAAGATCCTCACCAAGCCGATGCGCGTCACCTACATGCCCGGCGGTGTCGGCGCGGTGGCCTACAACGCCGTGGTCGCCCAGCGCCCGGCCGATGCCGGCACCCTGGTGGCCTGGTCCAGCGGTTCGCTGCTGAACCTGGCCCAGGGCAAGTTCGGCCGCTTCGACGAGAACGCGGTGAAATGGCTGGCCGCCGTCGGCACCAGCTACGGCGCCATCGCGGTGAAAAGCGACTCGCCCTACAAGACCCTCGACGACCTGGTCGCGGCGTTGAAGAAAGACCCGAGCAAGGTGGTGATCGGCTCCGGCGGTACGGTCGGCAGCCAGGACTGGATGCAAACCGCCCTGATCGCCAAGGCCGCCGGTATCAACCCGCGTGACCTGCGCTATGTGGCCCTGGAAGGCGGCGGCGAAATCGCCACGGCGTTGCTGGGCGGGCATATCCAGGTAGGCTCGACCGACATCTCCGACTCCATGCCGCACATTCAGAGCGGCAACATGCGCATCCTCGCGGTGTTCTCGGAAAACCGCCTGGACGAGCCCGAGATGAAAGACATTCCCACCGCCAAGGAACAGGGCTACGACATTGTCTGGCCAGTGGTACGCGGCTTCTACCTGGGGCCAAAGGTAAGCGACGAGGACTACGCCTGGTGGAAACAGTCGTTCGACAAGATGCTGGCCTCGGAAGACTTCGCCCAGCTGCGTGACCAGCGCGAGCTGTTCCCGTTCGCCATGACCGGCGCCGAGCTGGACGTCTATGTGAAGAAGCAAGTGGCTGACTACAAGGCATTGGCCAAGGAATTTGGCCTGATCCAGTAAGCCTCCACGACCTGTCACAGCCCCCTGTGGGAGCGGGTTTACCCGCGAATGCCTCAGCTCGGACAGCACCGTTGTGGCGCCTGACGCTTTCGCGGGTAAACCCGCTCCCACAAACGAGGACTCCTTCATGATCCTGCAACGCATCTTCGCCTTGGCCCTGCTGGCGGTGTGCGCCGCCCTGGCCGTCATGGCCTGGCCTTACCAGGCGGCGTTTTCCTATGAACCGGTGGGCCCGCGCGCCTACCCGCTGTTGATGCTCGGCCTGCTGGGCCTGGGCCTGCTGTACCTGGTGTTCCGCCCCACGCCCATCGTGCGCAAGGACGACGAACCGGAACTGGACCGCGAAACCCTGACCAAGATCGCCGCCTGCGTCGGCCTGCTGATCGTTTTCGCCAGCACCTTCGAAGCCCTGGGCTTCATCCTCAGCGCCATCCTGATCGGCGTGCCCATGGCCCGCCTGTACGGCGGCCGCTGGCTGCACAGCGCCATCGTGGTGATTGGCATGAGCCTGTTCCTCTACTGGCTGTTCGACCGCGTGATGGACGTGCCCCTGCCCCTTGGCCTGCTGAGCGTACTGGAGAACTGACACATGGATACCTTGAGCTACCTGGGCCAGGGCTTCGGCGTCGCCCTTTCCCCCTACAACCTGGTCACCGCCCTTTCCGGCACGCTGATCGGTACCGTGGTCGGCCTGCTGCCGGGCCTGGGCCCGATCAACGGCGTGGCCTTGCTGATTCCCATTGCCTTCGCCCTAGGCCTGCCGCCGGAATCGGCGCTGATCCTGCTGGCGGCGGTGTATCTGGGCTGCGAATACGGTGGGCGCATCAGTTCGATCCTGCTGAACATTCCCGGCGAAGCCTCGACCGTAATGACCACCCTCGATGGCTACCCGATGGCCCGCAACGGCCTGGCTGGCGTAGCGCTGTCGCTGTCGGCCTGGAGTTCGTTCATCGGTGCGCTGATCGCCACCTGCGGCATGGTGCTGTTCGCCCCGCTGCTGGCGAAATGGGCAATCGCCTTCGGCCCGGCGGAGTACTTCGTGCTGATGGTGTTCGCCATCGTCGCTCTCGGTGGCATGGCCGGCGACAAGCCGCTGAAAACCTTCATTGCCGCACTGATCGGCCTGTTCCTGTCGGCAGTCGGCATCGATGCCAACAGTGGCGTGTACCGGTTCACCGGCGACAGCGTGCATCTGGCCGATGGCATCCAGTTCGTGGTGCTGGTGCTGGGCCTGTTCTCCATCAGCGAAATCCTCCTGCTGCTGGAAAAGACCCACCATGGCCACCAGGCGGTCAAGGCCACCGGGCGCATGCTGTTCAACTTCAAGGAAGCGGCCTCGGTGTTCGTGGTCAACATCCGCTGCGGCCTGCTGGGCTTCATCATGGGTGTGCTGCCCGGCGCCGGTGCAACACTGGCTAGCGCGGTGGCCTACATGACCGAAAAACGCCTGGCTGGTGAAAAGGGCAAGTTCGGCAAGGGCGACGCCCGCGGCCTGGCCGCCCCGGAAACCGCCATCGGTGCATCCTGCTGTGGCGCCCTGGTGCCGATGCTGACTCTGGGGGTACCCGGCTCGGGCACCACTGCGGTGATGATCGGCGCCCTGACCTTGTACAACATCACCCCGGGCCCACTGTTGTTCGAACAGCAGCCAGACATCGTCTGGGGCCTGATCGCCTCGTTGTTCGTCGCCAACATCATGCTGGTGATCCTCAACATCCCGATGATCCGCATCTTCACCCGCATTCTCGCCGTGCCGAACTGGGCGCTGGTACCGGTGATCGCCATCATCACGGCGATCGGCGTGTACGCCGTGCATGCCACCACCTTCGACCTGTTCCTGATGGTCGGCATCGGCATCATGGGCTATATCCTGCGCAAGCTGGACTTCCCGCTGTCGCCGATCCTGCTCGGCTTCATCCTCGGTGGGTTGATGGAGCAGAACCTGCGCCGGGCGCTGTCGATCTCCAACGGCGAACTGGGCATCCTCTGGTCGAGCCCGATCAGCATGTCGGTATGGGTACTGACCATTTGCATGCTGACCCTGCCGCTGCTGCGCATCTGGCGCAAACGCAGCCAGCAGCGCCGGGCGATGGCCGATGCCTGATCGCTCGTTGCCGTTGTTTGTCGCGACCGGGCTGGTCGGCCTCGCTGGCGGTTTTGCCGCCAGCAAGGTCGGCTGGCCTTTGCCGTGGATGGTCGGCTCATTGCTGGCGATCATCCTGGTGCGCTGCCTTACACCCTGGCAGCTGCCGGAAATCCCCAATGGCCGCAAATGCGGGCAGTGGATCATCGGCATCGGCATCGGCTTGCACTTCACCCCGGCTGTTATCGAACAAGTGGCCAGCCATTTTGCGCTGATCTTCTTCGGCGCCCTGTTCACTACCCTGTCCAGCGTGATCAGCGTATGGCTGCTGCGGCGCACCGGGGAAGACCGTGCCACGGCATTCTTCGCCAGCATGCCAGGCGGTTCGGGAGAGATGGTCAACCTTGGCGCGCGCAATGGCGCAGTGCTCAGCCAGGTGGCAGCGGCGCAGAGCCTGCGCGTACTGGCGGTGGTACTGTGCGTGCCGGCGCTGTTCAAGTTCCTGCTGGGTGACGGGGTACCGCTGAATCATACCGGCAGTGTGAGCTGGGGCTGGCTGGCGCTGATTGCCCCGCTGGGCGTTGCCGTCGCCCTGCTCTGGCAGCGCTTGCGCCAGCCCAACCCGTGGTTGTTCGGGCCATTGTTGGTGGCAGCCACCGTGAGCCTGGCGGGCAACCTGCAGATAACCCTGCCCAATGGCGCCAGCCAGATCGGCCAGTGGTTGATCGGCAGTGGCCTGGCCTGCCACTTCAACCGCGCGTTCTTCCGCCGCGCACCGTCGTTTCTGGGGCGTACCCTGGTGGCCACGGCGTTGTGCATGGCGATTGCCGGCAGCGCGGCGTGGGCATTGAGCGTGATGACTGCGCTGGATCTGCGCTCGCTGACATTGGGGATGATGCCGGGCGGCATTGCCGAGATGAGCCTGACGGCAGAGACCTTGCAGTTGTCAGTGCCGCTGGTGACGGCGCTGCAGGTGATGCGCTTGTTGTTCGTGCTGTTTCTGGCAGAGCCTTTGTTCCGGGTGTGGAATGCAACCCCGGAATGACTGTGACGGCCTCTTCGCGGGTAAACCCGCTCCCACAGAGACCACACAAGCCCTGAAGGTGGTGCAGTACTTGTGGGAGCGGGTTCACCCGCGAAGCAGGCGACGCGGTATGTCAGGCCATTACAATGGTGGCAACGCCCAGTTGATCGGCGCCAGCCCACGCTGTTCGAGGAACGTGTTGGCCCGGCTGAAATGCCCGCACCCCAGGAACCCACGGTAAGCCGACAACGGCGACGGATGCACCGATTTCAGCACCAGGTGCTTGGTCCCGTCGATCAGCTTCTGCTTGCTTTGCGCATGCGAGCCCCACAGCAGGAACACCACGTTCGGGCACTGCTCGCTGACCACCTGGATGATCCGGTCGGTAAAGAACTCCCAGCCCTTCTTGGCATGCGACGCGGCATTGGCGCGCTCCACGGTCATGGTCGTGTTGAGCAACAGCACGCCCTGCTCGGCCCAGCTCTGCAAGTAGCCGTGACTGGCAATCGGAATGTTCAGGTCGCGCTGCAGTTCCTTGTAGATGTTGACCAGCGACGGTGGCGTGGCCACGCCCGGCTGCACCGAGAAGCACAGGCCATGCGCCTGGCCCGGCCCGTGGTAAGGGTCCTGGCCAAGGATGACCACCTTCACCTGGTCCAGCGGCGTCGAGTTGAGCGCATTGAAGATCAACGGCCCTGGCGGGTAGATCTCTTTGCCGGCGGCGTACTCGCTGCGCAGGAACTCGCGCAACTGATGCATGTAGGGCTGGTCGAATTCGGCGCGCAAGGCGGCCTTCCAGCTGGGTTCGAGTTTGATGCGATCGTCGTCAGTCATGGGGCCTTCCATAAACAATGGCGCGACACTAGGTAAGCCCTTCCCGCTTGTCAAACGATCCGACCGACGACCGGCATGTTCGGCCAGGCAAGCCATACTTGTGCGATGACTTGCGCGAGGTAGTCCATGGCCATTCATTGCGAGGTACTCACCGGCGCCGATGGCGCCCGCATCGGCATCGCCACCCTGGATGCGCCCAAGGCGCTCAATGCCCTTAGCCTGCCGATGATCGAGGTATTGGGCGAACAGTTGCACGCCTGGGGTCGCGACCCGGGAATCGTCTGCGTACTGCTGCGCGGCAACGGTGCCAAGGCCTTCTGCGCCGGCGGCGATGTACGTGCGCTGGTGCAAGCCTGCCGCGACCACCCCGGCAGCGTCCCCCCGCTGGCCGCCACCTTTTTCGCCGCCGAATACCGCCTGGACTTTGCCCTGCATACCTATCCCAAGCCGCTGCTGTGCTGGGGCCACGGGCATGTGCTGGGTGGTGGCATGGGCCTGCTGCAGGGCGCCAATGTGCGTGTCGTCACACCTAGCAGTCGGCTGGCCATGCCGGAAATCAGCATCGGCCTGTATCCGGACGTGGGCGCCAGCTGGTTTCTTGCCCGGCTACCGGGCAAGCTGGGGTTGTTCCTCGGCCTGACAGGCGCCCCGATCAATGCCCGCGACGCCCTTGACCTGGGCCTGGCCGACCGCTTTCTGGGTGAGTACCAACAAGAGGCGCTGATCGAGGAACTGCTGCAACTGAACTGGCAGGAACAGACCGCTCTGCAACTGAACAGCCTGCTCAAGGCCGAACAGCACCGCGCCTGCGCCGAGTTGCCCGAGGCCCAGTGGCTGCCACGGCGACAGGTGATCGACCAGTTGCTCGACGTGGCCGACGCAGCCGCCGCCTGGCGTGCGCTGGAGGGGCTCAAGCACCACGGCGACCCGCTACTGGCCGCTGCTGGTCAACGGTTGCATGAGGGTTGCCCGCTGACCGCACACCTGGTGTGGGAGCAGATCCGCCGGGCACGGCACCTGTCGTTGGCGCAGGTGTTCCAGATGGAATACAGCATGAGCCTGAACTGCTGCCGCCACCCGGAGTTCAGCGAAGGCTTGCGTGCGCGCTTGCTGGACAAGGACAACCAGCCGCACTGGCACTGGCCCGATGTGGCGCAAGTGCCGGCGGCAGTGGTCGAGGCGCATTTTGCCAAGGTGTGGGAGGGGCGCCATCCGCTGGCGGATCTCGGGTAGCTTCGAGAAGCTGGGGCTGCTTTGCAGCCCATCGCGACACAAGGCCGCTCCCACAGGTACAGCGATGGTTTCCAATGCTGCGCCGTACCTGTGGGAGCGGCCTTGCGTCGCGAAAGGGGCACAAAGCGCCCCCGGTTTTCAGTTCACCTACCGCTGCCAACTCCTCCCTTGCCCGTGCCCGCGCCGCCCGTCTCCACGACGGTCACCATCCCCCCGCCCATTGGAATGCCAACGGTCATTCTGGTAACGCTGGCTACCACCGCGATAATCATGTCGATCACGATCGCGCCCATAGTCATACCGCTGACGGTTGCCATAGTCATTGCGCGGGTTGCCATACCACTGCCTCATCCCCGGCTGCGGATGAGACCGGTAGTGAGGCGCAGGCGCCGAGCGGTAGTAGTAGCGCGGTGCCGGCTGGTAGTAATAGCGCGGTTGTGGTGTTACGTAATAGCGGTCATAGCGGTAATAATCCGGTGACACATAACGGTCAGAGTAGTAGTGGTCCGATCGGTAGTAGCCCCCGCTCTCGTAGTACGGAACGCAGGCGGAAGTCATCAGCCCCAGCAGGGCGATCAACAGGATTCGATAGGACATGGCGGCCTCCTGGACCGCTGGAGTGCCCGAACAGCGGCGCTGGCGAGCGTCGACGTGAAATGCGATCATCGACATTGAATAAGACAGTGCCGCCAAGGTGCAGTGCCATTTCCGCAATAATTTGATACAGGTGAGCGGCAGCCATGCCCGACAACCAGCACTGCCCTGCTTGTGGCGCCCTCAACCAGTGCAGCTTGGCCGACCCGCGCCGGGCTACCCAGGAATGCTGGTGTTACAGCGTGACCATCGACCCTGCCGTGCTCAAGGCCCTGCCCGCCGAACTGCGCGACAAAGCCTGCCTGTGCCCGCGCTGCGCCGCCGTCGAACAACAACTTGGCTCCCCCGCTTCCCACTGACCGTCTGTCATGCGCCTCGACCGTTTCCTCGCCAACCTGCCCAGCCACAACCGCCAGCAAGTCCGGCTCATGCTCGCGCAACGCCGTGTGCGGGTGGATGGCCAGGTTGTCAGCGACCCACTGGCCGAAGTGCGCGAATTCAGCCGCGTGGAGCTGGACGACCAGCTGCTGCAGGCAGGCCGCCCGGCGCGCTACCTGATGTTGCACAAGCCCGCAGGCTGCGTCAGCGCCACCCAGGACCCGCAACACCGCACCGTGCTCGACCTGCTGCCAGCCGCGTTGCGTGAGGACCTGCACATTGCCGGGCGGCTGGACTTCAACACCACCGGCCTGATGATCCTGACCAACGATGGCCAATGGTCACGGCGGCTTACCCAGCCCGCGACCAAGCTGCCGAAGCATTATCTGGTGGAAACCGAGGACGAGATTGGCGAGCACTATGTGGCCAGGTTCCTCGAAGGTTTCTACTTCGCCTTCGAAGACCTCACCACCCTGCCCGCCCAGCTGGACATCCTCGGGCCGCGCCAGGCGCGGCTGGCGATCGTCGAAGGGCGCTATCACCAGGTGAAGCGCATGTTCGGCCATTTCGACAACAAAGTGGTGGGGTTGCATCGGGAGAGCATGGGGGCGATCCGGCTGGACCCGGGGTTGCCACCGGGGGCGTTCCGTGAGCTGACGGCGGATGAAATAGCGACAGTCTAGATTGGCTGTTCCGACGCCTTCGCGGGTGAACCCGCTCCCACAGGTGCTCCATTGCCCTTGCAAGCGGCACGGTGCCTGTGGGAGCGGGTTTACCCGCGAAGAGTCCGGAACAGACATTTCGGGGTTGTCATACGACCGCTCAGCGACAAAAGTCACATTTTCCCCCGAACGGCACTTGCGGGATAACCGACCCACTGCTTGAATCCAAATCGTCAGTCCGCATGTGACTAACAAGTCACACTTGCGGTCGAAGACACTTTTTGCCGGCCACCCGGGGCCTCGATGCCTTGGGGCACGGCAAATTGCCTGCCAAAAACAATACCGTCGACGCAAGTGCCAAGGATCGACACAGGGCCCCCGGTTTCTCTTCAGGCAAATGCCTACCTGTCATAAAGAACGTGCACCCTAGGTGACGCGAATACCCTTTTTGCGCCAGGAGTCGATGACATGAGGCCAGAAATCGCTGTACTTGATATCCAAGGTCAGTATCGGGTTTACACGGAGTTCTATCGCGCGGATGCGGCCGAGAATACGATCATCCTGATCAACGGCTCGCTGGCCACCACGGCCTCGTTCGCCCAGACGGTACGTAACCTGCACCCGCAATTCAACGTGGTGCTGTTCGACCAGCCATACGCCGGCAAATCCAAGCCGCACAATCGCCAGGAACGCTTTATCAGCAAGGAGACCGAAGCGCATATTCTCCTGGAGCTGATCGAGCACTTCCAGGCAGACCACGTGATGTCGTTCTCGTGGGGTGGCGCAAGTACGCTGCTGGCGCTGGCGCACCAGCCTCGTGGCTTGAAGAAGGCAGTGGTGAGTTCTTTCTCGCCGGTAATCAACGAACCGATGCGCGACTACCTGGACCGCGGTTGCCAGTACCTGGCCGCCTGCGACCGCTATCAGGTCGGCAACCTGGTCAACGACACCATCGGCAAGCACCTGCCGTCACTGTTCAAGCGTTTCAACTACCGCCACATCAGCAGCCTGGACAGCCACGAGTACGCGCAGATGCACTTCCACATCAACGAGGTGCTGCAACATGACCTGGAGCGGGCGCTGAATTGTGCACGCAATATCGACATCCCGGTGCTGTTCATCAACGGCGACCGCGACGAGTACACCACGGCCGAGGATGCGCGGCAGTTCAGCAAGCATGTGGGCCGCAGCCACTTCAGCGTGATCCGCGATGCAGGCCACTTTCTTGACATGGAGAACAAGACCGCTTGCGAGGACACCCGCAGCGTCATGCTGGGGTTCCTGAAGCCAACCGTGCGTGAGCCTCGTCAACGTTACCAGCACGTACAACAGGGGCAGCATGCATTGGCCATCTGAGCAGCTCGGCGTCCTGTGACTGAATCCCGCAAGTCATTGGGCGCCGACAAGCTTTTTTATAACTTGGGCTTCTAATTCGTTGAAGGTTCTGGTAAAAAGTGCTGCGCAAACGCGGGTATAGTTTAGTGGCAAAACGAAAGCTTCCCAAGCTTTAGTTGAGGGTTCGATTCCCTCTACCCGCTCCACATCGCATTCCCGCATGGCGTTCCCGCAACGTCATCGCTGTCAAAAGGAGCCCAGGCTCCTTTTTTCGTTTCTCCCCTTCCCTTTGACCTGCCCCATGGCCATTTGCCTGCCGATCCGCTTCAATGCCTGCATGGATTCGTGAAGCATTTCGAAAGGACGACGCATGTTTCTCTCCCGCTGGCTACCGGGCCTTGCCAACCTGCTGCATTACCGCCGCGAGTGGTTCCACGCCGACTTGCAGGCCGGCCTTTCGGTGGCGGCGATCCAGATCCCCATTGCCATCGCCTACGCGCAGATCGTCGGCCTGCCGCCGCAGTACGGCCTGTACGCCTGTGTGCTGCCAATGATGATCTACGCCCTGATCGGCAGCTCGCGCCAGCTGATGGTCGGCCCAGACGCCGCCACCTGCGCGATGATCGCCGGCGCCGTGGCGCCGTTGGCCCTGGGCGAGCCGCACCGGATTGCCGAACTGTCGGTGATCGTCACCTTGCTGGTCGGGGTGATGCTGATCGCGGCCGGTGTGGCCCGGGCCGGGTTCATCGCCAGCTTCTTCTCGCGGCCGATCCTGATCGGCTATCTCAACGGTATCGGCCTGAGCCTGATCGCCGGGCAGTTGTCCAAGGTAGTGGGGTTCAAGATCGAGGGTGACGGCTTCATCCTCAGCCTGATCAACTTCTTCCAGCGCCTGGGCGAAATCCACTGGGTGACGCTGCTCATCGGCCTCGCCGCACTGGGCCTGCTGATCTGGCTGCCACGGCGCTACCCGCGTCTGCCTGCGGCACTAATGGTAGTGGTGCTGTTCATGCTGCTGGTCGGTCTGTTCGGCCTCGACCGCTTCGGCGTCGCCATTCTCGGTCCGGTACCTGCCGGTATCCCGCAGCTGGCCTGGCCACACAGTAACCTGGCAGAAATGAAAAGCCTGCTGCGCGACGCCCTGGGTATCGCCACCGTCAGCTTCTGCAGCGCCATGCTTACCGCACGCAGCTTTGCCGCCCGACACGGCTACGCGATCAACGCCAACCACGAGTTCGTCGCCCTGGGCGTAAGCAACCTGGCTGCCGGCGTTTCCCAGGGCTTTGCCATCAGCGGCGCAGATTCGCGCACTGCGGTCAACGACATGGTCGGTGGCAAGAGCCAGCTGGTAGGCATCATCGCCGCGCTGGTCATCGCCCTGATCTTGCTGTTTTTCACCGCGCCGATGGCGTGGATCCCGCAGGCCGCGCTGGGCGCCGTGCTGTTGATGGCCGGCTGGGGGCTGATCGACATCAAGTCGCTGGGGCACATTCGCCGCCTGAGCCGCTTCGAGTTCTGGCTGTGCCTGCTGACCACGGTCGGCGTGCTGAGCCTGGGCGTGCTGCCCGGCATCGTGTTTGCCGTGACCCTGGCGATCCTGCGCCTGCTGTACAGCATCTATCAGCCCACCGACGCGGTGCTGGGCTGGCTACCGGGCACCGAAGGCCAGGTGGACATTCGCAAACACAAGGATGCCCGCACCGTGCCAGGCCTGGTGGTGTACCGCTTCGACGACGCGATCCTGTTCTTCAACGCCGACTACTTCAAGATGCGCCTGCTCGAAGCCGTGCAGAGCCAGGATCAACCCAAGGCGGTGCTGTTCGATGCCGAAGCGGTAACCAGCATCGCCGCCCTGCGCGAAGTGCGCGACACCCTGGCGGCCCAGGGCATCTACTTCGCCATCGCCCGCGCCCGCGGCACCTTTCTGCGCATGCTGGTGCGCTCGGGGATGGCCCGGGAGATGGAAGACAGACTGCTGTTCGGCTCGGTACGGGCGGGCATCCGTGCGTATCGGGTGTGGCGTAACAGGAGTCGCAGCGCGCAGGTGGCTGGAGAAGGTTGAAGAGGTGCATTGTTGCCGCTGGCCCTATCGCCGGCAAGCCAGCTCCCACAGATATTGCACTGCTATAAGACCTGCGGTGAACCTGTGGGAGCTGGCTTGCCGGCGATAGGGCCAGTACAGGCTTCACAAGGCAGGCGCCTGGATACAACCCTCGCACACCTTGCATGACATGCTAAAGTCGCCCCGTTCCCGCTCCACCCAACGGATCCCAGCATGCCCGCACTAGACGCCACCCTCACCCCTTGGCCAGAACTCGCCGCCTGCCACCCTTGCGACGCACTGCTGCTGGGCAACGGCGCCAGCCGCGCGCTGTGGAAGCCGTTCGGCTACTTCTCGCTGTTCGAGCAAGCGCAACGTGCCGGCCGCAAGAAAGGCCTGGCGGTCAGCGACCAGGCACTGTTCAAGTCGCTGGGTACGGAGCTGTTCGAGCCGGTGCTCAGCGCCCTCAACACCACCGTGCGCACCAACGCCGCGCTGGCCATCAACTCCACCGCGCCGCTGAACCGCTACTACTCGATCAAGGAAGCGCTGATACACGCCATACGCACGGTACACCTGCCGTGGCCTCTCATGCCGGCCGTCACCCTGGCAACCCTCAACCAGGCCCTGCGCGGCTACCGCAGCGTCTACACCAGCAACTACGACCTGCTGCTACCGTGGGCCGTGCAACACGCCCCGCACGGCTTTGCCGAACTGTTCGACGAGCAAGGTTTCTTCGACGTGCGCCGCACCAGTGCCGAAGGCACCCGGGTGCTGCACCTGCATGGCGGCCTGCACCTGCTCAAACTGCCCGACGGCACCACCCGCCAACGCAGCGCCGACAGCGCCGAACTGCTCGATGGTTTTGCCGTGAACATCCCGGGCGAAGTGCCGCTGTTCGTCAACGAGGACCGCAGCGACGAGAAACTGCGCGCCATCCGCAACTCGGATTACCTGAGCTGGTGCCTGGGGCAGCTGGCGCGGGAAAGCCAGGGGCTATGCCTGTTCGGGCAGCACCTGGACAGCAGTGATCAGCACCTGCTCGAAGCCATCCGACAGGCCCGGCCGAAGCATCTGTCGATTGCCATCAGGCCGTTGAGCGAGGCATCGGTGATCAACCAGAAGCAGCATTTTGTCGACAGGTTCGGGGATATGCCGGGGACGGTACTGCACTTCTTTGATGCCAGTACGCATCCGTTGGGGCAAGCAGCGTTGGCTATTGAAGCACCGCTTACCCGCAGGTGAAGTGGACCAGCTGGGGGCCGCAAAGCAGCCCCCGTTAATGCTATCTCACAGGCATCAGGGTTTGTCCGCTGAAGCTCTCGGCCCCGTCAAGGCGCCGATGCCGTTGTCACCTGCACGGCCGGGCCAACTGCAACCGGCTCGGGCATCGCTACATCGCCACCCAGCTGGCGGATTTGCCGAATCTGCTGGACCCTGTTCAGGTTTTCCCAGGCGACGGGATAGTGCCCCGGCGACAACTCGATCGCGCTGCGGAAGAACTGCTCAGCCACATCCAGCTTGCCCTCCACCAGGCAGACATAGCCAACATCATTGCTGGCCTCGGCACGCTTTTCGACCTGTTCGAAGGCAGACACCGCCTCCTCATAGCGCCCCATGCGAGCCAGCAGCAACCCATAGTTGCGCCAAAGCGGTTTGTAGGTGCCGTCGTAGCTTACGCCACGCTTGTACCGGAGCTCGGCATCGGCCCATTGCCCGGCCATGTAGTAGGAATACCCCAGGCTGTTCTGCACCAACGCCGAACGTGGATCGATGAGCTCGGCCAGGCGGTAGTAGGTCTGCGCCTCGGCGAAGTTGTCGGCCAGGTCTGCAAGCACCCCCAGCCCGTTGTACGCCTTGAGCGGGGACTTGCTGTCGACCCTGAGCCCAGCCGCCCCTGTCTGGGTATTGGCCGGCTCCTTGACGAAGCGTTTCTGATCCACGGCAACTGCCTTCAACAGCATCACCTTGGCTTGCTCATGTTTACGCATGGACAGGTTCAGCAGGCCCATTTCGGTCAGCGCATCGGGGTTTTCAGGCGCCTTGCCCAGCACCTCGGTGAAGGCCATCTCGGCAAGTTGGTTGTTGCCGCGTTCGCGGTGGATACGGCCAACCCAGACCAGGGCCTCATAACGTTCGGGCGCCAGTTCAAGGACGCGCAAGTACTGGTACAGCGCCTGGTCCAGGTCACCGGCCTGGTAGGCCATCGCCGCCATCTGCATCGCCTGGTCGGGCGAGCTGCTCTGCGACTGCACCTGGTAGAGCACCGAATTGCCAGCGGAGTAGACAGAACGCACCCCATTCAGGTCTGGCCCCGTGCTCTGGCAACCCGAGAGCACGGCCATCATGGACAACAGCAAGCTGATCCTTTTCATGTCACGGACTCCCAAACGTTTTAAGTATCCCGATGATCACCGGGCCGATGGCTACCAGAAAAAAGCTTGGCCACAGACAGAAAATTAGTGGAAAGACCAGCTTTGTTCCGATCTTTGCGCCCATTTCCTCGGCAGCCTGCATGCGCCGGTCACGAAACTCTTCGGCATAGATACGCAAGGTAGCCCCTACGCTGGTGCCGAAGCGGATACTCTGCGCCAACAGGCTGACCAAGCCCTGGATATCTTCCAGGCCGGTGCGGTCCGCCAGTTGCCTGAGCGCTTCGGTACTGGAAATGCCGGCGCGGATTTGCGCATTGACCAATGCCAGTTCCTCGGCCAGCTCGGCCTGGCTGACCGCCATCTCTTCGGCTACCCGCTCGATCGCCTGGGGCAACGCCAAGCCCGACTCCACGCAAACCACCATCAGGTCCAGGGCATCAGGAAAGGCCGCACGCAACCGCCTCTGCCGAGCCTTCTTGCGCTTGTCGACATACACTGCCGGCAGTAGCCATCCGACGGCAGCCCCCATCAGTGCCACACCAATGATCATGGTCGGGGAAAGGTTGGGAACCAGTGGCAGTGTCAACAGCAAGATACCCATCAGCATCAACGGCAGCAGCAAACGCACAGCCCAGTACACCTGTACCGCTGATGCCGAGCCGTAACCCGCGTGGGTCAAGAGGATTCGGGTGGCCGACACCTGCTCCTCCGCAGAGGGAGTAACGCGCCGACCGACCCGTTCCAGTAACAGCTGCAGGTTGCCGGGCGCCTCGCGCCCGGCCGCAGCGCTGGAGTGATCACGCTTGATCAATGCAAGACGGCGTTGCAGAGGGCTCTGCAGGCCCAGCACCAGTAACGTCACTGTGATCACTGCAATGACTGTGCTCATCCCGATCGCACCAACGATCAGCAGGCGTGCCAGTGCCTCACTGTCCGTCACCCTATTCAACAAACCGAGCAAATAGTCCATGACCGACGCCCCCCTGCGAGAACTGCCTAAATCTGGATACGGATGATTTTCCGAATCCAGAAAATCCCCATCAACATGGAGCCAAAAGCCCCCATGACCAACTTGTGCCCAGTAGGATCCTTGATCAGCAACGTCAAATACTCCGGGGTCGTGACAATGATCGCCGCCGCCAACATGAAAGGTACGGCCACCAGAATCCAGGCCGACATTCGCCCTTCGGCCGACATTGTCTTGACCTTGCGCTGAAAGCGGAAACGCCCGCGTATCAGGCGGCTCAGGCGCTCCAGCACTTCGGTCAGGTTGCCGCCTGTCTCGCGATGAATGAGGATCGAGGTCACCATCATCATCACGGTCATGCTCGGCACCCGCTCGAGCAAGCCAAGCATGGCCCTGCGCACATCATTACCGTAGTTGATATCGGCGAACGTCAGGCCAAACTCGTGCGCCACCGGCCCCTTGTGTTCATCGGCCACCAGGCGCAAGGTTTCATTGAAGGGGTGCCCCGCGCGCAACGCCCGGCACATGGATTCCAGCGCATCCGGCAAGTCCTCCTCGAACCTGGCGAAACGCTTGCCACGATCAGCGGAGATTTTCAGCAGCGGCAGCCAGAACGCCACGAACGCTGCCGCCAGCGCCAACCACCAGTAGGGAAAGAGCATCCAGGCCAGCATCCCGGCAGCCGCCGCCAGAACGAATCCCATCAGCAATACCCGATAGGCCCGGTACTCATGCCCGGCCTGCTCGATCATTTGCGTCAGCGACGCCATGAAGGGTAACTGCTCGAGCCGCGCCTCCAGCGGAGACAAGCGGGTCAGGTACTTCTGCCGCAGCACGGTCTGCATGTTCGGCAGATGGCTTGCCCGCTCCAGAATAACCAGCCGGCTGCGGATACGTTTGCGTACCTTGCCCGCTTCGCCGAACACTGGCACCACCAACCCTTGGCTGAGGAGAAACACCGCAACGAACACCATGCCAAGAAAAATCAGGATGAATTCAACAGGTATCTGGCTCATGGTTGACGAGCCTCCATCCATTCAGGCCTGAACATCGTCAGCGGCAACTCGATCCCGCGCTTCGCCAAGGAATCGCGAAACGCTGGGACCATGCCACTTGGCCGGAAGTCACCAAGCACCTGGCCCTGCTCGCCCACACCATTGCGGACAAAAGAGAAGATCTCGGTCATGGTGATGATTTCGCCCTCCATGCCGTTGATCTCCTGCACACTGACCAACCGCCGCTTGCCATCTTCCTGCCGCTCCAGCTGGATCACTACATCGATGGCTGATGCGATCTGCTGGCGCATGGCCTTGATGGGGAATGTGGCGCCAGACATCAAGACCATGTTCTCGACCCGGCCCAACGCATCGCGCGCAGTGTTGGCATGGATGGTAGTCAGCGAACCATCGTGGCCGGTGTTCATCGCCGTCAGCATGTCCAGCGCCTCGGCGCCGCGCACCTCACCGATCACGATGCGGTCCGGGCGCATCCGCAGGCTGTTGCGCACCAGCTCACGCTGGCCCACCTCGCCGCGCCCCTCGATGTTCGCCGGCCGTGTTTCCAGGCGCACCACATGCGGCTGCTGCAGTTGCAGCTCGGCCGAGTCTTCGATGGTGACGATGCGCTCGTTATGCGGAATGAAACTGGACAGTACATTGAGCATGGTGGTCTTGCCGCAGCCGGTGCCGCCGGAGATCAGTACGTTCAGCCGTCCCCGCACGATCGCCTTGAGCAGCAAGGCGATGGCCGGCGTCAGCGCGCCCGCCTGGATCAGGCTGTCGGTATTGAGCAGGTCCACCGCAAAGCGGCGAATCGATATACTTGGCCCGTCGATGGCAAGCGGCGGGATGATCGCATTGACCCGTGAACCATCCTTGAGCCGCGCATCTACCAACGGCGAAGACTCGTCGATACGCCGGCCGAGGCTGGAGACGATGCGATCGATGATGTTCAGCAGGTGCTGATCATCGCGAAAACGCACATCGGTGCGCTGCAGCTTGCCGAACCGCTCGACGTACACCGAGTCATGCCCGTTGACCAGGATGTCGGACACCGTGTGATCGGCCAACAGCGGCTCCAGCGGGCCAAGGCCAAGCACTTCGTCGGTGATCTGCTTGATGATCAACTGGCGGCTGGCAGAGCTCACCGGAGCTGAATGCTCATCGAGCAGACGCTGGCAGATATCGCGGATCTGCCGCACGGCCTCGGCCTGTTCGAGCGAGTCGAGCAAGGACAGATCCATGACCTTGAGCAGTTGCTGATAGGTTTTTTCCCGCCACTCGGCTTCCACCGAGGTGACCTGGCTTTTCGTTTCAAACAGAATATCGGGCGCTGAATGCTCCCACGCCATCAGCGCCTCTGCCGGGTCCTTCGCGCCTGCACCCTGCTTCGACGGTGTCGATGCCTCGGCGGTGACTGCCTGTTTGCGCAAACGGTTACGAAAATCGCTAAGCATGGTTCACCCCCGAAAAACACGCTTGAAGGCGCGTTTGAACAGTCCACTGTCAGTGTCCACCTGCTTGCCAACCAATTCCTCGGCCAGCCCACGCAGCGCCTGAGTGATCGCGGAGCGAGGTGCTTGCAGGCCCAGTGGCACGCCCGTGTTCTGGCTCTGGTTGATGACGCTGAAGTCATTGGGCAGCTTCACGATGTTGGTGCAGCGCAATGCCTCGCCAATGTCCTTGAGGCTGACCGGTGCCGCCTTGTCGTAGCGGTTGACCACCACCTCCAGCTGATTGCCACGCACGCCCAGGTCATCGCGCAGGATGCGCGCCAGGGAACTGGCGTCGCGCAGGTGGTTGACGCTCTGCTGCACCACGACGTACACCCGGTCGGCCTGCTCCAGTACCGAAGCGGTGATGTGGTCGATCTGCCGCGGCAAGTCCGCCACCACCCAGTCATAGTTGGCCCGCGCAAGCTGCAGCAGCGCATCGAGCTGTTCGGCCTGGACATCCTGCGGTAGGCACAGCTCATTGGCGCGGCTGCCAAGCACATGCAAGGACGGGCTGAAATGGCTGCAGAAGCCTCGCAGTGCGACACCATCCATTTCTTTTACCTGCTGCAACACATCTAGCTGGCTGTGCGACTGCGCCACATCCAGATGATGCGACACGCTGCCAAACTGCAGGTCCAGGTCCAGCAACAGGGTGTTGCCCTTGAGGCTCAGTTGATGCGCCAGGTTGCAGGCCAGTACCGTGCCGCCGGAGCCTCCCTTGGCATTCATCACCGCGATCAGCTTGCCTGTTGCCGTGCTGTTGGTCTGGGTTTCCACGACCATACGGTTCAAGGCTGCAATAAGCTCCATGGCAACGATAGGCTCTGGCAGAAAATCGCGCGCACCGGCTTGCATCGCCAGGCGCATGCCTTCCCGATCGTCCAGCAGGCCACACACCAACAGCGGCGGGCGCTCATGGGCCGGGCGTTGCATCAGCGCTGCCAGTTCCTCACGCCACAGCTGGCCAACGCGCAGCAGCAGGAAGTCGGGCATCCGGTCCAAACCGTACAGAGGGTCGCAATGCCCATTGCTCACCTGACGAACATTCACCTCAAGGCCTGAGATGCGCTGACAGATTTCTTGCAACTGACGCAAGGCCAAGGCGTCCGAACTGCTGATCAACAGACGCATCCCGGGCTTGATGGAGGTAGCGGATACGGAAGATTCCCTAAGATTCAGCATGGCGTGATCTCCGGTACGACATCCGCCTCGGTATGACGCCCGAGGCTCTCGCGAGGTAAGGTCGCCTTGAATACTGGCAAGGTAATGGAAACGCCAAAACCTGGAATAAACAGGCTGAACTGGAAGTTCTGCAGTGTCAGTTGCACATAGCGGACAGCGGCAAACCCGGTGGCACTCACCAGGTCACCGGGGTTGGCGACCTGTGCACCGTTCTTGTCCAGGTAACGCAGGGTCAGGTCAGAGGTGTCCAGGTCGGCCAGCAGGCCACTGGCTCCGCTGTCGCCCGCACTGTTGAATATCGCCCGGCGCAGCACCACCGGGTCGCTGATATTGCATACCGCTGCCAGCCGCGCACCACGCCGAACGGACTCGTTCAGCACGTTCGCGGTGTAGTACAACCGGCCAATTTCCAGCACTCCGAACAGCAACGTGAACATCAACGCACTGACGATGGCGAACTCCACCACGTAGACGCCTTGCATGCCTCTGCGTTTCATCACAGTGCCCTCATCACAGTGGTGGCGACCAACGGGAAGTTCAGCGCCGTGCTGCCTCCGATAAAGGCCGGAATGCCGTTGGCGACCACCGGGGAAAAGACCGAGCTGATGGTCACCTGCACGTGGTCGTTGGTGCCCGCCACCTTGGCCACCTGCACGGTGGTGTTGGCCGGCATCCCGGTCAGACTGCAAGGCGGCGTGGACGGTGCTCCGTACACCGCCACGTACTTGGTCATGCACTCGAGATCGGCACCCACCTCGACCTTGCCAAGGGTCGAGTTCCAGGCCTGGCTGGCGACGAAACGCGCGGCATCCCGGCTGCCCTGCAGCAAGCTGTTGTACTGGTAAAGCATGCGGCCAAATTCGCCGAGAGCCAGCAAGGTCAGGAGCAACAGCGGCAGGGTGATCGTGAACTCGACGATTGCCACCCCTTGCTGATGCTGCGCACGCTTGAGCCGATGAATTTTCATGACACGCTCCTAGGAGTCGGTGCTCGGTGTGCCACTGCCACTGATAAAGGTTTTGTACAGCTGGATGATCTGTGGGCCGGAATCGTCTTGCGGCGTTGGCCCAGGTACACCGTCACCTTCGCATTGCTTGACGAACTGGCCGAAGATCTGCGAATCCCCACCTGAGTTGTCGGCTGGCTGCACTACATAGAAGCAACCGAAACCGATGACAGGAATCGACGTTGCACCCGAATTCTTGCCAGAGCAGTCGCCTACCACGATCTTCAGCATCCGCCGCTCGAAAACCCCACCCGACTGGCAACCCGTGCCGCCTGCAACACATGCGGCTGTCTGCGCGGAATAATCGTTGTAGTCGAACAGCGGCGTGCCGCCAGCAGACAGGTTGCCATTGCTCGAAGTGACGACCTGGCCCTGCTGCTCTACTCGGGGAGGCGTGGTTGCATCGTTGTATGTCATCACCGGGTCGCTATAGTTCGTCACCAGGTCCGGCGGATAGTCCGAATTATTGAGCGACCCGGTGTACTGGCCAAAGCGCGTGTTCAGGCCTTTGACGGAAGGGCCAACTGTGTTGCCAGGCTTGGTGGTGACGTTTTCACCGACATTGCGGCAGACCGAGGCGCCGCCGGCCATGAGTTCGCCAACTTCCTTGCCACCCGAGCCAAAATCGAGCAGCTGAAAATTGCCCGGGCCGATCGGGTCGCTGTTCTTGGAGGCTGATTTCAAGACCTCCAGGTCACCAAAGCGATAGCCCCAGAACATTCCGGTATCCGGGTTGTATTTGGTCGAGTCGCCACACACCAGCAGCGGTGCAAGATCACATGGACTGGTCGGGCTCGGCCCGGCGGTGGCAATCGCCGCCACGCTCTTGGTCCCCACGGTTCCCATACCGATTGACTGGGCGAAGCTCCAGAAAAAGCCCGCCAGTGAGTAATTCGATACCGAGACCCGCACATAGGTGGCATTGGCCGGCCCGGGGAAGGAGAAAGGCCCATAGACACTGTCTGCCAACTCCACCACAGCGAATGCTCCAGGGTTGCCGCCGATTGCCGTCGCCAGCTCATTGTTGCCTGCGGCCTTGGCATTTTCGTTCAGGGTAAAAAGCGCGGCACTGCGTGCGGTAGTGGCGGCATTGCCTGAGCCCATCACCTGGCTCAGGGTCTTGGCACCACTGAGGGCGGCGGCATCCACCGCATTCTGCAGTCGGGTCTTGTTCAACAACATGTGACCACCATCGAGCACCAACGCGGCCATCATCAGTATCGCCAACAGGGCGATCACGATGATGATAGTTACTGCGCCCCGCTGTTGGCCTGGCGGCGCGGTGAACATCCGTTGGGCTCGATGAGTCATGATCACGCCCTCGATCAGCGAGTTGAATCAGTGACCTGGATCTGGATCGGCTGACCGACCTGCTGCGCATCGCCAGTCACCCCCCTATAACCATTGATCACCTTCTCCAGCAGCGGCCCATCGACTCCAGCGGCAGGCAGTTCAGTACCTGGGTTGGCAGCTGCCTGCTTGTCGGCAATCTGTTGGTAGGTAGTCTGGTAGACGCTGTACCCCAGCGGACCAACGCGCCCTTCGTCGTACGACATGCAACCGGACAAACCCGACAGCAGCGCGCAACACACGATCATGCTTCTCATGCTGGTTCTCTCCGATCAATTCAGATCATGGCCAAAGTTGCCACCGCTGACCCCGAGGCTGACGGGTACCGCGCGCCCAGGCTCGCTGCCCTTGGTCTTGCCGAGCAGGTAGAAGTCCAGGTCGCTGGGCTCGACGAACTTCTCGGTGGGCAGGCGCACCGCCTTGGCATCCACAGGCTTGGCCAGGTGCGGCGTTACCAGGATCACCAGTTCGGTTTCACCGTTTATGAACGACTGGCTGCGGAACAGGTGCCCGAGTATCGGCAGGTCCCCCAGCCCGGGGAAACGGCTGACGAAATCGCGGGTGTTTTCACTGATCAAGCCGGCGATGGCGATGGTCTGGCCATTGCCAAGTTCGACCGTGGACTCGGCGCTGCGCTTGGTCAACGACGGAATGACCTGGGTGACACCATCGCCCAGAATGCTGTTCAGGCCTGTGTCGAGTACCAGCGAGTTGACGTTGGAAAGCTCGCTCACCGAGACATTCAGGTTGAGGTTGATGCGCCCGGAGTCGAGCACCACCGGCAGAAACTTCACGCCGACACCGAATTCCTTGTATTCGATGGTGATGCCATCATCCTCGGTGATCGGAATCGGGAACTCGCCACCGGAAATGAACTCCGCCTGCTGCCCGGTCAGGGTGGTGAGGGTGGGTTCCGCCAGCACTTTGGCCGAACCATTGTCCTTGGACGCCTCCAGCACCACGTTGAAGAGGAAATCGTCGGACAGGAACTGGGCGAACAAGCCTTTGCCGCCACCAATCAGCGAACCTGGCGAAAGGATCGAGCCGCCACCTGGAGTCAGGCCCAGCCCTTGACCATTGTTGAACCCGCCACCGCTCCAGTTGCCAGATGAGCCAAGGGCATTGAAGCGCACGTTGAGGTTCTTGATCAGGCTGCGCTGCATCTCGGCCACTTTCACTTCCAACATCACCTGCTGGCTGCCACCGACACTGAGCAGGTTGATCACCTCCAGCGACTGGGCCGGGGCCGCCTCGGCAGCTTCACCTTTGCCTTGCACCACACTCGAGGTCTGCGCGGCATAGGTCTTGGCCACTTTCATCGCCGTGTCCATGGCGCCGGCGCTGCGCACCTGGCCACGCAGCACAAGTGCGCCCTGGGCACTGAACACCTCGATGTTCTCTTCGGGCAACAACTGATGCAGTTTGGTCTTGAGCCCGGTGAGGTCATGCACGACCTCCACATCCAGGGTCTCGATCAAGCGGTTGTTGCTGTCCCACAGCAATACGTTGGTAGCGCCCAGAGAACGGCCAAGCAGGTAGAGCTGGGTCGGGCTGGTGATCAGGATATCGGCGATATCCGGGTTGCCTACCGAGATTTTCCTGACCGGTGTACGAGTGCTGATCGTCCGCGACTTGTAGATGGGTACCTGGACTATGTTGGTGTTGGCCGCCGGCATGGCGCTGTAGCCCGCCCCCGGTTCTGCAGCCTGCGCCACGCCAGCGAACAACAGCTGCGTACCCAGCCCACACAACAGGTACAGCCCTAGTCTCTGCAAAGTATTCATTGACTACTCCCTGCAAGGTGATCTTGTTGCTGCCGAAAGTTAGCTATCGGGACGTCTTCTGCCTTAGAATCTGGCTTTCGCGACCTCGATTTCGGTCCCGCGGATGATGGTGACCGCGCCACCGTCGTTACTGCGATTTACCACCGGTTTTGGTTGGGGTTTGACTGCTGGCGGTACGGCCTTCACCGGCTCGGCAGCAGCAACGGTTGGCGCCGGCTTCTGAGCATCCAGCGGATTACGCAGGGCCAGTTGCAACTTCCCTTCCGATTGCGCCTTGACCAGGATTTCTGCCTCTTTCGCCGACATTTCCAGGGTCACCGCCCGCACTACCACCGGTTGGGTCTTGTCCGTCCCTGCCGTCTGATCCACGGCCAATACCCGCAAGTCCTGGAGGATAGTCCTGGACTCTGCGTCATTACTGCCGCCGTCACTTTGCCTGGTCGCCAGTACATCGACCCGGTTACCCGGCAAGAGGAACCCACCCACCCCGACCACATCATCCACTCGCACCGAAATGGCACGTTTGTCGGGGGCGATCAACGAAGCCAGGGTGCTGCCACCCAAGTGCTCGGCCAGGCGGGCGCTGCGCAGCACGTCGCCGCGCAACAGGGCGAAGGTGGCGATCTTGCCCAGCACCTTTTCGTTACTGTCGAAGGCATCGTCTGGTACCGCGTCCTTGGGCATGCGCACGATGGCGACCTGCTGGGCCTCGATCATCTGCCCGAACGGGATCTCCACCGTGGCGACCACCACGTTCTTCATGTTGTCGTCCGGGACGGTGTTGAGCCGACCATCGAGCCAGTTGTTGGCCATCCAGGCGGCGCCAAGCCCCAAGGTCAGGGAAACGGCAATCAGGATCAGCGTACGGGCACTCATGTCTGCATCTCCTTATCCAAGGAAGTCGATCTGCACGAAGTAGCTTTGCCAGGCCCATTTCAGCTCCTGCTCCGACAACGGCCCATCGCCGCCCAGGTAACGCTGGCGGTCAAGTGCCATGTTCAGCAGGTCACGAGGGTGGCAGGGCACGAGTGGCACGCCTTCGGCCTCGTACAGCGCCTGTAGCGCGTAACGCAACAGCAGCGGGTCGTAAGCCAGGCCCAGGCGTTCGCATTCCTGGCGCCAGATGCGTTCGTACTCATCGACTTTCAGGTAGCTGAACTGCAGCTTGTAGCCGATACGTCGCAAGAAGGCTTCGTCTGCCAGCTCCAGCGGGTTGAGGTTGGTGGAGAACACCAGCACCAGATCGAACGGCAGCTCGCAATGGCGCCCGCCCCCCAGGTTGAGGAAGTCGCGCTTCTCTTCCATTGGCACGATCCAGCGGTTGAGCAATTCGGCCGGAGCCATGCGCTGGCGCCCCATATCGTCGATGATGAACAGGCCATTGCTGGCCTTGAGTTGCAAGGAGGCCTGGTACTGGCGGGTATTCGGATCGAAGCGGACATCCAGTTGCTCCATGCCCAGTTCGCCGCCCGTGATCACCACCGGGCGCTTACAGCGCACCAGCCGGCGATCGATGCCTTCGTTGAGCAACAGGCTGGTGGGTTGGCCCTCCTCCTCCAGGCGCTGATGCACCTGAGGGTCATACACTTCGATGACCGACTCATTGATCTCTATGGCATGCGGTACCCAGATGGCTTCGGCGAACAGACGAATCAACCGGCTGCTGACGTATGTCTTGCCGGTACCTGCAGGGCCATAAATCATGATGGCGCGCCCGGAGTTCAGCGCTACGCCCAGCTGATCGAGCATGCTGTCCGAGAGCACGACGCCAGTGAAGGCCGTGTGCATGTCCTGCATATTGATGCGGCCATGGTGGATGGTCTGCAGCTTGAGCAAGTCACGATAGGCACTCACCGGGAAGGGCGCCGCGCCGATATAGCCGCTGCGCGCCAGTGCATCGCGGGCGGTGGCACGGCCGCGCTCGGTCAGGCCGTAGCGCAGCACCTGCCCCCCCGTTTGCACACCGACCTGGCCCAGTACTTCGACGCGGCCATCCTTGCGCAGAAAGGCCAGCACTTCTTCCACTACCGCACCGGTCAGCGCAAGGCGCTCGACCAGACGTGACAGGTCCAGCGTACCGGCGTCGTGCAAGTGCTTGCACAGCAAATCACCGAGAAAGCTTTCCGCCAGCCCAGTCTCACCGACTGTACGTGGCTGAGGTGCCAGGCTCTGCACTGCGTCCTTGTCACAGGCGCAGGCACCACTGTCTCTGAGTGCATACATTATTAGCCTCCCAGGCTATAGGCCTAGCGGCAGCCCAAACAGGCTGACAAGGGTTCCGGACAGGATCGCGACTGAATAAGGGAAAGGCTTACCTGCCACCTCATCCGCCTCCGGCGCAAAATAAGCCTGCGCCGTCAAGATCAACCAGTAGCGTTGTAATGTCTGTTTCAACTGCCCGCGCATGAGCACTATCAACATCCCGCACACGCCACCGGCAATAAGGCTAAGAAGTGCTGCCGCAAGTGCTTCATACGGATTAAGAAAAGTACCGACCATGGCCATCAGCTTGACGTCTCCGGCTGCCATGCCCCCCAGCGCGTACATCGGAATAAACACGGCAAAACCGATAAACATACCCACCACGCCATAACCCAGCCCGGTAAGTTCTGCGGAATAAACCTGACCCGCCAGCCCCAAACCCAGCCCCAGCAAGATCAAAATATTGGGAATGCGGTGGTTACGAAGATCCCCGACCACCGCAATACCCAGTAGCCCTAGCAGCACGACAATGGCGAACAGAGACTCTGCTGACATTGCTGCATCCCCCTTGGGGCTTAGTTAAAAATTTAGTTCAAGCAGTCGTACCGCCAAGCGCAGTAATCAGCAGGTTGATCTTTGTCTTCACTGCGGTTCCCAAGTTAGTAAACGCAGTAACCAGGGTGGCGGCAACCAAGCCACCTGCTATTGCATATTCAACAACGGTCAAGCCATTTTCATCTTCGACGAACTTCATCACCGAAGTCTTGATTGTTTGCAGATTCATTTCGCTCACCTCGCTAAGGACATTATTTTTATTCCCGGGCAGTGGTGTTTGCACTACCTGATGGGAATCCTAGTAAGGGGGTGACGGTAGGGGTTAGGAGATTTTTGCGAATCGCTAGGACTTTTTTGCGGCTATTGGCCAGTATCGAAAGGTGCACAAGGCCACCAGTAAAACCGGCCGGAAAACCCGAATATGAGAAGCACTTTCGTATGCATTTGCAGCTGGATCAGGGAAAGGTCCCTGGCACGCTCGTTCAAAGCCGACAAGCGGTCGTCAGGCTCAAGGGCCATTCCAACTGCCGAACTCGTCTAACATCAGGGTTTTACAAAACGCTTAGACCGCCTTAATCGAAAACGATATAAGTTAATAACCAAATTGCTCGTCGTCTTAGTAGTGTTTTGACAATACTGCTGCTCGTAGGGAACTCCCCAGCATAAGGTTAAGTCACGATGTCTAACCCGGGCACAAAGCCGCTGTTGTTGTGGTTCGATCTGACACGCGATCATTCCACCGAAGCGCTGATGGCGCAGTTCAGCCATGTCTGCGATTGCAAACTGGCGAAAGCCGTCGCGCAATCCGAACGCCAGCAGGCAGACATGATCTGCATGCATTTCGATCGCCCCGACACCCTCAACCTCAACCTGCTGCTGGAAGTGAAGCGCAACTCACCGTCAATCCCGGTCACCATGTTCACCGTGCAGCACTCCGAAGAGTTGGCCGTCTGGGCCATGCGTTCGCGGGTCTGGGAGTATCTGGTATTGCCGCTGACAAGCGGTGAGAAAAGCCGCTACATCGATGTCCTCAAGCAGCTTTGCGACATCCGCCGCGCCAGTAAGAGCTCAGGCAATGCGCAGCGCATCGATCACCTTCCCTCCTTGCCGGACAGCATTCGCCTGACCGGCGAACACCACAAGCACCAGGCGCTCAGCAAGGTGATGCCGTACATCGACCAGCACTTTCGCGAATGCGTCGATCAAAAGGACCTCGCGCAGCGCTGCGGCATGACCACGGCCCGTTTCAGCCGCCTGTTCAAAGAGGTCAACGGCGTCGGGTTTCTGGACTACATCCTGAGCAAGCGCATGAACCTGGCCATGGACCTGCTCGTCAACAGCCAGATGCCGATTACCAGCATCGGTTACGAGGCCGGCTTCAAGGACCCGTCCTACTTCGCCCGCACCTTCAAGCAGGTCAGCAATTGCACGCCCAGCGAATACCGCCAGGCCCGCCAGCTCGGAGCGTCGACCAGCGAAACCGAGCCCCTGAAAGGTACGAATGCGCCACTGCTGGATAACGAGTTACCGAGTGCGGCGCTTCACAAGAGCCGTTGAAGAATCACACGGCAGGCAGCAACCCATCCGCCCGCAACAAGGTTTCCAGGCAATGCTCCTGCACCCCATAGAACGCCTTGAGCTGCCCGATCTTTTCCAGCAACGCCCCGTTGTCCCCTGCCTGGCGCCGCTTCACCGCAAGAATCATCTTGTTCTTGTTGGTGTGCTCCAGCGAGATGAACTCGAACACCTTGGTCTCATACCCGCAGGCTTCCAGGTACAGCGCGCGCAGGCTGTCGGTCAGCATCTCGGCCTGCTGGCCCAGGTGCAGGCCGTACTGCAGCATCGGTTGCAACAACCCCGGGCTGTGCAGTTGCGGGCGGATCTGCTTGTGGCAGCACGGCGAACACATGATGATCGCGGCGTTGCAGCGGATGCCGGTATGGATGGCGTAGTCGGTGGCGATGTCGCAGGCATGCAGGGCGATCATCACTTCGATGGCCTCGGGCACCACGCTGCGCACATCGCCACACTGGAATTCCAGGCCTGGGTGCTCCAGGCGCAAGGCGGCGGCGTTGCACAGGTCGACCATGTCCTGGCGCAGCTCGACGCCGGTTACCTGTGCGTCGCGGCCCAGGCTGTTGCGCAGGTAGTCGTGCATGGCGAAGGTCAGGTAGCCCTTGCCAGAGCCGAAGTCGGCCACCCGCAGCGCCTGCTCCGCCGGCACCGGGGCACTGGCCAGGGCATGGTCGAAGACTTCGATGAACTTGTTGATCTGCTTCCATTTGCGCGACATGGAGGGGATCAGCGCGCCTTGTGCGTCAGTCACGCCCAGGTCACGCAGGAACGGCCGTGACAGCTCCAGATAACGCTTCTTCTCGCGGTCATGGCCGCTGCTGCTGGCAGCTTCGCGAGGTGCCTGTGCGCCGTGGCGCTGGAGCATTGGCTTGCCCTTCTTGCTGAAGGTCAACTGCACTTCACCGTCGGCGTCGAACAGGTGGGCGTTGCGGAAGCTGTCCGGCAGCAGCTCGCCGACCAGCGCCTGGGCCTGGTCCAGCGCCAGGTTGCGGGTGATATCGCGGGTCTGGTGGCGGTAGACCATCGACAGGCACGGCTGGCCCTTGACCAGCAGCGGCTTGGCGATGATCCGTTGCAAGGTCTGGTCGGCACCCACATGGCGCGCCAAAACCAGTTTGACCAGGGTATTGCCATGCAGGGCGGCGTTCAGCAGGTCGAGAAACTGGGTGCGCGCATCCGGCGCGGATGGGGCAGAAGAACTGGCGGACATGGAGAAACGGTGCCTCGGATAGCGGGGAGCGCATGGCGCAATGCACGCATTCTACAGGGTGGCTAACTTCCTGTGGGAGATCGCCCAGTCCTTTGGGCTGCGCTGTCGCGTAGAGAACTGAATTCGCAAGCGCTACGCGTACCCTGTGGGAGCGGCTTTAGCCGCGAAGAATCCAACGCGGTGCCTGGCACCGGCTAAAGCCGCTCCCACAGAGTCCCTGCTGATTCAATGAGTTATGTGCAGTTCCATAGGAGCGGGCGCGTCAAGCCATCGAGGTTCGGCTCAATCGAGAATCACCAGCCGGTTGGGCAACTCGTTACGCGCATGGGTAGGCGGCACATGCTCGCTGAGCAGTTCGCCGCACGCCTCGATGCACTCGACAAACCCCTGCAAGGTGCGGCCCTGGCGTACCTGTTCGGCAAGGCGGGCGACGATGGCCGCGCGGGCGGTGGCATCCAGATGGTGCTCGATACCACGGTCGACCAGGATCTCCACATGCCGCTCCGCCTCGCTGACGAAGATCAGTACGCCCGTGGCACCAGCAGTGCGCTGCAGGTTCTGTTCGCGAAACTGCTGGCGGGCCAGGCGCGAGGCGCGCCAGCGGCGCAGGGCCCGGGGGATCAGCCAGCCGGCCAGGCGCGGGCTGCGCAGCAGCAGGCACAAGCCGACGAACAGGAGCACATTGGCTACCAGCAAGCCACGCACGCTGGGCCAACCCAGCAGCCAGTGCAACAGGCCCGGCACGGCCAGCGCCAGCACGGCGGCCCAGAACAAAGGCCAGTAGGCATAGTCGTCGGCCCGGCGGGCCAGCACCGTCACCAGTTCGGCATCGGTGCGCCGTTCGGCACGGGCAATGGCTTCGGCGATCTGGCGCTGATGGTATTCGTCGAGGGGTGTCATGCCGTCGGTCTCTTGAGCGTTCTTATAGTTGTTGTCCCGGCACTCGGGGCTTCGTCCGCAGGCGACATATTCAGGCATAATCCGCCGCTGGAAGAAATGCCTGCAAATCGTACAACAATAGCCGCCTGAAAACTCCGGCCGCGCGCGTATCACCGTGGATACGGCAGAGGCCCCACAACGGAATTGATGATGAAACTGTCTTTGCTGGGCCTGGCCATGGGCCTTGCCAGTCAGGCGGCCCTCGCCGCCCCCTCCGCCCCGCCCCTGCAGGACAAGCAGGCGTTCATCGAACATCTGATCAGCCAGATGACCGAAGCCGAGAAAATCGGCCAGCTGCGCCTGATCAGCATCGGCCCGGAAATGCCCCGCGACAAGATTCGCGAGGAAATTGCCGCCGGCCGCATCGGTGGCACCTTCAACTCGCGTACCGCGCCCGAGAACCGGCCGATGCAGGACGCGGCCATGCGCAGCCGCCTGAAGATCCCCATGTTCTTCGCCTACGATACCGTCCACGGCGAACGCACCATTTTCCCGATCGGCCTGGGCATGGCCGCGACCTGGGACATGGACGCCGTCGCCAAGGTCGGCCGCACCGCCGCCATCGAAGCCGCGGCCGACGCCCTGGACATGACCTTCGCACCGATGGTCGACATCGCCCGCGACCCGCGCTGGGGCCGTACCAGTGAAGGCTTCGGCGAAGACACCTACCTGACCTCGAAGATCGGTCAGGTGATGGTCCGCTCGTTCCAGGGCAGCAGCCCGGCCAACCCTGACAGCATCATGGCCATCGTCAAGCACTTCGCCCTGTATGGCGCGGTGGAAGGCGGGCGCGACTACAACACGGTCGATATGAGCCTGCCGAAAATGTACAACGACTACCTGCCGCCCTACCGCGCCGCGCTTGACGCTGGTGCCGGCGGGGTGATGGTGGCGCTGAACTCGATCAACGGCGTGCCGGCCACTTCCAACACCTGGCTGATGAACGACCTGCTGCGCAAGGAGTGGGGCTTCAAGGGCGTGACCATCAGCGACCACGGTGCCATTCAGGAGCTGATCCGCCATGGCGTCGCCCGCGATGGCCGCGAAGCCGCCAAGCTGGCGATCAAGGCCGGCATCGACATGAGCATGAACGACACCCTGTATGGCGAAGAGCTGCCAGGCCTGCTGAAATCCGGCGAAGTGACCCAGGGCGAGCTGGACCAGGCGGTACGCGAAGTGCTGGGTGCCAAGTACGACATGGGCCTGTTCAAGGACCCGTACGTGCGCATCGGCAAGGCCGAAACCGACCTGAAGGACTACTACGGCAACGACCGCCTGCACCGCGACGCCGCGCGTGACGTGGCGCGCCGCAGCCTGGTGCTGCTGGAAAACCGCAACCAGACCCTGCCGCTGAAAAAGGCCGGCACCATCGCCCTGGTCGGCCCGCTGGCCGATGCCCCGATCGACATGATGGGCAGCTGGGCTGCCGACGGCAAACCAGCGCATTCGGTGACCGTGCGCGAAGGCCTGCGCCGCGCCGTGGAGGGCAAGGCAAAGCTGGTCTACGCCAAAGGTTCCAACGTCACCGGCGACAAGGCGATGTTCGACTACCTGAACTTCCTCAACTTCGATGCCCCGGAAATCGTCGACGACCCGCGCCCGCCTGCGGTGCTGATCGACGAGGCAGTGAAGGCGGCGAAGCAGTCCGATGTGGTGGTTGCAGTGGTCGGCGAATCCCGCGGCATGTCCCATGAGTCGTCGAGCCGTACCACCCTGGAAATCCCGGCCAGCCAGCGGGAGCTGATCAAGGCCCTGAAGGCCACCGGCAAGCCGCTGGTGCTGGTGCTGATGAACGGCCGCCCACTGTCGATTGCCTGGGAGCGCGAGCAGGCCGACGCCATCCTCGAAACCTGGTTCGCCGGTACCGAAGGCGGCAACGCGATCGCCGATGTGCTGTTCGGCGATTACAACCCGTCCGGCAAGCTGGCCATCACCTTCCCGCGCTCGGTCGGGCAGATCCCGATGTACTACAACCACACCCGTATTGGCCGGCCCTTCACGCCGGGCAAGCCGGGCAACTACACCTCGCAGTACTTCGAGGAACCCAATGGCCCGCTGTACCCGTTCGGCTATGGCCTGAGCTACAGCAGCTTCGAGCTGTCGGGGCTGAAGCTGTCGAACAAGGACCTCAAGCGTGGCGACACGCTGGAAGCCAAGGTGACGGTGAAGAACACCGGCAAGGTGGCAGGCGAGACCGTGGTGCAGTTGTACCTGCAGGATGTATCGGCATCGATGAGCCGCCCGGTGAAAGAATTGAAGAACTTCCAGAAGCTGATGCTCAAGCCTGGCGAGTCGCGCACGTTGAGCTTCCGCATCAGTGAAGAAGACCTGAAGTTCTACAATGGCCAGCTGCAGCGGGTTGCCGAGCCAGGGGAATTCAATGTCCAGGTCGGGCTGGATTCCCAGGCGGTGCAGCAGCAGAGCTTTGAATTGCTGTAACTGACACGTCGCCTGTACCGGCCCTTTCGCGGGTAAACCCGCTCCCACAGGTACTCCGCAAGCAGATGACCTGCGCGATACCTGTGGGAGCGGGTTCACCCGCGAAGAGGCCGGCCCCGATATCCAATCATCCGGATCCGCCCCCATGCCCTTTTCCGTTCGCGCCCTGCGTCTGGGGCTGATCACCCTGCTGATCGTGCTGGGCACGGCCCTCAGCGCCGGTTGGGCCATGCACCAGGCCAAGCGCCAGGCCATGGAAGCCGACGCCCAGCGTGCCAGCCAGCAGCTGGGCCTGTATGCCAACGCCCTGCACACACTGATCGATCGCTACCGCGCCCTGCCCGCCGTGCTGGCGCTGGACCCGGAACTGATCGCCGCCCTGCGTGGCCCGGTCAGCGAACCGGTGCAGGACGCCCTGAACCGCAAGCTCGAACGCATCAATGGCGCCGCCAATTCCTCCACCCTCGAACTGCTCGACCGCACCGGCCTGGCCATCGCCGCCAGCAACTGGCGGCTGCCCAGCAGCTACGTGGGCTCCAACTATGGTTTTCGCCCCTATTTCAAGCAAACCCGCAGCCAGGGTAGTGGCCGCTTCTACGCAGTAGGTGTGACCAGTGGCGTGCCGGGCTACTTTCTCGCCAGCGCGGTGGACGACGAGCAGGGCCGCTTCCTCGGTGCCATGGTGGTGAAGCTGGAGTTCCCCGAACTGGAGCGCGAGTGGCGCCAGGGCAGCGACATTCTGCTGGTCAGCGATGCCCGTGGCATCACCTTCATCGCCAATCAGGACGGCTGGCGTTACCGCGAGCTGCAGCCACTCACGGGTGCCGACCGTGCCGAGCTGGCCGAAACCCGTCAGTACGACAAGCAACCGCTGGTGCCGCTGCAGCACCAGGTGCTGACCCGTTTTGCCGCCAACAGTACCCTCAGCCGCGTGCAAGGCCCGGAAGGCAGCGCCGACTACCTGTGGGAAAGCCTGCCGCTGGAGGGTGAAAACTGGACCTTGCATCTGCTGCGCAAGCCGCAGGTGGCCGCCGACGGTCGCCATGCCGCCCTCGGTGCCGCTGCCGTGTGGCTGAGCCTGGTGTTCGCTGCGCTGTTCGTCAGCCAGCGCCTGCGCCTGGCCCGCCTGCGCCAGCGCAGCCGGGAAGAGCTCAAGCGTCAGGTCGAGGAGCGCACCCGTGAACTGCGCACCGCCCAGGAGGGGCTGGTGCAATCGGCCAAGCTGGCCGCACTGGGGCAGATGTCGGCAGCCATGGCCCATGAAATAAACCAGCCGCTGACCACCCAGCGCATGCAGCTGGAAACCCTGCGCCTGCTGCTCGACCATGGCCGATATGACGAAGCGCGCCAGGCACTGGAACCGCTGGAACAGATGCTCACACGCATGGCCGCGCTCACCAGCCACCTGAAAACCTTCGCCCGCAACAGCCCGGTCGGCCTGCGCGAGCGCCTCGACCTGGCCACCGTGGTCGACCAGGCCCTGCACCTGCTGGAAGCGCGCATTCGCAGCGAAGAAGTGGAGGTAGCCTTGTACCTGGCGCGCCCGGCCTGGGTGCGCGGCGATGCCATTCGCCTGGAGCAGGTGCTGATCAACCTGCTGCGCAATGCCCTCGACGCCATGGCCGACAAGCGTTACAAACGCCTGGAAATCCGCATCGAGCCCGATGGCGAGCTGTGGCGTCTGAGCGTGCTGGATTCGGGTGGCGGCATTGCCGAAGCCGACCTGGCCAAGGTCTTCGACCCGTTCTTCACCACCAAGCCGGTGGGCGAAGGCCTGGGGCTGGGGCTGGCCATTTCCTACGGCATCGTCCACGAGGCCGGTGGCCAGCTACAGGCCGAAAACCTGCCTGGCGGTGCGCGCCTGAGCCTTACCCTGCCCCGTGACCTGGAGCCCGTATGTTGAATTCAGTGATCGTCGTCGATGATGAAGCCAGTATCCGCACCGCGGTGGAGCAATGGCTGAGTCTGTCCGGCTTCAGCGTGCAACTGTTCGCCCGCGCCGAAGAATGCCTGGCACACCTGCCGCGGCACTTTCCCGGGGTGATCATCAGCGATGTACGCATGCCGGGCATGGATGGCCTGCAGTTGCTCGAACGCTTGCAGGCGGACGACCCTGACTTGCCGGTAATTCTGCTGACCGGCCACGGGGATGTGCCCATGGCAGTGGAAGCCATGCGCAGCGGTGCCTACGACTTCCTTGAAAAACCCTTCACCCCTCAGCACCTGCTAGGCAGCCTGCGCCGGGCCCTGGAAAAGCGCCAGCTGGTCCTGGAAAACCGCCGGCTGCACGAGCAGGCCGACCTCAAGTCACGCCTTGAAGGCACGCTGCTGGGCATGTCCCAGGGCCTGCAACAGCTGCGTCGGCAAGTGCTGGACCTGGCCGGCCTTCCGGTCAATGTGCTGATCCGCGGCGAAACCGGCAGTGGCAAGGAGCGCGTGGCCCGCTGCCTGCACGACTTTGGCCCGCGCGCTGGCAAGCCGTTCGTCGCCCTCAACTGTGCTGCCATCCCCGAGTCGCTGTTCGAAGCCGAGCTGTTCGGCCATGAAAGCGGCGCCTTTACCGGTGCCCAGGGCAAGCGCATCGGCAAGCTGGAGTACGCCAACGGCGGCACGGTGTTCCTCGACGAAATCGAAAGCATGCCACTGGCCCAACAGGCCAAGCTGCTGCGGGTGATCCAGGAACAGAAGCTGGAACGCCTGGGGGCCAACCAGAGCATCAGCGTCGACCTGCGCATCATCGCCGCGACCAAGCCCGACCTGCTCGAAGAAGCCCGCGCCGGGCGCTTCCGCGAAGACCTTGCCTATCGCCTGAACGTGGCCGAGCTGCGCCTGGCGCCATTGCGTGAACGGCGTGAGGACATTCCACTGCTGTTCGAGCACTTTACCCGTGCCGCCGGCGAAAAGCTTGGCCGCGCAGCCCCGCCACTGTCGGGCGCGCAACTGGCGCAGTTGCTGTCGCATGACTGGCCGGGCAACGTGCGCGAACTGGCCAACGCGGCGGAACGGCATGCATTGGGGCTGGGCTCGCCGAACATCGAGGTGGCGCCTGCCGGGCAGTCGTTGAGCGAGCAGATGGAAGCGTTCGAGGCGCAATGCCTGCGCGCGGCGCTGCGCCAGCATGGGGGCGCTATCAATGCAGTGATGGAAGCGTTGCAGCTGCCGCGGCGCACGCTGAACGAGAAGATGCAGCGGCATGGGTTGGTGCGCGAGGATTTTACAGGGCGCGAATAAGCGGAAATCCGCCTATAGCACTCAACCAGTAAGCAAAAAGCCGCTCATCAACACGATTCTTGGGGGCTGCCTTGCAGCCCTTCGCGGGCATGCCCGCTCCCACAGAGAAACGCGAAGAGTCAGACGTCACGCGGTCCCTGTGGGAGCGGGCGTGCCCGCGAAGGGGCGCGCAGCGCTCCAACTTGAAGCCCAATGCACCCATTTGGCACACCTTCTGCAATTGCCTTGGCAAGCTGCGCTACGGCGCGCTCCACAAAAACAACGAGAAGGTATCCCTGATGGATAATGCCACCTCCCTGCCAGCCGGGGCGGCCACCGCGCCTGCCACAGAAAAAACCACCGCCAGCCGCCTGAAGTCGATCTTCAGCGGGTCCATCGGCAACATGGTCGAATGGTACGACTGGTACGTCTACGCCGCATTCTCGCTGTACTTCGCCAAGGCCTTCTTCCCGGCCGGCGACTCCACCGCACAACTGCTCAATACCGCCGCGATCTTCGCCGTGGGCTTCCTCATGCGCCCGATCGGTGGCTGGCTGATGGGCCTGTACGCCGACCGCAAAGGCCGCAAGGCCGCATTGATGGCCTCGGTGCTGCTGATGTGCGCCGGCTCGCTGGTCATCGCCCTGACCCCGGGCTACGAAACCATCGGCGTCGCCGCGCCAATCCTGCTGGTCATCGCACGCCTGCTGCAGGGCCTGTCGGTGGGTGGTGAGTATGGCACCTCGGCCACCTACCTCAGCGAAATGGCCAGCAAGGACCGCCGCGGCTTCTTCTCCAGCTTCCAGTACGTGACCCTGATCTCTGGCCAGCTCATTGCCCTGGCGGTACTGATCGTCCTGCAACAGACCCTGACCACCGAGCAGCTGTATGCCTGGGGCTGGCGCGTACCGTTCGTGATCGGTGCGCTGTGCGCCGTGGTGGCCCTGTACCTGCGTCGCGGCATGGAAGAAACCGCCTCCTTCACCAAGAAGGAAAAGGCCAAGGAAAGCCTGATGCGCACCCTGCTGCGCCACCCCAAGGAGCTCATGACCGTAGTCGGCCTGACCATGGGCGGCACCCTGGCCTTCTACACCTACACCACCTACATGCAGAAGTACCTGGTCAACACCGTAGGCATGAGCATCAGCGACTCGACCACCATCTCGGCCGCCACGCTGTTCCTGTTCATGTGCCTGCAGCCAGTGATCGGTGGCCTGTCCGACAAGATCGGTCGACGCCCGATCCTGATCGCCTTCGGTGTACTCGGCACCTTGTTCACCGTACCGATCCTCAGCACCCTGCACACCATCCAGACCTGGTGGGGCGCGTTCTTCCTGATCATGGCGGCGCTGATCATCGTCAGCGGCTACACCTCGATCAACGCCGTGGTCAAAGCCGAGCTGTTCCCTACCGAAATCCGCGCCCTGGGCGTGGGCCTGCCGTATGCCCTGACCGTGTCGATCTTCGGCGGCACTGCCGAGTACGTGGCCCTGTGGTTCAAGAGCGCGGGCATGGAGAGCGGCTTCTACTGGTACGTCACCGCCTGCATCGCCTGTTCGCTGCTGGTTTACGCGACCATGAAGGACACCAAGCAGCACTCGCGGATTACCACTGAGTGATGCTGGCCTGGCAATACTGAAAAAGGGTCGCTCCAGTGCATGGAGCGACCCTTTTTTGTGATACGCGGTAGCCTGTGAGCCGATTGACGGCCTCATTCGGCTCACGAGATGAGCCGAATAGCCGGCTTATTCGGCTCACGGAACAAATCATGCCTTCCTGGCGGAGGCCGCAGTACCCGCTACCGCATCAACACTCAGGACATCTCCAACGCCTGACGCGGTTCACGGCGCTGGTACCAGGTGGCCATCAGCACCAATACCAGCAACACCCCGCCCAGCACCGCCGAAGAGCCGACCGTGCCGAAGTCCAGGCCGCCCTTATCGTGGGGTTTGGTGAGGAAGTCGCCCAAGGTGGCGCCGAACGGGCGGGTGAGCACGAACGCAACCCAGAACAGCACCACGCCTGGGATGCGTGTCCAGTAGCGGGCCACCACGACCAAGGCAATGGCGCTGCCGATCAACAACGCACCACCGGCAAAACCAAGCCCCGAGTCATCGGCCAGGTAATCGCCCAGCGCGGTGCCGAGGGTGTTGGAAAACAGGATCGCCACCCAGTAGAACAATTCGCCCGTGCGGTTCTTGATGCGGGTGACATCCAGTGGGTTGCCGCTCAAGCGCCATACCAGGAAGGTCAGCAGCAGGATGCCGACAAGGATGGCCGAACCCGCGGCGTAGCCCAGGCCCAGGGTGCGGTCCATGAAGTCGGACATGGTAGTGCCGGCGGTGCTGGTGGAGAGGATTACCAGCCAGTACAGCATCGGGTGGTAGCGGCGCGAGTACAGCTGGCCGAGCAAGGTCAGCAGGAACACGCTGATCAGCAGCAGCGAACTGAGGGCATAGCCGATGTTCAGGGTCATCGACAGCAAATCACCCGCCGTTTCGCCAAGGGTGGTAGCGCAGATCTTCATGACCCAGAAGGCCAAGGTGATTTGCGGAAGTTTGTTCATTGTTGTGCCGCTCCGGTTTGAGGTGCGGCGATGGTGCTGAGCAGCATTTGAAAAATCGGTTGGTGACGTATGAAAAATACGTTGAGCAGCCTTCCATGACAGATTTTTCATCCTTAACGCCCGATTAATTCCACTCCCCCAAGCTGCAATGGCTGGCAGAACGTCGGCGCATGGGCAGACACATCCTGAGCCAGAACAGCTGCCTGAGCGACAAGATGTGCGCCGACATATATCGAATTATTCGATTTTTAAGCACTATTATTTGCGCTTTTTAATCAAATAAATCAGCGTAGGATCAAACCCATAGAAACAAACAACCTCAAGAACCCCCGGAGCAACGACCATGAAAAACAAACTGATCCTTACCCTGGCCCTCTCGGTTTTCGCTGCTGGCGCCTTCGCCGAAGATGGCTTCAACCGCACCAACGCCCACGCCTTCGCAGCGACCCAGAGCCAATCCGCGGCCTACGCTGAAGATGGTTTCGACCGCACTGGCGGCCAGCGCTTCGCTGAAGATGGCTTCGACCGCACCGGTGGCCAGCGCTTCGCTGAAGATGGCTTCGACCGCACCGGTGGCCAGCGCTTCGCTGAAGATGGCTTCGACCGCACCGGTGGCCAGCGCTTTGCTGAAGACGGCTTCGACCGCACTGGCGGCCAGCGCTTCGCTGAAGATGGCTTCGACCGCACCAACGCGCACCGCATCAGCTGATCCCTGATGCGAGCACCCAGCCCGGCTTCGGCCGGGCTTGATCATTTGCAGACAGGCACAGGCTTGGCACACTAGGCACCTTGTCCACCAGGAGGTAGGGCCAGCAAGCCCAGCACAGATGTATTACTACGAACCCGCCAAAGGCCACGGCCTGCCCCACGACCCCTTCAATGCCATCGTCGGCCCCCGCCCTATCGGCTGGATCTCCTCACAGGACCGCGAAGGCCGCCTGAACCTGGCGCCCTACAGCTTTTTCAACGCCTTCAACTACATCCCGCCGATCATCGGTTTCTGCAGCGTCGGGCGCAAAGACAGCCTTAACAACATCGAGCAGACCGGCGAGTTCGTCTGGAACCTGGCCACCCGCCCGTTGGCCGAACAGATGAACCAGAGCTGCGCACCGGTTGCCGCCGAGATAAGCGAATTCGAATTGAGCGGCCTCACCGCCACCTCGTCGAGCATCGTCAACGTGCCGCGTGTCGGCGAAACCCCGGTGGCCTTCGAGTGCAAGGTCAGCCAGATCGTCCAGCTCAAGCGGGCCGACCAGGAACTGGTGCCCAGCTGGCTGATTCTGGGTGAAGTGGTGGCGGTGCACATTGCCGAGCACCTGCTGAAGAACGGCATCTACGATACCGCTGCCGCCGAGCCGATCCTGCGTGGCGGCGGCCCGGCAGATTATTTCGAGCTGGGCAACCTGTTCAAGATGGCCCGCCCGCCGGCCTGATCACCAGATCAGCTCACCCTCTTCGCTGACGCCCTGCAGGCGTTGCAGCTCGGACGTGGCCGCTTCATCGGCGGCCACGGCGCCCTTGAACACCTGGCCGTCGAGAATCTTGTGAAAGCGCGGCGCGCCGCCCATGCCCAGGGCCTTTACCGCGATGGCTGCGTTGTAGCCGCCACCTTCCACCGGGACCATCGCCGAAACCGCTTCGAAATGCGGGAACTCCCTACGTGCCATGTTGCTATCCGCTTGGTTGATCGAGGGCCGGCATTTTACCCTATTGCCTGCTCCGGCCCTATCGCCGGCACAGGCGACAGATCAATCAAAGGTATGCAGATCCAGGCTGCTGACCACCTGTGCCTGTACCAGCTCACCAAACACCTCCAGCGTCGGCGAAGCAAAGTACCCCCTCATCGCCTGCTGATCCCGCCAGCTGCCACTGAGCAACCATAAATCGGCATCAGCCTGCGAGCGCTGCACGGTAAAACTCAGGCAACCCGGTGCCCGCAGCGAGGGCTCGAGCAGGTCACGCAGGCGCGCGCCCAGCTCCGCCGAGCGCCCGCTGCTGGCACGGATGAAAGCAAGGTGGGTGACCGGTTGTGTCGGGGTCATTGCACAATCTCCTTGAAGCAGGCGGACGGAAAAGCCAGGCTGCCAAGGTTAGGGGCCCACCCGCGCGACGCGTTAGGCCATTACTGCACGCCGATTGCCTGATCCTGCAGCACGGCAGGATCAGGCAATCGGCGTGCAGCTTTTGACTAGCGCCGGCCATTGCCCAAACCTATGCTGCGTCGGTCAGCAGAGGAAAGCCATCATGACCACCGCCACGTCCATCGACCCGAGCCTGGAACTGCAACGCCAGGAGCTGGCCGAGCTGATCCGCCGCCACGCCGGGGAGCCTCACGGCCCGGCATCGGCCATCGACGACCTGTACCTGGTGCGCTACACCGAAAACGTGCGCTCGGTACCGACCCTGGCGCAACCCGCGCTGTGCATCCTTGCCCAGGGCAGCAAAAGCCTGTTCCTCGGTGACGAGCAGTACGCCTACGACCCGCTGCACTACATGGTGGTCTCGGTAACCTTGCCGCTCAGCGGCGTCAGGCTCGATGCCAGCCCCGAGCACCCGAGCCTTGGCCTGCGCCTGGACCTGGACCCGGCCGAAATCAGCCAGCTGATCGCCGAAAGCGGGCCGATGCTGGTGCCCAACCGGCCTTCCGGTCGTGGCTTGTATGTGGAAAGAACCGATGCCGCGTTGCTCGACGCCTTGCTGCGGCTGATACGCCTGCTGGACACCCCTCGCGACATCGCGATGCTGGCGCCGCTGTTCCGCCGGGAGATTCTGTACCGCCTGCTGCGCGGGCCGCAGGGCTATCGGTTGTACGAAATCGCCTTGGCCAACAGCCAGACCCACCGGGTTTGCCAGGCCATCACCTGGCTCAACCAGAACTACCAGCTGCCTTTGCGCATCGAGGACCTGGCCCGGGAGGTCAACCTCAGCACCTCGACCTTGCACCACCGGTTCAAGGCCGTGACGTCGATGAGCCCGTTGCAGTACCAGAAGCAACTGCGCCTGCAGGAGGCGCGGCGGTTGATGCTCAATGACGGGATCGAGGCAGCGGTGGCAGCCTACCGGGTGGGGTATGAGAGCCCGTCACAGTTCAGCCGTGAATACAGCCGGCTGTATGGCGCGCCGCCGATTCGTGATGTGGCCAGGTTGCGAGCGACTGCTGGCTGAGTTTGGCTTTGCCTGTGCCGGCCTCTTCGCGGGTGAACCCGCTCCCACAGGTTTTGCACAGATACTGAAAACTGTGCAGTACCTGTGGGAGCGGGTTCACTTCAACCCAACACAGCCCCCTGCCACTGATTCTGGTCAACCTGGATCAAGGTCGGCCCCTTGCGCTCCACTGCCTGCCCCAACGCCACCTGCAGCTGCGCCACGTCTGCCACCTGTTCCGCCGCAGCGCCCAGAGCTCGCGCCACACCGATGAAGTCCGGCGTATGGATATCCACCCCGACCGGCTCGATCGCCCGGTTGACCATGTACTTCTTGATTTCCTCGTACCCCTGGTTGTTCCACAGCAGCACGATCAACGGTACCTGCGCTTCCACCGCGCTGGCCAGCTCTGGCAAGGTGAATTGCAAACCGCCATCACCAATCAGGCACACCGCTGGGGCACGCTCGTCGACCTGTTCCGCGCTGCCCAGCCAGGCGCCCATGGCAGCTGGCAATGCGTAACCCAAGGTGCCATAGCCGGTCGAGGCATTGAACCAACGGCGTGGCTGGTCCATGTCCAGCGTCAGGTTGCCGGTGTACACCGGCTGGGTCGAATCGCCCACCAGAATGGCATTGGGCAGGCGCTCGAGAATCGCATTCAACAAACGCGTCTGGCTCAGCGTCGGCTGGTCCCAACCCGCCGCCAGTGCCTGGCGCAACTTGGCCACCCGGGCTGCCCCCCATGTGCTTTCACGCACGGGTTGCGACAGTGGCTGCAAGGCGCCGAGCAGCGCCTCGGCGGCCAGTTCGGCATCGGCCACCAGCGCCAGCGCCGGCAGGTAATTGCGCACGGTCTGGTCCGGGTCGATGTCGATGCGCAACAGGCTGCCCGGGATCTCGAAACCACCTTTGAAGGTAATGTCATAGTCGGTTTCGGCCAGTTCGGTACCGATCGCCAGCACCACATCGGCCTCGGCCACCAGCGCCCGCGTGGCAGGCAGAGACTGGGTCGAGCCGATCTGCAGCGGGTGGCTGGCCGGCAGCAGCCCCTTGGCATTGATGGTCAGCGCCACCGGCGCCTGCAGGTGTTCGGCCAGGCGCGCCAGCGCAGCGCCCGCGGCCAACGCGCCGCCCCCGGCCAGGATCAATGGCCGCCTTGCATTGGCCAGGCGCTCGGCCATCTGCGCCACGGCCTGCGGCGCTGCCCCTGCGCGGCTGCTGCGCACCACGCGCCCCGGCAACAGGTGATCGGCCGGCTCGACCAGCACATCGAGCGGGATCTCGATATGCACCGGGCGCGGTCGGCCCCCTTCGAACACGGCGAATGCCCGGGCCAGCACCTGCGGCAGGTCATCGGCACTCATCAGGGTGTGGGAAAACGCCGCCACACCCGACACCAGCGCTGCCTGGTTGGGCAACTCGTGCAGCTTGCCGCGGCCGCCGCCCAGCTGATCACGCGACTGCACGCTGGAAATCACCAGCATCGGGATCGAGTCGGCATAGGCCTGGCCCATGGCAGTGGTGATGTTGGTCATGCCCGGGCCGGTGATGATGAAGCACACCCCCGGTTTGCCGCGGGTGCGCGCATAGCCGTCGGCCATGAACCCGGCACCCTGCTCGTGGCGCGGGGTGACATGGCGGATCGACGAGCCCGCCAGGCCACGGTAGAGCTCCACGGTATGTACGCCAGGAATGCCGAAGACATGGTCCACGCCATAGCCTTCAAGGAGTTTTACCAGTACTTCGCCGCAGGTTGCCATCGGGTTTCACCATGAATCTTGGTTGGGTTATGCCCTTATTGGACCCAGCCACGGCTATCGCCACAATGCAAAAAAACACATACTAGCCATGTCCTGCAATCATGGCTTGGTGCAATGAAACGCCTCCCGCCCCTACCCGCCCTGCATACATTTCTGGTCACCGCCCAGCACTGCAATTTCACCCGTGCCGGGCAGCAGTTGCATATCACCCAAGGCGCCGTCAGCCGACAGATCGCGGCCCTCGAGGAGCATCTGGGTTATGCCTTGTTCCAGCGCCAGGCCCGTGGGCTGAGCCTGACCCGTGAAGGCCAGGACTGGCTGCCAAGGGTGCAGCAAGTGTTCGCGCTGATCGAACAAGGGGTGCGCGAGGTGGGTGGACGCACCGCTACCTTGCAGCTCAAGGCACCGACCTGCGTGATGCGCTGGCTGCTGCCACGCCTGATGGAATGGCAGGCGCTACGCCCGGATGTGCCTGTAGAACTGACCACCACGGTGCAACATGGGGTGGACTTTCGCCGCGAGGGTTTCGATGCGGCTGTGGTGTATGGCGATGCGCCGAACCACGGGCTGCGCGTGCGCAAGCTGTTCGATGAACAGCTGACACCGGTGTGCGCACCGTCCCTGCAACAGGGGCCGGTACCGTTGCAGCAGGTCGAGGACCTGGCGCGACACATGCTGCTGCACCCGTCGCGAGATGAGCATGACTGGGAGTTATGGCTGCAGGCAGCCGGGGTGACACTGGGCACTCCAGGGCCGAAGCAGCATTTCGAGACGCTGGATATGGCGATGGCCATGGCCTCGCAGGGGACCGGCGTGGCGATCGGCGACTGGTCGCTGATCGGTGATGACTTGCGCGGGGGGCGGTTGTGCATGCCGTTTGCGCTGAAGGTGATGACCGGCAAGGGGTATTACCTGGTGAGCCAGAGCAAGAGCTTGCCGCCGGGGTTGGTGGAATTGCTGGATTGGCTGGAGGGCCAGGCCAGCCAGTGAGGGCCCCTTCGCGGGTAAACCCGCTCCCACAAGTAATACACCGGTATCGAAATCAGTGCAGTACCTGTGGGAGCGGGTTTACCCGCGAAGAGGGCGACTCAATAGCCGACGGTAAAACGCTGCCGCGAATGCGCCGGCTTTTCCAGTTCATCCAGCATGGCAATCGCGTAATCGGCAAAGGTAATCCAGCTCTTGCCATCCGCACCGATCAGCAGATGATCCTTGCCCAGCTTGTAATGCCCGCTACGCTCGCCTTCAACGAACTCCGCCGACGGCGACAGGAAGGTCCAGTCCAGATTCGGCTCCCGTTGCAACGCTTCCAGAAAACGCACCCCAGCAGTGGCCTCGGCCTTGTATGCCTCGGGGAAGTCCGGGCTGTCGATTACCCGATGCCCAGACGGCAGCAACAGGCTGCCGGCCCCACCCACCACCAGCAGGCGCCTGACTCCGGCCCGCTTGACCGGCTCGATGATCGCGTGTGGCTCGATGGTCGAGAAATGCGCCGCACTCAGCACCGCATCCACACCCGCGACCGCCGCTTGCAGGGCTGCACTGTCCTTGGCATCCAGCGCCTGGACGGTCACCCCGTCCCGCCCCTGCAACCGCGACGGGTCGCGGGCGATGGCCAGCACACTGTGGCCACGGCGCAGGGCCTCTTCCAGCAACTGGCTGCCAGCGCGGCCAGTGGCACCGATGATTGCAATCTTGCTCATGGGATACTCTCCATCAATTGAACGGAATTACCACTTCATCTCGCCCTTGGCGACCTTGGCCCCCAACTCCAGTGAGCTTTCATCGGCCAGGCTCGGGTAACGTCGCTTCATCGCCGCGATCAACGCACCGGCGTCTTTGGTCTTGGCAGTCTCGGCATCGAAATCACCAATGTAATTCGCCGTGAAGCGCACGGCCTCGAGCGATCGGCTGCTGTCCCCCAGGTAATGCCCGGGGATGACCGTGCGCGGCGCCAACGCCTCGATGTTCGCCAGGGTGCCGAGCCAGTCGGCGTGGGACTTGGCCGTTTGCGTGTCGGCCATCCACACATGGATGTTCTCCGACACCACTACGCCACCGACCACCGCCTTGATCGACGGGACCCATACGAAACTGCGATCAGGTTGCGGGCCGTCGAGGCCGACCACCTCGAGGGCCTGCCCTTCCAGCATCAGGCGGTTGCCTTCGAGCACCTGCGGCAGCACCAGCCGCGCCGGTTTGTCCGCGCCCATCTGCGGGCCCCAGTAGGCCAGTTTGGCATCCATGGTCTGGCGGATATGGGCAACCGTGGCGGCCGACGCCAGCACCTTGGCCTCGGGGAAGGCCTGGGTCAGGGTATCCAGGCCGAAGTAGTAGTCCGGGTCGCCATGGCTGATGTAGATACTGGTCAGCTGCTTGCCGCCTGCCCGCAGGCGCTGCACCAACTGCTCGGCCTGGGCCTTGCCGAACTGGGCATCGACGAGAATGGCGTCGTGTTCGCCGCTGACGATCACCGAACTGACCGGGAAGATCGCCTCATGCCCGGGGTTGTAAACCTCCAGCTGCAAGGGGTCGGCAGCCAGCACCGGGCCGGCCAGGGTCACACAGGCCAGCAGCAGGCCACGCAAGGGAGTGAAAAGAGACATCACAAACACCCGTCAGATGAACAATGCCCAACAGCTTAGTTGCCCAATCCGTGACAAAAAATGCGATGCTCGAACATAGTTTGTTTCTGAAACCGGGCAAATCCATGGATCGTCTCAACGCCATGCGCGTTTTCGTCACCGTCGTCGACCTGGGCAGCCAGTCGGCGGCGGCGGATCATCTGCAACTGTCGCGGCCGGTGGTGTCGCGCTACCTGGCAGAGCTGGAAGACTGGGTTGGCGCACGGTTGATGCAGCGCACCACACGCAAGCTCAGCCTCACCGCCGCCGGCCAGGAAACCCTGCCCCGCTGCCGGCAACTGCTGGAACTGGCCGGCGACTTGCAAGCCGCGGTGCAGCAACCGGATGACGCGCCCAAAGGCGCGCTGCGCATCAGTGTCAGCACCTCATTCGGCCAGGCCCAGCTGGTGGATGCAGTGGCCGCCTACGTCCGGCGCTACCCCGGGGTAAAGGTGGAGCTGCAGATGCTCGATCGCACGGTCAACCTGGTGGACGAGCGCATCGACCTGGCAATCCGCACCAGCAATGACCTGGACCCCAACCTGATCGCCCGGCGCTTGAGCGTATGCCGCTCGGCAGTGTGTGCTGCACCGGCCTACCTGCGCGAGCACGGCACGCCGCAACGGGTCGAGGAACTGAGCCGGCACAATTGCCTGACCCATGCCTACTTCGGCCACAGCCTCTGGCATTTCGAGGTGGCCGGCCAGCAGGTCGCCGTGCCGGTGGCGGGGAACATCAGTGCCAACGAGGCGATGACACTGCAGAAGGCGGCGCTGGCCGGCGCAGGTATCGCCATGCTGCCGACCTACCAGGCCGCGCAGGCCCTGCGCCGAGGCGAGCTGGTGCGCCTGCTGCCCGAGGCCAGGCCACGCGAACTGAACCTGAATGCGGTGTACACCTCACGCAAACACATGCCGGCGACCTTGCGCAGCATGCTGGATTTTCTGGTGCAGCGGTTCAAGGACGAACCGGAGTGGGACCGGGACCTGTGAGGCTTTTGTAGGAGCGGCCTTGTGTCGCGAAAGGACCGCAAAGCGGTCCCCTGATCTTCGCCACATCCAATACTGTCGGGGCTGCTACGCAGCCCTTTCGCGACGCAAGGCCGCTCCCACAAGTGCTGCGCCTGCCGGTGAATCAGGTCACTCCTCGACGCTCATGTATTCCTTGGCCCAGCGGATGTAGTCCTCCGGCTGGGTGTAGGTATGCGAGAGTTCGGTGGCGCTGAGGTTTTCCGACTTGTTCTGCTGGCCGCGCTGCAGCCGCAGGCAGTCATAGGTGGCCTTGATGGCGGCAAAGTAGGCCGCGTGACCATCGACCACGATGCGCACGCCCAGGCGTGCCAGGCGCTCGTCGTCGCGCAGGCTCGGGTTGCCGTAGGTCACCAGCATCAGCGGAACCGTCAGGTGCTCGGCAATCTGCTCGAGTTGTTCGAAGTCCTTCACTCCCACCATGCAGATACCGTCCGCTCCGGCCTTCTGGTAGCTCTGGGTACGCACGATGATTTCTTCGGTGGTGAGCACGCCAGCGTTGGTCCGGGCAATGATCGACAACGAGGAATCGACCCGCGCCTCCAGCGCCGCACGGATCTTGCCGACGCCCTCTTCAACCGGGATCAGGTCGGTGGACTTGCGCCCGAACTGGGCAGGCAGCAGGGTGTCCTCGATGGTCAGCGCAGCCACGCCGGCGCGCTCCAGTTCGATGACGGTGCGCATGACGTTCAGCGCGTTGCCATAGCCGTGGTCGGCGTCCGCCAGCACGGGCAGTTGCGCCACACGACCGATACGGGTGGCCTGCTCGACGAACTCGCTGAGGGTGATAAGGGCGAAGTCCGGTGCAGCCAGCACCTGCAACGAAGCGACGGAACCACCGAGGATGCCGACCTCGAAGCCCAGGTCCGCGGCGATGCGGGCCGACATGGGGTCGAACACCGATGCGGTGTGATAACAGGAACCTGAAGCGAGCAGCTCGCGGAAGGCAAAACGCAGATCTTGATGGGAAGCCTTGGGCATGATCACTCCGCAAAATAAGTTGAAATTCGAACGGTAACTACCGACCCCTGTAATCGGGTCTACCTGGCCTGTTCCAACCGTCGTCACTTGGGCGGTCATGCTCGACATGCAGGCAGAGGAATAAAAGGTGTGGGAGACAGCGGCGTGAAAACCCTGCGGCATAATGCTGCACCAAGCTGGTGCAAGCCCCGGTTTTCAGCCTCTGTGGCATACCAACGATATCACGCAGCCATGCAGCACTGGATGAATGCGCCAATGCCGATCTTGCATAGGGGATGCAGATAGTACATAGGAAGCTACCTAACTCAGGTTACAATCCGCGTACTTCATGCTGGCCTCTTCGCGGGTAAACCCGCTCCCACAGGGACGTCGCCATCCTCAGGAGCGACACCGGACCTGTGGGAGCGGGTTTACCCGCGAAGAAGGCCCGCCGCCATATAAGGTATCCCCGTGACCGCCGCTCTGCCTCCCACCACCCTGCGCAACGTGCTCACCGCCCTGATGCTGGCGATCTTCCTCGGCGCCCTGGACCAGACCATCGTCGCTGTCTCGCTGCCAGCGATCTCGGCGCAGTTCAACGATGTCGGCCTGCTGGCCTGGGTCATCTCCGGCTACATGGTGGCGATGACCGTGGCCGTACCGATCTACGGCAAGCTGGGCGACTTGTACGGGCGGCGCCGGATGATCCTCACCGGCATCAGCCTGTTCACCCTGGCCTCGATCGCCTGCGCCCTGGCCCAGGACATGCAGCAACTGGTGCTGGCCCGGGTACTGCAGGGCATTGGCGCCGGGGGCATGGTCTCGGTGAGCCAGGCGATCATCGGCGATTTCGTGCCACCTCGGGAGCGCGGCCGCTACCAGGGTTATTTCAGCAGCATGTACGCGGTGGCCAGTGTCGCCGGGCCGGTACTGGGCGGCTGGCTGACCGAATACCTGTCATGGCGTTGGGTGTTCTGGATCAACCTGCCACTGGGGCTGGTTGCACTGTGGGCGATCCGCCGCGCCCTCGGCGGAATGCCGGCGCAGCGCCGTGAGGCGCGGGTGGACTACCTGGGCGCCGTGTTGCTGATCCTCGGTCTGGGTAGCCTGTTGTTGGGTATTACCCTGGTCGGCCAGGGCCACGCCTGGGTCGACCCGGCCGTGCTGGCCTTGTTCGCCTGCGCCACGCTGGGCCTGATGCTGTTCATCGTCCATGAGCGCCGCTGCCTGGAACCGCTACTGCCACTCGGCCTGTTCGGCAATCGCGTGGCGGTGCTGTGCTGGGGCGTGATCTTCTTCGCCAGCTTTCAGTCGATCTCCCTGACCATGCTCATGCCGTTGCGCTACCAGGGCATCACCGGCGCCGGTGCCGACAGCGCTGCCCTGCACCTCCTGCCGCTGGTGATGGGGCTGCCCATGGGTGCCTTTACCGGCGGGCGCATGACCAGCCTGACCGGGCGCTACAAACCGCAGATCCTGGCCGGTGCGCTGCTGATGCCGCTGGCCATTTTCGCCATGGCGCTGACCCCGCCGCAATCGGCCTTGCTCAGTGCACTGTTCATGCTGCTGACCGGTATCGCTTGCGGGCTGCAGTTCCCGACCTCGCTGGTAGGCACGCAAAGCGCGGTGGACAGCAAGGACATCGGCGTCGCCACCAGCACCACCAACCTGTTCCGCTCGCTGGGCGGGGCCATGGGGGTGGCGTGCATGTCCAGCCTGCTGCTGGCGCTACTGCACCAGGGCGGGTTCGAGTCGTTGGGTAATCCGTTGCTGGGGAGCCTGAAGGCCGGCGAAGTGGACCTGGTGACCCAAGGGAGGTTGCTGGAGACGTTCCGGCAGTTGCTGATGGGGAGTGCCGGGGTGGCGGTACTCGGACTGTTAGCAGCAGTGGCGTTGCCGGACCGGCAACTGCGCGGACGTTGAATGCGGGAGCAACTGTCTTGCTCAATTTCTAAAGCTTGCGCGATCCCTGTGGGAGCGGGTTTACCCGCGAACACGGGCGAAGCCCGTGCCATCCACCGCGGCGCCTGATTCGCGGGTAAACCCGCTCCCACAGAGACCTCGGCGCGCCAGCAGAACCTGAACAGCCGAGCAATCCGAAAGCATTAATCCCCCCTTAACACAAAGGGGCAACACTCCCTCACAATCCTTAACAAAGTGTCATTTGCGCAGAGCCGGGCTCAAGCGCAGCATATCCAGCCCGGTGTCGACCCATTTTTCGACATCCTTCAACAGATCGACACTGTCAGGCAGCAACAGCCAGCGCCCGATCAGGCCATCGACATAGGCAAACATGGCCACCGCCGCGCGCTCGACATCCAGCTCGCCTGGCAACTGGCCCCGTCGCACGGCATTGGCCAACGCCAGGGTGATGCCCTGGTGGCAATCCAGCACCGCACCTTGGCGCTGCTGGCGAATTTCACACATGTCATCGGTGAACTCGCACTTGTGATGCAGGATTTCATTGATACGCCGGGTTCGGGCATCGAGCACCAGCTCGTTGAACACCTGCAGCAGCAGCTTGCGCATGCAGCCAAGCGGGTCCACTTCGTCCTCGCTTTCGCTCGCCCGCGCCAGGTGGTCATGTGTTTCGTGCAGGCTGTCGAGCAGCGCCTGCACCAACTCGGCCTTGTTGTTGAAGTGCCAGTAGATCGCCCCCCGCGTCACACCCGCCAGTTCGGCGATGTCGGCCAGGGTGGTTCGCGCAACCCCGCGCTTGTAGAAGGCCTTTTCCGCCGCCTCGATGATCTGGGCGCGGGTTTCCTGGGCTTCCTCTTTGGTTCGACGGACCATGGCAGTACAAACCTCATCTGCCCCGAACGCGCGGCGCGGCGGGGAACGCTCCGGGGGCACCTCTGCAGGGCGCCTCGCGGATGAGCTAATCAAGGGCTGTGGCAGTACCTAAGTACAACCCAGCGGTATTTACAAACAACCATGAATGTAAGTATATTCCTTAGCAAGCTATTTATCCACCGGATAGCAATTTTTCCAGATCAAGACTCTTCCATTACTCTTGAGCGTCTCCCAGCTCCGACGACCCGAGGATCCTCATGCAATTCAAGCCAGCCGTTACCGCTCTGGTTTCCGCCGTCGCCCTGGCAACCCTGCTCAGTGGCTGTAAGAAAGAAGAAGCAGCGCCAGCGGCGCAGGCTCCTCAGGTCGGCGTCGTGACCATCCAGCCCCAGGCCTTCACTCTGACCACGGAACTGCCAGGCCGTACCACTGCCTACCGCGTCGCCGAAGTGCGCCCGCAGGTCAACGGCATCATCCTCAAGCGCCTGTTCAAGGAAGGCAGCGAGGTCAAGGAAGGCCAGCAGCTGTACCAGATCGACCCTGCCGTGTACGAAGCCAACCTGGCCAATGCCCAGGCCAACCTGCAAGCTACCCGCTCGCTGGCCGAACGCTATAAGCAGCTGATCGACGAGCAGGCTGTTTCCAAACAGGAATACGACGACGCCAATGCCAAACGATTGCAGGCAGAGGCTTCGCTCAAGAGCGCACAGATCGACCTGCGCTACACCAAGGTCCTGGCACCTATCAGCGGCCGTATCGGCCGTTCTTCGTTCACCGAAGGTGCACTGGTGAGCAACGGCCAGACCAATGCCATGGCGACCATCCAGCAACTCGACCCGATCTACGTCGACGTCACCCAGTCCACCGCCGAGCTGCTCAAGCTGCGTCGTGACCTGGAAAGCGGCCAGCTGCAAAAGGCCGGCGACAACGCCGCCTCGGTGCAACTGGTGCTGGAAGACGGCAGCCTGTTCAAGCAGGAAGGCCGCCTGGAGTTCTCTGAAGTCGCAGTCGACGAGACCACCGGCTCGGTCACCCTGCGCGCGCTGTTCCCCAACCCCGATCACACCCTGCTGCCCGGCATGTTCGTGCATGCGCGGCTCAAGGCCGGGGTCAACGCCAATGCCATCCTGGCCCCGCAACAGGGCGTGACCCGCGACCTGAAAGGCGCGCCGACCGCACTGGTGGTCAACCAGGAGAACAAGGTCGAACTGCGCCAGCTCAAGGCCAACCGTACCCTGGGTAGCGACTGGCTGATCGAGGAAGGCCTCAAACCGGGCGACCGCCTGATCACCGAAGGGCTGCAGTACGTGCGCCCGGGCGTAGAGGTAAAAGTCAGCGAAGCCACCAACGTCAAGAAGCCGGCCAGCCCTGATCAGGCCAACGCGGCGAAAGCAGACGGCAAAGCGGAGTAAACCATGTCGAAGTTCTTTATCGATCGCCCGATCTTCGCCTGGGTGATCGCCTTGGTGATCATGCTGGTCGGCGCCTTGTCGATCCTGAAGCTGCCGATCAACCAGTACCCCAGCATCGCGCCGCCGGCCATCGCCATCGCCGTGACCTATCCGGGCGCCTCGGCGCAGACCGTGCAGGACACCGTGGTACAGGTGATCGAGCAGCAGCTCAACGGTATCGACAACCTGCGTTATGTGTCATCGGAAAGCAACTCCGATGGCAGCATGACCATTACCGCCACCTTCGAGCAGGGCACCAACCCGGACACCGCACAGGTGCAGGTGCAGAACAAGCTGAACCTGGCCACCCCGCTGTTGCCGCAGGAAGTGCAGCAACAAGGTATCCGCGTCACCAAGGCAGTGAAGAACTTCCTGCTGGTGATCGGCCTGGTGTCCGAAGACGGCAGCATGACCAAGGACGACCTGGCCAACTACATCGTCTCCAACATGCAGGACCCGATCTCGCGCACCGCAGGTGTGGGTGACTTCCAGGTATTCGGTGCGCAGTACGCCATGCGTATCTGGCTCGACCCGGCCAAGCTGAACAAGTTCCAGCTGACCCCGGTCGACGTCAAGACCGCCGTGGCCGCGCAGAACGTGCAGGTATCCTCCGGCCAGCTCGGCGGCCTGCCGGCCATGCCGGGTACCCAGCTGAACGCCACCATCATCGGCAAGACCCGCCTGCAGACTGCCGAGCAGTTCGAGAAGATCCTGCTCAAGGTCAACAGCGATGGTTCGCAGGTGCGTCTGGGTGATGTCGCCCAGGTTGGCCTGGGTGGTGAAAACTATGCCGTCAGCGCTCAGTTCAACGGTAAGCCGGCTTCCGGCCTTGCAGTAAAACTGGCCACCGGTGCCAACGCACTGGACACCGCCAAGGCCTTGCGCAAGACCATCTCCGACCTGGAACCGTTCTTCCCGCCTGGGGTGAAGGCAGTATTCCCGTATGACACGACCCCGGTGGTCACCGAATCGATCAGCGGCGTAATCCACACCCTGATCGAAGCCGTGGTCCTGGTGTTCCTGGTGATGTACCTGTTCCTGCAGAACTTCCGTGCCACCGTCATCACCACCATGACCGTACCAGTGGTGTTGCTGGGCACCTTCGGCATCCTTGCCGCAGCAGGCTTCAGCATCAACACCCTGACCATGTTCGCCATGGTCCTGGCCATCGGCTTGCTGGTGGACGACGCCATCGTCGTGGTGGAGAACGTCGAGCGGGTGATGTCCGAGGAAGGCTTGCCGCCCAAGGAAGCGACCAAGCGCTCGATGGAGCAGATCCAGGGTGCCCTGGTGGGTATCGCCCTGGTGCTGTCGGCGGTACTGCTGCCCATGGCGTTCTTCGGCGGCTCCACGGGTGTGATCTACCGGCAGTTCTCCATCACCATCGTCTCGGCCATGGGCCTGTCGGTGCTGGTGGCGCTCATCTTCACCCCGGCCTTGTGCGCCACCATGCTCAAGCCGCTGAAGAAGGGCGAGCACCATGTGGCCAAGCGTGGCTTCTTTGGCTGGTTCAACCGCAACTTCGACCGCAGCGTAACCGGCTACGAGCGCAGCGTGGGTACCATCCTGCGCAACAAGGCACCGTTCCTGCTGGCCTATGCGCTGATCGTGGTCGGCATGATCTGGCTGTTCGCCCGCATCCCAACCGCGTTCCTGCCGGAAGAAGACCAGGGCGTACTGTTCGCCCAGGTACAGACCCCAGCCGGCTCCAGTGCCGAGCGCACCCAGGTAGTGGTAGACCAGATGCGTGAGTACCTGCTCAGCGAAGAGTCCGACACCGTGGCTTCGGTGTTCACCGTCAACGGCTTCAACTTTGCCGGTCGCGGCCAGAGTTCGGGCATGGCGTTCATCATGCTCAAGCCGTGGGACGAGCGCTCCAAGGAAAACAGCGTGTTCGCCCTTGCCCAGCGAGCCCAGCAGCACTTCTTCACCTTCCGTGATGCAATGGTGTTCGCCTTTGCCCCGCCTGCGGTGCTCGAACTGGGTAACGCCACCGGCTTCGACGTGTTCCTGCAGGACCGCGGCGGTGTCGGCCATGCCAAGCTGATGGAAGCGCGCAACCAGTTCCTGGCCAAGGCCGCGCAGAGCAAGATCCTCAGCGCCGTGCGCCCGAACGGCCTGAACGATGAGCCGCAGTACCAGCTGACCATCGATGACGAGCGTGCCAGCGCCCTGGGCGTGACCATCGCCGACATCAACAACACCCTGTCGATTGCCCTGGGTGCCAGCTACGTCAACGACTTCATCGACCGTGGTCGGGTCAAGAAGGTGTACATCCAGGGCGAGCCGAACGCACGGATGAGCCCGGAAGACCTGCAGAAGTGGTACGTGCGCAATGGCGCCGGCGAAATGGTGCCGTTCTCCTCATTCGCCAAGGGCGAATGGACCTACGGTTCGCCGAAGCTGTCGCGTTACAACGGCGTCGAGGCGATGGAAATCCTCGGTGCTCCGGCCCCGGGCTACAGTACCGGTGAAGCCATGGCCGAGGTCGAGCGCATTGCTGGCGAACTGCCAAGCGGCATCGGCTTCTCCTGGACCGGCATGTCCTACGAGGAAAAACTCTCCGGTTCGCAGATGCCGGCACTGTTTGCCCTCTCGGTACTGTTCGTGTTCCTGTGCCTGGCAGCCCTGTACGAAAGCTGGTCGATCCCGATCGCCGTGGTGCTGGTAGTACCGCTGGGTATCATCGGTGCCCTGATCGCCACCAGCCTGCGCGGGTTGTCCAACGATGTGTACTTCCTGGTCGGCCTGTTGACCACCATCGGCCTGGCGGCGAAAAACGCCATTCTGATCGTCGAGTTCGCCAAGGAGCTGCACGAGCAAGGCCGCAGCCTGTACGACGCGGCGATCGAGGCGTGCCGCATGCGTCTGCGCCCGATCATCATGACCTCGCTGGCGTTCATCCTCGGCGTGGTACCGTTGACTATCGCCAGCGGCGCCGGCGCCGGCAGCCAGCACGCCATCGGTACTGGCGTGATCGGCGGCATGATCAGTGCGACCGTGCTGGCTATCTTCTGGGTACCACTGTTCTTCGTCGCAGTGTCGTCACTGTTCGGCAGCAAAGAGCCGGAAAAAGACGTCACCCCTGAAACTCCACGTTATGAGGCTGGGCAATGACCAAGTCTTTGTTGTCCCTGGCAGTAACCGCTTTCATTCTTGGCGGCTGCTCGCTGATCCCTGACTACCAGACCCCGGAATCGCCGGTGGCTGCGCAGTGGCCGCAAGGCCCTGCGTACTCGCCGACGCAATCGGCGGAAGTTGCCGCCGCCGAGCAGGGCTGGCGCCAGTTCTTCCACGACCCGGCACTGCAGCAACTGATCCAGACATCGCTGGTCAACAACCGCGACCTGCGCGTTGCCGCGTTGAATATCGATGCCTACCGTGCGCAGTACCGCATCCAGCGTGCCGACCTGTTCCCTGCGGTTTCGGCCAACGGCAGCGGCAGCCGCCAACGCGTACCGGCAAACATGTCGCAGACGGGCGAAGCAGGCATCACCAGCCAGTACTCGGCCACCCTGGGCGTCAGCGCCTATGAGCTGGACCTGTTCGGCCGTGTGCGCAGCCTGACCGAGCAGGCCCTGGAAACCTACCTGTCCAGCGAGCAGGCGCGTCGCTCCACGCAGATCAGCCTGGTGGCCAGCGTGGCCAACGCCTACTACACCTGGCAGGCCGACCAGGCGCTGTTCAAGCTGACCGAAGAAACGCTGAAGACCTACGAGGAAAGCTACAACCTCACCCGTCGCAGCAACGAAGTCGGCGTAGCCTCGGCACTCGACGTCAGCCAGGCGCGTACCGCCGTGGAAGGCGCCCGGGTCAAGTACTCGCAGTACCAGCGCCTGGTCGCCCAGGACGTCAACAGCCTGACCGTGCTGCTGGGCACCGGCATTCCCGCCGACCTGGCCAAGCCGCTGGAGCTCGATGCCGACCAGCTGGCCGAAGTACCGGCCGGCCTGCCGTCGGACATCCTCCAGCGTCGCCCGGACATCCAGGAAGCCGAGCACCTGCTCAAGGCCGCCAATGCCAACATTGGCGCGGCCCGCGCAGCGTTCTTCCCGAGCATCAGCCTGACCGCCAATGCCGGCAGCCTGAGCCCCGACATGGGCCACCTGTTCTCGGGTGGCCAGGGCACCTGGTTGTTCCAGCCGCAGATCAACCTGCCGATCTTCAATGCCGGCAGCCTGAAGGCCAGCCTGGACTACTCGAAGATCCAGAAGGACATCAACGTCGCCAAGTACGAAAAGACCATCCAGACCGCCTTCCAGGAAGTCTCCGATGGCCTGGCGGCGCGCAAGACCTTCGAAGAGCAGCTGCAGGCGCAACGCGATCTGGTGCAGGCGAACCAGGACTACTACCGCCTGGCCGAACGCCGCTATCGCATCGGTATCGACAGCAACCTGACCTTCCTCGACGCCCAGCGCAACCTGTTCAGTGCCCAGCAGGCGCTGATTGGCGATCGCCTGTCGCAGTTGACCAGCGAGGTCAACCTGTACAAGGCGCTTGGCGGTGGCTGGTACGAGCAGAGCGGGCAGGCCAACCAGCAGGCATCGGTGGAAGCGCCGAAGGGCTGATTGAAGCTGCCAAAGCATCAAGCCCACCCTCGCGGTGGGCTTTTTGTTTTCTGTTGCCTGAACCGGCCTCTTCGCGGGTGAACCCGCTCCCACAATGTTTTGCATAAATGCTGAAGGCTGTGCAGTACCTGTGGGAGCGGGTTTACCCGCGAAGAGGCCAGTGCAGGAGAACAATTAACCAACCAGAACATTCCGTTCGATTATCGCCCGTTTCCGTTTGCGGCGAATTGCCTCACCCCAGCCCGACCCCGCACCATCCTCCCCACGCAACGTTGCCCCGGTTCATCCCAAAAGACCCGCACCTGCAGGCCGCATCCTGCAGCGTACCGGCTCGCCCATAAAAACAAGAGATCCACGACAGATGAGCACTTTGCAACCCGCACGCCAGCTGCTGCCCGGCCTGTTGGCCATGTCCTGCGCATTCCCCGTGTTCGCCGCCGACGAAGGTGGTTTCCTGGAGGACGCCAAGGCCACCCTCAACCTGCGCAACTTCTACATCAACCGCAACTTCGTCGACCCGGCCCACCCGCAGGCCAAGGCCGAAGAGTGGACGCAGAGCTTCATCCTCGACGCCCGCTCCGGCTTCACCCAGGGCACCGTAGGTTTCGGCGTGGACGTTCTGGGCCTGTACTCGGTCAAGCTCGATGGCGGCAAAGGCACTACCAACACCCACCTGCTGCCAGTGCATGACGACGGCCGCCCCGCCGATGACTTCGGCCGCCTGGGCGTGGCACTGAAAGCCAAGCTGTCCGAAACCGAGCTGAAAGTGGGTGAATGGATGCCGGTACTACCGATCTTGCGCTCGGACGATGGCCGCTCGCTGCCGCAGACCTTCCGCGGCGGCCAGCTGACTTCGAAAGAAATCGCTGGCCTGACCCTGTACGCCGGCCAGTTCCGCGGCAACAGCCCACGCAACGACGCCAGCATGGAAGACATGTCGCTGAACGGTAAGGCTGCCTTCACCTCCGACCGTTTCAACTTTGGCGGCGGCGAATACACCTTCAACGACAAGCGCACCATGATCGGCCTGTGGGATGCCCAGCTCAAGGACATCTACCGCCAGCAGTACCTCAACCTGGTGCACAGCCAACCCTTGGGCGACTGGACCCTCGGCGCCAACCTGGGCTACTTCATCGGCAAGGAAGACGGTGCCGAACGCGCCGGCGAACTGGACAACCGCACCGCCTCGGCCATGCTCTCGGCGCGCTATCAGGGCCACACCTTCTACGTCGGCCTGCAGAAAGTCAGCGGCGACGACGCCTGGATGCGAGTGAATGGCACCAGCGGCGGCACCCTGGCAAACGACAGCTACAACTCCAGCTTCGACAATGCCAAGGAACGCTCCTGGCAGGTGCGCCACGACTTCAACTTCGCCACCGTCGGCGTGCCAGGCCTGACCCTGATGAACCGCTACATCAAGGGTGACAACGTCACTGCGGGTGGCGTGGACGATGGCAAGGAATGGGCACGGGAAACGGAACTGGCGTATGTGGTGCAGTCGGGCAGCTTCAAGGACCTGTCGGTGAAGTGGCGCAACTCCACCATGCGCCGGGACTTCAGCACCAACTCGTTCGATGAGAACCGGTTGATCGTGAGTTACCCGCTGAATCTTCTTTGAATTCTTCGCGGGTAAACCCGCTCCCACAGGCTCATCACAGTTTCAGAATCTGTGGTGAAACTGTGGGAGCGGGTTTACCCGCGAAGAGGCCAGAAGTCACATTAAATAACCTGAAGCTATAAACAAATCAATAAACCTTCTTTGACGACATATGCAGCAACCGCTTGAATAGGCTCCTGATCCCCGCCCCAGAGCCGTGAAATGGACCTCCGTCAGCTGCGCTACTTCATCGCCCTCACCGAATACCGCAGCTTCGTCCGAGCCGCCGAGGCCATGGGCATCACCCAACCTGCCTTCAGCCGTGCCATCCAGAGCCTGGAACACAGCTTTGGCTGCCCACTGGTCGACCGCGCCAGCAAAGCCTTGCCGCCCACCCCCGAAGGCTTGGTGGTGCTGCAACATGCCCGGCGTCTGGTTCAAGGTGCCGCACAGCTGAGCAACGAAGTGCTGCAGATGACCAAGCTAGACGCCGGCGAGCTGCATTTTGGCAGCGGCCCGGCGCTGGCCGTGCGCCTGGTGCCCGATGCCCTGCGCCACTTCCTCGAACGCCACCCGGGCATCCGCACCTCGCTGCTGGTGGACAATGCAGAACGCCTCGGCCAGGCCCTGCGCCGCGAGCAGATCGAATTTTTCGTCGACGATATCCGCCCGTTCGAAGCCGACCCCAACTTCCACACCGAACCCCTTTCACCGCGCCCCGGCCTGTTCTTCTGCCGCCCGGGGCACCCGTTGCTGGCCAAGGACAGCCTGTCGACCAACGACCTGTTCAGTTACCCCCTGGCCAGCGCCCTGCTCGCCCCCGGCGTGCGCAAGCGCCTGGCCAACCTGAGCGGGCGCAGCGATTTCACCCCGCACCTGCAAACAGAGCACCTGGCCGTGCTGCGCAGCGTGGTGCAGGCCACCGATGCCATCGGCACCGCCAGCGAGGAAGCCGTGGCCGAAGACCTGGCCAGCGGCAGCCTGGTGCGCCTGCACTGGCGCAACCTGCCACCCGCGCTGGAAGTGCTGAGTGTGCGCTGTGGCGTGGTCAGCCGCAGCGGTTACCGGCTATCGCCGGCGGCACGCGCGATGATCGAGACGCTGGTGGGGCTGGATATGCCAGTGCGGGCTGCTGCCATTCGCTGAGCTGATGATGGTGGTGGCTGCGGGCTATCCTGAGCTATATCGGTCGCCTGTGCTGGCCCTTTCGCGGGTAAACCCGCTCCCACAGGGACAGGGCAGCCCTCAGGAGTTGTGGTGACCCTGTGGGAGCGGGTTTACCCGCGAAGAGGCCAGAACAGGCAACACACCCCGACCAGGCAAACCAGGGAGGCACAACAATGAAAACCCTCGTCGACCACCTGAGCCAATACGCCAGCTACCACCGCGACCCACGCAACATCGCCACCCACTTCGTCGGCATCCCCATGATCGTGCTGGCGGTCACCATCCTGCTGTCGCGACCTGGCTGGGAGGTAGCCGGCATTTGGCTTTCCCCTGCCCTGCCGGCGGCGGCAGCCTCGGTCTGGTTCTACCTGCGCCTGGACCTGCGCTTCGGCCTGGTGATGGGGTTGTTGCTGGGGCTATGCCTGTGGGTCGGCCAGGTGCTGGCAATGCAGACGACAGCGCTGTGGCTAGGCGCCGGGCTGGGGGCATTCGTGGTGGGCTGGATAATCCAGTTCGTCGGCCATTACTACGAAGGCCGCAAGCCGGCGTTTGTAGACGATGTCAGCGGCCTGATCATCGGGCCGTTGTTCGTGGTGGCAGAAGCGGCATTCATGCTCGGCTTGTGCCCGGCCCTGAAGCAAGCCGTGGAAAGCAACGCCGGCCCAGTGGCCATGCGGCAGAAGAATGCGGCCATGTAAACATTCCATGGCCCTATCTCCGGCAAGCCAGCTCCCACAGGGACTGCACTGCCCTCAAGCCTGATGCAATCCCTGTGGGAGCTGGCTGCCGGCGATAGGGCCGGTACAGGCATTACTGCTGTCGCGACTCCACGCCCAGCTCATCCCACACCGACTCAGCCATGTGGAAGGTGGCATTGGCCGCCGGAATGCCGCAGTAGATCGCGCTCTGCATCAGCACTTCCTTGATCTCGTCGCGGGTCACGCCGTTGTTGGCCGCCGCGCGCAGGTGCAGTTTCAGCTCGTCGTTGCGGTTCATGCCAATCAGCATGGCGATGGTGATCAGGCTACGGGTATGGCGCGGCAGGCCCGGGCGAGTCCAGATGTCACCCCAGGCATGGCGGGTGATCATCTCCTGGAATTCGCCGTTGAAGTCGTTGAGCTTCTCCAGGCTGCGGTCCACGTGGGCATCGCCAAGCACTGCGCGGCGTACTTGCATGCCGGCGTCGTAACGTTGTTTCTCGTCCATGGCGGTATCCTCAGTGAGCCAGCAGGAAGTCGAGCACGCGGCGGCTGAACGCCTCGCCGATCTCGACGTTGGACAGGTGCGCCGCCGGGAAGTCGACGTATTCGGAACCCGCGATACCAGCCTGCATGAAGCGGCCGTGCTCCGCAGTGGTCACCACGTCCTCGGTACCGGCAACGATCAGCGCCGGCACCTGGATACGGCCCAGTTGCTCGCGGTAATCGGCATCACGCACCGCCGCGCAATTGCCGGCATAACCTTGCGGGCTGGTTTGCGCCAGCATCTGGCAGATGCGCTGGGCCTGCGCTGGCTGGGCCTGGGCGAAGGCCGGGGTGAACCAGCGGGCGATGGAGGCATCGCGCAAGTCGACCATGGCCTGCTGGCCACCCTTGAGCACGGTGTCGATACGGGTGTTCCACACCTCGTCGTTGGCGATCTTGGCGGCGGTATTGCACAGGGTCAGGCTGCGCAGGCGCTCGCCGGCATTGATGCCCAGCCACTGGCCGATCAGGCCACCCATCGACAGGCCGACGAAATGCGCCTTGGCGATGTCCAGGCCATCGAGCAGGGCCAGCACGTCACGGCCCAGCTGTTCGATGCTGTAGGGGCCTTCAGTGACCAGCGACCCACCGTGGCCACGGGTGTCGTAGCGCAGCACACGCAAGTGCTGGCTCCACAGTGGAATCTGTGTGTCCCACATGCCCAGGTCGGTGCCCAGCGAGTTGGACAGGACCAGCACCGGGGCGTTTTCCGGGCCATCGATCTGGTAATTCAAAACGCCATCGGCCAGTTGCAAGTGCGCCACAGCGGTCTCCTTCAGGCAGTGAAACGTTGATGTTCGGACACGGCACGCGCCACCCAGACGCGGGCCTGGCCCAGGTAATGGGCAGGGTCGAGCAAGCGATCGAGTTCTTCGGCGGACAGCTCGGCGCTGACCTGCGGCTCTTCACCCAGCACGGTGCGCAGATGGCGCTGTTCGGCCACGGCGCGCTGACAGCACTGCTCCAGCAGGTGGTGGGCGTGGTCGCGGCCCAGGCGCTGGGCGAGGACGATGCTCACCGCCTCGGCCAGCACCAGGCCCTGGGTCAGGTCGAGGTTACGGCGCATGCGCGTGGCATCCACTTCCATGCCCTCGGCAATCACCTGGGCCTGGCGCAGCGCACCGGATACCAGGCAACAGATGTCTGGCAAGGTTTCCCATTCGGCATGCCACAGGCCAAGGCTGCGCTCGTGCTCCTGGGGCATGGCGGCGAACAGCGTCGAGACCAGCCCTGGCACGCGGGTAGCGGCACCGATCAGCACCGCGGCGCCGACCGGGTTGCGCTTGTGCGGCATGGTCGAAGAACCACCCTTGCCCGGCGCGGAAGGCTCGAACAGTTCCCCTGCCTCGGTCTGCATCAGCAGGCTGACATCACGGCCGAACTTGCCCAGGCTACCAGCGACCAGGCCCAGCACCGAGGCAAACTCCACCAGGCGGTCGCGCTGGGTGTGCCAGGGCTGCTCGGGCAGGGTCAGCTTGAGCTGCTCGGCCAAGGCTTCGGCCACGGGCATCGCCTTGCTGCCCAAGGCCGCCAGGCTGCCCGAGGCACCGCCGAACTGCAGCACCAGCAAGCGAGGGCGCAGCTCCTGCAGGCGCTGGCGGTGACGGGTCAACGCGCCCAGCACACCGGCCAGTTTCATCCCTAGAGTTACCGGAGTGGCGTGCTGCAGCCAGGTGCGACCCACCAGCGGTGTGTCGGCGTACTGCAAGGCCTGACGCGACAAGGTATCGGACAGCTTGCCGAGGTCGGACTCGATCAGGTCGAGGGCAGCACGCAGCTGCAGGACCAAGCCGGTGTCCATCGCGTCCTGGCTGGTAGCGCCCAGGTGCACGTAGCGCTCGGCCTCGGGCACGCCACTGGCAATCACCTTGCCCAACGCCTTCACCAGTGGGATCGCTGAGTTGCCCGCAGTGGCGATGGCGTTGGCCAGCGCGCCAACGTCATAGCGCTCGGCGTGGCACGCCGCCTCGATGGCCGCTACCGCGCTATGCGGGACCAGCCCGGCAGCCGCCTCGGCCCGCGCCAGCGCTGCTTCGAAATCGAGCATGCCCTGCAGGCGGCCACGGTCGGAGAAGATCTCGCGCATGGCCGGTGCGGTGAAGTAGGCGTCGAACAATTGGTTGGTCATGCCACGTCCTTAATCATCGTGGTGCAGGTACGCGGCCTGCTTCGGCAGGCGCAGGCTGAACAGGAAGGCAATCGCCATCATCGCCGTGACGTACCAGTAGAAGGTGTTTTCCATGCCCAGGGTCTTCAGGCCCAGGGCAACGTATTCGGCCGAACCGCCGAACGCCGCGTTGGCCACTGCATAGGCCAGGCCCACACCCAGCGCACGCACCTGCGGCGGGAACATCTCGGCCTTCACCAGGCCGCTGATCGAGGTGTAGAAACTGACGATACACAACGCCAGGCTAATCAGCACGAAGGCCATGAACGGGCTGCTCACGGTTTTCAGCGCCATCAGCAACGGCACGGTGAACAGCGTACCCAAGGCACCGAACAGCATCATCGAATTACGCCGGCCGATGCGGTCGGACAGCATGCCGAAGAACGGCTGCAGCACCATGAACAGGAACAGCGCGCCAGTCATCACGTAGCTGGCGTTCTTTGCGGTCATGCCGGCGGTGTTGACCAGGTACTTCTGCATGTAGGTGGTGAAGGTATAGAAGATCAGCGAACCGCCTGCGGTATAGCCGAGCACGGTGATGAAGGCCGCCGCGTGGTCGCGGAACAGGCCCTTGATGGTACCGGCGTCCTTGTCCTGACGGGTTTCGGCGCTGCTGGTTTCATGCAGCGAGCGGCGCAGCATCAACGAGATCAGCGCGGCGATGGCACCGACCACGAACGGAATGCGCCAGCCCCAGTCGCGCAGCTCTTCTTCGGTGAGCAGTTGCTGCAGGATCACCACCACCAGCACCGCCAGCAACTGGCCGCCGATCAGGGTCACGTACTGGAACGAAGCGAAGAAGCCGCGCTGGCCGCGAAGTGCCACTTCACTCATGTAAGTGGCAGTGGTGCCGTATTCGCCGCCTACCGACAGGCCCTGGATCAGCCGGGCCAGCAACAGCAGCGCCGGGGCCCAGGTGCCGATGCTGGCATAGGTGGGCAGGCAGGCGATCATCAGAGAGCCGAAGCACATCATCAGCACTGAGATCATCAGGGAATTCTTGCGACCATGGCGGTCAGCGAGGCGGCCGAAGATCCAGCCACCGATGGGGCGCATCAGAAAGCCCGCGGCAAACACGCCCGCCGTGTTCAACAACTGCACGGTCGGGTCATCGGAGGGGAAGAACGCCGGGGCAAAGTAGATCGCGCAGAAGGCATAGACGTAGAAGTCGAACCATTCCACCAAGTTGCCTGAAGAGGCACCAACGATAGCGAAGATGCGTTTGCTGCGCTCTTCGCCGGTGTAATAGGCTGAGGTCATGGTGAGTTTACTCCTGGAGGGTCGCAGGTAATTCTAGACACACCTGGTAACACCCTCGTTCCGCTATTTGCCTGGCAATTGGCCTTGAGACGCATGTGCCGGCCTCTTCGCGGGTAAACCCGCTCCCACAGGGAATGCGTGGTTCCCTGTGGGAGCGGGTTTACCCGCGAAGAGGCCAGTACAGGTCAAACCCGCTCGATGGCCAATGCCAAACCTTGGCCAACCCCTACACACATGGTCGCCAGGCCTTTACGCCCACCGCTCTTCTCCAGCTGGTGAAGCGCGGTCAGCACCAGGCGCGCACCGCTCATGCCCAACGGGTGACCCAGGGCGATGGCGCCGCCGTTGGGGTTCACCTGCGGTGCATCATCGGCAACACCCAGCTCACGCAGCACCGCCAGCCCTTGGCTGGCAAAGGCTTCGTTGAGCTCGATCACATCGAAATCATTCACCGCCACACCCAGGCGCTCGGTGAGCTTGCGCACCGCCGGCACCGGGCCAATACCCATCACCCGCGGTGCCACGCCGGCACTGGCCATGCCCAGTACCCGGGCACGTGGGGTCAGGCCGTGCTTCTTCACTGCTTCGGCCGAAGCCAGGATCAACGCCGCAGCTCCGTCGTTCACGCCCGAGGCGTTGCCGGCGGTGACGGTCTTGTCCGGGCCATTGACCGGCTTGAGCCTGGTCAGGGCTTCCAGTGTGGTTTCCGGGCGCAGGTGCTCGTCACGCTCGACGATGGTCTCGCCCTTCTTGTGCGCGATACGCACCGGCACGATCTCTTCGGCGAAGAAACCGGCGGCCTGGGCGGCAGCTGCCTTCTGTTGGCTGCGCAGGGCGAAGGCGTCCTGGTCAGCACGCGAAACCTGGTAATCGTCGGCCACGTTGTCGGCGGTTTCCGGCATGGAGTCCACACCGTACTGGCTCTTCATCAGGGGGTTGATGAAACGCCAGCCGATGGTGGTGTCTTCGAGCTTCATGTTGCGCGAATAGCCGCTTTCGGCCTTGCCCATGACGAACGGGGCGCGCGACATCGACTCGACGCCGCCGGCGATCGCCAGCTCCATTTCGCCGCTGGCAATGGCACGGAAGGCGGTACCGATGGCATCCATGCCCGATGCACACAGGCGGTTCAGGGTAACGCCCGGGATGCTCTGCGGCAGGCCGGCCAACAGTAGCGCCATGCGCGCCACGTTGCGATTGTCTTCACCGGCCTGGTTGGCGCAGCCGAAGAACACTTCGTCAACCTGATCCCATTGCACGCTCGGGTTGCGCTCGATCAGCGCCTTCAGCGGCACGGCGGCCAGGTCGTCGGCCCGCACGCCGGCCAGTGCGCCACCGAAGCGGCCGATCGGGGTACGGATGGCGTCACAGATGAATACGTCGCGCATCAGGCTTCTCCTGCCACCTGGCCATGGGCCGCGGCGGTACGGGCTTCGAGGTCACGCAGGGCGGACAGCTCGACTTCGGTAGGTGCGGCAGTGGTCTGCACACTGTCGGCAAAACGGATCGCCCAGCCAGTGGCGGCGATGATCTGCTCGCGGGTCACGCCCGGGTGGATGGCAGTGACCACGAATTCGTGGGTGCCGGCTTCCGGCTCCATGATGCACAGGTCGGTGATGATGCCGACCGGGCCCTCGCCTGGCAGGCCAAGGCGTTTGCGCGAGTCGCCGCCTTCACCGTGGCCAACCGAGGTGATGAAGTCCAGCTTGTCGACGAAGGCTCGCGGCGACTGCTTGAGGATGATCAGTACCTGCTTGGCGGAACCGGCGATTTCCGGCGCGCCACCGGCGCCCGGCAGGCGGGTTTTCGGCGCGTGGTAGTCACCGACCACAGTCGTGTTGATGTTGCCGAAGCGGTCGACCTGGGCGGCGCCGAGAAAGCCGACATCGATGCGCCCGCCTTGCAGCCAGTAGCGGAAGATCTCGCCGGTCGGCACCACAGTGTCAGCGGTTTCCGCCAGCTCGCCGTCGCCGATCGACAGCGGCAGCACGCTTGGCTTGGCGCCGATCGGGCCGGATTCGTAGATCAGCACTACGTCTGGCGAAGAGGTCAGGCGCGCCAGGTTGGCAGCCTTGGATGGCAGGCCGATGCCGACGAAGCACACAGCACCGTTGCGCAGGCGACGGGCTGCGGCGACGGTCATCATTTCGGAAGTGGAGTAGCTCATTGTGCGGCCTCCGCAGTGCTGGCCAGCTTGGCCTTGAATTCGTTGAAATCGGCAGTGCCACGGATGTAGGTGTCGATCCAGGCAGTGAACGATTCGCGGCTACGCGCGATCGGGTCCCAGGCCTGGTAGAAACGGTTGTCACGCTCGTAATAGCCGTGGGCATAGGACGGGTGCGCACCACCAGGCACCAGGCATACCGCGCTCAGCGCCCAGGTCGGCAGCACGCAGGCGTTCATCGGGGCCTGCAGGTCGTGGACAATTTCCTCGACGGTGACGATGCAGCGCTTGGCGGCCAGGGCAGCTTCCTTCTGTACACCGAGAATGCCCCACAGCAGCACGTTGCCTTTGCGGTCGGCCTTTTGCGCGTGGATCACGGTCACGTCCGGGCGCACCGACGGCACGGCTGCCAGCACTTCACCGGTGAACGGGCAGGTGACGCTCTTGATCAGCGGGTTGACCTTTGGCAGGTCGGAGCCGGCGTAGGCACGCAGCACGGCGAACGGCAGGCCAGAAGCACCGGCGACATAGGCGTTGGCCAGGTCGGCGTGGCTGTGTTCTTCGATTTCGATGGCGTGAGGCCACTGCTTCTCGACGGCATCACGCAGGCGGTGCAGCGAACCGACACCTGGGTTGCCACCCCAGGAGAAGATCAGCTTGCTGGCGCAACCGGCGCCGATCAGCTGATCGTAGATCAGGTCCGGAGTCATGCGCACCAGGGTCAGGTCGCGCTTGCCCTGACGGATGATCTCGTGGCCGGCGGCAGTCGGGATCAGGTGGGTGAAACCTTCGAGGGCGACGGTATCGCCATCCTGGATGAACTGCTTCACGGCTTCGTGAAGCGGGAGAATTGCAGCCATTTGGAGACTCCTGGTCAGGGTGCTTCGGTGAGCTCAGATTAAGGAGACTGGTGGGTGGCTTACAATCCGATAATCGACTATTCGTGCGATTATCGAACTATTTGTTATCCTGCTACTCATTCTCCACGGTGTCGAATTCTTCGCAGCACAAGGCTGCTCCTACATGGGGCGGCGTCGCCTGTGCAGGAGCAGCCTTGTGCTGCGAAGGGCCGCGGAGCGGCCCCTGCGTCTCAGGTCGCGTCAGCGTGGCTCACCAGCCCTTTCACGATCACACCCACGGTCGCCAGCCCCGCCGGCACCAGCAACGCCGTCAGCACCTGTTCGAAGTTCCAGCCCAGGCCCAGCAGGGTCGCGCCACTCCAGGCCCCGAGAATCGCCCCGAAACGGCCGATACCCAGCATCCACGATACCCCCGTGGCGCGGCCCTGGGTCGGATAGAAGCGCGCCGCCAGCGACGGCATCGCCGACTGGGCGCCGTTCACGCACATGCCGGCAACCAGCACCAACGTGGCCAACACGGTGATATTGCCCAGACTCTGCCCCACGGCGTAGGCGAACACCCCGGCCAGCAGATAGAAAATGCCGATCACCTTGTGCGGATTGAAGCGGTCCATGGCCCAGCCCACACCGACGGCACTCAGCACGCCACCAAACTGGAACAGTGCGCCGATGAAGGCAGCCTGCTCCATGCTCGCGCCACTGTCGCGCATCAAGGTGGGCAACCAGCTGGTCAGCAGATAGACGATCACCAGGCCCATGAAGTAGGTCAGCCACAACAGCATGGTGCCCATGCCGTAGGTACCAGAGAAGATCAGCGCAAACACGTTGCGCGCAGCCACCGCCTTCTGCTCCGGCACGCAGAAGCTGCCCGCCTCGGCCACCACCTGCGGCGCGATGGGCGACAAGGTCTTGCGCACCTTGTCCGTGCCCCGGTTGCGCACCACCAGGAACCGCGCCGACTCCGGCAGCCATACCATCAGCACCAGCGCCAGCAGCAACGGCAGCACGCCACCGATCACCAGCAGGCTGTGCCAGCCGTAAGCCGGAATCATCTTGGCGGAAATGAAACCACCACCGGCCATGCCCAGGTTGAAACCGCAGAACATGCTGGTCACCAGCAGCGACTTGAGGCGCTCTGGGGTGTATTCAGACAGTAGCGTGGTGGCGTTGGGCATGCCTGCGCCAAGGCCCAGGCCGGTCAGAAAGCGCAGCACCAACAACTGGTCGACATTGGTGGCATAGGCCGAGGCCAGGCTGAAGCCGCCGAATACGAGCACCGCCCCCACCAGTACGCCCTTACGGCCAAAACGATCCGCTAGCGGGCCAGAGCCGAGGGCACCGAAAACCATGCCGATCAATGCAGCACTCATCACCGGGCCGAGGCTGGCGCGGTCAATCCCCCACTCCTGTGACAGGGCCGGGGCGATGAAGCCCATGGCGGCGGTATCCAGGCCGTCGAGGAAGACGATCAGAAAGCACAGCAACACCACCCGCCATTGGTAGCGGGACAGCGGCTGCTGATTGATGAACGACTGGACGTCGAGGCTTTTGCCGACGTTGGATTGCGCTTGGTTCATTATTGTTATCCAGAATGAGGGGCACAGCCTGGCCGCTGCAGCGATCAAACGTTACAGAGGACAAGGATTTGGGAGATTGCGGCCGGCGTCAGCCTGGATATAACAATACTGCGCGCGGGTGCGGCCGCGACAGCGAGGGGACAGTAATCATGGAAAGTGCCTCTTGTGTTTTTCTTGTTCGATCGGCGCAGCCGACCGTTGCGAGAGACATTAATCAGCGGGCGGGGGTGAAGCAATTCGCCGCGAACGACACTGTGCGTTTATCGCACAGGAAAGGGTTTTGCCTGTTCAAAATTTGAAAGGGGCGCTTTGCGCCCCCAGCGAGCTCAGCCAAACAACTGATGGCAAAGGTCCCGGCTGGCCGCCAGCAGGATCGGCAAGAACCGCTGCTCCAGCTCACTGCGCGTCACCCGCCCGACATGGGTACTCACATTCAACGCCGCCAACACCTGCCCTGAGGCGTCATACACCGGCACCGCAATCGAGCGCAGCCCCTGCTCCAGCTCCTGGTCCACCACGCACCAGCCCTGCGCGCGCACCTGCTGGATACAGGCGAACAGCGACTCGGCGTCATGCAAGGTACGGCTGGTGCGCGCCTTGAGGTCGGCACGCTCCAGGTATTCACGCAGACTGGTGTCGTCCATGGCCGCCAGCAGAATACGCCCCATCGAGGTGCAATAGGCCGGCAGGCGCCCACCCACCGACAGGTCGACCGAAATCAGCCGCTCCACGGTGGCCGAACGGGCTATATAAAGGATGTCGTCACCTTCGAGCGTGGCCATGTTGGCCGCCTCGTGCAGCTGGTCGCTGATGCGGTCCAGGTAAGGCTGGGCAGAAATCGCCAGCGGCGTCGACGACAGATACGCATGCCCCAGCGTCAGCACTTTGGGCAACAGCGAATAGGTGCGCCCGTCGGTGGTGGCGTAACCCAGCTTGATCAAGGTGTGCAGGCAACGGCGTACCGCCGCACGGGGTATTTCGGTGCGGTGGCTGATCTGGGCGATGGTCAGGTGGCGCTTGCGTTCCTGAAAGGCCTGGATAACGGCCAGGCCTCGCGCCAGGGAGGTCATGAAGTCAGGGTCGCCGGTAAAGGCCTGGATGCGCTTTGCCGGGGAAGCCACGATCGGCGGTGCCAAAGCTGCCGAGGCAGGTCGCCCCTGCTCCGGGTTGGCCGGCTCTGGATTGACGGAATCGTTGGCCAGGGTTTCGTCACTCATCGCACACCTCAAAAAAACGCCCACTCGTGCGATTATCGAACAAACGGCCGATAATCGCAATTGACCGCTGACACTTTTACTTATACCTTTCTCATGCCACTTGTGGCTTCTTTGGAGAGACTGGTCAGGTACCCACCGTAGAAGTCCCAGGCAACGGCCTCGTCTTTTGGCGAGGCCGTTTTTCATTACACTCCCGATCGACAGCCCCGCTACGGCGTTGCAACGAACTTTTGTCCGTCTTGCCTTTCAAACTTGTACGAAAGGCCCAAACTGTTGTCGGATGCATTCCGTTACTTGCGTCCGGTGATGTCAGGGTTGGGTAAATAACGATGTTCGGCGAAATATCGATTGCTATAATCGACTGCGCAGGCCTCAACGATTCCGTGGTAATGGAACCTTCCGCTGTATCAAGCCGTTGCGGCCAGCAAGGCATGCGCACCGCTGCACAACGCCATTAACAACTGTCATCAAACTTAATTCAGGTGCTACTGTGACGAAAGATGAACTGCGCGCGGAACTCGAGCGCCAGGCTGAACGTTACAAGGATGTTTACGGTGGCGAAGTCACCACCTACGCCGCCCAACCGGATCCGGAACGCAAACCTTGGCGCAAGCGCGCCAGCGTGCGCGACCAAGCCTTCAGCCAGGAACTGGAACGTATGGAAAAGGAACTGCGCAGCGACACTCCCTGATTTCCAGGACCAAGCCAGCGCGTCGTCGCCCGGCCAACCCGGGCGCGCTCGATCTTTACTGCCCGGCTGAAGGTGAAATGGAATTACACAAATTTCATACGGCCGTTTGAACAGTAGCGAAGCGGCTTTTTAACCAGCGTTTTGCCGGTTTTCGCCAGTTTTTGTGCGTTTTAGCCGACATTTCCCTGCCTCAATGTCGCTCCGAGCACACCACGCTCGTGTCAGGAAGATTGCCGTCGGTCTGTCGCGGATGCATCGATTGCCAAGGTTTTCTGGCATAATCCCGCCCCCCTAAGACCGCCAGACAACCTTCATGATCGAATTATTCAGCGGACTGGATGCCTGGGTGTTGGTGAGCCTGCTGCTCGCCTTGACCTTCGTGCTCGCCTTCGAGTTCATCAATGGCTTTCATGACACCGCCAACGCGGTAGCTACCGTCATCTATACCAAGGCCATGCCGCCGCACCTCGCCGTGTTCTTCTCCGGCGTGTTCAACTTCCTTGGCGTTCTGCTCGGCGGTGTCGGGGTGGCTTATGCCATCGTGCACCTGTTGCCGGTAGAGCTGCTGATCAATGTGAACACCGGACACGGCCTGGCCATGGTCTTCTCGCTACTGGCCGCGGCCATCACCTGGAACCTGGGCACCTGGTACTTCGGTATCCCCGCCTCCAGCTCGCACACGCTGATCGGCTCCATCCTCGGCGTCGGCCTGGCCAATGCCCTGATCAACGACATCCCGCTGGGCGACGGTGTCAACTGGCAGAAGGCTATCGACATCGCCATGTCGCTGGTGGTCTCGCCAATGGCCGGCTTCGCCGTTGCCGCCCTGGTGCTGATCGGCCTTAAGTGGTGGCGCCCGCTGTCGAAGATGCACAAGACCCCCGAGCAGCGCCGCAAGCTCGACGACAAGAAGCACCCGCCGTTCTGGAACCGCCTGGTACTGGTCGTTTCGGCAATGGGCGTGAGCTTTGTGCACGGTTCCAACGACGGCCAGAAAGGTATCGGCCTGATCATGCTGGTGCTGATCGGTATCGTCCCGGCCAAGTTCGTCCTCGACCTGAACAGTACCACCTACCAGATCGAGCGTACCCGAGACGCCACTCTGCACATGAGCCAGTTCTACCAGCGCAACGCCGCCACCCTGGGTGAGTTCCTGGCACTGGGCAAGGCCAAATCCAGCGACCTGCCGGAGCAGTTCAGCTGCAACCCGCAGCAGACCGAGCCGACCATTGCCGCGCTGCAATCGTCACTGCAGGGCGTGACCGACTACCACAGCCTGAGTGCCGACAAGCGTGTCGAAGTGCGCCGCTACCTGCTGTGCCTGGACGACACGGCGAAGAAGGTCGGCAAGCTGCCAGGCCTGGAAGCCCGTGAAAAGGCCGACCTGGAAAAACTGCGCAAAGACCTGACCGCCACCACCGAGTACGCCCCGTTCTGGGTGATCGTGGCCGTCGCCCTGGCTCTGGGCCTGGGCACCATGGTCGGCTGGAAGCGCGTGGTACTGACCGTCGGCGAAAAGATCGGCAAGCAGGGCATGACCTATGCCCAGGGCATGTCGGCGCAGATCACCGCGGCTTGCGCCATCGGTATGGCCAACGTCTTCGCCCTGCCGGTATCGACCACCCACGTGCTGTCGTCCGGTGTGGCCGGCACCATGGTCGCCAACAAGAGCGGCCTGCAAGGCGGCACCGTGAAGACCATCCTGCTGGCCTGGGTACTGACCCTGCCTACGTCGATGGGCCTGGCGGCCGGCCTGTTCTGGCTGGCGTCCAAAGCCATTGGCTGAGTGATACGGTTAAAGAGGCGGCCTTCGGGTCGCCTTTTTTCTGTACCGGCCTCTTCGCGGGTAAACCCGCTCCCACAGGTAATGCACAGCTCTTGATATCTGTGATGAACCTGTGGGAGCGGGTTTACCCGCGAAGGGGCCGGTACAGGCAAACTACCTTTTCTTGCCCCCCAGCAACGACCCCATCAACCCTCGTACCAACTGCCGCCCCAACTGGTTGGCCGCCTGGCGCACCGCCGACTTGATGGCCTGCCCTGCGGCACTCTGCAAGAACTCACCAGCCTTGTCGGCAAAGCTCTCTTCATCCGCCTTGGGTTGCGGCGCCGGCTCCACTGGTTCGCCCTTGCGCTGGGTCAACATCTCATACGCCGACTCACGGTCCACCGGCTTGTCGTAACGCCCTGCCAGCGGCGAAGCGGCAATCAGCGCACTGCGCTCAGCCGCGCTCAACGGCCCGATACGCGACTGCGGTGGTGCAATCAGTACCCGTTGCACCATCGCAGGCGTGCCCTTTTCTTCCAGCGTCCCCACCAGCGCCTCGCCAATCCCCAGTTCGGTCAGTACCGCCAAGGTTTCGAACGCCGGGTTGGGACGGAAGCCATCGGCCACCGCCCGCAGCGACTTCTGCTCCTTGGCGGTAAATGCCCGCAAGCCATGCTGAATGCGCAAGCCCAACTGGGCCAGCACCGCATCCGGCAAGTCCCCCGGCGACTGGGTGACGAAGTACACCCCAACGCCCTTGGAGCGGATCAGCCGCACCACCTGCTCCAGGCGATCCTGCAATGCCTTGGGCGTATCGTTGAACAGCAAGTGGGCTTCATCGAAGAACAACGCCAGCACCGGCTTGTCGGCGTCACCGCGCTCGGGCAACTGCTCGAACAACTCGGCCAGCAGCCACAACAGGAAGGTCGCATACACCTTGGGGGCTTCGTGAACCAAGCGGCTGGCGTCGAGCAGGTGAATACGCCCACGGCCATCCGGGTCTGGTCGCAGCAGGTCCTCGAGCTGCAACCCGGGCTCACCGAACAGCGCCTCGGCGCCCTGCTGCTCCAGGGTCGCCAACCGGCGCAACAGGGCCTGGGTGGAGGCCGTGGTCATGAGCGCGCTGTCTTCGCCCAGCAGTTGCGGGTTGTCCTTCAGGTGCGCGAGCAGCGCCTTGAGGTCCTTGAGGTCGAGCAGCAGCAGGCCTTCACGGTCGGCCACCTTGAACGCCGCATACAGCGCCGCCTGCTGGCTGTCGGTCAGTTCCAGCAGGTTGCCCAGCAGCAGCGGCCCCATTTCACTGAGGGTGGTGCGCAGCGGGTGGCCGGACTGCCCGGCAATGTCCCACAGGCTCACCGGGTAAGCCTGTGGCCTGTGCCCCAGCCAGGGCATGCCGGCGATGCGCTCGGCCACCTTGCCCTGCGGCGCACCAGCAGCGCCCAGGCCGCACAGGTCGCCTTTGACATCGGCGGCGAATACCGCAACCCCCGCATCACTGAACGCTTCCGCCAGATGCTGCAGGGTGACGGTCTTGCCGGTACCCGTCGCGCCCGCTACCAGGCCATGGCGGTTAGCCAACCTCATGGCTTGCCCAACCGGCTGGCCATCCGGGCCAGCGCCTACAACGATGGTCGAAAATTCCGACATCTCTTTAATCCTCTGCTCAAGCTTTACCGTAATTCGGCCGATACCTGTGGGTGATATTCGCCTTAATAGAGAGGAACAACCGAAAAGGGACTTTTCGGGATGTTGCACTGCTTTGCGACTCCACGCGTGCAAACGCCTGATATGAAACCTTAGCGGAACCGATTACGCCATGAACAAAAGCCTTCGTTTCAGCCACAAGATTCTTTTGGCAGCGTCACTGATCGTGATACTCGCCTTCAGCCTTTTCACGCTCTACAACGATTACCTCCAGCGTAATGCGATCCGCGAGGACCTTGAAAACTATCTGGCTGAAATGGGCGCTTCCACTTCGACCAATATCCGCAACCTGTTCGAAGGCCGTATCAAGCTGGTGGAAAACCTGGCACAGAACATTGCCCAGGACCCGACCAACGCCGAAACCCTCATGGGCCAGAATGCACTGGTTTCCAGTTTCCTCACCGTCTACCTGGGCAAGGTCGATGGTGGCTTCAGCGTGCGCCCTGACTCGAAAATGCCCGACGGCTACGACCCACGCACCCGCCCCTGGTACAAGGACGGCATGAACGCCGCCGGCGCGACCCTGACCGAGCCGTACATCGACATGACCACCAACAAGATGGTCATCGGCATCCTCAGCAAGGTTTCCACCAGTGTCGGCGTGGTCGGTGGCGACCTGGCCCTGGATGGCCTGGTGCAGATCATCAACTCGCTTAACTTCGGCGGCATGGGCTACGCCTTCCTGGTCAACGATCAAGGCAAGATCCTGGTACACCCGGAAAAAGACCTGGTGATGAAGTCGCTGTCGGACCTGTTCCCGCAGCACACGCCAAAACTGACCGGTGAACTGACCGAAGTGCAGAGCGAAGGCCAGGCCCGTCTGCTGACCTTCACCCCGATCACAGGCCTGCCTTCGGCCAACTGGTACATCGGCCTGTCGGTGGACAAGGACAAGGCCTTCTCGATGCTCAGCACCTTCCGCACCTCTGCGGTGATCGCCACGCTGGTGGCTGTGGTGATCATCATCGGCCTGCTCGGCCTGCTGATCCGCGTGCTGATGCAGCCGCTGCACACCATGACCCGCGCCATGGAAGACATCGCCGAAGGTGAAGGCGACCTGACCAAGCGCCTGCGCATTCACAACCACGACGAATTCGGCATCCTGGGCAGCGCCTTCAACCGTTTCGTCGAACGTATTCACAGCTCGATCCGCGAAGTGTCTTCGGCCACCGAGCAGGTCAACGAAGTAGCCCTGCGGGTCATCAGTGCGTCGAACTCGTCGATGACCAACTCCGACGAGCAGTCCAACCGTACCAACAGCGTGGCCGCCGCCATCAACGAACTGGGTGCCGCCGCCCAGGAAATTGCCGGCAACGCCGCCCAGGCGTCGCAGCATGCCAGTTCGGCGCGGTTGCTGGCCGAAGAAGGGCAGCAGGTGGTGGAGCGCAACATTGCGGCAATGAACCGCCTGTCCGACCTGATCGTCACCTCCAGCGCACACATCGAGACGCTGAACAGCAAGACCGTCAACATCGGCCAGATCCTCGAGGTGATCACCAGCATTTCCCAGCAGACCAACCTGCTGGCGCTGAACGCAGCCATCGAAGCAGCCCGTGCCGGTGAGGCCGGGCGTGGTTTTGCCGTGGTCGCCGATGAAGTACGCAACCTGGCGCACCGCACCCAGGAATCGGCGCAACAGGTGCAGACCATGATCGAAGAACTCCAGGTCGGCGCCCGCGAGTCGGTCGAGACCATGGACCAGAGCCAGCGCCACAGCCAGGACAGCATGCAGATCGCCAACCAGGCCGGTGAGCGGCTCGACAGCGTTACCGTGCGCATCGGCGAGATCGACGGCATGAACCAGTCGGTGGCCACCGCCACCGAAGAGCAGACCGCCGTGGTCGAGGCGATCAACATGGACATCAACGAGATCAACATGCTCAACCAGGAAGGCGTGGAAAACCTGCAGGCCACCCTGCGCGCCTGCTCCGACCTGGAGCAGCAGGCTGGCCGCCTGAAGCAGCTGGTGGGTAGCTTCCGCATCTGATCTCAATCCGCGTCGCCCGCTCCCACAGGAACTGCACACCCCTGAGGCCTGTGTAACTCCTGTGGGAGCGGGTTCACCCGCGAAGAAGCCCACACCGCTCTCCCGCTTTCCCCTGCCCCGCCCAACCCCGATCGAACAAACTATCCTTCTGATAGGTCAACCTTTAGGCGCGTCATCGCCGGCCCGTTAGCGCCGGATGACAGACCCGAAGACGATCCCGGAGGGATGCTGATCGTGCACATCGCCGACATCACCATGTTCTACGCCCCCGCCAGTGGCGGCGTACGTACCTATCTTGATGCCAAACACCACCGCCTGGGCGCCATCCAGGGCGTCCGCCACAGCTTGCTGATACCCGGTGCCAGCGCCCAGCACGCCGACGGCATCTACCAGGTGCCCGCACCGCCGCTGCCGTTCGGCAATGGCTACCGTTTCCCGGTGCGCCTGGCCCCCTGGTGCAATGTGCTGCGCCGGCTCAAGCCCGACCTGATCGAAGTCGGCGACCCGTACTTGACCGCCTGGGCTGCGCTGGAGGCGCGACGCAAGCTCGATGTGCCGGTAATCGGCTTCTACCATTCCGATCTGCCGCTGCTGGTCAGCAACCGCATGGGCAACTGGTTCACCCCCAATGTCGAGGCCTATGTCAGCAAGCTGTACGGCAATTTCGACCGGGTCCTGGCCCCTAGCCAGGTCATGGCCGACAAGTTGCGCCGCCTGGGGGTACGCGATGTGCACGTGCAGCGCCTGGGCGTGGACCTGGCTACCTTCCATCCCAGCCAGCGCGACCCACGGTTGCGGGCCGAGCTGGGCATTGCCGACACCAGTCGCCTGCTGATCTACGCCGGCCGTGGTTCGCGGGAAAAGAACCTGCCGGTGCTGCTCGACTGCATGCAGCACCTGGGCCACCCCTACCACTTGCTGCTGGTGGGTTCGAACATGCCCGCCAACGTGCCACAGAACGTGAGTGTGATCGATCACTTCTGCCCGGCACCGGAAGTCGCCCGGCTGATGGCCAGCGCCGACCTGCTGGTGCACGCTGGTGACCAGGAAACCTTCGGCCTGGTCATACTCGAAGCGATGGCCAGCGCCACGCCGGTGGTGGCGGTGCGCGCCGGTGCTTTCGGCGAAATCGTCAACGAACAGTGTGGGCGCCTGTGCCGTCCCAACGATGGCCAGGCCATGGCGAGGGCCGTGCAAGAAGCGTTCGAAGCCGGCGTACGCAAACTCGGGGCACAAGCCCGTCGCCATGCCGAGCTGCAGTATTCGTGGGACCATGTGGTCGCCGGCCTGCTGCAGCACTACCAGGCCGTGCTTGGCCACCAGCCGCAGGTCCGCGCCCATGGCTGAGCCACTGCCGCCAGCGCGCAGCCTGATGCTGGTGCTGCACGATGTCGCGCCAGAGACCTGGCCCGACTACCAACCCTTCGTCCAGGCCGTCGATGCCATCGGCGGCATTCCCATGACCTGGCTGGTGGTACCGGACTTTCACCACCGCAACCCGCTGCAGCGCTCGCCCAGCTTCTGCCGCTTGCTCGAGCAGCGCCTGGCCCGGGGCGACGAGCTTGCCCTGCACGGCTTTTATCATGCCGACAACGGCCCGCCGCCGCGCACGCCCGGCGAATACTTCATGCGCCGTATCTATACCCATGAAGGCGAGTTCTACGCCCTCGACCAGCAGCAGGCCCTGCAACGCCTGGAGCACGGTCTGGCTCTGTTCGCACATCAGGGTTGGCCAGTGGCCGGCTTCGTCGCGCCCGCCTGGCTGATGAGCGAAGGCACCCGCCAGGCACTGCGCCGTCTGCCGCTGCGCTATACCAGCACGCCCCAGCACCTGTACCGTTTACCGGACTTCACCGCGATCAAGGCCCCGGGGCTGGTCTGGAGTGCCCGCAGCAGCTGGCGCCGCGGCCTGTCACGGGTGCTGTGCGACTGGCAATGCCGGCGCTGGCGCGACGCCCAGACCCTGCGCCTGGGCCTGCACCCGGTGGACATGCGCCATCGCGCGTCCCGCGACTATTGGCTGAACACCTTGCACACGCTACTGGCACAGGGCCGCGAGCCCCTGACCAAGTCCACCTGGCTCGACCGCCAGGCCAGCGCATGAACCGCCTGGTCTGGCTGGCCCTGGCACTGCTCGGCGCCGTGCTGGTTCCGGCCCTGCTAGGCGGCAGCGAGTTGCTGCCGAGGCTGCAGCGCTTCGCCCCCAGCCTGATGCTGACCCTGCTGGGCATGATCCTGCTGTGCTGGGTCATCAACGCCATTCGCCTGCGCCTGCTGCTCGGCCAGCAAGGGGCAAGGCTTGGGCGCATGCGCAGCCTGGGTGTGGTGATGGCCACTGAGTTCGCCATCTGCACCACTCCAGGCGGCAGCGGTGGCCCCTTGACCCTGATGGCCCTGCTGGCACGCGACCGTATCGGCCCGGCGCGCAGCGGCGCGGTGTTTGCCATGGACCAGCTGAATGACCTGGTGTTCTTTTTCTGCGCAATGCTGGCGATTGCCGGCTATGCGCTGTTCCACAGCCTGGGCCGCAGCCAGGAAAGCATGTTGCTGGGCAGCGCGCTGATGCTGTGCACGGCTCTGGCCGGGGTAATCGGCCTGCTGCGTTACCGGCGCACGGTGATGCGCGTGAACGGCAGATTGCTGCGCCGCCTGGGCGTGAGCCGCCAGCGCAAACGCCGCTGGGCGCGCAAAGTGCTGCGCTTCATCGACGCACTGGCGCAGACCTGGCGTCTGCCCAAGCGCACGCTGACCTTGGTGTTCACCCTGACCTGCGCCCACTGGGGCCTGCGCTATAGCGTGTTGTACCTGGTATTGAGGGGGTTGGGAGTAGACCTCGCGTGGATCCCCAGCTTCCTGGTGCAGATGCTGTCGCTCAGTGCCGGCCAGTTCAGCCTGCTGCCTGGCGGCGCCGGTGCCGCCGAGCTGACCTCGGCCAGCCTGCTGACGCCGCTGGTGGGCAGTTCGACCGCGGCTGCGGCGATCCTGATATGGCGAGCGGTCACTTACTACTTTTATCTGCTGGCGGGTGGGCCGGTGTTTGTGTGCCTGCTGGCGCGCCCGCTGCTGGAGCGCTGGCGGCGTCAGGCGGGTTGAGCTGCTGCCAAAGTTCGGCGGCGCCAGGGAAATCGGTGCCATCGGTGTCGGCCAGGGCTTCGGGGTCGTAGCGGGCCAGGCAGCCTTCACCGAGGGTGGGTGGGGGTGAGGCGGTGGGTTGGTTGCGCTGCTTGGCCATCGGCTTATCCCTCAGATTGCTGGGGGCGCTTCGCGCCCCTTTCGCGACACAAGGCCGCTCCTACAGGAGTTACGCGACGCAGTGCCGGTACGCGATCCCTTGTAGGAGCGGCCTTGTGTCGCGATGGGCTGCAAGGCAGCCCCAGAACCTCACAGGCAACCAGTCTGTATCAGTCAAACACCACAGTCTTGTTGCCATGCACCAGCACCCGGTCTTCCAGGTGATAACGCAGGCCACGGGCCAGCACCATCTTCTCCACATCACGGCCAAAGCGGACCATGTCGTCGATGCTGTCGGCATGGCTGACACGCACCACGTCCTGCTCGATGATCGGGCCTGCGTCCAGTTCTTCGGTGACGTAGTGGCAGGTCGCGCCGATCAGCTTCACACCACGCAGGGCAGCCTGGTGATACGGCTTGGCGCCGACGAACGACGGCAGGAAGCTGTGGTGGATGTTGATCACCTTTTCAGCATAGTCCTGGCACAGTTGCGGCGGCAGAATCTGCATGTAGCGGGCCAGCACCACCACATCGGCGGCGTGCTCCTGCACCAGGCGCGAAACCTCGGCAAAGGCCGGGGCCTTGTCCTTTGGGTCGACCGGTACATGGAAGAACGGAATACCGTGCCACTCGACCATGCTGCGCAGGTCGTTGTGGTTGGAGATCACGCAAGGGATCTCGCAGTCCAGCTCATCGGTGTGCCAGCGGTGCAGCAGGTCGGCCAGGCAGTGCGACTCGCGGCTGGCCATCAGCACCACGCGCTTTTTCTGCGCCGAGTCGGTAATGCGCCAGGTCATGGAGAACTCTTCAGCGATCGGCGCAAACGCCTCGCGGAAGGCTTCGATACCGAACGGCAGCGATTCGGCGCGGATTTCATGGCGCATGAAGAACCAACCGCTCTGCTCATCGGAGTGGTGGCTGGCTTCGTTGATCCAGCCATTGTACAGGGCCAGGAAATTACTGACTTTCGCCACGATGCCAACACGGTCGGGGCAGGCGATCACCAGACGATAGGTGCGCATGAATGAGACTCCAGAACTTCGCAAAGGCGCTCATTCTAGCGGCCCGCCAGGAAAAACGCAGTATTGATCGCAGCGGCAGTGGCCTGCGATCCTGATGAGACGCACTGCGGACATTCTCTGACAGACATGACGAAATGCAGGGTTAATTGTAAATTTTTGTTCACCTTGAAAATGGTTGTCACAGCTTAGTTAACAGTTAATTGCCCAACAATATGTTTACTTGCGAGTATTGCCTGTCTATTATTGCCCCACACATTTCTGAACACGCATTAAGGAACACTCCATGTCCCTGATCAACGAGTACCGCGCTACCGAAGAAGCCATCAAGGAACTTCAGGCCCGCCTGGCCAACCTGTCGCAGGATGACAAGCTGAAGAAAGAACTGGAGTTCGAAGGCAAACTGCGCACACTGATGGGCGAATACTCCAAGTCGCTGCGCGACGTGATTGCCCTGCTCGACCCAGAGTCGAAACTGAGCAAGGCACCTCGTGGTGCGGTCAAGACTACCGCCACCAAGCGTGCGCGCAAGGTCAAGCAATACAAGAACCCGCACAACAATGAAGTGATCGAAACCAAAGGCGGCAACCACAAGACCCTGAAAGAATGGAAAGCCAAGTGGGGTGGCGATGTGGTTGAAAGCTGGGCGACCCTGCTGGACTGATTGTCCGCACACGCCTGCTGCTTGTCGCAACAAGAACGCCGGCATATTGCCGGCGTTTTTGTTTGCCCGCGTTTTGTGTCAGCGCTCAGCCAATTGCAAACTGTCCCTGCAACTGCCGAGCATGTACCTGCCACGCCTCCAGCACACGCCGCCCCGCCTCGTCGGCGCCCTCCCAGGCCTGCTGCCGCGCCTGTTCGAAGTCGCCCAACGTATTCGGCGCGCCCCACCGCGGGTCGCTCAGGCGCTGCTGGCAGAAGCTGAACCAGCGCTGCCGCTCTTCGCCGGTCAAGGTCTCGGGGAAGTTGCGCGCCCGATAGCGGAACAACAGTTCAGGCAGGCGCGGGTCATCGAACATCCATTGCCCACGGCCCAACTGAGCCGGTTCCAGTGCACGAACTTGCTCGCACAAGCGGCGGTCACGGTCCCTCAGAAAACCGTCATACAACTGTTGTTCCGGGTCTTCGCTCAAGGCGAAGTCTTCCTTGCCATAGATGTGTTCCAGCTTGTCTTGCCATTGCGCCTGTTGCTTGGCCAATTCTTCGCCGCGCAATTGTAACAACGTCAAGTCCAGACCCAGCCGTCGTTGATCGGCCGGGCGCAATACCGAAAGTGGTGCCAGTACCGGGCAGCGATTGATCTGCACCAATTTGAGCGGAACGGGTAATTCGCCTTCGGCCAGTTCTTCATGGCGGGTATACAAACGCTGGCGTAGAACTTCAGCACTATCCCGTAACAACGGTAGGGCTTCCTGATGCAGGTCGCACACAATCAGTGCATTGCGATTATGCGGGTGCCAAGCCAATGGCAATACGACACCAAGGTAATTGCGTGCCGCCGAGAAGCGCCCGGATATATGCACCAGAGGCTGCAACAAACGGATCTGCTCCATCACTTTATGCTTGCTGCGCAACTGGAACAGCCAGTCATACAACTTGGGCTGTTTCTGACGGATCAGGCGGGCCAGGGCGATGGTTGCCCGCACGTCGGAAAGCGCCTCGTGAGCATGCCCGTGGTCGATGCCATTGGCCTTGCTCAGCAGTTCCAGGCGCAGGCTGGTGCGCCCGTCCTGTTGCGGCCACTCGATGCCGTCCGGGCGCAATGCGTAGGCCGTGCGCACGATGTCGATCAGGTCCCAGCGGCTGTTGCCGCCCTGCCACTCGCGCGCGTAAGGGTCGAAAAAGTTGCGGTACAGGCTGTAGCGGGTCACTTCGTCGTCGAAGCGCAGGGTGTTGTAGCCAGCACCGCAGGTGCCAGGGTGCGCCAGTTGCGCATGTACCCGGGTCATGAACTCGGCTTCGCACAAGCCCTGCTCGGCCAGCAGTTGCGGGGTAATACCGGTCACCAGGCAGGCGGCCGGGTGCGGCAGGATATCGTCGGAGGGCCGGCAATAAAGGCTGATCGGCTCGTCGATTTCGTTGAGGTCGAAGTCGGTGCGCACGCCGGCCACCTGTAGCGGCCGGTCACAGCGCGGGTTGATGCCGGTGGTTTCGTAGTCGTGCCAGAAAATGCTGGAGGTCACGGGGTCGTCCTGTATCGAGGTCGACCCGATTCTAGCGCGATTCTGGCCTGAGCCAGGATGCGCAGACTCAGACGGAAGCGTTGGCCGGGTTGAAGCTGAAAAAGTCGCGCAACGAGCGGACGAATTCGTCGTACTCGCGAGGGGTCTGCAGCAGCATGAAGCCGGAATCGTAATGCCCCGGCGTCTGGTCTTCGCGGCACCACAGGCAACTGGCGGTGAGGTTGACGAACTGATGCCCGCCCCCGACCAGCGGCAGACGCAACTGCAAGTCGTAATCGGGCCCGACCAGCACAGGCAACTGGCTGATCAGCATGAGCCCGTCCTCGGAAGCATTGCCCAGCTGGCCGATCAGCTGACCGGTACAGCGGTTGAACACCTGCAGGACACAAGGCAGTTGATGGCGTTCGATGTGGCGCTTGTTGAACATGATCGCGATTGCAGTCCGTATCCGGAGCCAGGAATACGTGGAACTGGCGGTTGTTGTAACAGCTGAGTTACAGATTAGCCCAGTGCACGCGGCAAATCCTGTTAAATAAAATGCACCTTGGTGTTAACGCCAAGGTGCGGCGCTTGCCGGGGTGGCCACGGCGGCTTCGGCGCCGCGCAAATGGCCGAGTTTATCCAGAGTCTGCAGGCGCGCCTGGGCGCGATAGGCGTATTCGTTGCCCGGGTACTGCTGGATCAGGTACTGGTAGGTCTGCGCGGCATCCACGTACAACGCCTGGCGCTCCAGGCACTGGCCGCGCAGCAGCGACACCTCGGGGTGGATGAACGGTCGCGCACGGCTGGTGCGGTCGACCTGTGACAGCTCGAGCATGACCCGCGCGCAATCGCCACGGTCGTAGGCGCGGTAGGCATTGTTCAGGTGGTGGTCCATGGACCAGCGGGTGCAGCCGACGGCGCTGGCCGCCAGGGCTAAAACGATCAGGGCTCGCATGGGGGTCTCCTTTGATGCCAGTGTATCGGCCTTTGCCGGCAAATCTTCACACCCTTTTGCAAGGATACCCTGCCCGTTCAAATGCCACCCTGCCTTGGTCGCAGGTAGTGCAACGGAACAATGACTACAGCGAGATTCAGGAGTAGCCTTTCGCTGCGCTTCACTATAGGAGTCTGTGCATGAGCATCCGCCGTACCAAAATCGTCGCCACCCTTGGCCCCGCCAGCAACTCGCCGGAAGTGATCGAACAGCTGATCCTCGCCGGCCTGGACGTGGCACGCCTGAACTTCTCCCACGGCACTCCGGACGAGCACAAGGCCCGCGCGCGCCTGATCCGTGAAATCGCCGCCAAGAACGGCCGCCATGTTGCACTGCTGGGCGACCTGCAGGGTCCGAAGATCCGCATCGCCAAGTTCGCCAACAAGCGCATCGAATTGAAGATCGGTGACAAGTTCACCTTCTCCACTGCCCACCCGCTGACCGAAGGCAACCAGGACATCGTCGGTATCGACTACCCCGACCTGGTCAAGGACTGCGGCGTTGGTGACGAATTGCTGCTCGACGATGGCCGTGTGGTGATGCGCGTCGAAACCGCCACCGCGGATGCCCTGCACTGCGTGGTGATCATCGGTGGCCCGCTGTCGGACCACAAGGGTATCAACCGTAAAGGCGGCGGCCTGACCGCACCGGCCCTGACCGAGAAGGACAAGGCCGACATCAAGCTGGCCGCGGAAATGGACCTGGACTACCTGGCCGTGTCCTTCCCGCGTGACGCCAGCGACATGGAATACGCACGCAAGCTGCGTGACGAAGCTGGCGGCAGTGCCTGGCTGGTGGCCAAGATCGAACGCGCCGAAGCGGTGGCCGACGACGAGACCCTCGACAAGCTGATCCTCGCCTCCGACGCCGTGATGGTTGCCCGTGGCGACCTGGGCGTGGAAATCGGTGACGCCGAGCTGATCGCCATCCAGAAGAAGATCATCCAGCACGCCCGCCGCAACAACAAGGCGGTGATCGTGGCGACCCAGATGATGGAGTCGATGATCCAGAACCCGATGCCGACCCGCGCCGAAGTGTCCGACGTGGCCAACGCCGTGCTGGACAACACCGACGCGGTGATGCTGTCGGCCGAAAGCGCCGCTGGCTCCTACCCGATCGAAGCCGTCCAGGCCATGGCCCGCATCTGCCTGGGTGCCGAAAAGCACCCGACCAGCCAGAAGTCCAGCCACCGCCTGCACACCACCTTCGAGCGTTGCGACGAAAGCATCGCCCTGGCGGCCATGTACACCGCCAACCACTTCCCGGGCGTGAAGGCGATCATCGCCCTGACCGAAAGTGGCTATACCCCGCTGATCATGTCGCGCCTGCGTTCGCACGTGCCGATCTTCGCGCTGTCGCCGCACCGCGCCACCCAGGCACGCGCCAACATGTTCCGTGGCGTCTACCCGATCGCCTTCGACCCGGCTTCGCTGCCGGCCGACAAGGTGAGCCAGGCGGCCGTCGACGAACTGCTCAAGCGTGGCCTGGTTGAGCAAGGTGACTGGGTCATCCTGACCAAGGGTGACAGCTACCACACCATCGGTGGCACCAATGGCATGAAGATCCTGCATGTCGGTGATCCGCTGGTCGGTTGATCTGCTCCATAGAGGGCTGCTCTGCGGCCCTTCGCGGGTGAACCCGCTCCCACAGGTACAGCGCTAGCCCCAGGCCTGCCACTAACCCTGTGGGAGCGGGTTTACCCGCGAACAGGCCAGCCCAGGCAACACACATGCCTCAGGCATGCTCGACAAACACATCGGCAAACACTTGCCCTCGTGGCACCCCTGCAATGAACAGCCGTCGGGCAAACCGCTCGACAGTCCCCGGTGCCCCGCACACCAGCGCTACCGTCTGGCGCGATGACGGCCGCAGCCCGGCCAACGCTTCATCCAACTGCTCTGCCAGTACCAACTCGACATTCACACCCGCCATCTCTCGCAACGGCTCGGCCAGATAATGCCCGGCGCCCTCGCGCGCCACATGCATCACCCTGATTTCCCCTTGGTGCCCCTGCCGCAATGCCTCGCGCAAGATGCCCCACAACGGCGCCAGCCCGGTCCCCGCCGCCAGCAACCACAGCGGCCGCTGCTGCCAGTCCGGGTCGTAATGCAAGGCCCCACCCCTGAGCTCGCCCAGGCGCAGCACATCACCCAGTTGCAAGCCACGGGCCCTGTCACAAAAGGCACCGGGGCGCTGACAGTCGATATGGAACTCGAGAAAATCATCTTCGCCCGGCAGGCTGGCCAAGGAGTAAGGCCGCGCTACCGTGCCATTCCACAGCACCACATGCTGCCCCGCCTGGTAACGCATTGCCCGTTCGGGACGTAACCGCACCCGCAGCACATCGCCGAACCAGTCCAGGGCACACACCTGCGCCGGCACGCCATCCTGCTGCGGGTCGAACAGCGCCAGGCACAGGTCTTCGACTACCTGGCACTGGCAGGCCAGGCGCCAGCCCTGGGCGTGCTTGTCCTGCGCCAAGGCCTGGGGCAAGGCGTCCAGCGGTTGCCCGGCCAGGCAGTGCACCAGGCAGGCATGGCAACTGCCGGCGCGGCAACTGTAGGGCACGTTCAGCCCGGCATCATTCAAGGCATCGAGCAGGTTGCTGCCGGTCGGCACCGCCCAGCGGCGCTCGCCTACGCAAAGTTCGGGCATTGTCAGCTATCTCTTCCAGCTGTTGATTTTCTGGGGGCGCTTTGCGCCCTATTCGCCGGCAAGCCAGCTCCCACAGGTAATGTGCAAACCTCAGGCATGGTGCAATCCTGTGGGAGCTGGCTTGCCGGCGATGGGCTGCAGAGCAGCCCCTTCCAAAGCATCCTATCTCTTCAGCGAGCCAGCAAGAACAATGCCTGCCCCCTGCCGACCATGGTCCAGACCACTCGCAGGTGTTTCACACGGTGAGGCACGCTATACTGCCGCGCCCTTTTGCGTCGGCCATGCTGCCGGCGCGCCTTTGCAAGGCGTTTCGACACGCTGGTCGGCACCGTCGAGCGTCTATATGAATGTTCCCGTCTTTAAGAGGAGCGCGCTGCATGACCGTGATCAAGCAAGACGACCTGATTCAGAGCGTCGCCGACGCCCTGCAATTCATCTCGTACTACCACCCCGTCGATTTCATCCAGGCCATGCACGAGGCCTATCTGCGTGAAGAATCGCCCGCTGCCCGCGATTCCATCGCCCAGATCCTGATCAACTCGCGCATGTGCGCCACCGGCCACCGCCCGATCTGCCAGGACACCGGTATCGTCACCGTGTTCGTGCGCGTGGGCATGGACGTGCGCTGGGACGGCGCCACCCTGAGCGTCGACGACATGATCAACGAAGGTGTGCGTCGCGCCTACAACCTGCCTGAAAACGTCCTGCGCGCCTCGATCCTGGCCGACCCGGCCGGTGCCCGCAAGAACACCAAGGACAACACCCCGGCAGTGATCCACTACTCCATCGTTCCCGGCGACAAGGTCGAGGTCGATGTCGCAGCCAAGGGCGGCGGCTCGGAGAACAAGTCGAAGATGGCCATGCTCAACCCATCCGACTCGATCGTCGACTGGGTACTGAAGACCGTCCCGACCATGGGCGCTGGCTGGTGCCCGCCTGGCATGCTCGGCATCGGCATCGGCGGTACTGCCGAGAAAGCCGCCGTGATGGCCAAGGAAGTGTTGATGGAGTCCATCGACATCCACGAACTGAAAGCCCGTGGCCCGCAGAACCGTCTGGAAGAAATCCGCCTGGAGCTGTTCGAGAAGGTCAACCAGCTGGGCATCGGCGCCCAGGGCCTGGGTGGCCTGACCACCGTGCTCGACGTGAAGATCATGGACTACCCGACCCACGCCGCTTCGCTGCCGGTGTGCATGATCCCCAACTGCGCCGCCACCCGCCACGCCCACTTCGTGCTCGATGGCTCCGGCCCGGCCGAGCTGGAAGCGCCGTCGCTGGACGCCTACCCGGAAATCGTCTGGGAAGCCGGCCCGAGCGCCCGTCGCGTCAACCTCGACGCCATCACCCCGGAAGAAGTCGCCAGCTGGAAGCCAGGCGAAACCATCCTGCTCAACGGCAAGATGCTGACCGGCCGCGATGCCGCGCACAAGCGCATGGTCGAAATGCTCAACCGTGGCGAAGAGCTGCCGGTGGACCTGAAAGGCCGCTTCATCTACTACGTCGGCCCGGTCGACCCGGTCGGTGACGAAGTGGTAGGCCCAGCTGGCCCGACCACCGCCACCCGCATGGACAAGTTCACCCGCCAGATCCTCGAGCAGACCGGCCTGCTGGGCATGATCGGCAAGTCCGAGCGCGGCCCCACCGCCATCGAAGCGATCAAGGACAACAAGGCCGTGTACCTGATGGCCGTCGGCGGCGCCGCCTACCTGGTGGCCCAGGCCATCCGCAAGTCGAAGGTCCTGGCCTTCGCCGAGCTGGGCATGGAAGCGATCTACGAGTTCGAGGTCAAGGACATGCCGGTGACCGTCGCCGTGGACAGCAACGGTGAGTCGGTACACATCACTGGCCCTGCCCTGTGGCAGAGCAAGATCGCCCAGAGCCTGGCAGTCGAAGTGAAGTAAGCCTGATGTAACAGCGTCGCCTTTTTCGCGGGTAAACCCGCTCCCACAGGGACAGCACAAGCCTCAAGGCTGCGCGATACCTGTGGGAGCGGGTTCACCCGCGAAGAGGCCGCCCTGTTCTACACAATTCTTTCGAACTGCTCCGGCCAGTCCCTGCGGGTAAACACCTGCCCTTCCCGCCTCACCCGCCGCACCTCTTCCAGATCCACCTCACACACCAGCCACTGGCTGCAAACCGGACTCAGCTCTTCACTCAGCGCCACCACCCCATCCCCCGGCATCCCATGGTCCGGCGGCACGAACAACCCTGCCCGGCCGATATTCTCGTCCAGCGCCGGCGACCACGGCGCCAGCCCGACAGTAGGGCTCTGCAACACCGCAATCTGGTTCTCCAGCGCCCGCGCCTGCGCGCCAATGCGCACCCGGTGGTAACCCGCCTCGGTGTCGGTGCAACTTGGTGCAAGGATCAGGTCGGCACCACCCTCGGCCAGGCACCGGGCCAGCATCGGGAATTCGTTGTCGTAGCAGATCAGGATCCCCAGGCGCCCCAGTTCGGTGTCAAACACCTGCAGCCCCTGGCCCGCGGCTATGTCCCACTGCTCCCGCTCGAAACGGGTCATCATCAGTTTGTCCTGGTAGCCCAGCACACCGTTGGGGCCGAACAGCCAGGCACGGTTGCGGTAGCGCCCATCGCTGTCCAGTACCGGTACGCTACCTGGTTGCAGGTAGATACCCCAGCGCCGGGCGAGGCCCTCGCACAAGGCCTTCCAGGGCTCGATCAACGGCTGGATATCGGCGATGGAGGCCTTCAGGTCACCCCGTTGCTCGGCATTCAGCTGCCCGCTGAGTACCAGCCCGGCGTACTCTGGCAACAGCAGCAGGCGGGCCCCCGCGTCCACCGCCTCGGCGCACAGTCCTTGCAGGTGGTCGGCGTAGGCCTCCCAGGTTTCATGCAGCTCGATAGCGTACTGGCAGGCCGCCAGGCGGATCATATCGGCAGTTCCTTGAGCCAGAACGACATCAGCTTGTCAGAACTCTCCTGCTCGTCCAGGTCGCGCCAGGCGTAGCTGGTGCGCAGCGACGGGTCATGCAGGAAGCCGCGGTTACGCCAGAAGCCATGCAATGGCTTGTAGTCCGCTGGCCGCCGTGGATGCACGCCTGGCCGTTCGACCGCGCAGAACGCGCAGTAATCGAACTCGGCCAGTTTGTGTGCGTAGGACTCGCGCTCGATGAAAAAGCGCACCCCCAGGCCTTGGCCACGGTACTCGGGCAGTACCACCGATTCACCGAAGTAGTACACGCTGGCCGGGTCGCGCCCCTGGGCCAGGAACGGCTGCTGGAACTCGGGGGCGACATCCACCAGCGGCAGGCCGGTGGAGGCGCCGACCACCTTGCCGTGGTCCAGCGCCAGTACCACCAGGCTGCGCCCGGAGCGGGCATAGGTGGCCAGGTAGTCGGCCTCGTACTCCGGGGTGCCGTCATAAAGGTAGGGAAACTCGCGGAACACGGTAAGGCGCAGGCGAGCGAGGTCATCGATGTAAGGCGCGATAGCGGCGCCGTGCAACAGGCGTATTTCCATGCTTGGCGGTCGTTTTGTCGATGTGGATGACGCGCTCGGCTAAGCCGGGCTTGAGGGGAAACCCTATCATCCGGAGCAACGACCCGCCTTTTCCCTCCACGACAGGTATTGTTCCATGACCGCTACCGAACTGGTAAATGCTTACTACGCCGCCTTCAACGCTGGCGACATGCCGGCCTTTCTCGCCCTGCTCAGCGAGGATGTGATCCACGACATCAACCAGGGCGAGCGGCAGATGGGCAAGGCCCGGTTTGCAGCGTTCATGGACAAGATGAACCGCTGTTACCGCGAGCGCCTGGCCGACATCGTGGTGATGCAGAACGCCGACGGCAGCCGCGCGGCGGCGGAATTCACCGTGCATGGGGAATATCTGGCCGATGACGAAGGGTTGCCGGCGGCCAACGGGCAGACCTATGTGCTGCCGGCGGGGGCGTTCTTCTATATCCATTGCGGGAAGATTGCCCGGGTGACCAACTACTACAACCTCAATGACTGGGTCGAGCAGGTAGGTTGAGCCTGGCAGGGGTGTATTGCCTGTACTGACCTCTTCGCGGGTAAACCCGCTCCCACAAGGTCGCCACAAATTCCAAAAACCTGTGCAATCCCTGTGGGAGCGGGTTTACCCGCGAAGAGGCCCGATCAGGAGATGCGGGTACCAAGCACCTTGAGGAATGCCGCCAGCCACGCCGGATGCGCCGGCCATGCCGGTGCCGTCACAAGGTTGCCGTCCACATGCGCCTGGTCCACCGCGATATCGATGAACGTGCCGCCCGCCAGCCGCACTTCCGGCGCACACGCCGGGTACGCACTGCATTCGCGCCCCTCCAGCACACCCGCCGCCGCCAACAGCTGGGCACCATGGCACACCGCCGCAATCGGCTTGCCGGCCTGGTCGAACGCCCGCACCAGCTCCAGCACCTTTTCATCCAGACGCAGGTACTCCGGTGCCCGGCCACCGGGGATCAGCAACGCGTCATACCCCTCGGCACGCACCCGCACGAAATCGTAATTCAGGGCAAAATTGTGCCCCGGCTTTTCGCTGTAGGTCTGTTCGCCCTCGAAGTCATGAATCGCGGTACGCACGGTCTGCCCCGCGACCTTTTCCGGGCATACCGCATGCACGGTATGCCCGACCATGCTCAGCGCCTGGAACGGCACCATGACCTCGTAATCTTCGACGTAGTCACCGACCAACATGAGAATTTTCTTCGCCGTCATCGCACCCACTCCTTCGATTGCCTTGAGACAGTCACTGCACGATAGCCGGTCTCAGTCACGACGGTCGAGCAGGTTGACCACCAACCGGTCCAGCCAACCCCACAACCGCTGCTTCATCCGGCGCCACAGCGGCCGGGCATTCCAGTGGCTCAGGTCGACTACCTCGCTCAAGGCGAAATCACGCTCGAAACTGGCCTGCACGGCTGCCGTCAGAGGCGGGTCGAGGGCCTCGATATTGGCTTCGAGGTTGAAGCGCAGGTTCCAGTGATCGAAGTTGCACGAGCCGATACTGACCCAGTCGTCGATCAGCACCATCTTCAGGTGCAGGAAACACGGCTGGTACTCGTAGATGCGTACCCCTGCGCGCAACAAACGCGGGTAATAGCGGTGCCCGGCGTAACGTACCGATGGGTGATCGGTGCGTGGCCCGGTCAGCAGCAGCCGTACATCGACCCCTTTACCGGCGGCCCGGCGCAGCGACCGGCGCACGCTCCAGGTCGGCAGGAAATAAGGTGTGGCCAACCAGACTCGCTGCTTGCCGCTGTTGATCGCCCGCACCAGCGAATGCAGGATGTCCTGGTGCTGGCGGGCGTCGGCATAAGCCACCCGGCCCATGCCCTGCCCCTGCGCAGGCACCTTGGGCAGGCGCGGCAGGCCAAAGCCCTCGGCGGGGCGCCAGGCGGTACGACGGTTGTTGGCGTGCCACTGGCGATCGAACAGCAACTGCCAGTCGCTCACTACCGGCCCCTGCATCTGCACCATCACCTCGTGCCACTCACTGGTCGCCTCACCCGGCGTCCAGAACTCGTCGGTGACACCCGTGCCGCCCACCACTGCCCAGCGCTCGTCCACCAGCAGCAACTTGCGGTGATCGCGGTACAGGTTGCGCAGGCCACGCTTCCAGCGCAGGCGGTTGTACCAGCGCAGGTACACACCTGCGTCCAGCAGGCGCTGACGCAACTTGCTGTTGAAAGCCAGCGAGCCATAGTCGTCGAACAGGCAGCGCACCCGCACGCCGCGTCGGGCAGCCTGCTCCAGCGCTTCGACCACCGCATCCGCGCAGTCACCGGCCTCGACCAGGTACAGCTCCAGGTCGACCTGAAACTCGGCGCGCACGATCGCCAGGAGCATGCGCGGAAAAAACTCGGGGCCGTCGATCAGCAGTTCGAACTGGTTGCCATCCCGCCAGGGAAAGACCGGCCCCGGCATGTCAGCGGGCGGTGAAGATCAGCACCGCGCTAACCGGCACCGACGGGTTGATGGACTTGAGCCCGGCGAACTTGCGCAGGCGTTGCAGCCCCGGCAGCAGGCCGAAATCCTCGGCGCGCAGCACCAAGGGCTCGAGGGTCACCACCTGGAAGCGTCGCTCGTCCAGGCGGGTGGCCAGCAGCAAGGCGTTGTAGCTGTGCGACTGGCCATGCAGGGTCACGGTCAGCGGCAGGCGCAGTTCGATCTGGGCACCATTGGCCAGGTCGTTGATCGGCCGCAGGTCCAGTTGCGCCTGCACCTTGGCTTCGGCAAAGCGCTCGACCTCGAACAGGTCCTCGCGCATGCGTTCGTCACGCAGCGGAATACCGCTGCTCACCGAGTCCATCTCGATGCTCAACCCAGCCACACCCTTGCGGTCGACCGTGCCATGCAGCACCAGGAACCGGTGCACTTCGGCGGTGTTACCGTTCTTGCCGGTAATGAACGAAAGGCGCGAAGACTCGCCATCGAGGTGCCAGTTGGCATGGGCGGGCAGGCAAAAAGCCAGTAACAGGGCGGGTAGCAGGCGGGGCAGCTTGAACATGACAGATCTCGTGAAACCAGGCCGCCAACCTTACCCGCCCGCCTTCACGGCAGCAAGCGGCAGCCCTCGCGTGGGCCTTGCCAGGCGGCCTGGTTGCGTCGGCCCAGGCCTTCGGCGGTGACCTGCCGCTGTTGGCTGTCTTCCGCAAGCAAGCTCAGCGGCAGCCATTGCTTCACATAGCCTTGGCAATACGCCGGCTCGAAACCCATGACGAAGCGGCACGAGCAATATTCCTTGGCCGAGTAGGCCGAAAGAATGCCGGGGAAGTCTGCCAAGGCCTGGCGTTCGTACCAGGCCCAGTACACCACCCCCAGCAATACAACCAGCAGTACCCGCTTCATGTCCCCTCCCCGGCCAGAACCGCGAGTATCCGCTTGAGCAGTTCGTCGTGCTGGTAGCTGCTGTCGCGGTCATTGGCATAACGCACGATGACCAGCTTTTGCGCGGGCAGCACGTATAGCGCCTGGCCCCAGTGGCCAAGGGCTGCATAGGTGTCTGCGGGCGCACTCGGCCAAGGCCGTGCAGCCTCGGCCAGCGGCTGGTTGAGCCACCAATGGCCACCGGGGTTGGCCTCACCGGGCAGCGCTTCGGCCCCGGCAAACGGCGTGCGGTTGAACGCCATCCAGGGCTTGGGCAGCAATTGCCGCCCCTGCCAGCGCCCGTCACGCTGCATCAGCAGGCCGATGCGCGCCAGGTCGCGAGCGCTGAGGTACAGGTAGGACGAGCCCACGTAGGTTCCCGCGCGGTCCCGCTCCCATACCGCGCTGTCGATGCCCAAAGGGGTGAACAGCGCATGCCAGGGGTAGTCGCGGTACTGACCGGCATCGAGCATGCCACGCAGCGCGGCGGCCAGCAGGTTGCTGTCGCCACTGGAATAGAGAAACCGCTGGCCCGGGCTGGCCACCGCTTCCCGCGCGGCCGTATACGCCGCCATGTCCTCGCGGCCACGGGTATACAGCATGGCCACCACCGAGGACTTGAGCGGGGCGTACTCGTAGTCTTCCTGCCAGTCCAGGCCGCTGGCCCAATGCAGCAGGTCGGCCATGCGCACGCCAGGGTGGGCGTGCATGGCCGGGTAGAAACGGGCGACCGGATCTTGCAGCTGGAAGCGGCCTTCGCCCTGGGCTACGCCCAATAGCGTGGCGAGTACGCTCTTGCTGATCGACCAAGTGAGGTGGGCGGTGGCGGCGGTGCTGGGGGCGGCGTAGCGTTCGTGAAGGATACGGCCGTCGCGGATGATCAGCAGGGCGTCGGTGCGGATGCCGCTGCGTTCGGGGGTGGTGTGTGCGGGGAAGGCGTAGGCGTCGACGGCTTGCCAGTCGAGGGGGGGGCTATCGATCGGCCAGTCGGGCTCGGGCCAGTCTTCGGCCCGGGCACAACCCGCAACCATTGTCAGTATGATCAACAGTACCTTCATCGTGATCGCCGTCTTTGGGGCCGCTGCGCAGCCCTATCGCGACACAAGGCCGCTCCTACAGGTACAGCGTCAACCTGAACTTGACGCGGTCCCCTGTAGGAGCGGCCTTGTGTCGCGAAAGGGCCGCAAAGCGGCCCCAGGATTCATCGGATCACACAAACCTATCAGGCATTCATGACAATCCCGCAGCAGCCCAAGCCTTGTTCAGCCGCTTCTCCCGCGCCGCCGCCGCCAGCGCCATCACCCCCTGGTCACGCTGCCAGATCTGCGCCCACTGCGCCGGCCCCGCCGCCAACGCAGCATCGATCTCCCCTCGCAGCGCCTGGAACTGTGCAAACAATCCCCCCAGCAACAAATGGCAGCCAACGCTATCGGCGCACTGCCGGCTACCTTCGGCACACCCGGCCAGCAGCCCAAGCAACTGCAGGCGCAGGGCCTGTGGCCAGGCGCACTCCTGCCCCACGCCATACAGCCAGGCCGTCAACGCCGTAAGCACATACAAGTCCTCCAGCGAACGGAACGGCTTCACATAGGCATCCCAGCCATCACCGGCCAGCAACTCGCACGCCGCCTGCTCCAGCACCAGTCGCCCATGACCCACCTCCGGCATCAGCGGCAGGGTAGGCAGCGCTTCCAGCGTCACACCGGGCTCCCCGGGGTAGACCACCGCCAGGCTCAATTGTGGTGCCGCCCCAGTCGCCTCGCAGCGTGCCGCCACCAACAACCATTCCGCCTCCAGGCCTGCGGTGACGAAATCCTTGCTGCCGCTCAGCCGCAAGCCGTCCAGGCGCGTGTGCATGTCCGCCGGCCGCACGCTGCGCCGTTCGGTGGCACACAGGGCACCGAGGCTGGGTGGGGCACTGGGCCACAGCACGCGCAAGGCGGCCTGGTAGCCGACCAGGAAGGCCAGGCCCGGGGTGCTCATCGCGCGCCCGCCGAGCACCGCCAGTTCGAACGGGGCAACCGGGCCAAGGCGTTCGAGCAGGGCGGCATAGGTTTCGCCCAGGGTGCCCGCCAGCGCTTGGCGAAGCGGGTCGTTGAGTCGTTGCAACCAGGCCATCGGTCGGCTCCTTGCTGAAGGGCTTTCAGTTGAGGCTCAGGGGGGTGTCACGCAAGCATCACCAAAGATTCACAGGGGTGACACCCCATCTACCTAGGCTGACTTTGCACAACAAAGCCGACCGGCCGCAACCCTTCATGGCTGGCTTATGGAGACTCGTAATGACTCGGATCGCTCACGCTGGCGACAACAGCACCGAACGCCGTCTGCAAGCCGAACGCCTGGTTGGCGCCGCGGCCCTGCAGGAAGCCCAGGCCCTGCGCTACAAAGTGTTCAGCGCCGAATTCAAGGCCAAGCTCAAAGGAGCCGAGCAAGGCCTGGACATGGACGACTACGACGTGCACTGCCGCCACATTGGCGTACGCGACCTGAACACCGGTGAGCTGGTTGCCACCACCCGCCTGCTGGACCATCAGGCCGCCAGCAGCCTGGGCCGCTTCTATAGCGAAGAAGAATTCAGCCTGCACGGGCTGTTGCAGCTGCAGGGCCCGATCCTGGAGCTGGGCCGTACCTGCGTAGCCCCCGACTACCGCAACGGCGGCACCATCGCCGTGCTCTGGGGCGAACTGGCCGAAGTGCTCAACGAAGGCCGCTACAGCTACCTGATGGGCTGCGCCAGCATCCCCATGCAGGATGGCGGGGTACAGGCCCACGCGGTGATGCAGCGCCTGCGTGACCGCTACTTGTGCACCGAGCACCTGCGCGCCGAGCCAAAGAACCCGTTGCCCAACTTGCCCCTGCCGAACAACGTCATTGCCGAAATGCCACCGCTGCTCAAGGCGTACATGCGCCTGGGCGCGAAGATCTGCGGCGAGCCATGCTGGGACGAAGACTTCCAGGTGGCCGACGTGTTCATCCTGCTCAAGCGCGACGAACTGTGCCCACGCTACGCCCGCCACTTCAAGGCAGCGGTCTGATGCCGAAGCTGCGGGTAATGGCCCGCCTGACTCGACTGCTGCATGTACTGCTGCTGGGCATGCTGATGGCCAGCGTGATTGCCCTGGGCGAACGCCTGGGGTTCAAGGCGCCCATAGAGCGCCGCCAACGCTGGACCTGCCTGTTCATGAAGCGCCTGGTCACTGCCTTGCCCTTCGATGTGCGGGTGATCGGCGAGCTGCCGCAGCGGCCGATGCTGTGGGTCAGCAACCACGTGTCCTGGACCGATATCCCCCTGCTCGGCATGCTGCTGCCGCTGTCGTTCCTGTCCAAGGCCGAAGTGCGCCATTGGCCGGTGGCCGGCTGGCTGGCGGAAAAGGCAGGCACTCTGTTCATCCGCCGTGGCGGGGGCGACAGCCAGCGCCTGCGCGAGCAGATCGCCGGGCAACTGGGCCTTGCCCGGCCACTGCTGATCTTCCCGGAAGGCACCACCACCAGCGGCCGTACCCTGCGCACCTTCCATGGCCGCCTGCTGGCAGGCGCCATCGACCGTGGCGTGGCGGTGCAGCCGGTGGCCATCCAGTACCTGCGTGAAGGCCAGATCGACCCGATTGCGCCGTTCATTGGTGACGATGACCTGGTGTCGCACCTGATGCGCCTGTTTGCCCTGCCGCGGGGCGAGGTGTGCATTCACCTGTTGCAGCCGATCGGCAGCGTGGGCAAGGAGCGAGCGGTGCTGGCGCTGCAGGCGCAGCAGGCGATTCACCTGGCGTTGTTCGGGGTTGGAGAAGTCGAGCTGGCGCCAAGGCGGCAGGCGCGGGCTGCCTGAATTGTTGCACTGCCTGTTCTGGCCCTTTCGCGGGTGAACCCGCTCCCACAGGGACCGCGCTCATCCTGAGTTCTGTGGTGTACCCGTGGGAGCCACTGCAATAGCAGTCCTGAGGTCTGTGGTATAGCTGTGGGAGCCACAGGGATGGCACTCATCCTGAGGCCTGTGGTGTCCTGTGGGAGCGGGTTTACCCGCGAAGAGGCCAGCAATGCCAACCCGGCACTAACTGCCAGACAACCGGCCAGCCGCAGCAAAGGCCTGCAACTGTGGATAAAACGCCCTGAAGTCCGCCAACAATGGCTCATACAACCGCTCCAGCTCCCCCATCACCCCAACCATCCCTTCCGGCCGCGACAAGCGCCGGGCGATGCCGTTGAACACCTGCTCCAGCGTGGCAAAGTCGCCATACGCCCCCAACCAGTCATCCGCTGCCATGAACGGCGCAATCCGCGCCAGCCGCCCCGGCAACTCGGGCTCCGCCAGCAATACCCGATAAAAGGCCCCAGTGAACTGCTCCAGCGGCTGCTCGGCATAATCCCGCCAATGCCGCGCCAGGCAATGGTCGAAAAACACATCCAGAACGATGCCGGCAAAGCGCCGCCGCTCCCGTGGAAAACGCGCCAGCGCCGCCAACACCAACGGGTGCTGGTCGGTATAGCTGTCGATATGCCGGTGCAGCCGGATGGCCGCCTCCAGCGCAGGTGGGAAGCGCCCTTCCAGTGAGCCTTTGACAAAATCGCCATACAGACTGCCAAGCAGTTGTTGCGGCGCCGGGCCGCCCAGGTGCAGGTGTGCGAGGTAGTTCATCAGCGCAGTCTAGCACCGCCAGCCAGCATATCGTTATAACGCGATATAGCGATTCATACTGAGCTCAGAACCTCTTGGTATTGGTATATCGGCAAAGCGCGATTTACATTTCGCTCCATCGCGATATACCGCTACAACGAGCCTCAACCCATGCCTCTCGATCTCGACGAAATCATAAAAGCGCTGGCCCACCCGGTCAGGCGAGAAATCCTCAGCTGGCTGAAGGACCCGGCGACGCAATTCCCCGACCAGTACCACAGCACCGAGAACGGTGTGTGTGCCGGGCAGATCGACCAACGCTGCGGCCTCTCGCAGTCAACCGTCTCCGCCCACCTGGCCACCCTGCAGCGCGCCGGGCTGATCAGCAGCCAGAAGATCGGCCAATGGCACTTCTTCAAACGCAACGAAGCCACCATCCAGGCGTTTCTCGAACAACTGCGCCAAGCACTCTGAACAGGCAGGTAACCGTCATGACCACGCTTTTCGATCCGATCACCCTGGGCGACCTGCAACTGCCCAACCGCATCATCATGGCCCCGCTCACCCGCTGCCGGGCCGACGAAGGCCGCGTACCCAACGCGCTGATGGCCGAGTACTACGTGCAGCGCGCCAGCGCCGGGCTGATCCTCAGCGAGGCGACCTCGGTCAGCGCCATGGGCGTCGGCTACCCGGATACCCCCGGTATCTGGAACGACGAGCAGGTGCGTGGCTGGAACAATGTGACCAAGGCCGTGCATGCCGCCGGCGGGCGCATCTTCCTGCAGCTGTGGCATGTTGGCCGCATCTCCCACCCCAGCTACCTGAACGGCGAGCTGCCGGTAGCCCCCAGTGCAATTCAGCCTAAAGGCCATGTAAGCCTGGTACGCCCGCTCAGCGACTACCCCACCCCGCGCGCGCTGGAAACCGAAGAAATCATCGACATCGTCGAGGCCTACCGCAGCGGCGCCGAGAATGCCAAGGCTGCCGGTTTCGATGGCGTAGAGATCCACGGTGCCAACGGCTACCTGCTCGACCAGTTCCTGCAGAGCAGCACCAACCAGCGCACCGACCGCTACGGCGGCTCGCTGGAAAACCGTGCGCGGCTGCTGCTGGAAGTGACCGATGCAGCCATCGAGGTTTGGGGCGCCAACCGCGTCGGCGTGCACCTGGCACCGCGTGCCGATGCCCATGACATGGGCGATGCCGACCGCGCCGAAACCTTTACCTACGTGGCCCGCGAGCTGGGCAAGCGGGGTATTGCCTTCATCTGCTCGCGGGAAAAGGAAGCCGATGACAGTATCGGCCCGCTGATCAAGGAAGCGTTCGGTGGCCCGTACATCGTCAATGAGCGGTTTGACAAGGCCAGTGCCAATGCGGCCCTGGCCAGTGGCAAGGCTGACGCCGTGGCGTTTGGCGTGCCGTTCATCGCCAACCCCGACCTGCCGGCGCGGCTGGCGGCGGATGCGCCGTTGAACGAGGCGCGGCCGGAGACTTTCTATGGCAAAGGGCCGGTGGGGTACATCGACTATCCGCGGTTGTGATTGAGGGCCATTCGCGGGCACGCCCGCTCCCACAGGATCAGCGCAATCTTCAAGCTTGTCGCTGTACCTGTGGGAGCGGGCGTGCCCGCGAAGAAGGCTCAGGTGGTTTCAGGGCCGGGCATTGATCTGCTGCTGAAGGTTCTGAACCTGGCTCTGCAAGGTATTCAGGTTACGGGTCGTCTGTGCCCTGAAGGCATCGAACTCCTGCACCGAAGCACCACCGGAGGCCGCCGCGGCCGGGCGGTTGTCGATCTGGCTCTTGAGCACCAGAATATCCTGTTCCAGGCCCTGGATGGCCGCGCTCGGGTTACCCTGCTTCTTCAGCGCCGCCACCTCGCTGCTCAGGCTCTTGAGCTGCCCATCCAGCTTGGCGCCATCGACCTGCGCGGCCTTCAGCGCAGCGACCTGTTCGTTCAGCCCCTTGAACTGGGTATCCAGCTTGCCCCCATCGACCTGGCCCGAGCGCAATGCGGCCAGTTCGCCATTCACCGCCTTCAACTGCGCCTGCAACTGGCTTTGCAGCTCGGTCACGGCCTTCTGCTGTTCACGGGTATCGGCCAGCACCTGCTCAAGGCGCTTGCCCAGGTCGCCGGTCTGCCCGGCCACGCCCTTCTGCAACTGGCGCAATTGCAGCTTCAGCGCCTCGCTGTTGGTAGTGGCGCCGGATTCGCTGGCCGCCACCTTGCCACTGATCGCTTGCAGGCGCCCCGCCGCTTCTTCGCTGATGCGGGCGAAGCTTTCCTGGGTCGCCACCAGCTGCTGCTCCATCAGCGAGATCTGCTGGAAGCTCCACCAGCCAAGGCCCGCCAAGGCGATGAACGAGGCGCCGAGCAATGCCCAGAGCGGCGCCGTGCTGGCACCGCGAGCGGCTTTCTGGCGGCTGCGCACCACGTGCGCCGGCATCAGTTCGTCATCGTCATGGGTGCCGGCACGCAGGGTAGGCACGTCATCGTAGTCATCGTGAGCATGGTTACGCATGGATACATTCAACCGCGGTAGTCGCAAAGAGGCACGAGTATAAACCGCCAGCGCGGCGCGTTGATGACCATTGTCGGCCGAGCGGCCTCACTGCCCCGGCGGCTGATGCTTCCACCAGGCGCAGAATTCATCCAGCGCCGTCCACAGGCTGACCTTGGGCTGGTAATCCAGGTACTGTCGAGCACGGCTGATATCCAGGGTGAAATCGCGGCTCATCACCTGCATCCCCAGGCGCGACAGGGTCGGTTGCGGGCGCCCCGGCCACAACATGCAAGCCGCCTCGTTCAGCGCGGCCAGGCTGTAACCCAGGCCGTAGGAACGGTAACGGGTAACCTGCGGCAGCTGCATCTGACGCATCACGTAGTTGACCACGTCCCACAGCGGCAACGGCTGGCCGTTGCTGATGTTGTAGGCCTGGCCCAGCGCCCGGTCGTCGACGAACAAGGCACTGAGCAGCGCTTCGTTGAGGTTGTGCACGCTGGTGAAATCGACTTTGTTAAGGCCGTTGCCGATGATTGCCACACGCCCCTTGCGCTGCATCTGCATCAGCCGCGGGAAGATACTGGCATCGCCCGCGCCAGTGACGAAGCGTGGGCGCAGTGCCAGTACCTCGAGGCCAAACTCCTGGGCGCCGAATACCTTCTGCTCGGCCATGTGCTTGGTTTGCCCGTAGTGGTCGTGAAAGCGGCGCGGCACCTGGTCTTCCCGGATGTCCAGGCGCGAGCGGCCATTGAAGTAGATCGACGGCGAAGACAGGTGTACCAGGCGTCGCACGTGCTCCTTCAAGCAGCCCTCGACCACGTTTTCGGTGACCACCACATTGCCTTGGTAGAAATCCTGATAGCGCCCCCAGTTGCCCACTGCGCCAGCACAATGCACCACCGCATCGACGCCCTGGCACAGGCGGCGGGCCAGTTCGGCATCACCCAGGTCGCCGGAGATGAACTGGGCGCCGCGCTTGACCAGGTGCTCGACCCCTTCGGCTCGACGGCCGCTGACCCGCACGTCCAGGCCCTGCTCCAGGGCAAAGCGCGCAAAGCGCCCGCCAATGAAGCCGCTCGCGCCGGTGACCAGAATTCGCATGTAAGACTCCGTCTTGCCAGATTTCAGATGCAACTGACGCCAGCCGTGGCTACAAGGGCACCAGCCAATGCCGTGCGGTGTGCCGCAGGTGGTCGGTCAGTTGCGCGAGCAGTTGCCCGCCATTGCGCCAATGATGCCAGTACAGCGGCACATCGATGGGGGTATCGCTGCAGATTTCCACCAACTGGCCGCTGGCCAGTTGCTCGCGTGCCTGCAGTTCCGGTACCAGGCCCCAGCCCAGACCCGCTTCGGTCATGCGCAGGAAGCCTTCGGACGATGGGCACAAGTGGTGCAGGAAACCGTCCTCGATGCCCAGCGATGCCAGGTAGCGGTGTTGCAGGAAATCGTCCGGGCCGTAAACGATCGCAGGGGTACGGGCCAGGCGGCTGGCAGCGAACCCCTGCGGAAAATGCCGCGCCATGAACGCGGGGCTGGCCAGCGCGCGGTAGCGCATGGCACCCAGTGGCAGGCTGCGCGCGCCGGCCACCGGCCGCTCGCTGCCACACAGGCAGGCCGCCACTTCGCCCGCACGCATGCGTTTCAGGCCCACTTCCTGGTCTTCCACCACCAGGTCGGTCAACACGTTCTGCTGTGCGCAGAACTTGCCCACTGCGCCGGCCCACCAGGTGGCCAGGCTGTCAGCGTTGATGGCAATCCGCAGGCGCTCCGGCATGCCCTCTTCGTCCAGCGCCGGCACCTGGCGCTGCAGGTCGCGTTCGAGCAGGCGCACCTGCTGCACATGGTTCAGCAACTGGCGGCCGACTTCGGTCGGGCTTGGCGGCGTGGCACGCACCAGCACCGGCTGACCGACCCGCGCCTCGAGCAGCTTGATGCGCTGGGAGATGGCCGACTGCGACAAGCCCAGCACCTGCGCCGCGCGTTCGAAACCGCCCTGCTCGATCACCGCGGCGAGGGCGGCCAGCAGCTTGTAGTCGAACATCGATTTTCCTAATGAGGGATCAGCTTTATTTGTTTTTCTTATACAGCGTGATTCATCACAATGACCAGCATCTTTTAGCTTCTTTGGAGAGCACGCCATGTGGCAAAGCTATCTCAACGGCATGCTCGTGGCCTTCGGCCTGATCATGGCCATCGGTGCACAGAACGCCTTCGTCCTCGCCCAGAGCTTGCGCCGCGAACATCATTTGCCGGTGGCGGCACTGTGCATCGTCTGTGACGCCATCCTGGTAGCTGCCGGAGTGTTCGGCCTGGCCACTGTGCTGGCGCACAACCCAACCTTGCTGGCGATCGCCCGCTGGGGTGGCGCGGTGTTCCTGATCTGGTACGGCGCCAAGGCTTTGCGCAGCGCCTGCTCCAAGCAAAGCCTGCAACACCAGCAAGGCCAAGGTGCCCGCTCACGCCGCGCGGTACTGCTCAGTGCCTTGGCGGTGACCCTGCTGAACCCGCACGTGTACCTCGACACGGTGCTGCTGATCGGCTCACTGGGCGCCCAGCAGGCTGCGCCTGGTGCCTACGTGGCCGGGGCGGCCAGTGCCTCGCTGCTGTGGTTCTCGACCCTGGCGATCGGCGCGGCCTGGCTGGCGCCGTGGCTGGCCCGGCCGGCGACCTGGCGCATGCTCGACCTGATGGTGGCGGTGATGATGTTCGCGGTGGCGGCGCAGTTGATCTTCAACTGACCGATGGGCTGGTCGCAGCATCTTTATTGCCTGTGAGATCGAGCGCCGCCCGCGCGGCGCTTCGCGGGGCAAGCCCGCTCCCACATTTGTTGCAACGTGGCCATGCCTGTGGGATAGGCGTTGTCCGCCTTGGTGCATGACTTGAGACAGATGGGGCGGCAGCAGCGCCAGTCGAGAAATCGGGTAAGAGCAACCAGGCAGGCAACCATGGCCTGACAGGTTCGGCACGTTGCAACAAATGTGGGAGCGGGCTTGCCCCGCGAAGCGCCGCGCGGGCGGCGCTCGATCTCACAGGCAACACAAACACTCCGGCGAACGCCACCGGTCGGTATGCCCCAACCGCTCTGGAACCTCTATTCCCTATCTTTGTTGCGTGGTTATGCGCCGGGCCCGGTGCTATGATCCAGCCCTTGCGTCGCAAAGAGTACAAACTCGCCGACGCTCATCGGGCCGCCCGTGATCGGCCTTGCGCAAACCGCAAACAGACCTGAATCAGGAGATCCACCATGGCTTTTGAATTGCCGCCGCTGCCGTACGCCCACGATGCCCTGCAGCCGCACATCTCCAAGGAAACCCTGGAGTATCACCACGACAAGCACCACAACACCTATGTCGTGAACCTGAACAACCTGGTCCCAGGCACCGAATTCGAAGGCAAGACCCTGGAAGAGATCGTCAAGAGCTCTTCGGGCGGCATCTTCAACAACGCCGCTCAAGTCTGGAACCACACCTTCTACTGGAACTGCCTGGCACCAAACGCCGGTGGCCAGCCGACCGGTGCCCTGGCTGACGCCATCAACGCCGCTTTCGGTTCCTTCGACAAGTTCAAGGAAGAGTTCACCAAGACTTCGGTTGGCACCTTCGGTTCCGGCTGGGGCTGGCTGGTGAAGAAGGCTGACGGTTCCCTGGCCCTGGCCAGCACCATCGGCGCCGGCTGCCCGCTGACCAGCGGTGACACCCCGCTGCTGACCTGCGACGTCTGGGAACACGCCTACTACATCGACTACCGCAACCTGCGTCCGAAGTACGTCGAGGCGTTCTGGAACCTGGTCAACTGGGCCTTCGTTGCCGAACAGTTCGAAGGCAAGACCTTCAAGGCCTGAGTCATTCAGCCCTGAACGAAAAACCCGGCCCGGTGCCGGGTTTTTTTATGCCTGTAAGGCCCTCTTCGCGGGTGAACCCGCTCCCACAGGTTCGGCGCCGCTTGTTGACTTGATGCTATCCCTGTGGGAGCGGGCGTGCCCGCGAAGAGGCCGGCACAGATTTCACCTTCAACCCACCAGCAAACGCTTGCTCAGCCCGCATAGCACGCTAACATCAAACCTCTGGAAGATTGATACAGCGCACTCAAGTTGCGGGGTCAGGCAACCGATACACTACTGATGGTCGGCCGATAGTGTATCGTCATCGTTGATGGCAAAATGATGCCATGCGCATGGATTAAGGAAACCCCATTGAAGCTGGAATTGCGGAACAGCTTGTCGGTCAAGTTGCTCAGGGTCGTGCTGCTGTCGGCGCTAGCGGTCGGTGTCGTGCTCAGCTGTGCGCAAATCGTCTACGACACCTACAAGACCCGCCAGGCCGTCAACAACGATGCCCAACGCATCCTCGACATGTTCCGCGACCCCTCGACCCAAGCGGTATATAGCCTGGACCGCGAAATGGGCATGCAGGTGATGGAAGGCCTGTTCCAGGACGAATCGGTACGCATGGCCTCCATCGGCCACCCCAACGAAACCATGCTCGCAGAAAAGTCCCGCCCGCTGCAGGACATGTCCATGCGCTGGCTGACTGACCTGATCCTCGGCCAGGAACGCACCTACACCACGCAACTGGTTGGCCGCGGCCCCTACAGCGAATACTACGGCGACCTGAGCATCACGCTGGACACCTCGTCCTACGGCGAAGATTTCCTGATCAACGCCGTGATCATCTTCATTTCCGGCGTGCTGCGGGCCCTGGCCATGGGCCTGGTGCTGTACCTGGTCTACCACTGGCTGCTGACCAAACCGTTATCCAAGATCATCGAGCACCTCACCCAGATCAACCCCGACCGCCCCAGCCAGCACCAGCTACCGCTGCTCAAGGGCCATGAGAAGAACGAGCTGGGCCTGTGGGTAAATACTGCCAACCAGCTGCTGGCCTCGATCGAGCGCAACACCCATCTGCGCCACGAGGCGGAGAACAGCCTGCAACGCATGGCCCAGTACGACTTCCTCACCGGCCTGCCCAACCGCCAGCAGTTGCAGCAGCAACTGGACAAGATCCTCGTCGACGGTGGCCGCCTGCAACACCGTGTGGCGGTGCTATGCGTCGGCCTGGACGACTTCAAGGGCATCAACGAGCAGTTCAGCTATCAGGTCGGCGACCAGCTGCTGCTGGCCCTGGCCGACCGCCTGCGCGCCCACAGCGGGCGCCTGGGCGCCTTGGCACGCCTGGGCGGTGACCAGTTCGCCCTGGTGCAGGCCAATATCGAGCAGCCTTACGAGGCGGCGGAACTGGCGCAGAGTATCCTCGACGACCTGGAAGTGCCGTTCGACCTCGACCAGCACCAGCAGATCCGCCTGCGTGCCACCATCGGCATCACCCTGTTCCCGGAAGACGGCGACAGCACCGAGAAGCTGCTGCAGAAAGCCGAACAGACCATGACCCTGGCCAAGGCCCGTTCGCGCAACCGCTACCAGTTCTACATCGCCAGCGTCGACAGCGAGATGCGCCGCCGTCGCGAGCTGGAAAAGGACCTGCGCGAAGCCCTGCCGCGCAACCAGCTGTACCTGGTGTACCAGCCGCAGATCAGCTACCGCGACCACCGCGTGGTCGGCGTCGAAGCACTGCTGCGCTGGCAGCACCCGGAGCTGGGCATGGTGCCGCCAGACCAGTTCATCCCCCTGGCCGAACAGAACGGCAGCATCATCAGCATCGGCGAATGGGTGCTCGACCAGGCCTGCCGGCAACTGCGCGAATGGCACGACATGGGCTTCAGTGACCTGCGCATGGCGGTCAACCTGTCCACCGTGCAGCTGCACCACAACGAACTGCCGCGGGTGGTCAACAACCTGCTGCAGGCCTACCGCCTGCCACCACGCAGCCTGGAGCTGGAAGTCACCGAGACCGGCCTGATGGAAGACATCAGCACCGCCGCCCAGCACCTGCTGAGCCTGCGCCGCTCCGGAGCACTGATTGCCATCGACGACTTCGGCACCGGCTACTCGTCGCTCAGCTACCTGAAATCGCTGCCACTGGACAAGATCAAGATCGACAAGAGCTTCGTCCAGGACCTGCTGGACGACGATGACGACGCCACCATCGTTCGCGCCATCATCCAGTTGGGCAAGAGCCTGGGAATGCAGGTGATCGCCGAAGGCGTGGAAACCGCCGAACAGGAAACCTACATCGTCGCTCAGGGTTGCCACGAGGGCCAGGGCTACCACTACAGCAAGCCGCTGTCGGCCCGTGAGTTGACCAATTTCCTCAAACAGGCGCAGCGAAATCAGGTTTCGATGCTCTGAGCCGCCTGACCGGTTACAGGCCATGACTGGCATTTACACGAATTGCATGCCCGCCCCCCTTTACAGCAAATGCAAATCTTTCGCATGATGTTGCCGTTTCGCGTGCCACGGCGCACGGTCCACCCCTTGGTCCAACCACACGACGCAGGAAAACCAATAATGATTCGAATGCCTCTGGCCTCCGCCAGTCTGCTGGCCATTGCCATCGCTCTCGCCGGTTGCGGTGAAGGCAAGGACGACAAGGCCGCCGCGCCGCAAGCCCAGGCACCTGCTGCCGCCAGCACCACCGCTGCGGCGCCCGGGGCTGTCGACGAAGCCGCCGGCAAAGCCGTGGTCAAACATTACGCCGAGCTGGTGTACGCCGTGTACAGCGATTCGCTGAGCACCGCCAAAACCCTGCAGACCGCAGTCGACGCGTTCCTGGCCAAGCCGAACGACGAAACCCTGAAGGCAGCCAGGGAAGCCTGGGTCGCCTCGCGCGTACCGTACCTGCAGAGCGAAGTCTTCCGCTTCGGCAACACCATCATCGACGACTGGGAAGGCCAGGTGAACGCCTGGCCGCTGGACGAAGGCCTGATCGACTACGTCGACAAGAGCTATGAGCACGCCCTGGGCAACCCGGCGGCCAACGCCAACATCATCGCCAACACCGAGATCCAGGTGGGCGAAGAGAAGGTCGACGTCAAGGACATCACACCCGAGAAGCTGGCCAGCCTGAACGAGCTGGGCGGTTCCGAAGCCAACGTCGCCACCGGCTATCACGCCATCGAGTTCCTGCTCTGGGGCCAGGACCTGAACGGCACCGGCCCGGGCGCGGGCAACCGTCCGGCGTCGGACTACCTGGAAGGCAAGGGCGCCACCGGTGGCCACAACGACCGCCGCCGTGCCTACCTGAAAGCGGTCACCGACCTGCTGGTCAAGGACCTCGAAGAAATGGTTGGCAACTGGGCGCCGAACGTCGCCGACAACTACCGCGCCAAGCTGGAGGCCGAATCGGTCAACGACGGCCTGCGCAAGATGCTGTTCGGCATGGGCAGCCTGTCGCTGGGCGAACTGGCTGGCGAGCGCATGAAGGTTTCGCTCGAAGCCAACTCGCCGGAAGACGAGCACGATTGCTTCAGCGACAACACCCACTACTCGCACTTCTACGACGCCAAGGGCATCCGCAACGTCTACCTGGGCGAGTACACCCGCCCAGATGGCAGCAAGGTGACCGGCCCGAGCCTGTCGTCGCTGGTGGCCAAGGTAGACCCGGCCGCCGACGCCACCCTCAAGGCCGACCTGGAAGCCACCGAAGCCAAGATCCAGGTGATCGTCGACCACGCCCTCAAGGGCGAGCACTACGACCAGCTGATCGCGGCCGACAACGCAGCCGGCAACCAGATCGTGCGTGACGCCATCGCTTCCCTGGTCAAGCAGACCGGTGCGATCGAGCAGGCCGCCGGCAAGCTGGGCATTGCCAACCTGAACCCCGATACCGCGGATCACGAGTTCTGATCCTGCTGTAGCGGTACTGGAAGAGGCGGCCTTCGGGTCGCCTTTTTTCTGTGCCGGCCTCTTCGCGGGTGAACCCGCTCCCACAGGGACTGCATGATGCTGTAGGAGCAGCCTTGTGCTGCGAAGGGGGCAGTATGACAAAAGGTTTTCTATGGCGGTAATGGCCTCTTCGCAGCACAAGGCTGCTCCTACAGGTCTGTGCGGGTCGAGGTGGGAGCGGGTTCACCCGCGAAGAGGTCGTCACAGGCAACAGATGAACATGGCCAACTGACACCGATTTCATCCAGCAATTGCAAATTGCTCTTATTCAAACTCCCTCACCCTGCTAAGCTTGCACGCCGGTTTTTCGCTCACGCCCAGGATTCTCGATGTCCTTGTCGCTGTCCCGACTCTCCCCCTTGCTGCTGGCCTTTGCCCTCGCCGCCTGTGACGACGCCCCGCGTTTCACCCAGGCCGAGCCTGGCGAAGCGTTGTCGGGCGGCAAAGCCACCGTGCAGCGCACTGACCGCAATGCCTATTCCCTGCCTTCGGCCAACCTCTCGCCCGAGCGGCGCCTGGACTTCGCCGTAGGCAACAGCTTCTTCCGCAACCCCTGGGTGATCGCCCCGTCCACCACCACCGCCCGTGACGGCCTGGGCCCGCTGTTCAACACCAATGCCTGCCAGAACTGCCACGTGCGCGACGGCCGCGGCCACCCGCCAGAGCCGGGCGACAGCAACGCCGTATCGATGCTGGTACGCCTGTCGATCCCCGACCAACCCTACCTGGCCAAGGTGGTCGAACGACTCGGCGTGGTGCCAGAGCCGGTCTATGGCACCCAGCTGCAGGACATGGCCATCCCCGGCGTGACGCCGGAAGGCAAGGTGCGGGTGAGCTACACCCGTGAAACGGTGTCGTTCGAGGATGGCCACCAGGTCGAGCTGCGCAAGCCGGCCCTGCAGATCACCCAGCTCGGCTATGGCGTGATGCACCCCGACACGCGCTTTTCGGCACGGGTGGCGCCGCCGATGATCGGCCTGGGCCTGCTCGAAGCCATCCCCGAAGCCGACTTGCTGGCCAATGAAGACCCCGACGACCGCAACCGCGACGGCATCAGTGGCCGGGCCAACCGGGTGTGGGACGACGCCCAGGGCAAGACCGTGGTCGGCCGCTTCGGCTGGAAGGCCGGGCAGCCCAACGTCAACCAGCAGAACGTGCACGCCTTTGCCGGCGACATGGGCCTGACCACCACCCTGCAGCCCAACGATGACTGCACCCCTGCTCAGGCCGACTGCCTGGCCGCGCCCAACGGTGACGGTGCCGATGGCGAGAAGGAGGTCAGCGACAACATCCTGCGCCTGGTCACCTTCTACACCCGCAACCTGGCCGTGCCGGCCCGCCGCGACGTGGGTTCGCCGCAAGTGCTGGCGGGCAAGAACCTGTTCTACCAGGCCGGCTGCCAGGGCTGCCACACACCGCAGTTCACCACCGCCGCCAATGCCGCCGAGCCGGAGCTGGCCAACCAGTTGATCCGCCCCTACAGCGACTTGCTGTTGCATGACATGGGCCCGGGCCTGGCCGACGAGCGCACCGAATTCGCCGCCAACGGCCAGGACTGGCGCACCCCGCCATTGTGGGGCATTGGCCTGAGCGAGACGGTCAGTGGCCACAGCCAGTTCCTGCACGACGGCCGCGCCCGCAATTTGCTCGAAGCCGTGCTCTGGCACGGCGGCGAGGCCGAGGCAGCGCGCAATTTCGTACTCACTTTCAATGCCGAGCAGCGTGCCGCGCTGCTGGCTTTCCTGAACTCACTTTAAAAAGCGCAAAGGAGCCGGGCATGTTCCGACCCAAACTGTTGTTCACCAGCCTCGCCGCACTCGCCCTCGGCGCCTGCTCGCCGCAGGACCCGCAAGCCGTGACCTCCGCTGCCATCGCCAAGCAGGTGATCCTGCCCACCTACAGCCGCTGGGTCGAAGCCGACCGCACGCTGGCCGCCAGCGCCCTGGCCTACTGCGAAGGCAAGGAAACCCTGGACAAGGCCCGTGCCGACTTCCTCAACGCGCAAAAGGCCTGGGCCGAACTGCAACCGCTGCTGGTCGGCCCGCTGGCCGAAGGCAACCGCGCCTGGCAGGTACAGTTCTGGCCCGACAAGAAAAACCTGGTCGGTCGCCAGGTCGAGCAGTTGGTCAACGCCGACAAGCCGGTCGATGCCGCCACCCTGGGCAAGGCCAGCGTGGTGGTACGTGGCCTGTCGGCCTATGAGTACATCCTGTTCGACAGCAAGCCGGACATCGCCACTGCCGAGCAGAAAGCCCGCTACTGCCCGTTGCTGGTGGCCATCGGTGAACACCAGAAGGCCCTGGCCGAAGAGATCCTCAAGGGCTGGAACAGCACCGACGGCATGCTCTCGCAGATGACCAAGTTCCCCAACCAGCGCTACGCCGATTCCCACGAGGCCATTGCCGACCTGCTGCGCGCCCAGGTCACCGCCCTGGACAGCCTGAAGAAAAAGCTCGGTGCACCGATGGGCCGCCAGAGCAAGGGTATCCCGCAGCCACTGCAGGCCGAAGCCTGGCGCAGCCACAGCTCGCTGAAGAGCCTGGAGGCCAGCCTCAAGGCCGCCGAAGCGGTCTGGCTCGGGGTCGACAACCAAGGCCTGCGCGGCTTGCTGGCCAGCGATCAGAAAGCCCTGGCGGACAAGATCGACGCCGCCTACGCTGCCTCGCTGAAGCTGCTGGCCGACAACCAGAAAACCCTGGGCGAGCTGCTGGCCGACGACGCCGGCCAGCAAACCCTGAACCAGATCTACGACAGCCTCAACGTCGTCCACCGCCTGCACGAAGGCGAGCTGGCCAAGGCGTTGAACATCCAGCTGGGCTTCAATGCCAACGACGGTGACTGATCATGCTGCGACGCCAGGCCCTCAAACTCGGTAGCGTATTGCTCAGCGCCCTCACCCTGGGCGGCTGGAGCCTGTTCCGCAACAAAGGCAGCGAGCCCCTGCTGCTGTCGGCGCGTGACGACGGCGACGGCAAGCACTATGCGGTCGGGTTCCGCCTGGACGGCACCCAGGTGTTCAGCACCCAGGTCGCCCAGCGTTGCCATGCCATCATCCACCACCCGCAACTGCCGATCGCCCTGTTCGTCGCCCGCCGCCCTGGCACCGAAAGCTACCTGGTCGACCTGCGCGACGGGCGCTTGCTGCAGACCGTCACCTCGCAGCCGAACCGGCACTTCTACGGCCATGCGGTCATTCACAAAAGTGGCGAATGGCTGTATGCCACCGAGAACGACACCACCGACCCAGGGCGTGGCGTACTCGGTGTGTACCGTTTCGAAGGCGAGCGCCTGGTCCACACCGGCGAGATTCCGACCCACGGCATCGGCCCGCACGAGGTAGCCTGGCTGCCTGACGGCGAGACGCTGGTGGTGGCCAACGGCGGTATCCGTACCGAAGCCGAAAGCCGGGTGGAGATGAACCTCGACGCCATGGAGCCGAGCCTGGTGCTGATGCAGCGCGACGGTACCCTGCTGAGCAAGGAAACCCTGGCCCAGCAGATGAACAGCGTGCGCCACCTGGCGGTGGGCAGCGATGGCACCATCGCCGCCTGCCAGCAGTTCATGGGCGATGCCGACGAAACTGCCGAACTACTGGCGATCAAGCGCCCGGGCGAGCCGTTCAAGGCCTTCCCGGTACCGGAGCGACAATTGCAGGCCATGGCCCAGTACACCGCCAGCGTGGCTATCCACAGCGAGCTGCGCCTGGTGGCGCTGACCGCGCCACGGGCCAACCGCCTGTTCGTCTGGGACCTGGACAGCGGCGCGGTACGGCTGGATGCGCCAATGCCCGATTGCGCGGGGGTGGGTGCGGTGCAGGACGGCTTTGTCGTCACCTCCGGGCAGGGCCGTTGCCGGTTCTATGATTGCCGCAAGGCCGAACTGGTCGGGCAACCGATGAACCTGCCGTCCGGTTTCTGGGACAACCACCTGCATCTCGTCTGATTTTCGGGTTGGCTGTACTGGCCTCTTCGCGGCTAAAGCCGCTCCCACAGGAATAGCGCAACCCGTTGACTGCGCGGTCCCTGTGGGAGCGGCTTTAGCCGCGAAGGGGCCGACACAGGCATTCCACTCCCCTTCCCCCCAAAAACAGTCAATACTTCCCCCATCCACACGTGGGCAGGATCGCCCGTTGTCGTGTCCAAGCGAATAACAACCATATCCAAGGAACCGGACCTATGCTGCGCCGCCGCATGCTCATCATGTTGGCCGTGGTTCTGCTGATCGTGCTGGCCCTGGGGGGCTACAAGGCCTTTTCGATCTACCAGCAGATCCAGATGTTCACTGCCCCCAAGCCGCCCATCACCGTGGCGGCCGCCTTGGCTGAACAGCGCCCGTGGCAAGAGCGCCTGCCCGCCGTCGGTAGCCTCAAGGCGCTACAGGGCGTGGAACTGAGCCTGGAGGTGGACGGCATCGTCAAAGCCCTGCATTTCGACTCGGGCCAGCAGGTCAAGGCAGGGCAGCTGCTGCTGCAACTCAACGACGACCAGGAAACCGCCCTGCTTGGCACAGCCCAGGCCGACCTGGGCCTGGCCAAGGTCGATTTCGGCCGCGGCAGCCAGTTGGTCGGCGACTCGGCCATCTCCCGCGGCGAGTTCGACCGCCTCACCGCCCAGTACCGGCGCAACCAGGCGGTGGTCGACCAGCTCAAGGCATCGAAGACCAAGAAAAGCATCAGCGCCCCGTTCAGCGGCACCATCGGCATTCGCCAGGTGGACGTCGGCGACTACCTGGCCACCGGCACGGTGATCGCCACCCTGCAGGACACCTCCAGCCTCTACGTCGACTTCAACGTACCGGAACAGGCCCTGCCGCACCTGAGCCTGGGCCAACAGGTACTGGTGCAGGTGGCCGCCTACCCGGGCCAGACTTTCCCCGCCCGCCTCAGCGCCATCAACCCCAAGGTCGAGGAAACCACGCGCAACCTGCTGGTGCGCGCGACCATGGCCAACCCGGACGGCAAGCTGTTGCCGGGCATGTTCGCCAGCCTGCTGATCCTGCTACCCAACCCGCAGCCACAAGTGGTTGTGCCAGAAAGCGCCATCACCTACACGCTGTATGGCAACTCGGTGTACGTCGCAACGCCAAAAAAGGACAAGGACGGCAAGCCGCAAAACGATGACAAGGGCCAGCCGCAGCTCACCGCCGAACAGCGCGCGGTGCAAACCGGCGAGCGCCGTGACGGTATGGTGGTGGTCCGCAAGGGCCTGCAGGCCGGGGAGCAGGTGGTCACCGCCGGCCAACTGAAGCTCACCCCCGGTGCCGCGATCCGCATCGGCCAGGACAAAGCCCTCAAGCCCGCACAGGGCGCGCCGGGCAAGGACTGACAGGAGGCTGGCATGGCGTTCACCGACCCGTTCATCCGCCGCCCGGTGCTGGCCAGTGTGGTCAGCCTGCTGATTCTGCTGCTGGGCTTCCAGGCCTGGAGCAAGCTGCAGATCCGCCAGTACCCGCAAATGGAAAACGCCCTGATCACGGTAACCACCGCCTACCCCGGCGCCAACGCCGAGACCATCCAGGGCTATATCACCCAGCCGCTGCAGCAAAGCCTGGCCAGCGCCGAAGGCATCGACTACATGACCTCGGTGAGCCGGCAGAACTTCTCGATCATTTCCATCTACGCACGCATCGGCGCCGACAGCGACCGGTTGTTCACCGAACTGCTGGCCAAGGCCAACGAAGTGCGCAACAAGCTGCCCCAGGACTCGGAAGACCCGGTCCTGAGCAAGGAAGCCGCCGATGCCTCGGCGCTGATGTACATCAGTTTCTACAGCAAGGAGATGAGCAACCCGCAAATCACCGACTACCTGTCGCGAGTGATCCAGCCCAAGCTGGCTACCCTGCCGGGCATGGCCGAAGCGGAAATCCTCGGCAACCAGGTGTTCGCCATGCGTATCTGGATCGACCCGGTGAAACTGGCAGGCTATGGCCTGTCGGCCACCGATGTGACCAATGCCGTGCGCCGCTACAACTTCCTTTCCGCAGCCGGCGAGGTGAAGGGCGAATACGTGGTCACCAGCATCAATGCCAGCACCGAGCTGAAGTCGGCAGAGGCGTTCGCCGCCCTGCCGGTCAAGACCAGTGGCGACAGCCGCGTGCTGCTGGGTGATGTGGCAAGGGTCGAGATGGGGGCGGAAAACTACGACACGGTCAGCTCGTTCGACGGTACCCCATCGGTGTACATCGGCATCAAGGCCACACCGGCCGCCAACCCGCTGGACGTCATCAAGGAAGTGCGGCGCATCATGCCCGAGCTGGAAAGCCAGCTGCCCTCGGCGCTGAAGGTATCGATCGCCTACGACGCCACGCTGTTCATCCAGGCCTCCATCGACGAAGTGATCAAGACCCTCGGCGAAGCGATATTGATCGTCATCGTGGTGGTGTTCCTGTTCCTCGGTGCCTTGCGTTCGGTGCTGATCCCGGTGGTGACCATTCCGCTGTCAATGATCGGTGTACTGTTCTTCATGCAGATGATGGGTTACTCGCTCAACCTGCTGACCCTGCTGGCCATGGTGCTGGCCATCGGGCTGGTGGTGGACGACGCGATTGTCGTGGTGGAGAACATCCACCGGCACATGGAAGAAGGCAAGTCGCCGTTCGACGCCGCCCTCGAGGGCGCCCGCGAAATCGCCATGCCAGTGGTGTCGATGACCATCACCCTGGCGGCGGTGTATGCACCGATCGGCTTCCTTACCGGGCTTACCGGCGCACTGTTCAAGGAGTTTGCCCTGACCCTGGCCGGTGCGGTGATCATCTCCGGCATCGTTGCCCTCACCCTGTCACCGATGATGTGCGCGCTGCTGCTGCGCCCGGAGCAGAACCCCAGTGGCCTGGCCCACCGCCTGGACATGCTGTTCGAACGCCTGAAGGTGCGCTACCAGCGACTGCTGCACACCACCCTCGACAGCCGCCCCGTCGTGCTGGTGTTTGCCGTGATCATCCTGTGCCTGATTCCGGTGCTGCTGAAGTTCACCCAGAACGAACTGGCGCCCAACGAAGACCAGGGCGTGATCTTCATGATGAGCAGCTCGCCGCAGCCGGCCAACCTTGATTACCTCAACGCCTATACCGACGAATTCACCCCGCTGTTCAAGGCTTTCCCCGAGTACTACTCATCGTTCCAGATCAACGGTTTCAATGGCGTGCAGACCGGCATCGGCGGCTTCCTGCTCAAGCCCTGGAACGAGCGCGAGCGCACGCAGATGGAGCTGCTGCCACTGGTGCAGAGCAAGCTCGAGGAAATCAGTGGCCTGCAGATCTTCGGCTTCAACCTGCCGTCGCTGCCCGGCACCGGCGAGGGCCTGCCATTCCAGTTCGTGATCAACAGCGCTGGCGACTACCCGGCACTGCTGGATGTGGCCCAGCGAATCAAGGCCCGCGCCCAGGAATCCGGCAAGTTCGCCTTCCTCGACATCGACCTGGCCTTCGACAAGCCCGAGGTGGTGGTGGATATCGACCGGGCCAAAGCGGCGCAGATGGGGGTGTCGATGGACACCTTGGGCAGCACCCTGGCGACCTTGCTGGGCGAGGCGGAAATCAACCGCTTCACCCTCGAAGGCCGCAGCTACAAGGTGATTGCCCAGGTCGAGCGGCCGTACCGCGACAACCCCGGCTGGCTGAACAACTACTACGTGAAGAACGACCAGGGCCAGTTGCTACCGCTATCCACCCTGATCACCCTCAGCGACCGCGCGCGCCCGCGCCAGCTCAACCAGTTCCAGCAGCTGAATTCGGCGATCATCCAGGGGGTGCCCATGGTCAGCCTCGGCGAGGCGCTGCAGACCGTGCAGGCTATCGCCCGCGAAGAGGCGCCGGAAGGCTTCGCCTTCGACTATGCCGGCGTGGCGCGCCAGTACGTGCAGGAAGGCAGCGCACTGTGGGTCACCTTCGGCCTGGCGTTGGCGATCATTTTCCTGGTGCTGGCGGCCCAGTTCGAAAGCTTCCGCGACCCGCTGGTGATTCTGGTGACGGTGCCGTTGTCGATCTGTGGTGCACTGCTGCCGCTGTTCCTCGGCATATCGAGCATGAACATCTACACCCAGGTGGGGCTGGTGACGCTGATCGGGCTGATCAGCAAGCACGGGATCCTCATTGTCGAGTTCGCCAACCAGCTGCGTGAGGAACGCGGCCTGAGCGTGCGCGAGGCGATCGAGGAAGCTGCGGCGATTCGCCTGCGGCCAGTGCTGATGACCACGGCAGCGATGGTGTTCGGCATGGTGCCGCTGATCCTGGCGACCGGAGCGGGGGCGGTCAGCCGCTTTGACATCGGTACGGTGATTGCCACGGGGATGTCGATTGGTACGCTGTTTACCCTGTTTGTGTTGCCTTGTATCTACACCCTGCTGGCGCACAAGGCGCAGGTCAAAGAACCCGCTGTAGCCTGAACCGGCCTCTTCGCGGGTGAACCCGCTCCCACAGGTACAGCGTCAGGTTCGGATATTGTGCAGTTCCTGTGGGAGCGGGTTCACCCGCGAAGGGGCCGGCAAGGCAGATGCAAAAATGCCAGAGGCCCCGAAATCGCGAGGCCTCTGGCATTTCTGACTGCACCGGGTTCAACCGAACGGCCGCAACCCCTGACGCAAGCCGAAAAGGAACAGCAACAGGTCCTGATCCGGCGCGGCCTTGGCCTGTTGCTGCGGCTTCACATCCCGCGGCAACGCGCACTGGTCGGCCAGCTCGGCCTTGCTGAACACTGTCGGCCTCGGCTCTTCCCAAGCAGCCACCGCCACGGTGGTCACCGCCAGGCCAGCTACCAGGAACAAAGCTCGAGCTATTTCTAGTTTCATTGCTCTAACCCTTTGACAGCGCTGCCAAACGCCATCTGGTAAAAGTAGAGCAGTGTTTGCCATTCCGCGTCATTCAGCGACGAATGGCGGCGCAGTTGGCGCAGGTCATTGCCCGCCGCGCGCTGGCAACTGATGCGCCGCCGGCATTTTTCCAGATCCAGCAGGGCGACCTCGACGCGGGCCTGCTCGCCCTCGCCAATCACCTTGATGAATACATGCTTGCCATACAGGCAGCCGTGCTGCCAATGCCCCAGATGCATGCGCGCCAGGTTGTCCGCCAGGTCCTTGAGCATGCGCTCATGCACCACCTGCGGATAACGCTCGCGGGCACCTTCGGCATGCCAGGTGTCGAGTTCGACGAAACCGTCGAGTGCTTCGCTCACCAGCAGCGCACGCCACTGGTGGTCGGCACCACGCTCGGCGCCACAGAAGACGATGCGCGGTACACGCACGCCCAGTTGCTCGAAGCTGTTCAACGCATCGAGCTCACGCAATACGGTCGGCCGGCCGAAAGGGTGCAGCACGCTGCGGTAGATATGCCCGACCTGGCGCTTGGCATACAGCAGCTTGCCATTGCCATCGTCGAGGCGTTGCACACCACTCTCGCCACCACGGCGCTGGTTAGGCTCCTCGACCCACTCGCCCTGCTGGCGCCAGTAAAAATCGAACCGCGACTCCCCTTTCTGGGCTACAGCCATCAAACACTACCCCTTACGCAATACATAGACCCGCCACATGGCATAGAACGGCAGAAAGTCGAGGCGTTCCTGGATTCTGAAGCCGGCGGCTCGGAATTCTTCTTCGACCGTGTCGGCCGGTAACACAAAGCGGTTCTGGTAATTGTCCTGGTCGCCTTTCCTGGCGCTGCGACGCTGTTCCAGCTTTTTTCGGCGCCAGGCCTTGAAGTTACCATCCACCCACAATGACAGGATCACACTATCACGGCTAACCCGTTGAAATTCCGACAGAATGGTCTTTCTGTGCGCTGCTTCGCCGATGTGGTGGAACAAGCGCATGCAGAAGATGCTGTCCACCGAGTTGTCCGGCAAGTCGATGGCAAATGCCGATGTCTGCAAAGGCCGTACCCGTGCCACCACCTCTGGCGCTTGCGCGGCACAGGCTGTCTCGATCATCGCTTCGGAGTTGTCGGCGCCAATGATCACCCGGTTGGGCTTTTCTGCCAGCAATGGCCAGAAGCGGCCGGCGCCGCATGGCAGGTCGAGGACCAGGCCAGGCTCACCAGCCAATGCCAAGGCGCGGCGCGCCAACTGCTCATCACGCTTGTGGGAAAGGCGTCGCGCCAGGCCATCCTGGTGCTTGAGAAAGTACTCACGCGCATGTTCTTTGTCGTACTTCTCGGAAAATTCAAGCTTGATGGGGCTACGCATTGGGCATCTCCTGACTCCATTCCGCCCACATTAGGTAAGCAAGCGTAGGAATCAGGTCATGCTGATGTGAAAAATATGTTGAGCGCCGAATGACCTGTTACAACAGATTACTCGACCAAAGCCTCTGGGTCGCCCTTGGCTGCGGTATTGCTCAGGTCCACCCTGAAACGGCAGCCGTGCGGCAAGGTCGAGGTCAGGGTGACATGCCAGCCCTGGTCATCGCAGATCCGCTGTACCAGCGACAGGCCCAGGCCCAGGCCCTCGCCGCGCCGCTCATCGCCGCGCACGAACGGCCGGAACATCGCCTCGCGCTGCTCCTCCGGGATGCCCACGCCGCTGTCCTCCACGCTGAAGCCGTTGGCTTCCAGGCTCAGGCGGATATAGCCGCTATCGGTGTAGTGCGCGGCATTGCGCAGCAGGTTGCCCATCACCGACTGCAGGAAGGTAGCGTTGTACAGCACTGGGCTGGCACTGACGCGGCCATCGAAATACAGGGCCAGGCCCTTCTGCTCGATAGTGTCGCGCCAGACCCCGACCAGTTCATCAGCCACCTCCCGCAGGGTGGCCCGCGAAGCCACCGCGCCCTCGTCGCGCTGTGCCCGGGCCAGCATCAGGAAGGTCTTGACCAGTTCGCGCATTTCTTCCGTGGCTCTGGCCACGCGCTCCACCTGGCTGCGCGAGCGGGCATCCAGCGTCGGGTTTTCCATCAGCAGTTCGCATGAGGTAGCAAGCACCATCAAGGGCGTACGCAGTTCATGGCTGACGTCGCTGGTGAACAACCGTTCGCGGGTCAGCGCATCGCGCAGGCGGCCCAGGGTATCGTCAAAGGCGACCGCCAGCTGGCCGACTTCGTCCGCGGCATAGTCCGGCGCAAGCGGCGGGGCCAGGCCCAGCAACTGGTCACGGTGGCGTACCTGGCGCGCCAGGCGGATAACCGGCGCCATCACCCGACGCGCCACCAGCCAGCCAAGAATGACCGCCAGCACCAGGCTGAGCACGAAGCCCACCACCACCACCGCGAACAGCAGGCGTTCGCGTTCCTCGAAGTCGCTCTGGTCCTGCAGCAGTACGTAACGGCGGCCGTCGACGATCTCGACCATGGCGTGGTACGACAACTGGTCGCGGAACACCTCATGGAAGCCTCGGTCGAGGTGGCGCAGGTCTTTGGGCAGCTCGAAATCGTCACGCCCGCCGCTGAAGTAGAACAGCTGGTCGGGGCGTGGCCGGTGGCTCCAGTCACTGACGCTGTCCATGCGCAGCAGGCGCTGCAGGTCGCCCCCCAATACCGTGGAAATCAGCCGTTCTTCGACCAGGTGCACAGTGCCGACGATGCCGAAGGCGAAGGCCCCGGCCACCAGCGCGCTCATCAGGGCAAAGGCGATGATGATGCGCTGGGCAAGGCTTTGCTTAAACTCCATCACGGCCCTCGGCGAGGCGATAGCCGACGCCATGGACGGTATGCAGCAGCGGTTTTTCGAACGGCTTGTCGATTACCTGGCGCAGCTGGTGCACGTGGCTGCGCAGGCTGTCGCTGTCAGGGCAGTCATCCCCCCAAAGGGCTTCTTCCAGCACTTCGCGACGCAATACGTGCGGGCTTTTCTGCATCAGCACCGCCAGCAGCTTGAGGCCGACCGGGTTGAGCTTGAGCAGGCGGCCCTGGCGGGTGACTTCGAGCGTGTCGAGGTCATAGCTGAGGTCGGCCACCTGCAAGGTGCGGCGCCCGCCGCCCTGGGCCCGGCGCAGCACCGCTTCGATGCGGGCGGCCAGCTCCGACAGGGCGAAGGGCTTGAGCAGGTAATCGTCGGCACCGGAGCGGAAGCCCTGCAGGCGGTCGTCCAGTTGGTCGCGGGCGGTGAGCATGATCACCGGCGTGTCGCGGCGGGCGTCTTCGCGCAGGCGCTTGCACAGTGTATAGCCGTCGATGCCCGGCAACATGATGTCGAGCACTATCAGGTCGTAGTGCTCGGTGGCAGCCAGGTGCAGGCCGGACAGGCCATCCTGGGCGCAGTCGACGGTGTAGCCCTTCATCCCCAGGTAGTCGGCCAGGTTGGCCAGGATATCGCGGTTGTCTTCAACCAAAAGAATGCGCATCGGTTTCTCCTGTGCGGCGCTTCTCGCTGTGGTGCGCGGCAGGCGCAGCTTAAGGCCTATGCCTGCAGGGTGCCAGCCCCAGGGAAAATTCAGCGCACTTGACGGTTTTTTCACTGATCCTTCACGGACACAGGATAGCGGGCGGCCGACAATGCCCGATCTTTTTCGCGCCCTGGAGCCGCCATGCAGCAACCAACCCGCCCCCGCCCGATCAATTTCTGGCTGTACCTGGGGCTACCCCTGGCGACGGCGTTGGGCCTGATCCTGCTGGAACTGACCTCGGTCGACATGGACATTGCCAACCTGTTCTTCGACCCCGCCGCCGGGCAATTCATCGGCCGCCACAGCTATTTGCTGGAGAACATCCTGCATGACCGGGTCAAGCAAGGGGTGATCCTGCTGGGAGTGATGTCGCTGGTGACCTTTGCTGCCAGCTTCTTCTGGAAGCGCCTGTTCGGCTGGCGCCGCGAGCTGGGCTGCCTGGTGCTGGCACTGGGCCTGTCCACGGCGTTTGTCACACCGCTGAAGAAAGTGACCCAAGTGCAATGCCCGTGGAGCCTGACCCAGTTTGGCGGGAAGGAAACCTACAGCAAGCTGCTGGAGCCGCGGCCAGCGACCGACAAGCCCGGGCTGTGCTGGCCGGGCGGGCATGCCGCAACCGGGTTCTGCCTGTTCGGGCTGTTCTTCATGTTGCGCGATCGCAAGCCGAGGCTGGCGCGGGTGGCGTTGACAGTGGCCTTCGTGGCGGGGTCGGTGCTGTCGCTGGGGCGGATGATGCAGGGGGCGCACTTCCTGTCGCATAACGTGTGGACGGCGGTGTTCTGCTGGTTGATCGGGTTGGGGTCGTATTACCTGGTTCTTTATCGGCGGGGGATGGCTGAGGTATCTGCCGCTGAGCGTAGCGTCGCCTGACCCAGGGGGCCGCTTTGCGGCCCATTCGCGACACAAGGCCGCTCCTACAGATTACGCGATCCCTTGTAGATACTCTGTTGGCGGTCAAGCTTTTCTGAGGTGTTCAGAGCTGAAAAGCTTGGCCGTATCAAATGGCTCATCCCCGCGCATGCATGCCCAGATGCCTGTCAGGTACTTGCGCATGACCGCAGCGATAGCCTGCATTTTCTTCTTGCCCCTGTTGACCAACGACTCGTAAAAAGCCTTCGCATAAGGGTCGCAGCGCACTGCGGTCAAGGCAGGCATGTACATGGCTGCCCGTAGATAAGCATTCCCACTTTTGCCGAGTCTGCCGGGCTTATCAATGCTCGTTCCCGATTGGGTCTGTCGAACATCGAGACCCGCGTGGCGAGCTACCTGCGAGGACTTGAGTATTTGAGGAAGGATGGTCAGTTCAGCCAATGCCGCAAGTGCCGAGACTTCTCCCATCCCAGGCCCTGCGAGCAGCTGCTTGTACTGCCGAGTAAGCGTCGGACACTGGGCGACCAGCTCGCGGCCCGCCTTACGAAAGCGCTCAATTCGATTATCCAGTGAAGCAATCGCTTCCTCCTGATCCTCGATCAGCATCGACACGGTTGTAGCGGTCGCCTGCAATGCATGCAGTTCGTTCTTCGCCCTTGTACGATGCCCCACCAAACGATTGATGTGTCGCCCCAGAGCCCTCAGCTCAAGCTGCACAAGGCTTGGAGGTGTCCACAAGCGCGGTGTCATACGCTCGCCGTACTCGGACAGCAGTTGAGCATCTATTGCATCGGTCTTGCTGTTCACCAGCATTAGTTTGGCGAAATTGTGGAAGCTCTTGGGGTTGATCACGGATACAGGAAGGTCAGCCGCATGTAGCTCAAGGGCCAAGTCCAGGTAATAGATTCCGGTCGCCTCCATCACGATCGACTTGGGTTTGAGTGCCAGCAGCTTTTTCACCGCAGCCTTACGGCCTGCAGGGGTTTGAGCGATATCCCACTGTCCGGCCGGACGCCCATCTTTACGCACCGCAACGACCGAAGTACGTGAGCCGATATCGACGCCAACCCAGACACTCATTTCTTCCCTCTCCAAGCGAGTTAGGTAACAATGGCCTCCGGTTCCCCGACCTCGAACTTCATGCTGCTGCAACCTTGTAATGCGAAGTCCGACTTGTCGGCTTCTCGATACTCTTCGCAGTGGGCAATGAGGCGGGGGGCCTCTCTACATACAAGGTCAGGGGCAATGCCTGCCTTCAGGAGCGATCGGCCTCCCCGGAAGTGCTTCTTCAGCCCGACGAGAATAACCTCTCCCGCTAGGCCAGACACAACATACAAGGAGCGGCCTTGCGTCGCGATGGGCTGCGCAGCAGCCCCAATGGCCCCAACAGGAAAACAAAAAAGCCCCGGCTCTCGCGAACCGGGGCTTTTTGATGGCGCAGGGGGTAAGGCTGGCTTACATCATGCCGCCCATGCCACCCATGCCGCCCATGTCAGGCATGCCAGCAGCTGGCTTGTCTTCCGGCAGGTCGGCAACCATGGCTTCGGTGGTGATCATCAGACCGCCGATCGAAGCAGCAGCTTGCAGCGCCGAACGAGTGACCTTGGCTGGGTCCAGGATGCCCATCTCGATCATGTCGCCGTATTCGCCGGTAGCAGCGTTGTAACCGAAGTTACCCGAGCCTTGCTTGACCTTGTCAGCGACAACGCTTGGCTCATCGCCGGCGTTGGCAGTGATCTGGCGCAGCGGCGCTTCAACGGCGCGACGCAGCAGGGCGATACCGACGTTCTGGTCTTCGTTGTCACCTTTGAGGTTGACAATGGCAGCCAGGGAGCGAACCAGGGCCACACCACCGCCAGGCACCACGCCTTCTTCAACGGCTGCACGGGTAGCGTGCAGGGCGTCTTCAACGCGGGCTTTCTTCTCTTTCATTTCAACTTCGGTGCCGGCACCAACCTTGATCACGGCAACACCGCCAGCCAGCTTGGCCAGACGCTCTTGCAGCTTCTCACGGTCGTAGTCCGAGGAAGTTTCTTCGATCTGGGCACGGATCTGCTTGACGCGTGCTTCGATCTCGCCGTCGGCGCCAGCGCCGTCGATGATGGTGGTGTTTTCCTTGGACAGGATGACGCGCTTGGCGTTACCCAGGTGCTCCAGGGTAGCGGTTTCCAGGGACAGGCCGATTTCTTCGGAGATGACCTGGCCGCCAGTCAGGACGGCGATGTCCTGCAGCATGGCCTTGCGGCGGTCGCCGAAGCCCGGAGCCTTGACCGCAGCAACCTTGACGATGCCGCGCATGTTGTTGACTACCAGGGTAGCCAGGGCTTCGCCTTCAACGTCCTCGGCAACGATCAGCAGTGGGCGGCCGGCCTTGGCAACGGCTTCCAGAACTGGCAGCAGCTCACGGATGTTGGAGATCTTCTTGTCGACCAGCAGCAGCAGCGGGCCTTCCAGCTCGGCAACCATGGTGTCCGGCTTGTTGACGAAGTACGGCGACAGGTAGCCACGGTCGAACTGCATGCCTTCCACGACCGACAGTTCGTTTTCCAGGCCCGAGCCTTCTTCAACGGTGATCACGCCTTCTTTACCGACCTTTTCCATGGCTTCGGCGATGATTTCACCGATGGAGTTGTCGGAGTTGGCGGAGATGGTACCTACCTGGGCGATGGCCTTGGAGTCGGCGCATGGCTTGGACAGGTTCTTCAGCTCGGCGACGACGGCAGCGGTGGCCTTGTCGATGCCGCGCTTCAGGTCCATCGGGTTCATGCCGGCAGCGACGGCTTTCAGGCCTTCGTTGACGATGGCCTGAGCCAGAACGGTAGCGGTAGTGGTGCCGTCACCGGCAGCGTCGTTGGCCTTGGAAGCAACTTCCTTGACCAGCTGGGCGCCCATGTTTTCGAAAGCGTCTTTCAGCTCGATTTCCTTGGCAACGGAAACGCCGTCCTTGGTGATGGTCGGCGCGCCGAAGCTCTTGGCCAGCACCACGTTGCGGCCTTTCGGGCCCAGGGTCGCTTTTACCGCGTCAGCCAGAACGTTGACACCAACCAGCATTTTCTTACGAGCGGAGTCGCCGAATTTTACGTCTTTAGCAGCCATGATCGTTTAATCCTTGGAAATTCTTTGGAGTAACGGGAAGTCGGGGGAAATCAGCCTTCGATAACGGCGAGGATTTCGTTTTCAGCCATGACCAGCAGGTCTTCGCCATCGACTTTCACGGTGTTGCTGCCCGAGTAAGGGCCGAAAACCACTTTGTCACCCACTTTCACGGCCAGCGCGCGAACTTCGCCGTTGTCCAGGATGCGACCGGTGCCGACGGCGACGACTTCGCCGCGGTTTGGTTTTTCAGCGGCCGAACCCGGCAGGACGATACCGCCAGCGGTTTTCGATTCTTCTTCGCTGCGACGGATGACTACGCGGTCATGCAGAGGACGAAGCTTCATTGTCGATCTCTCCCAAAGTGTGGTTTTCATCGGCCGGTGTCGACACCGGCGGGTTAATGCTATCCGGCGTTGCCGGAAGGCCGCTCGCCCAAGGCGAACCGCCTGAGTAATGACTGGTGTTGCCACCAGAAACCTTGCGGTGACCACTACATGAGGCCGCCATATTCAATTACAAGGCTTGTTTCAGAAAATTTTTCATTAGCGCCTTGGCCCCGCAAAAAGCTGCGGCCGCTGCGCGCCCCTTTCGCGACACAAGGCCGCTCCCACAGGAGGTGTGCATTCCCTGTGGGAGCGGCCTTGTGTCGCGAAAGGGCCCAAAGCGGCCCCCCAGCTATTACTTGTCGCGGCGCTCGTACTCGCCCTCGATCACGTTCGGGCGATGGCCGCCATCCTGTGGGCGTGCCTGGAACGGGTCGTCCTGGAAGGCGCGCTGGCGCATGGCCTGGGCCTCGGCACGCTGGCGCATCTTGCGCGCAGCCAGGTGACGGGTGAAGGGCAGCAGGCACAGCAGGCCCAGCACGTCGCTGATGAAACCAGGCAGCAACAGCAGGCCACCACCAACGGCCAGCATCATGCCCTGGAACATGTCCTCGGCGGGCAGCTCGCCACGCTGCAGGCTTTCACGGGCGCGCAATGCGGTGGCCAGCCCGGCTACGCGCATCACCAGCACACCCAAGGCGGAGCCGGCAATGATCAGCAACAGCGCCGGGAAGAAACCGATGGCGGCACTGACCTTCACGAAGACGAACAGCTCCAGCACGGGAAACAGGAGAAACAGCAGTAGAAAAGCACGCATCAAAGCATTCCTCGTCGGAAGAGAACCTTCCTGTAAGACCAACAGATGGATGCGTGCGCTCGGCTTTTCAACCCTCGACTTCCGTCGCAACCGGCCACTGGTCGGCGCGAGCCAGCAAAACCAGGGCTTCGCGGACTTGTGTCGGCGTGTTGCAAATACTCGGGAAAGGCAGCCAGTGCAACGCTTGGCCGATACGCAGGTGCATGCCTTCGCTGTCCACCCCGACCATCTGCGCTGGCGCACGGCTTGGCAAATCGGCCAGCTGCACATAATGGGCGATGGCGTTGGCGTGGTCGTTGTTCATGTGCTCGACCATGCTTGCCTCGGCTTTACCGGCGAACGGGTTGGCCAGGGTCACCTGGTCGAGCCAGTGGATCGCGCCGAAGCCGCCGATGTAGCGGTGGCGCACCGGCTGCAGCACCCAGAAATCGAAGTCGTGGGCCTTGTGGTAGTTGGCTGCTTCCGGGAAAAAGCGGTAGTAGCGCTCGGCGGCGGCCTCGATGGCGGCCTCCTCCACCAGCTTGTGCGCCTCGGCCATCACCGTCAGGCGCCCCACCGCCTGTACGTCCTCGGCTTCGCGCTCACCCACCAGCAGCGAGCACTTGGGGTCTTTCTGCAGGTTGTGGGTGTGCTGGGCGATGCGGCTGATGAGGATCAGCGGATTGCCCTGGGCATCCAGGCAGTACGGCACGACAGAGCCGAAGGGGTAGCCGGGCATCGACTTGGAATGAGTCGAGAGCACGCCGCGGTATTCCTTGAGCAGCAGTTCCCGGGCGGGGCGGATGGCGTTGGTACTCACTTGGGGGCGGCTCCTGATGGCGGGCTGGATGGGACAAGATAAGCATTATCAGATCCAGTGCCAATGGGGCTGCTTTGCAGCCCATCGCGACGCAAGGCCGCTCCTACAGGATTTACGCGATCCCCTGTAGGAGCGGCCTTGTGTCGCGATGGGCCGCAAAGCGGCCCCAAAAGACTCACCAGGTAACGCCGAAGCCAGCTGTATAGCGGGTCTTGTCCAGGTCACTGTCCCGCGTACCGGTGATGATGTCCTTCTCCGCCTTGAGGTTGAGCGAGGCCCACTCGGTGACCTTGTAGCGCAGGCCAACCTCGGCATCCAGCGCATAATCGGCCACGCCACCCAGTGGCTTGGCGAACTCGCCATTGGTGAACAGCTGCACGTTCTTGCCGATCAGGTAGCGGGTGTAGTCCCACTTCACCGCCGCGGAATAGAAGTTGTCCTTGGCGCCATCCTGGTATTCGAAGTCGGTGCGGTTGATCAGCGAACCCAGCGAGAACGCGCCCAGCTCGTTGTCCCAGAACTGGTAACCCGGGCCGGTACCCACGGTGCGCTGGCGGGCGAGGTCTTCGATGCGGTCACGCTTGTACTCCACGCGCCCCTGCCAGAACCACTTTTCGGTGAGGAAGCGGTCCAGAGCGTACTCGGCACTCCAGTTGTCGGTGGTGGTGACGTCGTCCTTGGTCTCGCGGTTGTACTCGCCTTCGGCGTTGTGCCGCCAGCGGCCATGGCGGGCGCTGGTCTTGAAGCCGACGTCGTAGTCGTCGGTGTCATTCTCGGCGCGCTTGTAATCCAGTGCCACGTCGACGTTGCCTTTCCACACGAAATCCTCGACCAGGGGCTTGGGCTTCATGATCTGCTCGATGCTGGCCAGCTCCACGGTCTTCGGTGCCTCGCCATTGGCCAGGGTCACCTTGCCGGGCTCGGCGGCCTTCAGCGACTTGGCGCGCTCACCGCTGTAGGCGTCCTGCTTGACCAGCATCTCCTGGTCGCTCTCCAGGGTCTGGACCTCTTTCCAGTCCAGGGCGATGGAACCGCCATAGGGGGTTTCCAGCAGCAGCTTGCCGCCGTCGAAGACTTTGATCTTGCCGCTGAGCCGGTCACCGTTTTTCATCCACACGGTGTCGGCGAACACCGGGGAGGCGCACAGGGAAACAGCAAGCAGGCACAACAGGGATCTAGAATACATAAGCGGGCTATGATCTGCGGACTACGGGTTCGATTTGGCGAAAAAAGCCGGGCATTATCCAGATAACCACGACCAGAGCAAGGAAAGACCGGGAGCATGCCGTTGAGTTCAACTCTCATTTGCCAGACCGCCGGTCCGGTTTCATCTGCAGCCCAATGGGGGCCTGATGTCTGACGGATATGAGCACGCCCTGGAATCCGCCGAGGGCCGACGAACGGCGCTGTATTCGGTACTCGGCCAGGTGCCGCCCGGCAAGGTCGTCAGCTATGGCCAGCTGGCCGAGCTGGCGGGGCTTGGGCGGGCGGCACGCTGGGTCGGGCGCACCCTTGGGCAACTACCTGCAGATACTCGCCTGCCCTGGCACCGGGTGCTTGGCGCTGGTGGCCGGCTGAGCCTGGCACTGGGTACCCCGTCGGGGGATGAACAAAGGGCGCGACTGCGCGCGGAGGGTGTGAATGTAACCAACAATCGTGTGGATATGACGCGCCATGGCTGGCGCCCGATGGAGCACAGCGGTTAGAGTGCGCGCTTTGTTTTCGCAAACTTGAGGCAGATGTTGGCCCATGCCCCGTAAAACCTGGCGCGCTGCGCTTGCTGCATATGCCAGCCCGTCAACCTTGGTACTTTTGCTGCTCGGCTTCGCCGCCGGTCTGCCCTACATGCTGGTGTTCTCCACCCTTTCGGTGTGGTTGCGCGAAGCGGGCGTGGCCCGCGAGACCATTGGTTACGCCAGCCTGATCGGCCTGGCCTATGCCTTCAAGTGGGTGTGGTCGCCGCTACTCGACCAATGGCGCCTGCCGCTGCTCGGCAGCCTTGGGCGTCGGCGTTCGTGGCTGCTGCTGTCGCAGGCGCTGGTGGTGGTCGGGCTGGTAGGCATGAGCCTGTGCGACCCGCAGCAACACTTGTCATGGCTGATCGCATTGGCGGTGTTGGTGGCCTTCGCCTCCGCTACCCAGGACATCGCCGTCGATGCCTACCGCCTGGAAATCGCCGACGACCAACGCCAGGCTGCGCTCGCCGCCAGCTACATGGCCGGCTACCGCGTGGCGGCCCTGCTGGCCACGGCCGGTGCCCTGTTCTTCGCCGAATGGTTCGGCTCTACCGGCTTCAGCTACCTGCACAAGGCCTGGGCCGGCACCTACGTCATGTTTGCAGTGATGATGCTGCCCGCCGTGTTCACCACCCTGATCATGCGCGAACCGCCCGTACCCATGCGTACCCAGCTGTCGGCAGCGCGCTATGGGCTGGTGCACCAGCTGGCATCGGTGTTCGTGCTGATCATCCTGCTGGTTTCGGTACCGGCCAGCTTCACCCAGATGTTCAACACCGGCTGGTCCAGCGTCATCTCCGGTGATGCAACGCCACTGGACCTGTTGCTGGAAGACCGCGCCTTCCTGCGCCTGATCCTCTACGTACTGCTGACCTGGGCGTGCCTGTCGAGCCTGGGCCGTCGCGGCCTGGCGCCGGTGCTGACCCCGGTCAACGACTTCATCGCACGCTACCGCTGGCAGGCCCTGCTGCTGCTCGGCCTGATCGCCACCTATCGCATGTCGGATACGGTGATGGGCGTAATGGCCAACGTGTTCTACATCGACATGGGCTTCACCAAGGACCAGATCGCCAGCGTCAGCAAGATCTTCGGCCTGATCATGACCCTGGTCGGCGCCGGGATCGGTGGCCTGCTGATCGTGCGCTTCGGCATCATGCCGATCCTGTTCATCGGCGGTGCTGCCTCGGCGGGCACCAACATCCTGTTCCTGATGCTGGCCGACATGGGCCCGAACCTGCAAATGCTGGTGGTGACCATCTCGCTGGACAACTTCAGCTCCGGCATGGCCACCTCGGCCTTTGTCGCCTACCTGTCGAGCCTGACCAACTTGAAGTTCTCGGCTACCCAGTACGCGTTGCTCAGCTCGATCATGCTGCTGTTGCCAAGGCTGATCGGGGGCTATTCGGGGGTCATGGTAGAGAAGTTCGGTTACCACGACTTCTTCCTGATCACTGCCCTGCTGGGCGTGCCCACCTTGATCCTGATTGCTCTGCAGTGGCGCCAGGAGGCGGGGCCGGGTAAACCGGTGGGCGAGGAAAGTTCAGCAGCGCAAAGGCCCTGAAGAGGCTGTACCGCCTGTATCGGCCTCTTCGCGGGTAAACCCGCTCCCACAGGGACTGCACAGCTCTCGAGGGCAGTGCTGTACCTGTGGGAGCGGGTTTACCCGCGAAGAAGCCGGTTCAGGCAATGAAGATTACTGGGTAACAGCCCCGGCTCGCCCACCCACCACAAACCACAATGGCCACAGCGCCAAGGCCCCCGCCACCCCCGCCGCCAGGGCAAAGTGCAGCAAGCTGGCCCCGGCACCAATCAGCGCCAGTAGCGCCCCACCCAACCCCAGCAAGGCAATGGTGATCATCCCCAACATGGCCGAGACCAGGCCCTTGCTCTGCTCGCTGGCGAACAGCGTCATGCGATACAGCACCGCGTTGGCCACGCCCAACCCCAGCGCGTACAGCGACATGCCCGCCACCACGCTGGTCACGCTCGGCCAGTACCAGGTCGCCAGCACCATCAGGCACAGCCCGGCCAGGTATGGCCACAATGCACCACGCACCAGTGCCGGCAGCGGATAGCGGTCGGCGATGCGGTTGATGATCAGGTTGCCAAGGATCAACCCGCCAAACACCGGCAACTGCCACAAGGCGTATTCCATGGTGCTCAACCCCTCGTCGTGGATCAGCAGCACCGGCGACAGGCCGATCCAGCCAATCAGCGGCAGACCGACCAGGCCCAGGGCCGCGCTACCAGCGACAAAGCGGCGGTTGGCCAGCAACTGGCCGTAACCGGCCAGCAGCGGCAGCAGGTGGATCGGCGTGAACGCCAGGCGAGAGCCGTCACGACGCTCCACACCAAGCGTTTCCGGCATCAGCCGGTACAGCAGCAGCCAGGCCAGAACCGCGCCAATGGCAAAGGCCACGAACAGCCAGCGCCAATCCAGCCACTGCAGCAGCAAGGTGCCCACCAGCGGCCCGAGCAATGGCGAGAGCAAGGCGATATTGGCCAGCAGGGCCATCATGCGCACGGCGTCCGCCTCGCTGAAGGCTTCGTTCAGGGCCGGGTAGCTGACCGTGACCACAAAGCCCAGGCCGATGCCCTGCAGCAGGCGCAGCAGGTTGAACAGGCCGATGTCATGGACCCAGAAGGTGGCCAGGCAGGCCAGGCCGAAGAACGCGCAGCCGATCAGCAGCAGCGGACGCCGGCCATAGCGATCGGCCAGCGGACCGATCAGCCATTGCAGCACCACGCCCCCCAGCAGGTACAGGTTGAGAGCATGGGGAATGTATTCGGGGCTGGCGTTCAGGTCGCCGACCACCACCGGCATGGCAGGCATGACGGCATCGCTGGCCAGATAGGTAAGCAGCTCGAACAGGGCCAGGGTCAGGCCGAACAGCAAGGCGCGCAGCGGGGTGATGTACAGCAGTGGTTTCATGATGGCGTATCAGGTGTGGCAGGTGGGGTCAGGCTATATGCCAGAAATGGCGGGGTATTGCTGTGAACAAGTGTAAAAAGCCGGGGCCGCTTCGCGCCCCATCGCGACGCAAGGCCGCTCCTACAAGGGTTACGCGATTCCCTGTAGGAGCGGCCTTGCGTCGCGAAGGGGCGCGAAGCGGCCCCAACCGATGACAACGCGGTATTACTGCGCTGCAGTCTCCTGCACCACGCGAATCACACGCTGCGGGAACGGAATGTCGATCCCTTCGGCCTTCAACCGGTCACGCGCATGCTCGTTGAGCATGAACATCACATCCCAGTAATCGGCGGTCTTGGTCCACAAGCGCAAGGACACGGTGATCGAACTGTCGCCCAAGGTTGCGACCACTGCCTGCGGCGCCGGGTCGGGCAGCACGCGTGGGTCCTGCGCAAGCTCCAGCAGCACGTTGCGCGCCTTCTGCAGGTCGGCCTCGTAGTCCACGCCCACATCGAACACCACCTTGCGCGTCGGCTGGCGGTTGGTGTTGGTGATGATGCCGTTGGACAGGCTGCCGTTGGGCATGATCACGGTCTTGTTGTCACCGGTGCGCAGCACGGTGTGGAAGATCTGGATGCTGTCGACGGTGCCGGCCACGCCTTGCGCCTCGATCCAGTCACCGATGCGGAACGGGCGGAACAACAGGATCAACACGCCACCGGCAAAGTTCGCCAGGCTTCCTTGCAAGGCCAGGCCGATGGCCAGCGTGGCACCACCAATCGCAGCCACGAACGAAGTGGTCTCAATGCCGATCATCGAGGCAACGCTGATCGCCAGCATGACCTTGAGGATTATGTTGGCCAGGGTGCGGATGAAGCCCTGCAGCGCCGGGTCTTGTACGCGCAAACCCACCAGCCTGGCGAGTCGATCGCTGACCACGTTGGTAAGCCACCAGCCAATCGCCAAGGTCAGCAGTGCCAGCAGCAGGCGGCTGCCGTATTCCATGATCAAGGGGACCCAGGTCTGCGATTGGCGGACCAGCTGATCGACTTCAGCGTTCAAATCCATATTCATCTCCTGATGCCGAACGGCATGTACACGTATAGCAGGCCGCCGTCGGTTCGGCGGCCTTGGCCCCCATGGACATCATTACGCCATCGGGGTTCCGGACAACCCTGCGATCAGTCGCGGAAGTTGTTGAACTGCAATGGCATGTCGAATTCCTTGGTACGCAGCAGGGCAATGGCTTCCTGCAGGTCGTCACGCTTTTTACCGGTAACGCGTACCTGCTCGCCCTGGATGGCGGCCTGCACTTTCAGCTTGCCATCCTTGATGGTGGCGACAATCTTCTTCGCCAGGTCCTTGTCGATGCCTTCGCGGAATTTGGCTTCCTGTTTCTTTTCCTTGCCCGAGGCGTACGGGTCCTTGGTTTCCAGGCACTTCACGTCAATCTTGCGCTTGACCAGCGCCAGGCGCAGGATTTCCAGCATCGCTTCGAGCTGGAACTCTTCCTCGGCGGTGAGCATCACGGTCTGCTCTTTGTCCTTGAACTCGAAGGTGCCCTTGCCCTTGAGGTCGTAGCGACGGTCCAGGTCCTTGATGGCGTTGTCGACCGCGTTCTGCACTTCGTGCTTGTCCAGTTCCGATACCACGTCGAACGAAGGCATGGTTGTTCTCCCAAAATAAAAGCGCGCTCAGGCTGAAGATGGAGCGCGCTGGGTTTGACGGTTAAAATGCGGGCTCATTATAACGGGTTGCGAAACGCATATGAGCAGCACCTGGCATATTCTCGGCGCCGGTAGCCTGGGCAGCCTGTGGGCTTGCCGCCTGGCGCGCGCGGGCAAGGCAGTGCGCCTGATCCTGCGTGACGGGCAACGGCTGCAGGCCTACCAGCAGGCCGGTGGCCTGACCCTGGTCGAACAGGACCAGCCCCGCCACTACGCCATCCCCGCCGAAACCGCGCAGGCACGCGGCCCGATCCATCGCCTGCTGGTGGCCTGCAAGGCCTACGACGCCGCCCCGGCCATCGCCGGCGTGGCAGCGCGTCTGGCCGAGGGCGCCGAAGTGGTGCTGCTGCAGAACGGCCTGGGCAGCCAGGACGAGGTCGCCGACCTGGTGCCCCACGCGCGTTGCATCTTCGCCTCAAGTACCGAAGGGGCGTTCCGCGAGGGTGACTGGCAGGTACGCTTTGCCGGCCACGGCTTCAACTGGCTGGGTGACCCTCGCAACCCGACGACCCCGGCCTGGTTCGATGACCTGCATCAGGCCGGCATCCCCGCCGACTGGACGGTGGATATCCTCACCCGCCTGTGGCGCAAGCTGGCACTCAACTGCGCCATCAACCCGCTGACCGTGCTGCATGACTGCCAGAACGGCGGGCTGCTGGGACATCTGGGCGAAGTGGACGCCCTGTGCGCCGAGCTGGCCCAACTGCTGCGCCGCTGTGGCCAGCCAGAAGCGGCAGACGGGCTGGACGAAGAAGTACAGCGGGTGATCCTCGCCACTGCGGCCAACTACTCTTCCATGTACCAGGATGTACGCGCAGGCCGGCGCACCGAGGTGCACTACCTGCTTGGCCACGCCTGCCGCGCCGCCGGCCGACATGGCCTGCAGCTGCCAGAGCTGGAACGCCTGCTGCAGCGCCTGGTCGATAACCTGCGTGCGCGTGGTTTGCCCTGCGACTGACGCGGCCCTTTCAACCGGATACGGATATTGCCTAACCCATGACCTTGCGCCAACGCCTGGAAAACCTCCCGGTCGGGCAGAAGCTGCTGGCAGCCCTGCTGGTGTTGCTGGTGACCATCCTGCTGGTGGCCAACCTCACCTTCATCAGCGCCGCCTACTGGATCACCCAGGAAAGCATGGCGCCACAGGCACTGCACACCATCGGCCGGCTGGTGGCCAACCCGCAGCTGGCGGCACGCGCCGGCGATGCACCGGACACCGCCAGCGCCCTGCTCAAGGAACTGGACAGCTACACACCGCTGCGCGCCGCCGCCGTCTACGGTGGCGATGGCCGCATACTGGCGCAGCTTCAGCACGGCGAGCCGCTGGCCCTGCCCAGGCGTTTTCGCGACATCGACGGCTGGCGCCTGATGGAGTTTCGCAGTACCCAGCTGATCCGCATGCCACGTGACGCCAACCCACCGGCGCACCTGCTGCTGGTGGCCAGCAGCGAACTGCCCACGGCCTTCTACACCGGCACCCTCAGCGCCAGCCTGGGCATCCTGGTGTTCAGCATCCTGCTGTGGATCGTCATCGCCCGGCAGATCAAACGCCTGATCACCCAGCCGATCAACCAGCTCGAAGAACTCAGCCGCCAGGTCACCCGCGAAGAGAGCTATGCCCTGCGTGCGCAGCGCGGCAACGACGATGAAATTGGCAGCCTGGCCGAAGCGTTCAACACCATGCTCTCGCGCATCGAGGCCCGCGAACAGCAGCTCAAGCGCACCCGCGACGAGTTCCAGGAGGCCTATGACCAGGCCCAGGGCCTGGCCGAGGAAACCCGCCACACCAACCGCAAGCTGGAGCTGGAAGTCCAGGTGCGCAGCAAGATCGAGAAAAAACTGACCGGATTCCAGAATTACCTGAACAGCATCATCGACTCGATGCCCTCGGCGCTGATCGCCCTCGATGAACAGCTCTACGTGACCCAGTGGAACCACGAAGCCACGGTGCTTTCCGGCACGCCGCTGGACGAAGCGCTGAACCAGCCGATCTTCATTGCCTTCGAACCGCTCAAGCCGTTCCTGCCGCAGCTGAAGGAAACCGTGGAAAAGCACCGCGTGGCGAAGATCGAGCGGGTCACCTGGCCCAAGGGCGACGACCTGCGCCACTATGCCCTGACCTTCTACCCACTGACCGGTGGCGGCGGCCGTGGCGTGGTCATCCGTATAGACGACATCACCCAGCGCCTGTCGCTGGAAGAAATGATGGTGCAATCGGAGAAGATGCTTTCGGTCGGCGGCCTGGCCGCCGGCATGGCCCACGAGATCAACAACCCGCTGGGCGCGATCCTGCATAACGTGCAGAACATCCGCCGACGCCTGTCACCAGAGCTGCCGCGCAATCAGGAACAGGCAGAGGAACTGGGCATCGACCTGCCCACGGTCAACCGCTACCTGGAGAGCCGCGAAGTACCGCAATTGCTCGACGGCATCCAGCAGGCTGGTGCCCGGGCTGCGAAAATCGTCACCCACATGCTCAGCTTCAGCCGCCGCAGCAACCGCCAACTGGCGCCATGCGACCTGCCGGCGCTGATCGACCAGGCGGTGGAGATCGCCGGCAACGACTTCGACCTGGCCATCGGCTTCGACTTCAAGGGCCAGGCCATCGTGCGGCAGTTCGACCCCGAACTGGGGCCGGTGCCATGCACCGCCAACGAATTGGAGCAGGTGCTGCTCAACCTGCTGAAAAACGCCGCCCAGGCCATTCATCAACGGCCGCAGCCAAGCGAGCCCGGGCGCATCACCCTGCGCACCCGCTTGAACCCGCCATGGGCAGAAATCCAGGTCGAGGACAATGGCGTCGGCATGCCCGAGGGGGTGCGCAAGCGCACTTTCGAGCCGTTCTTCACCACCAAGGAAATCGGCCAGGGTACCGGGCTGGGCCTGTCGGTCTCGTACTTCATCATCACCAACAACCACAAGGGGCAGATGGAAGTACAGTCCACGCCCGGCCAGGGCACCTGCTTCACCCTGCGCCTGCCCCTCGGCCAGCCGGCAGCGGTGACGCCGGCCAAAACGGAGAAATGACATGGGCTACCGCCTGTCGAAGATCTACACCCGCACCGGCGACAAAGGCGAAACCGGCCTGGGCGACGGGCGCCGGGTACCCAAGGACCACCCACGGATCGAGGCGATCGGCGAAGTGGACAGCCTGAACAGCCAGCTGGGTCTGCTGCTGGCGGGGCTGGCCGAACAAGGCCTGGATGAAGTGAGCGCGGTATTGGCGCCGTGTCAGCACCGCTTGTTCGACCTGGGCGGTGAGCTGGCGATGCCCAGCTATCAGGCGCTGAACCTGGCAGAGGTGGAACGCCTGGAAGCGACGATCGATGTTTGGAATGAAGAGCTGGGGCCGTTGAAGAACTTCATCTTGCCCAGTGGCTCGGCGTTGGTGGCTCAGGCGCATGTGTGCCGCAGCCTGGCGCGCAGTGCGGAGCGGCGGTGCCAGCAGCTGAATGCGTTGGAGCCGTTGGCGGGGGTTGGGTTGGCGTATATCAACCGGCTTTCGGATCTGCTGTTTGTGGCGGCGCGGATCATCGGGCGGCGGCAGGGGGTGGCTGAGGTTTTGTGGCAGCCTGCCGAGAAGCCGCAGGGCTGATAGTTTTGGGGCTGCTGCGCAGCCCGATCGCGACACAAGGCCGCTCCTACAGGAGAACCGTGTCATCTTGAAGGAATCGCATCACCCTGTAGATACTCTGTTGGCGGTCAAGCTTTTCTGAGGTGTTCAGAGCTGAAAAGCTTGGCCGTATCAAATGGCTCATTCCCGCGCATGCATGCCCAGATGCCTGTCAGGTACTTGCGCATGACCGCAGCGATAGCCTGCATTTTCTTCTTGCCCCTGTTGACCAACGACTCGTAAAAAGCCTTCGCATAAGGGTCGCAGCGCACTGCGGTCAAGGCAGGCATGTACATGGCTGCCCGTAGATAAGCATTCCCACTTTTGCCGAGTCTGCCGGGCTTATCAATGCTCGTTCCCGATTGGGTCTGTCGAACATCGAGACCCGCGTGGCGAGCTACCTGCGAGGACTTGAGTATTTGAGGAAGGATGGTCAGTTCAGCCAATGCCGCAAGTGCCGAGACTTCTCCCATCCCAGGCCCTGCGAGCAGCTGCTTGTACTGCCGAGTAAGCGTCGGACACTGGGCGACCAGCTCGCGGCCCGCCTTACGAAAGCGCTCAATTCGATTATCCAGTGAAGCAATCGCTTCCTCCTGATCCTCGATCAGCATCGACACGGTTGTAGCGGTCGCCTGCAATGCATGCAGTTCGTTCTTCGCCCTTGTACGATGCCCCACCAAACGATTGATGTGTCGCCCCAGAGCCCTCAGCTCAAGCTGCACAAGGCTTGGAGGTGTCCACAAGCGCGGTGTCATACGCTCGCCGTACTCGGACAGCAGTTGAGCATCTATTGCATCGGTCTTGCTGTTCACCAGCATTAGTTTGGCGAAATTGTGGAAGCTCTTGGGGTTGATCACGGATACAGGAAGGTCAGCCGCATGTAGCTCAAGGGCCAAGTCCAGGTAATAGATTCCGGTCGCCTCCATCACGATCGACTTGGGTTTGAGTGCCAGCAGCTTTTTCACCGCAGCCTTACGGCCTGCAGGGGTTTGAGCGATATCCCACTGTCCGGCCGGACGCCCATCTTTACGCACCGCAACGACCGAAGTACGTGAGCCGATATCGACGCCAACCCAGACACTCATTTCTTCCCTCTCCAAGCGAGTTAGGTAACAATGGCCTCCGGTTCCCCGACCTCGAACTTCATGCTGCTGCAACCTTGTAATGCGAAGTCCGACTTGTCGGCTTCTCGATACTCTTCGCAGTGGGCAATGAGGCGGGGGGCCTCTCTACATACAAGGTCAGGGGCAATGCCTGCCTTCAGGAGCGATCGGCCTCCCCGGAAGTGCTTCTTCAGCCCGACGAGAATAACCTCTCCCGCTAGGCCAGACACAACATACAAGGAGCGGCCTTGTGTCGCGATGGGCCGCAAAGCGGCCCCAATTACAGGCGACTCAAATCTCAGGCCAGAACGCCCGGATCCCGGCAACACCCTGTGCCCCCGCATCCCAAGCCTGCTCACGCTCAGCCGGCCCGACCCCGCCCAGTAGGTAAACCGGCTTGTTGAACCCAGCAATCAACCGCTGTGCCTCGTCCCACCCCAGCGGCACCGCCTCAGGGTGAGTCCGGGTCGCCTGCACCGGCGACAAGGTAACGAAGTCCACGCCCATCTGCTCCGCCAGCGCCAGCTCTTCGGCACTGTGGCAGGACGCCGCCAGCCAGCGCTCCCTGGGGAACGGCCGGCCGTTGGCGGCATACTTGCGCAGTTGGGCAGCCGTCAGGTGCCAACCTGCGGCCGGGAAATCACCCAGCCACTCCAGCGGGCCCTTGAGCATCAGCTGCGCCTTGCCAGCGCACAAGCCGACCGCATCCACCGCCACATCGCGGTACTTGGGGTCGTACATGTCCGGTGCACGCAACTGGATCAGGCGAATGCCGCTGGCCACCGCTTTCTGGATGCCCTTGAGCATCTGCGGCACTTCCAGGCCATCGGGGGTGATCAGGTACTGGTCTGGCAGGCGCGCGGCCGCAACGATCGGCTTGTTGGCCTCGGGAAATTCGTACAATGGCAAATCGCGCGGGGCAACCCATTCCAGCGGCTGGCCTTCGGCGCCATGCGGCTCGCCGGTGAACGCCTCGACTTCGCGCACATCCAGCAGCACCTGCTTGTCCGGGTAATCGTGGCTGACCTTGATCAGCGCGCGCGAACGGCTTACCTCGATGCCCAGTTCCTCGCGCAGCTCGCGGGCCAGCGCCGCCTCGACACCCTCACCCTCTTCCACCTTGCCGCCCGGGAATTCCCACAGGCCGCCCTGGTGCTGGGTATCGGCACGCCGTGCGATCAGAACGCGGCCGTCGGTACCGCGAATGACAGCAGCTACAACATGAATCCGTTTCACCCTTCACGCTCCGCCAGGCCAGCCTGCTGCCAGGCCTGGAAGGCCGGCCACTGGTAAATGGTTTCGATATAGGTCGCCGCCTCGGCAGGCACTTCCACGCGATAGGTGCGCAGGCGCACGGCTACCGGGGCGAAGAAGGCATCGGCCAGGCTCGGCTTGCCGAACAGGAACGGGCCACTGTCCTTCGCCGCCAGGCGGCATTCCGACCACAGCGCAACGATACGGTCGATATCGATTTGAACCTCCAGCGGCACGCTGTCCAGCGCCTGGTCACGCGACAGATCGAACGGCATGGCGCCGCGCAGGGCGAAGAAGCCGCTGTGCATCTGCGCGCAGGCCGAACGGGCCTGGGCCCGGGCAGCCACATCGGCCGGCCAAAGCTGGGCGTCGGGGTGGCGTTCGTTGAGGTATTCGGCAATGGCCAGCGAGTCGGCGATCACACCGTGCTCGGTCTTGAGCAGCGGTACCTTGCCGGTTGCGGAGAAAGCGAGGAGGCGCTGACGGGTGTCAGGCTGGTTGAGTTTGATCAGTGTTTCTTCGTAAGGCACGCCAGCCAGTTCGAGGGCCAGGGCGCCACGCAGCGACCAGGAGGAATACAGCTTGTCGCCGATGATCAGGTGATAGCTCATGGTTCGGCTCCATCGGTTTGGGAATTTTGGGGCTGCTCTGCAGCCCATCGCGACACAAGGCCGCTCCTACAGGGGTTCGCGAGCTCTTGTAGGAGCGGCCTTGTGTCGCGAAAGGGCCGCAAAGCGGCCCCATATGAATCAGGTACGGTACTCGGCGTTGATCTTCACGTACTCGTGGGACAGGTCGGTGGTCCAGATGGTTTCGCTGCACTGGCCACGGCCCAGCTCGATACGGATGGTGATCTCTTCCTGGGCCATTACCTTGGCGCCCTGGTCTTCGGTGTAGCTCGGGCTGCGGCCACCTTTGCTGGCAATGCACACGTTGTCCAGGTACACATCGATCAGGCTCACATCCAGCTCCGGTACGCCGGCACGACCAACGGCGGCGAGGATACGGCCCCAGTTGGGGTCGGAGGCGAACAGCGCAGTCTTGATCAGCGGCGAGTGGGCCACGGCGTAGCCGACGTCCAGGCACTCCTGGTGGTTGCCACCGCCGTTGACCTGCACGGTAACGAACTTGGTGGCGCCTTCGCCGTCACGGACGATGGCCTGGGCCACTTCCATGCACACTTCGAACACCGCCTTCTTCAACGCTTCGAACAGCGCGCCGCTGGCTTCGGTGACTTCCGGCAGGTTGGCCTTGCCGGTGGCGATCAGCATGCAGCAGTCATTGGTCGAGGTGTCACCATCGATGGTGATGCGGTTAAACGACTTGTTGGCGCCATCCAGCATCAGGTCCTTGAGTACCGCAGGGGCAACCTTGGCGTCGGTAGCGATGTAGCCGAGCATGGTGGCCATGTTCGGGCGGATCATGCCTGCACCTTTGCTGATGCCGGTGACGGTAACGGTCACGCCATCGTGCTGGAACCGGCGGCTGGCACCCTTGGGCAAGGTGTCGGTGGTCATGATGCCGGTAGCAGCCTCGGCCCAGTGGTTTTCCGACAGGTTGTCGAGGGCGGCCTGCAGCGCGCCTTCGATCTTCTCGACCGGCAGCGGCTCGCCGATCACGCCAGTGGAGAATGGCAGTACCGACTCGGCCGGTACGCCGGCCAGTTCGGCCAGCTTGGCGCAGGTACGCTCGGCAGCGGCCAGGCCTGGCGCGCCGGTGCCGGCGTTGGCGTTACCGGTGTTGGTCAGCAGGTAGCGCACGGTGCCCTGCACGCGCTGCTTGGACAGGATCACCGGCGCTGCGCAGAAGGCGTTGAGGGTGAACACGCCAGCCACGCTGGAGCCTTCGGCGCAGCGCATGACCACCACATCCTTGCGCCCAGGGCGCTTGATGCCGGCAGAAGCGATGCCGAGTTCAAAACCCGGGACCGGGTGCAGGGTGGGCAAAGGACCAAGACCAACAGCCATTAGAGCGCTCCTAGAAAATACGGTTGATATCGAAAAGCGGGGCCGCTTCGCGCCCCATCGCGACACAAGGCCGCTCCCACATAGGACGGCGCAGCGTTGCGGCTGTGCGCTATCCCTGTGGGAGCGGCCTTGTGTCGCGATAGGGCCGCAACGCGGCCCCATTCAGGTCAGATCACTCGATCTGACCGTGGCAATGCTTGAACTTCTTGCCCGAACCACACCAGCACGGCTCGTTGCGGCCCAGCTTCTGCTCGTTGCGCACCGGTGCCGAGGCGACGGCCACTTCGGCGCCCTCCTCGTTCAGTTGCTCGCTTTCCAGGCCCGGCGCAGCGGCGTGCTGGAACTGCATGCGGCTGGCCAGTTCCTCGGCCTCGCGGCGCAGGCGGGCTTCCTCTTCGACCGGGTCTTCGCGGCGTACCTGAACGTGCGACAGCACGCGGATGGTGTCGCGCTTGATCGACTCGAGCAGCTCCTGGAACAGGCTGAAGGATTCGCGCTTGTACTCCTGCTTCGGGTTCTTTTGCGCATAACCACGCAGGTGAATACCGTGACGCAGGTGGTCCATGGTCGACAGGTGGTCTTTCCACAGGTCGTCCAGCACGCGCAGCAGAATCTGCTTCTCGAAGGTACGCAGGGCTTCGATACCGGCCTGGTCTTCCTTCTCGGTGTACGCGGTGGTGATTTCGTTCAGCAGCTTCTCGCGCAGGGTCTCTTCGTAGAGGTGATCGTCCTCGTCGAGCCACTGCTGGATCGGCAGTTTCATGGCGAAATCGCTGGCCAGCGAAGCCTCCAGGCCGGCCACGTCCCACTGCTCGGGCAGCGACTGCGGCGGAATGTGCTGGCTGATGGTAGCGTCCAGTACTTCCTTGCGGAATTCGACGATGGTGTCGCCGATGTTCTCGGCGGCCAGCAGGCTGTTGCGCATGTGGTAGATCACCTTGCGCTGCTCGTTGGCCACGTCGTCGTATTCCAGCAACTGCTTGCGGATGTCGAAGTTGCGGCCTTCGACCTTGCGCTGGGCCTTCTCGATGGCGTTGGTGACCATGCGGTGCTCGATGGCCTCGCCAGACTGCATGCCCAGCGCCTTCATGAAGTTCTTCACCCGGTCAGAGGCGAAGATACGCATCAGGCTGTCTTCCAGCGACAGGTAGAAGCGGCTGGAGCCCGGGTCGCCCTGACGGCCGGAACGGCCACGCAGCTGGTTGTCGATACGGCGCGATTCGTGGCGCTCGGAGGCGATCACGTGCAGGCCACCCGACTCGATCACTTGCTGGTGACGCTTCTGCCAGTCGGCCTTGATCTGGGCAATCTGCTCGGCAGTCGGGTTTTCCAGGGCGGCCACTTCGGCTTCCCAGTTACCGCCCAGCAGGATGTCGGTACCGCGGCCGGCCATGTTGGTGGCGATGGTAAGGGCACCTGGCGCACCGGCTTGCGCGATGATCTCGGCTTCTTTCTCGTGGTACTTGGCGTTGAGCACCTTGTGGTCGATACCTTCCTTCTTCAGGAGGTTGGACATGTGCTCGGACGTTTCGATGGTCGCCGTACCTACCAGCACCGGGCGGCCATGGGTCATGCTTTCCTTGATGTCGGCGATGATCGCGGCGTACTTCTCGTCGGCAGTCAGGTACACCAGGTCGTTGAAGTCTTTACGCGCCAACGGCTTGTTCGGCGGAATGACCATCACGTTGAGCCCGTAGATCGACTGGAACTCGAACGCTTCGGTGTCGGCGGTACCGGTCATGCCGGACAGCTTGGTGTACAGGCGGAAGTAGTTCTGGAAGGTGGTCGAAGCCAGGGTCTGGCTCTCGGCCTGGATGTTCAGGTTTTCTTTGGCTTCGATGGCCTGGTGCAGGCCCTCGGACAGACGACGGCCTGGCATGGTACGGCCGGTGTGCTCGTCGATCAGCAGGACCTGGCCGTCCTGGACGATGTATTCGATGTTGCGGTGGAACAGCTTGTGCGCGCGCAGGCCGGCATAGACATGGGTCAGCAGGCTCAGGTTATGCGCCGAGTACAGGCTCTCGCCCTCGGCCAGCAGGCCGGACTGGGTGAGCATCTCTTCGATGAACTGGTGACCGGCTTCGTTCAGCTCGACCTGACGGCTCTTCTCGTCGATGGTGAAGTGGCCTTCCTGGGTGACCTGGCCTTCGACCTCTTCGATGTGCTGGGTAAGGCGCGGGATCAGGCGGTTGATCTCGATGTAAAGCTTGGAGCTGTCCTCGGCCTGGCCGGAGATGATCAACGGGGTACGCGCTTCGTCGATGAGGATGGAGTCGACTTCGTCGATCACGGCGAAGTTGAGTTCACGCTGGAACTTCTCTTCCTGGCTGAACGCCATGTTGTCGCGCAGGTAGTCGAAACCGAATTCGTTGTTGGTACCGTAGGTGATGTCGGACGCGTAGGCGGCGCGCTTTTCTTCCGGCGGCTGGAATGCCGAGACGATGCCGACCGACAGGCCGAGGAACTCGTACAGCGGGCGCATCCAGTTGGCGTCGCGGCGGGCCAGGTAGTCGTTGACGGTGACCACGTGCACGCCCTTGCCGGACAGTGCGTTGAGGTACACGGCCAGGGTACCGACCAAGGTCTTGCCTTCACCGGTACGCATTTCTGCGATCATGCCCTCGTGCAGGGTCATGCCGCCGATCAGCTGCACGTCGAAGTGGCGCATGCCCATCACGCGCTTGCCGGCCTCACGGGCCACGGCGAAGGCTTCAGGCAGCAACTGGTCCAGTGTCTCGCCTTTGGCCAGGCGCTCCTTGAACTCTGCGGTCTTGCCCCGCAGTTGCTCGTCGGAGAGGGCCACCATCTTCTCTTCGAGAGCATTGACGATGTTCACCGTCTTGAGCATGCGTTTTACTTCACGCTCGTTCTTGCTTCCAAAAAGTTTCTTTAACAAAGGCGCAAACATATCGGCAGGATCTTCCACACGTAGGGATGGAGGGCGGCCCCATGAGTCGCCCGTGCAGCCCTGAGGCCGCATGCGAACGAGCATTCTACCCGGAAACGATGGTGAGGAAAGTGGTGGATTGCCACGATGCTTGTACAGCGTTTTGGCGGGGGCTTGTCTTAGATAGGGGCATTTTCCCTGAGTTCAAGGTTCGGGAAGATGAAACGTATCGAGAATGAGTCTTGTCTTTTGTTATCTGCGCCGGCCTCTTCGCGGGTAAACCCGCTCCCACAGGATCACCTACACATCAAGGGCAGTGCCGTACCCTGTGGGAGCGGGTTCACCCGCGAAGAGGCCAGTGCAGGCTATAGAGATGTTAGACTGCGGACCATGTAACCTCATGCGTACCCCCATGGCCTACAAACCCTCCCCCGCCCAGCCGCCCTCGGCCCTGCTCCGCCAGGTCCGCCCGTTGCGCCTGCTGCTGAACCAGGCCGAACGCCTGGAGCACCTGCAGCGCCTGCTGGAAAGCCAGCTGCAACCGGCCGCCCGCGAGCACTGCCATGTGGCGTCGTGGCGCGATGGCACCTTGTTGCTGGTGGTAACCGACGGCCACTGGGCAACCCGCCTGCGTTATCAGCAGAAACGCTTGCTGGCGGCATTGCAGGGCATGGAAGCCTTTGGCAACCTCAGGCGCATCCTGTACAAGGTCCAACCCCCGCTGGTGCCGGCCAAGCGTGGTGGCCATGCGGCAGAGCTTTCCAGCAACGCAGCCGAGAGCCTGCGCGATACCGCCGGGGGCATCACCGACCCCAAGCTGCGCGCAGCGCTGGAAAGGCTGGCAGCTCACGCCCAGGACAAGCGCTGACACCTTCGGGACTGCTGCGCAGTCCATTCGCGGGCACGCCCGCTCCCACAGGGTGCCCACTGCCTCTGGAGCGGCGCAGGACCTGTGGGAGCGGGCGTGCCCGCGAATGGCCGGACCTGCCGGGCAAAATGTGTCAGCAATAAAAAAGGCCACCCGAAGGTGGCCTCAATGAACTAGAGAGTGTTCGAACTTACACGGCCGCAACAGGGCGCATGTACGAGATCGGTGCCGTGCTGGCATCTTCGAAAGTGACCACTTCCCAGGCATCGGTTTCGGCAATCAGCTTGCGCAACAGCTGGTTGTTCAGCGCGTGGCCGGACTTGAAGCCCTTGAACTCGCCGATCAGGCTGTTGCCCAGCAGGTAGAGGTCGCCGATGGCGTCGAGGATCTTGTGCTTGACGAATTCGTCTTCGTAACGAAGGCCGTCTTCGTTCAGCACGCCGTCCTCATCGACCACGATGGCGTTCTCGACACTGCCACCCAGCGCAAGGTTGTGCTTGCGCAGGTACTCGATGTCACGCATGAAACCAAAGGTGCGCGCGCGGCTGACTTCCTTCACGAACGAGGTGCTGGAAAAGTCGACGCTGGCGCTCTGGGTCCGGTTGCGAAGCACCGGGTGATCGAAGTCGATCTCGAAGCTCACCTTGAAGCCGTCGAAAGGCAGGAAAGTGGCGCGCTTGTCGCCCTCTTCCACGGTTACCTCACGCAGGATGCGGATGAACTTCTTGGCTGCGTCCTGTTCTTCCAGGCCTGCAGACTGAATCAGGAATACAAAGGGTCCGGCGCTGCCATCCATGATCGGCACTTCCGAGGCGGAGAGCTCGACGTAGGCGTTATCGATGCCCAGGCCCGCCATGGCGGAGAGCAGGTGCTCGACCGTATCGACCTTGACGTCACCGTTGACCAGCGTCGTCGACATGGTTGTCTCGCCGACGTTGGCCGCGCGCGCCGGTATTTCGACCACAGGGTCGAGGTCGGCGCGGCGGAAGACGATGCCGGTGTCAACAGGTGCAGGCTTGAGGGTCAGGTAAACCTTCTCCCCGGAGTGCAGACCGACACCTGTGGCACGGATGGTATTCTTCAGGGTGCGTTGTTTAATCATGGCATTGGCCGCTTCAGCGCAAATTGCGAACAGGTATCAACAAAGGCTGGGGATGATAACAGACCCAACCTTTGATGAATACCAATCACCTTTATACCCCTGATAAATTCCATTAATCAGCCTGACGACGCAGGAATGCCGGGATATCGAGGTAGTCCAGGTCATCCTGAGGGTTCAGTTTAGCGGCTGCCGCAGCACCTGCATGGGCCTGGTTGCGCATTACGGTCGGGCGCTCCAGGTCACGGTAGTTGACCGCAGGCTGCTCCTGGCGAACCGGCGCCGGGTTGGAAGCCTCGTACGCCTGCTGGGCAGTCTGCAGGGTGTTGTCGACCACCTTCACAGGCTTCTCGATGCGCGCGCCCAGGCCAGTAGCCACTACGGTCACGTGCAGCTCGTCACGCATGTCCGGGTCGATCACGGTGCCGACCTTGACCATGGCGTGGTCGGAGGCGAAGGCTTCGATGATGCTACCCACGTCGGAGTACTCGCCCAGCGACAGGTCAGGGCCTGCGGTGATGTTCACCAGGATGCCGCGGGCGCCCTGCAGGTTGACGTCTTCCAGCAGCGGGTTGCGGATCGCTGCCTCGGTGGCTTCACGCGCACGGTTCGGGCCGCTGGCGCAGCCAGTACCCATCATGGCCATGCCCATTTCACCCATCACGGTACGCACGTCGGCGAAGTCGACGTTGATCATGCCCGGGCGCTTGATGATATCGGAGATACCGCGCACGGCACCGGCCAGTACGTCGTCGGCCTTGGCGAAGGCAGACAGCAGGCTGGCATCCTTGCCCAGGATGGTCAGCAGCTTCTCGTTGGGGATGGTGATCAACGAGTCGACGCTTTCGGCCAGCATGCGGATGCCTTCATCGGCGATCTGCATGCGCTTGCGGCCTTCGAACGGGAACGGACGGGTCACCACGGCAACGGTGAGAATGCCCATTTCCTTGGCCACTTCGGCGATGATCGGCGCTGCACCGGTACCGGTACCGCCACCCATGCCAGTGGTGATGAACACCATGTTGGTGCCCTGCAGCACTTCAGCGATGCGCTCACGGTCTTCCAGCGCGGCCTGGCGGCCGACTTCCGGATTGGCACCGGCACCCAAGCCCTTGGTCACGCCAGTGCCCAATTGCAGGATGGTGCGCGCGCCGATGTTCTTCAGCGCTTGAGCATCGGTGTTGGCGCAGATGAATTCCACGCCTTCGATGCTGCTCTTGACCATGTGGTTGACGGCGTTGCCGCCACCACCGCCAACACCGATCACTTTGATGACCGGGCTTTGCGGGACGTTGTCTACGAGCTCGAACATTTTCCCTCTCCTTACAGTTCTCTAGTTGTCGCGCCTACCACTACTGCTTTGAAACTTAGAAGTTGCCCTGGACCCAGCGCTTGAAGCGTTCAAGCACTGGAGCCTTCGGTTCATCGCCATAGCTGTTGTTGCTGCTGTTACCGGTCAGGGGCAAGTCTTCGGTCTGCTTCTGCAGGCCGTAGGTGAGCAAGCCCACGCCGGTGGAATAGATCGGGTTGCGCACCACGTCGCTGAGCCCCCGAACGCTGTGCGGCACGCCCAGGCGTACCGGCATGTGGAAGATTTCCTCGGCCAGTTCCACGGCGCCTTCCATCTTCGCGGTGCCGCCGGTGAGTACGATGCCGGCCGGCACCAGGTCCTCGTAGCCGCTGCGGCGCAGTTCGGCCTGGATCAGGGTGAAGAGCTCGTCGTAACGTGGCTCCACCACCTCGGCCAGAGCCTGGCGCGACAGCTCGCGCGGTGGGCGATCACCCACGCTCGGCACCTTGATGGTCTCGCCGGCGCCAGCCAGTTTGGCCAGGGCGCAGGCGTAGCGGATCTTGATTTCTTCGGCGTACTGGGTCGGGGTACGCAGGGCCATGGCGATGTCGTTGGTCACTTGGTCGCCGGCAATCGGGATTACCGCGGTGTGACGGATCGCGCCCTCGGTGAAGATGGCGATGTCGGTGGTGCCACCACCGATGTCGACCAGGCACACGCCCAGCTCCTTTTCATCGTCGGTCAGCACCGAGTAGGCCGAGGCCAGCTGCTCGAGGATGATGTCGTCGATTTCCAGGCCGCAGCGGCGTACGCACTTCTCGATGTTCTGTGCCGCGTTGACGGCGCAGGTGACCACGTGGACCTTGGCTTCCAGACGTACGCCAGACATGCCCAGCGGCTCGCGCACGCCTTCCTGGTTGTCGATCACGTAGTCCTGCGGCAGGGTGTGCAGCACGCGCTGGTCGGCCGGGATGGCCACGGCCTGGGCGGCGTCGAGTACGCGCTCCAGGTCGGCCAGGCTGACTTCGCGGTCGCGGATGGCGACGATGCCGTGGGAGTTCAGGCTGCGGATGTGGTTGCCGGCCACGCCGACGAAGGCCGAGTGGATGCGGCAGCCGGCCATCAGCTGCGCTTCTTCCACCGCGCGCTGGATCGACTGCACGGTGGACTCGATGTTCACCACCACGCCTTTTTTCAGGCCGCGGGACGGATGGGTACCGATCCCGACGATTTCCAGGGTGCCGTCCTCGCCCACTTCACCCACCAGCGCCACCACCTTGGAGGTGCCGATGTCCAGCCCGACGATCATTTTGCCGCTATGCGCGTTTGCCATGGTCCTGCCTCTCTCTAATTCTTCGCAACGGCGGGTTGGGCCGTCGTCGGTGCAATCGGTTCCCGCCAACCAACGGCAAGTCCGTTGGAATAACGCAGATCAATGCGGGCGATAGTGGTGATCTGGTCTTTGAGTGTCTTGTCGTAAATGGCAATGAAACGGCGCATCTTCTCCACCAGATGATCGCGCCCCAGCAGCAGCTCGATGCCCGGCCCGGCGCTGCTCGCGCCCGTGGTCAGGAACCAGCTGCCTCGCTCGCGCAGCTCCAGGCGAGCGATGGAAAAGCCCAGGGGGCGCAGCATCTGGCTCAATACCTGATACTGCTGCATCACTTGTTGCTGAGCACGCTGCGGCCCGGCCAGCTGCGGCAGGTGCTCGTAGTTGGCCAGTTCGCGCGGGGTAAAGGCCTGGCCCTGGTTGTTGAGCAAGGCTTCGTCACCCCAGCGTGCCACCGGCAACTGTTCTTCCAGGCGGATCACCACTTCGTCGGGCCACACCCGACGCACTTCGGCATGGGCAATCCACGGCATCTGCTCGAGCTCTGCGCGCATCGCCGGCAGGTCGACACTGAAGAAGCTCGCTGCCACGTAGGGCGCGATACGCTGCTGCACCGACTGCTGGCTGATGTAGCTGAGGTCACCCTGAACGTCGATCTTGGTAATCGGCCGGTCAGCGTAAGGCATCAGGCGAATGGCGCCCTCGTAGGCGCCAAACCCGGCCGCCACCAGCAGCACCGGCCACAGCAGGCGCTTGAGCCCTCCCAGGCTTGGCCGCGGCAGGCGCGCCGATACGGGCTCGTCGGCCACCAGCCGGCTGGCACCACGCGGCACCGGCTTGCTGCGGCCGGTAACGGGTTGCTGCTGACGTATCATCGCGCCTTGCATGGTTGTTAACCTCGCGTCGCCACGCTCTCGGCCAGGATTGCCAGCACCAGTTGCTGGAAGTCCAGGCCGGCCGCGCGGGCCGCCATGGGCACCAGGCTATGGTCGGTCATGCCGGGTGCGGTGTTGACTTCGAGCAGCCAGAACCGGCCCTGCTCGTCCTGCATCACGTCCAGCCGCCCCCAGCCTTCGATGCCGATGGCATCGCAGGCACGCGCGGTCAGGTCGATCAGTTCCTGTTCCTTGACGCTGTCCAGGCCGCACGGAATGCGGTACTGGGTATCGTTGGCGATGTACTTGGCGTCGTAGTCGTAGAACACGTGCGGCGTACCCAGGGCGATCGGCGGCAGCACCTGGCCGCGCAATACCGCGACGGTGAACTCCGGCCCGTGGATCCACTGTTCCACCAGTACCTGGGAATCGTATCGGGCGGCATCCTGCCAGGCGGCGACCAGTTCCTGGGCGCTGTTCACCTTGGCCATGCCGATGCTGGAACCTTCATGGGCGGGTTTGACGATAAGCGGGAAGCCCAGTTCCGTGCTGGCCTGCAAACAATCGCTTTCGCTCGCCAGTACCGCATGACGCGGGGTCGGAATGCCCAGGCTCTGCCACACCTGCTTGGTGCGCAGCTTGTCCATGGCCAATGCCGAGGCAAGGATGCCACTGCCGGTGTAGGGGATGCCCAGGCACTCGAGCAGGCCTTGCATACTGCCGTCTTCACCGCCACGGCCGTGGAGGATGATGAAGGCGCGGTCGATCTTCTCGTTTTGCAGGCGGTCGAGCAGGTCGTCACCCACGTCGATGGCGACCACGTCGACACCGGCGGTGGTCAGCGCGTCGATCACCGCGGCGCCGGACTTGAGCGACACTTCGCGCTCGGCGCTCTTGCCGCCGTACAGCACCGCGACGCGGCCGAACGCCTTGGCGTCCAGGGTCGAGTGCAGCTTGTCGTAGGCGCTGGTCATTTCGACTTCTCCTGCTTGGCGCCAGCGAACAGCGGGCTTTTCATCAATTGAGGGGCCAGGCCGCCGACATCACCGGCACCTTGGCAGATCAGGATGTCGCCAGCGCGCAGCAGTGGCTTGACCACCGGCGCCAGGTCGACGCCACGTTCGATGTAGATCGGGTCCAGCTTGCCGCGCTGGCGGATGCTGTGGCACAGCTGGCGGCTGTCGGCGCCGGGGATCGGCTCCTCGCCGGCCGGGTAGACTTCCATCAGCAGCAGCACGTTGGCATCGCCCAGCACCTGGACGAAATCGTCGTACAGGTCGCGGGTACGGCTGTAGCGGTGCGGCTGGTAGACGATCACCAGGCGACGGCTTGGCCAACCGCCGCGCACGGCCTGGATCACTGCGGCCACTTCGGTCGGGTGGTGGCCGTAGTCGTCGACCAGCATCACGCTGCCGCCTTCGACCGGCAGTTCACCGTACACCTGGAAGCGGCGGCCGACGCCCTGGAAGCCGGACAGGCCCTGGACGATGGCTTCGTCAGTGATGCCTTCGTCGGTGGCAATGGCGATGGTGGCCAAGGCATTGAGCACGTTGTGGTTGCCGGGCATGTTCACCGACACCTCCAGCGGCTCGCGGTCGCGACGCAGGACGGTAAAGTGGGTCTGCATGCCCATCTGGCGCACATTGATGGCGCGGATGTCGGCCTCGTCGCTGAAGCCATAGGTCACGGTCGGGCGCTTGACCTGAGGCAGGATCTCGCGCACTACCGGGTCGTCCAGGCACATCACGGCCAGGCCGTAGAACGGCAGGTTGTGCAGGAACTCGACGAAGGTTTTCTTCAGTTTGTTGAAGTCACCTTCGTAGGTCGCCATGTGGTCGGCGTCGATGTTGGTGACCACGGCCACCATCGGCTGCAGGTGCAGGAAGCTGGCATCGCTCTCGTCTGCTTCGGCAATCAGGTAGCGGCTGGTACCCAGCTGGGCATTGGTGCCGGCAGCGGTCAGGCGGCCACCGATGACGAAGGTCGGGTCCAGGCCGCCAGCGGCGAACACCGAGGCCAGCAGGCTGGTGGTGGTGGTCTTGCCGTGGGTGCCGGCAACGGCCACGCCATGGCGATAGCGCATCAGCTCGGCGAGCATTTCGGCACGCGGCACCACCGGAATGCGCCGCTCGAGGGCGGTGGCGACTTCCGGGTTGGCCGGGTTGATGGCGCTGGACACCACCAGCACATCGGCGGTGGCGGCGTTCTCGGCGCGGTGGCCGACGAAGATCTCGGCGCCGAACGACTCCAGGCGCTCGGTGACCGGCGAGGCCTTCAGGTCGGAACCGGACACTTCATAGCCCAGGTTCAGCAACACTTCGGCAATGCCGCACATGCCCACGCCGCCGATACCGACGAAGTGGATACGGCGGATACGGCCCATCTTCGGCTGGGGCATGGCTTTCTGGCTCTCAACCATGGGCCACCTCCAGGCAGATATCGACCACGGTGCTGGTTGCGGCAGGTTTGGCCAGGCGCCGTGCGGTGCCTGCCATGACGTTGAGTTTCTCGGGTTGCATCAGCACCTCGTTCAGGCGTTCAGCGAGCTGCGCTGCGCCAGTTGTCGCTTGTGGCATCAGGAAGGCAGCGCCTTCCCGGGCCAGATATTGGGCGTTGTGGGTCTGGTGGTCGTCGATCGCATGGGGCAATGGCACCAGCATCGAAGGCAGGCCCGCTGCCGCCAGCTCGCTGACAGTCAGGGCGCCGGCCCGGCACACCACAATGTCGGCCCAGCCATAGGCTTGGGCCATGTCCTTGATGAAGGGCTCTACCTGAGCCTCGACGCCCGCCTCGCGATAACGCTCGGCGGTGACCGGCGCGTGTTGCTTGCCGGCCTGGTGGAATACCTCTGGCCGCAGTGCGGCGGGCACTTCGGACAGGGCCTTAGGCAACAATTTGTTCAATGGTTCCGCACCCAGGCTGCCGCCCATCACCAGCAGGCGCGCACGGCGCTCGGCCAGGGGCGCGCGCAGGGCGTCCATGAACAGTTCCGGACGCACCGGGTTGCCAGTGGTGCGCAATTTGTCGCTGGCGGCGAAGGTGGCCGGGAAGGCTTCGCACACGCGTGCAGCCAGCGGCAGCAGCAGGCGGTTGGTGGTGCCGGCACGGGCGTTCTGCTCGTGGATCACCAGCGGTACGCCGCACAGGCGTGCGGCCACGCCGCCAGGGCCAGTCACGTAGCCACCGAAACCGACCACGCATACCGGCTTGAGCTCACGCACGATACGCCGCGCCTGCAGCACGGCCTTGACCAGGGTGAACGGCGCCTTGAGCAACGACAGCTTGCCCTTGCCGCGCAGCCCGCTGACCTGGATCAGGTGCAACGGCAGGCCGGCCTGGGGCACCAGTTCGTTCTCGATGCCACGCGGGGTGCCCAGCCAGTGCACGCTGTAACCGCGCGTCTGGAATTCACGGGCGCAAGCCAGGGCCGGGAACACGTGGCCCCCGGTGCCGCCCGCCATGATCAGTACGTTCTTGCCGTCAGCGGCCATGATTGGTCTCCTCGGCAAAATCGCTTTCGCTGAATTCGTGTTCCTCACTGCCCAGGTGCGTGCGGCTTTCCCACTCGATACGCAGCAACAGGCCCACGCAGGCACAGCAGATCACCAGCGAGCTGCCCCCGTAGCTGAGGAACGGCAGGGTCAGGCCCTTGGTCGGCAGCAGGCCGACGTTCACTCCAATGTTGATCAGGAACTGGCCGATCCACAGGAAGGCCAGGCCGAACGCAACATAAGCGGCAAAGAACTGCTTGGCTTTTTCCGCCCACAGGCCGATGTACAGGGCACGCACAGTCACGAACACGAACAGCGCGATCGTCAGCAGCGAGCCGACCACGCCAAGTTCTTCGGCCAGTACCGAGAACACGAAGTCGGTGTGCGCTTCAGGCAGGTAGAACTGCTTCTGCACGCTGTTGCCCAGGCCAACGCCCAGCCACTCGCCACGGCCGAAGGCAATCAGCGCCTGGGTCAGCTGGTAGCCCGAGCCGAACTGATCGGACCACGGGTCGGTAAAGGTAATCAGACGCGCCATACGGTAGGGTTGCGCCTGTACCAGGACGAACACCGCAACCACCGCCAACACCACCATCAGGCTGAAGCGGAACAGCCCCACCCCGCCGAGGAACAGCATGGCTGCCGCCGCGCCCATCATCACCACGGTGGCACCGAAGTCCGGCTCCATCAGCAGCAGTGCAGCCATGGGCAGCAGCACGATGAACGGCTTGAAGAAGCCCATCCAGGTTTCGCGGACCTCGGTCTGCCGGCGTACCAGATAGCCGGCCAGGTAGACGACCACGAACACCTTGGCGATTTCCGAAGGCTGGACGTTGAAGAAGCTGAAGCCGATCCAGCGCATGGAACCGTTCACTTCGCGGCCGATACCGGGCACCAGCACCAGCACCAGCAGGCCGAAGGCGCCCAGCAGCATCAGGAAGCCCATGCGCTGCCAGGTGGCGATCGGTATCAGCATGGTGGCGCCACAGGCGACCAGGCCGAGGAACACGTACACCAGGTGGCGGAACATGTGGTAAAGCGGGTTGCCCGACTGCACCGCAGCCACTTCCGAGGACGCCGAGGTGATCATCACCAGGCCCAGGCCCAGCAGTGCCAGGCAGCCGGCGAGCATGGCGAAGTCCAGGTCGATGCCACGACCGCTGATCAGCGGCGACGGATAGGGCTTGAGGATGCCGAAGATCATGCAAGGCCTCCCGCTGCCTGGGCGAACAGGCGCCCGCGTTCTTCGAAGTTCTTGAACATGTCGAGGCTGGCGCACGCTGGCGACAGCAGCACGGCATCACCCGCCTGGGCCAGTTCGGCGCATTGCTGTACGGCGTCGTCGAGCGTCTTGACGCGGACCAGTTGCACGCCATCGCCCAGGGCTTCGGCCAGGCGCTCGGCATCACGGCCAAGCAGCACCACGGCGCGGCAGAAGCGCTGGACCGGCTCGCGCAGCGCGGCGAAGTCGGCGCCCTTGCCATCGCCACCGGCGATCAGCACCAGCTTGCCTTCGATGTCGGCACCCAGGCCTTCGATGGCCGCCAGGGCAGCACCGACGTTGGTGGCCTTGGAATCGTCATACCAGTTCACGCCATTGCGCTCGCGCACCCACTGGCAACGGTGGGCCAGGCCGCCGAACTCGCGCAGCGCCTCGAGCATCGGTTCGAACGGCAGGCCGGCAGCATGCCCCAGGGCCAGCGCCGCCAGGGCGTTGCTCTGGTTGTGGGCGCCGCGAACCTTCAGCTCACGTGCCGGCATCAGCGCCTGGAACTCGAACGCCAGGTATTTTTCGCCGTTCACTTCGCGCAGGCCGAAAGCCTTGAAGTCCGGCTGGTTGAGGCCGAAGGTCCAGCATGCGCGGCCTTCCACCGGCAGCGGCCGGCTCAGGGCGTCCTGGCGGTTGACCACGACCTGGCGGGCGCCACGGAAGATCCGGTGCTTGGCCAGGTGATAGGCCGGCAGGCCGCTGTAGCGGTCCATGTGGTCTTCGCTGATGTTCAGCACGGTGGCCACTTCAGCGTTGAGCTGGTCGGTGGTTTCCAGCTGGAAGCTGGACAGTTCCAGCACGTAGAGCTCGACGTCATCAGCCAGCAGATCCAGCGCCGGGGTACCGAGGTTGCCGCCCACCGCCACGCGCTTGCCCGCCTTGGCGGCCATTTCGCCGACCAGGGTGGTGACGGTGCTCTTGGCGTTGGAACCGCTGATGGCAATGATCGGGGCCTTGGCGTTGCGGGCGAACAGCTCGATGTCGCCGGACAGCTTCACGCCACGCGCGGCCGCCTGCTGCAGGGCCGGGGTGGCCAGGGCCAGGCCGGGGCTCACGTACAGCTCGCTGGCGCGGCACAGGAAGTCCACATCCAGTTCACCACAGCGCACTTCCACCTGCGGATAATCACGGCGCAGGGTGTCCAGTTCCGGCGGTTGCTCGCGGGTGTCGGCGACCGCAAAGGCAATGCCCCGGCTCGCCAGGAAGCGAACCAGGGACATGCCGCTCTTGCCGAGGCCGACAACGATGCGGAATTGGTCGGAAGCGATCATTGACACGCTCATCTACCTCAGTTTCAGGGTTGCAAGGCCGATCAGCACCAGGATCACGGTGATGATCCAGAAGCGGACGATCACCCGTGGCTCTGGCCAGCCCTTGAGTTCAAAGTGGTGGTGGATCGGCGCCATGCGGAACACGCGCTTGCCGGTCAGCTTGAAGGAGGCGACCTGGATCACCACCGACAGGGTTTCCATGACGAACACGCCACCCATGATGAACAGCACGATTTCCTGGCGGACGATCACGGCGATGGTGCCCAGCGCGGCGCCCAGCGCCAGCGCGCCGACGTCACCCATGAATACCTGCGCCGGGTAGGTGTTGAACCACAGGAAGCCCAGGCCGGCACCGATCAGCGCGCCGCAGAACACGATCAGCTCGCCCGAGCCCGGCACGTATGGGATCAGCAGGTATTCGGCGAACTTCACGTTACCCGACAGGTAGCAGAAGATGCCCAGGGCACCGCCGACCATCACCGTCGGCATGATCGCCAGGCCGTCGAGGCCATCGGTGAGGTTGACCGCATTGCTCGAACCGACAATGACGAAGTAGGTCAGCACGACGAAGCCGATGCCCAGCGGAATGGTGACATCCTTGATGAACGGCAGGATCAGCGTGGTTTCGACGCTGGTCGGCGCGGTCTTGTACAGGAAGATGGCGGCAGCCAGGCCGAACACCGACTGCCAGAAGTACTTCCAGCGGCTTGGCAGACCGCGCGAGTTCTTTTCGATCACCTTGCGGTAGTCGTCGACCCAGCCGATGGCACCGAATGCCAGGGTAACGATCAGCACCACCCACACATAGCGGTTGGTCAGGTCGGCCCACAGCAGGGTACTGATGGCGATGGCGGACAGGATCAGCGCCCCGCCCATGGTCGGGGTGCCGGACTTGGACAGGTGCGATTGCGGGCCGTCGTTACGCACGGCCTGGCCGATCTGGCGGATTTGCAGGGTACGAATCATCCACGGCCCCAGCCACAGCGCCAGGGACAACGCGGTCAGCACACCCAGAATCCCGCGCAGGGACAGGTACTGGAAGACCGCGAAGCCTTTGTGGAACTGTTGCAGATACTCGGCCAACAGCAGCAGCATTAATGTTTCTCCCCGCTGGCACCGCACAAAGCCGCCACGACGTTTTCCATCGCAGCGCTGCGCGAGCCCTTGATCAAGATAGTGGTGTCGCTGGCATTCTCGGCGCCAACCGCGTCGATCAGCTCAGCTTGAGTAGCGAAATGGCGGCCATTGGCGCCGAACGCCTTGACCGCATGTGTCATGTTGGAACCCACTGCGTACAGGGCGTCGACCTTGCCACGCGCGTAGTCACCCACCTGACGGTGGCCTTCTTCCGCCCATTGCCCCAGTTCGCCGATATCCCCAAGCACCAGAACGGTGCGCCCGGAAAAGCCGGCGAGTATATCAATGGCCGCGCACATGGAGGTGGGATTTGCGTTGTAACTGTCGTCGATCACCCGCACACCGTTCGGCGCGATCTGCGCCACGGTACGGCCCTTGACCGGTTGCATGGCAGCCAGGCCAGCGGCGATGCCGCTCAGGCTCAGACCAACGGCATGGGCGGCGGCGGCGGCAGCCAGGGCGTTGCTGACGTTGTGCTCACCGAGCACATTGAGCTGCACGTTTACCGCTTCACCGCCGCCATGCAGCTTGAACGATGGGCAACCACGGGCATCGCGACCGATATCGGTGGCGTAGAAGTCGGCACTGGCGTTGCTACGGGCGAAGCTGATGACCTGATGCGCACCGGCACGGGCCTTCCAGACAGCAAAGGCCTTGTCGTCCAGGTTGAGGATGGCGATGCCGCCCTCGCCCAGGCCTTCGAGAATCTCGCCCTTGGCTTCGACGATCTTTTCCGGGCCACCGAACTCGCCAACATGGGCGGTACCGGCATTGTTGATGATGACCACCTGCGGTTGGGTCAGGCCGACGGTGTAGCGGATCTCGCCAATGCGCGAAGCGCCCAGCTCGATCACCGCGGCGCTGTGCTCCGGGGCGATTTCCAGCAGGGTCAGCGGCGCGCCGAGGTCGTTGTTCAGGTTGCCGCGGGTGGCGTGCACCAGGCCACGGGTGCGCAGGATGCTGGCGAGCATTTCCTTGACCGTGGTCTTGCCGCTGGAACCGGTGATGGCCACCACTGGCTTGTCGAAGGCAGCACGGTTCAGCGCGCCAAGCTGGCCGAGGGCCAGGCGGCAATCGGCAACCAGCAGCTGCGGCAGGTCGACATCGGCTACTTCACGCTCGACCAGGGCCGCGACAGCGCCCTTGGCCTTCACATCGGCCAGGTAGTCGTGGCCATCGAAGCGCGGGCCGGCCAGGGCGACGAACAGTTGCCCTGCGCCAACACTGCGGCTGTCGATGCTGACACCAGTAAAGGTGGCGTCGGCACCGATCTGGCGACCACTCAGTGCCGTGGTCAGCTGGCTGAGTGAAAGCGGCTTAAGCATGTGGAGCCTCCCAGGCTGCAAGTGCCTTCTCGGCTTCGATCAGGTCGGAGAAGCCATGGCGCTCGCCATTGATCTCCTGGTAATCCTCGTGCCCCTTGCCGGCCAGCACGACCACATCGTCGGCAGCGGCAGTGGCGATCAGGTGCGCGATGGCTTCGCCACGACCGGCAACGAACTCGACCCCGGCAGGCTTGGCGAAACCCGGGCGGATGTCATCAAAGATGCGCAGCGGGTCTTCAGTACGCGGGTTGTCGTCGGTGACCAGCACGCGGTCGGCCAGGCGCTCGGCAACTTCGGCCATCAGCGGGCGCTTGCCGCGATCACGGTCACCGCCGCAGCCGAACAGGCACAGCAGCTTGCCGTGCGCGTGCGGGCGCAGGGCTTCGAGCACTTTCTCCAGGGCGTCCGGGGTGTGTGCGTAATCGACCACCACCAGCGGCTTGTCGCCGCCACCCAGGCGCTGCATGCGGCCGATCGGGCCCTGCAGCTGCGGCGTGACCTCAAGGATTTCGTCCAGCGCATAGTCCAGCGCCAACAGAGTCGCTACAGCGGCGAGCATGTTGCTCAGGTTGAAGCGGCCCAGCAACTGGCTGCGCAAGGTACGTTCGCCTTGGGCGGTGACCAGGGTGGCGCGCACGCCATCATCATTGAACACGGCTTCGCGGCAGAACAGCGAGGCCTCCGGGTTCTCCAGGCTGTAGCTGAGCAACCGGGTTTCGATAAGGTCGACACTCGGGCGACGGGCGAAGTCGGCGGCCAGACGGCGACCGAAAGCGTCATCCAGGTTGACCACCTGGCAGCGCAGGCTCGGCCAGGCGAACAGCTTGGCCTTGGCGGCCTCGTAGGCTTGCATGCTGCCGTGGTAGTCCAGGTGGTCGCGGGACAGGTTGGTCATGACCGCGATGTCGAATTCCAGCGCGGCGACCCGGCCCTGCTCCAGGGCGTGGGAGGAAACCTCCATGGCCACGGCCTTGGCGCCACCCTTCTTGAGGTCGTTGAGGGTCGACTGCACGGCGATCGGGTCGGGCGTGGTCAGGCGGCCACTCTGCAGCTCGCCATAGAAGCCGGTACCCAGGGTACCGATCAGGCCGCAGCGCTGGCCAAGCAGGTCCAGCGCCTGGGCCACCAACTGGGTGACGCTGGTCTTGCCGTTGGTACCGGTCACGCCCACCAGGTTCAGCTGGCGGCTCGGTTCACCATAGAAGCGCCCGGCGATATCCGATAGCTGCGCGATCAGGCCCTTGACCGGGATGAGCGGCACATCGGTGATTGGCAGGACCGTGGCGCCCTGTTCTTCATAGGCCACGGCAGCGGCGCCGCGAGCCAAGGCATCGGCGATATGCTCGCGGCCATCGACCTTGGCGCCCGGCACAGCCAGGAACAGGTCACCCGGGCGCACGTTGCGGCTGTCCAGGGTCAGTTCACGGATCAGCGGGTCACGGCTGGCGTGGGCGAAAAGCTTGCTCAATGGCATTGTCATCATCCACGCCCTCCCTTGGCGGTTGCTGCTGCATTGACTTGCGACTGTTCGACGGGTGCGGGTGCGGGTGGCGGCAGGTTGTCTGGCGGCACGTTCATCAAACGCAGGGTGCCGGACATGACCTTGCTGAACACCGGCGCCGAAACCAGGCCACCGAAGTAGCCGCCCTTGCCCGGCTCGTCGATGACCACGACGATGGCGTAGCGCGGGTCGCTCATCGGCCCGAAGCCGGCGAACAGCGAGCGGTAGGCGTTTTCGGTGTAGCCCTTGGAGCCCACGGTGGCTTTACGCGCGGTACCGGACTTGCCGGCCACGTGATAGAACGGCACCTGGGCGCGGAACACCCCGCGCGGTGCTTCGATCACCTGTTGCAGCATGCCCTGGACGGTTTCGGCGGTTTCCTTCGGAATGGCCTGCACGGCTTCCGGGGCCTTGTCGACCTTGAGGATCGACAGCGGCACCATCTTGCCGTCGTTGGCCAGCGCCGCGTAGGCATGCACCAGCTGCAGGGCGGTCACCGACACACCATAGCCATAGGACAGGGTCGCGGTCTCGGCCTTGCGCCACTCGCGGTGGTTGGGCAGGTTGCCGACGCGCTCGCCGGGGAAACCAAGGCCGGTGTACTGGCCCAGGCCGACCTGGGACATGACCCGGTAGATAGCCTCGCCGCCGATGTCGAAGGCGATCTTGCTCATGCCGACGTTACTGGAGTTGATCAGGATGCCGGTCAGGTCGAGGACCGGGCCCTCGCTCCTGGATACGTCCTTGATGGTGTAGCGGCCGATCTGCAGGCTGCCCGGGTACACCTCGACCTTGTCGGTGGGCTTCCAGCGGCCACTTTCCAGTGCCGCGCTCATCGAGATCGGCTTGACCGTGGAGCCCGGCTCGAACACGTCGATGATCGCGCGGTTACGCATGGCGGCCGGGAACATGCTGCGGCGGTTGTTGGGGTTGTAGGTCGGCTGGTTGACCATCGCCAGGACCTCACCGGTCTTGACGTCCATGATCACCAGGCTGCCGGCCTTGGCGTCCTGCTCGGCAATTGCGTTGCGCAGCTCGCGGGTGGCCAGGTACTGCAGGCGCAGGTCAATCGACAACGCCAAGGTCTTCCCGGCCTTGGCGTTCTTGGTTACCTGGATGTCCTTGATCAGCCGGCCGCGCCGGTCCTTGATCACCTGCCGCTTGCCGGGTACGCCGGCCAGCCACTCGTCATAGGCCAGTTCCACCCCTTCGCGACCGTGGTCATCGAGGTCGGTGAAGCCGACCATGTGCGCGGTGACATCACCGGCCGGGTAGAAGCGGCGGAATTCTTCCAGGCCATACACGCCCGGCACTTTCAGGTCGAGCACATGCTGGCCCTGCTCCGGGGTCAGGCCACGGACCAGGTAGATGAATTCCTTGTTGGCCTGCTGGGTCAGGCGGTCGATCAGTTGCTGCGGGTTCTGCCCAAGCGCCGCGGCCAGTTGCGGCCAGCGCTCCTTGGAGGCCTGCATTTCCTTGGGGTTGGCCCACAGGGTGGTGACCGGGGTACTGACCGCCAGCGGTTCACCGTTACGGTCGGTGATCAGGCCGCGGTGAGCCGGGATAGGGATGTGACGCAGGCTGCGCGCATCACCCTGCCCCTTGAGGAAGTCACGGTCGACCACCTGCAGGTCGATGATACGCCAGCAGATGGCACCGACCATCAGCGCCAGCAAGCCGATCACCACGCGGAAGCGCCACGGGTAGAGTGCGCCTTCGAGCTTCATCATGGCGCCACCATCCGCACTTCGTCAGCCGAAGGCACGCGCATCTTCAGTTGCTCGGAAGCCAGGCTTTCGATGCGGCTGGCAGCGGTCCAGGTGCTTTGCTCGAGGATCAGCCGGCCCCACTCGGCCTGGGCCTTGTCGCGCTCGTTCAATTCGCCGTACAGGGTGTTGAGCAGCTGGCGGTTCCAGTGCGCGCTGTAGGACACGGCGATGGCCGAAACCAGCACGGCAACGAACAGCAGAAGCATCAGGAAGCTTCCGCCTGGCAAGGGTTTGGCAAACAGCCTGCTCACCGCAGCTTCTCCGCCACACGCATCACGGCGCTGCGCGAACGTGGGTTGGCCTTGAGCTCGGCTTCGGAGGCGAACTGGGCCTTGCCGATGAGCTTGATTTTCGGCTCGAAGACCTTGTGCTGTACCGGCAGGTTGCGCGGCAGGTTGTCCGCCTCACCTTTCACCAGCTTGCGCATGAACAGTTTGACGATGCGGTCTTCCAGCGAATGGAAGCTGATGACCGCCAGGCGACCGCCGACTTCGAGCGCATCGAGTGCAGCCTCAAGACCGGTTTCAAGGTCGCCCAGCTCATTGTTGACGTGGATGCGCAGGCCCTGGAAGGCGCGGGTAGCCGGGTTCTTGCCCTTTTCCCAGGCCGGGTTGGCCACCTTGAGCACTTCTGCCAGGTCGGCAGTGCGGGTGAACGGCTGCTTTTCGCGGCGCTCGACGACGGCACGCGCCATGCGCCCGGCAAAACGCTCTTCGCCGTATTCCTTGAATACGCGGGCGATTTCTTCCACCGGTGCCATGGCAATGAACTCGGCGGCACTGATGCCCTGGTCCGGGTTCATGCGCATGTCCAGCGGGCCGTCATTGAGGAAGCTGAAACCACGCTCGGGGTCATCCAGCTGCGGCGAGGACACGCCCAGGTCCAGCAGCACGCCGCTGACCTTGCCGTGCAGGCCACGCTCGGCCACTTCCGCGCCCAGCTCGGCAAAGCTGCGCTGCACAATGACAAAGCGGCCGTCTTCGGCCGCCAGCGCTTGCCCCGTGGCAATCGCCTGTGGATCTTTGTCGAAACCCAGCAGCCGCCCTTGCGGCCCGAGCTTGCTGAGAATCAGCCGGCTGTGCCCGCCACGGCCGAAAGTGCCGTCCAGATAGCAACCGTCGGCGCGCAGGGCCAATGCCTCGACAGCTTCGTCGAGCAGGACGGTAATGTGGTTGAAGCCGCTATCTATGGTCACAGGATCAGGTCACGCAATTCGTCGGGCATGGCGCCCGGTTGTTGAATAGCTGCAAGGTCGGCTGCCGAAACCGCGTTCCAGGCATCTTCATCCCACAGCTGGAATTTGTTCAGTTGCCCCACCAGCATCGCCTTCTTGTCGAGCTTGGCGTACTCACGCAGACGGGGCGGCACCAGGAAACGCCCACTGCCATCGAGCTCCAGGTCAACCGCATTACCGATCAGCAAGCGCTGCAGGCGGCGGTTTTCCTCACGCAACGATGGCAAGGCACGCAACTTGGCTTCTATCTGTTCCCACTCATCGAGGGGATAAACACACAAGCAGGGGTCAACGGCGTCGATGGTCACGATCAGCTGACCATTGCAACGCGAATCGAGCTCGTCACGGTACCGGCTCGGCATGGCGAGACGACCCTTGGCATCGAGGCTGACGGCGTTGGCTCCGCGGAACACGGCTGCGATTCCCCACAATGTTAGCTTTTTTGTGTCAGAAAACCCACTTCATCCCACTTTCTGCCACTTGCGCACACTATAGGAATCCGCCCGCAGCACCGTCAAGGCACGTTCGGAAGGAAAAGCCTTACAGGACCGAGATTTAGCGCAATAAAGGAATGCGGAAGGACTACCGAGGAGAAAAAAACGCGAGAAAAATCAAACCCACGCAGGCGAATGGAGTTCGAAGTTAAAGTGATTTATCAAGAGTAAGATTTTTTCGGTATTACCAGAGGGCATCTGCTATCGAATAAGCAGGGAAGGAAAGGTGGAGAGTCGATCTGTAAGCCGGGTTTTGTCGAGGACAGTCATTCCTCTACGACGGCCATCACTGGACGCCTCTAGCAACCTACCCGGTTCCGACGCGGGCCACGCCTGATGGAACCCTATTTGGTCTTGCTCCGAGTGGGGTTTACCTAGCCACGAACTGTTGCCAGCCGTGCGGTGCGCTCTTACCGCACCTTTTCACCCTTACCGGCACCGAAGTGCTTAGGCGGTTATTTTCTGTGGCACTTTCCGTAGGCTCGCGCCTCCCAGGCGTTACCTGGCACTCTGCCCTATGGAGCCCGGACTTTCCTCCCCCTGCTGTTGCGGAACAAAAGCAGGCAGCGACTGTCCGATCGACTCTCCGCCGCCAAGATTAACGGCACGCGCGCCCGAGAACAAGCAATACCGGCATTTATATCAATATGCCACTACTGGGCTTTCTGCTTTTCCAGGGCAAGTTGATACAGCAGGTTCTTGCGCACCCCGGTAATTTCCGCAGCCAGCGCCGCCGCCCGCTTGAGTGGCAGCTCGGCCAGCAGCAGGTCGAGCACCCGCTGCGCCTCGGTACTGATCGCCTGCTCGCCCTCCGGCGCGCTCCAGCCACCCACCAACACCACGCACTCACCACGCTGCTGGTTGCTGTCACCGGCAACGAACGCACGCAACTCGGCCAGGGGCAGGCCCTTGAGGGTCTCGAAGGTCTTGGTCAGCTCGCGCGCCAAAAGCGCCGGGCGCTCGCCACCGAATACCGCCTCCATGTCTTCAAGGCATTCCAGGATACGGTGCGGGGCTTCGTAGAAGATCAGCGTGCGCGGCTCTTCCTTTACCTGCTCCAGGCGTGCCCGGCGCCCCGCCGCCTTGGCTGGCAGGAAGCCTTCGAAGATGAAGCGGTCCGACGGCAGGCCAGCTGCCGACAGCGCGGCGATCAGAGCGCAGGCGCCCGGCACCGGCACCACGTTCACCCCGGCAGCCCGCGCCTGGCGCACCAGGTGGTACCCCGGGTCGGAAATCAGCGGCGTGCCGGCATCGGAAACCAACGCCACATTCTCGCCCGCCAGCAGCTTGGTGAGAAAACGCCCGCCCTCGTCACGCTCGTTGTGCTCATGGCAGGCCGCCAGTGGTGTGTCGATACCGAAGTGCTGCAGCAGGCGGATCGAATGACGGGTATCTTCCGCCGCGATCAGGGCCACGTCCGCCAGCACCTTCAGCGCCCGGGCGCTCATGTCGTCGAGGTTGCCGATAGGGGTTGCGACCACATACAGCGTCCCCACCGTGGATTTCGAAGCCCCTGCCACATCAGTCACTGCGCACACCTGTCGTTCGGATCAAAGGCGCCATTGTAGCCCGAGCGCCTGCAACAGGGCGCAAAGAACTTCGCCGACGACCGATGGCAGGCCACCTATAGTGAAGGATCGACACGGCAACATCGCGCCCCGGCCACTGCTTGGGTACAATTGCCGGCCACCTTGATCGAGTAACAGGACCTTTACATGATCGCTTGCCTGCGGCTGTTCACAGCCCTCTGCCTTGCTGCCTTGCTGGCAGCCTGCGCCAGCTCGCCCTCATCCAGCCTGGGCGAACTGCCACGCACCCCGGACGCCAGCATCGAGCAACTGCTCGAAAAGGCTGCTTCCAGCAAGTCCGCGGAAGACGCCGCGCTGCTGCGCCTGAGCGCAGCCGACCTGGCCTACAGGCAGAAGGACTTCCCACGCGCCGCACGCATCCTCGAGCAGGTGCCGCTGGACACGCTCAAGCCGGCCCAGCAAGTGTTCGCCAGCACCCTGGGTGCCGAGTTGGCCATGAGCCGCAACCAGCCCAAGGCTGCCTTGACCGCACTGGCCCACCCTAGCCTGCAGCGCGTCGCCGAACTGCCGGAAGAACAGCAAGCGCGCACCTACAGCGTGCACGCCGCCGCCCTCGAAGCCGATGGCCAGGCCCTGGCCGCCGCGCAACAGCGCGTGCTGCTGGCCCCGCTGCTCAGCGGCCAGGCCGCCAGCACCAACAATGACGCCATCTGGGCCCTGGTCGCCTCGCTGCCGGCGGAGCAACTGCAGCAGCCGGGCAACGACCAGACCCTGGCCGGCTGGACCAGCCTTGCCTTCGCAGTAAAAAGCGCCGGCACCCTGGAGCAGCAGCAAGCGGCGATCGACGCCTGGGTCAAGCAGCACCCGGACCACCCGGCCGCCCAGCAACTGCCGCTGGCGCTGACCAAGCTCAAGGAGCTGGCCAGCCAGCCGCTGACCAAGATTGCCCTGCTGCTGCCTCAGGAAGGCCCGCTTGCCGGTGTTGCCCGCGCCCTGCGTGACGGCTTCATGGCTGCACACTTCCAGGCCCAGCAAGCCGGCCAGCAGGCGCCAGCCGTGCAGGTATTCGACAGCTCGCGCATCGGCTCGCTCGACGACTTCTATCGCCAGGCCCAGGCCGCAGGCGTACAGCTGGTCATCGGCCCACTGGAAAAACCGCTGGTCAAGCAACTGGCTGCCAAGCCACAACTGCCGATCACCACCCTGGCCCTCAACTACGCCGACGCCGGCCAGAAGGCTCCGCCGCAGCTGTTCCAGTTCGGCCTGGCTGCCGAAGACGAAGCCCGTGAAGTGGCCCGCCGCGCCCGCGCCGATGGCATGGTCCGCGCCGTGGCCCTGGTACCGAGCGGCGAATGGGGCGACCGCGTGCTTGCCGCCTTCCGCCAGGACTGGGAAGGCAACGGTGGCACCCTGCTTGCCGCAGAGCGCATCGCCCAGCCGGTCGCCCTGGCCCAGCAGATTGCCGACCTGTTCCAGCTGCGCCAGAGCGAAGGCCGCGCCAAGAGCCTGCAGAGCACGGTAGGCGGCAGCATCGCCGCGCAGCCGTCGCGCCGCCAGGACATCGACTTCATCTTCCTCGCCTCGACCCCGCAACAGGCCCAACAGATCAAGCCGACCCTGAACTTCCAGTACGCCGGTGACGTACCGGTCTACGCCACCTCGAACCTGTACAGCGCCAGTGGTGACGTCAACCAGTACAAGGACATGAACGGTATCCGCTTCTGCGAAACCCCATGGCTGCTCGACACCAGCAACAGCCTGCGCCAGCAGGTCGTGCAGCAGTGGCCACAAGCCGCCGGCAGCCTGGGCCGCCTGTATGCCATGGGCGTTGACGCCTACAGCCTGGCGCCGCGCCTGGGCCAGCTGAAAGCGCTGCCGGACAACCGCGTACTGGGCCTTTCGGGCAGCCTGAGCATGAACGCCAACCAGCGTGTCGAGCGTCAGCTGCCTTGGGCCGAGTTCGTTGGCGGCCAGGTCCAGCGCCTGCCTGACACCACTCGCTGATGGCAGCAGCGTCGCCCACCAGCGCCGGGCAGGCAGCAGAAACCCAGGCCCTCGAGTACCTCCAGGGGAAGGGCCTGCAACTGCTGGCGCGCAACTGGCGATGCAAAGGCGGTGAGCTTGATCTGGTCATGCTCGACGCCGATACAGTAGTATTCGTCGAAGTCCGCTACCGGTTGCACGCGGGCTTCGGTGGCGCTCTCGGCAGTATCGACGGGCGCAAGCAGAAACGGCTGGTGCTCGCCGCCAGCCTGTTCCTGCAGAAGGAGCCCCACTGGGGCAACCACCCCTGCCGCTTCGACGTAGTCGCCCTGCAGGGCAGCCACCATGCAGGCAGACCGCTTCAATGGCTGAAAAACGCCTTCGAATGCTGAACCCACTCCGATTTTTTTGCTCTATGTTTCGCGGGCTGGTCGTTGTTGCGCGTAGCAAAGACCACCGCCCCACTTAAGGTCACCAGATGGACATGCAATCCCGAATTCGCCGGCTGTTCCAGGCCAGCATCGATACCAAGCAACAGGCAATGGACATCCTGGCACCGCACATCGAGCAGGCCAGCCTGGTCATGGTCAACGCACTGCTCAACGAGGGCAAGATGCTCGCCTGTGGCAACGGCGGCTCGGCCGGCGATGCCCAGCATTTTTCCTCGGAGCTGCTCAACCGCTTCGAGCGCGAACGCCCGAGCCTGCCGGCCATCGCGCTGACCACCGACAGCTCGACCCTGACCTCGATCGCCAACGACTACAGCTACAACGAAGTCTTTTCCAAGCAGATCCGCGCACTGGGCCAGCCCGGTGACGTTCTGCTGGCGATCTCCACCAGCGGCAACTCGGCCAACATCATCCAGGCGATCCAGGCCGCACATGACCGCGAAATGATTGTCGTAGCATTGACTGGTCGCGATGGCGGCGGCATGGCTTCGTTGCTGCTGCCCGAAGACGTGGAAATCCGCGTGCCTTCGACGGTTACCGCGCGCATCCAGGAAGTCCACCTGCTGGCGATCCACTGCCTGTGTGATCTGATCGACAGCCAACTGTTCGGGAGTGAAGAATGAACCCTATGCGCCTCGGCCTTATGGCCCTGACCCTGTGCCTGAGCGTCACTGGTTGCAGCTCGGTATTGACATCTACCCGCAATTCGCCGATCGAAGACGATCGGGGCACGCGCACCATCGGCAGCAAGATCGACGACTCGCTGATCGAAACCAAGGCCTCGGTCAACATCGCCAAGGCCAGCCCTGATCTGGACAAAGGTTCGCACATCGTTGTCAGCAGCTACAACGGCATCGTCCTGTTGGCCGGGCAGACCCCGCGCGCCGACCTCAAGAGCCTCGCCGAGCAGACCGCCAGCCAGGTACAGAGGGTCAAGAAAGTGCACAACGAGCTGCAGGTGATGCAGCCTTCCTCGATCCTGGCGCGCAACAACGACGCCTGGCTGACCACCAAGATCAAGACCCAGATGCTGACCGACAATGCCGTGCCAAGCTCGCGCATCAAGGTGATTACCGAGAACGGCATCGTCTACCTGCTCGGCCTGGTGACGCAGCAGGAGGCCAACTCGGCCACTGCCGTGGTACAGGGCGTGTCGGGCGTGCAGAAAATCGTCAAGCTGTTCGAGTACATCGACTGATTCATTGGTTGCCTGAGCCGGCCTCTTCGCGGGTAAACCCGCTCCCACAGTGATCTCACGGCTTTCGAGCTTGTGGTATTCCTGTGGGAGCGGGTTTACCCGCGAAGAGGCCAGCACAGGCTACAACCCTGTTCCATCCTTTCAGATACCCAGGAAACACCGCATGAAAAAGCTTCTGCTGCCTGCCCTGCTGTTCGGCACCTTCGCCACCCTGGCCGGCTGCTCCACCCCTAGCCAGATCATCCTCAACGACGGCCGTGAAATCCAGACGGTCGACGTACCGCAGTACGACGCCGATTCCGGCTTCTACGAGTTCCAGCAACTCGACGGCAAACGTACTCGCATCAACAAGGACCAGGTACGCACCATCAGCGACCTGTGAGCCCGGCTTGGCGGTAAAGAAAAAGGCGATCCGGTTGGATCGCCTTTTTTGTTACTTGACCACTTTCAGGCTTGGTCGGCCAGTCGGGCGTGGCGGCTGGCCACCACCCCCTGGCGGGCCATCGTCATCCGGCTGCACATCATCATCTTCCTGCTCATCGTCATCCATCAGTGGCGGCTCCAGCTCGAAGACCATACCCTGGCCATTTTCGCGAGCGTAGATACCCAGGATCGCGCCAACCGGCACGAACAGCGAATGGGCCACACCACTGAAACGGCCCTCGAAGCTGACCGCATCGTTGTCCATGTGCAAACTGCGCACGGCGCTTGGCGAGATGTTCAGGACGATCTGGCCATCACTGGCGAAACCGTCCGGGACCTGAACCTTGGGAAATTCGGCGTTGACCAGCATATGGGGCGTGCAATCGTTGTCGACGATCCACTCGTACAGTGCTCGAACCAGATAGGGGCGACTGGAGTTCATCAACGGCTCCTTAAAGCTTGCGCATTTCACGTTCTACGGAGGACAGGCTCGCCTGGAAAGGCTCGCGGGCGAACTGCCGCTCCATGTAATCCAGCAGCGGCTTGGCTTGCCGCGGCAACTCGATGCCCAACACCGGCAAACGCCAGAGTATGGGCAGTAGACAACAATCGACCAGGCTTTGCTCATCGCTCATGAAACAGGCGAATTCATTGAACAGGGGCGAAACGCCGGTCAGGCTTTCACGCAGGGCCTTGCGCGCCTCGGTGCGGGCAGCCTCGGTGCTGCGCGAATCGAGTACGGTATCGGCCAGAACACACCAGTCGCGCTGAATGCGGTGCATCAGCAGACGGCTGTTGCCACGCGCAACCGGGTAGACCGGCATCAGCGGCGGGTGTGGGTAACGCTCTTCGAGGTATTCCATCACCACGGTCGACTCATACAACGCCAGGTCACGGTCGACCAGAGTCGGCAGGCTGCCGTAAGGGTTGACCTCGGCCAGCCTGGGCGGCAGGCGGGCGGGGTCGACATCGATGACCTGCACGCTGACGCCCTTCTCCGCCAGCACCAGGCGTACCCGATGGGAATAGTGGTCAGCGGGATCGGAATAGCAGGCTAACCTGTTGGTTGCGCCCATGTAGCGGCTCCTCGCACGAGATGCTTGTGCAACTGTAAATGAAAACGCGCCCGGGGCGCGCCCCGCATTTCTGCGGGGGCGCCCCGGGCGCGTTCAACAACCAGAAACTACTGCGTGATCAGTGCACGTCCTTCCAGTATTCACGCTTGAGCAAGTAGGCGAATACGAAGAAGAAAGCCAGGTACAGCAACACATAGGTACCGATGCGCTGGCTTTCCAGTTTGACCGGGTTGGCCGAATAGGCCAGGAAGGTCACCAGGTTCTTGACCTTCTCGTCGAACTGCTCGGTCGTCAGGGTACCGGATTTCGGCGTAATGGTCAGCTGGTCGCAGGCTTCATGGGTGATGGGGCTACCGGTCAACGGGTCGAATTGCTTCTTGCCATCGATCACGGTCTGCACCTGTTTGCAGCCAACCACCTGGTTGCCTTGCAGGCCGACCAGTACGTTAGGCATGCCGACGTTCGGGAACACCTTGTTGTTCACCCCGTAAGGCCGCGATGGGTCCTCGTAGAAGCTGCGCAGATAGGTGTACAGCCAGTCGGTGCCACGCACCCGGGCTACCAGGGTCAGGTCGGGCGGTGCGGCGCCGAACCAGGTCTTGGCATCGCTGGGCTTCATGCCGATCTGCATGTGGTCACCGATCTTGGCACCGGTGAACACCAGCTTCTCGAGCATCAGCTCGTGGGGGATGCCGAGGTCATCGGCCACCCGCTCGTAACGCTGGAACTTGGCGCTGTGGCAACCCATGCAATAGTTGGCAAAGGTACGCGCACCGTCCTGCATGGCGGCCTTGTCGCTCAGGTCGATGTCGACCTTGTCCAGCTCCAGGCCATGTTCGGCCGCGAAGGAAAAGGCAGGCATCACTGCCAGCAAAAATACTGCAATCAACTTTTTCATCAGCCAGTCACCCTTTCCGGAACCGGTTTGGTCTTCTCGAGCCTTGTGTAGAACGGCATCAGCAGGAAGTAGGCGAAGTACAACACCGTGCACACTTGGGACAGCAAGGTACGCCCGGGTGTCGGCGCCAGTACGCCGAGCACGCCGAGGATGACGAAGGCCACACAGAACACCAGCAGGAAGAGCTTGCTGATCCAGCCCTTGTAGCGCATGGAGCGCACCGGGCTGCGGTCGAGCCAGGGCAGCACGAACAGCACGGCAATGGCCGCACCCATGGCGATGACGCCCATCAGCTTGTCAGGCACCGCACGCAGGATCGCGTAGAACGGCGTGAAGTACCACACAGGCGCAATGTGCTCGGGGGTCTTGAAGGCGTTGGCCTGCTCGAAGTTCGGTTTCTCCAGGAAGTAGCCGCCCATTTCCGGGAAGAAGAACACTACGGCGCAGAACACGAACAGGAACACCACCACACCGACAATGTCCTTCACGGTGTAGTAAGGGTGGAACGGGATGCCGTCCAGCGGGATGCCGTTTTCGTCCTTTTTCTTCTTGATGTCGACGCCGTCAGGGTTGTTCGAACCCACTTCGTGCAGGGCGAGGATGTGCAGTACCACCAGGCCGAGGATGACGATCGGCAAGGCCACCACGTGCAGGGCGAAGAAGCGGTTCAGGGTGATGCCCGAGATCAGGTAGTCACCACGGATCCACTGGGTGAGGTCGTCACCGATCACCGGGATGGCACCAAACAGCGAAATGATCACCTGGGCGCCCCAGTAGGACATCTGCCCCCACGGCAGCAGGTAACCCATGAAGGCTTCGGCCATCAGCGCCAGGTAGATCAGCATGCCGAACAGCCACACCAGCTCGCGAGGCTTCTGATACGAGCCGTAGAGCAAGCCGCGGAACATGTGCAGGTAGACCACGATGAAGAACGCCGACGCACCGGTGGAGTGCAGGTAGCGCAGGATCCAGCCGTATTCCACGTCACGCATGATGTACTCGACCGAGGCGAACGCCTCTTCTGCCGAGGGCGTGAAGCTCATGGTCAGCCACACACCGGTGACGATCTGGTTGACCAGCACCAGCAGCGCCAGGGAGCCGAAGAAGTACAGGAAGTTGAAGTTCTTGGGCGCGTAATACTTGCTCAGGTGGTCTTCCCACATCTTGGTGGCGGGGAAGCGAGCATCAATCCAGTCCATGAACTTGCTCATCATGCGTTCTCCTGGTCAACGCCGATGACGACGATCTCGTCCGACTCGTAAGAGTGCGGTGGCACGGGCAGGTTGAGGGGCGCCGGCTGCGACTTGTAGACACGGCCGGCCAGGTCGTAGTGGGAGCCGTGGCACGGGCAGAAATAGCCACCGACCCATTTCGGCCCAAGGTCGGCGGGTGCGACTTCCGGGCGGAAGGTGGGCGAGCAGCCCAGGTGCGTGCACAGACCGACGAGGATGAGGATTTCCGGCTTGATCGAACGGACCTGCGGGTCGACATAGGTGGGCTGTACCGAGGCCTTGGACTCGGGGTCAGCCAGATCACCAACGACCTTTTTCAGGTTACCGAGAATCTCGTCCGTTCGCCGCACGATGAACACCGGCTGGCCACGCCACTCGGCCACCATCTGCTGCCCGGCCTCGACCTTGGCGATATTGACCTTCACCGGTGCACCTGCGGCTTTCGCCTTGGCACTGGGAAACCATGACCCCACGAACGGTACCGCAGCCCCCACTGCCCCCGCTGCCCCGACTACAGATGTCGCGGCTACGAGGAAGCGGCGCCGGCCTGCGTTGACGCCGTCATTGCTCATTCAGTCCTCTCCCATCAGCTTGCTTGGCCTGTTGAACCAGACCCTGTACTTAGGTTGTGTCAGTGGCGCTAAAAATTGGTCGCCATGGTAAGAAACAAATCCACACACTGACAAGGTGAATACCCCAGCCAGGGGGCACTACCCGCGCTTTGCTTGATCTGCGTCTATGCGACAAGTGGTCACTGACATGCTGACAGGTTAGTTCAAGACATAAAAAAAGCCCGGTTCCAAGGAACCGGGCTTTTTTCGACTGCCGAAGCGGTATTAACGCTTGGAGTACTGAGGACGCTTACGCGCTTTACGCAGACCCACTTTCTTACGCTCGACTTCACGAGCGTCGCGGGTGACGTAGCCAGCACGACGCAGAGCGCCACGCAGGGTTTCGTCGTATTCCATCAGAGCGCGGGTGATACCGTGACGGATCGCACCGGCTTGACCGCTGACACCACCACCGGAAACGGTGACGTAGATGTCGAACTTCTCGACGGTTTCGGTCAGCTCGAGTGGCTGACGAACAACCATGCGAGCGGTTTCGCGACCAAAGAACACGTCCAGAGAACGGTTGTTGATGGAAATGTTACCAGTACCCGGACGCAGGAATACGCGAGCGGTTGCGGTCTTGCGACGGCCAGTGCCGTAGTTTTGAGTCGCCGACATAATGAACTATCCCGTTAGATCTTCAGTTCTTGAGGCTGCTGAGCAGTGTGTGGGTGAGCAGCACCCGCGTACACTTTCAGCTTGCGGTACATGTCGCGACCCAGCGGGTTCTTCGGCAGCATGCCTTTGACCGCAGTTTCGATAACACGCTCAGGGGCCTTGGCGATCAACTTCTCGAAGTTGATTTCCTTGATACCGCCTGGGAAACCGGAGTGGGAGTAGTACATCTTGTCGGAAGACTTGGCACCAGTCACACGAACCTGCTCGGCGTTGATAACGACGATGTAGTCGCCGGTGTCAACGTGAGGGGTGTATTCTGGTTTGTGTTTGCCACGCAGACGGCTAGCGATTTCGGTAGCCAGACGACCCAGGGTCTGGCCAGCGGCGTCGACTACGAACCACTCGCGCTTTACTGTTTCCGGTTTAGCAGTAAAAGTTTTCATTCTCTAAAGCCTCAGAGGCCGCCCAGCGAAAAATAGACGGCGAATCTTACTGGATAGTGCACAGCTTGCCAAGGGCAAGCGCGCAGCCGAACGCTGACGCTTTGGGGGCTCGGGTCAGGCACGCCAATGTTCGACGGGGTTCTTCCTGCGTGGTGGTGCATCACTTCCGCCACACGGAGAGCTGCCGAATTATCCAGATTGCGCGAAAAATTTCAACCTGCTTTGATGTTTTCATTTGCCAAGGAGTGTCTATCCGATGGAATACCGCCAGCTCGGCCGTACCGACCTCAACGTCAGCGCCCTGTGCCTGGGCACCATGACCTGGGGCGAACAGAATGACCAGGCCGAGGCCTTCGCGCAGATTGCCCGGGCCAAGGCCGCAGGGGTCAACTTCATCGATACCGCCGAGATGTACCCGGTACCGCCCCGCCCCGAAACCTACGCCGCCACCGAGCGCATCATCGGCAACTGGTTCAAGGCCAATGGTGATCGCGACGAGTGGGTGCTGGCGAGCAAGGTTGCAGGCCCCGGCAACGGTATCAGCCACATTCGCGACGGCCAGCTCAAGCACAACCGCCAGCACATCGTCGCGGCGCTGGACGAGAGCCTCAAGCGCCTGCAGACCGACCGCATCGACCTGTACCAGTTGCACTGGCCGGAGCGCAACACCAACTTCTTCGGCAAGCTGGGCTACCAGCACCTGCCACAGGACCACTTCACCCCGCTGGAAGAAACCCTCGAAGCGCTGGACGAGCAGGTACGCGCGGGCAAGATCCGCCACATCGGCCTGTCCAACGAAACGCCGTGGGGCACCATGAAGTTCCTGCAACTGGCCGAAAGCCGTGGCTGGCCGCGGGCGGTGTCGATCCAGAACCCGTACAACCTGCTCAACCGCAGCTTCGAGGTGGGCCTGGCGGAAGTCGCCATCCGCGAGCAATGCGGCCTGCTGGCCTACTCGCCGTTGGCGTTCGGCATGCTTTCGGGCAAGTACGAGAACGGCGCACGGCCAGAGAAAGCGCGCCTGACCCTGTTCAGCCGCTTTGCCCGCTATTCCAACCCACAGACCGTGGCGGCGTGCAGCCGTTATGTGCAGCTGGCCCGGGAGCATGGCCTGGACCCGGCGCAGATGGCCCTGGCGTTCGTCACCCGGCAGCCGTTCGTGACCAGCAACATCATTGGCGCGACCAGCCTGGAGCAGCTGGACAGCAACCTTGCCAGCCTCGAGCTGAGCCTGAGTGATGAACTGCTGGCGGCAATCGAGTCGATTCACCAGGAGCAACCGAACCCGGCGCCTTGAGCGCAATAATATTGTACCGCCCTCTTCGCGGGTAAACCCGCTCCCACAGGGTCCCCCGCAGCCCTCAAGTCCTGCGCGACACTTGTGGGAGCGGGTTTACCCGCGAAGAAGGCCACGCGGTGCAGCAGGCTAGACACAATCGCCAAAAAATAAGACGATCCAGCCGGTAATTGACCACTCTACCCTATAAGAACAATGACAATGATGTTTACCCAACCCTCGACGTCGCTGCGGCGTGTCAGCATCCTGGCCATTGACAAGGTGTTCGCTTCGACCTTGATGCAGGCCAAGGATTTCTTCCACCTCGCCAGCTTGCGCTACAGCAAACAGCTGGGCCTGGGCCTGCAACCCATGTTCGAGATCCGCCTGGTGAGCCCGGACGGCCAGCCCGTTGACAGCTTCAGCAATGTGCAGTTGCCGGTCGAAGGTGGCCTTGACGACGCCGATGTGATCATCCTCCCGGCCTTCTGGGACGACTTCGACAACCTGCTGCAACGTTATCCACAGGTGCTGCCGTGGCTGCGTGAACAGCATGCGCGTGGCGCGGTGCTGTGCGCCGAGGCCAGTGGCGTGTTCTGGCTGGCCGAGTCCGGCCTGCTCGACGGCAAGGAGGCGACTACCTACTGGCGCTTCTTCACCAGCTTTGCCGAACGTTTCCCGAAGATCCGGCTGAATCAGGACAAGCACCTGACCGACGCCGACAATATCTATTGTGCTGGCGGCGCCACTTCAGCCTGCGATCTGTACATCTACCTGATCGAACGCTTCTGTGGCGCCAACGTGGCCCGCGCCGTGTCCCGCGACATCCTCTACGAAGTGCAGCGCAACTACACCCCGGGGCGCATGGGCTTTGGCGGGCAGAAGTTGCACCAGGACCTGATCATCCTGCAGATCCAGCATTGGCTGGAGGAACACTTCGCCGACAAGTTCCGCTTCGAGGACGTGGCTCGCAACCACGGCATGAGCATTCGCAATTTCATGCGCCGCTTCCAGGGCGCCACGGGTGACAAGCCGCTGCATTACCTGCAACGGTTGAGGATCGAGACGGCCAAGGGGCTGCTATCGAGCACGCGCAAGAGCATCAAGACCATCAGCTATGAGGTCGGCTATGACGATGCCAGTTTCTTTGCGCGGCTGTTCCGCCAGCATACCGAGTTGTCGCCGAACCAGTATCGGCAGCAGTTCATGCAGGAGGCTTGAGGACAATGGGGCCGCTTTGCGGCCCCAGAATGTTACGGCTTGTGAGCGCGCGCCAGGAACTCGTGCGACTGCATCTCCAGCAACCGGCTCAGGGTGCGCTGGAACTCGAAGGCCAGGCGCCCACCGGTATACAGGTCCTTCAGCTCCACCTCGGCCGAGATGATCAGCTTGACGTTGCGGTCGTAGAACTCGTCCACCATGTTGATGAAGCGGCGGGCGATGTCATCGGTGGTGACGCCCATCTGCTCCACGTTGCTCAACAGCACGGCATGGAAGATCTTGCCCAGTTCGATGTAATCGTTCTGGCTGCGAGGGCCGTCGCACAGGGCGCGGAAGTCGAACCAGGCCACGTCGTCACAGGTAAGCAGGGCATTGATCGGTCGATTCTCGATCATCAGCACATCGTTCTCGACCGCCTGGGTGCACTCGGGGGTCAGTGCCTTGAAGCTTGCGCGCAGGCTCTGGTGCGCTGCTTCATCGAGCGGGTAGTGGTAAAGCTCGGCCTGCTCCAGGTGGCGCAGGCGGTAGTCGACCCCGCTGTCGACGTTCACCACCTCGGTGTACTGCTTGATCATGGCGATGGCCGGCAGGAAGCGCGCGCGCTGCAGGCCGTCCTTGTACAGGCCGTCCGGCACGATGTTGGAGGTGGCCACCAGCGATACGCCGTTCTTGAACAACTCTTCCATCAGGGTGCCGAGGATCATCGCGTCGGTAATGTCCGACACGAAGAATTCGTCGAAACAGATCACCTTGGCTTCTTCGCTGAAGCGCTTGGCGATGATGGTCAGCGGGTTCTTCTCGCCCTTGAGGGTTTTCATTTCCTCGTGCACACGCTTCATGAAGCGGTGGAAGTGCGTGCGCATCTTCTGCTTGAACGGCAGCGCCTCGAAGAAGGTATCGACCAGGTAGGTCTTGCCGCGCCCTACCCCACCCCAGAAGTACAGGCCCTTGATCGGGGTCTGCTCCTTCTTGCCGAACAGCTTGCCGAATACGCCCGGCTTGTTGTTCTGCGCATGTACCAGGTCGTCGTACAGGCGCTGCAGGTGACGCACAGCAGTTTCCTGCGCCGCGTCATGGAAGAAGTCGGGACGTTTCAGATCTGCTTGATATCGTTCTAGGGGCGTCATGATTCGTTAGCGAGGCAACAAAAAACGGGCCGTCACTGTAGCGACAGGCCCGCTTAATGGCAATGCGACTTGCGTCAATATGCCTCATTTACGCTGTATGGCACCGGCGTTGCCGGTGTTCGCGGGTGAACCCGCTCCCACAGGAGAAATACCTGTAGGAGCGGGTTCACCCGCGAATAGGCCAGTACAGGCGGGTGCGATATTTCAGTCCTGCTGTGGTGCCAGGGCTACACGCAGGCTTTCGATGGCCGCATCACGGGCCTCGGCGCTGTCGAACTGCGGCCCGTCGGCAACCTGCTCGCCGTTCAGCCACAGGCCGAAGCCCAGGCCTTCGACGCGCACATCCGCCTCGCCACCCTGCTGCAGCTGCTTGCTCACGGCGCCGGCGCTCTTGCCGTCGGCGAAGCTGCGCGACAGCAGCAGTTGTTCGCCATCAGCGGCCAGCAGACGGAAGCGGAAGCTGCCGTCTTCATCACGGAAGCTGACGAAACGCGCGCTCTTGGCGGCCTTCTTCTTCACTTCGGTGCTGGCCTGCACGCTGCTGCGGAATGACCGCAGGCCAACAGCCTCGCGCAGCTGCTCGAGGAACGGCGTGGCGATCTTGCGGGCCTTGGCGGCGCCAGCCAGCAGGATGTCTTCCAGGTCCGCCGGGCGGGCGATCAACTGGTGGTAGTACTCGCGCTTCTCGGCCAACTGGCCGTCCAGCAGCTGGAACAGGCGCTGCTTGGCCTCGCCCCAACCCAGGCCCTGCAGCAGCTCTTCACGGAACTCGGCGCACTGCGCCGGCGTCGAGAAGGCCTGGAACAGGGTGAACAGGTGCGCGTTGTCCGGGTCTTTCGCTTCGCCAGGCGCACGCGAGTCGGTGACGATGCGCGAGATCGCGTCTTTCATCTCCTTGGCGCTGGTGAACAGCGGGATGGTGTTGTCGTAGCTCTTGGACATCTTGCGCCCGTCCAGGCCCGGCAGGGTCGCCACGCTCTCTTCGATCACCGCTTCCGGCAGGGCGAAGAAGTCCTTGCCCTGGCCGAACAGGTGGTTGAAGCGCTGGCCGATGTCGCGGGCCATTTCCACGTGCTGGATCTGGTCACGGCCGACCGGCACCTTGTTGGCATTGAACATCAGGATGTCCGCAGCCATCAGCACCGGGTAGCTGTACAGGCCCATGGTCACGCCGGCATCCGGGTCTTCGCCGTTTTCCAGGTTCTTGTCCACCGAGGCCTTGTAGGCGTGTGCGCGGTTGAGCAGGCCCTTGGCGCTGACGCAGGTCAGCAGCCAGGTGAGCTCGGGAATTTCCGGGATGTCGGACTGGCGATAGAAAGTCACCTTGTCCGGATCGAGGCCACCGGCCAGCCAGGTAGCGGCGATTTCCAGGCGCGAACGCTGGATGCGCAGCGGGTCGTCGCACTTGATCAGGGCGTGGTAGTCGGCCAGGAAGTAGAACGAGTCGACACCGGGCTGCTGGCTGGCACGGATCGCCGGGCGGATGGCGCCGGCGTAGTTGCCCAGGTGCGGAGTGCCGGTGGTGGTGATACCGGTGAGAATGCGCGTGGTCATGGGTGTTCGCTTATTCAGGCTTGGCTCAGTTCGAAAGGCGCGGCAGCAGCAGATCCTTCAGATCAGTCAGCTTGCCATGGAAGAAGTGTCCGCATTCTGCCACTTTCAGCAGCTCATGGGGGCGCGACAGGCTGTCGGACCATTCGTAAACCAGCTGCGGCGCAACCACTTCGTCAGCGTCCGGCTGCACCACGGTGATCGGGCAGCGCTGTGGCAGCGGGTATTCCGGCGTCAGGCGCATCACCGCCGGGGCGATCATGAACAGCTGCTGCAGCTCTACTCCAGCGGCCTCCAGGCGGCCGGCCAGGCTGGTGGCGACGAAGCCGCCGAACGAGAAGCCCATCAGTACCAGCGGCAGGCCCAGATGTTTTTCGCGCAGCCAGGCCGCAGCGGCCTCGGCATCGGCCACCTCGCCGGCGCCCATGTCATGGCTGCCGGCGCTCTGGCCGACGCCACGGTAGTTGAACCGCAGGGTCACGTAGCCTGCGTCGCGGGCGGTGCGTTGCAGGGTCGAGACTACCTTGTTGAGCATGGTGCCACCCTGGACCGGGTTGGGGTGGCAGATCAGCACCGCGCCACGTGCATTGGCCACGTCCAGGTACAAGGCTTCCAGCTGGCCGCTGGGGCCATCGATGAACAAGGGGGTTTCGCGGACAAGCAAGGCACTACTCCGTGACCTCGGGAGGGGTCGATTCGTCTAGGTGAGGAATTCTGTTCTGATTTGCGATCGCTCGCGGTATACAGCGCAGGTCTGAGCCGTTAACGTAAAGCAAAGCCGTTTATAGAGGAAGGACTCGTGGAACTCTCGCTCCTTGTTTGGTTGTTGCCGACCCTGGCCCTGGTCATTGGCGTCGTGGTCGGTTTCGTCGTCGCTCGCCTGCTGCCCAATGCTGCGCCGAGCAGCACCCAGCGCCAGCTGGATGACATCCAGAAGCGCTTCGACAGCTACCAGAACGAAGTGGTCACCCACTTCAACAGCACCGCCGTGCTGGTCAAGAAACTGACCCAGAGCTACCAGGACGTCCAGGATCACCTGGCCGAAGGCGCCAACAGCCTGGCCCTTGATGACGTTACTCGCCAACGCCTGCTGGCTGCCCTGCACTCCGAGGGCGCGCAAGGCCCGCGCGACCGCCTGACCCCGCCGAAGGATACCGCCGAAGTGCCACGCGACTATGCGCCGAAAGCGCCGAACTCGCCGGGCATGCTCGACGAGAGCTACGGGCTCAAGCGCTGATCTGCCGAACATGAAAAAGGCCTCGCTAGAGGCCTTTTTTGTGGGCTGAATTCACTGGCCTCTTCGCGGGCACGCCCGCTCCCACAGGTATTCCACAGATTTCAAATGCTGTGGTGTACCTGTGGGAGCGGGCGTGCCCGCGAAGAGGCCAGCCCAGGCCACCTAGCTGCAAGCCTGCAATGCCTGCTCGACATCCGCCAGCAGGTCCTCCACATCCTCGAGCCCCACCGACAGGCGCACCAGCCCTTCCGAGATCCCGTGATGCGCCCGCTCCTGCGGGGTATAGCTGGAATGGGTCATGCTCGCCGGGTGCTGCGCCAGCGACTCGGCATCGCCCAGGCTCACCGCGCGGGCGAACAGCTGTAGCGCGTTCATGAAACGCCGGCCAGCCTCGATACCGCCCTTGAGCTCGAAGCCAATCATCCCGCCCGGCAAACGCATCTGCCGCTGCGCCAGCTCGTACTGGGCAAACGACGGCAACCCCGGGTAGTGAATCAGCTCCACCTGCGGCTGCCGAGCCAGGAACTCAGCCACCTGCAGGGCATTGGCACAATGCCGGTCCATGCGCAGGGCCAGGGTCTTGATCCCGCGCATCAGCAGTGATGCGTCATGCGGCGATAGCACCGCCCCGGTCATGTCCTTCAGCCCTTCCAGGCGAATGCGGTCGACCAGCGCCTTGCGCCCCACCACCAGGCCGGCAGTGATATCACCGTGGCCACTTAGGTACTTGGTCGCCGAATGCACCACCAGGTCCGCCCCCAGCTCCAGCGGCCGCTGCAGGTAAGGCGTGCAATAGGTGTTGTCGACCACCACATGCACATCATGCCCGCGCACCGCCTCGGCCACGGCGGCGATATCCACCAGTTGCATGTTGGGATTGGCCGGCGTTTCAAAGTAGATCATCCGCGTTTTGCTGTTGATCGCCGCTTTCAAGGCCTTGGCATCGTTCAGGTCGACATGGCGAATCTTCACGCCGAACTCGCCAATGCCATGGTGCAGGAAGGCAAAGGTGCAGCCGTACAGTGTGCGCCCGACGATCAACTCATCGCCGGGGCGCAGCAAGGTCCAGATCGTCGAGGTGATGGCGCCCATGCCCGACGCTAATGCCAACCCCGCCTCGCCCCCCTCCAGCGAGGCCATGCGCTGTTCCAGCAAAGCCAGGGTAGGGTTGGAGATACGGCTGTAGAAATGCCCCGGTTCTTCTCCGGCGAAGCATGCAGCGCCATATTCCACAGTTGGGAAGGCGTAGGTGGCGGTCTGGTACACCGGCGGCACCAGGGCGCCACCGTGAGAAAGCGGGTCGTAGCCATGGTGAATGGCCCGCGTGGAAAAACCGGTGTTGTTATGGGAGTCGCGCATGGCAACAGCCTCTTGTGGTTTGCTATAAGCTTATGCCACCGAGCTGCCCGATTTTTTCCAAAATGGCCCACGCATCCGCGTGCTTGTTGGAACAAAAACAATAATTACCGGATCAGGAGGGCAAAACATGCCTTCGAGCCTCGACCGCACCGACCGCGCCCTGCTCGCTGCCCTGCAGGACAACGCCCGCCTTACCGTTGCCGAACTCGCCGACCAGGTGGCACTGACCACCTCGCCGTGCTGGCGGCGGGTCAAGTTGCTGGAGGACAACGGCTACATCACCGGCTACCAGGCCATCCTCTCGCCCAAGTCGCTGGGGTTTGGCGTGACCGCGTTCGTCAGCATCATGATGGACTCGCACACCAAGGACATGGCGCTGGCATTCGAGCAGCGGCTGATGGAGATTCCCGAGATTGTTGCCTGCCACAATATTTCCGGGCGCTATGACTTCCTGCTGGAGATCCTGGCGCGGGACCTGGAGTCGTTCGGCGAGTTCACCCGGGAGGTGCTGCAGCGATTGCCAGGAGTGAAGGAGATCTATTCGAGTTTTTCCTACAAGGCGGTGAAGGAACGGCGGGTGATACCGGTGTCAGAAAAACACATTTGAACAACTTGCGCGCTCCGTTTGGGAGCAACTGTCTTGCTAAAAAATCCACAAGTTTGCGCAGTCCCTGTGGGAGCGGCTTTAGCCGCGAACACCGGCACAGCCGGTGCCATCCATCGCGCCGCCTGCTTCGCGGGTGAACCCGCTCCCACAGGTACAGTGTGAGCCCGAAGCATGCGCTCTATCTGCGGGAACGAGAAACAAAAAACCCCGCCGAAGCGGGGTTTTCCTTACAGGCTAGCGCTTAGATCGCGCCACGCTGACGCAGCACATCCAGCACCTGTTTCACGCCTTCTTCCACGCTGGTGGCCTGAGTGTCGATCACAAGGTCGGCGTCCAGCGGCACATCGTACGGGAAGCTTTCGCCCGGGATGTTGTCGCCACCGGCAGCGTACAGGCCTTGCGGGTCGCGTTCACGGCAGGCCAGCGGCGAGGCCTGGACGTAAACGGTCACCAGGCGCTCCTTGCCGATCAACGCCTTGGCCTGTTCGCGGCCTTCGGCATCCGGGGCCACGAACGCGGCCAGGGTCAGCAGGCCGGCTTCGTTGAACTGGCGCGCCACATGGGCGGCGCGGCGCCAGTTTTCGGTGCGGCCGGCGCGGTCCTGTGGCAGGCCCTTGTTCAGGTCGTGGCGCAGGTTCTGGCCGTCGAGCACGTACACCGCACGGCCCATGTCGAACAGCTTGCGCTCCACGGCATAGGCCAGGGTGCTCTTGCCAGCGCCGGACAGGCCGCTGAACAGCACGGTGGCAGGCTGCTGGCCGAAGCGCAGGGCGCGCTCTTCGGTGGCCACATGGCACAGCTTGCCATGATGACCGGTACTGCCGTGCGGCAACACTGGCGGGGCGATGATCATGCCGGCGCCGACGGTGCCGTTGGTCAGGCGGTCGATGACGATGAACGCACCGGTGGTGCGGTTGCTGTCGTAACCGTCCAGGGCGATCGAGGTGTCCAGGGACACCTTCACGCGGCCGATCTCGTTCAGTTGCAGCGCGCTGGCAGCGCCCTGCTCCAAGGTGTTCACATCGACCTTGTGGGTGATGCTGGCAATCGAGCCCGGCACGTAGCTGGTGGCGCGCTTGATGTCGTATTTCTTGCCCGGGAGCATCGGCTCTTCGGCCATCCACACCAGCATGGCGTCGAACTGGTCGGTGACAGGCGGGACGTTGTCGGCATGCACCAGCAGGTCGCCACGGGAGATGTCGATCTCGTCTTCCATGGTCAGGGTCACGGCCTGGCCAGGGCCTGCGTTTTCCAGCTCGCCTTCGTAGGTGACGATGGACTTGACGCGGCTGCTCTTGCCCGACGGCAGCACGACGATTTCGTCTCCCTTGTGCACCACGCCGCTGGCGATGGTGCCGGCGAAGCCACGGAAGTTCAGGTTCGGACGGTTGACGTACTGCACCGGGAAGCGCAGGTCGGTGAAGTTGCGGTCGGCCGACACTTCGACGGTTTCGAGGATTTCCATCAGCGTCGGGCCGGCGTACCACGGCGAACGCTCGCTGTGGTTGACCACGTTGTCACCCTTGAGCGCCGACATCGGCACGAAGTGCAGGCTGCTCGGGGTCAGGTTGATGGCTTCGGCGAACTTCAGGTAGTCGGCCTTGATCGACTCGAAGACGTCCTGATCGAAGCCCTTGAGGTCCATCTTGTTGACCGCGACCACGATGTGCTTGATGCCCAGCAACGAGGCAATGTAGCTGTGGCGGCGGGTCTGGGTCTGCACGCCGTAGCGGGCGTCGACCAGGATGATCGCCAGGTCGCAGGTGGACGCGCCAGTGGCCATGTTGCGGGTGTACTGCTCGTGGCCCGGGGTGTCGGCAATGATGAACTTGCGCTTGGCGGTGGAGAAATAGCGGTAGGCGACATCGATGGTGATGCCCTGCTCGCGCTCGGCCTGCAGGCCGTCGACCAGCAGCGCCAGGTCGACTTCCTCGCCGGTGGTGCCGACTTTCTTCGAATCACGGGTGATGGCCTCGAGGTGGTCCTCGTAGATCATCTTCGAGTCATGCAGCAGGCGCCCGATCAGGGTGCTCTTGCCGTCATCCACGTTACCGCAGGTGAGGAAACGCAGCAGTTCTTTACGCTCGTGCTGAGCCAGATAAGCGAGGATGTCTTCGCTGATCAAATCGGATTGGTGCGACATGGAGTAGCCCTGAAAATTAGAAGTAGCCCTGACGTTTCTTGTCTTCCATGGAACCGGCGCCATCGTGGTCGATGACCCGGCCCTGGCGCTCGGAAGTGCGCGTCAGGAGCATTTCCTGAATGATGTCGGTGAGCGTTTCGGCTTCCGACTCGACAGCACCCGTCAACGGGTAGCAGCCGAGGGTACGGAAACGCACCTTCTTCTTGACGATGCGCGCTTTCTCTTCCTCGGAGAGGTGCTCGAGAATACGCTCGTCGTCGATCATGATCAGGGTGCCATTCTTCTCGATCACTTCACGCTCGGCGGCGAAGTACAGCGGCACGATCGGGATGCCTTCGAGGTAGATGTACTGCCAGATGTCCAGCTCGGTCCAGTTCGACAGCGGGAAGACGCGGATCGACTCGCCTTTGTTGACCTTGCCGTTGTACACGTTCCACAGCTCGGGGCGCTGGTTCTTCGGGTCCCAGCGGTGCTTGCTGTCACGGAACGAATACACGCGCTCCTTGGCCCGCGACTTCTCTTCGTCGCGGCGCGCACCACCGAAGGCAGCATCGAAACCGTGCTTGTCCAGCGCCTGCTTCAGGCCCTGGGTCTTCATGATGTCGGTGTGCTTGGAGCTGCCATGGGTGAACGGGTTGATGCCCTGCGCCACACCCTCGGGGTTGACGTGGGTGATCAGTTCCAGGCCCATTTCCTCGACCATCTTGTCGCGGAAGCTGTACATCTCCTGGAATTTCCACTGGGTGTCGACATGCATCACCGGGAACGGCAGCTTGCCCGGGAAGAAGGCCTTGCGCGCCAGGTGCAGCATCACGGCGGAATCCTTGCCGATCGAGTACAGCATCACCGGGTTGTCGAACTCGGCGGCCACCTCGCGGATGATGTGGATGCTCTCCGCCTCCAGCTGTTTCAAGTGCGTCAGTTTGTCGACCATGGCTACTCACGAAAAACGATCTTATGGACGGCCTGCGGGCCGTGTTCGAGCGAGCCACTTTATCACAGCGGCTTCTTCTATTTAGGAGGCTGGCTAGATCGAAAAAGTCTAACGATATGACTGTGGGTTTGGGCCAGCAGGCCTGGCCTCTTCGCGGGTAAACCCGCTCCCACAGGGATCCCGCAGGCCTGGGATCAACACTGTCCCTGTGGGAGCGGGTTTACCCGCGAAGAAGGCGACGCCGATGTCAGATCGGGTTCGGGCAATCGATGAACAGGTGCTCCACGGCAAACCGCCGTGCAAGGTAATCACCCAGCGCCTGCACCCCATAGCGCTCGGTGGCATGGTGCCCGGCGGCAATGAAGCTGACGCCATTCTCGCGGGCGCTGTGGTAGGTCTGCTCCGATGCCTCGCCCGTCAGGTACAGGTCCACTCCGGCCGCGATCGCCGTGTCGATGTAGCCTTGCCCGCCCCCAGTGCACCAGCCGACCCGACGGATCATCTGCTCACCCTCGACCAACAGGGGCTCACGCCCCAGCACCTCACGCACCCGCCGGGCGAAGTCGCGGGCGGTCATCGGCTCGGCCAGCGAGCCGACCAGCCCGACCACCTTGGGGTTCTCCGGATCCAGCGGACCTTCGACGGTGATGTCCAGCTGCCGCGCCAGTTGCACGTTGTTGCCCACATCCGGGTGCACATCCAGCGGCAGGTGGAACGCCAGCAGGCTGATGTCGTTGTTCAACAGGGTCTTCAGCCGGCGCTGCCGGATGCCGGTGACGCACGGGTTCTCACCCTTCCAGAAGTAGCCATGGTGCACCAGCACCAGGTCGGCCTCGGCCTCGACTGCCGCATCCAGCAACGCCTGGCTGGCGGTAACGCCGCTGACGATGCGGCTGACCTGCGGCCGGCCTTCGACCTGCAAGCCATTGGGGCAATAATCCTGGATCTTCGCGCTGCCCAGGTAACGCTCGGCTTCCTCGACCAGGGTGTTCAGAGCGACAGCCATGAAAATCTCCTCGAAATCTGCGTTCTTCTCGGGCACAACGCCCATGCAACGCCCGTATAATGCCGGCCATTATGGGCCGTCGCCGGCACTGGGGGAACCGGTGTATGATCGCGCGCGCTCATGCCCCACCGCACGGTCACCGTCCCCGGCTCTTTCCAGGATTCATTCATGTTCAAGGCTTTGCGTTATTTTGGCTGGCCCCTGCTTACCGGCGTACTGATCGCCATGCTGATCATCCAGCGCTTCCCGGAATGGGTCGGCCTGCCCAGCCAGGACGTCAACCTGCAGCAGGCGCCGCAGACCTCGCGGATCATGCAGGGCCCGGTATCCTACGCCGACGCCGTGACCCTGGCCGCCCCGGCGGTGGTCAACCTGTACACCACCAAGGTGGTGAACAAGAGCGCCCACCCGCTGTTCGAAGACCCGCAGTTCCGCCGCTTTTTCGGTGACAACCTGCCCAAGCAGCGCCGCTGGGAGTCGAGCCTGGGCTCGGCGGTGATCATGAGCCCCGAGGGCTACCTGCTGACCAACAACCACGTCACCAGCGGCGCCGACCAGATCGTCGTGGCTCTGAAGGATGGCCGCGAGACCTTGGCCCGGGTCATCGGCAGCGACCCGGAAACCGACCTGGCGGTGCTGAAGATCGACCTGAAGAGCCTGCCGGCGATCACCATCGGCCGCTCCGACACCATTCACATCGGCGACGTGTCGCTGGCCATCGGCAACCCGTTCGGGGTCGGCCAGACCGTGACCATGGGCATCATCAGCGCCACTGGCCGCAACCAGCTGGGCCTGAACAACTACGAGGATTTCATCCAGACCGATGCGGCGATCAACCCGGGTAACTCCGGCGGTGCGCTGGTGGATGCCAACGGCAACCTGATCGGCATCAACACGGCGATCTTCTCCAAGTCCGGCGGTTCGCAGGGCATCGGTTTCGCCATCCCGGTGAAACTGGCACTGGAGGTGATGAAGTCGATCATCGAGCACGGCCAGGTGATCCGTGGCTGGCTGGGCATCGAAGTACAGCCGCTGAGCCAGGAACTGGCCGAATCGTTCGGCATGAAGGACCGCCCGGGCATCGTGGTGGCGGGTATCTTCCGCGAAGGGCCGGCGGCAAAGGCCGGGTTGCAGCTGGGTGACGTGATCCTGAGCATCAACGGCGAGCCGGCCGGTGACGGGCGCAAGTCGATGAACCAGGTGGCGCGGATCAAGCCCAACGAGAAGATCACCATCGAGGTGATGCGCAATGGGCAGCAGTTGAAGCTGATCGCCGAAGTGGGGCTGCGGCCGCCACCGGCGCCGGCAGTCGCCAAGGAAGAGAAGTAAAAAACGGGGCCGCTTTGCGGCCCTTCGCGGGCACGCCCGCTCCCACAGTGATAACACCGGCCTCAAGCCCTGTGCAGTACCTGTGGGAGCGGGCGTGCCCGCGAAGGGGCCCCTACAGCATCAATGCAGGATCTGACTCAGGAACAACTTGGTCCGGTCACTGCGTGGCCGGTCGAAGAAGTCATCCGGCGCCGCCTGCTCGACGATCTCGCCCTTGTCCATGAAGATCACCCGGTTCGCCACGGTCCGGGCAAAGCCCATCTCGTGGGTCACGCAGAGCATGGTCATGCCATCCTCGGCCAGGCCCACCATGGTATCGAGCACTTCCTTGACCATTTCCGGGTCCAGCGCCGAGGTCGGTTCGTCGAACAGCATGATCTTCGGCTTCATGCACAACGCGCGGGCAATCGCCACACGCTGCTGCTGGCCACCGGACAACTGCCCCGGGTACTTGTGCGCCTGCTCAGGGATACGCACCCGCTCCAGGTAGTGCATGGCAATTTCCTCGGCTTTGCGCCGTGGCATCTTGCGCACCCACATCGGCGCCAAGGTGCAGTTCTCCAGAATGCTCAGGTGCGGGAACAGGTTGAAGTGCTGGAACACCATGCCCACTTCGCGGCGAATGGCCTCGATCTGCTTGAGGTCGTTGGTAAGCTCCACGCCATCGACCACTATGCGCCCCTGCTGGTGCTCTTCCAGGCGGTTGAGGCAACGGATGGTGGTGGACTTGCCCGAGCCGGATGGCCCACACAGCACGATGCGCTCGCCCTGGCGCACATTCAGGTTGATATCCTTGAGCACATGGAACTGGCCATACCACTTGTTCACGCCCTGCATCTGGATGATGCCTTCGGGGCCGGCAGGCTGCTTGATCGCTTCACTCATTTCGAAACTCCTAACGCTTGTGGCCAGTGTCCAGCTTGCGCTCCAGGTGCATGGAGTAGCGGGACATACCGAAACAGAAAATCCAGAACACCAGGGCGGCGAACACGTAGCCCTCGGTAGCCATGCCCAGCCAGGCCGGGTCGGCGGCGGCTTGCTTGACGCTGTTCAGCAGGTCGAACAGGCCGATGATGATCACCAGGCTGGTGTCCTTGAACAGGGCAATGAAGGTGTTGACGATGCCGGGGATCACCAGCTTCAGCGCCTGCGGCAGAATCACCAGGCCCATCGCACGCCAGTAGCCCAGGCCCATGGCCGCGGCGGCTTCGTACTGGCCCTTGGGGATGGCCTGCAGGCCGCCGCGCACCACCTCGGCGATGTATGCCGACTGGAACAGGATCACACCGATCATGGCCCGCAGCAGCTTGTCGAAGCTCATGCCCTCAGGCAGGAACAACGGCAGCATCACCGACGACATGAACAGCACGGTGATCAGCGGTACGCCGCGCCAGAACTCGATGAAGGTCACGCACACCACCTTCACCGCCGGCATCTTCGAGCGCCGGCCCAGGGCCAGCAGGATGCCCAGCGGCAACGCGCCGACAATGCCCACGGTGGCGATCACCAGGGTCAGCATCAGCCCGCCCCACTGGCTGGTCGGTACGTTTTCCAGGCCCAGTACGCCCCCGTGCAGCAGGGTGTAGGCCAGCAGCGGGTACAGCACCAGGAAGCCCAGGCCGTAGAAGGCCTTGCGCGGGAAACGCTTGATGAACAGCGGCGCGGCGCCAAGCACGGCAAGCCACACGGTCAGGTCCACGCGCCAGCGCAACTCGGCCGGGTAGTAGCCGTACATGAACTGGCCGAAGCGCTGCTGCACGAACACCCAGCAGGCGCCTTCCTTTGTGCAGTCGGCGCGGGTGGTGCCGACCCAGTTGGCGTCAAGCAACGCCCACTGCAGCAACGGTGGCACGATCAGCCACACCAGGTAGATGGCGAACAGGGTCAGCAGGGTATTGAGCCAGCTGGAGAACAGATTGGCACGCATCCATGCGAGCACGCCGACGGTTTTCACCGGTGGCGGCATGTCGGGTTTGAAAACATGGGCATTCACAGGCGTATCCTCACCGCTCGATCAGCGCAATGCGCTTGTTGTACCAGTTCATCAGCAGCGAAATGCTGATGCTGATGGCGAGATAGACACTCATGGTGATGGCGATCACCTCGATGGCCTGACCGGTCTGGTTGAGCACGGTACCGGCGAACAGCGAGACCATCTCCGGGTAGCCGATACCGGCTGCCAGCGACGAGTTCTTCGCCAGGTTCAGGTACTGGCTGGTCAGCGGCGGAATGATCACCCGCAGTGCCTGGGGAATGATCACCTTGCGCAGGGTCGGGCCCTCGCGCAGGCCCAGCGAGCGCGCGGCCTCGGTCTGGCCATGGCTGACCGAACGGATACCGGAGCGCACGATCTCGGCGATGAATGCAGCGGTGTAGATGGTCAACGCCAGGGTCAGCGCCAGCAGCTCGGGGATCAGTACCCAGCCACCGACGAAGTTGAATCCTTTCAATTGCGGCACTTCCCAGTGCACCGGGCTGCCGAACAGCAGTGCGCAAACGCCCGGAATGGCGATGAACAGCGCCAGCCCCACCCAGAACTTGTGAAATGGCACGCCGGTCTCGTCGAAGCGCTTGTTGGCAAAGCGCACCATCGCCACGATGGCCAGCAGCGCCAGGGCCAGGGCCACGACGAACGGCCAGAAGCCTTCGGCCATGGACGCGCCGGGCATGTTCAGGCCACGGTTGCTGATGAAGAAGGTGTCGTCGATATTGATGCTGCCCCGCGGTCCCGGCAGGGTCAGGAACACGGCGAAGTACCAGAACAGGATCTGCAACAACGGCGGGATGTTGCGGAAGGTTTCCACATACACGGTCGCCAGCTTGTTGATCATCCAGTTCGGCGACAACCGCGCCACACCGATGATGAAGCCGAGGATTGTCGCCAGCACCACGCCGATGAAGGTCACCAGCAGGGTGTTGAGCAGGCCGATGACGAAAACCCGCGCATAACTGTCGGATTCCACGTAGGGGATCAGATGCTGGGCGATGCCGAAGCCGGCACTGCGGTCGAGGAAGTCGAAGCCCGAGGTGATGCCCCGGTGTTGCAGGTTGGTTTGCGTGTTGTGGAACAGATACCAGCCCAGACCCACCACGAAGACTATCGTGAGAATCTGGAACAGCCACGCGCGCACACGTGGATCGCTCAGGGATAAACCCTTTTGTGCGCCGATTCGATTTTGCATGAAGTGCCCCGGAAAGTAGGGTTCCGAACAGCCTGCGGCGGCGGGATGCCGCCGCAGGGTGCAACCATCAGCGCACTGGTGGCGCGTACTGGATGCCGCCGTTGTTCCACAGGGCGTTCATGCCACGGTCGATCTTCAGGTCGGTGCCCTGGCCCAGGTTCTTCTCGAACACTTCGCCGTAGTTGCCGACTTGCTTGACGATCTGCACTACCCAGTCCTTGGGCAGCTTGAGGTCCTTGCCGTACTCGCCGTCCGCACCCAGCAGGCGGGCGACGTCCGGGTTCTTGGTGCCTTTGGCCTCGGCCTCGACGTTCTTCGAGGTGATGCCTGCCTCTTCGGCGTTGAGCATGGCGAACAGGGTCCACTTGACGATGCTGAACCACTCCTCGTCGCCCTTGCGTACTACCGGGCCCAGCGGTTCCTTGGAGATGGTTTCCGGCAGTACCACGTAGTCGGTCGGCGCGGCCAGCTTGGAGCGCTGGGCGAACAGCTGCGACTTGTCCGAGGTCAGCACGTCGCAACGGCCGGACTCCAGCGACTTGGCGCTTTCGTCAGAGGTATCGAAGGTGATCGGGGTGTACTTCAGGCCATTGGCGCGGAAGAAGTCCGACACGTTCAGCTCGGTGGTGGTACCGGCCTGGATGCAGATGGTTGCGCCATCGAGCTCCTTGGCGCTGGAGACACCCAGTTTTTTGTTGACCAGGAAGCCGACGCCGTCATAGTAGGTAACACCGGCGAATACCAGGCCCATGCCGGCATCACGCGAGCTGGTCCAGGTGGTGTTGCGCGACAGCACGTCGACTTCGCCCGACTGCAGCGCGGTGAAGCGTTCCTTGGCGTTGAGCTGGCTGAACTTGACCTTGCTGGCGTCGCCGAACACGGCGGCTGCCACGGCGCGGCACACGTCGGCATCGATACCCACGATCTTGCCCTGCGCATCAGGTACCGAGAAGCCTGGAAGACCATCGCTCACGCCACACTGGACGAAGCCCTTCTTCTTTACCGCGTCGAGGGTGGCGCCGGCCTGGGCGTTGCTCACGGCGCCCAGCGCGGCGGCAGCGGTCAGGACTGCCAGGGTGGTTTTCAACATCTTCATTCACAACCTCCAAATCGCTCTTGTTGTATCGAGCCGGAATTGCACCGCACCCTTTTGAGGCGTATCCGACCCGTATTGGCTTGTTATTGGGTCAATTGGCGCAATGGACTGTTCTGTGACAGCCTTCGCGTGCAAAGGGTGTTACCGTCGCGGCCTGCCCTTTGCATCACAGGTTGGATTGCAAAGCGCGTACCAGCTTCGCTGGCTGTAGCGTTTAAGCGCTCGTCAAGTAGGGAAAGTTGTATCGTTGCGACATTCTTTTTCCGACAATCATTTGCAGCGCCTTCTTTTTACGCACGCCATAACAAGACCCGCACACTTTCGGAGCAGTCATGACCAACCCGCTGATTCTCGAACCGCAGAAAACCGCAGATGCCTGTGTGATCTGGTTGCACGGCCTGGGTGCCGACCGTTACGACTTCCTACCAGTCGCCGAATTCATGCAGGAGCGCCTGCTGGGTACCCGTTTCGTCATGCCCCAGGCTCCCACCCGCCCGGTAACCATCAACGGCGGCTACGCCATGCCTAGCTGGTACGACATCAAGGCCATGACCCCGGCCCGCGCCATCGACGAAGCGCAGCTGGAAGAATCGGCCGAGCAGCTCATTGCCCTGATCAAGGCCGAGCAGGCCAAAGGCATCAGCTTGTCGCGGATCTTCCTGGCCGGCTTCTCCCAAGGTGGCGCGGTGGTACTGCACACTGCGTATATAAAGTGGCAAGAAGCGCTGGGTGGCGTGATCGCCCTGTCCACCTACGCCCCCACTTTCAACGACCAGCATCAGTTGAGCGCCTGCCAGCAACGCACCCCGGCCCTGTGCCTGCACGGCGTGCACGACCCGGTGGTCATCCCTTCCATGGGCCGCACCGCCTTCGAGTACCTGAACACCTGGGGCGTCGCCGCCCGCTGGCATGAATACCCGATGGAACATGAAGTGGTGGTGGAAGAGCTGAACGACATCCACCACTGGCTGGCCGAACAACTGCAATAAGCCGCAGCCGCCTGTAGTTGTAAGGCTATTCCACTACGCCGCGCCCGAAACTTGCATTACACTGCCCGGCGTACATTCCTTAACCAGTTGACGAGACGATCGTGCTCAAGGCACTCAAGAAAATTTTCGGCAAGGGAGACGCCGCGCCACAGGCCGTCGCTCCTGCTGCCAGCGTGTCGCCGCCTGCGCCCGCCAGCGATGCCAGGCCTGCGGCAAAACCGGCCGCGCCACGCGCCAACCCCGCTCCCCTGGCCGAACAGCCTGCCGCCGTTACGCCAGCCGCCGACAAGCCGGCCAAGGACAAACCGCGTCGCGAGCGCAAACCCAAACCACAGGCCAGCCTGTGGAAACCGGAAGACTTCGTGGTCGAGCCGCAGGAAGGCAAGACCCGCTTCCACGACTTCAAGCTGTCCAACGAACTGATGCACGCCATCCACGACCTGGGCTTCCCGTACTGCACGCCGATCCAGGCACAGGTGCTGGGTTACACCCTGCGTGGCCAGGACGCCATCGGCCGGGCCCAGACCGGTACCGGCAAGACTGCGGCGTTCCTGATCTCGATCATTTCCCAGCTGCAGCAGACGCCGCCGCCGAAGGAACGCTACATGGGCGAGCCACGCGCGCTGATCATCGCGCCCACCCGCGAGCTTGTAGTGCAGATCGCCAAGGATGCCGTCGCCCTGACCAAGTACACCGGCCTGAACGTGATGAGCTTCGTCGGCGGCATGGACTTCGACAAGCAGCTCAAGGCCCTGGAATCGCGCCATTGCGACATCCTGGTGGCCACTCCGGGCCGCCTGCTGGACTTCAACCAGCGCGGTGAGGTGCACCTGGACATGGTCGAGGTGATGGTGCTGGACGAAGCCGACCGCATGCTCGACATGGGGTTCATCCCCCAGGTGCGCCAGATCATTCGCCAGACGCCGCCGAAAAGCGAGCGCCAGACCCTGCTGTTCTCCGCCACCTTCACCGACGACGTGATGAACCTGGCCAAGCAGTGGACCACCAACCCGGCCATCGTCGAAATCGAGCCGGAGAACGTTGCCAGCGAAACGGTGGAACAGCACGTCTATGCGGTGGCCGGCAGCGACAAGTACAAGCTGCTGTACAACCTGGTGACCCAGAACAAGTGGGAACGGGTAATGGTGTTCGCCAACCGCAAGGACGAAGTGCGGCGTATCGAGGAAAAACTCGTGCGCGATGGCATCAACGCCGCGCAGTTGTCGGGCGATGTGCCGCAGCACAAGCGTATCCGTACCCTGGAGAGCTTCCGCGAAGGGCGCATCACCGTGCTGGTGGCCACCGACGTGGCGGGGCGTGGCATTCACATCGATGGCATCAGCCACGTGATCAACTTCACCCTGCCGGAAGACCCGGACGACTACGTGCACCGCATTGGCCGGACCGGCCGTGCAGGCACCAGTGGTGTTTCGATCAGCTTTGCCGGTGAAGACGACTCGTACCAGCTGCCGGCGATCGAAGAGCTGCTGGGGCGCAAGATCAAGTGTGAAATGCCGCCGGATGAGCTGCTCAAGCCGGTGCCGCGCAAGCACCATTAACTTGTGCCGGCCTCTTCGCGGGTAAACCCGCTCCCACAAAGTACTCCACAGCTTTCGAAACCTGTGCAGTACCTGTGGGAGCGGGTTTACCCGCGAACCGGGGCAAAGCCCCGGCCATCAAACGAAGAACTCACCAGCGCCCAGCGGCATCCTGGTCACTCTGCTTCCCTTCTACCCACCGCGCCCCTTCCTGGGTATTTTCCTTCTTCCAGAACGGCGCCCGGGTCTTCAGGTAATCCATGATGAAGTTGCAGGCATCGAACGCCGCCTGCCGATGAGCACTGGCCACGCCGACGAACACGATTGGCTCGCCCGGTTCCAGCGCACCGATGCGGTGCAGCACCTCCACCTTGAGCAGCGGCCAGCGCTGCTCGGCCTCGACCACGATCTTGGCCAGGGCCTTTTCGGTCATGCCCGGATAGTGCTCGAGGAACATCCCCGCCACTTCGCGGCCATCATTGAAATCCCGCACGTAGCCGACAAAACCGACCACCGCACCCACGCCGACATTCGCCGCGTGCATGGCATTGGTCTCGGCCCCCGGGTCGAACGCGCCCTCCTGTACTCGCACAGCCATGTTCAGCCTCCGGTCACCGGTGGGAAGAACGCCACTTCATCGCCTTCTTCCAGAGGCTCATCGAGCTTGCACAGCTCTTCGTTGCGCGCACACATCAGGTTCTGCTCGGCCAGCACTTCGTAATGCCCGCCTTTGCCCACCAAGGCCTGGCGTACATCATCGAGCACCTTGAACGCGCCCTCCACCCGCTCGGCATCCACGCCCAGCAGTTCGCGGTAACGGGCGAAGTACATCACCTTGACCTTCATCACGCCTCCACCTTGTAGTGGCCGCTCTTGCCGCCGAGTTTTTCCAGCAGGCGCACCTGCTCGATGACCATGCCCTTATCCACAGCCTTGCACATGTCATAGATCGTCAGTGCGGCCACGCTGGCGGCGGTCAGCGCCTCCATCTCCACGCCGGTCTGCCCGGCCAGCTTGCAGCGGGCGACGATACGCACGGCGTCCTGCCCCTCGGCGCTGAGCTCGACCTTGACGCTGGTCAGCATCAACGGGTGGCACAGCGGGATCAGATCGCTGGTCTTCTTTGCCGCCTGGATCCCGGCAATGCGCGCCACGGCGAACACGTCGCCCTTGGGGTGTTCACCGTCGACGATCATCTGCAAGGTCTGCGGCAACATGCGCACCCGCGCCTCGGCGGTGGCCTCACGCTCGGTCACGGCCTTTTCAGTGACGTCGACCATGTTGGCCCGCCCCTGGGAATCAAGATGTGTCAGCACTGCTCTGCTCCTGTGAAGGGAACTCGCAGTGTAAACCTGTGAGTCAGGTTTGAGCAGAAGTATGTTTCGGCAGGTTCGGCCACTTCGCGGGCACGCCCGCTCCCACAGGTACAACACGGGACTCGAGGACAGCGCATTACCTGTGGGAGCGGGCGTGCCCGCGAAGAGGCCGGGCGGCGAACCGCCCGGCGGTGAGGGTTACAGATGCGACTCGGCGTACTCGGCCAGCACCGAGCGTGGCACGCCCTGCAGGGTGATGTGCACGCCATGGGGGAAGTCCTTGAAGCGCTCGGTCAGGTAGGTCAGGCCCGAGCTGGTCGCGGACAGGTAAGGGGTGTCGATCTGCGCCAGGTTGCCCAGGCAGACCACCTTGGACCCGGAGCCGGCACGGGTGATGATGGTTTTCATCTGGTGCGGCGTCAGGTTCTGGCACTCGTCGATCAGGATCAGGCTCTGCTGGAAGCTACGACCTCGGATGTAGTTCAGCGACTTGAACTGCAACGGCACGCGTTCGAGGATGTATTCCACGCTGCCATGGGTGCTTTCGTCATCCATGTGCAAGGCTTCGAGGTTGTCGGTGATGGCGCCCAGCCAGGGCTCCATCTTCTCGGCCTCGGTGCCCGGCAGGAAGCCGATCTCCTGGTCCAGCCCCTGCACGCTGCGGGTGGCGATGATGCGCCGGTAGCGCTTGCTGACCATGGTCTGTTCGATGGCTGCGGCCAGTGCCAGGATGGTTTTGCCGGAACCGGCGGCGCCGGTCAGGTTGACCAGGTGGATATCCGGGTCGAGCAGGGCGAACAGCGCCAGGCTCTGGTGGATGTCCCGCGGTTTCAGGCCCCAGGCTTCCTGGTGCAGCAGCGGTTCCTGGTGCAGGTCGAGCAACAGCAGCTCATCGTTGCGGATACCCTTGATCCAGCCGACGAAGCCCTGTTCATCGATGATGAACTCGTTGACATGAACCGCCGGCAGGTTGTCGATCAATTGCACGCGATGCCAGGTGCGGCCGCGCTCCTGGCGGGTATCGACCTTGCTCACCCGGTCCCAGAACGAGCCGGTGACCGAATGGTAGCCCTTGGACAGCAAGGACACGTCATCGACCAGTTGGTCGGTGCTGTAGTCCTCGGCCGCGATGCCACAGGCACGCGCCTTCAGGCGCATGTTGATGTCTTTGGTGACCAGCACAACGTCCAGGTCGGTGCGCCGGGCCCGTACTTCGAGCAACTGGTTGATGATGATGTTGTCGTTGAGGTTTTCCGGCAGCAGCTTGTTCGGCTCGTTGCGCGGAGTCATCAGGATTGACAGGAAGCCCTTGGGCCCGCTCTTGCCACGCTGGATCGGCACGCCCTGCTCGACATCACTGGGAGAGGCGTCACCAAGGGTCTGATCAATCAGGCGAATGGCCTGGCGGCATTCGGCGGCGATGGTCTGTTTGCCGGTCTTGAGCTTGTCGAGTTCCTCCAGCACCGTCATCGGGATGGCGACATGGTGCTCCTCGAAGTTCAGTAACGCGTTGGGGTCGTGAATCAGGACGTTGGTATCGAGCACATACAGGATAGGCTTGCTGGAGGAAGGGTTGCGTCCTTGGTCATCCATACTCGGTCACCTTATGTCGAAGCCACACGGCGTGGTCTGTTACGCCGCAGAGTGACTGCCGCTGTCCCCGTATCCGCGTTGTTACGGGCGGGAAGCGAACCTGGCTAGGTGGGCCTGGATGACGCCACCTGTGCTGCAGGAATCGGCTGTCTGGTTTCTTCATACAGCAAAAATGATGACTAAAAAAAGTCTTTTTACGTGCAGGTGAAGTTTATTTTTCCAAATGACGAACAGGGGTTGGCGAGGGGGCGCGTGGGGGCTACAGTAAAAATTCAGGCTGGCATTGGCGGGGGGGCGCTTCGCACCCCGATCGCGACACAAGGCCGCTCCTACAGGCATCGCGTAACCTTGTAGAGCGGCCTTGTGTCGCGATGGGCCGCAAAGCGGCCCCTACCCCCTCAAGCCATAAGCTTGGCAATCTTCCCAACCAATCCCGCTCTGCGCCGTATTGCGCAACAACCACTCCACCGCTGGCTGCGCCTTGGGCAGGCTGTCATGGAACTGGATCACCCCCTTGCGCCACAGCAGCATCAAGGTCAGCACCCTCTGCGCAGAGGCTTCGGCGCTCAGTGCGCCATCGTCCTGGGCATCGATATCCCACAACGACACCTGCAACTGCTGGCTGGCCATGAACGCCTCGCCATCGGCCCGGCGCTGCCCGTAAGGCGGGCGGAACAACGGCACATATTGCTGCGGCAGGTCGGCCTGCACCCGCGCCTGGCTGCGCCGCAACGAGTCCTGCCAGCCGGTCCATTGCGCATGGGAGCGGTACTCCCAACCCTGGATCCCCACGCACTGCCCGCCATAGAGCTGATGCAAGGCATCTGCCGAGCCGGCATCGCGGCGTTGCTGCAGGCGGTTGCCGAGCACGAAGAACGTACCTTCAAGCTTTTGCCGGCGCAGGTAATCAGCCAGCAGGTCGGTACTGCCGCCATCCGGCCCGGGGCCGCCGACGAAGGTCAGCAGGAACATGCGGTCGTTCAGTTCATCCCCATTGCGCTCGCCCGGGGACAACCGCTCCACCTCGCTGCTGGTCTGTGGCAGCAACGCAGCCTTGCGCAGTTGGTCGTCCAGATAACGGACATGGAACTGATGGCTAGGCTCGATCCAGCCCGTATAGAACGTGCCGACATCAGCGGCGAACGTCGCTGCCTGTGTGCGCAATTCCGCCATCGACGTAACCGGATAGCAGAACGACGCATCCTGTTCGCAACTGCGCTGCGCCTGTTGATACCCTTCCCACAAACGCTGCCACATGCGCGCCCGCACCTGGCGCACCTTCTGCAGATTGACCTGCCGTAGCCCCAAGCGTGCCGCCAGCGTCGCGTCGTCAAGCAGTTCGCTTTCGTGCAGTACCTGGGCGAACGAGAGGATCTCGGCCCGCGAGGCCACATCGAACAACGCCGGGCTGTCCAGCTGTTCAGGCCACAGGCTGCGGTCCAGGCTCAGCTGGGGTGAAGGGGCGGCTTGCGCGGCCAGGCTCAGCAGAGCGGCCAGCAAGGCAGAGGCAATACGCACGGTTGAAGGCTCCGCAACGGCGAAACGCGCACTATAGCCTCTGCATCGGCCATGGTCTGTGACTATCGTCGCCATAGTTTGGAGTTGCACTGTCCAGCCCGTAGAATTCCCGGCCAACGATGCCAGGAGCCGACCCGATGCTGACGGTGATTTCACCCGCCAAGACCCTCGACTACGACACCAAGCCTGTGACCGAGCGTTTCACCCTGCCCCAGTACCTGGACGACTCCCAGGAGCTGATTCAGCAGCTGCGCGACCTGTCGCCGGCGCAGATCAGCGAACTGATGCATCTATCCGACAAGCTCGCCGGCCTGAATGCCGCGCGCTTCGGCAGCTGGACCCCGGACTTCACCCCGGCCAATGCCAAGCAGGCGCTGCTGGCGTTCAAGGGTGACGTGTACACCGGCCTCGACGCCGAGAGCTTGAGCGAGGATGACTTCAGCTACGCCCAGCAGCACTTGCGCATGCTTTCGGGCCTGTACGGCCTGCTGCGCCCACTCGACCTGATGCAACCCTACCGCCTGGAAATGGGCACCAAGCTGGCCAACGCCCGCGGCAAGGACCTGTACGCCTTCTGGGGCACGCGCATCAGCGAATGGCTGAACCAGGCCTTGGCCGAGCAGGGCGATGACGTCCTGCTGAACCTGGCCAGCAACGAGTATTTCAGCGCGGTAAAACGCAGCGCATTGAAGGCTCGGGTGATCAACGTCGATTTCAAAGACTTGAAGAACGGCCAGTACAAGATCATCAGCTTCTATGCAAAGAAGGCACGGGGGATGATGAGCCGCTTCGTGATCCAGCAGCGCATCAGCGAACCGGAACAACTCAAGCAGTTCGATGTGCAGGGGTACTACTACAGTGCCGAGCAGTCGAAGCCGGACCACCTGGTGTTCCTGCGCGATCATCCTGCCGAGTGAGCCTGGCACGCCCTCTTCGCGGGTAAACCCGCAAGTTCCCCATTGCACTCGAGGCCAGTGCAATACCTGTGGAGCGGCGTGCCCGCTCCCACAGGCTGCCCCGCGGGCCTTCAGGGTAATTGCACGAACCCCGACTGCAGCCCGTTCACCTCGACACCTTGCGCAACGGTAATACCAACAGTGACCGGAACCTTGCGCGGCGCCTGCTCATCTCCCTCGCGAAACACCACATAAGTCCTGCCTGCCTCATCCCGCCGCAGCGCCTCGGGTGGAAGCACTATCGCCTGCTCTCGGCGCTGCAATAACAGCGCCAGCTGCGCGCCCATGCCCAGCCGTAAACCTAGTTCCGAGGACACTACAGGCAAATTCAGGTCCACCACGACGTCATACCATGCCCCCTGCCCTGTATCGTTTCGCGGCTGCTGCCCAATCTGACTCAGCCGACCGACAAGCAGATGACCAGCGATGATGGCCCCGACTTCCATGCCTTCACGCAAGCTTCCCACATCGCGCTCCTCCACGCCGGCATTCACCTGCAACCGCTCAAGGTCGCTCAAGACCAGCAGTGGCATGCCTTGCGTCAGTGCCTGCCCCTCCTGCAGTGGCAGCGCCGTGCTCGCACCACCATTGCCTACACGTGCCAGCAGGCCATCGAACGGCGCCCTGAGCACTCTCTGTTCGCGCATTGCCGCCAATGCCTGCCACCGCGCTTCGGCGTTCTCCAGCTCCATTTCGGCAATAGCCAGTACATCGCCCTGCCCCCGTGCCCGGGTCAGTTGCAGCTCCTGCTGCGCATCCAGCACCGCTTCACGTTGCGCTTGCTGCAACTGCTCAAGGCTATCGACTTCCATGCGCGCAACGATCCCGCGCTCGAACAGCCGTCGGGTTTCATCCAGCGCCGCCTGGCCAGCAGCAAGCGCGGCGCGCGCCGCGCCTAGCACACGCAGACTGCGAGCGACTTCGGGGCTGGCAGGCCATGTTCGCAACTGAGTAACCAGGGCTCTGGTCCTCAGGCGCTCAGCCTCGGCCTGGCGCAACTGGATGTGGATTTGCCTGGTATCGAGCCGCATCAGGGGCTGGCCCGCAACAACCCGCTGCCCCTCCTGCACCAGAACCGACGCCAACGCGCCATCGAACGGCGCGCTTAGGATCACCTGACGGCCCGACTGCACCTTGCCGACCAAGCCCAGGCGACTTTCCAGCCGCTGCGGCTGGACCTGCACCCAGTGTTGCGTACCCTGCCCGGCAGCATCGGGCCATACCTGCCAGAGCGACACACCCAGCAGGCTCAAGAGCCCACCCAGCGCCAACCAGCCTCTCCTAGTCATTGAGTGCCACATCCCAGCGTTCCAGCGTGGTCCCCAGTACCTGATCCAGAACCACCTGGGCATCGAGGTAATCGAGGGTGGCATCGAGATGGGTACTTTGCGCATGCCGCAGGTCGCCCTCGAAACTCAACACTTGAAAGTTGCTGGAGCGTCCCGCAGCAAGTTTCTCCTGCTCGATATCCAGCTTGCGCTGCGACAAGGCCAGGGCACGCTCGGCAATTTCCAGTTGCCGCCAGCGCACCTGGATATCGCGCACGGTGCTGATCACCTCGCGTTGCAGTTGCTGACGGGATTCGGCCAGGCTCAATGCCTGGCTATCCACCGCCACCTGCGCACGTACCTTGGCCTGACGCCGGCTGAGGTCGCCAATCGGCACATCCAGTTCAAGACCCAGATAATGCTCCCAGGAGGCCTGGTCGCCTGGTCGTTCGCGCAACTGGCTGGCACCGCCGACCAGCGACAGATCCCACCACTGCGCATTGCGCGCCACCCGCAAGTCGATTGCTGCCTGTTCACCAGCCAGCAACTGCATCAGATAGGCCGGTTGAAGCGCCTGCGCCCGAGCCAGTGCCTGTTCGGTGTCCACCTGTACATGCTCGATGCGTAAAGACTCCGCTGCTCTGAGTTGCGTCGAAAGGTCTATCCCCAATAGCTGTGCCAGCGCCAGACGGCTTTGCTGCAACTGGTTGCGGCTGCCTTCGCGGGCCAGTTCCTGGCTTGCGACTTCGGCCTCTGCCTGGACGATTTCAAACGCGGCCATACGCCCGGCAGCAATCAGCGCCCTGTTCACCTCGACCAGCTTGCGTGAACGAGCCAGGCCATCGTCAGCGATGCGCAACTGCTCCTGAGCACGTAACAGACCGCGATACAGCAGGATGGTGCGGGTGATGACGTGGGCCACGTTGTCCTTGAGCGCCAGGCGGTGCAACTGTTCGGCCAGCTGCGCCTGGCGCAGCGGCGCGCCGGCGATCTCGCGCCCGGCGCCACGTAACAAGGGCTGGATAACCATCAGGTTGGCGCCATCCCGGTAGCGCCGGCCCGCGCTATCGGCGCGGGTATTGCCGTAAGCCCAGTCAAGGCTCAAGCGTGTACCGTAGGGTGTGAGCAAGCTGGCTGCGGGCGTCAGCTGCGCCTCCCGATAGCGGTCCGCGTGATTGCGGTTGCCCAGGTAACGCGCCTTCAACGACAGCTGCGGGGCGAACTGGTCACGGGCTACGCGCAGGTCGAATTTCTGCGCGATACGCTCAAGGTAGGCACTGCGAATTGCCCGGTTGTCGCGCAAAGCCAAGGCAATGGCATCGGCCAGCTCGATATCCATGGGCTCGCCGTGCATGGCTGACAGGGCACTCACTGGTAAACGGTTCTGCACAGCCGGACGGGACGGCCGCAGGCCGTTTTCGGCCATGGCCACCCACGGTAGCGATAATGCGCAGGTCATCGCCAGCCACCTAGTCATCACGCAATGCCACTACCGGCTGTAGCCGCGCGGCGGCCAGCGCAGGCTGCAGGCCGAAGAAAAGTCCCAGCACCAATGAAATGCCCATGCTCACAGGCAGCGACCCTGCATCGAGTGCGAAACTCCAGCCGGAAGCCAGGGTGAACAGCCAGGCACCGGCCAACCCGAGCAGCACACCCAGCAGCGCCCCGGCTACCGAGAGCAACAGCGCTTCAAGCACGAACAGCCAGGCGATATCGCAACCACGCGCCCCAAGGGCCATGCGTACGCCGATCTCACGGCGGCGCTGCACCACGTTCATCACCATGACATTCATCACGCCGACACCACCAAGCAGCAGCGCGATGACAGCTGTGCTCGCCAACATCCAGGTCATCATCCGTGACTGCCCGGCCAGGCTCTCCAGCATTTGCCGCGGCAGTTGAACATTCACTTCATGCCTCGGCAACCGTGATTGCAGGTACTGATACAGCGAACGAGCGGCCTGGGGCAGGCTCATCGCATCCACACCCAGCGCGACCAGCGTCCCGACATCCGGCGGAGGGTTCAGACGACGAACGCCGGGCAGTGGCATCAGCACGGCGTCGTCGAAATTGACCGGCAACATCGGGTTGTACCCCTGCGGCGCAAGCACACCCACTACATCGAACCCATAGGCGCCCAGCTGCAAGCGATCGCCGCTGCTCACACGCAGCTGGCGCGCCAGAGAAGCCCCCAGCAGAACATGCGTGGCCAGTTCATCGTAACCGGACAGCAATCGGCCCTGATCTACCTGCAACCGCAGCACTTCGTTCAGGTACGTGGTGCTGCCGACGACCATCGTCTCGATGCTCTCCCCGTTGAATCGCACGGTGGCCACGCTGACCGCCAACGGCGCTGCGGCACGTATGCCCGGCGGCAGATCGACAGGCTCCAGCGCCATCGGCTCGCCCCGTTCGACCGTCGCCTCAAGGTTGGCAATCAACAACTCGCTACCCAAGCCCTGGAACAACTGCCGGGTATGCTGCGCCGCACTGTGGCCGATGTTCATCAAGGCCACCAATGCGGCACAACCGACAGCGATGCCAAGCAGCGCCAGCACGGCCCGAGCGCCTGATTGCCTCACGCTGCCCAGCGCCTCGCCGATGCGTTGTGGCCAGCTTGGTCCATAGGCTTCAGACATCGAACACGGCACCGTCACGCACCCGCAGGCGCCGGTCAAGGCACTGCGCCATGCCCGGGTCATGGGTGACCATGAGCAAGGTCATTGCTTGCTCGCGGTTCAGGCTCGATAGCAGCCCCATGATGTCTTGCGCCGTATCGCCATCCAGGTTTCCCGTTGGCTCATCGGCAAGCAGTATTCGCGGCCCGGTAACCAGCGCCCGAGCGATCGCCACACGCTGGCGCTGGCCGCCGGACAGATCAGCGGGCCGGCTCAAGGCACGATGGGCCAGGCGGACTTTTTCCAGTTGAGCCTTCGCGGCCTGCCGTGCCGAGGCCAGGCGGATACCCCGGTAAGTCAGCGGCAGCGCGACATTGTCCAGAACGGACAGGCGTGGCAGCAGGTTGAAGCTCTGGAACACGAAGCCCAGCGAGCAATTGCGGGCGATGGCGCGTTGGTCAGCATTTGCCTGCGTCATGTCACAACCGTCCAGTATCAGACGTCCCCGACACGGCTGGTCGAGCAGGCCGATCAGGTTGAGTAGCGTGCTTTTACCTGAACCAGAGGCGCCGACGATGGCGCATGACTGGCCTGCGGGGAGCGAAAACGATACATCACACAAGATTGCTTCGTTGCCCAGCAGACGTGTAATGCCTTGCATGGCGATAATCGGATTCACTCTTTTCCGCCCTCCATAATAGCTACCCCCTCCCTGCGCTCGAACGGCACCGACGACGTTTCCTCCGCCCTCCATTCTTTTGCGACCATGTCGATCAATGACGTATTGAATTCTGGCCATTCAACTTCGGACTGGGAAAGCAGCATCATGTAGTCAATTTCCCAGTTACTTTTAATCTGCGCCTCTTCTATAGGTGGGAGCGCCCTGTAATAGTCCATGATTTCGTAAATACCATGCTCTGCCCGCCCCGTTTGCTGACGCTCGCCATCCATTTTATGGGTGATGTAGAACTGCCACTCCGAGCGTCGATCTGCCAATTCAAACCTCGCCGCCCGTCGCTCATTAACTGTAAAATCTCCCCCTTCATCATAGGTAATCAAACTCAATTGATCCGCGGACAAACCCGCAAATGGGTTTGGGCCTCGACCATTGGTAAAGTCCGTGGCTCGCCGAGCTCGATCAAGCAATTCAGCATCATCTGTATTCGGTAAGAAAGCATCATGCGATGATTTGCTAAATGAGTAGCTTGCCCCTGAAAGCCGGTCCAGGATTCGCGCAGCCAGGGCTGATAACTCGCTTCGCGAAAGTTGGCTATCCCGCAAAGCCGCGCGTTGAGCCGCCGCGCTGAGCTGGCGAGATAGGCTGGAAAGCTCCGAATTTTCATGCTTCTGATCGCCTTCAACCTTGAGGCCCTGCGTATTCACTTCAACATCTGGTACATGCCTGACCGGTGTTGTTCCGGTGATATCCGTTTTTGCGAAGCCCATACTTTTTGGAAAGTGCACTGTTCACCTCGGCGTCCGATACAACCGACCCGACAACAGCACGCAACAAAGGCATCGTGCTGTTGCCCACCTCAAAGCGTCATCATTACTTCATGGTAAATTCAACAGCCCATGAATTATCTGCATTCATACGGGTGATGTTGGCCGTGCACGTAGCACCGCCACTGGGTGTTGCAGTTTTAGTCCACTCAGGCACTTTGATCCCACCCGGCATCAACCTCATCTGAAAAGTTGTGCCGAATGCGCAAGTCTTACGTCCTTGGGTATAACGCACCATTGCCGCATTCACATCGGGACTCACAATGCGTTGCACATCGAAATTTATTGTCTTTGTCGATGGCACCGTGTTGTCAGGTTTCGGGCTCGCTATCTGGTAGGTGCTGCTCTCATTGGAAGTGACGATTTTTAGTATGGCGTCTTCCGCGCCAAGATTTTTGAACGTCACGTTAACCTTCGGCCCTGCCTGGACCATGCCAGCAATCAGCAACGAAACACTGGCCATCAGGACCTGCGATGTCTTCTTCATTTTTAGCTATCTCTCATCTCTTCCATGTGGTTTATGGATGAGACGCCCTTGGTGACCTAGGGTCCCAAGGCTGCCCAAGACGCTCCTTCGTTCATGGACAGCTCCATAGAGCGCCCAGATGGGGTAACGGCAGGCAACGGCAAAGCCTTAGCTTTCTTGTGGTCTTGGTATATTTCTGCATGTGTCGTCGCGTTGGCCCCAGAAAGGGCACACCTCATATCGCCATCACGCCACAAATCCGACGCCAAAAAATCGACACATCGCAACTTATAGCCAAACGCCATAAGACCGTTCGTAGCTTTTTTGACGAATTTTTCAAAATATTTTTCGATGCTGGCACAAAAATATCTCGCAACAGTTTCGCCCTTTATATATAGGGGCAAAACACCCGTGTGCTATCAGATTGAAATTGTCTGCCACTGAAAAAATATTTAGAAATCTTTCATCCGCGCCGAACCCACCCCGGAACTTCTGCTACGACGAATCGCTCATAGTGCCGTAACGATTTTCCTGCCCCCGGGCTGTGAGAGATGACTTACAGATGACAACGGCAGGTATCCACTACCAGCCCCAACAACTTCGACAGGTATGACGGCAACCCCCGAAGACCCTGTCCACGCAGGAGAGACGCGTCCCTTACAATTCGTCCTAGTGGTTGATTTCAAAGGATTTTTCCACTTGAAAAAACAAGCACAGCAAAGCGCCATGTAGCGCATTGCAATAAAGACGGCTGCATTCCAGGGCACGTTTTTTAATTAATGGCTTTTTACTGCCACATTTGAGTGCATAACTTTTTGCGCTCCGGATTTATTTTGCCTGCGCTCGGCGAAGTGTGCATTTCGCCATGGATCCGTGCGCCCGAAAACTGTTGTTAATCAACCCAGCCCGGCTCTCTCCAGAGGCGCCGGCGTGATAAACACATGAGGTGATAGCGATGCGTATCAGCATCTTTGGTTTGGGTTATGTGGGTGCAGTCTGTGCAGGCTGCCTGACGGCGCGAGGCCATGAAGTGATCGGTGTGGACGTATCCAGCACCAAGATCGACCTGATCAATCAGGGCAAGTCGCCCATCGTCGAACCTGGCCTGGAAGCACTGCTGCAACAGGGCATCGCCAACGGCCGCCTGCGCGGTACTACCGATTTCGCCGAAGCCATCCGTGCCAGCGACGTATCGATGATCTGCGTGGGTACCCCAAGCAAGAAGAACGGCGACCTGGGCCTCGAATACATCGAGTCGGTTTGCCGCGAGATCGGCTACGTGCTGCGTGACAGCGAGCGCCGCCACACCATCGTGGTGCGCAGCACCGTGCTGCCGGGCACCGTGAAGAACGTGGTCATCCCGATCCTCGAAGACTGCTCGGGCAAGAAAGCCGGTGTCGACTTCGGCGTCGCGGTCAACCCGGAATTCCTGCGTGAAAGCACCGCGATCAAGGACTACGACCAGCCACCGATGACCGTCATCGGCGAACTGGACAGCGCCAGCGGCGACATCCTGCAGGCCCTGTACGAAGAGCTCGACGCACCGATCATCCGCAAGCCGATCGAAGTGGCCGAGATGATCAAGTACACCTGCAACGTGTGGCACGCCACCAAAGTCACCTTCGCCAACGAGATCGGCAACATCGCCAAGGCCGTAGGCGTGGATGGTCGTGACGTGATGGACGTGGTCTGCCAGGACAAGGTGCTGAACCTGTCCCAGTACTACATGCGCCCTGGCTTCGCCTTCGGCGGCTCGTGCCTGCCCAAGGACGTACGTGCCCTCACCTATCGTGCCGCCAGCCTCGATGTACGCGCACCGCTGCTCGACTCGCTGATGCGCAGCAACGAATCGCAGGTGCAGAACGCCTTCGAGCTGATCGAAGCCCACGACAAGCGCAAGGTCGCACTGCTCGGCCTGAGCTTCAAGGCCGGTACCGACGACCTGCGTGAAAGCCCGCTGGTGGAGCTGGCCGAACGCCTGATCGGCAAGGGCTACCAGCTGGACATCTACGACGAGAACGTCCAGTACGCCCGCGTCCACGGCGCCAACAAGGACTACATCGAGTCGAAGATCCCGCACGTGTCGTCGCTGCTCAACGCCGACTTCCAGAAGGTGATCGACAACGCCGACATCATCGTCCTGGGCAACCGTGACGAGCAGTTCCGTGAACTGGCCCAGCAAGCGCCGGCCGGCAAGCACGTGATCGACCTGGTCGGCTTCATGAGCAAACCGACCTGCGCCACCAGCCGTACCGAAGGCATCTGCTGGTAAGTGCTGGCCGGGCAGCGGGGGCCTCCCCACCCCCGCTGCCCACCTTTTCCCGAATTCTCGACGGATGCTGAACATGCAAAGGATCCAGACAGTGCTGTTGCAGTGCGCCGGTTGGCTGCTCTACATGAGTCTGCTCATGCTGATCGCCCTGGCCCTGCCAGCCGATATCTTCGACTCGCAGTCGAAGCACTTCATCTTCCTGGTCGGCGCAGTCGGCATCTGGCGCTATTCCATGGGCGCCACCCATTTCATCCGCGGCATGATCTTCCTCTACGGCGTGTACCCGTACCTGCGCCGCAAGGTGCAGAAGATGGGCAAGGACGCCGACCCGTCCCACGTGTACCTGATGGTGACCAGCTTCCGCATCGAAGCACTCACCACCGCCCAGGTGTACAGCTCGGTGATCCGCGAGGCGATCAACTGTGGCTTCCCCACCACCGTGGTCTGCTCGCTGGTGGAGATGTCGGACGAACTGCTGGTGAAAAGCCTGTGGGCCAAGTACAACCCGCCAGCCCACGTGAAGCTGGACATCGTGCGCATCGCCGGTACCGGCAAGCGTGACGGCCTGGCCTACGGTTTCCGTGCGATCTCGCGCATGCTGCCGGACGAGAACGCCGTGGTGGCGGTGATCGACGGCGACACCGTGCTGGGCGATGGCGTGGTACGCAAGACCGTGCCGTGGTTCAAGCTGTTCCCCAACGTCGGCGGCCTGACCACCAACGAGTTCTGCGAAGTGCGTGGCGGCTACATCATGAGCGAGTGGCACAAGCTGCGCTTTGCCCAGCGCCACATCAACATGTGCTCGATGGCCCTGTCCAAGCGCGTGCTGACCATGACCGGGCGCATGTCGATGTTCCGCGCCAGCGTGGTGACCAACCCCGAGTTCATCGCCGACGTCGAAAGCGACTCGCTGATGCACTGGCGCCTGGGCCGCTTCAAGTTCCTCACCGGTGACGACAAGTCCAGCTGGTTCAGCCTGATGCGCCTGGGCTACGACACCTTCTACGTGCCGGACGCCGCCATCAACACCGTCGAGCACCCGCCGGAGAAGAGCTTCCTCAAGGCCAGCCGCAAGCTGATGTACCGCTGGTACGGCAACAACCTGCGGCAGAACTCCCGTGCGCTCGGCCTGGGCCTGCGCCGCCTGGGGCTGTTCACCAGCATCGTGCTGTTCGACCAGCGCGTGTCGATGTGGACCAGCCTGCTGGGCCTGACCGTGGCGGTGATCGCCAGCCTCAAGTTCGGCCTGGGCTTCCTGCTGGTGTACCTGCTGTGGATCGGCATCACCCGCCTGATCCTAACCATCATGCTGCTGTGCTCCGGCCACAACGTCGGCCCGGCCTACCCGCTGATTCTCTATTACAACCAGATCGTCGGCGCGCTGATGAAGATCTACGTGTTCTTCCGCCTCGACAAGCAGTCCTGGACGCGTCAGCCCACTGCCCTCAAGCGTGACCTCGCCAGCTTTCAACAATGGTTCAACACCTGGTCCTCGCGGACCATGACCTTCTCGGCTGCCAGCATCTTCGTTGCTGTGCTGTTCATGGTCGTGTGAGCCCAACCCGGATCGGAACTAACAGGAACAAAACACATGAATACCGCCGTGAACGTCAACGTCGTGCATGAGTCCGAAGCCCAGCGCCAGCATGCCCGGGTACGCATCCCCGCCAAGCTGCGGTTCCTAGACCCTCAGCGCCAGGCCCACGATGTGAAGGTCGACGACCTCTCCGCCGGTGGCCTGAGCTTCCACACCAAGCAACCACTGTCGGTTGGCGACGTGCTCCGCGGACGGCTGCAGTTCACGGTCGACAACCTCGGCCTGTCGATGGACATCGAGTTCCAGGTGCGCTCCTTCCACCCGGACAGTGGCCGCACCGGCGCGCAGTTCCAGAACCTCGAGCCACGTGACATCGCCACCTTGCGCCACATCATCACTTCGCACCTGTCGGGTGAGCTGATCACCGCTGGCGATGTGCTCAGCACCTTGCAGCGCGACAACTTCACCAAGGCACGCAAGCAGAAGGACGGCGGTGCCGGCCTGAGCGCCTTCGGCCGCCTCAAGGCGGTCACCGTCACCCTCGGCGTGTTCGTGGTCGGTGTAGCCGCCTTCGGCTTCATCGCCAAGTCGCTGTACGGCATGTACTTCGTCAGCCATGCCGAAGCCGGCGTGGTCGCGGTACCCACCACCAACGTCACCATGCCGCGCGACGGCACCGTGAACAGCTTGGTCGAAAGCGGTGGGCAGATCGCCAAGGGCGCGCCACTGGCCAGCTTCACCACCAGCATGCTGGACATGCTCAAGGGCAACCTGGAAGACGCGCAGCTGGAACCGGCGAAGATCGAGGAACTGTTCGGCAAGCAGCTGTCCGGCACCCTCACCAGCCCCTGTGATTGCGTGGTTGCCCGCCAGCTGGTGGACAACGGCCAGTACGCTGCCAAGGGCCAGCCGATCTTCCAGCTGATCCCACGCACCACCAACCCGATGATCGAGGCGCGCTTCACCTACCGCCAGTTCGACGAGGTCAAGCCAGGTACCCAGGTCAACTTCCAGGTAGCCGGCGAAGACGAAGTGCGTACCGGCCAGATCGTCAGCAGCGCCAGCCTCAACAGCGAAGACCTGGCCGCCGACATCCGCGTGCAGATCAAGCCCGACAGCGCCCTGCCCGCCGAACTCGCCGGCCGCCCGGCTTCGGTCAACAGTGACCGTGGCCCATCGCTGAACTGGCTGATCGACAAAGCCATGGCCCGTGGGCTGTAAGAGGATCACGACATGATTCCCCACAAGAAAAGCGCCAGCCTGGGCCTGTGTGCCCTGGCTGCAGCCATCACCCTGGCGGGCTGCGCAGGCCTGCCGGACCAGCGCCTGGCCAACGAAGCCATGAAGCGCGGTGACACGGCACTGGCCGAGCGCAACTACAAGGCGCTGGCCGACCTGGGCTACAGCGAAGCGCAAGTGGGCCTGGCCGACATCAAGGTCGCCACCCGCGATCCGGCGAAAATCAAGGAAGCCGAGGCCACCTACCGCGCCGCGGCCGCCATTTCGCCGCGTGCCCAGGCGCGCCTTGGCCGCCTGCTGGTGGCCAAGCCTGACAGCACCCAGGCCGAGCGCGAAGAAGCCGAGACCCTGCTCAAGCAAGCCGCCAAGCAGGGCGAAAGCAACACCCTGATCCCGCTGGCGATGCTCTACCTGAGCTACCCGCAGAGCTTCCCCAAGGTCAACGCGCAGCAGCAGATCGACCAGTGGCGCGCCGCCGGCAACCCGGAAGCGGGCCTGGCCCAGGTGCTGCTGTATCGCACCCAGGGCACCTACGACCAGCACCTGGGCGAAGTGGAGAAAATCTGCAAGGCCGCACTGAACACCACCGACATCTGCTACGTCGAACTGGCCACCGTGTACCAGAAGCGTGGCCAGGCCGACCAGCAGGCTGCCCTGCTTGGCCAGCTCAAGGCGGCCTACGCCCGTGGCGCAGTACCGGCCACCAGGGTCGACAGCGTTGCCCGGGTACTGGCTGACCGCAGCCTCGGCCAGACCGACGAGAAAACCGCCAAGGACCTGCTTGAACAGGTGGCCCCGGCCAACCCTGCGTCCTGGGTCAGCCTGGCGCAACTGGTGTACGACTTCCCCGAGCTGGGCGATACCGACCAGTTGATGGCCTACATCGACAAGGGCCGCGAAGCCGAGCAGCCACGCGCCGAACTGTTGCTGGGCCGCCTGTACTACGAAGGCAAGACCCTGCCTGCGGATGCGGCCAAAGCCGAACAACACCTGCAGGCCGCCGCCGACGCCGGCGAAGTCAGCGCCCATTACTACCTTGGCCAGCTGTACCGCCGCGGCTACCTGGGCAACGTCGAGCCGCAGAAGGCCGTCGACCACCTGCTGGCCGCCGCCCGTGGCGGGCAGAACAGCGCCGACTATGCCCTGGCCCAGCTGTTCAGCGAAGGCCACGGCATTCGCCCGCAACCGGGCAACGCCTGGGTATTCGCCCAGCTGGCCCAGGTCAACCCGACTCCGCAGTCCGCTGAACTGCTGCAGCAGCTCGACCAGCAACTCACGCCTGACCAGCGCAGCCAGGCGCAAACCCTGCTCGCGCAAGAGAAGCAGGCCCGCGGCAGCATGAGCCAGGGCGCCAACAGCACCCTGGCCATCGAAGCCCTGCAAGACGACGAAAAAGAAGTAACCGGTGAGGACTCGCTATGACGCTCAATCCCTTCGTGAAAGCCGGCATCGGCCTGAGCTTCGCCCTGCTGTGGTCTTGCCCGACCCTGGCGGAAATGACCGCTGAAAAGAACTTCGGCCTGGATGTGAAAATCACCGGCCAGTCGGAAGACGACCGTGACCTGGGCACCCGCTCCGGCGGCGACGTCAACGGCCTGGGTCTCGACCTGCGCCCCTGGGTATATGGCGAGCGTGGCAACTGGAGCGCCTATGCCATGGGCCAGGCTGTCACCGCGACCGACACCATCGAAACCGACACCCTGCGCCAGAACGACGACGGTACCAGCACCGACACCGCTGCCGACGGCCGTGAACAGGACAAGAGCTACCTGGCCATGCGTGAGTTCTGGGTCGGCTACAGCGGCCTCACCGCCTACCCCGGCGAGCAGCTGCGTTTCGGCCGCCAGCGCCTGCGCAGCGACGATGGCATGTGGCGTGACACCAACATCGAGGCGCTGAACTGGACCTTCGACACCACCCTGCTCAAGGCCGATCTGGGCGTGGCCCAGCGCTTCAGCGAATACCGCACCGACCTCACCGAGCTGGCCCCGGAAGACAAGGACCGCACGCACCTCTACGGCAACGTTGCCACGCAATGGACCCCTGGCCACTGGGTCGGCGTGCGCGCCCACCACACCCACGACGGCGGCAGCCTGAAGAACCCGGGCGAAACCGTCGATGCGCTGGACAAGACCCGCACCGGCGACCTCACCTGGCTGGGCCTGGAAGCGAACAGCGACGCCTACAACTGGCGCAACGACCACACCGTCAACTACTGGGGCAGCGTCACCTGGCTGACCGGTGATCGCGACACCCTCAGCAGCCAGGTCGTCGGCGACGAAACCGTGGCCACCGGCAAGCAGAGCGGTGACGTCAACGCCTGGGCCACCGACCTCGGCATCCGCCTGCGCCTCGACCCGCAATGGCAGGTCGGTGCGGCCTACGCCCGTGGCAGCGGCGGCGGTGGCGACGACGGCTCGAGCAACTACGAGCAGACCGGCCTCGAGAGCAACCGCTCCAACTACACCGGTACCCGTTCGCGCGTGCACCGCTTCGGTGAAGCCTTCCGCGGCGAGCTGGGCAACCTGCAGGCGGCCACCCTGTTCGCCTCCTGGCAGCTGCGCGACGACTACGACGCCAGCTTCATCTACCACAAGTTCTGGCGTGTCGATGGCAACCAGAACATCGGTTCCAGCGGCATCAACGCGGTGGTCAACGACAACGGTGTGAACCGCCCGCTGGTCGATGGCGAGAAGGACCTTGGCCAGGAAATGGACGTGGTCGTGACCAAGTACTTCAAGCAAGGCCTGCTGCCGGCTTCGATGAGCCAGGCCATCGACGAGCCATCTGCCCTGGTGCGCCTGCGCGCCGGCGTGTTCAAGCCGGGCGATGCCTACGGCAAGGAAGCGGACTCGTACATGCACCGCGCCTTCGTCGACGTGATCTGGCGCTTCTGAGGCCGGTAGAGGACTTACCGTTATGAACCTTCACCCGCACTTACGTCACAGCCTGTTGGCCAGCGCCTTGCTGCTGGCCAGCGGCCTGGTGGCTGCAGCAGAGCCCAAGGTGATCGCCAAGGAGCTGCAGCAGGCCAAGACCTACACGGTCTCCAGCGCACCGGTCGAGCCGCTGCACATGGACCCGCCGAAGCTGCCCGACCTGACCGGCTACACCGCCGAGGCGGTGCAGAAGAAAATCGACCGCCGCCACAAGGGCAAGGTCAGCCTGCGCCGCATGTTCCAGGAGGACACCCTCAAGGAATTCGTCGGCGGCGACAACAAGGCGGCCGAATGGGTCCAGCGCCAGCATGGCATTCCGCAGGCGATCTTCGTCGATGACGGCCATGTCGACCTGGTCGAACTGAGCAAGAAGGTACCCAAGCAGTACCTCAGCGAAGTCGAGCCGGGCGTCTACCTGGCGCGCCTGCCGATCGTGGTCGGGCAGAAGGGCATCCTCGAGATCGACGGCAAGGTCAAGCAGCTGCGCCTGTCCCAGGAAGGCGGTTCGTTCCTGGTCAACGACGGCAAGCTGTTCGTCACCGACACCCAGGTGACCGGCTGGAGAGAAAAGGACAACGGCCCGGCGACCTTCCGCTCGCCCAAGGAATTCCGCCCGTTCCTGTTGTCGTGGGGCGGCACCGAGACCTACATCGTCAACACCAAAATGGCCAGCTTCGGCTACGCCAAGTCCAAGTCGTACGGCGTCAGCATTTCGCAGTACACGCCGAACATGGCCAAGCGCATGGGCCGCCCGGAGCCTACCGGCTGGATCATCGGTTCTGAATTCAGCGACATGTGGTACGGCTTCTACTGCTACGAAACCCAGGACTTCGTGGTCAAGGACAGCACCTACCGCGACAACATCGTCTACGGCATCGACCCGCACGACCGCTCGCACCGGCTGATCATCGCCGGCAACACGGTGTACGGCACCAAGAAGAAGCACGGCATCATCGTCTCGCGTGAAGTCAACGACAGCTGGATCATCAACAACAAGAGCTTCGACAACAAGCTCTCGGGCGTGGTGATCGACCGTAACAGCGTCAACAACCTGATTGCCTACAACGAGATCTACCGCAACCACACCGACGGTATCACCCTGTACGAAAGTGGCGACAACCTGATCTGGGGCAACAAGCTGATCAACAACCGCCGCCACGGCATCCGCGTGCGTAACAGCGTGAACATCCGCCTGTACGAAAACGTCGCCATGGCCAATGGCCTGGTCGGCGTGTACGGGCACATCAAGGACCTGTCCGACACCGACCGCGACATCGCCCTCGACCCGTTCGACACCAAGGTGTCGCTGATCCTGGTCGGTGGCGAACTGGCGGCCAACGGCTCCGGCCCCTTGTCCATCGACTCGCCGCTGTCGGTCGAGCTGTACAAGGTAAGCATGCTCGCCCCGCGCAAGGCCAGCGGCATCAGCCTCAACGGCATCCTCGGCGAACGCCAGGACGAAATCCTCGACCTGCTGGTACGCCAGCAAAAGGCTGTGCTGATCGACCCGGTCGAACGCCAGACCGAAATGATCGATTAAGGAAGCCCAGACCATGACTCCACATCTGATGAAACTGCTGGGCCTGTCCGCTGCCCTCCTGGCGATCAGCCAGGGCGTGCGCGCCGAAGACGTCAAGGCCCCTACCTTCAGCGCCGAGCCTTGCTGCCAGCTGTGCCCTGAAGCGCATGACGCCAGCCGCTACACCACCCGTTACCAGCAGAACTTCACCACGCTGGTGCAAGCCCAGGGCGACTGGCTGTTCCGTACCCGCGAAGACCTGCGCACCGAGTTCAATACCACCCCGGCCGGCTACAAGCGCCTGCAGCAAGTGCACGACGCGTTCAAGAAACGCGGCGTGGAACTGGTGGTGGTGTACCAGCCGACCCGTGGCCTGGTGAACCGCAACATGCTCAACCCGGCGGAAAAAGCCGCCTTCGACTACCAGAAAGCCCTGGGCAACTACCAGGCCATGCTCAAGCGCTTTGCCAGCATGGGCTACAACGTGCCCGACCTGTCGCCGCTGACCAACGAACAGCTGGCCGCCGCCGACCAGGGCAAGGACTTCTACTTCCGTGGCGACCAGCACTGGACGCCTTACGGCGCCGAGCGCGCGGCAAAGATCGTGGCCGATACCGTGCACAAGATGCCGGCCTTCGAAGGCATCCCGCGCAAGGAATTCGAAACGAAAAAGTCCGGGCGCATGGGCAAGACCGGCACCTTGCATAACGTCGCCGGCCAAATCTGTGGCACCAGCTACGCAGTTCAGTACATGGACCAGTTCGCCACCGAGCCGAAAGGCTCCGACGGTGGCGGTGACGACCTGTTCGGTGACGCCGGCAACGCGCAGATCACTTTGGTAGGTACCAGCCACAGCGGCAAGAACTACAACTTTGCGGGCTTCCTGCAACAGTACATTGGTGCCGATGTCCTGAACGTGGCCTTCCCTGGCGGTGGCCTGGAAGGCTCGATGATCCAGTATCTGGGCAGCGAGGAATTCCAGAAGAACCCGCCGAAGATCCTGATCTGGGAATTTTCCCCACTGTATCGCCTGGACCAGGAAACCATCTGGCGGCAAATCCTTGGCCTGCTCGACGACGGCTGCGATGACCGCCCGGCCCTGATGAGCGCCAGCGCCACCCTCAAGCCCGGCAAGAACGAGCTGATGGTCAACGGCAAGGGCGGTGTGATCAAAGACCTGATCAACCGCAACATGCAGATGGACGTCAAGTTCGAAGACCCGTCGGTCAAGGTGCTGCAGGCCACCCTCTGGTACCTCAACGGCCGCCATGAGGACATCAAGCTGGAAAAACCGGAAACCTCCGACACCGACGGGCGCTTCGTCTTCCAGATGCGCGAAGACGAGGACTGGGCCAGCCAGAGCCTGCTGGCGTTCGAGGTACAGGGGCCGGAAAGCGGTACCCAGAAAGTCGAAGCCAAGCTCTGCAAACGCAACAACTTCGCCGTGCCCGCGCAGACTGCGCAGGCCGGCCAGTGAGGCGACCATGATCCCGTTCAAGCGAATTTCCCGCCCCGCCCTGCTTGCCCTGGCGTTGTGCGGCGGTGCCGCGCACGCCGCGCTGGTACCGCCCCAGGGTTACTACGAGGGGATCGAAAAGCTCAAGACCGGCGACGGCAACTTCCGCTGCGAGGCTGCCCCCAAGCCGTACACCGGCGCCCTGCAGTTCCGCAGCAAGTACGAAGGCTCGGACAAGGCGCGGGCAACGCTCAATACCGACTCGGAAAAGGCCTTTCGCAAGTCCACCGAAGACATCACCACCCTTGAGAAAGGCGTGAGCAAGATGATCGGCCAGTACATGCGTGACGGCCGCCCGGCGCAGCTCGACTGCACCTTGGCCTGGCTGGGCAGCTGGGCCCGCGCCGATGCGCTGATGTCCACCGACTACAACCACACCGGCAAGTCGATGCGCAAATGGGCGCTGGGCAGCATGAGTGGTTCGTGGCTGCGCCTGAAATTCTCCAATTCGCAGCCGCTGGCCGCGCACCAGGCCGAGGCCGAGCTGATCGAAAAATGGTTCGCCCGCCTGGCCGAGCAAACCGTGCGCGACTGGAGCGACCTGCCACTGGAAAAGATCAACAACCACAGCTACTGGGCGGCCTGGGCGGTAATGGCCAGCGCCGTGGCCACCGACCGCCGCGACCTGTTCGACTGGGCCGTGAAGGAATACCGGGTTGGCGCCAACCAGGTCGACGAGCAGGGCTTCCTGCCCAACGAACTGAAGCGCAAGCAACGCGCCCTGGCCTACCACAACTACGCCCTGCCGCCGTTGGCGATGATCGCCAGCTTCGCCCAGGTCAATGGTGTGGATGTGCGCGGCGAGAACAATAACGCCCTGCAGCGCCTGGCGCAGCGGGTGCTGAACGGGTCGAAGGACCCCAGCGAGTTCAAAGCCCGCAATGGCGAGAAACAGGACATGAAAGACCTGAAGATCGACAGCAAGTACTCGTGGATGGAGCCCTACTGCAGCCTGTATGCGTGCAATGGCGACACCCTGCAACGCAAGCGCGGCATGCAGCCGTTCAACAGCTTCCGGCTGGGCGGCGACCTGACCCGGGTCTATGACCCGAGCGCAGAATCGAAAAAGTAACGCAAAACCCCTGTGGGAGCGGGTTTACCCGCGAAAAGGCCAGACCTGCCATGTGCGGTGCCTGTGCCGGCCTCTTCGCGGGTAAACCCGCTCCCACAGGAATCTAGGTAGCCCGCCACACTTGTTGTGTGGGGGGTTTGGGGGGCGCTTTGCCCCGGATGCTGTGAACAAAAAGGAGAACCGGGATGGTCTTCTCGTCCAACGTGTTCCTGTTCCTGTTCTTGCCGATCTTCCTCGGCCTGTACTACTTGAGCGGGCAACGTTATCGCAACCTGCTGCTGCTGGTCGCCAGCTACATCTTCTACGCCTGGTGGCGGGTGGACTTCCTGGCCCTGTTCGCCGGGGTCACCCTGTGGAACTACTGGATCGGCCTGAAAGTCGGCGCCGCCGGTGTACGCACCAAGCCCGCGCAGCGCTGGCTGCTGCTCGGCGTCGGTGTCGACCTGGCGATCCTCGGCTACTTCAAGTACGCCAACTTCGGCGTCGACAGCCTGAACGCGATCATTTCCTCGTTCGGCCTGGAGCCGTTCATCCTCACCCACGTGCTGCTGCCGATCGGTATCTCGTTCTATATCTTCGAGTCGATCAGCTACATCATCGATGTGTACCGCGGCGACACCCCGGCCACCCGCAACCTGATCGACTTCGCGGCGTTCGTGGCGATCTTCCCGCACCTGATCGCCGGCCCCGTGCTGCGCTTCAAGGACCTGGTCGACCAGTTCAACAACCGCACCCACACCTTGGACAAGTTCTCCGAAGGCTGCACCCGCTTCATGCAGGGCTTCATCAAGAAAGTGTTCATCGCCGATACCCTGGCGGTAGTGGCCGACCACTGCTTCGCCCTGCAGAACCCGACCACCGGGGATGCCTGGCTCGGCGCCCTGGCCTACACCGCGCAGCTGTACTTCGACTTCAGCGGCTACAGCGACATGGCCATCGGCCTGGGCCTGATGATGGGCTTCCGCTTCATGGAGAACTTCAAGCAGCCGTACATCAGCCAGTCGATCACCGAGTTCTGGCGGCGCTGGCACATCAGCCTGTCGACCTGGCTGCGCGACTACCTGTACATCACCCTGGGCGGTAACCGCAAAGGCACCTTCAACACCTATCGCAACCTGTTCCTTACCATGCTGCTGGGTGGCCTGTGGCACGGCGCCAACTTCACCTACATCATCTGGGGTGCCTGGCACGGCATGTGGCTGGCCATCGAGCGCGCGCTGGGCCTGGACACCAACCCGCAGCGCTTCAACCCGGTGAAGTGGGCCTTCACCTTCCTGCTGGTGGTGGTCGGCTGGGTGATCTTCCGCGCCGAGAACCTGGAAGTGGCCGGTCGCATGTACGGCGCCATGTTCAGCTTCGGCGACTGGCAGCTGTCGGAACTCAACCGCGCCCAGCTCACCGGCCTGCAGATAGCCACCCTGGTGGTCGCCTACATCACCCTGGCGTTCTTCGGCCTGCGCGATTTCTACCGCAACGCCCGGCCAACGCCCAAGGCCACCCCGGTGGAGATCAACAGCGACGGTTCGATCGGCCTGGACTGGACCCGGGTGATGACCCGCGCCCTGGTGCTGCTGCTGTTCGTGGCCTCGATCCTCAAGCTTTCGGCGCAGAGCTATTCGCCGTTCCTTTACTTCCAGTTCTGAGGTTGATGACATGACCCGGACATTACGCATTACCTATTCGCTGTCGTTCCTGGGCCTGCTGGTGGGCATGGGCGTCTGGTCCACCGGTGGCCTGCAAAGCTTCCAGCGTACCGAGCAGATGACCCTGCTCAACGGCAAGCTGGCCAAGGCCGCCGAGACCCATTACGACGAGCAGTTCCCGATCAAGCGCCTGGGTACCAACCTGTGGGCGGCAATGGACTTCAAGCTGTTCAACGAAGGCCGCCCCGGCGTGGTGCTGGGCCGCGACCAGTGGCTGTTCAGTGACGAAGAGTTCAAGCCCACCGCCGGTGCCGAGCAGCTGATGCAGGAAAACCTGGCGCTGATCCGTGGCGTGCGTGACACCCTGCAGCAGCACGGCAGCCAGCTGGTGCTGGCGATCGTGCCAGCCAAGGCGCGGGTGTACGCCGAGTACCTGGGCAAGGAGCTGCCGACCAGCCTGCATGACGACCTGTACAACCAGTTCCATGCCCAGGCACGCCAGGCCAACGTGTTCGCCCCGGACCTGATGGCCCCCATGGAGCAGGCCAAGGCCCGCGGCCAGGTGTTCCTGCGCACCGACACCCACTGGACGCCGATGGGCGCCGAAGTGGCGGCGCAGGCACTGGCTGAAGCAGTCAGCCGCCAGAGCCTGCTCAACGGCGACCCGCAGGCGTTCATCACCGAAGCCGGCAGCACCGCGCCATACAAGGGCGACCTGACCAACTTCCTGCCACTGGACCCGCTGTTCAGCAACCTGCTGCCGGCCCCGGACAACCTGCAGCAGCGCACCACTCGCCCGGTAGAAGCCGAAGGTGAAGCCGGTGACGCACTGTTCGCCGACACGCAGATCCCGGTTGCACTGGTGGGCACCAGCTACAGCGCCAACCCGCACTGGAACTTCCTCGGCGCGCTGCAGCAGGCCCTGCGCAGCGACGTGGCCAACTACGCCGAAGACGGCCATGGCCCGCTATTGCCGATGCTCAAGTACCTGCAAAGCGATGCCTTCAAGAATGCCGCACCCCAGGTGGTGGTGTGGGAATTCCCCGAACGTTATCTGCCAATGAAGAACGACCTCAGCAGCTTCGACCCGCAGTGGATCGCGCAGCTGAAGAACTCCCGTAAATCCGAAGAAAACCTGGCCTTGTCGTCCACCCGGACGAACCATTGATAAAGAGAGGAACACGCAAATGACTACCAAGACTTCCATTGCCAAAGCCCTCACCCTCGCGGCCGGCCTGTCCCTGGCCTCGATGCAGGCCTTCGCTGGCGCCGACGCCGCGCTGTACGGCCCGAGCGCACCGAAAGGCTCGACCTTCGTGCGCCTGTACAACGCCTCCAGCGCACCGACCGCAGCGTCGGTCGGCAACACCCAGATCAAGCAGGTTGGCGCCCAGGCCAGCAGCGACTTCAGCTTCCTGCCAGGGGGTGATTACACCGCCCAGGTCGGCGGCAAGAGCGTGCCGGTCAAGCTGGCTGCGGACAAGTACTACACCTTGGTCAACAGCGCCAGCGGCAACCCGCAGCTGATCGAAGAGCCGCCGTTCAAGAACAAGCAGAAAGCCCTGGTTCGCGTGCAGAACCTGAGCGACCAGCAACTGACCCTGAAGACCGCCGACGGCAAGACCGAAGTGGTCAAGCCGGTGGCCGCCAACGGCCGTGGCGAACGCGAAATCAACCCGGTCAAGGTCAACCTGGCGCTGTACCAAGGAGACAAGAAAGTGGGTGACGTGAAACCCGTCGCCCTGGAGCGCGGCGAAGCCGCAGTGCTGTACGTAACGGGTTCCGGCAACGCCTTGTCGCCGGTGTGGGTAACTCGCCCCGTGGCTAGCAACTGATTCCCCTGCCTCTCAACGACTATTGGAGAAACATGATGATCCCGGTAATTCTTTCTGGTGGTAGCGGTTCCCGTCTGTGGCCTCTGTCGCGCAAGCAGTTCCCTAAACAGTTCCTGGCCCTGACCAGTGAACACACACTGTTCCAGCAAACCCTCGAGCGCCTGGTGTTCGAAGGCATGGAGACGCCGATCGTGGTCTGCAACAAGGACCACAAGTTCATCGTCCAGGAGCAACTGGCCGCGCTGAAGCTGGAAACCCAAGGCATCCTGATGGAACCGTTCGGCCGCAACACCGCGCCGGCCGTGGCCATGGCTGCCATGAAGCTGGTCAACGAAGGCCGCGACGAGCTGATGCTGGTGCTGCCCGCCGACCACGTGATCGATGACCAGAAGGCCCTGCAACGCGCCCTGGCCCTGGCCACCGTGGCCGCCGAGCGCGGCGAGATGGTGCTGTTCGGCGTGCCGGCGACCAAGCCGGAAACCGGCTACGGCTACATCCGTTCCAGCCAGGACGCCCTGCTGCCTGAAGGCGTGGCGCGCGTGGCACAGTTCGTCGAGAAGCCCGACGAAAAACGCGCCGCCGAGTTCGTCCAGGCCGGTGGCTACTTCTGGAACAGCGGCATGTTCCTGTTCCGTGCCAGCCGCTTCCTCGAAGAGTTGAAGAAGCACGACGGCGACATCTACGACACCTGCGTACTGGCGCTGGAGCGCAGCCAGGAAGACGGTGATGTGCTGAGCATCGACGAAGCCACCTTCGCCTGCTGCCCGGACAACTCCATCGACTACGCGGTGATGGAAAAGACCCAGCGCGCCTGCGTGGTGCCGATGTCGGCCGGCTGGAGCGACGTGGGCTGCTGGTCGTCGCTGTGGGAAGTGCACGAGAAGGACGACAACGGCAACGTCACCAAGGGCGACGTGGTGGTGCAGGACAGCCACAACTGCATGATCCACGGCAACGGCAAGCTGGTGTCGGTGATTGGCCTGGAGAACATCGTGGTGGTCGAGACCAAGGACGCCATGATGATTGCCCACAAGGACAAGGTCCAAGGCGTCAAGCAGATGGTCAAGACCCTCGACGAGCAGGGCCGCAGCGAAACCCAGAACCACCTGGAAGTGTATCGCCCGTGGGGCTCGTACGACTCGGTGGACATGGGCGGCCGCTTCCAGGTCAAGCACATCACCGTCAAGCCAGGTGCCAGCCTGTCGCTGCAGATGCACCACCACCGCGCCGAGCACTGGATTGTGGTGTCCGGCACCGCCGAGGTTACCTGTGACGAGAACGTGTTCCTGCTGACCGAGAACCAGTCGACCTACATCCCGATCGCGTCGGTGCACCGCCTGCGCAACCCGGGCAAGATCCCGCTGGAGATCATCGAAGTACAGTCCGGCAGCTATCTGGGCGAGGATGATATCGAGCGGTTCGAGGATGTGTACGGCCGTACCTCCACGCCGATCGAGCGTGGTGTTTCGGTGAAGACCATCGCGCAGTAAGCAAGACCCGGGGGCCGCTTCGCGGCCCATCGCCGGCAAGCCAGCTCCCACAAGTACCGCGCAGAACTCAGGAATGTGCGATCCCTGTGGGAGCTGGCTTGCCGGCGATGGGCTGCGTAGCAGCCCTGTCAGCGCTATCTGACAGGCATTACGACAAAGCCCTCCCCGCTTTTGAGCCCACTCCCATTTCGGGCTACGATGGTCAGACCCCGCGCAATCAAGGTCTGCCCGCCCCATGATCATCGGTGCCTTCCTCATCCTCACCTGGCTGGTGCTGCTGTTGCGCTACCCGGCCAAGGCCCTGCCGATCTCGCTGGCTGCCGTTTGTGGCCTGGGCCTGGTGGCCCTGTTCGTGGTCTGGCAGGACACCCGCGAAACCTCGCAACTGGCCCGCCTGGACCTGCGCCTGACGTATGCCCCCGAACACTGCCCTGCCGACCGAGCCCTGCAAGCAAGCGTAAGGAACGGCAACGAAGTGCCGCTCACCGAATTGCGCTGGCGGGTGGCGGCGTATGCGCCGGGCGATACCGTGAACCTGGCGGAGAACACCTACAACGCCCCGCGCTACCGCGGACCGGGTGAGTTGCAGCCAGGGGCGGAGTGGAAAGACTGCCTGCCACTGCCGCCACTACGCTCCGGGTACCGGCCGCAGACTCTGGAGTTTCGCGCAGAGCACCTGCAAGGTACGTTTGCCAACTAATGTATCGCCTGTGCCGGCCTCTTCGCGGGCTCGCCCGCTCCCACCGATACTCCAAAGCCCTCAGATTCTGTGGGGACTCTGTGGGAGCGGGTTCACCCGCGAATAGGCCAACACAGGAAAAAACCAATCCCCTGACAACAGGCCCCAACCATGCCCACCGTCCTTATCACCGGTTGTTCCAGCGGCATCGGCCGCGCCCTGGCCGACGCCTTCCGAGATGCCGGCCACCATGTCTGGGCCACCGCCCGCAAACCTGAGGATGTCGAGCAACTGAACGCCGCCGGCTTCACTGCCCGGCAACTGGATGTGAACGATAGCGAAGCGCTGGACCGCCTGGCCGAGGAACTGGAAAACCTCGATATCCTGATCAACAACGCCGGCTACGGCGCCATGGGCCCGCTGCTCGATGGCGGTGTGGATGCCCTGCGCCAGCAGTTCGAAACCAACGTATTCGCCGTGGTCGGCGTTACCCGCGCATTGTTTCCACTGCTTCGCCGCTCACGGGGCCTGGTGGTGAACATCGGCAGCGTATCAGGCGTGCTGGTCACCCCGTTCGCCGGCGCCTACTGCGCCTCGAAAGCAGCCGTGCATGCCCTGAGCGATGCCTTGCGCCTGGAACTGGCGCCATTTGGTGTGCAGGTAATGGAAGTGCAGCCAGGAGCGATTGCCTCGCAGTTCGCCAGCAATGCCCAGCGCCAGGCCGAGCAGGTGCTGGCGGCGGATTCGGCATGGTGGCCGTTGCGCGAGCATGTGCAGGCACGGGCGCGGGCATCGCAGGACAAGCCGACCTCGGCGGCGGTGTTTGCCCAAGGCGTGTTGGCGGCGGTCGGGAGGTCGCCGGTGCCGGCGGTGGTGCGGTTGGGGAATGGCAGCACGGCGTTGCCGTTGATGGCCCGGCTACTGCCGCGGCGGGTGCTGGATTGGGCGTTGCGCAAGCGGTTCGGATTGTTGCGCCCGCTCTGATTGATTGGTTGCCTGTGCTGGCCTCTTCGCGGGTAAACCCGCTCCCACAGGTACCCCACAGAGTTTGAGACCTGTGCGATACCTGTGGGAGCGGGTTTACCCGCGAAGAGGCCGGAACAGGCAAACCAGATCAGGCAATGGAACGCAGCACGCCGCCGTCAACCCGCAAGGCAGCCCCGGTAGTGGCACTGGCCTGCATCGACGCCAGATACACCACCATGTTCGCCACCTCCTCCACCGTCGCCAGCCGCTTGATCAGCGAGGTCGGCCGGTGCTCCGCCAGGAAGTTGGCTTCCAGCTCTGCAGTCGACACCCCCTGCTCCTCGGCCAGCTTGGCAAAGAAGTCGCCCACACCTTCCGAACGTGTAGGCCCCGGCAACACCGCATTCACCGTCACCCCTGTGCCAGCCAGGGTCTCGGCCAGCCCGCGCGACACCGCCAGCAACGCCGTCTTGGTCATGCCGTAATGAATCATCTCGGTCGGGATCTGCAGCGCCGACTCACTGGACAGGAATACCACCCGTCCCCAATTGCGCTCGGCCATGCCTTGGGCATAGTGGCGCGACAGGCGAACCGCACTGAGCACATTGACGTCGAAGAAACGCTGCCAGTCCTCATCCTCGATCTCGAAGAACGGCTTGGGCTCGAAGATGCCCAAGTTGTTGACCAGGATGTCGGTATGCGGCACCTGGTCGAACAGCGTCTGCGCCCCGGCCTGGGTACCCAGGTCGGCAGCGATGCCGATGATGCGCGCCTGTGGCAGACGCTCGCGCACAACTTTGAGGGCTTCGTCGACCCGGGCCTGGGTACGACCGTTGAGGACCACTTCGGCCCCCGCCTCGGCCAGGCCGATGGCGATGGCCAGGCCGATGCCCGCGGTGGAGCCGCTGACGATGGCGCGCTTGCCGTTCAGGGAAATGTGCATCTGTGCCTCCTCGTCTGTCTGGGAAATCGCAGGGGTCTGCTTTGCAGCCCATCGCCGGCAAGCCAGCTCCCACAGGAATGCCAGCGCTGTACCTGTGGGAGCTGGCTTGCCGGCGATGGGCTGCAAAGCAGACCCCGTCTTTATGCTTTCGCTGGCTGCTCATCAAACGCCTGCCAGCCACCACCCAGAGCCTTGTACAGCCCCACCAACGCCTGCGACACCGCCGCCGAACTGTCGATCCACTGCTCCTCGCTGGCCAGCAGGGCACCCTGCACCGTCAGCACATTGAGAAAGTCCACCGCCCCTTCCACATACTGGCGCTGGGCAGTTTCCAGGGCGATGCGGTTCTGCCGCACCGCCTCGGCCAAATGGTCGCGGCGCAACTGGCTGGCGTTGTACAGGCGTAGCACATCGTCGATTTCATGCCAGGCCCCCAGCACCACCTTGCGGTAGTTCAGCGCCGCTTCCTGCTGCTGCGCCTCGCGCAGTTCCAGGGTGCCCTTGAGCCGGCCACCCTCGAAGATCGGCAGCGACAGCTGCGGCCCGAAGGCGAAGCGGCGCGAATCCCAGGCGCCGAAATCGGACAGCTGCATGGCCTGGAACCCGACACTGCCCGACAGCCGGATGCTGGGGTAGAAGTCGGCCTTGGCCACGCCAATGCTGGCGGTGGCGGCATGCAGGCGGGCCTCGGCCTGGCGAATGTCCGGGCGGCGTTCGGCCAGTTCGGACGGCAGGCCAATGGCGAACTTCTGCTGCGGCGCAGGCAGTTCGCCGCCCTGCAGCAACTCGGCCTGCAGGCTGCGCGGCGGTTCGGCGGCGAGCAGGCTGAGGGCGTTGATCAAGTCATCGCGCCGCGCTTCCAGGCTTGGCAGGCGCGACTCGATCGAGGCGACCTGGGCACTGGCCTGGGCCACGTCCAGGCGCGTGGCGACCCCTTCGGCCTGGCGGTTCTCGGACAACTTCAGGCTGTGCTGGGCGACCTTGAGGTTGTCGCGGGTCACATCGATGGTGTGCTGCACGGCGCGCAGCTGGATGTAGTTGCCGGCGGTTTCCGAAAGCAATGCCAGCAGCACGCCGCGGCGGTCGTTCTCGGCCACTTCGACCGTGGCATCGGCAGCTTCGACCTGGCGCCGCACACGGCCCCACAGGTCCAGCTCCCAACCGGCCACCAAGTCGCCCTGCCAGAGGTTGAAAGCTTGCTTGCCCGCCTTGCCGGACGGGTCACTCAGGCCTTCGGCGCTGTTGCGCGCGCGGCTGTAGCCGGCGTTCACGTCCACCGCTGGTACTTCGTCGGCAGCCACGGTGCTGCGCAGGGCGCGGCTTTGCAGCAGGCGGGCACTGGCCATCTGCAGGTCGAGGTTGCGCTCGGCTACACGCTGGATCAAGGCACTCAGGCGGGCGTCGTGGAAGCTCTCCCACCAGCGCAGTTCCAGCGGTTCGGCCTGCGGCTGGCTGGCCGCCGCCTCGCCTAGCAGCGGCGCCCACTGTTGCGGTGCCTGGCTGTAAGGGCGCTGGAAGTCTGGGCCCAGGGTGCAGCCAGCCATCAACACGGCCAGCAGCAACGGGCTCAAGCGTAATGCCGGTTTCATCGTGCGCTTACCTCTTTGCCGTCCAGCTTGTCGCCACGGGTGTCGATGGTCGCTTCCACCGACATGCCCACGCGCAGGCGGGCAAGCAGCGGCTGGCCGTCATCGAAAACGATCTTCACCGGAATGCGCTGCACCACCTTGGTGAAATTGCCGGTGGCGTTATCCGGCTTGACCGCGGCGAAGGTCACGCCGGTGGCCGGGGCGATGCTTTCCACATGGCCTTGCAGCTTCTCACCGGCAAAGGTGTCGACGCTGATGCTCACGGCCTGGCCAGGCTGTACGTGGGTCAGCTGGGTTTCCTGGAAGTTGCCGACCACATAGGCTTGTTGCAACGGCACCACCGACAGCAGGCGGGCGCCCGGGTTGACGTAGGCACCGACACGCAAGGCGCGCTCGCCGACCATGCCGTCCACGGGCGCGGTGATGCGGGTATAGGACAGATCGAGCTGGGCCTTTTCCAGCCCCGCCTCTGCCCGCTTCAACTGCCCGTCGGCACTGGCCACCTGGGCGGTAAGGATATCCACCTGCTTGCGCGCCGCTACCAGTGCCGCCTGGGCATTGGCCAGGCGTGCGCGGGCCTGGTCGACCCCGCTGCGCGCCTGCTGGGCGTTCTGCACGGTGCCGGCACCCTGCTCGGCCAGGCGGCTGTAGCGGTTGACCTCATGATCAGCGAACGCTGCTTCGGCCTGGGCTGCTTTCACTGCAGCCTCAGCCTGGGCAATCAGCGACGCCTGGCGCTCGAGGGTGGCGCGGGCATCGGCGCTTTGCGCCTGGGCCACCAGCAACTGCGCCTGCGCGGCATCCAGCGCGGCCTGGTAGTCACGGGCATCGATGGTCGCCAGCAACTGGCCGGCCTTGACCTGCTGGTTGTCCTCCACCAGCACCTCCTTGATGAAGCCGGCGACCTTGGGCGCGACCACGGTGTAGTCGGCGACTACATAGGCGTCGTTGGTGCTCTGGCGGTGGTCGCTGCCGAACATCCAGGGGCCGACGATGCCGGCCAGGACAGCCACGGCAAGCACCGAGCCGATGAACAGGGTTTTGCGGTTGTTGGTCATTTCAGTGGTTCTCGAATTCATCCAGGGTTCAGGCCACCGCGCGCGGCGGATAGACCCGGGTAGGCACGAAAGGAATCAGGCAGATCAGGGCCACGGCAATGCAGGCCATGACCAGGTAGAGGTCGGCTGAGGTCAGCACCAGCGCCTGGTCGTGGATGCGCCTGGCCAGGCCGGCTGCGTTACCGTCGACCAGCGGGGCGTTGCCCAGGCTGTCCACCAGGTGGTTGGAATGAAAGTGCCGGCGCAGGGTGCCAAGGGCGTCCAGCAGGCCACCGGCGATCACCGCGGCCAGGCCCTTGACGGTGTTGAACCAGCTGGAGGCGAACGGGCCTTCCTGCGGGGTCATGCCGTTGGTGGACAGCATCAGCAGCGGCAGCACTGCCATTGGCTGGCCGAACACCTGCAGCAGGTAGAACGGGTAGAAGTCGCCACGGATCCACTCGCTGGTCAGCAGGCTGCTGCCGACACAGGACACCGCCAGCATCGCCAGGCCGATGCCCAGCACCCAACGGCAGTCCACCGCGCGGATGTTGCACAGCGCCGCCGTCAGCGGCAGGGCGATCAGCTGGGGCATGGCTACCAGCATCATCAGCGGGCTGGTCTGCGCCGGCCGGTAGCCCTGGATCTGCGCCAGGTAGGCCGACGGAATGCTGCCCACGCCCGAGAGCACGATCAGCACGCCGGCCAGCGTCACCAGGGCGAAACTCAGGTTGCGCCGCGACAGCATGCGCAACTGGAAGAACGGCAGCGGCTCGGACCATTCGTTGTACATGAACAGCACCAGCAACAGCAGGCCACCGCCAAGCAGCCAGCAGATCAGTGGCGAATCGAACCAGCCCCAGCGGTCACCCAGCGACAGGCCCAACACGATGCAGCTGATGGCGGGCAGGCCGAGCAGCACGCCGCGCCAGTCGAACTGCTTGAAGCGCTCCAGGCGCAGCGGGTCCTGCGGCAGGCCCCAGCCGACACAGAACATGGCCAGCAGCGAGGGCAGGATGATCTGCCAGAATGCCCACTGCCAGCCGACGTATTCGGTCCACAGCCCTGCCAGCGGCGTGCCGAGGTTGGGGCCGAAGGTGGCGGTGAGGGCATAGCAGGCCAGGCCATATACCTTGATGCCCGGTGGCAGGAAGCGCAGGGCCACGCTCATCAACATCGGTGGCAAGGCGCCAGAGGCGAAGCCCTGGAGTACACGCAGCAGCATCAGGCTGTGCAGGTTGGGGGCGAACGGTTGCAGCAGGCCGAGCACGGCGAACAGGCCGATGGCGCTCATGGTGAAGCGCCGCAGCGAGAACGTGGTGGCCAGCCATGGCGCGAAAGCCATGGCCGAGACCGAGGCGGCGCTGTAGACCGCCAGCAGCCAGGCGCCTTCGTCGGCGCCAATGCCCATGGCCCCACGGATATCGGCCAGGGAGATCTTGGTTACCGACTCGTTGAGGCCCGCGCACAACACGGCCAGCAGCACACCGAACAGCCCGACCACTACCTGCAGGCCGAACGCAGTCTGCGCAGGCGCGGCCGGCGCGGGCGCGGCGGCAACCACAGCAGACGGGGCGGACAGGGAACTCATGGGCAGACATCTCCAGCAACAATTTGCGACTGGAGCAAGTCTAAGAAGGTCGAATGCTGACGAAAACTGACTTATCGGTAGGTTTATGTTGCGTCAGGCGCAATCCAGAGTAATACCGCATCGCCCTCTTCGCGGGTAAACCCGCTCCCTCAGGTACAGAGCCTCTCTCAAGACCTGTGATATCCCTGTGGGAGCGGGTTCACCCGCGAAAAGGCCGGCCCAGGCAGACCATCACTCAAGGGTCGACACTGCAGCAAGCCTTCAGGGTCTGCCGCAACCACCGATGCGCCGGGTCATTGTGAAACCGTGGGTGCCATGCCTGCAGTACGGTCACCCGCTCCAGCGGCACCGGGATCTCGAACGAGCGCAGCGGCAGCCCGAGCTTGTGCACGCTGTTGAGGATGTTGGCCGGCATCGGCAGGATCAGGTCGGAATCCGGTAACGAGAACAGCGCCGAGTGGAAACTCGGGGTGATCAGCGCCACCCGCCGCTGCACCTTGAAGTTGGCCAGTTCCACATCGATCGGCCCATTGGCCCGTCCACGACGGGACACGCTGATCTGTGGATAACTGGCAAAACTGTGCGGCGTGATCGGCTGCTCGAAAATCGGGTGGTCGCGCCGCGCCAGCCCCACGTAGTAGGTCTGGAACAGGCTCTGCACCTTGATCTCCGGCCCCAGGTCCACGGTCGAACTGATGATCAGGTCGGTACGCCCGTCGCGCAGCACGCTGTCATCATCACCGCCGGGGCTTTCCGGCACGAAGCGCAGCACCGTGCGCGGTGCCTGCTCGTGCATGCGCCGCAGCAGCTGCGCGCCGTACAGGGCGATGAACAGGTCGTTGGTGCGGATGTTGAAGGCCCGGTCAAGCTTGGGCAGGTCGACTTCGTCGGCACTGCGGAACACCTCGCCCGCCTGTTCCACCAACGCGGCCACCTGCTCACGCAGCGCCAGCGCCCGCGGTGTCGGCACCAGGCCGCGACCGGCGCGCACCAGGATCGGGTCACCCAATGCATCGCGGATACGCCCCAGGGTCCGGCTCATCGCCGCCGGGCTGAGGTTCATGCGCTGCGCCGCGCCGACCACGCTGCCTTCATCGAGCAGGGCGTCGAGGGCGACGAGCAGGTTCATGTCCGGGAGTTGCATGGCTGTTTTCCGTTACAGCTGTGGGGAATGGCGATGGTAGCAGGTTGCTGGATTGCACCAGACGCAATGCGCTCGTGCGTGGTGGGGCATTTATCCTGAGGGTGGGTTGAGCCAAGAATGAGGAACGGCAGGTTCGGCCTCTTCGCGGGTGAACCCGCTCCCACAGAGACTGCACAGATTCTGAATATTGTGGCGCACCTGTGGGAGCGGGTTTACCCGCGAAGAGGCCAGAACAGACAACCCCTCAGCCAGCCTGGAACAAGGATTCCACATGCCCAGCCCCGTCCTGATCGCCATCGATGCCTCCCCTGCATCCACCGCCCTGCTCACCCTCGCCCGCCGCTACTGCCGCCCCGACGAGCACGAACTGCACGTGCTGCTGGCCATCGACTCTACCTTCGCCGTCCACGACCAGCCCGCGCCCTACACCGCCGAGGAACTGGAAGAATACCCCGCCGCCTGCGAAGAGCAGCACCAGGCCGACCAGGCCGTGGCCAAGGCGGTGCGCGAGCTGCAGCAAGCCGGCTTCGCCAGCCAGGGCTGCATGGTAGCCGGGCAGCCGGTCGAGGCGATCGTGGCCAAGGCGCAGGAACTGAATTGTGAACTGATCATCATGGGCCACCGCCACCTGTCGCGGCTGGGGCGGTTGCTGGACCCGTCGATCAGCGCCAAGGTGATTGATCGGGTGAAGGTGCCAGTGTTGGTAGGGGCTGCGAGCTAACTGCTCTGCGAGAAGTGTTCATTGCTCCTGGCCTCTTCGCGGGCAGCCCGCGAAGAGGCCAGGAGCCGCACTTCCTCACCCCGGCTCATCCCTCGCTCGGCTTCACCACCACCGTACAAGTCGTCCCCGCCGCCAGCAAGAACCCGTCCGGCACTTCATCGATATGAATGCGCACCGGCACCCGCTGCGCCAGCCGCACCCAGTTGAAGGTCGGGTTCACATCCGCGATCAATTCGCGGCTCTGCGGGTTGTCGCGGTCGTAGATGCCGCGGGCGATGCTTTCCACATGGCCCCTGATTCGCTCGCCGCTCATCATCTGCAGCTCGGCCTGGTCGCCCACCTTCACATGCGGCAACTTGGTCTCCTCGAAGAACCCGTATACCCAGAACGAATTCTCGTCGACCACCGCCATCACCGCTTCACCGGTACGCGCATAGTCACCTTTGTGGATATTCAGGTTGGTCACGTAGCCGTCCACCGTGGCCACGATATGCGTGCGCTTGAGGTTCAGCTCGGCCGCCGCCAGTTCGGCAAGGGCCTGCTGGTAATCCGCCTGGGCGGAGTTGGCGATGTTGCTGGCGTCGTCGCGGTTTTCCTTGGAGATCACCAGGTTGTCCATGTCGGCACGGCGCTTGGCGTTGACCTTGCGCATCTCCCAGGTGGCCTTGCGCGATGCAACCTGCGCCTTGGCCTGGTCCACCGCCAGCTGGTAGTGCTCAGGGTCGATCTGGATCAGCAGGTCGCCCTTCTTCACCCGCTGGTTGTCCTTGACCGGCACGTCCATCACATAGCCAGGCACGTCGGCAGCGACGTTGATGATGTCTGCACGCACACGGCCGTCGCGGGTCCATGGCGTGGTCATGTAGTGCAGCCACAACTGGCGACCGATCACCACGGCAGCGGCAAGCACCAACAGGGTGGCGACCAGGCTGAAGAACTTTTTCATCGAAGGATTCTCACCAGTAGAGCGACAGCGCCAGGGCGCCGAACAGGCAGACGAACAGGCTCAGACGCAGCAGCGCCGGGTGCCAGAAGAAGCGGTAGCCATCATGGCTGGCAATGAACCGGTCCAGGCCCCAGGCCAGGCCCAGGGCGAACAGGAACATCAAGGTCATGGTGGGCATGTACACGCCATGGAAGGCGATTTCACGGGGCATGGTTTCACGGAGCATCGTGCAGTCCTTTCGCCGGTGCCAACGGCGACTGTGGGTCGAGCAGGGAAGAACGGATGAAGTGCAGGTAGCTTTGTGCGCGGCGCAGCACCGACGTGTCGAAGTGGCGGGCGAAGGGCTCGTCGGTGGCCTGCACGCGGGCGATGGCGTGGTCCACGGCCACCAGCGCGCGTTCGTGGTTGCTGGCGCTGGGCTGCAGGAACAGCCGGGCCAGGGCACGGCCCATCACGCGGATTGCCTGGCGCCAGGGCTGCGATTCGGCGTAGGCCGGGTGCACCGGCGCACGGGCCTGCTCCTTGCGCAGCTCGATGATGGCATGGCCGATTTCCAGCACGGTGAACATCCAGCCCATCAACTGGCTCTGTACCTGCGGCTTGCCGGCTGCCAGGCCATAGGCCTGGTGCAGCAGGTCGCGGGTGCGGCTTTCGAAGGCCGTGCCGATGCCGCGCAGGCGGCCGCTGATGGCGAACAGCACCTGCTCGCGCAGCTCCTGCTCCAGGCGGCTCCACAGCCAGCGGCTGTTGGGCGGCAGGATGATCGCACCGGCAGCGGCACAGACGAACATGCCGATGACCATGCCGATGTAGTCGTTGATGAAGGTGTACGGGTCATACACGGTGAGGTTGTTCGGCACCGAACCGATGGCGAAGAACACCAGCAGGCCGATGCCGTAGCCGGCGTAGGCCGGCCGTGACGAAAGGAACGCGCCCAGCACGAACACCGGCGCCAGCACCATGCACAGCAGCGGGAAACCGTCGATCCAGGGGAACACGAAGAAGGTTTCGAAGAAGCCGACGAAGGCACCGATCGCCGTGCCGCAGGCCATCTGGAACGACATGCGCTTGGGGTTCGGCGAGGCCGCCGACAGGCCCACGGTGACGGTGGCGATCAGGGTCATCATGGCGCCGCTGGGCCAGTCGCTGAACAGCCAGTAGCTGCCCAGCAGCAACAGCACCGCCGAGGCGCGCACACCGGCGGCCAACGATACCAGCCAGCTGGTCTGCGCCACGTAGGGCTCATCCCACTGTTCGCGTTCGTGCCGGTGCGCTGCCAGCGAGGCGTGGGTTTCGGCGTAGCTGTACATCTCGTCGACGAAGCGGTAGAGCAGCTCGAAGGCGGTGTGGAAGTCGAGCAGGTCGGACTCGCTCGGCTCGGTTGCCAGGTACTCGGCGCGCAGGCCGCGCACCTGTGCCTGCAGGCCTTCTCTGTAGGCGGCCAGCTCCAGGGTCAGGCGCAGCGCATCGGCGTCGGTCAGCGCCCGGCCCACATAGGGCTGCAACAGCTCCACCAGGGTGTTCAAGCCCGGCTCGATCGCGCCGACGATCTGCAGCGGGCCGCGGGCGCGCAAGCGCTCCAGCAAACGGTGCAGGGCATTGAAGCGCGTGGTGATGGCCATGAACTCGCCGTTCATGCGCACCAGGCGACCAGAGCGCCGGCGCATGTGCGGGTCTTCGAAAGCGGTGACGTTGCGCAGGCTCTCCAGGCCCACTGCTTCAGCGACGAAGCGCACGTTGCTGCTCTCGAAACGGTCCCGCTGGCTTTCGCCGCGCAGGGCCTCGACAACCACCCCGGCGAACACGCCAAAGCGCTGGTACAAAGCGTTGCGCATGGCGGCACTGGCCGACTGCGGCAGGATCGCAGCGCTGACGAAGGTCGACACCAGAATGCCCAGGGCGATTTCCAGTACTCGCCATACCGCCGCCATGAACGCCTGGTCAGGGTGCTCCAGCACCGGCAGGCCGATCATTGCCGCGGTGTAGCCGGCCAGCACGAAACCATAGGCGCGGAAGGTGCGGTAGCGCATGGCTCCGGCCGAGCACAGGCCTACCCACAGGGCCAGGCTGGGCAGGAACAGCTCGGTGTTTTGCGGGAAGATGGCAATCAGCGCCACCATCATCGTCGAACCGGCCAGGGTGCCGAGCACCCGGTAGAAGCTCTTGGCGAACACATGCCCGCTTTGCGGCTGCATGACGATGAACACGGTGATCATCGCCGTGCGCGGTTGCGGCAGTTCCAGGCGCATGGCCAGCCACAGGGTGATGAACGCAGCGGCCAGCACCTTGAAAATGTACACCCAGGTCACCCCGTCGGTGCGCGCCCAGGCAAAGAAGCCCCGGCGCCATTCCAGGCTCTGCAGCCAGCGCACGGGCAAACTGGAAGTGCTCATTCGGCGTTATCCGGCTTCTTGTCGAAAATGGCCAGGGTGGCCGGGGTTTTCGGTGCGGCCTGGCGCTCCTCTTTCGGCACGTCCTGACCCGCCTGCAAGCCGCCGCCCAGGGCGGTGACCAGCTCGGCATGGGCAATCAGGCGGTTGGCCTGCACCTGCTGTTGCACCTGCTGCTGGCGGAACAACAAGGTCTGGGCGTTGAGTACGTTGAGGTAGTCGGTAAGGCCACGCTGGAACGCGACCATGGCGATGTCGTAGGTTTTCTGCGCGGCCGCGACCGATTCGGCGGCGAAGTGCGACTGCTCCTTCATCGACTCACGGCGGATCAGCTGGTCGGAGATGTTCTTTAGCGCACCGACAACGGTCTGGTTGTAGCGCGCCACGGCCACGTCATAGCCCGCCGAGGCCACGCCGAGCTGCGAGCGCAGGCGGCCACCGTCGAAGATCGGCAGGCTGATGGCCGGGCCGACGTTGTAGTTGAACTTGCGCCCGGTGAGGAATTCCAGCGGGCCACCACCGGTTGCCATGAAGCCAAGGCTGCCGACCAGGTCTACGTTGGGAAAGAAGCCGGCGTGGGCTACATCGATGCCACGCGCCTGGGCAGCTACCTGCCAACGGCTGGCAACCACATCGGGGCGCTGGCCGACCAGTTCGGCCGGCAGGTTCGACGGCAGTTTCAGCGGCGCGGCCAGGGCCAGGCTCGGGCGCTGCAACTGCGCACCCTCCCCCGGGCCCTTGCCGGCCAGGGCGGCCAGCTGGTTGCGGGCCAGGGCAATTTCTTCGTCGAGGCTGTCGAGCTGGCGGTGGGTTTCCGGCAGCGGTGCTTCGGCCTGGCTGACCTCGAAGTGGGTGCCGATACCGGCATCCAGGCGGCGCTTGGCCAGGGCAAGGATCTGCTCCTGCTGTTCCAGCTCGGCCTTGACGATGTCGCGCTGGGCAAAATGCAGGCTCAGCTGGATGTAGGCGCGCACCACGTTGTTCTGCAGCTCCAGCTGCGCCTGGCGGGCTTCGGCCACGCTCATGTGCGCCTGGTCCACGGCCTGCTCGCTGGCGTTGCGTTCGCGGCCCCACAGGTCGAGCGCATAGCTGAAGCCAATTGCGGCGTTGTTGTCCCAGGTATTGGCGCCGGACAGCGCGCCCGGGCCGTAGAACTGGTCCTCAGGCCAGTTGTGGCGCTTGAGCGTGGCCTGGCCGTTGGCCTGGAGCTTTTCCGCCGACTCGACCACGCCGGCCATGGCCTTGGCTTCGCGTACCCGCGCTGCAGCCATGGCCAGGCTCGGGCTGCCAGCCACGGCCAGGGCAACCCAGCGGTCCAGCTGCGGGTCGCCATAGGCGCGCCACCATTGCTGATCGGGCCAATGGGCGTCGGTCGCGGCTTCGCGTATGGCCGCGTCGGTGGTCAGGGTGTTGGCTTGCAGCGTCTTGCTTTGCGGGGCGATGCCCCAGGTTCCGATACAGCCGCTCAGGGCGAGGGCAAGGGCACAGGCACTGAACGCATTGAGCGTTCTGATGATGCGACGCGGCACAGCTGCGATTTCCCGAGGAAGAGGTGAAGAGGCCGGGCAATTCTAGGGGGCGGCAGCACTGGCGATAAGCGTGGATTCCTGCGAATCTTTGTTACCAAAACAGCGATAATCCGCCTTTGGTCGAAGGCAACTTTTCATCTCTTTTGCGTTACTTCGTGACACAATTTTGTCCTCTACATCGAGAGTGACCCATGGACACCCTGCAAAACATGCGTGCTTTCAGTTGCGTAGCCCAACTCGGCAGCTTCACCGCTGCCGCCGGGCAGCTGGATACGACCACCGCGAATGTGTCGCGGGCGGTCTCCAATCTGGAAGCCCATCTGCAAACAAGGCTGCTCAACCGTACCACCCGCCGCATTGCGCTGACCGAAGCCGGCAAGCGCTACCTGATGCGTTGCGAACAGATTCTTACCTATGTCGAAGAAGCCGAGGCCGAGGCCAGCGACGCCCATGCCCGCCCGGCCGGGCAACTGAAGGTGCACTCGATGACCGGGGTCGGCCAGCACTTCGTGGTCGACGCCATCGCCCGCTACCGCGAATCGCACCCGGACGTGACCTTCGACCTGACCATGGCCAACCGCGTGCCCGACCTGCTCGACGAGGGCTATGACGTGTCCATCGTGCTGGCCACCGAACTGCCCGATTCGGGGTTCGTGTCCCAGCGCCTGGGCATCACCTACAGCATCGTCTGCGCCTCGCCTGCCTACATCGCCCGCCACGGCGTGGCGCACAAGCCTGCCGACCTTCTCAAGCACGCCTGCCTGCGCATGGTCAGCCCGGTGATCCCGTTGGAGAAATGGCTGTTCGACGGGCCGGAAGGCCAGGAAATGGTCAACATCACCAGCTCGCCGTTCATGGTCAATACTGCCGATGCCATGAAGACTGCGATCCGTAGCGGCATGGGCGTAGGCGTGCTGCCGATCTATTCGGCCATCGAAGGCCTGCGCGATGGCAGCCTGGTGCGGGTACTGCCCGAGTACCGGCTGCAGGAGCTGAACCTGTACGCCATCTACCCGTCGCGGCAGTACCTGGATGCCAAGATCAAGACCTGGGTGGAGTACCTGCGCAACTCGCTGCCAGAGATTCTGGCAGCCCATGAGGCGGACCTGAGAACCCATCAGGTGATGATCGCCAACTAAAAAGCTGCTGCATTGCGGGGGCGGACAATGGTAGGTTGCTAACCATTGCCGGCCTCTTCGCGGGTAAACCCGCTCCCACAGGTACACCACAGCCTTCCAGGCCTGTGCAATACCTGTGGGAGCGGGTTCACCCGCGAAGAAACCATCACCGCCCCACCGCCTTGCAGAGAAGTTGCCCGATGAAAAAGACCGTCCTGGCCTTCAGCCGTATCACCCCGGCCATGGCCGAGCGCCTGCAGCAAGACTTCAACCTGATCCTGCCCAACCCCAAGCTGGGCGACATCAGCGCCCAGTTCAACGAAGCCCTGCCCGAGGCCCACGGCCTGATCGGCGTTGGCCGCAAGCTCGGCCGGGCGCAGCTTGAAGGCGCGGCCAGGCTGGAGGTGGTGTCCAGCGTTTCGGTCGGCTACGACAACTACGACCTGGACTACCTCAACGAACGCGGCATCGCCCTGACCAACACCCCCGACGTGCTGACCGAAAGCACCGCCGACCTGGGCTTCTCGCTGATCATGGGCTGCGCCCGCCGCACCGCCGAGCTGGATGCCTGGACCAAGGCCGGCAACTGGCAAGCTACCGTAGGCCCGGCGCACTTCGGCAGCGATGTGCACGACAAGACCTTGGGCATCGTTGGCATGGGCAACATCGGTGCCGCCATTGCCCGCCGCGGCCGGTTCGGCTTCAACATGCAGGTGATCTATTCCGGCAACAGCCGCAAGACCGCACTGGAGCAAGAGCTGGGCGCGCAGTTCCGCAGCCTGGAGCAACTGCTGGCAGAAGCCGATTTCGTCTGCATCGTGGTGCCGTTGTCCGATGCCACCCGCAAGCTGATCGGTGCGCGTGAGTTGCAACTGATGAAGCCGAGCGCGTTCCTGATCAACATCGCCCGCGGGCCGGTGGTGGACGAGGCGGCGCTGATCGAGGCACTGCAGAGCGGCACCATTCGCGGTGCGGGCCTGGATGTGTACGAGAAAGAGCCGCTGAGCGACTCGCCGCTGTTCAAGCTGCCCAATGCACTGACCTTGCCGCACGTTGGCTCGGCCACTGCCGAAACCCGCGAGGCCATGGCCAACCGGGCAATCGACAACCTGCGCGCGGCGCTGCTGGGTGAGCGGCCGCGGGACCTGGTGAATCCTCAAGTGTGGAAGGGCTGATAGCCTTTTACTGCCTGCACCGGCCCTTTCGCGGGTAAACCCGCTCCCACAGGTATTGCACAGGCGCTGAGGTCTGTGGGGTACCTGTGGGAGCGGGTTTACCCGCGAAAGGGCCGGCACAGGCAACCCTTCATATCTATTTGGCCACCACAACACCCTCAGCCGCCCTGGCCTTGGGCTTGCGAAACACCAGCACATTCCCCGCCATCACCGCCACCAGCCCCAACAAGGCCGGTGCCGTCCACTGATACCCCTCAGCCACCGCCGACACATTCAGCGCCACCAACGGGAACAGCACCGTGCAGTACGCCGCCCGCTCCGGCCCCATGCGCCCGACCAGGGTAAGGTAGGCGGTAAAGGCGATCACCGAGCCCGGCACCACCAGGTACAGTAACGAGCCGATGTACCGCACGTTCCATTCCATGCTGAACGGCACGCCGCTGACCACGCAGAACACCGCCAGCATCACCGCCCCGTAGACCATGCCCCAGGCATTGGTGGTCATGGGTTTGAGCCCGGCCTTCTGCTGCATGCTCGACAGCATGTTGCCGGCAGAGAAGCACAGCGTGCCGAGCAGGGCCAGGCCGAGGCCGTACAGGGTTTCGCGGCTGGCCGCATGGTGCGCCAGCTCCGGCCAGAACAGCAGGCCCAGGCCAAGTAACCCCAGGGCGCCACCGCCAAGCACATTGCTGGCGATCTTCTGGCCGAAGAAGATCCGCGCGTTGAGCGCGTTCCACAGGGTTGCGGTGGAGAACACCACGGCGATCAGGCCGCTGGCAATCCACTGGCTGGCGCTGAGGAAGCAGATGAAGTTGACGCAGAACAGGCACAGGCCCTGGGCCAGGCAGATCTGGTGGCCACGCCGGTTCATCGGCTGCAGGCGCCGGGTGAGCAGCAGGAAGGCGAACAGGATCAGCCCGGCCAGGGCGAAGCGGTAGACAATCGAGACCGGAATGGCGACCACGCCCAACTGGAGTTTCAGGGCGATCCAGGTGGTGCCCCAGATCAGGACAGTGAGCAGGTAGAGTGACAGGTTCATGGTGGCGGTTCCTTGGGCCTTTCAAGTTCGGTGCCCGGCGCTTCGCGGCTAAAGCCGCTCCCACAGGGACCGTGCTGCTCTCGAAGCTGGCGCGGTCCCTGTGGGAGCGGGTTCACCCGCGAATCGAGGGCGCAGCCCTCGCCGAGGCATTTCAGTGTTCTCCTGTCGAACACCCACGCGCTTGCACAAACTTGCGCATTTGTCCCGCTGATGGCTGTAAGCCTGGCCAAGGCGCAGTAGGATGGCTGGCAAGAGGAACCGCCCATGACCCCACTTACCCAGCTGCAAGTGTTCAACGCCATGCACGCCTCGCCCCACGCCCGGCTGGAGCTGAGCGCGCACCTGGGCGACGGGCTGGCAGCGGCGCTGTGGAGCAACCGCGACGATGCCCGCGATTACCAGGCACCGAGCCATCACACCCTGTCGTGCTACATCGCCGACGGCACCGGCACTTTTCGTCGCCAGCGTCCCGGCGACAAAGGGGCACCCGACAAGCTGTGCGTGATGCCGGCCGGGCATGAATCGAACTGGGTGGTCAATGGCGCGATCCGCCTGGCACACCTGTATGTCAGCGAGGCCCAATTTGCCCTGGGCTGCGTGCGCCTGCTCGACCGAGAACCGCGTGAGCTGCAACTGCAGGAAGCGACCTTTCTTGATGACCCGCAGCAGGCCAAGCGCTTTCGCCAGCTGATAACCCTGGACTGGGACGAACCTGGTGAACGCTTGCTGGCCAGCAGCCTGGCGCACGATATCGTCGACCATGCGCTACTCAACCAGGTCGGGCTGCGCCAGGGCCTGCGCCTGAAAGGCGGGCTGGCTCCGAGCCTGCGCCGGCAAATGGTCGACTACATCGAAGCGCACCTTGACCAGCCCATCACCCTGGGTGAACTGGCCGTGCGCTGCAACCTGTCCGAATACCACTTTGCGCGCATGTTCCGCGCCAGTTTCGGGCTGCCGCCGCATCAATATCTGCTGGCCCGGCGGCTACATCGGGCTTGTCAGCTGTTGCGGTTGGGGGTGATGCCGCTGGGGGAGATTGCCCTGTCGTGCGGGTTTGCCAGTGCCAGCCATTTCAGCAACCGGTTCCGCCAGGCAGTCGGTGCAACGCCTGGCGAGTACCGTTCGGCCATTCGCGGCTAAAGCCGCTCCCACAGGGGCCGCGCCAACCTCAAGGGCAGTGCAGTACCTGTGGGAGCGGCTTTAGCCGCGAAGAGGCCGGTACAGGCTGGCCTAGAACTCGAAGGTACTGGACAAACTCACCTGCCGCGCATCCCCGATAGCGACAAAGTACTGGTTCACCGCCGAGCTGTAGTAAACCTTGTCGAACAGGTTCTTCACGTTCAGCTGCAACAGCACCTTGTGCTCATCGAGCCGGGTCTCGTAGCTGGCAAAGGCATCGGCCACGGTATAGGACGGCAGGTCGAAGGTGTTGGTCGAGTTACCAGCCCGCTCGCCTACGTAGCGTGCCCCAGCGCCAAGACGCAACCGGTCGCCGCCGAACAGGCTGCCGTAGTCATACACCGCCGACAGCGAACCACTGTGCCGGGCTACGTTCTGCAGGCGGTTGCCCTGTAGATCAGGGTCCTTGGTCACCTTGGCATCGGTGAAGGCATAGCTGCCAATCAGGCTCCAGCGGTCGCTGAGCTGGCCAGTCAGGTCCAGTTCGACACCCCGCGAGCTGACCTCCCCGGCATTGCTGTACACAGTCTCGCGGGTGCTGGCATCAAAGTCGGAAACCAGCACGTTGCGCTTGGTAATGTCGAACAGCGCCAGAGTGCCGGTAACGCGGCCTGGCATGTCGAGCTTGGCCCCCAGCTCCCACGACTTCCCTTCCTCTGGCGCCACCGACGAGTCAAGCACCACATTGCCGGTCAGCGGCGCGATCGTCGAGTTGGGCTTGAACGACTCGCTGTAGCTACCATAGAAGGACAGCTGGTCATCGACCTTGTAGACGATACCGGCATGCGGCACCCAGGCCTGACCACTGATGTCGGTGTTGGCCTTGAACGGTCGGCCACGGCCAGCGTACTGGTCGTACTGCTGGAAGCGCGCACCGGCCACCAGGATCCAGTGTTCGTCCAGGTGCAGCGCGTCCTGCACGAACAGTGCATCAGTGCGCAGCTTATCGGTCTGGTCGCTGTCACTGGCCTTTACCGTTGTGCCCTCCACTTCCTGGCCGTAGACCGGGTTCACATAGCTGAAGGTGGATTGTGCCGTCTGCCGGATCAGGTCGCCGCGAAAGATCTTGCGGTCTTCATGATCGACACCGAACAGCAGGTCGTTCTGCATCCCGGCCAGTTCCACATTGCCGGCCAGGCTCAGCGTGGCGAACTGGTCACGGCTCATGGCGTTGTGGGTGCCGTCGATGCTGCGCGACAGCGTGCCGCTTTTTTCATTCACGCCGGTCACCCGCACCTGGCTGGCATCATAGGTTTCGCGGTTGAAGCTGTAGCCGAAGTGCAGCTTCCAGTCATCGGCCAGCTGGTGGTCGACTTCCAGACGGTACAGGTCGGAACGCCCTTCCATGTCGTTGAAAGGCTCGTCCAGGCGACGCGTGGCAGGGATGTCCAGCGGGTGGCCGTTGCTGCCGAACGCCGTGCCACGGTCGAAGGGGTAGAGAAACTCGCGGTGCTCGTAGGCCAGGACCACCTGGGTGTCTTCGCCCAGCCAGGCCAGCGACGGCGCCACCAGCGACTCACGGTGCACGCCGTAGTTGCGCCAGTAGTCCTCATCTTCGTGGTCGACGATCAAGCGATAGGCAAAGTTGCTGTCGCCCAGCGCGCCGGTACTGTCGAAGCCGCCACCGCTGCCGTTCTTGCCGCTGCCGTAGGTGGACCCGCGCACGTTCAGGGCGTTGTACTGCTCGAGTTGCGGGCGCTTGCTGACCACGTTGATCACCCCGCCCGGGTCCTGGATGCCGTACAGCAGCGAGGCCGGGCCCTTGAGCACTTCGACCCGCTCGGTGCTGGCGTTGAGGCTGCGGCCCTGCACGATGGGCATGCCATCGCGCATGATCGAGCCGTCGCGGTTGTCGCCGAAGCCGCGCTTCATCACCGTGTCGGAGGTGCCACCGAAATTGTTGCCCTGGGTGATGCCGCTGACATTGGCCAGGGCGTCATCGAGGTTGCGGGGGGCCTGGTCCCGGATGACCTGGGCCGGTACCACGTTGATCGCCTGGGGGATGTCCTGGCTAGGGCCCTGCCCGCGCATGATCGAGGCGGTAGCCGGTGGCTGGTAGCTGTAGTCGTCCAGTTGCGAGGTCACGGTGATGGCCTGCAGGTTGAGGGCACCGGAGGTGTCCACCGCTTCGACGGTGAAGGTGCGTGCATCGACGCGGCGCCAGGCCAGCCCGGTAGTGGCCAGCAGCTGTTGCAGAGCGTGTTCGGCGCTGAACCTGCCGTTCAGCGCTGGCGCCTGCAGGCCAGGTAGTTCCAAGGTGTAGACCACGCTCTGGCCTGTGGTGCGGCTGAAGGCATCGAGTGCCTGGGCCAAGGGTTGCGCCGGCTGGGCGAAGGTATACGCCTGCTGTTGCTCGGCGGCGCAGGCCAGGGGGGCAACAGTGAATGCCGGGAGCGCGCAAAGGCCGAACCAGAGAGGGACGCAACGCGGGGTGAACTTCATGGACGCTGACCTGTGAGAGGGATATGACTGCGAATGAATCGCACTTCCACTCATTACACGGATGCCACGTCCTGTTACCTCACCCGCTATCTGAAAATATTTTTGCCTGTGCGGGCCTCTTCGCGGGTGAACCCGCTCCCACAGGTACTGCACAGGATTTGAAACTTGCGCCCTTCCTGTGGGAGCGGGTTCACCCGCGAAGAGGCCGGCACAGGCGACTACCGGATGACAGTCAACCGCCCCAGCACTGTCTGCCGCGAAAAGCCCATCACCTTGCCCAGCGAATCCAGCGCCAGCAACGGCTCGGCCACGGGGAAACTGCCACTGACCTTGCGCTGCCCCAACTCATCATCGAGCAACAGGATGCGCCCCGGGTAATAACGCCCCAGGTCCTCGACCACCTGCGCCAGCGGCACCTGGTAGTAATTCAGCCAGCCCTGGCGCCATGCCAGGCGGTTGTCGCTGTCCACCACCAGGGTGTCGCCGACTCGGCCGGCAGCATAGGCCGCCTGCTGGTTGGCCGTCAGTTCACGCGCTGCGGCGCCTGGTGCCGGGCTCACCGCCACCCGCCCGCTGCGCACCGTGACCTGGGCGCCCTCGCCCCGCTCGCGCACCTCGAACTGGGTGCCGAGCACACGCACCTCGCCACCGGCGGCTTCCACCAGGAACGGCGCGCCGGTATGCGTGACCTGGAAGAATGCCGCGCCATGCAACAACCGCACACGGCGCTCGCCCTGCACAAAATCGACTGCAATCGCGCTCCCTGCATCCAGCGTCACTTGTGACTGGTCGGCCAAGGTCACTTGGCGAACTTGATCAGCACTGCTGTAGTCGGCCTGCAGGTCCTGCAGCCACAGGCCCGGGCGCCAACCACCGGCTACGCCAACGGCCATTACCAGGCACGCGGCCACCGCCAGCGCCGCGACCCGTTGCAGCCAGGGGCGCCCGGCCGGCGGCCTGGCCATCGCATCCAGGTAACGTTGCAGGTTTGCCTGGTCTTCAGCGGCCAGGCGCGCCGCCGGGGCGGCGCTGTTCAGCCACAGCGCCTGGGCCTGGGCGTAGGCCTCACGGTGCCCAGGGTCAGCCAGCAGCCATCGCTTGAACGCCGCGCCCTCGGCTTGCGCAGGCTGCTCGTTGATGCGGCTAAGCCATTGCAGTGCAGCCCGGGATTGCGCCTCGGTGATCGGCGGTAAACGGCTCATCGACGGGCACTCCCTGGCCGGCGTGGGGTGGTCGCGGGCTCGGCAACACTCGCCTTGCACGCTTCGAGGGCGCGCATCATATGCTTTTCCACAGCACTCTGGGACAGCTGCATGGCCTTGGCGATCTCGCCGTACTTGCAGCCATGGATACGGTTGAGCAGGAAAATCTGTCGCGTGCGCTCGGGCAAGGCGCGCAAGGCAGCATCGATGCGTTGCAAGTCGTGATCGACCTCCACGGCCTGCTCCGGGGCCTGGGCCATCGCCACCTCGCCCAGCGGCAGCACAGCTTCGGCCACGCGTTCGCGGCTACCCTCGCTGCGCAGGTGGTCGATGGCCAGGTTGCCGGCGCAACGCAGCAGGTAGGTATCCAGCGCCTCGACCTTGACCTCGGGCCGACGCCAGAAGCGCAGGAACAGTTCCTGGACCAGGTCCGATGCCGTGGCCCGGCAGCCGACCCGGCGGCTCACCAGCGCCTCCATGCGCGCCCGCTGGGCCTGGAACACCTGGACGAAGCGCGCACGCCCACCGCCGCTTTCGGCATCCACCTCGGTCATGTCGCCCGGCTCGCTCATCGGCTCACGCGGCGAACACGGCCAGTAACGGCCCCAGCACCACGCTGGCGGCGGCCAGGCCCAGCAACAGGCGGGGCTGGTATGGCAGGCCGAACACCCACAGGGTCACCCCGGCCATCATCACTGCGGTCCACTCCACCAGGCCATGGGCCCAGCCACGCAGGTGCACGCTCAGCACCAGCGACAGCACCAGCAGCAGCCAGCCGGCGCTGCGCAACAGGCGCAACTGCCCGTGGCGCGGCTTGCGCCCGAGCAGGTCGACGAAGTGTTTCTCCATCGCTAGGCACAGGGCAACGAAGCCGGCGTAAGCGATCAGCGCATTACCCAGCATCAGCTCGCCTCCGCCGTTTCAGTGCTTGGCTTCTTTGCTGCACGAGGGGCCCGCTTGGCCACAGGCTTCGGGCTGCGCAACATCTTGCCGGCCAGCCAGCCCAGGAACAGGCCGGTGCCCAGCGCTGTCAGGTCGAAGCCGGCCATGGCCCAGTCACCCGCCGGCAGCGAATGATTCAGGCCCTGGCCGGTGGTCAGGCCGTTGAGCAGCGGCAGCAAGGCAAAGGCCAGCGCGCCCAGTGCCAGTTGCTCGCCCCAGGCCCGGCGCCCGCTACGCAGCACAGCGTGTACCAGCGACAGGCCCCAGGCGATGAAGAAGGCGTTGACCTCCCAGTCGGCTCGGCCTTCGACCCCCATCGGGATCAGGCGGTTGGCCCAGAAGAAGCCCGCCACGGCCAGCAGCAGACCGCTCATGCTGGCGATATTGAGCACTTCGACCAGGCGCAGTTCGCCCGGCAGGCGTTCGCTCCCGGCATGCTTGAGCTGGCGTTTGCCCAGCCACATCACCAGCCCGGTGCCGATCACCGCGGTACCGGCCAAGCCAAAGAAGAAGTACAGCCAGCGCAGCCAAGGCCCGGCGAAGTTGCCCATGTGCAGGCCGGCAAAGCTGAAGGCGGTCATCATGACACCGCTCTCCGGCTTGCCCTGGCTCAGCAGCACACCGCTGGCGCCATCGAAGGTCCAGTTGGCGCTGCGCCGATAGGCCACATGATCGGCCGCGGACTGGGTGAAGGTGACGCGGGCATTGCTGTCGCCGGCGTTCTCTACCTGGATACGGCCGATACGCGCGCCCGGTTGCAGGTCCTGCACCTTGGCGTACAGGCTCGGCAACGGTACCAGCGGCGCGGCCACGTGGGCCGCCTTGGGCGCATCGTTACGGCCGAACAGGTCGTTGAAGTACTTGCCGGTGTCATTGCCGTAGCCGGCCATGATGCCAGCCGGCATCACCATGTACATGAACAGCACCAGGCTGCTGTAGCTGATCATCAGGTGGAACGGCAGCACCAGCACGCCAATGGCGTTGTGCCCATCCAGCCAGGAGCGCTGGCCCTTGCCGGGGCGGAAGGTGAAGAACTCCTTGAAGATTTTCTTGTGAGTGATGATGCCGGTAACCAGCCCCAGCAGCATGATCAAGGCGCAGAACGTAGACAGCCAGCGGCCGAAGGGGTATGGCATCTGCAGCTGGAAGTGGAAGCGGTAGAAAAACTCGCCACCGCGGCTGTCGCGAGCCTCTACCGGTCGGCCGGTCTGGGTATCGAGGGTCTTGGTGACGAAGCCGCGTGGCCCGCCATTGGGGTCGCGGTAGCCCACGCTCAGGGCGGCCTCGCGCGCGTTGGGCATGCGGATCAGCCAGGTGCCCGAATGCCCGGCATTGTCCTGCAGGTAACGCTGGGCCACCTCCAGGCTATGGGTCGGCTCCAGGGCATGGCTGCGCACCTCAGGCTGCGACCAGTGGGTGATTTCTTCCTTGAAATACGACAGCGTGCCGGTGAGGAAGATGGCAAACAACAGCCAGCCGAAGATCAGGCCGGTCCAGGTGTGCAGCCAGGCCATGGCCTGGCGGAAGCCTTCTTTCATGGGTTTTTCATCCAGTAGGCCAACCCGCTGATCCCCCCCAGCAGCACGCTTGGCGCCAACACGCCCAGCCAGGCGCGCAAAGCGCTGCGGCAGGCAAAGCACCAGATGAACGCCAGCAGGTAGAAGACGAATGACAGCAGCAGGCCGGTGAGCGTGGCATCGACCCGTGGCAGCGGCGCAACCAGGGCAATGCAAACGCTGGCCGCAGACGCCAGCAGGTAGCCGCCCAGCAGCGCGGCCAGGCTGCGTGAAGCCACGGCCAGGCGATAGCTGGGCGAGAGACCGGCAGTTTTGCGCGTCATGGCGAAGGTCCGGGCGTTTTCGGGCCTGCAATAATAATGATTTCAATTCTCATAAGCAAAGGCCGAGCGATGAGCCGCCTGCCGCCCTGAATGCAACAAGAAATTTATTTTCAAAAAGGGCTTGAATTCGTTTCGCCGTTGCCTGACCTTAGAGTCAAGAGACGCAGAAATACCAAGGGTCTCAAAGGCCTAGGCGCGTCTCCATGCGAGCAAGCTGAATAAGGATTGAATCATGCAAATCCAGGTCAACAGCAGCAACCATTTCGAAGGCAACGCCCGGCTCGACCAGTGGGTCCGCAGCACACTGCAGAACTCGCTGGAACGTTACGAAGACGACCTCACCCGCATCGAGGTTCACCTGCGCGACGAGAACGGCGCCAAGCCCGGACCGCATGACAAACGCTGCCAGATGGAGGCTCGCCCCAAAGGCCACCAACCGATTTCCGTGACCCACACCGCCACTTCGCTGGACCAGGCGGTCGATGGCGCCGCCACCAAGCTCAACCACGCGCTGGAACACTTCTACGGCAAGCTGCGCAGCAAGCGCGGCGCCTTGGAGCTGAGTGACCCGGACGCCTGATCGGCACCGCAGACAACGCCCGGCCTCGTGCCGGGCGTTTTCGTTTGGGTCGATCAATGGCGCTGAACCAACTGGCGTTCGCGCCGGTCAACCTCTGCAGTCATTCACCGCAGAAGCAAGACCATGAACAACCCATTCGAACGAATCAGTGCTGCATTCGCCCCCGAATACCGGGTCAACCTGAGCATCACCAACCTCGACGGCAGCATCATGCTGACCCTGTCAGACGACGCCGGCGTGGTCGCCAAGCGGCTCATCACCCAAGCTCAGCGCAATGATCCGGTGCGCCTGCAGCGGGTGATCGACAGCATTCGCCTGGGCTTGGCCATCGAGCATAGCCAGAACCCCATGCAGGTGCTGGCCGCGCTGACCCGCGATGCCCGCCAGGAGCCGCGCCACTTCGTCGCCAACTGAGGCTTACTTGCCCTCTTCCACTTCCTTGCCGTTGGCGTCCAGCGCCTTGGTCGAGGGGTAGCGGTAGGAGGCGTAGCGCACCACCAGGATCGAGAACGCCAGCAACAGGATGCCGCCGCACACGTACAGCAGCCCTGCGTCCGGCGCCTTGTGGTGCGAGACATCGCCGATCAGCAGGCGGGTCAGCGCGGTGATGGCCACGTACAGCAGGAAGCGGATCGGCATGTGATTGGTCTTGAAGTAGATCCCGACCATCGCCCCCAGCTCCAGGTAGATGAACAGCAGCAGGATGTCATCGACACTGACCCCGCCCTTGCCGAGCATGTCGATGAAGGTCATCACCGCCGCATAGGCAGTGATCGCGCCAATCCCGAACAATGCCAGGTAATGGAATGCCTCGACGCACAGGTTGCCCAGCGAGTCGGCGGAGCCATGCAGGCCCTTGCGCAGCTTTTCTGCCCATTTGGTGTTCACGATGTTCCATTCCCCGATACGTCTTGAAGGATGATGCGTCACCGGTGTGACGCTTGTGCCATGCAGTTAAAGGGCCAGGCCCCTGGCTTGGAAGGCGACCGATTGCCGCAAGGCACGTTGAGGCGTGGCAAGTTGCCAGAAACACGGCCATGCGCTGGAGAAAATCAGATTTAACCCCTTCCTTGCAGGGCATTTCCCAAAGATACTCCCTGCCATTGTGGTGTTCGGGGATGAGCACTAGTCTCGGATCGTCGCTGCCAATCAGCGACCGGCTTTGACAGGCCGCCCTGAACTAACCACATGGCTTTGCCTTTATGGCAGCTGTCATGGGGCACCTCGTGTGCGCCGGCTTTTGGTTCTGTTCACCGGTCTGTCAACCCATGCACAGCTGCCGCCTTCCTGTTTGACAGCAGGAGGCGGTGGCCCCAACTTTGAACAGGCCTTAATCATGCTGAAAGTAGTCCCCGATCCACCCCACACACCCCATTTCCTTGAAGACACCCTGATCCAGGCTACGGACTATGCGTTGTGCGCAGCCACCGTGGTGCATCAGGCCTTGTTGCTTCAGCCCAAGTCGCCGGCATCGATTTTGATGATGACCTCAATGCATGAGCTGGAGACGTTGCGGGCTTTGCTTGAGTCGGCACTGGTTCAGATGCAGATGCCCGCTGAGCCTCGGACTTTGCACTGAGGTTTGAGTGTTGCGTTGTCTGGGCTGGCCTCTTCGCGGGTAAACCCGCTCCCACAGGATCTCCACAGGCCTTTGAGGTAGATGCAGTACCTGTGGGAGCGGGTTCACCCGCGAAAGGGCCCGTTCAGGCAGTCGAGAATTTTGAGGGGATTCAAAAATGACTACAGAAGACACCCAATTCACCGTCGGCAAAACCATCTTCTTCCAAGGTGAAAACGGTACCCACCCACTCTTCCGTATCGAGCCAGGCATCCCTTGCCGGGACGCCCGCGAGCAGTCCTCAGAGCTGATGGGCTATGTACGCGAACTGACCATCACCGGCCTGATGGACGAGAAACCGATGATGATCTGGGCTGCGCATTACTTGAGCGCGATGGCCAAGGCGCTGATGGATGATGCTGAGTTGGGCATGAAGCAGTAAGCCCTCTGCACCACGCTACAATTTCTGCTTGCGAAGCAATCAACATTGCCATTACTGTATATAGATACAGTAAATCGAAACGCAACCAGCAAAAGGCATAGAGGTGATGAATGGCCGTCGAAGTGGTATACCGCAGCAGCCGCGACCCGGAGCGCTTGTTCATGGATAAGGCCGAAGCAGACCGTCACGACAAGATGCTCGAACTGGCCGAGCGTCTGGCCGAAGTACTGCACAAGGCAGTGCCTTCGCTGAGCGAGAAACAGGTCGAGGAAGCCGGTATCTACATGGCCAAAAACCGCGATGTGTTCGCCCGGGCGTTCAAGAGCCAGCCGGATGCGTTGGCCGAGTTGCTCGAGGGTGGCGCTGCCGAGTGATGTCGGCGGCGCCTGCTTCGCGGGTAAACCCGCTCCCACAGGTACTCCACAATGTTCAAGACCTGTGCGATACCTGTGGGAGCGGGCTTGCCCGCGAAGAGGCCAGCAAAGCCAGTATCAACCCTCAGCCGTAGAGCAACCGCTCCGCCAGCATCTGCGCAACCCGCGCCGGCGAGCGCTTCTCTGCCTGGGCATGGCCAAACACTTCGGTCAGCCGTGAAGGTATCCGCGCCAGGTGCGCAGTGATGGTACCCAGGTCTTCGCCACGATGGGTAAGTGCCACGTAGATCAGCCCGCCGGCATTGATCACGTAATCGGGGGCATACAGTATCCCGCGCGATTCCAGCTGGTCGGCTACCTGCAAAGTGGTCAGCTGATTGTTGGCCGCCCCCGCCACTGCCGCGCAACGCAACTGCATCACGCTCTGCCCGTTCAACACCGGCCCCACGCCGCAAGGGGCAAAGATGTCGCAAGGGGTGCTGATCAACGCATCGTTGGTCACCGGATGGGCATTGAACTGCTCCACCGCCAGCCGCACCCGCCCAGGGTCCAGATCACTCACCAGCAGGTCCGCACCCGCCGCATGCAGTTGCTCCGCCAGCGCATAACCGACATTGCCCAGCCCTTGCACCGCCACCCGCAGCCCTTGCAGGTCATCACTGCCAAGGCGGAACGAAGTGGTCGCACGAATGCCGGCAAAAACCCCCATCGCCGCATGCGGTGAGGGGTCACCCGAGGCCGTGGTGCTGGTCACATGCGGAGTACTCTGGGCAATGCAGTCCATGTCCAGGGTCGAGGTGCCACTGTCCACGGCGATGATGAAGCGCCCTTGCAAGGTGTCGATGAAGCGGCCAAAGGCCTCGAACAGCGCAGCACGGTTTTCCACATGCGGGTTGCGCATGATCACCGCCTTGCCGCCCCCCAGTGGCAGGCCGGCCAGCGCCGCCTTGTAGCTCATGCCCTGGGCCAGGCGAATGGCATCGATCATGGCGCTTTCATCATCGGCATAAGGCAGGTAGCGGCAACCGCCCATGGCCGGGCCCAACTGCTCGCTGTGGATCGCCACCACGGCCTTCAGGCCGGTGGGCGGGTCGGTGAACAGGTGCAGCGACTGGGTTCGGGTGCTTTGCATCAGCGCGAACATCGACAGGCTCCCCTACGAGGTGCTCCTTCCAGTATAGGCGCGGCCCTTGGGCTGGCGCCGCCGCCGGACCACTGGACGAAACCGCCGGCTGCGGCTAATACTCAAGCGTGTGTGGAGATGCCCCCATGAAGCCACGTCAAGCCTGCCTGGCCTGCCTGGAACGCGAGCCCGTCGCCCTGCTGGAAGCCGCATTATGGATTGCCGCCGAGCACGACCGAAGCGTCGAGCCCGCGGACAGCCTTGCCATGCTGCATGGCCTGCAGCGCGAGATCAGCGCCAACCTGCCGATGCTGCCGCTGTGCGAACTGGCCCAGCCACTGCTGCGCCAACTCAATGCCCTGGGCTTCCAGCAGGATGAACACCACCCGCTACGCCCGCATGCCGCGATGATGGACAAAGTGCTGCAGCGCCGCCGTGGCCAACCGCTGACCCTGGCCATCCTCGCCCTGGAACTGGCCCGGCGCCTGTCCATTCCCCTTGAGGGCGTAGGTTTCCCGGGCCATTTCCTGGTGCGCGTGCCGGGTGCCGATCATCTGCTCGACCCCTGTGGCGGCCGGCGCCTGTACCCCAACGATTGCCGTGAGCTGCTGGCTCGCCAGTTTGGCCCGCACGTAGCGCTGACTGCCGAGCACATGCGCAGTGCCAGCCCGCTGCAGATGCTGCAACGCCTGTCACGCAACCTGCGCCAGTTGCATATCAGCAACGACAACCACCTGGCGGCGCTGATCGATGCCGAGCGGGTCATGCAACTTGGCCCGGTGCAGGTCAGTGACTATGTGACCCGTGCTTCGCTCTACCAGCATCTGGATTGCCCACAGGCCGAGCGCTTCGACCTGGAGCATGCGTTATTGCTGACAGAGGACCCGGTTCAGCGCCTGAAACTGTCCGAACGTATCGGCAAGCTTCCGGCGACGAACCGTTCCATTCACTGAGCCGGGCTGTCCGGCTGCCGGGCAGGATGGGCCTGGACGAACGCCGGGTGCCCCGCCGCCAGCGCGGCAACCCGCAGGATCCGCGGGTAGCTGTCGAGGTCGATATTGAAGCGTTCAGCCGCGTACAGCTGCGGGATCAGGTAGATATCCGCCAGGCCCGGGTCATCACCGAAGCAGAAGCCGTGATCGCCAATCAGTTGCTCCACTGCCGCCAGCCCCTGGCTGATCCAGTGGCCAATCCACTGGTTGACCTGGCTCTCGTCCTGGCCGGCCTGGCGCAGCCGGTTGAGCACGCTGACGTTGTGCAGCGGGTGGATGTCGCAGCCGATGATCGCCGCCACGCCCCGCACCTTGGCGCGCGCCTCGGCCGTGGCAGGCAGCAGCGCGGGCTGTGGATAAACCTCTTCCAGGTACTCGATGATCGCCGGCGACTGCACCAGCAGCTCACCGCCATCGGTGCGCAAGGCCGGCACGCGGCCCTGCGGGTTGACCGCGACGTAGCCCGCACCGCGCTGCTCACCCTGCAACAGGTTGACCGGCAAGGACTGGTAGGCCAGCCCCTTCAGTTTCAGGGCAATGCGCACCCGGTAGGACGAGGTGGAACGGTAATAGGTGTACAGCTCCATGCCCTTGCCTCCTCAGTTGGCGGCGATGACCGTGCCGCGGCATTCGCCGAAACCGATGCTGGCCACGCCATCACGCGCGCAGCGGGCACGCAGGATGATCTCGTCGCCGTCTTCGAGGAACTTGCGCACCTCGCCACTGGCCAGTTCCACCGGCTGCTTGCCGCCTTCGGTGATCTCCAGCAGGCTGCCGAACGAACCTGGCGTGGCGCCCGACAGCGTGCCCGAACCGAACAGGTCGCCCGGTTGCAGCTGGCAGCCGTTGACGCTGTGATGCGCAACCAGCTGCGCGACGGTCCAGTACATGTTGCGGGTATTGCTCAGGGCCAGGCGGTGCGGGGCAAGGCCTTGCTCGCGCATGCGCTCGGTCAGCAGCAGCACCTCAAGCTCGATATCGAAAGCACCGGCGGCCTGGTCGCGCTTGTCCAGCAGGTACGACAGTGGCTGTGGGTCACCTTCCGGGCGTGCCGGCTGGGCACAGCGGAACGGTTCCAGCGCTTCGGCGGTAACCACCCAGGGCGAGATGCTGGTAATGAAGCTCTTGGACAGGAACGGCCCCAGCGGCTGGTATTCCCAGGCCTGGATATCGCGCGCCGACCAGTCGTTGAGCAGGCACAGGCCGGCCACGTGCTCGGCGGCATCGCCTACCGGGATCGCCTGGCCCATGTCGTTGCCCTGGCCGATCCAGATACCCAGCTCCAGCTCATAGTCCAGGCGCGCGCAGGGACCGAAGCTTGGCTCGGTGTGCCCGGCCGGCAGGGTCTGGCCCTTGGGCCGGCGCACGTCGGTGCCGGACGGGCGAATGGTCGAGGCGCGGCCGTGATAACCGATCGGCACGTACTTGTAGTTGGGCAGCAGTGGGTTGTCGGGGCGGAACAGCTTGCCCACGTTCTTGGCGTGCTCGATGCCCACGTAGAAGTCGGTGTAGTCACCGATCTGCGCCGGTACATGCAGCTGGCAGGCACTGGCCGGGTACAGGGCGGCCTGCAGCGCCGCCTGGTGCTCGCTGTGTTCGCCCAGCAGTACCAGCAGGCGCTCGCGCAGGGCAACGCGGGCACTGCGGCCGAGGGCGAAGAATGCGTTCAAGACCCCACCACGGGTGGCCTCGACAGCGGCCTTGGCGGCACCGTCGAACAGGCCGGCGGCCAGCACCGCTTCCAGGTCGAGGATCGCGTCGCCGATGGCCACACCACAGCGTCTGGCTTCACCCGGCCGGCTGAAGATGCCCAGCGGCAGGTTCTGCAGCGGGAAGTCGCTGTGCCCGTTGGCGTGCTCGACCCAGCTACGGGCAATGGCAGTGTGATTCATGGGTTATCTCCGGTTCGGGTTGAAGGTGCTCGGCAAGGTGGCCCAGCAACTATCGTAGTCGGCCTGCAACTGCGGGCATTCAAGGGCTTGCAGGCTCGGGCGCAGCACCTGGCTGGTCTCGAACATGAAGGCCATGGTGTTATCGATCTTGTGCGGCGCCAGGTCGGCGGCAATGGCCTTTTCGCAGGTTTCGGCGTCGGGGCCATGGGCGCTCATCACCCCGTGCAGCGAGGCACCGCCCGGCAGGAAACCCTCGGCCTTGGCGTCGTAGGCACCGTTGATCAGGCCCATGAACTCGTTCATCAGGTTGCGGTGGAACCATGGTGGACGGAAGGTGTTCTCGGCCACCATCCAGCGTGGCGGGAAGATCACGAAGTCCATGTTGGCCAGGCCATGCACGCTGGTCGGCGAGGTCAGCACGGTGAAGATAGACGGGTCCGGATGGTCGAAACTGACGGTGCCGATGGTGTTGAAGCGGCGCAGGTCGTACTTGTACGGCACGTTGCTGCCGTGCCAGGCGACCACATCCAGTGGCGAGTGCTGCAGTTCGCAGGCCCAGTGTTCGCCCAGGAACTTCTGCACCAGCTGCACCGGGCCATTGGCCTCTTCGTAGTGCGCCACCGGGGTGAGGAAGTCGCGCGGGTTGGCCAGGCCGTTGCTGCCGATCGGGCCCAGGTCCGGGATGCGCAGCGGCGCGCCGTGGTTTTCGGCGATGTAGCCGCGGGCCTCGCCGTCGAGCAGTTCGACGCGGAACTTCATGCCACGCGGGATTACCGCGATTTCCAGCGGCTCGACTTCCATCACCCCCAGCTCGGTGGCAAGGCGCAGGCGGCCCTGTTGCGGCACCAGCAGCAGTTCACCGTCGGCGTTGAAGAACACCCGCTCCATGGAACGGTTGGCGCGGTAGATGTAGATGCTCACGCCGGCCGGTTTTTCCGCAGCGGCGTTGGCCACCATCGGCAGCCAGCCTTCGATGAAATCGGTCGGTTCGACGGGGATCGGCTGGGGGTTCCAGCGCAGGCGGTTGGGGGTGATGGCCCCCAGCGGGCCGGTAAGTGGCTGGCGCGCCAGGCGCTCGAAACGCGGGTGCAGGGCAGACGGGCGAATACGGTACAGCCAGGTGCGGCGCAGCTCGCTGCGGGTCATGGTGAACGCCGTGCCCGAGAGCAGCTCGGCATACAGCCCATAGGGTGCCTTCTGCGGCGAGTTCTGCCCGACCGGCAGGGCCCCTGGCAGCGCTTCGCTGGCAAACTCGTTGCCGAAGCCGCTGAGGTAGTGAAGGTCGGGTGACGTATCGCGATTCATCGATGCCTCCGGGCTCTGACCGAGCCGTTGCTGGCAGCTGGCTGCTGGCCCGGGGCGGGGTGGCAGCGCGTCTGCATTGTTTTTATCGTAATCAGATTACGAATAACGTAATTTGCTACGGGCAATGCGTCAAGCTATAAAGGCGCGACTCGACGAATCCGGAAGAAGATGTCCATGGCCAAAGCCAGCTCCCCCGCCGACAACGGCAAGCAGAAAGTCCGCTCGGCGGAGGTCGGCACCGACATCCTCAAGGCCCTTGCCGAACTCTCCCCGTCCACCTCCCTGTCGCGCCTGGCGGAACATGTGCAGATGCCAGCGAGCAAGGTGCACCGTTATTTGCAAGCATTGATCGCCAGCGGTTTTGCCGAACAGGATGCGGCCACCAACCATTACGGCCTGGGGCGCGAGGCACTGCGGGTGGGGCTGGCGGCGCTGGGCAGCATCGATGTGCTGAAGATTGCCGCGTTGCCGTTGTCGCAGCTGCGCGATGAACTTAACGAGAGCTGTTTCGTTGCCGTATGGGGCAACCAGGGCGCGACAGTGGTCAGTATCGAGCCGGCAGTACGCGCGGTCACCGTGGTAACGCAGATCGGCTCGGTACTGCCGCTGCTCACATCGTCCACCGGGCTGGTATTCGCCGCCTACCTGCCCGAGCGCGAGACCGTGGAGTTGCGTGACCGGGAACTGGCCGCCCTGCAGCACAACGCCGCTGACTACCAGGCGGTGTTGGCGGGCATTCGCGAACGTGGCCTGCACCATGTGCACGGGCTGTTGATGCCGGGCGTGGATGCGCTGTCGGCCCCGGTGTTCAATGCCATGGGGCAGATCGCCGCGGTGATGACGGTGGTCGGGCCGACGTCGATCTTCCATGCCGACGAGCATGGCCCGGCGGCGCAGCGGCTGCTGGCGGCAACGCGGGAAACCAGCTGGCGCATGGGGTACTCGCCCGCCGACTGAGCGCCTGCGGCACTATTGCCCGAAACGTAAAGGTGAATGTCATAAGCGGCTATTTTTCCTACAGGATTAGGCGCTTATTCTTAACTCACTGGCCGGCATGAAGGGCTCTCCCCCCCGCCTTTCAGGCCTGCGAGGTTCACCGACGTAGATTTTGAAGCTCCTTGATCTGACGTCTCGATTGGCCGCTGCGGCTTGCAGCGGCCTTTTTTATTTGCCCTGAAAAATTTCCGTCGCCTGTGCTGGCCTCTTCGCGGGTAAACCCGCTCCCACAGAGATATCACTCCCCCAGAGGCTTGTGGTGTACCTGTGGGAGCGGGTTTACCCGCGAAGAGGCCGGCACAGGCATAAAAATTTCAGCCCAGCGGATACTTTTGCAAGTTCGCCATCATCTGCTGCAACGCCTGCAAGCTGTCCTGTGGGTGCACTGCCCCGTCGAAGTCGCCAATCCGTGCCCAGTTCTCCGCCACCTGTTCCGGGGTAAAGCCTTCGCGAGGATCGAAGCCTACCCCCAGGCTGCGCTCCCACCGCACCTTGCCCACCCAGCCGCCGCCCACTTCGAACAGCTCACCGCTGCCCTGGCACTGCTCGCTGCCCAGGTACACCACCAGTGGGCTGACCAGCTCAGGCTTGAGCCGCTCGAACACCTGGGGCGGGATCAGCCCTTCGGTCATGCGGGTGCCACCCGTGGGGGCGATGGCGTTGACCAGGATGCCGTGCTTGCGCCCTTCGATTGCCAGGGTACGAGTCAACCCATACAGGCCCAGCTTGGCCATGCCATAGTTGGCCTGACCGAAGTTGCCGTAGATGCCGGACGTGGAAGCGGTGAAGATCACCCGCCCCCAGTTCTGCTCGCGCAGGTGCGGCCAGGCGGCGCGGGTGACCTTGTAAGCCCCCTCGACATGCACCTGATACACCTGCTCCCAGTCGCTGTCTTCCATCTTGTGGAAGGTCTTGTCACGCAGGATGCCGGCGTTGTTCACCAGCACATCGACCCGGCCGAAGCTGTCCAGGGCCTGCTCGACAATACGCGCGCCGTGGCTGACCGAGTCATGGTTGGCAATGGCACTGCCACCAGCGGCGCGGATCTCCTCTACAACCCGGTCGGCGGCGGAGGCGCTGGCACCTTCTCCGTGGGTGGAGCCGCCGAGGTCATTGACCACCACCCGGGCGCCACGCGCGGCGAACAGCAGCGCATGGGCACGGCCCAGGCCGCCCCCGGCTCCGGTGACGATCACCACGCGATCTTGCAGACGGACAGGCTCGCTCATGCTCATGGCTCCAGGCAGGTTCAGGTCAGCCGAGTGTCCGCCGCCAGCGGCGGGCGAACAATCAAGCTCACGCAGGCTGAATGCCTGGCAATAACGCAGCGCGATGGTTGTGGGGCCCTGTCAGGACCACGCCACTTTCTGCTGGAAATAGCTCACAGGTTGTTCACGAAAGGTCAGGTAATGGCGCAGCACCTGCACCGGCGCTTCGGTATGCGGGTAATGGCCGACGCCCTGCAACTGCACTATGTCCGGCTCGGGCACCAGTTGCCGGTAGCGCTCCACCATGTGCGCGCCGGACAGCGGGTCGACCACGCCATTGATGAAGCGCAGCGGCACGCCTTCGTGCTGCATCGCACCAACCCAGCGGTCGCGGTGCAACCTGCGCTCCGGCATGTAACCCACCAGCTTGTGCAGGATACGCGTGCCACCGTTGGCAGCGATCAGGCTCCAGAAGTCATCCAGCGCGCTTTCACTGGGGTGGGTGCACGGGCCGTAGACCTGCGTCACGTTGCGCACCAGATCGTCGCGCCCGAACGAACGCCCTACCAGCCAGCCCAGGCGACTGAGCAGCAGCTTCTGGATCAGCAACATGCGACAGCTTTCGGGGAACAGCCCGCTATTGAGGAATACGCAGCTGGCGATATTGGCGCGCTGTTCATGATGCCGCGCCAGCATTTCCTGGGCCACACTGCCGCCGTAGTCATGAGCCAGCAGGTGCACCGGCTGGTCGACCTTCAGCTCGGCGAGCAAGGCCTGCTGCAGGTCGGCTTGCTCCATCAAGCTGTACACGTGATCGACCGGTTTGGCCGAATCGCCAAAGCCGAGCATGTCGCAGGCGATCACCCTGAAGCGCTGGGCCAAAGGCCCCCACAGGTAGTGCCAATCCCAGCTGGCAGTGGGGAAGCCGTGCAACAGAAGCAGGGGCTCTCCTTGCCCTGCGGTCCAGTAGCGGATGCTCTGGCCCCGGAAAGTGAAACTCTGTCCCCGGGTACGCCAGACGCACAATGGAATTTCGGCCATAGGCATCAGAACGGTCCCGGTGAAGTGGTGTCGGCGGAATAGAGCAAGGCTGCGGTCATTGCATGTCACCTCGGCACTTACATGTGCTCTCTATGTCGAGGCTGAGTCTAGCCAGCAGCCCACGCGCTGGAACTTGCGTTTCCAGCCAGCTTGATGACTTGGCGAGTCAGTGGCACGAACGGTCAGAGCAGCATGGCCAGCAGCGGTGCCGCGAACAGGTTCAACAACCCGGTCAGGACCATGACCAGGCCAGCCACCGAGCCTTCCTCGCGGCCTACCTCCTGCGCCCGGCTGACACCGGCACCATGGGCGCCGACGCCGAACAGCGCACCCCGCGCCAGCGGCGTGCGCAACGGCAACCAGCGCAGCAGCACGCCGCCGAACATGGCGCCCAGCACGCCGGTGAACATCACGAATACCGCCGTGAGCTCCGGTACGCCACCCAGGTCATGGGCCAATGGCATGGCAAAAGGCGTGGTGATCGAACGCGGCACCAGCGACAGGCTGGTCGCGCTGTCGAGCGCCAACATATGAGCCAACCCCCAGGAACTGGCAATCGAAGCGCTGCTGCCTGCGACCATGCCCACCATCAAAGCTGGCCAATGGCGCGCCAGCATGGCCCGTTGCTGCCAGATCGGCACCGCGAATGCCACGGTCACCGGGCCAAGCACGCTCATCAGCCAATGGGTGTTGCGGGCGTATTCGGCATAGGCAGTGTGCAGCGGCACGGCCACCGCCAGCAACAGAACCGGCACCAGGATCAGCGGCGACAGCAGGTAGCGCCCGCTGCGCCGGTACAACCAGCGGCTGCCCAGGTACGCGAGCAAGGTCAGGGCCAGCCAGAACAGCGGCATGGGTTCAAGGCTCACGGCGCAACCTCCAGCGGCACACCAGTTCCACGGTCAACGCGGTCACCACCATTACCATCAAGGTGCTCACGGCAATCACCAGCAAAATACGCCAGCCCTCGTCACGGATCAGGGCGCCGTAATCGAGCAGGCTCATCAGCGCCGGGATGAAGAACAACAGCATCTCAGCCATCAGCCAGCCGGCACCCAGTTGCAGCATGGCCGGCTTGAGCACACCCGAGGCAAACAGCAACAGCAGCAATGCCAGGCCCATCACGCCGCCAGGAATCGGCCAGCCCAGCCAAGTGGCAAGCTGGCCACCGAGCAGGAACAGTGCGCAGAGGATCGCCAGCTCGACGAGCAGGCGCAGGGCTTTTTTCAACAACGCGGGTTTCATGGGGGGTTCCTCGACAGGCCCTCATTTTAAGATTTGGCTACCTAGGCCAAAAGCGAATTGTTAGACTGAATGCCATTCCAGAATGGAATTGCGATCATGGAATTCAAACAGCTGCGCAGCTTTATCGAAGTGGTCCACCGCGGCGGTTTTACCCAGGCGGCGCAGACCCTGCACATCAGCCAGTCGGCGGTGAGCAAACAGGTGGCCCAGCTGGAGCAAGATGTGGGCCAGCCGCTGCTGGAACGCCAGGCTTCGCAGCTGCACCTGACCGCTGCCGGGCGCATTGTGCTGGAGCGCGGCGAAGCCTTGCTGCGCCAGCGTCAGGCATTGCTCAGCGAACTGGACGACCTCAGCCAGATGGGCCGCGGTGAACTGCGCCTGGGCTTGCCGATGCTGGGCAGCGACGCGCTGTTCGCCGGGTTGTTCGCCGAGTATCGGCGGCGTCACCCGAACATTGCGATCCAGTTGCTCGAAGGCGGCAGCCGCAGCATCGAACAGGCGGTCAGGAGTGGCGAGCTGGAACTGGGTGGCAGCCTGACGCCCAGTGACGAGGCGTTTGACTACCAGCCGTTCTGCAACGAACCGCTGGATGCCGTTTTGCCTGCCGGCCACAAGCTTGCGGGCCAGGGCGGAGTGGACTTGCGGCAGTTGGCCGATACGCCGTTCCTGCTTTACCAGCGCAGTTTCGTGCTGAACGATCGGCTACTGAAGGCGTGCCAGCAGGAGGGTTTTACCCCGAGGGAAGGCGGACGCAGTGGCCAGGCGGACTTCCTCGCGGCACTTGTGGCGGCGGGCCAGGGCGTGGTGCTGCTGCCCCGTGTGGTGGCGAAAGCGCTGGAGCGCCCCGGGGTGGTGCGTTTGCCACTGCGCTCGCCAGGGGATTTGCGGTGGGATATCGCGTTCATCTGGCGGCGTGGGGCGTATCTGTCACGGGCGGCGCAGGCGTGGTTGGCGTTGGTGAACGAGTGGCCGGTGCTCGACAGCAAGGAATGAGCTGCCCTTGCTGGCCTTTTCGCGGGTAAACCCGCTCCCACAGGTACTACACAGGCTTCAGAAGCTGAGGTTCCCCTGTGGGAGCGGGTTTACCCGCGAAGAGGCCGGTACAGGCAAAAAAAGACCTGTCAGGCTTTCAATGCTGCTGCCAACTCAGCCAACCAAGGCTCTGCATCCGCCTCAGGGGTCACCGTCTCGCTGGCATCCAGGCGCAGCATAGGCTGCACTTCCCGCACGCCCAGTTCGGCAAACAGTTCGCGCATCTGCTCGCCGCCACCGCAGTAGGTATCGCCATAACTGCTGTCACCCAATGCAATCACCGCACCAGGCAGGCCACGCCAGGCCGCAGGCAGGGTATCGCGAATACTGCTGTACAACGGCATGAGGCTGTCCGGCAGTTCGCCCATGCCAGTGGTCGAGGTCACGGCTAGCAAGGCATCGGGGGCAAAACCTTCAAGGTCCTGCAAGGTGGCGCGTGCCGCGTGCCAGGCCTCCAGGCCCGCAGCCTTGAGCAGCGATTCAGCATGACGGGCGACTTCTTCGGCGGTGCCGTAGACCGATCCGGAAATAATGGCGACTTTCATCGGGTAGAGGATTCCGAAACTGAGTGAAAACGTAGGATACTAGCATCCGGCGCTGGCAAAAGGCCGCCTCTACCAAAGTCACCATCCCCCAGCCCTGCTTCGCACCCTTGTTTACTCAACGGCCCGAACATGATCAACGCGCAACTGCTGCAATCCATGGTCGATGCGTCCAATGACGGCATCGTGGTCGCCGAACAGGAAGGCGACGACACCATCCTCATCTACGTGAACGCGGCCTTCGAACGCCTGACCGGCTACAGCCGTGACGAAATTCTCTATCAGGACTGCCGCTTCCTGCAGGCAGACGACCGCGACCAGCTTGGCCGCGCCCGCATCCGCAAGGCCCTGGCCGAAGGTCGACCGTGCCGCGAAGTACTGCGCAACTACCGCAAGGATGGCAGCGCTTTCTGGAACGAACTGTCGATCACCCCGGTAAGGCACGACGTCGAACAGCGCACCTACTTCATCGGCATTCAGAAAGACGTCACTCGCCAGGTCGAACTGGAGCGCGAACTTGCGCAACTGCGCGTTCGTCCGAAACCCGACGAACGCACCTGAACCAAGTACGCCACGCACGGTCAATCCCGTTGAAGAAATCGCCATCGAGTTCGATCATGCAAGCAGAAGCGCTCCTGACCCAGGACGAGTTGGATTTCATACAGAACATGCAGCATTCGCCGCAATTGAACCTGGCCGACCCCATGTCGAGCCTGCTGGTCAATGGCGACCGCCGCATCCAGAGCTTGCTCACCCGCTTGGTGGCCAACGAACAGGTAACCCTGCAGGCGCAGTTCAACAACCAGCAGATCAGCTTCCCGCTGCAACTGGTGGAAGATGAATTCCACGCCCTGCACCTGCAACTGGGCTCGCCGGAAATCTACGAGGACGGCCCCATGCTGCGCCCCTGGCGCCTGTCGATGGAGCAGCCGAGCGCACTGCTCGATGCCCATGGTCAGGAAAGCGGCCTGTGGGTTCGCGATATTTCGTTCAAGGGTACGTTGCTTGAAGTCCGTGGCCTGCCAGCGGCACCAGCCCGCTTCGAACTGCGCTTCGCCCCTGGCAACATCCCTCCCATCGAACTGCATGGCGTGCTGGGCCGGCGCATCGGCCCGGACCTTGCCGCCTATGATCTCAGCCAAAGCCCGGCCGAAGAGATCGAACGCCTGCGTGACTACATCCTCCAGGCCCATCGCCGGGCCCACCCCGAGCTTCACACTCAGGTATCGAGCTGACCGGCCAGAAACTGCCGCAAACGCTGGCGCATCACGCTACCCTGCGCGCCCAGGCAGGCAATCGGGCTGCCAGCAAGGCTGTCCTGTGCCAGTTCCGCCGCTTCACCAGCCAGTAACAACGGGCATTCCAGCCCTGCCACCAAGCGCGTCAAGCGCCGTGTGAGCTCCATTGTCGGCGGCTGATGGGAAAACAGCACCAGGACATTCGGCGTCAGGCGCTCGCAGACCAGTGCCAGTTCCTCCAGCGGCTGCCCGCTCGCCAATGGCGTTACGCCAACTTCATCGCTGCCCAGGGTCAGGCTGGTCACCAGCAGTTCCAGTTCGTGACACTGCCCCGGCAACGGCGCCAGCAGCACCATGCGGCTGCGCGGTGCACGGGCTAGCTGCAAGCGGGTAGACACCCGGCCACGCAAGAACTGATCGAGGAACAGCCACTCGCTGGCCTGCCCATAGCCGCCATGCCCGGCCGCCAGGTCATGCCACACCGGCATGAACACTTCAGCAAATACCTGGTCCAGGGTGCAGGCGGCAAACACCTCGTCGAACAGGCGGTCCAGGCTGGCCAGGTCAAAACGTTGCAGCGCCTGGCGAATCTGCTGCTGCCAGCGCCCCCAGGCACCCGCCGCGCCACCTGCCTGGCCGGCAAGGGCATGGTCGCGCGCGAGGATGCTGGCGACCTTGCTTACCGCCACGCCGCGCTCCAGCCAGCCAAGAATGCGGCGGATGTCATCGATATCGGCCTGGGAATACAGGCGGTGGCCGCTGTCGGTGCGGGTTGGCTGGATCAGGCCGTGGCGGCGCTCCCAGGCGCGCAAGGTCACGGCGTTGACGCCGGTCAGGCGGGAAACCTCACGGATCGGAAACAGGTCCTGCTGCGCGAGGCCCGCATCGATTACCGGATTCAGTCCCTGTTCGTTCATCTGCACGGAGTACCCTGTGTGCCCAAGTTGAACACCTAGTCTACTACGGCAATACCAGACGCTGGTCGGCAACCGTTTGCCGGCTGACAGTTGCCGAAAATCGCGCATGGGCGATAATCCGCGCCCGATTCTTGCATGCCCGCCTGCGTCGCCCACCACCCCGGGCCACACAGCCAAAGGGGCCGGCTACCCGCCAGCCCTGTTGCCAGGAGATACACGATGTCTACCCCACCCGTTACCTTGATGGTGTCGCGCCGCGCCGCCCATGGCCGCTACCAGGACCTGCTGGCCTGGCTGCATGAAGGCGAACAGCTGGCAACCGACTTCCCCGGCTACCTTGGCTCGGGCATCCTCGCGCCACCCCGCGACAGCGACGAATTCCAGATCATATTCCGTTTCAGCGACGAGCCGACCCTGCATGCCTGGGAGCATTCCGCCTCGCGCCGGGCCTGGTTGCAACGCGGCAACGGCCTGTTCGAACGCCCCAAAGAGGCGCGCGTGAGCGGCATCGATGACTGGTTTGGCACCAATATGGTGCAAAAACCGCCACGCTGGAAGCAGGCCGTGGCCATCTGGCTGGCCTTCTTCCCGGTCTCGCTGGTGTTCAACCTGGTGTTCGGCCATTGGCTGGCAACCCTGGACCTGGTACCACGGGTACTGCTCAGCACCCTGGGCCTGACGCCGTTGATGGTCTACCTGTTCATCCCCCTGTCCACCCGCCTGCTGGCCGGCTGGCTGCATGCATCTGCGGCCCCCGCTGGCGCCCTGCGCAGCCGCTGAGGCCAGGCCGTACACGCGGAAGACAGTTCGGGTATGCTGGGCGGCAACCAAAGGACAGACAAGTTGACCGCCCCGAACATGAACAGCCCCATTCTCGTTACCGGAGCCAGCCAGCGCGTCGGGCTGGCCCTGGCTCTTGAACTGGCGCAGGCCGGCCATAAGGTGGTCAGTGCCAGCCGCAGCATTCAGCCACAGACGGCCCACCCGAACATCGTGCAGTTCCAGGCCGACCTGTGCCAGCTAGCCGACCGCCAGGCTTTGATCGACCACCTGCACAACCATTACGACGGCCTGCGCGCGATCATCCACAACGCCTCGCTTTGGCTCGACGATGGCCTCGACAACCTCGAGACCATGTTCCGCCTGCACGTCGAAGCGCCCTACCATCTCAACCTGGCCCTGGGCGACCTGCTGGCCAAGGTGGAAAAGGCCGACATCATTCACATTTGCGACGAAACCTCTTCGCGCGGCAGCAAAAGCCACATCGGCTACGCCGCGACCAAGGCCGCGTTGCAGAATATGGTGCTGTCATTCGCCGAAAAATATGCGCCCAAGGTGCATGTGAACGGTATCCTGCCGGGGCTGCTGATCCTCAAGGAAGGGGGTGACGAAACCTACCGCCAGCAGACCCTGAAGAAGGCCCTGCTGGAGTTCGAACCCGGCGCCGGCCCGCTGATCGAGACGGTCAAGTACCTGCTCGCCAGCCAGTACAGCACCGGCAGCCAGGTGGTCATCAACGGTGGCCGCCACCTGAAGAACCGCATGACCTGAGAGAAGCCCATGACCCCACAGCAACAGCTCGAACTCGAGGCCGCCGCGTTCCGGCGCCTGGTCGAACACCTGCAGAAGCGCACCGACGTGCAGAACATCGACTTGATGAACCTGTCCGGCTTCTGCCGCAACTGCCTGTCCAAGTGGTACAAGGCTGCGGCCGACGAGCGCCAGCTCGACCTGAGCCTGGATGACGCCCGCGAAGCGGTGTACGGCATGCCCTACGCCGAGTGGAAAGCCCAATACCAGAAAGAAGCCAGCGCCGACCAACAAGCGGCGTTCGAAAAAGGAAAACCCCGTGACTGACCTGAACACCCTGCGCGCCAGCCTGGCCAGCGGCCAACACGTGTTTGCCGATACCCTGGCGTTCATTGCCGAGAACTACAGCTACCAGCCACAGGCCTTCGACAATGGCGGCGTGGCGAATGCGGCCGGGCAGAACGAAGGTTCGTGCAAGACCTTGGGCCTGGCGCTGCTGGAAGGGCTGAGCGACCAGGAAGCGCTGCTGGCCTTCGGCGAGCACTACCGTGACGTGGTGGCCACGCCCGAAGGCAGCGACCATGGCAATATCCGTGCGCTGATCGAGCATGGGCTGGCGGGCGTCAAGTTCGCCGAGCTGCCGCTTGCGCGCAAGGCTTGAGATAGCTGGGGCTGCTTTGCAGCCCATCGCGACACAAGGCCGCTCCTACAGAAGACCGCGTTCCTTGTAGGAGCGGCCTTGTGTCGCGATAGGGCCGCAGAGCGGCCCCAAAATCTCGAAACCAACCTCACCTGATGATGGTTCCCGGCACCTCACCCGCCAATCCCCCCTGCCGCAACCACTGCAACGCCACCGGCCACAAACTCTCGCGAAACCGGTCATGGAAGAACGCGAAGTGGCCAATTTCATCGACCGAGATATCCACAGGCGCAATGCGCAGGTGCTTACGTTCGGCGCCCTGCAGATAGCCCAGCAAACGCTCGGTCGCCGCCACGGTACCAAAGGGGTCATCGGTCAGGCTGATGGCCAGCGTCGCCGCCCGCACCTGGGCGAACGGTAGTGCCTCCAGTGCACGCCCGCTGGGTCGGTGCTCATAGCGCGGGGTACGGGTGGTCCAGTCGTGCACCACGCCGGATGGCGTGTCCTCCAGCCAACCCAGGCGCTTGCCGGGAAAATAACCGAACACCCGGGTGAGCAGCGGCATTACCACATGCCACTTGCCGAACAGCTGCCAGCGCTGGCCAGCCGCGTAATCGCGCCAGTAGGCGAATTGTGCGCCAACCATCACCACCCGGCGAACCTTGCTCGCCGACGGTGCCAGCCCCACTGCGCAGCCGCCAAAACTGTGCCCCACCACATCCACCGGCTGGCCGGGGAAATGTTCTGCGGCATGCACCAGCATGGCTTCGAAATCCAGCCGGCCCCAGTCGCTCCAGGATGCCTGGAAGCCGCGCAGCGAGGCCGGGCGGGATTCGCCGATGCCACGGTAGTCGTAGGTCAGCACATCGCAGCCTTGGGCAAACAGGTAGTCGGCGAAACGCGAGTAGTAGCGGCAGCGTACCGAAGTGGCAGCGTTGATGATCACCAGCGGGCGCTGGGGGTCAGGTCGGGCGTGGCGCCAGCGGAAGCCGCCGAGGCTGTAGCCGTCGGCTGCGGTGTGGCGAAAGGCGGTGGCGGGCTGGGTGAGGCTGCTCATGGCACATTCCCTGTTGTTGTGCGCCAAAGCTAGCAAAGTTTTCATAGCCTGTACCGGCCTCTTCGCGGGCTTGCCCGCTCCCACAAGGTCCTCACTGCCTTCAGGCTTGGTGAGATCCCTGTGGGAGCGGGTTTACCCGCGAAGAGGCCGGTACAGGCCGACAGCGATTACAGCTCGACGCAGTCGAACTTCACATCGGTAGCCACGTCTTCGTCGTAGTTGACGTCAGCGCGCTCGAAGCCAAACAGGTTTAGGAACTGCTTCTTGTAACCGGCATAGTCGGTCAGCTCGAACAGGTTCTCGGTGGTCACCTGTGGCCACAGCGCCTTGCAGGCGTCCTGCACGTCATCACGCAGTTCCCAGTCGTCCAGACGCAGGCGGCCCTTCTCGTCGACCTCGGCCGGCGCGCCGTCGGCACGGTACATGCGGTCGCGATACATGCGGTCCAGCTGGTCCTGGGTGCCTTCGTGAACACCCTTCTCCTGCATGATCTTGAACACCATCGACAGGTACAGCGGCATCACCGGGATGGCCGAACTGGCCTGGGTAACCACCGACTTCAGCACCGCCACGTTGGCGCCGCCCTTGACTTCACCGGCCAGTTTCTTGTCCAGGCGCAGGGCGGTTTCGTCCAGGTCCTGCTTGGCCTGGCCCAGCGCACCGTGCCAGTAGATCGGCCAGGTGATGTCGCTGCCAATGTAGCTGAAGGCCACGGTGCGGGCGCCTTCGGCCAGCACGTTGGCACCCGCCAGGGCGTCGATCCACAGCTGCCAGTCCTGGCCACCCATGACGGTGACGGTGTCGGCGATTTCCTGCTCGGTAGCCGGCTCGATGCTGGCCTCGATGATGCTGTCCTTGTTGGTGTCGATGGCGGTCGACTTGTATGGCTGGCCGATCGGCTTCAGGGCCGAACGCACCAGTTCACCGGTTTGCGGCAGCTTGCGCACTGGCGAGGCCAGCGAGTAGATGACCAGGTCGACCTTGCCGCCCATTTCGTTCTTGATCAGCTCGATGACCTTGGCACGGGCCTCGTCGGAGAAAGCGTCACCATTGATCGACTTGCTGTACAGGCCTTCGGCCTTGGCGAACTTGTCGAAGGCTGCAGCGTTGTACCAGCCAGCGGTGCCGGCCTTGGTCTCGGTGCCTGGTTTTTCGAAGAACACGCCCAGGGTGTCGGCCTTGAAGCCGAACGCCGCGGTGATGCGTGCTGCCAGGCCGTAGCCGCTGGAAGCACCGATGACCAGGACCTTCTTCGGGCCATCCTCGCGCACGCCCAGTTTGCGGGTGGCTTCGATCTGGTCACGGACGTTGAGCTCGCAGCCCTTCGGGTGAGTCGTGGTGCAGATGAAACCGCGGACCTTAGGATGAATGATGGCCAATGTCTGTACCTCGTCAGGTTTATGCCGGGGGAAGCGCCGCCATGGGCGATTCCGGTTGATCAGAGGGTGAGACTACCCCTGCAGGTTATCCGACACATATTACGGGGTGATCAGAGGGATTCAAAACCGAGGTTTTCCTGTGCCGGCCTCTTCGCGGGCTCGCCCGCTCCCACAGGGACGGCGCAAAGCCTGAGGGCTGCGCAATACCTGTGGGAGCGGGCAAGCCCGCGAAGAGGCCGCCACAGTCAATCGCGGTGCCGACGGCGCCCTGTGATCATCGACCAAGGCAGGTTTTCCCGCATGCGCACGCTCTCGTAGATGGCCGCCAGCACATGCACGCAAACCAGCGCCAGCAGCGCATTGGCCAGCCAGCTGTGCAGGTCCATCGGCCAATCGACGCCGAACAGCGCGTCCACCTCCTCCGACGCCCACCCGGTAAGGCCAAGACCGGCGATGCAGGTCAGCATCAGCACCATCACCAGCGCGCCAATGGGCGAATGCCCCATGTGATGGTCAAGCTCCCCATGCAGCAACGCCCGAGCATGCCCGAGCAGGCTTGCCGGGGTTGGCCAGAAATCGGCCCAGCGCGCGCTGCGTGGCCCGACAAAGCCCCAGATAACGCGCACCACCACAACGGCGAGTGCGTAGTAACCCAGCCACTGGTGCCAGTCGTCACCTTCTTCGTTGAAGAAGTAATTGGCGAAGAACACCACGGCGATCGACCAGTGGCACAGCCGCAGTAGGGGGTCCCACAGCTGCACCGTGCCGTCGCTGTTCAATCGTGGTACTCGGTCTTGACTGCCTTGCCCGTCACTGGGTCATGGTAGATCTCGACCTTCTTGCCATCCTTGTCGAAACCGTAGATCTCGTAGCAGTTACCCTTGGTGACCTTGAACTTGTTGATCTTGTAGCCCTGCTCCTTGAGCTGCGCCTGGAATTTTTCCTGATCCTGCCAGGTGCTTTTGTCGGCGGTGGTGCATTCGGTGGCGGCTAATGCAGTGCTGCTGCCAATCAAAAGGGTCAGCGCGATCAATGTACGCATGGGCATGTGCTCCCATCCAGATGAGTGTAGTAGCGCATCCATCAGCATAGTTCTGCCGGCCGCTTTACGCCCATTCATTTGTTTTCCACATCAATCGTAAAGAAAAACAAACTTAACAAATGAGCCAAAGCCACCGATGCTTGAGGCATTACGCCCATCGCACGGAGAACAACAACATGAACGACGTGGTCATCGTCGCCGCAACCCGTACCGCCATCGGCAGCTTCCAGGGCGCCTTGGCCACCGTACCTGCAGTAGACCTCGGTGCCGCCGTGATCAAGCGCCTGCTGGAGCAGACCGGGCTGGCCCCGGCGCAGGTCGACGAAGTCATCCTGGGCCAGGTACTGACCGCCGGCGCCGGGCAGAACCCTGCACGCCAGGCCGCGATCAAGGCCGGCCTGCCCTTCAGCGTGCCGGCAATGACCCTGAACAAGGTCTGCGGCTCGGGCCTGAAGGCCCTGCACCTGGCCACTCAGGCCATCCGCTGCGGTGACGCCGAGGTGGTAATCGCCGGCGGCCAGGAGAACATGAGCCTTGCCCCCTACGTGATGCCTTCGGCCCGTACCGGCCAGCGCATGGGCCATGGCCAGCTGATCGACAGCATGATCACCGACGGCCTGTGGGATGCCTTCAACGACTACCACATGGGTATCACTGCCGAAAACCTGGTAGATCAGTACGCTCTCAGCCGTGAGCAGCAGGATGCCTTTGCCGCCGAGTCGCAGCGCAAGGCCGTGGCGGCCATGGAGGCCGGCCGCTTCGATGATGAAATCACCCCGATCGTGCTGCCGCAGAAAAAGGGCGAGCCCAAGGTGTTCGCGCGGGACGAGCAGCCACGCCCGGATACCACCGCCGAATCCCTGGGCAAACTGCGCCCGGCGTTCAAGAAGGATGGCAGTGTCACCGCCGGCAACGCCTCGAGCCTGAATGACGGCGCCGCCGCCGTGCTGCTGATGAGCGCTGCCAAGGCCGAGGCCCTGGGCCTGCCGGTTCTGGCCAGGATCGCGGCTTATGCCAGTGCCGGTGTAGACCCGGCGATCATGGGCATAGGCCCGGTTTCGGCCACCCAGCGCTGCCTGGACAAGGCCGGCTGGCAATTGGCCGAGCTGGACCTGATCGAAGCCAACGAAGCCTTTGCCGCGCAGGCGCTGGCGGTGGGCAAGGCGCTGGAATGGGATGCTGCGCGGGTGAACGTGAATGGCGGGGCGATTGCCTTGGGCCATCCGATTGGTGCTTCCGGCTGCCGGGTGCTGGTGACCCTGCTGCACGAAATGATCAAGCGGGATGCCAGGAAAGGCCTGGCGACCCTGTGCATCGGTGGCGGACAAGGGGTGGCCTTGGCCATCGAGCGTTGAATCAACGATTGATTTAAGCAGGCCCGGCCTCTTCGCGGGCTTGCCCGCTCCCACAAGTACTGCACACACCTTGAAATTTGTGCTGCAACTATGGGGAGCGGGCAAGCCTGCGAAAAGCCGGGCCTGCTTGCAAAGAAACCTCAGATATCAGAACCGCTCATCGGCAATAGCCGGCAGAGTCAGCTCGCGCACATAACTCGCCGCCGACAACTCCAGCAGCGTGCGCACCATCAGCACCACATCGTGCAGCGGTATCAGCCCTCCTTCCCCCCGCACTGCAGCCTCGGCCAACGGCACCTCCAGACCATCCTCGGTATTCAGGTAGCCCAGGTTCAGGCACGTCACCCCAAGCCCCTGCCCCCGATAACCTTCACGCAAGGCCTCGGCAATGCCGCGCAGGGCGAACTTGGAAGCGGCGAAGGTGACTTCCGGGCGACCGCTCTGGGGCAGGCCCGATGTGGAACCGGTAAGGATGATCCGTGGTTTTTCGCTTTCCAGCAGCAACGGCAGCAGGCGCTTGATCAGCAGGATGGTTGCCGTGATGTTGCAGTCGACCATGCGCTGCAATTGCGCATCGCGGTCGGCGAGGAAGCTGTAGTGCGCTTCGAAGGCCTCGGCCTCCCACAAGCCGAGGTTGTAGATCAGAGTGTCCACCCCGCCATCGGCCAGTGCCCGGGCGATGGCCTCGACGGCCGTAACCGGCTGGCCGAGGTCGGCTTCGATCCAGCGGGTTTCGATGCCCTTGCCGATGTTCATTGCAGCAGGTTTGGCGCGCGACACACCAATCACTGTATCGCCCGGTTTTCCCAGCCCTTCCATGAAGGCCTTGCCCAGGCCTTTGCTGGCGCCGACTACCAGAACTCTCATCGCATCACTCCCTGTCGATTTGAATCGGAGCCGGCATTCTAGGGGGTTTTTAGTGTCTGTGCCGGCCTCTTCGCGGGTAAACCCGCTCCCACAGCAGCACCACTGCATTCAAGTTGTGCACGGTACCTGTGGGAGCGGGTTTACCTGCGAATAGGCCGCGGTACAGGCGGCGAATAATCAGGCGGTAGCGCGCAACTCGCGAGCAGCGGCAACCATATTGATCAGTGCTGCCTCGGTCTCCGGCCAGCCACGGGTCTTCAGCCCGCAGTCCGGGTTGACCCACAAGCGCTCGGCCGGGATACGCCGGGCAGCCTTGCGCAGCAGCTTGACCATGTCCTCACGGGTCGGCACCCGTGGCGAATGAATGTCATACACACCCGGGCCGATCTCGTTGGGATAGGCGAACCGCTCGAAGGCCGCCAGCAGCTCCATGTCGGACCGCGAGGTCTCGATGGTGATCACGTCGGCATCCATCGCGGCGATCGACTCGATCACATCGTTGAACTCGCTGTAGCACATGTGGGTGTGAATCTGTGTTTCGTCACGCACCCCCGAGGCAGCCAGGCGGAAGGCTTCGGTGGCCCACTCCAGGTAATGGGCCCAGGCGCCGTGGCGCAGCGGCAAGCCTTCACGGAATGCCGCTTCGTCGATCTGCACGATCCTGATACCCGTCGCTTCCAGGTCGACCACTTCGTCGCGGATCGCCAGCGCCAGTTGGCGCGCCTGCACCTCGCGGCTCACGTCTTCACGCGGGAACGACCACATCAGCATGGTCACCGGGCCGGTCAGCATGCCCTTCATCACCTTGCTGGTCAGGCCCTGGGCATAGGTGATCCATTCCACGGTCATGGCCTTCGTCCGGCTCAGGTCGCCAACGATCACCGCAGGCTTCACACAACGCGAACCGTAACTCTGCACCCAGCCGAAGCGGGTGAACGCATAGCCATCGATCTGCTCGGCGAAGTACTCGACCATGTCGTTGCGCTCGGCCTCACCGTGCACCAGTACATCCAGGCCCAGGTCTTCCTGGATTTTCACCGCATGGCGGATCTCGCTGTGCATGGCCTCGGCGTAATCGGCCTCGGTCAGCTTGCCCTGCCTGTAGGCCTGGCGTGCCAGGCGAATCGCCGGGGTCTGCGGGAATGAACCGATGGTGGTGGTCGGAAAGGTGGGCAAGCCGAGCCCCGCACGTTGCTTGACGATACGTTGGGCAAATGCCGATTGACGCTGGCTGTCAGTGGGCTTGATGGCTGCCAGGCGGGCCTGCACGGCCGGCTTGTGAATACGCGGCGAAGCGGCGCGGCTGGCCTGCACGGCCTGGCTCTGGGCCAGCGCGGCAGCCACATCGTCGGCTTGTGGGGCATTGATGGCCTTGGCCAGCAGTGCCACTTCCTGGCACTTCTGCACGGCGAAGGCCAGCCAGCTATGCAGTTCGACATCGAGCTGGTCTTCACGGTCCAGGTCCACCGGGCTGTGCAACAGCGAACAGGACGGCGCCACCCACAGCCGTTCCCCCAGGCGCTCATGGGCATGGCGCAATACCTCCAGCGCCTTTTCCAGATCGCAGCGCCAGACGTTGCGGCCGTTGACCAGGCCCAGCGACAGCACCTTGTAGGCCGGCAGGCGGTCGAGAATGGTCGGGTACTGCTCGGGCGCCCGCACCAGGTCGATGTGCAAGCCATCGACCGGCAGGTTGGCGGCCAAGCCCAGGTTGTCTTCCAGGCCGCCGAAGTAGGTGGCGATCAGCTTCTTCAGTGGCGCCCGCTGCAGGATGTTGTAGACGCGCTCGTAGGCATTCTTCCAATCCTGAGGCAGGTCCAGGGCCAGGATCGGCTCATCGATCTGCACCCATTCCACGCCTTGGGCAGCCAGGCGGTTGAGGATCTGGTCATACAGCGGCAACAGGCGGTCGAGCAGCTCCAGCTTGTCGAAATCGCCACCCTTGGCCTTGCCCAGCCACAGGTAGGTCAGCGGGCCGATTACCACCGGCTTGACCGCGTGGCCCAGGGCTTGGGCTTCTGCCACTTCTTCGAACAGCTGCTCCCAGCTCAGGGCAAACTGCTGGTCGGCAGTGAATTCGGGGACCAGGTAGTGGTAGTTGGTGTCGAACCACTTGGTCATTTCCTGGGCGTGCGCACCACCGCAGCAGCTGTCACCCACGGCGCCACGGGCCATGGCGAACAGGGTCTGCAGGGTGGGCCTGGCAGCGTCGTGGCTGCGGAAACGTTGCGGGATCACACCGAAGGTCAGCGAGTGGGTGAGCACCTGGTCGTACCAGGCGAAGTCGCCGACCGGCAGCAGTTCGATGCCGGCATCTTTCTGCACCTGCCAGTGGCGGGCACGCAGCTCGCGGCCGACCGCGCGCAGGCCGGCTTCGTCGAGTTCACCCTTCCAGTAGGCTTCCTGGGCCTTTTTCAGCTCGCGGTCGCGGCCGATACGCGGAAAGCCCAGGTTGTGTGCCAGTGCCATGTCTTGTCCCTCAGCATGCATAAATGAATGAGGGGGATTTTCCGGGCGCCGGCATCTTGAGACAAACTCATTAAATTTGAGATGAACTCAAGGTTTACTCATGTTCGTGATTTTGTATTGCCTGTACGGGCCCTTTCGCGGCTAAAGCCGCTCCTACAGGTACCGCGCCAGCCTGAAGAGTATGCGATCCCTGTGGGAGCGGCTTTAGCCGCGAAAGGGCCGGCACAGACAAACCCGAATGTCTCATTCAGAGCATCACCCTGCGCATCCGGACATGACCCCACCCGCCTTCTGCCGCACAATGCCATCCTGACCAAACCAGGTACCCGGCCCCATGAGCCTGCTGAAAACCGCGCTGCGCGAAAACACCTTCGTCTGCGTCATGGAGTTCGTCCCCAAGCCCTCCGCAGAACGCTTCGCCGCCATGGACGAGATCCTGGCCCGTGCGCACCTCTGCGGCTGGCCAATGACCGTGGCCATCGGCGACCGCGTCGGCAGCCCGCTGGACATGTCACCACTGGACGCCCTCGCCTCGTTCAGCAAGCCGGTACCCGCCCTGCCGCACTTCTCCGGCAAAGACCGCGAACGCCACCACCTGCTCGCCCAACTGCAACGCATGGACGCCGCCGGCCTCGACCAGTTGCTGTTGCTCACCGGCGACCGCCTGCCCGGCCACCAGCCTGGCCAGCGCCCGGTGCGCTACCTGGAATCGGTCGCAGCCCTGCAGATCGCCCGCCTGGCCTGCCCGCACTGGCTGCTTGGCGCTGCGCTCAACCCGTTCAAGTACTGTGAGGAAGAAGGCGGCGCCCAATACTTCAAGGCCGAGAAAAAACTGGCGGCGGGTGCCGACTTCTTCACCCTGCAACTGGGTTTCGATGCCGGCAAACACCAGGAAGCCATGCACTGGATGAGCCGCCAAGCCACGCCCAGGCCGATGCTGGCCTGCCTGATGAGCCTCACCCACGGGCGTGCGACGATGCTCGAGCACGTGGCCGGCGTGACCGTCACGCCGTCCATGCGCGACATGCTGGAAGCGGAAGCGGCGCAGTCCAAGGCCTTTGCCCAGGCGCGCAGCGTCGACCGGCTTGCCTTGCAGATCATCGGCGTGAAGCTGATGGGCTACGCCGGCGTGCATCTGTCGGGGGTTCATGAACTCAAGCAACTGCTGGCCCTGGAGGCACGCATCGAGCACTGGCAGGCGCAAGTCCACACGCTGGAACAATGGGCGCCGGCCTGGCAGGCCAGCTGGCAGATGCCCGGCCTGCCGGCAGTCAGCTTCAATCCGCCGCAGGCAAGCTGGCGCCTGGGCGAATCACGGGTCGATGCCTCGTTCAAGGAGAAAGCGCGCTATCACCTGATGCATGGCATGCATTCGCTGCTGTTCAGCCGCCGCAATGGCCTGAGCAAGGCATTTGGCTGGGCCGTACGCCAGCCGATGTGGGCCACCCGCCTTGGCGCGCAGGTGCTGCACAAGGTGGAACACGCGGTGAAGAAACCGCTGGTAGGCTGTGACACCTGCGGCCGCTGCCGCCTGGACGACACCCTGTACGTCTGCCCGGAAACCTGCCCCAAGGGCCTGGCCAATGGCCCCTGCGGTGGCACCTCGCTGAACCGCTGCGAGTTCGGCGACCGCGAGTGCATCCACAGCGTCAAGTACCGCACCGCCAAGGCGGTGCGGCAGACGGCGCTGCTGACCGAGCGCCTGATCCCGTGCATCGAGGTCGAAACACGCCACCGCAGCTCATGGCCGCAGTGGTTCGCGCCCCAGACCCCACGCCGGCTCAGCCCGCAGCCAGCGCCTCGAACCCAGCCCGAATCGTAGCTTCGGGCAGTTCGTCTGCGATGAACACCATCACGCTCTCGCGGGTTTCACCCTCGGCCCACTCGGCGTCCCAGTCGAAACCGTAGAGCTTGAGCACACCCTGGAACACCAGCTTGCGCGCCTCACCGGCAATGTTCAGCACGCCCTTGTAGCGCAGCAACTGCTTGCCGTGGGTTTCCAGCAGTTCGTTCATGAAGTCGCTGAGGCGGTCGATGTCCAGCGGGCTTTCCGTGCGCAGCACCAAGGTGGAGATCCGGTCCGGCGTAGCGGGCTTGAGCAGCGGGCGTAGCGCTGGCTTCAGGTTCGCGCCCAGATCAGGGTTGAGGTTGAAACCACGCACATCAAGCAGCTCGGCCAAGTCGATGCGACCATGCTCGACCACGCGGGCCGCGGCTCGGCCATTGATGCGGGCCAGGCGCTCGCGCAGGGCCTCGACTGCAGCGGGCTCGACCAGGTCGGTCTTGCTCAGCAGCAAGCGATCGGCAAAGCCGACCTGGGCCTGGGCGATGGTCTGGGTCAGGTGCAGCTCGGCGTGGGCGGCGTCGACCAGGGTGATGATGCCGTCGAGGATGTAGCGCTCACGCAGTTCCTCGTCGATGAAGAAGGTTTGTGCCACCGGCGCCGGGTCGGCCAGGCCGGTGCATTCGATTACCAGGCGGTCGAAGGCGATTTCGCCGGCATCCAGGCGTTCGAGCAGCAGGTACAAGGCACGGGTCAGGTCGCCGTGGATGCTGCAGCACACGCAGCCATTGGCCAGGGTCATCACCTGCACCGGCTCGTCGCCCAGCAGTTGGCTGTCGATGCCGGCCTCGCTGAACTCGTTTTCGATCACGGCGATCTTCAGGCCGTGCTCGGCCTTGAGCATGTGCTTGAGCAAGGTGGTCTTGCCGGCACCGAGGAAGCCAGTGAGTACGGTTACGGGAATAGGCGTCTGCACGCAGAACATCTCCTGTGCAGTGAAATGGACGGGGGGAGCGCGATTCCTGTAGGAGCGGCCTTGTGTCGCGATCGGGCCGCAAAGCGGCCCCGGATTTTCAGCTTCGCAGCCAAAATTGCCGGGGCCGCGTTGCGGCCCGATCGCGACACAAGGCCGCTCCTACACAGTACCGCGCTAGCCTGGACTTAGCAGCACTTCGGCCCGGACTTGCCACCGTATCGAGCTTCCTGCCGTTCGCGGAAGAACTCCTCGTACGTCATGACCGGCTTGTCCGGGTGCGTCTTCTGCATGTGCTCGACATAGTTGTCGTAGTCGGGCATGCCGACCATCAGGCGGGCTGCCTGCCCCAGGTATTTACCCAGTCGACCCAGGTCGTTGAACATCGCAGCAGTCCTCTCAAGCGTCAGGCAGAGCCTGGAACGGGGTTTCCTTGTCGGTGCGCTCCTTGCGGCCGAGGGCGGCGAAGCCGACCTTGACAGCGAAGAACAGCACGCTGAACACCACCACCAGGAACAGCACGGTCAGGCCGGCGTTGGTGTAGGCGTTGAAGATCACGTGCTGCATCTGCCCGATGTCCTTGGCCGGGGCCAGTACCTGGCCGGCGTCCAGCGCAGTGCTGTATTTCTTGGCCAGGGCCAGGAAGCCGACTGCCGGGTTCGGGTCAAACAGCTTGATCAGGCCTGCGGTGGTGGTGCAGATCAGCAGCCACACGGCCGGCAGCAGGGTGACCCAGACGTAGCGCTGGCGCTTCATCTTGATCAGCACCACGGTGCCGAGCATCAGCGCGATACCGGCCAGCATCTGGTTGGAGATGCCGAACAGCGGCCACAGGGTATTGATGCCACCCAGCGGGTCGATCACGCCCTGGTACAGCAGGTAGCCCCACAGGGCCACGCAGCCGGCGGTACCGATCAGGTTGGCAGTCCACGATTCGGTGCGCTTGAGCGCCGGCACGAAGCTGCCCAGCAGGTCCTGCAGCATGAAGCGCCCGGCACGGGTGCCGGCGTCCACCGCGGTGAGGATGAACAGGGCCTCGAACAGGATCGCGAAGTGGTACCAGAAGGCCATGGTGTTTTCACCCGGCAGTACCTGGTGCAGGATCTGCGCAATACCCACCGCAAGGGTCGGTGCACCACCGGCACGGGCCAGGATGGTGTGCTCGCCAATGTCGCGGGCGGTAGCCTCGAGCTGCTCAGGGGTGATCAGGAAGCCCCAGCTGCTGACCGTTTGCGCCACAGACGCCACATCGGCACCGACCACCGCGGCCGGGCTGTTCATGGCGAAGTACACGCCTGGTTCGATCACCGAGGCGGCGACCATGGCCATGATGGCAACGAACGATTCCATCAGCATGCCGCCGTAGCCGATGTAGCGGGCGTTGGTTTCGTTGTCCAGCAGCTTCGGCGTGGTCCCCGAGGAGATCAGCGCGTGGAAGCCGGATACCGCGCCACAGGCGATGGTGATGAACAGGAACGGGAACAGGGTGCCCTTCCACACAGGGCCGGTGCCGTCGGTGAACTGGGTCAGCGCCGGCATCTTCAGCTCGGGGGCAATGATCAGGATACCGATGGCCAGGCCGACGATGGTGCCGATCTTGAGGAAGGTCGAGAGGTAGTCACGTGGCGCCAGTACCAGCCATACCGGCAGTACCGCAGCGACGAAGCCATAGCCCACCAGCATCCAGGTGATCTGCACGCCGGTGAAGGTGAACGCCGGGCCCCAGGTCGGGTCTGCGGCAATCTGGCCCCCCAGCCAGATCGAAGCCAGCAGCAGCACCACGCCGATGACCGAAATCTCACCGATATGGCCCGGGCGGATGTAGCGCATGTAGATGCCCATGAACATCGCGATCGGGATTGTCGCCATCACCGTGAACATGCCCCAGGGGCTTTCGGCCAGGGCCTTGACCACGATCAGCGCCAGCACCGCAAGGATGATGATCATGATCAGGAAGCAGCCGAACAGGGCGATGGTACCCGGGATGCGGCCCATCTCCTCACGCACCATGTCGCCCAGCGAGCGGCCGTTGCGGCGGGTGGACAGGAACAGGACCATGAAGTCCTGCACCGCACCGGCCAGCACCACGCCGGCTATCAGCCACAGCGTACCGGGCAGGTAGCCCATTTGCGCGGCGAGTACCGGGCCGACCAAGGGCCCTGCGCCAGCGATGGCGGCGAAGTGGTGGCCGAAGAGGATGTGTTTGTTGGTCGGGACGTAGTCCAGGCCGTCGTTGTTGAGCACCGCCGGGGTGGCGCGGCGCGGATCGAGTTGCATCACCTTGGTGGCGATGAACAGGCTGTAGTAGCGATAGGCGACCAGGTAGAGGGCCACTGCCGCGACCACGATCCACAAGGCATTGATCGCCTCGCCGCGACGCAGGGCAACCACACCCAGCGCGCAGGCTCCTAGGACTGCCAGCGCCAGCCACGGAATGTGGCGTAGCAGGCTATTATTGTTGTTCATGGTTTGCTTCCAGCTGGTGGATTGGAAAAGACCGCCCACCGAGTCTAGGGCGAGTCATCGCGCATTGCCACACTTGCTTTGGTCTAGAGCCTCTGCAGCCAGATTGCGGTACCTGATGTACATACCACTCTAACTATAGTCAGGATGTCACCTGAAGACCCATGCGAGGATCTACCCCATGAGCGATCACGACGAACGCCGCCGTTTCCAGCGCATCGATTTCGATGCCCCCACCGAGCTGCGCCAGGGCGACCGCCGCTGGCCGGTAAAGCTTCTGGATCTGTCGTTAAAAGGCCTTCTGGTCAATCGCCCCGAGCCGTGGGACGCCGATCTGACCCAAGACTTCGATGCGATCATCCATCTCGACCGCGATGTGCGCGTGCAAATGCAGGTGGAGTTGCGCCATGAAGAAGCTACCCGCCTGGGCTTTATCTGCCTGTATATAGACGTCGATTCGATGAGTCATTTGCACCGTCTTGTGGAATTGAACCTCGCCGATAGCACCGAAATGATGCGTGAGCTGCGCGAACTCATCGAATAATAAAATCTCTTAGCTAGCTAATAGCTTCCCCACCTCGTGTTTCTTGTCTACCCAGACAGCTTTAAGCCTGGGTAGCAGCGTTTTGTACACACCCCTCTAGCACAGCCTCTGTAGTGTTGGTACGCCTTCTGCATTGGGTCCTCGCACACCTTGCGGGCGCTCCTGTGCGCGCTCCGATCAAAATATTGTATACAATTTTAGTGGCAATCATTTGTAGGAAGTGTCTACAGTAGCGCCACAACAATAAACAGAGAGCCTGCTCCATGACTACGTCCCCTAGCACGTCTCCCACCAAGCGCCCCGAGGATGAAAACCTCGGCCTTGGTGCCAACCTGGCCTATGGTCTGCAGCATGTGCTGACCATGTACGGGGGGATCGTCGCGGTACCCCTGATCCTGGGGCAGGCCGCGGGCCTGAACGGCGCCGAAATCGGCATGCTGATCGCCGCGTCGCTGTTTGCCGGTGGCTTGGCCACCCTGCTGCAAACCCTTGGCCTGCCGTTCTTCGGCTGCCAGTTGCCGCTGGTGCAGGGCGTTTCGTTCGCCGGTGTGGCAACCATGGGTGCAATCCTCAGCAGCGAGGGCGGCGGTGGCTTGCCGGGCGTGCTCGGCGCGGTAATGGCAGCGTCGCTTATCGGCTTTCTGATCACTCCGGTGTTCTCGCGCATCACCAAGTTCTTCCCACCGCTGGTAACCGGCATCGTCATCACCACCATCGGCCTGACCCTGATGCCCGTGGCCGCTCGCTGGGTGATGGGTGGCAACAGCGCCTCCCCGGAATTCGGCAGCGTGGCCAACATCGGCCTGGCAGCCCTGACCTTCGCCATCGTGCTGTTGCTGAGCAAGCTGGGCAGCGCGGCGATCTCGCGGTTGTCGATCCTGCTGGCCATGGTGGTCGGCACCCTGATCGCCTGGGCGCTGGGCATGGCCGACTTCAGCAAGGTCACCGAGGGCCCGATGTTCGCCTTCCCTACGCCGTTCCATTTCGGCATGCCGGAATTCCACATCGCCGCGATCCTTTCGATGTGCATCGTGATCATGGTGACGCTGGTGGAAACCTCGGCGGACATCCTCGCCGTGGGTGAGATCATCGATACCAAGGTCGACTCCAAGCGCCTGGGCAACGGCCTGCGCGCCGACATGGCATCGAGCATCCTGGCGCCGATCTTCGGCTCGTTCACCCAGAGCGCGTTCGCCCAGAACGTCGGCCTGGTAGCCGTGACCGGGGTCAAGAGCCGCTACGTGGTGGCCACCGGTGGCGTGATCCTGGTGGTGCTCGGCCTGCTGCCGATCATGGGCCGGGTAATTGCCGCTGTCCCTACTCCGGTACTGGGTGGCGCGGGCATCGTGCTGTTCGGCACCGTGGCGGCCAGCGGTATTCGCACCCTGTCCAAGGTCAGCTACAAGAACAACGTCAACCTGATCATCGTCGCTGCCTCGCTGGGCTTCGGCATGATCCCGATTGCCGCACCGACCTTCTACCACCACTTCCCGAACTGGTTCGAGACCATCTTCCATTCGGGCATCAGCTCGGCGGCGATCATGGCCATCCTGCTGAACCTGATCTTCAACCACTTCACCGCCGGCAACTCGGACCAGCAGTCGGTGTTTGCCGCCGCGTACGAGCGCACCATCCAGTACTCGGACATTTCAGCGCTGCGTGATGGCGACTACTTCAAGGATGGCAAGCTGTTCGATGCCGAGGGTAATGAAGTGCCGATGCTGGAGCTGGATGAGCATGGCAATGAGACGGTCAGGCGCACGCCGGTTGCCGAACATTGACTGCTGACTGAGCGGTGAGGTGGGGGGCCGACGCGCATCGTCGGCCCCTTTTTCGTTTTGCCTGTGCCGGCCCTATCGCGGGTAAACCCGCTCCCACAGGGTTTGCGCAATCCCGAAGCTGATGCGGTACCTGTGGGAGCGGGTTTACCCGCGAAGAGGCCGGTACAGGCCACGAATTACTCGAACAGCGCATCCAGCGCCTGCTCCAGCCGGGTAACGGCAATCACCTGCAACCCTGCCGGGGCCTCTTTCGGCGCATTGCCCTTGGGCACGATGGCCCGCTTGAAACCATGCTTGGCGGCTTCCTTCAAACGCTCCTGGCCACTGGGCACCGGCCGCACCTCGCCCGACAGGCCGATCTCGCCAAACACCAGCAGGCCATGGGCCAGGGGACGGTTGCGCAGGCTGGACATCACCGCCGCCAGCAACGCCAGGTCCGAGGCGGTTTCCAGCACCTTCACCCCGCCCACCACGTTCAGGAACACGTCCTGGTCATGGGTGGGAATACCACCGTGGCGGTGCAGCACCGCCAGCAACATGGCCAGGCGGTTCTGGTCCAGGCCCAGGGTCACCCGGCGTGGGTTGGCCAGGTGGCTATCGTCGACCAGCGCCTGCACCTCCACCAGCATCGGCCGGGTGCCCTCCCAGGTCGCCATCACCACGCTGCCCGGTACTTCCTCCTGGGTGCGGTTGAGGAAGATCGCCGAGGGATTGGACACCTCCTTCAGGCCACGGTCGGTCATGCCGAACACACCCAGCTCGTTGACCGCGCCAAAACGGTTCTTCACCGCCCGCAGCAGACGCAGGCGGCCATCGGACTCGCCTTCGAAATACAGCACGGTATCGACCATGTGCTCGAGTACCCTCGGGCCGGCGAGCGAGCCTTCCTTGGTCACATGGCCGACCAGGAAGATCGCCGTGCCGCTCTGCTTGGCGTAGCGCACCAGTAACGCAGTGCTTTCGCGCACCTGGGCCACGCCGCCGGGTGCCGACTGCAGTTGCTCGGTGAAAATGGTCTGGATCGAGTCGATTACCATGACTCGCGGTTTCTCGACACGGGCCGTGGCGATGATGGTCTCGATACAGGTTTCGGTCATCACCTTGAGCTGGTCCTGGGGCAGGCCCAGGCGCCGGGAGCGCATGGCCACCTGCTGCTGCGACTCCTCGCCGGTGACATACAGCGCCGGCATGCCCACGGCAATGTTGCACAAGGTCTGCAGCAGGATGGTCGACTTGCCGATGCCAGGGTCACCACCGATCAACACCACCGAGCCATCCACCAGGCCACCGCCCAGCACGCGGTCCAGTTCGGTGCTGCTGGTGGTGAAACGCGGGATTTCCTCGACGCTGACTTCGGCCAGGGTCTTGATCTGCGCCTGCTGACCGGTCCAGCCGGCACGGCCGCTACTGGGCGCAGCGGCACCGCCGCTTTCGATCATGGTCTCGACCAGGGTGTTCCAGGCCCCGCATTCGCCACACTGGCCGGCCCATTTGGGAAAGGTCGCACCGCACTCGGTGCAGCCGTACAAGCGCTTGGCCTTGGCCATGGCTGGGGTCTCCTGGGAAAAACCGCCATGATAGCCGAGCTGGATGTGCCTCGAACGCCTTGGGATGCGACAAAACTATTCGTTCTAACAGCAGTCTCTGGCCCTGAGCACAACGCATGAAGCGTTTGAGTGGCTTACACTGCGTAAACCTTACCTTTTGTTACAAGGAACCAAACATGGGCATGATCAGTGAGTTCAAGGCCTTCGCGGTCAAAGGCAATGTCGTCGACATGGCGGTCGGTATCATCATTGGCGCGGCCTTCGGCAAGATCGTCTCGTCTTTCGTCGGTGACGTGGTCATGCCGCCACTAGGCCTGTTGATCGGTGGCGTGGACTTCAGCGACCTGGCAATTACCCTGAAGGCTGCCGAAGGTGACATTCCGGCGGTGGTGCTGGCGTATGGCAAGTTCATCCAGACCGTGATCGACTTCGTGATCGTGGCCTTTGCCATCTTCATGGGGGTCAAGGCGATCAACCGCTTGAAGCGCGAAGAAGCCGTGGCGCCGTCTACGCCGCCAGTGCCTTCGGCTGAAGAGACCTTGCTGACCGAGATTCGCGATTTGCTCAAGACGCAGAACCAGAACCGCTTGCCCTGAGGCTGTATAGGGAACGCTGTGGGAGCGGCCTTGTGTCGCGAAAGGGCCGCAACGCGGCCCCAGGATTGATGCGCAACAGTGAAATTGCTGGGGCTGCTTTGCAGCCCTTTCGCGACACAAGGCCGCTCCCACAGATACAGCGACAATTTCGAAATCACCGCTGTACCTGTGGCCTTGTGTCGCGATGGGCCGCAAAGCGGCCCCAACGGCCTTACCAGTAGTTTTCCACAGCCACCTGCCCCGGCCGCTTGCTCAGGCTCAACTGCAGGTCGCGCGCCTTAAGTACCTTGCGCGTTTCATCAATCATCTCCGGGTTGCCACACAGCATCACCCGCGAGTGCTCCGGCGACAGTTCCAGCCCCGCCGCCGCCTCCAGCCCGCCATTCTCGATCAGCGTGGTAATACGCTGGTTCAATGCCCCTGGGTGCTGTTCACGAGTCACCACCGGAATGAACTGCAACTTGCCGGCGAATTCGGCCAGGTAATCACGCTGTTCCAGCCCGGCGATCTCGTCCACATAGGCCAGCTCTTTCGCTTCACGCACCGAGTAGACCAGCTTGATGTTGTCGAAACGCTCCCAGGCCTCGAAGTCCTGCAGGATCGACATGAATGGCGCAATGCCAGTGCCGGTCGCCAGCAACCACAGGTCGCGGCCACCAACGAAGCGGTCGAGAGTCAGGAAGCCGAAGGCCTGGCGGTCGATCAGCAGGGTATCGCCTGCCCCCAGCCGGCTCAGCTCGCTGGTGAACTCCCCTCCTGGCACCACGATCGAGAAAAAATCGAGGTGCTCGTCATGGGGCGCGCTGACCATGGAATAGGCGCGCCACACCACGCTGCCATCGGCCTTGGTCACACCCAGGCGGGCAAACTGGCCGGAACGGAAGCGGAATCCCGCATCGCGCGTAACCCGCAGGCTGAAGAGGTTCGGCGTGAGCGGCTGAACATCGAGCAGGGTCTGGCGGGTGAACTTTTCGGCGCTAGCGGTCATATCGGGCTCCAGGTTTGGCGTGCGCACAGTGTCGCGCAAAGTGGCGCGGATAAAAACCACTGCTTTGTAGGGCCTCATCTGCGGCGATCCTGCCGAAGTCGCATCGGATCCTGACCGCTATAACAAAAAAATCTCAGCACATTGGTAGGTCTTTTCCTACAATCATGCGGGCCCCCAAACGGACTGGACCTGAGGCTCAAGGAGTATTTCAGATGCGCCACTGGAAACCCGAGTATCTTCGAGCGTTCGACGCCGAACGCTGCCCACAGAAGTTGTTCGGCATGGCCGTGGATATGGCGCAGGATCTGGGCATGGAGTACCTGGGGCTGAACATTCGCATCCAGATCGCTACGCAAACACCCCACCTGTTCATGTACAGCAATTACCCCCGTGAATGGATCGAGCGCTACCAGCGCGATGACCTGCACAAGCAGGACCCGGCTGCCGATTTGAGCCACAAATCCACCATGCCTGTGCTATGGACCGATGACCTGTATCGCGAGGCTCCGCAATTTCGTGAAGCTGCCTGCCAGAGCGGTTTGCGCCATGGCTGGACGCAGTCATTGCACGACCAGCAGCACAACGAAAGCCAGATAAGCGTGGCCAGGTCCACCAAGCCCATCAGTATTGTCGAACTCTACAGAAAGGCCGGCAGTGTGCAGTGGCTGAGCCACAAACTGCATGAGGTGATCAGCGCACATCACCTCACTGCACTATGCCCGCCGCAGCCGAAAATGAGCGAGCGGGAGCTGGAAGTGCTGAAATGGTCGGCCGCCGGCAAGACCGCCGCCGACGTTGCCTGCATCCTGTCACTGTCGCAAAGCACGGTAAACTTCCATATCCGCAGTGTCATCACCAAGACCAACGCCGCCAACAAGGCCGCCGCCATCGCCATCGCCGTCATGCGTGGCTGGATCTGACCTTCAAACCTGCGACCTTGGGCAAAGCCCTGTAGAATCGCCCGGCAAAGCCCGGGGCGAACCGCAACGGGCAGTTTCGTACCCGAGCCAGACGCCATGTCCCTGTTGACCACCCCATACGCCGAACTCGACCTGATCCGCCAGCCGGAACAGGCCAACGACCCGCTGCAGGCTTTCGATGCCGCCGACGAGTACCTGCTTGCGCAACTGCACGAACAGGCTCCAGGGGCCGACTGCCGGGTGCTGGTGCTCAATGACAGCTTCGGCGCCCTGGCCGCCAGCCTGGCGGGCAAGCTGCAGGTGGTCAGCAGTGGCGATTCGCACCTGGCGCACCTGGCCCTGGAAAAGAACCTGGCACGCAATGGCCTGCCATTCGACAGCGTGCCGTTCGTACCGGCCAGCGAACACTGGCAAGGCCCGTTCGACGGAGTACTGGTGCGCGTGCCCAAGACCCTGGCCCTGCTCGAAGAACAGCTGATCCGCCTGCAAGGCCACCTGGCGCCCGGTGCGCAGGTGATTGCCGGGGCGATGATCAAGCACCTGCCACGGGCGGCCGGTGACCTGATGGAGAAATACATCGGCCCGGTGCAGGCCTCGCTGGCGCAGAAAAAGGCCCGCTTGCTGACCGCGACGGTGGCCGAACGGCCGGTCGCCCGCTCGCCCTACCCTAGCCGCTACCGCCTCGACGTGCCGGCGCTGGAGTTGCTCAACCACGCCAACGTATTCTGCCGTGAGGGGTTGGATATCGGCACGCGGGCGTTCCTGCCGCACCTGCCCCGCGCACTGGGCCGCGCGCGGGTGGCGGACCTGGGCTGTGGCAACGGCGTGCTGGCGATCGCCAGCGCCCTGGCTAACCCGGATGCCCAATACACCCTGGTCGACGAGTCGTACATGGCGGTGCAATCGGCGCGGGAGAACTGGCAGGCCGCGCTGGGCGAGCGCCCGGCGGTGTTCGAGGCAGCCGATGGGTTGGCGGGGGTAGAGAAGCAGTCGCTGGACGTGGTGCTGTGCAATCCGCCGTTTCACCAGCAGCAGGTGGTGGGCGATTTCCTCGCCTGGCGCATGTTCCAGCAGGCGCGTGAGGCGTTGGTGGTGGGCGGGGCGCTGTATATCGTGGGTAACCGCCACCTGGGCTATCACAGCAAGCTGGCGCGGTTGTTCCGGGGGGTGGAGCAGGTGGCGGCAACGCCCAAGTTCGTTATCCTGAAAGCCCGCAAGTAAGCCTGTACCGGCCCTATCGCCGGCAAGCCAGCTCCCACAGGTACTGCACTGCATTCAAGGGCAGTGACTTACCTGTGGGAGCTGGCTTGCCGGCGATAGGGCCAGAGCAGGCTTACCTCAATGGGTGGTCAGCCCCGCAGCCCCCATGAACAGGCGCATCACGTAGGCCGCCACGCCCAGGGCCGCCACGCTCATCGCCCAGATCAGCAGCAGCCAGCCCAGCCGCTGCCACAGTGGTTTCTTCTCGTCCAAGCCATGCTTGCCGGTCATCATGCAGCCCTCCTAGTGATAGCCGTCTTCATGGGTCACCTTGCCGCGGAACACGTAGTAGCTCCAGAAGGTATACATGAGGATGAACGGCAGGATGAACAGTGTGCCCACCAGCATGAAGCCCTGGCTCTGCGGTGGCGCTGCGGCATCCCAGATCGAGATCGACGGCGGGATGATATTCGGCCACAGGCTGATGCCCAAGCCGCTGTAGCCAAGGAAGATCAGCACCAGCGTCAGCAGGAACGGCGTGTAGTGCGCATTGCGCGCCACCGCCTTGAGCAACCCGTAGAAGGTTACCAGCACCAGGATCGGCACCGGCATGAACCAGACCAGGTTAGGCATGCTGAACCAGCGGTCGGCGATCTGCGGGTAGGCGATCGGTGTCCACAGGCTGACGATGCCGATCACCACCAACAGCACCAGCGCCAGCGGCCGGGCGATGTCGTGCATCTTCTGCTGCAGCGGCCCTTCGGTCTTCATGATCAGCCAGGTGCAGCCCAGCAGCGTGTAGGCAACGATCAGTCCCAGCCCGCAGAACAGGCTGAACGGGGTCAGCCAGTCCAGGGTGCCTCCGGCGAAATGCCGGTCGACCACCTTGAAGCCTTCGAGGAAAGCACCCAGCGCCACGCCCTGGAAGAAAGTGGCAACCAGCGAGCCCCCAATGAACGCCTTGTCCCAGATATGGCGCTTGTCGGCGGTGGCCTTGAAACGGAACTCGAAGGCCACGCCGCGGAAGATCAGGCCGATCAGCATCAGGATCAACGGCAGGTACAGCGCCTCCAGCACTACCGAGTAAGCCATCGGGAACGCCCCGAACAACCCGGCACCGCCCAGCACCAGCCAGGTTTCGTTACCGTCCCATACGGGGGCGACGGTGTTCATCATTACATCGCGGTCCCGCTCGCCCTTGACGAACGGGAAGAGCATGCCGATGCCCAGGTCGAAACCATCCATCACCACATACATCATGACGCCGAAGATGATGATCACGGCCCAGATCAGCGAAAGGTCGATACCCATGGCTCAGTGTTCCTTGCTCAGGCTGGCGGAATTGGCCTCATGGCCATCATCGGCGGCGGACAGCGGCCGCGCCGGCGTGCGTTTGGTGCCAGGGCCACCCGGGTTGTGCTCGTCACCCTCACCGGTCTGCGGGCCTTTGCGCACCAGGCGCATCATGTAGCCAAGGCCGGTGCCGAACAGGGCGAAATACACCACCACGAAAGCCACAAGGGTGAAGCCGAGCTGGGCGTAACTGTGGTTGGACACGCCGTCCGCCGTGCGCATCAGGCCATACACAACCCAGGGCTGACGGCCGATTTCAGTGGTAAACCAGCCGGCCAGCAACGCGATCAACCCGGAAGGGCCCATCCACAAGGCCAGGTAAAGGAACGGCCGCGAGGTGTAAAGCGTGCCGCGCTTGCGCAGCCAGAGGCTCCACAGGCCAACGAAGATCATCAGGAAGCCCAGCCCGACCATGATCCGGAACGACCAGAAGACGATGGTCGAGTTAGGCCGGTCTTCGGGCGGGAACTCCTTCATCGCCGGCACCTGCTTGTCCAGGCTGTGGGTCAGGATCAGGCTGCCGAGCGCCGGGATCTCAAGCTTGAAGCGGGTGGTTTCGGCCTGCATGTCGGGAATGCCGAACAAGATCAGCGGGGTCGGCTCACCGGGCACGTTCTCCCAGTGGCCTTCGATCGCGGCGATTTTCACCGGCTGGTGCTTGAGCGTGTTGAGGCCATGGAAGTCACCGATCACCGCCTGGATCGGGGCGACGATCAGCGCCATCCACATGGCCATCGACAGCATCTTGCGCACCGCCGGGTTGTCACGCCCGCGCAGCAGGTGCCAGGCCGCCGAGGCACCGACGAAGAACGCGGTGGCAACGAACGCGGCAGTGGCCATGTGCATCAGGCGGTAAGGGAACGAGGGGTTGAATACCACCGCCAGCCAGTCCACCGGCACCACCCGGCCATCGATGATCTCGTGGCCTTGCGGGGTCTGCATCCAACTGTTGGAGGCAAGGATCCAGAAGGTCGAGACCAGGGTGCCGAGCGCCACCATCACCGTGGAAAAGAAGTGCAGACCACGGCCGACACGGTTCCAGCCAAACAGCATGACCCCCAGGAAGCCAGCCTCGAGGAAGAATGCGGTCAGCACCTCGTAAGTGAGCAACGGGCCGGTAATGGCGCCGGCGAAGTCGGAGAAGCGGCTCCAGTTGGTACCGAACTGGTAGGCCATGACCAGGCCGGAAACCACGCCCATGCCGAAGTTGACGGCGAAGATTTTCGACCAGAAGTGATAAAGGTCACGGTAGACCTGGTTGTTGGTCCGCAGCCAGAGCCCTTCGAGGACTGCCAGGTAACTCGCCAGGCCAATGGTGATGGCCGGGAACAGGATATGGAACGATACGGTAAAGGCAAACTGCATTCGGGCGAGCTCTAAGGCCTCTATTCCGAACATGGTGCTTCCTCTTCAGATAATCCGGCGTCCGGGCCGCTGGCCCAATCGCCCACTGCCCCCACGGTAGTCGAGTGCGGCGCGTTGGAATTGTTCTGTTCGATCGCAGGGATTTCAGCCCAAGGGCCCGATCGTTACATCTGGAACGATTGATCCAGATCAACGATTGCTAGGAAGCATAGTCCTGAATGGGCCGCCGGGCCGTGTGGTTGATTGCCGCGTGACCGGTTGCCCCACCCCCTTTCCCAGCGCGTGAAAAAGTGCCGACCTCGGCAAACAGTAACTGTTTGTTACAAACAGATGATACGCTGCGTCCCCCTCTACTGCGCCGAGGCCCCTGGTTTCCGATGTCCGATTCCGCACCGCAGTTGTTGCGTCACCACCGCCCTTTCCTGGCCTTCTGGCTGGCCCGCGTATTCACCGCCAGCGGCTTCCAGATGCTCACCGTGGCCATCGGCTGGCACCTCTACCAGTTGACCGGCAATGTGCTGGACCTGGGCCTGGTCGGCCTGGTCGAGTTCGCCCCACGGGTGCTGTTCATGCTGCACACCGGGCATGTCGCCGACCGCTATGACCGGCGCAAGGTCGCTGCGCTGTGCCAGAGCCTGCAGGGGTTGATAGCCTTGGCACTGGCGCTGGGCAGTGCCACCGACAACGTCACCCGCGAGCTGATCTTCGCCCTCGCCTTCCTGCTCGGTGCCACGCGTTCCTTCGAAATGCCAGCGACCCAGGCGCTGCTGCCCAACGTGGTACCGGCCGGGCTGTTCCCGCGAGCGGTGGCGGCTTCGGCCTCGGCTACCCAGGCAGCAACCATCGTGGCGCCGGCGGTGGGCGGTTTCCTGTATGCGTTTGGCAGCATCTGGGTATACGGCCCCACCGTGGCCCTGTACGCCATCGCCTGCGTGCTGACCCTGAGCCTGCAGGCACGCGGCCAGGTGGCCCAGCGCGGGCGCGCCAGCCTCGAATCGCTGCTGGCCGGCATCCGCTTCATCCGCAGCCGGCCCGACATCCTCGGCGCCATCTCGCTGGACCTGTTCGCCGTACTGCTGGGCGGGGCCACCGCGCTGCTGCCGGTGTTCGCCAAGGACATCCTGCTCACCGGCCCGCTGGGCCTGGGCCTGCTGCGCTCGGCGCCAGCGGTGGGTGCGTTGCTGATGTCGCTGTGGCTGGCGCGCTTCCCGTTCGAGCGCAACGTGGGGCGGACCATGTTCACGGCGGTGGGCGTGTTCGGCGTGGCGACCATCACCTTCGGCCTGTCGACCTCGTTCTGGTTTTCGCTGGCAGTGCTGGTGGTACTGGGCGCGGCGGACATGATCAGCATGGTCATCCGTGGCGCCTTCGTGCAGCTGGAGACGCCGGATGAAATGCGCGGACGGGTGAGTGCAGTGAACGGCTTGTTCATTGGTGCCTCGAACCAGCTCGGCGAGTTCGAATCGGGGGTGACCGCGCACTGGTTTGGCACAGTGCCAGCGGTGGTGCTGGGTGGGGTGGGCACTTTGCTGGTAACTGGGGTGTGGATAAAACTGTTCCCGACACTGGCCAAGCGGGACCGGTTGCATAATGGTTGATCTGTAGCCTGTACCGGCCCTTTCGCGGGTAAACCCGCTCCCACAAGGACCGCGCTGCCTTCAGATCTGGTGGAGTACCTGTGGGAGCGGGTTCACCCGCGAAGAGGCCGGCACAGGGAAAAAATTACCATTCCCCAACGGCCATAGGCCCCCGCCAAGCATGCTGGTATGATGCGCGGCTTTTTTCCTCCCCACACAAAACCACGGCAACCGGTACGGTCTGTGCTTTGCTGATGGGGTCGATACATTCATGGCGCCGGGGGCGCCTTGGGGAGCGGGCATGCTGGAAAGGCTGTTTCAACTAAAAGCACACAACACCAATGTGCGCACCGAGATTCTCGCGGGCGTCACCACCTTCCTGGCCATGGCCTACATCCTGTTCGTCAACCCGAGCATCCTCGGCGAGACCGGCATGGACAAGGGCGCGATCTTCGTCGCCACCTGCCTGGCCGCGGCCATCGGCTCGGTGACCATGGGCCTGATCGCCAACTACCCGATCGCCCTGGCGCCGGGCATGGGCCTGAACGCGTTCTTCACCTACACCGTGGTCCTGCACATGGGCCACACCTGGCAGGTGGCACTGGGTGCGGTGTTCCTGTCGGCGGTGATGTTCTTCCTGCTGTCGATCTTCCGCATCCGCGAATGGATCGTGAACAGCATCCCGCTGCCGCTGCGTTCGGCCATTGCCGCGGGTATCGGCCTGTTCCTGGCATTGATCGCCCTGCATAACGCAGGCATCGTCGTCGATAACCCAGCCACCCTGGTGGGCCTGGGCGACCTCAAGCAGCCGGCACCGATCCTCGCCACCCTGGGCTTCTTCCTGATCGTCGGCCTCGAGTCGCTGAAAGTGCGCGGTGCCGTGCTGATCGGCATTCTCGCCGTAACCATCGCCTCGATCCTGATGGGCGTGACGCCCTTCGGCGGCGTGGTCTCGATGCCGCCATCGCTGGCCCCGACCTTCCTGCAGCTGGACATCGCCGGCGCGCTGGACGTGGGCCTGGTCAGCGTGATCTTCGCCTTCCTGTTCGTCGACCTGTTCGACAACTCCGGCACCCTGATCGGCGTGGCCAAGCGCGCCGGGCTGATGGGCAAGGACGGCCACATGCCGAAGATGGGCCGTGCCCTGATCGCCGACAGTACCGCAGCCATGGCCGGCTCCCTGCTGGGCACCTCGACCACCACCAGCTACATCGAATCCGCCGCGGGCGTAAGCGCCGGTGGCCGCACCGGCCTGACTGCCATCGTGGTCGCCGTGCTGTTCCTGCTGGCGCTGTTCTTCGCCCCGCTGGCCGGTAGCGTGCCGGCCTTCGCCACCGCCCCGGCGCTGCTGTTCGTCGCGGTGCTGATGGCCTCGGGCCTGGCAGAAATAAACTGGGACGACGTCACAGAAGCCGCACCGGTGGTAGTGACCGCCCTGGCCATGCCGCTGACCTACTCGATCGCCAACGGCATCGCCTTCGGTTTCATTTCCTGGACCGCCGTCAAGCTGATCTCCGGCCGCCATCGCGACCTGAACCCGGCCCTGGTGATCCTTTCCATCCTGTTCGTCATCAAGCTGGGCTGGTTCAACGCATGAGTGCTGCTTTCGACCCCTCCTCCTACACCACGCAGCTGGACGCCAAGGTGGCTCGGTTGCGCGAGCTGCTGGCACCGTTCGGCGCGCCGGAGCCGGCTGTTTTCGACTCGCCGCGCGAGCATTACCGCCTGCGCGCCGAGTTCCGCCTGTGGCGCGAGGATGGCCAGCGCCACTACGCCATGTTCGCCCCGGGCGAAAAGCACAAGGCGATCCTGATCGACGACTTCCCCATCGCCAGCCAGCGCATCAATGCACTGATGCCGCGCCTGAAGGCGGCCTGGCAGGCCAGCGAGGAGCTGGGCAACCGCCTGTTCCAGGTGGAGTTCCTGACCACTCTGGCCGGCGATGCCATGATCACCTTGTGCTACCACCGCCCGCTGGACGAGGCCTGGGAAACGGCCGCACGGCAGCTGGCCGAAGAGCTGGGCGTGAGCATCATCGGCCGCTCCAAGGGCAAGCGACTGGTCATCGGCCGTGACTACGCGGTGGAAAAACTCGACGTCGCTGGCCGTGTGTTCAGCTACCGCCAGCCGGAAGGCGCGTTCACCCAGCCCAACGGCGCAGTGAACCAGAAGATGCTGAGCTGGGCCTTCGAGGCGATTGGCGAGCGTGACGACGACCTGCTGGAGTTGTATTGCGGTAACGGCAACTTCACTCTGCCACTGGCCACTCGGGTGCGCCAGGTGCTGGCCACGGAAATCAGCAAGACCTCGGTCAATGCCGCGCTGAGCAACCTCGACGAGAACGCTGTGGATAACGTGCGGCTGGTGCGCCTGTCGGCAGAAGAGCTGACTCAGGCGCTGAATGAGGTGCGGCCGTTCCGTCGGCTGGAAGGCATCGACCTGAAGAGCTACGAGTTCGGTACGGTGTTCGTCGACCCGCCACGGGCGGGGATGGACCCGGATACCTGCGAGCTGACCCGGCGTTTCGAGCGGATCCTGTACATCTCGTGCAACCCGGAGACGCTGGCAGCGAACATTGCCCAGTTGCAGGATACGCACCGCATCGAGCGGTGTGCGTTGTTTGACCAGTTCCCGTATACCCACCATATGGAGAGTGGGGTGCTGCTGGTTCGGCGTTGACCTTCAGATCGCCGGGGCTGCTTTGCAGCCCATCGCCGGCAAGCCAGCTCCCACAGGTATTGCACAGGCCTTGAGGGCAGCGCGGTCGGTGTGGGAGCCGGCTTGCCGGCGATGGGCCGCAAAGCGGCCCCAGGCTTCACTCAGAAGTCGAAGAACACCGTCTCCCCTTCCCCCTGAATACGGATATCGAAGCGATACGCCGTCTTCCCGTCCACCTCGCAACGCTTGGCCACCAGGGTCTCGCGCCGCTGCGGCTGCTCGATCAGGTTGAGCACCGGGCACTTGGCATTGGCCTCGGCCTCGTCATCGAAATACAGCCGCGTATGCAGGTGGATGTTGATCCCCCGGGCGAACAGGCTGATGTTGATGTGCGGCGCCATCGGCACGCCCGCAGCGTTGTTCACCACACCGGGTTTGACCGTGTGCAGGGTCCACTCACCGGCATCGAAGGTGGTGGCGGTGCGGCCGAAGCTGTTGAAGGCGTTTTCCAGGTTGTAGGCGTCCTGATACTCGCCGTTGGCATCGGCTTGCCACACTTCCAGGAACGAATCGCGCACCAGGTGGCCGTTACCGTCATACACCTGGCCGATCAGCAGGATGTGCTCACCCGGCGCGTCCGGCTTGGCCAGGCGGTTCCAGATTTCCTGGTCGCGGGTCGGGTTGCCGGCCGCTTCCAGGGCCAGGCCGATGTGCACGTAGGGGCCGGCGGTCTGCGAAGGGGTTTCCGGCAGCAGTTCGATTGGCATGGCGGGGTCCTCAGCAGTTTTCGAAGTGGGTCTTGCGCTGGCCGCGCAGCACGATGTCGAAGCGGTAGGCCAGGCAGTCCATCGGGTTGGCGTTGCTCATGTCGAGCTTGGCGATCAACTGCTGCACGGCTTGCGGGTTGGCGATCGACTTGACGATCGGGCACATCGGGATCAGCGGGTCACCCTCGAAGTACAGCTGGGTGATCAGCTTGGTGGCGATCGACGGGCCGCTGATGGCGAAGTGGATGTGCGCCGGGCGCCAGTCGTTCGGGCCGTTGCGCCATGGGTAAGGGCCCGGCTTGATGGTGCGGAAGCTGTAGTAGCCATCACGGTCGGTCAGGCAACGGCCGACGCCACCGAAATTCGGGTCCAGCGGTGCCAGGTAGCGGTCATTCTTGTGACGGTAGCGGCCGCCGGCGTTGGCCTGCCACATTTCCACCAGGGTGTTCGGCACAGGCTTGCCGTACTGGTCGACCACACGGCCGGCGACGATGATGCGCTCGCCGATCGGCAAGCCGCCGTTGTTGAAGTTCAGCAGCAGGTCATGGTCATGGGCGCCGAAGCCCAGGTGGGAAAAGTCCGGGCCGGTGGTTTCGCTGATCGACTGCGGGATGCTGACCAGTGCCTGGCGTGGCGAGCGGGCAATGGACGTCTTGTAGTCAGGCGTAAGGGCTTTCGGGTGCCAGTTGCGATCACGGATCACGAAGCGGCTGTTGTCCTGGGCGGGCATGCCGGTTTCCTCTCTTGGAATTATGGAAATGCGAGGGGGGTCTTGAAACCCTGTCGCGGGCAAGCCCGCTCCCATATGCAGTTTCAGGCAGGTAACCCGCAATGAATATTGAATTCAGCCACAGTGAACATAACCATTTGGTTATGTATGAACACCTTGGCCTGACACTCGCCGCCGTCGTGGACTAATCTTTGTCTTCTTGTTTCACGCTCCGGAGAGCATTCATGGATTGGCGAAAAGGCCGACGCAGCGACAATGTGGTCGATGCCCGAGGCGAAGGTGGTGGCGGCGGCATGCGTTTCGGCGGCGGCAAGGGGCTGGGGCTTGGAGCGGTGCTGCTGATTGTCGGCATCGGCTGGCTCACCGGCCAGGACCCATTGCAGATTCTTGGCCAGCTCGCCGGCCAGATGGAGCAGCAACAACAGCAGGCACCCAGCAGCGCGGGCGGCAAGGCCCCGCCGGCCAACGACCAGCAGGCCGAGTTCGTCGCCTCGATCCTGGGCGACACCGAAGACACCTGGAAAGCCCTGTTCGCCGAGGGCGGCAAGCAGTACCGCGACCCCAAGCTGGTGCTGTTCAGCGGCCAGGTCAATTCGGCCTGTGGCTTTGCCTCGGCGGCGGTGGGGCCCTTCTACTGCCCGGCAGACCAGCGGGTCTACCTGGACATGTCGTTCTTCCGCGAAATGGAAACCCGCTTCGCCGCAGCCGGCGACTTTGCCCAGGCCTACGTGATTGCCCACGAAATCGGCCATCACGTACAGACCCTGCTGGGCGTGTCGGCCAAGGTCGATGCCGCGCGTCGTAGTGGCCAGCGCATGGAAGGCGACAATGGCCTGCTGGTGCGCCAAGAGCTGCAGGCCGACTGCCTGGCCGGGGTATGGGCCTACCAGGCGCAGAAGCGCCTGAACTGGCTGGAACCTGGCGACGTCGAAGAGGCGCTGAACGCGGCCAATGCCATTGGCGATGACCGCCTGCAGCAGCAAGGCCGCGGGCGCGTGGTACCAGACTCGTTCACCCACGGCACCTCGGCGCAACGGGTGCGCTGGTTCAAGGCCGGGTTTGCCGAGGGCGAAGTGAACCGCTGCGATACCTTCAGCGCGCGCAACCTTTGAATAGCTTCCAAAACGGACGCGATCCCTGTAGGAGCGGCTTTAGCCGCGAACACCGGCAAAGCCGGTGCCATCCACCGCGTCGCCTGCTTCGCGGGCACGCCCGCTCCCACAGGTAAATCGCTGCCCTTGAAGTTGGCGCTATCCCTGTGGGAGCGGGCATGCCCGCGAAGGGCTGCAGAGCAGCCCCAATCAAGCCAGTTACAAATCTGCTGAAAAAGCGTTTCAGCTTCCTCCATCACTGCCGATAACCCCTGCACGAATCAGCGGGCATCCAGAACAACAACGCCTGGCGATCGAAGATCAAGCGAGCGAAAACAACTTCTGGAGAGCGTGCATGAACAGCTGGTTCGCCAACATCAGCGTCAACCTCAAACTCGGCCTGGGCTTCGGCCTGGTACTGATCCTCACCGGCCTGCTGGCCCTGACCGGCTGGACCAGCCTGGGCAGCCTGATCGACCGCAGCAACTGGATGGGCGATATCGGCCAGCTCAACAAGGACCTGACCGACCTGCGCATTGCCCGCCTGCAGTACATGATCGCCAACGGCGACGATGCCGCCGCCGCCAACACCCAGACCAAACTGGACGCCTTCAGCAAGCAGCAGGCCTACCTGGCCAGCACCTTCAAGAGCCCGGAAAACATCAAGCTGCTGGGTGAACTGGGCGAGACCATCAGCGCCTACAAGGTGTCGCTGAACAAGATGCGCCAGGGCTACGACGCCACCCGCACTGCGCGCACGGCCATGGACGGCTCGGCCAGCCGTGCCGACCAGGCCATGGACGCCCTCAGCCAGGAAGTCATGGCACGCCCCGAAGCCGACAGCGTGCGCCTGGCCCAGTATCAGCTGATCAGCAAGGCCCGCCAGCAACTGCTGCAGGTACGCATCGACGTACGCGGCTACATTGCCGAAAACAGTGCTGCCAACGAACAGGCCGCCCTGCGCCAGCTGGACGCCGCGCTGGCCGAAATCGACAACCTCAAGCGCCAGCTGCCGGCCGAAGACACGCGCCTGCAACAGTTCGAAGGCTCGGTGCTGGCCTACCGTGACGCCGTGCGCCAGTTCCGCGATGCGGTCGCCAACATCACCACTGCGCGCGCCGAAATGACTGTACAAGGTGCCGACATCGTCAAGCGCAGCGACGCGCTGTACCAGATCCAGCTGCAGCGCCGCGACATCGAGAGCACCCAGGCCCGCAGCCTGCAGGCCATCGCCACGCTGCTGGCACTGCTGGTCGGCGTGCTGGCGGCAGTGCTGATCACCCGGCAGATCACCCGCCCGCTGCGCGACACCATGGTGGCAGTGGAAAAGATCGCCAGCGGCGACCTCACCCAGCACCTGCGCGTCACCCGCCGCGACGAACTGGGCGTGCTGCAACAAGGCATCGCCCGCATGGGCACCACTTTGCGCGAGCTGATCAGCGGCATCCGCGATGGCGTCACCCAGATCGCCAGCGCTGCCGAGGAACTTTCGGCGGTGACCGAGCAGACCAGCGCCGGCGCCAACAGCCAGAAGGTCGAGACCGACCAGGTGGCCACCGCCATGCATGAAATGGCCGCTACCGTTCAGGAAGTGGCGCGCAATGCCGAACAGGCTTCACATGCCGCCACCGGCGCCGATGACGAAGCCCGTGCCGGCGACCGCGTGGTGGGCGAAGCCATTGGCCAGATCGAGCGCCTGGCCGAGGACATGCACCGCTCCACCGAAGCCATGAACCTGCTGCAGCAGGAAAGCCAGAAGATCGGCAGCGTGATGGACGTGATCAAGTCGGTGGCCGAACAGACCAACCTGCTGGCGCTGAACGCAGCGATCGAGGCGGCGCGTGCCGGCGAGGCCGGCCGTGGTTTTGCCGTGGTCGCCGATGAAGTGCGCGGCCTGGCCCAGCGCACACAGAAATCCACCGAAGAGATCGAAGAACTGATCGCCAGCCTGCAGCATGGCACCCAGCAAGTGGCTACGGCCATGCACGGCAGCCGTACCCTGACCGACAGCAGCGTCGAGCTGGCGCGCAAGGCCGGGGCTTCGCTGGAGAGCATCACCAGCACGGTGTCGAGCATCCAGTCGATGAACCAGCAGATTGCCGCGGCGGCAGAGCAGCAGAGTGCGGTGGCGGAGGAAATCAGCCGCAGCATCCTGAATGTGCGCGATGTGTCGGAGCAGACGGCGGCGGCCAGTGACGAGACGGCGGCGTCCAGCGTGGAGCTGGCGCGGTTGGGGGGGCAGTTGCAGACGTTGGTCAGCCAGTTCCGCGTCTGACCGATAGATAGGATTCGCGGGTAAACCCGCTCCCACAGGTACAGTGCAAGTTTCGAAGGCTGCACCAATCCTGTGGGAGCGGGTTTACCCGCGAATGCGTCTGCACTGCCTATACAATCATTTGACGATCATCCCTACCCCACGCCCACGCGGATCCGAAGCGGTCTCCAGCTTCGTCCCATCAACCCGGATCGCCTGGATATCCCCCATCTCCCAGCCCTGGTCCTCCAGCACATAGCCCATCTTCTTCAGTTCATCAGCCACCGGCCCGGTCAGCGGCGCATAGCTGTCGAAGTAGATGGTGTCCTTGGGCAGCAACTGATGGTGCACGCGCTGCGCCGCCACCGCCTTGTCCAGCGGCATGTCGTAGTCGTACAGGTTGTTCATCACCTGGAAGATCGAGGTGAAGATCCGCGAGCCACCCGGGGTACCGATGACCAGCTCGACCTTGCCATCACGGGTCATCAGGCTGGGGCTCATGGACGACAGCATGCGCTTGCCCGGGGCGATGGCATTGGCATCGCCGCCAACCACACCAAAGGCGTTCGCCGCCCCCGGCTTGGCGCTGAAATCGTCCATCTCGTCGTTGAGCAGGAAGCCGGCGCCTTTCACCACCACACCACTGCCGTAATCGAGGTTGAGGGTGTAGGTGTTGCTGACCGCATTGCCCTGCTTGTCGACGATCGAGAAGTGCGTGGTCTGGTGCGGTTCCAGGCCCGGCTTGACCTTGTCGGTGTCGGAAATGGCCTTCGGGTTGACCTGCGCGGCGCGCTTGGCCAGGTAGTCCTTGGCCACCAGCTGATCCACCGGCACTTTGGTAAAGGCCGGGTCGCCAAGGTAGTCGGCGCGGTCGGCGAACACGCGCTTCTCGATCTCGGCCAACAGGTGTATGTACTGCGCCGAGTTGTGCGCCACACCCTTGAAGTCCGCCGCGCGGTTTTCCTTGATGCCCAGCAGCTGGGCCAGGGCGACGCCACCGGAGCTTGGCGGTGGCGCGGTATACACCACGTTGCCACGCCAGCTCACGGCCATCGGCTCACGCCAAACGGCCTTGTAGTCCTTGAGGTCCTGTTTGGTGATCAGGCCCTTGTCGGCCTGCATCTGCGCCACCAGCAGGTCGGCGGTCTTGCCCTGGTAGAACTCGCTCACGCCCTTGTCGGCGATGCGTTCCAGGGTCTGGGCCATTTCCGGTTGCTTGAACAGCTCGCCGACCTTCATGTTGCCGAAGTAGTCGTTGAAATTGGTCGCGGTCTTGTACATGCCCTGGGCATCGTTGCGGTACTGGTACTGCTTTGCGGCCACCTTGAAGCCGTTTTTCGCATAGCCGATGGCCGGGGTCAGCAGCTCGCTCCAGGGCAGCTTGCCGAACTTCTGGTGCGCCTCCCACAACCCCATCACCGTGCCCGGTACGCCAGCAGCGCGTGCCCCGACCAGGCTGAGGTTCTCGATGACCTCACCCTTTTCGTCCAGGTACATGTTGCGCGTGGCGGCCTGGGGCGCGACTTCGCGGTAGTCGAGGAAGTAGGGTTTGCCGTCGACGAACAGGGTCATGAACCCGCCACCGCCGATGTTGCCAGCCTCGGGATAGGTCACCGCCAGGGTGAATGCCGTAGCCACTGCCGCATCCACCGCGTTGCCGCCTTTCTTGAGGATGTCGGCGGCCACCTGTGCACCATATTGATCGGGGGCGGCTACTGCGCCGCCCTCAAGGTTGGCGGCATGAACCGAGGAACAGCTCAGGATCGCGGCTGCGAGAGCCAGGTACTGGAACGGAGCAATACGCATGACACTTCCTTGGTGTTGTTTTTGTTGAGCAGTCAGTAAGGCCGAAGCGTTCCGACTGTGCAAACAACCGCAGGAAGTTTCGCCGCCTGTGGACAGGATCTGTCGCGTTCAGGCAACTCAGCTGGCGTACATCGCCAGCTTGCGCTGAATGAAATCGAGGAAGCACTGGATACGCAGCGCCAGCTGGGTGTTGCGGTAGTACACCGCATGGATCGGCTGGCGGTAGCCGTTGTTGGCTTCGCTCAGCAGCACTTGCAGGCGCCCGGTGCGGATGTCCTCGTGGGTCATGAAGTGCGACAGGCTGACGATGCCCTCGCCGGCCAGCGCCAGTTGGCGCAAGGTCTCGCCGCTGGAGGCGATCAGCGACGGGCGGATGCTCCAGCGGTCACCTTGGGCATGGCGCAATGGCCAGTGGTTGAGCGATTCGGGCTGGCTGAAGCCGAGCAGGCAGTGCTTGGCCAGGTCCTCGACCCGCTGCGGCGTGCCGTGCTGCTCGAGGTAGGCCGGGCTGGCCAGCACCTGTACCGGGCTGCACCCCAGGCTGCGCGCGTGCAGGCTGGAGTCGGCCAGTTCACCGATGCGGATCGCCACATCGGTGCTCTGCTCGAGCAGGTCGATGATCAGGTCGTCGGTATTGAGTTCCAGTTCGATGCCAGGGTATTGACGGCGGAATTCGCCGATCCACGGCAGGATGGCATGCAGCATGAACGGCGCGGCGGCGTTGATGCGCAGGCGCCCGGTAGGGGTCTGGCGGTTCATCGACAGGCGCTCTTCCATCTCGTCCATCTGCTCCAGGATCAACCGCGCGCGTTCGAGGAAGAAGCGGCCCTCCTCGGTCAGGTCCATGCGCCGGGTGGTACGGTTGACCAGCGTGGTGCCCAGCTTGCCTTCAAGACGCGACAGGGTACGACTGACGGCGGACGGGGTCTGGCCCATCTGCTCGGCAGCAGCGGAGATCGAGCCGCAGTCGATGACGGCGACGAATACCTGCAGTTCTTCGGATCGGGTTTTCACATCTGCGCCTGTGGTTGGTCTCTGCTGGGATTAGATAGCCGGTTGTCGAGGCCAAGTCCAGCGGTGCTTGTACGGGCCTCTTCGCGGGTGAACCCGCGAAGAGGCCAGCCCAGGAAAAACCTTACTGCGCCTTGCCGAACACCTTGTCCAGATGCGCCTCATAGGCCGCCAAAGCAGCCGGCACATCGGGCCGCTTCATCACATCCACCGCCAAGAAAGTCGGCAGCCCGGTCATGCCAAGGAACTGGTTGGCCTTGTGGAACGGGAAGTACACCGCGTCCACCCCCTTGCCCTCGAAGAAGTCGCTCGGGTCGTCGAATGCCTGCTGCGGCGCATTCCAGGTCAGCGAAAGCATGTACTGCTTGCCATGCACCAGGCCACCGCTGCCGTACTTCTGCGAATGGTCCGCACGGGTACGGCCGTCGTTGGCATACAGGCTGCCGTGGCCTGCGGTGAATACGTCATCGATATATTTCTTCACAGTCCATGGCGCGCCCATCCACCAGCCGGGCATCTGGTAGATGACCACATCGGCCCAGAGGAACTTCTCAACCTCTTCCCTGGCGTCGTAGCCGCCGTCGATGAAGGTTTGCCGCACATCGAACCCCGCCCGGTCCAGGTGAGCGATGGCCGCTTCGTGCAAGGTCGCGTTTAGGCGACCATCAGAGTGAGCGAACTGTTTACCACCGTTGAGCAAAAGGATCTTCTTCATGCGGGCCTCCGGAAAATTCAGGCCAGCAGGTTAGGAGCTCGCGGGCGCGGGATACAGTAATGCATGGGCAAAATACAATTAACCTGAAGTCACGAATAAATAACCCATTATTGCCTTAGAATCGTATCACCCTCCCCATCACCGAGTAGCGATCCATGAGTGAGCAGTACGCCTTCATCCTCAAAGCCAAGACCCGCCCGGAAATGGCTGAAGCGTTCGAAACCCTGTTCCGCGCCTACGTCGAACCAAGCCGCCAGGAGCCGGGCTGCATCGAGTACCACATGCTGCGCGACAAGCAGGACCCGAGCCTGTTCGTGTTCTTCGAGGTCTGGGCCGACAAGGCCGCGCTGGATGTGCATTCGGCCCTGCCGCACATGACCGCGTTCTTCGAAAAACGCATGGACTACCTGGAACGCGACTTCGACATTCAGATGATCGACATGCTCAGCGTATCAAGCGCTAACCGCTGATCAGCAAATGGCCGCCGAGTGCGGCCAGGCCGATGAAGAAGCAGCGTTTGAAGAGCAGCGCGCTGATGCGCTGACGCAGCCACTGGCCGGCCAGCATGCCGAGCAAGGCCGGCGCCAGCATCAGCAGCGAAGCACCCAGTGCCTGGCCACCCAGGGCATCCTGCCCGGCCAGGCCAACGGCCAAGGCCAGGGTCGAAACCGTGAACGACAGGCCCAGGGCCTGGATCATCTGTTCCCGGCTCAAACCCAAGCTCAGCAGGTAGGGCACCGCCGGTATCACGAATACCCCGGTCGCCGCCGTGACCACGCCCGTAACCAGCCCGCAAAGCGGCCCCGACCAACGCTCCCGCCCGGGTGCCAGGCGCAAGCCCGGGCCGACCAGCCCGTACAGCGCATACACCACCAAGGCCGCGCCCAGTGCATGTACGGCCCAAGGGCCGCTGTTGATCCCCAGCCAGGTACTGCCCAGCAAGGTACCGACGAAGATCATCGCCAGCATTGGCCACAGGCGCACCAGCAACCCCCGCAGGTGCCCACCGCTGGCCAGCTGCCACAGGTTGGTGAGGGTCGACGGCACGATCAGCAATGCCGCAGCCTGCGCCGGTGACATAGCCAGGCCCAACAGGCCCATGGCGATGGTCGGCAGGCCGAGGCCGATCACCCCCTTCACCGCACCGGCCAGCAGGAAGGTCAGTACCACCAGCAGCGACAGCGCTGGGCCAATGTTCTGGTAGAAAGCGAGCAAGGTGTTCATGGGCCGATGATGGCGTGCGCCGGCCGGGGTGAAAATCTGCCATATACTCAGCCAGACTCTTGCCAGGACAGAGCCACATGCATTTCGACCTGATCGACCTCAGGCTGTTCCAGCACACCCTGGAGTGCGGCAACATCACCGCCGGTGCCAGCCGCAGCCATCTGTCGCTGGCAGCAGCCAGTGCGCGCATCCGCGCCATGGGGGCATCGCTGGGCATCCCTTTGCTGGAACGCAACCGCCGTGGCGTACAAGCAACTCCGGCCGGCCAGGCACTGCTACAGCATGCCCGGCTGATAACGCAGCAGGCCGAGCGCCTGCAGTTCGACCTGAGCCAGTACGCGCAAGGGCAGCAGGGCCAGGTGCGCCTGCTGTGCAACACGGCCGCGCTCACGGAGTACCTGCCGGAACTGTTGGCCAGCTATCTGGCTGAAAACCCCGGAGTCAGCGTGGATGTGCAAGAGTTGCCGAGCCTGCGCATCGTGCAGTCGATTACCCAAGGCATGGCAGACCTGGGCATCGTTTCGACCGCCGCACCCAGCGCGCACCTGCAGACCCGGCCGTTTCGCGAAGACCCGTTGGTGTTGGTAACGCCGCTGCGCCACCCGCTGGCCAGTGAGGTCGCGCCGAGCTTTATCGATAGCCTGGCCCATGGCTATGTCGGCCTGGGAGCCGGCAGTGCATTGGCGTTGTACCTGGAAGAGCAGGCGCTGCGCGAGGGGCGGCGCATGCGGGTTCGGGTACGTGCCGAAGGGTTCGATGGCGTGATCCGCATGGTTGCGGGCGGAGCCGGAGTGGGGATTGTGCCGCTGGCTGCAGTGAAGCGTTGGCAAGGGGTGTTGCCGTTGCACTGGGTGGCGCTGAGGGAACCATGGGCCAATCGCCGGTTGCTGGTGTGTGCACGCGATTTTGCAGCACTGCCGGGGTATGCCGCAGGGTTGGTAACCGCCCTCACCCGCTGACTGAGTGGATGGCACGGGCTTCGCCCGTGTTCGCGGGTGAGCCCGCCCCACAGGATATGTGATATCTCTCGGATGGGCGCTGTGCCTGTGGGAGCGGGCAAGCCCGCGAAGCAGCCACCGCGATGGATGGCACGGGCTTCGCCCGTGTTCGCGGGCGGGCCCGCTCCCACAGGATATGTAATATCTCTCGAGTAGACGCGGTGCCTGTGGGAGCGGGTTTACCCGCGAAGAAGGCTCGCACACAATGGCGCCATAACGACCCACCGAAAAGGACCTTCCAGTGGCATCGATCTACCAGCTCAAACCGCGCTTCCAGGCCCTGCTCCGCCCTGCTGTGCAGCGCCTCCACGACCGCGGTATCACCGCCAACCAGGTCACCGTCGCCGCAGCCCTGCTGTCAGTCCTGCTGGGCCTGCTGCTGGCTGCCCTGCCGCATCTCACCTGGTTGTTCATCCTGGTGCCGGTCTGGATGCTGCTGCGCATGGCATTGAACGCCGTCGACGGCATGCTCGCCAGGGAGTTCGGCCAGCAATCCACCCTCGGCGCCTACCTCAACGAGCTGTGCGACGTGATCGCCGATGCCGCGCTGTACCTGCCCTTTGCCCTGCTGGCCGGTGTATCGCCAACCTTGATCGTCCTCGTGGTGCTCAGCGCCACCTTCAGCGAATACGCCGGTGTCATGGGCCCGCTGGCCGGCGCCTCACGGCGCTACGACGGCCCCATGGGCAAGAGCGACCGGGCGTTCGCTTTCGGCGTGCTGGGTACCGGTGTTGCCTTCGGCCTGCTGAGCGGCGCCTGGATCAACGGCTTGTTGCTGGTCATCCTCGCACTCTCGCTCTATACCCTCTACAACCGGGTTCGCCAGGGGCTGGCCGAAACCCGCTGAGCCCACTGCCGTCGTAAAAGGATGTCGACCATGCGCCAAGCGCAAGCGCTGCACTTCTCCACCCATGACGGCGTCGAGCTGCACTACCGTCACTGGCCTGCCACCCGTAACCAACACCAGCCACGCCGGGCCGTGGTGATGTTCCACCGCGGCCACGAACACGGCGGGCGCATGGCCCACCTGGCCGATGAGCTGGACATGCCAGGCTACGATTTCTTCGCCTGGGATGCCCGCGGCCACGGCCAGTCGCCGGGCGCGCGCGGCGACAGCCCGGGCTTCGCCACCAGCGTGCGCGATGTGCAGACCTTCATCGAGCACATCCAGGCCTGCCATGGCATCGCCGAACAGGACCTGGTAGTGCTGGCGCAGAGCGTCGGGGCCGTGCTGGTCGCCACCTGGGCCCACGACTACGCACCCAAGGTGCGCTGCCTGGTGCTGGCCTCGCCAGCGTTCAAGGTCAAACTGTACGTGCCATTTGCCCGCCCTGGCCTGAGGCTGCTGAAGGCGTTGCGCGGCAACTTCTTCGTCAACAGCTACGTCAAGCCTCGCCTGCTCACCCACGACCCCGAACGGGTCATGTCGTACGTGGCCGACCCGCTGATCAGCCGGCCGATTTCGGTGACCATGCTGCTGGGTCTGTACGAAGCCGCCGACCGGGTGGTAGCGGATGCCCAGGCCATCCAGCTACCGACGCAGTTGCTGGTGTCCGGTGCCGACTTCGTGGTCGAACGCCAGCCGCAGGAACGCTTCTTCGAACGCCTGGGCAGTGCGCGCAAGGAAATGCACATCCTGCCAGGCTTCTTCCACGACACCCTGGGCGAGCGTGATCGGGCCCATGCCTTGCGGCGCATCGAGCGGTTCGTCGAGCATTGCTTCGCCAGCCCCGCAGCCCTGCCGTCACTGCTCGATGCCGACAAGACCGGCGCCAGCTGCGCCGAGGCCGAAAGCCTGGCCGCACCGCTACCGCGCAACTCGCCCCGCGACCTTTACTGGCGCGCTACCCGCGCCGGCCTGCGCCTGGGCAAGGGGCTGTCCGAAGGCGTCAAGCTGGGTTTCGACACAGGTTTCGACTCCGGCAGCACCCTCGACTACGTATATCGTAACCAGGCGACCGGCAAGGGCAAGCTCGGCCACCTGGTCGACCGGAACTATCTTGATGCCATCGGCTGGCGTGGCATTCGCCAGCGCAAGCTGCACGTCGAAGAGCTGCTGCGCCTGGCCATCGCCCGCCTGCGCGAACAGCAACGACCAGTGCACATCGTCGATATCGCCGCCGGCCATGGCCGCTACATCCTCGAAGCCCTGCAAGAGCTGGAGCAACTGCCTGACTCGATCCTGCTGCGCGACTACAGCGAGCTGAACGTGCAGCAAGGCAGCGCGCTGATCGCGGAAAAAGGCCTGGCTGACATCGCCCGCTTCGTCCAGGGCGACGCTTTCGACCGCCAGAGCCTGGCCACGCTGGAGCAACCGCCTACCCTCGCTGTGGTCTCCGGCCTGTACGAACTGTTCGCCAGCAACCAGCTGGTGGGCAACTCGCTGGCCGGCCTGGCCGACGCGGTGGAAGATGGCGGCTACCTGGTCTACACCGGCCAGCCGTGGCACCCGCAACTGGAAATGATCGCCCGCGCCCTCACCAGCCACCGCGGCGGCGAAGCCTGGGTGATGCGTCGGCGTAGCCAGGCCGAAATGGACCAGCTGGTAGAGGCGGCGGGGTTTCGCAAGCTGGCCCAGCGCATCGATGAATGGGGCATTTTCAGTGTCAGCCTGGCACAACGGGTGCGTTGAATGAGCCCATCACGCGAGCCCCGGCTGATCCGCCGGGGCGTGTTCTGGCTTCTGTTGCTGGGGCCGCTGTTTTTCCTCAGCTACGGGCTGGCGAACAACCACACCGCCGGGCGCAGTGATGTCGGCAGCCTGGTGTTCGGCTGGGAAAGCCGCATGCCGTTGTGGCCGTGGACGATCATCCCGTACTGGTCGATCGACCTGCTCTACGGCTTGTCCTTCCTGCTGCCGCGCACGCGCCAGGAAATGGACCGGCACGCGCTGGCGTTGCTGACCGCGCAGCTGATCAGCGTCAGCTGCTTCCTGCTCTGGCCGCTGCGCTTCACCTTCGAGCGGCCGGAGCTGGGCGGTGTGTTCGGCTGGATGTTCGATGTGCTGATGGGCTTCGACAAGCCGTTCAACCAGGCGCCTTCGCTGCATATTGCCCTGCTGGTGATCATCTGGACGATGTTTGCCCGGCACGTGCAGCGCCAGCCCTGGCGTTGGCTGATGCATGGCTGGATGGCACTGATCGGGGTGTCGGTGCTGACCACCTGGCAGCACCATTTCATCGATGTGCCGACAGGGGCATTGGCGGGGTTCGTCTGCGTCTGGTTGTGGCCACATCGTGGGCAGTTGCCCTGGCAGCAGGTGCGCCTTGCACGGGATGCCAAGCGTTGGCGGTTGGCGTCGTTCTACGCAGTGGGGGGGCTGCTGTGCGCAGTGCCTGCCGTTGCGTTGGGCGGTGCCTGGCTGTGGTTGACCTGGCCGGCCGTGTCGCTGGCTTTGGTGGCGCTGAACTATGGTGTGCTCGGTGCAGGCGGGTTTCAGAAAGGCGCCGATGGGCGCTTGTCCAATGCAGCCAGCTGGCTGCTGGCGCCGTACCTGGTAGGGGCGTGGGTCAACTCGCGGTTGTGGACCTGGCGGCACCCCCAGGCGGATGAAGTGTGTGATGGCGTCTACCTTGGGCGGATTCCAGGGCGTGGCGTGCGGTTCGCTGCGGTGGTCGATTTGTGTGCGGAGCTACCGTGTCATGTTAAGGACAGCGCGGACAATTGTAGGAGCGGCCTTGTGTCGCGAAAGGGCTGCGAAGCGGCCCCAGGTTTTCAGCTTCGCAGCAGAGATTGCTGGGGCCGCTTCGCAGCCCTTTCGCGACACAAGGCCGCTCCTACAAAGGTCGCGTCCGCCGTTGGTTATGCATGTTTTCCTACCTTGGACCTGATCGCCCCGGAAAGCCCATTGCTGCACCAGGCCGCCGCCGCCATCGAACGCCTGCGCTCCCAAGGCCCGGTGCTGGTCTGCTGCGCGCTGGGCTATTCGCGCAGCGCCAGCGCCGTGGCCGCCTGGCTGGTGCTCACGGGCCGCTGCAGTGATGCTCGCCAGGCCGAAGCGCTGATCCGCAAGGCCCGCCCCGGCGTGGTCCTGCACAGCGCGCACCGCCAGGCCTTGCAACAGCCAGGGGCACAACCATGACCCTGCACTTGGTGGCCAGCCTGCTGGGCCGTGGCAAGCAGCTGGAACGCCTGTCGGACAGCCTCACCCTGCTGGCCCTGGCCTACGGCCTGGCGCCCTTGCTGGGAGCCCAGCTGCAACCAATGGCCAGCCTGCTATGCGTTGTGCTGCTGGTACTAGGCGTGCTGCACAAGTACTGGGCCATCCGCGTGGCCCTGGATGCCGAACTGTTCGCCCGCCTCGCCGCCAGCCGCGACCTGGCAGCGGACACCCAGGCCCTGGATCGCGCCCTGTTCGAGCTGAAGCTCAAACCGCAGGCCACCGATTCCCGCGCCTGGCCTGCACGCAGCCAGGCCGCGCTGGCCCTGCTGCGACGCCAGGCAGTGTGCCTGGGCCTGCAGCTGTCGCTGGCCCTGACTACCCTGCTGACACTGCCTTTGAAGGGATGACTACCGATCCATGCTCGCCAACCTGACCGCCTACCTCATCACATCCGCCGCCCGCCTGATCACCGGCGCCCGCGCCCTGTGGCTGGGCTGTACGCCGCTGCCGGTGCAGCGCCTGTACTTCGCCAACCACAGCAGCCATGGCGACTTCGTACTGCTATGGGCCTCGCTGCCGCAGCCGCTGCGCAAGCGTACCCGTCCGGTAGCCGGTGCCGACTATTGGGCCAAACCGGGCATTCGCGATTTTCTCATCCGCAAGGTCTTCAATGGTGTGCTGATCAACCGGCAGCACAGCGCCGGCCAGGGCAGCCCGTTGCAGCCGATCCTCGAAGCCGTGGCCCAGGGCGACTCGCTGATCTTCTTCCCGGAGGGCACCCGCAACCTCGGCGACGAGCCGCTGATGCCGTTCAGGAGCGGGCTGTATCACCTGGCAGCCGCCAACCCCGAAGTCGAGCTGGTGCCGGTGTGGATCGCCAACCTCAACCGAGTGATGCCCAAGGGTCGCGCGCTGCCGTTACCTTTGTTGTGCACATTGAGCTTTGGCGAGCCACTGCACCTGCAGGCGGATGAAAGCAAGCAAGCCTTTCTCGAGCGGGCCAGCCAGGCCCTGCTGAACCTGGCCCCCAAGGATGCCTGAGATGGACGACAACACCCTTTCCCTGTTCGCCGGCATCGGCGCCCTGCTGCTGCTCGCCAGCGTGATCGGCCGCCTGCTCAAATGGCGCGCCGGCCCGGCACCGCACGCGGTGATCGACAACCTCAACGCCCGCATCAACGCCTGGTGGGTGATGGTGCTGGTGATCGGCATCGCCTTCCTGTTCGGCAAGTACGGCGTGATCGTGCTGTTCTACGGCGTATCGTTCTATGCCCTGCGCGAGTTCATGACCCTCACCCCGACCCGGCGCAGCGACTACCCGGCGCTGGTGGCGGCGTTCTATGTGGCACTACCGGTGCAGTACGTGCTGATCGCCATGGACTGGTACGGGCTGTTCAGCATCTTCATCCCGGTGTACCTGTTCCTGCTGCTGCCGATCCTGGCCAGTTTCGGCGGCGACACCACGCGCTTTCTCGAGCGCGCCTCGAAGGTGCAGTGGGGGTTGATGATCGCGGTGTACTGCGTGTCGTCGGTACCGGCATTGATGACCTTGGACATCCCGGGTTACGAGGGCCGCAACCTGCTGCTGATCGCCTGGCTGATCCTGGTGGTGCAGATCAGCGACGTGCTGCAGTACGTGTGCGGCAAGCTGTTCGGCAAGCACAAGGTGGCACCCAACCTGTCGCCATCCAAGACCATTGAAGGCCTGGCCGGCGGCGTGGCGCTGGCCACCCTGATCGGGGCCCTGCTGTGCTGGATCACCCCGTTCACCTTCTGGCAGGCCGCACTGATGGCCTTGGCGGTGAACGCCATGGGCTTCTTCGGCGGGTTGGTGATGTCGGCGATCAAGCGCGACCGCGGGGTGAAGGACTGGGGGCACATGATCGAAGGCCACGGCGGCATGCTCGACCGCATGGATTCGGTGTGCTTTGCCGCGCCGGTGTTTTTCCATTTTGTGCGGTATTGGTGGGCGTAGTCTTACCCCCCAGGCGTATACGCGCTTTTGTAGGAGCGGCCTTGTGTCGCGAACGGGCTGCGCAGCAGCCCCAGCAATATGTGCAGCGGGGCTGAGTTCCGGGGCCGCTTCGCGCCCCATCGCGACACAAGGCCGCTCCTACCTGGGATCGCGTCACTCCCGAGCAATCATTTGAGGTAAGACCGCAGCAACGACGCCACCTTGTCCGCCTCGTCCTGCCGCTCCTCGGCACTCAGCCCGTCCGCCACCAGGTGTTCGCGAATATGCCCTTCCATGACTTCGGCCATAAGCCCGTTCACCGCACCGCGCACGGCGGCGATCTGCTGCAGTATCGCCAGGCAGTCCTTGTCCTGCTCCAGCGCTGTCTCCAGGGCAGCCGCCTGGCCCTTGATCTTGCGCACCCGGGTCAGCAGCTGCTTCTTGCTCTTCAGGGTATGTGCCATTGGGTTTCACACCATGCTAGGTATACTGGGGTATAGTATATTTCTCGACGTTCCGGGAGCATGATAAACCATGGCGACACAAACCTCAGACCGCTGGCAGCACAGCCACCAGTTCCATACCAGCAACCTGGGCGCCGAGCGCAAGACGCGCCTGGCCGTGTGGCTGACCGCGGTGATGATGGTGGCGGAAATTACCGGGGGCTGGTTCTTCAATTCCATGGCATTGCTGGCCGACGGCTGGCACATGAGCTCCCATGCCCTGGCCTTGGGCCTGTCACTGCTGGCCTATGCCGCCGCGCGGCGTTATGCCGGCGACCGGCGCTTTGCCTTCGGCACCTGGAAGATCGAGATTCTCGGCGGCTACTCCAGCGCCCTGCTGTTGCTGGGCGTGGCCGGGCTGATGGCATTCCAGTCGGTGGAGCGCCTGCTGGCACCGGGGCCGATACACTATGACGAGGCGATATTCATCGCCGCCGTGGGCCTGGCCGTCAACCTGATCTGCGCCTGGCTGCTGCGTGATGATCATCACCATCATGATCATCACCACCATGGCCACGACGACCACCATGACCATGGCCACCATCATCACGACCTGAACCTGCGCTCGGCCTACCTGCATGTGATGGCCGACGCCGCGACCTCGGTGCTGGCGATCGTCGCCCTGCTGGCCGGCAAGTATTGGGGCGCCAGCTGGCTCGACCCGGTCATGGGCCTGGTAGGTGCGCTACTGGTGGCGCTGTGGGCCCGCGGCCTGCTGCGCGATACCGGCCGGGTGCTGCTGGATGCGGAGATGGATGCGCCGGTAGTGGAGGAAATCCGCGCGGTAGTCGCGCAGCTGCCGGTGCCGGCCAGCATCACCGACCTGCACGTATGGCGCGTGGGCAAGGACCAGTACGCTTGCATTCTCGGCCTGGCAACCCAGGGCGTACTCAGCGCCGACAGCGTGCGCCAGGCCCTGGGCGTGCACGACGAACTGGCGCACATCACCGTCGAGGTCAACCGCCTGGCATAGCGCGACCAGACAGCTGGACGTCGAGCCCAGGCAACTGCGGCTCGGCCAATGGCCCTATGGTGACGAGTCATTCAGCCAGTCACCAGGAGTTGTGCCATGTCCGATTTCATCACCGTCCTGCGCGAAACCTGCCCGACGCCGGTCGTGGACGCCACCAAGTGGAAGCGCATCGGCGGCGATCCGCACACCGTCAACCTCAACGCCTACCTGTCGGCCGACGGCAGCAAGATCATGGGCACCTGGATCTGCACCCCGGGCAAGTTCGAGGTCAACTACGAGAAGTGGGAGTTCTGCCACTTCCTCGATGGCTACTGCATCATCACCCCGGAAGGCGAAGAGCCGAAGCACCTGAAAGCGGGTGATGTGTTCGTGATCGAGCCGGGGATGAAAGGCACCTGGGAAGTGGTCGAGACTGTGCGCAAGTACTTTGTCTTCGCCTGATTCGTAAACTTTACCGGCCCTATCGCCGGCAAGCCGGGCTCCCACAGGTACTGCACTGCCCTCAAGCCTGGTGCAGTGCCTGTGGGAGCCCGGCTTGCCGGCGATAGGGCCGGGACAGGCAAAAAAAATCGCGGATCAGGCGCCCTTCCCTCTGGTGCGCAGTTACAGAGGGAAGGCCGCCTGGCCCGCGATGAAGTCCTCGCTCGTCAATCCTTCTTGCGGTAACCCTCGACAATCGCCGAGAAGTCCTTGCCACCCTCGCCGCGCAGGCTCATGGCCTGATACAGCTGCTGGGCCACGGCCCCCAGGATCACCGGTTGATGCGCCTGGCGTGCAGCCTCGGTGGCCAGCCCCAGGTCCTTGAGCATCAGCTCGGCGCCAAAGCCACCGGTATAGCCACGCGATGCCGGCGCGGTTTCGATGATGCCCGGCCACGGGTTGTAGGTGTCCGAGCTCCAGCAGCGCCCGGTCGAACTGTTGATGATGCCGGCCAGCACCTTGGTGTCGATGCCCAGCGCATTACCCAGGGCCATGGCCTCGGACACGCCGATCATCGAGATGCCCAGCAGCAGGTTGTTGCAGATCTTGGCGATCTGCCCCGTGCCGACTTCACCGCAGTGCACAATGTTGCGGCCCATCTGCTCCAGTACCGGTTTGAGAGTGGCGAACAGCTCGGTGCTGGCACCGACCATGAAGGTCAGGGTGCCTGCCGCTGCGCCGCCGGTGCCACCGGACACCGGCGCATCGCCCAGGTCCACGCCCTTGGCCGCTGCGGCCTTGGACACATCACGTGCAGTCTGCGGGTCGATGGTGCTGCAATCCACGGTTGGCGTGCCGGGGCGAATACCCGCCAGCACGCCATCTTCATTCAGGTACACGCTGCGCACATGGGCCGCAGCCGGCAGCATGGTGATCACCAGTTCGCTGTTGGCCGCCGCATCCTTTGGCGAAGGGCTGATCTGCCCGCCCAGTTCTGCCAGTTCGGCCAGCACGGCCTTGTTCAGGTCGAACAGGTTCAGTTGGTGCCCGGCCTTGATCAGGTTGCGGGCCATGGGTGCGCCCATGTTGCCTAGGCCGATGAATGCAATACGCATGACTGTCTCCTTAGCGCAGGCTGATGGCTTAGCGCAGGCTGATGGTGGTGTTCACACCGTCGTTGACGCTGTCGTCATCGAACCAGCGGGCGGTGACGGTCTTGGTCTGAGTGTAGAACTGCACCACCTGCTTGCCGTAAGGGCCGAGATCGCCGAGCTTGGAGCCACGCGAGCCGGTGAAGCTGAAGAACGGTACCGGGACCGGGATCGGAATGTTGATGCCGACCTGGCCGATGTCGATTTCGCTCTGGAACTTGCGCGCTGCCGCACCGCTTTGGGTGAACAGGCCGGTACCGTTGCCGAACGGGTTGGCGTTGACCAGGGCGATGGCCTCGTCAAGGGTTTCGACCTCCAGGGTCACCAGCACCGGGCCGAAGATTTCCTGGGTGTAGATCTGCATGTCGGTCTTCACCCCCGAGAACAGGGTCGGGCCGACGAAGTTGCCTTGCTCATAACCCGGTACCGTAACGTCACGGCCATCAAGTTCCAGCTTGGCGCCTTCCTTGATGCCGCTTTCGATCAGGCCCAGCACACGCTCCTTGGCGCGCTTGGAAACCACCGGGCCAACATCGGTGCCCGGCTCGCAACCGGCATTGACCTTGAGCTTGCTGGCCGCTTCCTTGATGTCTGGCAGCCATTCGCGGGCCTTGCCCACCAGCACCGCCACCGAGGTGGCCATGCAGCGCTGGCCTGCTGCGCCAAAGGCGGCACCGACCAGGGCGTTGACGGTTTGCGTGCGGTTGGCATCGGGCAGCACCACTGCATGGTTCTTGGCGCCCATCATCGACTGCACGCGCTTGCCGTGCTGGCTGCCCAGGTTGTACACGTGGGTGCCCACTTCGGTGGAGCCGACGAAGGAAATCGCCTTGATGTCCTGGTGGGTGCAAATGGCGTCCACCACCTGCTTGCCACCGTGCACCACGTTGAGCACGCCAGCCGGTACGCCGGCTTCCAGCGCCAGCTCGACCAGCAGCATGGTCGACAGTGGGTCCTGCTCGGACGGCTTGAGCACGAAGGTGTTGCCGCAGACGATGGCCATGGGGAACATCCACAGCGGGATCATTGCCGGGAAGTTGAACGGGGTAATGCCGGCGCACACGCCGATAGGCTGGCGCAGGGTGTAGGTATCGACGCCACCAGCGACGTTCTCGGCGAATTCGCCCATTTGCAGGGTGCCGATGGACGCGGCGTGCTCGACCACTTCCAGGCCACGGAAGATATCGCCCTCGGCGTCGGCCAGGGTCTTGCCCTGCTCGGCGCTGAGGACTTGGGCGATGCGTTTGGTGTGCTCGCGGATCAACGCCTGCAGCTTTAGCATGATGCGCATGCGCGCGCCGATCGGGGTGTTACGCCAGGTCTGGAAGGCGCGGTGGGCAGCGGCCACGGCCGCGTCGACTTCTTCGACAGTGGCGAACGGTACGCGCGCCAGCACCTCTTGGGTGGCTGGGTTGACGATGTCGCGCCATTCGGTGGTTCTGGACTCGACCCATTGGCCGTCGATCAGCAGTTTGACCTGTTCGATTTTGGTCTGGGCAGGGGATTGCGGTGCGTTCATCTGCGTTCTCCTTGGAATTATTGTCGGGACGAGATCGCCATTGCCGGGCAAACGCGAGGTGGCGTCCTGAGGCTTGTTTCGAGTATAGATGTGCAAACATCCAACAAGAACGCACAAAAAAACCGGATCATCATGCAAAAAGACCTCACATCCCTGAGCGCGCTCAACTGGGACGATTTGAAGTTCTTCCTCGAAGTGGCCCGTACCCGCAAGGCCAGCAGCGCCGCCAAGCGCCTGAGCGTGGACTACACCACCGTGTCGCGGCGCATCAGTTCACTGGAGGGTGCGCTGGGCACCTTGCTGTTCGAAAAGTCCCGGACCAACGGCTTTGTCCTCACCGCCGAGGGCCAGCGCCTGCTGGGTTATGCCGAGTCGATCGAGAGCACGCTGCACATGGCTTGTGAGCAGGTGTCCGGCTCGGGTGTGGCGTTGTCGGGGCATGTGCGCATGGGCTGCACCGAAGGTTTCGGCAGCTTCTTCGTCACCCCGCAGCTAAGCCACTTCGTCGATGCCTACCCGGCTATTTCGGTAGATATCCTGCCGCTGCCGCACTTCATCAGCCTGTCCAAGCGCGAGGCGGACATCGTCATTGCCCTTGAGCGGCCGGAGCATGGGCCTTATGTGTGCTGCAAACTGTGCGACTACCGTTTGCGGCTGTATGCGACCCAGGACTACCTGGACAGCCATGCGCCGATCAAGCAGATCGCTGACCTGGCCAGGCACCCGTTCATCAGCTACGTGGACGACCTGGCCTTCAGTTCGGAGCTGCTGTACCTGGCCAACCTGATCCCCAGCGCCAGCGCGCATTTGCGCAGTACCAGCGTGATTGCGCAATACACAGCGGCGTTGCAGGGGCGTGGGCTGGCGATCTTGCCGTGCTTCCTGGCAGCGCAGGACCCGCGGCTGGTGACGGTGTTGCCGGAGGAGATCGAGGTGACACGGCAGTTCTGGATGTATTGCCGGGAGGATTTGCGCAAATTGAAGCGGATTACGCTGTTGTGGGATTACATTCGCGGGGTGACGGAGGCGAATGCGCCGTTGTTGATGGGTGAGACCCGGGAGATGCGGTTTGCTCAGGAATGATGGGGCTGCTCCGCAGCCCATCGCCGGCAAGCCAGCTCCCACAGGTACAGCGTAATCTCGGAGCCAGCACAGTACCTGTGGGAGCGGGCGTGCCCGCGAACACCGGCGCAGCCGGTGCCGGTCACTGAGCAAGGGCCGCGTCGCGGCCCTATCCCTTCAGCTCATTCTTCTGGACATCCCTAGCTCCATATCGTCAATCAACGCTTTTGCCATCTCACTGAGAATTCGTGCAGCACTACCTGCAATCCGGTCATTCTCCATCTCTGCCTCACTCGTGAGGTGACGAATACAGCCAAGCAACACAGATAACTGCGTGAAGGCATGATTGAAGGGAACGTTTGGCTGCAAGCGGAACAGGTCAAAAGTTTCTATGCCCGCGGTCGAGGATTTCCTTGGATCATCGCTCATATCATTGCTCCTTGATGCGGGTGCTAGTGTGATCTGTCAAAGCGTGGATCGCTCGACACAGAAGGCGAATATTCATGCCCATAGCATCCTGCATAAGCCCAGGACCGCTATCGATTAGTACGGTAGTGGTGTGATCCACTGTCAGGATCAGGGCGCGGAGCAGTTGGTCACATTCTTCGATACCCGGAGGATCTAGAAGTAAGAGATTGGGTGGGTCGAGTTGGAGAAGGGCTGAGGCGGGTGGATCAGGTACGAGCTTTTTCATGATGGAGCTCCCTTGAACAGACCAGGAACTGCCGCCCTCTTCGTCTCAAGGATTTGGGTGGCAGTCGTGCACGGTTTGAGACCCGGGACACATGAATACCGGCCAGGCCGAAGCCTGCCCGCGCACGACCGCCATGAAGCGGTGCCAACACATGTAGTCCGGGGGTCTCAAGCCCGGTCACCTGGAAAGGCGACCCAAGGACGTTATCTCAGGAGGGCTTCCCCGCCTATGTGGCGGCTTCTGACTGGCGTGTAGGATAATTCGCCATGTGAGGTGAACTGAAGCAATTGGCTTCAGGTTCGGAAATTTCTTACAGGCAGATGGCCCTGGCGAGGGCTGCGCCCTCGATCGCAGGCAAGCCAGCTCCCACAAAGGTCTGCGCTGGATTCAAGGCATGCGCTGTACCTGTAGGAGCGGCCTTGTGTCGCGAAAGGGCTGCAGAGCAGCCCCGGCAATTGTGCATCTGCGCTGAAGCACCGGGGGTAACACAGATAATGTGGGAGCGGGTTTACCCGCGAAGTAGACAACTCGGTGCATGGCACCGGCTTCGCCGGTGTTCGCGGGTGAACCCGCTCCCACAGAGATTTTGGATAGCCCGTGAGCAGGTGGTCAGTAGGAAGCCACCACGATGGACACACGCCGGTTCTCGGTACGCCCGGCGCTGGTGCGGTTGTCCGCCACCGGCTGGCTACTGCCAAGGCCGCGGGACTGGATGTTCTGCGCCTGCATGCCCACCTCGACCAGCGCCTTGGCCACGCTCTGCGCCCGGCGCTCGGACAACTGCTGGTTATACGCCGCCTTGCCCGACGCGTCGGCATGCCCATCCACCCGCACGCCCTGGATGCCAACGCCGAGCAGCGCCTTGCCAATGCGCTCGACAATCGCCTGGCTCTGGCTGTTGAGGCTGTCCAGGTCGCTGCCGAACAACACCTTGCCGGACAAATCGTAGGCCCAGCCTTCATCGGTCGGGGTAAAGCCTTCGCGCTTGAGCACGGCAATCTGTTCGGCGGTCAGGCCTTTGGGCGGAGCGCTCTGGCAGCCGGTCAGCGCCAGCACGGCAAGCAACAAGGCCCAAAGGGGGAAACGCAAACGCTGTATCACGGGGTCAACTCCTGTTCTTGACTTCGCTGGCGGACCGCTCCGTCTGCGCCACTTGCCAATGGCCACGGCGCTTGCGCTTGGCCTGGTACATCGCCGCATCGGCGGCATTCAGAAGGCTGGCGGGGTCGGCGCCGTCATCAGGGTAATAGGCAATGCCGACACTCAACGAGGTGGCGATACTGCGGCCACTGTCGAGCTGCACCGGCAGCTTCATGCTGGCAACGATCTTCTCGGCAACGTGCTCGGCGTCCTGACGCGAATGCAACGGCGTCAGCAGCACTGCGAACTCGTCGCCACCCAGGCGCGCCACCAGATCGTGCTCGCGCAGTTGGGCACGCACGCGGTCGGCCACGCTGATCAGCACTTCGTCGCCCACCGCATGGCCGAGGGTGTCGTTGATCTGCTTGAAGTGGTCGCTGTCGAGGAACAGCAGCGCCAGGTGATCTTGCTGCCGTTCTGCATTGCGCACACTGCGGCTCAGGCGCCCCTCGAAGAAGGCGCGGTTGGGCAGGCCGGTCAGGCTGTCGTGGCTGGCCTGGTGCGCCAGGGTCTGGTTTTCGCTCTGCAGGTGGCTTTGCCACACCTCCAGTTCGTCCAGCAGGGCGTTGAAGTCATTGCCCAGTTCGTTGAGCTCGGCAATCGGCGCTTCCGGCACGCGCCGGTCGAAACTGCGCTCGCGGCGGGCGGCGTGGGCGACACTGGCCAGGCCACGCAGCGGGCGGACGATATCGCTGAGCAGACGCCGCGACAGGTATTGGGCAGCCAGAGCGCTGAGCACCGTGCAGAACAGGATGCCAGCCAGCCCGCTGAGCAGGAACAGCAACAGGCTACGGCCCTGGCCGACCAGTTCGATGCGCCCGACCTGCTGTTGCTGGTGCGTGATCGGCAGGTTGATTGGCTCATCCAGCAAGGCGGTGGCGACCTGGGCTTCCAGCCGCGCGAGCACGCCGGTATCGCTGCGCTGCCAATGCGCCAGTTGCTCGCCTTCGTTGTTGAAGACCTTGGCCTCGGCGACTTCCTCGGTACTGGCGATCAGCGCCAGCGATTCATTGGCCGCAGCGCTGTCGTCAAACACCACCGCCGCTTCCACGGTGTAGCTGATCGAGCGGGCGATCAGGTGCAGGTTGTCATTGGCGTAAACGCGCAGGGCGAGCACGCCCAGCAGGGTCAGGGATATGCCGGCCAGGCCCACAGCGAGCAAAGCGACGCTGAGGTGGCCACGGCCCAGCACCGAGCGCAGGGTCGGTCGCACGCCCCGTTTGCGGTTTGGTTTCATGGTTGCACCGCCCGCCGCCGCGACAACTGCAGCACGCTGGGGTGAATGCGTACGCCGGAGCGTGCCACCGAGTCGAGGTTGACTTCAAAGGCGACCTGCTGGTCGCTGACCCGCAAGCAGAACAGGCTGCCGACCGTGCACGGGTCGTCTGCCTCGCTGATGCTCAGCACCGGGTGGCCGCTGACGCGCTCGAACAACCGGTCGCGCTGGCCCTGGTCGAGCTTGCCGATGTAGATGGCGTCGCAGGCCTGGGCGACCTGGCTATCGTCTGCCAGCAGCCGCCGCACCTGCAGCGGCCGGCCGGACTCCTGCACATGGCCTTTGATCAGGTCATCGGCGTATTCGGTCGGGCCGACCAGGCACAGGCGCAACGGTGAGATTTCGACGGGCCAGCGGGCGTAGCTGAAGATGCCCAGCACCACCTGGGTGACGGCCTTGGCACGTTGCTGCGCCTGGACGGCAGTCATGGCGGAGTCTGCCTGGGCCGGGCCTGAGGAAAGGAACAGGGCGGCCAGCAATAGCGAAAGCGCACAGCTCGTCATTCGCCTTGCGGCCACTTTCATGTGGGGGATCTCTTGAGGCCCTTTCCGATATCGGCGCAACGATAGCACATGGCCGCATGCTTGTATGAAAGGCGCGGAGCCTGGAAGCACTTGCGTTCCCTGCAGGAGCGGCCTTGTGTCGCGAAAGGGCTGCAAAGCAGCCCCTTGATCTCTGCTGCGCTGCTGATATCTGGGGCCGCTTTGCGGCCCTTTCGCGACACAAGGCCGCTCCTACAGAGGAGTGCGCCCGGTGTCAGACCTGCTCCAGCATCAACCCGGAAATACGCCGTACCTTGCGCGCGACCGCTTCTTCGAAAATACCCTGGCGAGGCTCGACCAGGCTGAAGCAGTGCTTGGCGCGGGTAATGCCGGTGTATACCAGCTCCTTGGTCAGCACCGGGTTGAGCGCATCCGGCAGCACCAGCGCGGTGTGGCTGAACTCCGAGCCCTGGGACTTGTGCACGGTCATGGCGAATACCGTTTCCACTTCGTTCAGGCGGCTGGGCAGGACGAAGCGCACGCCGCCACTGCCGTCGTTACGCGGGAAGGCCACGCGCAGCAAGGGTTCGCCGCGCTCATCCGGCAGGCGCAGGGCGATGCCGATGTCACCGTTCATCAGGCCCAGGCCGTAGTCGTTGCGGGTCACCAGCACCGGGCGCCCTTCGTACCAGGGCTGCTGGCTGTCGATCAGCCCGGCATTGTGCAGCACCCGGGCCACCCGCTCGTTGAGGCCTTCGACACCCCAGGCGCCGCGGCGTACCGCACACAGCAACTGGAAGTCCTCGAAGCTGTGCAGCACCTTGCCCGCCCATTGCTCCCACGCGGGGTCGTCAATGGCGGTATCGAGGGCCGGGCGGAAGCGCCCAAGGGTGCGCAGGTAACTGCGGTAACCCTGCGGACCGTCGCTGCCGCGGTTGAGTCCGTCGAGCAGCAGGCGGTCGAAGGCGCGATCCTGTTCGTGCTTCAGGGCCAGGCTGTGCACATCGGGAGGCGGCGCGGCCAGCAGGTTGCGCGCCGCATGGGAATCCTGGCGGTTGACCAGCCGGGCCAGCTGGCCAATGCCGCTGCCTTCGCCGAAACGCCGCGAGAAACGCAGCATCACCACCTGCTGGGCCAGCGGGTTGCGCTGCTCATCGCCAGCCTTGAGGCCGCTGCCCGCCAGCGACTCGCCACCGGTCTGCTCCAGCCATGCCTCGGTAGCCGGCGAGTAACAGCCCTCCTCGGCATCCCGGCACAGGTCGCCCAATACCGCGCCGGCCTCGACCGAGGCAAGCTGGTCCTTGTCGCCCAGCAGTACCAGGCGTGCCCGTGGCGGCAGGGCATCGAGCAGGTTGGCCATCATTTCCAGGTCGATCATCGACGCTTCGTCGACCACCAGCACGTCCAACGGCAGCGGGTTGCCGGCATGGTGGCGGAAGTGCCGCGAACCAGGGCGGCTGCCGAGCAAGCGGTGTACCGTGCTGACCTCGGTGGGGATCTGACCGCGCACCTCGGGGCTGACCTGCAGGCGCTCGACCTGCTGGCCGATGGATTCGGTCAGGCGCGCGGCCGCCTTGCCGGTCGGCGCGGCCAGGCGAATGCGCAGTGGCCTGCCCTGCTCCACCGCCGGCGCCTGCAGCAAGGCCAGCAGGCGGACCACGGTAGTCGTCTTACCGGTGCCGGGGCCGCCGGTGATGATGCTGAAACCGGCGCGGGTGGCCAGTGCACAGGCGAGCTTCTGCCAGTCCACCTGGCCAGCCGGCGCACCACCGTCGAACAGCTGCGCCAGACGGCCAGGCAGGTCGCCCGGCGGCGCTTCGACCTGGGACAGGCGCTGGCGTAGGGTATGGTCGATGCGCCGCTCGTAACTCCAGTAACGGCGCAGGTACAGGCGCTCGCCGCTGAGCACCAGAGGCCGCGCTTGCTGGCCCGGGGTATCACCGGCCGCCACCAGCGGGCTGGCGGCAATGCGCTGGCGCCAAGTGTGCAGGTCGAGGTTGGCCAGCAACTGCGAAGGCAGCAGCAAGGGGCCGGTCAAGGCATCGCCTTCAGGTGGCAACGACAGGGCGAAATCGGGCTCGGCCAGGGTTTGCTGCAGGTCGAGGCAGACATGGCCGTGGCCCAGTTGATGGCTGGCCAGGGCGGCGGCCAGCAACAACAGGGGGTCGCTACCGGGGGCTCGCTCTTCCAGGAAAGATACGAACGCACGGTCCAGGGCACGCAGCCAGCCTCGCTCCACCCAGCGGTCGAGCAGTTGCAGCAGGTCGCCGCTGTCATGCTGTGGCGCCAGTGCGAGCAGGTGCTCGGCGTGCAGCGGGGTGGGCAACAGGTCGACGAGGCTCCGGCTCATATCACGGCTCCAGCAAACAGGTCCTGCTGTACGGGCGGGTGCTCGCCACGGAACAGCGCATCGAGGCTTTCGATCAGCTCACGCGGTGGCTTGGCGTGGTAAACGCCGTGGCCGCTACTGCTGGCGCCTCGCAGGAAGATGAACAGGGCGCCGCCGACATGGCGGTCGTAGTCGTAGTCAGGCAGGCGGGCGCGCAACTGGCGATGCAGGGCCAGCAGGTACAGCACGTACTGCAGGTCGTAGCGATGTTCGAGGATGGCCTTTTCCATGGCCAGGGCATCGTAGGCCTGGATATCCGGCCCCAGCCAGTTGGATTTGTAGTCGGTCACGTAGTAACGCCCGTCCAGCTCGAAGGCCAGGTCGATGAAACCCTTGAACATGCCATTGAGCAAGGTCGGCTGTGCCGCCGGCCGCGCCAGGCCGCGGTGGGTGTGACGTACCACCAGGCGGTCGAGCTGTTCGGCATCGACCTGATGGCTGGCGAACCAGAACTCCATTTCGATCTGGTAGTGGCGCAACTGCCCGAGCGTCACGCCAAGGTCGCTGCCCGGTAACGGCAACGCTTCGCCCAGCAGGCGCTGCAGCCATTGGGTCAGGGTGGAGATCCAGCCGGTCCAGTCGCGACGATTGCAGCGCTGGCCAACGGTTCGCTCGATCAGCTGTGTATTGCTGCTGACCTGGCTGAAGCCCTCGCGGCCAACCCATTCCAGCAAGCCATGCAGAAAGGTGCCGGGGTTTGGCCCGCGCGGGAAGCGGTGGATGTCGCCACTGTCGGCCGGGACCTCGCGCAGCACCTGAGTATCGACCACTTCATCATCCAGTAACTGTTGGGCCTGGGAGCTGTCGGCACCGAGGGTCTGGTCGCCGACGCGCAGGGCACTGTACGAGGCAATCCACCAATGCTCGGCGCCCGCTGCGCGGCGCGGCTTGCGGGCAGGCAGCAGCTCACGCTCGGCGTGCGGCATGCGATACACCTGCTCATCTGCCGGCGGCAGGCCCGGGCAGCTGATGTGCGGGCACGTTGCAGCCAAGGCCTGCAACCAGTCCGTCAGTTGTTGCGAGCTCGGCAGGGCGAGGCCACCTCCCAGCAGGTAGCCGAACGCAGAGCGGTGCAGTTGCGAGCTCTTCTGGTTGCCCCGCTTGAGGTCGGCGACACCCAGCCAGCAGGCATGCTGGGCACGGGTCAGGGCCACATAGAGCAGGCGCAAGTCTTCGGCCAGGCGCTCATCGTCGGCGCGCTCGATCTGTTCCTGGTCTGGGGTGAGGGTGAGATGGGCGTTGCCCTGGCTATCATGCCAGGCCAGCGGCAGGCGGCTGCCGTCCACCGGTTTGCTGGTGCAGATGAACGGCAGGTAGACCAAGGGGTATTCCAGGCCCTTGGACTTGTGAATGGTCACCACCTTTACCAGTTGCTCATCACTCTCCAGCCGCAGTATCTGCTCTTCACCAGCCTGGCCGGAACGGGCCAGATGTTCGGCCAGGTGGCGGATCAGCGCCTGTTCGCCGTCCAGTTCACCAGCGGCCTGCTGCAACAGTTCGGCCAGGTGCAGCAGGTTGGTCAGCACCCGCTCGCCATCGCTGCGGCGGATCAGGGTACGCGGCAACTGGAAGTCATGCAGCAGGTGCCGAAGCATCGGCAGCACGCCCTGGCGCTGCCAAGTGTCGCGGTAACGGCGAAAGCGCATGACCCAGTCTTCCCAGACCCGCTCGTCCTGGTTCAGGCGGTCCAGCGCAGCCAGCGACAAATCGAGGGTGAGGCTGGCCAGGGCGGCCTTGAGCAGGCGCTCCGAATCGGGCTCGGCGCAGGCTTTGAGCCAGGCCAACAGGTCGTGGGCCTCCTGGGCGGCGAATACCGAGTCCTTGTCGGACAGATACACACTACGCACCTCGCGCGCGGCCAGTTCGGCGCGGATCATTTGCGCTTCATGGCCATCGCGCACCAGGATGGCGATGTCCGATGGCAGGCACGGGCGCAGTTCGCCCTCGGCATTCTGAAAACCCGCCGTGCCCTGTTGGCCACCATTGAGCAAGGCGACGATATGGCTGGCGCAACTGGCTGCCAGCTGCTGGCGGTATACGCTGCCGGAGACCGGCTCTTCGCTTTGCAGTTGCCAGCACTGCAGGGCTGCGCAAGCTTCACCATCGATCAACAGCTGCTCGCCACGGCCTTTGGCGCGCACCTCGATGAACGGCAGCGGGTTGTCATCGGCCTCGCGGAACAGGAATGCGCCGCGCCCTGCCTCCCGCGCCTCGGCCTGCAGGAACACCTGGTTGACCGCCGCGACCATGGCTTTGCTGGAGCGGTAGTTGGTGCCAAGGCTGTGCAGGCGACCACTGGTGGCACGGCGGGCGGCGAGGTAGGTGTAGATGTCGGCACCACGGAAGGCATAGATCGCCTGCTTGGGGTCGCCGATCATGAACAGGCCGGTTTCGGCGCGGTTTTCACTGATCTGGTAGATGCGCTCGAAGATGCCGTACTGCACCGGGTCGGTGTCCTGGAACTCGTCGATCAACGCCACCGGAAACTGCTCGCGGATCAGGCTGGCCAGGCGCTCTCCGGCCTCGCTGGCCAAGGCGTGCTGCAGGCGCAGGAGCATGTCGTCGAAACCCATTTCCGCGCGCCGACGCTTCTCCACTTCGAAGCGTGCCGATACCCAGTTGGCGGCATGCTCAAGCAACGAGGCATCCGGGCTGTCCAGAGCCTGCAACTGTTGCTGCAAGCTCTGCATGGCGTCGAGGGCCGGGTGCTCGGGTGGTGCGCCCTTCCAGGCTTCGGCCATACCCGCCGGAGTCAGGCGGGTGAAGCCGGTGCCCAGATCGAGTTCCGCCAGTTGGTCGTCCGCGGCCCAGGCGCAGAGCTTGTCGAACCAGGGTTCGAAGTAACGGGCCTGCATCTTGCGGCCATCGACCTGTTTGGCGGCCAGCGCATCCCGGCAGATCTGCCGCAGTTCTTCGGCCCATTGCGCCCAAGGCGCCTTGAGCCGGGCCAGCTGCTCGCCACGCTGCTGCAGCGATGCCTTGATCAGTGCCGCAGGCTCTGGCCCGTCCTGCTGCGCGCGCACGCGACCGAACAGCGGGCGTATCCGCGGCAGCAAGGCATCGGGGCTGCCCCAGTGGGCGCGCACCCAGGCCAGCGCATCACCTTGCATGCCATAGCAGAAGCGTCGCCAGTAATCGCGCATGACCTGGCCCAACAACTCGCTGTGGTCGGTTTCCAGGGTCTGGGTGAACAGGCTGCCGCTGTCGAAGGCATGTTCGCGCAGCATGCGCTGGCACCAGCCGTGGATGGTCGATACCGCAGCCTCGTCCATCCACTGCACGGCGATTTCCAGGCGCCCGGCACAGCGTGGCCAGGCTTCTTCCGGGTAGTCGTCACGCAGCTGGTGCAGCAGCGGGTCCGCCGCCTCCAGCTCGCCACGGAAGAACCGCGCAGCTTCGGCCAGGCGGGCACGGATACGTTCGCGCAGCTCTTTGGTGGCGGCGTCGGTGAAGGTCACCACGAGGATCTGCGGTGGCAGCAGTTCGCGATCGAAACCCTGCTCGCCGCCGTGACCGAGGATCAGGCGCAGGTAAAGCGCCGAAATGGTGAAAGTCTTGCCCGTGCCGGCGCTGGCCTCGATCAGCTGGCTGCCATGCAGGGGGAAACTCAGTGCCAGGGGACGGTCCTGGGTCATGCGCCTTTCTCCGGGTTGCCCAGGGCCTGCCACGGGGCGTTGAACAATGGGCGGTACAAGGCTTCGCACCAACCTTCGAAGGTTTCATCAGCGGTGAGAGCGGCGAAATCGCGATACTGTCGGGCCAGGGCGATGCTTTCACTGCGCTCGCCGAAGCTGGTGCGCTCGTCACCTTCGTACGCGCGGGCTGCAGCAGCCAGGGCTTTGTCGCTATCGTCCTGGGCCAGCCAGGCGAACGCAGTCTTGGCCGCGACCGGCAATGGCGCATTCATCGCCGCCTGGCGGGCTACCAGCAGGTCGCCCAGCAACTGCGCCGCCTGCGCTTGCGGCAGTGGCGCGAGCAGCAGGGTCAGGTCGCTGGCCACCAGTGCGCTGTTGTAGGGGTAGCCCGCCGCGCAGGCCGCCAGGTGCGTGACCCAGGGCGCGATCAGGCGGTGCCACTTGAGGGCGTTACGCCCGGCACTGATGGTGTTGGGGACCGTGGTTATGCTGAGCAGGCTCTGGTCATCTGCCTGGAACACCCGCCCAAGCCAGCCTTCGAGGCAGTGCGAGCCGTGCTCGAAATGCACAGGCAATGCCCCCTCGACCAGCTGTGGCCAGCGTTGCAACAACTGGCGGTGGCGTTGCAGCAGGTCTGGCAGGGGTTCGATCAGCTCGCGCTGCAGCAGCTCGCCGAAGCCGGCCAGGGGCAGCACGCCGCAGGCCTGCAAGCGCCGGGCCTGGGCCTGCAGGGCCTGTTCGGCATTGTCCGGCTCGGCCAGCGCTGCACCCAGCAGGCTTTCACTGGCGCCGTACCGTTGCAGCGTATCGAGGACGAAGGGTTCCTCGTCCGGGGTCGGTGCTGCCAGCGCTTCGAAGTACACCTTCAGGCGCTGACTGAAGAAGTGCCGCACAGGGTGGCGCAGGAAATCACTCAACTGGGCCAGGCTCAAAGCCTCATCAGCATGATAAGGCGGCAGGCCGGGGTCACCCTGCTCCTCTTCGTGGCCTTGCTGGTGCAGTACCTGCCATTCGTGAGCAAAGCTGAACAGCGGGCTGTCTTTCTGGAAGTAACGTGGGCTGAAAGGTTGCAGCGGATGCTCCTGGGTCAGTGCGTGCAGCAGTTGCTCGCCCGGCTCTGCTGGCTGCCCCGGCTCCACAGTTGCCAGCTGCCAGCCGGCGGCAAGGTGGTCGCGCAACTGGCCGATCAGGACCGAGGCCGGGCGTTCGCTGTTGTCGCGGATGCTGCGCCCGACCCAGCTGACATACAGCTGGTCGCGGGCCGATAACAGCGCTTCGAGCAGCAGGTAGCGGTCATCCTCACGGCGCGAGCGGTCACCAGGGCGGTAGTCGCTGGCCATCAGGTCGAAGTCCAGCGGCTGCTGGGCGCGGGGATAATCGCCGTCGTTCATGCCCAGAAGGCAGACCACCCGGAACGGGATGGCGCGCATCGGCATGAGGGTACAGAAGTTGACCGAGCCGGCGAGGAAGCGCTGGGACAACTTGCCCTGGTCGAGGCCCGAGAGCCAGGCTTCGCGCACTACGGTCAGCGGCAATGGGTCTTGCAGACCGACGGCTTCGCACACTTCAAGCCAGCTGTCACGCAGATCCTGCAGCTGCATCAGCAGGAACTCGTCGCGCTCGCCTTCGGCCAGGAAAAACACTTGCAGCAAGGCATGCAGCCGCTCGCCCCACTGGCTGACAGTGGCAGGCTCGGACAAGGCCTGGCTGGCTACTTCGAGGGCGTCGAGCAATGCGACCAGCGGGCCGATCAGTGCCGCATCCAGGCCACCGATTTCATCGTAGGGTTCGATGCCGTCACAGGCCTCGCCCACGCCTACGGCATAACCCAGCAGCATGCGCCGCAGGCCGAACCGCCAGCTGTTCTGTTCCAGCCCTGCGGGCAGGCCCAAGCTGGCCCGCTGCTCGGCATTGAGGCCCCAGCGGATGCCGGCCCCCTCGATCCAGCGGTGCAAGGTGGGCAGGTCGTTTTCACGAATGCCGAAACGGGCGCGGACTGCCGGCACGTCCAGCAGGTCGAGCACTTCGCTGACCGCGAAGCGGCTGTCCGGCAGTTTGAGCAGGTGCTCGAGAGCAATCAGCAAAGGTTCGCGGCCACGCTGGCCCTGGTCGGCCAGGGTGAACGGGATGTAGCGCGGATCGTTGCGCTGCAACTGGCCGAATACGGCGCGAATATGCGGCGCGTAGGTATCGATGGCCGGCAGCATGACGATCACATCACGTGGGCGCAGGGTTGGGTCGGCGCTGAACCGGGCCAGCAGCTGGTCGTGAAGGATCTCCACTTCACGTTGCGGGCTGTGGGCGATGTGGAAGCGGATCGAGCGGTCCTTCGCCGGCTCGACTGGTTGCCAACGCTCGCGGGTTTCGGCGAGCGGGCGCAGCTCGAGGATGTCGTCCTGCAACTGGCTGAGCAGCGTGGTGGGCGAGCCGTCACTGAACAGGTCAATGCGGCCGTCGCTGAATACGCCCTGGTAACTGCCAGGGTCATCGTAGCTGTCGAGGAGGTTGATGTAGTCGCGGCCTTGTTTACCCCAGGCAGCCAGCAAGGGGTGGGCATGCTGGTGCAGCGACTGGTCGTCCAGCTGCAAGGGCATGCCCTGCTTGCGTTGCTGGCGCTTGTACTGGTGGCGCAGCAGGTCCTTGTCGGCAACGATATCGGCCCAGTGGTGGCGGCAGGGGTTGTGCACACATAGCAGCACCTGGCTGAAGCGTGCCAGGCCCGCCAGTGCCTCAAGGGCCTGGGCTGGCAGCGAGGATATGCCAAATATGATCACCCGGGCCGGCAGACCGGCAGGTGCCTGCTCCAGGCTGTTGATCCGTTCGATGAAACGCTGATGTACCCCGGCGCGGCTTTGCTCCATGCCTTGCTCGCCAACATCATCCAGCAATGCACGCCACAGTTCGGCCTGCCAGCGGTTGCCCGCGGGCAGCGCCTTGCGCTCGCCGCGGGCGGTATTGAGGATATGCTCGCCAGCGGCCCAATCCTTGAGCCAGTCGGCGCGGTAGACCTGATACTGGTCGAACAGGTCGGCCAGGCGCTCGGCGAGCTGGTAGCGCTTGCGCAGGTCGCTGTCGTCGGTGAGGAAGCGCCGCAGCGGCTCGAAATGCGGGCGTTCGATCAGAGCCGGAAGCAGGCGCATCAGGCGCCAGGTCAGCGGTGCCTTGTCGAGCAGGGAGACTTCGGGAATTTCGTCGCGGCCCAGCACGCTGCGGTACAGCTGCCACATGAAGCTGCCTGGCAGTTGCACGTCGATGGCCGCAGCGATGCCGCAGCCGCCCTGGTCATCGTCCCGAGGGTCTTCGGCAAGGGCCAGCTTGAGCCATTGAGCGATGCCATTGCTTTGCACCAGGGCGATTTCGTTTTCCAGGGGCGCCAGGGGATAACGACGCATCCAGCTCACCACCAGGCTGCGCAGGTCGTCGAGGCGGTTGCCGTGGACGATCATGAAGCCGGGGTGGAGGTGAGTGGTGTTGGGCATCGGGAGGTCTCTGGCAGGCACTGGTGGCTGAGGGGGAACGATATCATGCGAATGCCTGAAAGGGCCGAGTGCCATCAGGCTGACGCGATTCCTGACTATTGCTGCGACTCCTGGGAGCGGCTTTAGCCGCGAAGCAGGCAGCGCGGTGGATGGCACCGGCTTTGCCGGTGTTCGCGGGTGAACCCGCTCCCACAGAGAAGGGTTGTGCAGGCCCCGAACTTTTGGGCCAGAAAGACAAAACCCCTACCTGCATGCGCAGATAGGGGTTTTGCGAAATGAATCTTGACGATGACCTACTCTCACATGGGGAAACCCCACACTACCATCGGCGATGCATCGTTTCACTGCTGAGTTCGGGATGGGATCAGGTGGTTCCAATGCTCTATGGTCGTCAAGAAATTCTGTTGCCAGAATGTCCAGATGGACAGCCCAGCGAATTCGGATATGCGATATTTGTGGTGCTTTTGTGAGCAGTGCGAACTTTCGGTTCGTTTCGTCTTCACCACCGCAATCTGCGTCAGCAAATTGCTTGGGTGTTATATGGTCAAGCCTCACGGGCAATTAGTATTGGTTAGCTCAACGCCTCACAGCGCTTACACACCCAACCTATCAACGTCGTAGTCTTCGACGGCCCTTCAGGGGATTCAAGATCCCAGTGAGATCTCATCTTGAGGCAAGTTTCCCGCTTAGATGCTTTCAGCGGTTATCTCTTCCGAACATAGCTACCCGGCAATGCCACTGGCGTGACAACCGGAACACCAGAGGTTCGTCCACTCCGGTCCTCTCGTACTAGGAGCAGCCCCTCTCAAATCTCAAACGTCCACGGCAGATAGGGACCGAACTGTCTCACGACGTTCTAAACCCAGCTCGCGTACCACTTTAAATGGCGAACAGCCATACCCTTGGGACCGGCTTCAGCCCCAGGATGTGATGAGCCGACATCGAGGTGCCAAACACCGCCGTCGATATGAACTCTTGGGCGGTATCAGCCTGTTATCCCCGGAGTACCTTTTATCCGTTGAGCGATGGCCCTTCCATACAGAACCACCGGATCACTAAGACCTACTTTCGTACCTGCTCGACGTGTTTGTCTCGCAGTCAAGCGCGCTTTTGCCTTTATACTCTACGACCGATTTCCGACCGGTCTGAGCGCACCTTCGTACTCCTCCGTTACTCTTTGGGAGGAGACCGCCCCAGTCAAACTACCCACCATACACTGTCCTCGATCCGGATAACGGACCTGAGTTAGAACCTCAAAGTTGCCAGGGTGGTATTTCAAGGATGGCTCCATGAGAACTGGCGTCCCCACTTCAAAGCCTCCCACCTATCCTACACAAGCAAATTCAAAGTCCAGTGCAAAGCTATAGTAAAGGTTCACGGGGTCTTTCCGTCTAGCCGCGGATACACTGCATCTTCACAGCGATTTCAATTTCACTGAGTCTCGGGTGGAGACAGCGCCGCCATCGTTACGCCATTCGTGCAGGTCGGAACTTACCCGACAAGGAATTTCGCTACCTTAGGACCGTTATAGTTACGGCCGCCGTTTACCGGGGCTTCGATCAAGAGCTTCGCTTGCGCTAACCCCATCAATTAACCTTCCGGCACCGGGCAGGCGTCACACCCTATACGTCCACTTTCGTGTTTGCAGAGTGCTGTGTTTTTAATAAACAGTCGCAGCGGCCTGGTATCTTCGACCGGCATGGGCTTACGGAGCAAGTCCTTCACCCTCGCCGGCGCACCTTCTCCCGAAGTTACGGTGCCATTTTGCCTAGTTCCTTCACCCGAGTTCTCTCAAGCGCCTTGGTATTCTCTACCTAACCACCTGTGTCGGTTTGGGGTACGGTTCCCAGTTATCTGAAGCTTAGGAGCTTTTCTTGGAAGCATGGTATCAACCACTTCGTCGCCTAAAGGCAACTCGTCATCAGCTCTCGGCCTTGAAATCCCGGATTTGCCTAAGATTTCAGCCTACCACCTTAAACCTGGACAACCAACGCCAGGCTGGCCTAACCTTCTCCGTCCCTCCATCGCAATAACTGGAAGTACAGGAATATTAACCTGTTTTCCATCGACTACGCTTTTCAGCCTCGCCTTAGGGACCGACTAACCCTGCGTCGATTAACGTTGCGCAGGAAACCTTGGTCTTTCGGCGTGCGAGTTTTTCACTCGCATTGTCGTTACTCATGTCAGCATTCGCACTTCTGATACCTCCAGCAAGCTTCTCAACTCACCTTCACAGGCTTACAGAACGCTCCTCTACCGCGTCATCGTAAGATGACACCCGTAGCTTCGGTGCATGGTTTGAGCCCCGTTACATCTTCCGCGCAGGCCGACTCGACTAGTGAGCTATTACGCTTTCTTTAAAGGGTGGCTGCTTCTAAGCCAACCTCCTAGCTGTCTAAGCCTTCCCACATCGTTTCCCACTTAACCATGACTTTGGGACCTTAGCTGACGGTCTGGGTTGTTTCCCTTTTCACGACGGACGTTAGCACCCGCCGTGTGTCTCCCATGCTCGGCACTTCCAGGTATTCGGAGTTTGCATCGGTTTGGTAAGTCGGGATGACCCCCTAGCCGAAACAGTGCTCTACCCCCTGGAGTGATACATGAGGCGCTACCTAAATAGCTTTCGAGGAGAACCAGCTATCTCCGAGCTTGATTAGCCTTTCACTCCGATCCACAGGTCATCCGCTAACTTTTCAACGGTAGTCGGTTCGGTCCTCCAGTCAGTGTTACCTAACCTTCAACCTGCCCATGGATAGATCGCCCGGTTTCGGGTCTATACCCAGCGACTAAACGCCCTATTAAGACTCGCTTTCGCTACGCCTCCCCTATTCGGTTAAGCTCGCCACTGAATATAAGTCGCTGACCCATTATACAAAAGGTACGCAGTCACCTAACAAAGTAGGCTCCCACTGCTTGTACGCATACGGTTTCAGGTTCTATTTCACTCCCCTCTCCGGGGTTCTTTTCGCCTTTCCCTCACGGTACTGGTTCACTATCGGTCAGTCAGTAGTATTTAGCCTTGGAGGATGGTCCCCCCATATTCAGACAAAGTTTCTCGTGCTCCGTCCTACTCGATTTCATTGACAAGAGATTTTCGTGTACGGGGCTATCACCCACTATGGCCGCACTTTCCAGAGCGTTCCACTAATCTCAAATCAACTTAAGGGCTGGTCCCCGTTCGCTCGCCACTACTAAGGGAATCTCGGTTGATTTCTTTTCCTCAGGGTACTTAGATGTTTCAGTTCCCCTGGTTCGCTTCTTGCACCTATGTATTCAGTACAAGATACTCAGCTTGTGCTGAGTGGGTTCCCCCATTCAGAGATCTCTGGATCACAGTCTGTTTGCCGACTCCCCAAAGCTTATCGCAGGCTACCACGTCTTTCATCGCCTCTGACTGCCAAGGCATCCACCGTATGCGCTTCTTCACTTGACCATATAACCCCAAGCAATCTGGTTATACTGTGAAGACGACATTCGCCGAAAATTCGCATGTTGCTCTTTCGAGCAGAACTCACAAATTTTACCTTAGCCTGATTAACCAGCAGTGAAACTGGCTATCAGTCTATATCTATCACATATCCGAATTTTTAAAGAACGATCTGACAAAAGTCAGAAATCAACATTCGATCTGAATGCTCATTTCTAAGTTCTGACAAGTTACTGTGTACTGCGGAAGTGGTGGAGCCAAGCGGGATCGAACCGCTGACCTCCTGCGTGCAAGGCAGGCGCTCTCCCAGCTGAGCTATGGCCCCGTATTCTACGGCTGAACCATGTAATGGTAGGTCTGGGCAGATTTGAACTGCCGACCTCACCCTTATCAGGGGTGCGCTCTAACCAACTGAGCTACAGACCTATAACAGGGTCGCGTTACAGCATCGTCTTTTACAATGAATCAAGCAATTCGTGTGGGAGCTCATCAGCAGGCTGATGTCGTCGATTAAGGAGGTGATCCAGCCGCAGGTTCCCCTACGGCTACCTTGTTACGACTTCACCCCAGTCATGAATCACACCGTGGTAACCGTCCTCCCGAAGGTTAGACTAGCTACTTCTGGTGCAACCCACTCCCATGGTGTGACGGGCGGTGTGTACAAGGCCCGGGAACGTATTCACCGCGACATTCTGATTCGCGATTACTAGCGATTCCGACTTCACGCAGTCGAGTTGCAGACTGCGATCCGGACTACGATCGGTTTTGTGAGATTAGCTCCACCTCGCGGCTTGGCAACCCTCTGTACCGACCATTGTAGCACGTGTGTAGCCCAGGCCGTAAGGGCCATGATGACTTGACGTCATCCCCACCTTCCTCCGGTTTGTCACCGGCAGTCTCCTTAGAGTGCCCACCATAATGTGCTGGTAACTAAGGACAAGGGTTGCGCTCGTTACGGGACTTAACCCAACATCTCACGACACGAGCTGACGACAGCCATGCAGCACCTGTGTCAGAGCTCCCGAAGGCACCAATCCATCTCTGGAAAGTTCTCTGCATGTCAAGGCCTGGTAAGGTTCTTCGCGTTGCTTCGAATTAAACCACATGCTCCACCGCTTGTGCGGGCCCCCGTCAATTCATTTGAGTTTTAACCTTGCGGCCGTACTCCCCAGGCGGTCAACTTAATGCGTTAGCTGCGCCACTAAAATCTCAAGGATTCCAACGGCTAGTTGACATCGTTTACGGCGTGGACTACCAGGGTATCTAATCCTGTTTGCTCCCCACGCTTTCGCACCTCAGTGTCAGTATCAGTCCAGGTGGTCGCCTTCGCCACTGGTGTTCCTTCCTATATCTACGCATTTCACCGCTACACAGGAAATTCCACCACCCTCTACCGTACTCTAGCTCGCCAGTTTTGGATGCAGTTCCCAGGTTGAGCCCGGGGCTTTCACATCCAACTTAACGAACCACCTACGCGCGCTTTACGCCCAGTAATTCCGATTAACGCTTGCACCCTCTGTATTACCGCGGCTGCTGGCACAGAGTTAGCCGGTGCTTATTCTGTCGGTAACGTCAAAACAGCAAGGTATTAGCTTACTGCCCTTCCTCCCAACTTAAAGTGCTTTACAATCCGAAGACCTTCTTCACACACGCGGCATGGCTGGATCAGGCTTTCGCCCATTGTCCAATATTCCCCACTGCTGCCTCCCGTAGGAGTCTGGACCGTGTCTCAGTTCCAGTGTGACTGATCATCCTCTCAGACCAGTTACGGATCGTCGCCTTGGTGAGCCATTACCCCACCAACTAGCTAATCCGACCTAGGCTCATCTGATAGCGCAAGGCCCGAAGGTCCCCTGCTTTCTCCCGTAGGACGTATGCGGTATTAGCGTTCCTTTCGAAACGTTGTCCCCCACTACCAGGCAGATTCCTAGGCATTACTCACCCGTCCGCCGCTGAATCAAGGAGCAAGCTCCCGTCATCCGCTCGACTTGCATGTGTTAGGCCTGCCGCCAGCGTTCAATCTGAGCCATGATCAAACTCTTCAGTTCAATACTGCTTGGGTTTTTAAGAAACCCTAAACTTGGCTCAGCAATCTCAAATGACTATGTGATTTCTCGCATGGCCACTTGTGATGCTGATAATCTTTGTGACTATCAGTCCGTACTCACAAGCACCCACACGAATTGCTTGATTCGATTTGTTAAAGAGCGTTTGGTTAAGAGCTTTTCGTCTCAACCGAGGCGCGCATTCTACGCTTTCCTCATTTGCTGTCAAGCGTTTATTTTGAAGTTTTTTGCGAGAAACTCGTTTAGCTTCAAACACTTGACTCGCCGCGATCTCTCGTAGCGGGAGGCGAATCATACAGCGTTTAAAAGCGCTGTCAACCATCATCTCAACCGCTGTCGATCAGTTGATCGTAGCGCTTTCAGCTTCTTCTTAACTACTTAACCCATTGATGAACAAGGAGTTTTTCGTTCCGATGTCGCTGGAAGTGGGGCGCATTATAAGGGGATTCGGAGGGGCGTCAACCTTTAATTTCATTTATTTGAAATGTTCCAGGCGAAGACCTTATCAAGGTCATTAAGTGCTCGCCACAATACCTTCAGCGCCTGTGAGATCGAGCGCCGCCCGCGCGGCGCTTCGCGGGGCAAGCCCGCTCCCACATTTGTTGCAACGTGGCCATGCCTGTGAGGGCATGGTTGTCAGCCTTGTTGGCATGGCTGGATCTCGGGGGTGGGCATTGATGCCGCCCCACCTGCCTCAAGACGAGCACCAAGGCGGGCAACCATGGCCTGGCAGGTTCGGCACGTTGCAACAAATGTGGGAGCGGGCTTGCCCCGCGATGCGCCGCGCGGGCGGCGCCCGATCTCACAGGCGCCAGAAAACTCAAGCCAGGCACATCTCAAAGCCAATACTATCCCAAGACAGGCACCTAGCAGCCCCACCCCGCTCAAACCACCCTCCCCTGCCTCCGTCCAACCCTGGGCAGCACCCGCGAAACCGCGGGAACCCGCAACACCATCAACACAGCCCCAATAAACGCATAGATCGCCCACTCCCGCAGATCCGAGCGCACGATCCACAAGAAATGCAGCAACCCCAACCCAAGTATCACGTACACCAATCGGTGCAGCTTCTTCCAACGCGCACCCAACCGCCGCTGGCTATACCGATTCGAGGTAACCGCCAGGGCCAGCAGCCCAAGAAACCCAAGCGCACCCACAATAATGTAAGGCCGCTTGCGCAACTCAACCGTCAGCTGCCCCCAGTCCAGCCCAAGGATAAAGAACAGGTAAGCCAGGATGTGCAGCACGATATAGGCAAACACCCATAACCCCAGTTGCCGGCGCACCACGATCCAGCCCGACCATCCCGTCAGCTTCTGCAGCGGCGTCATGCCCAAGGTAACCAGCAGGAAGGTCAACGCCCCGAGCCCAAGCCGGTCCATCATGATCTTGCCAGGGTCAGGCCCTAGCAGATTCATCGCCGCCTCATACAACCACCAGACCGGGAACAGGCACCCCACGATGAAGATGGCCAGACGAAACCAGGGGTAACGCATCAATAGTTCTTCCGCAGATCAAGCCCGGTATACAGCGACGCCACTTCATCGGCATAGCCATTGAACATCTGGGTTTCCCGCACATTGGGACTGAACAGCCCGCTGGGCAGCCGCCGTTCACGCGCCTGGCTCCAACGGGGGTGGTCGACCGTCGGGTTCACATTGGCATAGAACCCATATTCATCCGGCGCCAACCCTTCCCAGGTGGTGCCCGGTTGCTCGGCCACCAGGCTGATACGCACGATCGACTTGATGCTCTTGAAGCCATACTTCCACGGCACCACCAGCCGCAACGGAGCGCCATTCTGGTTGGGCAGCTCCCGGCCATACATGCCAACCGCCAGGATCGCCAAAGGATGCATCGCCTCATCCAGACGCAAGCCTTCTCTATAAGGCCAGTCGATCAAGGCGAACCCCGAACGCTGCCCCGGCATGTGCTCCGGGTCTTTCAGGGTTTCGAAGCGCACATAGCGCGCCTTGGACGTCGGTTCGACCTGCTTGAGCACCTGCGCCAACGGGAAGCCCAGCCACGGAATGACCATCGACCAAGCCTCCACGCAACGCAGCCGATAGATGCGCTCCTCAAGCTGGTACGGTTTCACGAAGTCTTCCAGTGCATAGCGCCCGGGCTTGCTCACTTCGCCATCGACCACAACACTCCACGGCTCGGTTTTCAGACTGTCGCCATTGGCTGCCGGGTCGCCCTTGTCGGGCCCGAACTCATAGAAGTTGTTGTAGTGGGTGGCATCCTTGAACGGTGTGATTGCTTCGCCCGTGACCGTTACCGCCTGCCATCGGGCGGCCGCAAGCTTTTCATTGAACCAGCCAGGCGCCCTGCCCACCTCGACATCGGCGTAACGGCTGGCTTCAGTTGCACGCGCCATGCTCGGCAAGGCGCCCAGGGCCAAGCCAGCCAACGAGCCACCCAGCAGGGTACGACGGGAGAGGTAGATGCCTTCGGGGGTGATCTCCGATGCCTTGCACTCGGAAGACCTGGGTAGCTTGATGAGCATGAGCGGCTCCACAGCACTGGATAACGGATGTACCAGTAAGACTATGGAGCCGGCGGGTTATTCCAGCATTAAATGATTGTCACGCTTTGCGACGGCGCGACTTCAGCAGGAACTGGATAGGCCCCGAAGCCGCATAGGCGAGGAAGATCAGCAGCAAGATGCGAGGCGGGTCGCTGAACACCACGGCAAACACCAGCACCACGGCCAGAATCGCTACAAACGGTACACGGCCCTTGAGGTCCAGCTCCTTGAAGCTGTTGTACTTGATATTGCTGACCATCAACATACCGGCCGCGGCCACCAGCAGCGCCACCAGGAACGACAGCTTGGAGCCCTGGATGCCGTAGTCGCTGAACGCCCACACGGTACCAGCGACCACACCCGCGGCAGCCGGGCTGGCCAGGCCGATGAAGTAGCGCTTGTCGGCGGTGCCGACCTGGGTATTGAAACGTGCCAGGCGCAGTGCTGCACCGGCCACATAGATGAAGGCGACCATCCAGCCGACCTTGCCCATGTCGCCAAGCGCCCAGCCAAAGGCGAGCAAAGCCGGAGCCACACCGAAGGCGACCATGTCCGACAGCGAGTCGTACTCGGCACCAAAGGCGCTTTGGGTGTTGGTCATACGCGCAACACGGCCATCGAGGCCGTCGAGCACCATGGCCACGAAGATGGCGATGGCGGCGAAGGCAAAGTACTTGCTCGCCTCGCGCGGGTCTCCGGCGCTCAGGGCGCTCTGCGCGCTCATCGAGCTGATGATGGAATAGAAACCGGCAAACAGGTTGGCGGTGGTAAACAGGTTGGGCAGCAGGTAGATGCCACGGTGGCGCACCTTGCGCCCTTCGGCGTCATGCCCTTCTTCAACGTGCTCATCGACAGGTAGCAGGCTTTCGGCGTCGGAGGGCTTGTTCGGCTCTTCGGGACGTTCGCTCATGGAGGGTACCTTGCAACAGGATGGAAAATGTTCGACACGGGCCTGCAAAACAGGTTCTGACGGCAGGCCACTGGTCTGCTTTATACCAGAAGCTGACAGTCAGAACGAAAAAACGCGGCCGAAGCCGCGTTTTTCATCTTTCGATAAGACTCAGTTCTTGGTCTTGTCGACGATTTTGTTAGCCGAGATCCACGGCATCATCGAGCGCAGTTGCTCGCCGATGATCTCGATGCCGTGAGCGGCGTTGTTGCGGCGCTTGGCAGTCATCGATGGGTAGTTGGTAGCACCTTCGGAGATGAACATCTTCGCGTACTCGCCGTCCTGGATGCGCTTCAGGGCGTTGCGCATGGCCTTGCGGGATTCTTCGTTGATGACTTCCGGACCGGTTACGTACTCACCGTACTCGGCGTTGTTGGAGATCGAGTAGTTCATGTTGGCGATGCCGCCTTCGTACATGAGGTCAACGATCAGCTTCAGCTCGTGCAGGCACTCGAAGTAGGCCATTTCCGGCGCGTAGCCAGCTTCGACCAGGGTCTCGAAACCAGCCTTGACCAGCTCGACGGTACCGCCGCACAGAACGGCCTGCTCACCGAACAGGTCGGTTTCGGTTTCGTCCTTGAAGGTGGTTTCGATGATGCCGGTACGGCCGCCGCCTACGCCCGAAGCGTACGACAGGGCAACGTTCTTGGCATTGCCGGAAGCGTCCTGGTAGATGGCGATCAGGTCAGGGATACCGCCGCCTTTGACGAACTCGGAGCGCACGGTGTGGCCAGGTGCCTTCGGCGCGATCATGATCACGTCGAGGTCGGCACGCGGAACGACCTGGTTGTAGTGGATCGCGAAGCCGTGGGAGAAGGCCAGGGTAGCGCCCTTCTTGATGTTCGGCTCGATTTCCTGCTTGTACAGCTGGCCCTGGAACTCGTCCGGGGTCAGGATCATGACCAGGTCGGCAGCAGCGACGGCAGAGGCAACGTCGGTCACTTTCAGGCCATGGGCTTCTGCCTTGGCAACGGTGGCCGAACCTTTACGCAGACCGATGGTGACATCTACACCGGAGTCCTTCAGGTTGCACGCCTGAGCGTGGCCCTGGGAACCGTAACCGATGATGGCGACTTTCTTACCCTGGATGATGGAAAGGTCGCAGTCTTTATCGTAGAAAACTTTCATGAAAATACCCCTGGTTATATCTCGGCCCCTGCGGAGCCATCGCTAATTTTTGAATTTAGATGCTGAGCACTTTGTCGCCACGGGCAATGCCGGTAACGCCGCTGCGCACGGTTTCGAGAATCGATGCAGTGCCGATCGCCTGGATGAAGCTGTCCAGTTTGTCGCTGGTGCCGCTCAGCTGTACGGTGTACACGCTGGCGGTCACATCGACGATCTGGCCACGGAAGATATCCGTGGTGCGCTTGATCTCGGCGCGCTGGGCACCGGTGGCCTTGACCTTGACCAGCATCAGTTCACGCTCGATGTGAGCGCTTTCCGACAGGTCGACGAGCTTGACCACTTCGACCAGCTTGTTCAGGTTCTTGGTGATCTGTTCGATCACTTCGTCATGGCCAACGGTGGTCAGCGTCAGACGCGACAGGGTCGGGTCTTCGGTCGGCGCCACGGTCAGGCTTTCAATGTTGTAGTTTCGCTGGGAGAACAGGCCGACCACGCGGGACAACGCACCTGGTTCGTTTTCCAGCAGCAGGGAGATGATGTGCCGCATATCAGGTACGCTCCGTCTTGCTCAGCCACATGTCACGCATCGAGCCATCCTTGATCTGCATCGGATAGACGTGCTCACTGCGGTCAACCGCGATGTCGATAAAGACCAGGCGGTCCTTCATCGCAAACGCTTCTTCCAGCTTCGGCTTGAGGTCCTTCAGGCTGGTGATGCGGATACCCACATGGCCATAGGCCTCGGCCAGCTTGATGAAGTCAGGCAGCGACTCGACGTACGAGTGCGAGTGACGACCGTTGTAGGCCATGTCCTGCCACTGGCGGACCATGCCCAGCACACCGTTGTTCAGGTTGACGATCTTCACCGGCAGGCCGTACTGCATGCAGGTGGACAGCTCCTGGATGTTCATCTGGATGCTGCCTTCACCGGTCACGCAGGCCACGTCCTGATCCGGGAAGTTGAGCTTGACGCCCATCGCCGCCGGGAAGCCGAAGCCCATGGTGCCCAGGCCACCGGAGTTGATCCAGCGGTTCGGCTTGTTGAAGCGGTAGTACTGCGCCGCGAACATCTGGTGCTGGCCAACGTCGGAGGTGACGAAGGCATTGCCATTGGTCACTTCGCACAGGGTCTCGATGACTTTCTGCGGCTTGATGACATTGCCGTCGCCCTTGTCGTAGGGGAACAGCTCGCCATCGCCACGCCATTCGTCGATCTGCTTCCACCAGGCATCCAGCGCCGCCTTGTCAGGCTGCTCGCCGATTTCCTTGAGGATGCCGAGCATTTCGCTGAGCACGCTGTCGACGGGGCCGACAATCGGCACGTCGGCCTTGATCATCTTGGAGATAGACGCCGGGTCGATGTCGATGTGGATGATCTTGGCGTTCGGGCAGAACTTGGCCGGGCCGTTGACCACGCGATCGTCAAAGCGAGCACCGACGGCGAAGATGACGTCGGCATTGTGCATGGCCATGTTGGCAGTGAAGCTGCCGTGCATGCCCAGCATGCCGAGGAACTGGCGGTCGGTACCCGGGAAGCCACCCAGCCCCATCAGGGTATTGGTGACCGGCAGGTTCAGCGACTTGGCGATTTCGGTCAGGGCTTCGGAGCCACCACCGAGGATCACGCCGCCACCGGAGTAGACGATCGGGCGCTTGGCCGCCAGCAGCATCTCGGCCGCCTTGCGGATCTGGCCGGAGTGGCCGCGTACCGCCGGGCTGTAGGAGCGCAGCTTGACCTTTTTCGGGTAGACGTATTCGAACTTCTCTGCCGGGTTGGTCATATCTTTTGGAATGTCGACCACGACCGGGCCTGGGCGACCGGATTGCGCCAGGTAGAATGCTTTTTTCAAGACTTCGGGGATTTCGCTGGCATGCTTGATCATGAAGCTGTGCTTCACGATCGGCCGCGAAATACCGATCATGTCGGTTTCCTGGAAGGCATCGGTACCCACCATGGTGCTAGGCACCTGGCCGGACAGGATGACCATCGGAATCGAGTCCATGTAGGCGGTGGCAATACCGGTAATGGCATTGGTCGCGCCCGGGCCGGAGGTTACCAGCACCACGCCGGCCTTGCCGGTGGCGCGAGCGTAGCCGTCCGCCATATGGGTAGCTGCCTGCTCATGACGAACCAGGATGTGCTCGACTTCCGGTTCCTTGAACAGCGCGTCGTAAACATGCAGGAGAGCACCACCAGGGTACCCGTAGATGTGCTTAACGCCTTCGTCACGCAAGAAGCGGACGACCATCTCAGCGCCAGATAAAAGCTCCACGTTGTTCACCTCTAAAACGCCAGAATACCGTCCTCACTGGACGGGTCTTAATAGGTTTACTGCCAAGCAGAGCATGAGCGAACGTCAGCACTGACTGAGCAAGTATTGGGAGCGCCCCAGAGTGTTGCGGGGTTTTCCCACCCAGCGCGAGGTAACGCGTTGCGGGGTGTAACAGGTCGGCGCGGGTGTGCGCCTCATGATCTGCTTAGCGGGTCTGCTTCTGGCAGTCCCTCTACAGCGGAGATTGGATTCTTCTGATTCGGCGCCAACAAGTCAAGAAAAATTATTGCCAATTTTTCCCCAAGATGAATTCCTGCCACCACTAAAAATCGCTTCAGCAGCAGAATAAATAAGATTTCCACAAAAAAGGGCCACAATCTGCGGCCCTTGAAGGAAAAACTGAAGAAATCAGGCGGAAGGAGCAATCAATTGATCAAATGCTGCCAACAGGCGGCGTAGCTCACGACTTTGCTCTGGCCGGTCGGTAAACACGGTTTCGGCCATGACCAGGATGCCGGAGGCGTTGGGCAGCGGGTGGCCCAGCTCGATGATGATCTTCATGCGCGGCAGGAAGATCCATTGCAGCCACTGCTCGAAACTGAGGGTATCGACAGCGAAAGGCACAGCACTGGCCAGTGCCTCGTCGCTTGGCGGCTCGTCATCCCACCAGCCTTGCACCTGCAGCTCACGCTCGATCAGCAGCAGGTGGTCGGCAATATCCAGAATGCGCTGCTCGATCATCACGAATTGACCCGTGCCTTTTGCCGGGCCAGGGCGGCACCAGCGCTGTCACCCTGCTTCTCGCGGGCCTGGGCGATGGTGTTCCACAGCTCGGCCTGCAGGCTCGGGCGGCCGTTGGCGTAAGTCAGGGCACGACGCGCCAACTGCTCGGCCTGCGGCGCATCACCTTGCGACAGGCGCACCTGGGCCAGGCGGTACAGCACCTGCGGCTCGCGTGGGGCAATGCGCTGGGCACGCTCCAGGCTCGAGGCGGCACCGTTGAAGTCACCACTGCCTTGCTGAGTCTTCGCAGTGGTCAGCAGGGCCAGCACCGGGCCGTCCAGCTGCTCGTCGGCCGACAGGCCACCTGCAGTGGCGCTGCTACGCGGAATACCAGTTGGCGCGCTGGTGCTTTGCGGGGCGCTGGTCATCGCCGCGATGTCGAAGGGTTCGTCGGCGATCGGGTTGGGGTTGGTGGTCATAGGTGCCGAACTGACCGGTTCGGTGGTAATCGGTCCTGGAGTGATCGGCCCCGGGGTAATCGGCGAGGTGCTGATCGGCGCCGCGCCATTTGCCGCCGGGAACGTCTGGATGCTCGAAGCGCCCGCGCCCTGCGGGATCATCACGGTGACGCCCGAGTCCTCAGGCAGCGTTTGTGCCTGCGCGGTGCCCGCGTTATAGCCACCGGCAGAGCGGTTGGCCGTCACGCGTTCGCTGTTGGACACGCGGGTGCTCGAGTCGACCACCGGAATATTGCCGCGTGGGACGCTGGCGCACCCCTGGAGCACAGCCAGCGCCGTCACGGCAGGAAACAGCCACTTGTTCACGTCACACCTCATCAATGCAGCCTGTGCTTAATTCATCCAGCCCTTGACCCAGTCCATGACCGATTCAACTGGATCCTGCTCGCCGCCACAGGCCGCGCCGGCGGGCGGTTCACTCCCGCGAATATACGGCATCTGCACCGCTCCCGGACAGCTGCCATCAGACCCGTGGCCACTGTACGGGTCGATCCAGGCCTGCACCACGTTGTCCGGTTGCGGCATGTCCAGCGGCAGCGGGTCGGCCTTTTTCATGAAGCTGGTCCATACCTGCAGGGCACCGGTAGCACCGGTAAATGGCGTCTTGCCATTATCGTCGCGGCCCATCCATACCACGGCCAGCAGGTCCTGACTGAAGCCGGAGAACCAGCTGTCACGCGAATCGTTACTGGTACCGGTCTTGCCCGCCAGGGTGAGATTGCGCGGCAACGTGTTGTACACCGAGCGGCCTGTGCCTTCGCGCATCACCCGCTGCATGGCGTTCTGCACCAGGTAGATAGCCCCCGGGTCGAAAGTTTGCTGGATCTGGAACGGGTAGCGCTTGAGCGGCTCGCCCTCGGCGGTCAGCACGCTGCGGATACCGCGCATCGGGGTGTTGAAGCCGCCATTGGCGATGGTCTGGTACATGGTCGCGACCTGCATCGGCGACATGCCACCGGCACCCAGCAGCATGGCCGGGAAGGCTGGCCAGTCGACATTCACACCCAGCCGGCCAATGGTCTTGATCACATTGGGCACGCCCACATCCAGGCCGATCTTGGCTGTCGACAGGTTGTAGGAATTGGCCAGCCCCTGGTACAGGTAGATGGTGCCGTGCGGGCGGCGGTCGTAGTTTTGCGGGCGCCAGACCTGGCCGTCGGCACCTTTGACCGAGAACGGTTCGTCCTGCACCAGGCTGGTCAGGGTGTACCTGGTCGGCTGCTCCAGCGCGGTCAGGTACACCGCTGGCTTGACCAGCGAGCCAATCGGCCGCACGGCATCGATGGCGCGGTTGAAGCCGGCAAAGCCGGCCTGGCGGCTGCCGATCAGTGCCTGCACTTCACCGGTTTCCGGGTTGGTCACGACCATCGCCGACTCAACCTCGTCCGCCCCCTTGCGGCCCGCCAGGCGCTTGAAGGTCTCGCTCATCGAGGTTTCGGCCTTCATTTGCAGGATCGGGTCGAAGCTGGTGAAGATGCGCAGGCCTTCTTCGGTCAAGTCTTCATCGCGGTAGTCCTGGCGCAGCTGACGCTTGACCAGGTCGAGGAACGCCGGGAACGAGCTGTCGGCCAGGCTGCCGCGCTTGGTCACGCCCAGCGGCATCTTCTTCGCTGCATCGACTTCTGCCTGGCTGGCCACGCCCTGCTCGGCCACCAGGTCGAGTACCAGGTTGCGGCGGGCCAGGGCGCGGTCGGGGTAGCGACGCGGGTTGTAATAGGACGGCCCCTTGACCATGCCCACCAACAAGGCGATCTGGTGCAATTTCAGCTCCGACAGCGGTTGGCTGAAGAAGAACTGGCTGGCGAGGCCGAAGCCGTGCACCGCACGCTGGCCATCCTGGCCGACGAACACCTCGTTCAGGTAGGCCTCGAGGATCTCGCGCTTGTCGTAGTGCAATTCCAGCAGCACGGCCATCATCGCCTCGGTCAGCTTGCGGCTGAGGCTGCGCTCGCTGGTGAGGTAGAAGTTCTTCACCAGCTGCTGGGTCAGGGTACTGCCACCCTGACGCATGGAACCTGCCGAGGTGTTGACCCACATGGCCCGGGCGATGGACTTGGGAGACACCCCGAAGTGGCTGTAGAAGTCGCGGTCTTCCGTCGCCACCAGGGTTTCGAGCAGGTACGGCGGCACCTGGTCGATCTTGATCAGGATGCGGTCTTCGAGGTTTTTCGGATAGATGCCGCCGATCATCAACGGCTCCAGGCGCACTACGTCGAGCGTCTTGCCGTTGGCGCCGGAAAGGCCCGCCACGTAATCGCCGGAGAAGCGCACACGCACGAACTGCGCCGGCTCCATGCCCTCGTAGAACTGGAAGCCACGGGTATTGAGCTCGACGGTATTGCCGTTGACTGCCGCCGCGCCCGGGCCGTTGGCCGCGCTTTCACGCCGGTAGCCGAGCGCATCCAGCTCGGTGAGGAAGTCGTTCTTGCTCAGTTTCTGGCCGGTGAACAGCTCCAGCGGCCGGGCATACACCTTGGCGGGAATGGTCCAGCGCTTGCCGGAAAACTTTTCCTGGACGACGGCATCGAGGTAAACCGCGAAGCCGGCGACGATCACCAAACCGACCAGGCTGAGCTTCAAAGCCCAGCCCAGCCAGGCGCGGGAGCGGCCGGTCGGGCGTTTCTGAGGGGTACGGGGATTTCGGGTTCGGGTCATGGCGGCGGATTATACGCACTTTATAAAGGCTGGGCAGACGCCCCCGGCGGTAGGCAGGGACGGCACCATTGACCATAATGGCGCATTCGAATTCCCTGCCCCCGGAAGGATTTCCCGTGAGCCAAGCCCTTATCACTGCGTTGCAGAACCCAGCCCTGTACCCTCACCCCGTGGATGGGTTCCAGCTCATCGAGACGCATATCTCCTGGGTCCTGCTCACCGGCGAGTATGCCTACAAGATCAAGAAACCGATGAACTTCGGCTTCCTCGACTTCACCGGCCTGGACCAGCGCCAGCATTTCTGTAACGAAGAATTGCGCCTGAACCAGCGCCTGACCGAAGGCCTGTACCTGGAAGTGTTGCCGATCACCGGTAGCGTCGACGCACCGCAGATCGGTGGTGAAGGCGAAGCCATTGAATACGTGCTGAAGATGCGTCAGTTCCCCCAGGGGCAGATGCTCAACACCCTGCAGGCCAACGGCGAACTGAACGCCGCGCACATCGACCAGATGGCCCGGCAGATCGCCGAGTTCCACCTGCAGGCCCCACGCGTGCCGGTGGAGCACCCACTGGGCACGCCGGACAGCGTTATGGCACCGGTGGAGCAGAACTTCGAGCAGATTCGCCCGTTCCTCAGCGACAAGGCCGACCTGCAGCAACTCGACGCCCTGCAGGCCTGGGCACGCAGCAGCTTCGAGCGCCTGCATGGCCTGCTGGAAAAGCGCAAGGCCAATGGTTTCATCCGTGAATGCCACGGTGACATTCACCTGGGCAACGCCACCCTGATCGACGGCAAGGTGGTGATCTTCGACTGCATCGAGTTCAACGAACCGTTCCGCTTGACCGACGTTTACGCCGATACCGGCTTCCTCGCCATGGACCTGGAAGACCGCGGCCTTAAATGCCTGGCCCGGCGTTTCATCAGCCAGTACCTGGAACTGACCGGCGACTACGAAGGCCTGGAACTGCTCAACTTCTACAAAGCCTACCGAGCACTGGTGCGGGCCAAGGTGGCGCTGTTCAGCATGCCGGCCGATGCCGATGGCGTGCAGCGCGCCACCACCCTGCGCACCTACCGCAACTATGCCAACCTGGCAGAAAGCTACAGCGCCATCCCGTCGCGCCTGCTGGCCATTACCCACGGTGTTTCGGCGGTGGGCAAAAGCCACGTGGCCATGCGCATGGTCGAGGCCCTGGGCGCCGTCCGCGTGCGTTCGGATGTGGAGCGCAAACGCCTGTTCGGCGAACAGCAGCAGGCTGACGCTGGCTTGCTGAGTACCGGCATCTATGACCAGGACGCCAGTGTCGCGACCTACCAGCGCCTGCACGAGGTGGCGGCAACCGTGCTGCGAGCCGGCTTCCCGGTGGTGCTGGATGCCACCTACCTCAAGCGCGATCAGCGCCAGGCCGCGGCGAACATCGCCAGCCAGACCGGCGTGCCGTTCCTGATCCTCGACTGCCACGCGCCGGATGCGGTCATCGCCAGCTGGCTGGAGCAGCGCCGGGCAGAAAACACCGACCCGTCGGATGCCACCGTGGAAGTGGTCAAGGCCCAGCAGGCCAGCCGTGAGCCGCTGGATGCACAGGAGCTGGTGCAGAGCACTCGCGTCGATACCCAGAGTGCCGGGAGCATGGATCAGGTGATCGAGCAGATTCGCCAGCGCTTACCTGGGCTGTAAGTTCAGCGTTTTCCTGGGCCGGCCTCTTCGCGGGTAAACCCGCTCCCACAAGGTTATCTGCAAGCCTCACGACAGACGCAGTACCTGTGGGAGCGGGTTCACCCGCGAAGAGGCCGGCCCAGGACATCTCGTCGCCCCCCATGGCAAAAGGCCGCGCATTTCCCATCCCCCGCTACACTCCTCTCTGACCTGCTCGCGATTTATCCCCCAATCCCCGTTCAGCCATCGCAAGGAGGCTCGATGAACGATGAATTGCAGCATCTGAAGAACCTTGGCAAGACCTCTGCGCAGTGGCTGCATGCAGCCGGCATCCACAGTGCATCGGATTTGCGCCGCCTGGGCGCGGTGGGTGCTTACCAGGCCGTGAAGACACGAGGGTTCCGCGCATCGAAGGTGCTGTTGTATGCCATTGAAGGCGCCCTGCTGGACATGCACTGGAACGATTTGCCGCTAGAGCGCAAAGAAGCGCTCAACCAACAACTGGATGCGAAAAGCCCTGCGCAAAAAAATCAGAAATAATCCCGAGAAGGGGATTGACGCAGTAATGAGAATCGTTATGATTATCACAACTGGTCGCGAGACTGGTTGGATAAGCTAAGAGCCCCTGGTTCGGACTCTCAGATTATCTCCTCATCAGGCTAATCACGGTTATTGACCCGGCAATTTGCCGGGTCTTTTTTTGCTTTTTTGCAGCCCTGTCACCGCAGTTGCGCGCAATAGTCCTGCTCCGGCATCGCTGCCGTGTACCACACAAAATCAGCCTCGCCTGCCTCGACCTGCTCACCGACCTCTGCCAGCAGCAGTACCTTGCTCTCCCCCTGCGCTTGCAGGTCAGCCAGGTGCAACGGTACACCCAGGTCCTTGCGCACGTGATAAGCCCCAGCCAGCAGCAGTGCCGGCTGCGGCGCCGCCAGCAAGCGCTCGGCCATGCGCCGGTCGCGCTGCTGCTGCACGGCCAGCATCGCCGGCAACTGGCTTTCTGGCAGCATCCCGCAATGCCCGGCACGCACATGCTCCAGCAAGGCGGCCTTGACCGTCGGCGCATTGGAGCGTTCGCCCGGTAACGAAGCTGGCTGTCGATAGGCCTGGCGCATCTCGCCGGGCGAGAGGTTGGCGGCCAGCACAGGCACCCGCTGCTGCAAAGCCTCAGTCACGATTGGCCCGTACAGCTGCCAGTCCCAGCCGTCCTGCCAAGCCAGGGCCTTGGGCAGGTCTGCCGGCAAAGGTTGCCCCGCCAGCTTGTCCAGTAGCGGTTGCTGCTCGGGCTGCAGCATTTCCAGCAGCAGGCTGCCCTGCACACGTTGGCCTTGCAGGGCGCGCAGCAGCCACAGCTGCAGTGCGTGATGGTCAGGGTTGTCGTGTTTCTCGCCGACCAGCACCCGGGGGGCCGCAGACAGTTGCTGCACCAGTTGCTCAGGGCTGACCAGCTGGCCATTGGCAAGATCGACGATATGCCCCAGGTCGGCGTGGCTACGCCCCTCACTGCTCTGCCAGCCGGGCAGCGGTGGCAGGCTGGCCTGGCAGCCACCCAGGACCAGGGCCAGGCATAGCGAGAAAGCGGACAGCAGCGGATGGCGCATGGGCAGTACCTCCATTCATGGCCTGCACGAGCCTTTGTAGGAGCGGCCTTGTGTCGCGAAAGGGCCGCAAAGCGGCCCCAGATTTTTAGCAGTGATGCACAAATTGCCGGGGCTGCTCTGCAGCCCTTTCGCGACACAAGGCCGCTCCTACAAAGATCGCGCCGGCGTTAGCGGGTGATGATCAGCGGATGCCCACGCTCCGGGTGCGCCTGTACCAGCACATCGATCCCGTAAACCGCCTTCAACGCCGCCGGCGTCAGCACGGCTTCAGGTGCGGCAAAGGCATGGCAGTGCCCCTGCTCCAGCAGCAGGATACGGTCACAGTAGCGCGCCGCCAGGTTCAGGTCATGCAGGATCACCAGCACTGCAGCGCCACGCTCGGCAAAACGGCGCACGGCTTCCAGGGTGGTGTGCTGGTGCAACGGGTCGAGCATCGAGGTTGGCTCGTCGAGCAGCAGTGTGGTGCCCGCCTCGCCCGGCCAAAGCTGCGCCAGCACCCGAGCCAGGTGCACCCTCTGCCGCTCGCCGCCAGACAACGCCAGGTAGCTGCGCTCCACCAGGTGCCAGGCATCCGCCGCCCGCAAGGCCGCTTCGACGATTTCCGCATCGCGCCGCTGCCCGGTGCCATGGGGCATGCGCCCCATCCCCACCACTTCCTCGACCCGGAACGAGAACCCCAGGCTGGACACCTGCGGCAACACCGCCAGACGCCTGGCCCGTTCCTGTCCGGCCCAGTCGGCCAGTGGCCTGCCCTCTAACGTCACCTGCCCGCGATCGGGTACCAGTTCACCACACAGTACACCCAGCAGGCTGCTCTTGCCGGCACCGTTGGGGCCGAGCACGCCCACCACCTGCCCCGGGCTCAGTTGCAGATGAATGCCGTGCAGCACTTCGTTGCTGCCCCGCCGCAAGTACAGCCCCTCGGCTTGCAACATCAGCTGCGTCCTCGTATCAGCAGGAACAGGAAGAACGGCGCACCGATAAAAGCCGTGACGATGCCAATCGGCAGCTCTGCAGGCGCCAGCAGCAGCCGCGCCGCCAAATCGGCGAACAGCATCAGCACGCCGCCCGCCAACAAGGAAGCTGGCAGCACCACCCGGTGATCAGGCCCGGCCAGCAGGCGCACCAGGTGCGGCACCACCAGGCCGATGAAGCCGATCAGCCCCGCTGCCGCTACCGCCGCCCCCACACCCAGCGCCGTGCAGAACACCAGCTCGCGCTTGAGCCGCTCCACATCGATACCCAAGTGACGCGCTTCCGACTCTCCCAGCAGCATGGCATTCAACGCCTTGGCCCGACGTGGCAGCCACACCGCCACGCCCGCAGCCACCACCAGCAACGGCCACAGCCGCTGGTAACTGGCACCATTGAGGCTGCCCAGGTTCCAGAAGGTCAGCGTGCGCAACGTGGCGTCGTCGGCCAGGTAGGAGAACAGCCCCACGGCAGCACCGCCCAGCGCGGTCATGGCCACACCGGCCAGCAGCATCGTGGCGACGTTGGTCTGGCCATCACGCCGGCCCAGGCGATATACCAGCGCAGTCACACCCAACCCGCCGATGAAAGCACACAGCGACAACAGGTAAGGGGCAAGCATATCCGGCAAACCGCCCAGCCAACTGCCGCCAACGATGGCCACTGCCGCGCCCACCGCCGCCCCGGCCGCAACCCCTACCAGCCCGGGGTCGGCCAGCGGATTACGGAACAGCCCCTGCATGGCCACACCGGACAACGCCAGCACCGCGCCCACCGCCAGCCCCAGCAAGGTGCGCGGCAGGCGGATCTGGCCGAGGATCATCTCGGCCTGCTGCAGGCCATCAGCGGCAATGGGCAGCCCCAGCAGGCGCAGGCCGGCACGCAGTGTATCGAACAGCGGCAGGCTGACTGGCCCCAGGGCCAATGACAACCACACCGCCAACAGGCACAACAGGCTCAGGCAAACGAACAGCGTGCGTGGCTGGACCCGCTGCTTCATTGGGCGAGACTGGCCTTGGCAGCCGGGTAGAAGGTGGCTGCCAGGGACTGCAGGGTTGCCGGCAAGCGTGGCCCGAGCCCGCCGACCAGCAGTGTTGGGTCAAGCGATACCAGGCGCTTCTCGCGCACGGCGCGCGAGGCCGCCAGCACAGGGTTTTCTTTCAGCAACGCCTGCAGGGCCTGCTCATCGGCCAGAGCCCGGTCGGAAAACACGATCACATCCGGGTCCAGAGCCGCCAGTGCTTCGCTGGAGAAATTCTTGTAGCCCTGATGTTCTGCCAGGTTGCGCCCGCCTGCCTGGCTCAGCAGCCAATCACCGGCGGTACCCTGCCCGGCGATCAGCGGCCTGGCGCCGGCATGCCCGACCAGCAGCAATACCCCTGGCGCCTTTTGCCCGGCCTGGGCCTGCCTGACATTGGCTTGCATGGCATCGAGCTGTTGGTGGTAGCCCGACGCCAACACGGCGGCCTGCTGCTCTGCGCCCAGCAATTGCCCCAAGTGCTTGAGGTTTTCATCCACCGCCGCCAGCTCGGCCTTGCTGGAGAACAACTCGACCCGCACGCCAGCCTTGCGGATTTGCGCCAGTACCGGTGGCGGTCCCATTTCCTCGGTGCCCACCAGCACATCCGGGCGCAGGCTCAGAATGCCTTCTGCAGACAGCTGCCGCTGGTAGCCGACACTGGGCAGTGACTTCAGCGATGGCGGATGCTGGCTGGTAGTGTCCACACCCACCAACCGCGCTTCACCACCCAGCGCGCTGATCCATTCGCTCAGTGCACCACCAGCGCTGACCCAACGCTGCGGCAGCTCGGCCGCCAGGGCCTGGGTAGAGAGCACAAGGCTCGCGCACAGGGCGAGCAAGGCGACGGGACGGCGCATCATCGGGTTCCTTCTGCAGACGGGCCACGCGCCTTGTGGCGAGCGACGGAACTGCGCACCATAGGCAGCCGGGCGCAGCGAATGCGGGCAATTTGATAATTATTCGCATTGAAGCGTCAAGCCAACACTTGTTTCACGAGTCGTCCTTGCCATGCACTTCCTTTGTACCTCCCACGGTCTGGCCGAAGGCCAAAGCCGCGCCTTCAGCGTAGACGGCATCGAACTGTTCGGCGTGCGCCGCCAAGGCCGAGTGTATCTCTACCGCAACCGTTGCCCGCACCGCGGCATCCCGTTGAACTGGGCGGAAGATGCATTTCTCGATGACAGCGCCAGCCTGATCCACTGCGCCCATCATGGCGCGCTGTTCCTGATCGAAAGCGGCGAATGCGTGGCCGGGCCGTGCGAGGGCGAACAACTGCAGGCCCTGGGCTGCCATGAGGACAGCCAGGGCATCTGGTTCAAGGGGTAAGCAGCACCGGCAGGCGGCGGTCGATGACGATACCTTCGGCGTCCAGGCGTGTGCCGTAGGCCAGCACCTCCACCCCTTCTGCCACCGCCGCGCGCAGGGCCTGGGCATAGGCCGCATCGATCTCCTCGGCCGGGCGCACCGCGTCGATACCGGTCAGGTTCACGCAATACAGCTGTACCGCCCGCACGCCCTGCCTGGCCAGCTTCGCCAGCTCGCGCAGGTGCTTGGCACCGCGCTGGGTCACCGCATCAGGGAAGGCCGCGACCGTGCTGCCTGGGTAGCCCAGGGTCACGCTCTTGACCTCGACATAGGCCGGGGCACCGTCGAACTCCAGGCGAAAGTCGATGCGGCTGCCTTCCTCGCCGTAGGCCACTTCACGCCTTAGAGCACTGAAGCCGGCCAGTTCGGCGATAATGCCGGCATGCAGGGCCTCTTCGACCAGCGTATTGGCCCGCCCGGTGTTCACACAGGCCAGCCGCCCCTGCGGGGTTTCGCTGATTTCCCAGGTGCCCGGCAGCTTGCGTTTGGGGTCGTTGGAGCGGCTGAACCACACCTGCCCGCCTTCACGCATGCAGTTGAGCATGGAGCCGGTGTTCGGGCAGTGGATGGTCAGTTGTTCGCCGCCGGTCAGTTCGATATCCGCCAGAAAGCGTTTGTAGCGGCGCAGCAGACGGCCTTGTTCGAGTGGAGGATAAAACTGCATCAGCCTTGCCAGCTCCGCAGGCCGCGGGCAATGCGCTGCACCGCTTCTTCCAGGCGCGGCAGGCTCTGGGTGTAGGCAAAGCGCACATGGTGACCGGCCAGGTGACGGCCAAAATCCAGGCCTGGAGTGAACGCCAGGTGTTCGGTCTCCAGGAAGTGCCGGCAGAAGGCAAAGGCGTCACCGCCGAAGGCACTGATGTCGGCATACAGGTAGAACGCCCCCTGCGGCTCGACGGCAATGCGGAAGCCCAGTTCGCGCAGGGCGGGCAACAGGTAGTCGCGGCGGCGGGCGAACTCGGCGCGGCGCTCCTCGAAAATGGCCAGGGTTTCGGGCTGGAAACACGCCAGCGCGGCATGCTGGGCCATGCTTGGCGCACTGATGTACAGGTTCTGTGCCAGCTTCTCCAGGTCGGCCACGGCGCCAGGTGGGGCGACCAGCCAGCCAAGGCGCCAGCCGGTCATGCCGAAATACTTGGAAAAACTATTCAGCACGAATGCCGAGTCGTCCACTTCCAGCACGCTGGGCGCGTCCATGCCATAGGTCAGCCCGTGGTAGATCTCGTCCACCACCAGGTGACCATGCCGTTCGCGGGTGGCGCGGGACAGGCCGGCCAGCTCGTCACGACCCAGCACAGTGCCAGTCGGGTTGGCCGGCGAGGCGACCAGGGCACCGACCGTGTCCTTGTCCCAGTAGCGGTCGACAAGGTCGGCGGTCAGCTGGTAATTCACCTCCGGGCCCACCGGTACCAGCTGCGCCCCGCCCTCTACCAGGCGCAGGAAGTGACGGTTGCACGGGTAGCCCGGGTCGGCCAGCAGCCAGTGCTTGCCTGGGTCGACCAGCAGGCTGCTGGCCAGCAGCAGCGCACCGGAGCCGCCCGGAGTGATGAGAATGCGCTCAGGGTCGACACTCAGGCCGTAACGCTGGCCGTAGAAACCGGCAATGGCTTCGCGCAGCGCCGGCAGGCCGCGTGCGGCGGTGTAGCGGGTGTGTCCGGCGGCCAGTGCTGCCTGGCCGGCGGCAACGATGGGCGCGGCCGTGGTGAAGTCCGGCTCGCCGATTTCCAGGTGGATCACATCGTGTCCGGCCGCCTGCAACTCGTTGGCCCGGGCCAGCAGCGCCATGACGTGGAAGGGTTCGATGGCGCGGCTGCGCGCACTGTAGGTGTGGGCCATGACCTTCTCTCAATTGGGTCTAAACTGGAGATTCTACCTCTGTACGCCACCGAACGTGCGGCTCGCGCCGCTGTCAATTACCAGGATCGGGCGGGGTAGCGCACCCCCGATCTATCTGGTAAGTTCGGCGGCTCGCAGTCGCAGGGCCGGCGGGTGCCGGAGATGGAGCAGCCTGCGCATTGGATCAGATGAGTGAGAGGCGGTCTATTCATGTCCACCGTAGAAAAGCAAAAAGCCCAGACCATGTACGGTGTCGAGCCCTACGTAGAAACCAAGGGTGAAGAGTACATGGGCGAGCCCATGAAAAAGCACTTCACCAAGCTTCTCGGCGCCTGGAAGCAAGAGCTGATGAACAGTGTCGACCGCACTGTGGACCACATGAAGGACGAGGCAGCCAACTTCCCCGACCCGGCCGACCGCGCCAGCCAGGAAGAAGAATTCGCCCTGGAGCTGCGCAACCGCGATCGCGAGCGCAAGCTGATCAAGAAAATCGACAAGACCCTCGACAAGATCAAGGCCGACGAATACGGCTGGTGCGAATCGTGCGGCATCGAGATCGGTCTGCGTCGCCTGGAGGCTCGTCCTACCGCCGACCTGTGCTTCGACTGCAAGGAAATCGCCGAGAAAAAGGAAAAGACAGTCGGCAAAGGCTGATCTTTCTTTCCACCTGAACGGGGCGCATCATGCGCCCCGTTTCATTTATATGCCCAGCCTGAACATGACCGACTCAAGCTACATCGGGCGTTTCGCCCCCACCCCCAGCGGCTTCCTGCACTTCGGCTCGCTGGTCGCCGCCCTCGCCTCCTGGCTCGATGCCCGCGCGGTGAACGGCCGCTGGCTGCTGCGCATGGAAGACACCGACCCGCCTCGGGAAATGCCCGGTGCTCGCGATGCCATCCTGCAGACCCTGGAGCGCTACGGCCTGGAGTGGGACGGCGAAGTGGTGTTCCAGAGCCAGCGGCACGATGCCTATGCCGCGGTCGTCGACCGCCTGTTCAACCTGGGCCTGGCCTACGCCTGCACCTGCTCGCGCAAGCAGCTTGAGGGTTACCACGGCATTTACCCGGGCCTTTGCCGCAATGCCGGGCATGCGCGTGAAGGTGCTGCAATCCGCCTGCGCGTGCCGGAACTGATCTACCGCTTTACCGACCGGGTGCAAGGCGAGTTCCAGCAGCACCTGGGGCGTGAAGTAGGCGACTTCGTCATTCAGCGTCGCGACGGGCTGTATGCCTACCAGCTGGCGGTGGTACTGGACGATGCCTGGCAAGGTGTTACCGACATCGTGCGTGGCGCCGACCTGCTCGACAACACCCCGCGCCAGCTGTACCTGCAAGAGTTGCTGGGCTTTTCGCAGCCGCGCTACCTGCATATCCCGTTGATCGTGCAGCCGGACGGGCACAAGTTGGGCAAGTCGTACCGCTCGCCGCCGTTGCAGGCGGACCAGGCGACACCGCTGTTGCTGCGGGCGCTGCGGGCGTTGGGGCAGGAGGCAGACCCCGAGTTGCTGCTGGCAACGCCGGCTGAGGTGCTGGCGGTAGCTCGCAAGCAGTGGAAGCCCGAGGCGATTGCACAGCGGACCACGGTGCCAGAGGCTGATTTGCGCTGAGGCAGGCCCGGCCCCTTCGCGGGTAAACCCGCTCCCACAGGGTCCTAACCAAACCTGAGGAAAGCGCATTACCTGTGGGAGCGGGTTCACCCGCGAAGAGGCCGGCACAGGCAACCCACCCCGCAAAAACAAAAGCCCAATAAATTCAACCTCTTGGCGAACACCATGGATTCCCGCTAGCATCCCCCCAGCCATTTGCGCCAATAATAAGTCCAAGCCCGCAGCGCCCAACCATCGAGGCCAGCATGTACATCTATCGTTTGGTCCTGCTTCTGGTCGTGGGGATCTACCTGTTCTCCCCGGCCATCATGGACTGGTGGATCGAACCGACCGGAGCCTGGTATCGCCCTTACCTGCTCTGGCTGATCCTGATCGTCGTCACCTTCATCCTGCAGAGCCAACGAGATGCCGATGAGCTTTAGCCTGACCCAGATGATCCTGATCAGCGCCGCGTACCTCATGGTGCTGTTCGGCGTGGCCTGGATCAGCGAGCGGGGGTTGATCCCGCGCTCGATCATTCGCCACCCGCTCACCTACACCCTGTCGCTGGGCGTGTACGCCAGTGCCTGGGCCTTCTATGGCTCGGTGGGCCTGGCCTACCAGTACGGCTACGGCTTCCTTGCCTGTTATCTGGGGGTGTCCGGCGCGTTCCTGCTGGCGCCGGTGCTGCTCTACCCGATCCTCAAGATTACCCGCACCTACCAGCTGTCATCGCTGGCGGACCTGCTGGCATTCCGCTTCCGCAGTACCTGGGCCGGCGCGCTGACCACCATTTTCATGCTGATTGGCGTGCTGCCCTTGCTGGCCCTGCAGATCCAGGCCGTGGCCGACTCGATAAGCATCCTCACCGGTGAGCCGGTCAAGGCGCGGGTTGCCTTCGCCTTCTGTACGCTGATCATCCTGTTCACCATCTTCTTCGGCTCGCGGCACATCGCCACACGCGAAAAGCACGAAGGGCTGGTGTTCGCCATCGCCTTCGAGTCGGTGATAAAGCTGCTTGCCCTGGGCGGTATCGGCCTGTACGCCCTGTATGGCGTGTTCGGCGGCCCGCACGAGCTGGAAGTGTGGCTGCTGCAGAACCAGACCGCCCTGGCCGCTCTGCATACGCCACTGCAGGAAGGCCCATGGCGCACCCTGCTGCTGGTGTTCTTCGCCTCGGCCATCGTCATGCCGCACATGTACCACATGGCCTTCACCGAAAACCTCAACCCGCGCTCGCTGGTCAGCGCCAGCTGGGGCCTGCCGCTGTTCCTGCTGCTGATGAGCCTGGCCGTGCCGCTGGTGCTGTGGGCCGGCCTGCGCCTGGGCGCCACCACCAACCCTGAGTACTTCACCCTGGGCCTGGGGCTTGCCGCCAACAACCAGGCACTGGCGCTGTTGGCCTACATCGGCGGCTTGTCGGCCGCCAGCGGGCTGATCATCGTCACCACCCTGGCGCTGTCGGGCATGGCCCTGAACCACCTGGTGCTGCCGCTGTACCAGCCGCCGGCCGAAGGCAACATCTACCGCTGGCTGAAGTGGACCCGCCGCGCGCTGATCGTCGCCATCATCACCGCCGGGTTCATGTTCTACCTGACCCAGAACAACCACCAGAGCCTGGCCAACCTTGGCATCGTCGCCTTCGTCGCCACATTGCAGTTCCTGCCGGGCGTGCTGTCGGTTCTGTACTGGCCAACTGCGAACCGCCGTGGCTTCATCGCCGGCTTGCTGGCGGGCACCCTGGTGTGGATGGTGACCATGCTGCTGCCACTGCTGGGCAACCTGCAGGGCTTCTACATCCCGCTGCTGGACATGATCTACGTGCTGGACGACACCAGCTGGCACATGGCGGCCATCGCCTCGCTGGCGGCCAACGTGCTGTTGTTCACCCTGATCTCGCTATTCACCAACGCCAGTACCGAAGAAGTAAGCGCCGCCGAAGCCTGCGCGGTGGACAACGTGCGCCGCCCGCAACGCCGCGAGCTGCACGCCGCCTCGCCACAGGAGTTCGCCACCCAGCTGGCCAAGCCGCTGGGCGCCAAGGCTGCACAGAAGGAAGTGGAACAGGCCCTGCGTGACCTCTACCTGCCTTTCGACGAGCGCCGCCCCTACGCCTTGCGTCGGCTGCGCGACCGCATCGAGGCCAACCTGTCCGGCCTGATGGGGCCGAGCGTGGCCCAGGACATGGTCGAGACCTTCCTGCCGTACAAGTCCGGTAACGAAAACTACGTGACCGAGGACATCCACTTCATCGAAAGCCGCCTGGAAGACTACCACTCGCGCCTGACTGGCCTGGCCGCCGAGCTCGACGCCCTGCGCCGCTACCACCGCCAGACCCTGCAGGAACTGCCCATGGGCGTCTGCTCGCTGGCCAAGGACCAGGAAATCCTGATGTGGAACAAGGCCATGGAGGAGCTCACCGGCATCGCCGCCAAGCACGTGGTCGGCTCACGCCTGGTTACCATCAGCGAACCTTGGCGCGGCCTGCTGCAAGGTTTCATCAATGTGCCCGACGAGCACCTGCACAAGCAGCGCCTGGCGCTGGACGGCCAGCCGCGCTGGCTGAACCTGCACAAGGCGGCCATCGACGAGCCGCTGGCCCCGGGTAACAGCGGCCTGGTGTTGCTGGTAGAGGACCTTACCGAAACCCAGGCGCTGGAAGACAAGCTGGTGCACTCCGAACGCCTGGCCAGCATCGGCCGCCTGGCCGCCGGGGTGGCCCACGAGATCGGCAACCCGATCACCGGCATCGCCTGCCTGGCGCAAAACCTGCGCGAGGAGCGTGAGGGCGATGGCGAAATCATCGAGCTGTCCAGCCAGATTCTCGAACAGACCAAGCGGGTATCACGTATCGTCCAGTCGCTGATGAGCTTCGCCCATGCCGGCGGCAGCCACCAGAACAGCGAAGAGCCGGTATGCCTGGCCGAAGTGGCGCAGGATGCCATCGGTCTGCTGGCGTTGAACCGGCGCAATTTCGAAGTACAGTTCTTCAACCTCTGCGACCCGGAGCACTGGGCCGAAGGGGACCCGCAGCGCCTGGCCCAGGTGCTGATCAACCTGCTCTCCAACGCCCGCGACGCCTCACCGCCCGGTAGCGCCGTACGCGTGCGCAGCGAAGTCAGCGAACACACCGTCGACCTGATCGTCGAGGATGAGGGCAGCGGGATCCCGAAGAGCATCATGGACCGCCTGTTCGAACCCTTCTTCACCACCAAGGACCCGGGCGAAGGAACCGGACTGGGGCTCGCTCTGGTCTATTCCATCGTGGAAGAGCATTATGGGCAAATCACCATCGACAGCCCGGCCGATATCGAACGGCAACGTGGCACCCGGATCCGCGTGACCCTGCCCCGGCATGTCGTAGCGACGTCCCCTGAAATTCGAGACCGTCGAGAGAATTGAATCAATGCCGCACATTCTGATCGTCGAAGACGAAACCATCATCCGCTCGGCCTTGCGTCGCCTGCTCGAACGGAACCAGTACCAGGTCAGCGAAGCCGGCTCGGTGCAGGAAGCCCAGGAACGCTTCAGCATTGCCACCTTCGACCTGATCGTCAGCGACCTGCGCCTGCCAGGCGCGCCCGGCACCGAACTGATCAAGCTCGGCCAAGGCACCCCGGTGCTGATCATGACCAGCTACGCCAGCCTGCGCTCGGCAGTAGACTCGATGAAAATGGGCGCGGTGGACTACATCGCCAAGCCCTTCGACCATGACGAGATGCTGCAAGCGGTGGCGCGTATCCTGCGTGACCGCCAGAACGCCCCGGCTGCGGCTCCAGCGGCCGAGCCACGGGCCACCAATGGCAAGGCCGCCCCGGCCGACAAAGGCAGCGCGGCAGCCGCCAATGGCGAAATCGGCATCATCGGCTCGTGCCCGCCGATGCAGGATATGTACAGCAAGATCCGCAAGGTCGCTCCCACCGACTCCAACGTGCTGATCCAGGGCGAGTCGGGCACCGGTAAAGAGCTGGTTGCACGCGCTCTGCACAACCTGTCGCGCCGGGCCAAGGCGCCGATGATTTCGGTGAACTGCGCGGCCATCCCCGAGACACTGATCGAGTCCGAACTGTTCGGCCACGAGAAAGGCGCGTTCACCGGCGCCAGCGCCGGGCGCGCCGGCCTGGTGGAAGCTGCCGATGGCGGCACCCTGTTCCTCGACGAAATCGGCGAACTGCCGCTGGAAGCCCAGGCCCGCCTGTTGCGCGTGCTGCAGGAAGGCGAGATTCGCCGGGTGGGTTCGGTACAGTCGCAAAAGGTCGATGTACGCCTGATCGCCGCGACCCACCGTGACCTGAAGAACCTGGCCAAGGCCGGCCAGTTCCGTGAAGACCTGTATTACCGCCTGCATGTGATCGCCCTGAAACTGCCTGCCCTGCGCGAGCGCGGCAGCGACGTCAACGAGATCGCCAGCGCCTTCCTCGCCCGCCAGAGCGCGCGCATCGGCCGCGACGACCTGCACTTCTCGGCCGAAGCCGAGCAAGCCATCCGTCACTACAGCTGGCCGGGTAACGTGCGCGAACTGGAAAACGCCGTGGAGCGGGCAGTGATCCTCAGCGAGAGCGCAGAAATTTCCGCCGACCTGCTGGGCATCGACATCGAGCTGAGTGACCTGGAGGATGATGAAATCCTCGACAACGCCTTGGTCGTGGCCAGTGCGACGAATGCCAGCCATGAGCCGACAGAGGACCTGTCGCTGGAGGACTACTTCCAGCACTTCGTGCTCGAACACCAGGACCACATGACCGAAACCGAGCTGGCTCGCAAGCTCGGGGTCAGCCGCAAGTGCCTGTGGGAACGTCGCCAGCGCCTGGGCATCCCGCGGCGCAAGAGCAACGCTACCAGCGAATAAGCGATCTGCCGGGGCGGGAGGTTCCTCCTGCCCCTTCTCTACACAGCCCCCCGGCCCTTTCGCGGGTAAACCCGCTCCCACAGGTATTACCCCCCTCGAGGGTGAAGTACCTGTGGGAGCGGGCGTGCCCGCGAAAGGGCCGGCAAAGCCAGCGCACACACCCCAGGTAACACATCAGCCCCCGCAAAAATCTGTTACCCAGGCTTTCCGCCGTAACAGTTCCCGAGGCGTACGGTAACGAAATTTCGACATTTTCGACCGCTGAAAAACTGCTCGCCCCCTCCAAGCCCTTGATTTTACTGGGTTTGCAAAAGTTGGCACGGCACCTGCTATATGTCTGGTACAAGAACAATAACAAGCACTGCAACTCAGAATAAGAACAAGACGAAACGGCTCACGCACAATAAAAACAAGACGGCGGAGGCGCAGCTAACTGATTCTTTTGGAGAGGATGCGTGTTTGGGGCTTGCCCCACAACCAGGCAGAGAACAATAAAAACTGCACTAAAAAGCAGCGCCTGAACTGGTTGGATCGACAGATCAACGTGACATCAGCGACCAAAGCAATCCGTTTGCTCTTAACCCCTGGCTTGGGGGTCGTCCACAAGCTTCGAGATTTGTGGACAGGGCACTCAACAAAAACAAGAAGCCCAGCAGAAAAACAATAAGAGCACGCAACGACTTCTTGGGGAGCTTAGGCTCCCCTTGTCGTTTCTACCCTTCCGGCAGGCATCCTGCTACCCGCCTACACCATTCCTTGAGTAAATGCTAGAATCCCCGCCCATCATGCGGCCATTCTCCTATTCTTGGCCGAACATTCCTTCAAACAGTGCATCCCATGCTGAAGAAGCTGTTCCAGTCGTTCCGCCCGCCCGTACCGGGCCCGCACCACAGGCGCACCACGCCTGAGGTGATCAACAAGAGCCAGCACTCGCTGCAACGCCACCAGTTCAGCCGCCATGCGGTGAACATCGTGGAACGTCTGCAGAGCGCCGGTTACCAGGCTTACCTGGTCGGTGGATGTGTCCGCGACCTGATGCTGGGCATCACGCCGAAAGACTTCGACGTCGCCACCAGCGCCACCCCCGAACAGGTCCGCGCCGAGTTCCGCAACGCGCGCATCATTGGCCGCCGCTTCAAGCTGGTCCACGTGCATTTCGGCCGTGAGATCATCGAGGTCGCCACCTTCCGCGCCCACCACTCGGAAGACGACCAGGGCGACAGCCACCGTTCGTCGCACAATGCCAGTGGCCGCATCCTGCGTGACAACGTGTACGGCACCCTGGAAGAAGACGCGCAACGTCGCGACTTCACCATCAACGCCCTGTACTACGACCCGGTCAGCGAGCGCATCCTCGACTACGCCAACGGCGTGCACGATATCCGCAACCGCCTGCTGCGCCTGATCGGTGACCCTACCCACCGCTATCAGGAAGACCCGGTGCGCATGCTGCGCGCGGTGCGCTTCGCCGCCAAGCTCGATTTCGGCATCGAAAAGCACACCGTCCAGCCGATCCGCGAGCTGGCCCCGATGCTGCGCGAGATTCCGCCAGCGCGCCTGTTCGAAGAGAGCCTCAAGCTGTTCCTCTCCGGCCAGGGCGCCATGGTCTTCGAAATGCTGGTCGACCTGCAGCTGTTCGAGCCGCTGTTCCCGGCCAGTTCGCATGCCCTGGACGAGCGCCCGACTTATACCCACACGCTGATCAGCCAGGCGCTGAACAACACCGACCTGCGCGTGAAGCAAGGCAAACCGGTAACCCCGGCCTTCCTCTTCGCCGCGCTGCTGTGGCCAGCCCTGCCCGCCCGCGTGCTGCACCTGCAGAACCAGGGCGTGCCGCCGATCCCCGCCATGAACGGTGCGGCCCACGACCTGATCGCCGAGCAATGCGCACGCATCGCCATCCCCAAGCGCTTCACCCTGCCGATCCGCGAGATCTGGGACATGCAGGAGCGCCTGCCACGCCGCAGCGGCAAGCGCGCCGACATGCTGCTGGACAACCCGCGCTTCCGCGCCGGCTACGACTTCCTGCTGCTGCGGGAAAGCGCCGGCGAAGAAACCGACGACCTTGGCCAATGGTGGACCGACTACCAGGATGCCAACGACAGCGAGCGCCGCGAAATGATCCGCGAACTGGGCAGCCGTGACGAAGGCACCGGCGCCGGCCCGCGCAAACGCAAGCGCAGCGGTGGCAAACGCAAGCGCAGTGGCGACGAGGCGTTCGAGTGAACACCCGCGCCTATATCGGCCTGGGCAGCAACCTGGACGCACCTGCCGAACAGTTGCGCAGCGCCTTGCACGCCCTCGACCAAGTCGAGGCCACGCGCCTGGTGGCGGCCTCGGCGCTGTATACCAGCGATTCGCTGCTGCCCGGCCAGCCGCGCTACACCAACGCCGTCGCAGCCCTGGACACCGCCCTGGCGCCGCTGGCCCTGCTCGATGCCCTGCAGGCCATCGAGAACGAACAGGGCCGCGTGCGCAAGGAGCGCTGGGGCCCGCGCACACTGGACCTGGACATCCTGCTGTTCGGCGACCAGGTGCTCGACGAGCCACGCCTGAAAGTGCCGCATTACCACATGCATGCCCGGCCTTTCGTGCTGTACCCGCTGGCAGAACTGGTACCGGGCGATTTCCGCCTGGCCGATGGTCGCGCCCTCGCGCAACTGCTCGCCGACTGCCCGTTCGTCGGCCTGGAACGCCTGTAAACCGGGCGTTCCAGCCTTGCGCACTGGCGCGGTAACGCCAGTAACACCCTGATCGTAACAATGCGGTAACAGGGTCATTGACTTCCCCCACCTCGCTCACGACTATAGGCGTCCCGTGTGGCACCAAAGTGCCGCATACCCGTATTTAGGCCCGGACGGACCTGTGCCCGAACATCACGCGCGATGATGTGCCGCTCCGGAAGATGACTACACGCGTTGAATGCAGTCGTTTCTTACAGCGCCTGAACGAGGAATTTCCTACATGCCTGAAGTAACCCTGACCACCCTCAATGGCCTCAAGGCCAAGGGTGAAAAAATCACCATGCTGACCTGCTACGACGCGACCTTCGCCAAGGCCGCCAGCCAGGCCGGTGTCGAAGTGTTGCTGGTGGGCGACTCGCTGGGCATGGTCCTGCAAGGCCACGACAGCACACTGCCGGTAACCACCGCGGACATGGCTTACCATACGGCCAGCGTCAAACGTGGCAACGACGGCGCGCTGATCCTCGCCGACCTGCCGTTCATGGCGCATGCCACCCCGGAGCAGGCCTTCGCCAACAGCGCCACACTGATGCAGGCCGGCGCCCACATGATCAAGATCGAAGGCGCTGCCTGGCTGGCCGAGACCATCCGCCTGCTGGCCGAGCGTGGTGTGCCGGTATGCGCGCACATGGGCCTGACCCCGCAAACTGTCAACGTGCTGGGCGGCTACAAGGTCCAGGGCCGCCAGGAAGCCCAGGCCCGGCAGATGCGCGCCGACGCCATCACCCTGGAACAGGCCGGTGCGGCAATGCTGCTGCTCGAGTGCGTGCCCAGCGAACTGGCCGCGGAAATCACCAATGCCGTGGGCATCCCGGTGATCGGTATTGGGGCGGGAAGTGCTACCGACGGCCAAGTTCTGGTGCTGCATGACATGCTCGGGCTGTCGTTGAGCGGTCGGGTACCGAAGTTCGTGAAGAACTTCATGGCTGGCCAACCAGACATCCAGAGCGCCCTCACCGCCTACGTCCAGGCAGTCAAGGCAGTCACTTTCCCGGCGAGTGAACACGGATTCAACGCATGAACACAGTCAAGACCGTCCGCGAACTGCGCGCCGCAGTCGCCCGAGCCCGCGGTGAAGGCAAGCGCATCGGCTTCGTGCCGACCATGGGCAACCTGCACAGCGGCCATGCCGCCCTGGTGACCAAGGCTACGCAGCGCGCCGATTTCGTGGTCGCCAGCATCTTCGTCAACCCGCTGCAGTTCGGCGTCAACGAAGACCTCGACAAGTACCCGCGCACCCTGGTCGCCGACCAGGAGCGCCTGCTCCAGGCAGGCTGCAATCTGCTGTTCGCGCCCAGCGTCGAAGAGATGTACCCCGACGGCATGAACGTGCAAACCCGGGTCAGCGTACCCCATCTTTCCGAAGGCCTGTGCGGCGCCAGCCGGCCCGGGCATTTCGAAGGCGTGGCCACCGTGGTCAACAAGCTGTTCAACATGGTCCAGCCTGACCTTGCCGTGTTCGGCGAAAAGGACTTCCAGCAGCTGGCGGTAATTCGCGCCATGGTGCGCGACCTGAACATGCCAATCCAGATCATCGGCGAACCCACCGTGCGGGCCGAGGATGGCCTGGCGCTGTCGTCGCGCAATGGTTACCTCACGCCTGAGCAACGTGCTGCGGCGCCAGCGTTGTATCGCACGCTGCAGCATATCGCTGCTGGCATCGGCCGTGGCCAACGGGACTTTGCCGCGCTGGTTGCCGAAGGCCAGGCGCAGTTGACCGCCGCTGGTTTCCGCCCGGATTACCTGGAAGTGCGTCATGCCGTGAGCCTGCGCCCGGCAGTGATCGATGATCGAGACCTAGTGGTTTTAGCGGCGGCTTACCTGGGTAACACACGGTTGATCGACAACCTGTACCTGCATGTGGAAGAGAAGACCGCGTAATGGCCGGGGCTGCTTTGCAGCCCATTCGCAGCACAAGGCTGCTCCTACAGAGGAATACTATCTCCTGCAGGAGCAGCCTTGTGCTGCGAATGGGGCGCAAAGCGCCCCCCAAAATCCCCGCCATACCCATTCCCTGCAAGTGGCCTTTGCCTATAATGGTGCCAGCCTGAACCCGGCAATGAGTGCCGTGTCCAAGGTCTCACCACGCACCAAGGGAACCCCGCGCAATGGCGTATTACCGTACACCCCACGATGTCACGGCCCTGCCCGCCTGGCAGGCGCTCCAGCAACACCGCGACGCCATGCAAGGCTTCAGCATGCGCGAAGCGTTCGCCGCCGATGCCAAGCGCTTCGACCAGTTCTCCCTGAGCTCCTGTGGCCTGTTCCTCGACTATTCGAAAAACCTGATCACTGAACAAAGCCGCGACCTGCTGGTGAACCTGGCCAACGAAGTGGGCTTGCAGGACGCCATCAAGTCGATGTTCGCCGGCGAAATCATCAACGCCTCCGAAGGCCGCCCGGTGCTGCACACCGCCCTGCGCCGGCCGGTAGGCGACAAGCTCAGCGTCAACGGCGTGAACGTCATGCCGGAAGTACACAAGGTGCTCAACCAGATCACCGAACTGGTCGGCCGTATCCACGACGGACTGTGGCGCGGCTACAGCGAAAAACCGATCACCGATGTGGTCAACATCGGTATCGGTGGCTCGTTCCTCGGCCCCGAGCTGGTCTCCGAGGCGCTGCTGCCCTATGCCCAGCGCGGTGTGCGCTGCCACTACCTGGCGAACATCGACGGCAGTGAGTTCCACGAGCTGTCAGCCAACCTGCGCGCCGAAACCACGCTGTTCATCGTCTCGTCGAAATCGTTCAACACCCTCGAGACCCTGAAGAATGCCATGGCCGCGCGTACCTGGTACCTGGCCCAAGGCGGCTCGGAAGCCGAGCTGTACCGCCACTTCATCGCCGTTTCCAGCAACAAGGCCGCCGCCGTGGCCTTCGGCATCCGCGAAGAAAACATCTTCCCGATGTGGGACTGGGTAGGCGGGCGTTACTCGCTGTGGTCGGCCATCGGCCTGCCGATCGCCCTGGCCATCGGTACCGCCAACTTCAAGGAACTGCTGTCCGGCGCCTACACCATGGACCAGCACTTCCAGACCGCGCCGTTCGAAAAGAACATGCCGGTGCTGCTGGCCCTGCTGGGCGTGTGGTACGGCAACTTCTGGGGCGCCAGCAGCCACGCGATCCTGCCGTACGACCACTACCTGCGCAACATTACCAAGCACCTGCAACAGCTGGACATGGAGTCCAACGGCAAGAGCGTGCTGCAGGACGGCACCCCGGTGAAAACCGACACCGGCCCGGTGATCTGGGGCGGCGTCGGCTGCAACGGCCAGCATGCCTACCACCAGCTACTGCACCAGGGCACCCAGCTGATTCCGGCCGACTTCATCGTGCCGGTGGTGAGCTTCAACCCGGTGGCTGACCATCATCAGTGGCTGTACGCCAACTGCCTGTCGCAGAGCCAGGCGCTGATGCTGGGCAAAACCCGCGAAGAAGCCGAAGCAGAGCTGCGTGGGAAAGGCCTGAACGAAGCGGACATCGAGAAGCTGGCACCGCACAAGGTGATCCCGGGCAACCGCCCGAGCAACACCCTGGTGGTGGAGCGCATCAGCCCGCGCCGCCTGGGCGCGCTGGTGGCGATGTACGAGCACAAGGTCTTCGTACAGAGCGTGATCTGGGGCATCAACGCCTTCGACCAGTGGGGCGTGGAGCTGGGCAAGGAGCTGGGCAAGGGCGTTTACCAACGCCTGGTCGGCAGCCTGGAAGACAGCGCCGAAGACGGCTCCACCCAAGGCCTGATCAACTACTTCCGCGGCCGTCACCGCGGGTAACCTGAAACCTGCACCAGCCTCTTCGCGGGTAAACCCGCTCCCACAGGGATCGCACAGTTCTTGAGAGCTGTACAGTACCTGTGGGAGCGGGTTTACCCGCGAAGGGGCCGGTACAGGTTGAACACCTCTCCCAGCTACACTGTCCTATCGAATAGCCGTTGCAGTCCATCGCCCCTTACAAGAGCAGGACCACCCGCCATGTTCGATATCCGCAACTACCCCCAGGCCCTGGCCGTCAGCCAGTCCGCCGCCCTCACCCCCGACGAGTACCGCCGCCTCTACCGCCAGTCGGTGGATGACCCCGACACCTTCTGGGCCGAACAGGCCAAGCGCCTGGACTGGATCAAGCCTTGGTCGAGCGTGCAGCAATGCGACCTGAAGACCGGCAACGCCCGCTGGTTCGACGGCGCCCAGCTCAACGTCAGCTACAACTGCATCGACCGCCACCTGGCCCGACGCGGCGAACAGACCGCCCTGCTGTGGGAAGGCGATGATCCCAAGGACTCCAAGGCCATCTCCTACCGCGAACTGCACCGTCAGGTCTGCCGCCTGGCCAATGCACTGAAAGCACGCGGGGTGAAGAAAGGCGACCGGGTGTGCATCTACATGCCGATGATCCCCGAGGCCGCCTTCGCCATGCTTGCCTGCACCCGCATCGGTGCCATTCACTCGGTGGTGTTCGGCGGCTTTTCGCCCGACGCCCTGCGCGACCGTATCCTCGATGCCGACTGCCGCACGGTGATCACCGCCGATGAAGGCGTGCGCGGCGGCAAACGTATCCCGCTGAAACAGAACGTCGACAAGGCCCTGGCCAGCTGCCCTGCGGTCAGCAGCGTATTCGTGGTGCGCCGCACCGGCGGCGAGGTCACCTGGGCCGAAGACCGTGACCTCTGGTACCACGAGGCGACGGAAAAGGCCGGCGACGACTGCGTTCCCGAGCCGATGGGCGCCGAAGACCCGCTGTTCATCCTCTATACCTCCGGCAGCACAGGCAAACCCAAGGGCGTGCTGCACACCACCGGCGGCTACCTGCTACAGGCCACCCTCACTTTCAAGGTGGTGTTCGACTACCGTGACGGCGAGGTGTTCTGGTGCACCGCCGATGTCGGCTGGGTCACCGGCCACAGCTACATTGTCTACGGCCCGCTGGCCAATGGCGCGATCTCGCTGATGTTCGAAGGCGTGCCCAACTACCCGGACACCTCACGTTTCTGGCAGGTGGTGGACAAGCACCAGGTAAACATCTTCTACACCGCCCCAACCGCCCTGCGCGCGCTGATGCGCGAAGGCTCCGCGCCACTGCAGAGCACTTCACGCCAGAGCCTGCGCCTGCTGGGCAGCGTCGGCGAGCCGATCAACCCCGAAGCCTGGGAGTGGTATTTCGAGGAAGTCGGGCAAAAGCGCTGCCCCATCGTCGATACCTGGTGGCAGACCGAAACCGGCGGCATCATGCTCACCCCGCTGCCCGGCTCGCAGTCGCTCAAGCCCGGCTGTGCCACCCAGCCCATGTTCGGCGTGCAACCCGTGCTGCTGGACGAAAAGGGCAAACTCATCGAAGGCCCCGGCGCCGGCCTCCTGGCGATCAAGGCCAGTTGGCCAGGGCAGATCCGCAGCGTCTACGGCGACCATCAGCGCATGGTCGACACCTATTTCAAACCGATGCCCGGCTATTACTTCACCGGCGACGGCGCCCGCCGCGACGCCGATGGCGACTACTGGATCACCGGGCGTATCGACGACGTGATCAACGTTTCCGGCCACCGCATCGGTACCGCCGAAGTGGAAAGCGCGCTGGTACTGCATGACAGTGTCGCCGAAGCGGCGGTGGTCGGTTACCCCCACGACCTCAAGGGCCAAGGCGTTTACGCCTTCGTCACGCCCATGAATGGCGTAACGCCGGACGACGCGCTCAAAGCCGAGTTGCTGGCCCTGGTCAGCAAGGAAATCGGCAGTTTCGCCAAGCCCGAGCTGATCCAGTGGGCCCCGGCATTGCCCAAGACACGCTCAGGCAAGATCATGCGGCGTATACTGCGCAAGATCGCCTGCAACGAGCTGGACAACCTGGGCGATACCTCGACCCTGGCCGACCCCAGCGTGGTGCAGGGCCTGATCGACAAACGCCTCAACCAGTAACCGGCGGCTGCTGTTCATGGCCGCCCTGAACCACAGGTCGCCATGGAAGCCCTTCGCCGCCGCATCGAAACCCAGGTCATGAGCCTTACCGGGCTGGCCCTCGGCCAGCTCGACCTGGAGTCGCCCAAGGGCGACCCGGGCCTGTTCGGCCCGCACAGCATCAGCTGGCGGGTACATGGCGACTTCCCGAGCATGCTGGTCGGCGGCATCAGTGCCCTCATGCTGCAGTTGCTGCACCCGCTGGCCCTGGCCGGGGTGTGGGACCATTCCAACTTCCGTGAAGACTTGCTCGGCCGCCTGCGCCGTACCAGCCAATTCATCTCCGGCACCACCTTCGGCGCCACCCGCGATGCCGAGTGGCTGATCGACAAGGTGCGCACCATCCACCTGCAGGTGACCGGCACCGCGCCGGATGGCCGCCCGTATGCGGCCAGCGACCCGGACCTGCTGACCTGGGTGCATGTGGCGGAAGTCAGCAGCTTCCTCGCCGCCCACCTGCGTTACCGCAACCCGCAGCTTGCGCGCGCCGAGCAGGATGCCTACTACGCAGAAATCGCATTGATTGCCGAGCGCCTTGGCGCCCGCGACGTGCCGCGCTCATGCCAGCAGGTCGAGGACTTCCTGCAGCGCATGCGCCCACAGTTGCACTGCGACGCACGCAGCCATGAGGTGGTCGGCATCCTGCTCGATGCCCCCGCTCCCAGCCGCCTGGCACAGCCGGTGGGCAAGCTGATGCTGCATGCCGGTATCGACCTGCTGCCGGGCTGGGCCCAGGCCATGCTTGGGCTACAGCACGGCCCGTTGCAGCGGCGCATGATCCGCCTGGGCCTGCAACGCACCGCGCCAGTACTGCGCTGGGCGATGCGTGACGGCTCGGCGCACCGTGCCAAACGGCGCATGGGCATCGAATGAAGTCGAATGGTCGCCTCAGCGGAACTGATTTAACGTGCCATACTCCAAGCTCTCCTGCTTAGACAGACGAAGCGACACATGTACAAAGGATTGACTCGCGCCGCTGGCGCACTGCTGGCCTTGGTAGCCCTCTACAGCCTTCTCGGCTTTCTCGTTCTTCCCGGTGTCGCGCTGCGCATCGCCAATCAGCAGTTGGCCCAGTACGCAACCGTACCTGCCCACCTCGAACGGATCGAGCTCAACCCCTTCAGCCTCGAGCTGACGCTGTGGGGCCTGCAGATCGGCGAGCCGGGCAAGGAGCAGGTCGGCTTCGATCGGCTTTACGCCAACCTCTCGCTCGACAGCCTGTGGAGCGGCGCCTTGCACCTGGACGCTGTGGAACTGGTCAAGCCACGCAACGAAGTGCTGTTCGCCAAGGACGGTACTCTCAACCTGACCCGCCTGTTCAAGCTGCCAGCCAGCGAAGCCAAGCCTGACGAGCCGCCCAGCGACCCGTTCCCGCTACGCATCGGCAGCATCAAGCTCAGCGACGGCTATCTGCACTTCGAGGACCTGCGCCCGAGCGAGCCGATCGAGTTCCTCTACGACAACATGAACCTGGAGTTGAAGAACCTCAGCACCCTGCCCAACGACAATGCCGACATGGCCCTGGTGGCCATCGGCCCCAACGGCGGGCGCATCGACTGGAAAGGCACGCTGAGCCTGGCGCCGATCGCCTCTGAAGGCACACTGAAAATCACCGAAGGCAGGATGAAGGCATTCTGGCCCTACGTGCGCGATGCGGTACCACTGGTGCTGGAAGACGGCGTGGTCAGCCTTGACACTCATTACAAGCTCAACCTCGCCAAGCAGACCGAGCTACTGCTGGACAACGCGTCGGTGCGCATTGCACCGTTCGCCATCAAGGCCCCGGATGGCCGCCCGCTGGCGCGCCTGGCCAGCCTGGAAGTGAGCGAAACCTCGGTCGACCTGGTCAAGCAGCTGGTCACCGTGGGCAAGATCCGTAGCGAAAAACTTGAAACCTGGGCCGCGCTGGAAAAGGACGGCCAACTCGACTGGCAGAAGCTGTTCGCCAGCCAGCCGGCCAAGGCCACGCCGAAGGAAAAGGCCGAACCAGCCACCGCCGAGCCCACGCCAGAACAGCAAGCCGTCAAGGAGCCGAGCAAACCTTGGCAGGTACTGCTCAAGGATGTGCAGCTGCGTAACTACCTGGTGCACCTGGCAGACCGTACCCAGAAGGAGCCAGTGGCCCTCGATGTCGGCCCGCTCAATGCCGACCTGCAAGGTTTCGACAGCCTCAACAAGTCGCCCTTCACCCTCAAGCTCGATACTGGCGTGGGCAAGCAAGGCAAACTGCAGGCTGCCGGCCAGGTCAACCTGGCGCCCATCTGGGCCAAGCTGGACGTAAGCAGCCGCGACATCGACCTGCGGGTGGCCCAGGCCTATATCAGCCCGTTCATCCTGCTGGAGCTGCGCAGCGGCATGCTCGCCAGCGATCTCAAGGTCGATCTGAAGAACACCGCACCGCTGGCCTTCAGCGTCACCGGCAAGGCCCAGGTCAGCCAGCTGCACACCCTCGACACCATCAAGAGCCGCGACTTCGTCAAATGGCAGCAGGTGAACGTCGACGGCCTGTCCTACGTTCACGGCGATGCGCTGTCGATCGACAAGGTGACACTGCTGCAACCCTATGCACGCTTCATCATCAACGAAGACCGCACCACCAACATCAATGACCTGCTGATCCCGCAGCCGGCCGACGCCCCGGCGAGCAGCCAGGCGAAGCCGACCGCGGCCAGCAATGACAAGCCGCTGGGTATCCACATCGGCCAGATCGACATCAACGACGGCTCGGCCAACTTCGCCGACCTGTCCCTCACACCCAACTTCGCCACCGCCATCCAGCAGCTCAACGGCCGGGTCGGCACCATCGACAACCGCAAGCCGGTGCCGGCCAAGGTCGACGTCAAGGGCAAGGTCGACCGCTATGCGCCGGTCACCATCAAAGGCGCCCTGAACCCGTTCAATCCGCTGGCCAGCCTGGATATCGCCACCAGCTTCAAGCGGGTCGAGCTGACCACGCTCACCCCCTACTCTGGCAAGTTCGCCGGCTTCCGTATCCGCAAGGGCCGGCTCAACCTCGACCTGCACTACCTGATCACCAATGGCCAGCTGAAGGCCGAGAACAAGGTAGTGGTAGAGCAGTTGCAGTTGGGCGAGAAGGTCGACAGCCCGGACGCAGTAGACCTGCCGATCCGCCTGGCGGTGGCGCTGCTGAAGGATACCGAAGGCAAGATCTCGATCGAGCTGCCGGTGTCGGGCGACCTCAACAACCCGCAGTTCAGCGTGATGCCGATCGTCTGGCAAACCCTGCGCAATCTGGTGTTGCGTGCGGCGCAGGCACCGTTCAAGTTCATTGGCGGGCTGGTTGCCGGCGGTGGCTCGGAAGACCTGGGCAATGTGTCCTTCGCCCCGGGCTCCAGCGAGCTCAATGGCGACGCCCAGGCATCGCTGGACAAGCTGGCGTCGGCCTTGAAGGAACGCCCGGAACTGCGCCTGGAAATCGAAGGCACCAGCGCCCAGGCCAGCGACGGCCCATTGATCGCCCAGCAGCGCCTGGAGCGTGAGTACCAGGCCACCTGGTACAAGATCCTGCAGCGTCGCGGCGACAAAGTACCGGCCAATGCGTCGATGCTGGTGGTCGACGACAGCGACAAACCGGCGATGCTCGAAGGCATCTACCGTAACCGCCTGAAACAGCAACCGCCTGCCGAGTGGGAGCAACTGGGCCGCGACGAGCGCACCGCCAAGCTGCGCGAGGCGGTGATCAAGTCCTGGGCCGAAAGTACCGCGCTGCTGCGTACACTTGGCCAGGAGCGGGCCAGCAGCATCAAGGATTACCTGGTCGACAAGGGCCAGCTGGAAGATGACCGGGTGTACTTCATCGATACCAGCCTGGGCCAGGCCGAGAGCGATGGGCGGGTGGTGACGCCGATGCATCTGGATGCTGAGTAACTTCTACTAGCAGGTCTGGCCCCTTCGCGGGCTTGCCCGCTCCCACAGGGATCGCGCACTGCTCAAGGTTTGTGCAGTACCTGTGGGAGCGGGTTTACCCGCGAAGAGGCCGGTACAGGCTTCACACCAACCGCTGCCCCGACACCGCCGGGTGATAAAGCGGCTGCACCTTGTTCCCTGCCGGGTCCAGCAGGTGGAAGCTGCGCGCCCCGTCACCATGATTGAACGGCCGATCCAGCAAAGTCACGCCATGGGCCTTGAAGTACTGGTACCAAGCCTCCAGCTCCTCCACGCTATCGACGATGAACCCATAATGGTCCAGGGTCTGCAAACCATTGGCCGCCCCGGCCCCGCGCCCCAACGACAGGTTGTCGTTACCGCAGGTCAGGTACACCAGGTCTTCATTGGCGCGGTTCAGCACTTCCATGCCCAGCACATCGACGTAGAAGCGCTCGCACTCTTCCAGGTTCGGTACCAGCAAGGCGATATGGCGCAGGCCGTTCAGGCGACCAGGGCGGACAGGCAATTCGGACATTGGCGAAGCTCCATTTTTGTATACAATTCATAATCGAATTTAAAACAAAAGGAGCGACTTGTGTATAGCCTGTTCATCAAGACTCGGGTGAAGCCCGGCTGCGCAGAGGACTTTCTGAATGCGATCAAGGTCAATGCGGCAGCTTCCGTCGCCACCGAACCTGGCTGCCTGGTGTTCGATGTGTCGCAAGATCGCGTCGACCCGGATGTGATCTACCTGTACGAGATCTACCGCGACGACGCGGCGTATGAAGTGCATACCCAAACCGCGCACTTTCGCGATAGCCGACCATTGGTCGAGCCGCTGATAGCCGAGCAGGAATGCTTCGAAAGTGATGTGGTTGCGCGTAATCCGGTGTACTAGGCGCACAATGAAAAGCCCCGGCAATAAGCCGGGGCCTGGAGCAAAGGTGGCCAAATCCGTTTGGCCGACGGGACATTCCTTACTCGGCTTTCAGGCCGTCGGACATGACGCTCTTGACGCCTTTGATGTTCTTGGTAATGCGAACGGCTTCTTCTTTCTGGGACTGAGTCACTGCCACGTCAGACGACAGCGAGACGACGCCCTGGCTGGTCTCGACTTTGATGTCGCTGCCTGGAATACCTTTTTCAGTCAGCAGGTCCGCTTTCACCTTGGTGGTGATCCAGGTGTCGGAACCTTCCTGCTTGGCGTTGTCGACGGTGTTCGCGGCCAACATGACTGGAGCCTGGGTTGGCTCTGCAGCGAACGCGCCGTTGGCCATGGTCAGGGTCAGAGCGGTAGCAGTAGCGGCAGCAATGGCGAACTTCTTCATGTGAGTCACTCCTGTTTATCGAAAGGTCTGCGCCGTATGTCCTGGCGTCAGGTATCAGGATAGTTGCATGCGCTGTGCCAGCTTTGCCGTTTCGCTTGTTTCCTTTTAAATCAAGGGGTTAGCAAAACATCCATCCTGGCGGCGTCGTGCATTCTGCAATCTGCACGATAAACCTGCATGCAAGATGCAAGTCCGCAAAAGGTTCCGTACCGGCATAAAAAAAGGGCCCCTTGCGGGGCCCTTCTTTCTACTGCGAGCTACTGCGAGGCAATTCTCAGACGCCCGAAGCCTTGGCTGCGGCAACATCCTTGATCGACAGCTTGATACGGCCGCGGTTGTCCACGTCCAGTACCAGTACTTCAACTTCCTGGCCTTCTTTCAGGATGTCGGTGACTTTCTCGACGCGAGCATCGCTCAGCATGGAAATGTGCACCAGGCCGTCCTTGCCAGGCAGGATGTTGACGAAGGCACCGAAGTCGACGATGCGCTCGACCTTGCCGACGTAGATCTTGCCGATCTCGGCCTCGGCGGTGATGCCCAGGATGCGCTGCTTGGCAGCATCTGCCGCTTCCTTGGTTTCGCCGAAGATCTTGATCGAGCCGTCGTCTTCGATGTCGATCGAAGCCTTGGTCTCTTCGCAGATGGCGCGAATGGTGGCGCCGCCTTTACCGATGACGTCACGGATCTTGTCCGTATCGATCTTCATGGCGATCATGGTCGGGGCGTTGGCCGACAGCTCGCTACGCGACTGGGCGATGATCTGGTTCATCTGGCCGAGGATGTTCAGGCGCGCTTCCAGGGCCTGGCCCAGGGCGATTTCCATGATCTCTTCGGTGATGCCGTTGATCTTGATGTCCATCTGCAGCGCGGTAACACCCTTGGCGGTACCGGCTACCTTGAAGTCCATGTCGCCCAGGTGGTCTTCGTCACCCAGGATGTCGGTCAGGACGGCAAACTTGTCACCTTCCTTGACCAGGCCCATGGCGATACCGGCAACCGGTGCCTTCATCGGCACACCAGCGTCCATCAGCGCCAGGGAAGCACCGCAGACCGAAGCCATGGAGCTGGAACCGTTGGATTCGGTGATTTCCGAAACCACGCGGATGGTGTACGGGAATTCGCTGTCGCTCGGCAGCATGGCCTGCACGCCACGACGGGCCAGGCGACCGTGGCCGATTTCACGACGGCCGGCACCGCCCATGCGGCCGCACTCACCCACCGAGAATGGCGGGAAGTTGTAGTGCAGCATGAACGGGTCTTTCTTCTCGCCTTCCAGGGTGTCCAGCAGCTGGGCGTCACGGGCGGTACCCAGGGTCGCGACGACCAGGGCCTGGGTCTCGCCACGGGTGAACAGCGCCGAACCGTGAGTCTTCGGCAGTACGCCGACTTCGATGTTCAGCGGGCGCACGGTGCGGGTGTCACGGCCGTCGATACGCGGCTTGCCGTTGACGATGTTCTCGCGGACGGTGCGGTATTCCAGCTCGCCGAAGATTTCCTTGATGGCGCTGGCGGACGGGCCGGTCTCTTCGTTGCTCAGACGGGCAATGGCCTCGTCACGCAGCTGGCCCAGGCGGTTGTAGCGGTCAGCCTTCTGGGTGATGGTGTAGGCCTGCGAAACGGCTTCGCCGAACTCGCCACGGACCAGGTTCATCAGCTCGACGTTGGCCGGGGCTGGCTGCCAGTCCCAGGTCGGCTTGGCGGCTTCGGCGGCCAGTTCCTTGACGGCCTGGATCACGGCCTGGAATTCCACGTGGGCGAACAGCACGGCGCCCAGCATCTGGTCTTCGGTCAGCTCTTTGGCTTCCGATTCAACCATCAGTACAGCCGATTCGGTACCGGCAACGACCATGTCCAGGCTCGAAGCAGCCAGTTGCTCGTAGGTCGGGTTCAGCAGGTAGCCGGTGCTTTCGTGGAAGGCAACGCGGGCGGCGCCGATCGGGCCTTCGAACGGAATGCCGGAAATGGCCAGGGCAGCCGAGGTACCGATCATCGCAGCGATGTCCGGGTCGGTCTTCTTGCTGGTGGAAACCACGGTGCAGACGACCTGCACTTCGTTCATGAAGCCTTCCGGGAACAGCGGACGGATCGGACGGTCGATCAGGCGCGAGGTCAGCGTCTCTTTCTCGGAAGGACGGCCTTCACGCTTGAAGAAGCCACCCGGGATCTTGCCGGCGGCGTAGGTCTTTTCCTGATAGTGAACCGACAGCGGGAAGAAACCCTTGCCTGGATCAGCCTGTTTGGCACCTACCACAGTCACCAGCACGGTGACGTCGTTGTCGACGGTAACCAGCACGGCGCCGGTTGCCTGACGGGCAATACGGCCCGTTTCGAGAGTAACGGTCGATTGACCGAACTGGAAAGTCTTGATTACCGGGTTCACGGTTTCCTACCTTTTTTCAGTGGCTCTGGGGGAACTGGTTTCTTGCGAATTCTTGGGCAGAACAGGGAATCGGCCCCGTTGACCGTCCAGATACAACACGAGGCTGGGAGCCTGGCACCAAGCGGAAAATCCGCTCAGCATTGCCAGGCTGCCAACCTCGGAGATACACGTGGCGTGTCCAACGACAGCGCTGCAGAACAGCCCTGCCGAAGCTTGCGACACGCCATGCACACCACTGGCCAGGCCGCTATTAGCGACGCAGACCCAGGCGACCGATCAGGGCGCTGTAACGAGTGGTGTCTTTGCCCTTCAGGTAATCCAGCAGCTTACGACGCTGGTTGACCATACGGATCAGACCACGACGGGAGTGGTGGTCTTTGTCGTTGGCCTTGAAGTGGCCTTGCAGCTTGTTGATGTTGGCGGTCAGCAGAGCAACCTGCACTTCCGGGCTACCGGTATCGCCGGCGGCTTGCTGGTATTCGGCAACGATCTGAGCTTTTTCTTCAACGCTGAGGGCCATTTGGCTTCTCCTGATAACGGATCCCGCATGCGGGGTCCAATAGGCCAGGGACAAATCCCTGTATTAATAAAAAAGGTGTGACCGTGCCTACTGACAGCCACCCTTGATGCCGTGGGGTTCGGCAACTGCCTGGCCCCGCGGTTTCGGTCATTCCGACCGAATCAGCCGACGCGGCGCAATGCGCCCGTCTTCGCTCACTTCACCGATACCGATGAAGCGTGCATTGTGATCCTGTACCCGGACCATGCCAAATTGTGGCGCGTCCGGCGCGCGTACCGCCTGCCCATGCAGCCAGTAGAACGCACTGTGCTCGGACAGGCACACCAACGGCCAGTCCTGCAGGCCGCTGTCCGAGGGCATCAGGAAGCGGTCGAGCGCTTCGTTACCGCCTTCGGCGTGGGCCTGTTCAAGTTCCTCGAGGGTGACCGTCTGTGCCAGCGCGAAGGGCCCGGCCTGGGTCCTGCGCAGCTCGGCGACATAGGCGCCGCAGCCAAGGGCCTCGCCGATATCCTCCACCAGGGTGCGGATATAGGTGCCTTTGCTGCATCCTACGCTCAACCGTGCACGGGTGCCTTCGCACTCGAGCAACTCCAAGCGGCCAATAGTAACAGAACGCGCCTCGCGCTCCACTACCTCTCCTGCACGTGCCAGCTTGTACAGCGGCTGGCCGTCACGCTTGAGCGCCGAGTACATCGGCGGTATCTGGCTGATCTGGCCACGAAAACGCGGCAACAGGGCCTCGATGTCGGCGCGACCAACGGTCACCTCGCGGGTCTGCAGCACCTCACCTTCGGCATCGCCGGTGTTGGTAGTCTGCCCCATCTGCATGACTGTTTCGTAGCCCTTGTCCGAATCGAGCAGGTACTGCGAAAACTTGGTCGCTTCGCCAAAGCACAGCGGCAGCACGCCGGTTGCCAGCGGGTCGAGGCTGCCGGTGTGGCCGGCCTTTTCCGCATTGAGCAGCCAGCGCACCTTTTGCAGCGCGGCGTTGGAGGTGAAGCCCAGCGGCTTGTCGAGCAGGATGATGCCGCTGACGTTGCGGCGGATACGTTTGACCTGAGCCACCGCTTACTCCTCGGCGTCCGGCTTGTCGGCATCCTTGTGCAGGCGGTCTTCGGCCACTGCACGCTCGATCAGTGCCGACAGGTGTACACCGCGGCTGACACTTTCATCGAAGTGGAAGTGCAGTTGCGGCACGCTGCGCAGCTGCATCGAGCGCCCCAGGTGCAAACGCAGGAAGCTTGCAGCGCTGTTCAGCGCCTTCAGCGACTGCTGGACGGCGTCCGGGGTTTCCTCGCCCATGACGGTGATGAACACCTTGGCATGGCCCAGGTCACGGCTGACGTCGACGGCAGTGATGGTAACCAGACCGACACGCGGGTCTTTGACTTCGCGACGGATCAGCTCGGCCAGCTCGCGCTGCATCTGATCGCCGATACGTTGGGTACGGCTATATTCTTTGGCCATTCTTGCTACCTGTAACTTAAAGCGGCAAACGCCCGGACAGACCAATGGCCTGACCGGGCGCTACCTGAAGAGGTACCGCAAGCCGCCCTGCAGCGGGCGCTTGCGGCTCGCTCGCCCTTAAAGGGTACGAGCCACCTGGACTTTCTCGAAGACTTCGATCTTGTCGCCGACCTTGACGTCGTTGTAGCTCTTCACGCCGATACCGCACTCCATGCCGTTACGCACTTCGGAGGCATCGTCCTTGAAGCGACGCAGCGATTCCAGCTCGCCTTCGAAGATCACAACGTCTTCGCGCAGTACGCGGATCGGACGGTTGCGGTACACGGTACCCTCGATGACCATACAGCCAGCGATGGCGCCGAACTTCGGCGAACGGAACACGTCACGGACTTCGGCAACACCCAGGATGTTCTCGCGAACATCGCTGCCGAGCATGCCGGTCAGGGCCTTCTTGACGTCTTCGATGATGTCGTAGATCACGTTGTAGTAACGCATATCCAGACCTTCCTGCTCGACGATCTTGCGCGCGCCGGCATCGGCACGCACGTTGAAGCCGAACAGTACTGCATTCGAAGCCAGCGCCAGGTTGGCGTCGCTTTCGGTGATACCACCGACGCCGCCACCGATCACGCGCACCTGAACTTCGTCGTTGCCCAGGCCCGACAGCGAACCCTGCAGTGCTTCCAGGGAACCACGCACGTCGGTCTTGAGGACGATGTTGAGGGTCTTCTTCTCTTCCTGACCCATGGTCTCGAAGATGTTTTCCAGCTTGCCGGCGTGAGCGCGGGCCAGCTTGACCTCGCGGTACTTGCCTTGACGGAACATGGCAACTTCGCGGGCCTTCTTCTCGTCGGCAACCACGGACAGCTCGTCACCGGCTTCCGGGGTACCGTCCAGGCCGAGGATTTCGACCGGGATCGACGGGCCGGCTTCCTTCACAGGCTTGCCGTTCTCGTCGAGCATGGCGCGCACGCGGCCATAGTTGGAACCGCACAGGACCATGTCGCCCTGACGCAGGGTACCGTCCTGAACCAGGATGGTCGCCACCGGGCCACGGCCCTTGTCCAGGCGCGATTCGACAACCACACCACGACCCGGAGCGGTCGGGGTAGCGGTCAGTTCGAGAATCTCGGCCTGCAGCAGGACAGCTTCGAGCAGCTCGTCGACGCCGGTACCCATCTTCGCCGAAACCTTGACGAACGGAGTATCACCACCCCAATCCTCGGAGGTCACGCCTTCGACGGCCAGCTCGTTGCGGATGCGGTCGAGGTCGGCACCCGGCTTGTCGATCTTGTTCACCGCGACCACCAGCGGAACGCCAGCTGCCTTGGCATGCTGAACGGCTTCGCGGGTCTGCGGCATCACGCCGTCGTCCGCCGCCACCACCAGGATGACGATGTCGGTGGCCTTGGCACCACGGGCACGCATTGCGGTGAACGCAGCGTGGCCAGGGGTGTCGAGGAAGGTGACCATGCCGCGGTCGGTTTCCACGTGGTAAGCACCGATGTGCTGGGTGATACCACCGGCTTCGCCAGCGGCAACCTTGGCACGACGGATGTAGTCGAGCAGCGAGGTCTTACCGTGGTCAACGTGACCCATGACGGTAACGACCGGCGCACGCGATTCGACTTCACCTTCGAACTTCAGCGATTCGGCCAGGGAGTCTTCCAGGGCGGTATCGCTGACCAGCGTCACCTTGTGGCCCAGTTCTTCTGCGACCAGCTGAGCGGTTTCCTGGTCGAGCACCTGGTTGATGGTGACCGGGGTACCCAGCTTGAACATGAACTTGACCACTTCGGCGGCCTTGACCGACATCTGCTGGGCCAGTTCCGAGACGGTGATGGTCTCACCGATGGTCACGTCACGAATGACTGGACCGGTCGGGTTCTGGAAGCCATGCTGGTTGCGCTTCTTCAGCTTGCTCTTGCCACCGCGGCCACGGCGTACGCCATCGCTTTCTTCATCGGTGGTGCGCGGCGCGGCACGAGGAGTCGGAGCCTTTTCCTTCTCCTTGACCTTGACCTTGATCGACACGCGCGGAGCCTCGCCACGGCGACGGTCTTCGTCACGGGTGCGACCTTCGTTGCGACGGGCTTCGTCCTTCTTGCGCTCGGCAGCACGGGCTGCGGCGTCTTCGGACGCCGGAGCGTCGGCAACTACCGGGGCCGGGGCAGCAGCAGGTGCCGCCTCAGGCTTGGCGGCAGGCGCAGGGGCGGCAGCCGGGGCTTCGGCGGCCTGACGGCGAGCCTGCTCCTCGTTGCGCTGGCGAACTTCAGCGTCGACCTTGTCGCGAGCGGCGTTTTCAGCCGCGCGGCGCTCTTCCAGCTCACGCTTCTGCTCAGCCTGGATTTCTTCCGGGCTGCGCTGCACGAATACTTTCTTCTTGCGTACTTCTACGCTGATGCTCTTGCTACCGGCGACACGCAGGGTGCTGGTGGTTTTGCGCTGCAAGGTAATCTTGCGCGGTTCTTCCGCCTTGCTCTTGTGGCTGCTCTTCAAATGAGTCAGCAGGGTCTGCTTCTCATTGTCGGTCACTACCTGACCGGCGTCGGTGTGCGGCAGACCTGCCTCACGCATCTGCTGCAGCAGGCGCTCTACCGGTGCCTCGACCTCTTGGGCCAGTTCTTTCACCGTGACTTGCGTCATGCACTTCTCTCCTCAGGCCGCGCCTAATTACTCGAACCAGTGGGCTCGGGCGGCCATGATCAACTTGCCGGCACGCTCTTCGTCGATGCCGTCGATGTCGAGCAGATCGTCGATCGACTGCTCGGCCAGGTCTTCGCGGTTAACCACGCCGCGCACCGCCAGTTCAGCCGCCAGGTCCTTGTCCATGCCCTCGAGGGAGAGCAGGTCTTCGGCCGGGTGGGCGTCTGCCAGTTTTTCTTCGGTAGCGATGGCCTTGGTCAACAAACGGTCCTTGGCTCGAGCGCGGAGCTCATTGACGATATCCTCGTCAAAGCCATCGATGTTGAGCATTTCTTCCAACGGTACGTAGGCAATTTCTTCGAGGCTGGTGAAGCCTTCGTCGACCAGCACTTGGGCCAGCTCCTCGTCGACTTCCAGTTCATCGATGAAATTGCGCAGGATGTCACCGGTTTCGGCCTGTTGCTTGGCCTGGATGTCCTTCTCGGTCATCACGTTCAGGGTCCAGCCGGTCAGCTGACTGGCCAGTCGAACGTTCTGACCGCCACGGCCAATGGCCTGGGCCAGGTTGTCCTCGGCGACGGCGATGTCCATGGCATGGGCATCTTCATCAACGATGATCGCCGCGACTTCAGCCGGCGACATGGCGTTGATGACGAACTGCGCCGGGTTATCGTCCCACAGGACGATATCCACACGCTCACCACCCAGCTCCCCGGATACGGCCTGGACGCGCGAACCACGCATGCCGATGCAGGCACCTTGCGGGTCGATACGCTTGTCCTTGGAGCGGACGGCGATCTTGGCTCGCGAACCCGGATCACGGGAAGCGGCCATGACTTCGATCAGGCCCTCGGCAATTTCCGGCACTTCGATGCGGAAAAGCTCGATCAGCATCTGCGGCGCGGTGCGCGACAGAATCAGCTGTGGGCCACGGTTTTCAGTGCGAATTTCCTTCAGCAGCGCACGCAGGCGCACGCCGACACGGAAGGTTTCGCGCGGAATGATGTCTTCGCGGGCCAGCAAGGCCTCGGCGTTGTTGCCCAGGTCAACGATGACGTTGTCGCGGGTAACCTTTTTCACGGTACCGGAAATGATCTCGCCGACGCGTTCGCGGTAGGCATCGACCACCTGGGCACGCTCGGCCTCACGGACCTTCTGCACGATGACCTGCTTGGCGGTCTGGGCGGCGATACGTCCGAACTCGATGGACTCGATCTTCTCTTCGATCACGTCACCTACCTTGGCTTCAGGGTGGGTGTCCTTGATCTTGTCGAGCCAGGTCTCGATCGCCGGATCATCAAGATCGGCTTCATCGACCACGGTCCAGCGACGGAAGGTCTCGTAGCTACCGGTGTGGCGGTTGATTTCCACACGCAGGTCGACTTCGTCTTCAAAACGTTTTTTGGTTGCAGTGGCCAGAGCCACTTCCAGCGCTTCGAAAATGACGCCGGGCGGTACACCTTTTTCGTTGGATACCGATTCAACAACCAGCAGTACTTCTTTGCTCATCGTACGCCTCGCCTTGCGCAAGCCATTGGGCCCGGATAGTCCGCCGGGCCCGGCACGTCTCAGTCAAAACTGGGAATAATATTGGCCTTGTCGATCGAGTCGATCGGCAACAGGAACTCTTGATTGTCCACCTGGACCACCACATCCTGCTCCTCCACACCGCGGAGAAGGCCCTGGAAGTTACGACGACCCTCGAAGGGTGAGCGCAGCTTGATCTTCACTTGTTCGCCGGCATGCGAGGCAAACTGTTCCAGAGTGAACAGTGGGCGATCCATGCCTGGAGAAGACACCTCGAGGGTGTACTCACTGCTGATCGGATCTTCCACATCGAGGATTGCGCTGGCCTGACGGCTGACCGCTTCGCAGTCGTCCACCAAGATGCCGCCTTCCTTGTCGATGTAGATGCGCAGTACCGAATGCTTACCCTGGGAAACGTATTCGATCCCCCAGCACTGATAGCCCAGACCCTCGACAACCGGGGCCAACAAGGCCTGCAACTGTTCTAGCTTGCTCGACACCTGAACCCCCTCGTGCATGCTGTGCAAATAAAAAATGGGCGAAGCGCCCATCCCTGAAAGCGCCGTTGGACAACGACGCCGAAAACTGTTCGGTTAGCAAAAAGCCCCTGAAAAGGGGCTCCGCTGAAGCTGGTTGCGGGGGCTGGATTTGAACCAACGACCTTCGGGTTATGAGCCCGACGAGCTACCAAGCTGCTCCACCCCGCGACAAAGCTGGGGCAAAAGTATAAGACCGAACCCTCACGAGGGTCAAATCCGAACCTTCACCTGCAAGAAAGCCCGCTAAAGCGGGCTCTCAAGCTTTAATTGGTACCGAGAAGGGGACTCGAACCCCTACACCCTATGGGCACAACCACCTCAAGGTTGCGTGTCTACCAATTCCACCACCTCGGCAATACTACTTGAAACCCGTTACTTCTGCTCTTGTGCCGGAGGAGGTACATCACCCGCATTCGGAGTGGTTTCGCTCTTCTGCTGCTGGAGCACCGGTACATCATCATTAACTGCCGGTTTCTGCGGCTCTTTCACTTCTAGCACTGCTGGATCTGGAAGACCTGCTTGGCTAAGCTGGTGAGCTTGTTGCTTCGCGAAGTATCCTAACCCAAGTGCTGTCAAAAAGAAAGTGGCAGCGAGTATAGCAGTTAATTTACTCAGGAACGTTGCAGAGCCCTGGCTCCCGAACACGGTATTTGAAGCACCCGCGCCGAAAGATGCACCTGCTTCCGCACCTTTACCCTGTTGCAACAGAACCAGCACTACAAGCGACAGCGCTGCCAACAGATGAAAAACAACGATGACTGTTTCCAGCATTTGTTCAGTTTCCTGCGGCGCGACAAATTGCACCGAATTCGTCTGCGTTCAGGGAAGCCCCACCAATGAGCCCCCCATCGATATCCGGCATGCCGAACAGTTCGGCCGCATTGGCCGCCTTCACGCTGCCGCCGTAGAGCAACTGCACCTTCGCAGCCACTTCAGCATCTTCTGCCGCCAGCTGGCTGCGGATGGCTGCATGCACATCCTGAGCCTGCTGTGGCGTGGCCGTAAGGCCAGTGCCGATGGCCCATACAGGCTCATAGGCAATTACTGCATTGGCAAAAGCCTTAACACCGAATGCTTCGATGATACTGCTTAGTTGACGCCCGACAACTTCGAGCGTTTTGCCGGCCTCGCGCTCTTCCAGGGTTTCCCCTATGCAAAGCACTGGCTTCAAACCTTTGGCCTGGGCCGCTGCAAACTTTCGATTAAGCACTTCGTCGGTTTCACCAATGATCTGGCGACGCTCCGAATGACCAATCAACACCAACTTGCAACCTGCTTCAACCAGCTGTTCCGGAGCAACTTCTCCGGTCAGCGCACCCTGTTCGGGTAGTACTGCAGAATTCTGTGCGCCGACAGTAATTTCCTTACCTGCCAGGCCATCGATCACTTGATTGATGAACAAGGCTGGTGGAAACACAGCGACTTCCACTCCGCTCGGCAAGGCCAGATTTCTCAAGCCTTCGGTAAGCTCAGCGACGCTAGCGCGGGTACCGTGCATCTTCCAGTTACCAGCTACCATAGGGCGACGCATGCTTTACCTCGTCGGTCAAAGTGGGCGCAGATAGTACCCAACCCTATCTGCGCTGGCAAGCGCCATCAGACACAAACTTCGCCAACCAGTTTGGCCAACGCTTCTGCGTGCATGCGCACCTGGCTTTCGTCCTCGCCCTCGACCATCACACGCACCAACGGCTCGGTACCGGATTTGCGCAGCAGCACGCGACCGCGGCCGGCCAAGGCATCAGTCACCTTGGCACTGGCGTCCTTGACCGCCGGGTGCTCCAGCGGGTCGACCTTGCTGGCGCCATAGCGCACGTTGATCAGCACCTGCGGGCACTTGCGCAGGGCCTGACGGGCCTGCGCCAGGGTTTCGCCACGACGCTTGAGCGCCATCAGCACCTGCAGCGCAGCGATGATTGCGTCACCCGTGGTGGTGTGGTTGCAGCACACGACGTGACCGGAGTTTTCACCACCGACCAGCCATTCACGCTCCTGCAGCTCTGCCATGACGTAACGGTCACCGACCTTGGCCCGCACGAACGGAATATCCAGGTCCTTCAGCGCAAGCTCCAGGCCCAGGTTGCTCATCAGCGTGCCCACTACCCCACCCTGCAGCTTGCCCCGCTCCTGGAGGTCGCGAGCGATGATGAACAGCAGCTCGTCACCATCGACGATGGCGCCGGTATGGTCGACCATCAGCACGCGGTCGCCGTCACCGTCGAAGGCGATACCCAGATCGGCATGGCCGACCAGCACGGCAGCCTGCAACGATTCGATGTGAGTCGAGCCGCAGCCTTCGTTGATGTTCAGCCCGTCGGGCTGGGCGTGCAGCACGGTCACGTCGGCACCCAGCTCGCGGAACACGCTTGGCGCGACCTTGTAGGTGGCACCGTGGGCGCAATCGACAACCAGCTTGAGGCCGTCGAAGCTGGTGCTGCTCGGCACGCTGCTCTTGCAGAACTCGATATAGCGGCCGGCGGCATCATTGATGCGCGAAACCTTGCCCAGCTTGCCCGACTCGACGACGGTCATCGGCTGGTCGAGCAATTCCTCGATCATCAGCTCGACTTCGTCCGGCAGCTTGGTCCCCTGGCCCGAGAAGAACTTGATGCCGTTGTCATCGTGCGGGTTGTGCGAGGCGCTGATGACAATGCCGGCTTCGGCGTGGAAGGTACGCGTCAGGTAGGCGATGGCCGGCGTAGGCATCGGCCCGAGCAGCATTACGTCGGCGCCTGCCGCGGACAGGCCGGCTTCGAGTGCGGACTCGAACATGTAGCCGGAGATACGCGTGTCCTTGCCAACCAGCACCCGGCAGTGGCCCTGCTTGCGGAAGGCCATGCCGGCCGCCCAGCCAAGCTTCAGCATGAAGTCCGGCGTGATCGGGTATTCGCCGACGCGGCCACGAATGCCGTCGGTACCAAAGTATTTTCTGCTCATAGGGACTCCAATGTTCTTATTCGGCGCTTTGCACCGCAGCGATCATGCGCACCACATCAACGGTTTCGGCCACGTCATGGACACGAAGAATGCTCGCCCCCTTGGTCATGGCCAACGCCGCCAGCGCAAGGCTGCCGTACAACCGCTCGCCGACCGGACGTTCCAGCGTCAGGCCGATCATGCTCTTGCGTGAAACACCCACCAGCAGCGGGCGCCCAAGGCGATAGAGCGCTTCCATGTGCTTGAACAGGCTCAGGTTGTGCGCCAGTGTCTTGGCGAAACCGAAGCCCGGATCAAGGATGATTCTGTTTTCATCGATGCCAGCCGCAACACAGGCCGCCATTCGCTGTTCAAGATAACGCGTAACGTCGGCGGTCACATCTTCGTAATGTGGGTCGTCCTGCATGTTACCCGGCTCGCCACGCATGTGCATGAGGCACACCGGCAAGCCGGTATCCGCGGCGGCATCCAGGGCCCCATCGCGCTCCAGCGCACGCACGTCGTTGATCAGCCCTGCACCGAGGCGCGCCGCTTCACGCATGACCGCTGGCGTGGAGGTATCGACGGAGATGACCACATCGAGGCGGCTGTTGATAGCCTCGACCATGGGGGCCACCCGCTCCAGCTCCTCGGTCACCGATACCGCGCGCGCACCCGGCCGCGTGGACTCGCCGCCGATGTCGACAAGCGTGGCGCCTGCGGCAACCATCGCTTCGGCATGACGCAGCGCCTCGTCGCGCTGATTGAAGCGCCCGCCATCGGAGAAGGAATCAGGGGTGATGTTGAGAATACCCATGACATGGGTACGCGACAAATCAAGAACCCGGTTGCCGCAAGGCAACCGGGTCGGGTACTGCACTGAGCTCATAGATGCCCTTAGTGTTGAGCCGCTGGACCGCCGATCGGCGATTCCGGGCGATCACCCTGGGCAGCAGGCTTGCCCGAAGCCGAGTCATCATCCCAGTCGCGCGGTTCGCGGGGGGTACGGCCGGCCATGATATCGTCAATCTGCTCGGCGTCGATGGTCTCGTACTTCATCAGCGCTTCGGCCATGGCATCGAGCTTGTCACGGTTATCGGTGAGCAGCTGCTTGGCTGTGGCGTAGCACTGGTCGATGATGCTGCGCACTTCCGAGTCGATCAGCTTGGCGGTTTCGCCGGAAACGCTGGCGTGCTGGCTGGCAGCACTGCGGCCCAGGAACACCTCGCCTTCTTCCTCGGCGTACATCAGCGGGCCGAGTTTTTCCGAAAGGCCCCACTTGGTCACCATGTTTCGGGCGATCTGGCTGGCACGCATGATGTCGTTGGATGCACCGGTAGTGACGCCGTCGAAGCCCAGAGTCATCTCCTCGGCGATACGACCACCGTACAGCGAGCAGATCTGGCTGATCAGTGCGCGCTTGGACAGGCTGTAGCGGTCTTCTTCCGGCAGGAACATGGTCACGCCCAAGGCACGGCCACGCGGAATGATCGAAACCTTGTAGACCGGATCGTGCTCTGGCACCAGGCGGCCGACGATGGCGTGGCCAGCTTCGTGATAAGCGGTGTTCTGCTTTTCTTTCTCGGACATGACCATGGTCTTGCGCTCGGCACCCATCATGATCTTGTCCTTGGCCAGTTCGAACTCTTTCATTTCGACCAGGCGTTTGTTGGAGCGCGCAGCAAACAGCGAGGCTTCGTTGACCAGGTTGGCCAGGTCGGCACCGGAGAAACCGGGGGTACCACGGGCGATGACCGCCGGGTTGACGTTCTCGCCGACCGGCACCTTGCGCATGTGCACCTTGAGAATCTGTTCGCGACCACGAATGTCCGGCAGGCCGACCACCACCTGGCGGTCGAAGCGGCCGGGACGCAGCAGCGCCGGGTCGAGTACGTCCGGACGGTTGGTAGCGGCGATGACGATGATGCCGTCATTCATCTCGAAGCCATCCATCTCCACCAGCAACTGGTTGAGGGTTTGCTCACGTTCGTCGTGACCACCGCCCATGCCGGCACCACGATGGCGACCAACGGCGTCGATCTCGTCGATGAAGATGATGCACGGGGCGTGCTTCTTGGCCTGTTCGAACATGTCGCGCACACGGCTGGCACCGACACCGACGAACATTTCCACGAAGTCCGAGCCGGAAATGGTGAAGAACGGCACTTTCGCCTCACCGGCGATGGCCTTGGCCAGCAGGGTCTTACCGGTACCAGGCGGGCCGACCATCAGCACGCCACGCGGGATACGACCACCCAGGCGCTGGAACTTGCCCGGATCGCGCAGGAACTCGACCAGCTCGCCAACCTCTTCCTTGGCCTCGTCGCAACCGGCGACGTCAGCCAGGGTGGTCTTGACCTGGTCTTCGGACAGCAGGCGCGCCTTGCTCTTGCCGAAACTCATCGGCCCGCCCTTGCCGCCTGCCCCGCCCTGCATCTGGCGCATGAAGAACATGAACACGGCGATGATCACCAGGATCGGGAAGCTCGCGACTAGCAGCTGGGTCCAGATGCTCTGCTGCTCAGGCTGCTTGCCCTCGATGATGACGTGGTTGTCGACCAGGTCACCGATCAGGCCATTGTCGGTAATGGCCGGGCGCACGGTCTTGAAGTTGTCGCCATCGGCACGCTTGCCGGTAATGATGTAGCCGTCGACGGTGACACGCTCGACCTTGCCATCCTTGACCTGCTGGATGAAGTCGGAATAGTTGAGGGTCTGCGGCTCGTTAGGGCTGGAGAAGTTGTTCATCACCGTCACCAAGACAGCTGCGATGATCAACCACAGGATCAGATTCTTTGCCATGTCGTTCAATTCGCTACCCTCTGAGGTCGGCGCACGACGCAGCCGTTCCTCGCATGATATTCATCGCCCTAACTTACTACATTACCTACGCAGCCGCAGGCACCGTCTGTAACCCTTTGTGAAAGCTAGACTACACGAAGTTCGGACGATCCTGACGCAGCGGCCGATTGGAAATAACTATCGGCCACCCCGCTTGCCGCCTTTCACGCCCCCTTGAAGCCCCGGCCCAGCAGGTACTGCTCGCGGGAACGGTCACGCGACGACGATGGCTTGCGCATCTGTACCTTTTCGAACTTGCTGCGCACGTCCTTGAGGTACACATCGAAACCTTCGCCCTGGAAAATCTTGATCAGGAAGTCGCCGCCGGGCTTTAGCACGCGGGTTGCCAGATCGAGCGCCAGCTCGCAGAGGAACATGGCCCGCGGCATGTCCACCGCAGGCGTACCACTCATATTGGGGGCCATGTCGGAAATCACAAGGTCTACGTGCGAATCGCCGACGGCCTCGAGAATGCGCTGCAGCACTTCATCATGGGTGAAATCGCCCTGGATGAAGGTCACATCGGGGATCGAGTCCATCTCCAGGATGTCCGACGCGATCAGGCGGCCCTGGCCACCAATCAGACGACTGGTCACCTGCGACCAGCCCCCAGGAGCCGCGCCGAGGTCGATCACGCTCATGCCTGGGCGGATCAGCCGGTCCTTTTCCTGGATCTCCAGCAATTTGTAGCTCGCACGCGAGCGGTAGCCATCCTTTTGCGCCTGTTTCACAAAAGGATCGTTGAAATGCTCTCGCAGCCAGTTTGCGCTGCTTTTGGAACGTTGTACCACGGGGCACCTCGATGATATGCGTCGTGATTGACTGGGCGGAGCCGGTGGCCCTCGGGTAAAATGCCGGTCAATTTTACAGAATCAGACGGAAAGGGTCAGATTATGCCGCTCAATAACGAGCAGAAGAAGCAATACAAGTCCATTGGTCATGACCTGAAGCCGGTCCTGATCGTTGCTGGCAACGGTTTGAATGAGGGCGTCATCGCCGAACTGGAGCGTGCTCTGGTCGACCATGAGCTGATCAAGGTCGAAATCCGCTCGGAAGACCGCGAAGAGCGCGCCGAGACCATTGCCGAACTGTGCAAGGCCGGCCGTGCCGAGCTGGTGCAGACCATCGGCAAGAAAGCCCTGATCTACCGCAAGAACCCACAGCCGAACAAGCAGCTGTCCAACATCCACCGTTACAAGTAACGGCAAAGGGGCTGCTGCGCAGCCCATCGCCGGCAAGCCAGCTCTCACAGGTACGGCGCATGGCCTGAATCTGATGCGGTCGGTGTGGGAGCCGGCTTGCCGGCGATGGGCCGCAAAGCGGCCCCAGTAATCTCGAGCCGTTTAGCGGCGCAACCTGACCGGTACTGGCTGGGCCACCAGCACGATGCCGGAAAAGCCCAGTACCAGGAAGCAGAACATCTGCCAGCGCTCGCCCACGGAAATACCGTAGCGCAAGGTGTAATACCCCACGCAGGCGCCAAGGCCGAGCAATAGCATCTGCCCCCGGAACTGCCGCCACCAGGCCGGCAGGCCGTCCACTTTGGCCAGCACGACCAACTGGATAAGCAAGCCAAGCATCGCCACACCAATCAACCAGCGGTCGATCTGCCCGGCGATGTCCTGCACCAGCAGCGGTGCCAGGCCACTGACCTTGAGCGCGGGCACCAGCCCCACGTGGAACACCCACAGGCCACCGACCCAGAAAACCTGGGCCAGCTGCCAGAGGATCCCCTCGAGGGATGGCGCCCGCAGGCGCCGGTCAGATGTGCTTGACTTCGACAATCTCGTACTCGACCGTACCGTTCGGCGTCTTCACGACAACGGTATCCCCTTCTTCCTTGCCAATGATGGCACGGGCGATCGGGGCGCTGCTCGACAGCTTGCCTTTCTTCACGTCGGCTTCATCTTCGCCAACGATCTGGTAGGTCACTTCATCATCGGTTTCGGTGTTCGCCAGTACCACGGTGGTACCGAAAATCACCTTGCCGGTGTGAGCGATGGTGGTCACGTCGATCACCACCGAGTTCTGCAGGCGACCTTCGATATCGCGGATACGCGCCTCGACCATGCCCTGCTCTTCACGAGCAGCGTGGTATTCGGCATTTTCCTTCAGGTCACCCAGCTCGCGCGCTTCGCCAATAGCCTGGCTCAGGCGCGGACGCTCGGTCTTGCTCAGGAACAGCAACTCCTCTTCCAGGGCGCGAGCGCCCTGGACGGTCATCGGGTACTTGGTAATGCTCATGCTTTCAATCCTGCATGCAGATCCTGCAGACGACGAACGGTCTTTTCCGGACCGAATTTCAGCGCCTCGCAGATGGCTTCACCGGCCGCAATGGTGGTGGTGCAGTAAATCTTGTGCTGCAGCGCATTGCGACGAATCGAGTAGGAATCGGCGATCGACTGGCGGCCTTCGGTGGTGTTGATGATCAGCGACACTTCGTCGTTCTTGATCATGTCGACCACGTGCGGGCGACCTTCGGTCACCTTGTTCACACGGCGCACTTTCAGGCCAGCCGCTTCGATAACCTTGGCAGTGCCGGCAGTTGCAACCACTTCGAAGCCCAGGGCGATCAGGTCGCGGGCAACGCCAGCCACTTGCGGCTTGTCGTCGTCACGCACGCTGATGAACGCGGTACCGCCGGTCGGCAGCACTTCGCTGGCTCCCATCTGGGCCTTGGCGAAGGCTTCACCGAAGCTGTCACCGACACCCATGACTTCACCGGTCGATTTCATCTCAGGGCCGAGGATCGGGTCAACCCCCGGGAACTTGGCGAACGGGAAGACGGCTTCCTTGACGCTGTAGAAGTTCGGGATGATTTCCTGAGTGAAGCCCAGCTCTTTCAGGGTTTTGCCAGCCATGACGCGGGCCGCGATCATCGCCAGGGAAGTGCCGATGCACTTGGACACGAATGGCACGGTACGCGAAGCGCGCGGGTTGACTTCGATCACGTAGATCTTGTCGCCCTGCAATGCCAGCTGCACGTTCATCAGGCCGACCACGCCCAGCTCCAGGGCCATTTTCTTGACCTGTACGCGGACTTCGTCCTGCACTTCCTTGCTCAGCGAGTAAGGTGGCAGCGAGCACGCCGAATCACCGGAGTGAACGCCGGCCTGCTCGATGTGCTGCATGATCGCGCCGATTACCACGTCGGTGCCGTCGCACACCGCATCCACGTCCATCTCGATGGCGCAGTTGAGGAAGTGGTCGAGCAGGACCGGGCTGTCGTTGGACACCTGTACGGCTTCGCGCAGGTAGCGCTTGAGCTCGTCCAGCTCGTAGACGATTTCCATGGCACGACCGCCCAGTACGTAGGACGGACGCACGACCAGCGGGTAGCCGATGCCGCCAGCAGCGCTGATGGCTTCTTCTTCGCTGCGCACGGTGGCGTTTGGCGGCTGCAGCAGGTTCAGGCGCTGCACCATCTGCTGGAAGCGCTCGCGGTCTTCGGCGCGGTCAATGGCGTCCGGGCTGGTACCGATGATCGGTACGCCGGCTTCTTCCAGGGCACGGGCCAGTTTCAGCGGGGTCTGGCCGCCGTAGTGGACGATCACGCCTTTCGGCTTCTCGACGCGGCATACTTCCAGCACGTCTTCCAGGGTCAGCGGCTCGAAGTACAGGCGGTCGGAGGTGTCGTAGTCGGTGGAGACGGTTTCCGGGTTGCAGTTGACCATGATGGTCTCGTAACCATCTTCACGCAGCGCCAGTGCAGCGTGTACGCAGCAGTAGTCGAACTCGATACCCTGGCCGATACGGTTAGGGCCGCCACCCAGGATCATGATCTTGTCGCGGGTCGACGGGTTGGCCTCGCACTCTTCCTCATAGGTGGAGTACAGGTAGGCGGTGTCGGTGGCGAATTCGGCAGCGCAGGTATCGACGCGCTTGTACACCGGGAACACTTCCAGCTTGTGGCGGTGACGGCGCAGGTTCTTGTCGGTAATACCCAGCAGCTTGGCCAGGCGCTGGTCAGAGAAGCCCTTGCGCTTGAGGCGCAGCATGTAGTCCTTGTCGATCGACGACAGGGCCAGGGTCTTGACCTTCTCTTCTTCCTTGATCAGGTCTTCCATCTGCACCAGGAACCACATGTCGATGCCGGTCAGATTGAAGATTTCTTCGCAGGTCATGCCCGAACGCATGGCGTCGGCGACGTACCAGATACGCTCGGCACCTGGCACGGTAAGCTCGCGCTTGAGGATGCTGGAAGCTTCCGGGCTGGCCAGGTCGACTTTCGGGTCGAGACCGCAGGCGCCGACTTCCAGGCCGCGCAGGGCTTTCTGCAGGGACTCCTGGAAGGTACGACCGATGGCCATGACTTCACCCACGGATTTCATCTGGGTGGTCAGGCGGGCGTCGGCTTTCGGGAATTTCTCAAAGGCGAAGCGTGGCAGTTTGGTGACGACGTAGTCGATCGACGGCTCGAAGGATGCCGGGGTACGACCGCCGGTGATGTCGTTCTGCAGTTCGTCGAGGGTGTAACCGATGGCCAGCTTGGCGGCGATCTTGGCGATCGGGAAGCCGGTAGCCTTGGAAGCCAGCGCCGAGGAACGCGAAACGCGCGGGTTCATCTCGATCACGACCATGCGGCCTGTGTTCGGGCAGATACCGAACTGCACGTTGGAACCGCCGGTTTCCACACCGATTTCACGCAGCACCGCCAGCGAGGCGTTGCGCATGATCTGGTATTCCTTGTCGGTCAGGGTCTGCGCCGGGGCAACAGTGATCGAGTCACCGGTGTGCACGCCCATCGGGTCGAAGTTCTCGATCGAGCAGACGATGATGCAGTTGTCCTTTTTGTCGCGGACCACTTCCATCTCGTATTCTTTCCAACCGATCAGCGATTCGTCGATCAGCAGTTCCTTGGTCGGCGACAGGTCCAGGCCACGGGTGCAGATTTCTTCGAATTCTTCACGGTTGTAGGCGATACCACCGCCAGTGCCGCCCATGGTGAACGACGGGCGGATGATGCACGGGAAGCCGAGCTTCTCGAGGACCGCATAGGCCTCTTCCATGCTATGGGCGATACCGGAGCGCGGGCACTCCAGGCCGATGTCCTTCATGGCCTTGTCGAAGCGCGAACGGTCTTCAGCCTTGTCGATGGTGTCGGCGTTGGCACCGATCATCTCTACGCCGAACTTTTCCAGAACGCCGTGGCGCTCGAGGTCCAGGGCGCAGTTCAGTGCGGTCTGGCCACCCATGGTCGGCAGGACGGCGTCCGGGCGCTCTTTCTCGATGATCTTGGCCACCGACTGCCACTTGATCGGCTCGATGTAGGTGGCGTCGGCCATGGCCGGGTCGGTCATGATGGTGGCCGGGTTGGAGTTCACCAGGATGACGCGGAAACCTTCCTCGCGCAGGGCTTTACAGGCCTGGGCGCCGGAGTAGTCGAATTCGCAGGCCTGGCCGATCACGATCGGGCCAGCGCCGAGAATCAGGATGCTTTTGATATCTGTACGTTTTGGCATGGTTGTCACTCAAATCCGGGGTCAGTCGGCAAGCCGCTTTGAACAATCTGGGTCAGGCGCTTCCGGGCGCGGCGCAAGCCGGCCCGGGGCCTTGAAGCAGGATGCTCAGCGGCGCTTGGCCATGGCATCGGTGAAACGATCGAACAGTGGCGCGACATCGGTCGGGCCTGGGCTCGCTTCAGGGTGGCCCTGGAAGCTGAACGCGCTCTTGTCGGTACGCTCGATACCCTGCAGGGTGCCGTCGAACAGCGACTTGTGGATGGCGCGGACGTTGCCCGGCAGGGTGGCCTCGTCAACGGCAAAGCCGTGGTTCTGGCTGGTGATCATGACCACGCCGGTGTCCAGGTCCTGGACCGGGTGGTTGGCACCGTGGTGGCCGTGGCCCATTTTCACGGTCTTGGCGCCGGAAGCCAGGGCCAGCAGCTGGTGGCCGAGGCAGATGCCGAATACCGGGATCTCGGTCTCGAGGATTTCCTTGATCGCCTGGATGGCGTAGTCGCACGGCTCGGGGTCACCTGGGCCGTTGGACAGGAACACGCCGTCCGGGTTGAGTGCCAGTACTTCGCTGGCCGGGGTCTGGGCCGGTACCACGGTCACGCGGCAGCCACGAGCAACCAGCATGCGCAGGATGTTCAGCTTGACGCCGTAGTCGAATGCGACCACGTGGTAAGGCAGGTCTGCGGCCTCGATGGTCGGGTGGCTGTCGGTCTTCAGCTCCCACACACTGGAGCGCCACTCGTAGCGTTCCTTGGTGGAAACGACCTTGGCCAGGTCCATGCCCTTCAGGCCCGGGAAGGCGCGAGCAGCGGCGATGGCGGCTTCTTCGCTGATGTTGTCACCGGCGAGGATGCAACCGTTCTGAGCGCCCTTTTCACGCAGGATTCGGGTCAGGCGACGGGTGTCGATGCCGGCGATGGCGACGACGTTGTTGGCCTTGAGGTACTCAGGCAGCGACTGGGTGTTACGCCAGTTGCTGGCCAGCAGCGGCAGGTCACGGATGACCAGGCCAGCGGACCAGACGCGGTTCGACTCGGCATCTTCCGGAGTAGTACCGGTGTTGCCGATGTGCGGGTAGGTCAGGGTAACGATTTGCTGCGCGTAGGAAGGGTCTGTAAGGATTTCCTGGTAGCCGGTCATAGCGGTGTTGAATACCACCTCACCAACGGTCTGACCGTCGGCACCGATAGCTTCACCGCGGAAAATACTGCCGTCGGCAAGGGCGAGTATGGCTGGCTTTGTCAAGAAGACCTCCCGTAAATCAAGCATGAAAGGGCGATCGCAGGTTGCAAAAAAGCGGAGTGACGTATGGACACGTCACCCCGCTTTCATGTGCTGAATTCAATTCGCTGCGCGCTTTTAGTGGACACACTAAAGCTGTAGCTTACAGAAAAGTGCGTTTTCGGTCTACCGCAGATGTGTCTCTAAAACACATGAATGCGACAGGCTGACATTCGCGGCGCCTGCTTCGCGGGTAAACCCGCTCCCACAGGGACCGCGCAAAGGCTGAGCCCTGCATAATTCCTGTGGAGCGGGTTCACCCGCGAAGAAGCCAGCACCGCTCCAACGGCTCAGCGCAGTTCGAGCACATCCTGCATGTCGTACAAACCAGGCTCGCGCCCGTCCAGCCACAGCGCCGCACGCACGGCGCCCTTGGCGAAGGTCATGCGGCTGGAAGCCTTGTGGGTAATCTCGACGCGCTCGCCTTCGGCGGCGAACAGCACGGTATGGTCACCCACCACATCACCGGCACGCACGGTGGCGAAGCCGATGGTCTGGCGCTCACGCGCACCGGTCTGTCCTTCACGGCCGTACACGGCCACTTCCTGCAGGTTACGGCCCAGCGCCTGGGCAACCACTTCACCCATGCGCAGTGCGGTGCCCGACGGCGCATCGACCTTGTGCCGGTGGTGCGCTTCGAGGATTTCGATATCCACATCGTCACCCAGCACGCGCGCCGCGGTATCCAGCAGCTTCAGGCACAGGTTGACGCCGACGCTGAAGTTGGCAGCGAAGACGATCGGGATTTCCTTGCCGGCTTCGGCCAGTTGCTGCTTCTCTTCCGGGGTGAAGCCGGTTGTGCCGATGACCATGGCCTTGCCCGCCTTGCGGCAGAATGCCAGGTTCTTCAGGGTCACCGAAGGGTGGGTGAAGTCGATCAGCACGTCGAACTCGTCGACCACCTTGGCCAGGTCGTCGGAAATCGGCACACCGATACGGCCCAGGGCTGCCAGCTCACCGGCATCAGCCCCCACCAACGTGCTGTCCGGGCGGTCGATCGCTGCCGTCAGGCCTGCCTGGGGTGCCTGTTGCTGCACGGCTTCGACGAGGGTCTTGCCCATACGCCCTGCCGCGCCCATCACTGCAATACGTCGCATAGCCATTTCCTTGTCAGAGATCGCCGAAGAAGCGCTTCACGCCATCGAACCAGCCACTGGCCTTGGGCGAGTGGGAGCTATCGCCTTCCAGCGAATCACGCAGCTCTTCGAGCAACTCGCGCTGACGGCGGCTGAGATTGACCGGCGTTTCCACCGCCACACGGCACAGCAGGTCACCCGCACCACCACCGCGCACCGGGGCAACACCCTTGCCGCGCAGGCGGAACTGCTTGCCGGTCTGGGTGCCTTCCGGGATCTTCAGCTTCACCCGACCATCGAGGGTCGGCACTTCCAGCTCGCCACCCAGGGCGGCGTCGGTGTAGCTGATCGGTACTTCGCAGTACAGGTGCTTGCCATCACGCTGGAAGATCTCGTGCTCGCGCACGTTGATCACCACATACAGGTCGCCAGTCGGGCCACCATGGGTACCCGCCTCGCCCTCGCCCGACAGGCGAATGCGGTCACCGGTATCGACACCCGCCGGCACCTTGACCGACAGTGTCTTGTACTCCTCGACACGGCCTTCGCCGTGGCACGAGGTGCAGGGGTCGGTAATGATCTTGCCCTGGCCATGGCAGCGCGGGCAGGTTTGCTGTACCGAGAAGAAGCCCTGCTGCATGCGCACCTGGCCGATACCACCGCAAGTCGGGCAGGTGGACGGGGTCGAGCCCTTCTTGGCACCGGAGCCGTCGCACGGCTGGCAGTTGACCAGCGTTGGCACGCGAATGCTGACGGTGGTGCCGCGCACTGCCTCTTCCAGGTTCAGCTCGAGGGTGTAGCGCAGGTCGCTGCCGCGCTGGGCACCGCCACGGCCGCCACCGCGACCGCCACCGAAGAAGTCGCTGAACACATCGCCGAAGATGTCGGAGAAGTTGGCACCGCCGAAACCGGCACCACCGCCACCCATGCTCGGGTCCACACCGGCATGACCGTACTGGTCGAACGCAGCACGCTTGCTGGCATCGGACAGCACTTCGTAGGCCTCGTTGGCCTCCTTGAACTTGTCTTCCGACTCTTTGTCGCCCGGGTTGCGGTCCGGGTGGTACTTCATCGCCAGGCGACGGTAAGCCTTCTTGAGGTCAGCTTCGCTGGCGCCGCGCTCGACACCCAGAACCTCATAATAATCACGCTTGGACATAGGTCATTTGCACCTTGTTGGGCGTCTGGCATCTGCGCCGCGCCATCAGCACCTGCCTTTTGCCCACAGGGCCACTGACAGATGCTGTAAAAATTCTCGAATTCCAGATACGCCAACGCGGGAGCAAGCCCCCGCGCGGTGACATCCTACCAGCTCACCGCCAAACGACGGTGAACTGGCCGACAACATGCAGGGATTACTGCTTGTTGTTGTCTTTCACTTCTTCGAACTCGGCGTCAACCACGTCATCGTGCTTGGCTTCCGGCTCGGCCTGCTGCGCGCCACCCTGAGGCTGTTCGGCCGACTGCTCGGCGTACATCTTCTGGGCAACCGGTGCCGAGACCTTGGACAGCTCTTCGACCTTGGCGTCGATGGCAGCCTTGTCGTCGCCTTTGACAGCGGCTTCCAGGGCAACAACGGCAGCCTCGATGGCCGTTTTCTCTTCAGCGGTAACCTTGTCACCAGCGTCAGCGACCATCTTGCGGGTCGAGTGAACCAGCGCGTCACCCTGGTTACGGGCAGCGGCCAGTTCTTCGAACTTGCGGTCTTCCTCGGCGTTGGCCTCGGCGTCACGCACCATACGCTCGATCTCTTCGTCCGACAGGCCGGAGTTGGCCTTGATCACGATCGACTGCGACTTGCCGGTGGCCTTGTCCTTGGCGCTGACATGCAGGATGCCGTTGGCGTCGATGTCGAAGGTTACTTCGATCTGCGGCACGCCACGTGGAGCCGGCGGAATGTCAGCCAGGTCGAACTTGCCCAGCGACTTGTTCTGGGCAGCCTGCTTGCGCTCACCCTGCAGCACGTGAATGGTCACGGCACCCTGGTTGTCGTCGGCAGTCGAGAACACCTGCGACTTCTTGGTCGGGATGGTGGTGTTCTTCTCGATCAGCGAAGTCATCACGCCACCCATGGTTTCGATACCCAGGGTCAGCGGGCTGACGTCCAGCAGCAGTACGTCCTTCACGTCACCGGCCAGTACGGCGCCCTGGATGGCAGCACCCATGGCCACGGCTTCGTCCGGGTTGACGTCCTTGCGCGCTTCTTTGCCGAAGAAATCGGCAACGGCTTTCTGTACCAGCGGCATACGGGTCTGGCCACCGACCAGGATCACGTCGTCGATCTTGCTGGCATCGATGCCGGCGTCCTTCAGAGCGATGCGGCAAGGCTCGATGGTACGGGCAACCAGGTCTTCGACCAGCGACTCCAGCTTGGCGCGGGAAATCTTCACGTTCAGGTGCTTCGGACCGGTAGCGTCTGCAGTGATGTACGGCAGGTTCACGTCGGTCGACTGAGCGGAGGACAGTTCGATCTTGGCCTTTTCAGCGGCCTCTTTCAGACGCTGCAGTGCCAGCGGATCGTTCTTCAGGTCCATGCCGGACTCTTTCTTGAACTCGTCGACGAGGTAGTCGATCAGGCGCATGTCGAAGTCTTCGCCACCCAGGAAGGTGTCGCCGTTGGTAGCCAGTACTTCGAACTGGTGCTCACCGTCGACTTCGGCGATTTCGATGACCGAAACGTCGAAGGTACCGCCACCCAGGTCATAAACGATGACAGTGTGGTCGCCCTTGGCCTTGTCCATGCCGTACGCCAGTGCAGCGGCAGTCGGCTCGTTGATGATGCGTTTTACGTCCAGGCCAGCGATGCGACCGGCATCCTTGGTGGCCTGACGCTGGCTGTCGTTGAAGTAGGCCGGAACGGTGATGACCGCTTCGGTAACTGGCTCGCCGAGGTAATCTTCGGCGGTTTTCTTCATTTTCTTCAGCACTTCGGCGCTGATCTGCGGCGGCGCCATGTCCTTGCCGCTGGCCTGTACCCAGGCGTCGCCGTTCCCGGCCTTGACGATCTTGTATGGCACCAGCTTGATGTCTTTCTGCACGACGTCTTCTTCGAAGCGGCGGCCGATCAGGCGCTTCACTGCGAACAGGGTGTTGTGCGGGTTGGTGACAGCCTGGCGCTTGGCTGACTGACCGACCAGGATTTCGCCGTCGTTGGCGTAGGCCACGATCGAAGGGGTAGTACGCGCGCCTTCGGCGTTTTCGATGACCTTGACGTTACCGTTTTCCAGAACGGAGACGCACGAGTTGGTGGTCCCCAGGTCGATACCGATGATTTTGCCCATGTTAACTCTCCCGAAACTTGAATTTGGTAGCAGCGACTACTTTGGCCAACTGCGGTAATACTTGAACGCTTGACACCTAGATGGGGATGCCCCGGAGGATTTCAAGCCTTCTCATTGATCGAGGGTTGTGGCGCGCTCGGCGCCTTGCTGACCACCACCATGGCGGGGCGCAGCAGGCGGCCATTGAGCAGGTAGCCCTTCTGGAACACGTTCAGCACGCTGTTCGGCTCTACGTCGGCATTTTCCTGCATGGCCATGGCCTGATGGTGCTCAGGGTTGAACGGTTGGCCATGCGGGTCGACCGCTTCGAGGTTGTAGCGCTTGAGGGTGTCCTGGAACATCTTCAGGGTCAGCTCGACACCTTCGCGGATCTGCTTGACGTGCTCGTCTTCGGCACTCGAATGGGCCAGAGCCAGTTCCAGGCTGTCGATCACCGGCAGCAGGTCGCTGGAGAACTTCTCCAGGGCGAACTTGTGGGCTTTCTCGACATCCTGTTCGGCGCGACGGCGCACGTTCTGCAAGTCGGCAACGGCGCGCAGCGACTGGTCCTTGGCGGCGGCCAGCTGTTCCTCGAGTTCCAGAACACGGGCGTCAGCAGTGGTTTCTGCACCGGTTTCTTCAACGTTAAGGTCTTTTTCGTTCAGCTGCTCGTCAGCCATGGGGTCTCTCCTGCGCAATTTTCTGGACTGCGAGCCAGGCTCGCCTTGGATGTCGGCTATATGGGGCCGGAAAAACCAGCTTCAAGGGGCAAGGTATTTTCCGCACCGAACAGAATCTGCCGAGGGGCATTGGCAGGCCTGAAAAAAGTACTGTATAAATAACCAGACCTGACTTTCGGGAGCGGCCCCATGCTGGTGCACCTGTCCATTCACAACTACGCCATCGTCGAGCACCTCGACCTCGAGATCGCCCGTGGCATGTCCGTCATCACCGGCGAGACCGGCGCCGGCAAATCGATCATGCTCGATGCCCTCGGCCTGGCCCTGGGTGACCGGGCCGACAGCGGCGTGGTGCGCCCTGGTACGGACAAGGCAGACATCCTCGCCACCTTCGACCTGGTGGACATCCCCGAAGCGCATACCTGGCTGGCCGAACGCGACCTGGACAACGACGGCCCGTGCATCCTGCGCCGAGTGATCACCGCCGAAGGCCGCAGCCGTGGCTACATCAATGGCACGCCCTGCCCGCTTGGCGACCTCAAGGCGCTCGGCGAGCTGCTGATCGACATTCACAGCCAGCACGAGCACCAGTCGCTGCTCAAGACCGACACCCACCGCCGCCTGCTTGACGAGTATGCCGGCGCCGTCGACCTGGCTCGCCAGGTGCAGCTGGCCGCCAAGCGCTGGAACCAGACCCGCCTGGAACTGGAGCGCCTGTCCAATTCCGGTGACGAGCAACGCGCTCGCCATCAGCTGCTGAGCTATCAGCTGGAGGAGCTGGACAACCTCGGCCTGGGCGAACACGAGCTGGAGCAGCTGGAGCAGGAACACAAGAACCTGACCAGCGCCGAAGCGCTGTTCGCCATCTGCCGCCAGGTCATCGACCAGTGCAGCGAAAGCGATTCGGGCAACGTACTCAGCGCCCTCACCTCCAGCCTCAACCGCCTGGGCGCCGCCACCAACTCGCCAAAGGCATTGGGCGAAGCGGCCAACCTGATCGCCAGTGCGCAGATCCAGGTCGAGGAAGCCGTGGGCGAGCTCAACCGTTTCCTCGACAACTTCGACGCCGACCCCATGCGCCTACAGGCGCTGGAAGAACGCCTCGACACTATCTATACGCTGGCGCGCAAGCACCGTGTGCACCCGGCCGAACTGCCCCACCTGCAGCAGCAGTTGATGGAAGAGCTGGAAAGCCTGAACGCCAGTGACGAGTCGATCGAGCAGCTGGGTGAAGAGCTGGCTGCCTTCGCCCAGCATTACCAGGAGAAGGCCCGCGAGCTCAGCGCCCTGCGCCAGCAGGCCGCGCAGCAGCTGGCGGTGGCCGTCGAACAGGAAATCCAGCGCCTGGGCATGCCCGGCGGGCGCTTCTGCATCGCGCTCACCCCCAACGAAAGCGCAGACCTGTCACCCCATGGCCTGGAGCAGATCGAGCTACTGGTCAGCGCCAACCCCGGCCAACCGCTCAAAGGCCTGGCCAAGGTCGCTTCAGGTGGTGAGCTGTCGCGCATCAGCCTGGCGATCCAGGTGATTACCGCGCAGACCTCGCGCATTCCCACCCTGGTGTTCGACGAAGTCGACGTCGGCATCGGCGGGCCTACCGCCGAAATCGTCGGCCAACTGCTACGCCGCCTGGGCGAGCGCGGCCAGGTGCTGACCGTAACCCACCTGCCGCAAGTGGCGGCACAGGGGCATCACCACCTGTTCGTGCACAAGGTGCGCAATAGCGACACTACCCACACCGCCGTGGCCAGCCTGGGCAAACGCGAGCGGGTCGAAGAGGTGGCGCGGATGCTCGGCGGCATCGACCTGACCAAGGAATCCCTGGCGCATGCGCGAAAGATGGTGGTGAGCGGCAAGGCCTGAGCCTTAATTTTTCAGGCTATTCGCGGGCAAACCCGCTCCCACAGGATATTCGCAATACCTGTGGGAGCGGGTTTACCCGCGAAGAGGCCGAAACAAACGACACACCTCCCAGCCCCAGAAAGCACAAAGGCGACCCGAAGGTCGCCTTTGCCATCCATAACGATTAAATCGTTACTTCTTTTTACGCACGTACAGGACCAGATTGTGGTCCACCAGCTCGTAGCCATGCTCGGCCACGATTTCGCGCTGGCGCTTCTCGATTTCGGCATCCATGAACTCGATGACTTCACTGGTCTCCACGTTGACCATATGGTCGTGGTGACCGCCATCGGCCAGTTCGAACACCGCATGACCGCCGTCGAAGTTGTGGCGAACCACCAGACCCGCCGCTTCGAACTGGGTCAGTACGCGATAGACGGTGGCCAGGCCCACGTCCTCGCCAGCCTCCATCAGCGCCTTGTAGACATCCTCGGCGCTCATGTGACGCTGCTCGGTGGAGTCGAGCATCTGAAGGATCTTGACTCGAGGCAGGGTCACCTTGAGACCGGCTTTGCGCAATTCGCTATTTTCAACCATGGTCAGCTTTCTCGCCGATGCTGCTTCGCAGCTTCTCTTAATACGGGTATGATCGGGGTTTACGTTGTCCAGCCAAGATAGTGGAAGTCGCCCACCGATGCAAAACACCAAGCTCTTGCTAAACAGCCTCGCCCTCGCGGGACTGCTCGCACTCGCCGGTTGCTCGTTTCCCGGGGTTTACAAAATCGACATCCAGCAGGGCAATGTCGTTACGCAAGACATGATAGACCAATTGCGCCCCGGAATGACCCGCCGGCAAGTAAGGTTTATCATGGGCAACCCGCTGATCCAGGACACCTTCAACACCAACCGTTGGGATTACCTGTACAGCCTGCAGCCAGGCGGCGGTAAACGCCAGCAAGAACGCATGAGCGTGTTCTTCAACGAAAGCGATCAGTTGGTCAGCCTGTCTGGCGACTTCATGCCAGGCGTCAGCCGCGACCAGGAAATCCTCGGTGGCAGCAGCGACACCACGGTCAGCCCGGCCAACCAGCCAGAGCAGCCAACCGCTCAGCCTGAAGAAAAACCGGCCAAGCCAGGCTCGGTGGAAGAATCCATCCAGCGCGAGATCGACACCATCGAGACCACCCCGGTCCCGACTCCGGCTCCGCTGGAAACCTCGCCTCAATAAGCGGCGAGCAGATACAAAAAAGCCCGGACCTGGTCCGGGCTTTTTGTTGCCGCTTTTTCAGTCAGGTATTCAGCTGCTTGGCGCGCTGGCAGAACGCATCCACCAGCGTGTTCGCCGCCTGGTTGAACAGCGGGCCCAGGGTGGCGCGCACCAGCGGGCCGGCGTAGTCGAACGACAGGTCCAGGCTGATCTTGCAGGCCTTGTCACCCAACGGTTTGAACACCCATAAACCATGCAACTGGGTGAACGGCCCCTCTTCCAGGTTCATCTCGATGGACTGCCCCGGCACCAGCACGTTGCGCGTGACGAAGTGCTGGCTCATGCCACCCTTGGCCACTTCGAGCTTGGCACGCATGTGCGTGTCGCTGGCTTCCAGCACCGTGGAATCGGAGCACCAAGGGAGAAATTCCGGGTAGCTGGCGACATCATTGACCAGGTCATACAGCGCCTGGGCGGGGTATGGCAGCAGGGCGGAGCGTTGAATATGGGTAGTCATCCAGGCGTCACTTCCAGGGCTGGGTGGCGTCGCTTCGCAGCGCGCCGAAAACATTTTCTGTAGCTATGACAGCGTCGGTATTGTCCGGTATTCATTGCAGTGGCTCAAGCACACCGAAATCCCATAGCGGACGACGCGCCGACTTGCCTATAATGCCGCCCCTATGGCTAAGCAAAAAAAACATCCGACCGGGACCATCGCGCAGAACAAGAAAGCGCGACACGATTACTTCATCGAACACAAGTTCGAGGCCGGGCTGGTCCTGTCCGGCTGGGAAGTAAAAAGCCTGCGGGCCGGCAAGGCTCACCTGACTGACAGCTACGTGCTGCTGAAGGACGGTGAGGCCTGGCTGTTCGGCAGCCACATCACCCCGCTGACCACGGCCAGCACCCATGTCATCGCCGACCCCATCCGCACCCGCAAGCTGCTGCTGAACAAGCGCGAGCTCGAGCGCCTGGAAGCGGCCGTGGCGCAAAAGGGTTACACCTGCGTGGCCCTGTCGCTGTACTGGAGCAAGCACCTGATCAAGTGCGAAATTGCACTGGGCAAGGGCAAGAAGGAATTCGACAAACGCGACACCGTGCGCGAGCGTGATTCCAACCGCGAGCTGCAACGGGCTGTGCGGAACAAGGGCAAGGAAGAGTAATAGCTCTTCTTTGGCCTGTTCCGGCCTCTTCGCGGGTAAACCCGCTCCCACAGGATTCACACTGAGTTCAGATTCGGTGCAATCTCTGTGGGAGCGGGTTTACCCGCGAAGAGGCCAGCACTGCCAGTAAAAATCTCAGCGCCCGCTACGCCGCTCCGCCCGCGCCACTCGCTGCGCTTCTTCGTGCGCCTCTTCCAGCACCTCCTGCACATACAGAATGTGCCGGCTGGAAACTTCCCGAGCATCCTCCGCCCGGCCCTCGACTATCGCCAGGTACAGCTCCCGGTGCTGGCTGATCAGCATGTCCCGGGTCTCGGTCCGTTGCTGGTACATGCCACCGATGTTGGTTACCACGTTGCGCTTGAGCAGGTCGAACAAGCCCCGAATAGTGTGCAGCAGCACGGCATTATGGCTGGCCTCGGCAATCGCCAGGTGAAAGCGCGCATCGGCCGCGCCCTCTTCCGCCCGGGTCACTTCGTCGGCCCTGGCATAGCAGTCCTGCAGCGCATCGAAGGCCGCCTTGAGCCGCGCGCGGTCCGGCTGGGTGGCGCGCTGGGCCGCGTAGTAGGCGCAGGACGCTTCCAGCGTATGGCGAAACTCGAGCAGGTCACGCTGCGCCTCGGCACTGTGCTCGAGCAGCTGCAGCAACGGGTCGCTGAAAGTGGACCCCAGAGACTCGGCAACAAAATTGCCCCCACCCTGGCGGCTGACCAGCAGCCCCTTGGCCACCAGCTTCTGGATCGCCTCACGCAGTGACGGGCGGGACACGCCGAACTGCTCGGCAAGGACGCGCTCGGCCGGCAACCGCTGCCCCGAGGTCAGCGTGCCTTCCAGAATCATCCCTTCCAACCGATCGACGATGTCGTCGGACAGGCGCCGTTGGCGGACCTGATCAAAAACCATCACATGCTCTCCACAAACCCCCGGCAATTTCAGGGGTGGCCATTCTCGCCGATCCAGGTCACGCAAACACCCACCAGGCGACGATTTTCCCAGCTCATCAGGCGCCCGCTCATCGGCACGCGACCAAAGTTTTGCACGGGACAAATTGACACACCCACGAAGACGCTTTTAACCTAGCGCCCAGTCATTGTAAATTGGTCTTACCAATTATCCAATGCCAGTGCCTGACCAACAACAATTAGGGGCCACCCCATATGCAAACCTGGCAACAAATCTATAGCCCGCTTGGTAGTCTTGGCCTGTCCGCACTGGCGGCGGTCATTCCCATCGTCTTCTTCTTCCTTGCCCTCGCCGTGTTCCGCCTCAAAGGCCACGTGGCCGGCAGCATCACCCTCGCATTGTCGATCCTGGTGGCAATCTTCGCCTTCCAGATGCCTGTCGACATGGCCTTCGCCGCCGCGGGTTATGGCTTCCTGTACGGCCTCTGGCCGATTGCCTGGATCATCGTTGCCGCGGTGTTCCTGTACAAACTCACGGTCAAGAGCGGCCAGTTCGAAGTGATCCGCAGCTCGGTACTGTCGATTACCGACGACCAGCGCCTGCAAGTGCTGCTGATCGGCTTCTGCTTCGGTGCCTTCCTGGAAGGTGCGGCGGGCTTCGGCGCACCGGTGGCAATCACTGCCGCGCTGCTGGTGGGCCTGGGCTTCAACCCGCTGTACGCCGCCGGCCTGTGCCTTATCGCCAACACCGCGCCGGTGGCCTTCGGCGCCTTGGGCATTCCGATCATCGTGGCCGGCCAGGTCACCGGCATCGACGCCTTCCACATCGGCGCCATGACCGGTCGCCAGCTGCCGCTGCTGTCGCTGTTCGTGCCGTTCTGGCTGGTGTTCATGATGGACGGCCTGCGTGGCGTGAAAGAAACCTGGCCTGCCGCCCTGGTCGCCGGCCTGAGCTTCGCGGTTACCCAGTACTTCACCTCGAACTTCATCGGCCCGGAACTGCCGGACATCACCTCGGCCCTGGCCAGCCTGATCGCCCTGACCCTGTTCCTGAAAGTCTGGCAGCCCAAGCGCTCGTTCGCCGAAGCCAAAGGCAGCGTCGGCGCCGCCGTGGTACAACCAAGCGGCAGCCAGCCAAGCCCCTACAGCTTTGGCGAAATCTTCAAAGCCTGGTCGCCGTTCCTGATCCTCACCGTGCTGGTCACCATCTGGACCCTGAAGCCGTTCAAGGCGGCCTTCGCCCCAGGCGGCGCGATGTACAACTTCGTGTTCAACTTCGCCATCCCGCACCTCGACCAACTGGTGATCAAGACCGCGCCGATCGTCGCCGCGCCAACCGCCATGCCAGCGGTGTTCAAGCTCGACCCGATCTCTGCCACCGGCACCGCGATCTTCCTCTCGGCGCTGATCTCCATGGCCGTGCTGAAGATCAACTTCAAAACTGGTCTGACCACTTTCAAGGAAACCTTCTGGGAACTGCGCTGGCCAATCCTGTCGATCGGCATGGTGCTGGCCTTTGCCTTCGTCACCAACTACTCGGGCATGTCCTCGACCATGGCCCTGGTGCTGGCCGGTACCGGTGCCGCGTTCCCGTTCTTCTCGCCGTTCCTCGGCTGGCTGGGTGTGTTCCTCACCGGTTCCGACACCTCGTCCAACGCCCTGTTCAGCTCGCTGCAGGCCACTACCGCGCACCAGATCGGGGTCAACGACACCCTGCTGGTAGCGGCCAACACCAGCGGCGGCGTGACCGGCAAGATGATCTCGCCGCAGTCGATCGCCGTGGCCTGCGCCGCCACCGGCCTTGTCGGCAAGGAATCCGACCTGTTCCGCTTCACCGTCAAGCACAGCCTGTTCTTCGCCACCATCGTCGGCCTGATCACCCTGATCCAGGCCTACTGGCTGACCGGCATGCTGGTTCATCACTAAAGTGAAAGGGGCCGGGCGCCATGGCGCGCCCGGCAATCCCCACAAGCAACGCTGCGAGAATCCATGATCATTTCTGCCTCTACCGACTATCGCGCCGCGGCCCAACGCAAGCTGCCTCCCTTCCTGTTCCACTATGCCGACGGCGGCGCCTACGCCGAGCACACCCTGCGCCACAACGTCTCGGACCTGGCCAGCATTGCCCTGCGTCAGCGCGTGCTGAAGAACATGTCCGAGCTCAGCCTTCAGACCAAGCTGTTCGACGAAACCCTGAGCATGCCGGTGGCCCTGGCCCCGGTCGGCCTCACCGGCATGTACGCCCGCCGTGGCGAAGTGCAGGCAGCGCGCGCGGCGGCTGCCCACGGCATTCCGTTCACCATGTCGACGGTGTCGGTGTGCCCGATCGAAGAAGTCGCCCCGGCCATCGACCGGCCGATGTGGTTCCAGCTGTACGTGCTCAAGGACCGCGGCTTCATGCGCAACGCCCTGGAGCGGGCCAAGGCCGCCGGGGTCAAGACCCTGGTGTTCACCGTCGACATGCCGACACCCGGCGCCCGCTACCGCGACGCCCACTCCGGCATGAGTGGCAAGAACGGCCCGCTGCGTCGCGTGCTGCAAGCCATGACCCACCCCGAGTGGGCGTGGGATGTCGGCGTTATGGGGCGCCCACACGACCTGGGCAACATTTCCACCTACCGTGGCAACCCCACCGGCCTTGCCGACTACATCGGCTGGCTGGCCAACAACTTCGACCCGTCCATTTCCTGGAAAGACCTGGAATGGATTCGCGACTTCTGGGACGGCCCGATGATCATCAAGGGTATCCTTGATGCCGATGACGCCCGCGATGCGGTCCGCTTCGGCGCCGACGGCATCGTCGTGTCCAACCACGGCGGCCGCCAGCTCGACGGCGTGCTGTCCAGCGCCCGCGCCCTGCCGGCGATTGCCGACGCGGTCAAAGGCGAGCTGAAGATCCTTGCCGACTCCGGCATCCGCAGCGGCCTCGATGTGGTGCGCATGATCGCCCTGGGCGCCGATACCGTACTGATCGGCCGCGCCTTCCTCTACGCCCTTGCCGTGCACGGCCAGGCCGGGGTGAAGAACCTGCTGGAGCTGTTCGAGAAGGAAATGCGCGTAGCGATGGTGCTGACCGGCGCCAAGTCGATCAGCGAAATCACCCGCGACTCGCTGGTACGCGAACTGGGCGCCTGAGCGCCCGCAAGAACGACCGCCTGATTGACCCGGGGCATGTGGCGCACAGACGCCACAGCCCCGCGAGGAGACTGCATGAGCCTGCCCGCCGCATTCCTGCGTGATGCCGAGCGCCTGATCCCCGCCGAACGCCGCTTCGACGACCCGACCTCCACCCTGGCCTTCGGCACCGACGCCAGTTTCTACCGGCTGATCCCCAAGCTGGTGGTACGCGTCGAGTCCGAGGACGAGGTGGTCGGCCTGATCAAACTGGCCCAGCGCGAGCGGGTGCCGGTCACCTTCCGCGCCGCCGGCACCAGCCTGTCCGGCCAGGCCATCAGCGACTCGGTACTGATCGTGCTGGGCGATAACTGGAACGGCCGCGAAATCCGCGGCCAAGGCGAGCAGATCCGCCTGCAGCCCGGCGTCATCGGCGCCCAGGCCAACGCCTGGCTGGCCCCCTTCGGGCGCAAGATCGGCCCCGATCCGGCGTCGATCAATGCTTGCAAGATCGGCGGCATCGTCGCCAACAACGCCAGCGGCATGTGCTGCGGCACCGCGCAGAACACCTACCATACCCTGGCCGGCCTGCGCCTGGTGCTGGCCGACGGCACGCGCCTGGACAGCGAAGACTCGGCCAGCGTTGCCGCCTTTGAACGCAGCCATGCCGACCTGCTGGCAGCATTGGCCCAGCTGGGCCGTGAAACACGCGCCAACACCGCCCTGGCCGAGCGCATCCGGCACAAATACCGGCTGAAGAATACTACCGGCCTGTCGCTGAATGCGCTGGTGGATTACGACCAACCCCTGGATATCCTTCAGCACCTGCTGGTCGGCTCCGAAGGCACCCTGGGCTTCATCAGCGCCGTCACTTACGACACCGTGCCCGACCACCCGCACAAGGCCAGCGCCCTGCTGGTGTTCCCCAGCGTGGAAAGCTGCTGCCGCGCGGTGACCGTGCTCAAGCGCCAGCCGGTTTCTGCGGTAGAACTGCTCGACCGCCGCAGCCTGCGCTCAGTGCAGGACATGCCCGGCATGCCGCTGTGGGTAAAAGGCCTGTCGGACAATGCCTGTGCCCTGCTGATCGAGTCCCGCGCCGCCAGCCAGAGCCTGCTGCATGAACAGCTGCCACAGGTGATGGCTTCGATCGCCGACTTCCCGCTGGAACAGCAGGTGGACTTCAGCGAAGACCCGGTCGTGTACAACCAGCTGTGGAAGATCCGCAAGGACACCTTCCCCGCCGTCGGTGCCGTACGCCAGACCGGCACCACTGTCATCATCGAAGACGTCACCTTCCCCGTCGAGCAACTGGCAGAAGGCGTCAACCGCCTGATCCAGCTGTTCGACAAGCACCGCTACGATGAAGCGATCATTTTCGGCCACGCCCTGGAAGGCAACCTGCATTTTGTCTTCACCCAGGGCTTCAACAGCGCCGAGGAAGTCGCCCGCTACCAGGCCTTCATGGACGATGTGGCGCAACTGGTGGCGGTGGAGTTCGGCGGCTCGCTCAAGGCCGAACACGGCACCGGGCGCAACATGGCACCGTTCGTGGAGCTGGAGTGGGGCCATGACGCCTACCAGCTGATGTGGAAGCTCAAGCGTCTGCTCGACCCCAACGGCATTCTCAACCCCGACGTGGTGCTGAGCGAGGATCCGGACATTCACCTGAAGAACCTCAAGCCGCTGCCCGCTGCCGACGAGATCGTCGACAAGTGCATCGAATGCGGCTTCTGCGAACCGGTTTGCCCGTCCAAAGGCCTGACCCTCAGCCCGCGCCAGCGCATCGTCATGTGGCGTGACATCCAGGCCAAGCAGCGCGCCGGCATCGATACCCGCCAACTGCGCCAGACCTACCAGTACCAAGGCATCGACACCTGCGCCGCGACCGGCCTGTGCGCCCAGCGCTGCCCGGTCGGCATCAATACCGGCGAACTGGTGAAAAAACTGCGCAGCCAGGCCGCCGGGCACGAAAAAACCGCCGACTGGCTGGCCGAACACTTCCACACCGCCCTGGGTGGCGCGCGCTTGACCCTGACCGCCGCCAACACCGCCCGCAAGCTGCTCGGCGCCCCACGCCTGGGCCGCCTGAGCGCCTCGCTGAACAAAGCCAGCAAAGGCCGCTTGCCGCAGTGGACCCCGGCGATGCCACAACCCTTGCGCCCACTGGACTTCGGCCCGGCCAGCAACGACGCCCGCCCTCGGGTGGTGTACCTGGCCGCCTGCGTCTCGCGGGTGATGGGCCCGGCCTATGCCGACCGCGAGCAGAGCTCGCTGCTGGACAAGACCCGCGCCCTGCTGGAAAAGGCCGGTTACCAGGTGGTGTTCCCCGACAACGCCGACAACCTGTGCTGCGGCCAGCCGTTCGCCTCCAAGGGCTACCCCGAGCAGGCCGAACACAAGCGCCAGGAACTGATCGCCGCTCTGTTGCACGCCAGCCGCGGCGGCCTCGACCCGATCTACTGCGACACCAGCCCCTGCACCCTGCGCCTGGTGCAGGATCTGGGCGAAAGCCGGCTGGACCTGTACGACCCGGTGCGCTTCATCCGCACCCACCTGGTCGAGCGCCTGGAGTTCACCCCCCAGGACGAGCCGGTGGCCGTGCATGTGACCTGCAGCACCCAGCACCTTGGCGAAAGCCAGGCGCTGATCGACCTGGCGCGGCGCTGCAGCAAGCAGGTGGTTATCCCGGAAGGCATCCATTGCTGCGGCTTCGCCGGCGACAAAGGCTTCACCACCCCCGAGCTGAACGCCCACTCGCTGCGTAGCCTGAAGGATGCGGTGCAGTATTGCAGCGAAGGCATTTCCACCAGCCGCACCTGCGAGATCGGCCTGAGCAGCCACAGCGGCATCGACTACCACGGCCTGGTCTACCTGGTCGACCGCGTCACCCGCCCCCGCAGCATCTGACCCTGTGGGAGCGGGCATGCCCGCTCCCACCGGTACAGCGCACACCACGAGCCAACCCAATTCCATGTGGGAGCGGGTTCACCCGCGAACACCGGCAAAGCCGGTGCCATCCCCACCATCATTCCACCCCTTCACCATCCCGATTGAACCCCCGCCAATCCCCCACAGTCCACCCTTACAGGCCCACCTTCCAGAGGCCCCAGAGGAGACTCCCATGAAAGGTACCGCGCTTTCGGCCCTGTTCGCGGCCGCCACCCTGCTGGCTTCCCCGGTGTTTGCCGCCGAAGACCTGTGCACCACCAATCTGCAAAAGATCGACGACAGCATGGCCACCGCCGGGGCCACCTCCGAAGGCCTGGACAAGGCCATCACCGAGCACGTCGACAAAGCCAAGGCTGCCCAGGCCGCAGGCGACACCAAGGAATGTATCGCCATCACCAGCAAAGTGCTGGAGCGCCTGGAAAAAACCGAGAAAGGCAGCGGCACCAGCGGCGGTGGTAGCGGCGCGTGAGGCCAGAAAGCGGGCGATCGGGCCGGCAGTCGACGTCGCCCGCACAATGGCGTATACTCCGCATCACGTGCCGTAAGGTGCGTTAGCCAAGAGCTAGTGTGGGGCCGATTAGGATTCGACGCCGGTAGCGAAACTCTAGGTGCATGCCGAGTTGGTAACAGAACTCGTAAATCCACTGTTGCAACTTTCTATAGTTGCCAATGACGAAAACTACGAGGGCTACGCTCTCGCTGCGTAAGCAGCTGAGCCCGCTCTCCTGGTAGCTTCGGCTCCAGCAATCATCAGGGGATGCCTGTAAACCCGAAATGATTGTCATACAGAACAGGATCGTCGTGTAGCACGTTGGGGGCAAAGCGACTAAAACTTACCCAACTCGTCCAAAGCACCCTGCCCGTCGGGCGGCTGCGGATTAACTCAGTAGACACGGCTAAGCATGTAGTACCGACAGCGGAGTACTGGCGGACGGGGGTTCAAATCCCCCCGGCTCCACCAAATGATCAAAAAAAGACGTCCACGGACGTCTTTTTTTGTGCCTGCAAGCCAGTAAATACGCGGCTTCCAGCGCTTTTGCGGTCTTTCAAGAGTTTTTGAGTTCCAGCCATTCGGGTATTCCAGGCGGTATTCCAGCTCACCCGGTGCTAATCTTTGGAATACCGAATCAGTGCTTGAGGACAATCTCATGCCTGCTCAAAACCTCCGCCTCTCCGATCGACAGCTCAAGGGAGTCAAACCCGCGTCCAAGGATTATGTCCTCACGGACGGTGACGGTTTGCAGCTCCGCGTACGCAGCAACGGCTCGTTGCTGTGGAATTTCAACTACCGCGAACCGGTGACCAAGAAGCGCATCAACATCGGCTTCGGGACCTACCCCGAACTGTCACTAGCGAACGCACGAAAGAAGGCAGTCGAAGCCCGCGAGCTGCTAGCCCAAGGCATCGATCCGAAGGTGCAGCGCAATACGTTGAATGAAGCCAAACGCGCGGAATCGGAACACACCTTCGAGAACGTGGCCACCGCCTGGTTCGAGCTCAAGAAAGACTCGGTCACCCCTGCCTACGCCGAGGACATTTGGCGGTCGCTCACGCTACACGTGTTCCCTGATTTGAAGACGACACCACTCACGAAAATCACCGCCCCGATGGTGATCGCATTGCTTCGTCCAATCGAAGCGAAAGGCAGCTTGGAGACGGTCAAGCGTCTAAGCCAGCGGCTAAACGAGATCATGACCTACGGCGTAAACTCCGGGCTGATCTTCGCCAATCCGCTCACCGGCATCAGGGCAGTGTTCAAGAAGCCCAAGAAAGAGAACATGGCTGCGCTTCCGCCCGAAGAACTCCCCGAGCTCATGCTGGAGATCGCGAACGCCAGTATCAAACGCACCACCCGCTGCCTGATCGAATGGCAGTTGCACACGATGACTCGCCCCGCCGAGGCGGCGACTACTCGCTGGGCAGACATCGACTTTGAAAGGCGCGTTTGGACTATCCCTGCGGAGCGGATGAAGAAGCGCCGCCCACACAGCATTCCTTTGAGTGATCACGCTGTCGCGTTGTTGGAGTCACTGAAGACCCACAGCGGCCATCGCGAATACGTCTTCCCGGCAGACAGAAATCCGCGCACCCACGCCAATAGCCAGACCGCCAACATGGCATTGAAACGCATGGGGTTCCAGGATCGGTTGGTCAGCCACGGCATGCGCTCGATGGCCAGCACCATCTTGAATGAACATGGGTGGGACCCGGAACTCATTGAGGTCGCACTGGCGCATGTCGACAAGGATGAGGTGCGCAGCGCCTACAACCGAGCCGACTACATTGAACGCAGACGACCGATGATGGCCTGGTGGAGTGAGTACATCCAGAAAGCCGCCACCGGCAGCCTGCTTGCCTCAGCATACGGTCAAGTCAGAGACAAGAACGTGGTACCGATCCGCTAGCTCTGTACGGCGCAAGAATTGCGGAAACAACTGAACGTCCAAGATTCGGGGCAAGCAGCCTCGCTTATCTGCTTCTCAGCGCGGGTCCATCCAAACAGGGCTGCAAAGCCGCCCTGTTTGGATGGACCTCATTTTGAAGAGCTAAAAGCCACGACGTTGTCCGGGATTTACCAAGTAATTCCACCGATGGATAACCGCTATTCACGTCCTCAAGGGCGCTTAATTTCGGCCCTTGACCGGGTTTATCCACAGGCGTAGAACTGGCCGTGCAAAGGCTGTCGATGACAGCACCCCAGGTGACCCGAGCCTTAAAGGTCACGCCGCTCTGGCGGTGGTTCAGCCCAAGGGCGATTCGCATCCGGCAGCTCGCCCGGTCACTACCCATGTGATGGATGCTTTTATACCTATAGCGCTCGTGCGCCAGACACACCGTACCTCGCTGCCCTGCAGCAACCTATCCGCTTGGCCGAATATTGCGCCAACCTGTGCCCGTCTCTTTCTTCTGGAAAGAGACGGGCACTTCTACCACTGCTGCAGCCCTCATTGCACAAGGCTTTGCGGCATTCCCCCTCGTGACAATCAGCGTGACAAACGCCGATGTCACCAGCAACAGCGCTGTAGATGATGGTGCCGCAGACCACGGAATGGACTGCACCTGACTGACAGTCAGGCATGCCCCGGTCATCGCATTGCTGCTTGCACATGGCTCAGGATCTTCAGGCGCAGGTCTCGTCAGCCAGCGCTGCCTCCACCCGCCCACCGGTAACGGTGCTCAGGAGGCCAGATCATGAGATGCCCTTGCCCCCGGACGTAAGGAGCCGCCAGTCCCGCGCTAGAGGACATCCCCACAGGTCGCAGGGGCCTTGATCCCTGATAACACTCAGCATTTTTGGCGGGATGACGTGGGGCCGGTTTCAAAGGTTGGCTTCGAGAGGAGTTTGATCATGGCGCTGGTAGGCAGACGGGATGGACGGAATTTTGGCTATGGCCGGCAATTGAGTTATGCCGGACCGCAAGCACTGAAAGATCTGTTTGGCGGTGGGCATTACGGGACCGTCAAAGCACATAGTGATCGGTGGCAAGCATTTGTGCGCTGGTGTCGGTCGGAGAATGGGCCGGGTTTTAACGATGCGCGACAAATTGATCGGCAGACCTTGCTTGACTACGCCGGGCATCTGCGCCTGCAAGTTGACCAAGGTGAGCTCACCATCGCCACCGCGCAAAACCGATTGTCCAGCGTCAACCGGACCATGGCCGCGCTTCGCGGTGATCACTATGTGAAAGTGCCGAGTCCGAGCAAGGCGTTGGGAACGCAGCGCAGCAACGTGCGCACGACAAATCCTCAGGGCCAAGATCACGAGCAGATGATACGCATCGTCGACGCGCTCCGCGAAAAGCATCCGCGTATCGCCGCCATCGCACAATTGGCACGTGCCACTGGCATGCGTCTGCGCGAAGCGATTCTAGCCAACCTGCCACGTTTGCATCGCGAAGCCGAGCGACTCGGCCGCATCAACATCCAAGACGGCACCAAGGGAGGTCGTTCAGGTGCATATGCGCCAAGATGGATAACAGCGACTAAGAACGTACGGGACGCACTGCAGGCAGCCCGTAACGCCTCGCCCATTGGCAGCAACAACCTGCTCGCCCAAGACGAAAGCTACAGAACCTTCCTGCAGCAAACTGTGAAACCGACACGCGAGATCCTGCACGTACATGGCTTGAAAGGCTTCCACGAATTGCGCGCCGCATACGCCTGCGAACGTTACAAACAACTTACTGGCTATGCAGCGCCGATCAACGATAGCACCTGCTTTCAGGAAAACCGTGAGCCCGACCTAACAGCACGCCAGCAAATCAGTCTGGAGCTAGGCCATAACCGCACTGACGTGATCGCAGCCTACATAGGAGGACGGCGATGACTAAGTTCTTCGACATGAGGCTTTTCCTTGAAGCCGTACTCACCGGTTCCCATGCCACACGGCAGCGCCACATTAGGCAGGCCCAAACAATACAAAAGGCCATTCGGAAGCGCTTCGGTCGAGACAATCCGTGGCGTTGGCAGCTTAAGCATTTCCGGTGGTTTGAGGAGCAACACCTGAAGTCCCGCAGCCCGGCGACGAGGTACTACTACCAGCTAACCGAGTGGTTGATTATCAAGCGGCTTGGTAAACCTGGGCTTACACAAGAAAGCAGCAAGAAAAACTGAGACCGCGCTGCCGGCAGGTTGCAAGCGGCGACGAGATGGAAAGCGCCTTATCAGCGCTAGGCGACACACTGGTGGATCGCATGACGAAGATGTATAGCGCCATCCAGTCACCACGATTTCCACGCTAGTACGGATGGCTACCTCAACGCGACCTCTACTCCATAGAGGCTCTACTGAGAAAAAAGAATTTGACAGCAGGTGCAAATGAGGAGATATTGCTCTCGCCATCTACTCAGTACGTCTTGTACGGAGAAAAAAATGAGGCGCGGCAGGTTGCAGCCTGCCGCTAGTGCAATAACTGACTCGTTAGGAGAGCTAGAGCTATGAAACTGTACCAAATTACCTATGACCTGCGTAAGAACCGTGATTACCAATCCTTGTATGAGCGCATCAAAGCCTACGGCACGTGGTGCCGGCCGCTGGAGTCCACCTGGATTGTTGCCACGCCCCAAACTGCAGCTCAGGTACGGGATTACCTTAAAGCAGTAATGGATGCCGATGACGGCTTGCTTGTAACCCGTCTTAAGGGCGACGCAGCATGGTATGGGCTGGCGACCGAGCAAGCCAAATGGCTGCAGAGCCAGTACCAGCGCTGCGAAGTCTGACTTTTCTTGTTGCGCCAAGGATGGCGCTTTTCTCCCAGAGCAATTTATGCCAACCCAGTTATTCAAGTTGAGCGAACTGGCTGATGTCCGTTCCGGATACACCTTCCGCGGTGCGCTGGAGCATGACCCATTTGGCGACGTTCGCGTACTGCAGATCAAGGATCTACGCCAAAACGCAGCGATTGAACCCGATCTGCTGATTGCCGTTACCTGGGACGCGCGTACCGCTCCGCCTTTGCTTCAGCCAAACGACATCGCCGTGATCGCCCGTGGTGATAGCAACAAGGCCGTACTCTATGCTGGCGAGCAATCGGTTGTAGCGACCAACCAGTTTTTTATTGTCACGGCTAGACGGTCAGAAATACTGCCGGCATACCTGTGCTGGCTGATCAACTTGCCGCAAAGCCAACGCAGCCTTGAGCGCAACGGCAGTGCGATTCAAGCCATCGGCAAAGCGTCCTTAATGGACATGCAGATCCCTCTCCCACCGCTCGCGACCCAGCAGAAGTTGATTGCCCTGCAAGCGGTGTGGGATGAAGAGGATGCACTGATCGCGCGCCTGCAAACCAATAAAGAGCAGATGCTACAAGGCATTTACCAGCACCTTATTAAGGCTTGACCCATGAACGACAAAGTAAACCAAGACGATATCAACAAGGCGCTGTGGGCAGCCTGCGACATCTTCCGCGGCACCATCAGTGCCGATACCTACAAAGATTTCATCCTTACCATGCTGTTCCTCAAGTACATCAGCGATGTCTGGCAGGATCACTACGACAACTATAAAAAAGAGTACGGCGACGAGCCGGAGCTTATCGAGGAAATGCTGAAGACTGAGCGTTTCGTACTGTCACGTGATGCCAGCTTCTACGCCCTCTACGACCGTCGCCATGAGCCAGGTAACGGTGAGCGAATTGACCAGGCGTTACACTCTATCGAGGAAGCCAACGGCACCAAACTTAAGGATGCCGGCAAGAGCGTGTTCCAGGATATCTCCTTCAACACCGACAAGCTCGGAGAAGAAAAGCAGAAGAACACCATATTGCGCCACCTGCTGGAAAACTTCGCCAGAGCCGAACTAAACCTCAAGCCGTCCCGCGTCGGCAGCCTGGATGTGATCGGTAACGCCTATGAGTACCTGATCAAGAACTTCGCCGCCAGCGGCGGTCAGAAGGCCGGTGAATTCTACACACCACCGGAAGTCTCCGAGCTGATCGCCGAACTGTTAGACCCACAACCGGGCGACACCATCTGCGACCCAGCATGCGGTTCGGCCTCGTTACTGATGAAATGCGGCCGCAAGGTGCGCGAACATCACAACAGCAAGCAATATGCCCTCTACGGCCAGGAAGCCATCGGCTCCACCTGGTCGCTGGCGAAGATGAACATGTTTCTCCACGGTGAGGACAACCACAAGATCGAGTGGGGCGACACCCTACGCAATCCTAAGCTACTTGACTCCAATGGGCAGCTCCTCAAATTCGATATTGTTACCGCCAACCCGCCGTTCTCGCTGGACAAGTGGGGTCATGAAGAAGCCGAGCATGATCAATTTGGTCGATTCAAACGCGGCATACCGCCGAAAACCAAAGGTGACTTCGCCTTTATCCTGCACATGATCGAAACCCTGAAAAGCCCTTTCCATGGTAACGGCGGGGGGCGCATGGCAGTGATTGTGCCCCACGGCGTACTGTTCCGTGGATCCAGCGAAGGCAAGATTCGCCAGCAATTGATTGAGGAAAATCTGCTGGATGCAGTCATCGGCCTGCCGGAAAAACTCTTCTATGGCACTGGTATCCCAGCTGCGATCCTGGTTTTCAGCAAAGCCAAGACTGATGAAAATGTACTGTTTATTGACGCCAGCCGCGACTTCAAGGCCGGCAAAAACCAGAACATTCTAGGTGATGAGCAGATCAACAATATCCTGATCACTTATCGCCATCGCATCAGCTCGGACAAGTTCAGCCACCGCGCCAGCCTGCAGGAAATTCGCGAAAACGATTTCAACCTCAATATCCCTCGTTATGTGGACACCTTCGAGGATGAGGAAGAAATCGATATGCTGGTGGTGCGTGCGGAGCGTAAGCGGCTCAAGGTGCAACTAGCTGAGCTTGAAGTGCAGATGGAAGGGTATTTGAAGGAGTTGGGATATGGTGCCTGAAGGATGGAAACGCGCACCTCTGGCATCCGTCGCTGAGGTAAGAGGCGGTATCGCAAAAGGTAAATCAGGCTTAAAAGACCCGATAACTTTGCCATATCTGCGAGTTGCCAATGTTCAAGATGGTCATATAGACCTTCGTGACGTCAAGACAATCGAAATCGAAAGAAGCCAGCTGGAACGTTTCTCCCTTAAGTACGGAGACGTTCTCATGAATGAGGGCGGCGACTTCGACAAGCTTGGACGGGGCGATATTTGGAAAGGACAGATTGAGCCATGCCTACATCAGAATCATGTGTTTGCTGTTCGACCAAACCCCAAAGTAATTGATTCATATTTTCTTGCCTCCTTGGCCGGAAGCAATTACGGGAAAAGTTATTTTCTGAGCTGCGCTAAAAAAAGCACCAATTTGGCTAGCATCAACTCAACACAGATCAAAGAATTCCCGATACTGATCCCCCCTTTAAACGAGCAAAAAAAAGTCAGCAAAATCCTTTCCACTTGGGATCAAGCAATAAGCACCGCCGAAAAGCTTCTGGAAAACAGCCAACAGCAGTACAAAGCATTGACACAGCAGTTGTTGACAGGCCACCGGCGCCTACATGGCTTTGAAAAAGCATGGCAGACGCTTCGGCTTGAAAAGCTCTTTTGCAGAGTAACCGCCAAGAACACTGAAGGCAGCACGAACGTGGTCACCATATCAGCTCAGCATGGCTTGGTACGTCAGGAAGAGTATTTTAATAAAACTGTGGCATCAGAAACTCTAGGAAACTATTTTTTGCTTAAAAAAGGACAGTTTGCCTACAACAAAAGCTATTCCAATGGCTATCCAATGGGCGCCATAAAACGCCTAAACAAATACGAAAAAGGCGTAGTAACTACACTTTACATCTGCTTCGAAGCAAGCAACGAAGCCACATGTAATGGGGATTTTTTTGAGCACTATTTTGAATCTGGCCTGTTAAACAATGGCTTAAGCAAGGTAGCTAACGAAGGCGGTCGTGCGCATGGTTTGCTTAACGTTAAGCCCAGCGATTTCTTCGGGCTGACTGTATTCATTCCAGAGGTAACCGAACAAAAGGCAATTGCAACAGTGCTTACTACAGCTGAGCAAGAAATAAAAACGATGCAAGCCAAACTTTCTTACTTACGAGATGAGAAAAAAGCCCTGATGCAACAATTGCTCACCGGCAAACACCGCGTGAAGGTAGATGAGCTGGAGATCGCCTAATGGCTAAGAAGCACATACCATTTGTGATTGCTTACGACTTCGACGGCACCTTGTCGCCTGGCAATATGCAGGAGTACAACTTTGTCCCGGCATTGGGCATCAAGCCGGCTGATTTTTGGAGCGAAGCTAAGGTTATGGCTCAGCAGCAGCAGGCGGACGAGATTCTGGCGTACATGCGGCTGATGATCGAAAAGGCTCAGGCTGCCCGGGTGCCGGTACGCAAAAAGGACTTTGCCGATTTTGGGGCGAATATAGAGCTATTCCCGGGCGTACAGGACTGGTTCAAACGCATCACTGAATATGGCCGCGCTAAGGGCGTAAAGGTCGAACACTTCATCATTTCGTCGGGCCTACGCGAAATGATCGAGGGAACTCCGATCAACAAGTATTTCAATCGCGTCTATGCCTCCGGCTTTATGTACGACCATAACGACGTTGCACACTGGCCAGCATTGGCGGTGAACTACACCACTAAAACGCAGTATCTGTTTCGCATTAACAAAGGCAGCCTGGATGTGCACGATAATTCGGTAATTAACAAGTTCGTTGAGCCAGCCGAGCGGCCTGTTCCGTTCAGCAATATGGTTTTTATAGGCGACGGTGAGACCGACATACCCTCCATGCGCCTGGTCAAGAACCAGGGAGGCCACTCGATTGCCGTCTACGGCAAGGGCAAACGCGGTGCCCGTGACAAGGCACTCAAGCTGGTCAAGGAAGGGCGGACCAATCTGGCAACCACTGCTGATTACTCTGATGGTTCAGCCATTGATCGCGCCGTGAAGGCGATGATCGACAAGGTGGTATCGGATCGCATAATCGCAGAGGCAAATGGCTGATATCGCAGCAGCGACCTAATTCTCTACAGAGACGATGGTTTGGTGCAATTCACTCTGCGCGGAATGTATGTACTACCATGAGTGGGTGATGCCCCACTTAGCAGTTAAATTCATGAGCTGGTTGGTTTCCAGCTATAGCTGACGGGCGGCTTGGAGAGCTACAGCGGATGATTCAAACACCTAAATTCCAGGAAGAATATAGCGCAAAACTTCCGGCTCTGGCTCTTCTATGCAACCTCGGCTGGCAGTTCCTCTCGCCTGAGCAGGCACTGACAGCAAGGAGCGGCAAGAGCGACGAGGTAATCTTACGCGATGTACTCCGCGAGCAACTACAGAAGCGGCGTTTCTTGTTTGGCGGGAGTGAATATCCGCTATCGGCCAAGGCCATTGACAACCTGATTAGTGAAATGTGCAGCCCGGCGCTTAACGAAGGGCTACAGGCCGCTAATATGCGACTGTACAACCATTTGCTGTATGGCATTTCGGTGACGGATTTCGTGGATGGTAAAAAAGCCAACCCGACCGTGGCGTTAATCGACTGGAATAACCTAGCGAATAACAGCTTCATTTTCACCGAAGAGTTTCGCGTGCTGCGCAGCAACGGTGTGGAGTCGCGGAGGCCGGATATTGTTTGCTTCGTCAACGGCATTCCGCTGGCAGTGATCGAGGCCAAGCGCCCCGATAGCAATGCACAGAAAGGCCCGACCATCGAAGAAGGCGTTTCGCAGAGCTTGCGTAATCAGCGTCACGACGAAATCCCAAGGCTATTCGCCTACAGCCAATTGTTGCTGTCTATCAATGGTAGCGATGGTCGCTATGCCACATGCGGCACGCCTGCGAAATTCTGGGCAGCTTGGCGTGAGGAAGATATCGCCGCCGAGGAGTTGTATGCGCTGAAGAACCGCAAGCTGGGTGCCGCGCAGAAGGCCTCTATTTTCAGCCATCGCCCGCCCCGTGATCTAGAATGGTATGACACCTTGATCGCTGGCGGTGAACTAGCGCCGACCGGACAGGATCAGTTACTAATCAGTCTGCTTTCTCCTGCCCGGCTGCTGGAGATGACACGCTACTTCACCCTGTTCGATAAGAAGGCTGGCAAGATTGTTGCTCGTTATCAGCAAGTATTTGGCATCAAACGGCTGATCGACCGGATTACCCATAAACGCAAGGACGGTAGCCGCGAGGGTGGAGTGATCTGGCATACGACGGGTTCGGGCAAGTCATTCACCATGGTTTTTCTGAGCAAGGCGCTGATCCTGCACGACTCGCTCAAGCAGTGCCGCATTGTGGTGGTCACCGACCGGGTCGATCTGGAAAACCAGCTGAGCAAAACTTTCGCCTCGGGGGGAGAACTCTCGGGCAAAAGGGATCGCGATACCGCCATCGCTACTTCCGGCACGCGCTTGGCCGAGCAAATTGGCAAGGGGAATGAGCGCATCATTTTCTCGCTAATACAGAAGTTCAACAGCGCCACTAAACTGCCACAGTGTGTGAATACCAGTGCTGACATCATCGTGCTGATCGATGAAGGTCATCGCAGCCAAGGAGGTGAAAACCATATCCGCATGAAGCAGGCTCTACCCAATGCGGCTTTTGTGGCATTTACCGGCACACCGCTGCTCAAAAACGACAAGACTACAAATAAGTTTGGTCCCATCGTGCATGCCTACACTATGCAGCGTGCGGTGGAGGATCAGGCAGTGACGCCGTTGCTTTATGAAGAGCGCATCCCCGATCTAGATGTAAACGCGCGCGCCATCGACAGCTGGTTCGAGCGCATTACAGAAGGGCTGAGTGAGCAGCAGAAGGCCGACCTCAAACGCAAGTTCGCCAAGAAAGGCCAGATATACAGCGCTGATGACCGTATTCGTCTGATTGCTCTGGATATCGCCAACCATTTCGTGAAGAACATCGACGAGGGCCTCAAAGGCCAGCTGGCCTGTGACAGTAAAGCCTCAGCAATCAAGTACAAACAGTATCTGGATGAAACAGGGTTGTTCGAATCCGCAGTGGTGATGAGCCCACCGGATAGCCGTGAGGGTAACACCGACGTTGATGAAGCAGCCTCACCTGAGGTAACCCAATGGTGGAAGAAAAACGTTGGCAGCACTGATGAGCAAACCTACACCAAGCAGCTGATCGAGCGCTTCGACAAGGATGAATCGCTCAAGCTTTTGATCGTGGTGGACAAACTGCTGACGGGTTTTGATGAGCCGAAAAACACCGTGCTCTACATCGACAAGCCACTTAAAGAGCACAACCTGATCCAGGCGATTGCTCGGGTAAACCGCCTACATCCGCTAAAGAAATTCGGTCTGCTGATCGACTACAGAGGCATTCTTTCGGAGCTGGATACCACGATCCAGAAGTATCAGGATCTAGCTTCGCGCACCCAGGGCGGATATGACATCAATGACATCGCTGGGCTCTACAACCAGATGAGCAGTGAGTACAAACGGCTACCTCAGCTGCACAAAAACCTCTGGGCTATTTTCTCCGATGTGAAAAACAAAGGGGATATCGAGCAGTTGCGCCAGGTACTGGTGCCCAAGATGCAGGAGCGTGACGGCGAGTTGGTTGATGTAAATCTCAAGGTGCGCGATGACTTCTACGAGGCACTAACCGAGTTTGCCAGCTGCCTAAAAGTTGCTTTGCAGTCCGCGTCCTTCTTTGAAGACACCAGTTTCAGCGATGCCGACCGCATTCATTACAAGGAAACCCTCAAGCAGTTCTCCAGCCTGCGCCAACTGGCCAGACAGGATGCCGGCGAAACGGTGAACTATGACCAGTACGCCGAACAGGTGCGCAAGCTGCTGGATAAGCACGTGGTAGGCGTGGAGGTAAAAGACCCTGGCGGCGTTTACGAAGTCGGCAAGATGGGTCAACAGAAGCCCGAGCAGTGGAGTGAAGACAAGACGCGCAACGAAACCGACATCATCAAGACCCGTGTCAGCAAGATGATTGAGCAGGAGCTTCGTGACGATCCCTATGCTCAGGAAGCGTTCTCCAAACTGCTGCGCCAGGCCATCGAAGAGGCGGCAAAGCTATTTGATCATCCGCTCAAGCAGTACCTGCTATTCCACGAATTTGAGCAGCAGGTGCAGGCCCGTAAGCTTGATGAGCTGCCTGATGTTTTCGCGGGTAACCGGCATGCCCAGGCGTACTTCGGTATTTTCAAGAAAAGCCTTCCTGACGCCCTCACTTCAGCTGATGAGCAGGTACAAGAACACTGGGTAAAACTGGCTTTCAGCCTGGATGAAATGGTCATGACCTCCGTGGCCGAACATTCAATCAACCCACAGAACATCGAAAGCGACATCCGTAAGAAGCTGCTGCCGTTGCTCTTCAAGGAATGCAAAGCGGTGGGCGCTGGTATGGATCAGGCGAAGGCCATGGTTGAGTGGGTGGTGCAAATCACGCGAGTAGGCTTGTCCGGCTTATGAGTGTGCCCATCGTTATGAGTGCTCCTTCTGCCTCCGCAGTATCGAGCTGGCTGAGCTTTCACTATGCCGACGAGTTGATTGAGGTTGAGAGGGCGAGAAGGGCGCGAGAGGTTTCACGCATACTGATCAAGGTTGACCCCGACTGTCGCGTGCGCGTCAGTGCGCCGGATGGGGCTAGCGATGAACAGGTATTGGCCGCACTAAAGCGACGCGGCCGCTGGATCTATGAGCAGCTTCGTGAGTTTCGTACGCAGCTCACACACGTCCGCCCGAGGCAGTACATCAGCGGAGAAAGTCACTACTACCTAGGCAAGCAGTACGTGCTCAAGGTTATAGAAGCGCCTGATGAGCTACAGCAGGTGCGTCTGTTGCGAGGCAAGCTAGAGGTGTCTGTCCGGGTGAAGTCGGCAGAGAGGATTCGCGAACTCCTGCACACTTGGTACAAAGCGCGGGCCCGTGAGGTATTTGATCGACGTCTAGAAGATGCCTTGCAACAAGCACTTTGGGTTGCATCCAAGCCCCCACTGCGCATCTTAAGCATGCGGACACAGTGGGGCAGTTGTTCACCTGCGGGCCGTATCACGCTCAACCCCCACTTGGTTAAAGCATCCCGCGAGTGCATCGACTATGTGATCTTGCATGAGCTTTGTCACATCGCCGAACACAACCACAGCGAGCGGTTCTACCGGCTTATGCACCAGGTGATGCCGCAATGGGAAAAGACCAAAAAGCGGCTGGATGGTATGGCGGCTGTTTTGCTAAACGGCGCGGCTGACCGCCTTTGATTTGCGAGTAGCCGCTTCCAATGGGTTTGCCCAAGAAGGGACCAAGAACAGTCGCGACCTGCAAGGCGGAACATCCAGGCCTAAATACAACCGTCTCTCGAAATGGACTCCTGCGATGGCCAAAACCGCCTCACCTTGGTTAAGCTACCTCCGCTTAGGCATCCGCAGTGCGGGATATGCGCTTAGAGTGGACCAGCTGACTCAAAGTATCTTGGCCAAAGCCTTCCGCGGTGAATTGTCCCTCCCCAAGACCCGAACGACGAATTCGCCAGCGCTTTACTGGAAACGCAGCAAAACCCAGCGCACTGCTGCGCCCGAGGCCAAGCACAGGCGTCGAACTGCGACGCCGAGCTAAGCCTTTTATCAGGAAGAAGCGAACCATGCCTGTCCCGACCTACGACCAGTTCATCGAGCCCATCCTGCGCTTTCTCGCCGCCCACTCGGAGGGTGCCATCGCGGGCGAGGCACATGAAGCAGCTGCCTTGACACTTGGCCTGAGCGAGGCACAGCGGCAGGAGACCATTGCCAGCGGCCAGGCTACTTACAAGAACCGCTCCGGCTGGGCGCATGATCGGCTCAAGCGCGCTGGCTATTCCAGCAGCGCAAAGCGTGGCTACTGGCAGCTAACTGACACCGGCCGCGCATTCGCCCAAGCCAACCCTGCCCCGTTGAGCCCAGAGCAGATCGAGCATCTAGCAGTGAACTTCATGAGCGTAAAGCTGAAGACAGCGCCGGATGCCGCCTCGCTGGATGAAGGCAATGACGCTCCAGCGCCCATTACCAAGACTGATCTCGCAACTAGCAGCCCCCAGGAGCGCCTGAATCAAGCCATCCTAGAACTGCGCACCAGCGTCGCGGGCGATCTGCTGGACAGTCTGTTGCAAGCGAGCCCGACGCGCTTCGAGCACATCGTACTCGACGTCCTGCACAGCTTGGGCTACGGAGCGAACCGTCAGGCACTGCAGCAGGTCGGCGGTAGTGGTGACGGCGGAATCGACGGCGTGATCTCGCTCGACGCGCTGGGCCTGGAGAAAGTCTACGTGCAGGCCAAGCGCTGGCAGAACACAGTAGGCCGCCCCGATTTGCAGGCGTTCTATGGTGCCCTGGCAGGACAGAAAGCCAAACGCGGCGTATTCATAACTACCTCTGGCTTCACCGCCCAAGCAGTTGAGTTCGCGCTATCGGTCGAAGGGCTTGTACTGGTCGACGGTAAACGCTTGGTCAATCTGATGTTGGATCATGAGGTCGGAGTCAGCTCGCAGCTTTACAAGGTGCCAAGGCTCGACAGCGACTACTTTGATGAGTCGCTTGGCTGAGCTCAAAAATCACTGTCCATCGGAATCCACGCCACGCATCGTTCCAACTGGTATTCCAGGCAAGTTGAAAAACAATTATTCACTAGCCAAAACAGATAGATACCGACTGTTTTCAGATCACCCCGGCCCACCAAATCCCAAAGAAGAAGACGCCCTCGGGCGTCTTTTTTTGTGTCTGAATTTTGGGGTGTGCAAGCTCAGAAAATCAGATTTTTGAATCGCCCCTGGTTTCGTAGACACCTCCAAGCCTCATAATGAGGCCCAAATAGGAGGTGCCATGAGTCGTCAGCGTTACCCCGAAGAATTCAAGATCGAAGCGGTCAAGCAAGTGACCGAGAAAGGCAAACCTGTCGCCGATGTCGCCCAGCGCCTGGGCATGTCCGTGCACAGTCTTTACGCCTGGATCAAGGTCTACAGCAAGCCCCAAGAGCAGCGTCAGCAAGACGACGATCAGCAGGCCGAACTGCGCAAGCTACGCGCTGAACTCAAGCGCGTGACGGAAGAGCGAGACATCTTAAAAAAGGCCGCCGCGTACTTTGCCAAGGAGTGCGGCTGAAGTACGCCTTCATCAAGAAGCACTCGACTGATTACCCGGTGCGGCGCCTTTGCCAAACCCTCAAGGTGCACCCCAGCGGCTATTACGCCTGGCTGGCCGAGCCTCAATCTGCCCGAGCAAAAGAAGATCAACGTCTGCTTGGCTTGATCAAACACGCTTGGCTGGAAAGCGGAGGTGTATACGGCTACCGCAAAATTCACGATGACCTGCGTGAGCTGGGAGAGGAATGCGGCCGAAATCGAGTCAGGCGCTTGATGCAGGCGGAGGGGCTGCGTTCTCAAACGGGCTATCGGCGGCGTCCAGGGTTCTATGGTGGAAAACCAACAGTGGCCTCGCCCAACCACCTCGCGCGGCAGTTCAAGGTAAGTGAGCCGAACAAGGTCTGGGTGACAGATATCACTTACATCCGCACCTATGAAGGGTGGCTCTACCTCGCGGTAGTGCTGGATCTGTTCTCACGCCAAGTAATTGGTTGGTCAATGAAGCCAAGGATGTGCAGCGACCTGGCTATCGACGCGATGTTGATGGCTGTTTGGCGACGCAAGCCTCAGCAGCAAGTTATGATTCACTCAGATCAAGGCAGTCAGTTCAGTAGCTCGGATTGGAAAAGCTTTTTGAAGGCCAACAATGTAATCAGCAGCATGAGCCGGCGGGGAAACTGCCACGACAATGCCGTAGCCGAGAGCTTTTTCCAGCTTTTGAAGCGAGAGCGAATCCGACGAAAGATCTACACAACCCGTGAAGAAGCCCGAAGTGATATTTTCGATTACATCGAGATGTTCTATAACCCTAAACGCCGACACAGCAGTGCTATGCAGCTGTCTCCAGTAGAGTATGAGAAACGCTATTTCCTGAGCTTGGAGAGTGTCTAGAAAACCAGGGGCGATTCATTTGCCCCTTTCGTGTAGGGCGTTGCCCAAAGATACTCCCAGCGCCTGTTTTCCGTTGCGGTCGTTTTTTCAGAGTTTTAGTCTCGTCGGGTCGTTGCTCATCAACGGCATGACTTTGACAGGTCGCGACGGTAAACAACAAACGGCTCGTCGTTATGGCGGCTGTACGTGCGGGCACGCTTGCGTGCGCCGGAACTTGTTGTTTCCGCCGGTCTGTCAACCCGCGTACAGCTGCCACCCTTCTGTTTGACAGCAGAGGGTGACGGCCCTGAAATGGAAGCAATCATGTTGAAGATAGTACCCGACCCACCCCACCATCTCCTTTCCCTCGAAGACACCATCATGCTGGCCTCGGACTACGCGCTCTGTGCCGAAGCCGTAGCCCAGCAGGCAATGCTGATGCAGCCGCGATCGCCGGCGTCATTGTTGATCATGGCGTCGATGCACGAGCTTGAAGCCCTGCGCAAACTTCTCGAGTCAGCGCTGGCACACATACACAAGCCAGCGGACCCGCAGGCCGTGCACTGATTCACCACCAGGGAGATCGATCAATGACCACCGAAGACACTAAATGCACCGTCGGTAAAACCATCTTCTACCAGGGTGAAAACCAGACTCACCCGCTGTTCCGCATCGAGCCCGGCATCCCCTGCCAGAACGCCCGCGAGCAAGCTTCGGAACTGATGGGCTATGCCCGGGACCTGACCATCGACGGCCTGATGGAAGACAAGCCGAAACTGATTTGGGCCGCACATTACCTTTGCGCCTTAGGTAAAGCACTGCTGGATGACGCCGAGCTGGGCATGATGCGTTAGCCACCGTACCGTGGGTTGCGCTGTCGCGCGGAGCACCGAGCTCACAAAGAGTTTGCTCATTACCCTGTGGGAGCGGGTTTACCCGCGAAGAATCCAACGCGCTGCATGGCACCGGCTACGCCGGTGTTCGCGGCCACGGCCGCTCCCACAGGTACCGTGAAAACTCGAAGCCAGCGCAAGTACCTGTGGGAGCGGGCAAGCCCGCGAAGAAGGCAACGCGGTGCATGACATCAGTTGCGCGGGTGTCCGCGGGTAAACCCGCTCCCACAGGCCCCCGCCAAATCACTGAGTTATGTGCAGCCCCATGAAAACCCGGCTTGCCGGATGCCAAACTCGGCATGATGCGCTAAAGGCCGCACTGCCCACTCCCGTGCTCGGCCAACCTCAAAAACGGACTTGGACCAACAGATACGGGGGTCAAAAGACGAATGGTCAAAATGTGTCAGGCACGGGGAATTGCTGGGAGTTTTTTGCCACTACAGGCGTTTCAACCAAGCGCATTCGTCTTGGCGAAGTGAACTTCACTTTTCCGGCGTGTCAGATTAGGTCCTTGTCGAGCGAACTTCAGTAGAGGTACAGCCTTATGAGCATGGCCACAATTGTAAGTGCGGTGATTTCCAGTCTCGCACCAAGTGTCTTTGACCATAGCAACCTGCAAGACTCCGGCGCGCATGTTTCTGCTGTCGAATACCATTACGGTATGAACATCGATGTGAAACGGGTATTGCAACGCACCGATACATCAGCCAAGACCGGCGTTGTGCCGGTGACCGTTGTGTATGAAGACAGCAAGGGCGAAATTCATAAAATCCGCTTCCTCGAATGGGGTGGAAGCCCCGCAGCCCCTGCTAGCGTGGCCTGATCCGAGCAAAGTTAAAGTTACAAGCCTCGCCATATACGCAAGTCGAAATTCATGGGCACCCGGTGCAGATGATATTTCCGTTACCTGAAATGGACATGACCGAATGATCAACAGTCATTCGAGACAACCTCTATTGCCTTTTGCAGAGTACCAACACATATAAATAACCGAACTCCAGCCACCATCAACAACGGCAAACTCCAACCCAGCCGGGCTGAGTATCATGCTGAGCAGTTAAAAGTTTCAATTGAGGATACGCAAATGAAAAACATGAAAGTTCTCTTCGTTGCCGCCGCTCTTACCGCTTCTTCTTTGGCGATGGCCTCCGGCGGTGGTGATCGGACCTTCGCACGCATGGAGTCAGCCCGAAAGGCCTCGATGCAGGCCTTCCAACTGGCAGAGAAACAGAAAGCACAAGCCGCTGTAGCTGCAAGCAAAACCAAGCCGGTCAATGACGCCAAAGGCTGATCGGTATGGAACGTCCTCCACCTGGTCGGATCGCAGGCGCTTCCGGCCAACAGGTGCAGGTCAGAGTAGAAACGCCGACTGGTCCCTGCACTGCGGGAAGTTTCATGCTATTGACGCTTGAGTTGCGTCACAGCTTCTATGAAGCCGTAGTTTCCATGCTACCTGCCGTGCAGGCGACCACAAGCGCCACGATACAAGCCAGCAAAGCGAATGCCGTGAACACTGCCATAACATGCATGCATGGCATTACATGGTTCCAGGCTCGGGCCACCCCCAAAAAAGCGGCGAACAGCCAACCACTCATGGAGAAAGCCCCCAATAGTGCAAGGCGACCGCGGTCGGAACCTGGTAACAATACGAAAGGGGCTTTCTGCAACAACGGGAAGCCGATGCGATGTAACAGACCACCGTTCAACGTCAGCAGCGCGACAACCGCAACCTTGGCCCAGAGTTTCTGGTTGAGCAAATACGCCGCGCCTTCGAGAAGATACCCCTGAAGTATCAACAGCAGACCACTGCCCCAAAGAGCCAGTAACGCGAGGGTGGCAATTTTCCTGGTTTCTTCCAGGTACTCATGCTTTGCCTGATCCAACGCTTCCTTGCGCCAACTCCAAAGCTTGTGATCGGCAAGCAAGACCCTACCGAGGGCAATACAGGTGGCGAGCAGATGAACATACACGAGGAGCATTTTCAGCATTCTTTTTTGACCTTCTTTTTATATGGACAGTGCTCTCCTTGCGTCCTGGAGTACAAATCTTAATGATACTGATTGGCACCTGCAACATAAAGTTGCAAAACACTTGACCAATATCTTGACGGATCGGTCTACTTTTTATAGGCATCTCAGCTACCCAGGTCATTAGTGCAACCTTTGATCCGTTCCAGTGTGTTCATGCCTCCCCTTTCCACACTTCCGCAGAGACCCGGTTCTGCAAAAGCACCAGCTTGTTTTGCAGCTGCGCGATGTGCGCTTTGTCGGCACGCTGTGCCGAGCGTAGCTCCCTATTTTCCATCTCCCATATCCGCGCCCAACGCGCGTCCTGGCGGCAGGCGAGAACCAGGTGCCAGATTTCTCGCAACCTCAGGTACTGCACCAGGAGCACCACCAAGATTACCCCGATCAACACCAACGCCCCTGTCGAAACCGCTTCAGACATAGTCATGTCCACTTCCTTTCGTGACTTCAATTCATTTCGAATGACAGAATCACGATATGTAGTGTTTGACGACAGGTCTAGAATGTAGACTTATACAGGTAAAGTAATCGCGCACATGGAGAGGGTATGAAACGCAAGCAATCCATCGAGCAGGTACGCTGGGACCTGGCACTTCGCTATCGTTTGATCGAGACCGTTGCCTGGTGGGAAGGCCGGCTGACCACGGGCCACCTGATGCAGAGCTTTGGCATCAGCCGCCAGCAGGCGTCGAAGGACATCAATACCTACATCAGCGAACATGCGCCCAAAAACTTGACATATGACAAGCAGCTCAAGGGCTATGTACCAGGCAAGCACTTCAAACCGCTGTTCATCGATGACAGCGCCAGCGCCTACCTGCACCTGCTTTACCAGAACAATGAGCGAGCTCCGCACATCGATGGGCTGGCACTGGCCTATGCGCATACCCGGGTGCTGGAGGTGCCAGACCGGCCTATACGCCCGGAGGTGCTGCGCCCCTTGCTCAAGGCCTGCCGTGAAGGCCTGCGCCTGGAAACCGAATACGTGTCCTTCAACACCCCTAAGGTCGAGGTACGCCTTATCGCTCCGCACACGCTGGTCTACACCGGCATGCGCTGGCACGTGCGGGCTTACTGCGAAAAGAACGGCCAGTATCGCGATTTCGTGCTCAGCCGCCTGCGCGGGCAGCCAGACCTGCTCGACCAATCGCCGAACACGCGCGAGCAGGATGAAGACTGGAATGTCGAGGTGCCCGTGATCTTCGAACCTGACGGGCGATTGAACGCGGCGCAGAAGGCAATCATCGAAACCGACTTCGGCATGACGCAGGGGCAATTGGTGGTACCCAGCCGCAGGGCACTGGTGAAGTACGTGTTGCAGCGTTACCAGATCGACCACCGCAACCTGGCAGTACTGCCCGAGGCGCAGCAGCTGGTGGTGAGCAACCTCAAGGAACTGAAGCCATGGCTGTTGAATGACTGATCGTCGAATGCCGCGACCAGGGGCTTGATGCCCCCAGTCACTGCATAGTGCTGCTCCTGCGCACGCGTCATGATTGCCCTTCAGCGAGCAAAGCCTCCGGCATGGCTGGCAGCGGTCGGCTCAGCAATACGCCGACCAGCATCGCGAACAGCAGCGCCGCCACACCAGCGACCTGCAACACGGCTTCGAAGCCCCCGATGAACGCTTGGCGGGCCAAGGGTGCCACCGTTTCCCGCAACCCGGGCTCAAATAACGCCAATGCCGCCTGCAAATCACCAGCGGCAACCCGCGCAGCCATTGCCGCAACCTGGCACGATTGCCCAGGCGCCACGGCAGCCACGGAGTCATGCAGCAACTGCTCACTACGTGCAGCCAGCACACCACCCAGCCCAGCGATGGCCAGCACGATCGCCCCGAACCGCGTGGTTGTACTCAACCCCGAAGCCATGCCGGTACGCTCACGCGGTACGCAAGCCATGATGTTCTTCTGCGTATCGCCATTCAGCAGCCCGGCGCCAGCACCCAGCACCAGGCTGGCCAGGGCGAACGCACCGTAACCGCCCCGCTGCGTGGCCCAGGCACATAGCAGGTTACCCACCCCGACCAATACCAGGCCAAGTGCGAACACCTGCGCCGGGCTCAAGTGCGCAGCCAGGCGCATGCCCAGGCGTGGCGTCAGCAGCATGGCCACGGCAAACGGCAGCATGCCAGCTCCTGCGGCCAAGGCCGGCAATTGCAGGCCGTTCTGCAGATACAGCGGCAGCAGGGTCATCATCACCTGGGCGCAGGCTGCGTAGGCGAACATGCCCAGCAAGGCGCCGACGAAACGCCCGCTACGCATCAGCCGCAGGTCGATCATCGGTCGTTCCTGGCTGCGCTCGACCATGACGAACAGGCCGAACAGGAAGGCGCTGATCACCAGCCGCCCCAAGGTTTGCGCACTGCCCCAGCCTACCTGGTTGGCATCGATCATCGCCCAGATCAGGTAACCCAGGCTGCCGGCGAAAGTCAGGCTGCCCCATGGGTCGAGCCGGGCCGCAGCGCTGTCACGGGACTCTTCGACACTGTGCAGCACCATCACTGCGAGCACTGCCACCAGCGGCAGGTTGATGTAGAAGATCCAGCGCCAGCCAAGGGTGCTGGCTATCAGCCCGCCCAGCAACGGCGCAAAGGTAATGGTGGCGCCCATGCAGGCGCCCCAGAAGGCCCAGGCGCGCATGCGTTCCTGGGGCTGGTGAAAGCGGTTGCCGATCGCGGCCAGGGCCGAGGTCAGCAGCAACGCCGCACCAACGCCCTTGGCGGCCCTGGCCAAGTCGAGGAACAGCAGGCTTGGCGCCGCGCCACAGGCCAGCGAGGCGACGCCGAACAGGGCCAGGCCGAGCAGCAGCATGCGCCGCCGGCCGAAGCGGTCGGCCAGGCTGCCGGCAGGCAGCAGGCAGGCGGCGAAGGCCAGCAGGTAGGCGCTGACCACCCATTCGATATCGGCGAACGAGCCGGACAGGTCGCGGGCGATGCTGGGCAGGCTGACCGCGACGATGTTGGTGTCGAGGATGATCAGGGCGCAGACCAAGGAAGCGGTGAGCAGGGTGAAACGCGCAGAGGGCATGGTGAGGCTCCGGAAGCTGAGCTGGTTGGCTTGGAGAGTGCCGTTTAGCTGCAATATCGCCGGGGCTGCTTTGCAGCCCATCGCAGGCATGCCAGCTCCCACAAGTACGGCATCGCTTTCGAAGGTTGTGCTGCACCTGTGGGGGCTGGCTTGCCTGCGATGGGCCGCGAAGTGGTCCCCTGCAATCCCCAGGCAGCCTTTGCCGCCAAGCCACCAGCCTTGTAGTGTTGGCTTCACCATAACGCCGCCGACCCCGAGCTTTGTTAGCCCCGGCGACCCGCGTCATTACCCTGCAGGTAACACCCATGGAAATCCGCCATTTCCGCTACTTCCTCTGCGTCGCCCGCCACGGTCACTTCACCCGCGCCGCCGAGCAACTGGGCATTGCCCCACCCACCCTCAGCCGGCAGATCCAGGATATGGAGCGCGAACTGGGCGTACGCCTGTTCGAGCGCAACCAGCGCGAGGTCAACCTCACCGCCGCCGGCCAGGCCCTGTTTATCGAGGCCGAACATGCCGTGCGCCAGTTCGATGCTGCACAACTGGGCGCGCAACGGGCCGCCCGTGGCGAAAGCGGGCGTATCGAACTCGGCTATGTGGCCTCGGCCGCGTACTCGGGCATGCTCCAGCAGCAGGTCAGCCGCTACAGCGAAACCTGCCCCGGCGTGCGCCTGAACATTCGCGAACTGCCGATGGCCGAACTGCCCGGCATGGTCCGCGATGGCCTGCTCGACCTTGCCTATGTGCGCTCGCCGATGGATCTGCCGGAAGAACTCGAAACCATCGCCTTGCACCAGGAAGGTTTCGTCCTCGCCCTGCCCGCCAGCTCGCGAATCAATGAAGTGCCACAGATACCGGCCTCGCGCCTGGCCAATGAAACCTTCATCCTGCCCGAACAGATCTCCGGCACGCTGGAGGTGGCCGCACAAGGTGGTTTCGTCCCGAGGCTCGGCCCCCAGCCAGGTAGCCTGGTGGCGGTGATCACCCTGGTGTCACTCGGCCAAGGCATCGCAGTGGTACCAGAGTCGGTGGTGCAACGCATCAGCCTGCCGCAGGTGAACTACCGGCGGATTATCGACTGCCAGGCCAGCTCGTGGCTTAGCCTGATCCACCGGCGCTTCGAGAAAGCGCCGGCAGTGATGCGTTATGTGGAAAGCGTGAAGTGCGGCATTTGATGGGTGCTCATGCGCCCTGTTCCTCAGCAGCGCCCAAGGCATAGAACTCATGCAGCTTGGCTTGCAGCAGTGCCTTGTCCGGCAAGCGCGTTTGATACTCCGCAATCAGCGCTGGAGACAAACTGCGATTAAGTGCGTACTCGACCACCTCGTCGTCCCTGCTGGCACATAGCAACACGCCGATGGCAGGGTTTTCATGAGGCTTACGCTCATTGCGATCCAGCGCCTCAAGATAAAAATCGAGCTTGCCCAGGTACTCGGGCTCGAAGCGACCAACCTTCAGTTCGATCGCTACCAGGCAGTTGAGACCACGGTGGAAGAACAGCAAGTCCAGTGCGAAATCCCGGCCGCCAACCTGAAGTGGATATTGAGAGCCGACGAAGCAGAAATCCCGGCCCAGTTCGCTCAGGAACTCTTTTAGCCGGTCTATCAATGCGCCATGCAGGTCTGCTTCGGCATGGTCCCTAGGCAGGCCGAGGAACTCGACCATGTAGGCATCTCGGAAAACCTCCATGGCTGCCGGGTACTCCTGCCGCAGTGCTGCCGAAGCCCTCGCTGGGCTTGCGACGCTGCGCTCAAAAAGCGAGGCCTTGAATTGCCTTTCCAATTCTCGGCTTGACCACTTTTCCTGTACTGCCATGCGCAGGTAGAACTCGCGCTCCTGGGGAAGCTTGCTCTGGCTGAGGATCGTCAAATTATGAGTCCACGGCAATTGTCTCAGCAGTGCTGAGACTTTCTCATCGTGGCGATACGCCTCATAGAATTGACGCATACGAAACAGGTTAGGCCTGGTAAAACCACGTAGGCCCGGCTGCGTCTGAGCAAGGTGAGCAGCCAGCTGGCTTACCACCGAATCCCCCCCATTCAGCCCTCTCCAGCTTTCGACCAATGTAGGCTCCCACCTGCCAGTACAAATCGATCAACTGAGTATTGACCGCCTGCGCCACCCCGCTGCCTGGCGCCTTGAATCAACGCCAGCACTTCCTCAAAACGGTCATCCTTTACCAAAGGAAGGGCCGGCGGCGCTTGTGGGTCTTGTTGTTCAGCGCTCATGCATCGACTCCCTTTATGAATTCGAAAGGGAGTCTACGCCCGGTGAGTCGCCGTTCGAGCGTCAACAACACCGAACAAGTGTTTCAAAAAAACAAAGGGCACCATCCACTGGTGCCCTTTGCCCTACCGCCAGGTGAACTCAATCACCCCATCGAACGCACCCCCACCGGTTGCGCGTTGCCCCGCGTGGTCACGATCCCCAGGAAGGAAATCACGATCGCCAGGCCCAATGTCGAACTCACTTCTGCCCGGTGTTCAGGCGTGTACATCATTACCGCCAATGCCCCGCCAATGAAAAGAATCACCGCCCAGGTCAGGTACGGGAACAGCCACATGCGGAACTTCAGCTCGGTGTTTTCCCGCTCCAGGCGGCGGCGCATGCGCAGCTGCGAAATGGCGATGACCATGTACACCAGCAAGGCAATGGCGCCGGAGCTGGCCAGCAGGAACTCGAACACGCCCTTCGGCGCGAAGTAGTTGAGGATGGCAATGGCCGCGCCGATCAGAGTGCTGCCGAACACCGCAGCACGCGGTACACCCACCTTGGAGGTCTTGTTGAGCATGGCCGGCGCATCACCGCGCTTGGCCAGCGAGTACATCATCCGCGAGGCGATGTAGATCGACGAGTTCATGCAGCTGGTCACTGCCACCAGCACCACCAGGTCGACCATGAAGGCAGCGTTGGGGATGTTCATGATCTCCAGCGCACGCTGGTAAGAGCCCACCACCGCCAGCTGCGGGTCGTTCCACGGCACCACCGAAATGATCACGAAGATCGACAGGATGTAGAAGGTGCTGATGCGCCAGATCACCGAGCGAGTGGCCTTGGCGATGTTGCGCGACGGGTCGCTGGATTCGGAAGCTGCGATGGTCACCGCTTCGGTGCCGATGAAGCTGAACATCACGGTGATGAACGCACCGACCACGGCCGACCAGCCCTTCGGCGCGAAGCCGCCGTGCTCGGCCATCAGGCCGCTCAGGCCGCTGACCTCGCGGTTGGGCAGCCAGCCCATCAGCGCGGCGAAGCCCAGGCCGATGAAGCCGAGAATGGCCGTGACCTTGAGGATGGCGAACCAGAACTCGAACTCACCGTACTTGGCCACGCTGAACAGGTTGGTACCGGCCAACAGCAGCACCGAAGCCAAGGCGAATATCCAGCTGTCCACCTGCGGGAACCAGGCATTCAGAACATGCCCGGCGGCCAGTGCTTCGATCGGGATTACCAGTACCCAGAACCACCAGTACAACCAGCCGATGGTGTAGCCGGCCCAGCGGCCGATGGCCTGCTCGGCGTAGGTGGAAAACGATCCGGTGTCCGGGTGTGCCACGGCCATTTCGCCGAGCATGCGCATGACCAGTACCACCAAGGTCCCGGCCACGAAATAGGAAATTATGGTAGCTGGCCCGGCTGCCGCGATGGCGTGGCCAGAGCCGACGAAAAGTCCGGCGCCGATGATGCCGGCGATGGACAGCATCGTTACATGACGTGGCTTGAAACCTTGTGCAAGGTTGCCATCAGATCCCACGGTGTTCATTGATGTTGTTCTCTTTTTGCTGACACAAGGATGGACGGGCAGGCGTAGGCGAAAATATCTCCTTTGAAATCAATAAGTCGACAGGTTGCTCGCGCTCTGTTGTTGATATTTGGCACGCGTCACAGAGCAACGTGTCAGTGCAGGTCGGGCTTCATTTAAGCCCCCCAGGGCTGCGGGAAATTACACGAGAACGCCCCGGAACTGTTCGATCACGACAGGGCGTTTCCATTAACGCCGGATGTCGCGAATGGCATGCCCGATCGCGCCACCGGGCCGTCTGGAGCTTTTGTTTTTCATTTGGGTGTGCTGTGGCTGTACTGGCCCTTTCGCGGGCTCGCCCGCTCCCACAGGTACTCCACACCCCTCAAACCTGTGGTGCACCTGTGGGAGCGGGCAAGCCCGCGAAGAGGCCAGCAGTCTTAACGCACCAGGCAAGGCCGCTTGTTATCGAAGCTCCACCCCGGAACCAGGAACTGCATCGCCACGCTGTCGTCCCGCGCGCCCAACCCCATGTTGCGGTAGCACTCATGGGCCTTGGCCAATTGGTCTTCATCCAGTTCCACCCCCAGCCCCGGCCGTGCCGGCACGTGCACATGCCCGTCGACGATGCGCAGCGGTTCGCGGGTCAGGCGCTGGCCGTCCTGCCAGATCCAGTGGGTGTCGATCGCAGTGATTTCACCCGGTGCCGCAGCTGCTACCTGGGTGAACATCGCCAGCGAGATATCGAAGTGGTTGTTGGAATGCGAGCCCCAGGTCAGCCCCCAGTCGTTGCACATCTGCGCCACCCGGACCGAACCCTGCAGTGTCCAGAAGTGCGGGTCGGCCAGCGGAATGTCCACCGACTGCAGCTGGATCGCATGGCCCATCTGCCGCCAGTCGGTGGCGATCATGTTGGTGGCGGTGGGCAGGCCGGTGGCGCGACGGAACTCGGCCATCACCTCACGGCCCGAGTAGCCGTTCTCGGCACCGCATGGGTCTTCGGCGTAGGCCAGCACATCGTGCTTGTCGCGGCACAGGGCAATGGCCTCCTTCAATGACCAGGCACCATTCGGGTCGAGGGTGATGCGTGCTTCGGGGAAACGTTCGGCCAGTGCCGTTACCGCTTCCATCTCCTCCTCGCCGCGCAACACCCCGCCCTTGAGCTTGAAGTCGCTGAAGCCATAGCGCGCCTTGGCGGCCTCGGCCAGGCGCACCACCGCGTCCGCGGTCAGGGCCTTTTCGTGGCGCAGGCGGAACCAGTCGTCCTCGGCATCGGCTTCGTTGCGGTAGGCCAGGTCGGTCTGCTGGCGGTCGCCGATGTAGAACAGGTAACCGAGCATCTTCACCGCTTCGCGCTGCTGCCCTTCGCCCAGCAGTGCGGCCATCGGCACATCCAGATGCTGGCCGAGCAGGTCGAGCAGCGCCGACTCGATGGCCGTCACCGCATGCACGGTGATGCGCAGGTCGAAGGTCTGCAGGCCACGACCAGCCGAATCACGGTTGGCGAAGGTCTGGCGCATGGCATTGAGCACGCGCTGGTAATGGCCGATCGGCTGGCCGATCACCAGGCTGCGGGCGTCTTCCAGGGTCTGGCGGATCTTCTCGCCGCCGGGCACCTCGCCCAGCCCGGTCTTGCCGGCACTGTCGCGCAGCACCACCACGTTGCGGGTAAAGAACGGGCCATGGGCACCACTGAGATTTAGCAGCATGCTGTCGTGCCCGGCGACGGGGATCACGCGCAGGTCGGTGACCACGGGGGTGCTGGTGTGAAGGGTCTGCATGTTCATGGTTGTTGTCTCGCGGTCATCAATGGCTCTGACCCAGGGCCGAGGGGGCCTTGAGGTCATCGGAAGGGACGCCCTTTGGGCGAGTGCGTACGAAGAAGATGGCAATGGCCGCCAGCACCGAGGTCACCGCCAGGCCGTACAGGCCGCCCTGGATCGAGCCGGTCTGCTGCTCCAGCAGGCCGAAGGTGGTTGGGGCGACGAAGCCGCCGAGGTTGCCGACCGAGTTGATCAACGCGATCACCGCAGCGGCGATGCGGGCATCCAGGTAGCCCTGCGGGATCGGCCAGAACAGTGACGACGCCGACTTGAAACCGATGGCCGCGAAGCACACCGCGACAAAGGCGAAAACAGGCCCACCCGTGGTGGACATGAACATGCCGATGGCTGCGATTACCAGCGCACCTGCCACCCAGGCCTGCTGGAACTTCCAGCGCGCCGAACCGGCGGCGAAGGCATACATGGCCAGAATCGAAATCAGCCACGGGATTGAGTTGAAGAAGCCGACCTGCAGGTCGCTCAGGTCACCCATGCGCTTGATGATGCTCGGCAGCCAGAACGTGGCGGCATAGATGGTCAGCTGAATGCAGAAGTAGATCAGGCAGAACAGCAGGATCTGGCGGTCCTTGAGCAGGCTCCAGGCCGATGGCCTGACCGCGCCGACCGCTTCGCGCTCAAGCTGCTCGCGATCGATGGCGGCCACCAGTGCATCCTGCTCGGCCTGACTCAGCCACTTGGCGTCCTGCGGCCTGGAGTCGAGCCAGAAGAACACGAAGAAGCACAGCGTCACCGAGGCCATGCCTTCGATGAACAGCATCCACTGCCAGCCATGCAGGCCCAGGCCTTGAATCTGCATAAGTGCACCGGCCAACGGCCCGGAAATCAGCGACGCCAATGCCGAACCACTGAGGAAGATGGCAATCGCCTTGCCACGCTCGGCGGCCGGCAGCCAGCGGGTGAAGTAGTAGATCACCCCGGGGAAGAAGCCCGCTTCGGCAACGCCCAGCAGAAAGCGCAGCACGTAGAACTGGGTTTCGTTCTGCACGAAGGCCATGGCCGTGGCCACCAGCCCCCAGGTGAACATGATGCGGGTCAGCCACAGCCGTGCACCGACCTTCTGCAGCAGCATGTTCGAGGGCACCTCGAACAACGCGTAGCCGATGAAGAACAGGCCGGCGCCAAAGCCATAGGCCGCCGCGCTGATGCCCAGGTCGCTTTCCAGATGCGGGCGGACGAAGCCGATGTTGACGCGGTCCAGGTAGTTGACGATGAACATGATGACGAACAGCGGCAGGACGTGGCGCTTGACCTTGGCCACAGCACTGGCCAGGGCGTCGCCTTCATTTCGGGCAGACGGAGCGAGGGTATCGTTCACTTGCGGATCTCCCACTAATTGTTTTTGTGCGGGTCGAGGTTGTCTGACATGGCAGTGGGGAGGAGCATATGCGCAGCTTAGTTGTACGACAAGATGAGCAAGATCGGCAAAATCGCAAAATACAAGCTACTACAATGCCTATATGCTCATATCTTGCAAAAACCTACAGGCTACTGGTGGGCTTGAGCGTCAGAAAAATCGGCAAAAAATATTTTCATCGATTAACTTGTCGTACAAGCACAACAACAATCGGACCCCGCCATGGCCATCGAACAAGCTCACAAACGCGGCCACAGCCGCGCCCATGACCTGGTCTCCAGCCTGACGCAACAGATCCTGCTGGGTACCTTCAAGCCAGGCGACAAGTTGCCCTCGGAGAACAGCCTGGTGCGCGAGCATGGGGTCAGCCGCACCGTGGTTCGCGAGGCCTTGTCCAAACTGCAGGCCTCGGGGCTGGTTGAGCCACGCCACGGTATCGGTACGTTCGTGATGGAGCGCCAGGCCCAGGCCGGCCTGCGCATCGCGGCGGAAAGCGCAGCCAATGTGCGCGACCTGCTGGAACTGCGCATCGGCCTGGAAGGCCAGGCCGCCGCCCTGGCCGCGCTACGCCGTGACGAGGGGCACTTGGCGCGCATGCGTCAGGCGCTGGATGACTACCAGGACCTGGCCGCCGCTGGTGACAGCTGTATCGAGGCCGACCGGCGCTTTCACCTACTGATTGCCGAGGCCACTGGCAACCTGTACTTCACTGAAATGCTGTTGCAGCTGGGCAACGGCCTGATCCCGCGCAATCGCATGGCCCTGGCCGAACGCAGCGGGGCGAAGCTGGCGCGGCAGGCATACCTGGCCAACCTCGAGCATGAGGCGATCCTCAATGCCATCCGCCGGCGGGACCCGGACGCGGCGCGGGCGGCGGTGTGCCTGCACCTGTCCAATAGCCGCGACCGACTACTGCCCGAACAGGCCTGACACGATCCCCTGTAGGAGCGGCCTTGTGTCGCGAAGGGCTGCACAGCAGCCCCAGGATTTCAGCGATGATGCAAAAATTGCTGGGGCCGCTTCGCAGCCCTTTCGCGACACAAGGCCGCTCCTACAAAGAGAACCGCGTCGGGCCCTGGTTACCAGGTCAGGCAGATCTTGCCGAAATGCCGGTTGCTCTCCTGATAACGGAATGCGTCGACGATCTGCTCCAGCTCGAAATGCTTGTCCACCACTGGCCGCAGGCCGTTGGCATCGATTGCCCGCACCATCGCCTGTTGCTGGGCGCGGCTGCCAACCAGCACGCCCTGCAGACGAATCTGCCGTACCAGCGCCTGCACCAGCGGCAACTGCCCGGCCACGCCGGTGAGGATACCGATCAACGACACATGTCCACCAATGCGCGCGGCAATCATCGATTGCTCCAGCGTCGCCGGGCCACCTACTTCGATCACATGGTCGACACCGCGGTTGCCAGTCAGCTCGCGCACTTTCTCACCCCAGGCCGCGGTGCTCTTGTAGTTGATCAGGTGATCGGCACCCAAGGCCTTCAGGCGCTCCAGTTTGGCGTCGCTGGAAGAGGTGGCGATCACCGTCGCGCCGGCCAGCTTGGCAAACTGCAGCGCGAAGATCGACACACCGCCAGTGCCCTGCACCAGCACCGTATCGCCAGGCTTGAGGTGGTCGTCGCTCATCAACGCACGCCAGGCCGTGAGACCGGCCGTGGTCAGCGTGGCAGCTTCAGCATGGCTGAAGCCCTTGGGCGCCAGGGTGAAGGCAGTGGCGCGAGCGGTGACCTGTTCACGGGCGTAACCATCGATACCGTCGCCGGGCACCCTGGCAAAGCCTTCCACATTGGCCTGGCCGTCGAGCCAGTCGGGGAAGAAGGTACTGACCACATTGTCGCCAACCTGGAACTCGGTGACGCCGCTACCCACCGCGACCACCTCGCCTGCGCCATCGGCCATGGGGATGCGCCGCTCGCTCGGGCCCCACATGCCGCTGACAACGGCGAAATCGTGGTAGTTGAGAGAGCTGGCATGCAGGCGCACGGTGATCTCGCCGGCCTGGGGTGCAGAGGCTTCGCAGGTGCCGACCTCGACCTTGTCGTAGCCGCCGCCGGGTTGTACGTAGATGGCCTTGCTGGTCATGGGTGGGTCTCCGTTCATGAATAGATTGGGGTTCAGCATAGACAGGTCCGGCCTCTTCGCGGGTGAACCCGCTCCCACAGGTTAAGTGCTGGACTTGAGCTCGGTGCGGTTCCTGTGGGAGCGGGTTTACCCGCGAAGAGGCGCGCACAGGCGACACAAAAACTCAGCCCAGCATTACCTTCAGTGCCCGGCAATCGGCCGCATGCCAATCCACCAGCTCCGGCCACGGATTGTCCGGCAGGTTCACCAGCACCGTGCGCGCCCCCGCAGCCCGCCCACAGTCAAGGTCAAACCGGTAATCCCCCACCATCACCAGCTCACCTGGCGCCACCCCCCAGGCATTGGCAATTTTCAGCAGCCCATCCGGGCTTGGTTTGGGCGCCGCTTCGTCACGCCCGAGAATGTGTTCCACCGCAAAGCAGTCCGCCAGGCCGATGGCCTCCAGCGTCACATGCGCCAGCTCGCGGGCATTGCGGGTCAAAATGCCCAGCCGGCAACCACGCTCGGCCAGTTCGCGCACCAGCTCCACCGCCCCGGCGGCCGCTGTGGAGGCAATTGCCAGATCACGCTCATGCTCCAGCAGCCAGGCATGCTTGGCCGCCGCTTCGTCCGCTGGCAAGGCTGCCAGGTGGGTGAGGATGTCGTGCTCGGCCGGGATATCCAGCGCCACCCGGATAGCGGCAAAATCGTGCACGGCCACGGTCAGGGTGCCGTCCATGTCGAACACCCAGTTGCGCAGCTCGCCCAGGCTCATGCCCAGTCCTTGCGGTGGCGAATCAGGCCTTCCTGGCACGACGACGCCACCAGTTGCCCGGCCTGATTGAAGATGCTGCCGCGGCAGAAGCCGCGGGCATTGCCTGCCCAAGGGCTGTCGGTGGCGTACAGCAGCCACTCATCGGCACGCAGGTTGCCATGGAACCACAGCGAATGGTCGAGGCTGGCGATCTGCATGTCACGCTGCCACACCGATTTGCCATGGGGCAGCAACGCAGTGGTCAGCAGGCCGAAGTCCGAGGCGTAGGCCAGCATGTATTTGTGCAGGGCGGGGATATCGGGCAGGTTGCCGTCGGCGCGGAACCAGGCGTACTTCACCGGGTCGCCAGGCTTGGGGTTGAACGGGTCGCGCTCGGTGACCGGGCGTATCTCGATCGGCTTGGCGCACAGCACCTTGTCGCGAATGCGCTCGGGCAACTGGTCGGCCATGGCCCGGGCCAGCTCGACTTCAGTTGGCAGGTTCTCCGGGCCGACCACCTCGGGCATCTGCGCCTGGTGCCCGAAACCTTCCTCGTCATACTGGAACGAGGCGCTGCAGGTGAAGATCGGCTGGCCCTTCTGAATCGCGGTCACCCGCCGGGTGCTGAAGCTGCCGCCATCGCGCACGCGGTCCACCGAATACACCACCGGCAGGCTGGCATCGCCAGGGCGCAGGAAGTAGCCGTGCAACGAATGCACATGGCGTGCATCCTCGACCGTCTGGCTGGCCGCCGACAACGATTGGCCCAGTACCTGCCCGCCGTACAGCTGGCGGAAGCCCAGGTCCTGGCTGCGTCCACGGAACAGGTTCTCCTCGATGGACTCGAGGCTCAACAGGTCGACCAGGTCGTCCAACACATGACTCATCGGGGTTCTCCTAGCAAGGCAACACATTTCTACAGCACACTTGTGAAGGCAAATGATACAGGGTTTGTCATAGGCGCCGGGCATGGCCATGCATTCAGGCGCGCAGGGTACGCTCCCAGTGAGCGCGGTCGATGCGGTACAGCACATGCGGGCGCAGCGGATGGCCCACAGGCAGGCGGGGGTGTTCGAAACTGCCATTCAGGTCCTGCTGCATACCGATGGCCTGCATGACCTTCTGCGACGGCAGGTTGCTCTCGCTGGTGAACGACACCACCTCGTCCAGGCGCAATTGGGCGAAAGCACAGCGCAGGCAGGTCCACGCCGCCTCGCTGGCGAAACCCAGGCCCCAGTGACGGCGTGCCAGGCGCCAGCCGATCTCCACCGCCGGCGTGAAATCGGCATCGAACCCCACGTGCAGCAACCCGGTCATGCCGATGAAGGCACCGCTGTCCTTGCGCTCCAGGGCCCACAAACCAAAGCCGTACTCATTGAAATGCCCGCGCACACGGCCGATCAGCGCGGCTGCCTCCAGGCGTGTCAGCGGTGCCGGGAAGTAGCGCATCACCTGCGGGTCGGCACACAGGGCGGCGAACTCGCGCAGGTCGTCGTCGTGCCATTGGCGCAGAACCAGCCGCGCGCTTTCCAGTTGCAGGATTGGGGTCATGGGGCGTGCTCCGGTTTTACCGCCTTGCAGTTTACAGCGTAGGCGCGGGTGCGGGTTTCACCCAGCCGGCGCGCCCGAATGCAATTTTCACACGCCCTTCACCGCCCCCCGACAGGCCAGTTGGCAGGATGCCAGCAACACCGTCGCGCCAGCCGCGATCACGCCAACGGAGCAACACATGTTATCGAGCAACACCTTGGGGCACCCTGCCATCCACGCCCGGCGCAAGCGACGCATGACCCGCAAAGCCCTCGGTGCCGCCCTTGGCCTGTGCATGGTCGTGGCGGCGTTGAGCACCTGGCTGGCGACGAGGACGCACATCGTGGAGCTTGGCAACGATCGACAATTGAGTGACAGCGGCCTGCTGCAGGACTGGGCCGAAGGTGCGGTGATCGTGATGATCCGCCACGCCGAGCGCTGCGACAGCGCCCCCGGCCCGTGCCTGGACGACCCCACCGGCATCACCGTGGCCGGCAGCCAGGCTGCCGGGCGCGTTGGCCAGGGGTTGCACCGGTTGGGCCTGGACAACGCCGACATGCTCAGCAGCCCGAAACTGCGCACACGGCAAACCGCGCATTTCATCCTTGGCCAGGCGGTGGCCAGTGGGGACTGGCTGGAAAGCTGTGACAGCCAGTTCGCCAGTGAAGCGCTGGCACACAAACGACCGGGACATAACCTGGTGCTGGTGACCCACAACGGCTGCATCGACCATTTTGCCCGCCAGCAGAAAGTTGCGGGGGGCGAGCGTGAGAGCGGCTATGCCAGTGCGCTGTTCGTTTCGGTGGATGGCAATGGCAAGGCGCGCATCCTCGGTCGCCTGAACGAGCCGGACTGGCAACGGGTGCTGGCCAGTACCACGAAATAACGCCCCCTCGCGGCAAACACGCCCTGTAGGAGCGGCCTTGCGCAGCCCTTTCGCGACGCAAGGCCGCTCCTACAAAGGCCGGCGCTGGCCAGGAGATTGATGCCAGGCAGGTTCTCCCACAGCAGTCTCCAGCCATGGCAAGATCAGCACTGGCCCCGATTGCGACCCCACCCATGCCGTTGCCGCTGATCTACCACGAAGACTACAGCCCGGAGTTCCCCGCCGAACACCGCTTCCCCATGGACAAGTTCCGCCTGCTGCACGACCACTTGATCGACAGCGGGCTCACCACCGACCAGGCCCTGCTGCGCCCGGACATATGCCCCAACGACATCCTTGCCCTGGCCCACGACCGCAGCTACATCGAGCGCTACATGAATGGCGACCTGTCGCGCGAGGACCAGCGCCGGCTCGGCCTGCCCTGGAGCGAGGCCCTGGCCCGGCGTACCGTGCGCGCCGTAGGCGGCTCGCTGCTGAGCGCCGAGATGGCGCTGCAGCACGGCATTGCCTGCCACCTTGCCGGCGGCACCCACCACGCCCATTACGACCACCCTGCCGGCTTTTGCATCTTCAACGACCTGGCCGTGATCAGCCACTACCTGCTGGAGGCTGGCCGGGTACACCGGGTGCTGATCTTCGACTGCGATGTGCATCAGGGTGACGGCACCGCGCGCATACTGCACGACACGCCAGACGCCATCACCGTGTCGCTGCATTGCGAACAGAACTTCCCGGCGCGCAAGGCACAAAGCGATTGGGACATCCCCCTGCCCCGCGGTATGGGCGACATGGCCTACCTGAAGGTGGTGGACGACGCCCTCAACTACCTGCTGCCCCTCTATCGACCGGACCTGGTGCTGTATGACGCCGGGGTCGATGTGCACAAGGATGACGCCCTGGGCTATCTGCAACTGACCGATGCAGGCGTTGCCGCCCGTGACGAAGCGGTGCTGCGCCACTGCCTGGGCCGCGACATCCCGGTGGTGGGTGTGATTGGCGGTGGCTACAGCAAGGACCGCGCAGCGCTGGCCAGGCGCCATGGCATCCTTCATCACAGCGCGGCGCGCGTCATCGGTTGTTCACAATGACTGTGGAACCGCTTGTGGATAACCTGCGGGAAAGGCGCTGCAGCCCTTTACAAACAAGGCCTGAAGAGTAGTGATCATTTTTTGATCAGTGCTTCCACAGGCCGCGCTGCGCTAGAATGCGCCTCTTTTCCACAGCCTGCTGCCCACCATGCCTGATCTGAGCCCCGCCTTCCCTCCTCTCGCTGTCGTCATCGGCGGCGGCCCAGCCGGCCTGATGGCTGCCGAAGCACTGGCCCAGGCGGGCCTGCCGGTCGAGGTGTTCGATGCAATGCCTTCGGTAGGCCGCAAGTTCCTGCTGGCGGGTGTCGGTGGCATGAACATCACCCATTCCGAGCCATACCCGGCGTTCGTCAGCCGGTATGCCGAGCGCCAGGGCGAAATCGCTGCGCTGCTGCAAGACTTCGATGCCGACGCCTTGCGCCAGTGGATCCACGGCCTGGGCATCGAAACCTTCGTCGGCACCTCGGGCCGGGTGTTCCCCACCGACATGAAAGCCGCGCCACTGCTGCGCGCCTGGCTCAAGCGCCTGCGCGACAACGGGGTAGTTATCCACACCCGCCACCGCTGGCTGGGCTGGAATGCCGAAGGTGCATTGCGGATTGCTTATCCACAAGGCGAGCGGCTGGTGAAGGCCGCCGTGGTGGTGCTGGCGCTGGGTGGCGGCAGCTGGGCGCGACTGGGCTCGGACGGTAGCTGGCAGCCGCTGCTGGCCGAACGAGCTGTGGATATCTCGCCCCTGCAGCCCAGCAACTGTGGTTTTGAAGTGGCAGGCTGGAGCGCGTTGCTCAAGGACAAGTTCGCCGGTGCGCCGTTGAAGAACATTGCCCTCAGCGTTCCCGGCAGCGCGCCGCGCAAGGGGGAGTTCATCCTGACCGCGCAGGGTGTGGAAGGCAGCCTGGTGTATGCATGGTCAGCGCCGGTGCGCGAGGCCATCAACCGTGAGGGCCATGGGGTGTTGCTGTTAGACCTGTTGCCGGACAAGCCTGTGGACAAGATTGCCCGGGCGCTGGCCAAACCACGGGGTTCGCGCTCCATGGCCAAGCACCTGCACAGCCAGCTGGGTATCGATGGGGTCAAGGCGGCGCTGTTGCGCGAGCTGACCGATCAGGCGACCTTTGCCGACCCTGATGCCTTGGCGAAGGCGATCAAGGCCTTGCCGATAACGCTGGTGCGCACACGACCACTGGACGAGGCAATCAGCAGCGCGGGAGGGGTGCGTTTCGAGGGGCTGGATGAGGGCTTGATGCTCAAGGGCATGCCGGGGTTGTTCTGTGCCGGCGAGATGCTGGACTGGGAGGCGCCGACCGGGGGGTATTTGCTGACCGCGTGCTTTGCCAGCGGGTTGCGCGCCGGGCGGGCGGCGGCAAGCTGGCTCAAATCCCGAGGCTGACACCGCTCCCCTGTGGGAGCGGGTTCACCCGCGAAACATGCGACGCGGTGTATGGCACGGGCTTCGCCCGTGTTCGCGGGTCAACCCGCTCCCACAGGGACCGTGTAGGCCGCGAATCTACGGCTTACGCTTGCGCGGCCCACCATTGAAGCTCGGCACCTTGCGCACCGCCTTCACCGCCGGCTCCGCACTGCCTGTTTCAGCGCTGTCCATCCAGCGCCCCAACCCGCGCTTGGCGCTGTTTTCCTTCGGCTTCTTGGGCTTCTTCGGTTTCTTGATCACCTGGCCACTGGCGTCGGTCATCGGCACCCGGTGGTCAGGGATGAAGTCCGGCTCTTCATGACGGGGCAGGGTCTGCCGGGTCAGCACTTCGATCGCCGCCAGCAGTTGCACTTCATCGGCACACACCAGCGAGATCGCCTCACCCTTGTTGCCGGCCCGCCCGGTACGCCCGATGCGGTGCACGTAATCCTCGGCAACGATCGGCAGGTCAAGGTTGACCACCAGCGGCAAGTCATCGATATCCAGGCCGCGAGCCGCCACATCGGTTGCCACCAGCACCTGGATTTCGCGGGCCTTGAAGCTGTCCAGCGCGCGCTGGCGGGTGGCTTGCGGGCGGTCACCATGGATACCGTCGGCATTCACACCTTCGGCCAGCAAGCGCTCCACCAGTTGATCGACGCCATTGCGAGTCTTGGCGAACACCAGTACCTGCTTCCAGCGCTGCTTGCGCAGCAGGTGGCAGAACAGGTCGACTTTGCGCTTTTTATCCACAGGCACCAGCCATTGCTTGACGCTGGTGGCCGTGGCATTGCGCGGGCTGACTTCGATGCTCAGCGGGTCATTCAGGGCCAGCCCCGCCAGCATGCGAATCTGGTCGGAGAAAGTGGCGGAGAACAGCAACGTCTGGCGCTTGCGTGGCAGCGCCGCGTACACGGACTGCAGCTCTTCGGCAAAGCCCAGGTCAAGCATGCGGTCGGCTTCGTCCAGCACCAGGGTCTGCACCTGGTTGAACTTCACGGCGTTCTGCCGGAACAGGTCGAGCAAGCGCCCCGGGGTGGCCACCAGCAGGTCGACACCACGGCGCAGGCGCATCATCTGCGGGTTGATGCTGACCCCGCCATACACCGCATAGGTACTCAGTGGCAGGTTCTCGGCGTACTCGCGTACGTTGTTGTGCACCTGCTCGGCCAGCTCACGAGTGGGCACCAGCACCAGCGCGCGGATCGAGTTGCCGGCCACCTTCTCGCCTTCCAGCGCCAGGCGCTGCAGCACAGGCAGGGCAAAGCCCGCGGTCTTGCCGGTGCCGGTCTGGGCCGCGGCCATCAGGTCGCGGCCGGCCAGTACGGCGGGGATGGCCTTGGCCTGCACCGGCGTCGGGGTGGTGTAGTCCAGTTGCTGCAGGGTGCGCAGCAACGGTTCGATCAGGCCGAGTTTGGCGAAATTCATGGCAATACCGTCAGGGGGTTCAGCGAAGGCGGCAAGTTTACCGCATCGCCCCTGTCTACTTGCAGATTTCGCCTTTCAACGGCTGCGCCGGCTCAGGTGCCTTGCGCCACTGCGGCAGGCCGATCAGCACCACCGCGCCGATGATCACCGCCATGGCCACACATTCTTCGGCACCGATCTGCTCACCGGCAAAGATGATGCCCAGCAGCACGGCCACTGCCGGGTTGACATAGGCATAGCTGGTGGCAGCTGCCGGGCGCACGTGCTTGAGCAGGTACATGTAGGCACTGAACGCCAGGATCGAACCGAAGAACACCAGGTAGGCCAGTGCCCCCCAGCCGGCAGCGGTCGGCATCTGCGTCATGCGCTCGCCAGACAGCACGCTGCCGAGCAGCAGCACAGCGCCACCGACCAGCATTTCCGCGGCGCTGGCCATGGGCCCCTGGGGCAGCGGCAAGGTCTTGCTCCACACCGAGCCGAATGCCCACGACGCTGCCGCAAAAATGATCAGCGCAGCACCAATCGGGCTTGCCTGCAGGTTGGAGCCCAGGTTCAGCAGGCCGATACCCACCAGCCCCAAGGCGATCCCTGCCCACTCCAGCTTCGAATTGCGGTGCCCGAACAGCAGGCCGAACAGCAAGGTGAACAGCGGTACCGTCGCCACCGCCAACGCCGCCACGCCTGAGGCTACGCCAGCATGCTCGGCCACGGTCACGCCACCGTTGCCACAGCTGAGCAGCAGAAAACCGATCGCCCCCGCAGCCCGCCACTGCGGCCAGGTCGGTGCCGGCACACCGCGCCAGCGCAAGAAGCCATACAGAAGGCCCCCGGCAATCAGGAAACGCACCCCGGCCATGAGCATCGGTGGCCAACTTTCGACGCCTATGCGAATGAACAGGTAGGTGGAGCCCCAGACCAGGTACAAGGCCAGGAAAGCGCCAATGAGCAACAACGGGAAGCGACGGGAGGCAGGCATGGGAAACACTCGAAATCCGTTTACGGGTGGCTTAGTTTAGAAAGGCCACCGGGTAAACTTAAGTTACAAAACAACTTTAAATCACCCGAACACTTTGCATTGCATGGTTATTCGGATGCTTTTCAATAGAATCGAAACAAGACGGGAATAACCCATGGACAAGTACGACCGTATGCTGCTCGCCGCCCTGCTCGACAATGGCCGCGCCACCTTCGCGCAACTGGCGCGCCAGGTGAACCTGTCGGCGCCGGCAGTGGCCGAGCGGGTGGCCAAGCTCGAGGCCAGCGGGGTTATCACCGGCTACCAGGCCAAGGTCGACATGAGCAAGATCGGCCTGCCGATCCAGTGCGTGATCGAACTGCGCCTGGCCAGCCACGGCAACCAGCAAGCCTATGAAGCGTTGACCCAGATCCCCCAGTTGACCGAATGCCACCGGGTAACCGGCGACCCCTGCGTCATCATGCAGGCAGCGGTGGGTTCGATGCCGGAGCTGGAAGAACTGATCAACCGGGTCGCGCAGTTCGGCTTCAGCAAGACGTCGATCATTCTCTCAAGCGCTGTGGAGCGGCGGGTGCCGCTGGCGCAACTGGAGAAGAAGCCCTAACAGAACCTGGCCAGGGTTTCACGAACCTTCGCGGCTGGGGTTTTCTGCAGGCGGCAGAGCAGGTCGTGCGAGAGTTGCTGTACACCATGGCCCTGGCGCAGCACTCCAGCCAAGTGTTGCAGCAGGTTGGCGGCCATTTCGGCATCGGCCATGGCCCGGTGCGCGGTACCGGTATCCGGCAGCCCGGCCCAGCGGGTCAGAGTGCCCAGCTTGTGGTTCGGCGCCGCCGGCAACAGGCGCCGTGACAGCAGCAGGGAACAGGCGAAGGCCTGGCTGCGGTTACGGCCGATGCGGCTCAGTTCGTAGTCCCAGAACTTCTGGTCGAAGGCGGCATTGTGTGCCAACAGCGGGGTATTACCGACGAACTCGGCCACTTCGTTCATCACCTTGTCCACCGGCGGTGCACTGCGCAGCATGGCGGTGGTGATGCCGGTGAGCCCGGCGACGAAGGCCGGTACCGGCACGCCGGCGTTCATCAGGCTCTGGTAACGCTCGACGATGCGCCCGCCCTCGAGCATCACCACCGCCACCTCGGTAGCTCGGCAGCCGGCGCCGGGGCTGATGCCGGTGGTTTCAAAGTCGATGACAGCGATACGTTCCATGAAAAATCTCAGTGTTTTAGCAACAGCGCACCCTCGATGGGCACATAGCGGGTGGCGGCACGGATCAGCGACAGTGCGGTAAGCCCGGGCACACCATACACCACTGCCTCGGTGCCATGGCGCTGTATCACCCGCTCCAGCAGCAGGTCGAAATCGCCATCGCCGGAGGCCAGTACCACTTGGTCGACGCGGCTGGCGGCGTCGATCACATCCAGGGTGATACCCACATCCCAGTCACCTTTGGCCGAGCCATCGCTGCGCTGGATGAAGGGTTTGAGGCGCACATCGAAACCTAGGTTGCGCAGGATCTGCTGGAACTGTTGCTGCTTGCTGTCGCCACGGTCGATGGCATAAGCCACGGCCTCGACGATCTGGCCTTCGCGGCTGACATCGGCCCACAGGGCGGTGTAGTTGAAATGGCAGCCGTGGGCCTGGCGCACGGTGTAGTAGAGGTTCTGCACATCGGCGAACAGCGCGATCTTTTTCACCTTGGAACCCCTTGGTCGGCCTGGAATGCTGGGGGCTGCTTTGCAGCCCTTTCGCGACACAAGGCCGCTCCTACAGGGGTTCGCGTACCCTTGTAGGAGCGGCCTTGTGTCGCGAAAGGGGCGCAAAGCGCCCCCAAAACTGCGAGCAGTATGCCAGACCTGTCAGACGTACGAATCGTCGTCCGAGAAGAACCCGCCATCATCGCTGCCATAATCGCTGTCGGCATAACCACCCTGGTCGCTGCCCCAACCACCGTTGTCAGCCACCTGCTGCTGCGCCCCCGAGTCGTTCCAGCCACCGCTGTCGCTGGCCGGCGCCGGCTCTTCCTTGATCACCTCTACTACCTCCTCCGGCTGCGAGTTGTGGTTGAACAGGCTGCTGATGCCCTGCGCCAGCAACACACCACCCGCCACACCGGCCGCAGTCTGCATCGCGCCGCCGAGGAAGCTGCTGGCACCACTGCGTGCCGGTGCAGCGGCAAAGCCAGACTGCTGCGCTTGTGGCTGGGAGAAGCCCGGCGCCGACGGCTCACGCCAGCCACCGCCAGATGCCACGGGGGCTGCAGCGGGACGCTGCGGTTGCACGGCCGGGGCCGCATTGCGCCCAGACGAACCAAAGATGCTGGACAGGAAACCACCACCACCATTGCTCGGCGCGCTGCCGGCACGGGCGGCCTCGGCCTGGGCACGAGCCTGCTTCAGTTCGGCTTCCAATTGCTTGTTCTGCTCGTCGAGGCGCTTGATCGCCGCCTCCTGCACCAGAATCGCCTGGGCCATGTAATAAGGCGCCGCCGGCTGCTGGCGTACGTGTTCCTCGATGCATGCCTGGGCCTGCGCATCGCGTGGCTGGCTAGGGTCCTCGGCTTGCTTGAGGCGGCCGAACAGGCCGTCGATCAGGGTTTGTTCTTCAGTATTCATGGGGCGACCTCGTGGGGTAGCGGACAACGGACAGCGTCAAAGATGGGGCGTACAGGCGTGGGATTCAATCACCGGCGGCGTGAAACTTTTTTCAGCAAGTGACAGCCCCAGGCCTGCTTTGGGCTAAAGTTATGCCCCTGTTTTTACTGCCATGCGATGTAGACCGATGAACCCGCTGAGCGTCCTGCGCGACTCCCTGTACTTCTTCCGCCGCCACCTGCCGAACATCCTCCAGCTGTGCCTGCCGCTGGTGGTGCTGGAAGCCTTGCTCACCCAGCTGCTGTACCGACAGATGGGCGATCAGGCATCGCCGGCCTACGGCATGCTGGTCAGCCTGCTGTTCTACCCGCTGTACAGCGCCGCGCTGATCCTGTACCTCGACACCCGCAGCAACGGCCAGGAAATCGCCAAGCGCGACCTGTTCGCCCGCGCCCTGCAATTGTGGCCACAGCTGGCCCTGCTGATCCTGATCAGCTCGCTGCTGATCATGGCCGGCCTTGCGCTGTTCATCTTCCCGGGCGTGTGGATCATGATCAACCTGGTGTTCGCCGAGTACCTGCTGGTACTGCGCGGCCGGCCGGTGGTGCAGTCGATGCGCGACAGTGCAAGCATGACCACCGGGCACTTCATGCGCATCATGATCTGTGTCGTAGGTGTGCTGGCACCGATCTGGTTGATTGACGGCCTGCTGCTGATGGCCTTCCCCGAGCCATCGCCAGGCATGGAGCTGGCCATGGACAGCCTCAGCGGCTTCCTGCAGTTGTTCAGCACCGTGGTGCTGTACCGCCTGTTCATGTTGCTGGAAGGCGAAGCCGGGGCGTAATGCCCAGGCTCATCGCTTGACCGGAACTCACTGTTATCAGGTCCCTCGAGGCTTGGCCCGTGCCGTTGCCTCGGCCACCAGCGGGTCATCCGGCCAATAGTGCTTCGGATAACGCCCCTTCAAATCTTTCTTCACCTCGGCATAGGTCGTACGCCAGAAGTTGGCCAGGTCCTGAGTTACCTGCACCGGCCGGCGTGCCGGTGACAACAGGTGCAGCTTGACCTGCTGGCGGCCGTTGGCGATGCGTGGGGTATCGGCCAGGCCGAACAGCTCTTGCAGGCGCACCGCGAGGATTGGCGGGTTTTCGCTGTAGTCCAGGCGGATGTTCGAGCCGGACGGTACCGTCAGGTGCGCAGGGGCCTGCTCTTCCAGGCGTTGCGGCAGCGGCCAGGGCAACAGGTTGCGCAGCATCGACGGCAAGTCCAGTGCGGCGAAATGGCTGAGGCGCGACACCTTGCCCAGGTAAGGCTGCAACCAGTCTTCCAGGCTGGCGAGCAAGGCCTCGTCTGCAAGGTCGGGCCATTCGCTGTGGCCGTCCTTGGCCAGGTCCAGCTGACGCAGCAAGGCCACGCGCGCCTGCCATTGCCGAAGCTCGGGAGTCCAGCTCAGCAGGTTCAGGCCTTTGCGCCGGACCAGGCCAAGCAACGCGCGAGCCCGCGCTTCGTCATCCAGGCCGGCCAGCGGTTCGCGGCTGAGCACCAGCTCGCCGACCTTGACCTGGCGTTCGGCGCGCAACACCTGCTCGCGCTCGTCCCAATCGAGGATATCGACCCGCTCGACCTGTTCAGCCAGCACGCCCTCGAGCAGCGCCGGATCGAACTCGGCAGCCAGGTAGATACGTTCTTCGCGCTGGCCCTGGCGGCTGCCCAGGTCGGCGATCACCAGCCACGGGCACTTCATCAGTGCGTCGACTTCGGCAAACAGCGCCGCACGGCCGTTGGCCAGCCGATATTCCGCACCGCCCTCGCGGCGCTGCTGGGCGACGCGGTCGGGGTAGGCCAGCGCCAGCAGTGCGCCCAGCCAGCGCGGGTGATCAGGGTCTGCAACCGGCGAGCCTGGTTTGCCACGCAGCAGGCCACGGTACTGGCGGGCCAGTTGGCGCGCACGCTGCACACCGCCGCGGCTGCCACGGGCGGCCTTGCTCTCGCCACTGACCAGCGCCAGGCGGCTGTGCAAATCAGCACCGCCGCCGCGCTGGATATCCCGCTCGCCCAGCAGCGCCGCCACATCGCAGGCCATCTGTGCCAGGCCCAGGTCCTGGCCGCGCAAGAGTAGATGCGCAATACGCGGATGCGCCGGCAACTCGGCCATGGCCTGGCCGTGTTCGCTAAGGTTGTCACGGCTGCCAGGCTTGAAGGCATTGAGCCGCGCCAGCAGGTCCTGGGCCTGGGCGAAAGCGGCCGTGGGGGGCTGGTCGAGCCAGCGCAATTGCTCGGGCGTCACACCCCAGCGCGCCAGTTGCAGGGCCAGGCCGGCCAGGTCGGCCTGCATGATTTCGGCGCTGCCGTGGGCGGCCAGCTGGTCATGCTGGGCCTCGGACCACAGGCGATAGCACACGCCGGGCTCCAGGCGGCCGGCACGGCCGGCGCGCTGGGTGGCGCTGGCACGGGAGATGCGTTGAGTGTCCAGGCGGGTCATGCCGCTGCCAGGGTCGAAGCGCGGTACCCGGGCCAGGCCTGCATCGATCACCACGCGCACGCCGTCGATGGTCAGGCTGGTCTCGGCTATGTTGGTGGCCAGCACCACCTTGCGCAGGCCCTCGGCCGCAGGGTCGATGGCCGCACGCTGGGCGTCGAGATCGAGCTCGCCATGCAACGGGCAGAGCAGGACCTCGGGGCGCTCGCCCAATGCTTCCTGCAGGCTCTGGTGCACCCGGCGGATCTCGGCCTGACCCGGCAGGAACACCAGCACACTGCCGGTCTGGTCAGCCAGTGCCTGCAGCACGCTGTCCACTACCCGTGGCTCGATGAACTCGCCCGGCTGGAAAGGCCGCCCCCAACGGATGTCGACGGGGTGCATGCGGCCTTCACTGCTGACCACCGGGGCATCATTCAGCAGCCGCGAAAGGCGCTCGCCCTCCAGGGTCGCGGACATCAGCAAAACCTTCAGTGGCGGATCGTCCCGCAGCAGTTCCCGACCATTCAGGCTCAATGCCAAAGCCAGGTCGGCATCGAGGCTGCGCTTAGTGATTATGCCACTTGCACTATCTTGTCAAAGGTGCGAAAAACCCCGTCATAGAGGCCTTACAGCCGAATGAACCGGAGCAAAATCCTTTGACAATTATCAAAAACACCTCCTCTCTGGACTACTACCCGTACCGGATGCTGTCGCAGGATGTACGCGCCTTGATGGAGCAATGCAGCACCGTCATTACCGCCGGCAGCTTCCCCTATCTGATGAAGCTTTTTGAGGCCTACTGCCACTTAACGGGTACGGCGGTGACCTACCTCGGCATGTCGGACAGGAGCTTCCATCGCACCTGTCTCGGGTTCATCGGTTCGTTCAGCGGCCACTGCCTGATCGGTGGCGCCCATCAGACCCGCCGCCGCTACGCAACCAACTACATGAAGCTCCTGGATGAGATGCAGAAGCACGTGCCCCTCTGTCCAACCTATGAACAGAGCCCAGATTTCTTCAAGGAATGTGCCGCTGTGTGGGAAGAACAGAAGCTCCAGCTAGACCATCATGCTGCGAGGTACTGGAACGGTTGGACTATTACCGACCCTAAGGGTACGACTATTATTCTTTCCCTGCCGCAGATTTGGCATTCTCATGGCAGTGAGTTCGCGGAAGAATTCTTCAAAAACTATAGTGCCACTCATGAAAACAAGTTGAGGAATGAAAACGCAGAACTGAATCATTTCCTTGACTATGTAGCAGCTAACGCGTCTGAATACCCACCAGAAACGTTCGGCTGCCCAGTGGGCATTAATAAACTCTTCAATAATTACCTGACCGAAAGCTGGATTAGATCTTCCAATGCCGGGGTAGGCAACGAAGCAAAATCACAAGTTTATTCAAAGTTTATATACTCTATTACTGAAAGCTTTCTGAATCCGGGAATTTGGGCCAAGCCATTTAGTGGCAGCTTAAACAAAGTTCCTGTCATACCGAAGTGCGGGTCTCGCCGAAAGGTCATCGAAAACGATGAAGGTCGAGAGGTCAAAAACAACCTCATCACTGAAATCCCCCTTGAGCTTACCGACTCAGAAGCAATTGAACTTCTCTTTAAAAAAATAAAGTCAGATAATGCACTCGTATACAAATGGGCGAGAAGTCGGTGCATGAAAGTACGTAAAGCACAACTCCGCCGAATCCGACTGGCAAAGTCAGGCACTGTTATTACGAACAGATACCCAAGCGCCAATTCCATCAATGACATTGGCGTTGAAAACATCTGCGCTTCGTTCGAGGCACACGGCTTGCCGTTCTTTCGGGAAGACTACCAAAAACGCTTCGGCAACATGCAGAAAGCTGAGATATCTAATGAGCTTGGCCTACCAAAAGGCTACGACTTCATTGCATTTCAGCTCATGCTAGTCCACTCGCACCCTGAATTGACTGAAAGTTTTTTTAAAGGCTTTGAGCTGAATAACAAATATGGAAAACCCTCCGGCCTCTTAAAAACCAATAGCGGTTATCAACTTGTTGGATACAAAGAGCGCAAAGGGGGCAAACTAAGTGAACAAAAGATTGACCTAACCCCGCGTACTGCTGCTGTAATCAGGATGCTCATTCAACTGACCGCACCGCTTCGTAAAGAGCTAGAGGAAGCAGGGGTCGATGACTGGCGATATTTATTCCTTCACTGCAACCAGTATATCAACCAACCTACTCGCCCCGGATTGAAGCGATGGGGTAGATATACCGAAAAAAGCGTGATGGAAGAAATCGTTAGCGAGTTCGCCAATCACAGCTCACTCGGCGATATTGAGTTACGGCGACTCGTTAAACGAGTATCCACCAACAACTATCGCCCTTCGGTTGCCGTCGAAAAATACTTAGAACACAATAGTGTAACAAAACTCGCTCGAAGCCTCGGACATACAGCCTATCGCGCCGATCTACTGAGCTCGTACTTACCACAGGTCATATTGGATTTCTTCCAAACACGTTGGATCAGGATATTCCAGAAAGGGATCATTCTCGAAGCGATGAAAGATAGCTCATATCTTCTAGAAGCTAGTGGCTTTGAAAATATGGACAAACTCCACGAATTCCTGTCAAACCACGCTTTAAAAGAGATTCCTGAAGGTATGAAATCTCCAAAAGATCATACAGGGAAATCTCAGAAGCGCCGGAGTAAAGAAGACGAGCAGCGAGTACTGATATCCATTAGCACTCCGTTGATGACCAGCCTCGTCTCGTTGCGCGACGCAGTCAACTCAGCATCTACGCCAGACCAAGTGAATGCGAAAGCTAAATATTGGGCGGCTTTCACAACGCTGATCTCGTCAAACATCCGAGAAGGGTTCGATGAAGACCTCCAGAAGAGTCTTGATGTCGCTGAGGCCAACACCAATCCCGAATCTATGAAGAAGTTCATATATGAATCTGCCGCCTAACTTAGCGTTTCTGAAGAAATTCACACAAGATCCGCGTGAAATCTACCGGAGTGCCACTTGGCTGCAAAGCGACTTTGACGAAACTCAGTGGCACTACAATTTTGGCTACATCCAACCCCTGCATATCGACTGGTGCGTAAAGCTCCCCGATGGCAGCATGCTTACCGATGACAAGAACAAAATCTTATTAGAAAGTTTTAAATATTATCTTATTGGTGCAACACGAGACTCTCACTCGAACGAAACCACATCCAAGGAAATGCAGGCGAAGCGCTTTGCTACTGCTTGCTGCGTGATCGACTATCTGCTGATTAATTGCACCAGATACAAGATTCACAAATTTCAACTTGGGGAACTCACATCCGGCAACCTTAAAGAGATATTAGAGACAATATCTCAGAGCCCGTACACGCATGAGTCAATCCACAATTGGACAAGCGAGCTAAAGAAATTTTGCTTAGGTCTATTAGATTCAACCTGCGCTGAAAAGATCCAGGAAACCATAAGCCTCAATCCTCAGATTCTGGATATAACAGATGAGCAAAGGGACGATGCCACGTTAGGCATTGAAGAAGCCCTGATCCCTAAAATCAGAGCATGCCTGCTCCTGCATGGGTACTATTACAAGACAAAGCATGGGAATCAACCTAACTCAGCTTTGATCTCAAGGGATATCTACAAAAGCTGTATTTGGGGCAATACGACGCTCAAGCCAGTCAACCTAATCCTGACGTATAATGAAAACTCTTGCTTATTTGAGAGAGAGTATCCCCGTGCGCAGGTACGCAAAGATAATGAACAGCTTCTGGGCGAGAGCGGATACGCCTCGTACAAGCACGCTGTTTATAGCCTAGGAATTCTCCATGAGGTGGGTTACCCTGCGCCACCGATCAAGGCCTTGGTGGAAGCAGAGCAATTCAAGCCTAAGCTGTCGAAGTTGGGGCGTTTCCAAACTCTTCCATCAGAGGTGGCTTTCAAATCAATTCGCAATGCTATCGAGTTTCACTTCAAACATGGTCAAAGCCTTGTTGATGCAATGTGCAGCATAGCAGAAGAGTGTCAACGACTTAAGGTGTCGCCAGCGGGCCTATCTTCCAAAAGAGTACGCCAACTAATTAGCCCAGATCTGGTTAAACTTGGAGTTACAAGGTTGTCCCTGGGTATCCCTGACGAGGATCACGACTACTCTACACCGCACAAAGGAAGTAAATCTGATTACTTCAGAGACCTCAGGGCTAACCGCGGCCTCTATGAGATGATCGGCGTCTACGTCGGGGGTATTCAAATAGTAGTCGGTATTTTAATGGCTCGACGCATGAGTGAATTAACGGGCCTGATGGCAGACAATTGCCTGGACAGTACGGAATCTTGGCTAATATTCCTGAATGCTAAAAGCACACGATACGCTTTAGGAAAGCGATTGACAGAAGCACGCCCCATAGATCCGATTGCTGTGCAGATGATTAAAAACCTGACACACATGCAAACAGAACTCAAGCGCATAGGGTTCATTAAAACCTATAAAAAACTCTTTTCTACTCCCCACATGAGGGGAGCGGCTAAGCTCACCCAAAGCAATTTCAATGGAAATCTCGATATTTTTTGTGACTATTTTGAGACCCCATTGAACAGCCAAGGGCAACGCCTTTACATCCGACAGCATCAACTGCGCCGCTTCTTTGCGATGCTATTTTTCTATTGCAGCGGGTTTAACAACCTCGGCACATTGCGATGGATGCTTGGCCACACAGACCCGAGTCATGTTTGGCATTATATTTCCGAAACAATAGATGGTGCCATTGTGAGAACCGCTAGTGCACAGTATCTGGGAGAGCGCCTCAAGTCTGGGGATTATTCCGAGTATGAAGATCTGGCGACGCTGGTTAAAGATCATTACGGGACAGATGATGTCGAGGTAATTGACAGCGATGCCATTGAAGACTACATCCTTGACTTGATAACAGACGGCTGGCTTGAGGTTGAGCCGGAATTTTTCACTGACGTGCATGGCGAGAGCTACAAAATTGTAGCCAAGCTGACTAAACCCAGGAGCGCCTGATGAGTAAAAAAACTAAGGACGTGCAACTGTCGCTGGGAATCAATGCGCTCCAGCAATTACTTATTAATATTATTAAGCGCCCAAAAGAACATGCAGGCGACCTAGAGCTTCGAGCAGCATTAAAAACACAAGCTAATCTGGCTAGGATTCAGCGGACTGTACTAACAGATTCGGGTGTGGAGCTGAGCACCTTCCCAATGAGCCTGAACACTCTTAAAACTCATTCCACCATCATTATTTCAGGCGGCTACAAATCGCTTGATGACTTACGCCGCAAAGCTATTGCGGCTCTAGAGTACTCCGACAAGAAAGCCGCCAGGGCTAACAAAAGAAGTAAATCGGGATTAACACTTAAAGTAGAAGAACTTGAAGTTGAGTTAGAAATCCTGCGCCAGACAAATATGATTTTGCTCTGCGCACTCGATGACGCACTACATCAGTTCGTTACAATAAGTGAGGGTTCCGACGCCGCTCGACGCGAGGAACGTGCTGAAAACGCGTCAAATAGTCTGAGGGCTATTGTCGCGATGAACAATCATCCATTCGATCAACTCTCTCGCCCCTCCCCTGCACCGAGCTTAGAGGTAACTGACCTAAATGCGTACCGTAACCGATAAACCTGCTAAAAGCGTGACTTCCCAAAAGATATATCATCTCCTTGGGAGTTTCGAGGTCAACGAACGTTTTTCGGTTGATCGCCTCTCCAAGCAAGACGCGAGCAATATTTCCTATATTACATGGCCTGATAAATCACCGTGTCTAATTGGGAATCTATATATGCTAAATCTGTTAAGACGTGTTGGACGCGGTGGCCGAGTAGGATTGTCCCGGAAGGGCGATAAGGGTGGCAGTATCGGAGACTACGCTGCGAAGGTAAGCCAGCTGCTCAAGCGCTGCTATCGGGACTCGATCGAACCGAAAGATCTTACCGACGCGAAATTTGGCGAGTACGTTAAAGAGATGGCCAATGAAAAATCATCTAGGAATCCTTCAATCGAAAAGAAAAGTGGCGCTTCAGCACGAGCCACGGGGCGAGTTTGGCTAGATTTTTTAACATACGTCGGTATTTTTTATGGAAACCCTAATTTTGTTTCTGAGAACGGCGTAATACGAATAAAAATCGAAACCTTCGCTACCAAAGTTCGTGGAGGCGCTCTAATTTGGCGAAGTTATAAAACTCACCGGTCATTTACGTTTGCAAGAAGGGAACACAAAAGAGACCCCATCACCAATGAAGACATTGAAAAACTAACGACCGCCAATCGGCACTCGAAATCTAGCGCTTTTGTCCGAGAGCGCCGAGCTTGTTTACTTGATCTATTTGAAGCCACTGGGGCTAGACGGGACGAAATTCAGAACGTCTCCACCGACGACATTATAGATGCACTGGATCATCCTGAACACAAACTAACCTTGATCACACTAAAGGGCGGTGGTGAAATTAAAAAAAGGGAAGTTCCTGTCCCACTTATGATCCTACGAAAGATCAGAACTCATATACGAAAAGCTCGCGCAGCTATAATAGCTGCACACTATAAACTAGGGGCCGACCATAGACAGCTTTTCATTTCTGAACGCACAGGCAAAGCGCTTAGCGGCCAAACGTTATCTAACGAAATAGGACACTTGCGGAAACTAGCCGGAATACCGCACCAAGTCTGCCTGCACATGTATCGCCATGCGTTCATTACCAAGAAAATCTTAAAGCTTCTTAACGAAAACCAAATTCGCAACGACGATGAGTTCCGAAAAAGCCTTATTGACATAAATACTTTTATCAAAGAGATTCAACAAGAGACCGGCCAAATAGACGAAAGTTCTGTTGAGCACTACATTAATTGGGCATTCCGCGACCTAGCAAGCTATGACGAAACCATAAAGTCAGTAAGGCACCACCAAATTAGGGAGGTCTACCTTCGCAAGCGTAAAGAACTGAGAGACGCCCTGCTGGAAGGAATGCCGACTGAAGAATTTGTTGCTCTCGACGAAGAACTCGACGAGAGCTTTAGTGAAGATCTAGCTGTCGCAGACCGAGCGCGCTCAGCGCTTCATTAAAATTGAAGTAGCAATTGGGCACGGGTTCAAGGTCACTTAAGGTGCTGAAAGGGGCCACTTGCCTACTCTACGCCCTATCGCCCCAGAACACATCCAGTTGAGAGCCAGGCGGCCACCCAGGGCCCGAGGCAGCGACCTACACCAAGCATGGGATACAGCGCTGACAGCCCTGCCGAGGTGCGGTAAGGTAGCGTGGACAGTCACTCATCAGGGCTGTTTACTATGTGCTTTGATTTAGAATTACGACAGTAACAATGGATGTAATACAAGAGAACAATGGAAATTCTAACGTTAGAAAAAATCGAAACAGTTGCAATGAAGTACAACCTTGCCTTCGGCCCATCCACGATTGCTTCCGGCCCCAAGACAAAGACCTATAAGCTTGCCATAGGCTTCATCCTGTTAACCGTTGTCTTCATGGTCGGGTCTTTTGCTGCTCAGGTCGCAGACTCCAAGCTCACTCTACCCCTCTGTCTCATTGCCGCTATGTTCGAGCTAGTTGCTCTATACCTACTGGCACGCCGATACGATCCGGAATACCGGCAGTTTATGCTCAGGAAGCATGGCATCCTGGGTAGCGAGACAACTTACTCCCGCAGCAGGCTCGAGGACTACAAGAGTGCTTGGCTGAAGCGGCACATTAATGCCTCCGAGGCTTCCTACCTGGAAATTGTAGAGAACCTTGATAAGGTCATTACCCTTAGCAAAAGCTTTAAAGAAAATGCGCTAACCGTTGGTGAAAGCATCATCAACCACATTTTCAGTATAAAGCTGTTTCGCGGTTTCTTCACCCTTGGTTTCGTCGGGCTCGCGATGAACGCAACGTTCAGGATACTGGATAACAATGAAAGCTTGAAAGCGCAAGCAGCTCCATACCTTCACAATCTCACAGCTTACACTGTTACCAGCATCATCCTTGCGATCTACTGCGCCGTAGTCTTCGGAATGGCTGCCTTGGCCTGGAGAGCCTCAAGGGACTTTTACCTGGAGCGTCGCAAAGGAAAATGCTCGAAAAACTCGTTGAACTTCTTTGTCCAAGCCCTGTTAAAACGAGCCACATTGCCCATCTATGATGCGAGGTTGACCAGTAGGGCAGCGGCTTAAGCTCGTCTGTAAGACTCTCTGTGACAGTCGTCGGCTTGCTACGAGGACTCTGCAACAGGATACGCACCTGATCTTCTGAAGCAGGTGCTATCCCCGCCTGCGGCCATGTAGAGACAGCGCGTCCCAGTCGCCTAGCCTGGCAGCCCAAGCTCTCAGCGCTAGCGTCTCTACCTATCCCTTTGCTTTGACAACCGATTCAACGACTTTCCCTAGTAGCTCAAGCTCACCCTTCTCCAGCTTTCTGGCTTCAAGGATCTCTGTAGACTGATCTTTCTCAAGCGCGGAAACTTTAGAGAAGTATGAGTCGCTTTTCACAAGCTCCATCAGATTGATCTTCGGTTCGGACTCAGCTGAAAGTATGAGCAGCGCGCTGACCTCTTCGCGCCTCCTTGCGATAGACTCATAGTATCGAAACTCATCCATAGCCGATCGATACTGCCTCAAGAAAAAGAAAGCTACAAACTCAATGAAGAACAATATACCGAACTTTGGCGCCAATAGAAGCAACTTTTCGCTGAGCGCACCCGGCTCATTTAGAGTGGTTGTTTGGGTATAGAAAAATACAAGTCCGGAGAATGCCACCAAAACGCCGAGCAACAGATAGACGCCGGAGCGGCCATAAATGTCTTTGGCAAGCTTACGAGATCTTTCAGCTTGCCCAAATAAAGCTTCCGTCCCGCTTGATAAATGCGGATTCTTTACTCGAGCATCATCGAAGCGACTTTCCTCCCTAGCGGGCGCAATGTAATCTCGACCAACATTAATTACGGACTCGTGACTAAAAGCCTTAGCTTTCATCAAGAACTCTAGAGGATAGCTTGAGAAAATCTGCCTGAAAAATATTGGAAATATTGTAAATAGCGTAGCTATAATCATATCCCAGTAGTAGTCCCGCACGAAATACTTAATAGCATCATACTCATACATGTAAGTCAATCGGAGCAAAAGCGCCACGGGGATGATCAACCAGAGAAGTATTTCTGCGGAGTGCGGAAGCCTTAGACGAACCTTTGGTTCTTGAATATGCCCATTCATTTACATAAACTCAATCAACAATGTTGTCACAAATCGTCGAGACCGGACTCTAAACAACCACTTTCCCTGGAATAAATTCGATGTCAAGGGGCGAATCATCTGCACCGATGTAATTGGCGTGTATCAACATGCTTTCGGGCGTAACACCTTCCGGGAAATGAATATCAACTTGACCAGTGATCTCGCAGGCTTGTAGTGCCGAAAATTTACAAAGTCCTGCCCGATCGGATGAAATGACATCAACCCACTCCTTGACATCGTCGGGAGCTTGAAGCCATTCGTTATAATCAGCGAGAAATATAAAACGTGCATTCGCCGTAAACGATATCGGTACGACATAGTGCCTTGGGGCAAGAGAGGCTACGGGCCCGAACCTCAGACTTTTCACCGACTGGGCAACCACCCCCTTTACGACTGGCTCTCCATAAACCACCAGTGGTAGTCCGCTTTTGCTCTCGATCTCTTCACCCTGCCAGGTTGCATACTGGAAATCAGATTCAGGAGCGGAAAAGTACTTTATAACACCGACAAGGAATTCCTCGGACGCTATGGCAGCTTTGTATGCCTCAATGGCTTTGTCATGAGAGTCGAGCTCATTTAGTTTATTCACGGCATCAGGGCTGGAAATAAATTCCGACAGCTCACTAAAGACGCGAACCCCAGGAACTTCACTCATGAATTTTTTCAGCTGTCCATCTTTACAAATGAACGTTAGCTCTTCCTCATCGCTAGCAAGGCGCTCCAGTGACCTCGCTATGACTGCATCAGGAATGTCTTCGCGATTTTTAGCACGCTTGAATGCGCCGTTCCCAGAGAAATAGTCGTCCCAAGCCAACTCATGCACTTGGGCATCTGCCTCTATAATTTCAATCTGAAAATCACGTAACCAAGCCTCAGTAGAAGCTTCCCGACTTGCGTCTAAGTCTGGAGCTAATTTTTCTATTTGACTTTCCAGCCTGGAAAGCGCGCTCATCTGAGCGCCAGATTTTAAGAATGCTTTGTTTATTTCTAGAAGATTGTCCCGAACACTCTGCAATCTGGAGCACGTCTCAGTGTATCGCTTTGTATCGTGCTCACGAAGCACAATTCTACTGATATATAGCTTCACAAAGCCTGCAATAATGAGCCGCTGCAATAAACGCATCGACTGAGAATTAAACCCCTCCTGATGCAGCACGTTCGTATCGAGCGACACTCTCACAGACTTCGTCCTAGTTGAAGATTACGGCAGGGCTAACTCAGAGCACAAAATGATCGGGCTCTCGCTCCCGATGACTCGCCTTCATCAGCGTTTTTAGTAAGCGAACAGCTGAGCATAGCCTAACGCCATCATCATAGACAATCTGCTTCCAGCGACATCACTTCGGTGATGAGAATCCCCGGCCAATGACGACCAAAGATTAGGTACCTGTCCTGCTTACCAGCCAGGCGGCCATCCCGTACCCGAAGCAGCGACATGCACGGGCGACAACTCCCTCAACAACCAGTGGCTTGTCCGTCACTCTTATCGAAGCTCAATGTCCTGCCTTTCCGCCTAGATGTGCGCTTGGCCTTCGTGCCGGTACCAGCCTTGGCCGTGGCCCTCACACTGTCCTTAGCTACTTTCTCATCAGAGCTCCGCTAAGATGGCAGTGAGACTGCACATCAAACGCCCTTAACTGCTCGCTGATCCGAACTGCCTCAGGGACGGTCACCTGAACTGCCCTTGGCGACCCTGATAGCGAGTCAAGCCGGCTTCTCCAGCGCCTTTAATAGAACACTCGAACCCCATAGCCTATGATGCGTGCGCGAGTGATACTCAATGGCATTTCTCAACAGCACGCTCCAGATATAAACTCACCTTCCTTAAATGCTCTAAGCTTTCGCGTCACACGACGCGAGGCAAATGCCTTTGTTCTGTGCTAGCTGGCACAAATCACCCCAGTTATCAGCTACTTGAGGAAAAGCCAAATTAGGAGATTCCGGCAGCATTTTCAGAATTGCCTTTTTATGTGTAACCAAGGTGATGTGCATAGCTTTACTTATACCGGCATTCTGATACTGAAGCGCCTCTTGATAAGCAAATTCTAAGGCAACCTTACCTACCGGAATTACGGCATTGGGCTTCCCACCTTCATCATCGTCAAAGAAATACACTCCCTCAGAGTGTCTACTCACGATAGACCTGTAGTCGTCAAGTACAGACCCAGACCCCAACTCAAAAATTTCAAATGGAGTTCCTTCTTTAGTAGTGCTGATGCTATATCCGGGCGAAACCATTTTGAACATTCCAAATGATTTATGGGTGCCATTAGGAGCAACAAACACCAAGAACTGTACCTGACCATCCATAGGCGTACGATTTATTTCATCGCTACGATTTATATGGCGTCTCAAATCATTAGCAACATGCGATGGTTCCGCATACCACGCGCTTTTAACTTTAGGCGCATAATTTCTCTTAAGATCTTCTATGATTGCAAGAGCCAATCTCACGGAGCCAGCGAACAACACCGTGATCTTTGGCGTAATCAGATGAACTTTTTGCAAAATATTCAGATATTTAAAGCCACCGTACTCCAAGGGTATTGTAATCTGGACATCTGACATCGCCCTTGCACAAAACAGATGCTTACCACCAATCACCCACGTCATCCGTAAACCTCTAACGTAAATACCAAACACACCTACGAACCAAACGCTCAAGCACAATATTCTTCGAAATGTACCAGAGCAAGTGTAGACTTCATCGACGGCTCGCCTGCCTAAGCAAAACCCAAAAACGCTCGATTCAATCCAGAAATCTCAAGTGCTCAGTCTGCGTGATCATCTCTTGCCGACAGCACTTAAGTATTAGCCGCAATGTTTAAAATCTTCAAGATCGCTTCTGCATATCGGGCTGAACAATTTTGTAAACATCTGGAGACGGCGTGCTAGACGAAACGGGCTAGGCTTTCTGAAAGGAGATTCATCAGGAGGCATGGATGCGACATCGCGGAGAAGTATTCTGGGCTTGGGCCGACCCCAGTCTTGAGCACCGCTCGCATGAGGAAGCGCTTGCTGACGGAGCGAGACTTGATGTTCAAGTCCGGCTATCGCGATCCGGTGATACACAGCTTTTTATCGGGATCTACGAACCGTCAGGCCTGGCCCGGTTGGAAGAGGCCTACGACAAGAGGCCTGGCGATACGCTAGCTCGCGCGATGGCCTGGGGGGCTAGTCGTGGTCGAGTGCTTTCCCGAAGTGCGCCCTTGTCGTCAAAAGCCGGCTCGGCCTTCTAGCAACAGCAACCGAACGGATGAGCTTAGAAGGTAGGTGTGACCTACCCTGCTCAATGCACTGAGGCCAACGTAATCCGCAGCCGTGATTACGCGAGCCTCAGGCGAGATAGCTGACTGTATCTGGTGATCAGTCTGCTATGAGCCCACGCTGACGCCACCTGGCGCGAACGAAGTCGTTGTAACGATAGCCCTCTCCCAACTCGAGATGATCCGCGTGATCGCAGGCGATGATCTGCGGCATCACACCTGTCTCGTGTTTGGTCTGATCGCAGAATCGGGCAAGTTGGGTGAACATGTTGGCCACTGCATCCAGGTCATCATGCCAATCCACCCCCTTGTTCTCTTCCGAGCGGAGGTTTGCCGGGACGAACTCATCCCCATGGTCAGCTGAAGGGAAGTAGACTTGGGTCGGCTGATCGAGGAAAAGGATCGGTGGAATCTTGCAGTCCTTGGCACGCGCCGCAAATTGATAATGGAGCGCCATGAACAGCGTGAGGTGGGAGTACAGCCAGTTCGCTCCGCTACCCATGGATCGCAGGAACACTTTTTTGAATGCGTCCTTCTCATGCCACAGATCGAAAGTGTTCAGGTCGAATTTCAGGGAACCCGTCCTGTAATGCTGCTCGAAGGGGAAGTTCTTACCCAGTTCCTTCATCTTCTTGTTGATGTCGCGCGTCAGTCGATCCAGTTCGACTTCGACATCATACGAGCCCAGAAGCTCCTTCAATGCCGCAACCTTTTCCTCCCAGTACGCGGCCAGATCCTTCGAATCGGAAGGCACATCCTCCATGAATTTCTCGATCTCGATCTCGAGCCGCATCTTCGTTTTCTTTGGGGCATCTTCCAGGGCGTTCGCCTCTGCGCGCCTTGCCTCTTGCTCTTCAAAGGGCTTGAGCGCCCCTTGGACTTCCCTGATCTGCAGACGAATAGCCTTGATCTCTGCCTTCAGCTCACGGCTTTCCTGCCCAAGGCTCTCCCGTGCATACGACGAAAGCTTCAATTGGCCGTTCAGCCACTCGATGGCCTCGGTAAGCTTGTTGGCCTGGTCTTCCGGGATGTCGGAATGAGATTCGCAGACGGGGCAGAAGGTGTGATCGAGGCTGGTAGAACGAGGTACCGGCAGTGAAGCGAAATTGGCACCGATACCTTTGGCGTGCTCAACAGAACGATCCAGAAGATCGCTCCTGCCCAGCGCTGAGCGGAGCTCCAGAACAAGGCTGGCCTTCTTCTCTCGCAGCGATGCCACGGTGGCTTCGTAATCATCAGCCAGGCCGTCGACCAAAACCGGGGTGCCCTCCAGCTGCCGCAACGCTGCCTTAGGCTTGATGAAAATCTCCTCAGCAGTCATGTCGAAGAGGGGTTTGCCTGCGAGGGCTTTGTACTCGGAAAGCAGCCGCTCGAACTTGCCGATGGTGGCTTCTCGCTGCTTGTCGTCCTTCGTGATCTTAAGCTTGGCTCGACGCAGCTCGTACGAGGCCTCAGTGAGCTCTTTGGCGATATCGAAGTACTCCTCGCCTACAATGCCCATCAGGATCTTGAAGTGATCGATCGCCTGATCCCGTTTAACCTTCTCGTCGAAGCGGTAGAAAATCGCGTGCTTGTTCGCTACCAGGTTCTGGTGCTGGAGCATTAGTGACGGGAAGCTGCGTACCGACGGCGTTGCACTTTTCTTACCGGTGACCTCTTGGTACATCGGGTCGACGTCGATGTTCTCCAAAGTCACGCCGAAGTACCTGCCAAGGCTCTTGAGATACTGATCCCGAGGGATGAAGTATCGATCCTCGAAGAAGTAGTCGACGTGTTTCATGGCCTCAATGATTTCTTTCGCGTCAGATTCGGTGGCTTCGCGCAGGAAGCAGCGCTTCGAGGCAGCTACGCGCCCCGTCACAAGGGTCAGTTCGGGGAACTGCAGGACGGTGAAAAAAATCTCGCCACGGTCGGTCAGCTTGCCATCAGGGATGGTGTCCTCGCTGCTACCCATGCAGTAGTCGAAGATCTCGAGAATTGCGCTTTTACCAGTGGAGGATCTACCGGTGATGACGTTCAGGCCTGGGAAGAGCGGGACGTAGTGAAGCTGCTTGTCCTTGTCAACGACACCGATGTAGCTAACGTAGCAATTCATAGCGATTTGAGCCCCAGCGACCTGTAAATAGAAACGACACTTTCACCGTTAAAAACCACCGCCAGCTTTCTTGCGTACTTCATGAGCTTGTCGTCGGCGTTCTCTTCACGGATTTTCCCTTGCGACGCGACCGACATGTCGTCGGCGATCTGAATGCTCCTTTCTGACGTCAGGATCAGCAGGGCAGCATTGGTGATCGGTTTGAACTCTTCGAGACGCAGCTCAAGGCCCAGCACGCGGGATGGATCCTGCAACAGCGTACGAAGAGAGCTCTTTCTGCTGGAGTGATGCAGGAATTTGTGGAGCGGCTTGTAGGTTACTAACGGGAGGATCAGGTAGCTGAGCAAGACATCCTTTTCGGTACCATCCCAGTGGTCGTAGAACGAATGGATCACCGGTGCGAGTGCAAAGGGAGTTCGGCGCAGTGTATAGATGTGATCCGCGGCATTGTTACTCATCCCAGAGCCTCCAGTAGAACTCGTCTTCGACCTTGTCGGCCTTCGCATCGGCGAGCATGTGGTAGATGCCGTTGCGGAATTCCGTGGTGGTGTCTTCAAAGGTTTTCAGCTTCTCGACCCGTGCAGAATGCTGGGCGAAGAAAAACCTCAAGGAATTGAGCTTGAGCTGGATCGGGCACGTCTCACCCATGCAGTCGATCATCGCCATCTGCCGCCCATCCTGGTGACGATCCAAGTGGTTTTTCTGGTAGCGCTTGATGTCGAATGGCGAAGCTAGGCAGTCCGTGTACAGCTGGTCAATGACCTCGCCGGCGATCAGCAACTCCAAGGCCGCCTTTTTGAGCCGCTTCTCGCCTTCGATCTCAAAGATTTTCTTCACGAAAGGTCGGTCAGCGATCTCTGCCAGGTCAATACTCTGCTCCAGGGCATCGACATCAACCTCCGGGAAGATGCTGGAGTGGGACATATAACGCTTGGTCAGCTCAGCGACCTTTGCGTTGAAATCCTCACAGGAGATTTCCCAGCCGCTCTCGATGAACTTGGTACTGCCGATGAAACCGAGGATGTCATCGATGAAGCTCTGATGCTTCGACTCCCGGATCGCCCGCAGATGTAGAACCTTGAAGTCGTGAATACGCTCCTGGAGCGAAGGCGATGCGGTGATAAACACAGCCTTCTCCAGCACCTCCAGGAGGTCATCCTTCAGCGCGGGATCCATGACAGAGCGCTGCAGTGCCAAACCCTCGGATGGCTCCTTAGCTTTAGACCCAGCAAACTTTTTTTCGGCGGGGTCGTAGATGGCAGCCAGCAGAGCATGCTTTTGCGCGGCGGTGCTGCTGTTCCACCCCGTAAGTGTCGATCGGGGCGAAAACTCCTGGTTTGTCATCAGCACCAGGCTTTCGTAGGCTCGATGGTCGAAGGCCTTGTTCAGCCAGTTGTTCAGCGTGTTCCAGATGTTCGGATGGCCGTCCCTCAGTGTATCGGCGTAGAGCTTGACCTCAACCTGAGACGCGCCTTCGAGCGTCACGTCGCCATAGACCTCGACCCACAAGCGCTTACCTTTCTCAAGCTTGTAGCAGTACTCAAGCGCGACAACGAGCTGGTACTGAAGCGCTTCGAACAACTTTGTTGCATCAAAGGGTAATTTGTCAGGAGATTTGTCCATAAAGATTCCGCGAGCGCCCTAAATAGGCACGTAAGTTATCCAGGGTCGCTTCAGCACTGCTGCCCTTCGATATTCGAATACGTAGTCGCCACTGTACAAAAGCACAGCCACCAGATGCTGGCACTGTACAAAAATACAGCTCGAAATAGTTGGTCGGCCAGATAGTAACACCGCGAAAACGACAATCGCAAAGAATGTTTAACGGTATGTTTACCGCATACTCTGACAGAGTATAAAAACGGTATCCTAAGAGCATCCTCTTAATGTGATTTGTTTGACGTCAATTTCCCAATCCCAATGAGGATTGTTGTGTGAGGCCTCAACTTTGAACCCCAGCCAAAATTTGATGGAGTTCGTTTGCCTCAATGCAAGTCTCTGCCCCATGCAGAAGATGCACGCGCCCCTCTCATCGACCCGATGCCCGCCCCTTCCACCACCTCGCACCTCCGATCCCCAAAGCCGCACGTTCAACGAAAGGCATCCACGAGCAGCCGGACTCTTCGAGCCGGACTAGCGATGGCTTGGCTGTCTTCTCATGATGGTTGCAGTGCGTCCGAGACGGCGGCTTGGCCAAGGGAGAATGCAGCTGCTTCTTTGTGTTTCGGCCAGCCAGCGATGGAGGAAAATGGCTTAGAATCGCCTCCATCCAGGCCCCCATGTCAGAGGCCGCAGAAGGATGGTGATCGAGTGAAAGACAAGAGCCAGGCTCCGAGCAGCAGTGCAGGAAAACCGAAAAAGAGCTCCGAAGGCTCAGAGAACGAACTCGATCAAGCCACCCTTGGATCCGGCATTTCTGCACAAGGAGCAGTCGACAGTCAGGAAGCGGGGCCCGCCGCTGCTAAGCCCAAGCCCGAGGCCTTCGTACTTGATCTGGATGACGCTTCTGCTGAGGCTGAGTCAGCACCGCTCAATCCAGAAGAAGCTGCCCGAACATTTGCGACAGCTCGGGAGATGCTGGACTCTCCTTCCTTGAGGCAAGCGAGGGCCACACTCGACGCGATAAAGAATCCGCCTTGGAAAGATTCGGTTTCTGCTCTGAGCCTGATCAAAGACCCGTCTTGGAAGCAAGCTATGGCGTCAGTTGAGTCGATGAACAGCTCGTCTCTGCAACAAGCAAGAGCAGCCGTTGAATCGTTGAACAACTCATCGTTAAAGCAAGCTATGGCGTCAATTCAGTCAATGAACAGCTCGTCCCTACAACAAGCAAGGGCCGCAGTTGAGTCCATGAACAACTCCTCCCTGCAGCAAGCAAGGGCTGCGGTGGAATCGATGAATAGCTCGTCCCTGCAGCAGGCCGTGGCAGCGGTCAAGACGATGAACATTCCGTCCCTGAAGCTGGCAATGGCAGCGGTCGACTCGATCAACAGCTCCTCCTTGAGACAGGCCGTAGCGGCTATCGAGTCGATAAAAAACCCGCCTTGGAAGCAGGCAATGGCTACCGTCAACGCCATGGACAACGCTTCATGGAGAGCGACTGCAGCTGCACTCAACTCCCTCAATAACTCCAGCTTGCGTTCAGCCAGAGCAGCACTGGATTCCCTGAACCTCGCTTCCTGGAGAAGTAATTTTGCCGGGCTGGATTCGTTAACAAACCGTTCGGCCCTGCGTATGGCTGCAGCAGCTGTCACCTCGTGGGGAGAGCTGAATTCGCCGTTGCTGAGCTATCTCGCCTCTGACGAAGCCCCTGACCTTGCTCTGCTGCTGCGTGAAGCTGCATTCGATGCCCCGCTGGATTTGATTGAAAGCGGTGAGTTTGAAAAGTTCGAAGCCACTGCAGTGGACGGTCAGATAGTCGAACGGTTAGACCGTGGGGATGCAGTTGAGCAGTTGCCTGCAGTCTCCAGAGCCCGTCTGATTGCTTGCCTCGTGTTCCTGATCGCTATGGCCAGTGCGATCGTGGATGTCATAGGGGTTTGGCAGGCTTACGACTTCGTACAAGAGAAATTGTCCGGCGCGGAAAGCTCGACAGAAATCACCGAAACTCTAGCCACGATTCCCATGGACAAACTCAGCTTGCTCGACGGGCACAGGGTGCTCACTGGCGACAAGGTAAACTTGAGAACTGAGCCATCAGAACAATCTGAGATCAAGGCTTTACCGCAGAAGGGCGCCCTACTTGAGGTTCTGGAGGATGGCGAGGTCTGGATTCGAGTGTCTGTAGATGTCGCTGGTGAGGCCTTGGAAGGCTGGATAGCCCGCAGATATACCATTCCGATCCGACTGCCAGCCAAAAAATAGAGCTCAATCGCCCTCCGGCGTCTCCGGTGATGAGATCTTAGGCCAAGGCTCATCACCGCTCCAGGTATCTTCCAAGATGGATCTGAACACGCCGGCCAGTCCAGGGTGCTTACCTGCGGCTTGGAGTTCTTGTACGAGCTCCCTGAGATCATCTGCTTCTTGGGCTGTGAGTATCAAGTCGAGGTAATGCAGGCCTTCTGTAGCCTTAGTGAGCTGTGTTTTTTTTGGTCTTCCTGCATGGGGAAAGCCTCTCAAATGCCCGGGCGATTATTGATTTTTCCGTTGGCTTCACTGTCTCGCGCCCTCCTGTTCAACAGCCAAGACCTCGTTTCAAGCCATAAAAAAACCTCCGAAAGCGGAGGTTTCTTCAGTCCTTGCGGCTTACTTAGAGAGCCAGCTTTCTACTTCATCAGAACCATATTCAGCTTTCCAGGACTTCAACTTCGAGTGGTTGCCGCCCTTAGTCTCAATAACCTCACCCGAATGCGGGTTCTTGTATTGCTTTACTTGGCGGGCACGACGCGGCGCCTTCTCCGTAGCCGCAGGAGCCGCAGTGCGGCGACCGGACTGCGGATCTAGGAGGTTGATGATGTCACGCAGGCTAAAGCCGTACTTAGCCAGAAGGTCGCGCAGTTTGGTCTCAAACTCGATCTCTCGCTGAAGCTCACTGCTGCCCTTCATAGCTTCCAGCTCAGCCAACTGGGCGGCTAATTTTTGTTCAAGCTGACGAAATTCGGCCAATCTCGACATGTGCATACTCCGTGATGTGTACTTGGTCTTAAGAGAATCCTAACGCAGTTTAAGTTCAAACCCAAATGAAAATCCGCAAGCACATTCTGAGCTCGCGGGTCTATGGAAATGCCGAAAACTTTCGAGATATCTATTTTTAGTGAATCCAGCAGCTCAACTTGTTGTCCGGTCTGTAACCCATACAGCCAACTCCAAGGGCGAAGATATGGTGCCAATGCGGATATGGGGCGCAGTCCCGAAGCGCGCGCATTTACAGCACATTACTCAGCTACTGTGGCATCCAAAGCCTTGTACCAGTCAGCATATGGCGAAAGGTCTACCCGACAGTGATTATAGTCCGGGCTGCCGTCGTCCCACCAAACGGGCCCCCGCTCGCCCAGTCCCACTTTGGCAGCGTTCACTCGCGCACGCGCAGATTTGAGCATGCTCAAATCGTCAGCGCGCTTGGCCTTTTTGACATTTCGTCGAGCATCCATCAGGGCATGCACAAGGCGTTGCCGCTCGCATTCACTCAATGAAGGATTCGTGCAGCGCCAGAGCTGACCTTTAACAACGAAATAGCGTCCGTCTGGTGTCGTTGGATTCATAGCGCAGATCTCGTGAGCGATATATCAAGGACACCAGAGATGACTCAAAGGCTGCATGCCAGAAGAAGACGGATCGCCACATTGCCTGAACTGTCGATCGTGGAGGCAGCGCAACCTGCCAGCTGGATGCACGAGGGGAGCAAGTCAGCTTTCACTAGCGCCATGGAGCACATTTGTACTCCAACCTCTTCCTGTCGCTGCATCCACCAAACGCACCTCTCCTGCGTGTTTTACGGAGCTCCTTTGACACAGGTTATTATCGATGGCTGATCACTGAGAGGCTCAGGCAGCGTATGACTGAACATAGCCGGCACGACTTACCATCAGGCGCGTTAACGGCCCGGGACGTCAGCGAGGTGTTGCGAGATGCGGTGTTCGGGCGCCGGACAATGACCAAGATTGGCAGCCAGTCCTGGGAGCATGTGTACGCCTGCCACTTCGAAGTGGATATAGAGGGATGGCGGATCACGATCTACAACGACTGTGATGAGCTGGACTATTGCGAGCGGTGCGTTAGCCCGGATGGGCAGCGCTGGGATTTCGATCCTGGTGACCGGACAGATCCGGTTGCTCTACTGTCGACTTGGGAGCATCAGACACTGGAGCGTATGTTGAAAGCCCTGTAGAGCAATGAGGGCGTGCCCTCCCTGGCCAGGCTGTCATGAGCCGAGTCCTCATCGTACGCCGACGTCTCGAGCCTTCGGGCATCCATCCGTCGCGCCGGCGCGCTCCGCTTGCTGACTCTCATTTGGTGATCCTTCTAAGACGGCATTAGACCGCTAACTTATATTGGCGCCGACAGGAAGGCGGGTTGCTAATGGCCTTGCTCAGCCGGGCCACCAAAAGCTTGGAGCTGATAATCAGTGACGGCTTGAAAGCGATGTTCGGCCAACAGCTTGAGACGCTCCAGCTCCGCTCCAACTACCCCATCAGCCTGAGCTTGGTGGTACAGCTTGAGTGCTTCCACAGCCTCGCTGTACAGAGGGTGGTCGGGCATGAGCACCTTGCTCGGATCTCTGTTCACGATCTCTCCCTTTCGCCATGGCTATCCCAACGCGACGCCGTACCAGGGCGTGTATCCAGCCTACCACTGCTGGTCAGCTTGGAAAGAGTGGGCGTACATCAATGCTTCGTCCGCGAGCTCCAACATATCGGCCAAGGTTCCTGAGTCCACGGCATGCGTATCACGTAGTGCATATGCTTGGTGCAGAAGCTCCCTATGATGTTTCTTCGGCGCGAGGAGCAGCGCCTGGGTGTCGTTGAGCAGCTGCCGCCACTCCTGGATCGACATTACCGGCAGGTTGGTGCCTGTCATGGCGGCATCCTTTTTTACTGGATGCACATACAGCATTCCGAAAAAGCCCGGCTGCATAGGCAGTGCGGACGAAATGCGCCTGCGAGGGGAGTTAAGGTTGGCCGAGATTGAGCAAGGCTCGCCGAGCAACCCGCAAAGCCTGGATTCGGCTGACACAGACTGGGTTCATCCAAGCGATTTGCGATAGCCCTCCCCGATACTATTCACGTACTTCTCACATGCGGTGTGGGAACATTAGCTATCCCTATGTGTGATAGAAGCTCCCTTGCCCACCTAGCAGCGGGCTTTCTTTTGCCCGCAATTCTTCATCGACTCGAGCCATTCGTCCGTTGAGCTGTCCGCTTCATCGGCCAAGGCTGTCCTCTAAGGACACCAGCCAAAGACTTCCTCATGCGACAGCTATTCCAAACGATAACCCTTCCCCTCGCCTGCACTCTGCTGTGGGCTTGTTCCGCTCCCGAAACGAAGTCTCCTGTGGAAACACCAGACAGGCCCGAGTCTGCTAAAACCCAGCTGCTGGAAGCCGGCGCCGCGACGCTGCAGTCCAAGCCGCCCATTGACTCCATCAACGCCTACCTGGATGGCTTTCACTTTTACAACGGGCATCCGGACGTACAGATGGAAGCACACCATTACTGCTCGATCCTGAGTGAGGATGTGATCCAGTGCGTGATCTTCGATGGAAACACGAAGGGCGCCAAGATCATGGGCGTCGAGTACATCATCGACGACAAGCTCTTTGCCGGATTGCCACCCAAGGAGAAGGCGATGTGGCACAGCCATGGTTACGAGGTCTCTTCTGGGCAGCTGATCGCCCCAGGCATTCCGGCACCAGCTGAGCATGCACTGATGGAGCGCCTGGCGCATACCTACGGGAAGACATGGCATACCTGGCATACCGATCAGGACAAAGCGCTGCCGGTGGGGGTGCCGCAGTTGATGATGGGCTTTACCGCAGATGGGCAGGCTGATCCGGCGATGGTCGAACAGCGCAATCAGCGCCTGGGTGTGGATGCTGCAAAAACCAAAGCCGAGCGGGCTGACATTCGTATTCCTGCAGCTGATCCCCAGGCTGATGGCTGGCAGCACGGTAACGTCATTCAAATCACCGATCCAACTGGCGCGCATCTGCACCGCCCCGCTACATCGACTCCGGCGAATACCAACAGCCGTTCCAGCCAATAGCACTTGAGGCCAAGGCATGTAGCTACGCCTTGGGCGTGCCCCTCCGGGGACGGCTGTCGTGAACCGCAATCTGGCATAGCCAGGTTACGGCCCTATCGGGCCTTCATCCTCACGACTCTGGCCCTTCGTGGGCGGCGCGCTCCGCTTGTTATGGATAACACTAAAGTGTCGATGTGTCCCTGCTGGGGCTTAAGAGGTTGCCACCTCACCTGTCTTCAAAACGTGTCGAGTGTGAGCCGCAGGAGATCGATGGGCGAACGATGCGAGCCTTGCGAGTTCAGGAGATTGCCTACCACGTCGAAAACGGCTAAGGCAGGTATTAGATTGAATCTGTCGAGACGGTACAAAAAGCCCTTAGCCGGTTGGGGAAGTTTCCAGATCTCAGCTCCAGCGGTTCATCACGAACTCTGTAAAGAGCAGCCATGGCACGACCGCCCAAGCCGCTTTGGCGATTCCGATAAGCTTCCTCAAAGCCCAAGCGCCTATGCAGGCAAATAACCACAATGCAAAGAGTGTGGTGACATGGATATATCAGGATTTTCGTTGCCGTTAGGGGCATTGCGAAGAATCCAATACTGGATATACTTGGTCTTTCAGCATGACAATTAATACGGCCATGACAAACCAAAAAACAAACAACCAAGACTCAGACTCCAAAAATACAGAACAGCATGTATCCGTGGGGTTAGTTGAAATAACAGAACGAACTATCTTTAGCATAGAAAAACACGAATGGGGGCAGTTCGTTTATTCCGCCAAAGGGGTAGTGGAGTTAACGGTTAAGCGCGAACTTCTAACCGCCCCCCCAGAATTTGGAGTTTGGCTACCACCAGATACCGAACACCAAGCCTGGGTCGCCGACCACTCAGAATACTATTTGATCAATATTGATGCAGCTTCGTGCACTAAACTTCCAAACCACGCTGCAATAATATCAGTCAGCGACATCTGCAAGGCTATCCTAGCAGACCTCAAGCGCAGAAAAGTTGAGACACCGGCAACTGCGAAAGATATAAGACTTATGCACGTGCTTGTCGACCAAATGGGTGATGCGGTAAGCATTGAAAACTTCCTGCCAAGCTCAAACGATCCGACTCTGAAAAAAATTCTTGAAAAGCTATATGCAGACCCAGCAGACAATAAATCACTATTGGAATGGTCGCTTGTTGTTGGTTGCACAGAAAGAACGCTAGCTAGAAAATTCGATCGCGAGCTAAATATGAGCTTGGCAAAATGGAAGCAACGACTAAGGCTCTCACGAGCGCTTAAAATGCTCTCCGACGGAATGACCGTTCAGACCATCTCACAAACCCTAGGTTACAGTACACCCTCTGCATTCATTACAATGTTTCAGAAAGCCATGGGAACAACACCTAACAACATCAGAAAAAAACCAGCGGTCAAGTTAACATGTAAGCCCAAAAAAACTTAACCATATCAAGACGGAGCATTCCTTTGCCCCTTAAGGCTCAACATCAACTATCGAAAGTTTTCTCTCCAAGAGGATTTGCGACCCACAACCAGTATGCAACTGACAAAAGCGCCAACCATCCTCCGCCTACGTACAAGGCTGTACGTGATTCTGGGAACCAAGATAGAGTCCCGTAAATGAATAACATGAATATCACAGCACAAATTGGCCCTGCAGGCCAAAGCGGCACTGGATACTCCAATGCTTTCACTTCTGCCGGCCCCATTTTACGGCGCATTGCTATCTGAGAAAGCAGAATCATCAACCATACCCAGACGATTGAGAAAGTTACGATTGATGCGAGAACGATGAACAGACCATCAGGCATGAGGTAATTCAGCACAATACCCAGTATTAAGCCAGCACTCATTACTGCTACGGTCATCCAAGGCACTCCGAAGCGAGATAGAGTTGCAAACGCTGCCGGCGCTTGGCCAGTCTCTGCCATTCCGTACATCATCCGGCCTGCACTAAATATATCGCTATTAATAGCAGAGACCGCTGCAGATATGACGACAACATTCAAAATGGATGCTGCAGAATCAATACCTAAGCCACTGAAGATCTGTACGAATGGACTCCCTTCGCTTCCAACTTTGCTCCAAGGGTAAATCGACATCAAAATCAACAATGTCATTACGTAGAATAGCAAAATTCGGATAGGTACAGAATTTATAGCCTGAGGTAGTACCTTCTTCGGGTCTTTCGCCTCACCAGCGGTGATGCCTATCATCTCGACACCACCAAAAGCGAACATCACAACGGTGAATGAAGCCAACATCCCTGATATGCCATTTGGGAAGAATCCGCCATTAGCCCAAAGATTCGAAAAGCCACTTCGAGCTATACTAGAATCACCTGACTGCATCCCAAAGAACAATATCCAAGCACCCCCCATAATCATGGCTACAATCGCGGTGACCTTCAAAAGCGACAGCCAGAACTCCATCTCTCCAAATACTTTTACACTGCAGAGATTTAGGGCCCCAATTAGCAAAACAATTCCCAACACCCAGATCCACTTAGGCGTTTCCGGAAACCAGAAGCCCATATACACACCGAAAGCCGTAATATCAGCAAGGCAAACTACTAACATCGAAAATGCGTAGCTCCACCCAGTCAAAAAGCCCCAATAGCGGCCGAGGTATTGAGAAGCATAATGACCAAACGAACCTGACACTGGATTATTAACCGCCATCTCACCCAGCGCGCGCATCATCAAATAAATAGCCGCACCCCCAATCAGGTAAGCCAACAGTACTGAAGGCCCTGCCAACTTTATAGCAGATGCAGATCCGTAAAAAAGTCCCGTTCCGATAGCTGACCCTAAAGCCATGAATCTTATGTGGCGCGCACTCAGGCGTCGTCGAAGATTTGTATTTGTCATTTTCTTCGCCATTGATCATATATTATTTTTGATTAGAGCTGGACTTGTGCCAACCGGTCAATCGCACCCCAAACTTTCTTCGCATAACTTGGGTCAAATAGAGCGTGATACCCACCGGTATGCCAGAAAACGACTGGCCCAACTAGCTCACCTTTCGCAGCCAGATCCACTATCGCTGCAACCGCTTTACCGCTATATACAGGATCGACCAGAAGCCCCTCTTTTGAGGCCAAAATATCTATAGCTTCATAGACTCCTTTTGAAGGCAAACCGTAGCCTTCACCTAGGTAGTCATATGTCAAATTGATGTCCTGCCGTTGAATTTCTACGTCTTCCCCAATGATTTTCGCCGCTCCATTTGCATAAGAGACATAGGTTCCGACTACATCTTCGTAGACATTTTCGGCAACGACCACACCACGAATTTCGGTGCTATCAGAAAATAGTTTTTTTCCAAGAGTCAGGCCCGCATGCGTTCCGCCGGAGGAGGAAGCATGGATGATGGAGCCGATAGGCCTACCCTGTGACTGCATTTGCTCCCGGACTTCTGCATAAGCCAACGCAAAGCCTAAACAGCTTCTTTCAGAAGCACAGCCAATTGGAAGTCGGTAAACACGCTCGCCTTTATATTCAAGCTCGGCCACTACCGATTCAGCATGTTTACTCAATTCCAACCAGGTAACATCACCGACAAATCTGAGGTTCGCCCCGAGCAACCCATCAAGCATCAGATTCCCCACCGGTTCATGCGGTTCTTCATGAGATAGAATCAAAGTGCATTGCAGCCCGAGCGCTGCACTCGCCGCAGCTACTGCTCGGGTAGCATTGGAAAGACGAGACCCTTCAGCGACCAAGTGCGTAGCTCCGCTGGCCAGAGCATGAGCAAGCTCTACCTCCAATTTACGTACTTTATTCCCTGCTAAACCAACGGAGCCGATATCATCACGTTTGCACCACACTTCAACCCCAATAGTGTCACTAAAACGTTCTAGTAATTGTACCGGTGGGGTGAAGCCACGGAGATCCAGTCGCTTTACATCTTGGAGAGTTTTGAGCATGGACATATAGCACCTCTTTTCTTCGGAGCTTTCATGCTGCTCCTAAGCACATAACGATGTCCTGACACCGGATATTGAAGATCTGACAAATTGCTACGATCGACGGCAATCCTCCGCTGCCACATCAGAGGTTAGGTCTCGCTATCTAGGCGGATCCATATCCCGAGCTTGGTAATGGAAGGCAGACGCTGCAGGACGGCGTCCCTGGACGGATGGTGACTCATGCCAAGGAGGGAAAAGCGAAGAGTGACATCTCACAGTCGAAGCTGAACGCGCAGGACATTATGAAGATCTTCGAATCTGCCTGCTTCGACACCAATGACCACTAGGAGCTCTCGCTGGCCAGATGCGGGCTCGCTCCATGGCTCAGGTTGAGCAACCAGCACCTCTGCTTAGCGGTAGTGCATACCTAACGCCTTGGTGGGCTGCATTTATTGGAGAGGCGTATATCGTAAATTAGGCCTCGATATTCAGAATCAGCCCGCTAGATCTCAAATTCATTTATAGCAGCGAGAGATGATCAGCGAGAAAATCCATGCTGCGATTAGAAACTGCGCCTATTGCACGTAAACGCGTGTATCGCTGCGTGGCTTCGAATCTCACGACAGAGAAGCCGTGATCATCGGCAGCTCGTACCTACACGAAAAGTCGCTCGTGGCTTCAGCGCTCAATGAAGTTTCGCCTCAGCGCCTCTAGGTACCAAGCGTGGCACTGAGGTGCTTCGTCTCAGCGAATAACGTCGATGCCTCCCATGTAGTGCCTGAGCACCTCTGGTACTACGACAGATCCATCTGACTGCTGATAATTCTCCAAGACCGCCACCAGCGTACGCCCACCGGCAAGGCCCGAACCGTTCAACGTATGCACCAGCTCCGGCTTGCCAGTCTCTGGGTTGCGCCAACGGCGCTTGTATACGGCGGGCCCGGAAGTCGCCGCAGTTGGAGCATGAGCTGATCTCGCGATACTTGTTCTAGCTACGCACCCAGACCTCCAAATCGTAGGTTTTGATGACGCTGAAACCCATATCGCTTGCGCAGAGAACCAGGACTCGATATAGCAGCTCAAGAGCTAAAGGCCCGGATACCGACGATTGTTTGTGATGGAAGGTGGCTACATGGTTGATGAGATCGGTATCAACGCGGTCAACACGCTTCAGGACTTCGACAGCCTGACGCGGTGACGAAAAAACCCACCTCGAAGGGTGGGGATTTTCACTGATCTACTTGCGAGGAGAGAGGTGAATCCCTGCGATCATGCATCGCACCGAGCCACCTGCCATTTCAATAGTAGGTACATCCAACGGCACCAGCCTGGCGGAACGCTCAATGCGAGTTCGTTGATCTTGGGTCAGGCTGTTGAAGGCCCGACGTGACAGTGCCAGGATTCGCCCATCGCGCCCCGACAGTTCGATGGCATTGCCAGCAAACTCTGCGATCTGCTTGTTGCTCAGATCGATGACTTCTCGACCGGACTCCACCAGTCGCATGCGAACCTCTTCTGCACGGGCCTTGTTCGTGAAGGTGCCAAAACCCACCAGTGCGAACTCAGTGGCTACACACATCAGAACGTTGGTGTGATAAATCGGAGCCCCCTTCTCGTCTGCAGTATCGAAGACCATTGGCTCGAAGTTGAAGTGAGTGCTAAAGCGCTCTAGGGCAATCGGGTCTGCACGGTTGGAACGGGCGGTGTAGGCCACACGAGACATGTGATCAAACACCATAGCCCCGGTGCCTTCCAGAAAAAGCTCATCCTGCTCGAGGCCGGAGTAGTCGATCACATCCTGTACCCGGTATTCCTGCTTGAGCATCTCAATCACGTCACTACGCCTTTCCCGTCGACGGTTCGGCGAGTACATGGAGTAAATAGCGATGTGGCCACCCGGGTGCGTAGAGAACCAGTTGTTCGGGAACACTGAATCTGGGGTGTCGTTGTCGCCGAAGTCATCAAATAGATGGACACGGACTCCCTCGGCCTCCAAGCGACCCACGGCCTGAGTGACCTCATCTCGAGCAATCTCGGAGACGGTGTGTGCAGCAATGTCGGGGCTTGAGCTTTGGAACGAGTTGTCAGCAGCGGTCTCCGGATTAGGGGTGAAGGCGTGCGGCCTGACCATCACCACTGCTGCAGGTGCTTGAATCGAACGAGTAGGAAGTGCCATTCAGTAATACCGATTTGGGTTGCTGATCTTAAAGTTATGCAACGCGTCGAATACGTTTTTTGGCAGAGCGGCCACGGGTGTGGCTGAACAGGTCTTTCGGATCATCTTCAACCCAGGGGACGAGATCGATTTTGGTACCGACACCACGCTTCTCGGCCTTCTCCAGGACGTAACGCAGCACCGAGTAGTCTTCCAAGGCGAAACCAACCGAGTCGAAGACGGTAACTTGCTCATCGCTCTGGCGGCCTTCCTGCTCGCCTGTCAGCACACGCCACAGATCAACGACCGTTGAGTCAGCTTCAAGCTGCTGGATGTCACCTTCTATACGAGTTTGCGGCTCATACTCAACGAAGACCCTCGCCTTCCGCAGCACGTCGGCATGCAGTTCGGTCTTACCTGGGCAGTCGCCACCGACAGCATTCAGGTGCATGCCAGGCTCCAGCATTTCCGGAGTGATGATCGTGGCATACGCTTTATCGGCAGTGACGGTAGTCACGATGTCAGCACCGCGGACTGCCTCAGCAATGCTTTGGGCCCGGGTGATTTTGAGGTCGATGTATTCCTGCAGGTTTCGAACGAGCTTGGCGGTTGCCTGAGGGTCGACGTCATATGCGACGATTTCTTGGATGCCCAGATGCTTGTGGAATGCGAGGGCCTGGAACTCGCTCTGGGCGCCGTTACCGATGAGAGCCATTTTGCGCGAATTTGGACGAGCCAGCGCTTTGGCGGCCATCAGAGATGTTGCCGCAGTACGCAGAGCTGTCGCGATGGTCAGCTCAGAAAGCAGCACTGGATACCCCGTTTGGACATCGGCCAGCACGCCAAAGGCCATCACGGTATGAAGATCTTTGAAGGTGTTAGATGGGTGACCATTCACATACTTGAACGCATATTGGCTCGTGTCAGCCACAGGCATAAGTTCGATCACCCCCACCTCGGAGTGACTGGCCACTCGAGCAGACTTATCAAACTCAGGCCAGCGCTTGAAGTCATCACGAATGACCTCTGCCAGCTCACCCAGGAAATCCACTACGCCGATATCGTTAACCAGATCGGACATTGTAGGGACATCAATAAAATGCGTCATGTTATGCACCTTGGAAGTGCGCGCGCCTCAAGCCAGTGCATGGGCGAACGCTAGTTATGATTTTTTTCGACCTCCGAAATTCTGATGAAATATTGGTGCAAATTGAAGTGTACAGGTTGCCAGATTTCGCAAGTTTCTAGACAATCTGCCCACTCTTCAAAGCAATGTGGATGGTCGGAGCTCATGGATAACACTGATCGCGAACTCATCGCGCTTCTGCGGGACAACGCACGTACCCCTGTGATGACGCTAGCTAAGAAATTGAAGGTGGCCCGTGCCACGGTTCAAAACCGACTCGCCAGGCTTGAAGAGCAAGGCATCATCATGGGCTATACCATCCGCCTCCAATCCGATGAGATAGACCGTGGGGTCAGGGCCATCACCAGCATCAGCATCAGCGGGCACCACGCTGCTGAGGTCAAGCACGCGCTGCGCGGGCATCCCAACGTTTTTGCCATACATACAACCAACGGTCGGTGGGATCTTATGGCCGAGCTCCGAGCCGATACGCTGGAGGCCTTTGACAAAGCGTTGAACACCATTCGCTCGATCCAGCACATCGAAAACACCGAAACCAGCATACTTCTATCAAGCATCAAGATGTAGTCGATGCACCCAGTTTAGCACGATGTCAGTGCAACTTGGCAGTTTGCTATGATTTTTGAGCAATGTGATAGCTATTAGCTTGTGGTATACCAATTTGTAGCGTTCCGATTGGCAACTATGACTGGCAGAATGGCGCTTCTGAACCGCAGATGCGGGATCTCACAGGGGAATGAGCACCTAGCTTGGGACTATTTTAATTACTTAGCCAGCTTGATGAAGGAACTCAATTTAGTTCATTTTTCATCGTCTGCGTATGTACCGGCCTACCCTCCGCTATGAGGGGCTCAACTTCTACAGCCCACTTAGCAATGCACCTTCTAACTTGAGGGAGGGTAACGGTTGTTCACAGAAAAAGAATAAGAGGTTATATATGCATCAGACGTGCAACTCGCAAGAAGCAAATAGCGGTGATGGCCGAGAACTCAAGCGTCGACTGCAAAATCGGCATATCCAGTTGATTGCCATCAGTGGAGCTATTGGGACAGGCCTCTTTATGGGGTCGGGAAAAATGATAGCCATGTCTGGATCTTCGATCCTACTTGTCTACGCGATCATTGGTTTCTTTGTTTTCTGCATCATGCGGGCGATGGGTGAGATGCTCCTCGCCAACCTGGAAATGGGCTCGTTTGCAGAGCTCGTCCACCACCACATGGGCCCCCGTGCCGGGTTCATCCTCGCCTGGTCGTACTGGCTGAGCTGGGTTGTCGTTGCCGTAGGCGATGTTGTGGTAGTCGCTGGTTTTCTGCAGTACTGGTTCCCCGACCTTCCTACGTGGATACCAGCCTTCGGAACCATGTTCCTGCTCGTAGCGCTCAACATGCTGGCTGTTAAAGCCTTTGGTGAGGTTGAGTTCTGGTTCGGTCTGATCAAGATTATTGCAATCGTAGCGCTGGTACTCACCGGCCTCTTCATGATTGCTACCTCTTACACCTCTCCCGATGGTGTCACTGCGACGTTCAGCCACCTGGTTGAGCCTGGGGTGATGATGCCGCATGGGATGCTCGGCTTCCTCGCGGGCTTCCAGATCGCCATCTTCTCTTTCGTGGGAACTGAGCTAATCGGCACCGCTGCAGCTGAAGCTCACAATCCCGAGAAGACGTTGCCCAAAGCGATCAACACCATCCCGCTGCGGATACTGCTGTTTTACGTGGCCGCTCTCGCATGCATCATCAGCGTGATTTCCTGGCCTCATGTGCCAGCGAACCGTAGCCCATTTGTGGAGCTATTCCTTCTGGGAGGCTTGCCTGCTGCTGCTGGGATGATCAACTTTGTAGTCATGACCTCAGCTGCCTCCTCAGCGAATAGCGGCGTTTACTCTGGCTCACGCATGCTCTACGGCCTGTCTCACAACAAACAGGCACCGCATGCCTTCGGACGCTTGTCCGGCTCGGGCACTCCAATCCGTGCACTGATGTTCTCAGGCCTGTGCATGACTATCGCGCTGACGCTGCTCTTCGTGATTCCAGATGTCATGGGTGTATTCACCTTGGTTTCGACAATCTCGGCGGTCATGGTCGTTGTCACCTGGTCGTTGATCCTGCTTTCTTACCTGGCTTACCGCAGGACAAACCCAGAAGCTCACCAGCGCTCAACCTTCAAGCTGCCTGGTGGTAAGTTCACTGCGGTGCTTTCTCTGGCCTTCCTCCTGTTCGTACTCTGCCTGCTCTCCTTAGAGGCTGATACTCGGACAGCTCTGTACATCATGCCGTTCTGGTACATCGGACTGCTGCTGGCCTATCAACGAAGCGCCAAAACGCAAGGCAATGTAGCTGTGACTGCATCGTAAGGAGGCGCTCGTGAGCTCGATAACGACAGGTATCAAACTCGACGCGCCGACCAAGGAGCGAATCAAGGAGGCCGCTGGCCTCTTGGATCGCACTCCTCACTGGTTTATGAAGAAGGCAGTGCTCTATTGGCTGGAGAGAGTTGAGTCCGGTGCCGGCGTTGCGGACATGCTAAGCGAGACCGAATTAGACAACGATGATCGATTGAACAGCGTCCTGGGCCGACAGCAATTGCTGAACGTCGACTAATGAAAATGACGACCGCAGCCAAACACTGCGGTCGTTCCATTTGGGCCCAAGAGCAGCCGCGATTGCAAAACGTGTTGGGCTCAAACCAGCGAGGCCTGGGCGAGGGAGTGCTGAAAGCTTTCCAGGAACATGGTCTCCGCCATGGTCATCCTCTGCTCTCTGTTCCAGAGCAAATGCAGATCCGCATTGACGATGCCTTCGGATGGCGGCAAACGCCATAGCAGCCCCTTCTCGACATCCTCATGGAGGAGGTGCTCGGGCATGCAGCCTACCCCGAAACCGGCAGAGACGAGCCGTTGGACTTCTTCAACGCTAGGAGAGGAAGCTACGATGCGCCCGGTGAACCCATGTTGGTCACGGAACATCGCAAGTGGCGACAGATTCCCACCCAACTGATCACTGACGAAACTCACGAAGTTCTCTCCGCGAAGCGACTCGAGGGTCACATCGCCGCGCCCGAATAAACGGTGCCGCGCACCACAGAAGAAAGCATAACGCTGGCTGATCAGCAACCGCTGTTCCAGTTTGGGCTGTGGAATTCGACACAAACCAACACCGGCTGTGGCAGTTTTCTGCAGCAGAGAGCTGATGATGTCAGCACTCCGCATGACATCGATTTCCAGCTCCACACGTGGATGTGCCTCGTGGAAATCACCGAGGAAGTCATCGTAAACCTGTGACTGAACTCGGCTGACGCTCAACAACCTCACCTTGCCAACAACTTCATCGCTTTCCTTCTCTACCGCCGCACTGATGCGTGATACGTCGCCATAAATATCGATAGCGATGCGCAGCACATCTTCTCCTGCAGCAGTCAGGTCGAAACGCGACCCACCTCTAACAACCAAAGCACAACCGAGCTGTTCCTCTAGTCGCTTGAGCGCTTGACTGACCGCCGACTGGGTCACGTGCAATCTCGCTGCTGCCCTGCTGATACTCCCCTCTTGGCCAATGGCTAGATAAGTGCGCAGCAGGTTCCAGTCCAGGCGATCGTTCAGGAATCGACGCCCCTCCCATTTATTGATCAATGCGTCAGTTCTAGAGCTTGGCGGATTCATTTGGGGGCTCATTAGTAGCATTGCTAATACGACGGATAAGATATAGCAAATTGACTAATCATAGCCCCAAGGCGATAAAACCCGAAAGCGCCAAAGAGCGCGACCGGCTTAGCTAAACCTGCCCACCTGCCTATAACTCTAAGAAGGGCCTTGCATGCACACGTCCAATCAACCACGCCGAGCGGCGGCTGCCGCATTTGTCGGTACCACCATCGAGTTCTACGACTTCTACATCTACGCCACGGCGGCTGCACTTGTGCTCGGTCAGGTGTTCTTCCCCAGCAGCAATCCATTGCTCAGCACCCTGGCGGCTTTCGGCACCTTCGCTGTGGGCTTCATCGCCCGGCCAATGGCAGGCATGGTGTTTGGCCATCTAGGCGATCGCGTGGGCCGTAAAAAAATGCTGCTGGTAACCATGGTATTGATGGGTTTGGCCACCACAGGCATCGGCCTACTACCCAGCTACGCCAGTGTAGGCATCTGGGCCCCCATCGGACTGATTGCCCTGCGGATTGTCCAGGGGATCTCCGTAGGTGGTGAGTGGGGTGGTGCCGTCCTGATGGCCAGCGAGCATGCGCCGGCCAAACGCAAAGTGTTCTATGCCTCGTTCGCTCAGCTCGGCAGCCCGGCTGGTCTGCTGCTCGCGCTGATCGCATTCCGCCTGGTGTCTTCCTTGGAGCCCGAAGAGTTCCTGAGCTGGGGTTGGCGTCTGCCGTTCCTGGCCAGCGGCGTCCTGATGCTGGCTGGCCTGGCTATCCGCTTCGGCGTCGAGGAAAGCCCTGAATTCCAAGCCGCCAAGGCCAAGCAAGAGGTCGTCAAATACCCGGTGCTTGAAGTGGTACGTGACTGCTGGAGGCAGATCCTGTTTGCCGCTCTCGCGGTAACGATCGGCTCCGCCGGCTTCTTCTTCACGAACACCTTCATGATCACCTACGTCACCACCTACCAGGGTATCCCTCGAGCAACCATCCTCGACTGCCTGTTCCTGGTGACCATCCTGCAGTTCCTGACCCAGCCACTGGCCGCGCTGCTGGCTGAACGCATTGGCGAAGGTCGCTTCCTCAAGCTGGTAGCCCTGCTGTGCATGGTCGTGCCCTACCCCATGTTCATGCTGGTCGGCACCCAAAACCTGGTGTTGATGACAGCCGGCATCGCTATGGCAGTGGTCACACTCTCGGCACTGTATGCGGTGATCGCCGGCTACATGACACAGGCCTTCCCTGCTCACCTACGCTACTCCGGAATCTCCCTGGCCTACCAGTTGATTTGCGCAATCGCCGGGGGCAGCACGCCGATCATCGGCACGTTGCTGGCCGACCGCTTCGCCGGCCAGTGGCTGCCACTCGCCGTGTTCTTCACCACGCTCTCCACGCTTTCCTTGATCGGCGTCTGTGGTCTCTCTCGCCTGCGTGGCGAGCAGCAGCAACCCACCCCCGTCATCGCTCGTTAAATCAGGAGTTTTCATGAGCAAGCCGCACAACATTAGCGATGTCGAATGGCAGGCACGCTGCGAACTGGCCGCGCTGTACCGGATGGTTGCGCACTTCCGCATGACCGATTTGATCGACACCCACATCACCCTGCGTATTCCTGGGCCTGAGCATCACTTCCTGATCAACCAGTACGGAGTGATCTTTGACCGGATGCGCGCCAGTGATCTGGTACGCATCGACCAACATGGCAATGTGGTTGACCAGGCCTTTGGCGAACGTCGGGTGAACGCGGCTGGCTTCGTGATCCACTCAGCAATCCACATGGCACGCCCAGACATGCACTGCGTGATCCACACCCATACTGCCGCAGGCATTGCGGTGTCAGCTCAGGAAAACGGCTTGTTACCGATTAGCCAGCATGCGCTGAAGTTCTACGAAAAGCTGGCCTACCACCAGTATGAAGGCATCGCCCTGTCATTGGACGAACGCGAGCGCCTCGTTGCCGACCTCGGTACCCACAAAGCAATGATCCTGCGAAACCACGGCCTGCTGGCCGGCGGCGCCAGTGTTGCCGAGGCCTTCCATGAGATTCACTTCCTGGAGCGCGCCTGCCAGGCGCAAGTACAGGCATTGGCCGGCGGCAGCAAACTCATCTACCCCAGCGAAGAAGTCTGCCGCCACACCGCCGCGCAGTTCCAACGCGACGAGTCAGCGCAAATCATCAGCCTGAGCTGGAACGCCGCCCTGACCTTGATCGAACACCAACGCGAGTCGTACTGTTCATGAAACCGCTGGTACTGCTTTCAACTGACCAGGCACTTTTGGGCCAACTGCAGTCTGCCTTCGCTCGCAGTGCTCCCCAGCTACGCGTAGTGCTGGCCAACGATCCCGCAGCCCAGGAGGCACAGGTAGCCGCATGCTGGTTCCCTCCCGTAGGCAGCCTCAGCGCATTACCCAATCTGAAGCTGATCCACTCGGTGGCTGCAGGTGTTGATCACCTGGCCAACGACCCGAGCCAGCCAGCATTGCCAGTGTGCAGAGTCGTAGACCCAGCTCACCGCCAAGGCATGGCGGAGTATGTTCGCTGGGCGGTCATCCACTACCACCGGGACTTCGACCGAGCACTTGCCCAACAGAAGCAACAGGTATGGCAACGTCATCCTCAACGCCTCGCTGGTGAATACCACATCGGCGTCATGGGGCTCGGCTCCCTTGGAGGTGCCATTGCCTGCGAGTTGGCCGAGGCTGGATATGCTGTCCGAGGTTGGTCGAGGAGTGCCAGACAGCTGAGCGGCGTGCGCACATTCTCAGGCCCAGCGGAGTTCGATCAGTTCCTGGATGGTCTCGACCTGTTGATCAACCTGCTGCCATTGACCGATGCCACTCGCGGCATCCTCTGCCAGAAGACCTTTGAAGCCTTGGCGCCAAACGCGGCAGTGATCAACTGCGGACGAGGGCAGCACCTGCAGGTGGATGACCTGATCAACGCCGTCAACGGTGGCCGACTGCGCGGTGCGCTTCTCGATGTGTTCGAGAAAGAGCCGCTGCCATTGGACAGCCGCCTCTGGAACACGCCGGGAATCGTCGTCACACCCCACATGGCCTCATGCGCTTCCCACGACTGTATCGCCCAGCAAGTTGCCGAGAACGCTCGGCGTCTGGCCTGTGCTGAACCACTCCTGAACCAAGTAGACCCCGCGCTCGGATACTGATCCCACCGCCTGTTTGAGGATTCACATCATGCATACATGCAATGGCACACGGCTGTGGGACAGCCTCATGGACATGGCCAAGGTCGGCCCAACCGCCAAAGGCGGCAACTGCCGCTTGGCACTGTCGAAAGAAGACCGAGACGGACGCGAGCTGTTCGCATGCTGGTGCCGCGAGGCCGGAATGAGCATCCATGTTGATGCCATCGGAAACCTATTCGCGCGCCTGCCAGGTCGCAATGACGCCCTGCCTCCTGTGGTCATGGGCAGCCATTTGGACACCCAACCGAAGGGCGGTCGCTTCGATGGCATCTACGGCGTGCTTGCCGGCCTGGAAGTGGTACGCAGCCTTAAGGACAAAGGCCTGCAGCTCGAGCGCCCATTGGAAATCGCGGTCTGGACGAACGAAGAAGGCGCTCGTTTCACTCCTGCCATGCTCGGATCGGCGGTGTTCACGGGCGAGCTGCCCCTCGAGCAAGCGCTGTCCAGCCTCGATGCTGAAGGCGTCAGCGTTGCCGAAGCGTTGGAACAAACCGGCTACGCAGGTGAGCTTCCCCTGGGCCGTGAGTTCGACGCGTACTTCGAAGCGCACATCGAGCAAGGCCCAATCCTGGAGGACGCCGGCCTGCCCGTAGGATTGGTCACGGGTGGACAAGCGATTTGCTGGCTAGACATCGAGATCAGTGGCCAAGCCGCTCACGCAGGCACCACGCCAATGCCCTTGCGACGCGACTCCCTGTTCGGCGTAGGTGAAATGATCACCTCACTGGAGCAACTGTCACGCGACTTCGCACCCAAAGGTCTCGTTACCGTTGGCCAATTGCAGATCGCCCGCTCTTCCCGCAACACCATCCCTGGCCACGTGGCATTCACTCTCGACCTTCGCCATCACGAAGACGCCGCCATCGCTGACATGGAAGCCCGCGCCCGGGCACTCATCGACCAGATCGCCACCAAGCGTGGTTTGGAGGTTCAGATCAACCGCCACTGGCTGAGCCCGGCCACGCCTTTCGATCCGGCCTGCATCGATGCAGTACGCAAAGCCATCGAAGGCCTGGGCTATCCGTACCAGCCAATCGTCAGCGGCGCCGGCCATGATGCGATTCATCTGGCCCGCCACTGCCCAACCACCATGGTGTTCATCCCCTGCGTCGGCGGCCTGAGCCATAACGAAGCCGAAGACGCCTTGCCCAACGACGTGACCATGGGCTGCGACGTACTGCTCAACGCCGTGCTGACCCGCGCCGACAGACGCTGACTTAACCAGATCCACCCAGGCGCCCAGCCAATTCAAGAAAGCTGGGCCCACGGGAACGCTTTACCCAAAAACAAGAAATAGCCGCTCCGCCTTCAGCTGCCAATAACAACCAGAACCCATCTTTCGGGAGAAAATGGCAATGACCAGCCCTGCGTACACCGAGGTTGCCAGCGCGCAACCACAACGCACCGCCGACATGAAAAAAGTCGCGGTCGCCAGTGTGATCGGCACCACCGTTGAGTGGTATGACCTGTTCCTCTTCGCCACGGCCTCGGCCCTGGTATTCAACAAGATCTTCTTCCCAGGCTTTGATCCCCTGGTAGGCACCCTCCTCGCTTTCGGCACCTTTGCTTCAGCCTATGGCGCCCGGATGATCGGCGCCGCGCTTTTCGGTCACTTCGGTGACCGCCTGGGCCGAAAGTCGATGCTGCTCATCTCGTTGCTGACCATGGGTGCGGCCACCTTCGCCATCGGCCTGTTGCCGAGCTATGAGTCGGTCGGCATCTGGGCACCGATCATGCTGCTTACACTGCGCATCATCCAGGGCCTGGCTCTGGGCGGAGAATGGGGCGGCGCCGTGCTGATGGCGGTGGAACATGCGCCAAAGCATCAACGCGGACTCTACGGCTCGTGGGTTCAGATCGGCGTACCGGCAGGGACGATGCTGGCCAACCTCGTGTTCCTGATGTTCGCCACCACGCTGACCAACGAGCAGCTGCTGGATTGGGGCTGGCGTGTGCCGTTCCTGCTCAGCGTTCTGCTGATCGGATTGGGCTTGTACATCCGCCTCAACATCCATGAGACACCGTCGTTCAAAGCGGTGGAGAACAAAGGCAGCCAAGTCAAAGTGCCGCTGTTCGAGGTGTTCCGCAAATACTGGAAGCAGGTAGTCCTGGGTGGTGTGGCAACCATGTCCACTGGCACCTCCTACAACCTCATCGTGGCCTTCGGCCTGACCTACGGCACTCAGACCTTGGGCTTCACACGTGGCGAAATGCTCACGGTAGTGCTGGTTTCCTGCGCTGCCTGTATCGCTATGCTGCCGTTCTTCGGCGCCCTCTCCGACAAGGTTGGCCGCAAGCCGATCATCATCGGCGGGATCATCGCCGAGGCACTCGTGGCCTTCCCGATGTTCTGGCTGATGGATTCCAAAGCTCTCGGCCTGGCGTTCGCCGGTTACATGCTGATGATGACGGCATTCGCGGCCAACTACGGCCCCATCGCCACATTCCTCGCGGAGTTGTTCGGCACTCGAGTTCGTTACTCGGGCCTGTCGATCAGCTACATGCTTTCCGGCCTGCTCGGAAGCGCCGCAACGCCTCTGGTTACCACCGCATTGCTGTCGTGGACTGGCAAAGGCTCATCGATTGCCTGGTACATGATCGGCTCAGCCGTTGTTTCTCTGATCGCGCTGCTCCTACTCACTGAGACCTTCAAACGGGATATCGACCAAGCACGGCAGTAATTCCGGGCTGAACGCCCGAGTTTCTCTCGCCAACCAGGCGAGTGTTTCCTACTTCCGTTTGAAGAGTTTCCAGATGAATAAATACCTGATGAGTGCAGGCGTTTTCGCCTTGTCCCCCTTTGCACAAGCCGATCTGGTGGGCGACAGCCATGCGAACCTTGGCCTGCGCAATTTCTACTTCAACAACGACTTTCGCGATCAGGCCGGCAGCCTGGGCCAGAGCAATACCGAAGAGTGGGCCCAAGCCTTCGTTCTCGACTTCAAATCCGGCTTTACTGATGGGCCAATTGGGGTCGGCCTGGATGCACTGGGTTTGATGGGCGCGACGCTAGATAGCGGCGATGGTCGCCACCGAGGCAGCAGCATGATTCCAGATGACGGCTCGGGAGCAGCTCAACAGTGGGGCCGCCTGGGCCTGACACCCAAGCTGAAAGTCGCCAACACCGAACTGCGATACGGCACGCTGATGCCCAAGCTGCCGGTACTGACCTACAACGATGGGCGCCTGCTGCCCCAGACGTTCGAGGGGGCCCAGATCACCTCAACCGACCTGGATGGCCTGACCCTTACCGGCGGGCGCCTCAACCGTGCTACGGGCCGTGCCTCCAGTGACCGTACTGGATTGGCCGTAGCCGGCGGCAGCCGTGAGAGCGACCAGTTCCTGTTCGCGGGTGGCGACTACCGGATCGGCAAGCAACTTACGGCGCAATACTACGTTGCCAATCTTGAGGACTATTACACCCAGCACTTCGTAGGCCTAACCCACACGCTTGCGCTATCCGAAGGCCAATCGCTGCGGACTGACCTGCGCTACTTCCGTACCTTCGCCGATGGAGCCAACGACTCTGCTGCTGGTCGCGCAAGTGGATACCGCGTGGGCGGTTACACCGAGGACGGTGACGGCAAGATCGATAACCATACCTGGAGTGCCGCGCTGACCTATTCCGTCCAGGGCCACGCGCTCATGGCCGGCTATCAGGCGGTGTCGGATGGAAGCAACTTCGTCCAGCCGAACCAGGGTTCCCTCAGCGGCAAGGGCGCAGGCGGTGCCAGTGTCTACCTCTACACCGACCGGATGCTCGCGAGCTTCAACCGAGCGGGCGAGCGTACCGCGTTCGTCCAGTACAGCTACGACTTCACCGCTGCCGGCATACCCGGCCTGAAGTTTTCCCTGATGTACCTGAAGGGTGACGACATCCGCACCACCAGCGGAAATGACGCGAGCGAATGGGAGCGAGATATAGGCCTGGACTATGTCGTGCAGGACGGCGCGCTCAAAGGCCTCGGCCTGGCTTGGCGCCACGGGTTGCTGCACTCCGAGATCGACCCCAACCAAGAACAGAACCGACTCATCGTCAGCTACACCCTGGCGCTTTTCTGATCTCTGACCCAGTGCTGCCGGCGATCCGGCGGCACACTTTCGCTTCAAGGAGTTATCAATGAAACGCATCCACCGTGCCCCAGGCACCATCAGCCCAGTGGGCCCCTACTCCCAAGCCGTGGTCAGCGGCCACCTTGTGTTCACCGCCGGCCAGATCCCATCGCTGGGCAGCCTGGAAGAACAACCCGAAAGCTTCAAAGACCAGGTGAGGCAGACCTTCGCCAACCTGGCCGCGATCCTCGAAGCGGCGGGTTCCAGCCTTTCCCACATCGTCAAGATGAACGCCTACCTGACAGACCCCGATCAACTGGTGCCCTTCAACGAGGTGTACAAGGAAATCCTTGGCCATGCGCCACCTGCACGCACCACGGTATGTGTACAGCTTTGGGAAGTCAGCTTGGAAATTGACTGCATCGCCGAGCTAATCGAAATGGAGCGATCGCAATGAATGAACAATCATTGACTGCGAAGCTTCGTGAGGTCAGTTTCGCTACCCTAGGCCATTTTCTGGAGAACGGATTCGTCAACTATGCCATCCGTGCGATGGTGCCTGGCGGTCGCATCGTAGGACGCGCTGTAACCCTGCGTGTTGCCCAAGCAGATGCCTGCGCAGTCAACCAGGCCCTGATTAGTTTACACCCTGGCGATGTGCTAGTGATTGACATGGCCGACGACCATGACCACGCCTGTATCGGTGCAGTAACGCAATTTGCGGCCCGATGTGCCGGTGCTGCGGGGATCGTAGTCGATGGCGTAGTAACTGACCTGAATGAGTTGCGTGCATGCCAACTGCCGGTCTTCGCTCGGGGCACGACTCAACTCACCACCAAACTGGTAGGAGAAGACAAAAGCGCATACAACGTTCCAGTGTCCTGTGGAGGGATTGTCGTAAACCCAGGTGACATGGTGCTAGCAGATGATAATGGAGTGTTGGTGCTACCTGCGGAAGATTTGACTGATGTGGTGGACAGAGCGCTGGCATCGGATCTTGCAGAACCTGATCTGCTTGCACGCCTGAGCAGCGGACAAAAACTGTCTGATGTACTGAATACATCAGGAGCAGGAGTGAAACACCACACTAGGCTCTGTACGAAATCCCGACAAACCCAATCGCCACCCCTCGAACGCTGAGTTTCTGTAGAGTCCCACGCCATCGATGGAAAGGAATTCTGTGATGGCAAAGCGTTACGAACTCTCGGACGAGGCCTGGGATGTGGTCTCCGATCTCTTCATCGAAACTCATGGTCGAGGGAGGCCACGCCTGAACGACCGGCTGATGCTCGATGGCGTGCTTTGGGTGCTTTGTTCAGGCGCTGCGGGGCGAGATATGCCGGAACGCTTCGGCCCATGGTCAACGGTCTATCAGCAGTTCCGGGGTTGGCGAAACCAGGGCACGTTCGATCAGAAGCTCAAACGCTTGCATCTGAGATTGAATGAGCAAGGCCTGATCGATCTGCAAACCTGGATGATCGACTCAACCGCTGTATGCGCAACCCGAGCCTCTTCTGGTGCCGGGAAAAAAGGGGGCCTGACGAGCCTGCCGATCACGCTTTAGGCAGCCGTGGCGGACTGACAACCAACATCCATATGCGCTGCAACGCCAACGGGACACCGTTGCGCTTCCTCCTCTCTGGCGGTCAAGCCAGTGACATCAGCTATGCCCAGCCATTGCTGGACGAGGTCAGCATGCCATCGAGCCAAAATGGCCGCCCGCGCAAGCGCTGCAAATGGTTGCTTGCCGACAAGGGCTACAACGCCGAGGCACTTCGCCGCTACTGCGACCAATACCGAATGCAGCCCGTCATCCCGCTGCGCTCGATGAAGCGCAAGCCCAAGCCAGGCTTACCCAGACTGTTTGATCGGCCCAAATACCGACAGCGCAATATCATCGAACGCATGTTTGGCTGGCTGAAAGAGAATCGCCGCATCGTCACACGCTTCGACAAGCTCGCGAAAAGCTATGCCGCCATGGTCTCTATGGCTTATTCCACGCGGTGTTTGCGACATCTCTTCTCGTACAGAGCCTAAAACCAAACGCTGCGTAATCACGCCACCAGTCAGTTAGATCCGCCAGAGCAACACCTTCGTGCCACTGGAGCCGACCGGCACAGCGCCATCAGGCTGGAGGCACATAGCCCCCTCCCTCCTCGACCCGGGCGAAGCGACAGAGATCGCACACAGATAGGCATGGTATTATCACAACAACTGCGGTAACGTATCTCTTGCACACAGTGATTCAACCTCCACTCGACAAGCAGGATAGGCACTCCAATGAACCCGATCGAACTGCAATCAATTCTGAATCATGGCTTGTTGTCGTTTCCCGTTACGGACTTCGATGCGCAAGGCGATTTCAACCAAACTGGTTACATCAAGCGCCTTGAGTGGCTTGCCCCTTACGGAGCCACCGCACTGTTTGCCGCTGGCGGTACGGGTGAGTTTTTCTCACTGGCGGCCAGCGAATACAGCCAAGTGATTAAAACCGCTGTCGAAACCTGTGCTGGTTCAGTCCCAATCCTCGCTGGCGTGGGCGGTTCTACCCGACAAGCTATCGAATATGCCCAAGAGGCAGAGAGGCTAGGTGCCAAAGGGCTGTTGTTGCTACCGCATTACCTCACTGAGGCAGCACAGGATGGTGTGGCAGCTCACGTTGAGTCTGTGTGCAAATCGGTAAAAATCGGCGTTGTTGTATACAACCGCAATGTCTGCCGCCTAAATGCCGTACAGCTTGAGCACCTGTCTGAGCGCTGCCCGAACCTGATTGGCTATAAAGATGGTTTAGGAGACATTGAACTGATGGTGTCGATACGCCGCCGGCTTGGCGAACGCTTCAGCTACCTGGGGGGACTGCCCACCGCTGAAGTATACGCTGCAGCGTATAAAGCGTTGGGTGTGCCTGTATACTCGTCAGCGGTGTTTAACTTTATTCCCAAAACAGCAATGGATTTTTACCACGCAATTGCTAACGATGATCACACAACTGTCGCCAAATTAATCGACGACTTCTTCCTTCCGTACCTAAGCATTCGCAACCGGAAGCCGGGGTACGCCGTAAGCATCGTCAAGGCGGGAGCAAAAATCGCCGGCTACGATGCAGGCCCGGTACGCACCCCATTGACTGACCTCAGCGCTGACGAATGCGAGATGCTTGCAGTGTTGATGAACAAATTGGGCCCGCAATAATACTAGAAAGACGGCTATCGGCGGTAGGCTTCACCGCCGATAGCTAATTTCTACCAAACGCACCCACGTCTTATGAAACATAATTATGGCCAGCCTCACACAGGGTAGCGTGTGGGTCTTACTATTAAGCGTACAAAATACGTTGAAATCAGGAGCAGATTACGTAGTCGGCGTAACTCTCCAGCAGAGTCCAGCTTCTCGCAAAGTGGGAGAATCGGCATGCAGCGCGTGGATTCACCGAGATGGCAGCCAGTATGTAGCAGGCAGCAGCGCAGATACAAGATCCTTAAGACACTTGTCGTTCAGGAGGCTGCTGATTGATTGCAAGGCATCTTGGACATCCTACGCCCCACGCAAGGCGCTGAGGAGATTCACCAGGTGGAAGCCACATCCAGTGTAAGTACCACGCCCAAGCTGAACAACAGACAGATAACAAATACAACTCCGAACGCCATAATGATCCCACAGATCCAAACCCCTGCCCTGGAAAAGATCTGGAACACAATGTAACACCAGCGGGTGAAGCGCTGGCAATAAACACATGATTGATAACTCATCACTGAATTGCGCCCCAAATTAAGCATCCTAGCTTGGCGTGACGTGCATTAGTATGAGATGCCCAGTAGACCAAAAATCTACCGAGAGGCTGCCGAGCTCCCGGCAGCAATGACTGCTCCGTGAATTATGCACACACCGTAACTAACTAATTTATCTGGAGCCAAACCGCTTTTCTGATAACTTTGAATCGGCAATGCGTGAAGCATACCAATTATACAAGTAGTCAAGGTCTCTAAAAGCGAGACTGAAATATTGTTACACTTTGGATGACGCAGAATCAATTGACTCAAACAAGCCACGTAACCGGCTTGCAGCTCCCCGATACGTAGCCTTTGGGTTTCAGAAAGATTTGGCGCCTCCCTGTTCCACAAATCAAGACTTTTCCACTCCGCCGTACAAACAGAAACATAAGTCTCAACAAACTTTCGCAGCTTGCCTTCAAACGTCTTTTCTTTTGAAATTTGATAAACAGACTCGGTCACCAAGTCATCTACTGCCTCTTCAATGATTTCGAAGAGAAGATCCTGCTTGCTACGTATATGACTATACAAGGAGCCAGCATGGATACCCACTTGGCTAGCGAGATCGCGCATGCTTGTCGACTGGAAACCATTCGCGCTGAAAAGATCCAAAGCCGCATTGCGAAGCCTCTCCTGCATAGAAGGCAATTGTTCAATCGATCCCATTTTATGAACGCCCGGAACTCTTATTTATTAACAAGACACTTCAACTGACGTGCCAACACTCAGCACCACAGCAGAAATATGTGCTTAGGGTTCAAATGGCTGTCACAGCCTGTAAGACGTCAAGATAGACGCCTCCATGGCAGCAGCACGGGCACAGGAGCAACCAAATTTAGCTTCCCTTTCGGAAGGGAAACACTCCATCTATGTGATAGCGACCACGCCTCCAGAGGGCTAATCGCGCGGAAAGCTTGAGAAATCATATCTGATCCACCATGTCTGATGACTCGTGATCCAATGCAGCCCGGCACCGATGATCCTAGTTAACTCCTGTTAAGCCACGAAGTCAATAGGTGATCATATCTATTCTAAACCACATCGAGATAATGATATGCTCATTGACGGGGGCGCACACGCGTCATCTGATCACATACTTAGCTAAGGACGTACCATGAGTGACATTCAGCGCTATGACTTCGACACCCGCATCCACCACGCCGTCAAACACAATGGTGTGGTTTACTTGACAGGTCAGGTCGGCACCCCAGGTGAGTCGGCTACCCAACAGACCTTGGAAGTGTTGAACAAGATCGATCGCCTACTGGCACAGGCTGGCACAGATAAATCCAAGATTTTGAGTGCAATCCTCTGGCTGGATGATCTGCGTGATTTTGACGAAGTGAATAAAGTCTGGGATGCATGGGTTGATAAGGAAAACGCACCAGCCCGATCGACTGGCCAAGCGCGTATGGCCAAGTCTGGCATGCTCGTTGAAATTATCATCACTGCAGCAGCATAACTACAGTAATTTAAGGTATAAAAAAGAGCGCCATTAGGCGCTCTTTTTATACCAGCTGATATTAGATCACTGCCTTTTCCAAGAAAGGCTCATTCCGCGCAACCCGGCCGTACCCCAGCGGCGAAAGATCCAAGGTCTTAAACTGGCCGTAGATCAGGAGCTCACTCAATGCCCTTCCGACAGCAGGGGACTGCTGTAATCCGTGACCGCTGAAACCGTTTGCAAAGTAGAAGTTTTTCACTTCATCGTGCGGGCCAACAATTGCGTTGTGATCCAGGACGTTGTAGTCGTAATGCCCAGCCCAACAGTTTTCCTGACGAATCGCTTCGAATTGAGGGATACGATGAGCCATGTTAGGCCAGATCTGCTCCTCGAACTCGTTATAGGCGACGTCATGATCCGTCGGTGAAACGGCTACATCTGGATCGGGAACTCCACCCGAGAGGAACATTGAGCCTTCAGGACGACAGAAGACCCCGGATGGGTCAATGACGTTTGGCATTTTTTGAGTAATAGGCGTGGGACAGGAGAAAATGAAAATACTGCGTCGACGCGGCTCAACAGGAATCGACAGACCCGCCCAATCTGCCACGGTAGGCCCAAAACTTCCTGCAGCGTTCACTACTGCTCCGCACTCGATAATCTCTCCGGTTTTTAGCTTCACACCTTCAATCCGATCACCATTCCGAACCAAGCCAACCGCTTCGTTGTTGACATACTCCATACCCAAGGAGCGCGCGCGACGACGGAAGCCTTGGAGGAGGCCATAACTGTCAAACCATCCCTCGCCTGTACGGCCCCAGCTCCCACCAGCTAAGTCATCCACATTGATAAACGGGAAACGCGCCTTGATTTCGGCAGGGGTCAAAAGCACAGTATCAGCGCCATTCTCCTGCTGAACCTGTGTGTTCTCCCGTATGACGTCAAGCCCTGCCTCTGTTGCCAGGAAAAGGTAGCCATTCTCGTGGAAGCCGATGTCTGGGGCCTCGCCGTCTACTTCAACGTTATTATGGAAATCCCGAATGAATTCGACGCCGAATTGGGAGATTTTCACATTGATTGGATTAGAATATTGCTGACGGATAGCACTGGTCGAAAGCGTAGTGGCACAAAACTGGTACTGGGAATCTTTTTCGATAACCAGCACCGACCCCTTGAAATCAGGGTTCATGGCCAGCCAGTAAGCGGTTGAACTCCCACTCACTGCACCACCAATTATTACCACATCATAATGATTTTGCCGGGGCTGCGTCGAGAGCGGGCCAAGTGTTGAAATTCTCATGGGAAGCTCACTTATCCTCAAAATGGCCAGCGGCCACGAACGCGCCGCCCTGGTAGGTGATGACAGTATCATCGTACGGTGGTTTAGTTACACTGGATTCAAGCTTTGAGCGAAAATCTTCAGCATTGTCCTTAGGCTTATAACCCAAATAGCCGACTTTACTGTTATCCCAGAAGCTTTGATCATTATTGGAGCAGCCGAAGACTATAGTGTGGTCGACCTTCGGAACGATCAAGCAACGTTCGATTAGATGCTTCAAGTCGCTGTAGCTGAGCCAAGTCGACAGCATTCGCCAATCGCTCGGCTCAGGAAAACTGGAACCAATTCGAATGGTTACACTTTCAATACCAAACTTGTCAAAGTAGTACTGAGCAAGTCCTTCGCCAAAGACTTTGGAGACTCCGTAAAGGCTGTCGGGGCGAGTAACGCAGTCGGTCTGAAGGACATCAGTGCGCTTATGGTAGCCAACGGCATGAACTGAGCTGCCCCAGATAATACGCTTGACATTATTCAAGCGAGCAGCTTCATAGACGTTATACATGCCTTTGATGTTGCCTTGAAGAATGCTTTCAAAGGTATTTTCCTTCGAGATTCCCCCCATGTGGATGATCGCATCTACATCCCGAGTTGCCTCAAGCACCTTGGAGAAATCGGCAAGATCTAGAGTTGCCATCTCTTCTTTCGGGTCAGCCAGCTCGATTGGACGAAGATGGCTGAGCCTCAGATGATTGCAGCGCTCCCGCAGAAATGGCCGCAGCTGGCTACCCAGCCCGCCAGCAGCCCCGGTCAACAGGATTCGATTGCACAAGATGGCCATACCAGGTCTCTCCATTGCTTATAGGTATCCCCAGAAGGGGCGCGACACCCGCCTTGGTCAGGCCCCGCGTGTGCGTGTCGCGTTCATAGTGAACATATGACATAGCCAGTGATTCGTCAATAAGGTAGTATCACTAACGCGTGATCTTATCTTTAGATCTACGCGGATCTGATGAATGGGCTTGGTATTGAGGTGGCCCCTCACAAGCGACCAGCCTTCTTCTCTGGGCTGACCGCCTTGCCTGGGCCTGAGGCACTCTGTGCGTGGCGCTTTCCGGTGTACGCACTCAACTCGGAGGTCAATGCGTGAAACGTCCGATGACAGTAATAATTGGTGGCACCTCAAATTTGGGTAAGGCTCTCAGCCTCAGATTTGCTGAGGGCGGAGGTACAGTGATCGTAGCCAGCGAGGAGGTTGAGGCGGGATTGAAGCTAGCAGATCGCATCTCTGCTCGTGGAGGACAGGGTGTGTATGTTCACTACGAACCCACCGAGGAATCCATAAGGGCTTTGATATCAAGGTGCAAGGAGCTCGGTGGCATACCCGATTGCGTCGTGACATGTCCCGCAGCAGAGAAGAAGGTACCTTCCAAAAACCCACTGGCAGAAGCACTCAGGCCCTGGACAATATCCTATGAGAGCTCAGCATTGGCCAGCCGCGCGCTGGCGGAAGAAATGAAATATGTGGGAAGAGGTTCGATACTAAATTTAGGATCTCTGGAAACCTTAATACCCCAACCCTTCACCATCAGCGATAAAAACCAAAGCATCTTTTCACTTAGCCAGATGCTAGCTATTGATTACGGACAATTTGGCATTAGAGTGAACAGCATCGCACCAGGATGCGCGCTGTCCGAGATGCTAAGAAGCCAGGTGGAGCAAGCCTGGATGAATCCCAAGGCTCGCTTGATGTCACCCCCATTGCGCGCGGTGGTGAAACCTGAGCATGTTGCTGAAGCGGCCTTTTTTTTATGTTCCGAAAAAGCTATGACCATCACAGGAGTGATGCTGCCAGTCGATGCAGGGTGGCTGCTGCAGGTCGCTCAGACCGCCCAGATTGCCGCCGCCAAATAAAAAAGGCAGCACCCACGGGTGCTGCCAAACAATCAGCGGCCGGGATCCTCAGAACCTAGAACTACCTGCCTGTAGCCCCTGTTCTTAGAAAGTCCTTCTTCAGATCACTACCTAGTGCCCTTGCCGGTGATTCAAACTAGGGACGCAACCATTTTTGCCAGACGGTCGCAAGCTCCAATCAGCTCCTCATCTGAAGCTGCAATGGAGAGACGAATAAAGCCGGGAGAGGCAAATGCTTCGCCAGGAACGCTGGAAAGACCAAAACTCTCCAGCAAGTAACCTGCAACTGCGCTATCAGTATTAAGAAGATCGCCCGCTGGGGTTCGACGGCCAATCAATTTTGAAACACCAATAAACGCGTAGAAAGCTCCCGCAGGCGCAACAAATTCCAATTCAGGAATGTTAGCCAGCCCCCTAGTGACAATTTGAGCTCTGTGCTTGAACTTTGCAGCAGCGGCGTCAACAAATGATTGATCACCATTGAGTGCTGCTACCGCTGCCGCTTGCGCCACTCCACACACAGAAGTAACGGTCTGGGATTGCATCTTATTGAGGCTTGAAATAAGCCCCTTCGGCCCTGCAGCGTAACCTACTCGCCACCCGGTCATGGCATAGGCTTTGGACACCCCGTTAACAATGAGCGTACGATCACGCAATTCTGGACAAGCTTCACCAAACGAGACGAAAGGCTGTTCGCCTAGAATGATGTGTTCGTAGATCTCATCAGAAAGTACAAGCACATTAGGGTGGTCGACGAGCACATCACCCAAGGCTTGATACTCTTCACGTGAGTAAATTGCGCCCGTTGGATTGGATGGCGAATTGAACATAACCCAGCGCGTACGCGATGTCAGCGCACCGCTCAAAACTTCAGGGGTGATTTTGAATCCAGCCTCGGAGCCGCACTGGATGTACACAGGCTTACCGCCATTCAAGGCGACGATGTCACCATAGGAAACCCAGCACGGAGCAGGAATGATTACTTCATCACCGGGCTCAAGTGTTGCTAAGAACGCGTCAAACAAGATCTGCTTGGCACCATTAGCGACGGTAATTTCATCTAGACCATAAACGAGATTGTTGTCTCGCTTAAACTTGTCTGCGATAGCTTTCCGAATCGCCTCCGTCCCGGCAGAAGCGCCATAACGAATGCGACCCTCACGCACAGCAGCGGAGGCAGCCTCACCTACATGCTGAGGTGGCTCGAAATCAGGCTCACCAAGGGAAAGATCGATAATGTCTCGACCTTGAGCCCGAAGAGCTTTTGCTGCCATCGCGATTGCCATGCTGGGGGATGCCTTGATACCGGCGGCCTTACGGTTCTCGTAATTCATCTGGAAACACTCCACGTTCAGATGATACCGGAGGCCCTAAGCTGGCCCCCGGCATCTGCGAGCAAGATCAGCCGAGGTAGTCGAAATCAGCATCCATCTGAGCCAATTCCGGGCTGCGCTTGGAGGCCGGGCCGTACCCACCACCACCAGGAAGTTCAAGGATCAAACGACGTCCCGCAGGAACGTATTGGCGACCTTTGGCGGCCAACTGAGTACCGTCATCGAGTCGCACCGAACCCGGCGCACCATCCTCCCCACCCTCTCGACCACGTGGAGCGTTCTTGACACGATCAAACATCGCGTTGAAGTACAGCTCATGACCAGCCTTAGGAGAGATTTCCACGACTTGACCAAGGCCGCCACGGAACTGCCCTGCGCCACCCGAGCCGTTCCGCAGCTCTTTACGCCAGAAGATAACCGGGCCCACGTGCTCCGTTGCCTCGATCGACATGGACTGAACGCCACTAGGGAAAGCAGTAGCGCTAGGGCCATCCAATTCAGGTCGAGCCCCCATACCACCGCTGTTGAAGAGCAGTACTTCTGCACGCTGACCACCATCCGATGGTGCCTGAGCGCCTTGGAGAGGACGCGCGCTAATATGCAGGTTCCACAGAGCACCTGCGCCCTCTGCAGGTACTACGCCAGGCAGCATTTTGTGGATTGCACCAAGCACAGCATCCGGCACCAAGTGACCCAGAACATGGCGTACCGATACAGGAGCTGGACGCTGCGCATTCAGGATGCAATCAGTCGGAGCGACGATGCGGAAGGGCTTCAGAGAAGCATGGTTGTTCGGAATCTCAGGCGCAATTGCACATTTGATCGCATAGCAGGCATAGGCTGCCGAATAGATCAGCGGGCAGTTAATTCCCTTGGGGCTAGGGCCTGAGGTACCGGCGAAATCAGCAGTAATATGATCGCCCTCTACCTCCAACCGCACAGCGATATCGATCGGAGCATCATAGCCGTCGACACGCATCAAGTTGTCATAGCTACCCTTGGGCAGCTTCGCCAGACATTCCACGGTTGCATCGTAGCTTCGCTTGAAAATGAAGTCTGCGAGAGACTCAAGATCAGACAGAGCGAATTCGTCCATCATCTCCATCAAGCGGCGATGGCCGATTTCGTTACAGGCAGCAAGTGAGTAAATGTCGCCCACAACCTGGTCGTTTTCGCGAACGTTGTTGCGGATGATATTGATGAGGTCACGATTCACAACACCACGATCAGCGAACTTCATGATCGGGATGAAAATGCCCTCTTCGTAGAGTTCATTCGCGTCAGGGCCAAAACCACGACCACCCACGTCTACTACGTGCGCGGTACAGGCGAGGTAGCCCACGAGCTCCCCACCACGGAAGCTTGGCGAAACAACCGTGAAGTCATGCAGATGGCCAGTGCCTTTCCAAGGGTCGTTGGTGATATAGACGTCACCCTCGTGAATACTCTCGACGCCGATGTCACGAATGAAGTGGCCTACCGACTCAGCCATGGCATTAACGTGCCCTGGGGTGCCAGTGACCGCCTGGGCGATCATTTCACCTGCACGATTGAACACGCCTGCAGAAAGGTCGCCGGATTCACGAACGCTGGTACTGAAGGCAGTACGGATGAGCGTGAGCGCTTGTTCTTCCACGACGGAAATCAGGCGGTTCCACATGATCTGCTGATGTACTTCAGAGAGATTGGCAATATTAGTCATGATAACGCTCCCTTAAGCCTTCTTCGCACGAACCAGCAAGCAGCCATCCGCCTGCATGATGACTTCGCGACTCGCGGTGATAATGGTCGATGTTTCGCGCTCTGTGATCACTGCTGGGCCAGCAACCCAATCCCCGGGCTGCATGCTCGAGCGAGCAACGATGGAGGCTTGGTGGAAGACGCCATCTTGGGAGTCGAACATACGACGTTCGCTCTGTACCGCAGCCGCTTTGTTCTTGGCGGTGACGGTGGTGGGTGGCGGCGGCAGCATCGTAGAAGAGGCGCGCAGCGACCAGCTCACGATCTCCACATCCAGGCCATCAATGATCCGGCCAAAGAAGTTTTCATATGCAACGTCAAACGCTTTCTTGAGGACTTCGCCATCAGCTTGCGAGTATTCTCGGACGTCGATAGTGACAGGCACTTCCCAACCCTGCCCTACGTACCGCATGAATGCAGTGCACTCGAGCTCTGGCTGAACGTCTGGAGCGCCGGCATGCACGAACGAGGTAGCTTCGTTGACCAGCTCGCGGATGATTTTGTTGATTTGGTCAGCCTCAAAACTGCTGAACTTGGTGTAGGCACTGCGAACACTTTCGAAGCCAAACGGAGCACGTAAGAAGCCGATAGCCGAACCGACCCCGGCTCCTGGTGGGATCAACAGTTCATCAATACCGAGCTTCTCACACAGACGAGAGGCATGCAGTGGTGCAGCACCACCAAATGCGATCATGGTGAAGTCAGCGAGCTCTTTACCATTTTCCACAGCGTGCATACGCGCTGCGTTGCTCATATTCTCGTCGACCATCTCGCTGATACCGAAAGCCGCAGTAGGGCCGTCGATATCCAGACGATCACAGAGGTCACGCTGCATTGCGGATGCTGATGCTTCAGTGATCAGCTTGAAGGAGCCGCCAGCAAATTCATTCGGATCGAGACGTCCAAGCAGCAGGTCGGCATCTGTAACAGTAGGATGCTCGCCACCGCGTCCGTAGCAGGCTGGGCCTGGCTCCGAACCGGCACTGTGAGGCCCCACACGGATCTGACGCATTGCGTCGACGCTCGCAATGGAGCCACCACCTGCACCGATTTCAACCATCTCGATCACAGGGATCGAGATAGGCATGCCGCTGCCCTTTTTGAAGCGATAGGTGCGAGCAACTTCGAAAGTCTTCGAGGTCTTCGGAACTTGACCTTCGATCAAACAAATCTTAGCGGTGGTGCCACCCATGTCATAGGAGAGCACCTGATCAATGCCGTAACGCGTAGCTACGTGCGCCGCGAAGATCGCGCCGCCAGCTGGGCCCGACTCCAACAACCGCACTGGGTACTCGATGGCGGTCTGGACGCTGATGATCCCTCCGCCAGAATGGATCATAAAGACCGGACAGGTCAGACCCTCTGTTTCCAGACGACCGACCAGCCGGTTGAGGTAAGAGGCAATAATTGGCTTAACAAATGCGTTTGCGCACACAGTGTTGAAGCGCTGGAACTCACGCATTTGAGGCGAAACCTCAGCAGAGATCGAGACGCTCAGGTCAGGCTTTTTAGCCAAAAGACGATCACGAACTTGTTTTTCGTGATCAGCGTTGATGTAGGAGTGGATAAAGCCGACCGCCACACTGTCGTACCCGGCCGCAATGATCCGATCACAAAGCTCATCAACCTCCGCCAGATCGAGAGGCTGCAACACACTACCGTCAGCCGCAATGCGCTCGTTCAGTACAAAACGTTCGTTCCTGGGAACCAGTGGCGCCGGGAGGGTGATATTCAAGTCGTACTGTTCAAAACGGCTTTCAGTACGCATCTCGATCACATCACGGAACCCTTGAGTCGTAATGAATGCGGTTCTGGCACCGCGCCGCTCGATAAGGGCGTTGGTAGCGAGAGTAGTACCGTGAATGACGGTGTCGATTTCAGAAAGCTGAACACCAGCGCTCTCAGCAACCTGACGGATGCCTTTCACGATCGCAGCCTCTGGGAAGCTGTAGTCCGTCAACACCTTAGTGGAGTGCAGCGCCTCACCGACCTCCATGGCGACGTCAGTGAACGTACCACCGATGTCGACACCTACCTTGATTGGCTTACCTTCTTTCGTCATCACCAGCTCCCATTTGTTGTTCAACGACCCGTTCGACGTGGGTAGATCTCTTGGCACACGATGCCGTGGAGGTGTTATCTCAGAAATCAGATCACGAGTCAACACAGTCAAATGAGGTCACATCACACATAGTGAAATGCCAACCTGACGGATAACCGCTTAAATGCAGTGGCGTACCGCGACGCACAGGCAGAGCCGAGAATTCCGATCGACTTTTTCCATCAAACGGGCCAAACACAAACAAATCTGATCAATTTTTTGCATATGGCGAAGATGAGAATACTGCTCGAAGGTCGTCCTATCACAGAATCTGTGATAGGATCTTGCTACATGAGGAAGTCTCGAATAGGCGGGCTACCACAAAGACACGGAAAAGGTGCGACTTGAATACGTTGATGAGCCGGACGATCGAGCAGATCAAAGAAATGATTCATCAAGAGAGCCTCAAGCCTGGGGACAAACTCCCTACGCTGAACCAACTCGCGGAGAAGTTTGGCGTAAGCCGAACGGTCATCCGGGAGGCTGTGATTTCGCTGAGCTCGGATGGTGTCCTGGAGTCTCGGCACGGTGTTGGGGTTTTCATCCGAACCGCAGAACAGAACGCCCCAGACACTGGCCTCATCGATGCCATTCTCTCGCCCCTGTCACTCGCGAAGTCGTCCTTCATCGATATTCTTGAGCTTCGGATGGCTTTTGAAGTGCATGCTGCAGGGTTAGCCGCCAGTAGAAGATCGTGGGCGCAGGAAACTGCGATATGGGACGCAGCGCATCAGCTGGAAGCAGCAATCGGTGACGAAGCAGCGCTCGATGAATGCGACGCCGCGTTTCACAGGGCTATTGCTGAAGCAACCAACAACTCCGCCTTTATGGAGTTTTTCAACGTCGTCAGTTCTCGAATTACACCGCGCCCCGCTTTCACTCGCGCTTCAGATCCTGCCCTCGTAACTCCTGAGTACATTCAACAGACGGTGATAGAGCACCGTGCGATATGTGAAGCGATTAGCGCCGGCGATGCAGAGCGTGCGCAACGTGAAATGCGCAACCACCTGGAACGTGGCCACCGCAGATACCGCACCACACCTGATTCGATAAGGGAACGTGAGCCAAGCGTAGCTTGATCTCTTCCCCGATTGAGAAGCTGATGTAGGACAGCTACGACTCAGCAGCTGTCCTCGAGTGCCGCTTAAATGTGAAGGCCGCCATTCACATGGATGCATTGACCGGTGATATAGCTGGCGTCGGGGCTGAGCAAGAAACTAATAGCCGATGCAACGTCGCGCGGCTGGCCGGCTCTCCCCAAAGGAATCCGTTTGGTTTGCTCCAAAAGCTCTTCGTCAGAGACACTATCCTCCATGTGATCCTTTTGGATGCATCCCGGGATCACACAGTTCACCGTTACACCGGACTTGGCTAGCTCCAGGGCTAGACTTTTAACAGTCACTTCCAACGCTCCCTTTGAAGCTGCTGACAGCGGGTAATTCCGAACATCGGTGCGGAAAACGTGACTGGTAAAGCTGCCCACTGCAACCACCCGCCCATTCTCCGACTGGCTAATAAACGGAGCAGCGGCTTTAGCCAGGCTATAGAAACTGATGGCATTTCCCTGGAAAGCATATTCTAGATCGGCACGTGTCCCTTCTTCGAAGGTTTTAATGATTGGAAAGCCCGCATTCGCTACCACACAGTCAAGCCTGCCAAATCTTTCAACAGCCTGCTTAACCAACTGATCACCGAAATTTGAATCCGACAGGTCACCCAGAACAGTCAGTACTTCGACACCTGCACCGCGAGCCTCCTCAGCGACGCGCTCTAGACCAGCCGCTGATTTGCGTGCATGGATGACCAAGCCGTCAAAGCTCGCAAACAATTTTCTTGCCGTGGCTGCACCGATGCCAGACGACGCGCCGGTAATAATCGCAACTCGTTTACTCATATCATCCTCCAAAAATAATATTCCGGGAGACGAAGCATCAGCGGCTGCTGGCCGCAACCTCGCCACACAATGAAATTGATCGAGACAGATTCCTATCCAGATACCTTGTGAGTCGAACTCTGAATCCTTCCGCATGCTTCAGTGCGTGAAGTTCTGCACTATCTGCATCGCGACGCTCTATAGCCTTGATGATGTCGTCATGTTCGGCCGTGTGATTATCGTCGTGCTCACCACCTTCCTGAGCCGCCCAGGTGTGATGCAAATGCAGCATACGTTGGCCCTCCATCAGGAGCTTGCCGTACGGCTCAGCGAAATACTTATTTTTACAAGCCGCAGCTATAGCCAAATGAAACTCGGAGTCGGCCTCGATAAAGCCGATAGGGTTGGAGCTCTTCTGCATGTGCGGAATTGAGCGCCTACAATGCGACTGAGCTTGATAAATACGTTCCATATCGACACTTGAGCGATTAATAGCAGCCATACGAGTTACAGTACGCTGCAAAAGCTCAAGGGCGTCCAAATATTCAGCTATCCGTGCCAAATCCATAGAGGCTACGGTCGTTGTTCTATTTGGCGAGATCATAACAAGGCCTTCGCCGGACAACCGTCCCAATGCCTCCCTAATAGGAGACCGGGACAAGCTGTACTCCAGACTTAGAGCGATCTCATCGAGTCGATGCCCAGGCTCTAATTCCAGACGTAAAATACGGCACTTGAGATCCTTGTAAACTCTAGCGCTTCCAGTTTGACGTTCGTGCCGATAGTTTTCAGAGCGTATGTCCATTACATCCCCTTACGCGCGAACGCTTAGACATATCCAAGGCCCCTCGACGCGTGCCTGAGGGGCCAGGCACTTCATTACTAGAATGGTCGCCGCTGAGGAGCCGCACTTCCACTCCCACCCACAAGGAAGTCGAAGTCGAGCCCTTTATCAGCCTGCAAAATGTGCTCGACGAAAAGCTTTTCATAACCACGCTCGTGGTAAATGAGCGGAAGCACAGCATCTGCTTTACGGCTCGCGAGCTCTTCATCGCTCACATTAAGGGTGAGGCTCCCGCTAGCCACGTCCAACGTGATTTCGTCACCTGTTTTTACTAGGGATAACGGGCCACCGGCAGATGCCTCAGGTGCTACATGCAGAACAACCGTGCCATAAGCTGTACCACTCATGCGACCGTCAGAGATCCGCACCATGTCCTTAATGCCTTTTGCAAGCAGCTTCGCCGGCAAGCGAATGTTGCCTAGCTCAGGCATCCCTGGATAACCTTTGGGGCCTATGTTACGGAGCACGAGCACTGAGTTCTCGTCCACTTCCAGTTCAGGCAGATCGATGCGCTTGTCCAAGTCTTCAACGCTGTCAAAGACGACTGCCTTCCCTGTGTGATGAAGCAAATGAGGGGACGCGGCGGATGGTTTGATGACCGCGCCATTAGGTGCCAAATTGCCTTTCAGTACCTTCAGCGCATTCTGTTCTTTCACCGGGGAGTCGAACTTCGCAATTACATCAAAATCCAAACTTTGGGCATTTTCTGTTATCTCACCAATCGTCCTACCGGTGACGGACATTGCCTCGGCGTGCAGATGCGACCTCATCTCGCCCATCAACGCCGGCAGACCACCTGCGCCGTAGAATTCTTCAGCAAGGTATTTGCCGTTCGGCAGGACATTCACCAAGAGTGGTATCATGCTGCAGTTGCGCTCGAAATCTTCAAGCGTCAGCTCAATCCCAACGCGTCCAGCCAAGGCGATTAGGTGAATAATAGCGTTGGTGCTACCGCCCAGTGCCGCATTGATTCGGATTGCGTTCTCAAATGAGCGCTTATCAACCACTTTCTTGAAGGTAAGGCCCTCTCTCACCATCTCCACGATCCTGCGACCAGACAACTGGGCATCACCTTTTCGCCGACCATCCACTGCTGGGATCGCAGCAGATCCAGGAAGCGTTAAGCCAAGTGCCTCAGCCAGACAGCCCATAGTCGATGCGGTACCCATGGTGTTGCAGTGCCCGTTACTGCGGGACATACCATACTCGGCATCGAGGAAACCTTCTTTCGACAGCGTTCCAGCTTTGTACTCGGCATGCATCCGGAAGATGTCAGTACCTGACCCAACCTTCTGGCTGCCGACTCGGCCGCTGATCATCGCGCCACCGTGCACAAGAATGGTTGGTAGATCCACACTTGCTGCGCCCATCAGGTAGGCCGGGGCAGTGTTATCGCAACCAGTCAGCAACACGACGCCATCCAGCGGATTAGCGCGCAGAGTCGTCTCGAGCTCCATACTCATCATGTTTCGGAACATCATCCCTGTGGGACGCATGATGGAGTCGCCAATGGACATGGTGGGGAAGACTAAGGGGTACCCACCTGCCTCCAAGATCCCTCTCGACACCCATTCAGCCAGCTCAGTCAAGTGTGCATTGCAAGGCACCAAGTCTGAAGCGGAGTTGGCGATACCGATGACTGGTCGACCTTCAAACATCTCAGGCAGCGCCCCCCTAGCTTTCAGGTGGGTACGATGCTCAAAACCGGTATTGTCAATTCGTTGAAACCAATTTGCACTGCGTAGTGTCTTGTCAGTCATGGCCGTAGCTCTTGAAATCGGAGGTGTCCACCGGAAGTGAAGGAAGGCAGCCTCAGCTTATATCTGGTCAGTTAAGATCGCTTGCGCCTGGTATCTTTAAGCAGCAATCTTCTGATTTATACGTCGCTCAATGAAGGTTACGAGCTGAGCTAATGCTGAGCCCAAGATCAAATAAATAAGTGCAGCGATGGTAAGAATCTCAATCGGTCGAGCCGTGACATTAGAAATGTTCTGCGCAGCGAACATCAGATCTGCCATACCCACAGCCGATACCAAAGCCCCCTCCTTGAACAAACTCAAATTACTGGAAAGCAAGTTAGGGATTGCGCGAATAAAGGCCTGAGGCGCGACCACATAGATAGACCTAGTAAGTCGCGACAGCCCCAATGCAACACATGCATCATAATGCTCGTTGGGTATCGACTTGAGTGCTGAGCGAAAAGCTTCACTTGTGCTCGCGGCCATGTAGGCAGTCAACGCAATCAATGATGACGTGAAGGTTCCGATCTCCATGCCCAAGATGATAGGCAAGCAGAAAAAAACCCAGAACAACAGGATAAGCACCGGTGTTCCTCGGATGATTTCCACAAACCCGATACATATCCAACGCAACGGAGCCAGGTTTGAGCTTCGACCCAAGCTGATCAGAAAACCACCGATGGTTCCTAGAATCCCAGCCAAAATGGTTATCTGAATGCTAACCCAGAGGCCAGCTAACAACGCATCGCGGTACTCAAAAACCACGGAAAAATCAAAGTTATCCATGATCACCTCACTGCCTTAATGCTTTTGCAGTACGGAATTCCAAGTAAGCGGCAAAACGCCCAAGTGGAATTGAAACTGCAAGATAGAACAACACTAGGAACGTAAACGTCTCGATAGGTCTGTAAGACTCAACCGAAAGCATTTTCCCCTGGTACATAAGATCCTGCACTCCTACCAACGCGACCAACGAACTTTGCTGGAAAGTGCCGATTGCATTGGTAATCAAGACCGGCGTCGCAGACCGCAGCGCCTGAGGCAAAACAATGCTTGTGACCCATACCCACTTGGAAAGCCCGAGCGCAATCCCAGCGTCTCGCTGAGCGAGAGGAATGCCTTGAATTGATGCCCGGAACGCTTCCGCGTTAAATGCCATCAAGTTGAGACCCAAAATTATTGCACCAGTCAAGACTGGGGGCCAAAATACGTTGAACAGCATCGGAACGCAGAAGAAGAACCAAACAATTTGCACCATTGCTGGAGTGCATCGAAAAATTTCAATATAGAGCTTCGCAGCTACTACAGCCACCTGCAGGTGAGATGTCCTCAATAATGACAGAATGAACCCACCGACTAGCCCTATCACGTTCGCCCAGAGAGTGAGCTTAATGGTGATAACAAGACCTTCCAGCAGCTTAGGCCATGCACCCAGGACAAAGAAAAAGTCAATGTTATTCATGAGAACTCTACCTGTGGCGGCATTTCATGCAGAACATTTTGAAGAAAATCCCTGGCCCGCTGGGTCTTGGGGTTCGTGAAGAATACCTCTGGGTGGCTGTCCTCAATTATCTTGCCATCTGCGCAGAAAATGATCCGACTGGCGATCCGCCTAGCGAACCACATGTCGTGGGTCACCATCATCATCGGCATACCAGATTGGGCCAATTCGGAGATCATCGAGGCGACCTCATTTACCAATTCCGGGTCAAGAGCCGAGGTCACTTCATCAAACAACATAAGCTTGGGATCGAGCATTAGGGCGCGAGCGATAGCAACGCGTTGCTTCTGCCCACCGGACAGCTCCTGAGGATACGATCTAGCTTTTGCCTCCAGACCGAATCGACGCAAAAGTGCGAGCCCTCGAGTTTCAGCTTCCTTTTTAGGCATCCCTCGTGACTTGGTAGCTGCTAGTGTCAAGTTCCCAAGGATCGTCAAATGCGGAAACAGAGTGTAGCTTTGAAATACCATGCCGACTTGTTTCTGCGTGACCTGATCAATACGAGTGCCTTTGCTTCCACGAGATACATATTCTTTACCATCGATGGCGATTGAACCCGCATCGATTTCTTCAAGCCCCATTACACAGCGAAGCAGCGTACTTTTACCACTACCGCTCGGGCCCAACACAACGAGGCGGTCTGACCGTCCCATTGTGAGATCCATACCATCCAGTACTTTGACACTTCCATTGCAGAAGGTTTTCTTCAGATCTTTGATTGTAATAAAATTATTATCGTTCATGGTACACCCAACCTCTTCTCGCTAAGCTTAATCAGATGACAACCAGCGTCTTTGCATTAACGCCGCATCTCAGTTCCGAGCCGTTCGATATAATGCTTACCCAGGGCCGCGACTTGACCGGAAGCGATTTCGTTCTGAATCATGATGTTCAGCACTTGTAGGTCAGCCGGTTCTGCTTCCAAGCGGACGGCAAAAGCAATTCCTTGCTTAGCGATTGACGGGTTAGGTAGAACCGCCTGCCATTTCTGCGGGTTTGTGGCCGCGAAAATCGCATTTGAGTCGGCATCTTCAAATAAAATGTCGGCACGCCTCGACACTAACGATAGCCTTGAGCTATCAATATCAGGCAAGCGGAGAATTTGGGCGTTGTGTATTTTCTTGCTTACGGCTGCATCGATAGCTGTACCGGCCACCATCGCGATAGTGATACCAGGCTTATCGATGTCTGACACCGAAACTGGCTGCATCTTGAATTTCGGATTGGAATGATCATACAAACCCGAGATTCTGAAGTCCCATACGGTATCGCTGTAATTTACCGCTAGCGCTCGACGAGGTGTGCGGTTAAGCGCCATAGAAACATCCCAACGTCCAGCCTGCAGCCCAGCAACCATGTTGTCCCAGGTCGTGTCCACGATCTCAATTCGGACGCCGAGCTGTTCTCCAAATTGCCGGCACAGGTCAACAAAGATTCCAGAGTAAGCGGCTGTCTTCGGATCTCTGAGGATGTACGGAGGCGCCGAGGCTGCGCCACACCTCAGCACTCCTCTTTGTTGGATTTTTTCCCAGTAGCCGCCTTCATCCTGGCCGTATGCCGGGGGCAGCTCCATACCACAGGTCATGGCCAGCCCTAGGGCGACCGCTGACAGCTTGAGACTCTTCACCTGTGAATCCTCATTGTACGTTCTTGTGTAGGCGGATGAAGGCAGTGAAAGGAGATCGTACGGGTCTGTTGCTCGCTTAGCTCCTAAGATGCGAACAAGTTGTCGACATGTCAACTCTTTTCGCACAGTGTGCAGATCACATGACCGAGAGTACGCACATTGCACAAGATTTTCAACCAAAACCGACAGGACTGATCCTACCTCGTAAGACTGAAGAAAAAATTTAGGTATAGCATTTTCTCATAAAAAATCCCCTAGACTGCTGTTTATCGTCATTCAGGCGCTGCTGCATCTGGCCTTCTAGAGCTGTTTTGTACGGTTAAACAGTGGGTTATGGAAGGGCAACCGTTGTGGTGTTATCTCCACTGGGAGATGTTCACTGCCGTGTATTTACCCTAGACAGAGATATGATCAAGACTTAACATGGCATCAGGAAACGGTCAGCCGCACGACGCAGCGAGAAAATCTCGGCTTGAGTGCTCCAGATCGCCGCCTAGCGCTACCGGAGAGTCTGATAAGCCCCGATAGCAATGATTCACATAGCTGGGAAGGGGTAAACGATGCCTTTCATACGGGTAGAAATGCTTGAAGGTAGAGATCATGCGCAGAAACGAGAGATAGCTGAGGTACTATCTCGGGAGCTTGCTCGAATTGCTAGATGTGATGTGAGCGACGTTCAGGTTGTACTGAGTGAAGTGAGCAAGGAAAACTGGGCTACTGGCGGAATGCTCCAAAGCGATCCTCAACGCTAAGGTGCAGAGCACGCTAATTCGATAACAATTACGATATAGATGTATTACTGCCTCCGTTCATAACAAAAAAGCTATTGAGAGGATACGTGATGAAATTTGCACCAGCTCTGAAAGTTGCCGTCGCCTTGTTCGGCGCGCTGATGTTCTCCTCCGCGCACTCCGACGAGGGATCCGGCTACTGGCAGGAAGTTCAGAAGAAGGGCGTTCTCAAATGCGGAGCTGCATCAGCACCGCCATATATCCTGCGTGACCCCAAGACATCTGAATATTCAGGAATTTTTGTCGATCTGTGTCGCCAGTTCGGTGCAGAGCTGGGGGTAAAAGTCGAGATCGTAGACACCAACTGGGACAACATGGTCGCAGGTCTGCAATCCGGTAGATGGGATATGTCGATGGCGCTCAACCGCACCCCTAAGCGCGCATTGGCAGTAACCTACAGCGATCCTGTGTGGAGCTTTCAAATATCGGCGGTCTATGACCGAGCAAACCCGAAATTTGCTAACGCTCCACAATCGCTTCAGGACATAGATAAAGCAGACGTAACCGTTGCAGTCGTGTCCGGCACAGCAATCGATGCAGCTGCTTCGCCAAAACTCAAGCAAGCCCAGGTCATGCGCCTTCCGGATGTCGATGCAGCACGCTTGGCAATTTCCTCTCGTCGAGCTGACGTCCTGATTGAGGATGCTGACACGAACGCGATTTTGGCCGCTACGAACAAAGACCGCTGGTCAGTGTTGTTGCCGAACCCGCCGATCGCCAAGCAGGGTATCGCATTTGCAGTTCGACGCGATGCAAAGCTGTCTGATATGCAGGTGCTTGACATCTTTGTACAGAATAAACTTGCAACAGGCGAAATCGACGAGCTTGGCAAAGGCTATATTGACAAGCTCTCTAAACAGAACTAACCCTAACGGGCTGGTCAACTACTGCCCAGCCCGTTGTCGCCGTCTTGTTATGTAGCGACTTTGGGGCCTATATTCAAGGCCCCTTTTTTGATGCGTTATTTATCGGCGGAGAGAACGCTCTCCCTAGCCCACCATCGAGAGCGCATCGCATTTTTATATAAGCGACTTTGGAAGCCGAAGATCGCTGGATGTTTGCAAGGTTCCCCTCATGCAAGGGATGGCGGGTGAGTTTCGCTATGTTTTGTGTAGCCATAAATTAACCGCGCCCACATGTCAAGCTTTTACTATGCTTAAACGTAAGAAGAGGCTAGCAGAAGCAGGTAGGCGAAAAATGCAACAAATTGACGCCCAAGATCTTTGGCGGAAGCTGGGCCCCGCCTACTTCCGTGAGCTCTCGACCTTTGGTGCGATACAGGACGCCGTGCTGCTGAATATGCTCCTCTCATGCCGGGTACTTCAACTCAACTCTGGCGAAGTGCTTTACTCACTTGGTGATCGCACTGGATTCTTCTATATCGTTCTTCAAGGAAGCATTAACAACTTTATACCTGGACAAGATGGAACAATGGTGCTCTCGCGACATCACGAACCTGGTGATGATTTAGGCTTTGTACATATGATCAGCCTAAGTGACCGCACTGCTACAGCAATTGCTGAAGAAGATGCCGTCATCCTTGAAATCAGCATCGAACAGTTCTTCATGCTACATGAACAGGAGCCTGATGCATTCGGCCTGATACTGCTTAACCTCGCCCGCGGGATGGCTCGCACGATCCTTAGGATGGCCGACAAGCTTGTGGAATTGGACAAAAACTGTACTTAAACTCGCGTGATAAGCCGATGGACTAGAGCCGGCTGATACTGCAGACGGCGGTTATCCATTGTAAACTCCAAGCCCGCCGTAGACACGTTTAGTTATCAGACCTTCGCCATCTCGCGTAGACATACCGCAGACATCGCATACCACGTCGATGGCCACGTCATGTTCACCTGCTCGCGTGACCTTCATACAACACCTCCGCAAACTGCCTGCATGTGCCTAGCCAGACGACACAAAAATACGGGCTGAACATTTGCCTGGCGACCCAGCGACCGCGCGACATAACCGAAGGCGTGCTCAGTCAGATGGGTACCCTGCTCGTCCATCGGCTTACCAACGACCGTGACCGCGAAGTGGTTGAACGAGCCTGCGGTGAGATCGATCGCTCCGCTGCTGCATTCCTCCCAAACCTGAAGCAGGGTGAGGTAGCGATGGTGGGTGTGGATTTCCCGATCCCGGTCACGATTCAGATAGCCAAACCAACTCAGCCACCAAAGTCTGATGGCCCCAGCTTCCAAAGCACTTGGGGGAAGCCAAGCTAGTCTACTATCCAGTGGCGCCCTTCTGCCGTTGAAGCGCGCCACTTGGGGTCGATGCAGGCTGGCGAAAATTATGCATCAGCAATAATTATTGCTTTTCCATAATTCGACCTAAACCGTGGGCTTACGGTCAGCAATGCTCCCCGCCACCCTCCTTGGCAGATTTAGTAGCCCGTCCGTAGGCGTCATCAACCAAAATCGCATCGCCTTCCTCATCGAACATCACAGCAAGCCACCGCGCCCGCTTCATCTCAGCTACTTGCGAGAAAAAGCAGCGCTCGCACAGGTGAAGCTCGTAGTCTTCCCCGCAATGTGCTGAACCCTCGTCCCATGACGCATGCATCGTCCCATATTGAAGCTTGGCTTCTCGATCTCGCGTAGACATACCGCAGACATCGCATACCACGTCGACGATCACATCGGGCTCACTTGCTTGTGCGACTTTCATACAGCACCTCCGTAATCCTCTACGAGCATGAGTCGTACCTTCCCAACCTCAACCTAACCAGGCAGGTTGATACTCAGCGTCGAGCGGCCAGATTTCGCCAGCCTCCGCCGAGGGTCTAGTGACAGGCGATTGAGTGTACGCATGATAAAATCGCTGCAGATTTAATCTGTGGAGCTTCCCGCTTGAGCACGCAACCTGCTACCGGCTACTACGATTCACTGCTTCACGCTCCTACTTTCTCCAGCGACCCTACCGGCAAACGCCAAGCCGAGCGTTGGAAACGCCTAGTGGATGACATCCACAAATCCACGACAGAGCAAGACCTGCGCGAGGCCCGAGGGAAGGCAGAGGGTTACATCATCGGCCTAGTGGAATGTGGTCATCTACCACCAGATGGCGAACGCGACTACGTGATCCTTAGCTCGATTCATCGCCGTGAGGATTTTTTGCGTACACTCCTTGCGACGCTCAACTGATCCGCATATTCGATCCTTCAGGCACCCACAATGGCGCCTGGCTCGCGCTCCGAAGATACGTCAGGTTGGTCAGCTGTTGCGATCAGTGCTCGAAGACTCTTCCGCCCCGCTCCGCGCTTGAATGAAGTCAGAACAAAATTCCCTGCCTTTGTATCGACCACCCAGAAGCGTCCTACTCTAAACAACAAGAAAATCGGCGTGGTGGTAAGCAAATATGCCCCTGTGCGCTTCTCAATAAGCCCTGGAACGATCTGACCAACCACGACCCCGACTGCGCAATCGTTCGAAATTTCAACGTCGCTCAGATAGGCAGTGATCGGCACAGGATACTGCTGACCCATCGCTTGTATGATGCGCGTGAGCTGAAAAATCGATGGTTCTTCACCTGGGTACCTGATGATCTCATCTGTCATGTGTTCATGCGCTCCTGCGTCCAATTCCCCCCCCTCTGAGAGCTTTCGTTCCTAGAAGTGCTTAGATTTCAATGATGAAGTCCGGTACAAAGCCGGTCTTTTCACCTGGATACCCTCTGGGGTTCGATATGAGCCGACATCCCGAAACGATCGTGTCGACCGCGTAATGGGTATGGCCGAAGATCCAGGCATCAGCCTGCGAAACTAGGTCACCCCACTGGTTGAAGTACGCAGCACCGAGGTGGCCTTCATGACCATCACCAGCGACCTCTTCAATCGGGCAATGATGCGTGACGACGACCGTCCTGCCTCCGAAGTCCTTAGCCAACTCCGTAGCCAGAAAGTCCCGCGCACAAATATTGCGCGCGATGAGATCGACAGGCCGAAGCTTTCTAAAGCCCTCGCCGATTCGGATCTGGGTGAAGTCGCTCATCCACTCCCAGCACAACGACATTGCTACGCGGTAATCCCCTGTCGACGTAAAATCTGTCCACGCCGTCGTCGCTAAAAATCTGACATCACCAACGATCAGTGGCTGGTTATCCAGAACATGAACATGCCCAGCTGCCGCCTGTTGCATCTTCGTCAGCGAACGGTCTAGATGGCCCCGGTAGAACTCGTGATTCCCAGGGACGTAGATCACTGGACAGTCAAACGCCGCGTTTGCCCACTCGACCCCTTGACCGCGCACAGAGATGTCACCAGCGAGCACGACCAGCGCGACGTCCAGCTTAGGTGGCACGAACTCGGAGAACTCGTTGTGTAGGTCGGAGTAGACCGCAATCTTCATACCGCGCTCCATAGGGCTGCGTCGCACCTCCCGGGCCAGTCCGAAGGACAACCGGGCTACATAATCTGAAATGCTTAAGGACGAAATGACAGCACCAATTCGAGCGGTGCTTGCTTTCTGTATCCGTCGCCAACAAGCAAATAGGTCGTGTTTCGAGTCTCAAAAATCCATGGCTTTTCATGCGAAATCGCGTAGGTCGATCTCACCCAGCTACCAGGTACAAAACGTTCTCGGCTGTCGTAGATGACCTCATGAGCGAGCACGATCATCGGCGCGATTCCGCCCGGCAGCGGCTCAACCTCATTCGCGGGAATCTCAACGATTATCCAACGCTTCACCAAGCAAAAGGCTTTACCTGGAAAGCGCTGCTCTGCTGCTTGAATAAGCTCTGCTCTATCACCAGACCACCCATGGACAACCTCGCCGGCGCCGTAAAGAAACTCCATAGCGTCATCAAGGGACACGGACATCTCTTACCCCCTGGCGCTCGAGAAAACTTGCCCATCATGAGTGACGAACTCGTAGATCGGGGTCGCTTCCGTACCGTCTTTAATACGGATTTCTGAGAGGAGCCTCATTGAGAACTCAGTCTGATTGGTCATCGCGGGTGGAGCGAGCAGCTGAACTTTGTTGACGCTCAAAAAATCGACTGAATCGCCCTTACACAACGAATCGACAGCCTCGACGCTCGAGACGATGCGCATAGAAGGCCCAAGGCATCCGTCGACGAAGCCACTCCCTTCTACGATGAAATAGTAGGAATCTGCGTTCAGGCTCGCCGAGTCCCAGAGCAAGCGCAGATGATCCGGCGCCAAGAACTGCCCCCGCAAGTCGGTTCGCTTTGTCACCAGCACAACTCGTACTCCGCTTATTCTCGGGCTACAAGCTAGTGTTAAGCCCTACAACAATTGATATAAATTGACACTTTTACCGGCCATTAGCTGCAAAAACGCGAAATTTCTTACGTTCCGAGACAGGTGAGGCACGATAACACCAATCCACATTCCCTGACTATATTTCATAGATGTGGATTTTGCGCTGTGGCCTTATCCTTCCCTTTATCCGGAAGTCTTGATGCCCTCGCCCCACTCCCTAGCAGCTGTGTTGCGCACCGTGCGTGCTGCTCGAGGCCTTTCTCAAGAGCAGATGGTGAAAACGCTGGAGGCCCGGCACCTGCACAACGTTGAGCACGGCTTGACTAACATGACGCTAAAAATGCTCGAGGGTATCAGCGGCCATCTGGAGGTCGACCCCATAGCATTGCTTGCTGCCGCTTCGAGTTTTGACCGTCAAGAGACCTTCGAAGAGTTCATGGCCTATTTGTGGAGTGAGCTTGGCAAGCTGCGCGCGATGAGAGTCATGGAGAACGTGCCATCCCAATTCTCTGATGGCGTGCTGATCGCTGCCAAAGGAGGTAAGCCTGCTACCTCCGCCGACAAAATCAGAGCCGTCCTTGATTGCAAAGCCGAAGGGCTGACGCAGAAGGAGACGTCGGTGAGGCTAGGCATACCTAAGTCCACTGTGCACAAGATTTGGCACATGCCACCTGAAGAACAGTAGCGCGGGTAGGTTTACCGATGACTGTTCATGACCAGCGGGCCCTTTCACCGGTCAGATTTTCCGTTAGATCAGGTACCCCTAGGCTTTGCGCGCGCAGTGGCCTGGGCAACAAGAGGATTGTCAGGCCAAAAATGCTTGGGGTATCTACCTTTCAAATCCTTCTTCACCTCAACGTAGGTCGATGCCCAGAAGTTTGCCAAGTCCTGGGTCACCTGTACGGGGCGGCGCGCCGGGGATAGCAGATGCAGCTTGAGCACTTGGCGACCATTAGCAATGCGCGGCGTATCAGCTTGTCCGAAGAGCTCCTGTAGCCTCACGGCAAGTACAGGGGGCCGCTCACTATAGTCCACACGGATGTTCGATCCCGAGGGTACCGCAATCGTCTGAGGCGCCTGCGTGTCTAACTGTTGTGGCAGAGGCCAGGGCAACAAGTTGCGAATGATGCTCGACAGTTCAAGTTGGCCAAAATGACTGAGGCGGGTCACCTTCCCAACGTATGGCCCCAACCAATCCTCCAGCGACTGCAGTAATGACTCATCACGTAAGTCAGGCCACTCACCCTTACTACCAGCTTCCTCATCAAGCACGCGCAGCAATTCGACCCTCGCCTTCCACTGACGAAGCTCAGGTGTCCAGGGCAAAAGCTCCAGCCCTTTTCGGCGTACGTAATTGAGCAACGCCTGAGTGCGCGCTTCATCACCCAGGTTTGCCAGCGGCGCGCGGGACAGTACCAACGCCCCCACTTTCACTTGTCGCTCAGCGCGGAGGGCCCCCTCCCGCTCATCCCACTCAAGTTCATCCACTTGGCTGACTTGGTCGTTCAAGACCGTATCAAACAAAGCCTCATCCAGGTTAGCAGCGAGGTAAATTCGCTCTTCACGCTGGCCTTGCCGGCTGCCCAGGTCGGCGATCACCAGCCAAGAATGCTTCATCAGGGCATCGGTCTCGGTGAACATAGCTGCCCGACCATTCGCCAATCGGTATTCAGCCCCACCGGCACGACGTTGTTGCGCGACCCGGTCGGGATACGCCAAAGCAAGTAGGCAGCCCACCCACCTCGGGTGGTCTGAATCAGCGACTGGTTGGGATGCTGGGCCGCGCAAGTACGACCGGTATTGCCTCGCTAGTTGCTTCGCTCTTTGAGCACCGCCTTGCTCACTCCGCTGTGCTCTCTGCTCACCGGACAGGATGGCCAAGCGACTATGAAGGTCTGCACCACCACCACGCTGGATATCCCGCTCGCCAAGCAAAGCAGCGATATTGCACGCAGTCTCTGTCAGACCCAGTTCGTGACCTCGCAACAGTAGATGGGCGATTCGAGGGTGGCTTGGCAGCTCGGCCATCGCTTGGCCGTGCTTTGTCAGTTGCCCATCAGGCTGTAATGCGCCAAGGCGCCGAAGCAAGTCGTTGGCTTGGGAGTAAGCAGCTGCGGGCGGAGCATCAAGCCACTTTAGGTCGCCCGGCTGAACGCCCCATTTAGCCAGTTGAAGCGCCAAGCCAGTGAGGTCAGCCTGCTGAATTTCAGGCGAGCTGAAAGAGGCCATTTGGTCATGCTGCGTCTCAGACCAGAGTCGATAGCACACACCGGGCTCGACTCGACCTGCCCGACCTGCTCGTTGAGTTGCACTAGCCTTGGATATTCGCTGAGTATCGAGTCGCGTCATCCCACTACGAGGATCGAAGCGTGGAACCCTCTCAAGACCGGCATCGAGCACGACCCGCACACCGTCGATGGTGATACTGGTCTCAGCGATGTTTGTGGCCAGCACAACCTTCCGCTTTCCTGCCGGTGCCGGATCAATCGCAGCCCGCTGCTGACTCAGATCGAGCTCACCATGAAGGGGGCAAAGAAGAACGTCACGCTGAAGTGATGCCGACTGGGTCAAAGCATCTTCCAGGCCTGTTACGACTCGACGGATCTCGGCTTGACCAGGAAGGAAAACCAGCAAGCTGCCAGGCTGATCAGCAAGTGCTTCAAGGCACGCACTGATGACTCGCGGCTCGATGTATTCTCCAGGTTGCTGAGGTTTTCCCCAGACTGTCGAGACCGGGAACATGCGTCCCTCGCTCGTCACGATCGGAGCGTCATCCAGCAGGCGCGATAACCTTTCACCTTCGAGCGTTGCCGACATCAGCAGCACCTTCAGTGGGGCATCGTCCCGGAAAAGCTCGCGCCCATTGAGCGTCAGCGCCAAGGCGAGATCGGCATCTAGATTTCGCAAATGGAATTCGTCGAAGATTACGAGCCCCACACCTTCAAGTGCAGGATCGCTCTGCAGACGACGCGTCAGTATTCCTTCTGTCACCACCTCGATCCGCGTCTTTGGCCCGACTTTGCTGTCCAGGCGAATCCGATAGCCAACGGTCTCACCGACCTTCTCACCTAGCTCGCTGGCCATTCGCTCCGCAGCAGCTCGCGCAGCAAGACGGCGAGGTTCCAACATGATGATCGTCTGCCCTTCGAGCCATGGTTCATTGAGCAAGGCAAGCGGGACGCGAGTCGTTTTACCGGCGCCAGGCGGTGCTTGAAGCACCACCTCATTTCGATTTTGAAGGGCTTCAAGAAGGGCCGGCAACGCGGCGTTGATTGGCAACGAACTCATGTGTACTCCTGCGGCAGAAGCGCAGTATACAAAGGTTCACCAGGGGTAGATGCGATGGATGAGGACTCACGAACCCCGTGCCCTCTCATGTGCAGCCTCAACCGTGCTGCGATTGGGTTTATCTGCTAAACCTCTTGGGAAACGCCTCTCGAAAGTCGACATGAGAGTGCGTTTTTAAATTTTGTAATGGCCCCTAGCCACAAAACCTGTTCATGTATACAGTATTAGTAAGCAGCATCCGTGCAGAATGACCTTTCGGCGAATACGTAGGCCAAATGGATTGATCTCGTATAAGCTTTGCCGCCGAAAAAATGTACGCCCACAATGCCCACGTTCGTCGCTGAGGCGACAGGAAGGATTCGAATGAGCAAGCGGCTTCCCAACCTGAGGCTTACGTCGCCTAGATGTGCGTTCTGTGGTGCCACCTGGCAACCAGCTGAAGGCATCGACGCGCTCAAATCGTACTGCCCTTGTTGTGCTGATGCTCGTCGCGCCCTTGCTGAGGCTCACTTCCAGCTTAAGCCGCTGAGCGCTGCCGACTTCAGCGGCGGGTACCTACTACCACGCCGCCTGCGAAGCGCTGCCGGCTAAAGCACCGCTTACCGAAAGTACGCTTCCAGTTCGCGATCAACCTGATTGCGGCCTATGACCTTCGTGGATGCGCCCAGGCTCCGATTGTTACCTTTGCCCAAAGGTTGGCTCCAGGCCCGCCACTCATGCTGGCGTTGACCATGAATGTTCCACTCAACGACGTTTAGCCGCTTGGGCGACTGCAGTTCCCACCTCACCAGATCCTCAGTCACGATAGGCACTGTCCACTCAGGCTCAGTCGGCAAAGCCGAAATGGCATTGAGTACCTCTTGGGTAGTCGCATAACGATCGTTGGTGTTATCAGCCATCATCTTTCGAATGACCTTACGCCACGGCTTGGGAACATGTGGCAGCCAGCGCAGACGTTCAATGAAGCCGCCTTGGGCGATGACATCTGCAGGACACTCGTTCTGGAACACGTACCAGACCTGTCCGTGCAACAACCGGAACAGCGTCATACCCAAGGCCCAGATATCGCTCTTGATACTGGTACCCCTGCCCTGCCACACCTCCACAGCAATATGGTCTGCGTACCCCGCAGCTGAACCGTAGCCAAGGAGCAACCTGTCGGTGACCAGACCGAAGTCACCGAGCTTTGCCATGCCGAGATGGTCGAGCAGGATGTTGCCTGGCTTGATGTCCCTGTGAAGCATCTCGCGCCCGTGCAATGCGTGCAGCCCGATCAGCACATCGATCGCGACCTTCCGCACGGCAGCGAGAGTCATCGGCCCCCGTTCAAAATGAGCTTGCAGGGAGCCACCAGGGCAGTACGCCATCGTGAAGCGGATGGCATCCTCCACCTCGTCTATACCGTAAACCTGAACGACATTGCGGTGAGTGGCGGTCTTCAGGTGCTGAGCCTCGGCGAGGAATTCCCTCCTGATATCCACCCACTCTTCATCGTCGTTTTCCGCCTTACGGGAAACCACTTTTACTGCCACTTGCCCATGAACGGCGTCTTGACCAAGGAACACTTCACCGAAGTGCCCGTTCCCCAATTTGTCTAGGATTTGGAGTTTCGGAACGACGCTGGTCATGGTCGAGCCCTGTGTGCAATCACAAGCATTGCGGCCTCACGACTCCCCTTGCGCAGCTTCGCTCCCTCTAGCTTCTCTGCCCAAAACGCGTCGTCGTTCACGCAATCATCGACCTTCCGACCGTAGGTTCGGCTGATCACTTCTTTCTTGAGAACACGGGTCTCACAGGCAGACGCAGCAGCGCACATGATCACACCACGAAGCTCTGCGCTATCGAGAAGCCCCCCGTTGGCCTTGCCTTGAGGTACTGAGCTCGCCTTGACCACCACCTGGTCAATTCCATTCACTTCAAGGTAATCCTTGCACCGATGGAAAAGCGTTTCGTATCCCTTCTGCCGATCCCCTGTGGGCAGCTTCCAGGTCACATCGGTAACCAGTGAGATAGGGGCATCACAGTCATCCGGAATCTGCGTATCAACGACAGTCACTTCCCCGGAACCTACCATCAGACCAACGCAGCGTGTTGCCATGTACTTTTCCTTGTGAAGGCAATTAAATATCACGCCATGGTATTACAGCCGCTTACACCGTCAATTGCCTGGTTGTGTGTGTGAACGTTGCCAGACCACCGAATTCGGGGCCAACGCCGTCTAGCCTGCTGGTTTCAACGAAACATGAGATCCGACGGTTGGTTCAAACCTGACCGTCTGGAGGGACGAATGTTGGCGGCCAAGATCCTGCGAGCCATTGGGAGGCCAAGCGGGCGTCTTTAGCTGGGTTTGTGAGTGGAGTTCGATAGACGCTGGAAGCGGAACGCAAGAAAGGGACATGGCCCGAATGGCCATTCGTAACGGCACTACTTGGGACTGAACAGTGGATGACTGGCAGGTAACAAAACGAAAAATCTGGGCCACCGCGAAGGCTTGCTTGTTCTGGACTGGACGTCAGATCAAGAAAGTCTTCATGGGCATGTGCATGCTGGTGGGCACCACCTGGGGCTCCATGATCATCGCCCTACTCACCATCGGCAGCGCCGCGATGATCTCCGTGATGAGCGGCGACATCAAAAACGAGTATACCGCCGTACACACCTGGCCTGAGTTCTTCGCAACAAACTACCTGTGGCCGTCCATTCAGCTCTCCATCGCCGCAGTCATCTTGGTGTTCTTACGTGAGGTAGGGGTCGTCACCTCAACCCGGAAGAAGGAAAAAGAGCTACAGGATCGCCTGACCACCATGCCGCCCAAGCAGTTTCTCGCCGCCTATAGCGACGCGATGATCGACATTCGGCAGCTTTACGAGGGCCTACTGGAAGAAGGTGCGCCGCCGTTGACCCGTAAAGGTCTCGCAGGCGACATCCGCATGATGCTCACGAAGATCCTGGTCTTGGCACAGAACTGGGACAGTGCGCCCTCCGAAACGTACAGGGCCAACATCATGATGATTGAGGAGGACAAGGATCTCATCCGCAAGGAGTACTCGAACCAGGTAAACGACAGCCCCTTCTTCCTGTTCAACTCCAACATTGATGCTCGCTTGGATAACGCAGACGGCATCCTACACATCACAGACCTTGAGCTCTCAACCTTGGTCGGCGCCCAGGTTTTGGCAAAGCCGGACACCGATATCGTGCCGATTTGCTTCCCGTTCAAAATGGATGCGTCGGATCACGCCAAATCGCACCCGAACCTACCCGGCGGGCCGGTAGCGGTCTCGACCATGGCATCTCAATATATCGAAGACTCTCGGACACACTTCAAGCAGTGGCTCGATGATGAGGCGCTGCAAAATCCGCATATAACTGAACACTATAAAACCACCATCTCCCGTTATTACAACTCTCATCGCTACGCTACGTCCATTCTTTCCATTCCATTAGTTTCTCGTAATAATGGTGAAGGGATGCCACACCCAATTGGATGCTTAAATATCTACAACAACAAAGCGAACATCCTTATGGGTGATAGCCGCAACGCACAATTTGTACAGTTATTGCAACCAATTTGCGCGTATTTGCATGATATGATATTCTTATACCGTGAAACTAACGACATGGAGGCTAGTTAAAATGACCGAACTTGCCAGAACTGAAGACGTTACTGTGACTACAGGTGACGTAGCAGTTGAGGTCTCCAATGCTCGGAAGAACAAAGCTTTCGCGAAGATTTACAATAGCCGTATGTCTCGTGAAGAGCTTAGGGCTTCTATGCTGGAGAAGGCGAAGAACGTTGTCGAGAAAGGCATCGGCTCGCTCGACCTGGTAACCGTAGTCGAGCACCGCTAGCCGCTTAGTACCCCATTACTGCGACGCGCTAGCAGCTTACTTGAAGGCCACCGAAAGGTGGCTTTCTCGTTTCTGTCTTCAGTGCAACCATCCGCCCCGCAAGGCAAGCCACCACGCAAGCTTACAGCAACACTCACGTCCGTCACACGTACACGCTTTGGTGGCAAAAACTCTCTTGTGGCCGCAGTCGCGCTGTGTCGGGATTCGTCGTTTTGCAGTCGCACATCCGGCAACGCCGGCTTGACTCTTGCGCTCTTAGCTCTGAGGCTCCTGCTGCTCTAAACTATCTGGAGTGACATCCAGTTCTCGGCATACGCTCCAGATATCACGCTCGTCCAGGTAGGTCGTAAGAACGGTAGCGTCGGTGGCATGCACCTCTACTTTCGAATTCTTGTCACCCTCTAGCTCACTATAGAAAACATACTCGACTTTAGTGTACATCTTTACAATTCTTGGCGCCTGTATTACCTGACCAAAGACTTCAAACTTCCAACCGTCATCGTCAGAAATCCTGATCACCTCACCAGCATCATCGTTCTCGATGCCCGCGAACGAATACCCTTCATGGTAGTTAAATGTTCCAGTGCATATCTTGTGAGGCTGCTGATCGCTTACCACCGGTGCCTTCACTAGTCGCGAATAGTATTTCAGAGTTGCGTATGTTTCTTTATCGATTTCGATATTGGTTATGACCAACGGCTCAGCGCACTTCTCAGCCAACGCCCTGACATAACCAATATAATTAATTAAGAATTGAACTTGAGCATGGAAACCATCAGCATCCGAACTAGTTCGCGAATTGAAAGATGCCTCCCCCTGACCGATTTCGATTTCAACAACGAGACGCCCTATGTCTAATTGCTGAGCGGCCTTAATAAGCTTATGGAAGCGAGGAAGCTCAAGAATATTCTTGCCAACCCAAGACCCTAAGCTAAAGGACAAGTTAAAATTCGAATTAGATCCATCGTGCGAGCAGTAAGCCTTGAGCTTAAAGAAATCGTCAAAAGCGCTTCCCTCAAAAACAGTCCTCACTGAGCCCGAGCTGTAGTAGCAAGGGAAAGTATCGAGCACTGTTTCGTGCCCCTCCGGCGTCCTGACATAAAGAGTCGTACGCGCCTCCTTCTTGGGCGCAGACATTGTAAGTACCGCTTGTTCAACACCATGGGTGCTCTGATGGATGGCTTCGAAGAGCTTAGAGCCAACAACTTTGAAATGCGCACCAGGGATGGTTAGTTCTCGCCCCTCCTCCAGAAAAGCTTTCTCGGCTGCTAGATACCCGTCAATCTTATCAAGGTCTTCGATAACAAGATTGACAACAACATCCTCGTCGACCGCACGTATAACATGCGTGTAAGAGTTTCCAGTCTTGTTCAACTGCACGGTGAATCGCGGATCTAGGTCAGCCAGGTTGGATTCGTAGCCTTTCATGATTTCGGCTACTGGCGTCTGGAGTGGGTCATTGGCTCTGTTAATGAATCGATGGAGCAGATCGGCTGAACCTTTATCTGCAGCGGCTTTGACTTCTTTCTCAGTGAAGCTCTTTTGGTTCAGGAGGGAGTTGGATCTAGCCTCAGCATCGCGCTTCCACTGGAGTAGCGTCGTGACACTGTAGGGGGACTCGTCAGCATCAATGAGCTTCGAATGTGTTTGGCACATCCAGATGCCGTTGTCGAAGTGCTTGCGATCTTCTGGGGACTGGTGCTCATCGTATCGTGGGCCGCCTGGTGCAGCAGCTTTAATGTGGCATGCGACACCAATGCCTACAGCGCCCTCTCCGTTCGATTTCGCGCCATGGGTATGTACGTAGCAGCCCGGGAAAGAACACACGTTTCCAGCGCTATCGCGAAGCTTCTGCGTTGTCGTTCCTAGGAAGTTGTCGCGCTTTGGAGCTGTCGCTGCCTTCTTCTTTGCGCTGGTCTTTGGCTTGGATTTCGGCCCGCTCATGCACTGTCCCGGTGATGAATTTGGATGTGCTGATGATGCTTGGAAATCGAGCGGATTGCGATGGTTGGAGGGGTGATGGTGTGGTTGGGTGGGATGGGTCTGGAGGGCGTCGGGGGTGGCTGTGGTCGACGTGGTTGGGTGGGTTGGGTTTGAGATCGTGGCACCTACCGGGGGTGGGATTTGGAATCGCACCGAGGTTGCTTTCTGGAGGTAAGCCTAAGGGCAATGCTAGAGAGGTTGGCTGACTGGAAGGTAAGGACAGGGTGGGTAGACGCGGAGGCTGGGATGTCAGGAGGGAGATCTGGGTAAGTGATTTTTGACAAAATCACTGCCTATTTCGGTGTAAATGGCAAAACGTGAAATTCGTCGAAGATCACCAGCCCCACACCCTCCAGCGCCGGGTCGGCCTGCAGGCGGCGGGTGAGGATGCCTTCGGTCACCACCTCGATGCGTGTTTTCGGCCCGACCTTGCTGTCCAGGCGGATGCGATAGCCCACGGTTTCGCCGACCTTTTCGCCCAGCTCGCTGGCCAGCCGTTCAGCAGCCGCGCGAGCAGCCAGGCGCCGGGGCTCGAGCATGAGAATGCTCTGCCCAGCCAGCCAGGGCTCGTCGAGCAGCGCCAGCGGCACGCGGGTGGTCTTGCCGGCGCCAGGCGGCGCCTCGAGCACCACTTCGTCACGGTTTTCCAGGGCCTGGCGCAAGGCGGGCAAGACAGCATCGATCGGTAATGAAATCATGGTGGTCCTCGAACAGTCCGGCGAGTATAACGGCGAACCCAAGCTGCCTTATCATGGTCTTAGCTTCAGGTGCAGGCGTTTCGCTTGCCCTGCTGAATACCTTTTCGGAGTTTTCACATGCGCATCCCATCCCGCGTCATCGGTGGCGCCCTCATCGTCACCTTGCTGACCCAACTGACGGCCTGCGGCACCATTCTGTACCCGGAACGGCGCGGCCAGATCGGCGGCAAGATCGACCCTGTGGTTGCCGCAATGGATGCCATCGGCATCCTGTTCTACGTAATCCCGGGGCTGATCGCCTTCGGTATCGACTTCGCCACCGGCGCCATCTATTACCCAGGCGGGCGCTCGGCTCAGGTCGACCCGGTCAAACTGCGCGAGGCCGTGAGCCCCGATGGCAAGGTCGACAACCTGAAGCTGCAAGCCATTCTGGAAAGCGAACTGGGCCAGCGCCTGCCGCTGAACGACCCACGGCTCATTCAGCATCGCGGCAGCATCGAGCAGCTGGCCAGCCTGGGCCTGGTGCCTGCAGCCTGAAGCACAAGGACACCGCCCACGGATGATGACCACCCCGGCTGAACACCAGCGCCTGCTACGCCTGGCCACTCGCGCATCGCTGGCAGTGGCCAGCATACTGGTCCTGAGCAAGGCGCTGGCCTGGTGGCTGAGCGGCTCGGTCAGCCTGCTGGCCGGGCTGACCGACTCGGCACTGGATGCCGTTGCCTCGTTTCTCAACCTGCTGGCCGTGCACTATGCCCTGCGCCCGGCCGACAACGACCACCGATTCGGCCATGGCAAGGCCGAGGCCCTGGCCGGTATGGCGCAGGCGCTGTTCATCGGGGTCAGTGCGGTGCTGATCGGGGTGCAGGCGGTTGAACGCCTGCACACCCCGCAACCCTTGGGCGATACCGCCGTCGGTATCGGGGTAATGCTGCTGTCGCTGGTGCTGACCCTTGCCCTGCTGGCACTGCAACACAGGGTCATCCGACTGACCGGCTCCACGGCGGTGCGGGCCGACTCCCTGCACTACCGCTCGGACCTGCTGCTCAACGGCAGCATCCTGCTGGCCCTGCTGCTGGCACGCTTTGGCTGGCCGCAGCTGGATGCCCTGTTCGGCCTGGGCATCGCTGTCTATATCCTCTGGAGCGCGCTGCAGATCGCGCGGGAGAGTACGGCCATCCTCATGGACCAGGAACTGCCCGGCGATGTTGGCGAGGACATGGCTGCGCTGGTGCTGGCCATTCCCGGGGTCAAGGGCGTGCACGACCTGCGTACGCGGGTGTCGGGCAATCAGTGGTTCGTGCAGTTGCATCTGGAGATGCCGGGGCAATTGCCGCTGCATGAAGCGCACGCCTTGTGCGTGGAGGCCTCTAGGGTGATCCGCCAGCGTTATCCACAGGCGGATGTGATGGTGCATGCGGATCCGGTGTGAATCAGTGAGCGTAACTGTGGGAGCGGGTTTACCCGCGAACACCGGCACAGCCGGTGCCATGCACCGCGTCGCATTCTTCGCGGGTAAACCCGCTCCCACAGGGCTCTGCGCCGGCTTCAATCAATACGTGAGGCATACAGGTCCATCGCAGGGACGTGTCCCGCATCAGTTGATGCTGTAGCCTCGGCCACTGAAGCAAGCGCCCAGCGCCCGCCGGTAGTTGTCCGCCACATTGGCCGGCGGTGCATAAGTTGCCGTTGCCGGGTCGAAGCCTGACTGGCTCACCGCCCAGCGGTGGCACTGGTAGCGGTCCTGGTCCTGCTGTTCCTGCCCTTGCCCAGACATAGGGTAGGCCACCACATCATACCCGCCACCGACAGGTGTCGGCGTGGCAACCGGCGGGTTGACCACCACGTATTCGCGGCTGTCGGCCAGGTACTGGTAGTAGGTATCGGCCACCAGGAAGAACAGCGCCCCGCCCAGCCAGACTTCCCGCGCATAAGGCGGCAGGTAGTCGACCCGCACGCCATGGGGCGGGGTCACCACGACATAACGGCCACCATGGGGGCGATACCAGTACCCACCGGAGTAGAAGTAGTCATCGCCACGATAAGGCACTTTCCAGTAACGGTCCGGGAAATGATCGATGGTATGCCCCGGGCGATACTGCGGCCCCGGCCCCCAACCATTGCCATGACCGTCCGGGCGCCCCTGCCAGTCACCGCCAGGCCGTTGCCCCGGCCCACCGGCTTCCCAGTAGCGGTTATCACCATGGCGGCGGGGGATGTCCTGGTAATAGCCCTGACGTGGCGGCTGGGTCTGCTGCACTTCGTCACGCGAATTGAGCGAGCGGCCGGGCGCCCCCTCGACCGGCCCTTCGGCCACGGCCCCGAGGCTGATGCTCAACCCCAACACACCAACACCTGCCAACTGCCAGATGCGCGACTTCATGCTGTTCCTCTCGGTAGAAATAAGGCAACCACAGCCAGTCTACCGCGCCCGGAACGCAGGCCAATTAAATTTCCAGCCATGAAAAAAGGGAGGCCGCAGGGCCTCCCTTCAGGAATTGTCGTCCGTGCTCGGCACTTGTGGCGCCGGCTCACCTCACACCGTCTTCTGGAAGGTGTGTAGCCCGGGGGCCTGCAGATCCTGTTGGATGGCTGGCCGCGACCGCCCGCCTAGGGCGCGTCGCCGTGGACTGATGTCCGGGCAGTGATTCTGTGGATAAAGATACCGGACAGAGTCCGGCAGATGATTGCGAAGATTGCTCGGATAAATAGCACTTGCGCAATTTTTCACCCTGGATTGATAATTCGCAGCAATCCGAACAGAAAAGGCATAAACCATGAGCAAGCTTGACCGCTACGACCTGAGCATCCTCGCCGAATTGCAGCGCGATGCGCGCATTTCCAACCAGGAACTGGCCGAACGCATCGGCCTCTCGCCTTCGCCATGCTCGCGTCGGGTCAAGCAACTGGAGGACGATGGTTACATTTCGCGCCAGGTGGCCCTGCTCGACCGCAAGAAGCTGGGCCTGAGCCTGACTGCCTATGTGCTGATCGGCATGGACCGCCACACACCGGAGCGTTTCGAAACCTTCGAGGCGGCCATCCGCAACCTGCCACAGGTGCTCGAATGCAGCCTGGTCACCGGCATGGATGCCGACTACCAGTTGAAGGTGGTGGTGCCCGACATGGACCACTACCAGAAACTGCTGCTAGGCAGCCTGACTCGCATTGAAGGCGTCACCAGCGTACGTTCGAGCTTCGTGCTGAACCAGGTGCTGGCCAGCACCGAGCTGCCCTTGACCCACCTGCGTTAATTGCCTGCGCCAGCAGGCGTATAATCGGACGCTCAACCCGCCTGGAGAACACCGATGGATCCCGCCGTATTCGAAGAGTGGATGATGATCATCCTGGTCACCGTGTTGATCGGTTTCATGGGTTTCATCGTCTGGGACCTGGCGAAAAAGTCCAAGGCCGGGCGGTTCGGGACGCTGATCCTGTTCTTCGTGCTGGGGCTGGGGGTGCTGGCCTTTATCATCAAGAGCGTGGTGGTGGGGTTTCTCGAAGGGGTGTAAGGCTTAAGAAAGCCGGGAGCGCTTTGCGCTCCTTTCGCGACACAAGGCCGCTCCCTACAGGGATCGCACAATGCCTGAGTTTGCGCTGCACCTGTAGGAGCGGCCTTGTGTCGCGATGGGCCGCAAAGCGGCCCCCGCTAACGCTGCAACTTCGCCGTGACTTCGCGCCAGCAGCCCTGCTCCAGCCCATCCAGCGCCCAGTCGCCAATCCGCACCCGCACCAGGCGCAAGGTCGGCAACCCCACCGCCGCCGTCATCCGCCGCACCTGGCGGTTACGCCCTTCGCGAATCACCAGCTCCAGCCAGCTGGTCGGCACGCTTTTGCGAAAACGCACTGGCGGGTTGCGCGGCCACAGCGCCGGCTCGTCCAGGCGCCGCGCTTCGGCTGGCAAGGTCGGCCCATCGTTCAGTTCCACACCATCGCGCAAGCGCTGCAACTGCTCCTCGCTCGGCTCCCCCTCCACCTGAACCCAGTAAGTCTTGGCGAGCTTGTGCTTCGGGTCGGCAATGCGCGCCTGCAGGCCGCCATCGTTGGTCAGCAACAACAGGCCTTCACTGTCGCGGTCCAGCCGCCCAGCCGGGTACACGCCGGGGATGTCGATGTAGTCCTTGAGCGTCGCGCGCCCGTCGCCGTCGCTGAACTGGGTAAGCACATCGAACGGTTTGTTGAACAGGATCAGGCGCGGCTCGGCCGGTGGCGTCTTGGGCTGGCGACGCAGGCCGGTGGCAGGCCGCGCCTGGGGGCGGCGCGGCTTGGAACGGGGTGGCAGTGACATGGATCCTCAGCGGAACGGCGGCTCATCGAAACTGCGCAGTTTACGCGAGTGCAGCGAGTTGAGCTCGGTGCGCAGCAGGTCGAGGGCAGCAATGCCGATCTTCAGATGCTGGCTCACCGCCCGGTTATAGAAGGCGTTGGCCGAACCCGGCAGCTTGATCTCGCTGTGCAACGGCTTGTCGGACACACACAGCAAGGTGCCGTACGGTACGCGCAAGCGGTAACCCTGGGCGGCAATGGTACCGCTTTCCATATCCACCGCCACGGCACGCGACAGGTTGATCAACGGCCGCTCCTGGGCCCAGCGCAGCTCCCAGTTGCGGTCGTCGTAGGTCAGCACGGTGCCGGTGCGCAGGCGCTTCTTCAGCTGTTCGCCACGCTCGCCGGTGACCTGCGCGGCGGCTTCCTGCAAGGCCAGCTGCACTTCGGCCAGGGCCGGAATCGGAATGTTCGGCGGCACCACCCGGTCGAGAATGCCGTCACGGCGCATGTAGGCATGTGCCAGCACATAGTCGCCGATGGTCTGCGACTGCCGCAGGCCGCCGCAGTGGCCGATCATCAGCCAGCAATGCGGGCGCAGCACGGCCAGGTGGTCGGTGATGTTTTTGGCATTGGACGGGCCGACGCCGATGTTGACCAGCGTGACGCCGTCGCCGTCGGCGGCGATCAGGTGATATGCCGGCATCTGGTAGCGGTGCCAGACCACGCTGGCCACCAGGGCCTGGGTTTCACCGTGGTCCATGCCCTTCTCGATCACCACGTTGCCCGGCAGCACCATGCGCACGAAGCGCGGGTCGTCACGCAACTGGTCGAGGCCGTGGCTGATGAACTGGTCGACATAGCGATGATAGTTGGTCAGCAGGATCCACGGCTGCACATGACGCCAGTCGCTGCCGGTGTAGTGCACCAGGCGGCGCAGCGAGAAGTCGACCCGCGCGGCATCGAACAGCGCCAGTGGCAGGGTTTCGGTACTGTCCCAGTCATACAGGCCGTCGGCGATGTTGTCGGTGGCAGCCGACAGGTCGGTGCTGGGGAACACCCGCGCCAGCTGCGCGGCGGTGATGCCGCTGCCGGCCAGCTCGTCGCCCTGGTCGACCACGTAGGGGTAAGGGATGTTCTGTTCGCTGACGCCGACCTCTACCGTGACGGTGTAGTCGTGCATCAGCGGGCGCAGTTGTTCCAGCAGGTAGCCACGGAAAGCAGCCGGCTGGGTGATGGTGACGCTGTAGGTACCGGCCACCTGGACCTTGGCGTAGGCCCGCGTGGTGGCGGCGACTTCGCCGTGGCTGTAGTAGGTCAGGCGCAGCGCCGGGTAGCGGAACAGGTCGCGCTCTTCGACGCCCGGCTCGGTACGGTCCTTCAGGTAACGCTTGAGGGCCTGGCTAAGGGCCCCGGTGGCCTGGTCATGCAGGGCCGCCAGACGGTCGACGGCCTGTTCGGGGGTATCAACGACTACAAAAGCTTGGCTCACACTGTGCTTCCTGTCTGGACATGCATGTGAACCATCTTGCCTGCCTTCTTGGCTAAATACACCCCCATTGATCGGTGTTAATCAGCAGGCCAGCGCTGGTCCCTGTAGGAGCGGCCTTGTGTCGCGATAGGGCTGCAAAGCAGCCCCGGCAATTTGTGCATCTGCGCTGATCCCCTGGGGCTGCTTCGCAGCCCTATCGCGACACAAGGCCGCTCCTACAGGTCCTGTGCTGGCGTCGCCCTGGCCACCAATGCCTCCACATCCACACCCCGCGGCAACGCCCCATACACGCGCCCGCCGCCGGTCAAGCGGCTGTCGATGAACGCATCACTGACCGCCGCATTGCCCGCCTCCAGCAACAGCTTGGCCTGCAGCGCCAGGGCAATATCCTCGGTCAGCTGCCGCGCGCGGTACTGCATGTCGCCAGTGTCGGCAAACGCCCCCTTGAGGTTGCCGATGTGCGCCGCCAGGCGCGGGTCCCCGTGCCCATCGCCCAGCTCGGCGAACAGTGCATCAAGCACGCCCGGCTCCTTGGACAAGGCCCGCAGCACGTCCAGGCACTGCACATTGCCCGAGCCTTCCCAGGTCGAGTTCACCGGCGCTTCGCGGTACAGCCGTGGCAGGATGCTGTCTTCCACATAACCCGCCCCGCCCAGGCACTCGGCTGCCTCGTTGATCATCGCCGGCGCGCGCTTGCAGATCCAGTACTTGCCCACCGCCGTGACCAGCCGGGCGAAATGCGCCTGCTGCGGGTCTTCCAGCTGCTCCAGCGCCTGCCCCATGCGCAGGCTCAGGGCCAGCGCGGCCTCGCTTTCCAACGCCAGGTCGGCCAGCACGTTCTGCATCAACGGCTGCTCGTTCAGCAGCCGCCCGCCAACCTTGCGGTGCGCGCAGTGGTGGGCCGCCTGGGTCAGCGCCTGGCGCATCAGGGCGCTGGAGCCGACCATGCAGTCGAAGCGGGTCATGGCCACCATTTCGATGATGGTCGGCACGCCCCGCCCTTCTTCCCCGACCATCCACGCCAGGGCGCCGCGCAATTCCACCTCGCTGGAGGCGTTGGAACTGTTGCCCAGCTTGTTCTTCAGGCGCTGGATATAGAACTGGTTGCGGCTGTCATCCGGGCGGTGACGCGGCAGCAGAAAGCAGCTCAGGCCTTTTTCGGTCTGGGCCAGGGTCAGAAAGGCATCGCACATTGGCGCCGAGCAGAACCACTTGTGCCCGACCAGCTCGTAGGCCTGCCCCGGGCCAGCGGCGCCGACCGGATAAGCGCGGGTGGTGTTGGCCCGTACATCGGTGCCGCCCTGCTTCTCGGTCATGGCCATGCCCAGGGTGACTCCGGCCTTGTGACGGTCGCCGACGTTACGCGGGTCGTACTCGCAGGCGAGGATTTTCGGCAGCCAGTATTCGGCCAGTTCGGGTTGCAGCCGCAGCGCTGGCACGGCAGCGAAGGTCATGGTCAGCGGGCAGCCGGTACCGGCCTCGGCCTGGCTGTGCAGGTAGGTCATCGAAGCCCGCGCCACATGGGCGCCTGGGCGGGGTTCGGCCCATGGCAGCGACGGCAGGCCGTGCTCGACGGCGGTGCGCATCAGTTCGTGGTAGGCAGGGTGGAACTCGACCAGGTCGATGCGATGGCCGTAGCGGTCGTGGCTGCTGAACTCCGGCTTGTGCGCATTGGCCAGGAAGCCCGCCTGCATCAGCGGGCCGCCGGCCAGGGCACCGTAGGCATCGATCCGCGATTCGGCCCAACCCGCACCGAAACGCCGCGACCATTCCTGTAGCGGCAGGTCGAGGCGGTACAGGTTGGCACCGTCGAGGGGCGGTGGCTGGTTGGTGACTTCGTGGGTTTCAGCGTACTGGTGCAGGTTCATCGGGGGCTCCTGGATCCGGGTAGCTTGAGAGACCCAGTGAAGCACTCTGTACGAGTCAGTCAAAGTGGCATTAATGACTAAACATGTGGCGGGGGCATGGCTTTGGGTTGCAGCGGGGCTGAGAGGGGTTCGCCGTGAGGGATCTACCAGACGCTGCAATTGTCGTGGCGAGCACTTAGCGCATAAAACCCAACTCTCTAAAGCAACCGTCGCGCCTGCAGAACATTCGATTCCATCTGCACCTGCGCAATAGCCATGTTCAAACTCAACTCGAACCGGCTCCCCAACCCCCGCGTCGACTCATGCGACAACCGCGCCCCCAGCAATTCCCCCATCTGCCGGCAAATCGACAATCCAATCCCCAGCCCGCCATAGCGCCGGGTCATCGAGCCATCGACCTGGAAGAAGCGCTGGTACAGGGTCGCCTGGTCGAGGTCATCGAAGCCGATACCGCTGTCGCTGACCATGAAGGTCAGCGCCAGGTCGTCAGGCCCCACCCGGCGCCCGCGCACCTGGATCATCACCCCGCCCTGGTGGGTGAACTTCAAACCGTTGTCCACCAGGCACCCCAGGCAGCGGGCCAGCTTCTGAGCATCGCCCAGCAACCCGTCCGGCACATCGGCCGGGATGTCCAGGCTCAAGTACAAGCCTTTGCCCAAAGCCTGCCCGGCATAACCGGCACGCACGCCCTGCAGCAGGTCACGCAGGCTGAACGGCGCCGGCTGCGCGCGCAGGCGGCCGGCCTGTAGTTCGGACAGGGTAAGAATGGCATCGACCATATCCATCATGCCCTGGGCCGACCCCACCGCCGTGCGGTGGTACTGGGCCATCTCGGCCTCCATCGGCAGGGTCTGCATCAGCTCCAGCGAGCCGATCACGCCATTCATCGGCGTACGCAGTTCATGAGTCACGCTGGCCAGGAATTCGTCTTTCAGACGATTACTCCTGGCCAGTTGCAAGTTCAGTTGCTCCAGCGTGCGCCCCGTGTCACGCAAGGTCTGGGCCTGCTGCTCACGCAGGCTGTTGATGCGGTCGGCCAGCGCCAGCGACAGCAAGGCCACCTCCAGCGCCGACCCCAGCTGGCTGGCATACATGGTAATGAACACGTTCGGCAGGTAGCCCAGCACCATCAAGGTGTTGACCAGGCCACCGAGCAAGAACGCCGTCCAGGCGATGATGAACCAGCGTGCCACGCGCAAGCCACGCCACCAGGCATACAGACCGGCACTGAAGATGCTCACGGTAAATAGCAACGCCAGCACCGTGGCCATGCGCAAAGCGACACCGTAGGGCATGGTCACCGCCAGCACCATGACCAGCGCGCCACCCAGCATCAGCAGTTGCAGCAGCCGGTCGAAACCACGGCTGATGCTGCCCAGTTGCAGGAAGTGCCGGGCGAACTGGCAGCCGAACAGGCCAGCGGCACCGATGAACAACGGCGTCGAAGCATTCGCCCACCACGGGCTGTCCGGCCAGAAGTAGGCCACACCGGCGCCATTCACCGACACCTGGTACAAGCCGAACGAAGCGATATAGAGGATGTAGTAGAGGTAGCTGACATCGCGCACGCTGAGGTAGATGAACAGGTTGTACACCAGCATCACCAGCAACACGCCGTAGATCATCCCCAGCACATACAGGCGCGTGGGCTGCTCCTCCATATAGGCCTGGGCGGACCACAGCGCCAGCGGCGCCTGCACCGAGCCCTGGCTGTGCAGGCGCAGGTAGGCGGTGGTCACCTGGCCAGGCGGCAGCTGCAGTTCGAACAGGTAGTTGTTCTGCAGGATCTGCCGGCTTTGGTAGGGCAAGGCGTCGCCGGTGCGCCGGGCCAGGCGGTAACTGCCACTGCTGTCGGGCAGGTACAGCTCGAGGTGGTCCAGCGGCGGGTAGGCCAACTCCAGCAGCCATTGCCGTGGGGCGGCGCCGGGTGCGGCGACAGGGCGCAGTTCGACCTTGAGCCAGAACACCGAGGTGGAGTAACCGGCGTTCAGCACGTCTTCATGGTGGGGGCGAAAATGCTTGGCGAACCCAGGGGCAGTGACCTGGGCGATGCTGGCACTGCCATCGAGGTCTTCATAAACCTGCATGGCCTTGCCCAGCGGAAGATGCCGGGTAGCGTCGTCGAAATCGACTGCCCCGGCCAGCATGGGCAGCAAGCCCAGAAGCACAATCAGCAAATAGCGCATACAGCCCCAGCATGGCCTGTCCAGTCGAGTCGCGGTTGCCTCCCATCCGTTTGAGACGACACGATCCGGCAGAACCCGTTTGTAGAGTTATCCGAGCACTCTAGCATAGCTTCGCAACCTGGCAATCGACCACATCCAAACACAAAGAAAAGGCTCTAAATCGGCGCTTACAGAAAGAAATCCGACAGAAACCTGACCTATTGATCAACAAAACTCGTTTGTAGGACGATCCGCCCAAACGGGATTGGTGGTAAGCTCGCCGACCATGAATACCTACAGCTCCCGCCCCGTTGTCCTCTGTCTCTCCGGCCACGACCCCAGTGGCGGCGCCGGCCTGCAGGCAGATATCGAAGCCCTGATCGCCCAAGGCTGTCACGCCGCACCCGCAGTGACCGCCCTGACCGTGCAGGATACCGTCAACGTTTCCGACTTCCGCGTGCTCGACCGCGAGTGGGTGCTGGCCCAGGCCAACGCCGTGCTGGCCGACTCTACGGTGGCCGCCGTCAAGCTGGGCATGCTCGGTTCGATCGAGATGGTCGACACCGTCGCCGAACTGCTGGCCGCCCACCCGCATCTGCCGCTGGTCTGCGATCCGGTGTTGCGTGCCGGTGGTGGTGGCCGACTGGGCAAGGACGAAGTGGGCTATGCCCTGCGCGAACGCCTGCTGCCGCTGGCAATCATCGCCACGCCGAACCTGCCCGAAGCCCGCATCCTTGCCGAACTGCCCGAAGGCACCGCCGACGAGTGTGCCGAGAAACTGTTGCCGTTCTGTAGACACCTGCTGATTACCGGTGGTCACGGCGACGAAGACGAAATTCACAACCGCCTGTACAGCCGCGACGGCCAGCGCCACACCTGGACCTGCCAGCGACTGCCGGGCAGCTACCACGGCTCGGGCTGCACCCTGGCCAGCGCCCTGGCCGGCCGTCTGGCCCTCGGCGAGCAGCTGGAAAGCGCCGTCCGCAGTGCCCTGGACTACACCTGGCGCACCCTGCGTGACGCCGAACAGCTGGGCAAGGGCCAGTTCGTGCCGCGCCGCCTGCCGCTGGATTTCTGTTCCTGACACGAGGCCTCCAATGAAGCTACGCGGTCTGTACGCCATCACCGACAGCCAGCTGCTCGCTGGCCGTTTCCTGTCCCATGTCGAAGCGGCACTGGAAGGCGGCGTGTGCCTGCTGCAGTATCGCGACAAAAGTGACGACGCGGCGCGGCGCCTGCGTGAAGCCGAAGGGCTGCTGAAGCTTTGCGAGCACTATGGCACCCAGCTGCTCATCAACGACGACGCCGAACTGGCCGCGCGCCTTGGCGTCGGCGTGCATCTGGGCCAGACCGACGGCCCGCTGACCCCGGCCCGCGCCCTGCTCGGCCGCCAGGCAATCATCGGTTCCACCTGCCACGCCAGCCTCGAACTGGCCGTCCAGGCTGCCAGCGAAGGCGCCAGCTACGTGGCCTTTGGCCGCTTCTACAATTCCGTCACCAAGCCGGGTGCACCCGCTGCCAACATCGAACTGCTGGAGCAGGCCCGCGCCCAGGTGAAACTGCCGATCGCGGTGATCGGCGGTATTACCCTCGACAACGCCGCCCCGCTGGTCGCCCATGGCGCCGACCTGCTGGCGGTGATCCACGGCCTGTTCGGTGCCGACAGCGCGCAGGAAGTCACCCGCCGCGCCCGCGCCTTCAACGCCTTGTTCGCATCCTGATTCGAGAGAACCCCCATGTCCCGTTCCGAAGCCCTGTTCGCCCAAGCCCAGAAGCACATCCCCGGTGGCGTCAACTCGCCGGTCCGCGCTTTCAAGAGCGTTGGCGGCACGCCGCTGTTCTTCAAGCATGCCGAAGGCGCCTACGTCGTTGACGAGGATGACAAGCGCTACGTCGACTACGTCGGCTCCTGGGGCCCGATGATCCTCGGCCACGGCCACCCGCAGGTACTGGACTCGGTACGCAGGCAGCTGGAGCACGGCCTGTCCTATGGTGCCCCGACCGCCATGGAAACCGAGATGGCCGATCTGGTCTGCTCGTTGGTGCCGTCCATGGAGATGGTACGCATGGTCAGCTCGGGCACCGAAGCCACCATGAGCGCCATCCGCCTGGCCCGTGGCTACACCGGCCGTGACGCCATCATCAAGTTCGAAGGCTGCTACCACGGCCACTCCGACAGCCTGCTGGTAAAAGCCGGCTCCGGCCTGCTGACCCAGGGCGTACCGAGCTCGGCAGGCGTGCCGGCGGACTTCGCCAAGCACACCCTGACCCTGCCGTTCAACGACATCGCCGCCGTCGAGAAAACCCTTGCCGAAGTCGGCCAGTCCGTAGCCTGCATCATTGTCGAGCCGGTAGCCGGCAACATGAACTGCGTACCACCGGCGCCAGGCTTCCTCGAAGGCCTGCGCGAGCAGTGCGACAAGCACGGCGTGGTGTTGATCTTCGACGAAGTGATGACCGGTTTCCGCGTTTCGCTCGGCGGCGCCCAGGGCCACTACGGCATCAACCCGGACCTGTCGACCTTCGGCAAGATCGTCGGCGGCGGCATGCCGGTCGGTTGCTTCGGCGGCAAGCGTGAAATCATGGGCTGCATCGCCCCGCTCGGCCCGGTGTACCAGGCGGGCACCCTGTCGGGTAACCCGCTGGCCATGGCCGCCGGCCTGACCACCCTGAAGCTGATCAGCCGCCCGGGCTTCCACGCCGAGCTGACCGACTACACCAGCCGTATGCTCGACGGCTTGCAACAGCGCGCCGATGCCGCTGGCGTGCCGTTCGTCACCACCCAGGCCGGTGCCATGTTCGGCCTGTACTTCAGCGGTGCCGACGACATCGTCACCTTCGAAGACGTGATGGCCAGCGACGCCGAGCGCTTCAAGCGCTTCTTCCACCTGATGCTCGATGGTGGCGTGTACCTGGCGCCTAGCGCGTTCGAGGCTGGCTTCACCTCTATCGCCCATGGCGAAAAAGAGCTGCAGATCACCCTGGATGCGGCTGAAAAGGCCTTTGCAGCCCTGAAGTAATTGTCAGCCCATACCGGCCCTTTCGCGGGCTCGCCCGCTCCCACAGGTTCTGCACCAACCTTGAAGATGGTGCGATCCCTGTGGGAGCGGGCACGCCCGCGAAGAGGCCGGCACAGGCAACAAATACCCATGCACAATCAGCTGACTTCCCCAACCAAGCAGAAAATCGAGTAAAACTTTGTAAGGTTGGCGCTGCTTATCCCATAATGTGCCACCAGAGACATTGGCCGCAGCTTTGCAGAGGTAAGTCGATCCCCATGAACCGCACCGGCCGCGCCCTGACCCTGGGCTGCCTGTTGCTTCTTCAGCCCCTGCTGGCCCTGGCAGAGGGCGGTAACTCGTTGCTGATTCCGGCAACGGGCCGCTGCACCTTGAATGTCCAGCCCGAAGACCTGGCAAACGCCCTCAAGGCTTGTGAGCAGACGGCTACCACGGGGGATGCCCAGGCGCAATTCGAACTGGGCGAGTACTACTACACGCAAACGCCGAAAAATCTGGGCAAAGCCCTTAACTGGTTCGAAAAGGCCTCGCTGCAAGGCCATGCCGAGGCCCAGTATCGCCTGGGCGCCATGTTCTTCCGTGGCGAAGGGGTCAAGGCCAACAATGTGCAGGCCTACATCCTGCTGAAGATGGCCGCGGTCAACGGCGCCGAGGATGCGCTGGACATGGCCGACGAAGTGACCGAGCAGATGCCCCGCGACGAGCTGGAGCATGCCACCCAGGTGCTCGGCCAGATTTTCCGCAAGTACCTGCTGGAGCTGCAGAGCGCCGAAGGGCGCACACCGTTCTCGCCACTGCCCTGAGTGGTCACTTTTCCGGCATCGGCATGGGGAACGGCATCACGTTGCCGCCGCCCTTGGCTTCGCTGATCTTCGCCGTGCCCAGGCGTTCCACCTCGTCGATGCGCACGATAGAGTGCATCGGCACGAAACTGCGGATCACCCCCTCGAACTGGCTCTTGAGCTTCTCCTCGCTTGGGTCCACTACCAGCTGCGAGCGCTCGCCGAACACGAACTCCTCGATCTCCAGGAACCCCCATAGGTCGCTCTGGTAGATCTGCTTGGCATACATCTCGAAGACCTGCCCCTGGTTGAGGAAGATCACTTTATAGATGGCAGGTTCGGGTTTGCTCATGTTCGGGGGATAACACATGCGTAAGAAAAGGCCGGCATCATAGCAGTGCCGGCCTCTTCGCGGGTGAACTCGCTCCCACAGGTTCTGCGCAGCCCGCAGGAACCGTGCAATCCCTGTGGGAGCGGGTTTACCCGCGAAGGGGCCAGAACAGGCCACACATACCCTTGATCGTTTCAGTGCTTTCGCCACTGCCATTCAAGGGTTATTCTTGAGCTCACATCCATTGCCGTCGAGCGGCTAAAAACGACCTTGAACGCACCCATAGAACCCCATCGTTTCATCCTCGAACCCTTCGAGGCCCACCGCTTCGCCAACTTGTGCGGCCAGTTCGACGAGCACCTGCGCCTGATCGAACAGCGCCTGGCCATCGAGATCCGCAACCGCGGCAATCAGTTCGAGCTGATCGGCGAACCCAAGACCACCTCCGCTGCCGAGCAGTTGCTGCGCCGTCTCTACCGCGAGACCAAGGCCAGCGATCTGTCCCCGGAAACCGTGCACCTGTACCTGCAGGAATCGACCGTCGAGAACATCGACAACCCGGCCGTCAACGAGGTCAGCGTGTCGCTGCGCACGCGCAAGGGCAACATTCGCCCGCGCGGGGTCAACCAACAGCGCTACGTCAAGGAAATCCTGGCCAACGATATCAACTTCGGCATCGGCCCGGCCGGTACCGGCAAGACCTACCTGGCCGTGGCCTGCGCCGTGGACGCGCTGGAGCGCGAACAGGTGCGCCGTATCCTGCTGGTGCGCCCGGCGGTCGAAGCGGGCGAAAAGCTCGGCTTCCTGCCCGGCGACCTGGCCCAGAAGATCGACCCGTACCTGCGCCCGCTGTACGACGCCCTGTACGAAATGCTGGGCTTCGAACACGTGGCCAAGCTGATCGAACGCCAGGTGATCGAGATCGCCCCGCTGGCCTACATGCGTGGCCGTACCCTGAACAACAGCTTCATCATCCTCGACGAGAGCCAGAACACCACGCTGGAACAGATGAAGATGTTCCTTACCCGTATCGGCTTCGGCTCCACCGCGGTCATCACCGGCGACATCACCCAGGTCGACCTGCCCCGTGGCACCAAGTCGGGCCTGGCGCATGTCATCGAGGTGCTGAAGGACGTTCCGGGGATCAGTTTCACCCACTTCCAACCCAAAGATGTGGTTCGTCACCCACTGGTGCAGCGCATAGTCGAGGCCTACGACCGCTTCGATGCCCGCCAGGCCAAGCCCGAGGCGCCCGGCAAAGATGCTTGAACTCGATATTCAACGGGCCACGGATGCTGCCGCCCCGGATGACACCGCCTTTCGCCGCTGGTGCGAACTGGCCCTGCGCCAGCGCAGCGCCGATTCGGAAATGACCATTCGCCTGGTCGACGAGGCCGAAGGCCGCGAGCTGAACCACACCTACCGGCACAAGGACTACGCGACCAATGTGCTGTCGTTCCCGGCCGACGTCCCCGACGACCTGCTCGATATCCCGCTGCTGGGCGACCTGGTGATCTGCGTGCCGGTGGTCGAGCGCGAAGCCGCCGAACAGGGCAAGTCGCTGGAAGCGCACTGGGCACACCTGGTCATCCACGGTTGCCTGCACCTGCTCGGCTACGACCACATCGAGGATGAGGAAGCCGAGGAAATGGAAGGCCTGGAACGGGAATTGCTGGCAGAACTGGGTCATCCCGACCCGTACGCCGACGATGAAACCGACACCCTCACACACTGATACACGAAGGATCACGAGAACCGCCATGAGCGAAGATCGATCGAGCAACGGGCAGAAGTCCTGGCTGGGTAAACTGACCCAGGCTTTTGCCCATGAGCCGAAAAACCGCCAGCAACTCCTTGAATTGCTGCGCGAAGCCCATCAGAACAAACTGCTGGACAGCGAAGCGCTGACCATCGTCGAAGGCGCCATCCAGGTGGCCGACCTGCAGGTTCGCGACATCATGGTGCCGCGTTCACAGATGATCAGCATCAAGGCCAGCCAGTCGCCCCGGGAGTTCCTGCCGGCGGTGATCGACGCCGCGCACTCGCGCTACCCGGTGATCGGCGAAAGCCACGACGATGTGCTCGGTATCCTGCTCGCCAAAGACCTGCTGCCACTCATCCTCAAAGAGAACGGCGACAGCTTCAACATCAAGGACCTGCTGCGCCCGGCCACTTTCGTGCCCGAGTCCAAACGCCTGAACGTGCTGCTGCGCGAATTTCGCGCCAACCATAACCACATGGCCGTCGTCATCGACGAGTACGGCGGCGTGGCCGGCCTGGTCACCATCGAGGACGTGCTGGAGCAGATCGTCGGCGACATCGAGGACGAGCACGACGTCGAGGAAGACAGCTACATCAAGCCGCTGCCCAGCGGTGACTTCCTGGTCAAGGCGCTGACCCCGATCGAGAACTTCAACGAGTTCTTCGACAGCGAATTCTCCGATGACGAGTTCGACACGGTCGGCGGCCTGGTGATGAGCGCCTTCGGTCACCTGCCCAAGCGCAACGAAACCACCGAGATCGGCCCTTACAAGTTCCGTATTCTCAATGCCGACAGCCGGCGGATACACTTGCTGCGCCTGACACCGATCACCCGTTAAGGACAAACATGCGTTGGATCACCCGCCCCGGCTGGCCCGGTAACCTGCTGGCCCTGGCGGCCGGTGCCTCCACCCTCCTGGCCCTGGCGCCGTTCGACATCTGGCCATTGGCCGTGTTGTCCATCGCCCTGCTCTACCTCGGCCTGCGCGAGCTCAGCCCGCGCCAGGCCATGTGGCGTGGCTGGTGGTTCGGCTTCGGCCTGTACGGTGCCGGCACCTGGTGGATCTACGTCAGCATGAACACCTACGGCGGCGCCTCCCCGCTGCTGGCGATCCTGCTGCTGCTGGCGTTCTTCGCCGCCCTGGCCTGGTTCTTCGCCCTGCCCACCTGGCTGTGGGCACGCTGGTTGCGGCGGACCGAAGCACCACTGGCCGACGCCTTGTGCTTTGCCGCTCTGTGGCTGCTGCAAGAGGCCTTCCGTGGCTGGTTCCTGACCGGTTTCCCCTGGCTCTATGCCGGCTACAGCCAACTGGACGGCCCGCTGGCCGGCCTGGCACCGCTGGGCGGCGTGTGGCTGATTTCCTTTGCCCTGGCCCTGACCGCTGCGCTGCTGTGCAACCTGCACCGCCTGCAAGCCCGCCCCTCGTTCCTGGCGGTGGGCTGCCTGCTGTTGCTGGCCCCTTGGGTGCTGGGCCTGGTGCTCAAGGGCCATGCCTGGACCAAGCCGGCGGGCGACCCGTTGAAAGTGGCGGCCATCCAGGGCAACGTAGAGCAGGACCTGAAATGGGACCCGGCGCACATCGACGCACAACTGGCGCTGTACCGTGACCTGAGCTTCAGCTCCAGGCCGGTAGACCTGCTGGTGTGGCCGGAAACCGCGGTTCCGGTGCTCAAGGACCAGGCCCAGGGCTATATCGATGTGATGGGCCGGTTCGCCGCCGAGCGGCATTCGGCGCTGATCACCGGCGTGCCGGTGCGGGAAGTGGTGCACCACCAGCGCCGCTACTACAACGGCATCACCGTCACCGGTGAAGGCGATGGCACCTACCTCAAGCAGAAGCTGGTGCCGTTTGGCGAGTACGTTCCGCTGCAGGACATGCTGCGTGGCGCCATCGAGTTCTTCAACCTGCCCATGTCGGACTTCGCCCGCGGCCCGGAAGACCAGCCGCTGTTGCAGGCCAAGGGCTACCAGATTGCGCCTTACATCTGCTACGAAGTGGTCTACCCCGAATTCGCTGCTGGCCTGGCGGCCCGTAGCGACCTGCTGCTGACCATCAGCAACGACACCTGGTTCGGCACCTCGATCGGCCCGTTGCAGCACCTGCAGATGGCACAGATGCGGGCGCTGGAAGCCGGGCGCTGGATGATCCGCGCCACCAACAATGGCGTGACCGCGCTGATCGACCCGTTTGGCCGCATTACCACGCAGGTACCACAGTTCCAGCAGGCGGTGCTGTATGGCGAAGTGGTGCCGATGCAGCAACTGACGCCGTACCTGCAATGGCGGTCGTGGCCACTGGCAATTGTCTGTGCATTGCTGCTGGGTTGGGCGTTGCTGGCCGGGCGCATTGCCAAGACTGTCTGATGATGTAGCCTGCACCGGCCTCTTCGCGGGTAAACCCGCTCCCACAGGTTCTCCACCGATCTCGTAGCGTGTGGTAATCCTGTGGGAGCGGGTTCACCCGCGAAGAGTCCGGTACAGGCAGTAGAAGGCTCAGTAAAACAGCCGATACCCCACCAACCCCGCCACTTCATTGAGCAACTGCCCGCTCTGCCACATCGCCCGGCTCTCCGGCAGCAACCCGCCGAACGGCCGCGCATGATCACGCCCGAGGAACCCGACCGGCGCCGGCACCACCTCGAACCCAGCCTGCTCGAAACTCCAGCGCGAGCGCTGCATGTGCCACGCCTGGGTCACCACGACCACCCGGCGAATTCCCAACGGCTGCAGCACCTTGGCCGTCAGCTGGGCATTCTCCCAGGTCGTGCGGCTGCCCTCCTCCCGCCATTTCACCTCGACGCCGAAATCTTCACGCAGGCGATCAGCCATCAAGCGCGCCTCGCTCGGCGGCGTGCCGTAGTGCAACCCGCCACTGGTCAGCACCGGCAAGCCCGAAGCCTTGGCCAGCCGCGCGGCAAAGCGCATGCGCTCCAGCGCTGTGGCTGTGGGCTGGTCGCTACCGCCCCAGGCTGGGTCACCGCGCTCTCGCCCCGCACCCAGCACCACGATGGCATCTGCACGGCTGGCCAGCCCGGCCCAATCGCTTACCGCCAGCGGCGCTTCCGTCTCCAGCACACGAGCGGTTTCCTGCACCACCAGCGGCAGGCTCATCAACCACATGCCGCCCAGCCCTGCGGCAAAACACAGCGCCGCCAGCCGCGGCCGCCGGGCGCGCAACCACCACGCCAGAAGCAGCAGCAGAAAAAGCACGCCCGGCGGCATCAGCCATTGTTTGATGAAGAATCGGATCGGCATCGGCTACACCTCCTTGGCAGGCGTGCAGCCTAAGTGGATCGACGCCGGTCAACAAGAGGATGGCCGGCGTCGATCCTGAGCTGTGATGATATTGAAGAACCGGCGCGCGATAGCCTGCGCCTGGCGTCCTGAACGGCTAGCGATGTGGCAGCGTCCTGGATCTCGCCGTGCTGGCGGGGCGTTTCTTGTCCTTGAGCCAGATGATCTTGGCCGATGTCGGCTCCGCTTGTGGGTAACTGCCGACACAGGCATTGTGGCGCTCCGGGAGGGAATCCAGGTAGGCCTTGATCACTTCGAACTCTGCGTGGCTCAGGCCACGCAACTCCAGCTCGGCTGGCATCTCGTCGCGCAATCGCACCGAGGTCCTGGCCACTTCCAGTGCCAGGCCAAGCCGGTCGATCAGGCGTTCGTATAGCTCCGGTCTGATTGCGGGTAGCTGCGTCTCTCCCATCCGTTCACCTCATTGAAGATAAGAATATCTCCCCCCACACCTGAGCTTAGCGTCGTTGCAAAAAGCAGCCGTGTGCCGCGACCAGCGGGCATTCGCAACGAAGGTTTCCCACGATGCGCGGCGCTGCTGTATGCTACGGCGTTCACTCTAAACGACACCGGAGTGCCGGACGCAGCGAGGTTCCGCTGCCTGGAACAAGGTCTCTTCCCTCTCAGCAAAAAGTAGCCATGCACGAACAATACACGCCCCGTGATATCGAAGCCGCCGCCCAGAAGTTCTGGGACGAGCAACAATCGTTCGCTGTTACCGAACAGCCAGGCAAGGACACCTACTACTGCCTGTCGATGTTCCCGTACCCGAGCGGCAAGCTACACATGGGCCACGTGCGCAACTACACCATCGGTGACGTGATTGCCCGCTACCAGCGCATGCTGGGCAAGAACGTCCTGCAGCCGATGGGCTGGGACGCTTTCGGCATGCCCGCGGAAAACGCGGCGATGAAGAACAACGTCGCCCCGGCTAAGTGGACGTACGAAAACATCGACTACATGAAGACCCAGCTCAAGAGCCTGGGCCTGGCCATCGACTGGGCACGTGAAGTCACCACCTGCAAGCCCGACTACTACCGCTGGGAGCAGTGGCTGTTCACCCGCCTGTTCGAGAAAGGCATCATCTACCGCAAGAACGGTACCGTGAACTGGGACCCGGCGGACCAGACCGTACTGGCCAACGAGCAGGTCATCGATGGCCGTGGCTGGCGTTCGGGCGCGCTGATCGAGAAGCGCGAAATCCCGATGTACTACTTCCGCATCACCGACTACGCCGACGAGTTGCTGGAAAGCCTCGACGAGCTGCCGGGCTGGCCTGAGCAGGTCAAGACCATGCAGCGCAACTGGATCGGCAAGTCGCGCGGCATGGAAGTGCAGTTCCCCTACGACCTGGCCAGCATCGGCCACGAAGGCACCCTCAAGGTCTTCACTACCCGTCCCGACACGCTGATGGGCGCCACCTACGTCGCCGTCGCCGCCGAACACCCACTGGCCACCCAGGCTGCCCAGGGCAACCCGGCGCTGCAGGCGTTCATCGACGAGTGCAAGAGCGGCAGCGTTGCCGAAGCCGACATGGCCACCCAGGAGAAGAAGGGCATGGCCACTTCCCTGCTGGTCGAGCACCCGCTGACCGGCGAGAAGCTGCCGGTATGGGTCGCCAACTACGTGCTGATGCACTACGGCGATGGCGCCGTCATGGCCGTGCCTGCCCACGACGAGCGCGACTTCGAGTTCGCCCACAAGTACAACCTGCCGGTCAAGGCCGTGGTACGCACCAGCGCTGGTGATGAAGTCGGCAGCGAGTGGCTGGCCGCCTATGGCGAGCACGGCCAGCTGATCAACTCCGGCGAGTTCGATGGCCTGGACTTCGCCGGTGCCTTCGACGCCATCGAAGCCGCCCTGATCCGCAAGGAGCTGGGCAAATCGCGTACCCAGTTCCGCCTGCGCGACTGGGGTATCAGCCGCCAGCGCTACTGGGGCTGCCCGATCCCGATCATCCACTGCCCGTCCTGCGGCGACGTACCGGTGCCGGAAGACCAGCTGCCGGTCACCCTGCCGGAGAACGTGGTGCCGGACGGTGCCGGTTCGCCACTGGCGCGCATGCCTGAATTCTACGAATGCAGCTGCCCGAAATGCGGCGCCGCGGCCAAGCGCGAAACCGACACCATGGACACCTTCGTCGAGTCGTCCTGGTACTTCGCCCGCTACGCCTCGCCGAACTACGAAGGTGGCATGGTCGACCCGAAAGCGGCCAACCACTGGCTGCCGGTCGACCAGTACATCGGCGGTATCGAGCACGCCATCCTGCACCTGCTGTACGCGCGCTTCTTCCACAAGCTGATGCGTGACGAAGGCCTGGTCACCTCGAACGAGCCGTTCAAGAACCTGCTGACCCAGGGCATGGTGGTCGCCGAAACCTACTACCGTGTGGCCAGCAACGGCGGCAAGGACTGGTTCAACCCGGCAGATGTCGAGATCGAGCGTGATGCCAAGGCCAAGATCATTGGCGCCCGCCTGAAGACCGACGGCCTGCCGGTGGAAATCGGCGGCACCGAGAAGATGTCGAAGTCGAAGAACAACGGCGTCGACCCGCAATCGATGATCGATCAGTACGGCGCCGACACCTGCCGCCTGTTCATGATGTTCGCCTCGCCACCTGATGCGAGCCTGGAATGGTCCGACTCCGGCGTCGAAGGTGCCAGCCGCTTCCTGCGCCGTGTCTGGCGCCTGGCCCAGGCCCACGTGGCCCAAGGCCCGGCAGGCAAGCTGGACATCGCCGGCCTGAACGACGAACAAAAGGTCATTCGCCGCGCCATCCACGCAGCCATCAAACAGGCCAGCACCGACGTCGGCCAGTTCCACAAGTTCAACACCGCAATCGCCCAGGTGATGACCGTGATGAACGTGCTGGAAAAGGCCCCGCAGGCCACTGAACAGGACCGCGCCCTGCTGCAGGAAGGCCTCGAGGCCGTCACCCTGCTGCTGGCACCGATCACCCCGCACATCTCCCACGAGCTGTGGCAACAGCTGGGCCACCAGCAGGCCGTCATCGACGCCAGCTGGCCAGCCGTCGACGAGGCAGCCCTGGTACAGGACACCGTCACCCTGGTGGTGCAGGTCAACGGCAAGCTGCGTGGCCAGGTCGAAATGCCGGCCGCCGCCAGCCGCGAAGAAATCGAAGCCGCCGCGCGCAGCAACGAGAACGTCCTGCGCTTCATCGATGGCCTGACCATCCGCAAGGTTATCGTGGTTCCGGGCAAGCTGGTCAACATCGTCGCCAACTGATGGCAACGCCCGCCCGCAGCCACTGCGGGCGGGCGAACAGGCCCACAAGGGAGCAACAACATGATCAAACGCAATTTGCTGGTAATTGGCCTGGCGGTCATGCTCAGCGCCTGCGGTTTCCAGCTGCGCGGCACCGGCTCTACCGAGCTGAGCGTGAAAGAAATGGACGTCAGCGCACGCAACGCCTACGGCCCGACCGTGGTTCAGCTGCGTGAAGTACTGGAGCGTAGCGGTGTCAACGTGCACGCTGGCGCACCGTACCGCCTGGTGCTGACCAACGAGCAGGAGCGCGAGCGCTCGGCGACCTACAACAGCGGCAACCGTACTGCCGAGTACGAGCTGACCACCGTGTTGAACTACAGCATCCAGGGCCTGAACAACCTGGAGCTGATGAGCGACAAGCTGGAAGTGCGCAAGATCTACTTGCGTGACGGCTCGAACATCACCGGCTCCGAGCAGGAAGCCGACCGCGCCCGCGAAGAAATGCGTCGCGACCTGGTCAACGCCATGGTCGTTCGCCTGCAGATGCTGACCCCGTCCCAGCTGGACGAGCTGCAGCGTCAGGCCGACGAGCGTGCCAAGGCCGAAGCCGCTGCACTGGACGCCGCTCGCCGCCAGCAGGCCGAGACGCCTCAGCAGTCGCCACTGGAAGTACCGGGCAACTAAGCCCGAGCGGGGTACCTTCGGGTGCCCCGCCTGATTCCCATGAAGCTCGCCCCCGCCCAACTCAACAAGCACCTGCAAGGCGCCCTGGCACCGGTCTACGTGGTCAGCGGCGACGACCCGCTGCTGTGCCAGGAAGCCGCCGACGCCATCCGCAACGCCGCGCGCCAGCAGGGCTTCGATGAACGCCAGGTATTCAGTGCCGACGCCAACTTCGACTGGGGCACCCTGCTCCAGGCCGGCGCCAGCCTGTCGCTGTTCGCCCAGCGCCGCCTGCTGGAATTGCGCCTGCCCTCGGGCAAGCCCGGTGACAAGGGCGCTGCTGCGCTGATGGAATACTGCGCCAACCCCGCCGAAGATACTCTGCTGCTGGTCAGCCTGCCCAAGCTCGACGGCAGCGCACAGAAGACCAAGTGGGGCAAGGCGCTGATCGAAGGTGCCCACTGCCAGTTCATCCAGATCTGGCCGGTGGATGTACACCAGCTGCCACAGTGGATCAATCAGCGCCTGCAGCAGGCCGGCCTGTCGGCACAGCGTGACGCCGTCGACCTGATTGCCGCGCGCGTGGAAGGTAACCTGCTGGCGGCCGCGCAGGAAATCGAAAAGCTCAAGCTGCTCGCCGAAGGCAACCAGATAACTGTCGAGACCGTGCAGGCCGCCGTCGCCGACAGCGCCCGTTTCGATGTCTTTGGCCTGGTCGATGCCATTCTCAACGGCGAAGCCGCGCATGCGTTGCGCATGCTCGAAGGCTTGCGCGGTGAAGGCGTGGAGCCACCGGTGATTCTCTGGGCCCTGGCCCGAGAGCTGCGCCAGCTGGCGGGGCTGGCCCAGCAGTTCAGCCAGGGCGTACCGCTGGACAAGGCTTTCAGCCAGGCCCGCCCGCCGGTCTGGGACAAACGCCGGCCATTGGTCAGCAAGGCCCTGCAGCGCCTGTCGGCGCAGCGCTGGGCGCAGTTGTTGCAGGATGCCCAGCGTATCGATGCACAGATCAAGGGGCAGGCCGAGGGCTCGCCATGGACGGGCCTGGCGCGCTTGTCGCTGCTGATGGCCGGTCAGCGTCTCACCCTCCCTTCCGAATAACTGCCCCCCCTGTGGGAGCGGGTTCACCCGCGAACACCGGCAAAGCCGGTGCCATGCACCGCGTCGCATGCTTCGCGGGTAAACCCGCTCCCACAGGGCCGGCGCTCGCCTCAACCTCAGCGCCACGATCTCGACCATAAACACAATCAATTGGCCCCACCCTGTCCCAAGCCCTACAGTGCGCCGCGAAACCCACCCAACCCGGGAACTCCGCCATGAGCAAAAAGCCGAAAAAGCACATCCCCAACAAGGCCAAGTCGATCATCGCCCAACCACTGTTCCGCTGCCGCCAGGAACGGCCAGACAAAGGCAAAGGCAGCTACCGCCGCGAAGCCTTCCAATCGAGAGATTGGGAGGCTTCCTACTTTTTGGCTGCATGAAAGCATCGAAAGCGCAGGCATGGTATGGTCGTCACCTGACCTGCAATTCTGGATCTGTGAATGCTCCTCAGTCTTCTCCCCCGCTGGAAAACCCGTCAGCTGATCGCGGCCTCCAGTTTCATCCTGCTAGTGGCCTGCGCAGAAAAGCCCACCGCCGCCGATGCCCTGCCCCTGGCCCCTGCCCAGCCCACCCCGGTGGTGACCCTGCCCGGCACGACGCCCGATACCAGCACTGAAATCCAGCCTCTGCAAACCTTCGCGCAATGGCAAGCAGGCTTTCGCCAGCAAGCCCTGCAAGCCGGCATTTCGCAAGACACCTTCGACCGCGCCTTCCTCGGCGTCACCCCCGACATGGACGTGATCAAGGCCGATCGCAGCCAGCCGGAGTTCACCCGCCCGGTATGGGAATACCTCGAAGGCGCCCTGTCGCCTTTGCGCGTACGCAACGGCAAGAAGCTGCTGGAACAGAACGCCGAACTGCTGACCCGCATCGAGCAAAGCTATGGCGTCGATCGCCAGGTGCTGGTCGCGGTATGGGGCATGGAAAGCAATTTCGGTCAGTTCCAGGGCAACAAGTCGGTGATCCGCTCGTTGGCTACCCTGGCCTATGAGGGCCGCCGCCCGCAGTTCGCTCAAGACCAGCTGATCGCCGCGCTGCAGATCATCCAGCATGGCGATATCCTGCCTGAGGCCATGCGTGGCTCGTGGGCCGGCGCCATGGGCCAGACCCAATTCATCCCGACCACCTACAACACCCATGCCGTAGACTTCGATGGCGATGGCCGCCGTGACATCTGGAACAGCACGGCAGACGCCCTGGCCTCGACCGCGCACTACTTGCAGAGCTCGGGCTGGAAACGTGGCCAGCCGTGGGGCTTCGAAGTACAGGTGCCGCCTGGCTTCGATTACTGGCAGGCCGATGGCGCCCTGCGCAAGCCGGTGAGCGAGTGGCTGGCGATGGGTGTGAAACTGCCTGCCGGTACCCAATTGCCGGTGGGCAGCAACCAGCTGTCTGCCGCCCTGCTGCTGCCAGCGGGCGCGCGTGGCCCGGCGTTCCTGGTGCTGGACAACTTCCGCGCCATTCTCAAGTACAACAATTCGTCGTCCTACGCGCTGGCGGTAAGCCTGCTGGGTGACCGCTTCACGGGCTGGGGCTTCATTGCCGGCAGCTGGCCTAAAGAAGACCTGCCGCTCAGCCGCAGCGAGCGCATGGAGCTGCAGAACCTGTTGAACAGCAAAGGGCACGAAGCCGGCAATGCCGATGGCATCATTGGCGCCAATACCCGCAAGGCGATCCGCAATGCCCAGCAGGGGCTGGGGTGGCCGGCGGATGGGTATCCGACGCACAAGCTACTCGAGAGCCTGCGTCAGCCGTGAGAATCTTGGGGCCGCTGCGCGGCCCATCGCGACACAAGGCCGCTCCTACAGGCGATCGCCAACCATCGGGGTAACGCGGTCTCCTGTAGGAGCGGCCTTGTGTCGCGATGGGCTGCAAAGCAGCCCCGACAATCTCAAGCCTGGAAAAGATCCTGCTCCAGCATCAAGCTCTGCCGATCACTGTCCAGCCTGACCCGAGCCCCCAACGGCAAGCACACATTCGGGTCACAATGGCCACTGCGCCACCCGGCCAGCACCGGCACACCCAGCGGCGCGAAGATGTCCTCCAGCAACGGCGTCAATGCCACAGTGGTAATCCCGGCAAAATCCCCCACCAGAACACCCTTCACCCCCTCCAGCTTGCCCGCCAGGCGCAGCTGGGTGAGCAAGCGGTCCACCCGGTAAAGCGGCTCGTTGACATCCTCGATAAACAGAATGCAGCCCTGCGTATCCAGCTCGGCAATCGTCCCCAGGGTAGCGCCCAGCATCGACAGGTTGCCGCCCAGCAGCGGCCCGCTGGCCACCCCATGCAGCACGCTGCTCAAGTCGAAGTCAGCAGGGTGCAAGATCTGCTCCCCTGCCCGCACATGCCCACCCAGCTGCGCCAGCAACGAAGCCTCGGTTGGCGCCAACTTGCCCCCCAGCAGGTCGGCATTGAGCATCCCGCCATGGAAGGTGAGCATCCCGGTATGCCGGTAGATCGCCGTGTGCAGCGCGGTGATGTCGCTGTAACCGACCAGCGGCTTGGGGTTGCGCCGGATCAGTTCAAAATCGAGCTGGTCGAGCAGGCGCATGCTGCCGTACCCCCCACGCATGCACACAATGGCGTCGATGGCCGGGTCGGCAAAGGCATCATGCAAATCCTGCAACCGCTGCTGGTCCGGCCCCGCCAGGTAGCCCTGGGCTTGGTGTGCCCCTGGGTAGATCCGGCACCGGTAGCCGCGCTCGGCAAACCATCGGGTGGTCTTCTCAGCATCCAGCCGGGCAGGGCCTGCGGGCGCAACGATGCCAAAGCAGGCGTCGTGTAGCAACGCCATCGGCAGATAGGGTTGGATACGCTCAAGGCAATTCACATGCAACTCCTTGCAGGTCGAAGGGCGTGATTCTATTCGTGTGGGCCAAACCCGAGCACAAGGAAACCCCCTCAACAAAAATGCCGATGCCGCCTTCCGGCATGCATCGGCATTTGGCCCAAACTTTGATCAGAGCTTGATCTTGGCTTCGTGAGCCTGCTGGTCAGCGTGGTACGAAGAACGTACCAGCGGGCCGGAGGCAACGTTCTTGAAGCCCATCTTGTAACCTTCCTCGGCGAACCAGGCGAAGGTGTCCGGGTGGACGAAACGCTGCACCGGCAGGTGGCTGCGCGACGGTTGCAGGTACTGGCCGAGGGTGAGCATGTCGATGTCATGTTCGCGCATGCGGTGCATCACTTCGATCACTTCCTCGTCGGTCTCGCCCAGGCCGAGCATCAGGCCCGACTTGGTCGGTACGTGCGGCACCAGCTGCTTGAACTTCTGCAGCAGGTCCAGCGACCAGTCGTAGTCAGAACCCGGGCGCGCGGCCTTGTACAGGCGCGGTACGGTCTCGAGGTTGTGGTTGAACACATCCGGCGGCTCTTGCGCGGTGATCTCCAGGGCAATATCCATGCGCCCACGGTAGTCCGGCACCAGGGTCTCCAGCTGTACGCCCGGCGACAACGCACGGATTTCGCGGATGCAGTCGGCAAAGTGCTGGGCGCCACCGTCACGCAGGTCGTCGCGGTCCACCGAGGTGATTACCACGTACTTCAGGCGCAGGTCGGCGATGGCAACCGCCAGGTTCTTCGGCTCATCGAGGTCCAGCGGTTTCGGCCGGCCGTGGCCAACGTCGCAGAACGGGCAACGACGGGTGCAGATGTCACCCATGATCATGAAGGTGGCGGTACCACCGGAGAAGCACTCGCCCAGGTTCGGGCAGGACGCCTCTTCACACACGCTGTGCAGCTTGTGCTTGCGCAGCAGTTGCTTGATGCGGTCTACCTCTGGCGACACCGGGATACGCACACGAATCCAGTCGGGCTTCTTCGGCAGCTCTTCGGTAGGGATGATCTTCACCGGGATGCGCGCCACCTTTTCGGCACCACGCAGCTTGACCCCGGCTTCCACCTTCTTCGGCGCTGGGCGCGGGGTGGCATCCTGGGAGGGTGTCAGGTTCGGCACGGCTTCTTGCACAGTTGTCATATTCAGTCGATTCCGCCCGTGAGGGTCGTCTGCTCAGCGTAGTCGAGGTGCTTGACCAGCTGTCCGCGCAGCCTTGTCCTGACCTCGTCGAGTTCGATCGGACCTGCCAGGTCGCGCAGCTGGGTCATCGCCAGCCCCGCATAGCCGCAGGGGTTGATTCGGCGGAATGGCGCAAGGTCCATGTCCACGTTCAGGGCAAGGCCGTGGAACGAACGGCCGTTGCGGATTCGCAGGCCGAGGGAGGCGATTTTCGCTCCGTCGACATAGACGCCCGGGGCATCGGGCTTGGCCGCGGCCTGGACATCGTAACTGGCGAGCAGGTCGATGAGCGTCTGCTCGATACGGCTGACCAGCTCACGCACGCCAAAGCCCAGTCGCCGCACATCCAGCAGCAGGTAGGCCACCAGCTGCCCGGGGCCATGGTAGGTCACCTGGCCACCGCGATCGGTCTGCACCACCGGGATGTCGCCCGGCACCAGCAGGTGCTCGGCCTTGCCGGCCTGGCCCTGGGTGAAGACCGCAGGGTGCTCGACCAGCCAGACTTCATCCTGGCTGTCCGGGTTGCGCTGCTCGGTGAAGCGACGCATGGCCTCCAGCACCGGTTCATAGGGCTGCAGGCCAAGCTCGCGAAAACCGAGGCAGGCGGACATCAGAGCACCATTTTCACGATGCCGGTAGCGCGCAGGGCGCTGTTGATATCGTGCAGCTGGTTCTCGCTTTCGGCAACGATGTGCAATTGCACGGTGGTGTACTTGCCTTCCTTGCTCTGGCGCTCGGCCAGGGTGGAAAGGTCAACCTTGGCGTGCTTGCTCAGGATCTCGATCACCGTGTCCTTGAAGCCGACAACGGTGTCACCGATGACCTTGATCGGGTAATCGTCGCAGGGGAATTCGATCTTGTGCGACTTGACGTCTGGTTCGCTCATGGCGGAAACGGCCTCGTAAGCCGTGGCAACAACAATGCCCCCGCAGGATACGCGGGGGCATGCAGGTCACGTATCAGTTGAACAACCCGTAGAAGAATAGACGGATGCTATCCCACATACGGCGGAAGAAACCACCTTCCTCGACGCCATCGAGGGCGATCAGGTCGGCGCTGTGAACCACTTTCTCGTCCAGTTTGACTTCCACTTTGCCGATCACGTCACCTTTGGCGATTGGCGCGGTGAGCTGCGGGTTCATGGTCATCGAAGCCTGAAGGCGCTTCAATTGGCCTTTAGGCATGGTCAGGGTCAGGTCGTTGGCCAGGCCGGCCTTCACTTCGCCAGTCGCACCTTTCCAGACCGGCGACTTGGTCAGCTCGGTGCCCTTCTGGTAGAAGGTCTGGGTTTCGAAGAAGCGGAAACCATAGGTCAGCAGCTTCTGGGTCTCGGCAGCACGCGACTGCTCGCTGTTGGTGCCGAACACCACGGCGATCAGGCGCTGGCCATCGCGAACGGCCGAAGCCACCATGCAGTAGCCGGCTTCGTCGGTGTGGCCGGTCTTCAGGCCATCGACGGTCTTGTCACGCCACAGCAGCAGGTTGCGGTTTGGCTGCTTGATGTTGTTCCAGAAGAACTCTTTCTGCGAGTAGATGGCGTAGTGGGCCGGGTCGACGTTGATGATCGCACGGGCCAGGGTAGCCATGTCGTGAGCCGACGAGTAGTGCTCCGGGTGCGGCAGACCGGTCGGGTTCATGAAGTGGCTGTTGGCCATGCCCAGGTCGGCAGCGGTCTTGTTCATCATGTCGGCGAAGGCGTCTTCGCTGCCGGCGATGTGCTCGGCCAGGGCAACCGAGGCGTCGTTGCCGGACTGGATGATGATGCCGTGCAGCAGGTCGCTGACGGTCACCTGGCTGCCCACCTTGATGAACATGCGCGAACCACCGGTACGCCAGGCGTTTTCGCTGACGGTAACCGGGTCGTTTTCACCGATCTGGCCACGGCGGATGTCCAGGGTGGCGATGTAGGCCGTCATCAGCTTGGTCAGGCTGGCTGGCGGCAGGCGCTCGTCACCGTTGTTCTCGACCAGCACGTTGCCGCTGGACGCGTCCATGAGTACGTAGGACTTGGCTGCCAGTTGCGGTGGCGCCGGCGTCATCTGCTCAGCCGCGAAGGCGGCAGGCGTGATCATCAGCAGTACGGGCAGGCAAAGTCGTTTGGCAAGGTTGGTGATGTTCATCCGTCTCTCGAAAATCGCTAATGGTCTGATGTTCCCTGGGCAAGATCATGTGCCCAGCGCCAGTCAGTCTAGTTTTTGTGGCCGTAGGCCAGGCTCGCAAAGTGCGGCTTTATGTCGCTGCGGGCAAAAGCCGACATTGTACATGCCCGTGCCCGGCAATTCATGACAAAACCGACAGTTTGGTGTTGCCTTCTTCGCGGGCGCGCCCGCTCCCACAGGGTTTCGCATGCCCCTGTGGGAGCGGGCGTGCCCGCGAAGAAGGCAACGCGGTCAGTCAGCTGTGACCAGCTTGGCTTGCCCAAGGTTCGCCAGGCGGATGCTGTCCTGCGCTTGCTGGATCTCGCCCTGGCTGTTGATCGGTCCCAGGCGCACGCGGTGCAGGGTCTGCTGGTTACGCACGATCGAGCTGATGAACACTGGCGCGCTAACCATGCTGCTGAGCTTGGAGCGCAGCAGTTCGGCGGCGTCCGGGTTGGCGAAGGCGCCCACCTGCAGGAAGCTGCCGCCATTGCCGGCCGGCACGTTGTTGCCAGCCACCTGCACAGGCACAACCGGCGCCGCGTGCTGCTGGGGCGGCGGGGTCCATTGCTCGACGCGCCCGGTACTGGCCGGGATTGCCTGGGTCTGGGCTACCTGCGGCTCTTTCAGCACCATCGGTGGTGTCTGGCCACGCTGGGCCCACCATTGCTGCGGGTCGATGCCTTCGACGCGCACGTGCGCGGTACCGATCTCGGCATAACCAAGCTTTTTCGCCGCAGCGTAGGACAGGTCGATGATGCGGTCCGAATAGAACGGGCCACGGTCGTTCACCCGCAGGATCACGCTGCGGCCGTTGGCCAGGTTGGTCACCCGCACGTAGGCCGGCAGCGGCAGGGTCTTGTGCGCCGCGCTCATGCCGTACAGGTCATACAGCTCGCCGTTGGCGGTGTTCTGGCCGTGGAACTTGGTGCCGTACCACGACGCGGTACCCTCCGCGCGATAATTGCGCGAGTCCTGCATCGGGTAGTAGGTCTTGCCCAGTACCGTGTACGGGTTGGCCTTGTAGTTGCCGGTGTGCACGGTTGGCGTGGCGTCGGGGATCTTGTTCACATCCACGTCCCACCACGGCGCGCCGTCCTTGTGCGCCCGGTTGATGTCCAGGCCCGGCTGGGTGCGCACCACGTTGCCACTGCTTTGCTTGGGCGGGCGGTTGGACGAACAGCTGGCCAACACCACGCCGACGGCGAGGCAGGTGAGCAGCTTGAAAGTGTTGCCAGAGAAGATTGCGCGCATTACTTGACGCCCCGTGCTTGAACCAGCTGTTCCGATAGCTGATGCACCGCCATGGCATACATCACGCTGCGGTTGTAGCGAGTGATCGCGTAGAAGTTCTTCAGGCCCATCCAGTATTCGGGGCCATTGTCGCCCTCGAGACGGAAGGCGGTAACCGGCAGATCATCGCGCAGCGAATCATGGACCGACCAGCCAAGCGTGCGCAACTCCCCAACGGTTTTTACCGGTTCGATGCCGGTGGTCAGGCCTTCGTCGGCGCGCCCACCGTCCACCCAGGCGCGGCTGACCACACCTTCGCCGGCCACCCAGCCGTGGCGCTTGAAGTAGCTGGCCACGCTGCCGATGGCATCGTCCGGGTTGTTCCAGATATTGATGTGGCCATCACCGTCGAAGTCCACCGCGAAGTTGCGGAAGCTGCTCGGCATGAACTGCGGCAGGCCCATGGCACCGGCGTAGGAGCCTTTGAGCGTGAGCGGGTCGAGCTGTTCATCACGGGCCAGCAGCAGGAATTCGCGCAGCTCCTTGCGGAAGAATTCGGCCCGTGGCGGGTAGTCAAAGCCCAGGGTCGACAACGCATCGATCACCCGGTAGTTGCCGGTGTTGCGGCCAAAGAAGGTTTCCACGCCGATGATGGCGACGATGTACTGTGCCGGCACGCCGTATTCCTGCTCGGCACGGGCCAGCACCGCCTCGTGCTGGCGCCAGAAGTCCACACCACGTGCGATGCGCGCGTCGGTGATGAACATCGGTCGGTAGTCCTTCCACGGTTTTACCCGTTCGGCCGGGCGCGAAATGGCGTCGAGGATCGACTGTTTGCGCTGCACCTCACTGAACACACCCATCAGCTGCTCGGGGGCAAAGCCATAGTCGCGGCTCATTTCACCAACGAACTGGGCCACCTGGGGCGAGCCTTGGTAATCGCCGGCATGGGCCAGCTGTACAGCGCCGAACAGGCCCACCGCGCCGATCCACGGCGCACAACGGGCAGCCCAGTTACGCACTGCTTGCATGAAATTCTTCACCTTATTCAAACCTGAGCGATCCATTTGCGGTGCGTGTGGATCGACATCAAAACGCCAAACGCTGACAGCAGCGTCACCAACGAAGTTCCGCCATAGCTGATGAAGGGCAGCGGCACGCCCACCACGGGCAGAAGGCCGCTGACCATACCGATATTGACGAACACGTATACAAAGAAGGTCATGGTCAGGCTGCCCGCCAGCAGCTTGCCGAACAGGGTCTGCGCCTGGGCGGTGATCATCAGGCCACGGCCGATCAGCAGCAAGTAGACGATCAGCAGCAGGCAGATGCCGACCAGGCCGAACTCCTCGCCGAGAACGGCGATGATGAAGTCGGTGTGGCTTTCCGGCAGGAAGTCCAGGTGCGACTGGGTGCCCAGCAGCCACCCCTTGCCGAACACGCCGCCCGAGCCAATGGCCGCCTTCGACTGGATGATGTTCCAGCCAGTGCCCAACGGATCGCTTTCCGGGTCCAGGAACGTCAGTACCCGCTGCTTCTGGTAGTCGTGCATGACGAAGAACCACATCGCCACCGCCACTGGCACCGCAGCCGCCAGTACGCTGAGGATCCAGCGCCAGCGCAGGCCGCCCATGAACAGCACGAAAGCCCCGGAGGCAAGGATCAGCAGCGCCGTGCCCAGGTCGGGCTGGCGCACGATCAGGATGAACGGCACGCCGATCAGCACCAGGCTGATCGCCACATGTTTCAGATGCGGCGGCAAGGTGCGCTTGGACAGGTACCAGGCGATGGTCGCCGGCATGATGATCTTCATGAACTCCGAGGGCTGGAAGCGGATCACCCCGGGGATGTTGATCCAGCGTGTGGCGCCCATGGCGTTGTGGCCCATCACGTCCACCACCACAAGCAGCAGCACCCCGGCCAGGTAAGCCAGCGGCACCCAACGGGCCATGAAGCGCGGCTCCAGCTGGGCGATGATGAACATCGACACCAGGCCGATACCGAACGAGGTGGCCTGCTTGAGCAGCAGGTCCCAGTTCTTGCCACTGGCCGAATACAGGACAAACAGGCTGCCGGCCGCAAGGGTCAGCAGAATGATCAGCAAAGGGCCGTCGACGTGGATGCGCTGCAGAAAGCTGGCGCGCCTACGCATCACATCCTCGCTGGAGAGCATGCGATCGAAATTGTTCATCACAGGGCTGATTCCTGGGTAACCGTGGCAGGCGCGAACTCGGGCTTGAGCCGGCCATTTTCGTCAAGCAGCCAGGCGTCCATCACCTGGCGCACCACCGGGGCGGCGACGCCCGAGCCGGACTCACCGTTCTCGACCATGACCGAAACAACGATCTTCGGGTCCTCGGCCGGGGCGAAGGCGACGAACAGGGCGTGGTCGCGGTGGCGCTCCTGCAGCTTGTTGCGGTCGTACTTCTCGCCCTGCTTGATCGCCACCACCTGGGCCGTACCACTCTTGCCGGCAATGCGGTACTGCGAGCCGATGGCCGCCTTGCGTGCGGTACCACGAGCGTTGTGCATCACCTGCTCCATGCCATGAGTGACCTTGGCCCAGTCGGACTTGTCACGCAGCACGATGTTTTCCATGGGGTTGTCGTCCACCGGCGGCTGGCCTTCGATGGTCTTGGCCAGGTGCGGGCGGTTCCACACGCCCTTGTTGGCGATCAGCGCAGTGGCCTGGGCAAGTTGCAGCGGCGTGGCCTGCATGTAGCCCTGGCCGATGCCGAGGATCAGGGTTTCTCCGGGGAACCAGGCCTGGCGGCGGGTGGCGCGCTTCCACTCGCGCGACGGCATCAGCCCGGCGGATTCCTCGAACATGTCGAGGGAAACCCGCTGGCCGATGCCGAACTTGTTCATGTAGCTGGACAGCCGATCGATGCCCATCTTGTGGGCAAGGTCGTAGAAGTAGGTGTCGTTGGAACGCATGATCGCGGCGTCCAGGTCGACCCAGCCATCGCCCGAGCGGTTCCAGTTACGGTATTTGTGATCGTAGTTGGGCAGCTGGTAGTAGCCCGGGTCGAACACCCGGCTGCCGGCATTGACCACACCGCTGTCCAGGCCGGCGATGGCCACTGCCGGCTTGATGGTCGAGCCCGGTGGGTACAGGCCGCGCAGCACGCGATTGAACAACGGTCGGTCGATCGAATCGCGCAGTTCGGCATAGGCCTTGAAGCCGATGCCGGTGACGAACAGGTTGGGGTCGAAGCTGGGCTGGCTGACCATCGCCAGCACCTCGCCGGTACGCGGGTCGAGCGCCACCACCGCACCACGCCGGCCACCCAGGGCAGCCTCGGCGGCCTCCTGCAGCTTGATGTCCAGGCTCAGCACGATGTCCTTGCCCGGTTTCGGGTCGGTGCGCTTGAGCACCCGCAGCACGCGGCCGCGGGCGTTGGTCTCGACTTCCTCGTAGCCCACCTGGCCATGCAGGTCGGCTTCGTAGAAGCGTTCGATGCCGGTCTTGCCGATGTGGTGGGTGCCGCTGTAGTTCACCGGGTCGAGGGTTTTCAGCTCTTTCTCGTTGATCCGCCCCACATACCCCACCGAATGGGCGAAGTGCGCGCCCTGCGGGTAATGGCGCACCAACTGGGCCACCACTTCCACGCCCGGCAGGCGGAACTGGTTCACCGCCACACGGGCGATCTGCTCTTCGTTGAGTTCGAACAGGATCGGCACCGGCTCGAACGGCCGGCGACCCTGGCGCATGCGCTTCTCGAACAGGGCGCGGTCGTCGGGCGTCAGTTCCAGCACTTCGACGATGGTATCCAGCACTTCCTGCCAGTTACCCGCACGTTCGCGGGTCATCGACAGGCTGAAGCTGGGCCGGTTGTCGGCGACGATCACCCCGTTGCGGTCGAAGATCAACCCGCGGGTCGGCGGGATCGGCTGCACATGCACCCGGTTGTTCTCCGACAGCGTCGAGTGATAGTCGTGCTGGATGACCTGCAGGTAATACAGCCGCGCAATCAACACGCAAATGAGCAGCATGATCGCCACTGCGCCGACCACGACGCGGTTGCGCACCAGGCGGGCGTCTTTCTCGTGGTCCTTGAGACGGATCGGCTGCGACATCGGACTGCTTACAGGCTCATTTATGGTAAGGATGCCCGGACAGCACGGTCCAGGCGCGGTAGATCTGCTCGCCGATGAGTATCCTTACCAACGGGTGCGGCAAGGTCAGCGGCGACAGCGACCAGCGTTGCTCGGCGCGCGCGCAGACCTCGGGTGCCAGGCCTTCCGGGCCACCCACCATCAAATTCACCGTGCGCGCATCCAGGCGCCAGCGGTCCAGCTCGGTCGCCAGCTGTTCGGTACTCCAGGGCTTGCCATGTACCTCGAGGGTAACGATGCGCTCCCCAGGCTGAACCTTACTCAGCATGGCTTCGCCCTCCTGACGGATCAAGCGGGCGACGTCGGCATTCTTGCCTCGGGTGTTCAGCGGGATTTCCACCAGCTCCAGCGACAGCTCGGCGGGCAGGCGCTTGGCATATTCATGCCAGCCTTCCTCGACCCACTTCGGCATGCGCGAGCCGACCGCGATCAGGCGCAGACGCACAGCGCTTTCCTCATTCGCGGTCTTTGAGCTTGTCGGAGTACTCGTGGGCATGGTCCGGGCTGTGGTGCTTGCCATCGGCGGCACGGCTTTGCTCGGCACCCTGCCACAGGCGCTCCAGGTCGTAGAACTGGCGGGCAGCGGCGGTCATCATGTGCACGATGACGTCGTTCAGGTCCAGCAGCACCCAGTCGCTGTCGCCCTTGCCTTCTTCACCCAGTGGCTGGGCACCCTTGGCCTTGACCGCTTCGCGGACCTTTTCGGCCATCGCGTTGATCTGGCGGTTGGAGGTACCGGTGGCAATGATCATGTAGTCGGTCAGGCTGTGCTTTTCACGCACGTCGATGACCTGGATGTCCTGGGCCTTGACGTCTTCCAGCGCGGCCTTGGTCACTGCGACCAGTTCTTCGCCGTAAATTTTCTGCTTGGTCATATAAAACTCGTTCAACTCGTTGGATGAGGCGCCAGGAGGCACCGTCAGTTGGGCGCACGATACAGTTCGTGCGCCTCGATATAGGCCAGTACGGCGTCCGGCACCAGGAACCTCACCGATTTGCCGCTGGCCAGCAGCTGTCGGATCTGTGTAGCCGACACCGCAAGCGGCGTCTGCCAGACGAACGAAATGTTTCCCGCCGGGCCGGACATGGCGGTGGGATCGCTCTCCGAGCGCGCAGCCAGCAGGTTGCGCAGCTCGTCAGGGGGTTCTACGTCGGCATCCGGGCGCTGCAGCACCAGGATGTGACAGTGTTGCAGCAATTCTTCCCAGCGGTGCCAGCCGGGCAGGCCACAGAAGGCATCCCAGCCCAGCACCAGGAACAGCTGGTCGTCGGCGGCCAGTTCGGCGCGGATCGACTCCAGCGTGTCGATGGTGTACGACGGCTTGTCGCGCGCCAGCTCGCGAGCATCCACGCTCAGGCAGGGCACGCCCTGCACGGCGCCTTGCACCATGGCCAGGCGGTCCTGCGCGGCCACCTGCGGGGTGTCACGGTGCGGCGGCCGGGCGTTGGGCAGCAGACGCAGCTCGTCCAGCCCCATGAACTCCGCCACTTCCAGCGCGCTGCGCAGGTGGCCGATATGCACGGGGTCGAAGGTGCCGCCAAGAATGCCGATGCGCCGGACTGCCTGGGCCTTGCTCAACTCAGCAGGACTCCTGGCCGCGCAGCTGGCCATCGCCGATCACTACGTACTTCTCGCAAGTCAGGCCTTCCAGGCCGACCGGGCCACGGGCATGCAGCTTGTCGGTGGAAATGCCGATTTCCGCACCCAGGCCGTACTCGAAGCCGTCGGCAAAGCAGGTCGGGGTGTTGAGCATGACCGACGCCGAGTCGACCTCGGCCATGAACTGGCGGGCTTCGCCCTGGTGTTCGCTGATGATCGAATCGGTGTGGTGCGAACCATAGTGGTTGATGTGCTCGATCGCCTGATCCAGGCCGTCGACCACGCGGATCGACAGGATCGCGTCCAGGTATTCGGTGTGCCAGTCGGCCTCGGTAGCCGGCTTGGCGTCGATGATCGCCCGGGTGCGCTCGCAGCCACGCAGTTCGACGCCCTTCTCCAGGAAGCGGCGGGCCATTTCCGGCAGGAAGCGCTCGGCCACCTGCTGGTCGACCAGCAGCGTTTCCATGGCGCCACAGATGCCGTAGCGGTACGTCTTGGCGTTGAACGCCACGCGCCAGGCCTTGTCCAGGTCGGCGTGCTGGCTGACGTAGACATGGCAGATACCGTCCAGGTGCTTGATCACTGGCACTCGGGCATCGCGGCTGATGCGTTCGATCAGGCCACGGCCACCGCGCGGCACGATGACGTCGACGAATTCCGGCATGCTGATCAGCGCGCCCACGGCTTCGCGGTCGGTAGTCTCGACCACCTGCACCACGGCTGCCGGCAGGCCGGCAGCTGCCAGGCCACGCTGGATGCAGGTGGCGATGGCGCGGTTGGAGTGGATGGCTTCGGAGCCGCCACGCAGGATGGTCGCGTTACCAGACTTCAGGCACAGGCTGGCGGCATCGATGGTCACGTTCGGGCGCGATTCGTAGATGATCCCGATCACCCCCAGCGGCGTGCGCATCTTGCCGACCTGAATACCCGATGGGCGGTAGCTCATGTCGCGGATGGCACCGACCGGGTCCGGCAGGCTGGCCACCTGGCGCAGGCCGGTGATCATGCCGTCGATACGCGCCGGGGTCAGCGCCAGGCGATCGAGCAGCGCAGGCTCCAGGCCGTTGGCGCGGCCGGCGGCCAGGTCCAGCTCGTTGGCAGCAGTCAGCTCGGCACGAGCGGCGTCCAGTGCGTCGGCGGCAGCTTGCAGGGCGCGGTTCTTCTGCGCGGTGCTGGCACGACCGATCACCCGGGAAGCCTCTCGGGCAGCGCGACCCAGGCGGGTCATATAGTCAAGAACGGACTCAGTCATGGGTTCGGTGTCTTGGCGAAGGGGAAATCGGCTGATTATAACTGGCGCGCAGGTGTACGCCCAGCGGCGGGTGGCGGATGGTAGAAAATGGCTGGGGGCATTGTGTAGGAAAGATGTAACTGGGCTTAACGAAAATTCTTTCTCCTACTGCGGCCTATTCGCGGGTAAACCCGCTCCCACAGGGGGTTGCATGACTCGATTCTTGTAAGTTTCCTGTGGGAGCGGGTTTACCCGCGAAGAGGCCGACCCTGCCAACATCACTCTTGATTCAGCCTCGATTAAGCCATTCATTGCTATCATCCCCGCCTTCCCAACCGCGAACCGCCCGCATGCCAGCCTTGCCCGACAGCTTTTTCGACCGCGATGCCCAAACCCTGGCCAAGGCCTTGCTGGGCAAGGTCATCCGCCATCGCCACGGCGACCTTTGGTTGGCCGCGCGCATCATCGAGACCGAGGCTTACTACCTCACCGACAAGGGCAGCCATGCCTCGCTCGGCTACACCGAGAAACGCAAGGCATTGTTCCTCGATGGCGGGCACATCTATATGTACTACGCGCGCGGCGGCGACTCGCTGAACTTCAGCGCCCACGGGCCAGGCAACGCCGTGCTGATCAAGTCGGCCTATCCTTGGCAGGACGCCCGTTCAGGGCCGAACAGCCTGGCGCAGATGCAACTGAACAACCCCGATGCCAGCGGCAATCTGCGCCCCGTCGAGCGCCTGTGCGCCGGCCAGACCTTGCTGTGCCGGGCGCTGGGCCTGAAGGTGCCGCATTGGGATGCCCAGCGTTTCGATGCCGAGCGCCTGTACGTGGAGGATTGCGGCAACGCCGTGCCACGGGTGATCCAGGCTGCCCGCCTGGGCATCCCGCATGGCCGCGACGAGCACCTGCCCTACCGTTTCGTCGATGCCGAGTACGCCCGTTTCTGCACGCGGAACCCGTTACGTCGTGGCCAAGTCGAAGGCCGCGACTTCTTCATTCTCGAACAAGGAAGCTGAACCATGGGCCAATGGCTCGACAGCCTGACTGGCTGGCTCAGCGCCAACCCGCAGTGGCTTGGCCTGGCAATATTCCTGGTGGCCTGCATCGAATGCCTGGCCATTGCCGGCATCATCGTGCCAGGCACCGTACTACTGTTCGCGGTAGCGGTACTGGCCGGCAGCGGCACCTTCAGCCTGGGCGAAACCCTCCTGCTGGGCTTTCTCGGCGGCCTGGTTGGCGATGCCTTGTCGTACACGGTGGGCAAGTACTTCCATCAGAACATTCGCCGCCTGCCCCTGCTGCGCCACCATCCGGAATGGATAGGCAGCGCCGAGGCCTACTTCCAGCGCTACGGCATCGCCAGCCTGCTGGTAGGGCGTTTCATCGGGCCGTTGCGGCCGATGCTGCCGATGGTCGCCGGCATGTTTGACATGCCGCTGCCGCGCTTCATCGCCGTCAGCCTGGTGGCCGGTGCCGGCTGGGCGGTGGCTTATTTGCTGCCCGGCTGGGCTACCGGCGCAGCCATGCGCCTACCCTTGCCGGAAGGCTTCTGGCTGGACGCCGGGATCATCGCCGGCACCCTGGCAGTCATCATCGGGCTGAGCCTGAACACCAGCATTCGCGATCAACGCCACGGCACCCGGCTGATCGCCGGCATGAGTTTCCTTGCCTTGGCCGGGGTATTCCTCGGCTGGCCCTACCTGCACGAGTTCGACCAGGGCGTGATGACACTGGTGCAGGAGCACCGCAGCCAGGCCATCGACGGCGCCGTGGTGCTGGTGACCCGGCTGGGCGACTTCCGCACCCAGTTATTCCTAGGCGGCCTGCTGACAGGCCTGCTGCTGCTTGCCCGGCAGTGGCGGCATGCGATGTTCGCCGCGGGCACGCTGATGGGTACGGCATTTGCCAATGGCACGCTGAAATGGCTGTTCGCGCGGGCCCGCCCGGAAGTGCTGAGTGACCCGCTGACCAGCTACAGCATGCCCAGCGGACACAGCTCGGCGTCGTTTGCGTTCTTCCTGGTAATGGCGGTGCTGGCCGGGCGCGGGCAGCCGCCGCGGATGCGCCTGACCTGGGTAATGCTGGGCTGCATTCCGGCGCTGGCGATTGCCCTGTCACGGGTGTATCTGGGCGCGCACTGGCCGACTGATATCCTCGCCGGGGCCTTGCTGGCATGCTGTGTGTGCGCGCTCAGCCTGGCACTGGCGCAGCGTCACCAGACCCTGCCGGCATTGCCACTGCGGGTGTGGTGGCTGGTGTTGCCGGCATGTGTCGCATTGCTGGCTTTCTTTGCCATGCATGCGCTGCCGCAGGCTTTGCTGCGGTATCAGTATTGATATGGCCTCTTCGCGGGTAAACCCGCTCCCAGAGATAGCGCCGTTCTCAGGCTTGATGCAGTACCTGTGGGAGCGGGTTTACCCGCGAAGAGGCCGGTACTGGCAACACATCACTATCAGGCAAACAGCTCTCCCTGAATCCTCTCCAGCAGCTTCTGGATCTCGCCCAACCGCTCCTGTGGCGAGTCGAGGCTGAGCAGATCCAGCTTGTCCTCTTCCATGAACGGCAGCAGATACGCCAGCTGGTTGGCCAACGCCTGGCGCCCGCCCACCGGGCGCGGCATGTCCAGGGCTTCGACCATCGGGTGCTCGCCCAGGGCCACCAGCAACGCCAGCAGGTCTTCGTCCACCTCGAGCAACGGGCTGTCCACCTGCTCCGGCAACCATTGCACCTGCCCTACCAGCAACTGATCCTTCTGCACCTCGGTGCTGTCCAGATTGAAGCGTCGCACACCTTCCACGCGGATACCCAGCAAGCCGTTATCCTGCTGCACGAAGTCACGGATCACTGCCTCGCAGCCGATCGAGGCGACCACTGGCGGCGCCTTGCCAACCTGCTCGCCTTCCAGGATGCATACCACGCCAAAACCTTCGCCCCGCTTCATGCAGCGCCCGATCATGTCCAGGTAGCGCGCCTCGAAAATCTGCAAATCGAGGAAACAACCAGGAAACAGCACGGTATTGAGGGGAAACAGCGGTAGCGTCATCACAAGTCCTCAAGCCACCAGGCTGACCGCCAGCGGCAGGAACACCGCCGTGGCCACCCCCATCAGGCTCATCGCCAGCGCGGCAAAGGCGCCGCATTCGTCACTTTCCTGCAGGGCCACCGAAGTGCCCACCGCGTGTGCCGTTACGCCCAGCGACATGCCGCGCGCCTCGGGGCTATGCACGCCAAAACGGCTCAGCAGCGCCGGGCCGAAGATTGCTCCGATCACCCCGGTAATCAACACGAACACCGCAGCCAGGGCCGCCACGCCGCCAATCTGCTCGGCCACCAGCATGGCGATCGGCGAGGTCACCGACTTCGGCGCCATGGTCATGAGGATCATGTGCTCGGCACCGAACCACCAGACCAGCAACAGGCAGCACAGCGTGGCGAACAGGCCTCCGACTACCAGCGTAGTAAATGTGGGCCAGAACAGCTGCCGGATACGCCGCAGGTTGAGGTAGAGCGGCACGGCCAGGGCCACGGTGGCAGGCCCCAGCAAGATGTTCATGATTTCGGTGCTCTTGCGGTATTCGCTGTAGTCGATGCCACACACCAGCAACACGCCGATCACCAGCAGCATCGACACCAGTACCGGCTGCAGGAAGATCCAGCGGGTCTTCTCGTAGGCCGCCAGTACCACCTGGTAGGCCCCAAGCGTGATGCCAATACCGAACAACGGATGATGAACGACCGCATCCAGTGCGCCTTGCCAGTCGAGCATCATGGCTGCTCCTCGCGTCGGCCCTGGCGGTGGATGAGCTTTTGCATCAATACGCCGACGAACACCAGGGTGACAAGGCAGGAGATCAGCAAGGCACCGGCAATGGCCCAGAAGTCGGCGGCAATATCCTTGGCATACACCATTACCCCCACCGCCGGCGGCACCAGCAACAGCGGCAGGTAACGCAGCAGGCTGCTGGCGGCCTCGTTCAGCGGCTTGCCCACCTCTCCACGGGCCATGAGGAAGAACAACAGCAGCAACAGGCCGATGATCGGCCCCGGCAGAAACGGCACCAACAGGTGGTTGATCGCCGTCCCCAGCAGCTGGAACAGCACCAGCCAGGTCAAACCACGCAACAGCATAAGCATCTCCCTCGAGCATGGCCGTCATTATAAGCACGTGCCGCCACATACCGATATTCGTCGAAAAGCGCGCAACTTGACTGATACGGTTCGTCGTGCTGATCTTGCACTTTCGTGCCAACTTACAACTCGGAGAGTCCGCGATGCCCCATGTACCGGTTACAGAGCTTTCGCAGTACGTTGGTAAGGAACTGGGCCACTCGGCCTGGCTGAAGATCGACCAGCAGCGCATCAACCTGTTCGCCGAAGCCACGGGCGACTTCCAGTTCATCCATGTCGACCCGGAAAAGGCGGCGAAAACCCCGTTCGGCAGCACGATCGCCCACGGTTTCCTGACGTTGTCGCTGATTCCCAAGCTGATCGAGGACATCCTGGTCCTTCCCGAAGGGCTGAAGATGGTGGTGAACTATGGCCTGGACAGCGTACGGTTCATCCAGCCGGTCAAGGTCGACAGCCAGGTGCGGCTGAAGGTGGACCTGGCCGAGGTGACGGAAAAAAGGCCGGGGCAGTGGTTGCTCAAGGCGATTGCCACGCTGGAGATCGATGGGGAAGAGAAGCCTGCTTATATAGCTGAGTCGCTTTCCCTCTGCTTTATCTGAAGCACCCCATTCTGTGGGAGCGGGCATGCCCGCGAAGCAGGCACCGCGGTGGATGGCACGGGCTTCGCCCGTGTTCGCGGGCGCGCCCGCTCCCACAGGGTTCATGCCAGGATTTCAATGTTGCGCTAGGCAGTAGCCCTCACAGGGTCTGCGCCAGGCCTCCTCTACAAACCCACCGCACTCGCGTAAACTGCCAGCCTTCGCGCAGCCTTGGGCTGCCCCTGTCGATTTACCAAAGGTGCCCGCCATGCCCTGGCTGCAAGTACGCCTGGCCATCAGCCCGGAACAAGCCGAAACCTACGAAGACGCCCTGCTCGAAGTGGGTGCCGTCTCGGTCACGTTCATGGATGCCGAGGATCAACCGATCTTCGAACCAGACCTCAACACCACTCCGCTGTGGTCGCATACCCACCTGCTGGCCCTGTTCGAGGCCGATGCCGACCCTGAGCAGGTATTCGCCCACCTGCGCCTGCTGACCGGCGCCGAGCTGCCCGAGCACCAGGCCGAGGTGATCGAGGACCAGGACTGGGAACGTAGCTGGATGGACAACTTCCAGCCGATGCGCTTCGGCCGCCGCCTGTGGATCGTGCCCAGCTGGCACGAGGCCCCGGAACAGGACGCGGTGAACCTGCTGCTCGACCCGGGCCTGGCGTTCGGTACCGGCACGCACCCCACCACTGCCCTGTGCCTGGAATGGCTCGACGGCCAGCAGCTCGAAGGCACCCAGGTGCTGGACTTCGGCTGCGGCTCGGGCATCCTGGCCATCGCCGCGCTGCTGCTGGGCGCCCGTGAGGCGGTCGGTACCGACATCGACGTGCAGGCGATCGAGGCTTCGCGCGACAACGCCCAGCGCAACGGCATCGCCGACGAGAAGCTGGCGCTGTACCTGCCCGAGAACATGCCGGCCATGCAGGCCGATGTATTGGTCGCCAACATCCTCGCCGGCCCGCTGGTGTCGCTGGCACCGCAACTGTCCGGCCTGGTCCGCCCAGGTGGCCTGCTGGCACTGTCGGGTATCCTCGCCGAGCAAGGTGAGGAAGTTGCCACCGCGTATGCCGCCGACTTCGAGCTGGACCCGATCGTCGTGCGCGACGGCTGGGTGCGCATCAGTGGTCGCCGCCGCTAAGCGGGCCTAGAATACTTTTCTGCATAGCTCCCGGATCGCCGCATGACCGACAGTTTCGTCACCCAGTGCCCGCATTGCCAGACCAGCTTTCGCGTCACCCATCACCAGTTGAGCGTGGCCCGCGGCGTAGTGCGCTGCGGCCACTGCCTGCAGGTGTTCAACGCCGCCAGGCAGCTGCTGGAGCAGAACCGCGCCAGCGGAGCCAGCGCCCCTGCGGTGTCGGCGCCGATGCCAGCTGCCCCTGCCGAGCCGCCGGTCGAGGCGATCGAACCGGCGATCGAACCCGAGCCTGTCGCCAGCGCGCCGGGCATCACCCCGGACGAGGACTGGGCGCTTACCTCCCAGGCGCTGGAGGCGCTCGACCTCGACATGGAGCTGGAGCGCCTGGAACGCCGCGGCCAACCGGCCACGGCTCGCCCGGCAAGCCAGGATGACGGCCTGCAGGCGCGGCGTGACGAACTGCACCCGGACGAACATGCCGACGACCTGTTCGGTACGGCTACCGATGAGCCGTTCGAACCGCAACCGGAAATTGAACCCGCGCCCGTGCTGCGGGAGCCGGAGCCCCTGGAGCTGAATCTGCAACCCGCCCCTGGCGAGCGGACCGAGCCGACATTAAGCGGCAATCTGGACCTGGACATCGACGACGAGCCACCGGTCCACCCTGCCGCCGAAATCGATGATCACCCCGAATTCGACGACCCGCTGAGAGCCAGCGATGATGAAGCCCCCATACTGGGCCTGAGCGCCCGCGATGACGAGCCGCTGGAGCTGCGCCTGTCAGCGCGCGATGACGAGCCTGTCGAGCCGCTACCCGGCGAACGCCTGGAGCCAGGCCTTGCCGGCAAAGCCGAGCGGCCGGCGCGCAAGGAGCCGCTGGTCGATGTGGTCGACGACCCGCTGCAGCTGGGCTGGGAAAAGCCCGCACCCAACTGGGGCAAGCGCCTGTTGTGGGGCTTCCTGACCCTGCTGGCCGCTGGCTTGCTGGCGTTCCAGTACGTGTGGTTCCATTTCGACGAAATGGCCCGCCAGGACCAATATCGGCCGCTTTTCCAGCAAGTCTGCCCATTGGTCGGCTGCGAGGTGCCGACCCGCGTCGATATCGCCCGAATCAAGAGCAGCAACCTGGTGGTCCGCAGCCACCCGGACTTCAAGGGCGCGCTGATCGTCGATGCGATCATCTACAACCGCGCACCGTTCGCCCAGCCTTTCCCGCTGCTGGAGCTGCGCTTCGCCGATCTCAATGGCCAGCTGATCGCCAGCCGGCGCTTCAAGCCCAGCGAGTACCTGTCGGGCGAACTGGCCGGGCGTGGCGAAATGCCCAGCCAGACCCCAATCCATATCGCCCTGGACATCCTCGACCCAGGGCCGAAGGCAGTGAACTACAGCCTGAGCTTCCGCTCGCCGGAATAGCCACCGACCCTGTGGGAGCGGGCGTGCCCGCGAACACGGGCGAAGCCCGTGCCACCCATTGCGCCGCCTGCTTCGCGGGCACGCCCGCTCCCACAGGGGCCGCGCAAGGTCCTGGGGCCTCGTCCGTACCAAAAGTCATAAGCCGACAACTGTTCAGATTTTATCCAAATCCATCTTTATCCGGTCATCGAGAGCGGGTATCATGCCAACCCTTTTTCGAACTCCAAGATTCGGCCCCACAACAGGGATCACCTATGTCGGCGGTACGCATCGGCCCATACACACTACGTAACAACCTGATCCTCGCGCCCATGGCCGGGGTCACGGACCAGCCTTTCCGTACGCTTTGTCAGCGCCTGGGCGCCGGCATGGTGGTGTCGGAAATGGTCTCCAGCGACATGAGCCTGTGGAACAGCCGCAAGTCGAGCCTGCGCCGCATCCATGAAGGTGATCCCGAGCCCCGCTCGGTGCAGATCGCCGGCGGTGATGCGCAGATGATGGCAGCGGCGGCAAAGGCCAACGTCGAAGCGGGTGCCCAGATCATTGATATCAACATGGGCTGCCCGGCAAAAAAAGTCTGCAACAAAGCCGCAGGCTCTGCTTTATTGAGAGATGAAGCCTTGGTCAGCGAGATTCTCCACGCCGTGGTCGGCGCCGTGGACGTTCCGGTGACCCTGAAGATCCGCACCGGTTGGGACCGGGCGAACAAGAACGGCCTGAACGTGGCGAGGATCGCCGAGCAGGCCGGCATCCAGGCGCTGGCGGTGCATGGCCGCACACGCGCCGACCTGTACACCGGCGAAGCCGAATACGACACCATCGCTGCGATCAAGCAGGCGGTGTCGATCCCGGTTTTCGCCAACGGCGATATCACCTCGCCAGAAAAGGCCCGGGCGGTGCTGGACGCCACCGGGGTCGATGGCCTGTTGATCGGCCGTGCCGCCCAGGGGCGGCCATGGATCTTTCGCGAGATCGAGCATTACCTGCGCACTGGCGAACACCTGCCAGCGCCGCAGCTGGACGAAGTGGAACGCATCCTGCTGGAGCACCTGGCCGCGCTGCATGCCTTCTATGGCGATGTGATGGGCGTACGTATCGCCCGCAAGCACGTTGGCTGGTACCTGGCAACACGACCCGGCGGCAAGGAGTTTCGCTCCCGGTTCAACGCTTTGGAAGACACACAAGCGCAGTGCGCCAACGTTCGCGCGTTTTTCAGCGAACGTCGACAGAGCCTTGAGACAGAGGACGGACAAGGGGTGGCCGCATGACGATGATGACCGAGACATTTGTGAGTGGAACAACGCCCGTGAGCGACAACGCCAACCTGAAACAGCACCTCAACACGCCGAGCGAAGAGGGCCAGACCCTTCGCGACAGCGTCGAGAAGGCGCTGCACAACTACTTCGCCCACCTGGAAGGCGCGACCGTGACGGACGTGTACAACCTGGTGCTCTCCGAAGTCGAGGCGCCCCTGCTCGAATGCGTGATGAACTACGTGAAGGGCAACCAGACCAAGGCCAGCGAGATGCTCGGGCTGAACCGAGGTACCCTGCGCAAGAAGCTCAAGCAGTACGACTTGTTGTAAGCCAGAATCCCAACCAGAAAAGGCGGCTCCCTGAACAGAGGCGCCTTTTTTGCTGACTCCACCGCGTTATTGGAACCCGAAATGACCGACCAGACTACCCGCCTGCCAGTCCGCCGCGCCCTGATCAGCGTCTCCGACAAGACCGGTATCCTCGAATTCGCCCGTGAGCTGCAGCAGCTCGGTGTCGAGATCCTGTCCACCGGCGGCACCTACAAGCTGCTCAAGGACAACGGCGTCAACGCGGTGGAAGTGGCCGACTACACCGGCTTCGCCGAAATGATGGATGGCCGGGTCAAGACCCTGCACCCGAAAATCCACGGTGGCATCCTCGGCCGTCGCGGCACCGACGATGCCATCATGAACGAGCACGGCATCAAGCCGATCGACCTGGTAGCGGTCAACCTGTACCCGTTCGAAGCGACCATTTCCAAGCCTGGCTGTGACCTGCCGACCGCCATCGAGAACATCGACATCGGCGGCCCGACCATGGTCCGTTCGGCTGCCAAGAACCACAAGGACGTGGCCATCGTGGTCAACGCCAGCGACTACGCCGGCATCGTCGAAGGCCTCAAGGCCGGTGGCCTGACCTACGCCCAGCGCTTCGACCTGATGCTCAAGGCGTTCGAACACACCGCTGCCTACGACGGCATGATCGCCAACTACATGGGCACCATCGACCAGGCCAAAGAAACCCTGAGCACCGAAGGCCGCAGCGAGTTCCCGCGCACCTTCAACAGCCAGTTCGTCAAGGCCCAGGAAATGCGCTACGGCGAGAACCCGCACCAGAGCGCGGCGTTCTACGTAGAAGCGAAGAAAGGCGAGGCCAGCGTTTCCACCGCCATCCAGTTGCAGGGCAAGGAACTGTCGTTCAACAACGTTGCCGACACCGACGCCGCACTGGAGTGCGTGAAGAGCTTCGTCAAGCCGGCCTGCGTCATCGTCAAGCACGCCAACCCATGCGGCGTGGCCGTGGTACCTGAGGACGAAGGCGGCATTCGCAAGGCCTACGACCTGGCCTACGCCACCGACACCGAGTCGGCGTTCGGCGGCATCATCGCCTTCAACCGCGAACTGGACGGCGAAACCGCCAAGGCCATCGTCGACCGCCAGTTCGTCGAAGTGATCATCGCCCCGAAAATCTCCCAGGCCGCGCGCGACGTGGTTGCCGCCAAGCAGAACGTACGCCTGCTGGAGTGCGGCGAGTGGCCAGCCGAGCGCGCAGCCGGTTGGGACTTCAAGCGTGTCAACGGTGGCCTGCTGGTCCAAAGCCGCGATATCGGCATGATCACTGCCGATGACCTGAAGATCGTCACCAAGCGTGCGCCGACCGAGCAAGAGATCCACGACCTGGTGTTTGCCTGGAAAGTGGCCAAGTTCGTCAAGTCCAACGCCATTGTCTACGCCAAGCAGCGCCAGACCATCGGCGTCGGCGCCGGCCAGATGAGCCGCGTCAACTCCGCGCGCATTGCTGCAATCAAGGCCGAGCATGCCGGCCTGCAAGTGCAGGGCGCAGTCATGGCGTCGGATGCGTTCTTCCCGTTCCGTGATGGCATCGACAATGCGGCTAAAGTAGGTATCAGCGCCGTGATCCAGCCGGGTGGTTCGATGCGTGATGCTGAAGTCATCGCCGCTGCCGACGAGGCAGGTATCGCGATGGTCTTCACCGGCATGCGCCACTTCCGCCACTAATCAAGATGGCCGGCCGACCCTCGGCCCCTGTGGGAGCGGGTTCACCCGCGAATGCGATGCTGGGTTCACCGCCGTATTCGCGGGTGAACCCGCTCCCACAGGGTACGAGGTCTGCCGCCAAACAGAGGTTTTGACATGAAAGTTTTGATCATCGGCAGCGGCGGCCGTGAGCACGCCCTGGCCTGGAAAGTCGCCCAGGACCCACGCGTCGAGAAAGTCTTCGTTGCACCGGGCAACGCCGGCACCGCCATTGAAGCCAAGTGCGAAAACGTTGCCATCGACGTTTGCGCCCTGGAGCAACTGGCTGACTTCGCCGAGAAGAACGTCGACCTGACCATCGTCGGCCCGGAAGCACCCCTGGTCATCGGCGTGGTCGACCTGTTCCGCAGCCGCGGCCTGGACTGCTTCGGTCCGACCAAGGGCGCGGCCCAGCTGGAAGGCTCCAAGGCGTTCACCAAGGACTTCCTGGCGCGTCACAAGATCCCGACCGCCGACTACCAGAACTTCACCGAAATCGAGCCGGCGCTGGCCTACCTGCAGGAAAAAGGCGCGCCGATCGTGATCAAGGCCGACGGCCTGGCCGCGGGCAAGGGCGTGATCGTCGCCATGACCCTGGAAGAAGCCGAAGCCGCCGTGCGTGACATGCTGGCCGGCAACGCCTTCGGCGATGCGGGCTCCCGCGTGGTCATCGAGGAGTTCCTCGACGGCGAGGAAGCCAGCTTCATCGTCATGGTCGACGGCCAGAACGTGCTGCCCATGGCCACCAGCCAGGACCACAAGCGCGTCGGCGACCAGGATACCGGCCCGAACACCGGCGGCATGGGTGCCTACTCCCCTGCCCCGGTAGTCACCGCCGAAGTGCACCAGCGCGTGATGGACCAGGTGATCTGGCCGACCGTGCGCGGCATGGCCGAGGAAGGCAACGTCTATACCGGCTTCCTCTACGCCGGCCTGATGATCGACAAGGCGGGCAACCCCAAGGTCATCGAGTTCAACTGCCGCTTCGGCGACCCGGAGACCCAGCCGGTCATGCTGCGCCTGGAATCGAGCCTGGTGCTGCTGGTCGAAGCAGCCTTCGCCAAGGCACTGGACAAGGTCGAAGCACAGTGGGACCCGCGCCCGAGCCTGGGCGTTGTGCTGGCTGCCGGCGGTTACCCGGGCGACTACGCCAAGGGTGACGTGATCAACGGCCTGGACGCTGCCGCGAAGATTGAAGGCAAGGTGTTCCATGCCGGTACCGCACTCAAGGATGGCAAGGTGACCACCAACGGTGGGCGTGTGCTGTGTGCCACCGCCATGGGCAGCACTGTTGCCGACGCGCAGCAGCAGGCTTACCGCCTGGCCAAGGAAGTAAGCTGGAACGGCAGCTTCTACCGCACCGACATCGGCTACCGGGCCATCGCCCGCGAACGCGGTGAGCACCAGCAGTAAGTGGTACCGGACTGCCGCAGCGCGCCCAGCACCTTGCGCCTGCGGCATCCGGCTCGTCGACAGGGCCCCGAGGGGCCTTGCCTTCGACTTGGCGCGCCGCGCATAGTTAATACCCGGCACCTTGGCTAAGAAGGGATTTCGTAGTGCGTCGGCTTCGGATTGCCTCAGCTCTGATCGTCAGCTTGCTGACCTTGCTCTGCATGTTCCCGGCTGCGGCCGAACATGACGGAGGCTGGGCCGTTCTGCTCGACGAACAGGCCAACCTGCAACTGAGCGATGTGCGTTCCGAGCGTTACCGCAACCAGTTCAGCCCGCTGGTACTTGCCGAACTGGATGCCGCACCTGCGGAACAGGCCCTGTGGCTGCACTACCGCCTGGAGCCCGGCGAGCAGGAACAACTGCTGCGGGTTTTCGCCCCAGACCTTTCCGGCCTGGACCTCTACGCCCTCGAGGGCGACCAGCTTCTGCGTCAGCTGCACCATGGGCGCCAGGCCGGCAATGCCAGCCCGACCCTGCGCGGCAGCGACCATGTATTGCCCCTGCCCAACAGCAAGCAACCCCTGGATATCTACCTGCGCCTGGTTTCCGAACACCAGCTACGCCCGGCCATCAGCCTGGAGCCTGCGGCCGTGGCAGCCTCCGACCAGCGCCAGCCACTGCTGTTCGGCATGCTGTTCGGCGGGCTGGTGATGCTGATCCTGCACAACCTGATCCGCTTCCTCTACAGCCGCTCCAACACCACCCTGATACTGGCGCTGTACCATGGCCTGATGCTGCTCAGCGGCCTGATCCTGCTGAACCTCAGCGGCCCCTGGTGGCACGTGTGGCATAGCGCGCAAACACCCGCCGCATACCTGACGCTGGTCCTGGCCGGCCTGGCCGGGCTGTGTTTCACCCAGCATTTCTTCTCGCCATGCAACTCGCCACGGCTCAACCGCCTGCTGCAGGGCGAGATGCTGGTGGCCGGGGTGAGCGGATTGGTGCTGCTGTTCGTCGACACCCTGCCGCTCAACCTGATGACCTACGCCCTGATGGCCCTGGGCAGCGTGAGCATGCTGCTGGTCAGCAGCTACCACTGGTACAAGGGCTATGCGCCAGCACGCCTGTTCAGCCTGGCCATGGTGGTGTTCAACCTCGGTGGCCTGGTGCTGCTGCCGGCGCTGCTGGGCCTGACTCGTACCTCGACACCCTGGCTGCTGTGCATCCTGCTGGGCCTGACCGTGGCCAGCGGCCTGCTGCTCAACCTGGCAGTCAGCGAACGCCTGCGACGCATGAGCGAGGAGCGCTTCAGCGCCAGCCGCGCCCTGGCCGCCAGCGATGCCGAGATCAACGCCAAGGCCGAGTTCCTGGCCAAGATCAGTCACGAAATCCGCACCCCCATGAACGGTGTTCTGGGCATGACCGAGCTGCTGCTGGGCACGCCGCTGTCGGTCAAGCAGCGCGACTACGTGCAGACCATTCACAGCGCCGGCAACGAACTGCTCACGCTGATCAACGAGATTCTCGACATTTCCAAGCTGGAATCCCGGCAAATCGAACTGGATGACGTGCAGTTCGACCTCAACGCCCTGATCGAGGATTGCCTGAACATCTTCCGCGCCAAGGCCGAACAACAGAACATCGAACTGATCAGCTTCACCCAGCCGCAGGTACCACGGGTGATCAGCGGCGACCCGACGCGCCTGCGCCAGGCCTTGTCGAGCCTGCTGGAGAATGCCCTGAAAAACACCAGCCAGGGCGAGATCCTGCTGGTAGTGGCATTGGACCAGCGCGGCGAGGTACCGCGCCTGCGCATCGCCGTTCAGGACAGCGGCGAACCGTTGCCTGCCGCTGACCGCGAAGCCCTGCTGCAGGCCGAGTTGCACAGCCATCACTTCCTCTCCAGCAACAAGCTGGGCGGCCACCTGGGGCTGGTCATCGCCAAGCAGTTGATCGGCCTGATGCAGGGTGAGTTCGGCATCAAGAGCAGCACCGGCATGGGCAACACCCTGTGGCTGACCCTGCCACTGGACCCTTCGCGCCTGGAACAGCCACCGGCAGACCTCGACAGCCCGCTGCGCGATGCCCGCGTGCTGGTGGTGGACGACAACGACACCTGCCGCAAGGTGCTGGTACAGCAGTGCAGCGCCTGGGGCATGAACGTCAGCGCAGTCCCGTCGGGCAAGGAAGCCCTGGCCCTGCTGCGCACCAAGGCTCATCTGCGCGACTACTTCGATGCCGTGCTGCTGGACCAGAACATGCCAGGCATGACCGGCATGCAGCTGGCCGCCAAGATCAAGGAAGACCCGAGCCTGAACCACGACATCCTGGTAGTGATGCTCACTGGCATCAGCAATGCGCCGAGCAAGGTCATAGCGCGCAACGCCGGGGTCAAGCGGATCCTCGCCAAGCCGGTGGCCGGCTACACGCTGAAAACCACCCTGGCCGAAGAGCTGGCCCAACGCGGCCGCGAGCAAGCCGTACCGCCCAGTTTGCCCGGCAGCCCCCAGGCACTGGACCTGCCCGGCGACTTCCGCGTGCTGGTCGCCGAGGACAACAGCATTTCGACCAAGGTGATCCGCGGCATGCTCGGCAAGCTCAACCTCGAGCCCGACACTGCCAGCAATGGGGAAGAGGCCTTGCAGGCGATGAAGGCGCAGCACTATGACCTGGTGCTGATGGACTGCGAAATGCCGATACTGGACGGATTCTCGGCCACCCAGCAGCTACGCGCCTGGGAAGCCGCCAACCAGCGCCAGCGCACCCCAGTGGTGGCGCTGACCGCGCACATACTTGCTGAACACAAGGAACGCGCCCGCCTGGCGGGCATGGACGGGCACATGGCCAAGCCTGTGGAATTGTCACAGTTGCGAGAGCTGATCCAGTACTGGGCCAATCAGCGGGAAGCCAAGGTGGATCCGGTGCATAGTTCCTGATCTCAGGCGCCTGTGCCGTCCTCTTCGCGGGTAAACCCGCTCCCACAGGGATAGCATTGCCTTCAGGCCTTGTGCAGTACCTGTGGGAGCGGGTTCACCCGCGAAGAGGCCGGCACAGGCTATTAACAGAATCTGCTGATAAACTCTGCCCAGCCATAACTGCCTGGACCAGCCCCCATGCTCCATGAGTTGTTCAGCGTCTACCTGAAAATGCTCGTGCTCTACAGCCCGTTCTTCGTGCTGTCGTGCTTCATCAGCCTGACCCGCGGCCACTCCAGCAAAGAGCGCAAGCAGCTGGCATGGAAGGTGGCTATTGCCGCGCTCGTCGCCAGTGTCCTGCTGTACCTGTTCGGGCGGGCGATCTTCGGCATCTTCGGCATCACCGCCGACGCTTTCCGCATCGGCGCGGGCAGCGTGCTGTTCATTTCGGCACTGGGCATGGCTCAAGGCAAGTCCGCAGTACAGGCCGACAACGTGCAGCAGGACGTCACCATCGTACCGCTGACCATCCCGCTCACCGTTGGCCCCGGCACCATCGGTGCACTGCTGGTAATGGGCGTCGGCCACCCGCATTGGGACGACAAGCTGTTGGCCATCATCAGCATAGCCCTGGCCAGCTTCACCGTCGGCCTGGTGCTGTACCTGTCACACCGTATCGAGCGCATCCTAGGCGACCAGGGCCTGCAGATCGTCAGCCGCCTGATGGGGCTGTTCGTCTGCGCCCTGGCGGCGCAGATCATCTTCACCGGAATCAAGGGCTACCTGACCTCCTAGAGGGCGTAATCCAGAACACGCTGCATGGACACCTGCACCACCCGGTCCTGCACCTTGGGCAAGAAGCTGTGCTCGAAAGCCAGCAGGTTGAAACGTATCAACTCCGCACGCACGTTCCGGTAGCTGCGCTTGTGGCTGATGAAGCCCGCGCCGAAGGCCGAGCGCGTGTCGGTCTCATGGTAAAGCACCATATCCACACGATTGGCACCGGCCGGCGCACACGGCAACAACTGGAAGTGCTGGCGTTCATAGGCGCGCCGCTCAAGCTCCTGCAGAACCGACGGGTTGGCCAGCAGCTTCTGCATGGAGATGCCAATGGCCGAGGCAAAATGTTCGCCGGCGGTTACCGCAATGGTTTCCAGTACCTGATCGGCCTGCCGGGCGCGGCGCTGGTCGGGCCAATGAAGCTGCTCGGCAGACACGGCGTCCCAGCCCATGTACTTGAGCTGGTTGCGGTAATAGGCAAACCAGTCCTTGACCAGCCCTTCCCTGCACGCCGTCTCGGTCGCGCGCTCGGCCATCGCCAGGGCCAGTTTCACCTTGGTTTTCTGCGCTGCGGAAATACCCGGCAGGAACGAGACAATTCCTGCACCGATCACGGCAGACGTGGCGTCACTCATGATGTGCTCCTGTTGCTGGCGCATGAGGATCGAATCGGTAGTCACCCTGGGCATCCTTCAGTTTCATCAATGCCTGCAGTTCGTCACGCTGGTGTTGGAAGCGCCCGTTATCCAGCAACATAGAAACTGCATTGAACTCGGCTTCCCCCTGAAGCAATTGTTCGCTTAGCAATCCATCCAGCGAGACGCCCGACATCGGCTTGTCGATTTGCAAGGTAATGCTGCAAAGCTCGAGGGCCGGTCCTGGCTTGAGCAGGCCAAGCTCGATCACCAACTGCGAACGCTGCGCCTGGTCCTGCGCGCTGAATTTCAGCAAATGGCAACAACCTGCTGCTGATCGTTCCAGGCCCGCCTTTACCGCGGCCAGCACGGCCTCGTGGCGGATCGAGCGTATTTTCAGCCACGCCTCAAGTGGCTGAGCCTGCGCGCTACGCGCGGGTTGCCCCAACTGTTTGAGATCATGCGTGCTGGCCAGCTTGATCCAGCCCAGTTGGCGGTATGCATCTCGGTAGGCGGCGTACCAGCCTTCGTAGTTTTCAAAGCGTGACCCAGCGTTCTTGTTGGCCAACAACTGCGCGTAAAGTATCGAGTCGAAGGCGGCCTGACGTTGAATCGGGCCGGTTCCCGCGGGATACAGCAACGCCGTTCCGCCAATCAACATCAGTTGTTCAACTTTTTTATCCATTGCGTTGCCTCGTCACAAGGAGTCGAAAAGGCGGCGTTGCGCCAACGCCGCCTTGCACTCAGATGTCGTACTGGAGAACGTTCTCGACGCTGCGCACGCCGAGTTTGTTTTCCACGGTTTCGCGGATTTTGTCGTAGACGAAGGTATTGAGCGTGAGCACCGCCGTACCGGCGTAATACTGCGTCTTGTCCAGCTTCCATTGGATGCCCAGCAAATCGTCATCCAGTTTCGGAGCGCCGGCCTGAATGCAGCTCACCACCATCACCACATCGTTGTTTGCGGTTTCGATGCACGCGGCCAGCCCGACCATGCCCCTGGCCTTGTTCTTGCGCTTGTGGTCGAGCACCTTGGCGTCGTTCTTGACGGTGCTCAGTTTGTCGAAAGCGCTCTTCGCCAGGTCAGCCAGCACCGTGCCACCCAGCATGGCATTGCCGGCAGCCCCTATCGCACGGATAGCGACGGCGCCTACGGTGACAGACAGCTCGGCCGAAGTTTCCAGCTCGAAGCTGCGACGCGGGATGGTAAAGCCGAGATCACGCATGACATCGACGAATTTGTCGTACCACTGCCTGCTCTGTTTTTCGGCGTCAAAGGCTTTGTCGGCCACCAGCGTGGCAAAGTGGAAGGCATTTTTCACATCGTGACGGTTTTGCGCAGACATGCCAGCGCCGCAGGCGAGCAGGTTGCCTTCGACCAGGATGGCGGAGTCGTTGGTGGTGGTGCCTTGGGTTGCTTCGGACATCTGGAAACTCCTTGGTGGTTGCCCCATGAATCAGGGGCAGCCACCTTAGCCAGCGCGGGCGATACGCAACGCGCTGAAGGGTTTCCGACGTATTCAGGAGGCCGAGGGATACCAACGTGGCGTGTAGGCCCACACTCCACCCGACAGGCGAGGAAACACGCAGGTTGTCGAGGAGCCCACCAGCACCATGGTGCGCATGTCGACCATTTCCGGCAGCAGCTCGGCCAATGTGACGACATTCAGCGTCTGCCCCGGCCTACCGATATCTCGGCCAAGGACTACAGGCGTGTTCCCCTCGCGGTGCCGACGCACGACCTCCAGCGCCACCCCAAGCTGGTGTGGCCTGGCCTTGGAAATCGGGTTGTAGAACGCCAGCACCAGGTCGGCCTGGGCCGCCAGGTCCAGGCGCTTTTCAATGATCGACCAAGGCTTGAGGTTGTCCGACAGCGACATCACGCAGAAGTCATGCCCCAGCGGCGCGCCTGCCTGCGCGGCCGTCGCGAGCGAAGCCGACACCCCCGGCAGTATCTCGAGATCGACGCGATGCCAAGCGGGGTCGCTCGACTCGTGCAACGCTTCGAGCACCGCAGCAGCCATGGCGAACACGCCTGGGTCGCCAGACGAAACCACCACCACCGAACGCCCTTGGGCCGCCAGTTCGAAAGCGTGCCGGGCACGCTGCATCTCTTCACGGTTATCGGTGCAGTGCAGCACCTGGTCGTCACGGAACGGACCGGCCATGCGCACGTAGGTTTCGTAACCGAGCACATCCTCGGCCCGCGCCAGTTCGGCCTTGACCGCCGGCACCATCAGCTCGGCTGCACCCGGCCCCAGGCCAATGACCGCCAGGCGACCCCGACGACGGCCAACCTGCATCACCTCGACCGGGGCAGGCGCCACCGCGATGACTATATCTGCCACCTCGATCAGTTGCGCAGCGGGCAATGCCGCAGCAACCATGCCCGCCACATCATGCATCTTGCCGGCAAAGCGCAAGGGGACACCCAGGGCCTGTGCCGCTTCGTGCAGGGCGCCATCGGCCATGGCTTGCTCGTCGGCCAGCAGGCAGGCCACTGCGGGCTCGGCGATGCCGGCCTGCTGCAATGCCGCACGGATACTGGCCAGGCTGCCGCCGGCAACACCCACTACCACCGAACGCGGGTGGATCAGCAGCTCGTCGCGACTGGCCGGGCGGGCCTGGTGCCCCACATGGATGGTACGCCGGGCAGCCTCGCTGGCAGGCAACTGCGCCTGCTGCAGCCACGGCGCGTCACCTTCGATGCGCACCGCCTCGCCAGCCAGCAGGTCGGAGACGAAGCGCTTGCCTTGTTCGATATCCCCCAACGCATAGCCTTGCGGCGGGTTCAGCAGACAGGTGCCGAAACGCAGCTCGCCGCTGGTGGTGATCGCCGCAGCAACACCCAATGCTTCAGCGATCTGGCGCGCGATCACGTTCACACCGCCAAGGCCACCGAGCAACGGCACCACGGCACTGCCGTCTTCGGCCACGGCCAGTACCGGCGGCTCGACACCTTTCTCGCTGAGCAGGCTGGCCAGGCTACGGATGACGATACCCGCCGCGCACAGGGCGATGATCGGTGTGTTCTGCTGGTACAGCTCGCGCAGGGTATCGCCGAACGCGGTGTAGCAAAGGTCGGCACCCTCGACCCGGCCTTCCAGCCCATGGATCGATGCCTGTGGATAACACTGCTGGATACGCTGCGCCGTGGCCAGGCTGCCCTGGCCAAGAATGACGATCGCCGGTGCCTGGTGCATGTTCAGCCCTGCCATTTTTCACCCGGTACGATGATCAGCGAGAAGTACGGTGACGACTGTGGGTCGACCTGGTCCAGCGGCACAATCTTCTGGTTGGCCATGGTCGCCCGCTCCACATACAGCGCGCGCCCGTCCAGGCCCAGTTCCGCCAGCACTTCGCGCACCTTGGGGAAGTTGCGGCCAAGTTTCATGATCACCGCCGCGTCGGCGTCGGCCAGGCGACGCTTGAGCTCTTCGGCCGGCAACACGCCAGACAGCACCGACAGGCTCTGGTTGCGGTATACCAACGGCGCGCCCAGTACCGAGGCGCCACCGAGCATCGAGCAGACGCCCGGGATCACTTCGGCCTCGTAGCGCTGCGCCAGTCGGTCGTGCAGGTACATGTAGGAACCGTAAAAGAACGGGTCGCCTTCGCAGATAACCGCCACGTCGCGGCCGGCATCCAGGTGCTCGGCTACCTGCACACTGGCCTCGTCGTAGAAGTCGCTGATTACCTGCTCATAGGACAGCGGCGCCGGCAGCGCTTCGGTGGTTACCGGGTAGACCAGCGGCAGCAAGGTCTGCTCGGGCTGCAGGTGCGCCTCGATGATGCCGAAGGCGTTACCGCGCTTGCCCTTGGCCACGAAGTAGCCAACCACGGGCGCTTCACGCAGCAGGCGCAGGGCCTTGAGGGTAATCAGTTCAGGGTCGCCAGGGCCTACGCCCAGGCCGAGCAGACGTCCACGCGGCGCCATCATTCCACCTCCGTGGCCAGGGCGTTGACCGCGGCGGCGGCCATCGCGCTGCCGCCCAGGCGGCCCTGCATGATCACGAACGGCACGCCACGGCTGTCGGCGGCGAGCATCGCCTTGGACTCGGCGGCACCGACGAAACCGACCGGGAAGCCGAGGATCAACGCCGGCTTGGGGGCGCCGGCGTCGAGCATTTCCAGCAGGTAGAACAGTGCGGTAGGCGCGTTGCCGATCACCACCACACTGCCTTCCAGATGCGGTCGCCACAGCTCCAGGGCCACGGCGGAACGGGTGTTGCCGGCGTCTTTCGCCAGGCCCGGTACGCTCGGGTCGCGCAGGGTGCAGATGACCTTGTTGTCGGCGGGCAGGCGGGCGCGGGTGATGCCTTCGGCGACCATGTGCGCGTCGCACAGGATCGGCGCGCCGTTCAGCAACGCCTCGCGCCCGGCCCGGCCGGCACCTTCGGAGAACTGCAGGCCGTCGATGGCGTCAACCATGCCACAGGCGTGGATCACGCGCACGGCGAGCTTTTCGAGGTCTGCGGGGATCCGCTCGAGTCGGGCTTCTTCGCGGATGATCCGGAAGGAGTTGCGATAGATCTCCTGACCATCGCGGATGTAGTCAATCATCAAGGTGCTCCGTCGGCAGGTCGAGCATGGCGCCTGCTTCATTCAAGGTAAGGTCGGTGGCGCGCAGGGCGCCGAAGCCCGGCTGGCGTGCATCACGCAGGTACAGGTCGTAACGGCCCGGCGCGCGGGCCAGCAGGGTGGCCGGGGCAACATGGGCCACGGCGCAGGATCGGGGGCAACCGGACAAGTGCACGCTGCCGGGCAAGCCAGGGCCGAGCAGTGCCGCCAGGGTGACGGCGTCGGCCTTGGTCTCGCCCAGGGCCTTGGCACAGCCACTGGCGCCGGTACAGGCGCTTATGCGTGCCAGCGGCTCATGGTCGTGGCACAGCAGGCCCAAGGCGGACAGCTCGGCCTGGGCGTGGTCGATGTGTTGCGCTTGCAGGTTGGTCAGCACCAGGCTTTGCCAGGGGCTCAGGCGAAGGCTGCCATCGCCATGTTCACGGGCAACGCGCGCAGCGCCACGCAGCATGGCCGGGGTCAGGCGGCCCTGCGGCGGGGCAACGCCCAAGGCGAGGCCCTGCGCCTGCGGCAGAACGCCCAGCCACGAGACGCTGCGCGGTTCACGTCGCCATGCGAGCACGCCGGCATCGCGGCGGATGGCCAGGCCGAGTCCGTCGATGAAATCGGTTACGGAACACACCTCGAGCAACTGGCGCATGCGCGACTGTGCCGGGGTCGCCAGGTCGAGGAAGCGCTCCAGCACCGCACGCACCAGGGCAAGGCCTTGTTCCGCCGGCACCGCGCCGAGCACCTTGCCGTCTGCCGGGCAACCCGCCAGGCCAAACGCCAGCCAGGTCTGCTGCTCCAGGCGCAGGGCCGACAGCCACAGGTCATGGGGGTGTTCGAGCATGGCCAGGTTTTCGCCGGCATCCAGCTGCACGGCGAACTTGGCCGACAATTGGTGAAAACGCGGGGTGCCTTCCAGCAGGTCGAGGATCTGCCCAGCCAGCGGCCGAGCGTCCAGCCGCATCGCCGGGTCATGCCCGGCCAGCGGGCTCAGCATCAGGTTGCGCACATCGTCCCCGGCGGAATCACGTGGGCCAAGGCCAGCAGCGAGCAGTGTCTCGACCAGGCTGCGATGCTCGCTGCCGATGCCGCGAATCTGCAGGTTGCCGCGGTTGGTGGCTTCGATCACGCCACCGGCGAAACGCTCGGCAGCCGCCGCCACCGCATCGGCCTGGTCGGCCAGCAGCAGGCCGCCCGGCAGCTTGATGCGGCAGATGCCGCCATCACGGGCACTGACGATGCGCCACAACCCCGGGCAGGCCGAGGGACGGGGCGATACATGAGGGGCATTGGCCTGGGTCAATGGGGCGTCCGGCAATCTGTGAAAATGCGCTTGAGTGTAGAAGGCGCGGTATTATGCCTGCTTTGTCCGGCGGCATGAAAAGCCGGTGGTCGAGCATCATCGACGATCGAGTGGAAATCCAGGACCGCGGCGCCTTCTTCGCGGGCATGCCCGCTCCCACAGGACCGCCGCTGCCCTCAACGGCTGCGCTGCACCGGTGGGAGCGGGCGAGCCCGCGAAGGGGCGCGCAGCGGCCCCAAAAATGGCGGAATGAAATACATGGCACCCTGGCTGACAGTAGTAGGTATCGGCGAAGACGGCTTCAGCGGCCTGGGCAAACAGGCCCGGCGCGCGCTGCTGGGCGCTGCGCGGATCTTCGGCAGCCCGCGCCAGCTGGCCTTGCTGCCACGCTGCGTGGCCGGCGAACGGCTGGGCTGGCCAAGCCCGTTCTCGCTGGCCCCGCTACTGGCCCTGCGCGGCGAGCCGGTATGCGTGCTGGCCAGCGGCGATCCGATGTTCTACGGCGTGGGCGCCAGCCTGGCGCGCCAACTGCCCGCCGCTGAAATGCGCGTGCTGTCGATGCCCTCCTCCTGTGCCCTGGCTGCCGCCCGCCTGGGCTGGCCACTGCAGGATGTGCAGGTGGTATCGCTGGTCGCTCGGCCCCTGGCAACGCTCAATGCCCACCTGCACAGCGGCGCACGCCTGCTGGTGCTGAGCAACGACGGCGACAGCCCGGCAGCAATTGCCACGCAACTGCGCGAGCGGGGCTTCGGGCCAAGCCGCCTGCGGGTCTTCGAACACTTGGGTGGCGTGGACGAACGTGAGTTGGCCGGCACCGCCCAGGACTGGCCGCACAGCGACGTCGCCGCGCTCAACCTGGTAGCCATCGAGTGCCTGGCCACGCCCGAGGCCCCGCGCCTGCACCGGCTGGCCGGGCTGCCGGACAGCGCCTTCCGGCATGACGGCCAGCTGACCAAACGCGATGTCCGTGCCATCACCCTGGCCCGCCTGGCACCGCAGCCCGGCGAGCTGCTGTGGGATGTGGGCGCCGGCTGCGGCTCGATCGGCATCGAATGGATGCGCGCCCATCCGGCCTGCCGCGCCCTGGCCATCGAGGCCGACGAAGGCCGCCAGGGTTTCATCGAACACAACCGCGATGCGCTGGGTGTACCCGGCCTGCAACTGGTCCGCGGCAAGGCCCCGGCAGCGCTGGAAGGCCTGGAGCAACCGGATGCTGTCTTCATCGGTGGCGGCGTCACCCGCGAAGGTGTGCTCGACCTGTGCTGGGCAAACCTGCGCCCGGGTGGCCGGCTGGTAGCCAACGCCGTGACCCTGCAAAGCGAGCTGGCCCTGGCGCATTTCCGTGAGCGCCACGGCGGCGAGCTGACTCGCATCCATGTCGCCCATGCCCAGCCACTGGGCGCGTTCGACACTTGGCGCCAGGCGCTGCCGATTACCTTGCTGGATGTGGTGAAACCCGCCCATGCGTGAAGAAACCCGCGAACAGCCTGCCCCATTGCGCAGCGGCCTGACCACCGGCAGTTGCGCCACCGCCACCAGCCTGGCGGCAGCACGCTTGCTGCTGCTCGGCGAGAGCAGCGATGCCGTCAGCATCACCCTGCCCAAGGGCAAGGTGGTGCAGATGCGCCTGGAGTTCTGCCGTCTCACCAATCAAGGTGCCGAAGCGGGCACGCTCAAGGACGCCGGCGACGACCCGGACGTGACCCACGGCGCCCTGCTCTACAGCCAGGTGCGCCTGTTGGCCGAACCGGGCATCCGTTTTGTCGCCGGTACCGGCGTGGGCACCGTGACCCGCCCGGGGCTGGTGCTGGCGGTGGGTGAGCCAGCCATAAACCCGGTGCCGCGGCGCATGATCAGTGAACACCTGCAACGCCTGGCGGACGAATGCAGCTACCCCGGCGGCTTCGAGGTCACGGTCAATGTGCAGGGCGGCGAGCAACTGGCCCTGAAGACCATGAACCCGCGCCTGGGCATCCTCGGCGGGCTGTCGATCCTCGGCACCAGCGGCATCGTGCGGCCGTTTTCCTGCGCGGCCTACATCGCCTCGATCCACCAGGGCATCGACGTCGCCCACACCAACGGCTACACGCATATCGCCGCCTGTACCGGCAACGCCAGCGAAGACACCATGCGCCGCGTCTATGGCCTGCCGGAGATAGCCCTGATCGAAATGGGCGACTTCGTCGGTGCAGTGCTCAAGCAAATGCGCAAGGTGCCGGTGCCACGCCTGACCCTTTGCGGCGGCTTCGGCAAGATCAGCAAACTGGCTGCCGGGCACATGGACCTGCACAGCCGCCACTCCAGCATCGACCTGCCACAACTGGCCGGCTGGGCAGCGGACATCGGCGCCGACGAGGCGCTGCAGGCATCGATCATTGCCGCCAACACCAGCCAGCAGGCCCTGGCACTGGCCCATGCCGCCGGCATCCACCTGGGTGACGCGGTGTGCGCCCACGCCCTGGCCTTCGCTCGCAGCGTGGTGCCGGCGCAGGTACAGGTGGAGGTCTTCGCCATCGACCGCCAGGGCGGCATCGTCGGCCGGGCGGGTGTGCAATGAACGGGCGCATCCTGCTGCTGGGCGGAGTCACTGAAGCCCTGGCCATCGCTCGCCGTCTGGGCCCGCAGCACGTCTACAGCCTGGCGGGCATCGGCCGGGTGCCGCAGGACCTGCAATGCCAGGTTCGGGTCGGCGGCTTTGGTGGCGCCGAAGGGTTGGCCCACTACCTGTGCGAGGCAGGCATCACGTTGCTTATCGATGCCACCCATCCCTATGCCGCGCAAATCAGCAGCAATGCTGCCAACGCCGCACGCATGGCTGGTATCCCGTGCTGGGCCTTGCGCCGCCCGGCCTGGCAGGCACAAGCCGGGGACGACTGGCGCGAGGTCGAGGACTGGGCAGGTTTGATCGGGGCACTCAAGCCGTTTCGCAGGCCATTGTTCACGCTGGGGCGTGAACCGCTGCAACATCTGGACGAGATACCGCCAGAGCAATTCTGGACCTTGCGGGCGCTGGAGGCGTGCCCTGGCAACGATCGCTGCGAAGTGATTGGTGCGCGGGGGCCATTCCATATAGAGGATGAGCGGGCGTTGTTCCTGCGCCGCAAGATCGATGTGCTGATAAGCAAGAACAGTGGCAGCGTGGCGACCGAACCGAAGCTGGAGGTGGCGCGGGAGCTGGGCGTGCCGGTGCTGATCCTCAAGCGCCCGCCGTTGCCGGAGGTGGACCGGGCTTTCGACTCACTGCCTGATCTGACTGCAGCGCTCGACCTGCGCGAGTAAGGTGGGAGCGCGGCAATTTTCATACATTTGCGCAAGGGAGCTGCTCCTACAGCCATTTCGGACTTTTCTTTCAAACCATGAAGTGGCCCTGTGCCGCCCTGCTACCTTAAACTCGGCACTCCCCCCGGAAGGCGCTATACATATGGAAATGCAATGGTGGATCTGGCTGGTGTTCGGCATCGCGCTGATGCTGCTCGAACTGGTCCTGCCGACGTTCTTCATCCTCTGGTTCGGCATCGGCGCCGTGCTGGTATCACTCATTTCGCTGGCCGCCCCCAGCCTGCAACTGGATATGCAGGTACTGCTGTGGGTGCTGATGTCGTCAGTCACCACTGCACTGTGGTTCAAGCTGTTCCGGCGCAAGCAACCAGACGTGCGCTGGACCGCCGAAAGCGTGATCGGCGAAGTGGGGCTGCTGACTGCTGGTGTATCGGAGTTCCAGAAAGGCCGCGTGCGCTTCCAGAAGCCGATCCTCGGCAACGAGGAATGGGTCTGCATCGCCAACAGCGAGATCGCTGCCGGCGAGCGGGTACGCCTGACCGCCATCGAAGGGAACACTGCCCGGGTCATTCGGGCCTGAATCCGCACTAAAAGGAATTTCGCATCATGACCAGCCTCATCGTCGTCATCGCCATCGCCCTGTTCGTCCTGATCACCGTGTTCAAGGGGGTGCGCATCGTGCCCCAGGGCGAGGAGTGGGTCGTCGAGCGCCTGGGCCGCTACCAGAGCACGCTCAAGCCCGGCCTGAACATCGTCATCCCCTACATGGATGTGGTCGCCTACCGCCTGCCGACCAAGGACATCATCCTCGATGTGCAGCAGCAGGAAATCATCACCAGGGACAACGCGGTAATCGTCGCCAATGCCTTGTGCTTCGCCAAGGTGGTCGACCCGCAGAAGGCCGCCTATGGCGTACAGGACTTCTCGTTCGCCGTCACCAGCCTGACCATGACCTCGCTGCGCGCCATTGTCGGGGCCATGGACCTGGACGAAGCGCTGTCCAGCCGCGAGCAGATCAAGGCGCGCCTGCGCGAGGCGATGTCCGAGCAGACCGAAGACTGGGGCGTGACCGTGCGCTCGGTGGAGATCCAGGACATCAAGCCCTCGGAGAACATGCAACTGGCCATGGAGCGCCAGGCGGCTGCCGAGCGCGAGCGCAAGGCCGACGTGACCCGTGCCGAAGGGGCCAAGCAGGCGGCAATCCTGGAAGCAGAAGCACGCTTGCAGGCTGCCAGGCTGGATGCCGAAGCGCAGATCAGCCTGGCCGAGGCCTCGGCACGGGCGATTTCGCTGGTAAAGGACGCGGTAGGCAACGAGACCGTGCCGGCGATGTACCTGCTGGGCGAGCGCTATGTGGGGGCGATGGAGAACCTGGCGGGCAGCAGCAATGCCAAGGTGGTGGTGCTGCCGGCGGACCTGCAGGAGACCGTCCGCGGGCTGATGGGGCGTGGCAAGGCTTGATAATGCTGGGGGCGCTTTGCGCCCCATCGCGACACAAGGCCGCTCCTACAAGAACCGTGCATGTCTGGCCATGATGCGATCCCTTGTAGGAGCGGCCTTGTGTCGCGATGGGCTGCACAGCAGACCCCGAAGCCACCTGGCCTGCGTCACTTCACCGCACCCCGCCATTTTTACCTATACTCCGCCTTACAATACCCACCACGATTCCTGACCGGATCTCTCCATGCCCCCACGTCGGCACATCGCCTGGATAGCCTGCCTTGCAGTGCTGTTCAACCTGCTGGCCATGCCGCTGTCTTCTGCCGCGCCCAAGGGCCCGGCCGAGCAGCTGCTGTGGGGGGCCTTCTGTTCCAGCATGGCCAACAAGGCCAAGGTCGACGTCCAGGCCCTGGCCAAGATCGACCTCGGCCCGCAAAGCGACGACAGCGCCAGCATGATGAATTGCTGGTGCTGCACCGGTGCCGCGCCACTGCTGGCCCTGCCCGGCTACCCGCCGCAGCTGCACAACCCGCCGATACTGCTCGCCGGGCTGCTGCCGCCACCCGCCGACTACCACGCCACGCCTCGCCAACTCTGGCCGGCGCTCAACCCCCGTGCCTCTCCGCTGGCCTGAGTTCATCACGCTGTCTGCCTGAACCTGAACAGAAACGGAGATTCACCATGCTCAAGCACGCCCTCGTCATGGCCGCCCTGCTGCTGCCCGGCGCCTTTGCCAATGCCCACGAATACAGCGTGGGTGACCTGCACATCGCCCACCCCTGGTCACTGCAGCTGCCCCCCAATGCCCCCAACGTCGCGGCGTATTTCGTGGTGCACAACAATGGCCAGGCCGACGACCGCCTGCTCGGTGTCGACAGCCCCATCAGCGATGACGCACAACTGCACGAGCATGCCATGGGCGCCAGCGGTGCCATGAAGATGCAGCAGGTGCCCAGCGTGCTGGTGCCCGCAGGCAAGGACCTGACCTTCGCCCCCAGCGCCTACCATGTGATGCTGATGCAGCCCAAGGACCGCAGCCTGCTCAGCGACGGCAAGCGCTTCCCGTTGACCCTGCACTTCGAAAAGGCCGGCGATATCACCGTCGATGTGGCCGTGCAGAAGCAGGCGCCAACGGACCAGCCGCAAGCCCACGAACACGCGCACTGATCACCCGCTGAAAGGCACTCGTCATGAGCCTGCCACGCAACAGCATCAGCCGTACCACCCGCCCTGACCGCAGGCGCGCCGGTGGCGGATGGCTGAGCCTGTTCGCCATGTGGATGATCTTCATCGGCCCGCTGATTTCCCAGTCGATGCCGATGGACCACCACGCCGGCATGAGCATGCCGATGGACATGCCGATGGCGACCGCCCATCAGCATGGCGGCGACACCCATCACGGCCAGGCTGGTGATGGCCAGCTGCATGTGATGTGGGAAAAGTGCGGTTACTGCAGCCTGTTGTTCAACTGCCCGGCCCTGCCCCAGGCCCTCAGCCCGCTCAGCGCAGGCAGCGTCGTACCCACCACTCACCTGTTCGCACCCACGCACCAGGGCCATGCCCGGCAGGCTGTATTCCCTGGTGCGCGCAGCCGCGCCCCACCTTCCTCGATCAACGTCTGAACCCACATTTCTTGCGCACGAAGCCAGGAGGCTTCGCGCTGACTCATGACTGATCGACTGGAATCATTATGTACGGCTGCACCCCTGTTTTTGCCTTGTCCCTGCGTGGGACCATCGCCGCCGTGTGCGGCTCGCTGCTCGCGCCCGTGGCCCTGGCCGCCGACCCTGGCCATGAAGGCCATGCACACGACGCCCCCGAGCTGAGCCCGACGGTGATCACCGCCGTGGCCCCGAGCTCGCCGCTGACCGTGGTCACCAACCCGAAGGACCCGCGCCAGCCGGTGCCGGCCAGCGACGGCGCCGACTACCTGAAGACCATCCCCGGCTTCTCGGCCATCCGCGCCGGCGGCACCAACGGCGACCCGGTACTGCGCGGCATGTTCGGCTCGCGCCTGAACATTCTCACCAATGGCGGCCTGATGCTGGGCGCCTGCCCCAACCGCATGGACGCCCCCACCTCGTACATTTCGCCAGAAACCTATGACCGCCTGACCGTCATCAAAGGCCCGCAAAGCGTGATCTGGGGCCCGGGCGGCTCGGCAGGCACCATCCTCTTCGAGCGCGAGCCGGAGAAGTTCGGCACCCTCGGCAGCCGGGTCAATGCCAGCCTGCTGGCCGGCTCCAACGGCCGCTTCGACAAGGTGCTGGACACCGCCGCCGGCAACGACCAGGCCTACGCCCGCTTCGTCGGCAACCAGTCGCGCTCGGACGACTACCACGACGGCGATGACAACACCGTGCCGTCACGCTGGGACAAATGGAACGGCGATGTCGCCCTCGGTTGGACCCCGGACCAGGACACCTTGCTCGAGCTCACCGCCGGCAAGGGCGATGGCGAGGCCCGCTATGCCGGGCGCGGCATGGATGGCTCGCAGTTCAAGCGCGAAAGCCTGGGCCTGCGCTTCGAAAAGTCCAACCTTGGCGAGGTGCTCGACAAGGTCGAGGCGCAGGTCTACTACAACTACGCCGACCACGTGATGGACAACTACAGCCTGCGCACGCCTTCGGGCAGCGGCATGATGGGCATGCCGATGGTCAGCAACGTCGACCGCCGCACCATGGGCGCCCGCATCAAGGCCACCTGGCGCTGGGCCGATGTGCAACTGATCAGTGGCATCGACGCGCAGACCAACGAACATCGCAAGCGCGGCGGCATGGGCGTGGACGCGCACAAGGGCAAGGCCTGGACCAAGGATGCCGACTTCCACAACTATGGTGCCTTTGGCGAGCTGACCTGGTACGTCAGCGGCGAGGACCGGTTGATCAGCGGTGCCCGGCTGGACCGTGCTTCGGCCCGTGACTTCCGCCAGGGCAGCGCCACCGAAGGCGACACCCGCGCCGACACTCTGCCCAGCGGCTTCATCCGCTACGAGCACGACCTGGCGGCCATTCCGGCCACCACCTATATCGGCCTCGGCCATGCCCAACGTTTCCCCGACTACTGGGAGCTGTTCTCGCCCAAGCTGGCGCCACCCGGTGCGGCCAACGCCTTCGACGGCATCAAGCCAGAGAAGACCACCCAGCTGGACTTCGGCATCCAGTACCGCACCGAGCGCCTGGAAGCCTGGGCCTCGGGCTATGTCGGGCAGATCCGGGATTACATCCTGTTCGACTACCGCACCGGCATGATGGGCATGAGCACCTCGCAGGCGCAGAACATCGATGCCCGCATCATGGGCGGCGAACTGGGCGCGGCCTACCAGCTGACGGAAAACTGGAAGGCCGACGCAACGCTGGCCTACGCCTGGGGCAAGAACAGCAGTGACGGCACAGCACTACCGCAAATGCCGCCGCTGGAAAGCCGCCTGGGCCTGACCTACAGCCGCGATGTGTGGAGCGTCGGCGCACTGTGGCGGCTGGTGGCGGCGCAGAACCGCATCGCCGAGAACCAGGGCAACGTGGTCGGCAAGGACTACGACAAGAGTGCCGGCTTCGGCGTGTTCTCGCTCAATGGCGCCTACAAGGTGAGCAACCACCTCAAGCTCAGCGCGGGGGTCGACAACCTGTTCGACAAGACCTACGCCGAGCACTTGAACCTGGCCGGGAACGCCGGGTTCGGCTACCCGGCTACCGATCCACAGCCGGTCAACGAGCCAGGCAGGACCTTCTGGACCAAGGTCGACTTCAGCTTCTGACAACAACAACGGGCGCGGCGCAGGTCGCGCCCATCTGCTGGTCAAACAGGAGGTTCCCATGAGAGGAACACGCATCAACTTCTACAACCTGGCCTGGCGTTGGCACTTCTATGCGGGGCTGTTCGTGGCCCCGTTCATGATCCTGCTGGCGATCACCGGGATCATCTACCTGTTCAAGCCGCAGCTCGACCCGCTGCTGTACCGCGAGCTGATGGTGGTCGAAGCCGGCCACCACCGACAGGGCGCGGACACGATGCTGGCCGAGGTGCGCAAGGCCTATCCCGAGGGCCACGTTGGCCAGTACCTGCCACCGCTGGATGCCGAACGCAGCGCGCAGTTCGTGGTGCATGACGCCGGGCGCGAACTGAACGTGTTCGTCGACCCCTACAGCGGCAAGGTTCTTGGCGAACAGGATGGCAAGCAGAACCTGCAGGCCATCGCCCGCGCCCTGCATGGCGAACTGATGGTTGGCACGGTCGGCGACCGCCTGGTGGAACTGGCTGCGGGCTGGGGCATCGTACTGGTGGTGTCGGGCCTGTACTTGTGGTGGCCACGCGGGCGCAATGGCGCTGGCGTGCTGTGGCCACGGCTGTCTGCCCGCGGCCGACTGCTCTGGCGCGACCTGCATGCGGTGACCGGCTTCTGGGGCTCGGCCTTGTTGTTGCTGATGCTGGTCAGCGGCATGACCTGGACCGGCCTGTGGGGCAAGCAGTACGCCGACTTGTGGAACCGCTTTCCGGCGGCCATGTGGAACGACGTGCCCAAGTCGGACCAGCAGGCGGGTGAACTCAACAGCGCGCACCGCCAGACCGTGCCCTGGGCGCTGGAAAACACGCCAATGCCGCAGTCCGGCGCACACGCCGAACATGCAGGGCATCACACGATGTCGAGCGCGCCGGCAGCGCCACGGATAAGCCTGCAGCAGGTCGAAGACATCGCTAACGCGCGCCAGGTCGAACCGGGTTACAGCATCACCGCGCCGACCACGGCCGATGGTGTGTTCACCATTGCCGTATTCGCCGACGACCCGCGCAACGACGCCACCCTGCATGTCGACCAGTACACCGGCAAGGTCCTGGCCGATGTGCGTTGGCAGGACTACAACCCGGTCGCCCGTGCCACCGAGTTGGGCGTGATGCTGCATGAAGGCAAGATGTTCGGGGTGTTCAACCAGATCATCATCCTGCTGGTGTGCCTGATGATCTTGCTGGGCTCGGTGAGCGGGCTGGTGATGTGGTGGAAGCGCAGGCCGGCCGGCGGGCTGGGTGTGCCGCCGCTGCGCCATGACCTGCCACGCTGGAAGGCGGCGGTGGGGGTGATGCTGATGCTGGGGTTGATGTTCCCACTGGTGGGGGTGTCGATGGTGGTGATGTGGCTGGTGGATAGCCTGGTGGTCAGGCGCGGCCGGGTGCTGGCCAGCGCTTGAGCATTGCTTCGTCTGTGCCGGCCCTTTCGCGGGTAAACCCGCTTCCACAGGTACATCACAGTTTTCGAAATCTGTGAATCCTGTGGGAGCGGGCTCACCCGCGAAGAGGCCGGCACAGGCACAACACTGCTCCCCAAAAGTCGAGTCGATCTGTCGCGCCCCAACCTGGAACGCGCGTGTTAGCCTAGCCGGCTACCTCTGACAAGACGACCGACCTTCCAAGGGAATGCAGCCTATGACGCAAACCTCACCCGCAGCGCCAGATGAACAGCATCTGCAGCGCAACCTGACCAACCGCCACATCCAGCTGATCGCCATTGGCGGCGCGATAGGTACCGGCCTGTTCATGGGCTCGGGCAAAACCATCAGCCTGGCCGGGCCGTCGATCATCTTCGTCTACATGATCATCGGCTTCATGCTGTTTTTCGTCATGCGCGCCATGGGCGAACTGTTGCTGTCGAACCTCAACTACAAGTCGTTCATCGATTTTTCCGCCGACCTGCTCGGCCCCTGGGCGGGCTACTTCACCGGTTGGACCTACTGGTTCTGCTGGGTGGTCACCGGCATCGCCGACGTGGTCGCCATCGCGGCATATACGCAGTTCTGGTTCCCCGAACTGCCGCAGTGGATACCCGCGCTAACCTGCGTAGGGCTGCTGCTGTCGCTGAACCTGGTGACGGTGAAGATGTTCGGTGAAATGGAGTTCTGGTTCGCCCTGATCAAGATCGTCGCCATCCTGGGCCTGGTCGCGACCGGTCTGTACATGGTCATCACCGGCTTCACCTCGCCCAGCGGGCGTACCGCGCAACTGGCCAACCTGTGGAATGACGGCGGCATGTTCCCCAACGGCCTGATGGGCTTCTTCGCCGGCTTCCAGATCGCCGTGTTCGCCTTCGTCGGCATCGAGTTGGTAGGCACCACCGCCGCCGAAGCGAAGAACCCGGAACGCACCCTGCCACGGGCGATCAATTCGATCCCGGTGCGGATCATCGTGTTCTACGTGCTGGCACTGATCGCGATCATGGCCGTGACCCCATGGCGCGACGTGGTACCGGGCAAGAGCCCGTTCGTGGAGCTGTTCGTGCTGGCCGGCCTGCCGGCGGCGGCGAGCATCATCAACTTCGTGGTGCTGACCTCGGCGGCCTCGTCGGCCAACAGCGGCGTGTTCTCCACCAGCCGCATGCTGTACGGCCTGTCGCAGGAAGGTGACGCACCCAAGGCATTCGAGAAACTGTCGAGCCGCTCGGTGCCTGCCAACGGCCTGTACTTCTCCTGCATCTGCCTGCTGCTGGGCGCAGTGCTGATCTACCTGGTGCCGAACGTGGTCGAGGCGTTCACCCTGGTCACCACAGTGTCGGCGGTGTTGTTCATGTTCGTCTGGACGCTGATCCTGCTGTCGTACCTGAAGTACCGCAAGCACCGCTCGGCGCTGCACCAGGCTTCAAAGTACAAGATGCCGGGCGGGCGCTTCATGTGCTACGTGTGCCTGGTGTTCTTTGCCTTCATCCTGGTGTTGCTGAGCCTGGAGGACGATACCCGCGCGGCGTTGCTGGTGACGCCGATCTGGTTCGTGCTGCTGGCGGTGACTTATCAGGGGGTGCGCAGCAAGCGTCATCCGCGCACGGCTGTGCGTAACGGCTGATGGCCCAGGGGGCTGCTCTGCAGCCCTTTCGCGACACAAGGCCGCTCCCAAAAGGCACGGTGTACGCCGTCCTATCTGTCGCGATGGGCCGCACAGCGGCCCCAATCCTGTGCACACAAATCCATCAGGCACCAACCTGGATCCGACCAACGCCCCAACACCTCGCACAACCCCTCTATTGCGCACCTTCCGCCGTTAGGCACACCCCTTGCAACACCCCTCCCCGCTTGCCCAACACATAACAACTCAGCGGAGAGAGCACATGAAGCGACGCAGTCTGATCAAGGCCTTCACCCTTAGCGCATCGATTGCCGCAATGGGCCTGAGCTGGAGCATCCAGGCCGCCGAAACCATCAAGGTCGGCATCCTGCATTCGCTGTCGGGGACCATGGCCATTTCCGAGACTTCGCTCAAGGACATGGCGCTGATGACCATCGAGCAGATCAACGCCAAGGGCGGCGTGAACGGCAAGCTGCTCGAACCGGTGGTGGTCGACCCGGCCTCCAACTGGCCGCTGTTCGCTGAAAAGAGCCGCCAGCTGCTGACCCAGGACAAGGTGGCAGTAGTGTTCGGCTGCTGGACCTCGGTGTCGCGCAAGTCGGTACTGCCGGTGTTCGAAGAGCTCAACGGCCTGCTGTTCTACCCGGTGCAGTACGAGGGTGAGGAGATGTCGCCGAACGTGTTCTACACCGGCGCCGCGCCCAACCAGCAGGCGATCCCGGCCGTGGAGTACCTGATGAGCGAGGACGGCGGCAGCGCCAGGCGCTTCTTCCTGCTGGGCACCGACTACGTCTACCCGCGCACCACCAACAAGATCCTGCGTGCCTTCCTGCACAGCAAGGGCGTGGCCGACAAGGACATCGAAGAGGTGTATACGCCGTTCGGCCACAGCGATTACCAGACCATCGTCGCCAACATCAAGAAGTTCTCCGCCGGCGGCAAGACTGCAGTGATCTCCACGGTCAACGGCGACTCCAACGTGCCGTTCTACAAGGAGCTGGCCAACCAGGGCCTGAAGGCCACCGACGTGCCGGTGGTGGCGTTCTCGGTGGGCGAAGAAGAACTGCGCGGCATCGACACGAAGCCGCTGGTGGGCCACCTGGCGGCGTGGAACTACTTCGAGTCGGTGGATAACCCGGTCAACCAGAAGTTCGTTGCCGACTGGAAGGCCTATGCCAAGGCCAAGGGCCTGCCAGGCGCCGACAAGGCGGTGACCAACGACCCGATGGAGGCTACCTACGTAGGCATCCACATGTGGGCGCAGGCGGTGGAGAAAGCCAAGTCCACCGATGTCGACAAGGTGCGTGAAGCACTGGCCGGGCAAAGCTTCGAGGCGCCGTCCGGGTTCACCCTGACCATGGACAAGACCAACCACCACCTGCACAAGCCAGTGATGATCGGCGAGATCCAGGATGACGGGCAGTTCAGCGTAGTGTGGGAAACCGAGCAACCGCTACGGGCGCAGCCGTGGAGCCCGTTCATTCCCGGCAACGACAAGCGCCCCGATTACGCAGTGAAAGGTAACTGAGTGCATGGGGCCGCTATGCGGCCCATTCGCGGGTAAACCCGCTCCCACAGGTACGGTGCAAGGTCTGAAACCGGCGCGGTCCCTGTGGGAGCGGGTTCACCCGCGAAGAATCCACCGCCGATTTTCAGGATTACTCGCATGCTCAGACTGCTGCTCACCCTGCTCCTGCTGATCCCCCTGGCAACCCAGGCCAGCGAGGGCGAATTCTTCCTCACCGCCAAGCCCGCCGAGCAAGCCCGCCTGCTCGAAAGCTGGGCGGCGCAACCCGATACCGCACGCCTGCCGCTGCTGGACAATCTGCGCCAAGGCCGCATCGCCGCCAATGACACCCGCAAGGTGCGCCTGAACAACCGCCTGCGCGGCCTGATCGACAACGCCCTGGCCAGCCACCAGTTGCTCAGCGACAACAGCGCCACCCGCCTGGCCGCCGCCCAGCAACTGCAAAAGAGCGCGCAACCGGCGCAGATGGCCTTCCTCGACCGGCGCTTTGCCCTCGAAGTGGACCCCGCCGTGCACGCCGCCATCGGCCTGGCCCTGGCCAACCTGCAACTGGATGCCAGCGAACCGGCAGTACGTTTGGCAGCCGTTCGCCTGCTCGGCGAAACCGGTGACCCGCTGGCCCGCACCCGCCTCGAGGCATTGCTGCAACCCAACGCGGAAACCGACCCGGGCGTGCGCACCGCTGCCGAAACCAGCCTGGCCCAGGTGCAGCGCAAGCTGCTGGTGGGCGAACTGCTCGGCCAGGCCTTCAGCGGCCTGTCGCTAGGTTCGATCCTGCTGCTGGCAGCCCTTGGCCTGGCCATCACCTTCGGCCTGCTCGGGGTGATCAACATGGCCCACGGCGAAATGCTGATGTTCGGCGCCTACAGCACCTACATGGTCCAGATACTGCTGCAGCGCTACGCCCCCGGCGCCATCGAGTTCTACCCGCTGATCGCCCTGCCGGTGGCTTTCACCGTCAGTGCCGGGGTCGGCATGGCGCTGGAGCGCACGGTAATCCGCCACCTGTATGGCCGCCCACTGGAAACCCTGCTGGCGACCTGGGGCATCAGCCTGATCCTGATCCAGGCCATCCGCCTGCTGTTCGGCGCGCAGAACGTCGAAGTCAGCAACCCGGCCTGGCTTTCGGGGGGCATACAGCTGCTGCCCAACCTGGTGCTGCCGTACAACCGCCTGGTGATCATCGGCTTCGCCCTGGCCGTGGTTCTGCTCACCTGGCTGCTGCTCAACCGCACACGGCTGGGCCTGAACGTGCGCGCGGTCACCCAGAACCGCAACATGGCCGCCTGCTGCGGCGTGTCTACCGGGCGTGTCGACATGCTCGCCTTCGGCCTCGGCTCGGGCATCGCCGGGCTCGGCGGCGTGGCCCTGAGCCAGGTCGGCAACGTTGGCCCGGACCTGGGCCAGAGCTACATCATCGACTCGTTCCTGGTGGTGGTGCTCGGCGGCGTCGGCCAGTTGGCCGGCAGCCTCTGGGCAGCCTTCGGCCTTGGCATCGCCAACAAGCTGCTGGAGCCGCAGATCGGCGCCGTGCTCGGCAAGATCCTCATCCTTGCGTTGATCATTCTGTTCATCCAGAAACGCCCGCAAGGCCTGTTCGCCCTCAAGGGACGGGTAATCGACTGATGAACCAGCCACTGCTTGTCACCGCTACGCAAAAGGCCGGGCCACGCCTGACCCTGGCCATCGGCGCCGTCGTCGTCCTGCTGCTGGTGGCCCTGCCACTGCTGTCGCTGCTGCCGGCGGGCCATGCCCTGCAAGTGTCGGCCTACACCCTGACCCTGGTCGGCAAAATCCTTTGCTACGCCATCGTCGCCCTGGCCCTGGACCTGGTCTGGGGCTACGCCGGGCTGTTGTCACTGGGCCACGGGCTGTTCTTCGCCCTCGGTGGCTACGCCATGGGCATGTACCTGATGCGCCAGGCCGCCGGTGACGGCCTGCCAGGGTTCATGACCTTCCTGTCGTGGAGCGAGCTGCCCTGGTATTGGGCTGGTACCCAGCATTTCGCCTGGGCCCTGTGCCTGGTAGTACTGGCGCCCGGGCTGCTGGCGCTGGTGTTCGGCTGGTTCGCCTTCCGCTCGCGGATCAAGGGCGTGTACTTCTCGATCATGACCCAGGCCCTGACCTTCGCCGGCATGCTGCTGTTCTTCCGCAACGAAACCGGTTTTGGCGGCAACAACGGCTTCACCAGCTTCCGCACCATCCTCGGCTTCGACATTGCCGCCCAAGGCACCCGCGCGGTGCTGTTCCTGCTCACCGTCGGCCTGCTCCTGGCCAGCCTGTACCTGTGCTGGTGCCTGACCCGCAGCAAGTTCGGCCGTTTGCTCACCGCCGTGCGCGACGCCGAGAACCGCCTGATGTTCTGCGGCTACGACCCGCGCGGCTTCAAGTTGCTGGTGTGGGTGCTCAGTGCCGTGCTGTGCGGCCTGGCCGGTGCGCTGTATGTGCCGCAAGTGGGCATCATCAACCCCGGCGAGATGTCACCGACCAACTCCATCGAAGCCGCCGTGTGGGTGGCCCTGGGTGGGCGCGGCACCTTGATCGGCCCCCTGCTCGGCGCCGGCCTGGTCAATGGCATGAAAAGCTGGTTCACCGTGGCCTTCCCGGAGTTCTGGCTGTTCTTCCTCGGCGCATTGTTCATTCTCGTCACCCTGTACCTGCCTCAGGGCGTGGTCGGCCTGTTGAAGAAAAGGAGCCAGCCATGAGAGGCGTGCCCCCGGTACATCCGGAATTCATGCTCGAACCGGTGTTCGACAACCTCGGTGCCGGCCGCGACGCCATCGGCCTGGGCCAAAGCCGCAAGGCCGGCCTCGACACCCGCCACGGTACGGTGCTGAGCCTGGAAGACATCAGCGTCAGCTTTGATGGCTTCAAGGCGCTGAACGCGCTGAACCTGTACATCGGCGTGGGCGAGCTGCGTTGCATCATCGGCCCCAACGGTGCCGGCAAGACCACGATGATGGATGTGATCACCGGCAAGACCCGGCCCGACAGTGGCACGGCCTATTTCGGTGACACTCTCGACCTGACCCGCATGAGCGAATACCAGATCGCCCAGGCCGGCATAGGCCGCAAGTTCCAGAAGCCCACGGTGTTCGAGGCGCTGACGGTGTTCGAAAACCTGGAACTGGCACTGAAGACCGACAAGTCGGTGTGGGCCACCCTGGCAGCGCGCCTGGGTGGTGAGCAGCGCCAGCGCATCGAGGAGGTGCTGGGCACCTTGCGCCTGCTGCCGCTGGCCCAGCGCCAGGCAGGCTTGCTGTCACATGGGCAGAAGCAGTTTCTGGAGATCGGCATGCTGCTGGTGCAGGAGCCGCAATTGCTGTTGCTGGACGAGCCAGTGGCGGGCATGACCGATGCCGAGACCGAGTTCACCGCCGAACTGTTCAAGGGGTTGGCTGGCAAGCATTCGCTGATGGTGGTGGAGCATGACATGGGGTTTGTCGGCAGCATTGCCGACCATGTGACCGTGCTGCACCAGGGCAGCGTGCTGGCGGAAGGGTCGCTGGAGCAGGTGCAGGCGGATGAGCGGGTGGTCGAGGTGTATCTGGGCCGCTAGACATTGAAACCTGTGTCGGCCCCTTCGCGGGTAAACCCGCTCCCACAGGTACGCCACAGACCTGAGGAGCTGCGTGGTCCTTGTGGGAGCGGGTTTACCCGCGAAAGGGCCGGCACAGGCACAGCAACAATTTCAGGAATACACACATGCTCAAGATCGACACCCTGCACCAGTACTACGGCGGCAGCCACATCCTCCGGGGCCTGTCCTTCGAAGCCAAGGTCGGCGAAGTCACCTGCCTGCTGGGCCGCAACGGCGTGGGCAAGACCACCCTGCTGCGCTGCCTGATGGGCCTGGTCCCGGCGCGCGACGGCAACATCGAATGGGAAGGCAAGCCGATCACCAGCCTAAAGCCCCAGCAACGGGTCCACGCAGGCATCGCCTACGTCCCCCAGGGCCGCGAGATCTTCCCGCGCCTCACTGTCGAGGAAAACCTGCTGATGGGCCTTTCGCGCTTCCCCGCCCGTGAAGCGCGGGAGGTACCGCCCTTCATCTACGAACTGTTCCCCGTGCTGGAACAGATGAAACAACGCCGTGGCGGTGACCTGTCCGGCGGCCAGCAGCAACAGCTGGCCATCGGCCGCGCCCTGGCCAGCCGCCCGCGCCTGCTTATCCTCGACGAGCCCACCGAGGGCATCCAGCCTTCGGTGATCAAGGAGATCGGCGCAGTCATCCGTCGCCTGGCCGAGCGCGGCGACATGGCCATCCTGCTGGTGGAGCAGTTCTACGACTTCGCCGAGGAGCTGGCCGACCAGTACCTGGTGATGGCCCGTGGCGAGATCATCCAGCGGGGGCGCGGTGAAAACATGCAGGCCGAAGGTGTGCGCGGGCTGGTAACCATTTAATCTGCAAGCAACGACCCTGCGAGACGCTGTCATGAGTCATGAAATCCGCGACGCCCTGCTTTCCGATGTGCCGGGCATCCTCGACATCTACAACGACGCGGTGCGCAACACCACGGCGATCTGGAACGAAACACCGGTGGACCTGGCCAACCGCAAGGCCTGGTTCGATGCAAGGGCACAGCAGGGCTACCCGATCCTGGTGGCGGTGGATGAGAGTGGGGTGCTGGGCTATGCGTCGTTTGGCGACTGGCGGCCATTCGAGGGCTTTCGCCTTACCGTCGAGCATTCGGTGTATATCCGTGGCGACCAGCGTGGCAAGGGGCTGGGGCCGGTGCTTATGGCGGCGCTGGTCGAGCGCGCGCGCGAGTGTGGCAAGCATGTGATGGTGGCGGCTATCGAGAGCGGCAATGCAGCGTCGGTGCGCCTGCACGAACGCCTGGGCTTCGTGGTGACCGGGCAGATGCCGCAGGTGGGGGTGAAGTTTGGCCGGTGGCTGGATCTGACCTTCATGCAGCTGGTGCTGGATCCGGGGGCAGAACCAAGCTGAATTTGATTTTGCCTGTACTGGCCTCTTCGCGGGTAAACCCGCTCCCACAGGTACTGCACACATCTCAGGAATCGTGCGATTCCTGTGGGAGCGGGTTCACCCGCGAAGAGGCCGGGCCTGCAAACCTCACATCTGGGTAAACCTGCCCAACCGCTGCCTCAGCATGTTGTTCTCGCTGCGCAACTGCTGCACTTCCTGCAGCAGCTCCAGCGCCAAAGCCACCCCTTCCCACTCCAGTTCCAGCTCCTGATGCAGCTTCGCCGCACGTTTGGCCAGCAACGGCGCCTGATCGTCGAACAACCAGTCCTCCGGCGTTCGGCCGGAAGGTTCGACAATGCCGTGCTCGACGATTTCGATCACGCAGTCAGCCGTGATATCGGCCTCCTGACACAAGGTACGCATGTCCAGTTGAACGATCAGGGTGCTGCTCATGATCACTTACTCCATTGTGTCCTCGGGTTGAACGCAGCCTTCTCGGAAAGCTTGGTCCACAGTTCGCGGGCAGACTCGTCGGATGCAGGCGGCATGACCACTTTCAGTTGCGCGTAAAGGTTGCCGCGCTCGCCACTCTTGTTGGCCAGGCCCTTGCCCGGTACGCGCAGGCGCTGGCCACTCTGGCTGTCGGGGCGGATGGTGAGGTTGATCTTGCCGTCCAGGGTCGGCACGGCCACCTTGGCGCCCAGTGCTGCCTCCCACGGTGCCAGCGGCACGGTGATGATCAGGTCATGACCTTCGACATCGAACAGCGGATGCGGTGCCATGCGAATGGTCAGGAACAGGTCGCCATTGGCCCCGCCGCCAATGCCCGGCGCGCCCTGGCCTTTGAGGCGGATGCGCTCGCCGTCGGTCACCCCGGCCGGGATCTTCACGTTCAGGGTCTTGGTAGTGAAGCCGGTGCGCTGGCCCATGGCATTGGTCTGCGGCACCTGGAAACTGATCTGCTTGGACTCCTTGCTCAGGGTCTCTTCAAGGAATACCGCCAGTTCTAGCTCCACGTCCTGCCCCCGCCTGCCGGCGCTGCGTTGCTGCTGCCGGGCACCACCGAACGGGTTGCCCCCCCGGCTACCAAAGATCGAACTGAAGAAGTCGGAAAAATCACCGCCTTCGAAACCACCGCCACCGCCGCGGCTTTCCCAGCCCGGTGGTGCCTGGAACGGCCGGCCATGCTGGCCGCCATACTTGCGGATTTCGTCGAATTCGGCACGTTTCTGCGCGTCGCCCAGCACTTCGTAGGCCTCGTTGGCCTCCTTGAATTTCTCCTCGGCGTCGCGCTCCTTGCTGACATCGGGGTGATACTTGCGCGCCAGCTTGCGGTACGCGGCCTTGATCGCCTTGTCGTCCGCCGTGGGCTCTACGCCGAGTATCTTGTAATAGTCTTTGAAGTCCATCTATGGATCACCAATGTGAATGTGCGTGTTGCAAGAGAAGATAGGGGTCAAGCATAGCCTTTCAAGACCGCCTTGGGTTTGCTCCATGGCAGACGACCGGTCTTGATTCTGTAGCCAACTGGCATACACTGCGCGGCCGTTTTGCCTCCGGAAGCTCATTTCCCATGTCTGACGTATCCCCGGCCCGCGCCCTGGGCATCGACTTTGGCACCTCCAACTCGACGGTCGGCTGGCACCGCCCCGGCGCCGAGTCGCTGATTGCCCTGGAAGACGGCAAGATCACCTTGCCCTCGGTGGTGTTCTTCAACATCGAGGAGCGTCGCCCGGTCTATGGCCGCCTGGCACTGCATGAGTACCTGGAAGGCTACGAAGGCCGCCTGATGCGTTCGCTGAAAAGCCTGCTGGGTTCCAAGCTGATCAAGCACGATACCAGCGTGCTGGGCAGCGCCCTGCCGTTCAAGGACCTGCTGGGCATGTTCATCGGCGAGCTGAAAAAACGCGCCGAGGCCGCTGCGGGGCGTGAGTTCGAGCAGGTAGTGCTTGGCCGCCCGGTGTTCTTCGTCGACGAAGACCCGGCCGCCGACCAGGAGGCCGAGGACACCCTGGCCGAAGTGGCGCGCAAGATCGGCTTCAAGGACGTGTCGTTCCAGTACGAGCCGATTGCCGCGGCCTTCGACTACGAGTCAAGCATCAGCCGCGAAGAACTGGTGCTGATCGTCGACATCGGCGGTGGTACCTCGGACTTCACCCTGATCCGCCTGTCGCCCGAGCGCCACCTGGTCGCCGAGCGCCAGAGCGACATCCTCGCCACCGGCGGCGTGCACATTGGCGGTACCGACTTCGACAAGCAACTGAGCCTGCAGGGTGTGATGCCACTGTTCGGCTACGGCAGCCGCATGAAGAGCGGCGCGCTGATGCCGACCAGCTATCACCTCAACCTCGCCACCTGGCACACCATCAACGCCCTGTACTCGCAGAAGTCGCAGCTGGCGCTGGGCAGCATGCGCTATGACATCGAGGACAGCTTCGGTATCGACCGCCTGTTCAAGCTGATCGAGCAGCGCGCCGGGCACTGGCTGGCGATGGAAGTGGAAGCCAGCAAGATCGAGCTGACCGAGCAGGACAGCCGCCGTATCGACCTGGGGCGAGTCGAGCCCGAGCTGACTGCGGAACTGACCCGCGCGCTATTCGAAGAGGCGATCGAAGGTTTGCTGGAGCGGGTGCGTGGTAGCGTGAGCGATCTGCTGGCCAAGGCGGGAGTGAGCGAGGCCCAGGTCGATACGGTGTTCTTCACCGGCGGTTCCAGCGGGATTCCGGCGCTGCGCAACAGTGTGTCGGCGATGCTGCCGAATGCGCGGCATGTGGAAGGCAACATCTTTGGCAGCATTGGTAGCGGGCTGGCCATCGAGGCGCGCAAGCGTTACGGCTTGGCCTGAGCCGACTGTCTAACCTGTGCCGGCCCTTTCGCGGGTAAACCCGCTCCCACAGGTACTGCACAAGTCTTGAGGTTTGTGCGATCGCTGTGGGAGCGGGTTTACCCGCGAAAGGGCCAGCACAGGCCAACAAACAATCAGACCAGTTCGGCCCGCTTCAGCTCACTCTTCAGGTAGGCATAGTAGATCGGCCCTGCCACCACCCCAGGCAGCCCGAACGCCGCCTCGAACACCAGCATCGCCAGCAGCAATTCCCACGACTTGGCACTGATCTGCCCGCCGACGATCCGCGCGTTGAGGAAATACTCGACCTTGTGGATGACGATCAGGTAACCCAGCGCCGCCGCCGCCACCCAGATCGACAGCGACAGGCCGACGATGGTGATCAGGGTATTGGACATCAGGTTGCCGATCACCGGCAGCAGGCCCAGCAGGAAGGTCAGCACGATCAGCGTCTTGGTCAGCGGCAGGTGCACATCGAACATCGGCAGCACCACGGCGAGGAAGATGCCGGTGAACGTAGTGTTGAGCAACGAAATCTTGATCTGCGCGAAGACGATGTTGCGAAACGCCTGCACCAGCAGGCTCAGGCGCTCGAACAGCGCCGCCGCCAGCGGCTTGCGCCGGGAGATGTCGGGGATGCGCTGCAAGGCGACGATGGCGCCGAGGATCATGCCGATCAGCAGGGTGACGAACATGTGCGCCATGCCCTTGCCGACCAGCTGCAGGTCGCTCAGGTGGCTCTTGATCCAGTCACCGATGGCCACCTTGAACTCCGCCGCACTGGCCGGCAGGTAGCTTTCGATGGACGGCGGCAGCTGCCCGCGGGCACGTTCCACCAGGGCCATGAACTTGTCCAGCGAGGCACCGGGGTTTTCCGCCTCGTGCAGCAGGAAGCTGAAAGCACCGGCAAACAGCAGGGTCAGGGTACTGACCACAAGCGTGCCGAGCAGCGCCACTGCCAGCCACCGCGCACGCTGCCCGGCGATCAGCGGCTGCAGCCGCGGCGTCAGCATGTTGACCAGCTCGAACACCAGCAAGCCGGCCAGCAGGCTTGGCAGCAACTTCAGGGGCAACGCCAGCAACAGGCCGGCAAACACGATGATCCAGCTGGCCAGGGTGACCTGGCGGGGGGTGAAGGTCATACAGCCTCAACGGCAGACAACGGGAAAGACCCGCAGTCTGCCAGCCTTACGCCTGCAGGCATAGGCGCAGGTCATTTCTTCTTCAGGCAGTCGCTCATGAACGCTTTGCGCTCGTCACCCTTCAGTGCCTTGGTGGTGGCGTCAGCGTTGCAGGTTTTCATCTTCTCTTGCTGGGTTTGTGGCACATCCTTCTTCAGGCAGGTGCTCATGAAGGCTTTGCGCTCATCGCCCTTGAGGGCCTTGGCGGTGGCGTCGGCGTTGCAGGTTTTCATCTTTTCCTGCTGCGCGGTATTGGCGGCGAAGCCTTGGGCGCTGAACAACACCGCCAATACCAGTAAGGGGATTTGCAGCACTTTCATGGAGTAGTCTCCTTGGCTCCGCGCCCTATGCACGGGGGTCGAGCTGAGTGTAGCCAAGATTCTCAACGCCCTGCCCGTGCCTGGCGACGGTAATGCTCGGGTGTGCACCGGGCCTGGCGCTGGAACATGGCGATGAACGCCGAGGCGCTGCTGTAGCCCAGGTCGAAGGCGATGGCCTGGATCGGCTGGCCGGCCTCAAGCGCTTCGATGGCGCGCAAAAAGCGCAGGCGCAGGCGCCATTCGCCAAAACCGATACCCAGTTCGCGCAGAAACTGGCGGGCCAAGGTACGTTCGCTGACATGCACCTGGGCAGCCCAGCCGGCCAGCGGGCGGTTGTCGCCCGGCTCGGCACCGAGGGCATCGAGCACCTGGCGCAAGCCTTCGCTGTGGGCAAACGGCAGGTAGCAGGCCTGGGTGGGCGCCAGCAGCAGCTGGTCGACCAGCACCTGCACCAGGCGCTGGTCGCGCTCGCCCTCGGCCACCCGCAGGTCGCGTCGGGCGAAGTCGGCGAGGATAGCCTTGAGGATGTCGCTGATCATCAGGCTGCATGGTTGCTGCGGCAGTGCGGCGCACAGGCTGCGTTCCAGGTAGACCGAGCGGTAGACGATGGCCTGTGGGTTGTAGCAGCCATGCTCGGTGTCGGGCGGCACCCACACGGCGTATTGCGGTGGCGACAGGAAGTGCTGGCCGGCGACCTCCAGGTGCATCACGCCGTGGGCGGTGTAGTTGAGCTGGCCCCAGGCGTGGCGATGCAGGGCGCTGCGGGTGTCGGCACCGAACTCGTCGTGGCGGAAGTACACCGGGGCCGGGAGTTGGCTGAACTGGGGAATGTCGAGGTATTTGCGCGGCATGCTGTCTGCTTTGCGGGGTGAGTTGTCTGGATAGAAGTATAGGCTTGTTGACAGACAGTTGATAATGGCTGGCATCGGGGCCTGCTGCGCAGGCCATCGCGACACAAGGCCGCGCCTACAGGGACCCGCGTTGCCTTCCGGGCCAGTGCGATACCTGTAGGAGCGGCCTTGTGTCGCGATGGGCTGCAAAGCAGCCCCAATCAGTCCAAAACGAGTAAACCGCTACATGAACTACCTGTTCCCCCTGACCGCCATCCTGATCTGGGCCGGCAACACCGTGGTCACCAAGATGTCCGCCGGTGCCATCCACCCCGCCGAGATCGGCTTCTACCGCTGGCTGCTGGCCGCGTTCCTGTTCACCCCGTTCCTGCTGCCCGCCGTGTGGCGCAATCGCGCGGCCATCCGCCCGCACCTGGGCAAGGTCTTCGTGCTGGGCGTGCTGGGCATGGCGCTGTACCAGAGCCTGGCCTACTTCGCCGCCGGCATCACCAGCGCCACCAACATGGGCATCATCCTCTCGCTGATGCCACTGATGTCACTGGCACTGTCCATCGCCTGGCTGGGGCAGCGCCTGAGCTACGGCGCTCTGCTGGGCGCGCTGGTGTCATTTCTCGGTGTGCTTGAAGTGGTAAGCGCCGGCCACCCCGCCAGCCTGCTGCAACAAGGCCTGAACAGCGGCGACCTGCTGATGCTCGTGGCCACACTGGCCTACGCGCTGTACAGCTTCCTGCTGAAGAAATGGCAGCTACGCCTGCCGCCGATGCAGTTGCTGTACCTGCAGGTGCTGGTAGCCATCGTCGTGCTGCTGCCGCTGTTCCTGCTGTCGGACAAGACCGGCCTGAACAGCCGCAACATCGGCCTGGTGCTGTACGCCTGCGTGCTGGCCTCGATGATCGCGCCCCTGGTGTGGATGCAGGCCGTGCAACGCCTGGGGCCCAGCCGCACCACGCTGTTCTTCAACCTGCTGCCGCTGGTCACGGCACTGATCGCCGCCGTGGTGCTCGACGAGCAATTGGCCCGCTATCACCTCGTGGGTGGCCTGCTGACCCTGGTGGGCGTAGTGCTGGCCGAGCGCTGGACAACGCCGATCCGTCGCTAGAGCCCTGCCGCCTTGAGCCGGGCGGCATGTTCGATGAACAGCCGCACCGGTTCGGCACCCTTGCCCACCGCACCAAGCGACTGGTTGACGATATCCAGGTGGTCGAGCGGGTAATCGTCGCCGATCACCTGCCCCAGGTGCGAACTGAAGCGCCCGACCATACCGTCGCAATGGCCCTTTTCCTTGACGAAACTGCGCGCGAACAGGCGGCAGAAGTGGCTGCTGCCGTCAAAACGGTTGCGTCGCTGGTCGGTCAGGCCGGGCTGCAAGGTGCCGGACCAGGAGTAATAGCGCACGCCATCGACCTCATAGGCCCCTTCCCCGCCCCAGGTGTCTGGCAAGCCCTGTGGATAAGCCTGGTTGAACAGCGCCACCCCGGCGCTGGTCAACGACTGGTGCGAGGCGTGTACATCCACCGGCAGCGGGTCGCGGCGCCAGCCGGTTTCCAGCCACACCAGCAGCACGGCCAAGCCATGCAGCACAGCCTTCAGGATACGCCCCTGCGGGGAATCGCCCGGTGCCGTGCGCTCCAGGTAGTCGGCCAGTTCCGAGCCATGGTTGGGCCCCGCCACCGAAGTGACCGAAGCCACCCGCCCGGGCCGCCTGGCGGCCGCGTAGCGCGCGCTCAAGGCGCCCTGACTGTGGCCTATGAGGTTGACCCTTTGCGCACCGGTGCGCTGGCAGATGTCTTCGATGATCGCCAGCAACTGCTCGCCGCGCACCTCGCTGGAATGCAGCGGCGAAACCTGCACCGGGAACACCTGCGCCCCACCCTTGCGCAGGGCCGGCACGATGCCGAACCAGTAGGGGTAGAGCACGACGCGGACAAAACCGAGCATGCCCGGCACCAGAACCAATGGGTATCGCGTGGCCAATTCCTGCTGCATTGCCCCAGCCCCTTTCCGTGGACGATCGGCCAACACTACAGCGACCTTGATGACCATCGCAATCGAACTCCCGGCGCGCGCTGCGGTTCCAAACCACACATACCCTTTGCAAGGAGCGGGACCATGTACAAGCAGACCCTGGCAATCCTTTTGGCAAGCGCCACCCTCGCCGCCTGCGGCAGCCGCCCGGAAAACCCGGTGGACTACGTCACCTACCGCGACGAGCCGCTGGTCAAGCAGGTGGAAAACGGCATGACCATGCAGAAAGTCATCGCCATCGGCGGCAGCCCGTCCAACGTCATCGACCTTCCCCATGGCGGCACCTGCAACGACTACATCCTCAACCATGACGGCCACCAGCAGCCCTACTACGTGCGCTTCGACGCCACTGGCCATGTCGATGCCAAAGGCTTCAAGACCTGCAAGCAACGCCAGGAAGACAGCGACGCTGCCCACGGCGCATAACTTTCACAGGACCTGCCATGACCACCCTGATGCTTTCGGAGATGAACATGAATGCGACTGAACTGACTGATGTGCAAACGCTTCGCGAACGAGCTCGCCAGCATGTCGAGAACGGGGCCGTGACCGAGGGTTACCAGGCTGACCGCGAGCAAATCATCAGCCTGCTCAACGAAGCCCTGGCCACCGAGCTGGTCTGCACATTGCGCTACAAACGCCACTACTTCATGGCCAGCGGCATCAAGGCCAGCGTGGCTGCCGATGAGTTCCTCGAGCATGCCAACCAGGAAGCCGAGCACGCCGACAAGCTTGCCGAACGGATCGTGCAGTTAGGTGGAGAGCCGGATTTCAACCCGGACAACCTCAGCAAACGGTCTCATGCCCAGTATGTGGCGGGCACTTCATTGAAAGAGATGGTGCTGGAAGACCTGGTGGCGGAGCGGATCGCCATCGATAGCTATCGTGAAATCATTCGGTACATTGGGGATAAAGATCCGACTACGCGGCGGATTTTTGAAGACATCCTGGCGCAGGAAGAAGAGCACGCGGACGATATGTCCGACCTGTTGCAAGGCTTGTGATTCTTGGGGGCGCTTTGCGCCCCTTTCGCGACACAAGGCCGCTCCCACAGGTACTCCACAAGTCTTGAGGGCTGTGAAATACCTGTAGGAGCGGCCTTGTGTCGCGATGGGCCGCGAAGCGGCCCCCCTGCTATTTCCGCTCTTTCACCACCGCTGGCGCCTTGCCGGCTTTCATCTGCTGCAACAGCGGCGTGCACTGGTTGGGATCATCCCCGCTGCTAGGCGCAATCAGCGCCAGCAACCCCGCAGCCGGCCCGGCCACCACGCCCAACGCCACCATCCCCGCGCCGCGCAAGGCCAACGGCACCGCCTGCACCCCGGCACTGGGTTTGGCGAACGGCCCGCGCACATACAGCGGCGAGCGCAGCGAGAACAGCCGCAACCCTTTCGATTCAGGGGTAATTTTCAGGTCCAGCTGCTCAGTGGCGAAATTGGCCGTGCCGTTGATGTAGATGATCGCGTTCTCGGTATCGAAGATGAACAGGCGCGTTGTCGCCAGGCCATCCTTGATACCAACATCAGCCGCCGCGCAATTGATCTTCACATCCTCATCGCCAAACAGCTTGCCGACCACATAGTTGCCCACGTTCAACCCGGCAATCTCCATCAGGCTGCGGCTGATGGCGCCATCGTTGATGAGCATGCGCAGGTCGCCATTGGCGGTGCCCAGCAAGGCGGCCACCGAGTTGCCCCGGCCGGTGATATCGGCATCGCCGTTCAACTCACCGAAGCTGGTCTGCATTGGCGCAAAGGAGGGGAACAACTGCTTGAGCTTGAAGCCCCGCGCCGTCAGCCGGGCACGACCCTGTAGCGGTACGTTGCGGCCATCCAGGCGGATCCTGGAAGCCAGGTTGCCGCCAGCGACGCCAAAACGCAGGGGCTCCAGGCGCAGCAGGCCGTCTTCCAGAATCACGTGGGCCGAAAGGTCGTTGAACGGCAGTTGTGCGCTGTGCACGATGCGCTTGCCGGCGAAGGTGACGTCAGCGTCCATCGCGCGCCAGCGCTCGGTGCGGAACTCTTCCACCGGCAACACCTTGCCCGTCGGCTGCTTGCTGGCACCACCACGGGCCTTCTGCTCGGCGTTGGAGTCGGCGCCGATCAGCGGCGCCAGGTCCTTGAACAGCAACTGGTTGGATACCAGGTTACCGGACAGCTTGGGCCGTGGCTGGCTGGCAACGAAGGCCAGGTCGCCATGGATATCGCTGTCACCGATCTTGCCGTTGAAACCCTGGTAGTTAAAGGTGGCCCCTTGCGCCGCGTGCAGGTTGGCGCTGAGGTGGCCGTCGGTGGAATAGGCCGGGGTATCGGGCAAGGTTACGCCGGTCAACGGGTAGAGGTTGCCCAGGCTGGCCCCGGACAGGCGCAGGCGCAGGTCGAGGGCGCCGAGGTTGCGCGGGTCGGTCAGGGTACCGGCGAGTACCACATGAGTGTCGGCGATACGCACGTCAGCCTGCAGCGGGAACGGCTGGCTGGCGTCCTGCAGGGCCAGCAGGCCGCCGATCTTGCCAGTGCCGGACACCGGCTGGCCTTTGTAGCGGCCCTGGGCCTTGAGCCCGAAGGCATAGTCCTGCGCAGCACCAGTCTTCTCGGCGCTGGCCTTGCCGACGATGTCGCTGAATGGGACAGGCTTGCCCAGCGGGTCGATCTGCACCTTCATGCTGGTTTTCAGGGTTTGGTCATCGAAGCTGACATTGCCCTGGTCGAAGCCGATGGCACCAATATCCAGCTGCCATTTGGAAGGCTCCGCATTTTCATCCTTGGGACCGAAGTCGAAAGTCCAGTTGGCGCGGCCGTCGGCCAGGCGGGTGAGGCTGGCTGTGGGCTTGGTCAGGTCGATGCGCGGGATGCTGATCTGCTGGAACAGCAGGGGCAGCGGCGCCAGGCGGAACGCCACGCGCTCCAGGCCGACCATCTTCGGTTCCTTGAGCCAATCGGGGTTGCCCAGGGTCAGGTCTTCGGCAATGAAGTGCGGCCAAGGCACCCAGGCACGCCAGCCCCCTTCTTCTGGTTCGGTGCGCCAGTCCACGGCAAGGTTACCATTGATCGCGAAAGGCCGCTGCAGGGCCTCGGAGACTTTCTCGTTGAGCAGGGGCTTGACGCGGTTCCAGTCGAAGGTGGCGATCACCACCACCAGGATCGCCAGCAGGGTCAGCAGGCTGGTGAAGGTCCAGACGAGGATTCTGGCGGGACGCGTCATTGCGTGATTCTCCTTGCGGTATGGCACAGAACAGGCGCAGCGGTGGCGCTCAATATCTCGGACTGATGAAAACCCGTGGGGTTTTATCAATGGCGCCATGATAGCGAAGTTTTTCCTGGCCTTTTGCTCAGCAATTCGTCGCGCCAGAGCAGGCGTGTTACTCGGAAAGGAGTCTATCAAATTGCCATCAAATGACCTGAAAAGCACCATCTAGAGCAGCTTCTGACCTCTATCAATACGGTCGATTGTTACCATTACCCGTATGAACTTCTCTCTGGCGTTACCCGGCGTAGCATTGGCTCCGTACCCACTTTCCAGCCCCCGAGAGGAGCACCGAATCATGAAACGCCATCTGTTGACCCTGACCCTGTCCATCCTGGCTGCCAACGCTTTTGCCCTGCCAGCCGACGAGCAACATTTGAGCGCCGAATCGCGCTCCAGCGCAGCTGAAATTGCCCAGCCGCTGAAAACTGTTGCCGAAGGCGGTGCTGATCGCCTGATCGAACGTAGTGGCCGCGTTGCCGAAGGTGGCTCCGATCGCCTGATCGAACGTACTGGCCGCGTTGCAGAAGGTGGCTCCGATCGCCTGATCGAACGTAGTGGCCGCGTTGCCGAAGGCGGCTCCGATCGCCTGATCGAACGTAGTGGCCGCGTTGCCGAAGGTGGCTCCGATCGCCTGATCGAACGTAGTGGCCGCGTTGCCGAAGGTGGCTCCGATCGCCTGATCGAACGTAGTGGCCGCGTTGCCGAAGGTGGCTCCGATCGCCTGGTTGAACTCAGCCGTGTGAGCTGATCACCATGGCCGAAAACAACAACTTCTGTCACAACGCCTGCTCCCCTCCAAGCCCGGTCCATTGACCGGGCTTTGTTTTTTTAACTAGAGTGCCCAGCCTTACCGCCACAGAAGCCCGCACCATGCTGCCGCGCGCCGAACAGAAGCTACAGACCCGCCAGGCCCTGCTCGATGCTGCCTGCCAGCTCATGGAGAGTGGCCGTGGTTTCGGCAGTATCAGCCTGCGCGAAGTGGCGAAGACGGCCGGCATCGTACCTACCGGCTTTTACCGGCATTTTTCCGACATGGACGCCCTTGGCCTGGCCCTGGTTGCCGAGGTCGACACTACCTTCCGCCAGACCATCCGCCTGGTGCGCCAGAACGAATTCGAACTGGGCGGTATCACTGACGCATCGGTGCGCATCTTCCTCGACGTAGTCGCCGCCCACCGTGCGCAGTTTCTGTTCCTCGCCCGTGAGCAGTACGGCGGTTCGCATGCCGTACGCCAGGCCATTGCCCGCCTGCGCCAGGACATCAGCGACGACCTGGCCACCGACCTTGCGCGGATGAAGCGCTGGCAGCACCTGGACAGCGCCGCGCTGGCGGTGATGGCCGACCTGGTGGTGAAGACCGTGTTCGCCACCCTGCCCGAGCTTATCGACAGCCCCGAAGCGGGTTACCCACAGGCGCTGACACCGCAGGAAAAGATCACCCAGCAGTTGCGCTTCATCTTCGTGGGTGCGCGGCATTGGCAGGGGCTTGGCAACCCGGGCTGATCGGTAGCCTGTGCCGGCCTCTTCGCGGGTGAACCCGCTCCCACAGGTACCCCGCATTGCTCGAACCTTGTGGTGATCCTGTGGGAGCGGGCGTGCCCGCGAAGAGGCCGGCACAGGCTACCCACAACCCAGTTCTGCTACCATGGCGCCCTGCCCGACAGCGACGAGCGCCGAAATGTCCGACCCCCGCCCCACCCTGCCCGAACTGGCCCGCTTCAACCAGCACTTCGCCGAACGCATCGTGCCGTTGTGGCAAGGCCCGGGCTGGAACGCCGACATGGCCCTGCCCTACGAAGCCCTGGACGCCCAGCACCAGCCATTGCCGGTGCAGCGCTACCGGGCCATGGCCTGCGCGCGCCAGCTGTACCTGTTCAGCAGCCGCATCGGGCAACCGGGCGCAGCCGAGCGTGCGGCCGCCCTGTTCCGCTCGCTGCAAAAGCACTTCCATGACGCCGAACACGGCGGCTGGTTCTACAGCATCGACGCCCAGGGCAAACCGCTGGATCGGCGCAAGGACCTCTACACCCACGCCTTCATCGTCTTCGCCTGTGCGCATTACTGGGGCAAGGTGCGTGAAAACCTGGTGGAGTCCACGCTGAACGCCGCGCTGGACATCATCGACCAGCAGTTCGCCCGCGACGATGGCCTGTACGAAGCCAGCCTCGCTGCAGACTGGGCAGACCTTGGCAGCGGCCCGCTGCAAAACCCGCAGATGCACCTGGCCGAAGCCTTCCTGCAAGTGCTGGCGGTGCGTGAGGACGAGCACGCTCGGCAATCGCTGCTGCAACTGTGCGAGGCGCTGCAGGCGCACTTCATCGAACCGGCCCACGGCCTGATGCTGGAAAAGCCACGCGGCGCTGTGGATAACTGGTTCGAGCCGGGGCACCAGTTCGAGTGGTTCTATCTGCTGCATACCTCGCCATTGCTGCGTGATACGCCGCTGCATGCGTCCATCGACCGGGCCTTTGGCTTTGCCGAGCAGTACGGGGTGAAGGATGCGGCGGTGCTGGCCATGCTGGATGCAGACGGCAAGGTGCTCGACGCCACCCAGCGGATCTGGGCACAGGCGGAGTATCTGCGTGCGTTGGTCTTGCGGACAGGAGGCGAGGCGAAGCTGGCCGGGCAGCTGCAGGCGCTGGAAATACGGTTCCTGCGTGAAGCGGGCTGGTATGAGTGCCGGGATGGGCAAGGCAGTGTCAGCCGGCATGACATGCCTTCGACTACGCCCTACCATTTGGCGACTTGCCTGGAAGGGCTGCAGCGCCTGGGCTGACGCATTCGCGGGTGAACCCGCTCCCACAGGGATAGCGCCTGCTCTGAAACCGGTGCAGTACCTGTGGGAGCGGGTTTACCCGCGAAGAGGCCCTCGGATCAGCCCTTGACCGACCGGTCGATCGAAAACCCTGCCCAGTCCTGGCTCACCGGCATCAGCTCGAGGCTGTTGATGTTGATATGTGCCGGCTGGTTGAGGATCCAGAAGATGGTCTCGGCAATGTCCTGCGGCTGGATCGGCTCGGCACCGGCATAGGTGGCGTCATATTTGGCCTGGTCACCGCCGAAGCGCACCAGCGAGAACTCGCTCTCGCACAGGCCCGGCTCGATGTTGCTCACACGCACACCCGTACCCCGCAGATCGCAGCGCAGGCTCAACGAGAACTGGCCGACGAAGGCCTTGGTGCCGCCGTACACGTTGCTGCCCGGGTACGGGTAGTTGCCCGCCACCGAACCCACGTTGAGGATCGACGCCCCACGGCCATGGGCGATCAGCCGTGGCAGCAGCAGGCGGGTGGTGTACATCAGGCCCTTGATGTTGGTGTCGACCATGGTTTCCCAGTCGTCCAGGCTGCAGTTCTGCGCCGCGTCCACACCCAGCGCCAGGCCTGCGTTGTTGACCAGGCCGCGCAACTTGTCGAAGCCGGCCGGCAGGTTGGCGATGGCCTGCTCCATGGCCTTGCGGTCACGTACGTCGAGCACCAGGCCGTGCACTTCGGTCTTGGCCGACAGTTCGGCGCACAGGGCATCCAGGCGCTCCTTGCGGCGGCCAGTGAGCACCAGCTTCCAGCCGGCTTCGGCGAAGCGGCGGGCTGTGGCCTCGCCGAAACCGGAAGTCGCGCCAGTGATGAATACGGTGGACGTCATGCTCTGTTCCTCACGGTGGGTTGTCATCGGCAGTGTTGCAGCATGCCCGCGCCGGGCGCTTGCAGCAACCCGCCCGCGCCACTGTTCATTTTTTGATCACATGCAGCAAAGCCTTGCAGCAGAGGGCTCGGCAGCAGCTATGCGCACGTTATCCACAAGCCTTTCCCCACGGATTGGGGGCAACTTGTCCACGGTGCGGAACCCTTTCAGCGACTTGCGGTCGGTGGATATCTCTTCGGTGATGGCGCAGGGCTTTCAAGCATGCTGCCTGCAGCGGTCTGTCCAAGGTTTTTTCACAGGGTTATCCACAGGCTTTGCGCGAGCCTTGGAATGAATGCAGGGCTTTGAAAAACCTGGGAAAATCATCCACAAGGCGCTTGTGATCAAAAAATGATCATGAAGCTGCAGGGCTTGCTATCAAAGGGCTTGAGCGAGATGCCACCATGTTTTCCACAGGCGGTTCCACATTATCCGTGGAAAAGATCGGGCCTGTGGAAACAAGGGCTTGAGATGGGATGCTGGAGTGTATGGAGGCAGGCCCGCGACAAGTTGTCCACATTTGGAATCGGGGCTGCTTTGCAGCCCATCGGGACACAAGGCCGCTCCTACAAGGGGCCGCGATGCCACATGGAATCGCAGATCACCTGTAGGAGCGGCCTTGTGTCGCGATGGGCCGCAAAGCGGCCCCCGAATGCAACTCAATGCCCGCCGAGATAGGCGTTGCGCACTTCCTCGTTGACCAGCAGCTCCTGCCCCGTCCCACTCATGCGAATCTGCCCGTTGACCATCACATAAGCCCGGTCCGACAGTTTAAGCGCATGGTTGGCGTTCTGCTCCACCAGGAAGATGGTCATCCCGGTCTTGGCCAGTTCGCGCAAGGTCGAGAAGATCTGCTTGACCACGATCGGTGCCAGCCCCAGCGATGGCTCATCCAGCAGCAACAACTTTGGCCGGCTCATCAGCGCGCGGGCAATGGCCAGCATCTGCTGCTCGCCTCCGGACATGGTCATGGCCCTTTGGTTACGCCGCTCCTTCAAACGTGGGAACAGCTCGTACATGCGCTGCATGTCTTCGTCGGCATGCTTGTCGCCGATGGGGATGGTACCCATCATCAGGTTCTCCTCGACGGTCATGTCGGGGAACACCCGGCGCCCTTCCGGCGACTGGGCAATGCCGTTGGAGGCAATGTAGTGCGACGACTTGCGAGTGATGTCGGTGCCGCGGTACACGATATGCCCTGATGCCGCACGCGGCTGGCCGAAGATCGACATCAGCAGGGTCGACTTGCCGGCACCGTTGGCGCCGATCAGGCTGACCGTTTCGCCCTCGTTGATGTGCATCGAGACCTTTTTCAGCGCCTGGATCGGGCCGTAGAACACGTCCAGGTCCTTCAGTTCGAGAATGGGTGCACTCATACCAGCTCCTCTTCATCGGCACCCAGGTAGGCGGCGATCACCGTCGGGTTGTGGCGGATATCCTGCGGCGCACCCTCGGCAATCACATTGCCGTGGTCGAGCACCACGATATGGTCGGAAATGCTCATGACCATGCCCATGTCATGTTCGATCAGCACCACGGTGATGTCGTGCTCGTCACGCAGCACGCGGATCATGCGGCTTAGGGCCTCGGTTTCCTGTGGGTTCAGGCCAGCCGCCGGTTCGTCCAGGCAGATGATCTTCGGCCGCGTGCACATGGCCCGGGCAATCTCCAGACGGCGCTGCTGGCCGTACGACAGCTCACCGGCCAGGCGGTTGGCGCAATCGACCAGATCGACCACTTCCAGCCAGTAGAACGCATGGTCCAGTGCGTCGCTCTCGGCCTTGCGGTAGGCCTTGGTGTTGAGCACCCCGGCCAGCAAGTTGCGGTTGACCCACATGTGCTGGGCCACCAGCAGGTTCTCCACCACCGACATTTCCTTGAACAGGCGAATGTTCTGGAAGGTGCGTGCCAGGCCGGCACGGTTGACCAGGTGGGTACCGCCGAACATCTTGTAGTACATGCGGTTGGCAAAGCGCGCCGGCGACACGAAATCGGCCGCCTGGAAGCGCTCGCCGAGCAGCTGGATGACATTGGTATGGCTGCCGCGCACGTTCAGTTCGATGCGCCCGCCACTGGCTTTGTAGAAGCCGGTCAGGCAGTTGAATACAGTGGTCTTGCCGGCGCCGTTGGGGCCGATGAGGGCGAAGATCTGGTTACGCCGGACCTTCAGGCTGACATCGCTGAGCGCCTTGATGCCACCGAACTGCATCATCAGGTTGTCGACCGAGAGAATGATATCGTCGCTCATGGCGCCACTCCTTTACGCGGGGTCACACCGGTACGGCTGATGCGTATCAGCCCACGCGGTCGCCAGATCATCATCAGCACCATCAGCACACCGAACAGCAGCACCCGGTATTCGGAGAAGCTGCGCAGCAGCTCCGGCGCCACGGTCAGCACGAACGCCGCGATCACCACGCCCACGGTCGAGCCCATGCCGCCAAGCACGACGATGGCGAGGATCAGCGCCGATTCGAAGAAGGTGAACGACGACGGGTTGACGAAGCCCTGGTAGGTGGCGAAGAACACCCCTGCCAGGCCTGCGGTAGAGGCACCCAGGGTGAAGGCCGAGAGCTTGACCAGCACGTGGTTCAGGCCCATCGAGCGGCAGGCGATCTCGTCTTCGCGCAGCGCTTCCCAGGCACGGCCGACCGGCATGCGGGTCAGGCGGTGCTTGATGTACAGCACGGCCAGCACGACGATGAACAGCACCGCGTAGATGAACACGAACTTGAGGTTGGCGTTGTAATCGAAGCCGAAGAACTCATGGATCGGCACCCCGCCGTCCTTGGCCCGGCGGCCGAATTCCAGGCCAAAGAAGGTCGGTGCCGGCGCCGGCATGCCATTCGGGCCACCGGTGAACGACAGCCAGTTGTTCAGCACCAGGCGGATGATTTCGCCAAAACCCAGGGTCACGATCGCCAGGTAATCGCCATGCATTCGCAGCACCGGGAAACCGAGTATGCACCCCGCCAGCGCCGCAGCGATGGCCGCCAGTGGCAGCACGCTCCAGAAGCCCAGGCCAAGGTATTGGTAACCCAGCGCCAGGCCGTACGCGCCAATGGCATAGAACGCCACGTAGCCCAGGTCGAGCAGGCCGGCCAGGCCGACCACGATGTTCAGGCCCAGGCCCAGCAGCACGTAGATCAGGCCGAGAATGACCACGGTCAGCAGGTACTTGTTGGCGAAGATCGGGAAGACGATGGCGATCACCACCAGCGCCGGGATGATGTAGCGCAGGCGCGACACGTAGTTCGGCGCGCGCACATGCACGCCCGAGCCGCCGCTATCGAAGCCTTCCAGCATGCGCCGTCCGGCGGCTGTCTGCAGGTACAGGCTGAGCAGGAAGCGCCCGAGCATCACCCCGCCGACCAGCCACGCCACACGCCGCGGCTCGGCATTGAAGGTGTAGCCGTCGAGCACCACGCCGACGACCGGGCCAAACACGATGAGTGCCAGCAGGCCGGCGACGATGGTCTCCAGCAAGCTGCGTTTAAGGTCGAAACCCTTGTTGGTTTCGCTTACAGCGGCAGTTTTGGCAATGGACATGTTCACACCTTAGCCACGAGCGGGCGACCCAGCAGGCCTTGTGGGCGGAAGATAAGGATCATCACCAGCAGCGAGAAGCTGAATACGTCCTTGTAATCGGAGTTGATCAGGCCAGAGAACAGCGACTCGGAAATGCCCAGGATGATCCCGCCGAGCATGGCGCCAGGCAGCGAGCCGATGCCGCCGAGTACTGCGGCAGTGAACGCCTTGATACCGATGATGAAGCCGGCGTAGAAGTCGAAGGTGCCGTAGTTCATGGTGATCAGCACGCCGGCCAAGGCAGCCATTACCGCACCGATGACGAACACGTAGGAGATGACCCGGTCGGTGTTGATGCCCAGGATCGAGGCCATCTTGCGGTCTTGCTGGGTGGCACGGCACATGCGGCCGAGCTTGGTGTACTTGATCACGTAGGTGAGCAAGCCCATACCGACGAAGGCTGCCACCAGGATGAAAATCTTGGTGTAGGTCAGTTGCACGAAGCCGGTGCCCACTTCGACGCGCCAGGCGCCTTCAAGCAGGGTCGGCACGCCTTGCTGGCGCGCACCCTGGCTGATCTGCGCGTAGTTCTGCAGGATCAGCGAGATGCCGATGGCACTGATCAGCGGTGCCAGGCGGGTAGAGTTGCGCAGGGGTTTGTAGGCGATGCGTTCGATGGTGAAGCCGTATACGCCGGTGACGACGATGGTGAACAACAGGGTGCCCAGCATCAACAGGGGGAACGACTCGATACCAAAATAAGCCAGCAATGCCAGGCTGATCGCCGCGAGGTACGCGGAAATCATGTAAACCTCGCCGTGCGCGAAGTTGATCATGCCGATGATGCCATAGACCATTGTGTAGCCGATGGCGATCAGGCCATAGACCGACCCGAGGGTCAGGCCGTTGACCAGTTGCTGCAGGAAAATACCATCCATAACGCAATCTCACCTATTGAGATTGCACGAGCGCCGACCACGGCGGGCCTGGGACAGGCGGCCCTCGCAGCGCAGAACTGTGCAGATCTACGGATAAAGACAGGTACCGCGGGGCTTTGGCCCGGGCTGACGCGCCCGGGCCATGGGCCGTTGTTATTTTTGTTTTTCCAGCTGGTGGTACTTGCCTTGGGCATCCCACTGGTAGACCACGTAGTCGGACACGGTCAGGTCACCCTTCTTGTCCCACTTTTTCTCGCCCATGACGGTCTGCACCGGGTTGGCCTTGAGCCACTCGGCAGCAGCTTCGCCCTTGTTCGACTTGGCACCGTTGAATGCGGCAGCCAAAGCCTGCAGCGAGGCGTAGGCGTACAGGGTGTAGCCTTCAGGTTCGGTACCGGCCTTGCGGAACTCCTCCACCACGGCCTTGCTGTCTGGCAGCAGGCGCGGGTCGGCACCGAAGGTCATGTACACGCCATCGACGTACTGCGCGCCGCCGGCGGTGGACACCAGTTCGTCGGTGACGATGCCGTCATCGGACATGAACTTGACGTCCTTCAGGCCCTGCTCGCGCAGCTGACGCACCAGCGGGCCGGCTTCCGGATGGAGGCCGCCGAAGTAGACCACGTCGGCACCGGTGGAACGGATCTTGGTGACCACGGCGCTGAAGTCCTTCTCGCCGCGAGTCAGGCCTTCGTACAGCACCGGCTTGACGCCGCGTTTCTCCAGCTGTGCCTTGGTCGCGTCGGCCAGGCCCTGGCCGTAGGTGTCCTTGTCGTGCAACACCGCGACTTTCTTGCCCTTGAGCACGTCGACGATGTAGTCGCCGGCGACGATGCCCTGCTGGTCGTCACGGCCGCACATGCGGAACATGGCGCCCAGGCCGCGCTCGGTGACCTGTGGGTTGGTGGAGCCCGGGGTGATGGCAATGACGCCAGCCTCGTCATACACCTCGGAGGCCGGGATGGTGTTGGACGAACAGAAGTGGCCGACCACACCGATCACCTTGTCCTGGTCGACCAGGCGGTTGGCCACGGCCACGGCCTGCTTCGGTTCGCAGGCGTCATCGCCTTTGACCAGGACGATTTTCTCGCCGTTCACGCCACCGGCGGCGTTGATCTTGTCGGCCGCTGCCTGCGCACCTTTCATGTACTGCTCGCCAAACGCTGCGTTGGCTCCGGTCATCGGGCCCGCTACACCGATCTTGACGTCGGCCTGAACATACGAAGAAACACCCAGTGCCGTAGCTACGGCCAGAGCCAGGAAACCTTTCTTGTAAAACGTCTGCGACATGAGGTGGTGCTCCTAGAGTTTTTTTTGGTTGGCACTACAACTTCTCAGCCCTGTGCTCCGAGCAAGGGCCGTGCCATAGGTTTTGTCTTTCGGAAAAACACCCGTTACAGGTTGGCGCCAGGCGACCGACGGCCTTTTCTTTATTGAGCGTGCAACCGTCTGCCATGCGGCAGGCGCCACCACACGTACAGACAAGGAGCAACCATCGAGTGCCATCATTGCAACCCTGGCAAGTGTTTACGTGCAACCGCCCTGTAACAGCGGACGTCACCGAACTGCACACAGCTGGTGCGCGACTGCTACAGGCGGCACCGTTTCAAGGCTAGCTGGTGCACGGAAAAACACGCGGTTTTGGCAGTTCCGGCCTCTTCGCGGGTAAACCCGCTCCCACAGAGCCCCCACTAGGTTCAAGGGCGGTGCAGTACCTGTGGGAGCGGGTTTACCCGCGAAGAGGCCGGTACAGGCCCAACAAGCCGCAAAAGGCTGGCACAATGTCCGCCATTCGCCGCTTCCGGAGCCCCATTGATGAGCGAGAGCGCATTCGCCGAGCGCATCGTGCACAACCTGCTCGACACCGACTTCTACAAACTCACCATGATGCAGGGCGTACTTCACAACTACCCGGACGCCGACGTCGAATGGGAATTCCGCTGTCGCAACGGCGAGGACCTGCGCCCCTACCTCGGCGAGATCCGCAACCAGCTCGAACTGCTCAGCGACCTGACCCTGGATGACGGCCAGCTGGCCTTCCTCGAACGCATCAGCTTCCTCAAGCCTGACTTCCTGCGCTTTCTGCGCCTGTTCCGCTTCAACCTGCGCTACGTACGCCTGGGGATAGAAAACGACCAGCTGTTCCTGCGCCTCAAAGGCCCGTGGCTACATGTGATCCTGTTCGAAGTGCCGCTGCTGGCGATCATCAGCGAAGTGCGCAACCGCCATCTGCACCCGCGCATGCGCCTGGCAGAGGCCCGCGACCAGCTGTACCGCAAGTTCGACTGGCTACGCGCACATGCCACTGATGATGAACTGGCCGAAATGCAGGTGGCCGACTTCGGCACTCGCCGGCGCTTTTCCAGCCGTGTGCAGGAAGAAGTGGTGCGCGTGCTGCGCGACGATTTCCCGGGCCGCTTCGTCGGCACCAGCAATGTCGACCTGGCATGGAAACTGGATATCAAGCCGCTGGGCACCATGGCCCATGAATGGATCATGGCCCACCAGCAACTCGGCCCGCGGCTGATCGACAGCCAGATCGCCGCACTGGACTGCTGGGTGCGCGAGTACCGCGGCCTGCTCGGCATCGCCCTGACCGACTGCATCACCATGGATGCCTTCCTCGGCGATTTCGACCTGTACTTCGCCAAGCTGTTCGACGGCCTGCGCCACGACTCCGGCGAACCGGTGGCCTGGGCGGAAAAGGCCATTGCCCATTACCAGAAACTGGGTATCGACCCGATGACCAAGACCCTGGTGTTTTCCGACGGTCTCAACCTGACCCGCTCGCTGGAAATCTTCCGAGCCTTGCGCGGTCGCATCAATGTCAGCTTTGGCATCGGCACCAACCTGACCTGTGATATCCCGGGTGTGGCCCCGATGAGCATTGTGCTCAAAATGACCGACTGCAACGGCGCGCCGGTAGCGAAGATCTCGGACGAAGCCGCCAAGACCCAATGCCGCGACGAGAACTTCGTCGCCTACATGCGCCATGTATTCAAAGTCCCCAGCAAGGAGTAACCCATGCAAGCGGTTCAGCAAGAGATTGCCCAGGCGCTGAAGGTACAGCCGCCGTTCGCCGACGCCGCCACGCTCGAGGCCGAAGTGGCCCGGCGCGTGGCGTTCATCAAGGATTGCCTGGCCAACGCCCGGCTCAAGACCCTGGTGCTGGGCATCAGCGGCGGCGTCGACTCGCTGACCGCCGCCCTGCTCGCCCAGCGTGCCATCAATGAGCTGCGCGCCGAAACCGGCGACAAGGCCTACACCTTCATCGCGGTGCGCCTGCCCTATCACGTTCAGCATGACGAGCACGACGCCCAGGCTTGCCTGGATGTGATCAAGGCCGATGAAGTGCACACCATCGACATCGCGCCAGCGGTCAAGGCGCTTGCTGCAGAGACTGAAGCGCTCAAGGGTGGCTCGCCCAGCCTGGTGGACTTCGTGGTGGGTAATGTGAAGGCGCGCATGCGCATGGTCGCCCAGTACACCATTGCCGGCGCGCGTGCAGGCCTGGTGATCGGCACCGACCATGCCGCCGAGGCGGTGATGGGCTTCTACACGAAGTTTGGCGATGGCGCTTGCGACCTGGCGCCGCTGAGCGGCCTGGTGAAGAACCAGGTGCGGGCAATTGCGCGCAGCTTTGGCGCGCCGGAGTCACTGGTGGAGAAGGTACCAACTGCGGACTTGGAAGACCTTGCGCCAGGCAAGCCGGACGAAGCATCACATGGCATCACCTACCAGCAGATCGATGCCTTCCTGCACGGGCAGCCGGTTGACCAGGAAGCGTTCGACATCATCGTTGCCACCTACCGCAAGACCCAGCACAAGCGCGAACTGCCGTTCGCCCCTTGATAAGGCTATAGAAGGACCTGTGGGAGCGGGTTCACCCGCGAATACGATGGTGAAGCCACCGACGCATTCGCGGGTGAACCCGCTCCCACAGGGTTCACCGTCAGCCTTTGATTACTTGACGACGACCTTGCCCTTCATCATCGAGATGTGGCCCGGGAAGGTGCAGAAGAAGCTGTAATCGCCGCCCGCTTCCAGTTTGGAAGTGTCCAGGGTGATGCTGGATTTTTCACCGGCACCGATCATTTTGGTGTGGCCGATGATCGCTGCGTTGTCAGCCTTGATGTAGTCCTTTTCCAGACCTTGCGTCATGCCTTCGGTGGCGATGGCCTGCATGTCGGCAGTCTTGCTGATCACCAGGTTGTGGCCCATGACGTTCTTCGGCAGCTTGCCACCGTGGGTCAGTTCGATTTCAACGGTCTTGCAGCTCTTGTCGACAGTGAACTCTTTGGTATTGAACGACATCTGGTCAGTCGAATCGACAGTGACTTTGCAGTCGGCGGCGAAGACGGAGGCGCTGGCGAGGGTCAGCAGGGATACCGCTACAGCTTTCGCAAACATCATGAATCTCCTTGGCAGGGTTTTATCAATTGCGAGACTGCCTGAAACCGTTCAGCCCCCTGCTGACATGAGTCAAAGGGGCGGCAAGCGGCCAGCCAGTTGAATTGTTCAATCGATTGTATACAACCAATCTAAGAGCACATCATGCCCTTTTATTGGACGATGGGACAACCTCTCATTTAGGAGCAATACGAAATGACCCTTGGTAGCTTGATGAACAGCCTGCTGGCGGCCTACGCCCATGGAGCGACTGGCGCCATATGTGAATTCTCCCGGCCGGAGTGAAACCGGCCTTGGAACTGTAGGACATGGCCCTTACCCTGTCAGCCTGAGTGACTGGAGATGAGCAATGCCCGTACGTTCCGTTTGTGTGTTCTGCGGCGCCAGCATTGGTGCCAACCCCGCCTACCGTGAAGCAGCCATCGCGCTGGGGCAGGCGATCGCCCGTCGCGGCCTGACACTGGTCTATGGCGGCGGCGCAGTCGGCCTGATGGGCGTGGTGGCCGATGCGGCCATGGCAGCCGGTGGCGAAGTGGTAGGAATCATTCCACAGAGCCTGCTGGACGCTGAAGTCGGCCATAAGGGCCTGACTCGCTTGGAAGTGGTGGATGGCATGCACGCGCGCAAGGCCCGCATGGCCGAGCTTAGCGATGCCTTCATCGCCCTGCCCGGTGGGCTGGGTACGCTGGAAGAGTTGTTCGAGGTATGGACCTGGGGGCAATTGGGCTATCACGCCAAGCCGCTGGGACTGCTCGATGTGAATGGCTTCTACGACAAGCTGGGCGGGTTCCTCGACCATATCGTCGAAGAAGGCTTTGTGCGGCCGCAGCATCGGGCGATGTTGCTGCTGGGGCAACAGCCTGATGAGCTGCTGGACGGGATGGACAGCTTTGTTGCGCCGGTGGCGCCGAAGTGGGTCGACAGGAAGCCTGACTGATACGATCAGCAGGCCGAACACCTAACCTGTGGGAGCGGGCGTGCCCGCGAATGCGGCAGTGAATCCACCATCGCATTCGCGGGCACGCCCGCTCCCACAGGGTTCCATGTAGCTTTCAAGATCAGCGCGGGATGACCGGCTGACGCGGCTTCTTGCTCTTGCCGCCACCACCCTTGCCCGCTTCCTTGCGCTCCTTGGCCGCCTGCTGGTTACGCGCAAACGCTTCGGCCTTGGCCTTTTCACGCTTGTCCCACGGCTTGCTGCCATCGCTGCCACGCGGCGGCAGACCTGTGTGCTGGGTAAGGACCTTCTGCTCCTTGCCCACTTTGTGGCTACCCGCCGGGGTCGAGTTCTTGCGGCGCGCACTCTGGTAGGTATCGCTCTGCGGCTGGTGCAGCGGGATCAGCTGGTGCTTGCCCGGCCCGATCAAGTCGGCACGGCCCATGCGCTGCAGCGCTTCACGCAGCATCGGCCAGCCCTTCGGGTCGTGATAACGCAAGAACGCCTTGTGCAGCCGGCGCTGCTCCTCGCTCTTGACGATCTCCACACCTTCGCTCTTGTAGGTCACCTTGCGCAGCGGGTTCTTGCCCGAGTGATACATGGCCGTGGCCGAGGCCATCGGCGACGGGTAGAACGCCTGCACCTGGTCGGCTCGGAAGCCGTTGCCTTTCAGCCACAGGGCCAGGTTCATCATGTCTTCGTCGGTAGTGCCCGGGTGCGCGGCGATGAAGTACGGGATCAGGTACTGCTCCTTGCCCGCCTCTTTCGAGAACTTCTCGAACATGCGCTTGAAGCGGTCATAGGTGCCGATGCCCGGCTTCATCATCTTGTCCAGCGGGCCACGCTCGGTGTGCTCCGGGGCAATCTTCAGGTAACCGCCGACATGGTGGGTGACCAGCTCCTTGACATACTCCGGCGACTCCACCGCCAGGTCATAACGCAGGCCCGAGGCAATCAGGATCTTCTTCACACCCGGCAGGGCACGAGCCTTGCGGTACAGCTCGATCAGCGAGCTGTGGTCGGTGTTGAGGTTTTCGCAGATGCCCGGGAACACGCACGACGGCTTGCGGCAGTGCTTCTCGATGTCATGGCTCTTGCAGGCGATGCGGTACATGTTGGCAGTCGGGCCACCAAGGTCGGAGACCACGCCGGTGAAGCCCGGCACCTTGTCACGCATCTCTTCGATTTCGTGCAGGATCGACTCGTGCGAGCGGTTCTGGATGATGCGGCCTTCGTGCTCGGTGATCGAGCAGAAGGTGCAGCCACCGAAGCAGCCACGCATGATGTTCACCGAGAAACGGATCATCTCATAGGCCGGAATGCGCTCCTTGCCGTAGGCAGGGTGCGGCACACGGGCATAGGGCATGCCGAACACGTAGTCCATTTCCTCGGTGCTCATGGGGATGGGTGGCGGGTTGAACCACACATCCACTTCGCCGTGTTTCTGCACCAGGGCGCGGGCGTTGCCCGGGTTGGTCTCCAGGTGCAGCACCCGGTTGGCATGGGCATAGAGTACCGGGTCGTTACGCACCTTCTCGAACGACGGCAGGCGGATCACCGACTTTTCCCGGGTCATGCTCGGGCTGTCGAGAATCTGCACGACCTTGGCTTCGTTCGGGTCCTCCTGGTCGCCCTTGGCCTGTTCGATGGCACAGGCCTGGGTGTCCTGGGTATTCACGTACGGGTTGATGATCTTGTCGACGCGGCCCGGGCGGTCGATGCGGGTCGAATCGATCTCGTACCAGCCCTGAGGCGTGTCGCGACGCACGAAAGCAGTGCCGCGCACATCGGTGATGGTCTCGATCTTTTCGCCGTTGGACAGGCGCTGGGCCACCTCGACCACCGCACGCTCGGCGTTGCCGAACAGCAGGATGTCGGCGCTGGCGTCGATCAGGATCGAGTGGCGGACCTTGTCCTGCCAGTAGTCGTAGTGGGCGATGCGGCGCAGCGAGGCCTCGATGCCGCCCAGTACGATCGGCACATGCTTGTAGGCTTCCTTGCAGCGCTGGCTGTACACCAGGCTGGCGCGGTCCGGACGGCTGCCAGCCTGGCCACCAGGGGTGTAGGCATCGTCGGACCGGATCTTCTTGTCCGCGGTGTAGCGGTTGATCATCGAGTCCATGTTGCCCGCGGCCACGCCGAAGAACAGGTTCGGCTCGCCGAGCTTCATGAAGTCGTCTTTCGACTGCCAGTTCGGCTGGGCGATGATGCCCACCCGGAAGCCCTGGGCCTCCAGCAGGCGGCCGATGATGGCCATGCCGAACGACGGATGGTCGACGTAGGCATCACCGGTCACGATGATGATGTCGCAGGAATCCCAGCCGAGCAGATCCATCTCCTCCCTGCTCATCGGCAGGAAAGGTGCTGGCCCGAAGCATTCGGCCCAGTACTTGGGATAGTCGTAGAGTGGTTTGGCTGCTTGCATGTCAGTGACCGGTTCTGGTGTGCAGGGAAATCGCGGGCGCGGAATATAGCACAAAATTTGACCAAATCCGACGATGGTTGTCGGATTCATGGTTGCTTGACGAAAGAGACTCCATCCGCTGTGGGAGCGGGTTTACCCGCGAAGAAGGCTACGCGGTGGATGGCACGGGCTGCGCCCGTGTTCGCGGGTGAACCCGCTCCCACAGTGACCGCCTCTGCCCCTGGGCTTATTCGTCGTCGTCGAAGTTGTACATGCCCGGCGCAAGGTTCTCGAAGCGGGTGTACTTGCCGATGAAGGCCAGGCGCACGAAGCCGATGGGGCCGTTACGCTGCTTACCGATGATGATTTCCGCCACCCCCTTGTGCTCGGTCTCGGGGTGGTACACCTCGTCGCGATACACGAACATGATCACGTCGGCGTCCTGCTCGATTGCACCGGATTCACGCAAGTCGGAGTTCACCGGGCGTTTGTTCGGGCGCTGTTCCAGCGAGCGGTTCAGCTGCGACAGGGCGATGACCGGGCAGTTGAACTCCTTGGCCAGTGCCTTGAGCGAGCGGGAGATCTCGGAAATTTCGTTGGTCCGGTTGTCACCGGCCGAACCCGGGATCTGCATCAGCTGCAGGTAGTCGACCATGATCATGGCGATTTCGCCGTGCTCGCGGGCCAGGCGGCGGGTACGCGCGCGCATCTCCGAGGGGCTGATGCCGGCGGTATCGTCGATGAACAGCTTGCGATCGTTTAGCAGGTTCACCGCCGAGGTCAGGCGTGGCCAGTCGTCGTCGTCCAGCTGGCCGGAACGCACCTTGGTCTGGTCGATACGGCCCAGGGACGAGAGCATACGCATGATCAGCGATTCACCTGGCATCTCGAGGGAGAACACCAGTACCGCCTTGTCGGTACGCAGTACGGCGTTTTCCACCAGGTTCATGGCGAAGGTGGTCTTGCCCATCGACGGTCGGCCGGCAACGATGATCAGGTCAGCTGGCTGCAGGCCGCTGGTCTTCTCGTCGAGGTCGGTAAAGCCGGTGGATACGCCGGTGATGTCGCTGTCGGAGTTGAACAGCGTGTCGATGCGATCGATGGCCATGGTCAACAGTTCGTTGACTCCCACCGGGCCGCCGGTTTTCGGCCGGGCCTCGGCGATCTGGAAGATCTGCCGCTCGGCGTCGTCGAGAATCTCTTCAGCGTTGCGCCCTTGCGGGTTGAACGCGTTGTCGGCGATATCGGTACTGATGCTGATCAGCTGACGCAGGGTGGCGCGCTCGCGAATGATCGCGGCGTAGGCCTTGATGTTGGCTACCGACGGGGTGTTCTTGGCCAGTTCGGCCAGATACGCCAACCCACCGACTTGCGAAGAAAGGCCTTCCTTGTCCAGCTGCTCGTGCAGGGTCACCACATCGAATGGCTGGTTGGCGTCGGCCAACTTGTGCACGGCTCGGAAGATCAGGCGGTGGTCATGCCGGTAGAAGTCGCCGTCCGATACCTGGTCCAGCACCCGCTCCCAGGCGTTGTTGTCCAGCATCAGGCCACCGAGCACGGCCTGTTCGGCCTCGATGGAATGCGGCGGCACCTTCAGGGCTGCGGTTTGCAGGTCAAGCTGTTCGGAGGTGGTGATCTCGTTCATGGCCACGAAAGAATTCTGGAGGACGAAAAAGACAAAGGGCACGGCCTGTCGAAAACAGGACCGTGCCCGATGTTAACCGCCTGACCCGCAAGGAGCCAGACAGTCAGCGCAGCTTAGGCAGCTACGACGACCACACGTACAGTGGCTTCAACGTCGCTGTGCAGGTGCACGGCTACGTCGTATTCGCCAACCTGACGGATGGTGCCGTTCGGCAGACGAACTTCAGCCTTGGCCACTTCAACGCCGGAGGCGGTCAGGGCGTCGGCGATGTCGTGGGTGCCGATCGAACCGAACAGCTTGCCTTCGTCGCCAGCGGTGGCAGTGATGGTCACTTCCAGCTCGGCCAGTTGGGCAGCGCGGCTTTCAGCCGAAGCTTTCTTGTCAGCAGCTGCTTTTTCCAGCTCGGCGCGACGCTCTTCGAACGCGGCCAGGTTGGCGGCGTTGGCAACGGTGGCCTTGCCGAATGGCAGCAGGAAGTTACGGCCGTAACCAGCCTTAACTTTTACTTTGTCGCCCAGGTTGCCCAGGTTAGCGACTTTTTCCAGCAGGATCAGTTCCATTTGGTAAAACCTCTTAACTTTTAACCTTCACCGTTCGCGGAGTCATTCCCCTTGGGGGACTTGCGACCGCGAAAATCAATCAGGCTGTCGACAATGGCCAAAACCATCAACAACGGATAAATCAGCTGCATGATCAGCGGGAGCGTCACGTACATGCCCACCAGCCAGAAACCGGCCAGTCGACCCTGTGCCACCAGCCCGTGCATCAAGGCGATGCCGGCCAGCACCAGTACCAGGCTCGAGGCCGATGCCAGGACGATGAACTGCGACCCGATGAACGGGGCCACCACCATCACTGCCACCAAGACCGCCATGGTCTGTTTCGGCAACTTCAGTTCGCGAAACTCGCGACCGAAGCCTCCAGGGTTGTACAACGCTGCCTGCCAATAGCGCGCCAGCATCAACGCCAGCACACTGAACAATTGCACCGTCACTGCTGTGGAAGCGACCAGCACAGGGCGGATCAGCTCACCGGAGAGCACCGGCTGCCCTTCGATTTTCGGCATGGCTTCGGCAAACGCCTTGGCCAGCACATCGAAGGTTTGCGCCAGCGCCAGATCAAGCACGAGGCTAAACGCCACGGCGAACACGGCACTGGCGAGCAACACCCGGCTCCAGGGATGCTCGGCACGCAACATGGCGGCCAGGGCCAGGGCACCCGCAATCACCAGAAAGGTGATGGGATCGCCCATGACCCACACGGCCAGCCCGGCCAGCAGGCCGCCGGCGATGACCGTTGTAGCATCCTTGAAACCACGCCGCAGCAGCACAAGGCTGCCGGCAGCGGCACTCAACCAGAACAGCAGCGGCAGTACCGCGCTGATGACCACCACCAGGGTGGCCTGCACACGACCGCGCATGATGAAACTTGCTAACGCTCGCATGCTAATCCCTTACTGCTTGTCGACGACCCGGTCTCAGCGGCCGTGGCTGTCGGTGTAGGGCAGCAGGGCCAGGAAGCGGGCGCGCTTGATAGCGGTAGCCAGCTGACGCTGATAACGAGCTTTGGTACCGGTGATACGGCTTGGAACGATCTTGCCGGTTTCGGATACGTAAGCTTTCAGGGTGTTGAGATCTTTGAAGTCGATCTCTTTCACGTCTTCAGCAGTGAAGCGGCAGAATTTACGACGACGGAAGAAACGTGCCATTTAATAGGCTCCTCTAAAGGTCCGTGGATTACTCGTCAGCGTTATCGCTGGAGTCGCTGTCATTGCTGTCGTCGCCTTCGGCGGAGTCAGCATGCTCAGGACGCTCGCGACGCTCACGGCGCTCGCTGCGGTTCTCTTCAGCCTTCAGCATCTCGGACTGGCCGGTAACGGCTTCGTCGCGACGGATGACCAGGTTACGGATAACGGCATCGTTGTAGCGGAAGTTGTCTTCCAGCTCGGCCAGGGCCTTGCCGGTGCACTCAACGTTCAGCATCACGTAGTGAGCCTTGTGAACATTGTTGATTGCGTAGGCCAGTTGACGACGGCCCCAGTCTTCCAGGCGGTGGATCTTGCCACCATCTTCTTCGATCAGCTTGGTGTAACGCTCAACCATGCCGCCGACTTGTTCGCTCTGGTCCGGGTGAACCAGGAAGATGATTTCGTAATGACGCATGAATGCTCCTTACGGGTTAGTAGTCTGCCAGTGATTCTGGTCAGACAAGGAGTGAATGACACTGTATGTCTTGCACGGAGGGGAGGCACATGTGCGCCTGCCAGCTCGGCAAGGGGCGCAATTGTAGAGAAGGCGGGGCGCACAAGCAAGGTAATTGGCGAATATTTGAACAGCCTGAAACACATTACAGGCTGCCGGCCCTTTCGCGGGTAAACCCGCTCCCACAGGTACTCCACAGGGCTCAGGCCTTGTGCGATCCCTGTGGGAGCGGGTTTACCCGCGAAGAGGCCGGTGCAGGTATAGATCAGCGCTTGGCCTGGCGCTGACGCACGGCTTCGAACAGGCAGATACCGGTCGCCACCGACACGTTCAGGCTGCTGACACTACCGCCCATCGGCAACTTGACCAGGAAATCGCAATGCTCGCGGGTCAACCGGCGCATGCCCTTGCCTTCCGCGCCCATGATCATCACCAGCGGCCCGGTCAGGTCCTGCTGGTAGATCTCCTGCTCGGCCTCGCCGGCGGTACCGACCACCCACAGGCCCCGCTGCTGCAGTTTCTCCAGAGTGCGCGCCAGGTTGGTCACGGCCACCAGCGGGATCACCTCCGCCGCGCCGCAGGCCACCTTGCGCACAACCGGGGTCAGGGTCGCGGACTTGTCCTTGGGCACGATCACCGCCGTGGCACCGGCGGCATCGGCGGTACGCAGGCAGGCGCCAAGGTTGTGTGGGTCGGTCACGCCGTCCAGCACCAGGATCAGAGGGGGTGTTTCGGTGCGCTCGAGCAACTCCTCGAGCATCAATTCGCCCCAGACCTGGCTCGGACTCACCTCGGCGACCACACCCTGATGCACACCCTCTACCCAGGCATCCATCTCACGGCGCTCGGCCTGGCCCACCGCCACGCGATTTTCTGCGGCCAACGCCAGCAGCGCCTGGAGGCGCGGCTCGCTGCGCCCTTCCGACAGCCAGATCTGCTTGACCCGCTTCGGATGGTGCTGCAGCAATGCCTGTACGGCATGCACGCCGTAGATCTTTTCCAGCTGACTCATGACTTACTCTTGCTCTTGCGTGGCGCGCCGGACTTCGGCGGGCCTTTACGGTGCTTGGTCGGCTTGCCGGACGCCGAGGCCTTGCCGCCCTTGTCCGACTTGCTGCCGGCATGGCCGCCACTGCGCGCATCGCTCATCAGCGCCTTCTTCATTTCGCGGCTCTTGCGCACTTCGGCGTTGCGCTGCACGGCGTCTTTCGGGAAATACGCCTCGGACGCTTCGCTCTTGCGGCTGCGCGGCTTCGGCGAGGCTTTCGCCTCAGTTACCGGCTGCTGCTGTTCCACCTTGTCGGCAGCAGGCGCGGCGCCACGCTGCTTGCGACCGATCGGTGCGGCCAGGGTCTTTTCCGACACCTCGAAGTCGATCTTGCGCTCGTCCAGGTCAACACGCATGACCTTGACTTCGATGGTGTCGCCCAGGCGGAAGCTGCGTCCGGTACGCTCGCCAGACAGGCGGTGGTGCACCGGGTCGAAGTGGTAGTAGTCGCCCGGCAGCGCACTGACATGCACCAGGCCTTCCACATAGATGTCGGTCAGCTCGACGAACAGGCCGAAACCGGTCACCGCAGTGATCACACCCGGGAAGGTCTCGCCCACGCGGTCCTTCATGAACTCGCACTTGAGCCAGTTGACCACATCACGAGTGGCTTCATCGGCCCGGCGTTCGGTCATCGAGCACTGCTCGCCGAGCTGCTCGAGGGTGTTTTCGTCGTACGGGTAGATACGCGCCTTGGGGATGCTCATGGCGCCGGCACGCTTGACGTGCGGGGTATCCACCCTGGAGCGGATGATGCTGCGGATGGCGCGGTGCACCAGCAGGTCCGGGTAACGACGGATCGGCGAGGTGAAGTGGGTGTACGCCTCGTAGTTCAGGCCGAAGTGGCCGTTGTTTTCGGTGCTGTACACGGCCTGGCTCAACGAGCGCAGCATCACGGTCTGGATCAGGTGGAAGTCCGGGCGCCCGGCGATGCTCGCCAGCAGGGCCTGGTAATCCTTCGGCGACGGGTCCTTGCCCTTGTGCAGGCTCAGGCCCAGCTCGCCGAGGAAAGCGCGCAGTTTTTCCAGGCGCTCTGGCGGCGGGCCGTCATGCACACGGTACAGGGCCGGCACGCCATGCTTCTGCAAGAACTCGGCAGTGGCAACGTTGGCCGCCAGCATGCATTCCTCGATCAGCTTGTGGGCGTCGTTGCGCACGGTCGGGCGGATTTCCGCGATCTTGCGCTCGTCACCGAAGATGATGCGGGTTTCCTGGGTCTCGAAGTCGATCGCACCCCGGGTGTGACGTGCATCCACCAGCACCTTGTACAGGTTGTACAGGTTCTTCAGGTCCGGCACGACAGCCTTGTACTCTTCGCGCAGCGCCTTGCCCTCACGGGTACGCGAGTGCTCGAGCATGCTGCTGACCTTGTTGTAGGTCAGGCGGGCGTGGGAGTGGATTACGCCTTCGTAGAACTGGTAGTCGACCATCTGGCCGGCTTTGTTCATGGTCATTTCGCAGACCATTGCCAGGCGATCGACATGCGGGTTCAGCGAACACAGGCCGTTGGACAGCTCTTCCGGGAGCATCGGCACCACGCGCTCGGGGAAGTACACCGAGTTGCCGCGCTGCTGGGCCTCGACGTCCAGGGCCGAACCCAGACGCACGTAGCTGGACACATCGGCGATGGCCACATACAGGCGCCAGCCACCCGAGAACAGCCGCAGCTTGCCCAGCGGCTCGCAATAGACGGCGTCGTCGAAGTCGCGGGCGTCCTCACCGTCGATGGTGACGAACGGCAGGTGGCGCAGGTCGACGCGCTTCTCCTTGTCCTTCTCTTCGACTTCGGAGCGGAACTTGCGCGCTTCCTTGATCACATCCTTGGGCCAGACGTGCGGGATATCGTAGCTGCGCAGGGCAACGTCGATCTCCATGCCCGGCGCCATATAGTTGCCGATGACCTCGACCACATCACCTTGCGGCTGGAAGCGCGGGGTGGGCCAGTGGGTGATCTTGATCTCGACGAACTGGCCGATCTTCGCGCCACCGTTGCGCCCGGCGGTGACCAGCACTTCCTGCTGGATCTTCGGGTTGTCCGGGGTCACGTAGCCGATACCGCCTTCTTCGAAGTAACGGCCGACCACGCTCTCATGGGCACGGGAGATGACTTCGACCAGCACGCCTTCGCGGCGGCCACGGCGGTCGACGCCAGAGACCCGGGCCAGGCCGCGGTCGCCGTCGAACACCAGGCGCATCTGCGACGGGCTGAGGAACAGGTCTTCGCTGCCGTCGTCCGGGATAAGGAAGCCGAAGCCGTCGCGGTGACCGGAGACCCGACCGCAGATCAGGTCCAGTTTGTCTACCGGGGCATAAGTGCCGCGCCGGGTATAGATAAGCTGGCCATCGCGTTCCATGGCACGCAGGCGGCGGCGCAAGGCTTCGATCTGGTCTTCTTCATACAGACCAAACTCTTTCGCCAGCTCCTCGCGCGCAGCGGGTTCGCCACGGTCGGCAAGGCGCTGCAGGATCAGCTCACGGCTGGGAATGGGGTTGTCGTATTTTTCCGCTTCGCGAGCGGCCTCGGGATCGAGGGATTGCCAATCGGCCATCAGAAGGGGTTCACCTTGGGGTATATAGATATGAATTCTGGCATAGGCGTATTGAAACCGGAAATGTCAGCCTTGGACAGCCCCACGGGCATACCCGGCGAGCAGGAATAGGCCTGCGGAATCAACAAGTTGAATTTTTTGAAATTTTTTTTGCTTTGGGGGTTTACAGCCTCCAGGACCGTCCGTATAGTGCGCACCACAACGACGGACAACCCCGAAGTTGTAGTAGAGATGAGCGACGCTGTAAAGCATCAGGTAATCTCGAATGTGTGCCCAGGTGGCGGAATTGGTAGACGCGCTGGTTTCAGGTATCAGTGGCTTAACGGCCGTGGAAGTTCGAGTCTTCTCCTGGGCACCAAATATTTTCAAGTAACAGATGACCAAGGATCTGTTACTACTGTGTGAAAGCGAACGATAGTCGCCTTCTCCAGATGATGCAAAGCTTTGCCCAGGTGGCGGAATTGGTAGACGCGCTGGTTTCAGGTATCAGTGACTTAACGGTCGTGGAAGTTCGAGTCTTCTCCTGGGCACCATACAAAAACCCACTAGCTTGCTAGTGGGTTTTTTCTTGCCTGCGATTTTTGTATCCCTCCCCTCTTTCGGTCACAGGTACAGACCTGTGCCCCCCCTGTGGGAGCGGCTTTAGCCGCGAAGAGGCCAGCACAGCCAACCCACCTTCAGGCTCTTGCACCATGGTCTGACCATGAATTTCTCGTCACCCGGCCACTTGAGAAACGATTTCGTTTACCATTGTTTCCAAATATGTAGCCGTAAGCGAGGAAGTACCCGCATGACGATCCGCCCGCAACCGCTGATGCGTACCTTGGCCGCCGCCGCGCTGAGCCTGGTCATCGGCGCTCCGGCCGCCATGGCAGACGCACCAGTCACCCTGACCATGTACAACGGTCAGCACAAGGAAATCGGCGAAGCCATCGCCCAGGCCTACGAGGCCAAGACCGGCGTCCACATCAATATCCGCAAGGGCAGCAGCAACCAGCTGGCCAGCCAGATCATCGAGGAAGGCGAACGCTCGCCGGCCGACATCATCTATACCGAAGAGTCCCCTCCCCTGAACAACCTGGGCGAACTGGGCCTGCTGGCGAAGATCGACGACGCCACCGCGAACATGATGCCCAAGGAGTACGTTGGCGCCAACGGCACCTGGATGGGCATTACCGCCCGTACGCGCATCGTCGTGTTCAACCCGAAGAAAGTCGACGAGAAAGACTTGCCGACCACAGTGATGGACTTCGCCAACCCCGAGTGGGAAGGCCGCGTCGGCTATGTGCCCACCAGCGGCGCTTTTCAGGAACAGGCCGTGGCCATCCTGAAGATGCACGGCCGTGAAGCCACCGAAGAATGGCTGACCGGCCTGAAGGCATTCGGCAAGACCTACACCAACAACATGGTCGCCCTCAAAGCCGTGGAAAAAGGCGAAGTGGCTGCGGTACTGGTGAACAACTATTACTGGTATGCGCTCGAGCGCGAGCGCGGCAAGCTGGACACCAAGCTCTACTACCTGGCCGATGGCGATGCCGGCAACCTGGTCACCATTTCCGGCGCAGCCGTGGTCAAGGCCAGCAAGCACCCGAAAGAAGCCCAGGCCCTGCTCAACTGGATGGCCAGCGAAGAAGGCCAGCGCGTGATCACCCAGACCACCGCCGAGTACCCACTGCACAAAGGCATGGTCTCCGACCGTGGCCTGAAGCCGTTTGAAGACCTGCGCCCGCCGAAGATCTCTCCAGCCGACCTGGGCAATGCCGAGGAAGCGATCGAGCTTGAGCGCGAGGTCGGCCTGCTCTGATGACTGCCGCCCTGACCGAACCAGTGCCGGTACGCTTCGTACCACGCCGCAAGCGCCCCTCCGTCTGGGTGGTGCTGCCTGTGCTGTTCCTGGTAGCGATGAGTTTGCTGCCTTTGCTGTACGTTGCCATGAAAGCCTGGGAGGCCGGCTGGCGCGAAGCCTTGCACCTGCTGTGGCGGCCGTTTGTCTGGGGACTGATGCGCAACACCCTGATGCTGATGGTCGGGGTGACGCTGACCTGCATGGTAGTCGGCCTGGCCCTGGCCTGGCTGCTGGAGCGCAGTAATCTGGCCGGCCGCCGATTGTGGGGCGTGGTGCTATGCCTGCCGTTTGCCGTACCGTCTTTCGTCAGCAGCTTCACCTGGGTGTCACTGAGCTCGGGCTTCGAAGGGCTGGGCGGAGCGATCATGGTCATGGCCCTGTCCAAGTACCCGCTGGTGTTCCTGCCGGTGGCCGCAACCCTGCGCAACCTCGATACCTCGCTGGAGGAGTCGGCACGTACGCTGGGTTGCAGCCGCTGGGGCGTATTCGTCAAGGTCACCCTGCCGCTGCTGTGGCCATCGATGCTGGGCGGCGCGCTGCTGATCGCCCTGCACATGCTGGTGGAGTTCGGCGCCTTGTCGATCCTCGGCCTGCAAACCTTCACCACGGCGATCTACCAACAGTTCGAACTGGAGTTCAGCAACGCCAATGCGGCCATGCTGTCCGCCGTACTGTTGGCGATGTGCCTGGCGATGCTGTGGCTTGAACTGCGGGTACGTGGCAAGGCCCGCCATGTGCGCATCGGCCAGGGCGTGGCGCGTCGTGCGCAACCGGTGCGGTTGCGTGGCTGGTCAGTGCCGGCGCAATTGTTCTGCGTGGGCCTGGCGGTATTGGGCAGCGGTATTCCGCTGGCCATGCTCGGCTACTGGCTGAGCGTGGGTTCGTCGGCGGCATTCCCTGTGGCAGCCATTTCCAAGGCGCTGTTCACCTCGTTGTCGGTGTCGCTGGGTGGTGCCGGTTTCTGCGTGCTACTGGCCCTGCCCATCAGCTTCCTGGTAGTGCGCTACAAGGGCCGCCTGGCAATCTGGGCCGAGCGCCTGCCGTACCTTCTGCACGCCCTGCCCGGCCTGGTGATTGCCCTGACCCTGGTGTTCTTCGCCCTGCATTACGTGCCGGCGCTGTACCAGACCACGGCACTGTTACTGCTGGCCTATGCGCTGCTGTTCCTGCCACTGGCGCAATCGCCGGTGCGCACCGCGCTGAACAAGGCTTCGCCGACGCTGGAAGAAGCCGCGCGAACCTTGGGCGCGAACAGCTTCGCCGCTTTCTGCCGGGTGACCCTACCGATCATTTTCCCGGCCATGGCGGCAGCCTTTGCCCTGGTGTTCCTGGATGCCATGAAGGAGCTGACAGCGACCTTGCTGCTCAGCCCCACCGGCATGACTACCCTGGCCACCGAGGTATGGGCGCACACGGCCAACGTCGAGTTTGCAGCGGCGGCGCCATATGCGGCTCTGCTGATAGTGGTGTCGGGGTTGCCGGTTTATCTGCTGACTACGCGGATGTATCTGAACAAGGCCTGATCGGCGCCGCTCCCCAGGTTTGCGCGGTACCTGTGGGAGCGGGTTCACCCGCGAACACCGGCGAAGCCGGTGCCATCCAACGCGCTGTCTTCTTCGCGGGTAAACCCGCTCCCACAGGGGTAGCGATGTTCCCGAGAATGTCTATGCCCTGAACTGCCCCAGGCTGGCACGCAGTTGCGCGGCCAGGTCATCCAGCACCTTGCTGCTGGCGGTGGTCTGCATCACCACTTCAGCCGAGCGTTCGGCCTGGGCATGGATGGTTTCCACCCGCCCACGTACCGCCTGCGCCCCACTCGCCTGCTGCTCGGCGGCGCGAGTAGCGAGGCCGATGGCCGCATGCACCTGCTCCACCGCTGCCTGCACAGACTGCTGGCGGCGCTCGTTGTCACGCAGCACCAACAGCCCTTCGCTGGCCTTGAGCCCGGCTTGGCTGATGGTGGCCACAGCTTCCTTGGCGCCTTTCTGCAGTGCGGCAATATGCGCCTGGATATCCCCGGTGGAGCTTTGCGTCTTGCTCGCCAGGGCCCGCACCTCATCCGCCACCACGGCAAAGCCACGCCCGGTTTCCCCAGCCCGGGCCGCTTCGATGGCGGCGTTCAACGCCAGCAGGTTGGTCTGCTCGGCAATACCGTGAATTACCGTCAGCACCACCTCGATCTGTTCGCTCTGCTTGGCCAGGCGCTCGATCACCTGGGAACCGGCATCCACCTGCCCGGCCAGGTTCTCGATCAACCCGGCGAGCTGGGTCGAGGTACGGCTGTTCTCGTCAGTCGCCTGGCGGATATCCACCACCTGCTGTAGGGCTGCCTGCATCGCGTGGCTTTCAGCCTGGGCCTCGTCGGCCATGCTCGACAGGTCGCGCAGGCTGGCAGCCACTTCATCGCGTTGCAGTGCAGCGGCAGCATCGGCGCCGGCATTGCGCTGGGCCATGGCACCAATCTCAACACCAGTGCGTTGTGCCACCTCGCCCGCCTCGCGCACGATGGGTTGCAGCTTGTCGACGAAGCGGTTCACCGCCGACGCCATGTCGCCAATCTCGTCGCGACTGTCCAGCGGCACGCGCTTGGTCAGATCGCCCTCGCCCGCCGCCAGGTCATTCAAGGCGGCAATCAGCAGGCGCAGCTTGCTCAACACCCGACGGCCCAACACCACAGCCACCACCAGCAGCACGCCGAGGCCGACCAGCACCAGGCCCAGGCCGATGCGCCAGCGCAGCTCGGCGGCAGCATCACGCACGGTCTGTGCGGTATTGGCCTGCATCGCAGCAGCGCTGCCCTGCGCCTTTTCCAGGCGCTCGCGCAGGGTCTTGCCACTGTCAGCTGCCGCACCGACCAGGCTGTCGCCGACCAATTGTTCACCACTGGCGATCAGGGCGGCGAAGCGCTGGTCAAGGGCCTTGAGTTCCTGATCGATGCCGGCAGTGGAAACACCCATCACCACCTTGCCGATTTCTGCCCCATTGGGGTTGATCGAGGCCTCCACGAAGTACACCGCCGGGTCGCGCCGGGCCGCGTCGATCACTTTGTCGAGCGCACGCTCGCCCTGCCCCTTGTCCATCAACGCCTGGTTGATCGGGTTTTGCCGATTCAGATAGCGGGTCAGGTGCTGGCCCTGGGCGTCGTCGTAGACCACAAACAGTACGTTGGGGTTGCGCTGGGCACGCCGGGCGAAGTCAGAGAGCACCGGCACGTCGTTGTCCCAGATCGCCCGCGGGGCGACCGAAGCCAGCAGCTCGGCCATATCGTTGGCGGAGTCCTTGAGGTTCTTTTCCAGCGTGCTGCGCAGTTGCTGCTGCTCATTCTGCAGGCGCGCGGACAAGCCGGCACTCAGCCGCTGGCGGGTGCTGCTGGACAAACTGTCAAGGCCCGAACGTACATCCTGCCCGGCCTTCTCCAGTTCGCCGGCAAGTTGACGGCTGTCATTGCCCAGACGCTCGCCCAGGTCGGCCTCCAGGGCGGTGACCGTGCTGCGAGTCAGCGCAACAGCAACCAGTACCTGCACCAAAAGCGCGATACCCAGGGCAACAAACACAGGCCGCAAAAGGCGGCTTCGTAACAGTGAAAGGATGGCAGACACGGTGTAACCCTCGTGTTTTCTGGCGCCACTACTTTGATGGCATCGTCAGAAACTTCTTACAGCAAGGGTTGTGCCGGGGGCAGCAGGGAAATACGCCAAGGTCTAGCAATGAGGTTGCCCGCACGGGCCTCCTCGCGGGTGAACCCGCTCCCACATGGACCGCGCAGGTCCCCAGGACTGTGCAGTACCTGTGGGAGCGGGTTTACCCGCGAAAGAGCCAGGACAGCCATACCCCACAAATGAAAACGCCGCAGCCCCTTTCAGGGCCACGGCGTCAGATCAGCCTGGAAGGCAGATCAGGCGAACGGATGACGCAGCACGATGGTCTCGTTGCGGTCCGGCCCGGTGGAGATGATGTCGATCGGCGCACCGATCAGCTCTTCGATGCGCTTGATATAGGCGCGAGCGTTGGCTGGCAGTTCTTCCAGGGTTTTCACGCCCAGGGTCGATTCGCTCCAGCCTGGCATCTCTTCGTACACCGGCTCCAGGCCGATGTAGCTGTCGGCATCGGAAGGCGCGTCGATAACGGCACCGTTCTCGTTCTTGTAGCCAACGCAGATGTTGATGGTTTCCAGGCCATCCAGTACGTCCAGCTTGGTCAGGCAGATGCCCGAGATGCTGTTGACGTCGATGGCGCGACGCAGAATGACGGCATCGAACCAGCCACAACGGCGTGCACGGCCGGTGGTGGAGCCGAACTCATGGCCACGCTTGGCCAGGGTAGCGCCAGTCTCGTCAAACAGTTCGGTCGGGAACGGACCGGAACCCACGCGAGTGGTGTAGGCCTTGGTGATACCCAGGATGTAGTCCAGGTACATCGGGCCAACGCCGGAACCGGTGGAGATACCGCCAGCGGTGGTGTTGGAGCTGGTGACGTACGGGTAGGTACCGTGGTCGATGTCCAGCAGCGAGCCCTGGGCGCCTTCGAACATGATGTCCTTGCCGGCGCGGCGCAGGTTGTGCAGCTCGGCGGTGACGTCGAGCATCATCGGCTTGAGCTGTTCGGCATAGGCCATGCACTCGTCCAGAGTCTGCTGGAAGTCGATGGCCGGCTCTTTGTAGTAGTTCACCAGCTGGAAGTTGTGGTAATCCAGCAGCTCACCCAGCTTGGCGGCAAAACGCTCGCGGTGGAACAGGTCGCCCACGCGCAGGCCGCGGCGTGCGACCTTGTCTTCGTAGGCCGGGCCGATACCACGGCCGGTGGTGCCAATCTTGGCTTCGCCACGGGCTTTTTCGCGGGCCTGGTCCAGGGCAACGTGGTACGACAGGATCAGCGGCGCAGCCGGGCTGATGCGCAGGCGCTCGCGCACCGGTACGCCCTTCTCTTCCAGCTTGGTGATTTCACGCATCAGGGCATCCGGGGCAACGACCACGCCGTTGCCGATCAGGCACTGTACGCCTTCACGCAGGATGCCGGACGGAATCAGGTGCAGAACGGTCTTTTCACCGTTGATCACCAGGGTGTGACCCGCGTTGTGGCCACCCTGGTAGCGCACTACGGCGGCAGCATGTTCGGTCAGCAGATCGACGATCTTGCCTTTGCCCTCATCACCCCACTGGGTGCCCAGGACGACGACATTCTTACCCATTACATTGGTCCTCATTCACGCAAACTTGGTTGCCGGCCTGTTGCCGACGCAGAAACTCACTGGGCCAGCGGCAGAACCTGCCAGCGCCCGTCTTGCTGAATCAATTGCCGATCACAATCCGCCTCGAGAGCAGCACTCAACGGCTGGCCAGGCAGAGCCTGGACCACACGCTGGCCCTCGTTGCGCAACTGGCAGACTTGCTGCCAGAGGGCCGCGTCGCCACTGTCCGGCATCCAGATGCCGCCAGCTGGCAATACGACCTCCGCTCGCCCCAGTGTGACCAGGGTCTTCAAATCCGTGGAGAAACCGGTGGCCGGGCGTGCCCGGCCAAAGTCGGCGCCGATGTCGTCATAGCGCCCGCCCTGGGCGATCGATTGACCTTCACCCGGGACGAACACGGCGAACACCACGCCGGTGTGGTAGTTGTAACCGCGCAGCTCGCCGAGGTCGAAGTACAGCGGCAGGTCCGGGAAGCGCGACGCCAGGCGATCGGCGATCGCCAGCAGGTCGTCCAGCGCCGCCAGCACGCTGGCCGGGGCACGGCCCAGGCGCACGCGGGCTTCGGCCAGCACTTCGCGCCCACCACACAGTTCGACCAGCGCGCGCAGCATGTTGCCCAGGTCCTTCGGCAGGTCGGCGGTGAGCACCTGCACTTCATCAACGGCCTTGCGCTGCAGGGCGTCGAACAGCTGCTGCTCGACCGCGCCGGACAGGCCGGCAGCACGGGCCAGGCCGCGGTAGATACCGACATGGCCCAAGTCCATGTGCACATCCGGCACATCGGTCAGTTGCAGCGTGGCGAGCATCAGGCTGATGACTTCGACATCGCTGGTGGGGCTGGCGTCGCCGTACAGCTCGGCACCCAGCTGGATCGGGCTGCGCGAGGTGGACAGGGCGCGCGGCTGGGCATGCAGCACGCTGCCGGCATAGCACAGGCGGCTCGGGCCTTCACGGCGCAGGGTGTGGGCGTCGATGCGCGCCACCTGCGGGGTGAAGTCGGCGCGGAAGCCCATCAGGCGGCCGGACTGCGGGTCCACCACCTTGAAGGTGCGCTGATCCAGGTCCTGGCCGGCGCCGGTGAGCAGCGACTCCAGGTACTCGATATGCGGGGTGACGACCAGTTCGTAGCCCCAACTCTGGAACAGGTCCAACACCTGGCGGCGCGCGATCTCGATGCGCGCGGCCTCAGGTGGCAGTACTTCCTCGATGCCATCTGGCAGCAGCCAGCGGTCTACCGTTGCCATTACGCCATTTCCCCTCTGGTCCGGGCGGCTTGCCAGCAGGCGAGCCGTCAGTAAAGCCGGTATCGCGCACAGCAGCGGGCAGCACTGATCCCAGCGCAGCCACCGTACCCGATACCCTCGAATTGCCTTGCGACCTGACCAAACCGTCAACTGGCGGTTTGCCAATCAACCTTGCAGACGCAAAAAAGCCGGGAAATTTCCCGGCTGCCTCATCATACACCCCTTTTCATTCAGGATGCACCCCGCCTGGCGTTTTAGCTGCCAGGCGGGGCGCCGCCGCATGAAAATCAGGGCCTGAGCATCACGGCTTGCTCTTGTCCAGGAAGCGGAAGAACTCGTTCTTCGGGTCCAGGACCAGCACGTCGCTCTTGCTCGAGAAGCTCTCGCGGTACGCCTGCAGGCTACGATGGAACGCATAGAAATCAGCGTCCTGGCTGTAGGCCTTGGCGTAGATGGCGGCCGCCTGGGCGTCACCGTCACCGCGGGTTTCTTCTGCTTCACGGTAGGCTTCGGCCAGCAGCACACGCCGCTGACGGTCGGCATCGGCACGGATACCTTCAGCCAGCTCGTTACCCTTGGCGCGGTGCTCACGGGCTTCACGCTCACGCTCGGTGCTCATGCGGTCGAACACGCTGCGGTTGACTTCCTTCGGCAGGTCGATGGCCTTGACGCGCACGTCGACCACCTCGATGCCCAGCTCCTTGGAGGCCATGCGGTTCAGCGAAGCAGTGATGTCAGCCATCAGCGCGTCACGTTCACCGGAAACCACTTCGTGCAGGGTACGTTTACCGAACTGGTCACGCAGGCCGCTTTCCAGACGACGCGACAGACGCTCGTCGGCGATCTGCTTCATGCCGGATGTGGCGGTGTAGAAGCGTTCGGCGTCCTTGACGCGCCACTTGGCGTAGGCGTCGACCATCACCGCTTTCTTCTCCAGGGTCAGGAACCGCTGGGTCGGGGCGTCGAGAGTCATCAGGCGGGCGTCGAACTTGCGCACCTGGTTCACGTACGGAATCTTCACGTGCATGCCAGGCTGGACATCCGCCTGGACCACCTTACCGAAGCGCAGCAGTACTGCACGCTCGGTCTGGGACACGATGTAGAAGCTGTTCCAGGCCACGAGGGCCAGGACCACGGCGGCGATCAGGGCGATCAGCGATCTGTTGCTCATCAGCGGCTCTCCCTAGTACGCAGCGGCTGCTGTTGCTGTTGCAGGTCCTGCGCCGCACGGGCGGCCGCATCGTTGACCGATGGCGACACGCTGGTGGTCGGCGCGGACGGGTTGCGGCTGCCTTCGACCATCTTGTCCAGCGGCAGGTAGAGCAGGTTGTTCTGCCCGTCCTTGGTCGCCACCATGACCTTGCTCGAATTGCTGTAGACCTCTTGCATGGTCTCCAGGTACAGGCGCTGACGGGTTACGTCAGGTGCCTTGCGGTACTCGGCAACCAGCTTGGTGAAGCGGTCGGCCTCACCCTTGGCGCGGGCGATGACTTCGTCGCGGTAACCGTTGGCGTCCTCGATGATGCGCTGCGCCTGACCACGGGCTTCGGGCACCACGCCATTGGCGTAGGACTCGGCCTGGTTGCGGGCACGCTGCTCGTCTTCGCGGGCGCGGATCACGTCGTCGAAGGCTTCCTGCACTTCACGCGGGGCTGCCGCGCTCTGTACGTTGACCTGGGTAACGGTGATACCGGTACGGTAGGTGTCGAGGAAGCGCTGCAGGCGTTCGCGGATATCCACGGCCATCTGCTCACGGCCTTCGGTCAGCACCTGGTCCATCGAAGTGGAACCCACCACGTGACGCAGGGCACTGTCGGTCGCGTGCTGCAGGCTGACCTCAGGCTGGTCGACGTTGAGCACGAAGTCCTGCAGGTTGCTGATCTTGTACTGGACGGTCAGCGGTACCTCGACGATGTTCTCGTCTTCGGTCAGCATCTGGCCCTGTTTGGTATAGGCACGCTCGCGCGTGACGTTCTCCATGTACTTGCGATCGATCGGCGGGAAGTAGATGTTCAGGCCGGGACCGACCGTCTCGTAGTACTTGCCGAAGCGCAGCACCACGGCCTGCTCCTGCTCGTCGACCACGTACACGGCGCTGTACAGCCAGATTGCAGCCAGTACCGCCAGGCCGATGCCCAGCAGACCCAGGCCACCGCCCTTGCCGACATTGCGGTCACCGCCGCCACGTTTCTTGCCACTGCCGAACATGCCGTTCAGGCTGTCCTGCAATTTGCGGAAGGCCTCGTCCAGGTCCGGTGGACCTTTCTTGTCACCACCGCCGCCACCGCCATTTCGGCGACCGCCCCAGGGGTCCTGATTGTTCGAGTTGCCACCCGGCTCGTTCCAAGCCATAGCGCTCTCCATCTGATAAAGCAAAGACGCGCCCACGGCGCGCCGTCCAATGCTACAGAATGCCTGTCACTGCTGCCCGGCGACCTCGACGAGCATTTATTGCAAAGTGTGTTGCTCGACAAACATTTGCGGCTCCATGCCTTCGCGGCTGACCAGGCGATTCAGTTCGACCATGGGCAGTCGCACGCTCAGCAGGCTGCGCCCTTCTTCATCATGCTCTTCACTCTGCACGGCACCCAGGGCAAAGAATTGCGCGCGCAAGCGGGCAAAACGCTGCTCCAGACACAGGGTACCGACAAACAGATCATCCCCCAGCAACTCGGCAATCGCCTGGCCGACCAGCTCCAGGCCACGCCCATCGCGTGCCGATACCCAGACCCGTTCCGGCTTGCCATCGGCATTGCGCTGGATCTGCGGCTCGACATCTTCGAGCAGGTCGAGTTTGTTATACACCTCGAGGATCGGCAACCCTTCGGCACCAATCTCGCCCAATACCGCCAGCACCTGCTCGATCTGCTCCATGCGCTCCGGCTCATGGGCGTCGATCACATGCAGCAACAAGTCGGAATTGCTCGACTCTTCGAGCGTAGCCCGAAATGCCTCGACCAGCTTGTGCGGCAGGTGGCGAATGAAGCCCACGGTATCGGCCAGCACGATCGGCCCCAGGTCGTTCAGCTCGAGCCGGCGCAGGGTCGGGTCGAGGGTGGCGAACAACTGGTCTGCGGCATACACCTCGGACTCTGTCAGGGCGTTGAACAGCGTGGACTTGCCGGCGTTGGTATAACCCACCAGCGACACCGACGGGATGTCCGCGCGCTTGCGCCCGCGGCGCGCCTGCTCGCGCTGGCTGCGCACCTTCTCCAGGCGTGACTTGATCTGGCGAATGCGCACCCGCAACAGGCGGCGGTCGGTTTCCAGCTGAGTTTCACCCGGGCCCCGCAGGCCGATACCACCTTTCTGTCGCTCAAGGTGGGTCCAGCCGCGCACCAGCCGCGTGCTCATGTGCTCGAGCTGGGCCAGTTCGACCTGCAGCTTGCCTTCATGGGTACGCGCCCGTTGGGCGAAGATATCGAGGATCAGCCCGGTACGGTCGAGCACACGACACTCGAACACGCGTTCGAGGTTGCGCTCCTGACTGGGCGTGAGGGTGTGATTGAAAATCACCAGGTCTACCTGCTCGGCATGGACCAGGTCGTGCAACTCTTCGACCTTGCCACTGCCAATCAGGTATTTGGCGGAAGGCTGATGCCTTGACACCGTGACCAGCGAGACGATGTCGGCACCGGCCGACAATGCCAGCTCCTGAAACTCCTGCGGGTCTTCGCGCGCCTCAGGGTTCTGACCTTCCAAGTGAACGAGCAACGCCCGCTCACCACCACCGTGGCGCTCAAAGAACAATGCAGGCTCCTATCAGGCGTTGCCTGGCTCGCTGTCGCCGTGCTCGGAATCGGACGGGCTTGGCAGGCGAACCGGACGGGCAGGGACCACGGTCGAGATGGCGTGCTTGTAGACCATCTGGCTGACGGTGTTCTTCAGCAGTACCACGAACTGGTCGAAGGACTCGATCGAACCCTGCAGTTTGATGCCGTTGACCAGGTAAATGGATACCGGGACCTTTTCTTTTCTCAAGGTGTTCAAGTAAGGGTCTTGTAGCGAATGCCCTTTTGACATATGCCGCACTCCTGTAAGGATAAATAATAGAAAATCAAGAAAATCGATAAATTAGGCCGCCCCTTCGCAAGAATAGACGGCAATCAGCAGGGACTCAGCTCAATATGGAGATGGCCCCAAGGTATTTCAAGGTGCGGGACAGATTGTCGCAGGCCAGGCTGTCAAGCCAGTGTACTTCAGGCCAGCCACGCAACCAGGTGAACTGCCGCTTGGCCAGCTGCCTGGTAGCAATGATACCGCGTTCACGCATCTCATTCTCAGTCAGCTTGCCGTCCAGGTAATCCCAGACCTGCCGATACCCCACTGCCCGTATAGACGGCAGCCCGGCGTGCAAGTCACTTCTGGCTCGCAGCGATCGGACCTCGTCGACGAAGCCCTGTTCCAGCATCTGTGAAAATCGTAACGCAATTCGCTGATGCAAAATGTGACGATCTGTAGGAGCAATCGCCAAACTCGCGACAGTATAGGGCAAATGTCCGCCAGCGCCTGCGTCTGCGCCGCGACTTTCCGCGAATTGACGCTGTCGATGTGCCGTCATGCTCTCGCCACTCACCCGGTACACCTCCAATGCCCGGATCAACCGCTGCGGGTCGTTGGGGTGGATACGCGCCGCCGACTCGGGGTCAACCTCGGCCAACTGGCGGTGCAACTCGGCCAGGCCCAGCGCTTCGGCCTGGGCTTCCAGCTCGGCACGCACTGCGGCATCGGCCGCCGGCATGTCGGCCAGGCCATCGATCAAAGCCTTGTAATAGAGCATGGTGCCGCCCACCAGCAGCGGAATCTTGCCACGTGCGGTGATCTCGGCCATGGCCTCCAGGGCATCGGCACGGAACTGCGCAGCCGAATAGCTCTCGGCCGGGTCGCGAATGTCGATCAACCGGTGCGGGTGAGCGGCGAGGACTTCTTTCGACGGCTTGGCCGAACCGATGTCCATGCCCCGGTAGACCAGCGCCGAATCGACGCTGATCAGCTCGCACGGCAGTGCTTTGGTCAGCTCGATGGCCAGGTCGGTCTTGCCGGCCGCTGTCGGACCCATCAGGAATATTGCAGGGGGCTTGCCGCTCATTTCATCGACCGCGCAGGAAGAGTTTATCCAGGTCGTCCAGGCCCATCTGGGTCCAGGTGGGGCGACCATGGTTGCATTGGCCGCTGCGTTCGGTGTTTTCCATGTCACGCAGCAGCGCGTTCATCTCGGGGATCGCCAGGCGCCGGTTGGCGCGCACCGCGCCGTGACAAGCCATTGTACCGAGCAGCTCGTTCAGGTGCGCCTGGATACGGTCGCTGGTGCCGTATTCCATCAGGTCTGCAAGCACATCCTGCACCAGGCGGTTGGCCTCGGCCTGCTTGAGCAAAGCCGGGATCTGACGGATGGCCAGGGTCTCGGGGCCCAGGCGCTGCAGTTCGAAGCCCAGCCGCTGGAACCACTGCGCATGCTCTTCGGCGCAATCTGCTTCACGCTGGCTCAAGGCAAGGGTCTCGGGCACCAGCAGCGGCTGGCCGCTGAGGCCTTCGCTGGCCATGGCCACCTTCAGACGCTCGTACATGATGCGCTCGTGTGCGGCATGCATGTCTACCAGCACCAGGCCGATGGCGTTCTCGGCCAGGATGTAGATGCCCTTGAGCTGCGCCAGCGCATAGCCCAGCGGGGGAATGTCACCCTGGCTTTCAGGCAGCGCCGTCGTCGGCGCCGCGCCTTCATCCAGCGGCTTGTAAAACTCGCGATACACCGCCTGCGCCTCGGCGGCCGGTAGCGGTTGCGAGGGGCGCGGGGTGTACTGGTACTGGTAACCCGCGCCACTGCCGCTGCTGGAAAACGACTGCTGCGGGGCACGTGGCTGCTCGAGCACCGGCGAGGCCAGGCGCATTTCGCCCTGGGGGCCGAACTCACCGGCCTGCTGGCCCGTGGCGCGGACCACTTCGGGCACGGCAGCAGGCGCCGCCAACTGGTCCTCCGGGCGCACATCGGCCAGGGCGCGATGCAGGGTGCCATACAAGAAGTCATGCACCGAGCGCCCCTCGCGGAAACGCACTTCGTGCTTGGTCGGGTGCACGTTGACGTCGACGCCGTTGGGTTCCAGCTCCAGGAACAGCACGAAAGTCGGGTGCCGACCATTGAACAGCACGTCGCGGTAGGCCTGGCGCACGGCGTGGGCGACCAGCTTGTCGCGCACCGCACGGCCGTTGACGAAGAAATACTGCAGGTCTGCCTGGCTGCGCGAGAAGGTCGGCAGGCCGACCCAGCCCCACAGACGCAGGCCGTTGCGCTCCACATCGATCGGCAGCGCCTGTTCCATGAAGCCCGGGCCGCAGATGGCGCCCACCCGCCGCGCACGGGCGGTTTCATCGTGAGCCTCATGCAGGCTGAAAATGCTCTTGCCGTTGTGCCGCAGGTGGAAGCCGACATCGAAGCGCGCCAGCGCCAGGCGCCGGATCACTTCCTGCAGGTGATCGAATTCGGTTTTCTCGGCCTTGAGGAACTTGCGCCGGGCCGGGGTGTTGAAGAACAGGTCGCGCACTTCCACCGAAGTACCCACCGGGTGCGCCGCCGGCTGCACCCGCGGGGTCATGTCGCGGCCCTCGGTTTCCACCTGCCAGGCCTCGGTAGCGCTGGCGGTGCGCGAGGTCAGGGTCAGGCGCGCCACCGAACTGATCGAGGCCAGGGCCTCACCACGGAAGCCCAGGCTCAATACCCCTTCGAGGTCTTCCAGCTCGCGGATCTTGCTGGTGGCATGACGGGCCAGGGCCAGCGGCAGGTCGTCGGCGGAGATGCCGCTGCCATCGTCACGCACCCGCAGCAGCTTGACGCCGCCCTGCTCCACTTCGACGTCGATACGCCGGGCGCCGGAGTCCAGGCTGTTCTCCAGCAGTTCCTTGGCGACAGAAGCTGGCCGCTCGACAACCTCGCCGGCGGCAATCTGGTTGGCCAGCCGCGGGCTGAGCAGCTGGATGCGCGAACCGCCACTCATTGCGAGGCCAATGTGGTAGCAGGGATGTCGAGGCGCTGGCCGACCTTCAGCTCATCGGTCTTGAGGCTGTTGGTGCTGCGCAGGCTGGTCACGCTGACCTGGTAGCGCACGGCAAGCATCGCCAGGGTCTCGCCGGGGCGCACCGTGTGCTCACGCGGGCCAGCGGCGATCTTGCCGGTGTCGCGCAGCCAGGCGATGTAGGTGCCGGGCGGCGGGTTCTGCTGGAAGTACTGGCGCACACCGGTGTGGATCGAACGGGCCAGGGCCTGCTGGTGGCTGGCGGTGGCCAGCTTGGCGGCTTCGTTGTTGTTCGAGATGAACCCGGTTTCAACGAGGATCGACGGAATATCCGGCGACTTCAGCACCATGAAGCCGGCTTGTTCCACCCGCTGCTTGTGCAGCGAGGTAATGCGGCCCATGTTGCCCAGCACCTTCTGCCCCACATTAAGGCTGGAGCTGAGCGTGGCGGTCATCGACAGGTCGAGCAGCACGCCGGCCAGCATGCGGTCCTTGTCGTCAAGGCTGACGTTACCGGCACCACCGATCAGGTCGGAACGGTTTTCCGTGTCGGCCAGCCAGCGCGCGGTCTCGGAGGTAGCGCCGCGATCGGACAGGGCGAATACCGAGGCGCCAAAGGCGGCACGGGACGGCGCGGCGTCGGCGTGGATCGAGATGAACAGGTCGGCGCCCTTCTTGCGGGCGATTTCCGTACGTTTGCGCAGCGGGATGAAGTAATCGCCAGTACGGGTCAGCTCGGCCCGGAAGCCTTTTTCGCTGTTGATCTGGCGCTGCAGCTCCTTGGCGATCTGCAGCACGATGTCTTTTTCATGCTGGCCACGCGAGCCGGACGCACCCGGGTCTTCGCCACCGTGGCCGGCGTCGATGGCAACCACGATGTCACGCTTGCCGTTGGGTACCGGCGGCAGCTTGATGGCAGGCTGGGCCGGGGTCACCGGCACTGCCGGCGTGGTTGCAGGCGTTGGTACCGGGGCTGGGGCCGGAGTCGGCGCACTGGCCGCGATGGCGTCAGCCTCCTGGTCGTACAGATCGACCACCAGGCGGTTGCCGTACTGGGCGTTGGGCGCCAGGGTGAAGCTTTTTGGGGTGACCGACTTTTTCAGGTCGACCACCACCCGCAGGTCGGTCGGGGTGCGCTGGGCCGAACGGACGCTGCTGATCGGCGTATTGGAGGTGGCCACGTTCAGTGGCGCAGCCAGGGTCGCGCCATTGATGTCGATGACCAGGCGATCGGGCGCGCTCAGGGTGAAGACGCTGTGTTGCACGGGGCCAGACAGGTCGAAGACCAGCCGCGTGTTGTCCGGCGCGCGCCACAGGCGCATGCTCTTGACTTGAGTGACGGCCAGAGCGTCAACGGTCACCGTTGTCAGCAGCAGCCCAACGATGGCGACCAGTGCGCGTATGCGCATACCTACCCCACTTACTGTTTATAGTGTTCGGCCAGTGCCACGCACCAGGCCTCGCCGCGAGCCCCCTGCGGCGAAAGGATCAGCGAGCGTCCGCCCGCTTGGGGGCTTATGGTAATGGTCAGGTCGGGCTTTGGCAAAACGCCCGCACCCTTTTGTGGCCACTCGAACAGGCACAGCGGGTCGCCCTCGAAATAGTCACGAATGCCCATGAACTCCAGCTCTTCCGGATCGACCAGGCGGTACAGGTCGAAATGGAACGCCCGCACCTCGCCGATCTCGTAAGGCTCGACCACAGTGAAGGTCGGGCTTTTCACTGCACCAGTATGGCCCAGGCCGCGAATCAGGCCACGCGACAGCGTGGTTTTGCCCGCACCCAGGTCACCTTCCAGAAAAATCACGCCGTGACCGCCGGTCACCTCGGCCAGTTGTGCGCCGAATTTGACCGTGGCCGCTTCATCGGCCAGAAACAGGTTTAAGCCAGACACGCAGAATGCTCCTCCAACAACTCACGAATGACCGGCGCCAGATCGCTGGCAGCCAAGCCCCTACCTTTTACGCCCAGACGCTCGCCCGCGCAGGCGTGCAGCCATACCCCCAGCCCTGCGGCATGCCAGGCATCCAGGCCTTGGGCCAGCAGCGCCGCCAGCACGCCGGTCAGCACATCGCCCAGGCCGGCACCGGCCATGGCCGGGTGGCCACGTTCGCACAGCAGCAACTGCCCGACCGGGTCGGCTACCAGAGTGCCGGCCCCCTTGAGCACGCAGACGCTGTTGTAACGGCGCGCCAGCTTGCGTGCGGCGCCCGGGCGGTCCGCCTGCACAGCCTCGGTGGAAATGCCCAGCAGCCGCGCCGCCTCCCCCGGGTGCGGGGTAAGAATGCTGCCACTGGGCAGGGCTAACGGGGTGCGCGCCAGCAAGTTCAGGGCGTCGGCGTCCCACACCTGCGGGCGCTCGGCATTGGCCACCGCCGACAGCAGGCTGCGGCCCCAGGCCGCCTGGCCCAGGCCTGGGCCGACCACCAGCACCGAAGCGCGCTCCAGCACGCCCATCAGCTGGTTGGCCGAGCTGGCGCCCAGGCACATGACCTCAGGCAGGCGCGCCAGGCTGGCAGTCACGTGTTCGGGCCGGGTCGCCACACTGACCAGCCCCGCGCCACAGCGCAGGGCAGCTTCGGCGCTGAGCAGCACGGCGCCACCAGTGCCAAGGTCGCCACCGACCACCAGTACATGGCCGAAGTCGCCTTTATGGGCATGCGCATGCCGTGCCGGCAGGTGCGCGACAGTCACGCTGCTGAGCAATTGAGGGATGTGGCTGGGGTGTTTGGTCTGCGGCATGGGGTCAAAGGCTCCAATGTCTGGCAGAATTATACGCACCTGAGCCCGTATTGCCTTGCCCATCCATGTCCGCCTGTACGCCTGACCTCATCCAACTGGCCCAATCGATCAAGATTTGGGGCCAAGAACTCGGTTTTGCCCACGTTGGCATCGCCGGGGTCGACCTTGGCGAACACGAACACCACCTGCAGCGCTGGCTCGACGCCGGCTATCAGGGCGAGATGGAATACCTGGGCGCGCACGGCAGCAAGCGCGCGCACCCAGAGCAGCTGATCCCCGGCACGGTACGCGTGGTATCGCTGCGCATGGACTACCTGCCCGGCGACACGCAGATGGCGCAGCGCCTGGCACAGCCGGAGAAAGCCTACGTGTCGCGCTACGCCTTGGGCCGGGATTACCACAAGCTGGTGCGCAAGCGCGTGCAGTTTCTGGCCGATCGCATTCAGGAAGCCATCGGCCCGTTCGGTTACCGCGCCTTCGTCGACAGCGCTCCGGTGCTGGAAAAGGCCTTGGCCGAGCAGGCCGGGTTAGGCTGGATCGGCAAGAACACCCTGCTGCTCAACCGCAAGGCGGGCAGCTACTTCTTCCTCGCCGAGCTGTTCGTCGACCTGCCGCTGCCGGTGGACGAAGCCACCACCAGCGAACACTGCGGGCGCTGCCAGGCCTGCCTGGACATCTGCCCGACCCAGGCCTTCGTCGGGCCGTATGTGCTGGATGCACGGCGCTGCATCTCGTACCTGACCATCGAACTGCGCGGGCCGATCCCTGTCGAGTTGCGTTCGAAGATGGGCAATCGGGTGTTCGGTTGCGATGACTGTCAGATCGTCTGCCCGTGGAACCGCTTTGCCAGGCACAGCCAGGAACAGGACTTCCAGCCAAGGCACGGGCTGGAGAATGCCGAGTTGGCGGAGATGTTCCTGTGGGATGAAAGGACCTTCCTGCGCAAGACCGAAGGTGGGCCGTTGCGCCGGGCCGGGTATGAGCGCTGGTTGCGCAACCTGGCAGTGGGGCTTGGCAATGCGCCTTCGACGATTCCGGTGATCGAGGCGCTGAAGGCACGGCGCGAGGATGCCTCGGAGCTGGTGAGGGAGCATGTGGAGTGGGCGCTGGCGCAGCACGGCGTTTCGTAGCCACACAACCCCTGTGGGAGCGGGTTCACCCGCGAACACGGGCGAAGCCCGTGCCATGCTCCGCGTTGGATTCTTCGCGGCTAAAGCCGCTCCCACAGGGTACGCGGAGCGACAGCGCAGCCCAAAGGGCTGGGTAATTCCCACAGGGGCCAGGTTGCGCCCGCGACTGCGCTACTGCTGATCGTTGTAATGGAACTTGGGCATTTCCCAATGGAACCGAATGGCCAGCAGCCGCACCAGGAACCCGCCAAACAAGGTCAGCAGCATCGCCTGCTCCGCCGGCACCTTGAAATACACGCAACCCAGGTAGAACCACGCCGCCGCAAACGACACACTGGCGTACAGCTCGCGACGGAACACCAGGGGAATGTCGTTGCAGAAGATATCCCGCAAGATCCCGCCAAATACCCCGGTGATCACCCCGCTGATCGACGCCACCAGCATGCCCTGCCCCATCTCCAGCGCGGTCATGCAGCCAATCAGGGTAAAGGCCACCAGCCCCAGGGCATCGAGCACCAGGAACAGCGAGCGCAGGCGGCGCATCATCGGCGCGATGAAAATGGTCAGCAGCGCCGCACAGCTGGTCAGCACCAGGTATTCAGGGTGCTTCACCCAGGTCAGCGGGTAGTGCCCGAGCAGCACGTCACGCACCGAGCCGCCACCCAGGGCGGTGACACAGGCAATCAGCACCACGCCGAACCAGTCCATGCCGCGGCGGCCGGCAGACAACGCGCCGGTCATGGCTTCGGCGGTGATGGCGATGAGGTAGAGCATCAACAACATGGTGCGGAGTCCGTGCGGGCGTGCGAGAAAGGCGCGCAGTCTAACCAGTTGCCCAGGGCACCAAAAGAGGGCGCAGATACAATATCTGCGCCTTTTCGGCTCACACCTTGATGAAGTGCTCGCGATAGTGGCGCAGTTCGGCGATCGATTCGCGGATGTCGTCCAGCGCCAGGTGGGTGTTGCCCTTCTTGAAGCTGTCGCGCACGTCAGGCGCCCAGCGTGCAGCCAGCTCCTTCAGGGTCGAAACGTCCAGGTTGCGGTAGTGGAAGTAGTTTTCCAGGTTGCGCATGTGCCGGTACAGGAAGCGGCGGTCCTGGCAGATGCTGTTGCCACAGATCGGCGACTTGCCTTTCGGCACCCACTGCTCGAGGAAGGCGATGGTCTGCGCCTCGGCTTCGGCCATGCCGACCTTGCTCTCGCGTACGCGCTGGGTCAGGCCCGAAGCGCCATGGGTGCGGGTGTTCCATTCGTCCATGCGCGCCAGCACTTCGTCACTGTGGTGGATGGCGATCACCGGCCCTTCGGCCAGGGTGTTCAGTTCGCTGTCGGTGACGATGGTGGCCATCTCGATGATGACGTCGCTGTCCGGATCCAGGCCTGTCATTTCAAGGTCGATCCAGATCAGGTTCTGTGGGTTTTGCATGCGGGGACTCCTCGTATAGGCCGTCATAGTAGCGTAGTGGCCAAGGCACGCCCATTCACGGCACGAAGGTAAGCCAAATGGTCCGGCGCCTGGCGTGCTAAACTGCCTGCCGTTTTCAACCTGCCCCACGCACGGAACCTTCATGGCCAAACGCCAGCTCAATCGCCGCCAGAACTGGCGCATCGAAAAAATCCAGAACGAGCGCGCCGCGCGTGCGGCCAAACGCGAACAGCACGCACTGCAGGAACTGGAGGGTGGCGACCTGGGGCCGGAGCAGCTGGGCCTGGTGATTGCGCACTTCGGTGTGCAGGTAGAGGTGGAAGCCCAGGACGGCGAAGCCGCTGGCCAGGTGTTCCGCTGCCACTTGCGCGCCAACCTGCCGGCGCTGGTTACCGGCGACCGCGTGGTATGGCGGGCGGGCAACCAGGGCATTGGCGTGATCGTCGCGCAGATGCCGCGCAGCACCGAGCTGTGCCGGCCTAACAACCACGGCCAGCTGAAGCCGGTGGCGGCCAACGTCGACCTGATCGTGATCGTCTTCGCCCCTGCGCCCGAACCGCACCCCAACCTGATCGACCGCTACCTGGTGGCCGCAGAGCACGCCGGCATTCGCCCGCTGTTGCTGCTGAACAAGGCCGACCTGATCAACGACGAGAACGGCCCGGGCCTGCACGCACTGCTGGAGGTTTACCGCGAGCTGGGCTACCCGCTGCTGGAAGTCTCGGCACATCACGGTGACGGCATGCAACGCCTGCAGCAGATGCTCGACGGCCACATCAGCGTGTTCGTCGGCCAGTCGGGGGTGGGCAAGTCGTCTTTGGTCAACAGCCTGCTGCCGGACGCCGGCACCCGTGTCGGCGACCTGTCGGAATGGTCTGGCCAGGGCACCCACACCACCACCACTGCGCGTTTGTACCACTTCCCCAATGGGGGTGACCTGATCGATTCGCCGGGTATCCGCGAGTTCGGCCTGGGTCATGTCAGCCGCAGCGATGTGGAGGATGGTTTCATCGAGTTCCGCGACTTGTTCGGCACCTGCCGCTTCCGCGACTGCAAGCATGATCGCGAACCGGGCTGTGCGCTGCTCAAGGCGCTGGACGAGGGGCGCATCAAGCCGCAACGAATGAACAGCTATCGCTCGATCATCGCCAGTTTGCCGGAAGACGCTTACTGACCTGCCCGCTCCCGCAGGTACTAGACAAGGCTCAAGGGCCACGCCAATCCTGTGGGAGCGGGCGTGCCCGCGAAGCAGGCACCGCGGTGGTTGGCACGGGCTTCGCCCGTGTTCGCGGGCAAGCCCGCTCCCACAGGTTCCGCGCTTGCTTCAGCTACAGCGCAATCCTGTAGGGTTTACTGGTCCTTGGCCTCATCCATCTTCAGCGTCCCCTCTTCGAAGATGTTCAGCTTCTGGCGCAGTTCACGCGGCTGCATGGGTGCCTGCCCGGCCTCCCCTGGCGCAGCCGGTGCCGCAGCAGCCGGCGGCGCGGGCTCGGCAGCCGGTGCTTCTGGCACGCCCTGCTCACCTTCGATATTGCGCTGGGCCTTCTTGGTCAGCACGATGATGTCGATACGGCGGTTGACCGGGTTGAACGGGTCCTTGCGGTCGAACAGCGACGACGAGGCGTAGCCCACCACCCGTGCCACCTGGCCGTCCGGGTAACCGCCAGCCACCAGCGCGCGGCGTGCGGCGTTGGCGCGGTTGGCCGACAGTTCCCAGTTGCCAAACTCGCCAGTGCCGGCATACGGCTTGGCATCGGTGTGGCCACTGATGCTGATCTTGTTCGGCACCGCCTTGATGGTGTCGGCCATCGCCAACAGGATGTCCTCGAAGTACGGCTGCAGGCGCGCGCTGCCGATGTCGAACATCGGCCGGTTCTCGGCGTCCATGATCTGGATGCGCAGGCCGTCCTGGGTGATCTCGAACAGGATCTGGTCCTTGAACTTCTGCAGCTGCGGGTTCTCTTCCACCTTGTTCTGCAATTCCTGCAGCAGCAACTCCAGGCGCTCACGCTCGACCTGCTCGGCCATGGTCTCCACCTGATCCTTGTCCAGCTGGATGCTGGTATCAGGCGTCGGCTCCGACTTGGCTTCGGGGTTGATGGTCTTTTCCGGCGCCAGCTGAGGGGAGCCACCCAGGTCGATGATGTAGGGCGTACCGCTTTCCGAGAAGCCGATCGGGTCCTTGAAGTAGCCGGCAATGGCGATCTTCTGTTCCGGCGTGGCCGTGGACAACAGCCACAGTACCAGGAAGAACGCCATCATCGCCGTGGCGAAGTCGGCGAAGGCGATTTTCCAGGCGCCGCCGTGGTGGCCGCCGCCATAGCGCTTGACGCGCTTGACGATGATGGGCTGATTGTTCTCCATGACTCAGCGACCGCGAACCGCTTGTTCCAGCTCGGCGAAGCTTGGGCGGTGCTTGGGGTACAGCACCTTGCGCCCGAACTCGACCGCCAGCGACGGCGGCATGCCCGAGGCCGAGGCCACCAACGATGCCTTGATCGATTCGTAGAGGTTCAGCTCTTCCTTGGCATCGTGCTCCAGGCACTTGGCCAACGGGCCGAAGAAGCCGTAGGCCGCCAGAATACCGAAGAAGGTACCCACCAGTGCCGCACCCACATGGAGGCCGATGGAGGCCTGGTCACCCTCGCCGAGCGAGGCCATGGTCACCACGATACCCAGTACCGCCGCAACGATACCGAAGCCGGGCATGCCGTCGGCGATACCGTTCACCGCATGGGAAGGGTGCTCCAGCTCTTCCTTCATGCTCAGCAGTTCCATGTCGAACAGGCCCTCGAGTTCGTGCGGGGCCATGTTGCCGGTGGACATGATGCGCAGGTAGTCGCAGACGAACGCGGTCATGCGCTCATCGGCCAGCACCGTCGGGTACTTGGCGAAGATCGGGCTGGCGGCGGCATCCTCGATGTCGGCCTCGATGGCCATCATGCCTTCGCGCCGGCTCTTGTTGAGGATCTCGTACACCAGGCCCAGCACTTCCAGGTAGAAGGCATGAGTGAAGCGCGAGCCGAACATCTTCATCGACTTCTTGATGACGTGCATGGTCATGTGGCCAGGGTTGGCCTGCAGGAATGCACCAAAGGCCGCACCGCCGATGATCAGTACTTCGAACGGCTGGATCAGTGCCGCGATCTTGCCGTGGGAAAGCACGTATCCGCCGAGCACGCTCGCGAATACGACGATGATGCCGATAATTTTAGCCATAGGTTCAAAGCACTTGCTGTCGTGGTCAGGGGAAGAGACGGGAGCTTTAAAACTCTTCTTCTACTTATCGGCAGAACTGCGCCAGACTATAGCCACTCAATGCGAAAAGCCAGTTCGGACTGATGTCAAAATGCCAATTGAAACCAAGGTGCCCGCTCAGGCTCCACGTACGCTAGAGGCCTGGGTAAAGCTGCTCGAGAGTGTTCGCATCCCCGTGCCGAAGCACAGCTACGACCGGGTCATGGCGGCCATCCACGATAGCCGCCGCTCGCTGCGCGATATCGCCGAACTGATGCAGGACAGCCCGGCACTGGTGCTGTCGGTGATGCGCGAAGCCAATCACCCCACCAATGCCAGCCTGGCAGAACCCGCCGAAAGCCTGGAAGTCGCCCTCAACCGCCTGGGCCTGGAGCGCAGCGAGCAGCTGCTCAAGCGCCTCCCGGCAGTGCCCGTCGAAGAGATCCCGCCGGTACTGTGCCAGTTCCAGCTGATCAGCCAGCACGCCTCGCAGCAAGCCAGCGGCCTGTTCGCCAGCCGTCTGGCACGGCTGTGGCAGGAAATCCACTGGGGCAGCCTGTTGTTCCTGTCGCCGCTCTGGCCGCTGGCGCTGGCCTACCCCAAGCTGCTCGATACCTGGGAACTGCGGGTTATCCACAAGGGCGAAGACGCCGCACATGTCGAGGACGAACTGTTTGGCGTGCGCATCATGGAACTGTGCCAGACCATGGCGGAGTACTGGCGCCTGCCACAATGGGTGACCCAGGGTTACCGCCTGCTGCTGGAAGAGCGCGAACAACTGGCCCAGGTGCTCAGCATCGCCCGCGACCAGGACCTGCTAAGCCAGCAACATCGCCTGGACGCCGAGCCGGGCCTGCGCCGCTGGTTCAACCAGCCGGCCAACACCGTGCTGCTGGCCAACAACCTGGCCCTGGCGGCACAAGTGGGCTGGGACAACCCGCACCTGCTGCGCTGGCAGCTGCTGACCGCACTGTACCTGCAGACCTCGCTGGAAGACGTACAGCAACAGGTGCACCAGCAGGCTGCGGCCAGCGCCCGCCGCCATGCCCAGCATGCCCTGTTCCACCCGGCCGAAGCGCTGATCTGGCCCTGGCACCAGCGCCGCCCGCACCCGGACATGCTGGCTCCGCCACCGCCGACCAACGACGAACTGGCACGCTGGCGCAAGCTGTGCCAGGACCTTCTGGCCCAGCCCAGCCCGTTTACCAACAGCGTGCACCTGGCCACACAGGTTATCGAGGCCCTTCTGGCCGCTGGCATGCAGCGGATCCTGCTACTGAGCCTGGACAGGGCCAACGACCAGCTGCGCGTGCAGCAGATGGCCGGCCTGCCCAAGGAAGCCGGGGCGCTGGTGCTGCCAGTGGCGCAGAACAAACTGCTGCAGAAGCTGCTGGCCCAGGCTGGGCAATTGCGCATCACCCCGGAAAACCACAGCCAGTTCTCGGCGCTGCTGCCGGCCCCGCTGCGTGCCTTGTTCCGTAGCGAGCACGTATTGCTGCGCTCACTGGCGGTGAACGATCAGGTGCTGATGCTGATGGTGGCTGACCAGGGCTGTCGGCCGCTGGCCGATGTCAGCGTGCAAGCCTTCGGCAAGACCGCACAGTGCACTGAACGGGCGCTGTCGGTGTTTGCCAACCGCAAGGCCTGAGCCTTGCGCTACAATCGGCCCTCTTTCCACACTGGAGACCGTGGATGACTGACTTTTCCGGCCTGCCCCTGGTGATCGAAGCTGCGGACCTGCTGCCGCGCCTGGATTCGCCACAGCTGATCCTGGTCGACCTGAGCAGCGCCAACCGCTATGTCAGCGGGCATATCCCCGGCGCACACTTCGTCGAAGGCAAGCGTACCCAGCTTGGCCAGCCCCCCGCACCAGGCCTGCTGCCGGCCTTGGGCGAGCTGGAAAAACTGTTCAGCGAACTCGGCCACCGCGATGATGCCGTGTATGTGGTGTACGACGATGAGGGCGGCGGCTGGGCCGGGCGCTTCATCTGGCTGCTCGATGTGATCGGCCACAAGCGTTACCACTACCTCAATGGCGGCATCCAGGCCTGGCCTGCCGACAAACTCTCCACAGAGGTACCCGCCAGCGGCAACACACAGGTGCACCTGCGCATCGACAGTTCGCCCACCGCCACCCGCGAGTACCTGCAAAGCCGCCTGGGCGCCAACGACCTGGTCATCTGGGACGCCCGTGGCCCGCAGGAATTCAGCGGCGAGAAAGTACTGGCAGCCAAGGGCGGCCACATCCCCGGCGCAATCAACTTCGAGTGGACCGCCGGCATGGACCTCAACGACCACCTGCGCATTCGCCAGGACATCGCCGAAGTCCTGCAGAACCTGGGTATCACCCCCGACAAGGAAGTGATTACCCACTGCCAGACCCACCGCCGCTCCGGTTTCACCTATCTGGTGGCCAAGGCCCTCGGCTACCCACGCGTCAAGGCCTACGCCGGCTCGTGGAGCGAATGGGGCAACCACCCGGACACGCCTGTAGAAGTCTAAGGAACCTGCATGAAATCCCGTTTGTTCATCATCAGCCAGTACCTGCTGCCGCACCACCTGCTGTCGCGGCTGGCCGGCTGCATCGCCGAGTGCCGCGTGCGCTGGTTCAAGAACGCCTTCACCGCCTGGTTCGCCAAGCGTTATCAGGTCAACATGAGCGAAGCGCTGGTCGAAGACCTGAGCGCCTATGAACACTTCAATGCGTTCTTCACTCGCGCCCTGAAGCCAGGTGCCCGCCCGCTGGACGAGACCCCGGGCGCCATCCTGTGCCCCGCCGACGGTGCCGTCAGCCAGCTCGGCCCGATCGAGCACGGCCGCATCTTCCAGGCCAAAGGCCACGGCTACAGCGCGCAGGAACTGCTGGGTGGTGACCCGGCCATGGCCGCGCCGTTCATGGGCGGCGAGTTCGCCACCATCTACCTGTCGCCCAAGGACTACCACCGCGTGCACATGCCGCTGGCCGGTACCCTGCGTGAGATGGTCTACGTGCCGGGCCGCCTGTTCTCGGTCAACCAGACAACCGCAGAGAACGTCCCCGAGCTGTTCGCCCGCAACGAGCGCGTGGTCTGCCTGTTCGATACCGAGCGCGGGCCGATGGCCGTGGTGCTGGTTGGCGCAATGATCGTCGCTTCGATCGAAACCGTATGGGCCGGGCTGGTGACGCCGCCCAAGCGTGAACTGAAAACCTTCCGCTACGACGAAGCCAGCCGCGCGCCGATCCACCTGGAGAAAGGCGCCGAACTGGGCCGCTTCAAGCTGGGGTCGACCGCTATCGTGCTGTTCGGGCCGGAGCAGGTGAAATGGGCGGAAACGCTGGGTGCCGGCTCTGCGGTGCGTATGGGGCAGCAGTTGGCGGTGCCTGTGCAGGCTTGATTACCTGATAGAACTTGGGGCTGCTTCGCAGCCCCAAGTTTGCAGATCAGCCGCGGGCGTCGCGGTCGCGCAGGCCCAGCAGGTACAGCACCCCATCCAGCCCCAGCGTGGAAATCGCCTGCTTGGCCGACTGACGCACCAGCGGCTTGGCCCGGAACGCAACGCCCAAGCCGGCCAGCGACAACATCGGCAGGTCATTGGCACCGTCACCCACGGCAATGGTCTGCTCCAGCTGCAAACCTTCTTCGCTGGCCAGCTTCTGCAGCAGCTCGGCCTTGCGCTGGGCATCGACGATCGGCTCCACCGCCACACCGGTCACCTTGCCGTCGACCACTTCCAGCTCATTGGCGAACACATAGTCGATGCCCAGGCGTGCCTGCACCTGGCGGGCAAAGTAAGTGAAGCCACCGGACAGGATCGCCGTCTTGTAACCCAGGCGCTTGAGTTCGGCGAACAGGTTTTCGGCGCCCTCGGTCAGGCGCAGCGACGCACCAATCTCGTCCAGCACACCCACATCCAGGCCCTTGAGCAGCGCCATGCGCTCCTTGAAGCTGGCGCGGAAGTCCAGTTCGCCACGCATGGCGCGCTCGGTGATCGCGGCCACCTGCTCACCCACGCCAGCAGCCTTGGCCAGTTCGTCGATGACTTCGGCTTCGATCAGCGTCGAGTCCATGTCGAACACCGCCAGGCGACGGTTGCGGCGGAACAGGTCGTCCTTCTGGAAGGCAATGTCGATGCTCAGCTCTTCAGCCAGGGCGAAGAAGTCTGCACGCAGCGCCTGGGCATCGCTCGGCACGCCGCGCACAGAGATTTCGATGGCCGCCTTGCCCTTGTCGGTCTCGGCATCCAGCGCCACACGTGCCGACAGGCGCTCGATGCGCTCGATGGTCAGGCCGTACTGGCTGATTACCGCACTCACCCGCTGCAGCTGCTCTGGCGTGATCTTGCGGCTGAGCAAGGTGACGATGTGGCGCGCCTCGCCCTGGCCATCGGCCCAATGCTGGTAGTCTGCCTCGGAAATCGGCGTATAGCGGGCCTGCAGGTTCAGTTCGTGGGCCTTGGCCTGCACGCTCTGCAGCAGCGAAGTTGCCACTTCGTTGTCCGGGATATCGACCAGAATGCCGAACGACAAGGTACCGTGCATGACTGCCAGGCCAATGTCGAGGATGCTCACACCGCCCTGCAGCAGGACGCCGGTGATAGCCGCAGTGAGACCGGGACGGTCCTCACCGGTGATGTTGATCAGGACGATTTCGCGCACAACCTGGCTCCGACTTCGATGAAAAATGCGCATTCTACCGATTTTCCGTGACCATCGGGCGCCAACGATACTTTGCCGACAAAACCCGGCTCGCTATACTGCCCCACACTTTCATGCCATTAAGAGCCGAGCTCAGTGAACCGGCCCACGCCCGTCAAAGCAGACAACTTCTTCCTGATGATCTATCGCGCCCTGAGTCAACGTCGCGTGCCGCTGGCACTGCGCATCGCCTGCACCAACATATTCCTGGTGGCGCTGGCGTTGGTGATCTACGCCTGCGTAATGGGCCTGCAGTTCAAGCAGGCCATGCACGAGCAGGCCGATGCCCTGGGCCAGAGCCTGACTACCCAGACCGCCACCTCGGCGACCGAGCTGCTGGTGGCCAACGACATCCTCAGCCTCAACGTGCTGCTCGGCAACCTGGTGAAGAACCCGCTGGTGGCCCATGCGGCGATCTACAGCGTGGACAACCGCATCCTCGCCGAAGCCGGGCAGCGCCCGCGCAACAGCCTGCTGGGCGAGGCCGAAGGCCTGTACCAGACCAAGATCACCTTCCAGGATGTGACCGCCGGGCAACTGCGCATCAGCCTGGACATGAGCCAGTTCCAGCAGCCGATGCTGATCAGCCTGCAGAGCATGGGCATACTTGCCGCCATCCTGCTGGTGCTGGCGCTGACCTTGAGCCTGCGCCAGGGCCGCTTCATCACTCTGCCATTGCTGCAGCTGCGGGTGTGGCTGCGCGACCCGCAACCCTATACCCCGGCCACCGACCGGCAGGACGAGATCGGCGACATCGCCCGCCAGCTGCATGCGCGCCTGGCCCCGCCACCGCCACCTGAGCCGGAGCCTGAAGAAGAGGACGACGAGCAGTTCGATGACCTGCACGACGCAGTCCCGGCAGCCAAGGCCGCACCACACGCCAAGCCTGCCACCCAGGCGGACGATGATGACGATGATGATGAAGCCTTCGCCGGCCTGCTGGACGACGAAAGCGCGCCCAAGGCCGCCGTGATCGAATCCGACGAGCCGCAGTACAGCGCCGTGCTTGCCGTGCAACTGGGTTCGCAGGAGCAGCTGCGTCGCCTGCCGCGCACACGCCTGACCGAACTGACCGAGCGCTACCGGGATTGCCTGGAGCACGCCGCCTCGCTCTACGACGGCGAAACTCACACGCTCAACGACGGCAGCACCCTGGTGTTGTTCCACAGCCGCGACTGCGGCGAGGACTATCTGACCAACGCCATCTGCTGCGGCGAGCTATTGCGCGCCCTGGGCCATGCCCTGCAGATCGAGGTAGCGGACAGCGGCATAACCCTGCAGCTGCAACTGGGCCTGGCCCTGGGCAATGACCTGCAAGGGCTGGAGCTGGTGGACCTGCTGATGGCCGAAAAGGCCCAGGACGCCCTGGCGCTGTCGCAGCACAGCCGCAACCTGTTGCTGGTAGAGAGGCAGATCAGCGATGACACGCTGATTCGCCAGCGCGCCCGCATTCGCCCGATTGCCAGCCCCGAAGGCGCCTGCTGCGTGGAGCGCCTGATGGAGCCCTACCCGTCGATGCTTGAGCGGCAACTGGCGCGGATGCACGAACGCCGAGCCTGATATCGAGGTGGCTTCTTCGCGGGTAAACCCGCTCCCACAGGGATATCACCGCCCCCAAGGCCTGTGTTGTACCTGTGGGAGCGGGTTTACCCGCGAAGAGGCCGGTACAGGCAGTACACAAACAGCAGATACGAAAAAGCCCGCATCGTTGCGGGCTTTTTCGTATCTGGCAGTTCGATCAGAACCGGTAGACTTCCATATCGGTCCGAATCGGCGCAGCCATCGGGATCTTGGATTTCTCCGGCGTCTTCTTTACCTGAACCGGAGCAGCCTGCTTCTTTGGCGACTCTTCGGCAATCGCCGGTTGGTTTGCCAGCGGCTTGACCGCCGTGCTCAGCTGTTCGGCCAGCTTCTGCAGCAATTGCCCCTGGGCCTGCACCTGCGACGCCTCGCTGCCCGCATGTGGCTGCTCGAGGTGAACGATGCGGTTGTCACGCACGTGGCCACGGCGGTCCAGCAGGCGCCACTGGGCATCCAGGATGGCCGGCTGGTCCTTGCCCGAGTCCAGGCGCGTGATCGACAACAGCACTTGTACATCCGGGTTGAAACCGGCCGCCGCCGGGGCCAGCACCACACGCTGGCTGTCCAGGCGCCAGGCAAGCTGGCGCACCAGCAGCTGGTCGATATCCGACGAAAGGCTACCGGCCCAACGACCGTCCGTCGCCGAACTCAGGCTGCCATCGGGCTGACGCTGCAGGAACGTCTCACGTTGCAGGTAATCGGCTACCGATACCGGGCCGAGCACCACGGCCATGCCCGCACTCTGCGAAGGCTGGCCAGGATCACCACTGTCGAGCTGGTACAGGGCAACCGGCTGGTGCATGGTGCACCCGCCAAGGCCCAGCAGGCCAGTCATCAACAGCGCAAATGGAAGGCGCAGAAATTTCATCATCCCATCCAGGCGGTCGCCAACAGGCCAACCGCAGTGATACATGTAGGTTCAAACGGGCACACGGCCACGCCGGCACCGCAAGGGCCATATCATCCGCGAAATAACCGTCCGACTCCAGCATTTCTGCCCGGAACGGCGCTGAAATTGCCGTTCCAGACATTTCACCGGTTATGCCGGCACTTCCACCTGCAACCCATCGACCCGCTGGAACCCGCGTGGCAGCTTGCTGCCGCGCCGTCCGCGCTCGCCCTTGTAATGCTCCAGGTCGTCCGCTTTCAGAGATAGGGTACGCTTGCCGGCTTGCAATACAAGAGTCGCGCCATCGGCAATCACTGCCAGATCGGTAACGAATTCTTCACGGCTGGCCACCCGGTCGCCCGGCACCCCGATGATCTTGTTGCCCTTGCCTTTGCCCAACTGAGGCAGGTCACTGACCTTGAACACCAGCAGGCGGCCTTCAGTGGTCACCGCCGCCAGCCAGTCCTGCTCGCGATTTGCCACCGGCCGCGGGGTCATGACCTTGGCACCGTTGGGCAGGCTGAGCAAGCCTTTGCCGGCCTTGTTCTTGGCCTGCAGGTCTTCACCCTTGACCACGAAGCCATAGCCGGCGTCCGAAGCCACCACGTACAGCGCGTCGTCGTCCGGCAACAGCACGCACTCGAAGGTAGCCCCGGGCGGTGGCGTCAGGCGGCCGGTCAGCGGTTCGCCCTGACCACGCGCCGACGGCAGGCTATGGGCGGCCAGCGAGTAACTGCGGCCAGTGGAGTCGATAAGTACGGCAAACTGGTTGGAGCGCCCGGCGGCGGCGGCCTTGAAGCCATCGCCGGCCTTGTACGACAGGCCGGTGGCATCGATGTCGTGGCCCTTGGCGCAGCGCACCCAGCCCTTCTCCGACAGCACCACGGTGACCGGCTCGGTCGGCATCAGCTCGTTTTCCGACAGGGCCTTGGCCTCGGCGCGCTCGACGATCGGCGAGCGGCGGTCGTCGCCATAGGTTTCGGCATCCTTGATCAGCTCGCTGCGTACCAGCTTGCGCAGCTTGGCCTCACTGCCCAGCAGGGCCAGCAGTTTGGCCTGTTCCTTCAGCAATTCGTCCTGCTCGCCGCGAATCTTCATCTCCTCCAGGCGCGCCAATTGACGCAGGCGGGTCTCGAGGATGTAGTCGGCCTGGATTTCGGTCAGGCCGAAGCGGGCAATCAGCGCCTGTTTAGGGTGCTCCTCGGTGCGGATGATGTGGATGACTTCATCCAGGTTGAGAAACGCGGTCAGCAAACCTTCCAACAGGTGCAGACGCTTCTCCACCTTGTCCAGGCGGTGCTGCAGGCGGCGACGAACGGTATTGGTGCGGAACTCCAGCCATTCCACCAGGATCGTCCGCAGGTTCTTCAACTGCGGGCGGCCATCCAGGCCGATGATGTTGATGTTGACCCGGTAGCTGCTCTCCAGATCAGTGGTGGCAAACAGGTGCTGCATCAGTTCATCGGCATCCACCCGGTTGGAGCGCGGGATGATGACGATGCGGCACGGGTTCTCGTGGTCCGACTCGTCACGCAGGTCGGCGACCATCGGCAGCTTCTTGGCCTGCATCTGCGCAGCGATCTGCTCCAGCACCTTGGCCCCGGAGACCTGGTGCGGCAGCGCGGTGACAACGATGTCGCCATCCTCGACGCGGTACACGGCACGCATGCGGATGGAACCGCGGCCACTTTCGTACATCTTGAGGATTTCTGCGCGCGGCGTGACGATCTCGGCCTCGGTCGGGTAGTCCGGCCCCTGGATGTGCTCGCACAGCTGCTCGATGGTGGCCTTGGGCTCGTCGAGCAGGCGCACACACGCCGTGGCCACTTCACGCAGGTTGTGCGGCGGCACATCGGTGGCCATGCCCACGGCGATACCAGTGGTGCCGTTGAGCAGGATGTTGGGCAGGCGCGCAGGCAAAACGGCCGGCTCCTGCAGGGTGCCGTCGAAGTTGGGCACCCAGTCCACGGTGCCCTGGCCCACTTCGCTGAGCAGCACTTCGGCGTAGCGCGAAAGACGCGCTTCGGTATAACGCATGGCAGCGAACGACTTCGGATCGTCCGGCGCACCCCAGTTGCCCTGGCCGTCGACCAGGGTGTAGCGGTAGCTGAACGGCTGCGCCATCAGCACCATGGCCTCGTAGCAGGCCGAGTCGCCGTGGGGGTGGAACTTGCCGAGCACGTCACCAACGGTACGCGCCGACTTCTTGTGCTTGGCATCGGCATCGAGCCCCAACTCGCTCATGGCGTAGACGATGCGACGCTGCACCGGCTTCAGGCCATCGCCGATGTGCGGCAGGGCGCGGTCCATGATCACGTACATGGAGTAGTTGAGGTAGGCCTGTTCGGTGAAGTCAGCCAGCGAGCGGCGTTCCACGCCGTCCAGGCTGAGTTCCAGTGAGTCGCTCATGCGGGCCTCGTCATTTCAGGTTCTGGCGCAGCAACATGGTGCCGCCGCGCTGGGTAAATTCAAGTTGTTTCAGGGCACTCATGCCCAGTAATACGGTCTGCCCGTCCAGGCCCGGTACCACGATGGCACGCACGTCCTGCAGGCGGATATCACCCAACTGCAGGCTCGCAAGGCGCGTGCGGTAGCCCTCGGTACGGCCGTTGGCGGTACTGAGCTGCACCGGGCTGCCGCGCTGCAGGCCCAGCTCGCGGCCCAACGCCTCGGGGATGGCCACGTCGGTGGCACCTGTGTCGAGCATGAAATGCACCACCTGGCCGTTGATCGCGCCATCCACCACGAAGTGGCCCTGGCCGTTGCCGAGCAGACGCACCTCGATGAAGCCTTCGCCATGCGACGATTGCACCTGGGCATTGGGGTTGCGCTGGCTGTCTTCCCATTGGCCGAAGAAACGCGTGGCAAGGAACAGCGCCGCCGCCCAGGCGACGATCATCAATACCTTGCCAGCCCGCTTGCCCGGTGCCTGGCTCATGGCTTGGCGCTCCATCCGCCTTCCGGCGCATCGAAGCGCCAGACGATCGGGCGTGTCTCGCCATCGGCGCGGGCGCCGTTGTTGTTGTCCACACCGATCCAGGCGCCCTTGGCATCGATCACCAGGGCCTCGGCCAAGCCGAACGGCTGTTGATAACGGCGCGACTCGACCAGGGCATCGGCAGCGAACGACCAGCAGCGCTCGACCTTGCCACTGTCAGTATCGCGACGGCACACCCTGTAAGCGTTGCGTTCGAGGGTGAACAGCTTGCCTTCGAACCAGGCCAGATCGGCGAAGTCGCGCGACAGCGCCTGGGCATTGGGCATCTGCGCCGGTTGCATTTCGACGCCAGCCTCGCTCAGCAGCACGCAGCTGCGCCCGCAGGTCCACACCGATTGCTGGCGCTCGATTGCCACCAGGCCCCGCCGTTCGCGCTCGGCGGCCAGCCACAGGCGGTCGCCCGCCGGGTTGATAGCCAGGCCTTCGAACAAGGCGTTGAAGTTCAGCAGCATGCCACTGGCCCGGGCTTGGCGCACCATCGCCGGGTCGATCTTCAACCAGTCCGGCTTGCCCTCCAGCGGTAGCTGCAGTACGGCAGCATGGGCCTCGCTGACCAGGTACAGGTTGCCAGCCTGGTCACAGGTGATGCCTTCGAAATCCAGCTCACCACCGCGAATGTACGAAGCCGCCCAGTTGCGCGACTTCAGCCCCCACGGCAGGCCGCTTTCCGGCACCGGCGGCGGCGTGAAGGTGAGCGGTTGTGCGCGCCAGGTGGCGTTCTGCTGGTCAAGGCGGTAAATGCGGTCGTCGTCGCGGTCGGACACGCCCCACAGCCCGCCCCGGCATTCCACCAGGCCAGACAGGTTGCCACCGCGCATGCCTTCGATCGGGTGCTCGGCGCTCAGCTTCAACTCTGGCCAGTTGCCCGCCAGGCTCGGCAGGGCAACCAGCGCCAGGCAGGCAGCCAGAAGCCGCGGAATCAAACCATGACCTCGGCCAGGTTGCCCTTGGTTTCCAGCCAGCTCTTGCGGTCGCCCGCGCGCTTCTTGGCCAGCAGCTTGTCCATCAGCTCGCAGGTGGCCTGCACATCGTCCAGGGTCAGCTGCACCAGGCGCCGGGTGTTCGGATCCATGGTGGTTTCGCGCAGCTGTGGCGGGTTCATCTCGCCCAGGCCCTTGAAGCGGGTGACCTGTGGCTTGCCGCGTTTCTTCTCGGCCACCAGGCGATCGAGGATACCGTCACGCTCGGCCTCGTCGAGGGCGTAGTAGATTTCCTTGCCCAGGTCGATGCGATACAGCGGCGGCATGGCCACGTACACATGCCCGGCCTCGACCAGCGCGCGGAAGTGCTGGACGAACAGCGCGCACAGCAGCGTGGCGATGTGCAGGCCGTCGGAGTCGGCGTCGGCGAGGATGCAGATCTTGCCATAGCGCAGCTGCGCAAGGTCGGTGGCCCCCGGGTCGACGCCAATGGCCACGGCGATGTTGTGCACTTCCTGGCTGGCCAGGACTTCGCCACCGTCCACTTCCCAGGTGTTGAGGATCTTGCCACGCAGCGGCAGGATCGCCTGGAACTCCTTGTCGCGTGCCTGCTTGGCCGAGCCACCGGCCGAGTCACCCTCGACCAGGAACAGTTCGGCGCGCATCGGGTCCTGGCCGGCGCAATCGGCCAGTTTGCCGGGGAGTGCCGGGCCCTGGGTGATGCGCTTGCGCTCGACCTTCTTGCTGGCCTTCAGGCGACGCCCGGCGTTGCTGATGGCCAGCTCCGCCAGCTGCATGCCCAACTCGGGGTGGGCGTTGAGCCACAGGCTGAAAGCGTCCTTGACCACGCCGGAAACGAAGGCAGCCGCCTCGCGCGACGACAGGCGCTCCTTGGTCTGCCCGGAGAACTGCGGGTCCTGCATCTTCATCGACAGCACGAAGGTGATGCGCTCCCAGACGTCTTCCGGCGCCAGCTTCACGCCGCGCGGCAGCAGGTTGCGGAACTCGCAGAATTCGCGCATGGCATCCAGCAGGCCCTGGCGCAGGCCGTTGACGTGGGTGCCGCCCTGGGCGGTAGGGATCAGGTTGACGTAGCTTTCCTGGATGCTGTCACCGCCTTCGGGCAACCACAACAGGGCCCAGTCCACGGCCTCCTTGTTACCGGCCAGGCTGCCGCAGAACGGCTCGTCGGGCAGGCGCTGGAACTCGTTGACCGAATCGACCAGGTAGGAGCGCAGGCCGTCTTCATAGTGCCATTCGACCTTCTCGCCGCTGGCCTTGTCCTCGAAGCTGACCAGCAGGCCCGGGCACAGCACGGCCTTGGCCTTGAGCACGTGCTTGAGGCGGCTGATGGAGAACTTCGGCGAATCGAAGTACTTGGGGTCGGGACTGAAGTACACGCTGGTACCGGTGTTGCGCTTGCCAACCGAGCCGACCACTTCCAGCTCGCTGGCCTTGAAGCCATCGGCGAAGGTCATCTGGTATTCGTTGCCGTCACGTTTGACGCGCACGCGCACCTGGGTCGACAGGGCGTTGACCACCGAGATGCCCACGCCGTGAAGGCCGCCGGAGAACTGGTAGTTCTTGTTGGAGAACTTGCCGCCGGCGTGCAGCTTGGTGAGGATCAGTTCGACCCCGGAAACGCCCTCTTCCGGGTGGATGTCCACCGGCATGCCGCGGCCATCGTCGCTGACTTCCAGCGAGTGGTCGGCATGGAGGATGACCTGCACCGAACGGGCATGCCCGGCCAGGGCTTCGTCGACACTGTTGTCGATGACTTCCTGGGCCAGGTGGTTTGGGCGGCTGGTATCGGTGTACATGCCCGGCCGCTTGCGGACCGGGTCAAGGCCCGAGAGGACTTCGATGGCGTCTGCGTTATAGGCGCTAGCGCTGGGAGTGGCCATAGGGTCTCGTCGTCAGTCTGGTGAATGCAAAAAGTCAAAATACAGAAAAATCGAGCGCTGCATACTGCCCACGGGCAATGCCGGCGAAGGCCAGCAGTGCCGGCAGGCGCTCGGCGAAGCCCTGGAAGCTGTGATCGCCGCCGGCCTGTATGCGCAGCGCACAAGCACGGTAATAGCGCTCGGCATGGCGATAGTCCAGGGTTTCATCGGCGGTCTGCAGCCACACTTGATAGCGGCTGGCATCCACCGGGGCTGGCACTTCCAGTTCGGCCAGGGCCTGCACGTGGTCGTGGGTCAACTCCCAGGCTTCACCGGTGTAGTGATTGTGCTGGATGCCCAGGTAGCCGTCGAAATGCTTGTGCGGGGTCACCGCCGGGTTCACCAGCAGGGCCTTGAGGCCGTGGCGCTCGGCCAGATGGGTGGCATAGTAGCCGCCGAGCGAACTGCCCACCAGTAATGGCGCGCCAAGTTCGGCGATGGCCGCTTCGAGCTGGGCGATGGCCTGGCGTGGGTGGTGGTGCAAGGCGGGCACCCGCAATTGGGCCGACAGACCCAGTTGCTGCATCACGGCCTCGAGTTGACGCGCCTTGGTCGAAAGTGGCGAGCTGTTAAAGCCATGGATATAGAGGATGGAACCCGACATGCTGCCCCCGGAATCTGTGGCTTCGCGCCCGGTGATAGGCGCAGGGACGCGCAGTGTAGCGCGTTCGCCGGGTTTTGACGCAGTGTCACGGGTTTCGCAACAATTTCTTCACCGAAGTCGCAACCACAGTTCCCTGTAGGAGCGGCCTTGTGTCGCGATGGGGCGCGAAGCGGCCCCAGGGTTGCAGCTTCGCCACAGACATTGCCGGGGCCGCTCTGCGGCCCATCGCGACACAAGGCCGCTCCTACAATTGACCGCGTCTGCAGCCGCAGCTCAATAGCCAGGGCTATCGAAATCGAGCTTCACCTGGAAATCCAGCGCCCGCTCCACTCCAGTCTCCAACCGCCCGTCGGCATGCAGGCGCAGCCAGCGGTATCCAGGCTGCTCGTCGCTCACCTTGAAGTCTTCGCTACCCGCCGCAAACTGGATACAGGTCGACGGGGTGGCCAGCAAGCGCCGACCACCGCGCACTTCATCCCATTCCTGATGCACATGCCCCCACAGCAGCGCCCGCACCTGTGGATAACCCTCGACGATATCGAACAGCGCCTGGGCATTGCGCAAGCCGATCGGCGCGATCCAGGCACATCCGATATCCACCGGCTGATGGTGGAAGCACACCAGGCAGTGCCGGTTGCCCGCCTCTTGCAGGGCAGCCTTCAACACGCTCAGCTGGTGATCTTCCAGCAGCCCATGGGTGGCCCCAGGTACCGCAGTGTCGAGCGTGATGATGCGCCACGCACCGATATCGGTCACTGCCTGCACCAGCTCCGGCGCCACTTGCGCCATGACCCGCGCCTCGTCGTGGTTGCCCGGCAACCAGCGCGTGGGCACGGCAAACGGCGCGGTCAGCTCACGGAACGCTTCGTAGGAGGCCACGCTGGCGTCCTGGGACAGGTCGCCGGTGCACAGCAGCAGGTCGACAAGCGGCTGCTCCCGCTGCACCTGGGCCACTACATGGCGCAGGCTGTCACGGGTATTGAGGCCCAGCATGCTGCCGGCCGGGTCGGCGAACAGGTGGGCATCGGTCAGTTGCACCACATGCACGGGGCGCGATTGGTCTGGCTGCGGCAACGGCCGTCTCCTCGAACGGATTCAGCAGGAATTATGGCTGGGCGACGGTCGCGAGCAAACACCCACGAACGACCTGCGTCACACTTCAGCGAACGCTCGCCAGTTCGTGGCCACAAGCCAGGCAGTGACTCAGCCATTCACCAAGGAACAGGTTGAGCTGGGCCTTTTCGTCCGGCTGGTGCATGGCCTCGTTCGGATAGGGGTAGATGCTGCGCAGGCGCCGGGTGTGCTCGGCACTGACCACTTCGGCCATGCGCGCATCGTGGTACACCTGCACTTCCAGGTGCGGTACCGGCAACCACGGCAGGCTGTGCTCCTGGCGCACGTGCAGGGTGGTGGTGTACGGGCAGGCCAGTACCACATCGAGCACCAGCACGCCGAGCATTTGGTCGCCCTGGGTCATGCCGATGCGGCGCGAGCTCTGGGTGGTGCGCATGTCTGGCAACAGGCGCATCAGCCGGGCGTAGTTGGCCTCGCAGGCTGCCTGCAGCCCGACCAGGTCGACCCGATAACGCTCGCGCAGCAGGTTCACTTCCACATACCTCTTACTTCGTCACGATTCAGCGCCAGCCATTGCAGGCCGATGATGGTCGCCGCGTTGCAGATACGCCCGTCGCGTACAGCCTGCAAGGCATTCTCGAACGACCACACGCGCACACGAATGTCCTCGCCCTCTTCTTCCAGGCCATGCAGGCCGCCCGCCCCTTCGCTGCTGCAACGGCCGAGGAACAGGTGAACGTATTCGTCACTACCGCCGGGCGACGGGAAGTAACGGGTCATCGGCCACAGGGCGGTGAAGGCCAGGCCGGCTTCTTCTTCGGCTTCGCGGTGGGCGACTTCCTCGGGTTGCTCATCCTTGTCGATCAGCCCGGCCACCATTTCGATCAGCCAAGGGTTGTCGACCTTGCCCAGCGCCCCCACACGGAACTGCTCGATCAGCACCACTTCATCGCGTTGCGGGTCGTAGGGCAGCACGCACACCGCATCATGGCGCACGAACAACTCGCGGCTGATCTCACGGCCCATGCCCCCGGCGAACAGCTCGTGGCGCAGGTGCACCTTGTCGAGCTTGTAGAAGCCCTGGAAGCAATTGGCCCGCTTGACGATCTCGACCGCCTTGGGCACCGAATTCAACGTGTCTGACATGGAAATCCTCGTTGCTACATCAACCACATGCTTACCGCATCGCGCCATCCTACTCTGCACGCCTGCCGGTTTCACCCCTTTCCGGCAACCGTTCGCCCACTCGGGACAGCGCGCCTTCTCTCTGTTAGCTTAGTGGCGAACTGAAGGCCGCGCAGACGGTCAAAGGCCGACTTTTCCCTGTTCTGCAAGGATCCTCATGACACTTGTCAAACTGACTTCCGTGGCTGTGCTGGCCCTGGCCCTGGGGGCCTGCCAAAGCCTGTTCACGCCTAACTACCGGGCGCCGCTCGAGGTCAAGCGCGATGCCTGGGAGCATGTCAAACCCGGCTGCAGCGAAAGCGACTGCCCGCTGGTGAACATCGACATGATCCACTTCCCGGCCTTGCCCAAGCTCGATGGCATTGTCGAGAAACGCCTGCTGCAACTGACCGAAGACAACCAGCGCGGTAACGCACCCGCCACCCTGCAAGCCTACGAGCAGCAGTACCTGGCCAGTGCCGACAAGCGCAACAGCAGCTATCTGCAAGCCAAGGTACGTGAGCAGCATGACGGGCTGGTGATCATCGAACTGTCCAGCTACCTGGACAGCGGCGGCGCCCACGGCATGCCCGGGCGCGGTTTCATCAACTATTCGCGCAAGCTGGACAAGGTGCTGACCCTGCAGGACATGCTGGTGCCCGGCCAGGAAGACACCTTCTGGAAAACCGTCGAAGAATCGCACCGCGCCTGGCTGATCAGCGTGGGCATGGACAAGGATGCCGAGTTCATCAAGACCTGGCCGTTCAAACGGTCGCCGCACGTCGCCCTGACGTACGGCGCGGTGGTGGTCAAGTACGAGGTCTATACCATCGCGCCCTATTCCATGGGCCACGTGGAATTGAAGATCCCCTACCCGCGCCTGAATGGCGTGCTCAAGCCCGAACTGTTTCCCGGCCGCGGCTGAGGCTCAGCAGCCCGTGCAGTAGCCCTGCCAGCAGCAATGCCGGCAGGGTCGCCCCTACGTCGGGCGCTTGCGCGGCGATCACATGGTACGCCGCAACGCCCACCCCCCAGGCCAGCAGTGCCTGCCAGTGCAAGCCATGCACCTGTGCCGGCAGGCGGCGGCGACGGATCACGTAGTGGTCCATCAAGACCACACCGAACAGCGGTGCAAACACCGAACCGATCAGCAGCAGGAAGTTCTCGTACTGTGCCAGCGGCGCCAGCAGGGCGATCAGCGTGCACAGCACGCCAATGGCCAGCGCCAGGTGTTCGACCTTCAGGCGCATCAGCACGCCGGTGGAAACGGCCGCCGAGTGAATGTCGGCAAATGCCTTTTCCGACTCGTCGAGCAGAATCAGCAGCAGTGGAATGCCCATGCCAGCGCCCGCCAGGGCCAGCAGCAGGGCGTTGGCTTCGCCACTGCCGGCGAAGGCCAAGGTGTAGCCCACGCCCAGGCTCATCAGCCAGGTGTTGCCGATAAAGTAGCCCAGTACCGTACCGCCGAATACATGTTTGCCGTTACGGGCAAAACGCGAGTAGTCGGCGATCAGCGGCAACCAGGACAGCGGCATGGCAATGGCAATATCGAAGCCAACGGCCAGCGACATCGAACCGTCGCCGGCGCGGTTCCACAGTGCCGCCAGGTCGGCCTTGGCGAACAGGTTCCAGGTCAGCCACAGGCAAGCACCCAGCAGCAGCCAGATGCCCCAGGTGCGCAGCACCTTGCGCACGAACGCCAGCGGCCCACCGACCGCGAGCAAGGTGGCCAGGGCGCCGAAGCACAGCGTCCAGAGCACAGGGCTGTTCCAGGCACTGGTTTCGCCGAACGCCCGCGCGCCCAGCAGGCTGGCGGCATCGCGCATGACGATGATCTCGAACGCGCCCCAGCCGACCAGTTGCAGCAGGTTGAGCAGCGCCGGCAAGCGCGCGCCGTGGCCGCCCAGGCTCAGTTTAAGCGTGCCCATGGCCGACAGGCCGGTGTCGCTGCCAATGACACCGGCGGCCCCCAGCAGCAGCACCCCCACACCGGTGCCAAGGGCAATGGCCAGCACTGCGCCTGCAAGGCCCAGGCCGGGGGCCAGCATGGCGCCGACCTGCAGCACCATCAGGCCGATGCCGAGGGAAAACCATAGCGAGAACAGGTCGCGGGCGCCGAAGATGCGCTGAGCGATGGGGACCGGGTGGTCGGGGGAGAATTGGCTGGGGGTGGTCATTGTTGTGATCGCCAAAAGGGTTGAGGTATGTGCTGAACCGACTGGCCTCTTCGCGGGTAAACCCGCTCCCACAGGGACCGCACAATGCTCAAGGCAGTGGGATACCTGTGGGAGCGGGTTTACCCGCGAAGAGGCCAGCCGGTTCAATGCAGATGTAAAGTCAGTTACACCTTGTGGTACAGCTGGCTGCCTTCCTGGCGGAACCGCTCGGCCTGCTCGCGCATGCCTTGCTCGACCGTCACATCCACGGTTTCGATCTTGGCCGCGTACTCACGCACTTCCTGGGTAATCTTCATCGAGCAGAACTTCGGCCCGCACATCGAGCAGAAATGCGCGACCTTGGCCGATTCCTTCGGCAGGGTTTCGTCGTGGTAGGCGCGAGCAGTGTCCGGGTCCAGGCCGAGGTTGAACTGGTCTTCCCAACGGAATTCGAAGCGCGCCTTGGACAAGGCGTTGTCACGAATCTGTGCACCCGGGTGGCCCTTGGCAAGGTCGGCGGCATGCGCGGCGATCTTGTAGGTGATGATGCCGGTCTTCACGTCATCCTTGTTCGGCAGGCCCAGGTGCTCCTTGGGCGTGACATAGCAGAGCATGGCGCAACCGAACCAGCCGATCATCGCTGCACCAATGCCCGAGGTGATGTGGTCGTAGCCAGGGGCGATATCGGTGGTCAGCGGGCCAAGGGTGTAGAACGGCGCCTCGTCGCAGCATTCCAGCTGCTTGTCCATGTTCTCCTTGATCAGCTGCATCGGCACGTGGCCCGGGCCTTCGATCATGCACTGCACATCATGCTTCCAGGCGATCTTGGTCAGCTCGCCGAGGGTTTCCAGTTCACCGAATTGTGCGGCATCGTTGGCGTCGGCAATCGAGCCGGGGCGCAGGCCATCGCCCAGCGAGAAGCTGACGTCGTAGGCCTTCATGATTTCGCAGATTTCGTCGAAGTGGGTGTACAGGAAGTTTTCCTTGTGGTGGGCCAGGCACCACTTGGCCATGATCGAGCCACCACGGCTGACGATACCGGTAACACGCTTGGCGGTCAGTGGCACATAGCGCAGCAGTACGCCGGCGTGGATGGTGAAGTAGTCCACGCCCTGCTCGGCCTGCTCGATCAGGGTGTCGCGGAACAGCTCCCAGGTCAGGTCCTCGGCCACGCCGTTGACCTTTTCCAGCGCCTGGTAGATCGGCACGGTACCAATCGGCACCGGCGAGTTGCGGATGATCCACTCGCGGGTTTCATGAATGTGCTTGCCGGTGGACAGGTCCATGACCGTGTCCGAACCCCAGCGGATGCCCCAGGTCAGCTTGGCCACTTCTTCCTCGATCGAGGAACCCAGGGCGCTGTTGCCGATGTTGCCGTTGATCTTCACCAGGAAGTTGCGGCCGATGATCATCGGCTCCACTTCCGGGTGGTTGATGTTGGCAGGGATGATCGCGCGGCCACGGGCGATTTCCTGGCGCACGAACTCGGGGGTGATTTCTTTCGGGATGTTGGCGCCGAAGCTGTGGCCGGCGTGCTGCTCGTCGAGCAGGCCGGCGGCGCGTGCCTCTTGCAGCTTCATGTTTTCACGGATGGCCACGTACTCCATCTCGGCGGTGATGATGCCCTGGCGGGCGTAGTGCATCTGCGAGACATTTGCGCCAGCCTTGGCACGGCGCGGGTTGCGTACGTGGGCGAAACGCAGCTTGGCCAGTTCGGCATCGTTAAGGCGCTGCTGGCCGAAGTCGGAGCTCAGGCCGGCCAGCCGCTCGGTGTCACCACGCGCCTCGATCCACGCCGAACGCACGTCGGCCAGGCCCTTGCGCACATCGATGACAACGTTAGGGTCGGTGTACGGGCCGGAAGTATCGTAGACCAGCACCGGGGCATTGGACTCGCCACCGAAGTCGGTCGGGGTGTCGTCCAGGCTGATTTCACGCATGGGGACCCGGATGTCCGGGCGCGAGCCTTCGACATACACCTTGCGCGAACGCGGGAACGGTTGCACGGACTGCTGATCGACTTGTGCCGATTCGCTTAGGTTGATCGCTTTTTCTTGTTTGGTCATCACAGGCTCTCCAGACGGCTTCCTAGCAGTGGAATGTCGGGGTGAACCTGAAAGGCGCGGACGCACCCTTGATGGGTGCAGTGCCGGATATGGGGGTGCCTGAAGCTGCATGCAGCTGCGACATTCCCGGACCTGGCACAAGAGGCTCCCCGGGAAGGCGAGCAATCTTGTTCCCTACGCAGGCGCTAACCTGATCAGGTTCAACGGGATCCGCAACTTTGCGATCTCAGCCTTTGCTTCAAGGCACCCCGACAAGAACATGCGCAGTCTAGACTGGAGTGGTCGGTGAAGCCAAGCGGGTAAATGCGCGGATGATGAAAGGCACCCCGAGCGATTGTTGCCGGGTGCGCATGGCACTACACTGGCCCGTCGCTCGATACTCAACAGTTCAGTAATTAAATTTCGTACAAGGATTGCCTCTATGCTGCGCAAACTTTCACTGGCGATAGCCGTGTCTTGTGCGTCCAACGGAATGGTCTGGGCAGCGGACGTGCCCCAAACAGTCAAGACCGACCTGGTCAGCGTCTACCAGGAAGCGGTCGACAATAACGCTGACCTGGCTGCGGCCCGCGCCGATTACGGCGCACGCCGCGAAGTGGTGCCACAGGCTCGCGCCGGGTTGCTGCCTAACCTGTCGGCCGGTGCCGAGATGCTGAACACCCGCACCAAGCTGGACGAACCATCGGCCACCAGCAACCGCAGCGGCAATACCTGGAGCGCTACCCTGGCGCAACCTATCTTCCGCGCCGACCGCTGGTTCCAGTTGCAGGCGGCCGAAGCGGTCAACGAACAGGCGGCGCTGGAGCTGTCGGCGACCGAACAGAACCTGATCCTGCAAACCGCGCAGAATTACTTCGCCGTGCTCCGCGCCCAGGACAACCTGGCGGCGACCAAGGCCGAGGAAGCTGCCTTCAAGCGCCAACTGGACCAGTCCAACGAACGCTTCGACGTCGGCCTATCCGACAAGACCGATGTGCTGCAATCCCAGGCAAGCTACGACACGGCGCGGGCCAACCGGATCATTGCCGAGCGCCAGGTACAGGATGCCTTCGAGGCCCTGGTAACCCTGACCAACCGGGAATACACGTCGATTCAGGGCGTGGTCCACACCCTGCCGGTGCAGGTCCCTACGCCCAACGACGCCAAGGCCTGGGTCGAAACCGCCGGGCGCCAGAACCTCAACCTGCTGGCCACCAACCATGCGGTGGTCGCTGCCGAGGAAACCTTGCGCCAGCGCAAGGCCGGCCATGCGCCGACACTGGACGCAGTGGCCAAGTATCAGAAGGGTGACAACGACAACTTCGGTTTCACCAACCCCGCACCGGCCCCCGTTACGCGCTATGGCGGCGACGTCGAGCAGACCAGCATCGGCCTGCAGTTGAACATCCCGATCTACAGCGGCGGCCTGACCAGCTCGCAGGTGCGCGAGGCCTACCAGCGCCTGAGCCAGAGCGAACAGCAGCGGGAAAGCCTGCGCCGCCAGGTGGTGGAGAACACCCGCAACCTGCACCGCGCGGTGAACACCGATGTGGAACAGGTGCAGGCGCGCAAGCAGTCGATCATTTCCAACCAGAGCGCGCTGGAAGCCACCGAGATCGGTTACCAGGTGGGTACCCGCAATATCGTCGATGTGCTCGACGCCCAGCGTCAGCTGTACACCTCGGTGCGCGACTACAACAACAGCCGCTATGACTACATCCTCGACAACCTGAGTCTGAAGCAGGCGGCCGGCACCTTGAGCCCGCAGGACCTTGAGGACCTCAAGCGGTACCTGAAGCCGGACTACAACCCGGACAAGGACTTCCTGCCGCCGGACCTGGCGGCTGCAGCGGCCAAGAACTTCGAGCGTCGCCCCTGAAAGTACTGGACCAAGGCGAGCGCGGTCGCTGTAGGAGCGGCCTTGTGTCGCGAAAGGGCCGCAGAGCGGCCCCAGAGAATCAGCAGTGATGCACAGATTGCTGGGGCCGCTATGCGGCCCTTTCGCGACACAAGGCCGCTCCTACAAGGACCGCACCATTGCTGACTCTGTTTAGAAGTCAGCTGATGAGTTTGCCCAACCCATCGAGCAACCGCTGCAAAGCCCCTTGATTGGCCCGCATCACCGCCCTGCCCGCATCACCCATGCGCTGGGCATCCTGCGGTAACTCGACCAGCCTCCGCACCGCTTCGGCCAGCCCGTCGGCATCGTCCACCTGCTGCAACGCCCCCGCCTCGCGCAGCATCGCGCTGATTTCGAGGAAGTTGAACACATGCGGCCCCATCAGTACCGGCAGGGCCAGCGCTGCGGGCTCCAGCGGGTTGTGCCCGCCGGTTGCCACCAGGCTGCCACCGACAAAGGCGATGTCGGCCAAGGCATAGAGGAACAGCAGTTCGCCCATGGTGTCGCCGACCAATACCTGCGTCTGCCCATCGACCGGCGTGCCGGCAGAGCGGCGCACGGTGGTGAACTGTTCGCTGCACAGCGTATACACCGCAGCGAATCGCTCGGGGTGGCGCGGCACCAGGATCAGCAGGGCATCGCCATGCACCTGCAGCAACTGCCGATGCGCCTGCAGGATCAATGCGTCTTCACCTTCGTGGGTACTGGCGGCGATCCACACCGGACGCTGTGCAGCGTCCCACTGCTCACGCAATGCCCTGGCGCGCGGCAACAGTTGCTCGTCGACCTTCAGGTCGAACTTGATCGAGCCGGTGACCTGCACGCACTCCGGGCGCGCGCCCAGGTTACGGAAGCGCTGGGCCTCGGTTTCGGTCTGCACGGCAATCAGGCTCATCTCGGCCAGCATGGGCCGGGTCAGCCTGGCAAAGCGCCCATAGCCACGGGCCGAACGCTCAGACAAGCGTGCGTTGGCCAGCGCTACCGGAATGCCGCGCTTTGCACACTGGTGAATATGGTTGGGCCACAGCTCGGTTTCCATGATGATGCCCAGCTTCGGCTGCACTCGATCAAGAAAACGCCCCGCCGCCCACGGCAGGTCGTAAGGCAAGTAGCAATGCTGCACGCGTGGTTCGTCGGCGAACATGGCGCGAATACGCTCGGAACCGGTCGGGGTCATGCAAGTAAGCGTGATCGGCAATTCCGGGTAGGCCTTGAGCAAGGCTCGCACCATCGGCGCCGCCGCAATGCTCTCGCCCACCGACACCGCGTGCACCCAGATGCCGCCCCGGCGCATGGCCGGCAGCTTGAAGGCAAAGCGCTCGCCGATGCGTTGGCCATAGGCTGGCGCCTTGCGCGCGCGCAGGTACAGGCGCAGCGCAACCAGCGGCAGGCCCAGGTGAAACAACAAGGTATAGAGAGTTCTGTTCATGGCCGCGGAGTTTACCCGATCGCACGCAGGTGCACCGCAAAGCGCTCGGCCAGCCACTGCGCGGCCGGCCCCAGTGGCGCGTCGCGGCGCCAGGCCAGTTCAGCCACCAAGGCCGGTGGCCGCCACTCGCTGTCCAGTTCGACCATGTGCGCCTGGTAAGTCGGGTACTGCACCACGTGCCGCGGCAGCCAGGCCCAGCCCAGGCCGCGCATCAGCAGTTCGGCCATTGCATAGAAGCTGTCGGCGCGCCACACCTGCGGGCTGATCGCCTCGCCGCCGGGGTAGCCGCTTTGCTGCGGGGTGATCAGTAATTGTCGGTGGCGCGCCAGTTGCTGGCGTGTGACCCGGGCTTCGCCGGCGAGCGGGTGGCCGACCGCGCATACGGTGACCATTTCCACGCTACCCAGAGCGCGCCGCTCCAGCGAGGCCGGGATGCTCTCGTGGTGGAAGAACAGGCCAAGATCGGCGCGCCGCTCTACCAGCTTGCGCGCCACATCACCCTGGGCGCCGCTGGCCAGTTGCACCTCCAGGAACGGATAGCGGCTGGCCAGTTCGTCGAGGCTGTCAATGACCGGCTGATAAGGCATGGCTTCATCCTGGGCGACCCGCAACAAGGCCTCCTGCCCACGCATCAGCGCCAACGCACGGCCATCCAGACGCTCGCACTGGCGCAACAGTTCGCGAGCATCTTCCAGCAAGGCGCTGCCGTTTTCGGTCAGCTTGGGTTGCCGACCACTGCTGCGCTCGAACAAGGTGACCCCAAGATCGGTTTCGAGCAGGGCGATCGCGCTGCTGATCGCCGACTGGGCCTTGCGCTGCTCACGGGCCACGGCAGAGAACGAGCGCAGTTCTGCAACACGCAGAAAGGTACGCAACTGTTCAAGGTTCCACTGCTCGGCCATCAGCCTATCTCCAATAGTGATAGGTAATGACTTTACCCCATCCAGGTAACGTCTAGAATGCCCGTCCAGTCACCGGAGGATCCCGCCATGAATGCCTACACCTACCTCGCCATCGCCATCTGCGCCGAAGTCATCGCCACCGCTTCCATGAAAGCAGTGAAAGGCCTGAGCACGCCGTTGCCGTTGCTGCTGATGGTGGTTGGCTATGGCATTGCGTTCTGGATGCTGACCCTGGTGGTGCGCAGTATTCCGGTGGGGATCGCCTATGCCATCTGGTCGGGGCTGGGGATTGTACTGATCAGTGTGGCGGCGCTGGTGATCTACGGGCAGAAGCTGGATGTACCAGCGATGCTGGGGATGGCCATGATCGTGGGTGGGGTGGTGGTGATTCAGCTGTTTTCGAAGACGGCTGGGCATTGAGGCAGCCTGTACGGGCCTCATCGCCGGCAAGCCAGCTCCCACAGAGGTTGATACAGCCCGCAGGGACAACGCCATCCCTGTGGGAGCTGGCTTGCCGGTGATAGGGCCATCACAGGTATACCCTGTATACTTGCCAGCTGTCCCAGTCTTCGAGGTACCGCCATGCCATCCGCCATTTCCACTGACGTGCTGATCGTCGGCGCCGGGGTCGCAGGCCTCTGGCTCAATGCCCGCCTGCGCCGGCTGGGCTACTCGACAGTACTGGTGGAACGCGCCAGCCTTGGCGGCGAGCAGACCATCAAGTCCCAGGGCATCATCCATGGCGGCACCAAGTACGCCCTCCACGGTGCCCTCACCGGCGCCTCGGAAGCCATCGCCGACATGCCACGCCGGTGGCGCGAAGCGCTGAGCGGCAGCGGCGAGCTGGACCTGACCAGTACCCGCCTGCTGTCCGACGCCCACTACCTGTGGTCGCCAGGCACCCTGGCCGGCAACCTCACCAGCTTCTTCGCCAGCAAGGCCGTGCGCGGCCGGGTCGATCAGGTTAAGGGCGAACAACTGCCGCCCGCGCTGCAGGACCGCGCCTTCAAGGGCAAGGTCTATCGCCTGGCCGAGCTGGTCGTGGACGTGCCCAGCCTGCTGGCCAACATGGCCCAGCTGGCGGGTGACAGCCTGCTCGCCGGCGAACGCATCGAGCCGCTGCGCGAGGGCGACGAGCTGGTCGGCCTGCGCGTGGACGGGCGCGACATCCGCGCCCAGCGCATCGTGCTCAGTGCCGGCGCCGGTACCGAAGACCTGCTGCATGCCTTGGGCCTGAACCAGCCGGCCATGCAGACACGTCCGCTGCATATGGTGATGGCCAAGGGTGCCAACCTGAAGCCGCTTTACGCCCACTGCCTGGGCGGCGGGCCGAAGCCACGAGTAACGGTGACCACCCACCCGGCCGCCGACGGCCAGTGGGTCTGGTACCTGGGCGGTGACCTGGCCGAAGCCGATGGCGTCGCCCGCGAGCCGGCTGCGCAAATTGCCGCGGCGCAGAAAGAAATCGCCAGCCTGCTGCCATGGGTCGACCAGAGCCAGGTGCGCTGGGCCACCCTGCGGGTCGACCGGGCGGAGCCGGCGCAATCGGGCCTGGTACGCCCGGACAACGCCTTCCTCGCCGACCAGCACCGCCTGCTGGTCGGCTGGCCGACCAAGCTGGCTCTTGCGCCGGACTTCAGCGACCGCGTCATCAGCCACCTGGAGCGCGACGGCATTCGCCCACAAGCGCAGGCCGACCTGGCCGACTTGCCACGCCCACCGCTGGGCGTACCGGCCTGGGAGCAACTGCTGCCATGAGCCTGCCCACCCTGCACGACTTCCATCGCCCCTTGGGCAGCACCGGTTTCAGGGTTTCGCCACTAGGCCTGGGCACGGTCAAGCTGGGTCGCGACCAGGGCGTGAAGTACCCGACCGGTTTCACCATTCCCGGCGACGACGAAGCCCGCCTGCTGCTGGCCCAGGCCCGCGAGCTGGGCATCAACCTGATCGACACCGCCCCAGCCTACGGCCGCAGCGAAGAGCGCCTGGGCCCGCTGCTGCGCGGCCAGCGCGACGAATGGGTGATCGTCAGCAAGGTTGGCGAAGAATTCGACAACGGCCAATCACACTTCGATTTCAGCGCCACTCATACCCGCCGCTCGGTGGAACGCAGCCTGCAGCGCCTGGAAACCGACCGCATCGAACTGGTGCTGGTACATTCCGACGGCAACGACCTGGCGATCCTGGAACAGCAAGAGGTCTACCAGACCCTTGCCGAGCTCAAGCAGGAGGGCAAGATCCTTGGCTTCGGCCTGTCCGGCAAGACCGTCGCCGGTGGCTTGAAGGCGCTGGAGCAAGGCGACTGCGCCATGGTCACCTACAACCTCAACGAACAAGCAGAACGCCCGGTACTGGACTACGCTGCCGAGCATGGCAAGGCCATCCTGGTGAAGAAGGCCCTGGCCAGTGGGCATATCTGCCTGGCCCCCGGCGTTGACCCGGTGCAAGCCAGCTTCGAGCTGCTATTCGCCCACCCGGGCGTCAGCAGTGCTATCGTCGGCACCATCAATCCGTTGCACCTGGCCCACAACGTGGCCACCGTGGCCCGTATCCTGGGCCAGCATTGAGTTGCCCCAGGCCCACGGGCCTGGACTGACCCGACGCAAGGAGGAGCCTCGTGGCGCGAACGCTGATCCGCAAGAACCCGAGCAACTTCAAGACACTGCCGCTGCATGTCGAGGCCACGCCCGAAGGGCTGATCTACCAGAGCATCGGCATGCCACTGAACTTTGCCCAGACTCAACAGCGGCGCAAGGCCATCCAGTTGCCCGATGTGCAGCGCTTCGTGGTCGAACTGGCCAACCTGGGTGTGTCGGTACGGCTGACCCTGCATTGGCAGAACCGCGATTACTGGGTGCTGGTGCGTCAGCGCCGGCAAGATCGCGGCGATGTGGTGCTGAAACTGATTTCCGGCTATGTGCCAGCACAGGAACTGAACCTGCCATTGCACACGGCTGTTCAGGAAGTGGCCGAGGAATGCTTGCTGGAAACACCGGAAGGCTGGCTGGGCGGGCGCTTCAACGACACCTGGCTGCCGGTACCCTACGCTGCCGCCCTGCACTACCGCGAAACGCCGCACTTCGTGCTGACCCCGGAGTCCGGTGCCGCGCGCCCGGTGCACTGCGGCAAGCTGATGCTGCTGGAACGGCCACGGGCGTATGTGCACTTGCCCACCGCCTCGCTGCAACTGATCTACGACATGCGCCTGCAGGTACCGCGGGACGCCAAGAAGCTCAGCCTTTTCCATGTTGATGAACGGCTGGAGGGCGACCAACTGGTGGCGCGGCTGAACCGCAAACGGCCAGATCTGTACCTGATGCCATTGAAGGACGGTCAGCCACTGGCTGAGCTGTATACCGTGAAGAAGGATGAACTGGTGCCGGCGAGCACGCGCGGGCTGTACCTGGCCGAGAGTTTTGCCCGGCAGGAGGGCTGGGTGGTCACGGACGAGCGGGTGCGCTGGAAGGATTGGGTGAAACAGCAGGGGTTGGTGGAGAACAAGCCGGTACGGGCCTCACACCTGCAGCGGTTTGGCGACAAGGCGCGGGAACTGCTGGTGCGGGCGCGGACTTCATTGCACAAGTAAGACTCTGGGTCTGCTGCGCAGCCCGTCGCGACACAAGGCCGCTCCTACAGGGATCGCGCAAGCCTTGAAGTTGCACGGCCTGGTGTAGGAGCGGCCTTGTGTCGCGATGGGCCGCAAAGCGGCCCCCGGTTTTTTCAGTTCTTGCGAATCTTCTCGACGATCGCCGTGGTCGAGCTGTTCTCGACCAGCCCCAGCACCTTCACGGTACCGCCATAGGCCTTGACGATATCGGCACCCACCACCTGGTCGATGCCATAATCGCCACCCTTGACCAGGACGTCCGGCTTGACTTGGCTCAGCAGGTTCTCCGGCGTGCCCTCGGGGAAGCTGATGACCCAGTCCACAGCCCCCAGCCCCGCCAGTACGGCCATGCGCCGGTCGACGCTGTTGATCGGCCGGCCCGGCCCTTTCAGGCGGCTGACCGAGGCATCGTCGTTGACCGCGACGATCAGGCGGTCGCCCTGGGCCCGCGCCTGCTCCAGGTAGGTCACATGCCCGGCATGCAGGATGTCGAAGCAGCCGTTGGTGAAGACGATCTTCTCTTTGTGCGCCCGAGCGTCATCGATGGCCAGCAGCAGTTGCTCCAGGCCCAGCACACCGCGCTCGGAGCCTTCCTCGCGCTGGATCGCCCGGCGCAGCTCGGGGGCGCTGATCGCAGCCGTACCCAGCTTGCCGACCACGATGCCCGCTGCCAGGTTGGCCAGGGCCACTGCGTGGGGCAGGTCCTCGCCGGCAGCGATGGCCGCAGCGAGGGTGGAGATGACAGTATCGCCCGCACCGGTCACGTCGAACACTTCACGCGCCCGCGCCGGCAGGTGCAGCGCCGGCTGGCCGCTGCGCAGCAGGGTCATGCCGTGCTCGCCACGTGTCACCAGCAAGGCGCCCAGGTCCAGGTCCTGCAGCAGCTGCAGGCCCTTGGCGACCAGCTCGGTTTCATCGGCGCAACGGCCGACGATGGTCTCGAACTCGCTGAGGTTAGGGGTGATCAGGCTGGCACCACGGTAGATGGAAAAGTCCTTGCCCTTGGGGTCGGCCAGCACCGGAATGCCTTTGGCACGCGCCGCCTGGATCAGGCTCTGGTGGTTTTTCAGTGCGCCCTTGCCGTAGTCGGACAGGACCAGCACCTTGACGCCCTCGAGCAGGCTGTCGACCTCGGCACCCAGCGACAGCGGGTCGGTGGCGAACGGTTCTTCGAAATCGATGCGCAGCAACTGCTGGTGACGGCTCATGACCCGCAGCTTGACGATGGTCGGCTGGTGCGCGATGCGCTGGAACACCGAGCGCACGCCTGCAGCATGCAGGCTGTTGGCCAGGCTGTCGGCGGCTTCGTCCTGGCCGGTGACGCCAATCAGCGAAGCCGGTGCACCCAGGGCGGCGATGTTCAAGGCAACGTTGGCCGCGCCGCCGGGGCGATCCTCGATCTGATCGACCTTGACCACCGGGACTGGCGCTTCAGGCGAGATACGCGAAGTACCGCCATGCCAGTAGCGGTCGAGCATGACATCGCCGACCACCAGTACCGGGGCTTGATCGAAACGCGGCATGGACAACTTCATGGGCAACCCATATGGAAATAATGAACAGGGGCAGGATATTAGCACAGGGTAGACGACGGCTTTACGGCCAGATCACCCCAGGAAAATTCCCGTGACAATCGGGGCCATGATGGCCCCGATCAACGAGGGTTCAGGTGATATCGGCCTTGGCCGGCTCATCCAGGCCCATGGCATGCAGGCGGGCATAATGGCCATTGGCCGCGAGCAGCTCGGCATGGGTGCCGCGCTCGACCAGGCGGCCCTGGTCCATGACCAGGATCTGGTCGGCTTTCTCGATGGTCGACAGACGGTGGGCGATCACCAGCGTGGTACGGCCCTGCATCACATGGTCCAGTGCAGCCTGGATATGCCGCTCGGACTCGGTATCCAGCGCCGAGGTGGCTTCGTCGAGGATCAGCAGCGGCGCGTTCTTCAACAGCGCCCGGGCGATGGCCAGGCGCTGGCGCTGGCCACCGGAGAGCAGCACGCCGTTTTCACCCACTTCGGTATCGAAGCCTTTCGGTAGCCGGTCGACGAACTCCTTGGCGTAGGCATCGGCCGCAGCGGCTTCGATGTCGGCGCGCGGGGCGCCGGCCAGGTCGCCATAGGCGATGTTGTTGGCCACGGTATCGTTGAACAGGGTGACATGCTGGGTCACCTGCGAAACGTGGCGACGCAGGTTGCGCAGACGATAGTCCTCGATCTCCACGCCATCGAGCAGGATCTGCCCCTGATCATGGTGATAGAAGCGCGGGATCAGCGCTGCCAGGGTCGACTTGCCACTGCCGGAACGGCCGACCAGTGCAATCATCTGCCCTGGCTCGGCGACGAAGCTGATATCGCTCAACACCTCACGATCGGTACCCGGGTAGGTGAAGCTGAGGTTGCGCACTTCCAGGCGCCCGTCCACCCGCTCCTTCTCGACGGTACCGCTGTCCACTTCAGGTGCTTCGTCCAGTTGTTCGAAGATGCTTTCGGCACCGGCCAGGCCCTTCTGGATGGTGGAGCTGACTTCCGAAAGCTGACGAATCGGCTTGGGCAACAGACCGGCGGCAGTAATGTAAGCCACCAGGTCACCGGCAGTGGAATCACCGCGCAGGAACAGCACCAGGAACATCAGCGCGGCCATGGCGGTGTAGATCACCAGCTGCAGCATCGGCGTGTACAGCGAGCCGGTCTTGGTCATCTGCAGCTGCTTGTCGGTGTTGCTCTGGCTGGCCTTGCCGAACCGCTGCTGCTCATAGGCCTCGCCGCCGAAGCTGCGCACCACGCGGTAGCCCTGGATGGTTTCCGAGGCGACGTGGGTGACGTCACCCATGGCCACCTGGATCTTCTTGCTCTGCTTGCGGAATTTCTTGCTGGCGACGCTGACCATTACCGCGATCACCGGAAGGATGGCAACCATCACCAGGGTCAGGTGCCAGTTCATCCACAGCAGGTAGCCGAACAGGAACACCACGGTCAGGCCTTCGCGGATCACCACCTTGATCGCATCGGTGGCCGCACCGGTGACCATGGTCACGTTGAAGGTGATGCGCGAGATCAGGTGCCCGGAGTTGTGGTTGTCGAAGTAGCGGTTAGGCAGCACCAGCAACTTGTTGAACAGTTCCACACGCAGGTCGTGCACCAGGCACAGGGAAACCTTGGCCAGGAAGTAGTTGCCGAGGAACGAGCCCAGGCCCTGCCACGCAGCGATCAGGATGATCAGCAGCGGTACCGCCTGCAGCAGTTGCAGGTCGCGCAGGTAGGGGACGTTGGGGAACAACACCGCTTCCGGGTTGCTCAGCCCATCGACGAAATACTTCAGGATCCCGGCCAGCATCGGCTGGGTCGAGGCAAAAATCACGAAACCGATGATGCTCAGCAGGAAAATGCCGACATAGGGTTTCACATAGCTCAGCAGCCGGAAGTAGATCTTCAGGCTGGAGGTGTGCTCCGCCGATCGCGGTGTTTCGGCCATTATCAAGCTCGCTGTTCAGGTTGAACCGGAAATTTTACCACAGGCGCCATTTTCGGCACTCCCCCATGGCAGCAACATGGCCAGGCCCACGGGCAGCCAGCTGATGAACCATTCGGCACGTGGCGTACCGGTGAGGCTGGCGGCATCGAACTGCATCGCCAGGGTGGAGTACACCCAGAAGCCGAGCAGGATCTTGCCGAACAGCGTGCCGCGTGCGCGTACGATTTCACCCAGGGTATACAGCCACACCATGACCCACAGCAGCATGCCGGGCAGGCCCATCTCCACGGCGATGTGGGTGAACATGTTGTGGGTATGATCGAAGTGCTTGCCCACTGCACTCACGTCGTACGCAGCCCCCAGGCCAAGGCCGGTCCACGGGTGCGCGGCGATCATGTCGACCACGGCATGGAAGATTTCCGGCCGGTAGGACGAGCCGCGCTGGGCGATCACATCGTACACAAGATAGAAGGCCAGGCCAGTGGCGATGGCCGCCAGCATGGCGAACACCCGGCTGTGGCGGTCACGGAACCACAGTGGCGCAATGATCACGGTGAGGACCAGGGCCAGGATTGCCCCACGGCTCTGGCTGAGCATGGCAAACAAGCCCAGGCACACCAGCGCCGCCAGCCACAACAACTGCAGGCCACGTTGCCGCGGCGGCTCGTAAAGCAGGAAAAGCACGGCCGAACCGATGACATAGGCGCCCAGTATCGGGTGCGATATCTCGCCGATGCCCTCCAGGCGGGCCAGCAAAGGCATGCCCAGCACGCCATAGAAATGGATGACCGAGACCAGCGCGGCAACAGCCAGCAAGGCGCTGCCGGCCAGCAGCAGTTGACGAATGCGGGCCTGACCAAGCTGGCCCAGCAGCGGGAACGCCAGCAGGAATACCAGGATGTAGAGCAGGCGCTTGGCCTCGCGCCCCGGGTCTTCTGCAGCCGACCAAACCAGGCTGAGCCCGCTCCACACCAGCAGCAGCAGAACACTCCCCCACAAGGCCGGCTGACGCCGCCAGGCCTGTACGATGACCTGCCTCGCGGACCACGCCATTACCAGCGTCGGCAACCACAGGAACAGCACCAGGCCTTGCTGATAGACCTTGTTGCTCGGTGCCAGGGCAATCGCTGCCAGGAACCAGACCAGACCAAACCCCAACCAGGCTTGCGCCCAGTTTTTTTGATACAACATCCTTTCCCCCGATGAATCAAAGACACCATCCAATGGTGCTACAACATTATTTTCGGCATTATTGCCGGTCATTCTGTTCGCCCGACGACAAGGCTCTATTCATGCAATGCTCCCGGCTCCCCCAGGTCGACTTCGATCAGCTGACACAAGGCGCACAGGTGCTTGAGGCAGATAGCCATGGCGCCAAAGTCTACCTGCTCGCGGATGGTAATTTCCTCAAGGTTTTTCGTAGAAAGCGGTTGATTTCATCTGCACTGCTGCGCCCGTACTCGCAGCGCTTCGTCGACAACGCCGCACGCCTTGCACAACTGGGTATCCCCACACTGGAGGTAATCAGCCAGCACAAGCTCGACCTGCCAGGCCGCACCGCCGTGCTGTATCGCCCGCTGCCTGGGCGTACCTTGCTGCAGATGTCGCGCGATGAGGGTTTCAGCTGGGACACCTACCTGCCGCGCCTGATCGAACTGATCCGCCAACTGCACCGCAGCGGCGTGTACTTCCGCTCGTTGCACCTGGGCAATGTGGTGGTCACTCCCGACCAGCACCTGGGGCTGATCGACGTGGCCGACATGCGCTTCCTGCGCCCGCCACTGTCGGCGCGCATGATTCGGCGCAACGTGCAGCATATGGTGCGTTATATCGAGCGGGAGAACCTGGGTGACCGGTTCCCCCTTGCCGCCTTCGAGGCAGCCCTGCTGGCACGCTGAGCCTCAGCTGCGCAGCAGGCTCTGCGAGCCGTGACAGAAAGCTTGCCAGGCCTGCTCCGGCGCCAGCGCCTCACGCTGCCGGGCAGCTACTGCCGGGGCACCGAGCACCGAGCACCGCTCGATCGCCTCGGCCCAGGCATTTTCATTGGCCACAGGCAGGTAGCCACCGGTGTCCTGCAACTGCTCGCGGAACACCTGCAGGTCACTGCACACCACCGGCACATCGGCCATTACCGCCTCCTGCACCACCAGCCCCAGGCCTTCGGAGCGCGAAGGCACCAATAACCAGTCGAATGCCCGGTACAACTGCTGCAGGTCGTCGCGGTGACCGCTCAAGTGAACACGCCCGACCAGGCCCAGCGCGTCGATACGGGCTTGCAGCACCTCACGCTGAGGGCCTTCGCCGATGATCGCCAATTGCAGGTTCGGCTGGCGCACGCAGGCCTTGGCGAACGCCTCGATCAGCATCTCGAAACCCTTGCTTTCCACCAGCCGCCCGACCGCACCCAGCATCACCCCGTTTACCGCTGGCAATTGCAGGGCTCGCCTGGCCGCCTCCCGGTTTAACAAAGGCTCGGCGAAAGCCAGCGGGTCAAGGGCCATGCGCAACGTCTGCACCGGCCTGCCAAGGTCGTGTTCGAGTGATGTGGCAAGCGTCTGCGAAACGGCGGCGATGCTCAGCCGATCGGCAGGGAGCATGCGCAGCAGGCGAACATCACTGGCATTCAGGCGCGTCTTGCCGTGGAACAGCACCTTGGCACGTACCTGCGGAACCTGCTGCAACAACGGCAACACCAACCGCGCCACACCGACACCGTCGAGGAGCACCACCTCAGCCTGGGCCTCGTTCAGCGCCTTGCGCAAGCGCATGCGCAACCATGGGCGCAACAGACGCCAGAAGTGCCGCCCTTTCAGCGCTCGTGAAGGCATATGCCATTCCCGGGTAGAACCAAGCCCACAGCAGAGCCCGCTACCCAGCAACAGCCAGTTACTGATCCGGGCATCGGCACCCGCGTGCGACAGTATTTGCCGATGCACCTTGTGGATGGACATGTACGGCGTTCCACCCGCCCACATCATATTGACGATGTTCATTGGCCCTCTCCCGCTCATGTCAGGTGGGACAGCGACTTCATTGAACAAAAATGGTGATTCCCATGCCAATCAAGGCACCCGCCACCAGCGTCAATGCCAACTTTATCCGATCACGTCTACGACGCTTTACCTTGCGCTCCACTTCGATGGGCAAGGTCACGTGATTACCAAATCCAGTGTGCAATACTGCATCACCCTCCAAGGTGACCGCTGTCAGATTTAACTCAGCGTAGCGTCGGGAAAGTGCCTTTTCTCCAGCATAGGCGGCAAATGGCGCGCAACGCTGGTAATCGCTCAACCGACGCAGCCCCGGGTTGAGCGAAAACGCCTGCCACTCGGCCTTGTCGGACAGCAGCGGGTAGCAAGGCACCCCGGCGATCACCTGGCGGTCGCCCAGGTGGATGTACGGGCTGTGGATGGCCAGGTCATGGGCATGACTGCGCAGCCACACCTGCAACAGGTCGGGGCTGACCTCCAGGATGGCCCGGGAGTCTTCGACGAAGCCCTGGCGATAGAAGTGCCAGTCGTCTTCGCAATGGAAGATGTAGGGCGTCCTGACGTGGCTGTAGGCCAGGTCGATAGAAGGCAACTGGCCCAGCTTGGGCCGGTTGACGAACACCTTGCAGTACGGTTTCCAGTGCTCAGGCACAGCGGCATGCACGGCATCATCACCGGAATCCTCGGTGATGAACACTTCGCGAATGGGCGCGGTATTGTAGCGATCGAAACTCTCAAGGGTATCTTTGAGCAGATCGAACCGCCCACAACTGGTCACGACGAGCGTGACGTCACTCTCATTTGAAAAGCGCACCGGACTCCCTCCGCATTGCGACTATCGACTTTCAACGCCCGTTCCGCAGGCGCGAAAGCTCTTATGTTAGATGCCCAGCTTCAGGCGCAGCCGCTGCCATGCAGACAACGGCGGATGGGGCCTGAGCGCCGGGCGCATGTGGTCGACGATGCTACGTCCAACTGCGCCGAAACTGAAACGGGAAACCGCCAGATGGCGGCCATTTTCTGCAATCTGCCGAGCCAGCTCAGGGTCCGCACGCAAACGGCGAAGCTTTTCCTGGAGGGTCGGGATGCTGTCATAGAACACCACGTTATGCATGTCCTGCAGGCCCAGTGCGCGGTTCTCTTCCTCGCCCTGGTCATACGCCAGCAACACACAGCCACAGGCCATGGCTTCGAAGTTTTTGATCATGTATTCGCCCATGCCGACGTCGGCACTGACGAAGAAGCGGATCCGGTTGAGCGTGTTGCAATAGTCTTCACCCGACTTGGTACGAGTGACTACCAGGTTCTCGACCCGGCCCAGCTCGTCCAGCAAGGCCTTGCGGCCGCTGTAGGCCACGCTGTTGGTGCTGCCGACGAAGGCCAGTTCGATGTCGCGCTCACGCCCTTGGTCGGCAAGCAACTGCTCGTCGTAGCCCTTGGGCACGAACACGGCGTCGAAACCTTCCTGGCGAAGGCGCTCGCTGACCATGTAGCCGGAGCTGATCACCCGTGCCCAGGGCAACTTGCGGTAATGGGCGCTGAACTTGCCGGTGTATTTGCACGGGATGTAGTTCTGGTAGGCATCGTGCTCGAGGATGACCAGGTTCGGCACGGTACGGATGAATGCCACCTGACGGATTTCCTGCTTGAAACGCAGGAAGAAGACAATGCGGTCATAGCGCTCGACCTGCACTTCACGCTTGAAATAGCGGCGCAGGTTGCGCTGGTCTTCGCTGGTCAGCCAGCGCAGGTCGCACTCGCAGTTGGCCGCGACGCCATCGTACAGGCGGTCGAGAATCGCCCGCTGTTCCTTCTGCACTAGAAATAGGACTTTCATTGGGTTCCTTGGGCGCTCTGCGCCATCGCGGTCAAGCATGGGGCGCGGCTACAGCTCACGCCGCCAGAACAGTTCATGTCGGCGCACGGCCTTGCGGAAGAATTCATTCTCGCCGTAAGGCGACGGCCGTCGCCCGGCCAGCCAGCGCTGCAACAGGCGGCGCAGGCGACGCTTGAACGGCGCCGGTGGCTGCAGGTCGTGCATCATGCCCAGGGCCATGGCCTTGTCGCGCTGGGTTGCCAGGTCCAGTACCAGGCTGCAAGGGGCCCAGGCCTGGGCAATGCTCATCTGTGGCGGCAAGGCCACGCCATCACCACTGTCGCCCATTGGCCAACGGTCGTTGTCATGCAGGTGGTTGGCGTAGCACAGCAGGGTTTGCGGCTGCCAGGCCAGGCCTTGCAAGGCCTCCAGCACCGCTGCCTGGGCACAGATGTGGTCGGGGTGCGGGTCGAGCTGCGGGTGCGGCATCACCAGCACCTCTGGCCTGGCCATTTCCAGCAAGGCCCGCAGGTCGGCCAGCAGGTTGTGCCAGGTCGGCGCGCCATCATCGTCGGCCGGCAGCGGGAACGGGTTGAACTGGCGGAACACGCGAATATCGGCGAGGTCAGCCTCCCGGGAAGGGATCGGCTGGTCTGGCGCGGCCTGCATGGCAGGCAGCTGCAGGCAGAAGTAGCCCAGCTGCACACAACGCGACTCGGCCACACCGGCCCAGCGTGGCACGGCAATACTGTCCCAGGCCCGCAGGCGGCCCTTCAGCCGAGCGGCCTCGGCCTTTGCCAGACCCATCTGCTGATAGTGTTCGGCCTCGATCTCACCGGCGGTCAGGGTCACTACCCAGGTTTCGTCAGCCTGGCTGTATAGGCCGTAAGCGGCCAGCTCGGCGTCATCGGCATGCGGCGCGATCACCATCACCCGGCGCCGTTGCAACTCCACCGCCGGGGTTATCCACAAGCGCGGCTGGCCCGACAGCCGGCAATGCCGGCCACGCAGGCGCAACGCGCCAGCCTGCAGAGGTGCGGCGAGGCCGGTCAAGTTGAGGAAGCGCAGGCCATCGACGCCGCGCTCGAAGGTTTGCCGGTCGGCCTGCTCGCCAGCCACCAGCTCGACCTGCGGGTCGAGGAAGCGTCCCAGCCAGCTGCTTTTCAGCTGCAGCTCGAGAATCAGGGTTTCGTTGCCCTGCAATGCGCAGTCAGCCTTGAGCAGGCCGCCGTTCAGGCTGACAGGGGCTTCCCGCGTCTGCTCGCCGAAGTCGTAGGCGTAGTCCTCGGCTGGCGCGTAGAACAGGTGGTCGGCAAACCAGGCCTCATGGGCAGCCCACAGCAGCGGCAACAGCAGCAGTGGCAACCACCACCAGCTGAACACACCTACGGCCACCAGCGCGACCAGGCCCGCCAGCAGGCCCAGGCGCTTGTTGCGCCGGTGGCGCTTGAGCAACTGCTGCTTGCGACTCACGCCTGATACACCGGTACGGGGTTGCACCAGCGGTCCTTGTACTCGCGGTCGGCACGGCCGAACGAGAACCGCAGCGGCTTGTTGCGCGCACGGGCGTCTTCCCAGGCGGCCTGGGTATTGAGGAAGCTCAGCACGCTACCAGGGCTGAAGGCCTTGGTTTCAGGGTCGACACCGCCATTGATGTACTCGACGCTGATCCATTCCGGCGCTTCGACACGGTACACCAGCTGAATGGCAATCGGCTTGCCGTCCAACAGCAGCACCGAGCCGATCAACAACTCACGCAGGCGTTCCAGCACCTCGGCCATGCGCTCGGCACCAGTAGCCGGGAAGCCCCAGCGGCGCTGGAACAGGTCGCAGTACATGCTGGCGATTTCCTTCGCGCTGAAGTCGCTGATCGTGCGCACCACGCCGCCCGCCTCTTCCAGCAGGCGCAGCTCGCGGCGCTGGTTGTAGCGGAACTTCTTCGACAGGTCTTCGTGGGCGCGGGCCATGGCCAGCTGTTCCTTCTGCGCCTTGAGGCCGCTGAAGCGGCCCTGGTTCAGTTCGGACAGGTAGCGCGCGGCATGGCGCAGCGGTGCAGCGGCATCGGCCGCCGCCGGCAGGATGATCTCGGCGTTGCCCAGGTCGAACAGGGCCTTTTTACCTGCACGCTTGAGCACATCCTTGGACAGCGCGAGGTGGCGCCCCCAGGTGGGGATGGCGGCCTTCAGCTCGCCGGCCTGGTGCCACCCCAGGTAACGCACCGGGATCTGCGCCAGGTCCGCCAGTTGCTCGACCACCAGCGGATGCGTGGCGACACTTCCGCCAAAGCGTGCCCATGCCTCGGCATAGGCCTTGGCGTCGATAACTTGCCAACCGCGCTCGCGGAAGGCCTGGATACGGTTGAGCATCAGGCCTGCCCCACCAGCGCACGAACCTGCGGCAGCTGCCAGAATGCCTCGCGCACCGCCTGATCGGAGAAGCGTTCACGCAGGCGCTGCAGCATGTGCTCGGCACAGGCCTGGCGCTGCTGCCCATCGAGCACCGCCATGTGTTTCAGGCCTTGGGCCAGCTGCCCGGCATCGCCCAGCGGGAACAGCACGCCGACACCCTCGACCACTTCGCGGGCACCGCCACAGGCCGTGGCCAGTACCGGTACACCGGCGACCATGGCTTCAAGCAGGACCATGCCGAACGGCTCATGGTCGGAGCTCAGGGCGAACACATCAAACGCCTGGAAGTAACGGCGCGCATCCGGCACCTGGCCAAGGAAGTCCACTTGCCTGGCAATGCCCAGCTCGGCGGCCTGGGCCTTGAGCCTGGCTTCCAGGCGGCCCTGGCCAAGGATTGCCAGGCGGGCGCCGGCTGGCAGCCCCGGCAGCGCTTCGGCAAAGCCACGCAGCAGAGTGGCCTGGTCCTTGTCCGGGTGCAGGCGCCCGACGTTACCGACAATCCACGCCTGCGCATCCAGGCCGAGGGCCTGGCGGGCCTCGGCGCGTGGCACCAGGGCCGCTTGCAGGGCGTCGATGTCGATGCGGTTGTACAGGGTCTGGATACGCTCTGCCGGCCACTGTGGCAGACAGCGGCGCATGTCGTCGCGTACTGCGTCCGACACGCCCAGCAAGCTCAGGCGTTTGCTGAACAGGTTGGCGAAGATGCGTCGCCCCTTGCGCTCGTAGTCACCGAAAGCATGGTGCACGCCGATCACCGGCAAGCCGGTGCCCAGCAACGCCACGTAGATCGGCTTGAAGCGATGGGCAATGCAGAAGGCGAAATCGCGCTCGGCCGCAATCCGCCGCAATGCACGGATGGCGCCGAGTTTCAGGCCGCGCACGGCCTTGGAGCTGAATTCCAGGAACAGCACCTCGTCCGACGCGCAGCCAGCCGCTACCTGCGGGTCGGCGGCGCCGGTGAGGAACACGGTGGTCACCTGGTAGCCACGCCCCTGGAACAGGCTGGCGTACTGACGGGCGCAGTCCAGGAACGGCCCGTCATAGCCATGGCAGAACTGCAGAATGCGCGGTTCAGAGCGGCTGGTCATACGGGGCCGCGCCGTCCTTTACAACCAGGATGTCTTCCATGATCAGGTACTGCAGGTCCGAGCCGAAGAACATGTTAAGGGCGTCGGTCGGCGAGCAGATCATCGGTTCACCACGGCGGTTCAGCGAGGTGTTCAGCGACACGCCGTTGCCGGTCAGGTCTTCCAGCGCCTTCATCATGTCGTAATAGCGCGGGTTGTACTCGCGCTTTAGCACCTGGGCACGCGAAGTGCCGTCCTCGTGGACCACTTCCGGCACGCGGGTCTTCCACTCTTCAGCCACTTCGAAGGTGAAGGTCATGAACGGCGCCGGGTGGTCGACCTTGATCATTTGCGGGGCGACGGTGTCGAGCATCGACGGGCAGAAAGGTCTCCAGCGTTCGCGGAACTTGATCTGCTCGTTGATGCGGTCGGCTACGCCCGGCACGCTCGGGCAACCGATGATCGAACGGCCGCCCAGGGCTCGGGGGCCGAACTCCATGCGGCCCTGGAACCAGGCCACCGGGTTGCCATCGACCATGATTTTGGCGATGCGCTGCGGCATGTCGTCGAGCTTGCGCCACTTCGGCGCGTTCGGATGACGGGCGCAGGCAGCAATCACGTCTTCGTTGGAGTACGAAGGGCCGAGGTAGACGTGCTCCATCTTCTCGACCGGCACGCCACGGGCGTGGGAAACATAGGCGGCAGCACCCACGGCGGTACCGGCGTCACCGGAAGCCGGCTGGACGAACAGCTCTTTCAGGTCTGGGCGAGCGATGATCTTCTGGTTGAGCTTGACGTTCAGCGCGCAACCGCCGGCAAAGGCCAGCTTGCCGGTTTCACGCAGAACGTCGCCCAGGTAGTGGTCGATCATCTGCAGGGCGATCTTCTCGAACAGCGCCTGCATGCTGGCTGCGTAATGGATGTACGGCTCGTCGGCAATGTCGCCTTCGCGCTTGGGGCCCAGCCATTCGATCAGCTTCGGCGAGAAGTAGAAGCCCTTGCCCTTCTCTTTATAGCGGCGCAGGCCGATGACGTTGGCGTATTCGGTGTTGATCACCAGTTCGCCGTTTTCGAAGCTGGCCAGACGAGAGAAGTCGTACTTGCTGGCGTCACCATAGGGCGCCATGCCCATGACCTTGAACTCGCCATCGAGCATCTCGAAGCCGAGGAACTCGGTGATTGCACCGTACAGGCCGCCCAGCGAGTCCGGGTCGAAGAACTCCTTGATCTTGTGGATCTTGCCGTTTTCACCATAGCCAAAGAAGGTGGTGGCGTATTCGCCTTTACCATCGATGCCGAGAATTGCGGTTTTTTCCTTGAAGCCCGAGCAGTGGTAGGCACTGGAGGCGTGGGCGAGGTGGTGCTCGACCGGCTCGATCTTGACCTTTTTCGGGTCGAAGCCCAGTTGCTCCAGGCACCAGACGATCTTCTTGCGGTAGCGCTTGTAGCGACGGTTGCCCATCAGGATGGCGTCAAGGGCGCGGTCCGGGGCGTACCAGTAGCGCTTGGCATAGTGCCAGCGCGCCTTGCCGAACAGGCTGATCGGGGCGAACGGGATGGCTACCACGTCGACGTCGGATGGCTTGATGCCTGCCTGCTCCAGGCAGAACTTCGCCGACTCGTAGGGCATGCGGTTCTTCGCATGCTTGTCACGCACGAAGCGCTCTTCTTCGGCGGCGGCAATCAGTTTGCCGTCAATGTACAAGGCCGCGGAAGGGTCATGGCTAAGGGCGCCGGACAGGCCAAGAATCGTCAATGCCAAGGGATTAGCCTCTTCATTCGGTAGAAATGCGCCAGCGGCCTCTTGGGCGGGTGGCGGCTAAAGGGCGGGATTATAACGCAAAGCGCAGTACGCGCATGCCTCTGCGAGGGCTGCGCCCTCGATCGCGACACAAGGCCGCTCCCACAGGGATAGTGCAACCCTTGTGGGAGCGGCCTTGCGTCGCGAAAGGGCCGCACCGCGGCCCCAGGGATTTCAGCCACACCGCATGAGTTTCATGGGCCTGCGCTGTTCGCTTATTCAGCGATCAACCAGTCCATCCGGTAGCTACCGGCAGTCTGCGCCAGCTCTTTGGCCAGCCATGGCAGCAGTTCCTTGAGCTCTTCCTCCAGCCCCCACGGCGGGTTGGCGATGGCCAGACCTGAGCCATTGAGCCCCTGCGGGCTGTCCTGGTGGTGCACATACAACTCGACCCGCAGCAGCTTCGGTGCGCCGGTGCTGGTCAGGTCCTGGTAAAAGCGGGTCAGCGAGCGCTGGTCCTTGATCGGGTACCAGATTGCCGCGACGGTCTGGCGCATGCGGCCAATCGCTTCTTTCATGGCGGTAGTGCAGCGCTTGAGCTCATCAGCCTGTTCGAACGGCGGGTCGATCAGCATGATCGCGCGCTTTTCCTGAACCGGCAGCAAGGCCCGCGGCACATGCCAGCCTTCACCCAGGTGCACGGTCACGCGCGGGTCTTTCTTCATGTTTTCCTTGAGCAGCGGCCCGTCTTCTGGGTGCTTCTCGTTGAGCAGGGCGCGGTCCTGCTGGCGCATCAGGCGGCGGGCCAGTTCAGGCGAGCCGGGGTAGTAGCGCAGCTCGCCATCGGCATTCAGGCGCTTGATGATGCGCAAGTAGTCATCGGCCATGGCCGGCAGGTCATCGCGATTCCACAGACGGGCGACACCTTCCAGATACTCGCCGGTGCGGCTTGCCTGATCGCCCTGCAGGTCGTACAGGCCGAGCCCGGCATGGGTATCGATATAGGCGAATGGCTGTTCCTTGCGCGACATCAGGGCGATGAGGCGGGTCAGCACGATGTGCTTGAGGACGTCGGCGTGGTTGCCGGCGTGGAAGGCGTGACGATAGTTCATGGCAACTCCTGCGGGGGTGACAAGTTTACCTTGCCTTGCAGGCGGAGTCAGGCCTGGCTGCTGATCGGCGGGGGCTTCTTCGCGGGTAAACCCGCTCCCACAGGGATTGCACAGAACTCGAAGCCTGCGAGGTACCTGTGGGAGCGGGTTCACCCGCGAAGCAGGCGCCGCCGATTCAACCGGTGTTACTTGTCAGCGTGATAAGCCGCATCAGCAGTTTCGAAGCGCTTGACCATCGCCTGCGACGGGCTGCCCAGCTTGCTCACCACGATGATGGCGATGCTGGCGAACAGGAAGCCCGGGATGATTTCGTACAACCCGAGGGTGTCGAAGTTCTTCCACAGGATCACGGTCAGGGCGCCGACCACGATACCGGCCAGTGCGCCGTTGCGGGTCATGCCTTTCCACAGCACAGAAATCAGCACCACAGGGCCGAAAGCAGCACCGAAGCCGGCCCAGGCGTAAGCCACCAGGCCCAGCACGCGGTTTTCCGGGTTGGCAGCCATGGCGATGGCGATCAGGGCGACGGCCAGCACCATCAGGCGGCCCACCCATACCAACTCGACCTGCGAAGCGTTCTTGCGCAGGAACGACTTGTAGAAGTCTTCGGTCAGGGCGCTGGAGCACACCAACAGCTGGCAGCTCAAGGTGCTCATCACCGCAGCCAGGATGGCCGACAGCAGCACACCGGCGACCCACGGGTTGAACAGGATCTTCGCCAGCTCGATGAACACGCGCTCGTGGTTCTCGGTGACCGGACCCGCCAGTTCAGGGTGCGCAGAGAAGTAGGCGATGCCGAAGAAGCCCACGGCGCAGGTGCCGGCCAGGCACAGGATCATCCAGGTCATGGAGATGCGGCGGGCATTGGCGATCGACTTCACCGAGTCGGCAGCCATGAAGCGCGCCAGGATGTGCGGCTGGCCGAAGTAGCCCAGACCCCAGCCCATCAGCGAGATGATGCCGATGAAGGTGGCGCCCTTGAGCATGTCGAAGTTGGCCGGGTTCACCGCCTCGATGGCAGCGAAGGTGGTATCGAAACCGCCAGTGGAGATCAGCACGATCACCGGAGTGAGGATCAACGCGAAGATCATCAGCGACGCCTGCACGGTATCGGTCCAGCTCACCGCCAGGAAACCACCGATGAAGGTGTAGGCGATGGTCGCTGCGGCGCCGGCCCACAGAGCGGTTTCGTACGACATGCCGAAGGTGCTCTCGAACAGGCGGGCACCGGCAACGATGCCGGAAGCGCAGTAGATGGTGAAGAACACCAGGATGACGATGGCCGAGATGATCCGCAGCAGGCCGCTATTGTCTTCGAAACGGCTGGAGAAGTAGTCCGGCAGCGTCAGCGCATCACCGTTGTGCTCGGTCTGCACGCGCAGGCGGCCAGCTACGAACAGCCAGTTCAGGTACGCGCCGACGGTGAGGCCGATGGCAATCCAGGCTTCGGACAAGCCGGAGAAGTAGATGGCGCCCGGCAGGCCCATCAGCAGCCAGCCACTCATGTCGGAAGCGCCGGCGGAAAGCGCGGTGACCACACTACCCAGGCTGCGGCCGCCGAGGATGTAGTCGGAAAGGTTTTTGGTGGAGCGATAGGCGGCGAAGCCGATCAGCACCATTGCGGCGATATAGACCACAAAAGTGATCGTTAGTGGATTACCCATGCGTGTGCCCTGGCGTTTGTTTTTATGTCATGCACAACCGCAGCCATGGCGGTTGCACCCAGGCGGCGAATCGTATGCAACAACGCAAAGCGGGTGCAACCATTTTTCATTTGCAAGTTGCACCTGCTCGTGCATTTTCCGAAAAATCTGATTTCTTGCTCCTTTTTGGAGCAAAAAGCCTGCTTTCAAGAATAAAACGCACCAGAAACGATCCTTTTCAGAATATGGAAATGGCAGTCGGACGAGTTGCACCTTTTCCGTCAAAAATTCGGGTTGCACCTGGTTGCACCCGAATTGTCCTACAGCTACTCTTGGCGTCAGCTTAGGCCACAACCGTGGCAATAACGAGGATAAGAAATGGCGACGACCACCCTTGGGGTCAAACTCGATGACCCGACCCGTGAGCGACTCAAGGCAGCTGCGCAGTCGATTGACCGCACCCCGCACTGGTTGATCAAGCAAGCGATCTTCAATTATCTGGAGAAGCTCGAGGGTGGTGCCACCCTGACCGAACTCAACGGCCATGCCAGCAACCTGGCTGACGACGCCGGAGAGGTCCAGCCCGAACACAGCCACCAGTGCTTCCTCGAGTTCGCCGAGAGCATCCTGCCGCAGTCGGTACTGCGCTCGGCGATCACCGCCGCCTACCGCCGCCCCGAGCAGGAAGTGGTGCCGATGCTGCTGGAGCAGGCGCGCCTGAGCGCCCCGCTGGCCGAAGCGACCAACAAGATGGCCGCCGGCATCGCCGAAAAACTGCGTAACCAGAAGAGCGCTGGCGGTCGTGCCGGCATCGTCCAGGGCCTGCTGCAGGAGTTCTCGCTGTCGTCCCAGGAAGGCGTGGCACTGATGTGCCTGGCCGAAGCCTTGCTGCGCATCCCCGACAAGGGCACCCGTGATGCGCTGATCCGCGACAAGATCAGCACCGGCAACTGGCAACCGCACCTGGGCAACAGCCCGTCGCTGTTCGTCAACGCCGCCACCTGGGGCCTGCTGCTGACCGGCAAGCTGGTGTCCACCCACAACGAATCCGGCCTCACCTCCTCGCTCACCCGCATCATCGGCAAGAGCGGCGAGCCGATGATCCGCAAGGGCGTCGACATGGCCATGCGCCTGATGGGCGAGCAGTTCGTTACCGGCGAAACCATCGCCGAAGCCCTGGCCAACGCCAGCCGCTTCGAGTCCAAGGGCTTCCGCTATTCCTACGACATGCTCGGCGAAGCCGCACTGACCGAACACGACGCACAGAAGTACCTGGCGTCCTACGAGCAGGCCATCCACTCGATTGGCAAGGCCTCCCATGGCCGTGGCATCTATGAAGGCCCGGGCATCTCGATCAAGCTGTCGGCGCTGCACCCGCGCTACAGCCGCGCCCAGTACGAGCGCGTGATGGAAGAGCTGTACCCGCGCCTGCTGTCGCTGACCCTGCTGGCCAAGCAGTACGACATCGGCCTGAACATCGACGCCGAAGAGGCCGACCGCCTGGAGCTGTCGCTCGACCTGCTCGAGCGCCTGTGCTTCGAGCCTTCGCTGGCCGGCTGGAACGGTATCGGCTTCGTCATCCAGGCCTATCAGAAGCGCTGCCCATATGTGATCGACTATGTCATCGATCTGGCCAAGCGCAGCCGCCACCGCCTGATGATTCGCCTGGTGAAAGGCGCCTACTGGGACAGCGAAATCAAGCGCGCCCAGGTCGAAGGCCTGGAAGGCTACCCGGTCTACACCCGCAAGGTGTACACCGACGTGTCCTACGTCGCCTGCGCCCGCAAGCTGCTGGCAGTGCCAGAAGCCATCTACCCGCAGTTCGCCACCCACAACGCCCACACCTTGTCGGCCATCTACCACATTGCCGGTCAGAACTATTACCCGGGCCAGTACGAGTTCCAATGCCTGCACGGCATGGGCGAGCCGCTTTACGAGCAGGTGGTCGGCAAGATTTCCGAAGGCAAGCTGAACCGCCCGTGCCGCGTCTATGCACCGGTCGGCACCCACGAAACATTGCTGGCCTACCTGGTGCGTCGCCTGCTGGAAAACGGCGCCAACACCTCGTTCGTCAACCGCATCGCCGACCACTCGATCTCCATCCAGGAACTGGTCGCCGACCCGGTCGCCAGCATCGAGCGCATGGGCACCCAGGAAGGCAGTATCGGCCTGCCGCACCCACGTATCCCGCTGCCGCGTGAACTGTATGGCAGCGAGCGGGCCAACTCGGCCGGCATCGACATGGCCAACGAACACCGCCTGGCATCGCTGTCCTGCGCCATGCTGGCCACCGCCCACAACGACTGGAAAGCCGCGCCACTGCTGGCCTGCGCCGCCAGCGAGGGCGCAGTCGCACCGGTGCTGAACCCGGCGGACCACCGCGACGTGGTCGGCCATGTCCAGGAAGCCACTGTCGCCGACGTCGACAATGCCATCCAGTGCGCACTGAATGCAGCACCGATCTGGCAGGCCACCCCGCCGGCCGAGCGCGCCGCCATTCTGGAGCGCACCGCCGACCTGATGGAGGCCGAAATCCAGCCGCTGATGGGCCTGCTCATCCGCGAGGCCGGCAAGACCTTCGCCAACGCCATCGCCGAAGTGCGTGAAGCCGTGGATTTCCTGCGCTATTACGCGGTGCAGGCACGCAACGATTTCAGCAACGACGCCCACCGCCCGCTGGGCCCTGTGGTGTGCATCAGCCCGTGGAACTTCCCGCTGGCGATCTTCACCGGTCAGGTGGCCGCAGCGCTCGCCGCCGGCAACCCGGTCCTGGCCAAGCCGGCCGAGCAGACCCCGCTGATCGCTGCGCAGGCCGTGCGCCTGCTGCTGGAAGCCGGCATCCCTGAAGGCGTGCTGCAACTGCTGCCAGGCCGCGGTGAAACCGTCGGTGCCGGCCTGGTGGGTGACGAGCGCGTCAAAGGCGTGATGTTCACCGGTTCCACCGAAGTGGCCCGCCTGCTGCAGCGCAATGTTGCCGGCCGCCTGGACAACCAGGGCCGCCCGATCCCGCTGATCGCCGAAACCGGTGGCCAGAACGCGATGATCGTCGATTCCTCGGCACTGACCGAGCAGGTGGTGATCGATGTGGTGTCCTCGGCCTTCGACAGCGCCGGTCAGCGTTGCTCGGCACTGCGCGTGCTGTGCCTGCAGGAAGACTCCGCCGACCGCGTGATCGAAATGCTCAAGGGCGCCATGGCCGAAAGCCGCCTGGGCTGCCCGGACCGCCTGGCCGTGGACATCGGCCCGGTGATCGACGCCGAAGCCAAGGCCGGCATCGAGAAGCATATCCAGGGCATGCGTGAGAAAGGCCGCTCGGTCTACCAGGTGGCGATTGCCGATGCTGCCGAGATCAAGCGCGGCACCTTCGTCATGCCGACCCTGATCGAGCTGGAAAGCTTCGACGAGCTCAAGCGTGAAATCTTCGGCCCGGTGCTGCACGTGGTGCGCTACAACCGCCGCAACCTGGACCAGTTGATCGAGCAGATCAACAACTCCGGCTACGGCCTGACTCTCGGCGTGCACACCCGCATCGACGAGACCATCGCCAAAGTGGTGGAAACTGCCAACGCCGGCAACATGTACGTCAACCGCAACATCGTCGGTGCGGTGGTAGGTGTGCAGCCGTTCGGTGGTGAAGGCCTGTCCGGCACCGGCCCGAAAGCCGGCGGCCCGCTGTACCTGTACCGCCTGCTGTCGACCCGCCCGGCGGATGCGATCGGCCGCCACTTCCAGCAGCAGGATGGCGAAGGCAAGCCTGACCGCACCCTGCACGAACAGCTGATCAAGCCGCTGCACGGCCTGAAGGCCTGGGCCGAGAGCAACCAGCTGGCTGACCTGGCCGCGCTGTGCAGCCAGTTCGCCAGCCAGTCGCAGAGCGGCATCGCCCGCCTGTTGCCAGGCCCGACCGGCGAGCGCAACAGCTACACCATCCTGCCACGCGAGCACGTGCTGTGCCTGGCCGACAACGAAGCCGACCTGCTGGCGCAGTTCGCCGCAGTACTGGCCGTTGGCAGCTCGGCGGTATGGGCTGACGGCGAGCCAGGCAAGGCCCTGCGTGCCCGCCTGCCGCGAGAGCTGCAGGCCAAGGTCAAGCTGGTGGCGGACTGGAACAAGGATGAAGTGGCGTTCGACGCCGTGATCCACCATGGCGACTCGGACCAGCTGCGCGGCGTGTGCCAGCAGGTGGCCAAGCGTGCCGGGGCGATCGTGGGTGTGCACGGGCTGTCCAGCGGCGACCACCAGATTGCGTTGGAGCGCTTGGTGATTGAGCGGGCGGTGAGTGTGAACACTGCTGCTGCCGGTGGTAATGCCAGCCTGATGACCATTGGCTGAGGCTGAGGGTTGTTAACGAAAAAAGGAGAGCTTCGGCTCTCCTTTTTTTATGGGGGTTGGGGTTGGGCTGACAGGTGTTCGCCACAACATTTTCTGCGCCTGTGGTATCGAGCGCCGCCCGCGCGGCGCTTCGCGGGGCAAGCCCGCTCCCACATTTGTTGCAACGTGCCAAACCTGTCAGGCCATAGTTACCCGCTTTGTTGGTCCGCCGATATCTCCATGTTGGCGTGGCTGCCGTCCAACATGTCTTTAGTCATGCGCCAAGGCTGACAACCATGGCCTCACAGGCATGGCCACGTTGCAACAAATGTGGGAGCGGCCTTGTGCCGCGAAGCGCCGCGCGGGCGGCGCTCGATATCACAGGCGCAGAAAATGTTGCGGCAAACACCTAGCGGCCTTCATTCAACCTGAAGCCAAACCCTCACTGCCTCATCCCCAACTCAGCATCATCCATCAGTGCCTTGGCCATCGCACTCAGGTAATGGGCAGCCCAGATCATCATCGGCTTCTCATCCATCAGCCCGGTAATGGTCAATTCACGGACATAACCCATCAACTCCGACGACTGCTCACGGGCGTCCCTGCACGGGATGCCAGGCTCGATGCGGAACAGCGGGTGAGTGCCGTTTTCACCCTGGTAGAAGGTGGTCTTGCCGGCGGTGAATTGGGTGTCTTCTGTTGTCATTGTTCAATCCCCTGATAATTCTCGAGTGCCTGGCCGGGCCTATTCGCGGGCGCGCCCGCTCCCACAGGATCACCACAGGCTTCATGACTTGCACCGTACCTCTGGGAGCGGGCATGCCCGCGAAAGGGCCGGTTCAGGCGACACATCAATAAGCCTCAGTGCGAAGTTCGCGACCTAGATTAGGATCTTCGAGTGAAACTGCGTTCAGGGGTGGATCAGGAACTATCTTCATCATTGGTATTTTTCTCGGTAAGGGCTATCACCACCTGCTGTCAAACAAGAGGGTGGCAGCTGTGCATGGGTTGACAGACCGGTAGAAAAATCCAAAAACCCGGCGCACACGAGGTGCCCCATACACAGCCGCCATAAAGGCGAAAGCCATGAGAATTTTCTGGTCGGCCTGTCAAAGCCGGTCACTGATTTGGCAGCGACCACCCGAGACTATGGCCCGATCCAGAGCACCGCAATGGCTAGGAAGGGGTTGGGAGTATGTTTGGGAAATGGACTACATGGAATAGGCGAAAACCTAAAAAACTGCCGGGGTGCTGACTGAAATGCGGTAGGGCTGGCAGGTTTCACCTCGCCCTTTGCAGCGCGCCTGTGTGACCGCTCGCCGCTCGGTCGCACAGATATAGAAGGAACCAAAGCAAGCACCCTTTAATGCCCTCGCTCATCCGGGCCTTCGCCAGAACCACCAAAGGCTTAGGATTTTAGCCCCTTCAGAAGCTGCGAAAAGGCTCAACCAAACCCACGTACTGGTATCTGGCAATAATAGAAACAAAGAAAACGACGGAACTATAAACAAGATACGAAATGGAAACTGAACGAAAGCCAGATAACGCCCTGATCTTCTCCCCATACAAAGTAATATGCTACTGGCAACAAGGGATACCTGGACAATCAGCCCCATCCACACCATGACCTCAAGCCCTCCCCCCCACTGCTCCATGTTTGCAAGAGCGGAATTGAGATCACTGACAAAGGGGGTCACACCTCTATTCAGGCTACTGACCACAACGAAAAAAATGTAAAAAGCATCCATACCACCCCAAAACAAACCGACCAAACGCGTTGACCTTATCAAACCGATGCTCCAGCTCATTTATCTTTCAACTCATATTCTTCATTTGCTATTATTGGTCGCCAATGCCATGAGGTTCCCGACACATCCCAGGCATCATCAGCCTCCACATAAATTTGCGTTACTTTACGTTCCATTCCATATCTGTGGATTGCGGAGGATGGCGAAAAATACTGTTCCTCTTCATCAAGCGGCACCCATTCCTGCGTAACTGTTCTCGTCGTATTCGCAAAATCTTTCCCTGACGACAAGAAGACACGCCCCTCATCTCCTCTTGATGTCAGGAAGTTCGCAACAAAGGCAGCACTCGAAGCAAGTTTATTAACACGTATAGATGTTATTTTCCATTTGCCCGGACCACTCATCGCAGAAACGGTGTTAATCAGAAAATCGCCATAATCTCTAATTATCCCGGTCGAAAAGAATGGATCTTCGACCCTACACAGGTCATCCGTTCGAACGTTCGTCCAGCGAGTGAGCTTTTCCATTGCCAATCCTCCATTCCGAGCACCGACGCTTACATTCACTAGCTCAAAAAATCTGTAGGACCACTTCTGATAACGTTGTGGGAAATTTCTCCATGTATCATGGAAAACAACATCTGTACGGATGCCAGACCGCAGGTCTCATTACTCTTTCTCAACCCATATCACCCAAACCTATTAACCTGTCCCCCACCCCACCACCCTCCTACACTCGCAGCATCCCGCCTCAGGACCGCGATCATGCCCGAGACCCTGCTCAGCCCCCGCAACCTCGCCTTCGAACTCTACGAAGTCCTCGACGCCGAGGCCCTGACCCAGCGCCCGCGCTTCGCCGAGCACAGCCGCGAAACCTTCGATGCAGCGCTATCAACTGCCCGCACCATCGCCGAAAAGTTCTTCGCCCCGCACAACCGCAAGGCCGACGAAAACGAGCCGCGCTACGTGGATGGCCGCGCCGAACTGATCCCCGAAGTGAAACCCGCCGTCGACGCCTTTCTCGAAGCCGGCTTCCTCAACGCCAACCGCGACTTCGAAGCCGGCGGCATGCAGCTGCCGAGCCTGGTCTCGCAGGCCTGCTTCGCCCACTTCCAGGCGGCCAACGCCGGCACCACGGCCTACCCGTTCCTGACCATGGGCGCGGCCAACCTGATCGAGAGCTTTGGCAGCGATGAACAGAAACGCCTGTATCTGCAGCCGATGATCGAAGGCCGCTACTTCGGCACCATGGCCCTGACCGAACCCCACGCTGGCTCGTCGCTGGCCGATATCCGCACCCGCGCTGAACCCGCCGGTGACGGAAGCTACCGGCTCAAGGGCAACAAGATTTTCATCTCCGGCGGTGATCACGAGTTGTCGGAAAACATCGTGCACATGGTGCTGGCCAAGCTGCCGGATGCTCCGCCCGGTGTGAAGGGCATCTCGCTGTTCATCGTGCCCAAGTATCTGGTCAGCGAAGATGGCAGCCGTGGCCCGCGCAACGATGTGCTGCTGGCCGGGTTGTTCCACAAGATGGGCTGGCGCGGTACCACCTCCACCGCGCTGAACTTCGGCGACAACGGCCGGTGCGTCGGCTACCTGGTCGGCCAGCCGCACCAGGGCCTGGCCTGCATGTTCCAGATGATGAACGAGGCACGCATCGGTGTCGGCATGGGCGCGGTGATGCTCGGCTACGCCGGCTACCTGTATTCGCTGGAATACGCCCGCCAGCGCCCGCAGGGCAGGCTGCCGGACAACAAGGACCCGCACAGCCCGGCAGTGCCGATCATCGAACACACTGATGTAAAACGCATGCTGCTGGCACAGAAGGCCTACGTGGAAGGCGCCTTCGACCTGGGCCTGTATGCCGCGCGCCTGTTCGACGACACCCAGACTGCCAGCGACGACAGCGCCCGCAAGCAGGCGCAGGAGCTGCTCGACCTGCTGACCCCGATCGTCAAGTCCTGGCCCTCGGCCTTCTGCCTCAAGGCCAATGAACTGGCGATCCAGATCCTCGGCGGCCACGGCTACACCCGCGAATACCCGGTGGAGCAGTACTACCGCGACAACCGCCTGAACCCGATCCACGAGGGTACCGAGGGTATCCAGTCGCTCGACCTGCTCGGCCGCAAACTGGCGCAGAACAATGGTGCCGGCCTCAAACAGCTGATCCGCCTGATCGCCGCCACCGGCGAAAGCGCCAGCCACCACCCGAATCTCGACCCACTGCGTCAGCCGCTGGAGCAACTGGTCAACCGCCTGCAAGGTGTGACCCTGACCTTGCTTGGCGACCTGGCCGAAGGCAAGGTCGCCGGTACCCTGGCCAACTCCGCCCTGTACCTCAAGGCCTTCGGCCACTGCGTGATCGGCTGGCGCTGGCTGGAGCAGGCGATTCATGCCGAGCTTGGCCTGCTCAAGGGCAACCCTGCCGACCGCGACTTCTACCTCGGCAAGCTACAGGCCGCGCGTTATTTCCTGACCTGGGAAGTACCGGGCTGCCATAATGAGCTGGCATTGCTCGGGGCGCGCGACGACACCTGCCTCGCCATGCAAGAGGAGTGGTTCTAGACAGCACCTGTGAAGTGAATCACTGAGTACACTTGGCGGGCGATGCCGAGCTGCGGGGGTTGCGAGCAATAGCGATTCCTGCAGCGACTACCGCAATGCCCAGGTAGGCTGTCCAATGAATCGCGTCGCCGAACATCAACGCAGCCCATAACAATGTCACTGGCGGTTCCAGATAAACCAGCGCCGACACGCGGGTCGCGGTCAGCTTGGTCAGCAATATCCACAGGCTCAAATAGGCGATGAACGTTGAGAACAGTGTCAGCCAGGCGACAGCCACCCAGGCCTGGGTGCTGGCAGGCACTTCGATCAAGCCCAACGGCAAGCCTGTAGCGGTGAGCAACACCAGCGTCGCGGTCGATTGCAGAAACAGTGGCATCAGCAAACCGTCCTTGCTGTGGTCTGTCTCCAGAACCGATTGCCGTCGCTGGTAAAGCGTGGCGATGGACAGCGTGATGGCAGCGATCAGCGGCAGAGCGTACAGCCAGAATTCAAGCCGGGCTGTCGACAGGCTGTACTCACCCAGAATGACTACGCTGACGCCCGCAAACCCAAGCACAAGCCCCAGCCACTCCTGCCGGCCACTGCGTTCACCGTGGTCCCTGCTGCTCATCGATGCCGTGATCAATGGCTGCAAGGCGCAAATGATGGCAGCAATACCCGCCGGCAGGCCGCCGCGGATGGCGATGTAAACGCTGACCAGGTAGGCAAACTGGGCCAGAAAACCGATCACGGCGTTGTAACGTATCTGCGCCCACGACAGTACACGCAGTCGGTGCAAGACAAAGGGCAACAGGCAGATGCAGACCAGCAAAAAGCGCCAGAACAGCAGGTTTATTGCACCAGCGTCCTCCGTGCCCAGCCGGGCGCCAATGAAGCCCGAACTCCAGGAAAGGACAAAAATGACTTGCAGCAGGATCAGGTATGGCGCACTGCTTGGCATATTCACGCCCCTATGTGATGCAATTCCTCGAACGTAATCGGCTGGATGCCTATACGTGCGTATTGTCGAGCAGCTGATCGGTGCAGGGCCCAGCGCAACCCCAACCAGTTGGGGATGGTCGCGGGAATGCCGTCGTCGGAGGCTAGGTGCCAGAAGCGGTTGGAGTCGTCACCGAAGTAAGGGCAATGGAAGGACAACACCAGTGACATGCGCCGCCCGCTGAGCACCGGGCGAACGCCGTGGAACAGGCGGCTGCCATAGATGAACAAGGCATCGCCGGGCTCGTCCAGGCGTGCGGTTTCGAAGGTGCGGTAATCCAGAGCATCAAAGGTATCGACAGTACCGTTGTGGAACAGGAACTCGCCACCGCTGTAATCGGCCGGCCCCGACAGCACGATGTTCAGCACATAATTGGTGCCGTCCGTATGCCAAATACCCAGTTGCTGCTGTTGCTCGACAGGCTTGGGGTAGTAGTAGTTGATCTGCGAGCGGGCATTGAGCATGGGGTAAGGCACGAGCGGCACGCCAGCGATGCGCGAGATGGCCAGCAGGAATGAGCGACTGCACATCATGTCGTTGATGAACGACGACAGCCCCGTCACCCCTCGTGTGCGCCGGGAAATGATCCAGTCGCTGTCGCCCGCCCCTTCCTCCAGGCGGGCGCAGATGTCTTGCAAGGCCGCGACGCCCTCGAGCGTGAACAACCGATGGACGACAGCGACCCCCGTGATGGCATCTACCGCAACTTTCGAGTGTGGGCTTTGGCTATAACCCAGTTCCCCCAGCGTTCGGGTGTCCGTGACGGTGGGCCCTTGTCGTCGAAGCAGATCATCCCGCCAGGCAACCTGCTCGCCCAGGCAGATCGACGAAGCTCGCGGCGTGCGCTTCAACGTTGACTTGAGCGCCAGCTTCACGCGGCCTACGCCGCGCTCGAACAGGGATAAGGTGTTGGAGTGGTTCATGATGCGTCTGTCCCTGTGGAGCCGCTACTGAAGGTACTCGCGACTTGATAGCGCACCGAGCCGTCCCCGCTGGCGGATTCCTGGGAGACTTCAGCGACCTGAAAACAATCCCTCACTGCTTCATCCCCAACTCAGCATCATCCATCAGCGCTTTGGCCATCGCACCCAGATAATGTGCAGCCCAGATCATCATCGGTTTCTCGTCCATCAGCCCGGTGATGGTCAATTCGCGCACATAGCCCATCAACTCCGAAGACTGCTCGCGGGCGTCCCTACATGGGATGCCCGCCTCGATACGGAACAATGGATGGGTGCCGTTCTCACCCTGGTAGAAGGTGGTCTTGCCAACGGTGAACTGGGTGTCTTCTGTTGTCATTGTTCAATCCCCTGATAATTCTCAATTGCCTGGGTGGGCCCTTTCGCGGCGGTTCGACGCCTCGACAAGCCCGCTCCAAAGGCCACTGCAGGCCATGGCATGTGATGACCGTTGTAGGAGCGGGTTTACCCGCGAAGAGGCCCACCCAGACAACACATCACTCAAACCTCAGTGCAAAGTCCGAAACTCATTAGGCATCTGCACCTGAATCAATGCCGACTCCTGCATGACCTGATGCTCATTCGTATCATTCCATTGCACTTCCGAGTGACAACCGTGCTGCAACCACACAGTAAGAGGGGGTATAAAGCCTGTACAGTTGATTAAATCGAAGCGCTGGTTCGATCCGGCTAAATCAGGTGGTTCAATGGGGAAAGGCCTCGACATCAACGTACTCAGAACCTTCCAGGCAGTAGCCCGGCTGGGCCGCTTCAAGGATGCCGCCGACTATGTCCATCGCAGCCCGTCGGCGGTGACGACGCAAATACAGAAGCTGGAGGAACAGATCGGGCAACAGCTGTTTGCTCGCAGCAACCAGTCCGTAGAACTGACCCCGGCGGGTCGACACCTGCTGGTTGAGGCGACACGTTTTCTGATGGCCCATGACAGGCTGCTGGCTACGTTGTCGCCCCAGCAGATGACCGGCAAGGTCCGCCTTGGGGTACCAGACGGATATGCAGCCAGCCTCATGAGCGATTTCCTGCCAGTTTTCGTAGCCAGTAATCCGAAGCTGGAACTGGAGGCCATAGCGCGGTCCAGCGCAGAGCTCGTCGACCTTTTTGCACGACAGCGCCTGGACTTGGCAGTGGCGGTCAGCAGCGAAGTATGGGAACAAGGGGAGTGGCTTCGCTCGACCAGGCCTCGTTGGGCCGCAGCCCCAGGGTTCCACCACGACCCTGACCTTCCTTTGCCACTGGCCCTGCAGTTGAAGGGCTGCCCGTACCGAGAGGCGGCATTGCAGGCATTGAAGACGCATGGCATTGCGTACCGCATCCTGCTGGAAAGCGCCAACTGGCATGCGGTACTAGCCTGCATGAGGAGCGGCCTGGCAGTCGGTATTGTCGAGGGGCTGGACAGTGGTGATACATCACTTGCGTACGTGGAAGGCATGGGCTTCCCCGCGCTCGCCGAGCATCACGTCTACCTGCTCACGGACACCACTCACCATGTTGCGTCGCATCTGAACGAAATGTTGAAGGCCACCATCCGCAAGGATGGACCTGCAACACCGGGCCCTTGCTGACCGCACTTTATTTCCTGACCTGGGAAGTACCTGGCTGCCATAATGAGCTGGCATTGCTCGAGGCGCGCGACGACACTTGCCTCACCATGCAGGACGAGTGGTTCTAAGGGGGAGCCACCGTGTACACGGAGGCTTCCACATGTTCGATACCAGCGCCCTGCTGCGCCAGCGCTTTGCCGCGCTGCGCAGTACGGCCGAGTTGTTTTCCCTGCGCCATGTGAAACAGTCGCACCAGGCGCTGTCGGTTCGCCGCAACGTCGCGGAACCACCCTTCTTCAGCCAGGACGAGGGCGCCATGCTCACCGTGCGGGTGAATGGCGTGGAAGCCTATGCCGCCACCGCCGACCTGTCCCAGGCCGGCCTGCAGCGTGCCCTGGAGCACGCCGAGGCACTGGCCCGGCAGATCGCCCGGTACAACCTGCTGGACCTGCGCGAGCAACCGGTGACCAGCGCACGCCACGACCACATTTCGCCCAACTTCGACCAACCCGTGCCCAACCTCGCCGACTGCCTTGGCCTGCTCGCTGCCGAATCGGCCAGCGTGCCCAAGGACAGCCGCCTTGTGGACTGGCAGGCCAGCCTGGGCCTGAGCCTGGTCGAGCAGACCTACCTGAACTCGGCCGGCGCCGAGCTGCGCCACGCCCAGCGCTTCCTGTTCCCGGGCCTGGGCGTGACCGCCAGCGATGGGCAGGACAGCCAGAGCCGAAGCCTGGGCCGCGACAACTTCGGCCAGCAGGGCGGCTTCGAGATCATCGAGCGCTGCGGCCTGGTCGGCGCTGCCCGCCGAGTGGCTGACGAGGCGCTGCAGCTGCTGCTGGCGCCGAACACCCCCAGCGGCCCGCGCGACCTGCTGTTGATGCCGGACCAGATGATGCTGCAGATTCACGAATCCATCGGCCACCCGCTGGAGATGGACCGCATTCTCGGCGACGAGCGCAACTACGCCGGCACCAGCTTCGTCAAGGCCGGTGACTTTGGCCACCTGCAGTACGGCTCCGCGCTGCTCAACGTGACCTTCGACCCGACCATCGGCGAAGAGTTGGCCAGCTACAGCTTCGATGATGACGGCACCCCGGCCAGCAAGCAGTTCCTGATCCGCGATGGCCTGCTGCTGCGACCGCTGGGGGGTGCGCTGTCGCAGTTCCGCTCCGGCCTGGACGGTGTGGCCAACAGCCGTGCCTGCGGCTGGAACCGCGCGCCGATCGACCGCATGGCCAACCTCAACATCGAGCTGGGCGACCAGAGCCTGGATCAGCTGGTGAAGGGCATCGAGCACGGCATCCTGATGCGCACCAACCGTTCCTGGTCCATCGACGATGCGCGCAACAAGTTCCAGTTCGGCTGTGAATGGGGGCAGTTGATCGAAAACGGCGAGCTCAAGGGCATCGTCAAGAACCCCAACTACCGCGGCATCTCCGCGCAGTTCTGGCGCAACCTGGCGGCGGTCGGCGACAGCAGTACCTTCCAGGTGCTGGGCACGCCCAACTGCGGCAAGGGCGAACCCAACCAGGTGGTGCGGGTCGGCCACGCCTCGCCGGCCTGCGTGTTCCGCCAGATCGACGTATTCGGAGGAGACGCCTGATGAAACACGCTTTCGAAACCCTGGTCGGGGATGTACGCAAAGCCCTGCAGACGGGCGAACAGTTCACCCTCGGCTATAGCGCCGAACAGTCGCAATTCGTGCGTTTCAACCATGCCAAGGTGCGCCAGGCCGGCACCGTGAACCAGGCCGGCGCGCAACTGCGGCTGATCCGCGATGGCCGCCAGGCAGAGCAACAGGTGACCTTGAGTGGTGACACGCAACTGGATAGCCAGCGCCTGGTCACGGCCCTGGAGCAACTGCGCCAGACCTTGCCACTGCTGGCGGTCGATCCGTACCTGCGCCTGGACGAAAGCGCCTGGCACAGCCACAGCCAGCAGGAGCAGCCGCTGCCCGAACTGAGCGATGTGCTGACCTTGCTCGAGCGCGAAGCCGGCGACCTGGACCTTGTCGGCATCTACGCCGCCGGCCCCATCTGCCGGGGCTTCGCCAGCTCGTTCGGGGCCTTCGGCTGGCACCAGGCCAACAGCTTCAACTTCGACTGGAGCCTGTTCCACGAAAACGGCGAGGCGGTGAAGGCCAATTATGCCGGGCAAGTGTGGAGCGCCGACGACTTCACCGCACGCCTGCGCCAGGCGCGGGAACAGCTGGGTTTCCTTGGCCGCCCTGCCGTCACGCTGAAACCTGGCAGCTACCGTGCCTACCTGGCCCCGGCGGCCATGGACGAAATAGCCGGCATGCTGTGCTGGGGCGGGTTTTCCGCACAGGCCCTGGCCACTGGCAACAGCGCCCTGCAGCGCCTGTACAACGGCGATGCGCGGCTGAGCCCGCTGGTGAGTTTCACCGAACAGGTCAGCGGCTCGCTGAGCCCGGCGTTTTCCGATGAAGGCTCGCCGCGCCTGGATGTGCCGTTGATCCAGCAAGGCGAGGCCCGGCAGCGATTGATCAGTGCGCGCAGTGCGGCCGAGTTCGAGTTGCTGGCCAATGGCGCCGATAGTTACGAGTCGCCGTGTGCGCTCAGCCTGGCAGCAGGTAGCCTGCCCAGCGAGCAAATCCTGGAGCGTCTTGGTACCGGGCTGTACATCAGCAACCTGTGGTACCTGAACTATTCCGACCTGCCGGCAGCACGCATGACCGGGCTGACCCGCTTCGCCACCTTCTGGGTGGAGGATGGGCAGATCCAGGGCCCGGTGAGCACCATGCGCTTCGATGACAGCCTGTACAGTTTGCTCGGCAGCCAGCTGGAAGACCTGACCCAGGAGCGCGAGATGATTCTGTCGACCAGTACCTATGGACAGCGCAGTACCGGGTCGAGTCATTTGCCGGGGGCACTGGTCAAAGGGTTGACCCTGACATTGTGATTGGACTCGCCGGCCCTTTCGCGGCTAAAGCCGCTCCCACAGGATCTCCACTGCCCTTGAATGTGGTGACATCCCTGTGGGAGCGGGTTCACCCGCGAAGAGGCCGGTACAGACAAACGAGGAAGTCATGCCCGAACGCACCCCGCTGGACCCCGTCACCGCCCGCTGGATCCCCTGGGTGGTGGCCATCGCCTTCTTCATGCAGTCCCTTGACGGCACCATCCTCAACACTGCGCTGCCGGCCATGGCCCGCTCGCTGGCCGAAGACCCGCTGCGCATGCAGGGCGTGATCATTGCCTACATGCTCACCGTGGCCCTGCTGATCCCCGCCTCGGGCTGGATCGCCGACCGCTTCGGCACCAAGCGCATCTTCTTCAGCGCCATCCTGCTGTTCAGCTTCGGCTCGCTGCTGTGCGCCGCCGCCAACAGCCTCGGTTTCCTGATCTTCGCCCGCGTCGTACAGGGCCTGGGTGGGGCGTTGATGCTGCCGGTCGGGCGGCTGGTGGTCCTGCGTGCCTACCCGCGCACCGAGCTGGTGCGCATCATGAGCTTCATCACCATCCCCGGCCTGCTCGGGCCACTACTGGGCCCTACGGTTGGCGGCTGGCTGGTGGAGATTCTGAGCTGGCACTGGATCTTCCTGCTCAACCTGCCGGTCGGCCTGATCGGCTGCTACGCCGTGTGGAAGTTCATCCCCGACCTGCGTGGTGCCGAGCGCACCACGTTCGATGGCCCCGGGTTCCTGCTGTTTGGTGCAGCGATGGTATTGATCACCATCGCCATGGAAGGCCTGGGCGAACTGCACCTGCCGCACTTGCGGGTGATGTTGCTGCTGTTCGCCGGCATGGCCTGCCTGGCGGCCTACTGGCTGCGCGCCGGGCGCGACCCAGAGCCGCTGTTCTCGCCCAGCCTGTTCCGCGTACGCACCTTTGCCATCGGTATTCTCGGCAACCTGTTCGCCCGCCTGGGTAGCGGCGCCTTGCCGTTCCTGGTGCCGTTGCTGCTGCAAGTGGCGCTGGGCTACTCGCCGGCCCAGGCCGGCATGAGCATGATCCCGCTGGCGGCTGCGGCGATGCTGGCCAAGTCCATTGCCCGGCCGCTGATCGAACGCTTTGGCTACCGCATCATCCTCACCGGCAACACCCTGCTGCTGGGCCTTCTGCTGGCCAGCCTGGGGCTGGTGGACGAGCAGACGCCCTATTGGCTGTTGCTGGTACAACTCGGTCTACTGGGCGCGGTGAACTCCATGCAGTTCACCGCGATGAACACGGTGACTCTGATCGACCTCGACGACGCCAGCGCCAGCAGCGGCAACAGCCTGCTATCAGTGGTCGCGCAGCTGGCCCTGAGCCTGGGCGTGGCGTGTGCGGGTGCATTGCTCGGCGGCTTTACCGCAGCCGGCAGCGCCGACGGCGTGGAAACCACCTTGGGCGCATTCCAGCTGACCTTCGTCACCATCGGTGTGATGGCCATGCTGGCCGCGGCGATCTTCCTGCAGCTGTCACCGACAGACGGAAGGCGTGCCCGTCGTCCGGAACAACACATGGAGTCGTAGGGCGAATGGCCACGAGGCTGGTAGACTGTGCGGCATTTTTCGCTTCGCACCGCAGGCCCGCCTCGTGACCACCGAATCCACCGCCTTTGCCACCTTGCCGCTGTCCACTGCCATGCTGGCCAACCTGGACGCCCTCGGCTATGCCTCGATGACGCCGATCCAGGCCCAGAGCCTGCCGGTCATCCTCAAGGGGCAGGACCTGATCGCCCAGGCCAAGACCGGCAGCGGCAAGACCGCCGCCTTCGGCATCGGCCTGCTCAACCCGATCAACCCACGCTACTTCGGCTGCCAGGCGCTGGTGCTCTGCCCCACCCGCGAGCTCGCCGACCAAGTGGCCAAGGAGCTGCGCCGCCTGGCCCGCGCCGAGGACAACATCAAGATCCTGACCCTGTGCGGCGGCGTTTCGCTGGGCCCACAGATCGCTTCGCTGGAGCACGGCGCGCACATCATCGTCGGCACCCCGGGGCGCATCCAGCAGCACCTGGACAAGGGCACCCTGGTGCTCGACGGGCTGAACACCCTGGTGCTGGACGAAGCAGACCGCATGCTCGACATGGGCTTCTTCGATGCCATCGCCAGCATCATCGGCAAGACCCCGTCGCGCCGCCAGACCCTGCTGTTTTCGGCCACCTACCCGGCCGGCATCAAGCAACTGGCCGCCGACTTCATGCGCAACCCGCAACAGGTCAAGGTCGAGAGCCTGCATGCCGACAACCAGATCGAGCAGCGCTTCATCGAGATCGACCCGCAACAGCGTCTCGAGGCCGTCACCCGCGTGCTCGGCCACTACCGCCCGCAGTCCTGCGTGGCGTTCTGCTTCACCAAGCAGCAGTGCGAGGATGTGGTCGCCCACCTGACCGCCAAGGGCATTGTTGCCCAGGCCCTGCACGGCGATCTGGAGCAGCGCGACCGCGACCAGGTGCTGACCATGTTCGCCAACCGCAGCAGCTCGGTGCTGGTAGCCACCGACGTGGCGGCGCGCGGCCTGGACATCGATGGCCTGGACATGGTCATCAACGTCGAGCTGGCACGTGATGCGGAAATTCATGTGCACCGTGTGGGCCGCACCGGCCGTGCCGGGGAGAAAGGCATTGCGGTCAGCCTGGTGGCGCCAGCCGAAGGCCACCGTGCCCAGGCCATCGAACAACTGCAGAAGAGCCCATTGCGCTGGGACCAGCTGGACAGCTTGAAGAGCAAAGGTGGCGAGCCGCTGCTGCCGGTGATGAGTACCCTGTGCATCGCTGCCGGGCGCAAGGACAAGCTGCGCCCGGGCGACATCCTCGGGGCGCTGACCGGTGATGCCGGGATCCCGGGCAAGCAGGTGGGCAAGATTGCGATCTTCGACTTCCAGGCGTTCGTGGCCGTCGAGCGGGCGCTGGCCAAGCAGGCCATGCAGCGGCTGAACAGCGGCAAGATCAAGGGCCGCTCCCTGAAAGTCCGCATTATCTAAAGCCATGCAAGGTCCCTGTGGGAGCGGGTTTACCCGCGAATGCGATAGTGGGCTCACTGCCGCCTTCGCAGGTGAACCCGCTCCCACAGGGTTCTGTGTTTCTTTCTTATAAGGTTTACACCGTGCACTCCACCGACGTGATCATCCTCGGCGCCGGCGCCGCCGGCCTGATGTGCGCCCAGCTCAGCGCCCGCCGTGGCCGCCGGGTATTGGTGCTCGACCACGCCAACAAACCGGGCAAGAAGATCCTCATGTCCGGCGGCGGCCGCTGCAACTTCACCAACATGTATACCGAGCCGGGCAACTTCCTCTCGCAGAACGCACACTTCTGCAAGTCGGCCCTGGCCCGCTACACCCAATGGGACTTCATCGAGTTGGTATGCAAGCATGGCGTGGCATACCACGAGAAGAAGCTCGGCCAGCTGTTCTGCGACAACAAGGCCAGTGACATACTCGACATGCTGCTGGCCGAATGCGATGAGGCCGGCGCGGAGATCCGCATGCACACCAGCATCGAGCAGATCGAGAAGACCGAAGGCGGCTATCTGCTGCAGACCAGCGGCGGCCAGTTCACCTGCCAATCGCTGGTGATCGCCACCGGCGGCCTGTCGATCCCGACCCTGGGTGCCACCGGCTTCGGCTACCAGGTGGCCCGCCAGTTTGGCCACACCCTGCTGCCAACACGCGCCGGGCTGGTGCCGTTCACCATCACCGAGCCCCAACTGAAGGCACTGTGCACCGAGCTTTCGGGCACCTCGCTGGATTGCACCGCCAGCTGCAACGGCACCAGCTTCCGCGAGAACCTGCTGTTTACCCACCGCGGCCTCAGCGGCCCGGCGATTTTGCAGATCTCCTCGTTCTGGGAAGCCGGTGACACCGTCGAGATCAATCTGTTGCCTGACCGTGATGCGCTGACCTGGCTGCAACAGATGCAGGCCGAGCGCGCCAACGCCGAACTGAAGACAGTGCTGGGCGAAGTGTTTACCCGCAAGCTGGCCAACCTGTTGGCGGAGCAGTGGTTCGAGTCCAGACCGATGAAGCAGTACACCCCGGCGGAACTGTCACAGATCGCCGAGAAACTGTCGAACTGGCAGGTTGTACCGGCCGGCACCGAGGGTTACCGCACTGCCGAAGTGACCCTTGGCGGCGTGGATACCCGCGAGGTGTCGTCCAAGACCATGGAATCGCTGAAGAGCCCCGGGTTGTATTTCATTGGCGAGGTACTGGATGTGACCGGCCACCTGGGCGGTTTCAATTTCCAGTGGGCCTGGGCATCGGCCAACGCCGCAGCGCAGTTCGTGTAGAGTAGAATCCATTCAGCAGCACGGAACGCTTCTTGCTGGCCCGTGCTTGAGCGCCGGTAAAGCAGTGGGGCTGCCGTGCAGCCCATCGCCGGCAAGCCAGCTCCCACAGGGTCTCCACAGGCCTTCAGGCTTGTGCAGTACCTGTGGGAGCTGGCTTGCCGGCGATGGGCCGCGACAGCGGCCCCAATTGCACGGCCTCGAAAGATATTCCTCTGATCACTGCCTAGCAGGCCATCATGTCATCGAGCTCGTTCCGTCAGTCACTGCGTCGCCTGTGGGGTCAAGACAAGTTCAGCTACAGCATCCGGGTCACCATCGCCCTCACCGGCAGCCTGGCCCTGTGCTGGTACCAGAACGAAATGGCCCTGCTGATTCCGCTGTTTCTCGGCATCATCGCCAGCGCACTGGCCGAAACCGATGACAGCTGGCAGGGCCGCCTCAGCGCCCTGGCCGTCACCCTGGTGTGTTTTGCCATCGCCGCGCTGGCGGTCGAACTGCTGTTCCCCTACCCATGGGTATTCGTCATTGCCCTGGCCTTGGCGGCCTTCGGCCTGACCATGCTCGGTGCCCTGGGCGAGCGTTATGGCGCCATCGCATCAGCGACCTTGATCACTGCGGTGTACACCATGATCGGCGTGGACCAGCGCGGCGGCCAGGTCACCGACTTCTGGCACGAACCGCTGCTGCTGGTGACCGGTGCAGCCTGGTACGGGCTACTGTCGGTGCTGTGGCAGGCGCTGTTTTCCAACCAGCCGGTGCAGCAGAGCCTGGCCAAGCTGTTCTTCGAGCTAGGCAGCTACCTCAAGCTCAAGGCCAGCCTGTTCGAACCCATCCGCACCCTTGACGTCGAAGCCCAGCGCCTGGAACTGGCCCAGCAGAACGGCAGGGTGGTGGCGGCGCTCAACGCGGCCAAGGAAATCATCCTGCACCGGGTGGGCAACAGCCAGCCGAACTCCAAGGTCAGCCGCTACCTCAAGCTGTACTTCCTGGCCCAGGACATCCATGAACGGGTCAGCGCTTCGCACTATCCCTACAACGCGCTGACCGAGGCTTTTTTCCACAGCGACGTGATGTTCCGCTGCCAGCGCCTGCTGCGTAAACAGGGTTCTTCCTGCCAGGAACTGGCCCGCTCCATCCGTCTGCGCCAGCCGTTCGTGCTGGCCAGCGGTTACCCCGAAGCCCTCGAAGACCTCAACGCCTCGCTGGAACACCTGCGCATGCAGAACAACCCGGCCTGGCGCAGCCTGCTGCGCTCGCTGCGGGCGCTGGCCGTCAACCTGGCGACGCTGGACCGCCTGCTCAGCGCTGCCAGCAACCCGGACAGCCTGGCCGATGCCAGCGACAGCAGCCTGCTCGACCGCTCGCCGCGTTCGCTGAAGGATGTATGGAGCCGTCTGCGTACTCAGCTGACACCGACCTCGCTGCTGTTCCGCCATGCCTTGCGCCTGCCGCTGGCGTTGTCGATCGGTTATGGCATGGTGCACCTGATCCACCCGACCCAGGGCTACTGGATAATCCTGACCACGTTGTTCGTGTGCCAGCCCAACTACGGTGCAACCCGGCGCAAGCTGGTACAGCGCATAATCGGTACCGCCGTCGGCCTGACGGTGGGCTGGGCACTGTTCGACCTGTTCCCCAATCCGGTCATCCAGTCGCTGTTCGCCGTGGTCGCCGGGGTGGTGTTCTTCGTCAACCGTACTACCCGCTACACCTTGGCCACGGCCGCGATCACCCTGATGGTGCTGTTCTGCTTCAACCAGATCGGCGATGGCTATGGCCTGTTCCTGCCACGCCTGTTCGATACCCTGGTCGGTAGCCTGATCGCCATCCTCGCGGTGTTCCTGTTCCTCCCCGACTGGCAGGGGCGGCGGCTGAACAAGGCGCTGGCCAATACCCTGGCCTGCGCCAGCGTGTACCTGCGGCAGATCATGCAGCAGTATGCCCACGGCAAGCGCGACGACCTGGCCTACCGCCTGGCCCGACGCAACGCCCACAACGCCGATGCGGCGCTGTCCACCACCCTGGCCAACATGCTGATGGAGCCGGGGCACTTCCGGAAGGAAGCCGACGTCGGCTTCCGCTTCCTGGTTTTGTCGCATACCTTGCTCAGCTACCTCTCGGGGCTGGGCGCGCACCGCGACACTGCCCTGCCGGCGGAGGTGCAGGAGCAGTTGATCGAAGGTGCCGGGCAAAGCCTGGCCAGCAGCCTGGACGAGATTGCCAACGGCCTGGCCGCGCGGCTGCCGGTGGCGATTCACAGTGATGCCGAAGAGGCCCTGGCCAATGCCCTGGAGCAGATGCCGGAAGAGCTGGATGAGCATCAGCGGCTGGTGCAGACGCAGTTGGCGTTGATCTGCCGGCAGTTGGGGCCGCTGCGGACCTTGGCCGCGCATTTGATCAAGGAAGGTGCACCGGCCTGAATGCATTGTTACCTGTTCTGGCCTCTTTGCGGGTAAACCCGCTCCCACAGGAACCCTACAAGTTTCGAGATCTGTGTAATACCTGTGGGAGCGGGTTCACCCGCGAAGAGGCCAGAACAGGCGACAAGATCAAAAGCCATGCTGACGCATGAGCCGCGCATAGCTGCCATCCGCCTTCATCGCCGCGATCGCCTGTTCGAACCGCTCGACGATCCGCGCATGCTCCGGGTGCTTCAGGCTGACCAGGATATGCAGGGTGTTCTCTGCCAACGGCGGTTCCACCAGCATCACCCCATCGCGCACTTCCGGCAGCTCGCGCTGCAAGTTGTAACGGGCCACGTACTCGTCTTCCACCGCCAGGCCCACCCGCCCCGCCGCCAGCATGCGTACCGCAGAGGAAAAGTTGCGCACCGCCACCTTGTGCAGGCGGGTGTCGCGGTCGAACTCGGGTGAATAGGCGTAATCACGCACCACAGCGATACTGTAGGGGTACAAGTCAGACTGGCGCTTGTAGCTAAACGCCTCGCCCTTGCGCTGCAGCAGGCGAATACGGTTGACCAGGTAGGCTTTGGAAAACTGCCCGATGCTGGCGCGCGAGTCGTTGTACCAGGCGTTGATCAACACGTCGTAACGCCCCTCGTTCACCCCCCGCAGGGCCCGCGCCCACGGCGCCTCTTCTACCCCACTGGCGTAGCCGGCCCGGGCCAGTGCCGCGGTGACGATACTGGTCGCCAGGCCACCGCCCGGCATGCTGGCATCGGTGAACGGCGGCCAGTTGTCGGCCACCAGGCGTAGCGTCTCACGACCCGGGGCGGGCGTTGCAAGCATCATTGCCAACAATCCCAGAACACAAAGCAGTGGCCGCATGCTCACGTCCTTTCGCAATGGAGGGCACACACTGCCGACGAGATTACACAAAGCCGTTGGCGAGGGCAGCGGCCAATAGTGTCATTTAGCCTCTATTTTGGCCGTGACACATACATCATGCGATGATCGACGGCTCACTCAAGGAGTTCGCGCCAATGTCCATCGACTGGCTCTGCAAGCACCACACCGATCTCAGCAAGGACCAGCTGTACGCCATTCTGCAATTACGCACTGAAGTGTTCGTGGTCGAGCAACGCTGCGCCTACCAGGAAGTCGATGGCCAGGACCTGACCGGCGATACCCTGCACCTGATGGGCTGGCAGGATGACAAATTGGTGGCCTACCTGCGCCTGCTCGACCCGCAATCCCAGGGTGGGGATGTGGTGATCGGGCGGGTGGTGACTGCGCCCGCGGCGCGCGAGCTGAAGCTGGGGCATACCTTGCTGCTCAAGGGGCTGGAAGCAGCAGAGCATTGCTGGCCGGGGGTGCCGGTTTACCTGTCGGCGCAAGCGCATTTGCAGGGGTTCTATGCCCGGCATGGGTTCGAGGTGGTGGGCGAGGAATATCTGGAGGACGATATTCCGCATATCGGGATGCGCAAAGGCTGAGTTAACCGCTATCCCTGTGGGAGCGGGCTTGCCCGCGAATCAGGCACTGCGGTGGATGGCACGGGCTTCGCCCGTGTTCGCGGGCACGCCCGCTCCCACAGGGAATGCGTCAGCTTTTCGATTCAGGGATAGCCCAGCACTTCGCGAATCTGCCGCAAATGCCGGATGATCCACTGCTTGTCGATCGCTCCCCAGTCATGAATGCGGTAGTGCCCGGCGTGGTTGCGCGCGCCTTCCTGCTGTTCGAACTCGCAGACGATATCCAGGTCGGCCAGCGCCGCAATGGTGTCCTGAGCGGTGCGCCGGGGCATGCCGGTGGCCTCCATCAGGGCCGGCACGCTGGTCGCGGTCTGGCTGTCGATCAGCCAGGCCACGTACAGGCGGCGGTAGAAGCTGCTCTTGGTCTTGCTCACTTCCATGCTGCGTGGTCCTTAACAGTTGCCCGGCAGCTCCCGATAGGTCAGGTAGACGCGCAGGTCGAATTCCAGTTGGTGGTAGTCCGGCTCCATATGCTGGCAGAGCTGGTAGAACGCCTTGTTGTGGTCACGCTCGCGCAGGTGCGCCAGTTCGTGTACCACGATCATGCGCAAGAATTGCGGCGCAGCCTCCTTGAACAGCGAGGCGATGCGGATTTCCTTCTTCGCCTTGAGCTTGCCGCCCTGCACCCTCGATATCGCCGTATTCAGGCCCAGGGCCCGATGGGTCAGGTCGAGACGATTGTCGAACAGCACCTTGTCCAGGTTCGGCGCGCTGCGCAGGTATTGCTGGCGCAGATCCTGGGCATAGGCGTACAACGCCTTGTCGTTCTGCACGTCATGGCGGTCGGGATAGCGGCGCTGCAGGTACTCGCCCAGGCGGTCGCTGTCGATCATCTGCCGCACCTGCTGCTGCAGGTGCGGGGGGTAGGCTTGCAAGTATCGTAATACGGTCATGGTGCTGCATTCGGTGTATCGAATGCCGATTCTAGCCAATCATGGCCCCGGCCAGGAGAAAATCGCCGGGAAGCTGCTGGCATCGGTGGCGGTCATCGGGTAAGCCACCAGGAACCCTTGCACGTACTCACAACCATTGGCCTTGAGCCAGGCAGCCTGGACCGGGGTTTCCACCCCCTCGGCGATCACCGTGATGCTGTAGTCGGCGCACAGGCCGATGACGCTGCGCACCAGCGCTGCATCCACCGCCGAATCAGGCAGGCGCGCCACCAGATGGCGGTCGAGCTTGAGTGTATCTATCGGCAGGTCGCGCAACATGCGCAACGAACAGTCGCCGGCACCAAAATCATCCAGCGCCACCCGTACACCCAGCTCGCGCAAGCGGTGTATCTGTTTCACCGCCGCATCGATGTTGTACATCAGCGAGGTTTCCGCCACTTCCACTTCCAGCTGCGCCGGGTCCAGCTGGTAAAGCTGGATGACCCGGTGCAGCTCGTCGACCAGGCTTGGCATGACGAACTGCGCACGGCTCAGGCTGATACCCAGCACCAGGTCCGCCGGGAAACGCTGGCACCATGCCTGACGCTGAGCCGCGCCCTGGCGGTAGATCCAGCTGGCCAGGCGGTTTATCAAGCGCGCCTCTTCCAGCAACGGGATGAACAGCCCCGGCGGTACGTCGCCGACACTGGGGTGCTGCCAGCGCAGCAAGGCCTCGAAGCCACGCAAGCGGCCATCGTGGAAGCCGACCTGCGGCTGGTAAACCAGCGTGAAGTCTTGCTGCTCCACGGCCGTGCGTACGCTGTCCTCGAGCATCAGCCGCGAACGCGCCCGGCCATTGAGCTCCTGATCGTAGAAGCGATACTGCTGGCGCCCCGCCTGCTTGGCCGCGTACATCGCCGCATCGGCCGCGCGCAACAGGCCTTCGACATTGGCGCCGCAATCCGGATAGGTGGCAATGCCGATGCTCACCCCAAGGCTCACATCCAGCCCTTCCACTTGGTGGCTGATGGAAATACGTTCCAGCAACCGCTCGGCATAGCGCCCGGCCTGCTCCGGGTAAGGCAGGCTGTCGAACAGTGCAGTGAACTCGTCCCCGCCCATGCGCGCCAGCAGCGCCTCACTGCCCAGGCAATCCTTGAGCTGTTCGGCCACCCAGTGCAGTACCCGGTCGCCCGCGTCGTGGCCGAGCGAGTCGTTGATGCGCTTGAAGCCATCCAGGTCCATGTACATCAGCGCCTGCGCCTTGTCCGAGCGCTCGTTGCGCAGCAGCACACCTTCGGCGGCCTGGTAGAACCCGCGGCGGTTGAGCAGGCCGGTAAGCGGGTCGGTAACGGCCTGGTACTCCAGCTGCTGGTGCAGGTTGCGTACCACTGACATGTCCAGCACGGTGACCACCATGCCCTGCTGTTCGGCCGGCAGTGGCGCACACGACAACGCCACCGGCACCAGCTCGCCGCCAAGGGTGCGCAGCTGGGCATCGTGCACGCGGAAGATGCGCCGCCCCAGATAGGCCTGGTAGAAGTCCGATTCGTTCCACGAGCAGGCAGTGGCCAGTTGCACCAGGTCGAGCAGATGGGCGCCCTGCAACTGTTGCACCGGCGCTGACAACAAACGGGAAATGGCCGGGTTGGCAAAACTGATGATGCCTCGGGCGTCAACCACCAGAATGCCCTCGGCGGCGTTCTCCAGAATCGACGCGTTGAACGCCCTGGCCGCTTCCAGCTCTCGGGTCAGGCGCTGCAGCATGCGCCGGTTGCGCTGCTGGTCGAGCAGCGCCTGAACCTTGGGCTTTAGAATTTGCGGGTCGAACGGTTTGAACATGTAGTCCACGGCGCCGCTGGCGTAACCCTTGAGCACGGCCGCTTCGGACTGTTCGTTGGCGGTGAGGAAAATGATCGGGGTCAGCCGTGTGCGCTGGCTGCCGCGCATCAGCCTGGCGACTTCGAAGCCGTCCATCTCCGGCATCTGTACATCCAGCAGAACCAGGTCGACATCGTGCTCGAGCAACGCACTCAAGGCTTCCATCCCGGAGTTTGCCGTCAACACCTGCCAATCCTGACGGGCCAGCAATGCCCGCATGCTGATGAGGTTTTCGGGGTAATCGTCTACCACCAGAAGAACCGAGTTGCCATCCAGTGGCTGAGGTTGAGGGTGAGCGACATCCATGCTGCTTCTCTGTTATGTGACCGACTTCAATATACGGTTGGATCCACTAGTACTCTAGACCTGAGCGGATAACACGCAATGCAATCAGAACGCTATCAGTGCCTCAACTCTACGGTAGCCGACTAACGGTCAGTTTGCCGGGAATATGTGCCGGGCCTCTTCGCGGGTAAACCCGCTCCCACAGGTACTGCGCTGCCTGGTGGGTTTGAATGCTCCCTGTGGGAGCGGGTTTACCCGCGAAGAGGCCAGCACAGGCGTAGGATTCCAACACCCAGAAATGAAAAAACCCGCATCGCTGCGGGCTTTTTCATCAATGCCAGAAGATCAGTTGACCTTGGCGGCCAGCTCACCTTTCAGGTAGCGCTGGAACATGCCTTCCAGGGAGATCGGCTTGATCTTCGAGGCATTGCCAGCGGTGCCGAAGGCTTCGTAACGGGCGATACAAACGTCACGCATGGCCTTGACGGTTTCACCGAAGAACTTGCGCGGGTCGAACTCGCTCGGGTTCTGCGCCATCAGGCGGCGCATGGCACCGGTGGAGGCCAGACGCAGGTCGGTGTCGATGTTGACCTTGCGCACGCCGTGCTTGATACCTTCGACGATTTCCTCGACCGGTACACCGTAGGTTTCCTTGATGTCGCCGCCGTACTGGTTGATGATCGCCAGCCACTCTTGCGGTACCGAGGACGAACCGTGCATCACCAGGTGGGTATTGGGGATGCGCTTGTGGATTTCCTTGATGCGGTCGATGGCCAGCACGTCACCGGTTGGTGGCTTGGTGAACTTGTAGGCACCGTGGCTGGTACCGATGGCGATCGCCAGGGCGTCGACCTGCGTCTTCTTGACGAAGTCGGCGGCCTCTTCCGGGTCAGTCAGCATCTGGCTGTGGTCCAGCACGCCTTCGGCGCCAATACCGTCTTCTTCACCGGCCATGCCGGTTTCCAGCGAACCCAGGCAGCCCAGCTCGCCTTCTACCGAAACGCCGCAGGCGTGTGCCATGGCAACGGTCTGCTGGGTAACGCGGACGTTGTATTCGTAGTCGGTCGGAGTCTTGCCGTCTTCACCCAGCGAGCCGTCCATCATCACCGAGCTGAAGCCCAGCTGGATCGAGCGCTGGCAGACGTCGGGGCTGGTGCCGTGGTCCTGGTGCATGCACACCGGGATATGCGGGAATTCTTCGATGGCCGCCAGGATCAGGTGACGCAGGAACGGCGCACCGGCGTACTTGCGAGCACCGGCCGAAGCCTGGACGATCACCGGGGAGTCAGTCTTGTCGGCCGCTTCCATGATGGCGCGCATCTGCTCGAGGTTGTTGACGTTGAAAGCTGGTACGCCGTAACCGAACTCGGCGGCGTGGTCCAGCATCTGGCGCATGCTAATGAGTGCCATTGTGTATCTCTCTCCCGACAAGCGTCGTTTGTTTCGTGCAAGCCTGCCGCAGGGGCGGTTGCTGTTCAAGTAGTGTGGGCCACCCTAGCGGCCCGGCCAGTCACGGTGCCTTGCAGCCCCGCCCAATCAGATCGTTGGTTGCCACCCAGTACACCAGGCCTTCTTCGCCCTTGGTATGGAAGGCCAGCATGCCATCGCTGTACAGCGCACCCGAGGCACCCTGCTCGGCCTTGAGCCGGTAGACCTGGTCGCCGCCACCAAGGCGCACATCGACCTGGTCGCGCTGCGCATCGGCGAAGCGCCACAGCACTTCAGCCTGGGTGTCGCAGACCCAACGGGTCCATTCGTCAGCCGGGGCGGGTTGCGCCGGCTTCAGTAGCGAGCATCCTGCCAGTGTCGCCAGAGCCGTCACGGCCAAAAGCGCTTTCATTCAGTTTCCTCGATTTGGGGCTGCTGTGCAGCCCTTCGCGGGCTTGCCCGCTCCCACAGGTCAAGCGCTGCACATGTGGGAGCGGGCAAGCCCGCGAAGGGCCGCTCAGCGGCCCCTACCTCAAGACCACAAATCAGCCTTCAGGTTGCCTGTTACCCGATCAAGGGCAACCTGGCGCCTTGCGCTGGTGGTCTTCGTCGTACTTTTCCAGGCCTTCCGGGCCCACGCGCTTGCTGATGACCGGCACAGTCTCGGCCTGCCACTCGGACTGGTAGCAACCGCCCTTGGGCGACCGCGTCGGGTCGGCATCCGAGGCCGGGCTGCCGGCGCATGCGCTCAGCAGGCCAGCCAGCATCATCACAGGCAATTGCTTGACCATCAGGCCGCTCCCTTTGCCAAGCGCCGACGTCATCAGGCCTTGGCCCGCTCTTCCAGAATCGCCACGGCCGGCAGGACCTTGCCCTCGACGAACTCGAGGAAGGCGCCACCACCGGTAGAAATGTAGGAGATATCGGCGCCAACGCCATATTTGTCGATGGCTGCCAGGGTGTCCCCGCCGCCGGCAATGGAGAACGCGGCGCTGTCGGCGATGGCCTTGGCCAACACCTTGGTGCCGTTTCCGAACTGGTCGAACTCGAACACGCCTACCGGGCCGTTCCACAGGATGGTCTTCGACGACTTCAGCAGCTCGGCGAAGTGGGCTGCGGTTTGCGGGCCGATATCCAGGATCATGTCGTCGGCGGCAACGTCGGCAATGGCCTTGACGGTGGCTTCGGCGCTCTCGGCAAACTCCTTGGCAACCACCACGTCGACCGGCAGAGGCACGCTGACCTTGGCGGCGATGGCCTTGGCGGTGTCGACCAGGTCAGGCTCGTACAGCGACTTGCCCACTGGGTGGCCGGCTGCGGCCAGGAAGGTGTTGGCGATGCCGCCACCGACGATCAGCTGGTCGCAGACCGAGCTCAGGCTGTTCAGCACGTCCAGCTTGGTGGAGACCTTGGAACCGGCAACGATGGCCGCCATCGGCTTGGCGGGGGCCTTCAGGGCCTTGCCCAGGGCATCCAGCTCGGCAGCAAGCAGCGGGCCGGCAGCAGCGACCTTGGCGAACTTGGCAACGCCATGGGTAGAACCTTCGGCACGGTGGGCAGTGCCGAAAGCGTCCATGACGAACACGTCGCACAGGGCGGCGTATTTCTGCGCCAGTTCGTCGGCGTTCTTCTTCTCGCCCTTGTTGAAGCGCACGTTCTCGAACAGCACCAGGTCACCAGCCTTGACCTCGACACCGCCAAGGTAATCGGCAACCAGCGGCACGTCGCGGCCCAGGGCCTTGCTCAGGTAGTCTGCGACCGGCTTGAGGCTGTTCTCGGCAGAGAACTCACCCTCGGTCGGGCGGCCCAGGTGCGAGCAGACCATTACCGCCGCGCCCTTCTCCAGGGCCAGCTTGATGGTCGGCAGCGCTGCCAGGATACGCGCGTCGCTGGCTACCACACCGTCCTTCACAGGCACGTTGAGGTCTTCGCGGATCAGTACGCGCTTACCTTGCAGGTCGAGGTCGGTCATCTTCAACACGGTCATGAATGCAGTCCTTCAGGGCTGTTTGTTGCGGGTTGGGTGGACGACGTGCAGATAGTGTTCGGCAACGTCGAGCATACGGTTGGCGAACCCCCACTCGTTGTCGAACCAGGCCAGCAGGTTCACCAGGCGGGGGCCGGAAACACGGGTCTGGCTGGCATCGACGATCGCCGAATGCGGGTCATGGTTGAAATCACAGCTGGCGTGGGGCAACTCGGTGTAGGCCAGCAAGCCTTTCAGCGGGCCTTCCAGCGCCGCCTCGCGCAGCACCCGGTTGACTTCGGCCGCGCTGGTATCGCGGGCGGTCTGCAGGGTGATGTCCAGACACGAGACGTTGACGGTTGGTACGCGTACCGCTTTGGCCTGGATTCGCCCGGCAAGTTCCGGAAGCAGGCGCTCGATACCACGTGCCAGACCAGTGGACACCGGGATCACCGACTGGAAGGCCGAACGCGTGCGGCGCAGGTCTTCATGGTGATAGGCGTCTATCACCGGCTGGTCGTTCATCGCCGAGTGGATGGTGGTGATCTGCACATACTCGATGCCGAATGCCTGGTCCAGCACGCGCAGCAGCGGTACGCCGCAGTTGGTGGTGCACGATGCGTTGGACACCAGGCGCTCGTTGCCGGTCAGGCAAGCCTGATTGACACCGTAGACCACCGTGGCATCGACGTCGGCCTCGCTGGCCATCGGCTGCGAGAACAGCACCCGCGGCGCCCCGGCGTCGAGGAACCGCTGGCCATCGGCACGGGTGTGGTAGGCGCCGGAGCATTCCAGCACCAGGTCGATGTCCAGGGCTGCCCAGTCGATGCCTTCGGGGGTGGCACTGCGCATCACCTTCACGCAGTCGCCATTGATATGCAGACAGTCGCCATCGACCTTCACCTCACCGGGGAAACGCCCGTGGGTGGAGTCGAAGCGTGTCAGGTATTCCAGGCTGGCCTGGTCGGCCAGGTCGTTCAGCGCGACGATCTCGAAACCGGCCTTTGCCCCCCGCTCGAACAGCGCGCGCAGGACACAGCGGCCGATACGGCCATAACCGTTGAGTGCAACTTTGTAGGGACGCAGGTGGGGCATTCGTTGGCTCGCTAACGCATGATGGCTGTTGGGGCCGCGTTGCGGCCCATCGCGACACAAGGCCGCTCCTACAAGGAGCTGCATGCGCAGTACCCTGTAGGAGCGGCCTTGTGTCGCGATGGAGGGCGAAGCCCTCCCCTTTGCACGACCTGGAGGGCGTCATTGCCCCCACTGATACATCAGTCTTCCAGCAGCTCTTCGGCAGTACCGAGGATGTTCTCCACGGTGAAGCCGAACTCTTCGAACAGTGCCGAAGCCGGCGCCGACTCACCGTAGGTGGTCATGCCGATGACACGACCTTCCAGGCCGACGTACTTGTACCAGAAGTCGGCGTGCGCGGCTTCGATGGCGATACGCGCACCTACTTCCAGCGGCAGCACGGACTGCTTGTAGGCAGCGTCCTGGGCATCGAACACGCTGGTGCACGGCATGGAAACCACGCGCACCTTGCGGCCTTGTTCGGTCAGCTTGGCGTACGCCTGAACAGCCAGGCCCACTTCGGAACCGGTGGCGATCAGGATCAGCTCAGGCTCGCCGGCGCAGTCCTTGAGCACGTAGCCGCCGCGGCTGATGTCGGCGATCTGCTGGGCATCGCGGTCCTGGTGCTGCAGGTTCTGGCGCGAGAAGATCAGCGCCGAAGGGCCGTCCTTGCGCTCCAGGGCGTTTTTCCAGGACACGGCGGATTCCACCGCGTCGGCTGGGCGCCAGGTGTCCAGGTTCGGCGTGCTGCGCAGGCTGGTCAGCTGCTCGATCGGCTGGTGAGTCGGGCCGTCTTCGCCCAGGCCGATGGAGTCGTGGGTGTAGACGTGGATCACGCGCTGCTTCATCAGCGCCGACATGCGCACGGCGTTACGGGCGTATTCCATGAACATCAGGAAGGTCGCGCCGTAAGGCACCAGGCCACCGTGCAGGGCAACGCCGTTCATGATGGCGGTCATGCCGAACTCGCGCACGCCGTAGAACACGTAGTTGCCGCTGGCGTCGTTGGCTTCGACACCCTTGCAGCCCTTCCACAGGGTCAGGTTGGAACCGGCCAGGTCGGCCGAACCGCCGAGGAACTCTGGCAGCAGCGGGCCGAAGGCATTCAGGGCGTTCTGGCTGGCCTTGCGGCTGGCAATGGTTTCGCCCTTGGCAGCCACTTCGTTGATGTAAGCCTGGGCCTTCTCGCTGAAGTCGGCCGGCAGCTCGCCGCTGGCACGGCGCTTGAACTCGGCAGCCAGCTCCGGGTAGGCCTTGGCGTAGGCATCGAAGCGCTGGTTCCAGTCGGCTTCGGCCTTGGCACCGGCGGCCTTGGCGTCCCACTCGGCGTAGATCTCGGCCGGGATTTCGAACGGGCCGTGGTTCCAGTTCAATTCCTTGCGGGCCAGGGCGATTTCGTCGTTGCCCAGCGGTGCGCCGTGGCAGTCTTCCTTGCCCTGCTTGTTCGGCGAGCCGAAACCGATGATGGTCTTGCAGCAGATCAGGGTCGGGCGATCGCTCTTGCGGGCGGTTTCGATGGCGGTCTTGATCTCGTCGGCGTCATGGCCGTCGACGTTGCGGATCACCTGCCAGTTGTACGCTTCGAAGCGCGCCGGGGTGTTGTCGGTGAACCAGCCGTGCACTTCGCCGTCGATGGAAATGCCGTTGTCGTCATAGAAGGCGATCAGCTTGTTCAGGCCCAGGGTGCCGGCCAGCGAGGCGACTTCGTGGGAGATACCTTCCATCATGCAGCCGTCGCCGAGGAACACGTAGGTGTTGTGGTCGACGATGGTGTGGCCGTCACGGTTGAACTGGGCAGCGAGCACTTTTTCGGCCAGGGCGAAGCCCACGGCGTTGGCGATACCCTGGCCGAGCGGGCCGGTGGTGGTCTCGACGCCTGGGGTGTAGCCGTATTCCGGGTGGCCCGGGGTGCGGCTGTGCAGCTGGCGGAAGCCTTTGATGTCATCGATGGTGACGTCGTAGCCGGTCAGGTGCAGCAGCGAGTAGATCAGCATCGAACCGTGGCCGTTGGACAGTACGAAGCGGTCACGGTCGGCGAAACTCGGGTTGCTCGGGTTGTGCTTCAGATAGTCGCGCCAAAGCACTTCGGCGATATCCGCCATGCCCATGGGGGCACCTGGGTGGCCGCTGTTGGCCTTTTGCACGGCATCCATGCTGAGGGCACGAATGGCGTTGGCACGTTCACGACGGCTGGGCATCGCTGATCTCCTGAGGGGCTTGAATAGGTGGTGTCACGAAAAAAGGCGGCCATTTTCGCCCACTGGGGGGGCTTGGGGCAATGACGTATGGTCGCAGTCGGGGGATTTTCCTCTGATTGGCACTCATTTCGGGGCAAAATCTGGAAATCGATGCCGGCTTCTTCGCGGGTGAACCCGCTCCCACAGGGTCGCACCAAGCCTGAGGGCAGTGCTGAACCTGTGGGAGCGGGTTCACCCGCGAAGAGGCCCGAAAGGGCAACCCCGCACTCCGCCCATCATCCAATATCAAAACTTTTTGATATTGCCCTTGCTAGGGCAACGATGCCTGTCTAGACTGCCGCACCATGAACCTCCGTGCGCAATCGATCCCCGAGCAACGCGAAGCATTGGCAGCCCTGTGCAAAGCCAGTGGCGACGAGTTGCGCCTGAACGTATTGCGCGCCCTGGCCAACGACTCGTTCGGCGTGCTGGAACTGGCGCAGATCTTCGATGTGGGCCAGTCGGGCATGAGCCACCACCTGAAGGTGCTGGCCCAGGCCGAGCTGGTGGCAACCCGCCGCGAGGGCAACGCCATCTTCTACCGCCGCGCCCTGCCCGACAGCCTGCGCCTGGGCGGTCGGCTGCATGCAGCGTTGCTCGAAGAGGTGGATGACCTGACCCTGCCGCCTGACGTGCAGGCGCGCATCGCCCAGGTACAGCAGCGCCGCGCAGCCACCAGCCAGGACTTCTTCCTGCGCGTGGAAGAGAAGTTCCGCGCTCAGCAAGACCTGATCGCCGGCCTGCCGCAGTACCGCGAAAGCCTGCTGGCGTTGCTCGACAAACTGAATTTCGACCCGGCCGCCAGCGCCCTGGAGGTCGGCCCCGGCGACGGTGGCTTCCTGCCCGACCTGGCCCGGCGCTTCGCCCAGGTCACTGCCCTGGACAACAGCCCGACCATGCTCGAACTGGCGCGCCAGGTGTGCCAGCGCGAAGGGCTCGACAATGTGAACCTGCAGTTGGCCGATGCACTGGGTGCAACGGATGTGGCCGCCGACTGCGTTGTGCTGAACATGGTGCTGCACCATTTCAGCGACCCGGCCCTGGCCCTGCGCCAGCTGGCCAAAAGGGTGAAGGCAGGCGGCAGCCTGCTGGTAACCGAACTGTGCAGCCATGACCAGGGGTGGGCGCGCGAAGCCTGCGGCGACCTGTGGCTTGGCTTCGAGCAGGACGACCTGGCCCGTTGGGCCAACGCCGCCGGGCTGGCCCCCGGGGACAGCCTGTACGTGGGTTTGCGTAACGGTTTCCAGATCCAGGTCCGCCATTTCCAGCGGACGGCTGGCGACATACACCATCGGTAAATTTCAGGAACCTTCGAGATGAGCGAATACTCCCTTTTCACCTCCGAGTCCGTGTCCGAAGGGCATCCGGACAAGATCGCCGACCAGATTTCGGACGCCGTCCTTGATGCCATCATCGCCCAGGACAAGTACGCCCGCGTAGCCTGCGAAACCCTGGTCAAGACCGGTGTCGCCATCATCGCCGGCGAAGTTACCACGTCGGCCTGGGTCGACCTGGAAGACCTGGTGCGCAAGGTCATCATCGACATCGGCTACAACAGCTCCGACGTCGGCTTCGACGGCGCCACCTGCGCCGTGATGAACATCATCGGCAAGCAGTCAGTGGACATCGCCCAAGGCGTCGACCGCTCCAAGCCGGAAGACCAGGGCGCCGGTGACCAGGGCCTGATGTTCGGCTATGCCAGCAACGAAACCGAAGTGCTGATGCCAGCGCCAATCTGCTTCTCGCACCGCCTGGTCGAGCGCCAGGCCGAAGCACGCAAGTCCGGCCTGCTGCCATGGCTGCGCCCGGACGCCAAGTCGCAAGTCACCTGCCGCTACGAAAACGGCAAGGTGGTCGGCATCGACGCCGTGGTGCTGTCGACCCAGCACAACCCTGAGGTTTCGCAGAAAGACCTGCAGGAAGCCGTGATGGAGTTGATCGTCAAGCACACCCTGCCTGCCGAACTGCTGCACAAGGGCACCCAGTACCACATCAACCCGACCGGCAACTTCATCATCGGCGGCCCGGTGGGTGACTGCGGCCTGACCGGGCGCAAGATCATCGTTGACTCCTACGGCGGCATGGCCCGCCACGGTGGTGGCGCGTTCTCCGGCAAGGACCCGTCCAAGGTCGACCGTTCGGCCGCCTACGCCGGCCGCTACGTGGCCAAGAACATCGTCGCCGCAGGCCTGGCCGAGCGTTGCGAGATCCAGGTGTCGTACGCCATTGGCGTGGCCCAGCCGACCTCCATCTCGATCAATACCTTCGGTACCGGCAAGGTCTCCGACGACAAGATCATCCAGCTGGTGCGCGAGTGCTTCGATCTGCGTCCTTACGCCATCACCACCATGCTCGACCTGCTGCACCCGATGTACCAGGAAACCGCTGCCTACGGCCACTTCGGCCGTACCCCGCAGCAGAAGACTGTCGGCGACGACACCTTCACCACCTTCACCTGGGAGCGCACCGACCGCGCCCAGTCGCTGCGTGACGCTGCCGGCCTGTAAATTTCCCATTGCGCTGGTCGAAAGCCCCTGCCGAGCAATCGGCAGGGGCTTTTTTGTGACATATGGGCTGACAAACACCGCATGGCGACCTGCACGCAACCTGCCTAGGCTGAGGGCTCCCACCCGCCATGCAAGGATGCTGGCCATGCCGTTGATACTGCTGTTCACCCTGTTGTTGACACTGAGTTCCCCCCTGGCACGTGCCGCCACATGCCCTACCTGGAACCCGCAACAAGTCGAGGCTGAAGTAAGCCGACTAAGTGCCACGCTCGCCCACTGGGACGACCACTACCACCGCCAGGGCGTTGCGCTCGTACCCGATGAACTCTACGACCAGAGCCGCCAACGCCTGACGCACCTGCAGCAATGCTTTGGCATCGCGACCATCCAGTCTCCGCTGGCCAGCGCTGGCGGGCCGATCCCGCATCCGGTGCCACATACCGGCGTCGACAAGCTGGCCGACCGCCTGGCTGTAGAACGCTGGCTGGCCGGCAAGACCGATGTCTGGGTGCAGCCAAAGGTCGATGGCGTAGCGGTCTCCCTCATTTACCGACAGGGCCGGCTGGAGCAGTTGATCAGCCGCGGGGACGGCGTGCAGGGGCACGACTGGAGCCGCCACATTCCCCAGCTCCACGCCATCAATCGGCAGTTGCCCCAGGCCATCGACCTGCAACTGCAGGGCGAACTGTACCTGCGTCTGGACGCGCACGTGCAAGCTCAGGCAGGCAGCGCCAACGCACGAGGGACGGTAGCCGGGCTGCTGGCTCGCAAGCAGCTGGGTCGTGAGCAAGGCGAGCGCATTGGCCTGTTCGTGTGGGACTGGCCGCGCGGCCCCGAGCAGCAGGCCGAACGCCTCGCGCAGCTGGCGGAACTGGGCTTTGCGCACAGCCGGGATTACAGCGTCGCCATAAAAACAGTGGACGATGCGGCGCACTGGCGTGAGTACTGGTACCGCTCACCCCTGCCCTTCGCCACCGATGGCGTGGTGCTGCGCCAAGGCGGCCGGCCACCGGCCGAGCGCTGGCAGGCCAAGGCCCCCTATTGGATCGCAGCGTGGAAGCACCCGTACACACAGGCCTTGGCCGAAGTGCGCGAGGTCCGCTTCCGCATCGGCCGCACCGGTAGGGTCACACCGGTCTTGCAGGTGCTGCCGGTTACCCTGGATGACCGGCGAATCACCCAGGTGAGCCTGGGCTCACTGGCACGTTGGCTCAAGCTCGACATCCGTCCCGGTGACCAGGTGGCCGTCAGCCTTGCCGGGCTGACCATCCCACGCCTGGAGCAAGTGGTGCACCGCGCCGCCGAGCGCCAACCGGTGACCGCACCAGCGCCCGGCCAACATCATGCCCACAGTTGCTGGCAGATCAGCGAAGGCTGCGAGGACCAGTTCATTGCCCGCCTCACCTGGCTCAGCGGCAAGCAGGGGCTGGCCCTGCCGCGCACCGGCCCTGGCACCTGGCGCCGGCTGGTGGCTGCCGGGCTGGTGACTTCGATGACCGACTGGCTGCATCTGGACGCCGAGCGCTTGGGCCAGGTAACCGGTATCAGTGACGCAACGGCTGCGCAGTTGCTCGGCACTTTCGACCAAGCCCGCTCACGGCCCTTTGCCCAATGGCTGCGCGGGCTGGGCGCGCCCACACCCACCGGCATGCAGGTGACAGGCGACTGGCTGGAGCTTGCTGCCCGCACCAACCTTGAATGGCAAGCCATGCCCGGTATCGGCGAAAAGCGCGGGCAACAGCTTGCAGGATTTTTTGCGGCCGCCGAGGTGCAAGCCATTGCAACGCAGCTGGCCAAGGCAGGGATCGACGGCTTCCGGCCCGACAGGCAAAGCATCAAGCAATGATTGTTTACCAATTTACTCGTAGGAAAATCCTGAGATTAAGCCGGAAAAGCCCAACAAGGGTTTCTAAATGGGCAAAACCAAGGCAGGATTTCCCCCAACTTTTGCTGCCCCGCCCCGTCAAGGAGGCTTTTCATGAAACGTATTTCGACCCTTTTCCTGCTTGCGACACTGGGCCTGGCCGCTGGCGCCGCACAAGCCGCCCAGCCGGATGCCGGCCTGACCGGTTGCGCCGCCAAGCGCAGCGCCATCGAGAACCAGTTGAAGATTGCCCGTGATCAAGGCAACAGCCACCAGGCCGCAGGGCTCGAAGAGGCGCTGCGAGGGGTCGACAACTGCACCGATGCCGGCCTGCGCAAGGAACGCGAGCAGAAGGTGCTCGACGCCCGTCACGAAGTGGCGCAGCGGGAAAGGGACTTGAAGAAAGCCGAGAAGAAAGGCGATTCGGAGAAGATCAACAAGCGCAAGGACAAGCTGGCCGAGTCGCGCAAGGAGCTGCAGGAAGCGGTAGAGGATCTCGACCGCTGAAGCTCCGACCGGGCGAACGCGATCATTGTAGGAGCGGCCTTGTGTCGCGATAGGGCTGCGCAGCGGCCCCAGGATTTCAGCTGATGCATAAATCGCCGGGGCCGCTTTGCGGCCCATCGCGACACAAGGCCGCTCCTACACAGAGCAATGCAGGCAATCAATGATTGCGGAATTCGGTATGACAGGCCTTGCAAGCTGCTTCGACCTTGTCCATCGGCGCCTTCAACTGCGCAGCGTCCAGCGGCTGGCCGCGAGTGACATCGACCAGTTCGCCAGTGACGCTTTCCAGCTGCCGGGCCAGGTCATGAAAGCGCGCCTGACGTTCCCATACCTCGGCCCGTGCGCTACTGTCGCCGCCATCACGCGCCTGGGGAAAGTGCTGCCAGGGCTGGTGCGAAAGGTTGTCCAGCTTCAGCGCACCATCGGCAAACTTCACCCCGTCGAAGGGCAACCGCCCACGCAACATGCCGCCCAGGTCTTCGCTGGTCTTGAGCATGTCCTTGAAGATTACCTTGCGCTTGCCCAGCGGGGAGTTCGGGTCAACCCGGTCGCAACCACCCAGGGCCAGTGCTGCCAGCAGAACAATGGTCAATCGCTTCAACATCACGGTCACTTCGGCCTACGCAAATGGGTGGCCAGTATCGCTGCCCAACGGCCAAAGACCAATAGCCACATAAAAAACAGGGGCGAATATCCGTATTCACCCATGACAGGAATGTATTCATGAAATCTGCCCTGCGCCACCTGGCCTGGACACTCCCGGTACTGGCCCTGCTGGCCGGCTGCAATGGTGGTGAAAGCGCCAAACCCGAGCCGCATGCCATCGCCACCTACGCCAATGCCACCTGGCAGGACCTGCCCACCGTCAGCGACAGCGACCTGGTGGCGGGCTTCCAGGCCTGGCGCAACGGCTGTGAAAAGCTCAAGCGCGACACCGTCTGGGCCAGCACCTGCGAAGCAGCCGCCAACGTGCCCGACAATCCCTTGCAGGTGCGCGCCTTCCTGCAACAGAACCTGCAGGTATACGGCCTGCGTTCGGCCGAAAACAATGCCAACGGCCTTATCACCGGTTACTACGAACCGGTCTACCCTGGCAGCCTGAGCCAGTCGGCAACCAACCATGTGGCGGTTTACGGCATCCCCGACGACATGATCGTGGTCGACCTGGCCAGCGTGTATCCCGAACTCAAGGGCAAGCGCCTGCGCGGTCGCCTCGATGGCCGGGTGCTCAAGCCTTACGACACCGCCGAGGTAATCAACCGTGACGGCGTCAAGGCACCGGTGCTGGCCTGGCTGACCGACCCGATGGACCTGCAGTTCCTGCAGATCCAGGGCTCCGGCCGGGTTCAACTGGAAGATGGCCGCCAGCTGCGCCTGGGTTACGCCGACCAGAACGGCCACCCCTACCGGCCGATCGGGCGCTGGCTGGTGGACCAGGGCCAGTTGAAGAAGGAAGAAGTAAGCATGGGTGCCATTCATGCCTGGGCCCAGGCCAACCCGCAGCGGGTACCGGAACTGCTCGCCAGCAACCCCAGCTACGTGTTCTTCAGCACCCGCCCGGACAGCAACGAAGGGCCGCGAGGTTCGCTGAACGTGCCGCTGACCGCTGGCTACAGCGTGGCCATCGACCGCAAGGTGATTCCGCTGGGCAGCTTGCTGTGGCTGTCCACCACTCGCCCGGACGGCACACCGGTGGTACGCCCGGTGGGGGCTCAGGATACCGGCGGGGCAATTACTGGCGAGGTGCGCGCGGACCTGTTCTGGGGCACAGGGCCGGAAGCCGGGGAACTGGCCGGGAACATGAAGCAGCAGGGGCAGATCTGGATGCTGTGGCCCAAGGGCAAGCCGCTGCCTGAGGTGCCGAAAGTCCTCTGACGTTACCCTACCCCTGTGGGAGCGGGTTTACCCGCGAAGAAGACTACGCGGTATATGGCACCGGCTTCGCCGGTGTTCGCGGCTAAAGCCGCTCCCACAGGAACCGCACCAGCTTTCAGATGGAAACCACGAAGAACGCCACGATAATCGCCATCCCGGCAAACCACACCAGCGATCGCAGCACGGCCCAGTCGGCCAGGTAACAGATGATGTAGAGCAGCCGGCTGGTGATGTACATCACCCCCAGCACATCCTGGGTCACCTGCTCGGCATTGCCGACGATATCCGCCACCAGCACCGCCGCGGCAAATGCCGGGAAAGCTTCGAAACTGTTCTGCTGGGCAGCATGTGCGCGCCGCGGCAGCCCGGACAGGGTATCCAGGAAGGCGCGCGGGTCGTGGTTGTCGCGCAGGCGGAAGCGGCCACTACCGACTTTGGCGATCAACGCACACAGTGGGGGCAAGAACAGCGCGATCAGGATGCACCACAGGGCAACAGTCATGGACAGGACTCCTTGTTCAGTCTTCGGGTCAAAGCTTCATTACCAACATGCCGGCCAATACCAGCCCGCAAGCTAGGAGTCTTGGCCCGCCAAAAGGTTCTTTCAGGTAGCGCATCCCCAACAGCACCACCAGAATCACGCTCAACTCGCGCAACGCCGCCGCTTCGGCCACCGACCCAAGGTGCATGGCCCACAGCACCAGCGCGTAACTGAGCAATACACACAGCCCCACTGCCAGCCCCAGGCGCCACTGCAGGCGCCAGAACAATACGAACGGCGCACGCCGCGCCACGCTGGCCAGCAGCGGGAAGGGCCAGGCACTGAGCAAAGTCAGCCACACCAGGTAATCCCAGGGCTTGCCCCACAGGCGCACGGCCTGGCCGTCGAACCAGGTGTAGCAACCAATACACAGGCCGATCAGGGCAACAACCGGCAGCATCGACCAGGGCAGCCGGTCCCCGCCACCGCCCTGCCACAGCAGGCAGGCCATGCCACAGGGGATCAGCAGGATGCCGATGATCTGCTGCTGGCTCAGCGACTCACCGGCAAAAGCCAGGGTCAGCCCCAGCACCACCAGCGGCGACAGCCCGCGCATCAGAGGATAGACCAGCCCCAGGTCGCCCACGCGGTAGGCCTGGATCAACAGGAAGCGGTACAGCTGCTCGGCCAGCGCCGAGGCCAGCAACCACGGCCAGATGTTGGCTGGCGGCAGCTCGACGAAGGGCACTGCCAGCACCGCGAAGGCCAGCGCCACCGTGTCCATGCTGGCAATCACCAGCAAGCGTTCGCCGCTGAATTTGATCAGGGTATTCCAGGTCGCATGCAGCAGGGCAGCGACCAGCACCAGGGATGTTGCCAACACGCCTTGTTGTCCTTATGGCTTTTTTACGGCAGTGAATATATAGCGTTTGCAGGGACTGTTGTGGGAGCGGGTTCACCCGCGAAGAAGGCGACCCGGTGTATGGCACCGGCCCTGCCGGTGTTCGCGGGTGAACCCGCTCCCACAGAGATCGCACCAGCCCTTATGTTTTGAGCGTGCTTGAGTACGCAGTTCAGCCTGTTAACGGGAACGATTGGAACGAATCCGGTCAAACCTTGTGTCCCGAACCCTGCGCCAGGTCATCAAAGAACTGCCCGAGCCATTCGGGTTACGACTTGGAAGCCACTGTTACAGGATTCGGGATGCTTGAACTAGTTGCCGCGTTTATCTGCCTTACCACCCTCCTCACCTATGTAAATTACCGTTTCATCGGCCTGCCCCCCGCCATTGGCGTGATGGTAACGGCGCTGCTGTTTTCCCTGATGCTGCAGGGCCTGAGCCTGATCGGCTTCCCTGGCCTGGAAGCGCGCGTCGAAGGGCTGATGAACCAGATCGACTTCAACGACTTGCTGATGCACTGGATGCTGGCATTCCTGCTGTTCGCCGGCGCCTTGCACGTCAACCTCTCCGACCTGCGCAGCTACCGCTGGCCGATCGGCCTGCTGGCCACCGTCGGGGTGCTGATCGCCACCGTGGTCATCGGCTACCTGTCGCACTGGGTGTTTGCCCTGTTCGGCTGGCAGGTACCGCTGATCTATTGCCTGCTGTTCGGTGCGCTGATCTCGCCCACCGACCCGATTGCCGTACTGGGCGCGCTGCGTACCGCGAATGCCTCCAAACCCTTGAAAACCACCATCGTCGGCGAGTCGCTGTTCAATGACGGCACCGCCGTGGTGGTGTTCACCGTGTTGCTGGGCATTATCCAGCTGGGCGAAACGCCAAGCATGGCCGATACGGCCGTTCTGTTCGCCCGCGAGGCCATCGGCGGTGTAGTGTTCGGCGGGCTGATCGGCTACGCCACCTACCGCATGATCAAGAGTGTCGAGCAATACCAGGTGGAAGTGATGCTGACCCTGGCGCTGGTCATCGGCGGCTCGGCGATGTGCTACGAGCTGCACGTTTCGGCGCCGATCGCCATGGTGGTGGCCGGGCTGATCATCGGCAACCTGGGGCGCAACCTGGCGATGAACGACATGACCCGTCGCTACATGGATGGCTTCTGGGAACTGATCGACGACATGCTCAACGCCCTGCTGTTCGCATTGATCGGCCTGGAACTGTTGCTGCTGCCATTCAACTGGATGCACCTGGCGGCCGGCAGCGTGCTGGCGCTGGCGGTGCTGCTGTCGCGGCTGCTGACGGTGGCCCCGGCGATCGTGCTGCTGCGACGCTGGCGCCCGGTGCCAAAAGGCACGGTGCGTGTACTGACCTGGGGTGGCCTGCGCGGTGGAGTGTCGGTGGCCCTGGCGCTGTCGCTGCCATTGGGCGCAGAACGTGACCTGCTGCTGTCGATCACCTACATCGTGGTGCTGTCGTCGATCCTGGTGCAGGGGTTGAGCATCGGGCGGGTGGTGCGCAAGGTCAGCGACCAGCCTTGAGCAATAGTGCTTGCCTCTTCGCGGGTGAACCCGCTCCCACAGAATCTCCGCTACCTTTCGGGCAGTTAAAACCTTGTGGGAGCGGGTTTACCCGCGAAGAGGCAAGCACCGACAACCGAAATCTATTCGACTGCACTGTCCGGGAACTGGTCTTGAATGTACTTGATCTCGGTCCGCCCATGCGGCGCCGGCAACCCATCCTCGCCAAGGTTGACGAAGACCATCTTGTCGACCGTGAGAATGGCCTTGCGGGTGATCTTGTTGCGCACTTCGCACTTGAGGGTGATCGAGGTGCGGCCAAACTCGGTGGCGGTGATACCCAGCTCGATGATGTCGCCCTGGCGCGAGGCACTGACGAAGTTGATTTCCGATATGTACTTGGTCACCACGCGCTGGTTGCCCAGCTGGACGATGGCGTAGATCGCTGCCTCTTCGTCGATCCAGCGCAGCAGGCTGCCACCGAACAAAGTGCCGTTTGGGTTGAGGTCTTCGGGTTTAACCCACTTGCGGGTATGAAAGTTCATCTGTACTCCTGACCTGCTTGGCTAACGTACAGCAATGATGGCAGAGCGGCCGCTGTCGCTCCATTGAACATCGACTATCGTCGCGATTAATCGACAGAAAACCTTGGGCAAGCCGCCGGGCGCGGCTATAATCTCCGCCGCTTCACATGGCCGCCCACAGCGGCGCCATGCCCGCCACCCGTCCGAGGGGCGCTGCAGCAGGCTAGGCCTGTCAGGCTCGGATGGGGCGTTGCTCGCTCTCGCGGGCGCTTAACGCACAACGGCGCCCATTCGCACACTACGAATGGAGGCTCTCATGAGCGCTGCAAACATGCCTGCTGGTTTTACCGATTACAAAGTCGCCGACATCTCCCTGGCCGCCTGGGGTCGTCGCGAAACCATCATCGCCGAATCGGAAATGCCTGCACTGATGGGCCTGCGTCGCAAGTACCTGGCCGAGCAACCGCTCAAGGGTGCGAAGATTCTGGGCTGCATCCACATGACCATCCAGACCGCCGTGCTGATCGAAACCCTGGTCGCCCTGGGTGCCGAAGTGCGCTGGTCGTCCTGCAACATCTTCTCCACCCAGGACCAGGCCGCCGCGTCCATCGCCGCCGCCGGTATCCCGGTGTTCGCCTGGAAAGGTGAAACCGAGCAGGAGTACGAGTGGTGCCTGGAGCAGACCATCCTCAAGGATGGCCAGCCATGGGACGCCAACATGGTCCTCGACGACGGTGGCGACCTGACCGAGCTGCTGCACAAGAAATACCCGCAAGTGCTGGAGCGCGTGCACGGTGTGACCGAAGAAACCACCACCGGCGTGCACCGCCTGCTGGACATGCTGGCCAAGGGCGAGCTGAAAGTCCCGGCGATCAACGTCAACGACTCGGTTACCAAGAGCAAGAACGACAACAAGTACGGTTGCCGTCACAGCCTGAACGACGCCATCAAGCGTGGTACCGACCACCTGCTGTCGGGCAAGCAGGCCCTGGTGATCGGCTACGGTGACGTGGGCAAGGGCTCGGCCCAGTCGCTGCGTCAGGAAGGCATGATCGTCAAGGTCACCGAAGTCGACCCGATCTGCGCCATGCAGGCCTGCATGGACGGTTTCGAAGTGGTTTCGCCGTTCATCGACGGTATCAACAACGGCACCGAAGCCAGCATCGACAAGGCCCTGCTGGGCAAGATCGACCTGATCGTGACCACCACCGGTAACGTCAACGTCTGCGACGCCAACATGCTCAAGGCGCTGAAGAAGCGTGCCGTAGTGTGCAACATCGGCCACTTCGACAACGAGATCGACACCGCCTTCATGCGCAAGAACTGGGCCTGGGAAGAGGTCAAGCCGCAGGTGCACAAGATCCACCGCACCGGCGCTGGCAGCTTCGACCCGCAGAACGACGACTACCTGATCCTGCTGGCCGAAGGCCGCCTGGTCAACCTGGGTAACGCCACTGGCCACCCAAGCCGCATCATGGACGGCTCGTTCGCCAACCAGGTACTGGCACAGATCTTCCTGTTCGAGCAGAAGTTCGCCGACCTGTCGGCCGAGAAGAAAGCCGAGCGCCTGACTGTTGAAGTACTGCCTAAAAAGCTCGACGAAGAAGTGGCCCTGGAAATGGTCCGCGGCTTCGGCGGCGTGGTCACCCAGCTGACCAAGCAGCAGGCCGACTACATTGGTGTGACCGTCGAAGGCCCGTTCAAGCCGCACGCCTACCGCTACTAAGCGGCAAGCTTGACGGCTCAAGCGGCAAGCAAAGGCAGACCGTGCCATTGCCGCTTGCAGCTCAAGCATCAAGGGTCTTGAACGATGCCCAAGCCAGGCCGGCCATGACCGGTCTGGCTTTTACTTGCAGCCTGCCGCTTGAAGCTTGCTGCTAGAGGAACGCCTGATGTCCCAGGAACGCCGTTACAGTTTCGAGTTCTTCCCGACCAAGACCGATGCCGGTCACGAAAAGCTGATGGGCGTGGCCCGCCAGCTTGCCGCATACAACCCGGACTTCTTCTCCTGCACCTACGGTGCCGGTGGTTCGACCCGCGACCGCACGCTGAACACCGTGCTGCAGCTGGAAAGCGAAGTGAAGGTGCCTGCCGCGCCGCACCTGTCGTGCGTTGGCGACACCAAGGCCGAACTGCGTGCCCTGCTGGCCGAATACAAGGCTGCTGGTATCAAGCGCATCGTTGCCCTGCGTGGTGACCTGCCGTCAGGCATGGGCATGGCCAGTGGCGAACTGCGCTACGCCAGCGACCTGGTCGAATTCATCCGCCAGGAAACCGCCGATCATTTCCACCTGGAAGTGGCCGCCTACCCGGAAATGCACCCCCAGGCCCGCAACTTCGAGGCTGACCTGGCCAACTTCGTGCACAAGGTCAAAGCCGGTGCCGATAGCGCCATTACCCAGTACTTCTTCAACGCCGACAGCTACTTCTACTTCGTCGAGCGCGCGCAGAAGCTGGGCGTGGACATCCCGGTGGTGCCTGGCATCATGCCGATCACCAACTACAGCAAGCTGGCGCGTTTCTCCGATGCCTGTGGCGCCGAGATCCCGCGGTGGATCCGCAAGCAGCTGGAAGCCTATGCCGACGACACCGCCAGCATCCAGGCGTTCGGCGAAGAAGTGATCACTCGCATGTGCGAACAGCTGCTGCAAGGCGGCGCACCGGGCCTGCACTTCTACACCTTGAACCAGGCCGAGCCGAGCCTGGCGATCTGGAACAACCTGAAGCTGCCGCGCTGAAATTTTTTGCAAAATCTGTTTAAGATTTGATTAAGGCTTTGGTCATAGACTAAAGCCTTATTCATTTTCCAGTTAAACAGGTCTTGCCTGCCATGCAGCCCCCCCAGCCATCGCGTCCACAGCTCGTCTACCTGGCTTTTGGCCCGGCAACCTACCATCAGGAAGCCTGCTTCAGCATCGTCAGCGCCCTCGCCCATCTGGATACGGCAGCAGGCGAAGCCATGGACATCCAGGTCTACACCGACAACCCGCAACCTTATGCCGGCCTGCCGGTCACCGTTCACCTGCTGGACGAAGCCACGCGCGAGGCATGGAACGCCCCTCACGGTTACCACTTCCGCAGCAAGCATGTGCTGTTGCGTCAGGTGCTGCAGCAATACCCGCTGGCAGTGCTGATCGACACCGACACCTTCTTCCGCAAGTCGCCGCTGGAGCTGTTTGCCCGGGTAGCCCCAGGCCGCCTGCTGTGCAATGCCATCGGTGCGCGCTATGGCAGCAACCAGAAGTGCCTGCTGTACAAGAACCTGCTGGCTATCCTCGAGTCCAGGGGCCTGGCCGATTGCCAGATGCCACTGGTCAACTCCGGGGTGATTGGCCTCAGCGCGAAAGACGCCGGTACCCTGGACCGCTCCATCGCCATGATGGACGAATTCCACCCCCTGGCTCGCGAGGCCTATACCCTCGAGGAGTTCTGCCTGGCGGTGGCGGCCTACCGCACACTGGAGCTGGCCGAATGCACAGATGTCATTCATCACTACTGGAGCCGCAAGGCGCAGTTTCGCGCCAAGATCCAGGCCTGGCTGCGCAAGCATGGCCATGACCCGCTGAGCCACGCGGCGCTGGCCGACGTGTCCCTGGTCAATGACCAGCTGCCACGGCCTCCGGCCCTGCAACGCCTGGGTTACAAGGCGCTGAGCATGACCCTGCCCAGCCATGAGCGCCAATTCGCCCGCGAGCTGCTGTATGGCTGCTACCCCTATCCCAATGAGTTCGACCGCGCCTGCGCGCCAGCCTGGTGGGACAAGGCCCTGGAAAACCTCAATGCACGCCATGGCCACATGGAGCCCGAGCAACTGCGCCAGTGCCTGCGCCACCCAGGGATGCGCCTGTCACTGGGCGAACGGCGCAAGGATATCGAGGCGCATCTGCTGAGGTCCTCCCAAACTTGATTGAACTGTGGCGGCCTCTTCGCGGGTGAACCCGCTCCCACAGGATCTCTACTGGCTTGCAGGCTCGTGCTGTACTTGTGGGAGCGGGTTCACCCGCGAAGAGGCCGGCACAGGAGAACATCACGCCCGCTGGCCTTGGAATGGCCGAGCGCGTAATCTCCGGCCATGCCACCCGTCGCCCGTCTGTTCTGGATCCTGTTTCTCGCCTGCCTGAGCCCGCTGGCCCTGGGCGAGCGGCTGCGCCTGGTGACTGATGACTGGGCACCCTATGTGTACCAGCACGACGGCCAGCCGCGCGGCATCGACTACGAAGTCACCACCCGCGTGTTCGAACGCCTTGGCGTCGAAGTGCAGTGGGAGTTCCTGCCATGGAAGCGCTGCCTCGCAATGATCGAGCAGGGCCAGGCCGACGGCATCATGGACATTTTCCAGACCGAGTCGCGCCGGCCCTATCTGGTATACGCCCCCGAACCCATGTCGGAAGTCGAGTTCGTCCTGTTCCAGGCCAGCGCACGTCGCCATGCCGTCAAGGCTCTGGCTGACCTTGCCGGCCTCACTGTCGGCACCTCGCCCGGCTACGCTTATGGTGCCGCGTTCAACGAGGCCCTACATTTCAGGCGCGAGGCCGCGCCTACCCATGAAGCCAATTTCGGCAAGCTGATGCTGGGCCGCATCGACCTGGCAATCACCGACCGCAGGGTCGGCCATTACCTGCTGCGCCATCTGGGCCTGCAACAGCAGGTCGAGGAGCTGCCACTGGTGATCAGCCGTCAGCCGCAATACCTGGGGCTGGTGCGCAAGCCGGGGCGGGAGGCACTGGCCCAGGCCTTCGCCATGGAACTGCAGCGCTTCAAGCAGGAACCGGCTTATGCGGCTATAAGCAACCGCTACACAGACGACATCGGAAACATTCTCAACGCCGTTGAGCAGCAGGAAAGCAGCACAGCGCGATAGCTCTGTTATACTCGGGCCTTCCCGCCCGGCTCACGCCCGGACGCTCGGCCTCGCAACAGGCATCCCGATCGGCATCGACGCGCCTTCGCGTCCACCCTCCGCTACCCGGATGTGCAGTGAAAGCCCAGCTGGACCGGACGCGATCGCATCCCACCGATGCCCGTCGCGCCAGGCAGAACATCCCAAACGGGCCCAGCCCACACGAGAACAGGATTGCCCATGTCCTTTGCTTCCCTCGGTCTCTCCGAGGCTCTTGTCCGCGCTATCGAGGCTGCGGGCTATACCCAGCCGACCCCCGTGCAACAGCGGGCGATTCCCGCCGTGTTGCAAGGCCGCGACCTGATGGTCGCCGCACAGACAGGTACTGGTAAAACCGGCGGTTTCGCCCTGCCGATCCTCGAGCGCCTGTTCCCGGCCGGCCACCCCGACAAGTCGCAGCGCCACGGCCCGCGCCAACCTCGCGCGCTGGTCCTGACCCCGACCCGTGAACTGGCAGCCCAGGTGCATGACAGCTTCAAGGTCTATGCCCGTGACCTTCCACTGGTCAGCGCCTGCATTTTCGGCGGCGTCGGCATGAACCCGCAGATCCAGGCCATTGCCAAGGGTGTGGACGTGCTGGTCGCCTGCCCCGGCCGCCTGCTGGACCTGGCCGGCCAAGGCAAGGTTGACCTGGCCCACGTGGAAATCCTGGTGCTGGACGAAGCCGACCGCATGCTCGACATGGGCTTCATCCATGACGTCAAGAAGGTCCTCGCTCGCCTGCCGGCCAAGCGCCAGAACCTGTTGTTCTCGGCCACCTTCTCCAAGGACATCACCGACCTCGCCGACAAGCTCCTGCACAACCCGGAGCGTATCGAGGTCACCCCGCCGAACACTACCGTCGAGCGTATCGAACAGCGCGTCTACCGCCTGCCGGCCAGCCACAAGCGCGCACTGCTGGCGCACCTGATCACCCAGGGTGCCTGGGAACAGGTGCTGGTGTTCACCCGCACCAAGCACGGCGCCAACCGCCTGGCCGAGTACCTGGAAAAGCACGGCCTGACCGCCGCCGCAATCCACGGCAACAAGAGCCAGAACGCCCGCACAAAGGCGCTGGCCGACTTCAAGGCCAACAGCGTCCGCGTGCTGGTCGCCACCGACATCGCCGCCCGTGGCCTGGACATCGACCAGCTGCCGCACGTGGTCAACTTCGAGCTGCCGAATGTCGAGGAAGACTACGTCCACCGCATTGGCCGTACCGGCCGTGCCGGTCGTTCGGGCGAGGCCATTTCCATGGTTGCGCCGGATGAAGAGAAGTTGCTCAAGAGCATCGAACGGGTGACCAGGCAGAAGATCCCGGACGGCGACCTGATGGGCTTCGACGCCAGCCAGGTAGAAGCCGAAAAGCCTGAAGTGCGCGAACGCCAGCAGAACAACGGCCGTGGTGGCCGTAACCAGCAGGCCCGCGGCGAAGGCGGCAAAGATGCCAACGGCGGCCGCAAGGACAAGGGCAAGGATAAAGGCAAGGCCAAGCAACAGGCTGCGGACAAGCCGGCCGACAAGGAAAAGAGCGGCGACAAGCAACAGCAGCAACGCAAGCCGCGTGACAAGAAGCCGCGCCAGCAGCAACAGCAGGCAAGCAACAACAGCGCGCCGAAAGTGCCTGTCGACCGTGATCCGGAAGAGTTCCTGGACGACGATATCGACAACTTCGGCAACCGTGCCGACTATGTCAGCCCGTACCAGGGCAAGAACCAGGGCCGCAATCGCCGCCCGGGTGGCAATGCCGGCCAAGGTCAGGGTAATGGCCAGCGCAGCAACGCCGGTGGCCAAGCTCGCAATAGCGGCCAGCCGCGCAGCGGCGGTGGCGGCGGTGGCGGCGAGAAACGTCCGCCCCGGGCCAACAATGGTGGCGGTGCCCGTCGTGATGGCGGCGGCCGTGGTCGCCCGGCCCGTGACGATGCTGCCCGGCAAGAGCCGGCCGTGCGCAACCCACGCCAGCCGGAAAAACAGCCAGTGATCATCCGCAAGGAGTCCAAGCTCGACCGTTACCCGACGCCCGAGCAGCTGGATGACCTGCCAAGCCGGCCGCGCGGTGAGCGCCCGGCGCTGCTGACCCGCAAGGGCTGACAGAAGCACCGAGGGGGCTGCTTCGCAGCCCTATCGCGACACAAGGCCGCTCCTACAGGGTTACGTAATTCCCTGTAGGAGCGGCCTTGTGTCGCGATAGGGCCGCAAAGCGGCCCTCTCAGTTTTCAGCAGGTAAGAATTACTTCTGCTTCACACCTTCAACACTGATATCCAGGTCCAGGGTCTGCGAAGTAGCGCCTGGGCCCTTGATGCCGAAGTCGTTCAGGTTCAGCGTGGTGGTTGCGTTGAAGCCAGCGCGCTCACCGCCCCATGGGTCCTTGCCTTCACCGTTGAAGGTAGCCTTGAAGGTAACCGGCTTGGTCACACCGTGCATGGTCAGGTCGCCAGTCACGTCAGCGGTCTTGTCGCCAGTCGACTTGACGCTGGTGGAGACGAACTTGGCCTCCGGGTACTTCTTCACGTCAAGGAAGTCGGCGCTGGCAATGTGCTTGTCACGCTCGGCGTGGTTCGACCACAGGCTGGCGGTTTTCAGATCGACGTTGATCTTGCTGGCTTCAGGCTTGGCACTGTCCCAGGTGAAGTTGCCGTCGAAGTCCTTGAAGGTACCGTGAATGAAGCTGTAGCCCAGGTGGCTGATCTTCCAGTCAACGAACGCGTGCTGGCCTTCCTTGTCGATCTTGTACTCGGCAGCCATGGCCTGGCCAGCGGAGAGCAGAGCGGTACCGAGCGCCAGAGCGGCAAAAGTCTTTTTCAACATCCTTACTTCCTTCCTATGCAATTGAGGTTGAGAGTCAAGCTTTGCGGCCCAGCATGCGGGTCAGGGTCGCGTCACGGTCGATGAAATGGTGCTTGAGCGCTGCCAGGCCATGCAGCACGGCAAAAATCACCAAGCCCCATGCCAGCCAGAGATGAATCACGCCTGCCAGGTCTGCCTGGTCGGGCAGGTCGCTGACCAGTGCCGGCACTTCGAACAGGCCGAACACCGGAATGCCGACACCGTCGGCGGTGGAAATCAGGTAACCGGCGATCATTACCGCGAACAGCCCCACGTACAGGGCCAGGTGGCCCAACTTGGCTGCCAGGCGGGTGAATGCGCCGTGCTTGGCCGGTGCCGGTGGCGGCGGGCTGATGAAGCGCCAGACCACCCGCAGCAGCATCACCGCCAGCAGCACCAGGCCGATGCTCTTGTGCAGGTCCGGGCCGGCCTTGCGCCAAGGGCTGTAGTAGTCGAGGCCGACCATCCACAGGCCCAGGCCGAACAGGCCGAACACTGCCAGAGCCACGCCCCAGTGCAGGACGATGCTGACCACGCCGTAGCGAGAAGGTGAATTGCGCAGTTGCATGTTGACGTGTTTCCCCGTGAAAGCTGTGCACAGACTAACGCGTAACGTATCGAAGAAAAGCGGAAAAAATTGCTTTGGATTATCGAGAAATCCGATATGTATTCTGTAACCTTGCCATTAAGGAAACATTAACGATAGACGGAGCGTTCGCGGTTGCCAATGCCGGCCCCTTCGCGGGTAAACCCGCTCCCACAGGGTCGGCGCAGTTCCTGCTACCTGTGCCGGACCTGTGGGAGCGGGTTTACCCGCGAAAGGGCCGGCACTGTGAATAAATCAACCGGCCTTGGCTTGGGTATTGGCTACGGCTTTCTTGGCCGGCTCGGACTTGGCAGTTGTCTTCTTGGCCTCGGCAGGCTTTTGGGCCGGTTTGTGCGCCGGGGCATGCTTGCCAGATGCAGCCTTGGTCGCAGCAGGCTTGGCCACCGCTTCCTTGGCCACAGGTGCTGGTGCAACCGGGGCCGGGGCGGCTTGTGGCGCTGGCGCAGGTACCGGCGCCACCTCTTCAGCCTTGGCAATCGGCTCGGCCTTCACCTCAGGCTTGTCCGCCCCGCCAAACAGGCGCTTGAAGAAGCCCGGCTTGTCCTGCCTGGCCTCATCATCCTTTTTCGGCTCGGCCTTGGCAGGGGCCTTGTCAGCCTTGTCGCCCTTGTCGTCAGAGCCGCCAAACATATTGGAGAAGAACCCACCCTTGCCCTCCTTGGCCGCCACGGCACCTGCAGCTGCTGCTGCCGCCACCGGTGCCGCCTTGGCCGGGTCGAACGATTTGCCGGCCAGCAGGTCCTGTACCTGGCTGGCCGCGCGCTGGCCGCTGCGAAGGGCGCCTTCCAGGGTGCCTGGGTAGAGGGCGTCGGTATGCTCACCGGCAAAGGTGATGCGCTGCACCGGGCGCTCCCACAGGCGCCAGTACTTGCTGATCTGGCCCGGGCCATAGGCCAGGTAGGCGCCACCGGTGCCGGCGTCGGTGCTGTAGCGCTTGACCTCGTAGCCGGTGAACGAGCCACGCGCCTGCGGGTAAAACGCATGCAGGCGGATCAGCACCTGGTCGACCATCTGCTTGTCGCCGAACGCCTGCAGCAGGCGGGCGTTGTCACCCGACAGGTTGATCACCACGTTGGCGCCACCCTTGAGCGCGGGTTCGATCCACAGCATGCCCAAGCCAGCGTTACTGAAGATTTCGCCCGACATGCGCGCGCGGCTTTCCCACACCGGCTTCTTGAACTTGAGCATCAGCTGGTCGCGCCAGCCATAGTTGGTGCCTTTCAACGCCGCCAGGTGCTGGCTGTCCAGGCCCGGGGTCATCTGGATCTTGGCCAGGGCACGCAGAGGGACGGCCATGACCAGGTAATCCGCCTGGTAGCCGACGCTGCCAACCTTGACCGTGACACCGTCCTTGTCCTGGACGATGGAGGTCACCGGCGAACTGGTCTTGATGGTCTTCAGTTGCTTGACGAATGCCTGGGCCAGTACCGGGCTGCCGCCGGGCAGGCGCGCGGCACGCAGGTCACGGTCGCTGACACCGCGATACACGCGGTTCTGCTGGGCAAAGTACAACAGCGACAGACGCGATGGCTCATCGTAGCGGGTACGGATCTGCTGGTTGACCAGCTGACGGGCGGTGGACGGCAGTTGCAGCTTGTCCAGCCAGGTGGAGACGTTGATCTGGTCAAGGGCAAACAGCGTGCTGTTGGCTTGCGGTTTCAGTGGGTCGTCGATCGAACGGGCCAGGTCATCGAGGGTTTTCTCGTAACGCTTGAGCGCCTCGGCGGTGGCCGGCTGCTTGGTGGCCAGGTCGGTGGCACTGAAATACTCGCCATCGATCAGGTAACCGGGGGTACGCACGAACTCCGGTGCCGGCAGTGTTTCAAGTTTGAAACGGTCGAGGTACTGGTTGAGCACCGGCTGCGCCTTCGCGTTGCCGATCCACTCGCTGGTGGCCAGGCCCGAGCGCCCGCCCATGCCTGGCTTGGCTTCCAGCAGCGTTACCTGCCAGCCTTTGCTCTGCAGCTCGTAGGCGGCCGTCAGGCCCGCCAGGCCGCCACCCACGACGATCGCCGAAGGCGTCTTGTCCTTTGCCAGCGCGGCGCCGCTGGACACACCAATCAATACCAACGCGCACAGGCGCACCCAAGCAGCAGCCATGTCGGCGAACTCCGAGTCAGGGGGTTACAGAAACGGGGAGAGGCAGGAATGCCCCGGGAGAGATGCGTTAAGAATACGTCAGGTCCGCCGCCCCTGCCAGCGCAGTGACATCAAGTCCTTTTCGCCACTGACATTTTTATCTGCGGCGAATTCGAACGGTGGCAAGCGAAGCTGGCAACCCGATGAACAGCGGCGGTTGTTCTGCCCTGCGGCATTGCTTAGGCTTACGCGGTCGAACCAAGCCGCAAAGCCAGGAGAAGTGCCCATGGGCCTCAATGATCAGTGGATGCAACGCGACCTCAAGGTCCTGTGGCACCCCTGCACCCAGATGAAAGACCACGAGCAGCTGCCGCTGATCCCGATCAGGCGCGGCGAAGGCGTGTGGCTGGAAGACTTCGAAGGCAAGCGCTACCTGGATGCGGTGAGCAGCTGGTGGGTCAACGTGTTTGGCCACGCCAACCCGCGCATCAACCAGCGCATCAAGGACCAGGTCGACCAGCTGGAGCACGTGATCCTGGCCGGTTTCAGCCACCAGCCGGTGATCGAGCTGTCCGAGCGTCTTGTAGCCATGACCCCTGCCGGCCTCGACCGGGTGTTCTATGCCGACAACGGTTCGTCGTGCATCGAAGTGGCGCTGAAGATGAGCTTCCACTACTGGCAGAACGTCGGCAAGCCGGGCAAGAAGCGCTTCGTCACCCTGACCAACAGCTACCACGGCGAAACCATCGCCGCCATGTCGGTCGGCGATGTGCCGCTGTTCACCGAAACCTACAAGGCGCTGCTGCTCGACACCCTCAAGGTGCCCAGCCCCGACTGCTACCTGCGGCCCGAAGGCATGAGCTGGGAAGAGCACTCGCGCAACATGTTCCAGGCCATGGAGCAGACCCTGGCCGAGCACCACGCCTCGATCAGTGCGGTAATCGTCGAGCCGCTGATCCAGGGTGCTGGCGGCATGCGCATGTACCATCCGGTGTACCTCAAGCTGCTGCGCGAGGCCTGCGACCGCTACGACGTGCACCTGATCCACGACGAGATCGCCGTGGGCTTCGGCCGCACCGGCACCATGTTCGCCTGCGAACAGGCCGGCATCCGCCCCGACTTCCTGTGCCTGTCCAAGGCCCTGACCGGCGGTTACCTGCCGCTGGCCGCCTGCCTGACCACCGACAAGGTGTACCAGGCGTTCTACGACGATTATCCGACCCTGCGCGCGTTCCTCCACTCGCACAGCTACACCGGCAACCCGCTGGCCTGCGCCGCGGCGCTGGCGACCCTGGACATCTTCGAGCAGGACAACGTGATCGAGGCCAACAAGGCCTTGGCCACACGCATGGCCAGCGCCACCGCGCACCTGGCTGACCACGCGCATGTGGCCGAGATTCGCCAGACTGGCATGGCCCTGGCCATCGAGATGGTCCAGGACAAGGCCGGCAAGGTCGCCTACCCATGGCAGGAGCGTCGTGGCCTGAAAGTGTTCGAACATGCCCTGACTCGTGGCGCCCTGTTGCGCCCGCTGGGCAGCGTGGTGTACTTCCTGCCGCCTTATGTGATTACGCCAGAGCAGATCGACTTTTTGGCAGAAGTGGCCAGCGAAGGCATCGACATTGCCACCCGTGATAGCGTCAGCGTGGCCGTACCGGCCAACTTCCACCCCGACTTCCGTGACCCGGGCTAAGCCCGAAAGCCCGCCGCTCCCACAGGGACCACCTTCTACCTTTAGCTTGAGCTCAACCATGAGACTGTCCCGCTTCTTCATCGACGCCCCCCTGAGCCTTGGCGAGCACGATCTGCCCGAAGCCCAGGCCCACTACATCGGCCGCGTACTGCGCATGGCCCCTGGCGATGCCGTGCAGCTGTTCGACGGCAGCGGCCAGGAATACCGCGGCCAGTTGCTCGAAGTGGGCAAGAAAACCGTCCGCGTCAGCCTCGACCAGGCCCTCGCCGGCCAAGCCGACTCACCACTGCACGTGCACCTCGGCCAAGGCCTGTCCCGTGGCGAGCGCATGGACTGGGCGATCCAGAAAGCCACCGAGCTGGGCGCCAACGAAATCACCCCGATCGTCAGCGAACGCTGCGAAGTGCGGCTGAAGGACGAACGCGCCGACAAACGCCTGGCCCACTGGCGCCAGGTGGCCATCAGTGCCTGCGAACAATGCGGCCGCTCGACCTTGCCGGTCATCCACCCACCGGTGACTTTGGCCGAATGGCTGAACGGCGCCAAGGCCGACCTGAAACTGGTCCTGCACCCAGTGGCCGAACCGCTCACCAGCCATGCCAAGCCTGCCACCCTGGCCTTCCTGATCGGCCCCGAAGGCGGCCTGAGCGAGGCGGAGGTCGACCAGGCCAAGACTGCCGGTTTTCACGCAGCACGCCTGGGCCCACGCGTGCTGCGCACCGAAACCGCCCCAGTGGTGGCACTGTCGGTGGCACAGCAACTGTGGGGCGACTTTTAACTAGCGCACGTACAACGACACCGCCACGAAGTGCATGAGGCTGCCGGCAATCACGAACAAGTGCCAGATGCCATGCCAGTGGCGGAAGCGGCTGTCGAAGGCGAAGAAGATGATGCCGACGGTGTAGAACACCCCGCCGGCAGCCAGCCAGGCAAAGCCGGCGCTGCCGAGTGAATGCAGCAATGGCTTGACCGCCACCAGCACGATCCAGCCCATCACTGCATAGATGATGATCGACAGGATGCGCGCCTCGGAGCGCGGCTTGATTTCCTGCAGCATGCCGATCACCGCCAGCCCCCAGACCACCCCGAACAGGCTCCAGCCCCAGGGCCCGCGCAGGCTGACCAGGCAGAACGGCGTGTAGCTGCCAGCAATCAGCAGGTATATCGACAGGTGATCGAGCTTGCGCATGATCACCTTCGCCCGCCCGCGAGTGCTGTGGTACAGGGTAGAAATGCTGTACAGCAACAGCAAGGTGCTGCCGTAGATGGAGAAACTGACGATCTTCCACGGGTCGCCCTGCAGGCCCGCAGCCACGATCAGCCAGATGGCACCGACACAGGCCAGGACGGCACCGACCAGGTGGGTCCAGGCATTGAAGCGTTCACCGTAGTACATGCAAACACAGACCTCCTGAGGTGGGCTGGGTTCCTGCGTCCTTCTGTTCCGGCCTCTTCGCGGGTGAACCCGCTCCCACAGGGATCCTAAAAAGCCTGAGGACGGTGCCGTATCTGTGGGAGCGGGTTCACCCGCGAAGAGGCCCTATGGCTTACATCCTACCCAACCTCAGGTTGCAATTGCGCGTCACGCACCAGCCGCTCCAGCCCCACCAGGTCGGGCACCCGTGCCACCTGTTCACCTACCTGCACCGCCGCCAGCTCCAGCCGGCCCAGCGCCACATCCACGTAGTTCAGCTGGCTGTCGAGCTTGCACGAGCGCGGTATGTCCTGCAGCAACAACGCCAGGTAGCGCAGGCCGGTATCGCCCAGGGCATTGAGCACCACCACGCGAGCCCGCTCGCCGCAGGGTGTCTCGCCACCACATGCGGCTTCGAAGCCGATCAGCGGCAGGCGCTGCTGGCGCCAGTCGATCCAGCCCAGATGCCAGGCCGGCTCGCCGCGCTGGCACACCAGGTTGCGCTGGCCACTCAGTTCAGCCACCGCCACGTTGGGCAACACCAGGGTACGGTCGCCCAACGGCAGCAAAAGCCCGGTCAGGCTGCTGCGCTGGCCGGCGATCAATTCAAGCATGGGTCTGGCTCCAATGGGCAATGCTCTGCAACAGGATCGACTCCTGGTACGGCTTGCCCAAGTATTCGTTGACGCCGATGGCCATGGCACGGTCGCGGTGCTTCTGCCCGGTGCGCGAGGTAATCATGATGATCGGCAAGTCTTTCAGCCGCTCGTCACGGCGGATGCGTGTGGCCACCTCGAAGCCGTCCATGCGTGGCATCTCGATATCCAGCAGCAACACGTCGGGGCGATGTTCTTCCAGCAGGGCCATGGCATCGACTCCGTCCTTGGCCGTCAGCACGCTCATGCCATGGCGTTCCAGCAGGCGGCTGGTGACTTTGCGCACGGTCACCGAGTCATCCACTACCATTACCAGCAACGCCCGCCGTGGCGCCGGGCCGAACACCTGGCGCCGGGCCGCGTCGCCGCCCGGCAGGCGCGCCAGGCGCCGCTGCTGGCCACGCAACTGGCCCAGCAGGTCGAGAATCAGCACCACCCGGCCATCGCCCAGCAACGTCGCCCCCGACAAACCTGCAACCGCGGCAAACTGCGGCCCCAGGCTCTTCACCACGATCTCGCGGCTGGGCGACAGGCTGTCGGCCTGGATGGCGAACGACTGCTCCTGAGAATGCACCAGCAGCACCGGCAGCGGAACGCTCTGCCCGAGCAATGCCGGGCGCGGCATACCTTGGAGCAGCTCACCCAAGTAGCGCAGCTCGTATTCGTGGCCGGCGTACACATAACGTGGGGCGTCCAGCTGGTAGCACGCTGCCAGTTCGGCCGGCGGCACGCGGACGATACCCTCGATGGTGTTCAGCGGAATGGCGTACTGCTCTTCGCCCAGGTGCACCATCAGCGCACGGTTGACCGACACGGTAAACGGCAGGCGGATCAGGAAGCGCGCGCCCTTGCCTTGGGCCGATTCGATACTCATCGAGCCGCCCAGCTGCTTGACCTCCTCGTGCACCACATCCATGCCCAGGCCGCGCCCGGAAATCTGGGTGATCTTCTCGGCCGTGGAAAAGCCCGGGCGCAGGATGAACTGGAGGATCTCGTGATCGCTCAATTGCGCCTGCGGGTCCAGCAGGCCGCGCTTGATGGCCTTGCGGCGCACCGCTTCCAGTGGCACCCCGGCACCGTCGTCGGTCATTTCGATAACGATGTCGGCGCCTTCGTGCAACAGATTCAGGTGGATGGTGCCCTGCTCCGGCTTGCCGGCGGCCAGGCGCATTTCGCGGCTTTCCAGGCCATGGTCAACAGCGTTGCGCAGCATGTGCTCCAGCGGCGCCACCATACGTTCGAGCACGCTACGGTCCAGTTCGCCCTCGGCATTGCCGACCACCAGCTCCACTTGCTTGCCCAGCTCGCTGGCCACCTGCCGCACCACACGCTGCAAGCGCGGTACCAGGCGCTCGAAGGGCACCATCAGGGTAGCGGTCAGGCCTTCCTGCAACTGGCTGTTCACCCGCGCCTGCTGCTGCAACAGGCTGTAGGCCTCCTGGGCCCGCTGTGCCAGGGTTTCCTTGAGGTCGAGCAAGTCCGAGGCCGACTCGAACAGGGCCCGCGACAGCTGCTGCAGCTGCGAGTGGCGGTCCATTTCCAGCGGGTCGAAGTCGTCATAGGCATCGCCTTCGAACTGCTGCCGGCTGGAGATCCGCCCTTGGGTCTCGATGTCCAGGCGCAGCAACTGGTCGCGCATGCGCTCGAGGGTGGTTTCCATCTCGTTGAGGGTGAACTGCGCATCGTTGACCTGCTGCTCGATGCGCCCACGGATGACCGAGTGCTCACCGGCCAGGTTGCCCAGGTCGTCGAGCAACTCGGCATCGACCTTGACCATGTCGCCTGGCGCCCGCTCGGGAGCTGCCGCAGGCGCCTCACTGATCGCGGCCTCGACCGGCCCCTGGCCGGCGGCGCTGTCGGCCAGGGCCGAGAAGCTGAAGTTGCGGATGTAATCGATCAGCGCGGTGGCGGCATGCAGCGGTTGCCGCAGACGCACAGCATCGAGCATGTGCGCCAGGCGGTCATGGCAGTTCTGCAGCAAGGCGAACAGTGGTGCGCTCGGCGGCATACGGCCAGCGGCCAGCAGCTCGTAGAGGAACTCCAGTTCGTGGGCCAGGTCGCCGATCGGTGCGATTTCGACCATGCGCGCCACGCCCTTGAGGGTGTGCAGGTCGCGCATCAGGTTGTCCACTTCGACGCTGCTGCGCGGGTCGGCCTGCCAGCGCGCCAGGGCTGCGGCGGCACTCTCGACGATGTCCGAGCTTTCTTCCAGAAAGACGTCCAGCAGCTCTTCGCCAGGGCTTTCCGGCTCTTCGGTCAGCGGCTCGGCCACAGGCGGCAGCAAAGGGTTGTGCGCCTGCCCCAGGCCAAGGGTATCGGCCAGGTCCATGTCCGGGTGCAGCGGCGTGACCGTGTCGATGCCCACCAGGCCAGTGGCCTCCGGTGCCAGGGCCTGGCCCAGCAGGTTGCGCAGGCTGTCGACCAGCTCTGCCCTGGGCGGGATGTCCTGCCCAGCCGCCACTTCGTCGAGCATGTCGAGCAGGGCCTCATGGGCCCGCTGCACATGGGCGAAGAACCGTGCATCAGCGGGCAGACTGCCCTCCTCAACGGCGCCGTACAGGTCGAGCAAGGCCTCGCACACGTCGTCCATCTGCCACAGGTCGGCCAGGTGTGCGGCGTGGCCCAGGGATGTCAGTTCGTCGAGCAGGGTTTCCAGCGCATCGCGCTGGCCGGGCTGCTCCTGCCAGCGTGACAGCAACGACTCGGCTTCCAGCAGGATATCCATGGCCTGGGCCAGGAAACTGGCAGTCAATTGCGGGTCGCGCTTGCTACGCCGCGCATGCTGCGGGTCGCCATGCAAGCTGGCCAGGTGCCCATCCACCGCCTGGCCGACCTGCTCGATCAGCTCTGCGGCACCGGGGATGGCCGCCAGCGGTGTGCTGTCGAGTTGCGCCAGGCCCAGGTGGAACAGCGAGCGCGCAGCTTCCAGCCATTCGATCTCGGCCATTTGCAGGGGCAGTTGGTGGCCCTTGTATTCACGTGCCAGGCGGTCGAAGGCGGTGGCCAGTTCGGCGACTGGCATCACCCCGGCCATGGCGGCACTGCCCTTGAGCGTGTGAAGGGCGCGCTGCAGGCCATCGCTGACCTGCGCATCGTGGCCGTCGGTGCCCTGCAGAAAAGCATCCAGGCTGGCCAGGTGGCCCTGCGCCTCGCTGCGAAAAATATCCAGCAATTGCGGGTCGAGGCCGTCGATGTCGGCCGCCACCGGGGCATCGTTTTCGGCCAGGGCATGCAGGTGCCCGGCCAGTTGCTCGATTTCCGTCAGTTGCGGCAACTGGCCTGCGGCAAAATCGGCCAGCAGGTCGGGCAGGTGAACGAACACCTGCTGCAGGGCCACTACGCCTTCCGGGCTGAGCACGCTGCGGCCCTCGAGTACCCGGTTCAACAGGTGCTCGGCGCCCCAGGCCAGCTTGGCCACCGCCTCGGCATGTACCATGCGCCCGCTGCCCTTGAGCGTATGCAAGGCGCGGCGCACTTCTGCCAGTGCCTCGCGCTGCTGGTTGTCGGCACGCCAGCGCAACCAATGGCGCTCGATTTCCGGCAGCAGTTCACCAGCCTCGTCGAGAAACACTTCGCGCAGCTCGTCATCAATGCCATCAGCGCTGCCATCGTGGCCTGCGGTGGCCTCGACCAGCGCGCAGTGCACACCCAGCGTCGCCAGGCTGGCGCGCGCCATGTCGATGAAGGGCTGGCCATCCGCCAATGGGTCCGCCACACGCCATTGCAGGTAGCATTCGGCAGCGCTCAGGGCCTCGGCCAGGTGCGTCAGCTCGTCGGCTGGCGGTTCTACATCCAGATGCTGCAGCCAGCGCTGCACATAGCTGGCGCAACCGGCAAACAGCTCGGCCACCGCCGGTAGCATCAACATCGCCAGCGCACCGCGAATCTGTTGCAACAGCCCTGGCAAGGGTTGCAGGCGTTGTCGCGGCCAGCCGGACTCCAGGCAATCGCCGATCAGATCCTTGGCCTGCTGCAGCACGTTCAGCGATTCGTTCAACACCAGTTGGCGGATTTCGGCCAGGTCCGAGCCCGGCAGGCCGCCCTGGCCGTTTTCCTCCAGCGGGCCAACCATGCCATTGAGCGTGGCCTCCACATACAGCAGGGCCCCTGCTACATCCATCAACACCGCGTCGTCCACCGCCCGCTCGCCCTGGGCCAGGGCCTGCAGCGCAAGCACCTGGTCGATGATCACCCGGCGTGGCTGCTGGAAGCCCAGCACTGCCAGGGTGTCGGCCACGTGGCGCAGGGGTGCCAGCAGGGCATCGAGCTGCTCGCTGTGCTGGCGGTCGCCGCGCACGAACTGGTCCAGGCGCTCCTTGATGCGCACCAGGTCGTCGCACAGCGCAGTCACCACCGAGCGCAGGGCATCGCGTCCGGGCCCTGCCTGCAGCTGCTCGCGCCAGTTGCCCAGCGACAGGTCGAGGTTGGCCAGGTCGTCGGCACCGGCAAAGCGTTGGGTGGCGCCGCTGATCAGGCTGGCCTGCGCCAATGGCTCCTCGCCACGGCAGGCCCGCAGCTGGTTGAGCAGCGGCAGCATCACCAATGGCAGGTCGTGGCGAGCGCCGCGCAGGCGCTCCAGATACGACGGCAGTTGCTCCAGGCCACGGAACAATGCGCCCAGGCAATCACCGCGGGGGCTGACCTGGCCATCGGCCAGGGCCTTGGCGAACAGCTCCAGTTCTTCGGCCAGGCGCGTGGCCCCGCGCAGTTCGAGCATGCGCAGGCAACCGTGCACCTGGTGCAGATTGTCGACCACGAATGCCAGCATCGACAGGTCGCCAGGCTCGCCGGCAAAGCGCTCCAGCGCCTGGCGCGCCTGGCCCAGGCAGTCGAGGATGGCGGCCTTGGTCCAGGCCAGCGCCACTGTGTCGTGGCGCTCGGGGCTTACAGCTGCTACAGCCATGGGCACTCCTCGGCGCGGCTTTTCAGTTGAGCTCATCAGTTGAGCTCATCATTTGGGCTCTGCTGGTGGCGGCAGGGTGAACCCGGACACCGAACGGCGCATCTCGCTGGCCATGCGCGCCAGGTGGCGGATACTGTCGGCAGTGGCGCTGGAGCCGGCAGAGGTCTGCGCGGTAATCTGCTGGATGACCGCCATGGTGTGGGAGATCTGCCCGGCAGACGAAGTCTGCAGCTGGGCGGCATCGGAGATGCTGTGGATAAGGTCGGCGAGGTTCTGCGATACGCCTTCGATCTCGGCCAGCGCCACCCCGGCATCCTGGGCCAGGCGGGCACCGCGCACTACCTCGGCGGTGGTCTGCTCCATGGAGATCACCGCCTCGTTGGTGTCGGCCTGGATGGTGCGCACCAGCGCCTCGATCTGCCGGGTGGCCGACGACGAACGTTCGGCCAGGCGCTGCACTTCGTCGGCGACCACGGCGAACCCACGGCCGGCCTCGCCAGCCAGCGAAGCCTGAATCGCCGCGTTGAGGGCCAGGATGTTGGTCTGGTCGGCAATGTCGTCGATCAGGCTGACGATATCGCCGATTTCCTGGGAAGACTCACCGAGGCGCTTGATCCGTTTGGCAGTGTCCTGGATCTGTTCGCGAATGTTGTCCATGCCGTTGATGGTGTTGTGCACCACCTCGTTGCCCTTGTTGGCGATTGCCACGGAGCGCTCGGCCACCTTGGCCGACTCGTAGGCATGCGCCGAAACCCGGTCGATCGATTCGACCATGTCGCCGACCGCCTCGGATGCCTCGCTGATCTGTTCGGCCTGGTGCTCGGAGGCCTTGGCCAGCTGGCGTGCGGTGTTCTGTGTGTCCTGCACGGCAGCAGCGACCTGCACGGCGCTGTGGTTGATGGTGGCGACCAGGTCGCGCAATTGGTCCACGGAATAGTTGATCGAATCGGCAATGGCGCCGGTGAAGTCCTCGGTCACCGATACGGTCACGGTCAGGTCGCCGTCAGCCAGCTCTTCGATTTCGTCGAGCAGGCGCATGATCGCCTGCTGGTTGCGTTCGTTCTTTTCCGCCGTCTCGCGCAGCTGGCGGTTGGTGGTGCGTACCATGACCAGGCCGATGAGGATGATCGAAGCCAGCGCCAGAAGGCCCAGGGCATAACCGCCGACGGTGTCGAGCGTGCGCCCGCCGGCCAGGTTCTCGAAACCGTTGGCCAGGTGCGAGGCCTCGTCGAGCAGGGTTTGCGACAGGCTGAAGATGTTGCCCGCCGCCTCCCGCACGCGGAACAGTTCTGGCGATGTTTCGAGGATTTCATCCACCGAGCCTGCAACGAACTGGAACAGCTCGGCAATTTCAGCCAGACGCGCGCGGGCATCGGCGTCCTCTACGCGGGTCACCTGGATCGCCGCGTTGCCACTGAGCATGCCCTCGAGTACCTGGCCGAAGCGCCCGGCATCGCGGCCAAAGGCGTCGGCCGCCTGGGCCGCGGCATCGTCACCGGCCAGCACTGTGTTGACCGAGCCGAGAATGCGTTCGGCCAGCAGCAGCTGGCGCTGGGCTACCGCCACCTGATTGGCCGGGGCACCGCTCTGCAGCAGGATCTCGACCACTTTCTCGTATTCCACCTGCAACTGCGGCACGGTCTCGGCCAGGGTCGCCGCCACCTGGTGCAGCGACAGCACGGTCTGCTCGCTGGCCAGGATGGTGTCGGTGTTCTTGCGCAGGTTTTCCCAGTCGCGGCGTACCGCTTCCATCTCGTCACGCACCGTGGGCGGCGCAGGTGGCAGGCCGGTGGACTTGTCACCTTCACGCAAATAGCCCCAGCGCCGTTCGAAATCGTTGCGCGCGTCCGATAGCAGCTTGAAGGCCAGGGCCTTGCCGGTGGCGGCTTCGGTGGCGTTCTTGGCGATGCGCTGCGACAGCACCCGCAGTTCGCCGGCGTGGCCGATGTACTGCTTGTCGTAGTTGGACTGGGTGTTCAAGTAGGCAAAGTTGGCGAACAGCAGGATGATCGACAGGATCAGGATCAGGAACAGCACGGTGATCTGCGCGATGCTGCGGGTACGCGGGGTCACGCTGGTGACGGGGGTGGCAGGCTTGTTCACGTTCGCAGGTCCTATAACGCCACATCGAGAAAGCCCGGCGCCTGGGCCAGGGCGAAGGGGCTGAAGATCGCCCAGTTGCGTTCACGCGGGAAGTGCCCCTGCACGAAGGGGGCAGCGGCGCGAATCAGGGGTTGTGGTGGCGACAATTGCAGGCTGTCCAGGGCAAAGTGCTGCAGGCCCAGCACCTCGTCCACCAGCAGGCCGACGAACAGGTCCTCGCGGTCCAGCACCAGCACCCGCCGCTGCTTGCCAGGGGCGGCGTGGCCCAGGCCGAAGAAGCTGCTCAGGTCCATCACCGGCAACAACCGGCCGCGCAGGTTGGCTACCCCGCACACCCATGGCTGCACGCCGGGGACGCGGCTGCTGCGCGGTTCGCGCAGCACCTCGGCCACCTCGCCCATGGGCGCGACGAACCATTGCCCGGCAATGCGAAAGCCGATGCCGCTCCACTGTTGCAGGCGGATATCCTGCGGCGGCTGGTCGGCGACCAGCAGGCGGCAGCGCCGGTCGATGTCCAGCAACAACTCGAAGGCGGTCAGCGACGCGCCCTGCGGGCGGGTGGTCAAGCCCCAAGCACCTCTTTGAGCTTGGCGATCAACGCGTCCTCTTCCACCGGTTTGGTCAGGAAGTCACGAGCGCCCTGGCGCTTGGCCCAGATACGGTCGGTTTCCTGGTCCTTGGTGGTGACCACGATCACCGGGATGGCGCTGGTTTCCGGGTCCTTGCTGAGCTGGCGGGTAGCCTGGAAGCCGTTCATGCCGGGCATGACGATGTCCATCAGCACCGCGTCGGGCTTGTCCTGCCGGGCCAGGGCCACGCCATCGGCACCGTTGCTGGCCTTGAGCACCTGGTAGCCGTGCTTTTCCAGCCATTCGGTCAATCGGTACATCTCTGTCGGCGAGTCGTCGACAATCAGAACTCGGGCCATGCTGTTTCCCCATCAGGAAAGAAAGACCGTGCCATGGCGGGGCGCGGTCAGGGTGCGTGTTGTCGGGCTGCGGCAAAACCGGGCACGTGGGCGCGGATCGCGTCGAGCAGTTCTTCCTTGCTGAACGGTTTGGTCAGGAACTGGTCGGAACCGACCACCCGGCCGCGGGCCTTGTCGAACAGGCCGTCACGGGACGACAGCAGAATGACCGGGGTGTCCTTGAAGGCACTGTTGTGCTTGATCACCGCGCAGGTCTGGTAGCCGTCCAGGCGCGGCATCAACACATCGACAAAGATGATGCTGGGCTGGTGGTCGACGATCTTGGCCAGGGCATCGAAGCCATCGCTGGCGGTGATCACCTCGCAGCCCGCTTCACCGAGCAACATCTGCGCGGTGCGGCGGATCGTGCGCGAATCGTCGATCACCATCACCTTCAGGGGTTGTTCCATCTCTTGGGCTACCATCGCTGCTTATGCCGAATTCCCGGGGCCGCTTCGCGCCCCTATCGCGACACAAGGCCGCTCCTACAAGGGACCGCGATCTCCTGTAGGAGCGGCCTTGCGTCGCGATAGGGCTGCGCAGCAGCCCCAAAGGCCTGTTGTATAGCGCTATGCCTGGCATTTTTAGCACACTCCGGGTGGCCGTTCCATCTGCGGCGCCCCTTGACCGGCGGCGTTCACGGCGCCACCCTGAGCCACTTTTCTTTCGATCCATCGCGGCCACCTGCCGCCAAGAGGAACCACCCCATGAGCGTTCGCCTCGGCATTGTCATGGACCCCATCGCGTCCATCTCCTACAAGAAGGACAGCTCGCTGGCCATGCTGCTGGCCGCCCAGGCACGCGGCTGGAGCCTGTTCTACATGGAGCAGCGCGATATGTACCTGGGCGCCGGCCAGGCCCGTGCACAGATGCGCCCGCTGAAAGTGTTCGCCGACCCGGCCCGCTGGTTCGAGCTGGGCGAGGAGCAGGACAGTGCGCTGGCCGAGCTGGATGTGGTCCTGATGCGCAAGGACCCGCCCTTCGACATGGAGTTCGTCTACAGCACCTACCTGCTGGAGCAGGCCGAACGCGAAGGCGTGCTGGTGGTCAACCGCCCGCAGAGCCTGCGCGACTGCAACGAAAAACTGTTCGCCACCCAATTCCCGCAGTGCATGGCGCCGACCCTGGTCAGCCGCCGTGTCGACATCCTGCGCGAGTTCGCCAACAGCCGTGGTGACGTAATCCTCAAGCCGCTGGACGGCATGGGCGGCGCCTCGGTGTTCCGCCACCGCAAGGACGACCCGAACCTGTCGGTGATCCTGGAAACCCTGACCCAGCATGGCAACCAGCAGATCATGGCGCAGGAGTACCTGCCGCAGATCGTCGACGGCGACAAGCGCATCCTGATGATCGACGGCGAACCGGTGGACTACTGCCTGGCGCGTATCCCGGCCAGCGGCGAGACCCGTGGCAACCTGGCCGCCGGCGGCCGTGGCGAGGCACGCCCGCTGACCGACCGCGACCGCTGGATCGCCGCCCAAGTCGGCCCGACCCTGCGCGAGAAGGGCCTGATGTTCGTGGGTCTTGATGTGATCGGCGACTACCTCACCGAAATCAACGTCACCAGCCCCACCTGCATCCGCGAGATCGATGCCGCCTACAACACCGACATCGGCGGGCAATTGATGGATGCCATTGATCGCCAGCTGAAGGCGCGCTGACCGCCGACGCACGGCTACAACCCAGAGTGGGGTATGATGCGGGTCCTTTTAGCCTGGCCTGCTACCCCGCCCTGCGGTTGCTGGAAACCCGATGACGCTGCCCGCTGACATCCCCGCCGACCTGCTGCCTCCCCGTGTTCGCCCAGTGGACCGGCTCGGCTTTACCCTGTTCCTGGCTGCCCTGGTGCACCTGGCGCTGATCCTTGGTGTCGGTTTCAGCGTGGTCAAGCCTGCCGAAATCCGCCACACCATGGACATCACCCTGGCCACCTTCAAGAGCGAGAAAGCGCCGGAGAAGGCCGATTTCCAGGCCCAGGACAACCAGCAGGGCAGCGGCACCCTGGACAAGAAAGCGGTGCCCAAGACCACCGAACTGGCACCGTTCCAGGACAGCAAGATCAACAAGATCACCCCGCCACCCGCGGCCAGGCCCGAGGTAACACCGCCGCCTACGCCCGAGAAGTCGGCAGTGGTGACCAAGGCGCCCAAGCCGCAGAAAGTCGAGCCCAAGCCGAAGGAAAGCAAGCCGCAGCCCAAGCCGGCAGCCCCGGCACCGGACTTCGACAGCTCGCAGTTGTCCAGCCAGATCGCCAGCCTGGAGGCGGAGCTGTCCAACGAGCAGCAGATGTACGCCAAGCGCCCGCGCATCCACCGGCTCAATGCCGCCTCGACCATGCGCGACAAGGGCGCCTGGTACAAGGAAGAGTGGCGCAAGAAGGTCGAGCGGGTGGGCAACCTGAACTACCCCGACGAAGCGCGTCGGCAGCAGATCTACGGCAACCTGCGCATGATGGTGTCGATCAACCGCGATGGTTCGCTGTATGAGGTACTGGTGCTGGAGTCGTCCGGGCAGCCGGTGCTGGACCAGGCGGCGCAGCGCATCGTTCGGCTGGCGGCGCCGTTTGCGCCGTTTACCGGGGATTTGGCCGAGTTCGACCGGCTGGAAATCATCCGCACCTGGCGCTTTGCCCGTGGGGACCGTTTGTCCAGTAACTGACCTGCGGTATTACGCGGTCCCTGTGGGAGCGGGTTTACCCGCGAAAGCGTCCGACTAAGCGACATCGCTGCCTGATCTGGCGCATTCGCGGGTAAACCCGCTCCCACAGGCAACGCGCAAGCCTCGTTATGCACCTTGTCAGCCTCGCCACCTGGCGCCACACTATCCCCCATGAAAACCCTCACGCCGAGCTACCTCAAGCATCAGTTCCTGATCGCCATGCCGCACATGGCCGATCCGAACTTCGCCCAGACCCTCACGTACATCGTCGAGCACAACGCCCATGGCGCCATGGGCCTGGTGGTAAACCGGCCGCAGGAGCTGAACCTGGCCGATATCCTCGAGCAGCTGCGCCCGGACGAAATGCCTCCGGCCAGCACCTTGCAGGTGCCGATCTACCAAGGTGGCCCGGTACAGACCGACCGTGGCTTCGTGCTGCACAGCAGCGAGTGCAGCTTCCAGGCCACCGTGGCGCTGGAAGGGCTGTCGCTGACCACGTCGCAGGATATTCTGTTGGCCATCGCCGCCGGAGTCGGCCCGAAACAGAGCCTGATCACCCTGGGCTATGCCGGCTGGGAAGCCGGACAACTGGAAGAGGAACTGGCCGACAACGCCTGGCTCAACTGCCCGTTCGACCCGGAAATCATCTTCGGCAAGGCCAGCGACCTGCGCCTGGAAGCCGCTGCCGCCAGCCTGGGCATCAACCTGAACCTGCTGACCAGCCAGGCGGGCCACGCCTGATGGCTGAACTGCACCCTGAACTACGCCTGCTGCTGGGGTTCGACTACGGCAGCAAACAGATTGGTGTGGCCGTCGGCCAGGTGGTCACCGGCCAGGCCCGCGAGCTGTGCACGCTGAAGGCCCAGAACGGCGTGCCGGACTGGGCCCAGGTGGAAAAGCTGATTGCCGAATGGAAGCCCGACGCCATCGTCGTGGGCCTGCCGCTCAACATGGACGGCACCCCCAGCGAAATGAGCGCCCGCGCGGAAAAGTTCGCCCGCCGCCTGAACGGCCGCTTCAACCTGCCCGTGCACACCCACGACGAACGCCTGACCACCTTCGAGGCCAAGGGTGAGCGCATGGCCCGTGGCGGCCAGCGCGGCAGCTACCGCGACAACCCGGTCGATGCCATCGCCGCCGCCCTGTTGCTGCAAGGATGGCTGGAGGCCAATACCTGATCATCTTTGCCGCCGGGCGCGCCCGGCGCACCCTTCCGAGGAGCCCGCAATGAGCCTACCCAATCCCGCCGAGCTGATCCGGCAGATGGCTGACGACCTACGCGCCCACCTGGCCCGCCGGGCAATTACCGAGCCGCGCTACATCGGTATCCGCACCGGCGGCGTCTGGGTTGCCCAGGCCCTGCAGGAAGCCATGGGCGACACCAGCCCCATGGGCACCCTGGACGTCTCGTTCTACCGCGACGACTTCAGCCAGAACGGCCTGCACCCGCAAGTGCGCCCGTCCGAGCTGCCGTTCGAGGTCGAAGGCCAGCACCTGGTGCTGGTGGATGACGTACTGATGAGCGGCCGCACGGTGCGCGCCGCGCTCAACGAACTGTTCGATTATGGCCGCCCGGCCAGCGTCACTCTGGTCTGCCTGCTGGACCTGGATGCCGGCGAACTGCCAATCCGCCCGAATGTACTCGGCGCCACCCTGTCGCTGGCCGCCCATGAACGGGTAAAATTGACCGGACCCGCACCGCTCGCCCTCGAGCGCCAGGACCTCGCCTCCGCTTCCGCCCTTTAAGAGTCCCCCGCGATGACGCCAATCGACGCCAAGCGCCCGCTGCAGCTCAATGATCAGGGCCAGCTGCGCCACTTCCTCTCGCTCGACGGTTTGCCCCGCGAACTGCTTACCGAGATCCTCGACACCGCCGACTCCTTCCTGGAAGTCGGTGCCCGGGCCGTGAAGAAAGTCCCGTTGCTGCGCGGCAAGACCGTGTGCAACGTGTTCTTCGAGAATTCCACCCGCACCCGTACTACCTTCGAACTGGCGGCCCAGCGCCTGTCGGCCGACGTGATCAGCCTGAACGTGTCGACCTCTTCGACCAGCAAGGGCGAAACCCTGTTCGACACCCTGCGCAACCTCGAAGCCATGGCCGCCGACATGTTCGTGGTACGTCACTCCGACTCCGGTGCCGCGCACTTCATCGCCGAGCACGTGTGCCCGGAAGTCGCCGTGATCAACGGCGGTGACGGCCGCCATGCGCACCCGACCCAGGGCATGCTCGACATGCTCACCATCCGCCGCCACAAGGGCAGCTTCGAGAACCTGTCGGTGGCCATCGTCGGCGACATCCTGCACTCGCGCGTGGCGCGTTCCGACATGCTGGCGCTCAAAGCGCTGGGTTGCCCGGACATCCGCGTGATCGGCCCGAAAACCCTGATTCCGATCGGTATCGAGCAGTACGGCGTGAAGGTGTACACCGACCTCGCCGAAGGCCTCAAGGACGTCGACGTGGTGATCATGCTGCGCCTGCAGCGCGAGCGCATGGCCGGTGGCCTGCTGCCCAGCGAAGGCGAGTTCTACCGCCTGTTCGGCCTGACCACCGCGCGCCTGGCCGGTGCCAAGCCCGACGCCATCGTCATGCACCCGGGCCCGATCAACCGTGGCGTGGAAATCGAGTCGGCGGTGGCCGACGGCAAGCACTCGGTGATTCTCAACCAGGTCACCTACGGCATCGCCGTGCGCATGGCCGTGCTGTCCATGGCCATGAGCGGGCAGAACGCGCAACGTCAATTCGACCAGGAGAACGCCCAGTGACCATCAGTATTCTCGGCGCCCGGGTCATCGACCCCAACAGCGGCCTGGACCAGGTCACCGACCTGCACCTGGACGGCGGCCGCATCGCCGCCATCGGCGCCGCCCCGGCCGGGTTCAGCGCCAGCCGCACGATCCAGGCTGATGGCCTGGTCGCCGCGCCCGGCCTGGTAGACCTCGGCGTGTCCCTGCGCGAGCCGGGCTACAGCCGCAAAGGCAACATCGCCAGCGAAACCCGCGCCGCCGTCGCCGGCGGCGTCACCAGCCTGTGCTGCCCGCCGCAGACCAAGCCGGTGCTGGACACCTCGGCCGTGGCCGAACTGATCCTCGACCGCGCCCGCGAGGCTGCCAACAGCAAGGTCTACCCGATCGGCGCCCTGACCAAGGGCCTGGAAGGCGAGCAACTGGCCGAGCTGGTGGCCCTGCGCGACACCGGTTGCGTGGCCTTCGGCAATGGCCTGAAGGAAATTCCCAACAACCGTACCCTGGCACGAGCCCTGGAATACGCCGCCACCTTCGACCTGACCGTGGTGTTCCACTCCCAGGACCGCGACCTCGCCCAAGGTGGCCTGGCCCATGAAGGCGCCATGGCCAGCTTCCTCGGCCTGCCAGGCATTCCGGAAACCGCCGAGACCGTGGCCCTGGCGCGCAACCTGCTGCTGGTGGAACAGACCGGCGTGCGTGCGCACTTCACCCAGATCACCAGCGCCCGTGGCGCGCGGCTGATCGCCCAGGCCCAGGCCCTGGGCCTGCCGGTAACCGCCGATGTGGCGCTGTACCAGCTGATTCTCACCGACGAATCGCTGCGCGAGTTCTCCAGCCTGTACCACGTGCAGCCGCCGCTGCGCACCGCCGCTGACCGCGACGGCCTGCGCGAGGCCGTGAAGTCGGGGGTGATCCAGGCGATTTCCAGCCACCACCAGCCGCACGAACGCGACGCCAAGCTGGCCCCGTTCGGCGCCACCGAGCCGGGCATCAGCAGCGTCGAACTGCTGCTGCCGCTGGCGATGACCCTGGTGCAGGACGGCCTGCTCGACCTGCCAACCTTGCTGGCCCGCCTGAGCAGCGGCCCGGCGGCGGCCCTGCGCCTGCCGGCCGGCGAGCTGAAAGTGGGTGGCGCGGCCGACCTGGTGCTGTTCGACCCACAAGCCTCGACCGTGGCTGGCGAGCAGTGGTTCTCGCGTGGCGAGAACTGCCCGTTCATCGGCCACTGCCTGCCGGGTGCGGTGCGTTATACCTTGGTCGATGGGCACATCTGCCACGAGGCCTGAGTAAAGCCATTCGCGGGTAAACCCGCTCCCACAGGTATTGCGCTGTCCTTGAAAACAGCGGGATCCCTGTGGGAGCGGGTTTACCCGCGAATGACCCAACACAGATCTACCTGCCCGGCCCGACCATTCATCCCCCACGGTTGAAATCCTTTCCCCCACCCCCATATGAGTCTGCATCAGGCACTTTCGCCCCGCTGCGTGGAGACTCTCCCCTTGACCACCATCGTTTCTGTCCGCCGTAACGGCAAAGTCGTCATGGGCGGCGACGGCCAGGTATCCCTCGGCAACACCGTGATGAAAGGCAACGCCAAGAAAGTGCGCCGCCTGTACCACGGCCAGGTCATCGCGGGCTTCGCCGGCGCCACCGCCGATGCGTTCACCCTGTTCGAGCGCTTTGAAGGCCAGCTCGAGAAACATCAGGGCCACCTGGTCCGTGCCGCCGTCGAGCTGGCCAAGGAATGGCGTACCGACCGCTCCCTGAGCCGCCTGGAGGCCATGCTGGCCGTGGCCAACAAGGACGCCTCCCTGATCATCACCGGCAACGGCGACGTGGTCGAACCCGAAGACGGCCTGATCGCCATGGGTTCCGGTGGCGCCTACGCCCAGGCCGCAGCCCGCGCCCTGCTGAACAAGACCGACCTCTCGGCCCGTGAAATCGCCGAAACCGCCTTGAACATCGCCGGCGACATCTGCGTGTTCACCAACCACAACCTGACCATCGAGGAGCAGGACCTGGCCGAGTGATTCAGCTGTTCTGGCGCCCCCGCCCGGTGCGGGGGCTTTTCCACGCTGACTCATCTGCCCCAGGACCCAATTGATCATGTCCATGACCCCCCGCGAGATCGTCCACGAACTCAACCGCCACATCATCGGCCAGGACGACGCCAAGCGCGCCGTGGCCATCGCCCTGCGCAACCGCTGGCGGCGCATGCAGCTCCCCGCCGAGCTGCGCGCCGAAGTAACCCCGAAAAACATCCTGATGATCGGCCCCACCGGCGTCGGCAAGACTGAAATCGCCCGCCGCCTGGCCAAGCTGGCCAATGCGCCGTTCCTCAAGGTCGAAGCCACCAAGTTCACCGAAGTGGGCTATGTGGGCCGCGACGTCGAGTCGATCATCCGTGACCTGGCCGATGCCGCGCTGAAAATGCTGCGCGAGCAAGAGATCATCCGCGTGCGCCACCGCGCCGAAGACGCCGCCGAAGACCGCATCCTCGATGCCCTGCTGCCACAGGCACGCGTGACCAGCTTCAGCGAAGAAGCCGCGCAGACCAGCAGCGATTCCAACACCCGCCAGCTGTTCCGCAAGCGCCTGCGCGAAGGCCAGCTGGACGACAAGGAAATCGAGATCGAAGTGGCCGATGCCGTGGGCGTCGAAATTGCCGCGCCGCCCGGCATGGAAGAAATGACCAACCAGCTGCAGAGCCTGTTCGCCAACATGGGCAAAGGCAAGCGCAAGGCGCGCAAGCTGAAGGTTAAAGAAGCCCTCAAGATGGTTCGTGATGAAGAAGCGAGCCGCCTGGTCAACGAGGAAGAGCTCAAGGCCAAGGCCCTGGAAGCGGTCGAGCAGCACGGTATCGTGTTCATCGACGAAATCGACAAGGTTGCCAAGCGTGGCAATGTTGGCGGTGCCGATGTGTCCCGTGAAGGCGTGCAGCGCGACCTGCTGCCGCTGATCGAAGGCTGCACTGTCAACACCAAGCTGGGCATGGTCAAGACCGACCACATCCTGTTCATTGCCTCGGGTGCGTTCCACCTGAGCAAGCCGAGCGACCTGGTGCCCGAGCTGCAAGGCCGCCTGCCGATCCGCGTGGAGCTCAAGGCCCTGACTCCTGAAGACTTCGAGCGCATCCTGCAGGAGCCGCACGCGTCGTTGACCGAACAGTACCAGGCCTTGCTCAAGACCGAAGGCCTGAACATCGAGTTCCTCGCCGACGGTATCAAGCGCCTGGCCGAGATTGCCTACCAGGTCAACGAGAAGACCGAGAACATCGGTGCCCGCCGCCTGCACACCCTGCTCGAGCGTTTGCTCGAAGAGGTGTCGTTCAGCGCTGGCGACCTGGCCAGCACCCATGACGAAGCGCCGATCCAGATCGACGCGGCGTATGTGAACAGCCACCTGGGTGAGCTGGCGCAGAACGAAGACCTGTCGCGCTACATCCTGTAAGACTGGTTTCACCTTCTTCGCGGGTAAACCCGCTCCCACAGGGTCACCACAATTCCAAGGAATGTGATGACCCTGTGGGAGCGGGTTTACCCGCGAAAGGGCCCTTGAATCCCTCGCCCATAAGCTGGAAGCTGTGCTTCATCAGCTCCGGAGAGATTCTGCCCATGGCCCGCCTGCCCACCGCCATCAACCTGCACAAAGCCTCGAAAACCCTCAGCCTCACCTACGCCCCCGGCGAGGTCTACCACCTGCCCGCCGAATTCCTCCGCGTGCATTCCCCCTCCGCCGAGGTCCAGGGCCACGGTAACCCAATCCTGCAGTTCGGCAAGATCAACGTCGGCCTCAGCGGCCTGGAACCTGCCGGCCAATATGCACTGAAACTGACCTTCGACGACGGCCATGACAGCGGCCTGTTCACTTGGGAATACCTCGAGCAGCTGTGCCTGCGCCAGGAACAGCTGTGGGCCGAGTACCTCGACGAACTGCACAAGGCCGGAAAATCCCGCGACCCCGCCGAGTCGGTGGTCAAACTCATGCTCTAGCGCAAGGCCTGAAAGGTTTAGAGCGCATTTTCTAGATTCATCTGTTTGAATGGCCTACAGACAGCCCAGTGAAGGGCTGTCTTGCGCATTACATGAAAGTCGGGTAACCAATGAGGCTGGCAAGCTCCCTGCATCCATTTGCAGGTAGACAGAACCCTCGCAGCACCGCTGTTCCTTATCACTGGTCACCCGAGTAGCAGTACCGGGCTCAGGACTGTGCACCTGTCACAGCAACCGGTACTCGTCTCAGGACAACGGAGCGTCTTAGATGAGTAACAAGAACAACGATGAGCTGCAGCGGCAGGCCTCGGAAAACACCCTGGGGCTGAACCCGGTCATCGGTATCCGGCGCAAGGATCTGTTGAGCTCGGCACGCACCGTGCTGCGCCAGGCCGTACGCCAACCGCTGCACAGCGCCAAGCATGTGGCGCACTTTGGCCTGGAACTGAAGAACGTGCTGCTGGGCAAGTCCAGCCTTGCCCCGGAAAGCGACGACCGTCGCTTCAATGACCCGGCATGGAGCAACAACCCTCTCTACCGCCGCTACCTGCAAACCTACCTGGCCTGGCGCAAGGAGCTGCAGGACTGGATCGGCAGCAGCGATCTGTCGCCCCAGGACATCAGCCGCGGCCAGTTCGTCATCAACCTGATGACCGAAGCCATGGCTCCGACCAACACCCTTTCCAACCCGGCGGCGGTCAAACGCTTCTTCGAAACCGGTGGCAAGAGCCTGCTCGACGGCCTGTCCAACCTTGCCAAGGACATGGTCAACAACGGTGGCATGCCCAGCCAGGTGAACATGGACGCCTTCGAGGTGGGCAAGAACCTGGGTACCAGCGACGGCGCCGTGGTATACCGCAACGATGTGCTCGAGCTGATCCAGTACAGTCCCATCACCGAGCAGGTACATGCCCGCCCACTGCTGGTGGTGCCGCCGCAGATCAACAAGTTCTACGTATTCGATCTGAGCCCGGAAAAGAGCCTGGCGCGCTACTGCCTGCGCTCGCAGCAACAGACCTTCATCATCAGCTGGCGCAACCCGACCAAAGCCCAGCGCGAATGGGGCCTGTCCACCTACATCGATGCGCTCAAGGAGGCGGTCGACGCGGTGCTGGCGATTACCGGCAGCAAGGACCTGAACATGCTCGGTGCCTGCTCCGGCGGCATCACCTGCACGGCGTTGGTCGGCCACTATGCCGCCCTCGGCGAGAACAAGGTCAATGCCCTGACCCTGCTGGTGAGCGTGCTGGACACCACCCTGGACAACCAGGTCGCGCTGTTCGTCGACGAGCAGACCCTGGAAGCCGCCAAGCGCCATTCCTACCAGGCTGGCGTGCTGGAAGGCAGCGAGATGGCCAAGGTGTTCGCCTGGATGCGCCCCAACGACCTGATCTGGAACTACTGGGTCAACAACTACCTGCTCGGCAACGAGCCGCCGGTGTTCGACATCCTGTTCTGGAACAACGACACCACGCGCTTGCCGGCGGCCTTCCACGGCGACCTGATCGAGATGTTCAAGAGCAACCCACTGACACGCCCGGACGCCATGGAAGTGTGCGGCACCCCGATCGACCTGAAACAGGTCAAATGCGATATCTACAGCCTCGCCGGCACCAACGACCACATCACCCCATGGCAGTCGTGCTACCGCTCGGCGCACCTGTTCGGCGGCAAGATCGAGTTCGTGTTGTCCAACAGCGGCCACATCCAGAGCATCCTCAACCCACCAGGCAACCCCAAGGCGCGCTTCATGACCGGTGCAGATCGCCCGGGTGACCCGGTGGCCTGGCAGGAAAACGCCACCAAGCATGCCGACTCCTGGTGGCTGCACTGGCAGAGCTGGCTGGCCGAGCGTGCCGGCGAGCTGAAGAAGGCGCCGACCCGCCTGGGCAACCGTGCCTACGCCGCTGGCGAAGCCGCCCCGGGCACCTACGTTCACGAACGTTGAGCTGCAGCGCCGTGGCCCCTGCGGGGAGCCACGGTGTTCATTTCACCCCATGAGTCACGTGCATGCCGCAACCCTATATCTTCAGGACCGTCGAGCTGGACAACCAGTCCATCCGCACCGCCGTCCGCCCGGGCAAACCGCACCTGACGCCCTTGCTGATCTTCAACGGCATCGGCGCCAACCTGGAGCTGGTGTTCCCGTTCATCGAAGCACTGGACCCGGACCTGGAAGTCATTGCCTTCGATGTGCCCGGGGTCGGCGGCTCGTCCACGCCGCGCCACCCGTACCGCTTCCCCGGCTTGGCCAAGCTGACGGCGCGCATGCTCGACTACCTCGATTACGGCCAGGTCAATGTCATCGGCGTGTCCTGGGGCGGCGCCCTGGCCCAGCAGTTCGCCCATGACTACCCCGAGCGCTGCAAGAAGCTGGTGCTGGCCGCCACTGCCGCCGGTGCGGTGATGGTACCGGGCAAACCCAAGGTGCTGTGGATGATGGCCAGCCCACGGCGCTACGTACAGCCGTCGCATGTCATCCGCATCGCACCGATGATCTACGGCGGCGGCTTCCGACGGGACCCGGAGCTGGCCATGCAGCACGCCGCCAAGGTGCGCTCCGGCGGCAAGATGGGCTACTACTGGCAGCTGTTCGCCGGGCTTGGCTGGACCAGCATCCACTGGCTGCACAAGATCCAGCAGCCGACCCTGGTGCTGGCAGGCGACGACGACCCGCTGATCCCATTGATCAACATGCGTCTGCTGGCTTGGCGAATTCCCAATGCCCAGCTACACATTATCGACGACGGTCATCTGTTCCTGATCACCCGGGCCGAGGCCGTCGCCCCGATCATCATGAAGTTCCTTCAGCAAGAACGTCAGCGCGCTGTCATGCATCCCCGCCCGGCTTCGGGTGTGTGAGGGCGATTTGGGGCCCTGTGGGAGCGGGTTCACCCGCGAAGAATCCAACTCGGTGCATGGCACCGGCTTCGCCGGTGTTCGCGGGTGAACCCGCTCCCACAGAGCCCCTGCTAAATCAGTGAATATGTTTAGTCATGAAGCACCAGGTCAGGACGAGGGAGTGTTGCCATGAAAGACAAACCGGCCAAAGGAACGCCAACGCTTCCCGCCACCAGCATGAACGTGCAGAACGCCATCCTCGGCCTGCGTGGCCGTGACCTGATTTCCACGCTGCGCAATGTCAGCCGTCAAAGCTTGCGCCACCCGCTGCATACCGCGCATCACCTGTTGGCTCTGGGTGGCCAGCTGGGTCGGGTGATGCTGGGTGACACACCGTTTCAGCCGAACCCGCGCGATGCGCGCTTCAACGATCCGACATGGAGCCAGAACCCGTTCTACCGGCGCGGCCTGCAGGCCTACCTGGCCTGGCAGAAGCAGACCCGCCTGTGGATCGAGGAAAGCCACCTGGACGACGATGACCGGGCCCGTGCGCACTTCCTGTTCAACCTGATCAACGATGCACTGGCACCAAGCAATTCGCTGCTCAACCCGCTGGCGGTCAAGGAACTGTTCAACAGCGGTGGCCTGAGCCTTGTACGCGGCGTGGCCCATCTGCTCGATGACCTGCGCCACAACGACGGCCTGCCACGCCAGGTCGACGAGCGCGCCTTCGAAGTGGGCGGCAACCTGGCCGCGACCGCCGGTGCCGTGGTGTTTCGCAACGAACTGCTGGAGCTGATCCAGTACAAGCCGATGAGCGAAAAGCAACACTCCAGGCCGCTGCTGGTGGTGCCCCCGCAGATCAACAAGTTCTACATATTCGACCTGAGCTCGACCAACAGCTTCGTCCAGTACATGCTCAAGAATGGCCTGCAGGTGTTCATGGTCAGCTGGCGCAACCCCGACCCGCGCCACCGCGAATGGGGCCTGTCCAGCTACGTGCAGGCCCTGGAAGAAGCGCTCAACGCCTGCCGCAGCATCAGCGGCAACCGCGACCCCAACCTGATGGGCGCCTGCGCCGGGGGCCTGACCATGGCCGCGCTGCAGGGCCACCTGCAGGCCAAGCACCAGCTGCGCCGGGTACGCAGTGCCACCTACCTGGTCAGCCTGCTGGACAGCAAGTTCGAAAGCCCCGCAAGCCTGTTCGCCGACGAGCAGACCATCGAGGCCGCCAAGCGTCGCTCCTACCAGCGCGGGGTGCTGGATGGCGCCGAAGTGGCGCGGATCTTCGCCTGGATGCGGCCCAACGACCTGATATGGAACTACTGGGTCAACAACTACCTGCTCGGCAAGACACCACCAGCCTTCGACATCCTGTACTGGAACGCCGACAGCACGCGCCTGCCCGCCGCACTGCATGGCGACCTGCTGGACTTCTTCAAGCTCAACCCGCTTACCCACCCCGCCGGGCTGGAGGTATGCGGTACACCCATCGACCTGAAGAAGGTCGAGCTGGACAGCTTCACCGTTGCCGGCAGCAACGACCACATCACCCCGTGGGATGCAGTGTACCGCTCGACATTGCTGCTGGGTGGCGACCGGCGCTTCGTGCTGGCCAACAGCGGGCACATCCAGAGCATCATCAACCCGCCCGGCAACCCCAAGGCCTATTACCTGGCCAACCCCAAGCTGTCCAGCGACCCGCGTGCCTGGTTCCACGATGCCAAGCGCAGCGAAGGCAGCTGGTGGCCGTTGTGGCTGGAGTGGATCACCCCGCGCTCCGGCCCGCTCAAGGCACCGCGCAACGAGCTGGGCAATGCCACCTACCCACCGCTGGGCCCGGCGCCGGGCACCTATGTGCTGACCCGATGAGCATGCCGACTGGATGAAGACTCGCGATCGTATCCTCGAATGTGCCCTGCAGCTGTTCAACCAGCAGGGCGAACCGAACGTGTCCACCCTGGAAATTGCCAACGAACTGGGCATCAGCCCCGGCAACCTCTACTACCACTTCCATGGCAAGGAGCCGTTGGTGCTGGGGCTGTTCGAGCGCTTTGAAGAAGCGCTGATGCCCCTGCTCGACCCGCCGCTGGAGGTACGCCTGGATGCCGAGGATTACTGGCTGTTCCTGCACCTGATTGTCGAACGCATGGCGCAGTACCGTTTCCTGTTCCAGGACCTGTCGAACCTGACTGGGCGCCTGCCCAAACTGGCGCGCGGCATGCGCAGCCTGATCAACGCGCTCAAGCGCACGCTGGCGGCGTTGCTGGCCAGCCTCAAGGGCCAAGGGCTGATAGAGAGCGAGACCCAGGCGCTGGGGCAACTGGTGGAGCAGATCACTTTGACACTGATGTTCTCGCTGGATTATCAGCGGGTACTGGGGCGCGAGGGGGATGTGGGGATAGTGGTGTACCAGGTGATGATGCTGGTGGCGCCGCATCTGCAGGCCCAGGCGCGGGGGGCGACGGAGCAGTTGGCGGTGCGTTATCTGGAGGGGTAAGACTGACAGGAATGTATTGCAGCAACCGACGCATTCGCGGGTGAACCCGCTCCCACAAGGTCTGTAGTGTGCCTGTGGGAGCGGGTTCACCCGCGAATAAGGCGACGCGGTGTCAGATCAGAGTGCCGGTGCCTGTCGGTGCCGAAGGCGGGTTGCTGGCCGGAGCCGCGGTTGGTGCCGGAGCTGCGCTAGCGGCCGGAGTGGCGCTGGCCGCTGGAGCTGCCGGCTTGGCGGCCGCCGGCTTGGCCGGGGCTTTCTTCACTGCAGGCTTTTTCGCCACGGCCGGCTTGGCCGCTGCCGGTTTCGCCGCGGGTTTGGCCGCCGCAGTCTTGGCAGCAGGTTTAGCCGCTGCGGTCTTGGCTGCTGCTGGCTTGGCTGCGGGCTTGGCTGCCGCGGTTTTCGCCGCAGGCTTGGCCGCTGCCGTCTTGGCCAGTGGCTTGGCCGCCTTGCTCGCAGCCGGTTTGGCCGCAGCGCGCGACGAAATCGGCGTAACCGAAGCGCCGGTGAGCTTTTCGATCTGCTTGGTCAGGCTGTCCACCTGCTGGTGCAGGGCCTTGATCTCATTGCGGCTAGGCACGCCAAGGCGCGAAATGGCGCTGTTCAGGCGCTTGTCGAAAGCCTCCTCGAGTTCGCTCCACTTGCCCAGTGCACGGTCCTTCACGCCCGACACACGCGAAGTGGTCGACGACTTGGCAGTTTCAGCAACATCTTCGGCGGTCTTCTTCGCCTGCTTCTCGGCCTTCTCGCCATCCTTCACCAGCGAGTCGAACAGCTTGGGGCCGTCCTGGTCGATCTTCGAATAGATACCAAGCCCTGCCAGCCAGATCTTGCGGGAGTACTTCTCGATCCCGCCGACCCAGGAGCTGCCTTCTTTCTCGGAATTCTTCTTGCCAGCCATCCTGCTCTCCTTATGGTTTGTGCGCGACGCGCTCGAGCAGCTCATGCAGCTGTTCAAGCTTGATGGACAACGCCTCAACGTCATGTTTAGACGGAATGCCGAGGCGATTCAAGGCGCGCCCTACCCGCGCGTCGAAAGCTTTTTCAATCTTGTCGAGTTGAATTTCTACCCGGCCTGGCACACGGCTGACAGCCTGGGTGGCTTCATCGATCTGGTTATTGGCTGCCTCCAGCTCCTGATCGATGCGCTTCTTGCCACGTTTCTCGACGCCTTCGCCAGCCTTGACCAGCTCATTGAAGTAGTCCGAGCCCTCCTGCCCCACGCGTGCGTACGCGCCAATCCCGGCCAGCCAGATCTTGCGTGCGTAGCCGCGCACCTCGCCCAGGGTGCCCGGGGCGTCGTCCTTTTTCTTCACGTTCACTTTGGCCATGCTGTGTACCTCATGCTCATGAGTGGGAACAACCGCCCATGAAGGTTGGGCTTGAGCATACGGTAGGCAGGAAAATTAGAATCCTCACCCTAAGGTGCCACCGGCTTTAACCATCTACCGCATGTGCAGGGCAACCCCACGCTAGCGTCACGTCACTCATCTGTTCGGAGCTGACGCCATGACTGACACCCCTGACGCAACCAGGGAAACCTTCAAACAAAAAGTCGCAGACTGTTTCGCTGGACGCCCCACGGTACGTGAGGTGCTGTCCCATGAAGGGTTCCAGGTTCTCGTTGATCATTACCCGTGGGTGCGCAACAACCATCCACAGCTCACCTCGCTCGATGAATTCGTCATCCTGCCCACTGCAGGTGGTGCCGGCCCGCACCGTTCGCTGCTGGATAAACTGCTTGAGCATTTTCTGACGGGTAAACATCTGCAGCTGAGCCCTGGCGATCGGCCAAGCATCGCGCCGCCGCAGCCGTTTCAGGTACAGGTTGAGGGGACGGGCAGCAGCAAAAAGCCTGCGATTGCCCTGGACCTGAGCAGGCTCAACGAGGACCTGGACCACGTGCTGGGGGCCCTGCTGGAGAAGTTTCAGCAGGCGCAGGTCGGTTTCTGGAATGGCATCGACCAAACCAGCCAGGTCTGCCGCATGCGCTGGCTCGAGCACACGATCAAGGCCGCGCTGATCAGCAACATGCACGATCAGGGCCTGGACAACGATGAAAAGGCTGCCCTGTACGCTCTGCTCGCCGAGGCCCATGAAGACCTGGTCATCAGCGCAGTGAGCGTAAGCCTGAAAACAGCAGGCGGGACGCTGCCGGTAACACTGGCGGGCCTGCTGCTGAGCATGACGCACGGCTCGCGGCGCCTGCTTCTGCATTGCAAGCCTGATGGCAGGGTGCGCAGGTTCACCGACCTTGCAGCCTTCGCCAGCGCACTGCAGGACGAGTTGGCCCGGGGCTATCGCTTCGAGCGACTGTCATGGGCGCACACCCCCGTGATTGGCAGTCCATTCGCCTTTCAGGCCAGGCAAATGCTCAATGCCATGCTTGAAGACATCGAGCGCTTGCGCCTCGGCTCGTTGACCTCGGTGAGTGACCTGCAGAACCAGTTGCACCGGCTGACCGACCCAAGTGCGCACTTTCTGAACCAGGCCTGTCGGCTGCACGACTCGCCTGCTGTCAGCCTGCCGGCATGGCTGGCCGACGCCGAGGGCAGCGACCGTTACGCCTATCATGCGGCGCTGCTCGACCTGGCGGCTCAGCAAGGGCAGGCCAAAGGTTCCACCTCACTCAGCGATATCGACGACCTTCAGCGCTACGCCAAACGCCGCCTGCGCGAACAACTGCAAAGCAGCTACCCGCAGGTGGCACAGCACGACCCTGACGAGGTCATGATCGAGGTTTCACAAAGCATCGTCGGCAACACGATACAAGGCGGGCAATCGCTGCCCCTGCGCAGGGTAAGCTTGACTGAGCTGGCGATCGCTCGCCTGCGCCTGGGCGCTGGCGAGGTAATGACTGGCGTGACGGTGCCCACTGGCGGCAAGCCCGGCGGTTGGCTGAGCATCGAGCAGATCAACGCGCTGATACACGAAGTGGATATTGGTGGCCAGTACCCTCGCTATCTGGACACTACAGTGGCCGAACAACCACGCAGGGCCGAGCGGATCCGGCAATACGCCCGGGAATGGCGTAGCCACTTGCTGTTCAGCACCCTCCAGGCCAGCATCCAGCAACAGCTGAGCGAATCCGCGCGCGATGCGCTACTGGCTTGTTGCCAAGGTAACGGCGATGGCCAGCCACTGCGCATTGCCCCCTTGGCCTTTCTTTGCGCGCCAGGCGCTGCGACCACGGACATCGCCCACGGCATGTTCCTCATCAAGCTACCCGCCACGCACGGCTGGGTCCTGTACCGACCGTTCTATGCCAGCCAGGCCCTGCTGGAGTTCGCTGAGCTGGATCAGCTGATGGCCGCAATCCGCACTGAAGGTGAGCTGCAACAAAGTGTCCTCGACTGGCTGCATGAAGACGTACGCGCGGTTTATGCAAACGACGGCTTCACACGCCCTCACCTCCATCCCAGGCTGGAGCAACTGGCACATTTGCTGGGTGGGGACAGCCTGGTGGCGGATGAACTCGTGCAGCTGCTTCGACAACCGGTCGATTGCGTTTTCAGCCCCTGGCTCACCGATCTGGACACGCACCTGTTCGACGCCAGGATCAGCGCCATGCGTCTGGCCGCATCCACCAGCAGCATGTCCAACGCGCAGGAAAAATGGCAACTGGTGCAACAAGCGGCCTGGTCGTTGTTCAACAACCTGACCGTATTCTGGCGCGGCCCCTTGGCCGTCCTGACCTGGCTGGTGCAAGCGCTGTCGGCCACCCGGAATGATATATCGGTGTTGGCCAACGGTAGCGATGACGCGCGGATCGTGGCGACAGTCGACCTGCTGACCAACCTGGCCATGCTTCTGGCACACCGAGATGCGCCCCTCCCCGCCAGCGGCTTGCCGGCTGAGAGGTTGCGATTCGCCGAGCCCGTCGAGCCGGACGGTGCCATGACAGCGGTCGCAGACAAACCGCATGAGCGCACCTGGGAAACACTGACCACCGAACAGAAGGCCGTGCCAATGCGGCTCTCCAGCTGGCACAACAACCAACGCATGGGCAACCTGACGCCGCCCGAGCGCCAGGCGCTGGTCAAGCTTCGGGCCACCTTGTCGCTGGAGGGTCATGCACCGTTGGTAGAGGGCCGCCTGCGCGGGTTGTATAAAATCGCCGACCGCCACTATGTGGCACTGCAGGGGGTAGCGTACGAAGTACAGGAGACATGGGGCGGCATACAGATCGTCGGCCCGGACCCGAGCAGCAGTGAATGGCAATCACGATGGCAGGGCGCACCCGACGGTTACCACATCGTAGGCCGTGAACGTAGCAGAGGCCCTTGGCTGACGCGCTGGAACGGAGAATGGGCGCTCAACCTTAAATTGGCAGGTGGCATGCCCAGGACCAGCAGGTCCATCAACGCCGACAACCAGCAGCGCTACTCACAACTGCACGATGCGGCAATGCGCAATGGCGACGCGCTGAACAAGCTGCGCCCTCTCATGGAACGCAACAGCCAGCGCCTTGCCGATCATGACGAGCTCGCCGCAGCCTACCGCCGCGCGTCGCAAGCGTTGCCCGCGCATGAGCGCGCCAATCCACCAGAAGCACTGCAGGCGCAAAAACAACAGCTGCTGGCCCAGCGTCGGCTACATGCCACCGAGCTCAAGGCTTCTGCGCTGTTCCTGGAGAATCAGGGCGAGATTCTGCAAGCGAACGTCAACACCTTCAGGGAGCTGAGTGAACCGCGCTTTCTAAGGCTCGACACCACCGAAAACAACGCACGCAAATTCAGCAACTGGTTCGGGGCGGCCATCGAAAACGACATGCTGTTATGCCAACGTCTGCTGGAACAAGTCGATCGTGAACTGCTGGTGGAGCAGGGCAAGCGCATGGTGCGGCTGCCGCAGACCGACGAGCAGATTCAGAGCTATCTCAGCTACCGTGACAGCGTTCGCGACTCGCTGCAGGCCAGCCGCCGTCTGCTGGTGGTCAGCCGACGCCTGGATCGGGCCATACCCGAAGCATTGGAAAACAGCAAAATCGACTTCGCCGACAAGGCCACCAAGATCGAAAACGCCATCAAACGGCGCACCTATTCAACGCTAGTGGTGCGCGCGCAATTAATCGGCGACCTGGCCTACCTGACACTGGACAAGACCAAGCTAACCGCCGAAGCAGCCGACAACCTGCTGCCGTTACGGGAGGTGCTCAGCAACAATGAACTGAGCCGTTCGATCTGGAGCCATGACGGCCTCGCCACGGCCGACGGCTCTGCCGAAGACAAGGCCGACGTGCTGGAGGATGTGCTACGCCGGTATCGCGCGATACTCGACAAGGCCCACTACATGAGGTCGCTCAGCGACCCGGCCCTGGACGAGGCCATCCTCGATGAATATATCCAGGAAATGCAAGCGCTGGTACACACGACCGAAGCCCAGCTGGCCACGGCGTTGGCCAGCCTCGACAAAGGCATCGCCACGCCGCCGCAGCGCACAATCCAGCACCCGATGCCGGCCAGGCGCACGGTGATCCGCGTCGCACGCGGGCGCCCGGCGCTGGTCGAAGCGCAAGGCGACCGCGCGGTTCAACGCAACCCGCTGAATCAGCAACCCGCTGGCAACTACGAGCGACGCGGCAATGAGTGGCATGAGCAAGTCGCCCAGCCGCGCGCCGCAGAGCCCGACCTGTCCCAGCTGCGCACGGAAGCCAGGCACCTGCTGGCAAGAATTGACGAAAAACTCGACTTCGCAGCCCGCTACGCAAACCAGCCCAATAGCCTGGCTGACTTTCTGGACTGGCCTATCGATGACATGAGCGCGCTGGCGCGACAACTGGAGCGGACCGACGGCAGCCTGGTCGATCAGCTGCGCCAGGCGATCGCCAGGGTCAGCGAGCGCAAGCAGCTGCTGCTCACCAATGCCTACCTGAACTCCCGCCACCCAGACAGCGCCGCCTTGCGCTACCTGGTAGGGCAGCAGCGCGTCTCGATCAGGCCAGGCATAGTGCGCAAGGCGCTTCGCCACGCCGATGACTACCTCGACACCTACCTGATCAGCGACGTCCAAGCGCCGCAAACGGTACTGTGGGAGGCCCACTTTCATTACCGTACTGCGGATGCCCAGCCCCATGATTTCGTCAAAGGCCACCTGAAATTCCGCGAGCCCCGCGCTGTCGGCCGGGACGCCGAACTGGAGCTGGCCAGTAACCCGCGGGAGCGAATAGCGATTTACCGTGGCGACCTGCGCCTGGCACAGATTGCCGATCTCATCCCGTTTCCGCCCGCGTTACCATAGCAGGCCGCGCGCGCTGGGCCTCAGGCCAGGGCCTTGTCCAGTGCGCGCTCGATTTCGCCCTTGATGGTACCGCTCATCATCGACAGCATCATGCCCAGCTTCAGCTCCACGCGGATGCTGTCCTCACCGATATGCACGCTACCGTTGGCGCCGCTGCGCGCCACGTCGACCCGGTCACCGTTCCAGGTGGCCTTGAGGTCGTATTCGCGGGTCAGCCTGTCGACCAGCGCTTCGGCCTTGGCACGGGCGGCATCGCGGCCGAGGGAATGTTTGCGTTCGACGCTGATCTGAGTCATGCAGGTGTTCCTGAAGATGAAGACATAATGGGCATTATGCCCGCCCCTGCCCACTGGCACACCCCGCCAAGACAAATCCGCCCGTTCGCCCTAGAATGGCGGTAATTTTTTCCGGTGAAGCGATATGAACGACCAGCGCAAAGGCGACCACGCCGAACCCACCACCCATTTCGGTTACCAGGATGTCCCTGAAAGCCAGAAGGCGAAGAAAGTCGCCGAGGTGTTCCACTCGGTAGCGGCCAAGTACGACCTGATGAACGACGTGCTTTCCGGCGGCATGCACCGCCTGTGGAAGCGCTTCACCATCGAGTTGTCGGGCGTACGCGCCGGCAACCGTGTGCTGGACATCGCCGGCGGTACCGGCGACCTGGCCGCCAAGTTCTCGCGGCTGGTCGGCCCTACCGGCCAGGTAGTGCTGGCCGACATCAACGAGTCGATGCTCAAGGTCGGCCGTGACCGCCTGCTCGACCGTGGCGTGGCCGGCAACATCGAGTTCGTCCAGGCCGACGCCGAAAAGCTGCCATTCCCCGACAACCACTTCGACTGCGTGACCATTGCCTTCGGCCTGCGCAACGTTACCCACAAGGACGAAGCCATCCGCTCGATGCTGCGCGTGCTCAAGCCGGGCGGTCGCCTGCTGGTGCTGGAGTTCTCCAAGCCGACCAACAAGCTCATGTCCAAGGCCTACGACGCCTACTCGTTCGCCTTCATGCCGCTGGCCGGCAAGCTGATCACCAACGACTCGGAGAGCTACCGTTACCTCGCTGAGTCGATCCGCATGCACCCGGATCAGGAAACGTTGAAGGCCATGATGGTCGAGGCCGGTTTCGACCGCGTCACCTACCACAACATGACCAGCGGCATCGTCGCCGTGCACCGGGGAATCAAACCCTGATGCTGCTGGCCGGGCTGCTCGCCAGCGTCGAACATGGCCTGAACCGCGTGCTGCGCATGGACAGCACGGCCCTGCCGCGGCTGGCCGCGCTGGAAGGCAAGGTCATCGAGATCGACTGCCGCCAACCGGCCCTGCAGGTGTTCATCCTGCCCGATGAAGAGGGCCTGATGCTCGCCGCCCACTGGCAAGGCGAGGTCGACTGCAGCCTGCGCGCCCCGGCCGGCAGCCTGGCACAACTGGCCGTGGCCAGGGACAAGACTGCCGTGCTGCACAGCCCGCAAGTCGAACTGCATGGCGACAGTGCCGTGCTGCTCGACCTGTTCGGCGTGCTGCAGGACCTGGAGCTGGACTGGGAGCACGAGCTGCAACGCTGGCTCGGCCCGGTCGCCACCGCGCTGCTGGCCGGCCACATCCGCCTGCGCGCACGCTGGACCCGCCAGGGCCTGGCGCGCTTCAGCCAGAACCTTTCCGAGTACCTGGCCGAAGAATCCCGCACCCTGGTCGGCAAACGCGAAGCCGAAGCCGCCTTCAGCGAGCTCGATGCCCTGAAGCTCGATACAGAACGCCTCGAGGCGCGCCTCAAGCGCCTCTCCCGATCCCTTGATATCAGCGATAACGCATGAAGCTGCTCGCCGTCCGCCGTCTTTTTCGCATCCAGCGTGTAGTCATCCGTTACCGGCTGGATGACCTGCTGTTCGACTACCCGCTGCCCTGGTGGCTGATGAGCCTGCGCCTGCTGATGCCGTGGCGTTGGCTCCCGCGCAAGCCGTCCGAGCTCAGCCGTGGCGCGCGCCTGCGCCTGGCACTGCAGGACCTTGGGCCGATTTTCATCAAGTTCGGTCAGCTGCTGTCTACCCGCCGCGACCTGCTGCCAACCGACATCGCCGATGAGCTGATGTTGCTGCAGGACCGCGTGCCGCCGTTCGACCCGCAACAGGCCGTGGCGCTGATCGAAGAGCAGCTCGGCGCCCCGGTCAGCCAGGTCTTCAGCCGCTTCGACGTCGAGCCACTGGCCTCGGCCTCGGTGGCTCAGGTTCACGCTGCCCGCCTGAAAAGCGGCGAAGAGGTGGTGGTCAAGGTAGTCCGGCCAGGCCTCAAGCCGGTGATCGCCGCTGATATTGCCTGGCTGTTCCTGATCGCCAAAGGCGCCGAGCGTGTCTCTGCCGATGCTCGCCGCCTGCACCCGGTGGAAATCGTCGGCGATTACGAAAAAACCATCTACGACGAACTCGACCTGCTGCGCGAAGCGGCGAACGCCAGCCAGCTACGGCGCAATTTCGAAGGTTCCGAGCTGATGTATGTGCCACAGGTGTACTGGGACTGGTGCCGGCCGAAAGTACTGGTGATGGAACGCATCTATGGTGTGCCGGTGACCGACATGGCCACGCTCGCCGATCAGCGCACCGACATGAAGATGCTGGCCGAACGCGGCGTGGAAGTATTCTTCACCCAGGTGTTCCGCGACAGCTTCTTCCACGCCGACATGCACCCCGGCAACATCTTCGTCAGCACGGTACGCCCCTGGAGCCCGCAGTACATCGCCATCGACTGCGGCATCGTCGGCAGCCTGACGGACGAGGACCAAGATTACCTGGCGCGTAACCTGATTGCCTTCTTCAAGCGAGACTATCGCCGCGTCGCGCAACTGCACATCGACTCGGGCTGGGTACCGGTGCACACCAAGGTCAATGAATTCGAAGCAGCGATCCGTACCGTCTGCGAGCCGATCTTCGAAAAACCGTTAAAAGATATTTCCTTCGGCCAGGTGCTGATGCGTCTGTTCCAGACGGCACGGCGTTTCAACATGGAAGTCCAGCCACAGCTGGTCCTGCTGCAGAAAACCCTGCTCAACATCGAAGGCCTGGGGCGTCAGTTGTACCCCGACCTGGACCTGTGGAGCACCGCCAAACCGTTCCTCGAACGCTGGATGCGTGACCGCATGAGCCCGAAAGCCGTGCTTGGCAACATCCACAGCCAGGTCGAGCAGTTGCCGCACCTGGCCGACATGGCCCGCGACGTCCTCGAACGCCTGTCACAACCGCACCTGCACGACCCGCAACTGCCTGAACGCCGTCGCCAGGGCGACCGCTGGGCGCTGCGCCTGCTGGGTGCCGGCCTGCTGGGCGGTGGTGCGGTACTGGCTGCTGGTGCCGCCGAGGCCGCGAGCCTGACCGCCCCTGCCGCCTGGCCTGCCTGGCTGATGCTGGCCGCCGGCCTTTACCTGATCGTGCGCCAATAGCCAGCCGCGCCCATGGCTGGCACACTAGCGCAAAGGGCCCGGCACAGGAGCGGGCCCGCTTTGGAGTCGACGATGAAAGACTGGCTGGACGAGATCAAGTGGAACAGCGAGGGCCTGGTACCGGCTATCGCCCAGGACCACAAGACCGGACGCGTGCTGATGATGGCCTGGATGAACCGCGAATCGCTGGCCCTGACCGCCGCCGAGCAACGCGCCATCTACTGGTCGCGTTCGCGTGGCAAGCTGTGGCGCAAGGGCGAGGAATCCGGGCATGTGCAGAAGCTGCATGAAATGCGCCTGGACTGCGATGCCGATGTGATCATCCTGATGGTCGAGCAACTGGGCCATATTGCCTGCCATACCGGCCGTGAAAGCTGCTTCTACCGCGTCTTCGAAGACGGCCAGTGGAAAACCGTCGACCCGGTCCTGAAAGACCCGGATGCCATCTACAGCGCAGGACACTGACATGAGCGACACCCTCAACCGCCTGGCCGAAGTGCTTGAAGAACGCAAGCAAGCGGCCCCCGACAGCTCCTACGTTGCCAGCCTGTACCACAAGGGCCTGAACAAGATCCTCGAAAAGCTTGGCGAAGAGTCGGTCGAGACGATCATTGCCGCCAAGGACGCTGCGGTCAGCAAGGATTACAGCGATGTCATCTACGAAACCGCCGACCTGTGGTTTCATAGCCTGGTAATGCTCAGTGCGCTGGGCCAGCATCCGCAAGCCGTGCTCGATGAGCTGGAACGTCGCTTCGGTTTGTCCGGGCATGATGAGAAGGCCGCACGCCAACCGTCGGCCTGATGTATTTTCCCCCTGTGGGAGCGGGTTCACCCGCGAAGAATGCAACGCGGTGGCACCGGCTTCGCCGGTGTTCGCGGGTAAACCCGCTCCCACAGGGGCCGCGCTGCCGAAAAAATTCGCTGTACCTGTAAATTTCAGGAGTACGAAATGGGTATCTTTGACTGGAAACACTGGATCGTCCTGCTGGTCGTCGTGGTCCTGGTGTTCGGCACCAAGAAGCTGAAGAACTTCGGCAGCGACCTGGGCGAGTCGATCAAAGGCTTCCGCAAGGCCATGAGCGACGAAGAGAACAAGCCGGCCGAGCAGACTCCGCCGCCTGCCCAGCCCGTTCCACCGGTGCAGAACACTGCCCAGCAGAACCAGGGCCACACCATCGAAGGCCAGGCCCAGTCGGTCCAAGAGCCGCAGCGGAAAGACTGACTAATGTTCGGCATCAGTTTCAGCGAGCTGCTGCTCGTCGGCCTGGTCGCCCTGCTGGTGCTCGGCCCCGAGCGCCTGCCCGGTGCCGCGCGCACGGCAGGCCTGTGGATCGGCCGGCTCAAGCGCAGTTTCAACAGCATCAAGATGGAAGTGGAGCGCGAGATCGGCGCGGACGAAATCCGCCGCCAGCTGCACAATGAGCACATTCTGCAGATGGAAGAGGAAGCCAAGCGCATCCTCAACCCGATGACGCCACCGGCGCAGCCGCCTGTCACCACCGCCACCGTGCAGCCGCCCGCCGGGCTCGAAGCCAGGCCGGTCGAGACCGCTGCCACCCCGGCCACGCCTTCTGAACCGCCTCAACCGCCGCGAGCCCCATGAGCGAAAATCCGGAACATGACCAGCCTATGCCGCTGGTTTCGCACCTGACCGAACTGCGCACCCGCCTGCTGCGCTGCGTTGCCGTCATTTTCCTGATCTTTGCCGGGCTGTTCTCCTTCGCCCAGCAGATCTACACCCTGGTCTCCGCACCGCTACGCGAGCACTTGCCGGCCAATGCCACGATGATCGCCACCGATGTGGCATCACCGTTCCTCACGCCCTTCAAGCTGACCATGATCGTCTCGCTGTTCCTGGCGATCCCGTTCATCCTGCAGCAGATCTGGGGTTTCATCGCACCCGGGCTCTACCGTCATGAAAAGCGCATCGCCATTCCGCTACTGGTGTCGAGCATCTTCCTGTTCTACGCCGGCATGGCCTTCGCCTACTTCCTGGTGTTCCCGCTGATCTTCGGCTTCTTCGCCAGCGCCACGCCGGAAGGCGTGTCGATGATGACCGACATCGCCAGCTACCTCGACTTCGTGATGACGCTGTTCTTCGCCTTTGGCGTGGCCTTCGAAATACCGGTGGCGGTGGTGCTGCTGGTATGGATCGGCGTGGTCGATGTGAAGTACCTCAAGAAGATTCGCCCCTACGTGATCATCGGCTGCTTCGTGGTCGGCATGGTCCTTACCCCACCGGACATCTTCTCCCAGACCCTGCTGGCCGTACCCATGTGGCTGCTGTTCGAGATCGGCGTGCTGTGCGGCAGCCTGATCCGCAAACGCAGCGAAGCCGACGATAGCGCCGCCAACGACCATAACGACCAGCCACCAGCGACCCAACCGTGAACCTGTTGCTCCTTGAAGAGGCCGACTTCGTCTCGGCCAACCGCGTCGTTCTCGCAGACCGGCGTTTCACCCACATGCAGGACATCCACCGTGTGGCGGTGGGCGACAATTTGCGCGTGGGCCGTATCAACGGCCTGATGGGCAAGGCCACGGTGCTGCGCCTGGAAAAGCACGAAGCCGAACTGGAAGTCGTCTTTGACCAGCAGCCACCGGCCAAGCTGCCGCTGACCCTGGTGCTCGCCGTACCTCGGCCGAAAATGCTGCGCCGGCTGTTCCAGACCGTGGCTACCCTCGGCGTGCCGCGGCTGATCCTGCTGAACAGCTACAAGGTCGAGAAAAGCTTCTGGCAAACACCCTTCCTGCAACCGGAAAGCATTCGCGAAAACCTCATCCTTGGCCTGGAACAAGCGCGCGACACCGTGCTGCCCGAAGTAATCATCGAGAAGCGCTTCAAGCCGTTCGTCGAAGACCGCCTGCCGGCCATCGCCGCAGGCACCCTGGGCCTGGTCGGCCACCCCGGCCCCTACCCCGCCTGCCCGCGCGCCGTGGAGCAGCCCGTGACCCTGGCCATCGGCCCGGAGGGCGGCTGGATCCCCTACGAGGTGGACCTGCTGGGCAAGGCAGGCCTGGCTCCGGTCCAGCTGGGCGACCGCATCCTGCGGGTCGAGACTGCTGTGACAGCACTGCTCTCGCGGATTTTCTGACACGTAAGTCAGCTTTTACCCATAAAGTTTCCCTTCCCCAGGCCGATTGTCTTGGCAACACAACAATTAATGGTGCTGCCAAGCCGCCGGGGAGTCGTACATGTATCAATGGTTCGCCCAATCATTGGGCAATGTGAGCGTCAATCGCAAACTGGGGCTGGGCTTCGGCCTCGTGCTGCTGCTGACCCTGGCCATCACCCTGGCCGGCTGGCACGGCATGGACAGCATCATCGACCGTGGCGACAAGCTGGGAAACATCTCTGTCATCCAGCAGTACACCCAGGAACTGCGCATCGCCCGCCAGCATTACCAGCGCCAGCCTGACGATGCTTCGGTGGCAGAGCTGGAAAAGGCCCTGGGCAACCTCGACAGCCAAGTGCAGCTTATGCTCGGGCAGATAGAGCAACCCGCTGACCGCCAGCGCCTGGAGCAGCAGCGCGAGGCCGTGCGTGGCTACCAGCAGGCATTCAACGAACTGAAACAGGCCGGCCAGCGCCGCGAGGCCAGCCGCGCTGTGCTTGGCGACACTGCCGACAAGGCTGCGGAGCTGATTGGCCGGGTGCAACGCGGCCTGCTGCAGGGTGGCGATATCAGCCAATACCAGCACGCAGTGGAAGTCAGCGCCCTGTTGCAACAGGCACGCTTCCAGGTACGCGGGTACACCTACAGCGGCAACGCCGACTACCAGCAAACGGCCCTCAAGGCCATCGACCAGGCCTTGGCCGAACTGCGCGCGCTACCGGCCAAAGTGCCAGCGGAGCACGCTGCCAGCCTGGACGATGCCACCACCGCCCTGGGGGGCTACCGCGACGCGGTCACCCAATACGGCAGTGCACAGGTCGCCAGTGAACAGGCCCTGCAGAGCATGGTCGAGCACGGCACGGTTCTGCTGCAGACCAGCCAGGCCATGACCACATCGCAAACCGCCGTGCGCGATGCCGGTGCGGCCCAGGCCAAGACCGTGCTCGCCGTGGCCACCGTGCTGGCCCTGGCCCTCGGCCTGCTGGCGGCCTGGGTCATCACCCGGCAGATCATCATCCCGCTGCGCCAGACCTTGCGCGCCGCCGAACGCGTGGCCAGTGGCGACCTGTCCCTGGATCTGCAGGCACAACGCCGCGACGAACTGGGCCAGTTGCAAGCCAGCATGCACCGCATGACTCAGGGCCTGCGCGAACTGATCAGCGGCATCGGTGATGGTGTCACGCAGATCGCCAGCGCTGCCGAGGAGCTGTCGGCGGTGACCGAGCAGACCAGTGCCGGGGTCAACAACCAGAAGGTCGAGACTGATCAGGTGGCGACCGCCATGAACCAGATGACCGCCACCGTGCATGAGGTGGCGCGCAATGCCGAGCAGGCCTCGGAAGCTGCGTTGATGGCCGATCAGCAAGCCCGCGAAGGCGATCGTGTGGTCGGCGAGGCGGTGGCGCAGATCGAGCGCCTGGCCGGCGAAGTAGTCAACTCCAGCGAAGCGATGAACCAGCTCAAGGCCGAAAGCGACAAGATCGGCAGCGTGCTCGATGTGATCAAGTCGGTGGCCCAGCAAACCAACCTGTTGGCCCTCAACGCGGCGATCGAGGCGGCCCGTGCCGGCGAGGCCGGGCGTGGCTTTGCCGTGGTGGCTGATGAGGTGCGCAGCCTGGCGCAGCGCACCCAGCAATCGACCGAAGAGATCGAAGAGTTGATTGCCGGCCTGCAGAGCGGCACCCAGCGCGTGGCCAGCGTGATGGATAGCAGCCGCCAGTTGACCGATAGCAGCGTCGAACTGACCCGCCGCGCTGGCAGCTCCCTGGAGACCATTACCCGGACCGTGTCGTCGATCCAGGCCATGAACCAGCAGATTGCCACCGCTGCGGAAGAGCAGACCGCAGTAGCTGAAGAGATCAACCGCAGCGTGATGAACGTGCGGGATATTTCTGACCAGACCTCGGCGGCCAGTGAAGAAACGGCCAGCTCCAGTGTGGAGCTGGCGCGGTTGGGTACCCATTTGCAAGGGTTGGTGGGGCGGTTCAGGCTCTAGGTTGATGTGTAGGTCGCCTGTACTGGCCTCTTCGCGGGTAAACCCGCTCCCACAAGTACCGCACAGTTCTCAATGTCTGTGTAGTACCTGTGGGAGCGGGTTTACCCGCGAAGAGGCCGACGCAGGCGGAATATTCCTACCTATTGAAGTGAAATTTCCTACCTGATTATCAGGTCAAGTCCTACAGCTCCGCTGCCGATTGGCAAAGGTGTGATGCCAGCAATGTGCCTGCATCCTAGCCCCCAATCGCACGGAGATTCCTCATGCTCGGCTACCTCAACCGCAAGCTCGGCAACATCAGTGTCGGCGCCAAGCTCGCCCTCGGCTTTGCCGTGGTCCTGCTACTTACCTTGGCAACCACCGTCAGTGGTTGGCGTGCACTGGATGACGCCATTGTCCGCTCGCAGCAACTCAGCGAAATCGGCCTGATCAACGACCTGACCAAGGACTTGCGCGCAGAGCGCATCACGTACCGCGTCCTCAACGACAACGCCAGCAGAACGCGGATAGCCAACATTCTCGACCAGCTCAACAGCATGCTGACCACCTTGCAACAACGTAGCAGTGTGGATGAGTCGCGGCAGATGCTGACTGAAAAGCTGGAGCTGCTGCAGCGCCTGCGCGGCGATTTCAGCGAGCTGGAGAATACTGTCGCCAAACGTATCGCCCTGCGCCAGGCCATGCAGGCCCAGGAGCAGAAGCTCAGCGAAGTGATCGATGATCTCCAGACCCAGGCCTTGCTGAGGATGCCTGCCGACAGCCAGCAAGGCGGTGTGCTGGGGCTGATGGACACGCTGAGCCGACATGTCGACGGTGCCAACCAGCAGATTCTGGTTCCGGCCTATACCTTCTCCCCTGTGGAAAGCTTCGCCAAGGTCGGCGACAGCTCCCTGGATGCTGCCGACAGCAGCCTTGCGCAACTGCTCAAAGGCCTTGCGCCACTTGGCTTGCCCCGTTCACTCACTCAGCAACCCGGGGAGCAGCTGGCCAAGTACCGCGCCAGCCTGGATGACTATCGCCGGGCTGCGGTGCGTGTGGAACAGCTGCAAGACAACATGGAGAACATGGGCAACGAGCTGCGCGCGGTAAGCCTGGAACTGGGCAAACGCAAGATCGAGCAGCGTGACAGGGAAGCCCTTGAGGCCCGCTCGGTGCTGACCACTGTAGCCCTGCTGGCGCTGGTCGTAGGCGTCGTCGCCGGTTGGCTGATCACCCTGCAGATTACCCAGCCTTTGCGCCAGACCCTGGCCGTGGCCGCACGCATTGCCAAGGGCGATCTGAGCCAGGTCGAACCGGTGCTACGCCGCGACGAGATGGGCCAGTTGCAAGCCAGCATGCGCGAAATGACCTTGAGCCTGCGCGAGCTGATCGGTGGCATCGACCAGGGCGTCGGCAGCCTGTCACAGGCCGCCACGCAACTGGCGGCCAGCAGCGAAGACACCAAGCTGCGCATCAACCAGCAGCGCGAGGAAACCGACCAGGTGGCCACGGCCATGAACCAGATGAGCGCCACCGTGCAGGAAGTGGCGCAGAACGCTGAACAGGCCTCGCTGGCAGCGACCAACGCCGACCAGCAGGCACAGGTCGGCGACCAGGTGGTGGCCGAAGCTATCGGCCGTATCGAACAGCTTGCCGGGCAGATGGACCATTGTCTGGCCGCCATGCAGCACCTGGCGGGCGAGAGCCAGCGCATTGGCAGCATCCTCGATGTAATCAAGTCAGTGTCCGAGCAGACCAACCTGCTGGCCCTGAACGCGGCGATCGAAGCGGCGCGGGCGGGCGAAGCCGGGCGTGGCTTTGCCGTGGTGGCCGATGAGGTACGCGGCCTGGCCCAGCGCACCTCGACGGCCACCGAGGAAATTGGCCAACTGATCGACAGCCTGCACAACGGCACCGACGAAGTGACCCGCCTGCTGGACAACAGCAAGAACCTGACCGAGCAGAGCGTGGAGCTGAGCCGCAAGGCCGGGCATGCGTTGAGCCAGATCACCGACACGGTGTCGAGCATCCAGGGCATGAACCAGCAGATTGCGACCGCCAGCGAAGAACAGAGCGTGGTGGCCGAACAGATCAACCGCAGTGTGCTGAATGTGCGCGATGTTTCGGATCAGACCAGTGCGGCCAGTGAGCAGACGGCGGCTTCGAGTGGGGAACTGGAGCAGCTGGGCCAGCAGTTGCGGGGGATGGTCGGGCGGTTCAACATCTGAAATTCTTGGGGCTGCTTTGCAGCCCATCGCGACACAAGGCCGCTCCTACAAGAGATTGCATTCCCCTGTAGGAGCGGCCTTGTGTCGCGAAAGGGGCGCAAAGCGCCCCCAGCGACTACAGCACCTGGCGCAGGAATGCCTGCGCGCGCGGGTCCTTCGGCGAGGCGAAGAACGCGGCCGGCGCCGAATCTTCCAGCAACTTGCCATGGTCGAAGAACAGCACGCGGTCCGCCACTTCGCGGGCAAAGCCCATTTCGTGGGTAACGCAGACCATGGTCATGCCTTCCTGAGCCAGGGTCTTCATCACGTCCAGCACCTCGCCGACCATTTCCGGGTCAAGCGCCGAGGTCGGTTCGTCGAACAGCATCACTTTCGGGTCCATGGCCAAGGCACGGGCGATCGCAACCCGCTGCTGCTGGCCACCAGACAGGCGCGATGGGTATTCGTTGGCCTTCTGCGCAATGCCTACCTTCTCCAGCAGCGCCCGGGCCTTGGCTTCGCGGTCAGCCTTGTTACGCTTGCGCACCACCTTCTGCGCCAGGCACAGGTTCTCCAGCACGGTCATGTGCGGGAACAGGTTGAAGTGCTGGAACACCATGCCGACTTCGCGGCGGTAGGCGTTGATGTCGGTCTTCGGGTCGGCCAGTTGCAACCCGTTGATGGCCACATGGCCTTCGTCGAAATGCTCCAGGCCGTTCAGGCAGCGCAGGAAGGTCGACTTGCCCGAGCCCGACGGGCCGAGCACCACCACCACCTCGCCCTTGGCGACCTGGGTGGTGACGTTATCCACGGCCCGTACCACGTGGCCACGGGTGTCGAAGACTTTCAGCAGGTCACGGACTTCAATCACTTTGCGCAAGCCTCCGCTCGAGCCGGCTGGCCAGGTGCGACAGCGGCAGGTTGATCAGCAGGTACAGGCCTGCCACGCAGAACCAGATCTCGAAGGTCGAGAACGATGTGGTAATGGCCTCGCGGCCGCTCTTGGTCAGTTCGGTGATGGCGATCACCGAGACCAGCGAGGTATCCTTGACCAGGCTGATGAACTGGCCGGCCAAAGGCGGCAGCACACGCTTGAAGGCCTGCGGAAGGATAACGTGGCGCATAGACTGGCCAGCGTTCAGGCCCAGCGAGCGGGCCGCTTCGTTCTGGCCCTTGGCGATGGATTGCACGCCGGCACGAACGATTTCAGCCACGTAGGCACCGGTGAACAGCGCCAGTGCAGCCACCCCGGCAAACTCGCGGGACAGGTTGAGCACGGTACCGATGAAGAAGTAGAAGATGAATATCTGCACCAGCAGCGGTGTACCGCGCACCAGTTCGACATACACCGTCGAAAGGTCATGCAGCGTTGGGTTGCTGGACAGTCGGCAGAGACCCGCGAACAGGCCGATCAACAGGCCCAGGGCACCGGATACCACGGAAATCCAAAGCGTTGTCCACAGGCCCCAGGCCAGCGGGCCAGCCGCCCAGTGGCGGGTGACGCCAATCTGGTCGCCTTCGGACACATCATCGCCACGGGACAGCTGCAGGCTGTCCTTGGCCACATCGAGCACCTGCTCGGCACCATTTTCATCTTTCAGCGTGACACGGGCATTGTCGCCAGAGATGACGATCTCCTGCACGGTACCGTAACCGGCTGCACGTTGTGCTTCCTCGGCCTTGTAGGCGAAGTACTGCGGTACGCGGTTCCAGCGCCACTCGTAGGAAATCATCGAGGTGGCCATGTACAGGCTGAATGCCAGGCCCACCAGGACCAGGGCAGTCAAACCGTGCCAGGGCCACTGGGCTTTCTTGTGTTTGATCACGTGGGGTACTTCCGTAAATGCGAACGCGCAGGGTTTGCCTGCGCGTCGAGGTCATAAAGCCGGGCTTGTGGCCTGGGCCTTATTCCATTTCCTTCAGCCAGTCCTTGTTCTTGAACCACTTGTCGTGAATACGATCGTAGGTCCCGTCATGCTTGATCTGGTGCAGGAAGTTGTTGATGAAGTTGATGCTGTCGTAGTCGCCCTTCTTCAGGCCAAAGGCCAGCGGCTCGTAGGTGAAGGGTTCTTCGAGGAACAACAGCTTGCCGGCACCGGCCTTGTCCACTGCCACCACGTTGTACGGTGCGTCATAGACGAAGGCGTCAGCCTTGCCGTTGACCACGTCCATCACCGCTTCCTGCTCGTTGTCGTAGCCGTGGTACTTGGCCTTGGCGATCAGCTTCTTGGAAACCATTTCGCCGGTGGTGCCGAGCTTGGAGGTGATGCGGTACTTCTCGTTGTTCAGGTCCTTGTACGACTTGATCTCGCCCGCCAGTTCCTTGCGGATCAGCAGGGTCTGGCCAACCACGATGAAGGGTTCGCTGAAGTTCAGGCGCAGGTTGCGTTCCTGGGTCAGGGTCATGCCGCTGCCGATCATGTCGAACTTGTCGGTCAGCAGGGCCGGGATGATGCCGTCATAGGCCGTGGATACCGGCTCGAACTTGACGCCCATGGACTTGGCCATGGCTTTGAGGATATCGACTTCGAAGCCGATGATCTCGCCGCGCTTGTTGGTCATCTGGAACGGCATGTAGGTAGGGTCCATGCCCACCCGCAGGGTGCCGCGCTTGACCGCGTCATCGATCGCGCCCGCCTGGGCCGCCGTCACGGCGACCAGGGCGGTGACACCGACCAGCAGTCGCGAAAGGTATTTCTTGATCATCACCAAGTCCCCTAGCAAGAAAAGTAGCGAATCTTATTGTTGGCATGGCCGTGGCGGCCGATGCGTCATATCGGGGAGGGATGCTAACGCATGGCGGCCCGGGGACCTAGAGCCGGGGGGGACTTTGTTGGCCAAAATCTAGGCAAGGCCCTAAAAGCTTCGCGGGTGAACCCGCTCCCACAGGGACTGTGAATAACCCTGTGGGAGCGGGTTTACCCGCGAATAGGCCCTGTCAGGCACCAACCAGGGAAGGCTGGGCCTCGTTCTCCGGGTGCAACGGCAACAGCGGCGAATGCGGGTCGTTCTTGATCGATGCGCGCCACACGTTGATCCATTCCGCATTGTGCTCGGCCCAGACCTGCTCGTGCAGGCGGGTCAGCGCCACCGGGTCGCTGAGCAGGGCCAGGCGGGTATTGAGGTCCAGCCCTTGCGGCCCGACCTCCATCGCCTTGGCCACGCGCTCGACGCGCAGTGCCTCGATCGGCGCCGCCTGACCATGACGGGCAGTGGCCATGGCGCAGGCCAGGGCGTTCTGCCGCGGGTCGACCACAGCCCGCACGAAGCCGTCATGCAGGGCATGCCAGCGGTTTTCGTGGGTGTACTGGTCGGTGGCCAGCAGCTCCTGCGGAGTGGCGTATTCCTCGGGGATGAGGAACAGCTTCTCGTCCTTGGCCGCCAGGCCCAGGCGGGTACGGCTGGAGATCACCGAAACCGGGATCGACAGCACCAGCGAACCAACGATTGGCGCCAGCCACCACAGGAAGCTCGGGTTCAGCCAGGCCACCAGCGCCGCCCAGGCAATGCCCAGCAGGGTCTGCGGGCCGTGGCGGCGCACCGCTTCGCTCCACGGCGTGGAGTCGTCGTCACGCTGCGGCGAGTTCCAGGTCGCGGCCCAGCCGAGGAACGCGGCCAGCACGAAGCGGGTGTGGAAGATCATGCGCACCGGTGCCAGCAGCATGGAGAACAGCATCTCCATCAGCATCGACAGGGTGACCTTGATGCGCCCGCCAAACTCGGTCGCGCCCTTGGCCCAGATCAGGATGACGCTGAGCAGCTTGGGCAGGAACAGCAGCACGATGGTGGTCGAGAACAGCGCCACGGCTTTCTCCGGGTGCCACTGCGGCCACAGCGGGTAGAGCTGGTACGGCTCGATGAAGTACTGCGGCTCCATCAGCGTGTTGGTCGCCAGCAGCGCGGTCGACAGCACCAGGAACAGGAACCACAGCGGCGCCGACAGGTACGACATCACCCCGGTCAGGAACACCGCGCGGTGCACCGGGTGCATGCCCTTGACCAGGAACAGGCGGAAGTTCATCAGGTTGCCATGGCACCAGCGGCGGTCGCGCTTGAGCTCGTCGAGCAGGTTCGGCGGCAGTTCTTCATAGCTGCCCGGCAGGTCGTAGGCGATCCACACGCCCCAGCCGGCACGGCGCATCAGCGCGGCTTCGACGAAGTCGTGGGAGAGGATTGCACCGGCGAACGCACCCTTGCCCGGCAATGGCGCCAGGGCGCAGTGCTCGATGAACGGCTTCATGCGGATGATCGCGTTGTGGCCCCAGTAGTGCGACTCGCCCAGCTGCCAGAAGTGCAGGCCGGCGGTGAACAGCGGGCCGTACACGCGGGTGGCGAACTGCTGCAGGCGCGCATACAGGGTGTCCATGCCCGAGGCCTTCGGCCCGGTCTGGATGATGCCGGCGTCCGGGTTGGCCTCCATCAGGCGCACCAGGCTGCTCAGGCACTCGCCGCTCATGACGCTGTCGGCGTCGAGCACGACCATGTACTTGTATTCGCCGCCCCAACGACGGCAGAAGTCGTCGAGGTTGCCGCTCTTGCGCTTCACCCGGCGCCGACGGCGGCGGTAGAAGATACGGCCGAAGCCTTTGGTTTCGCGGCACACGTCCAGCCAGGCCTGTTGCTCGGCCACGGCGATGTCGGTGTCGTTGGTGTCGCTGAGCACGAAGAAGTCGAAGCGATCGAGGTTGCCGCTGGCGGCCACCGACTCGAACGTTGCGCGCAGGCCGGCGAACACGCGCGGCACGTCTTCGTTGCAGATCGGCATCACCAGCGCGGTACGCGCCTCGGGCGCGATCGGCTCGTTGCCTGCACTGCTACCCGAAATCTTGTACTTGTCACGCCCGGTGAGCAGCTCGAGGAAGCCCATCAGCGCGGTCCAGAAGCCCGCCGATACCCAGCAGAACAGGATGCCGAAGAGAACCAGGATGGACGTCTGCAAGGCATACGGCCAAACCTGTACCACGGTGTCCCACAGCGGCTGGTTGACGACTTCGTCAAAGTCCACGAACGACCAGCCCTGGTACGGCAGGATGCCCTTCATGTACCAGCCGGCAACGATGGTCTGGCCGATCATCAGCGCCAGCAGGATGTAACGGCGGATCGAGCCGACCGTACGCCAGCGGGCTGGCGGCAGCTCGCGCTTGGGCGGCTGCGGGGCGTTGGTGCGGCCGGTCATGCGCCGCCACATGCGGATCAGCACGTTGGTACGCCATGGCTCGGGCACGACCTTGGTGCGCTTGATCGGCGGAGCGATCTTCAGGCACAGGCGGCCGCTGCCGTCGACACCAAGCATTTCGGCGTCTTCCAGCTCGGCGGCGCTGCCTACGGTCAGGCGCGGGCCCACCGAGGCCTGCACGGCCTCGGCAGAGCTGGCGGCCGGGTTGGCCGCCAGGCGTTGGTGCAGCTCACTGAATGACGTGCAGCTGGCGAGTTCCGCCCGTTGCTCGTCGCTCAGTGGTAGGTGGGCCAGGTACTCGCGAAGCGATTCCGGCCTTGCGCTTGAGTTACTCATCGGCAGGCAACTGATAGCTCCAGGTCTCGGTCAGCACCTTCTCGGTGGTGGCCGGGGTCCCGTTGGTGGGCGCCGCATCGGCGGCAGGTTGTTCGGCCTTGGCAGCTTTCTCGGCCTTGGCTTGCTTGGCAGCAGCCTTGTCCTGCTTGGCGTCCTTGGCAGGCTTGGCGGCTTCGACCGGCACGTCACGCACCAGCGCGGCACGCATTTCGGTCGATTTGTTGGCTTCCTTGACCTTCAAACGCAGGGTCAGGCGCCAGCCCTTGGTCTCAGGGTTATAGCGCAGGTTGTTCTCGACCACCTCGGCGTTGTCGCCCACGCTGATCTGGCTGCGCACGGCGGTGTCTTCCGGCAGGGCGGCCAGCGCCGGGCCGGCGAAGTCGACCAGGAAGGCCACGCTGCCGTCTGGCTGGCGGATCAGGTTGGACTGCTTGACGTCGCCGGTGGAACGCAGGGTCTGCTTGACCCAGCCCAGCTCGGAAGCCTGGAACTTCGGCTCGTCGATGGTCCAGTGCAGGCGGTAGGCGTACTCGAATGGCTTGCCTGGCTCAGGCAGCTTCTCCGGGCTCCAGAAGGCCACGATGTTGTCGTTGGTCTCGTCGGCAGTCGGGATTTCGACCAGGTCGACGGTGCCCTTGCCCCAGTCACCCTTCGGCTCGATCCAGGCGCTTGGGCGCTTCTGGTAGTTGTCGTCGAGGTCTTCGTAGTCGCTGAAGGCGCGCTGGCGCTGCATCAGGCCGAAACCACGCGGGTTCTCGACGCTGAAGTTGCTCACGGCCAGGTGTTTCGGGTTGTTCAGCGGGCGCCACAGCCATTCGCCGTTGCCGGCATGGATCGACAGGCCTTCGGAGTCGTGCAGGGCCGGGCGGTAGTTGAGGACCTTGGACGGCTGGTTGGGGCCGAACAGGTACATGCTGGTCAGCGGGGCAATGCCCAGGCGGCTGACATGGTCACGCAGGAACACGCGGGACTGCACGTCGACCACGGTGTCGTTGCCTGGGCGCAGGATCAGCTTGTAGGCACCGGTGGAGCGTGGCGAGTCCAGCAGGGCGTAGATCACCAGGTGCTTGTCGGCCGGCTTGGGCTTCTCGACCCAGAACTCGGTGAAGCGCGGGAACTCCTCGCCCGACGGCAGTGCGGTGTCGATGGCCAGGCCACGGGCCGACAGGCCGTACACGTGGCCCTTGCCGACCACGCGGAAGTAGCTGGCGCCAAGCAGGGTCATGATCTCGTCCTGCTTGTCGGCCTTGTTGATCGGGTACAACACGCGGAAACCGGCGTAACCCAGATTCTTGGTGGTTTCCGGGTCGTGTGGCACGTCACCGAACTCGAAACGGTTCGGGTCGTACTTGATTTCCTCGACCTTGGTGGCGGTGACCTGGTTGATCTTCACCGGGGTGTCGAAGTGCATGCCCTGGTGATAGAACGACAGCTTGAACGGGGTCTTGTCCTTGGCCCACTCGGCCTTTTCCTGCAGGAAATGAATCTTCTGGTAGTCCGCGAACTTCATGTCGCGGAATACGGCCGGCAGGTTGCTTTTCGGTGCTTCGTACTTCTGGCCGGCCAGATCCTTTGCCTTGGCTGCAACATCGTCAAGATTGAATGCCCACAGCTGGCCCGCGCTCATCAGGCCGACCAGTGCCACACTGGCCATCAGGGCCTTGCGCAGCCCGGTACCGGGGATTCTTGATGCTTTTTGGGGACTAACAATCACGAGCAACCCTCGCCGAAAACAGATCATGAAACCAACGGCCAGCGACAAATGCCGGGTTGGCGAGCACTGTTCGGACCCCGTGAGGGCGTAATGATTCCCCAAACGGATCCAGACAATGCTCGAGTCAGAGTGAAACGAACCTGCGAACGCAGGTCCATGCAGCGCGCGATTATCCAGCAGGTCGCGTGACAACGCATCAGGCTGGAACAACTATTTATCGTACAAAACCCCTTGTTTTCCTGTGAACAAGGGGTTTTTTACACTCACATTTGTAACATAAATGTTACGGGGCCATCATTGACCAGGTGCACCTGCATGTCTGCGCCGAATTGCCCGCTTGCCACATCGGCGTGCCGGGCCTTCGCCTGCTGCAAAAGATAGTCGAACAACTCGGCGCCGAGGGCCGGTGGCGCTGCCGTCGAGAAGCTCGGGCGCATGCCGTTGCGGGTGTCTGCCGCCAGGGTGAACTGCGACACCAGCAACAAACCTCCCCCCACATCCTTGAGCGACAGGTTCATCTTGCCCTGCTCGTCGCTGAACACCCGGTAGTTCAACAGCTTGTGCAACAGTTTGTCGGCCTGCTCACGGGAGTCTTCAGGCTCGACAGCCACCAGCACCAGCAAACCCTGGTCGATGGCACCTACCACCTCCCCCGCTACTTCCACCCGCGCACCACGCACGCGCTGCAGCAGGCCCCTCATGCTTCTTCCAGGGGCAGGTCGAGCAGGCGCCGGGCCATCTGGTCGGCGGCACGCACCAGGGCATCGGTGATGCCCGGCTCGGAGGCCGCGTGGCCAGCGTCACGGATCACCTTCAGTTCGCTGTTCGGCCAGGCCTGGTGCAGCGCCCAGGCGTTGTCCAGCGGGCAGATCACATCATAGCGGCCATGCACGATCACGGCCGGCAGGTGGGCGATTTTCGGCAGATCGCGGATCAGCTGGTCCGGCTCGAGGAAGGCGTTGTTCATGAAGTAGTGGCATTCGATACGGGCGATCGACAGTGCACGCTGCGGCTCGGAGAAGCGATCGACCACCAGCGGGTTGGGACGCAGGGTGGCGGTACGGCCTTCCCAGGTAGACCAGGCCTTGGCCGCGTGCATCTGGGCGATCTGGTCGTTGCCGGTCAGGCGCTTGTGGAAGGCCGTGACCAGGTCACCGCGCTCCTCCGGCGGGATTGGCGCGATGTAGTCCTGCCAGTAATCGGGGAACAGGCGGCTGGCGCCTTCCTGGTAGAACCATTGGATTTCCTGGGGCCTGCACAGGAAGATGCCGCGCAGGATCAGGCCATGCACCCGCTCGGGGTGGGTCTGGGCGTAGGACAGGGCCAGGGTGGAGCCCCACGAGCCGCCGAACAGCACCCACTTGTCGATGCCAAGGTGCTCGCGGATGCGCTCAAGGTCCTCGACCAGGTGCCAGGTGGTGTTGTTTTCCAGGCTCGCGTGCGGCGTGGAGCGGCCACAGCCGCGCTGGTCGAAGGTGATGATGCGGTACAGGGTCGGGTCGAAGTAGCAGCGGCTCTGGGCGTCACAACCGGCGCCCGGGCCGCCGTGGATGAATACCACCGGCAGACCTTCTGGCGAGCCGCTTTCGTCGACATACAGCACATGCGGCGCTTCCACGGCCAGATCGTGCCGGGCGTAGGGTTTGATCTGCGGGTACAGGGTCTGCATTGCGCACTCCGTGTGAGGATTATTCGGCCGTGGGCCATCATAAACCTGAATTGCGCTTTGAGCACTGCCCGCGCTGATGCCGCCGCACCTCAAGGGCACATATATCTACCTCCAGCAGTTCAGGCAGGCCCGCGATAGTCCCTCGCCCCAAATCAAGCAAGGGCCTCGCCATGCCAACTGCAGTCACTGCCGTGCCTAGTGTTCATTACGCCACCATCGAGCGCAGAATCCCCACCTGGCTCAAGCAGGCTCCACCAGAAACCCGACTTGCGATGCGCAACTGGCATCAACCCCCTGCCTGGCTGGTGACGGCACTCCAGCAACAACCGGAAGTCGCCAAGGCATGGCAGGAAGAGCACGCACGCCACCGCGAGCACCAGGTGCAGGTGCACAAGCTGTTCGAACAGCTTCCGACCCTGGAAACCTACGCCGCCAAGGCACTCACCGAAGCCATCCAGCAGCGATTCAGGTTTGACCTGGATGTGCGCAACACCTACCTCGTCGATGCCCGCCTGATCGAAACGACCGACGCCATCGACAGCCGCCAGGCCGTCGACCGGGCTACACGTTCGCTGCTGCACTGCGCCTTGCACAACTTCGACCAGGCCGCCGCTGCCGAACACGGCATGGACGCGCCCGCCTCCCTGCTCAAGAGGTCGGTCATCGTCGATCACCGGCGCTTCATGGGCACCGTGCCGATCATCAATGCACTGGGTATCGCCGCCGAAGACTTCGCCGACTTGTGTCGCACGCTGGATATCGGCGGCAAGTATCACGAACAGGTACATGCCATCTACTACCCGGTGGCCACGCCGTCACTCGGCGCCGATGAAGCCGCACTGGCCGTTTATGAAATCTTGGGGCGTGCCGAGGTCTCGGCATTCCGGCAATCCCTGCATTTCGCCCGCCTCAAGGGTGATATCAGCGAAACGCTATATTCCGCCGCTCTCGCCACACCACTTGACCAGGCGCCATCGCCCTCTTCGCCGATGACATTCAGCTTGCTCGAGTTGTGGGAAGCCGAGCTGACCGGCGTTGTGCTCATTACCCTGCAAGCTGAAGGGCATCAGGCCGTGGCGCTGTACATCCCTGAAGACAGCACCACGCCCCTCAAGGAGTTCACCAGCCAGCAAGCCATGCACGACGAATTGCGCGACAGGCTCCAGGCCGATATCGGCTACCTGGACAGCCACCTCGCCGACCGCGACAAGGCGCGGATAACCACCCGCCTGAAGGACCGGCTCATGCCCCTCGCCTGGAGTGTCCGCGGCTTGCATGAACGTGTTCCGGACCCGCACGCCACCCTGTATCCGGTCATGAAGCCTTTCAGTTACGCCTTCCAAGGCGTGATGGCTTTCCAGAAGGCCCAGCGTCATGAAAAGGATGTGCTGTTCCACGCCACTCCCACCGAAATCGTCGACCGGCGCACCACGCAAGCCCACCGGGAACTGATCGCCGGCCGTGTGCTTACGGCCTTGAACATCGCCGGCTTCTTCGTGCCGGGGCTTGGCGAGGCAATGCTTGCCGTTTGCCTGGCCCAGCTGGCCCATGAGGTGTATGAAGGGATCGACGCCTGGGAAAACGACGAGCGTGATACTGCCTATGGCTATCTGGTCGATGTGATCGAAAACGTGGCCGTCATGGCCGCCCTCAGCGCAGCAGCCAAAGCATTGAGAGGCTCGCAGGGCAGCGAAACCGGCACGCCTTCGGAAGGTCCGGCGGTAGAAGAGCCAGAGGACGAGGAACCAGGGATAGCCCGTATTCCTGTAGAAACGCCTTCATTCATCGAAGAACTGGAAGACGTGGAAACATCCGATGGTCAGATGCGGCTGTGGAAAACCGACCTCACGCCCTACCAGAGCTTCGAGACACTGCCCCATGACCTGGTACCGGACGAACTGGGCCTACGGCATCACCAAGGCAAACGCTGGCTGGTACTGCAGGGCAATCAGTACATCGTCAGCCAAGCGCCAACGACTGGTGAATATCGTTTGCAACACCCTGCAAGTCCTCGCCGTTACCAGCCGCCAGTGCGGCACAACGGTGCCGGAGCATGGTTGCACGTTACCGATAAGCCACTGAGTTGGTCGGGCATGACACTCCTGCGCCGCATCGGCCACTTGAGTGGGCACTTCGACGAGCCGACGCTGCAACGGATTATCGCCGTCAGCGGCGTACACGAAGACGAGCTGCGCCGCGCCCTGGCCGAAAGCCAGCGGCTGCCGGCCTTGCTGGAAGACACCCTGCAACGTTTCAAGCTGGACGAAACGGTCCGCCAGCTGGCGGACGAGAGCACTCGGCCCGCTGAGTTTGCCAGGGCCTACGCCGGCCTTTCGCGCGACCTGGCGCCGGGCGCCGAGGCCATCCAGAGGGCGTATCCGAAATTGCCGTCAGCAGTCGCCAATGAGCTGGCGCGCGAGGCCAGTGCCAACGAACTGCAGATACTCGACAACGGCAAGGTACCACTGCGCCTTGCCGAAGAGGCCCGCATCTACCAGCAACAAATTCGCCTTGCACACGCCTGCGAAGGGCTGTACCTGTCCAGCGTGCCGAACTGGGATAGCGACCTGTTGATCGTGCATACGCTCGAACGCTTGCCAGGCTGGCCTGCACAGACCAGGCTCCGGCTGCTCCAGCGCATGTCCTGGCCGACCCAGGATCATGCCATAGGCACACTGGACACCCGCCCATTCAAGACCATCACCCATGCCCAGGCAGGGTACATCGTCCACGACGAAAGCCTGCCCAGCGCGGCGGTCAAGGTGTATTCAAGCCTTTACGCTGCATTGTACGAGGCACTGCCAGCGGCCATGGCAAGCATGGACGTCGCCGATCAGCAAGCGCTGCAGCGCCTTGTACAGGAAAGCCCGTTGCTGCCTCGCCCGGCCTTGAGGGTGCTGCTGGGCATGCAGCCCGTACGCCCAGGCTACCGTTCTCCCATGCGCCTGGCTGATGGCCGCCTGGGCTACCCACTCAGTGGCGGCGGCCCGGCCACCCATGGCATCACCCGCCAGCAGCTGTTCGAAGCTATCGAAGCCACAGGGCTCGCCGAACGCACCGGCCGCTCGGCGGATCAGGTTCTGCTGGCACTTGCCAGCCGCGGCCGTACGCAACTGCAGATATTCGAACATTTGCAGACACTACTGGAGCAGCGCAACGAGCTGCAAAGCAGCCTGGACGATTGGAGCGAAGCCATTTCGCCGGCAAGCGACCAGGCAGCACAGGACTACGACAGCCTGCGTGACTCGATCATGCAACATTGGTACGACACTGCGCTGGACAGCACCGGGCCCACCACCGAACTGCGTATCGCCCGCGTCCCCCTTGCCGACGTGCCCCTCACCTTGCCCGCTTTTTTCAACGCACGCGTGCGCAGCCTGAGCCTGATCGACTTACCGTCAGGGTCCTTGGCGGGCTGGGCGCAAAACGAGCGCCTGCTGCAACGCCTGCTCAGGCAGATGCCGCAGATCGAGTCGCTGGAAATCAGCCGTCCGTTTGACCCCAGGGCAACACCCTCGCCCTTCCTGTTCAGCGTGCCCACCATCACCGAGTGCCTGCCAGCGTTGCAACGACTGGTGCTCACCAACCAGAACATGACGCTCTCCGAAAGCGACCTGAACCTGCTGTCAGGGCTTCGCCAATTGAGATACCTCGACCTGAGTGGTAACCGGCTGGCGCAGAGCAACAGGCCAAGCTTCCATGAATTGACCCTGGATTACCTGGGCCTGGACCAGATGCAATTGGCCCAATGGCCGATCGGGATTGGCAGCGACGCCTTGGCGCGCATTGCCCACCTGTCATTGCGCCACAACAATCTCAGGTCGTTGCCCACGTTCCTGCTTCATGAAGCGGACATGCTGACCACGCCACCGGTGATCTCGCTGGAAGGCAACAGTATCAATGAATCCCACCTGCAGCGCTTGTTGCTGAACGAGCACGTCGACACCTCGGGTATCACCACGGACCAGCCAGCAGCACTTTCCGAACAGCTAGCACGCATTCGCGATGAGCGACGGCAGATGCGCGATGCGATCGATGGCTGGGCCCAGGCATCCAGTTCGAGCAACCCATTGACCCAGGCCGCACTGGCGGACAGGCAACGTATCGCGTCAGCAATCGATCAATTCTGGGAACAACAGGAGCAGGGCCAGTCATACCTGCGCCTGCAACTCGAGGACGTGGCCATCGAGCATTTCCCCAGGCGGCTTCCAGCGTTCTTCGGCGCCCGCGTACGTGCACTCAGCCTGACGCGGTTGCGAGGCAGCACCTCACAGCTCGATGAACTACTCAGCCGGTTCCCTAACATCAGCCGGCTGACCATCGATGCACACCAGGCCGCCATGCCCTCGCTGGCATCCGCCCTGGCTCGCCTTCCCCAACTCACCTACCTGGAGTTTCGCAACATGGGTCTGGAGGTCGACCAGGCCATGATGGACATTTTCGCAGGGCTGCGAAACCTGACCTCGCTGGACCTGTCGGGCAACCGGGCAGGCAGCATCGACCATGTGCCCGCATCGCTGGCCGGCAACCTGCAGTCACTCGCATTGACCAACATGAACCTGCAAGCCTGGCCCAGCTGGTGTGACAGTTTGCTGCCACTGGAACTTCTGGACCTGAGCTCGAACAACATCACCCAGTTGCCCGAGCACATCCTGACGAACCTGAACAATCCCATGCCAATCTCGTCGATCGCCTTGTTCGACAACCCGCTGCCTCTTGAAACCATCCTGCGGGTACGCACGTTCTCGGACAGCCAGCACAGCTATTCCTTTGCCCTGGATATCCCCGACGACCTGATGTTCTTCGACTCTTCCAGCGAAGGATCTCTCGACCACCCTCACTTCCCACTGCTGGGCGATGATACGCCCAGGCTGGAGGACTGGATGCTGGGTAGCGAAGCACAGAATGCCGCATTGCAGGACTGCTGGGAACGGCTCGAAGGCAGTGATCTGTTGCGTCTGGCGGGCCGTTTGCACAATGCCGCCCCATACGTTGACCCGAATACGCGAGCCACCTTCTGCGAACGGGTGCGCTTGATGCTGGTGGTGGCTGCAAGCAACGAAACCGAACGCCCGATCATGGAGAGCATCGCCGCAGCGGCATTGCCAGACCCGGTAACCGGCTCGCAGACCTGCCATGACGGAGCGCTGCAGGAGTTCAACAATATTGAACTGTACCTGATGAGCCAACGCCTGTTGGTCGACGCCGGCGATTCCCTGCAAGCACTGCGTCGTCGCCTGTTGCAGCTTTTCCGGATCGAACAGCTGGAGCTGCTGGCCAACCAACGGACCGGCTCGGGTGACCTGGTCTCGGTACGCCTGGCCTACCGCCGGGAACTGGCCAGGGAACTGGACCTGCCGATCGCCGACAGCATGCGTTTTCGAGGTGCTGCGAACCTGGCGCGCGATGAGCTATCCAGTGTGTTGGAAAAGGTCCGCAAAAGTGAACTGAGCGATGCACTGGTCGACTACATGCTGGCGAATACGGACTGGACCACGCGCCTGCGCGCCGAGTGTGCCGACCGCTTCGCCGAAATAGACGCACGTTTCCGCCTGCGGGTACTCGAGCTGGCCAGCAAGGACCACTCGCTTCAGGACGAGTTGAACTTGCAGCAAGGCCTGCAAGATGACAAGGACCAGGAAGAGAAGGAGCTACTGCGCGAACTTACCATCAAGCAGATCAACAACAACTGACCCGTAGTGACTGGCGACGCGCATGGCCTGCATCGCGTCGCCATTCTTACTGGCGAACTTCACCGCCCGTAATGCGCCTTGCCCCAGTCCAGCACTGCCTGCAGAAGCTGCTTCAACACCTCCTGTGTCGGCCGTGCCAGGTCTTCGCGGTAAGCGAACGGCTCGGCTTCTTCCATGTAAGTGCTCTGCGCCAGCTCCAGCTGCACCGCATGGATGTGATTGGCCGGATCGCCGTAATGCCGGGTGATATGCCCGCCCTTGAAGCGGCCATTGAGCACATGGCTGTAGCCTTGGGCCTGGGCGCACACCTCTTTCAGCCGTTCGGCCAGAGCCGGGTCGCAACTGGCGCCGTTGAAGGTACCCAGGTTGAAATCCGGTAGCTTGCCGTCGAACAGGTGCGGGATCAGTGAACGGATCGAATGGGCGTCCCACAGCAGGGCGTAGCCGAACTGCTCGCGCAGCCGCGCCAGCTCGCGACGAATCGTGTCGTGGTAGGGGCGCCAGATCTGCTCCAGATACTGCTTGCGCTCCTCGCCTGTCGGCACCAGCCCGTCCTTGAACAATGGCTCGCCATCGAACAGCGTGGCCGGGTACAGGCCAGTGGTGGCACCAACGTACAGCGGCTTGTCGTCATCCGGCCGGTTCAGGTCGATGACGAAGCGCGAATACTCCGCCGCCACCACGCTGGCGCCCATGTCACGGGCAAAGTCATACAGCCGTGGTATATGCCAGTCGGTGTCCGGGAGGCTGCGCGCCTGGTCGACCAAGCCGTCTCGTACCGCCGGCGACAGTTGCAGGCCGGCATGGGGCATGCTGATCAGCAGCGGCAGGCGCCCCTGGTGAAAACTCAGTACCTTGTCCATCGTGCCTCACTCAGTTGGAAATCTCGTGACCCTTGCGCACCACGCGCTTGGGCAGGTCGCCGCCCAGCCAGTAGGCCAGGTCGGCGGGGCGTTCGATCTGCCAGGCGACGAAGTCGGCGACCTTGCCCACTTCCAGCGAGCCGTGGCTGTCGCCCAGGCCCAGCGCCGTGGCGGCGTGCACGGTGACGCCGGCCAGGGCTTCTTCCGGGGTCATGCGGAAGCAGGTGCAGCCCATGTTCAGCATCAGCCGCAACGACAACCCTGGCGAGGTGCCGGGGTTGAGGTCGCTGGCCAGGGCAATCTTCACGCCGTGGCGGCGCAAAGCGTCCATCGGCGGCAGCTGGGTTTCGCGCAGGAAGTAGAACGCGCCCGGCAGCAGCACGGCGACCGTGCCGGTTTTTGCCATGGCAATGGCGTCTTCCTCGGTCATGAATTCCAGATGGTCAGCCGAAAGCGCCTGGTAGCGCGCCGCCAGGCTGGAACCGTGCAGCGACGACAACTGTTCGGCGTGCAACTTGACCGGCAGGCCCAGCTCGCGCGCCTTGATGAACAGCCGCTCGACCTGGGCCGGGGAGAACGCCAGGTGTTCGCAGAAGGCATCCACTGCGTCCACCAGGCCTTCGGCGGCCAGGGCCGGCAGCATTTCATCGCAGATGTGCGCGATGTAGTCGTCAGCCCGGCCGACGTATTCCGGCGGCAAGGCATGGGCTGCCAGGCAGGTGGCGCGCACCGCCAAAGGCAACTCGTCAGCCAGGCGCCGGGCCACGCGCAGCATCTTGCGCTCGTTGGCCAGGTCCAGGCCGTAGCCGGACTTGATCTCGATGGTGGTCACGCCATCGCGCATCAGCGCCTGGACCCGCTGGCGAGCACTGGCGAACAGCTCGTCCTCGCTGGCCGCGCGGGTGGCCCGCACGGTGCTGGCGATGCCACCGCCCTGTGCGGCGATTTCGGCATAGCTCACGCCCTGCAGGCGCTGCTCGAACTCGCCGCTGCGGTTGCCACCGAACACCGCGTGGGTGTGGCAGTCGATCAGCCCCGGGGTGACCCAGGCGCCGCCCAGGTCCACCGTACGCTCGGCATCGACCGACACCAGCTCGACGCGTGGGCCGATCCACTCGATCAGCCCGGCGTCGGTGACGATGGCCGCGTCCTCGATGGCCGAGTAACGGCCTTCGGCCATGGTTGCCACATGGCAGTGCTGCCAGACGGTTCTCATACATTGACTCCTGTACTTAGCGGTGCAGCTCGGCCGGTTCCGCTACCGGGTTGCCCTGCCCTGCGCGCGGCTTGCACCACAGCAGGTAGGACGCCACCAGGAACACCACCCAGACCACGCCGACGAGCAGTGCCGCCTGGGTATCCGGGAAGTAACCGAGCACGCCAAAGATGAACACCATGAACGCAATGGCCATGGCCGGGCCGTAAGGCCAGAACGGTACCGGGAACTGTAGCTGGGCCACTTGTTCACGGCTCATGCTGCGGCGCATGGCCACTTGGGTGAGCAGGATCATCAGCCACACCCACACGGTGGCGAAGGTAGCGATCGAAGCGATCAGCAGGAACACGTTCTCCGGGATCAGGTAGTTGAGCAGCACGCCGATCAGCAGCGCAGCACCCATCACCACAACGGTCATCCACGGCACGCCGTGCTTCGACAGCTTGCTGAAGCCGCGCGGTGCGTGGCCTTGCTGGGCCAGGCCGTACATCATGCGGCCGGCGCCGAAGATGTCGCTGTTGATGGCCGAGATCGCGGCAGAAATCACCACGATGTTCAGCACCGCGGCGGCAGAGCCGATGCCCAGGTTACTGAAGATCTGCACGAACGGGCTGCCCTGGCTGCCGATCTGCGGCCATGGGAACAGGCACATCAGCACGAACAGGGTGAGCACGTAGAACAGCAGGATGCGCAACGGCACGGCGTTGATAGCCTTGGGGATGACCCGCTGCGGGTCCTTGGCCTCACCGGCGGTGACGCCGATGATCTCGATGCCGCCGAACGCGAACATCACCACGGCAAAGGAGGCGATCAGGCCACCCACGCCATTGGGCATGAAGCCGCCGTGGTCGAACAGGTTGCTGACACCCACGGCCTGCCCGGTGCCTACCTGGCTGAAGCCGAAGGCCATGATGCCGAGGCCGGCCAGGATCATCGCCACGATGGCGCCGACCTTGAGCAGCGACAGCCAGAATTCCATTTCGCCAAAGACCTTGACGTTGCACAGGTTGAGGCCGCCGATCAGGAAGACGATGCCCAGCACCCAGATCCAGCGGGCCACTTCCGGGAACCAGAAGCCCATGTAGATACCGAAGGCGGTGACGTCGGCGATGGCGACGATGACCATCTCGAAGGCGTAGGTCCAGCCAAGGATGAAGCCGGCCATGGGGCCGAGGTAGGTGCTGGCGTAGTGGCCGAACGAGCCGGCGACCGGGTTGTGCACAGCCATTTCGCCGAGGGCGCGCATGACCATGAATACGGCGGCGCCGCCGATCAGGTAGGCCAGCAGCACAGCCGGGCCGGCCATCTGGATGGCCGAGGCGGAACCGTAGAACAGCCCGGTGCCGATGGCGGAACCGAGGGCCATGAAACGGATGTGGCGGGCACTTAGCCCGCGCTTTAGACCTTGAGCTTGTTGCATGTCACGTCCTTAAATTGTTTTTGTGGTCGTGAGATCGAGGGGGGCTGCCTTGCAGCCCAATCGCCGGCAAGCCAGCCCCCACAGAGATGGTGTGTCGCATCTCCATCTGTGGGAGCCGGCTTGCCGGCGATGGGCCGCACAGCGGCCCCTGGGGGCATTACAGGCTTGGCAGCACACCAGCCGGCAGCAGGCCGGTCAGGCGACCCTTGGCCAACAGTTCCACGGCCTTTTCGATGTCGGGCGCGAAGAAACGGTCACGGTCGTAGTGCGGCACTTCGCTGCGCAGCGCCTGGCGCGCCTGCTCCAGCTTGGCCGAGGTCTTCAGGCCCTTGCGCAGGTCCAGGCCCTGGCAGGCGCCCAGCCATTCGATGGCCAGCACGCCACGGGTGTTTTCGGCCATTTCCCACAGGCGCTTGCCGGCAGCCGGGGCCATCGACACGTGGTCTTCCTGGTTGGCCGAGGTCGGCAGGCTGTCGACGCTGTGCGGGTGCGACAGGGCCTTGTTCTCGCTGGCCAGGGCAGCAGCGGTGACCTGGGCGATCATGAAGCCCGAGTTGACCCCGCCGTTTTCCACCAGGAACGGCGGCAGCTGGGACATGTGCTTGTCCATCATCAGCGAGATACGGCGCTCGCTGAGCGAGCCGATTTCAGCGATGGCCAGGGCGATGTTGTCGGCGGCCATGGCCACCGGCTCGGCGTGGAAGTTACCGCCGGAAATCACGTCACCTTCGGCAGCGAACACCAGCGGGTTGTCCGACACGGCGTTGGCTTCGATGCCCAGTACCTCGGCGGCCTGGCGCAGCTGGGTCAGGCAGGCGCCCATGACCTGCGGCTGGCAGCGCAGCGAGTACGGGTCCTGGACCTTGTCGCAGTTCTTGTGCGACAGCGACACTTCGCTGGAGTCGCCCAGCAGGTCACGGAAGCAGGCAGCGGTGTCGATCTGGCCGCGCTGGCCACGCACTTCGTGGATACGCGCATCGAACGGCGAGCGCGAGCCCAGTGCGGCTTCGACGCTCAGGCCGCCGCAGGCGATGGCAGCGGCGTACAGGTCTTCGCCCTGGAACAGGCCACGCAGGGCATAGGCGGTGGACGCCTGGGTGCCGTTGAGCAGGGCCAGGCCCTCCTTGGCGGCCAGGGTCAGCGGCTCGAGGCCGGCCACGGCCAGGGCTTCGGTGGCTGGCAGCCACTGGCCCTTGTAGCGGGCCTTGCCTTCACCCAGCAGCACCAGCGACATGTGCGCCAGCGGGGCGAGGTCGCCGGAAGCGCCCACCGAACCCTTCAGCGGGATGTGCGGATAGACTTCGGCGTTGACCAGGGCGATCAGCGCGTCGATGACCTTGCGACGGATGCCGGAGAAGCCACGGCTGAGGCTGTTGATCTTCAGCACCATGATCAGCCGCACCAGGTCGTCATCCAGCGGCGCGCCGACACCGGCGGCGTGGGACAGCACCAGCGAGCGCTGCAGGTTTTCCAGGTCGTGGCTGGCGATGCGGGTCGAGGCCAGCAGGCCGAAACCGGTGTTGATGCCGTAGGCGGTACGGTCTTCGGCAATGATCTGCTCGACGCAGGCAACGCTGGCGTCGATGGCCGGCGCGGCGCTGGCGTCCAGTTGCAGGCGCACAGGCGCGGCATGGATGGCGCGCAGCTGGGCCAGGGTCAGGGTGCCGGGCTTGAGGGTCAATTCGGTCACTTCACTACTCCAATCGCGTGGAGCCGCAGGCCCGTTTGTGAGTGCCTGCGTGCTCCTTCTTGTTGTTCAGTATCACCCCTTGTGGGGTGCGATCCAAAGCGTGGCGATCAGCCAGTGATCATCGGCAGGTCCAGACCCTGCTCCTTGGCGCACTCGATGGCGATGTCGTAACCGGCATCGGCATGACGCATCACACCGGTCCCTGGGTCGTTGGTCAGCACGCGAGCGATACGCTCGGCGGCTTCATCGGTACCGTCGCAGACGATGACCATGCCAGAGTGCTGGGAGAAGCCCATGCCCACGCCACCACCGTGGTGCAGCGAAACCCAGGTAGCACCGCCGGCGGTGTTCAGCAGGGCGTTGAGCAGCGGCCAGTCGGAGACAGCGTCGGAACCGTCGCGCATGGCTTCGGTTTCACGGTTGGGGCTGGACACCGAACCGGAGTCCAGGTGGTCACGGCCGATCACGATCGGTGCCGACAGCTCGCCGCTGCGTACCATTTCGTTGAACGCCAGGCCCAGCTTGGCGCGCAGGCCCAGGCCAACCCAGCAGATACGTGCCGGCAGGCCCTGGAAGCTGATGCGCTCGCGAGCCATGTCCAGCCAGCGGTGCAGGTGGGCGTCGTCGGGGATCAGTTCCTTGACCTTGGCGTCGGTCTTGTAGATGTCTTCGGCATCACCGGACAGCGCCGCCCAGCGGAACGGGCCGATGCCACGGCAGAACAGCGGGCGGATGTAGGCCGGCACGAAGCCCGGGAAGTCGAAGGCATTGGCCACGCCTTCTTCCTTGGCCATCTGGCGGATGTTGTTGCCATAGTCGAAGGTCGGGACACCCTGCTTCTGGAAATCGAGCATGGCTTGCACGTGCACAGCCATCGACTGCTTGGCGGCCTTGACCACTGCAGCCGGCTCGGTCTGCGCGCGGTCGCGGTACTGTTCCCAGGTCCAGCCAGCAGGCAGGTAACCGTTCAGCGGGTCGTGAGCGCTGGTCTGGTCGGTGACCATGTCCGGGCGCACGCCACGCTTGACCAGCTCTGGCAGGATTTCGGCAGCGTTGCCGTGCAGGGCGATGGAGATGGCCTTGCCTTCGGCGGTGTACTTGGCGATGCGTGCCAGGGCGTCGTCGAGGTCGGTTGCCTGTTCATCGACGTAACGGGTTTCCAGGCGGAAGTCGATGCGGCTCTGCTGGCATTCGATGTTCAGCGAGCAGGCACCGGCCAGGGTGGCGGCCAGTGGCTGGGCGCCACCCATGCCGCCCAGGCCGGCGGTGAGCACCCACTTGCCTTTCAGGCTGCCGCCGTAATGCTGGCGACCGGCTTCGACGAAGGTTTCGTAGGTGCCCTGGACGATGCCCTGGCTGCCGATGTAGATCCAGCTGCCGGCGGTCATCTGGCCGTACATGGCCAGGCCCTTGGCGTCCAGTTCGTTGAAGTGTTCCCAGTTGGCCCAGTGCGGCACCAGGTTGGAGTTGGCGATCAGTACGCGCGGGGCATTGCTGTGGGTCTTGAACACGCCGACCGGCTTGCCCGACTGCACCAGCAGGGTTTCGTCGTCTTCCAGGCGGGTCAGGGTCTCGACGATCTTGTCGTAGCACGCCCAGTTACGGGCAGCGCGGCCGATACCGCCGTACACCACCAGTTCCTTCGGGTTTTCCGCGACCTGTGGATCGAGGTTGTTCATCAGCATGCGCAGCGGCGCTTCGGTCAGCCAGCTTTTGGCAGTCAGCTTGTTGCCACGTGGGGCACGGATTTCAACGTCACGGTATTTGTTGTTGTCGGTCACGGGAAAGGTCCTCTGCGGTCGTCCGCGGGCGGGTATGTCGTAGTAGATATACAAACACACCTTTACTTGTATGTACAAGCATGGACAACCAAAATAATTGGACTTTCCCGCTGAATGGCAAAAGAAATGGGGCCGCTGCGAGGCCCTTCGCGGGCTTGCCCGCTCCCACAGAGAGCTCCACTGCCTTCAAGGCGTGCGCTGTACCTGTGGGAGCGGGCAAGCCCGCGAAGGGCTGCGCAGCAGCCCCCGGCTATCTCAACGTGAAACGAGTTCGATCAGGCAGAACCGCCCCTGCACATCCAACCCCAGCAACTGGTCATTGCCCTCCAGCCGCAGGCAGTCATACAGCCCCAACCGCTGCGCCTCGCGCCCGGCAATACCCACCTCGACCTGGCTGCTGGCCGCGAACAGCAACAGCGTCGACGCCGAACTGTACAAACGGCTGGTGCCATCGAACCACTGCAACCGCGCCCGGTAGCGCTGCGGTGCATAGATCAGGTTGAAATCGCGGATCGCGCCGCCCAGCAGCTTGCAGCTGACCTGGCTCTCGCCACTGAAGGCAAAGGCATCGAACGGCAGCAACGGCCGGCTGGCCTGGCCGTCGACCAACAGGCGCATGCCGTCGCCTTGCAACACGGTGATGATCCGCTGATAGCCGGCGAAGGTGGAAAACCCACCGGACTCCTCGATATCGGCAATCGACAAGCGCCAGCCAAAGCCGTCCAGGCCCTCGCCATTGTCGCGAGTAATCTCTTCGGTGAAACCGCCACCGTTCTTCCACGGCATGCGCGGGTAGCCCTGCGCACGCAACAACTGCAGCTGACTCATTTGCTGAAACGTCCTTCCAGGCGATGACGGGAACCAGGGTGGATCAGCCGCGCGGCGGTCACCGGCTGGCGGCCGGACCAGGTGCGACGGCGGATCAGCAGGCAGGGCTCGCCCCGCTCGATCTGCAACAGGCGGCATTCTTCCGGCTCGGCCAGGATTGCCTCGACCACGTGTTCACCCTCGGTCAGCGGCGCCACCTGCGACAGGTAGGCGTAAGGCGTCTGCCGGGTGAAGTCCTGCTTGAGGTAGTCGGGGGCAATCGCAGCATTGACGTAGCGGTCCTCGATCTGCACCGGCACGCCGTTCTCGAAATGCACGATCAGCGAGTGGAACACCCGCTGGCCTTCGCGCATGTCCAGGGCCAGGGCCCGCTCGGAACCGGCCGTTTCCTCGGTGAGGGTGATCACCTGGCAGCTATGCTGGTGGCCACGAGCGGCAATTTCATCGGCGATGTTGTTGACCTCGAACAGCGCCGAACGCCCCTTGGGCTCGGCCACGAAGGTCCCGACCCCTTGCATGCGCACCAGAAGGCCTTCGGCGGTAAGTTCGCGCAGGGCGCGGTTGATGGTCATACGGCTGAAGCCCAGCTCGCTGACCAGTTCGCTCTCCGAGGGTACTCGGTGATGCGGTGGCCAGCTGCCGTTGTCGATCTGCTGGATGATCATCTGTTTGACCCGGGCGTACAGCGGCGCCGGGCCCTCGCCCATCTGGGCAACCAGCGCGGAGACAGGAGGTGTCGGCACGGCGTTGGATCCTTGTGCAAATGGAATGAGCGGTAGCTTGCCGCAGTTTACCCGGCAGGCAAACGCCTGTATATGTATATACAAGTCAACAATAACAGGATTTTCACCGATGTCCGCCTACTTCGCCGAACGCGCCCTGCTACCCACGGGCTGGGCCAGCAATGTCCGCATCGAGGTCACCTGCGATGGCCGCGTGGCCCGCATCGAACCGGATGCTTCGGCCGAAGGCGCCGAGCGGCTGGCCGGCCCACTGCTGCCCGGCATGCCCAACCTGCACTCGCATGCCTTCCAGCGCGCCATGGCAGGGCTGGCGGAAGTCGCCGGCAACCCCAACGACAGTTTCTGGACCTGGCGCGACCTGATGTACCGCCTGGTCGGCCAGATCAGCCCGGAGCAGCTGCAGGTCATCGCCCGCCAGCTCTATATCGAAATGCTCAAGGCCGGCTACACCTCGGTGGCCGAATTCCACTACGTACACCATGACCAGGCCGGCAAGGCCTACGCCGACCCGGCCGAACTGTCCCGCCGCATCAGCGCGGCTGCAGCCGACAGCGGCATTGGCCTGACCTTGCTGCCGGTGCTGTACAGCCACGCAGGCTTCGGCGGCCAGGCCCCGAATGAGGGGCAGCGGCGCTTCATCAACTCCACCGAGCAGTACCTGCAACTGCAAGCGCAGCTGGCCCCGCTGCTGGCCGCGCAACCCGCGCAGCAACTGGGTCTGTGCTTCCATTCGCTGCGCGCCGTGACGCCCGGGCAGATCGCCGAAGTGCTGGCAGCCAGCGACAAGCAGTGCCCGGTGCATATCCATATCGCCGAGCAGCAGAAGGAAGTCGACGACTGCCTGGCCTGGAGCGGCCTGCGCCCGCTGCAGTGGCTGTACGAGCACGTGGACGTGGACCCACGCTGGTGCCTGGTGCATGCCACCCATGCCGAGCCGGATGAAGTCACCGCCATGGCCCGCAGCGGCGCGGTAGCCGGGCTGTGCCTGACCACCGAGGCCAACCTGGGCGACGGGATTTTCCCGGCAGTGGACTATCTGGCACAGGGTGGGCGCATGGGCATTGGTTCGGACAGCCATGTGTCGTTGAGTGTGGTGGAGGAACTGCGCTGGTTGGAATACGGCCAGCGGCTGCGCGACCAGCGGCGTAACCGCCTGTATCGCGGCGACCAGCCGATGGTCGGGCGCACGCTGTATGACACTGCGCTGGCGGGCGGCGCGCAGGCGCTGGGGCAGGCGGTCGGGGAACTGGCCGTGGGCAAGCGCGCCGACTGGCTGGTGCTCGATGGGCAGGACCCTTACATCGCCATGGCCGATGGGGATGCGATTCTCAACCGCTGGCTGTTTGCCGGCGGCGATCGCCAGGTGCGGGATGTGATGGTGAATGGGCAGTGGGTGGTGCGCCAGGGGGAACATGCACAGCAAGAGGAAAGCGGGCGCGCGTTTGCCGAGGTGTTGCGCCAGCTTTTGGGCTGAGTTTTTGGGGCCGCTTTGCGGCCCATCGCGACACAAGGCCGCTCCTACAGGGATATGCGTTCCCCTGTAGGAGCGGCCTTGTGTCGCGATGGGTTGCAAAGCAACCCTCAGAAATTCAGTGCCTCTTGACGATCTGCTGGTCCGACGCACGCCAGATCAGCCGATTGGTGTCATACCCCTGCTGCCGGGCCCTGGACATCAGATTCTCGCGCTCCCAGGCCGCTAGCGTCGGCGTACGCGACAGGATCCACAAGTGCTTGCGGTCCGGGCTGCCGACCACCGCCGTACGGTAGCGATCATCCACATACAGAATCCAGTACTCGCCCCTCGCCACCCCTGGCACCAGCTTGGTGAACCAGTTGTCGAACTCGACCCACAACTTGTCGGTGTGCCCCGGCTCCTGGATGTTCGCATGCCCTTCGGCGCGCAGCCATTCGTCACCCATGGTGCGGCAGCGGTTGAGCACGCCGAGGCTACCATCGAGCCTGAGGTTGTAGTGCGCTTCCGACTGCTCGCAGCCGGTCTGGTAGCGCATCGGCAGGCGCGCCAGCTCGTACCACTTGCCCTGGTAGCGCTTGAGGTCGATGTTGCCTGCGGTTTTCGGTGCCAGCGGGTCATGCACGGAGCCGGCGCAACCGCCCAGCAGCAATGCCAGGCATACCCCCATCAGCAGATACAGGTGCCTCATTTGAGACCCTGCCCTGAATACATGAGCACCTTGTCAGCCGCATACTGGACACTGATGAAGCTCTTCTCGTCCCCCCAGGTGCAGCTGCTCATCCCCAGCGCGCCAGAGCACTCGGTCGGCGTGCCGAGCAACTGCTCGACCTCGGCCTTGTTCATACCGGCCTTGATCTTGGAATAGTTTTCCTGATTGATCTTGCTGCAGGCAGTCAGGACGACGCACAGCGACAACAGGGCGAGGGAACGCAACGACATGAAGGACACTCCTGGAGAGGGGATACAGGCGAGTGGCCTGCAGTGACCTTCGACGGTAAAAACCCTCCCAGGTTCCCTACCCTCCCTCCTCTATCCCTACGCCATTGGTCGGATGGCCACTACTGTGCGATTAATCACAAAGCATTGATCATCCGCCCAATAAAAAAGCCGCCCCCTGTAGGAGCGGCCTTGTGTCGCGATGGCCTGCGCAGCAGGCCCCTGCTATCTCAGAACCTGGACCCAGGCTCCAGCAAAAAGTCCATCTCTTCGCTGGTGCTCGGCCGCTCCAGCACCAGGTTGCGGTGCGGGAAGCGCCCGAAACGGGCAATCACCCGCTGGTGCTGCTCGGCATAGTCGAGGAAGCCTTCGAACAACCGGCGGTTGGCCTCGGGCTGCTCCTCCAGCAGTAGCTGGTAGCGCTCGACGCACAGGTTCTGCCAGTCCAGTACCTCGGCGTGCTCCAGCACCAGCAGCACGAACACCCGCTGGATCGGCAGCAGCTGGTAATCCCAGTTTTTCTGCAAACCTTGCATCGCCACCACTTGGGCACGCCGATCGCCCTCGAAGGCGCGCGGCGTGTCGCGGTAGATCATGCGCGGCAGCTGGTCCAGCAGAATCAGCAGGCCCAGCCAGCCCTGCGGGCTTTGCTGCCACTCGTCGAGCCCACCCGCCAGGGCATGCTCGACCAGCTCGCCAAACAGCGCATGGGCCTCGGCATCATGATGCTTGCCGAACCACAGCGTACTCTTCTCGTCAGCCACGGCCTGGGGACTGGTGCCCCAACCGAACCACCACTCCAGCAACGGCTGCCAAGGTGCGAGCATGACTTACTCCTTGTGGTAGGCGGTGACGCGCTCGACCTCTTCCTTCGAGCCGAGGATTACCGACACACGCTGGTGCAGGCTTTCTGGCTGGATGTCGAGGATGCGATCGTAACCGTTGGTAGAAGCGCCGCCGGCCTGTTCGATGATGAACGACATCGGGTTGGCTTCGTACATCAGGCGCAGCTTGCCCGGCTTGCTCGGCTCGCGGGCGTCACGTGGGTACATGAACAGGCCGCCACGGGTCAGGATGCGGTGTACGTCGGCCACCATCGAGGCGATCCAGCGCATGTTGTAGTTCTTCTTCAGCGGGCCGGTCTCGCCTGCCAGCAGTTCGCCCACGTAGCGCTGAACCGGGGCTTCCCAGTGGCGCTGGTTGGACATGTTGATGGCGAATTCTGCGGTGCTTTCCGGCACGCGGATGTTTTCGTGGGTGAGGACGAAGCTGCCCAGTTCGCGGTCCAGGGTGAAGCCCTTGACGCCGTTGCCCAGGGTCAGGATCAGCATGGTCTGCGGGCCGTAGATGGCGTAACCGGCGGCGACCTGCTGGCTGCCTGGCTGCAGGAAGGCATTTTCGTTCAGGGTTTCGTTCTGGCTCAGGTATTCGTTAGGGCAACGCAGTACCGAGAAGATGGTGCCGACCGAAACGTTGACGTCGATGTTGGACGAGCCGTCCAGCGGGTCGAAGACCAGCAGGTACGCGCCTTTCGGGTACTTGCCCGGGATCTGGTAGGCGTTGTCCATTTCTTCGGAAGCCATGCCGGCCAGGTGGCCGCCCCACTCGTTGGCTTCCAGCAGGATATCGTTGGAAATCACGTCCAGTTTCTTCTGGACTTCGCCCTGCACGTTTTCAGTGCCCATGCTGCCCAGCACACCACCAAGGGCGCCTTTGGACACGTGATGGCTGATTTCCTTGCACGCACGCGCCACCACCTCGATCAGGAAGCGCAGATCGGCAGGGGTATTGTTGCTGCGGGTCTGCTCAATCAGATAGCGACTCAGGGTAACGCGGGACATGTATGGCTCCGAAAGGATGGGGGGAATAAAAACCCCCGCAGTTTACAGGGAGAGTTGCGGGCTAGCGAGTGATGAGACTCGCCACGGCTCTCAGACGGCACAATAGGTCGGTAGTTCAGCACGCGCCAGGCCGGTGGTCGGAGTGAGGCCCATTCGCGGGTGAACCCGCTCCCACAGGATCTTCACAAAATTCAGGGCCTGTGCAGTCCCTGTGGGAGCGGGTTTACCCGCGAAGAGGCCGGTGCAGGCTTACCTCAATCCAAGGCCCTCCAGATCTCGCTGGCATATTCCCGAATCGTCCGGTCCGAAGAAAACCAGCCCATCCGTGCGGTGTTCAGCACCGCCATGCGCCACCATTCCTGCGGCTTGTGCCACAGGTCCTCGACCCGCTGCTGGGCATCCCAGTAGGCATCGAAGTCGGCACACACCAGGAAGCGGTCATAAGCCACCAGCCCGTCGATCAAGGCGGTGTAGCGCGACGGGTCATCTGGCGAGAACACCCCGCTGCGAATGGCTTGCAGCACATCGTTCAGGCGACTGGATGCGGCAATCGCCGCCGTCGCACCGAAGTCCCCGGCGCGGCGCCGCGCTTCAACCTGCTGCGCGGTGAGGCCGAAGATGAACATGTTGTCGGCCCCGACCTGCTCGCTCATTTCCACGTTGGCGCCATCCAGGGTGCCGATGGTCAGCGCGCCGTTGAGGCCGAACTTCATGTTGCTGGTGCCGGAAGCTTCGTAACCGGCGGTGGAAATCTGCTCGGAAAGGTCCGCCGCCGGGATGATGCTTTCAGCCAGGCTGACGTTGTAGTTGGGCAGGAACACCACCTTCAGCAGGCCGCGCACGGTCGGGTCGTTGTTCACCACCCGGGCGATATCGTTGGCCAATTTGATGATCAGCTTGGCCTGGTGATAGCTGGCCGCGGCCTTGCCGGCGAAGATCTTCACCCGTGGCACCCAGTCAGTACCGGGGTCGTTGCGCATGGCCTGGTACAGCGCCACCGTATGCAGCAGGTTGAGCAACTGGCGCTTGTATTCGTGGATGCGCTTGACCTGCACATCGAACAACGCTTCGGGGTTCACCGTAACGCCCAGGCGGTCCTGGATGATGCTGGCCAGGGCACGCTTGCTGTGCAGGCGCTGCGCGGCGAACTGCTTGCGGAAGCCGCTCTTTTCGGCGAACGGCACCAGATTGGCCAGGCGCCCTTCCGGATCGTCCAGCAGCTCGGGGCCCAGCGCCTCGACCAACATGGCGGTCAGCTGCGGGTTGGACTGGTACAGCCAGCGGCGGAAGGTAATGCCGTTGGTCTTGTTGTTGATCCGCTGCGGGTAGAGCTTGTGCAACTCGGCGAACACCGTGCTTTTCATCAGCTTGCTGTGCAGCGCCGATACACCGTTGACGCTGTGCGAACCGAGGAACGCCAGGTTGCCCATACGCACCCGACGGCCGTTGTCTTCCTCGATCAGCGACACGGCCCGCAACACATCGAAGTCGTGCAGGCCTTTCGCCCGCAGCGCGTCGATGTGGTAGGCGTTGATCAGGTAGATGATCTGCATGTGCCGCGGCAGCATGCGCTCCATCAGCGCTACCGGCCAGGTTTCCAGGGCCTCGGGCAGCAAGGTGTGGTTGGTGTAGGCCAGGGTGCCGACGGTCAGCTCCCAGGCGGTATCCCAGGGGATTTCATGCTGGTCGACCAGCAGGCGCATAAGCTCGGCCACGGCGATCGACGGGTGGGTGTCATTAAGCTGGATGGCCGCCGCGTCCGGCAGGTTGAGCAGGTTGTCGTGCATGTTCAGATGGCGGCGCAGCAGGTCCTGCAACGAGGCCGAGACGAAGAAGTATTCCTGGCGCAGGCGCAGTTCCTGGCCCGCCTCGGTGCTGTCGGCCGGATACAGCACTCGCGAAATGCTTTCGGCCCGTGCCACTTCCGCCACGGCGCCCAGATGGTCACCGGCATTGAAGCGCTCCAGGTGCAGCTCTTCCAGCGCCCGCGCACGCCACAGGCGCAGGGTATTGACGCTGGCCCCGCGCCAACCGACCACCGGCGTGTCATAGGCCACCGCCCGCACGGTCTCGCCCGGCCACCACACCTGGCGCTGCTGGCCGTGGGTGTCGTGCACCGTTTCGACGCTGCCGCCAAAGCTGATGGGGTAGATCACCTCGGCGCGCTCGAACTCCCAGGGGTTGCCGAAGTCCAGCCAGTTCTCGGTCTGCTCCTGTTGCCAGCCATCGACCATGGCCTGGCGGAACAGCCCGTGCTCGTAGCGGATGCCATAGCCGTGGGCGGCGATGCCCAGGGTCGACATGCTCTCCATGAAGCACGCTGCCAGGCGCCCCAGGCCACCGTTGCCCAACGCGGCATCGGGTTCAAGCAGGCGGATGCGCTCCAAGTCCACGTCCAGCCCTTCCAGGGCGTCGCGGGCAATGTCCAGCAGGCCCAGGTTGCTCAGGCTGTCGTACAGCAGGCGGCCGATGAGGAATTCGAGGGAAAGGTAATAGACCCGCTTCTGGCTGCGGCGATAAGCCTGGCGGGTGTGGTCCATCCAGTGATCGACCATGTGATCGCGCGCGGCCAGGGCGATGGCTTCGAACCAGTCGTGGTCGAAGGCGTGCTCCGGGTCCTTGCCGACCGCGTAGGTCAGCTTGTCCAGTACAGCGGCGCGAAATTCGGCCACCTCGGCGTCACGAGCTTTTGGTTCCTGGGACATGCGGCATCCTCGGGCAAGTTGACGAAAACGGAGGGAGACTGTTGAGCCTAGACCCTTCGACAGGGAGTGACAGTTACCGTTCGCAGTTTTCATGCCCACTTTGCGATTCCGGCAAAAGGTTGTTCATAAATTGAACAATTCCGGTATGATCGCGCGCCCCAAGACCGTGATACACCCCCATAACGATGAAAACGACCCTGATCGCCGCGGCCGAAGTCGACCGCCTGGAGACCTGGCAGCGCTATACCAGCAACATGTGCCATGGCTGCCATTCGACCTGCTGCACCCTGCCGGTGGAGGTGAAGATCAAGGATCTGATCCGTATCGGCGTGGTCGACGAGTTCGAAAAAGACGAACCGCCGAAGAACATCGCCAAGCGCCTGCAGAAGGACGGCATCATCGAGCGCTTCAACCAGAAGTCGGGGATCTTCACCCTGACCCGGATGAGCAATGATGACTGCCTGTACCTGGACCGTAAAAGCCGGCTGTGCACCATTTATGACAAGCGGCCGGATACCTGCCGCAACCACCCCAAGGTCGGGCCGCGGCCGGGGTATTGTGCCTATAAGCCCAAGGTTGTCGGGCGCTGATCATTAGCCTTTTCAGGCCTCTTCGCGGGTGAACCCGCTCCCACAGGTACACCACAACATTCAAGACCTGTGCAGCACCTGTGGGAGCGGGTTTACCCGCGAAGAGGCCCGCAAAGACAACACAAATCCTGCAGGCAAAAAAAACGCCCCCGGTCTTTCGACCGGGGGCGTTTTCATTCAGCCTGAGCTAACTCAGTTCTTGGCTTTCTTGGCAGCGCGGGTACGCTCGCCTTCGTCCAGGATCTTCTTGCGCAGGCGGATCGACTTAGGAGTCACTTCGCACAGCTCGTCGTCCTGGATGAATTCCAGGGCCTGTTCCAGGGTGTGGCGAACTGGCGGTACCAGGGCGATGACTTCGTCTTTACCCGAAGCACGCATGTTGTCGAGCTTCTTGCCCTTGGTCGGGTTCACGCCCAGGTCGTTGTCACGGCTGTTCAGGCCGATGATCTGACCGTTGTAGATCTCCTGGCCGTGTTCAACGAACAGCTTGCCGCGAGCCTGCAGGGTTTCCAGCGAGTAGGTCAGCGCCTTGCCGGTCTCGACCGATACCAGAACGCCGTTCAGGCGGCCGGACATCTGGCCCGACTTCATGGTGTCGTAGCGATCGAAGATCGAGGTCAGGATGCCTGCACCGTTGGTCAGGGTCAGGAACTGGTTACGGAAACCGATCAGACCACGGGCTGGAATGTTGTATTCCAGGCGAACACGGCCCTTGCCATCCGGCACCATGTTGGTCAGGTCGCCCTTACGCAGGCCCATCTCTTCCATGACCTTGCCCTGGGATTCTTCAGGGATGTCGATGGTGACGTTCTCGAACGGCTCCTGCTTGACGCCGTCGACTTCGCGGATGATCACTTCAGGACGGCCTACAGCCATCTCGAAGCCTTCACGACGCATGGTTTCGATCAGTACCGACAGGTGCAGTTCACCGCGGCCCGATACCTTGAACTTGTCAGGGGAATCGGTTTCCTGAACGCGCAGGGCTACGTTGTACAGCAGCTCTTTGTCCAGACGGTCCTTGATGTTACGGCTGGTGACGAACTTGCCTTCCTTGCCGCAGAACGGCGAGTCGTTGACCTGGAAGGTCATCGAAACGGTTGGCTCGTCGACGGTCAGCGGCTTCATCGCTTCTACCGCATCCGGTGCGCACAGGGTGTCGGAGATGAACAGTTCGTCGAAACCGCTGATGCAGACGATATCGCCGGCCTGGGCTTCTTCGACATCCACGCGGTGCAGGCCGTGGTGACCCATCAGCTTCAGGATACGACCGTTACGCTTCTTGCCGTTGGTGTCGATGGCGACAACCGGGGTGTTCGGCTTGACGCGACCACGGGCGATACGGCCAACGCCGATAACACCGAGGAAGCTGTTGTAGTCCAGTGCGGAGATCTGCATCTGGAACGGGCCGTCACGGTCAACGGACGGTGCTGGTACGTTGTCGACGATCGACTGGTACAGCGCGGTCATGTCTTCGCCCATTTCGGTGTGGTCCAGACCGGCAATGCCGTTCAGGGCCGAGGCGTAGACAACCTTGAAGTCCAGCTGCTCATCGGTGGCACCGAGGTTGTCGAACAGATCGAAGATCTGGTCCAGAACCCAGTCAGGACGCGCGCCCGGGCGGTCAACCTTGTTGATCACCACTATCGGCTTCAGGCCAGCTTCGAAAGCCTTCTTGGTCACGAAGCGGGTTTGCGGCATCGGGCCGTCCTGGGCGTCGACCAGCAGCAGCACGGAGTCGACCATCGACATTACACGCTCAACCTCGCCACCGAAGTCGGCGTGGCCGGGGGTGTCGACGATGTTGATGTGGTAGCCGTTCCAGTTGATGGCGGTGTTTTTCGCCAGAATGGTAATGCCGCGCTCTTTTTCCTGGTCGTTGGAGTCCATCACGCGCTCGTCGTTGAGCTCGTTACGCTCCAGGGTGCCGGACTGGCGCAGGAGTTTGTCGACCAGGGTGGTTTTACCATGGTCAACGTGGGCGATGATGGCGATGTTACGCAGATTTTCGATCACAACTGTATCTCGATCAGAGGATTCGGTTGCCGCCAGTGTAGGCGGCGAATATGTACGGTTTGAGGCTCAGCGGGCCCGATGGTCGGGAGGGCGATGGCGGATGCTGCCGCCATACAGCCCTGGCGTCTTATGTCGGACGATAAACACGCACATTGGCATGTCCCTCACTGAGCAGGTGGTGTGCGTGCAAACGGCTCATCACACCTTTGTCGCAATACAGCAAGTACTGGCGGTTGGCATCCAGCTGCTTGAACTTGCTGTTGATGGCATAAAACGGCATGGCCTGGACTTCGATACCGTCGAGCACCAGAGGTTCGTCTTCCTGGGCATCGGGGTGACGAATGTCGATGACGATCTGGCCGGGCAGCGCCTCGGTCACTTCCTCGATTTCGATGTCCTTGCCCAGTTCGTCGATCACATGGTCGATGGAGATCAGCCGGGCGCGTTCCAGGGCGCGCTCCAGCACGGCCATGTCGAACTGCTTCTCTTCATGCTCCATGCGGTGGCGCTTGGCGTGGGTGGTCGGGTTTACCGAGATCACGCCGCAGTATTCTGGCATGTGCTTGGCGAAGTCGGCAGTGCCGATCGCGTTGGCCTGGTCGATGATGTCCTGCTTGTGGCTGGCCAGCAGCGGGCGCAGCACCAGCTTGTCGGTGGCCGAATCGATGATCGACAGGTTCGGCAGGGTCTGGCTGGAAACCTGGGAAATCGCTTCGCCGGTGACCAGGGCATCGATCTCCAGGCGGTCGGCCATGTGTGCGGCACCGCGCAGCATCATGCGCTTGAGGGTCACGCCCATGTAGCTGTTGTCGACCTTGTTGAGGATCTCGCCGACCACTTCCTCGAACGGCACGCTGATGAACAGCACGCGCTGGCTGCTGCCGAACTTCTTCCACAGGTAGTGGGCCACTTCCATCACGCCCAGCTCGTGGGCGCGGCCGCCGAGGTTGAAGAAGCAGAAGTGGGTCATCAGGCCACGGCGCATCATCTGGTAGGCCGCCACGGTGGAGTCGAAGCCGCCGGACATCAGTACCAGGGTCTGCTCCAGGGCGCCCAGCGGGTAGCCGCCGATGCCCTGGTGCTGGTTGTGGATCACGTACAGGCGCTGGTCGCGGATTTCGATACGCACCAGCACTTCCGGGTTCTTCAGTTCGATGCCGGCGGCTCCGCACTGCTGGCGCAGCTGGCTGCCGACGTATCGGTCGACATCCATCGAGGTGAAATCGTGGTGGCCGCCGCGCTTGCAGCGTACGGCGAAGTGCTTGCCGGCCAGCAGGTGACCGAAGTGCTGCTTGCACTTGGCAACGATGTCGTCGAAGTCCCCTAGCGGGTATTCCTCTACCTGCAGGAAGTGGGTAATACCCGGCGTGCAGGTGAGGCGCTCGATCATCTCGCGCTGGACTTTTTCGTCTTCGACGCGGGTGACCACTTCGAGATTGTCCCAGACACCATCGACCACGAGCTCAGGGTCGAGGTCCTTGAGCACGTTGCGGATGTTCTTGCCGAGCTGGCGGATGAAGCGCTTGCGCACCGGCCGGCTCTTGATGGTGATTTCTGGGAAGACTTTGACGATAAGTTTCATTGGTTAACAGCGCGCGCAGGGCCTGCCGAAAATGAGGGGCGCGAATTATAGCGGAAATTGCTCAGGATTTGAGCAACTTTTGATCAGAAGCTTTGAGATAAATAGAGGGAGTGGGTTTTGCGCTGGCTGTGCCGCCCCTTTCGCGGGTGAACCCGCTCCCACAAGAATGTCAGAGCCTTCGAAACCTGTGCGGTCCCTGTGGGAGCGGGTTCACCCGCGAAGAGGCCCTCAAAGAACGCACAATATTCAACCAGTGCACACTATTGGTGCACTACTACCAAAATTCGCATCTTAAGAGTGCACTTTTCACCATTAACCCATCACCAGATGCTCGCAAACGCCCCCTTTTATCCCGCCCTCGCCATTTTCGGGCACTGGCATGCAATTTGCTCCCTTGTGAGGCAGGTAAGCTTGGCCGACTATCCGCGCCCGGCAACACCCTTTTTCCAGGGCAGCGGCCCACCGCGCTCTAGACCATCCGGAGGACAACATGTCGAAGTCGGTTCAACTCATCAAAGATCATGACGTCAAGTGGATTGATCTGCGTTTCACGGACACCAAAGGCATTCAGCACCACGTGACCATGCCGTCGCGTGATGCGCTGGAAGACGACTTCTTCGAAGTCGGCAAGATGTTCGACGGTTCCTCCATCGCTGGCTGGAAAGGCATCGAAGCTTCCGACATGATCCTGATGCCGGTCGACGAAACTGCCGTACTGGACCCGTTCACCGAAGAGCCGACCCTGATCATCACCTGCGACATCGTCGACCCGTCGAGCATGCAGGGCTACGATCGTGACCCTCGCGCCATCGCCAAGCGCGCCGAAGAGTACCTGAAGAGCACCGGCATCGGTGACACCGTATTCGCAGGCCCGGAGCCAGAGTTCTTCATCTTCGACGAAGTGAAGTTCCAGTCGGACATCTCCGGCTCGATGTTCAAGATCTTCTCCGAGCAAGGCTCGTGGATGACCGGCGCTGACGTGGAAGGCGGCAACAAAGGCCACCGTCCGGGCGTGAAAGGCGGCTACTTCCCGGTTCCGCCGTTCGATCACGACCACGAAATCCGTACCGCCATGTGCAACGCACTGGAAGAAATGGGTCAGACCGTCGAAGTTCACCACCACGAAGTGGCGACTGCCGGCCAGAACGAAATCGGCGTCAAGTTCAACACCTTGGTGAAGAAGGCTGACGAAGTACAGGCACTGAAGTACGTCGTGCACAACGTTGCCGACGCCTACGGCCGTACCGCCACCTTCATGCCGAAGCCTCTGTACGGCGACAACGGCTCGGGCATGCACGTGCACATGTCGATCTGGAAAGACGGCAAGAACACCTTCTCGGGTGAAGGCTATGCCGGCCTGTCCGACACCGCCCTGTACTTCATCGGCGGTATCATCAAGCACGGTAAGGCCCTGAACGGCTTCACCAACCCGTCGACCAACTCCTACAAGCGTCTGGTCCCAGGCTTCGAAGCCCCGGTAATGCTGGCCTACTCGGCTCGCAACCGTTCCGCCTCGATCCGTATTCCTTACGTCGGCAGCCCGAAAGCCCGCCGTATCGAAGCTCGCTTCCCGGACCCGTCGGCCAACCCGTACCTGGCCTTCGCGGCCCTGCTGATGGCCGGCCTGGACGGTATCCAGAACAAGATCCACCCAGGCGATGCTGCCGACAAGAACCTGTACGACCTGCCGCCTGAAGAGGCCAAGGACATCCCGCAGGTTTGCGGCAGCCTGAAGGAAGCTCTGGAAGAGCTGGACAAGGGCCGTGCGTTCCTGACCAAGGGCGGCGTGTTCTCCGACGACTTCATCGATGCCTTCATCGAGCTGAAGAGCGAAGAAGAAATCAAGGTCCGCACCTTCGTTCACCCGCTGGAATACGAGCTGTACTACAGCTGCTGATCTGATCGGCGCCTGGCGCCGATGACATGATCACGAACGGCCTCCTTCGGGAGGCCGTTTTCGTTTCCGTGGCTGCCTCATCGATTTCATACAGAACCAGCAGATGCCGCTGACATTTCGCCGCCCCCTCAGCACGCAGGGTAGGCGTCCCTTCAGTCAATGGACATCACGCCATGCGCAAACTTCTACCTGCAATGATTACCGTATCCGCCCTCCTCGCCGGCTGCGCCAGCAATGGCACCGCGCCAGGCCAGGCAACGTCACAGGTGCTTCACCGGAAGACCTTGCATTTTCAACGCCAGAAGCCGAATGCCCGCCAGCTGTGCGATAAACCCTGAAACCACCTATGCTCCATATTGGTGCATTCTGTGGACTAACGCCCCCGAATGCACCCCAAAAGCGATCACGTGAACCGTTTAATCAGTTCATTCTGGTGCGAATTGTCCCGTCTCCAGGGCTTTATCGGCAAATTCCGCTTCTTTTCGGAGCCTTGGTTTGGTTCTTGCATTTTTTGCCCAAAGACTGGAATCAGCGGATCCACCGCGCGCCCGACCATGGCCGCGCCCATGCCCGACACGCGCCAAAAGAGGTCGACGACGCCCTATGACCATCAGCGATGCCCAGCACCGTCTGCTTCTGGACAACCTGACCACCGCCACGCTGCTGCTCAACGCCGAGCTGCGCCTGGAGTACATGAACCCGGCCGCGGAAATGCTGCTGGCGGTCAGTGGCCAGCGCAGCCATGGGCAGTTCATCAGCGAGCTGTTCACCGAGTCGACCGAAGCACTCAGCTCCCTGCGCCAGGCGGTCGAGCAGGCGCACCCGTTCACCAAGCGCGAAGCGCAGCTCACCTCGCTGACCGGGCAGACCATCACCGTCGACTACGCGGTAACGCCGATCCTGCACCAGGGCCAGACCCTGCTGCTGCTGGAGGTGCACCCGCGTGACAGGCTGCTGCGCATCACCAAGGAAGAGGCCCAGCTGAGCAAGCAGGAAACCACCAAGATGCTGGTGCGTGGCCTGGCCCACGAAATCAAGAACCCTCTTGGCGGCATCCGCGGCGCAGCCCAGCTGCTGGCCCGCGAGCTGCCTGAAGAAGGCCTGCGCGACTATACCAACGTGATCATCGAGGAGGCCGACCGCCTGCGTAACCTGGTCGACCGCATGCTCGGTTCGAACAAGCTGCCGTCGTTGGCCATGACCAATATCCACGAAGTGCTGGAGCGGGTCTGCAGCCTGGTCGAGGCCGAAAGCCAGGGCTGCATCACTTTGGTGCGCGACTACGACCCCAGCCTGCCGGATGTGTTGATCGACCGCGAACAGATGATCCAGGCCGTGCTCAACATCGTGCGCAATGCCATGCAGGCGATAAGTTCGCAGAACGAATTGCGCCTGGGCCGCATCACCCTGCGCAGCCGTGCCCTGCGCCAGTTCACCATCGGCCACGTGCGCCATCGCCTGGTAGCGCGGGTGGAGATCATCGACAACGGCCCGGGCATCCCGCCGGAGTTGCAGGACACCCTCTTCTATCCCATGGTCAGCGGCCGCCCGGACGGTACCGGGCTGGGCCTGGCCATTACCCAGAACATCATCAGCCAGCACCAGGGCCTGATCGAGTGTGAAAGCCATGCAGGCCACACCGCCTTTTCGATCTACCTGCCCCTGGAACAAGGAGCCACCGCCTCATGAGCCGAAGTGAAACCGTATGGATCGTCGACGATGATCGCTCCATCCGCTGGGTCCTGGAAAAAGCCCTGCAACAGGAAGGCATGACCACCCAGAGCTTCGACAGCGCCGATGGCGTGATGGGCCGCCTGGCACGCCAGCAACCGGATGTGATCATTTCCGATATCCGCATGCCGGGCACCAGCGGCCTCGACCTGTTGGCACAGATACGAGAGCAGCACCCGCGCCTGCCGGTCATCATCATGACCGCCCATTCCGACCTGGACAGCGCCGTGGCGTCGTATCAGGGCGGTGCCTTCGAGTACCTGCCCAAGCCATTCGATGTGGACGAGGCAGTCTCGCTGGTCAAGCGCGCCAACCAGCACGCCCAGGAGCAACAAGGGCTGGATGTACCGCAGAGCCTGGCGCGCACCCCGGAAATCATCGGTGAAGCACCGGCGATGCAGGAAGTGTTTCGCGCCATCGGCCGCCTCAGCCACTCCAACATCACCGTGCTGATCAATGGCGAGTCCGGTACCGGCAAGGAACTGGTGGCCCACGCTCTGCACCGCCACAGCCCGCGTGCGGCGTCGCCATTCATTGCCCTGAACATGGCCGCCATCCCCAAGGACCTGATGGAGTCCGAGCTGTTCGGCCACGAGAAAGGCGCCTTTACCGGCGCCGCCAACCTGCGCCGGGGTCGCTTCGAGCAGGCCGATGGCGGCACCCTGTTCCTCGACGAGATCGGTGACATGCCCGCCGACACCCAGACCCGCCTGCTGCGGGTACTGGCCGATGGCGAGTTCTATCGCGTGGGCGGGCACGTGCCAGTCAAGGTAGACGTGCGCATCATCGCCGCCACCCACCAGAACCTGGAGTCGCTGGTACAGGCCGGCAAGTTCCGCGAGGACTTGTTCCACCGCCTGAACGTGATTCGCATCCACATACCACGGCTGGCCGACCGCCGCGAAGACATCCCCGCCCTCGCCCGCCACTTCCTCGCCCGCGCCGCGCAGGAACTGGCGGTCGAGCCGAAGATCCTCAAGCCGGAAACCGAGGAGTTCATTCGCAACCTGCCGTGGCCGGGCAACGTACGGCAGATGGAGAACACCTGCCGCTGGATCACCGTGATGGCCTCCAGCCGCGAAGTGCTGATCGGCGACTTGCCGCCCGAGTTGCTGAACCTGCCACAGGACGCCGCCCCGGTAACCAACTGGGAGCAGGCCCTGCGTCAATGGGCCGACCAGGCGTTGGCACGTGGGCAAACCAGCCTACTGGACAGCGCAGTGCCGAGCTTCGAGCGGATCATGATCGAGACGGCGCTCAAGCACACCGCTGGCCGTCGGCGCGATGCGGCGCTGCTGCTCGGTTGGGGGCGCAATACCCTGACGCGCAAGATCAAGGAGCTGGGGATGAATGTGGCTGGGGGGGATGATGAGGAAGGTGATGACCATTAATCCCTGACTGCCTGCAACAACGCATTCGCGGGTAAACCCGCTCCCACAGGTACAGCGCCAGCCTCAAGGTTAGCGCCGCCCTTGTGGGAGCGGGTTTACCCGCGAATGCGTTTGTAAGAGCCAGAACACGTTTCAGTCTTCCGATGCACCGTTCCTGTGCCCGATGCACCTCACTAAGGCACAAATCCCCTCAAAAAACGGCCAATTCGCCCTGAACCCCCGGTATTCAGCGGCTTTTCAAAACTGGCACGCCCCCTGCAATAGCTAATACATCCCAAGTTTCGGGGGCCCTGGTACAGGCAGGCCGGGTGAACCCCTCTTTTATTAGCAACATCGCCAGTTTTGGGGACCTCGGTACAGGCAGGCCGGGATATCCCCTCTTTTATTCGTGCAGTTTCACCTGCAATCGCCAGCGCCCAGCGTCCTCTGCACCGGCCCACTCGCCGCGCAGGGGGCGCGCGGCTACCACCGTCAGCAACAGCCCCTCCTTGCTCCTTTGCACCCGCCAGCTCACCGGTTTGCCCTGCAGGCTCAGTTGCCCCTGCCGGGCCTTGCCTTGGGCCTGGAACAACAGCGCTACCGTACCTTCCACATTCTCGCCATGCAGCTGAGGCTCTTCGTTGAACCACAGCTCCAGGCTGTCCTGCACTACCTCCACCTGCAGTAGCTCGCGCTCCTCGGGCGTAGTCAGGCGCCCGATCATCAGCCCCACCATCAAGCCGACAATCGCCAGCGACAGCATCACCCGCGGGAACGCCTTCGAACGCATGTCCGGTTCGGGGGTAGAATGCCCGTCATCTTCACGCTTGGAGCCGTGCATGTTTCACGTCATCCTTTTTCAACCAGAAATTCCGCCGAATACCGGCAACATCATTCGCCTCTGCGCCAACAGCGGTTGCGACCTGCACCTGATCGAGCCCATCAGCTTCGAACTGGATGACAAGCGCCTGCGGCGCGCGGGGCTGGATTACCACGAGTATGCCACGCTCAAGCGCCACGAGAGCCTGGCCGGATGCCTGGAAAGCCTGGGCAACCCACGGCTGTTCGCCTTCACCACCAAGGGCTCGCACCCGTTCCACGAAGTGGCGTACCAGCCGGGCGATGCCTTCCTGTTCGGGCCAGAAAGCCGTGGCTTGCCGACCGAAGTGCTGGAAAACCTGCCTGCCGAACAACGCCTGCGCCTGCCGATGCGGCCGGGGTGCCGTAGCCTGAACCTGTCCAATACCGTGGCTGTGACGGTGTATGAGGCGTGGCGGCAGAATGGGTTTGCGGGGAGCTGAGTTATAGCCTGTGCCGGCCTCTTCGCGGATAAACCCGCTCCCACAGCGGCCGCACAGACTCAAAGCCAGTGCAACACCTGTGGGAGCGGGTTTACCCGCGACGAGGCCGGCACAGACAACAAAAAAGCGCCCCGAAAGGCGCTTTTCTGATACCAGCAGCTATTACTGCACGGTCGGCGCTTCGCCAGCTTCCTGCATGCGCTGCATTTCCTGCGCGTACAGGGCGTCGAAGTTGACCGGCGACAGCATCAGGGCCGGGAACGAACCACGAGTCACCAGGCTGTCCAAGGTCTCGCGGGCGTAAGGGAACAGGATGTTCGGGCAGAACGCGCCCAGGGTGTGGCTCATCGAAGCCGCGTCCAGGTTCTTGATCAGGAAGATACCGGCCTGCTGCACTTCAGCGATGAAAGCCACTTCGTCACCATTTTTGACGGTAACCGACAGAGTCAGCACCACCTCGTGGAAGTCACCTTCCAGGGCTTTCTGCTTGGTGTTCAGGTCCAGGGCAACGCTCGGCTCCCAGGTCTGGCGGAAGATCTGCGGGCTTTTCGGGGCTTCGAACGACAGGTCGCGCACATAGATGCGCTGCATGGAGAACTGAGGGCTGTTGTCTTCTGCAGCAGCGCCGTTGGTCTGTTGGTCAGTCATGGCAGATCCTTATCCTAATGTTTTTGAATGCAGTGCAAATCAGGCCGCCAGCAGCGCATCGAGCTTGCCGGCGCGCTCCAGGGCATAAAGGTCATCGCATCCACCGACGTGGGTGCTGCCGATCCAGATCTGCGGCACCGATGTACGGCCGGCCTTCTGGCTCATCTCGGCACGAACCTGTGGCTTGCCGTCGACCTTGATTTCCTCGAAGGCCACGCCCTTGCTCTCGAGCAGGTACTTGGCGCGCATGCAGTAGGGGCAGTAGTCGCTGGAATAGACGATGACGGGCTTCATATCACTTCACCAGGGGCAGGTTATCGGCTTTCCAGCTGGAAACGCCACCGCTCAGTTTGGCGGCGTTGTAACCAGCCTTGAGCAGCTCGCGGCAGATGGTGCCGGACTGCTGGCCCATAGAGTCGACGACGATCAGGGTCTTGTCTTTGTGCTTGTCCAGCTCGCTCATGCGGTTGACCAGCTTGTCCTGCGGGATGTTCACCGCACCGACGATGTGACCGGCGGAGTATTCCTTGGCCGGGCGGATGTCGATGACCAGGGCTTTCTCGGCATTGACCAGGGCAGTCAGCTGGCCGTTGCTCAGGCTCTGGCCGCCGCGACGGATTTCGTTGACCAGCAGCGCGACCAGCAAGACAACGAAGATCGCCACCAGGATGTAGTGGTTTGTCGCAAATTGAATCAGGTTAGCAACCATCTGGGGTGTTCCACGCGATTGAAAATGCCGGCCAGTATACACAGCCCCTTATTGCCACCAAAGCCCGACGGGCCGGCCGGAAAGGTACCTTCATGTTGCCACATTGGCCACGCTGGTCAGGGAACAGGACGAATATTCGCCGCCGGTGGCGCATTTGCCCTAAAATGCGTGTCTTTATCATCTTTGAACAACCGTGAGTTTGATTGATGACGAGTACGCCCAAACCCCTGGTCCTGATCATCCTGGATGGCTTCGGCCACAGCGAAAGCCCCGAATACAACGCCATCTATGCCGCCAACACTCCGGTCTATGACCGCCTGCGCGCCAGCCAGCCGCATGGCCTCATTTCCGGCTCGGGCATGGATGTCGGCCTGCCGGACGGGCAGATGGGCAACTCCGAAGTCGGTCACATGAACCTCGGCGCCGGCCGCGTCGTGTACCAGGATTTCACCCGGGTGACCAAGGCCATCCGCGACGGCGATTTCTTCGAGAACCCGGTACTGACCGGCGCCGTGGACAAGGCAGCCAGTGCCGGCAAGGCGGTGCATATCCTGGGCCTGTTGTCCGATGGCGGCGTACACAGCCACCAGGACCACCTGGTGGCCATGGCCGAGCTTGCCGCGCAGCGCGGTGCGCAGAATATCTACCTGCATGCCTTCCTCGATGGCCGCGACACGCCGCCACGCAGCGCGCAGTCGTCCATCGAACTGCTCGATGCCACCTTTGCCAAGCTGGGCAAGGGCCGCATCGCCAGCCTGATCGGCCGCTACTATGCCATGGACCGCGACAACCGCTGGGACCGCGTCAGCGCCGCCTACAACCTGATCGTCGACAGCGCTGCCGAATACACCGCCGACACCGCCCTGGCCGGCCTGGAAGCGGCCTACGCTCGCGACGAGAGTGACGAGTTCGTCAAGGCCACACGCGTCGGTGAAGCAGTCAAGGTCGAAGACGGCGACGCGGTGATCTTCATGAACTTCCGCGCCGACCGCGCCCGGGAATTGTCGCGCGTGTTCGTCGAGCCCGACTTCAATGAATTCCCCCGCGCCCGCCTGCCAAAACTGGCCGCCTACATTGGCCTGACCCAGTACTCGGCGAAAATCCCGGCCCCCGCCGCCTTCGCTCCGGCCAGCCTGAACAACGTGCTGGGCGAGTACCTGGCGAAGAACGGCAAGACCCAGCTGCGCATCGCCGAGACCGAGAAGTATGCACACGTCACCTTCTTCTTCTCGGGTGGCCGCGAGGAGCCGTTCGAAGGCGAAGAGCGCATCCTGATCCCGTCGCCGAAGGTTGCCACCTACGACCTGCAGCCGGAAATGAGCGCGCCCGAAGTTACCGACCGCATCGTCGAAGCCATCGAGCAGCAGCGTTATGACGTGATCGTGGTCAACTACGCCAACGGCGACATGGTCGGCCATACCGGCGTGTTCGAAGCTGCGGTGAAGGCCGTCGAGGCCCTGGATGGTTGCGTCGGGCGCATCGTCGAGGCTCTGGACAAGGTCGGCGGCGAAGCGCTGATCACCGCAGACCACGGCAACGTCGAGCAGATGGAAGACGAGTGCACCGGCCAGGCGCACACCGCGCACACCACCGAGCCGGTGCCGTTCATCTATGTCGGCAAGCGCAACGTCAAGGTGCGTGACGGCGGTGTGCTGGCCGATGTGGCGCCGACCATGCTGAAGCTGCTGGGGTTGGAAAAGCCGGTGGAAATGACCGGTACATCCATCCTGGTCGATGCCTGATCCTGAGCTATAGGGGCCGCTTTGCGGCCCCAATTACAAATGAATTCCAGACAAACGCCCCTCTGCACCCGCAGCGAGGCGTTTTTTTTGCCCGCCCGCGCGGGCATACTAGGCCAGTCTCCATCCTTGGTACGCCAAACCCCATGCTTCGCGCCCTGATTCTCCTAGCCCTGTCTTGCCTGCTCAGCCCGGCCTTCGCCGATGAGCGTGCGCAGACCCAGCAGCAACTGGACGCCACCCGTCAGGACATTGCCGAGCTCAAGAAGACGCTGGGCAAGCTCCAGGAAGAAAAAGCCGGTGTGCAAAAGGACCTCAAAGCCACCGAGACCGATATCGGCAACCTCGAAAAGCAGGTGGAGGCCCTGCAGCAAGAACTAAAAAAGACCGAAGGCGAGCTGGAGCGCCTTGATACCGAGAAAAAAAAACTCCAGAGCGCCCGCGTTGAACAACAGCGACTGATCGCCATCCAGGCTCGTTCGGCCTACCAGAACGGCCGCGAGGAATACCTCAAGCTTCTGCTCAACCAGCAGAACCCCGAGAAGTTCGCCCGAACCCTCACTTACTACGACTATCTGAGCAAGGCGCGCCTGGAGCAACTGCGCACCTTCAACGAGACCCTGCGCCAACTGGCCAACGTCGAACAGGAAATCGCTACCCAGCAGCAACAGCTGCTGGCCCAGCGCGCCGACCTGGACACCCGCCGCCAGGCCCTGGAAACCGAGCGAGGCAAGCGCCAGCAGGTACTGGCCAGGCTCAATAGCGACATGAAGGACCGCGACCAGAAGCTGCAATCGCGCCAGCAGGATCAAGCCGACCTTTCCAAAGTACTAAAGACCATCGAAGAAACCCTCGCCCGCCAGGCCCGCGAGGCCGAAGAAGCGCGCAAGAAGGCCTTGCTGGCCCTGCAGGAAGCGGAAAAACGCCGTCAGCAGGAAGCCTTGGCCGCCGCTGCCGCCCGCGAACAGGCCGGCGAACCGGTGGAGCCACCGAAAAAGGCCCGCACCACCCTGGGTCCGATGGTTTCCAGCGATGGCGCGAGCTACGGCGGCGCATTTTCTGCCGCACGGGGAAAACTTCCATGGCCGGTCAATGGTCGATTGCTGGCACGTTTCGGTGATGCCCGCGGCAGCGATGCCCGTGCCAAGTGGGACGGGGTGATGATCAGCGCCAACCCGGGCACCCAGGTACGAGCCGTGCATGGCGGGCGCGTAGTGTTCGCCGACTGGTTGCGCGGTGCCGGGCTTCTGGTCATTCTCGACCATGGTAACGGTTACCTGAGCCTGTACGGCCATAACCAGAGCCTGCTCAAGAGCGCCGGTGATATCGTCAAGGCCGGCGAGGCCATTTCCACCGTTGGCGACAGCGGCGGCCAGGACGCTGCCGGCTTGTACTTCGCCATCCGCCAACAAGGTCGGCCTACCGATCCTTCGCAGTGGTGCCGGGGCTAGTCAAATTTCTACGGCGTAGCCCTTGGGCTGCGCCGACGCTCCCCAGGGAGCGCTTACAGGATCAGGAGTTCGTTCGACATGCTGCACTCGCCTCGTCTCACCCAGCTGGCCCTGTCCATCGCCCTGGCGGTCGGCGCGCCCCTGGTCACTGCCGCAGAGCCGGCCAAGCCGGCCGCAGTACCGGCCACCGAGGTGACCGCCAAGGCACCGCTGCCGCTTGAAGAGCTGCGCACCTTCGCCGAGGTAATGGACCGCATCAAGGCGGCCTATGTAGAGCCGGTGGACGACAAGACCCTGCTGGAAAATGCCATCAAGGGCATGCTCAGCAACCTCGACCCGCACTCGGCCTACCTCGGCCCCGAGGACTTCCAGGAGCTGCAGGAAAGCACCAGCGGCGAGTTCGGCGGGCTGGGCATCGAAGTGGGCCAGGAAGACGGCTTCATCAAGGTGGTCTCGCCGATCGATGACACCCCGGCCTCGCGTGCTGGCGTGCAGGCCGGCGACCTGATCGTCAAGATCAACGGCGCCCCGACCCGCGGCCAGACCATGACCGAAGCGGTCGACAAGATGCGCGGCAAGGTCGGCGAGAAAATCACCCTGACCCTTGTGCGCGACGGCGGCACCCCCTTCGACGTGACCCTGGCCCGCGCGGTCATCCAGGTCAAGAGCGTGAAGAGCCAGTTGCTGGAGAACGACTACGGCTACATCCGCATCACTCAGTTCCAGGTCAAGACCGGCGACGAAGTGGGCAAGGCCCTGGCCAAGCTGCGCAAGGACAACGGGAAGAAGCTGCGCGGCGTGGTACTGGACCTGCGCAACAACCCGGGTGGCGTGCTGCAGTCGGCGGTGGAAGTGGCCGACCACTTCCTGACCAAGGGCCTGATCGTCTACACCAAGGGCCGCATTGCCAACTCCGAGCTGCGCTTCTCGGCCGACCCGGCCGACGCCAGCGACGGCGTGCCACTGGTGGTGCTGATCAACGGCGGCAGCGCCTCGGCGTCGGAAATTGTCGCCGGCGCCCTGCAAGACCAGAAACGCGCCGTGCTGATGGGCACCGACAGCTTCGGCAAAGGCTCGGTGCAGACCGTGTTGCCACTGGCCAACGACCGTGCGCTGAAGCTCACCACCGCACTGTACTTCACCCCCAACGGCCGCTCGATCCAGGCCCAGGGCATCGTCCCCGACATCGAAGTGCGCCCAGCCAAGCTCACTGCCGAAGCCGACACCGACAACTTCAAGGAAGCTGACCTGCAGGGCCACCTGGGCAATGGCAACGGCGGCGCCGACCGCCCGACCGGCAGCGGCAAGCGCAAGGAGCGCCCGCAGGATGACGACTTCCAGCTGAGCCAGGCCCTGAGCCTGCTCAAGGGCCTGAACATCACCAAGGGCGAATGATCCAGCCCATGCGTTTTCTGTTGTGTCTGCTGTTTGGTCTGATGGCCAGTGCCGCGCAAGCGGCGCCGGCCGGCAAGGCCTACATGAGCATCATCATCGACGACCTGGGCCAGAGCAGCGAGCGCGACAGCCGTACCCTGGCCCTGCCCGGCCCGGTGACCATGGCGATCATGCCTGACACCCCACATGCCACAGACTTTGCCCGTCAGGCACACAAGGCTGGCAAGACGGTGATCCTGCACATGCCCATGGACCCGGCCACCGGACCCTATGCCTGGCACCCAGGTGTGCCGATTGAAACGCTGGCCAAGCGGTTGGACATGGCGTTGAGCAAAGTCCCGTGCGCTGTTGGCATCAATAACCACATGGGTAGCCGCATGACTGCCCAGGACGAGGCGATGGCCTGGTTGATGGCCGAACTGCAACGTCGTCACCTGTTTTTCGTAGACAGTCGCACCAGTGCCGCTACCGTGGCGGCGGCGCACGCACAGAAGATGGGCCTGGCCCATGTATCACGCGATGTATTTCTGGATAATGAGCGGTCGCTCGAGGCAATCGAACATCAATTGCTCCAGGGTATCGTCCTTGCCCGCAGGCAGGGCTCGGCAGTGCTTATCGGCCACCCGTATCCGCAGACACTGGCGGTACTGGCGCGCGAGCTGCCCCGGCTGAAAAGCCAGGGCATCGAACTGATCAGCCTGGAGCAGATGATTGCCGAACGTGGCAACCAGACGATGCCTGCGCATCGCAGGCACCGTGCAATTGCCCCAGCTGGCCAGGTCAGCGGAACGGAATGATGCCTCTGGCCTGCTCAAGGGTCAGTTTGCCGCGATGCAACCGCTGACCCGCAATGGCAGCCAGGCGGCTACTTAGCCGACGCTGGCTCCAGGTCTTGAGATGGCCCACGGTAAAGTCCTCAGCGTTGGCATCATGTGTAGGCAAATGAAAATGCGCAGCCCAGAGGTTGCGTTTGCTTGGCAGGCGCACAATACGGTATTCATCAAAGACGCTACCATCCTGCATGGTCTGCCTTGCGGTGTATTCGACCCGGATCAAACCTTCGCCATGCAGGAAGCGCAACGCTTCAGCCGAAGGATATTTGGTATCGGTATACAGTGTTGTCAGTTGCAGCCTCTTCTCGTGGCGTAGGGTATCGGCGTCACGCTCAAGGCTTCTTATCAGCGCATCGTTTCCTCCGGCATCGCGCACCACATCAACCGCCTTGTCCAGTCTCTCCAGCTGCTGGTCAAACAACTGGGCAAGCAAGGTGCCTTTGATATCGTTCTCGACATAGTCACTGGCCTTGGCTCGCACAGTGTTACTATCATCCAGCAAAGCCTGGACCCACATCGGCAAGTCACTCGACGCGCTATCTTCGGCCAAGGATGGGTGCTTGCTGACACGCTGCACCCACTGGCCCTCCACCAGGTCAAAAGTCGCCAGCACCTCCTCACTGAACGCTTCGCGCACCTCGACGACAGGCTGGCCGTCGATCTCGACCTGCGTGCCGATCATCAGCTGGCCCTCGCGGTTGCGCACCACCCGCTGTTGCTCGGTGGAAACCAGATACGGTACACGTTTGCCCACCGCATCAACGGCTGGCTGCTGCAGCGCGGCGACCAGGCGCTGTCCCGCATCATGCTTCAATTGCTCGACATGCTGACGGTACCGCTCAAGCATGGCAGGCTCTATCAGCTCGCCGCCATCACGCAGGATTCGAGCACTGTTGAGTAGTGCAGCAGAGTACTCATCCCATGCCTCCTGCAGGATCACCACCTGGTCTTCTGCCGAAAGATTGGCCATGTCCAGCTCACCGTGCGCATCAGCCGCACTGCGCAGGGACAGCCCGACCAGTTCTTCCCGATAGGCAGCAACCGTCTGCTGGCCAGAAGCTGCGTCCAGGTGCAACGCCAGTTCCGCGAGGTTTTGAACCTGGTGGAAACGCAGCTGGATCGTGGTGAATCTGCGTTCACGGATCAACTGCCCCACTGTTTTCTGGTGCTCGGGAATGACCGAGGATATGACCAGATCATCCGGCGAACTGGCCAGCAAGTCATCCAGTACGATGCCCATGGCGAGCATGCGATCCTGGTATTCGGCAACGATCGCCAAACGATCGCGAAGCGCGGCGTATTGTTCACCAACTTCTGCCAAGGGCTTACCATCAACGTTACTTTGCAGCACGCTCAGCTGAGGGTAGTCGGCAAGGATCCAGAACTCGTTATAAACGAACTGGCTGTCGCGAATCAGGTCGACTCGGCTCGTGGTCTGATGCTCTTCAAGCACAGGGTCCCAGTCACCTTTCCTGCGCTGGGTCGCATATTTGGCTTCTGCCATGGCCGATAAAAGCTCTAGCCGATCCTGACCTTTGCGAACGGCTTCTTCCAGTGAAGTCGCCGCCAGTTCCCGCGCTTGCACGATACGAGTCTTTAGCGTGGCGATTTTTTCGTCATACTTGAGCGCCAGCGATTGCAAACCCGACAGTTCCTCGGTCGCCGGTGCCGAACCGATCTGCGACGGCAAACCACTGCGCAAGCGCTGTACGGTTTCAAGCTCGCGCCCAGCGGCGACAACATCAGAGCCTGCGCTTGCCACGTTCAACCTGACGTTTGCGATTTCAGTGTCCAGGCGCGCAATTTGCGTATGCATGGCGTTGAACCGTGCGGCAGTCCGAGCTGCGCCGCCCGGGGCGCCCCCGGCAAGGCGTAACCCGTTATCGATGCGCCAGACTCCATTGATGAAGGTAAGCCATGGCCCTGGTGCGCCTGTGCCATCAACTACCCGAACACCCTGCGATAAAACCTCCACGCGGTAGACGTCACCCGACATGGCGGCATAGTAGTTGCCATCGATGCGATACAACCCCGCGTTCACACCCTCAGGCAGGGGCTGCAAACCATTGATCGACACCTTCGAGCGCATGGCTTGCAACTGCTTGCGCTGTGCCGGCGGCAACCAGTTGAAGCCGTGCTGGCCGCGCCACGAAAAGTCTATCGCCTGGCCGACCAAGGGGATGAGTGCCTGCTCGACGGGTTTGACAGCCACTTCGCCGAACGCCCCTGTCTGCGCTCGGGAGCCTTCAAAGCTCAAGGTACCAAGCAAGGCCTCGGGAGATACTTCAATATTCGGTTGATGGGCGTGCAGCAATACCATCGAAAGGTTCAGCAACAGATCGGCAATGGCAGCAGGCCGGTCGAAATCGCTGCCCTGCTCCAGCGCCATCAGGTCATGCTGCAACGACGTTAGCAGCTGCAAGAGCCAGGCTGCTGTAGCAACCGGGCCGCGCACCGCCAAGGTCGCTACATCGAACAACAGCCAGGCCCCCTCAGTCAGGAGCGCCCAGCGGCTTTCGGCAGTGGAAACGGATTGCAGGTCTGCCAGCTCGATCAGCAAATCAGCATTGGCCTTGTACAAACGTTCGTCGAGGTCGTTGTGCCAGAGCTTGATGTCGAGCACCGCCGGGGCAGGGCGCTCGGGCAACGCATACGGGTCGATGCCCAGGCTGACAATATGCGGCTCGGTGAAGCCACCTTGCTGGTAGATGCTCCTGGCGTCTGGCTCCATCCAGTCGAGGATGCTGGCTTGCAGCAACGACGACTCTTGCACGTGTTCAAGCAATGCGGCGAGGCTCGCATACTCGCGAACGGTGTCCTGCCGATACAACGGCCGGTACAACAACACCCTACGCGGCTCGGCACAGAACAGGACATACATGCCACGTACCGCGTCTTTGTGCGTAGAGGTGCTACTGCGCCTGAATGCCAGGGGGAAAATGGTCATTCTAGGCGTCTGTGGGTCCACATGGCCCGCGCAGAAATCAATCACGCACTGCAAACCGGTTTCGGACACCTTTTCGTCCAGCTTCCCAGCCAGGGCGCTCGCCAGTAATGCGCTTCGCCATTCCTTGCCAAAGCGCATCACACGCTCGGCCCGCCCGTTAGTATCGTTCAGCCGAGCAGCCACGTAGGTCGGATACTGGCCTCCGATATCGAGTTCAGTCACCAGCTGTGCAGCGGCCTTTGCAGTCAGCCAGGCCGGGCTTGCTTTGCCGTCCTGGCGACGAATCTGTTTGATGAAAGCCCCCTTGAGCGAAGCAAGGTTGCCGATGGCGAACTGTGTCAGGGTCTTGCTGCCAACAAACACCAAGGGCTCACCACCACCTGCACCTGTCGCCGCCCCGCCCGGTACCCCGTTGGCGCGGTATAAGTCCAGCATCAGGTCATCGGGAGAGGTGTCATCGCCATGGTCCTCGGCGATCCGCTCACTCAACTTTTGGCTGGCGTACTCCGTTAATGGCTGGATGCCATCCAGCGCTGACACGCCATCGGCATCCATGTGGTGCAGCGCCAACTGCAGCAAAGCAGCACACCATGCAAAACTGTCCTGCGGCGCACTGGCCGTAATTCCCGGAGGTGGTACAACTGCTGCCGTCTCGTCCTCATAACGGAGGAACCAGGCGGCTGGATCGCTCAACCGGGCGTAGCACCGCTCAAGCTCGTCGATATCGGCAAAATTTTCGTGACGTAACAGCTCAAAGCGTTCGAACATGCCGTCGAGAAGCAGCGATACCTGTTGGGCAAACACGTTGCCCTCAACACTGCAGCGGGCCCAGCTGAGACTGTCGAAGCTGTAGCGCTGGGCCAATTCGTCGCGCAAGCCTTCGCCGAACGCTGATAACGAGGCAAAACTACGGACAATGCCCGACGGGGCGCACCACAACACCATCTGACGGGCATCGGACTCCCCCAGCACCAGCAGGCTGCTGAGCTTCTCCTGAAAATGCAGCGACCCACTTTCCAACTTGGCTTGCACAACAAACACCAGGGGCTGATCCTTGCCACCGCTGATCAAGCCGCGCAAGCAAGCCTGCTCCTCTTTGTCCAGACCTTGCAACGGTAGCCCGCGCAACAGGGCGGTGCGCAGCAGCAATTGCAACCAGCTGTCCCGGCTAACGCCAGCGCTACCCTTGGCCCGCCAGTAGTCCAGCTGCGCTTCACAGAACCGTTGCGGCAACTGTTCAAGCAGTTCATTGAGCGGGGCCGACAAACCGGCCAGTTGCCGCGTGGCAAATTCGCTGTCGGAGCCGGCGAAGCGGTAGTCTGCCGTCAAGCCCAGATTGTAATGACGCTCGCCGATTGGCTCCAGATCCAGCTCGCCAGGACCACGCAGGGCTTCGAGCACCCTGTCGAGCAAAGACTGTGTGGTCCAATAAGGCGTGGCAGGGTCTGGGCTATCAAGCATCAACGGGTCGGCATCCGACAGCGCTGGGGTCACATAGGCAAGCCACGGCAGCTCAGCCAGCAAGACCTCCAGTAACTGGCGACTCGCCACTTGACGTAACGTCGGACGGTCGGAGAAATGCCTGGCGGCTGCGTACTGGAAGTCGAAGGCGGGATGTTTCATGTAAAGCACCTCTTGGCAAAACCAGAAAGGTGCCTTGGCTGTATCAACCGCGCGGGTTACATAATGCTTGGGCAAAAAAAAGGCCTTGCATTTGGCAAGGCCCTTTGGATATAGCTGATCAGCTGTAAACACGCCCCAGCAACTGGCGGTGGCTCTCGAACTGATCCAGCACATCGCGCACAATCTGGTCCGGAGCAAAGCCCATCAGGTCGTACTCCTGGCTACCATCGTGCAGGTACACCTCGGCGCGGTAGAAGCGCTGGCGCACTTCCGGCTCGCCCTCCACCGGCGCTTCGCTAGGCGCGGCCAGATAGCCGTCCAGGCTCACTTCATAAACGAACGGGTTGCCCTCTTCCATCATCACCCGCAGGCCCATCATGTTGCGCGACTGGCCGACACGGGTTTCCACCTCGAAGCCCAGGGTCTGCAGCTGAGCGGCCGCTTCCTTCAGCGCGGGGCTGACTTGTTTGTCCATGAAACGCTGCACCACGGCCTGGGTCGGCTGCAGTTCCAGCTGGGTCAAGCGCTCACTGAAGCCGCGACGACCGCGGGCGGCCAGCTCGGCACGCTCTTGCTCGACCACCACATCCTGCTTCATGGCCTTGTACAGGCCGAACATGAACAGCACCAGCACCACCGAGAACGGCAGGCCCGCAAGCACCACCATGGTCTGCATGGCCTCGAAGTTACCGGCAAACAGCAAACCGATGGTGACCAGGGTGATGACCACCGACCAGAACACCACCATCCAGTGCGGGGCGTCTTCGTCTACCTTGCCGCCTTTGCACGACAGGTTGGCCATCATCACCGCGCCGGAGTCGGCCGGGGTGAGGAACAGCACGAAGCCGACGAACACCGCTACACCGATCACGATCTTGGCCGCCGGGAAGTACTCCAGCAGCTGGTAGATCGACATCGACGGCTGCTCCAGGGCGGTCTTGCCCAGCTCCACGGCGCCCTGGTTGATCACCAGGTCCAGCGCGGTGTTGCCGAAGATCGACAGCCAGGCCAGGGTAAAGCCCAGTGGGATCAGCAACACGCCACTGACCAGTTGGCGCACGGTGCGGCCCTTGGAGATACGGGCAATGAACATGCCGACGAACGGACCCCAGGAGATCCACCAGGCCCAGTAGAACACGGTCCACAGGCCCAGCCAGCGCTCGGACTTGCCGGTTTCGCCTTCATAGACGTAGAGGTCGAAGGTTTTCAGCACGATGCCGTTGAGGTAGTCGCCGATGTTCTGCACGAAGCCGTTGAGCAGGTGCAGGGTTTCACCGCCCAGCAGGACGAAGATCAGCAGGCCGCTGAACAGCACGATGTTCAGGTTGGACAGGCGGCGGATGCCGTTTTCCACACCCGAGACCGCAGCCACGGTGGCAACGCCGGCCATGACCAGGATCACCACCAGCAGGTTGGTCTTGCTGTGGTCCATGCCGAACAGGTATTCCAGGCCGGAGGCCACCTGCATCGAACCGATGCCCAGGTTGGTCACCAGGCCCAGCAGGGTGACGAACATGCCGAAGATGTCCACGGCATTGCCGGCAGCGCCCTTGACCCAACGCTCACCGACCAGCGGGTACAGCGCCGAACGCAGGGCCAGCGGCTGGTTGTGGCGGTAGGCGAAGTAACCCACGGCAAGGCCGACCAGGGCGTAGATCGCCCAGCCATGCAGGCCCCAGTGCAGGAAGGTCAGCTGCAGGCCCTGTCGCGCTGCATCGAGGCTGGCAGAGGCGCCTTCCGGTGGGTTGTAGTAGTGGTCCAGCGGCTCGGAGGCGCCGAAGTAAAGCAGCGAAATGCCGATACCAGAGGAGAACAGCATGCCGGCCCAGGCGCCATAGCTGAAGTCGGGCTGGTCATCCTTGCCGCCAAGCTTGAGCTTGCCGTAGTCGGAGAAGGCCAGGTAGATGACGAACAGCAGGTAACCGCCGATTACCAGCATGTAGTACCAGCCGAAGGTGCGCGTCAGCCATTTTTGGGCCACGCCCAGCACTTGGCCGGCGGTTTCGGGTACAGCGATAAGCAAGGCAGTCAGAACGAGGATCATCAGCGCGGAGGTGAAGAACACCACGCGGTTGACCCGTACCCTCTCGGCCGGAGGGTTGGTAAGTGAGGCAGAACTCATTGCACGAATGCTCCGGGCAGTGCAGCTGTGGAGGCTAATCAGTCTTTCCCGAGCAATTGGTGGAATATCCCCACTGCATCAGGTGTTATAAAAGCACCCTTGGAAACCGTGATCCCGAATCGATACGTTGCAAAAAAACAGACAGGTGGCCTGCTGAAAATGCCACACCTCAGCCGAGGTGCGCGCATTCGTCACAGATCACCCCGCCCGCTCCAAGGGCCCGCCGCAGGGTCCATGACCGCACGGCAGAATCTGCATTTCGCATCGCTCATGCCCGTCAACGCCTTGTATTCCGGGGGTTACGCGATTTCCTGGGGTGTCAATCCGTGCTTTCTAGACCGCTTGAAAAACTGTCAATGGCACAAATTGTCGCAGAGCTTATTCTTTATTGATTGAACGTTCAATCAAAACAAAATAGACTGGCCTTCGCCGAGTCAGCCGCCCGTCGTCTGCTCGCAGGCCTGAGGAGATAGCAAGATGCCCAAGGTCGGTATGCAACCCATCCGCCGCCAGCAGTTGATCGAAGCCACGTTGCTGGCGGTCGATCAGGTCGGACTGGGTGACGCCAGCATTGCGCTGATTGCCCGTTTGGCCGGTGTGTCGAACGGCATCATCAGTCACTACTTTCGGGACAAGAACGGCCTGATCGCAGCGACGATGGGTTACATCATGAACATGCTCAACGAAGGCGTCAGAGCACGTCGCCAGGCCCTGACGGACGACAGCCCGCGCGCCCACCTGAAAGTGATCATCGAGGGCAACTTCGATGCCAGCCAGGTGAACGGCCCGGCGATGAAAACCTGGTTGGCCTTCTGGGCTTCCAGCATGCACCAGCCCGATTTGCACAGGTTGCAGCGGATCAACGACCACCGCTTGTATTCCAACCTGTGCTGCCAGTTCCGCCGCGCCCTGCCGCTCTACCATGCGCGCAAGGCAGCCCGCGGCCTGGCGGCTTTGATCGACGGCTTGTGGCTGCGTGGCGCCCTGTCGGGTGATGCATTTGACACCGACCAGGCGATACGGATTGCTTACGAATACATGGATCTACAACTGGCTAAACAGCACACCCTGGGTACAAACGACCAGGCCGCTGAACAAGCACGCACGGCCCTGGCCAACCCGGCAGGAGCCTGACGCGCAAGCCAAACCACACACTGCACTTGCGAGGACACTATGGCCCGTTTCGGAACGCAAAAACTCTACATTGATGGCGCTTACGTCGACGCTGGCAGCGATGCCACCTTCGAGGCCATCAACCCGGCTACCGGCGAAGTCCTCGCCCACGTGCAACGTGCCACCGAGGCTGACGTCGAGAAGGCCGTCGAAAGCGCCGAGCGTGGCCAGAAAGTATGGGCCGCGATGACCGCCATGCAGCGCTCGCGCATCCTGCGCCGCGCCGTCGAGATCCTGCGCGAGCGCAACGACGAGCTGGCCATGCTGGAAACCCTGGACACCGGCAAGTCGTACTCGGAAACCCGTTACGTCGACATCGTCACCGGCGCCGATGTGCTGGAGTACTACGCTGGCCTGGTTCCGGCCATCGAAGGCGAGCAGATCCCGCTGCGTGAATCGTCCTTCGTCTACACCCGCCGCGAGCCGCTGGGCGTGACCGCCGGTATCGGCGCCTGGAACTACCCGATCCAGATCGCCCTGTGGAAATCCGCCCCGGCCCTGGCCGCCGGCAACGCGATGATCTTCAAGCCGTCGGAAGTCACCTCGCTGACCACCCTGAAACTGGCCGAGATCTACACCGAAGCCGGCCTGCCTAATGGCGTGTTCAACGTACTGACCGGCAGCGGCCGCGAAGTCGGCACCTGGCTGACCGAGCACCCACGCATCGAGAAAGTCTCCTTCACCGGCGGTACCACCACCGGCAAGAAGGTCATGGCCAGCGCCTCGAGCTCGTCGCTCAAGGAAGTCACCATGGAACTGGGCGGCAAGTCGCCACTGATCATCTGCGCCGACGCCGACCTGGACAAGGCCGCCGACATCGCCATGATGGCCAACTTCTACAGCTCGGGCCAGGTGTGCACCAACGGCACCCGCGTGTTCATCCCGGCTGAAATGAAGGCTGCCTTCGAGGCCAAGATCGTCGAGCGCGTTGCCCGCATCCGCGCTGGCAACCCGGAAGACGAAAACACCAACTTCGGACCGCTGGTCAGCTTCCAGCACATGGAAAGCGTGCTTGGCTACATCGCCAAGGGCAAGGAAGAAGGTGCCCGCGTACTGTGCGGTGGCGAGCGTCTGACCGCCGGTGATTTCGCCAAGGGTGCGTTCGTGGCCCCGACCGTGTTCACCGACTGCACTGACGACATGACCATCGTCAAGGAAGAAATCTTCGGCCCGGTGATGAGCATCCTCACCTACGAAACCGAAGAAGAAGTCATCCGTCGTGCCAACGACACCGAGTACGGCCTGGCCGCCGGCGTCTGCACCAACGACATCACCCGCGCCCACCGCATCATCCACAAGCTGGAAGCCGGTATCTGCTGGATCAACGCCTGGGGCGAATCGCCGGCCGAAATGCCGGTCGGTGGCTACAAGCAGTCGGGCGTCGGCCGTGAGAACGGCATCAGCTCGCTGGCTCAATACACTCGCATCAAGTCGGTCCAGGTCGAGCTGGGCGGCTACAACTCGGTTTTCTAAACCCTGTCTAGCCACGCCCGTGCCGCTGCGCACGGGCGTTCCCGCTCCCTTATCACCGCCAACACGAGGGTACTTTCATGTCCCAAGAATTCGATTACATCATCGTCGGTGCCGGCTCGGCCGGTAACACCCTGGCGACCCGCCTGACCGAAGACGCCGGCGTCACCGTATTGCTGCTGGAAGCCGGTGGCCCCGACTACCGCTTCGACTTCCGCACCCAGATGCCAGCCGCCCTGGCCTTCCCGCTGCAGGGCCGCCGCTACAACTGGGCCTACGAGACCGACCCGGAACCGCACATGGACGGCCGCCGCATGGAGTGTGGTCGCGGCAAGGGCCTGGGCGGCTCGTCGCTGATCAACGGCATGTGCTACATCCGCGGTAACGCCATGGACTTCGACGGCTGGGCAGAACTGCCAGGCCTGGAAGACTGGACCTACCTGGACTGCCTGCCGTACTTCCGCAAGGCCGAAACCCGTGACATCGGCCCGAACGACTATCACGGCGGCGAAGGTCCGGTCAGCGTGACCACGCCAAAAGCTGGCAACAACCCGCTGTTCCACGCCATGGTCGAAGCCGGCGTCCAGGCCGGTTACCCGCGCACCGAAGACCTCAACGGCTACCAGCAGGAAGGCTTCGGTCCCATGGACCGTACCGTGACCAAGAACGGCCGCCGTTCCAGCACCGCTCGCGGCTACCTGGACCAGGCCAAGAAGCGCCCGAACCTGACCATCGTCACCCACGCCCTGACTGACCGCGTGCTGTTCGACGGCAAGCGCGCCATTGGCGTGACCTACCTGGTCGGCGACAGCGAAGAGCGCGTCGAAGCCCGTGCCCGCAAGGAAGTGATCGTCAGCTCCGGCGCAATCGCTTCGCCGCAACTGTTGCAGCGCTCCGGCGTTGGCCCGCGCGCCCTGCTGGAAAGCCTCGACATCCCTGTGGTGCACGACCTGCCGGGCGTTGGCGAAAACCTGCAGGACCACCTGGAACTGTACCTGCAGTACGCCTGCACCCAGCCGGTGTCGCTGTACCCGTCGCTGCTGTGGTGGAACCAGCCGGCCATCGGTGCCGAGTGGATGTTCAACGGCACCGGCATCGGCGCCAGCAACCAGTTCGAGGCCGGTGGTTTCATTCGTACCCGCCCTGAATTCAAATGGCCGAACATCCAGTACCACTTCCTGCCGGTCGCGATTAACTACAACGGCTCCAACGGTGTGAAGGAACACGGCTTCCAGGCGCACATGGGCTCGATGCGTTCGCCAAGCCGTGGCCGTATCCAGGCCAAGTCGAAGGACCCGCGCCAGCACCCGAGCATCCTGTTCAACTACATGGCCACCGAGCAGGACTGGCAGGAATTCCGTGACGGTATCCGCCTGACCCGCGAAATCATGGCCCAGCCGGCGCTGGACCCGTACCGTGGTCGCGAGATCAGCCCGGGCGCGCACGTGCAGACCGACGAAGAACTGGACAAGTTCATCCGCGAGCACGCAGAAACCGCCTTCCACCCGTCGTGCTCGTGCAAGATGGGTACCGACGACATGGCGGTGGTCGATGGCGAAGGCCGCGTGCATGGCATGAAGGGCCTGCGTGTGGTCGATGCGTCGATCATGCCGATCATCATCACCGGCAACCTCAACGCCACCACGATCATGATCGCCGAGAAGATCTCGGACAAGATCCGTGGCCGCAAGCCGCTGCCGCGCAGCACCGCCAAGTACTATGTGGCGGGCGATGCACCGGTGAAGGGCAAGCCGATGCGTGAAGTGAAGCAGGCGTAAGCCTGCCCCGGCCTCTTCGCGGCTAAAGCCGCTCCCACAGGATTCTCACAGAACTTGAGATTTGTGATTCACCTGTGGGAGCGGGCGCGCCCGCGAAGAGGCCCACCCAGGCAATACAATGAAAGGCACCCATCGCGGTGCCTTTTGCACATCTGCAGAAACGCTTTACAGCCTGCCAATTCATCAGGTTAGAATCGATTGGCACGCGACTTGCCAGTCAAGTCCTCTTTCCGCAATACCCCGGAGTACCTGCCTTTGGATGCAAGCACCATCAACAGCCTGTTCCTGATCGGCGCATTGCTGGTGGGCGCAAGTATCCTGGTCAGTTCGCTGTCGTCGCGCCTGGGCATCCCTATCCTGGTCATCATCCTCGCTGTCGGCATGGTCGCCGGGGTCGATGGTGGCGGCATCATCTTCAACAACTACCCGACCGCCTACCTGGTGGGCAACCTGGCGCTGGCCGTGATCCTGCTCGACGGCGGCTTGCGCACGCGGGTAGCGAGCTTCCGCGTGGCACTGTGGCCGGCGCTGTCGCTGGCCACCATCGGCGTGATGATCACCACCGCCCTCACCGGCCTGGTCGCCGCCTGGCTGTTCAACCTGAGCCTGATCCAGGGCCTGCTGATCGGCGCCATCGTCGGCTCCACCGACGCCGCCGCGGTGTTCTCGCTGCTTGGCGGCAAGGGCCTGAACGAGCGGGTCACCGCCACCCTGGAGATCGAGTCGGGCAGCAACGACCCGATGGCGGTGTTCCTCACCGTCACCCTGATCGACATGATCGCCAGCGGCCAGACCGGCCTGCACTGGAGCCTGCTCACTCACCTGCTGCGCGAGTTCGGCATCGGCGGGCTGCTGGGCCTGGGCGGCGGCTGGCTGATGCTGCAACTGGTCAACCGCATCAAGCTGGCTGGCGGCCTGTACCCCATCCTGGTGATCGCCGGCGGCCTGGTGGTGTTCTCGCTGACCAACGCCCTGCACGGCAGCGGCTTCCTCGCCGTGTACCTGTGCGGCCTGGTGCTTGGCAACAAGCCGATCCGCAGCCGCCACGGTATCCTGCACATGCTCGACGGCATGGCCTGGCTGGCGCAGATCGGCATGTTCCTGGTGCTGGGGCTGCTGGTCACGCCCCACGACCTGCTGCCCATCGCCCTGCCGGCGCTGGGCCTGGCGCTGTGGATGATCCTGGTGGCACGGCCGCTGTCGGTGGTCGCCGCACTGCTGCCGTTCAAGGCTTTCCATGGCCGCGAAAAGGGCTTTATCTCCTGGGTCGGCCTGCGCGGCGCGGTACCGATCATCCTTGCGGTGTTCCCGTTGATGGCCGGCCTGCCGGACGCCCAGCTGTTCTTCAACCTGGCCTTCTTCATCGTGCTGGTGTCGCTGCTGGTGCAAGGCACCAGCCTGCCGTGGATGGCCAAACTGCTGAAAGTGACGGTTCCGCCAGACCCGGCACCAATCTCCCGTTCTGCCCTGGAAGTACACATCACCAGCGAGTGGGAAATGTTCGTCTACCGCCTGGGTGCCGAAAAATGGTGCATCGGCGCCGCCCTGCGCGAGTTGAAAATGCCCGAAGGCACGCGGATCGCGGCGCTGTTCCGGGGCGAACAGTTGCTGCACCCGTCGGGCAGCACCGTGCTGGAAGTGGGTGACATGCTTTGCGTGATCGGCCACGAGCACAACCTGCCGGCCCTGGGCAAACTCTTCAGCCAGGCGCCACAACGTGGCCTGGACCTGCGTTTCTTCGGCGACTTCGTGCTCGAAGGCGATGCCGAACTGGGTGCGGTGGCAGCTCTGTACGGCCTGAAACTCGACGGCCTGGACGCGAAAATGCCGCTGGCCCAGTTCATCCGACAGAAGGTCGGAGGCGCTCCAGTAGTAGGTGACCAGGTCGAATGGCATGGCACGATCTGGACCGTGGCCACCATGGACGGGAACAAGATCCAGAAAGTAGGCGTCAGATTCCCCGAAGGAACGCGACCCGGACCAGGATTGTTCCTCTAAACTTCGTTTCTGCCGGATCCACAAGTAGCCTGCCTATGTCACTGCGCGTGTACCTTCGCACAGCCCTCCTCGGGCTGTGTCTGTCTCTCTCTTTTGCAGCCACTGCAGCAGAAGCCCCGACCACCGCCAGCATCCAGAACAGCCTCGACAAGATCGCCGAGCGCAAGCTGCCCGAGGCCGAGCAGAAAGCCCTGCAGCAGGTGCTGGAGCAATCCCTCAGCCTGCTCGCCAGCAAGGAAGACAACGAGAAGAAGCTCGCCGCGCTGAAGCAGCAGCTGACCGGCGCGCCGAAAGAAACCAGCGACAGCCAGCGCGAACTGGCCAAGCTCAAGGAAAGCAAGCCTCAGCCGGTGGCCCAGCGGTACGCCACCCTGTCGGTGCCGCAACTGGAGCAGATGCTCAGCGAGCGCAGCACCCTGCAGGGTGAGCTGCAGAAAGCGTTGTCCGAAGCCAACAGCCTGATCATCAACTCGCAAACCCGCCCGGAACGCGCCCAGGCCGAAATCAGCAACAGCCAGGCGCGTACCCAGCAGATCAACAACATTCTCAAGACTGGCAAGGACGCCGGCAAACCGATCAACGCCGACCAGCGCAACCAGTTGAATGCCGAACTGGCCTCGCTGAACGCGCTGACCCTGCTGCGCCGCCAGGAGTTGGCCGGCAACAGCCTGCTGCAAGACCTGGGCAACGCCCGCCACGACCTGCTGATCGAGCGCGCCGCGCGCCTGGAGCAGGAAATCCAGGACCTGCAGACCCTGATCAACGACAAGCGCCTGGCCCAGTCCCAGGAAGCGGTCACCCAGCAGTCGATCGAAGCCCAGAAAGCCGGCGGCAGCAGCCTGCTGGCCACCGAAAGCGCGGTCAACCTCAAGCTCTCCGACTACCTGCTGAAAAGCACCGACCGCCTCAACGAACTGACCCAGCAGAACCTGCGCACCAAGCAGCAGCTGGACAGCCTGACCCAGGCCGACCAGGCGCTTGACGAGCAGATCAACGTACTCAAGGGCAGCCTGCTGCTGTCGAAAATCCTCTACAAGCAGAAGCAGACCCTGCCGCACCTGAAGGTCGATCGCGACCTGGCCGACCAGATCGCCGACACCCGCCTGTACCAGTTCGAAGTCAACCAGCAACGCGAGCAGATGAGCAGCCCGGTCACCTACGTCGACAAACTGCTGGCTGCCCAGCCACAGGAAGAGGTGACGCCACAGCTGCGCAAGGCCTTGCTGGAAGTGGCGATTACCCGCAGCGACCTGCTCGAGCGGTTGAACCGCGAGCTGTCGGCGCTGCTCAACGAATCGATCACCCTGCAGCTCAACCAGAAGCAGCTGCTGGACACCGCCCAGAGCCTGCGCACCACCCTCGACGAGCAGATGTTCTGGATCCCCAGCAACAAGCCGCTGGACTGGGACTGGCTGCGCTATGTGCCGGAGCGCCTGGCCGACCAGGTGGCCAACCTGCCGTGGGGCTCGGGCCTGAAGGAGCTGGGCGACGGCCTGAGCCAGCGCCCGTTGCTGTTCCTGCCGCTGCTGCTGGTGATCGGCGGCCTGCTGTGGCGGCGCAAATACCTGTACCAACGGCTGGGCAAGGTGCACCAGGACATCGGCCACTTCCGCCGTGACAGCCAGTGGCACACGCCCCAGGCAATTCTCATCAACATCCTGCTGGCGATGCCGGTCAGCCTGGGCCTGGCCCTGTGCAGCTACGCCCTGCAGATCGATGCCCGCGGTCAGAATGCCAACCTCGGTGCCGCCCTCTGGCAACTGGCCCAGGCCTGGCTGGTGTTCTACACCGCCTACCGCATCCTCGCCCCGGGCGGCGTGGCGGAAATCCACTTCCGCTGGCACAAGCCGCAGGTCGAGTTCCTGCGCGGCTGGGTGCGCCGCCTGGGCACCGTGGTACTGGCACTGGTCGGGGTGGTGGCCGTGGCCGAACATCAGCCCTCGGCGCTGGCCGATGATGTGCTGGGCATTGGCGTAGTACTGGCCTGCTACGCCCTGATGGCCTGGCTACTCAGCCGCCTGCTGCTCAGCAGCCCGGCACACCGCGACACCTCGCTGTTCCGCAAGGCCGTGGGCGTAGCCTTCACCGCCCTGCCCATCGCCCTGTTCGTGGCCGTGTGCTTCGGCTACTACTACACCGCGCTGAAACTTACCGACCGTCTGATCTATACCTTGTACCTGCTGCTGTTCTGGCTGGTGATCGAAGCTGCCTTCGTGCGTGGCCTGTCGGTGGCGGCACGGCGCCTGGCCTACCAGCGCGCACTGAGCAAGCGGGCGGCGGCCAAGGAAGGGCTGGATGGCGAAGTCATCACCGAAGAACCCACGCTGGACATCGAACAGGTCAACCAGCAGTCGCTGCGCCTTATCCGCCTGGCGTTGCTTGGCGGCTTCATCGCTGGCCTGTACTGGGTGTGGTCGGACCTGATCTCGGTGTTCGCCTACCTCAACAACTTCGTCCTCTACGAATACACCAGCGGCACCGGCGCCGCCGCCAGCATGGTGCCGATCAGCCTCGGCGACCTGCTGGGCGCACTGGTGATAGTCGGCATCACCTTTGCCCTGGCCGGCAACTTGCCGGGCCTGCTGGAAGTGCTGGTGCTGTCCCGCCTGAACCTCGCCCAGGGCAGTGCCTACGCCACCACCACGCTGTTGTCGTACACCATTGTCGGTATCGGCATCGTCAGCACCCTGTCGACCCTGGGGGTCAGCTGGGACAAGCTGCAATGGCTGGTGGCCGCGCTGTCGGTGGGCCTGGGCTTTGGCATGCAGGAGATCTTCGCCAACTTCATCTCCGGCATCATGATCCTGTTCGAGCGCCCGGTACGGATCGGCGACACCATCACCATCGGCAACCTGTCGGGCACGGTGAGCAAGATCCGCATCCGCGCCACCACCATCACCGACTTCGACCGCAAGGACATCATCGTCCCCAACAAGACCTTCATCACCGGCCAGCTGATCAACTGGTCGCTGACCGACACGGTCACCCGGGTAACGCTGAAGCTGGGCATCGACTATGGCTCGGACCTGGACCTGGTGCGCGATCTGCTGCTCAAGGGCGCCCAGGAGAACCCACGCGTGCTCAAGGACCCGGAGCCGATCGTGTACTTCCTCAACTTCGGCGAGAGCTCGCTGGACCACGAGCTGCGCATGCACGTACGCGACCTGGGCGATCGCAACCCGACGCTGGACGAGATCAACCGCTACATCAACCGCGAGTTCAAGGCGCACAACATCAAGATCTCGGTGCGCCAGGTCGAGGTGTTCCTGATGGACTCTAAGGGCGGCAAGCAGCAGCTGATTCCGATGGAGCAGCCGAAACCGGATGGCACTGCTTCGGCCTGAGTGGGCTCTAATACTTTATTCTGTGCAGAATCCCTGCGAGGGCTTCGCCCTCGTTCGCGGGCGCGCCAGCTCCCACAAGGGCCGCGCCGCTCTCAGGCACTGCGCAATACCTGTGGGAGCGGGCTTGCCCGCGAAGGGCCGCAAAGCGGCCCCAGTCCATCAATTTCTGGAGCCGGCCCCGTGAAAGCCCTCGACCAACTCACCTTCGACAACCGCTTCGCCCGCCTGGGCGACGCGTTCTCCACCCAGGTCCTGCCCGAACCCATCGCAGACCCACGCCTGGTGGTAGCGAGCGAGTCGGCCATGGCGCTGCTCGACCTCGACCCGGCCCAGGCAGAACTGCCGGTTTTTGCCGAACTGTTCAGCGGCCACAAGCTATGGGAAGAGGCCGACCCGCGGGCGATGGTCTATTCCGGCCATCAGTTCGGCTCCTACAACCCGCGCCTGGGTGATGGCCGCGGTCTGCTGCTGGCCGAAGTGCTGAATGACCAAGGCGAGCACTGGGACCTGCACCTCAAGGGCGCCGGACAGACGCCCTACTCGCGCATGGGCGACGGCCGCGCCGTGCTGCGCTCCTCGATCCGCGAGTTCCTCGCCTCCGAGGCCCTGCACGCCCTGGGCATTCCCAGCAGCCGGGCACTGTGCGTGATCGGCTCGAGCACCCCGGTTTGGCGCGAAACCCGCGAGAGCGCGGCCATGCTCACCCGCCTGGCGCAGAGCCATGTGCGTTTCGGGCATTTCGAATACTTCTACTACACCAGGCAGCCAGAACAGCAGCGCGTGCTGATCGACCACATACTGGAACAGCACTACCCCGAATGCCGCGATGCCGAGCAGCCCTATCTGGCCATGTTCCGCACCATCGTCGAGCGCAATGCCGAGCTGATCGCCCGCTGGCAGGCCTATGGTTTCTGCCACGGGGTGATGAACACCGACAACATGTCGATCCTCGGTATCACCTTCGACTTCGGCCCATACGCCTTCCTCGACGACTTCGACGCCAACTTCATCTGCAACCACTCCGACGACCGTGGCCGCTACAGCTACGCCAACCAGGTACCGATCGCCCACTGGAACCTCAGTGCACTGGCCCAGGCACTGACCACGGTGATCGAAGTAGAACCGCTCAAGGAAGCGCTGGGCCTGTTCCTGCCGCTGTACCAGGCGCACTACCTGGACCTGATGCGCCGGCGCCTGGGCCTGACCACCGCGGAAGAGGACGACATGGCGTTGGTAGAGCGCCTGTTGCAGTGCATGCAGAGCGGTGGTGTGGACTACAACCTGTTTTTCCGCAAGCTGGGCGATCAGCCCTTAGCCGAGGCGCTGAAGGTGGTACGCGACGACTTCATCGACCTGGCCGGTTTCGACGCTTGGGGGGCGGACTACCTGGCCCGCTGCGAACGTGAAACGGGCAATGCCGAGGGTCGGCGGGAACGGATGCACGCGGTGAACCCGCTGTATGTACTGCGCAATTATCTCGCACAGAAAGCCATCGAAGCGGCCGAAGCGGGGGACTACAGTGAAGTGCGACGGCTGCATGAGGTGCTGAGCAAACCCTTTGAAGAGCAAGCCGGAATGCAGGCCTACGCCGAGCGGCCACCGGAATGGGGCAAGCATCTGGAAATCAGCTGCTCTTCCTGATTAACACCGAACCCTGTGGGAGCGGGTTTACCCGCGAACACCGGCGCAGCCGGTGCCAGCCACCGCGTCCTATTCTTCGCGGGTGAACCCGCTCCCACAAGGAATCGTGCAAGCCATACTGGAGATGAAATGTCCGACCCACTGGTAATCCCCTGCCCCCACTGCAACGGCCTCAACCGCCTGCCCGCCGAGCGCCTGGGCGACGCGCCGAAATGCGGCCGCTGCAAACAGGATGTGCTGCTGAGCACCCCCTTCGAACTTACCGAAGCCAGCTATGCCAGCCAGATCAAAGGCGACATGCCGCTGCTGGTCGATATCTGGGCCGACTGGTGCGGCCCGTGCAAGTCCTTCGCCCCCACCTTCGAACAGGCCGCCCGCCAGCTGTCCGGCCGCTGCCGCCTGGCCAAGCTCGACAGCGAAGCCAACCGCAACCTGGCCGGGCAACTGGGCATTCGCTCGATCCCCAGCCTGCTGCTGTTCAGGAATGGCCGTGAAGTCAGCCGCCAGGCTGGGGCGTTTCCACTCCAGTCGTTGCTGGATTGGTTGCGTAGCCAGGGGGTCTAAGCGTTCTCTTCGAGCAGCGAATGCAACTCGACAAACTGCTGGGTCAGCTTGTGCTTGGGCTCCAGGTGAATCAGCGGCAGGCTGGCATGGTGCGACTCACGCATTTTCACCGAGCTACCCAGGTACACCGGTAGCACCGGCAGGCCTTCTTCCAGCAGTTCGTCAAGCATCTGCTGCGGCAGGCTGGCGCGGGACTGGAACTGATTGACCACGATGCCTTCGACCATCAGGTCTTCGTTGTGGTCTTCCTTGAGCTCTTCGATCTCAGCCAGCAGGCCGTACAGGGCCTGGCGCGAGAAGCTGTCGCAGTCGAAAGGAATCAACACGCGATCGGCGGCGATCAGCGCGGAAACCGCATAGAAGTTCAGTGCCGGCGGGGTATCGATATAGATCCGCTCGTAGTCCTCGTCCAGTTCGTCGAGGAGCTTACGCAGCTTGTTGATCTTGTGCTTGGCCTCCAGTTTGGGCTGCAGGTCGGCCAGTTCAGCCGTGGCGGTGACCACGTGCAAGTTGTCGAACGGGGTTTCATAGATATCGACCTTGTTCTTCTTGCTGAACGGCCCGCTGGACAGGCTCTGCTTGAAGAAATCGGCAATTCCCATGGGGATCTCCTCGCCGGTGAGGCCGGTGAGGTACTGGGTCGAGTTGGCCTGGGCATCCAGGTCGATCAGCAGTGTCCGGTAGCCTTCATTGGCACTGACCGCCGCCAGGTTGCAGGCAATGCTCGACTTGCCCACGCCACCTTTCTGATTGAACACCACGCGCCGCATGATTGACCTCCGTGTATCAACGAATGCCCGAGTATGTGGCGCCGCTGCGGCAATGGCCAGTGCCATTTGACCGGGAGCGACAGTCTTGTGCTGCCGGCGATGTGGCCAGATCAGGGCAACTACACTACCCCGCCAGCCACCTGCCCCGTAAGCAACTCCGCAAATGCCTTGGCCATCACCGAATTGCCCCGCTCGCGCTGCACCAGCCATACCGCCGACATCGCCCCTTCATCCAGCAGCGTGCGATAAACCACCCCCTCGATGCGCATGCGCTGAAACGACGCCGGCAGCACCGATACCCCAAGCCCTGCAGATACCAGCCCGATGATGGTCATCGCCTCCCCCGCCTCCTGGGCAAAATGCGGGCTGAAACCCGCCTGGCGCGCCAGGCTCAGCAACTGCGCGTGCAACCCGCTGCCATAGCTGCGCGGGAAGAACACGAACGGCTCATGGGCCAGCGCGGCCATGTACACGCCATGCTCCGTGCCTTCGGCCAATGGATGCGAGGCATTGATCACTGCCACCAGCGGCTCGCGAAACAGCTCGGTGGCCACCAGCCCTTCCGGCAGCGGCATCGGCCGCATCAGCCCGACCTCGATGGACTCGTCGAACACCCCTTCTGCCACGTCGCGACTGCTCATTTCCTTGAGGTTCAGGTGCACCGCCGGGAAGCGCTGGCGAAACGCGTGGATGGCCTTGGGGATCTTCGAGGTGAACGGTGCCGAGGAGGTAAAGCCGATCTTCATCTCCCCCAGCTCCCCCAACTGCGCACGCCGGGCGACATCGGCGGCCTTTTCCACCTGCGCCAGCACCAGGCGGGCTTCCTCGAGGAACAACCGCCCCGCCTCGCTCAGCTCGACCCGACGGTTGGTACGCTCGAACAGCCGGGCCCCCAGCTCCTGCTCCAGCGCCTGGATCTGCTGACTCAAGGGTGGCTGCGAAATGCCCAGCTGCTGGGCGGCGCGGCCAAAATGCAGCTCTTCGGCCACGGCGATGAAGTAACGCAAATGGCGCAGTTCCATGATCAGCTCCGAACAGGTCGTAAAACATCTCAAATAGGTCGAACAATATATTGGATCTAATCATTAGCCAGCTATATGCTTTTTTCATTGCGCCAGAGGTACCCGCCCGTGAAAACTGCTGTAGCTCCCCTTTCCAACGAGCCCGAAACTGCCCCGCTGAACGAAATGTGGATCGAAAAAGGCACCCCCGCCTTCATGAAGACCGTGCTGGCGCTATTCAGCGGCGGCTTCGCCACCTTCGCCCTGCTGTACTGCGTGCAGCCGATGATGCCGTTGCTGTCGAAGGAGTTTGCCATCAATGCGGCGCAGAGCAGCCTTGTTTTGTCGGTGTCCACAGCCATGCTGGCGTTCGGCCTGCTGATCACCGGCCCTATCTCCGACCGCATCGGGCGCAAGCCGGTGATGGTGTTTGCCTTGGTCTGCGCGGCCCTTTCCACCCTGGCCAGCGCGGTGATGCCGAGCTGGGAGCTGGTACTGGCTACCCGCGCCCTGGTCGGCTTGTCGCTGAGCGGCCTTGCGGCTGTGGCGATGACCTACCTGAGCGAAGAAATCCACCCGCAGCACATCGGCCTGGCCATGGGCCTGTATATCGGCGGCAACGCCATTGGCGGCATGAGCGGGCGCCTGATCACCGGCGTGCTGATCGACTTCGTCAGCTGGCACACGGCGATGCTGACCATCGGCGGCCTGGCCCTGGTGGCGGCGCTGGTGTTCTGGAAGGTGCTGCCCGAATCGCGCAATTTCCGCCCGCAGGCGATGAACCCACGCAGCCTGCTGGATGGCTTCGTCATGCACTTCAGGGATGCCGGCCTGCCCTGGCTGTTCCTCGAAGCCTTCCTGCTGATGGGCGCCTTCGTCACCCTGTTCAACTACATCGGCTACCGCCTGCTGGCCGAGCCTTATCACATGAACCAGGCGCTGGTCGGCTTGCTGTCAGTGGTGTACCTGTCTGGCATCTACAGCTCGGCGCAGGTCGGCGCACTGGCTGACAAACTGGGCCGGCGCAAGGTGTTCTGGGCCAGTATCGTGGTAATGGCGGGCGGCTTGCTGATGACACTGGCCAGCCCGCTGGTGATGGTTATCGTAGGCATGCTGGTGTTCACCTTCGGCTTCTTCGGTGCGCACTCGGTGGCCAGCAGCTGGATTGGCCGGCGGGCGCTGAAGGCCAAGGGGCAGGCGTCGTCGCTGTACCTGTTCAGTTATTACGCAGGGTCGAGCGTGGCCGGGACGGCGGGCGGGGTGTTCTGGCACCAGTGGGGCTGGAATGGCATTGGGCTGTTCATCGGCAGCCTGCTGGCGGTGGCTCTGCTGGTGGCGTTGCACCTGAGCAAGCTGCCACCAAAAACTGCTTGAGGCCCATTCGCGGGTAAACCCGCTCCCACAGGGACCTCGCTACATATGAGAGCAGCGCTGTACCTGTGGGAGCGGGTTCACCCGCGAAGAGGGCCAGTGGCTCAGTTGATGATCTCAACCATATCCACATCAACCTCCCGGCTCATCAGGTGTTTCTCTACCTCACCGGTCAGCTTGACCTTGGTCTTGTCGTTGAACGGCGTCGGCGGCAGGTCTTCGTCGTCGATTTCAACGGTGATGGTGCCGGTACTGTCCTTGAACTCGTACTTGTCGTCGTTGTTGATCTTCTTGGTCACGAAGCCTTGCAGCACCACTGGGGTGTCGTCGGCAGCATCGTTGGCCGCAGCTACGGTGGTGACCGACTGGGCGCCGGGGCCGGTGTAGCCGGCAGCCAGGGCGGCAGTGCTGAACAGAGGGGCGAGGATCAAGGCGAGGTAACGGATTTTCATGGGACAGGTCCTGATTCGATTTCGATGGAAACAGCCTACCGCTGCTGGCTGAAGCCAACCTTAATCAGCACTGGCCTCATCCAGCGCCAACCCCAACTGCGCCTGCAGCCGCTCCCCGACAACTTGCAACTGCAAACTGCGGACCTGCGCGCCGTCAAGCTCCAGCGCATGCAGCCACCCCAGCAGTGGCGCAGGCTCGCCCTCGAGGCTTACGTCCACCTGACCGGCCCGTGCCTGCAACCCGGTAATTTGCAAACCGGCGGCCAGTGCGCGCTCGTTCAGAACAGCGGGTGTCAGCACCGTCACCGCTTCCCCGGCCAAGGCCGGGCCTGTCGAAACCCGTTGCAGATGCCCGCTGAGCTTCAGCTCATGCGCATGGGCGAGCTCGGCCTGTTGCGAGCGCTGCTTGCCGGGTACCCAGGCAAACTGCCAGAGCAGGACCATGGCCAAACTCCAGAGTGCGGCCAGGATCACGGCCCTTCGATCACCGGGTATCGATTGCCATTGGCCTATCAAGGCCTGCTCAATCCACCGCATCAGCGAATCTCCCTGAAAGTCAGGGTCGCGCGCACAACCTGCTCGACCTGCCGGGCTTGATCCATCAGCACGGCAGGGGCCCGCTGGCGCAAGCGCTCAAGGTCATCGAAACCTTGCGCAACCACTTCCATGCGCCACCCTTCACTGGGACTGGACACAGCCCGTTCAACCGTGATGTTCCCGGTTTCCACCAATTGCTCCGTGAAAGAAACCAGCCCCTCGACGGTAGTCTTCTCCCGGGGACGGAATTCTAGTGCCCTGATCTGTGTGGCCAGGTCACCTGCGACAGACTGCCCGGGCGCCCAACGCAGAAACGTCTGAAGATTCTCGGCATGTAGCTGTGCTGTACGTTCCGACAGCCATTCAGCACGCAGATGTTCCGCCAGGCACACCATTGCGAAGGCCAGCAGCGCTCCGCCCGCCAGGGAGGGCCAGGGCACGATCGGGCTGCGTCGCCGAAATGGCCCCTGACGCAGGTCCAAGGCCTTGGCCCGACCTTGGATGAAGGTGTGAAAGGCGCTATCGACGGTTTGGTTGTGGAGCGCCTGCCCTGCATCAGCAGGTTCGGCCGGCCGCTCCATCAGCGGCAGTTGCCGCACCAGGACCTCGGCTGCCTGGGGGCCGGCGACCAGCCAAGGCCCACCATGCCCACCCAACAACCAGCGACCCTCGAGCCACAGTGCACGGGGCTGCTCGGCGCCCAGCAGGTCGGCATCGACATGGATCCCGAGCGGGTCGATTCCCTGGCTTTTCAACAAGGCCATCAGGCTGGCCAGAACCTGACGCTCTATCACCAGAGCCCGGCGATGCCCCTGCGCATCCGGCGGGCCGAACACCAGATGCAGCGTTTCCAGCGGCGCTGCCAAATGGTCTTCGGCAGCGTAGACCAATGTTTCAGGCTTGGGCCGCTTGCCCGGCACAGGACCGATCTCGCAACTGCCCAGCATCTCCATAGGTACCACCACGATAGCAGGACCGGTGAGCGTCAAAGCCAGCTCCTCCAGTCGTGCCTTGTGCAGGCTGCCATCCGCCGCACGCAGCCACACCGGCCACCGCGCATCGGCCGCCGCAACCCCTTCCGGCAACAGGTACAGCCAATTCTCACTCATCTGCTCTTTGCTCCCGCATCGCAGAAAACACACGCCGCACCACACGAACCTGATGCGTGTCCAAATCGATCTCCAGGTCGCTGTACAGGTACATGCGCTTACCTGCCATCTCTGCCTGCACCTCCAGGCGAAACCAGCGGCTGGTCACGGCCAGCCCGCGCCTGTCCAGACCCACGCCCTCCAGTTGGGGCAGAGCCAAAAAACGTTCTACCGTGGGGTAACCCGCTTCGGGGCGCTCGCTTACCAGTTGGCTTGCCACCGTAAGCGACACCTCGGCGGACGCCGCAAGCAGTAGCGCCGGGACCGTGTTGATGTTGAGCCGCGCCTCCTTGGGCAACACCACTACCCAAGGCTGCAAACGCGCCATTACCTCAGCAGAAACACCCGGCAACGTACGCAACTGGGTTGGGTCGAGCATCGGCTGGCCAGCGAGCCCTTCCAAAGCGGGTGGTTCCACCTGCAACGAATGGCATAGGCGCTCCCAGCGCTTGAGCAGCAGCGGGTCGGGTGCCTTGCCTGCCATCAGGGCGCCGAGGTTCAAGCGGCCCGAGAGGTCCTCCAGCTGCAGGCTCAGTTGCCCCTGACCAAGGCTGAGCGCTCGGGGCTGGGCCCAGGATTGTCGAACATGAGTGACCTGCAGTACTTCGCCTACCTCACGGCGCAAGCTCGCCAGGGCATGCTGCTCGCCGGCCTGAGCCAAACGCAGCAAGCGCGACGCTTCGATCTGCTGGCTGACACCACCAATCAGCAGTTGATGGCTGCGCAACATACCGGCTGACAGCAACGTGAGCAGCGCCATGACAAGCAGCACGGTGATTAGCGCCAGCCCCTTTTGACGTTGCCCCCTCATGGGCTGGTGCCTCCCAGCGGCAGTACCCGCCGGATCTGTTGAAAACGCCTGGTCGACAGTGTCACCTCCAGCGCCTGCGGTGGCACCGGCCGGCGCTGGGCCATTGGCCAGCGCGCCTGCCAGCCGCTACCGGGCACGTGCAGACGCCAATGCAGCTCGCCTACACCTTCGAGCAAACGCTGCGGGCGTGGCTGACCTTGCCCCAGCGTGCGTCGCTGGCGCCACAGCACGCCGTCTTCGAGCCAGTACTCGACAACCCTCAGCTCGCTGCGCTTGAGCGCTTGGCTGCCTTGTTCGCTGGCCAACCAATGGGCCCGAGTGCCGTTCAGCAGAATGCCGTAACCGCCCTTGCCCAGGCTCGCGGGCGCATACCCCAGCATGGCGTCGCGCTGGATCAAGCTCATGGCCCTGCCCAGCGCACGCAGCTCATCGGCCTGTGCGTGGCGTGCGTACTCGGCACGCATGAACACATCGAGCACACGCGCACTTCCGATTGCCAGGACGGCAAAGATAGCGAGCGCCAACAGCAACTCGATCAAGGTGAAGCCCCCCTGGCGGGTCATCCTGCCCGGGCTAGCGCGGCGCATCCGCCATCCCCAGCCACCCCGTGGCCTGATGCAACACCTGGCGATCCGCAGCAAGGCCCACACGTACCTGCACTTCCAGCAAGCCACCCACGCCCAGACGGCGGCTTTCGTGCAGAGTCCAGCGGTGTTGACCGAACATGACCTCCAGGCTCCGCTGGCCGGGAGCCGGCGCAGCTTGCAGGCCCAGCTCCGTCAGGTGGTTGTCGGCCACCCAGCTAGCCAATAGGCGCTCTCGAACCCCCTGCGATTGCGCCAGTACATGCTGGCTGGCCGTGGTCACCGCCACGGCCAGCACCGCGAAAATCGCCAGCGCCACCAACACCTCCAACAGGGTGAAGCCGCGTTCAGTGCACGAACTGGGGGTCATTGAGGCCATCACTCGACACGGAAACAAGGCGCACATTGTCGACCTCGAAATGCAGGGTAAACGGCGTGTGCTCGTCATTACCGTACATCAGCAGTTGCGGCGCCCCGCCAGCCAGGGCATGCGGCACAGGCAACCCATCGATCTCCAAGCGCAGGTCCAGGCCAATATCGCGATGCCTGCCGACTGCCTCCCAGCCATCCTCAGAGGCTTTGAGCAGTTGGTAGCCCTGGGCATCGATGCGAATTCCTTGCGTCAGCCCTTCCAGCACCGCCTGCTGCCGCGCGTACTGCACCAACTGGAGGAAGAGGTTGGCCTCCTGGCTGGCCACACGCTGCGGATCTCGTGCGAACGTAAACCCGGCCATGCCCATTACAATGCCCAGCAACAGCATCACCAGAAGCAGCTCCAGCAGGGTGAAGCCTCGAGTGCGGCGCGGTTTCATTCAGACCAGTTACCGATATCAGCATCCATTTCCTCACCGCCCGGCTGGCCGTCGCCGCCCAGGGAGTAGAGGTCATAGCCCTGGGTCGAACGGGTTCCTGGGCTTGCGTACTGGTAATGCGAGCCCCAGGGGTCGGTTGGTGTGCTCTTCAGATAGCCTTGGGCACTCCATTGACGTGGCAGTGGCGCCACCGTGGGGCGTTTCACCAAGGCGTCCAGCCCTTGCGCGGTTGTCGGGTAGCGGCCGTTGTCCAGACGGTAGATTTCCAGTGCGGTGGAAATTGACTGGATATCGGTGCGAGCTGCGGTCAGCTTGGCATGGTCGGGACGGCTCATGACGTTGGGCAGCACCAGCGCGCCAAGAACCCCCAGGATAATGACCACCACCATGATTTCGATGAGAGTGAAGCCGCGTTCGGCGCGGCGTGATGAACGCATGGACATGTCAGTTGACCAGTTGGTTGAGGTTGAGGATCGGCAGCAGGATGGCGAGCACGATGAACAGCACGATGCCCCCCATCACCAGCAGCATCAGGGGCTCACAGAGGCTCACCAGCAAGGAAATACGCCCTGCCAGTTGTTTGGCCTGAAGGTCTGCGGCACGTTCGAGCATGGTGTCCAGCTCACCGGCGCGTTCGCCGCTGGCGATCATGTGCAGCATCAGCGGTGGCAAGGCTTCGCTGCGTGCCAGGCAGTTGGCCAGCGTGGTGCCCTCGCCCAGCTCACGGGCGGCCCGCAGCAGGCGCTCGCGTAGAATCAGGTTGCCGATCACGCCCGCGCTGATGTTCATCGCTTCGACCAATACCACGCCGCTGCGCCCCAGGATCGCAAGGGTGCTGATGAAACGGGCCGCTTCACTGGCCCGGACGAACTCGCCATATCCGGGCAGGCGCAGTGAAAAGCCATGCCATTGCCTGCGCCGTGCCGGTTGGCGAAGGGCACAGGCAACCAGTGCGATGGCCATGGCCAATAGCGCCAGCGCTGCCAAGCCGTAATGGTTCGTGGCATCGCTCAAGGTGATCAGCACTCGCGTTGCCAGCGGCAGTTGTGCATGGTCATGCGAAAAGGCCTGCACCACGTCTGGCACCACATAGCCCAGCAGAAAACCCACCACCAGCAACGAGACAACCAGCAGGATCACCGGGTAAACCATCGCCAGCTGTACCTTCTGCCGCAGGGCCTGATGGTTCTCGCCATGCTCGGCCAAACGCTCGAGCACACCTGCCAGGTGGCCGGAACGTTCGGCAGCGGCCACGGTGGCCCGATAAACCATGGGAAATGCCTGTGGGTAATGCGCCAGGGCCTGCGCCAGCGCATGGCCTTCGGCAACCCGCTCAGCCACGCCGCGCAATACCTGACGTACGTGGCGCGGCGTACTCTGCTCGGCAACTGCCTGCAACGCCTCGGTCAACGGCACCCCGGCATGCAGCAGAGTCGCCAGCTGGCGCGTCAGCAGCGAGCGCCGGGCCAGACTCAGGGTATTGCGTGCCAGCAACCGGGCCAAAGGGGATGCCCCCAAGGGGCTCATGCTCAGCACCAGCAACCCTTGCTCGCGCAATGTTTGCCGGGCCTGGCGCGCACCCGACGCTTCCACGGTGCCTCGCTGGCGCACACCCTTTGCATCCTGGGCCTGATAGCGGAACAGCGCCATGTCAGTCCTGCCCCGTCACGCGCAGCAGTTCTGCCACGCTTGTCTGCCCCTGGCAGACACGCTGGACGCCATGCTGGAACAGGCTTGGTGTATCCACGCGGATCAATTCGAGCATGTCGTCCTGAGACGCCCGGGCATGAATCGCCTGGGCCAGCGCGGGCTTCACCACCAGCATCTCGTGCAACGCCAGGCGCCCGCTGTAACCCAGCTGGCATTCGCTACAGCCCTGCGCCTTGTAGAGCCGCGGTGGCAATTCGGCCGGGTGGCCCAGGACGCTCGCCGTGGCCTCGTCCACTTCATGTTCGACCCGGCAATGGGGGCAAAGCCGTCGCACCAGGCGCTGGGCCATGATCCCGGCCAGCGAAGATGCGAGCAGGCAAGTATCGATGCCCATGTCGGCAAGGCGTGTGATTGCGCCCAGAGCGCTGTTGGTATGCAAGGTGGACAGCACCAGGTGGCCCGTCAGCGAGGCCTGCACCGCAATCTCGGCGGTCTCCCGGTCGCGGATCTCGCCCACCATGACCACGTCGGGGTCCTGTCGCAAGATGGCACGCAGCCCCCGGGCGAAGGTCATGTCGACCTTGGTGTTGACCTGGGTCTGGCCGATGCCGGGAAGGTAGTACTCGACCGGGTCTTCGACGGTGAGGATATTGCGCGATACCTGGTTGAGGTACGAAAGCGCGGTGTACAGCGTTGTGGTCTTGCCGGAACCGGTGGGCCCGGTGACCAGGAAAATGCCATGTGGTTTCGCCAGCATGCGCATGAAGCCAGCACGCACAGAGCCGGGCATCTGCATATGGTCGATGTCCAGACGCATTGCCTGTTTGTCCAGCAAACGCAGTACCACCCGCTCGCCATGGGCGGCGGGCAAGGTCGACACCCGCACATCCACTTCGTGGCCGGCCAGGCGCAGGCTGATCCGGCCATCCTGAGGCACGCGCTTCTCGGCGATGTCCAGGCGCGCCATGACCTTGATGCGCGAAACCAGCAGTGCAGATAGCTCCCGTGGTGGCGCCAGCACTTCGCGCATGACGCCGTCGATACGCATGCGTACGCGCAGCTGATGCTCGAAGGTTTCCAGGTGGACGTCCGAGGCCCGGGCCCTCACCGCCTCGCTGAACAAGGCATTGAGCAGGCGGATGATCGGCGCATCGTCCTGTTGCTCCAACAGGTCGCTGGTTTGCGGCAAGGCTTCAGCCAGCTGCGCCAGGTCGATTTCCCGGTCCAGGCCCTGAACAACGGCCTGCGCCGCATCCTGGCCGGGGCCGTAGCAACTGGCCAGGCGCTCGGCGAAGTCGGCATCGCAGACACGCCGCAGGTGCCAGTTGCTGCCCACTACACGGCAGGCCTCGGCAAGGGCTGCCAGCGAAGTGCCTTCTCGCATCAGCAAGGCAGGCTCAGCCGCCTGGCGGTCGAGCAGGATGCCGTGACGTCGGGCAAAGCTGAACGGCAGGTCGCTGTTCATGAGCGTGGCCCTGACGCGCCGGGCAGAGCCTGCGACTCGAACATCTGCCGGGGATCTTCCGGCAGGGTCGAATCATCCGCAGCGCGTACCCCTTCGTAGGCGCGTCGTCCCGTCTCGACCAGCTCGGCCTGGCTGCGCAGAATGGTCGGGCGCAGGAAGACCATCAGGTTGGTCTTTTCCTGAGTATCGCTGCGCCACCGGAACAGACCGCCCACCCATGGGATTCGGCTGAGCAGCGGAACACCGCGCTCTACCTTGCGCACGCTGTCCTTGATCAGGCCGCCGATCACGATAATCTCGCCATCGGCGGCCAAGATGGTGCTTTTGAGCGTGCGCTTGTTGGTGATCAGGTCGTTCTCGGCCGTGCTGGGTGCAATTTCCGAGCTCTCCTGCTCGACCTCGAGGCGCAGGCTGCGCCCTTCATTGATGTGCGGGCGCACCTTCAGGCTGATACCGATGTCCTTACGCTCGACTGTGGTAAAGGGGTTCTCCGAACCACTACCGGGGGTAACGTAGGAGCCGGTCTTGAACGGCACGTTCTGGCCTACCAGGATCTGCGCCTCCTGGTTGTCCAAGGTCAGCAGGCTCGGCGTCGACAACAGGTTGCTGCGGCTATTGCTGGCCAAGGCCGAAACCAGCGCGGCAAAACGGTCCGAGCCAATGGCCAGGGCGACGCCCCCCGGCAGCTTGGTTTCCTTGCCCAGCAGGTCGGCCAGGGCAGCACCACTTTCGCTGAAGGTAACGCCGCCTTTGAGGCCACCTTTGTCGATGCCCCATTGCAGGCCCAACGCTTCATCGATGCTGCCACTGACTTCGACGATTGCCGCATGGATCAGCACTTGCGCCCGGGGCTGGTCCAGTTGTTGGATGATCTGCTCCACGCGGCTCAGCGTCTGCGGCTCGCCCATTATCACCAGAGCGTTCTGGCTGGCATCGGCCTTGACCATGGCCTCGCCGGGGAGGTCCGCGCCCAGAGCCTTGGTGCCCGGCGTACCATCGAGCCGCTTGCCCACCTCACCCAATACTTCGGCAAGCTGCTCGGCACTGCTGTGTTGCAGGCGTACCACCCGCCAGTTCTGCGAAGTGGCCGTAACCGGTACATCCAGCGAGCGGGTCAGTTGCGCAAGACGTTGCCTGGACTTGATCGGGCCCAGGATCAGAAGACGGTTACCGTTCATGTCAGCCAGTACCCGAACGCCGCTGTCCGGGCCACCGGCGGCGGCTTCGACCACCGGGAACACAACCTCGGCCTGGGCTTTGCGCAAGGTCACCAGTTCATGATCATGCCGCTGGCCACTGTCGAGCTGCAGGACCAGGTTTTCCAGGCGGTCCAGGTTGGCTGCGGAGTCGGTGATCACCAGGGCGTTGGCGGAGCTGGACGGTCCAATGTAGCCATTGCTGGAAACCAACGGCCGCAGCAAGCCGGCCAGATCGGCAGCGACACTACCCGACAGGTTGAAAACCCGTGTGGTGACCGCTGCCGGTATGGCCTCCACCTGCTGGTTTGCCCAGGCCTTGGCTTCGCTTGCAGGCAGCACCAGCAAGCGTTCGCCGTCGTTCACGGCGGCAAAGCCCTGGGCATTGAGCACCGAGTAGAACAGCCGCCGTATCCCTTCGCGATCGAGCGCCTCGTTCGAAAGGACGGTGATGCGCCCCTGCACGCGCGGGTCGAGAATGATCGGCTGGTCAAGGATCGCCCCCACCTCACGCACCACGTCGCGCACGTCGGCATCGCTCATCGCCAGTTGCCAGGTGGGTGCCTCAGCAAGCGCCAGAGCGCAGGCAAGGGTTAGAGAGGCGCCGAACGAGGCGGCGCGCAGATATCGCATCAAAGTCATTGCACCTCCCGCAACAGGCGGGCTGAGGGGTCTGAAACAGGGCGCGGGCGGGTTGCCGCACCCGTGGGCAGAAATACAGGGGGCGTATCGCTGGACAACGACACGACTTCCTCGCGGCCGTCGATCCACAGCACGATGGAACGCACATTTATTTGGCGCAGCACGCCATGGCCAGGTAACCGGTCTCCGACGCGATAGATAGCCTCGCCGCTATCGCTTCTCACTAACGCTCGGGCATCGCCCTGGCTGGAAACGAAGCTGGCCTTGAGGGCGATATCCGCCCGGCTCGACTGCCGTTGACCCGGCGCCTGAAAGCCGAACGCCAGGGCCAAGGTAGCCGCCGACAATGGTTTTTCCGGCAAAGCCGCTGTCGTCACCGGCGGGTCCTGGACGACCGGGGGCGCAACTGCGGGATAAACGCTTTCACGCCATGCCAGGCAGGCAAGCGTTACCAGCGCGAACGTCAGCCAAATCAGATACGACGAGCGCTTCATCGTAATCAGGGCAGCATCCGCCTCAGCACGCGCCGCCCGGACAGCTCATGCAAGAGCACGGCGGCGATGTGCATCGAAACGCCGAGTCCTAGCAACAGGCAAGAAGCGATGTGAGTCTTGAACCAGACGTTGTGCCAGAACGGGTCGCTCAGCATGGGCGCGATTGAGAACCAACCGAACACATCGATGACCCGATCCATCATCAGCACACCGGACAACAGCACGATAGCCGTGGTCCAGTACAAGCCCTCATGGGCGACATGAGCGATGCGCTGGTGCTTGAGATGGTCATGCGGGCTGCGTGGTTTGGGTCTGGTCAGGCGCAACAGCCAGCGCAGCATGAATATCGGAATGAACAGCGTCGTCATGGCCACATTGACGAATGCCACAAAGTGGCGTGTGGCGGGGGAGACATTCAGGTACGCCACGTAGAAACCGCTGATCAAGACCCAAATGATGACCGTGGCAGAGATCCAGTGCAGGAGGATCTGCTGCCAGCAATATTTTTGTACTTGCATAGATAGTACTCGAGGAGCCTGGCCCCACCGGAAGGGGCCAGGTCAGACGCTTTACTTCTCGGTCCAGGCCATGTTCCAGTGGGAACCAACACCTGGCTCGAACTGGGTGGCATCTGCGGAGTACTGCAAGCAGTAACCCGAGTTGGGGAACGGCTGGCACTCGTAGACCTTGCCATTCTTAGGCTGCAGCACTGTTGTGCCAGCCTTGTAGCTCGACAGCGATTCCGGGAAAACGAAGTCGTGAGACCCATCGCCAGCCGCTTTGAGCTGAACCGTCTTCTCGTCCTGCAGCAGCACCCGCTCACGCTTGTCCACACCTACGACCTTGAGGGTATGCTCGCCTTCGGTACTTTCGACATTCAGCACGAACGGCTCGGTGCCGTTGACGCTCTGGCGCGAGTAAGAAACCTGCTTCTTGTTGGTATCGAACAACCGCGCTGTCACTGTCAGGGCCTTGTTGGTCATGACGGTGAAATCCACACCACCTTTGCCATCGGTGATCGTGTATTCGGGTTTGACATCGTGCAGGTGCATCGTGGCCTGCTCGCCAGCGGCGCTTTCAAAGTGCAGAAGGTAGTTGGTCAGCCCACTTTCGGCTTTGGCGAAGATGCTGTTGGAACCCTGCACGGGCTCGATATTACCGTCCGCATCCATTTTACCGGCACGTACCAACGTCTGGGTTTCGTTGATCTGCTTGGCAAGCTTGTAAGCCCAGTTGGCAGCGATGGCTTCTTCGGCATTTTCGATCTTGATGCTTACATGGTTTGCAGTACGCTCCCCATTGGCATCGAATGCCCTGGCAGTAACTTTGTCCCCTACTTCTAGGTCACGGCTGGCGCTTATTTCAGCCAGGCGCGGCCACTCAGGGACCGGGCCGCCATCCAGTTGGATATCGACGTCAGCGACACTGTGGAAAGCCTTATCGGTATCGCCAACCTTCCAGACGGCGAGAATCACGTGCTGGCCCGAACGGTCAGCAGGCAATGTGCAGCTGTGCCTTGGATTGGTGCCGGTACCTTTTGCTGGTATCTGGTTGCTGCCATCCAACGCACAGAACGGGGTCGAATCGAATGAGTCACGGGTCAGCGCAGCGTTGGGGTTCCAATCCGCCTTGGTAATGAAGTACTCCCACGACCGCACCGGATGCGGGGCTTCATAATGCCAGTCGAACTGCATGTTACGGTCCACGACCGGGGTCAAATGCCAGCGATTGGCTGATTGCTCATCGAGTGCGGAAAAGTCTCCCCGAACACCACCACTGGCGATTTTTCCATTCTCGGGACCTTGGCTTGGAAAGCGCCCTATCACTTCGCCGACCGACCACGGTTCGTACTGGGCACCTCCGCAGTTGACGTTCAGGTTTTTAAAACCTGCATGGCAGAGCGCTGCTCGAGACGGAGGGTCAGCCAGGTAACCATGTGCATTGGCGATTTGCGCCTGCAAACCTGCACCTACGATCGCCATCCACACACCGGTGGCGACAACGCTTTTTCGCAGGGTCTTTCTTGTATTCATCACGAACTCCGAACGCATTGCTGGTTAAATGCGTAAAGGCACATTTATTGAAATGCAATGCACCTTCAGCGCGAATGGAGCGCGGAGAGTAAAGAAAACAACTTTGCGTTCATGTAGGAATAAACCTGGCAGGCCGCGGTCTTTTCTCGCGGCCTTGAGGCAATTTCCATGTAGGGACTTTCGAAACAAAAGCGTTAAAGACGCGAGAAGGGATTACTATCGATCTTCAATGTCGAGAACTTCCTCTACATCGAAAGATTCACAGCGACATGCAACTTTCTTGGTGAAACGCTGACATGTAACTTGAACAAGCCTGTTCAACATCAGGGAAATATCCCCAATCTGATGCGAACAGGCTTGCGAAAGACTCCCCGACCCGAAACCTCGGGGAGCCTCGAATCAAGCGTGATATTGCGCCGACAGCTCATGCACCGCGTTGATGAACACGCCGGCGTGCTCTGGGTCGACTTCCGGTGTGATGCCGTGGCCAAGGTTGAACACATGGCCTGTGCCGTGGCCATAGCTGGCCAGGATACGCGCCACTTCCTTGCGGATGGCCTCGGGCTTGGCGTACAGCACGGTCGGGTCCATGTTGCCCTGCAGCGCCACCTTGTCACCCACGCGGCGGCGGGCATCGCCGATCTCGCAGGTCCAGTCCAGGCCCAGCGCGTCGGCGCCGGCTTCGGTGATGCTTTCCAGCCACAGGCCGCCGTTCTTGGTGAACAGGATCACCGGCACCTTGCGCCCCTCGTGCTCGCGGATCAGGCCGCTGACGATCTTGCGCATGTAGGCCAGGGAGAACTCCTGGTAAGCCGCCGCCGACAGGTTGCCGCCCCAAGTGTCGAAAATCTGCACGGCCTGGGCACCAGCGAGGATCTGGCCGTTGAGGTAGCTGGTGACCGACTGGGCCAGCTTGTCCAGCAGCAGGTGCAGGGCCTGCGGGTTGTCGTAGGCCATGGCCTTGGTCTTGCGGAAGTCCTTCGACGAGCCGCCTTCGACCATGTAGGTGGCCAGGGTCCACGGGCTGCCGGAGAAGCCGATCAGCGGCACGCGGCCGTTGAGCTCGCGGCGGATGGTGCTGACCGCGTCCATCACGTAGCCAAGGTCTTTCTGCGGGTCGGGGATCGGCAGCGCTTCGATGTCGGCCGGGGTGCTGATGACCTTCTTGAAGCGCGGGCCTTCGCCGCTTTCGAAGTACAGGCCCAGGCCCATGGCATCGGGGATGGTGAGGATGTCCGAGAACAGGATCGCCGCGTCCAGCGGGTAGCGGTCCAGCGGCTGCAGGGTGACCTCGCAGGCGAACTGCGGGTTCATGCACAGGCTCATGAAGTCACCGGCCTTGGCGCGGCTGGCGCGGTACTCCGGCAGGTAGCGGCCGGCCTGGCGCATCATCCACACCGGGGTGACGTCTACGGGTTGCTTGAGCAGTGCACGCAGGAAACGATCGTTCTTCAGGGCAGTCATGTCGGCATCCGGAAAAAAAGTGCGGGCATTTTCTCAGACGCCAGCGCAAAAGGCACGGTCAAGGCCATGCGTTTTGTCTATTGGATGCCATGGATCAAGGATTTTTGTATACAAAAATGCCTTTGGGGCTACTTTGCAGCCCGTCGCGACACAAGGCCGCTCCTACAGGAAGTACGCGATCCCCTGTAGGAGCGGCCTTGTGTCGCGACGGGCCGCAAAGCGGCCCCATAATCAATCAGACTTCCAGGTAGTCCAGGATACCTTCAGCAGCAGTACGCCCTTCGAAGATAGCCGTCACCACCAGGTCCGACCCACGCACCATGTCGCCACCGGCAAACACTTTCGGGTTGCTGGTCTGGTGCTTGAACTTGCCCTTCTCCGGTGCCACCACGCGGCCCTGGCTGTCCAGCTGGATGCCATGCTGCTCGAACCACGGCGCTGGGCTTGGTCGGAAGCCGAAGGCGATGACCACGGCATCGGCCGGCAGGATCTCTTCGGACCCCGGGATCGGCTCCGGGCTGCGGCGGCCACGGGCATCCGGCTCGCCGAGACGAGTCTCGACCACCTTCACGCCTTCGACCTTGTCCTCGCCGACAATGGCGATAGGCTGGCGGTTGTAGAGGAACTTCACGCCCTCTTCCTTGGCGTTCTTCACCTCACGACGCGAACCCGGCATGTTGGCCTCGTCACGGCGATAGGCGCAGGTCACCGACTTGGCGCCCTGGCGGATCGAAGTGCGGTTGCAGTCCATCGCGGTGTCACCACCGCCCAGTACCACCACCTTCTTGCCCTGCATGTCGACGAAGTCTTCCGGCGACTTCTCGAAGCCCAGGTTGCGGTTGACGTTGGCGATCAGGAAGTCCAGCGCGTCATGCACGCCCGGCAGGTCCTCGCCCGGGAAGCCGCCCTTCATGTAGGTGTAGGTACCCATGCCCATGAACACCGCGTCGTACTCGGCGAGCAGTTGCTCCATGGTCACGTCCTTGCCCACCTCGGTGTTCAGGCGGAACTCGATGCCCATGCCGGTGAACACTTCACGGCGGTTGCTGAGCACGGTCTTTTCCAGCTTGAACTCGGGAATACCGAAGGTCAGCAGGCCGCCGATTTCCGGGTTGCGATCGAACACCACCGGGGTCACGCCGGCACGTACCAGCACGTCGGCACAGCCCAGGCCAGCCGGGCCGGCACCGATGATGGCGACGCGCTTGCCGGTTGGCTTGACCTTGGACATGTCCGGGCGCCAGCCCATGGCGAAGGCGGTGTCGGTGATGTACTTCTCCACCGAGCCGATGGTCACCGCACCGAAGCCGTCGTTCAGGGTGCAGGCACCCTCGCACAGGCGGTCCTGCGGGCATACGCGGCCGCACACTTCCGGCAGGGTGTTGGTCTGGTGCGACAGTTCCGCCGCGGCCAGGATGTTGCCTTCGGAAACCAGCTTCAACCAGTTGGGGATGAAGTTGTGTACCGGGCACTTCCATTCGCAATAGGGGTTACCGCAGCCCAGGCAGCGGTGCGCCTGCTCCACGGACTGCTGCGGCTTGAACGGCTCGTAGATTTCCACGAACTCCTTCTTGCGCTGGCGCAGCAGCTTTTTCTTCGGGTCCTTGCGGCCCACTTCGATGAACTGGAAGTCGTTGTTCAGACGTTCAGCCATTTTTCAAAACCTCTTTACCGCAGTTGCCAGCCTCAGGCTGCAAGCTGCAAGACGATCACTTGAGCACGACAGGCCCCGCGTACGGGGCCGTCACTTGCAGCTGTTGTTACTGCGGGTTGGCACGGGTGCTGGACAGCAGTTGCTTCAGGTTGGCTGCCTTCGGCTTGACCAGCCAGAAGCGCCGCACGTAGTCGTCCAGGTTCTCCGAGAGCTCACGCCCCCACTCGCTGCCAGTCTCTTCCACGTACTCGGCAAGGACCCGCGCCAGGTGGCTGCGATAGGCCTCCATCGCTTCACCACTGATACGCTGGATTTCCACCAGCTCATGGTTGAGCTTGTCGACGAAGGTATTGTCCATGTCGAGCACGTAGGCGAAGCCGCCAGTCATGCCAGAACCGAAGTTGTAACCGGTCTTGCCCAGCACGCAGACAAAGCCGCCGGTCATGTATTCACAGCAGTGATCGCCAGTGCCCTCGACAACAGCGTGGGCGCCGGAGTTACGTACAGCGAAGCGCTCGCCAGCAGTACCGGCGGCGAACAGCTTGCCGCCGGTGGCGCCGTACAGGCAGGTGTTGCCGACGATGGCGCTGTGCTGGGTTTCGAACGGGCTGCCGACTGGCGGCACGATGGTGACCTTGCCGCCGGTCATGCCCTTGCCGACGTAGTCGTTGGCATCGCCTTCCAGGTGCAGGTTCAGGCCGCCGGCGTTCCACACGCCGAAGCTCTGGCCCGCAGTGCCCTTGAAGCGGAAGGTGATCGGCGCTGCGGCCATACCCTGGTTGCCATGCAGGCGGGCGATTTCACCCGACACGCGCGCACCGATGGAGCGGTCGCAGTTGCAGATGTCGAGGCTGAACTCGCCACCGGCCTGGTCACGGATGGCCGGCATGGCCATTTCCACCATCTTCTCGGCCAGCTCACCCTGGTCGAACGGCGGGTTCTTGTCGACCTCGCAGAACTGCGGCTTGTCAGCCGGGATATGCGAGCTGCCCAGCAGCGGCGTCAGGTCCAGGTACTGCTGGCGCTCGGTGTCGCCTGGCAGCACGTCGAGCAGGTCGGTACGGCCGATCAGTTCGCCGAGGCTGCGCACGCCCAGCTTGGCCAGCCACTCACGGGTCTCTTCGGCGACGAAGGTGAAGAAGTTGATCACCATGTCGACGGTGCCGATGTAGTGGTCCTTGCGCAGCTTGTCGTTCTGGGTAGCCACGCCGGTGGCGCAGTTGTTCAGGTGGCAGATGCGCAGGTACTTGCAGCCCAGAGCGATCATTGGCGCGGTCCCGAAGCCGAAGCTTTCGGCACCGAGGATAGCCGCCTTGATCACGTCCAGGCCGGTCTTCAGGCCGCCGTCGGTCTGTACCCGCACCTTGCCGCGCAGGTCGTTGCCGCGCAGGGTCTGGTGGGTCTCGGCCAGGCCCAGCTCCCATGGAGCGCCGGCGTACTTGATTGAGGTCAGCGGCGAAGCACCGGTACCACCGTCGTAGCCGGAGATGGTGATCAGGTCGGCATAGGCCTTGGCCACACCGGCGGCGATGGTGCCGACGCCGGCTTCTGCCACCAGCTTGACCGAAACCAGGGCCTGCGGGTTGACCTGCTTGAGGTCGTAGATCAGCTGGGCCAGGTCTTCGATCGAGTAGATGTCGTGGTGCGGAGGAGGCGAGATCAGGGTCACGCCAGGTACTGCGTAACGCAGCTTGGCGATCAGGCCGTTGACCTTGCCGCCTGGCAGCTGGCCGCCTTCACCGGGCTTGGCACCCTGGGCAACCTTGATCTGCAGCACTTCGGCGTTGACCAGGTATTCCGGGGTCACGCCAAAGCGGCCGGTGGCCACCTGCTTGATCTTCGAGCTCTTGATGGTGCCGTAGCGCGACGGGTCTTCACCGCCCTCGCCAGAGTTGGAACGCGCGCCCAGGCGGTTCATCGCCTCGGCCAGCGCTTCGTGAGCCTCCGGCGACAGTGCGCCCAGCGAGATACCGGCGGAGTCGAAGCGCTTGAGGATCGCCTCCAGTGGCTCGATCTGCTCCAGCGCCAGCGGCTGGTCGGCCACTTTCACCTTCAGCAGGTCGCGGATCATCGACACCGGACGCTGGTCCACCAGCGTGGTGTATTCCTTGAACTTGGCGTAGTCGCCCTGTTGCACGGCGGCCTGCAGGGTGTTGACCACATCCGGGTTGTAGGCGTGGTATTCACCACCATGGACGAACTTCAGTAGGCCGCCTTGCTGGATCGGCTTGCGCGCGCTCCAGGCTTCGGCTGCCAGCAGCTTCTGGTCGCTTTCCAGGTCTGCGAAACGCGCACCCTTGATGCGGCTGGAAACGCCCTTGAAGCTCAGGCCCACCACTTCCTCGGCCAGGCCGATGGCTTCGAACAGCTGCGCGCCACGGTACGAGGCGATGGTGGAGATACCCATCTTCGACAGGATCTTCAGCAGGCCCTTGGAGATGCCCTTGCGGTAGTACTTGAAGACTTCGTCCAGGTCGCCCAGCACTTCGCCAGTACGGATCAGGTCAGCCAGCACTTCATAGGCCAGGTACGGGTAAACGGCCGAGGCACCGAAGCCCAGCAGCACGGCGAAGTGGTGCGGGTCGCGGGCGGTGGCGGTTTCCACCAGGATGTTGCTGTCGCAACGCAGGCCCTGTTCGGTCAGGCGGTGGTGCACCGCACCAACGGCCAGCGAGGCGTGCACCGGCAGCTTGCCCGGGGCGATGTAGCGGTCGCTCAGCACCAGCTGGGTCTTGCCAGCGCGCACGGCTTCTTCAGCCTGGTCGGCGATGTTGCGGATGGCCGCTTCCAGGCCAACGCTCTGTTCATAGTTGAGGTCGATCAGCTGGCGGTCGAAGCCTTCGCGCTCCAGGTTCATCAGCGAACGCCACTTGGCGGGCGAGATGACCGGCGAGCTGAGGATTACCCGCGAAGCATGCTCCGGGGATTCCTGGAAGATGTTGCGCTCGGCACCCAGGCAGATTTCCAGGGACATGACGATCGCTTCGCGCAGCGGGTCGATCGGCGGGTTGGTCACTTGGGCGAACTGCTGGCGGAAGAAGTCGTACGGCGAACGCACACGCTGCGACAACACGGCCATCGGCGTGTCGTCACCCATCGAGCCGACCGCTTCCTGGCCCTGCTCGCCGAGCGGGCGCAGTACCTGGTCACGCTCCTCGAAGGTGACCTGGAACATCTTCATGTATTGCTTGAGCTGGTCGGCGTCGTAGCTGGCCACGCCCTGATCGTCGGTCAGCGTCGCCTGGATGCGCGTGGCATGCTGACGCAGCCAGCGCTTGTACGGGTGGCGCGACTTCAGGCGGTTGTCGATGGCGTCGGTGTCGAGGATCTGGCCGGTTTCGGTGTCCACGGCCAGGATCTGGCCCGGGCCGACACGGCCCTTGGCCAATACATCCTCAGGCTGGTAGCCCCATACGCCGATTTCCGAGGCGATGGTGATGTAGCCATTGGTGGTGGTTACCCAGCGCGCCGGGCGCAGGCCGTTACGGTCGAGCAGGCACACTGCATGGCGGCCTTCGGTCATGACGATACCGGCCGGGCCATCCCACGGCTCCATGTGCATGGAGTTGTATTCGTAGAAAGCGCGCAGGTCGGCGTCCATGGTCTCGACGTTCTGCCAGGCTGGCGGTACCAGCATGCGCACGCCACGGAACAGGTCGATACCGCCAGTGACCATCAGCTCCAGCATGTTGTCCATGCTCGAGGAATCGGAACCGACGCGGTTGACCAGCGGGCCGAGCTCTTCGAGGTCGGGGATCAGGTCGTTGGCGAACTTGGTGCGACGGGCCATGGCCCAGTTGCGGTTGCCGGTGATGGTGTTGATCTCGCCGTTGTGGGCGAGGAAGCGAAACGGCTGCGCCAGCGGCCATTTCGGCAGGGTGTTGGTGGAGAAGCGCTGGTGGAACACGCAGATCGCGGTTTGCAGGCGCTCGTCACCCAGGTCCGGGTAGAAGGCCGCGAGATCGCGCGGCATCATCAGGCCTTTGTAGATGATGGTCTTGTGCGAGAAGCTGCAGATGTAGTGGTCGGTGTCGTGGGCGTTGGCCACGGAAGAACGGCGACGAGCACTGAACAGCTTGATGGCGAATTCCTGGTCGCTCAGGCCTTCACCGCCGATGAACACCTGCTCGATCTGTGGCAGGCGCTCGAGCGCCAGGCGGCCGAGCACGCTGGTGTCGATCGGCACCTTGCGCCAGCCGACCAGCTTCAGGCCAGCGGCAAGGATTTCGCGGTCCATGTTGGCGCGAGCGGCTTCGGCTTTGACCGGGTCCTGATTGAAGAACACCATGCCGACGGCGTACTGCCTGGGCAGCTCGACGGCGAAGTGCTCCTGGGCCACGGCACGCAGGAATTGATCGGGCTTCTGCATGAGCAGACCGCAACCGTCACCGGTCTTGCCGTCGGCGTTAATGCCGCCGCGGTGGGTCATGCAGGTCAATGCCTGCATGGCGGTTTGCAGAAGGTGGTGGCTCGGTTCGCCCGTCATATGGGCGATCAGGCCAAAACCACAGTTGTCCTTGAATTCTTCGGGATGGTACAGACCTGTTTTCATAGACACATTCTCACCAGGTTCACCTCTCAACGGAGGTAAATCTCTTTTTTAACAACCACTTACCATCCACGCCGATCAAACGCCAGCTTTTTTGCGGTGGCCATGGAAAACCATTGTTGCACAGCGACAGCGATGCCCACAAATTTTCATGTCTCACCATTGAAAATTTATGTCGCAATTTTGAATGTTTTTGCGCCATGCGCCGTGATAGCGGCTGGCTCGAGTCTGAAGCGTTTCAGCCATGACTGCAAGTAAGGCTTGTGGCCGGCAGTCTGGGACAGAAAAGCCTGCCGCGTGACAACGCAGCAGGCTAGTCGAAAGTCAGTAATCGCTCAGCAACTGGGCAGCGGGGTGATGCCGCCCGGAAGGTATCAGCGGGCCGAGGCCAGCTCTTGTTGGACGCTGGCGACGGTACGTGGCCAAGGTTTACCAGCCTGGACCTTCGCTGGCAAGTTCTTGATTGCCGCAACCGCTGCGTCGCGGTTGGCGAAGTTGCCGTAAGTGACAACGTACAGCGGCTTGCCCTGCAGGTTTTTCTTGAAGTAGCGATAGTCGCCACCCTGGGCCTTGACGAACGCCTGGGCCGAAGCCTCGGAGCTGGTACCCAGAATTTGCACCACGTAATTGCCCGGTTTCTGACCGGTGTACCAGCCGCTGTTGCCGCTGCCACCGGCTGCCGGCTTCTCGACAGGCTTGGCGGCCGGCTTGGCCACGGCGACTTGAGTCGGTGCTGGCGCAGGCTTGGCAGGCGCGACCGGCTTGGCAGGCTGGGTTGCGACAGGCTTCGCTGCAGGTGCAACCGGCTGCGGTTGCGGCTGTACCGGCTGGGTCGGCGCCGAGGCTACTGGCTGGGCAGGTACCGGTGCCGGGCCTGCCGGCACACCTTGCGGTGGTGCGATGGTGGTCACGGTTGGCGGCGGGTTGCCTGGCTGCAGGGCGGTATCGCCGGCCGGGCTACCCTCTTCACCCTCGCCCATGCCCGCGGCCTGGGCCAGCGGCTCGCGCATCACCGGCTGCGACTGGCCAACCAGCGGCAATGGCATCGGCTGGGAAGAACCCGAGAACTCGATGGCCGGGTTGCCACCATTGGCCTGGCCTTCGCCAAGCGGCAGCTGGGCCTGGGCGGCAGGCGCTTCGGCAGGCGCCTTGTCACCTTTCTTCGGCATCAACACCGCGGCCGCAACGGCGACCACAACCACAGCGGACAGCGCGAGCACATGTTTTTTAGGCATCTTGAACCCCATGGATGGTCGCTTGGCCGTCGAGCGGCTGGCGATCATGGCTTCGATCAAAGTGTCACGGGCGACCTGGTTGATGTTGCCAGGCCAGCCGTCGGAGTTTTCATGGATATCGACGATCTGTTCACGGCTGAACACCTCGATGCCCCGGCCAGCACCTTCCAGGCGCTGCTCCAGGTACTCGCGGGTTTCTTCTTCACTGTAGGGGGCGAGTTCGATGATATGGAAGCGTTCTTCCTCGATATTGATCTCGTCCAGCCCGGCAATCAGCGACGGCTCACCGAACAGGAACACGTGCGGGCGCCCTTCCGGCACACCCGCCGCCAATTCCAGCAACGCTTGGAGTGCCGACTCGTCGAGTTGTTCCGCATCGTCCACCAGCAAATACACTTCCTGGCCAGTCAGTGCCAATTGCACCACCTTGGCCAGGATCGCCTGCATTTCGGCTTCGGCCACATCCAGGTTCTGCGCGACCTGGCCGAGTACGCTGGCGGCATCGCTGGCGCCACGAGCGGAAACCACCACGCTCTGCACTGCCTGCTTGTTGGTACTGGCCACCAGGGCCTGGCGCAGCAGGGTCTTGCCACTGCCCAGCGGGCCGGTGACAACCAGCATCAGCTGGCTGTAGCGCGCCAGGTGGTGCAATTGGCCGAGCACGGGCTTGCGCTGGGCCGGGAAGAACTTGAAGCCGGGCACGCGGGGTGCGAACGGATCGTGGCTCAACTGGTAATGGTCGAGAAAGGCCTCATCGGCATGCAAACTGGTCATTGCGCTGTCACAACCTCAAAGCTGGGCCACGATCGCGCGGTAATCCGCCGACAACGTGGCCTGTAGAATCTCTTTCGGATAGTCGTCGGTCACCACGGCCTCGCCCATCTGGCGCAGCAGCACCAGACGTAGGCGGCCGTCGAGCACCTTCTTGTCGACCGCCATGTGCTCCATGAAATGCGCCGGGGTCATTTCCTGTGGTGGCACCACCGGCAAACCTGCGTCCTGCAACAGGCGGATTCCGCGATCGCGCTCGGCCTGGTCGATCCAGCCAAGGCGCATGGACATCTCCAGGGCCATCACCGTACCCGCCGCCACGGCTTCGCCGTGCAGCCACACGCCGTAACCCATGTGGGTCTCGATGGCATGGCCGAAGGTGTGCCCCAGGTTCAGCGTGGCGCGCACGCCGGATTCGCGCTCGTCAGCCCCGACCACGGCGGCCTTGGCCGCGCAGGAACGGCGAATGGCTTCGGTCAGCGCCGCCGGATCGAGGGCGCGCAGCGCCTGCATATTATCTTCGAGCCAGGTGAGGAACGGCTTGTCGCAGATCAGGCCGTACTTGATCACTTCCGCCAGCCCGGCAGACAGCTCGCGCGCCGGCAGGGTCTGCAGCGTGGTGGTGTCGATCAGCACCGCGTTGGGCTGGTAGAACGCACCGACCATGTTCTTGCCCAGCGGGTGGTTGATGCCAGTCTTGCCACCAACCGAGGAATCGACCTGGGACAACAGCGTGGTCGGCACCTGGATGAAGTCGACGCCGCGCTGGTAGCAGGCGGCGGCGAAGCCGGCCATGTCACCGATCACGCCACCACCCAGGGCAACCACGGTGGTGCGGCGGTCATGCCGTGCAGTCAGCAGGCCATCGAAGATCAGCTGCAGGGTTTCCCAGTTCTTGTGGGCTTCGCCATCGGGCAATACCACCGGCAGCACCGAATAGGCGCCCAGGGTCTTGCTCAGGCGTTCGAGATACAGGGGCGCGACGGTCTCGTTGGAAACGATGGCAACCTGCCGCCCGGCGATGTGCGGCGCCAGCAGTTCAGGCTGGTCCAGCAGGCCTTCGCCAATGTAGATCGGGTAGCTACGCTCGCCCAGGTCGACCTTTAGTGTCTGCATGTATCCCCACAATGTACTTGAGCGCTGCGCTGTTCGGGCGCCCGCGCGGTAACGTTGAACCTAGCCTCGGCGCTGGTGGCCGAGAATAGTCCCGGGCTAACGGGGCGGCAACTGCTGCAAGCGCTCGAGAATATCGATCACCACCATGCGAGGCGGCCGCTCGTCGGTTTCCACCACCAGGTCGGCGATCTCGCGATAGAGCGGGTCGCGGGTTTCCAGCAGGGCGCGCAAGGTCGCCTCGGGATTGGCGGTGCGCAGCAGGGGGCGATTGCGATCACGTGCGGTGCGGCCAACCTGCTGCTCCACCGAAGCATGCAGATAGATCACGCGGCCACCCTGGTGCAGGGCCTGGCGGTTGGCCTCGCGCATTACCGCGCCACCGCCGGTCGCCAGGACCACGCCGTCGAGTGCGCACAGCTCGGCGATCATCGCCTGCTCGCGGTCACGGAAACCCGGCTCGCCTTCCTTGTCGAAAATCCACGGTATGTTGGCGCCGCATCGCAGTTCGATTTCCTTGTCGGAATCCTTGAACAGCAGGCGCAGCTCTTTGGCCAATAGGCGCCCGATGGTGCTTTTACCAGCGCCCATGGGCCCCACAAGTATCAAATTTCGCACAGAATCAACGACTCACAGCAATCGCCTGGTCACTCATGATACGCGGAGTCAGGAAGACCAGCAGCTCGGATTTTTTCTCTTGTAATGCATCGCGTCGAAACAGCCGCCCAACATACGGCAGATCGCCGAAAAATGGCACCTTGTCGACCACATTGTTTTGCGAAGTCGAGTACACGCCACCGATCACGATCGTTTCACCGTCCGTCACGCGAACCTTGGCATTGACCTCGTTCTTGCGGATCGGCGGTACGTTGTTCAAGGCATTGACGTAATCCGGCTCGTCCTTGGTCACCCTGACGGTCATGATCACCTTGTTGTCCGGGGTGATCTGCGGAGTCACCTCCAGCGACAACGAGGCTTCGCGGAACGCTACCGAGGTGGCGCCGCTCTTGCTGGTTTCCTGGTACGGCACCTCGGTACCCTTGAGGATTCTGGCCGTTTCCTTGTCGGCCGTGACCACCTTGGGCTGCGAGATGATTTCCCCGTTGCCGCTCTTTTCCATGGCACTGAGTTCCAGGTCGAGCAACACGTCGCCACGCAACAGGCCCAGGCCAATACTGCCAACCACCCGCTCCACCCCCAGGTCGACGAACAGATCCTTGCCAGGGCGCGGGCTCTCGACATACAGCGGCCCGCCCCAGCGCACCCCCAGGCTTTTCTCGTAATCGACGTTGGCCTCGACGATACGTGCCTCGATCGCCACCTGGCGCACCGGCACATCCAGCTGCGCCACCAATTGCCTCAGCTCGGCGAGGCGGTCGGCCGGCTGGTGCACCACCAGCGTATTGGTGCGTTCATCGACACTCAGGCTGCCCCGACCGGCGAGGTTGCCGTCATCTGCCAGGCTCTCCAGCAGCAATTCCGCCAGCTCGGCAGCCTCGGCGTGATGGATGGGCAACAGTTCCCGGCGCAACGGCTGCAACTGCGCATCCAGCGCCTGGCCCACACGGGCATCGACAGATTGCGCGGCAAACTCGGCCGCAGGCGCCACCAGCAGCACATTGCCCTCCTGTCGCCGGGCCAGGCCCTTGCTGCGCAGTACCAGGTCCAGCGCCTGGTCCCATGGCACATCCTCCAGGCGCAAGGTGACGCTACCCTGCACGGCATCGCTGACGACCAGGTTGACACCGGCGTAGTCAGCCAGCGCCTGCAGCACCGAGCGCACTTCAACATCCTGGAAGTTCAGCGACAGTGGTTCACCCTGATAAGGCATCGCCCACGCCAGCGGGACCGGCAGCAGGGCTGCCAGTACCCATTTCATCAATGTTTTCATCGTCGTCCCGGGCCTCCTTGCCCTGGTGCTTTGCGAGCGTGATGAACGCCATGCGTTCATGCCACACGCCCGCCATGAACAGCCGTTCGCGTACTTCGACCTGGGTTCGATCAACCCTCGCCACCACCCCCTGGTCACGCCCGACCCGGTCCCCAGGGCGCACGCGATAGAGCCTGCCGGCCGCCATCAGCAGTGCTTCGTGTTCCGCCCCACGCGACAGGCTGCCTACCATCTCCAGTTGCGCCAGAGGCACGCCGCCCAACCCGCTGCCCGCCAACCGTGTCGCTCCGGGCGCAAACGGGTCGACTTGGGGCGCTGCCGTCACGCCCCTGGCCGGCATTCGCGCAAGCGTCGCAGGTTCAGGCACTGGCGCCAGCGCCTGATAGGCATCAACCCGCAACTGCAGGCGTAGCAGCCCAGGCTTGCCATCGGCCGGAGCCAGCTGCAAGTCACCGCTGCGCAGCACACGCGCCTGGCCCAACCAGTCGCCCAGCCACTGCCGCAGGGCCACGTATCGCCCCACCACTTGTAGTTCCAGCGGTACCTTGCGGAAACCGCCCTGCTGTTCGTCGTCATGTACGTCGAAGCGCTCGATCAGCAAGCCATGAGCATGCCCCGATGCCGCCAGGCGCTCGAGCAGGTCACTCATGCCCTCCCCGGCCGCCAGGTGCCAGTACGCCTCCCGCAAGCGTTGCTCGGCAATGCTCACAGAGGCCTGGATTTGCGCCAGCTCGGCCAGCTGCACCGCGCTGGCTGACTGTTTTTCGTGCAACTCGGCGTAGCGGGCCTCCTCCTGCCTCTGCTGCTGCAACGCTGCAGGCAGACGCATGGCGCAGCCCAGGCCGAACAACGTCAGGGCCAACAGCACTGGCGCCAGCTGCCTGAAGCGTTTGGAGCGCTCGGCCATGGCCAGCCAGCCGAGCACCTGTGCAGCATTCACGACCAGAACGCCGAAACGCGCGCGCCCAGCACGAATTCATCGCCGCCCGGCAGGCCCCTGATGCGCTTGAGCTCCAGGCCGACCAGCGCACTCGAACGGCTCAGGTCACGCATGAACTGCGCGACTACGGCACCGGATGTGGCCAGCCCAGTCATCTGCAGGCTGCCGTCTTCCAGGCTGAGGTCGAGCAGTTGCACCCCCACTGGCAACGCCCGCTCGAGGTCAGCCAACACCCCGGCCAGCACATCCTGGTGGGCACGCAGTCCTTCCAGCGCCGCCGCGCGTGCCAGTAGCGCCTCATGCTGCGCACGCACTTCGGCCAGCGGCTGCAACTGCTCGCCCGCCACCTCCAGGGCAGCCTGGCGCTGGGTATTGGCCAGCGCCTGCTGCTGCCCGCGCTGGCGGGCCAGCTGGTCGACCAACGTCACGCCACACAGGGCCAGCAGCGCACCGGCAACCAGTTGCCTGCGAAAACACCGCAACACGGCCTGGCGTTGCCGTTCGCGCCAGGGCAGAAGGTTCAGCCGCATCATCGACGCAACCCTCCGAGAGCAAGGGCGCATGCCAGGATCATCGCGCCATCGACGGGTTCCAGGCGCGCCACATCGGGCATCAGGCGACACGGCAAGTTCAACCGGGAGCCGAGGCTCTGCATATGGCCCGGTTCGATCGGAGAACGGCTGGCGATCCACAGGCAATCGGGCAAAGGCTCACCGGCGAGCAGGGCCAGCAGGCGCTCCGGCAACTCCCCCGTTATCGTCGACAGCCCCAGGCTCAGCTCACGCCGTTGCTGAGGCCGACTCGACTGCCAGCCATAAAGGGTGCTGCTGTGCGTCTCGATACGCAGCAGCGCCGAGCTCTGATGCCTGCCCCGCGGCAGCATGCGCCCCAAGGCAATGCTGTCGACCTCCACGGCATCCAGTTGCAACCCGGCCTCCTCGACGATGCCTTCAAGTGGCGCCAGTGCACTCTGCCGACACGCCGCCACCATCACTTCGGCGCAGCCCGGCTGAACGCGAGAGCCTCCCAGAACCTGAAAATCCAGGGCCAGGTCTTCCAGTGGGAATGGGAACAGCCGTTCGGCGTCAGCCAGCAGTTGCGCCTCCATTTCTGCCCCGCCCTGTTCCGCCGGCAGGTGGCACAGCTTGCAGATCACCTGGTTGCCCGGCAGTGCCAGCGCGACCCGGCGCTGCCTGAGGCCGCTGCGTCGGTAGGCGCGCTTCAAGGCAGCCGCCACGGCGCCAGGCTCCGCCGCCCAATCACTGCCAGGCGGTGATTCGAACGGCTCTTGTACCGAGGCAAGCACCCGACAGCGCCGGTTACGCCGCTGCAGTTGCACAATCCGAATGGTGTCAGGGGCAATTTCCACCCCCACGAGTGAACCGGCATCCTTGCCGAAGCGTCCTAGCATCGTGGCATCCTTGTTGTCTGTCGCCGCCATCTGTCGCGGCTACCTGCCTCAACCCCGCGTCAACACTAGGCCGCGCCGGCCCATCGAGGCGACGGGCAGCCTGGCCGGTAACCCGGAGAGGCGAAAAAATGCTTATAATGCCCAGCGTTTTTTGGTCCGCCGGACCTGCGTGCAATCCACTCCCAACCTGGACACCGAAAAGCCTTGATACGTCTGCTGAAGTTCTTCTGGTGGTCTTCCGTCGCAGTCATCTGCGCGCTCGTACTCGGTGTGAGCGGTGCGTTTCTGTATCTTAGCCCCAGCCTGCCCTCGGTCGAGTCGCTCAGAAGCATCCAGTTGCAGATCCCCCTCAGGGTGTACAGCAGCGACGGCAAGCTGATTGCCGAGTTCGGCGAAATGCGTCGCTCGCCGATCCGCTTCGCGGAAATTCCCCCACAATTCATCCAGGCGCTTCTGTCGGCCGAGGACGACAATTTCCTCAACCACTATGGTGTCGACCCCAGCAGCCTGATGCGCGCCGCGACCCAGCTGGTGAAAACCGGCCATATCCAGACCGGCGGCAGTACCATCACCATGCAGGTGGCGAAGAACTTCTTCCTCACCAGCGAGCGCAGCTTCTCGCGCAAGACCAACGAGATCCTGCTGGCCCTGCAGATCGAGCGCGAGCTGACCAAGGACGAGATCCTCGAGCTGTACGTGAACAAGATCTACCTGGGCAACCGCGCCTACGGCATCGATGCCGCCGCGCAGGTGTACTACGGCAAGTCGATCCGCGACGTGAGCCTGGCGCAGATGGCGATGATCGCCGGCCTGCCCAAGGCACCCTCGCGCTTCAACCCGCTGGCCAACCCGGTGCGCGCCAAGGAGCGCCGCGACTGGATCCTCGGCCGCATGTACAAGCTGGGCAAGATCGACGAAGCCAGCTACCAGGCAGCCCTGGCCGAGCCGCTCAACGCCAGCTACCACGTGCCCACGCCTGAAGTGAATGCGCCTTACATCGCCGAAATGGCCCGCGCTGAAATGGTCGGCCGCTACGGCAGCGACGCCTATACCGAAGGCTTCCGCGTCACCACTACAGTGCCCAGCGACATGCAGGAAATAGCCAACAAGGCCATCCTCAACGGCCTCTCCGACTACGACGAGCGCCACGGCTACCGCGGCCCCGAAGCACGCTTCCCGGGCCGCACCCAGGCGGCCTGGCTGCAGGAACTGGGCAAGCAGCGCAGCCTTGGCGGCCTGGAGCCGGCCATCGTCACCCAGGTCGAAAAAACCGGCCTCAAGGTGCTGACCCGCAGTGGCCAGGAAGAGCTGGTGGCCTGGGACACCATGAAATGGGCGCGCCCGTTCATCAATAGCAACTCCCAGGGCCGTGCGCCGCAGTCGCCGGCAGACGTGGCCCAGGTCGGCGACCTGGTGCGCCTGCAGCGCCTGGAAGATGGCAAGTTCAAGTTCAGCCAGGTACCTGGCGCGCAGAGTGCGCTGGTCACCCTCGACCCTTACAACGGCGCCATCCGCGCCCTGGTCGGCGGCTTCTCGTTCGAGCAGAGCAACTACAACCGCGCCATGCAGGCCAAGCGTCAGCCGGGCTCGAGCTTCAAACCGTTCATCTACAGCGCCGCCCTGGACAGTGGCTACACCGCATCCAGCCTGGTCAACGACGCACCGATCGTGTTCGTCGACGAGTACCTGGACAAGGTCTGGCGACCGAAGAACGACACCAACACCTTCCTTGGCCCGATCCGCATGCGCGAAGCGCTGTACAAGTCGCGCAACCTGGTGTCGATCCGCCTGCTGCAGGCCATGGGCGTGGACCGCACCATCGACTACATCGCCAAGTTCGGCTTCAACAAGCAGGACCTGCCGCGCAACCTGTCGCTGGCACTGGGCACCGCCACCCTGACCCCGATGGAAATCGCCACAGGCTGGAGTACTTTCGCCAACGGCGGCTACAAGATCACCCCGTACCTGATCGATCGCATCGAAAGCCGCAGCGGCGAGACGCTGTTCATCGCCAACCCGGCCCGGGTACCGCAAGGTGCCGAGGACCAAGCGGGAGTGGCCGCGCCCGAACAGCCGATCAGCACCGCTGCCATGCCGGGCGAGGCACCCGCAGCCTTCAGCCAGGTGGTGCCTGCACCGCAGGCGCCGGCCGTGGCCGAGCAGATCATCGACGGGCGCACCACCTACATCCTCACCAGCATGCTGCAGGATGTGATCAAGCGCGGTACCGGCCGCCGGGCGCTGGCCCTGGGCCGTACCGACCTGGCAGGCAAGACCGGTACCACCAACGAGTCCAAGGACGCCTGGTTCTCCGGCTACAACGCCGACTACGTGACCACCGTGTGGGTCGGTTTCGACCAGCCTGAAACCCTCGGGCGCCGCGAGTACGGCGGCACGGCGGCACTGCCGATCTGGATGAGTTTCATGGGCGCGGCGCTCAAGGACAAACCTGCGCATGCGCCGGCAGAGCCGGAAGGCATCCTCAGCCTGCGCGTCGACCCGGTCAGCGGCCGCGCCGCTTCGCCGAGCACGCCGAATGCATACTTCGAGCTTTTCAAGGCCGAGGACTCGCCGCCGTCGGTGGACGAATTGGGCACTGGCGCAGCACCGGGCAGCCCGTTGCCGGCGGATGAAGCTGCGCCGATGGATCTGTTCTAAGAGCCCTCGAAGGCAACACCGACCCTGTGGGAGCGGGCATGCCCGCGAACACCGGCGTAGCCGGTGCCAGCCTCCGCGTTGGATTCTTCGCGGGCACGCCCGCTCCCACAAAGGCCGCGCCAACCCCACCGGCAAACAAAAAAGCCCCGGCTCATACGAGCCGGGGCTTTTTTGTGTCGCCAGGCAGCAATCAGCCGTTGAACACATCATCCACGCTGGTCAGCGGGTAGTGCTTCGGATACGGCAGGGTAGCCACGCCGGATTCGATGGCAGCCTTGGCCACAGCATCGGAAACAACGGTGATCAGGCGGGCGTCCAGCGGCTTCGGAATGATGTACTCACGGCCGAACTCCAGGCCTTCCACGCCGTAGGCTTCGCAGACTTCCTTCGGCACTGGCAGCTTGGCCAGGTCTTTCAGGGCGATGGCGGCAGCGATCTTCATTTCTTCGTTGATGCGCTTGGCGCGAACGTCCAGGGCACCGCGGAAGATGAACGGGAAGCCCAGTACGTTGTTGACCTGGTTCGGGTAGTCGGAACGACCGGTAGCCATGATCACGTCGTTGCGAGTGGCGTGCGCCAGCTCTGGCGAGATCTCCGGGTCCGGGTTCGAGCAGGCGAACACGATCGGGTTGGCAGCCATCGACTTCAGGCCTTCGGCGCTCAGCAGGTTCGGGCCGGACAGGCCTACGAACACGTCGGCACCGTCGAGTGCGTCAGCCAGGGTGCGCTTGTCGGTAGCGTGGGCGAACTGCGCCTTGTACTGGTTCAGGTCGTCACGGCCAGCGTGAATCACGCCACTGCGGTCGATCATGTAGATGTTCTCGACCTTGGCGCCCATGCTCACCAGCAGCTTCATGCAGGAGATGGCGGCAGCGCCGGCACCCAGGCAGACGATCTTGGCGTCTTCCAGCTTCTTGCCGGCGATTTCCAGGGCGTTGATCATGCCGGCCGCAGTCACGATGGCGGTACCGTGCTGGTCATCGTGGAATACCGGGATGTCGCACTGTTCGATCAGGGTGCGCTCGATTTCGAAGCACTCAGGCGCCTTGATGTCTTCGAGGTTGATGCCACCAAAGGTGATCGAGATGCGGCGAACGGTGTCGATGAACGCCTGCGGGCTTTCCGATTCCACTTCGATGTCGAACACGTCGATACCGGCAAAACGCTTGAACAGAACACCCTTGCCTTCCATGACCGGCTTGGAAGCCAGTGGGCCGAGGTCACCCAGACCGAGGATGGCGGTGCCATCGGAAATCACCGCAACCAGGTTGCCTTTGCCGGTGTATTTGTAAGCCAGCTCTGGATCACGGCCGATTTCACGCACGGGCTCAGCAACACCTGGGCTGTAGGCCAGGGCGAGGTCACGGGCGGTGGCGGTGGGCTTGGAAAGTTCGACGCTCAGTTTCCCCGGACGAGGTTGAGCGTGATATTCGAGAGCGGCGGTTTTCAGGTCTGACATGGTGGGCATTCCGCTATTTACTGTTCTGACGGACCGCCGAGGATACGCAAAGAGCCGGGGAGTCACAAGACTGGTCGGTCACTTGTGTCAAGGCCTTTAGCCTACGACTTTACGCTATAACCCACGGGGCATACGGCTAACAGTGTGTACAATCCAGTAGCGAAATGTCTACATCTTTTAGCCTGAAATGCGCTCCAACATGCTCGGATCGGTCAATGGCAACACCCAGCGTCGCTGCCCGGGCCTGAGGCCGCCCTTGCGGGAACGATCCAGCACCCAACCACGCGCCTCGACCTGGCGTCCCTTGAGGTTATCGAAGAAGCTGGCGGGGAAGTTACGCTGCAGACGAGCGGGAACCTGCAGCACCACGGCACCGTCCAGGTTCAGCCAGATTCCGCCACGGTTGCGCTCCACGCTTTCGATGCGGCCCGCAATGACCGCGAAACCCGAGCGCCTCACATCCCCCGCGCGCACCACCGGCGAACGGCGCCACAGGCCGGAGCCAGCCTTGCGCGCAGCGTGTTCGGCAAGCTGCTGGCATGCACTGAGGCGCACGTTGGGGGCAACCGCGACGCGATAGCCCAGGCCCTCGCTGAGCAACTGTGCTTCGATATTGTCGCCATTGCGGCCGTAGATATGCGCCAGCGTCCGGCCGTATTTGTCCTTGGCCTCGATACCTGGCTCCAGCCCTACACGCCCGTCGCTAGCCTTGACCAAGGCCTGCAAACGCTGCCTGGCGGCCTCGGCATAGGGTTCGCTGGTGCGCCCGTTGCGGCCGATCTCCGGGGTGTTTATGCCGATCAGGCGCACGCTGCGGCCATCGACCAGGCGCAAGGTATCGCCATCGACCACCTGGCGCACCGCCACCTGCTGCGGGCTGTCCGGTAGCGGGCAGAACGCCAGGGCCGGGAAATGCCAGATGACGCCCATAAAAAAGGCGCCCACAAGGGGCGCCTTTTTTTGCAGCAATGCGAAACCCGAGGGGTTCGCCATGCGCATGATTACTTCTTGGTACCGAACATACCGAAGCGATCGGCGAACTTCTGTACGCGACCACCGGTGTCCAGGACTTTCTGCTTACCGGTGTAGAACGGGTGGCACAGGTTGCAAACGTCGATCGACAGGGTGCTGCCCAGTGTCGAACGGGTTTCAAACTTGTTGCCGCAGCTGCAGGTGACTGCAACTACTTCGTAGTTCGGATGAATATCTGCTTTCATGGTCACTTCCTCGAGCTGCGTGCCGCCACCCAACACCAATTGTTGAATACCGCACGTAATTAGGCGGCGAATAATACCAGAGCATCACGCCAACGCAAGTTGTCGCTTGCACCGACCGTCGTCTGCTAGGCTCGCCAGTCTTTGAAACGCCCTCCGAGACTTTCCGCGTGTCCGACGTCATCCTGCGCCTTGCCCTGCCCTCTCCGCTGCGTCGCCTGTTCGACTACAAGGCGCCGGCGAGCATGGCGCGCCAGGCCTTGGCCCCGGGCATGCGCATTCGCGTACCATTCGGACGCCGCGAAATGATCGGCGTGCTGGTGGAGGTGTGCGAACAGAGCGAAGTGCCCGCAGACAAGCTCAAGCCGGCCAGCGCCCTGCTCGACCCGGTATCGCCGATTCCGCCAGCACTGTTCAAGTTGTGCCTGTGGACCGCCCAGTACTACCAGCACAGCCTGGGTGACACGCTGAGCTGGGCCCTGCCAACCTTGCTGCGCCAGGGCGAACCTGCCGAGATGCGCCAGGAGCGCTTCTGGCACGTCGCCCCCGGCGCCCGCCTGGAAGACCCGCGCATCGCCCGCGCACCGCGCCAGCGCGATGCCCTCAAGACTCTGGGCCAGCACCCGCACGGCGTGGCCCACAGCCTGCTGGCCAAGCTCAACCTGAACAAGGACAGCCTCGACCTGTTGCTGGCCAAGGACCTGGTGCAGATCGAGGTCCGCCGCCATCTGCCGGCGCTGCGCCACGAACACTGGCTGGCACAGCCGGAACTGCCGCTCAACGAAGAGCAACGCGACGCCTTCGACGCCGTGCGCGAAGGTCTTGGCGGTTTTGGTGCCTTCCTGCTGGCGGGTGTCACCGGCAGCGGCAAGACCGAGGTGTACCTGCAGCTGATACGCGAAACACTCGAAGCCGGCAAGCAGGCACTGGTGCTGATCCCGGAGATCAACCTCGGCCCACAGACCCTGGCCCGCTTCGAGCAACGCTTCAACGCCCGCATCGCCCTGCTGCACTCGGCGGTAAATGACCGCGAACGCCTGGATGCCTGGCTGGCAGCCCGGGATGGCGAGGCCGACATCATCATCGGCACCCGCTCGGCGCTGTTTACGCCGATGAAGAACCCCGGCCTGATCATCATCGACGAGGAGCACGATGGCTCCTATAAACAGCAGGAAGGCCTGCGCTACCACGCCCGCGACCTGGCATTGGTACGTGCCCACCAGGAAAACATCCCGATCCTGCTCGGTTCCGCCACGCCATCACTGGAAACCCTGCACAACGCCCTGACCGGTCGCTACCGCCTGCTGCGCATGAACCAGCGCGCTGGCGGCGCTCGCCCGCCGCGCATGCTGCGCCTGGATGTGAAGAGCCTGCCGCTGGACAGCGGCATCAGTGGCCCACTGCAGCAGGCCATCCGCCAAACCCTGGAGGCAGGCCAGCAAGTGCTGGTGTTCCTCAACCGCCGCGGCTTCGCCCCGACCTTGCTGTGCCACGATTGCGGCTGGCTGTCCGAATGCCCGCGCTGCGATGCGCGCATGACCGTGCACCAGCGTTCCGGCGTGCTGCGCTGCCACCATTGCGGCTATGACGAGCGCCTGCCGCAACAGTGCCCGCAGTGCAACCACGTTGACCTGCGCCCGGTCGGCGCCGGCACCGAGCGCGCCGAGGAGCGCCTGAAAGTGCTGTTTCCGGATTACCCGATCCTGCGGGTGGACCGCGACAGCACGGCGCGCAAGGACGCCATGCACAACCTGTTCAGCACCATCCAGCGCGGCCAGCCAAGCATCCTCGTAGGCACCCAGATGCTCGCCAAGGGCCACCATTTCCCGCGGGTGACCCTGGTGGCCATCCTCGATGCCGATGGCGGGCTGTTCTCCGGCGACTTCCGCGCCAGCGAACGCATGGCACAGCTGATCGTGCAGGTTGCCGGGCGGGCCGGGCGAGCCGAGGAACCCGGCAAGGTCATCATCCAGACCCACCTGGCCGACCATCCGCTGCTGGTGCAGCTTACCGAGCAGGGCTACTTCGCCTTCGCCGAACAAGCCCTGGACGAACGCCGCGCCGCCGGGCTGCCGCCTTACTCGCACCTGGCGCTGCTGCGCGCCGAAGCGCACAAGCCCGGGCAGGCCGAAGGTTTCCTCGACGAGGCCTGCGCCGCTGCCGAGCGCCTGGTGGCCGAACAGCGCCTGCCGGGCATCGAGCTGCTGGGCCCCGTGCCGGCACCGATGGAGCGCCGCGCCGGGCGCTTCCGCGCACAACTGTTGATACAGGCCAACACCCGGGCGCCCTTGCATCGACTGATCAGCGCCTGGTTGCTAGTGTTGGAGCAGATGCCGAGCGGGCGCCAGGTGCGCTGGTCGCTGGATGTCGACCCGGTAGACCTGTACTGATTTTTGGGGCTGCTTTGCAGCCCATCGCGACACAAGGCCGCTCCTATCCAAGTACCTCCTGTAGGAGCGGCCTTGTGTCGCGATGGGCCGCAAAGCGGCCCCAAAGGTTGGCAACCTGCTCCCGGCAACGGATAATGCCCAGTTTTTCCACCTGCGCATCCAAGCGCTCCACCGCGCTTGCGGTCGAAAAGAGATCCCCATGAAAGACACCATTCGCCAGCTGATCCAGCAAGCCCTCACCCAACTCGTCACCGACGGTGTGCTGCCTGAAGGGCTGTCGCCGGCGATCCAGGTGGAAAACGCCCGGGACAAGACCCACGGCGACTTCGCCAGCAACATCGCCATGATGCTGGCCAAGCCGGCCGGCATGAAGCCACGCGACCTGGCCGAGAAACTGATCAATGCCCTGCCGGCCAGCACCGACATCAGCAAGGTCGAGATCGCCGGCCCCGGCTTCCTCAATTTCTTCCAGAACACCGACGCCCTGGCCAACCGCCTGGATGCCGCACTGGCCGACGCCCACCTGGGCGCGCGCAAGGCCGGCCCTGCGCAGAAGGTGGTGATCGACATGTCGGCACCCAACCTGGCCAAGGAGATGCATGTCGGCCACCTGCGTTCGACCATCATCGGCGACAGCGTGGCGCGCGTGCTGGAATTTCTCGGCGATGAAGTGATCCGCCAGAACCACGTGGGCGACTGGGGCACCCAGTTCGGCATGCTGCTGGCCTACCTGGAAGAAAACCCGATCACCAGCGACGAGCTGTCGGACCTGGAAAACTTCTACCGCGCCGCCAAGAAGCGCTTCGACGAATCCGAAGAATTCGCCACCCGCGCCCGTGGCCTGGTGGTCAAGCTGCAGGCCGGCGACCCGGACTGCATGGCCCTGTGGACGCGCTTCAAGGACATTTCGCTGTCGCACTGCCAGAAGACCTACGAGCTGCTCAACGTCAAGCTGACCATGGCCGACGTGATGGGTGAAAGCGCCTACAACGACGACTTGGCCAACGTGGTCGCGGACCTCAAGGCCAAAGGCCTGCTGGTCGAAGACCAGGGCGCCCAGTGCGTGTTCCTCGACGAGTTCAAGAACAGCGAAGGCGAACCACTGCCGGTGATCGTGCAGAAGGCTGACGGTGGCTATCTGTACGCCACCACCGACCTGGCCGCCGTGCGCTACCGCAGCAACGTGCTCAAGGCGGACCGCGCCCTGTACTTCGTCGACCAGCGCCAGGCCCTGCACTTCAACCAGGTGTTCGAAGTTGCACGCCGCGCAGGCTTTGTCGGCCACCCGATGCAGATGGAACACATGGGCTTCGGCACCATGAACGGCGCCGATGGCCGCCCGTTCAAGACCCGCGACGGCGGTACAGTGAAGCTGATCGACCTGCTCACCGAGGCCAAGGAGCGCGCCTATGCGCTGGTCAAGGAAAAGAACCCGAGCCTGGCCGACGAAGAACTGCGCCACATCGGTGAAGTGGTAGGCATCGGCGCGGTGAAGTACGCCGACCTGTCCAAACACCGCACCAGCGACTACAGCTTCAACTTCGAGCTGATGCTCAACTTCGAAGGCAACACCGCGCCTTACCTGCTGTACGCCTACACCCGCGTGGCCGGCGTATTCCGCAAACTGGGCAAAGGCTTCGATGAAGTCGAAGGCAAAATCGTGCTGCAGGCTGCCCACGAGCAGGACCTCGCCGCGCGCCTGGCGCAGTTTGGCGAAATCCTCAACAACGTCGCCGACAAGGGCACGCCGCACGTGCTGTGCAGCTACCTGTACGACCTGGCCGGCCTGTTCTCCAGCTTCTACGAGAACTGCCCGATCCTCGCCGCCGAAACCCCGCAGCAGCAGCAGAGCCGCCTGCGCCTGGCAGCCCTGACCGGCCGCACCCTCAAGCAAGGTCTGGAACTGCTCGGCCTGGAAACCCTGGAGCGCATGTAAGTTGGCTGCCAAGAAAAAACCCGCACCCAAACGCGGCGCCAGCCGCCAGACGGCGCCGGCCAAACAGCCGATCCCCGGTTGGGTTTGGCTGGCGGTCGGCCTGACCGTAGGCGCGTTCATCGTGTTCCTGATGAAGCTCGAGCCCGGTGGCGAAGACATCAAGCGCACCAAGCCCGAGCAGCAGAAGGCGGAGAAAGTGGCCGAAGCCGGCAAGCCGGCACAGGCCACTGCGCAACAGCCGGTGAAGCCGAAGTATGACTTCTACACGCTGCTGCCGGAGTCCGAGGTAATCGTGCCACCGGAGGCCGTGCCAGAGAAAACGCCACCTGTACCGGCCCAGCCGGTGACACCGGTGACGCCGGCCGAAGCGGCGAAGATCGACACGGCGCGAGCCCAGGCGGCGCTGATGGGGCAGACCCCGCCACCGGCACCGCCGGTGATCAAGCCGGCGGCAACCACCCAGTTCTTCCTGCAGGCTGGTTCGTTCCGCAAGCAGGCCGATGCCGACAAGGTGCGCGCGCAGATCATCCTGCTGGGCCAGTCGGTGAAGGTGGAGTCGGGCACGGTCAAGGATGAAACCTGGTACCGCGTGCTGGTCGGCCCATTCAGCAACCGTGAACAGCTGACCGGGGCGCAGAAGCAGCTGGCCGGGGCAGGGTTCAGCAACCTGTTGCTGCAGCAGCGGCAGACCCGTCAGTAACAAAGAAGGCCTTGCCGCTTCGGTGCGACAAGGCCTTTTTCATGGACGCTTCTGGCCTCTTCGCGGGTAAACCCGCTCCCACAGGCACCGGAAACCCTGTGGGAGCGGGTTTACCCGCGAAAAATTTCAACGCAAGGCATTCCGCTCGGACACCTGGCTGTTCAATGTCCAAAAGTCATACAGCACCCCCACCAGGAACAGCCCGCCAGTAAAGAAGTAGATGATCGCGGTGATCCACTTGCCCTGATACAGCCGGTGCAGCCCAAACACGCCGAGGAAGGTCAGCAGGATCCAGGCGATGTTGTAGTCAATGCGCCCGGACTGGAACCTGAGGTCGGCTTCACGGTCCATGGACGGGATCAGGAACAGGTCGATCAGCCAGCCGATGCCCAGCAGGCCCAGGGTGAAGAACCAGATGGTGCCAGTTACGGGCTTGCCGTAATAGAAACGGTGCGACCCGGTAAAACCGAAAATCCATAGCAGGTAGCCAATGGTCTTGCTGTGGGTGTCGTGAAACGGCGCCCCCTGTTGATAACTGTTCATGCATAGCCCCCGTGGGTTATCCGAAAATTTTCTAAGAAAAAATGTGACTTTCTGGTCGCAGCCCGACGTACGGCATCTGGGCAATCGACCAACGGGCCAAAGATTGATCAAAAAGCTGTTATAAAGTTGCGCGCCCAACACATAACTATTCATAAGAGCTTCATCTATGCCGCCTTTACTCAAGACATGGCTGACCCTCTGCCTATTATTGCCCCTGGCCGCCCACGCCACCAATCGTGAGCAACGTCTTCCCAATGGGTTTACCGGCTACACCTCCAATGCCTCGGTAAGACACGCACCGGTCAAGCAGGCCGCGCTGCGTAGCCGTCCAAGCAATGCCGCCAGCAGCCGCAGCGTGCCCGGCGTACCGGTCGCAGCCATGTCGCCAAAGCAGAGCAGCGATGTGCTCAGCCGTGCGGTGAATGTGCTCGGCACCCCTTATGTCTGGGGCGGCAGCAGCCCGAAGAAAGGCTTCGACTGCAGCGGGCTGGTCAAGTACGCCTTCAACGACGTCGCCGACGTCGACCTGCCGCGCACCTCCAATGCCATGGCCCAGGGCCACGGCGTCAAGGTGGCCAAGGGTGACCTGAAGCCAGGTGACCTGATCTTCTTCAACATCAAGAGCCGCCGGGTGAACCACGTCGCCATCTATCTGGGCAACGATCGCTTCATCCATGCACCACGCCGTGGCAAGCGGGTAAGCATCGACACCCTGAGCAAGCCTTACTGGCAGAAGCATTACGTGGTGGCCAAGCGAGTGCTGCCGAAAGAACAGCAGCAGCTGAACCTGGCCAAGCGCTGAGCGGACCGGCGCTTTCCTGTACTGGCCCCTCCGCGGGTAAACCCGCTCCCACAGGTACACCACAGCATTCGAAGGCAGTGTTATCCCTGTGGGAGCGGGTTTACCCGCGAAAGGGCCGGCACGGGCGCTACAAATTCTTGATCAGCCCTCGCTCTCTCAACCCCCGCATCGCTCCCTCCATCGTCCGCATCCCGTCCGCACCACCCGCCTGCATCACCGAATACAACTGCGCCATCCGCCCTTCCCGAACAAGGTTACGCACCGCTGGCGTCACCACCAGCACTTCCCGCGCAGCAACCCGCCCACCGCCCGCACGCCTGACCAGCACCTGCGCCACCACCAGCCGCAACGACTCGGCCAGCATCGTCCGCACCAGTGGCTTCTCTTCGGCAGCGAACACCTCCACCAGCCGGTCGATACTGTTCACCGCCGATCGCGTATGCACTGTCGCCAGTACCAGGTGCCCGGTCTCGGCCGCGCGCAAGGCCAGGCGAATGGTTTCCAGGTCGCGCAGCTCACCGATCATGATCACATCCGGGTCCTGGCGCAGGGCACTGCGCAGCCCTTGGGCGAACCCACCGCAATGGCGGCCAACCTCACGCTGGTTGACCAGGCTGCAATGGCTGCTGTGGATAACTTCCACAGGATCTTCGAGGGTGATGATATGCAAAGCCCGATCGCGGTTCAGACGGTCCAGCAGTGTCGCCAAGGTGCTGGACTTGCCGCTGCCGGTCGGCCCACCCACGAGGATCAGGCCATCGCTGCACTGCGCAACAGCTTGAAACACATCCCCCAGGTCGAGCTCATCGAGCGTGGCGATATGCCCCGGGATCAGGCGAAAGGTGGCCGCAGGGCCATGCAACTGGCGAAACAGGTTCAGCCGAAAGCGCCCCAGCGCCGGCAATTCCAGCGCCAGGTCCAGCTCATCTCCCTGGGCCCACTGTCGGCGCTGGTCTTCATCCAGCATCGGCGCCATGCCTTCGGTCAAGGCGGCCGGGCCCAAGGTCGGCAGGGCCATGCGCTGCAGCTCGCCATCCAGGCGCAACATCGGTATCTGGCCCGCCGCCAGGTGCAGGTCGGAAGCCCCCGCATCCACGGCCCGGACCAACAGGTCGGTCACATCCATGAGACTCCCCAAAGGCCTTCAAGTAGGTAGAATGCCGCAAACCCCACAGCCGCCGGCATCAGTCCATGTCCACCCTAGCAGACAACCTTTCCGCTATTTCCGCCCGTATCGCCAGCGCTGCCCAGGCTGCCGGGCGTGATCCGGCCAGCGTCCAGTTGCTGGCCGTGAGCAAGACCAAGCCAGCCAGCGCCATCCGCGAGATCCACGCCGCCGGCGTGTGCGATGTCGGGGAAAACTACCTACAGGAAGCGCTGACAAAGCAGCAGGTACTCAGCGACCTGCCCTTGATCTGGCACTTCATCGGCCCCATTCAGTCGAACAAGACCAAAGCCATCGCCGAGCATTTCGACTGGGTACATTCCGTGGACCGCCTGAAGATCGCCCAACGCCTGTCGGAGCAGCGCCCAGCCGGGGCGCCACTGAACATTTGCCTGCAGGTGAACGTCAGCGGCGAAGACAGCAAGTCTGGCTGCGCCCCCGCCGACCTGCCGGCCCTGGCCAAGGCGGTAGCCGCACTGCCCAACCTGCGCCTGCGCGGGCTGATGGCCATTCCCGAACCTACCGATGACCGCGCCGCCCAGGAAACCGCCTTCGCCACCCTGCGCCAGTTGCAGGAAGGCCTTGACCTTGGCCTGGACACCCTGTCCATGGGCATGAGCCACGACCTGGAAGCTGCCATTGCACAGGGTGCGACCTGGGTGCGTATCGGTACCGCCCTGTTCGGCGCCCGCGACTACGGGCAGCCCTGATTCCATGCTTTACTCACTCTTTCCCACAAGGACCTGACATGAGCAAGACTCGTATTGCCTTTATCGGCGCCGGCAACATGGCCGCCAGCCTGGTCGGTGGTCTGCGTGCCCAGGGCCTGGACGCCTCGCAGATCCGCGCCAGCGACCCGGGCGCCGAGACCCGCAGCCGCATCCAGGCCGAGCACGGCATCGAAACCTTCGAGAACAACGCCCAGGCCATCGATGGTGCCGACGTCATCGTCCTGGCGGTCAAGCCGCAGGTCATGAAAGCCGTGTGCCAGGCCCTGCAACCGAACCTGCAGGATGGCCAGCTGATCGTTTCCATTGCCGCCGGCATCACCTGCGCCAGCCTGCAGAGCTGGGTCGGCGCTCGCCCGGTGGTGCGCTGCATGCCCAACACCCCGGCACTGTTGCGCCAGGGCGTCAGCGGCCTGTATGCCACCGCGCAAGTATCCAGCGAACAACGCCAGCAGGCCGAGCAATTGCTGTCGGCCGTGGGCACCGCCCTGTGGCTGGAGCAGGAACAGCAACTGGACGCCGTGACCGCCGTCTCCGGCAGCGGTCCGGCGTATTTCTTCTTGCTGATCGAAGCCATGACCGCGGCGGGCGAAAAGCTTGGCCTGCCACGTGAAACCGCCTCCCAGCTGACCCTGCAGACAGCCCTGGGCGCCGCACGCATGGCGGTTGCCAGCGATGTCGATGCCGCCGAACTGCGCCGCCGTGTCACCTCGCCTGCCGGCACCACCGAAGCGGCGATAAAGTCGTTCCAGGCCAGCGGCTTCGAAGCCATCGTCGAACAGGCGCTGCAGGCTGCGGCTACACGTTCCGCCGAGCTGGCCGAACAACTGGGCAAATAAGGAGCCTTAGATGAATGCACTGTCCGGCGCCGCGATCTTCGTGGTGCAAACCCTGGTCAGCCTGTACTTGGTGATCGTCCTGCTGCGCTTCGTGCTGCAGCTGGTCAAGGCCAACTTCTACAACCCGCTGTGCCAGTTCGCCGTGCGCGCCACCCAGCCGCTGCTCAAGCCGATTCGCCGGGTCATCCCCAGCGTCGGTGGGCTGGATACCTCGTCACTGCTGTTGTCGGTGGTCATCCAGGCGCTGCTGATGGCTTTCGTGCTGATGGTCACCTACGGCACCTTCGGTGACATCCTGCATCTGCTGATGTGGGCCATCATCGGTATCACCTCGCTGTTCCTGAAGATTTTCTGGGTGGCGATGATCGTCATGGTGATCGTGTCCTGGGTTGCTCCCAACAGCCACAACCCGGCGGCCGAGCTGGCCTACCAGATCAGCGAACCGGTGCTGGCACCGTTCCGCCGCATCGTGCCAAACCTGGGCGGCATGGACATCTCGCCGATCTTCGCCTTCCTCGCGATCCAGGTAATCCAGTCGTTCGTCATGCCACCGCTGGCCGCCTACGCCGGCATGCCGCAAGAGCTGTGGCGGATGATCTGAGCCCCACCTGCCCTTGGTTGCTTCCAGCGACAAGCCTCTGCTTGCCGCTGGGGGTAGCGCTCTTTAGACTTACGCCTCCGTCAAGCGTGAGCAGGGTCGATGTCCACTGTCTTTCCCGAAGATTCCGTCGGTCTGGTAGTACCGCAAACCGCCCGGTTCGATGAACCGCTGGCACTGGCCTGTGGCCGCTCCCTGGCCAGTTACGAGCTGGTCTACGAGACCTATGGCACCCTGAACGCCAGCGCGAGCAACGCCGTGCTGATCTGCCATGCCCTCTCCGGCCACCACCATGCCGCTGGCTACCATGCCGCCACCGACCGCAAGCCAGGCTGGTGGGACAGCTGCATCGGCCCTGGCAAGCCGATCGACACCAACCGCTTCTTCGTGGTCAGCCTGAACAACCTGGGCGGCTGCAACGGCAGCACCGGCCCCAGCAGCGTCAACCCGGCTACCGGCAAGCCCTACGGTGCCGACTTCCCGGTGCTGACCGTGGAAGACTGGGTGCACAGCCAGGTGCGCCTGGCCGAGCGTCTGGGCATCCAGCAGTGGGCCGCAGTGGTCGGTGGCAGCCTGGGTGGCATGCAGGCACTGCAGTGGACCATCAGCTACCCCGAGCGCGTGCGCCATTGCGTCGACATCGCCTCGGCGCCCAAGCTGTCGGCACAGAACATCGCGTTCAACGAAGTGGCACGCCAGGCCATTCTCACCGATCCGGAATTCCATGGTGGTTCGTTCCAGGACCAGGGCGTGATCCCCAAGCGCGGCCTCATGCTGGCGCGCATGGTCGGCCACATCACCTATCTGTCGGACGACTCGATGGGTGAAAAATTCGGCCGCGAGCTGAAGAGCGACAAGCTCAACTACGACTTCCACAGCGTCGAATTCCAGGTCGAGAGCTACCTGCGCTACCAGGGCGAGGAGTTTTCCGGGCGCTTCGACGCCAACACCTACCTGCTGATGACCAAGGCGCTGGACTACTTCGACCCAGCCGCCGCCCAGGGCGGCGACCTGGCGGCCACCCTGGCCCACGTCAAGGCGGATTACTGCATCATGTCGTTCACCACCGACTGGCGCTTCTCCCCGGCCCGTTCGCGCGAGATCGTCGACGCTCTGATGGCTGCGCGCAAGAACGTCTGCTACCTGGAGATCGACTCGCCTTACGGGCACGATGCCTTCCTGATCCCCACGCCTCGCTACATGCAGGGTTTCTCGAACTACATGAACCGCATTGCCATCTGAGGACAGCATGAGAGCCGATCTGGAAATCATCCACGACTGGATCCCCGCCGGCAGCCGGGTACTCGACCTGGGCTGCGGCAGTGGCGAACTGCTGGCCTCGCTGCGCGACCGCAAGCAGGTCACCGGCTATGGCCTGGAGATCGACCCCGACAACATCGCCGCCTGCGTGGCCAAGGGCGTCAACGTCATCGAACAGGACCTGGACAAGGGCCTGGGCAACTTCGCCAGCAACAGTTTCGATGTGGTGATCATGACCCAGGCCCTGCAGGCCGTGGAGTACCCCGACCGCATCCTCGACGAGATGCTGCGCGTGGGCCGCCAGTGCATCATCACCTTCCCCAACTTCGGCCACTGGCGTTGCCGCTGGTACCTGGCGACCAAAGGCCGCATGCCGGTTTCGGACTTCATGCCGTACACCTGGTACAACACGCCGAACATCCACTTCTGCACCTTCGCCGACTTCGAAGAGCTGTGCCACGAGCGCCGCGCCAAGGTGCTAGACCGCCTGGCGGTCGACCACTTGCACCGCAACGGGTGGGGTGGCCGGCTTTGGCCTAATCTTCTAGGTGAGATCGGCATCTACCGCGTCAGCAGCCCGGGCCTGCAAGAACATCAGCTCGCGGTCTGACGCCCAGCGGAGGAATCACCCCATGCGTCGCCTAGCCCTGTTCCTGATCAGCCTGTGCCTGGCCCTGCCGGTACTGGCTGCCGATGCTGCCCGCCCCGAGCGCAAGGAAGTGTTTGGCGACGTGACGGTGCACTACAGCGCGTTCACTTCCAGCATGCTGACACCGGAAGTGGCCGCAGCCACCGGCCTGGTACGCAGCAAGAACCAGGGCGTACTCAACATCGCCGTGCTCAAGGCCAACAAGCCCGCCACGGCGGTGGTCAGCGGCACGGTCAAGGACCTGACCGGGCGCAGCAGCCCGCTCTCGTTCAAGCAGATCACCGAACAGGGTGCGGTGTACTACATCGCCCAGTTCAAGATCGACCAGCCAGAAACCGTCACCTTCGACCTGAATATCGAAACCGGCGGCATCAGCAACTCCCTCAGCTTCAATCAGGACGTTTTCCCAGGCGAATGATGAATTTCCAGCAACTCGTATTGGCCAGCCACAACGCCGGCAAACTCAAGGAACTCCAGGCCATGCTCGGCGCGTCCGTGCAACTGCGCTCGATCGGCGAGTTCAGCCAGGTCGAACCGGAAGAAACCGGCCTGTCGTTCGTCGAGAACGCCATCCTCAAGGCGCGCAACGCCGCACGCATTTCCGGCCTGCCGGCCCTGGCCGACGATTCGGGCCTGGCGGTGGACTTCCTCGGCGGCGCGCCGGGCATCTACTCGGCACGCTATGCCGATGGCAAGGGTGACGCGGCGAACAACGCCAAGCTGCTCGAAGCGCTGAAAGACGTGCCTGAAGCCGAGCGCGGTGCGCAGTTCGTCTGCGTTCTGGCACTGGTGCGCCATGCCGACGACCCGCTGCCGATTTTGTGCGAAGGCCTGTGGCACGGGCGCATCATGTTCGAGGCAAGTGGCGAACACGGCTTTGGCTACGACCCGCTGTTCTGGGTACCGGAGCGCAACTGCTCCAGCGCCGACCTGGCCCCTGTGGACAAGAACCAGCTCAGCCACCGCGCCCGCGCCATGGCCCTGCTCCGCCAACGTCTGGGCCTGGCATGATCGAAACGCTGTCCAACCCCGGCGCGACGGGCTTTACCAGCCTGCCGCCGCTGGCGCTGTACATCCACATCCCGTGGTGTGTACGCAAATGTCCTTACTGCGACTTCAACTCCCACGCTGCCGGGCCTGAGCTGCCGGAAGATGCCTATGTCGCCGCCCTGCTGACCGACCTCGACCAGGAGCTGGCCGCAGTGCAAGGCCGGCCGATCAGCTCGATCTTCTTCGGCGGCGGTACCCCCAGCCTGTTCAGTGCCGACGCCCTTGGCCGATTGCTGCGTGGCGTGGAGCAACGCATCCCGTTTGCGCCGGACATCGAAATCACCCTGGAGGCCAACCCGGGTACGTTCGAGCAGGACAAGTTCAAGGCCTACCGGCAAACCGGCATCAACCGCCTGTCCATCGGTGTGCAGAGTTTCCAGCCAGCCAAACTGCAGGCGCTGGGGCGTATCCACAACGGTGATGAAGCAGTCCGCGCCGCCGGCATGGCGCGCGCCGCCGGCTTCAACAACTTCAACATGGACCTGATGCACGGCCTTCCCGACCAGTCGCTGGACGACGCGCTGGGCGACCTGCGCCAGGCCATCGACCTGGGGCCGACGCACCTGTCGTGGTACCAGCTGACCGTGGAGCCGAACACGGTATTCTGGAACCAGCCTCCCGAGCTGCCCGAGGACGACATCCTCTGGGATATCCAGGAGGCCGGCCAGGCACTGATGGCCGAACACGGCTTCCGCCAGTACGAAGTCTCGGCTTATGCCCAGGCCGGGCGCGCCGCACAGCACAATCTCAACTACTGGCGCTTTGGCGACTTCATCGGCATTGGCGCTGGTGCCCACGGCAAGCTGACCTTCGCCGACGGGCGCATCCTGCGCACCTGGAAGACCCGCCTGCCCAAGGACTACCTGAACCTTGCCAAGCCGTTCAAGGCCGGCGAAAAGCTGCTGCCAGTCGACGAGCTGCCGTTCGAGTTCCTGATGAACGCCCTGCGCCTGACCGATGGGGTGGAAGCAGAACTGTTCACCCAACGCACCGGTTTGCCGCTGGCACAGCTGCGCGAGGCACGCCGCGCGGCCGAACAAAAAGGCCTTTTACAGGTCGAACCGGATCGACTGGTGGCCACGCCGAGGGGCCAGTTGTTCCTCAATGACCTGCTGCAGTATTTCTTGACCTAAGGATGACCCATGGATCTGGTACTTGATCTGCTCGCGACGGTTTCTCGCTGGAGCCGCAGCAACCTGTCGGAGATTTCACTGGCCTTGGTAGGCTGCCTGCTTGTGCTGTTCGGCACCGATATCAAGGGCTGGGTGGAACAGCGCCTGGGCGGCCTGGCGGGTGCCCTGCGCGTACCGTTCATGGCCTTGCTGGTGATGATCGGTAGCGGCGCGGCGCTGATCTATGCAACGCCTTGGGTGGTTAAAGGGCTGAGCCAGTTCAACAACTACGCGCTGGCGCCAGTGTTGCTGGTAGTACTGGTGCTGATCGGGGTGGTGGCGGATCGTCGCGGCTGAGCCACGGCCCTGCACTGAACCCTTGTAGGAGCGGCCTTGTGTCGCGATGGGCTGCAAAGCGGCCCCATCAATTGCTGCCTCACCGCTGACATCCTGGGGCCGCTATGCGGCCCATCGCGACACAAGGCCGCTCCTACAAGGGCCGCGTAATCTGGCGAGTACAGAGATAGGTTCCAAAAGCTGCCCCGGAGAACCAGGGCAGCCCTACCACCTGACTAACCCTTAGCGGGCATCATCGAAGTGGTCGCGCATGAAGTCCCGAACGGTCTTGAGCACAGTCAAGATCCGGATGAACGTCCAAACGCGGCTCAGCGCATCAAGCAAACGCTTCATATGCCTTGGCCTCCGTGTTGGCGGGCCAATCTTCCAGCATCTAACCGGTACTTCGATGCCTTCGAAAACTGTGTGAGAGTCTTCTGTGAAGTGGCCAGGTCAATGGCCCTTCGAAGAGGTGCACCGGCACGGTTCTCAGGCCGTGTCGAAGGGGCCGGAAAGCAGAATTCTTCTCCTACCCGGCCCATCACTGATTTCATTCACACAGGAGCAGCGCGATGATACTTGGAATGCTCACCCAAGACTGTTAACCGCTCCGACACACGTGATGCCGGATATTTCTGAGCATTGACGTTCCCCCGCCACGCTACCTATGATCAGCCAACTGTGTGAGGGTTTTCTGTGAAACCTCAGAGCGAAGGATACTCAGTCCTGTCGCTCCCAAAAAAAACCGCCTTTCGTAAGGCGGTTTTTTTTCGCCTGCATTTCTGCAGGCATCGGCATATCAAAAGGCCGTATCAGCCGGTCAATCCACCTTCTCGAACTTCAAATCCCAAACCCCATGCCCCAGCCGCTCGCCGCGGCGTTCGAACTTGGTGATCGGGCGCTCTTCCGGGCGTGGCACGTAGGTACCGTCTGCAGCACGGTTGCGATAGCCCGGCGCAGCGCTCATCACTTCCAGCATGTACTCGGCATACGGCTCCCAGTCGGTAGCCATGTGGAACACGCCACCCGGCTTGAGCTTGCGCCGTACCAGTTCGGCGAACTCCAGCTGGACGATGCGGCGCTTGTGGTGGCGCGCCTTGTGCCATGGGTCGGGGAAGAACAGCATGAGGCGGTCGAGGCTGTTGTCCGCCACGCAGCGGTTCAGCACTTCGATGGCATCGCAGTCATAGACCCGCAGGTTCTTCAGGCCTTGGGTCAAAACGCCGTTGAGCAGCGCACCGACACCCGGGCGGTGCACTTCCACACCGATGAAGTCCTGCTCAGGCGCGGCAGCAGCCATTTCCAGCAGGGAATGGCCCATGCCGAAGCCGATCTCCAGGGTACGCGGCGCCGAACGGCCGAACACCTGGTCGTAGTCCACCGGGCTGTCGGCCAGCGGCAGGATGTACAGCGGGCCGCCCTGCTCCAGGCCACGCTGCTGGCCTTCGGTCATGCGCCCGGCGCGCATCACGAAACTCTTGATGCGGCGGTGCGGGCGGGCTTCGCCGTCGGGGGTGATCGGCGTATCGTGCGATTCAGTCATCAGGGGCTCTTACTTGATCAGACCATCCAGCGGCGAAGAGGCGCTGGCGTAGAGTTTCTTCGGCATACGGCCGGCCAGGTAGGCCATGCGACCGGCAACGATGGCGTGCTTCATGGCCTCGGCCATCAGCACTGGCTGCTGGGCGTGGGCAATGGCCGAGTTCATCAGCACCGCTTCGCAGCCCATTTCCATGGCGATGGTGGCGTCGGACGCGGTACCCACGCCGGCATCGACCAGCACCGGTACCTTGGACTCTTCCAGGATGATCTGCAGGTTGTAGGGGTTGCAGATACCCAGGCCGGTACCGATCAGGCCTGCCAGCGGCATGACCGCGATGCAGCCGGCTTCGGCCAGCTGGCGGGCGATGATCGGATCGTCGCTGGTGTAGACCATCACATCGAAACCATCCTTGACCAACACTTCGGCGGCCTTGAGGGTTTCGATCACATTGGGGAACAGGGTTTTCTGGTCGGCCAGCACTTCCAGCTTGACCAGGTTGTGGCCATCCAGCAGTTCGCGGGCCAGGCGGCAGGTGCGCACGGCTTCGACCGCGTCGTAGCAGCCAGCGGTGTTCGGCAGGATGGTGTAGCGGTCCGGCGGCAGCACATCGAGCAGGTTCGGCTCGCCCGGGTTCTGGCCGATGTTGGTGCGGCGCACGGCAACGGTGACGATCTCGGCACCCGAGGCTTCGATGGCCAGGCGGGTTTCTTCCATGTCACGGTACTTGCCGGTACCGACCAGCAGGCGCGACTGGAAAGTACGCCCGGCCAGGGTGAAGGGCTTGTCGCTACGAACGTTGCTCATGGTTGTTCCTCGGGAAAAGGTTGCTGGGCTTGCAGGTGAATCGCCGGCCGGAATCAGCCGCCACCGATGGCGTGAACCACCTCGACCTGGTCGCCGTCGTTCAACAGCGTGCTGTCGTGCTGGCTACGCGGCACGATATCCAGGTTCAGTTCCACCGCGACGCGGCGCCCGGTCAGCTCCAGGCGGGCCAGCAGGGCCGCGACGCTTTCGCCAGCAGGCAATTCGTAAGGTTCACCGTTCAGTTGAATGCGCATGCGCACGGCCACCATTGTTCTTTGGGGCCCGCATTCTAGCGCTGAACCGCCCTGCAACCCAAGGGCGCCGCACGCCATTAGTCGCGATTGTGGACCACTCGGTCAACCGAGCCGCCAGGCTGCCAGGCCCAGGCACAGCCAGCCGGCGAGGAAGCACAGGCCACCAAGAGGGGTGATGATGCCCAGCTTGCCCAGGCCGCTGAGGGTCAGCAGGTACAGGCTACCGGAGAACAGCACTATCCCCACGGCAAACAGGCCACCAGCCCAGCCGACCAGGCGCCCTGGCAGGTGCACCGAGAGCACGGCGACGCCGAAAATCGCCAGGGCATGCACCAACTGGTAGGTCACACCGGTCTGGAAGATTGCCAGGTAGTCGGCCGTCAGCCGGCTTTTCAGGCCGTGGGCGGCGAAAGCGCCCAGGGCGACACCGGTGAAGCCGAAAAAGGCGGCAAGCATCAGGAAGCTGCGAAGCATGGGACGACTCCTTGGATCGGGTCTGTATAATGGCCCCTTCCACCCGTACGGCCAAGCCATCGCCATGCTGCCAACCCTTCTCCGCCGCCTCTCTCGCGCCCTGCTCTGGTTCGCTGCCGGCAGCATCGTGCTGGTGCTGGTGTTCCGCTGGGTGCCACCACCCGGTACGGCGCTGATGGTCGAGCGCAAGGTACAGTCCTGGGTGAATGGCGAGCCGATCGACCTGCAGCGCGACTGGGAGCCGTGGGAAAACATCTCCGACGACCTCAAGGTCGCAGTTATCGCTGGCGAAGACCAGAAGTTCGCCAACCACTGGGGCTTCGACATCCCGGCCATCCAGGCGGCGCTGGCCTATAACGAGCGTGGCGGCAGCATTCGCGGTGCCAGCACCCTGACCCAGCAGGTGGCCAAGAACCTGTTCCTGTGGTCCGGGCGCAGCTGGTTCCGCAAAGGGCTGGAGGCCTGGTTCACCGCGTTGATCGAGTTGTTCTGGTCGAAGGAGCGGATTCTCGAGGTCTACCTGAACAGTGCCGAATGGGGCAAAGGTGTGTTTGGCGCCCAGGCGGCAGCGCGCTACCACTTTGGCGTCGATGCCAGCCGGCTTAGCCGCCAGCAGGCGGCGCAGCTGGCAGCGGTGCTGCCGAGCCCGATCAAGTGGAGTGCCAGCCGGCCCAGTGCCTACGTGGCCAGCCGGGCCGGCTGGATTCGCCGGCAGATGAGCCAGTTGGGTGGGCCCAGCTACCTGATGCAGCTCGACTCGTCTCGAAAGCTTTGAATGCTGTGCCGGCCTCTTCGCGGGTAAACCCGCTCCCACAGGTACTGCACTGCCCCTTAGACTTGTGCAGCACCTGTGGGAGCGGGTTTACCCGCGAAGAGGCCAGAAAATCCAATACAAATAAAAAAGCCGCTCACCCGATCAGGGGCCAGCGGCTTTTCTGTGCAACCAAGGCCTGATCAAGCAGCGATCAATGCCTTGACCTTGTTCATCGCATTCTTCTCCAGCTGGCGAATACGCTCGGCCGAAACGCTGTACTTGTCCGCCAGCTCATGCAACGTGGCCTTCTCTTCCGCCAACCAGCGCTGGTAGAGAATATCGCGGCTACGCTCGTCCAGCCCTTGCAGTGCTTCGTGCAGGTTGCTGGTGGAGTTGTCGCTCCAGTCTGCATCCTCCAGCTGCACCGCCGGGTCGTAACGGTGGTCTTCCAGGTAATGTGCAGGCGACTGGAAGGCACTGTCATCGTCAGCTTCCGCTGCCGGATCGAAGGCCATGTCCTGGCCGCTGAGGCGGCTTTCCATCTCGCGCACTTCACGCGGCTCCACGCCAAGGCTTTCCGCCACGCGGTGCACTTCGTCGTTGTTCAGCCAGGCCAGACGCTTCTTCTGGCTGCGCAGGTTGAAGAACAGCTTGCGCTGGGCCTTGGTGGTGGCCACCTTGACGATGCGCCAGTTGCGCAGGATGAACTCGTGGATCTCTGCCTTGATCCAGTGCACGGCGAACGAAACCAGGCGCACGCCCATTTCCGGGTTGAAGCGCTTGACGGCTTTCATCAACCCGACGTTGCCTTCCTGGATCAGGTCGGCCTGGGCCAGCCCGTAGCCGGCATAGCTACGAGCGATATGTACGACGAAACGCAGGTGGGCCATCACCATTTGACGAGCGGCCTCGACATCCTGCTCATAATAGAGACGCTCGCCCAGATCACGCTCCTGCTCGACAGTCAGCAGCGGGATGCTGTTGACCGTGTGCACGTAGGCTTCCAGGTTTGCACCGGGTACCAGGGCATAGGCAGGTTGCAACGATGTGGTCATTCAAGAACCTCCGACTTACAGAACTCACGCCTTGTGGGCGCTGCCAACATTGACCTGGAACGACGGTACAAGTTCCATAGTGAAGAACTTGTCAATGCTGGCACGTAAAAACTATCGCGGTGCCAGCTCGTTCAGGTGGCGGGCCACTGCGATCCATGCACCGATATACCCCAACAGCACCGCTCCGATCAAGAGCGACAGACCATCGGACGCCGGCACCCCGCCCAGGGCGAAGTCGCTACCGTACAACCCGGAAAGCCCTACCACCGCCTCGTTCAGCCAGTTCAGGCCAAACGCCAGGATGCCCCATGCGATCACCCCTGCACCCAGGCCATACAGGGCACCCATGTACAGGAAAGGCCGGCGTACGTAGGCGTCCGTGCCACCGACCAGCTTGATCACTTCGATCTCGGTACGGCGGTTTTCAATGTGTAGACGAATTGTGTTACCGATTACTAACAGCAGGGCAGAAATCAGCATTACGGCCAGGCCGAAGACGAAGCGGTCACCCAGCTTGAGGATGGCCGCCAAGCGCTCGACCCATACCAGATCAAGTTGCGCCACTTCCACCCGCGGCAGCTCCGACAGGCGCTGACGCAAGGCTTCCAGGGCCGGTTTGTCGACTTCGGTAGGGGTCACCACCACCACGCCAGGCAGCGGGTTGTCAGGCAGTTCACGCAGCGCTTCGCCCAGGCCGGACTGCTGCTGGAACTCCTCCAGCGCCTGCTCGCGGCTGACATACTGCGCGTCGGCCACGCCGGGCATGCCCTTGATCTCGTCGCGCAGCGCCTCGCCTTCACGGCTGCCTGCATCGAGCTTGAGGTACAGAGAAATCTGCGCGGCGCGCTGCCACGAGCCGCCAAGCTTCTCGACGTTCTTCAGCAACAACGACAGGCCCATGGGCATGCTCAGTGCCACAGCCATTACCAGGCAGGTGAAGAAGCTGCCGATCGGCTGCTTGCCCAGCCGGCGCAGGCTGTCGGCCATACTGGCGCGGTGGCTTTCCAGCCAGGCATGCAGCAGCGTGCGGAAATCCGGGCCATCATCGTCGTCGTGCTTTTTCTTCGCCGGTTGCGGGTCGGCCGGTTTCGGCGCAACCCGCTCGGAAACTTTCGGCGTACGTGTAGTGCTCATTGCCCGGCCTCCCCATCGCCGATCAAGCGGCCGCGCTGCAAGGTCAGCATGCGGTGGCGCATGCGCGCAATCAGTGCCAGGTCGTGGCTGGCGATCAATACCGTGGTACCCAGGCGGTTGATATCCTCGAATACCCCCATGATCTCTGCGGCCAGGCGCGGGTCGAGGTTACCGGTGGGTTCGTCGGCCAGCAGCAGGGCTGGCTGGTGGACGATGGCGCGGGCGATACCCACCCGCTGTTGCTGCCCGGTGGACAGGTCGGCCGGGAACAGCTCGCCCTTGTCGGCCAGCGACACTCGCTCCAGCGCCGAGTCCACGCGCTTGGCGACCTCGGCCTTGGACAGGCCGAGAATCTGCAGTGGCAAGGCAATGTTGTTGAACACCGTGCGGTCGAACAACAACTGGTGGTTCTGGAACACCACGCCGATCTGCCGGCGCAGGAACGGGATCTGCGAGTTGCTGATCTGGCCCAGGTCCTGCCCGGCCAGCATCAACTTGCCGCTGGTCGGGCGCTCCATGGCCAGCAGCAGGCGCAGCAAGGTGCTCTTGCCCGCGCCCGAGTGGCCGGTGACGAACAGGAATTCGCCCCGGCGCGCCCGGAAACTCAGCTCATGCAAACCCACATGACCATTGGGATAGCGCTTGGCAACCTGTTCGAATCGGATCATGTTCAGTCTCGCTCGGCGAACAGAGCCTTGACGAACGGCTCGGCTTCGAAAGTACGCAGGTCGTCGATGCCTTCACCGACACCGATGAAGCGGATCGGCAGCTTGAACTGCTTGGCCAGGGCGAAGATCACCCCGCCCTTGGCAGTGCCATCCAGCTTGGTCAGGGCCAGGCCGGTCAGTTCGACGCTCTGGTTGAAGTACTTGGCCTGGCTGATGGCGTTCTGGCCGGTGCCGGCGTCCAGCACCAGCAGCACCTCGTGCGGCGCTTCGGCATCGAGCTTGCCGATGACCCGGCGGACCTTCTTCAGCTCTTCCATCAGGTTGTCTTTGGTGTGCAGGCGGCCAGCGGTGTCGGCGATCAGCACATCGACGCCGCGGGCCTTGGCGGCCTGTACGGCATCGAAGATCACCGAAGCGGAGTCGGCGCCGGTGTGCTGGGCGATCACCGGGATCTGGTTACGCTCGCCCCACACCTGCAGCTGTTCGACCGCAGCGGCACGGAAGGTGTCGCCAGCAGCCAGCATCACTTTCTTGCCTTCGAGCTGCAGCTTCTTGGCCAGTTTGCCGATGGTAGTGGTCTTGCCGGCGCCGTTCACACCGACCACCAGGATCACGTAGGGCTTGTTCTGCGCCTGTACCACAAGCGGCTGCTCGACCGGGCGCAGCAGCGCAGCCAGTTCTTCCTGCAGCGACTTGTACAGGGCATCGGCGTCGGCCAGCTGCTTGCGGGCAACCTTCTGGGTCAGGTTCTGAACGATGGTGGAAGTGGCTTCCACACCAACGTCGGCAGTCAGCAGGCGGGTTTCGATTTCGTCGAGCAGGTCGTCATCGATGACCTTCTTGCCCAGGAACAGGCTGGCCATGCCCTCGCCGATGCTGGCGCTGGTCTTCGACAGGCCCTGCTTGAGGCGGGCGAAGAAGCCGGGTTTGGCTTGCTCGGCCGGCGCGGCGATCGGGGCTTCAGCCTCGGGGGCAGCTGGCGCTGGTGCTGGTCGCTCCGGGATCGCGGGTGGCGCTTTCGGCTCCAGATCCGGCACCAGGGCCACGGGCTCCTCGGCAACCGGCAGCACCAGGCTGCTGACCGGCAGGGCCGGCTCGACGACCGGGGCCGCCTCGACAGGGGCTGGTTCGACCGGGGCTGCCTGCAAAGGCATGGACGCGACCGGCTGCGATGCAGGTGCTACCAGCGGCTGAGACGCAACCGGCTCGGGTTCAGGGGCCTGCAACGGTTGGGAAGCAACCGGCTCGGGAACAGGGGCCTCGACCAACGGGGACTGCACCGGTGCGGCGACCTGCTGCGGTTCGGTCAGCTCTGGGGCCGCAGGGGCCTGTGGCGCTTCGGCGGTAGTCTCCTCGACCGGAGCGGCTACAGGTTGCTCGACGGCAGGGGCTTCCTTCGCGGGCTCGCCCGCTCCCACAGGTTGCTGCGGCTTCTTGCGAAACCAGCTGAACAGGCCTTTCTTTTCGCCAGCCTCGGCCGGCGCTTTTTTGTCGTCGTTGGAACCAAACATGGAAGACGGCTATCTCAGGGTAGCGATGGGCCAGCTATGGCGCATCGGGAATTCTCTCTACGCAGAACAGACTATCTTGAAGCCGGCTGGTTCATGCGCAACGTTTTGTCTTAGTGTCCTGCAGGCCAGAACGGCGACAGGCATGGTCGCCAGGCAACCGGATCAGTATCCTAGCACCTCCTGGCCCGCCGACGCTAAACCAGCGGGCCGCCGAACAGGTTAAACACCGTATGAATGCTCTAGCCCGCCGCGCCGCTGGCCTGTTGCTCGGCACGCTCTGCCTGCCGCTCGCGGCTTTCGCCGCCGATGTGCAACCCACCCACGAATTCATCCTCGACAACGGCCTGAAAGTGGTCGTGCGCGAGGACCATCGCGCCCCGGTAGTGGTCTCGCAGATCTGGTACAAGGTCGGCTCCAGCTACGAAACCCCGGGCCAGACCGGCCTGTCCCACGCGCTGGAACACATGATGTTCAAGGGCAGCGCCAAGGTCGGCCCCGGCGAGGCCTCGCGCATCCTGCGTGACATCGGCGCCGAAGAAAACGCCTTCACCAGCGACGACTACACCGCCTATTACCAGGTGCTGGCCCGCGACCGCCTGCCGGTTGCCCTGGAGCTGGAGGCCGACCGCCTGGCCAGCCTGCGCCTGCCTGCCGACGAGTTCAGCCGCGAAATCGAGGTGATCAAGGAAGAACGCCGCCTGCGCACCGACGACCAGCCCAACGCCAAGGCATTCGAGCTGTTCCGCGCCATGGCCTACCCCGCCAGCGGCTACCACACCCCGACCATCGGCTGGATGGCCGACCTGGAGCGCATGAAGGTCGAGGAACTGCGCCACTGGTACGAATCCTGGTACGCCCCCAACAATGCCACCCTGGTGGTGGTCGGCGATGTCACCGCCGAAGAGGTCAAGGGCCTGGCGCAGAAGTACTTCGGCAGCATCCCCAAGCGTGCCGTGCCGCCGGCCAAGTTGCCCCTCGAACTGGCCGAACCAGGCCAGCGCCAGCTGACCCTGCACGTGCGCACCCAGTTACCGAGCCTGATCTACGGTTTCAACGTACCTGGCCTGTCCACCGCCAAGGACCCGCGTACGGTGCATGCCCTGCGCCTGATCTCGGCACTGCTCGACGGCGGCTACAGCGCCCGTATGCCGGCACGCCTGGAGCGTGGCCAGGAGTTGGTGGCCGGTGCCTCGTCCAGCTACAACGCCTTCACCCGCGGCGACAGCCTGTTCCTGATCTCGGCCACGCCGAACGTGCAGAAGCAGAAGACCCTCGCCGATGTCGAAAAAGGCGTCTGGCAATTGCTGGACGAACTCAAGACCACCCCACCCAGCGCCGAAGAGCTGGAGCGCGTACGCGCCCAGGTCATAGCCGGCCTGGTCTACGACCGCGACTCCATCAGCAGCCAGGCCACCACCATCGGCCAGCTGGAAACCGTCGGCCTGTCCTGGAAACTGATCGACAGTGAGCTGGACGAGCTCAAGCGCATCACCCCGCAGGACATCCAGAACGCCGCGCGCACCTACTTCACTCGCGAACGCCTGAGCGTTGCCCATGTACTGCCCGAGGAGTCCGCTCATGAGTGATCGCCGCACGCCACGCCCAACCCTGCTGGCCACGGGTATCCGCGCCCTGGCCCTGGCAACAGTACTGGCCGCTCCGGCCATGGCCGACAACGCCACCAAGGTCGACAGCAGCGCGGCCCGCCCGGCCAATACCTTGCAGTCGCTAGCCGAGCTGGATGGCAAAGCACCCAGCCGGCGCCAATTGAACATACAGCACTGGAATACCGCCGAAGGTGCCCGGGTGCTGTTCGTCGAGGCCCGCGAATTGCCGATGTTCGACCTGCGCATCACCTTCGCCGCCGGCAGCAGCCAGGACGCCGGCACCCCGGGCCTGGCGGCGCTGACCAATGCCATGCTCAACGAGGGCGTAGCCGGCAAGGACGTGACCGCCATCGCCGAAGGCTTCGAAGGCCTGGGCGCGGACTTTGGCAACGGTTCCTACCGTGACATGGCCGTGGCCTCGCTGCGCAGCCTCAGCGCCAAGGACAAGCGCGAACCGGCGCTCAAGCTGTTCACCGAGGTTGCTGGCAAGCCGACCTTCCCGGAAGACGCTCTCAAGCGCATCAAGAACCAGATGCTGGCCGGCTTCGAATACGAAAAGCAGAACCCCGGCAAAATCGCCGGCAAGGCCTTGTTCGGCAAGCTCTATGGCGACCACCCCTACGCCCACCCGAGCGACGGCACTGCCGAAAGCATCAACGGCATCACCCTGGCGCAGCTGCGCGCCTTCCATGCCAAGGCCTACACCGGCGGCAATGCGGTCATCGCCCTGGTCGGCGATCTCAGCCGCGCCGAAGCCGAAGCCATCGCCGCCCAGGTGTCCGCCGGCCTGCCCAAGGGCCCGGCACTGGCCGCACCAGCCCAACCCACTGACGCCAAGGCAGGGCTGACCCACATCGACTTCCCGTCCAAGCAGACCCACCTGATGCTGGCCGAGCTTGGCATCGACCGCCAGGACCCGGACTGGCCGGCCCTGTCACTGGGCAACCAGATTCTCGGCGGTGGTGCGTTCGGCACCCGGCTGATGAGCGAGGTACGTGAAAAGCGCGGCCTGACCTACGGCGTGTACTCGGTGTTCAGCCCGATGCAGGTGCGTGGCCCGTTCATGATCAACCTGCAGACCCGTGCCGAGCTCAGCGAAGGCACGCTCAAGCTGGTGCAGGACATTCTCACCGACTACCTCAAGGCCGGCCCCACCCAGCAGGAACTGGACGATGCCAAGCGCGAACTGGCCGGCAGCTTCCCGCTGTCCAATGCCAGCAACGCCAGTATCGTCGGCCAATTGGGCGCCATTGGCTTCTACAACCTGCCGCTGACTTGGCTGGAGGACTTCATGCAGCAATCCCAGGCCCTCACCGTCGAGCAGGTCAAGGCGGCCATGAACAAACACCTGTCAGCCGATAAACTGGTGATCGTCACCGTTGGCCCGAAAGTGCCGCAAAAAGCGCTGCCAGCACCCACTGACAAGCCCTCCGAGCAACCGCTCGGGGTACCGGAGCATTAATGCCAAGATCCACCCCACCCGCCCGCCCCCAATCGGGCCAAAGCAAGGGCCAGGGCCACCTGCGCATCATCGCCGGCGAGTGGCGCAGCCGCCGCCTGGCAGTGCCCGAAGGTGAAGGCCTGCGACCAACGCCCGACCGCGTGCGGGAAACCGTATTCAACTGGCTGGCGCCATACATCGAGGGCGCCCGCGTGCTGGACGCCTTCACCGGCAGCGGCGCCCTGGTACTCGAAGCCCTGTCCCGCGGGGCCGAAGAGGCCGTGGCGCTGGACAGCAACCCGGCGGCAATCGCCAACCTGAAGAACAACCTCGAGATCCTGCGCTGCCCGCGCGGGCAAATCCTGCAGACCGACGCCCTGCGCTATCTGCAAGGCCCGGCCAAGCAGCAGTTCGACGTGGTGTTCCTCGACCCACCGTTCCACCAGGACCTGCTGGCAGACACCTGCAACCTGCTGGAACAGAACCAGTGGCTGCGCGAGCAGGCGTGGGTCTATACCGAAAGCGAAGCTGCGCCGTCGACCTTGCAACTGCCGGGCAACTGGCGCCTGCACCGCGAGAAAAAGACCGGCCAGGTGCACTATGCACTCTGGCAGCGGGGCTAATTATCTAGTGCAGGCGGGCTCATTCATTCGCTGAAGCTGTTCTGGTTCACCCCAACCAGAGCACTTCAACGATGACTTTGCCTACACCTTTGCCCGTCGATCTCGACAAGGTTTCTGCGGGGCTTGCGGCACTTGCTTCTGCCGCCCCCGCGCCGCTGCAGCATTTCACCCTGGAAAACGGCCTGTCCGTTTACCTGCGGGAAGATCACCATACCTCGCTGGCCGCAGTCCAACTCTGGTATCACGTGGGCTCCAGCGATGAACCAATCGGCCATACCAACCTGTCACACCTTCTGGAGCATTTGATCTTCGAAGGTAGCAGCAAGCTTGCGGCCGGCCAGTATTCCCGAGTGATCGCGCGCATTGGTGGCGAGGCCAATGCCACCACGCACCTGGACGCCACTTCATACGAAATCTCGCTACCGGCCTCCCGCCTGCCAATCGCACTGGAAATCATGGCCGACGCCATGGACAGCGCGACCTTCGCTCAGCCCGAAATGGACCGGGAAATCAAGGCGGTCGAGGACGAACGCCGGCTCAAGTTCGATATCCAACCGGATCAACAAGCCTTCGATCGGCATAGCGCTCTTGCACACGGGGCCAGCCCCTACGCTGCCCCGACTTTCGGCTACCCGGCCGACCTTGGCAACATCAAGCTGGAGACCCTCCGTACCTGGTATCGCACATGGTACCAGCCAAACAATGCCACCCTCGTGGTTGCCGGCAGCGTGGATTTGCCAACACTTCGGCAACAGGTAACACGTTACTTCGCAAGCTTGCCCAAGGCACCGATCGCCGACCGGCCGGTGCCGCGCCACGACACGCTGCTACAGGCACGCAGCCATGTTGTGAGCCTGCCCGGATTACGCGACGGACTCATCATGTCGTTCAACGTCCCAGGCAAAGCTACCGCCCCGGACACGGCAACGGCACCAACACTGGAACTGCTCAGCGAACTGCTCGGCGAAGGTTTCAGCTCCAGGCTGTATAGCGATCTGGTACGGGACAAACGCATGCTGACAGGCGTCAGGACGACGTATGACCCGCTGGTTCGGGGCGACACGCTGCTAACGATTTCAGCCTATGTGAACACCGCCAACGCCACGCCGGAAGAGGCCGCGGAGGCCGTTTACCAGCATGTGGACGAGCTGCGGAGCAAGGTTCTGTCCGCAGAGGAGCTCGAGCGCGCGAAGCTGCGCATGCTCGCGAGCCGTCTATACAGCCGCGACGACCTTGCTTCGCAGGCAGAGCAGATCGGCGCGGCCGCCGCCGTCGGCCTTCCAGCCTCGGTTATCGACCAGGACATCGCCATCATCCGCCATCTCGGGAGCGCGAAGGTGCAACAAGTGGCGTTGGATTATCTGGGACGCGAACGGCTGACCATCACCTACCTTCAGCCAGGAGCGCCAGCATGAACCACAACAACTCCCTTACCGCCCGGCCCCTGCTGTGCGACGGCCCCGCTACCGATACCGCCCTCGCGGCCATGGCCAATTTGCGGTCCACACAGGATATCGAGCTTGGTCAGGTTCCACCCTTGCAAGCCGCGCCGGAACTGTGGCAAACCGCTGAAGGCGCGAAAGTCAGCTTAATTGAAACCCATGGCCGTCCAATGTTCGACCTGGCACTGCGCTTTCGCGCGGGCAGCGTCCTCGACGGCACCAACCCAGGGCTTGCAGCGCTTGTACTGTATAGCCTGGATCAAGGGACCGAGCAGCTCGATGCAGCGCAGTTTGCGCAGCAGATAGAGGGTTATAGTGCAATCCTGAGCAGAAGAATCAGCGATGACAGTGCTGTCATCACACTACGCTGCCTGAGCCTGCCAACGTTACGTGCCAGCGTCATGCAGTTGCTTGCCGACATGCTGGCTCGGCCTGCTTTTCGTGAACCTGACGTGGCAAAAATCCGCGAGCGTATAGCTTTCAATCGGGCCAAGCTAGGCAACCACCCTTTGATACGGCTAGCAGACACGACAACCGCACATGTCTTCAGAGGCCACCCATATGCCTCCCGCCTCACCGCGGACACTATCTCCAGTATCAGCGACGAGCAGATAAGGGCTTTCCACCAACGCGCCTACTCGGCCAACAACCTCGATATCGGCCTGGTGGGAGACCTCACCCGCGAAGAAGCAGAGCAACTCATCAACGACCTCGTCCGGGCTCTACCGCAAGAGTGGGCCGCAACAGCCCCGCCACCGGCGCCCGAACATCAGCCACTTGTGCAGCACCTGGAAGCCGCCGGGGGCGCGACCCGAGCAATACTGACGGTTTCGTCCAAGGCGTCACCACGCGACCCGGTATTCCCTGCGTTGACATTGCTGAACGTGATTCTCGGCAGTACCTATGAATCACGGTTGTCGCAAGAGTTACGCACCCTGCGAAACCTGACCTACTCCATCTATTCCGACTTGAAGCCACTCGACGCCGCGAGCTTGTTGCAAATTCACTGGGATACCGCGCCTCAATACAGAGACGCGGCCGGTGCGCTGGTGTCGGGCATACTGGCGTGCCTTCGCGACCGGGGCCCCAGCCAGGCGGAATGCGATGTGGCTGTGAACCAGATAGCAGGCAAACTGCATCACAATCTGGCAAACAACGCGAAACTTGCCCAAGCGCTGGCGACATACAGCCATCAAGGGTTACCGGGAGACCACCTGGCCACCTTCCTTGAGAAGCTCGGGGCACTCACGCCTGCGAACCTGCGTGAAGCCGCGCAGGTATGGTTGAACCATGACGCGCAGGTTTTCGTCACGCTTGGCCCGGTTACAGAGCAATTGCCGCTGCCGGTTGCACCGCCGGTCGACCAATAGCGCAGGTACAGTGGCGCTGTTCCATGGCACTCTAGGCAGGCACATCACGAGTCGCCCAGCATGCCCAGCCCCAGCGCCACATTCCGCCCGGCCATCGGCCTGTCCAACCCCCACCTGCAAACCCTGTGGGGGCCCCTGTGGCGCAAGTTGCCCGAACTGCAACGCAACCGCGAACGGTTGTGGCTGGCCGATGGCGATTTCATAGACCTGGACTGGCACGGCCCGCACCAGCCGCATGCACCGTTGGTGCTTGTACTGCACGGGCTGACCGGTTCCTCCCACTCGCCCTACGTCAAAGGCCTGCAACAAGCGCTGCAAGGCCGCGGCTGGGCCAGTGTGGCGGTGAACTGGCGCGGTTGCTCGGGCGAGCCCAACCTGCTGCCACGCAGCTACCATTCCGGCGCCAGCGAAGACCTGGCCGAAATCGTCAGCCACCTGCGCGCCCAGCGCCCTTTGGCGCCATTGTATGCGGTGGGTTATTCGCTGGGGGGCAATGTGCTGCTGAAGTACCTGGGCGAAAGCGGTGTCGCCAGCCAGTTGCAGGCTGCGGTGGCAGTGTCGGTGCCGTTTCGCCTGGACCACTGCGCCGACCGCATCGGCCAGGGCTTTTCAAAGGTGTACCAGGCGCATTTCATGCGCGAGATGCTGGCTTATGTGCAGCTCAAGCAGCGGCACTTCCACGACAAGGGCCAGCATGAAGGGCTGGCGACGCTGCAACGGCTGGGGCCGTTGGGTAACCTGCGCACGTTTTGGGATTTCGACGGCAAGGTCACCGCACCGCTGAACGGTTTTCGCGATGCGCACGACTACTACCGCCGCTCATCGAGTCATTTCTTCCTCGGCCAGAACCGCACGCCGACGCTGATCATCCACTCCAGCGATGACCCTTTCGTCTCCGGCCACAGCCTGCCAACGGCCCGCGAACTGGCGCCGCAGACCCGCTTCGAACTGCACAGCCGCGGCGGCCATGTGGGCTTTGTCGATGGCAGCCTGCGCAACCCGGGGTACTACCTGGAGCGGCGCATTCCGCAGTGGTTGGTGGAAGGTAGCTAGTCCCGAATATCCTGAGACTGCGCGATCCATGTGGGAGCGGGTTCACCCGCGAAGAATCCGGCGCGGTGGATGGCACCCGCTCTGCCGGTATTCGCGGGTGAACCCGCTCCCACAGAGTCCCTGCTAAAACCGCAGATACATTGTTATTCGCCAGTAGCCACACCATGCTCCGGATCATTGATCCACTCGCTCCACGACCCGGCATACAGCTTGCCCAGCGGATACCCCGCCAACGCCAGGGCAAACAGGTTATGACACGCCGTCACCCCTGACCCGCAATACGCCACCAACTGCTCCGGCGCACGCCCGGCCAGCTTTTCAGCAAAGCGCTGTTTTAGCTGCTCCGGCGGCAGGAAACGCCCATCGGCTCCCAGGTTGTCGGTAAATGCCGCGCACTGCGCCCCGGGAATATGCCCGGCCACCGGATCGATCGGCTCCACTTCGCCACGGAAACGCGGCAAGGCACGCGCATCGATCAAGGTCAGGTCTGCGTTACCCAAGCGCTTGGCCAGGTGCTCGGCATCGATCAGCAGCTTGCCGTCCGGCTCACCGTTGAAGGTGCCTTCCCGCTTGAGCGGCGGGTCCAGGCTGAGCGGCAGGTGCGCCGCATGCCAGGCCTTCAGGCCACCGTCGAGGATCGCCACGCCGCTGCGCTTGCCCAGCCAGGCCAGCAGCCACCAGGCACGGGCGGCAAAAGCACCAGGGCCGTCGTCGTACAGCACCACCTCGCTGTCGTCGTCCAGGCCCCACTCACGCAAGCGCTCGACCAGCCGGCGTGCATCCGGCAACGGGTGGCGCCCGGTGCGCCCCTTGCTCACCGGCCCGCTGAGGTCACGCTCCAGGTCGGCAAAATGCGCCCCGGCAATATGCCCCTGGGCATAGCTGCGTTGGCCATAGTCCACATCCTCGAGGGCAAAGCGGCAGTCGAGGATCACCAACTTGGGCGAGCCCAGACGCTCGGCCAACTGCTGCGGGGTGATCAATTGCGCTAGGGGCATGACAATCTCCTGATCGATGGCACTATCGATAGCACTAAGGCCCTGGGCTAGTGCTCCAGGGCCTGGTTGAACGGTACATGGAATTCCTGGCAAAGGGCGTCCACCGCATTGCGGGCGTTGTCGGTGACGAAGCCGAGCTCCAGCACCAGTACCTGGTAGACGCCGCGCTTGAAGGCTTCTTCACCCAGGTGCGCGGAATGCTCCCGCGTGGTGCTGAGAAAACGTACCCAGGACGTCAACACGATCCAGGCGTTGATGGTCAGCGATTCGATCTGCGCTGGTGCCATGGCCAGGATGCCCGCCTCGACGAAGCCGCGGTAGATCGCCTGGCCCTGGCGCAGGCAGCGCTCGGAAAAGCGCCGATAACGGGCGGCCAGTTCCGGGTCGCTGTCCAGCAGGTGCTCCAGGTCGCGATGCAGAAAACGGTAGTTCCACATCGCCGCCAGCAGGGCCTTGAGGTAGAAGCGCTTGTCTTCCACGGTCGCCGCGCGGCCTTGCGGCGGGCGCAGGAAGCTGTCCACCAGTTCTTCGTACTGGCTGAACAGCAAAGCGATGATCGCCTGCTTGTTGGGGAAGTGGTAATACAGGTTGCCGGGCGAAATTTCCATGTGCGCGGCAATGTGGTTGGTACTGACGCTGCGTTCGCCCTGCTGGTTGAACAGCTCGAGGCTGTTCTGCACGATGCGCTCTCGGGTCTTCATGCGCGGGGCCATGCTCAGCTCCCAGTCTGCGGGCCTTCATCAAAGGGTCATCTTACGGCGTATTGGCAATGGAATGCACCGCTCGACAACGCGGAAAAATTCGCACCATGGTACAAATTAGAGTATAGGCTCTAGGGATTCCCTGCCCGGACTCGAAGCCGCCATGAACTCGCCCAGTGCCTTGCCCCCTGTGCAATCCGACCTCGACCTTGCGGCGACGTTCGCCACCCAGCGCCAGGCCTTTTCCGGCAACCCCTTGCCAGCGGCGGCGCAGCGGCGCCAATGGCTGAAAAGCCTGCGGGAAGCCTTGCTGGCCGGCCAGGCCGAACTGATCGAGGCAATCGGCCAGGACTTTGAGGGGCGCAGCGCCGACGAGACCTTGCTGGCCGAGCTGCTGCCCTCGGTGCAAGGCCTGCGCCACGCCGAAAAGCACCTGCAGCGCTGGATGCGCGCCAGCCGGCGCAAGGTCGGCCTGGCCTTCCAGCCGGCCAGCGCTCAGGTGCGCTACCAACCCCTGGGCGTGGTCGGCATCATCGTGCCGTGGAACTACCCGCTGTTCCTTGCCATCGGCCCGCTGACCTGTGCCCTGGCCGCCGGCAACCGGGTCATGCTCAAGCTCAGCGAAGCCACGCCCGCCACTGGCCAGGCGCTCAAGCGACTGCTGGAGCAGGTGTTCCCCACCGATCTGGTCAGCGTGGTGCTCGGCGAGGTCGAGGTAGGTCAGGCCTTTGCCCGCCTGCCGTTCGATCACCTGTTGTTCACCGGTGCCACCAGCGTCGGGCGCCAGGTAATGCTGGCTGCGGCGCACAACCTGACCCCCGTCACTCTGGAACTGGGCGGCAAGTCGCCAGCCATAGTCTCGGCCGACGTACCGCTGGACAGCGCCGCCGAGCGCATCGCCTTCGGCAAGACCCTCAACGCCGGGCAGACCTGCGTCGCCCCCGATTACGTACTGGTGCCACGCGAGCGGCTGGAGGCCTTCAGCGAAGCCTACCAGCGTGCCGTACACCGGCTGTTCCCGCGCATCGCCGACAACCCCGACTACACCGCCATCATCAACACGCGCCAGCTGCAGCGCTTGCAGCACCTGCTGGACGATGCCCACGCCAAAGGTGCGCAGGTGCTCGACCTGTACCCCGGTGAAACCCGCCAGGGCCGGCGCCTGCCACCCCACCTGCTGCTGGAGGTGAACGACGGCATGCAGGTGATGCAGGACGAAATCTTCGGCCCGCTGCTGCCGCTGGTGCCCTACGACAGCCTCGAGCAGGCACTGGCCTATATCAACCAGCGCCCGCGCCCTCTGGCGCTGTACTACTTCGGCTATGACCGCGCCGCTCAGGAGCAGGTGTTGCGCCACACCCACTCCGGCGGGGCATGCCTGAACGACACCCTGCTGCACGTGGCTCAGGATGACTTGCCGTTCGGTGGCATCGGCCCTTCAGGCATGGGCCATTACCATGGCCATGACGGCTTCCTGACCTTCAGCAAGGCCAAGGCGGTGCTGGCCAAGCAATGCCTCAACGCTGCCCGGTTGATCTACCCGCCTTATGGCAAAGCCCTGCAGCGTCTGGTCTTCAAGCTTTTCATCCGCTGAGGGCCGGCCCATGCACCGCCGCGACCTGCTGCGTTTCAGCCTTGGCGCCAGCGTCTTTCTGGCCGGTACCAGCCTGGTCGGCTGCAGCGCACAGACAGCCGCGACGGGCTACCAGGTACTGCGCGACGACGACCTGCCGCTGCTGAACGCGCTGATCCCGGTGGTACTGGCCGGCACGCAGGCCGCCGAGACTCTGGTGCTGCACAGCCTCGACCACAAGTTGGCGGCGCTGTCGCCGGAAATGCTCAAGCTCACCCGGCAGTTGTTCGACGTGCTCAACCTGCCGCTCACCCGCGGCCCACTGACCGGTGTCTGGGGTGCATGGGAGCAAGCTAGCACCGCGCAGGTCACGGCCTTCCTGCAACGTTGGCAGCGCAGCTCGCTGAACCTGCTGCGCATGGGCCACGCCTCGCTGCTGCAGTTGCTGCAGATGGCCTGGTATGAACGCCCTGAATCCTGGGCCCACTGCGGTTACCCGGGGCCACCGAAAATCTGAAAACGACAAGAGCAGCGCCAATGCCTGTACCCGACCCCTTTCGCCAAGGCCTGGAACGCGGCTGGATCACCCACGACGCGTCGCGCCTGGAGCACGACCTCACGCTGGAGGCCGACGTTGCCGTGATCGGCAGTGGCGCCGGTGGGGCTACCAGCGCACAGATGCTCAGCACTGCCGGCTTCAAGGTGCTGCTGATCGAAGAAGGCCCGCTGAAGACCAGCAGCGATTTCCACCTGCTGGAAAACGAAGCCTATGCCAGCCTGTACCAGGAAGGCCTGGGCCGCATGAGCAAGGATGGCGCCATCACCATCCTCCAGGGCCGTGCCGTGGGCGGCACCACGCTGGTCAACTGGACCTCGAGCTTTCGCACGCCGCCACAGACCCTGGCGCACTGGGCCGCGGCCCATGACGTGACCGGCCTGGGCGAAGAGCAAATGCGCCCCTGGTTCGAACGCATCGAGCAGGAACTGGGCATCACCCCATGGGCCTTGCCACCGAATGCCAATAATGACGTGCTGCGCCGTGGCTGCGAACAGCTGGGCTATCGCTGGGCAGTGATCCCACGCAACGTGCGCGGCTGCTGGAACCTGGGCTACTGCGGCATGGGTTGCCCGGTCAATGCCAAGCAATCGATGCTGGTAACGCGAATTCCCGCCACCCTGGAACGGGGCGGCGAGCTGTTGTACCTGGCTCGGGCCGAGCGCTTCGAACACAACGGCGAGCGCATCCAGGGCTTGTCATGCCAGGCCCTGGATAGCCAGGGCATACACGCCACAGGCCGGCAGGTCCGCGTTCGCGCACGTCACTACGTCCTTGCCGGTGGCGGCATCAACAGCCCGGCCCTGCTGCTGCGCTCCGACGCGCCCGACCCGCACGGACGCCTTGGCAAACGCACCTTCCTGCACCTGGTCAACTTCAGCGCTGCACGCTTCAACGACCGTATCGACCCTTACTACGGCGCGCCGCAGTCCATTTACAGTGACCACTTCCAGTGGCAAGACGGCAGCGACGGCCCGGTTGGCTACAAGCTGGAAGTACCTCCGCTGCACCCTGCCCTGGCCAGCACGCTGCTGGGCGGGCATGGCCACGAGAATGCCCGGCGCATGGCCGAACTGCCACACACCCACGTGATGCTGGCGCTGCTGCGTGACGGCTTCCACCCGCAAAGCCAGGGCGGCGCCGTGGAGCTGCGCGGCGATGGCTCACCGGTGCTCGATTACCCGATCACCGACTACCTGCGCGACGGTCTGCGCCGCGCCTATCGCAGCATGGCGCAGATCCAGTTCGCCGCCGGCGCCACCCAGGTCACCCCGGTGCACAGCGATGCCAGCGCTGCATCCAGCCTGGAGCAGGCCTTGGCCATGATCGACAAATTGCACCTGGAGCCCTTCCGCACGCGCCTGGGCAGCGCCCACGTGATGGGTGGCTGCGCCCTCGGCGACGACCCGCGCCAGGCGGTGTGCGACAGCCTTGGCCGCCATCACCAGCTGGAAAACCTGTCGATTCACGACGGCTCGCTGTTCCCCACAAGCATCGGTGCCAACCCGCAACTGTCGGTGTATGCCATCAGCGCCAAGCTCACCGAAGCGCTGGTCGCCCGCCTGGCACACAGCGCATGACAAGCAACCGGGCCCCTGTCTATAGTGCCATCAGCCGGCCGCATGACTTGGCCGGGGCGCCGTCGCTGCGCTACCATCCGACTCCCCAACGCACTCCAGCCAGGATGACGCGATGAACCGAGTGTTGTACCCGGGTACTTTCGACCCCATTACCAAAGGCCATGGCGATCTGGTCGAGCGCGCCTCGCGGCTGTTCGACCACGTGATCATCGCGGTGGCGGCCAGCCCCAAGAAAAACCCGCTGTTCCCGCTGGAACAACGGGTGGGTCTCGCCCGTGAGGTCACCAAGCACCTGCCCAATGTCGAAGTCATCGGCTTCTCCTCGCTGCTGGCGCATTTCGCCAAGGAACAGGGCGCCAACGTCTTCCTGCGCGGCCTGCGTGCGGTGTCCGACTTCGAGTACGAGTTCCAGCTGGCGAACATGAACCGGCAACTGGCGCCCGACGTCGAAAGCCTGTTCCTCACGCCTTCGGAGCGCTACTCGTTCATTTCCTCGACCCTGGTCCGGGAAATTGCCGCGCTGGGGGGGGATATCAGCAAGTTCGTCCACCCAGTGGTGGCAGATGCGCTGACCGAACGCTTCAAGAAGTAATCTTTAGCGGCTGATCATCGCGCCCGCGTGCACTGCGGGCGCGAATGCGGCACAATTGTGCCCACTGCGTTGAACATGCCCGGGCGCTGAGCCCCGGCCGGAGTCCCCATGTCCCTGATCATCACCGACGATTGCATCAACTGCGACGTCTGCGAACCCGAGTGCCCGAACGAGGCCATCTCCCAAGGCGAAGAGATCTACGTGATCGACCCTAACCTGTGCACCCAGTGCGTGGGTCATTACGACGAGCCGCAGTGCCAGCAGGTCTGCCCGGTCGACTGCATCCCGCTGGATGAAGCGCACCCGGAAACCGAAGAAGAACTGATGGCCAAGTACCGCCGAATCACCGGCAAAGCCTGATCGCTGTATGGCAAGGGCTTCGCCCTTGTTCGCGGGTAAACCCGCTCCCACAGGTATTGCACTACCCTCAAGGCCTGCGCTGTACCTGTGGGAGCGGGTTCACCCGCGAATTGGGCCGCACAGCGGCCCTAGCCTCAGCGCTGACAGCGCGGGCAGAACACGCTGGCCCGTTGCCCCAGCTTCACCTCGCGCAACTCCGTGCCACATACCTTGCACGGCTGCCCGCCCCGTCCGTACACGAACAATTCCTGCTGGAAGTACCCAGGCTGCCCGTCGCCACCGATGAAGTCGCGTAGCGTGGTGCCACCCTGCTCGATCGCCGCCGCCAGCACGCGCTTGATCTCGATCGCCAACTTCAGGTAGCGCGCCCGGGAAATCCCGCCCGCCTCCCGACGAGGGTCGATGCCGGCGGCAAACAGCGCCTCGGTTGCGTAGATGTTGCCCACACCCACCACTACCGCGTTGTCCATGATGAACGGCTTGACCGCCATCGATCGGCCGCGTGACAGCTGGAACAGGCGCTCACCGCCGAACAGGTCGGTCAACGGCTCCGGCCCAAGGCGCAGCAACAGCTCGTGATTGAGCGGGTCCAGGCTCCACAGCATCGCGCCAAAGCGGCGCGGGTCGGTGTAGCGCAGCATCAACCCCGACTCCAGCTCGATATCCACATGCTCATGCTTGGCCGCCGGCAGGCCCAGCTCGACCAGGCGCAGGTTGCCCGACATGCCCAGGTGGCTGATCAGGGTGCCGACCTCGGCATTGATCAGCAGATACTTGGCGCGCCGCTCGACACTGACGATGCGCTGCCCCGACAGGCGCACATCCAGGTCTTCCGGAATCGGCCAGCGCAGGCGCCGGTCACGCACCACCACCCGGCTGACGCGCTGGCCCTCCAGATGGGGCGCAATACCGCGCCGGGTGGTTTCTACTTCTGGCAATTCCGGCATGTGTCAGTGCCCACCCAACTCGCGAATGTTCTGCTTGAGGTTCTCGAAATCGTATTCCGACAAGCCAATGTAATCGAGCACCAGCGGGCCGACCACATTCCATTCGTGGTCCACGGTCTGGTTGCCCAGCACCCGGTACGATGCGCAGATGTGTTCGGCCATCTTCAGCACCGCCAGCAGGTTTTTCAGCTGGTTCTGGGTATTGCGCGAGCTCTCGTCGCGGAACACCGCCAGGGCGTTGTGGTGGTTGGCAATGGCCGCGCTGAGGTGCTCGGGCAGGCGCCAGGACTTGGCCGTGAAATAGCCGACCACCGAATGATTGGTGTTGAACGCGCGGTTTTCGGTATCGACCACGCGGGTTTCCTCGTCGGCCTTGGCATAGGCTTCTTCCAGCACCTCCATGTAGTCGGGGAAGCGCTTGAGCATAAGCGGCACGCCACAGTCATGGAACAGGCCCAGGGTGTAGGCCTCGTCCGCCGCCTGGATGCCGGTGCGCTTGGCCAGGGTCAGGCAGGTCATCGCCACGTCCTGGGCGGTGTCCCAGAAGCGGTTGAGGGTAACGATGGTCTCGTCGGACATCTCGCCCTTGATCGACTGGGCGTTGATCAGGTTGATGATCGAACGGCTGCCCAGCAGGTTCACCGCGCGCTGGATCGAACCGATCTTGTTGGAAAGGCCGAAATGCGGGGAGTTGACCAGCTTGAGCAAGGCGCCCGAGAGGCCCGGGTCCTGGGAAATCAGCTTGGCGATGGTTTCCAGGTCAGGGTCAGGCATGTACTGCTCGAACTGCAGGTCGACCATGATCTGCGGTTGCGGCGGGATGGTGATGCCTTGCAAGGCTTGCTGGATCTGTTCGGCGCTGAGTTCTTGGGACATACGTGCACACTCGTTTGGGACCGCCGATTCTAACCCTCCAGAGCGGAAAGGGACCAACCACTGAATCGTTGCGCCGGAACTTTACCTTATCCATCCAGGCCTCCTTCTCATATTCATCAAGCAAAGGAGCAAGGCCAATGAGTGCAGAACTGAACGGCAAGCGAGTGGCTTTCCTGGTCACCGACGGCTTCGAGCAAGTGGAACTGACAGGCCCTCGCGAGGCCCTGGAACAGAGCGGCGCGGTGGTGGACATCCTCAGCGACAAGGAGGGAACGGTACGCGGCTGGAACCACGACCAGCCGGCCGATGAATTCGCCGTGGACGCAACCTTCGAAAGCGCCCACCTGGACCTCTACGATGCCCTGGTGTTGCCCGGCGGCGTGCAAAATTCTGACACGATTCGGTTGATCCCCGCTGCGCAGAAACTGGTGAAAAGCCACGATTCGGCTGGCAAGCCGCTGGCGGTGATCTGCCATGGTGGCTGGTTGCTGGTGTCGTGCGGGTTAACCAAGGGCAAGCGGCTGACCAGCTACAAGACCCTGCAGGACGACATCCGCAATGCAGGGGGGGACTGGGTGGATGAAGAAGTGGTAGTCGATGGCAACCTGATCACCAGCCGCCAACCCGATGACATTCCGGCGTTCAACCAGCAACTGATCAAGGCATTGGCAGCCTGACGCCATCTCATGGCCTACGCGAGACCTGTAGGAGCGGCCTTGTGTCGCGAAAGGGCCGCAAAGCGGCCCCGGCAATTTATGCGCCGCTGCTGAAGTTCCGGGGACCGATGCGCAGCCCTTTCGCGACGCAAGGCCGCTCCTGCAAGGGACGCGTGCCCAGGCAACAGGCTATAATCCCGCTCTTTTTTCCCGGAGCGACGTCATGTCCCTGCCCAGCCTACGCCTCAAAGCCAACGCCGACCGCCGCCTGCGCGCCGGCCACCTGTGGGTCTACAGCAACGAAGTCGACGTCAGCGCGACCCCGCTGCAAGGCTTCCAGGCCGGCCAGCAGGCTGTTCTCGAGGCAGCCAATGGCAAGCCGCTGGGCATCGTCGCGCTGAGCCCGAACAACCTGATCTGCGCGCGCCTGCTGTCGCGTGATATCAAGCTGCCGCTGGACAAATCGCTGCTGGTGCACCGCCTCAACGTCGCCCTGTCGCTGCGCGAGCGCCTGTTCGACCAGCCGTGCTACCGCCTGGTCTACGGCGACTCCGACTTGCTGCCAGGCCTGGTGGTAGACCGCTTCTTCGACATCCTCGTGGTGCAACTGGCCTCAGCCACCATGGAAGCGCACAAGGATGACGTGATTGCAGCGCTGGTTCAGGTGCTCAAGCCCAGCGGCATCCTGTTCAAGAACGATTCCGCCGCGCGTGACGCCGAAGGCCTGCAGCGCTACGTCGAGACCGTTTACGGTGAAGTCCCGGACTGGGTGCCGCTGGAAGAGAACGGCGTCAAATTCGAAGCCCCGGTACGCGAAGGCCAGAAGACCGGCTGGTTCTACGACCACCGCATGAACCGTGCACGCCTGGCGCCGTACGTGAAAGGCAAGCGCGTGCTCGACCTGTTCAGCTACATCGGTGGCTGGGGCGTGCAGGCCGGCGCCTTCGGCGCCAGCGAAGTGTTCTGCGTGGATGCCTCGGGCTTCGCCCTGGACGGCGTCGAGCGCAACGCCGCGCTGAACGGCATCAGCGAGAAGCTGACCTGCATCGAAGGTGATGTGTTCGAAGCCCTTCGCGAACTGAAGGCCGCCGAAGAGCGCTTCGACGTGATCATTGCCGACCCACCCGCCTTCATCAAGCGCAAGAAGGACCTGAAAAACGGCGAAGCAGCCTACCGCCGCCTCAACGAGCAGGCCATGCGCATGCTGAGCAAGGACGGCATCCTGGTCAGCGCATCGTGCTCGATGCACCTGCCCGAGGACGACCTGCACAACATCCTGCTGACCAGCTCCCGCCATCTGGACCGCAATATGCAATTGCTCGAGCGCGGCGGCCAGGGCCCGGACCATCCGGTGCACCCGGCCATCGCCGAAACCCGCTACATCAAGAGCATTACCTGTCGGTTGCTGCCCAACAGCTGACAGACAAGGCAACTCTGACCCTGTGGGAGCGGGTCTACCCGCGAATGCGATGGCGTGGCTACCGCCGTCTTCGCGGGTGAACCCGCTCCCACAGAGTCCCCTCAGGCTTCAAAAGGGCCAACTATCCATATCTGCATTCCCTCGCCGCGCCAGCGGTGTAGAATCGGCCTATTCATCGCCAGTCATCCCCGGCGGGTTTATGAGCTCTGCCCAAGCACGCGGCGATCCCGCGCGGTCTTCGGCCCCCATCCGTGCCAGTGGCAACCGGCCTGCGGCGCAAAGGACATAGAGAAGCTCACTCCCCTTTTAGTGACCTGATTAAGCCGCCAGGAGTGTTTCATGCCTGATTATCGTTCCAAGACTTCCACCCAAGGCCGCAACATGGCCGGCGCCCGTGCCCTGTGGCGTGCCACCGGGATGAAGGACGAAGACTTCAAGAAGCCGATCATCGCCATCGCCAACTCGTTCACCCAGTTCGTCCCGGGCCACGTGCACCTGAAGGACCTGGGCCAGCTGGTCGCCCGCGAAATCGAACGCGCCGGTGGCGTGGCCAAGGAATTCAACACCATCGCGGTCGATGACGGCATCGCCATGGGCCACGATGGCATGCTCTACTCGCTGCCAAGCCGCGAGATCATCGCCGACGCCGTGGAGTACATGGTCAACGCCCACTGCGCCGACGCCATCGTGTGCATCTCCAACTGTGACAAGATCACCCCCGGCATGCTGATGGCTGCCCTGCGCCTGAACATCCCGGTAATCTTCGTGTCCGGCGGCCCGATGGAAGCCGGCAAGACCAAGCTGGCCAGCCACGGCCTGGACCTGGTCGACGCCATGGTCATTGCCGCCGACTCCTCGGCTTCCGACGAAAAAGTCGCCGAATACGAGCGCAGCGCCTGCCCGACCTGCGGTTCGTGCTCCGGCATGTTCACCGCCAACTCGATGAACTGCCTGACCGAAGCCCTGGGCCTGGCCCTGCCCGGCAACGGTTCGACCCTGGCCACCCACGCCGACCGCGAACAGCTGTTCCTCACCGCCGGCCGCACCATCGTCGAGCTGTGCAAGCGTTACTACGGCGAGAACGATGAGTCGGTACTGCCGCGCAACATCGCCAATTTCAAGGCGTTCGAGAACGCCATGATGCTCGACATCGCCATGGGTGGGTCGACCAACACCATCCTGCACCTGCTGGCTGCAGCCCAGGAAGCCGAGGTAGCGTTCGACCTGCGCGACATCGATCGCCTGTCGCGCAAGGTGCCACAGCTGTGCAAGGTTGCGCCGAACATCCAGAAGTATCATATGGAAGACGTGCACCGTGCCGGCGGCATCTTCAGCATCCTCGGCTCGCTGGCCCGTGGCGGCCTGCTGCACACCGACCTGCCGACCGTGCACAGCCGCAGCATGGAAGAAGCCATCGCCAAGTGGGACATCACCCAGACCGATGACGAAGCCGTGCACACCTTCTTCAAGGCCGGCCCTGCCGGCATCCCGACCCAGACCGCGTTCAGCCAGTCGACCCGCTGGCCGAGCCTGGACCTGGACCGTGCCGAAGGCTGCATCCGCAGTGTCGAGCACGCCTATTCGCAGGAAGGCGGCCTGGCCGTGCTGTACGGCAACATCGCGCTGGACGGCTGCGTGGTGAAAACTGCCGGCGTCGACGAGTCGATCCACGTATTCGAAGGCACCGCGAAGATCTTCGAGAGCCAGGACAGCGCCGTACGCGGCATCCTCGCTGACGAAGTGAAGGCCGGCGACATCGTGATCATCCGCTACGAAGGCCCGAAAGGTGGCCCGGGCATGCAGGAAATGCTGTACCCGACCTCGTACCTGAAGTCCAAGGGCCTGGGCAAGGCTTGTGCCCTGCTCACCGACGGCCGCTTCTCGGGCGGCACCTCGGGCCTGTCGATCGGCCACGCCTCGCCGGAAGCCGCCGCTGGCGGCGCCATCGGCCTGGTGCGCGACGGCGACAAGGTGCTGATCGACATCCCGAACCGTTCGATCAACCTGCAGGTCAGCGACGAAGAGCTGGCCGAGCGCCGAGTCGAGCAGGACAAGAAGGGCTGGAAACCGGCTGAAGTACGCCCACGCAAAGTGACCACCGCGCTGAAGGCCTATGCCCTGCTGGCGACCAGTGCCGACAAGGGTGCTGTGCGTAACAAGGCGATGCTCGAAGGGCTGTGAGGCTCTGAAGGTGTGAAAGAAGAACCGGCGCCCAGAGCGCCGGTTTTTTTATGCCTGCAAGGGCCCTTTCGCGGGTAAACCCGCTCCCACAGGTACAGCGCCTGACTCAAAGGCAGTGGGGTCCTTGTGGGAGCGGGTTTACCCGCGAAGAGGCCTCTCCCACAGGTACGGTGCCTGGCTCAAAGGCTGTGGGGTCTCTGTGGGAGCGGGCGCGCCCGCGAAGAGGCCAGCACAGGCACCCCATGGCTTACTGAATCTGCTCCGGCGTCACGATCACCCAGTTCTTGTCCGCCGTCACCGGCAGCCCTTCCTTGGCCTGCGCCGCGGCATTCCTGGCAATCATCCCGTTCATCTGATCCATGTACTTGGCCTTGCGGTTTATCCACAAGTGGATGCCGCCTTTGCCCACATCCACCCCATGAAACTGCATGTAGCCATCGCTGGTCGGCGTATCGCCCCCCACCAGCACCGGCTTCTTCCACTCATCGATGTAGGTCAGGATCGCCGCCTGCTTGCCCGCCATCCAGGTGGCCGGGGTCCACAGGTACGGGGTCAGCTCCAGCCCCACGTTAGCCTTGGCATCATACTGCCCGGCGCTGATCTGCTTGCGTGCGGTGGTCAACTGGCCGCTGGCGCGGTCCTTCAGCAACAGGCTGACGCCAATCACGTTCTGCGGCTTCACGTTGTAGCCGTACTTGGGGTCCGACGCGACCATGCGCACCAGCTCCTCGGAAGCGGCGGAAATCACGTAGACCTCGATACCGTTCTCCATCAGCTTGTTGTACAGCTCGGTCTGGCCCTTGAAGACCTTGGGCGGCTGTACCTCGATGGCCTTGACCTGGTCCCCTTCGTAATAGGTGGCGGGGATCGGCTTGCCCGAGGCCATTAGCTCATCCACCTGCACTTTCAGCTCCTGCAGGGTAAAGCCGGAGAATACCTGGGCCACCCACGGGTAACAGACCATGTCATCGACTTCGCACAGCCGGTAGTAGTAGCTGAACAGGCTTTCCTTATGCTCGGCGGTGTCCTTGAACGGCATCAGCTTCAACGAGGGGTCGAGCTTGTCGCGGCTCAGCAGGCCTTTGTTTTCCATGAACGGCAGCAAGGCCTCTTCAAGGTCGTAGCGGTAACTGGTGTTGTCCATGTCGAACACCGCGTAGTTACCCTTGTTGGCATTGGCGGCAATCATGCTGTCGAGCTGCCTGGCTGCCTCGGCGGGCCAGTGTTTGAGCTCGGTGGCGAAGGTTTCGATACTGAACAGCAGGGACAGGCTGATGGCGACGGCTTTCGGAGCGAATTTCATGCATGAATCTCCTGAAATGACCCGGAAACGCTAGTGCAACAATCCCCGTCGACAGGCCTCGATAACGACCCTCATGCAACTGCAAACGCCTTGTTCATTGCAATCCGCGACACGCCGTTATTCCATAAACGACTATGCACATTCGATTTAGGTATAAATTCGTTTGTTTTCAGGCTGTTAGCATTTCCGTTCGCAATCGCTCACAGAGGCGATGCCTCTTCTGCTTTTTTCCGCTGGAGCTTCAATGAATCTGCCGCTGTCCCTTAATCTGCTGGCGTTCCTGGCCCTGCTGCTGGGCCTGGCACAAACCCGCCGCACCGACTGGAGCCTGGCCAAGAAGGTATTGCTGGGCCTGGTGCTGGGCGTGGTGTTCGGCCTGGTCCTGCATACCATCTATGGCGCTGGCCACCCTGTGCTCAAGGCCACCATCACCTGGCTCGACCTGGTCGGCAACGGCTATGTCGGCCTGTTGCAGATGATCGTCATGCCGCTGATCTTCGCCTCGATCCTGAGTGCCGTGGCGCGCCTGCACAACGCCTCTTCGCTGGGCCGCATCAGCGTGCTGAGCATCGGCACCCTGCTGCTGACCACCGCTATCGCTGCGTTGATCGGCATCGTCCTGACCAACCTGTTCGGCCTCAGCGCCGAAGGCCTGGTAGCTGGCGCGCAGGAAAGCGCGCGCATGCAGGTTATCCACAGCGACTACGCTGGCAAGGTTGCCGACCTCAACATCCCGCAGCTGCTGCTGTCGTTCATCCCCAGCAACCCGGTAGGTGACCTGGCACGGGCCAAGCCGACCTCGATCATCAGCGTGGTGATCTTTGCCGTGTTCCTCGGCCTGGCCGCACTGCAACTGATCAAGGACGATGCCGAGAAAGGCGAACGCGCGCTGACGGCCATCGACACCCTGCAGGCCTGGGTGATGCGCCTGGTGCGGGTGGTGATGAAGCTCACCCCGTATGGCGTTCTGGCGCTGATGACCAAGGTGGTGGCCAGCTCGAACATGGAAGACATCCTCAAGCTGGGCAGTTTCGTGGTGGTGTCCTATTTGGGTCTGGCGCTGATGTTCGTGGTGCACGGCGTTATCCTCGCCGCCACCGGCGTGAGCCCGCTGCGCTTCTTCCGCAAGGTGTGGCCGGTACTGACCTTCGCCTTCACCAGCCGCTCCAGCGCCGCAAGCATTCCGCTGAACATCGAAGCGCAAACCCGCCGCCTGGGCGTACCGCAGTCGATTGCCAGCTTCAGTGCATCGTTCGGGACCACCATTGGCCAGAACGGCTGCGCCGGCCTCTATCCCGCCATGTTGGCGGTGATGGTGGCACCGGCGGTGGGCATCGATACCTTCGACCCGCTGTGGATCGCCACCCTGGTGGCCATCGTCACCCTGAGTTCGGCAGGTGTTGCCGGTGTGGGTGGTGGTGCTACTTTCGCCGCCCTGATCGTGCTGCCGGCCATGGGCTTGCCGGTGGAACTGGTGGCGTTGCTGATTTCGGTAGAGCCGCTGATCGACATGGGCCGTACGGCGTTGAACGTGAACGGTTCGATGACCGCAGGGGTGGTGACCAGCCAGCTGCTGAAAGAGACCGACAAGAATATGCTGGCTGGCGATGAACATGCCGAGCTGAGCCATACCTGACGGATTGTCGAGCCACTGTGGGAGCGGCTTTAGCCGCGAACACCGGCGAAGCCGGTGCCATGCACCGCGTTGGATTCTTCGCGGGTGAACCCGCTCCCACAGGGACCGCGCAGGCCTCGACCTCACGTGGTCCCTGAGCGGCCTTGTGTCGCGATAGGCTGCAAAGCAGCCCCAAAATCTCAAACCCTGTCCCAAACCTCAAAGTGGTACGCAGGTTTACCTTCCTCAGCCTGCGCCTCGCTCGACACCAGCTTCCACTGCTCCCGATCAAACTCCGGGAACCAGGCATCCCCTTCCGGCGACAGCTCGACCCGCGTCAGGTACATCCGGCTGACCAACCCCTTCTCCAGCGCCTGCCCATACAGCTGCGCCCCGCCAATCAGCATCAGCTCATCGACACCCTTCTCTCGCGCCCACTGCTCGGCCCGCAGCAGCGCCTCTTCCAGCGATGCAAACACCTCGGCCCCCGCCAGTTCCAATCCCGCCTGGCGGCTGACGACGATATTCAAACGCCCCGGCAATGGCCTGCCCAGCGAGTCCCAGGTCTTGCGCCCCATGATGATCGGCTTGCCCAGGGTAGTGGCCTTGAAGTACTTGAAGTCCCCCGGCAGATGCCAGGGCATGGAGTTGTCGATGCCGATCACGCGGTTCTCGGCGTGAGCCGCGATCAGGCTGAGGGGGAGTGATGTATTCATGCCAGCGAGGATAGCACCGGGCGTGTGGGTTATGCTTCTGCCCTGACCTGTGCAATGGAAGACCTTGTGACCGCACCGACTTCACTGGACAAGCGCTGGCTCACCGAAGCGATACGCCTGCGCGAGGAACATGCCGGCCCCTTGGAGGACCAGGAAGCCAACCGCCGCGCCCGCCAGGCAGGCGGTGACCTGGCGGCCCGCATCGAAACCCGTGCCCTGTTCCTGGCCGAACGCGACGGCATCAGCACCGCCCTGCGCCACTGGAAACAGGGTGCACGCCTGGCGTTGCTGGCCTTGCTGGTGCTGGCCATGCTCAGCGGCGCAGGGTTGGCGCTGGCCGCCCTGGGCGACGGACAGCGCCCGGTGAATGTGTTCTGGGCTCTGGGCAGCCTGCTCGGGCTGAACCTGCTGATGCTGCTGGGCTGGGCCATCGGCTTTGCCCTGAGCGGCGAGCATGGCGCGGGGCTGGGCCGCCTGTGGCTATGGTTGAGCGAACGCTTTGCCCGCGACGCCAAGGCCGCGCACCTGGCACCGGCGCTGCTGGTGCTGCTGCAACGCCAGCGCCTCAACCGCTGGCTGCTCGGCCTGCTGGTGCATGGCCTGTGGCTGCTGGGGATGATCACCGCGCTGGGCATGCTGCTGGCCCTGCTGGCGACCCGGCGCTATGGCTTTGTCTGGGAGACCACCTTGCTCGCCGCCGACCCGTTCATCCACCTGACCCGGGCCCTGGGCGCACTGCCCTCGTTGCTGGGCTTCACGGTACCCGACGAGGCCATGATCCGCGCCAGCGGCGATAGCCAGCCGGCCCTGGACCTGGCGCGCCAGGCCTGGGCCAGCTGGCTGCTTGGCGTGGTGCTGGTGTACGGCCTGCTGCCGCGCCTGCTGTTGGCCGGGCTGAGCCTGTGGCGCTGGCGCCAAGGCCGCCAGCGCCTGGCGCCGGACCTCAGCCTGCCCGGTTACGCGCAATTGCGTGAAGCGCTGATGCCGCGCAGCGAACGCATCGGTGTCCAGGATGCCGCGCCCGAAGCACTGCCGCAGTTTGCCGCTGGCCAACTGGAAAGCGGCAGCAGTGGTGCCCTGCTGGTCGGCCTGGAGCTGGACGACCAGCACCCCTGGCCGCCCGCCCTGCCGAAAAACGTGACCAGTGCTGGCGTGCTCGACAGCCGCGAATCGCGCAACCGCCTGCTCGAACAGCTCAGCCGTTTTCCACCGGCACGCCTGGCCATCGCTTGCGACCCACGCCGCTCGCCCGACCGTGGCAGCCTGGCGCTGCTCGCCGAGCTGGCACGCAACGCCGGTGCCACCCGTATCTGGCTACTGCAGGCCGCACCGGGCGAGGCCCTGGACGCCCAGCGCCTGGGCGACTGGCACGAAGCCCTCGACCGCCTTGGCCTGGCGTATGCCGATACCTCGCCGCTGACCTGGCTGGAGCATGGCCATGACTGAGCCGCTGAAACTGGCCGTGGTCGGCCACACCAACGTCGGCAAGACCTCGCTGCTGCGCACCCTGACGCGCGATGTCGGCTTTGGCGAAGTCTCCCACCGCCCCAGCACCACCCGCCATGTGGAAGGTGCGCGGCTGTCGGTGGACGGCGAACCCTTGCTCGAGCTGTACGACACCCCGGGCCTGGAAGACGCCATCGCCCTGCTCGACTACCTCGAGCGCCTGGAGCGCCCGGGTGAGCGCCTGGATGGTCCGGCCCGCCTCGAGCGCTTTCTGCAAGGCAGCGAGGCACGCCAGCGTTTCGAGCAGGAAGCCAAGGTGCTACGCCAGCTGCTGGCCAGCAATGCCGGCTTGTATGTAATCGACGCCCGTGAACCGGTGCTGGCCAAATACCGCGACGAACTGGAAGTGCTGGCCAGCTGCGGCAAGCCGCTGCTACCGGTGCTCAATTTCGTCGCCAGCCATCAGCACCGCGAGCCGCAATGGCGTGAAGCCCTTGCCAGGCTTGGGCTTCACGCGTTGGTGCGGTTTGACAGCGTGGCACCGCCAGAGGATGGCGAGCGCCGTTTGTACGAAAGCCTGGCCCTGCTGCTGGAGGACGCCCGACCGGCCCTGCAGCGGCTGATCGATGACCAGCAGGCACAGCGCCTGGCGCGCCGGCACAGCGGCAAGCGCCTGATTGCCGAGCTGCTGCTGGACTGCGCCGCCTGCCGGCGCAGCGTCGAGGCCGACCCGGTTGCCGAAGCCCGGGCCATCGAGGCATTGCGGCAGGAGGTGCGCCAGCGCGAACAGCGCTGCGTCGAAGCACTGCTCAAGCTGTATGCCTTCCGCCGCGAGGACGCCCATCCCAGTGACCTGCCGTTGCTGGATGGCCGTTGGGGCGATGACCTGTTCAACCCCGAAACCTTGAAGCTGCTGGGCGTGCGCCTGGGCAGTGGTGTGGCCGCCGGTGCTGCGGCGGGTGCCGGGGTGGACCTGCTGGTCGGCGGCCTGACACTGGGGGCTGCCGCCCTGGCCGGGGCGATTGCCGGCGGCGCGCTGCAAACGGCGCGCAACTATGGTTCACGGTTGATGGGCAAGCTCAAGGGCAAGCGCGAGCTGACGGTGGACGATACGGTGTTGCGCTTGTTGGCCTTGCGTCAGCAGCAGTTGATGGTGGCGCTGGAAAACCGCGGGCATGCGGCGCAGGACAGCATTCGGCTGGGGGAACTGGATGAGAAAGCCTGGCGGGAGGGCAAGTTGCCGGAGGCGCTGAGCAAGGCGCGGGCGCACCCGCAATGGTCCACGTTGAACCCTGGGGCGAAGCTGAATCAGGCTGAGCGGCAGGAGCAGCTGGAGGCGCTGGTTTCACAATTCTGAGTGGGCAGGTCTGGCCTCTTCGCGGGCATGCCCGCTCCCACAGGTATCTCACATTCCTTGAGATGTGCGCTATTCCTGTGGGAGCGGGTTCACCCGCGAAGAGGCCGGCACAGGCAGCCCATCTCTCAAAGCAGTGCCAAAGCCCTCTGCTTCAACCCACCCAGATCAACCACCGGCACCCCAATCTCCTTGGCCATTTCATCCCACTCCCTCATCCGCAAGCTCACCTCGAACAGCGGATCCCGCTCGAACACATCCGCCTCGCCCTCACTCATCACGCCCCCCTGATACTCCAGGGTCCGCCGGCTCGCTTCACTCAAGCGCTGGTAATACCCAGGCTGGCGCAAAGTCAGGTAGCGCTTGGCCTCCACGTGATACTGCACCAGCCGCGCCATGCGCTCGCCGAAACCACAGCGGCGTAAATACTCGGCGCCGATGCGCTCATGGCTGACCACGCCATAGCCGCCCATGCTGGCGTCACCGCCGCACAGGTGGCCGATGTCGTGGAAGAACGCCGCCAGCACCACTTCGTCGTCGAAGCCTTCGGCCATGGCCAGTTGCGCGGCTTGGGACATGTGTTCGAGCTGGGTGATGGCTTCGCCAATGTAGTCGTCACTGCCATGGCGTTCGTACAGCGCGAAGGTGCTGACGATGATCTGGGCTGGGGTGGGCATCACTGTTTATTCCTGGCGGGATTACAGCAGTGGCTTCTTCGCGGGCATGCCCGCTCCCACAAGGATCGCACACAGCTGAAGGACTGCGTGGTACCTGTGGGAGCGGGTTCACCCGCGAAGAGGCCGGTGCAGGTTACTGCTGGGCCACCTTCTCCGACTTGCCGTCATAGCGCTTGCGCCACTCGGCCAGGATCTGGTCACGGTTCTTCGAGGCCCAGGCAAAGTCGTTCTTGATCAGGCGCTGTTCATAGTCCGCCGGCAGCTCGGTCTGCGGCTTGGCAATACCCGGCGCAGCCAGCACGGCAAAGTTCTCCTTGTACAGCTCCATGGCCGCCGGGCTTGCCGAGAAATCAGCCAGGCGCTTGGCCGCATCCGCTTTTGGCGAACCTTTGATCACCGCAGTCGCCTCGATCTCCCAACCCAGGCCTTCCTTCGGCAGCACGATATCCAGCGGCGCGCCCTGGCGCTTGAGCTGCACGGCCGGGTACTCGAACGAGATACCGATCGGGAATTCACCCGCTGCGGCAAGCTTGCACGGCTTGGAACCGGAATGAACGTACTGGCCGATGTTCTGGTGCAGCGCATCCATGTACGCCCAACCCTGCGGCTCGCCAAAAGTCTGCAACCACGCACTGACATCCAGGAAGCCGGTGCCGGACGAGGCCGGGTTAGGCATGACGATCTTGCCTTTGTACTCAGGCTTGGTCAGGTCCTGCCAGCTCACCGGCTTGCTCAGGCCCTGCTTCTCGGCCTCGATGGTATTGAAGCAGATGGTGGCGGCCCACACGTCCATACCGACCCAGGCTGGCGGGTTGGCAGCATCGCGGTAGTTGGCGGCAATCTTGCCCAGGTCCTTCGGTGCATAGGCTTCGAGCATGCCGTTCTGGTCGAGGATGGCCAGGCTGGAAGCGGCCAGGCCCCACACCGCGTCGGCTTGCGGGCGGTCTTTCTCGGCCAGCAGCTTGGCAGTGATGATGCCGGTGGAGTCACGGACCCACTTGATCTCGATGTCCGGGTTGACCTTCTCGAAGGCCTGCTTGTAGCTCTTCAGCTGTTCGGCTTCCAGGGCGGTGTAGACCGTCAGCTGGGTACCAGCGGCCGAAGCCTGCAGGCTGAACACGGCGGAAACGGCAGCGGCAAGTGCAAGGTGCTTGTACATGGGTAGGTTCCCTACAGGTCAGACAGTCGCGGCGCGTTGGCGCCAGGCTTGGGAGCGGCGCAGCAGGCCGCGTGAGGCTGCGGCCAGCAGCAGTGAAGCGCCGGCACTGGTCAGCAGGATCAGGGTGGACATGGCGGCGGCACCACCGACGTTGCCGGCGTCGTCCATGTTCAGCACGGCGACGGCTGCCAGGATGGTGTCGGGGCTGTACAGGAAGATCGCCGCCGAGACGGTGGTCATCGCCGAGACGAACAAGTAGCGAATGATGTCCAGCAGCGCCGGCAGGCAGATCGGCACGGTCACCCGCAGGAAGTGCCTGTACAACGGCGCCTTCAGCGACAACGCGGCGGCCTCGAATTCGCCATCTAGCTGGCGCAGGGCGGTGGTCGCGGTCATCTGCGCGGTGGTCAGGTAGTGGGCGATGGTGCACACCACCAGTAGCCCCATGCCGCCGTAGAACACATGCAGCGGGTTGCCGTTCAGGTTGAAGAAGAATACGTAGCCCAGGCCCAGCACCAGGCCCGGCACGGCCATGGGGATGAAGCTGAGCAGGCGCAGCGCCTGGTTGAGCAGGCGTTGGCCCTGGGTCTTCTCCATCAGGTAGGCGCCGGTGAAAATCACCATGCTGCCGATCAGCGCGGTGCCGATGGCCATGGTCACGCTGTTGCGGTAGGCCAGCCAACCGCCACCAGCGGTGTCCTCGAACATGTAGTGACGCAGCGACAACGACAGGTTGTAGGGCCAGAACGTGACCAGCGACGAGTACACCGCCATGCCGATCACCAGCAGCAACGCCGCGCACACCAGCAGCACGATCATCAGAAAGCAGGCATCACGGCCACGCGACGGCTTGGGCTCGAATACCTGGGCACGGCCGCTCATGGCCTCGCCCTGGCGCCGGCGCAGCCAGGCATCGACGGTAAAGCTGAGCAGCGCCGGCACCAGCAGCACCATGCCGATCAGTGCACCACGGCCGAACTGTTGCTGGCCGACCACCGCCTTGTAGGCTTCCAGCGCGAGCACCTGATAATCGCCACCGACCACGACCGGCACACCGAAGTCGGTGATGGTAAGGGTAAATACCAGGCAGAACGCCGCGAACACTGCCTGGCGCGTGGCCGGCCAGGTAATGCTGGTGAACGCCCGCCAAGGGCCGGCCCCCATGCTGGACGCTGCGTCGAACAGGCGTGCATCGGCCAGCGACAGCGCCGACAGCAGGATCATCAGGGCATGCGGGAAGGTGTAGATGGCCTCGCCCAGCACAATGCCCCAGAAGCCGTAGATGTTGTCGTTGAGCAAACCGCGCAGCAGCCCCTGGTTACCGAACAGGTAGACCAGGGCGATGGCCGGCAGCATCGACGGCGCCAGCAGCGGCAGCAGCGAAATCCCCCGCCACAGGCCCTTGGCCGGGATCAGCGTGCGTTGCAGGGCATAGGCGAACAGGTAGGCCAGCGGCACCACGATGGCCGCCACCGTGAAGGCCACCGACAGGCTGTTGCCCAGTAGCCAGTGGAAGTTTTCGCTGGCGAACAGCTCGCGGGCCGCCAGCAGGCCACCACCTTGGCCCGCTTCGGCACTGAAGCCGCGCCAGAAGATCGCCAGCAGCGGCATCAGCACCGCCAGCACCAGAAGAATCAGCAGCAGGCTCTTGCCACCGACGACGAACAATCGGTCGCCCAGGGCGACGCCCGCACGCGTCGCGGCCTTGGCCTGGCTCAGTGGCAGGGTCATTTGCGCGGCCATCTCAGGCAAACACCTGCAGGCTCTGTGGCGGCAGCGCCACCCAAATGTCCTGTGAGCCCAGCCGCGGCATGGCCTCGGGGGCCAGCTCCGCCAGCAGCGCATGACCAGGCAGGGCCTTGAGCTCGAAGCTCATGCGGCAGCGGTTACCGAGAAAGGTAATTTCACGGACCATGGCCGGGAACAGGTTTTCTTCGTGCACCGCCGGGTTGACCGTGATCGCCTCCGGGCGGCAGAACAGCCGGCCGCTGCTCGGTCGGGCCGAACCTGGTGCCAGACGCATGTTCATGCCACCGACCTGGGCATGGCTGTCACTGCTGCGCTGGAACGGCAACCAGTTGCCCTGGCCGACGAACTCGGCAACGAACGGCGTGGCCGGCTGGTCGTAGATTTCCTGCGGGGTGGCGTACTGCTCGACCTGGCCGTTGTTCATCACCGCAATGCGGTCGGCCATCAGCATGGCCTCGTCCTGGTTGTGGGTGACCATCAGCGTGGTGATACCCAGCTGACGCTGCAGCTGACGCAGTTCGGTGCACAGGTGCTCGCGCACCCGGGCGTCCAGCGCCGACATCGGCTCGTCCAGCAGCAGCAACGATGGCGACGGTGCCAGCGCGCGGGCCATGGCCACACGCTGCTGCTGGCCACCTGAAAGCTGACCGGGGTATTTCTTCTCGCTGCCGGCCAAGCCCACCAGTTCGAGCATTTCGGCCACGCGCAGGCGGGCCTGTTCGCGGCCGCTGCCAGTCAGGCCATAGGCAATGTTGGCTTCGACGGTGAGGTTGGGGAACAGCGCGTAGGACTGGAACAGGATGCCGTAGTCACGGGCCTGGGGTGGCAGCTCGGAGATATCGCGCTCGCCGATGTACAACGTACCGCGGTCCTGGCGCTCCAGGCCGGCGATGCAGCGCAACAGTGTGGTCTTGCCGCAGCCGGACGGGCCGAGCAGGCACACCAGTTCGCCGGCGGCAATGTCCAGCGAGACATCATTCAGCGCCGTGAAGGCGCCGAAGCGCTTGTGGATGTTGCGCACTTTCATCTGTGCGCCGGAGGTGGTGTGGTTCATGGCAGGGCCTCATCGAAGAGATGGGGGCCATGCTAGGAAGGCTGTGCGAAGGTTCTGTGGCTTTAGGGCAAAAGCGGGTGATAGTGGTATAGGCAGATTTGGTAGTGGCCTTCGCGGGCCTCTTCGCGGGTAAACCCGCTCCCACAGGGATCGCGCCGCATCTGAAGGCTGTGCAGTACCTGTGGGAGCGGGTTTACCCGCGAAGAAGCCAACACAGGTCTAGAAGTGTGAACCGGCAACTTCCTGCGCCACCCCAAGGAACGCCGCCGGCAACCGGGCCTGGCGCCGCTCCTTCAGGCAATACAGGTACTCATGCATCACCGGCGCGTTATCCAGCGCCAGCACCCGCAATTCAGGGTTGTGCGGCACCTCATGCCGGGCAATCACGCTGATGCCGATATTGCGCAGCACCGCCTCGCGGATCGATTCGCGGCTGCCAATCTCCAGCAATGCCGTGGCCTTCACCCCGGCCTCCTGCATCATCTGCTCGGTCAGCTTGCGCGTGGTCGAGCCTTTCTCGCGCATCAGCAGGCAATGCCCGGCCACTACGTCGATGGACACCGCCTGGCGGTGTGCCAACGGGTGGTTGCGATGCACCGCGACTACCAATGGGTCCATCCCCAGCACCCGCCGCACCAACCGCGAGTCTTCCAGCAGTTGCGACGAAGCGGCGATATCCACCCGGTAGTCCTCGAGCATCTCCAGCACCTGCTGCGAGTTGCCGATTTCCACCGCTACTTCCACCTGCGGCAGGCGTTCGCGGTAGATCTTCACCAGGTCGAGAATGTAGTACGGCGCCGTGGCCGCAATGCGCAAGCTGCCCTGGGCCTGGCCGCTGTTGCGCAGCTCGAATTCGATGTCGGCCTCCTGCTGCAGCAGTGCCTTGACCATCGGCAGCAGGCGCACGCCCTCCTCGCTCAGCACCAGGCGCCGCCCGCCTCGGTAGAACAGCTCCACCGCGTACTGGCTCTCCAGGTTGCGAATCTGCGTGGTCACCGTGGGCTGGCTGAGCCCGAGCTTCTTCGCCGCCAGGGTGATACTGCCCAGGCGGGCCACCATGTAGAAGGCTTTCAGCTCCGAACTCAGCATGCACGTCCTCTATTTGCGCAACAGGCGCAAGCCGTTGAATACCACCAGCAGGCTCACGCCCATGTCGGCAAACACCGCCATCCACATGGTGGCCATGCCGGCAAAGGTGATCGCCAGGAAGATCGCCTTGATGCCCAACGCCAGAACGATGTTCTGCATGAGGATCGCCGCACTTTGGCGCGACAGCCTGACGAAGGCCGGGATTTTCCGCAAGTCATCGTCCAACAGCGCCACATCGGCCGTCTCGATGGCAGTGTCGGTACCGGCCGCCGCCATGGCAAAACCGATCTCGGCGCGGGCCAGCGCCGGGGCGTCGTTGATGCCGTCACCGACCATGCCCACCCGATGGCCCCGGGCGTACAGGGCTTCGATGCTCTTGAGCTTGTCGGCTGGCAGCAGGTTGCCTTCGGCACGGTCGATACCCACCACGGTGGCGATGGCCTGCGCGGTATGCGGATTGTCACCGGTCAGCATGACAGTCTTGATGCCCAGTTCATGTAGCTCGGCGATGGCCTGGCGACTGCTTTCCTTGACCGTGTCGGCAACCGCGAACAGCGCCAACGGGCCAGAGCGGTCGAGCAGCAGCACAACGGTCTTGCCTTGGCGCTCCAACGCATCCAGCTGGGCCTCGAGCTCAGGCGAGCACAGCCCCAGTTCCTCGACCAGACGGTGGTTGCCCAGGTGGTAAACCTCCCCCGCGATGGTGCCACGCACGCCGCGCCCGGCCAGGGCGGCGAAGTCATCGACCTCGCTCAAGGCCAGGCCTTGCTCCTTGCCGAATTGGGCAATGGCGCGGGAAACCGGGTGGTCCGAACGCTCGCCCAGGCTGGCGGCCAGGGCTTGCGCGCGGCCTTCGAACAGCGGCTCCAGCACCTTGGCGTCGGTCTGCACCGGCTTGCCATGGGTGATGGTGCCGGTCTTGTCCAGGGCCAGGAAGTCCAGCTGGCGCCCGCCTTCCAGGTACACCCCACCCTTGATCAGGATGCCCTTGCGCGCGGCGGCGGCCAGGCCGCTGACGATGGTCACCGGGGTCGAGATCACCAGGGCGCATGGGCAGGCCACCACCAGCAGCACCAGGGCGCGATAGACCCAGTCGAACCAGGCACCGGCCATGAACAGCGGCGGTATCACCGCAACGGCCAGGGCGATAGCGAACACCACCGGGGTATAGATGCGCGAGAAGCGGTCGACGAAACGCTGGGTAGGCGCCCGCGCGCCTTGCGCTTCCTCGACGGCCTTGATGATCCGCGCCAGGGTCGATTGCCCGGCTGCAGCGGTAACGCGGAACTCCAGCGCCCCTGCCTGGTTGATGGTGCCAGCGAACAGTTTATCGCCTACGGCCTTTTCCACAGGCAGGCTTTCGCCGGTGATCGGTGCCTGATCGACGCTGGATTGCCCGCTGGTCACCTCACCATCCAGGCCAATGCGTTCGCCTGGGCGTACCCGCACCAGGGCACCGATGGCCACCTCCCGCACCTCCACTTCCCGCCACTGGCCATCAGCCTGGCACACGGTGGCCATGTCCGGGGTGAGCTGCATCAGGCCACCGATGGCATTGCGCGCGCGGTCCAGCGAGCGGGCTTCGATCAGTTCGGCGACGGTGAACAGCACCATCACCATGGCCGCTTCCGGCCACTGGCCGATCAGTACCGCGCCGGTAACGGCAATGCTCATCAGCGCGTTGATGTTGAGGTTGCGGTTTCTCAGGGCTATCCAGCCCTTCTTGTAGGTGCCCAACCCGCAGCCGAGGATGGCCGCCAGCGCCAGGGCTGCCACCACCCACTCAGGTGCGAGCGCGGAGAAGTGCACGATTTCAGCGGCGATCGCGGCAACACCTGAAAATGCCAGCGGCCACCAGCGGGTCTTGGCCAGCGGCGGAGCACTGGCGCTATTGTCGTCCTCGGCACCCATGGGCTCGGCCTTCATGCCCAGGCTATCGATGGCCCGCTCGATGTCGGCGGTACCGTTCAAGGTATGGCGCACGCCAAGCACGCGGTTGATCAGGTTGAATTCCAACTGCTCGATACCCGCCAGCTTGCCCAGCTTGTCCTGGATCAGCGTCTGCTCGGTGGGGCAGTCCATGGCATCGATGCGAAAGCGGCTGAACTGGGCGTGGCTGCTGGTGTTCTCGCTCAGTTGCACCTTCGCGGGTGCAGCGGCAGCGCCACAGCAGCTATGAGCGTGGTGATCGTGCTTGTGTTCGTGGCTGACAGGCTGGTTCATGGGGTCATCCTTAAATTGAGCCTGTTGCCAAGTGAACACCCTGTAGCCACTATAGGGTCAAGCCATCAGCGGGAGATTTCGTGATGAAGATCGGAGAATTGGCCAAAGCCACCGACTGCGCGGTGGAAACCATCCGTTATTACGAGCGGGAAAACCTGCTGCCGGAACCGGCGCGCAGCGAGGGTAACTATCGGCTGTACACCCAGGCCCATGTGGAACGGCTGACCTTCATCCGCAACTGCCGCACGCTGGACATGACCCTGGACGAAATCCGCAGCCTGCTACGCCTGCGCGACAGCCCGGATGATTCGTGTGGCAGCGTCAATGCGCTCATCGACGAGCATATCGAGCATGTGCAGGCACGGATCGATGGGCTGGTGGCATTGCAGGAGCAGTTGGTAGAGCTACGGCGGCGCTGCAATGCGCAGGGTTCGGAGTGCGCGATCTTGCAGCAGCTGGAGACGAACGGGGCGGTATCGGTGCCGGATACCGAGCATTCGCATGTGGGGCGAAGCCACGGGCATTGAGCCAAAGGCTTCGCGGGTAAACCCGCTCCCACAGTGACCGCACAAAGCTCAGACCTGTGCAGTACCTGTGGGAGCGGGTTTACCCGCGAATAGGCCAGTTCAGGCAAATAGAGATCTGTCAGACCGCCATCGGCGCTGTCATCGGCGCATGATGCTCATACCCTTCCAGCCAGAAATCGCTCGGTTCGATCTTTTCCAGCCACTCCGGCTCGTACTTGCCGGTTTCGGCAAACGCCGGCACGCGGTCGCTGATCACCAGCTTCGGTGCCTCCAGCGGCTCACGCTTGAGCTGCTCGTTGAGCATGTCCAGGTGGTTTTCATACACATGGGCATCGCCAATGAAGTAGGTGAACCAGCGCGGCGTGTAGCCGGTCAGGCGGCCGAACAGCGACAGCAGCGCCGCGCCTTCGGTGAGGTTGAACGGCGTACCCAGGCCCAGGTCGTTGGAGCGGATGTAGAGGGTCAGGGAAATCTCCCTGGTCTCCACATTCGGGTGGAACTGGTACAGCAGGTGGCACGGCGGCAGGGCCATCTCGTCCAGCTGCGCACAGTTCCAGCCGTGGAACAGGATACGGCGGCTGCCCGGGTCGTTGGCGATGGTGTCCAGGCACTGGCGCACCTGGTCGATGGCCTTGTACAGGATGACGAACGCGACGCCGTCCTCCTCGTCCTGGGCAATGCGGCGGAAGCCCGCCTTCTCGGCCATTTCGATGGCCGCCGGGTTGCTCAGCGGGATGCGCTTGTAGCCCGGCCATTGGCGCCATTGCACGCCGTAGATCTCGCCCAGGTCGTCATGGCCCTGGCGGAACGGGTTGGCCAGCCATTGGGCGTTCTCGTTGGCATTCTGGTCCCAGACCTTGCAACCCAGCTCACGGAACTCGCCGGCGTTCTTCACGCCACGCAGGAAACCGACCATTTCGCCGATCGCCGACTTGAACGCCAGCTTGCGCGTGGTAATGGCCGGGAAGCCCTTCTGCAAGTCGAAACGCAGCATGGCGCCCGGCAGGCTGATGGTGCGGATGCCGGTGCGGTTGCCTTGCAGCGTGCCGTTGTCGATGACGTCGCGGACCAGGTCTAAATACTGTTTCATGGCTTACCTGTAACGAGAACGGCAGAGGGATCGCCCCTGCCGTGGAAATCAGACGGCGGCCTTGGCCGTTGGTTTACGGTTGTAGGCCCACCAGATCAGGAATATGCCGCCAACGATCATCGGCACACACAGCAACTGACCCATGGTCAACCAGCCGAAGGCTATGTAGCCGAGCTGGGCGTCGGGTACGCGCACGAATTCCACGATAAAGCGGAAAATGCCGTAGAACAGCGCGAACATACCGGAAACGGCCATGGTCGGGCGCAGCTTGCGCGAGTACAGCCAGAGAATGACGAATAATGCCACACCTTCCAGCGCGAATTGGTACAGCTGCGACGGGTGACGCGGCAGCTGCGCCGGGTCGCTGAACGGCGGGAAGACCATCGCCCACGGCACATCGGTGGCCTTGCCCCACAGCTCGGCGTTGATGAAGTTGCCGATGCGCCCGGCCCCCAGGCCGATCGGCACCAGCGGGGCGACGAAGTCCATCAGCTCGAAGAACGACTTGTTGTTGCGCTTGCCGAACCACAAGGCCGCCAGCATCACGCCGATGAAACCGCCATGGAACGACATGCCGCCCTTCCATACCTCGAAGATAAGCGTCGGGTTGGCCAGGTAGGCGTGCAGGTCGTAGAACAGCACGTAGCCCAGGCGGCCACCGACGATCACGCCCATCGACAGCCAGAACACCAGGTCGGAGAGCTTTTCGCGCGTCCAGGTGGGGTCGAAGCGGTTCAGCCGGCGCGAGGCGAGCAGCCAGGCACCGCCGATGCCGACCAGGTACATCAGGCCGTACCAATGGATTTTCAGCGGCCCGATGGCGACGGCCACGGGGTCTATCTGCGGGTAAGGCAGCATGGAACTTCCTCTCGATTCAAATCAAAAAGCTGAGGCCGACACAGAACAACAGGGCTGCGAACAGGCGTTTCAACAAACGTGGCGACAGTTTGTGCGCCAGGCGCGCGCCGAAGCGGGCGAAAAACATGCTGGTCACGGCAATGCCGAGCAGCGCCGGCAGGTATACGTAACCCAGGCTGTGGTCCGGCAGGTGCTCCTCGTGCCAACCCAGCAGCATGAAACTGAAGGCACTGGCCAAGGCAATCGGCAGGCCACAGGCCGAAGATGTGGCCACTGCCTGCTGCATGGGCAGGCTGCGCCAGGTCAGGAACGGCACGGTCAGCGAACCGCCGCCGATGCCGAAAATGGCCGAAGCCCAGCCGATCACCCCACCTGCACCGATCAGCGCGGGCTTGCCGGGGATACCACGACTGGCCTTGGGCTTGAGGTCCAGGGCCATCTGCGCGGCGATGACCAGGGCGAACACCCCGATGATCTTTTGCAGCAGCGGCCCCTGGATCAGCGAGGCGGTCTTTGCCCCGACACCGGCCCCGAGGAGGATGCCGAGGGTCATCCAGGCAAAGATCGGCCATTGCACCGCGCCCTTGCGATGGTGCTCGAGCACGGCGTTGATCGAGGTGAAGACGATGGTTGCCAGCGAGGTACCGACCGCCAGGTGGGTCAGCACCGAGGCATCGAAACCCTGCAAGGTGAAGCTGAACACCAGTACCGGCACGATGATGATACCGCCGCCCACGCCGAACAGCCCGGCCAGCACACCGGCACAGGCCCCCAACAGCAGATAGAGTACGAATTCCATTCGTCTTCCCCGAGAAAACAATGCGGCATGGTAACGGAAGCCGGGCTCGAGGCTCTAGTGAACAGTGTGTCAGGATGGATCCTCCGTGCCGCTGTGCGTACAGTGACAAAAAAACCAGAGGCCTGATCGATGTGCCTGATCGTATTCGCCTGGCGGCCGGAACATGCCCTGCCGCTGATCGTGGCGGCCAACCGCGATGAGTTCTATGCCCGCCCCACCCAAGCCTTGGCGGCCTGGGAGGATGCGCCCGGGATATATGCCGGGCGCGACCTGGAGGCCGGTGGCACCTGGCTGGGCGTGGGCCCGCAGGGGCGGTTCGCGGCGCTGACCAATATTCGTGACCCGGGGCAGCCACTGGGGCCGCGCTCGCGGGGCGAGCTGGTGGCGGCGTATCTGCAGGGTGAGTCGGGGGTCGAGGCCTATCTGGACCAGGTGGCCAGCCGCAGCGGGCAGTATTCGGGGTTCAACTTGCTGGTGGGCGATGGGCGGCAGCTGGGTTATCTGCATGCCCGGGACGCAGCGCCGCGCTTGCTGGAGGCAGGGATTTACGGGCTTTCCAATGCCGGGCTGGATACGCCTTGGCCGAAGCTGGTGAAGGCGCGTAGTGGGCTGGAAGGGTTACTGGAAACGCCGGAGCCACAGCGCTTGCTGGCGTTGCTGGCCGATGCCGAACCGGCGCCGGAGGGCGAGTTGCCGGAGACGGGCGTTGGTTTGGCGACCGAGAAGCTGCTGTCGAGTGTGTTCATTGCCAGCCAGAACTACGGGACGCGGGCGAGCACGGTGCTGATTGTGGATGATCAGGGCAGAAGGCGTCTGGTTGAGCGCAGTTTCGGGCCTTTTGGTGGGCACTTGGGGGAAGTTGAGTTGCTGGTCTGATAATTTGATGTTGCTTGCTCCGGCCTCTTCGCGGGTAAACCCGCTCCCACAGGTACTGCGCCGCATCTGAAGGCTGCGCAGTACCTGTGGGAGCGGGTTTACCCGCGAAGAGGCCGGAACAGGCTACCTCACATTCACAGGGTTTTATTGGCCCCAGGCCCGATCATCCGCGCCAACCCGAGGTTCTTCAGGGCCAGCTGCAGCGAGCTGTGGATAACCTGCGGGTTGTCATGGCTCAAGGCCTCCACCAGCAGCTCCTTGGCCTTGCTCATGTTCACCTGGCGCAGCATCCACTTCACCTTCGGCAGGTTGGTGGCGTTCATCGACAGGCTGTCGAAGCCCATGGCCATCAACAGGATCGCCGCTGCCGGGTCACCGGCCATCTCACCGCAGATACTTACCGGCTTGCCTTCACCATGGGCGTCGCGCACTACCGTGTTCAGCGCCTGCAACACCGCCGGGTGCAGGTAGTCGTACAGGTCGGCGACACGCGGGTTGTTGCGATCCACCGCCAGCAGATACTGGGTCAGGTCGTTGGAGCCGACCGACAGGAAGTCCACCTGCCGCGCCAGCTCCTTGGTCTGGTACACCGCCGCAGGAATTTCCACCATCACGCCAACCGGCGGCATCGGCACATCGGTACCTTCGTCACGCACCTCGCCCCAGGCGCGGTGGATCAGGTGCAACGCTTCTTCCAGCTCATGGATGCCGGAAATCATCGGCAGCAGGATGCGCAGGTTGTTCAGCCCCTCGCTGGCCTTGAGCATGGCGCGGGTCTGCACCAGGAAGATTTCCGGGTGGTCGAGGGTGACGCGGATGCCGCGCCAGCCCAGGAACGGGTTTTCTTCCTTGATCGGAAAGTACGACAGCGACTTGTCGCCGCCGATGTCGAGAGTACGCATGGTCACTGGCAGCGGGTGGAAGGCCGCCAGCTGCTCGCGGTAGATGGCCAACTGCTCTTTCTCGCTGGGGAAGCGCTGGTTGATCATGAACGGCACTTCGGTGCGGTACAGCCCCACCCCTTCGGCGCCGCGCTGCTGGGCACGGGCCACATCGGCGAGCAGGCCGGTATTGACCCACAGCGGCATGCGATGGCCGTCCGGGGTAACGCACGGCAGTTCGCGCAGGGCATCCAGGCCCTGGGCCAGCTGGCGCTCCTCCTCGACCACGTCGCTGTACTGCTTGCGCAGCACTTCGCTGGGGTTGGTGAACACCTCGCCCTTGTAGCCGTCGACGATCATCTCGATGCCGTCGACCTTGGAATAAGGCAAATCGACCAGGCCCATCACCGTGGGGATGCCCATGGCGCGGGCCAGGATGGCTACGTGGGAGTTGCCCGAGCCCAATACCGAGACCAGGCCGACCAGCTTGCCTTCCGGCACTTCGCCGAGCATCGCCGGGGTCAGCTCTTCGCTGACCAGGATGGTGTTGTCGGCATACACCAGCGACTGCGCGCGGGCTTCCTGCAGGTAGGCCAGCAGGCGCCGGCCCAGGTCCTTGACGTCGGAGGCGCGCTCGCGCAGGTAGTCATCGTCCATCAGCTCGAAGCGGTTGACATGCTCGCCCACCACCTGGCGCAGGGCGCCCTGGGCCCACTGGCCGGTCTTGATGACCTCGGTCACCTCACCGCCCAGGGCCGCATCTTCGAGCATCATCAGGTACACATCGAACAGCGCGCGCTCCTCCGGGCGCAGCTGGGTGGCCAGCTTGGCCGACAGCTTGCGCATATCGTCGCGCACGCCTTCGAGGGCGTTCTGGAACAGCTTCAGTTCGGCGTCGATGTCGTCGACAGTCTTGTCCGGCACCACTTCCAGATCGGCTGGCGGCAGCATCACTACGGCGCGCCCCACGGCGGCGCCAGGCGAGCCCGGCACGCCGACGAAGCGCGCTTCCTGGATGCCCTTGCCCTGGCGGCCCAGGCCGCGGATCGAGCCGGTCGCTTCGGCGTGGGCGATAACCCCGGCGAGCTGGGCGCTCATGGTGACCAGGAAGGCTTCTTCGCCTTCGTCGAACTGGCGGCGCTCCTTTTGCTGGATGACCAGTACCCCGACCACGCGGCGGTGGTGGATGATCGGCGCACCAAGGAACGACGCGAATTTTTCTTCGCCGGTTTCGGCAAAGTAGCGGTAACGCGGGTGGTCGGCAGCGTTTTCCAGGTTCAACGGCTCTTCCCGGGTACCGACCAGGCCGACCAGGCCTTCGTTGGGGGCCATGCTGACCTTGCCGATGGAACGCTTGTTCAGGCCTTCGGTGGCCATCAGCACGAAGCGGTTGGTTTCCGGGTCGAGCAGGTAGACCGAGCAGACCTGGCTGCCCATGGCCTCCTTGACACGCAAGACAATGATCCCCAACGCCGACTTGAGATCTTTGGCGGAGTTTACTTCCTGGACGATCTTGCGCAGCGTATTGAGCATGGCTCGGGGTCGAACTCCGTCGTCAGTCGCGCGTCAGCAGACGCGGTGCTAGCTCTTTCAGGGCGCGTCGGTAGACCTCGCGCTTGAATGTCACAACCTGGCCCAGCGGGTACCAATAGCTGACCCAGCGCCAACCATCGAATTCCGGCTTGCCGGTCAGGTCCATCCGCACCCGTTGTTCGTTGCTGACCAGGCGCAGCAGGAACCATTTCTGCTTCTGGCCGATGCACAGCGGCTGGCTATGCGTACGCACCAGTCGCTGGGGTAAACGATAACGCAACCAGCCACGGGTGCAGGCAAGAATTTCCACATCATCGCGTTCAAGGCCAACTTCTTCGTTCAGCTCGCGGTACAGGGCATCTTCCGGCGTCTCGTCAGGGTTGATACCACCCTGGGGAAACTGCCAGGCATCCTGGTTGATCCGTCGAGCCCATAGCACCTGCCCGGCATCATTCGTGAGAATGATCCCGACGTTGGGGCGAAAACCATCCGGGTCGATCACGGCAGCAACCTCGCAAACGCATGTCACCGCATTGTTCCACAAAGCTTGCGAGCGCAGCAACGCGCCCGCAAAGCTTATGTGCAGCTGCGTGAAAACTCCGTATTCTGCGGGCCTACCCTGTGGCTGATGCGAGTGACCGCGATGCGCCTGGCTTTATTCGACCTGGACAATACCCTCCTCGGTGGCGACAGCGACCATGCCTGGGGTGACTACCTTTGCCAGCGCGGCATTCTCGACCCGATTGCCTACAAGCAACGCAACGATGGCTTCTATCAGGACTACCTGAACGGCACCCTGGACCTGCAGGCCTACCTGGCCTTTTCCATGGAAATCCTTGCGGCAACACCGGTAGCCCAGCTCGACGAATGGCACCGCGATTTCATGCGCGACTGCATCGAGCCGATCATCCTGCCCAAGGCGCTGAGGTTGCTGCAGCAGCACCGCGAGGCCGGCGACCAGCTTGTGATCATCACCGCCACCAACCGCTTCGTCACTGCACCGATTGCCCGGCGCCTGGGTGTTCGCGTGTTGCTGGCGACCGAATGTGAGAAGCGTGATGGCCGCTATACCGGGCGTAGTACCGATATACCGTGTTTCCGTGAAGGCAAGGTGACGCGGCTGGAGCGCTGGATGCTGGAGAACGGCTTCGATCTTGAGGACAGCTATTTCTATAGCGACTCGATGAATGACCTGCCGTTGCTGCAGCGGGTAGCGCATGCGGTGGCGGTGGACCCCGACCCGAAGCTGCGGGCGGAGGCCGAGAAGCGCGGGTGGCCGGTGGTTTCACTGCGGGATTGAGGTTTTCCTGTGCCGGCCTCTTCGCGGGTAAACCCGCTCCCACAGGTACTGCACAGCCCTCAAGCCTTGCGCATAGCCTGTGGGAGCGGGTTTACCCGCGAAGAGGCCAGCACATACAGCACAAGGCTGTCAGACCGGCTTGGCCCCCATCAGCCCTGCGATGGACAGGAAGCAAACCCCACTGAACACCGCCAATGCCAAGGTCAAGCGCAACCCGACCACCTCGGCCTTGCGCAGCCGGTTCAGCCGCACCAGCAGCCACCACACGGCAAACGCGCCCAGCGTATAGATGACGCTGGAAGCCAGCACCCAGGTCTGCCCCAGCGGCCAGCCCACCAGGTGTACCAGCCACCAGCCGGTGAACGGCATGCTCACCAGGCACAGACCCATCACCAGCCAGACGAACACCAGCGGGCGACGCAGCAGCTTGGCGTAGGCCTCGGCATCGCCCTGACGGCGGGCGCGCACGGTCCAGAGCGCCAGGCCCAGAGCGCCCAGCAGCAGGAGTGCGGTGGCGATGATGTGCAGGGTCTTGAGGGTGGTCAGGTGTTCCATGTCTCGGTTGTCCTTAAGCAGGCCATTTTGTGCAGGCTTCTTCGCGGGCTTGCCCGCTCCCACAGGGATATCACAGGCCCTGAGGCCTGCGCAGTACCTGTGGGAGCGGGCAAGCCCGCGAAAGGGCCATCAGCCCCAGCTTAGCTGCTCAGCCCAGGAACAGCTTGTAGGCCGGGTTGTCAGTCTCGTCCCAGTACGGGTAGCCGATCTTCGCCAGCGCCGCCGGCACCAGGTGGCGCTCGTCCTCCGGCACCTGCAACCCCGCCACTACGCGCCCGTCAGCGGCGCCATGGTTGCGGTAATGGAACATCGAGATATTCCAGCGCCCGCCCAGCTTGTTGAGGAAGTTGAACAGCGCCCCTGGCCGCTCGGGGAACTCGAAGCGCAGCACCATCTCGTCACTGGCACCGGCCGAATGGCCACCGACCATGTGGCGAATATGCAGCTTGGCCAGCTCGTTGTCGGTCAGGTCGGTAACCGGGAAGCCCTGCTCGGTCAGCTGCTGCACCAGCGCCGCTCGTGGGTCGTTTTCCGGGTGGGTCTGCACGCCCACGAAGATATGCGCCTCGTCGGAGGTGTGCTTGCGGTAGTTGAACTCGGTGATCTGGCGCTTGCCGATAGCCTCGCAGAAGGCCTTGAAGCTGCCCGGGCGCTCGGGAATGGTAACGGCGATGATCGCTTCGCGCTTTTCACCCAGCTCGGCACGCTCGGCCACATGCCGCAGGCGGTCGAAGTTGACGTTGGCACCGGAGTCGATGGCCACCAGAGTCTGCCCGGTCACGCCGTACAACTCGACGTACTTCTTGATGCCCGCCACGCCCAGGGCACCGGCAGGTTCGGTGATCGAGCGGGTATCATCGTAGATATCCTTGATGGCCGCGCAGATCTCGTCGGTACTGACGGTGACCACTTCATCCACATGGTGGCGGCAGATATCGAAGGTGTGCTGGCCGATCTGCGCCACCGCCACGCCGTCGGCGAACAGCCCGACCTGCGGCAGCACCACGCGCTCGCCGGCCGCCATGGCCGCCTGCAGGCAGTTGGAGTCGTCCGGCTCGACGCCAATCACCTTGATTTCCGGGCGCAGGTACTTCACGTAGGCAGCAATCCCGGCGATCAGGCCACCGCCACCCACCGGCACGAATATGGCGTCCAGCTGGCCAGGGTGCTGGCGCAGGATTTCCATGGCCACCGTGCCCTGCCCGGCGATGGTGTGCGGATCGTCGTAGGGGTGTACGTAGACGAAGCCCTTTTCATCGACCAGTTTCAGCGAATAGGCCAGCGCCTCGGGGAACGAGTCGCCATGCAGCACCACCTTGCCGCCCCGCGAACGCACGCCTTCGACCTTGATCTCAGGGGTGGTCTTGGGCATCACGATAGTGGCCTTGATGCCCATCTCGCGTGCGGCCAAGGCCAGGCCCTGGGCGTGGTTGCCGGCCGAGGCGGTGACCACGCCACGGGCTAGCTCATCCGGTGTCAGTTGGGCCAGCTTGTTGTAGGCCCCGCGGATCTTGAACGAGAACACCGGCTGCAAGTCTTCGCGCTTGAGCAGAATCTGGTTGCCCAGGCGCTTGCTCAGCTGCCCCGCGCTCTGCAGCGGGGTTTCGACCGCAACGTCGTAGACGCGCGAGGTGAGGATCTTCTTGACGTACTGTTCGAGCATCGGGAAAGCATCACTGGGCCGCGGGACAAGGGCTGGGAGTCTACCCCAGCGCTACGTCGGGCGACCACAGCAAAGCCGCCCGAGCCGTTATACTAGGCTCTTTTCAAAACCGCACCTGCCCCTCTCGGAGCCCGCATGACCCAGGACCAACTCAAACAGGCCGTCGCCCAGGCCGCTGTCGACATCATTCTGCCCAAGCTGGATGAAAAGAGCGTCGTCGGCGTCGGTACCGGTTCGACCGCCAACTTCTTCATCGACGCCCTGGCTCAGCACAAGACCGCCTTCGACGGCGCGGTCGCCAGCTCCGAAGCCACCGCCCAGCGTCTGAAGGGCCATGGCATCCCGGTCTACGAGCTGAACAGCGTCAGCGAACTGGAGTTCTACGTGGACGGCGCCGACGAGAGCGACGCGCACCTGAACCTGATCAAGGGCGGCGGCGCAGCCCTGACCCGCGAGAAAATCGTCGCTGCAGTGGCCAAGACCTTCATCTGCATCGCCGACGCCAGCAAACTGGTACCGGTGCTGGGCGCCTTCCCGCTGCCGGTCGAAGTGATCCCTATGGCCCGCAGTCACGTGGCGCGTCAGCTGGTCAAGCTGGGTGGTGACCCGGTTTACCGTGAGGGCGTGGTTACCGACAACGGCAACGTGATCCTCGATGTGCACAACCTGCAGATCACCAACCCGGTGGAGCTGGAAGCGCAGATCAACGCCATCGTTGGCGTGGTGACCAACGGCCTGTTCGCGGCGCGGCCGGCGGATTTGCTGTTGCTGGGTACCGCTGAGGGCGTGAAAAGCCTGAAGGCCGAGTAAAACCCTTCGCGGGTAAACCCGCTCCCACAGGTAATGCGCTGGCCTCAAGGCCCGTGACATCCCTGTGGGAGCGGGTTCACCCGCGAATAGGTCCTCACAGGCACTCACTCCGCTGGCTGTTTGAACACATAGAACAGGTTCGGCTCACTGACCAGGTAGATGGTCCCCGCCTCGTCCATCGCAATCCCCTCCGCCTGCGGCACCGTCGCCTGCAACCCCTGAAACCCCTTGCGCAACGACATGGTACTCAGCGGCCGACCCTCGACATCCAGCTCCAGCACCAGCCGCGACTCGTCCGACAGCGCCAGCAGATGCCCGCTGCGCTCATCGAACTGCAAGCTCGACAGGTCCCGCACGAACAGCCGCGAATCGCGCTTGCGGTCCTGCACCACATGCACCGCATAGGGCTGCTCAGGTTTGTCGTGCGGGAAGCCATGCACCTCGTAGATCAACATCGGGTCGCGCTCCTTGGCAACGAACAGGCGCTTGCCCGCCGAATCGTAGGCCAGCCCCTCGAAGCCCTTGTTGCCGTTCAGGCCAATGCCCAGGGTCAGCTGCTCGGCATCGCCGGCATCAAGGAACATCGTGTCGTCTTCCAGGCGCACGCGAATCAGCCGCTGCTGACGCTCGTCGGTGATCACATAGCTGTTGGGCCCGACGTACTCCACGGCTTCCGGGTCGCCGAAGCCGGTCAGCGGTACCCGGCGCAGGATGCGGCCGTCCAGCGACAGCTCGATCAGCTCCGAGCGGGCATTGGTGACTGTAAACAGAGTCTTGCGATCGGGGTCGTAGGTCAGCGCCGATATGTCGTCATCCAGCCCTTCAACCGGCTGCGCCTCAACCACTACCTGGTAACGGTCCAGGCCGATGCTCTGTTCGGCTGGCTGCCACCAGGCCTTGAGGTTGAACCAGCCACGCTCGAACAGGCGAAACTCCTGCCCGGCCAAGCCGAGCAGGATCAAGCCGATGACGGCCAGAACAGGAAACGGGCGAACAAAACGGCGCATGGGGGCAGACTCGACATAGGGGTGGCGAATCTAACCATGAACAACTGAAGTAAAGCTTAATGCCAGCATCCGAAAAGTCGGATATTGGGCTCAGTTCTTTCTGAAGCGATAGAACAGGGCCGGCTCGCTGACCATGTACAGGTTGCCCTTGTCGTCCATGGCCACCCCTTCGGCACGCGGGATGGTGTCCTGCAGGCCGTTGAAACCGCCGAGCAAGGTCATGAAGCTGACTTGCTGGCCCTGCTCGTCCAGCTCCAGGAGCATGTTGGAATCGGCCGAAAGTACCAGCAGGTGGCCTGTACGCGGGTCGACACCCAGCGCCGAGAGGTTGCGCAGGTCCAGTTCGTCACTGGACAACGGCTGCTTTTCGCCCGTGAGCGGGCTGCGGCCATCGGTGTTCCAGGTGTACAGCTTGGGCGGGCGCTCCTCGCCGATGACCAGGCGCTGGCGCAGCGGGTCCCAAGCTACCGCCTCGAAACCTTTGTTGCTCTTCACCGACTGGCCGAGGTCGTGGCTCTGGAAATCATCATGGTTCAACACGGTGGTCTGCGCATCCACCTTGACCACGGTCAGGTCGTGCAGGCGCTCGTCGGTGATTGCCAGGTAGCCGTCTTCCAGCACGGCGACGCCTTCGGGGTTGTTCCAGCCGTTTAGGGGGATCTTGCGCAGAACATCGCCATCCAGGCTCAGTTCGACCAGGATCGGGTTCTTGCCCATGACAGCGAACAGCGTGCGGGTACGTGGGTTGAAGGCCACATCCGAAGCTTCATCATCGTCCATGCCCGGCAAAGGTTTGGCATCGATATCCACCTGGTAGTCCGGCAGCCATACGCTTTCGCTGCGTTCGGCGGTGCTTTCGAAGCTTTCCTTGACCCACAGCGCGCCGCGGTCATCCCAGTGCATGGCCACGGCCACGCCATAGCCGATTACCGCTGCCACGGCCAGGCCGAAGGGCCAGCGCAGGAAGAAACGACGCTTTGGGGTTGCCGGGGCGCTGGGTGATGGCATGCGGGGGTCCTGAGGAGAATGGGCATAGGTTCGCGCATTATCCTGATCGGGTGTGAAAAATCGGTAAACAGGACCGGCCTCTTCGCGGGTGAACCCGCTCCCACAGGGGTCTCCACAGGCCTGAGGCTGGTGAAATTCCTGTGGGAGCGGGTTTACCCGCGAAGAAGGCGACGCGGTTTCGAGTCAGAGTACCCGGCTTTCGAAGCGGCTCACACCCGGCAGCTCGAGCACCACTTCGTCACCGACACTGAACGGCCCTACGCCAGCCGGGGTGCCGGTGAGGATCACATCCCCAGCCTGCAGCGAAAAATGCGCGGCCATGTGCTGGATCATCGGCACGATGGGGTTGAGCATCATCGCGCTGTTGCCGTCCTGGCGAACTTCGCCGTTGACGGTCAGGCGCACCGGGATGTCGGTCACATCCTCGAAACTGGCAGCCGACACGAACGGCGGCAATACGCAGGCGCCGTCGAAGCACTTGGCCAGCTCCCAGGGCAGGCCCTTTTCCTTCAGCTTGGCTTGCACATCGCGCAGGGTCAGGTCCAGCGCCGGGGCGTAACCGGAAATGGCATCCAGCACCTCCTCCTCGCTCGGATGAGTCGATAGCGGCTTGCCCAGCAGCACGGCAATTTCCGCCTCGTAGTGCACCGAGCCACGCTCGACCGGAATCTTGAAACCGCCCTCGGCCGGCACCACGCAGCTACCCGGCTTGATGAACAGCAGCGGTTCGGTGGGGATCGGGTTGTCCAGCTCCTTGGCATGCTCGGCATAGTTACGGCCGATACACACCACCTTGCCCAACGGGAAGTGAATGCGTGTGCCGTCTACGTACTGGTGCTGGTAACTCATGGCCGACTCCTCTGGATGCTGCTTTCTATTCAGGTGCGAAGATCTTACCCGGATTCATGATGCCGTTAGGGTCGAACACGGCCTTTATTGCCTTCATGCAGGCGATTTCTTCGGGCGAGCGGCTGTAGCCCAGGTAGTCACGCTTGGTCATGCCAACACCATGCTCGGCGGAGATCGAGCCGTTGTAGCGCTCGACGATCTCGAACACCCACTTGTTGACCTTGGTGCACGAGGCGAAGAAGTCGTCCTTGCTCATGTGCTCGGGCTTGAGAATGTTCAGGTGCAGGTTGCCGTCACCGATGTGGCCGTACCACACCACTTCGTAATCCGGGTAATGCTCAGCGACGATGGCATCGATATCGCGCAGGAACGCTGGCACTTTCGAGACCGTGACAGAAATGTCGTTCTTGTACGGGGTCCAGTGCGAGATGGTTTCCGACAGGTACTCACGCAGTTTCCACAGGTTTTTCAGCTGGGTCTCGCTCTGGCTCATCACCCCGTCCAGCACCCAGCCCTGCTCGACGCAGTGCTCGAAGGTGGCCAAGGCTTCGTTCGCCACCTCTTCGGTGCTGGCCTCGAACTCCAGCAGCGCGTAAAACGGGCAGTCGGTCTCGAACGGCGCCGGCACGTCGCCACGCGCCAGGATCTTGGCCAGGCCCTTGTCGGAGAAGAACTCGAAGGCGGTCAGGTCCAGCTTGCCCTGGAAGGCATGCAGCACCGGCATGATCGAGTCGAAGTCCGGCGTACCCAGCACCATCGCGGTGAGGTTGCGCGGCGCGCGGTCCAGACGCATGGTGGCCTCGACCACGAAGCCCAGCGTGCCTTCGGCACCGATGAAAAGCTGGCGCAGGTCGTAGCCGGTGGCGTTCTTGATCAGGTCCTTGTTCAGCTCCAGCAGCTCGCCCTTGCCGGTGACCACTTTCAGCCCGGCCACCCAGTTGCGAGTCATGCCGTAGCGAATCACCTTGATCCCGCCGGCATTGGTGCCGATATTGCCGCCGATCTGGCTGGACCCGCTGGAGGCGAAGTCCACCGGGTAATACAGGCCCTGCTCTTCGGCGAAGGTTTGCAGCTGGCGGGTAATCACCCCTGGCTGGCAAACCACTGTGCGATCGAAAGCATTGAAGCCGAGTATCTGGTTCATGTAATCGAAGGCGACCACCACTTCGCCATTGGCCGCCACGGCGCCTGCGGATAGCCCGGTACGCCCGCCAGACGGCACCAGCGCCACCTTGTGCGTATTGGCCCAGCGAACGATCGCCTGTACCTGCTCTACTGTTTTGGGGAAAACGATGGCGCTGGGCGCCGGTGGGTAATGCTTGGTCCAATCCTTGCCATAGGCTTCCAGGGAAGCTGCGTCGGTCAGGACCTTGCCAGGGTCGACAAGGGTCATCAGTTCATCAATTACAGCGGGGTGGGTCATCGCTGGAACTCTCGACTTATTCATAGTCACCCTGAGCACTCTTCACCTGTCGGGATAAGCTCAGATTGTGTCGCGTATGCTAGCATAGCCCTCCCGCTGTTCATGCTAAGGCTGCCTTTGCGCCTGGCATCACCCTCGCCATTTTTTCTCCGGGATACAGGTTTACGCAGATGAGCAAGACTTCTCTCGACAAGAGCAAGATCCGGTTCCTTCTTCTTGAAGGTGTGCACCAGAACGCGGTCGATACCCTCAAGGCCGCCGGCTACACCAACATCGAATACCTCACTGGTTCGCTGCCGGAAGCCGAGCTGAAGGAAAAGATCGCCGATGCCCACTTCATCGGCATCCGTTCGCGCACTCAGCTGACCGAAGAGATCTTCGACTGCGCCAAGAAACTGGTCGCTGTTGGCTGCTTCTGCATCGGCACCAACCAGGTCGACCTGGAAGCTGCCCGCGAGCGCGGTATCGCCGTGTTCAACGCGCCATACTCCAACACTCGTTCGGTAGCCGAACTGGTACTGGCCGAAGCCATCCTGCTGTTGCGCGGCATCCCCGAGAAGAACGCTTCCTGCCACCGTGGCGGCTGGATCAAGAGCGCGGCCAACTCCTTCGAAATCCGCGGCAAGAAGCTGGGTATCGTCGGTTATGGCTCGATCGGCACCCAGCTGTCGGTCCTGGCCGAGAACATGGGCATGCAGGTGTATTTCTACGACCCGCTGACCAAGCTGCCACTGGGCAACGCCGTGCAGGTCCCCAGCCTGCACGAGCTGCTGGGCCTGGCCGACATCGTTTCGCTGCACGTGCCTGAGCTGCCGTCCACCCAGTGGATGATCGGCGAGAAGGAAATCCGCGCGATGAAGAAGGGCGCGATCCTGATCAACGCCGCCCGTGGCACCGTGGTCGAGCTGGACCACCTGGCCGCCGCCATCAAGGACCAGCACCTGATCGGCGCCGCCATCGACGTGTTCCCGGTCGAACCGCGCTCCAACGACGAGCAGTTCGAAAGCCCGCTGCGTGGCCTGGACAACGTGATCCTGACCCCGCACATCGGTGGTTCCACTGCCGAAGCCCAGGCCAACATCGGCCTGGAAGTGGCCGAGAAGCTGGTCAAGTACAGCGACAACGGTACCTCGGTATCCTCGGTCAACTTCCCGGAAGTGGCCCTGCCGGCGCACCCGGGCAAGCACCGCCTGCTGCACATCCACGAAAACATCCCGGGCGTGCTCAGCGAGATCAACAAGGTCTTCGCCGAGAACGGCATCAACATCTCCGGTCAGTTCCTGCAGACCAACGAGAAAGTCGGTTACGTGGTGATCGACGTTGACGCCGAGTATTCCGACCTGGCGCAAGAGAAGCTGCAACAGGTCAAGGGCACCATCCGTTCCCGCGTCCTGTTCTAAGTTCGCTGGCGGCATGAAAAAGGGAGGCCCTGGTGGCCTCCCTTTTTTTTACCTGTGATATCGACGTCGCCTGCTTCGCGGGTAAACCCGCTCCCACAGAATCACCACAAGCTTCAGACCTGTGGGATCCCTGTGGGAGCGGGTTTACCCGCGAAGAATCCGACACCTATTTCACATCGACAGTAATCTTCTGCGACACGACGCTCGGCTTGAACGGCACGTGATACTGGTCACCCAGCACCAGTTGCAGGGTGTGCTTGCCCGGGGTCAGGGTAATGCTGGTTTCGGTCTGCGCCTTGCCGAAGTGCAGCACTTGCGGGCCGTCCGGCAATGCGGTGCCGGCCTGTGGCATCAGGCTGGTCGGCAGCGCCATGTCGGCCACCGGCTCTTTGTCCACATCCACCAGCAGGTGGTGGTGCCCGCTGTGCGGGGTGCTGTCACCCGCAGGCTTGAGCGCCATGCCCTCGATGCCGAACTTGACGGTGAAGGTCTTGTCGACCGTTGCGCCATCGGCGGGGGAAACGATGAAGACCTTGGCCTCCTTGGGCGGCTCCTGGCTTTTCAGGACATCTGCGGCGCTGGCGAACATTGACGCTCCCATCAACAGACCAGCAACGGCAGCACGCGAAAATAGGCTGTTCATTCACTTCTCCTGTGATTCACTTATTGACCGCCGCCAGTATTCCAGTGGCGGCGGTGGTTCACCTTAGTTGATATGTACGCCCAGATGTTCACATCGTCGGGCAGAAATATTTCAGTCAGGGTTAAACAATGCCGAGGCTTCAAGGTCATAGGCTGCGCTCGACCATGGCGAGGAAGAAAGCCGTGGCGAAGGTTATTCATCTGCCAAAAAGATAAAGGGGCTTTTCATGCGGACGACCATTGGAGTAATGCTGGCGGTACTGATCACGCCATTGGCTCAGGCCGAGCTGATTGATGATATTGCCGACCGGGGCGAACTGCGCATTGCCGTGCAGGCCGACAACTCGCCGTACGCGTTCAAGGAAAACGACCACCTGAGCGGCTTCGAGATCGACTTCGGCCAGGCGCTGGCCAAGGAACTGGACCTGCGCGCCGAATTCATCGAAGCCCCTGCCGCTGAGGTGCTGCCGGGTGTCGAGGCTGGCAAGTACGACATCGCACTGACCCCGTCGAGCGAATCTCCCAAGGGTGACGGCCCACTTGATGTGAGCCTGCCGTTCAGCGAGAAGCAGCTGGTGATCCCGTTCCAGAAGGACAACCCGGCGTTCGAGAGCGCGGTGAACAATGCACTGCAGCGGCTCAAGGACAACGGGCGAACTGCCGAGCTTGAGCAGAAGTGGTTCAAGGGTGTGCCTGAGACTGCGGCCGAACAATAGGATTTTTGCTGCCTGTACCGGCCTCTTCGCGGGTGAACCCGCTCCCACAGGGACATCACAAGCCTTGAGGGCTGTGGAGAACCTGTGGGAGCGGGTTCACCCGCGAAGAGGCCGGTACAGGATTACTCCAAGGCCCGCTGTGCCTGCTCCAGCTCCAGCTCGCTGAACACCTGCACCCCCGCCCGACGCAGCAACGCCGTGGTCACCCCTTCCCCGGCCACCTTCACACCACTGAACGTGCCGTCGTAGGTCAGCCGGTTGCCACACGAAGGGCTACCCGCCTTCAGCACCGCCACGCGAATGCCATGCTGGCGCACCAGCTCAAGCGCCCGCTGCGCCCCGGCCAGAAACTCGGCGCTGACATCCTCGCCCGTCACCGTCAGCACCTGCACGCTACCTTCGAGCACCTCAGCGCCCTGCCCGCCCGGAATCTCGGCAGGCGGCCGTGGGGTCGGCAAGCCACCCGCCACTTCCGGGCACAACGGCACCACGCGCCCTTCGGCCTGCCAGCGCTGCAACAGGTCGGGGTGGCCACTGGCGCGGCCGTCATAGCGCACCGGCTGCCCCAGCAGGCAGGCGCTGACCAGCACCTTGGGCAGGTCAGAAGGGGTCATTGCCACGGCGCCGGAACCAGCCGGTCAACGAAAGCCGCTCACGCCCTGCCGGCAGCACCTCATGGGGCACCTCGCCCGACAGGAACACCACCAGGCAGCCCGCCACCGGCTCGACATCATGCTCGACACCGTCCGCCAGGAACATGCGCAACTGGCCACCGTCCTGCGGCTGCCAGCCTTCATTCAGGTACAGGACTGCCGACACCATGCGCCGGTCATCGTCGCGGAAGCGGTCCAGGTGCCGGCGATAGAACGCCCCCGGCGGGTACAAGGCAAAGTGGCACTCGAAGTCTTCCAGGCCCAGGAACAGGCCCTGGTTGATGGCCTGGCGCAGCTGGTCCATGGCGCCAAGGTACTGGTCGCAGGCCTCGGCCTGGCCAGGGTCGATCCACTGGATCTGATCGCCGCGAATGGCCTCGCGCACCTCCTGGGCAGCCCCGCGCCCAACCCCTGCCGGGTTGAGTTCGCCTTCGGCATCACGGCGGCGGCACTCGGCCGCAAGCGCGCGCACCAGGTCGGCAGGCAGAAAAAGCGCCTGCTGGGACCAGCCATGGGTGGCCAGATCGTCGACGACGGCCGCAAGCATCGGGTGTTCAGGGGAGGTGTGCATGGCGCGCATCATATCCATTAGCCATGCCGGCGCACAGCGCCACTTGGCCGAGAAGCATGCGGATATCTCGACAAACTGGCGCCCGGCCACGGACAATAGCCACCTGCCGACAGGAGTCCTGAATGCGCCGTCTGTTTTCCCTGATTCTGCTGATGATCTGCACCGTGCCTGTCTGGGCAGACAACCTGGATCAACTGTACAAGGCCGCCGGCTGGCCCGACCAGCGCGCCCATTTCAATGATGCCCTGACCGCCGCCCAGGAGCGCTACCGCAACAGTTTGCCACCCGCCGTGTACCAGGCACTGGTAAACAACAGCAACCAGCGCTTCCAGGCCCAGGCGGTGGACCGTCGCGCCCAGGCGCAGCTGCGCGCAACCTTGGCCAACCCGGCACCGGCGCTGGCCTTCTTCCGGTCGCCGCTGGGGCGCAAGGTTGTGGCTGCCGAGCTCAAGGCCACACGCAAGGACGAGCTGGCCAGGAATGCCAAGGGCTTGCCGAAGATTCAGGCCAGCGATGATCGCCTGCTGATAATCGGGCACCTGGCCCAGGCCCTGCCAGCGCGCGAAGCCGGCGCCGAAGTGAGCCTGGCCATCGCCGGCGTGGCCGCCGACAGCCTCAGCTCGATGATCCCCGGCCTGTTCGGCGGCGGCCAGGCCCAGGGCCTGCTCGATGGTCAGCGCCAGCGTTTGATGAGCCAGATCGGCGAAGACCTCAACAACACGTTGCTGTATGTCTACCGTGACCTGTCCGACGCCGAGCTGGAAGAGTTCGCCACCTTTGCCGAGTCGCCAGACGGCAAGGCTTACTACCAGGCCGCCCTGGCCGCAGTACGCGCAGGCCTGGCGGTTGGCCAGAGCAGCAGCGACCTGAAGTGATCAGCCCAGGCGCTGGTCGATGAAGTCGAAGTAGCGCTGCCGAATGCCCGGCAGCTCGTTGGCCAGGTGGTGACGGGCCTCGGGCAGCATCAGAATCTGCGGCTCGGCAAACTTGGCCTTGAGCACTTCGAGGTTGTACGGCCAGTCCACCGTGCCATCCGCTTCTCCTTGCACGATCAACGGCCGCCGCGTGCTGCGCGGCGCGGCCTCGATGCGTTTGACCCAGGCAATCAAGGCACCCACCCAGGCCGTCGGCAGGCGGCGCGGTTGCAGCGGGTCGGCTTCGAGGAACGGCAGGAAGGTCGGGTCATTGGTGTTCTCGCTGAAGCGCCGCTCGATGCCGTTCACGAAGTGACGCAACACGCGATAGCTCAGCTTCGACCAGCGCCAGGCGCAGGGCCGCACCAGCGGCGCCAACAGGATGACCTGGCCATCGATGGGGCTGCGCGCGCCCTGGTGCAGCAGGTGGTCCACGGCGATGGCGCCACCGGTGCTTTGCCCGCACAGGTGCCAGGGGCGCGGCAATTGCAGCGTGCGCGCCTGCTCGAACAACGCCTCCAGCACCTGCTGGTACAGCGCGAAATCACTGATGCTGGCCCGCTCGCCGCTGGACAGACCGTGGCCGGGCAGATCGCAGCTGATCACGGCGAAACCCTGTTTGAGCGCCCAATCGATCACATGCCGGTAGAGGCCCATATGGTCGTAATAACCGTGCAGCAGGAACAGCGTCGCGCTCGGCTGGTCGGGTAGCCAGGCTTGCCCGACCAGCTCGAAGCCTGCGGCCTGGAAGCCGCCCAGCCAACTGTTGGCCGACAGGTTCAGGCCATAGAAGCGCTGGTAGTCCTGCGCCTGGGCCGACAACGGCTGGCGAACGGTGAACGGCGCCAGACTGGTGCGCAGGAGGTCAGGGTGAAAGGCAGCGGGCATCGGGTACATCCACAGCGAAGCAAGTATTGATCTGGGATATTCAGCTCTGGCTGGCGTCGTGGCAAGCTTGCTCACCTTCGAACTTGTAGGAGCGGCCTTGTGTCGCGATAGGGCCGCAAAGCGGCCCCAGCAATATCAGCTTGATGCACACATCTTGGGGGCGCTTCGCACCCCTTTCGCGACACAAGGCCGCTCCTACAGGGGCCGCGGGAAATTCATGAAGACTCGGACCATCAAACAGCTAAGCACGGCAATCGCCCTCCTGGTCGGCGCCGTCACCCTCTGGCAGGCCTACACCACCTTCCAGGCCCGCTACCTGCGCCCGTTCGACAACCAGACAACGCTGTTCGACGGCAGCCAACTGCAACTGCCCTCCGAACTGGCCGGACCAGGCCCGATCCGCGTGGTGCACTTCTGGGACCCGGCCTGCCCGTGCAACGTCGGCAACCAGCAGCACCTAGGTGAACTGGTCAGCCAGTTCGCCAGCCAGGGCGTGACCTTCCACGTGCTGCAAAAGCCTGGCAGCCATGGCCAGCTGCCCGCGAACCTCACTGCCCTCAAGCCGCTCGCCAGCCTGCCCGGCAGCGAGCAGCTGCCCGCCTCCCCAGCCGTGGCCATCTGGGACCGGCAGGGTCGCCTGGCCTATTTCGGCCCCTACAGCGAAGGCACGGTGTGCAATGCCAGCAACAGCTTCATCGAGCCGATCCTCAAGGCACTACTCGACGGCCGCCAGGTGAATGCCTCCAATACCCTGGCGGTGGGCTGCTACTGCCCCTGGGCCGGCTGACGCACCCGAGCAGGGTTGCCCACCACCACCGCGCCTGCCGGCACATCACGGGTGACCACACTGCCAGCCCCCACCACGGCGTTGTCGCCAATGATCACCCCCGGCAGGATGATCGCCGCACCGCCGATCCACACGTTGTTGCCGATGGTCACCGGCCGACCGCTCTCCAGCCCTGTGCGGCGCACCTCGGGGTCGAGCGGGTGGTCGGCGGTATAGATCTGCACGTTGGGGCCGATCTGGCAGTCATCACCGATACGCACCGGCAGCACATCGAGGATCACGCAGTTGAAGTTCATGAAGGTGTTGCGGCCGACGCTGATGTTATAGCCATAGTCGCAATAGAACGGCGGGCGGATCACCGCGCCTTCGCCGACCTGGCCAAAGTGCTCGACCAGAAGCCCATGACGTGCGTCGTTGAGCAGTTCGACACTGCTGTTGTAACGGTGCATCCAGTGCTTGTTGGTGATCTGCTCGGCCTGCAGCTCGGGGCAGCCAGCGTGATAGAGCTGGCCTGTAAGCATTTTCTGTTTTTCGCTGAGGGACATGGAAACTCCTTCCTGGGGGCTATGCTCTGTTCGCGAATCCGCCGATCATCGGACCACATTTTTCGCTTGAACGCACAAGGAGCCTGCATGAAGCGCAGCCTGACCCTGTTGGCCGTGGTGGTTGCCGCGGCCGCCGGCGCCGGATACTGGTACGTGCAGGGCAAGCTGCCGCAACGCGAGGGCGAGGTCGCCATCGCCGGCCTGCAGGCGCCGGTCAGCGTGCGCTACGATGCCCGCGGCGTGCCGCACCTGCAGGCGCAGAACGAGCCCGACCTGTACCGTGCCCTCGGCTACGTGCATGCCCAGGACCGGCTGTTCCAGATGGAGATCCTGCGCCGCCTGGCCCGAGGCGAGCTGGCCGAGGTGCTGGGCGACAAGCTGCTGCCCACCGACACCCTGTTCCGCAGCCTGCGCATTCGCGAACAGGCAGCACTGATGGCCAAGCGTCAGGACCACCAGTCAGCCGCCTGGCAAGCCCTGCAGGCCTACCTCGACGGGGTGAACAGCTGGCAGGCCAGCCACCCCAAGCCCATGGAATTCGACCTGCTCGGCATCCCCCCGCGCCCGTTCAGCGCCGAAGACACCCTGAGCATCGCCGGCTACCTGGCCTACAGCTTTGCCGCCGCGTTCCGGACCGAGCCCGCGCTCACCTACATCCGCGACCAGCTGGGCCCTGAGTACCTGAACATCTTCGATCTGGCCTGGCAGCCCGAGGGCGCCTTGGGTACACCGCTGGCCGCTGCCGACTGGCAAGGCCTGCAGGCCCTCGCCCGCCTCAGCCATGATGCACTGGGCGATGCGGGCATCCCGCAATTCGAGGGCAGCAACGCCTGGGCCGTGGCCGGCAGCCACACCCGCAGTGGCAGGCCGCTGCTGGCCGGCGACCCGCACATCGGCTTCGCGGTGCCGGCTGTGTGGTACGAGGCCGAGCTGTCGGCGCCGGGCTTCAACCTGTATGGCTACTTCCAGGCGCTGAACCCGTTCGCCCTGCTCGGCCACAACCGCGATTTCGGCTGGAGCCTGACCATGTTCCAGAACGACGACGTCGACCTGATCGCCGAGCGCACCAACCCGGCCGACGCCAACCAGGTGATGGTCGATGGCAAATGGCAGGCGCTGGAAAAGACCGAGCAACAGATTGCCGTCAAAGGCGAAGCACCGGTCACCCTCAGCCTGCGCCGCTCGCCCCATGGCCCGATCATCAACGATGTGCTGGGCGCCACTGCCGGGCCTACGCCCATCGCCATGTGGTGGGCGTTTCTGGAAACCGAAAACCCGATCCTCGACGGTTTCTACCAGCTCAACCGCGCCGATACGCTGGGCAAGATGCGCGAGGCTGCGGCCAAGGTGCATGCGCCGGGGCTCAACCTGGTGTGGGCCAATGCCCGTGGCGATATCGGCTGGTGGGCAGCGGCGCAGTTGCCGATCCGCCCCGACGGCGTCGAACCCGCGTTCATCCTCGACGGTGCCAGTACGCAGGCGGACAAGCTCGGCTTCTATCCCTTCAGCGTCAACCCGCAGCAGGAAAACCCGGCGAGCGGTTACATCGTCTCTGCCAATTACCAGCCTCCGGCGGCGGTGCCGATACCCGGTTACTACAACCTGCCGGACCGAGGCCGCCAGCTCGACCGCCACCTGGCCAACCCCGATGTGAAGTGGGATACCCAGAACAGCCAGGCGCTGCAGCTGGACACTGCCAGCGACCATGGGCCGCGCACCCTTGCGCCGCTGCTGGCAACACTACGCGCAGTGGCCGAAGGTGACGAAGAGAAGGAGCTGGTCGAACAACTGGCAGCCTGGGGCGGCGATTACCCGCTCGACTCGACCAGCGCCACGCTGTTCAACCAGTTCCTCTACGAGCTGGCATTCGCGGCCCTGCATGACGAACTGGGCGACACCTGGTTCCCGGTGCTGATCAGCACCCGCGCCATCGACGCCGCCCTGCCGCGCCTGGCGGCGGATGCCGATTCGCCGTGGTGGAATACCCGCGGAGGCAACCAGCGTACCGACCGTACCCTCGTGGTGCGCACGGCCTGGCAGAACAGCCTGAAGCACCTGCGCGAGACCTTTGGCAGTGACCCGGCCAGCTGGCAGTGGGGCAAGGCGCATACCTTGACCCACAACCACCCGCTGGGGGTTAAAAAGCCGCTGAACCTGCTATTCAACGTCGGCCCGTTCGCCGCGCCGGGCACTCATGAAGTGCCGAACAACCTCTCGGCGAAGATCGGCCCGGCGCCATGGCCGGTGACCTATGGGCCGTCGACGCGGCGGCTGGTCGACTTTGCCGATGCCGGGCAAGCGCTGACCAGCAACCCGGTCGGGCAGAGTGGCGTGCCGTTCGACCGGCATTATGCGGACCAGGCCGAAGGGTATGTGCAGGGGCAGTACCAGAAGGCGCAGATGGGGGTGATTCCGGCGCAGAGTACCTTGCGTCTGGTGCCAGCTCAGTAAAGGGGCTGCCATGCAGCCCCCGACAATTTCGAATCCCTACAACACTCCAAACCGAGACCCACCCCATGCAAAGACAATTCATCGAAATCGACGGCGCCCGCATGAGCTACATCGACCAGGGCCAAGGCTTCCCGGTCCTGCTCGGCCACAGCTATCTGTGGGACGCCGAGATGTGGCAGCCGCAGATCGACGCCCTGTCGCAACATTTCCGCGTCATCGTCCCCGAGCTGTGGGGCCACGGCCGCTCCGATGCTCCGCCTGCCACGACCATCGACATGGACAGCCTGGTCCGCCAGCATCTGGCGTTGCTGGACGCCCTGGACATTCCCAAATGCCACCTGGTCGGGCTATCGGTAGGCGGTATGTGGGGTGCACCGCTGGCTGCTGCCCACCCTGAACGAATTGACCGCCTGGTGCTCATGGACACTTACCTGGGCGCCGAGCCGGAGGAAACCCGGCTCAAATACTTTGCCTTGCTGGATCAAGCGAGCGAGGCCGGCGAATTCACCGACCCGCTGCTTGACATCATCGTGCCTATTTTTTTCCACCCAACCGTCGAGACGGTGCCGGAAATCCGCGAGCGGTTTCGTACCCAGCTAAAGGCAAGCACTGCGAAAATCATTCGCGAGAGCCTTGACCCCATGGGGCGGATAATCTTCGGACGACGCGACCTGCTGGAGCAACTCAAGCAGCTGGCAAGCGAGAGAACCATCCTGATGTGCGGCGACCAGGACATTCCGCGGCCGCCGAAAGAGTCCAATGAAATGGCGCGGATCATTGGTTGCCTGGCGGCGCAGATTCCGTTTGCGGGGCATATCTCTAGCCTGGAGAACCCGCCGGTGGTGAATGAGTTCCTGTTGAACTGGCTGCCGCGTAACCAGTGAGATTGCCGGAGCTGCTTTGCAGCCCTTGTGGGAGCGGGTTCACCCGCGAAGCAGGCAACGCGGTGCATGGCACCGGCTTCGCCGGTGTTCGCGGGTGAACCCGCTCCCACAACGGCCTCATTTATCCGACTAACCCTGCCACTTGCCCCCTTCCACGATCACGCTTTCCGGCTTGGTGTCATCGCTCAGTTCCTTGCGCACATACTGGTCATACAGCTTCAGCAGAAACTTCTCCTCCCCCAGCTTGGCCAGCTCGGCATTCACCCAGTCACGCAGCTCGGTGTTGCCCTTCTTCACCGCCGGTGCAATCGGTGCCTCGTCACCCAGCAGCTCAGGCAGCACGCGGTACCCCGGGTTCTGCTTGGCCCAGCTGAACAGAATCAGGTTGTCCTGCGCATAGGCATCGCCACGCCCGGTGGCCAGCGCCTGCAGCGACTCGCTGTTCTTCTCGAACTTGAGCAGTTTCCAGTCCGGGTGGTTCTTGGTCAGCCAGATATCAGCGGTAGTGCCGGTGGTGACGATGATGGTCTTGTCGGCCAGGTCTTCGAGCTTCTGCACCGGGCTGCCATCCGCGACGATGGCCTGCACGGCAACGCGCAGGTTGGGGTTGGTGAAGTCCACCGCCTCCTTGCGCTCCGGGGTCACGGTCATGTTGGCGAGGATCAGGTCGACCTTGTCGCTCTGCAGGAACGGGATACGGCTGGCTGGCTCCACGGCAACGAACTCGACCTTGTTTTCATCACCTAGCAGATCCTTGGCCAGGCGCCGGCCGATATCGGTATCAAAGCCCACGTAGCGGCCCTGCTCATCGACGAAACCGAACGGTGGCTTGTCGGTGAACACGCCGACAATCAGCTTGTCGCGGGCCTTGATGGTCTCCAGGTAGCTGGTTGCCGGCGAGGCCGCCGCCGGCTTGGGTGGTTCTTCAGCCTTGTTGCAGCCGGCCAGCAGGGCCAGGCCGAACAACGGCGCCAGCAGTTTGGTGAGGTTGGCAGTTTTCATGACAGTTCCTTGTGCAATGTCTTCGGCAGGCTTTCTACGAAGGAGAATTTCTCCAGGAACTGCTGCGCGCGTGCGGTCCGCGGTCGTGTGAAGAAGCTCTCGGGGTCGCCCTGTTCAAGGATCCTGCCGGCCTCCATGAACACGATGCGGTCGGCCACCGCGCGAGCGAAGGCCATTTCGTGGGTAACGATGAGCAAGGTCATGCCGTCGCGGGCCAGGCCCTGGATCACCTGCAGCACCTCCTTGACCATTTCTGGGTCGAGGGCTGCGGTAACCTCGTCGAACAGCATTACCTCGGGGTTCATGCACAGCGAACGCACGATGGCGATGCGCTGTTGCTGGCCCCCGGACAATTGCCGGGGAAAGGCGTCGCGCTTGTCCAGCAGGCCGACCCGCGCCAGCAGCGCCTCGGCCTGGGCCTGGGCTTCGGCGCGCTCGCGCTTTTGCACCTTGAGCGGGCCAAGCAGCAGGTTGTCGATCACGCTCATGTGACCGAACAGGTGATAGCTCTGGAACACCATGCCGACCCGCTGGCGGACTTCGCGCCAATCGGTGCGTGAATCGAGCAGTTCCTGCCCGGCCAGGCGCAGGTGGCCGCTGTGGGCCTGCTCCAGGCCGTTGAGGCAGCGCAGCAGCGTGCTTTTGCCACAGCCGCTGGGGCCGAGAATGACCACCACCTCGCCGGCCGCCACCTGGAGGTCGACGTCCTTGAGCACCTGGTGCTCGCCAAAGAACTTGTTGAAACCCTGGAATTCGATCAATGCGCTCATGAGTGGGCCCAGCGGCGTTCCAGCACGCGTGAAGCGGCGGACAGCGGATAGCAGACGATGAAGAAGAACAGGAACAAGGCGCCGTAGATCAGCACCGACTCGTAGGTGCGTTCGATGATCTGCTGGCCGGCCTTGATCACCTCGACCACGCCGATCAGCACCGCCAGCGAGCTAGTCTTGATGATCCGCGTGTAGATGTTGATGGTCGGCGGGGTCATGCGTTTGAGCGCCTGTGGCAACAGCACATAGCCATACAGCTGCCAGCCGGCCAGGCCGATCGACAACCCCGCCTCGCGTTGGCCGCGCGGCAGCGAACGCAGCGCGCCTCGCACCACCTCGCCCACCTCGCTGGCGCCCCACAGGCCCAGCACCAGCACCGCGCACCAGAAGCTGGGGATGCTCAAGGCCAGGAAGATCGGCAGGCCGAAGAACACCAGGTACAGCCAGACCAGCACCGGGATGGCACGGAACAGCTCCAGGTACACCTGCAAGGCAATGTTCAAGGCCCGGTTGCCCAAGGTTGCCAGCACGCCATAGAGCACACCGCCCAGCGTCGCGAAGAGGATGCCCAGCGCAGAGATGGCCAGGGTCTGCGCCGCGCCGCCAGCCAGCTGCGGCAATGCCTGCAGTAGCAGCTCAGACGCCGAGCTGGCCATGTTGCAGCCTCCTTTCGACATAACGCAGCAGCAACGACAGCGGCAGGAACAGCAGCACGCAGAGCAGGGTCAGCACGGTGAGCATTTCATAGGTCTTGTAGTACAGCGCGATGTAGTTCTTGGTGGTGTAGAGAATTTCCGGCACGGCCACCGCCGATACCACTGTGGTTTCCTTGAGCAGGAAGATGAAGTTGGCGAACAGTGCCGGCAGGCTGAGGATGCCGGCCTGGGGCAACACCACGTGGCGCAGCAGCTGGCCTTCGGACAGGCCGATGGAACGCCCGGATTCCAACTGGGCACGGGGCACGGCTTCGATGCCGGCACGCAGCACCTCGGTGAGATAGGCACCGCCCATGAAGGTCATGGTGATGATCGCTGCGGCAAAGCCGGAAATCTTCAGGCCCAGGCTGGGCAAGGCGAAGTAGACGAAGAACAGCTGGATCAGCAGCGGCGTGTTGCGGGCCAGCTCCACGTAGGCTTTTACCAGGCGCCACAGGTATGGGGTGCGCAATACCAGCAGCGTGGCATTGACCAGGGCGACCAGCAGCGAGATGGCGATGGCGATCAGGCCGACCTGCAGGGTCACGCCCACGGCCTTGAGGAAGGCGGGCAGCGTGCCGAGGATGAATGCGATGTCGAGGGTCATGGTGAAGCAGGTCTGCAGAGTGCGCGTGGGCACGATAGCTAGACTCTAATGATCTAAAAACTTTTTAATAAATATCTTTATTGCATATACATATCACTGAGAGTTCCGCGCTGGAGGCATATATTGGCGGCGCACGCAGAACCTTGTGGGAGCGGGTTTACCCGCGAAGCACGCAACGCGGTGGCTGGCACGGGCTTCGCCCGTGTTCGCGGGTAAACCCGCTCCCACAGGTAACTATGCCCCCGAACAAAAACGCCGACACTAGAGTGTCGGCGTTGGGTCATGCCAGGTAATGCAAGCGCATCAGAACGCCGGCAGCACCGCACCTTGGTACTTCTTGGCGATGAATTCCTTCACTTCCGGGCTGGTCAGGGCCTTGGCCAGTTTCTGGATGGCTTCGCTGTCCTTGTTGTCCGGGCGGGCGACCAGGAAGTTCACGTATGGCGAGTCGCTGCCTTCGATCACCAGCGCGTCCTTGGCCGGGTTCAGGCCGGCTTCCAGGGCGTAGTTGGTGTTGATCATGTCCAGGTCGACCTGATCCAGCACGCGCGGCAGCATGGCCGACTCAAGCTCGCGGAACTTCAGCTTCTTCGGGTTCTCGGCAATGTCCTTGGGGGTGGCCAGGGCGTTCTTCGGATCCTTCAGGGTGATCAGGCCAGCCTTCTGCAACAGCAGCAGGGCGCGGCCGCTGTTGCTGCCCTCGTTAGGGATGGCAACGGTGGCGCCTTCTTTCAGCTCGCTCAGGCTCTTGACCTTCTTCGAGTAACCACCGAAGGGTTCGACATGCACGCCGATCACGGTATCCAGGTGGGTGCCCTTGCCTTCGTTGAAGTTCTGCAGGTACGGCAGGGTCTGGAAGTAGTTGGCGTCCAGGCGCTTCTGGTCAACCTGCACGTTCGGCTGCACGTAATCGGTGAAGACCTTGATCTGCAGGTCCACACCTTCCTTGGCCAGGGTCGGCTTGATCAGTTCGAGGATTTCGGCGTGCGGTACCGGGGTGGCAGCAACCACCAGTTTTTCGGCGGCGGTAGCCAGGCCGGCGAACGACAGGGCAGCGGCCAGGGCAGTGGTCAGCAGGGTCTTCTTCATGGTGGTCCTTGTTCTGGTTCTGGGCCATCGACGATGGCGAATCGGGTGCCCAACCGGTTCACCAGCGGGCGTGGGGCGACAATACCGAGATTTTTTATTCCGTAACAATATCTTTTATTTAGCTGCTTATTCCAAAAACAAACTGCCATCAGCCACTTTGCTTATGAGCGGTGTCTAGCGCGCGGGGTTGGCCAGATCGAGGTCCTCAGCCAGGATCTCTTCGCCATCATTCACCAGCAAGGCGAAGTGGATGACGTTCTCCAGTTCACGGGTGTTGCCGGGCCAGGGGTGTGCTTCCAGCACCTGCTGCGCCGCCTCGCTCACCAGCGGCACAGGCCGTTGCAGACGCACGCTGTAGATGCCCACGAAGTACTCGGCCAACGGCAGGATATCGCCGGGCCGCTCGCGCAGCGGCGGCAGCTCCAGCGCCCCCTCGCGCAGGTACTGGTACAGGCGCTCGTTGAAGCGCCCTGCACGCACCACACGCGCCAGGTCGATGCTGGTAGCGGCCACCAGGCGTACGTCCACCGGTTGCGGCTGCTGCGCGCCCACCCGGGTAACCTCGCGGTTTTCCAGCGCGGCCAGCAGCTTGCCCTGGATGGCCAGCGGCAAGTCGGCGATCTCGTCCAGGTACAACGTGCCGCCGTTGGCCGAACCGAACCAGCCGGCGCGGCTGCTGGCTGTGCCGCCCTGGCTGCCGGCGCTGTAGCCGAACAGCTCGGCATCGGCGTAGGTGGGGCTGATGCCCGCGCAGTTGACCGACACGAACAGCCCGCTGCGGTCGCTGGCGCGGTGGATCTGCCGGGCCAGCAGCTCCTTGCCGGTGCCGGTTTCGCCACGGATCAGCACCGGCACGGGTTGCGGCGCCAGGTGCTCCAGCTCTGCGCGCAACTGCTGCGAACGCGGGTCGATGAACACCAGCGCCTTGGCGCGGATGCTCAGCGGGCTCTTGTCCAGCTCGGGGAAGGTCAGCAACGGCTGGCCAAAGGGGTTTTGAAAAGTCATGACGAACTCCCGCCCCAGGCCTGCGGTGGCCGGGCGTCAGGCAAACGGTAAACAGTAAGGGCGATCAGGCACGGCGCAGTGCGCGCTGCTCGACCCGGCTCTGCAAGCGATACAGGTAGGCGAAACCTTGTTCCCAGCGCTCATGGCCGGACTTGACGTTGATGTGCCCGGCGTTGGTCAGCAGCCCTGCTTCGGCCCCCCAGGCCTGGGCCAGGTACAGTGCCCTCGGCACGCTCACGGCCGGGTCGTTGTCCGAGCTGACCACCTGGCTGGGGAATGGCAGTACTGCGGTCGGGATCGGCGCGAAGTTGCGCAGCGCCGGCGCGCAGGTCGGCCGTTCTACGTCAGCGGGTGCCACCAGCAGCGCGCCACGTACCCGCCGCAGCAGGGCCGGGCTGGCTTGCGCGGCCCAATGCGCGACAGTTATGCAGCCCAGGCTATGGGCAATCAGAATCACCGGCGAGCGCTCGGCGACAATCGCCTGCTCCAGTGCCTGCACCCAGTCCTGGCGTTGCGGGGTCAGCCAGTCGTGCTGCTCGACCCGGGCACTGTTGGGCAGGGTGCGCTGCCAGTGACTTTGCCAATGGTTGTCTGGCGATCCTTGCCAGCCCGGCACAATCAGGTAACGAATCGACTCATTGCGCATGGGGACGCCTCCAGTGAGTTTGCGTGCTTGGAGACAAGTATAGGGAGGGAGTTATATCAGTAAAGGAATAAGAAGCTATTTATTAATAACCAAAATGCGATTTCTGTGGGAGCGGGTTTACCCGCGAATGCGTCGGTGATGCCTACATCGCATTCGCGGGTGAACCCGCTCCCACAGGGGGCATTGATAGCCATGAAATCCTGGCAAAAAAAAGGGCCATCCCCTGCCAAGAGATATGGCCCATAAGCACTTGCCTGAAGAGGGTTGCCGGGTTCAGCGCGCGGTAATCACCGCCAGCTTGCTGATCCCCGCACGTTCGATGGCCGCCATGGCCCGCGCCACTTCGCCGTAGTTCACGCCGTCATCGGCCTGCAGCTGTACGCGCACGTCCGCGTCCTTGTCCTTGGCAGTCTTGAGGCTGGTTTCCAGCAGGTCGGGCTGGATCTCGTCCTTGTTGATGAACAACTTGCCGTCACCATCGATGCTGACCACCAGCGGGTCCTTCTGCTCCACCGGGGCCACGGCCTCGGTCTTGGGCAGGTTGATGGGGATGGCGTTGGTCAACAGCGGCGCGGTGACGATGAACACCACCAGCAGCACCAGCATGACGTCCACCAACGGCGTGACGTTGATTTCACTGAGGACTTCGTCGCTGTCCTGGGTCGAAAAGGCCATGTCAGGACGCCTCCTTCACCGGCTGGGTAAAACCGGCCTGGGGCCTGTGCACGGCCGGGTGCACCAGCACGCGGAAGGCACTCTTCTGCGCCAGGCTGTAGAAGTCGTGGGCGAAGTCATCGAGGTCGGCGGCGGTGAGCTTGAGGCGGCGCAGGAAGTAGTTGTAGACCAGCACTGCCGGCACCGCGACGGCGATACCCACGCCAGTGGCGACCAGTGCCGCGCCAATCGGCCCGGCCACGGTTTCCAGGCTGGCGGAGCCGGCTGCGCTGATGCCCTTGAGCGCTTCCATGATGCCCCACACGGTGCCGAACAGGCCGATGAAGGGCGAGGTGCTGCCGATACTGGCGACCACTGCCAAGCCGGTTTCCAGCGAGCGGCGCTCACGCACGATCTGCTGGCGCAGGGCACGTTCCAGCCTGTCCTGGTGATTGATGGCGTGGCTCAGGTCATTGGCCTGGCTGTCACCGACGGCGATGGCGGCGTAACCGGCCTGGGCAACGCGGGCGGCCGGCCCAGGCAGTTCGTGGCTGGGCTCGGCAGCCGAGTCCAGGCTCGAGGCGGCCCAGAATTGCTGGTGGAAGCGCTTGTCCTGGTTCTTCAGCCGCACGAACTGCACGACCTTGACCAGGGCCAGGCCCCAGGTGACGACAGAAAAACCGACCAGCAGCCAGATGACTGCGCTTTCAACGGATTCGAGAGGGGATGCCAGCAGGCTCATGATGATGTCTTCCTGTGTTCTGCGAAAAAGTTAGCGAAGCTTGAAATCGATCGGCACGCTGACCCAGCCGGTCTGGGCCACATCGCCCTGCTTGGCAGGCACGAAGCTCCAGCGCTTGACCGCAGCCAGTGCGGCGGCGTCGAGGGCATCGCGGCCGCTGCTCTTCTGGATCTGGATCTGCCCGGGCTTGCCGCTGGGCAGCACCTCGACGCGCAGCAGCACGGTGCCTTCCCAACCGCGGCGCTGGGCCATCTGCGGGTACTCCGGCGCCGGGTTCTTCAGGTACGCCGCGTTGGCCGACGCCGGGGTGACTGGGGCCGGCGCGGGTGGCGCAGGCGGGGCTGGGGCGGCCACAGGGGCTGGCGGCGGGGCTTCGACCGGCTTGGGCTGGGGTTTGGGCTGTTGCTTGACCACCGGCTTGGGCACGGGCTTTGGCTTGGGTTTGGGCTTGGCCGCCAGTTCGTCGACCACCGGCGGTGGTGGCGGCTGGACCACCGGCGGTGCCGGGGCTGGGGGCGGTGGTTCGACCACAGGCGGTGCCGGCGCAGCGAACTCGATGGTCATCGGCGGTACCTGCGGTGGCACCACCGGCAGCTCGGGTGTTGGTGCCTGGCTGACCCAGTACGCTGCAGCGCCATGCAGGGCCAGCACTAGCAGGCCCAACACCAGCTTGTCGCGGCGCTTGAGCCCGCTGACGGGCGTGCGTTGCAGGCGCAGCTGGCCAAGCGGGAGGCGAAGCGTGCGTCCAAGGTCGACCAGGTCGCCCGGGGCTGGGCGCCATGGCTGGTCGTAGGCCCTGACGGCCGACTGGACATTACCCATTGATCAAACTCCTGGGGTCTCGATTCAGGTGTGTGGCTGAATCATCGGGGGCAGGGGCTTATCTCTTAAAGTAATGTTTAAAATTATCGTTATAACTTTAATGAATATGTTTTTTGAGGGATTGTGGCGAAGCCGCGGAATTCGCGGCCTGTGGCTTTAGGGCCTTAAGACGATGCATTGCGGGCATGCAAAATATTCGTGCACGGCATGAGATTGCCGCGAGGGCTGCGCCCTCGATCGCGACGCAAGGCCGCTCCCACATGGACCGCGCAAGCCCAGGCATTACGCGATCCCCTGTAGGAGCGGCCTTGTGTCGCGATGGGCTGCAAAGCAGCCCCGGCAATCCATCAGGCATAAAAAAGCCCGGGACCAACCCCGGGCTTTTTCATCATCAAAGGCGACTCAGATATCCGCCACCTTCTGCCAAACCTTCGGCCGGAAGAACAATGTCTCTCCCCGCGCCAACCCGGTCAGGCTGTCATGGTCCTTGACCACCTCGGCCTCGATCAGCTCGCTCTGCCCTTCCACCTTCAAGGTCACCCGCGTGGTCGCGCCCAACGGCCGGATGTCCCGCACCTCGGCCGCATGGTGCCCTTCGGTCTCATGCCGCGACAGCGACACTTCGTGCGGGCGGAACAGCACATGATGCCCTTCGCTCAGGGCAAGACGGTTGGAATCACCTAGGAAGTGATAGACGAAATCGTTGGCCGGGTGCTCGTACACCTCGCCCGGCGAGCCGATCTGCTCGATCACGCCCTTGTTCATCACCACGATGCGGTCAGCCACCTCCATGGCCTCTTCCTGGTCGTGGGTAACGAACACCGATGTCAGGTTGATGTCCTCGTGCAAGCGCGCCAGCCAGCGGCGCAGTTCCTTGCGCACTTTGGCATCCAGTGCACCGAAAGGCTCGTCCAGCAGCAGCACCTTGGGCTCCACCGCAAGCGCACGGGCCAGGGCGATACGCTGGCGCTGGCCGCCGGACAACTGCTCGGGGTAGCGGTCGGACAACCAGTCCAGCTGCACCATGTTCAGCAGCTCATGCACCTTCTCGGCAATCTTGCTCTCGCTCGGGCGCTCGCCCTTGGGCTTCATGCGCAGGCCGAAAGCGACGTTGTCGAACACGCTCATGTGGCGGAACAACGCGTAGTGCTGGAACACGAAACCGACGTTGCGGTCGCGCACGTCATGGCCGGAAACGTCTTCGCCATGGAACACGATATTGCCTTGGTCCGGGGTTTCCAGGCCGGCAATGATGCGCAGCAACGTGGTCTTGCCGCAGCCGGACGGGCCAAGCAGGGCCACCAGCTCGCCGCTGTTGATGTCCAGGTTGATGTTGTCCAGGGCCTGGAAGCTGTTGAAGCGCTTGCTGACGTTACGAACTTCGATCGACATGAATCATTCCTCCGCGGCGCTGTGGCGCAGGCGGTTAATACGGTTCTCGCTCCACTGCTTGAGCAGCAGGATGAAGAGCGCCAGGATCAGCAGCAGGCTGGCCACGCTGAAGGCCGCCACGTGGTTGTACTCGTTGTAGAGGATCTCCACGTGCAGCGGCAAGGTGTTGGTCACGCCGCGAATGTGGCCAGACACCACCGACACCGCGCCAAACTCGCCCATGGCCCGCGCGGTGCACAGCACCACGCCGTAGATCAGGCCCCATTTGATGTTCGGCAGGGTCACGTGCCAGAACATCTGCCAGCCATTGGCGCCGAGCAGGCGCGCGGCCTCCTCTTCCTGCGTGCCCTGCTCCTGCATCAGCGGGATCAGCTCACGGGCCACGAACGGTACGGTGACGAATATGGTGGCCAGGACGATGCCCGGCAGGGCGAACACGATCTGGATATCGTGGTCCTGCAGCCACGGCCCGAACAGGCCTTGCGCGCCGAACATCAGCACGTAGACCAGGCCGGCGATCACCGGCGACACCGAGAACGGCAGGTCGATCAGGGTGACCAGGATACTCTTGCCACGGAAGGTGTACTTGCTCACGCACCAGGCGGCGCTGACGCCGAACACCAAGTTCAGCGGCACCGAAATGACCACGGCGAGCAGGGTCAGCTTCAGCGCCGACAACGCGTCAGGCTCGAAGATCGCCTCGAAGAAGGTGCCAAAGCCATTCTTCAGCGCCTGCGATACCACGATCACCAGTGGCAGCAGCAGGAACAGCGCGAACACCAGCCAGCCAAGGCCGATCAGGATACGCCGCGAAGTGGCACTGCCCCGGCGGGCGGCGTTGGCGGCGGCGGTTGCATTCAGGGATGAACTGGACATGCCGGCCTCCTTCAAGGGGTTTCGATGCGGCGCTGCAGCAGGTTGATCAGCAGCAGCAGGATGAAGGAAACCACCAGCATCAGCACGCCGATGGCGGTCGCGCCGGTGTAGTCGTACTGGTCGAGCTTGACCATGATCAACAGTGGCAGGATCTCGGTCTTCATCGGCATGTTGCCGGCAATGAAGATCACCGAACCATACTCGCCCACGCCACGGGCGAAGGCCAGGGCAAAGCCTGTCAGCCAGGCAGGCAGCAGCGCTGGCGCCAGCACGTGGCGGAACACCTGCAGCGGCTTGGCCCCCAGGCAGGCGGCGGCCTCTTCCACTTCACGCGGGATATCGGCCAGTACCGGCTGCACCGTGCGCACCACGAAGGGCAGGGTGACGAAGGTCAGCGCCAGGGTAATGCCCAGCGGGGTGTAGGCGATCTTGAAGCCCAGGTCGGTGGCGAACTGGCCGACCCAGCCCGAGGGCGCGTACAGGGCGGTCAAGGCGATACCGGCTACGGCCGTGGGCAGGGCGAACGGCAGGTCGATCATCGCATCGATGATCTTGCGCCCGGGGAAGGTGTAGCGCACCAGCACCCAGGCCAGCAGGGTGCCGATCACACCGTTGATGATGGCGGCGAACAGAGCGGTGCCGAAACTCAGCTTGAGCGCGGCGATCACCCGCGGCGCACTGATGACGTTCCAGAACTGCTCCCAGGTCAGCTGCGCGGCATGCACGAACATGGCGGCCAGCGGTATCAGCACGATCAGGCTGAGGTACACCAAGGTGTAGCCCAGCGTCAGCCCGAAGCCGGGTATGACGGGGGAAATGCGGCGTGACATAAATATCCCTGGTTGAACGCACGAAACCCGGGACATATCCCGGGCCGGTGCTAGCTTCTGAATCCTGGGGCTGCTGCGCAGCCCCGCTTTTCCTTGGCGTTTACTGTGCCTGATAGATCTGGTCGAACACACCGCCATCGTTGAAGAATTTAGGTTGTGCAGTTTTCCAGCCACCGAAGTCCTTGTCGATGGTTACCAGTTCCAGTTTCGGGAACTGCTTGCCAAACTCGGCAGCGACCTTCGCGTCACGAGGGCGGTAGAAATTCTCGGCGGCAATCTTCTGCCCGGCCGGGCTGTACAGGTGCTTGAGGTATTCGCCGGCAATCTCGGTATTGCCCTTCTTCTCGGCGTTCTTGTCCACAACGGCCACCGGCGGCTCGGCGAGGATCGACAGCGACGGCACGACGATTTCGAACTTGTCGGCACCACCGTCTTCCTTCAGCGCCAGGAAGGCTTCGTTTTCCCAGGCCAGCAGCACATCGCCCTGGCCGTTGTTGACGAAGGTGATGGTCGAGCCACGGGCGCCGGTATCCAGCACTGGTACGTGCTTGAACAGCTCCTGCACGTATGCTTTGGCCTTGTCTTCGCTACCCCCGGTTTTCAGGCCGTAGGCCCAGGCAGCCAGGAAGTTCCAACGGGCGCCACCGGAGGTTTTCGGGTTGGGGGTGATGACCGATACGTCCTTCTTGATCAGGTCGCCCCAGTCCTTGATGCCTTTCGGGTTGCCCTTGCGTACCAGGAACACGATGGTCGAGGTGTACGGGGTGCTGGCATCCGGCAGGCGGGTCTGCCAGTTGTCCGGCAGGGTCTTGCCGAGCTTGGCGACTTCATCGATGTCGCCGGCCAGGGCCAGGGTCACCACATCGGCACGCAGGCCGTCGATCACCGCACGAGCCTGCTTGCCCGAACCACCGTGGGATTGCTGGATCTTCACCTTGTCGCCCGGGTGGGCCTGCTGCCAGTGCTTGATGAACTCGGCGTTGTACTGCTGGTACAGCTCGCGGGTCGGGTCGTAGGACACGTTCAGCAGTTCGTAGTCCTTGGCGATGGCGGAACCGGCAAAAACAGCACTGGCCAGGGCGGCGAGCGCATAACGGCGGATGGACATGGTGAAGCTCCCGATTGGCATTTTTCTAGTTTTGGATGGGTGGTGCGATCAGCCGGTCTTGTTGCCGGGCTGCTGCAGGCGGAACTTCTCCTTGCGCTCGATCTGCACGACCTGAGCGTTGTGCACGGTGATCTCCACCGCACCGAATCGCAGGTCGCGCAGGGCGCTCTGGATTTCACGCAGAATGGTGGCTTCGTCCTGACCGTCGATGCTACGCAGAGATGCACTCATGCTCGTTCTCCTTGGTGTGAGGGTGCCGGGCTGAGGTTTGAAGGGGATTTGCGCCTGGCTTGAGGGCAATAGTAGTGAGGCGGGGTTATTCTTAAAAATACTGTTTAAGAATGTTTATATAACCAAATAAAAAGACCAATTTGAAGGCGACAGAAGGCCCTGTGGGAGCGGGTTCACCCGCGAATGCGGCGGTGGCTCCACCATCGCATTCGCGGGTAAACCCGCTCCCACAGGGTCCGTACCAGGGCTTCAGTTGTGTTTCTGCGGCTCGCGGATCTTGTACCAGGCCACATACAACGCCGGCAGGAACAGCAGCGTCAGCAGGGTCGCCACGATGATCCCGCCAATCATGGCGTATGCCATCGGCCCCCAGAACACCTCGCGGGCAATCGGGATCATGCCCAGACTCGCCGCAGCCGCGGTCAGCAGAATCGGCCGGCGCCGGTGGTTGGTGGCCTCCACCACCGCATCCCACGGCGAGTAGCCCTGGGCTTCGAACTCGTCGATCTGGGTCACCAGGATCACCGAGTTACGAATGATGATGCCCGCCAGCGCGAGAATGCCGAGAATCGCCACGAAGCCCATGGGCGTACCTGTGGGCACCAGCGCAATGATCACGCCAATCAACCCCAGCGGCGCCACGCTGACCACCAGGAACAGCTTCTGCACGCTGTGCAGCTGGATCATCAGGAACGTCGCCATCAGGAACAGCATCAGCGGGATGACCTTGCGGATCGGTCCCTGCGCCTTGGCGCTCTCCTCCACCGTACCACCGGTGGCCACTTCGAAGCCCACCGGCAACTTGCTGGCGAACTCGTCGATCTTCGGCTTCAGCTGGGCCACCAGGTCGGTGGGCTGGATGTCGCCGTTGACCGAGGCCTTGATGGTGATGGTCGGCTTGCGGTCACGCCGCCACACCAGCGGCTGCTCCAGCTCGTAGCGCACGGTGGCGAAAGCCAGCAGCGGGATCGAGGTGCCGTTGGGCGTCAGGATCTGCAGGTTCTGCAGAGTGTCGGGCGAACCACGCTCGCTGTCCTCGGCACGGGCGACCACGTCGACCAGATAGATGTTGTCGTTGACCTGGGTGATCTGCACACCGCTGACGATGCTGTTCATCACATTGGCCACATCCTCCGACGACAGGCCCAGCTGGCGCGCCTTGTCCTGGGCGATTTCCACGCGCAGCACCTTACCCGGCTCGTTCCAGTCGTAGATCATCTCGCCGATGTGCTCGTTCTGATCGAGCAAGGTGGCCAGTTCGATGGCGTGCTTGCGTACCTCGTCGATATTGGCACCGCTGACCCGATACTGGATGGGTCGGCCCACTGGCGGGCCCATTTCCAGCGATTGCACGTTGGTGCCGACGCCAACGAACTCTTCATGCAGGATCTTCTGCAGGCGGTCCATCATGGCCTGGCGTTCCTCGAAGCCCTTGCTGACAATCACCAGCTGCGCGTAGTACGGGTTCTGCAACTGCTGGTCGAGGGGCAGGTAGAAGCGGATCGCGCCCTGGCCGATATAGGTGCTCCAGTGCACCAGGTCCGGGTCGTCCTTGATCCGCGCCTCGAAGCGGTCGACCACCTTGCGCGTTTCCTCGATCGAGGCGTTCTGCGGCAAGTTGAGGTCAACGAGGATTTCCGGCCGGTCCGAGGACGGGAAGAACTGGTTCTGCACGAAGCGCTCGCAGAAGATCGCCAGGGCGAACAGCACCACGGTGCCGATGATGGTCAGCCAGCGGTTGCGCATGCACCACAGCAAACCATGCTCGAAGGCCCGGCCGACACGGCCCGGCTCGGCTTCATGGGCCTTGAGCTTGGCGCTGCTGAGAATGTGCACACCAAGCACCGGGGCGAAGAACACCGCCACCACCCACGACACCATCAGCGCCACGGCAATTACCGCAAACAGGGTGTAGGTGTACTCACCCGCAGAACTGGCGTTGAGGCCGATCGGCACGAAGCCGGCCACCGTCACCAGGGTGCCGGTGAGCATGGGGAAGGCTGTGGAGGTATAGGCAAAAGTCGCCGCCTGTTCCTTGCTTTCGCCCATTTCCAGCCGGGTGACCATTACCTCCACGGTGATCATCGCATCGTCCACCAACAGGCCCAGGGCGATGATCAGCGCCCCCAGCGAAATCCGCTGCATGGTGATACCGCTGTATTCCATGAACACGAACACCATGGCCAGCACCAGCGGGATCGAGCAGGCCACCACCAGCCCGGCACGTACGCCGAGGCTGACGAAGCTCACCGCCAGCACGATCACCACCGCCTCGAACAGCGCACTGGTGAAGCCGCCGACAGCTTGCTTGACCACCACGGCCTGGTCGGAAACGGTATGCACCCCGACGCCCACGGGCAGGTCTTCGACCACCTGATCCATGCGCTTTTTCAGCGCTGCACCGAACACCTGGATATTGCCGCCAGCCTTCATGCCGATGGCCAGGCCCAACGCCGTCTGGCCGTTGTAGCGGAACATCGGTGAAGGGGGATCGACGTAGCCGCGCTCGATATCGGCGATGTCGGCCAGGCGGAAGAAGCGGTCGTTGATCTTCAGGTTGACGGTTTGCAGGTCCTTTTCCGAGGTGAACTGCCCGGAGGTACGCACCGAGATACGTTCCGGCCCTGCCTCGATCACGCCGGCAGGGGTCACGGCGTTTTGCGATTGCAGGGCCTGCATGACCTGGCGCTGGTCGATGCCCAGGGCTGCCAGCTTGCGGGTGGAGAAGTTCAGGTACAGCACTTCGTCCTGGGTACCGATCAGCTCGATCTTGCCGATGTTGGGCACATCACGCACCTCGGCCCGCGCCTGCTCCACATAGTCGCGCAGCTGGCGCAGGGTCAGGCCGTCGGCGGTGAAGGCATAGATGGAACCGAACACATCGCCGAACTCATCATTGAACCCGGGCCCCTGGATACCCGCAGGGAATTCACCGCGAATGTCCTGGATCTTCTTGCGCACCTGGTACCAGATGTCCGGGATGTCCTTGGCCTTGGTGGTGTCGCGCAGGTACACGTAGACCGTGGATTCGCCGGGGCGGGTGTAGCTTTTGGTGTAGTCGAGGGAATCGAGTTCCTCGAGCTTCTTCTCGATGCGGTCGGTGACCTGGTACAGGGTTTCGTCCTGGGTCGCGCCGGGCCAGCGGGTCTGGATGACCATCGTCTTGATGGTGAACGACGGGTCTTCCTCGCGGCCCAGGTTGAAGTAGGAGAAGATCCCCATCAGCAGGCCAACGAACATCAGGTACCAGACGAACGATTGATGCTTGAGTGCCCAGTCGGACAGGTTGAAGCTTCCTTTCATTGCGCATCCTCGTCGAAGGTGACCTTCTGGCCAGGCTTGAGGCTGTTCACGCCTGCAGTCACCACCCGCTCGCCAGGCTGCACGCCCGAGGTCAGGACAATGCTGTCGGCGGTGCGACCGATCAGGGCCACGTCACGAGTAGCCACGGTCTTCTGCTGCGTATCGATCACCCATACCTGGGTCTTGCCGTCGCGCTCGAGCAAAGCACTCAAGGGCAGTTCGCTGCGCGGCGATACCTCCGAACTCAGGGTCACGCTGATGGCGGTGCCCAGGTGGAAGGCCGCCGGGGTGCTGGCCAGGGTCAGGCGCGCGCGGCGGGTACGAGTGGTGGCGTCCGCCTGGGGTTCCAGTTCCCGCAGGCTGGCGGTGGTGTTGATGGTCGGGTCCAACTGCGAAGCAACGGTGAAGGTCAGGCCTTTGCTCAACTGCTCGGCCAGGCCTATCGGCAGGTCGATTACCGCTTCTTTCACATCCGGCCTGGCCAGGGTTACCACGGCCTGGCCGGCGGTGACGGTTTGCCCGGCTTCGGCCTGCCAGGCAGTGATTACCGCCGCGTGGTCGGTGCGCAGGGTGCTGTAGTCGAGCTGATCACGGGCCTGGCTGACGGCCGAGCGCGCCTGCTCCAGTGCCGCGCTGGTGGTTTTCAGGTTGGTCTGGGCGATATCCAGCTGGGCCTGGGCGCCTACGCCACGGTCGTACAGCTGTTGCTGGCGGCGGGCATCGGCCTGGGCGTTGATCCACTGCGCCTGCACCTTGGCCAGGTCGCCTTCGGCGGCACGCAGCTGGTTCTGCTGGTCGGTCGGGTCGAGGGTGGCCAGGGTGTCACCCGGCTTCACCTGAGCGCCCACATCCAGCCAGCGTCGGGCAATACGCCCGGAAACCCGGAAGCCCAGTGTGCTTTCGAAGCGTGCCTGGATACTGCCGGCAAAGCGGCCCAGCTGCGACTGCACCTGGGGTTCGACCTTGACTGACAATACCGGCCGGATCGGCTCTGGTGCCTCGTCCTCGCTATTGCAACCGGCCAGCAGCACACCGGCCGACAGCATCAGCAGCAGGCGCTTCATAGCTCACCCCCTTGGGCCCTGGCGTCGACTTTCTGCACCTGCATGCCGGGGTGCAGCAACTGCCCGCCATTGACCACCACGGTCTCGCCACCCTTCAGGCCACTGGCGACCACGATCCTGCCGGTGAGATAGCGGCTGACTTCGACCTTGCGCAGTTCTACCTTGTCGCCCTCGCCCACTACCCAGACGGCAGGTTCGTGCAGAGCCTTGGTCAGCGCCGACCATGGCAGCTCGACGCTAGGCCGGCCCTGGGCGTTGGTGGTGGCGGTGACCGGCGCGCCCAGTTGCATCCCGGGCGGCACATTCTTGAGCCCTACCTTGACCTGCACTGTGCCGCTTTGCTCCGACACGGTCGGGGTGATTTCGCGTACGAAGCCATGGGCCTGAACCTTGGGGTCGTCGAGCAGGCTGACGATCACCCCGGCATCACTGGGCGGTGCCACCAGCAGCGATTCGTAGACGTTGAATACCGCGTCACGGTCGCCATCGGTGGCCAGGCTGAAGATCGGCATGGTCGCCTGCACCACTTGGCCGACCTCGGCCTGGCGCTCGGTGATCACACCATCGGCTTCGGATACCAGTGCGGTGTAGCTCAACTGCTCGTTGGCGTTGGCCAGTTGCGCCTGGGCCGCCTTGAGGGCGCTCTGGTTGCTGCGCAGGGCGGCTTCGGCGGCGTCGTATTCGCTCTGGCTGGTGTAGCCCTTGGGCAGCAGTTTCTGCTGGCGGACGAAGGCCGCGCTGGTCTGGGTAACCCGCGCTTGCGCTGCGAACACCTCGGCCTTGGCCGAGTCGACGTTGTTCTGCAAGTCTTTCGGGTCCAGGCGTGCCAGCACCTGGTTGGCCTTGACGTGATCGCCGACATCGACGCTGCGCGAAATGATCTTGCCGCCCACACGGAACGACAGGTCGGTCTGCACCCGCGCCTGCACATCACCGGTCAGGGTGACCCTGGCGGCGAAGTCGGTCGGCTGTACCTGTTGCACGCCTACGCGTGGCAGTGTTTCGGTGGTTTCTTCCTTGCTACAGCCTGACAGCAGGGTACCCAGCCCCAGGCAAACGACCAACAGCGGACGCATCAACGTCATGCAGGCTCCTTGCTTGCGCGCAAATGATTCGTGGGATGCGACTGTCAGCGTAGTTCAGGGTTCGATAAACATCACTGACAAGAGTCAGTGAGCATTGAGGTGATGACCTCTTCGATGCCGAGCACGTGCGCAGAAGGTGCAGTTGAGGTTTGGGCAAGCCAGGGCTGCCTGACAGATTTGCCAGTTACCAGAAACCTCTCCAGACGGCATTCTTGGCGATGTTCACAGAGAGGTGGCATACATGGCTAGGGAGCAATCCTGCTCGGCGCATCAGCGCCATTTTGGCTATTCACCCTATGGCTATTCTGCGCGGACGATGCAAGACATTTCGCTGATCGGCTTCAACGGCGAGCCAAATGACTGGTCTGGGTTCTACCTCCTGGGCCAAGGTTACAGAGCCTACAGCACTTTACTCATGCGGTTCCTATCACCAGATACGTTAAGCCCATTCAATGCTGGAGGCATCAATGCCTATGCCTATTGCAAGGCAGATCCGATCAACTTTATTGATCCAACCGGAGAGATGCCCCAGAGACCTGTTGCCACCCATCGTAGGGTAACCTGGCCTGTTGCGAGCCTTTCCGAAAATTACTCGTTTCTGTACCCACGAAAAAAGCCCGATCCCCATTTCGTGCAGCAGCCTCGAAGTATCTTGAAAAAAACCAGTACCCTGCCGATCGAGATGCCACCTGAACCTCTGCGAAAGGAGTTTGAATTTGATCTTTCAGGCCTCGACAAGGACAAGCTGGAAACTGTGAGCAAGATGATTTCAAACGAGTTAAGAGAAAACAAATCAAAGATAAAGGCTCTGCGTGCCGATGACCCACAGATACAAGAATTCATAGCCCTCAGGAATTCTGGCCGACGAGTCAAGACAATGCTTAACGCAGAGGCGAAAGCTATAAGAAATGAAGAACAAGACAATACCGGCTAGTTTGAGCTCAAAAGCCTCTTCGAAGTCATATCTGCGAAGAGGCCTGTACAAGTCAGAGCTGAATAGAAGCCCGATTCAGCCCTAACTCAATGTCGTCGATCAAAGCTTTGGCAAAGCCACTGAGAATTCTCGCGGCACTGCCGGCCAGCCGGTCATTTTCCATTTCGGCTTCCGTCGTCAGGTGATTGATGCAGCCGAGCATTACGGAGAGTTCGGAAAAGGCGTAGTTGAAGGGGATATTGGCCTGGACGCGGAAGAGGTCCATGCAGGTTTCTTTACCGACGGTGCTGCTGTTTGTTGGGTGATTCGGGACGTGCGTCGTCATGGTTGGAATCCAATGTCGTTTATGGAACCGCCAGCTCATCTTTCTCACGGATAAGGGGTGGCAGCCGTACGTGGGGTGAGAAAACCGAGGACATTGAACCCGGCCAGACCGAAGCCTGCCCACGCAAGGCCGCCATGACAGGAAGCCTGTTCAACATCGAGCGGGTTCTCACACCCGGTCACCTTGCTTGGCGACCCAACGACGTTATCCCTGGGGCATTTCCCCTACAACAGAGCAGCTTCCACATGGCTCGTAGGATAATTCCCAAGCTGATTTGACTGAAGCACTTGGTTTGAGTTGATGAAAATTCGTACACCTTGCGGGCCTCTTCGCGGGTGAACCCGCTCCCACAGGGGGGAGCGCCAGATTTCAAGATGTGCACCATATCTGTGGGAGCGGGTTCACCCGCGAAAGGGCCGGTATTGCCACCAGAGTGTCTGCCATATTCAGAAACCATGATCCAAAAAGCACCTGCATCCCAGCCGCTACCTTTGAGAGCTCACCTGCTTTTCAAGGAAGAAAACAATGTCTCGGGCCCAATCCCATTTATTGCGCCGTGGCCGCTATTCACAGCATGGCAGGCTCTATCTGCTAACCACCGTCACCCACCAGCGCAAGCCACTGTTCCATGACTTTCAACATGCCCGATTGGTGATTCACCAATTGCGCCAGATGAGGAGCACGCCTGTCGGTCACTGGCTTGGGTATTGATGCCGGACCACCTGCATTGGCTGATTGAGCTGAAAGGTACGACGCTGGGGACCTTGATGCGCAGATTCAAATCCAGGTCCAGCCTGGTGTTGCATCGGGCAGGGGTTGAGCATGATCCGGTTTGGCAACCCGGGTATCAGGACCGGGCACTAAGAAGGGAAGAAAGCATGGTGCATTTCGCCAGATATATCGTTGCCAATCCGTTGCGGGCTGGCCTGGTCAAAAGTGTCAGGGACTATCCACATTGGGATGCAGTCTGGCTTTGAATCAGAGTTGAGGCATTCGCGGGTAAACCCGCTCCCACAGGATTAACACAGGCCCGAGGCAGTGATTTTCCTGTGGGAGCGGGTTCACCCGCGAATAGGCCGGATCAGGCCGAAGCCGTAACCTGCACCGGTCGCTTGACCTGTGGCTGCGAGGCATTGGCCGCCGCGCCTTCTTCGATCGCCTGCTGAATCGCCTTGCGACGACGCTCTTCTGCCTGGCGGCTGAAGTACCAGACGAAGAAGGTCACCAGCGACACCGACAGCAGGATCAGGCTGGCGACGGCGTTGATCTCCGGTTTCACGCCCAAACGCACCGCCGAGAACACTTCCATCGGCAAGGTGGTCGAACCCGGGCCCGACACAAAGCTGGCCAGCACCAGGTCATCCAGCGACAGGGCGAACGACATCATGCCGCCCGCCGCCAGCGACGGCGCGATCATCGGGATAGTGATCAGGAAGAACACCTTCCACGGCTTGGCACCCAGGTCCATCGCAGCTTCCTCGATCGAAAGGTCCAGCTCACGCAGGCGGGCCGACACCACTACCGCCACATACGCCGCACAGAACGTGGTATGGGCGATCCAGATGGTGACGATGCCGCGCTCCTGCGGCCAGCCGATCATCTGCGCCATGGCCACGAACAGCAGCAACAGCGACAGGCCGGTGATCACCTCGGGCATTACCAGCGGTGCGGTGACCAAGCCACCGAACAGCGTGCGGCCCTTGAAGCGGGTGACCCGGGTCAGCACGAATGCCGCCAGGGTACCCAGCGCCACCGCCGCCACCGCCGTGTAGCAGGCGATTTCCAGCGAGCGCATGACCGAACCCATCAGTTGGGTGTTGTCGAGCAGGCCGACGTACCACTTGACCGACCAACCACCCCATACCGTCACCAGCTTGGAGGCGTTGAACGAGTAGATCACCAAAATCAGCATTGGCAGGTAGATGAACAACAAGCCGAGCACCAGCATCAGCTTGGAGAAACCGAAGCGCTTCATGCCCTGCCCTCCATTTCTTTGGCCTGGCTGCGGTTGAACAGCAGGATCGGCACGATCAGGATCGCCAGCATCACTACCGCCAGCGCAGAGGCCACCGGCCAGTCACGGTTGTTGAAGAACTCTTGCCACAGCACCTTGCCGATCATCAGGGTTTCCGGGCCGCCAAGCAGTTCAGGAATCACGAACTCGCCCACCACCGGGATGAACACCAGCATGCAGCCGGCGATGATGCCGTTCTTCGACAGCGGCACGGTGATTTTCCAGAAGCTGTTGAAGGTACTCGAACCCAGGTCCGAAGCGGCCTCGAGCAGGCTCTGGTCGTGCTTCACCAGGTTGGCGAACAGCGGCAGGATCATGAACGGCAGGTACGAATAGACCACGCCGATGTACACCGCCAGGTTGGTGTTGAGGATTTGCAGCGGCTGGTCGATCAACCCGATCCACAGCAGGAAGCCGTTGAGCAGGCCGTTGTTGCTGAGAATGCCCATCCAGGCATAGACGCGGATCAGGATCGCGGTCCAGGTCGGCATCATGATCAGCAACAGCAGGACCGTCTGCGTCTCCTTCTTGGCGTTGGCAATGGCATAGGCCATCGGGTAGCCGATCAGCAGGCACAGCAAGGTGCTGAAGAAGGCCATCTTCAGCGAGCCCAGGTAGGCCGAGATGTATAGCTCATCCTCGGTCAGCAGGCCGTAGTTGGCCAGGTTGAGCACCAGCTGGATCTTGTCTTCGACGTAGCTGTAGATCTCGGTATACGGCGGGATCGCCACATCGGCTTCGGCGAAGCTGATCTTCAGCACGATGAAGAACGGCAGCATGAAGAACAGGAACAGCCAGATGAACGGCACGCCGATCACCAGGTGCCGCCCCTCCGGGGTGATGCGCTGGAAGGCTCGCTTGAGCTTGCGCAGTTTCATGACCGCAGTACCACGCCGCTGTCGTCTTCCCACCACACGTACACTTCATCGCCCCAGGTTGGGCGAGTGCCCTGGCGCTCGGCGTTGGCAACGAACGACTGGACGATCTTGCCGCTCGGCAGCTCGACATAGAACACCGAGTGGCCGCCCAGGTAGGCGATGTCGTGGACCTTGCCGCGCGACCAGTTGTGCTCGCAGGTAGGCCGCTGGGTGGTGACCAGCATCTTTTCCGGGCGCAGGGCGTAGGTGATGTGCTTGTCTTCCACCGAGGTGGTGATGCCGTGGCCGACGTAGATCTTGCGCTCCAGCTCCGGGCTGGCAATGATCGCGTGGCCTTCGGCGTCGTCGACCACTTCACCTTCGAACAGGTTGACGTTACCGATGAACTCGCATACCAGGCGGCTGGTAGGCGTCTCGTAAATGTCCACCGGCGAACCGATCTGGGCGATCCAGCCCAGGTGCATGATGGCGATGCGCTGGGCCATGGTCATGGCCTCTTCCTGGTCGTGGGTCACCATCACGCAGGTCACGCCCACTCGTTCGATGATCTCCACCAGTTCCAGCTGCATCTGCGAGCGCAGCTTCTTGTCCAGTGCGCCCATCGGCTCGTCGAGCAGCAGCAGCTTGGGGCGCTTGGCCAGCGAGCGGGCCAAGGCCACGCGCTGGCGCTGGCCACCGGACAGCTGATGCGGCTTGCGCTTGGCGTACTGGGTCATGTGCACCAGCTTGAGCATCTCGGCCACGCGGGCGTCGATCTCGGCCTTGGGCATCTTGTCCTGCTGCAGGCCGAAGGCGATGTTCTGCGCCACGGTCATGTGCGGGAACAGCGCGTAGGACTGGAACATCATGTTGATCGGCCGCTCGTAGGGCGGCATGTCGGTGATGTCGACGCCATCGAGGAAGATCCGCCCTTCGGTCGGGCGCTCGAAACCGGCCAGCATGCGCAGCAAGGTGGACTTGCCGGAACCGGAGCCACCCAGCAGGGCGAAGATCTCGCCCTTGCGGATTTCCAGGGACACATCGTCCACAGCTACCGTTTCGTCGAACTTTTTCGTGACCCGGTCGATCTTGACCAGCACCTGCTTGGGTTGCTGGCCACCCTCGAGGGCTTTTTTATAGGCACCGGAGGCAACTGCCATGAGTGAAACTCCCAACAAGATTTTTGTGCCCGCGAGCCCTGTTCTACAGGTACCGCCACGGGCCTGGATTTTTACTTACCCGACTTGACCTTGGTCCAGCTACGGGTCATCAGCCGTTGCACCTTGGGTGGCAACTCTGAATTCACGAACATCTTGTTCAGCACTTCCTGCGGTGGGTAAACCGCGGCGTCAGTCCTCACGGCCTGGTCCATCAGGTCGCCAGCCTTGGGGTTCGGGTTGGCGTAACCGACGTAATCACTGACCTGGGCGATAACCTCAGGCTTCAGCAAATAGTTGATGAAGGCATGCGCCTCTTTGACGTTCTTGGCGTCCTTGGGGATCGCCAGCACATCGAACCAGAGGTTGCCGCCTTCCTTGGGAATTGCGTAGGCCAGGTTCACGCCCTTCTTCGCTTCTTCGGCGCGGGTCTTGGCCTGGAACACATCACCCGAGAAGCCTGCCGCGACGCAGATGTCGCCGTTGGCCAGGTCGGTGATGTACTTGGACGAGTGGAAGTAGGTCACGTACGGGCGTACTGCCAGCAGTTTCTTTTCGGCCGCCTGGTAGTCCTTGGCGTTGGTGCTGTTGGGGTCCAGCCCCATGTAGTTGAGCACCGCCGGCAGCATTTCGTCCGCCGAGTCGAGGAAGGCCACGCCACACTTGGCGAGCTTCTTCATGTTTTCGGGCTCGAACAGCACCGCCCAGGAGTCGATGGTGTCCACGCCCAGCGCAGCCTTCACCTTGTCGACGTTGTAACCGATACCGTTGGTGCCCCACAGGTAAGGCACGGCGTACTGGTTGCCCGGGTCGTTCCTTTCCAGGCGCTTCATCAGCGCCGGGTCCAGGTTGGAATAATTGGGCAGCAGGCTCTTGTCGAGCTTCTGGAACGCGCCCGCCTTGATCTGCTTGCCGAGGAAATGGTTGGAGGGCACTACCACGTCATAGCCGGTATTACCGGCCAGCAGCTTGCCTTCCAGGGTTTCGTTGGAGTCGAACACGTCTTGCACGGGCTTGATGCCCGTGGCTTTCTCGAAGTCCGCGAGTGTGGTCGGCCCGACATAGTCAGACCAGTTGTAGAAGTGCACCGTAGGCGCCGCTTGGACGCTGCATGCCAGCGTCAGGCCCGCTCCAGCCATCAAGGCTTTGCGGAATACAGAAATGGACAAGTGGGTGGTCCTCACAATCAGTGCCTGGGTAGCGACAATGCTGCCGCACACGCAAAACCGGCGCGCAACTTACCTTCGCAGCTTCGATGCCGCAATCATCAATTGCCTTTCACTGGCTCTGGGCCGGGGTTCGCCGGCCCAGAGGTGCCGCATCGGGGTTATTTGCCCGACTTGATCTTGGTCCAGCTACGGGTGATGTCACGCTGGGCCTTCGCTTCAGGTGCAGCGATGGCATACAGCTGTTTCTTCACTTCGGCTGGCGGATAGATGCTTGGGTCGCTGGTGATTTCCTTGTCCACGAACTGGGTGGCGGCAGCGTTGCCGTTCGGGAAGCGCACGGCGTTGGTGATTTCAGCCATGATTTCCGGCTGCATCAGGAAGTTCATGAACTGGTAGGCAGCGTCTTTGTGCTCGGCGTCCTTGGGGATGGCGACCATGTCGTAGAAGGTACCGGCACCTTCCTTCGGAATGACGTAGTCGACCTTGACCTTGTCGCCGGCTTCGTGGGCACGGGCCTTGGACTGCTCCAGGTCACCCGAGTAACCGACGGCTACGCAGATGTTGCCGTTGGCCATGTCGCCGATGTACTTGGACGAGTGGAAGTAGGTGATCGAAGGACGGATCTTGAGGAACAGGTCCTCGGCAGCCTTCAGGTCTTCCTTCTTGGTGCTGTCGGTCGGCTTGCCGAGGTAGTGCAGCGCAGCCGGGAGCATTTCGGTCGGCGCGTCGAGGAAGCTCACGCCGCAGCTTTTGAGCTTGGCGATGTTCTCAGGCTTGAACACCACGTCCCACGAGTCGATCTTGTCCACGCCCAGCGCGGCCTTGACCTTCTCCGGGTTGTAGCCGATGCCGATCGAGCCCCACATGTACGGGAAGGCATGCTTGTTGTCTTTGTCGCTGGCATCGCCAACGGCCTTGAGCAGGTCAGGGTCGAGGTTCTTCCAGTTCGGCAGCTTGGAACGGTCCAGTTCCTCGTACACGCCAGCCTTGATCTGCTTGGCCAGGAAGTTGTTGGACGGCACCACGATGTCGTAGCCAGACTTGCCGGCCAGCAGCTTGGCTTCGAGGGTTTCGTTGCTGTCGAACACGTCGTACTTGACCTTGATACCGGTCTGCTTCTCGAACTTGGCGATGGTGTCCGGAGCGATGTAGTCCGACCAGTTGTAGACGTTCAACACCTTGTCTTCAGCCTGAACAGCGGTAGCCATGGCGCCCATCAGGGCGGCGGCCAGCAACGTCTTGCCCATTTTATTCATGCGTAATGCTCCAGAATTTATTATTTAGCCATCTGTTCAGCAGCCAGGACCTACGGTGCAGAGCGCGCGGCGACTGAAACAGTCGCTAGTCTGGCAAGTTACAAGGCTCTGTATCAAGGAAAGCAGGGCCTTGTAACCACTTAATGTCACATCGCTAGCCTAGCAAACTGTCAACGAATCGCTTCGAGGGTCAGGTCCAGGCATTTGCGTGCCTTTTCCACCAGTTCGTCGATCTCTGCATGGCTGATCACCAGCGGCGGCGCAATGATCATGGTGTCACCCACCGCGCGCATGATCAGGCCGTTGTCGAAGCAGAAGGTGCGGCAGATCATGCCCACGCCCTTGCCTTCGTAACGGCTGCGAGTGGCCTTGTCCTTGACCAGCTCGATCGCGCCGAGCAGGCCCAGGCCGCGTACCTCGCCCACCAGAGGGTGGTCCTGCAGTTCACGCAAACGCTTTTGCAAATACGGTGCCGCTTCGGTACGGGCCTTCTCGACAATTTTCTCGTCGCGCAGGATGCGCAGGTTTTCCAGGCCTACTGCCGCCGCTACCGGGTGGCCGGAGTAGGTGAAGCCGTGGTTGAAGTCGCCGCCTTGGCTGAGTACCTGGGCCACGGTGTCACGCACGATCACACCGCCCATGGGGATGTAACCGGAAGTCAGGCCCTTGGCGATGGTCATCAGGTCGGGCTTGAGGTCGTAGTAGTCGGAGCCGAACCACTCGCCGGTACGGCCAAAACCGCAGATCACTTCGTCGGCGACGAACAGGATGTCGTACTTGGCGAGGATCTCCTTCACCTTCGGCCAGTAGGTTTCCGGCGGGATGATCACGCCGCCGGCACCCTGGATCGGCTCGGCGATGAAGGCGGCGACGTTGTCTTCGCCGACTTCGAGGATTTTCTGCTCCAGCTGCTCGGCTGCCCACACCCCGAACTCATCCGGGGTCATGTCGCCACCTTCGCCGAACCAGTAAGGCTGCGGGATATGCACGATGCCAGGGATCGGCAGGCCGCCTTGTTCGTGCATGCCGCTCATGCCGCCCAGGCTGGCGCCAGCCACGGTGGAGCCGTGGTAGCCGTTGATGCGGCCGATGATGGTCTGCTTCTGTGGCTTGCCTTTCAGCGCCCAGTAGTGGCGGACCATGCGCAGCACGGTGTCGTTGCCTTCGGAGCCGGAGCCGGTGAAGAACACATGGGTCATGCCCTGTGGCGCCACGTCGGAGATGGCCTTGGCCAGCTCCAGCGCAGGCGGGTGGGCAGTCTGGAAGAACAGGTTGTAGTAAGGCAGCTCACGCATCTGCTTTTCTGCCGCCTGCACCAGTTCTTCACGGCCATAGCCCACAGCCACGCACCACAGGCCAGCCATGCCGTCGAGGATCTTGTGCCCCTCGCTATCCCACAAATGCACACCCTGGGCCTTGGTGATGATACGCGGCCCCTTCTCCTTCAACTGCTTGTAGTCACTGAAGGGTGCGAGGTGATGCTCCCCGCTCAGGGCTTGCCATTCACGGGTTTGCGGGTTGTTGACGCTCATGTGCTTCTCCGTTGTTCGACAGCCGCGTCCTGCGGCACCAAGTTTGATCAGACAGCAAACAGCAGGAACTCACGCTCCCAGGAACTGATGACTCGCTTGAAGTTCTCGTGCTCGGCGCGCTTGGTGGCGACGTAGCCGGTGATGAACTTCTTGCCCAGGTACTGCACCAGTGCACGGCTGTTTTCCATGCGTTCCAAGGCATCTTCGATGGTCAGTGGCAGGCGCAGGTTGCGGCGTTCGTAGCCACGGCCCTGCACCGGCGCGCTGGCGTCGATGCCTTCGACCATGCCGATGTAGCCACACAGCAGGCTGGCGGCAATGGCCAGGTAAGGGTTGGCGTCGGCGCCTGGCAGGCGGTTCTCGACCCGACGGCTTTGCGGGCCGGCGTCCGGCACGCGCAGGCCGACGGTACGGTTCTCCTCGCCCCACTCCACGTTCACCGGCGCCGAGGTGTCGGGCAGGAAGCGGCGGAACGAGTTGACGTTCGGGGCGAACAGCGGCAACGCCTCTGGTATGAACTTCTGCAGGCCACCAATGTGGTGCAGGAACAGTTCGCTCATGCTGCCGTCGTCGTTGCTGAAGATGTTCTTGCCGGTGGCCACGTCGACCACGCTCTGGTGCAGGTGCATGGCACTGCCTGGCTCGCCGGTCATGGGCTTGGCCATGAAGGTGGCGGCGACGTTGTGCTTGAGCGCAGCCTCGCGCATGGTGCGCTTGAACACCAGGATCTGGTCGGCCAGGTGCAGGGCATCGCCATGACGGAAGTTGATCTCCATCTGCGCCGTGCCGTCTTCATGGATCAGCGTGTCGAGGTCCAGCTGCTGCAGTTCGCACCAGTCGTAGACGTCTTCGAACAGCGGGTCGAATTCGTTGGCGGCTTCGATCGAGAACGACTGGCGACCGGTTTCCGGGCGGCCCGAACGACCTACCGGAGGCTGCAGCGGGAAGTCAGGGTCTTCGCTGCGCTTGGTCAGATAGAACTCCATCTCCGGCGCGACGATCGGCTGCCAGCCCTTGTCGGCGTATAGCTTGAGGACTTTCTTCAGCACGTTGCGCGGCGACAGTTCGACCGGGTTGCCCTTCTTGTCGTAGGTGTCGTGAATCACCTGGGCGGTCGGCTCGATGGCCCATGGCACCAGGAACACTGCGTTCTCGTCGGGGCGGCAGATCATGTCGATGTCCGCCGGGTCCAGCAGTTCGTAATAGATGTCGTCGTCGACGTAGTCGCCGGTCACGGTCTGCAGCAGCACGCTCTCGGGCAGGCGCATGCCTTTTTCGGCGATGAATTTGTTGGTAGGCGAAATCTTGCCGCGCGTGATGCCGGTCAGGTCACTGATCATGCATTCGACTTCGGTGATCTTGTGCTCTTTCAACCAATCGGTGAGCTGGTCGAGGTTGTTACTCATAAATACCTCAGGAGGTAAGGTGGTCCGCGCACTGATTCTGGATGGAGTACATTGCTAAAGCAAAAACCCCCGCGCAGAGCCACAGTGGATACACTGAAAACAGGTGCGTCCGTAATGAGTTCGAAAGGCAGGAAGACGAAACGAAGGGCGGCAAGCCGCTATGAGGGCAGGTCCGTGAGCGCCAAACGTCAATTATTGCGGCCAGGGCGGCCACGCCATCGACGAAGCTTGCAAAAATGACGGATGTACCCGATGGCACTGCGCAGGCAGTGCTTTCAGGTCTCGGCAAGCGGACCATGTGACCCTCGTATTATTGTGTTCTGGGTTGAGACCGAGCTTAGCCTTGTTCATTTTTTTACACAACCACTCCGTAAAAAATAAAACACGGTTGGTCGGAGATAGCCCTTTGCGCGGGAAATAGCGGATAATGGTTTGCCCCGAGATGCAGCAAATCTGCCGTCGATGTGCCATTTCAGGGCATCATGGGGTTGGCTTGACATCAGTTTGTCTTTTCGATTGACTGGTCTTGCAAGCCCCCCTTGATTGATATTTTTAACAACAAAGGTGTTGCATCATGTCGGTACCCCCGCGTGCCGTTCAGCTTAACGAAGCGAACGCGTTCCTTAAGGAACATCCTGAGGTTCTCTACGTTGACCTTCTGATTGCAGATATGAATGGTGTGGTGCGTGGCAAGCGCATAGAGCGCACCAGCCTCCACAAGGTTTACGAGAAAGGCATCAACCTGCCTGCCTCCCTCTTCGCCCTGGACATCAACGGTTCCACCGTTGAAAGCACCGGGCTGGGCCTGGACATCGGCGATGCTGACCGCATCTGCTATCCAATCCCTGACACCCTCTGTAACGAGCCGTGGCAAAAGCGCCCTACCGCTCAGCTGCTGATGACCATGCACGAGCTCGAAGGCGAGCCGTTCTTCGCCGACCCGCGTGAAGTGCTGCGTCAGGTGGTGAGCAAGTTCGACGAACTGGGCCTGACCATCTGCGCCGCGTTCGAGCTGGAGTTCTACCTGATCGACCAGGAGAACGTGAATGGCCGCCCGCAGCCGCCGCGTTCGCCAATTTCGGGCAAGCGCCCGCAGTCGACCCAGGTGTACCTGATCGACGACCTGGACGAATATGCCGACTGCCTGCAGGACATCCTGGAAGGCGCGAAAGAGCAAGGCATCCCGGCCGACGCCATCGTCAAGGAAAGCGCCCCGGCGCAGTTCGAAGTCAACCTGCACCACGTGGCCGACCCGCTCAAGGCCTGCGACTACGCGGTACTGCTCAAGCGGTTGATCAAGAACATCGCCTACGACCATGAAATGGACACCACCTTCATGGCCAAGCCCTACCCGGGCCAGGCAGGCAACGGCCTGCATGTACACATTTCCGTGCTGGACAAAGATGGCAACAACATCTTCACCAGCGAGGATCCCGAGCAGAACGCCGCGCTACGTCACGCTGTCGGCGGTGTGCTCGAGACCCTGCCCGCGTCCATGGCGTTCCTTTGCCCGAACGTCAACTCGTACCGCCGCTTCGGCGCGCAGTTCTATGTGCCGAACGCGCCAAGCTGGGGCCTGGACAACCGCACCGTGGCCCTGCGGGTTCCGACCGGCTCGCCGGACGCCGTGCGCCTGGAGCACCGCGTGGCCGGTGCCGACGCCAACCCGTACCTGATGATGGCCGCCGTACTGGCCGGTGTGCACCATGGCCTGACCAACAAGGTCGAGCCGGGTGCGCCGATCGAAGGCAACTCGTACGAGCAGCTGGAGCAAAGCCTGCCGAACAACCTGCGCGATGCCCTGCGCGAGCTGGACGACAGCGAGATCCTGAACAAGTACATCGATCCGAAGTACATCGACATCTTTGTCGCGTGCAAGGAGAGCGAGCTGGAGGAGTTCGAGCATTCGATCTCCGACCTCGAGTACAACTGGTACCTGCATACCGTGTAAATGAAAACGCCGCCCACAAGGGCGGCGTTTTCGTTCAAGATCGGTGTCGCCTGCTTCGCGGGTAAACCCGCTCCCACAGGGACCGCGCCGGCCTCAGGTCCGGTGAGGATCCTGTGGGAGCGGGTTTACCCGCGAAGAGGCCAGTACAGGTTTACAAGGGCTTCTCGAAAATCTTCGAATTGCGCTGATAGTTGTACAGCGAAGCCCGCGCCGCCGGCAGCCGCTCCACGCCACTCGGTGCAAACCCGCGTTCGCGGAACCAGTGCGCGGTTCGCGTCGTCAGCACGAACAGGGTGTTCAGCCCCAACTGCCGCGCCCGGCTTTCGATACGCTCCAGCAGTTCGTCGCCACGCCCGCCATGGCGGTACTCCGGGTTCACCGCCAAGCACGCCAGTTCGCCGGCGTCGGAGTCGGCAATCGGGTACAACGCCGCACAGGCGATGATCATGCCTTCCCGCTCGACCACGCTGAACTGCTCGATCTCCCGCTCCAGCACCTCACGCGAACGGCGCACCAGGATGCCCTGCTCTTCCAGCGGGCTGATCAGCTCCAGCAAACCGCCCACATCCTCGATGGTTGCCTCGCGCACCACTTCGAACTGCTCCTGCGACACCAGCGTGCCGCCACCGCCACGGGTGAACAGCTCGGTCAGCAAGGCGCCATCTTCGGCATAGCTGACGATATGACTGCGCGCCACGCCGCCTTTGCAGGCTTCGGCCGCGGCATCCAGCAATTCGCCCTGGTAATCGCTGCCCAGGCGCTGCAAATGCGGGGCAACCTGCTGCGGGCGCAGCTCACGCACCAGCTTGCCATCTGCATCCAGCAGGCCCGGCTCGGCACCAAACAGCAGTAGCTTGTCGGCACCCAGTTCGATTGCGGCACGGGTGGCCACGTCTTCGCAGGCCAGGTTGAAGATTTCGCCCGTGGGCGAATAGCCCAGCGGTGACAACAACACGATGGAGCGCTCGTCGAGCAGGCGGCTGATGCCCTTGCGGTCGACCCGGCGTACTTCGCCGGTGTGGTGGTAGTCCACGCCTTCGAGCACGCCGATCGGCCGCGCCGTGACCAGGTTGCCGGACGCCACGCGCAGGCGCGAGCCCTGCATCGGCGAAGCGGCGATGTCCATCGACAGGCGCGCCTCGATTGCCAGGCGCAGGGCGCCGACAGCATCGATCACGCAATCCAGGGTGGCGGCATCGGTGATGCGCAGGCCACGGTGGTAGTGCGGGGTCAGGCCGCGCTCGGCCAGGCGGCTTTCGATCTGCGGGCGCGAGCCATGTACCAGCACCAGGCGCACGCCAAGACTGTGCAGCAACACCAGGTCGTGGACGATGTTGCCGAAATTAGGGTGTTCCACCCCATCGCCAGGGAGCATGACCACGAAGGTGCAGTCGCGATGGGCATTGATATACGGGGAGGCATGACGCAGCCAGTTGACGTAGTCGGGCATGACAGGGCCTGTGGATAAGTGGACGGAGAACGGCGATACAGGGGGCGTTCAGGATCATCGTCGGAACAGGCTTGCGGTCACGCGCGGTCTCCTCTAGGCAGGAACGAATCAGTTCGATTGACGTTTAGTCCAGGCAATAATGCCGGATCAAGTCACGCAATAGACGCACGGTAGGCTCGATTCGTGACATTTCAAGGTATTCGCCGGGCTGGTGGGCACAGGCGATGTCGCCGGGGCCCAGCACGATGGTCTGGCAACCCAGCTGCTGAAGATAAGGCGCTTCGGTGCCGAACGCCACCGCTTCGGCGCGATGGCCGGTCAGGCGCTCCGCCACCTGCACCAGCTCGGTGTCGGCGGCCTGCTCGAATGGCGGCACCTCCGGGAATAGCGGCGCATGGTCGATGCGCACCTCGAAGCGCTCTGCCACCGGCACCAGCTTGGCACGGATGGCCGCGCGCAGTTGCTCCACATCCATGCCTGGCAGCGGGCGCAGGTCGAATTCCAGGGCGCACTGGCCGCAGATACGGTTGGGGTTGTCACCGCCGTGGATGCAGCCGAAGTTCATGGTGGGGGTCGGCACGGTGAATTGCGGGTTGCGGTAGGTTTGCTGCCATTGCTGGCGCAGGCCCATCAGCTCGCCCATCACTGCGTGCATGGCCTCCATGGCGCTGCGGCCCAGGCTTGGGTCCGAGGAGTGGCCGCTGCGCCCGAGGATGTCGATGCGGTCCATGAGGATGCCCTTGTGCATGCGAATCGGCCGCAGCCCGGTGGGCTCGCCGATCACTGCCGCACGGCCGAGTGGCTGCCCGGCCTCGGCCAGAGCGCGCGCGCCGGACATTGAGCTTTCTTCGTCACAGGTGGCGAGGATCAGCAGCGGCTGCTTGAAATCGTGCTCCAGCAGCGGGATGACTGCCTCGATGGCCAGGGCGAAGAAGCCCTTCATGTCGCAGCTGCCCAGGCCGACCCAACGGCCATCGGTTTCGGTCAGCTTCAGTGGGTCACTGGCCCACAGCTGTTCGTCATAGGGTACGGTGTCGCTGTGCCCCGCCAGCACCAGGCCACCCGGGCCAGTGCCACGGCTGGCCAGCAGGTTGAACTTGCCGGGGCTGACCTGCTGGATGTCGCACTTGAAACCCAGGTCGCCCAGCCAGCCGGCCAGCAGGTCGATGACCTGGCGGTTGGACTGGTCCAGCGCAGGCTGGGTGCAACTGACCGAAGGCGCGGCGATCAAGGCGGCGAACTGGTCTTTCAGCGTCGGCAACGGCATGCGCGTACTCCTCGGAAGCGTTGCCCATCATAGCAATGCCACTCGTTCGCAGGGCAACCGTGTGGCCTTCTTCGCGGGTAAACCCGCTCCCACAGGGAAAGCGCCACACCTGAGGGCAACACAGTACCTGTGGGAGCGGGTTCACCCGCGAAGAAGCCCACCACGATCCAACAGACGAGAGCCGACTCCTGTAGACTGCTGGGCAACCACGCCCCCTCCTTCGAGCCTGTGATGCACAAAGAAACCGAACTCAAGCTCCGCGCCAGCCGCGAGACCCTTGCCGCCCTGCGCGAGCACCCTCTGCTGAAAAAGCGCAACAAGTCCGGCTGGCAGACCCGCGAACTGCTCAACCAGTACTTCGACACCCCAGAGCGCGAGCTCTCCGCTGCCCGTGTGGCCCTGCGCCTGCGCCGCGATGGCGAGGCCATCATCCAGACCCTCAAGTGCCGCGGCACCAGCGTGGCGGGCCTGTCCGAACGCAACGAGCACGAATGGCAGCTGGACAAGGTCAAGCTCGACCTGAAGAAGCTCGACGACAGCTGCTGGCCCGCGCAACTGGCCAACCTGGACAAAAAGACCATCAAGCCGCTGTTCACCACCGACTTCACCCGTGAATACGCCGAAATCGCCTGGGGCCGTGGCAAGAGCAAGGTGGTGATCGAGGCCGCGCTGGACCAGGGTTTCGTGATCGCCGGCAAGCGCAAGGAAGAAATCTGCGAGCTGGAACTGGAACTGCGTGAAGGCGAGCCTCAGGCTCTTTTGGAACTGGCCGCCGAGCTGGCCGCCAGCCTGCCACTGATGCCATGCGACATCAGCAAGGCCGAGCGTGGCTACCGCCTGCTGGAGCCGGACAGCTACGAGCTGGGCCTGCCGCACACCGAGCTGGAAGGCGAAATGGCCGTGGACGACGCCTACGCCGCACTGGCCTGGCAACTGCTGGGCAGCAGCCAGCGCCTGGCCGAGCAATACCGCCACAACGGCCACTGGCGCCTGTTGCAGGACTGGGTCGAGTGCCTGAGCGAGCTGCGTGCCATGACCGCCAGCCTGGGCCAGGCCGCGCCGCGCGCCACTACCCGCGACCTGCGCAGCAGCCTCGACGCCCTGCTCGAAGACTGGCGCCCACTGGTGCAGGCCGGCAATGAGGACGAAGATATCCGCCGCGCCGCTCCCGAGCAGTTCGTCGAAGAGCTGGAAGACGTGCGCTGGGGCCAGTTCTCGCTGGAAACCTCGCGCTGGCTGCTGGCCCGCGCCTGGACCGTGGAGCGCAAAGGCCGCGGCGAGCGCCAGGGCAAGGCGCAGCTGGCCAGCTGGCTGGCGCACCTGCTGGGCGAAGAAGGCCGTGCGTTGAAACTGCCGCTGTACACCCAGCGCCCGGAAGACCTGGCCGAGCAGTTGCCGCGCATCGAACAGCTACTGGCCTGGCTGCACCATGCCCGCCAGGTGCTGGAAGCGCCACAGATGGACCGCCTGTATGGCGACCTGAAGAAGCTGCATGAGCTGGCTGAACAGCCGATCAGCGATGAAGTGCTGGAAGCGCGTATCGAACAGGCCCGGGCGGTAGATCAGAGCCGCGGCTGGAAGCACCTGCTCAAGGCTTGATACCGCGTAGCCTTCTTCGCGGGCTTGCCCGCTCCCACAGGGAACTGCACAAGGCCTGGGCCTGCACAGCACCTGTGGGAGCGGGCGAGTCGGGGCGCCGAACCGCCGCGAATGGCCTCAACGCGAAAGTGGCAGGCTGGTGGTGGACTTGATCTCCGATAGCGCCACGATCGAGTTCACCTCCTGTATCCCCGGCACGTTCGACAGCTTTTCGAAGAAGAACCGCTCATAAGCCTCGATATCCGGGGTAACAATGCGCAACAGAAAGTCCACCGAGCCCATCAGCACATAACACTCCAGCACCTCCGGAAACCCACGGATCGCGTCGGTGAACTCGGTGAAGTTGGAGCGCCCGTGGGCGTTCAGTTTCACCTCGGCGAATATCTGCGTGTTCAGGCCGACCTTCTTGCGATCCAGCAAGGTCACCTGCCCGCGAATCACCCCCTCCTCCTTCAACCGCTGGATACGCCGCCAGCACGGCGATTGGGACAGCCCCACGCGTTCGGCGATCTGCGCGCTGGACAGCGAAGCGTCCTCCTGCAGCAGTTCGAGGATACGGCGGTCGTAGGCGTCCAGCTCGCTGTGCATCAATAATTCTCCTGAACAGCACTTCATGAATAGAACAATTCGCCGATACGGCGAAATGATCAAATCATAGCGAAAAAATACCGCCACCAACGTGCAAGAATTTCTCCCACATTCGCGGAGACCAGCATGAACGCACAGCCCCGTACCGACGCCTGGGCCGCCAGCAGCGCCCACAGCACCGTGCACTATCGCCTGCAGGCCGAGGCCGAGCCTGACAGCCTGTGCCGGGTGCTCAACCTGTTTGCCCTGCAGTTCCTGACCCCGCACAGCGTGCAGGTCAACCAGCAGGATGACTGGCTGGATATCGAGGTCGGCATCGGCGGCCTGAGCTGGCACCGGGCCGAGGTGATTGCGCAAAAATTGCGCAACCTGGTGTGTGTGGGTGAAGTGAGCCTGACCAATCTGCAGCGGGTGGAGCTGGCGGTGGTCTGAGCGATCAGCTGTACCTGTGCTGGCCTCTTCGCGGGTAAACCCGCTCCCACAGGTACTGCACAGTATTCAAGGCCTGTGCGATCCCTGTGGGAGCGGGTTCACCCGCGAAGAGGCCAGCACAGGCACTGCAAGATCCCGAAACCCTTCATCCCCATCAACCCAGCCCCGCCCGTCTAGCCTTGATCAGCACTCCCCTGTCAGGCACGGACGCCAACCATGCACACCTCCGACAACCCGGCACTCGACCTCAAGCGCGTGCTCCAGGCCCTGCTCGCCGACCAGCATCTACACGCCAACGACACCCTTCAGGTACTCGAGCACGCCGCCACTCACCCCACCGCTCACCCGCTGGAACAGATCGCCGCCTGCGCCCTGGAAGACCGCCGACACCCTGGCCAGCCCCTGGACCTGGACCGCCTCTGCCAATGGCTGGCCAACAAGGTCGGCCAGCCCTACCTGCGCATCGACCCGCTGCAACTGGACCTGCCCCAGGTCACCGGCCTGATATCCCCTGCATTCGCCCAGCGCCATGGCATCCTCATCGTTGCCGCCGACGCCTCCAGCGTCACCGTCGCCAGCGCCCAACCCTACCAGGACGACTGGCTGGCCGACCTCACCCGCAGCCTTGGCCGGCCGGTCCGTCGCGTGCTGGCCAACCCGCAGCAGGTTCGCCAGGCAGGGCAGTCGTTCCATCGCCTGGCCCAATCGGTAAAGGGCGCGCAACACCAGCAGTCAGCAAGCCTGGGTGAACTCGAACAGCTGCTGGAACTGGGCAAGCGCCAGGCCGAGGCCAGTGCGGACGACGCGCACATCGTGCATATCGTCGACTGGCTGCTGCAGTACGCCATCGAGCAACGCGCCAGCGATATCCACCTGGAACCACGCCGCGAGCAGGGCCAGTTGCGCTACCGCATCGACGGCCTGCTGCACAACGTCTATGCCTTCCCCGCCGGAGTGACCCTGGCGCTGGTCAGCCGCCTGAAACACCTGGGGCGCATGGACGTCGCGGAAAAGCGCCGGCCGCAGGATGGCCGGCTGCAAAGCCGCCTGCCTGGCGGTGGCGAGGTAGAATTGCGGCTGTCGACTCTGCCGACCCCGTTCGGCGAAAAGCTGGTGCTGCGCCTGTTCGACCCGCAACAGTTGCAAGAAGGCTTCGACCGGCTCGGCCTGGATGGGGCGCAACTGGAACAGTGGCAAAGCCTGCTGCGCCAGCGCCAGGGCATCATCCTGGTCACCGGCCCCACCGGGTCCGGCAAGACCAGCACGCTGTACGCCAGCCTCAAGCTGCTCGCCACGCCGCAGGTCAACCTGTGCACCATCGAAGACCCGATCGAGCGCCTGGATCCCGCCTTCAACCAACTGCAGGTGCAGCCTGCGCTGGACCTGGGTTTCGCCAACGGTGTGCGCGCCATGCTGCGCCAGGATCCGGACATCATCATGATCGGTGAAATCCGTGACCGCGAGACCGCCCTGGTGGCGGTGCAGGCAGCCCTGACCGGGCACCTGGTGCTGTCGACCCTGCACACCAACGACGCCTGTGGCGCGATCACCCGCCTGCAGGAGCTGGGTGTGGCCGACTACCTGATCAAGGCAACGCTGGTGGGGGTCATGGCCCAGCGGTTGGTTCGCACGCTGTGCGCGGATTGCCGGGGTGGTGCAGCGCTGCCCGAAGGCCAGCCGTGCCGTACCTGTCGTGGCACCGGGTTCCATGGCCGCACAGGGTTGTTCGAGCTGCTGGTGCCCAGCGACAGCCTGCGCGCCCTGATAGGCCCGGGCAGCGACCTGGCCAGTTTGCGGCGTCAGGCCGTGGCCGATGGATTGCTCGATCTGCGCCGCTGCGGTGAAGCCAAGGTAGCCTGCGGGCAGACCCGCCAAGAGGAAGTGCTACGGGCCTGTTCCTGAGCAAAAATCCTTTGTATTCAAGGAACTTGCACCCCCGTGGCAGGATCAAACCGCGCATCTTCAACCCTCACCCTTCGAGGTGTTTCAACATGCGTTTCAAAACCGCCATCGCTGCCGCTGCCTTGCTTTCGCTGCCTATCGGCTCGGCCATGGCCGATACCTTCTGGCGTAACGTGATGACTACCGGTGCTACCACGGCATCGAGCTACCTGACTTCCGGGGATCACAAGCTGGTGATGGCGGCGCAGGATGACGCTGGCAGCTTTGTGGCCAGCGAAGGCGCGATCCGCGGCCCGTTCCTTGAAGCGGCGATTCGCCAGGCCCGCGCGCAGAACCCGGGGATGCAGGCTTCCGACATGGAACTGGCCAATGCCATCCTGGCCAAGAATGCAGTAGCCGAATAACAGCGTCGCCTGCTTCGCGGGTGAACCCGCTCCCACAGGTACTGCACAGTATTCAAAACTTGCAGAAGCCCTGTGGGAGCGGGTTTACCCGCGAAGAGGCCGGCACAGGCAACCACAATTAGCGATAAGCCTCCACCGGCACACAAGCACAGAACAGATTCCTGTCCCCATACACGTTGTCGACCCGGTTCACCGCTGGCCAGTACTTGTGCTGGCGCACGTGAGCACTGGGCGCCACCGCCTGTTCCAGGCTGTAAGGCCTGTCCCACACCGCCAGCACATCGGCCAGGGTATGCGGCGCATGCTTGAGCGGGTTGTTCTCCGCCGGCCAGTTGCCCTCCTGCACTTCGCCAATTTCCGCCCGAATCGCCAGCATCGCCTCGACGAAACGGTCCAGTTCGGCCTTCGACTCACTCTCGGTCGGCTCGACCATCAACGTGCCCGGCACCGGGAACGACATGGTCGGCGCGTGGAAGCCATAGTCCATCAGGCGCTTGGCCACGTCCTCTTCGCTGATGCCGGTCAGCGCCTTCAGCGGCCGCAGGTCGAGGATGCACTCATGCGCCACCCGCTGGTTGCGCCCGCGGTAGAGCACCGGGAAAGCGCCACCCAGCTGGCTGGCCAGGTAATTGGCCGAGAGGATCGCCACCTCGCTGGCATCTGCCAGCTGCGGCCCCATCATGGCTATGTACATCCAGCTGATCGGCAGGATGCTCGCACTGCCCCAGGGCGCGGCGCTGACTGCGCTGTTGTTCGGGTCCAGGCCGGGTATCGGCACCACCGGGTGGCTGGCGACGAACGGCTTGAGGTGCGCGCGAATGCCGATCGGGCCCATACCCGGGCCACCACCACCGTGGGGGATGCAGAAGGTCTTGTGCAGGTTCATGTGTGAAACGTCGGCGCCGATATCCGCCGGCCGTGCCAGGCCCACCTGGGCATTGAGGTTGGCGCCGTCCATGTAAACCTGGCCTCCGTGCTGGTGGACCACCTCGCAGATTTCGCGGATCCCCTCTTCATACACGCCGTGGGTCGACGGATAAGTGATCATCAGGCACGACAACCGATCCCCGGCCGAGTTGGCCTTGGCCTTGAGGTCGGCCAGGTCGACATTGCCATCATCGTCGCAATCGACGATCACCACCTCCATGCCGGCCATTTGCGCCGACGCCGGGTTGGTGCCGTGGGCCGACGACGGGATCAGGCACAGCGTGCGTTGTGGCTGGTGGCGGCTGCGGTGGTAGCGGGTAATGGCCATCAGGCCGGCGTACTCGCCCTGGGCGCCGGAGTTGGGCTGCATGCAGATGGCATCGAAGCCGGTAATGGCGCACAGCCAGCTTTCCAGCTCGTCGATCATTGCCTTGTAGCCGGTGGCCTGGGCCGCCGGGGCAAACGGGTGCAGTTGGGCAAAGCCAGGCCAGGTAATGGGGATCATCTCGCTGGTGGCGTTGAGCTTCATGGTGCACGAACCCAGCGGGATCATCGACTGGTTCAGCGCCAGGTCCTTGTTCTCCAGCTGCTTGAGGTAGCGCAGCATCTCGGTTTCGCTGTGGTGCAGGTTGAACACCGGGTGGGCGAGGAACGGCGTGCGCCGCACCAGGCTGGCGGGGATGCCTTCGGGCAGGGCCAGCTGATCGAGTGTGGCGATGTCGAGGCCATGGTCCACCCCCAGGAAGATGTCGAACAGTCGCAGCACCGTGTGCTCCGAGCAGGTCTCGTCCAGGCTCACGCCCAGGTGCCCGCGGCCGAGGATGCGCAAGTTGATCTGCGCGGCTTCGGCGCTTTCGATGATGGCCGCCTGGGCACCGCCGACATCCAGGGTGAGGGTGTCGAAGAAGTGCTGATTGAAGCGCTTGATACCCTTGGCTTCGAGGCCGGCGGCGAGGATGAAGGTCAGCCGGTGCACGCGCTGGGCAATGCGCTGCAGGCCTTCCGGGCCGTGGTACACCGCGTAGAAGCCGGCGATGTTGGCTAGCAGCACCTGGGCCGTGCAAATGTTGGAGTTGGCCTTCTCGCGGCGGATATGCTGCTCGCGGGTTTGCAGCGCCATGCGCAGCGCGGTATTGCCACGGGCATCGCGCGACACGCCGATGATGCGCCCCGGCATGGCTCGCTTGTAGTCATCGCGGCAAGCGAAATAGGCCGCGTGGGGGCCGCCATAGCCCATCGGTACGCCAAAACGCTGGGTCGAGCCCAGCACCACATCGGCGCCCAGCTCCCCTGGTGGTGCCAGCAGCACCAGGCTGAGCAGGTCTGCGGCTACGCAGGCCAGGGCATGCTGGCTGTGCAGATGATCGATCAGCGGACGCAGGTCGCGCACCTCGCCATGAGTATCCGGGTACTGCAGCAAGGCCCCGAAAACCGCGTGTTTGCCAAGGTTATCCACAGAGTCGACGATCAGCTCGAAGCCAAAGCCCTCGGCACGGGTCTTGAGTACCGACAGGGTCTGCGGGTGACAGTGCTCGTCGGCGAAGAAGGCATTGCTCTTGTTGCGCGCCACCCGCTTGGCCAGGGCCATGGCCTCGGCGGCGGCAGTGGCTTCGTCGAGCAGCGAGGCATTGGCCAGGGCCAACCCGGTGAGGTCGATGACCATCTGCTGGAAGTTCAGCAGCGCCTCCAGCCGGCCTTGGGCAATCTCGGGTTGATAGGGCGTATAGGCGGTATACCAGCCCGGGTTCTCCAGCACGTTGCGCAGGATGACCGTGGGGGTGATGGTGCCGTGGTAGCCCATGCCGATCAGGCTGGTCCAGACCTGATTCTGCCCGGCGTAACCGGCGAGCTTGGCCAGGGCGGCCTGTTCGTCCAGTGCCGGCGGCAGGTCGAGGGGGCGATTGAGGCGGATGTCTGGCGGTACGGTCTGCTCGATCAGCTCACTGCGGCTGGCGACACCCAGCGCATTGAGCATGGCCTGCTGCTCCGTGGCATCCGGGCCCAGGTGGCGACGCAGGAAAGGGTTGAGCTCTTGCAGTTGATGCAGGGATGGCGACTGGGACATGACGACGCTCTCTTCCTGAAACAGCTCTCATGGAGACTTACAAGTCTAGGAAGGGATTGCCGATTGTGCGGGGAAAGTTGCTTGCAGGCCCGGCCTCTTCGCGGCTAAAGCCGCTCCCACAGGGACCGCACAGATATCAGACGCTGTGCAGTACCTGTGGGAGCGGCTTTAGCCGCGAAGAGGCCGACGCGGTATTACTCGCCGATGGCAGCCTTGTAGCCAGCAGCATCCAGCAGCTTGTCCAGCTCGGCCGGGTTGCTTGGCTTGAGCTTGAAGATCCACGACTCGTAAGGCTGCTCGTTGAGCAGCTCAGGGCTGTCAGCCAGCTCTTCGTTGACCGCGATCACTTCGCCAGAGACCGGAGCATAGATGTCCGAAGCGGCCTTGACCGACTCGACCACACCGGCAGCGTCGCCAGCCCCAAACACCTTGCCGACTTCGGCCAGCTCGACGAACACCACGTCACCCAGGGCTTCCTGGGCGTGGTCGCTGATACCCACGGTCACGGTGCCGTCGGCTTCCAGGCGAGCCCACTCGTGGCTTTCGGCAAAACGCAGGTCGGCGGGGATATTGCTCATGTCTTGAATTCCTCGATTGGCTCAGCGGTACGCCCGCCGGTTGAAAATTGTTCAGATCAGGATCTTGCCGTGGCGCACGAAGGTCGGTTTGACCACCCGCACCGGGTACCACTTGCCGCGGATTTCCACCTCGGCCCGGTCGCCAGTGGCCATGGGCACGCGGGCAAGGGCGATGGACTTGCTCAGCGTAGGCGAGAAACTACCACTGGTGATCTCTCCTTCGCCAATCCCGGCTACACGCACCACCTGGTGGGCACGCAGCACGCCACGCTCTTCCAGCACCAGGCCGACCAGTTTTTTCTGTACACCTTGTTCGATTTCCTTCAGCAGGCCGGCGCGGCCGATGAAGTCGCGCTCGGCGGGCTCCCAGGCGATGCTCCAGCCCAGGTTGGAAGTGAGTGGTGTGTGTGCTTCGTCGATGTCCTGGCCGTACAGGTTCATGCCGGCTTCCAGGCGCAGGGTGTCGCGGGCGCCAAGGCCGCTTGGGGCAATACCGGCGCCGACCAGGTCGTTGAAGAAGGCCACGGCCTGCTCGCCAGGAAGGATGATCTCCAGGCCGTCTTCACCGGTATACCCGGTGCGGGCAATGAACCAGTCGCCTTCGGCCATGCCCTCGAATGGGCGCAGTTCGCGAATCAGCGCGGCGCGCGCGGGGCTGAGCAGGGCGGCGACCTTTTCGCGTGCATGCGGGCCCTGGATGGCGAGAATGGCCAGGTCGGGACGGACCCGGAAGTCCACGGCATAACCGGCACGCTGTGCGGCCAGCCAATCGAGTACCTTGGCCCGGGTAGCCGCGTTGGTGACCAGGCGGTAGCCGGTTTCGGTGCGGTAGACAATCAGGTCGTCGATGACCTTGCCCTGCTCCTGCAGCAACGGGCTATACAGCGCCTTGCCGATATCGTCGAGACGGGCCACATCGTTGGCCAGCAGGCGCTGCAACCAGGCAGTGGCGTCGCTGCCGTCGACATCGATCACAGTCATGTGGGACACATCGAACACCCCGCAATCGCTGCGCACCTGATGGTGCTCCTCGACCTGCGAGCCATAGTGCAGTGGCATGTCCCAGCCACCGAAATCGACCGTCTTGGCGCCCAGCGCCAGGTGCAAGTCGTACAAAAGCGTGCGCTGTCCCATGGGTTTCTCCTTCCGGGCGTGGCGAAGCGGCGGCGGTCGATGACGTTGGGTCGTCAGCTCTTCTTGTGTAGGACCCGCCGCGCGAGTGCCGCGCATTGTAGCCGCAAGGGCGCGGGCTGACACCCTCAGTGACTGTGACCGGGTCGACGTGCCGAACGGCGGATCAGGCCGATGACCGGCAGCAGGCCCACCAGCACCAGGGTCAGTGCCGGCAGCGATGCACGCGCCCACTCCCCCTCGCTGGTCATCTCGAACACACGTACCGCCAAGGTGTCCCAGCCGAACGGGCGCATCAGCAAGGTGGCCGGCATTTCCTTGAGCACATCAACGAACACCAGCAGGGCAGCGCTGAGCGCGCCAGGCACCAGCAGCGGCAGATACACCTTGAAAAACAATCTCGCGCCGCCGACGCCCAGGCTGCGGGATGCCTCGGGCAGTGACGGGCGGATCCGCTCCAGGCTGCTCTCCAGCGGCCCGTAGGCCACCGCGATGAAGCGCACCAGGTAGGCCAGCAGCAAGGCCGCCAGGCTGCCCAGCAGCAGCGGCTTGCCGGCACCGCCCAGCCAGCTGGACAGCGGGATGACCAGGTGGTTGTCGAGGTAACTGAAGGCCAGCATGATCGACACCGCCAGCACCGAGCCGGGCAAGGCATAGCCCAGGTTGGCCAGGCCTACCCCGGCGCGGATACCACCCGTCGGCGCCTGGCGCCGGGCAAAGGCCAGCAGCAACGCCACGCACACCGTGACCAGCGCCGCCATGCCGCCCAGGTACAGGGTGTGCAGCACCAGGCCGACATAGCGCTCGTCCAGGTCATGCCGGCCGCGCTGCCAGAACCACGCCAGCAGTTGCAGCAGTGGGATGACGAAGGCGCAGGCGAACACCAGCAGGCACCAGCCACTGGCCAGCAACGCCTTGAACCCGCGCAGGTGGTACAGCGCCTGCCCGCGCGGCCGCTCGTTGCCGCTGCGGCTGGCGCCCCTGGCACGGCGCTCGCCATAAAGCACCAGCATTACTGCCAGCAGCAACAGGCTGGCCAGCTGGGCCGCGCTGGACAGGCTGAAGAAGCCGTACCAGGTCTTGTAGATGGCTGTCGTGAAGGTGTCGAAGTTGAAAACTGCCACCGCGCCAAAGTCGGCCAGAGTTTCCATCAGGGCCAGGGCGATACCGGCGCCGATCGCCGGCCGTGCCATTGGCAGGGCCACACGCCAGAACGCTTGCAGCGGGGACAGCCCCAGCACCCGCGCCGCCTCCATCAGCCCCTTGCCCTGGGCAAGGAATGCAGTACGCGCCAGCAGGTAGACATAGGGGTAGAACACCAGCACCAGGACGACGATCACCCCGCCAGTGGAACGCACCCGCGGCAGGCGCATCGGCCCGAACACCTCGCGCAGGGCGCTCTGCACCGGGCCGGCGAAGTCCAGCAGGCCGACGAAGACGAACGCCAGCACATAGGCCGGGATGGCGAACGGTAGCATCAGCGCCCAATCCAGCCAGCGTCGGCCAGGGAACTCGCAGAGGCTGGTCAGCCAGGCCAGGCTGACGCCCAGCACGGTGACGCCGATGCCCACACCCACCACCAGCGTCAGGGTATTGCCCAGCAGGCGAGTCATCTGGGTATCGAGCAGGTGCGACCAGATCTGCATGTCGATCGACTGCCAGGACAACAGCAGAACGCTCAGGGGCAGGAGCACCAGGGCGGCGACCAGGGTGACCGGGAGGTACCAGCGGCGTTGGGGGGTGTGGGGCAAGGCTGAAGTCTCGAGTGCGATGGCGACCGCTGCGCGGTCGTTCGCGGGTGAACCCGCTCCCACAGGGTTCGGCGCCGCCCTTGGGGGCAGTGATATTCCTGTGGGAGCGGGTTCACCCGCGAAGAGGCCCTGAAAGGCCCCGGAAGAATAAAGCCTGGCGCTTAGTTCCAGCCAGCCCGATCCATCAAGCGAATCGCTTCAGCCTGGCGCTTGCCAGCGATTTCCACCGGAATGCTGTCAGCCTTGAAGCTGCCCCACGCCGCCACTTCTTCCGATGGCTTGACCTTCGGGTTGGCCGGGAACTCCTGGTTGATGTCGGCGAACAGCTTCTGCGCCTCTTCACCGGTCATCCATTCCACCAGCTTCTTCGCTGCCTCCGGGTGTGGCGCGTGCTTGGTCAGGCCGATGCCCGACAGGTTCACGTGCACGCCACGGTCACCCTGGTTGGGCCAGAAGATCTTCACCGGCAGTTTCGGGTTCTGGTTGTGCAGGCGGCCGTAGTAGTAGGTGTTGACCACACCCACGTCACACTGGCCGGCCTCGATGGCCTGGATCACGGCGTTGTCGTCGGAGAACACATCGGTGGACAAGTTGTTGACCCAGCCTTTGACGATTTGCTCGGTCTTCGCCTCGCCGTGGGTCTCGATCAGGGTGGCGGTCAGCGACTGGTTGTACACCTTCTTCGCCGTGCGCAGGCACAGGCGGCCTTCCCACTGCTTGTCGGCCAGGGCTTCGTAGGTGCTCAGCTCCTGCGGCTTGACCCGCTCGGTGGAGTAGATGATGGTGCGGGCGCGCAGGCTCAGGCCGGTCCAGTCGTGGGACGAGGCGCGGTACTGCGGTGGGATGTTCTGGTCGATGATGTCGGACTTGATCGGCTGCAGGATGCCCATCTGCTCGGCCTGCCACAGGTTGCCGGCATCGACGGTCAGCAGCAGGTCGGCCACGCCATTTTCGCCCTCGGCCTTGATGCGCTGCATCAGCGGGGCTTCCTTGTCGGTGATGAACTTGATCTTGACCCCGGTCTTGGCGGTATAGGCATCGAAAACCGGCTTGATCAGCTCGTCGATGCGCGAGGAGTACACCACCACTTCGTCCGCTGCCTGGGCGGCGCCGCCGAACAGGGTCAGGGCCAGGGCGGCCAGTAGGGGCTTGCGTGGCAACATGGAAAGCACTCCTCGGATCGTATGAGAGGCGCAAATGGTAGTGAATCCCATTTTCCGACTCATCTACATAGCCGTTACCGGATGTTGCAGAGGGATAACAGTTGCAAGGCTCCTGTGGGAGCGGGCAAGCCCGCGAACACCGGCAAAGCCGGTGCCATTCACCGCGTTGCCTGTTTCGCGGGCATGCCCGCTCCCACAGACTCCAGCAATCTCATGCCTTGGCCAGATCCGGCAGGTCGCCGCTCAAACCCAGCGCCTGTCGCACGAACATCGCTTTGGCCTCCGGCATCTGCTCCACCAGCTTCAACCCGCTGTTACGCAACCAGCGCAACGGCAACGGGTTGGCCTGGAACAACCGCTCAAACCCTTCCATCGCCGCCATCAGCGCCAGGTTGTGCGGCATGCGCCGCCGCTCGTAACGGCTCAGCACCTTCACATCAGCCAGCCGCTCGCCACGCTCGCAGGCATTGACCAGCACCTCGGCCAGCACCGCTGCATCCAGGAAGCCCAGATTGACGCCCTGCCCGGCCAGCGGGTGAATGGTGTGCGCGGCATCGCCGATCAATGCCAGGCCTTCATCCACATAGCGCTTGGCGTGGCGCTGACGCAGCGGCACGCACACTCTAGGGTCGGCTTGCAGCACATTACCCAGGCGCCCCTCGAAAGCCCGCTCAAGGGCCTTCAGGAAGGCAGCTTCATCCAGCGCCATCAATTGCTCGGCATGCTCCGGCGTGGTCGACCACACGATCGAGCACCAGTCCTGCTGGCCATCGCGGGTCAACGGCAGGAACGCCAATGGCCCTTCATCGGTGAAGCGCTGCCAGGCCGTGGCCTGGTGCCCGGCACTGCAACGCACGCTGGTGACGATGGCATGGTGCAGGTAATCCCACTCGCGGGTTTCGCAACCGGCCAGGCGCCGCACTGCCGAGTTGGCGCCATCGGCCGCGATCACCAGCGGCGCGCGCAGTTGCCGGCCATCTGCCAGGGTCAGTAGCCATTCATCGCCAGAACGGCGTAGCTGCTCCAGCCGCGCATTCGCCAACAGGCCGATGTCGCTGTCATGCAGGCGCTCCAGCAGGCCGTCCTGCACCACCCGGTTCTCGACGATATGGCCGAGCGTCTGGGCGTGCACGCTGGCAGCCGAAAAGTGAATCTGCCCGGTGCCGCTGCCATCCCACACATGCATGTCCGAGTATGGCGTGGCACGCCGCCGGGCAATGCCATCCCAGGCGCCAAGGCGCTCCAGAATGCGCTGGCTGGCCGCCGACAGCGCGCTGACACGCGGCTCGAACGGGGCCTGGACATCGAACGGCTTGACCGTCAGCGGGCCGCCGTCGAGCAAGAGGATTTGCAGGCCACTGTGGCGCAACGCCAGAGCCAAGGCGCTGCCGACCATACCGGCACCGACAATCAACAGATCTGCGCGCATTTCCATGCCTTACGCCAGCCTCGCTTGCGGCTTGAGCCGCACATATAGGGTTTTATCGACCCGCGCCACCAGCTCGCCGGTGCCGTCGCGGATGTCGACCTGCAAACGTGGCAGGCATTTCTTGCCGGTGGCGGTCTGCTGGCGGATGTCTTCCAGCAGCGCGTCATCGACGTGGAGTTCGGCATACACCGGGCCTTTGCCCGGCGCAATGAAATCGATGCTGGCTGCCTTGTCCCAGACGATGTAGTCACGCCCCAGCTGCTCGATCAGCAACAGCATGTAGAAAGGGTCGACCATCGAATACAGGCTGCCGCCAAACTGAGTACCGACATAGTTGCGGTTCCAGCGGGTCAGCTTCATCGCCACCTTGGCGCTGCGCAGGTCCGGGCTGATGTGCTGCACGCGGATACCGGCCCCCAGATACGGCGGGTACAGGTTCAACCGCCAGCGCAACAGGCGTGCCCGGCGCGCCAGCCGGCGCGCGTCGTCGCTCATGCCTGCCCCCGCGGGTCGGGGCGGGTACCAAGGCCCATGGCCTGCCTGGCGAACCAGCTCTTCGCCGGTGGCAACAGGTCCAGCCCGAGCAGGCCAAGGTTGCGCCCGGCGGCCAGCAACGGCTGGCTGCTGCCGAACAGGCGGGTGACCTGGTCGGAAAAACCGATGGTCATGGCCTGGTCCATGCGCTGGCGCTGGTGGTAGGCCTGCAACGTGGTCAGGTCGCCAGGCTGCTGCGGGCCGGCCAGCAGTGCCTCGGCCAGCGCCTGCACGTCACGAAGCGACAGGTTGAAGCCCTGGCCGGCAATGGGGTGCAGGCTGTGCGCGGCGTTGCCCAGCACCACCAGATGCGGCCGCACCTGCTCCTGGGCCTCGATCAGCGACAGTGGGTAGAGGTGCCGCGCGCCGACCTGACGCAAGGCGCCCAGACGATAGCCGAACACACCCTGCAGCTCGCGTAGGAAATTGCGCTCATCGATGTCGGCCAGGCGCCGCGCGTCCATGCCCTGGCGGGTCCAGACCAGCGCACAGCGGTTATCCGGCAGCGGCAACAGGGCCATGGGGCCTGCTTCGGTGAAACGCTCGAAAGCCTGGCCGCCGTGGGCCTCGCCCGGGGTGATATTGGCGATCAACGCGCTCTGTTGATAGGGCGTGTGGCGTACGTGGATGCCCAGCTGTTCGCGCAGGCCGGAGCGGCCACCGTCGGCCAGTACCGCCAGGTCGCACTCCAACTGGGTGTCGTCGTTCAGTTGCAAACGGTAGCCACCTTCGATGGCCTGCATCGCGGTCACTTCCGCCGGGCAGCGCCAGCTCACCACCTCGCTGTCCAGCCCTTGCCACAGGCACTGGCCCAACCAGGCGTTTTCCACCACGTAGCCCAGCGCCGGTACGCCCTCTTCCTGGGCATCCAGGCGGGTGGCGCCGAAGCGGCCGCGGTCGGACACATGAATTTGCCGAATCGGCTCCGCGCGGTGCTCGATGGCCTGCCACAGGCCCAGCTGCTGGTAGATCTGCCGGGTACCGAACGACAGTGCCGACGAACGCGCATCGTAGCTGGGTTGAAAGCTGTCACCCGGGGCGAACGGCTCGATCAGCAGAATCTTCCAGCCCCGCGCCTTGGCCCCCGCCTGTAGCGCCAGGGCCAGGCTCGCGCCCACCAGGCCGCCGCCGATGATCGCCAGGTTTACCCGGTTCATGCCGCGTCCTTGCGGGCGGCCTGCATCAACGCCTCGATCTCGGCGACCGTGCGCGGCACGCCCGAAGTCAGGATTTCACAGCCTTGCCTGGTCACTACCACGTCGTCCTCGATCCTTACACCAATGCCGCGCCATTTCTTCGCCACGGCCTGATTGTCGGCGCCTATGTAGATGCCCGGTTCGACGGTAAGCGCCATGCCGGGTTCAAGCACCCGCCACTCGCCACCCACCTTGTACTCGCCCACATCGTGTACATCCATGCCCAGCCAGTGCCCGGCGCGGTGCATGTAGAAGGCACGATAGGCCTCGCTGTCGATCAGCGCCTGCACCTCGCCCTTCAGCAGGCCCAGTTCCACCAGGCCCTCGGTGATGACCCGCACGGTGGCCTCATGGGCATGGTTCCAGTGCTTGCCGGGGGCGATTTCGGCAAACGCTGCGGCCTGAGCCTTGAGCACCAGCTCGTAGATGGCCTTTTGCTCCGGCGAAAAGCGCCCGCTGACCGGGAAGGTACGGGTGATGTCGCTGGCGTAGCAGTCGATCTCGCAACCGGCATCGATCAGCACCAAGTCGCCATCCTTCAGCGGGGCGTCGTTCTGCTGATAGTGCAGGATGCAGCCATTGCGCCCGGCCGCGACGATAGAACCGTAGGCCGGCATCTTCGCCCCACCCTTGCGGAATTCGTAGTCCAGCTCGGCTTCCAGGCTGTATTCGTGCAGCCCGGCCCGGCAGGCCTGCATGGCCCGCACGTGGGCCCGCGCCGAGATATCTGCGGCAGCGCGCATTACCTTCACTTCCGCCGCCGATTTATACAGGCGCATGTCGTGCAGCAGATGATCCAGCGCAACGAACTCGTTCGGCGGCTGGGCGCCCAGGCGGGCCTTGGAGCGGATCACGTTGATCCAGTCCATCAGCCGGCGATCGAACTCGGGGTTGCTGCCCATGGCGCTGTACACCCGCTCACGGCCTTCGATCAGGCCCGGCAGGATCTCGTCGATGTCGGTGATGGGGAAGGCATCGTCTGCGCCGAAATCGCGCACCGCACCTTCCTGGCCGGCCCGCAGGCCATCCCACAGCTCGCGCTCGGGGTTGCGTTCACGGCAGAACAGCACGTATTCGCCATGCTCGCGCCCGGGGATCAGCGCAATCACCGCTTCCGGCTCGGGGAAACCACTGAGGTACTGGAAGTCGCTGTCCTGGCGGTAGACGTGCTCGACGTCGCGGTTGCGGATGGCAACCGCGGCAGCGGGCAGGATGGCGATGCTGTTGGGTACCATCTGCGCCATCAGCGCCTTGCGCCGACGGGCATACTCGGCCTTGGGAATGTGGCTCATGGGCAGACTACCCCCGGTTGATCAGTGCAGCGATGGCTTGGGTGCAGGGGCGGCCGGCTTGGCCAGCTCGGAGAACAGCAGCAATGGCGCCACGCGCAGGTATTCCATGACTTCCATGTAGTCGCTCTCGCCATCCTCGGACTCCTCGAGGGCTTCCTGAACCTGGGAAATGGCCACCAGGTCCTGCAGCACTTCCTTGGCCTCGTCGGACAGGTCCTTGCCACCGGCATTCAGGCCAAAACCGGTAATGAAGCCTTGGCACCACTGGCCCAGCGCGGTGGCGCGGTCGCTCAGGGCGGCGGCGTCGGAAGGCAGCAGCAGGACGATCGCCATGTCGTCGCTGGTGAGTTCGCCCTTGACCATTTCCTGCAGGCCGACCAGGGCGTTGCGAACGGAGTCACCGGGCTCGGTTTCCAGCAGCTGGGCCGCATCGGCCAGCCAGCCGTCGGCGTCGAAGCCGGCACCGGCGCAGCTGCGGCCGATCAGCAGGCCGTGCAGTTCGGCCGGGGTGACAGGATGGCCATTGCTGGACAGCAGCATGGCGAAGGCGATGTAGGGCGATTGGGTATTGGGCATGGGCAGCTAGGCGCCAGACGGCGCAATGACTAGAATGGAGACCTTGTATCCTAGCACCGGCAGGCGCGCCAAGACCATCGGCACTGGCCGTCGCCGCCCAGGGAGAGGCATCATCGCCAGGTGACTCAACGACGGAGCGAATCGAGTGCAACCCACGCAAGAGAACGACCTGCAGGCACTGATGAGCCGATTCGAGCTGCTGATCGAACGTGTCGAGCAACTAAAACGGCAAAATGCACTCCTAGTAGCTCAGGAAAAATCCTGGCGCGAAGAGCGCGCCCACCTCATCGAAAAGAACGAGATCGCCAAGCGCAAGGTCGAGTCGATGATTTTACGCCTCAAGGCTCTGGAGCAAGACTCATGAGTTCAAGCAATAGCGTCACCGTGCAGATCCTCGACAAGGAATATTCGATCATCTGCCCGCCGGAAGAGCGCAACAACCTGGTCAGCGCCGCGCGCTACCTGGACGGCAAGATGCGCGAGATCCGCAGCAGCGGCAAGGTGATCGGCGCCGACCGCATTGCGGTCATGGCAGCGTTGAACATCACCCACGAAATGCTGCACCGCCAGGAAGACCGCAACGATGCCCCGGCAGGCGGCACCACCCGCGAACAGGTGCGCGACCTGCTGGAACGGGTCGACCAGGCACTGTCCGACGACGCGGATACCAAAATCGGCTGAGATTGGTATACTGGCGCCACTCCCTGGGGGATGCGCCAGTCGGTTATGTCCCTGAGCCGATACGCACAACCACGGGGGTTGCACGCTGGGGCCGGTGTGCATGTCCGCCCGACGGAAAGCCTTAACGCCCCCTGCAATCTCCACCTTGAACTTTCGGGTTCAAGGGCTACACCGATAGCGGTCTTATCGGGGAGCCTGAATTCTCTTGCCCGCCCCCTCCGGCGGGCAATTCGTTTTGGCCGAGCGCTCGGCCAGCACACCTGGGATCGCCCGTGCCATGACCGACACCGCGCAGCTCACCCGCCCCCAGCTTCGTCGCCTGCTTCGCAATGCCCGCCGCGCCCTTACCCCTGCCCAGCAACGCCAGGCCGCCCTTGGGCTGTATCGCCAGCTGGCGCAGCACCCGCTGTTCCGCCGCGCCCGGCACATTGCCCTGTACCTGCCCAACGACGGTGAAATCGACCCATACCTGCTGCTGCGCGAAGCCCAGCGCCGCGGCAAGCGCACCTACCTGCCGGTGTTGCACGCCTGGCCGCGCACGCGCATGGTGTTCCAGCGCTTCGAGCAAGGTGAAAAGCTCAAGCCCAACCGCTTTCGCATTCCGGAACCCGTTACCGACCGCAAGCGCCAGCGGCCGATCTGGGCATTGGACCTGATCCTGCTACCGCTGGTCGGCTTCGACGAAGTAGGAGGGCGGCTGGGAATGGGCGGTGGTTTCTATGATCGCAGCCTGGCCTACCAGGCGCGTCGCCAGACCTGGAAAAAGCCGTTGCTGTTGGGGCTGGCACATGAATGCCAGAAGGTCGAGCGGCTGGCTCAGGCCAGTTGGGATGTGCCGCTGCAGGGGACGGTCTCGGACCGTGGCTGGTACCTGGCGCCGCGTTGAGCGGCGCCGGCGTGGGCATCAACGTTGTGGCTGGCTGGCGTCGACCGGCATCTGATAGGCGTTGTCCAGCTTGCGCTCCCAGAACCCTTGCGCATAACCGGTAGTGACCACACCCAGGCCAAAAATGAACACCAGAATCCACAGCAGATCCGGCTTTTTACGTTGATTCATCGAAGATTGCCCCCCAAGCAAACTGTTCAGGCTCGGCGGTTTTCTGGGAACCACCGGAGCATCGCGCTTTAAACGGGGCGCATTTTCCGACAACCTGCGTCGGCACGCAAACCTTGACGCCAACCGGCTGTCGGTTTCGTGCAACAGGTTATTTCAAACCTTTTCAGGAGCAGCACCCATGGCCTACTGGCTGATGAAATCCGAGCCTGACGAGCTCTCCATCGAAGCCCTCGGCCGCCTCGGCGAAGCGCGCTGGGACGGCGTGCGCAACTACCAGGCGCGCAATTTCCTGCGGGCCATGTGCGTTGGCGACGAGTTCTTTTTCTACCACTCCAGCTGCCCGCAGCCGGGCATCGCCGGCATCGCCAGGATCACCCGCGCTGCCTACCCGGACCCGACCGCGCTGGACCCGCAAAGCCACTACTACGATGCCAAGGCCACGGTCGACAAGAACCCGTGGAGCGCGGTGGATGTGGCTCATGTGCAAACCCTGCCACGGGTGCTGGAGCTGGGCTGGCTGAAACAGCAGGCAGGCCTGGCCGAACTGCCCCTGGTGCAAAAGGGTAGCCGCCTGTCGGTGATGCCGGTGACGCCGGAGCAATGGGCGGTGATTGTCGCTTTGCGCTGAAACTGCGGCTAAGGTCAGTCTTTGCACAGTTGTGGGAGCGGCCTTGCGTCGCGAAAGGGCTGCGAAGCAGCCCCAGTAATTTATGCAGGAATGCAAAAAACCTGGGGCCGCGTTGCGGCCCTTTCGCGACACAAGGCCGCTCCCACAGGCACCGCATAAGGGCTTTGACCGGCATCAACACGCCACGCATGGCCGCAGGCCATGATGCAGTGTGCATGACCGCAAGGATGCAGAACGATGAACCGATACGCCCCCAGGATCTTCGCCATCGCGCTGATCGCCCTACTCGCAGCAGCCGGCGGGCTGGGATACTGGAAATCGCTCCACGACCAGTTGCCCGAAGGCCTGAGCATGGGCAACGGCCGCCTCGAAGCCACCGAAGTGCAGATCGCCAGCAAAATCCCCGGCCGCCTGGCCGAGGTGCTGGTCGACGAAGGTGACAAGGTCACTCGCGGCCAGCTGCTGGCGCGTATCGACACCCGCACCATGGAAGCCCAACGCAGCCAGGCCGAAGCTGAAGTGCTGCGCGCCCGGGAAAACTACGCAGCCGCCCAGGCCAGTGTGCAGCTGCGCCAGAGCGAACTGCTGCTGGCCAGCCAGGAGCTCAAGCGCGTGCGCGAGATCTTCCAGCGCAAGTACGCCAGCCAGCAATTGCTCGACCAACAGCAGGCGCGCTTCGACACGGCCAACGCCGCCGTGGTCGCCGCCCGCGCCCAGCTGGCGGCGATCAAGGCCGCCATCGGTGCCGCCGAGGCCCAGGTGGCGCAACTCACCAGCGAAATCGACGACAGCAGCCTGCGCGCACCGATCGACGGCATCATCCAGCTGCGCCTGGCCGAGCCGGGTGAAGTGCTGGGTGCCGGTGGCCGTGTGCTGATGTTGATCGACCCCAGCGACCAGTACATGAACCTGTACCTGCCGGCCTCCACCAGCGGCCGGCTGACCGTCGGCGACCAGGCGCGGATCGTGCTCGACGCCCTGCCCGAGCGGGCGCTGCCGGCGAAGGTGGCCTTTGTCGCGGCCAAGGCCCAGTTCACCCCCAAGCAGGTGGAAACCCGCGACGAGCGGCAGAAGCTGGTGTTCCGGGTCAAGTTGCGCCTGACCGACCCGGGCGCCGTGCCGCAGGCCAAGCCGGGCATGCCAGGCGCCGGCTATGTACGCACGGCTGAAGTGGACTGGCCGGCCAACCTGCAATGAACGCCCCGGCACTGTTGGCCGAGGGCATCAGCCATCGATATGGCCACCTGGTGGCTCTGCACCCCCTTGGGTTCAGCCTGCCGGCGGGCACCCGCTGCGCGCTGATCGGCCCTGACGGGGCTGGCAAATCGACCCTGCTGGGGCTGATCGCCGGCGTCAAGCGCCTGCAACAGGGCGAGCTGCAGGTGCTGGGCGGCTCGATTCGCCAGCGCCGCCATCGCGCGGCGCTGTACCCGAAAGTGGCGTTCATGCCGCAGGGGCTTGGCAACAATCTGTACCCGGAACTGTCGATCAGCGAGAACATCCGCTTTTTCGCCACCCTGTTCGGCCTCGGCCGGCGCGAGTGCGAGCAACGCATGGCCAACCTGCTGCAGGCCACTGACCTGCAGCGCTTTGCCGAGCGCCCGGCCGGCAAGCTGTCGGGCGGCATGAAGCAGAAGCTGGGCCTGTGCTGCGCACTGATCCACGAGCCGGACCTGCTGATCCTCGACGAACCGACCACCGGTGTCGACCCGCTGTCGCGGCGGCGCTTCTGGGAGCTGGTCGAGCAGGTGCGCGCGCAACGCCCGCAGCTGACCCTGCTGGTGGCCACCGCCTACATGGAAGAAGCCGAGCAGTTCGAGCATTGCCTGATGCTCGACGGCGGCCGCCTGCTGGCGGCAGGCCCCAGCCATGAACTGGCCGCAGTCACCCGCAGCGGCAAGTTGGACGACGCCTTCACCCACTACCAGGGCGCGGGCAAGGCACACCATCAACCCCTGACCATCCCGCCGCGCCCTGCCATGGACGGCCCGGTCGCCATCGAGGCGCACGACCTGACCCTGCGCTTTGGTGACTTCACTGCGGTCAACAAGGTCAGTTTCGCCATTGGCCGCGGGGAGATCTTCGGCTTTCTCGGCTCCAACGGCTGTGGCAAGACCACCACCATGAAAGTGCTCACCGGCCTGATGCCGGCCAGCGAGGGCAGCGCCAGCCTGCTCGGCCGCCCGGTGGATGCCAGCGACCTGGCCACGCGCAAGCGGGTCGGTTTCATGTCGCAGAGTTTTTCGCTGTATGGCGAGCTCAGCACCCGGCAGAACCTGGCCCTGCATGCCCGCCTGTTCGACCTGCCCAAGGCCGAAACCGCCCAGCGCATCGATGAGCTGATCGAACGCTTCGACCTGAGCGCCATCGCCGACCAGCCGTCCGGCGCCCTGCCCCTCGGCCTACGCCAGCGCCTGTCACTGGCGGTGGCGGTGCTGCACCGCCCGGAGGTGCTGATCCTCGACGAACCCACCTCCGGCGTCGACCCGGCCGCCCGCGACGATTTCTGGCGCCTGCTGGTGGAGCTGTCACGCGAGCAGGGCGTGACCATTTTCCTCTCCACCCACTTCATGAACGAAGCCCAGCGCTGCGACCGCATCTCGCTGATGCATGCCGGCCGGGTGCTGGCCTGCGACACGCCCGACGCCTTGCAGCATCAGTACCAGGGCGACACCCTGGAAGACGCGTTCGTACGTTGCCTGGAACAGGCCCAGGAACTGGCCCCGCAGGCCACCGACAATACCGTACTGGAGCAGGCAGCCTCGCCGGCACCGGCGCTGCGTCAAGGCTTCAGCCTGCGCCGCCTGCTGACCGTGGCCAGCCGTGAGGGCAAGGAGCTGCTGCGCGACAAGGTACGCCTGGCCTTCGCCCTGCTGGGGGCGATGTTCATGATGGTGATCTTCGGCTATGGCATTTCCCTGGATGTGGAAAACCTTGCCTTTGCCGTGCACGATCAGGACCAAAGCCCGCAAAGCCGGGCCTACCTCGAAGCCTTTCGTGGTTCACGCTATTTCGCCGAACAGGCGCCCATCCGTGATACCCGCGAAATGCACCAGCGCCTGCAGCGCTCGGAAATCAAACTGGCGCTGGAAATTCCGCCCGGCTTTGGCCGCGACCTGTACGCCGGTCGCCAACCGGTGGTGGCCGCCTGGCTAGACGGCGGCATGCCGTTCCGCGCGGAAACCAGCCGCAACTACGTGGAAGCCGTGCACCAGGCCAACCTCGAGCAACTGGCCAAGGCCAGCCCCCTGCCGCAGCCGCGCCAGGACCTGGTGCGTCTGGAAACCCGTTTTCGCTACAACCAGGATGTGGTCAGCGTGAACGCCATCGGCCCGGGAGTGATGGCGCTGATCCTGGCCTTCATCCCGGCCATGCTCACCGCGCTGGGCATCGTCCGCGAGAAAGAGCTCGGCTCCATCACCAACTTCTACGCCACGCCCCTCACCCGCCTGGAGTTCCTGCTCGGCAAGCAGATGCCCTATCTGGTCGTGAGCCTGGTCAACCTCGCTCTGCTGGTGGCAATGAACCGCTGGCTATTCGCCGTGCCGCTCAAGGGCAGCGTGCTGGCCCTGGCCTGCGGCGGCGTTGCCTACCTGCTGGCGACCACCAGCCTGGGCCTGCTGATTTCGGCGTTCACCCGCACCCAGATCGCCGCCATCCTCGGCACCATGATCATCACCAGCCTGCCGACCATCCAGTTTTCCGGGCTGATCGTGCCACGTTCGTCACTGGACGGCGCGGCGGCAGTGATGGGCCAACTGTTCCCGGCAGGCTACTTCCTCGACATTGCGGTCGGCACCTTCACCAAGGCGCTGGGCCTGCGCGAACTGTGGCCGCAGTGCCTGATCCTGCTGAGCTTCTTTGCCGTGTTCACCGGCCTGAGCCTGGCCATGCTGAAGAAGCAGGAGGCCTGAGATGTCGCGCCTGAATCACACCCTGCGCCTGGGCCTTAAAGAGCTGACCAGCCTGCGCCATGACAGCGTACTGCTGTTGTTCCTGCTGTATGCCTTCAGCGTGGCCATCTACATGCCGGCGGCGGGCTCGGTAATCGGCGTGCACAACGCCAGTGTCGCGATAGTGGACGAAGACCACAGCCTGCTCTCGCGCAAACTCGGCGAAGCCTTGCAACCGCCCGAGTTCCAGCCCGCCGCTCCGCTGGCCGCAGAGCGCCTGGACCAGGCCATGGACAGCGGCCAGTACACCTTCGTGATCAACGTGCCGGTGAGTTTCCAGAGCGACCTGCTGGCCGGGCGCTCGCCGGAGCTGCAGATCAATGTCGACGCCACAGCCATGAGCCAGGCCTTCATGGGGGCTGGCTACATCGGCCGCATCTTCGAACGCGAGTTGCTCGACTACAGCCAGCGCAACAATACGCAGAGCCCGGTGGTAATTAACGCCAAGGCCCTGTTCAACCCCAACCTGGAGGGTGGCTGGTTCCTGGCGGTGATCCAGATCGTCAACAACATCACCATCCTGGCGATCATCCTCACCGGCACCGCGCTGCTGCGCGAACGCGAGCACGGCACCCTCGACCACCTGCTGGTGCTGCCGCTGACCGCGCTGGAAATCATGCTGGCGAAAATCGCCAGCAATGCGCTGGTGGTGGTGATCTGCACCTGGATTTCGCTGGTGGTTGTGGTCAAGGGTGCGCTTGGCGTGCCGTTGGTCGGCTCGATGGGGCTGTTCCTGGCAGTGACCGCGCTGTACCTGTTCGCCAGTACCGCACTAGGGATATTCCTCGCCACTCTGGCACGCTCGACGCCGCAGTTCGGCCTGCTGGCGATCCCGGTGATCATCCCGATGCTGTTGCTGTCAGGCGGCAGCACACCACTGGACAGCATGCCGCAGTGGTTGCAGTGGGTGATGCAAGGGTCGCCGTCGACTCACTTCGTCAGCCTTGGCGCCGCAATCCTGTTCCGTGATGCCGGGTGGACGGTGGTGTGGCCGGACATCCTGGCGCTGGCCGTGATCGGCCTGGTGTTCTTCGCCGTGGCGCTGGCGCGGTTTCGCCGTAGCCTGGCGTCCTGACCCGCGCATACCCGGCTCAAAATCTGAAGTTTGCGCGATTCCTGTGGGAGCGGGTTTACCCGCGAATACCGGCGCAGCCGGTGCCATGCACCGCGTTGGATTCTTCGCGGCTAAAGCCGCTCCCACGGGATCGCGCCACAGTGCGGATTGCGCTGCTCCTGAGAGAGCCGGCTTGCCGGTCACTGCACGATCAGGTTGTTGAACAGCAGGTCCTCAACAATCGGCTTGCCCTCTTCGGCTTCCATCACCTGCTGCACCTGCTTCAGCGCTTCCTGGCGAAGATGCTCCTTGGCTTCGACGTTGCTCATGCTGTCCACCGACTGCTGGGTGAACAGCGCCACCAGCTGGTTGCGGATCAGCGGCTCATGGTGCTTCACCGCCTTCGCGGCTTCGTCGCCGGTCACTCGCAGGGCCACATCGGCCTTGTACACGCGCAGCCGCGGGCTGCCGTCGAGCGCATAGTTGCCGACAAAGGGCGGGCTCAGGCTGATGTAGGCGACCTTGGGCGCCCCTTCCTTGGCTTCCTCGGCCATGGCCGCAGCCGGCAGCAGCAGCGCCAGCAACATCAAGATCCACGCTTTCACAAATTCGCTCCTCAATACAGTTGGCGCCAGCTTACCCAGCATGCCCTTCAAACCCAAGCCCGGGCTAGTGCCGCCACTTATGCCCGCACATCAGGGCGGGCCATGCTCGTTGACCCGGCAGGCGGCCTTCCTACACTTATCGGCCACGACCCGCAAAGGAATAGCCCCGATGAAAGCTGTGTTGTGCAAAACCCTGGGCCCGGCGCGCAACCTGGTGCTGGAAGAAGTACCCAGCCCGGTGCCGAAGAAAAACGAAATCCTGCTGGATGTGCATGCCGCCGGGGTCAACTTCCCCGATACCCTGATCATCGAAGGCAAGTACCAGTTCCAGCCACCGTTGCCGTTCTCCCCCGGCGGCGAGGCAGCGGGCGTGGTGGCCGCAGTCGGGGAAAAAGCCGGCGCGTTCAAGGTCGGCGACCGGGTCATGGCGCTGACCGGCTGGGGTGCGTTCGCCGAGCAGGTGGCGGTGCCGTTCTACAATGTGCTGCCGATCCCCCCGAGCATGGACTTCACCACTGCTGCAGCGTTCGGCATGACCTACGGCACCTCCATGCACGCCCTGCGCCAGCGCGGCCAGTTGCAGGCGGGCGAGACCCTGCTGGTGCTGGGCGCTTCCGGCGGGGTCGGGCTGGCGGCGGTGGAGATCGGCAAGGCGCTGGGCGCGCGGGTGATCGCGGCGGCCAGCAGTGCGGAGAAACTGTCCGTGGCCAAGGCAGCCGGGGCAGATGAACTGATCGACTACAGCCAGGCCAGCCTGCGTGAGGAGATCAAGCGCTTGACGGGTGGCCAGGGCGTCGACGTGATCTACGACCCGGTGGGTGGCGAGTTGTTCGAGCAGGCGGTGCGCGGGCTGGCCTGGAATGGCAGGTTGCTGGTGGTGGGCTTTGCCAGCGGGGCCATCCCGCAGCTGGCGGCCAACCTGGTGTTGCTCAAGGGCGCGGCGGTGCTCGGGGTGTTCTGGGGGGCGTTTGCCCAGCGTCAGCCGGAGGACAATGCGGCCAACTTCCGGCAGCTGTTTGCCTGGCATGCCGAAGGCAAGTTGAAGCCGCTGGTGTCGCAGACTTATCCACTGGCTGAGGCAGGGGCGGCCATTGAGAGGCTGGGGCAGCGGCAGGCTGTGGGTAAGTTGGTGGTGCTGGCCAGGTAAGACAGTTCCGGCCTTTTCGCGGGTGAACCCGCTCCCACAGGGACCGCACCGCCCTCAAGGAATGTGCAGTACCTGTGGGAGCGAGTTCACCCGCGAAGAGGCCGGCACAGGTAATCAAACTTCCCGCAGGTTATGGCAGCGCCTGAACCGCGCCTCCAGGTTGCGATCGGGCATCTGGTGGCTGCGCAGGGCATTCAAGGTCTGTTCGACGTAATCACGCGTGGTGCCATAGCGCCCCTTGGCACTGGCCAGGATCTGGCTGAGCAGTGTGTCCGGCAGGTTCCCGGCGTAGCACGGTAAATGCCGCTCCAGCACGAAGCCCAGAGCCTGCACCTTGCTGCCATCACCCAAACGGCAACTGAGCCAGTGCGGCCGGTACGCCGGGTATGGCATCTCGCGCTGCCACAGGGCCATCAGCGAATCGTCCAGGGTGCTTTCATCCAGCCGGTAGGCAAAACCACTGCAGGAGCCACCACGGTCCAGGCCGAACACCAGGCCGGGGGTTTCCGGCGTGCCGCGGTGTTCGTGCGACCACAGGTACAAGCCTCGGTGGTAACCATGCACTCGAGCGCGTTGGCGTTCCACCGAGTTGCACTCCGGCCGCCAGATCAACGAACCATAGGCGAACAGCCACACCGGCCCACCCTGATGGCGAGACATGGTTGTCTTCATGGAACTGAACAACTGTTCGCGAGTATGTTGCTGACCGAAGTCGAGTGTCGGTGGATATGGAACTTCCCAGGACATACTTTCAAGTGCCGACATAAGCTGCCGCCATTATCCCTGTGAACTACGGATGTAGCGAGATTCGATTACGATGCACCCCAAAGCCTCTGTACCAGGGGCGCTTGCAGTAACCATAGGACAGAAGTGCAGGAATACTCAAGCCCTCGCGCCAGAGTTTCATCCGCGCTCCCGACGACTGGAAAGTACTGTTTCGGCAACTGCGAAAGTTATTGGCCAAGGCGGTAACAATTACCGCCTTATACCCATACTTTCAAACTTCGGTTATTAGCCGCGTGGCGCGTAGGCAAAAACATCTGCGCGCATGCGATGCGCATCCATGCCGGCTTCGACCAAGGCGTCGAGAGTGGCATAGATCATGTTCGGCGAGCCGCTGGCATATACATGCACGCTGTTGAGGTCGGCGATGTCCTCGCAAACAGCCTCATGCAGCATGCCGCAACGGCCTTCCCAGCCGCACAGGTCGCTGACCACCTGGTGCAGGAACAGGTTGGGCAGGCGCTGCCATTCGTCCCAATGCTCGATCTGGTAGAAGTCCTCGGGCCGGCGCACGCCCCAGTACAGGTGCACCGGGTGCTTGAAACCCTGAGCCCGGCAATGCTCGACCAGGCTGTGCATCTGGCCCATGCCGGTGCCAGCAGCAATCAGCACCAGCGGCCCGTCGGGCAACTCGGCCAGGTGGGTGTCGCCGAACGGCATTTCGATGCGAGCCAGACCGTCGCGCTTGAGCTGCTCGATAAGTTGCAGCGCACTGGGCTCGCGCGCCAGCACATGCAGCTCCAGCTCGCGCCCGGCATGGGGTGCGGAAGCCAGCGAAAATGCCGCCTGCTTGCCGCCTTCGCGTTCGATCATCAGGTACTGCCCCGCGTGGTAGCGCGGCGGCCTGCCAGCCGGCGCGCGCAACCGCACGCGCCAGACGTCGCCACCGACCTCGACGCACTCACTGACACTGCACGCCAGTTTGCGCACCGGCAGCTCGCCCAGGGCGAGCACACCATCCCAGAGCAACACGCAATCCTCCAGCGGCTCGGCAATGCAGGTGAACAGCTCGCCATGGTCGCGGACTTCGCCGTCCTGGCGTACCCGGCCTTCGACCAACAACGCGGCGCAGACATGGCAATTGCCATTGCGGCAGCTGTTCGGGCAGTCATAGCCCAGCCGCCGCGCTCCATCCAGGATCCGTTCCCCGGGTTCGAGCGCCAGCACCGCCCCGGACGGCTGCAACGTTACCTGCATCAATCTATTCCCAACTGATCCCACAGCTCATCGATACGGCGGGTGACGGCCTCGTCCTTGACGATGACCCGTCCCCATTCGCGTGTAGTCTCGCCCGGCCACTTGTGCGTGGCGTCCAGGCCCATCTTCGACCCCAGCCCGGATACCGGCGACGCGAAGTCCAGGTAGTCGATCGGGGTGTTGTCGATCATCACCGTATCACGCTTGGGGTCCATGCGCGTGGTGATGGCCCAGATCACATCATTCCAGTCACGGGCATTGATATCGTCATCGGTGACAATAACGAACTTGGTGTACATGAACTGTCGCAGGAACGACCATACACCCAGCATCACGCGCTTGGCGTGGCCCGGGTACTGCTTTTTCATGGTCACCACCGCCATGCGGTACGAGCAGCCTTCCGGCGGCAGGTAGAAATCGACGATTTCCGGGAACTGCTTCTGCAGGATCGGCACGAACACTTCGTTCAGCGCCACGCCGAGGATCGCCGGTTCGTCTGGTGGGCGACCGGTGTAGGTGCTGTGGTAGATCGGTTTCTGCCGATGGGTGATGCGCTCGACGGTGAACACCGGGAAGCTGTCCACTTCGTTGTAGTAGCCGGTGTGGTCGCCGTATGGGCCTTCCGGGGCCATTTCGCCCGGGTGGATCACACCCTCCAGGATGATTTCGGCGGTGGCCGGCACCTGCAGATTGCTGCCCCGGCACTTGACCAGTTCGGTGCGGTTGCCGCGCAGCAGGCCGGCGAAGGCGTACTCGGAGAGGGTGTCCGGCACCGGGGTCACGGCGCCGAGGATAGTGGCCGGGTCAGCGCCCAGGGCCACGGCCACCGGGAACGGCTGGCCAGGGTTCTTCTCGCACCATTCGCGGTAGTCGAGGGCGCCGCCACGGTGGCTGAGCCAGCGCATGATGACTTTGTTGCGGCCGATCACCTGCTGGCGGTAGATGCCCAGGTTCTGGCGGTCCTTGTTCGGGCCGCGGGTGACTGTGAGCCCCCAGGTGATCAGCGGCGCCACATCGCCCGGCCAGCAGTGCTGGATCGGCAGAGCGCCGAGGTCGACATCGTCCCCCTCGACCAGCACTTCCTGACACACTGCATCCTTGACCACTTTCGGCGCCATCGACACGACTTTCTTGAAGATCGGCAGCTTGGACCAGGCATCCTTCAGGCCCTTCGGCGGCTCGGGCTCCTTGAGGAAGGCCAGCAGCTTGCCGATCTCGCGCAGTTCATCGACCGACTCGGCGCCCATGCCCATGGCCACGCGCTCCGGGGTTCCGAACAGGTTGCCCAGCACCGGAATGTCGAAGCCGGTGGGTTTTTCGAACAGCAATGCCGGGCCCTTGGCACGCAGGGTGCGGTCGCAGACCTCGGTCATTTCCAGGACGGGGGAGATCGGAACCTGGATGCGCTTGAGCTCGCCGCGCTGTTCCAGGCCACGGATGAAGTCGCGCAAGTCGCGATACTGCATGCAGGAGCCTCGTATTGGCCGTATCGGTCGGGGTGCAGAGTGTAGCGCCGTTCGGGCTCTGTTTGGGGGCAAAAATGCATTGGGGCCGCTTCGCGACCCATCGCGACACAAGGCCGCTCCTACAGGTTACGTATTCCCTGTAGGAGCGGCCTTGTGTCGCGATGGGCTGCAAAGCAGCCCCAATCAATCCCGAACTGAAACGCTTACTTGCGCTTCATCGACAGGAAGAACTCATCGTTGGTCTTGGTCTGCTTGAGCTTGTCGACCAGGAACTCGATGGCGGCGATTTCGTCCATCGGGTGCAGCAGCTTGCGCAGGATCCACATGCGCTGCAGTTCGTCGTCGGCGGTCAGCAGCTCTTCGCGGCGAGTGCCGGAACGGTTGATGTTGATGGCCGGGAACACGCGCTTTTCAGCGATGCGGCGATCCAGCGGCAGCTCCATGTTGCCGGTGCCCTTGAACTCTTCGTAGATCACCTCGTCCATCTTCGAGCCGGTTTCGACCAGCGCGGTGGCGATGATGGTCAGCGAACCGCCTTCCTCGATGTTACGCGCGGCACCGAAGAAACGCTTCGGCTTCTCCAGGGCGTGGGCATCGACACCACCGGTCAGTACCTTGCCGGAGCTCGGGATCACGGTGTTGTAGGCACGCGCCAGACGAGTAATGGAGTCCAGCAGGATGACCACGTCCTTCTTGTGCTCGACCAGGCGCTTGGCCTTCTCGATCACCATTTCGGCAACTTGCACGTGGCGGGTTGGCGGCTCATCGAAGGTAGAGGCAACCACTTCGCCGCGCACGGTGCGCTGCATTTCGGTCACTTCTTCCGGGCGCTCGTCGATCAGCAGGACGATCAGGTGGCACTCGGGGTTGTTACGGGTGATGTTGGCCGCGATGTTCTGCAGCATGATCGTCTTGCCCGCTTTCGGCGGGGCAACGATCAGGCCACGCTGGCCTTTGCCGATCGGGGCGCACAGGTCGATGACGCGGCCGGTCAGGTCTTCGGTGGAGCCGTTACCGGCTTCCATCTTCAGGCGCTTGTTCGGGAACAGCGGCGTCAGGTTTTCGAACAGGATCTTGTTCTTCGCGTTTTCCGGGCGGTCGAAGTTGATGGTGTCGACCTTCAGCAGGGCGAAGTAACGCTCTCCTTCCTTCGGCGGGCGGATCTTGCCGACGATGGTGTCGCCGGTACGCAGGTTGAAACGGCGGATCTGGCTGGGCGAGACGTAGATATCGTCAGGGCCGGCCAGGTAGGACGCATCAGCCGAACGCAGGAAACCGAAACCATCCTGGAGGATCTCCAGCACGCCGTCACCCGAGATCTCTTCGCCGCTTTTCGCGTGCTTCTTCAGCAGGGCGAAAATCACGTCCTGTTTGCGCGAACGGGCCATGTTTTCGATGCCCATCTGTTCGGCCATTTCCAAAAGATCGGTAATCGGCTTTTGCTTGAGTTCAGTCAGGTTCATAAGGGGAGTGACGTAATCATGTAAGAAGGGAGAATTAAGCTTCTGGCTTAATGAGGCCGCGCCGCTAGATGGCGACAGGATCGCGTACTGATTCGAATTAGGGATGCTTCGGCGACGGCATGTAGAGGGCACTGGAGAAGCAGTGCGAGGCCGAATGTAACACTTGCTTTTTTCTGCGTCTAGTGCTCTGAAAAAGAAAAGCCCCGCATCTGCGGGGCTTTTTCTCATCACAGGTGGGCGTCGAGGAACGCGGCCAGCTGCGATTTGGACAGGGCGCCGACCTTGGTGGCTTCGACGTTGCCGTTCTTGAACAGCATCAGCGTCGGGATACCACGCACGCCGTGCTTGGCCGGGGTTTCCTGGTTCTCGTCGATGTTCAGCTTGGCGACGGTCAGTTTGCCCTCGTAGGTAGCAGCGATGTCGTCCAGTACCGGAGCGATCATCTTGCATGGACCGCACCATTCAGCCCAGTAGTCGACCAGTACGGCGCCTTCGGCCTTAAGGACATCGGCTTCGAAGGAGGCGTCGGTGACATGTTTGATCAGATCGCTGCTCATGGATATCTCCAGGGTCGTAAGCAAAAAAACGTGGCCCATGATAGCCGCACCCACGCCCGACAGGAAGCCGCGGACGATTGAGTGTAACTATAGTTGTGCAAGACGCCACGAATCGAAACTGTCACACAAACGTCATAGCATCGAATGGCACATTGCCTTGCATCAAGGCCAGCTCAACGGCTTTGTACCACGCGTTGGCGACAGCCTGCTATCGTGGCACGATTGCCAGGTTAACGACCGAGAACAACCAGATCATGCCGCATACCATCGCGAAGAACCTGTCCCTGATCGCCGCCATCGACCTTGGCTCCAACAGTTTCCACATGGTCGTGGCCAAGGCCCACCATACCGAAATCCGCATTCTCGAGCGGCTCGGCGAGAAGGTTCAGTTGGCCGCCGGCATCGACGAAGACCGCAAGCTCAGTGAAGAGGCAATGGAACGAGGCCTGGATTGCCTCAAGCGCTTTTCCCAACTGATCAACGGCATGCCGGCAGGCTCCGTGCGCATCGTCGGTACCAACGCCTTGCGCGAAGCGCGCAACCGCAACGAATTCATCCAGCGCGCCGAAGCCATCCTTGGCCACCCGGTCGAGGTGATTTCCGGCCGTGAAGAAGCGCGCCTGATCTACCTGGGCGTGTCGCACACCCTGGCCGATACCCCCGGCAAGCGCCTGGTGGCCGATATCGGCGGCGGCAGTACCGAGTTCATCATCGGCCAGCGCTTCGAGCCGCTGCTGCGCGAAAGCCTGCAGATGGGCTGCGTCAGCTTCACCCAGCGCTACTTCCGCGATGGCAAGATCACCCCGGCCCGCTACGCCCAGGCCTACACCGCCGCGCGCCTCGAGCTGATGAGCATCGAGAATGCCCTGCACCGCCTGACCTGGGACGAGGCCATCGGCTCGTCCGGTACCATTCGTGCCATCGGCGCTGCCATCAAGGCAGGTGGCCTGGGCAATGGCGAGGTCAACGCCGAGGGGCTGGCCTGGGTCAAGCGCAAGCTGTTCAAGCTGGGTGAGGTCGACAGGATCGACTTCGAAGGCGTCAAGCCGGACCGCCGCACCATCTTCCCCGCGGGCCTGGCAATTCTCGAAGCGATCTTCGATGCCCTGGAACTGCAGCGCATGGACCACTGCGACGGAGCCCTGCGCGAAGGCGTGCTGTTCGACCTGCTGGGCCGCCACCACCACGAAGATGTGCGCGAACGCACCCTGAACTCGCTGATGGAGCGCTACCACGTGGACCAAGGCCAGGCCGCGCGCGTCGAGCGCAAGGCGCTGCACGCTTTCGACCAGGTGGCCGCCGCGTGGGACCTGAAAGACGGGAACTGGCGCGATCTGCTGGGCTGGGCCGCGAAAGTGCACGAAATCGGCCTGGATATCGCCCACTACCATTACCACAAGCACGGCGCCTACCTGATCGAGCACTCCGACCTGTCAGGCTTCTCCCGCGAGGACCAACAGATGATGGCCTTGCTGGTGCGCGGCCACCGCCGCAACATTCCCAAGGACAAGATCGCCGAACTGGGCGAGGAAGGAGTCAAGCTGCTGCGCCTGTGCGTGCTGCTGCGCTTCGCCATCCTTTTCCATCACATCCGTGGCAACCAGCAGATGCCCAAGGTAGAGCTGAAGGCTGGCGATAACAGCCTGGATGTGGTGTTCCCCGCCGGCTGGCTGGAACAGAACCAGCTGACCCAGGCCGACTTCGCCAACGAGGCGGAGTGGCTGGCCCGGGTCGGCTTCGTCCTCAGCGTACGTTGAGGACCGGGTTGCTCAGGCGCTCCAGCAGGGTCGCCTGGGCACTGCGCGGGTTCTGGTTGCCGGTTGGCGTGCTGCGCACGTAGCGCCCGTCCGGCTGCAGGGTCCAGGCGTGGGTGTTGTCGGTCAGGTAGCCTTCCAGCTCCTTCTTCACCCGCAGCAACAGCTTCTTGCCTTCCACCGGGAAGCAAGTCTCGACGCGCTTGTCGAGGTTGCGCTCCATCCAGTCGGCACTGGACAGGTAGATCTGCTCTTCGCCGCCATTGAGGAAGTAGAACACCCGCGTGTGCTCGAGGAAGCGGCCGATGATGGAGCGCACCTGGATATTGTGCGAAACCCCCGGAATACCTGGGCGCAAGCAGCACATGCCACGCACCACCAGATCGATCTTCACGCCCGACTGGCTGGCCTTGTACAGCGCCTTGATGACCTTGGCGTCGGTCAGCGAGTTGAACTTGGCAATGATATGCGCCGGCTTGCCTTCGAGGGCGAACTGGGTTTCGCGCGCGATCATGTCGAGCATGCCCTTCTTCAGGGTGAACGGCGCGTGCAGCAGTTTCTTCATGCGCAGGGTCTTGCCCATGCCGATCAGCTGGCTGAACAACTTGCCGACGTCCTCGGTGAGGGCGTCGTCGGAGGTTAGCAGGCTGTAGTCGGTGTACAGACGGGCGTTGCCGGCGTGGTAGTTACCGGTGCCCAGGTGCGCATAACGCACGATCTCACCCTGCTCGCGGCGCAGGATCAGCATCATCTTGGCGTGGGTCTTGAAGCCGACCACGCCGTAGATCACCACCGCACCGGCCGCTTGCAGGCGGCTGGCCATCTGCAGGTTGGACTCTTCGTCGAAGCGTGCCCGCAACTCGATCACTGCGGTGACCTCCTTGCCGTTACGCGCCGCGTCCACCAGCGCATCGACGATTTCCGAGTTGGCCCCGGAACGGTACAGCGTCTGGCGCACGGCAAGCACATGTGGGTCCTTGGCGGCCTGGCGCAGCAGGTCGATCACCGGGGTGAAGGACTCGAACGGGTGCATCAGCAGGATGTCCTGCTTGCCGATCACGCTGAAGATGTTGTCGGCGTTGACCAGCAGCTTGGGGATCGCCGGGGTGAACGGCGTGTACTGCAGCTCGGGGTGGCTGTCCAGGCCGGTGATGCTGAACAGGCGGGTAAGGTTGACCGGGCCGTTGACCTGGTACAGCTCGCTTTCGCTGAGGCTGAACTGCTTGAGCAGGTAGTCCGACAGGTGTTTCGGGCAGGTGTCGGCTACTTCCAGGCGCACGGCGTCACCGTAGCGGCGCGAGAACAGCTCGCCGCGCAGGGCGCGAGCCAGGTCGTCGACCTCTTCGGAGTCCAACGCCAGGTCGGCGTTACGGGTCAGGCGGAACTGGTAGCAGCCCTTCACCTTCATGCCCTGGAACAGGTCGTCGGCGTGCGCGTGGATCATCGAGGACAGGAACACGTAGTTGGCGCCGGGGCCACCCACATCTTCCGGCACCCGGATGACCCGCGGTAGCAGGCGCGGGGCCGGGATGATCGCCAGGCCCGAATCGCGGCCGAAGGCATCGACACCCTCGAGCTCGACGATGAAGTTGAGGCTCTTGTTCACCAGCAGCGGGAATGGGTGAGTCGGGTCGAGGCCGATCGGGGTGATGATCGGGGCGATTTCATCGCGGAAGTAGCGGCGCACCCAGGTCTTGAGCTTGGGTGTCCAGTAACGGCGGCGGATGAAGCGGATATGGTGCTTTTCCAGCTCCGGCAGCAGCACATCGTTGAGAATCGCGTACTGGCGCTCCACTTCGCTGTGCACCAGGTCGCTGATGCGCGCCAGCGCCTGGTGCGGCTGCAGGCCGTCGGCACCGGCCTGCTCACGGGCAAAGTTGATCTGCTTCTTCAGGCCGGCGACGCGGATCTCGAAGAACTCGTCGAGGTTGCTGGAGAAGATCAACAGGAACTTGAGGCGTTCGAGCAGCGGGTAACTCTCGTCCAGCGCCTGTTCCAGCACACGGATATTGAACTGCAGCTGCGAGAGTTCGCGATGAATGTACAGGCTGCTGTCGTCCAGGCCCGGGATGACGATCGCCGGGGCCGGCGCAGGGGCCGGAGCCGCAGCCTCTGCCACCGGTTCCGCGGCAGGCTGGGGGGCCGGCGGCAGGTCTGGCGGGGTCTGCACCATCTCTTCGGGGAGTTCCTGAGCATCCTTGATCGCGACAGGGGTTAGCACTTCATTATTCATCTGGCGTTCCTGAGGACGTTAACGCCCTATCATCTATTGAGCGGCAAGATAAGCGCCCATTATGACGCCTGTGTTACATGCCAGGGCAAGCCATGCCGCGTGGCTTCTGGCATTCTCCGAGCGGGAATTGTTCATGTCGAGACACATTTGGACACTTTCACGAACGCGCGCGAAGGGGTAGGCTTCGCGTTCATTTCGCCAGCACCTCAGAAAATGCTTCAACAATTCCTGCAGGATTTCGGCTACTTCGCCCTTTTTCTAGGCACCTTCTTCGAAGGCGAGACCATCCTGGTGCTTGCGGGATTCCTTGCGTTCCGCGGTTACATGGACATCAACCTGGTGTGCCTGGTGGCGTTTTTCGGCAGCTATGCCGGCGACCAGCTGTGGTACTTCATGGGCCGCCGCCACGGGCGCAGGATCCTGGCACGCAAACCGCGCTGGCAGGCGATGGGTGACCGGGCGCTGGACCACATCCGTCGCCACCCCGACATCTGGGTACTGAGTTTCCGCTTCGTCTATGGCTTGCGCACGGTCATGCCGGTGGCCATTGGCCTGTCCGGCTACCCACCACGCCGCTATCTGCTGCTGAACGGTATCGGCGCGGCCATCTGGGCAGTGGCCCTGGGCGCGGCCGCGTACCATTTCGGCGCCATCCTCGAAGGCCTGCTGGGCAACGTGAAGCGCTACGAGCTATGGGTGCTCGGTGGCCTGTTGGCGCTGGGCGGCCTGCTATGGCTGCGCCGGCGCTTCCGCACGTTGCGCGCGGAGCGCAAGGCGGCGGGCAAGGCCCAGGCCCCAGAGGCTGAGCAGGCTGTAAGCCACGAGCAGCAACCAGGCCAGCGGCACGACCACCGCTAGGCCCAGTGCGCCGGCCAGGTACAGCGCCGGCGCATTCGCCAGCAACCGTACCAGCTCCAGGCGCACGGCCCATGGCCGGTTCTCCAGCAGCGCGCCAAGCACGAACAAGCCAAACGCCATCAGCCCCCAGCCGAGCAACAGGGCGGCGGTTGGCACTCGCTCGGCTACCTCCATCAGATAGCTGCCCAGCGCCACGTAAACCACGAATTGCGCCGCCACATAGGCCTGCTGCGCGCGGCCCAGGGCAACCTCGAACTTGCGGAACAACGCCAGGTCCTGCTTGGCCTGTGGGTAGCGTGCGGCCACATCGGCCGGGCGCCAGCCGGTGGGCATGAACCAGATCCGCAGCTTGTCCCACAGGCTGTCAGCGCGCCGGGCATCGTGCCAGAGCTGGGCATAGAACTGCAGGTTGGCCCACAGCGGGTTCCAGCTGGCCAGCGGCGTGGTCACCCCGAACACCACCGGTTCGGCCGGGTCCTCCTCTTTGAAGGTGCCGAACAGACGATCCCAGAGAATGAACACGCCGCCGTAATTGCGATCCAAGTAAGCAGGATTTTGCGCATGGTGGACGCGATGGTTGGATGGCGTGATCAACACCCACTCGAGCCAGCCCAGCTTGGGAATGTGCCGGGTATGCACCCAGAACTGGTAAAGCAGGTTGAGCGACGCCACCGTGATGAACACCAGCGGCGGCACACCGAGCAACGCCAGCGGCAGGTAGAACAGCCACGAGAAGATGAACCCGCTGCTGGTCTGGCGCAGCGCCGTAGTGAGGTTGTACTCCTCGCTCTGGTGATGCACCGAGTGCGCAGCCCACAGCACGTTGCGCTCGTGGCCAAGACGGTGCAGCCAGTAATAGCAGAAGTCGTACAGGACAAAGGCCAGCAGCCACACCCACCAGGCCTGCGGCGGCAGCTGCAGCAACGCCATGTGCTCGAACGCCATGGCATAGGTCACCAGCCCCACCCCTTTGGTCAGCAACCCGGTACTGGTCGACAGCGCGCCGGTGCTGAGGCTGTTGATCGAGTCGGCCAGGGTGAAGTTGCGCTGGCCACGCACATGGTCGGCCAGCAGCTCGACGGCGATCAGCACGAAGAAGAACGGCACGGCCAGCAGAATCAGGTCCATGGGTACGACCTCAGACGTTATCCGCCAAGATTAGGCCGCGCTTGCGGGAATCCCTATGGCTACATCTGCCAAACTAGAGGACATTTAGCGCCTCGACACTGGAGTAAAAAGCATGACAAAAAAAGTAGCGGTGATTCTTTCCGGCTGTGGCGTTTATGACGGCGCCGAAATCCACGAAAGCGTGATCACCCTGCTGCGCCTCGACCAGCGTGGTGCGCAGGTGCAGTGCTTCGCGCCGAACATTGCGCAGATGCATGTGATCAACCACCTGACCGGCGAGGAAATGCCCGAGTCGCGCAATGTGCTGGTGGAATCGGCGCGCATTGCCCGCGGCGAGGTCAAGGACATCCGCGAAGCCAGGGCCGAAGACTTCGATGCGCTGATCGTGCCGGGCGGTTTCGGAGCGGCGAAAAACCTGTCCAACTTTGCCGTGGAAGGTGCCAACTGCAGCGTCCACCCGGATGTGCTGGCCCTGGCCGAAGCCTTTGCAGCGGCGTGCAAGCCGGTTGGCCTGATCTGCATCTCGCCGGCGCTGGCGGCGAAGATCTACGGGCCGGGTGTGGTCTGCACCATCGGTAGCGACGCGGGCACTGCGGAGACCATGACGAAGATGGGTGCTACCCATGAAGAATGCGATGTGCACGACATTGTCGAAGACACCCAGCGCAAGCTGGTCACCACCCCGGCGTACATGGAGGCCAAGTCGATCAGTGAAGCGGCTGGCGGCATCTACAAGCTGGTGGACCGGGTGCTGGAGCTGACGCACGAATAGGCTCTTGCTGGCACGCGCTGTGTAGGAGCGGCCTTGTGTCGCGATCGGGCCGCGAAGCGGCCCCGCCAATTTATGCGGCGAAGCTGAAAACCTGGGGCCGCGCTGCGGCCCGATCGCGACACAAGGCCGCTCCTACAGGGACCGCGCCTGCCCTCAGGTTCTGGACAACCGGGCGATGATCCGGTCCAGCGCATTGGCAAACGCCTGCTTCTCACGCTCGCCATAAGGCGCCTGCCCTCCCCCCACCTGACCCTGCTCGCGCAGGTCGGTAAACAGGTTGCGCGCCGCCAGCCGATCACCCATGTTGCGCTCGTCGAACTCGCGACCGCGCGGGTCCAGCGCCGCCACGCCCTTTTTCACCAGGCGGTCGGCCAACGGCACGTCACTGCAGATCACCAGCTCGCCGGGCACGGCGTGCTCCACCAGGTAATCGTCAGCTGCGTCCATGCCGCTGGGCACCACGATCAAACGCACGATCGCGAACGCCGGCTTGGCCACAGCCTGGCCCGCCACCATCACTACCTCGAACTTGCGCTTGAGGGCGAACTTGACGATCAGATCCTTGGCCGCCTTGGGGCAGGCGTCGGCATCGATCCACACACGCATCGGAAAACCTCGCAATCAGCTTGAGGCCCCCATCATGCCTCAAGCGCAACGAAAGCTGGAGCAGCTGCCACGCACGCTGGGAAGATGGCGCCAATATTTCAATTGCCGCTTATCCGCCCCCGCCACTCAGGCTAAACTCGCCACAGCTCCGCTGGCCTGCCCCGAGTGCGCAATGAACCACCCCCACGAAATCCGCCCTGACCTGGACGAAGGCATCGACCGCAAGGTCCTGGCGACATTGCGTGCGCGCTTTCTGCGGCTCAACCAGGGCCGGCTGCAGCGGGCCCTGGAGGGCCTGTCGACGCGCCAGCAACAGGTGCTGACGCTGCTGCCACTGCTGTTTCATGTGAACCACCCGTTGCTGCCGGGCTATGTCTCCGGCAGCACTCCCGCCGGCGTATCGGGCTACGAGCCGAGCGCCGACCTGGTAGTCGAGGCCCAGCGCCTTGCCCGCTCGTTCACCTACAAAGCCCGCCATGGCAATCCGCCGCGGCCGATCCACGGCCTGTTCCTGATGGGCAGCCTGGGCTCGCTGGCCCAGGCCGAGCACAGCGACATGGACCTGTGGGTATGCCACGCGCCCGGCCTGGCCGACGAGCAGCTGGGCGAGTTGCGCCGCAAATGCCAGCTGCTGGAGGCATGGGCAGCAAGCCTGGGTGCCGAGGCGCACTTCTTCCTGATCGACACGCAAGGTTTCGCCCAGGGCCAGCGCGAGGGCCAACTCGGTTCCGACGATTGCGGCACCACCCAGCACTACCTGCTGCTGGACGAGTTCTACCGCACCACTATCTGGCTGGCCGGGCGCACGCCTCTGTGGTGGCTGGTGCCGGTCTACCAGGAACACGATTACCACGCTTATACCCAGACTCTGCTGTCCAAGCGCTTTATCCGCAGCCAGGACGCCCTCGACCTCGGCAACCTCGCGCACATTCCGCCCGGCGAATTCGTCGGCGCCGGCTTGTGGCAGCTGTTCAAAGGCATCGACTCGCCCTACAAGTCACTGCTCAAGCTGCTGCTGACCGAGGCCTATGCCAGCGAGCACCCCGCCGTCCGCTGCCTGAGCCTGGACTACAAGCAGGCAGTGTTCGCCAACCAGCTCGACCTCGACGAGCTGGACCCCTACGTGATGGTGTACCGGCGCATCGAGCGTTACCTGCTGCAGCGCGGCGAACACGCGCGCCTGGAGCTGGTGCGGCGCAGCCTGTACCTGAAGGTGAACAAGAAGCTCAGCGACCCGGCCCGGGCCAATGGCTGGCAGCGCCGGCTGTTGCAGCGCCTGGCCGACGAGTGGGGCTGGGACCAGCGCCAGTTGGCCCTGCTGGACAGTCGCAACCAATGGAAAGTGCAGCAGGTTGCCGTCGAGCGCCGTGAACTGGTGGCCGAACTGAACCACAGCTACCGCTTCCTCAGCCAGTTCGCCCGCACCCAGAACGCCAGCAGCCGCGCCGACCAGCGCGATCTCAACGTGCTGGGCCGGCGCCTTTACGCAGCCTTCGAGCGCCGCGCCGGCAAGGTCGAAGTGATCAACCCCGGTATCGCCCCGGACCTGGCCGAAGGCACCCTGACCCTGGTCCAGGCGCCTAACCGCAAGGAGCCTGGCAGCTACCACTGGGAGCTCTACACCGGCAACCTGAGCCCTCATGAAGTGGACCACTTCAGCCCGCTAAAGCGCTGCCGCGAGCTGCTCGAACTGCTGACCTGGGCCCATCGCAACGGGGTGATCGACAGCAGCACGCGCCTGGCGCTACACCCAGGTGTCAGCGACCTGAGCGAATTCGAACTCTTCAACCTGGTGGGCTGCCTGCAGCAGAGCATCCCCCTGCCCTTGCCGACCGTCAGCGAAGTTCGCTTGCTGCAACCCAGCGTTGCCGAGGAAGTGCTGCTGCTGGTCAACGTCGCCATCGACCCACTGCGCCACCACCGCGACCTGAACATCCTGATGACCACCGAGCGCACCGACTCGCTGAGCTATGCAGGCGTGCGCGAAAACCTGGTTCTGACCCTGGACCAGGTCACCCTCAACAGCTGGAACGAGGTATTGGTCCAGCGCTATGACGGCGAGCACGCGCTGGTGCGCTGCCTGCGCGACTTCCTCAACAGCCCCGTGCTGCGCGGCCACCGTCCGAGGGTGCGGGTGCGCTGCTTCTGCCAGAGCCGCGCCCAGGCCATCGGCCAGCGCGTGGAGGAAATCTTCGACACCGTGCAGCTGCTGCTGGACCAGGGCCTGAACCACCGCTACCTGCTGCAGGTGGCCCAGCACACCCATGTGCTGGAGCTGCTGGCCGGACATGTCGGCCTTACCACCCTGGCCGAACATGAGGCGCTGCTGGACCACCTGGGCCAAGAGCGTAGTGCCTACAGCCCGTTGTACCTGGACGCCAACGCCCTGCAGGACCACGACCTGCACCTGGTGCTGGAGCAAGGTCGGCCAGCCTGCATCCAGGTGTTCTACCGCCTGCAGGGTGGCTGGGCCGAGCTGTACGTGCTGGATGAATACAACGCCCTGTGGCAGCAACGCCTGCCGCTGCACGACGAAGCCCACCTGCTGTTGCCGCTGCAGCGCTTCCTGCGCTCTGTGGTGATGCGCCGGGACGCCCGTCTGCCGTTGGACACTCAGCGCGCAGCCTCACTGGACATCCACTACGCGCAACTGTTGCCTTCCGGGCCAGGCAAGGCGCGCAGCATCGAGCCGCGCCAGGCCCCGTTCGAGGGTAGCGACCAGCCTTACTACGAGGTGCAGGCAATCATCCAGGGCGGGGTGGCGGGTGCGGCGCACGTGACGCTGTACTGCGACCAGCAGGAGTTTTCCGAACTGGAGCATGGTGAGCAGCTGTATGCGGTGGTGGCCAGGCAGATCATCGGCCAGCGACGGGGTGCAGAGCAGTACCGCTGCTACATCACCGACCTGGACTTGTCCGAGTTGCTGGATGACCAGCTGGGGTCGACGCAGCTGTACCTGCGCTACAAGCGGGAGCTGGAGCAGGCTTTGAACGAGGGGTTGGAGCAGGTCCTGGGCGAATGACCCAATGCAGTACCTGTGGGAGCGGGTTCACCCGCGAACACCGGCAAAGCCGGTGCCATACACCGCGTCGCCTGCTTCGCGGGTGAACCCGCTCCCACAGGGTCCGTCATGGACCTGTGAATGCCTTCGTGATTCTACAGGTCGAAATCGCCCGCCGCTTCCGGCTGGTATTCCACTTCCAGCAGCTTCAGCTTGAGGGTCTTGCCCCCCGGTGCCGGCCAGTCGATCTGCTCGCCCACCGACAACCCGAGCAAGGCACAACCGATCGGCGCCAGGATCGAGACCTTGCCTTCCGGCCCGGCATCCTTCGGGTAAACCAGGGTCAGGTGGTAGTCCTTGCCGCTGGCTTCCTCACGGCAGTGCACGCGCGAGTTCATGGTCACTACGCCTGCCGGAACTTCCTCGTGACCGACCACCTGCTCGGCGCGGTCCAGCTCGTCCTGCAGGGCGAGCACACCCGGCGTACTCTCGTCGAGGCTGTCGATCAGACGCTCCAGACGTTGTACGTCCAATCGGGTGAGGATGAGGGAAGGCTTGGTGCTCATGATCCAGTCAGACTCCTTTGAACAGGCGGTTTTCATCGTGCAGATAAAGCAAAACCCCGCCCAAGGGCGGGGTTTGTGAAGGCTTTGGCGTCACCGACGCAGAACTCGACGTTACCACAGCCGGGTAAATACTCAAGCCCCTGCGATCAGTGTGCCTTAGCCTGGTCGCGCAGGGCCTGGGCCTCGCGGCAGATCTGCCGGCGCCGTTCGTCATCGGCCGAACGCCATTCGCGGATGTGCTCGACATGACGATGGCAACCCGTGCAGACCCGCTGTTCGTCCAGCCGGCAAACGCTGATGCAGGGCGACGGCACTGCGGGGCTGACGTTGCTGTAGAGCGGCTTGGGCGGCCGGGCCTGGGGGCTGCTCATGTTCAGATCTCGTCGAAGTCCAGCTTCTCGCCGGCCCGCTCCCAGACGATGCGCTCGAGCATTTCGCCCAGCAGCTCTTCGCTCTTCTCGCATACCCACTTGCCGCTGTCTTCGTCGTAGTCGAAGTGGAAACCGCCGGAACGGTCGGCCAGCCACAGCTGGCGCAGCGGCTCCTGGCGGCTGAAGATCAGCGTGCTGCCGTTGTCGAACTTGACGGTCAGGACGCCAGCGGAGTTCTCCATGTCCAGGTCCAGGCCGCTCTCGTCGAACAGGTCCTCCAGGGCCTGTTGGGTAGCGTCGACCAGATCATGGAAACGCGCTTCACTCAAACTCATTGCAGGAACCTCGAAATTGGCTGCGTTACAGGCAAGCCCGGCAAGATACGGGCGCTTGCCACCGAATGCAAAGGTTTAGCCGTTGCCTTCACTGGCATGAACTCAAAGCCTGTGGGAGCGGGCATGCCCGCGAAGCAGGCGCCGCGGTGTGTGGCACCGGCTTTGCCGGTGTTCGCGGGCAAGCCCGCTCCCACAGGGCCCCTTGCAGGCGGTAAGAATAGCCCGCCCGGCGGGCCGGCCCTTGCATAGGCAAGCCGCCGGTCGCTCGGTATACTCGGGCGCAATACTGCATTTTTCTAAGGATTTCACCCATGAAGCGCCTGATTTCCTCCTTCGCGGCGCTGGTCGCTGTTGCCTGCCTCGTTTCGGCCTGCGGCCAGAAAGGCCCGCTGTATCTGCCTGAAGACGGCGATAACGGCAAAGCGCACAAGTCGCACCAGCACCAGCCAAAAGCCAAGCCGGCCCCGGTAGAGGAGCAGCAGCCCGAACTGCAGTCCGAGCCCGAGCAGTCGCCAGCGCAGTAAGGAAACCAGATGAACGCTTTCAACTACCGCGACGGCGAGCTGTTCGCGGAAGGCGTGGGCCTGTCGGCCATCGCCGAACGCTACGGCACTCCGACCTACGTGTACTCGCGCGCCCACATCGAGGCCCAGTACCGCAGCTACGCCGACGCCCTGCAAGGCACCGAGCACCTGGTGTGCTTCGCGGTAAAGGCCAACTCCAACCTCGGCGTGCTGAACGTGCTGGCGCGCCTGGGCGCAGGCTTCGACATCGTTTCCGGCGGTGAGCTGGAGCGCGTGCTGGCCGCTGGCGGCCGTGCCGACCGCGTGGTGTTCTCCGGCGTCGGCAAGACCCGCGACGACATGCGCCGTGCCCTGGAGGTCGGCGTGCACTGCTTCAACGTCGAATCAACCGACGAACTGGAGCGCCTGCAAGTGGTGGCCGCCGAGATGGGCAAGGTTGCCCCGGTCTCGCTGCGGGTCAACCCGGATGTCGACGCCGGCACCCACCCGTACATCTCCACCGGCCTGAAAGAGAACAAGTTCGGCATCGCCATCGCCGATGCCGAGGCCATCTACGTGCGCGCCGCGCAGCTGCCGAACCTGGAAGTGGTCGGTGTCGACTGCCACATCGGTTCGCAACTGACCACCGTCGAGCCTTTCCTCGATGCCCTCGACCGCCTGCTGGTGCTGGTCGACCGCTTGGCCGAGTGCGGCATCCACCTGCGCCACCTGGACCTGGGTGGCGGTGTCGGCGTGCGTTACCGCGATGAGGAGCCGCCGCTGGTGGCCGACTACATCAAGGCCATCCGCGAGCGCGTCGGCGACCGCGACCTGGCCTTGGTGTTCGAGCCGGGCCGCTACATCGTGGCCAACGCCGGCGTCCTGCTGACCCGCGTGGAATACCTCAAGCACACCGAGCACAAGGATTTCGCCATCATCGATGCGGCGATGAACGACCTGATCCGCCCGGCCCTGTACCAGGCCTGGATGGGCGTCAGCGCAGTCAAGCCACGCACAGGGGAAGGCCGTGCCTATGACCTGGTCGGCCCGATCTGCGAGACTGGCGACTTCCTCGGCAAGGACCGCGTACTGAACCTGGCCGAAGGTGACCTGCTGGCCGTACAGTCCGCGGGCGCCTATGGTTTTGTCATGAGCTCCAACTACAACACCCGTGGCCGTTGCGCTGAAATCCTGGTCGACGGCGACCAGGCCTTCGAAGTACGCCGCCGCGAGACCATCGCCGAATTGTACGCTGGCGAAAGCCTGCTGCCGGAGTAAGCCCATGCTGCTGCGTTTTACCAAGATGCATGGGCTGGGCAACGACTTCATGGTCCTCGACCTGGTCAGCCAGCACGCGCACATCCAGCCCAAGCACGCCAAGCAATGGGGTGACCGCCACACCGGCATCGGCTTCGACCAGTTGCTGATCGTCGAGGCACCGAACAACCCGGAAGTGGACTTCCGTTACCGCATCTTCAATGCCGACGGCTCCGAGGTCGAGCAGTGCGGCAACGGTGCGCGCTGCTTCGCCCGCTTCGTGCTGGACAAGCGCCTGACCGCGAAAAAGCGCATCCGCGTGGAAACCAAGGGCGGCATCATCGAACTGGACGTGCAGAACGACGGCCAGATCAGTGTCGACATGGGCCCACCGCGCTTCAACCCTGCCGAAATCCCTTTCGTCGCCGACGAGCAGGCGCTGAACTACCCACTGGAAGTCGACGGCCAGGTGCATTCGATTGCCGCCCTGTCCATGGGTAACCCGCATGCCGTGCTGCGTGTCGATGACGTGCGCACCGCCCCTGTGCACCAGCTGGGCCCGAAGATCGAAAACCATCCACGCTTCCCGCAGCGGGTGAATGCCGGCTTCCTCCAGGTCATCGACCGCCACCGCGCCAACCTGCGCGTCTGGGAACGTGGAGCTGGCGAAACCCAGGCCTGCGGCACCGGCGCCTGCGCCGCCGCCGTAGCGGCGATCAGCCAGGGCTGGATGGACTCCCCGGTGTCCCTCGACCTGCCCGGTGGCCGCCTGCACATCGAATGGGCCGGCCCCGGCAAGCCCGTGCTGATGACCGGCCCAGCCGTACGCGTCTACGAAGGACAGGTTCGTCTCTAAGCGAGTAACCGCCATGACCGATCAGCCCCAGGTTGTACCCCAGCAGTCCGCCGAGCTCGATGCCGAAGCGGTGGTCGCCTATCTGCGCGCCCACCCCACCTTCTTCGCCGAGCACGACGAGTTGCTGATCGAACAGCGTATCCCTCACCAGCGTGGCGACAGCGTGTCGCTGGTCGAGCGCCAGCTCAAGCTGCTGCGCGACCGCAACATCGAAATGCGCCACCGACTGTCGCAACTGATGGATGTGGCCCGCGACAACGACCGGCTGTTCGACAAGACTCGCCGGCTGATCCTGGACCTGCTCGATGCCGGCAGCCTGGAAGAAGTGGTAATGGCGGTCGAAGACAGCCTGCGCCAGGAATTCCAGGTGCCCTTCGTCAGCCTGATCCTGTTCGGCGAAAATGTCGCGCCGGTCGGGCGCTGGGTGAGCAACGCCGAAGCGCAGCAGGCCATCGGTGCCCTGCTGGGCGGCGGCAAGACGGTCAGCGGCAACTTGCGCGAGCACGAGCTGGCATTCCTGTTCGGTGAAGAGCAGCGCCGGGAAGTGGGCTCCAGCGCCGTGGCAGCCTTGGAATACCAAGGCTTGCACGGGGTGCTGGCGATCGGCAGCCGCGACCCGCAACACTACAAGAGCAGCGTCGGCACGCTGTTCCTTGGCTACATTGCCGAGGTGCTTGGCCGCGTTGTGCCTCGCGTTACCCAGACCTTGCGCCCGGTACGCTGATGGAACGCCAGCTGGAGGCTTATTGCGCACACCTGCGCAACGAGCGCCAGGTGTCTGAGCACACCCTGCTGGGCTACCGCCGCGACCTGGACAAGGTGGTCGCCTACTGCAAGGAACATGGCATTGCCGGTTGGCAGGCGCTGCAGATCCAGCAGCTACGCCAGCTGATCGCCCGTCAGCACCACCACGGTCAGTCCTCGCGCAGCCTGGCCCGGCTGCTGTCGGCGGTACGTGGCCTGTACCGCTACCTGAACCGCGAAGGCCTGTGCCAGCACGACCCGGCCAGCGGCCTGAGCGCACCCAAGGGCGAACACCGGCTGCCCAAGGTGCTGGACACCGACCGCGCCCTGCAGTTGCTCGATGGCGGTGTCGACGATGACTTCATCGCCCGTCGCGACCAGGCCATCCTCGAACTGTTCTATTCGTCGGGCCTGCGCCTGTCCGAGCTGACCAACCTCGACCTCGATCACCTCGACCTTGCCGCCGGCCTGGTGCAGGTGCTGGGCAAGGGCGGCAAGGCCCGCGTGCTGCCGGTCGGGCGCAAGGCTCGCGAGGCATTGCAGGCCTGGTACCGCCTGCGCGGCATCGGCAACCCACGCGACCGCGCGGTGTTCATCACCCGCCAGGGCAACCGCATCAGCCCACGGGCCGTTCAGCAACGGGTGAAGGCGGCCGGTGAGCGCGAACTGGGCCAGCACCTGCACCCGCACATGCTTCGCCATTCCTTCGCCAGCCATGTGCTGGAATCGTCCCAGGACCTGCGCGCGGTGCAGGAGATGCTCGGCCACGCCGACATCGGCACCACGCAGATCTATACCCACCTGGACTTCCAGCACCTGGCTGCGGTGTACGACAGTGCCCACCCTCGGGCCAAACGCAGCAAAGGCACAGACTCATGAGCATCAAGCTGATCACCTTCGACCTCGACGACACCCTGTGGGATACCGCGCCGGTTATCGCCAGCGCGGAAGTCGTGCTGCGCGACTGGCTCGAAGCCAACGCCCCCATTCTCGGCGGCGTGCCGGTGGAGCACCTGTTCGCCATTCGCGAGCGCCTGGTGCAAGCCGAACCCGGCCTGAAGCACCGCATCAGCGCCCTGCGCCGACGAGTGCTGTTCCATGCCCTGGAAGAAGTCGGCTACAGCGAAAAACACGCGCAGGAACTGGCCAACGAAGGCTTCGAAGTATTCCTGCATGCCCGCCACCAGGTGGAGATTTTCCCGGAGGTGCAGCCAGTGCTGGAGATCTTGCGCCACCACTACACCTTGGGCGTAGTCACCAACGGCAATGCCGACGTGAGCCGCCTGGGGCTGGCGGACTATTTTCGCTTTGCCCTGTGTGCCGAGGACCTCGGCATCGGCAAGCCGGACCCGGCGCCGTTCCTCGAAGCCCTGCGTCGTGGTGACGTGGACGCCAGCGCAGCAGTGCACATCGGTGACCACCCGGGCGATGACATCGCCGGCGCCCAACGTGCCGGGCTGCGCGCGGTGTGGTTCAACCCTCAGGGCAAGGCGTGGGTAGGCGAACAGGCGCCGGACGCCGAGATCCAGCGCCTGTCGCAGTTACCCGACATCCTCGCGCGCTGGCGCTGACAGGGGCCGCCTCGCGGCCCATTCGCGGGTAAACCCGCTCCCACAGGGACCGTGCAGGCCCTAAGGCCTGTGGTGAACCTGTGGGAGCGGGTTCACCCGCGAAGAGGCCGGCAAGGGCAACACAAAACCAGCAGGCACAAAAAAGCCCGCAGCGACGGCGGGCTTTCTTGCGAACAGCCACTCAGATAGGGCGGCTGCCGTACTTGTTGTCCGGCTTCTTGGGTGGATCTGCGACCACGTTGGCCTCGACTTCCTGAACCTTGCCGCCGCGAGCGAGGAACTCTTCCATGGCCTTGGCCAGGGCATCACGCTCCTTCTGCTTGGCTTCCATGCTCGGCATCTCGTCTACCGCGACTGCGGCCTTGGATTTGCCCTTGGCAGCAGGTGCCGGGCTGCTGTCGTCATCGCCAGCGTCTTCGGCGCCGTCATCAGCTGCCGCTTCGAGGCCTTCATCACCCTCGTCTTCGTCGCCTACTTCGAGGTCATCATTTTCCAGATCGTCGTCGCTCATGTTCTACCTCATGACTTGCGAAAAGCAGGTTAGTTATAGACCAGTGCAGCCGTAGACCGGCAGCCACCAGTGAAAATTCAACTGGCCGTGGGTTAGGCCACTGCCCTAGGGTCGGCGCTCCTGATGGGAGGCGGCACCCAGCAGGCCCTGCTCCTGGCAGGACCTGACAAATCCTTTAGCCCCTGCTGGCCACACGCTACTGGCAAGCCTAGCAAAGGCTGGCGAAGCGTGTGGACTACTCGTCAAACACCCTTCGGCGCGCATTCTAGCGCGCCAGCAGAAAAAGCAAAGCACCATGAATGCTCTGCGTTTTGTAAGATTTCCGCCTACGTCGCGAACGTGTCGAATAAACCGTTTGCCGTGCGGGAAATGCTAAAAATCTGGCAAAAAAATGCCCGGCAAGCCGGGCAAGTTTTTACCGCGTCGCAGTTACAGGTTGTAGCCGCGCTCGTTGTGCTGAGCCAGGTCGAGGCCGACCGACTCTTCTTCTTCGCTGACCCGCAGGCCCATCACCACATCCAGCACCTTGAGGATCACGTAGGTGACGATGGCGGTGTAGACCACGGTGAATATCACGCCCTTGGCCTGGATCCAGACCTGCATGCCGATGTCGGTGACGGCACCGAAGCCGCCCAGCGCCGGGGCTGCGAACACGCCGGTGAGGATGGCGCCGACGATACCGCCGATGCCGTGTACGCCGAAGGCGTCCAGCGAGTCGTCATAGCCGAGCTTGCGCTTGAGGCTGGTGGCGCAGAAGTAGCAGACCACACCCGAGACCAGGCCGATCACCAGGGCACCCATCGGGCCTACGGTACCGGCAGCCGGGGTGATGGCGACCAGGCCGGCGACCACACCCGAAGCGATGCCCAGCGCGCTCGGTTTACCGTGGCCGATCCACTCGGCGAACATCCAGCCAAGGGCCGCAGCGGCGGTGGCGATCTGGGTCACCAGCATGGCCATGCCGGCGGTGCCGTTGGCGGCAGCGGCAGAGCCTGCGTTGAAGCCGAACCAGCCGACCCACAGCATGGCAGCGCCCATCAAGGTGTAGCCCAGGTTGTGCGGGGCCATAGGGGTGGTCGGGTAGCCCTTGCGCTTGCCCAGAACCAGGCAGCAGACCAGGCCCGCGATACCGGCGTTGATGTGCACCACGGTGCCGCCGGCGAAGTCCAGCACGCCCCAGTCCCACATCAGTGCGCCGTCACCGCTCCAGACCATGTGCGCGATCGGCGCGTAGACCAGGGTGAACCAGATGCCCATGAACACCAGCATCGCAGAGAACTTCATGCGCTCGGCGAAGGCACCGACGATCAGTGCCGGGGTGATGATGGCGAAGGTCATCTGGAAGGTGATGAATACCGCTTCAGGGAACAGCGCGGCAGCCGAGGTCAGGTTCGAGGGCGTGACGCCACTGAGGAACGCCTTGGAGAAGCCGCCGACGAAGGAATTGAAGTTGAGCACGCCCTTTTCCATACCGGTGGTATCGAAGGCCATGCTGTAGCCGTAGACGACCCAGAGAATGCTCATCAGGCCAGTGATTGCAAAGCACTGCATCATCACCGACAGCACGTTCTTGGAACGCACCATGCCGCCATAGAACAGGGCCAGGCCCGGAATGGTCATGAACAGCACCAGCGCCGTTGCGGTCAGCATCCAGGCGGTGTCGCCGGAGTTCAGCGCTGGGGCAGCTTCCTCTGCCAGGGCAAGCCCGGGCATTACGAGGGACAATAGGGCTCCTAGCCCTGCGATCTTACGCAGAGTCATGTTGTTTTCTCCTGGGGCGTTGGGTTTGGTGAGGCTTTGTTGCTGCTTAGATCGCGTCGGTATCGGTTTCGCCGGTACGGATACGGATCGCCTGCTCCAGATTCACCACGAAAATCTTGCCGTCACCGATCTTGCCGGTGTTGGCTGCCTTGGTGATGGCTTCGATTACCCGATCAAGGTCCTTGTCATCGATGGCGACATCGATCTTCACCTTGGGCAGGAAATCGACCACATATTCAGCACCGCGATACAGCTCGGTGTGGCCCTTCTGCCGACCGAAGCCTTTGACTTCAGTGACGGTGATGCCCTGCACGCCGATTTCCGACAGCGACTCGCGCACGTCGTCCAGCTTGAACGGCTTGATGATGGCTGTGACTAGCTTCATGAAACTCTCTCCCGATTTGGTGGACTTGCCCCAGGAAAACAAACCCGTCTCAAGTCTAAGCGCAGCGGTTGGCTTTGTAACGCGTCGTCGGCATCCGGCTCCGCGTGCGCACTGCCTGGTCACAAGGAACTGCATCAGTGCATGGCTCGCAGTGGTCTTTGCAGAAACCTTGCCAGTTCCGTCAAAGCGCGGGAAAACAGTGAGTTATGTGAATCAGTCGGGATTGGCCAGTCGCCAGCATAGGAAAGATGCACAATTTCGGTGCGTTCCGACCTGGCGAATTGCTCGAAAAATGTGCAGTTTCAGAGGAGCGCTGCTTCCTGTAGGAGCGGCCTTGTGTCGCGATAGGGGTGCGAAGCGCCCCCACGATTTGTGCCTGGATACTGATATCGCTGGGGCCGCTGTGCGGCCCTTTCGCGACACAAGGCCGCTCCTACACCAGCCAGCGACGAGGCCGGATGCTCATGCATGCGTGCTACACTGCCGGCCATTTCCCAGTATCAATGGACAGCCCCATGCTCGCGCCCAAAGCCCTTCTCGACGCCCTGAGCGACCAGGCCTCGCGCCTGTTCAGCAACGATACCGCCCAGCCCCGCGCCGAACTGGAAAGCCAGTTCAAGGTGCTGATGCAAGGTGCCTTCAGCAAGCTCGACCTGGTCAGCCGCGAAGAGTTCGACAGCCAGATGGTCGTGCTGGCGCGCACCCGAGCACGCCTCGAAGCCCTGGAAAAACAGCTAGCCGAGCTGGAAGCACGGCTGAACCCAGCCCCACAGGATGAATGAGCGCGCAAGGGCATGAAAATACAGGGTAACGCCCTAGCCTGAAAAACCACGACGCACACTTGTTGCTCCGGCCCGGGCTGCGCTCGCTATGCTTGCCAAGCCGCAGGAAGCGGCCCTTTTCAGCGACAACGGAGCGTCCATGTCCCTAGCCCTCGTCCACAGCCGCGCCCAGGTGGGCGTGCAGGCACCGGCGGTCAGCGTCGAAACCCACCTGGCCAACGGCTTGCCCCATCTCACTCTGGTCGGCCTGCCGGAAACCACGGTCAAAGAGAGCAAGGACCGGGTACGCAGCGCCATCGTCAACTCCGGTTTGAACTACCCGCAGCGGCGCATCACCCAGAACCTAGCCCCCGCCGACCTGCCCAAGGATGGCGGGCGCTATGACCTGGCCATTGCTCTGGGCATCCTCGCCGCCGATGGCCAAGTGCCCACGGCCACCCTTGCCGAGGTCGAATGCCTGGGAGAGCTGGCGCTGTCTGGCAAGTTGCGCCCGGTGCAGGGCGTTTTGCCCGCAGCACTGGCGGCACGCGAAGCAGGCCGGGCGCTGGTGGTGCCACGGGAGAATGCCGAGGAGGCCAGCCTGGCAGGCGGGCTGGTGGTGTATGCGGCGGGGCACCTGCTGGAGCTGGTCGCCCACCTTAACGGCCAGGTGCCGTTGCCGCCGTATGCCGCCAACGGCCTGATCCTGCAGCAACGCCCGTACCCGGACCTGAGCGAGGTGCAGGGGCAACTGGCGGCCAAGCGTGCACTGCTGCTAGCGGCGGCCGGGGCGCACAACCTGTTGTTCACCGGGCCTCCCGGTACCGGCAAGACCTTGCTCGCCAGCCGCCTGCCGGGGCTGCTGCCACCGCTGGACGAGCACGAGGCGCTGGAAGTGGCAGCGATCCAGTCGGTCAGCGGCCATACGCCTCTGAACAGTTGGCCGCAGCGGCCTTTTCGCCATCCACACCACTCCGCCTCCGGCCCGGCGCTGGTCGGCGGCAGCAGCCGTCCACAACCGGGCGAAATCACCCTGGCCCACCATGGCGTGCTGTTTCTGGATGAATTGCCGGAATTCGAACGGCGTGTGCTTGAAGTGTTGCGCGAGCCGCTGGAATCGGGCGAGATCGTGATTGCCCGGGCCCGCGACAAGGTGCGTTTCCCCGCACGCTTCCAGCTGGTGGCGGCAATGAACCCCTGCCCTTGCGGCTACCTGGGCGACCCCACAGGCCGCTGCCGCTGCAGCACCGAGCAGATCGCGCGGTATCGCAACAAGCTGTCCGGGCCATTGCTGGACCGTATCGACCTGCACCTGACCGTGGCCCGGGAGAGCACCACGCTGAACAACCAGCCCTGCGGCGAGACCAGTGCAGATGTGGCGGCCAAGGTAGCCGAGGCACGTGAACTGCAACAACGGAGGCAAGGGTGTGCGAATGCGTTTCTCGACCTTCAGGGGTTGCGCCGCCATTGTGGGTTGGCGGTGGCGGACCAGGCTTGGCTGGAGGGGGCCTGTGAACGGCTGACCCTGTCGTTGCGCGCGGCACACCGGTTGCTGAAGGTGGCGCGAACGCTGGCAGATCTGGAAGGTAGCCAGGCAATTGGCCGGGCGCATCTGGCCGAGGCCCTGCAGTACCGGCCGGGGAGCAGTTAGATTGCCGGGGCTGCCTTGCAGCCCATCGCGACACAAGGCCGCTCCCACAAGAGACACCACAGTTTCCAGGGTTGTGGAGATCCCTGTGGGAGCGGGCAAGCCCGCGAAGGGCCGACACAGGCATCACTGGCTGCCCAGCAAAGCCTCTTCAACAACCTTCAGCAGCACCTCTTCGGAAAATGGCTTGCCCAGGCAGGCCAGCGCCCCAAGCGCCATCGCAGCCCGCACAGCCCCTTCATCCCAATGCGCCGACATGCAGATCACCGGCAAATGCCACTCCAGCCGGGCCAGTTCGCGCTGCACCGCCAGCCCGCCCATCCCCGGCATCCTCAGGTCGAGCAGCACACACCCAGCCTGCCGCGCCAGTGCCGAGGCCAGGAACAGGTCCCCTGCAGCAAACGACAAGGTCTCGAAACCTGCCGAACGCAGCAGGTTTGCCAGGCTTTTGCGCACCGACGCATCGTCGTCGACGATGCACACCGCTCTGCTCATGCGCCGCCCAGGCCCTCAGGCTGCGCCCCGATAACGTTGTGCATGGCCACCAGCTCCAGCAGCGAGCGGGACTGCATCTTGTTCATGATGTTCTTCTTGTGCACCTTGGTCGTCACCTCGCTGGTGCCGATCTGCCTGGCGATCTGCTTGTGCGACAGGCCGCCGACCACCAGCGAGAACACCTGGCGCTCGCGCTGGGTCAGGCGCCGGTACTTTTCCTCGACCTGCCGCGCATGGTGCCACCTGCGCCCTTCGGCCACGGCACGCCTGCGCACCGCCTGCAGCAGTGTCAGCAGCTGGTCTTCGTCGAACGGTTTGGTCAGGAATTCCACGGCCCCGGCACGCATGGCCTGGACGGTCATAGGGATGGTGCCGAAGCCGGTCATGAACACGACCGGCCAGGGCAGCGCCAGCCGGCGCAGCGCGTCTTGCACCTCCAGGCCGCTGGTATCGGGCAGGTGCATGTCCAGCAATAGGCAGGCATAGGGTGTTTCCAGGCGGGCATCGAACAACGCCTCGGCACTGGCGAACAAATGATGCGGAATGTCATGCGAGCGCAGCAGGCGGCCCAACGCCGCACGCACCGACGGGTCGTCATCCACCACCAGCACCGGCACGTTCAAGCGTTCATCGAACAGCTCGACAGCGTCGGCCACGTCGCATAGCGGCGATTTGCCCAACGCCTCGCCAGGCACCTCGAGGCAGATCTCGGCGGCCAGGCGGTAGCCCCGGCGCGGCACGGTCTGGATCAGGCCACGGTCGCCAAAGGCCTTGCGCAGCAAGGACACCTGCACCTGCAGGTTGTTGTCCTCGACCACCGTGCCGGCCCACACCTGGCTGAACAGCTCGTCCTTGCCGACCACCCGACCCTTGGCCTTGATCAGCATCGCCAGCACCTCGAAGGCACGCCCGCCCAACAGGATCGGCTTGCCATCAACAAAGGCTTCGCGCCGCTCCAGCGACACATGGGCATTACCTATTCGGATCATGGCTTCCTCGCGCGGGCACGGGCGTTTCCCAGCCCCGGGCAGCCTAGGCCAACGTACGCCGTCAGACAATTATCCCGAGGGATAGGTTGGCCTGAGGACTATACAAAAGCCCGTCAGCCCCCAGGGGACGATAACGGACAACAGCGTGCCCGTTCCTGCCAAGCAGGCTGCAGGCCGCATCCGTGCTGGGTCCGCTGCGTATACTCGCGCGTCAGGATGTCGCTAGCAGGGGTACCTTATGCTCGATGAACGCCTTGCCCACAGGCCCATCGATTACGACCAGTCCATCGACGAGGGCTGGCTGAACCGGTGCGACATCCGCGCGCTGGGCCAGGAAGGTGAGCTCAGCTACTTCCGCCTGCGCGACCCTGCCACCCATCAGGCCTGGATCGCCGTGCGCGCCCCGCGCGAGGCCCCCGCCGCCTGCCAGCGCCTGGAACGTGACTACCGCCTGCAACTCGACCCGCAGTGGGCGGTGATCCCCTCTGCGTTCGTGCGTTCGGCCGAAGGCCCGCTCCTGGTGTATCCGGCCGGCCGCTCCATCGCCGACCTTATCGCAGAAGGCCCTGCGGCCCTGGTGCCGTTTCTCGATATTGCGGTGAATGCGGCCACTGCCTTGGCCCAGGCCCACGAACGCAATGTGCTGCACGGCGCGCTGCGGCCCGAGCATGTGTGCCTGCACGCCAACCAGCGTGTGCGGCTGGGCTGCTTTCGCGCCGACCCGGCGCAGCTGATCAGCGAACAAGGCACCCCGCTCGGCAACTGGGCGTACCTGGCGCCGGAACAGGTCTGCCCGCACGGCAGCAGTAGCGACCGACGCACCGACATCTATGCCCTGGGCGCGATCCTCTACCAGCTACTGCTGGGTGAACTGCCACTGGCCGGGCGCGACACCCAGCACTGGCGCCAATTGCATGCGGGCGTGCAGCCGCGGACGGCCTGCGAAGTGGACGGCAATGTGCCGCAACCCCTTAGCCGGATCCTGGCCAAGGCCTTGGCAAAAGAACCGGACGCCCGCTACCAGACTGCCCGCGCCCTGGCGGTGGACCTGGCCCATTGCCAGCGGCAGTGGGCCGCCAGCAAGTCCATCGAGGGCTTCGAACCCGGCTGTGCCGACCCGGTCACGCCCGACCGCGCACGCCTGTATGGCCGCAGCTCCGAGCAGAAGGCCATCGCCCTGCTGCTCAAGCCCCTGAGCCGTGACAGCCAGCCACAAGCCCTGTTCATCAATGGGGCTACCGGCATGGGCAAGTCGAGCCTGGTCGAGGCAGCACTCAAGGCCAACGCCCAGGGTTACTGGGCCACCGGCAAGTGCAATGGCGTTGCCCAAGCCACGCCCTACGCACCCTGGGTCGAAATTCTCGGCGCGCTGACCACCCAGTTGCTGGCCAAGAACAGCCAGGACCTCGACACCCTGCGCCGCGAGATCCTGCGCCGCATCAAAGGCCACGGCCGGCTGCTCGGCAAGCTGGCGCCAGACCTGCAGCTGGTCCTCGGCCCCTTGCCCGAATTGCCGGCCAAGCCCACGCGCCTGGCGCTGCAGAAGGAGCTGCGGGCGATCGTCGAATTCCTGCAGGTGTTCAGCCGCCCCGGCCAGCCGCTGGTGCTGTTCTTCGATGACCTGCAGTGGGTCGACGACGCCAGCCAGCAACTGCTGGCGCAACTGCTGGCTCACGCGCCCGGCCACCTGTTGCTGATCTTCGCCCGGCGCAATGATGCGCCAGCCAGCAGTGCTCCCCTTGCCCTGCCCACAGCGGTGCGCAGCACCACGCTGAATCTGCGGCCCCTGGCGGTGGGCGCGGTGACCGATCTGATCAGCGAGCGCTACCACGTCGGCCCCGAGGACGCATTGCAGGTGGCCGAGCTGGTGCACGAAAAGACGGCGGGCAATCCGTTCTTCATCAATCAGATTCTCCGGGCCCTGGTCGAGGACCAGCTGTTCACCTTCGACACCCAGGCCATGCGCTGGTCATGGTGCCTGAAGGCCGTGGCCCGCCACCGCTATTCCGACAATGTCGCCGACCTGATGATCCACCGCCTGGCGCGCCTGCCAGAGCCGCAGCGTGACCTGCTGCGGGTGGCCAGCGCGGCGGGCAGCCGCTGCGATGAACGCCTGCTTCAGCAGGTGCTCTTTCAAGTGCCCGGCGAACCGTTGAAAGCCTTGATTGGCGCGGGTTTCCTGCAATCGGGCCAGAACGGCCTGGGCTTCGCCCACGAGCGGGTAATGGAAGCCGCCTATGCCCTCACGCCCGCGCCCGAGCGCGCCCAGCTGCATGCACGAATTGCCCTGGCCATGCGCCAGGCCGGGCCGGGCCGCCTGCAAGAGGCGCTGTTCGAGCTTGCCAACCAGCTGCAACGCGCCAGCCCATGCGGCTTTTCAGCAGATGACTGCGAAGCGTTCCTGCAACTTTTACGCGAGGCAGCGGCACGTGCACGCGACGGTGGCGCTTTCGAACAGGCAGCTGGCTACCTGCACACGGCCGAGCAGTTGCTGCACCGCGGCACAACGCTGGAAAGCCGCGCCACGCATGGCTTTGCCATAGCCTGCATGGCCACCGAGTGCGACATGCAACTGTCGCGAATGACCGCGGCCGAGGCCCGCATCAGCGAGTGCCGCCAGCGCGCACGGTCGGCGTTGGACCAGGCGCGGGTATGCCGCCTGCAGGCACTGCTGAACACCTTGCGCGGCGACTATCAAGCGGCCATCGACAGCGCCATATCCGGCCTGGACTTGCTGGGTATAAGCCCGGTGCGGGGTATCGACTGGCAACAGGTCGAAGCCAGTCATGCCAATGTACAGGCCTTGGTGGAACAGAAAGGCCGGCACTGCCTGGAGTCGCTGCAGCGCACCGATTCGGAGGAAGTGACAGTTGCCATCAGCCTGCTGGCCACCCTGTCGTCATCGTTTTTCGTAAAGGACGACATCTGCTTCCTGCACCTGGCCAAGCTCATGGAGCTGTCGCTGTTGCACGGCGTCGCCCCGGGCAGCACCTACGGCATGGCCTGGTACGGGGTGATGATTGCCGAGCGCTTCGGCGCCTACCATGATGGCCATGCTTGCTGCCTGGCTGCGCTCAAGCTGATAGAGCGGCACGGTTTCGACGCTGACCTGACCAGCGCGTTGCTGGCCCTGGACCAGGTCAGCGCCTGGACTTCGCCCATGGAGTTCGCCCGCCGTACCGCAATGGATGCGGTCGACTCCGGGCGCCTGAGCGGCGACCTGGCGATGAGCTGCTATGCCTGCAACCACCTGGTTTCCGATTCGCTGTTCATGGGCCGCTACCTGCCGGACGTTATAGAGGAGCTGGCGCAAGGCCTGGCCACCGTGCGCCGCTACGGTTATGGCGACGTCGAGCAGATCCTGCAGGCCCAGCAAGCGTTCGTCGCCAAATTGAGCGGCACGCCCTGCCCGGCCGTGGCCGCAGCCTCAAAATCGCCTACCACACGGTTCTTTCAGTACCTGCTGGCCGGCATGTGCGACTTCTACCTGGGCAACATCCCGCAGGCCATGCGCAATCTGGCACTGGCCGGCGACAACGCCTGGGCGGCACCGGCGCACATCAACCTGGCCGACTATCACCTGTTCCGCGGCCTGGCCCTGGGCAGCCCCGAAGCCGTTGGCAACCTTGCCGACAAGCTGCGCGAGCTTCAAGCCCTGCGCGAACGCTTCGGCCGCTGGGCCGGCTTCAACCCGGCCACCTTCCGCAACAAGCTGTTGCTGATCGAAGGCGTGATCGCCAAGCTCGAAGGCGACGGCCTGGCCGCCATCCGCTGCTTCGACCAGGCACAGATCGCCGCCACCGCCGCCGGGTTCATCCATGAACAAGCGCTGGCCCACGAACAGCTGGCCGAGGTCTGTATCCCCAGCGGCCTGATATCCGGCGCCAACCTGCACCTGCGCATCGCCCGCGACTGTTTCCACATCTGGGGCGCGACCGGCAAGGTGCACCAGCTGGAGGCTTTGCACCCGTTCCTGCGCACCCAGCCGATCCAGGAAACCCACCGCGCCACTCACCAGGCCAAGCTCGACCTGGAAGCCGGCATCGAGGCAGCACGGGCGCTGTCCGAGGAAGTGCTGCTCGAGGGCCTGATCGAAACCCTGATGGGCCAGCTGACCCAGCATTCCGGCGCCGACCACGGTGCTCTGCTGATCGTCAGCGGTGCCGAATTCCAGATGGCAGCCCTCGCCTACATCGACGACGCCGGGTTGCACGTGAGCATGGACGACTGCCAGAAGTTCATGACCCAGGCGCCGCTGTCGATCATCAACGCCACCATGCGTACCAAGAAGCCGCTGGTGCTCAACGACGCCCTCAGCGATTGCCCGGAGGCTTTCCGCCAGGAGCTGCAAGCACGCAACGCCCGTTCGGTGCTTTGCCTGCCGCTGGTGATCCAGGGCGTGCTGATCGGCCTGGTGTACCTGGAAAACCGCCTGGTGCCGAACCTGTTCGGCAGCCAGCGCCTGGCCATGCTGGAAATCCTCGCCTCGCAGGCCGCGGTGTCGCTGCAGACCGCCAAGTTCTATACACGCCTGGCCGAAGACAACCAGACCCGTGCGCAGATGGAAGCCGAGTTGCGCCGCTCACGCGCGGAGCTGGCGCGCACGGCGCACCTGCAAGTGATGAACGAGCTGTCGGCGTCCATCGCCCACGAAATCAGCCAGCCGCTGCTGGGCATCGCTTCCAACGCCGCTGCCAGCCTGCGCTGGCTGAAACGCGCCAAACCCGATCTGGAAGAGGCGATTGCCGGGCTGGAAGACATCCGCAACGACAGCGAACGGGCCGCCAACATCGTGCGCGCGCTGCGCTCGCTGGCCAAACAATCGCCGATGCAACTCAAGGTGGTGAAGCTGGACGAGCTGATCCGCGAAGTGGTGCGCCTGACCTCGGCCGATGCCGCCAAGGGCAAGGTGGATGTGCAGATGCGCTTGCAGGCGCGGGTGGGCGTGATGGCCGACCCGGTGCAATTGCAGCAGTTGGTGTTCAACCTGATTACCAATGGCCTGGAGGCGCTGACGGGGTATCGCAGTGATGGGGTGCTGCGGATTGCGTCGGCGGTGGTCGGGGATGGGGTGGAAATCTGCGTTGACGACAACGGGCCGGGGATTGCAGCGGATGAAAGAGAGCGGGTGTTCGAGGCGTTTCATACCACCAAGGTCGGCGGCATGGGGATGGGCCTGGCGATCTGCAACTCGGTGGTGCAGACCCATGGCGGGCAGTTGCAGGCGCTGGTGTCGGAGCTGGGGGGGTGTCGGATTCGCTTCACTTTGCCTGTGAATCATTCTTGAGCCTGTACCGGCCCTTTCGCGGGTGAACCCGCTCCCACAGGGGAAGTGCATAGCCTGAGGACTGCACGGTTCCTGTGGGAGCGGGTTTACCCGCGAAGGGGCCGGTACAGGTTTACATCAACGGCCGCTCAAGGCCGCATAGCTGTTCATCAGGTTGCGGTAGTTGGGGATGCGCTGCGACAGCAGGTTGCCCAGCCCTTCGATGTCGTTGCGCCAGTCGCGGTGCAGCTCACAGGCCACCGAGAACCAGTTCATCATCTGCGCGCCCGCCTGGGTCATGCGCACCCAGGCCGCCTGCTGCACGGTTTCGTTGAAGGTGCCCGAAGCATCGGTCACCACGAACACTTCAAAACCTTCCGCCAGCGCCGACAAGGTCGGGAACGCCACGCACACATCGGTCACCACGCCAGCGATGATCAACTGCTTGCGGCCAGTAGCCTTGATCGCCTTGACGAAGTCTTCGTTGTCCCAGGCGTTGATCTGGCCTGGGCGGGCAATGTACGGCGCATCCGGGAACATCTCTTTCAGTTCGGGCACCAGCGGGCCGTTAGGGCCTTGCTCGAAGCTGGTGGTGAGGATGGTCGGCAGGCCGAAGAACCTGGCCAGGTCGCCCAGGGCCAGCACGTTGTTCTTGAACTCGTTGGGCGAGAAGTCCTGCACCAGCGAAATCAGGCCGGTCTGGTGATCCACCAGCAGCACCACGGCGTCGTCTTTGTTCAGGCGCTTGTAATCGGGTTGGCTCATCGGGGTGACTCCTTGGGTTGGGAAACGGGCCGGCACTGTCTACAAGGGGCTATACCGGCGGATAGGTTCGGCTTAAGGATGGGCCTGCGCCTGGCGCCAGGCATTGGGCGGCTGGCCGACCAGGCGGCTGAAGGCACGGGTGAAATGGGCCTGGTCGCAAAAGCCGCATTCCAGGCTCACGTGGGTAATCGGCGCCTCGGTGGCGAGCAGCCGCTTGGCCTTTTCCATGCGTGCGAGCAGGCGCCAGGCCTGAGGAGAGAGGCCGGTGTTGACCTTGAATGCGCGGGAGAAGTGGCTGCGTGTGAGGTTGCACACGCCGGCGATCTCGATGATCGACAACGGGCTGTGCAACATCAGTTCCTTGGCCCTGCGCAACCGCGCAGGTGTCAGCGCGCCGGGGGTTTGCAGCGGCGCTTGGGGCGTCCCGAGGTGCATGGCGACTCTCCTGTTCAATGCAGGAAGTCTCGCCCTCGGCACATGACAAAGTCCTGAGGCAAACCTGAATTGTTATTAATTGTGTGCGGCTGGATACCTTAAGATGCATGACGTATTCAGCTATAGAGCCAAGAGGTATGCAGCAAAACGCCCACCGCACCGTGGCCATGGTGCTGTTCAACGATGTGTTGTTGCTGGATGTCACGGGGCCCATGGATGCGTTCGCCATCGCCAACCGGTTCTTGCCTGCCGAGCGGCAGTACCGATTGCTGACGCTGGCCGAGGGGCAAACGGCGGTGCGCGGCTCATGCGGGCTGAAAGTGATAGCCGACCTGCGTCTGGAGGATTTGCCGGACGCCGTCGACCTATTGCTGGTACCAGGCGGCCCAGGGGCCTATGACATCGCCCTGCCAGGCATCGAACGCTGGCTGCCCCAAGCCGTGCGCCGGGCCAAACGCTTCGGCGCCATCTGCACCGGGGTATTCCTGCTGGGCCGTGCCGGGCTGCTGAATGGCTATCGCTGCACCACTCACTGGAACTACGTGGAGCGCCTGGCACAGGCGTTTCCCGAGGCCAAGGTCGAGACCGAGCAGATCTATGTGATCGACCGTTGCCTGATTACCTCGGGCGGCATCACCGCTGGCATCGACCTGGCACTGGCGGTAGTGGCCGAGGACCATGGCAAGGCACTGGCCCTGGAAGTGGCCAAGGTGCTGCTGGTCGCCCGCCATCGCCAGGGCGGGCAGACACCCTATGGGCCACTGCTGGCGGCTGTACCACGGGACGATTCGCCGATTGCCCGGGTGCAGGCGTACATCGTCGACCATATCGAGCAAGCCTTCACCGTGCAGAAAATGGCCGACCTGGTGGCCATGAGCGGGCGCAACTTTGCCCGGACGTTTCTGCGCGAGGTCGGGATCACGCCGCTGCAGTACCTGCAGAATGCGCGCATCGACCGGGCGCGCAAGCTGCTGGAAGGCACCGACCTGCCCTTGAAGGTAGTGGCTGCGCAGTGCGGGTTTGGCAGTGACCGGCATTTGCGCAAGGTGTTCTGCGAGCGGATTGGCATGACGCCGGCGCAGTATCGGGCGCAGTTTGGTGGCAGCTGAGTATGTAGATTTCCTGTGCCGGCCTCTTCGCGGGTGAACCCGCTCCCACAGGGGATGCGCAGGCTTGAAGGCACCGCTGTTCCTGTGGGAGCGGGTTCACCCGCGAAGAAGCCAGCACGACTGTCACCTTGTTCAGGACAATGTGTCTTCCCCACAGCAGATTGTCTGGCACCCCCCAATTCCCCAGAATTGTCCGTCAAACTGATCTAACGCTGCCCCGGCAGCTCATGGAGTACGAGCCAATGCCACACGAAGGCAGCCTTCTGCAAACTGCGGTGATCTTCCTGCTTGCCGCTGTCCTCGCCGTCCCGCTGGCCAAGCGCCTGCAACTGGGGGCCGTGCTCGGCTACCTGCTCGCCGGCGTGATCATCGGCCCGCAGGCGCTGGGCCTGATCCGCGACACCGAAAGCGTGGCGCACATTTCCGAGCTGGGCGTGGTCCTGCTGCTGTTCATCATTGGCCTGGAACTGTCGCCCAAGCGCCTGTGGCTGATGCGCAAGGCCGTGTTCGGCGTCGGCACCGCCCAGGTGCTGCTGACCGGTGCGCTGATCGGCGCCATCGCCCTGTTCGGCTTCAGCCAGACGCTACCGGCGGCCATCGTGCTCGGCCTGGGCCTGGCGCTGTCGTCCACCGCCCTTGGCCTGCAGAGCCTGGCCGAGAGCAAGCAGCTCAACGCCCCGCACGGCCGTTTGGCGTTCGCCATTCTGCTGTTCCAGGACATCGCCGCCATTCCGCTGATTGCCTTGGTGCCGCTGCTGGCCGCCAGCGGCCCGGACACCAGCCACGGCGACAGCCTGGAGCACGGCCTGAAGGTGTTCGCCAGCATCGCCGTGGTCATCGTCGGTGGCCGCTACCTGCTGCGCCCGGTGTTCCGCACCGTGGCCCGCACCGGCCTGCCGGAAGTGTCCACCGCCACCGCGCTGCTGGTGGTGATCGGCACTGCCTGGCTGATGGAAGAAGCCGGCATTTCCATGGCCCTGGGTGCCTTCCTCGCCGGCTTGCTGCTGGCCGATTCGGAATACCGCCACGAGCTGGAATCGCAGATCGAACCGTTCAAGGGCCTGCTGCTGGGGCTGTTCTTCATCAGTGTCGGCATGGGTGCCAACCTGCACCTGCTGCTGGAAATGCCGTTGGTGGTGCTGGGCCTGACCCTGCTGCTGGTGGCCGTGAAGCTGGTACTGCTGGTCGGCGTCGGGCGCCTGGCCGGTGGCCTGAACAGCGCCAGCGCCCTGCGCCTGGGCATGGTGCTGGCTGCCGGTGGCGAATTTGCCTTCGTGGTGTTCAAGCTGGGCAAGGACCAGGGCCTGTTCGATACCCAGACCTACGACCTGCTGCTGATGACCATCACCCTGTCGATGGCAATTACCCCGCTGCTGATGATTGGCTGTGCCCGCGCCCTCAAGCGCCCGCAACCGGCGCGTGAGGTGCCGGAGCATTACAAGCAGATCCAGACTGACACGCCACGGGTGGTAATTGTCGGCATGGGCCGCATGGGCCAGATCGTCGCGCGCATCCTGCGGGCACAGAAGATTCCGTTCATCGCCCTTGAAACCTCGGTGGACACCATCGAGATGACCCGTATGTTCGAACAGGTGCCGGTGTTCTACGGCGACCCGCTGCGCCCCGAGGTGCTGCATGCTGCCAAGGTGGGCGAGGCGGAGTATTTCATCATCACTATCGATGACCCGGAAGCTGCCATTCACACGGCGGAACGGGTGAAACGCCTGTACCCGCACCTGAAGGTGCTGGCCCGCGCGCGTAACCGCCAGCATGTGCATAAGTTGGCGGATGTCGGCGCCGAGCCGATTCGCGAGACGTTCTACTCCAGCCTGGAGATGACCCGCCGGGCATTGGTGGGGTTGGGGTTGAGCGAGGCGCAGGCGGCGGACCGGATTGCGCGGTTTACCCAGCATGACGAAGAGGTGCTGGTGGCCCAGGGGCAGGTGCGTGATGACCGGGCCAAGGTGATGCAGACGGCCAAGGAGGCCCGGGCGGAGTTGGAGCGGTTGTTTGATTCGGATGCGGATTGAGGGTTGGCGCATCGATTCAGGAAGAGGGCTCAGGCCCTCTTTTGTATTTTTGGCGTGAGATTGTCTGGGTCCGCTGCGCGGCCCTTCGCGGGCACGCCCGCTCCCACAGGTACTGCACCGCTTGCCAGGCTTGCGCTATTCCTGTGGGAGCGGGCGTGCCCGCGAAGGGCCGCGCAGCGGACCCAGTGCACAAAAATATCAGCAGCGTCCTACTTCGTTGCGAGCCCTTTCCTACTCAGCCATACCATCTGACGAATTATCCTACGCACCGTGTCGACGCCCGTCTGATTGTCCGGGGAAAGCCTGCTCTCTAGGCTTGCCGGGTCGCTGTCGGTTCAGCGATCGGGTGTGGAAACCCGGCAGGTAAATCGGAATAGCTGTTGTCATGGCAGCTGCGCGCGGGAGGCCGAATGGCCTGCCGGGGTTCCGATAGCCTGGCTTTCCACCCCGCGTGCAGCCGCCACCCTTCGCGTGGAAACGGATGGTGCCGGCCAACCTCTATCGGAGTTTGGCTATGAAAAAAATTGTCCCCAATCCACCTCTTCCCGACACCAAAGAGCGCGCTTTCAGCCGCTGCGATGCCGGCCATCCACCTTTGTTCACAGTAAACCCGGGCGTCTCTGCCCACGACGCCCTGGTGCATGTCGCCCAGTACCTGCGCGGCGCCTACGACTGTGGCTACAAAGCCCTGGAACACCTGGATGAAACGGGCAAGAGCCTGTTCTGGAGCAACCTGAATGCGCTCGAAATGGCAGAAGGATTGGTTGAGGCATTGCTGGATGGGATTGAGTCGCAGCCTGTAAGTTGAAGTGCATTGCATTTGCACAGAGCAGGCTGCGGTAACCGGCCTGCTCCGCCTCAATATAGGAAACGCCCTACAAAACGGGTCAATCCCCGTCTGATTGTTCGAGGAAACCCTTCTCCCTAGGCTCACTTGGCCGCACTGATCGCAGCCAGGTATCGCATTGAGCCCCAACAACCCCACCGCGAAAGTCGAAAGCATCGCCACGGAAAACTGCTTTACAAGCGGTACGCTTATCTGCCGAGCAAAGAAAAGGGCCACTGTCACCAGTGGCCCTGTGCTCGTGCTTGATATTCATATACACACCCTCAAGCCGGGGTGTGGAGGTCTCACCCGACGCTGATGATTCAGCCATCGACGGGGTTCCTACGCCAGCTATTGCCGCTGAATGGCAGCTGGTTTCGCGCTCAGGTGAAACGCTAACAACACTCCTGGACCAAGTCAACGATGGCCCCCTTGCAGAAGCCATCCATCAGATTACTTGGTGTTACTTACCCGCAGTCAGCGCGTTGTAGCTGGTAATCAGGTTGCGATAATCCGGAATGTGGTTGGAGCAGAGCGCCGCCAGCCCTTCGATGTCGTTGCGCCAGTCGCGGTGCAGCTCACAGGCCACGCCGAACCAGGTCATCATTTGCGCGCCGGCGCGGCTCATGCGGTCATGGGCAGCATCGCGGGTCATTTCGTTGAAGGTGCCGGAAGCATCGGTCACCACGAACACTTCGAACTCTTCTTCCAGGGCCGACAGCGCCGGGAACGCTACACAGACCTCGGTCACCACGCCGGCAATGATCAGCTGCTTCTTGCCAGTCGCCTTCACTGCCTTGACGAAGTCTTCGTTGTCCCAAGCGTTGATCTGGCCAGGGCGGGCGATGTACGGGGCGTCCGGGAACAGGGCTTTCAGCTCTGGTACCAGCGGGCCGTTGGGGCCTTGTTCGAAGCTGGTGGTGAGGATGGTCGGCAGGTTGAAGAACTTGGCCAGGTCGGCCAGGGCCAGCACGTTGTTCTTGAACTTGTCCGGCTCGATGTCACGGACCAGGGACAGCAGGCCAGCCTGGTGGTCGACCAGCAGGACAGCGGCATCGTCTTTGTTCAGGCGGTTGTAGGTGAATTTGCTCATGGTCTGTGCTCCTAAGGGTTATGAATTTTTCAGCATTCGGGGGTGTTTCGCGTTGATGGGCACAGATTAAAATCATCACCTTTGTGGCGGTAGATAGCAGAATTTGGCTTTAGCGTTCTGTTTTATGAACGATAGATTTGCAGGGGCTGTGCCGGCCTCTTCGCGGGTAAACCCGCTCCCACAGTGATGGCGCAGTACCTGTGGGAGCGGGTTTACCCGCGAAAGGGCCGGCACAGGCAATCAAGTACCTGGAGACCGATCATTGGAAGACCTCAACTCCCTCTACTACTTCACCCAGGTAGTCGAGCACGGCGGCTTCGCCCCGGCTGGCCGGGCGCTGAACATGCCCAAGTCGAAGCTCAGCCGGCGCATTGCCGATCTCGAAGACCGACTGGGCGTGCGCCTGCTGCACCGCACAAGCCGCCACTGCTCGCTCACCGAGATCGGCCAGGCCTACTACAATCGCTGCCTGGCCATGCGCGTGGAGGCCGAGGGCGCGGCGGAGATCATCGAGCGCAACCGCAGCGAACCGCGCGGTCTGGTGCGTATCAGTTGCCCGACCACCCTGCTCAATTCCTGGGTCGGGCCGATGCTGACCCGCTACATGCTCAAGTACCCGCAAGTGGAACTGTTCATAGAGAGCACCAACCGCCGCGTCGACCTGCTGCACGAGGGCTTCGACGTCGCTCTGCGGGTGCGCTTTCCACCGCTGGAGAACACCGACATGGTGATGAAGGTACTGAGCAACAGTACCCAGTGCCTGGTCGGTCAGCCGCAGTACCTGGAGCAACTGCCCAAGGGGTTTGACCCACAGTTGCTGGGCACGCTGCCCAGTGTGCATTGGGGCAGCGCGCAGCGGGAGTATCAGTGGGAGCTGTTCCAGGGCGAGGACAGCAGCCGCAGCATCGTCATCCCGCACACGCCACGCATGGTGACTGACGACCTGTTCGCCTTGCGCCATTTCGTGGTGGCCGGAGTGGGCATTGCGCACCTGCCGCGGGTGGCGGTGCGCGAGGACCTGGCGGCGGGGCGGCTGGTGGAGTTGTTGCCGGACTGGCACCCGCGTTGCGGCATCGTGCATGCGATCTTCCCGTCACGGCGGGGGTTGCTGCCATCGGTGCGGGCGCTGATCGATCATCTGGCCGAGGAGTTTGCGATCAGCGACATGGCTTGAGCCGGTTGCCGCCTGTGCCGGCCTCTTCGCGGGTAAACCCGCTCCCACAGGGTCATCACTAGCTCCAAGGTTTGTGCAGTACCTGTGGGAGCGGGTTTACCCGCGAAGAGGCCGGCACAGGCAAAACCAGCCAGAGCACACACATACAAGACCCCTGGCCTATCCTTCATCCACATTCCCGGATCATCCTTCCCGGAGCCCCCATGATCCGCGCCACTCACGGACCAGGCCGCGCCCTGCTCGCCACCCTCGCCCTGTGCCCGGCGCTCAGCCAGGCCGAAGAGCCCGGCTGGTCGCTGCTCAGCCGCAACTACTTCCTGCACAGCGACTTCCGCTCGCCCTCCGGCAGCGGCCAGAACTACCGCCAGGAATGGGCCCAGGGCTTCATTGGCGAAATCCGCTCCGGCTTCACCGAGGGCACGCCCGGCGTCGGCATCGATGCCCATGGTTTTCTCGGCCTCAAGCTCGACGGCGGCCGCGGCCATGCCGGCACCGGCCTGCTGCCGCGCGACAGCGATGGCCGTGCCGAGTCCGACTACTCCAGCGCCGGCGCCGCACTCAAGTTGCGCATGGGCAACACCCAGCTACGCTACGGCGAAATGACCGTGGAAACCCCGGTGTTCGACACCAGCGACAAACGCCTGCATCCGGAATACGCCACCGGCTGGTTCCTGGACAACACCGACCTGCCAGACTGGCGCCTGCAGGCCGGGCGCTTCACCGCCTTCAACAACCAGGACAACAGCTCCAGCCATGATGACTTCAGCGGCTACGGCGCTACCACCGACAACCGCGCCATCAGCCTGGCCGGTGCCACGTTTGCTCCCGACGGCCCATTCGGCGGCGCGCTGTACGCTGGCCAGTTGGAAGATACCTGGCGCCAGGCCTACTTCAACCTGAACCTGGCCGAAGGCAACTGGCGCCTGGACGGCAACCTGTACAAGACCCGCGACACCGGCAATGCCAGTGCCGGGGCAATCGACACCCTCGCCTACAGCCTGCTGGCCAGGTACAGCTTCGGCGCCCAGGCGCTGAGCCTGGCCTATCAAAAGGTCGAGGGCGACACCCCGTTCGACTTCGTCAGCGGCGACTCCATCTACCTGGCCAACTCAATCAAGTACGCCGACTTCAACGGCCCCGGCGAGCGCTCGTGGCAACTGCGCTACGACCTCGACTTCGCCACCCTCGGCGCACCCGGCCTGAGCCTGATGGGCCGCTACGTCAGCGGCCGTGGCATCGACGGCAGTCATGCCCCGGCAGGCGGCGCCTATGTGGACCAGTACGGCGACGGCGGCAAGCACTGGGAGCGCGACATCGACCTGAAATACGTGGTGCAGGCCGGCGCCGCCAAGGACCTGAGCCTGTCGTTTTCCCACGTCAGCCACCGCGCCAACCAGGCCCAGGCCGGCGATGACATCGACCGGATCTACCTGATCATCGAATACCCACTCAAAGGCAGCTTCTGACATGAGCACGTCCCCTTCAGGCGCCTGGAGCCCATTGCGCAACGCCACCTTCCGCATGCTGTGGATCGCCACCATCGCTTCCAACATCGGCACCTGGATGCACGAAGTGGGCGCCGGCTGGCTGATGACCACGCTGTCGGCCAGCCCGTTGCATGTGGCTCTGATCCAGGTAGCCGGCTCGCTACCGATGTTCTTCCTCGCCCTGCCGGCCGGCGCGGCGGCGGATATCGTCGACAAGCGCCGATATCTGTTGCTGGTGCAGTTGTGGATGTCGTCGGTGGCCGTGGTGCTGGCGGCCCTGACCCTGCTCGGGCTGATGAATGTCACCCTGCTGCTGGTGCTGACCCTGGCGCTGGGCATCGGCACGGCACTGATGATGCCGGCCTGGAGTGCGCTGACACCGGAGCTGGTGGGCAAGGACGACCTGGCCAACGCGGTGGCGCTATCCAGTGTTGGTATCAACGTGTCACGCGCCATCGGCCCGGCTTTGGCGGGCGTGGTGGTGAGCATGGTCGGCCCGTGGCTGACCTTCGCCCTGAATGCCATCTCGTTCGCCGGGGTGATCCTGGTGCTGTTCCTGTGGAAGCGCGAGGTGAAGGAGCCGCTGCTGCCGGCCGAGCGCTTCGTCGGCGCCATGCGCACCGGGCTGCGTTTCGCACGCAGCGCCAAGCCCTTGCAAGCCGTGATATTGCGCGCCTTGGCGTTCTTTTTCTGCGCCAGCGCCGGCACCTCGCTGCTGCCATTGATCGTGCGTGGCGAGATGCATGGCACCGCCGCCGATTTCGGCCTGCTGCTGGCGGCCATCGGCATCGGCGCGGTGGCCGGCGCCACCTTGTTGCCACGCCTGCGCGAACGCATCAGCCGCGACCGCCTGGTGCTGCTCGCCAGCCTGCTGTATGCCCTGTTCCTGCTGGCCCTGGCGCTGGTGCGCAACTTCTATGTGCTGCTGCCGGCGATGCTGCTCAGCGGCGCGGCGTGGATAGCTGTGTTGTCCAACCTGCAGGTGGCGGCGCAGACCTCGGTGCCGGCCTGGGTACGGGCGCGGGCGTTGTCGGTGTACATCCTGATCTTCTTTGGTGCCATGGCCAGTGGCGGGTTGCTGTGGGGCACGCTGGCCAGCCATGCGACGATCACCTTGAGCCTGCTGCTGGCCGCAGGTGGCCTGGCGCTGGGCACGCTGCTGACCTGCAAGGTGACGCTGCCGGAAACCGCAGCCGAGGAGCTGACGCCGTCACTGCATTGGCCAGTGCCGCTGCTGAGCGACGACATGGACAAGGAAAGCGGGCCGGTGATGGTCACCGTGGAATACCACATCGAGCCGGCCAAGGCGGAGGCGTTCCAGCAGGCCGCGCGGGAGCTGGAGGCAATGCGCAAGCGCAATGGCGCGTTGTCGTGGGGGTTGATGCGCGACAGTGCGGACCCGGCGTTGTGGCTGGAATTCTTCTTCGAGGAATCGTGGCTGGAGCATTTGAGGCATCACCACCGGGTAACCCGGGGTGAGCTGAAGATCGAGGCCCGGGTGCGCATGTTGCAGACCGAGGGGGTGGAAGTGAAGATTCGGCATCTGTTGGCGGGTGGGGAGCACAAGGCTCACCATTGATGCTGGCTTTCCCGGCCCTTTCGCGGGTGAACCCGCTCCCACAGGTACAACGACAACCTTGAGGTTTGTGTTATCTCTGTGGGAGCGGGTTTACCCGCGAAGGGGCCGGCACTGAAGGAACAAAAAAAGGGGCCAGATACTGACCCCTCCTTCACATCAGCTCAGCTTAGAAAGCAAAGCACGAACAACCCAACGCCCCCCAGAAGCCCTGGAAGTCATTCACCGGCACATTCGAATGCCGTGCCTTCTCATGGCTGTGCGCATGCACCCCGCAAGGCCCCACACACTGGTGCGCCACCGCTGCCAGCGACGGCGTGCCCACGCGCCAGTGGCCCGGCACCTTGGTCACCGGCGACCATTCCGGCAGCACTGGCACCTGGGGCGGGCCGAGCTTGTCGAATTCCGCCGCACCATACACCACCTTGCCATCGACCACGGTCAGCACCGACTCGATGCCCTTGATCGCCTCTTCATCGACACTGAAGAAGTCCAGCGACAGTGCCGCCAGGTCGGCCAGTTGGCCCACCTTGATCTGGCCTTTCTTGCCCTGTTCGCTGGAGAACCAGGCGCTGCCCTGAGTGAACAGCTGCAGCGCAGTGTCTCGACTGAGGCCTTCCGGATACAGCTCCATGCCACCGACGGTCTTGCCGCTGACCAGCCAGTACAGCGAGGTCCACGGGTTGTAGCTGGACACGCGGGTAGCGTCGGTACCGGCGCCCACCGGCACGCCCATGTCGAGCATGCGCTTGATCGGCGGGGTCTGCTCGGCGGCCTTGGCACCGTAGCGGTCGACGAAATACTCACCCTGGAAGGCCATGCGGTCCTGGATGGCGATACCGCCGCCCAGCGCACGCACGCGCTCGATGTTCTGCGGTGTGATGGTTTCGGCGTGGTCGAAGAACCACGGCAAGCCATTGAACGGGATGTCGCGGTTTACCTTCTCGAATACATCGAGCATGCGCGTGATCGATTCGTTGTAAGTGGCATGCAGGCGGAACGGCCAGCGCTGCTCGACCAGGTGGCGCACCACCGGTTCCAGCTCTTGTTCCATGGTTTGCGGCAGGTCCGGGCGCGGCTCGAGGAAGTCCTCGAAGTCGGCGGCGGAGAACACCAGCATTTCGCCGGCGCCATTGTGGCGCAGGAAGTCGGTGCCACTGTGCAGCTTCACGCTGGAGGTCCACTTGCGGAAGTCGTCCAGCTCTTCCTTGGGTTTCTGGGTGAACAGGTTGTAGGCAATGCGCACGGTCAGCTGGTTGTTGTCGGCCAGCTCCTGGATCACCTGATAGTCGTCCGGGAAGTTCTGGTAGCCGCCGCCGGCATCGATCGCGCTGGTCAGGCCCAGGCGGTTGAGCTCGCGCATGAACTGGCGGGTGGAGTTGACCTGGTATTCCAGCGGCAGCTTCGGCCCCTTGGCCAAGGTGGCGTAGAGGATCATCGCGTTGGGGCGGGCGATGAGCATGCCGGTCGGGTTGCCGAACTTGTCGCGCTGGATCTCGCCACCCGGCGGGTTGGGGGTGTCCTTGGTGTAACCGACGGCCTTGAGCGCGGCGCGGTTGAGCAGCGCCCGGTCATACAGGTGCAGCAGAAATACCGGGGTGTCCGGTGCGGCCTGGTTGATTTCTTCCAGGGTGGGCATGCGTTTTTCGGCGAACTGGAATTCGTTCCAGCCGCCGACCACGCGCACCCACTGCGGGGTGGGCGTACGCGCAGCCTGGTCCTTGAGCATACGCAGGGCATCGGCCACCGACGGCACGCCTTCCCAGCGCAATTCCAGGTTGTAGTTCAGGCCACCACGGATCAGGTGCAGGTGCGAGTCGTTCAGGCCGGGGATTACCGTGCGCTGCTTGAGGTCGATGATCTGCGTGGTGGCGCCCTTGTGGGCCATGGCTTCGGCGTCATTGCCTACCGCGATGAAACGGCCATCCTTGATGGCGACGGCGGTCGCGGTGGGCTTTTCACGATCAACGGTGTGCAGTTTGCCGTTGAACAGAATGAGATCGGCGGTCATGGAACCTCCTTGGGTGGATGCGTGAGCGGAACCGGCGGAACCGGTAAAGGGCAATGCGGACCAGAGCGCGCCGGCGGCACCGAGCACGGTACTGGTGGCGAGGAACTGGCGACGGGTCTTGTCGTTGCGGTCCTGGGACATGGTCTTCTCCGTCTGGGTGCGGTAGCGGCAGGCGCAACTGCGGAGCATGCCGTTTGCTGTAGGGGCAAGGCTTGGATGGATGTGCGGTGGGTTGTTGAAGGTTAGCCCGGTTCAGTATTTGTGCTGCCTGGGCTGGCCTCTTCGCGGGCACGCCCGCTCCCACAGGGACACCACCGGCCTTGAAAACTGTGGTATCCCCTGTGGGAGCGGGTTTACCCGCGAATGCCCCAGCACAGTTACTTCTGAAGGAACGCCAGCAAGTCTTCGTTCAGCTGCTGTGCATGAGTCACCGCAAACCCGTGCGGCGCCCCTGCATACACCTTCAGCTCAGCCCCGCGAATCAGTTCCGCCGCCTGCTTGCCGGTGGTCTCGAACGGCACGATCTGGTCATCGTCGCCGTGGATCACCAGGGTCGGCACATCGACCTTGGCCATATCCGGACGGAAGTCGGTTTCGGAGAATGCGGTCACGCAATCCAGGGTGCCCTTGATCGATGCCATCAGCGCAATGTTCAAGGTTTGGGTCTGCACGCCCTGGGACACCTGCTGCCCATGGTTGATGCCATAGAACGGCGTGGCGAAATCGGCGATGAATTGCGCCCGGTCGGCACGCAAGCCAGCGCGGATACCCTCGAATACCGACAGGTCGACCCCTTCAGGGTTGTCGTCACGCTTGCCGAACACCGGCGTCACCGCGCCCAGCAGCACCAGCCCGGCCACCCGCTCGCTGCCGTGGCGGGCGATGTAGCGGCTGACGTCACCGCCACCCATCGAGAAGCCCACCAAGGTCACATCGCGCAGGTCGAGGTGCTCGATCAGCTGGGCGATGTCATCGGCGAAGGTATCGTAGTCGTAACCGCTCCACGGCTGGCTCGAACGGCCGAAACCACGGCGGTCGAAGGCGATGGCGCGGTAGCCGCGGCTGGCCAGGAATTCCATCTGCGAATCCCACATGTCGGCATCCAGTGGCCAGCCGTGGCTGAACAGCACCGGCTTGCCGCTGCCCCAGTCCTTGAAGTAGATCGAAGTGCCATCGCGGGTAACGAAGGTGCTCATGTCGGTATCTCCTTGAAAATGTCGAGGTAAAGGCCTGGCTCAGCCACGCAGCCAGTTGGCGCAGCGGCGGGTTACCCAAGGCATGATGTAGAACACCACGGGCAGGATGACGAACACATTGACGATCAGGTTGCCGGCAATCACACCGCCCAGCTGCGGGAAGCGTGCGAACAGCGGCGCCAGCAGTTGCGGAATGACCATGGTCATCGGGCAGATCACCAGGTAGGTCAGCAGCGCCTGCTTCCAGCGCGGCGGTTGCGCTGCCGTGGTGCCCGGGGTGCTATCAAGAACCTGGTGTTGCAGGCATACGGTTACCACTTCGCGGTTGTCTTGGAGTGCGGTGTTCATCAGCGTTCCTTGGGATGAGCTTGCCCGCATCCACTGTGCAACGGCGGACGGGCGCTGGATTGGACAGGTGTGCTGCCTTGCCGGGCACCGACTGGCGGTGCCCGGGGCGATCGGTTTACTTGCTGGCGTTGAAGGCGTTGTAGCTGGTGATCAGGTTGCGGTAGTCCGGGATGTGGTTGGAGCACAGCGCAGCCAGGCCTTCGATGTCGTTGCGCCAGTCGCGGTGCAGCTCACAGGCCACGCCGAACCAGGTCATCAGTTGTGCGCCGGCCTGGCTCATGCGGTCGTGGGCGGCGTCGCGGGTCATGGCGTTGAAGGTGCCGGAGGCATCGGTCACCACGAACACTTCGAACTCTTCTTCCAGGGCCGACAGTGCCGGGAAGGCTACGCACACTTCGGTCACCACGCCGGCGATGATCAGCTGTTTCTTGCCGGTGGCCTTCACTGCCTTGACGAAATCTTCGTTGTCCCAGGCGTTGATCTGGCCTGGGCGGGCGATGTACGGGGCGTCCGGGAACAAGGCTTTCAGTTCCGGTACCAGCGGGCCGTTCGGGCCTTGTTCGAAGCTGGTGGTGAGAATGGTCGGCAGGTTGAAGAACTTGGCCAGGTCGGCCAGGGCCAATACGTTGTTCTTGAACGCGTCCGGCTCGATATCGCGGACCAGGGACAGCAGGCCAGCCTGGTGGTCGACCAGCAGGACAGCGGCGTCGTCTTTGTTCAGGCGGTTGTATTTGAAGTTGGTCATGGTCGTTGCTCCTAAGGGTTTTGATCTTTTCAGTAAGTTGGGTGTTTCGCGTTGATGGGAGAAGATTAAAACCATGACCTTTCAGGCGGTAGATAGCAGTTTTTGGCTCTAGCGTTCTGTTTTGTGAACGATGGTTTTGTGTGGGCCGTACCGGCCCTTTCGCGGCTAAAGCCGCTCCCACAGGGATTGCGCTGGATTTGAATCGTGCGCAGTACCTGTGGGAGCGGCTTTAGCCGCGAAGAGGCCGGCACAGGCCCCATTGCCTGCCCGGCCAACCTGCTCTATTACTACCCACAGCCCTCCCCTCACCCGAGACCACCATGCTGGCGTTCATCCAGTCATACCCGCTGTTGCTCGGCACCGCCCTGATCCTGCTCGACCTCGTGCTCTGGCAACTGATTCCTCTCCAGCAAAGGGCCTGGCGCATCGGCGCGCGGCTGGTGCTGTTCCTGCTGTTCAGCTCGGTGCTGGTAGCTGCCGGCATGAGCCCGCTGCAACCGCCACCCTGGCCCGATGATGTCTCGCGCAACCTGATCGCCACGGTACTGGCGATCGGCTGGTGGCTGTTTGGCGCACGTACGGTGACGGTGGTGTTCGGTCTGTTGCTGGTTGCCCGCGGCAGCCATGGCGGGCGTTTGCTGCAGGATGTGCTGGGAGCGCTTATCTTCCTGGCGGCCGTGGTCGCTGCCGCGGGCTATGTGTTGCAGTTGCCGGTAAAAGGCCTGCTGGCCACATCGGGGGTCATGGCCATCGTTATCGGCCTGGCGCTGCAGAGCACACTGGCCGACGTGTTCAGTGGCATCATCCTGAACACCACGCGGCCGTATCAGATTGGCGACTCGATCTCCATCGACAACACCGAAGGCAAGGTATTGGAAATCGACTGGCGTGCCACCCGCCTGCTCACCAGCACCGGCAGCCTGGCGGTAATCCCCAACTCGGTGGCGGCCAAGGCCCGGCTGCTCAACCACAGCCGCCCGGCCGATGTGCACGGGGTGTCGATCAGCGTGGTGGTGCCGGCCAAGGTGCGGCCCAAGCGGGTGTTCGATGCGCTGGAAAAGGCCTTGCAAGGGGTCAGTGCCATTCTTGCAACCCCAAAACCAAAGGTGACGGTGAAAGCCTCGACGCTGGAATCAGTGGAGTACGAAGCCAGTGGCTTCGTGGCCGACGCGGGCGCGAAGGGCGACGCGCGCAACCAGCTGTTCGACCTGGCCCACCGGCACCTGGAGGCCAGCGGGGTAATGTGGAACGCCGACCTGGCCATGCCGCCACGCAGCCGCCAGCGCGAGGTGCTGGACGAGGTGCGGGTGTTCCGCTCGCTGAGCGCTGAAGAGCGCGATGCGCTGAGCCAGCGCATGACAGCGGTGGAATACCTGGCGGATCAGGTAATCCTGGGCGTGGGCGAGCATTCCGATCATTTGCTGGTGATTGGCAGCGGGGTGGTTTCGGCGTCGATTCGCGATGGCGACAGGCTGGTCGAGGCCGGGCGCATGGGGCCGGGAGAGGTGCTGGGTATCGAGGGGATCATCGACGAAGAGGAATCGCTGGCCGAGTTCCGCACGTTGACCGGTTGCGTGCTGTATCGGATCGACAAGGAACAGGTGAAGAGCTGCCTGGTGCAACGCGGTGATGTGCAGACGGCGTTGAGCAAGTTGCAGCGGTTTCGGCGGCAGAGCCGCGAGTCGTTGTTGATGCAGAAGCCGGTTTCGATCAAGAAGGGCGGCTTTCTCAGCTGGCTGCACAAGTAAGCCTGGCCCGGCCCCTTCGCGGGTAAACCCGCTCCCACAGGGACCACACAGGTCTCAAGGACTGTGGAGATCCTGTGGGAGCGGGTTTACCCGCGAAGGGGCCAGTGCTTACAACACAACTCTCAGGCATTGCCCCGCGTGGTACAGCGAGAACCCGGACTCGTAGAACGCAGTCCGCAGCGAGGGTGCACTCACCCCCTTCATCGGCGAGAACGGAATCGGCAGGCTGCCCTCCTCCCCCTTCAGCAAGAACTCGGCGAACGCCCGGCCAATCACGGTGCCGGTGGTATTGCCCCGCCCGTTGTACCCGGTCACCGCCACCAGCCCTGGCGCCGGTTCGAACAGGCGCATCAGGTGATCGGGGGTGAAATCGATGCAGCCGGTCCAGTGCATTTCCCACTCGACCTTGCCCAGCTCCGGGTAGTAGTGGCTCTGGATGCGGTCGGCCCAGCTGCGCACGAACCACGCCGGCTTGTTGTCGACCCGGCCCAGGCTGCCTAGCAGCAGGCGGCCCTGGTCGTCGCGACGGATGCTGCTGAGCACGGTGCGGGTGTCCCAGGAGCCTTGGCCATGTGGCAGCACCTTGTCGGCTGCAGCCCCCTGCAACGGCTTGGACGCCACCTGGTAGTAATAGCCACGGAAGAACTGCTTCTGCAGGTTGCTCCAGTCGCCTTCGGTGTAGGCGCCAGTGGATATCACCACCTTGTCGGCGCGCACCGAACCATGCGCTGTCTTCACCCGCCAGGCATCGCCGTCACGCTCCAGGCCTTCGACCGAAGACTGCTGAAACAGCTTGCCACCCAGGCGTGCCACCGCTGCGGCCAGGCCCTGGGTGTAGCCCATGGGGTTGATGGTGCCGGCGCGGCGGTCGAGCAGCGCGGCGGAGATCTTGTCGGTGCCACAGTATTCCTGGCACTGGGCGCCGGTCAGCAGCTCCACGTCGGCACCACGGCGGCGCCATTGTTCGTGGCGGGCCTCGAGGTCGGCGATACCGGTGGCGTTGTGCGCCATGTGCAGCGTGCCTTTGTGCTGGGCCTGGCAGTCGATGCCAAGGCGTTCGATCATGGCGAACACTTCGGCCGGGGCTTCGCCGAGCACCTTGTTCAGGCGGCTGCCCTGCTGCAGGCCGAGAGTTGCCTCGACATCATCGGGGCGGATCCAGGTGCCGGCGTTGACCAGGCCGACGTTGCGCCCGGAGCCACCGTGACCGATCTTCCAGGCCTCCAGCAGGATCACCGACTTGCCCTGTTCGAGCAGGTGGATGGCCGCCGACAGGCCGGTAATGCCGCCACCGATCACGCAGACATCGGCCTTGTGCTCACCGGCCAGGGCCTGGGCGGCGACAGTCGGTTTGCTGACGAATTCCCACAAGCATTCTTGACGCAGTTCGGACATGGCCCGGCTCCAGCAATTTTGTTCTTGTTGGGGCTGCTTTGCAGCCCATCGCCGGCAAGCCAGCTCCCACGGGGATCGCACAGACTCCAAGCTTGTGCGATCCCTGTGGGAGCTGGCTTGCCGGCGAAACGGGGGCGAAGCCCCCGCCTGCGGCTATCAGTCGAACACGATACCCTGCGCCAGCGGCAGCTCGCGCGAGTAGTTCACGGTATTGGTCTGGCGACGCATGTAACCTTTCCAGGCATCCGAACCGGACTCACGGCCACCGCCAGTCTCCTTCTCGCCACCGAACGCACCGCCGATCTCGGCGCCGCTGGTGCCGATGTTGACGTTGGCGATGCCGCAGTCGCTGCCCGAGGCGCTCTGGAAGCGTTCGGCTTCACGGATGTCGGTGGTGAAGATGCAAGACGACAGGCCTTGTGGCACTTCGTTGTTCAGGCGCAGGGCCTCTTCGAAGTCGTCGTAGGCCAGCACGTACAGGATCGGGGCGAAGGTTTCGTGGCGTACCACGTCGCTTTGCGCCGGCATTTCAGCGATTGCAGGCGATACGTAGTAGGCGTTGGGGTACTGGTCGGCCAGCTGACGCTCGCCACCAAATACCTGGCCACCTTCGTCACGAGCCTTGGCCAGCGCGCCCTGCATGGCGTCGAACGACTGCTTGTCGATCAGCGGGCCCACCAGGTTGTCCTTGCGTGGGTCACCGATACGCACCTTGCCGTAGGCGGCTTTGACGCGGGCCACCACTTCGTCCTTGATCGAACGGTGCACGATCAGGCGGCGCAGGGTGGTGCAACGCTGGCCGGCGGTGCCGACTGCGGAGAACAGGATGCCACGCACGGCCAGGTCGAGGTCGGCGCTGGGGGCCAGGATCATGGCGTTGTTGCCACCCAGTTCGAGGATGCTGCGGCCGAAGCGGGCAGCCACACGTGGGCCCACTTCGCGCCCCATGCGGGTGCTGCCGGTGGCGCTGACCAGCGGTACGCGCGGGTCGTCGACCATGGCTTCGCCGGCTTCACGGCCGCCGATCACCAGTTGTGCCAAGCCAGCCGGGGCATCACCGAAGGCTTTCAGGGCTTTGTCGAACAGCGCCTGGCAGGCCAGCGCGGTCAACGGGGTCTTCTCGGACGGTTTCCATACCACCGAGTTACCGGCGACCAGGGCCAGGGCGGTGTTCCAGGCCCAGACTGCGACCGGGAAGTTGAAGGCGCTGATCACGCCGACCACGCCCAGCGGGTGCCAGGTTTCACGCATGTGGTGGCCAGGGCGCTCGGAAGCGATGGTCAGGCCGTACAGCTGGCGCGACAGGCCAACGGCGAAGTCGCAGATGTCGATCATTTCCTGCACTTCGCCCAGGCCTTCCTGGGTGATCTTGCCGGCTTCGATCGAAACCAGTTCGCCAAGGTCGCCCTTGTGCTCACGCAGCACTTCGCCGAACAGGCGCACCAGCTCGCCACGGCGCGGGGCCGGTACGCTGCGCCAGGCTTCGAAGGCGCTCTGGGCCTGATCGATGCAGGCGATGGTCTCGGCCTTGCCGAGCAGTTTCACCGAGGCGATCTGGCTGCCGTCGATCGGCGTGTGAACAGGGTAGTCGCCCTGGGTGTAAGCCTCGGCAGCAACGCCAAGGCGCTCGAGCAGTCCAGCAACCATTTGTGCATCTCCTACATCGGGTGATGGGGTGGAAAAATGATGTGGATCAGTATTAATCCGATCACACCAGTGCAACAAACGACCTTTATTCCGCATATCATTCCGTCAGGTAATGATTTGAGCCGCAGAGACCGCTATGTCCAAACGCCTGGTGCCCTCCATGACCGCCCTGCAGTGCTTCGAAGCTGCAGCCCGCCATTTGAGCTTTACCCGTGCCGCCGAAGAGCTGCACCTGACCCAGAGCGCGGTCAGCAAGCAGGTGGCGCAGCTTGAAGACATGCTGCGCCATCACCTGTTCCTGCGTATCCGCCGCCGCCTGCAGCTGACACCGGCGGGCAGCCTGTACCTGGCCGAGGTCAACAAGATCCTCACCCAGGTGGATATGTCCAGCCGCTACGTGCTCACCTACGGCGAGCAGACCGAGATATTGAAGGTAGCCACTCAACCGAGTTTTGGCGTGCGCTGGTTGATCCCGCACCTGAAGGGCTTTGGCAAGCGCCACAACAACATCCACCTGGATATCCGCAACGAGATGGAGCCGTTCGCCCTGCTGCAGGGCTCGGCGGACGTGGTGTTCTTCTATGGCCAGGGCACTTGGCCGGGGGCCACCTGCGTGGAGCTGTTCGGTGAGGAGGTGGTGCCGGTTTGCGCGCCGGAGCTGCTGGCTGGCCGTGAGCTGAGCAATGCCGCAGAGCTGGCCGATTTGGTGCTATTGCAGAGCACCTCGCGGCCAGAGGCCTGGCACGAGTGGTTCCTGGAGTTGGGCTTGCAGAGCGTCAGTGCCTACCATGGGCCGCGCTTCGATACCTTCTACATGGCCCTAAGTGCGGCGCAGGCCGGGTGCGGGGTGGCGTTGGTGCCGCGCTACCTGGCGGCGAAGGAGTTGGCCGAGGGGAGTTTGGTGGTGCCGTGGAACCATGCGATGCGCAGCGCCGGGGCGCATTACCTGGCGTATGCCGAGCATGCAGCGGAGGTGCCCAAGGTAAGGGCATTGGTGGAATGGATTCGCGAGCAGCTATCGACCTGAGGGCCTCTTCGCGGGTAAACCCGCTCCCACAGGTATCACGCAAGGCCTGAACCCTGTGAGGTACCCGCGAAAGGGCCCTGAAGGTCGATCAAAAAAGGAATGACACTCTCACTTTTTTTCGCTTGTGAGCCAAGTGCATTCCCAGCTTTCATGTAAGCGTCCGAACCCAACCAGGAAGCTAGCGATGCCCGCCCACGATTTCGTCAGCCCCGACAGCATCCGCGCGCAGTTCTCTGCCGCCATGTCGCTCATGTACAAACAGGAAGTGCCCCTGTACGGCACGCTGCTGGAGCTGGTGAGCGAAATCAACCAGCAGGTCATGGCCCAGCAACCCGAGGTTGCCGAGGCCCTGCGCTGGACCGGCGAAATCGAGCGCCTGGACCAGGAGCGCCATGGTGCCATCCGTGTCGGCACCGCCGCAGAGCTGGCTACCATCGCCCGGCTGTTCGCGGTCATGGGCATGCAGCCAGTCGGCTACTACGACCTCAGTTCCGCCGGCGTGCCGGTGCATTCCACCGCCTTCCGCGCGGTGCACGAGCAGTCGCTGCACGTCAGCCCGTTCCGCGTGTTCACCTCGCTGCTGCGCCTGGAACTGATCGACAACCCGAAGCTGCGCGAGCTGGCAGATAGCATCCTGGCCAAGCGCCAGATCTTTACCGCCCGCGCCCTTGAACTGATCGACCAATGCGAGCGCGATGGTGGCCTGAACGCCGCCGATGCCGAGGCGTTCGTGCAGGAAGCGCTGCACACCTTCCGCTGGCACCATGACGCCACCGTCACTGCCGAGCAGTACCAGCAGTTGCACGACCAGCACCGCCTGATCGCCGATGTGGTGGCCTTCAAGGGCCCGCACATCAACCACCTGACCCCGCGCACCCTGGACATCGATGCGATCCAGCTCGGCATGCCGGCCAAGGGCATCCCGCCGAAGGCCGTGGTCGAAGGCCCGCCCACCCGCCGCCACCCGATCCTGCTGCGCCAGACCAGCTTCAAGGCCCTGCAGGAAAAGGTCGCCTTCAGCGACCAGCAGGGCAGCGAAGGCAGCCATACCGCGCGGTTTGGTGAAATCGAGCAACGCGGCGCGGCGCTGACGCCGAAAGGCCGCCAGCTGTACGACAAGCTGCTCGACGCCACCCGCGCCGCCCTGGGTGGCGCCCCGACCGAGGCCAATGCCGAACGCTACATGGCGTTGCTGAAAGACACCTTTGCCGAATTCCCGGATGACCTGGCGCAGATGCGTGAACAGGGGCTGGCCTACTTCCGCTACTTCGCCACCGAAAAAGGCCTGGCCGCGCGCGACCAGGCTGGCCGCCCGACCACACTGCAAGGCTTGATCGAGGCTGGCCATGTGCACTTCGAGGCGCTGGTGTACGAAGACTTCCTGCCGGTCAGTGCGGCGGGGATCTTCCAGTCCAACCTGGGTGACGATGCGCAGGCCGAGTATGGCAGCAACGCCAACCGCGACGCGTTCGAAGCGGCGCTGGGGCTCAAGGTGCAAGACGAACTGGCGCTGTATGCGCAGAGCGAACAGCGCTCGCTGCAAGCGTGTGCGCAGGCGTTGAACCTGGGCTCGCTGTAAGGCTCGGACGGTACTTGGTCTTTCATGGTCTCTTCGCGGGCTCGCCCGCTCCCACAGGTCTACCGCTGCCTTCCGGCTGGGTGTAATCCTGTGGGAGCGGGCAAGCCCGCGAAAAGGCCCTGACCGGCACGACAATGTCAGCGCTTAGCGGCCACCCCGAAAACGGTCCACTTCCTGGCGCAACTGCGCCGCCAACCCTTCCAGCTCCCGCGCGGTAAACGCCAGTTCGTTGGCCACCTCGCGTTGTTCGCCGTTGGCCTGGGCGATGCTCTGCAGATTGCGGCTGAGTACCGTCGCGGTGCTACTCTGCTCCTGGGTCGCGGTACTGATCACGGCAAACTGTTCGCCGGCGGCGCGGCTCTGCTCGTCGATACGCGCCAGCGCCTGCGCCACCTTGTCGTTGCGCTCCAGGCCTTCCTGCATCAGTTGGTTGCCCTGCTCAAGGGTCGAGATGGCATGCCCGGTCTGCTGCTGGATGCTGGTGATCATGCCGGAGATTTCATCCGTGGCCTGGCGCGTCCGCGCTGCCAGGCCACGCACTTCATCCGCCACCACGGCAAAGCCACGGCCCTGCTCACCGGCACGGGCCGCTTCGATGGCGGCGTTCAATGCCAGCAGGTTGGTCTGTTCGGCAATCGCGGTAATCACGCTGATGATGCCGCCGATTTCCTGCGAACGTGCGCCCAGGCTATCCATCACCGTGGCCGTGCCGCCGAGGGCCTCGGCAATTTGTTTCAGCGAGCGCGAAGCCTCGTCCATGGCGCTGCGGCCGATGCGCGTCTGCTGGGCGTTGTCGCGGGCCATGCGTTCGGTACCGGACATGTTGTCGGCGATGTTCATCGAGGTGGCGCTGAATTCCTCGACTGCGCCGGCCATGCTGGTGATTTCGCCGGATTGCTGGTCCATGCCTTCGCAGGCGCCGGCCGATAGCCCGGACAGCGAGCGGGCACGGTTACTGACCTGCTCGGAGGCGCTGCGGATGTGTTCGACCATGGTCGACAGCGCCTCGCCCATCTTGTTGAAGCTGCGCGCCAGCTGCCCGATTTCATCATGGCTGGTCACCGCCAGCCGGGCGCTCAAGTCGCCCGCCCCCAGCGCTTCGGCCTGGCGCACCAGGTCATCCAGCGGGCGCAGCTTGCGGCGCAGCAGCCACAACGTGGCGGCCACCGCCAGCAGCATCGCCAGCAGGCTGCCGATCGCCAGGCGCAGGCCGACGCTCCAGGTCACCTCGCGGATTTCTGCCATCGGCATGCTCGCGACCACTGTCCACGGGCCCTCGGCAAACGGCGCGGTGGCACTGTACAGCTGCTGCTCGGCATTGGCCGGCGGCACCAGCCACTGACCCTTCTCGTCCTGCAGCGCCAGCGAACCGGTCTGGCCGATGCGAAAGCGCTTGAGGTTGGCGAACTGGGCGTTCTGCGCCTCGGTGTAGTCAAAGCCGACGAACAACACGGCGATCACCCGCCCTGCGCTGTCGCTCACCGGCACATAACGGGTCATGTAGTTGCGCTCGAACAGCACGGCACGGCCGATGTACATCTGCCCGGCCAGCAGTTTCAGGTAGGCCGGATGCTGGCGATCGAGCTGGGTACCGATGGCGCGGCTGCCGTCCTGCTTCTTCAGGTTGGTGCTGATGCGCACGAAGTCGTCGCCGCTGCGCACGAACAGCGTGGCGATGCCGGCCGTCATCTGCTGGAATTCGTCCACTTGCTGGAAATCGTTGTTCAGCAGGTGGTCGCCCTGGTACAGGGCAGGCGTTGTCTGGCCGGCGACCTGCACGGTCTCGCCCGCATGCAGCGCCAGGCCCGAGGCGAAGCGCCGCTCGAACAGGCCGCTCAAGCGCTGGGTGTTGTCCTTGAGCGAACCGTGGAAGCTGTCGAGCTGGTCGGCCAGCAGGCGCGCTTCGCTGGCCAGGTGGGCCTGGCGTGTGGCGAGGTTGGCGTCGTCCAGCGAACGCAGGGCAAACAGGGTACTGCCGGAAATCACCAGCGCCAGCACGATGGCAAGGGCGACACCGAGCTGTGAGGCAATACGGGCACGCGGTTGAGACATGGGGCAAGCTCCTGGCAAGAGGCCGGGATCATCCTGATCACGCTGACCACCCGCTTGTTATCGACGGGAAGCGCGCCCTCTTCCGGGACGCTGGTGCCAGTGAATCGGCGTCGCCGGCGAATACTTGAGTGTCGGGCAAGGATATTCGCAAACCTTTGCGCTTTCCTGTGATGCCCTTTTCGCGGGCTTGCCCGCTCCCACAGGGGCCGCGTCGCAGAAGTCAGAGACGTGGCAGGACTTCTACAGCGGGTAAATCCATAGCCGCCACCTCTTGCTCGAGAAATGCGCTCAGCCGCCGCAGGCGCTCGCCGCCGCGCCGGGTGCGTGGCCACACCAGGTAGTAATCCATGCCGCTGGGCACGGCCGTCGGCCAAGGCAGGCTCAACCGCCCCTGCGCCACATCCTCGGCCACCATCAGCAAATCGCCCATGGAAATGCCGTAGCCACGCGCCGCAGCAATCATGCCCAGCTCCAGCGTGTCGAAGACCTGCCCGCCCCTGAGCGAAACCTTGTCACTCAACCCCATACGCTCCAACCATTCCCGCCAGTCGCGCTTGTCCACCGTGGGGTGCAGCAGCTCGATGCAGGCCAGCCGACGCTCGTCCCAGGGTTCCTCGTCGAGCAAGTCTGGCGCACCCACGGGGATCAACAACTCCGGGAACAACTTGCGCACTTCCCATTCTGGCGGGAACACCCCGTCGCTGAGCAACACTGCGCAATCGAAAGGTTCCTGGTTGAAGTCCACGTGGTCGACATCCATCCAGGCGCTGGTCAGCTGCACTTCGTTGCCAGGCTGCAAGTGGCGAAAGCGGCTAAGGCGCGCCAGCAACCAGCGCATGGTCAGGGTCGAGGGGGCCTTCATGCGCAAGATGTCATCCTCACCGCGCAAGGTATCGCAAGCCCGTTCCAGCGCGGCAAAGCCTTCGCGCACGCCGGGCAGCAGCACCCGCGCCGCTTCGGTCAGTTGCAGGCTGCGGCCGCTGCGCACGAACAGGCGGCAGGCAAAGTGCTCCTCCAGTGTGCGGATATGCCGGCTGACCGCGCTCTGGGTAATCGACAGCTCTTCGCCGGCGCGGGTGAAGGAGCTTAGCCGCGCAGCGGCTTCGAATGCGCGCAGGGCATACAGCGGGGGGAGCTGACGGGACATGAGGCACCTGCCATATGGGGTTGTGGGGTGAATCACCGGGGAGCATATATGCATGAGTCATACTCATGCCAATGATCGCTTTTATCCTTTTGTGCAAAGTTGACCAAAGCCTCAGAATCGCCCTTCGTTGATCACCCCAGGAAAAGGACTGCCCCATGCCTGTCGCGCCCACCACTGAACTCAAGGCTTTGCTGCGCCTGGCCGGGCCGCTGATCGCCTCGCAGTTGGCGCACATGCTGATGGTGCTGACCGATACCCTGATGATGGCCCGCATCAGCCCGCAAGCCCTGGCTGGCGGCGGTCTGGGCGCGGCAAGCTACTCGTTCGTGTCGATCTTCTGCCTGGGCGTGATCGCTGCGGTCGGTACCCTGGTGGCGATTCGCAAGGGCGCCAACGACATCGAGGGCGTCACCCGCCTGGCGCAGGGTGGCCTGTGGCTGGCCTGGGGCCTGGCGCTGTTCGCTGCGCTGGTGCTGTGGAACCTTGAGCCGGTACTGCTGCTGTTCGGGCAAAAGCCCGAGAACGTTGCCTCGGCCGCCGAATTCCTCACCCTGCTGCCACTGGCCCTGCCCGGCTACCTGACCTTCATGGCCTTGCGCGGCTTCACCAGCGCGCTGGGCCGGTCTACCCCGGTGATGGTCATCAGCCTGGTAGGCACGGTGCTCAACTACCTGTTCAACGTGGCGCTGATCGAAGGCATGTTCGGCCTGCCCAAGCTGGGCCTGATGGGCATCGGCCTGGTCACTGCGGTGGTGTCGATGGGCATGGCCATTGCCTTGGCGCTGTATATCCGCTGGCACACGGCGTATGCCGCCTACCCGCTGCGCAAGGGCCTGTCACGCCCGTCGCTGCCGGCCCTGCGCGAGCTGTGGCGGCTGGGCCTGCCGATTGGCGGCACCTACATGGTGGAAGTCGGCCTGTTCGCCTTCGCCGCGCTGTGCATGGGCGTACTGGGCAGCACCGAGCTGGCGGCGCACCAGATCGCCCTGCAGATCGTCTCCACGGCATTCATGGTGCCTACCGGGTTGTCGTATGCGGTGACCATGCGCGTGGGGCTGTACTACGGCGCCGGCAACCTGCTGGCGGCGCGCAGCGCCGGACGGGTGGGCATCGGCTTCGGGGCAATGATCATGTTTGCCTTCGCCGCGCTGTTCTGGCTGCTGCCCGAATCGCTGGTGGGGTTGTTCATCGACCGTAATGACCCGGCATTTGCGGCGATCTTCCAGCTGGCGGTGCAGTTGCTGATGGTGGCGGCGTGGTTCGAGCTGTTCGACGGCATGCAGACGATCGCGATGGGCTCGATCCGTGGGCTGAAAGATGCCAAGACCACCTTCCTGATCGGGCTGGTGTGCTATTGGCTGGTGGGGGCGCCGAGCGCCTGGCTGTTCACCTTCACCCTGGGCGGTGGTGCGGTAGGCGTCTGGTGGGGGCTGGCGTTGGGGCTGGCTTGTGCGGCGGTGGCGCTGACCTTTGGCTTTGAGTGGCGGATGAAGCGGCTTTTGGGCAAAGCCGGGTTTGGTGGCGCGGCGACGACTTCGGCCTGACTTGCGGGCCTCTTCGCGGGTAAACCCGCTCCCACAGGGAATGCGCAAAGTCAGAATCCTGTGCAAAAGCCTGTGGGAGCGGGTTCACCCGCGAAAGGGCCCTAAAGGACTGCGCCCAACTGGCAGCCGGTCGCCTGCAGCAAAAACTCCATCAGCTCCCCCACCGGCAGCGGCTTGCTGACCAGGAACCCCTGCACCTGGTCACAACCAAACCCGCGCAACAACGCCATCTGCTCCTCACTCTCCACCCCCTCGGCCACCACTTCGAGGTTGAGGTTGTGCGCCAGGTTGATCATGGCGTGCACGAGCTTGCGGTTCTCCTCGCGCATTTCCATTTCCGCGACAAAGCTGCGGTCCACCTTCAGCAAGGTGATCGGCAAGCTGTTGAGGTGCACGAACGAAGAGAACCCGGTACCGAAATCATCGAGCGAAAAGCGCACGCCCAGACGCCCCAGGGCGTCCATGGTCTGCCGCACCAGCTCGTTACGGCGCATGACCGCCGTTTCGGTCAGCTCGAATTCCAGCCAGCGGGCATCCACGCCATGCTCGAGGATCAGGCGGCTCAAGGTCGCCAGCAGCTGGCTGTCCTGGAACTGGCGGAAGCTCAGGTTGACCGCCATGTGCAGCGGTTCCAGGCCGCGCTCGCACAGCGCCTGCATGTCGCGAAGGGCACGGGATATCACCCAGTACCCCAGCGGCACGATCAGGCCACTCTGCTCGGCCAGCGGCACGAACTCGCTGGGCGGCAACAGGCCGCGCTCGGCATGCCGCCAGCGCACCAGCGCCTCGAGGCCGACGATGCGCCCGTCGGCCAGGTTCAGCCGCGGCTGGTAATGCAGCTCCAGCTCGTCCCGGCGCAAGGCGCGGCGCAGTTCGCTTTCCAGGTCGGCAAGGCTGCGGGCATTGCGGTTGATGCGCTCGTTGAACACATGGAAAGTGCAACCCTGGCTGCCCTTGGCCTGGCGCATGGCGATGTGCGCGTGCCACATCAACGGGTCGGCACCACCTTGGGCACGGGCATGGGCCAGGCCCAGGCTGCAGCCCAGCAACAGGCTTTCGCCGTCGACCCAGTAGGGTTCGGCCAACGCCTCGACAATCCGCTCGGCAATCCATTCGGCACGGTTGGGATCGCGTCGGGTATCGATCAGCAGGGCGAACTCGTCGCTGCCCAGGCGCGCCAGCTGGTCGCCCGCCTCCAGTTGCTGTTTGAGGCGCGCCACCACCAGCAGGATCAGGCGGTCGCCACTCTGGTGGCCAAGGGCGTCGTTGACATGGCGGAAGTTGTCCAGGTCCAGGTGGCCAAGGGCAAGGCCACCGCCGTCGTTCTCGGCCAGGCGTGCGGTCAGCAAGGCCTGGAAGCCCTGGCGGTTGGCGATGCCGGTCAACGGGTCCTGCTCGGCCAGGCGCTGCAAGGTGGCCACCAGCACACCGCGCTCGCGCACATGGCGCAGCGAGCGGCGCAAGGTGTCGGCATTGAGCTGGTCACGCACCAGCCAGTCGCTGACAGCGCTGGGCGCTACCTGGGGCTCGTGGTCGAGCAGCAGGATGCTCGGCAGCTCGCAGCGCCCGGGTGCGGGCTGCAGGGCCGGGGTTGTCAGCACAACGGCCTGGCGGTCCTGGTTGAACAGGCTGTCGACCGACTCCCAGTTCGGCGCTGTCAGCAGCACAACGCTGCCACCCAGGGCAGGCATGCACGCGCGTAGCAGCGCGCCCCATTCCGGCTCATCGGCCAACAGCAGCAAACGCAATGGTTCGACAGGCGTGGACAAGCGGGCTCCTTAGGGTTTCACGGTGCAACGGAAACTGCCAGGTATGCTACTGCATTAATGAAAATGATTTTCACTTTAATGCATGTTTTTACCGGTGTAGCATCCCGACGTATTTTGTCGTGCATCCTGCGCGAAACTGCGCCAGCCGGCAAATCCCGTTTACATATTTGACTCAGACGTCAGACGGTCGCGCCACAAACGCCCCATGCCTGTTAGAATGCGCGGCTATTTTCTGGCGACCCCCGGTTTCTAGCATGTCCCGACTCAATCCCCGGCAGCAGGAAGCCCGTGACTATGTCGGCGGCCCTCTTTTGGTGCTCGCCGGTGCAGGCTCGGGCAAGACCAGCGTGATCACGCGCAAGATTGCCCACCTCATCCAGAACTGCGGCATTCGTGCCCAGTACATCGTGGCGATGACCTTCACCAACAAGGCCGCGCGCGAGATGAAGGAGCGGGTCGCCACCCTGCTGCGTCCGGGGGAAGGCCGTGGCCTGACAGTGTGCACCTTCCACAACCTGGGCCTGAACATCATCCGCAAGGAGCACGAGCGCCTGGGCTACAAGCCGGGGTTCTCGATCTTCGACGAGTCCGACATCAAGGCATTGCTGTCGGACATCATGCAGAAGGAATACTCTGGCGACGACGGCATCGACGAGATCAAGAACATGATCGGTGCCTGGAAGAACGACCTGATTCTGCCCGCCGAGGCCCTGGAGAAAGCGCGCAACCCGCGCGAGCAGACCGCCGCCATCGTCTACACCCACTACCAGCGCACGCTCAAGGCGTTCAACGCGGTAGATTTCGACGACCTGATCCTGCTGCCGGTCAAGCTGTTCCAGGAGCACCCCGATGTGCTGGAGCGCTGGCAGAACCGCGTGCGCTACCTGCTGGTGGACGAATACCAGGACACCAACGCCAGCCAGTACCTGCTGGTGAAGATGCTGATCGGCATGCGCAACCAGTTCACCGTGGTGGGCGACGACGACCAGTCGATCTATGCCTGGCGTGGCGCCCGGCCAGAAAACCTCATGCTGCTCAAGGAGGACTACCCCTCCCTGAAAGTGGTGATGCTGGAACAGAACTACCGCTCGACCAGCCGCATCCTGCGCTGCGCCAACGTGCTGATCGCCAACAACCCGCACGCGTTCGAGAAGCAACTGTGGAGCGAGATGGGCGTGGGCGACGAGATTCGCGTCATCCGCTGCAAGAACGAGGAAGCCGAGGCCGAACGCGTGGCCATGGAAATCCTCACCCTGCACCTGCGTACCAACCGCCCGTACAGTGACTTCGCCATCCTCTACCGCGGCAACTACCAGGCCAAGCTGATCGAACTGAAGCTGCAGCACCACCAGGTGCCGTATCGCCTGTCGGGCGGCAACAGCTTCTTCGGCCGCCAGGAGGTCAAGGACCTGATGGCCTACCTGCGCCTGCTGGTGAACCCGGACGATGACAACGCCTACCTGCGGGTGATCAACGTACCGCGCCGCGAAATCGGCTCCACCACGCTGGAAAAACTCGGCAACTACGCCACTGAGCGCGGTATTTCGATGTACGCCGCCAGCGAGGAGCTGGGCCTGGGCGAGCATCTTGACGCCCGCTACACCGAGCGTTTGCAGCGCTTCAAGCATTGGCTGGACGGGGTGCGCCACAAGGTCGCCCTGGAAGACCCGATTGCCGCGCTGCACGAGATGATCCGCGATATCGACTACGAGAACTGGATCCGCCAGCAGACCGCCAGCGACAAGGCGGCCGAGTTCCGCATCAGCAACGTCTGGTTCCTGGTCGAAGCGCTGAAGAACACCCTCGAGAAGGACGAAGAGGGTGACATGACCATCGAGGACGCCATCGGCAAGCTGGTGCTGCGCGACATGCTCGAGCGCCAGCAGGAAGAGGAAGAGAACGCCGAAGGTGTGCAGATGATGACCCTGCATGCCTCCAAGGGCCTGGAGTTCCCCTACGTGTTCATCATGGGCATGGAAGAGGAAATCCTCCCGCACCGCTCCAGCATCGAGGCCGACACCATCGAAGAAGAACGCCGCCTGGCCTACGTGGGCATCACCCGCGCGCGCCAGACCCTGGCCTTCACCTTCGCCGCCAAGCGCAAGCAGTACGGTGAAATCATCGACTGCACGCCCAGCCGGTTCCTCGACGAACTGCCACCGGACGACCTGGCCTGGGAAGGCCTGGACGATGCGCCGGTCGAGGTGAAGGCCGCACGGGGCAACAACGCCCTGGCCGATATCCGGGCAATGCTCAAACGCTGATCAACCATTACTCTTTAACTTTGCCGCTATTTGCGGCCACCTTTGTTACATCGAGGAATACCACAGTGGAAGCACTGCATCAGAAGATTCGCGAAGAAGGCATCGTGCTTTCCGATCAGGTTCTCAAAGTCGATGCGTTTCTCAACCACCAGATCGACCCTGCACTGATGCAGCTGATCGGTGACGAGTTCGCCCGTCTGTTCGCCGACGCGGGCGTGACCAAGATCGTCACCATCGAAGCCTCGGGCATTGCCCCGGCGGTGATGACTGGCCTGAAGCTGGGCGTGCCGGTGATCTTCGCGCGCAAGCACCAGTCGCTGACCCTGACCGAGAACCTGCTGACCGCCTCGGTGTACTCCTTTACCAAGCAGACCGAGAACACCGTTGCCATCTCGCCGCGCCACCTCAACAGCAGCGACCGCGTGCTGGTGATCGATGACTTCCTGGCCAACGGCAAGGCGTCGCAGGCACTGATCTCGATCATCAAGCAGGCCGGCGCCACCGTCGCCGGCCTGGGTATCGTGATCGAAAAGTCGTTCCAGGGCGGCCGTGCCGAGCTGGACAGCCAGGGCTACCGCGTTGAATCGCTGGCCCGGGTGAAGTCGCTGGAAGGTGGTGTGGTGACCTTCATCGAGTAAGGCCGCTACGCGATCTCTGTGGGAGCGGGTTTACCCGCGAATGCGATGGCACATTCCCTACCGCATTCGCGGGTAAACCCGCTCCCACAGGGGACCGATGCACCCAGGGATCTATTAGGTTGCCGCCAACCCCGCCAGCAACAAACGCTGGTACAGCTCTTCCTTCAGCCCCTGCGGCTGATCCAGCCCCATCCGCGCCAGATGCCGCTCATACCCCTCCGGCCCCGGCGCATCCAGCGCTGCCTTGCCCAGCTCCAGCACCTCGCTCAGCTTGAACTTGCCCTTCAACCAGTTCAGCGCCCGCAGCAAATCCCGCTCTTCGGCCGTAAAATCCGTACCCAGCGGATACTCCGGGAACAACCGCGCATGCCGCGCCCTGATCGCTTCCAGGCGCTGCGGTGTGTTGTCGGTAAAGCGCGCCTGCAGTTGGAAATCCCTGGCCAGCTTGCCGGCATCCTTTGCCTGTTCGATCAGCCCCTGCTGGAACCGCGAATCGCACACCGCCAGCAACCGCGCAATCACCTCGCTGTCGGTCTGCCCACGCAAATCAGCAATGCCGTACTCGGTCACCACGATATCGCGCAGGTGCCGGGGGATGGTGCAATGGCCATAGTTCCAGAACAGGTTCGAGGTCACCTCCCCGCCCGCCTCACGCCAGCTGCGCAGCAGCAGGATCGAGCGTCCGCCCTCCAGCGCATGGCCCTGTGCGACGAAGTTGTACTGCCCGCCCACGCCACTGAGTACCCGGCCATCCTCCAGCTGGTCGGCCACCCCGGCGCCGAGCAGGGTCATGCCGAACACGGTGTTGATGAAGCGCGCATCGCGGCGCTGGCGGCGTTTGAGTTCTTCCTGCCCATATAGCTCGTTGATGAAGCTGATACGCGTCATGGCAAACCGCGCGCGCTGCTCCAGCGGCATGTCGCGCAGGCGCTGGTAGAACGCCTGCGGGCCGAGGAAGAAGCCGCCATGCAACAACGCGCCCTCCTTATCCGCCGTGCGTCGCAACAGGCCTGCCTCGGCCAGCACCAGCAGGCCGTTGACGAACATCTCGCTGCAGCCATACAGGCCTTGAGCGAAGGTATCCAGCCCCCCTTCCCGCTCGATCAGCGCCCGCCAGGAGCCGACATCCAGCGCATTGAGCACCGCACGGTAGCCCGCGTTGTCGCCCTGGCGCGCCAGCAATGCCGCGGCGACCGCATCGCCCATGGCACCAATACCGATCTGCAGCGTACCGCCGTCACGCACCAGGCTGCTGGCGTGCAGGCCGATACAGTGGTCCTGGGTGTTGACCGGCATGTTTGGCGTGGAGAACAGGCGGCGCTGCTCAGCTTCGTCGAGCAGCAGGTCGAAGGAATCGATGGGCAGCTCGGCGTCGCCCGGCATGTAAGGCAGCTCGGCATGCACCTGGCCGAGCATGAGGATCGTTTCGCCAGCGGCGCGGCGCTTGGCGATCATCGGCAGCAGGTCGAGGGTGATATCCGGGTTGCAGGCGAGGCTCAGATGGACAGGCCGTTCTGGGGTAGCAGCCACCAGCTGGGCGATCAGGTTCAGGCCCTTGGCGTTGATGTCGCGCGCGGCATGGCTGTAGTTGCTGCTGATGTAGTCCTGCTGCGCCGGCGCGCTGTGCAGCAAGCTGCCTGGCTGCATGAAGAACTGCTCGACGCGGATGTTGCGAGGCAACGTGTCGTTGCGCAGATCAGCAAGGTAGGCGAGTTCTTCGTAGTCGGCGAAGACGCGCTCGACGAAGGGTTCGAGAAAGCGCCGTTGCAGGCCATCGCCCAGTGGCGGGCGGCCAAGGGACAAGGCCGTGTAGATGGTCAGCTGCCGCTCCGGTAGCTCGCGGACGCGGGCATAGAGCGCGTTGACGAAGGCGTTGGGCTTGCCCAGGCCCAGCGGCAGGCCCATGTGGATATGGGCTGGCAGGCGCGACAGGACTTGCTCGACAGCCTGGTCGATGGAGCAGAGGTGCATCGGGGCCTCCTGAGACATCCATGGGTTCAGGGGTTGGACATGGGCTTTGGTGGGTTGGTTGCCTGTACCGGCCCTTTCGCGGCTGAAGCCGCTCCCACAGTTACAGCACAAGATTCAAGAACTGCGAGATTCCTGTGGGAGCGGCTTCAGCCGCGAAAGGGCCGGTACAGGCACCACAAAAACAAAGCCCGCCATCAATGGCGGGCCTCATGCAATTCAGCTGTTTCTCACAGCCCGGACATCTTCTTGATTGCCCCTTTCAGATCGTCATCCGAGCAGTCCGCGCAGGTGCCTTTGGGTGGCATGGCGTTGATGCCGGTAATGGCCTTGGCCAGGATGCCATCCAGGCCGCCCTGGTGGTCGGCGCGTTCCTTCCACGCCGCAGTATCGCCAATCTTCGGCGCGCCGAGCAGGCCGGAGCCATGGCAGGCATTGCAGTGCTTGGCGATGATCTCGTCCGGCGTCTTGGCACCACCGCCACCTGCGGCGGCGGCCACTTCCATGCCCTTGCACTCCTGGCCCTGGACGCACACCTGGCCAACCGGCTCCAGGCGCTTGGCGATGTCATCATTGGTCGCAGCGGTTGCGCTCATTGCCCAGAGGGCGAATACGGCTGCTGGTACGGCCAGCATCTTCTTGATTTGGTTCACGCGAACACCCTCATGGTGGCTAATCACGCTCGCGGCCACGGATCGGCGAGCGTTGAAAAGTATAGCGGGAACCCAGAGGCCGTGAAACGACCCCACACAGGAAAGGGGTATTGCCGAATCAATGCACTGCGCTGGATCAAAAGTTTGAAGGTGTCGCCGCACTGATCAGGCGCGCCGGCCGGTCGAACGGGTTACGAAAACGGTGCGGGCGGGTGCTTTCGAAGTAGTAACTGTCACCCTCTTCAAGGATGAAGATCTCGTTGCCGACCACCAGCTCCAGGCGGCCTTCGAGCAGGATGCCGGTTTCTTCACCGTCATGGGTAAGCATTTCGGCCCCCGTGTCGGCACCCGGTGGATACACCTCGGTGAGGAAGGCGATGGCACGGTTGGGGTGCGACTTGCCGACCAGCTTCATGGTCACGGCACCGTCGGAGATATCGATCAGCTCATGGGCCTTGTAGACGATCTGCGTGGGGCTTTCAGGTTCCAGTTCGACCGAAAAGAACTCGACCATGGACATGGGGATGCCGCTCAGTACCTTGCGCAGCGAGCTGATCGACGGGCTCACGCTGTTCTTCTCGATCATCGAGATGGTGCTGTTGGTCACGCCGGCACGCTTGGCGAGTTCGCGCTGGGACAGGCCCTTGAGCTTGCGGATGGCTTGCAGTCGTTCGCCGACGTCCAAAGCTGGAGCCTCCTGAAACGGTGGAAAAGGGGGTGGATGTGAACGATATCATGGCAATGCCGTTCAGTATTTACAACACACCGCCCCTCAACCTGTCCGCTTCAGCGTGTCATTCGCCGATGTAGTCCCGCGGTACCCGCTTCAGGTTGCAGAAAATCTGGTACGGAATGGTACCCGCGTGTGCGGCCACTTCACTGGCAAGGACATGCTTGCCCCACAATTCGACCGGGCTGCCGACGGTGGCTTCCGGCACATCGGTCAGGTCGATGCTGAGCATGTCCATCGATACCCGGCCAATCAGTTGGGTGCGCTTGCCAGCGACCAGCACCGGGGTACCGTTGGGCGCCTGGCGCGGGTAGCCATCGGCGTAGCCCATGGCAACGACGCCTACACGGGTTGGCCGTGGGCTGACGAACTTGGCGCCATAGCCCACCGGCTCGCCGGCAGGCAGCTCGCGCACGCTGATCACCCGCGATTGCAGGGTCATCACCGGCTGCAGGCGCCCGGCCTCGGCCTGGGCCACCTCGAACGGCGTGGCACCGTACAGCATCAGGCCCGGGCGCACCCAGTCGCTGGGGGCCTGCGGCCAGCCCAGCACACCGGGGGAGTTGCGCAGGCTGCATTCGGCGGCCAGGCCCTGGCGGGCAGCCTCGAACACGGCGATCTGCTGGGCGGTGGCGTCGGCATCCAGTTCGTCGGCGCGAGCGAAGTGGCTCATCAGCACGATGCGCGCAACCCTGCCGCTGGCCAGCAGGCGCTGGTAGGCCTCGTGGTAGTCCTTGGGGTGCAGGCCGACGCGGTGCATGCCGCTGTCGAGCTTGAGCCAGACGGTGAGCGGCTTGTGCAGCTGGGTCTTTTCGATCGCTTCCAACTGCCACAGCGAGTGAACCACGCACCACAGGCCGTGCTCGGCGATCAGGGCCAGTTCGCTGGCTTCGAAGAAGCCCTCCAGCAGCAGCACCGGGGCCTTGATACCGGCAGCGCGCAACTCCAGCGCTTCTTCGATGCAGGCCACGGCAAAGCCGTCGGCTTCGGCTTCCAGGGCCAGGGCACAGCGCACGGCGCCGTGGCCGTAAGCATCGGCCTTGATCACGGCCAGGGCTTTGGCACCGGTCAGTTCACGGGCCAGACGGTAGTTGTGGCGCAGGGCCTGGAGGTCGATCAGGGCGCGGGCGGGACGCATGGCGGCTGCCTTATGGTGGTTCGGGTTGAAATCGGTGTTGGGTTCTTCGCGGCTGAAGCCGCTCCCACAGGGGACCACAAAATGTCCGGGAACATACGATCCCTGTGGGAGCGGCTTTAGCCGCGAATAGGCCGGTACAGGCTATTACTGCTGGTGAGCCGGCGCAGTCTGCCCGTGCTTGGCCACTTCCGGGCTATTGCCATAACGGGAAATGTCCAGGCCTTCGGCACTGATCTGCGGTTTCTTGCGCGCAATCAGGTCGGCCAGCAGGCGCCCGGAGCCGCACGCCATGGTCCAGCCCAAGGTACCGTGGCCGGTGTTCAGGAACAGGTTGCGGAACGCCGTGGCACCGACGATCGGCGTGCCATCCGGGGTCGCCGGGCGCAAGCCGGTCCAGAAGCTGGCCTGGCTCAGATCACCGCCGCGAGGATAAAGGTCGTTGACGATCATCTCCAGCGTTTCGCGCCGACGCGGGTTCAGCGACAAGTCAAAACCGGCGATTTCAGCCATGCCGCCGACACGGATACGGTTGTCGAAACGGGTGATGGCAACCTTGTAGGTCTCGTCGAGAATGGTCGAGGTCGGGGCCATGTCGGCGTTGGTGATCGGCACGGTCAGCGAGTAGCCCTTCAGCGGGTACACCGGGGCCTTGATGCCCAGCGGCTTGAGCATCTGCGGCGAATAGCTGCCCAGCGCCAGCACGTAACGGTCGGCGGTTTCCAGCTTGCCGTCGATCCATACGCCATTGATGCGGTCACCCGCGAAGTCCAGGCGCTGGATGTCCTGGCCGAAGCGGAACTCCACGCCCAGCTTCACGGCCATTTCGGCAAGCTTGGTAGTGAACAGCTGGCAATCGCCGGTCTGGTCGTTGGGCAGGCGCAGGGCGCCGGCCAGGATGTCCTTCACGCCAGCCAGGGCCGGTTCGACGCGGGCAATGCCATCGCGGTCGAGCAGCTCGTAAGGCACGCCGGACTGTTCGAGCACGGCAATGTCCTTCGCCGCGGCATCCACCTGGGCTTGGGTACGGAACAGCTGGGTGGTGCCCAGGCTGCGGTTTTCGTAGGCGAGACCGGTTTCGGCGCGCAATTCGTCGAGGCAGTCACGGCTGTACTCGGACAGGCGCACCATGCGTTCCTTGTTCACCGCGTAACGGCTGGCGGTGCAGTTGCGCAGCATCTGTGCCATCCACAGGTACTGGTCGACGTCGCCGGTGAGCTTGATGGCCAGGGGCGCGTGACGCTCCAGCAGCCATTTGATGGCCTTCAGTGGCACGCCTGGGGCGGCCCAGGGCGAGGCATAGCCGGGCGAGATCTGGCCGGCGTTGGCAAAGCTGGTTTCCATGGCCACCGCCGGCTGGCGATCGACCACCGTTACTTCGAAACCTTGCCGGGCCAGATAGTAGGCACTGGCGGTTCCGATCACACCGCTACCAAGTACCAGAACTCGCATCGTTTTATCCCTCGCACGCGGCGCGCCGCAGACTTTTATTGAAATGGCATGAATGCGCGCAGTATAGGAATTTGAATGCAGTGCAATTCACTATATAAAAGCCTATTATTGGCGAGAATTCTCGGCAAAATCGCCTTTCACGGAGGGGCATCCACTATGAGAACCCAGCACCAGAGCAAGCGTGAACTGGACAAGATCGACCGTAACATCCTGCGTATCCTGCAGAACGACGGGCGTATTTCCTTCACCGAACTGGGCGAGAAAGTCGGGCTTTCTACCACCCCTTGCACCGAGCGGGTTCGCCGCCTGGAGCGCGAGGGCATCATCATGGGCTACAACGCCCGCCTGAACCCGCAGCACCTCAAGGGCAGCCTGCTGGTGTTCGTGGAAATCAGCCTGGACTACAAATCGGGCGACACCTTCGAGGAGTTCCGCCGCGCTGTGCTGAAGCTGCCCCACGTGCTGGAATGCCACCTGGTTTCAGGCGACTTCGACTACCTGGTGAAGGCGCGCATTTCCGAGATGGCCTCGTACCGCAAGCTGCTCGGCGACATCCTGCTGAAGCTGCCGCACGTGCGCGAATCGAAGAGCTACATCGTGATGGAAGAGGTGAAGGAGAGCCTTTGCCTGCCGATCCCGGACTGAAGTCAGACCAGCACCTGGCGGGTGGTGGCGATGAACTGGTGGACCAGCTGCTCGGCAGCAGGCTCGATCATCTGTTGAGGGCCACGACCACGCGGGCAGGCCAGGCGCGGCGTGGTGCCGAACAGGCGGCAGATCATCGGGCGCTCTTCGTACACCGTGCAGCCGTTGGGGCCCAGGTGCACGCAGTCCAGGCGCTCCAGCGCGGCATCCTGCTCGGCCTGGGACTTGCGTGGCAGGCGGGCCATTTCTTCCGCCGAAGTGGTGACCGGGCCGCAGCAGTCGTGGCAGCCGGGTTCGCACTCGAAGGAAGGGATGAGTTCGCGCAGGAAGTGGATCTTGTGGCGGTTGCAGGACATGGCTGGGTACAAAGCTAAATAGATAAGTTCGATTATAGGCCCATTCGCGGGTAAACCCGCTCCCACAGGATTGTGGATGCATCAGGCATTGCGCTGTCCCTGTGGGAGCGGGTTTACCCGCGAACGAGGGCGCAGCCCTCGCCTTGTTGCCCACCACCCTACCCCGGCTTATCCTCCTCCCTCTCAGCCCACCAGCCTCAGGACCTGCCCAATGATCCACAGCGCGCAGCACGCCGCCTCCTATTACGCCGCCAGCAGCGCGCCACACCCCGACCACTCCTTCCTGCAAGGCGAGCACAGCGCCGACGTGTGTATCGTCGGCGGCGGCTACTCGGGCCTGAACACCGCCATCGAACTGGCCGAACGCGGCTTCTCGGTCATCCTGCTGGAAGCGCGCAAGCTCGGTTGGGGCGCCAGCGGGCGCAATGGCGGCCAGCTGATCCGCGGCGTTGGCCATGGCCTGGAGCAGTTCCTGCCGGTCATCGGCGAGGACGGCGTGCGTAGCATGAAGCTGATGGGCCTGGAAGCCGTGCAGATTGTCCGCGAGCGGGTCGAAAGGCATGCCATCGCCTGCGACCTGACCTGGGGTTACTGCGACCTGGCCAACAAACCCGCCGAACTGCTGGGCTTTGCGGAGGATGCCGAAGAACTGCGCGGCCTCGGCTACGCACATGAGCTGCGCCTGGTCGGCAAGGACGATATCCACAGCGTGGTCGGTGCCGACTGCTATGTCGGCGGGCTGGTCGACATGGGCTCCGGGCACCTGCACCCGCTCAACCTGGCCCTGGGCGAGGCTGCCGTGGCCAGCCGCCTGGGCGTGAAGCTGTTCGAGCAGTCCGAGGTAACACGCATCGACTACGGCCCGGAAGTACAGGTGCACACCGCCCAAGGGCGCGTCCGGGCCAAGACCCTGGTGCTGTGCTGCAATGCCTACCATAACGACCTCAACCGCGAGCTGGGCGGCAAGGTGCTGCCAGCCGGCAGCTACATCATCGCCACCGAGCCGCTGGGCGAGGAACGCGCCCGCGCGCTGCTACCGCAGAACATGGCAGTGTGTGACCAGCGTGTCGCGCTGGATTACTACCGCCTCTCTGCCGACAACCGCCTGCTGTTCGGCGGTGCCTGCCATTACTCGGGCCGCGATCCGAAGGACATTGCCGCCTACATGCGGCCGAAGATGCTCAAGGTGTTCCCGCAGCTGGCCGACGTACGCATCGACTACCAGTGGGGCGGCATGATCGGCATCGGCGCCAACCGCCTGCCGCAGGTCGGCCGCCTGGCCAGCCAGCCGAACGTGTATTACGCCCAGGCCTACTCTGGCCATGGGCTCAACGCCACCCACCTGGCGGCGCGCTTGCTGGGCGAGGCTATCAGCGGCCAGGAAAGCGGGCGGTTCGACCTGTTTGCCAAAGTGCCGCACATCACTTTCCCCGGGGGCAAGCACCTGCGCTCGCCGCTGCTGGCGTTGGGGATGCTGTGGCATCGCCTGAAAGAGCTGATCTGAAAGCACGCACTGCCCCATGTGGGAGCGGCCTTGTGTCGCGAAAGGGCTGCGAAGCAGCCCCAGCAATCATGCAGTTGTGCAAATATCCTGGGGCCGTTGTGCGGCCCTTTCGCGACACAAGGCCGCTCCCACAACAATCGCATCAGTCCTTCCAGAAAGGCTTTTGTCCTTCAAGGCGGGCCTGCTCCCAGCTCAGCCCGACATCGCGCAACTCATCATCAGTCAGCTGCAACAGCGCCCTGCGGGTGGACCAGCGATGCAGCATCAGCCCCCAACGCCCCAACCCTTCCGGCGCGTTGAACACCTTGGCCTGCTGCCCGGCTTCCAGTTCCCTGGCCAACAGTTGCAAGCGCACATCGCTCATGCCACCCATCGCTGCATTCTCCATTCGATTGATACCGTGGAGAAAGCATGCGCGTCGACAGCATCGGCAATACAGATCCAATACAGTCTTATTATTCCCATACAGAATTGGCCGCAGACAGACTGAATGCTGTATTTTCCAATCAACTGTACCGGTCCCTACCCTACTGCTGCGCAGGAGTATGCCGTGACCCTTTACCTGAACCTCGCCGAGTTGCTCGGTGCCCGCATCGAGCAGGGGCTCTATCGCCCCGGCCAGCGCCTGCCGTCAGTGCGCGCGCTGAGTGTGGAGCACGGGGTCAGTCTGAGCACCGTGCAACAGGCCTACCGCATGCTGGAAGACAGCGGCATGGTCTCGCCCCGACCCAAGTCCGGTTACTTCGTCAGCGACCACCGCCAGCTGCCGGCACTGCCCGCTGTCAGCCGCCCGGCCCAACGCCCGGTGGACATCTCGCAGTGGGAACAGGTGCTGGAACTGATACGCAGCACCCCGCGCCAGGATGTGGTGCAGCTCGGCCGTGGCATGCCCGACATTGACAGCCCCACCCTCAAGCCACTGCTGCGCAGCCTCGCCCAGCTGAGCCGGCGGCAAGACATGCCTGGCCTGTACTACGACAACATCCACGGCAACCTGGCCCTGCGCGAACAGGTGGCCCGGCTGATGCTTGACTCCGGCTGCCGCCTGAGCCCGGCCGACCTGGTAATTACCACCGGCTGCCATGAGGCACTGTCATGCAGCATCCGCGCCGTGTGCGAGCCGGGCGATATCGTCGCGGTCGATTCCCCAAGCTTCCACGGCGCCATGCAGACCCTGAAGGGCCTGGGCATGAAAGCCTTGGAAATCCCCACCGACCCGGTCACCGGCATCAGCCTGGAAGCGCTTGAGCTGGCCCTGGAACAGTGGCCGATCAAGCTCATCCAGATCACCCCCAGCTGCAACAACCCGCTCGGCTACATCATGCCCGAGGCCCGCAAGAAGGCGCTGCTGGGCCTGGCTCAACGCTACGACGTGGCCATCCTGGAAGACGATGTTTATGGCGACCTTGCCTATACCTACCCGCGCCCGCGCACACTCAAGTCATTCGACGACGATGGTCGTGTGCTGCTTTGCAGCTCGTTCTCCAAGACCCTCGCCCCCGGCCTGCGGATAGGCTGGGTAGCGCCCGGGCGCTACCTGGAGCGGGTGCTGCACATGAAATACATCAGTACCGGCAGCACGGCCAGCCAGCCCCAGCTGGCCATCGCCGACTTCATCGCTGGCGGGCACTACCAGCCCCACGTACGGCGCATGCGCAGCCAGTACCAGCGTGGTCGCGACCTGATGAGCGCCTGGGTGACCCGCTACTTCCCGGCGGGCACCCGGGTCAGCCGGCCCCAGGGCGGCTTCATGCTGTGGGTGGAGTTGCCTGAACATTTCGATACGCTGCGGCTGAACCGCGCTTTACTGGAAGAGGGCGTGCAGGTTGCCGTGGGCAGCATCTTTTCGGCCTCGGGCAAATTCCGCCACTGCCTGCGCATGAACTTCGCCGCGCGGCCAACGCCGCAGATCGAAGCTGCCGTGCGCAAGGTGGGTGAAACCGCCCTTCGTCTACTGGATGAAGAAAACGCCGGCGCGTAACTTTGCGCCGCCCATCACGGTCCAATCCTTCAAGCCTTCGTTGCACAGGACGATCTACCCTTGAGACTCCAGCGAGCCCTGCCTCTGCTGCTGGTGCTGCTGCTTGGCCTTGCCGGCTGTGCCAGCGTCGGCACGCCCCGCGAGACCAGCCAGGCGCTACCCGCCAACGACTCGGCCTTCGGCCGCTCGGTGCTGCGCCAGGCCGCGCCCTACGACGGCCGCTCGGGCTTTCGCCTGTTGCCCAACAGCAACGAGGCGTTCCGCGCCCGCGCCGAACTGATCCGCAACGCCCAGGCGAGCATCGACCTGCAGTACTACATCGTCCACGATGGCCTCAGCACCCGTGCCCTGGTGCATGAGCTGCTGCGCGCCGCCGACCGCGGCGTGCGCGTGCGCATCCTGCTCGACGACACTACCAGCGACGGCCTGGACGTCATCATGGGCACCCTCGATGCCCACCCGAACATCCACATGCGCGTGTTCAACCCGCTGCACCTGGGCCGCAGCACCGGCGTGACACGCGCCGTGGGCCGCCTGTTCAACCTGTCGCGCCAGCATCGGCGCATGCACAACAAGCTGTTCCTGGTGGACAACAGCATGGCCATCGTCGGCGGGCGCAACCTGGGCGACGAGTATTTCGATGCCGAACCCAACCTGAACTTCACCGACATCGACCTGCTAGGAGTAGGCCCGATAGCCGAACAGTTGGGGCACAGCTTCGACCAGTACTGGAATAGCGCCCTCAGCCGACCGATCACCGACTTCCTCTGGCACGACCCGGATGCCAGCGACCTGCGCGCCAGCCGCCACCGCCTGGAAGTGTCGCTGGCCGAAGCCAGGACCCAGCGCAAAGCCCTGTATGATCGCCTGATGGCCTACCAGTCGCAGCCGCGCCTGGATGTGTGGCGCAACGAGCTGATCTGGGCCCATGCCCAGGCGCTGTGGGATGCGCCGAGCAAAGTACTGGCCAATGACGAACCGGACCCGCAATTGCTGCTGAGCCAGCAACTGGCGCCGGACCTGGCCAGCGTGCAGCGCGAGCTGATCCTGATGTCGGCCTACTTCGTGCCGCGCGAGCCGGGCTTGCTGTACCTGACCGGCCGCGCCGATGCCGGCACTTCGGTGAAGCTGCTGACCAACTCGCTCGAGGCCACCGACGTGCCGGCCGTGCATGGCGGCTATGCGCCCTATCGCCGGGCCTTGCTCGAGCACGGCGTGCAGCTGTACGAGCTTCGCCGCCAGCCAGGCGACCCCAGCGCCGGGCGCTTGAGTTATCACGGCAGCTCGGATTCGAGCCTGCATACCAAGGCGATCGTGTTCGACCGGCGCAAGACATTCATCGGCTCATTCAACTTCGATCCGCGTTCGGTGCTGTGGAATACCGAGGTAGGCGTACTGGTGGATAGCCCGGAGCTGGCTGAATACACCCGCGAGCTGGCCCAGCAGGGTATGGCGCCTGCATTGAGCTATCAGGTGAAGCTGGTGGGTGACCAGATGGTGTGGGCGACCGAGGACAATGGCCACCAGCACATGCTGACCGCCGAGCCTGGTGGGATATGGCGACGGTTCAATGCCTGGATCAGCAAGGCGGTCGGCTTGGAAAAGATGTTGTAGCTACAGGCCTCACAATCCATCAGGCAGACACCGGCTCGAAGGCCCCACGCCGACGGGTCAACACCACCAACCCCGCCGCGCCCACCGCCATCAGCAACGGCAACGCATGCCCGCTGATCCATTGGCTGCCTGCCCCCGCCAGCAATGGCCCGAGCAAGCAGCCAATACCCCACAGCTGCGCCACATGAGCGTTGGCCCGCACCAGCGCATCATCCCGGTAGCGTTCGCCAATCAGCACCAGCGACAAGGTGAACAAGCCCCCCGCACTGGCCCCGAACAGCACCCATAGCGGCCAGATCGCTGGTGTATGCAGCAGCAGTGGAATCGCCAGGCTGGACACCAGCAGCGTTACCGCGCAGCCGGTGAACAGAGAACGTCGCGACATGTGGTCGGCCAGCGCCCCGATGGGCAGCTGCAGCACCGCATCGCCTACCACCACGGTACTGACCATGAACAGGGCGACTTCGGTGCTGAAGCCCTGCTGCAGGCAATACACCGGCAACAAGGTCAGGATCATCGCCTCGAACGAGGCGAACAGGGCAATGGCCCAGGCGATTACGGGCAAGCGCCGGCAGAAGGAGAACAGGTCGCCGAAGGTGACGCTGCAGGCCTCCGTGCTGGGTGCCCCGCCACGGCCGAGGAGAATCAGCGGTGCCACCAGCAACAAGCCGGTAGCGGCCCAGAAGCCGAAGTCATCATCCGAACCGAGAAAGCCCAGCACCAGCGGCCCGGCCAGCTGGCTGAGGGCATAGCTGCTGCCGTACAGCGCCACCAGGCGACCACGCCATTGCTCGACCACCAGCTGGTTGATCCAGCTTTCGCCGAGTATGAACACCACGGTCAGCGACATGCCGATCAGCAACCGTAGCAGCAACCACAATGGGTAGCTGGGCAGCAGTGCGACCAGGCCGATCGACAGCGCTCCGCCCCACAGGCACAGGCGCATGGCCGAGGGCACGCCAACCCAGCCGGCCAGGCGGCTGGCCAGGCTGGCACCTACCAGCACGCCCAGCGCCGGCATCGCGGCCATCACGCCGATGGCGAAGCTGCCGTAGCCCCAGGCCTCCAGGCGCAGGGATACCAGCGGCATGCTCACGCCGAGTGCCAGCCCGACGCTTAGCACCGATGCCAGTACGGCGAAGTAGGTACCCCAACGCATTGCAGCCTCCCAGGCCAAGAATTTTCCATGGCCATTCGCGGGTAAACCCGCTCCCACAGGTACACCACCGCCCTTGAGAGCGGTGCAGTACCTGTGGGAGCGGGTTCACCCGCGAATTGGCCGCAAAGCGGCCCCCCGGGATTACAACTTGATCCAGGTCGCCTTCAGCTCGGTGTACTTCTCCAGCGCATGCAGCGACTTGTCACGGCCGTTGCCCGACTGTTTGAAACCACCGAACGGCGCGGTCATGTCGCCGCCGTCGTACTGGTTGACCCAGACGCTGCCAGCGCGCACGGCACGGGCGGTCTTGTGGGCCTTGGAGATGTCCGAGGTCCAGATGCCAGCGGCCAGGCCATACGGCGTGTCGTTGGCAATGGCGATGGCTTCTTCGGCGGTATCGAAGGCGATCACCGACAACACCGGGCCAAAGATTTCTTCCTGGGCAATGCGCATGGCGTTGGTCACGCCGTCGAAGATGGTCGGCTCGACATAGGTGCCACCGGTTTCTTCCAGGGTGCGCTTGCCGCCGGCCAGCAGCTTGGCGCCGTCCTTGTGGCCAGCCTCGATGTACGACAACACGGTGTTCATCTGCTGAGTGTCCACCAGCGCACCGACAGTGGTCTGTGGGTCCAGCGGGTTGCCTGGCTTCCAACCTTTCAGGGCCTCGACCACCATCGGCAGGAACTTGTCCTTGATCGAACGCTCCACCAGCAGGCGCGAACCGGCAGTGCACACTTCACCCTGGTTGAAGGCGATGGCGCTGGCGGCAGCTTCGGCGGCGGCTTGCAGGTCCGGAGCGTCGGCGAAGACTATGTTCGGGCTCTTGCCACCGGCTTCCAGCCAGATGCGCTTCATGTTCGATTCGCCCGCGTAAACCATCAGCTGCTTGGCGATCTTGGTCGAACCGGTGAATACCAGGGTGTCGACGTCCATGTGCAGGGCCAGGGCCTTGCCCACGGTGTGGCCGTAGCCTGGCAGCACGTTCAGCACGCCAGCCGGGATACCGGCTTCGATAGCCAGCTGGGCGATGCGAATGGCAGTCAGCGGCGATTTTTCGGACGGTTTGAGCACTACCGAGTTACCGGTGGCCAAGGCTGGGCCGAGCTTCCAGCAGGCCATCAGCAGCGGGAAGTTCCACGGTACGATGGCACCTACCACACCCACTGGTTCGCGGGTAACCAGGCCAAGCTGGTCGTGCGGGGTCGGAGCGACTTCGTCATAGACCTTGTCGATGGCTTCGGCAGTCCAGTGAATGGCTTGCGCCGCACCCGGGATGTCGATGCTGGAGGAGTCGCCGATCGGCTTGCCCATGTCCAGGGTTTCTAGCAGCGCCAGCTCTTCGACGTTCTTGCGCAGCAGGTCGGCGAAGCGGATCAGCTTGGCTTTGCGCTTGGCCGGGGCCAGCTGCGACCAAACGCCGGAGTTGAAGGTGGCACGGGCGTTTTCCACAGCGCGGTTGGCATCGGCCAGGTCGCAGCTGGCAACCTTGGCCAGGAAGCGTCCGTCGACCGGGCTCAGGCACTCGAAGGTTTCACCGGATGCGGCATCGGTGTATTCGCCGTTGATGAAGGCACGGCCTTCGATCTTCAGTTGCTGGGCACGTTGTTCCCAGTCCGCACGAGTCAGGGTGGTCATACGAAACTCCTCCTCTTGTTTAGGTGCAACGCCGCACTGAGGACTCACAGGCGTTGTCAGAATTCTGGCCGGGCGACGAGCGCACACTGGCAAGCGATACCCTAAACCAGCCCGGGTAAACTATCAATATATTTGACACAGAAGGCTCAAAAGCCTACTGATGTGCATTTTATTAAACAAAAACAGGAGCCGAACCATGAGTATCGCCAGCATCATCGACTTCGCGCAGGTCATCACCGAGGCCGAACGCTACCGCCCGGCGGCGGAAAAAATCCTCAAGGGCGAGCCAGACCAGGCGGTCTACAACCATTATTCCAGCCCGTGCGGGCAGTTTGCCGCAGGCGTGTGGGAAGGCGAGGTGGGGCAGTGGACGGTGAACTACACCGAGCATGAATACTGCGAGATCGTCCAGGGCGTTTCGGTGCTGCGGGACCAGGATGGCGGAGCCAAGACCCTGCGTGCCGGTGATCGGTTTGTCATCCCGGCCGGCTTCAAGGGCACCTGGGAGGTACTGGAGCCTTGCCGCAAGATTTATGTGATGTTCGAGCAGAAGTAATCAGTGACCGTGCCGGCCTCTTCGCGGGTGAACCCGCTCCCACAAGGTCCTCGCAATCGTTGAAGATGGCGCTCTACCTGTGGGAGCGGGTTCACCCGCGAAGGGCCCTGACAGGCATAAAAAAACCCGCGTCCTTTCGGATGCGGGTTTTTTTTAAGGTCGCCGATCAATTACTTGATCTTGGCTTCCTTGTACACCACGTGCTTGCGAACAACCGGATCATATTTCTTGATCTCGATTTTGTCCGGAGTGGTGCGCTTGTTCTTGTCGGTGGTGTAGAAGTGGCCGGTACCGGCACTCGAAACCAGACGGATCAATTCACGCATGATGTTCTCCCTTAAACCTTGGCGCCAGCTTTACGGATGTCAACCAGAACGGCGTCGATGCCGCGCTTGTCGATGATACGCATGCCTTTGGCGGAAACGCGCAGACGCACGAAACGCTTCTCGGATTCAACCCAGAAACGGTGGTGCTGCAGGTTCGGCAGGAAACGACGACGGGTTTTGTTGTTTGCGTGGGAAATGTTGTTCCCGGTTACTGGACCCTTACCAGTAACTTGACAGACTCTCGACATGACTCAGCCCTCTAAAACCACATGCCCAACCCGGCATGGGTTGGCCGCTTAATCTCTCAGTCTTTGGCGCCTGGGCGCCGTGATTCTGGAGGTCTTACCGACCGGATACGCTGACGCGACAGGCCGAGCCCCTAGAAAAGAGCGCTGCTTTATACCAGAAAGACTCGGCCACAACAACAGAAGATACGTTTCCGGCACCGACCAAGCGCGCCGGGCCAGCATAGCGGCAGGCGCCGCCAGCCGTCGACCGCTCGTCGACAGTTTTGTAAAAAAGGGTGTGGTCATTTCCCGACGGGCACACTAGGGTAGGCCTTTTCCAGACTGCACTGGCAGATGGGCCACTGACAGCCAAGGAGCCACCATGCGTGCCGCCGCCCTTTCCTTATTGTTCAACTCCTTGTTCGCCGCAGGCGCCCTGTTCGCTGCCGGCGTTGCCCAGGCAGCCCCGCTGAGCGTCTGCAGCGAGGCCAGCCCCGAAGGCTTCGATGTGGTGCAGTACAACTCGCTGACCACTACCAACGCCACGGCCGATGTGCTGATGAACCGCCTGGTGGAGTTCGACGCGGCGCAAGGCAAGGTGGTGCCGAGCCTGGCGGCCAGCTGGACTGTTTCGGCCGACGGCCTGATCTACGACTTCACCCTGCGCGATGATGTGAAATTCCACAGCACCGCCTACTTCAAGCCAAGCCGCGTCCTGAACGCCGACGATGTGCTGTTCAGCTTCCAGCGCATGCTCTACCCCGCCCACGCCTGGCACAAGACTGCGCCGGGTGGCTACCCGCATGCCCAGTCGCTGCAACTGGGCGGCCTGATCAAGGCGATCGAGGCGCCGGCACCGAACACCGTGCGCTTCACCCTCAACCACCCGGATGCCACGTTCCTGGCTACCTTGAGCATGGGCTTCGCCTCGATCTACTCCGCCGAGTACGCAGACAAACTGCTCAAGGCCGGCACGCCGGAGAAGCTCAACAGCCAGCCGGTCGGCACCGGGCCATTCGTCTTCCAGCGTTTCCAGAAGGACGCCGTGGTGCGCTACCGCGCCAACCCCGACTACTTCGCCGGGAAGCCGGCGGTCGACCCGCTGATCTTCGCCATCACCACCGATGCCAACGTGCGCCTGCAGAAGCTCAAGCGCGGCGAGTGCCAGGTCGCGTTGTCGCCCAAACCGCTGGACATTGCCGAAGCTGGAAAGGACGGCAACCTCAAGGTGGCCAGCACCCCGGCGTTCATGACTGCCTTTGTCGCCATCAACAGCCAGCACCCGCCGCTGGACAAGCCGGAGGTGCGCCAGGCCATCAACCTGGCCTTCGACAAGCAGGCCTACCTCAAGGCCGTGTTCGAAGATTCCGCGGTGGCTGCCAACGGCCCCTACCCGCCCAACACCTGGAGCTACGCCAAGGACTTGCCCGGCTACCCGCTGGACCTGAAGAAAGCCAAGGCCCTGCTGACCAAGGCCGGCCTGGCCGAAGGTTTCAGCACCACGATCTGGACCCGTCCTTCAGGTAGCCTGCTCAACCCCAACCCCAGCCTTGGCGCGCAGATGCTGCAGGCTGACTTGGCGAAGATTGGCGTGAAAGCGGAAATCCGCGTTATCGAGTGGGGCGAGCTGATCCGCCGCGCCAAGGCGGGCGAGCATGACCTGCTGTTCATGGGCTGGGCGGGTGACAACGGCGACCCGGACAACTTCCTCAGCCCGCAGTTTTCCTGCGCGGCGGTGCAGTCTGGGACCAACTTCGCACGCTTCTGCGACAGCCGCCTGGACCAGTTGATCAGCGCCGGGCGCACCACCAACGACCAGAGCGTGCGCAGCCGGCTTTACCAGCAGGCGCAGACGCTGATACAGCAGCAGGCGCTATGGGTGCCACTGGCGCACCCTACGGCGGCGACACTGTTGCGTCAGGGGGTTGAGGGGTATCAGGTGAGCCCGTTCGGGCGGTTGGACTTCAGCAAGGTTTCCGTAACCAAGTAAACCTGTGCCGGCCCTTTCGCGGGTGAACCCGCTCCCACAGGTGCTGCACCACATTCAAGATGGGTGCAGTACCTGTGGGAGCGGGTTACCCGCGAAAGGGCCGGTACTGCAGCACAAAACTCCAGTTTTTCCTCAGGCCACAATCCACCCATGCTCGACCATCGACAGCGGCTCCCCGTCACCGATGATGATGTGATCCAGCACCCGCACATCGATCAACGCCAGCCCCCGCTTCAACGACAGGGTCAGATGCACATCGTCCTGGCTGGGTTCACTGTTGCCCGAGGGGTGGTTGTGGCACTTATGGTATATGTTCGGAAACGTTGCAGATCTGGAGCTACCGATGCCAGACGTCCCTTTCTGCGAAATCCGAATGATCCGCACTGCCTCCAGCGGCCTCAGGCCATACCTGCTGGTGCAGGGGGTTCCAGTGATCCTAGCAAACCTCTGGGCGGAGGATTTGCTCCACAGATCGCGTCTCAATACCGTCGAAAATTACTTACGTGACATCGCTATCGCGTACGAGTGGGCTCTCAGCCGAGGTTCTCCACTGGAAGCGAAGCTTGAGCGCCTAGCGGTGTTCAGCTCAGCGGAACTGACATCGCTGGCCGAACGCCTCTGCTCCACCAAACGCGGTGCGGGTGCGAGCCAATCGACATGCACCCGACGACTCGAAGCTGTCAAATCATTCATAGATTTCTCCTTCGAGCACTACGTTGAGCTCAATCGACTAGGTCTACTTGAGCAAAGCCAAGCGGAAAAAAACAAAGCCAAGAATCTGCGAAATCTTCAAAAAAAAATCACCAAGATTGCATATCAATCAGAACCGCCGCTACCTGCAACGCCACTTGACTCCGGGGGGCAAGCCTTATTCAAAGGGGTGCTCAGTCCTGATGACTTTAGGAACCCATTCCACAGTAAGCAGATACAGGCACGCAATTACTGTCTGTTCTTGGTAATGCTTGAAACACTTGCCAGGCGTGGCGAAGTTGTTCTCATAGAACTCGACGACGTTGACCTTGGCCCCTCACCTACAATACGCATCAAGCGCCCCAGCGATATCACCAGGGAGCGGAGACAGGACGGGGCTAGTCTCAAGACGCGCGGTCGGATGGTCCCCATAACCGCATCGGTAGCCGCGGTTCTGAACGAATACATTTCCGATCATCGCCCTAAACTGATCAAACCAAAAAGACCTTGTACAGCCCTATTCGTGAGTTCCCGTGACGGAAGACGGTTATCTGCGCGAACCGTAAACACCATTCTTCGTACCGTTGCAGCCAGCCTCGGCTTGCCAAACTTTTCAACACGAATTCATCCGCACGGATTGAGGGCGACAGGGGCAAATATAGCTCGCAAAAAGTTTGAAAAAAGTGGCGCCCACAGCATTAATGTAAAAGATGCTCTAGCGTATCTGGGCGGATGGAGCCCCAGCAGCGAAAGTGTTCAGCGTTACTCTCGGCAGGCCATATCTGATCGGCTCGGCGAAATCATCAGAAACTCTGACAGCTCAACTTTTCGAGGCAATGAAGATGATTAAAATTTCGCCTACCGAACTCGTAACCCAGATCGAATGTCGCTTCGGCATCGAGGCCGATGTCTTTCCTTCCACAGTCATATCCACCTTCGGCCAGGCCATAACAATTCACAACAATGATGCGTGGGTTGAAAAAATAACGGTAGAGATTGTCGGGTGTGCTCCGATGAATATTGCGTGGAGCAAGCCTCTACATTCTAACTTGTTAGTTGAGTGGCTACTCAGAGGGTGGTTCATCGACAGACTCCAAACCCACATCGACCTTAGGCCTCTGATTGTCGTCCAGCGGCTTCTGGCCCAGCATAAATTTTCGGGAAATGACGCGGATACTATTGGCAATAGGTTATCGACATTTGCTGTACGTGAATGCACTAGTTTAAAAGCATCAAGTTGGTACGAGGACCTAGTTGCTCTTCGAGTATTTTATCGATGGTGCCTGGATGAAGAGGTCCCAGGTTTCAACGAACATGACAGCCTTGAACTATCACAGCTTACAGTAAAGACGTTTGATAACAGGCATTTGGTCACGATGCGAGATGATGACTTTGGCCCTTTCACTCGCGTACAACTCGCGAACATTGAGATGACGCTTGTCAGCAATCCGCTCGTCACTCATGTCCAGCGCACACTTTTTTTGCTCTGTCGCGACTGGGCTCTTCGCCCTATACAGTTAGCCCTAATGCAGATTACTGACTTCGGGGTTGATGAGGGCGGCCCCTTTGTAAAGGTGCCGAGCGTTAAAGGAATTAGACGCTCAAGGCTCAGGAGGCATCCGAGCAACCTGGTAAAACGTTACATCGCTAACGATACTGCAGAGGCAGTAGAACTTCAGTGCACTTTAGCTGAGACCCAATGCAATGCCGCATCGAAGGACATCAACGCGATATGTGCCAGGCATGGAATAAGCACTCCAGTGCTTCCTACGCCGTTGTTTCCCTCGGCGTACAAAACCGAAAACCGCCTTTTACGCTTCCTCACCAACCCCAAGCTGACACCATTCACATTACATCTCGACAATCATAGAATAAGTTATGCGCTAACATCTCTCACTTGGATACTCCAGTTACCAGACCCTCACCGGCCCATACAAAAAACAGAACCCTTCATGCGGATCACAGCGTACCGACTGCGCAGGACCAAGGCTACTTCAATGGTTCTTTCCGGTGCATCTCCTGAAGAAGTCGCTGAAGCTTTAGATCATTCAAACCTGAACTCTATAAAGCACTACTTCCATTACAACCTTGAGCTGCAAGAGTTCATAAATACGACCCACATGGCAAGCCCGGAGATCAATGCAGCCGTGCAGATGTGGTGCGGCAAATTCATGGAAGAAATCCCTGAAAGATCCGCGCTAAGGCCAATAAGTGGCTTAGGGTCATGCAATTCTGAAGGGCCATGCCCTTACCACCCGACGGTCACTTGCTATGCATGCCCTAAATTCAGACCTAGCCGTCATGCTAATCATGAAGGGGCTTTAGCAGACATCACTAAATTCCAGCAGATGCTCGGGAGCAATTCCACTGGCGCTATGGCCCAACAGGTCGAAGCAGCAATTCACGGCGCTAAGTCAGTAATCATCGCTGTGAAGGAGTTAGAAGATTGAGCATATCAATGGCGGTCTTAGAAGATAGATATAAACATGCAGAGCACCAATTTAATGACCTGAAAGCAAACGGATTAGTAGGAGGGGATTTCGAGGGCAAGGTATGGCAGTATAGGGGGAGTAATATCCCCTTCACATCATTCGACCCTAACAACAAGCGAAATCAAGATCAGTCCCCTCTCCCGCTAGTGATTGGCAAGCTTGCGCGCTGCTTTATAGTTAAAGAAATTCTGGCACAACCATCAGCCGAGCTTATCATCGGAAGAATGGCATCGATTAGGCATCTATCAGCAGTAATGGAAAGCCAGAACGTTGAATGGAGTGGCGTAACACGCACAGTCTGAATCGCCCCTGGTTTCGTAGACACCTCCAAGCCTCATAATGAGGCCCAAATAGGAGGTGCCATGAGTCGTCAGCGTTACCCCGAAGAATTCAAGATCGAAGCGGTCAAGCAAGTGACCGAGAAAGGCAAACCTGTCGCCGATGTCGCCCAGCGCCTGGGCATGTCCGTGCACAGTCTTTACGCCTGGATCAAGGTCTACAGCAAGCCCCAAGAGCAGCGTCAGCAAGACGACGATCAGCAGGCCGAACTGCGCAAGCTACGCGCTGAACTCAAGCGCGTGACGGAAGAGCGAGACATCTTAAAAAAGGCCGCCGCGTACTTTGCCAAGGAGTGCGGCTGAAGTACGCCTTCATCAAGAAGCACTCGACTGATTACCCGGTGCGGCGCCTTTGCCAAACCCTCAAGGTGCACCCCAGCGGCTATTACGCCTGGCTGGCCGAGCCTCAATCTGCCCGAGCAAAAGAAGATCAACGTCTGCTTGGCTTGATCAAACACGCTTGGCTGGAAAGCGGAGGTGTATACGGCTACCGCAAAATTCACGATGACCTGCGTGAGCTGGGAGAGGAATGCGGCCGAAATCGAGTCAGGCGCTTGATGCAGGCGGAGGGGCTGCGTTCTCAAACGGGCTATCGGCGGCGTCCAGGGTTCTATGGTGGAAAACCAACAGTGGCCTCGCCCAACCACCTCGCGCGGCAGTTCAAGGTAAGTGAGCCGAACAAGGTCTGGGTGACAGATATCACTTACATCCGCACCTATGAAGGGTGGCTCTACCTCGCGGTAGTGCTGGATCTGTTCTCACGCCAAGTAATTGGTTGGTCAATGAAGCCAAGGATGTGCAGCGACCTGGCTATCGACGCGATGTTGATGGCTGTTTGGCGACGCAAGCCTCAGCAGCAAGTTATGATTCACTCAGATCAAGGCAGTCAGTTCAGTAGCTCGGATTGGAAAAGCTTTTTGAAGGCCAACAATGTAATCAGCAGCATGAGCCGGCGGGGAAACTGCCACGACAATGCCGTAGCCGAGAGCTTTTTCCAGCTTTTGAAGCGAGAGCGAATCCGACGAAAGATCTACACAACCCGTGAAGAAGCCCGAAGTGATATTTTCGATTACATCGAGATGTTCTATAACCCTAAACGCCGACACAGCAGTGCTATGCAGCTGTCTCCAGTAGAGTATGAGAAACGCTATTTCCTGAGCTTGGAGAGTGTCTAGAAAACCAGGGGCGATTCAAACCTCTCTGAATTGGCATTCATTTCTAAGATCGCTTTATTCACAGCGCTGATGGATTCTTCGGTCCACTGAGGATCAGTATCGGAATCAACGTCCATCTCACAGCCGGGCTGGAGCTTGTAGCCCGGCATCTGTTCTGACTTATGGTGCACAAGCTTGTTTCTTGCCTTATTGAGGGCGTGCAGCTCATTCAGCACTGGCTCCTCCGACAGTGATCGGCCGCAAATCATCTGCGGGACGATTCGCCACTTACCATCGAGATTGGCCTTATCCAAGGCGGCCGTCACCTTGTCGCCGAGGTTGATCGCAGCCAGTTCGTACACACCGGACTCCAAAGCCATTGCCGTGAAGACGATGCTTTTGATACCAAGCTGAAGCATGCGGTCGTCCTGCACCACTCGTTTGGCACAGTAACCGTCTTCTGGAGGCTCAGGTACCCGATTCTCAAAATCCTTCAAATAGAGGCTGTAAGCTTCTTCAGCCATCTCCGCAAAAACGTATGTCAAGCTACCAGCAAGAGCCCAGCTTTTCTGCACCAGGAAGGTTTTTTCGAAAGTGGCAACGAGATCGTTCACAGAGCGAATCCTTGATAGATGAGCATTTGTGCATTTTGAAACTAATGGAAAACAGCAGCGAACGAGGCGGAACCGAAGGTTCAGTGCGTCTGAGAGACTGCTGGGATCAGGCGGAGGCTGAGCGATACGCGAGCCACGATTTCCCATTCCCTGCACATGGGGCGGGAGTCGTAGGACATGCAACAATCGTGATGAAACTTACAATAGAACGCAAGCAGCCTGTAAGCGCTCTATCTTGCGGCTTAGAGAAATATGCAACATTTAACTTGATACCATAACCGCGCAGGATCAAGGCCGCCGCGTTATGCAGCAACGCCCGTCGTACCACTTCGCGCGGGTAGACATTGGCCCGATCTATCGTGCCTCGGAAGAGGATCTCAAACGCCAACGGCCTGTGCTTGGTATCGAGAAAGAGGCATCCGAACACCTCGCTGACTTCATGTCGCAGCATCGCTTTCAAATAGCGCCTCACCGTTGCCGGGCTGTCCATCGCGGATTCACGCTCAATCGAAGTTGCAAGGTGCCTGCGCCCGATCTCTAGCAGCGCCTGCAGCTGGCTGTACCTCACCGGGCCCAACCCAAGCTCGCCGACGAAGGCCTCACGGTCTGCCTCCAGCAACTGGCGCAACCCCCCGAACTTCACGAGCAGACCTCGCGCCAGCTCCACGACATTGCGCCCACGCACACCTGAGCCGAGAAATACAGCCAGCAATTCCGCGTCCGTCAGGCTTCCGGCCCCACGCTGCAGCAACTTCTCCCTCGGCCGCTCTTCAGCCGGCCATTCCCTGATATTCATCCCGTCCCTCTGCCCTTGCTGCGGCCCATTTCGGCCCTGTGTTAATCTATTTCGCCTCGTACATGCGACGTTCTGCCGCAGGCATTTTCAAACGTCGACGCCCGCTCTCACTGGAAAAAGGCAAGCCTATGCAGCGGCTGTATCGCAAGCGCATCGTTCTCGGCGTGGGTGGCGGCATTGCCGCCTACAAAAGCGCCGAACTGATTCGCCGACTCCTGGAGCACGGCGCGCAGGTGCGCGTCGTCATGACCCGTGGTGGTGCAGAGTTCATCACCCCGCTGACCCTGCAGGCGCTGTCGGGCCACCCGGTGCACATGGACCTGCTCGACCCTGCCGCCGAAGCGGCCATGGGCCACATCGAACTGGCCAAGTGGGCCGACCTGGTGCTGATCGCCCCGGCCACCGCCGACCTCATGGCGCGCATGGCCCAGGGCATGGCCGACGACCTGCTGACCACCCTGGTGCTGGCTACCGATGCCACCGTCGCCGTGGCCCCGGCCATGAACCAGGCCATGTGGCGCGACCCGGCGACCCAGGCCAACCTCGAACTGCTCAAGAGCCGTGGCATCCAGGTGTTCGGCCCGGCGTCCGGCAGCCAGGCCTGTGGCGATGTGGGCCTTGGCCGCATGCTTGAAGCCACCGACCTGGCCTGGTGCGCCGCGGAAAGCTTCAAGCGCCAGGCCCTGACCGGCAAGCACGTACTGATCACCGCCGGCCCGACCCAGGAAAACATCGACCCGGTGCGCTACATCACCAATCATAGCTCCGGCAAGATGGGCTTTGCCCTGGCCGAAGCGGCCGCCGAAGCCGGGGCTCGGGTCACCCTTGTCACCGGCCCGGTACACCTGCCGACCCCCGACCGGGTCAGCCGAATCGACGTGGTCAGCGCGCGGGACATGCTCGCGGCCTGTGAAGCGGCCATGCCGTGCGACCTGTTCATCGCCTCTGCGGCGGTTGCGGACTACCGCCCGGAAGTCGTTGCCACGCAAAAACTGAAGAAAGATCCTACGACCGGCGACGGCATGCTGCTGCAGATGGTGCGCAATCCCGATATCCTTGCCACCATCGCTGGCCGCGCCGACCGCCCGTTCAGCGTCGGTTTCGCCGCAGAGACCGAACACTTGCTCGATTACGCCACGCGCAAGCTCAAGGACAAGAACCTCGACCTGATCGTCGCCAATGATGTGGCCAACCCCAGCATCGGCTTCAACAGCGAGGAAAACGCCTTGACCGTGATCGACCGCCAGCAGCACCAGACCCTCTTCGCGCAGACCAGCAAAGGCAAGATTGCCCGGCAACTGGTCGCCTTCATCGCCGACCGGCTCAATCAGGTTCAATAAGTTACATGCACGCTCTTCAAGCCAAGATCCTCGACCCACGCCTGGGTAGCGAATTCCCGCTGCCGACCTACGCCACCCCCGGTTCCGCCGGCCTCGACCTGCGCGCCCTGCTCAAGGAAGACACCATCCTCGAGCCAGGCCAGACCCTGCTGATCCCGACCGGCCTGTCGATCTACATCGGCGACCCGGGCCTGGCGGCGATGATTCTGCCGCGCTCGGGCCTGGGCCATAAGCACGGCATCGTGCTGGGCAACCTGGTCGGGCTGATCGACTCGGACTACCAGGGCGAGCTGATGGTGTCGTGCTGGAACCGTGGCAACACGCCGTTCACCATCGCCGTTGGCGAGCGCATTGCCCAGCTGGTGCTGGTACCCGTGGTACAAGCCCATTTCGACATCGTCGAAGCGTTCGATGAAAGCCAGCGCGGCGCTGGCGGCTTCGGCCATTCCGGCAGCCACTGAGCCGAGAAATGACCGTTCAGGCCAAGGATGGCGAACTCTCTGGCGAAACCACCGTCCAAGCGTTCAGTTTGCGCCTGCCCAGAAAGCCTTTGACTAATGGAGCTTCCAGAGATGAACGACATGGCCCACCTGGCACCCGCCGCGCTGCCAGACAGCATTTTCCGCGCGTATGACATTCGCGGCGTGGTCGGCAAGACCCTTCACGCCGAAACCGCCTACTGGATTGGCCGCGCCATCGGCGCGCAGAGCCTGGCCCAGGGCGAACCGCAGGTTTCGGTCGGCCGTGATGGCCGCCTGTCCGGCCCGATGCTGGTCGAACAACTGATCAACGGCCTGGTCGATGCCGGTTGCCAGGTCAGCGACGTCGGCCTGGTGCCGACCCCGGCGCTGTACTACGCAGCCAACGTGCTGGCTGGCAAGTCGGGCGTGATGCTGACCGGCAGCCACAACCCTTCGGACTACAACGGCTTCAAGATCGTCATCGCTGGCGACACCCTGGCCAATGAGCAGATCCAGGCCCTGCTGACCCGCCTGAAAACCAACGACGTACCGCGCGGCGAAGGCAACGTGCAGAAGGTCGAGATCCTCGATCGCTACTTCCAGCAGATCGTCGGCGACGTGAAGCTGGCCAAGAAGCTCAAGGTCGTGGTCGATTGCGGCAACGGCGCTGCCGGTGTGGTGGCCCCACAGCTGATCGAAGCCCTGGGCTGCGAGGTCATCCCGCTGTTCTGCGAGGTGGACGGCAACTTCCCTAACCACCACCCGGATCCGGGCAAGCCGGAAAACCTCGAAGACCTGATCGCCAAGGTCAAGGAAACCAGCGCCGATATCGGCCTGGCTTTCGACGGTGACGGCGACCGCGTCGGCGTGGTGACCAACACCGGCAGCATCGTCTACCCCGACCGCCTGCTGATGCTGTTTGCCCAGGACGTGCTGTCGCGCAACCCGGGCGCCGAGATCATCTTCGACGTCAAATGCACCCGTCGCCTGACCCCGCTGATCGAGCAGCACGGCGGCCGCGCACTGATGTGGAAGACTGGTCACTCGCTGATCAAAAAGAAGATGAAGCAGACCGGCTCGCTGCTGGCCGGCGAGATGAGCGGTCACATCTTCATCAAGGAACGCTGGTACGGTTTCGACGATGGCATCTACAGCGCCGTGCGCCTGCTGGAGATCCTCAGCAAGGCCGATCAGAGCGCCGAAGACCTGTTTGCCGCGTTCCCGAACGATATTTCCACGCCGGAAATCAATATTGATGTGACCGACGAGGGTAAATTCAGCATCATTGATGCACTGCAACGCGACGCCGACTGGGGCGAAGCCCACCTGACCACCATCGACGGTGTGCGGGTGGATTACGCCCACGGCTGGGGCCTGGTTCGCGCCTCCAACACCACCCCGGTGCTGGTGCTGCGCTTCGAGGCCGACAGCGACGCCGAATTGCAACGTATCAAGGATGTTTTCCGTGCCCAGTTGCTGCGGGTTGAGCCTGAGCTGCAACTGCCGTTCTGACCGACTATCTGTTCCTTACAGGAGCCCTGCATGACCCTCGATCGCGATGCCGCTTCCCATGTAGCCGAGGTTTTGTCCGAAGCACTGCCTTACATTCGCCGCTTTGTCGGCAAGACCCTGGTGATCAAGTACGGCGGCAACGCGATGGAGAGCGAGGAGCTCAAGACCGGCTTCGCCCGTGACATCGTGCTGATGAAGGCTGTGGGCATCAACCCGGTGGTGGTCCACGGTGGTGGCCCGCAGATCGGCGACCTGCTCAAGCGCCTGTCGATCGAAAGCCACTTCATCGACGGCATGCGCGTCACCGACTCGGCGACCATGGACGTGGTGGAGATGGTGCTGGGTGGCCAGGTGAACAAGGACATCGTCAACCTGATCAACCGCCACGGCGGCAGCGCCATCGGCCTGACCGGCAAGGACGCGGAGCTGATTCGCGCCCGCAAGCTGACCGTCAGCCGCCAGACGCCCGAGATGACCACCCCGGAAATCATCGATATCGGCCACGTGGGCGAAGTGGTAAGCGTGAACACCGACCTGCTGAACATGCTGGTGAAGGGCGACTTCATCCCTGTGATCGCGCCGATCGGTGTGGGTGCCAACGGCGAGTCGTACAACATCAACGCCGACCTGGTGGCGGGCAAGGTAGCCGAGGCGCTGAAGGCCGAGAAGCTGATGCTGCTGACCAACATCGCCGGCCTGATGGACAAGCAGGGCGAAGTACTGACCGGCCTGACCACCGAGCAGGTCAACGAACTGATCGCCGACGGCACCATCTACGGCGGCATGCTGCCGAAGATCAAGTGCGCGCTGGATGCGGTGCAGGGCGGCGTGAACAGCTCGCACATCATCGACGGCCGCGTGCCGAATGCGGTGCTGCTGGAGATTTTCACCGACAGCGGCGTGGGTACCCTGATTACCAACCGCAAGCCGCGCTGATTGGTTGGTTAACCTGCACAGGCCTCTTCGCGGGCACGCCCGCTCCCACAGGGATAGCGCCAACCCTGTGGGAGCGGGTTTACCCGCGAAGAGGCCAGAACAGGCGACACAAAAAAGGCGACCTTCACAAGAAGGTCGCCTTTTTCATTTCCAGACCCGGATCAGATCCCGTACTGCGCCCGGTAAGCTTCCACAGCCGGCAGATGCTGCTTCAGCTGCGGGTCATCGGCCAGGAACTCCAGCACCTGCGTCAGCGAAACGATGCTGACCACCGGAATACCGAAGTCGCGCTCCACTTCCTGAATCGCCGACAGCTCGCCATTGCCACGCTCTTCGCGGTTCAGCGCGATCAGCACGCCTGCGGCCTTGGCCTGCTGGGCTTTGATGATCTGCATGACCTCACGAATGGCGGTACCGGCAGTGATCACATCGTCGATGATCAGCACATCACCAGCCAGTGGTGCACCGACCAGGCTGCCACCTTCACCGTGGTCCTTGGCTTCTTTGCGGTTGAAGCACCATGGCACGTCGAGCTGATGCTGATCGGCAAGGGCCACGGCAGTAGTCGCTGCCAGCGGGATACCCTTGTAGGCCGGGCCGAAAAGCACATCGAACGGGATCTTGCTGTCGACGATGGCTGCGGCATAGCAACGGCCCAGTTCGGCCAGGGCGGAACCGCTGTTGAACAGGCCGGCATTGAAGAAATACGGGCTGGTACGCCCCGATTTCAGGGTGAATTCACCGAAACGCAGTACCCCGCGATCGATGGCAAAACGGATGAAGTCGCGCTGATACGGCTGCATGGATAGTCCCGGACACCACGGATTTAGCTAAATGGGTTGAGCTCGGGTATCATACACGCACGAGATTTTTGGGGCCATTTATGCGGATCATCAGTGTGAACGTAAATGGCATTCAGGCTGCGGCCGAGCGTGGTTTGCTCAGCTGGCTGCAAGCCCAGAATGCCGACGTCATCTGCCTTCAGGATACCCGCGCCTCGGCCTTTGAACTCGATGACCCAGCTTTCCAGCTCGATGGCTATTTCCTTTATGCCTGCGACGCGGAGGTGCCTGCCCAAGGTGGTGTGGCCCTGTATTCGCGCATGCAGCCCAAGGCAGTCATCACCGGCCTGGGCTTCGAGACAGCCGACCGCTACGGGCGTTATCTGCAAGCAGATTTCGACAAAGTCAGTATTGCCAGCCTGCTGCTGCCTTCGGGCATGAACGGCGACGAAGACTTGAACCAGAAGTTCAAGTTGATGGACGACTTCGCCAAGTACCTGGACAAACAGCGTCGCAAGCGTCGCGAATACATCTACTGCGGCTCGTTCTACGTGGCGCAGCAGAAGCTCGACATCAAGAACTGGCGTGACAGCCAGCAGTCGCCGGGCTTCCTGGCGCCGGAGCGCGCCTGGATGGATGCGATCACCGGCGAGATGGGTTACGTCGATGCCCTGCGCGAAGTCAGCCGTGAAGGCGACCAGTACAGCTGGTGGCCGGACAACGAGCAGGCCGAGATGCTCAACCTGGGCTATCGGTTCGACTACCAGATCCTCACTCCGGGCCTGCGCCGCTTCGTGCGCAACGCCCGCCTGCCGCGTCAGCCGCGCTTCTCCCAGCATGCGCCGCTGATCGTCGACTATGACTGGACGTTGACCATCTGAAGGCATGGGGCCGCTTTGCGGCCCTATCGCGACACAAGGCCGCTCCTACAGGGGAATGCATATCCCTTGCAGGAGCGGCCTTGTGTCGCGATAGGGCTGCAAAGCAGCCCCAGCATTATTTGATCGGCCGCCAGATCATCGGGTAGCGATACGGCTTGCCCTCATTCGCCCGCACAGCCGCGATGATGATCAGGATCATCACCGCGACCATCAGCATGGCGAACAGCATCAGTCCGATGAACACGAACATCAGCAGGAAGCAGATGAACCCGGCAATGGTCACGCTGATCTGAAAGTTCAGCGCCTCTTTGCCCTGGGCGTCGATGAAAGGGTCTTGCTCGCGCTTGAGGTGCCACAGCACCAGCGGGCCCAGCAAGTGCCCGAGCGGCACCACCAGGCCCAGCAGCGCGGAGAGGTGGCAGAACATCGCCCACTGCCGGATTTCGGCATTGGGCGGGGTGATCGACAGGTTGGATTCGCTCATGCCCCGCACCTCCCTGGCTGGGTTCAGTCGGCCAGCGCCGCCTGCTGCAGTTCGAAGATCTCGGTCATGCCCTTCTGTGCCAGGGCGAGCATCGCGTTGAAGTCTTCAGGCTGGAACGGCGCGCCTTCGGCAGTACCCTGCACTTCGATGAAACCACCGGCGCTGGTCATGACCACGTTCAGGTCGGTTTCGGCAGCGGAGTCTTCCAGGTAGTCCAAGTCAAGCACCGCTTCGCCCTGGTACATGCCCACCGACACTGCGGCGATCATGTGCTTGAGCGGGTTGCCGGCCTTCAGGCCACCGCGCTTCTTGATCACCGCCAAGGCGTCGCACAGGGCGACCATGGCACCGGTGATGGACGCGGTACGGGTACCGCCATCGGCCTGGATCACGTCGCAGTCGACGTACAGAGTAATGTCACCGAGTTTGCTCATGTCCAGCGCGGCGCGCAGCGAACGACCGATGAGACGCTGGATTTCCAGGGTGCGGCCACCCTGTTTGCCACGGCTGGCTTCGCGCTGGTTACGCTCGCCGGTGGAGCGCGGCAGCATGCCGTATTCGGCGGTCAGCCAGCCTTGGCCCTGGCCTTTGAGGAAGCGCGGCACACCGTTTTCCACACTGACCGTGCAGATGACCTTTGTGTCACCGAACTCGACCAGTACCGACCCTTCGGCGTGCTTGGTGTAGTTGCGGGTGATGCGGATCGAGCGGAGCTGATCGGCGGCGCGACCACTTGGACGTTTCATCTGGGATACCTGTACTGGGACTTTGAATCTGCCGAGCATTATAGAGCCCACGGCCAGGGGAAGACATGCCTATTGTCGCGCCCCGCACAGCCCGTCGCCTTTTCCTACCGGCCAGGCCACCCGTCGGTAACATGGGTGGATTGGGCGCCAAGGCCCCACTGCGCTACAATCCTGCGCCTTGCAGCCGAGAGGCTCCCACCGTTCATTCATATACGCGAGGTACTCCCCATGGTGCACAGCATGACCGCTTTTGCTCGTGTCGAGCGCGCCGGCAGCCAAGGCACCCTGGTCTGGGAGCTGCGTTCGGTCAACCACCGTTACCTGGAGCCGCACCTGCGCCTGCCCGAGGCCCTGCGCGACCTCGAAGGCGCCGTGCGTGAAGGCCTGCGCCAGGGCCTGTCACGGGGCAAGGTGGAATGCACCTTGCGGCTCAACGAAGACAGCAACGGCAAACCGCTGAAGGTGGACCGCGAGCGCGCCGCGCAGCTGGTTGCCGCCGCCGAGGAAGTGGCCGGGCTGATCAAACAGCCGGCACCACTGAACCCGCTGGAGGTGCTGTCTTGGCCAGGCGTGCTGGTAGCCGACGCCAGCGATCCACAGGCACTGAATACAGAAGCCATGGCGTTGTTCGATGAGGCTCTGGCCGAGCTCAAGGCCGGGCGCCAGCGTGAAGGCCAGGAACTGGCCCGGCTGATCAACGAACGTCTGGACAACATGGCCAGCGAAGTCACCACCCTGCGTGCCCTGGTGCCGCAGATGCTGGCAGCACAACGGCAGAAGATCCTCGACCGCTTCGGCGACATGCAGGCCGAACTCGACCAGCAGCGCCTGGAGCAGGAGATGGTGCTGCTGGCGCAGAAGAGCGACGTGGCCGAGGAACTCGACCGCCTCAGCACTCACGTCACCGAAGTACGCCGGGTGCTCAAGGGTGGCGGTGCCGCCGGCCGACGCCTGGACTTCCTGATGCAGGAACTCAACCGCGAGGCCAATACCCTAGGCTCCAAGGCCTTCGACCCACGCAGCACGCAAGCGGCGGTCAACCTGAAGGTATTGATCGAACAGATGCGTGAACAAGTACAGAACATCGAGTAAGGCCACCCCGACCATGAACCACAGCAGCGGCACCCTCTACATCGTTTCGGCCCCTTCGGGCGCCGGCAAGACCAGCCTGGTCACCGCCCTGATCAAGGCCGACAAGCGCGTAAGCGTCTCGGTCTCGCACACTACCCGCGCCATGCGCCCAGGCGAAGAGCACGGCGTGAACTACCACTTCGTCAGCCATGACGACTTCAAGGGGCTGATCGCCAAGGGTGACTTCCTGGAACACGCCGAAGTGTTCGGCAATTTCTACGGGACTTCGCGCAGCGCGCTGCAAGAGGTGCTCGACCAGGGCAATGACCTGATCCTGGAGATCGACTGGCAAGGCGCCCAGCAGGTACGCAAGCTGATGCCCGAGGCCTTGTCGGTGTTCATCCTGCCGCCAAGCCAGCAGGCCCTGCGCGAGCGCCTGGATGGCCGCGGGCAGGATAGCGAAGAAATCATTGCCGGGCGCATGCAGGAAGCGGTCAGCGAGATGGTGCACTACGACGAGTACGACTACGTGATCATCAACGATGATTTCGACGTGGCGCTGGAGGATTTGAAAGCGGTGTTCCGCTCCAATCGCCTGCGGCTGAAGAAGCAGCAACAACGCAACAGCGGGCTGCTGAAAGAACTACTTTCCTGAAAGAGCGAACGGGGCTGCTTTGCAGCCCATTCGCAGCACAAGGCTGCTCCTACATCGACAGCGTACATCGCGCCATTGCAGGAGCAGCCTTGTGCTGCGAATGGGGCGCAAAGCGCCCCCAGCTTTATTCCTGCAAAGGCAAGGTAGCCTGCTGACGCAGGGTAGCCCCCAGGAAGTATGCCGGCGCGCGCAGGCGCGACAGCATCATCAGCACGATGCCCAGCACCGAGATGATCGCGGCGATCACGAACACCAGCCCCAGCCCGCCCACATGCGAGCCGCTGCCGAAGTCCGGCGAGGCGCTGTCGATGGCGGTACGCAAGAAGATCACCGACAGGATTACCCCACCCACCAGCGGGCACAGGCCGCGCATCAGGAAGTGGCGCAGGCTGTCGAACAGGCTGTGGCGGAAGTACCAGACACAGGCGAAGGCCGTCAGCGAATAGTAGAAGCAGATCATCATGCCCAGCGCAGTGATGGTGTCTGCCAACACGTTCTCGCTCAGGGTGCGCATGGTCACGTAGAACAGGCCCGCAGCCACACCAGCGCAGATGGTGGCGTAACGCGGGGTCTGCGAACGTGGGCAGACACTGGCGAACTTCTGCGGCACCGCACCGTAGTAACCCATGGCCAACAGGGTGCGCGCAGGCGACACGAAGGTCGACTGCAGCGACGCCGCGGTGCTGGCCAGCACGGCGATGGACATCAGAATCGCCAGCGGCCCCATGACCGGGCCGGCCAGGTGAGCAAAGACGTTTTCCTGGATGCGTGGATTGTTCAGGCCCAGGCCTTGTTCGCTGATACCGGCAAACTGCAGGGTGGCAATGGCGGTGAACAGGTACAGGCCGAGGATCAGCAACACGGTCCAGGTGGCCGCCTTGCCCGGCACCTCGTCACTGCCGACCGATTCCTCGCTGACGGTCAGGCATACATCCCAGCCCCAGAAGATGAAGATCGACAGCGACAGCCCGGCGGCAAAGGCCGAGAACGATTCGACGCCGAACGGGTTGAACCAGGCGAAATCGAATTCCAGCGGTGGCGGCGCCGTGGTTTCGCCGAACGCGGCAAAGGCAAATCCGATCAGCACCAGCAACTGCAGGGCCACCAGGCCGTATTGCACGGTCATGGTGGTGGTCATGCCGCGACAGCAGATCCACACCGCCAGGGCGATGAACACGCAACAGGTGGTTATGTTGATGAGCAGGTTGTCGGCCAATGCCGCCAGCTCATGCTTGCCGGTGATCTGGCCAAGGAACAGGTAGAAGAAATCGACCGCCACCCCGGCCAGGTTCGACAACACGATGGTGGTGGCGACCACCAGGCCCCAGCCGCCGATCCAGCCGATCATCGGGCCGAAGGCACGCGCCGACCAGGTAAACGAAGTGCCGCTGTCCGGCTCCGCCGAATTCAGTTCGCGGTAGCCCAGGGCCACCAGCAGCATCGGCAGGAAGCCGACGATGAACACCGCTGGCAGGTGTGCGCCCACTTCGCGCACGGTCGGGCCAAGGGCGCCGGTCAGGGTGTAGACCGGGGCGATGGTGGAAATGCCCAGCACCACGCTGGCCAGCAAGCCCAGCCGGCCCGTGGCCAGGCCCTTGCTGCGCTGGGTGTTGCCCGCGTCGGCCGCCACATCGGGTGGGCGGCCGGCTTCTGTGTAATTGCTCATGAGTATTTGCCGTAAATTTTGGAATTGTTTTCACAGGCCTTGCGCACAAGGCCCGCTTTCACTCATTGAAAGCTTGTTGCCGGGAACAAGTCATCCGAGACCTTCGGGTGACGTCAGAATGCCTCCTGCCGTGCGCCCTCCCGTGTAGCGTAAGCAATGCAGGCCTCGCGAAACGCCTGGAACAGGCGCCGCGAGACCGGGTTCTCGGTAAATCGCCACTCCGGGTGCCACTGCACGCCAAGCACAAAGCCCGGCGCCGCAGGCATGGACACCGCTTCGATCAGGCCATCCGGGGCCCGTGCCTCGACGCGCAGGCCCGGGGCCAGGCGGTCGATGCCCTGGCTGTGCAGCGAGTTGACCTCGAACTGCGCAGCCAGGCCCAGGCGCTCGAACAACCCGCCAGGCTCGATGCCGACAAGGTGACGAGCGCCGTATTGCACCTCCAGGGGTGCGTCCTCAGGTTCACGGTGGTCAAGGTAGCCGGGCAGTTCCTGCACACGCTGGTGCAGGCTGCCGCCCAGCGCCACATTCAATTCCTGGTAGCCACGGCAAATACAGAACACCGGCACACCAGCGGCAATGGCCGCCTGCAACAGCGGCAGGGTCAGGCGATCGCGTGCCAGATCGTGCCGGGTACCCGCCGCGCTGGGGGCGCCATTGTAATGATGCGGTTCGATATTTGAAGGTGAGCCGGTAAAAACAATGCCGTGCAGACGAGCCAGCAGCGCCTGCGTGTCGCTGCCCCCGTCGCGGGCCGGCAAGATCAATGGCAAGCCGGCAAAGCCGGCCGCCTCGACATACTTGTCGCCTACCGTATGCGACGAGTTCTTCCCCACCTGCTGGCGGCAGGCGCTGACACCGATCAAGGGGACCGCATTTGCGCTCATGGGCTTACACCGTGTGCAGGTACCAGTTGTACTCGAGGTCGGAAATCGATACTTCGAACTCGGCCAGTTCGCTTTCCTTGCAGGCCACGAAGATATCGATGTAGTCCGGGCTGATGTATTGGTTGAGGACTTCGCTGTCGTCCAGCGCGCGCAGGGCATCGCGCAGGTTGTTCGGCAGGCTCTGCTCCAGTTGTTCGTAGGAGTTGCCTTCGATCGGTGCCTGCGGCTCGACCTGATTGGTCAGGCCATGGTGAACACCGGCGAGGATCGCCGCGAGCATCAGGTAGGGGTTGGCGTCGGCGCCGGCCACGCGGTGCTCGAGGCGCACGTTGTCGCTGCTGTCGGTGGGCACGCGCACGGCCACGGTGCGGTTGTCCAGGCCCCAGCTTGGCGCATTGGGCACGTAGAACTGCGCGCCGAAGCGGCGATAGGAGTTGATATTCGGGCAGAGGAAGGCCATCGACGCGGGCATGGTCTCCAGCACGCCACCGATGGCGTGGCGCAACGCGTCGCTTTGCAGCGGGTCGTCGCTGGCGAAGATGTTCTTGCCAGTTTTCTTGTCCAGCAACGAAATGTGCACGTGCAGGCCGTTGCCTGCCTGGCCCGGGTAGGGCTTGGCCATGAAGGTGGTGTCCATTTCATGGTCGTAGGCAACGTTCTTGATCAGGCGCTTGAGCAGGATCGCATAGTCACAGGCCTTCAGCGGGTCGGCCACATGGTGCAGGTTGACCTCGAACTGTGCCGGGGCGCTTTCCTTTACGATGGCATCGGCGGGCAGGCCCTGCTCCTTTGCCGCTTCGAGCATGTCCTGCAGGCAGTCGGCATACTCGTCGAGGTCGTCGATCAGGTACACCTGGGTCGACTGCGGGCGCTTGCCGGAAATCGGCGAGCGCGGCGGCTGCGGGCGACCGTTGAGGTTGTCCTGGTCGATCAGGTAGAACTCAAGCTCGAACGCGGCGCAGATATCCAGGCCCAGGTCATCGAACTTGCTCACCACCTGGCGCAGTACTTCGCGCGGGTCGGCGAAGAACGGCTGGCCATCCAGCTCATGCATGGTCATCAGCAGCTGGGCAGTGGGACGCTTCTGCCATGGCTCGTCCGACAGCGTGCCGGGGATCGGGAAGCAGATGCGGTCGGCATCGCCGATGTCCAGGCCAAGGCCGGTGCTCTCGACGGTGGACCCGTTGATGTCCAGGGCGAACAGCGATGCCGGCAGGTTGATGCCCTTCTCGTACACCTTGTGCAGGCTGGCCCGCTCGATGCGCTTGCCACGTACCACGCCGTTCATGTCGGAGATCAGCAGGTCGACGTACTGCGTGTCCGGATGGGCCTGGAGGAAGTCATTCATCTCGCTGGAAGAACTGGCGCACGGGGTTACCGACGTCATGGCTGTACATCCTTTGATTTGCTGCGGCGATGTGGGGGATACGGCTGGCGCCTCACGGGCGACGATGGTTGCAGCTGTTGTTCTTTTCACTTTCCCATCGTGGGGATTGGTTACCCGACCGGGCGCATTGATTCCCGGGGGCCGTTCCACTATAAAATGGCCAAAACGCAACAGACATTGGCAATTCGGCAAGCAGAGCGTGCACCAATGCAATATCAGATTACCCATGCCGACCTCTCCCTGGTCCTGGCCCTGGAACGTGGCCGCTCGCTGGCCAAGGCCGCCGAGCTGCTCAAGGTCGATGTGTCGACGGTGTTCCGCTCGATCCGCCGGCTTGAGTCGGCGCTGGGCACCGCCTTGTTCGTCAAGAGCCGCAAGGGCTACCTGCCGACTGACACCGCCCAAGCCCTGGCCGAACAGGCCGAGCGCGCCGAGCAGGCGCTGGAGGCGGCGCGCATCGCCATGACCAGTGGCGAGCAGGTGGTCAGCGGCACCGTGCGGTTGACCTGCACCGAGGCGGTGATGCACAGCCTGCTGCTGCCGGCTCTGGCCGAGTTCATGCCCAACTACCCGGCCTTGTCGCTGGAGATGGGCACTTCCAATACCTTCGCCAATCTCAGCCGGCGCGATGCCGACATTGCCCTGCGCCTGACCAACACGCCACCCGAGCACCTGGTGGGCCGCAACCTGGGGTCCACCTCCTACGTGGTCTGCGGCCAGCCGCAATGGCGCGAACGCCTGGCAGAGTCACCTGCCAGCGTGCCATGGATCGCCCCCGACGACTCGATGCAGGACCACCCCACGGTGGTCTGGCGCAACCAGCAGCACCCAGGGTTGAGCCCGCGCTACCAGTGCAGCGGCATGTCGACCATCGCCCAGCTGGTCACGGCCGGGCTCGGCGTGGCAGCGTTGCCGGACTACATGGTGCACGCGCTGCCCGGGGTGGATGCGCTGAGCGGGCCGCTGCCGGGTTGCGACACCCAGCTGTGGCTGCTGACCCGGCCGGACTGCCGGGCGTTGCGCTCGGTGCAGACCCTGTTCGAGGAGCTGACCCCGCGGTTGCGTGACGCGATGCTCTGAGGGTATCGTCAAACTCAAGCGATAGGGTGTCTGTTCCGGCCCTTTCGCGGCTGAAGCCGCTCCCACAGGGTGCGGTGATGGACCTGAGGACAATGCGGTCCCTGTGGGAGCGGCTTCAGCCGCGAAGAAGGCAACACAGGGCTTGAAGGTAACCACCCGATAAAACAGCGCTTCCCTATTGGCTGGTGATTTTTTAAACTATCGAGTCCGCCTGCCCATTATCGGGCTGCACGCCCACCGCAATTGCTACTGAGGAAGACCATGGCCCGCGTAACTGTTGAAGACTGCCTGGAACACGTGGATAACCGCTTTGAGCTGGTCATGCTCTCGACCAAGCGCGCTCGCCAGCTGGCGACCGGCGGCAAAGAGCCACGCGTTGCGTGGGAAAACGACAAGCCGACCGTTGTTGCCCTGCGTGAAATCGCCGAAGGCATCGTCACCAACGAGTTCATCGCCGCTGAAGAGATCGTCACCGAGGATCCGGTGTTCGCCGCGTTCGAGGACGAGAACAACGAGGCTGTCTGATTGATGCCAGGTCGACGTCGCACGGCGCAAGGCCCCCTTCCTCGGCAGGAGGTAAACCCATGCCGGGTATAGAAGCCTTGGCCGAACGGCTGTCGACCTATCTTGGCCCCGAACAGGTCAACCTGGTCCGGCGCGCCTATTTCTACGCCGAACAGGCCCACGATGGGCAGCGCCGCCGCAGTGGCGAGCCCTACGTGACCCACCCGCTGGCCGTGGCCAGCATCCTCGCCGACATGCACATGGACCATCAGAGCCTGATGGCGGCCATGCTGCACGATGTGATCGAAGATACCGGCATCGCCAAGGAAGCCCTCAGCCAGCAGTTTGGCGAGACCGTGGCCGAACTGGTCGACGGGGTCAGCAAGCTGACCCAGATGAACTTTGAGACCAAGGCCGAGGCGCAGGCCGAAAACTTCCAGAAGATGGCCATGGCCATGGCCCGCGATATCCGCGTGATCCTGGTCAAGCTGGCTGACCGCCTGCACAACATGCGCACCCTGGAAGTGCTGTCCGGCGAAAAACGCCGGCGCATCGCCAAGGAAACCCTCGAGATCTACGCCCCCATCGCCAATCGCCTGGGCATGCACACCGTGCGCGTGGAGTTCGAGGACCTCGGCTTCAAGGCCATGCATCCGATGCGTTCGTCGCTGATTCACCGTGCGGTGAAAAGCGCTCGCGGCAACCGCAAGGAAATCGTCGCCAAGATCGAGCATTCGCTGGCCAACTGCCTGGCTGCCGACGGCATCGAGGGCGAGGTCAGCGGCCGGCAGAAACACCTCTATGGCATCTACAAGAAGATGCGCGGCAAGCGCCGCGCCTTCAACGAGATCATGGACGTGTACGCCTTCCGCATCGTCGTCGACAAGGTCGACACCTGCTACCGCGTACTCGGTGCGGTGCACAATCTGTACAAGCCGCTGCCCGGTCGTTTCAAGGATTACATCGCGATCCCAAAGGCCAACGGCTACCAGTCGTTGCACACCACGCTGTTCGGCATGCACGGCGTGCCCATCGAAATCCAGATCCGCACCCGCGAGATGGAGGAGATGGCCAACAACGGCATCGCTGCGCACTGGCTGTACAAGTCCAACGACGACGAGCAACCCAAGGGCAGCCACGCCCGCGCCCGTCAATGGGTCAAGGGCATCCTCGAACTGCAGCAACGTGCCGGCAACTCGCTGGAATTCATCGAGAGCGTGAAGATCGACCTGTTCCCGGACGAGGTCTACGTGTTCACGCCAAAAGGCCGCATCATGGAGCTGCCCAAAGGCTCCACGGCCGTCGACTTCGCCTATGCGGTGCACACCGACGTCGGCAACAGCTGCATCGCCTGCCGCATCAACCGCCGCCTGGCGCCGCTGTCCGAGCCGCTGCAAAGCGGCTCGACGGTGGAAATCGTCAGCGCCCCGGGCGCACGGCCGAACCCGGCCTGGCTCAACTTCGTGGTTACCGGCAAGGCGCGCACGCACATCCGCCACGCGCTCAAGCAGCAGCGCCGCTCCGAGTCCATCAGCCTGGGCGAACGCCTGCTGAACAAGGTGCTCACCGGCTTCGACAGCAGCCTGGAGATGATCCCCCAGGAACGTATCCAGGCGATTCTCGCCGAGTACCGCCTGGAACTGATCGAAGACCTGCTCGAAGACATCGGCCTGGGCAACCGCATGGCCTACGTGGTCGCACGCCGCCTGCTGTCGGCCGAAGGCGAGCAGTTGCCAGCACCGGAAGGCCCGTTGGCGATCCGCGGTACCGAAGGCCTGGTGCTGAGCTACGCCAAGTGCTGCACGCCGATCCCGGGCGACCCGATCGTGGGCCACCTGTCAGCCGGCAAGGGCATGGTCGTACACCTGGAAAACTGCCGCAACATCAGTGAAATCCGCCATAACCCGGAGAAGTGCGTACAGCTCTCCTGGGCCAAGGACATCACCGGTGAATTCAATGTCGAGCTGCGTGTCGAACTGGAGCACCAGCGCGGCCTGATTGCCTTGCTGGCCAGCAGTGTCAACGCTGCCGACGGCAACATCGAGAAAATCAGCATGGACGAACGCGACGGCCGTATCAGCGTGGTCCAACTGGTGGTCAGCGTGCACGACCGCGTGCACCTGGCGCGTGTGATCAAGAAGCTGCGTACCCTGACCGGTGTGGTCCGCATCACCCGCATGCGTACGTAGTCCGCCAACCGCAAGGAGTCATCATGAGCAAGACCGTCATCAACAGCGACAAGGCCCCTGCCGCCATCGGCACCTACTCGCAGGCGATCAAGGCCGGCAACACCGTATACATGTCGGGCCAGATCCCGCTGGACCCGAAGACCATGGAACTGGTCGATGGCTTCGAAGCCCAGACCGTACAAGTGTTCGAGAACCTCAAGGCCGTGGCTGAAGCCGCTGGCGGTTCGTTCAAGGACATCGTCAAGCTGAACATCTTCCTCACCGACCTGAGCCACTTCGCCAAGGTCAACGAGGTGATGGGCCGCTACTTCGAGCAGCCTTACCCGGCCCGCGCCGCCATCGGTGTTGCCGCGCTGCCGAAAGGCGCCCAGGTCGAAATGGACGCCATCCTGGTCATCGAATGATGCCCCGGTGACGGGCGCCCTGCCCGTCACCTTCCCTTCTCTGCAAGGTTACCCCGTCATGCGTCAAGCACTGCCCCTAGCGCTGGCAGCCCTGCTTCTGGGCGGCTGCGCCAGCCACAAACCCGAAGATTTCAACGGCACCTGGATCAACCAGGACGCCATCAATGCGGCCGTCAAGGGCGGCAGCCTGCGCCAGGCGCTCAATGAGCACGGGCCGGTGTTCGAGTGGAAGCTCGACGTTGCCAGCCAACAGGCCAGCTACAGCAATGGTTTCGAAGCGGCCGACGGCCAGCTGAGCGCCACCGACAAGCAATGGCAGGCCAGCTTCCAGGGCGGCCAGACCGAACAGCTGTCGCTCGATGGCGACGAACTGCAGGCTGTCGATCAAAACGGCGGCAAGCAGACCTTCGTGCGCGCCAAAGCGCCGACAACGGCCAATGCGCCACTGGGCAGCAGCTTCGAGAAAGCCCTGTACCAGGCCTATCTGGGCGGCAACTGGAAGATTGTCGAAGGCCAGGGCAAAGGTGCCAGCGTGCGCTTCGGCGACACCGGCAACGTCACCGGCTTGCCGGGACCAGACCGTTTCGCCCTGTGCCTGGCGGGTGATTGCGCGACCATGGGTGGCAGCAACGACAGCCTGTGGCTGGAGCGCAACCAGCGTGGCGCGCCGTTCATCCTCAAGCGCGATGGCGACAAGCTGGAGATTTTCCAGGCAGTCAACCGCGCGCAGCCGGATGAAATGCCAGTGTTGGCGGCCGGTAAGCGCCAGTGGGTGCTGGAGCTGGATTGAGACTTGCTGGAATCGCGGCCGAATACACCGGCCTCATCGCGGGTAAACCCGCTCCCACAGGTACACCGCCAGGCTTGAAACCAGTGGTATATCTGTGGGAGCGGGTTTACCCGCGAAGAGGCCAGTAGCCTCAGCACAGGCCTTTCAGGATGGCCGCATAACCTTCCTTGTAACTCGGATACTCCGGCGCCCAGCCCAACGCCCGCGCCCGGGCATTGCTGCAGCGCTTGCTGCCGGTGCGCCGCACGCGCTGCTCATCCGACCATTCGGTTACCCCCATGTACGCCCGCAGCCAGGCCACCACATCGGCCAGCGGCGCCGGGTCGTCGTCGACGCCGATGTAGCAATCGTCCAGCACCTTGCCGTCGGCATCCGCCTGCAACAGGAACGCCAACAGGCCGGCAGCATCCTCGGCATGGATGCGGTTGCCATACAGCGGCGGCTCCTCGGCCACGCGGTAGCCCTGGCGCACCTGGCTGAGCAGCCACTCGCGGCCCGGGCCATAGATGCCGGTCAGGCGCACCACGCTGGCCGGGATGCCACTGGCCAGTGCCAGCCGTTCAGCCTCCAGCATCAACCGCCCGGAATAACCTTCAGGCTCGGTGGCGGCGCCTTCTTCGATCCACTCGCCGTCCTTCTGTGCATACACGCTGCTGCTGGACACGAACAGCAGGCGCCGCGGGCGTTGGCCACGCTCGGTCAGCCAGGCCAGCACATGGCGCAAACCGTCGACATAGGCTGCCTGGTAACCCGCCTCGTCGTGCTGGCTGGCCGCCACGCAGTACACCAGGTAGTCCGGCGCGCGCTGCGGCCAGGCGCCGGGAATCGACGGCACGGACAAGTCCGCTGCCACCGGCACGACACCCGCAGGCAACTGTCCGACCGACCGACGCAGGCCGCTCACCTGCCAACCGCGCGCAAGCATCTGCCGGGCAAGGCGCCCGCCTACATCACCACATCCCACCACCATCACGGAAAGGCCTGACATCTCTAAACTCCCTAGACCAATTGATCAGCCCGACCACGCTACACGATGGATGGCTAGACCATAGGCGAAAAAAGCAACAAGATTACTTTTGTTAACAAGAATTACTTGCAATAATGGCCGCCAAATTGTTCTCGGCCTACCTCGAGGCCTTGGAGAACGTTCACTTTATTCTTCATCAGGTCCGGCCAGCATGACACGTACTCAACCTTCCGCTTCGCCAACCCCGTCGCGCGCCTGGCGTGCCATCGCCGCGCTGACACTCAGCCTGGTGCTGGCCCCGGTGGCCATGGCCGATGAGCCAACTGCCAATGCTGCCACGCCTGCAGCCGCTACTGCACCAGCTGCTCCGGCAACTGCTCCAGTCGCAGCACCGGCTGACGGCGCAGTTGCCGCCACCCCGGCTGACGCCCCGGTCGCGGTAGACCCGAGCGTCGAAGCCCTGGTCGAAGACACCTCGCTGGGCATGGCCCACGACCTGTCCCCATGGGGCATGTACAAGAACGCCGACGTGGTGGTGAAGGCGGTAATGATCGGCCTGGCCATCGCCTCCATCATCACCTGGACCATCTGGATCGCCAAAGGCTTCGAGCTGATGGGCGCCAAGCGTCGCCTGCGTGGTGAAATCGCCCTGCTGAAGAAATCCGCCAGCCTCAAGGAAGCCAGCGAGGTTTCCAACAAGGAAGGCACTCTGGCCCACACCCTGGTCCACGATGCCCTCGAAGAGATGCGCCTGTCGGCAAACGCCCGCGAAAAAGAAGGCATCAAGGAGCGCGTCAGCTTCCGTCTCGAGCGCCTGGTACACGCCAGCGGCCGCACCATGAGCAGCGGCACTGGCGTACTTGCCACCATCGGCTCCACTGCGCCATTCGTCGGCCTGTTCGGTACCGTATGGGGCATCATGAACAGCTTCATCGGCATCGCCAAGACCCAGACCACCAACCTGGCCGTGGTTGCCCCGGGTATCGCCGAAGCCCTGCTGGCCACCGCCCTGGGCCTGGTCGCAGCAATTCCGGCCGTGGTCATCTACAACGTCTTCGCCCGCTCCATCGCCGGCTACAAGGCCCAGGTGTCCGACGCCTCCGCCCAGGTGCTGCTGCTGGTCAGCCGTGACCTGGACCACCAGGGCAGCGATCGCGTTGCCCCGCACATGGTGAAAGTGGGGTAAGCCATGGGCCTGCATCTCAACGAAGGTGGCGACGACCTCGCCGAGAACCACGAAATCAACGTTACGCCGTTCATCGACGTAATGCTGGTGCTGCTGATCATCTTCATGGTCGCAGCCCCCTTGGCCACAGTCGACATCAAGGTCGACCTGCCGGCCTCGACCGCCAAGCCGGCACCGAGGCCCGAGAAACCGGTGTTCGTAAGCGTCAAGGCCGACCAGAAGTTGTACGTCGGTGACGATCAGGTCCCTGCCCCCGACCAGCTTGGCCCGATGCTCGATGCCAAGACCAAGGGCGACAAGGAAACCACCATCTTCTTCCAGGCTGACAAAGGCGTGGATTACGGTGACCTGATGGACGTGATGAACAACATGCGCGCGGCCGGCTACCTCAAAGTCGGTCTTGTAGGTCTCGAGACGGCAGCCAAGAAATGACAAGAACGCGCTCTAACATGGCGCGCTACGGTGGCAGCCTGGCGATCGTGCTGGGCGTGCACGTGGTCGCCGTGCTGCTGACGCTCAACTGGTCGGTGCCCCAGGCCATCGAACTGCCCCCGGCAGCCATGATGGTCGAACTGGCGCCGTTGCCGGAGCCTGCGCCACCACCGCCCCCTAAAGCAGCGCCGCAGCCACCGGCACCGGTCGAGGAACCGCCGCTGCCGAAGCTGGCCGAGGCACCCAAACCCAAGATCGCCATTGCCAAGCCGCCCAAGCCGAAGGCCAAGCCGCAGCCGCCAAAGCCCGAGAAAAAGCCTGAGCCGCCGAAGGAAGCACCGCCGACCGAACAAACGGTAGACGCACCGCCCAGCAACACGCCACCGCAGAAGTCCGCGGCACCGGCGCCGAGCATTGCGTCCAACAGCAACGCCCTGCCGACCTGGCAGAGCGACCTGCTGCGTCACCTGGCCAAGTACAAGCGTTACCCGGAAGACGCGCGTCGGCGCGGCCTGCAGGGCATCAACCGCCTGCGCTTCGTGGTCGACGCCGAAGGCAAGGTGGTGTCGTACTCCATGGCCGGTGGCTCGGGCAGTGCCGCCCTGGACCGGGCGACCCTGGAAATGATCCGTCGGGCCGGCACGGTACCCAAGCCGCCACCCGAGTTGCTGAACAATGGCACGATCGAAGTCGTGGCACCGTTCGTCTACTCGCTGGACCGCCGCTGAGACTTTTGCTTCTGTCACAAATCGGCAAGTCTGATAACGTGCGTCTATCGATTGCAGCCGCTATGCTGGGCTCGCAACTTCATGGACGCACGTTATGACCCTCACAGAATTACGCTACATCGTCACACTCGCCCAGGAACAGCACTTCGGCCATGCCGCCGAGCGCTGCCACGTGAGCCAGCCGACCCTGTCGGTCGGTGTGAAGAAGCTCGAGGATGAGCTTGGCGTGTTGATCTTCGAGCGCAGCAAGAGCGCGGTCCGTCTGACCCCGGTCGGCGAAAGCATCGTCGCCCAGGCACAGAAGGTACTGGAGCAGGCCCAGGGCATTCGCGAGCTGGCCCAGGCCGGCAAGAATCAACTCACCGCCCCGCTCAAGGTCGGTGCCATCTACACCGTCGGCCCGTACCTGTTCCCGCACCTGATCCCGCAACTGCACCGCGTGGCGCCGCAGATGCCGCTGTACATCGAAGAGAACTTCACCCACGTACTGCGCGAAAAACTGCGCAACGGCGAACTGGACGCGGTGATCATCGCCCTGCCGTTCAACGAAGCCGACGTGCTGACGCTGCCGCTGTACGATGAACCGTTCTGCGCCCTGATGCCGGCCGACCACCCGTGGACGGCGAAAAAGACCATCGACACCGCCATGCTCAACGACAAGAGCCTGTTGCTGCTCGGTGAAGGCCACTGCTTCCGCGACCAGGTACTGGAAGCCTGCCCAACGCTGAACAAGGGCGGTGAAGGATCCAAGCACACCACGGTGGAGTCCAGCTCGCTGGAAACCATCCGCCACATGGTCGCCTCGGGCCTTGGCGTGTCGATCCTGCCGCTGTCGGCGGTGCACAGCCACCATTATGCCCCCGGCGTCATCGAGGTTCGCCCATTGACTGCACCGGCTCCATTCCGCACCGTGGCCATTGCTTGGCGCGCCAGCTTCCCGCGGCCGAAGGCCATCGAGATCCTCGCCGATTCGATCCGCCTGTGCTCGGTCGCCAAAGCCCCAGCGGAACAACCGGCCTGAGTCATGAGTGAGCTGTCGAAGGTCCCGGTCACGGTACTCAAGGGGGTTGGCGAGGCCATGGCGGAGAAACTCGCCAAGGTCGGCCTGGAAAACCTGCAGGACGTGCTGTTCCACCTGCCCCTGCGCTATCAGGACCGCACCCGCGTGGTGCCGATCGGCCAACTGCGCCCTGGCCAGGACGCGGTGATCGAGGGGGTGGTCAGCGGCGCCGACGTGACCATGGGCAAGCGCCGCAGCCTGGTGGTGCGCCTGGGTGACGGCACCGGTGTACTGAGCCTGCGCTTCTACCACTTCAGCAACGCGCAGAAGGAAGGCCTCAAGCGTGGCACCCACCTGCGCTGCTACGGCGAGGCCCGCCCCGGCGCTTCGGGCCTGGAAATCTACCACCCGGAATACCGCGCGCTGAACGGCGACGAACCGCCGCCACCGGTCGAGCAGACCCTGACGCCGATCTACCCGTCTACCGAAGGCCTCACCCAGCAACGCCTGCGCCTGCTGTGTCAACAGAGCCTGGGCTTGCTCGGGCCGCGCAGCCTGCCGGACTGGCTGCCCGACGAACTGGCCCGGGACTACCAGCTGGCGCCGCTGGACGATGCCATCCGCTATCTGCACAACCCGCCGGCCGACGCCGACCTCGACGAGCTTGCCGAAGGCCAGCACTGGGCCCAGCACCGCCTGGCCTTCGAAGAACTGCTGACCCACCAGCTGTCGCAGCAACGCCTGCGCGAAAGCCTGCGCAGCCTGCGCGCGCCGGTGCTGCCCAAGGCCCAGCGCCTGCAGGCGCAGTACCTGGCCAACCTGGGCTTCCAACCGACCGGCGCGCAGCAGCGGGTGGCCAACGAAATTGCCTACGACCTCAGCCAGCACGAGCCGATGATGCGCCTGGTGCAAGGCGATGTGGGTGCCGGCAAGACCGTGGTCGCCGCCCTGGCCGCGCTGCAGGCCCTGGAAGCCGGCTACCAGGTGGCCTTGATGGCACCTACCGAGATCCTCGCCGAACAGCACTACATCACCTTCAAGCGCTGGCTCGAACCGCTGGGCATCGAAGTGGCCTGGCTGGCCGGCAAGCTCAAGGGCAAGGCCCGGGCAGCCGCCCTGGAGCAGATCGCCAACGGTGCGCCAATGGTGGTCGGCACCCACGCGCTGTTCCAGGAAGAAGTGAAGTTCAAGCATCTGGCCCTGGCGATCATCGATGAACAGCACCGTTTTGGCGTGCAGCAACGCCTGGCCCTGCGCAAAAAGGGCGTGGCCGGCGAATTGTGCCCGCACCAGCTGATCATGACCGCCACGCCAATTCCGCGAACCCTGGCCATGAGCGCCTATGCCGACCTGGACACCTCGGTGCTCGACGAGCTGCCGCCCGGGCGCACACCGGTGAACACCGTGCTGGTGGCCGACAGCCGCCGCTTCGAAGTGGTCGAGCGGGTGCGCGCGGCCTGCGCCGAAGGGCGCCAGGCCTATTGGGTGTGCACCCTGATCGAAGAATCCGAAGAGCTGACCTGCCAGGCCGCCGAAAGCACCTACGAGGAGCTGGGCAGCGCCTTGGGCGAGTTGCGGGTGGGGCTGATCCACGGGCGCATGAAACCGGCGGAAAAGGCTGAGATCATGGCCGAATTCAAAGCGGGCAACCTGCAGTTGCTGGTCGCCACCACGGTCATCGAGGTGGGTGTGGACGTGCCCAACGCCAGCCTGATGATCATCGAGAACCCCGAGCGCCTGGGCCTTGCCCAGTTGCACCAGCTGCGTGGCCGGGTTGGCCGGGGCAGCGCCGTCAGCCATTGTGTGCTGCTGTACCACCCGCCACTGTCGCAGATCGGCCGCGAGCGGCTAGGGATCATGCGGGAAACCAACGATGGCTTCATCATCGCCGAAAAAGACCTGGAACTGCGTGGCCCGGGCGAGATGCTAGGCACCCGCCAGACCGGCCTGTTGCAGTTCAAGGTCGCCGACCTGATGCGCGACGCCGACCTGCTGCCGGCCGTGCGCGACGCCGCCCAGGCCCTGGTCGCACGCTGGCCGGAGCATGTCAGCCCACTGCTTGACCGCTGGCTGCGTCATGGCCAGCAATATGGCCAAGTGTGACGCTGGTCCCATAATGGATCCAGTTTTGCCCCCAGGCTGGTTATACTTCGCGTTTAAAAGAATCAGTGGATACGGACCATGACTGAAGTTGCCCTGGACACCGCAACCCCACACGCTCCCTCGGTCATCCGGCTGCTGCTCGACAAACTCGGCGTGGCCTACCGCGAGGTGGTCGAACATCCGCACCTGCCGGCAGCGGCGCGGGTACAGACCGTGCTGCTCGACGACGAGGTTGGCGCCATGATGGTGCTGTTCCCGCAGAGCCAGCTGCTGGACCTCGATCGCCTGGCGGAACTGACTGGGCGCAAGCTCACCGCGGTGTCGGTGCCGCGCCTGAAGCAGATGCTGGACAAGCACCAGCTGAAGGCATTGCCGGGTATCCCGGCGCTGACCAGCTCGCCGTGCCAGTACGAAAAAAGCCTGCTCGACGCCGAAACCGTGTTTATCCAGTCTGGCGAAGCCGGCCTGCTGCTGGAAATCGAACGCGCGCACTTCAAGCGCATGCTGGCCAAGGCAAGCGCCAGCAGCTTCGGTCAGGAAGTCGAGGCGATCAGCCCCAACCTCGATCGCCCCGATGATGACACCCGGGAAATCACCAATGCCGTCCAGGCCTTCACTGCCCGGCGCATCCACAAGCGCCTGGAAGAAACCATCGAAATTCCGCCGCTGGCCGACACCGCGCAAAAGATCATCAAGCTGCGGGTAGACCCCAACGCCAGCATCGACGATATCACCGGCGTGGTCGAGACCGACCCGGCGCTGGCTGCGCAGGTGGTGAGCTGGGCGGCATCACCCTACTACGCCTCACCGGGCAAGATCCGCTCGGTGGAAGATGCCATCGTGCGCGTGCTGGGCTTCGACCTGGTGATCAACCTGGCTCTTGGCCTGGCGCTGGGCAAGACCCTTAGCCTGCCGAAAGACCACCCGCAGCAGGCCACGCCGTACTGGCAGCAGTCGATCTACACCGCCGCGATCATCGAAGGCCTGACCCGCGCCATGCCACGGGCCGAGCGCCCCGAGGCCGGCCTGACCTACCTGGCCGGGCTGCTGCACAACTTTGGGTACCTGCTGTTGGCGCACGTGTTCCCGCCGCACTTCTCGCTGATCTGTCGCCACCTGGAGGTCAACCCGCACGTTTGCCACACCTACGTGGAACAACACCTGCTGGGCATCAGCCGCGAGCAGATCGGTGCCTGGTTGATGAAGCTGTGGGACATGCCGGAAGAACTGTCCACCGCGCTGCGCTTCCAGCACGACCCAGCCTATGAAGGCGAGTTTTCGGCGTTCCCCAACCTGGTATGCCTGGCCACCCGCCTGCTGCGCTCGCGGGGGATCGGCTCTGGGCCACAGCAGGAGATTCCGGACGAGTTGCTGGAGCGGCTGGGGATTACCCGGGACAAGGCCGAGGATGTGGTGAACAAGGTGCTCGAGGCAGAGAGCCTGTTGCGTGAGCTGGCTTCGCAGTTCCACGCACCGCACTGACATGATTGGCCCCTGTGGGAGCGGGTTTACCCGCGAAGATCGCGACGCGGTGTATGGCACCGGCTTGCCGGTGTTCGCGGGTAAACCCGCTCCCACAGGGTATGGGTCAGCAGGCCTATAGGCGTTCAGCCCTTTTTCTTCGGCTTCAGGTACTTCATCAACCCCTGGAACCACATCACCAGCGCCGGATTGCCCTTGATCTGGATGCTCTTGTCCTGAATCCCCTGCATGAACGCCAACTGCTTGTTACCTGCCTGCATGGTGGCGAAGCCATAGGCTGCGTCCTTGAAGGCAATGGCAAACGCCGGCTGCGGGTGCGCGCCGCCCTTGCTGCTGACGCGTTCGTTGCTGACGATGAAGTGCCGGGCGACCTTGCCGTCCAGGGTCTGCATCTGGAACACCAGGTCCTTGCCCTTGAGCTGCTGCTGGAACGCCGGGTTGTTGCGGCTGGCCCTGGCCATCAACAGCCCCATGGCCCAGAGAAGAAAGCGGAACTTCATCAACGCGCCTCGAATTAAAAGTGACTAAGGCGCGCAGTCTATCCTTTTCCAGAACTATTTATGCAAGTTCGAAACATTTTGCCTGCAGAAAGCACAACGGGCGCCCTGGGGCGCCCGCTTGGCTGACACTGGGGGTTGTCAGGGAGCGATCACTTGCCTTTCTTGGACGGCTTGACGGGGGCGTTGACGCTGTCACGCAGGTTCTTGCCTGGCTTGAAAGCCACGGTATTGCTGGCCTTGATCTTGACCGGTTCACCGGTTTGCGGATTCTTGCCGGTACGCGCACCGCGATGACGTTTTTCGAAGGTGCCGAAACCGACCAGGGTCACGGTGTCCTTGTCCAGGGCACCCGTGATGCTGTCGAGAATCGCGTTCAAAACCTGATTGGCCTTTTCCTTGGTCAGATCGGCCTTTTCGGCGATGACGGCGGCGAGTTCTGGTTTGCGCATAGTGAAGCCTCTTTGACGGAATTCTTGTTGTTATGCCGTGCTGCCCTTGGAGCAGCGCTCAAGGCACCGCAGGCTCTAATCTGCGGCAGACGGAAGTGAGGATGGCACGTGCACCGGGGCCGCGCCAGTATCTGGGCGGCCATTGTGCAATCAACAACAGGATAAATCCGACAGAACGCCAGCTATTTACGCCATCACGGCCGGCAGCTGGCGATTCAGGGCCAGCTTTTCCATCACGGCCGCCCCGGTGAGGGCGTAGCCCAGCAGCTTGCCGTCTGCATCAAGGCAAAGCACCTTGAGGTCACTGCCCTGCCCCTCCACCTGCCAAGTGCCTTCGTGGCCCTGGGGCGGCGGCGAGACCACCAGTGGGCAGGCCGGGGTTTTCACGGTGATCGGCATCGGCCCGTAGACGACCGTTGTCGGCTTGCCGGCCAAGGTTTGCGCCAAGGCCCGGGCACAGCTCATCAGCGGCATCACATAGAGCAGGTTGATGCCATCGACTTCGGCACAATCGCCAAGGGCAAAGATGTTGGCGTGGGACGTACGCAATTGGCGGTCCACGCAAACGCCGCGGTTGGTCTGCAGGCCAGCGGCGGCGGCCAGGTCGGTGCGCGGGCGCAGGCCGATGGCCGAAACCACCAGGTCGCAGGCGATCACGCTGCCGTCGGACAGGTGCGCCTCCAGGCCCTGGGCCAGCTGCTGCAGACGGGTCAGTACCGGGCCCAGGTGAAAGCGCACGCCCAGGCCTTCCAGCCCGGCCTGCACGGCAGTGGCAGCGGCTGGGTGCAGCAGGGTCGGCATGATTTGCTCGCACGGCGCCACCACATCGACCTGGAAGCCGCCCTGGCTCATGTCGTTGGCGAATTCGCAGCCGATCAGGCCGGCACCGAGGATCAGCACACGCTGTTTGCCGACGGCGGCGGCACGGAAGCGCGCGTAATCTTCCAGGTCGTTGATCGGGAACACCTGTTCGCCGCCGTCGCCTTCGATCGGTACCTGCACGGTCTGCGCACCCCAGGCCAGCACCAGGTCGCGGTATTCCACCGCCTCCTCCCCAATCCAAAGGCGCTTGTGGCCTGGGTCGATGCCGCTGATGCGGGTATGGGTGCGGATCTCGGCATTCAGTTGCTCGGCCATGGCACCCGGCTCGGCCATGCACAGGCCATCGGCGTCCTTCTGCTTGGCAAAGCCGGTGGACAGCATGGGCTTGGAGTAGGAACGACCGTCATCGGCGGTGATCAGCAGCAGCGGCGTCTGCACATCGAGCTTGCGAAATTCACGGGCCAGGTTGTAGCCCGCAAGGCCGGTACCGATGATTACCACAGGGGACGTCATGTCGTGCTTTCCTCGATTAGCCGATGGAGATCATTTCAAAGTCGCTCTTGCCCACGCCGCAGTCGGGGCACAGCCAGTCTTCAGGCACATCTTCCCAGCGGGTGCCGGGGGCGATGCCGTCGTCGGGCCAGCCTTCGGCTTCGTCGTAGATCAGGCCACAGACAATACATTGCCACTTTTTCATGGGGGTGGGATTCCTCGGTTCAGGCTGGGGCTGTGTTGCGGCTGATGGCCCTTTCGCGGCTAAAGCCGCTCCCACAAGGACCGCACAGCAGCAGAGGTTGTGCGTTCCCTGTGGGAGCGGCTTTAGCCGCGAAGAAGCCAGCGCGCGATTCGTGGGGGCTTTGTAGCGGCCCTCTCGGCAGTATGCAAGCAGTCGGGGCAATCATGCTAAGCTCGCCGCCTCTCTGGTTGTAACAAGCAGACCGACGTGTCGTACGAATCCCCGCAAGCAGCCGCTGTCGCGTGGCTGCCGTATTCACAGCTGGCGACCGATCTCGACCAGCCCACCCTTGACTGGCTGTTCGACGAGGGCTCGCTGACCCGCCGCCTGACCCGTCTGTCCAACGATCACTTCTCCGTCACCCCGCTGTTCGAGGGCTGGCAACCGCTGCGCGATGACGAATGCCAGGCACTGGGCACCACCGCCGGCGCCGAAGGCTGGGTGCGTGAGGTGTACCTGCGCGGCCATGGCCAACCTTGGGTGTTCGCCCGCAGTGTCGCCAGCCGCAGCGCCCTGGAGCGCGGTGGGCTGGACCTGGAAACCCTGGGCAGCCGTTCGCTGGGCGAGTTGCTGTTCTGTGACCAGGCGTTCATCCGCCACCCCATCGAGGTGTGCAGTTATCCACAGGCCTGGCTACCGAGCGAAGCGGCCCATGCGGCGCTGTGGGGCCGCCGTTCGCGCTTTGAACGTGGCGGCCTGGACCTGCTGGTGGCAGAGGTGTTTCTGCCAGCATTGTGGCAAGCGGCCAAGGAGGAAAACCGCTGATGTACCTGCAACTGCTCAAGTCGCTCAACCGCCTGCACCCGCGGGCCTGGGACTTCGTCCAGCTCAGCCGCATGGATCGGCCGATTGGTATCTACCTGCTGCTGTGGCCGACCTTGTCGGCGGTGTGGATTGCCGGCAACGGTTCACCGACCCTGGCCAACGTGCTGATCTTCGGCCTCGGTGTGGTGCTGATGCGCGCCGCAGGTTGCTGCATCAACGACTTTGCCGACCGCAAGGTGGACGGCCATGTCAAACGCACCGCCGACCGCCCCCTGGCCAGCGGCCGGGTCCGCCCGCGCGAAGCACTGGCGCTGTTCGCCATCCTGGTCGGCGTGAGCTTCCTGCTGGTGCTGTGCACCAACAGCCGCACGGTGTGGCTTTCGTTCGGTGCGGTAGCACTGGCGTTCTGCTATCCGTTCATGAAGCGCTACACCTATTACCCGCAGGTAGTACTGGGGGCGGCGTATTCCTGGGGTATTCCCATGGCCTTCACCGCAGCGGGCGGCGAACTGCCGGCCAGCGCCTGGCTGCTGTACATCGCCAACCTGCTGTGGACCGTGGGCTACGACACCTACTACGCCATGGTCGACCGTGATGACGACCTGAAGATCGGCGTGAAGTCGACCGCTATCCTGTTCGGCGACGCCGACCGCACCATCATCCTGACCTTGCAGCTGCTGTCGCTGGGCTGCCTGTTGCTGGCCGGCAGCCGCTTCGAGCTGGGTGGCTGGTTCCACTTGGGGCTGCTGGGCGCGGCGGCGTGCTTTGCCTGGGAGTACTGGTCGACGCGCAAGCTGGACCGGGAGTCGTGCTTCAAGGCGTTTCTGCACAACCACTGGGCCGGGATGCTGGTGTTCATCGGGGTGGTGCTGGATTACGCATTGCGCTGAACGCACCGCCCTTGTGGGAGCGGGTTTACCCGCGAATGCAATGCTTGCTGCACTGCAGCATTCGCGGCTGAACTCGCTCCCACAAGGAAAGCGGACACTCTCAAGGCTTGGCGATATGCCAGACATCCTTCACGCCATCACCGGTCTTGTCCCCGGCCTTCTTGTCCTTGATGAATGTATACAGCGGCTTGCCGTCATAGGCCCACTGCTTGCTGCCGTCATCGCGCATCACCACCGTCCACTTGTCCTTGGCCGGTTCGTCATTGGCCTTGACCATCAGTGGTGGCCAGTTGGTGGCGCATTCGCCGTTGCACATCGACTTGCCGCCCGCATCCTTGTCGAAGGTGTACAGGGTCATGCCGGCATGGTCGACCAACATGCCGCCCTTCTCCATCGCATGGTCGGCAGAGGCCACCCCCGGTAGCGCCAGCGCAGTGAAAAGGGCCATCCAGCTCAGCGTTTGTCGTGTCATTGGATTCACCATTGTTTCGGGGGGATTGAGTTGAAATTGCCGCGATTGCGGCCCTTTCAAGCCTAGTTCAGTCATGGAATGTCGCCAGAACAGCCAACACCCTGTCACACAGCTGCAATAATTCCGTTATCTAATGCGGGCCAAGACACCGTATCCAGGAGAGGTTTTGAGCATGGTTGGCAGGAACATTCTGATCGTCGACGACGAAGCACCGATTCGCGAGATGATCGCCGTTGCCCTGGAAATGGCCGGCTATGACTGCCTGGAAGCGGAAAACTCCCAACAGGCCCACGCGATCATCGTCGACCGCAAACCGGACCTGATCCTGCTCGACTGGATGCTGCCGGGCACCTCCGGCATCGAGTTGGCCCGCCGCCTCAAGCGCGACGAACTGACCGGCGACATCCCGATCATCATGCTCACTGCCAAGGGTGAAGAGGACAACAAGATCCAGGGCCTGGAAGTAGGCGCCGATGATTACATCACCAAGCCGTTCTCGCCGCGCGAGCTGGTCGCCCGCCTGAAAGCCGTGCTGCGCCGCACCGGCCCGAGCGACAGCGAGGCACCGATCGAAGTCGGCGGCCTGCTGCTCGACCCGATCAGCCACCGCGTGACCATCGATGGCAAGCCAGCCGAGATGGGCCCTACCGAATACCGCCTGCTGCAGTTCTTCATGACCCACCAGGAGCGCGCCTACACCCGTGGCCAGCTGCTGGACCAGGTGTGGGGTGGTAATGTCTATGTCGAAGAACGCACCGTCGACGTGCACATCCGCCGCCTGCGCAAGGCGCTGGGTGAAGCCTACGAAAATCTGGTACAAACCGTCCGGGGCACCGGCTACCGCTTCTCGACCAAGAGCTGATCGAGCCGAAAAGCGCCAAGCTGCACGTCGTTGTACAAGGACCGTCAATTGAACCAGAACTGGCACGCGACCCTGATTCGCCACCTGCTGCTGCTGATTACCGTCTGCCTGATCGGCGGGCTGGTCAGCGGCTACTATGGCTGGAGCCTGGCCATCGGCCTGGCGCTCTATCTGGGCTGGACCCTCAAGCAACTGCTGCGCCTGCATGACTGGCTACGCAACCACCAGCCCGACGAAGCACCGCCCGATGGCTACGGCCTGTGGGGCGAAGTGTTCGACAGCATCTACCACCTGCAACGCCGCGACCAGCGCGTGCGCGGCCGCCTGCAAGCGGTGATCGACAGGGTGCAGGAGTCTACGGCCGCACTGCGTGACGCGGTGATCATGCTCGACAGCGACGGCAACCTGGAATGGTGGAACCGCGCCGCCGAGACCCTTCTGGGCTTCAAGACCCCACAGGACGGCGGCCAGCAAGTGACCAACCTGGTGCGCCACCCGCGCTTCAAGGAATACTTCGAGGCGGAAAACTACCTCGAACCGCTGGAGATTCCCTCGCCGATCAACGACCGCATGCGCGTGCAGTTGCACATCACCCGCTATGGCAACAACGAGCACCTGATGCTGGTGCGCGATGTTACCCGCATCCACCAGCTGGAGCAGATGCGCAAGGACTTTGTCGCCAACGTCTCCCACGAGCTGCGCACACCGCTGACGGTGATCACCGGCTACCTGGAAACCCTGCTGGACAATGTCGAGGACGTGAACCCGCGCTGGAGCCGAGCCCTGCAGCAGATGAGCCAGCAAGGCTCGCGCATGCAGACACTGCTCAACGACCTGTTGCTGCTGGCCAAGCTGGAGGCCACCGACTACCCGTCGGACAACCAGCCGGTAGCGGTCGATGCCTTGCTCGCCGCGATCAAGAACGACGCCCAGGCCCTGTCCGGGCCGCGCAACCAGCGCATCACCCTGGAAGCCGCGCCCGGCGTGCAGTTGAAGGGAAGCGAGTCGGAGCTGCGCAGCGCCTTTTCCAACCTGGTGTTCAACGCGGTCAAGTACACCCAGGACGAAGGCAGCATCCGTATCCGCTGGTGGGCCGATGCCCAAGGCGCGCACCTGTCGGTGCAGGACTCGGGGGTGGGCATCGATGCCAAGCACCTGCCGCGCCTGACCGAGCGCTTCTACCGGGTCGATTCCAGCCGTGCGTCGAATACCGGCGGCACCGGGCTGGGGCTGGCGATCGTCAAGCATGTGCTGATGCGCCACCGCGGCAAGCTGGAGATCAGCAGCGTGCCGGGGCATGGCAGTACCTTTACCTGTCACTTCGCGCCGGCACAATTGACCAACGGCAAGGCTTGAGGACCTGGGGGGCTGCCTTGCAGCCCATCGCCGGCAAGCCAGCTCCCACAGATGCTCCGCTCTCCCCCGTGGGCGCTGGCTTGCCGGCGATGGGCCGCAAAGCGGCCCCAATGAATCCACCACACTTTGCTTTTGCGGCCCCAGCCGCTACATTGGACCCCCTGTGCCAGCAAGAGCTGGCTCTTTTTTTCTCTCTATCTCGAAGACGGACCCCGTAAAAACTCCATCATGGACCCTTCCCCTGGTATCAGCCTCACCTCGTTATTCGCCGATTTCGGCATGATCATCTTTGCCTTGCTCCTGGTGCTGCTCAACGGCTTCTTCGTTGCCGCCGAGTTCGCCATGGTCAAGCTGCGCGCCACCCGCGTCGAGTCCATCGCCGAGCTGCACGGCTGGCGTGGCAGCATCCTGCGCAAGGTACACAACCAGCTCGACGCCTACCTGTCGGCCTGCCAGCTGGGCATCACCCTCGCCTCGCTGGGCCTGGGCTGGGTCGGTGAACCGGCGTTCGCCCACCTGCTCGAGCCGCTGCTGGCATACCTGGGCGTGGACACGCCCGAGCTGATCAAGGCCATCTCGTTCTTCGTCGCCTTCTTCGTCATCTCGTACCTGCACATCGTGGTCGGCGAGCTTGCGCCCAAGTCCTGGGCCATCCGCAAGCCCGAACTGCTGTCGCTGTGGACCGCCGTGCCGCTGTACCTGTTCTACTGGGTGATGTACCCGGCCATCTACCTGCTCAATGCCAGTGCCAACGCCATCCTGCGCATCGCTGGCCAGGGCGAGCCCGGCCCGCACCACGAGCACCACTACAGCCGTGAAGAGCTCAAGCTGATCCTGCACTCCAGCCGTGGCCAGGACCCGAGCGACCAGGGCATGCGCGTGCTGGCCTCGGCCGTGGAAATGGGCGAGCTGGAGGTGGTCGACTGGGCCAACTCGCGCGAGGACATGGTCAGCATCGACGCCCATGCGCCGTTGAAGCAGATCCTCGCCCTGGTGCGCCGTCACAAGTTCAGCCGCTACCCGGTTTACGACGCCGAGCGGGAGGAGTTCACCGGCCTGCTGCATATCAAGGACCTGCTGCTGGAACTGGCCGAACTCGAGCACCTGCCCGAAACCATCGACCTCGACGACCTTGCCCGGCCACTGGAGCGCGTGTCGCGGCACATGCCGCTGGCGCAGTTGCTGGAGCAGTTCCGCAAGGGCGGCGCGCACTTCGTGCTGGTGGAGGAAGCCGATGGCAAGGTAATTGGCTACCTGACCATGGAAGACGTGCTGGAAGTGCTGGTAGGCGACATCCAGGACGAACACCGCAAGACCGAGCGCGGCATCCTCGCCTACCAGCCTGGCAAGCTGCTGGTGCGTGGCGACACGCCGCTGTTCAAGGTCGAACGCCTGCTGGGCGTCGACCTTGACCATATCGAGGCGGAAACCCTGGCGGGGCTGGTCTACGAGACACTCAAGCGCGTACCTGAAGAAGAGGAAGTGCTGGAGGTTGAAGGGCTGCGTATCATCATCAAGAAGATGAAAGGGCCGAAGATCGTGCTGGCCAAGGTGCTCAAGCTGGATTGAGGGCCAGGGGGCTGCTTTGCAGCCCATCGCGACACAAGGCCGCTCCTACAGGGGTTCGCGTGTCCCTGTAGGAGCGGCCTTGTGTCGCGATAGGGCCGCAAAGCGGCCCCAAAAATCTCAAGGGTTACCCGCAGTGAAGTCAGGCAATCCACCGATCGGCCTGTCGAACCGATAAGGTATCGACTCCAGCGCCAACCCCACATTGCGCTGCACCACGAAATGCAGGTGCGGCCCGGTGCTGTTACCGGTATTGCCCGACTTGGCCAGCATCTGCCCCTGGCGCACTCGTTGCCCCTCCGCTACCACCACCGAACCGCGCATCAGGTGCAGGTACACGCCCATGGTGCCGTCCGGGTGCAGGACCCTGACGAAATTGCCTGACGGGTTGGGGCCGCGCCCGCTCTGGCTGTTCTCCGTCTTCACTACCACCCCTTCCCGCGCCGCGATGATGGTGGTGCCTTCGGGCATGGCGATATCCATGGCATAGCGCCCCTTGGGCCCAAAATGACTGACCCGGCCATTGGGGCCCTGGGTCACGCGGAACGGCCCGCCAATCCAGGGGAATGCATAGCGAAAGCCCTGGGGCCGCTTGCCCGGATCGCCCATGGCCTGCAGCAGAGTCGAGCGGTAGTTCAACAGCAGCCCGGGCCGCCCCCTGAGCACGCTGAGCATTTGCGTGGTGCGCGGCGGCAGCACCCGGCGCACCGTGCGCGGGGCATTGCCACCTTGTGCGTTCACCAGGTTGTCCAGGCGCAACTCAACCTCCACTGGCACATGCAGCTGGTTGCGGGCCGAAAAGCTCACGCCGCCGTTGAAGGTTATCGCGTTCAGCAGCACCTGGCCTTCGGGCACTTCCACCATGGGTACGCGCCGCACAAAGGTTTTGGCACCGGGGCCGGGCCGGTCGGAATAGGAGGTCACACGGCCATCATCGGTGATCTCGTAAATGGTCATGCCCAGGCTCGACGCCGAGGCCATGAGCAATGCACAGAACAGCAGCAGGCGGGCGGGCATGATAGTGGCTTTTTGACAGTTATGATCTGTCGAAGACTAGCAGCGGGTTTTGCGGCGGGTATTGCAGTTGGTCGGATGGCCGTGGGCTGCACAGTTTTTTGTAGGCGCGGCCTTGTGTCGCGAAAGGGCTGCGCAGCAGCCCCAGGATTTCAGCGTCGCCGTATCGATTGCTGGGGCTGCTTTGCAGCCCTTTCGCGACACAAGGCCGCTCCTACAAAGAGGGCGGTGTGAGGTTGGAGTCAGGCGCCGGGGGTGAAATGCTTCTGCGCCGTCCCGCGGGCAATCAGCCGCGACAGGTAGTCGAGCTTCTGAGCATCTTGGTCGACGAACTTGAAGGTCAGTTGCAACCAGTCACTGTCGGGCTTGGGTTCCAGTGCCGCGACGGCATGCAGGTAGCCGTTAAGGCGGGCAACCTCGGCGTTCTCGCCCTGCTCCAGGTCCAGCACCGCGCCTTCCAGGACCTGGGGCAGCGCGTCGCCACGGCGCACCACCAGCAAGGCCTCTTTAAGGCTTAGCGCCTTGATCACGCACGGCTGCATGCCGCCTGCCAGGCGCAACTGGCCCTGGCCACGGCCGGTCGGCGCGGGGGCGGCGGGCCGGGGGGCGTTGGTCACTGGCCGGGCGGGAGCCGGTGCAGCTGCCGGCGCCGCAACCTTTACCGCTTCAGGTTTGCCGGCTGTCAGCGCATTGAGCGAGTCATTGGCGAACGCCGAGTTGACCCGTGCCTGGCCACTGGCCATAAGGCTGTCGAGCTTGCCGATCCTGGTCAGGGCCTTTTTCACCTTGGTCAGCAACTGCTCGTTGGTGAACGGTTTGCCGACAAAATCGGAAACGCCCGCCTGGATCGCCTGGATGACGTTTTCCTTGTCGCCACGGCTGGTCACCATGATGAACTGCAGGTTCTTCAACTCTGGCTGCTGGCGGCACCAGGTGAGCAGCTCAAGCCCGGACATTTCCGGCATCTCCCAGTCGCACAGGACCAGGTCGAACGCTTCCTTGCCCAGCATGGCCATGGCCTTGCGACCGTTGACGGCGTCGTCGATGGTCATGCCCGGGAAGGCATTGCGCAGGCATTTGCGGACCAGATCACGGATAAACGGGGCGTCATCCACGACCAGCACATTCACTTTACTCATCGATACTCCTTCTGAATCCCGACTAGCCTACCGCCGAATAATGGCCACTTGCTACAACTTGGTCACGCCGGGACTTCTTCACATCGTTCGCGGGTGCCTGCCGGCTCCTCGACCGCAAACGAAAACGCCCGGCCAAGGCCGGGCGTCGATGCTCGGGAGCAACCTTACTTATCGTCAGGTTCGCCCGGAACATTAGCGTTTTCGCCATCAGAAACAGCAGTGCCCTGCACTTCTGCCGTCATACGCTTGAGGCCCATGTGACGCACGTCGGTGCCGCGCACCAGGTAGATCACCAGCTCGGAGATGTTGCGCGCATGGTCGCCGATACGCTCCAGCGAACGCAGGACCCAGATCACGCTCAGTACCCGCGAGATCGAGCGCGGGTCTTCCATCATGTAGGTCACCAGCTCACGCAGGGCGGTCTTGTATTCACGGTCGATGGTCTTGTCGTACTGGGCCACCGACAGCGCCAGGTCGGCGTCGAAGCGGGCAAAGGCGTCCAGCGCGTCGCGGACCATGTTGCGCACCTGGTCGCCGATATGGCGCACCTCGACATAGCCGCGCGGCGACTCGCCTTCCTCGCACAACTGGATGGCGCGACGGGCGATCTTGGTCGATTCGTCACCAATGCGCTCCAGGTCGATCACCGACTTGGAGATGCTGATGATCAGGCGCAGGTCGGAGGCCGCCGGCTGACGACGGGCGAGGATGCGCAGGCACTCCTCGTCGATGTTGCGCTCCATCTGGTTGATCTGCTCGTCGACTTCGCGCACTTGCTGGGCCAGGCCCGAGTCGGCTTCGATCAGCGCAGTGACTGCGTCGTTGACCTGCTTTTCGACCAGGCCGCCCATGGCCAGCAGGTGGCTGCGCACCTCTTCGAGCTCGGCGTTGAACTGCTGGGAAATGTGATGGGTAAGGCTTTCTTTGTTGATCATCGTTCGCTCCGCGAAGAAGCTGCAAGCTTCAAGTAGTTCGTGTCATTCCCTGGTCCACCTTGGCAAACACATCCTGTGGGAGCGGGTTCACCCGCGAACACCGGCGAAGCCGGTGCCAGACACCGCGGCGACTGCTTCGCGGGTAAACCCGCTCCCACAGGGGCCAGGTACCTGTCCCGAGCGGCGATCAGCCGTAGCGACCAGTGATGTAGTCTTCGGTCTGCTTCTTCGCCGGGTTGGTGAACAGGGTGTCGGTATCCCCGAATTCGACCAGTTTGCCCATGTACATGAACGCGGTGTAGTCCGAAACACGGGCCGCCTGCTGCATGTTGTGGGTCACGATGACGATGGTGTACTTGGATTTCAATTCGTAGATCAGTTCCTCGACCTTCAAGGTCGAGATCGGGTCCAGTGCCGAGCACGGTTCGTCGAGCAGCAGCACTTCCGGCTCCACGGCGATGGTGCGGGCAATGACCAGACGCTGTTGCTGGCCACCGGAAAGGCCCAGTGCCGACTCGTGCAGGCGGTCCTTGACCTCGTCCCACAGGGCCGCACCCTTGAGCGCCCATTCAACCGCTTCGTCGAGCACGCGCTTCTTGTTGATGCCCTGGATGCGCAGGCCGTAGACCACGTTTTCGTAGATGGTCTTGGGGAACGGATTGGGCTTCTGGAACACCATGCCCACACGGCGGCGCAGCTCGGCCACATCTTCGCCCTTGCGGTAGATGTTGTGGCCATACAGATTGATGGCGCCTTCCACGCGGCAGCCGTCAACCAGGTCGTTCATGCGGTTGAAGGTACGCAGCAGGGTCGACTTGCCGCAGCCGGACGGGCCGATGAAGGCGGTCACGCGCTGCTTGGGGATGTTCATCTGCACATCGAACAGCGCTTGCTTGTCACCGTAGAACAGGCTCAGGCCTGGCACTTCGATGGCTACGGTTTCTTCGGCCAGGCGCAGGCTCTGCTTGTCGCGGCCCAGGGCAGACATGTCGATGCCGTGGGCATGGGATTCTTGCTGCATGGTCAACTCCATACGCTAACAATACGTTTCAAAGGGCCGCCCGGCCCGCGGGCGGCACGCTTGCAATCAGGTTCAGCTGTCGAGGGCCTTGTACTTCTCGCGCAGGTGGTTACGGATCCACACGGCCGAGAGGTTGAGGGCCGCGATCACCAGCACCAGCAGCAACGCGGTGGCATAAACCAGCGGCCGCGCGGCCTCGACGTTAGGGCTCTGGAAGCCGACGTCATAGATGTGGAAGCCCAGGTGCATGATCTTCTGGTCCAGATGCAGGTACGGGTAGTTCCCGTCCACCGGCAGCGACGGAGCCAGCTTTACCACGCCCACCAGCATAAGTGGCGCCACTTCACCAGCGGCGCGGGCCACGGCGAGGATCATGCCGGTCATCATCGCCGGGCTGGCCATCGGCAGGACGATCTTCCACAGGGTTTCGGCCTTGGTCGCGCCCAGGGCCAGCGAGCCTTCGCGCACGGTGCGCGGGATACGCGCCAGGCCTTCCTCGGTGGCCACGATCACCACCGGCACGGCCAGCAGCGCCAGGGTCAGCGATGCCCACAGCAAGCCCGGGGTACCCAGGGTTGGCGCCGGCAGTGCTTCGGGGAAGAACAGGCGGTCGATCGAGCCACCCAGCACGTAGACGAAGAAGCCCAGGCCGAACACGCCGTAGACGATCGCCGGTACACCGGCCAGGTTGTTCACCGCGATTCGGATCAGGCGGGTCACCGGGCCCTGTCTGGCGTATTCGCGAAGGTACACGGCAGCCAACACACCGAACGGAGTGACGATCACGGCCATGATCAGGGTCATCATCACGGTACCGAAGATGGCCGGGAAGATACCGCCCTCGGTGTTGGCTTCACGCGGATCGTCGCTGAGGAACTCCCAGACCTTGGTGAAGTAGGTGCCCAGCTTGGTGAACCCCGACATGGCATTCGGCTGGATGGCGTGCACCACCTTGCTCAGGTTGATTTCCACTTCACGGCCGTTGCCATCGCGGGCCACCAGGCTGTCGCGGGCGAAGGCCTGGTGCAGGCCGGTCAGACGGTCTTCGATGGCCTTGTAGCGGCTGTTCAGCTCGGCGCGATCAGCGTCCATGTCGGCCTGGGCAGCGGCGTCCAGCTTGCCCTCCAGCTCCAGCTTGCGGGCCTGCAGGCGCAGGCGCTCGAGGCCATGGTTGATGGCACCGATGTCTTTCTTCTCGAGGCTTTGCAGTTCGCTGTTGAGCTGGTTGGCACGCTTCAGGCGGGCCTGCAGTTCGTTCCAGGCAGCAGCGCCTTCGGCGACCACGCGGCCTTCTTCCTTGACGCTGACCAGGTAGCCGTAGAAGTTGCCCCACTCGCGGCGCTCCAGGGCGATCAGGTCGGTCGGGTGCTTCTCATCGATCAGCCAATCGCCAACCACCCAGGTGAAGTCGCTGCCGTTGAGATCGCGGTTGCCCACCTTGATCAGCTCACGGGTCATGAACTCCGGGCCCTGGTCAGGCACTGGCAGGCCGGCGCCCTTCAGGCGGGCACGGGGTACTTCCTCCTTTTGCACCACTTCGCCGATGACGACATGATCGGCCTGGCCCGGCACCTTGTAAGTGGCCTGGACAAGATCGGCCGGCCAGAAGTGGCCCAGGCCGCGCACGGCAATCACCGCCAGCAGGCCAACGGTCATGATCACTGCCATGGCCACCGCGCCGCCGCTCATCCAGACGCCTGGGGCGCCGCTCTTGAACCAGCCTTTGAGGGAATCCTTTTTCACGGATCGCTACCTTTCTATCAAAGCGACGAGTATTTCTTGCGCAGACGCTGGCGAATCAGCTCGGCCAAGGTATTCATGATGAAGGTGAACATCAGCAGCACCAGCGCGGCCAGGAACAGCACGCGATAGTGGCTGCCGCCGACTTCCGACTCCGGCATTTCGACGGCCACGTTGGCGGCCAGCGTGCGCATGCCCTCGAACAGGTTCAGCTCCATCACCGGCGTGTTGCCGGTGGCCATCAGCACGATCATGGTCTCGCCCACCGCGCGGCCCATGCCGATCATCAGCGCCGAGAAAATACCTGGGCTGGCGGTGAGGATCACCACGCGGGTCAGGGTCTGCCAGGGCGTCGCACCCAGGGCCAGAGAACCCAGGGTCAGGCTGCGCGGCACGCTGAACACGGCGTCTTCGGCGATGGAGTAGATGTTCGGGATGACCGCGAAACCCATGGCGATGCCCACGACCAGGGCGTTGCGCTGGTCATAGGTGATCCCCAGGTCGTTGGTGATCCACAGGCGCATGTCGCCGCCGAAGAACCAGGTTTCCAGGTGCGGGCTCATGGTCAGGGCGAACCAGCCGGTGAACAGGATGACCGGGATCAGGATCGCCGCTTCCCAGCCATCCGGGATGCGCAGGCGAATCGACTCGGGCAGTCGGGTCCAGGCGAAACCGGCCAGCAGGATACCGAGCGGCATCAGCAGGAACAGGCTGAACACGCCTGGAAGGTGGCCTTCCAGGTACGGGGCGAGGAACAGGCCGGCGAAGAAGCCGAGGATTACCGTCGGCATCGCTTCCATCAGTTCGATCACCGGCTTGACCTTGCGGCGCATGCCCGGGGCCATGAAATAAGCGGTGTAGATGGCCGCGGCAATTGCTAGCGGGGCCGCCAGGATCATGGCGTAGAACGCGGCCTTGAGGGTACCGAAGGTCAGCGGCGACAGACTCAGCTTGGGCTCGAAGTCGGTGTTCGAAGCGGTCGACTGCCAGACGTATTTCGGCTCGTCGTAGTTCTCGTACCACACCTTGCCCCACAGCGCGCTGAAGGAAACCTCCGGGTGCGGGTTGCGCAGGCTCAGCGGCAACAGCTTGCCGCCCTCTTCGATGATGATGCGATTGGCACGTGGCGACAGGGCCAGGATGCCAGGGCCTTCGGCGACCGGCTCGACCAGCAAGGTACGGTGCGCAGTGCTGTGGAACACGCCCAGCTCGCCTGCGGCGTCGAGGGCGACAAAGCCCTTGCGGCGCTCTTCGGCGTCGATTTGCACGACCGCAGCCTTGCCCATCTGGAAGGTGCGAATCAGCTTGAAGCGCGATTCGCCATCAGGATCACGGGCCATGAACCACTGGGCCAGGCCGCCCTTGGAATCGCCGATGATCAGCGAGATGCCGCCGACCAGCTGGGCGGTGGCGGTAATTTCGGTGTCGGCGCTTTCAGACAGCTTGTAGCGCCCGTTGAGGCTCTTGTCGCGCAGGTTGAACACGTCCGCGGTGGCGCGGCCGTTGATCACGTACAGCCACTGCTGACGCGGGTCGATGAAGATGTTCTTCACCGTTTCGGTCATCTGCGGCAGTTCGATGCGGTTCTGTTCGGTGGTGACCTCTTCGGTCATCATGTTTTCGGTGCGGGTCAGCTCGACCACCTGCAGATGCGCGCCGGTGGAGCCGGCCATAAGCAGGGTGTCGCCATTGACGTTGACGCTGACATGCTCCAGCGCACGGCCCTGCTCGTCGAGCACGAACGGCTGTTCGCCGTACGGGTAGTCGATGCTGGGAGCGATGGTTTTCTTGTTGTCCGGATAGGTGACCTTGTAGGTGTGGTGGAACACCAGCGCCTGGCCGTTGGACAAGCCCAGCACCACCAGCGGGCTGCCCGGCTGGTCGGCACTGATCGAAGTGACCTGGGTGCCTGCCGGCAGCGGCAGGTCGACACGCTTGAGCTCGTTGCCGGTCTTGGTATCGAAGAACAGTGCCTGGCCCTTGTCCGAAACGCGCATGCCCACCAGGTTCTGCTCTTCAAGCGCGATCATCAGCGGCTTGCCGGCATCCTGCTGCAGCCAGGTCGGCTCCAGGGCTTTCTTGCTGGTCAGCTCGGCGCCCTGGAACAGCGGCAGCACCACATAGGCCAGATAGAAGAAGATCAGGGTGATCGCCGCCAAAACGGCAAGCCCGCCCACCAGTACATACCAGCGGGTCAGGCGATCCTTGAGCGCGCGCATGCGGCGCTTGCGTTGCAACTCCGGCGTATTGAAATCAATCCGCACGGGCGGGGAGTTTTGGGTCATGTTGGAGTTGGCCAGATCATTCATGCGCACACCCTAGCGGTCCCGTGTGACAAAAACATTACAAAGTGGTGACGCACGAAAGCCCGCCGCTCAGTAAACCTGGCTTCGGACTGGGAATTTCGTGGAAGAGGCCGGGCAGCAGCACCGGCCTCCTCCTCAGTTACTTACTTTTTTGCGACGTTACCCGCGTGGGACAGGCCCAGGTCAGCCAAGGTCTTGTCGACGACTTTGGCCGGCAGCGGGATGTAGCCGTCCTTCACCACGACCTGCTGGCCAGCTTGCGACAGCACCAGCTTGACGAACTCGGCTTCCAGCGGCGCCAGAGGCTTGTTCGGGGCCTTGTTGACGTAGACGTACAGGAAGCGGGACAGCGGGTAAGTGCCGTTCAGGGCGTTGGTTTCGTTGTCTTCAACGAACTCACCACCTTCCTTCTTGGCCAGGGCCACAGTCTTGACGCTGGCGGTCTTGTAGCCGATACCCGAGTAGCCGATGCCATTCAGCGAGGAGCTGATCGACTGCACGACCGACGCCGAGCCAGGTTGTTCGTTGACGTTAGGCTTGAAGTCGCCTTTGCACAGGGCTTCTTCCTTGAAGTAGCCGTAGGTGCCCGATACCGAGTTACGGCCGAACAGCTGCACTGGCTTGTTGGCCAGGTCGCCGGTCACGCCCAGGTCACCCCAGGTCTTGACGTCGGCCTTGCCACCGCACAGGCGGGTGGAAGAGAAGATGGCATCGACCTGGGCCATGGTCAGGCCTTTGATCGGGTTGTCCTTGTGCACGAATACAGCCAGGGCGTCTACGGCGACCGGGATGGCGGTCGGCTTGTAGCCGTACTTCTGCTCGAAGGCCTGCAGCTCGACGTCTTTCATCTTGCGGCTCATCGGGCCAAGGTTGGCGGTGCCTTCGGTCAGCGCAGGTGGCGCGGTGGAGGAGCCGGCAGCCTGGATCTGGATGTTTACGTTCGGATATTCCTTCTTGTAGGCCTCGGCCCACAGAGTCATCAGGTTGGCGAGGGTGTCCGAACCGACGCTGGAGAGGTTGCCCGAAACACCGGTGGTCTTGGTGTAGGTCGGGATCGCAGGATCGACAGCGGCTACCGCGTTGGCGGTTGCAACGCCAGCGGCGGCAAAGGTGAGGGCCGCCATCAAACGCTTCAGTTTCATGCCTTGCTCCTAGCAGGAATATTGGGGTGTTGGATGGAACGGGCCCAAGTATCTGCAGGCCGCATGAATACGATATGACTTGATTATGACAATTGGATGAAAGGCCATCATCAAAACAGGCCTGGCCTCTTCGCGGCTAAAGCCGCTCCCACAGGAATGGCACCGGCTTCAAGGCAATGCCGCACCTGTGGGAGCGGCTTTAGCCGCGAAGAGGCCAGCAGCCTTAACGCTTGTTGGCGAGCAGGTACAGGCCCACGGCCAGACCAACGGCACACAACCCCGCCACATAGTAGGCAGGCGCCATCGGGCTCACTTTCAACAGCGCAGTCACCACCATCGGTGTCAGCCCACCAAAGATCGCGTAGGCCACGTTGTACGAGAACGACAGCCCGCTGAAGCGCACCACCGCCGGGAATGCCTTGACCATCACATAAGGTACCGCACCGATCACGCCCACACACAGGCCGGTCACCGCATACAACGGGAACAGCAGCTCGGGCCGGGTCGGCAGGCTGTGGAAGAAGGTCCAGGAACTTGCCAGCAGCAGCAGGCTGCCGATCACGAACACCCGGCCAGCACCGAAGCGGTCTGCCAGGCTGCCAGCACCGATGCAGCCGAAGCTGAGCAGCACGATCGCCATGCTGTTGGCCTTGAGCGAGTCGATAGGGCTGATGTGGTAGATGCTCTGCAGCAGTGCCGGGGTCATCAGGATGACTACCACGATGGCAGCAGACAGCATCCAGGTCAGCAGCATCGATAGTATGATCGCACCACGATGGTCACGCAGCACCGCGCGCAACGGCAGCTCCTCGGCCAGCGCCTTGCGCTGCTGCATTTCGGCGAACACCGGGGTTTCGTGCAGCCAACGGCGCAGGTACACCGAGAACAGGCCGAACACACCGCCAAGCAGGAACGGGATACGCCAGGCGTAATCGGCCACTTCTTCGGCGCTGTACACGCTGTTGATCAAGGTGGCCACCAGCGAGCCCAGCAGAATGCCCGCGGTCAGGCCCGCAGTCAGGGTGCCGCAGGCGTAGCCGGTGTTGCGCGCTGGCACGTGCTCGGACACGAACACCCAGGCGCCCGGTACCTCGCCACCGATTGCAGCGCCCTGGATCACGCGCATCAGCAGTAGCAGGATCGGCGCCAGCATGCCGATCTGTGCATAAGTCGGCAGCAAGCCCATGATCAGCGTTGGCAGGGCCATCATGAAGATGCTCAGGGTGAACATCTTCTTGCGCCCGAGAAGGTCACCGAAGTGAGCCATGATGATGCCGCCCAGCGGCCGCGCCAGGTAGCCGGCGGCAAAAATGCCGAAGGTTTGCATCAGGCGCAGCCATTCGGGCATGTCGGCCGGGAAGAACAGCTTGCCGACCACCGTGGCGAAGAACACGAAGATGATGAAGTCGTAGAACTCCAGCGCGCCGCCCAGGGCGGACAGTGAGAGGGTCTTGTAGTCACTGCGGGTCAGCGGCCGCGAGGGCTGCTCGATACTGCTCGGCACGGAAGTCATCGCTGATTGTTCTCTTTGTAGGCATGCAGGCCGCTTGGCACGCGGCTTCTGGATTGGGGAGACAAGCGAAGATAGCAAATTGCTGAGCTGCGCCGAAAGCGATACAAAATCCCTACACATATTCATGAATGCACGGTCGTCGCTGGCCGTTATGCTCTATATACTGGCAGTTCGTAGGAAAAGGTTGCTGCTAGCGTGGGATGTTGTGCGAAAACGCCGGTCTTTATGTCAGGCGGTTTCGCAGAGTTTCCCTACGGCCGCTCAGTGAAACGAAATCGGCGTAGTATGTTTCAAGCTGAATCGTTTACCCGGCCTTTGCGCCACCCCAACGAAAGCGTCACGGGTCAGAGGCCCCATCGCATGATTGAGCTCGAACAAGAAGATCCTATCCCGCAAGGTGACCTGGCCTTGCAGATCACAGCACTGCCGCGCGAGACCAACGGGTTTGGCGACATCTTCGGCGGCTGGCTGGTCGCCCAGATGGACCTGGCCGGTACCGCCATGGCCAGCCGCGTCGCCGGCGGCCGCGTGGCCACCGTGGCCATCGACCGCATGGCCTTTCTGGTCCCGGTCGCCGTCGGCGCTCAACTGTCGTTCTATACCCAGACTCTGGAAATCGGCCGCAGCTCGATCCAGATGATGGTCGAAGTGTGGAGTGACGACCCGCTGTCCAGCGAATGGCGCAAGGTCACCGAAGCCGTCTTCGTTTTCGTCGCCATCGACGGCAGTGGCCGCACCCGCTCCGTACCTCGTCGCTGAGCCACGCCGGCGGTAAACTCATTGCATGTGCCCGGGTCCAAGGCCCACTGGCAATCAATGAGATGAATGCAATGGCTACCTACCAGGTCGTAACCGAGCAACATGGCGAACTCAGCTGCTGGCGTATCAGCAACGACCACGCCGAACTACTGGTCGCCCAGCAGGGCGCGCAGATCCTCAGCTACCAGCGCGTTGGCCAGCCACCGCTGCTGTGGCTGAGCGACCAGGCCATCTTCCGTCAGGGCAAGTCGGTACGCGCCGGTGTGCCGGTGTGCTGGCCGTGGTTCGGCAACCTGCAGCGCAACCCCCAGGCCGTGCAGGCCATGTACCACGGCGAACAGGCACCCGCGCATGGCCTGGCGCGGGCGCGCGACTGGCAATTGCTGGGTATCGAGGAAACGGGCGAAGGCCTGCGCATCGAATTCGAACTACCGGAAGCGCAGGGTGACCTGCCTGGCTGGCCTCATGACGTCGAGCTGAAACTGGTAGTGGTGCTGGGCGAGGACCTGCGGCTGAACCTGACCAGCCGCAATATGGGCAACACTCCCGTCACCATCAGCCAGGCCCTGCACAGCTACTTCGCAGTCAGTGACGTGCGCCAGGCGCGGGTCGAAGGGGTCGAGGGGCTGAGCTATATCGAGACCCTGGCTGACTGGGAGCAGCGTCAGCAGCAAGGGGCGCTCGAGTTCGCCGGGGAAACAGATCGGATCTACCTCGGCACCCCGCCAACGCTGAGCATTGTCGACCCGCACTGGAAGCGGCGGATTACCCTGACCAGCAGCGGGTCACGTTCGGCGGTGATCTGGAACCCTTGGACCGAACGGGCCAGAGAACTACCGGACATGGCCGATGATGGGTGGCAGCGGATGCTGTGCATCGAGACGGCGAATGTGTGGGATGACCTGGTGGAGTTGAAACCTGGGGCCAGCAGTTCGCTGGAGGTCAGGATTGGCTGTGAAATGATCTGAGTTTTGCAGTATCTGTTCGGGCCCCTTCGCGGGTAAACCCGCTCCCACAGGGTCTCCACGATATTCAAGGTTTGTGACGACCTGTGGGAGCGGGTTTACCCGCGAAAGGGCCGGTACAGGCAATCAGAGGTCTGCGTCCTCCACCACCCTCACCTTCCCCGCATCCAGCGCATAGGCCGCATCGGCCAGGTCGTTGCTGACCTTTTCCACCTTCAGCTTGCCGCTGACCCAAAGCGGTGTGTAGATATCATCGATCTTCAGGCCTTTCGGGTAGCGCACCAGCACCAACTGGTTCGGTGGTGGTGGCGGCACATGGATGCACGCTCCTGGGTAAGGCACCAGGAAAAACAGCGTGCTGTTGCCCTTGGCGTCGCTCTCCAGGGGCACCGGGTAGCCGCCCAGGCGAATATCCTTGCCGTTCATGGCAGCCACAGTCTTGGTCGAGTACATCACCGCCGGCAGGCCCTTGCTCTGCTTCAGGCCGCCCTTGTCGGTAAAGGTGCCCATAGCTTCCGGGGAGTTGTGGTCGATTTCAGGCATTTGCTCGAGTGCCTGCTGGTCCGACTTTGGCATCAGCTCCAGCCAGTCGGTTTCAGGCAGTTCGGCATGAGCCAGGGTACTGACCAACAGCAGTGAGGCGAGGAAAAAGGCACGCATGAAAATGCTCGGCAACTCGAATGAATTGCCGGGCATTCTAACCAATATTCAGCGTTTCTTGATGAATCCGTAGATCACCAGGAGGACGACTGCCCCCACCAGCGCGCCAAAGAAGCCCGCGGCCTCTCCGGCCTGATAGATGCCCAGCGCCTGGCCGCCGTAGGTGGCCAGCAGGGAGCCGGCAATACCCAGCAGGATGGTCATGATCCAGCCCATGCTGTCGTCGCCCGGCTTGATGAAGCGGGCCAGCAGGCCGACGATAAGGCCGATGAAGATGGTTCCAATGATACCCATGGCAATCCCTCTGCAGTGATGATGGAACAAGCCAAAGCCTAGACAGCGCTTTGGCTCGTTGCCATTTCAGAGGGCAAGCCGCTGGTAGAAGTTCGATCAGTTGCCGATCAGGGCATCTACTTCGGCAATCTTGCGCTCGAGGGTGGCCATGTCGTGGCAGCGCAGGGTGGCGTGACCAACCTTGCGACCAACCTTGAAGGCCTTGCCGTAGTGGTGCAGATGGCAGTCACCGATGGCAACCACCTTGTCCACCGCCGGCACTTCACCGATGAAGTTGAGCATCGCGCTCTCGCCAACCTTGGCGGTCGAGCCCAGCGGCAGGCCGGCGATGGCGCGCAGGTGGTTCTCGAACTGGCTGCACTCGGCGCCTTCAATGGTCCAGTGCCCGGAGTTGTGTACACGCGGGGCGATTTCGTTGGCCTTGAGGCCGCCGTCGACTTCGAAGAACTCGAAGGCCATCACGCCCACATAGTCCAGTTGCTTGAGCACGCGGCCCACGTAGTCTTCAGCCAGAGCCTGCAGCGGGTGCGCCTGGCTGGCGACCGACAGGCGCAGGATGCCGCTTTCGTGGGTGTTGTGCACCAAGGGGTAGAAGCGGGTTTCGCCATCACGGGCACGTACGGCCACCAACGACACTTCGCCGGTGAACGGCACGAAGCCTTCCAGCAGGCACGGCACGCTGCCCAACTCGGCAAAGGTACCGACCACGTCCTCAGGCGTGCGCAGCACCTTCTGGCCCTTGCCGTCGTAACCCAGTGTGCGGGTTTTCAGCACGGCCGGCAGGCCGATGCTGGCCACCGCGGCGTCCAGGTCGGACTGCGAGAGAATGTCGGCGAAGGCCGGGGTGGGGATACCCAGGTCGCGGAACATGCTCTTTTCGAACAGGCGGTCACGGGCGATGCGCAGCGCTTCGGCGCTGGGGTACACCGGCACGAACTGCGAGAGGAAGGCGACGGTCTCGGCCGGGACGCTTTCGAACTCGAAGGTGACCAGGTCGACTTCGTCGGCCAGCTGGCGCAGGTGGTCCTGGTCGCCGTAGTCGGCACGCAGGTGCTCGCCCAGCGGCGCGGCGCAGGCGTCCGGCGCCGGGTCGAGGAAAGCGAAGTTCATGCCCAGCGGGGTACCCGCCAGGGCCAGCATGCGGCCCAGCTGGCCGCCACCGATTACACCGATCTTCATGGGTTGAGCCTCAAGCCTGGCGCGGGTCTGGGTTGTCCAGCACGGTGTCGGTCTGCTCCGTGCGGAACTGCTTGAGCGCCGCGTGGTACTGCGGGTACTTGGCGCCGAGAATACTGGCCGACAGCAGCGCAGCGTTGACCGCACCGGCACGGCCGATGGCCAGGGTGGCTACCGGCACACCGGCTGGCATCTGCACGATCGACAGCAGCGAATCGACACCCGACAGCATCGACGATTGCACGGGCACGCCCAGCACCGGCAGGTGGGTCTTGGCAGCGCACATACCTGGCAGGTGGGCTGCGCCACCTGCACCGGCGATGATCACCTCGATGCCACGGCCCTCAGCCTCTTCGGCATACTGGAACAGCAGATCCGGGGTGCGGTGGGCGGAAACCACCTTCACTTCGTAGGGAATGCCGAGTTTTTCCAGCATATCGGCGGTGTGGCTAAGGGTGGACCAATCGGACTTGGAGCCCATGATCACGCCAACCAGTGCACTCATCGTCGAGCCTCTTCGCTTGTGCGCCCTTGGGCGCGTCAAAAAACAACAAGCCACGCGGGACGACCGGCGTGGCTTGTTTGCTGATCAGGACCGGACGCATCCGGTCGAAAGGCCGCGCAGTATACCGTAAGGTGGTGCGTTTAAGGCACCCCGGCGACCAACTGTCGCCCCTTATTTTTCGGGGCTTTGACTGACTTTTGGGTCAACCATCGCCGCCCCCTCGAGCTTGCGCCACAACAGCCTTACATTGGCCTTGCGCACCAGGGCGCAACGATACAGGCGGATTTCCAGTGGCACGTGCCACTGGCTGCCGCCGCAGATCGCCAGTTCGCCCCGTTCCAGTTCGCCACGCATCGACAGGCGCGGTACCCAGGCGATGCCCATGCCTTCCAGCGCCATGCTCTTGAGGCTGTCTGCCATGGCGGTTTCATAGACAGTGGTATAGCGCAGGTTGCGCTGGCGCAGCAGCAAGTTCACCGAACGGCCAAGGAAGGCTCCGGCGGTATAGGCCAGCAGCGGCACGCTGCCCTCGCCCTCCAGGTCGAACAATGGCTTGCCTTCCGCATCCACAGCGCACACAGGCAACATTTCGGTGGTACCCATGTGCAGCGACGGGAAGATTTCAGCATCCATCTGCAGGGCGGCATCCGGGTCATAGAAGGCCAGCATCAGGTCGCAGCCTCCTTCGCGTAATGCATGCACGGCATCGCCGACGTTGGTCGCAACCAGACGGGTGGCGATGTTCAACCCATCGTTGCGCAACTGGGCCACCCAACGCGGGAAAAAGCCCGACGCCAGGGAGTGTGCCGCAGCCACCTGCACCACTTCGCCCTGCCCGCCTTCCAGATGATGCAAATGGCGGAGAATTTCGCTCAACTGGTCGACAACGGTACGTGCCGTGACAAGAAAAAGCTGGCCGGCTTCAGTCAGTTCTATTGGCGTGCGGGAACGATTCACCAACTGCAGACCCAAGGCTGCTTCAAGGCTGCGAATACGCCTGCTGAAGGCAGGTTGAGTCACGAAACGCCGCTCTGCCGCCTGGGAAAAACTGCGGGTTGCTGCCAGCGCGCTGAAGTCTTCCAGCCATTTGCTTTCAAGGTTCACGAAGCACATCTCCCGGCGTGCACCAAAATGGAACACGCTCGAATGTCAATTGGCGTCACATGAAACACTATGCCGTTTGTGCATAGGTTAGCGTGCAACAGCATTGGCCGCAAAATCACCTTCAGGCCTAGGATTGGCGCCATTCCGGCATGTGCCGGGTCAAATTCGAGATGATATACATCATGTCCTCCGCTGCATCGTTCCGCGTCGAAAAAGATTTGTTGGGTACCCTTGAAGTTCCTGCAGATGCCTACTACGGCATCCAGACCCTGCGCGCTGCCAACAACTTCCACCTCTCCGGTGTTCCGCTGTCGCACTACCCGAAGCTGGTCGTGGCCCTGGCCATGGTCAAGCAGGCTGCTGCCGACGCCAACCGTGAGCTGGGTCACCTGAGCGATGCCAAGCACGCTGCCATCACTGCAGCCTGTGCCCGCCTGATCAAAGGCGATTACCACGACCAGTTCGTGGTGGACATGATCCAGGGCGGTGCTGGTACCTCTACCAACATGAACGCCAACGAAGTCATCGCCAACGTCGCGCTGGAGGCCATGGGCCACCAGAAGGGTGAGTACCAGTACCTGCACCCGAACAACGACGTGAACATGGCGCAGTCGACCAACGACGCCTACCCGACAGCCATCCGTCTGGGCCTGCTGCTGGGCCACGACGCCCTGCTGGCCAGCCTCGACAGCCTGATCCAGGCCTTCGCTGCCAAGGGCAAAGAGTTCGATCACGTACTGAAGATGGGCCGTACCCAGCTGCAGGACGCCGTACCGATGACCCTGGGCCAGGAATTCCGCGCTTTCGCCACCACCATGACCGAAGACCTGCAGCGCCTGCGCTCGCTGGCCCCGGAACTGCTGACCGAAATCAACCTGGGCGGTACCGCCATTGGCACCGGCATCAACGCCGACCCTGGCTACCAGGCCTTGGCCGTACAGCGTCTGGCTACCATCAGCGGCCAGCCGCTGGTACCGGCTGCCGACCTGATCGAAGCGACCTCCGACATGGGCGCCTTCGTACTGTTCTCCGGCATGCTCAAGCGTACCGCAGTCAAACTGTCGAAGATCTGCAACGACCTGCGCCTGCTGTCCAGCGGCCCGCGCACCGGCATCAACGAGATCAACCTGCCAGCGCGTCAGCCAGGCAGCTCGATCATGCCAGGCAAGGTCAACCCGGTTATCCCTGAAGCCGTCAACCAAGTGGCCTTCGCCATCATGGGCAACGACCTGGCCCTGACCGTCGCCGCCGAAGGTGGCCAGCTGCAGCTGAACGTGATGGAGCCGCTGATCGCCTACAAGATCTTCGACTCGATCCGCCTGCTGCAACGTGCCATGGACATGCTGCGCGAACACTGCATCGTCGGCATCACCGCCAACGAACAGCGCTGCCGTGAACTGGTCGAGCACTCGATCGGCCTGGTCACCGCCCTGAACCCATACATCGGCTACGAAAACGCCACCCGTATCGCCCGCGTTGCCCTGGAAACCGGCCGCGGCGTACTGGAACTGGTGCGCGAAGAGAAGCTGCTGGACGACGCGATGCTCGACGACATCCTGCGTCCGGAAAACATGATCGCTCCCCGTCTGGTTCCGCTGAAGGCGTAACCAGGCTGCTGTAAACAGTCTCACCAGGTCGAGGGACTAGACACCTCTCAACCTTTCCAAGGCCCGAGCCTATGCTTCGGGCCTTTTTTTTGCCTGCAAGATTTTGGGGCTGCGTTGCAGCCCATCGCGACGCAAGGCCGCTCCCACAAGAGCCCTGCGTTCACCGCTCAATGTGGGAGCGGCCTTGTGTCGCGATAGGGCCGCAGAGCGGCCCCCGAACATCGGCACACAACTTGCTCCATAATGCGTCCCAGGCCGACGGGATTACCCAGCATGCTGCACAGCCACCTCACCACCCTCAACGCGGTTTCGCTGATCCTCAACGTATTCCAGGCAGACGGTTGCGAAGCGTCGGCGCTACTGGCCGGCAGCGGCATCGGCCCGGCGGACCTGGGGCACGCCGATGCACGCATCACCACCCAGCAGGAACTGCAGGTGTGTGCCAACGCCGTTGCCCGGCGCGAGGATATCGGCCTGGAACTGGGCCGGCGCATGCATGTGTCGTGCTACGGCATGCTCGGTTACGCCCTGCTCTCCAGTGCCACTTTGGGTGACGCCTTGCGCTTGGCGCTGCAGTATCCGGCACTGCTGGGAACAGTCTTCAAGCTGCGTTTGCTGGAGGACGGCCAACGCGTCTGGTTCAGCGCCAGCGACTACCACGACAGCCCGACGCTGACCGCCTTCAATGCCGAGTTCTGCCTGGTATCGCTGAAAGTCATCTGCGACGACCTGCTCGGCCGACCGCTGCCCCTGCTGGGCGCCCGCTTCGAACACCCACGCCCGGGCTACCATGCCCTCTATGCCGGTGCCTTCCAGTGCCCGATCGGGTTCAGTGCCGAGGACAACGCCTTTGCCTTTGAACGGCGCTGGCTGGACACGCCACTGCCGCTGGCCGACCCGATTACCCACAAGGCCATGAGCGAACGCTGCCGGCGCCTGAACCTTGAATTCACAGGCCGCCAAGCCTGGCTGGGGCGGATTCGCCAACTGCTGGCGCAACAACTGGATGCAGCGCCCGGGCTGGAAGGGCTGGCGCGGCAGATGAACTGCTCATCGCGCACCCTGCGCCGGCATTTGCAGGCGTTGGGCAGCAGTTATCAACAGCTGCTGGATGAATTGAGGTTCGAACGGGCCAAGCAGTTGCTGGCTGATGAGCAGATGCCGATCTATCGGATTGCCGAGTCCCTGGGTTTCAGCGAGACCGCCAGTTTCCGGCATGCCTTCCAGCGCTGGAGTGGCGTTGCGCCCAGTCACTTCCGCGGTTGACCTGTACCGGCCCTTTCGCGGGTGAACCCGCTCCCACAGGGATTGCACACACCCAGGTGCAACACTGTACCTGTGGGAGCGGGTTCACCCGCGAAAGGGCCAGTACAGGCCACCAACAAATCCAGCCAAAGAGCTTGGCCACATCGATCCCCTTTTGGCCACTTGCGTCGTTCTCCCTCACTGGCCCACCCATGAAAATGGGCCCACGCCAGTACCCACCGGAGAACAAAAATGCTGACGATCTATTCCGATGACCACCGCCTGCACCACGGCCGCTGCGAGCTGATCGACGGCAAGCTGATGCCCTGTTTCGAAATGCCGTCACGCGCCGACCATGTGCTCGACCAGGTAAAAAAGCGCAACCTCGGCGACATCCAGGGCCCCACCGACTTCGGGCGCGCACCGTTGCTGCGCATCCACAGCGCCAGCTACCTGGACTTCTTCGAAGGCGCCTGGGCGCGCTGGGCCGCACTGGGCCAGGAAGGCGACTTGCTGCCGTTCACCTGGCCCGCACGCACCCTGCGCCAGGTAAAACCCACCGGCCTGCACGGCGAACTGGGCTACTACAGCTTTGATGCTGGCGCACCGATCACCGCCGGAACCTGGCAGGCTGCCTACAGCGCCGCCCAGGTCGCCCTTACCGCCCAGGCGGCGATCCAGCAAGGCGCCCATTCGGCCTTTGCCCTGTGCCGCCCGCCAGGGCACCACGCCGCTGGCGAAGTCATGGGCGGCTATTGCTACCTGAACAACGCCGCCATTGCCGCCCAGGCCTTCCTCGACCAGGGCCGGCGCAAGGTCGCCATCCTCGACGTCGACTACCACCACGGCAACGGCACCCAGGACATCTTCTACCACCGCAACGATGTGTTCTTCGCCTCGATCCATGGCGACCCGCGCGACGAGTTCCCGTTCTTCCTCGGCCATGCCGATGAAACCGGCGAGGGTGCCGGTGAAGGCTGCAACATCAACTACCCACTGCCGGCCGGCAGCGACTGGGCCGCCTGGAGCGCCGCCCTGGAGGACGCCTGCCAGCGCATCGCCGCCTATGACGCCGACGTGCTGGTGGTCTCGCTGGGCGTGGACACCTTCAAGGACGACCCGATCTCGCAGTTCAAGCTGGACAGCCCGGACTACCTGGAAATGGGCAAGCGCATTGCCCAGCTCGGCAAGCCGACCCTGTTTGTGATGGAAGGCGGCTACGCTGTGGAAGAAATCGGTATCAACGCGGTCAATGTGCTGGAAGGCTTCCAGCACGCCCAGCCAGGAGCCCGGTAATGGTCCGACTCAAGCGTCTGCTCGCCCCGTTCATCGCCGTCACCTTGTTAACCGGTGCCCTGCAGGCCCAGGCCGAACAGCGCACCCTGCGGGTGTACAACTGGTTCGACTACATCACCCCGCAAACCCTCACCGAGTTCCAGAAAGACAGCGGAGTGAAGCTGGTCTACGACATCTTCGACACCAACGAGGCGCTGGAAGCCAAGCTGCTGACCGGCAACTCCGGGTATGACGTGGTAGTACCGTCCAACGTGTTCCTCGCCAAGCAGATCGAAGCGGGAGTGTTTCAGCCGCTGGACCGCAACAAGCTGCCGAACTGGCAGCACCTGGACCCGGCGCTGATGAAGCTGATCGAGGCCAACGACCCCGGTAACAAATTTGCCGTGCCCTACATGTACGGCACCGTACTGGTCGGCTTCAACCCGGCCAAGGTCAAGGCTGCGCTCGGCGACAACGCCCCGGTGGACAGCTGGGACCTGATCTTCAAGGAAGAGAACATCGCCAAGCTCAAGCAATGCGGCGTGGCCCTGCTCGACTCGCCGTCGGAAATCATGCCGCTGGCCCTGCAGTACCTGGGCTTGCCACCCAATAGTGACAAACCGGCTGATTACAAGAAAGCCGAAGCGCTGATGCTGAAGATCCGCCCGCACATCACCTACTTCCACTCCTCGAAGTACATGGCTGACATCGCCAACGGCGATATCTGCGTGGCAGTGGGCTACAGCGGCAGCTTCTCGCAGGCCGCCAACCGGGCCCGCGAGGCGAAGAATGGCGTGGTGGTGGACATGCGCCTGCCCAAGGAAGGTGCACCGATCTGGTTCGACATGCTGGCGATTCCGAAGAACGCGGCCAACCCGGAAGATGCCCACGCGTTCATCAACTACCTGCTGCGGCCCGAGGTGATTGCGCCGATCAGCGACTTTGTCGGGTACCCAAACCCGAACAAGGACGCGACCGACAAGGTGAGCCCGGCGATTCGCAACAACCCCAACCTGTATCCGACGGCGGAGGCAATGGCCAAGCTGTATACCCTCAAGCCCCTGGCGCGGGATGCCGAGCGGGCGCGGACCAGGGCCTGGACGCGGATCAAGTCCGGAACCTGATTTAGAGCCGGGGCTGCTTTGCAGCCCCATTCACTTTCTCCAAGCCTTGCGCAAGCGCATCAACGCCTCGGCAATCTCCCCCTCCGGCACCGCTGCAAACCCCAGCACCAGCCCCGCGCGCTTATCCACAGGCTGCTCGCTGTCCGCCAGCCAGAAATTACTCAGCGGCGTTACCTCAACGCCGACCGCTTCCGCCTTGGCCACCAGCTCCTGCTCCCGCGCAAAGTTATCCACATCAACCTTCACATGCAGCCCCGCCGCCACCTCCGGCATGCCTCCCAACCCCGGAATATCCACAGGCCAACCAGCCTTGAGCACATTGCGCCTGCTCAACGCCGCCTTGCGCATGCGCCGGATATGCCGCTGGAAATGCCCCCGGGCCATGAACTCTGCCATCACGCACTGGCTACTGACCTCCGAATGCCGCACCGCCAGCGCCCTGCCCTGGCTGAACGCCTGCGCCAGTTGCGGCGGCGGCAGTACCAGGTAGCCCAGGCGCAATGCCGGAAAGGCGATCTTGCCGAAGGTGCCGACGTACAGCACCCGCCCGTGCTGGTCGAGCGCCGCAAGCGGGGCCAAGGGCGCACCGCTGTAGCGGTACTCGCCGTCATAGTCGTCTTCGATGATCCAGCCATCGCTGCGCTCGGCCCAGGCCAGTAGCTCCAGGCGTCGCGCCAGGCTCATCGTCACCCCGGTCGGGTACTGGTGGGCCGGCGTGACATAGGCCAGCCGGCAATCCGCCAGCTGCCCGAGCCGGCGACAGTCCATGCCGTCCTCGTCCACCGGTACGCCATGCAACCTGCCACCGGCCAGCGCAAAGGCATGCCCGGCTGCGCGGTAACCCGGGTTTTCCACAGCCACACCTTCGCCCGGCTGCAATAGCAACTGTGCACAAAGGCTGATGGCCTGCTGCGCACCACTGGTGATCACTATTTGTTCAGCCGCACAACTCAGCCCACGCGAGCGACGCAGGTAGGCTGCAATCAGTTCACGCAGCAGCGGCTCACCTGCAGGGTCACCGTAACCCAGCTGCGCCGGATTCGGGTTGCGCCAGAAACCCGCCTGCAGCTTGGCCCAGACGTCGAACGGGAACAGGTCGAACGCCGGAATACCGACGCGAAATGCACGCGGGGCACCGCTTCTTGGGGGCGGTAGATGGTTAGTTTTCAGGCGCTGCAAAGGCTCGCTGGACCACCGCTTGCTGGATAAATCCTCAGTATTTTCCCGGGAAAATGTGGATAAGTCTGTTGATAAGCCCCTGGATAACCCTGTGGATACTTGTGTGGATAGTTTTACATTGGAGAGTTTCGGCAGCTGGCTGACATAGGTGCCATCGCCTACCCGGCTCTCGATGTAGCCCTCGGCATATAGCTGGTCATAGGCCCGCACCACGCTGTTGCGTGACAGCGCCAGCATGGCGGCCAGATCACGCGTGGCGGGTAGCCGCGTGCCACTGCTCAGGCGCCCATCCAGCACCCGCGCACGTAGCGCCTGGTACAGCTGCTGGCTGAGCCCGCGGCGGCGATCAAGGGCGATCCCGGCAGGGTCGAAAGGCAACACGAGGGGGCGCTCGCTCATGGCATTGGACCTATCAAAACAGCTGTTAATGGCTCTTACTATGAGCCAATAGCCTGCCTAGGATGAAGCCATCGCACAAGGAAACCGAGCATGTACAACAGCAAACCCCATCAGGAACATGACCTCGGGCACCTGCACCAGCACATGCTCGACACCCGCCTGGCCATCCTGGTAAGCCAGGGCGAACAAGGCCTGCTGGCCACGCACCTGCCCGTGCTGGTCGATACCGGCGAAGGCGAATTCGGCACCGTCTATGCCCACCTGGCGCGAGCCAACCGCCAGTGGCACGACCTGGAGCATGGTGGCGAAGCCCTGCTGGTGTTCCCCGGCGCCGATGCTTATGTCAGCCCTGGTTACTATCCGAGCAAGGCCGACAACCCCAAGGTGGTGCCAACCTGGAACTACCTGGCCGTGCACGCCTATGGCCCGGCGGAAGTGATCCACGACGCAGAACCATTGCTGGCAATTGTCAGTCGCCTGACCGAGCGCCACGAACAAGGCCGCGACGAACCGTGGAAAGTCACCGACGCTCCGCGTGAGTACCTCGATGGCATGCTCCGCGCCATCGTCGGTGTTCGCCTGCCCATCGCCCGCCTGCAAGGCGCGCGCAAGCTCAGCCAGAACCGCTCCGAGCAAGACATTGCCGGCGTGCGTGAAGGCCTGCGCGCCAGCCCCGACTACCTGGATAACCAACTCGCGGCGCACATGCGCCAACTCTGAAGGAATAGCCCATGTCCAGCGTTACCCTGCGTTCCGTCACCAGCCAGGACCATGCTGCCTGGCTCGCCCTGTGGCAGGCCTACCTGCACTTCTATGAATCCGAATTGCCCGAAGGGGTCAGCCTCAGCACCTGGCAACGCTTGCTCGACCCGAACGAACCGACTCATTCGGCACTGGCTTGGGTCGATGGCAAGGCCGTGGGTATGGTCAACTTCATTTACCATCGTACCAACTGGAGTATCGGTAACGCCTGCTACCTGCAGGACCTGTACGTGGACAGCACGCAGCGTGGCCTGGGCATCGGCCGCCAGCTGATCGAGCATGTCTACACTGCAGCCAAGGCCGAAAACTGCAGCAAGGTGCACTGGCTGACCCACGAGACCAACGCCACCGCCATCAGCCTGTACCAGCAGGTTGCCGAGCGCTCGGGCTTCATTCAATTCCGCAAAGAGTTCTAAGCCGAACATGACCGACGCATTGAACTGGAAACCCGCCGCAGTCCCCCAGGCCGAGCCCATCGACGGCCGCTTCACCCGCCTGGAAAAGCTCGACCCGGCGCGCCATGGCGACGATCTCTGGGAGGCGCTGCAAGGTCCGGCTGCCGACCCGGTGCTGTGGGACTACCTGCCCTATGGCCCGTTCACCGAACGTGCCGCCTTCAACCGTTGGCTGGAGGGCAACGCCGCCGGCCGCGACCCGCTGTTCTACACCGTGATCGACCGCCCGAGCGGCCAGGCGCAGGGCATCCTCAGCCTGATGTCGATCGTACCCGACCACGGCCGCATCGAAATCGGCCACGTCGCCTTTGGCGCCGCCATGCAGCGTACGCCCAAGGGCACCGAGGCGGTGTACCTGCTGGGCAAGCTGGGCTTCGAGCTGGGCAACCGCCGGCTGGAGTGGAAGTGCAACAACGCCAACGCCCGCTCCAAGCGCGCGGCGGAGCGGTTTGGCTTTGTATTCGAAGGGGTGTTCCGCAAGCATCTGGTGGTGAAGGACCACAATCGGGATACGGCGTGGTATTCGATTACCGATGATGAGTGGCCAGCGGTGGCTGCCGGGTTCGAGCGGTGGTTGAGCGAGGAAAACCAGAAGCCCGAGGGGCAGGTGCAGACCTTGGAGGCGTGCCGCAAGGGTTGAGAGTTGCACTGGACCAACCGGCCTCTTCGCGGGCTTGCCCGCTCCCACAGGTTTTCCACAGGTCTCGAGACTGGTGGTGTACCTGTGGGAGCGGGCAAGCCCGCGAAGAGGCCGGCAGATTCAACGCAAAAAAAGGGGAGCATCCGCTCCCCAGAGGTTAACCGCTTGTAGATGAGGGCTTATCTCAGCCTTCGATCTCGATCAGGATCTCGCCCGGTGTCACACGGTCGCCCTTGGCTACATGAATGGCCACGACCTTGCCGGCGATACCCGCCTGCACTTCAGTCTCCATCTTCATGGCTTCGGTGATCAACACGGCCTGGCCGGTCTTGACCATGTCGCCTTCCTTGACCAGCACATCGACGATGTTGCCTGGCATGGTGGTGCTGACATGGCCCGGGGCACTGGCCTGCTTGCGCTTGCTGCCGCCACCGCCGACGAATTCGTTGAGCGGCTCGAACACCACTTCTTCCGGCATGCCGTCGATCGACAGGTAGAAGTGACGCTTGCCTTCGGCCTTCACGCCCACACCGGTGATGTCGACGCGGTAGGTTTCGCCGTGAACGTCGATGACGAATTCGGTCGGTACACCTTCACCGCTATGGGACGCCACTGCGCCCGCTTCAGGAATTGGCAGCAGGACTTCCGGGGTCAGGGTGCCGGCTTCGCGCTCTTCGAGGAACTTGCGGCCGATGTCCGGGAACATGGCGAAAGTCAGCACGTCTTCTTCGCAACGGGCCAGGGCGCCGATGTCGGCACGCAGCTTGGCCATTTCTGGCTTCAGCAGGTCGGCGGGGCGCACATCGATCACTTCTTCACTGCCGATCGCCTGACGACGCAGCTGCTCGTTGACCACGCCCGGGGCCTTGCCGTAACCGCCTTGCAGGTACAGCTTCACCTCATTGGTGATGGTCTTGTAGCGCTCGCCGGCCAACACGTTGAAGAACGCCTGGGTACCGACGATCTGCGAAGTCGGGGTCACCAGCGGCGGGAAGCCGAGGTCTTCACGAACGCGAGGGATCTCAGCCAGCACTTCGTTCATGCGGTTGAGGGCGCCCTGCTCCTTGAGCTGGTTGGCCAGGTTGGAAATCATGCCGCCCGGTACCTGGTTGACCTGCACGCGGGTGTCCACGGCGGTGAACTCGCTTTCGAACTGGTGGTACTTCTTGCGCACGGCATAGAAGTACAAACCGATTTCCTGCAGCAGCTCCAGGTCCAGGCCGGTATCGAATTCGCTGCCCTTGAGCGCGGCAACCATCGACTCGGTACCCGGGTGACTGGTGCCCCAGGCGAAGCTGGAGATGGCGGTGTCGATGTGATCGGCGCCGTTCTCCACAGCCTTCAGCTGGCACATTGCGGCCAGGCCGGCAGTGTCGTGGGAGTGGATGAATACTGGCAGCGACTGCTCAGCCTTCAGCGCCTTGACCAGTTCACCGGTGGCGAACGGGGTCAGCAGGCCGGCCATGTCCTTGATCGCCACCGAGTCGCAACCCATGGCTTCCATCTGCTTGGCCTGCTTCACGAAGGCTTCGATGGTATGTACCGGGCTGGTGGTGTAGGCGATGGTGCCTTGGGCGTGCTTGCCGGCAGCCTTGACCGCTTCAATGGCCACGCGCAGGTTACGCACATCGTTCATGGCATCGAAGATACGGAACACATCGATACCGTTGACCGCTGCCTTGGCGACGAAGGCCTTTACCACATCGTCGCTGTAGTGGCGGTAGCCCAGCAGGTTCTGGCCGCGCAGCAGCATTTGCAGGCGGGTGTTGGGCAGCGCCGCGCGCAGCTTGCGCAGGCGTTCCCACGGGTCTTCCTTGAGGAAGCGCACGCAGGCGTCGAAGGTGGCGCCACCCCAGACTTCCAGCGACCAGTAGCCGACCCTGTCGAGCTTGTCGCAGATCGGCAGCATGTCTTCGGTACGCATGCGGGTGGCCAGCAGGGACTGGTGGGCGTCGCGCAGGATCGTGTCGGTTACGTGAATTTTCTTGGACATTATTGGGTTCCTCACAGGCCTGCGTGGGCGGCGATGGCGGCGGCGATGGCCAGGGCCAGCTCTTCGGGTTTGCGCTTGATCGAGTAGTTGGTCAGTTCCGGGTGGCTTTCGACGAAGCTGGTGTTGAACTGGCCGCTACGGAATTCCGGATTGCGCAGGATTTCCTGGTAGTACGCGGCAGTGGTCTTCACCCCTTGCACGCGCATGTCGTCCAGGGCCCGCAGGCCGCGGTCCATGGCTTCTTCCCAGGTCAACGCCCACACCACCAGTTTCAGGCACATGGAGTCGTAGAACGGCGGAATGGTGTAACCGGTGTAGATCGCCGTGTCGGTACGCACGCCCGGGCCGCCGGGGGCGTAGTAGCGGGTGATCTTGCCGAAGCTCGGCAAGAAGTTGTTCTTCGGGTCTTCGGCGTTGATACGGAACTGCAGCGCGTAACCGCGGTGCTGGATGTCTTCCTGCTTGACCGACAGCGGCAGGCCCGAGGCAATGCGAATCTGCTCACGGACGACGTCTATACCGGTGATTTCCTCGGTGATGGTGTGTTCCACCTGTACCCGGGTGTTCATTTCCATGAAGTACACCTCGCCATCGGCGAGCAGGAACTCCACGGTACCGGCGTTCTCGTAGTTCACTGCCTTGGCCGCACGCACCGCCAGGTCGCCGATGTAGGCGCGCTGCTCGGGGGTGAGCTGAGGGCTCGGGGCGATTTCGATGAGCTTCTGGTTGCGGCGCTGGATCGAGCAATCGCGCTCGAACAGGTGCACGACGTTGCCAAAGCTGTCACCGAGGATCTGCGCCTCGATGTGCTTGGGATTGACGATGCACTTTTCCAGGAACACTTCCGCAGAACCAAAGGCCTTGGTAGCCTCGGAGATGACGCGGGGGAAGTTCTGTTCCAGTTCTTCACGGCTGTTGCAACGGCGAATACCACGGCCGCCACCACCAGAGGTGGCCTTGAGCATGACCGGGTAACCGATGCGGTCACCTTCGCTCAGCGCTTCGTGAATATCGGCAACGTTGCCTTCGGTACCCGGGGTTACCGGTACGCCGGCGGCGATCATGGTGCGACGCGCTTCGGTCTTGTCGCCCATGCGGCGAATGACCTCGGCTGCCGGGCCGATGAACTTGATCCCGCGCTCGGCGCAGATCTCTGCCAGTTCAGCGTTTTCCGACAGGAAACCATAACCTGGGTGCAGGGCATCACAACCGGTTTCCACAGCCAGGTTCACCAGCTTGCGCGGGTTCAGGTAACCGGCCAGCGGCTCGGCACCAATGCTGTGGGCTTCGTCGGCGCGCTTGACATGCAACGCGTGGCGGTCGGCGTCGGAATAGATCGCCACCGAGCGAATGCCCATCTCGGCGCAGGCGCGCACGATCCGAACTGCAATTTCACCTCGGTTGGCGATCAGGATTTTTTTTATCACTGGAGTCTTCCCAAAGCCGTAGGAACAGTCGAGCCGGTTCTCCCGGTCGGCGCGTGACCAGACGTTGCTGGCCAGTCGCACATTCACCCTAGCGCTGTAGGTTGATAAACAAAAATCAATATTTGTTAGGGGCTGTATTAGCAAAAGCTTATAGTGCGGTAACAAGGTGTTGCCGAAGGGCGGATAAAAATGCGTAAGTCCTTGATGCGTATGACGTTGCGTCAATTGCAGATCTTCAACGAGGTATGCGATTTACGTTCGTACAGCCGGGCGGCGGAAGAGATGGCCCTGACGCAACCCGCCGTTAGTCTACAGATCCGCCAGCTCGAAGAGCTGATCGGCCAACCGCTGTTCGAGTACGTGGGCAAGAAGCTCTACCTGACCGAAGCTGCCGAGGCCCTGCAACGCGCCAGCCACGATATCTTCGGGCGCCTGGAGAGCCTGGACATGCAGCTGTCGGACATGCAGGGCTCATTGCAGGGGCAGTTGAAGCTGGCGATCGAGTCCAGCGCCAAGTATTTCGTGCCACACCTGTTCGCTGCCTTCAAACAGCGTCACCCGGAGGTCAACCTGACCCTGACCGTGGTCAATCGCGCCCAAGCCATCCGCCGCTTGTCGGACAACCGCGACGACCTGATCATCATGTCCATGGTGCCGCAAGACATGGGCCTGGATTTTCTGCCGTTCCTCAACAACCCAATCATCGCGGTGGCGCCGCCCGAGCACCCGCTTTGCAAGCTGGAGCAACTGCGCCTGCAGGACCTTGAGCCTCATACCCTGCTGGTGCGCGAACAAGGTTCGGGCACACGCAAGGCTTGCGAGGAATACTTCAAGGACAAGCGCGTGCATTTCACGCAGACCTTGGAGGTGGCTTCGGCAGACGCCCAGCGAGAGTGCGTGATCGCCGGCTTGGGCATTGCCATGCTGACCCGCCATGCGGTCAACCTGGAGCTGGCCACCGGTGTGTTGAGGGAGCTGCCCGTGGAAGAACTGCCGCTGTACCGCAGCTGGTGCGTGGTGCAGTCCAAGGCCAAACGGCAGTCGCCGGTGGCCTTGGCTTTCCTGGCGTTCATTCGCAGCGAACGTGCGTTGATCAGCGCGCTGGTTGAGCGTTTTTCGGGGAAGCTGCTGCCGACGCCTGCCAGACCGTGAGCTCTTGCAGCTCCGGGTAGTCCACTAGCTCGCGGAGCAGTTGACGTTGGTCGCAATAGCTCTCGATCGCGCGGCGGTATTCCATGCGGCGCTGATCCTTTTCCTGCTGCTTGCGAGCCTTGGCGCTGGGTTGGTACGTACCGTCGAAGTCACGAGCCATTGCCTGTCTCCCAGATAGATGCGGGAACTTCAGACTGGCTTTGGCGGTTTACGGTTTGGCTGTGGAATGGTGACAAAACAGTGAAATTTATAGCACCTGTGCCGACCTCTTCGCGGGTAAACCCGCTCCCACAGGTGCTCACCAGCCTCAAGGACGGTGCAGTACCTGTGGGAGCGGGTTTACCCGCGAAAGGGCCGGCACAGGCAACGACAATCAGTCGTCGGTAGCCTTGATCGACTTGGGCGACAAGCGCAGGCTGCGCAAGCTGCGCTTCACGCTCTTCAGGTGGTTGACCAGGCTCGGCCCGCGCGCCATGGCCACACCCATGGCCAGCACGTCAATCACCACCAGGTGGGCGATACGCGAGGTCAGCGGGGTGTAGATTTCGGTGTCTTCATGCACGTCGATTGCCAGGTTTACCGTCGAAAGCTCCGCCAGCGGTGTCTGGCTGGGGCACAGGGTAATCAGGTTGGCACCGCTCTCACGGACCAGGTTGGCGGTAATCAACAGGTCCTTGGAACGGCCCGACTGGGAAATGCATACCGCCACATCACCCGGCTTCAGGGTCACCGCCGACATCGCCTGCATGTGCGGGTCGGAATAGGCTGCCGCGCTGAGCAGCAGGCGGAAGAACTTGTGCTGGGCATCGGCCGCTACCGCACCGGAGGCACCAAAGCCATAGAACTCCACACGCTGCGCCTGGGCCATGGCGGTCACTGCCTGCTGCAGCGCCTGCGGGTCGAGGTGCTCGCGCACTTCCATCAGGGTGTGCAGCGTGGTGTCGAAGATCTTCAGGCTGTAGTCGGCGACCGAGTCGTCTTCATGAATGGCGAACTGGCCGAAACTGGCCCCCGCAGCCAGGCTCTGCGCCAGCTTCAGCTTCAGGTCCTGGAAGCCCGAACAACCGATCGCACGGCAGAAACGCACGATGGTCGGTTCGCTGATACCCACGCTGTGCGCCAGGTCGGCCATGGAGCTGTGCATGACGGCAGCCGGGTCGAGTAGCACGTGGTCGGCCACTTTGAGTTCCGATTTGCGCAGCAGGTGGCGCGATTGGGCGATATGTTGCAACAGATTCACAGGCTGGACTCGGTTATGATCGGCTGGCCGGGTTGTAGCTATCTTGTAGTTATACTACATGGACGCCAACCCGCCCAGTTAAACGAACGTGGAGAGTGGTGGTTTGACTATTCCTTGCGACATTCTGGTCTTCGGCGGCACCGGCGATCTGGCCCTGCACAAATTGCTTCCGGCGCTCTACCACCTGTTTCGCGAGGCCCGTCTTGACCCTGCCGTGCGGATCATCGCACTGGCGCGACGCAACTTGCCACGCAATGACTATCTCAAGCTCGCCGAACGCCATTGCCGGGCACAGATCGCCCGCAACGACTTCGACGAAGAGGTCTGGCAGCGTTTTTCCGCGCGCGTCGACTATTTCGCCATGGATGCTTCGCAAAGCGCCGATTTCGGCCGCCTGGCGCGTTACCTGGGCGAGCCCGGCGGCTTGACGCGCATCTTCTACCTGGCCACCGCCCCCAACCTGTTCGTGCCGATCGCCAAGCACCTGCACAACGCCGGCCTGGCCGACGCCGAAGCGCGCATCGTTCTGGAAAAGCCGATCGGCCACTCGCTGGAGTCGGCTACCGCCATCAACGAAGCGATCGGCGCAGTGCTTGAGGAAAACCAGGTATTTCGCATCGACCACTACCTGGGCAAGGAAACCGTGCAGAACCTGATGGCCCTGCGTTTTGCCAACGCCCTGCTGGAGCCAGTGTGGCGCAACAGCCAGGTCGACCACGTGCAGATCAGCGTTTGCGAGACCCTGGGGGTAGAGAACCGCGGCGCCTACTACGACCGCGCCGGGGCGACCCGCGACATGCTGCAGAACCACTTGCTACAGCTGCTGTGCCTGGTGGCCATGGAGCCCCCCGCGCAGTTCGAGGCCGAAGCGGTGCGTGACGAGAAAGTGAAGATCCTGCGCGCCCTCAAGCCCATCACTGGTCAGGACGTACAGGACAAGACCGTACGCGGCCAGTATGGCGCCGGGCACATCGGCGGCCAGGAAGTGCCGGCCTATTATTTCGAAAAGGACGTCGACAACGACAGCGACACCGAAACCTTCATCGCCATCGAGGCGCACATCGACAACTGGCGCTGGGCGGGCGTGCCCTTCTACCTGCGTACCGGCAAGCGCATGGCACGCCGCTCATCGCAGATCGTCATCCAGTTCAAGCCGGTGCCCCACGAGCTTTTCAATGGTGGCCAAGTCAACCAGCTGCTGATCCAGCTGCAACCGGACGAACGCATCAGCTTGCGCATGATGACCAAGAGCCCGGGCAAGGGCATGCGCCTGGAACCTGTGGACCTGGATCTGAACCTGGCCCAGGTGTTCAGCCAGACCCGCCGCTGGGACGCCTACGAGCGGCTGTTGCTGGATGTGCTTGAGGGCGACTCGACGTTGTTCATGCGCCGCGACGAAGTGGAAGCGGCCTGGGCCTGGATCGACCCGATCATCAAGGGCTGTGAAGAGCACTTCCAGGCACCAAGACCGTACCCGGCAGGCAGTAACGGGCCGGAGCAAGCCAACAGCTTGCTCGCCAGGCATGGCAGGCACTGGCATAGCTGAAGCACTGCCCTGCTCCCGTGTCAGATGAAAGAGCAGAAAGTAGCCCCAGCGCACTGGCGCTACTTTCAACACGAGACAGGAACAGACAATGGCTATTATTACCAACCTCGTTGCAGTCAATGACATCGCCCACGGCAAGCAGGTGTTCAGGGTTCATGGCACCGTTACGGTCGCCACCCCGGCCATCGAACCGGTGCTGGTCGAACCCAAGCTGCGCCACAGGGGTGGCTGGGAAGTGCTGGAGCTTCAGCTGGTGGATAGCGGCGCAATCACCCCGCAGGTCCTGACGGAAAAAACCGTGGTTTTCGAACGTGCAGGCGGCACTGGCTGGAAAACCGTGGAGATCATCCATGCTGACGGTTCTCAGCGCTGCGAAATTCGCACCATCGAAGCGATTGACTGAGCCGCTGCCGGCCAGGTCGCCTGAACGGCGGCCTGGCACCTGCCATCGGCTCGATGAACGGGCATGCGGCAGGTGAATATTCATACAGTAGAAGTTTGCCCCATTTCCTGCTGCGCCCTAGAATGGCCCGATGCGCACAGACGACCTCTCCCTCCTGCTGAATTCCCTCAACGATGCCCAACGCCAGGCCGTAGCGGCCACGCTCGGGCGTCAACTGGTGCTTGCTGGCGCCGGTTCCGGTAAAACCCGCGTGCTGGTGCACCGCATTGCCTGGCTGATCCAGGTGGAGCAGGCATCGCCGCACTCGATCCTGTCGGTGACCTTCACCAACAAGGCCGCGGCAGAAATGCGCCAGCGGATCGAGCAACTGCTGGGCATCAACCCGGCGGGCATGTGGGTCGGCACCTTCCACGGCCTGGCCCATCGCCTGCTGCGGGCGCACTGGCAGGAAGCACGACTGGTGCAGAACTTCCAGATCCTCGACAGCGACGACCAGCAGCGCCTGATCAAGCGGGTGATGCGCGAGCTGGGCCTGGACGAGCAGAAATGGCCGGCACGCCAAGCCCAGTGGTTCATCAACGGGCAGAAGGACGAAGGCCTGCGACCGCAACATATCCAGGCCGGGGGCGACCTGTTCCTGTCGACCATGCGCGACGTCTATACCGCCTACGAACAGGCCTGCGAGCGCGCCGGGGTCATCGACTTTTCCGAGTTGCTGCTGCGCGCCCTTGACCTGTGGCGCGACCATCCCGGCCTGCTGGAACACTATCAGCGGCGTTTCCAGCATGTGCTGGTAGACGAATTCCAGGATACCAACGCCGTGCAGTACGCCTGGCTGCGCCTGTTGGCACGCGGTGGCGCCAGCCTGATGGCAGTGGGCGATGACGACCAGTCGATCTACGGCTGGCGCGGTGCCAAGATCGAGAACATTCACCAGTACACTGCCGACTTCCCAGACGCCGAAATGATCCGCCTGGAGCAGAACTACCGCTCCACCGGCGGCATCCTCAAGGCGGCCAACGCGCTGATCGCCAACAACAGCGGGCGCCTGGGCAAGGAACTGTGGACCGACCTGGGCGAAGGCGAACCGTTGACCCTGTATGCGGCCTACAACGAGCACGACGAAGCGCGCTACGTGGTGGAAACCATCGAAAGCCTGGTCAAACAGGGCAACGCGCGTAGCGAGATCGCCATCCTGTACCGTTCCAACGCCCAGTCGCGGGTGCTGGAAGAAGCCCTGCTGCGCGAACGCATCCCCTACCGCATCTACGGTGGCCAGCGCTTCTTCGAGCGCGCCGAAATCAAGAACGCCATGGCTTACCTGCGGCTGATCGAAGGCCGCGGCAACGATGCTGCCCTGGAACGGGTGATCAACGTGCCGCCACGTGGCATTGGCGAAAAAACCGTCGAAGCCATCCGCGAGCATGCCCGCCACAGCCAGCTGTCGATGTGGGAAGCCATGTGCCAGCTGCTCGCTGCCAAAGCCCTGAAAGGCCGCGCCGCCAGTGCCTTGGGTGCGTTCATCGAGCTGATCGAGGGGTTGGCTGCCAAGGTCGTGGACATGCCACTGCATACCATGACCCAGACCACCATCGAGCAGTCCGGGCTGATCATCTATCACCAGGAAGAAAAGGGTGAAAAGGGCCAGGCACGGGTAGAAAACCTTGAGGAACTGGTCAGCGCAGCGCGCAACTTCGAGTCCACCGAAGAAGACGCCGACCTCTCGCCACTCTCGGCGTTCCTCGGCCACGCCTCGCTCGAGGCAGGCGACGCCCAGGCCGACGAGCATGAAGACAGCGTCCAGCTGATGACCTTGCACAGCGCCAAGGGCCTGGAGTTCCCGTATGTGTTCCTGGTGGGCATGGAAGAAGGCCTGTTCCCGCACAAGATGAGCCTGGAAGAGCCTGGCCGCCTGGAAGAGGAGCGCCGCCTGGCTTATGTGGGCATCACCCGCGCCATGCGCCAACTGGTCATGACCTACGCTGAAACACGTCGCCTGTATGGGAGCGAGACCTACAACAAGGTGTCACGTTTCGTACGCGAAATTCCGGCGGGCCTGGTTCAGGAAGTGCGCCTGTCCAACAGCGTCAGTCGCCCGTTCGGCGGGGCCAAGACGGCGACGAACAGCAACCTGTTCGCCAATGCCAGCATTCCGCAGACCGCGTTCAACCTGGGTCAGCGTGTGCAGCATGCGGTGTTTGGCGAGGGTGTGATCCTTAACTTCGAAGGCTCCGGCGCCCAGGCACGGGTGCAGGTGAATTTTGCCGAAGGCAGCAAGTGGCTGATGCTGGGGTATGCCAAGCTCGAGGCCATCTAAAAGCCTGCGCAGGTCCTTGTAGGAGCGGCCTTTGTGGGAGCGGCCTTGTGTCGCGAAAGGGCCGCAAAGCGGCCCCACGATTGTGGCTTTGACGCTGATATCTTAGGGCTGCTTCGCAGCCCTATCGCGACACAAGGCCGCTCCCACAGGTATTGGGTCAGCATTCAAAAAGTCCGGTCCAGCCGGGTTTGTAACACTCAGGCAAAAGCTAGAAACATTATGTCGCTGGTCATGTGCCCGGGAACCTGTGCACCATGACGCGCGTGCAATCCACAACAGGGGATATCCCACTTATGCAACGTTTTCTTAGCATCGCTCTGGCGCTCTGCGTCGGCCTGACGCTGAGCCTGGACGCCAACGCCAAGCGTTTTGGCGGCGGCAAGAGCTCGGGCTCCGCGCCTATCCACCAGACCCGCCAGGCCACGCCAACCACGCCTGCCGCCGCGCCGACCGCACCTGGCCGTGCCGCTCCGGCCGCCAGCGGTGCTTCGCGCTGGTTGGGCCCTCTGGCCGGCCTCGCTGCCGGTGGCCTGCTGGCTTCCATGTTCATGGGTGACGGTTTCGAAGGCTTCCAGATCATGGACTTCCTGATCGTGGCGCTCATCGCCTTCCTGGTGTTCCGCTTCATCGCCGCGCGCCGTCGCCAGCAGCAGCCGCAAATGGCCATGCCAGGTCATGCGCCGATGCAGCGTGAAGCTCACGGTCAGCCTGCCCAGCCGTCGATCTTCGGTGGTTCGGCCGCACCTGCCGCCGCAGCCGCCCCGGTGATCAACGCCCCGGCCTGGTTCAACGAGCAGAACTTCCTGGCTGCTGCCCGTAACCACTTCCAGGCGCTGCAGCAGCACTGGGACGCCAACGAGATGGACAAGATCGCCGAGTTCGTCACCCCGCAGATGCTGGAGTTCCTCAAGCGCGAGCGCGCCGAACTGGGTGATGGCTTCCAGTCCACCTACATCGACAACCTCGAGGTGCAGCTGGACGGTGTCGAAGACCGCGCCGACCGCACCGATGCCACCCTGACCTTCCGTGGCATGTCGAAGAACTCGCGCTTCGACCAGGGCGAAGTGTTCAGCGAAAGCTGGCACATGGTTCGCGCCCAAGGCGAAAACCAGCCTTGGCTGGTGGCCGGTATCCGTCAAAACGGCTAACCGTTGCGTGCTGCACAAAAAACCCCGGGCCTGTCCCGGGGTTTTTGCTTTTGCCAGAGTGGCCTACTAGGGTATAACGCGCAGCGTTGTCATCTAGGTCAGAGGAAGTGAACCGTGGAAGAAGTGATCGAACAACTCCGTGAAGCCAACGAGCCAGTGCCGGTGCCCCTTGAGCTTCCCGACGAGGACCAGCTGGTCGAGATCGAAGAAGAGCTGTTCATCAACATTCCGTTCGTGTTCAAAGAGTTCCTGCTGACCGTCAGTGACGTGGTGTATGGTTCACTGGAGCCGGTGACCGTTACCGACCCACAGTCGCATACCTACCTGCCGGAAGTCGCCGCCAACGCCTGGGATGCCGGCGTGCCACGTGACCTGATTCCATTGTGTCAGGACGGCGACAACTACTACTGCGTCGAAGAGGATGGCACCGTGGTGCTGTGGGATGCCGAAGAGGAAAGTGTCGGCGAAGACAGCTGGGAATCGGTGTGGCACTGGGCGCGGGATGTCTGGCTGGAGAGCTGATTCCAACCTCTGTTTTGATGCTGTACTGCACAAAGGTCAGCACCCATGCAGTACCTGTGGGAGCGGGCGCGCCCGCGAAGAAGCCAGCACGGTGATTGGCCCCAGCCGCGCCGGTGTTCGCGGGCATGCCCGCTCCCACAGTCAGTGCGTATTCTCGCGGCTGTTCTCCAGCGTCTCCAGCAAGGCAATCTGCATGCGCGTATGCACGCGGATAAACCAGCGCCACAGCAAGGCCACCACTACCGCAGCCACCACGGCAATCACCAGCAGCAACTCGCTGGTCGGCAGAATGCTCGCCGACAGCGCCGATAGCAGCAGGAAAATAACCAGCAGCGACAACAGCGGGATCACCTCGGCAATCACACGACGCACGCGCTGGGTATGCCGCCCGGCCATTTCCGGCTTGACGCCCATCTCTGCCAGTAGCATCGACAGTGCCTTGAGCTTGCGATAGGCAGCAATCAGGAATGGCAACGACAGCAACAACGCTGCGCCCCATATCAGCGCTTTCTGTTGGCTGGCATCGCTGACCCACTCGCTGAGCCAGTTGCCGATCCGCCCTGCGAAATAGCCACCACTGAAGAAGATGGCGATTACCAGCGCCAGGTTCACCCCAACCTGCAACAGGATGCGCCGGATCATCGCCGCGAGCATGGCGCTCTCGCCCTGCGGCTGGATGCTGCGCAACCATTCGCCATACAACGACAGCACCCGCGCCAGGCGGCTGGGTACCACCTTGCCCAGCTTGAGCGACAGCGGGTCGGCGGCACGGATCAGGTAGGGTGTCAGCAGCGTGGTGATTGCAGACACCGCCACAGCCACCGGGTAGAGGAAGTCGCTGGTCACCTGCAGGGTCATGCCCAGCGCGGCGATGATGAAGGAAAACTCGCCGATCTGCGAAAGCCCCATGCCCACTCGCAGCGATGTACGCCCGTCATTGCCCGCAATGAACGCGCCCATGCCGCACGACAGCATCTTGCCCAACACCACTGCCAGGGTAATGACCACGATCGGCCAGGCGTAGTCGATCAGCACCTGGGGGTCGATCATCAGCCCGATGGCGACGAAGAAAATGGCGCTGAACAGGTCACGCACCGGTTCGATCAGGCTCTCGATCTTAAGCAACTGGCGCGATTCGGCCATGATCGCGCCAATCAGGAAGGCACCGAGCACCATGCTGTACTCCAGCTTGACCACCAGCAGGCAAAAGCCGAAGCACAGGCCCAATACGGTAATCAGCAACATCTCGTTGCTTTCGAATTTTGCCACGTAGGCCAGCAGGCGTGGCACCAGCAGGATGCCGATGACCAACGCGACGATCATGAACAGCGACAGCTTGCCGACAGTGGAGAACACCTCGCCCGAGCTGACCGTGCCGCTGACGGCGATGCCCGACAGCAGGGCGATGATGCCGATGCCAAGGATGTCCTCGACTATCAGTACGCCAAAGATCAGCTGGGCGAAGCGCTCGTTCTTCATCTTCAGGTCGTTGAGCGCCTTGACGATGATGGTGGTCGAAGAAATCGCCAGGATGGCGCCGAGGAACAGCGAATCCATGGTGTTCCAGCCGAACCAGCGGCCGATCTCGAAGCCGATCCAGATCATCAGCACGATTTCCAGGAACGCCGCGATGAACGCCGTGGCGCCTACCTTGAACAGCTTGCGCAGGCTGAATTCGAGCCCCAGGCAGAACATCAGGAAGATCACCCCCAGCTCGGCGAGGATCTTGATGGTGTCTTCGTCGTGGATCAGGCCGAACGGTGGGGTGTGCGGGCCGATGATGAAGCCGGCGACGATGTAGCCCAGCACCACAGGTTGCTTGAGACGGTGAAAGAGAACGGTGACCACGCCGGCGACCAGCATGATGACTGCCAGGTCCTGGATAAAGCTGATGGCATGCATGGCGTGATACTCCTTTTCTCGTCCGTTGCTGGATGCCTGGGCAGACCGCTCCTCTGCCAAGGCAACCCTGAGCGAGCAGCAAGTACATACTGTTTTGAATGCATGAAAAGCCCATGTTGCATGGGTGTAGTCAGGTTAACATCGCACCCCGCCGCAAATAGGCGGTGCAATATGCAGAAACAGATCGGCTGGAAAAGCGCCGCTGATGGCATGATCGGCGTGACGATGGAGCGTCAGCCAACGTCCCGTACCAGGAAGGCAAATTCAAAAGAGGGGAATACAAGTGTCTGCAGATAATGCCCCCCGTTCGCCCGATTCAGCGCAACCTCACCGTGAGCACACTATGGAACCTGGAAACGCCCAGCTGAGCATGACCGTCCTGATGACCCCGGACATGGCCAACTTTTCTGGCAACGTACATGGCGGCACCCTGCTCAAGTACCTCGACGAAGTGGCCTATGCGTGTGCCAGCCGCTATGCCGGCAGCTATGTAGTCACCCTGTCGGTCGATCAGGTGATCTTCCGCGAGCCGGTGCACGTGGGGGAACTTGTTACCTTCCTGGCGTCGGTCAACTACACCGGCAACACCTCGATGGAGGTGGGCATCAAGGTGGTGACCGAAAACATCCGCGAGCGCTCGGTACGTCATTCCAACAGCTGCTTCTTCACCATGGTCGCGGTCGACGACAACCGTCGCCCGGTGCCGGTGCCGCCACGCCAGCCGCAGAGCAGTGAAGAAAAGCGCCGCTTCCTTCAGGGCCAGCAACGCCGACAGATCCGCCAGGAGCTGGAAAAGCGTTACCAGGACCTGAAAACCGACTCGATTTAAAGCGCCAGAAGCTGTGCCTCGAAGCGCACCCTTGGGTGCGCGATGCGGTCCTGGGCCCGCACCAACTGCAGTTCATAGCTGGCGCATACCTGAGTTTCCAGCAGCACTTCGTGTACGGCCGCAGCGGTGAATTCGAACGCCTGGACCCAGCTGTCGCCGAGCAGGACGCGAGCCAGGAACAGGCCTGAGGTCAGGTCCCCCACCCCCACCGGCTGCCGCGGAAACGCCAATAGCGGGCGACGCAGGTGCCAGCTGTGCTCGGCGGTCACCAGCAGCATCTCGAACTGGTCCTCGGCGCGCCCGGGGTAGGCCAGGTGCTTGACCAGCACCACCTGCGGCCCTCGCTGCAACAGGCTGCGCGCCATGTTCACGCAGTCCTCCAACGACTGCGCCCGGCGGCCACAGAAGCTGTCCAGCTCCAGCTGGTTGGGGCACAGGATGTCAGCCCTGGCGGCCGCCTCGTCGAGCAGGAATTCACTGACTTCCGCAGGCACGATGCAACCCTTCTCAGGGTGCCCCATGACTGGGTCGCACAGGTACAAAGCCTTTGGGTTCACTGCCTTGATCCGCTCGACGCCGGCCAGAATCGCCCGGCCTTGTTCGGCACTCCCCAGGTAACCGGACAACACCGCATCGCAATGGCCCAGCTCGCCGATGTTGGAAATGCCTTCCACCAACGCAGGAATTTGCGCAGGAGCAAGCACTTCACCTGCCCACTGGCCATACTGTGTGTGATTGGAGAACTGCACGGTATTGAGCGGCCACACATTGACCCCGATACGCTGCATGGGAAATACCGCGGCACTGTTGCCGGCGTGGCCGAACACCACATGGGACTGGATGGCGAGCAAGTGCGGGGTACGTTTCATGCGGGAGGTTTCCAAAGCTGTTTCAGTGATTGTGCGCAAGGCAGTATGAACTCGATTGCCACCTGTACGACAGGCCAGGGACGCAGTTAAGCTGGATCGACCTGTTTGGAGCATATGCAAATGTTGACCCTGGAAAACCTCTTCGTCCTGATGCTGGTCGCCACGGCAGGCGCCTGGTTGTGGCACAACCACGGGTTGCGCGAGAAAGCCCTGGAACGGGTCAAACAGCATTGCACCAAGCTCGACCTCGAACTGCTCGACGATGCGGTCGCACTCAAGCGCATCGCCTTTGTCCGTGACGCCAACGGCCGCAAGCGCCTGGCGCGCGTCTATGCCTTCGAGTTCACCGTCACGGGCGAACAGCGCCACCCCGGTACCGTGACGCAGTTCGGCGCCCACAGTGTGCAAATCGAACTTGCGCCCTACCCGTTCGAGATCAAGACCCCACCGCGCGCCGACAATGTCATCGAAATGCAGCAGTGGCGCCAGGAGCACAACCGCTGGCGCAACTGATCAACTGATACGACATTCGCTCAACCCGGCCTGCAGCGCGGATTGCGATTGCGGCTGGTCGAAAATCAGCTCGATGCGCGTATCCCTGCGCCAGTCGCTGGGCTGCCAGGCGGGCATGTCCCCATTCAGGCCATTGAATGATTGCCAGCCCTCCACGCTGTGGATAACCCCCTTGGCGCGTCGCCACGGCCAAGCCCGCAAGAACGCCTGCAGCCGCTGTGGATAAAACTGCTGGCCAGGGTGCCAGCGCCAGCCAATGCTCCAACCCCCTTCTCCCTGCTGGGCAAGACAGATCGGCTGGCCAGGGTCCGTCCATAGCGTCGCCGTTGGATTTCCAGGATTGTCGACAATACTGTTATCCACAAACGGGCTGTCAACAATGCCATTGGGTACGGCCGGAAGCTCTGACAAGGGCAGCTTACCTTGAACGGTCCAGAACAGTCTTTTCCCAATTAATTTGTTTTTTATCAACAGCTTGTGTTTTTCATCCACAGCCTCTGACTTGTTCAATACGACGCTTTCAGCAGCCTCGAGGGCCTGCTGTTGAGCCTCTGGAAGCTGCTCGCACCGAACCATCGACTGCGCATCCACAACCATCAGCAATGGTTGTATTGTCAGCACTCCAGCCCATGGGGCTTTTTGCAACTGAGCGAGCAACTGCAACGGATGACCCAGCCCGGACGGCTCGATGAACAGCCGGTCAGGGCGGGATTTGCGCAGCAGTCGGCCCAAGCCCACCTGAAACGGCATGCCATTGACGCAGCAAAGGCATCCACCTGCGACCTCGCCGATGGCGATGCCGTCTTCGTCACGGCTGAGCAAGGCAGCATCCAGACCTACCAGGCCAAATTCGTTTATCAATACAGCCCAGCGCTCATTGGCCGGGCGCTGGGCCAGCAGATGACGGATCAGGGTCGTCTTGCCGGCCCCCAGCGGGCCGGCAATCACGTGAGTAGGAATGTTCTGCAGCATGGGGCGGCTTCGGGCGATGGTGATGCCTCACTATGCGCCGTCAGGCCAGCCAGTCAAGGCTGAGCAGCAGGCGCCCCTGCTGCCCCGAGGGCGAACGATGCACCAGCCCCGCGCCTTCGTTGCCCTGCCACTTCTCCCCTTTGAGCACAGCCACATCGCCAGCTTGCAGGTGCTGGATGTTATCCACAGGCAGTACCGCTGTGTGTAAGTCACCACGCGGGCTCGCATCCTCTTTCAGCCACTCGCTCCCTGGCCCAGCGTAAGTGGTGAGCAGGCGCAGCGGAACGTTATCCACATGGAAGCGCGGGCACATGGGGCCTGTCAGTACCCGCAGGCGCAAGCCGACCCGCTGCGCACCCACCAGGCAGGTATAGGCAGCCACCAACCAGGTCACATCCGCCACGAATGCCTCGTAGCCGTGCACGTCCGCCGCTTCGCGTAATAATTCGGTCAATACCGGCATGTGCTGCTCGTCCACATCGATGACGCGCTGGTCTGCCAAGGGCTGGCCGAGGTTGACCACCAGTGCGGCAAAATCCTCAAGCTGCGCCGGCAAACGTCGGCGCCATACCGCCAGGTTCACGCCATCCTGCAACACCTCGGTCAGCACCTGCGGTGTTTCACCAAATACCTGGAAAATATCCACAGGTTTGCGTGCGGGGTTCATGCTGCGGCCTCCTCATGCCATGGACCGAACGGATCCGGCAGGCGCAACCAGCCCATAGGCCCCAAGTCCATTTCCTGCTCGGTCAACAGGCATGCTTCGAGTGCTGTGGATAATTTTTCGAAGTCGATATTCTGCCCTATGAACACCAGTTCCTGGCGGCAGTCACCACTCTCGGCAACCCAGTTCTTCAAGATCGCGGCGGTGTTATCCACATCCTGTGGCCACTGCTCGCGCGGCACGAAGCGCCACCAGCGGCCCGCCAGGCCATGGCGCATCATGCCGCCTGCCTGCGACCAGCTCCCGGCCTCCTGGTACTTGCTGGCCAGCCAGAAAAAACCCTTCGAACGCAGCAGCCGCCCATTGCTCCAGGGCGTGTGGATAAAATCGAAAAAGCGTTGTGGATGAAGGGGGCGCCGGGCCTGCCAGGTGGTGGCGGCAATGCCGTACTCTTCGGTTTCCGGCACGTGCTCGCCGCGCAACTCCTGCAGCCAGCCAGGGGCCTGGGCAGCCTGGTCGAAGTCGAACAGGCCGGTGTCGAGGATGCGTTCCAGCGGTACCTGGCCCATGACCATGGGCACGATCTGCGCCCGGGCATTCAGGCTGCGCAGAATCGCAATTAGCTCTTCGCGCTCGTGTTGGCTGATCAGGTCGATCTTGCTCAGCAACAGCACATCGGCGAACTCGACCTGTTCGATCAGCAAGTCACTGATCGAGCGCTCGTCTTCCTCACCCAGGGTTTCGCCACGGCTGGCCAGGCTGTCTGCTGCCTGGTAATCCCGCAGGAAGTTCAGGCCATCGACCACGGTGACCATGGTGTCCAGGCGTGCCATGTCGGACAGGCTGCGGCCCTGTTCGTCACGGAAGGTGAAGGTCTCGGCCACAGGCAGTGGCTCTGAGATTCCCGTGGACTCGATCAGCAAATAATCGAAACGCCCTTCCTCGGCCAGACGCGCCACTTCCTCAAGCAGGTCTTCACGCAGCGTGCAGCAGATGCAGCCATTGCTCATCTCCACCAGCTTCTCTTCGGCACGGTTGAGGCTGACGTTGCGCTGCACCTCGCTGGCATCGATGTTGATTTCGCTCATGTCATTGACGATAACCGCAACCCGCAGGTTTTCGCGGTTACGCAGCACATGGTTGAGCAAGGTGCTCTTGCCGGCGCCAAGGAAGCCGGACAGCACGGTGACAGGGAGACGGTTGGGCATGGCGAAACCTCTTCAGGCGAGCGCATTCGAAACGATGCATTGCACAATGTTATAAAGTAACAATACAATTTCGCCAAGACGTTCGTGACAGACGAGGAGCTAACGGGAAGAAAATGGCCCTTGTTCATCCTCCCCTGCATTGCAGCTTGATCGGCAGTGGCTGCTGATCTCCCTTTTTGTATGGAATGCCAGATGACCCAGCTCAAACTCCCCGACATTGCCGCTCAAACCCAGGAATACGCCTTACCTTTGGACTGGGTGGGTATGTGCGGGATAGCCCAACCTGTGCGGTTCGAAGGGCGCACGGCAGCTGCTACTGTCGATGCTGGCGTTAGCCTGGTAGATGGCTGTTCACGCGGTATCCATATGTCGCGGCTTTATCTTGCCCTGGAGTCGTTGGAGCATCAGCCCCTGACGCCTCTCACTATCCGGCAACTGCTGGCTGACTTCCTCAGCAGCCATGAAGGCCTTTCTTCCGCAGCCTATCTGCGTCTGCGCTTTGAGCATCTGCTTAAAAGGCCTGCTTTGATCAGCCCGTTGGAGGGCTGGAAAAGCTATGCCGTGGCAGTCGATGCAAGGATTGAAAATGAAATGTTCCACGTGGAACTATCCGTTTCAGTTCCTTATTCCTCGACCTGCCCCTGCTCGGCTGCACTTGCACGTCAGCTGATTCAGCAGCAGTTCCAGGCAGATTTCAGAGAGGAGCAGGTCGACACGTCTGCAGTGCTGCAGTGGCTTGGCAGCGCCGAAGGCATCGTAGCGACGCCCCATAGCCAACGCAGTAGCGCCCAAATCCAGGTAAGGCTGCACAGCAAGCTGCAGGTTCTGCCAATCACCGAGCTGATCGACCGCATAGAAGCTAGCCTGGGGACAGCGGTGCAGACCGCGGTAAAGCGCGCAGACGAACAAGCCTTTGCCTTGGCCAACGGCCAGAACCTCATGTTCTGCGAAGACGCCGCTCGACGCCTGCACAAGGCGCTACGGCAAATAGAATGGAGCACGGCCTTCAAGCTGCGCGTGGAACATGCAGAAAGCCTGCATGCCCACGACGCTGTCGCTACCAGCCAGTGGCAATGGGATGTCAGCTGCGCGGCTTGACCGAACCGCAGTCATTGCCCAACCACACGGCACGGGTGTTCATGCTGCCTTGCTGCTGTACACCCGAGGCGTTGAACGTTCCATTGACCTGGGTGGTGAATTCCCGGTCACTGAGGAAAGTCGCCTGGCCACTGCCCTGCGCTTTAGGGCAGCTGAACTGAAACTTCCACACATTACCGGTGCGGTCGGTGATCTTCTGGGTACATCCTGACTTCGGGTCCTGCAGCGGGATATCGTTGGTGGCGACCTGTTCTGGCGTCAGGCACGAGCGCACCCCCTTACCGCCAACAGTCACCCCCTGCTTGGCCAGCACACCCTCCATCATCGCGCGCTGCTCCGGCGGCAGGTTCTTCAACTGGCCGAGCATGAACTCCATGTCGGGTAACGGCTTGCCATCGACCTGCATGTTGCTGGTGGTCAGCTCCCACAAACCCGGCTGTAGCATCTGAGCATGCACCAGCGGGCTGCTCACACCTAGGGCCAACGCCAACAGTGGCAGACGAATATTCATGGACGAACGCTCCTGGAAAAAACCGGCCAAGCGGGCCGGGCTGAGCCTTAGACGCCGAATCCACCTTCAGGTTGCAACGCGGACCGGGAACGTGTTCTGTTACTCAAGTGTACTCGGCCAGCAGGATGCATATGGACTACCACAGCCCCTACTTCTTCGGTTACCTACTCGGCCTGATTCACCTGCTGGGTATCGTCGCTGCACTGCACGCGCTGTTCACCGTGCGTACTGCCCAGGGCGCAATCGCCTGGGCCATGCCGTTGTTCTTCATCCCCTACCTCACCTTGATCCCTTACCTGGTCTTCGGCGCACGCTCGTTCTATGCCTACATCAAGGCCCGACGCCAGGCCAACCAGGAAATGCATGTGGCCATGGCCAACCTCAACTGGCGGCCCTGGGTAGAAGAAGCCCTCACCGCCCGCGAGTCGGAAAGCTATGCGGCGTTGCGCGCCATGCCCAAGCTCGGGCGCATGCCCTGCCTTGCCAATAACGAGGTGAAGCTGCTGATCGATGGCAAGGCGACATTCGATGCCATCTTCGCCGCTATTGAGAATGCCCGCGACGTGGTGCTGGTACAGTTCTTCATCATCCATGACGACCGCCTTGGCAAAGCACTGCAGCAACTGCTTCTGCGCAAGGCCGCCGAAGGAGTGAAGGTGTTCGTGCTTTATGACCGCGTCGGCAGCCATGCCTTGCCGGCCAGCTACAGCCAGCTGCTGCGCGACGGTGGTGTACAGGTTCATGCCTTCGCAACGCGTCGTGGCTGGTTCAACCGCTTCCAGGTGAACTTCCGCAACCACCGCAAGATCGTGGTGGTGGACGGCCTGCTCGGTTTCATCGGCGGGCACAACGTGGGCGATGAATACCTCGGTGACCACCCGCAGCTCTCACCCTGGCGCGACACCCATGTGCAGATCAGCGGGCCGGTGCTGGCCTGCCTGCAGGAGTCGTTCGCCGAAGACTGGTATTGGGCCACGCGCCAGCTACCACCGCTGATTCTGCCGGACACCTACCCGGACAACGGCGTGCTGTGCCAAGCCTTGGCCAGCGGCCCGGCAGACCCACAGGAAACCTGCTCATTGTTCTTCCTTGAGGCGATCCATTCAGCCAACCGGCGCGTATGGATCACCAGCCCGTATTTCATCCCCGACGAGGCGGTGTTCGCCGCTTTGCGTTTGGCGGTGCTGCGTGGGGTCGATGTGCGAGTGCTGATTCCGTCGCGCCCAGACCATCGCATCGTCTATGCCGCCTCCAGCCTCTTCGCCTTCGAAGCGGTACGTGCGGGGGTACGCATGTTCCGCTACCAACCGGGCTTCCTGCATCAGAAGGTGGTGCTGGTGGATGACGATGTCAGCGCGATCGGTAGTGCCAACCTGGACAACCGCTCGTTCCGCCTGAACTTCGAAATCACCCTGCTGACGGTCGACCGTGGCTTCGCTGACCAGGTCCAGAACATGCTGCTCAATGACTTTGAACAGGCACGGGAAATTACTGCGGAGGACAGCCGCGATACTCATCGGCTGCAGCAACTGGGGATGCGGATTGCGCGGCTGATTTCGCCGATTCTCTGATGCGTATCGCGGACCGTGTGGGAGCGGGTTTACCCGCGAAGACGTCAGTGGCTGTACCGACGCATTCGCGGGTAAACCCGCTCCCACAAGGTTCGGTGTCGCGCTTGCGTGCTTTGTCGCAATTCAGCGATACAGGTCTTCACGCGTCCAGGGCAGGTCATGATGCCCATCGGCGTAGGGCTTCACGGCCAGAATCTGGTGCAGGTTGATCCAGCCCTTCTGGAATGCATAAGCACACCCGGCCAAGTACAGGCGCCAGATACGCAAAGTCTTCTCGGGCACCAGTGCTGCCGCTTTGTGCAGCTGGTTCTCCAGGTTCTCGCTCCAGTGGTGCAAGGTCTTGGCGTAGTGCAAACGCAGGCTTTCCACGTCTACCACCTCTAGCCCCGCCTCACAGATGCTGGCACTGATCATCGACAGGTGCGGCAGCTCACCGTGAGGAAACACGTAGCGATCGATGAACTCGCCAGCACCACGCCCGACCGGGCGACCATCGACATGCTTGGCCGTGATACCGTGATTCATCACCAGGCCCCCTTCCCTCACGGCACCGAACAGCTTCTGGCTATACAGTGCCAGGTTGGCATGCCCGACATGCTCGAACATGCCAACGCTGACAACCTTGTCGAAGCGGCCATCCTGAGGCAGGTCACGGTAATCGAGAATCTGCAGGTCGACCTTGTCGGCCAACCCCTCTGCCTTCACCCGCTCGCGGCCGAGCTTGAGCTGCTCCTTGCTCAAGGTGATACCAAACACCTTGGCGCCATACTCGCGAGCAGCGAAACGCGCCAGCCCGCCCCAGCCGCAGCCAACGTCGAGCAGATAGTCACCTGCGTCCAGGCGCAGCTTGCGGCACAGATGATCGAATTTGTCCTGTTGTGCCTGATCCAATGTGTTGTCCGGCTCGCGGAAGTAGGCGCACGAGTAGGCCATGTCCTGATCCAGCCATAGCTGATAGAACGCATTGGATACATCGTAATGGTAGGAAATGGCTTCGGCGTCGGTGCTCTTGTCATGGGCAAGCCGCTGCGGTGGGGTTTCGTCCTCATCGGTCAGCAGTGCTTCGCTCAGCTCGTCGCATACCCGGATGGCTTCACCAATATCGCCTTCAAGCTCCAGCTTGCCTTCGACGAACGCCGTGCCCAGCTGGTCCATGCTCGGGTGGCTCAACTGGCTGATCAGCTGTGGCTCCTTGACCAGAATGGTGACCTGCGGGCTAGGCCCCAGATCGAACTGGTTACCGTCCCACAGTTTCAGCCGCAGCGGCAGATGCAGGCTCTGCAGTGCCGGTGGAAGTTGCGCAAGCATGAACGACCCTCCTGTCCGTATTTGGCCACGACGCCTGATAATTCGAACGTCGCCGGATCAGAGTAGTTCATTCGTGGGATGTTTCCTCTAAACGAGACCATGGTCTAGAACCAACTGATCTTATCCACACAGCAGATTGTATACAATTTTTGCATCTCAGCTTAACCTTGTGCCCCTCTTGCGCTTCTTCATACTGGAGTTGAACCCATGAAATCCTATGACGTGGTGATCATTGGCGGTGGCCCTGGCGGCTACAACGCAGCCATCCGTGCCGGCCAGCTGGGCCTGAGCGTAGCTTGCGTTGAAGGCCGTTCCACCTTGGGCGGCACTTGCCTGAACGTGGGCTGCATGCCCTCCAAGGCGTTGTTACATGCTTCCGAGCTTTACGAAGCCGCCAGCGGTGACGAGTTCGCCCACCTCGGTATCGAAGTCAAACCTAACCTCAACCTCGCCCAGATGATGAAACAGAAGGACGAGAGCGTGACCGGCCTGACCAAGGGCATCGAGTACCTGTTCCGCAAGAACAAGGTCGACTGGATCAAGGGCTGGGGCCGCCTGGATGGCGTCGGCAAGGTCTTGGTCAAGGCCGAGGACGGCAGCGAAACCGCACTGCAGGCCAAAGACATCGTCATTGCCACCGGCTCCGAACCTACCCCCCTGCCGGGCGTGACCATCGACAACCAGCGCATCATCGACTCGACTGGTGCACTGTCGCTGCCACAGGTGCCCAAGCATCTGGTCGTAATCGGCGCCGGCGTGATCGGCCTCGAACTGGGTTCGGTATGGCGCCGCCTGGGCAGCCAAGTGACGGTCATCGAATACCTCGACCGTATCTGCCCGGGCACTGACGAAGAAACCGCCAAGACCCTGCAGAAGGCCTTGGCCAAGCAAGGCATGGTGTTCAAGCTGGGCAGCAAGGTGACCCAGGCCAGCGCCAGCGCCGATGGCGTGAGCCTGACCCTGGAGCCGGCCGCCGGCGGCAGCGCAGAAACGCTGCAGGCCGACTACGTACTGGTCGCTATCGGTCGCCGCCCCTATACCAAAGGGCTGAACCTGGAAAGCGTGGGCCTGGAGACCGACAAGCGCGGCATGCTCGGCAACGACCACCACCGCACTTCCGTGCCGGGTATCTGGGTGATTGGTGACGTCACCTCCGGCCCGATGCTTGCGCATAAAGCCGAAGACGAAGCGGTGGCCTGCATCGAACGCATTGCCGGCAAGCCCCACGAGGTCAACTACAACCTTATCCCTGGCGTGATCTATACCCGCCCGGAGCTTGCCACTGTGGGCAAGACCGAAGAACAGCTCAAGGCCGAAGGGCGTGCCTATAAAGTCGGCAAATTCCCGTTCACAGCCAACAGCCGCGCCAAGATCAACCACGAGACCGAAGGCTTCGCCAAGGTCATCGCCGATGCCGAAACCGATGAAGTGCTGGGTGTGCACCTGGTCGGCCCGAGCGTCAGCGAGATGATTGGTGAGTTCTGCGTGGCCATGGAGTTCTCGGCCTCGGCGGAAGACATCGCCCTCACCTGCCACCCCCACCCGACCCGCTCCGAGGCCTTGCGCCAGGCAGCTATGAATGTGGACGGGATGGCAATGCAGATCTGATGCGAGATCGCCGGGGGCTGCTTTGCAGCCCTTCGCGACACAAGGCCGCTCCTACAGGAAATTGCTTTCTCCTGTAGGAGCGGCCTTGTGTCGCGACGGGGCGCAAAGCGCCCCTGGCTTCTGGCTTACTCGACCGTAACCGACTTGGCCAAGTTACGCGGCTGGTCCACATCCGTCCCCTTGAGCACGGCCACGTAGTACGACAGTAGCTGCAGCGGGATGGTGTAGAGGATCGGCGCCAGGGCGTCGGCGATGTGCGGCACCTTGACCACATGGGTGCCTTCACCGTTGCTCATGCCGGCCTGCTCGTCGGCAAACACTACCAGCTCGCCACCACGGGCGCGCACTTCCTGCAGGTTGGACTTAAGCTTCTCCAGCAGTTCGTTGTTCGGCGCCACAGTAACCACTGGCATGTCGTTGTCCACCAACGCCAGTGGGCCGTGTTTCAGCTCACCTGCCGGGTAGGCTTCGGCGTGGATGTAGGAGATTTCCTTGAGCTTGAGCGCACCTTCCATCGCCACCGGGTACTGCGCACCACGGCCGAGGAACAGGGTGTGGTGCTTGTCGGCGAACAGTTCGGCGATTTTCTCGACAGTGGCATCCATGGCCAAGGCTTCGCCCAGGCGGGTCGGCAGGCGGCGCAGCTCTTCTACCAGCTCGGCTTCGACACCGGCTTCCAAGGTACCGCGCACCTGGCCCAGAGCCAGGGTCAGCAGCATCAGCGAAACCAGCTGGGTGGTGAAAGCTTTGGTCGAGGCCACGCCGATTTCCGGACCGGCCAGGGTCAGCAGGGTCAGGTCCGACTCACGCACCAGCGAGCTGATACCGACGTTGCAGATCGCCAGGCTGCCGAGGAAGCCCAGTTCCTTGGCGTTGCGCAGCGCGGCCAAAGTATCGGCGGTTTCGCCAGACTGCGAGATGGAGACGAACAGGGTGTCCGGCTGCACTACTACCTTGCGGTAACGGAATTCGCTGGCCACTTCGACCTGGCACGGGATCCCGGCCAGGCTTTCCAGCCAGTAACGGGCGACCATGCCGGCGTGGTAGCTGGTACCGCAGGCAACGATCTGCACGTTGCGCACCTTGGCGAACAGTTCAGCAGCCTGCGGGCCGAAGGCCTGGACCAGCACGTTGTCCTTGCCCAGGCGGCCTTCCAGCGTGCGCTGCACTACGCTTGGCTGTTCGTGGATTTCCTTGAGCATGAAGTGACGGTAGGTACCCTTGTCGGCAGCTTCGGCGCCTTCGTGGTACTGCACGGTTTCACGCTGAACCTTGTTGCCTTGCTGGTCCCAGATGGCGACCTGGTCGCGGCGGATTTCGGCGATGTCGCCTTCTTCCAGGTACATGAAGCGGTCGGTGACCTGGCGCAGGGCCAACTGGTCGGACGCCAGGAAGTTCTCGCCCAGGCCAAGGCCAATGACCAACGGGCTGCCACTGCGTGCAGCTACCAGGCGATCAGGTTGCTTGGTGCTGATCAGAGCCAGGCCATAAGCGCCATGCAGCCGCTTTACCGTAGCCTTCAAGGCATCGGTCAGGTCCGGAACGCTCTTCAAGGTGTGGTGGATCAGGTGGACGATGACTTCGGTATCGGTTTGCGAAGTGAAGACATAGCCAAGGCCCTTCAGCTCTTCGCGCAGTTCTTCGTGGTTCTCGATGATGCCGTTGTGCACCACGGCCACTTCATTGCCCGAGAAGTGCGGGTGGGCGTTGCCCTCGGTCGGCGCACCGTGGGTGGCCCAGCGGGTGTGGGCGATGCCCAGCTGGCCGGCCAGTGGCTCGGCGGCAACAGCGGCTTCCAGCTCACTGACCTTGCCGATACGGCGGCGGCGCTGCAGTTCACCGTTCTGGGTCAGGACGGCCAGGCCGGCGCTGTCGTACCCGCGGTACTCAAGACGCTTGAGGCCTTCGATCAGGATGGCTGTGATGTTGCGTTCGGCGACGGCACCAACGATTCCACACATGGTTTATTGCTCCTGGCTGATCGCGGCGCAGATCAGGTTGATGCCGCGGGCTTGAATTTGTTCGCGTGCCGCTGCGGGCAGGCGTTCGTCAGTAATAAGGGTGTGCACGCTGCTCCAGGGCAGCTCGAGGTTGGGGATCTTGCGCCCTACCTTGTCCGATTCGACCATCACGATAACTTCACGGGCGACTTCGGCCATTACCCGGCTTAGCCCGAGAAGTTCGTTGAAGGTGGTAGTGCCGCGGCCAAGGTCGATGCCGTCGGCGCCGATGAACAGTTGATCGAAATCGTATGAGCGCAACACCTGCTCGGCCACCTGCCCCTGGAACGACTCGGAATGCGGGTCCCAGGTGCCACCGGTCATCAGCAGCACCGGCTCGTGTTCGAGGTCGCAAATGGCACGGGCCACGTTCATCGAATTGGTCATCACCACCAGGCCAGGGTGGCGCCCCAGTTCGGGGATCATGGCCGCCGTGGTGCTGCCGCTGTCGATGATGATGCGCGCATGTTCACGGATACGCGCCACGGCGGCGCGGGCGATGGCCTTTTTATAGGAAGACACCGGCTGGGCAGGTTCACCTAGCAGTTCTTGCGGCACCGGTACCGCGCCACCGTAGCGCCTTAGCAACAGGCCATTGGTTTCCAGGGCAGCGAGGTCCTTGCGGATGGTGACTTCCGAGGTTGCGAAACGCTTGGCCAACGCGTCCACACTCACCTCGCCCTGCTCGCTGAGTAAAGCCAGGATGTTGTGCCGCCGCTGCGGGGTGTTTCGTTTCGACATGAGCGCTTAAGTTTCGTTTCGAAAGATAATGATGGCAATCAAAACCTAAGATGAGCGATTCGTCAAGGTGTCACTGCCCTGTGGATAATTTCTTACGGCACTCGCCATGCCTTGTGGGAGCGGCCTTGTGTCGCGAAAGGGCTGCGAAGCAGCCCCGGCAATATTCGCGTTACCTTTGAAATCATTGGGGGCCGCTTTGCGGCTCTTTCGCGACACAAGGCCGCTCCCACAAGGAGCACCAATCGACCAAGAAAAAAGCCGACTTATTCACATAAGTCGGCTTTCGATCGAAACAGCTGTGTATAACTCAGCTCTTCTTGATCTTCTCAGGCCGCTTCCAACCCGAGATATTGCGCTGGCGCGCACGAGCCACTGCCAGGTCACCTGCCTCTACGGCCTGGGTGATGGTCGAACCGGCTGCAGTGGTCGCGCCCGCCTTGATTTCCACAGGCGCCACCAACGAGTTGTTCGAGCCGATGAACACGTCCTCGCCCATCACGGTCTTGAACTTGTTGGCGCCATCGTAGTTGCAGGTGATGGTGCCGGCGCCGATGTTGGTGCGTGCACCGATTTCGGCATCGCCCAGGTAGGTCAGGTGACCGGCCTTGGCGCCTTCCCCGAGGTGGGCGTTTTTCAGTTCGACGAAGTTACCCACATGGGCCTTGGCGTCCAGCACACTGCCCGGGCGGAGGCGGGCGAACGGGCCGGCATCGCTGCCCTCGCCCATCACGGCGCCTTCAAGGTGGCTGTTGGCCTTGACCACCGCACCTTTGCGTAGGGTGGTGTTCTTGATCACACAGTTAGGGCCAATCTGCACATCGTCCTCGATGACAACCTTGCCTTCGAGAATCACGTTGATATCGATCAGCACATCACGGCCAACAGTCACTTCACCGCGGACATCGAATCGCGCCGGGTCGCGCAAGGTAACGCCCTGGGCCATCAGGCGACGGCCTTCACGCAACTGGTAATGGCGCTCCAGCTCGGACAGCTGGCGACGGTCGTTGGCGCCTTGCACTTCCATCGGATCGTGCGGCTGCTCGGTAGCCACCACCAGGCCATCGGACACAGCCATGGCAATCACGTCGGTCAGGTAATACTCGCCCTGTGCGTTGTTGTTCGACAGGCGGCCCATCCAATCGGCCAGGCGCGCGGCTGGCAGGGCCAGAATACCGGTATTGCCTTCCTTGATAGCTTTCTGCGCATCGTTGGCATCCTTGTGCTCAACGATGGCAGTCACCTTACCCTGCTCGTCACGCACGATGCGGCCATAGCCAGTCGGGTCGTCGAGGGTCACCGTGAGCAAGCCCAGCTGCTGCTCGTTGGCCTTCGCCAGCAGACGCTGCAAGGTTTCCACTTCGATCAACGGCACATCACCGTACAGCACCAACACGGTTTCGGCAGTCAAGGCCGGCAAAGCCTGGGCAACCGCATGGCCGGTACCCAGCTGCTTGTCCTGCATGACAAAGTTCAGGTCGTCGGCGGCCAGGCGCTCGCGAACCAGCTCGGCACCATGGCCAATGACCACATGAATACCTTGCGGCTGCAGCTGACGCGCGCTGTGGATAACATGGCCAAGCATGGAGTTGCCAGCTACCGGGTGCAGTACCTTGGGCAGCGCCGAGCGCATGCGGGTGCCTTGGCCGGCGGCGAGAATAACGATATCGAGTGACATTACTGGCTACCAATCCTGGGTGGTCAGTGAAATGACCGGTTTTAGGGGTTACAAAAAAGAAAAAGGGTAGCCGATGGCTACCCTTGTTCTCAATCTACATGAAGCCTGCGGAATTAACCGCCGAACTTCTTGCGGATCTGCTGGACGGTACGCAGCTGGGCTGCGGCCTCGGCCAGACGTGCGGATGCGGCACTGTAGTCGAAATCCGCGCCCTTCTCATGCAGGGCCTTCTCAGCTGCCTTGACGGCATCCTGAGCGGAGGCTTCGTCCAGGTCGGCTGCACGTTGCACGGTGTCGGCGAGTACCTTGACCATGTTCGGCTGCACTTCCAGGAAGCCACCGGAGATGTAGAACACCTCGCGCTCGCCGCCCTGCTTGGTCAGCGTGATCGGACCAGGCTTGAGATTGGTGATCAGCGGCGCGTGGCCTGGAGCGATACCGAGATCGCCCAGGTTGCCGTGCGCTACTACCATCTCGACCAGGCCGGAGAAGATCTCTCCTTCCGCGCTGACGATATCGCAATGGACTGTCATAGCCATCTGCTTGCCTCAACCTGATTAGCGCCCCTTTCGGGGCGCCGGGATTACAGTTTCTTGGCTTTCTCGATCGCTTCGTCGATGCTGCCGACCATGTAGAACGCTTGTTCTGGCAGGTGGTCGTAGTCACCTTTGAGGATGCCGCTGAAGCCAGCGATGGTGTCTTTCAGGGAAACGTACTTGCCTGGCGAACCGGTGAAGACTTCGGCCACGAAGAACGGCTGCGACAGGAAGCGCTGGATCTTACGAGCGCGGGCTACCAGTTGCTTGTCGGCTTCGGACAGTTCGTCCATACCCAGGATGGCGATGATGTCCTTCAGCTCTTTATAGCGCTGCAGAACATACTGAACGCCACGAGCGGTCTCGTAGTGCTCGTTGCCGATCACGTTCGGGTCCAGCTGGCGCGAAGTCGAGTCCAGTGGGTCGACCGCTGGGTAGATACCCAGGGAAGCGATGTCACGGGACAGAACGACGGTGGCGTCCAGGTGGGCGAAGGTGGTCGCTGGCGACGGGTCGGTCAGGTCGTCCGCAGGTACGTATACGGCCTGAACGGAGGTGATCGAACCTTCCTTGGTGGAGGTGATGCGCTCTTGCAGAACGCCCATCTCTTCAGCCAGGGTCGGCTGGTAACCTACCGCCGAAGGCATACGGCCCAGCAGTGCGGATACTTCGGTACCGGCCAGGGTGTAACGATAGATGTTGTCGACGAACAGCAGAACGTCGTTACCTTCGTCACGGAACTTCTCGGCCATGGTCAGGCCGGTCAGCGCTACGCGCAGACGGTTTCCTGGTGGCTCGTTCATCTGACCGTAGACCAGCGCTACCTTGTCGAGAACGTTGGAGTCCTTCATCTCGTGGTAGAAGTCGTTACCCTCACGAGTACGCTCACCCACACCAGCGAACACGGAATAACCGCTGTGTTCCATGGCGATGTTACGGATCAGTTCCATCATGTTCACGGTCTTGCCAACGCCGGCACCACCGAACAGACCAACCTTACCACCCTTGGCGAACGGGCATACCAGGTCGATAACCTTGATGCCGGTTTCCAGCAGGTCGTTGCCGCCTGCCTGGTCAGCGAACGAAGGCGCTGGCTGGTGGATACCGCGACGCTCTTCTTCGCCGATCGGGCCGGCTTCGTCGATCGGGTTGCCCAATACGTCCATGATACGGCCCAGGGTGGCCTTACCAACTGGAACGGAAATGGCAGCGCCGGTGTCAACGACATCCAGACCGCGCTTCAGGCCTTCGGTCGAGCCCATCGCAATGGTACGAACCACGCCGTCGCCCAGCTGCTGCTGAACTTCCAGGGTGGTTTCCGCGCCTTGTACTTTCAGCGCGTTGTAAACACTCGGCACGACGTCACGTGGGAATTCCACGTCGATGACGGCGCCGATGATTTGAACGATACGTCCGCTACTCATAGCTGGATCCTCTGAATTTTTGAACCGTTAAACCGCGGCAGCGCCGCCGACGATTTCCGAGATCTCCTGGGTGATCGCAGCCTGACGCGCCTTGTTGTAGATCAATTGCAGCTCTTTGATCAAATCACCGGCGTTGTCTGTGGCGTTCTTCATGGCGATCATCCGGGCCGCTTGTTCAGCAGCGTTGTTCTCGACCACCGCCTGGTACACCTGCGACTCCACGTAACGCACCATCAAGCCGTCCAGCAGCTCTTTTGCGTCGGGTTCGTACAGGTAATCCCAGTGATGCTTGAGATCCTGATCCGGGGTTGCCACCAACGGTACCAATTGCTCGACCGTCGGTTTTTGGGTCATGGTGTTGATGAACTTGTTCGAAACCACCGAGAGGCGATCGATACGGCCGTCCAGGTAGGCGTCCAGCATCACTTTGACGGAGCCGATCAGATCGTTGATCGATGGCTCTTCGCCCAGGTGGCTGATCGCGGCTACGACGTTGCCGCCAAAGATGCGGAAGAAAGTCGCACCCTTGCTACCGATCACGCACAGGTCGATTTCCACGCCCTGTTCGCGGTTTGCGTTCATGTCCTTGACCAGGGCCTTGAACAGGTTGGTGTTCAAGCCACCGCACAGACCACGGTCACTGCTCACCACGATATAACCGGCGCGCTTTACAGGGCGCTCGATCATGAACGGGTGGCGGTACTCCGGGTTGGCGTTGGCCAGATGACCGATCACCTGGCGGATACGCTCCGCGTAAGGACGGCTAGCAGCCATGCGCATTTGTGCCTTGCGCATCTTGCTGACCGCCACTTTCTCCATGGCGCTGGTAATTTTTTGCGTGCTTTTGATGCTCGCAATCTTACTGCGAATCTCTTTTGCGCCTGCCATGTATCACCTATCAGGTTAGCAAGCGGGGGCCGCAGCCCCCGCTGCGGCTTACCAGGTCTGGGTGGCCTTGAACTTCTCGATACCGGCTTTCATGCCAGCGTCGATTTCGTCGTTGAAGTCACCCTTCACGTTGATCTTCGCCATCAGTTCGGCGTGATCACGGTTGAAGTAGGCGATCAGAGCTTGCTCGAAGCTGCCGACCTTGGAGACTTCCACGTCAGTCAGGAAACCACGCTCAGCGGCGTACAGCGACAGTGCCATGTCCGCGATGGACATTGGCGCGTACTGCTTCTGCTTCATCAGCTCGGTTACGCGCTGACCATGCTCCAGCTGCTTGCGGGTCGCTTCGTCCAGATCGGAAGCGAACTGGGCGAATGCAGCCAGTTCACGGTACTGAGCCAGAGCGGTACGAATACCACCGGACAGCTTCTTGATGATCTTGGTCTGGGCGGCACCACCTACGCGGGATACCGAAACACCGGCGTTCACTGCAGGGCGGATGCCCGAGTTGAACATGGCCGATTCCAGGAAGATCTGACCGTCGGTGATGGAAATCACGTTGGTCGGAACGAACGCGGAAACGTCGCCAGCCTGGGTTTCGATGATCGGCAGGGCGGTCAGGGAACCGGTCTTGCCAGTGACTGCGCCGTTGGTGAACTTCTCGACGTACTCTTCCGAAACGCGCGATGCACGCTCCAGCAGACGGGAGTGGAGATAGAACACGTCGCCTGGGTACGCTTCGCGTCCTGGTGGACGGCGCAGCAGCAGGGAGATCTGACGATAGGCAACGGCCTGCTTGGACAGGTCATCGTAAACGATCAGAGCGTCTTCACCGCGGTCACGGAAGAACTCGCCCATGGTGCAGCCGGCGTATGGCGCCAGGAACTGCAGTGCGGCGGATTCCGAAGCACTGGCAACGACCACGATGGTGTTGGCCAGGGCGCCGGCTTCTTCCAGCTTGCGAACGATGTTGGCAACGGTGGAACGCTTTTGGCCGACAGCAACATAAACACAGAAAATACCGGAGTCTTTCTGGTTGATGATGGCGTCGATGGCCATGGCGGTCTTGCCGATCTGACGGTCACCGATGATCAGCTCGCGCTGGCCACGGCCGACAGGGATCATGGCGTCGACGGACTTGTAGCCAGTCTGTACAGGCTGATCTACCGACTTACGCCAGATAACGCCCGGAGCGACCTTTTCGACCGCGTCGGTTTCGGTGGTGGTCAGAGGACCCTTGCCATCGATCGGGTTACCCAGAGCGTCGACGACGCGGCCCAGCAGGCCTTTGCCGACCGGAACTTCCAGGATGCGACCGGTGCACTTGGCGCTCATGCCTTCGGCGAGGGTGTCATAGGCACCCAGGATCACTGCACCTACGGAGTCTTGCTCCAGGTTCAGGGCCATGCCGAAAACGCTGCCAGGGAACTCGATCATTTCGCCGTACATGACGTCGGCCAGACCGTGGATCCGCACGATACCGTCGGATACCGAAACAACGGTACCTTCGTTACGGGCTTGGGAGCTCACATCGAGGTTGTCGATGCGGCCCTTGATGATTTCACTAATTTCGGAAGGATTGAGTTGCTGCATTGCTCTGCTGCCCCTTCAAACTCAAGATTTCAATGCTTCGGCCAGTTTCGCGATCTTGCCGCGAACAGAGCCATCGATTACCAGGTCACCAGCGCGGATGACGACGCCGCCAATCAGGCTGGCATCCTCCGACGCGTGCAGGCGCACTTCCTGGCCTAACCGTGCACTGAGAACCTTGGCGAGTTTGTCTTGCTGTTCTTGGTTCAACGCGAAGGCACTGGTGACTTCCACGTCCACGGATTTCTCTTGCTCGGCCTTGTACAGGTCGAACAGGGCGGCAATCTCCGGCAGAAGCAGGAGACGGTCGTTTTCCGCGGCAACATGAATGAAATTCTGTGCCTGTGCATTGAACTTGTCACCGCACACGTCAATGAACGTGGCGGCCTTTTCTGCGCTCGTCAGTCGCGGGGCCTTGAGCAGGCGCTGCATGGTGTCGTCTTGCGACACCGCAGCAGCCAGGCCGAGCATGGCTGACCAATTGGCCAGTTGCTGATGGGCCTGGGCATGCTCAAAGGCAGCCTTAGCGTAAGGTCGGGCCAACGTGGTCAGTTCTGCCATGATCGCCCTCGCTTAAATTTCAGCGGCCAGTTTGTTAACCAGCTCCGCATGCGCGTTTTGATCGATTGTGGCGCCAAGGATCTTTTCAGCACCGCCAACGGCCAGGGCACCCACTTGGGCACGCAGGGCGTCTTTAGCGCTGTTCAGTTCCTGTTCGATCTCGGCCAGAGCCTGAGCCTTCACACGGTCAGCTTCGACGCGGGCCTGATCACGGGCTTCCTCGACAAGCTGAGCAGCGCGCTTCTTGCTTTGCTCAATGATTTCGGCTGCCTGTGCTTTAGCTTCACGCAGTTGCTGACCCACTTTCTCTTGGGCCAGCTCCAGGTCGCGAGCTGCGCGGTTGGCAGCGTCCAAGCCGTCGGCAATCTTCTTTTGACGCTCTTGCAGAGCAGTGATGACCGGAGGCCATACGTACTTCATGCAGAAGAGTACAAAAATCAGAAAAGCAACGGATTGGCCAATCAGGGTTGCATTAATGTTCACGCCAACACCTCGCTCGGTCTTAATTCATCACAGCCATCAACTCGTGGGTACGAGTGATTAGCCGGCGATCTGACCAACGAAGGGGTTCGCGAAGGTGAAGAACAGAGCGATACCAACACCGATCATGGTTACGGCGTCGAGCAGACCGGCAACGATGAACATTTTCACCTGCAGCATTGGAACCATTTCAGGCTGACGAGCAGCGCCTTCCAGGAACTTGCCGCCCAGCAGGCCGAAACCAATGGCGGTACCCAGAGCACCCAGGCCGATCAGCAGAGCAACAGCGATAGCGGTCAGACCAACTACAGTTTCCATCTTTCCTCCCGACTTTTACGTCGTATTGGTTAGGTTTTTAGTTTGAAGCGGTAAAACAAATCGTTTGGTACAGCATGCCCTTGCGGACTTTTTAAGCCCTCCCCCCAAACGAGCGGGGAAGGCTATCAGACACGCCAGGCGGTCTTAATGGTTATCTTCGTGAGCCATCGACAGGTAGACGATGGTAAGCATCATGAAGATGAAGGCTTGCAGGGTGATGATCAGGATGTGGAACACAGCCCACGCCCACTGCAGCACCACACCCAGGCCGCTGAGCCAGAGGATGCCGGCGCCGAACATCACGGCGATCAGGATGAACACCAGCTCGCCGGCGTACATGTTGCCGAACAGACGCAGTGCCAGCGAAATCGGCTTGGCGATCAGGGTGACGAATTCCAGCAGGAAGTTCACCGGAATCAGCAGGATCTGCACGAAGATGTTCTTGCTGCCGAACGGGTGCAGGGTCAGCTCACCGAGGAAGCCGCCCAGGCCTTTGACCTTGATGCTGTAGACGATGATCAGGGCGAACACGCAGAAGGCCATGGCCAGGGTCGCGTTCGGGTCGGTGGTCGACACGGCGCGGAACGGAATGTGCGGGTCACCGGAGATCAGGATGGCCAGCTGAGGAATCCAGTCGACCGGTACCAGGTCGATGGCGTTCATCAGGAACACCCAGACGAAAATGGTCAGCGCCAGCGGAGCGATTACCGGGCTACGGCCGTGGAAGGAGTCCTTCACGCTGCCGTTGACGAAGTCCACCAGCACTTCAACGAAGTTCTGCAGGCCGCCAGGTTGGCCGGAAGTCGCCTTCTTGGCCGCCATGCGGAAGATGAACAGGAAGATCAGACCCAGCGCGACGGACCAACCCAGGGTGTCCAGGTGGAACGCCCAGAAGCCCATTGCCTTGGCTTCTGCAGCCGAATGGGCGAAGCCCCAGCTGCCGTCTGGTAGTTGACCGTAGGTCAGGTTCTGCAAGTGGTGCTGGATATAGCCCGAAGCGGTTTCTGCTGCCATGGTTGCCTCAAACGCCCTAAGGTCTCGAAAGTCTTTTATTCATCAGCAGGGGCGCGAACCAGCTGACCAAAAGGGTCAACACGAAGACGCCGAATACTGCTAACGGCGCCAGTGGCTTCACTCCTGCGAAGGTCAGTGCAAAAAGCACTGCCGTCAAAATCATCTTGCCTGCCTCGCCAGCGTAGAACGACTTGACGATGGCTTGTGCCGCCCGGGCCCCACTGAAGCGAAAAGCCTTCCAGGCGAAATACACGTTGGGTAGCCAGGCAATCAAACCTCCGCAAAGGCCTGAATATCCACTGACCGCCCCTTTCCACTGCCACAACACCAACGTTGCCAGCAGCAGTACGACGAATTGAGCCAGCAGTACCGGGAAAACCGCCCAGCGATGGAAAGGCAGGCGGTTTGGCGTGCGTATTTCCATCACAACTGCTCCTCGGAAGTCGACCACCAAGTCAGCTATGACTTGGCATAATTTGTGCCGACAAAATGCGCGCAGAGTATAGGGGTGGATTAACCCCTATTCAACTATTCGGTAGTGATTTCCGACTGCGCGCTACAACGGGAATTGTTTCAGCGGATGTGAGCAAGCACGCCTTGCAACTCGTCAAGCGAGTTGTAGCGAATAACCAATTGGCCTTTGCCCTTGTTGCCATGGCGGATCTGCACGGCCGAGCCCAGGCGCTCTGCGAGCCGCTGTTCAAGGCGTGCAATATCCGGATCAGGTTTGCTCGGTTCGACCGGATCAGGTTTGTCGCTGAGCCACTGACGAACCAGTGCCTCGGTTTGGCGCACGGTGAGGCCACGTGCGACAACATGACGCGCCCCCTCCTCCTGGCGATGTTCTTCCAGGCCGAGCAATGCACGGGCATGGCCCATCTCCAGGTCGCCATGGGCGAGCATCGTCTTGATCGCGTCTGGCAGGGTGATCAGGCGCAGCAGGTTGGCCACGGTTACCCGCGACTTGCCCACGGCATCGGCCACCTGTTGCTGGGTGAGCTCGAACTCCTGCTGCAGGCGCTGCAGGGCCAACGCCTCTTCCAGCGGATTGAGGTCTTCGCGCTGGATGTTCTCGATCAGCGCCATGGCGATGGCGGCTTCGTCGGGCACCTCGCGGACCATCGCCGGAATCTTGTCCAGGCCAGCCTGCTGGGTGGCGCGCCAGCGGCGCTCACCGGCGATGATCTCGTAGCGGTTGCCATCGATCGGGCGCACCACGATCGGTTGCATCACGCCATGGTTGCGAATCGAGTGCGCGAGCTCTTCCAGCGCCTGCGGGTCCATGTCCCGGCGCGGCTGGTATTTGCCACGCTGGATCAGTTCGACCGGCAGGTGTTGCAGTTCTTTCTGGTCGATCTTCACAGCCTGCTCTTCGAGCGCGCTGACGGAAGGACCACTGAGCAGTGCATCCAACCCACGTCCGAGACCCCGTTTCTTGACGGCCATACGGATTCCTTAAGTTGTTTGTGCAGTGCGGGATTGACGGCGTTGACGGCGTACCAGTTCCCCGGCCAGGGCCAGATAAGCCAGCGCGCCGCGCGATTGCTTGTCGTAAGCCAGGGCCGGCATGCCGAAGCTCGGGGCTTCGGCCAGGCGAATGTTGCGCGGAATGACCGTGTCGTACAGCTGCGGGCCAAAGTGCTCTTTCAGCTGCGCCGAGACATCGTTGTTCAGGCTCAGGCGCGGATCGTACATGGTCCGCAGCAGGCCCTCGATTTTCAGCTCCGGGTTCAACCGGGCGGCAATCCGCTTGATGTTATCCACAAGGTCGCTGAGACCTTCCAGTGCGTAATACTCGCACTGCATCGGGATGATCACGCCATCGGAGGCGACCAGGGCATTGAGCGTGAGCATCGACAACGACGGCGGGCAGTCGATGAGGATGAAATCGTAATTGTCGCGGATCGGTGCCAAGGCATTGCGCAGGCGGCTTTCCTTGACCTGCATTTCCAGCAGCACCACTTCGGCAGCGGTCAGGTCACGGTTGGCCGGCAACAACTGGAAACCACCGTGTTCGGAGTAATGCATGGCCTGGGCCAGGTCGCATTCCCCGATCAACAGGTCGTAGACCGAGTGCTCGAGCTCGTGCTTGTCCACACCGCTGCCCATGGTGGCGTTGCCCTGCGGATCGAGGTCGATCAGCAGCACACGACGCTTGGTCGCAGCCAGCGAGGCGGCGAGATTGATACAGGTGGTGGTCTTGCCCACACCACCTTTCTGGTTCGCGATTGCGAATACCTTAGCCATTGTTGCGTGTGTTCCCAGTCATGCCTTGCGGCGCAGTATCAGCAGATGGCGCTGGCCCTGGCAACCCGGAACGGTCAGGGCCTGCTCGCTTTCCACTGTGAAGTCTGCGGGCAATGCTACCAGTTCATCGGCAGGATGCAGCCCCTTCATTGCAAGCCATTGCGTCCCGGTGTCGCCCAGATGGCGGGTCCAGTTGGTGAAGTTCTCCATGCTGCTGAAGGCGCGGGAGATGATTCCGTCGAACGCTTGTGTTGGCTGGAAGGCCTCGACCCGGCTGTGGATAACCGTGAGGTTGTCCAGCTTGAGTTCCATTTTCACCTGGGTCAGGAAGCGGGTCTTCTTGCCATTGGCGTCCAGCACCGTCACGCGTTTGTGCGGATGCAGGATAGCCAAAGGGATACCGGGCATGCCACCGCCGCTGCCGACATCCAGCCAGTTGTCACGCTCGCTGTGGATAAACGGCATGACACTGAGGCTGTCGAGCAGGTGGCGCGACACCATCTCGTCGGGGTCGCGCACGGCAGTGAGGTTGTAGGCTTTGTTCCACTTGATCAACAGGCCCAGGTAGCCGAGCAGCTTTTCGTGATGCTCTGCGGTCAGCTCGACACCGAGCTGGCGCGCACCTGTGGACAACTCTTCTGCGTGTTGCGGGGTGACCAGGGAACTCAAGCGCTTTGCTCCAATTCGCGGCCAGCGCCGCGTTTTTTCAAGTGAATCAGCAACAGGGAAATCGCCGCCGGGGTGACGCCCGGGATGCGCGAGGCCTGGCCCAGGGTCTCCGGACGGGTCTGGCCCAGCTTGCCCTGGATTTCCTTGGAAAGGCCGGAAATCGTCGAGTAATCGATATCCACAGGCAGGCGAGTGTCTTCGCTGGCGCGCAGACGGGCGATCTCATCCTGCTGGCGATCGATGTAACCGGCGTACTTGGTGCGGATTTCGACCTGCTCGGCGACCTGTGGATCGATCGCTTCGCCGCCGGTCGCCTCGATCAGGCCGGCGTAGTCGATTTCCGGGCGCGCCAGCAGGTTGAGCAGGCTGTACTCATGGCTGAGCGGGGTGCCGAACTTATCCACAATGGCTTGGCCTTGCTCGGTGTTCGGACGTACCCAGGTCGACTTCAGGCGCTGCTCCTCGCGTTCGATGCCGTCGCGCTTGGCGCAGAAGGCGGCCCAGCGCTGGTCGTCGATCAGGCCGAGCTCGCGGCCCTTTTCGGTCAGGCGCAGGTCGGCGTTGTCTTCGCGCAGGATCAGACGGTACTCGGCGCGCGAAGTGAACATGCGGTACGGCTCCTGGGTACCCAGGGTAATCAGGTCGTCGACCAGTACGCCAATGTACGCCTCGTCGCGGCGCGGACACCAGCTATCACGGCCCTGCGCACGCAGTGCGGCGTTGGTCCCGGCCAGCAAGCCCTGGGCGCCGGCCTCTTCGTAACCGGTGGTGCCGTTGATCTGCCCGGCAAAGAACAGGCCGCCGATGACTTTGGTCTCGAGGCTGTACTTGAGGTCGCGCGGGTCGAAGTAGTCGTATTCGATGGCGTAGCCCGGGCGCACGATGTGGGCGTTTTCCATGCCGCGGATCGAACGCACCAGCTCCAGCTGCACGTCGAACGGCAGTGAAGTGGAAATACCGTTGGGGTACAGCTCATGGGTGGTCAGGCCTTCCGGCTCGATGAACACCTGATGGCTTTCCTTGTCGGCGAAGCGATGAATCTTGTCTTCGATCGACGGGCAGTAGCGAGGGCCGACACCTTCGATCACACCCGAGTACATCGGCGAACGGTCCAGGTTCGAGGCAATGATCTCGTGGGTGCGTGCATTGGTGTGGGTGATCCAGCAGCTCACCTGGCGCGGGTGCATCTGGGCATTGCCCATGAACGACATCACCGGGATCGGCGTATCGCCTGGCTGTTCGGTCATCACCGAAAAGTCCACCGAACGGCCATCGATGCGCGGCGGAGTACCGGTTTTCAGGCGGCCAACGCGCAGCGGCAATTCACGCATGCGGTGGGCCAGGGCGATCGAAGGCGGATCGCCGGCGCGACCACCGGAATGGTTTTGCAAACCAATGTGGATAAGGCCGCCGAGGAAGGTACCGGTGGTCAGTACCACCGATTCGGCGAAGAAACGCAGGCCCATCTGGGTCACCACGCCTTTGACCTGGTCCTGCTCGACGATCAGGTCGTCGCAGGACTGCTGGAATATCCACAGGTTCGGCTGGTTTTCCAGGATTTCACGCACCACTGCCTTGTAGATGGCGCGGTCGGCCTGTGCACGGGTGGCGCGTACCGCCGGCCCCTTGCGGTTGTTCAGAACGCGGAACTGGATGCCGCTCTTGTCGGTGGCCAGCGCCATGGCGCCGCCGAGAGCATCGATCTCTTTGACCAGATGGCTTTTGCCAATACCGCCAATGGCGGGGTTGCAGCTCATGTGACCGAGGGTTTCCACGTTATGGGTCAACAGCAGGGTTTTCACACCCATGCGTGCAGACGCAAGCGCAGCCTCGGTACCGGCATGGCCGCCGCCGATGACGATCACTTCAAAACGGGAAGGGAAATCCACCACGCACCTCGTGCCTGTTTTTGCGAATAGAGAAGGTAAGCGGACAAGTATAGGGACTTCACCCCCTTTAAAGAAACCTTCTGAGCAAAATTTGACCAGCCTGTGGATGAGTGGCAGGTAACAGAAATCAAAGAGGAGAAATTTAAAAAAGCTTTGTTTTTATGTTTATTCTTATGCACAAGCCATTCTGTGGATAAGGTTACCTAGGCCTTTGTTCATGCAGGATAGAGAAAAATTAAACCCTGTGGCTGGAGTGCCATGAGGGCTATGGATAACACGATTTAGCCTGTGGATTAAATGACTGTTTACCCACAGGCGGGTTTGTCCTCAGAAAAAAAGCCTGCTTATCAACGGAGCTGAAGGCGAGTTTTCCACAGGGCTCCTGAGCACGGATTCGAGCCTGTGAATGAAAAAAAACATCGAGGTAGGGCTGGATACGGACAAGGTGGGAGCGGGCGAGCCCGCGAAAGCGTCGGTACAGCCACAGAGATTCAGGGCTTGTAAGGGCCTCTTCGCGGGCACGCCCGCTCCCACAGGTACCCGGTTATCTCCTGTAACGAATTACAGGCAAAAAAAAAGCCGCTCCCGAAGGAGCGGCTCTTGGCCTTGCCTGGCTGTGGATTACTTGCCGATGCAGAAACTGGAGAAAATCCTTCCCAACAGGTCGTCTGAGCTGAATGCCCCGGTAATTTCTCCCAGGGCCTGCTGCGCCTGTCGCAGGTCTTCTGCCAGCAGCTCACCCGCGCCAGCCAGGGTCAGTTGCGCACGGCCGTGTTCCAGGTGCTCACTGGCCTGGCGCAGGGCATCCAGATGGCGCCGACGGGCGCTGAAACCACTCTCGGCTGTCTGTTCATAACCCATGCACGCCTTCAGGTGGTCACGCAGCAGCTGCAGGCCTGTGTCGTCCCCTTTGGCACTGAGGGTGATGGTCACATGGCCGTCATCGCACTGTTCCAGCGCGATCCGCTCACCACTCAGGTCGGCCTTGTTGCGGATCAGCGTGACCTTGCCTGGGTCTGGCCGCTGGTCGAGAAATTCCGGCCACAGGGCGAATGGGTCGCTGGCCTCGGGTGCGGTGGAGTCCACCACCAAAAGCACCCGGTCTGCCTCGCCAATGGCCTTCAGCGCACGTTCCACGCCGATCTTTTCCACATGGTCATCGGTGTCGCGCAGGCCGGCAGTATCGACCACGTGCAGCGGCATGCCGTCGATGTGGATGTGTTCGCGCAGGATGTCCCGGGTGGTGCCGGCGATATCGGTGACGATCGCTGCTTCGCGCCCGGCCAGTTGGTTCAACAGGCTCGACTTGCCGGCATTCGGCCGACCGGCGATGACCACGGTCATGCCGTCACGCAGCAAGGCACCCTGCCCGGCTTCACGCTGCACCTTGGACAGCTCATCGCGCACCACATCGAGCATCGACAGTACGTGACCGTCGGCAAGGAAGTCGATTTCTTCCTCCGGGAAGTCGATCGCCGCCTCGACGTATATGCGCAGGGCAATCAACGCCTCGGTCAGGAAATGCACGCGCTTGGAGAATTCCCCCTGCAGCGAACGAAGTGCATTGCGCGCGGCCTGGCTGGAACTGGCCTCGATCAGGTCGGCGATGGCTTCGGCCTGGGCCAGGTCGAGCTTGTCGTTGAGGAATGCACGCTCGCTGAACTCGCCTGGGCGAGCCAGCCGGCAACCCACTTGTACACAGCGCTGCAGCAGCATATCCAGCACTACCGGGCCACCGTGGCCTTGCAGTTCCAGCACATCCTCGCCGGTGAACGAATTCGGCCCGGGGAAAAACAGCGCGATACCTTCGTCCAGCACCAACCCTTCCTCGTCGCGGAACGGGCCGTAATGGGCATGGCGCGGGGTAAGCGTACGGCCGGTAATCAACTGGCCGGCCTTGGCAGCCAGAGGGCCGGACAACCTGACAATACCCACACCGCCGCGGCCTTGGGCGGTGGCGATGGCGGCGATGGTTTCACGCACAGTGTTCATGCTCGAAAGCCTCTACGACAAAAACGACAGATAGCAAAAACGCCCCACTAGGGGGCGTTTTTTATTCACAGGCTAGCGCAGTAGCCTGTCAAGCAGCAGCTTTTTTGCTGGCTGCTTCGATGCTGCGGGTGATGTACCACTGCTGTGCGATCGACAGGCAGTTGTTCACAACCCAGTACAGCACCAGACCAGCCGGGAACCACAGGAAGAAGAAGGTGAAGATGATCGGCATCATTTTCATCACCTTGGCCTGCATCGGATCCGGCGGCGTAGGGTTCAAGCGCTGCTGGATGAACATGGTGGCGCCCATGATGATCGGCAGGATGAAGAACGGATCCTTGATCGACAAGTCGGTAATCCACAGCATCCATGGGGCCTGGCGCATTTCCACACTTTCCAGCAGCACCCAGTACAGGGCCAGGAACACTGGCATCTGCACCAGGATCGGCAGGCAGCCGCCCAGCGGGTTGATCTTCTCTTTCTTGTACAGCTCCATCATCGCCTGGGACATCTTCTGGCGATCGTCACCGAAGCGTTCCTTCAGTGCAGCGAGCTTCGGCGCAACGGCACGCATGCGCGCCATCGAACGGTAGCTGGCAGCCGACAGCGGGAAGAACAGGCCTTTGATCAGCATGGTCAGCACGATGATCGACCAGCCCCAGTTACCCAACAGGCTGTGGATATGTTGCAGCAACCAGAAGATCGGCTGGGCGATGAACCACAGGAAGCCGTAGTCGACGGTCAGTTCCAGACCTGGGGACAACTCTTTCAGCTTGGACTGGATTTTCGGGCCGGCGTACAGCATGGCGCTGGTCTCGACCTTGCCGCCAGCAGGTACGCTGATGGCCGGGCCGGTGTAGCCGATGATGTAGTTGCCCTGGCTGTCCTTGCGGGTCTGGACAACATTGTTGTCCGACTTGGCCGGAATCCAGGCGGTCACGAAGTAGTGCTGCAGCCAGGCAACCCAGCCGCCGGACACATTTTCTTTCAAACTACCTTTGTCGATGTCCTTCATCGAGACCTTTTTGTAGGGCTCGGAAGCTGTCCACAGGGCCGCGCCCAAGTAGGTAGCGGTGCCGGTGGCAGTGCTCGACGACGGATCGGAGCTGGCATCACGCTTGAGCTGGGCAAACATGTTGCCGCTCCAGGCCTGGCCGCTCTGGTTGTCGATCAGGTAGCTGACGGTCAGGTCGTACTCGCCGCGCTTGAAGCTGAAGCGCTTGATGTAGTTGACGCCGTTGTCGCTGAACTTCAGGTCGACCACCAGTTGTTCCTGGCCATCGGCCAGCTGGTAACCCTTCTTGTCGGTAGCGTACAGAGGGCGACCGGCCGGACGGGCATCCGGACCGTTGACGCCGGTCAGGCCGCTTTGTGCCAGGTAGACACGCTCGCCACCGTTGTCGAACAGCTGGAACGGAATGTCCGGGTGGTCCTGGCGCCGTGGGTACTGCGGCAGGTTCAGCTGGACGATGTCACCACCGACCGGATCGATAGCCAGGTCCAGGACATCGGTCTTGACCCGGATCAGGTCCTTGCTGACCGCAACCGGCGCCAGTTCGGCTGCGCTGGTTTCGGCGTTGGCGCTTGGCACATCGGCGCTGGCGCCGGCATTACCGGCCGGTACGCCATCCGGCAAACCCGGGGCAACGGTGCTGGCAGCAGTATTCTGAGTCGGCAGGGCAGCCTGGCCGTAGTCCTGGTTCCACTTGAGGACCATGACATAGGACACGATTGCCAGGGCGACGATCAGGATCGTGCGTTTAATATCCATGATTACTCGGCTATCGAAGAAGTTCGGGATGAAGGAGCGGGAGGAACGGGATCGAAACCGCCGTCGTTCCACGGATGACAACGCCCCAGGCGACGAACGGCTAGCCACCCACCACGCCAGAGGCCGTGGTTTTCGATGGCTTCATAAGCGTAACAGGAGCAACTGGGGAAGAAACGACAGTGGCTGGCCATCAGAGGACTAATGGCATAACGGTAAAACTGGATCGGAACGAGCGCCAGTTTACGCATCTTGGCTGTCTACCCCTGCGGAATTGGCGGTCACTGCTGGAGTGGGCCGGCTGCGCGCCAGGCGTTTCCAGAGTTTGCCAAAGTGTTGGTGCAATTCCGGGTTTTCTATCTCACCCAATCCCTTGCGCGCGACGATCACAATGTCCAACCCGGCAAGCAACTGCTGGTTCAGGCGAAAGGAATCGCGCATCAAGCGCTTGAGGCGGTTGCGTTGAACGGCGAGCTTGACGCTCTTCTTGCCGATTACCAGGCCGAGGCGTGGGTGATCGAGGCCGTTCTCGCGAGCAAGGATCAGCAGGTTTTTCCCTGGAACCTTGCCGGTTGGGGAGTCGAAGACCGCTTTGAAATGTCGGGGTGTAAGCAGTCGCTTTTCCCGACTGAAGTCCTGACTCACCACCTGTGCCGAAAAATCAAATGGCCAGACGCTTACGGCCTTTGGCACGACGACGCGACAGAACAGCGCGGCCGTTCTTGGTAGCCATACGGGCACGGAAGCCGTGGGTGCGCGCGCGCTTGATGGTGCTTGGTTGGAAAGTACGTTTCATGGCGTGTTACCTGGTTTGTCGACGACGGGCCGGGATGGCCCCCTTTTTAAGAGACCGGCGATTCTAGAGAAAGCAAGCCCGTAGGTCAATTTCCAACCAGTCTTTCCATATAGAGCACGTGATGGACGGTGCGTGCTTGCCCAATCCCTCACGGGTGCTTGATCGGACACACGAATTGGGGACAACATGAAAAAAAAGAAGAGACATATAAAAAGCTTTTCTGAAGAATCTATAAATCTTAAGTGGATAACCTTCTGTGGATAACCATCTCTAACCCATAGAAATCGGGCTGTACAGAGTTTTACAAGTGCGTTATCAACCCGTGCTGCGCTTGTTTTCTTCATGGTCGAAAGCTGTGGATTAAAATGCCGCTTATCCACAGCTGAGTTATCAACAGCTCTGACCTCAGGGTTGTGCATAGCGCTCATGGTCGGTTATCCACAGGGCTTATTCACAGCATGACGAAGCCGTTTTGGTCGATAAATGGCTGTTTTGTCATGGTTCCTAACGTGTCCACATGTGGATAACTGGACGCTCGACCGGTACAATGGCGGTTTGTTTTTGCCTCATCCGGCTTTCAAACTCAGGGGATATCCGTGTCAGTGGAACTTTGGCAGCAGTGCGTGGAGCTTCTGCGCGATGAACTGCCTGCCCAGCAATTCAACACCTGGATCCGTCCGCTACAGGTCGAAGCCGAAGGCGACGAGTTGCGCGTCTATGCGCCTAACCGTTTCGTTCTCGATTGGGTCAATGAAAAGTACCTGGGTCGTTTGCTCGAGCTGTTGGGCGAAAACGGCAGCGGCATTGCGCCTGCTCTTTCCTTGTTGATCGGCAGCCGTCGCAGCTCCGCGCCACGTGCCGCGCCCAACGCGCCAGTAAGTGCTGCGGTGGCCGCCTCGCTGGCCCAGACCCAGACGCAGAGCCAGACACAGAAGGCCGTGCCGGCAGCGGTCGAACCCGTCGCCTTGGCGGCGGCCGAACCTGTACTGGTCGATGAACTGGCCGAGCCATCCTCGCGTGATAGCTTCGATGCCATGGCCGAACCGGCTACTGTGTCGGCCGGCAATGCCCGGACCGAACAACGGACCGTGCAGGTCGAAGGTGCGCTCAAGCACACCAGTTACCTGAACCGCACCTTCACGTTCGACACTTTCGTCGAAGGCAAGTCGAACCAGCTGGCGCGCGCAGCTGCCTGGCAGGTGGCAGACAACCCCAAGCACGGCTACAACCCGCTCTTCCTTTATGGTGGTGTGGGCCTGGGTAAAACCCACCTCATGCATGCTGTGGGTAACCACCTGCTGAAGAAGAACCCGAACGCCAAGGTCGTGTACCTGCATTCGGAGCGCTTCGTCGCGGACATGGTCAAGGCGCTGCAGCTGAACGCCATCAATGAATTCAAGCGTTTCTACCGCTCGGTGGATGCGTTGCTGATCGACGATATCCAGTTCTTTGCCCGTAAAGAGCGCTCGCAGGAAGAGTTTTTCCACACCTTCAACGCCCTGCTCGAGGGTGGCCAGCAGGTAATCCTTACCTCTGACCGCTACCCCAAGGAGATCGAAGGCCTGGAAGAGCGCCTGAAGTCGCGCTTTGGTTGGGGCCTGACGGTGGCCGTCGAGCCTCCGGAGCTGGAAACACGCGTGGCGATCCTGATGAAGAAAGCCGACCAGGCCAAGGTCGAACTACCGCATGACGCGGCCTTCTTCATTGCCCAGCGTATCCGTTCCAACGTCCGTGAACTGGAAGGCGCATTGAAGCGGGTGATCGCTCACTCTCACTTCATGGGCCGCGACATAACCATCGAACTGATTCGTGAGTCGCTCAAGGATCTGCTGGCGCTGCAGGACAAGCTGGTCAGTGTGGATAACATTCAGCGTACTGTCGCCGAGTACTACAAGATCAAGATCTCCGATCTTTTGTCCAAGCGTCGTTCGCGTTCCGTAGCGCGTCCACGTCAGGTGGCCATGGCCCTGTCCAAGGAACTGACCAACCACAGTCTGCCGGAAATCGGCGACATGTTCGGTGGTCGCGACCATACGACGGTGCTGCACGCATGCCGCAAGATCAACGAACTGAAGGAATCCGACGCGGACATCCGCGAGGACTACAAGAACCTGCTGCGGACGCTGACGACCTGATGGCCGTCTGCGCAGCTAATTGAAGGCAAGGGACTAGACCATGCATTTCACCATTCAACGCGAAGCCCTGTTGAAACCCCTGCAACTGGTCGCCGGTGTCGTCGAGCGCCGCCAGACCTTGCCGGTCCTGTCCAACGTATTGCTGGTCGTACAAGGCCAGCAACTGTCGTTGACTGGTACCGACCTGGAAGTCGAACTGGTAGGCCGCGTGCAACTCGAAGAGCCGGCCGAGCCTGGCGAAATCACTGTCCCGGCACGCAAGCTGATGGACATTTGCAAAAGCTTGCCGAACGACGCCCTGATCGATATCAAGGTCGACGAGCAGAAACTGTTGGTCAAGGCCGGCCGCAGCCGCTTTACCCTGTCGACCCTGCCTGCCAATGACTTCCCGACCGTGGAAGAAGGCCCGGGCTCTCTGACCTGCAACCTGGAACAGAGCAAGCTGCGCCGCCTGATCGAGCGTACCAGTTTCGCCATGGCCCAGCAGGATGTGCGGTACTACCTCAACGGTATGCTGCTGGAAGTTTCCCGCAACACCCTGCGAGCTGTATCCACTGACGGCCACCGCCTGGCGCTGTGCTCCATGAGTGCACCGATCGAGCAGGATGATCGCCACCAGGTCATCGTGCCGCGCAAAGGTATCCTCGAACTGGCGCGCCTGCTGACCGACCCGGAAGGCATGGTCAGCATCGTCTTGGGCCAGCACCACATCCGCGCTACCACCGGTGAATTCACCTTTACTTCCAAGCTGGTAGACGGCAAATTCCCGGACTACGAGCGCGTACTGCCCAAGGGCGGTGACAAACTGGTGATTGGTGACCGTCAGGCGCTGCGTGAAGCCTTCAGCCGTACTGCAATTCTTTCCAACGAAAAGTACCGCGGAATCCGCCTGCAACTGGCCGCTGGCCAACTGAAGATCCAAGCCAACAACCCCGAGCAGGAAGAAGCTGAAGAAGAAATCAGCGTGGACTACGATGGTAGCTCGCTGGAAATCGGCTTCAACGTCAGCTACTTGCTGGATGTGCTGGGCGTGATGACTACCGAGCAAGTTCGTCTGATCCTGTCCGACTCCAACAGCAGTGCTCTGCTGCAGGAAGCTGGCAACGACGATTCTTCCTACGTTGTCATGCCGATGCGCCTGTAACCCGTAGCAGGCGAAATGTCCCTTCGACGTATCATTGTCACCGCGGTGCGCAATCTGCACCCGGTGACACTCTCACCCTCCCCCCGCATCAACATCCTTTACGGCGCCAACGGTAGCGGCAAAACCAGCGTGCTTGAAGCCGTGCATCTGCTCGGGCTGGCGCGTTCGTTCCGCAGCACCCGCCTGAATCCGGTTATCCAGTACGAACAGCCTGCCTGTACCGTGTTCGGCGAGGTGCAACTGGCCGAGGGTGGCAGCAGCAACCTGGGTGTATCCCGGGAGCGGCAAGGGGAGTTCACTATTCGTATTGATGGGCAGAATGCTCGGAGTGCGGCACAGCTAGCTGAGCTGCTTCCGCTTCAGCTCATCAATCCAGACAGTTTCCGCCTGTTGGAAGGCGCTCCAAAAATACGCCGCCAGTTCCTGGATTGGGGAGTGTTCCACGTGGAACCACGTTTCCTGCCAGCCTGGCAACGGCTGCAGAAGGCACTGCGGCAGCGGAACTCATGGTTGCGGCATGGTACACTTGACCCAGCTTCGCAAGCCGCTTGGGACCGGGAATTATGCCTGGCCAGTGCGGAGATAGATGAATACCGTCGCAACTACATCAAGGCCTTGAAGCCCGTCTTCGAGCGAACCCTGAGCGAACTGGTCGAGCTGGACGGGTTGACCCTTAGCTACTACCGAGGCTGGGACAAGGACCGGGAACTGCAAGAAGTACTCGCGTCCTCTCTCCTTCGCGATCAGCAGATGGGCCACACCCAGGCCGGTCCGCAGCGCGCTGATCTGCGTCTTCGTCTGGCTGCCAACAATGCAGCCGACATCCTGTCGCGTGGTCAGCAAAAGCTGGTGGTGTGCGCATTGCGCATTGCCCAAGGCCACCTCGTTAGTCAGGCTCGCCGCGGTCACTGTATTTATCTCGTGGATGACTTGCCGTCCGAACTGGACGACCAGCATCGCCGCGCGTTGTGCCGCTTGCTTGAAGAATTACGCTGCCAGGTGTTCATCACCTGTGTAGATCACGAATTACTGAGGGAAGGCTGGCAGACGGAAACGCCAGTTGCTTTGTTCCACGTGGAACAAGGCCGTATCACCCAGACCCACGACCATCGGGAGTGAATGCATGAGCGAAAATCAAACGTACGACTCCTCCAGCATCAAGGTGCTGAAAGGTTTGGATGCCGTGCGCAAGCGCCCCGGCATGTACATTGGCGACACCGATGATGGTAGCGGCCTGCACCACATGGTTTTCGAGGTAGTCGACAACTCGATCGACGAAGCCCTCGCCGGTCACTGCGATGACATCACCGTCATCATCCACCCGGACGAATCCATCAGTGTGCGCGACAACGGTCGCGGCATTCCGGTCGACGTGCATAAAGAAGAAGGCGTTTCCGCAGCCGAGGTCATCATGACCGTGTTGCACGCCGGCGGTAAGTTCGACGACAACTCTTACAAGGTATCCGGCGGTCTGCACGGCGTAGGTGTTTCTGTTGTGAACGCCCTGTCCGAAAAGCTGGTACTGACCGTTCGCCGTAGTGGCAAGATCTGGGAACAGACCTACGTTCACGGTGTTCCACAGGCGCCGATGGCGGTTGTCGGTGACAGCGAAACCACCGGTACCCACATCCACTTCAAGCCTTCGGCTGAAACATTCAAGAACATTCACTTCAGCTGGGACATCCTGGCCAAGCGTATCCGCGAGCTGTCGTTCCTCAACTCGGGCGTTGGCATTCTGCTGAAGGATGAACGTAGCGGTAAGGAAGAGTTCTTCAAGTACGAAGGTGGCCTGCGTGCTTTCGTCGAATACCTGAACACCAACAAGACCCCGGTCAACTCCCAGGTATTCCACTTCAACGTCCAGCGTGACGATGGCGTGGGTGTTGAAGTCGCCCTGCAGTGGAATGACAGCTTCAACGAAAACCTGTTGTGCTTCACCAACAACATTCCGCAGCGTGATGGCGGTACTCACCTGGTGGGCTTCCGTTCCTCGCTGACCCGTAGCCTGAACAGCTACATCGAACAGGAAGGACTGGCCAAGAAGAACAAGGTGGCGACCACTGGTGACGACGCCCGTGAAGGCCTGACCGCAATCATCTCGGTGAAGGTGCCGGACCCTAAGTTCAGTTCGCAGACCAAGGACAAGCTGGTCTCCTCGGAGGTGAAAACCGCCGTGGAACAGGAGATGAACAAGTACTTCGCCGACTTCCTGCTGGAAAACCCCAACGAGGCCAAGGCCGTCGTTGGCAAGATGATCGACGCTGCCCGTGCCCGTGAAGCGGCACGTAAAGCCCGTGAGATGACTCGCCGTAAAGGCGCGCTGGATATTGCTGGCCTGCCAGGCAAACTTGCGGACTGCCAGGAAAAGGACCCTGCCCTTTCCGAACTGTACCTGGTGGAGGGTGACTCTGCGGGTGGCTCGGCCAAGCAAGGCCGCAACCGTCGCACCCAGGCGATCCTGCCGCTGAAGGGTAAAATCCTCAACGTCGAGAAAGCGCGCTTCGACAAGATGATCTCGTCCCAGGAAGTGGGCACGCTGATCACTGCACTTGGCTGCGGTATCGGCCGCGAAGAGTACAACATCGACAAGCTGCGTTATCACAACATCATCATCATGACCGATGCTGACGTTGACGGTTCGCACATCCGTACGCTGCTGCTGACCTTCTTCTTCCGTCAGCTGCCGGAGCTGGTCGAGCGCGGTTACATCTACATTGCCCAGCCACCGCTGTACAAGGTAAAGAAAGGCAAGCAGGAGCAGTACATCAAGGACGACGAGGCCATGGAAGAGTACATGACCCAGTCGGCCCTCGAAGATGCCAGCCTGCACCTGGACGAGTCGGCACCAGCGGTTTCTGGTGTGCAGCTGGAAGCGCTGGTGAATGAGTTCCGCAGTGTCATGAAGACACTCAAGCGCCTGTCGCGCTTGTATCCGGAAGAACTGACCGAGCACTTCATCTACCTGCCGGAGGTGACCCTGGAGCAGTTGGGTGACCATGCTGTGATGCAAGCCTGGCTGGCTAAGTTCCAGGAACGTCTGAACAGCAGCCAGAAGTCCGGCCTGGTTTACAAAGCCAGCCTGCGTGAAGACAAAGAGCGCAACGTATGGTTGCCAGAAGTGGAAATTACCTCCCACGGCCTGGCCAGCTACGTCACCTTCAACCGGGACTTCTTTGGCAGCAATGACTACCGTACCGTAGTCAACATTGGTGCCAAGCTGTCCAGCTTGTTGGGCGAAGGTGCTTACGTGCAGCGCGGTGAGCGCCGCAAGGCAATCGTCGAGTTCAAGGAAGGCCTGGATTGGCTGATGAACGAAACCACCAAGCGCCACACCATCCAGCGATACAAAGGGTTGGGCGAGATGAACCCTGAGCAGCTGTGGGAAACCACCATGGACCCGACCGTCCGCCGTATGCTCAAGGTCACCATCGAGGATGCGATTGCTGCTGACCAGATCTTCAACACCCTGATGGGTGATGCGGTCGAGCCACGTCGTGATTTCATCGAGAGCAACGCGCTGTCGGTATCGAACCTGGACTTCTGATCCGGTGTAGATCACCAGACACAAGAAAGCCCGCAAATGCGGGCTTTTTTGTGCCTGTAGAAATCAGTAACCGCTGAGGACGTTGACGATCACACCACTGGCAATGGCCACCAACACATAGTCCCCGTTCAAAATGTCAGCACAGAGGTAAAGGTCCGTGAAGTGCCACCCCTGTGGGAGCGGGTTTACCCGCGAACACCAGCGAAGCCGGTGCCATCCACCGCGTCGAATTCTTCGCGGGTAACCCGCTCCCACAGGTGTGGCGCTGTATTCGGGTGCTGTGACGTACCTGTGGGAGCCGGCTTGCCGGCGATACGGCCAGCACAGCCAACGCTTCAATTCAGGCCAAGCGTCTTCAACCGGCGATACAGCGTGCGCTCGCTCAGGCCAAGGTGACGGGCCAGTTCACTGCGTGAGCCCTTGAACTGTTCCAGTGCCTGCGCCAGCTCGCCCAGATGATTGCGCCTGCCACCTGCCGTAATCGCCCCCGCCGGCCCAATATCCTCCGGCAAATGCTCTGGCCGGATCAGTCCGTCATCGGCAAACAAGCGAGCCCTTTCCAGAATGTTGCGCAGCTCGCGAATGTTGCCCGGAAATGGATGCAGCCCAAGCTGCTGCAAGGCGTCGTCGCTCAGCCTCGGTGTCGGCTTGTCTGCCATGCGCTGCAGCAGGCTCTGGGCGAGCAAGGGCAGGTCCTCTACCCGTTCGCGCAAAGCAGGAAGACGGATCGGGAAGCCGCTGATGCGGTAGTACAGGTCTTCGCGGAAGGTGCCGTCCGCGACCATTTGCCTGAGCGGTTTATGGGTTGCCGACACCAGGCGGAAATCCGAATGCACCGTACGCAGGCTACCCACCGGGCGGAAGCTGCCGGACTCGATCAGGCGCAGCAGCTTCACCTGCATCGCCAGCGGTACCTCGCCGATCTCGTCCAGGAACAGGGTGCCGCCATGCGCCGCTTCAGCCAGGCCGATCTTGCGCTGGTTGGCGCCAGTGAACGCGCCCTTCTCGTAACCGAACAACTCGCTCTCGAACAACGACTCGGTCAGGCCAGTACAGTCGACCACCACCAACGGACCGTTCGCCCTGGGGCTGCCCATGTGTACTGCTCGAGCGAACAGTTCCTTGCCGGTACCCGACTCACCCTGCAGCAACACCGGGATCTGCGCCGGCGCCGCACGCTGCAGGCTGGCCAGAGCCGCCTTGAAAGCTGGTGCTCGGCCGACCAGCCCTTGTTCCTGAGGCTGCGCTGACGCCAGCGTGATGCTGGTCAGGCGTTCGACAAAGGCGACCACCCTGTCCTGTTCATCCAGGATTGGCCGCAGCTCGACATCCACATGTTCGGGGCCGCGTGGCGTGTGATGGATGTGCAGCACACGCTCCGGCACCTTGCTTTGCCACGCCTTGCGCATCGGGCAATGCTCGCCGGCCTGGTCGCAAGGCACTGCGTAGTGGTGCGAGACCTTGTGACATTTTTCACCCAGGGGTGCCTGCTCATGGCGGCCGAACTGGCGGCGATAGGCAGCATTGGCCGCCAGGATGTTGTAGTCGGTATCCAGCACGATGGTTGGCAGGGCATCGTGCTCGAGATAGGAAACCAAAGCTAGGATGAGGGGATGGGCTTCAGGCATGACGGCACCGATTGGATGACCGGGGCAGGGTAACAAGGACTGCCAAACACTGCCATTGGCTGACAGTCGACTGCCATCTGCGCTGCCACTGTCATCGGCAACTGACAGCAACGGGCCGGTTTCCCTGGCCCACGCGTAGGAAATTGCCTGGCATGCATCTTGATAAATCTCCTGGCACTGCCTACGCCTGTACAAGGCCGGGCGGATAAATTGGAGAACGCGATGATCATCGGCAACAACCTGCACGTGGACGCCTTTTACGACAAGGCGACTTCGACCATCAGCTATCTGGTCATGGACCGTGAAACCCGCCAATGCGCATTGATCGACAGTGTGCTGGATTACGACCCCAAGTCCGGGTGCACCCGCACTGCCTCGGCGGACCGCCTGATCCAGCGCGTGACCGAGCTTGAAGCCAGCGTACAGTGGGTGCTGGAAACCCATGTGCATGCCGACCACCTTTCGGCGGCGGCCTATTTGAAGGAAAAGCTAGGTGGCCATACCGCCATCGGCGCGCACATCACCCAGGTACAGAAAGTGTTCGGCGCCCTGTTCAACGCCGAGCCTGGCTTCGCCCGCGATGGCAGCCAGTTCGATGTGCTGTTCGAGGATGAGGAAGGTTTCCGTATTGGCAACCTGCATGCCCGCGCGTTGCACACCCCCGGGCACACGCCTGCGTGCATGAGCTTCATGATCGAGGACGCCGGCGAGATCGCGGTGTTCGTCGGCGACACCTTGTTCATGCCCGACTACGGTACCGCTCGCTGTGACTTCCCGGGCGCCGATGCCCGCACCCTGTACCGTTCGATCCGTCGCCTGCTGGCCTTCCCCGATCAGACCCGGCTGTTCATGTGCCACGACTACCTGCCAGGTGGCCGTGACATGCAGTACGTCACCACCGTGGCCGAGCAGCGCGCCAACAATATTCATATCCACCAGGGCGTCGACGAGGACAGCTTCGTCGCCATGCGTGAAGCCCGTGACAAGACCCTCGACATGCCCGTACTGATCCTGCCTTCGGTGCAGGTGAACATGCGCAGCGGCCAGTTCCCCGCGCCGGAAGATAACGGTGTGAGCTACCTGAAGATTCCGCTGAACAAGCTGTGACCGCCCTGCCCCATAACCAGATTTACAGGATTTACCGCCATGCCTGCCTTGTTGTCCCCTGCCAATACCGACCACCACAAAGTGGTCATCGTCGGTGCCGGCGCCGCCGGAATCGCCACTGCTTCCAGCCTGATCAGCCGTGACCCGTCGCTGGATGTGACCTTGATCGACCCCGCCGAAGTGCATTACTACCAGCCCGGCTGGACCATGGTCGGTGCCGGTGTGTTCAAGGCGCCAAGCACTGCTCGCACCATGGCCTCGACCATTCCGCGCGGCGTGCGCTGGATAAAGGCACGCGTGCAGGGGTTCGACCCGTTGGGCCAACTGGTCCTGCTCGAAGGTGGCCGCGCCATCAGTTATGAACAGTTGGTGGTCTGCCCCGGCCTCAAGCTGGATTGGGCGGCCATTGATGGCCTCAGCGAGACCTTGGGTCGCAATGGCGTCACCTCCAACTACCGCTACGACCTGGCGCCCTACACCTGGGAACTTGTGCAGAAGCTCAAGCAAGGCCGAGCCCTGTTCTGCCAGCCGCCCATGCCGATCAAGTGCGCAGGCGCGCCGCAGAAGGCGCTGTACCTGTCTTGCGACCACTGGCTGCGGCACGGTCATCTGGGGGCTGTGAAAGCCAGCTTCTTCAATGCCGGCGCGGTGTTGTTCGGAGTGGCGGACTACGTGCCCGCACTGATGAAGTACATCGACAAGTACGCCGTGGACCTGCATTTTTCCCACCGCCTGGTCGCCGTGGACGGCCCGAACAAGCGCGCCACCTTCGTGTGCACCTTGGCCGATGGCAGCAGCGAAACCCGTGTCGAGGCCTTCGACATGCTGCACGTGGTACCACCGCAGGTGGCACCGGACTTCATTCGTGAAAGCCCGTTGGCCGACAGCGCCGGCTGGGTCGATGTCGACCCGCACACCCTGCGCCATCGCAAATACACCAACGTGCATGCCCTGGGTGACGTAGCCAATACCAGCAATGCCAAGACCGCCGCCGCTGCACGCAAGCAAGCTCCGGTCGTGGCCAACAACGTGCTGGTGGCCCTGGGCAGATTGCCTACCCTGGCCCAGTACGATGGTTATGGCTCATGCCCGCTCACCGTCGAGCGCGGCAAGATCGTCCTGGCCGAGTTCACCTATGGCGGCAAGCTGGCTCCAAGCTTCCCCAACTGGCTGCTGGATGGCCGCAAACCGACACGTCTGGCTTGGTTGCTCAAGGCACAGGTGCTGCCACCCTTGTACTGGAAAGGCATGCTCAAGGGCCGCGAGTGGCTGGCACGGCCACAGCCGTTGGTAGCCGAGGGTCGGCAGTGATCGAACATCAAATACTGGGAGCGGGGCTGGGCGCGATCATCGGTGCCGTGCTGGCGTTGACCGGTGCCGGCGGTGGCATTCTCGCAGTGCCTTTGCTGGTGTTCGGCCTGGGTTTGTCGATGGTCGAGGCTGCACCGGTCGGCCTGCTGGCTGTCGGCATGGCGGCAGCGGTGGGTGCTGTGCTGGGCTTGCGTCAGGGCCTGGTGCGCTACCGGGCGGCATTGTTCATCGCATTGATCGGTGTGGCAGCGGCCCCGTTCGGGCTGATGCTGGCCCACCGTTTGCCGAATACGCCACTGCAGTTGGTGTTCGCCGGGCTGTTGGTATACGCCTGCCTGCGCATCTGGCGCAAGGCGGCCAAGGAACTGCGCGGCGAAGCCAATGACGCCCATCGCTACATCGAACCCTGCGTGCTGAACCCGTTGCAGGGCCGTTTGCGCTGGACCCTGCCCTGCGCGCGCGCCCTGGCCTTCACCGGCGCACTGTCCGGGCTGCTGTCCGGCCTGCTCGGCGTGGGCGGTGGCTTTGTCATCATCCCGGCCCTGAACCGCTACACCAACCTGCGGATGGCCAGCATCGTCTCCACTTCGCTGGCGGTGATCGCGCTGGTGTCCACCGGCAGTGTGGTCAGCGCCAGCCTGGCAGGGGTCATGCACTGGCAGGTTGGCGCCCCGTTCGCCGTCGGTGCGGTGCTCGGCCTGCTGCTGGCGCGGCCATTGGCGGCCAGGCTGGCCGGGCCGCGCTTGCAGCAGATGTTTGCCGTGGCCGGTTGGGCTGCGGCTCTGCTGCTGGCCGGCAAGGCGCTACTGGGCTAGCAGCTCGCTCTGTTCTGCCGCGCACAGCGCCAGCAGGTAGTCCCACACTACCCGCAGGCGCACCGACTTGTGCAGTTCGCGGCGGGTGCAGATCCAGTAGCTGCGCTGGATGGTTTCGCCAGGCAGCACGCGCACCAGCGTCGGGTCGTGGCGCGCCATGTAGTTGGGCAGTACGGCGATGCCCAGCCCGGCGCGGGCGGCGGTTTGCTGGGCGATTACGCTGGTGCTGCGAAACACCACGTTGGGGGCGCGACAGAAGCTGTTGAGAAACAGCAGTTCCTGGCTGAACAACAAGTCGTCCACGTAGCCGATCCAGCTGTGCCGGGCCAGGTCCTCGCGGTTGCGCAGCGGAGGGGCACGATCCAGGTAGGCTTGGCTGGCGTACAAGGCCAGGCGATAGTCGGTGAGCTTGCGGGTGATCAGCAGGTCTGCGTTGGGCCGTTCCAGGTGGATGCTGATTTCCGCCTCGCGATTGAGGATGCTGACGAAGCGCGGCACCGCCACCAGCTCCACCTCCAGGCCGGGGTAGCGGTCGAACAGCGCATTCATGCGCGGGGTGAAGAACATGATGCCGATGCCTTCGGTCACACCCAGGCGAATCTTGCCGAGCGGTGTGATGGCCTGGGTGATTTCTTCCTGCGCCAGCAGGGCGACGTTCTCCATGGCTTCGGCATGCTTGAGCAGGGCCTGGCCCGAGGGGGTCAGTTCATAGCCCTGGGCATGCTGCACGAACAGCGCGGTACCCAGGCTTTGCTCGATGCTCTCGATGTGCCGGGCCACGGTGCTGTGGGTAGTGTTGAGGCGCTTGGCGGCGGTAAGCAGACGGCCGCTGCGCTGCAACTCGAGGAAAAACCGCAGATCGTTCCAGTCGAACATGCTGATCCTTGTGGCTGTTCGTCCGGCCTCTTCGCGGGTAAACCCGCTCCCACAGGGATCGCGCAGGCTTCAGAAGCAGCGCCGAACCTGTGGGAGCGGGTTTACCCGCGAAGAGGCCGGTACAGACTTACCACTGTGCTAAAACGCACAGCGGCTGCGCGAAATCTCGTGTTTCCTCCACGAAATTACTCACTAAGATGGATCGGGACAAGAATAATAATCAGGCCCGAGGTTGCACATGCCATCAGCCGATTCTGTCTTCGACTACCTGGTCGTAGGGGCCGGTCCCGCCGGTTGCCTGTTGGCCAATCGTTTGTCCGCCGACCCTTCCTGCCGCGTGCTGCTGCTGGAGGCGGGTGGCCGCGACAACTATCCCTGGATCCACATCCCCGTTGGTTACCTCTATTGCATCGGCAACCCGCGCACCGACTGGTGCTTCAAGACCGAGGCGCAGCCTGGCCTGGGCGGTCGTGCGCTGGGCTATCCACGCGGCAAGGTGCTGGGTGGCTGCTCCTCGATCAACGGCATGATCTACATGCGCGGCCAGGCCGCCGACTACGACCGCTGGGCCGAGCAAGGCAACGACGGTTGGGCCTGGAAGGACGTACTGCCGCTGTTCAAGGCCAGCGAAAGCCACTTTGCCGGCGCCAGCGAGCACCACGGTGGTGATGGCGAATGGCGGGTCGAGCGCCAGCGCTACAGCTGGCCGATCCTCGATGCCTTCCGCGATGCCGCCGAGCAGAGCGGCATCAGCAAGGTCGACGACTTTAATACTGGCGACAATCAGGGCTGTGGATACTTTCAGGTGAACCAGCGCAGCGGTGTACGCTGGAACGCGTCCAAGGCTTTCCTGCGGCCGATCAAGGACCGCCCCAACCTCACCGTGCTGACCAGCGTTCAGGTTGACCAGGTGCTGCTCAACAACACCCGCGCACGGGCGGTGAAGGCGTTCTGGCAGGGTGCCTGGCACGAGTTTGCGGCACGTCGCGAGATCATCCTCTGTGCGGGCGCGGTGGGCTCTCCTGGTATCCTGCAGCGCTCCGGCATCGGCCCACGACAGCTACTGGAAAGCCTGGGCATTGGCGTACGTCACGACATGCCCGGTGTTGGCGGCAACCTGCAGGATCACCTGCAACTGCGCCTGGTCTATCAGATTCGCAATACCCGCACCCTCAACCAGATGGCCAACAGCCTGTGGGGCAAGATGGGCATGGGCCTGCGCTACCTCTATGACCGCAGTGGCCCGCTGGCCATGGCGCCGAGCCAGCTGGGGGCATTCGTGCGTTCAAGCCCTGAGCAGGCCACCGCCAACCTGCAGTACCACGTGCAGCCGCTGTCACTTGAGCGCTTCGGCGAGCCACTGCACACGTTCCCGGCCTTTACCGCTTCGGTGTGCAATCTGCGCCCGGCCAGCCGCGGGCGTATCGATATCCGCAGCAGCGACATGAACAGCACGCCGCTGATCGACCCCAACTACCTCAGTGACCCCCAAGACCTGCGCGTTGCCGCCGATTCCATTCGCCTAACCCGGCGTATCGTCCAGGCCCCTGCCCTCGCCGTGTTCGACCCGAAGGAATACCTGCCGGGCCCAGCCCTGCAAACTGAAGAGGAGCTGTTCGAAGCTGCCGGCAAGATCGGCACCACCATCTTCCACCCGGTCGGCACCTGCCGCATGGGCAATGGCGAACTGGACGTTGTGGATAACCAGTTGCGCGTGCACGGCATCCCCGGTCTGCGCGTGGCAGACGCCTCGATCATGCCGCAGATCACCTCCGGCAATACCTGTTCACCCACCCTGATGATCGCCGAGAAGGCGGCGCAACTGATCCTCAAAGGAGCTGCCACCCAGACCTATCTGAACGAAGACGCGATACCGACGCCCTGACCACGGGTGCGTGCAGTACCGGCAGCTGGCGGTCAGAAGCTGCCGACAGTGGAACAACAAGAATAATCACTGTGGCCTGCGGGCCGAGGACAGCAACGATGTCGGATTACATCCAAGAGCAGGGTGCGGCGGCCAGCAGCTCCAGCCGTCGTGAAGAACGCAAGATCATTTTCGCGTCATCCCTCGGGACAGTTTTCGAGTGGTATGACTTTTTTCTCTATGGTGCGCTGGCAGCGGTCATCAGCAAGCAGTTCTTTGCTGGCGTGAACGACACCACCGCCTTCATCTTCGCCCTCATGGCCTTTGCTGCCGGCTTCCTGGTGCGGCCGTTCGGTGCGCTGGTGTTCGGCCGCCTGGGCGACATGATCGGGCGCAAGTACACCTTCCTGGTGACCATCGTGCTGATGGGCCTGTCCACCTTCGCGGTGGGGTTGTTGCCCACCTACGCCAGCATCGGCATCGCGGCGCCGATCATCCTGGTAGTCCTGCGCATGCTGCAGGGGCTGGCGCTGGGTGGTGAATACGGCGGTGCGGCCACCTACGTGGCCGAGCATGCGCCGCCCGGCAAGCGCGGTTTCCACACCGGTTTCATCCAGTCCACCGCCACCCTTGGCCTGTTGTTGTCGCTGCTGGTGGTGCTGGGCAGCCGCTATGTCAGTGGCGACCAGTTCGAAACCTGGGGCTGGCGCCTGCCGTTCCTGCTGTCGATCGTGCTGCTGGCGATTTCCACCTGGATCCGCATGAGCATGCACGAGTCGCCGGCGTTCGTGAAAATGAAGGCCCAGGGCAAGGTCAGCAAGTCGCCAATCCGTGAGTCGTTCACCTCCTGGCCGAACCTGAAGGTGGTGCTCACCGCCCTGTTCAGCATCAACGCAGGGCAGGCCGTAACCTTCTACACGGCGCAATTCTACGTGCTGTTCTTCATGACCCAGATGCTGAAGATGGACCCGGCCCAAGCCAACACCCTGCTGATCATCAGCGTGGTCATTGGTGCGCCGTTCTTCGTGTTCTTCGGCTGGTTGTCCGACCGTATTGGCCGCAAACCGATCCTGATGCTCGGCCTGCTGCTGGCCACGGTGCTGTACTTCCCGTTGTTCAAGGCGCTGAGCCACTACGCCAACCCTCAGATCGACGCGGCCAGCCGCCAGGCGCCGATCGTGGTCACCGCCGACCCACAAGGTTGCACCTTCCAGTTCGACCCGGTGGGCAAGGCGCGTTTCGACAGCCCGTGCGACAAGGTCAAGACATTCCTGGTCAAGCAGGGCCTGCCGTACAGCTCGGTGGATGTGGCGGGCAGCGATGTGGTGGTCAACATCGGTGACAAGACCATCAATGGCTTCGACGAAGCGGCCATGCGTGCGGCGGTGGAACAGGCTGGCTACCCGGCCAAGGCTGACCCAGGGCAGGTCAACCAGGTGATGGTGGTGGTGCTTATCGTGGCGATGATCCTGATCGCGACCATGACCTATGGCCCGCTGGCGGCGGTGATGGTCGAGCTGTTCCCGACTCGTATCCGCTACACCTCGATGTCGCTGCCTTACCACATTGGCAACGGCTGGTTTGGTGGCTTCCTGCCAACGGTGTCGTTCGCACTGGTGGTGTATACCGGGGATATCTTCTATGGGCTGTGGTACCCGGTGCTGGTAACCGGGGTCAGCCTGGTGGTGGGGATTTTCTGCCTGAAAGAAACCAAGGATGTGGATATCGACAAGATCTGACGGTTGGCTGTAGGAGCGGCCTTGTGTCGCGAAAGGGCCGCGAAGCGGCCCTGGGGTTTCAGCAGTGATGCACAAATTGCCGGGGCTGCTTCGCAGCCCTATCGCGACACAAGGCCGCTCCTACACAGATCACCCACACCTGCATGAACCCATAAAAAAACCGGCTGTAAAAGCCGGTTTTCTTATGCCCCAAAAAAACTTATGCACGATTTTCAGAAAAATGTCATACACAGAAATAAACAGCTAATTCAAAGACTTAGCGTCGATTCAGAGCATTTCATCCAGAAATTGCACACAAGTTATCCACAGAAGGTCAGGCCATCTGCTCCTGGGGCTTCTCCTCTGCTGGTGGCAGCGAACCCATGGCGCGCTGGGTCGCTTCGTTCCACGCTGCGGCGCGGTCATTGAGCTCGGCGATGGCCCGTGGCCCGGTGCCGTTGGCATACATCGGTTCGCCAATCACCACCTCGATGGTGCCAGCGCGTTTGCCCCAGCCGTTCTTCGGCCAGAACTTGCCGGCGTTGTGGGCAATCGGCAACACCGGCAGCCCGGCATTCACCGCCAGCGCGGTGCCGCCGCGGGAGAACTTGCCCATTGTGCCGAATGGCACCCGGGTGCCTTCCGGGAAGATCAGCACCCAGGTTTTCTGCTTGAGCAACTCGTCGCCCTTGCTGGCTACCTGGCGCAGGGCTTCCTTGGGGTTGTCGCGGTTGATCGCGATCGGCCGCAGCATGGCCATGGCCCAACCGAAGAACGGCACGTACAGCAACTCGCGCTTGAGCACCTGGCTCAGCGGCGAGAAGTACTGGGAAAGGAAGAAGGTTTCCCAGGTGCTCTGGTGATTGGACAGAATCACGCAAGGCTCATCAGGCACGTTCTCGGCACCAGTGACCTTGTAGTCGATACCCAGGATGGTGCGCACCAGGAACAACGCGCAACGGCACCAGTACACGTTGATGAACTTGTAGCGCTTGGGGAAAGACAGGAACGGCGCGACGAAGAAGCTCAGCGAGCACCACAGCAGAGAACTGGTGCCCAGCAGCAGGTAAAAAAGAAAGATTCTGATCGCCTGCAGGATCGACATAGTGGCTTGTACCATTGCGGGGCATGCCCGCCTGAGAAAAATGCGCCCGAAGGCGCACTGTTTAAATTAGTTCTCTGGCGATAGCTGCCAGATCGTCGAAAATCAGTGTAGTTTCCGGGACGCCTTTTTCCAGGGTCCGCTCGCCCTTGCCGGTTTTCACCAGCACGGGTTGTGCACCGACGGCCAGGGCGGCCTCCAGGTCACCTTTGCTGTCGCCAACGAACCAGACGCCTTCCAGGCCGACCTGGTAATGCTCGGCGATCGCCCGCAGCATGCCAGGCTTGGGCTTGCGGCAATCGCAGCCTTCGTCCGGCCCGTGCGGGCAATACACGATGTAACCCACCTCGCCACCCTGCTCGGCCACCAGAGCGCGCAGGCGCGCGTGCATGGTCTCAAGGGTTGCCAGCGCATAGTAGCCACGGGCAATGCCGGACTGGTTGGTGGCTACCGCCACCGTCCAGCCTGCTTTGCTCAACTGCGCGATCGCTTCGACCGAGCCAGGGATCGGCACCCACTCGTCCAGCGTCTTTATGTAGGCGTCGGAGTCATGGTTGATGACTCCGTCACGGTCGAGAATCAGCAGTTTCAAGGCTTACCCCAGCAGCGAAATGTCGGCCACGCCCAGGAACAGGCCGCGCAGGCGGCTGAGCAGGGCATAACGGTTGGCGCGTACCTTGGCATCCTCGGCGTTGACCATCACCGCCTCGAAGAAGGCGTCGACCGGGTCACGCAGGGCCGCCAGGCGGGCCAGCGATTCGCTGTACTGGCGTGCAGCAGCCATCGGTTGCACAGCCTGGTCGGCCTGCTGGATGGCCGAGTACAGGGAGAACTCGTTGGCGTTGTCGAAGTATTTCGGCTCGACGTGGTCGGCGATGGCGCCTTCGGCCTTGCTCAGCAGGTTCGACACACGCTTGTTCACCGCGGCCAGGGCCTCGGCTTCCGGCAGCTTGCGGAAGGCTTGTACAGCCTGCACGCGCTGGTCGAAGTCCAGCGCAGAACCTGGCTGCAGGGCACGTACCGACAGGTAGGTGGCCACGTCGATGCCTTCATCTTCGTAACGCGCACGCAGGCGGTCGAAGATGAACTCCAGCACCTGTTCGGCCAGGCCTACGGCCTTGACCTTGGTGCCGAACTGCTTGACCGCGAACTCGACCGCGCCGGTCAGGTCCAGGTCCAGTTGCTTCTCGATCAGGATGCGCAGCACGCCCAGGGCGGCACGGCGCAGGGCGTACGGGTCCTTGCTGCCGGTAGGCAGCATGCCGATGCCGAAGATGCCGACCAGGGTGTCGAGCTTGTCGGCGATGGCCACGGCAGCACCGGTGAGGGTCTGCGGCAGCTCGGCACCAGCACCGCGCGGCATGTACTGCTCGTTCAGGGCCAGGGCTACGTCTTCCGGCTCACCGTCGTTGAGCGCGTAGTAGTAACCGGCAACACCCTGCATTTCAGGGAATTCGCCGACCATCTCGGTGGCCAGGTCGCACTTCGACAGCAGGCCAGCACGGCCGGCACGCTGGGCGTCGCCGCCGATCAGCGGGGCGATGAAGGCGGCCAGCCTGGAAACGCGCTCGGCCTTGTCGTACACAGTACCCAGCTGAGCCTGGAACACCACGTTCTTCAGGCGCTCGTTGAAGGTTTCCAGCGGCTGCTTCTTGTCCTGCTTGAAGAAGAACTCGGCGTCGGTCAGGCGTGGGCGCACGACCTTCTCGTTGCCTTGCACGATCTGCTTGGGGTCGCGGCTCTCGACGTTGGCCACGGTGATGAAGCGCGGCAGCAGTTTGCCTTCGCTGTCCAGCAAGCAGAAGTACTTCTGGTTGTCCTGCATGGTGGTGATCAGGGCTTCCTGCGGCACTTCGAGGAAACGCTCCTCGAACGAACACACCAGCGGCACCGGCCACTCGACCAGAGCGGTCACTTCGTCCAGCAGTGCCGGCGGCACGATGGCGCTGCCTTCCTGCTGCATGGCCAGTTCGGCGGTACGCTTGCTGATCAGCTCGCGGCGCTCGGCGAAGTCGGCCAGCACGTAGGCTTTGCGCAGGTCTTCGACGTAGTTGGCCGGGGTGGTGATGACCACGTTTTCCGGGTGATGGAAGCGGTGGCCGCGAGATTCACGGCCGGCCTTCTGCGACAGGATGGTGCAGTCGACCACCTGGTCGCCCAGCAGCATCACCAGCCATTGCGTCGGGCGCACGAACTCTTCACGGCTGGCCGCCCAGCGCATGCGCTTGGGGATCGGCAGATCGTTGAGCGAATCTTCGACGATCGTCGGCAGCAGGCCGATAGTGGCCTTGCCCGGAATGTGCTGGGAGAAGCGCAGCTTGGCGCCGGTCTGGTCGATTTCCGACAGATCCACACCGCATTTCTTGGCAAAGCCCAAGGCAGCCTGGGTCGGCTCGCCGTCTTTGAAAGCAGCCTGCAGGGGTGGGCCGTCGATATTGATGCTGCGGTCAGGCTGCTGCACATCCAGCTGGCGGATCAGCACGGCCAGGCGACGCGGCGCGGCGTAAACCTGCTTGCCGGTGTAGTTCAGGCCAGCGGCCTGCAGGCCTTTCTCGATACCGGCCAGGAAGGCTTCGCCGAGGCTGGCGAGGGCCTTCGGTGGCAGCTCTTCGGTGCCCAGTTCTACCAGGAAATCTTGAGCACTCATTGTGCAGCCTCCAGCTTAGCCAACACTTCGTCACGCAGTTCTGGGGTGGCCATCGGGAAGCCCAGGCGTGCGCGGGCTTGCAGATAGCTTTGCGCCACGTCCCGGGCCAGGGTACGTACACGCAGGATATAGCGCTGGCGCTCGGTTACCGAGATGGCGCGGCGGGCGTCCAGCAGGTTGAAGGTGTGCGAGGCCTTCAGGACCATTTCATAGGTCGGCAGCGGCAGCTCAAGCTTGATCAGGCGGTTGGCTTCGCTTTCGTAGAAGTCGAACAGCTCGAACAATTTCTCGACGTTGGCGTGCTCGAAATTGTAGGTCGACTGCTCCACCTCGTTCTGGTGGAACACGTCACCGTAGGTGACCTTGCCGAACGGGCCGTCGGCCCACACCAGGTCGTACACCGAGTCGACGCCCTGGATATACATGGCCAGGCGCTCAAGGCCGTAGGTAATTTCACCGGTGACCGGGTAGCACTCGATGCCGCCTACCTGCTGGAAGTAGGTGAATTGGGTGACTTCCATGCCGTTGAGCCAGATTTCCCAGCCCAAGCCCCAGGCGCCGAGGGTCGGCGATTCCCAGTTGTCTTCGACGAAGCGAATGTCGTGGACCAGCGGGTCCAGGCCGATGGCTTTCAGCGAGCCGAGGTACAGCTCCTGGAAGTTGGCCGGGTTGGGCTTCAGTACCACCTGGAACTGATAGTAGTGCTGCAGACGGTTGGGGTTTTCGCCATACCGCCCGTCGGCAGGGCGACGGCTAGGCTGCACATAGGCGGCGTTCCAGGTTTCTGGACCCACGGCGCGCAGGAATGTAGCGGTGTGGAAAGTGCCGGCGCCTACTTCCATATCGTAGGGCTGAAGCACCACACAACCTTGAGCTGCCCAGTAGTTCTGCAGGGCGAGGATCAGGTCTTGGAAGGTACGCACGGCTGGCGTAGGCTGGCTCACGAAATTCACCTGTATCTGGGGATGCGGATGTAAAGAGCGGGAGTATAACCTGATTCGCCTCGCCCTCTACTCATTGGAGCCTTATGCCACGCTGCTTTTGGTGTACCGACGATCCGTTGTACCAGGCCTACCATGACCAGGAATGGGGAACGCCCCAGCGTGACCCGGCGTTGCTGTTCGAGATGCTTTTGCTCGAAGGGTTCCAGGCGGGGCTTTCGTGGATCACCGTTTTGCGCAAACGCGAGCGTTATCGCGAGGTGCTGCACGGCTTCGATCCGGTGAAACTCGCCGGCATGAGCGACGAACGCATAGAGGAGCTGATGCAGGATGCCGGCATCATCCGCAACCGCCTCAAGCTCAAGGCTGCCAGGCGCAATGCACAGGCCTGGCTGGCTGTGGATAACCCCGCCGACTGGCTGTGGTCGTTCGTTGGTGGTGCGCCGAAGATCAACCACTTCACGGGCCGCAGCGAGGTACCTGCGGTTACCGATGAAGCCAAAGCAATGAGCAAGGCCCTGCAGAAAGCCGGCTTCACGTTCGTTGGCCCGACCATCTGCTACGCCTTCATGCAGGCCACCGGCATGGTCATGGACCACACCACCGATTGCGATCGCTACGCCGCCTTGTTGCGCTGAGGGGTTACAATGCGCGCCTTGCTGAAATAAGGAATTCGCCTGTGGAAAAGTTCAAGGGCGCCCTGATGGTCGGGGTGCTGCGTCTGTTTGCCAAGCTGCCCTGGGGCGCTGTGCAGCGCGTCGGTGCCGGTATCGGCTGGCTGATGTGGAAGGTGCCTAACGGTTCGCGCAATGTCGTGCGCATCAACCTGGCAAAGTGCTTCCCCGAGATGAACCCGGCCGAGCGCGAGCAGCTGGTGGGCCGCGCGTTGAAGGATATCGGTAAATCCTTCGTCGAAAGTGCCTGTGCCTGGATCTGGCCGCCGCAGCGCTCGCTGGAGCTGGTCAAGGAAGTACACGGCCTGGAAGTGCTGGAGCAGGCCTTGGCCTCTGGCAAGGGCGTGGTTGGCATCACCAGCCACCTGGGCAACTGGGAAGTGCTGAACCACTTCTATTGCAACCAGTGCAAACCGATCATCTTCTACCGCCCGCCGAAGCTCAAGGCGGTGGATGACCTGCTGCGCGAGCAGCGGGTGCAGATGGGTAACCGCGTGGCGCCTTCGACCAAGGAAGGCATCCTCAGCGTGATCAAGGAAGTGCGCCGTGGTGGCCAGGTGGGTATTCCTGCCGACCCGGAGCCGGCGGAGTCGGCGGGGGTATTCGTGCCGTTCCTGGGGACCCAGGCGCTGACCAGCAAGTTCGTGCCGAACATGCTGGCCGGGGGCAAGGCGGTGGGAGTGTTCCTGCATGCCCTGCGGCTCCCGGATGGCTCGGGCTTCAAGGTGTTCCTGGAGGCGGCGCCGGAAGAGATGTACAGCACCGACGTGACCGTGTCGGCAGCGGCGATGAGCAAGGTGGTCGAGCGCTATGTGCGCGAGTACCCGAGCCAGTACATGTGGAGCATGAAGCGCTTCAAGAAGCGCCCTGCTGGCGAAGCGCGCTGGTACTGAGTTATCCACTGCTCTTCCAGTAGGCTGAATGCACTTCTGCCTGTGGTAGCAGGGACCTTGTGGGAGCGGGTTTACCCGCGAATGCAATGTTGGCTTCACCGGCGCATTCGCGGGTGAACCCGCTCCCACAGGGACCGCGTCAGCTTGAGATTTTGTCGAGCTTCTTCAGGAACACAGTCATCTCTTTCTCGGCCTGCTTGTCCCCATGGGCCTGCGCCGCGACGATCCCCTCCTCCCAGGCCTTGCGCGCCGCCGCCAGGTCACCCTGCTGCTGATGCGCCTTGCCCAGCAGCTTCCACGCCGCCGAGTACTTCGGGTCCTGTTCCACGCACCGTGCCAGATGCACCGCCGCTTCAGCACCATTGCCTTCGTCCAGCCAGGCCTTGCCCAGCCCGAACCTCAGCAACGAGTTATCCACACCCTTGGCCAGCATCTTCTCCAGCGATTCGCGCATGCCCTGTGCTCCTAGAAGAAACTCAAGCCGACGTGGAACAGCTTCTCCACATCCCGAATATGCTTTTTATCCACAACGAACAGGATCACATGGTCGCCCGACTCGATCATGGTGTCGTCGTGGGCGATCATCACTTCTTCATCACGGATGATCGCGCCGATGGTAGTGCCCGGCGGCAGGGCGATGTCTTCGATCGCCTTGCCAACCACCTTGCTGGACTTCGAATCGCCGTGCGCCACCGCTTCGATAGCTTCGGCAGCGCCGCGGCGCAGCGAGTGCACGCTGACGATGTCGCCCCGGCGCACGTGTGCCAGCAGGGTACCGATGGTGGCCAGCTGCGGGCTGATGGCGATGTCGATGTCGCCACCCTGCACCAGGTCGACATAGGCCGGGTTGTTGATAATGGTCATCACCTTGCGCGCACCCAGGCGCTTGGCCAGCAGCGACGACATGATGTTGGCCTCGTCATCGTTGGTCAGGGCCAGGAAGATGTCGGCGTCGGCGATGTTCTCCTCCAGCATCAGGTCCTTGTCCGAGGCGCTGCCCTGAAGCACCACGGTGCTATCCAGGGTGTCGGAGAGGTATCGGCAACGGGCCGCGCTCATCTCGATGATCTTCACCTGGTAGCGGCTTTCGATGGCCTCGGCCAGGCGCTCGCCGATCTGCCCACCGCCGGCGATGACCACGCGCTTGTTGGTTTCGTCGATACGGCGCAGCTCGCCCATCACCGCGCGGATATCCTTCTTCGCGGCGATGAAGAACACTTCGTCGTCTGCTTCGATCACCGTGTCGCCCCGCGGGGTGATCGGGCGGTCGCGGCGGAAGATGGCTGCCACGCGGGTGTCGACGTTGGGCATGTGCGCGCGGATCTGGCGCAGTTGCTGGCCGACCAGCGGCCCGCCGTAGTACGCCTTTACTGCAACCAGTTGGGCCTTGCCTTCGGCGAAGTCGATCACCTGCAGCGAACCCGGGTGCTCGATCAGGCGTTTGATGTAGTTGGTCACCACCTGCTCCGGGCTGATCAGCACATCGACCGGGATATGGTCGTTGTCGAACAGCTCTTCGCGGGTCAGGTAGGCCGACTCGCGCACCCGAGCGATCTTGGTCGGGGTGTGGAACAGCGAATAGGCCACCTGGCAGGCGACCATATTGGTCTCGTCACTGTTGGTTACCGCAACCAGCATGTCGGCGTCGTCGGCACCGGCCTGGCGCAGCACCGTAGGCAGCGAGCCGCGGCCTTGCACGGTGCGGATGTCCAGGCGGTCGCCAAGGTCGCGCAGGCGGTCGCCGTCAGTGTCGACCACGGTGATGTCGTTGGCTTCGCTGGCCAGGTGTTCCGCCAGCGTACCGCCTACCTGCCCTGCGCCGAGGATGATGATCTTCATCCGCTACTCCCTACCTTTTGTTCTTATCCGCGCGAGGCGGCGATCTTGATCAGCTTGGCATAGTAGAAACCGTCGTGGCCGCCCTCCTGCGCCAGCAACTGACGGCCGTGGGGCTGGCGCAGGCCGGCTTCGGTGGCCAGGTCCAGCTCACGGGCGCCCGGAGTGCGGGCGAGGAAGGCATCGATCACTTCGGTGTTCTCGGTCGGCAGGCTGGAGCAGGTGGCGTACAGCAGCATGCCGCCCACTTCCAGAGTCGGCCACAGGGCATCGAGCAGCTCGCCTTGCAGGTTGGCCAGGGCCGGGATGTCGTCGGCCTGGCGGGTCAGCTTGATGTCCGGATGGCGGCGGATCACGCCGGTGGCCGAGCATGGTGCGTCGAGCAGGATGCGCTGGAACGGCTTGCCGTCCCACCAGCTGGCGGTGTCGCGGGCATCACAGGCGATCAGCTCGGCGTCAAGTTGCAGGCGGTCGAGGTTTTCGCGCACCCGGGTCAGGCGCTTGGCTTCGAGGTCGATGGCCACCACGTGGGCCAGGCCGGCTTCGGCTTCCAGCAGGTGGCAGGTCTTGCCGCCTGGTGCACAGCAGGCATCGAGCACGCGCTGGCCGGGGGCCAGTTCCAGCAGGTCGGCGGACAGCTGCGCGGCTTCGTCCTGCACGCTCACCCAGCCTTCGGCAAAGCCTGGCAGGCCGCGTACGTCGCAGGCTTCGGTCAGCACGATGCCGTCACGGCTGTACTGGCAGGCGCTGGCGCCAATACCCGCCTCGGCCAGCAGTGCCAGATAGGCATCACGGCTGTGGTGGCGGCGGTTGACCCGCAGGATCATTGGCGGGTGGGCGTTGTTGGCGGCGCAGATGGCCTCCCACTGCTCCGGCCAGAAGGCCTTCAGCGACTTCTGCAGCCAGCGCGGGTGGGCAGTGCGTACCACCGGGTCGCGCTCCATGCTGGCCAGCAGTTCCTCGCCTTCGCGTTGGGCGCGGCGCAGTACGGCATTGAGCAGGCCCTTGGCCCACGGCTTCTTCAGCTTGTCGGCACAGCCGACGGTCTCGCCGATAGCGGCGTGGGCCGGGATACGGCTGTAGAACAGCTGGTACAGGCCGACCAGCAGCAGCGCCTGCACATCGGCATCGGCGGCCTTGAACGGCTTCTGCAGCAGCTGCGCGGCCAGCAGGTCGAGGCGTGGCTGCCAGCGCGCGGTGCCGAACGCCAGGTCCTGGGTCAGGCCACGGTCGCGTTCATCGACCTTGTCCAGTTGCGCCGGCAGCGAGCTGTTCAGCGAGGCCTTGCCGCTGAGCACAGCTGCAAGGGCACGGGCGGCGGCGAGGCGTGGGTTCATTGGCCCAGCACCTTGCCGCTGGCGAATTTCTCGCGACGGCTGTTGAACAGGTCGCTGAAGTTCAGTGCCTTGCCGCCCGGCAGTTGCAGGCGGGTCAGGCTCAGTGCCTGGTCACCGCAGGCGACCACCAGGCCGTCCTTGCTGGCGGAAAGGATCTCGCCAGGGGCGCCGTTGCCTGTGGACAAGCTGGCGGCGAGCACCTTCACGCTTTCGCCATCCAGGGTGCTGTGGCAGACCGGCCATGGATTGAAGGCACGGATCAGGCGCTCCAGCTCGACGGCCGAGCGGCTCCAGTCGATGCGCGCTTCGTCCTTGTTCAGCTTATGTGCATAAGTGGCCAGGGCATCGTCCTGTACCTCGCCTTGCAGCGAACCGTCGGCCAGGCCGGCGATGGCTTGCACTACTGCCGGCGGGCCCATCTCGGCCAAGCGGTCATGCAGGCTGCCGCCAGTGTCTTCGGCGCTGATCGGGGTTACCACCTTGAGCAGCATCGGGCCGGTGTCCAGGCCTGCCTCCATACGCATCACGGTCACACCGCTCTCGGCGTCTCCGGCTTCCACGGCGCGCTGGATCGGTGCGGCACCGCGCCAGCGTGGCAGCAGGGAAGCATGGCTGTTGATACAGCCCAGGCGCGGGATATCCAGCACCACCTGTGGCAGGATCAGGCCGTAGGCGACCACCACCATCAGGTCCGGCTTCAGCGCGGCCAGTTCGGCCTGGGCTTCTGCGTTGCGCAGGGTCGGCGGCTGGAACACCGGGATGTCATGGGCCACAGCCAGTTGCTTGACCGGGCTTGGCATCAGCTTCTGGCCACGGCCGGCGGGGCGGTCGGGCTGGGTGTAGACGGCCACGATCTCGTACGGGCTGTCGAGCAGGGCCTTGAGGTGTTCGGCGGCAAACTCTGGAGTGCCTGCAAAGACGATGCGCATGGAGTTCTCGCTTCAAAAAGAAAAAGGCTTGCCGGAGCAAGCCTTCTGGAAGGTGGGGGTCAGGCTTGCTGGCGGTGCTGCTTTTCCAGCTTCTTCTTGATCCGGTCGCGCTTGAGCTGCGACAGGTAGTCGACGAACAGCTTGCCGTTGAGGTGATCGAATTCGTGCTGCACGCACACCGCCAGCAGCCCTTCGCACTCAAGCTCGTATGGCTTGCCGTCGCGGTCCTGGGCCTTGACCCGCACACGCAGCGGGCGGTCGACGTTCTCGTAGAAGCCAGGTACCGACAGGCAACCTTCCTGGTACTGGCCCATGTCGTGGGTCAGCTCTTCGACCGTGGGGTTGATGAAGACGCGCGGCTCGCTGCGGTCTTCACTGAGGTCCATGACCACGACCTGCAGGTGCACGTTGACCTGGGTGGCGGCCAGGCCGATGCCAGGGGCTTCGTACATGGTTTCAAACATGTCGTCGATCAGCTGACGCAGGGCGTCGTCGAACACCGTCACCGGCTTGGCGATGGTGCGCAGGCGCGGGTCCGGGAATTCGAGAATGTTCAAGATGGCCATAAGGTCAGGCAGTCACTGTGCGTTCGGTTGAAAACTGAGCACACATAATAAAGGGAAACGGGGATTTCAGCACCTGCGAAAGCTCGTCTAGGGTTTTCAGGGCCAGCTTATAGCCCATTCGATGGACAGGTTGTCAAAGCGTTATCAACAAAGTTATCCACAGTTTGTGCCACGTTGCTGGCCCCGTTTCGATCAAGGATGATCCCCATGCAAACCTACCATTCGTCGCCTCTTCCACCTGCCGAACTGGAGGCGAGATTACGTCTGCACCGGCTGCCGGAGACAGGATTGCGTCGCTTTAACACCTTGCTGGGGGCCTTTGGCAGTGCCTCATCGGCGCTGTGTGCTCCGGCCGGCGCCTGGCGCGCATTGGGCATACCACAGGCCACCATAGATGCCCGGCGCAGTGCCGAAGTACGTGAGGGTGCATTGGCCGCAATGGCCTGGCTAGAGCGCCCGGGCCAGTATTTACTGATGTGGGACAGCCCTGGCTACCCGCCACTATTGGCGGAAATCGACGATGCCCCTCCGCTGCTTTTCGTCGCAGGCGACCCGGCCTTGCTCGAGCGCCCACAACTGGCAATTGTGGGCAGCAGGCGTGCTTCACCCCCGGCGCTCGATACCGCTGCGGCATTTTCCCGCTACCTGGCGCAGGCCGGCTTCACAATTACCAGCGGCTTGGCTGTGGGCATCGATGGTGCCGCTCATCGGGCCGCATTGCAGGCTGGTGGGGGCACGATTGGCGTACTCGGCACGGGGTTGCAAAAACTTTATCCACAGCGCCACAAGTCGCTTGCGCAAGCGATGATCGACAATGGCAGCGCGCTGGTTTCCGAGTACCCGCTGGATGCCGGGCCGCTGCCTGGCAACTTCCCGCGGCGCAATCGCATCATCAGTGGCCTGTCGCTGGGCGTGCTGGTGGTCGAGGCCAGCCTGGCCAGTGGTTCGCTGATTACCGCACGCCTGGCTGCCGAGCAAGGCCGCGAGGTGTATGCCATACCGGGCTCCATTCACCACCCTGGGGCCAAGGGGTGCCACCAGTTGATCCGTGACGGCGCGCTGTTGGTGGAGAGCGTGGAGCAGATCCTGGAAAGCCTGCAGGGCTGGCAGAACCTGCCACCTGCGGTTGTGGACAAATTCGACCATCCTCTGCTCGCCTTGCTGCATGCTGCGCCACAAACCAGCGAAAGCCTGGCCCACTGCAGCGAGCTGCCCTTGGCCGAGGTGCTGGCGCAACTGACCGAATTGGAGCTGCAAGGCCGGGTCAGCAACGAAGCCGGGCGTTGGTTTGCCCGCGCGGGCTAAGTACACTGCTCACAAGCAAGGTTTATAGGCGGAGTGACAGAAATGGTGAGCAGTTTTCGTGTGCAACAAGCCGCACGTGAGATCCGGGCGGGCGCGGTGATCGCCTACCCGACGGAAGCGGTCTGGGGCCTGGGCTGTGACCCGTGGAACGAGGACGCGGTGTATCGCCTGCTGGCGCTTAAGTCGCGGCCTGTGGATAAAGGGCTGATTCTGGTCGCCGACAACATCCGCCAGTTCGACTTTTTGTTCGAGGACTTCCCCGAAGACTGGATCGACCGCATGGGCAGCACCTGGCCGGGGCCGAATACCTGGCTGGTGCCGCACCAGGACCTGTTGCCTGAGTGGGTGACCGGCGAGCATGACACCGTGGCGCTGCGGGTCAGTGACCACCCGGTGGTGCGTGAGCTGTGCGCGTTGGTCGGGCCGTTGATTTCCACCTCGTGCAACCCTGGCGGGCGCCCGGCGGCGAAGACCCGGTTGCGGGTGGAGCAGTACTTCCATGGTCAGCTGGATCTGGTGTTGGGTGGGGCCTTGGGTGGAAGGAAGAACCCGAGTGTGATTCGCAACCTGGCCACAGGCGAAGTCGTTCGCCCGGGCTGATACATATCCACAGGCCTTTCCGGGACCTCCTGTGGGAGCGGGCGAGCCCGCGAAGAATCCAACGCGGTGCCTGGCACGGGCTTCGCCCGTGTTCGCGGGCATGCCCGCTCCCACAGGTCAGGGCCAAGTCCCCGCAGATTTTTCTGATTTTGTCTCGAAGGGCTGTCCAGCTTGCGGCTTGGGAAATATCCTACGAGCCGCGTCCTCTGCCATCACCTTCTCAGTGGGAACCAGTGCCCCTAGGCTTCACCCATCGCCGAATAACTTGGCGATCGGGTGTGGTAGCCCGGATGCATTTTTTCCATGGCAGTCTATGGTGACTGTGCGTGGGAGGCTTTCGAGCCTGCCTGGATTGGAAAATGCCCGGGTCTACCACCTCGCGTACAGTCGCCACCCATTCACGTGGTAGTGATTGGTGGCGGCAATGAGGAGCATTTTCCAATGATGAAGAAAATAGTCCCCGATCCACCGCTTCCCTGCACCTCTACTCGCCCCTTCGGCCGCTGCGATGCCGGCCACGAACCGCTGTTCACCGTAAACCCGAACATTTCCGCCGAGGACGCCTTGGTTCATGTAGCTCTGTATCTGCGAGGCGCCTACGAAACGGGCTCGAAAGCCCTTGAGTACCTGCGCGAAGAAGGCCGTGGCATGTATTGGTCGAGCCTGCATTCCATTGAACTTGCGGAGGGATTGGTGGAGGCGATTCTCGATGGTATCGAGTCGATACCAACAAGCCGCCCTCCACAGGCATAGCGCCCTGTTCAAGGCCGACGCAGTACCTGTGGGAGCGGGTTCACCCGCGAACACCGGCAAAGCCGGTGCCATGCACCGCGGTGTCTTCTTCGCGGGTAAACCCGCTCCCACAGGTAAAGTGATTGGCCCCAGTTCTTGGGAACCTGTGGGAGTGGGCTCAGGGGATCAGTACAGTCGACCCCACAGTCCTGCGCGCCGACAGCTCCGCCTGTGCCTTGGCCACCTCACTCAGCGGATACCGCTGCTGGATATCCACAACCAGCTTGCCGCTGCCAATCATCGCAAACAGGTCATCGGCCATGGCCTGGGTATTCTCGGCATTGTTGGCATAGGTCGCCAACGTGGGCCGGGTCACATACAACGAGCCCTTCTGCGCCAGAATCCCCAGGTTCACCCCGCTCACTGCCCCCGAGGCATTACCAAAGCTCACCATCAACCCACGCGGCTGCAGGCAGTCCAGCGAGGTCAGCCAGGTATCGGCACCTACGCCGTCATACACCACCGGGCATTTCTTGCCGTCGGTCAGTTCCAGCACCCGCTTGGCCACATCTTCATGGCTGTAGTCGATTGTCGCCCACGCCCCCAGCGCCTTGGCCCGCTCGGCCTTCTCGGCAGAGCTCACGGTCCCGATCAGCTTGGCGCCCAAGGCCTTGGCCCATTGGCACGCCAACGAACCCACGCCGCCAGCTGCTGCGTGAAACAGGATCACGTCACCCGCCTTCACCTCATAGGTCTGCTTCAGCAGGTACTGCACGGTCAAACCCTTGAGCATCACCGCCGCCGCCTGCTCGAAGCTGATGTTGTCGGGCAGCTTCACCAGGTTGGCTTCCGGCAGCGTATGTACCTCGCTATATGCGCCCAACGGGCCACCGGCATGAGCCACGCGGTCACCCACTTTCAGCCGGGTTACGCCCTCGCCAACCGCCTCGACCACACCCGCCGCTTCGGTACCCAGCCCCGAAGGCAGGGACGGCGGCGCATACAGCCCGCTGCGGAAGTAGGTATCAATGAAGTTCAGACCGATCGCATGGTTCCGCACACGTACCTGCTGTGGCCCTGGCGGGGCTGGTTCGAACTCCACAAACTGCAGCACTTCCGGGCCGCCATGCTGGCTGAACTGGATACGCTTGGCCATCTCGCACTCCTGTCGTATGGGTCGGGAAAGGCCTTCTATCGGACGCCTTTGCTTGATCGCCGTCAACTGCGGCGCGCGGGCTGGCGGTGGTATGCTACCCGGCGAATTCTTCCCTGCCCGTTCCTGGTGACCCGATGACTAGCCGCACCGAGGCCGTGAAAGCCTACCTGCTCGACCTGCAAGACCGCATCTGCTCTGCCCTCGAAACCGAAGACGGCGGTGCCCGCTTCGTCGAGGACGCCTGGGTGCGCGAAGCCGGTGGCGGGGGCCGCACGCGGGTGATCGGTGATGGCAAAGTGATCGAGAAAGGCGGGGTCAACTTCTCCCACGTGTTCGGTGCAGGCTTGCCACCCTCTGCCAGTGCTCACCGCCCCGAGCTGGCGGGCCGTGGCTTCGAGGCCCTGGGTGTGTCGCTGGTGATCCACCCGCACAACCCGCATGTACCCACTTCTCACGCCAACGTGCGCTTCTTCATCGCCGAAAAGGAAGGTGAAGAGGCTGTCTGGTGGTTCGGCGGCGGCTTCGACCTCACCCCGTACTACGGCAATGAAGAAGACTGCATCCACTGGCACCGTGTGGCCGAGCAGGCATGCGCGCCGTTCGGCGCCGACGTGTACCCGCGCTACAAGGCCTGGTGCGACCGCTATTTCCACCTCAAGCACCGCGGCGAGCCACGCGGTATCGGTGGCCTGTTCTTCGATGACCTGAACGAATGGGACTTCGACACCTGCTTCGCCTTCATCCGCGCAATCGGCGATGCCTACATCAACGCCTACCTGCCGATCATCCAGCGTCGCAAGGGCACCCCTTACACCCCGCAGCAGCGCGAGTTCCAGGAATACCGCCGTGGCCGCTACGTGGAGTTCAATCTGGTCTACGACCGTGGCACCCTGTTCGGCCTGCAGTCCGGTGGCCGCACCGAGTCCATCCTCATGTCGCTGCCGCCGCAGGTGCGCTGGGGCTACGACTGGAAGGCCGCGCCTGGTAGCGAAGAAGCGCGCCTTACCGAGTACTTCCTGCAGGACCGCGACTGGCTCGGTCAGTAAGCCTGTGGATAACCAAGGAGCCGTCATGGACCAGTACGTTGTTTTTGGTAACCCCATCGGCCACAGCAAATCGCCGTTGATCCATCGCCTGTTTGCCGAGCAGACCGGCCAGGACCTGGAGTACAGGACGCTGCTGGCGCCACTGGACGAATTCAGCGACTGCGCGCGCGGTTTCTTCAAGCAAGGCAGCGGCGGCAACGTCACCGTGCCGTTCAAGGAAGAAGCTTACCGCCTGTGTGACAGCCTGACCCCGCGTGCCCAGCGCGCGGGTGCAGTGAACACGCTGAGCAAGCTGGCCGATGGCACTCTGCAGGGCGACAACACCGATGGCGCTGGCCTGGTGCGCGACCTGACGGTGAATGCCGGGGTCGAGCTGGCGGGCAAACGTATTCTGATCCTGGGTGCTGGTGGCGCGGTGCGTGGCGTGCTGGAGCCGATCCTGGCGCACAAGCCGCAGTCGCTGGTGATTGCCAACCGGACCGTGGAAAAGGCTGAGCAGCTGGCGCGTGAGTTCGATGAGCTGGGGCCGGTGGTAGCCAGCGGGTTTGCCTGGTTGCAGGAGCCGGTGGATGTGATCATCAATGCCACCTCGGCGAGCCTGGCCGGGGAATTGCCGCCTATTGCCGACAGCCTGGTCGAGGCGGGGCGCACGGTTTGCTATGACATGATGTATGGCAAGGAGCTTACGCCGTTTTGCCAGTGGGCCGAGAAGCTGGGGGCGGTGAAGGTGCTGGATGGCTTGGGGATGCTGGCTGAGCAGGCGGCTGAGGCGTTCTTTATCTGGCGTGGGGTACGGCCGGATACGGCGCCGGTTTTGGCAGAGTTGCGCCGGCAGCTGGCTCGCGGCTGAGATTGTCGGGGCCGCTTTGCGGCCCATCGCGACACAAGGCCGCTCCTACAGGGGACCGCGTCAGCATGCATAGCGCGGTCGGTGTAGGAGCGGCCTTGTGTCGCGATGGGCTGCGCAGCAGCCCCAATCTCAGCCCAATATCACTCTTCAAACCGGATCGGACAAAGCTCCACCCCCTCCAGCTTCTGTAATTCCTCGATCACCTGCGGCCTTGCCCGGTGCAGCGTCAGGCTCCCCCCCGCCCGCCGCAACCGCCGCGCCTCGCGGTGCAACATATCCACCCCCGAGTAATCGATAAAATTCACCTGCCGCGCATCGATCACCACATGCGGCCCTTGGCAGCGCTGCAAGCGCACCTGCAGATAATGCGCCGCGCCAAAGAAGATCGACCCGCCCACCCGCAGCACATCCGCCTCCCCTTCACGGCTCTGCTGCACCCGGGGGCGCGAGGTGCGCTTCAGATAGAAGAACAGCGATGCCAGCACTCCGGCATAGATCGCCGTCTGCAGCTCCAGCAACAAGGTCGCTGCCGCCGTCAGGGCCATCACCAGGAACTCCGAGCGACTGACCCGAAACAGCGCACGAATGCCCCGGTGGTCCACCAATCCCCAGCAGATCAGCAAGATGCTGCCGGCCATGGCCGGGATCGGCAGGTGCGCGATCAGCCCGGCCCCGGCAACGGCGAACACCGCCACCCACAGCGCCGAGAAAACCCCGGCCATGGGCGAGCGGGCGCCAGCGTCGTAGCTCAGCCCTGAGCGGGTGAAGGAGCCGGAAGACAGGTAACCGGAGAAAAACGCACCGACAATGTTCGACAAGCCCTGTGCGCGTATCTCCTGGTCAGCGTCGATCAACTGCTCCGAACGTGCGGACAACGAGCGGGCAATCGACAGGCTGGTGACCAGCCCGAGCATGCCCACCGCGACGGCGCTCGGTAACAGGCGCAGGATCAGTTCCACATCCAGCAAGGGCAGCGGACTGAAGGGTGGCAGCTGGCCGGTGAATGCCGGCACTCGCGGCACATGACCAAAGAACCCAGGCAGCAGCCAGGCCAGAAGGCTGACCAGAATCAGGCTTATCAACAGGCTAGGCCAGCGTGGGCGCCAGAGCTTGAAGGCCACGCCGATCAGCACTGTGATCAGGCCCAGAATCAAGGAAGGCAGGTCGACCTCGCCGGCATGGTTGGCCAGGTCCTGTACGCTCTTCAACGCCGTGGCCTGGCTTGGCAGGTCCATGCCCAGCAGGTTGGGTAGCTGGCCCAGGGCAATGACGACAGCGGCGCCCAAGGTAAAGCCAAGCACCACCGAATGGGAGACGAAGTTGACCAGTGCGCCGAACCGCAAAAGCCCGAGCAGCAACTGGAAGATGCCGCCGAGGAAGGTCAGTAGCAGTACCAGGGTGACGTAGTCGGCGCTGCCGGCCACGGCCAGCGGGCTGATGCTGGCGTAGAGGACGATGGAGATGGCGGCGGTCGGGCCGCATATCAGGTGCCAGGACGAGCCCCACAGGCAGGCGATCAGCACTGGCACGATGGCGGCGTACAGGCCGTATTCGGCGGGCAGGCCGGCGATCAGGGCGTAGGCGATGGATTGCGGCAGAGCGAGGATGGCACCGCTCAGACCCACCAGCAGGTCCTGGCGCAGGCTGCGGCCCGATTGGCGGGGGAGCCAGGAAAGGAAGGGCAGCAGGTGAGTGAGGCGATGCATGAGATATCCAGATTTCCGAAGGTGCACTGTCCCCCCGTGGGAGCGGGTTCACCCGCGAATGCGACAGTGAGGCTACCGACGCATTCGCGGGTGAACCCGCTCCCACAGGATCGGTTTACAGCTTGGTTTTTACTGCTTCGCTCGCATCCCCGCCACTTTTGGTGGTAACCCCGGCCAACCACCCTTCCAGCACCTCGGGGTGCGCCTTCAGCCAAGCCTTTGCCGCATCATCGAAGCTGATCTTCTTGTCCACAACCTCGGCCATGATGCTGTTTTCCATGTCCAGGGTGAACTTCAGGTTCCCCAACAGCTTCGCCGCATTCGGGCAGGCTTGTGGATAACCCTTGCGGGTCAGGGTATACACCTCGCCCTTGCTGCCAAACCATTTCTCCCCGCCGGTCAGGTAATGCATCTTCAGCTTCACGTTCATCGGGTGCGGGGTCCAGCCGAGGAAGGTGATGAACTGCTGTTTCTTCACCGCCCGGTCAACCTGCGCCAGCATCGCCTGCTCGCTGGACTCCACCAGTTTCCACTGTCCAAGGTTGAATTCATTCTTGTCGATGATTTCCTTCAACGACAGGTTGGCCGGTGCCCCGGAGCCGATCCCGTACAGCTTCTTGTCGAACTGGTCGGCGTGCTTCTGCAAATCGGCGAAATCCTTCACCCCGGCATGCCACACATAGTCGGGCACCGCCAAGGTGAACTCGGTTCCTTCCAGGTTGCGCGAGAGCTGCTGCACATCGCCATTGGCGATGAACTTGTCATGAAAGCCCTGCTGTGCCGGCATCCAGTTGCCGAGGAAGGCATCGACGCGGCCATCCTTGAGGCCGCCGTAGATGATCGGCACGGCCAGGCTGTCGATTTTCACCTGGTAACCCAGGCTTTCCAGCAGCAGGCGGGCCAAGGCGTTGGTCGTGGCGATGTCGCTCCAGCCGGGGTCGGCCATTTTCACGGTGGTGCATTGCGCGTCGCTGTCGGCGGCGTGAGCCGTGGCGGTACCGAGGCTCAGGGCCAGGGCGAACACGGCGGCGGAGAACTTGTGCATGGCGGCCTCTTTTCTCAATCCAGGGGTGCGGGCTGTGGATAACGTGCCTTGCGCTCGAGGTCGTCGAGATCGATGTGGTTGCGCATGTACTGTTGGCTGGCATCCACCAGCGGTTGGTGGTCCCAGCTTCTCAGCTTGCCGATGGCCAGCGCCTCGGCCACCAGGCGGCGGCGCCGCTGGCTGGCCAGAACCTGCTGGCGCAGGCTGGGGATATCCCAGCGCTGCTGTGCTTCATCGACAAATGCCTGCAGCAGCGCCTGGTGCTCCGGGCTGCCGGTGAGGTTCTCCCGCTCGTGCGGGTCGCGGCTCAGGTCATAGAGTAGGCATGGGTCGTCTTCGCTGTACACGAACTTGTAGGGCCCGCGGCGGATCATCATCAGCGGGCCGACGGTACCTTCGGCCATGTACTCGCCGATCACCTCGTCATGCCCGCCCTGCCCTTGCAGGTGGCCGATCAGCGAGCGGCCATCGAGGTGCAGGTGGTTATCCACAGCGCCGCCAGCCAGTTCGACCAGGGTTGGCAGCAGGTCGCAGGTAGACACCGAGGCGCTGACCCGGGCTGGCGCGTAGCGTTTCGGCGCGTGCACCAGCAGCGGCACCCGCGCCGACATCTCGAACCAGTGCATCTTGTACCAGAGGCCACGTTCGCCAAGCATGTCGCCGTGGTCTCCGGAGAACACGATCAGAGTGTCGTCGGCCAGGTTGCATTCCTCCAGGGTCTGCAGTAGCAGGCCGATGTTGTCGTCGATGTAGCTGCAGGCGCCGAAGTAGGCACGGCGGGCATCGCGGATTTTGTCCACAGGCAGCGGCTTGTTCCACAAGTCGTAGACTTTCAACAGGCGCTGCGAGTGCGGGTCGAGTTCTGCCTGGCTGAATTCGGCGCGGGGCATGGGGATATCCACACCCTCGTAGCGATCCCAGTAGCGCTTGGGGATGGTGTAAGGGTCGTGCGGGTGGGTCATCGACACGGTCAGGCAGAACGGCCGGCCATCGTTTTCGCGCACATGGTCGTACAGGTACTGGCGCGCCTTGAAGACCACTTCCTCGTCGAAATCCAGCTGGTTGGTACGCACGCACGGGCCTGCCTGCAGCACTGAGGACATGTTGTGGTACCAGCTCGGGCGCACGTTGGGCTCATCCCAATTCACCGTCCAGCCATAGTCGGCTGGGTAGATATCGCTGGTCAGTCGTTCTTCGTAGCCGTGCAGCTGGTCCGGGCCGCAGAAGTGCATCTTGCCCGAAAGCGCGGTGCGGTAACCCAGGCGGCGCAGGTAATGGGCGTACGTCGGTACGTCGGCTGGGAAGTCGGCGGCGTTGTCGTAGGCGCCGATGCGACTGGGCAACTGACCGCTGACCAGGGTGAAGCGCGAGGGGGCGCACAACGGGCTGTTGCAGTAGGCCGAGTCGAACACCACCGCCTGTTCGGCAAGGCGGCTCAGGTGCGGCATCTGGATCGGTGAAGAGGCGTAGATCGGCAGCAAGGGTGCGGCCATCTGGTCGGCCATGATGAACAGGATATTCGGGCGCGTCATGGTGGCTTCCATCTTTGAAGGTTATGCGGACCGCTTGCCTATCAAGATGCAACTGTGGATAACATGGGTAAAGCCCATGGCGGGCAATGACTGGGATTAGCCCTGCTTATGTTTGAGCACCTTGCCAAGTTGTCGCTGGATACATTGCGCGTGTTCGAGGCCGCCGCACGGTTGCGTGGCTTTACCGCTGCGGCGCTGGAGCTGGGGACCACGCAGCCAGCGGTAAGCCAGCAAGTCAAAAGGCTGGAGGCACAGCTGGGCACGCGGCTGTTCGACCGCATTTACCGGGGTATCGAGCTGACCGAGGCTGGCCAGGTGCTGTTCGAACAGGTTCATCAAGGCCTGCAGGCCATGGAGGACGGTATCGCCCAGGCCAGTGGGCGGGGTCAGCGCGAAGTGCTGCAGGTGGCTACCGACTTCGCTTTTGCGGCGTTCTGGCTGATGCCACGGCTGCAGCGTTTTCACGAGGCTTATCCACAGGTGGATGTTAGCCTGGTGACGGGTGAGCGTAGCCAGGGCATGTTGCGGCCGGACATTGATGTTGCTGTGCTGTTTGGCGACGGGCGCTTTCACCAGGGCGAGAGCCGTTGGCTATTCGATGAGGAGGTTTTCCCGGTGTGCAGCCCCCGGCTGACTCATAGCAAACCCTTGTCAGCCGTGGCTTTGCAACGGTTGCCCTTGCTGCACTTGAAGGGCGAGCAGGCTAGCCGCTGGTTTGACTGGGCGGGCGTGTTTCGCGGGTTTGGCGTGGCCAGCCCGCCGCCGCCGGGGCAGTTGCGGTTCGATAACTATACGTTGCTGATCCAGGCGGCGATCGCTGGGCAGGGAGTGGCTATCGGTTGGGGACATCTGGTGGATGGGTTGGTGGAGCAAGGGTTGCTATGCCGGCCGCTTGAGGGGAGTTTGCGCTCGGCGCGTGGGTATTACGTGGTGTTGCCGCCACGCAAGCGGCGTGGGGCGTTGATCGAGCGGTTTGTGGATTGGTTGGAGCAAGAGCGCAGCCTTTGAGATTTTCGGGCCGCTTTGCGGCCCATCGCGACACAAGGCCGCTCCTTGTATCTCGACTTTCGCCTCACAAGAGGCGAAAGTTCTCGACTGATCATCGAGGGAGGGTCATGAAGCGGAGCCGCTCCAAGGGCATCGAGCCCGTATTGTAGATAACGCTCTGGCCCTCCACCCCCACTCGAACAGTTCGAACGGTATCTAGTGCCGCCCCCCGGCGTGAGCACGCATTCGCAAGGTTGAACCGAGTGCTGGGTGATCGAAACTTCGTTGTCTGAGGGAGAAGATCATGTCTGTTGTTGTTGGCGTCGATGTAGCCAAGCGATCTTTCGATATTGCAACTCCACTTCCCAATGGGAAAGTCCGTACCAAAGCCAAGCTGGCCAATAATCCGAGTGGTTTTGAGCAATTCGCAACCTGGCTTGAGCAACATGCCGAACCACGTGCCTGGGTTATCATGGAGGCCACTGGCACTTATCACGAAGCGCTTGCTGAGTGCTTTCATGCCAAGGGTTACCGGGTGTGTATTCTGAATCCCGCCGTGATTGCCAAGTTTGCCGGAGCGGACCTTCGACGCGTCAAAACTGATAAGGCTGATGCCAAGGTTATTGCTGCTTACGGTCAGCAGAAAAAAGATTTGCTTCGTCAGTGGAAGCCTGAGCCGCCAGCTCAGCGGCGCTTGCGGGCCTTGGTGCGGCGTCTGGACGACCTGAAAGAGATGCAGCAGATGGAGCAGAACCGTCTGGATGTGTCGCAGATCGCTGTCCAGGAATCGATCAGAGCTGTAATTGGGCACATCAGCGAAGAAATAGCGAAAACCCGTAAGGCTATTGAGCAGACGATCGATGACGATCCAGACCTGCGCCAGCGACGAGAACTGATTACGTCGATTGATGGCCTGGGAGACACCACGGCCGCGCTGATCCTTGCAGAACTGGGTGATCCGCTGAAGTACGAAAGCCCGTCAGCCATGGTTGCGTTTGCAGGCCTCAACCCGATGATCCATCAATCGGGAGAGAAGATTGGCCAATCGACCATTTCCCGTACAGGAGCCCCAAGATTGCGCGCCGGCTTGTGGATGCCAGGCACTGTCTCGATCAGATACAACCCGGTCGTGAAGGCACTGGCAGAGCGTTTGAGCAATCGGCGTAAAGCCTACAAGCAGATAGTCTGCGCTGCTATGCGTAAGCTTTTGCACCTGGTGTATGGCGTAGTGAAATCCGGCAAACCGTTTGACCCTCAAATCGCTCTTGCGGGGTGAGGGTCAAGACGGTATCTACAAAGGCCGGCCCGTGTAGGAGCGGCCTTGTGTCGCGATGGGCTGCGCAGCAGCCCCGGCAATCTAGACCACGAAGTTCAGATGCTCGCCCCGGTGCAAGTCCAGCTCCAGCATATCCACCATCCCCGCCGCGACCCTGGCCAGGTGCCGCAACGGCTCAGCCAATCCCGGCTCAAGCGTGCCCTCGGTACTGCGAAAATGCTCCATCCCCAACCCGGCCAGTTCCTGCGGCGCATTGATCAACGTCCAGTGCAAGGCACTGCGCTGCAACCCATCGACCACATGGTCCACACACTCCCGCTCCACCTCGCTGTACTTGCCCGGCTCATCCAGCACATCGAAATCGCCCACCAACAACAGCCGGCGTATAGTCGTACGCTTCAGCCCCGCCACCAGCGCCTCGCTCATGCGAGCTTGCGCGGGCAGATCGCCCGACGCCAGCGTCGACAACAAGGCTATTACAGCTGACCCGCCTGCCGCGCCCTGCTCCGCCTGGTCAGCATCGCCCAGCCCGCCTATCTTGAAATGCAGGCCGGGGCGCGGCGCATGGCGGTTGAGGTCGTCGACCACGGCGGTGACTTCGTGCTGGCGCGACAGCAGCTCTACCATCAAGGCATTGCCCAGGCTGCTTTCAGGCCCGAACAGGACCAGTTTGAACACTGGGGTTTCGGCGTTTTTCACTGCATCACTCCCTTTGCAGGCGGTGATGGTTGGACCGCAATCAGGAGTTATCGTGCAGAGGATCAAGGGTTACCACGCCCACGTTTACTACGACGCAGAAACCATGGACCAGGCCCGTGAACTGTGTGAGGAGGCGGCGCGGCTGTTTCCCGTGACCATGGGGCGCATGCACCAGAAACCGGTGGGGCCGCATCCGGACTGGAGCTGCCAGCTGGCGTTCGGGCCAGAGGTGGTGGGGGTGGTGTTGCCGTGGTTAGCGTTGTATCGGAAGGGGTTGGTGGTGTTCATGCACCCGTTGACCGGGGATGAACTGGCGGACCATCGTGATCATGCGATCTGGATGGGGGCTATGCGGCCGCTGGATCTGTCGATTTTTGGGGGGTAGAGCTGCATAGCCTGTGCCGGCCTATTCGCGGGTGAACCCGCTCCCACAGGATTTCACAGATACTGAAAACTGTGAAAAACCTGTGGGAGCGGGTTTACCCGCGAAGCAGGCGACGCGGTTCAGCGACGAGCGCCGCGCACCCCTTCAGCCAGTGCCGAGCACAGGCTCAATACATCGTTGACTGCCTGCTCGGCACTCTTGGCCTGGGCAATCTTGTCGACCAGCGCCGAGCCCACCACCACGCCGTCCGACAGGCGGGCAATGGCCGCAGCCTGCTCCGGCGTACGAATGCCGAAACCAACGCTGATCGGCAGATCGGTATGCCGACGCAGGCGGGCAATGGCTTCGGTCACGTGCTCGGTGGTCGCCGAGCCAGCGCCGGTCACACCGGCCACCGATACGTAGTAGACGAACCCGGAGCTGCGCTCCAGCACCCGCGGCAGGCGCGCGTCGTCGGTGGTCGGGGTGGTCAGGCGGATGAAGTCGATACCCGCGGCCTGGGCCGGGGTCGCCAGTTCGGCGTCGTGCTCTGGCGGCAGGTCGACGATGATCAGGCCATCGACACCCGCTTGCTTGGCTTCGGCCACGAACTTTTCCACGCCAAAGCGGTGGATCGGGTTGTAGTAACCCATCAGCACGATCGGCGTGGTCTGGTTATCCACACGGAATTCGCGAACCATCTGCAGGGTCTTGGCCAAGGTCTGGCCAGCCTCCAGGGCGCGCAGGGTGGCCAGCTGGATCGCCACGCCATCGGCCATCGGGTCGGTGAACGGCATGCCCAGTTCGATCACGTCGGCACCTGCAGCCGGCAGGCCCTTGAGGAGCTGCAGCGAGGCGTCATAGCCTGGGTCGCCCGCGGTGACGAAGGTGACCAGTGCCGAGCGGCCTTCGGCTTTCAACTCGGCGAAACGTTGTTCAAGACGGCTCATGCCTGTTTCTCCTGGGCGGCCATGTGGCTCATGACGGTTTGCATGTCTTTGTCACCACGGCCCGACAGGCAGATCACCATCAGGTGGTCCTTGGGCAGCTTCGGTGCGCGCTTGATCGCTTCGGCCAGGGCGTGGGAGCTTTCCAGTGCCGGGATGATGCCTTCCAGTCGGCAGCAGGCATGGAACGCGTCCAACGCCTCGTCGTCAGTGATGCTGACGTATTCCACGCGCTTCACTTCGTGCAGGTAGGCGTGTTCCGGGCCGATGCCCGGGTAGTCCAGGCCGGCGGAAATCGAGTGGGCGTCGGTGATCTGGCCGTCTTCGTCCTGCAGCAGGTAGGTGCGGTTGCCGTGCAGCACGCCCGGTACGCCGCCGTTCAGGCTGGCGGCGTGCTTGTCGGTGTGCACGCCATGGCCACCGGCTTCGACGCCGATGATCTGTACGCTTGGCTCTTCGAGGAACTCATGGAACAGGCCCATGGCGTTGGAGCCACCACCGACGCAGGCAACCAGGCTGTCTGGCAGGCGGCCTTCCTTCTCTTGCAGCTGGGCGCGGGTTTCCTTGCCAATGATCGACTGGAAGTCGCGGACCATGGCCGGGTACGGGTGCGGGCCGGCCACGGTGCCGATCAGGTAGAAGGTGTCTTCGACGTTGGTGACCCAGTCGCGCAGGGCCTCGTTCATGGCGTCCTTCAGGGTGCCGGTGCCGGCGGTGACCGGGACGATCTCGGCACCCAGCAGCTTCATGCGGAACACGTTGGCCTGCTGGCGCTCGATGTCGGTGGCGCCCATGTAGATCACGCAAGGCAGGCCGAAGCGGGCAGCGACGGTGGCGGTGGCCACGCCGTGCATGCCGGCGCCGGTTTCGGCAATCAGGCGCTTCTTGCCCATGCGCTTGGCCAGCAGCACCTGGCCGATGCAGTTGTTCACCTTGTGCGCGCCGGTGTGGTTGAGTTCTTCACGCTTGAAGAAAATCTTCGCGCCGCCGCAGTGCTCGGTCAGGCGCTCGGCGAAGTACAGCGGGTTGGGGCGGCCGATGTAGTCGCGCTGGAAGTAGGCCAGGTCTTCGAGGAACTTGGGGTCTGCCTTGGCCGCTTCGTATTCGCGGGCCAGGTCCAGCACCAGTGGCATCAGGGTTTCGGCCACGTAGCGGCCGCCGAACGAGCCGAACAGGCCATTGGCGTCAGGGCCGGGACGGTATTGGGACTGGGTCATCGGGGCGCTCCAGGGCGTAATGAACAAGTGATGGGCTTTACTCTAACCACGGCAAGCCCTGCTGAAAACCGATAAGATTGCGCAAACTTGTCAGAAAAAGTCACAGGTAATATGGCTTACGACCTCCCTCCCCTGAACGCCTTGCGGGCCTTCGAGGCCACCGCACGGCTCAATAGTGTCAGCCAGGCGGCCGAAGCGTTGCATGTCACCCATGGTGCCGTCAGCCGGCAGATCAAGGTACTTGAAGAGCACTTGGGCGTAGCGCTGTTCGTGAAGGACGGGCGTGGCATCAAACTCACAGATGCCGGCGTACGCCTGCGCGATGCCAGTGGCGAAGCCTTCGACCGCCTGCGTAGCGTGTGCGCGGAGCTCAGCCACGATGTCAGCGATGCACCATTCGTGCTGGGCTGTTCGGGCAGCTTGCTGGCGCGCTGGTTTATCCCGCGACTGGGGCGGCTGCAGGCTGACTTGCCTGAGCTGCGCTTGCACCTGTCGGCCGGTGAAGGTGACCTGGACCCGCGGCGGCCAGGGCTGGATGCGCTGCTGGTATATGCCGAGCCGCCATGGCCGGCGGACATGCAGGTGCATGTGCTGGCCGAGGAGCGCATCGGGCCGGTGCTCAGCCCGCATTTCGCCGGTTTCGAGCGCTTGCAGGGCGCGCCGGTCAAGGCGTTGCTGGGCGAAGCCTTGCTGCACACCACCTCGCGCCCGCAGGCGTGGCCGACCTGGGCGCTGGAACAGGGGTTGGAGCCGGCGGCCCTTCAGTATGGTCAGGCTTTCGAGCACCTGTATTACCTGCTGGAGGCTGCCGTGGCCGGGTTGGGTGTGGCGATTGCGCCGCAGCCGCTGGTCGCCGATGACCTGCGGGCGGGCCGTTTGAGTGCGCCGTGGGGTTTTTCACCTACCCCTGCAGCATTGGCGCTTTGGGTGCCCAGGCGCGCCGCGGACGGGCGCGCCGAGCAGTTGGCGCAGTGGCTAAAGGCAGAACTGGCGCGCCAGAGCGCTTAGTTGCGCTTGCACAGCAGGTAGGCCGCCAGCAGGCCCAGTGCGCCGATGGCAACACCCGCCGTGGTGTACGGGTGTTCCTGGGCGTAATCACGGGTGGCGAGGCCGGTCTGGCGGGTCCGCTGCTTCACTTCCTCGTAGGCATCGCTCAGCAGGCTACGGGAATGCCGAAGGGCGCTTTCGGCGTTGCTGCGGATGGCCTTCACCGACTTCTGGGATTCTTCCGACGCGTCATGCTTGAGGTTCTCCAGGCTCTTCAGAAGGCTCTCGATTTCGGCTTCCATACTTTCCAGGGACGTTTTACGCAGCGAATTGCGGTGCATGTTGACTCTCCTTCGCGTTGTGGGCTGTAGAGGTTGCGACTGCCAAGCGAAGCGAAAGTGCGATCGAACTTTTACCAACGGTGACGGTTCGCAGGTAAACCCTGCCTGCGCTGCTAGGCTGAATCTCACCGTTATCCAAGGAGAGCGCTCATGACCGATCATCACACCTACAAGAAGATCGAACTGGTAGGGTCGTCGACCACCAGCATCGAGGAGGCCATCAACAATGCCCTGGCCGAAGCCGGCAAGAGCATCAAGCACCTGGAATGGTTCGAAGTGATAGATACCCGAGGCCATATCCGCGACAACAAGGCGGCGCACTTCCAGGTCACGCTGAAGGTCGGCTTCCGTATAGCCAACAGCTGAAACACTGCCGGGCTGGATGAGCCCGGCATGATGGGGTATTCAGGAAGGGCGCGCCTTGGCGGGCGCCCCTTCTGATTTCATCTGCACAAGGAAAGCGAGTGATGAACAAACTGATTCTGGCGCTGGGCCTGATGGCCCTGGCCGGTGGTGCGCTGGCGGCGGGCAAGCCGTGCGAGGAGCTCAAGGCAGAGATTGCGGCCAAGCTGGATGCCAAGGGGGTCACCGGCTACAAGCTGGAGATCGTCGACAAGGGCGAGCCGGCCGGCAAGGTGATTGGCAGTTGCGAGGCTGGTACCAAGGAGATTGTGTACCGCCGCGGTTAACGGATTGGATTCTTCGCGGGTAAACCCGCTCCCACAGGTACAGCTTCGCTCTCAGGCCTGTGATACCCCTGTGGGAGCGGGTTTACCCGCGAAGAGGATCACCCGCTCTTGAGCGCCTGCGCCATCAGTTCATATGACCGAATCCGGTCCGCATGCTCATACAAATCACAGGTAAAGATCAGCTCATCTGCCCCGGTCTGCTCCAGCAGCACTTCCACCTTGGCCCGCACCTTTTGCGGGCTGCCGATCATCGCCAAACCGAGGAAGCTGCCTACCGCGTCCCGCTCATGGGGCAGCCACAGCCCATCCATGCTTTCCACCGGCGGCTTCTGCATCAGGCTCTGCCCGCGAATCAGTGCGAGGATGCGCTGGTACACCGAAGTGGCCAGGTACTCGGCCCTTTCATCGGTTTCCGCCACCACCATGGGGATGCCCAGCATCACATACGGCTTGTCCAGCGTGGTCGAAGGCTTGAAGTGGTTGCGGTACACGCGGATCGCCTCATGCATCAAGCGCGGCGCAAAGTGCGAGGCGAACGCGTAGGGCATGCCGCGCATCCCGGCCAGCTGGGCGCTGAACAGGCTGGAGCCAAGCAGCCACATCGGTACCTCGGTATCGTGCCCAGGCACGGCGATCACTTTTTGATCATCGGTACGCGGGCCGAGGTAGCGTGACAGTTCTTCGACATCGTCCGGGAAGTCATCCGGGCCGCCGGCGCGGTCGCGACGCAGGGCGTAGGCAGTCATCTGGTCGGAGCCTGGCGCGCGGCCCAGACCCAGGTCGATGCGCCCCGGATACAGGCTGGCCAGGGTGCCGAACTGCTCGGCGATCACCAGCGGCGCATGGTTGGGCAGCATGACCCCGCCAGAGCCCACGCGAATGCTCGAGGTCCCCCCAGCCAGGTAGCCGATCAGCACGGAAGTCGCCGAACTGGCGATGCCGTCCATGTTGTGGTGCTCGGCCACCCAGAAGCGGTTGTAGCCAAAGCGCTCGACGTGCTGCGCCAGGTCCAGCGAGTTGTGCAGTGACTGCGCCGGGCCGGCGTCGGCACGTACCGGCACCAGGTCGAGGGTGGAAATCTTCAGGTCACGCAACTGCGTCATGGAGCCTCCGCAAAGGTGTTTGGCCACAGGCCTTTTCAACTCTGTATGGGCATATTCGAAGGATTCAATGCTTGCCGTGCGATTGCTCTGAACTTGCCGTAGGCGGCTGACCTCTGAAGCCATAAGCATGTAACCCGAGACCAGGAGGCATCATGAAAAAGACAGCATCGGCGATCTGGCAAGGTGGCCTGAAAGACGGCAAAGGGCTGCTTTCTACCGAAAGTGGCGCACTCAAGCAGAACCCCTACGGCTTCAACACCCGTTTCGAGGGCTCATCCGGGACAAACCCGGAGGAGCTGATCGGCGCGGCACACGCCGGCTGCTTCTCGATGGCGCTGTCGATGATGCTGGGCGAAGCGGGGCTCACCCCGGACAGGATCGACACCGCTGCCGAAGTGACACTCGACAAGCAAGCTGATGGCTTCGCCATCACCGCAGTGCATCTGGTGCTCAGGGCCAAGGTGCCTGGGGCGAGTGAAGCGCAGTTCTTGCAGATCGCCGACAAGGCCAAGGCTGGTTGCCCGGTGTCCAAGGTGCTGAACGCGAAGATCAGCCTGGATGCGGCACTGGTGGGTTGAAACAGTGCAATGAGGGCGGTTTGTTGTAGTCTAAACAGCGTCGGCAGCACGCTGCCCTTTCAGGAGCCGTTTCATGATTCGCGTCGCAATCGCCGTGTTGGCTTCCCTGGTCGCCACGTCTACGCTGGCGGCGGTCAAGCCGTGCGAGGAGCTCAAAGCCGAGATCGAGGCCAAGATCCAGGCCCAGGGTGTTTCGTCCTATACCTTGGAGATCGTGCCCAACAGCGAGGTCAAGGACCAGAACATGGTCGTCGGGACCTGCGATGGTGGGACCAAAAAGATCATTTATCAGAAAAATGATCGGTGAGTCCTTGACCTGGGGCCGCTTTGCGGCCCCAGGTCAAGGAATGCAGAACACCTCGCTAGGCTCGTTCACCACCACCTTGCGGCTGCCGTCATACAGCAGCACCTGCGGCTCCATCACCGGCGCCCGTGCCTCCAGGCGATAGCGTTCACCGGCCTTGAAGTTGTCAAAGCGCACGGTCAGGTAGCAGGTACGGTCCCTGGGCTGGGTCGTGAGGCCGCCCCCCTTGACCTCATAATCGAAGCGCACTACCAGTTCGTGCTTGCCCGGCGTCACCTGGAAGTAACGGCCATCCTCCAGGCGCTGGCCATCAAGGCGGTCGGCCATGATTATTCTGCCTGGGGTCATGGTGTACAGGTCGACCCAGGCCTGCTTGGGGTCGACGGGCGGCAAGGGGCTGGCGCAGGCCCCCAGTGTACTGAGGGCGATCAGCATCATGGGCTGGCGCATGGCAAGACTCCCGCTTGCGACTTATAGACTACAAGCATAGCGCCGTTTGTGCGTTTCAGGTGCGCTGGCAGCCTGCGGGCAAGCCCTGGCCAACCAGTTTCTGCTGGTGGTCGTAGAGTTTGATCCAGGGGCGGAAACCGATGCTGCCAGCCTGCAGCTGGTAGCGCTGGCCGGCACTGAAATCCTTGAAGGTCAGCTTGACTTGGCAATCCCGCCACAACGGCTCCTCGACCGGGCCGATATTGCTGGGGGTAACCGGAAACTGGTAGCGCACGGTCAGCTCGTGGCTGCCGGGCTGTACTTCGAAATAACGGCTGTCGGCCCAGTCGCGTTCATCTACCTGCACGGCGTGCAGCGAGGTGTTGTCGTAGGGGGTGAGGTCGATCCAGGCCTGGTTCGGGTCCGGGTCTGGCAAGGTCGAACAGGCGGATATCAGCAACAGTGAGCCGGTGACCAACAGTGCACGCATGGCGAAACGCCCCCTTGGCGAGATAGTCTTGGAGTGAATCGGCCTTGAGCGAGTCAGACAGTTGCAGATGCTTCGACTTATTCTTATGCAGCGCTCAGGCCCTGGGCCACTCGACCTTGTTTTCACCCGTTTGGTTCCCCTGCTGGCGGTGCTCCTGCTGAACGGTTGCAGCAGCGCGGCCTACTATGGGCAGTTGGCCGAGGGCCAATGGCAGCTGCTACGCGCACGTCAGCCACTGGAGCAGGTAGTGGCCAACCCGGCCACTTCAGCGCAATTGCGCGCGCGCCTGGAACACGCCAAGCAGGCGCGGGCATTTGCCAGCCGGCAGCTGAAGCTGCCGGACAACCGCAGCTACCGGGTATATGCCGACCTTGGCAGGCCCTATGTGGTATGGAATGTGTTCGCAACCCCCGAGCTGTCGTTGCAGCCAGTGACGCACTGCTTCCCGATCGCTGGATGTGTGGCCTATCGCGGCTATTACCACCAAGGCGCGGCGCGTGGTGCGGCGGCGTTGATGCGCCAGGACGGCATGGATGTTTACGTGGGCGGCGTGGAGGCCTATTCGACCCTGGGCTGGTTCGACGACCCGATCCTGTCGTCGATGGTGGGCTGGAGCGACGAGCGCCTGGCCACGCTGATCTTCCATGAGCTGGCGCACCAGCGCTTTTATGTGCAGGACGACACCGAGTTCAACGAGTCGTTTGCCTCCTTCGTCGAGCAGGAGGGCACGCGGCAATGGCGCGTGGAGCGGGGCCTGAGTGCCTCTGGCGGGGAGCAAGGGCAGCAGCGTGAGCAGTTCATCCGGTTGGTGCTGGCCAGCCGCGAGCGGTTGCAGGCGATTTATGCCGGGCCTCTGGATGATGCGCAGAAGCGGACGGCCAAGCAGGCGGAGTTCGAGCGGCTTAGGCGGGAATACCGGCAAGTGCGTGATGCCCAGTGGGGTGGCGACAAGCGCTATGACGCCTGGATGTATGGGCCGATGAGCAATGCCAAGCTGTTGCCGTTCGGGCTGTATGATCAATGGGTACCGGCGTTTGCGGCGGTATTCCGTGAGGTTGACGGGGATTGGGCTCGGTTTTATCAGCGGGTCGAGCAACTGGGCCGGTTGCCGATTGAAGAGAGGAAAGTGGCGTTGCAGCGGTTGATGGTGAACCTGTGAGAATTTGGGGCCTTTGCGGCCCATCGCGACGCAAGGCCGCTCCCACAAAGGTCTTGCATACGTAGATCAATGTGGGAGCGGCCTTGCGTCGCGATGGGCTGCAAAGCAGCCCCAATGGCCCTCAAGCCCTGAGAAATGCCTGATACATCTCGGCCAAGGTAGCAAAGTGGAAGGCCGGTTCTTCCGCCATCAACTCTTCCTGGCTACCAAACCCGTACCCCACCGCCACCGCCTGCAAGCCATTGCTGCGCGCACCGATCAGGTCATGCTTGCGGTCGCCGATCATCAGCGTCTGCGCCGGGTCCAGCCCTTCTTCATCCAGCAGGTGGCGAATCAGCTCCACCTTGTTGGTGCGCGTGCCGTCCAGTTCACTGCCGTAGATCACCTTGAAGTGGTGGTCGAAGGCGAAGTGCCGGGCGATTTCACGGGCGAACTCCCACGGCTTTGAGGTGGCGATGTACAGCGTGCGGCCTTGGCCGGTCAGGGCTTCGAGCAGCTCCGGTACACCTTCGAACACCAGGTTTTCGTACAGGCCGGTGACCTTGAAGCGTTCCCGATAGAAATTCACCGCCTCCCAGGCCTTGGCTTCGTCGAAGCTGTAGAACTGCATGAAAGCCTGCAGCAGGGGTGGGCCGATGAAGTGCTCGAGGCGGGTCAGGTCCGGCTCGTCGATGCCCAGCTTGGCCAAGGCGTACTGGATCGAGCGGGTGATGCCCTGGCGCGGGTCGGTCAGGGTGCCGTCGAGGTCGAATAGGATGTTCTGCTGGTGCATTTGCGGGGGTCCACTTTGAGTGCTGCGTGGTCTTCTTCGCGGGTAAACCCGCTCCCACAGGGGTATCACAGGGCCTGAGGCCGGCGCCGTACCTGTGGGAGCGGGTTTACCCGCGAATGCGATCATTCAGGTTGGTCGTAGCCTTCGGCCAGGTGCTGGTCCTTTAGCTTCACATAGTTGCTGGCGCTATAGGAAAAAAACGCGTGTTCCTGCTCGTTCAGCAGCCGGGCCTGTTTCACCGGGCTGCCCATGTACAGGTAGCCACTGACCAGACGCTTGCCCGGCGGCACCAGGCTGCCGGCGCCGATAATCACTTCGTCCTCGACGATGGCGCCGTCCATGATGGTACTGCCCATGCCGACCAGGATGCGATTGCCCAGGGTGCAGCCATGCAGCATGACCTTGTGACCGATGGTCACTTCGTCGCCGATGATCAGCGGGAAGCCGTCCGGGTTGAACGGGCCGGCATGGGTGATGTGCAGCACGCTGCCGTCCTGCACGCTGGTACGCGCGCCTATGCGGATGCGGTGCATGTCGCCGCGTATCACGGTCAATGGCCAGACCGAGCTGTCTTCACCGATTTCCACGTCGCCCAGCACTACCGCCGATCGGTCGACGAAGGCCCTGGGCCCAACTTTCGGAGTGTGTTGCTGGAAGCTTCGGATGGCCATGATAGCGTCTCTCATCTGTGCCGATAGGCAGGCTGCCTGCTGCGGTCGGCGTCGATTGTAATTAAGATGGGGCAGTGTTTCTTCTGCCAAGGTATCCAAACCGTGAGTGCGAACAACCCGCTTCTGCAGTCCTACGATCTGCCGCCCTTCTCGCAAATCCGTGCCGAACACGTGTTGCCGGCGATCGAAGCGATCCTGGCCGACAACCGTAAAGCCATTGCCGAGATCCTCGAAAAGCAGGGCAAGAACCCTACCTGGGCTGGCCTGGTGCTGGCCATGGACGAATTGAACGACCGCCTGGGCGCCGCCTGGAGCCCGGTCAGCCACCTCAATGCGGTGTGCAACAGCGCGCAGCTGCGCGAAGCCTACGAGTCGTGCCTGCCGGCGCTAAGCGCCTACTCTACCGAACTGGGCCAGAACCGCGCGCTGTTCGAAGCCTACCAGGCGCTGATCGACAGCCCCGAAGCCGCCGGCTTCGACGTGGCGCAAAAGACTATCCTCGAGCACGCCCTGCGTGACTTCCGCCTGTCGGGTATTGACCTGCCGGCGGATAAACAGCAGCGCTACGCCGAAGTGCAGAGCAAGCTCAGCGAGCTGGGCAGCCGTTTCTCCAACCAGCTGCTCGATGCCACCCAGGCCTGGACCAAGCACGTTACCGACGAAGCCGCGCTGGCTGGCCTGACCGATTCGGCCAAGGCCCAGATGGCCGCCGCCGCCCAGGCCAAGGGCCTTGACGGCTGGCTGATCACCCTGGAATTCCCCAGCTACTACGCGGTGATGACCTACGCCAGCGACCGCGCCCTGCGCGAAGAGCTGTACGCCGCCTACTGCACCCGTGCCTCGGACCAGGGCCCGAATGCCGGCCAGTTCGACAACGGCCCGGTGATGCAGGAAATCCTCGGCCTGCGCCAGGAGCTGGCCGAACTGCTGGGCTACAAGAACTACGCCGAGCTGAGCCTTGCCACCAAGATGGCCGAGTCCAGCGACCAGGTGCTGAGCTTCCTGCGTGACCTGGCCAAGCGTTCCAAGCCGTTCGCCGCTCAGGACCTGCTGCAACTCAAGGCCTATGCCGCCGAGCAGGGCTGCCCTGAGCTGGCCAGCTGGGACGCCGGCTACTTCGGCGAGAAGCTGCGCGAGCAGCGTTACAGCGTGTCGCAGGAAGCCCTGCGCGCCTACTTCCCGATCGACAAGGTGCTGGGCGGCTTGTTCAGCATCGTGCAGCGCCTGTACGGTATCGAAATCGCCGAGCTCAAGGGCTTCGACAGCTGGCATCCGGATGTGCGCCTGTTCGAGATCAAGGAAAACGGCCAGCACGTCGGCCGCTTCTTCTTCGACCTCTACGCCCGCGCCAACAAGCGTGGCGGTGCCTGGATGGATGGCGCGCGTGACCGTCGCCGCACAGCTGCTGGCCAGTTGCAGAGCCCGGTGGCCAACCTGGTGTGCAACTTTACCCCGGCCGCGCCCGGCAAGCCGGCGCTGTTGACCCACGATGAAGTCACCACGTTGTTCCACGAGTTCGGCCATGGCCTGCACCACATGCTGACCCGCATCGAGCATGCCGGTGTATCCGGCATCAATGGCGTGGCCTGGGACGCGGTCGAACTGCCGAGCCAGTTCATGGAAAACTGGTGCTGGGAGCCGGAAGGCCTGGCATTGATCTCCGCCCACTACGAAACCGGTGCCCCCCTGCCCCAGGACCTGCTGGACAAGATGCTGGCGGCGAAGAACTTCCAGTCGGGCATGATGATGGTGCGCCAACTGGAGTTCTCGCTGTTCGACTTCGAGCTGCACGCCACCCATGGCGACGGCCGTAGCGTGCTGCAGGTGCTCGAAGGCGTGCGCGACGAGGTGTCGGTCATGCGCCCACCGGCGTACAACCGCTTCCCCAACAGCTTTGCGCACATCTTCGCTGGCGGTTATGCGGCGGGCTACTACAGCTACAAATGGGCCGAAGTGCTGTCGGCTGACGCCTTCTCGCGCTTCGAGGAAGAAGGCGTGTTGAACGCCGATACCGGCCGTGCCTTCCGCGAGGCGATCCTGGCACGCGGTGGTTCGCGCGAGCCGATGGAGCTGTTCGTCGACTTCCGTGGCCGTGAACCTTCCATTGATGCATTGCTGCGCCACAGTGGCCTGAGCGAGGACGCTGCGGCATGAGTGAGGGAGCCGTGAACAAGACCAAGAAGCGCTTCATTGCCGGGGCGGTATGCCCGGCATGCAGCGAGACCGACAAGCTGATGATGTGGAACGAAGACGGCGTACCGCACCGCGAGTGTGTGGCCTGCGGCTTTACCGACACCCTCAACGAGCAGGGCTTGTCGGTGCCGAAGGAGCTCGGCACCCGGGTCAACCATCTGGAGCCGAAAGCCGCGCTGGCCAAGGTACAGACGGTGCAGTTCTTCCCCAACCCGAAGCTGAAGAAACCGGCTGAATAACGCAGTCGTGCCACCCGGGCTTGCATGCCCGGGTGGTAGATATTCAGGCCGCCTGCCGCACGCTGGCCATGCAAACTCGCCTGCTCTTCCCTACGAGCAAGGTGTTGCACCCATGGACAACCCCCTTCTGCAAAACAGCCATACCCCCATCGATTATCCGTCGATCACGCTTCAAAACATGCAGGCTGCTTTCGACTACGTGCTGTTGGCGCACGAGCAAGGTATCGAGCGCATCATCCGCGACCAGCAGGCATTGCCAACCTGGGATGACATGGTGCTGGCGGTGGACGGGCTGGATAGCCAGCTACTGGCAGTGTTGTATGCCGCCTCGCCATTGGTTGGTCGGGATGAAGCCTGGGCTGGTGCCATCTTCGACTTCTTCGCCAAGGCCACGGAGCGGTTCGAACAGAAATTCACCAACTCCGCACTGCACGCCCTGTATGAGCGCTTGGCCAACAGCGATATCGGCAAGCAGCTGGATGCACAGAAACGCGCCACTTTGCGCTGGCATCTGCAAAAGTTTATCTCCAGTGGTGCATCGCTCGACCCAGCCGGCAAGATGCGCCTGGCCGAACTGCTGAAACAGATTGGAGCCGCGCGTGAGGCGTTTCGCAGCAACATCAACCGGCCAGGGCTGAGCATCACGGATGAGTCCGAACTGAGCGGTGTACCTCAGCGCATCCGTGACGAGCTGGCTACAAGGGCACAGGAAGCGGGTGAACCGGGATGGTTGATTGCTTGTGAAAGCGTTACCACCGACGCCGTGCTCAAACATGCCGACAACCGGCAACTGCGTGAGCGCGTGTACCGGGCTTACAACACCAGAGGCGTCGGTCTTGGCCAACAGCAGGATAATCGCTCGCACCTGGAGCAAGTGGCGAAGTTGCTGGAAGAAAAGGCCCACCTGCTCGGCTTTGCCAGCCATCTGGAGCAGAGCCTGCATACGAAGAGCGCGGGTTCGGTCGCCCAGGTGCGCAGCTTTCTGCATGACCTGGCTGGCCATGTGAGTCCGGCCGTGCTGCAGTGGCGTGCAGATATGCAGCGCCAGGCCGCCGCCGAAGGGCTGGGGAGTGTCCAACCTTGGGACATTGCCTACCTGCAGGCCTCGTCGCGCGAGGTGCTTTCCACCGAAGCCTTGCGCGAACACTTCCCGCTGAACGCCGTTGTCAGCGCTTTGAAGCAATTGGCGGATAAGCTGTTTGGCGTGACGCTGCAGGCCAGACCGCTGGCGACCTGGGATGACAGCGTGCAACCGTTCGAGGTGTGGCAGGACAACGCCTTGATCGGTTTCCTGTACCTGGACGCCGTACAGCATGCCGGCAAACAGCCTGACTCGGTGTTCACCACCTACATTCGCAACCGCCGGGTCGATGCCGAGGGAATCTTCCAGGCGGCCTCGGTTGTGGTCTACAGCGACGTGCCAGCAGCGCTTCCGGGTAGCCAGCCGTTGCTGGACCATCTGTCACTGCGCAAGCTGTTCCATGAGTTTGGCCATGCCTTGCACCATTTGCTGGTGCGCACTACCAACCACGTGATGTCCAACGTCACCGAACTCGGTACAGATGGCGTGGAGCTGTTCGGCAAGCTGTTCGAGCGCTGGGTCTGGGACGCGGACTACCTGGTGGCGATTTCTTCGCCCCGCCAGGATGGCAGCAAGCTTTCACGGACCCGGGTCGACGAGTGCCTGCGCCGCTTGCGGCAACAAGGCGTGGAAGAAACCGCGCGCGATCTGAGCATGGCGCTGTTCGACCTGGACCTGCATGGCACGCCGAATGATGGCCGGTCCCTTGAGCAGCGCCTGCACGATGCCCGTGAGCAGTGTGGCTACTGGCCCCTGGCCGATTTCGAGCACCCGGCGCATGCCTTCGACCATCTGGTGAACGGCTACGATGCCGGCTATTACGCCTATCTGTGGTCGGATGTGCACGCCTTCGACCTGTTCACCCGCTTCGAGGCCCAAGGCTTGCTGAACCGGGCCACAGGACGGGCGCTGCAGGAGGCATTGCTTGCCCCGGGGGCATCGCGCCCGTTACGTGACGGCATCGAGGAGTTCCTTGGCCGGAAGGCCAGCCAGTTGCCTTACCTGCGTTGGCATGGCTTGAAGTGAGGATGTGCTGACCGGAGGTGCTGGAAAGCATCAGGCGCACACGATACTGTATATGAATACAGTATTCGAGGTAAGCCATGATTCCTCCAGCACCGCAAAAGGGCCGTGGCACGGCGCACAATCCGCACAACCGCTTTGCTTCCAGCCATTCGGTGGTGGAGGATGACGGCTGGTATCAGGAGGTGCCGCAAACCCAGGGCACCGAGGTGCGGGCAGAGACGGCCAAGTCGATGATCAGCCGCAACACCTCACCCGACCTGCCCTTCGACCGCTCCATCAACCCTTACCGTGGCTGCGAGCACGGATGCATCTACTGCTATGCCCGCCCTTCCCACGCCTACTGGGACCTTTCCCCCGGTCTGGATTTCGAGACCAAGCTGATTGCCAAGACCAACGCCGCCGAGGTGCTTGCGCAACAACTGAGCAAACCGGGTTACGTATGCGCACCGATCAACCTGGGTAGCAATACCGACCCGTATCAGCCGATCGAGCGTGAACAATTGCTGACTCGGCGCCTGCTCGAAGTGCTGCTGCGTTTTCGCCACCCGGTGACCATCGTTACCAAGGGTTCACTGGTGCTTCGCGACCTCGACTTGCTGGCCGAGATGGCGCGCCAGCGCCTGGCACGGGTGATGATCAGCTTGACCACGCTGGACGATGACCTGAAACGGGTGCTGGAGCCGCGTGCGGCGTCACCCAAGGCGCGTTTGCGGGCGATCCGCGTGCTGCGCGAGGCGGGAGTGCCGGTGGGGGTGTTGTGTGCGCCGATGATCCCGATGATCAACGACAGTGAACTGGAACGGCTGCTGGAGGCGGCCAGGGAGGCCGGTGCGCAGAGCGCTGCCTACATGATGTTGCGCCTGCCGCTGGAAGTGGCACCGTTGTTCGAGCAATGGCTTCAGGATCATTACCCGCAGCGGGCGGCGCATGTGTTGAGCCTGATTCGCCAGAGCCGCGGTGGCGAACTGTATGACAGCCGGTTTGGTTCACGGATGCGCGGTGAAGGCGTGTTTGCCGAGTTGCTGGCGCAGCGCTTCGCCAAGGCGATGAAACGGTTGGAGTTTGAAGGGCGAGAAGCGCAGGCGCTGGATTGTTCGGCGTTCTGCCCACCGGGTGGGCAGATGGCGCTGTTCTGATGTTCGAGCCATTGGACGGTCTCTGTGGGAGCGGGTTTACCCGCGAATGCATCGGTGGCTTCAATGACGCATTCGCGGGTAAACCCGCTCCCACAGAGGCCGTGCTCTGCTCAGAATTCTACTAATGACAACCAATAATCAGGCTAATACATATTGGCAGTTGATGTTTTTTTGCTATTATCCAATACCCGCCTTTCCTATCTGGAACACCCGTTCTAGAGCCTTCGAATTAAGTTTCAGTTAAGTTTTCCCCGCTAGCGTAGGCAACCAGTCCACGAAGACTGTGATCTATGGCCCGTGCGTGTCATCTAAATCTCCGCATAGCCAGAATCTTTCACCGGTAAAATGGATTTACCTACACACCGTCAAGAGGATGAATCATGCCCGTCAAGGACCCATCCAAGGTCGTACCGCAGGTCCCCGCGGAGAGCGCCGATGCCGCCCTTAAGCACATCGTCGACGGCTTCCTGCGTTTTCACCATGACGTTTTCCCCGAGCAGCAAGAGCTGTTCAAGAAGCTCGCCACCGCGCAAACCCCGCGCGCCATGTTCATTACCTGCGCCGACTCGCGCATCGTTCCCGAGCTGATCACCCAGAGTTCGCCTGGCGACCTGTTCGTGACTCGTAACGTCGGTAACGTGGTACCGCCTTATGGCCAGATGAACGGCGGCGTTTCCAGCGCCATCGAATACGCCGTGCTGGCGTTGAAAGTGCACCACATCATCGTCTGTGGCCACTCCGACTGCGGCGCCATGCGTGCGGTGCTCAACCCGCAATCGCTGACCAAGATGCCGACCGTGTCCGCCTGGTTGCGCCACGCCGAAGTGGCCCGCACCGTGGTCGAGAACAACTGTTCGTGCGGTAGCGAACACGAAACGATGCAGGTGCTGACCAAGGAAAACGTCATCGCCCAGCTGCATCACCTGCGCACACACCCTTCGGTGGCTTCGCGCCTGGCAGCCGGTGAGCTGTTCATTCATGGTTGGGTCTACGATATCGAGACCAGCAAGATCGAAGCCTACGACGCCGCCAGCGACAGCTTCCTGCCCCTGGCTGCTGGCGAGCCGGTCCCCTGCGCTACTCCGAGAGGCCGCTACTAAGCGACCCGTCCACCCGCTGAAACCTTGATAGCCGGCTGCACCCTGTAGGGGTGTGGCGCGGCCTTCGGCTGCCCTGAATTCCCTGACTGCCTGCCGGCACGCCCGCTGGCGGCCCGCGCCTGCGCGCTCGTCGGGGACAAACGTGCCCACGGCCAGAGGAATGGCTGTGTGACAAAGAAAGGAGAAACACGGTGAACATTACACAGTTGAAAGCGGCCCTGCCGCGTGAGTTGCTGGCGTCGGTGGTGGTCTTCCTGGTGGCCCTGCCGTTGTGCATGGGCATTGCGATCGCCTCGGGCATGCCGCCGGCCAAAGGCCTGGTTACCGGCATAATCGGCGGTATTGTCGTAGGTTTCCTTGCCGGTTCGCCGCTGCAGGTCAGTGGCCCGGCCGCCGGCCTGGCAGTATTGGTGTTCGAGCTGGTACGCCAGCATGGTATAGCCATGCTCGGGCCGATCCTGCTGCTGGCCGGCTTGCTGCAGTTGCTGGCCGGGCGCTTGCGCCTGGGCTGCTGGTTTCGGGTTACCGCTCCGGCGGTGGTGTACGGCATGCTGGCGGGGATTGGCGTGCTGATCGTGCTGTCGCAGCTGCATGTGATGTTCGACACTGCGCCGCAGCCATCCGGCATGCAGAACCTGCTGGAGTTCCCGGCGACCGTGGCCGCGGCCCTGCCGCAGGAAAGCGCTGGCTCCGGTTGGATGGCTGGCACACTGGGCCTGGGCACCATTGCCATCATGTGGGGCTGGGAGCGCCTGCGACCGCAGCGGCTGCGCTTCGTGCCGGGTGCCCTGCTGGGCGTATCGGCCATGACGGCCATAAGCATGTGGCTGGCTTTGCCGGTGAACCGCGTACAGGTGCCGGCCGACCTGTCCGAGGCCATCGACTGGATCCGCCCTGGTGACCTGATGCAACTGGCCGACCCTACCCTGTTGGTCGCCGCTTTTGCCCTGGCCTTCATCGCCAGCGCCGAAACCTTGTTGTCGGCTGCAGCGGTTGACCGCATGCACAGCGGCCAGCGCTCGGACTTCGACCGTGAGCTGTCAGCCCAGGGCATCGGCAACATGCTGTGCGGGGTGCTCGGCGCGTTGCCGATGACCGGGGTAATCGTGCGTAGCTCGGCCAACGTGCAGGCGGGTGCGCAGACTCGGGCTTCGGCGATCTTCCATGGCTTGTGGCTGCTGGCGTTCGTGGTGGCGCTGAGCAGCGTGCTGCAGCAGATCCCGGTGGCGAGCCTGGCCGGTGTGCTGGTATTCACCGGGGTCAAGCTGGTGGATTTCAAGGCGTTTCGTGGGCTTGGCCGCTATGGCCGCATGCCGATGTTCACCTACGCGGCGACGGCGCTGGCGATCATCTTTACCGACCTGCTTACTGGCGTGCTGCTGGGGTTTGCGCTGACCTTGCTGAAGCTGGCGCTGAAGGCGGCGCGGTTGAAGATCAACCTGGTCAGCCTGGAGAAAGCTGGGCACATGGAGCTGCGGTTGAGTGGCGCGGCCACTTTCCTCAAAGTGCCGGCGCTGACCCAGGTACTGGATAGCGTGCCGGCGGGGACCACGCTGCATGTGCCGCTGGGTAACCTGAGCTATATCGACCACTCGTGCCTCGAGCTGCTTGAGGACTGGGGCCGGAGCAATTCGGCGAATGGCTCGCGGTTGCTGATCGAGCAGCGACGGTTGAAGCGGCGGATCGAGGGGCGGATGCGGACTACGGCGGGGGTTGGGGCCTGAAGCTGAAAGCCGCCTGAACCGGCCTCTTCGCGGGCACGCCCGCTCCCACAGGTACTGCGCAGGCTTTGAACCCTGTGCAGTACCTGTGGGAGCGGGTTTACCCGCGAAGAGGCCGGAACAGTTTTTACAAATGGATCAGGCCGGCTGGCCCAGCTCCACGCCCAGCTGCCGTGACAGGCAAGGCCAGCGCTTCCAGGCCTCGCCAGTTTCCGGGCTGCTCAATTTCTCGCGGTAAGCCTCTACCGACTCCACCGCGAAGCTTTCGTCATTCAACATTTCATCCACCGAGTGGTGCACCACTTCATCCAGCTGGTTGGCAAACGCCTCGCCGATCAACTGGTGGGCAATCAGGTTGGCGACGGTGGTGTCGACCGGGATCAATGGCTGCTGGAAGTGACGGATGTACAGGTCGTTCACCTCTTCCACCAGGCGGTGCGCCAGGTAGGCCTCATCCAGCAGGCAGTCCAGGCCCACATGGCCTTGCATCACGCTGGGCGGCTGCAGGAAGTAGGCTTCGGCAATTTTCAGTACAGGTTTGATCTGCGATTCGATCCCGGCCTCGCGGGCGACCTCATGGGCGGCCTCCAGCAGTTCCGGAACCTGGTCGATGTAGGCGCTGACGAAGCGCGCCAAAGTACCCTGGGCGTCCTGCTCAGGCAGTTGGATCGAGGGGTGCAGATGGGGCAGTTGCAGCTCGAGACGCTGTTTCAATTGGCCGGTCCGGCCTTCGTGTTGATGGGCTTGGCTTACCTGCTCGCGTACAGCAGCGATGTTCATGACAACTCCAGGGACATTACGTTTCAAACGGAAGACACTAAATTAGCTCGGTATACAGAATACCTAAGACGTATTTGTTATAAGTCGCGAAAACGTGTGCATGCTCAGGCATATCGAAATGCCATTATTGCGCCATGCCGTGTCAAGCGCGCGGTTTTCAGGCCGTTCAGCCATTTCAATGAAGTTCATTTCACGGCCTTCGTTGCGTGCCGTTGGTCGCTGTCTATACTCCCGGTGAACGTGATTCGTTGATGAGGCCCGACTGCTTTTAGCAGGGGCTCGGTCGTCGAAGCCAGGCAGTCTTGACCACCGTTCCCTCTTGCCGCAGGCCACGCCTCCGGGACTACAAGAACGAGAAGGGGAACCCGCAATGATGCGACATCCACATGTCTGGATGGGCCTCCTGTTGTGGTCGGTTTTTGGTCAGGCCAACGCCGCCTGGACCGTGAACATGCACCCAGGGGCGACGGAAGTCTCCAACGCCGTCTTCGACCTGCACATGACCATCTTCTGGATCTGCGTGATCATCGGCATCGTTGTCTTTGGCGCGATGTTCTGGTCCATGGTCATCCACCGCCGCTCAACCGGCCAGCAGGCTGCGCATTTCCACGAGCACACCTGGGTGGAAATCCTCTGGACCGTGGTCCCCTTCCTGATCCTGGTGGCCATGGCCATTCCGGCCACCAAGACCCTGATCGACATCTACGATGCCAGCGAGTCGGACATCGATATCCAGGTTACCGGCTACCAGTGGAAGTGGCACTACAAATACCTGGGCCAGGATGTGGAGTTCTTCAGCAACCTGGCCACCCCCACAGAGCAGATCCACAACAAGGCACCCAAGGACGAGCACTACCTGCTCGAAGTCGACCAACCGCTGGTGCTGCCGGTGGGCGCCAAGGTGCGCTTCCTGGTGACTGCTGCCGATGTCATCCACTCCTGGTGGGTGCCGGCCTTCGCGGTCAAGCGTGATGCCATCCCCGGCTTCGTCAACGAAGCCTGGACCCGTATCGAGAAACCCGGCATCTACCGCGGCCAGTGCACCGAGCTGTGCGGCAAGGATCACGGCTTCATGCCGGTGGTCGTCGAGGTCAAGTCCAAGGCCGACTACGACACCTGGCTGGGCGAGCGCAAGGCCGAAGCTGCCAAGCTCAAGGAGCTGACCAGCAAGGAATGGACCCTGGAGGAACTGGTGGAACGTGGTGACAAGGTCTACCACACCACCTGCGTGGCCTGTCACCAGGCTGAAGGCCAGGGCCTGCCGCCGATGTTCCCGGCGCTCAAGGGTTCGAAGATCGCCACCGGGCCGAAGGAAGCCCACCTGGGCATCGTCTTCCACGGCAAGCCCGGTACTGCCATGGCCGCGTTCGGCAAGCAGCTCTCGGAAGTCGACATCGCCGCCGTGGTCACCTACGAGCGCAACGCCTGGGGCAACAACAAGGGTGACATGGTCACGCCGAAGGACGTGCTGGCGCTGAAGCAGGCAGAAGCGCAATGAACCGGGTTACTCGCGGCAATCAATGGGTTGCAGGAGGCAGGACATGAGTGCAGTGATCGACGACCACGCCCACGGCCATGACCACGCGCACGGCCCGGCCAAGGGCCTGATGCGCTGGGTACTGACCACCAACCACAAGGACATCGGCACGATGTACCTGTGGTTCAGCTTCATCATGTTCCTGCTCGGTGGCTCGTTCGCCATGGTGATCCGCGCCGAGCTGTTCCAGCCAGGGCTGCAGATCGTCCAGCCGGAATTCTTCAACCAGATGACCACCATGCACGGCCTGATCATGGTGTTCGGTGCGGTGATGCCGGCCTTCGTCGGCCTCGCCAACTGGATGATCCCGCTGATGATCGGCGCGCCCGACATGGCCCTGCCGCGGATGAACAACTTCAGCTTCTGGCTGCTGCCGGCGGCTTTCCTGTTGCTGGTCTCGACCCTGTTCAGCCCGGGCGGCGGGCCCAACTTTGGCTGGACCTTCTACGCTCCGCTGTCCACCACCTACGCGCCGGCCAGTGTCACCTTCTTCATCTTCGCCATCCACCTGATGGGTATCAGCTCGATCATGGGCGCGATCAACGTGATCGCCACCATCCTCAACCTGCGCGCCCCGGGCATGACCCTGATGAAGATGCCACTGTTCGTCTGGACCTGGTTGATTACCGCGTTCCTGCTGATTGCGGTGATGCCGGTGCTGGCCGGTGTGGTGACCATGATGCTGATGGACATCCATTTCGGCACCAGCTTCTTCAGTGCCGCCGGTGGCGGTGACCCGGTGCTGTTCCAGCACGTGTTCTGGTTCTTCGGCCACCCCGAGGTATACATCATGATCCTGCCGGCCTTTGGCGCGGTCAGTTCGATCATCCCGGCGTTCTCGCGCAAGCCGCTGTTCGGCTACACCTCCATGGTTTACGCCACCGGCGCCATCGCCTTCCTGTCGTTCATCGTCTGGGCCCACCACATGTTCGTGGTCGGTATCCCGGTGGTTGGCGAACTGTTCTTCATGTACGCCACCATGCTGATCGCCGTGCCTACCGGGGTGAAGGTGTTCAACTGGGTCAGCACCATGTGGGAAGGCTCGCTGACCTTCGAGACGCCGATGCTGTTCGCCATCGCCTTCGTCATCCTGTTCACCATCGGCGGTTTCAGCGGGCTGATGCTTGCCATCGCCCCGGCGGACTTCCAGTACCACGACACCTACTTCGTGGTGGCGCACTTCCACTATGTGCTGGTGCCTGGGGCGATCTTCGGCATCTTCGCCTCGGCCTACTACTGGCTGCCGAAATGGACCGGCCACATGTACGACGAAACCCTCGGCAAGCTGCACTTCTGGCTATCGTTCATCGGCATGAACATGGCCTTTTTCCCCATGCACTTCGTGGGGCTGGCCGGCATGCCACGGCGAATTCCCGACTACAACCTGCAATTCGCCGACTTCAACATGGTGTCGTCGATCGGCGCGTTCATGTTCGGCGCCACGCAGATCTTCTTCCTGTTCATCGTCATCAAGTGCATCCGCGGCGGTGCGCCGGCACCGGCCAAGCCATGGGATGGCGCCGAGGGCCTGGAGTGGTCGATCCCTTCGCCTGCGCCGTATCACACCTTCCAGACGCCACCGGAAGTGAAATAGGAACCGTGCCATGAATGGCCTTTCGCTGAAACGCCTGGTGTTGCGCCTGTTGATGCTGACGGTGGTGATGTTCGCCTTCGGCTTCGCCCTGGTGCCTATCTATGACGTGATGTGCAAGGCCTTCGGCATCAACGGCAAGACCGGTGGGCAGTATGAAGGCAGCCAGGTCAGCGACACGACGCGTTCGGTGCGGGTGCAGTTCATGTCGACCAATGCCAGCGACATGGTCTGGGACTTCTACTCCACCGCAGATCAGCTGGAGGTCAACCCGGGCGCGGTGAACCAGATGATCTTCATTGCCCACAACCCGACCGATCGGCCGATGAGTGCGCAAGCCATTCCCAGCATCACCCCGGCCGAGGCCGCGGCGTACTTCCACAAGACCGAGTGCTTCTGCTTCACCCAGCAGGCGCTGCAGCCCGGTGAACGCATCGAGATGCCGGTGCGCTTCATCGTCGACCGCGACCTGCCGGCCAGCGTGAAGCACCTGACACTGGCCTACACCTTGTTCGACATCACCGCTCGCCACCCGCCGGTCGCGCATGTCGCGGCCCAGGACGTCCAGGGCGCCCGTTAAGGGAAGGAGAACAGCAATGGCAAGTCATGAGCACTACTACGTTCCGGCGCAGAGCAAGTGGCCGATCATCGCCACCATCGGCATGTTCATCACGGTGTTCGGCCTGGGCACCTGGTTCAACGACATGAAGGCTGGCCACCCCGACTCGCACGGGCCGCTGATTTTCTTCATCGGCGCGTTGTTCCTGGCCTACATGTTGTTTGGCTGGTTCGGTTCGGTGGTGCGGGAAAGCCGCGCGGGGCTGTACAGCCCGCAGCTTGACCGCTCGTTCCGCTGGGGCATGAGCTGGTTCATCTTTTCCGAGGTGATGTTCTTCCTGGCGTTTTTCGGTGCGCTGTTCTACGTGCGCGTGCTGGCCGGGCCGTGGCTGGGCGGTGATGGGGCCAAGGGTGTTGCGCACATGTTGTGGCCGACCTTCGAATTCACCTGGCCGCTGCTGCACACGCCCGACCCGAAACTGTTCCCGCCGCCCAAGGAAGTGATCGACCCGTGGCACCTGCCACTGATCAACACCATCTTGCTGGTCAGCTCCAGCGTGACCATCACCATCGCCCACCATGCCCTGCGCCGTGACCACCGTGGCCCGCTGAAATTCTGGATGGCGCTGACCATCGTCCTGGGCGCCAGCTTCATCGCGTTGCAGGCCTACGAGTACCACGAGGCCTATACCAAGCTGGGGCTGACGCTGGGGTCGGGGATATATGGCGCGACGTTCTTCATGCTCACCGGCTTCCATGGCGCCCACGTGACCCTGGGCACGATCATCCTGATCGTGATGTTCGTGCGCATCTTGCGCGGGCATTTCAACCCGGAGAAACACTTTGGTTTCGAGGCGGCCAGTTGGTACTGGCACTTCGTCGATGTGGTGTGGGTGGGGTTGTTCATCTTTGTCTATGTGCTGTGAATAGAGAACCCTGTGGGAGCGGGCGCGCCCGCGAATGCGTCGGTACATTCAACATCGCATTCGCGGGCATGCCCGCCCCACAGGGTCAGCTGAAAACTTCAGAAAGGGGCGTGAGATACGAGCTGACCACTGATGAAGCCCCAGGCGACAAGGCCGATGGTCAGGGCCGCCAGGGTCACCCGCACGGTCAGCGCTTTCAGCAAACGGGTCGAGTTTTCATCGTCCTTGACCAGAAACACCAGGCCACTGAACAGGCTGGCAATCGTGGCCAACAGCATCAGGACAATCGCGGCCTTGAGCATGGCGATACTCCGGGGGGATGCGGTGATGTGGATAAGTATAGCGATCGGCCCGGCGAGGCTCCGATGAGGCCGTTTCGTCCGGGCTGGGTACCAACCCTGGTGGTGCTTGCGCTGCTGCCGGGGCTGATCGCGCTTGGCTGCTGGCAGCTCGGCCGGGCTGAGGAAAAACGCGTGCTGCTGGCCGCGTATGCCGAGCGGCGGGTCGAAACGCCAGTGGCCACGGCCCAACTGACGGCGAACCAGGACAATGCCTTCCGCCGCGTGCATCTCTATGGCCGCTTCGACGCCGAGCACAGCCTGCTGCTGGACAATCGCATGCGTGATGGCCTGGCCGGTGTCGAGCTGCTGCAACCCTTCCATGATCAGGCCAGCGGCGTGTGGTTGCTGGTCAACCGCGGCTGGCTGCCCTGGCCGGACCGCCGCACGCCGGTGCAATTCGATACCCCTGCCCAGGCGTTGGCGCTGGACGCTTCGGTGTATGTCGCGCCTGGCAGCACCTTTCAGCTGCATCCCGACCCTGCAGGCGGCCAGTGGCCGCACCTGCTGACCGCCGTGGATGCCACACAGCTGTGGCAGCAGCTCGATCGCGAAGGCTTCGCCCATGAATTGCGCCTGGAACCCGGCCCGGCGACCTATCGCCTGGACTGGCCGGTCGTTGCCATGGGCCCGGAAAAACACCTGGGTTACGCCGTGCAGTGGTTTGCCCTGGCGACCACTTTGGTACTGCTCTACCTCTACTTCGGCTGGCACCACAACAAGGAGAAACGCCATGGCCACCGCCACTCCACTGGAAGTGCCTGAACGTAGCAAAACCAGAGCCCGCGGGCGTTTGCAGCTGCTGCTGATTCTGCTGGTGGTGCTCGGGCCGATGGTTCTGGCCACCAGCATGTACAAGCTCAAATTCTGGGTGCCGGACGGCCGCAGCTACCACGGCGTGATGATTGGCAACGGTGAGAACCTTTCCGATCTCGGCGTTGCGGGCCAGGACGAGCGCTGGCAGCTGCTGGTGAGCACACCTACAGCCTGCGCCGAGGACTGCCAGCGGCTGGTGTACCTGGCCCGGCAGATCCAGGTCGGCCTGGGCCGTGATGCCAGCCGTGCCAGCCATGCCCTGGCAGCCGCCCAGCCGGCAAGTGCCGACTACCAGGCGTTGCTCGGTCGCGAATACCCACAGTTGCAGCGCTACCCGCTGGATGCGCAACGCTACCTGCAAAAGGTCGGCGAGGCCGGCCCGCAGCTGTGGATCGTCGACCCGCACGGCAACCTGGTGCTGCGCTACGACGCCAAGGTCGACGGCAAGCATGTGCTGGACGACCTGCGCCACCTGCTCAAGCTGTCCAACATCGGCTAGGAGCCTGCCATGGCCAGACCCGGATTCCGCCTTGCTGTGTTCGCCACCCTGCTGGCACTGCTGGTCGTCCTGCTTGGTGCCTATACCCGCCTGACCCACGCCGGCCTCGGCTGCCCGGACTGGCCGGGTTGCTACGGCTTCATCAGCGTGCCCAAGAGTGAAGCGCAGCTGGCTCATGCCGAGCTGCATTTCCCCGAACACCCGGTGGAAGCCGCCAAGGGCTGGGCCGAGATGGTCCACCGCTACTTCGCCGGCACCCTGGCGATGGTGATCGCCCTGCTCGCCTTGCAGGCGCTGCGCCTGCATGCCCGCGATGGCCAGCCTTATCGCCTGCCCCTGCTGTTGCTGGGCGTGGTGCTGGCCCAGGCAGCCTTCGGCATGTGGACGGTCACCCTCAAGCTGTGGCCGCAGGTGGTCACCGCGCATCTACTCGGTGGTTTCACTACCCTGAGCTTGTTGTTCCTGTTGTCCCTGCGTCTGTCCCGGGCCTTTGCGCCCTTGCCAAAACTGCCATTGAGCCTGCGCCGGATCGCCGCGCTGGCCTTGTTGGTGGTAATCGGCCAGATCGCCCTGGGCGGCTGGGTCAGTGCCAATTACGCGGCCGTCGCCTGCGTCGACCTGCCCACCTGCCACGGCCAGTGGTGGCCGGCGGCGGACTTCAGCAATGGTTTCCACCTGACCCAGCACGTCGGGCCCAACTATCTGGGCGGGCAACTGGACAGTGATGCGCGCACGGCCATCCACATCAGCCACCGCCTGGGTGCATTGCTGGTGACCTGCGTGCTGCTGATGCTCAGCTGGAAGCTGCACCGTTGCGGGCTCCCTGGCCTGGCGCGGCTGGTGCTGCTGGTACTGGTGGTGCAAGTCGGCCTGGGCATCAGCAATGTGCTGCTGCACCTGCCGCTGGCCGTGGCCGTGGCGCACAACGCTGGTGGTGCGCTGTTGCTGCTGAGCATGGTGCTTGTGAACTACCGCATCCGCGTGGTCGACAAGGTTCGCGTGGGTGTTGGCCATGGCTGGCGCCTGCGGCCTGTGGCAGGCGTGGGTATCTCCCACCACATGAGGAATGATTCGTGGCGACGCTTCTGAGCGCACAGAGGGCAAGTTGGCGTGATTACCTGGAGCTGACCAAACCCAAGGTGGTGGTGCTCATGCTGATCACCTCGCTGGCGGGCATGTTCCTTGCCACCCGTGCTGGCGTCAGCTGGAGCGTGCTGCTGTTCGGTAACTTGGGTATCGGCTTGTGTGCAGGCGGCGCGGCGGTGGTCAACCATGTGGTGGACCGACGCATCGACGCGTTGATGGCGCGTACCCACAAGCGCCCGCTGGCCCAGGGCCGGGTCGGGCCGCTGCCTGCGTTGCTGTTCGCCCTGGTGCTGGCGCTGCTGGGCATGGCCTTGCTGCTGGTGTTCACAAACCCCCTCACCGCCTGGCTGACGCTGGCTTCCCTGCTCGGCTATGCGGTGCTCTACACCGGCTTTCTCAAGCGTGCCACACCGCAGAACATCGTCATCGGTGGCTTGGCTGGCGCCGCCCCGCCATTGCTGGGCTGGGTGGCGGTCAGTGGCCATGTCAGCGCCGAGCCCCTGCTGCTGGTGCTGATCATCTTCGCCTGGACCCCACCCCACTTCTGGGCCTTGGCCATCCACCGCAAGGAGGAATACGCCAAGGCCGATATCCCGATGCTGCCGGTGACCCACGGCGAGCGCTACACCAAGCTGCATATCCTGCTGTACACCTTGGTATTGCTGGCGGTAAGCCTGCTGCCCTATACCATCCACATGAGCGGCCTGCTGTACCTGGCCTGCGCCCTGGTACTGGGCCTGCGCTTCCTGCAATGGGCCTGGGTGTTGTACCGTGGCAGCCGGCCGCACGCGGCGATCGGTACCTTCAAGTACTCTATCGGCTACCTGTTCGCGCTGTTCATCGCGCTACTTCTCGACCATTACCTGTTGCTGAACCTATGACCCGAACCCAGAAAACCGTCTTCATCCTCGTTGCCCTGGTCGCGTTGATCCTGGGCCTGACCGTAAACAAGGTGCTCAATGGCCGCGACCAGCCGAACCCCGCCGAGCTGATCGATGCCGGCATCATCCTGCTGCCGCAGAGCCGTACGGTGGCCGACGTGACCATGACCAACCAGGACGGCCAACCGGTGCAACTGGATGACCTGAAGGGCAAATGGTCGCTGCTGTTCTTCGGCTACACCTACTGCCCGGACATCTGCCCGACCACCCTGGCCCAGCTGCGCCAGGTGAAGAGCGAGCTGCCCAAGGAAGCCGTCGACCGGCTGCAGGTGGTGCTGGTGAGCGTGGATCCGAACCGCGACACACCGAACCAGCTGAAGCAGTACCTGGGTTATTTCGACAAGGATTTCGTCGGGGTGGCGGGGTCGATCGAGGATACCCAGAAGCTGGCCAATGCCTTGAGCATTCCGTTCATTCCGGCCGATACCAGCAAGCCGGGGTATACCGTGGATCACAGCGGCAACCTGGCGGTTGTGGGGCCGGATGGGCGTCAGCGCGGGTTCATTCGGGCGCCGTTCAACAACCAGAAGCTGGTGGCGCAGTTGCCGGGGCTTGTGAAGCGGGATTGAGTTAGCCACAAAAGCTTCGCGGGTAAACCCGCTCCCACAGGGATAGCGCCAGACTCACGGCTTACGCTGTACCTGTGGGAGCGGGTTTACCCGCGAAGAACCCAGCGCGATTATTCGGCTTAGAACGCCGGAACCACAGCGCCTTTGTACTTCTCGTTGATGAACTGCTTCACCTCAGGCGAGTGCAGTGCAGCAGCCAGTTTTTTCATGGCATCCGAGTCCTTGTTGTCCGGGCGGGCAACCAGGATGTTCACGTAAGGCGAGTCGCTGCCTTCGATGGCCAGGGCGTCTTTCTCTGGGTTCAGCTTGGCTTCCAGCGCGTAGTTGGTGTTGATCAGGGCAGCATCGACCTGGGTCAGCACGCGCGGGATGGTGGCTGCTTCCAGCTCACGGAACTTCAGGCTTTTCGGGTTCTCGGCAACATCCTTCACGGTGGACAGGATGTTCTTGTTGTCCTTCAGCTTGATCACGCCGGCCTTGTCCAGCAGCAGCAGCGCGCGGCCGCCGTTGGTGGCGTCGTTGGGGATGACCACGGTGGCACCGGAGGACAGCTCGTCCAGCTTCTTGATCTTGGCCGAGTAAACGCCCAGCGGTTCGATGTGCACGCCGGCAACACTCACCAGGTTGGTGCCCTTGGCCTTGTTGAACTCATCCAGGTAAGGCTGGTGCTGGAAGAAGTTGGCGTCCAGGCGCTTTTCGGCAACCTGCACGTTCGGCTGGATGTAGTCGGTGAATTCCTTGACCTTCAGCTCCACGCCCTCTTTCGCCAGTGCAGGTTTGACGAAGTTGAGGATCTCGGCGTGCGGCACCGGGGTAGCGGCGACGGTCAGGGACTCGGCGTGGGCCGAGAAGGCCGCGACAGCGGCGACAACAGCAAGCAGCTTCTTCATTGATCACTCCTTGTGAGGGCCGCGACGGCCCCCGAACGGGTCGGACGGGCCGACCCCATTGGGGTTACTTACGGGAAAAATGTACGACCAGTTTGTCGCCCACGCTTTGCAGGACTTGAACCAGTACCAGCAACAGCACCACGGTGACGACCATCACATCGGTCTGGAAACGCTGGTAGCCGAAGCGAATGGCCAGGTCGCCCAGGCCGCCTGCACCGACCACACCGGCCATGGCGGTGTACGACACCAGGGTGATGGCGGTCACGGTAATGGCGGCGAAGATGCCCGGGCGGGCCTCTGGCAGCAGTGCGCTGGTGATGATCTGACGGGTGGTGGCGCCCATCGACTGGGTGGCCTCGATGATGCCGCGGTCCACTTCACGCAGGGCGGTTTCCACCAGGCGCGCGAAGAACGGCGTGGCACCCACCACCAGCGGCGGAATGGCGCCGGCTACGCCCAGCGAAGTGCCGGTGATCAGCACGGTGATCGGAATCATCACGATCAGCAGGATGATGAACGGCAGCGAGCGCAGGATGTTGACGATCAGCGACAGCAGCGCATACACACCCTTCTGCTCGAACATCTGCTTCGGCCCGCAGAGGAACAGCAGCACGCCCAGCGGCAAACCGAGCAGCACGGTGAAGAACAGCGAGCCGAACAGCATGATCATGGTATCGACGCTGGCCAGCCAGATTTCGGCCCAGTCGACGTTGGCAAAGAAACTCAGGGCGTCCATCAACGCAGTACCTCCATATGTACGTCAGCTGCCTTGAAGCGGGCGAACGCCGCTTCCATGTCACCGCCGATCAGGGCGAGGGTGAGCTGGCCATAGGGGACATCCTTGATGCGGTCGATACGCCCGGCAAGGATGCTGTAGTCCACGCCGGTTTCGCGGGCAACGGTGCCCAGCAGTGGCGCGTAGGTGGCGTCGCCCTGGAAGGTCAGGCGCACGATACGGCCTGGCACATGGGCGAAGTCGTCACGCTGCTCGCCTTCGTCGACCTGCTCGTCTTCCTGGACAAAGCGCTTGGTGGTGGGGTGCTGCGGGTGCAGGAACACCTTGGCCACCGAGCCCTGCTCGACGATCTGGCCGGCGTCCATCACTGCCACGCGGTCGCAGACCCGGCGGATCACATCCATTTCGTGGGTGATCAGGACGATGGTCAGCTTCAGCTCACGGTTGATTTCGGCCAGCAATTGCAAGACCGAGGCGGTGGTTTGCGGGTCGAGGGCGCTGGTGGCCTCGTCGCACAGCAGGATCTTCGGGTTGGTGGACAGGGCTCGGGCGATGCCGACGCGCTGCTTCTGGCCACCGGACAGCTGCGCCGGGTACTTTTTGGCATGGTCGGAAAGGCCGACGCGGGCCAGGAGCTCGGTCACGCGCTTGTCGATTTCGCTGCGCGACAACTCGCCGGCCAGGGTCAGTGGCAGGGCGACGTTGTCGGCGACGGTCTTGGAGGCCAGCAGGTTGAAGTGCTGGAAAATCATCCCGACCTGCTGGCGGAAACCGCGCAGCTGGCTGGCATTGAACGCGGTAACGTCTTCGCCATCGACGATGATCTTGCCGCCGGAAGGTTCTTCCAGGCGGTTGATCAGGCGCAGCATGGTGCTCTTGCCGGCGCCGGAATGGCCGATCAGGCCGAACACCTGGCCATCTTCGATGGTCAGGCTGGTCGGATTCAGTGCGGGGATTTCCCTACCGGCGACGCGGTAGGTCTTGTGTACCTGTTGGAACTCGATCACGTAGCGAACCTTGTGGGGCGCATGGAATTTGGGTCAGCGGTTAGCTGGGGTCGCGCATTTTAGCCTTTTCCCATAGCTGTTCTTAGCATTTATTTCGTAATGCTCCAATCCTTCGGGCATATGGCGACAACCGGTAATTCTGATTGAACGCTCGGCAAAGCGCTCCGGTCACTACCTGAACAAGCCCGAACGGGCACGCCTGTAGAGTGATGAGGAGAGCCGACCATGCCCAGCAAGAACACGGATGCGCCAAAGCACAGCGAGGCCGCTGGCACCCAGACCCCGGACCGGGCCAATACCAACGCCAAGTTGCAGAGCCTGGAGGCTGACCGCAGCGATGCCACGGGCCGGGCGCTGCGTACCAACCAGGGGGTGCGCATCGCTGACAACCAGAACACGCTGAAGGCCGGTGATCGAGGCCCCTCGCTGCTCGAAGATTTCATCATGCGCGAGAAGATCACGCACTTTGACCACGAGCGCATCCCTGAGCGCATCGTGCATGCGCGAGGGACCGGGGCGCATGGTTTCTTCCAGAGCTACGGCAACCACGCCGAGCTGACCAAGGCTGGCTTCCTGCAGGACCCGGAAAAAGTCACGCCCGTCTTTGTGCGGTTTTCCACGGTACAGGGCCCGCGCGGCTCTGCCGACACCGTGCGTGACGTGAGGGGTTTTGCGGTCAAGTTCTACACCGACGAAGGCAACTTCGACCTGGTGGGCAACAACATGCCGGTGTTCTTCATTCAGGATGCGATCAAATTCCCGGATTTCGTTCACGCCGTAAAGCCGGAGCCGCACAACGAGATCCCGACCGGCGCCTCGGCCCATGACACCTTTTGGGATTTCGTCTCGCTGGTACCGGAGTCGGCTCATATGGTGATGTGGGCGATGTCGGACCGTGCGATCCCGCGCAGCTTGCGGATGATGGAAGGGTTCGGGGTGCATACCTTCCGCCTGATCAACGCCCAGGGCGTAGCCAGCTTCGTCAAATTCCACTGGAAACCACGCCAGGGTGTGCACTCCCTGCTATGGGACGAAGCGCAGAAACTGGCAGGCAAGGACGCTGACTTCCAGCGTCGCGACTTGTGGGAGGCTATCGAGACCGGCGATTACCCGGAGTGGGAACTGGGCGTGCAGATCGTGCCGGAAGCCGACGAGCACAAATTCGATTTCGACCTGCTGGACCCGACCAAGATAATCCCGGAAGAGCTGGTGCCGGTTACACCTTTGGGCAAGATGGTCCTGAATCGCAACCCGGACAACTTCTTTGCCGAAGTAGAACAGGTGGCGTTCTGCCCGGGTCATATCGTGCCTGGTATCGACTTTACCAACGACCCTTTGCTGCAGGGCCGGCTGTTCTCCTACACCGACACGCAGCTTAGCCGCCTGGGCGGGCCAAACTTCCACCAGATCCCGATCAACCGCCCCGTCGCGCCCAACCACAACAACCAGCGCGACGCCCTGCATCAGCATGTGGTGCACAGGGGCCGTGCATCCTACGAGCCCAATTCCATCGACGGCGGCTGGCCTAAGGAAACGCCACCTGCCGCGCAGGATGGCGGCTTCGAGAGTTACCAGGAGCGTATCGATGCGCACAAGATCCGCCAGCGCAGCGAGTCGTTCGGCGACCATTTCTCGCAAGCGCGGTTGTTCTTCCAGAGCATGAGCCCGACCGAGCAGCAGCACATCATCAAGGCTTACAGCTTTGAATTGGGCAAGGTGGAGCGGGAGACGATCCGTGCTCGGGAAGTGAATGAAATTCTTGCCAACATCGACCTGAAGCTGGCGGCTGCGGTGGCTGCCAACCTGGGCTTGCCAGCGCCGAGCGCGGGCACAGTGCAAGTGAAGGGTAGCCAGCTTGCGCAGTCGCCTGCCCTCAGCCAGATGAACCACCCTGGTTCGGTGGGCATCAAGGGGCGCAAGATTGCCGTGCTGGTGGCAGATGGCGTAGACGCTGCCAGCGTGGACAAGTTGGTCAAGGCCCTGGAAGCACACAGTGCCCGGCCATTGCTTCTGGGGCCAACCTCAGCACCGGTGAAGGCTGCGGACGGCAAGCAACTGCCGGTGGATGCTTCCATGGAGGGAATGCCATCGATCATGTTCGACGGAATTGTCGTGCCGGGTGGCAAGGCGTCGACCGATGCGCTGGCGGCCAGCGGGTTGGCCAGGCATTTCCTGCTGGAGGGCTACAAGCACCTGAAAGCGATGGTGTTGACCAAAGAGCTTTTGGGCAGCCTGGGGCTGAAAGAAGACAAGGGGTTGCTGCTGGGAGATGAGCAGAAGACCGTGGATGCCTTCGTCAAAGCGGTAGAGGGGCATCGGGTGTGGGAGCGGGAGGCGGCTGCGGAGGCTGTGCCGGCCTAAGGGGCTGCTTTGCAGCCCATCGCGACACAAGGCCCCTCCTACAGGAGATCGCATTCCCTTGTAGGAGCGGCCTTGTGTCGCGAAAGGGGCGCGCAGCGCCCCCAGATTCTTAACGCTGATGCGGAACCAGAACTACCTGCGCCGGCAGCGACCGCTGGATTTCATGCTTCTGCTTCAGCTCGAACCCGCTGTCGATCTTGCGCACGCGCTTCTCCAGCAAGGTCTTCAGCCAAGGCGCATCCTCGGTGCGCGGCACCTGGAACACAACATCGCATTGATAGCTCACTACATCGGCGGCAATGTCATCCAGCTGGCGCCGCATGGCGCGGCTATCGGTGGTCTTCAAGGCCACGACGGTGCTCGGTGCAGCCGGGTCGATGATGCGCGCCTTGGGCTTGGCCTCGGCCGCTTTCAACGCCGCTTCAGCCTTTTCCAGCTCGGCCTTGCGCGCCTGGGTCACGGCGTCGCCACCAGTCACCGCCGGGGCCTGTGGCATCAGCGCGCGGGCACGGGCCAGGGCGGTTGCAGCAGCGTTCACATCACCCTTCTGCAGGAAGATCTGGCTACGTTGCAGGTAGGCTTCGGCAAGCTGGCGCTGGTATTGCTCCAGGCGCGCGTCATCCGGCGCCTGGCCCTGCAGGGCAGCCAGCTGGTCTTCGGCGGTGGCCAGCTCGTTGCTGGCGATGTTTTGTTGCAACTGCTGCCAGGCATCGGCTTGAGCAGGTGCGGTGGCCTGTTCGACCGGCGCGTTGGAACACGCAGCCAGGAACAGGGAAAACGCGGCAACAAGCAGATAACGGGAGGCGAACGGCTTCATTCCTGCGACTCTCTATTTGCGCAAAAAGCGAGCAAGTCTACACCCAGGTGCGCACGCTCGAAAACAAGTCTTACAGACCCTTTACGTGCGAAAAGGTTGCAGGGCGCGCCTTCACGCGCCCTGTTTTTCAGCGTTTCGGCAGGGCCAGGCTCAGCAAGAATAGCACTGCCGCGCAGACCACGATCGACGGGCCGGCGGGGGTGTCCTTGAACCAGGACATGGCCAGGCCGCCGCATACCGCGGTCACGCCCAGCAGGCTGGCGCCCAGGGCCATCTGCTCGGGAGAGCGGGCGTGACGTTGCGCCGCAGCGGCAGGAATGATCAGCAGCGAGGTGATCAGCAGCACGCCGACGATCTTCATGGCCACGGCAATCACCACCGCGATCAGCAGCATCAGCGCCATGCGCAGCCCGGCCACCGGCAGGCCTTCGACCATTGCCAACTCTTCGTGCACGGTGACTGCCAGCAACGGCCGCCACAACGCAGCGAGCAGCAGCAACACCAGCACGCTGCCGCCAATTATCCAGGCCAGGTCGGTGGTGCTGATGGCCAACAGATCGCCGAACAGATAGGCCATCAGGTCGATGCGCACATCGTGCATGAAGCTCAGCACCACCAGGCCCAGCGACAAGGTACTGGGTGCGAGGATGCCGAGCAGGGTGTCGGAGGCCAGTGGCTGGCGTTGCTGCAAGGTCACCAGCAAGATCGCCAGCAACAGGCAGCCTACGGTTACCGCCAGTGCCGGGCTGACGTCCAGGGCAAAGCCCAGGGCAACGCCGAGCAGGGCGGCGTGGGACAGGGTGTCGCCAAAATAGGCCATGCGCCGCCACACCACGAAGGAGCCCAGTGGGCCGGCCACCAGCGCCAGGGACAAGCCGGCAAGCAAGGCGTAGAGAAGAAAATCAGCCATGCTTGCAGTGCGCTCCGTGAACATGGGTGCCAGGGGCGACCACCGAACCGTGCAGGTCGTGACTGTGGTCGTGATGGTGGTGGTAGATGGCCAGGCTGGGGGCGGCGGTCTGGCCGAACAGCTCGACGAATGCCGGGTCACCGCTGACCTGCTCTGGGTGGCCCGAACAGCACACGTGGCGGTTCAGGCACACCACCTGGTCGGTTGCACTCATCACCAGGTGCAGGTCGTGGGAAACCATCAGCACGCCGCAACCGTGGCGGTCGCGCAGGCGGGTAATGAGGTTGTACAGCTCGGTCTGGCCGACCACGTCTACGCCTTGCACCGGCTCGTCGAGCACCAGCAACTGGGGTTCGCGCAGCAGGGCGCGGGCCAGCAGCACGCGCTGCATCTCGCCGCCGGAAATGGTCTGTATCGGGCTGTCGATGACCTGCTCGGCGCCCACTTCCTGCAACGCCGACAAGGCTGCCGCGCGGTCTACACCGGGCACCAGGCGCAAGAAGCGCAGCACCGACAGCGGCAGCGTGGCATCTACCTGGATTTTTTGCGGCATGTAGCCAATGCGCAGTTTCGGCTTGCGCCATACCCTGCCGCGGTGCGGCTTGAGCAGACCGAGCACGGCGCGCACCAGGGTAGTCTTGCCCGCGCCGTTCGGGCCAATCAGGGTAACGATCTGGCCGGGTGCGACCGATAGGTCGATGCTGTCGAGCACCGCCTCGCCACCGAAGGTGACGCCGACCTGCTCCAGGCGGATCAGTGCGTCGCTCATGCCGCGCTCCGGCAGTTGCTGCACAGGCCGACCACCTCCACGGTCTGGGTCTCGACCGTGAAGCCCACGCCCTTGGCGCTGCTGATGATGGCCTCGCTGATGCTGTCCTGTTCCAGCTCGATGGCCACATGGCAGGCCCGGCAGATCAGGAACTGCCCTTGATGCACGTGCTCGGGGTGGCTACAGCCGATGAAGGCGTTGAGCGAGGCGATGCGGTGCACCAGGCCGTTTTCCAGCAGGAAGTCCAGTGCCCGGTACACCGTCGGTGGTGCAGCGCGGCGGCCGTCCTGCTCGCTGAGTACGGCGAGGATGTCGTAGGCACCCAGCGGCTTGTGGCTTTGCCACACCAGTTCCAGCACACGGCGGCGCAGTGCGGTCAGGCGCAGGCCCTGGCGGGTGCACAAGGCATCGGCTTCAGCCAGTGCGCTGTGTACGCAATGGGAATGGTCGTGAGGACGGTTTGCCAGCGGCGTGATGGACATGGGCAGCGACGGTTCTGGATGGAGACGTTATTATGTTACCTGTTTCTGACGACTCGAGTATTCACCGTGTCCCGATTCCTAGTCCTTTTTGTCGCTTTCATCGCATTTTCCGCCCAGGCTGACGTGCGTGTGCTGACCAGTATCAAACCCCTGCAGCAGATCGCCGCCGCCGTCCAGGATGGTGTCGGCAATCCAGAGGTATTGCTGCCGCCGGGTGCTTCGCCGCACCACTATGCGCTGCGCCCGTCCGACGTGCGGCGGGTGGCGGACGCCGACCTGCTGTACTGGATCGGCCCGGACATGGAGAACTTTCTGCCACGGTTGCTGAGCAATCGCAGCAAGCCCACGGTGGCCGTGCAGTCGCTGCCGGGCATGAAGCTGCGCCATTTTGGCGAGGACAGCCAGTCCCATGAAGAGGAAGACCACGACGACCATGACCACGACCACCGCCCAGGCAGCCTTGATGCTCATTTGTGGCTATCGTCGGTCAACGCGCGGGTGATTGCAGCGAAAATGGCCGCTGACCTGGCGCAGGTCGATCCGGTGAATGCGGCACGCTACCAAAGCAATCTCAAGGCCTTCGACGCACGCCTGGACGCGCTGGATGGACGGATCAAGGCGCGGGTGGCCGGGATTGCCGGCAAGCCGTACTTCGTGTTCCACGAAGCGTTCGACTATTTCGAGGCCGAGTATGGCCTGAAGCACACCGGGGTGTTCACCGTGGCAGCCGAAGTGCAGCCCGGCGCGCAGCACGTGGCAGCCATGCGCAAGCGCCTGCAGGAAGTGGGCAAGACCTGTGTGTTCAGCGAGCCGCCGTTGCGGCCGCGCCTGGCCGAGACCTTGACTGCCGGCTTGCCGGTGCGTCTGGCCGAGCTGGATGCGCTGGGCGGCAATGACCCGGTGGATGGCAAGGGCTATGAGCGCTTGCTGGAGAAACTGGGTGGCGACCTGGTTGGGTGCCTGGAGCAGCTGTAAGCCTGTGCCGGCCTCTTCGCGGGCACGCCCGCTCCCACAGGGACAGCACAAATCTCAAGCCTGTCACCATACCTGTGGGAGCGGGTTTACCCGCGAAGAAGCAAACGCGGTCTAGAGGGCAAACGGCAGGTGCAAGGCCACCTGCTGACGCTGCGCCAAACGCACTTCGAACTCGCTCGGGTCATGGATCATCACATCCATCCCGGCAAACGATTCTGCTGCAATCAGGCGCGACAGCCAGAAGCGCACGCAGCCTACCCGCAACATCTCCGGCCACAGCTCGGCTTCGGCTGCGGTGAACGGCCGCAGCGCCGCATAGGCTGCCAGCAACGCCTGGGCGCGTGGCACATCGATCGCGCCGTGTTCATCCAGGCACCAGTCATTCACGGTGATGGCGATGTCATACAGCATCGGCCCGGAACAGGCGTTGTAGAAGTCGATCACACCGGTCAGGTGTGTGCCTTCGAACATCACGTTGTCGCGGAACAGGTCGGCGTGCAGGTTGGCCCGTGGCAGCGCCAGGATCTGAGCCTTGTGCGCGCTGATTTCGTCCAGCGCCGGCTGCAGCAGCGCGGCTTGCTCGGCGCTGAGGCGCGGCAGCAACTCGGCACCCGAGGCCAGCATCCAGTCCAGGCCGCGGTCGGTGCGGCGCTCGATGATGTGCTCGCGGGTGGCCAGGTGAATATGGGCCAGCAGCTCGCCGACCTGGGCGCAGTGCTGGGCGTTCGGTGCCTTGATGTGCTTGCCCGACAGCCGTGGCTGCAGCAGCGCCGGCTTGCCGCACAGCTCGCGCAGGCCGTTGCCGTCGCGGTCACGAATCGCATAGGGCACCGGCATGTCGGCCGCGTGCAGGGTGTCCAGCAGCTCGATGAAGAACGGCATGTCCTCGCTGGGCCCGCGCTCGATAAGCGTCAGGACGAACTCCCCCTGTTCGAGGCTGACGAAGAAATTGCTGTTTTCGGTGCCGGCGGCGATGCCCTGGAAGTCGAGCAGACGGCCCAGCGCGTACGGTGCCAGAAAGGTTTCCAGCTCAGGCCGGGTCACGGGGGTGAAGACTGACATGATGAAGAATTGCCCATACGGGCACTTCCGCCGGGAAGTGCCGGGTTGATGTGAACGGTGCGCGTCAGATTACCACTCGAAGATCTTCCAGGACGGAATCAGCATGTCCGGCTGGTCGGATCGAATGAAATTGCCATCAGAGCCATCGGCGCGTACCAGGAAATAAGGCTTGCCGTTTTTCGGCGTGATCTTGATTGCATACAGGAACCCGTTCTGCCGGTACTCCTGGATGGTTTTGTCGCCTTCCGTGCGAATGGTCACCTCGGGATCGGCCGAGGGGGCGTCGTCCGCCGCCAGGGTGACGACAGGCATGGTTGCCAACAGACCGAGCAGTAACAGGCGATTGAGTGTACGCATGATAACCTTGTCCCTTTGTCGTCAATGATTCTGGCTATTCTAGCGCCGGACCCGTCGAAAAGGTTGATTCTGCTCATGAGCCAAGCGCCCCTCGTCCTGGTGGACGGTTCCTCCTACCTGTACCGCGCCTTTCACGCGCTGCCGCCGCTGACCACCTCCAAGGGCATGCCGACCGGCGCGGTGAAGGGGGTGCTGAACATGCTCAAGAGCCTGCGCAAGCAATACCCCGACAGCCTGTTCGCGGTGGTGTTCGACGCCAAGGGCGGTACCTTCCGCGATGCCATGTTCGCCGAATACAAGGCCAACCGCCCGAGCATGCCGGACGACCTGCGGGTACAGATCGAGCCGCTGCATGCCAGCGTCAAGGCGCTGGGCTACCCGCTGCTGTGCGTGGAAGGGGTCGAGGCTGATGACGTGATCGGCACCCTGGCGCGCAGCAGTGCAGCCCTGGGCCGGCCGGTAATCATCTCGACCGGTGACAAGGACATGGCGCAGTTGGTGGACGGGCACATTACCTTGGTCAACACCATGACCGGAAGCGTGCTGGACGTAGCTGGCGTGCACGAGAAATTTGGCGTCGGCCCGGAACACATCATCGATTTCCTGGCCCTGATGGGCGACAAGGTCGACAACATTCCCGGCGTGCCAGGTGTGGGCGAAAAAACCGCAGTGGGCTTGCTGACCGGCATCGGCGGTGGCCTCAGCGACTTGTACGCCAACCTGGACAAGGTCCCGGCGCTGGCCATTCGCGGCGCCAAGACCCTGCCGGCCAAGCTGGAAGAGCACCGCGACGCCGCGTTCCTGTCTTATGAGCTGGCTACCATCAAGGTCGATGTGCCCCTGGATATCGAAGTAGATGCCCTGGTGTGCGGCGAGCCGGACCGTGAAGCGTTGCTGGCGCTGTACACCGAGATGGAGTTCAAGAGCTGGGTCGCCGAGGTGCAGCGTGACGCGGCCAAGGCCGGTGACGACATCGCGCCGATCGTGGAGCAAGCGGCCAAGGCCGAGCCCAGGTATGAAACCATCCTCGACCAGGACCGTCTCGACTTCTGGCTGGAGAAGCTGCGCCAGGCGCCACTGTTCGCCTTCGACACCGAAACCACCAGCCTGGACGCCCAGCAGGCGCAACTGGTTGGTGTGTCGTTCGCTGTCGAGCCGCATGAAGCGGCCTATGTGCCGCTGGCCCATGACTATGAGGGGGCGCCGGTTCAGCTGGACCGCGCAGCCGTACTACTGGCGCTGAAGCCGCTGCTGGAAGACCCGGCCAAGGCCAAGGTCGGGCAGAACGCCAAGTACGATATCAACATCCTCGCCAACGGCTCACCCGCCATCGAAATGCGCGGCGTGGCCTATGACACCATGCTCGAGTCGTACGTGCTGAACTCTACCGCCACCCGTCACGACATGGACAGCCTGGCGCAGAAGTACCTCGACCACACCACCATCGCCTTCGAGGACATCGCCGGCAAGGGCGCCAAGCAACTGACCTTCAACCAGATCCACCTGGACAAGGCCGGCCCCTACGCCGCCGAAGACGCCGACATCACCCTGCGCCTGCATCACGCGCTGCAGGCACGCCTGGCGCAGACACCGAGCGTGCAGCCGGTACTGATGGACATCGAGATGCCGCTGGTGCCGGTGCTGGCCAGGATCGAGCGCCAGGGTGCGCTGGTCGATGCCGCGCTGCTGAAGGTGCAGAGCGGTGAGCTGGGGGTGAAGATGGCTGAGCTGGAGCAGCGCGCCTATGAGCTGGCCGGTGAGGAGTTCAACCTCGGCTCGCCCAAGCAGCTGGGTGCGATTCTCTACGACAAACTGGGCATGCCGGTGCTGAGCAAGACCACCAAGGGCCAGCCATCCACGGCAGAAGCAGTGCTCGATGAGCTGGCCGAGCAAGGCTACCCGCTGCCTGAGGTACTGATGCAGTACCGCAGCCTGAGCAAGCTCAAGAGCACCTACACCGACAAGCTGCCGGGGCAGATCAACCCGCGCACCGGGCGTATCCACACCTCCTACCAGCAGGCGGTTGCGGCCACCGGCCGGCTTTCGTCCAGCGACCCTAACCTGCAGAACATCCCTATCCGTACTGCCGAAGGCCGGCGCATCCGCCAGGCCTTCGTCGCCAGCCCGGGCTACAAGCTGCTGGCGGCGGACTACTCGCAGATCGAGTTGCGCATCATGGCCCACCTGGCCAAGGACGAAGGCTTGCTGCATGCCTTCCGTAACGACCTGGATGTGCACCGCGCCACGGCCGCGGAGGTATTCGGCGTAGCTCTGGAAGACGTCACCACCGACCAGCGTCGCAGTGCCAAGGCCATCAACTTCGGCCTGATCTACGGCATGAGCGCCTTTGGCCTGGCCAAGCAGATCGGTGTCGACCGCAAACAGTCGCAGGATTACATTGACCGCTACTTTGCCCGTTACCCGGGCGTGCTGGCCTATATGGAGCGCACCCGTGCCCAGGCTGCGGAGCAAGGCTTTGTTGAAACCTTGTTCGGCCGCCGCTTGTACCTGCCTGACATCAATGCCAAGAACCCGGCTCTGCGCAAAGGCGCCGAACGCACGGCGATCAACGCCCCCATGCAGGGCACTGCGGCCGACATCATCAAGCGGGCCATGGTCAATGTGGATAACTGGCTGAGCGAGAGCGGGCTGGATGCCCGGGTGATCCTGCAGGTACACGACGAACTGGTACTTGAAGTGCGCGAGGACCTGGTTGAGCAGGTTAAAGATGAAATTCGCCTGCACATGAGCAAGGCCGCGCAACTGGATGTGCCGCTGCTGGTCGAGGCAGGAATTGGTGCGAATTGGGACGAAGCTCACTGATCCGACGGGGAAAGCTGTGTAGGATCCGTGACATAGGGATGCGGATCCTGGCACTGCTCAGTGCCAGTGGTGCTGAGGTTTCATGAAACTATCGCAAATAGTTTTCAGGGCTTTGGAACTAAACCGGTGAAGCGGAACTCAGAGTAACTGAATGGCTGGTGAAGCCTTTCGATGCTCCTATGTTGTGTTAAGTGTTGGCAGATATCTGGACCCCGCCCTAGCGGTCCGGACTTGGACCCCGAACTTCCCCCTCCCCATACGAAGTCCGGGGTTTTTTTTGCCCGGAATTTGACTTATGGCTAGTGGAGAGCCCTGTGGGAGCGGGTTTACCCGCGAATGCGATGTCGGATGCACCGCCGCATTCGCGGGTAAACCCGCTCCCACAGGTTACGAGCAAGCCTTCAAATGACTGGCTTGTCTTCCAGCTCCATCCAGTCCGCCAACACGCGATAAGCATCTTCCACGCCCAGGCGCTTGGGCGCCGAGAACAGCTGGATGGTCACGCCGTCGCCCCAGCCCTTGCGGATTTCCGACTGCACCTTGAGCAGGGTGTTCTTGCCCGCGCCGTGGGTCAGCTTGTCGGCCTTGGTCAGCAAGATGTGCATCGGCATGCTGCTGGCCTTGGCCCAGTCGAGCATCATCTTGTCGAAGTCGGTCATCGGGTGGCGAACGTCCATCATCAGGATCACGCCACGCAGGCACTCCCGGCTGCCCAAATAGGCTTCCAGGTGTTTCTGCCAATGTTGCTTGAGCGGAATCGGGACTTTTGCATAACCGTAGCCCGGCAGGTCGACCAAACGCCGTTCATCGTCCAGACTGAAGAAATTCAACAGCTGGGTGCGCCCGGGGGTTTTCGAGGTGCGTGCCAGGCTGGCATGAGTCAGGGTATTGAGGGCGCTGGATTTGCCGGCGTTGGAGCGGCCGGCGAAAGCCACCTCGTAACCCTGGTCGTCCGGGCATTGTTCGACCTTGGCAGCGCTGAGGGCGAATTTGGCTTTCTGGCAGAGGCCGAGGATGGGGTTCTTGACTTGCATGGGATATCCGATGTGGGTGTTGCCTGACTCTTCAGGTCCGAGCCTGGCAAGCGGTGTCGTTTCCGTTTGGATGGCGGAAGTATATAATGCCCCAGTTTTTGTGTGCTCATTCTCCCAGCGAAGGAGAACGGGCATGGGGTGTCGAACAATAGCTCGCGCAACAGAACGCAGCGCGGCCCCCAACCCTGAAGGTCGTTCCGCATGGCGAAATGGCTGCTTGCTGTCGGTATGTTCCTGCCGTTTTTCAGCGCACAGGCTACACAGGATCCCGAGGTGTTGTACAACCGCACGTGTGCGGCCTGTCACACCGGGCAGTTGCCACAGGCACCCAGGCAGGGTGACCGGGCAGCATGGGAGCCAAGGCTGGCGCAAGGCATGGATGTACTGGTGAAGCACGTTACCCAGGGTTTCAAGGCTATGCCGCCGCGTGGATTGTGCATGGACTGCAGTGCCGAGGACTACCGTTTGGTCATCCTTTGGATGAGCGGCAGTCCCGATACATAACATTTCACCCTTAGCCGTGTTGGATTAGCTGATGAACAAACTAGTCGTGAGTCTGCTGTTGACCCTGGGTGTCGCAGGTGCGGCCACTGCTGCGCAACCCGTCAAAGGCGATGCCGCCGCCGGCCAGGCCAAGACGGCCGTCTGTGGCGCCTGCCACAACCCCGACGGCAACAGCCTGGCACCGAACTTCCCGAAACTGGCCGGCCAAGGCCAGCGCTACCTCGAAAAACAATTGCACGACATCAAGTCGGGCAAGCGTACCGTGCTGGAGATGACCGGCATGCTGGCCGCGTTCAGCGACCAGGACCTGGCCGATATCGCCGCCTACTTCTCCAGCCAGAAAGGCAGCGTGGGTGCCGCCGATCCCAAGCTGGTCGAACGTGGCCGGGCGCTGTTCAACGGCGGCGACCTGGAAAAAGGCATGCCTGCCTGCACCGGTTGCCACTCGCCTAACGGCGCGGGTATCGCCTTGGCCGGCTTCCCGCACCTGGGCGGGCAGCACGCGCAGTATGTGACCAAGCAGCTTACCGACTTCCGCGAAGGCAACCGCACCAACGATGGCGATGCCATGACCATGCGCACCATCGCCGGCAAGTTGAGCAACCACGATATCGAGGCGTTGGCCAGCTACATCCAGGGTCTGCACTGACGCCTTGGGTAGCCGGCGATGGGCCATTACAGGCGGCGTATTAACTTTCAGTTAATGTTGTAGGCCAATGATTAAAGGGCGGCGGGACCGCCCTTTTTTCCGTCCGCAGCCGTTACACTACAGAACTCGACCCCTTCGCGGCTTGTCTCAGTGCAGGTCGCGTCGTGGCGACCAATGACTGTCCAGGAGTAAAGCATGCGTAAACTGATTCTCAGCGCCGCGCTGGTCGCTGCCAGCGTATTCGGTATGACTGCCGTCCAGGCCGCCGAGCCTGTCGCCGGCAAGGAATACCTCGAGCTGAGCAACCCTGTTGCGGTTTCCGTGCCTGGCAAGATCGAAGTGGTCGAGCTGTTCTGGTACGGCTGCCCACACTGCTACCACTTCGAGCCGACCATCAACCCATGGGTCGAAAAACTGCCGAAGGACGTCAACTTCAAGCGCGTACCGGCCATGTTCGGTGGCGCATGGGACGCGCACGGCCAGATGTTCCTGACCCTCGAAGCCATGGGCGTCGAGCAGAAGGTGCACGCCGCGGTGTTCGATGCCATTCAAAACCAGCGCAAGCGCCTGACCGACCCGCAGGACATGGCCGACTTCCTCGCCACCCAAGGCGTGGACAAGGACAAGTTCCTCGCCACCTTCAACTCGTTCGCCATCAAGGGTCAGGTCAACCAGGCCAAGGAACTGGCGAAGAAGTACGAGATCACCGGCGTACCGAGCATGGTGGTCAACGGCAAGTACCGCTTCGACCTGGGTACTGCCGGCGGGCCGGAAGGCGTACTGAACGTTGCCGACCAGCTGATCGCCAAGGAGCGCGCCGCTAAGTAAGCGGCGTAACCCATGCGCCGCTTCAGAACCGCGCGTGGCATTGGCCTGCACCAGCCGCAGGTCAACGAGCATCACCTGCAGGCCCCTGGCCTGCCCGAGGATGGTCGCCTGCGGCTGCTCAGTTTCAACATCCAGGTGGGCATCAGCACCGAGCGCTACCGGCATTACGTGACCCGCAGCTGGCAGCACCTGCTGCCGCACAACGGGCGTGCCGGCAACCTGCAGAAAATTGGCCAACTGCTGGGCGACTTTGACCTGGTGGCCTTGCAGGAGGCCGATGGCGGTAGCCTGCGCTCGGGCTACGTCAATCAGGTCGAGCACCTTGCCCACCTGGGGGCCTTCCCCTACTGGTACCAGCAACTCAACCGCAACCTCGGGCGTTTTGCCCAGCACAGCAATGGCGTGCTCAGCCGTCTGAAGCCGCAGCTGCTGGAGGATCACCCGTTGCCCGGCCCGTCTGGGCGTGGTGCGATCCTGGTGCGCTTTGGCGAGGGTGAAGATGCGCTGATCGTGGTGATGATGCACCTGGCCCTGGGAGCCAAGACCCGCGCCTTGCAGCTGGGCTACATCCGCGAGCTGATTGGCGGCTACCGCCACCAAGTGCTGATGGGTGACATGAATACCCATGCAACCGACCTGCTGGAGCACTCGCCGTTGCGCGACCTCGGCCTGGTTGCCCCACAAGTGGAAGCCACCTTCCCCAGTTGGCGCCCACAGCGGTGCCTGGACCACATCCTGCTCAGCCCGAGCCTCACGCTGGAGCGTGTCGAGGTGCTGGCGCAGCCAATTTCCGACCACCTTCCCGTTGCTGTCGAGATTCGATTGCCTGATGCATTGACTGTGGATACGCTGCCGGTCCTGAGCTAATTGCCATCACCGTTTGCGGACCCGGGCATGACTGAAGACGCTGAGCGCTGGAAAGAGAAATACCTGAAAAGCATCGAGCAGCAGGAAAAGCTCGAGCGCCGTTGGGACGCCCGTCTCGACCTGCTGCGTCGCGGCCTGGTACGCAGCACCCTGGCTGCCGAAGGCAGCGACAAGGTGGTGGACCAGTGCATGAAGGAAATGCGCGAGGTCATCCGCAGCGACAACATGGACGCCGGCCTTGCAGGGTTGATTCCACGTCTTGAGAAGGCGGTGCTGGACTCCGAGCAGCGCCGGGAAGCCCGCATGAACCAGGTCAGCGATGCGCTGGCCGCACTGGTGGGCCAACTACAAGGCCTGCCATTGCCAAACGATGTGTCGCGGCCGTTGAAAAAGCTGGCGAAGAAGCTCGATGGCGGGGTGGCCCAGTCACGTGACTTGCCACCGTTGCTGGGCGAGTTGAGCGGCTTGCAGGGCCGCGCGCTGTCAGCCTTGGGCAAGTCGGCTGAGGACGCCCGGCCCGGCTTCTTGCAGCGCTTGTTCGGCAGCCGCGAGGATGATCTGCAAGGCGAGCCAGAGCTTGTGCCGCTCGCGCTTCCGGTTGTCGAGGCGCAGCCCTTGGTGGCACCGGCCGCCGTCGATGCCCCGCAGGCCGACGATGTGGACGCGCTCCAGCCGCTGCCAGCCTCTTCAGCTTCTGTTGTCGAAGCACCCGTAGCGTCGGAGCCCGTGCTGGAGGCTCCTGGCCCGGCGCTGATCGAAACGGCCGAACTGGCACCGGCCCCGCTACCGCAGCCGCTACCGGACGATGTGCCGGCACCGGAAGCTGTCACCAGCGAGTCTCCGGCTGAAGCAGAACCGGCACAAACACTCGAAGAAACCTTCGGCGAAGATGGCACCTACGCCCTGCCTTACGCTGTGGAACCGCCCTACAGCCAGGTTGCCGAGCACATCGAGCACACCCTGATCGGCCTGCTCGATGACCTCAGCCTGCCGGAGCGACACAAGGCCCAGGCGCTCGAGATGCGAGAACGGGTCGCCCGCGGCCTGAACTGGTATGAGCTGATCCCGGTGCTGGATGACCTGGCCGTGCTCATGCTGGCAATCACTGACAGCGGCCAGCACGAATTCGAAACCTATCTGCAGCAGCTCAACGAACGCCTGGAAGGTTTCCAGAGCCACCTGCACGAGGCCAGCGCCGGCCATGCCGACAACAGCTCGGCCGCCCGCGAGCTGGATACCCAGCTGCGTGAGCACGTCGACGGGCTGCAGAGCAGTGTGCAAGGCGCCGCCGACGTCGACAGCCTCAAGCACATCCTGGAAAACCGCCTGGAAGGCCTGTTGGTGACCATGGACGAGCACAAGCATGAGCGTGATCGCCGCGAGCAGGAGCTGGCTGGGCGCCTGCAAGGGCTTTCGGAGCGGGTGGCGAGCATGGAGCACGAGGCACTCGGCTACCGCGAGCACCTCGAAGAACAGCGCCAGAAGGCCTTGCTCGATCCCCTCACCGGCTTGCCCAACCGAGCGGCCTGGAGCGAGCGGGTCGAGCGCGAAATGCTCGAATGGCAGGCACATGGCGGCCATCTGGCGATGGCGATCCTCGACCTGGACCATTTCAAGCGTATCAACGACAGCTATGGGCACCTGGCTGGGGACAAAGTACTGAAGATCGTCGCCGACCAGTTGCGCAAGCGCCTGCGCAGCGGTGACTTCATCGCCCGTTTTGGCGGCGAGGAGTTTGTCCTGTTACTGCCGCAGACCTCGCCGGCCGCCGCTGCCCAGATAGCCGAGGTGCTGCGAGCCACGGTCGAGGCGTGCCCGTTCCACTTCAAGGGCGAACGGGTGGTGATCACCACCTCCATCGGCCTGGGGGCATTCCGGTCCGGCGAGCGCGGCGACCAGGTGCTCAAGCGCGCTGATGCGGCGCTGTACCGGGCCAAGGAACTGGGGCGCAATCGTGTCGAGCAGGGGTAGATAGTTACCGCGCTAATGGTGGCGTGTGGATCGAAACTGGCAAGGCTGGCCAGCAGGTGGCCGGCCTTCGTCGCTCCATACAAGGAACCGGAACATGAAAATTCGAGCATGGTACGTGCCGCTCATGATCGGGCTGGCTTTCCAGGCCAGCGCCCACGCCAAGCAAACCATCCTGACAGCGCATATTGCTGCGGATGGCACGCTGATGCAGCAGTCGCCGCAATGGATCAGCAGTATCGAACTGCAGGCACAGCCCAACTACTTCAACCAGTACAAGATTCTGCTCAAGCCTTCCGCCGTGTCAGGTAACCCTCGTTTCTGTGTGGCTTCACCTATCGATGCCAGTAGCTATGAGCGGCAACTGCATGGCCAAGCCAAGGTCATCGGTGCTCCGCTAACCAGCCATGTGACCGTCATGACCCAGTTGGTGGATGTTGAAAGCGCAAGCGGTGACAACGCGCTGGAGTTCATGCTGATGTGCAGCCGCTGACTCGCGGCAAGCACGGCCCTTGGGGAGCACGTTATACTGTAGCGCTCATACGCTGAGGCCACTGACGTGCTTTCCACGCTTAAAAAAACCCTGATTCCCTTCCTGCTGTTGGCTGTCGCCGGTTGCTCGACCGGCCTGCGCGTCGACCGTAGCCACCCTTCGGTCAACCAGGACAACCGCATCCAGTTCGTTGTCCTGCATTACACCAATGCTTCGCTGGAGCGTTCCCTGGCGTTGCTCACCCATGGCGAAGTGAGCAGCCATTACCTGATTGGTGACGGCCCGGCGACGGTGTACCAGCTGGTGGATGAAAGCCGCCGCGCCTGGCATGCTGGTGATAGCCAGTGGCAGGGCCGGACCTGGCTGAACTCCTCCTCCATCGGTATCGAAATCGTCAACCCGGGTTTTACCGACACGCCGAATGGCCGGGTCTGGCATCCTTACAGCGAAGCGCAGGTCCAATCGCTGATCGCGCTGCTCAAGGACATCGTCAAACGTAACAATATCGAACCACGGCACATCATTGGCCACAGCGATATCGCACCGCTGCGCAAGCTTGACCCGGGGCCGCTATTCCCGTGGAAGCGCCTGGCCGACGCCGGATTGGGTGTCTGGCCGGATGCCAATGCCGTGGCACGGCAGCAAGCCTATTTCAGCGTCAACCCGCCGAGCGTTGGCTGGTATCAGCAGGAGCTGGCCCGGTTTGGCTATGCGATCGAGCAAACCGGGGTACTGGATGTTGCCACCCGCCATGTGATCGCCGCGTTCCAGATGCGTTTCCGCCCGCAGCGCTTCGATGGCATGCCGGATGCGCAGACGGCGGCGATGCTGCAGGTGCTTAACCGGATGCGTTGAGCCGCCAGCGAGGTTCTGTGGGAGATTGCCCAGCCCTTTGGGCTGCGCTGTCGCACAGATAACTGAATTCGCAAGCGATCCTCGTGCCCTGTGGGAGCGGCTTTAGCCGCGAAGAATCCAACGCGGTGCCAGCCACCGCGTTTGCTTCTTCGCGGGCACGCCCGCTCCCACAGAGTCCGCGTAGCGCCTGCAAATCGAGTTCTCTGCGCGACAGCGCAACCTTGGGAGATGGCCATCTCCCAACAAGCAAACGAAGCGCCAAACGGCAAAGGTGATTCCTGATCCAGTTGCTATACCTTAGTTATCAACTGGATGCCTTCGATGTCAGCCTTCATCGCCTTGCTGCGCCAAATTTTTTACCGTCCCTGGATGCTGGCCACATTGGCAGCACTGGCCAGCGCGGCTCTGTTGCTTTCTGCCAGTATCGGCATTGCCCTGCAACAGATGAAGCAAAGCGAGAGTGCACAGATGAACGCCCAAGGCGAACGCTTTCTCGAGCGCCTTGAGCAGGTGTTCGGCCAGTTGCGCGAAGGGGTCGACCTGTTGCAGGCGCAGCCCTTGCGCGGCTGCAGCCCGGCGATGCTGACGGCATTGCAGCAGGTAGGCCTGAGCTCACGCTTCATATATGAAGCGGCATACGTGGATGGTGATATCGCCTGTTCGAACCGCGGTGATGAGCGGGCGTTCGAACCCTTGCGCATCCCCGACATCCAGGGGCCGACTTACAGCTACTGGCTGAACACCACGACCGAGCCGAACGAGAACCTGGCCGCATTGATGCTGGGGAGGGGCAAGTTCGTGGTGTCCACCTCTCGTGGGCACCTGACCGATGTGGTCGACCTGCCCCCGGGCGGTAGCCTGGTCGTGGTGCTGGACAACGGCACCCGGGCTATCCCCGTGCTGGGCCCCCCGCAGGTATGGCCGCCACCCTCGGCCTGGTCGACCAGCCACAAGTCGCTGCTCGAACTCAGCGATCGCCTGATCTACCGAATGCCGACCAAGTCACCGGACTACCAGTTGGTGTTGATTGCCCCGAGGGCGAGCCTGCCGTTGAGAATGAACGGCATGCTCTGGCTTCTGTTCCCCGGCAGTGTGCTGGCGGCCTGCTGCATCGGCTGGCTGGTGTTGCAACTGATCCTGCAGCGGCGGTCGATGAGCTCGGAATTGCAGAATGCCCTGCGTCGCGGCGAACTGCAGGTGCTCTACCAGCCGATCTTCGAGCTCGACAGCCGGCGCTGTGTCGGGGCGGAGGCCCTGGTGCGCTGGCGTCGCCCGGACGGCACCCTGACCAGCCCGGACCTGTTCATCCCGTTGGCGGAAAACACCGGGCAGATCCGCCAGATCACCGACTTTGTCCTGCAGCGTGTGCTGGAACAGTTAGGGCAACTGCTGCGCTCGCACCCCAACTTGTACATATCGGTGAACCTGGCGGCTTGCGATGTGATGGTGCCGCGCATTGGACGGGTGGCGGCACGCTTGCTGGCCATGCACCGGGTAGCGGCCAGCCAGATTGCCTTCGAGGTGACCGAGCGCGGCCTGATCGATGTGGTGGTAGCGCGCGACAACCTGCAGGCGCTGCGCGCGGTGGGGCATCAGGTGCTGATCGACGATTTTGGTACGGGTTATTGCAGCCTGGCCTACCTGCAAACCCTGCCGGTGGACTGCTTGAAGATCGACAAGGCTTTTATCGATGCCCTGGGGCACGACGCCGCCAGCAGCGGTGTTGCGCCGCATATCATCCGCATGGCCCACGACCTGCACCTGCGGGTGATTGCCGAAGGCATCGAGTGTGAAGACCAAGCGGTACTGCTGAACAGCGAAGGGGTCAATTATGGCCAGGGCTGGCTTTTTGCCCGGCCACTGAATGCCCGGCAGTTTGCCGAACTGGTGACCCGCGGACGGTTGCCGCGGCGGGTTGAGCATTGAGTGATCCTGCACCGGCGATGGGGCCGTGACAGGCAACATTCAGACCGGCAGCGCCATGTAGAACTGGGTCCCCTGCCCCGGTCGGGAAAACACGCCCATGCGCCCGCCATGCAGCTGCACGATCTCTTTGCACAACGCCAGCCCCAGCCCCGCGCCGCCTTTCTTGCGCCCTACCTGTACGAAGGGCTCGAAGATGCGCCCTTGTTGCCCATAGGCAATGCCTTCGCCGTTATCTTCGACACTGATGATCACCCGCTCCGCATGCCGTCGTGCGTGCAGGCGGATACGCCCGCCGCTGGCGGTATGGCGGATGGCATTGTGCAACAGGTTGTCCAGCACCCGGTCAAGTTGGGTGACGTCTGCCTGGATACGCGGTAGCGGCGGCTCCAGTTCCGTGATCAGCTCGATCTGCTTGTGCGCCGCCGGTTCGGCAAAGCGCTGTTGTGCACGCTCCAGCAGTTCGTCGATGGCGCAGGGAGCCAGATCGAGCTTCTGCATCCCACTCTGGTAGCGGCTGAAGTTGAGCAGGTCGTTGATCAACTGGGTCAGGCGCTGCATTTCCTCGCCGATGGTCTCCAGCAGGTCATGCTCGCGCGACTCGGGCGGGAACTTGAGCCGCTCGCGCAACAGGCCGAAGGCCATGTGCATGCCGGTTACCGGCGTACGCAGCTCATGGGAAGCGCGCAGCACGAATTCGCTGCGCACGCGTTCGAAGGCTCGCTGCTCGGTTACATCGTGCAACACCATCACTGCGCCAAGTATCGGTCCTTGCGGGTGGCTGACCGGGGTCAGGCTGTAGGCGAGCAGGCGCGTTTCGTCATCGACGTCCATGTTCAGGTCGTCCGGCTGACGGTCGAGGTTGCCGCCGCGCAGTACCTGGCGTAGCTGCTGTTCCAGCTCCGGGCGCTGCAGGGCTTCGGCCAGGCTGCTGCCAGCGCGGCTATCGGTCCAGCCCAGCTGGCGCTGCGCCACCGGGTTGAGGTGCTCCAGGCGGCCTTGGCGGTCGATGATCAGCAGGCCATCGTCAATGCTATCCAGTACGGCCTGCAAGCGTTGCTGGCCGGCCAGCAGTTCATCGACGTTGGTGGCCTGGTGCTTGCGCAAGGCATCGGCCATCAGGCCGAAGCGTCGGGTCAGTTGGTTCAGTTCCGTGGCTTGTGTGACCGGCAGGGTAACGTCGAAATCGCCCTTGCCGAGTTGGTCGGCTGCTTTGGCCAAGGCTTCGATCGGCTGGCCGAAGCGCCGGGCAATATTGTGGGCGGTGATGAAGCCCAGTACCAGTACCACCAGGCCCATCAGGCCAAGTACACCGCTGACCAGCAGGGCGTGGTCGCGGGTGTGCTCCTCGCTGCGGGTGATGTACTCCAGGGCCTGCTTGTGGGAATCGATCAGGTCGGTGCGGACCTGGTTGAACGCGGCCCCCAGTGGTTGCTCAACCCCCATGCTGCGGGAGGGCGCCGGGCTATCGCGGTAGGCCTGGAGGAAGGCCTGGTAATTGCTGCTGGCCTTGCTGAAGCCGGTGCGCTCGCCGCCTTGGTCCAGCCCTTGCTCGAGCAGTTTCTGGAAGTTTTCCTGCAGCAGCCGCAGGTTCTCCGGGGCGGTGTCTTCATCAAGGATCAGGGTCAACTGTTCGCCAAGGTTCTGGCGCAACTTCAGTCCTGTTTCCAGGGTGTGGGTGGTATCGCGCACCAGTCTCTGCTGCACCGTGGCCATCTGCAGCACGCTGACCAGGCCCAGCAGCAGCCCGAGCAGGGCCACGGTGACCAATGCCGAAATGCTGAGGAAAAGCCGCGTGCGCAGCTTCATGGGACGCCACCTCACAGGTTGTACTGCTTGCGCTTGCGGTACAGGGTGGAGGCATCGATCCCCAAGGTCTTGGCCGCCTGGTCAAGGGTGTCGCTGGCGGCCAGCACCGCGCCGATATGGGCGCGTTCCAGCTCATCGAGGCTCAGTGCGGCGCCGACGCGCGGAGCATTGCCTGCAGGCTGCTCGCCCATGCCCAGGTGGCTGATTTCCACACGTTCCTGCGGGCAGATGATGCTGGCCCGCTCTACCACGTTGCGCAGTTCGCGAATGTTGCCGGGCCAGCGGTAATTGAGCAGGGCTGTGCGGGCTTCGTCACTGAAACCGCGGGCAGGCCGGGAGTATTCCTTGACGAAGCGGGCGAGAAAGCGGTCGGCCAAGGTCAGGATGTCTTCACTGCGCTCGCGCAGCGGCGGCAGGTGCAGGGTGATGACGTTCAGGCGATACAGCAGGTCTTCGCGGAAGCGGCTCTCTCGCACCATCTCTTCGAGGTTGAGGTTGGTGGCGGCGAGGATACGCACATCGGCGCGACGGGTGACTGGGTCGCCGACGCGCTCGTATTCCTTGTCCTGGATGAAACGCAGCAGTTTGGGCTGCAAGGTCAGTGGGAAATCGCCGATCTCGTCGAGAAACAGCGTGCCCCCATCTGCCTGGCTGACACGCCCCAGGGTGCTTTCGCTGGCGCCGGTGAAGGCGCCGCGGGTATGGCCGAACAACTCGCTTTCCATCAACTCGGCGTTCAGTGACGGGCAGTTGATGGTCACGCAGGATTTGCGCGCGCGCTTGCTCCAGCCATGGATGGCCCGGGCCAGCTCACCTTTACCTGTGCCCGACTCGCCAAGGATGAGGATGTTGGCATCGGTGGTAGCGACCTGGCGGGCGGTTTCCAGCACTGCCATCATCGCTGGACTGTGCGAGTCGAGGCCGTCCTTGGGTTTGCGTACTTCACCTTCCAGGGCCTCCAGCCGAGCGGAAAGCTGACGCACCTCCAACTGCTTGGACGTAGCCAGGCGCAGCTGGTCGGGGCTGCACGGTTTGACCAGGTAATCGGCGGCACCGGCCTGGATCGCGTCTACCGCCGTATCGATCGCCGAGTGCGCGGTGACGATCACCACCCGCATCCAAGGGGCCTGGATACGCATCTGCGCCAGCACATCGAGGCCGTTGTCCTCGCCCAGGCGCAAATCGAGGAAGCAAAGGTCGAAGACCTGGCGCTGCAACAAGGCTTCGGCCTGGGCGGCGCTGTTGGCCGTTGCCACATTGTAGCCCTCGTCTTCCAGGCAATAGCGGAAGGTGCGCAGGATCGCGGACTCGTCATCCACCAGCAGAATGCGGCCTTGGTTGTCCTGGGCTGACTCCATGTGCTGCGCTCCTTTAGGAAAGATCTTCATTTAGTGTGGGAAAAATCGGGCAAGTTGCATGGTCCATTGTGAAGGAACCTGTCCTTTGCATGCTAGCCACTGGCCAATCAGCGCTTGGAGGCCGCGCTTTTCAGATGATTTTCTTAGAGGGTCACGGTGGCACATTGGTTGCGAGGATTTTCAGTTTTTGCCTACAAGAGGAGGCACTGTCATGCGCTTTTCCATCCGCGCCGCCATGTTGGCAGCCACCCTGCTACCAGGGTTCACGCCGGTATTCGCCGATCCGGTACAGGACGCCCGCCTGGAGGGGGCGCTGCAAACCGCCCTGTCGCTGAACCGCATGCTCGACCCGTTCCGTATCCAGGTCGAGGTGGACGGCAAGCAGGCGCGGCTTTCCGGGGAGGTGGAGAACGACGTCGAGCGCCAGCTGGCCGAGCATGTGGCCCTGGCTACCCGTGGCATCGAGCAAGTAGACAACCAGCTGCAGGTCAATGCCCAGCTCGTGGAGCGCCCGCTGGAGTTGCGTGCCTACGCCCAGCGCCTGGAGGATGCCACCCTGGCTGCGGTGATCCGTGCGCGGCTGTTATGGAGCCGTACCACCGAGAAGGCGCCTATAGATGTGCAGAGCAGCGAAGGCGTGGTGACCCTGCGCGGCAAGGTCGACAGTGCCGAGGCCAAGGAGCTGGCTGGCGTGGTGGCGCGTACCACCGAGGGCGTGCACCTGGTCAACAACCTGGTCAGCCTCGATAGTGCCGCCATGGCCAAGGCCCGGGAAACTCCGGTGGGGGTGCCGACCGGCCCGCAGCCGAGCGACAGCTGGATCATCGACAAGATCCAGAACAGCTACCGCTTCAGCCGCAACCTTGATGGTCTGAACCTGAAGGTGGCCAGCGAAGAGGGGCTGGTTCGGCTTTCGGGCGAAGTGGTCAGCAGCGAGCAGAAAACCATCGCCGTGGAGATCGCCCGGCAGATCATCGGCGTGCGCGGGGTGGATGCCGACCTGCTCAAGGTGGCGACCAAGGTCGAGGGCTGATCGTGCAATTCGCACGGCCGCACGGACCGCATCGTGCAGGATACGTCCTTGCCGTTTTCGGTAGATTAGGATAACTAATTGATTTAATTGAATTTTATCTGAATCAAAAGGCTGGCATGCAGGCTGCAATTACCTGTTCAGGTTTGAACAAGAATTACAGCAGGAGGAGCCGGCATGAACCGCCAATCCGTCAACCGTTTGCAGAGCGCCGCACTGCCCCTGCGCCAGATGCTGTCACTCGGCTTGGCGTTGCTGCTGACCTTGGCCGCTGGCCTCTTCTATTACAGCTGGCAGACCGCGCGCCTGGCCGAGCAAGTGGCGGCGCAGACCGCCCTGTTGACGCAGATTCAGGCAACCCGTGCCAACACCCTGGTCAAGGCCGTCGACCCGCTGCCAACCGGCCAGGCCACTACTTCACCGGCCACGCTGGAAAATGTCGTACCCCAGGACCGCTGGGTGTTCTGACCGCCGACCAGACCGATTCTGAAAAAGAAAGGAGAACCACCATGCTGAGTTGGGCTATCACTTTCCTCATCATCGCCATTGTCGCCGCCGTACTGGGCTTCGGTGGTATCGCGGGCGCTGCCACCGGTATCGCGAAGATTCTGTTCATTGTCTTCCTGGTGCTGTTCGTAGCCTCCTTCTTCTTTGGACGTGGACGAGGTTGAAGATGGGCAGGAAGCGTTGGACATCCCTGGCTGCCGCCCTGTTACTGGGCGGCAGTGCGGCGGCGATGGCGGCCAATGACGGCCAGATCCGGGTCGACCAGTTGCTCGGCTCGGACCCTGAGTACCGGGAAACCTGGCAGGACACGATCAAAGGCGAGGAACGCCTGCCTGATTGGGTGGTCAATCTGACCGGCAGTGCCCAGCAGCAGATGTCTGCCGTTACCGAAGACGGCGACAAGTATCTGGTCGGCCCATTATGCGAAGGCCCGGACAACTGCACCTACAAACGCCTGATCGTGGCGTTCAGCTGGGACAAGGACGATGCCTACGGGATGCTCGTGGAGGTACCCGAAGGTTTGCCGAACGACAAGTCGCCCACCCGCCATGCGCAGTACCGCTGGCTGGGTGAACCGGACGACGGCATGAAGGCGATGCTGCAGGAGCAGCTCAAGCGTGACCCGAACTGGTACTGAGCGTTTGTACCCGGTACGGATGAAAGGTCATGCACTGTCACATAATAGAAGCTGAACCTTTCTATATTTCAGCCTTCTATGATGCGCCGCCCCGAGGAGGGGCTGCACATGACCAAGGGGCCGGGCCGTTCTGATTGTTGCAGGATCGGAGTGGCCTAGGGGTACAGGGAGTACCTCCAGCAATGGGCCGGGTCAGGAAAGGCGGAATCGGAAGTTTCAGGTCGGCGGTGTCATAGGGGCACTTGACCAGACCTGGCTTCCGAGGAGCCATGTAGGAAACGTCTCTTCCCTGCACGATTTTCTCTTCGAGACACATTTTGTCTCGACCGCACATCATTTTTTTTCGATCACCCCGACGCTTGTTCAAGCGGCATTTCAGCCATTCGGATTGTCGAACAGGCCATCTTCCCCGTCCTTTCTATCCTGCCAAATCTGCCTAAATATGGCGGTTTGGTCTTGTTCGGGATTCCGAACGTTGTAAATCAAGCACTTGCGAACCCCCAGTTTCGGTCAGAAACGTTATGCGTAAACGGCATGGGTCATGCGCTTCCGGCATTAGATTTCCCCCTTTGCCATCGCAATAGTTGCCGCCTTTTTCGCCGGCCGGGCGCCCTGTCGCTCGCCTGCGGTGTCCTTACATGAAGTCGCCGGACGGAAGCAGCTATTGCTCGTGACCTAGCCAACGGCTCTGTTACGGGCCTTTCCGTTGGGTGCCCATGACCACTAGAACAAAGGGTAAAGACATGAAGAAGGCAAAACTGAGCCTCGCCTGGCAGATCGTCATCGGTCTGGTCCTGGGTGTTGCAATCGGCGCGCTACTGAATCATTTCAGTGCAGAAAAGGCATGGTGGATCAGCAATGTTCTCCAGCCTGCTGGTGACATCTTCATTCGCCTGATCAAGATGATCGTCGTCCCGATCGTGATTTCGTCGCTGATCGTGGGTATCGCCGGGGTTGGCGACGCGAAGAAACTGGGCAGCATCGGCCTGAAGACCATCATCTACTTCGAGGTGGTGACCACCATCGCCATCGTCGTCGGCCTGGTGTTGGCCAACCTGTTCCACCCGGGCGCCGGCATCGACATGAGCACCCTGGGGACCGTGGACATCTCCAAGTACCAAGCCACCGCGGCCGAAGTGCAGCATGAGCACGCGTTCATCGAAACCCTGCTGAACCTGATCCCGTCGAACATCTTCGCAGCGCTGATGCGTGGCGAAATGTTGCCGATCATCTTCTTCTCGGTAATGTTCGGCCTGGGCCTGTCGAGCCTGCAGGCAGAGCTGCGCGACCCGCTGGTACGTACCTTCCAGGCGGTTTCCGAGACCATGTTCAAGGTCACCCACATGATCATGAACTACGCCCCTATCGGCGTGTTCGCCCTGATCGCCGTGACCGTCGCCAACTTCGGTTTCAGCTCGCTGCTGCCGCTGGCCAAGCTGGTGCTGCTGGTGTACTTCGCCATCGCCTTCTTCGCCTTCATGGTGCTGGGCCTGGTCGCCCGCCTGTTCGGCTTCTCGGTGATCAAGATCATGCGCATCATGAAAGATGAGCTGATCCTCGCCTACTCCACCTCCAGTTCCGAAACCGTGCTGCCGCGCGTGATCGAGAAGATGGAAAAGTACGGTGCACCGAAGTCGATCTGTTCGTTCGTGGTACCGACCGGCTACTCGTTCAACCTCGACGGTTCGACCCTGTACCAGAGCATCGCGGCAATCTTCATTGCCCAGCTGTACGGTATCGATCTGTCGTGGAGCCAGCAGCTGCTGCTGGTGCTGACCCTGATGGTCACTTCCAAGGGTATCGCTGGCGTACCGGGTGTTTCCTTCGTGGTGCTGCTGGCCACTCTGGGCAGCGTTGGCATCCCGCTGGAAGGCCTGGCCTTCATCGCCGGTGTCGACCGCATCATGGACATGGCCCGTACTGCCTTGAACGTTGTGGGCAACGCTCTGGCAGCCTTGGTCATCGCGCGCTGGGAAGGCATGTACGACGCCGCCAAGGGCGAGAAGTACTACGCCTCGCTGATGGCCGGCAAGCAGGAAGCGGCCATGGTTGGCGAAGCTGCCAAGCGCTGAGCCTGATGAGCTGAACAAGAAGCCCCGACCTGTCGGGGCTTTTTGTTGCCTGTGAGATCCTGGGGCCGAGCAGTGGCCATTGTGGGAGCGGGTTCACCCGCGAATCAGGCAACACGGTGTATGGCACCGGCTTTGCCGGTGTTCGCGGGTGAACCCGCTCCCACAGGGGCCTGTGTACGGGCTGCGGTCTCCAGCCTTGAGCCCCGATACGCTATCATTCGGGCATTTTTCAGGGGGAACACTCGGATGCTCAACGGCCTTTGGCTTGGCTTTTTCCTGGTGGCGGCAGTGTCCGCCCTGGCCCAATGGCTGGTAGGCGGCAACGCCGGCATCTTCGCGGCGATGGTCGAGAGCATATTCGCCATGGCCAAGCTGTCGGTCGAGGTGATGGTGCTGCTGTTCGGCACGCTGACCCTGTGGCTGGGCTTTCTCAAGATCGCCGAGAAGGCTGGCATCGTCGAGTGGCTGGCCAAGGTGCTCGGCCCGTTGTTCGCCCGGTTGATGCCGGAAGTTCCACCCGGTCACCCGGCGCTGGGCCTTATCACCATGAACTTTGCCGCCAACGGGCTGGGCCTGGACAACGCCGCCACGCCGATCGGCCTGAAGGCCATGCGCGCGCTGCAGGAGCTTAACCCCAGCAGCACCACGGCGAGCAACGCGCAGATCCTGTTCCTGGTGCTCAACGCCTCGTCGCTGACGCTGCTGCCTGTAACCATCTTCATGTACCGGGCCCAGCAAGGCGCGGCGGACCCGACCATGGTGTTTCTGCCCATCCTGCTGGCCACCAGTGTCTCGACCCTGGTCGGCCTGCTGTCGGTGGCGGTGATGCAGCGCCTGCGCCTGTGGGACCCGGTTGTGCTCGCCTACTTCATCCCCGGCGCCTTGCTGCTGGGTGGCTTCATGGCTTTTCTTGGCACCTTGTCGGCAGCGGCGCTGGCCAGCCTGTCGTCGATTCTGGGTAACCTCACGCTGTTTGGCGTGATCATCCTTTTCCTGGTGATTGGTGCCTTGAAGCGGGTGAAGGTTTATGAAGCCTTTGTCGAAGGCGCCAAGGAAGGCTTCGATGTGGCCAAGAACCTGTTGCCCTATCTGGTGGCGATGCTGGTGGCAGTGGGAGTGCTGCGTGCTTCAGGCGCGCTGGAGCTGGCCCTGGACGGTATTCGCCATGCGGTGAACTGGATGGGCCTGGACACCCGCTTCGTGGAGGGCCTGCCCACTGCTCTGGTCAAGCCGTTCTCCGGCAGCGCGGCGCGGGCGATGCTGATCGAGACCATGCAGAGCCAAGGCGTGGACAGCTTCCCGGCGCTGGTCGCTGCGACGATTCAGGGGAGTACCGAAACTACCTTCTACGTGCTGGCGGTTTACTTCGGTGCGGTGGGGATCCAGCGCGTACGGCATGCGGTGGGGTGTGCGCTGCTGGCCGAATTCTCCGGTGTCGTCGCAGCGATCTTCGTCTGCTACTGGTTCTTCGCCTGACGCCCCCACAAAAAGCAGGCAGGCCTCAGTGAGCAGGAACGCTGGCTGCTTGCGCAATGGTCCAACTGACCACCTGCCCGGTCAGTTGGTCACAGGCCTTGCCAAAGCCGGCAACCACCGCTGACACCTGCTTATCGGCCAATGGCTGGCGGATTTCGAAGCGCTTGCTGGCCAGGATCCGTTGAGTGCGGCCCTGCACCAGGCGTGCGTCATAGCGGATCACCACCTCCGCCGCCCCGTCCGTGCGGTACTCGGTCTGGAATGCCTGCAGCTCGCCAGCCAGCTCGTAGTCGGCCTGCAGGTTGCTGTCATCGGCGCTCAGGCGCTGCACCTGGCCGTCACGCTGGAAACCGTCAAGCAGTCGGTTGCGCAGCAGCACCGGCACTGCGTCGCTCCAGCGCGCGCCTTTGTAACTGCTGACCACATCGCCCTGGGGAATCACGGCAATCCGTGGCCCGGCCAGCACTTCGCTGGCCAGCGGCTTGTTCAGGCGCAATGACCAATCCAGCGCCGGCGCCGTCCGGCCGGGCTGGTTCACCGGCAGGCGGTACAGGTCGACGGGCTCGCTCTGTGGCAGGATCGAGCAGGCACTGGCCAGGCTCAATGCGGCCGCCAGGGCCAGCAGGCGCAGCGACGGTTTCATGGTTGGAACTCCTTGTTGTTGTCGCGGCCGAGCAGGTAGCCGCTAGGGTCGGCCTCCAGTTGCCGGGAAATACCTTTGAGTGCGTTGAGGGTTTCGCGCAGCTCGCGAATCGCCGGGGTCAGCTGGTTCAGGCCCTGTGCGCCGTCGCCGATGGCTTCGCGGTTGTCCTCGAGCAGGCGGTTGATGGTGGCGGTGCTCTCGGCAAGTGACTGCATGGCTTGCTCGGCGCTGCCGATTGCCTGCTTGCCTTCGCTGCCGAGCAGGCCGTTGGCATTGCGCATCAGTGCCTGGGTTTCGGCCAGGGTGGCGCTGGCCTGCTTGCCCACCTGCACCAGTTGCTCGATGGCCTGGGTGATGCTGCCGTGCTGGCCAGCGAAGGCGCCAGTGGTCTTGTCGAGGTTGGACAGGGTGTTGCTGAGGTGGCCGATGTTGTCTTCGGAAAACATCTGGTTGGCGTTGTGCAGCAGCAGGTTGATGTTGGTCACCAGGTCGCTGCTGTCATTGAGCAGACGCGAAATTGGCGAGGGCGAGGCGATGATCACCGGCAGCTTGCCATCCTTGCCTTTCAGCTCAGGGCTTTGCGGGGTGCCGCCGCTGAGCTGGATGAACGAGTTGCCGGTCACGCCGGCCAGGGTCAACTTGGCCTGGGTGTCTTCCTTCACCGGGGTGTCGGCGCTCAGGCGCACCCGGGCCAATACCCGGCGCGGGTCTTTCGGGTCCAGGCGCAGGGTGGACACATCACCCACCTTGATGCCGTTGTACTGCACCGGGCTGCCGCGGGACAGACCGGAGACGGCTTCGTTGAACACCACTTCGTAGTCCTTGAAGGCGTCGTCGACACTCGACTTGGCCAGCCACAGGCCGAACAGCATGGCGCCGGCCACCACCAGGACGGTGACCAGGCCGATAAGAACGTGATGGGCTCGGGTTTCCATTGCTCAGCGCTCCTGCCCGGCACGGGTGGCGGCCTGCTCGGCTGCGCGCCCGCGTGGGCCATGAAAGTATTCTTGAATCCAGGCGTCGTTGGTCTGCTCGACCTCTGCCAGCGGACCGGCCACCAGGACCTTCTTCTGCGACAGCACGGCGATGCGGTCGGTAATGGTGTACAGCGTGTCGAGGTCGTGGGTGATGAGGAACACCGACAGGCCCAAGGCGTCACGCAGGGTCAGGATCAACTGGTCGAAGGCGGCGGCGCCGATCGGGTCCAGGCCGGCGGTGGGTTCGTCGAGGAACAGGATGTCCGGGTCCAGCGCCAGGGCACGGGCCAGCGCGGCGCGCTTGATCATGCCCCCAGACAGCGAAGCCGGGTACTTGTCGGCGGCCGAGATCGGCAGCCCGGCCAGGGCCAGCTTCACTCCGGCCAGGTGCTCGGCATCGGCACGGGACAGACCGGCGTGCTCGATCAGCGGCAATGCCACGTTTTCGGTGACGGTAAGCGAAGAGAACAGCGCGCCTTTCTGGAACAGTACGCCGAAGCGCCGTTCGACCAGCGAACGCTGCTCTTCGCGCAGGCCGGCCAAGTCCTGGCCGAACACCTTGATCTGCCCTTCGTCGGGCCGCCGCAGGCCAATGATGCTGCGCAGCAGCACCGACTTGCCGCTGCCCGAGCCACCGACCACGGCGAGGATCTCGCCGCGATACAGGTCGAGGTCGAGGTTTTCGTGCACGCTCTGGCGGCCGAAGCGGTTGCAGATGCCGCGGGCCTCGATCACGCGTTCCTGGCCATTCACCAGCCCATCTCCATGAAGAACAGTGCAGCCACCGCATCCAGCACGATGACCACGAATATCGACTGCACCACCGCCGAGGTGGTGTGCGCGCCCACCGATTCGGCGCTGCCGCTGACCTTGAAGCCCTCCAGGCAGCCAATGGCGGCGATCAGGAAGGCGAAGAACGGTGCCTTGGCCAGGCCGACCAGGAAATGCTGCACGCCGATGTCGCTTTGCAGCAGCGACAGGAACATGGCTGGCGAGATGTCCAGTGTCAGCGCGCATACCACCGCGCCGCCAACGATGCCGCAGATCATCGCGATGAAGGTCAGCAAGGGTAGCGAAATCAACAGCGCCAGTACTCGCGGCACCACCAGCAGCTCCATGGGGTTCAGGCCCAGGGTGCGTATGGCGTCGATTTCCTCGTTGGCTTTCATCGAGCCGATCTGCGCGGTGAACGCGCTGGCAGTGCGGCCGGCCATGAGAATGGCGGTCAGCAGCACGGCGAACTCGCGCAGGAACGAGAATGCCACCAGGTCGACGGTGAAGATGGTCGCGCCGAAATCGGCCAGTACCGTGGCGCCGAGGAAGGCCACCACTGCGCCCACCAGAAAGGTCAGCAGGGCGACGATTGGCGCGGCGTCCAGGCCGGTCTGTTCGATGTGCGCCACGACCGGGGTGAAGCGCCAGCGATGGGGTTGCAGGGCCCGGCGCAGCAGGGTTTCGAGGATCAGGCCAACGAAGCCGAGTACCTGCATGGTGTCTTGCCACAGGGTACCGACGGCGCAGCCGATGCGTTCCAGCAGCAACAGCAGCACGTTGCGCTCGGGTTCCTTGACCGGGATGCAGTAGTCCTGCACAGAGCAGTAGACGTTCTTTAGTAGCGCGCGGCTGGCTTCGGGCAGTTCGTGGGTGCAGCGAGACAGGCGCTCGGAGCCGAGCAGTTCGGCCAGCAGCGAGGCGCCGGCGGTATCCAGGCGGCCCAGTTGGCTGAGGTCGGCGACGGTATCGGCAGCGTATTGCGCGCGCAGGCGCTCGCTCTCACGCTTGAGGCTGGTGTAATGCGCCAAGGTCCAGTCACCGGTAATGCGCAGGCAGGCCGGTTGGCTACTGGTGTCCAGGGTGGCGCTGGGGGTGGTCATCGGCTCCATGCTACTGACTCGGCGCTAAGGCTTAGGGGCTGATCATAGCGCAGCGGGCATGGGCTGTTTGGTGATTATGTGCTGTCTTCACGGACCTTGGGGGCCGCAAAGCGGCCCCCTTTCACTCACCCCGCGGGCGCTTCGTCGACCACCTTGAAGCGCAGCACGCCGATGACCTGGCCATCCTCGGTCAGCACCCTCACCTGCCACTTGCCCACCGGGTTCGGCGGGAAGTTCTGCTTGTGGGTCCAGGCCCGGTAGCCTTCCTTGCGCCCGCCGTGGATGTCCAGGGCAATACGGTCGACTTCCTGGCCGTCCTTTTGCCACACGTGATAGATCCGCTCATTCAGGCCGCGTGGTGCGTTGATCGCGGTGTAGGCGTACAGGCCGCTGCTACGGATGCGGCTGGCGGCAATCTCGTCCAGCGAGTCGCCCGGCTGGCGGTTCAGTACTTCGGTGCTGACCGCCACTTCGGTCATCCACAAGGTCGCTGGTGGCACCCAGGAGCGCAGCAGCCAGCCCCCGCCGCCGACCGACAGGGTGACCACCACCAGGGCCACGGCGCGGCGCCAGTTGTTGATCGGGAAACTGCTGACAAGGCTGGGGAACGACAGGGCCATGGCTGCGATAAGGGCCAGCTTGAAGCTTTGCGCAGTGGTCAGGTGCAGGATGATTGGCAGTGCAGTCAGCAGGGCGGCGAACAGGGTCAGGGTATGCAGCGCCAGGAACAGCCAGCGCCTCGGTGCCAGCCATTTGTAGTACAGCGGGTCGATGATCGAAATCAGCCCGGCGGCACCGAGCAGGCCGGTGAACACCAGCTGGCCGCTGTTCCAGGTGGTGGTGATGAAGAAAAACGGCAGTACGAAGAACAATGATTCCTGGTGGATCATCTGCGTCGCGTAGCGCAGCAATGGCTGTGGTATTTCGCGGTTGAAGGTGCGCGCGAACAGGCCGGTGAGGGTGTTTTCCAGCATCAGCCAGAGCCAGCTGACCAGCATGAGCACGGCTATCCAGCTGGCCAGGCCAGCCTGGCGGTCGACCAGGATGAAGCTGCCGATGCCGGATAGGAAACCGCCGAGCGCGATGATGCCGGGGTAGCGTTTGAGCAGTTCGATGATGCGCTGGACGATGTGGGGGATTTGGGGCATTGGGGGCTACAACAGAAAGGATGGGTGGCTGTGCCGGCCTCTTCGCGGGTAAACCCGCTCCCACAGGGTTAGTGCAGCTTTCAGGAATTGCACTAACCCTGTGGGAGCGGGTTTACCCGCGAAGGGGCCGGTACTGGCAAAAGGATACCGCCGATTCACCGCTAGCGTGTAGCACCGCCCGGCTTTTCCGGACCATGCCGCCGCCAGCGCAACAGCCCCGCCGCCAGGATCAGCCCCAACAGCAAGGCAACCAGCCCGTAGAGCTCATCATAGCCAAGGAACGGTTTTTCGATACGCACATAGCCATCTTCCTTGAGCAGTTCCTTGAGCGCCTCGTTGGCCTGCGCCAGGCTTACCTGGCGCAACTTGCGCACCGGGTTGGCGAAGCGCCCGTCGCTATAGTCGTTCAACGCGCCCCAGTAGTAGTCGGCCAAGGCACTGTTGCCCTGGGTGCTCCAGCTTTCCTTGGCGACGCTGGCGTACTTGATGCGCTCGAAGATGTCCGGGTCGAGTCCTTCCTTGCGCAGGTGGTCGAACAACTTCTGCATCACCTCGACCGCCTGGTCGATGTCCTCGCGCTCCAGGTCGGCATTGAGGCTCAGCAGACCGGTGTCGCCAAAGCTCTCGCGTTTTGCCGAGGGGCCGTAGGACAACCCGTTGCGCAGGCGCAGTTGGTCGTATAGCGCCCAGTCCAGGTAGTGCGACAGCAGGTCGAGGGTGGCCTGGTGGTCGTTGTCCAGCACTGGCTCGACGAACAACCAGTGCAGCTTGACGCTGTCACCTAACCAGCCGCGGGTCAGGTCGCGGCGCTGTTCAGCTTGCTGGCCGATGCTTTCCAGGGTGCGGCGTTCCTCCGGCTCGGTGGCGGGCAGTTCGCCAAAGGTGCGTTCCAGATAGGCCGGCAGCAGGCGGTCGAGTCCGCCGACCACGATCAGGGTCATGTTGTTGGCCGCGTACCAGCGGTCACGCAAGGTGTTCACCTGCTCCAGGGTCATGTCGTCGAGGTTGGAGCGCTCCGGGCATTTCAGGCCCAGTTCGGTGGCCAACTGGTCACTGGCGGGGTGGCCGATGTCCTGGCGGTCGAGCCAGCGCTGCAGATGGCCATAGTGGCCGCCATCCTCACGCTCGATGATGCGCTTGGCAGTGGCCAGGGCCTTGGCATCGATGCGGGTGTCATGGATCACTGCCAGCAGCAGGTCGAGAACCTTGCGCTGGTTGCGCGCCGGGGCTTCGATGACGAAGGTGGTGTCGGCGCTGCTGGTATAGGCGTTCCACTCGCCGCCCAACGATTGCAGGCGCTCTTCCAGGCCCCCCTCGCCGGTTGCGTCGATGCCGCTGAACAGCAGGTGTTCGAGCAGGTGCGGCAGCTCTTTCTGCTCGCAATTGAAGTCATCCAGGCCGACGCCGACCACCAGGCGAATCGCCACATGGTCACGTTCATAGCCGTTTTTCAGGATGACCTGAAGGCCATTGGGCAACAGGTAGCCTTCAACCCGCGAGCGGTCGAGGGCGAACGAGGGCAGGCTGCAGATCAGCAGGCAAACGAACATCAGGCAACGCATGGGCGAGCTTGGGTCCTCAGGTAGGCGAAATCACGGCAAACGGGCTTCGTCCGGCACGCTGTCGAGCATCAGCCCGCCCGTGTCCGAGCCGCCCAGTACCACATAGGCACTGCTACAGAACAAAGAGTTCAACCGTTTCATGTCGGCGATCAGCTCCAAGTGTAGCGAACTGGTCTCGATACTTTGCACTACCTTGCGCTGCAGGCGGCTGACATGGGCGTGGGCAAGGCGCCGTTCCTGGGCGCGAAAACGGCGTTTTTCCCGCAGCAGCAGGCGGGCGCTTTCCGGGTCGGCACTGAGGAACACCGACAAGCCCAGGCGCAGGTTGGCCAGCAGCTGTTCCTGCAAGCCGGTCAGCTCTTCCAGGCCCACCTGGGAAAACTCCCGGCGCTGGCTGGTTTTCTGCTGCTGCACCTTGCGCAGCATGCGCTCGATCAGGTCGCAGGCCAGCTTGAGGTTGATCGCCAGTTCGATAATTTCTGCCCAGCGGCGGTTGTCCTGCTCGCTAAGGTCTTCACGCGTCATCTGCGCCAGGTAAAGCTTGATCGCGCTATACAGGGCTTCGGCATCCTCGCCCAAGGCGCGCACCTGTTGCGGCAGGGCGGCCTGGGTGCCGCGCAGGGCCGCGAGCATGGCTTCGAGCAGGCTGTCGACGATATCTCCAAGGCGCAGGGTTTCGCGGGAGGCGTTGGCCAAGGCCAGGCTGGGGGTTTCCAGCGCCGAGGTGTCGAGATGGCGCGGGCGGATCTGGCCGTTGCCGTTTTCCCGTTCGGGCAGCAGGCTGTTGCACAGCCGGCCCATGGGTTTGACCGTGGGCAGCATGATCAGGCAACGCAGCGTGTTGTAGAGCAGATGGAAGCCGATGACCAGCTCCTGTGCGCTGAAGCTCAGTGAGTCCATCCAGCCCACCAGCGGGTGCAGCACGGGGATGATCAGCAGCAGGCCGATCAGCTTGTACAGCAAGCTGCCCAGTGCCACGCGGCGCCCGGCGGCGTTTTGCATGCTGGTGCTGATGAAGGCCAGCAGCCCGCTGCCGATGTTGGCGCCAACCACCAGGCCGATGGCCACCGGCAGGCTGATCACTTCGGCACCGGCCAACGTCGCGGTGAGCAGCACGGCGGCCAGGCTGGAATAGGAAATCATGGCGAACAGTGCGCCGACCAGGGCGTCGAGCATGATGTCGCCGGTCAGCGAAGCGAACAGCACCTTCACGCCCTGGGCGTGGGTAATCGGCGTAGCTGCTTGCACGATCAGCTCCAACGCCAGGATGATCAGGCCAAGCCCGATGCCTACCCTGCCCAGCTGGCCGGCCCGCGTCTGTTTGCGCGAGAGGAAGAAGATCACACCCAGGAAGATCAGCAGAGGCGACAGCCAGGACAGGTCCAAGGTCAGCACCCGGGCCATCAGGGCGGTACCCACATCGGCGCCGAGCATGATCGCCAAGGCCGGAGTCATGGCCATCAGCCCCTGGCCGACGAATGAGGTGACCAACATGGCTGTGGCATTGCTGCTTTGCACCATGGCAGTGACCAGAATGCCGGCGACGAACGCCAGCGGGCGTTTGCTCATGTTCTGGCTGATGATGCGCCGCAGACTCGAGCCGAATACCCGAAGGATGCCGGTACGCACGATGTGGGTGCCCCAGACCAGAAGCGTAACGGCCGAGAGCAGGTTGAGCAGGGTCAGCATGGCGACGGCCCCCTGATGCATTGGCCCAGAGGGCCAAGAGACGAAGCGTGAGCGTTTGAAGAATTTTCAGTGCTCACTCAAAGCTTTAGTTGTTTTGCGCAGCTGTCGCCAGCTTCGCATGGCTGCCATTTATTTGAAACACACGGGAAATGAATGATTTCTGTGCGGCCTGTGGGAGCGGGTTTACCCGCGAAGAGGTCGGCACAGAAAAGCTGCATTCCAGTCATCCAAAAATGAAAAGGGCCCTGCGAAGGGCCCTTTATATCCTGCACTTCCTGATCTTATTGACCCGGAATGTCCTTGCGCAGTTTCACTGGGTCATGCTCTTTGCCGTTCTTGCGGGCCAAGGCAGTGCGCATGCGAATGTTGATGGCTTCCACTGCCAGCGAGAACGCCATGGCGAAGTAGACGTAGCCTTTCGGCACATGCACGTCGAAAGCTTCGGCGATCAGCACGGTACCGACCACGATCAGGAAAGAAAGTGCGAGCATCTTCAGCGACGGGTGCTTGTCGATGAAGTCACTGATGGCGCCTGCGCACAGCATCATCACCAGCACGGCGACGATGATCGCGGCGATCATTACCGGTACGTGGGACACCATGCCCACTGCAGTGATCACCGAGTCCAGCGAGAACACGATGTCGATGATGGCGATCTGGATGATGGTATAGAAGAACTTGCCACCTGCGCCTTTGGGTTCTTCCGCGTTCTCGTCCTCGCCTTCCAGGCCGTGGTAGATCTCTTGCGAGCTTTTCCACAGCAGGAAAAGGCCACCAAAGAACAGGATCAGGTCACGCCCGGAGATGCCCTGGCCAAGGACCACGAACAGGTCGGCGGTAAGGCGCATGACCCAGGTGATCGAGAGCAGCAGCATGATACGGGTGACCATGGCCAGGGCCAGGCCGAAGATCCGGGTGCGCGGCTGCATGTGCTTGGGCATGCGGCTGACCAGAATCGAGATCATGATGATGTTGTCGATACCGAGGACGATCTCAAGCGCGGTAAGGGTAAAAAAGGCAACCCAGATTTCCGGGCTGGTCAGCCATTCCATTTGTTTTCCTTCGAACGGTAAAGGCGACGCGCCCGTATCAGGGCGCGTTGCGTTAGGGAAATACGCGTTTATTAAAGACTACTGAACAGCGGAAAAATGCCCATCAGCAGCGCGGCGAGCATTATGCACAGGCACACCAGCACTGCCCACTTCAAGGTGAAGCGCTGATGATCGCCGAACTCGATGCCGGCCAGGGCCACCAGCAGGTAGGTGGAGGGTACCAGGGGGCTGAGCAGGTGTACCGGCTGCCCGACGATCGACGCACGGGCCATTTCCACCGGGCTGATGCCGTAGTGGCTGGCAGCTTCGGCCAGCACCGGCAGCACGCCGTAGTAGAAGGCGTCGTTGGACATGAAGAAGGTGAACGGCATGCTCACGATCGCGGTGATCACCGCCAGGTATGGGCCCAGCGCCTCGGGGATGACCGACAGCAGGCTCTTGGACATGGCGTCGACCATGCCGGTGCCCGACAGGATGCCGGTGAAGATGCCAGCGGCGAAGATCAGCCCGGTGACCGCCAGCACGCTGCCTGCGTGGGCGGCGATGCGGTCTTTCTGCTGCTGCAGGCACGGGTAGTTGACGATCATGGCGATGCTGAAGGCGATCATGAACAGCACCGGCAACGGCAGCACGCCGGCGATCAGCGCGACCATCAGGGCTGCGGTCAGGGCACCGTTGAAGTACAGCAGCTTTGGCCGGCGTGCGTCCGGGTACTGCGAAACGGTGATTTCGCTGTGGTCGATGTCGTCGGTGGGCAGGTGCAGTTCGCCCAGGCGGGCACGTTCGCGCTTTCCGTACATGTAGGCGATGGCCAGGATCGCCAGCACGCCGAACAGCATGGCCGGGATCATCGGCACGAAGATGTCCGACGGGTCCACGTGCAGTGCGCTGGCGGCGCGGGCGGTCGGGCCACCCCAGGGGGTCATGTTCATCACCCCGCCGGCGAGAATGATCAGGCCGGCCATGATCCGCGGGCTCATGCCCAGGCGGCTGTACATCGGCAGCATGGCGGCGCAGCAGATCATGTAGGTGGTGGCGCCGTCACCGTCGAGCGAGACCACCAGGGCCAGTACTGCGGTACCGACCGAGACTTTCAGCGGGTCACCCTTGACCAGCTTGAGGATCTTGCGCACGGCCGGGTCGAACAGGCCGGAGTCGATCATCAGGGCGAAGTAGAGGATGGCGAACATCAGCATCACGCCGGTAGGTGCGAGCTTGCTGATGCCCTCGAGCATCATCGGGCCGATCTTGGCGGAAAAACCGCCGAACAGGGCGAACAGGATCGGTACCAGGATCAGCGCGATCAAGGCCGACAGGCGCTTGGTCATGATCAGGTACATGAAGGTGATGACCATGGCAAAGCCGAGGAAGGTCAGCATGGCAATACTCCAGGCGTGGCGCGGCGAAAGGAAAGTCGATTCGGGCGGATCAGCGCGTTTGGCGCTGTGCGTGGAGCATGCGGAGGGAGGCTACGGAAAATCGGGCACAGGAATACATCAGAATCACCATTGTTGTTGTTGATTGGGCCGGGCGCGGTGGTTACCGGGTGCCCTGGCTGACCGGTCTTGTGCCGGTAGTGGGGGCTATCCTATGAGGGCAAGCTTTCAGCCAGCTTTCGCCGAAGCAAAGGCGACGAGAGGTAGGTGATGCAGGATGTGACCGAGGGTGGCTGCCATTGTGGCGCCTTGCGTTATCGGTTGGAGGGCGACCTGACGGACATTGCCCATTGCCATTGTTCGATCTGCCGGCGGGTCAGCGGCGGGCTGGTGGTGACCTGGCTCACCCTGCCCCGCTCGGGGTTCCGGTGGCTGGCAGGCGAGCCGAACTGCTATGTGGCACCGGCCAGCTGCAGCCGGTACTTCTGTGGGCATTGCGGGGCGCATGTGGCGCTGGTGACAACGCACAGCCCGGAGACGGTGGATGTGACGGTAGCGACGCTGGACTACCCGGAACGGGTGCGGGCCAGCCGGCATATCTGGGTGGGTAGCCGGTTGCCTTGGCTTCACCTGGATGAAAATCTGCCTTCGGAGGCGGAGGAGAACCTGTAAGAGATTGTGTTGGTGCTGCTGGCCCTATCGCCGGCAAGCCAGCTCCCACAGGTGTCCCACCACCTTCAGACCTGTGGTGGTCTTGTGGGAGCTGGCTTGCCGGCGATAGGGCCGGTACAGCCGTACTTACAACTGCAGGCCTCCTGCAGCCTTGTGCAATGCCCGCAGATGCTCGCCCACCTGCTTCACATTGGCTTCCACCGCTGCAATCTCCCTGGCCCGCGACGGCTCCAGCAGTGCCCTCACCTCTTTGTCCAGGCTCGTGCTCAAGCGCAGCAACTGCGCTTGCCGCTCGCTGCTGACCTGCTCCAGGTGCTTGCGCTCCTGCGGCTGAGGCAGCCCGTAGCCCTTGCTGTCGAGCAACTCTGCCGGGCGGCTGAGGAAGCCACTGTTGGCAAGCATCTGCCTGAGGGTCGCATCGGCCTTGCTGACGCTGCCATCGTTCAGCGCAGCGGCGTTCAGGTAGCGCTGCTTGACCTCGTCCTGGGCCAGCAGCAGTTGCCGGCGCAAGCTGGCCTGCTCAAGCAGCAGCAAGGCGGCGCTGGTGCGCAGGTCGGCCTGGGCGAACCAGCCCCGCCGTTGTTCGGCATCCAGGGCCAGCCAGTCTTCGACCTTGGCCTGCTTGATTGGCAACTGCTTCTTCAATACCTCGAACATGGCCTGGTAACGGTCGCGGTAAGAATCGAAGCGATAACCCAGGCGCAGCGCCTCGCGGGGGTCGTCGAGCACGCTGGTGTCGGCCAGGCCCCTGCCCTTGAGCACGGCCAGCAGGCCATTGGGCATGATGCTGTCGAGGTCGTTCAGGCGTGGGTTGGCGGTGCCGCTGCGCAGCAGCTTCAACGACTCTACTGCGCAGTTGTTGGACAGGAACCAGTAGTTGCCGTCGTAGCTCCAGTGCATTTCGGCGGCCTGCCGCACCAGGTTCTCGATCTCCTCGCGGTTGAGCCGCAAGGGCACCGACGCCAGGCTGCGCAATTCGGTCTTGGTGTATTCGTCGATCACCTGGCCCAGCGGCAGCACGAACAGGCGCGAGGGATAGGCGCCGACCAGGCCGTCCCAGCTGGAAAGCTGCACATCGTTGACAAAGGCTCGGTACGACAGCACCAGGCTCTGGTCGAGGTCCAGGCGGCATTCCGGCCCGCGTGGGCGGCCCGGCTTGCAGATCACCAGGCGCAGCATGCTGTGGCCCCAGCGGCTGACCAGGTTCTGGTTGGCTTCGGCCAGCAGGTAGTCCACCTCATAGACCCGCTCGGGGTCGATTTCGCCCAGAGGCTGGCGGGCGAAGTCGCTGCCGGCATTGATGAACGGCAGGCCCTTGGCGCAGCTGTCCTGCTGCGGTGCCCAGCCGAAGTGTTCGCGCAGGTACTGGTTCAGCGCCGGACGGCGGCAGCCGTAGCTCGGGTCGAGGAGGAAGTACTCCATGTTGACCGCGATGTACTCCTTGGGGCTGCTCAGTTCATAGCTGTCGGGGCTGCGCACGAACTGGCCGTTGTGCTGCTCGCGCTCGCCGCGTCGGCCCACGTACTGCTGCCAGCCGGCCAGGTCGAGCAGGCGCGGGTCGTCGCTGAGGGTGAAGCGGCGTTCGGCCTGGCCACGGCAGGCTTCTGGCAGGCCGACTTTGCCCAACGTACCTTGCTGGCGCTTGCAACGGGCGATCAGCGCGTTCTCGGCGCTGGGCCACAGCCGGGCACGGTCGTAGATATGGGTGAGTTCGTGCAGCACGGTGGCCAGCAGTTCTTCTCGCACCGTGCCATGCGGGCGGTTGGTGCGCTCGGTGGCAGCACTGCCATCGGTGAGGCTGGGCAGCAGGCGGCGATTGAGTTCGAGGGTAGATACCAGCGATGCCTGGCCATAGGCGTCGGCCTGCATGTTGTCGCTCCAGCTGACCCGCACCCGGCGGTTCAGCTGTTGCTTGAAGCGAGGGGGCAGCTTGCCCATGGCTTCGTCGAGCAGAGCCTGAGTGGCTTGGGCCTGCTGCGAGTCAAGGCCGGACGCCTGCAGCTCGAGCTGCAGGTCGGCCAGGGCGGGCGTGCCGAGCAGCGTCAGGGCGCAGCCGAGCAGCCAGGCGCGCACGCGGTTCACAGCGCGAGGATGGCTTCAGCCAGTACCTGGTCGCTGGCGTCGCGCGCTTGCGGCACGCGCTCGCGCAGGGTGTTGAAGGCGGCCTCGAGCTGGGCGCCACGGATGTCACCGTTGCTGGCGACAAAGCTGGCGGCGTCGTCATGGGCTTCGCGCACCACTTTGGAATCGCGGATCGAGGTGGTGGTGTCAGAGGTGAAATCGATCGAACGGCCAAAGGCCCGCACGATGATATTGCTGGTGGCCACCAGGGTCTGTGCCTGGGCCAGGTCGGCCAGCAGCAGCATGCCGAGGGTAGCGGCAATCAGCGGTTTACGCATGGAGCATCTCCGAAAAAATACAGGGAGTCAGATGTAGTTATTGGACGAGAATTGCCTGCGCCAGTTCCAGATCGCCGACGGTATGCCGAGCGTAATTGTGGCGTAATGATTCCAGCGCCGCCTCCAGCCGCGCACCGCGGATCTGGCCGTCGCTGGCGACGAAGGCCGCGGCATCGTCCTGGGCCTGGCGGACCAGTTTGCGGTCGAACGGTGCGGTGGTGACCTGGCTGGTGACATAGCCTGTGATGACCAGGCTTTGCGTAGTGGTATCCATGGCATGGGCGCTGGCCATGCCAACAACGGAGAACAGCAACGGCAACAGATAACGCATGGGCTCTACAACAGCTGTAAGCGTGAGTGGCAAAGGTGGATAAGGCTGTGCTGGTGGCCAGCACAGCCGAACTGCTCAGCCAGTGTCAAAGCGCCAGGATGGCCTGGGCCAGTTGTGCGTCGCTGGCCTGCAGGGCTGGCATCTGCGAGCGGATGTGCAGGAAAGCACTTTCCAGCTTGGCACCACGGATGTCGCCCTGGCTGCCAACGAAGCTGGCGGCGTCGTCACGGGCGGCCTGGACGATCTTGTCGTCACGGAACGAGGAGGAAATATCGGATGTTGCATCGGTGGACGCGGCTACCGCGCCAACGACGGCGTCGGTGGTGACAACGAAGCTGGTGGCGTTTGCGGTGCCGGCCAGGCTCAGCAACAGGGCGGCGCCAATCAGGTATTTACGGGACATGATCGTGGACTCCTGGACTAGGGTCGGGTGGTTCTGCTTTATCGGACGCTCGCACAGCTCGTCGCGGTACTTTTCAACAGTGCGTTCTACCAGACTGTTACGCCAAGCGTATCACGCGCCGGTGTTTCTGGATGTTAATGAACAGCGCGCTAATAAACTGTTCTGGCCGTTTTTTAGATTTTAGAAACTGTACACGTGTACCTGCGAAAGGCTCTGGCGTGCCGTCTGCAAACAAAAAACCCGTCGCAGTCACCTGCAACGGGTTTTGGGAATTCGCGGTGCCGGCCGAAGCCGGCAAGCCGGAGCTTAGCGCCAGAAAGGCTTGCTCAGCTCTTCGTAACGCTGCGACTCGCTGATACCAGCGTCAGCCAGCAGGCGGGCGTCCAGGCGAGCCAGTTGACGGCGGCTGGCCATACGGCGCTGCCACAGCAGCAGGGTAGACAGGGCGCGCAGCGGCAGCGAAGTGTTGGACTGCTGGGCGTTGCTTTCGAAAACCAGACCGGAACTGAGGGTACGTTCCATGATGCTTCATCCTTCCGCTTATGGCGGGATTAGGTAGTGATTTAACTGATGCCAATGATCCTCCTCTGTCGTCCATAACAGTAGATACAGTTCGGTTGAAAGACGATGGTCCAGTTAACTGTGTAACCCTACTGTTGCACTCGAAATAGGCGCAACTGTACTGGTCCGCACTTGTTTGGTGCGTTATGGCTTCGGTGAAGAGATTTTTCGGGCGGAAGAGCTAAAAGCAACCAGTACAGTAGTACAGTTTTTTACAAAACACTGTAATGCTGGCCTGTAGGAGCGGCCTTGCGTCGCGAAAGGGCCGCAAAGCGGCCCCAGGATCACAAGGATAAAGACCGGAACAGCGGAAGCAGGGCCGCCGTTCCGTACCACAACTGGATCAGCTAGCCAGCATGCGCCCGGTTTCTTCCAGATTCTCGTGCCAGCTCAGGGCTTCACGCAGGATGTGCGGGGTATGGCCGCCACGCTGGCAGGCGCGATCGAAGTAGTCATTCAGCGCTGCGCGATAGTCCGGGTGCACACAGTTGTCGATGATCGCCCGGGCGCGCTCACGTGGCGCCAGGCCACGCAGGTCGGCCAGGCCTTGCTCGGTGACCAGGATGTCAACGTCGTGCTCGGTATGGTCGACATGGCTGACCATCGGCACCACGCTGGAAATCGCGCCACCCTTGGCAATCGACTTGGTGACGAACACAGCCAGGTGTGCGTTACGGGCGAAGTCACCCGAGCCGCCGATGCCGTTCATCATCCTGGTGCCGCAGACATGGGTGGAGTTGACGTTGCCGTAGATATCGAACTCCAGCGCGGTGTTGATACCGATGATGCCCAGGCGACGGACCACTTCCGGATGGTTGGAAATTTCTTGCGGGCGCAGTACCAGCTTGTCCTTGTAACGTTCCAGGTTGCCGAACACGTCGGCGTTGCGGCGGGTCGACAAGGTGATCGAGCTGCCCGAGGCGAAGCTCAGTTTGCCGGCATCGATCAGGTCGAAGGTGGAGTCCTGCAGTACTTCGGAGTACATGGTCAGGTCTTCGAACGGCGACTCGATCAGGCCGCACATCACTGCGTTGGCGATGCTGCCGATACCGGCCTGCAGCGGGCCAAGCTTGTTGGTCATGCGGCCAGCTTCGACTTCTTTCTTGAGGAAGTTGATCAGGTGGTCGGCAATGCCCTGGGTTTCGTCATCCGGCGGCAATACGGTGGACGGCGAATCTGGCTGGTCGCTGATGACGATGCCGACGATCTTGGCCGGGTCGATCGGGATGGCGGTGCTGCCGATACGGTCGTCGACCTTGACCAGCGGGATTGGCGTGCGGGTCGGGCGGTAAGTCGGGATATAGATGTCGTGCAGGCCTTCGAGGTTGGTGTTGTGCGAGAGGTTGATCTCGACAATTACCTGCTTGGCGAAGATCGCGAAGCTGGCCGAGTTGCCCACCGAGGTGGTTGGCACGATGTGGCCCTGCTCGGTGATGGCCACGGCTTCGATGACCGCGATGTCCGGCAGCTTCAGCTGCTGGTTGCGCAGCTGCTCGACGGTTTCCGACAGGTGCTGGTCGATGAACATCACCTGGCCGTCGTTGATGGCCTTGCGCAGGGTGCTGTCGACCTGGAACGGCATGCGGCGAGCCAGTACGCCAGCCTCGGTCAGTTGCTTGTCCAGGTCGTTGCCCAGGCTGGCGCCGGTCATCAGGCTGATTTTCAGTGGCGACTGCTTGGCACGTTCGGCCAGTGCATGTGGTACGGCCTTGGCTTCGCCGGCGCGGGTGAAACCGCTCATGCCGACGGTCATGCCGTCCTCGATCAGACCAGCGGCATCAGCCGCACTCATTACCTTGCTGTGCAGGGAGGACAAGCGGATACGATCACGGTACATGGATTGTTATCTCGGGCTACTGAAACTACTGCAGCGCAGTCTAGAGACTTCGCCCCCTGCCGTCCCACGACCATGGTCGTATGAGGAGCCTTGGAATAGAGCCGTTGATCCGGATCAATAAAAGAAAAGCCCCGGCAGATTCTGACCGGGGCTTCCTTCATATCTGCTGGTTTGCAGCGGCCGTTGTCACTCCACCGCCTTCACCATGTCTTCGATGACCTTCTTGGCGTCGCCGAACACCATCATGGTCTTGTCGAGGTAGAACAGTTCGTTGTCCAGGCCGGCATAGCCGCTGGCCATCGAGCGTTTGTTGACGATGATGGTCTTGGCCTTGAACGCTTCGAGGATCGGCATGCCTGCGATCGGCGACTTCGGATCGTTCTTTGCCGCCGGGTTGACCACGTCGTTGGCGCCCAGTACCAGCACCACATCGGCCTGGCCGAACTCGGCGTTGATGTCTTCCATCTCGAACACCTGGTCGTATGGCACTTCTGCCTCCGCCAGCAGCACGTTCATGTGCCCGGGCATGCGGCCCGCCACCGGGTGGATCGCGTACTTCACGGTCACGCCGTTGTGGCTCAGCTTCTCGGTCAGTTCCTTGAGCGCATGCTGGGCGCGAGCCACCGCCAGGCCATAGCCTGGGACGATGATCACGCTGTCGGCGTTGCTGAGCAGGAAGGTGGCATCGTCGGCCGAGCCGGACTTCACCGGGCGCTGTTCTTTGGAGCCCTGCGCCGCGCCAGCATCGGTATCACCACCGAAGCCACCGAGGATGACGTTGAAGAACGAACGGTTCATCGCCTTGCACATGATGTACGAAAGGATGGCACCGGACGATCCGACCAGGGAGCCTGCGATGATCAGCATCGAGTTGTTCAGCGAGAAGCCGATACCGGCTGCTGCCCAGCCCGAATAGCTGTTGAGCATTGACACCACCACCGGCATGTCGGCGCCCCCGATCGGAATAATGATCAGCACGCCCATGATGAAGGCCAAAACCAGCATCAGGGTGAAGGCGCTGTAGTGGCCGGTAAAGGTGAACAGCAGGCCCAGGGCGATAGTGGTAAGGCCGAGGATCAGGTTCAGCTTGTGCTGGCCGGCGAACTGTACCGGTGCGCCCTGGAACAGTCGGAACTTGTACTTGCCCGACAGCTTGCCGAAGGCGATGACCGAGCCGGAGAAGGTAATGGCACCGATGGCTGCGCCGAGGAACAGTTCCAGGCGGTTGCCGGTGGGGATCGGGTCGCTCATGGCGGCAACGATGCCCATCGATTGCGGCTCCAGCACCGCGGCTATGGCGATGAACACCGCAGCCAGGCCGATCATGCTGTGCATGAAGGCGACCAGTTCCGGCATCTTGGTCATCTCGACCCGCTTGGCCATGATCGATCCGGCGGTGCCGCCGACCAGCAGGCCCACGAGAACGTAGCCGATACCGGCGGTAGCAAGCTCGGCCCCAAGCTTGTAAATGAGGCCGACCGTAGTGACGATGGCAATACCCATGCCGATCATGCCGAACAGGTTGCCGCGCCGCGAGGTAGTCGGGTGCGACAGGCCCTTGAGCGCCTGGATGAAGCACACCGAGGCGACGAGGTAGAGGAGCGTTACCAGATTCATGCTCATGCTTACTTCTGCGCCTCGTTCTTGGTTTTCTTCTTGAACATCTCGAGCATGCGACGGGTGACCAGGAAGCCACCGAACACGTTGACCGCGGCCAGCGCCACTGCGAGGGTGCCCATGAGCTTGCCGGCCGGTGTCACCGTCAGGGCGGCGGCCAGCATGGCGCCGACGATGACGATCGCGGAGATGGCGTTGGTCACGGCCATGAGCGGCGTGTGCAGCGCCGGGGTAACGTTCCACACCACGTGGTAGCCCACATAAATGGCCAGCACGAAGATGATCAGGTTGTAGATGCCATGGGATATCAGCATGTCTTCCATTGTCGTGCTCCTTAGCCGTTCTTACGGACGACCTGACCATCACGGCACATCAGGCAGGCCGCGACGATATCGTCTTCGAGGTTGATGACCAGCGCGCCGTCCTTGTCGAACAGCAGCTTCATGAAGTCCAGCAGGTTGCGTGCATACAGCGCCGAGGCATCGGCGCCCACCTGGGCCGGCAGGTTGGTCGGGCCGACGATGATCACGCCGTTCTCCTGTACCACCTGGTCGGCGACAGTCAGTGGACAGTTGCCGCCTTGGGCTGCTGCGAGGTCGATGACCACCGAGCCAGGCTTCATCTGCGCTACGGTTTCGGCGCTGAGCAAGGTCGGTGCCTTGCGCCCCGGGATCAGAGCAGTGGTAATGACGATATCCGCCTGCTTGGCGCGCTCGTGCACGGCCTGGGCCTGGCGCTGCATCCAGCTTGCCGGCATCGGCCGGGCGTAACCGCCGACACCTTCGGCGCACTCGCGCTCTTCATCGGTTTCGTAGGGTACGTCGATGAACTTGGCACCCAGCGATTCGATCTGCTCCTTCACGGCCGGGCGTACGTCGGACGCCTCGATCACCGCGCCCAGGCGCTTGGCCGTGGCAATGGCCTGCAGGCCGGCAACGCCCGCGCCCAGGATCAGCACGCGCGCGGCTTTTACGGTGCCGGCGGCGGTCATCAGCATGGGCATGAATCGTGGGTAGTGATGAGCAGCCAGCAACACCGCCTTGTAGCCGGCGATGTTGGCCTGCGACGACAGCACGTCCAGGCTCTGCGCCCGCGAGGTGCGCGGCGCGGCTTCCAGGGCGAATGCGGTAATGCCGCGCTCGGCCATCTTGCCGATCAGCTCACTGTTAAAGGGGTTGAGCATGCCCACCAGGAGGCTGCCACTGTTGATCAGGGCCAGTTCCTGGTCGCTGGGGGCGACCACTTTAAGCACCAATTGGGCACCGTAGGCATCGGCTGCACTCCCCAGGGAAGCGCCCACGGCCTCATAGGCACTGTCCGGAATGCTGGCGTTGAGCCCTGCCCCCCGTTGGACGGTGACCTGATGGCCCTGGCCAATCAGTTTCTTGATGGTTTCCGGGGTCGCAGCGACCCTTGTCTCACCGGTCTGCGTCTCGAGAGGAACACCAATGTGCACGACTATTTCTCCTGCGGTGACCTTTTGTCTTTGTAAAAGCCAGCACACTTCGGATGGTGCGCTGGGGCGGCTGTGGAGCGCCGACCCGCCGAATCCCGGGCGGGCGAAGCATTTTGCAGACGAAGCCAGGGGCCTTCAACCAGTTCTGAAGCGAAACGAAGTTAAAACTACAAGTCACCCTGTGACCGTATGTCGCAACAGTCGGGCTGCGGCCCGTCAAACATGGGCTATTGGCAGATTAGGAGAAAAAAACAAAAAATTTGCGGTCAATTCGCTTATGGCTTTGTGAATGTCGCAAAATAACCGGCAAAGCCGCGCCGTAAGCAGGGTTAAAGGGGATTTTTGCATCTGCATAACAGTTTATGTGGATGCGACAAATACATATATCTGTAGGTGTTAAAAATAATTGACTACGAGGTCAGCTTTGTCGTGCTCTGTCATGTCTTGGCCGTGTACGCCTGCGCCTGGCTTACCAGCCAGTCGCGGAAGGCGCGCAGCGAAGCCGACTCAACCTTGCGCTCCGGAATCATCAGATAGTAGGCCTTGTCACTACTCAGGGCATGCCTGTTAGCGACCACCAACCTACCCTCCTCCAACTCGCGCTGTATCAGGAACGGCGGAATCAGGGCGATGCCCATCTCATGCATGGCCGCCTGGGCGAGCATCGAGAATAGTTCATAGCGCGGGCCTGTCATGTCGCGTTCCACATTCATGCCGACGCTGCCGAACCATTGCCGCCAGGCATAGGGGCGCGTGCTCTGCTGCAGCAGTGGCAATTGGGCAATGCGCAGCGCGTCGAGTTCGCCCTGCCCGGCCAGCAGCGCTGGGCTGCACACCGGTACCGGGTTTTCCCCCATCAGCCGGTGCGACTGCGTGCCGGACCAGTCGGCATCGCCGAAATAGATAGCGGCATCGAAGGTGGTGTCAGCAAACAGGAATGGCCGGGTGCGGTTGGTGAGGTTGACGGTGACCTCCGGGTGGCGCTGCTGGAAGTCCTTGAGGCGCGGTAGCAGCCATTGGGTACCGAAGGTGGGCACGACGGCCAGCTCGATCACGTTGGCGCCCTGCTGGCGCATTACCGACAAGGTATCGCGCTCTACCGCGTCCAGTTGGGCGGCCACCTGCCGGCTATAGGACAGGCCGGCTTCGGTCAGCTTCACGCCGCGGCGCGAGCGACGGAACAGTTCCACATTAAGGAAAGCTTCCAGGCCACCTATCTGCCGACAGACGGCGCCTTGGGTCAGGGCAAGTTCCTGGGCGGCTTTGGTAAAGCTCTCGTTGCGCGCCGCTGCCTCGAAGCATACCAGGGCGGCGGTGCTGGGTATCTTGCGACGCATGTACGTCAACCTCACTCGTCAGGCTGTCAATATGGCGTTTTGCCGATTTACGAAGTGACAAATTATCACTAATTGGTGCGCAATCCTCGTTTGTCCCGGCGGACGATCAGGCCTAGGCTCAAAGGCACAAGAAACTGCCCACTATTTCGAGGATTTCGCTCATGGCCGGTAAAGCAAGCTTCAACTGGATCGACCCGCTGCTGCTAGATCAGCAGCTCACTGAAGAAGAGCGCATGGTGCGTGACAGCGCTTATCAGTTCGCCCAGGACAAGCTGGCCCCGCGCGTGCTCGAGGCCTTCCGTCATGAGCAGACCGACCCGGCGATCTTCCGTGAAATGGGCGAGGTCGGGTTGCTGGGCGCCACCATTCCCGAGCAATACGGTGGCAGTGGCCTGAACTACGTGTGCTATGGCCTGATTGCTCGCGAGGTAGAGCGTATCGACTCCGGCTACCGTTCGATGATGAGCGTGCAGTCGTCGCTGGTGATGGTGCCAATCAACGAGTTCGGTACCGAGGCACAAAAGCAGAAGTACCTGCCCAAACTGGCTAGCGGTGAATGGATCGGTTGCTTCGGCCTGACCGAGCCTAACCACGGCTCCGACCCGGGTTCGATGATCACTCGTGCCCGGAAGGTCGAGGGCGGCTACCGCCTGACCGGCAGCAAGATGTGGATCACCAACAGCCCGATCGCCGATGTATTCGTGGTATGGGCCAAGGACGATGCGGGTGATATCCGCGGCTTTGTCCTGGAAAAGGGTTGGGAGGGCCTCAGTGCGCCGGCGATCCACGGCAAGGTCGGCCTGCGCGCCTCGATCACTGGCGAAATCGTCATGGACAACGTCTTCGTGCCAGAGGAAAACATCTTCCCGGATGTACGCGGCCTCAAAGGCCCGTTCACCTGCCTGAACTCCGCCCGCTATGGCATCTCGTGGGGGGCGCTGGGCGCCGCGGAAGCCTGCTGGCACACCGCGCGTCAATACACCCTGGACCGTCAGCAGTTCGGCCGTCCATTGGCTGCCAACCAGCTGATCCAGAAGAAACTGGCCGACATGCAGACCGAGATTACCCTGGCGCTGCAGGGCTGCCTGCGTCTGGGGCGGATGAAGGACGAAGGCACGGCTGCGGTGGAGATCACATCGATCATGAAGCGCAACTCCTGCGGCAAGGCGCTAGATATTGCCCGTATGGCGCGTGACATGCTGGGTGGCAATGGTATTTCCGATGAGTTCGGCGTGGCCCGCCACCTGGTCAACCTAGAAGTGGTCAACACCTATGAAGGTACCCACGATGTGCATGCGCTGATCCTGGGGCGTGCGCAGACTGGTATCCAGGCCTTCTATTGATAAGGAGCCAGCCCATGGGCGCGCTATCACATCTGCGGGTGCTGGACCTTTCTCGCGTGTTGGCCGGCCCATGGTCTGGCCAGATTCTCGCTGACCTTGGGGCCGATGTGATAAAGGTCGAGCGCCCTGGCAGTGGAGACGATACCCGTTCGTGGGGGCCGCCCTTCCTCAAGGATGCCGAGGGTGAGAACACCAGTGAGGCGGCCTATTACCTGTCGGCCAACCGCAACAAGCGCTCGGTGACCATCGACTTCACCCAGGCCGAGGGGCAGCGCCTGGTGCGTGAACTGGCGGCGAAGTCCGATATCGTCATCGAGAACTTCAAGGTAGGCGGATTGGCTGCCTATGGCCTGGACTACCAGAGCCTGAAGGCGATCAACCCGCGGCTTATCTATTGTTCCATTACGGGGTTTGGCCAGACCGGGCCTTATGCCAAGCGCGCGGGTTATGACTTCATGATCCAGGGGCTGGGCGGGCTGATGAGCCTGACCGGCCGCCCGGAGGGTGAAGAGGGTGCGGGGCCGGTCAAGGTCGGGGTGGCGCTGACTGATATCCTTACCGGGTTGTATTCAACTGTGGCAATCCTCGCTGCCCTCGCCCATCGCGAGCAGACTGGGGTGGGCCAGCATGTCGACATGGCGTTGCTGGATGTGCAGGTGGCCTGCCTTGCGAACCAGGCGATGAATTATCTGACCACGGGCAACCCTCCTCGTCGCCTGGGTAATGCGCACCCCAATATCGTGCCTTATCAGGATTTTCCGACCGCGGATGGCGACTTCATCCTTACCGTGGGCAACGACAGCCAGTTTCGCAAGTTCGCCGAGGTGGCCGGGCAGCCGCAATGGGCGGACGACCCGCGTTTCGTTACCAACAAGATGCGGGTGGCCAACCGGGCCGAGCTGATTCCTTTGATTCGCCAGGCCACGGTCTTCAAGACCACGGCGGAGTGGGTGAGCCAACTGGAGGCAGCAGGGGTGCCGTGCGGCCCTATCAATGACCTGGCGCAGATGTTCCAGGACCCGCAGGTGCTGGCGCGCGGATTGGCGGTAAGTATTCCGCATCCGTTGGCGGGGAGTGTGCCGCAGGTGGCGAGCCCGATACGGCTGTCGGAGACGCCGGTTGAGTACCGTCGCGCGCCACCGCTGCTGGGTGAGCATACCGAGGCTGTGCTGGAGGGCGTATTGGGGCTGGATGCAGGTGAGGTGCAGCGGCTGCGCAGTACTGGTGTGCTTTAAGGGCGTTTGGCCTTGATGAAAAGCGGGGAGGCCGTCAGGCCTCCCCGTTTTGCTTTTCAGCGATATCGGGGTTTCTCGAAATTAAGGGTTGACGCGGTTTCGAATCCCCTTATAATGCGCCCCACTTCCGACGTAGTCGAAGCGCAAAACTTCTTGAAAATCAATTGGTTAGGCGGTTCAGGTAGTATCGGAAGTGCTTCGGTCGCTAGATCGCAGTGGTTGAGATGATGGTTGACAGCGCTTTTAAACGCTGTATGATTCGCCTCCCGCTACGAGAGATCGCAGCGAGTCAAGTGTTTGAAGCTAAACGAGTTTCTCGCAAAAAACTTCAAAATAAACGCTTGACAGCAAATGAGGAAAGCGTAGAATGCGCGCCTCGGTTGAGACGAAAGGCTCTTAACCAAACGCTCTTTAACAAATCGAATCAAGCAATTCGTGTGGGTGCTTGTGAGTACGGACTGATAGTCACAAAGATTATCAGCATCACAAGTGGCCATGCGAGAAATCACATAGTCATTTGAGATTGCTGAGCCAAGTTTAGGGTTTCTTAAAAACCCAAGCAGTATTGAACTGAAGAGTTTGATCATGGCTCAGATTGAACGCTGGCGGCAGGCCTAACACATGCAAGTCGAGCGGATGACGGGAGCTTGCTCCTTGATTCAGCGGCGGACGGGTGAGTAATGCCTAGGAATCTGCCTGGTAGTGGGGGACAACGTTTCGAAAGGAACGCTAATACCGCATACGTCCTACGGGAGAAAGCAGGGGACCTTCGGGCCTTGCGCTATCAGATGAGCCTAGGTCGGATTAGCTAGTTGGTGGGGTAATGGCTCACCAAGGCGACGATCCGTAACTGGTCTGAGAGGATGATCAGTCACACTGGAACTGAGACACGGTCCAGACTCCTACGGGAGGCAGCAGTGGGGAATATTGGACAATGGGCGAAAGCCTGATCCAGCCATGCCGCGTGTGTGAAGAAGGTCTTCGGATTGTAAAGCACTTTAAGTTGGGAGGAAGGGCAGTAAGCTAATACCTTGCTGTTTTGACGTTACCGACAGAATAAGCACCGGCTAACTCTGTGCCAGCAGCCGCGGTAATACAGAGGGTGCAAGCGTTAATCGGAATTACTGGGCGTAAAGCGCGCGTAGGTGGTTCGTTAAGTTGGATGTGAAAGCCCCGGGCTCAACCTGGGAACTGCATCCAAAACTGGCGAGCTAGAGTACAGTAGAGGGTGGTGGAATTTCCTGTGTAGCGGTGAAATGCGTAGATATAGGAAGGAACACCAGTGGCGAAGGCGACCACCTGGACTGATACTGACACTGAGGTGCGAAAGCGTGGGGAGCAAACAGGATTAGATACCCTGGTAGTCCACGCCGTAAACGATGTCAACTAGCCGTTGGAATCCTTGAGATTTTAGTGGCGCAGCTAACGCATTAAGTTGACCGCCTGGGGAGTACGGCCGCAAGGTTAAAACTCAAATGAATTGACGGGGGCCCGCACAAGCGGTGGAGCATGTGGTTTAATTCGAAGCAACGCGAAGAACCTTACCAGGCCTTGACATGCAGAGAACTTTCCAGAGATGGATTGGTGCCTTCGGGAGCTCTGACACAGGTGCTGCATGGCTGTCGTCAGCTCGTGTCGTGAGATGTTGGGTTAAGTCCCGTAACGAGCGCAACCCTTGTCCTTAGTTACCAGCACGTTATGGTGGGCACTCTAAGGAGACTGCCGGTGACAAACCGGAGGAAGGTGGGGATGACGTCAAGTCATCATGGCCCTTACGGCCTGGGCTACACACGTGCTACAATGGTCGGTACAGAGGGTTGCCAAGCCGCGAGGTGGAGCTAATCTCACAAAACCGATCGTAGTCCGGATCGCAGTCTGCAACTCGACTGCGTGAAGTCGGAATCGCTAGTAATCGCGAATCAGAATGTCGCGGTGAATACGTTCCCGGGCCTTGTACACACCGCCCGTCACACCATGGGAGTGGGTTGCACCAGAAGTAGCTAGTCTAACCTTCGGGAGGACGGTTACCACGGTGTGATTCATGACTGGGGTGAAGTCGTAACAAGGTAGCCGTAGGGGAACCTGCGGCTGGATCACCTCCTTAATCGACGACATCAGCCTACTGATGAGCTCCCACACGAATTGCTTGATTCATGGTTGAAGACGTTGTTCCTGGTCAGAACTCGGAAATGAGCATTCGCTTCGAATGTTGATTTCTGACTTTTGTCAGATCGTTCTTTAAAAATTCGGATATGTGATAGATATAGACTGATGACCAGTTTCACTGCTGGTTAATCAGGCTAAGGTAAAATTTGTGAGTTCTGCTCGAAAGAGCAACATGCGAATTTTCGGCGAATGTCGTCTTCACAGTATAACCAGATTGCTTGGGGTTATATGGTCAAGTGAAGAAGCGCATACGGTGGATGCCTTGGCAGTCAGAGGCGATGAAAGACGTGGTAGCCTGCGATAAGCTTTGGGGAGTCGGCAAACAGACTGTGATCCAGAGATCTCTGAATGGGGGAACCCACTCAGCATAAGCTGAGTATCTTGTACTGAATACATAGGTGCAAGAGGCGAACCAGGGGAACTGAAACATCTAAGTACCCTGAGGAAAAGAAATCAACCGAGATTCCCTTAGTAGTGGCGAGCGAACGGGGACCAGCCCTTAAGTTGATTTGAGATTAGTGGAACGCTCTGGAAAGTGCGGCCATAGTGGGTGATAGCCCCGTACACGAAAATCTCTTGTCAATGAAATCGAGTAGGACGGAGCACGAGAAACTTTGTCTGAATATGGGGGGACCATCCTCCAAGGCTAAATACTACTGACTGACCGATAGTGAACCAGTACCGTGAGGGAAAGGCGAAAAGAACCCCGGAGAGGGGAGTGAAATAGAACCTGAAACCGTATGCGTACAAGCAGTGGGAGCCTACTTTGTTAGGTGACTGCGTACCTTTTGTATAATGGGTCAGCGACTTATATTCAGTGGCGAGCTTAACCGAATAGGGGAGGCGTAGCGAAAGCGAGTCTTAATAGGGCGTTTAGTCGCTGGGTATAGACCCGAAACCGGGCGATCTATCCATGGGCAGGTTGAAGGTTAGGTAACACTGACTGGAGGACCGAACCGACTACCGTTGAAAAGTTAGCGGATGACCTGTGGATCGGAGTGAAAGGCTAATCAAGCTCGGAGATAGCTGGTTCTCCTCGAAAGCTATTTAGGTAGCGCCTCATGTATCACTGTAGGGGGTAGAGCACTGTTTCGGCTAGGGGGTCATCCCGACTTACCAAACCGATGCAAACTCCGAATACCTACAAGTGCCGAGCATGGGAGACACACGGCGGGTGCTAACGTCCGTCGTGAAAAGGGAAACAACCCAGACCGTCAGCTAAGGTCCCAAAGTCATGGTTAAGTGGGAAACGATGTGGGAAGGCTTAGACAGCTAGGAGGTTGGCTTAGAAGCAGCCACCCTTTAAAGAAAGCGTAATAGCTCACTAGTCGAGTCGGCCTGCGCGGAAGATGTAACGGGGCTCAAACCATGCACCGAAGCTACGGGTGTCATCTTACGATGACGCGGTAGAGGAGCGTTCTGTAAGCCTGTGAAGGTGAGTTGAGAAGCTTGCTGGAGGTATCAGAAGTGCGAATGCTGACATGAGTAACGACAATGCGAGTGAAAAACTCGCACGCCGAAAGACCAAGGTTTCCTGCGCAACGTTAATCGACGCAGGGTTAGTCGGTCCCTAAGGCGAGGCTGAAAAGCGTAGTCGATGGAAAACAGGTTAATATTCCTGTACTTCCAGTTATTGCGATGGAGGGACGGAGAAGGTTAGGCCAGCCTGGCGTTGGTTGTCCAGGTTTAAGGTGGTAGGCTGAAATCTTAGGCAAATCCGGGATTTCAAGGCCGAGAGCTGATGACGAGTTGCCTTTAGGCGACGAAGTGGTTGATACCATGCTTCCAAGAAAAGCTCCTAAGCTTCAGATAACTGGGAACCGTACCCCAAACCGACACAGGTGGTTAGGTAGAGAATACCAAGGCGCTTGAGAGAACTCGGGTGAAGGAACTAGGCAAAATGGCACCGTAACTTCGGGAGAAGGTGCGCCGGCGAGGGTGAAGGACTTGCTCCGTAAGCCCATGCCGGTCGAAGATACCAGGCCGCTGCGACTGTTTATTAAAAACACAGCACTCTGCAAACACGAAAGTGGACGTATAGGGTGTGACGCCTGCCCGGTGCCGGAAGGTTAATTGATGGGGTTAGCGCAAGCGAAGCTCTTGATCGAAGCCCCGGTAAACGGCGGCCGTAACTATAACGGTCCTAAGGTAGCGAAATTCCTTGTCGGGTAAGTTCCGACCTGCACGAATGGCGTAACGATGGCGGCGCTGTCTCCACCCGAGACTCAGTGAAATTGAAATCGCTGTGAAGATGCAGTGTATCCGCGGCTAGACGGAAAGACCCCGTGAACCTTTACTATAGCTTTGCACTGGACTTTGAATTTGCTTGTGTAGGATAGGTGGGAGGCTTTGAAGTGGGGACGCCAGTTCTCATGGAGCCATCCTTGAAATACCACCCTGGCAACTTTGAGGTTCTAACTCAGGTCCGTTATCCGGATCGAGGACAGTGTATGGTGGGTAGTTTGACTGGGGCGGTCTCCTCCCAAAGAGTAACGGAGGAGTACGAAGGTGCGCTCAGACCGGTCGGAAATCGGTCGTAGAGTATAAAGGCAAAAGCGCGCTTGACTGCGAGACAAACACGTCGAGCAGGTACGAAAGTAGGTCTTAGTGATCCGGTGGTTCTGTATGGAAGGGCCATCGCTCAACGGATAAAAGGTACTCCGGGGATAACAGGCTGATACCGCCCAAGAGTTCATATCGACGGCGGTGTTTGGCACCTCGATGTCGGCTCATCACATCCTGGGGCTGAAGCCGGTCCCAAGGGTATGGCTGTTCGCCATTTAAAGTGGTACGCGAGCTGGGTTTAGAACGTCGTGAGACAGTTCGGTCCCTATCTGCCGTGGACGTTTGAGATTTGAGAGGGGCTGCTCCTAGTACGAGAGGACCGGAGTGGACGAACCTCTGGTGTTCCGGTTGTCACGCCAGTGGCATTGCCGGGTAGCTATGTTCGGAAGAGATAACCGCTGAAAGCATCTAAGCGGGAAACTTGCCTCAAGATGAGATCTCACTGGGATCTTGAATCCCCTAAAGGGCCGTCGAAGACTACGACGTTGATAGGTTGGGTGTGTAAGCGCTGTGAGGCGTTGAGCTAACCAATACTAATTGCCCGTGAGGCTTGACCATATAACACCCAAGCAATCTGCTACGCAGATTGTGGTGGTGAAGACGAAACGAACCGAAAGTTCGCACTGTTCACAAAAGCACCACAGATATCGCATATCCGAATTCGCTGGGCTGTCCATCTGGACATTCTGGCAACAGAATTTCTTGACGACCATAGAGCATTGGAACCACCTGATCCCATCCCGAACTCAGCAGTGAAACGATGCATCGCCGATGGTAGTGTGGGGTTTCCCCATGTGAGAGTAGGTCATCGTCAAGATTCATTTCGCAAAACCCCTATCTGCGCATGCAGGTAGGGGTTTTGTCTTTAAGTAGAAGCTGTCGCTTCTCCTGGTAGGCCGAAGGCCAGCCGGTGGTGGTAAAAAGGTGGTTGACAGCGTTTCTGAATGCTGTATTATTCACCTCCCGCGACGAGAGATCGAAGCGAGTTAAGTGTTTGAAGTTAAACGAGTTTCTCGAAAAAACCTCAAAATAAACGCTTGACAGACCATGAGGAAAGCGTAGAATTCGCGCCTCGGTTGAGACGAAAAGCTCTTAACCAAACGCTCTTTAACAAATCGAATCAAGCAATTCGTGTGGGTGCTTGTGAGTACGGACTGATAGTCACAAAGATTATCAGCATCACAAGTGGCCATGCGAGAAATCACATAGTCATTTGAGATTGCTGAGCCAAGTTTAGGGTTTCTTAAAAACCCAAGCAGTATTGAACTGAAGAGTTTGATCATGGCTCAGATTGAACGCTGGCGGCAGGCCTAACACATGCAAGTCGAGCGGATGACGGGAGCTTGCTCCTTGATTCAGCGGCGGACGGGTGAGTAATGCCTAGGAATCTGCCTGGTAGTGGGGGACAACGTTTCGAAAGGAACGCTAATACCGCATACGTCCTACGGGAGAAAGCAGGGGACCTTCGGGCCTTGCGCTATCAGATGAGCCTAGGTCGGATTAGCTAGTTGGTGGGGTAATGGCTCACCAAGGCGACGATCCGTAACTGGTCTGAGAGGATGATCAGTCACACTGGAACTGAGACACGGTCCAGACTCCTACGGGAGGCAGCAGTGGGGAATATTGGACAATGGGCGAAAGCCTGATCCAGCCATGCCGCGTGTGTGAAGAAGGTCTTCGGATTGTAAAGCACTTTAAGTTGGGAGGAAGGGCAGTAAGTTAATACCTTGCTGTTTTGACGTTACCGACAGAATAAGCACCGGCTAACTCTGTGCCAGCAGCCGCGGTAATACAGAGGGTGCAAGCGTTAATCGGAATTACTGGGCGTAAAGCGCGCGTAGGTGGTTCGTTAAGTTGGATGTGAAAGCCCCGGGCTCAACCTGGGAACTGCATCCAAAACTGGCGAGCTAGAGTACGGTAGAGGGTGGTGGAATTTCCTGTGTAGCGGTGAAATGCGTAGATATAGGAAGGAACACCAGTGGCGAAGGCGACCACCTGGACTGATACTGACACTGAGGTGCGAAAGCGTGGGGAGCAAACAGGATTAGATACCCTGGTAGTCCACGCCGTAAACGATGTCAACTAGCCGTTGGAATCCTTGAGATTTTAGTGGCGCAGCTAACGCATTAAGTTGACCGCCTGGGGAGTACGGCCGCAAGGTTAAAACTCAAATGAATTGACGGGGGCCCGCACAAGCGGTGGAGCATGTGGTTTAATTCGAAGCAACGCGAAGAACCTTACCAGGCCTTGACATGCAGAGAACTTTCCAGAGATGGATTGGTGCCTTCGGGAGCTCTGACACAGGTGCTGCATGGCTGTCGTCAGCTCGTGTCGTGAGATGTTGGGTTAAGTCCCGTAACGAGCGCAACCCTTGTCCTTAGTTACCAGCACGTTATGGTGGGCACTCTAAGGAGACTGCCGGTGACAAACCGGAGGAAGGTGGGGATGACGTCAAGTCATCATGGCCCTTACGGCCTGGGCTACACACGTGCTACAATGGTCGGTACAGAGGGTTGCCAAGCCGCGAGGTGGAGCTAATCTCACAAAACCGATCGTAGTCCGGATCGCAGTCTGCAACTCGACTGCGTGAAGTCGGAATCGCTAGTAATCGCGAATCAGAATGTCGCGGTGAATACGTTCCCGGGCCTTGTACACACCGCCCGTCACACCATGGGAGTGGGTTGCACCAGAAGTAGCTAGTCTAACCTTCGGGAGGACGGTTACCACGGTGTGATTCATGACTGGGGTGAAGTCGTAACAAGGTAGCCGTAGGGGAACCTGCGGCTGGATCACCTCCTTAATCGACGACATCAGCCTGCTGATGAGCTCCCACACGAATTGCTTGATTCATGGTTGAAGACGTTGTTCCTGGTCAGAACTCGGAAATGAGCATTCGCTTCGAATGTTGATTTCTGACTTTTGTCAGATCGTTCTTTAAAAATTCGGATATGTGATAGATATAGACTGATAACCAGTTTCACTGCTGGTTAATCAGGCTAAGGTAAAATTTGTGAGTTCTGCTCGAAAGAGCAACATGCGAATTTTCGGCGAATGTCGTCTTCACAGTATAACCAGATTGCTTGGGGTTATATGGTCAAGTGAAGAAGCGCATACGGTGGATGCCTTGGCAGTCAGAGGCGATGAAAGACGTGGTAGCCTGCGATAAGCTTTGGGGAGTCGGCAAACAGACTGTGATCCAGAGATCTCTGAATGGGGGAACCCACTCAGCACAAGCTGAGTATCTTGTACTGAATACATAGGTGCAAGAGGCGAACCAGGGGAACTGAAACATCTAAGTACCCTGAGGAAAAGAAATCAACCGAGATTCCCTTAGTAGTGGCGAGCGAACGGGGACCAGCCCTTAAGTTGATTTGAGATTAGTGGAACGCTCTGGAAAGTGCGGCCATAGTGGGTGATAGCCCCGTACACGAAAATCTCTTGTCAATGAAATCGAGTAGGACGGAGCACGAGAAACTTTGTCTGAATATGGGGGGACCATCCTCCAAGGCTAAATACTACTGACTGACCGATAGTGAACCAGTACCGTGAGGGAAAGGCGAAAAGAACCCCGGAGAGGGGAGTGAAATAGAACCTGAAACCGTATGCGTACAAGCAGTGGGAGCCTACTTTGTTAGGTGACTGCGTACCTTTTGTATAATGGGTCAGCGACTTATATTCAGTGGCGAGCTTAACCGAATAGGGGAGGCGTAGCGAAAGCGAGTCTTAATAGGGCGTTTAGTCGCTGGGTATAGACCCGAAACCGGGCGATCTATCCATGGGCAGGTTGAAGGTTAGGTAACACTGACTGGAGGACCGAACCGACTACCGTTGAAAAGTTAGCGGATGACCTGTGGATCGGAGTGAAAGGCTAATCAAGCTCGGAGATAGCTGGTTCTCCTCGAAAGCTATTTAGGTAGCGCCTCATGTATCACTGTAGGGGGTAGAGCACTGTTTCGGCTAGGGGGTCATCCCGACTTACCAAACCGATGCAAACTCCGAATACCTACAAGTGCCGAGCATGGGAGACACACGGCGGGTGCTAACGTCCGTCGTGAAAAGGGAAACAACCCAGACCGTCAGCTAAGGTCCCAAAGTCATGGTTAAGTGGGAAACGATGTGGGAAGGCTTAGACAGCTAGGAGGTTGGCTTAGAAGCAGCCACCCTTTAAAGAAAGCGTAATAGCTCACTAGTCGAGTCGGCCTGCGCGGAAGATGTAACGGGGCTCAAACCATGCACCGAAGCTACGGGTGTCATCTTACGATGACGCGGTAGAGGAGCGTTCTGTAAGCCTGTGAAGGTGAGTTGAGAAGCTTGCTGGAGGTATCAGAAGTGCGAATGCTGACATGAGTAACGACAATGCGAGTGAAAAACTCGCACGCCGAAAGACCAAGGTTTCCTGCGCAACGTTAATCGACGCAGGGTTAGTCGGTCCCTAAGGCGAGGCTGAAAAGCGTAGTCGATGGAAAACAGGTTAATATTCCTGTACTTCCAGTTATTGCGATGGAGGGACGGAGAAGGTTAGGCCAGCCTGGCGTTGGTTGTCCAGGTTTAAGGTGGTAGGCTGAAATCTTAGGCAAATCCGGGATTTCAAGGCCGAGAGCTGATGACGAGTTGCCTTTAGGCGACGAAGTGGTTGATACCATGCTTCCAAGAAAAGCTCCTAAGCTTCAGATAACTGGGAACCGTACCCCAAACCGACACAGGTGGTTAGGTAGAGAATACCAAGGCGCTTGAGAGAACTCGGGTGAAGGAACTAGGCAAAATGGCACCGTAACTTCGGGAGAAGGTGCGCCGGCGAGGGTGAAGGACTTGCTCCGTAAGCCCATGCCGGTCGAAGATACCAGGCCGCTGCGACTGTTTATTAAAAACACAGCACTCTGCAAACACGAAAGTGGACGTATAGGGTGTGACGCCTGCCCGGTGCCGGAAGGTTAATTGATGGGGTTAGCGCAAGCGAAGCTCTTGATCGAAGCCCCGGTAAACGGCGGCCGTAACTATAACGGTCCTAAGGTAGCGAAATTCCTTGTCGGGTAAGTTCCGACCTGCACGAATGGCGTAACGATGGCGGCGCTGTCTCCACCCGAGACTCAGTGAAATTGAAATCGCTGTGAAGATGCAGTGTATCCGCGGCTAGACGGAAAGACCCCGTGAACCTTTACTATAGCTTTGCACTGGACTTTGAATTTGCTTGTGTAGGATAGGTGGGAGGCTTTGAAGTGGGGACGCCAGTTCTCATGGAGCCATCCTTGAAATACCACCCTGGCAACTTTGAGGTTCTAACTCAGGTCCGTTATCCGGATCGAGGACAGTGTATGGTGGGTAGTTTGACTGGGGCGGTCTCCTCCCAAAGAGTAACGGAGGAGTACGAAGGTGCGCTCAGACCGGTCGGAAATCGGTCGTAGAGTATAAAGGCAAAAGCGCGCTTGACTGCGAGACAAACACGTCGAGCAGGTACGAAAGTAGGTCTTAGTGATCCGGTGGTTCTGTATGGAAGGGCCATCGCTCAACGGATAAAAGGTACTCCGGGGATAACAGGCTGATACCGCCCAAGAGTTCATATCGACGGCGGTGTTTGGCACCTCGATGTCGGCTCATCACATCCTGGGGCTGAAGCCGGTCCCAAGGGTATGGCTGTTCGCCATTTAAAGTGGTACGCGAGCTGGGTTTAGAACGTCGTGAGACAGTTCGGTCCCTATCTGCCGTGGACGTTTGAGATTTGAGAGGGGCTGCTCCTAGTACGAGAGGACCGGAGTGGACGAACCTCTGGTGTTCCGGTTGTCACGCCAGTGGCATTGCCGGGTAGCTATGTTCGGAAGAGATAACCGCTGAAAGCATCTAAGCGGGAAACTTGCCTCAAGATGAGATCTCACTGGGATCTTGAATCCCCTAAAGGGCCGTCGAAGACTACGACGTTGATAGGTTGGGTGTGTAAGCGCTGTGAGGCGTTGAGCTAACCAATACTAATTGCCCGTGAGGCTTGACCATATAACACCCAAGCAATCTGCTACGCAGATTGTGGTGGTGAAGACGAAACGAACCGAAAGTTCGCACTGTTCACAAAAGCACCACAGATATCGCATATCCGAATTCGCTGGGCTGTCCATCTGGACATTCTGGCAACAGAATTTCTTGACGACCATAGAGCATTGGAACCACCTGATCCCATCCCGAACTCAGCAGTGAAACGATGCATCGCCGATGGTAGTGTGGGGTTTCCCCATGTGAGAGTAGGTCATCGTCAAGATTCATTTCGCAAAACCCCTATCTGCGCACGCAGGTAGGGGTTTTGTCTTTAAGTAGGAACTACAGAGATTTGCAGGCACGTCCGAGGGACGGTCCAGCACACAGAATTTCTTGACGACCATAGAGCATTGGAACCACCTGATCCCATCCCGAACTCAGCAGTGAAACGATGCATCGCCGATGGTAGTGTGGGGTTTCCCCATGTGAGAGTAGGTCATCGTCAAGATTCAAATCCAAAGCCCCTGTCTGCGATGCAGACAGGGGCTTTGTCTTTTCCGGTGGGGCATCAGGCGAGCGCGCTTCCCGTGTAGGAGCGGCCTTGTGTCGCGATCGGAAGCGCAGCGGCCGCCATAGACTCAGAACTGATAGCTGACCGTAGCGCTGACATTGCGCTCTTCACCCATGTAGCAGTAGTTCAGGCTTGCACAAGAGGCGATGTAGCTTTCATTGGTAAGGTTGTTGGCGTTCAGGCGCACATCCATCCCCCGGAGGCCGACCTTGCCCAGGTCATAGCCGATCGAGGCGTCGAACAAGGTATAGGAAGGCACCTTCATGCTGTTTTCCGCATCCACCCAGCTGTACCCCACGTACCGCACCCCACCGCCCAAGCGCAGGCCATCCAGTGCCCCCTGGTGGAAGTTGTAGTCAGCCCAAAGCGAGAACATCTGTTTCGGTGCCTGGGTTGGTGAATTGCCCTTGTTATCAAGACTGGCCGACACCAGGCTGGGCATCGACTTTGCGTACTCGATATCGGTAAAGGTATAGCCGCCAAGCAGTTTCAGGCTATCGGTCAGCTGCACATGGGCCTCCAGCTCTAGCCCTTGTGAGCGCACTTGCCCTACAGGGCGATAGAAGTCCTCGTCAGGCTGCTTCGAGGCCAGGTTCTCCTGCTCGATGCGGAACACCGATGCGGTGAACAGGTTGTCGCTACCCGGCGGCTGATACTTGATACCAGCCTCCCATTGAGTGCCCTCGGTCGGTGCCAGAGGGCGGCCTTGCTGGTCGGATACGGTATTGGGGTTGAACGACTCCGAGTAGCTGGCATAGGGCGCAATACCGTTCTCGAACAGATAGAGCACACCCGCGCGGGTAGTGAACCTGGAGCGCTGGTCACTGACCTTTGTGTTGCTGTCGCGATTCTCCTCGGACACCTTCACCCAGTCCTGGCGCAGCCCCAACGAGAAGCGCCATTGGTCCAGCTCCACCAGGTCCTGCAGGTAAACGCCCGTTTGCTGCAGGCGCCGCTGGTAGCGGTTCTCGCCAAGTACCTGAAGGTTGCCATTGCCGTACTGCGGGTTGCCGGCATCCAGCGGGTCGACTGTGCCATAACGCCAGGCCACGTCGGCCTTGCGTCGCTGGTAGTCGGCGCCCAGCAGCAGGGTATGTTTGGCGGCCCCGGTGAAGAATTCGGCCTGCAGCATGTTGTCGATGATGTACGAATGCAGGCGTTCGTCGCCGCCGGTATAGGCGCGGTTGAGGATATTGCTGTTGGCGTCCGCCCAACCGGCGGAATACACCTGGTCCATCGACACGTCAGAATCCTGGTAGCGGAAGTTCTGTCGCGCAGTGAACACATCGTTGAAGCGATGCTCGAACTGGTAGCTGAAGGATTGTTGGGTGCGCTCGTAGTTGTCGATACCTGGCTCGCCTTCGAAGAAGTGGTCCGACAGACGCAAGCCGTTGCGCTTGTGCAGCATGCCGTCTGCAGGGTTACCGCCGTGGTAGCCGCCGTTTGGATCGTGTTGCAGGTAGGCCTGCAGGGTCAGCGAGGTGTCTTCGTTGAAGTCGATACTGACGGCCGGCGCGATGGCGTAGCGTTCTTCCTTGTTGTGGTCGAACTGCGTGTCGGAAGCATCCGCCAGGCCTGTCAGGCGATAAGCGATACGCTTGTCGTCATCCAAAGGGCCGCTGAAGTCGAAACCCGTGCCACGTTGGCCCTGTGTACCTAGGGTAGCCTGGACTTGATGGTAGGGGGTAAACAGCGGCTTCTTGGTAGTCAGTGCCACCAGGCCTCCTGGGGAGCTACGGCCGTACAGTACCGAAGACGGTCCCTTGAGAATATCGATGCGCTCAAGGAAGTACGGGTCCACCTGCATGGTGCTGTAGGTTCCGTTATCGCCCATCGACTTGAGCCCGTCGACGTAGATGTTGTCTACCGAACCGTCGTTGAAACCACGCATGGCCACATAGTCATAACGATGGGTCGCACCGTAGGGGTTGGTCAGCACCCCCGGTGTGTAGCGCATGGCTTGGGCGACGGTTTGGGAGCCTTGGTCGTCCATCTGCTGACGGGTGACCACCGAGACCGATTGCGATGTCTCTACCAGTGGCATGCTGGTCTTGGTCGCAACCTGGCTGTGGGTAGCGTTGTAACCCTCCATGCTGCCCAACGCATTGCCAAGGGTGAAGCTACGGACATCGGTGTCTGGCAATGACAATGCAGCGCCCTGGGGTTGTGCCTGCAGCACGTAGCTGCGGCCATCCTGACTGACGGCTTCCAGGCCGCTGCCATTGAGCAACTGGCGCAGTGCCTGATCGGTTGGGTACTGCCCCTGCAGGCCGTTCGACTGCAAGCCTTGGGTGAGCTGAGGTGTACTGGACAAGGTAATGCCAGCCTTTCGGGCGAACTGGTTGAGCACGTCATCCAGTTGGCCGGCCGGGATCGCATAGTAGTGGCTCACCTGGGCCGTTTCAGCTGCCATGGAAAGTTGCGGTGCGGCTGTCAGGCCCAACGCGGTGCCGAACAGGGCAGCACGGACTGCTTTGCGCAGTGGCGCTGATTGCAAGACAGGTCGAAAATCATTCGCGTTAAATGTGTGCGCGGAGTCGGTAGGCATGAGGGGTCCGTTGAGGTGTGAGGGCAGGAGGTGTCGCTTACTGTCCTAGCCGGACCGGCATTCAAAACCCGTCAAAAAAGTTGTTGCGGCGCGAAGCGGCCCTGAACGCAATAGCCGCCTTCAGTTCAGGCCAGCCCCTCCACGCGAACCCACCAGCGTGTACGTTGGCGAAGCCGAATGGGCAGCGTCCGTGGCAGCAGCTGCAGCAGTTGCTCCGGGTCTTCGAGGCGGAATACACCGGACAGGCGTAAATCGGCAATGTCGTCGCTGCAGCCCAGGTAACCGTGGCGATAACGGCTGACCTGCGCGAGGAAGTCGAGCAGGCGCATGTCCCGGGTGACGATCAGGCCCTCGGTCCAGGCCATCGCATCCATCGCCACCTGCTCTAGTCGGTGTGTACCTAGCGCATCCAGGCGCCAGTTCTGGCCGCTTTCGATCCATTGCAACTGGCCAGGCCGGTGTATCGCCACTCTGCCATGGCTGACACTGACCTGCGTGCAGTCGCTGTCCTGGCGTACCACAAAGCGCCCTTCGAACCCTTCCAGTAACGCGTCTCGAGTTTCTACAAGCAAGGAACGCTGCGGGTTGCAGGCAATCATCAATTCCCCTTGCTTCAGGCGGACCATGCGCTGCTGGTTATTGAAGACCAGGTCGACGGCACTGCGGGTATTGAGTTGCATCAGCGAGCCATCGGGAAGCGTAAAGCTGCGTCGTTCGCCCGTGCCGGTGGCGTAGTCCGATGTCCAGGCGTTGACCGTATCAAGGTCTTTTCCCACCCATGCCGCCGTCCCCACCATGGCAGCGCCGCCAAGCAGCTTCAGTGCCTGCCGACGGTACAGGCGGCGCTGGCTGGTTTCCAGGGTCTGCAAAGCCAGCCCGGCGCCAGGGACGGCACGCAGGTCGAGGTCCTGATGCAGGTGAGTCACCCGTTGCCAGGCCTGTTCGTGTTGGTGGTGGGCTGTGCGCCATTGCCTGCACTCTTGCTGCAGGGCAGGGTCATGCCCGCTCTCGCGCAGCCTCAGCATCCACTGAATGGCCTGCTTTACCGCTGTTGCGCCAGGCTGTGCGGCGGTCATCGCGTCAGCACTCGTCGGCGTAACGCAGCAGGTAGCAATGGTAGAGCGCGTCGGCAATGTAGCGCTCCACGGTACGTACCGAGATCCCCATCTGGTCGGCAATGGCCTGGTGCTTTAGCCCCTCGCATTGGGCCAGCAGGAATGCGCGGCGTACTTTGGGCTTGAGGCCGTCGAGCATGCGCGCGATGCGCTCCAGCAATTCCAGCAGCAGCTCACGGGTTTCGGCCGAGGGGGCCTGTGCTTCCGGCACCTGGGCAAGTGCCTCGAGGTAGGCCTTGTGCAGTTCTTCGCGCCGCCAGTGATCGATCACCAACCCACGCGCAACAGTTCGCAGGAAAGCCCGAGGAGTGTTCAGCTGCAAGTGTTCGCGACGCTGCAGCAGGCGCACGAAGGTATCCTGGGCCAGGTCTGCGGCATCGGCGGCGTTGCCCAGCTTGCTGCGTAGCCAGGCATGCAACCAGCCGTGGTGGTCACTGTAGAGCGTTTGCACGGAATCGTTGCTCGGCATGGGGAGGGCGCTGCCACCAATGGACATGAATGATAATTAGTCTCATTGTTGACAAGTGCCGATCAATTTGCAACCCATCCGACCGCCCATGATGCAATCACTACTTGCTAGCGGCGCAGTTGAGTATCCAGGTACTTGCGGATTACCCGCGATGCGTTATTCAGGTGCCGTTCCAGCACCGTTACCGCTTCATCCACCAGCTTGTCGCCAGCGGCATCCGCCAGTGCGTTGTGATCATCCTGGGTGAGCTTGCCCAGGCCCATGGACGAAAGATGAAACCGCAGGAAGCGCTCTTCCTCGTTCAGTTCGTCCTCGATCAGGCGCAGCAGCTTCTTGTTCGGCGCTTTGTTGTACAGCGACATGTGGAACAGGCGATTGAGGCGGCCGATTTCAGCGTGACGGGTTTCGTTTTCCAGTTGCTGGATATACCCGCGCGCGCTGGCGATGTCGTTGGCATCGAGCAACGGAATGGACTGGCGCAGCGCCTCGGTCTCGAGCAATACGCGCAGGGCATAGGTGTCCACCGCGTCCTCGCCGATCAACGGCGCAACAACCGCGCCCTTGTGCATCTCAACCTTCAGCAGCGATTGCGCTTCGAGCTGGCGCAGGGCTTCACGAACGGGCATGCGGCTGACACCGAACAAGGTAGCGAGCTCTTGCTGGCGTATGGCAGTACCTGGGGGCAAGCGGCCATCAAGAATGGCGCTGCGCAGGCGTTCTTCAATCACGCCACGGGCCTGGTGCGGCAACAGCTGCTCGCTGGCCAGCACATTGCTCAATTTGATTTTCTCGGCCACGCGACGCCTGCCTCAACGATGACTAAAGTTGGATCCAATGACACTAGTAACAGCTCTTCGGGGTGTCAAACCTGTACTTGTGATGGAACAGGCGCCCCAAAGCGCGGCTATGGTGGATGAAGTCGCCGGGCAAAGGAAGCGACCTATAGAAGGTTATAACCAGAAAGTGTAGGTCGACTGACCGGCGGGTGCATGATTGCAGGGTGCCATTGTTTTTTGCCCTGGCAAGCCGCACCATCGCTGCTTTCGACTGGCCTGAACAGGGCTACGCAGTGGCGATATCCTGGATGCTCAAAACCGTTGTGCAACGTGTCGGCCTTGCTGCGCTGTTGGGCAGCCTGCTGCTGGGCGGCTTGCACGCGGATTGGGACTTTTCCCAGATCAGCCGCAAGTCGCAGGCCCTGTATGGCCCCTTGGGTGCCGGGCAAGGCCGTATCGATGCCTGGCAGAACCTGATGGCAACACAGAAGCAGGGTACGGAGCTTGAGCGGCTGCAGGTGGTCAACCGCTTCTTCAACCAGCAATTGCGCTATGTCGAGGATATCGACCTGTGGCGCGAGGTCGATTATTGGGCCACGCCGGTGCAGGCACTGATCAAGGGCGCAGGGGACTGCGAAGACTACGCCATCGCCAAGTATTTCAGCCTGCGGCGCATGGGCATCCCCAGCGAAAAGCTGCGCATCACCTACGTCAAGGCGCTGCGACAGAACCGGGCACACATGGTCCTGACCTATTATTCAAGCCCACAGGCACAGCCATTGGTGCTCGACAGCCTGATGGATGCCATCAAGCCGGCCAGCCAGCGTACCGACCTGCTGCCGGTATACGCCTTCAATGGTGAGGGTTTGTGGCTGACAGGCGCCGCAGGCAACAAGAAGGTCGGCGATACCAAGCGGCTGTCTCGCTGGCAGGATTTGCTGAAGAAAATGCAGGCCGAAGGGTTCCCGGCCGAGCCGGTTTACTGAAGGAGCACAGATGTCACTGTTCAAACAATTGCTGTTGGCCATTTGCCTGTTCCTGGTAGTCGCCTTCAGTGGCAGTTTCATGGTCAGCCTGGAAAGCTCGCGCAGCCAGTACGTCAACCAGTTGCGCTCGCACGCCCAGGATGCGGCGACAGCGCTGGCGCTGTCGCTGACGCCGAATATCGATGACCCGGCGATGGTCGAGCTGATGGTCAGTTCGATCTTCGACAGTGGTTACTACTCGAGCATCAAGGTTGTCGACCTGGGCTCCAATGCTGTGCTGGTGGAGCGCCACGCCGAGCCGGACCCCGGCGGTGTGCCGCGCTGGTTCGTGCACCTGATCAGCCTGGAAGCCGCCGGTGGCGATGCCATCGTCAGCCGCGGCTGGCAGCAGGCCGCACGCGTTGAAGTGATCAGCCACCCGATGTTCGCTGTTGCCAAACTCTGGCAAAGCGCCTTGGGCAGCCTGGGTTGGCTGCTGTTGTGTGGCGCGGCCAGTGCGGTACTCGGCGCCTTGCTCCTGCGTCGCCAGTTGCGGCCGCTGGACTACATGGTCGAGCAGTCCCACGCCATTGCCCGCCGCGAGTTCCTCAGCCTGCCCGAGTTGCCCCGCACGCCGGAGCTGCGTCGGGTAGTGCAGGCGATGAACCAGATGGTAGAGAAGCTCAAGGCATTGTTCACCGAGCAGGCCGAGCGCAGTGAGCGGCTACGTACCGAGTCCTACCAGGACAGCCTGACCGGGCTGTCCAACCGCCGTTATTTCGAGATGCAGCTGAACACCCGGGTGAGCAACCTGGAAGAAGCGCGTGCTGGGTACCTGCTGTTGTTGCGGGTCCAGGGGCTGGCAGGATTGAACGCCCGCCTTGGCGGCCAGCGCACCGACCAGTTATTGCAGGCCGTGGGTGAGCAGTTGCGTCGCACCTGTGCCAGCTACCCGGAGACCAACGACCTGATTTCCCGCAGCCGCGGGGGCGAGTTCGCCGTGCTGGCGCCGGGCATGGTGCATGAAGAGGCGGTGCAGCTTGCCCAGGCCTTGGAAGCAACACTGCACAGCCTGCACGAAACGGGTGCCAGTGATATCGACCCGGTGGCTTGTATCGGCCTGGCGCCGTTCAGTCCCGGTGATTCACCACAGGCATTGCTGAAGCTTGCCGACGAGGCGCTGGCCCGCGCCGAGAACCAGCCAACGCCGGGCTGGGTGTGCCTTGAACAAGGTGTGGCAGCAGTTGCTGCGGATAGCCAGTATGTCTGGCACGAGCGGCTGGACCAGGCGTTCAACAACGGGCATTTCGAACTGTTCTTCCAGCCAGTGGTGGATTGCGCCTCTGCGCAACGGGTACTGCATCACAAAGTGATTTCGCGTTTGCAGGATGGCCAGGGCGAGGCGCTGCCGGCAGGCCGCTTCCTGCCCTGGCTGGAGCGCTTCGGGTGGATGCCGCGGCTTGATGTGCTGGTGTTGGAGAAGGTGCTGGCGCACCTTCGAGGGCATGATCAGGTGCTGGCACTGAACCTGTCCGCCGCCACCCTGGCCGATCCCAAGGCCCTTCAGCGTGTCTTCGAGCTACTGGGCCAGAACACGGCCCTCGGCCCTAGGCTGGTTTTCGAAATTGGCGAGGAACAGTTGCCTGAGCAGGCGGCCCTGGAGCAACTCACCCGGCGCCTGCACGCGCTTGGCTTCGGCCTGGCGCTGCAACGCTTTGGTGGGCGTTTCAGCATGATCGGCAACCTGGCGCACCTGGGCCTGGCGTACCTGAAAATCGATGGCAGCTACATCCGCAACATTGACCAGGAGCAGCACAAGCGGCTGTTCATCGAAGCGATCCAGCGCGCCGCACACAGCATCGATCTGCCGCTGATTGCCGAGCGGGTCGAGACGGAAGGTGAGCGGTTGGTGTTGAGGGAAATGGGTGTGGGCGGGATTCAGGGGCAGTTGGTTGGTGAGCCTGCCCCCTGGCGCTGACAACTTGCAAGTATCGACGAGGTATGCAGTCCCTTGTAGGAGCGGCCTTGTGTCGCGAAAGGGCCGCACAGCGGCCCCAGGATTTCAGCAAATATGCATAAATCGCTGGGGCTGCTGTGCAGCCCTTTCGCGACACGAGGCCGCTCCTGCCGCGATCACGGTAGGGATGGCGATCAACGCTCGCGCAACGCTTCCGAACGCGCTTTCATGATCGGCTTGAGCAGGTAACTCATGATGGTCTTCTTGCCGGTCATGATATCGACCGTCGCCACCATCCCCGGAATGATCAGCAGTGGCTTCTCGTCAGTGCCCAGGTGGCTGCGGTCGGTGCGCAGCTTGATCAGGTAGTAGGTGGTCTTCTTGTCTTCATCGGTGATGGTATCGGCACCGATCTGCTCCAGCTTGGCCTTCAGCCCACCGTAGATGGTGTAGTCATAGGCCGTGAACTTGACCGTCGCCTCTTGCCCCGGGTGGAGGAAGGCGATGTCCTTGGGCAGGATCTTCGCCTCGATGACCAGTGAGTCGTCCAGCGGCACGATTTCTATGATGTCGCTGCCGGGCTGGATCACCCCGCCAATGGTGTTCACCAACAGCTGCTTGACGATACCGCGTACCGGCGAAGTGACCATGGTCCGGTGCACGCGATCATCCAGCGCCTTGCTGGTCGCCGTGGCCTTGCTCAGCTCGGTGCGCGCTTCGTTCAGTTGGGTCAGTGCTTCGCTGCGGAATTTGCCACGGGTCTCTTCGATCTTGCTTTGCACCTCGCGAATGGCCGCCTCGGCACGCGGGATGGCCAGCGCCGTGGAATCCAGCTGACCGCGGTTCTCCACTTCGGCACGGCGCAGGCGCAGCACCTCAACCTGGGAGATCGCGCCGGTGGCCACCAGGGGCTCGGACATGCTGATCTCCTTGCGCAACAATTGCAGGCTGTTGGCGTACTGGGCGCGCTTCGAGCTGAACTCACGCAGTTCCTGCTGGCGCTGGACCAGCTGTTGTTGCAAGCCACCAATTTCGTCCTGCAGTTGCTGGCGCCGGCTCTGATACAGCGATTCTTCGTTTGCTGCCTGGCTTGGCGCGGCTTTGCGCAGTTCCTCATCAATCTTCAACGGGGTGTCACCCACTTCGGCACTCAGGCGCTCGACGCGCAAGGCCATGGCCAGGCGGTCGGCCTCGGTTTCACCCACGTTGGAGGCGAAGCGGGTTTCATCCAGGCGCAGCAATGGCTGGCCCACTTCGACGATCTGCCCTTCCTTGGCGAAGATCTCGGCGACGATACCGCCCTCCAGGTTCTGGATCTTCTGCACCTTGGACGACGGAATGGCCTTGCCTTCACCCCGCGTAACTTCGTCGATGGGCGCGACGCTGGCCCACACGATCAAGAACACGAAGAACAGGATCACGCCCCAGATGGTCAGCCGCACGACTCGTGGCGCATCCTCGATCAGGGCCTTGTTGACCTCTGGCAGCGGCTGGCCACCCAATGAATCGGAACCTTTGAAATAACGCCGCAGGCCGTCCTTGAATTGCCCTACATCCAGCTTATGCAACACTGATCTGCCCCTTCTTCAGCGCATCCATGACCGCGGCTTTCGGGCCGTCGGCGACAATCTGCCCGCGATCGATCACGATCAGTCGGTCCACCAGTGACAGCAGCGAGGCACGGTGCGTGACCAGCAGCATCGTCTTGCTTTCCACTACCGCCTGCAGCCGTTGCTTGAGGCGTTCTTCGCCGGTGTTGTCCATGGCGCTGGTCGGTTCGTCCAGCAGCAGAATCTGCGGGTTGAGCAACAGTGCACGGCCCAGGGCGACGTTCTGTCGCTGGCCGCCGGACAGGTTCTGCCCACGCTCACCCACCTGCAGCTCGTAGCCGTCCGGGTGCAACCGGGCGAACTCGTGCACGCCTGCCAGTTCGGCAGCCTGCAGAATCAGCTCATCCTCGATGTAGCGGGCCCCGCTTACCAGGTTATCGCGCAGGGTACCGGCCAGCAGCTGGATGTCCTGAGGCACGTAGCCGATGTTGTGGCGCAGCTCGCTGACGTCGATCTGGCGAATGTCCACGCCATCGACCAGCAGCGAGCCGCCATCGGCCTCGTACAGGCCGACGATGAGCTTGGCCAGCGAGCTCTTGCCCGAGCCGCTGCGACCGATAATGCCCACTTTCTCGCCGGGGCGGATGGTGAGGTTGATGTTCTTCAGCGCCTGGTTCTGTTGGTTCGGGTAGGTGAAATCGACCCCGCGGAACTCTACGCTGCCCTGTAGCACCTTGCGGCTCAGCGGGCGTTCTTCGAAGTTGCGCTCTTGCGGCAGTTCCATCATGTGATCGGTGGAGACCATGGTCACCTTGGCTTGCTGATAGCGAGCGAGCAGCCCGTTGAGCTGGCCCAGCGGGCCGAGGGCGCGACCGCTGAGCATGTAGCACGCCACCAGGCCGCCCATGCTCAGGTTGCCGTCGATGATCAGGTACACGCCAACGCAGATCATTGCCACGCCTGCCAGTTGCTGGATCAGCAGGGTGATGTTCATTGCCAGGCTCGACAGCACCTTCACCCGCAGTTCCAGGCGGCTGAGGGTGCCGAGTGTCTGCTCCCACATGTACTGGCGTTCGCTTTCGGCATTGTTGACCTTTACCGCATCCAGGCCGGCAAGGGTCTCGATCAGGCTGGACTGGCGCTCCGAGGCCAGGGCCATGGTCCGCTCCATGGTCGCCATCAGTGGCCTTTGCAGTGCGTAACCGATGCCAAGGGCCAGCGGGAAGGCGATGATCGGGATCCACACCAGGTGCCCGCCGATGACAGCAATGACGACCAGGATCAGGACGGTGAACGGCAAGTCGATCAGGCTGGTCAGGGTCAGCGAGGCGAGGAAATCACGCAGGCCCTGGAACTCGTGAATGTTCTGGGCGAAGCTGCCGACTCTGGCTGGGCGGTACTTCATCGACATGCCGACGATACGTTCGAACAGCGTTGCCGAAATGATCAGGTCGGTCTTCTTGCCAGCCAGGTCCAGGCACAAGCCGCGCAGGCCCTTGAGGATCAGGTCGAAGATGTAGGCGCCGGCGATGCCGATGGCCAGGACCCAGAGGGTCGAGGTGGCCTGGTTTGGTACCACCCGGTCATATACGTTCATCACGAACAGTGGCGCGGCCAGGGCGATCAGGTTGATCACCAGGCTGGCAGCAATGGCGTCGATATACAGCCATTTGCTGCGCAGCAAGGTATCGCGGAACCACGACTTGGCCCGGGGGATGAGGTTGCCGTGGTTGACGTCGAACTTGTGCTGCGGCTGGGCAAAGAATACCCGGCCACTGTAATCGCTCTGCAGGGCTTCGCGGCTGACATGCACCTCGCCACCATCGCTCTCGCTGAGCAGCAGGCGTGCGGTGTCTTCGTTCTCCCAGCCCAGCAGGACGGCGCTGCGGCCTTCCTTGAGCAGCAACATGGCTGGCATGGCGATGCTCGGGATCTGCTCCAGCTTACGCTGCAGCAGGCGCCCCTGCAGGCCGGCCCTGGCGGCGGCGCGGGGCAGCAGCTCGGGGCTCAGGCGCTGGGCCGGCAGCGGCAGGCCGGTAGTCAGCATGACCCGGCTGGCGGGTTTCTGATGCAGGACACACAGGCTCAACAGACTATCCAGCAGGGGATCGTCATGCTGACTGCGTGGATCGTGGCTGAGTTGGACTCGACTGACTTCGGATTCCACGCGGCGCTCTCTTCATCCTTGGGTAGGTGGGGTGGGTGTGCCGCCGTTCAGGCTGGCTCACCCTGGCTTTCAACGGTGCTGCCAGGCAATGATCATGAGGCTACGGCACCTTGGCGTACGGGCCAATGGTCGCCTTGAATCGGTATTGAGTAAACAATTCTACGGTCTTCATTCCTGGCAGACGATGCTGGGAGGTGGATGTTTCATTTTTGATCCAGTCAGCTCCAAGCCGAATCAGTTTCAGCATAGCCTGCCATCCGGCTGGCGACAGAGGTGTAGTCGGTATCGACTCATGCCATGTCAATAAGCAGGCGCTTATTTATTGACAGTGTTCAGTAAGTAAGTGCGCAAGATATATTTGTTGGCAAGCAGGTCGCCAACAGACTTGGCTCGACAACCGGCAAAGCTTTCTCATTTTCGGGCTTGCAGTATTTGTACAGTGTCGCTATCTCCTTGATCTACAGCAAGTTACGCAGCGGTACCGCCTTCAGGCAAGGTTTGTGCTTGTGTCCAAGCAATGGCCCGAGCTAGCGAAAGTAACTTGACGCTTGAATCTTTGTTAGCTGCCGATGAGCGGTTGTCCTGGCGCGGTCTTTACGATACTCAGGTCGGGAGAAGATGCTGAAAAGTACCCACTGAACGCGCTTTCGATGATGTACGGCACTTATTTACAAAACGCGTGGCTAGGATCCAAATATCAATGTGACATTACATTGTTGATTGTTTAGGATTGCATTATATAAGGTCAATTGTTTGGCATTTGGTCAATTCCAAAAAGTTATAGACGGGATATTGACGCCAGTAAGCGGCCAGAGATCATCGACATAGTTCCGCCTGAAGTGGTCTGCGAGCGCCGCTCTGGCAGGGAAGTACCCATCGGGTCACACGGAGAGTCCAATGAGCAGCGTTGTAGCCATCGTCAAAAGTATTGTCGGCCAGGTTATTGCGGTATCCCCAGAGGGCATTCGACGTGTTCTGATCGAAGGGGACCGCCTGCTGGCTGGTGAGGAAGTACTCACCGGCCCGGGCGGTGCAGTCACTTTGGAACTGGCCGATGGCCGTGTGCTCGACCTTGGGCGAGACAGCCAGTGGAGCGCTGATGCGCCGGAAAGCAGCACCGACCTGAGCCAGGCTACCGCGCAGGCCGCACCGTCGGTGGAGGAACTGCAACAGGCGATCGCTGCCGGTGTCGACCCGACTACCGAGCTTGAAGCGCCCGCGGCTGGCCCATCGTCGGCGGGCGGTGGTGGCGCACTGGGCGGTGGCCACAGCTTTGTCATGCTCGAAGAAACCGCGGGCCGGGTCGACCCTACCGTCGGCTTCCCGACCGACGGGCTGGGCTTTGCTGCCGTGCTCGATGGAGAAGAGGTTGGCGTGCTGGATACCACCAGCAACAACCAGGTGACTACACCGACGGCGGACACCAACGTTGCTACCGACCTGGTTCTTGGCGCTACCCCTTCCATCAGCGAAGCGGGTGGCGTAATCGTTTATACCGCTACGGTTGGTCAAGCGCCGAGTACCAACCTGGTCATCACCCTTTCCAACGGGGCCGTAATAGTCATTCCGGCCGGGCAGACCTCGGGTAGCGTCAACGTCGTGGTCCCGGCAAACGATACCCCATATATCGACGGCGGCCAGATTTCGGCGACCGTAACGGGCACCACCGGGGGCGGCGGGCTGACGGTGACTGTGCCGCAAACGCCAGCGATTACCCAGGTTACCGATACCGTCGACACCACGACTGCGACTCTGACCGCTTCGCCAAGCGTGACTGAAGGCGGTGTCATCACTTACACCGTGACCCTGAGCAATCCGGCGCAGACGCCGGTGACCGTGACCCTGTCCAATGGCCAGACCATCACCGTTGAAGCCGGCAAGACCCAGGGCAGTGTCGACTTCCAGACCCCGGGCAACGACGTCTACAACAACGGCTCGACCGTCAATGTCACCATCGATAGCGCCACCGGCGGCAATTTCGAGCAGCTGACCCCGAATCCGACCCCGGCTCAAACCACGATCAACGACTCGGTCGACACCACCACCGCGACGCTGACGGCGACTCCGTCGGTGACCGAAGGCGGTGTGATCACCTACACCGTGACCCTGAGCAACCCAGCCCAGACTCCGGTGACCGTGACCCTGTCCAACGGCCAGACCATCACCGTCGAAGCCGGCAAGACCCAGGGCAGTGTCGACTTCCAGACCCCGGGCAACGACGTCTACAACAACGGCTCGACTGTCAGCACGACGATTACCGGTGCTACCGGCGGGAACTTCGAGCAGCTGACCCCGAATCCGACCCCGGCTCAAACCACGATCAACGACTCGGTCGACACCACCACCGCGACGCTGACGGCGACTCCGTCGGTGACCGAAGGCGGTGTGATCACCTACACCGTGACCCTGAGCAACCCAGCCCAGACGCCGGTGACCGTGACTCTGTCCAACGGCCAGACCATCACCGTCGAAGCCGGCAAGACCCAGGGCAGCGTCGATTTCCAGACCCCGGCCAACGACGTCTACAACAACGGCTCGACCGTCAGCACCACGATTACCGGTGCGACCGGTGGCAACTTCGAGCAGCTGACGCCGAACCCGACTCCGGCTCAAACAACGATCAACGACTCGGTCGACACCACCACCGCGACGCTGACGGCGACTCCGTCGGTGACCGAAGGCGGTGTGATCACCTACACCGTGACCCTGAGCAACCCAGCCCAGACTCCGGTGACCGTGACCCTGTCCAACGGCCAGACCATCACCGTCGAAGCCGGCAAGACCCAGGGCAGTGTCGACTTCCAGACCCCGGGCAACGACGTCTACAACAACGGCTCGACTGTCAGCACGACGATTACCGGTGCTACCGGCGGGAACTTCGAGCAGCTGACCCCGAATCCGACCCCGGCTCAAACCACGATCAACGACTCGGTCGACACCACCACCGCGACGCTGACGGCGACTCCGTCGGTGACCGAAGGCGGTGTGATCACCTACACCGTGACCCTGAGCAACCCAGCCCAGACGCCGGTGACCGTGACTCTGTCCAACGGCCAGACCATCACCGTCGAAGCCGGCAAGACCCAGGGCAGCGTCGATTTCCAGACCCCGGCCAACGACGTCTACAACAACGGCTCGACCGTCAGCACCACGATTACCGGTGCGACCGGTGGCAACTTCGAGCAGCTGACGCCGAACCCGACTCCGGCTCAAACAACGATCAACGACTCGGTCGACACCACCACCGCGACGCTGACGGCGACTCCGTCGGTGACCGAAGGCGGTGTGATCACCTACACCGTGACCCTGAGCAACCCAGCCCAGACTCCGGTGACCGTGACCCTGTCCAACGGCCAGACCATCACCGTCGAAGCCGGCAAGACCCAGGGCAGTGTCGACTTCCAGACCCCGGGCAACGACGTCTACAACAACGGCTCGACTGTCAGCACGACGATTACCGGTGCTACCGGCGGGAACTTCGAGCAGCTGACCCCGAATCCGACCCCGGCTCAAACCACGATCAACGACTCGGTCGACACCACCACCGCGACGCTGACGGCGACTCCGTCGGTGACCGAAGGCGGTGTGATCACCTACACCGTGACCCTGAGCAACCCAGCCCAGACGCCGGTGACCGTGACTCTGTCCAACGGCCAGACCATCACCGTCGAAGCCGGCAAGACCCAGGGCAGTGTCGACTTCCAGACCCCGGGCAACGACGTCTACAACAACGGCTCGACCGTCAGCACCACGATTACCGGTGCGACCGGTGGCAACTTCGAGCAGCTGACGCCGAACCCGACTCCGGCTCAAACAACGATCAACGACTCGGTCGACACCACCACCGCGACGCTGACGGCGACTCCGTCGGTGACCGAAGGCGGTGTGATCACCTACACCGTGACCCTGAGCAACCCAGCCCAGACTCCGGTGAGCGTGACCCTGTCCAACGGCCAGACCATCACCGTCGAAGCCGGCAAGACCCAGGGCAGTGTCGACTTCCAGACCCCGGGCAACGACGTCTACAACAACGGCTCGACTGTCAGCACGACGATTACCGGTGCTACCGGCGGGAACTTCGAGCAGCTGACCCCGAATCCGACCCCGGCTCAAACCACGATCAACGACTCGGTCGACACCACCACCGCGACGCTGACGGCGACTCCGTCGGTGACCGAAGGCGGTGTGATCACCTACACCGTGACCCTGAGCAACCCAGCCCAGACGCCGGTGACCGTGACTCTGTCCAACGGCCAGACCATCACCGTCGAAGCCGGCAAGACCCAGGGCAGTGTCGACTTCCAGACCCCGGGCAACGACGTCTACAACAACGGCTCGACCGTCAGCACCACGATTACCGGTGCGACCGGTGGCAACTTCGAGCAGCTGACGCCGAACCCGACTCCGGCTCAAACAACGATCAACGACTCGGTCGACACCACCACCGCGACGCTGACCGCTTCGCCAAGCGTGACCGAAGGCGGTGTTATCACTTACACCGTGACCCTGAGCAACCCAGCCCAGACGCCGGTGACCGTGACTCTGTCCAACGGCCAGACCATCACCGTCGAAGCCGGCAAGACCCAGGGCAGTGTCGACTTCCAGACCCCGGGCAACGACGTCTACAACAACGGCTCGACCGTCAGCACCACGATTACCGGTGCGACCGGTGGCAACTTCGAGCAGCTGACCCCGAATCCGACCCCGGCTCAGACCACGATCAACGACTCGGTCGACAACACCACCGCGACGCTGACCGCTTCGCCAAGCGTGACCGAAGGCGGTGTTATCACCTACACCGTGACCCTGAGCAACCCAGCCCAGAGTCCGGTGACCGTGACCCTGTCCAACGGCCAGACCATCACCGTCGAAGCCGGCAAGACCCAGGGCAGTGTCGACTTCCAGACCCCGGGCAACGACGTCTACAACAACGGCTCGACCGTCAGCACCACGATTACCGGTGCGACCGGTGGCAACTTCGAGCAGCTGACCCCGATTCCGACCCCGGCTCAAACCACGATCAACGACTCGGTCGACACCACCACCGCGACCCTGACGGCGACTCCGTCGGTGACCGAAGGCGGTGTGATCACCTACACCGTGACCCTGAGCAACCCAGCCCAGACCCCGGTGACCGTGACCCTGTCCAATGGCCAGACCATCACCGTTGAAGCCGGCAAGACCCAGGGCAGCGTCGATTTCCAGACCCCGGGCAACGACGTCTACAACAACGGCTCGACCGTCAATGTCACCATCGATAGCGCCACCGGCGGCAATTTCGAGCAACTGACGCCAGACCCGACGCCAGCATCGACTGTCATCAATGACAGCATCGATACCGTCACCGTTAGCATCGTCAGTAATGGCAACGTGACCGAGGACCAGCAGCCGTCCTTCACGGTGAAAGTAAGCCAGGCACTGGACCGTCCGTTGACGGTTACCTTGTCGAACGGCGACACCGTGACCATCGAGGCCGGCAAGACCGAAGTGGAATACAAGACCGCCGCCCAGGGGGATGACGTCATCCAGGATGCCGGCTCCGTCACGCTCAGCGTCACGGATGCCACCGTCTCGGGTGCCACCTTCGAGAAGCTGACCTTCGGAGGCCCGGCTACCGTTGAGATCTCGGACACCATCAGTGAAGTCGTCGCCAAACTGACTGCTACCGAGTCCGTCACCGAAGGTGGAGAAATTACCTACACCGTTACGCTGACCAGCAAGGATGGCCTGCCGCTCAACAACCAGTCGCCGCTGTATTTCACCCTCAGCGATGGCAAGACCGTTGTTGAGGTACCGGCCAACAGCACAACCGGTTCGATCACCGTTACCGCGCCAGACAACGTCTACATGGGCGCCAATCCGTCGGTGGTCAACGCGATCGACTCGGTCAGCGGTGCGGATGTGTGGAAATTCGAGAAACTGACCCTGGACAAGACCGAGGTCAGTACCACAGTGACTGACGAGCCCGGCACCCCCGGCACTGGGGGCGATCTCGTCCTGGTCAGCATCGAGGCCGACCAGGTGTCGGTCCCCGAGAACCAGAACCCGACCTTTACCGTGAGGGTCAACACCGTTCTGGCGCACGATCTTGTCGTGACGTTGAGCAACAATGCCCAGGTCACGATCAAGGCGGGGCAAACCAGCGCGCAGTACACCCACACCGAACAGGGTGACGACGTCTACCAGGATGCCGGCACCATCGGTGTTGGGATCAAAGCGGCGACCGATAGCGCAGGCAGCACTTTCGAGAACCTGCAGTTTGGCGGCGACGCGTCGGTGAAAGTGACTGACACCATCAACGAAGTGGTGGCCAGGCTGACGGCTACCGATTCCGTCACCGAAGGCGGCCAGATCACCTACACCGTCACGCTGACCAGCCAGGACGGCCTGCCGATCAACAACCATCAGCCGCTGTACTTCACCCTCAGCGACGGCAAGACCGTTATTGAGGTGCCAGCCAACAGCAACACTGGCTCGATCACCGTAACCGCGCCGAATGATGTCTATGTAGGCGCTCAGCCCGTAGTGAACGCGATCGACGCGGTCAGCGGCGCAGACGCCTGGAAGTTTGAAAAGCTGACCTTGGACAAGGCTCCAGTCAGCACAACGGTCACTGATGGCCCAGGCTCCGAGGACACTACCAGCCTGACGCTGTCTGCGACGCCGACAGTGGCCGAAGGCGGCAAGATCACCTACACCGCCACCTTGACCAACAAGGCAGGCACCGACCTGGTGATCAAACTGAGCAACGGTGAAAGCATCACCATTGCTGCGGGCCAAAAGGAAGCTTCGATCACCATCGACGCACCGAGCGACGACGTATATGTCGATGCCGCCAACCTGAGCGTGACCGTCACCGGTACCACCGGTGGTGATTTCGAGAAGCTGGATGTCAGCAGCACGGCAGCTGTGACCAAGGTGACCGACACCATCGACACCACCACCGTCACCCTGACGGCGACTTCGACTGTCGCTGAAGGCGGCGTTGTCACCTACACCGCGTCGGTCAACCACAAGGTCACCGGTTCCGACCTGGTGGTGAAACTGGCCAACGGCCAGACCATCACCATCCCGGTGGGCGAGTCGTCTGCTTCGGTACCGTTCACCGCGCCGAACAATGTCCACCACACCAACCTGGACCTGAGCAACAAGATCACCAGCATCTCGGGTGGCAACTACGAGAAGACCGTGGCGGTTGGCGAGCCAGTGACCACCGTCACCGACAACCCTGCGAACCCGGACATCACCACGCTCTCGCTGACTGCGACCGACACCGTGGCCGAAGGTGGCAAGATCACCTACACCGCTACGCTGTCCAACCCGGCGGGTACTGCTCTGACCGTCAAGCTGAGCAACGGCGAGAGCATCACCATCGCGGCAGGTCAGAAAGAAGCCTCGATCACCATCGATGCGCCGAGCGACGACGTCTACCTCGATGCTGAAGACCTGAGCGTGACCGTCGCCGGCACCACCGGTGGTGACTTCGAGAAGCTGGACGTCAGCAGCACTGCGGCTGTGACCAAGGTCACCGACACCATCGACACCACCACCGTAACCCTGACCGCCACGCAAAGCGTGGTCGAGGGCGGCGTTGTCACCTACACCGCATCGGTCAATCACAAAGTCACCGGTTCGGACCTGGTGGTGAAACTGGCCAACGGCCAGACCATCACCATCCCGGTTGGCGAGTCGTCTGCTTCGGTGCCGTTCACCGCACCGAACAACGTTCACAACACCAATCTGGACCTGAGCAACAAGATCACCAGCATCTCGGGTGGCAACTACGAGAAGACCGTGGCTGTAGGCGAGCCAGTGACTACCGTCACCGACAACCCTGCGACCCCGGATATCACCACGCTTTCGCTGACTGCGACCGATACCGTGGCCGAAGGCGGCAAGATCACCTACACCGCCACTTTGAGCAACAAGGCTGGCACTGACCTGGTCATCAAGCTGAGCAACGGCGAGACCATCACCATCGCGGCCGGCTCGAAGGAAGCGTCGATCACCATCGATGCGCCGAGCGACGACGTGTACCGCGATGCCGAAGACCTCAGCGTAACGATCACTGGCACCACCGGTGGTGACTTCGAGAAACTCGACGTCAGCAGCATTGCGGCTGTGACCAAGGTGACCGATACCATCGACACCACCACCGTGACCTTGACCGCGACTTCGACTGTCGCCGAAGGCGGCGTGGTCACCTACACCGTGTCGGTCAACCACAAGGTCACCGGTTCCGATCTGGTAGTGAAATTGGCCAACGGCCAGACCATCACCATCCCGGTTGGCGAATCGTCGGCATCGGTGCCGTTCACCGCGCCGAACAACGTCCACAACACCAACCTGGACCTCACCAACAAGATCACCAATATATCGGGTGGTAACTACGAGAAGACCGTAGCCGTTGGCGAGCCAGTGACCACTGTCACCGACAACCCGGCGACCCCGGACATCACCACGCTCTCGCTGACTGCGACCGACACCGTGGCCGAAGGCGGCAAGATCACCTACACCGCCACCTTGAGCAACAAGGCCGGCACCGATCTGGTGGTCAAACTGAGCAACGGCGAGAGCATCACTATTGCCGCGGGTCAGAAAGAAGCTTCGATCACCATCGACGCACCGAGTGACGATGTGTATGTCGATGCGAAAGACCTGAGCGTGACCGTCACCGGCACCACCGGGGGCGACTTCGAGAAGCTGGAGGTCAGCAGCACGGCGGCTGTGACCAAGGTCACCGACACCATCGACACCACCACCGTCACCCTGACGGCGACTTCGACTGTCGCTGAAGGCGGCGTTGTCACCTACACCGCGTCGGTCAACCACAAGGTCACCGGTTCCGACCTGGTGGTGAAACTGGCCAACGGCCAGACCATCACCATCCCGGTTGGCGAGTCGTCTGCGTCGGTACCGTTCACCGCGCCAGACAATGCCTACAACACCAACCTGGACCTGACCAACAAGATCACCGACATCTCGGGCGGCAACTACGAGAAGACCGTAGCTGTGGGCGAGCCGGTAACGACCGTGACCGACGGGCCAGGCACCAAGGACATGACCCACCTGACCCTGAGCGCGACACCGACGGTTGCCGAGGGTGGGAAGATCACTTACACCGCGACCTTGACCAATAAGGCGGGCACCGATCTGGTCATCAAACTGAGCAATGGCGAGACCATCACAATTGCTGCCGGCTCGAAGGAGGCCTCGGTCACTGTCGATGCCCCGGGCGACGACGTCTACATCGATGCTGAAGTGCTTCAGGTCAAAGTGACCGGAACCTCGGGTGGTGATTTCGAGAAACTGAATGTAAACAGCGGCGCAGCCGTGACCAAGGTCACCGACACCATCGACACCACTACCGTGACGCTGACGGCGACTTCGACCGTAGCAGAAGGCGGCGTGGTCACCTACACCGCATCGGTCAACCACAAGGTCACTGGTTCGGATCTGGTAGTGAAATTGGCCAACGGCCAGACCATCACCATCCCGGTTGGCGAATCGTCGGCATCGGTGCCGTTCACCGCGCCGAACAACGTCCACAACACCAACCTGGACCTGACCAACAAGATCACCAGCATCTCGGGTGGCAATTACGAGAAGACTGTAGCCGTTGGCGAGCCAGTCACGACTGTCACCGACAACCCGGCGACGCCAGACGTCACCACGCTGACGCTGACTGCGACCGACACCGTGGCCGAAGGTGGCAAGATCACCTACACCGCTACGCTGTCCAACCCGGCGGGTACTGCTCTGACCGTCAAGCTGAGCAACGGCGAGACCATCACCATCGCGGCGGGTCAGAAGGAAGGCTCGGTTACCATCGACGCGCCTAGCGACGATGTGTACCTCGATTCGGGTAACGTGCAGGCCAAGATCGATAGCGCCAGCGGCGGCGACTTCGAGAAACTGGAAGTCAGCAAGACGGCAGCCGTGACCAAGGTGACCGATACCATCGACACCACCACCGTGACCTTGACCGCGACTTCGACTGTCGCCGAAGGCGGCGTGGTCACCTACACCGCATCGGTCAACCACAAGGTCACTGGTTCGGATCTGGTAGTGAAATTGGCCAACGGCCAGACCATCACCATCCCGGTGGGCGAGTCGTCTGCTTCGGTACCGTTCACCGCGCCGAACAATGTCCACCACACCAACCTGGACCTGAGCAACAAGATCACCAGCATCTCGGGTGGCAACTACGAGAAGACCGTGGCGGTTGGCGAGCCAGTGACCACCGTCACCGACAACCCTGCGAACCCGGACATCACCACGCTCTCGCTGACTGCGACCGACACCGTGGCCGAAGGTGGCAAGATCACCTACACCGCTACGCTGTCCAACCCGGCGGGTACTGCTCTGACCGTCAAGCTGAGCAACGGCGAGAGCATCACCATCGCGGCAGGTCAGAAAGAAGCCTCGATCACCATCGATGCGCCGAGCGACGACGTCTACCTCGATGCTGAAGACCTGAGCGTGACCGTCGCCGGCACCACCGGTGGTGACTTCGAGAAGCTGGACGTCAGCAGCACTGCGGCTGTGACCAAGGTCACCGACACCATCGACACCACCACCGTGACCTTGACCGCGACTTCGACTGTCGCCGAAGGCGGCGTGGTCACCTACACCGCGTCGGTCAACCACAAGGTCACCGGTTCCGATCTGGTAGTGAAATTGGCCAACGGCCAGACCATCACCATCCCGGTTGGCGAATCGTCGGCATCGGTGCCGTTCACCGCGCCGAACAACGTGCACAACACCAATCTGGACCTGAGCAACAAGATCACCAGCATCTCGGGTGGCAATTACGAGAAGACCGTAGCCGTTGGCGAGCCAGTGACCACTGTCACCGACAACCCGGCGACCCCGGACATCACCACGCTCTCGCTGACTGCGACCGATACCGTGGCCGAAGGCGGCAAGATCACCTACACGGCTACCTTGAGCAACAAGGCGGGCACCGACCTGGTGATCAAGCTGAGCAACGGCGAGACCATCACCATCGCGGCCGGCTCGAAGGAAGCTTCGATCACCATCGATGCGCCGAGCGACGACGTGTACGTCGATGCGAAAGATCTCAGCGTGACCGTCACCGGCACCACCGGTGGTGACTTCGAGAAGCTGGACGTCAGCAGCACAGCGGCTGTGACCAAGGTGACCGATACCATCGACACCACCACCGTGACTCTGACCGCCACTCAAAGCGTGGTCGAGGGCGGCGTGGTGACTTACACCGCGTCGGTCAACCACAAAGTCACCGGTTCCGATCTGGTGGTGAAGCTCGCCAACGGCCAGACCATCACCATCCCGGTTGGCGAATCGTCGGCATCGGTGCCATTCACCGCACCGAACAACGTCCACAACACCAACCTGGACCTGAGCAACAAGATCACCAGCATCTCGGGCGGCAACTACGAGAAGACCGTGGCGGTTGGCGAGCCAGTGACCACTGTCACCGACAACCCTGCGGCCCCGGACATCACCACGCTCTCGCTGACTGCGACCGATACCGTGGCCGAAGGCGGCAAGATCACCTACACCGCCACCTTGAGCAACAAGGCCGGTACCGACCTGGTGGTCAAACTGAGCAACGGTGAGAGCATCACCATTGCCGCCGGCTCGAAGGAAGCGTCGGTCACCATCGACGCACCGAGCGACGATGTGTATGTCGATGCCGCCAACCTGAGCGTGACCGTCACCGGCACCACCGGTGGTGACTTCGAGAAGCTGGACGTCAGCAGCACGGCGGCTGTGACCAAGGTCACCGACACCATCGACACCACCACCGTGACCCTGACCGCCACGCAAAGCGTGGTCGAAGGTGGCGTGGTGACCTACACCGCGTCGGTCAACCACAAGGTCACCGGTTCCGATCTGGTGGTGAAGCTCGCCAACGGCCAGACCATCACCATCCCGGTAGGCGAGTCGTCTGCTTCGATGCCGTTCACTGCACCGAACAACGTCCACAACACCAACCTGGACCTGAGCAACAAGATCACCAGCATCTCGGGCGGCAACTACGAGAAGACCGTGGCGGTTGGCGAGCCAGTGACTACCGTCACCGACAACCCGGCGACCCCGGACATCACCACGCTCTCGCTGACTGCGACCGACACCGTGGCCGAAGGTGGCAAGATCACTTACACCGCCACCTTGAGCAACAAGGCGGGTACCGATCTGGTGATCAAACTGAGCAACGGCGAGACCATCACCATTGCGGCCGGCTCGAAGGAAGCGTCGATCATCATCGATGCGCCGAGCGACGACGTGTACGTCGATGCGAAAGATCTCAGCGTGACCGTCACCGGCACCACCGGTGGTGACTTCGAGAAGCTGGACGTCAGCAGCACGGCGGCTGTGACCAAGGTCACCGACACCATCGACACCACCACCGTCACCCTGACGGCGACTTCGACTGTCGCTGAAGGTGGCGTGGTCACCTACACCGCGTCGGTCAACCACAAGGTCACCGGTTCCGATCTGGTGGTGAAGCTCGCCAACGGCCAGACCATCACCATCCCGGTAGGCGAGTCGTCTGCTTCGATGCCGTTCACTGCACCGAACAACGTCCACAACACCAACCTGGACCTGAGCAACAAGATCACCAGCATCTCGGGCGGCAACTACGAGAAGACCGTGGCGGTTGGCGAGCCAGTGACCACCGTCACCGACAACCCGGCGACCCCGGACATCACCACGCTCTCGCTGACTGCGACCGACACCGTGGCCGAAGGTGGCAAGATCACTTACACCGCCACCTTGAGCAACAAGGCGGGTACCGATCTGGTGATCAAACTGAGCAACGGCGAGACCATCACCATTGCGGCCGGCTCGAAGGAAGCGTCGATCATCATCGATGCGCCGAGCGACGACGTGTACGTCGATGCGAAAGATCTCAGCGTGACCGTCACCGGCACCACCGGTGGTGACTTCGAGAAGCTGGACGTCAGCAGCACGGCGGCTGTGACCAAGGTCACCGACACCATCGACACCACCACCGTCACCCTGACGGCGACTTCGACTGTCGCTGAAGGTGGCGTGGTCACCTACACCGCGTCGGTCAACCACAAAGTCACCGGTTCCGACCTGGTGGTGAAACTGGCCAACGGCCAGACCATCACCATCCCGGTTGGCGAATCGTCGGCATCGGTGCCGTTCACCGCACCGAACAACGTCCACAACACAAACCTGGACCTGAGCAACAAGATCACCAGCATTTCGGGCGGCAACTACGAGAAGACCGTGGCGGTTGGCGAGCCAGTGACCACCGTCACCGACAACCCTGCGACCCCTGATATCACCACGCTCTCGCTGACTGCGACCGACACCGTGGCCGAAGGCGGCAAGATCACCTACACCGCTACCCTGAGCAACCAGGCCGGCACCGATCTGGTGGTCAGGCTGAGCAACGGCGAGAGCATCACCATCGCGGCGGGTCAGAAGCAGGGTTCGATCACCATCGACGCCCCGGGCGACGATGTGTACGTTGATGCAGGGAACGTTCAGGCCAAGATCGACGGTACCACTGGCGGCGACTTCGAGCTGCTGGCAACCAACGGTGCCTATGCGGTTACCAAGGTCACCGACACCATCGACCAGACCGGCCTGAGCCTGAGCGCCACGCCGACCGTCGCAGAAGGTGGCCAGATCACCTACGTCGCCACCCTGACCAACAAGGCTGGCACCGACATGACGATCAAGCTCAGCAACGGTGCTGTGATCAGCATTGAGGCGGGCAAGTTCTCCGGCTCCGTTACCGTTCCGGCGCCCGCCGATGACGTCTATATCGATGCTGGCAATGTTTCGGCGAAGATCACCGAAACCAACGGTGGCAACTTCGAGAAGCTGAACGTCAGCGATACGGCGGCGGTCACCGCGGTCTCGGACACCATCCAGACCACCACCCTGAGCCTCAGCGGTACCACTGCCGTCGCTGAAGGTGGCAACGCCACATACGTCCTGAACCTGACCAACAAGGCCGAGACCGACGTCACCGTCAAACTGAGCTACACCGGCACCGCAGCCGATGGCACGGACTACACCGGCGTCGCCACGGTGGTGATCAAGGCCAACACCACGCAGGCAACGTTCACCATCCCGACCCTCAAGGACAGCATCACCGAGGGTACCGAGCACTTCACGGTCAAGATCGATTCGGCCACTGGCGGCAACTTCGAGAAGCTCGACATAAGCTCCAGCGCCGGCAGCGTGACCACCCAGATCTTCGAGCCGGCCCCGGTTCTGGACCTGGATGGCAACGACTCCAGCGGCAAGACCGGTGCCGACTACCAGACCACCTTCACCGAGAACCAGCCAGGCAGTGGTGTGTCGATCGGCGATGTGGACGTCACCATCACCGACTTCGACAGCTCGAAGCTGACGGGCGCGACGGTCACCCTGACCAACCGCCAGCCGGGTGACGCGCTGAACCTGGGCAACAGTGTCAACGGCATCACGGTCAACGCCAACAGCACAGACGGCAAGGTAGTCCTGACCCTGAGCGGCGCTGCATCGCTGGCCGACTATATCCAGGCGATCAAGAACATCACCTTCATCAACAGCAGCGAGAACCCGAGCACCACGCCTCGCGTCATCACCGTGACGGTGACCGACGGCGTGAATACCTCGAACACCGCCACGACCACGGTGAACGTGATCGCAGTCAACGACGCACCGGTCGCCACCGGCGGCGCCGTCACCGGGGTCGAAGATACGCCGCTGGTGCTGACCTGGAGTGACCTCAATATTTCCGACGTCGACAGCGCCCTGTCGAGCCTGGGTGTGACCTTCACCCAGCTGCCAGCAGGCTCGCTGCAGCTCTTCAACGGCACCGCCTGGGTCAACGTCGCCCAGAACCAGACCGTCAGCCAGGCCGACATCGCTGCCGGCAACCTGCGGTTCGTGCCGAAACCCAACGAGTCGGGTATCGACGGATATGGCGGAACGGGCGTCGGCAACAAGCAGGCCGACTATGCCCAGATCAAGTACAAGCCTACCGACGGTACCGCTGCTGGCAGCGAGGCCACACTGAAGGTCGATATCACGCCTGTAGCCGACAAGCCTGGCCTGAACATCGGCAGCAACACCCCCGATTCGCTTGGCCTGACCAAGGAAACCTGGAACAGCCTCACGGGCCTGGGCACCAACGGCAACGGTATCAGCGGTACAGCGCTGAAGAGCGTGTTCGCCAACTCTGGCAGTGCCAGCAAGAGCGAGCAGGTTACCAGTGCCGACTCGGGCGGCAGCGTTGCCGCCGGCACTGGCTCCAAGACCTCCGGCCTGATCTACCTGGAAGCTGGCCAGACCTACACCTTCAGCGGTACCGCCGATGACAGCCTGCAGGTCTATATCGGCAAAACCAGCGTGGTCGGTGCCACCTGGGGTGGGGGCGGTACGATCTCAGGCAGCTTCTCGCCGCCTGTCAGCGGCTACTACACACTGGAGATCTACCACGCCAACCAGTCCGGCCCGGGTAGCCTGGATATCAACGTCAAGGTCGGTAACGGCCCGGTGACCGACCTGAGCAGCTCGGCCATCCCGATGTACCCGAACGTTGCGGCGATGGGTAACGCCGGGCTTTCCGTGTCCGACCTCCATGGCAGTGATGGCCAGGGCTACTACGACGGTTACAAGCTCAATGAAGGGCCGGAGAACGGCACCGTCAAGCTGGTTGGCATTTCCGCCAACCTGACCGACACCGACGGCTCCGAGACCCTGAGCGTCAAGCTGGACGGCATTCCGGCAGGTTCGGTGCTCAGCGATGGCGCCGGTCATACCGTAACCATCGGCGCCACTTCGGTTGACGTCACCGGCTGGAACCTCAACGGCCTGAGCATCAAGCCGCCGGCGTACTACCAGGGCAGTTTCGATGTGAAGGTAACCTCGACCGCCACCGAGAACGTGGGCGGCAGCAAAGCCTCCACCGAAGGCACGATCAAGGTAACCGTCTATCCGGACACCTACACCGCCAGCAACCTGACCACCGACAGCGACAGTTTCACCGGCACCGCAACCAGCGACGTTATCGTTGCCGACATCAGTGGCCTGCACGTGACGCCGGGTCAGGACTACAACATTGCGTTCATCGTCGATACCTCAGGCAGCATGGGCAGTGCGGTGGATGCCGCGCGCAACTCGCTGAAGTCGGTGTTCGATACCTTGGCCAACAGCGTCAAGGGTGCGCAGTCCGGCACAGTGAACATCCTGCTGGTGGACTTCTCCACCCAGGTGAACAGTACGGTTTCGGTCAACCTGGGCGACAAGAACGCGTTGAGCTCGCTCTACACTGCACTCAATACGCTCTATTCCAGCGGCTCGACCAACTACGAGGATGCCTTCAAGACTACCGCCAACTGGTTCAAGCAATTGATGGACGCGGGCAACACCGGCAGCCGCCAGACGTTCTTCATCACCGACGGCCAGCCGAACGTGTATCAGGCCGGCGAGCATGAGGTCACGCTCATGAATTCCAGCTACACACTGGATGCCGCGCTGAAGTCGATCAACTACAAGTTGGGCGATGTGGTCATCAACAAGCTGGTGGGCAACTACAACCGCGTCAGCATTGATGCCGCTGGTAACATGACCGCCCAGTACAGGACCGCAAATAACAACAATTGGCGTGACGACAGTGACGCAAGCGGACAGTTGCACGCTCAGGGAGATGGTACCTATGAGTTTTCCTACGCTACTTCCGACCGCTGGACCGACTACTATGCAGACCTCAATTCCCAGCAGAGCTTCCTGTTGTTGTCCAAGCTGTCTGGCGTGGAGGCCATTGGCCTCAACAGCGCGGTCAATGTCAACGACCTGAAGCCTTACGACACCGATAGCAAGCCGCAGACCAATATCGACCCGAGCAAACTGGCGGAAGCGATCCTGGGCCACACCGAAGCCACCGTGCCTGGCAACGACACCGTCAACGGTGGTGATGGCAACGACATCATCTTCGGTGACCTGGTGAGTTTCGGTTCGGTCGCCGGCAACGGTGTCGAAGCCATACAGGGCTATGTCGCGGGGCAACTGGGCGTAGCCCTGGGTGATGTCGACGGTCGCGTGCTGCACAAGTACATCGTCGAGCACGTCAGCGAATTCGATGTCTCGCGCAGCAACGATGGCAATGACATCCTCAACGGTGGCTCGGGCAATGACCTCCTGTTCGGCCAGGGCGGCGACGATACCCTCGACGGTGGCAAGGGCAATGACATCCTGATCGGCGGCGTGGGCAAGGACACCCTGCTCGGTGGTGAAGGCAATGACATCCTGCTTGGCGGCAAGGGCGATGACACCATGACCGGTGGCAGCGGTGCCGACACCTTCGTATGGAAGGCTGGCGATATCGGCAAAGACGTTATCAAGGACTTCAAGGTAGCCGAAGGCGACCGTATCGACCTGAAGGACCTGCTCCAGGGCGAGAAGGGCAGCACCATCGACAATTACCTGAAGCTCACTACGGTGGAAGGCACGACCACGCTGCAGGTCAGCAGCGAAGGCAAGCTCAATGCCACCGGTGGGATCGCCAACGCCGACGTGACCATCAAGCTGGAAGGGGTGAACTGGTCCAACACCACGATCAACTCGTTGATCAGCGGTGCTGACCCGACCATCATCATTCACAACAAGGACAGCTGATTGCTGATCCGCCAGCGGGCTGCTTTGCAGCCCGATCGCCGGCAAGCCAGCTCCCACGGGGGCCGCGCAACTCTCGAGAGCTGCACAATACCTGTGGGAGCTGGCTTGCCGGCGATTGGCCGCTCAACGGCCACGGCTCTTTCCTGGCATCCCGCGACAGCGCATACTCTGGCGCCAGGCCTGCGTGCCCGGTGATCTTTGCCTATGCTGCTGTCTACCACCAAGGAACCAATGTGACGAGGGACACCGCCATGTTCTACGTGCAACGCGATGCCGCTGGCCAGCTGCTGCGGGTAGAAGCAGCCGCTTTTGACCAGTTCACCGAAATGCTCCCCGCCGACCATGCCGATATCCAGGAATGGTTTGCCGATGATGTCGTGGAAAACAGCCTCAACCAGCTCAAGCAAAGCGACCTCGACATGATCCGCGTGCTCGAGGACCTGATCGATGTACTGACCGCCAAGGGTGTGTTCAACATCACCGATCTGCCCGCTGGCGCGCAGGCCAAGCTGCTCAACCGCTCCAAGGCGCGCAAGGCGCTCAGCAGCCTGACCAACCTCATTGAAGAAGAAGAGCACGGCGGGTTGATCTGATCACCGGCGAGCAAATACCGGTGCTATGGTTATTCTCTAAAGGTATTTAAATTATTGCTCTTATGACTTTATAGTCACTGCCACTGCGTACCCGTCGACCAATCGATGCGCCGCACGACTTGAACCCACACGGGAAATCCCCGTGCGTTTCTGATCGTTGCGCGCCATTGAAGTCGCGCACTGCGTGGGAGTGAAAAATGTCAGCCGCCTCGAACGCCTTGTCGATCATCGACAGCGCCCAGCCGCAACACTTCGAAATCCGCCCGTTCTCCGGCGCCGTAGGCGCCGAGATCATCGGCCTGGACCTGGCCATACCAGTCAACGCCGAGGATTTCGCCCGTATCCATCGCGCCCACCTCGACCACCATGTGCTGGTGTTCCGCGACCAGCGCATCAGCCCCGACCAGCAGATCGCCTTCAGCCGCCGTTTTGGTCCGTTGCAGATCCACGTGCTCAAGCAGTTCCTGCTCGCCGGCCACCCCGAGATCCTGATCGTTTCCAACATCATTGAAAACGGCCAGAACATCGGCCTGGGTGATGCCGGCAAGTTCTGGCACTCGGACCTGTCGTACAAGGAACTGCCCAGCCTCGGCTCCATGCTGCATGCCCAGGAGCTGCCCGACGAGGGCGGCGATACGCTGTTCGCCGACATGCACAAAGCCTGGGATGCCGTACCCGCGGCCCTGCGCAAGGTTGTCGAAGGCCGCAGTGCTGCGCACTCTTACACCGCCCGCTACGCCGAGACCAAGTTCGAAGGCAACTGGCGTCCGTCCCTGACCGCCGAGCAGCTGGCGCAGGTACAGGAAGTCATCCACCCGGTGGTTCGTACCCACCCGGAAAACGGCCGCAAGGCGCTGTTCGTCAGCGAGGGCTTCACCACCCGCATCGTCGGCCTGCCAGACGACGAAAGCCGCGACGTGCTGCAACAGCTGTACGCCCTGAGCGTGCTGGAGCAGAACATCTACCGCCACCAGTGGCAGCCCCACGACCTGGTGTTCTGGGACAACCGCTCGCTGATCCACCTGGCCACCGGCTGCCCTGCACACCTGCGGCGCAAGCTTTACCGCACCACCATCCAGGGCGATGCCCCGTTCTGACGACTGAGGAAACCCATCATGCGTAAATCCATCAGCCGCCTGGCGGCAAGCATCGGCCTGGGCGCAAGCCTGGTTGTCGGCAGCCTGGCGGCCCCCGCCGCGGCCCAAGCAGAAGGCAAGATTCGCATCGCCGAGCAGTTCGGCATTGTCTACCTGCTGCTGAACGTAGTACGTGACCAGCATCTGATCGAAAAGCATGGCAAGGAGCAGGGCATCGACATCGAAGTCGATTGGGCCCAGCTGTCGGGTGGTTCGGCCATCAACGACGCCCTGCTATCCGGTTCGGTTGACATCGCCGGCGCTGGCGTCGGCCCACTGTTGACCGTGTGGGACCGCACCAAGGGCCGACAGAACGTCAAGGCCGTGGCTTCGCTGGGCAACTTCCCGTACTACCTGGTCAGCAGCAACCCCAACGTGAAGACCATTGCCGACCTCTCCGACAAAGACCGCATCGCCGTGCCGGCGGTAGGCGTTTCGGTGCAGTCGCGCTTCCTGCAGTATGCCGCCGCCCAGCAATGGGGCGACAAGGAATACAACCGCCTCGACAAGTACACCCTGGCCGTGCCGCATCCGGATGCCACTGCCGCGCTGCTGGCCGGCGGCACCGAACTCAACGGGCACTTCTCCAACCCGCCGTTCCAGGACCAGGTGCTGGCCAACAAGAACGTGCATGTGGTGCTCAACAGCTACGACCTGCTTGGCCCCAACTCGCCGACCTTGCTGTTCGCCACCGAGAAATTCCGCAAGGACAACCCCAAGACCTACAAGGCCTTCGTCGATGCGCTGACCGAAGCCGCAGACTTCGCCCAGAAGGACAAGGCAGCCGCCGCCGACACCTACATCCGCGTGACCAAGGCCAAGATCGACCGCGACACGTTGATCAAGCTGATCGACAACCCGCAGTACGAATTCACCATCACGCCAAAGAACACCTACAAGCTGGCCGACTTTCTCTATCGGGTAGGCGCCATCAAGCACAAGCCGGAATCGTGGAAGGACTACTTCTTCCAGGATGAACGCCCGCTGCAGGGGAGCTGACCGATCATGACCGCCCCATTGCCAGGCCACACGGCCAGCAACCTGAGCCGTGTCGCAACGCCACCTTTGCTCAAGGTGGATAATCTCAGCCTCGAATACCGCACCGCGCAACGCGTAGTACGGGCCACTCACCAGGTCAGCTTCGAAGTCGACCGTGCCGACCGCTTCGTGCTGCTCGGCCCCTCCGGGTGCGGCAAGTCCACTTTGCTAAAGGCCGTGGCCGGGTTCATCTCGCCCCAGGAAGGGCAGATTCTGCTGCAAGGTCAGCCAGTCAGCGGCCCAGGCCCCGACCGCATCGTGGTGTTCCAGGAGTTCGACCAGCTGCCGCCGTGGAAGACGGTGAAGCAGAACGTCATGTTCCCTCTGCTGGTGTCGGGCCAGCTGAAACGCGCCGAAGCCGAAGAGCGAGCGCTGCATTACCTGGAAAAAGTCGGCCTGGCAGCCTTTGCCGATGCCTACCCGCATACCCTGTCGGGCGGGATGAAGGCGCGCGTGGCGATCGCTCGTGCCCTGGCCACGCAGCCGAAGATCCTGCTGATGGACGAACCGTTCGCGGCACTTGATGCGCTAACCCGGCGCAAGATGCAGGAAGAGTTGCTGCTGCTGTGGGAAGAAGTGCGTTTTACGCTGCTGTTCGTTACCCACTCCATCGAAGAAGCACTGGTGGTCGGCAACCGCATCCTGCTGCTGTCGCCCCACCCAGGGCGGGTGCGTGCCGAAGTGCACAGCCACCAGTACGACCTGGGCAGCCTGGGTGGCAGCGACTTCCAGGCCAGTGCCCGGCGCATCCATCGCTTGCTGTTCGATGAGGCGGACAGCCCCGAACAGCCCGACGATCTTGGTTTCAACGATATCCGTATCGCCTACTGACAGGAGCTTCAGCCATGACCACTACACCTGTACGCCAGGAATACGAGGTGCAGCTGGAGCCTTTGCTCAGTGTGCCTGTGGAACGCAACCTGCCGTTGGCTCAGCGCCTGTGGCAGCACGGCTGGCTGCGCAAGGCGGTCATCCTGCTGGCGATCGCAGCGCTATGGGAGGCCATCGCCCGCTATCAGGGCAACGACCTGCTGCTGCCGACCTTCCTGCAGACTGCAATGGCGCTGTGGGACGGCCTGCTCAGCGGTGAGTTGCCGGCCAAGGTTGGCGTGTCGCTGGTGATTCTGCTCAAGGGCTATTTGCTGGGGATCATCCTGGCCTTCGGCCTCACCAGCCTGGCAGTGTCGACCCAGCTTGGGCGCGATCTGCTGGGCACCTTGACCTCGATGTTCAACCCGTTGCCAGCGATTGCCCTGTTGCCGCTGGCTTTGCTGTGGTTCGGGCTGGGCGACAACAGCCTGATCTTCGTGCTGGTGCACTCGGTACTTTGGGCGTTGGCGCTGAACACCTATGCGGGCTTTCTCGGGGTGTCCGAGACCCTACGCATGGCGGGACGCAACTACGGCCTGAAGGGGCTGCGGCTGGTGCTGCATATCCTTGTCCCCGCAGCGCTACCGTCGATCCTGTCGGGGCTGAAGATCGGCTGGGCGTTTGCCTGGCGCACACTGATCGCTGCCGAGCTGGTGTTCGGGGCCAGCAGTGGTAAAGGCGGGTTGGGTTGGTACATCTTCCAGAACCGCAACGAGCTGTACACCGACAAGGTGTTTGCCGGGTTGGCGGTGGTGATCCTGATCGGCTTGCTGGTGGAAGGGCTGGTGTTCAATACCCTGGAGCGGCTGACGGTGCGGCGCTGGGGGATGCAGCGCTAGCCAGTAAGCCTGCACCGGCCTCTTCGCGGGTAAACCCGCTCCCACAGGATTTCCATCGGCCTTGAGAGCGGTGCAGTACCTTGTGGGAGCGGGTTTACCCGCGAAGAGGCCGGTACAGGCTAAAAATTCAAATACTGCGCAGCCGCATTGCTCAGGATCTTGCCAATTTCCTCGCGCAATCCGGCTGGCTGTTCCACCACCACCCCATCCCCATGGCTCAACAGCCACCAGCGCAAAGGCCAGCCGTCGCTCACCGTGGCCTGCAACCGATGCCCGTGCTCCAACGCCGTCAGCTGCATGTCGCTACTCAACGGCGCAACCCGCAACTGCCGTGCCAGCGTATCGCTGATCCGCGCCACCAACTCCACCCCCTCACCCCGAGCCGGTTGCAGCGCATCACCGCGCAGGTGCGTCAACAAATCGAAATTGCCGCGCAAGTCGCCCACTGCGCTCGCCGACCAATGCCAGCCAAACGGGATGCTCTTGTCATTGCGCTCCAGCGGAAATATCAACGACAGTTCATTGAGATCACGTTCGACAGTGCGTTTGCTGACAGTGAAGCCCACGTCACGCAGGCGCCAGACCAGTTCGGCGCTGGTAATGCCTGGGGAACGGCTGGGCAGCTGGCGCAACAGCGCCCACTGTCGGCTGAGGGTGGCGCGAGTGGTGGCGAACGGCAAAAGGTAACGTCCTTGTCTAGGCTTGCCGCAACAGGATGGCGGCAGGCGTGGGGCATGGCAATTGGCCACAGCCTGCTCAGATCAAGGAAGTCGCATTTGGTTGCCTGGTGCCGAATCGTTCGCGACAGGTTTTGACGTTACGTCACGCAGAATCACGCCTCATCACAGCCGAAGGTTGGGGTTGTGTGTCGTTCAATGAGGATGAACATGTCTGCTGCCAGCAATATCCATTCGCTGCTTGCCCGCCTTCTGCCCGAGCGGGTGATCGCCCCACCGGCCGCTGTCGGAAGGCGACAGCGGCTGTTTGCCGGGATAGGCTTGCCCAGCCAGCGCTCGCTGCTGGTCAGCCGCCTGGACGAAGCCAGCGACTTGCAGGCGGTGTACAGCGACCTGCGCCGCCAGGCCTTGCAAGGCAACGTGGCAGCGCTCAACGACCTTGGCTGGATCTGGCTCAATGGCAAGTATTGGCGCGCCGACACCGTATTGGCTGGCCACCTGTTGCGCATGGCGGCCCTGCAAGGCCATGCCGCGGCATGGTTCAACCTTGGGCAGCAACATTACTTCGGCAAAGGCATCGAGCCCTCTTACCTGCAGGCGGCGGAGTGCTACCGGCAGGCTTTCGAGCGGGGCATGCTGCATGCCGCTGCCGCGCTGGGTGACCTGTACGAGGAAGAGGTGTGTGATGGCGGCCTGCAGTGGCAGGTCGACCTGGTGGAGGCTTACCAGTGGTTCTTGCGCGGGGCCGAGCGGGGTGAGGCACGCTGCCGTTTCGAGGTAGGTTACCGGTTGATGCACGGGCTGTACGTGGAGGCTGATCTCAAGGCCGCGTTGTACTGGCTGGAGCTGGCGGCTGCGGCGGGGGTAGTGCAGGCGGCCGAAGAGCTGGCGGTGCATTTCAGCAGCCGTGACGAGGGCCGCTATCAGGAGTGGCGTGACCGGGCGGTGCAGATGGGCAGCACACTGGCCTTGACCATGAAGCTGGAAGACCAGATACAGCCTTGAATTCTTTGTTGTCTGTCCGGGCCTCTTCGCGGGTAAACCCGCTCCCACAGGTACTGTGCATGGCTTGAATCCTGTTCAGCATCTGTGGGAGCGGGTTCACCCGCGAAGAGGCCGGCACAGTCAGGCCATAACCCCAGCATGAACAACAATTCATCCATGCCTCCGGTTGACGACAGGGGGAGGCACAGGCGTATATTGATAGTTAGCAAACTATGAATATCCTTGGTTCCTGTCATGTCCCTTGATCTCCTGCGCCTGCAAGTCAGCAGTGGCATGGTGGTTGCCGCTCGCCATTGGCGGCGCATCTGCCATGCCGCGCTGACCGGTTACGGCATTTCCGAGGCCTGTGCCGCGCCGCTGCTGATGATCGTGCGCCTGGGTGACGGTGTGCATCAGGTGGCCGTGGCCCAGGCCGCCGGCCTGGAAAGCCCGTCGTTGGTGCGCCTGCTCGACCAGTTGTGCAAGGCTGGCCTGGTATGCCGCAGCGAGGACCCGCTGGACCGCCGCGCCAAGGCCCTGAGCCTGACCGCCGAAGGCCGCACCCTGGCCGAATCCATCGAAGCCGAACTGGTGCGCCTGCGCCGCGAAGTGCTGCATGGCATCGACCAGGCGGACCTGGAAGCCGCCTTGCGCGTGCTGCGTGCCTTCGAAGCCGCCGGCCTGGGCAACACAGGCGCGGTAGCATGAGCGGTTTCTTCAGCTCGGTACCACCCGCTCGCGATTGGTTCTATGGCGTGCGTACCTTTGCCGCTTCCATGATCGCCCTGTACATCGCCCTGCTCATGCAGTTGCCGCGCCCCTATTGGGCCATGGCCACGGTGTACATCGTCTCCAGCCCGTTCCTTGGCCCCACCAGCTCCAAGGCCCTGTACCGTGCCGTGGGCACGCTGCTCGGCGCTGGCGGGGCGATTTTCCTGGTACCGCCGCTGGTGCAGTCGCCGTTGCTGCTGAGCATCGCCATCGCCCTGTGGACCGGCACCTTGCTGTTTCTTTCGCTGAACCTGCGCACCGCCAACAACTATGTGCTGATGCTGGCCGGCTACACCTTGCCGATGATTGCCCTGGCGGTGGTCGACAACCCGCTTGCTGTGTTCGACGTGGCGTCCTCCCGCGCCCAGGAAATCTGCCTGGGGATCGTGTGTGCGGCGGTGGTCGGGGCGATCTTCTGGCCACGCCGGCTGGCGCCGGTTGTAGTCGGTGCCACTGGTAGCTGGTTCACCGAGGCGATCCGCTATAGCGACACCTACCTGGCCCGCCAAGCCAGCGCAGACCAGGTTGGCGGCATGCGCGGGGCGATGGTTGCCACCTTCAACTCGCTGGAGCTGATGATCGGCCAGCTCGGGCATGAAGGCGCCGGTCCGCACACCCTGAAGAATGCCCGCGAGTTGCGCGGGCGCATGATCCACCTGCTGCCCGTGATCGATGCCCTCGACGACGCCCTGGTCGCCCTCGAAGGCCGCGCCCCGGCACAGTTCGCCCAGTTGCAACCGTTGCTCGATGCCGCCCGCGAATGGCTCAAGGGCACCGTCGACAGCGCCTCGGTCGCCCGCTGGACCGCCCTGCACGAACAGATCGAGCGCCTGCAGCCGGGCGCCGCTGCCCTCGACCAGCGCGCCGAATTGCTACTGTCCAACGCTCTGTACCGCCTGACCGAATGGGCCGACCTGTGGCAAGACTGCTGCAGCCTGCAACATGCCCTGCGCAGCGACGACTCCAAACCCTGGCGCGCGGTGTACCGCCACTGGCGCCTGGGCCGCCTGACGGCGTTCTTCGACCGTGGCCTGATGCTGTATTCGGTGGCCTCAACCGTACTGGCGATCGTTGTCGCCTGCGGCCTGTGGATTGGCCTGGGCTGGAACGACGGCGCCAGCGCAGTGATCCTCGCCGCCGTGTCGTGCAGCTTCTTCGCCGCCATGGACGACCCGGCGCCGCAGATCTACAGGTTCTTCTTCTGGACGCTGATGTCGGTCATCTTCTCCAGCCTGTACCTGTTCCTGGTGCTGCCCAACCTGCACGACTTCCCGATGCTGGTGCTTGCCTTCGCCGTGCCGTTCATCTGCGTTGGCACCCTGACCGTGCAGCCGCGCTTCTACCTGGGTACCTTGCTGACCATCGTCAACACCTCGACCTTCATCAGCATCCAGGGCGCCTACGATGCTGACTTCTTCACCTTCCTCAATTCCAACCTGGCCGGCCCCGTGGGGCTGCTGTTCGCCTTCATCTGGACCTTGGTAATGCGCCCGTTCGGCGTGGAACTGGCGGCCAAGCGCATGACCCGCTTCGCCTGGCGCGACATCGTCGAAATGACCGAGCCGGCCACCCTGGCCGAGCACCGCCAGGTCGGTGTGCAGATGCTCGACCGCCTGATGCAGCACCTGCCGCGCTTGTCGCAAACCGGGCAGGACAGCGGCGTGGCACTGCGCGACCTGCGGGTGGGGTTGAACCTGCTCGACCTGCTGGCCTACATGCCGCGTGCCGGGCAGCAGGCTCGTGAGCGGCTGAACACGGTAGTCGAGGAAGTCGGCGCGCACTACGCTGCCTGCCTGCGCGCCGGCGAGCGCCTGCACGCCCCGGCCGCGCTGCTGCGCAACATGGAGCGCGCGCGCCTGGCGCTGAACCTGGATGAGCTGTACGAGCGCGGCGATGCCCGCACCCACCTGCTGCACGCACTGAGCGGCCTGCGCCTGGCACTGCTGCCGGGCGTGGAGGTGATGCTCGAGCCAGCCGAACAACCGCAACTGCCCCCCGGCCTCGACGGAGCACCCCTGTGATTGGTGAACTGGATATCAGCGGGGTATTCCTGCCCACGCTGCTGGTGATGATGTTTGGCACCTACCTGCTGTTCCTCGGGGTGCACGCGGTGCTGGTGCGCCTGCATTTCTACCGCCTGGTCTGGCACCGGGCGTTGTTCAACGTTGCCCTGTATGCCGTGCTGCTTGGTGCGGTGGACCACTTTTGCCGAAACCTGATGCTGCCATGAAAAAACCTTTGCTGACCTTGGGCCGCGTGGTCCTGACCTTGCTGGTAGTGACCTTCGCCGCCGTGCTCGTGTGGCAGATGGTGGTGTACTACATGTTCGCCCCCTGGACCCGCGACGGTCACATCCGCGCCGACGTGATCCAGATTGCTCCGGACGTATCCGGGCTGATCCAGAAGGTCGAGGTGCGTGACAACCAGACCGTCAAGCGCGGCGATGTGCTGTTCACCATCGATCAGGACCGCTTCACCCTGGCCCTGCGCCAAGCCAAGGCGACCCTGGGTGAACGCCAGGAAACCCTGGCCCAGGCCACCCGCGAAGCGCAGCGCAACCGCAAGCTTGGCAATCTGGTGGCCGCCGAACAGGTGGAAGAAAGCCAGTCCCGCGAGGCCCGTGCCCGTTCGGCCGTCAGCGAAGCACAGGTGGCCGTCGATACCGCCCAGCTCAACCTCGACCGCTCGGTGGTGCGCAGCCCGGTGGACGGTTACCTGAACGACCGAGCACCGCGTAATCACGAATTCGTCACCGCCGGCCGCCCGGTGCTGTCGGTGGTCGACAGCGCTTCATACCACGTGGACGGCTACTTCGAGGAAACCAAGCTGGGCGGCATCCACATCGGCGATGCCGTGGACATCCGCGTGATGGGCGACAACACTCGCCTGCGTGGCCATGTGCAAAGCTTCGCTGCTGGCATCGAAGACCGCGACCGCAGCAGTGGCGCCAACCTGTTGCCCAACGTCAACCCGGCGTTCAGTTGGGTGCGTCTGGCCCAGCGTATTCCGGTGCGCATTGCCTTTGATGAAGTGCCGCAAGACTTCCGCATGATCGCCGGGCGTACTGCCACGGTGTCGATCATCGAGGGGCAGCGCCCATGAAACAGCTGATCCTGGCAGGGCTATGCCTGTCGCTGGGCGCCTGCATGATGGTCGGCCCCGACTATGACGTGCCGAAGGAGGCGGCGGTGCAACGCAGCGACCTCAACGGCCCGTTGCGCCAGGATGCCGACAGTGTGGTATCGGCACCGGTGCCTGAGGACTGGTGGCAGCTGTATCAGGATCAACGGCTGAACGAGCTGGTGCGCCAGGCCCTGAGTGCCAACACCGACCTGCGCGTGGCTGCCGCCAACATTGCCAAGGCGCGCGCCCAGGTCGAAGTGGCTGAGTCGCAAGGTGGCTTCAACGGCGGCGTCAAACTTGGCGCCCAGCGCCTGCAGGAATCGGGCGAGGCCTTCCTGCTGCCAGAGAAAGTGCCGGTGGCCAACATCGGCGAGGCCATCATCAGTGCCTCGTACCAGTTCGACCTGTGGGGTACTTTCAAGCGTGGCACCGAGGCGGCCAAGGCCAATGCCGACGCAGTGCAGGCCGCCGCCGATACCGCCCGCATCACCCTGGTGGCGGATGTGGTCAAGGCCTACACCCAGGTGTGCTCGGCCAACGAGGAATACCACATTGCCCGCGAGTCGCTCGACCTGCAGGAGCAGAGCGTGAAGCTCAACCAGCGCTTGCGCGATGCTGGCCGTGGCGACGAAACCCAGGTCACCCGCTCGCAGACCCAGTTCAAATCGTTGCGTGCCGAGCTGCCACGCTTCAAGGCGGAGCGCGAGACCGGCATGTATACCCTGGCTGCCTTGTTGGCAAAACCGGTCGATCAGTTGCCTGCCGGCACTGCCGATTGTGCCGAGCTGCCACACCTGAACCAGCTGGTGCCGGTGGGCGATGGCGCGGCGTTGCTCAAGCGCCGTCCAGACGTGCGCCAGGCCGAACGGCAGCTGGCCGCTGCCACTGCCTACATCGGCGTGGCCACCGGCGCCCTGTACCCCGACATCAGCATCGGCGCCCAGGTTGGCACCATTGGTATCCTCGAAAACCTTGGCGAGCCGGCGACCAACCGCTGGGGCTTTGGCCCGCAGATCAGCTGGACCATTCCCACCAACGGCACCCGTGCCCGCATTCGCATGGCCGAAGCCTCGACCCAGGCAGCCCTGGCGAATTTTGATGGGGTGGTGCTGAACGCCATTCGCGAGACCCAGACCCGCCTGGCGCAGTACAGCGCCCTGCTGGACCGGCGTGACGCGCTGGCCGAGGCGGAGAAGTCGGCCAAGGAAGCGGCGGACCAGACGCACCGGTATTACCAGGCGGGGCGTGAATCGTTCCTGGCCGACCTGCAGGCGACGCGCACCTACACCGACATGCGCGCGCAGCTGGCAGCGGCCAATAGTCAGGTGGCTCAGGGGCAGATTGGTGTGTTCCTGGCGTTGGGTGGGGGGTGGAAGGACACCGCCAAGCCTTGAGGCCCAATCGCCGGCAAGCCAGCTCCCACAGGTACTCCACCGCTTTTGAGACCTGTGGTTCACCTGTGATAGCCGGCTTGTGCATGCCTTGAAATTGGTACGGACCATGGGAGAGCTGGCTTGCCGGCGATCGAGGGCAAAGCCCTCGCCCAGGTTCTAGAGCTGGAAGACATTTCCGAACCAGAAACCAAATGCTTCAGTTCGAACGCCCTGTCGAATTATCCTACAGCACCTCTCGGAAGGTGCTGTCTTGGCTGGGAAGCACACCAGGTTTAATGTCCTTGGCTCGCCTTTTCAGGTGAGTTGCCTCACTTCTGTTGCCCATTCCTTTCTGTTTATTCGTTGTCGATAAAGGACATTTACAGGCTTGATGTTATATCGGTATCGATATAATTTGTGTGCAGGCTCCTGAAATCTGTGCATTGCCATGTACGCCAGAAAGGTGCAGCGGCATGACCAAACACACGGGTGAGGCATGAGGCGCAAGCGCAGCTGGCGATTGGAGCGATGGCGAAGGGGTATGCGGCATGTGGGACGGTCAGAAGCCTATCGAATGGGTAGGCGGCAGCAAGGATGATGTGCGCAGGTTTCCACCAGCGGCGAGGCAGCGGGCTGGGTATCAGCTGGACTTGATCCAGTCCGGTGAAGAACCTACCGACTGGAAGCCGATGGAGAATGTGGGGCAGGGTGTGCGGGAGATCCGCATCAAGTGTCAAGACGGTGCTTTTCGCGTGTTCTATGTTGTGAACCGCCCGGAGGCTGTCTATGTCCTGCATGCATTCCGCAAGACAACTGAAAAGACGGATAAGCGCGATATTGATGTGGCGAAAGCCCGTTTCAAGTCGCTGGACTGAGAGGTGATCAACAATGGCGAATGAACGCTCGGCATCTGTATGGGACGCGTTGGCTGATACGCCAGAAGAGGCCGACAACCTTCGGCTGCGCTCGCAGTTGATGCGTATTTTGGTCAAGACGGTGCGTGCCTGGGATCTACCTCAGAAGGATGCGGCGCGTCGGCTACATGTCACTCAACCGCGCTTGAGTGAGCTTTTGAATGGGAAGATTGACAAGTTTTCCCTGGATGCCCTGGTAAATCTGCTGGCCAATGCCGATCTGGAAGTGGATTTCACGGTGAAGGAAAAGCTCGCCTGAATCGGTGGCTGGACCATGAGGGCCAGGCCTTGCCGTTTTCAACCCGCACCGAACTGAGGCGTCGTAAGACATTTCCGAACCTGAAACCAAATGCTTCAGTTCGGATGCCCTGTCGAATTATCCTACAGCGCCTGTCGGAAGGTGCTGTCTTGGCTGGAAAGTGTTCCCGGAATACTGTCGTCGGGTCGCCTCGCAAGGCGATCGGGCGTGAGACACCCGGATTTCATTCGGTAGCACCGCTTTATGGCGGTCGTGTGCGGACAGGCTTCGGCCTGGCCGGGGTTACCGTATGTCCCGTGTCTCACACCGTGCACGACTGCCACCCAACTTCGTGAGACAAGGAGGAGAGCAGTTCAATCCCCCATACGGAGTTCTGCCATGAACAAGCTCGTCCCCGATCCACCAGTTACCGATCTGCTTCTGCTCGACCCTCCCGCGCTCTCACTAATCGATCCTCTCAGCCCCAAAGACTGCGAAGAGCTGATCAGCGCTCTCACCCTGACGATCGACCACACCACCATAGTCCTGCTCGACAACCCTCCCGGCGACACGCGCAATGCCATGGGCATGAATATTCGATTGCTCTGCCGCCTGATCAATGCCGTGTGCGACCGCACCCATGCAACCCGCCACGATCAAGGAGCGACCCGATGAGCGATGATCCAAGAGACTCTGCAATCGCAGGTGTGGAAACCTTCGACTTGTTCCGCCTGCAGCCAAATGTGCCGTTCAGCCATGCTTTCTCGCAGCTATCTGTGCTGCTGGGCTGTATACGCCACCTGACCACCGAAGCGGAAATGGAAAACGACCGCATTGCAGGTAGCGCTGCGCGGATACTAAGCGAGATGGCCAAGGCCTTGAACGATGATATGGAGCGGGGGATGAACAAGGTTCTTCAATAACCCTAAAGACCCCGGGGCCGCTATGCGGCCCATCGCCGGCAAGCCAGCTCCCACACCTGTACGCCACTGCTATCGAGTCCTGTGACTTACCTGTGTGGCTTGCCGGCGATGAGGCCCAGACAGGTCAGCGCCTGCCACAGGCCTGATGAGTACTCTGTGGGAGCTGGCTTGCCGGCGATAGGGCCCTGACAGGCAAAGCCCCATCAAAGCCAAATTGCATCCCAATGCGGATAATCCCCAACCCTCGCGACCAATCCTGCCCGCTTCGGATTCATGACAATGTACCGCGCCACCGCCTGCACATTCTCCTCCCGGCGCAATGCCCGGTCATGAAATCCCTTCTGCCAGAGCTGGCCGCTTCGCCCTTGATACCTGTTGATCATCATGGTGCTGCGAGATTTCACCCTGCGCATCAAGCGCTTCAGGCTGCCCGGTCCAAGCTCGACCAGCCAATGAAAGTGATCAGGCATCACCACCCAGGCCAGCGATCTTACGGCACCTTCCTCCTCAGCCTGGCGCAACTCGGCAACCAGCAAGCGGGCCGAGTGAAGGTCATTGAATATTGGGGCCCGGTCAAGGGTTGTGCTGGTAAGCAGATACAATCGACTGGTTTCCGAAAAACGGCCAAGCCGTAACTGGTCTGAGTGGGGACGATCCATGTTCCCTGTCTCCTGATGGTTTGCTCCTCAGGCTAGTGGCTATGGATCTGCGAATAACCAATCAATTGGTACCCGGTGTTTCCAGTGACATCGGCGCAGCCTTCATCGCCGGCAAACCAGCTCCCACCTCGACCGCATCTCCCTCAAGCCATGTGCAATACCTGTGGGCAGGCAACACAAGACAGAATCTCCCACAGGTTCAGCGCATTCCCCCTCTTCATCTGATTTGTAGCAAGATTTTTCATGAAATCCGCCCAGCACCCTTGAGTGAAGCAAAGTGGGAGTGAACAATGTTCTCTTTCGCATTCCCTTCGAGACTGGCCATGAAAACCCGTTCCCGTCTGCTTGCTTGGCTGCCGGTTATTTTGCTCGGCCCGGTGCTGGCGCTGTGCAGCACCCTGGCGCTGGCCGAAGCCCCCGCCGAGGCCACCAAGGCCCTGCACCTGCTGGACTACATTGGCGCCGACTACCCGCCCACCGTGCAAGACGGCAAGGTGATCGACGATGGTGAATACCGCGAGCAGCAGGAGTTCAGCGCGGTATTGGCCGACTTGGTCAAAGGCCTGCCTGCGCATGCTGAACAAGCAGCCCTGGAGCAGGGCGTCCAGGCGCTGCGCCAGGCCATCGACCAGCGCCAGGACGGCCCGGCTGTTGCCAGGCAGGCCCGCCAGCTGGGTGCGCGCCTGGCGGTGGCCTACGAGGTCAGCCAGGCTCCGGTAATTACTCCGGACCCGGCCCGCGGCGCTTCGCTGTATGCGCAAAACTGCTCGATCTGCCACGGCGAAACTGGCGCCGGCGACGGCCCGGCCGGCGTGGGCCTGGAGCCTGCACCCGCCAACCTGCGCGATGTTTCGCGCCTCGACCAGTTGAGCCTGTTCGACCTCTACAACACCCTGGCCCTGGGCATCGATGGCACCGAGATGCCTTCGTTTGCCGACCAGCTGGACGACCGCCAGCGTTGGGATGTGGCTGCCTACATCGCCAGCTTCACCGCCAAGCCAGAAGCCGGCAAAGGCGACAAGGCCTGGAACATCGCCGACCTGGCCCGCCAGACCCCGGCCGAAGTCGCCGCCAGCGAAGGTGCCACGGCCGTGGAGGCGTTCCGCGCCCAGCGCGCGCAGCCGCCGCAGGTCAAACGTGGCCCGGCGCAATTGCTCGAATACACCGCGAGCACCTTGGACAAGAGCCTGGCGGCCTACCGCGCAGGTGATCACGACCAGGCCTATGACCTGTCAGTAGCGGCCTACCTGGAAGGCTTCGAGCTGGTGGAAAGCTCGCTGGACAACATCGACACCCAGGCGCGCAAGGACACCGAAAAATCGCTGATGGCCTACCGTCAGTCGCTGCAGGACGGCTTGCCCGTGGCCCAGGCCGAGCAACGCCTGAGCGAAGCCAAGGCCAAGCTCGAGCAGGCTTCCAAACTGCTGGGCAGCGATGGCCTGAGCTGGTCGCTGAGCTTTGTATCCGGCTTGCTGATCCTGCTGCGCGAAGGCCTGGAGGCGATTCTGGTGCTGGCGGCGATCCTGGCTTTCCTGCGCAATACCGGCCAGCAGTCGGCGGTGCGCAGCGTCAACATCGGCTGGGGCCTGGCGCTGGTGGCCGGTTTCGCAACCTGGGCGCTGGCAGCCTACGTGATCGACGTTGGTGGCGCCCAGCGCGAGCTGCTGGAAGGCTGCACGGCGCTTTTCGCCGCGGTGATGGTGCTGTGGCTTGGCGTGTGGATGCACGACCGCCGCCATGCTGCCGCCTGGCAGGATTACATCAAGAGCAGCCTGGTCAGTGGTGGCGGACGTTTCGGTTTTGCCGTGCTGGCGTTCTTCTCGGTTTACCGCGAACTGTTCGAAGTGATCCTGTTCTACGAAACCCTGTGGCTGCAGGCCGGCCCAGCCGGGCACCAGGCGGTGCTGGCGGGTGGTGCCACGGCGCTGGTGCTGCTGGTGGGGTTGGCCTGGGTGATCCTGCGTGGCTCGGCCAAGCTGCCGCTGTCGCTGTTCTTCAGCATCAACGCCGCGCTGCTATGTGCCTTGTCGGTGGTGTTCGCCGGGCATGGCGTGAAGGCGTTGCAAGAGGCCGGGGTACTTGGCACGCGGCCGGTGGCGTTCTTCGAGTTCGACTGGCTGGGGGTTCACGCTGACGCCTACTCGCTTTCGGCGCAGGCGCTGGCCTTGCTGGCCATCGTGTTCCTGTACGGGCGCTCGCGCCTGGCGGAAAGGCGCAGGGCAGCGGCCAACTGATTAGGGCCGCGCTGCGGCCCATCGCCGGCAAGCCAGCTCCCACTCCGACCGCATCGGCTTCAAGCCATTTGCTGTACCTGTGGGAGCCGGCTTGCCGGCGATGGGCTGCAAGGCAGCCCCTGGCATTATCAGTTCAGGCCGGCTGTGGCGCCTTGAGAATGTTCTGCAGCAACTGGACACTCTCGACAGCGTCATGACCCAGGCTGGTCAGATAGCCGCCATCAGGTTGATCGGTCAGCCCTTTTTCATGCAGGCGTTGCGCGGCGGCTACCAGGGCAGGGGAAGCGTTCTTGTGAATCTTGATGCCTTCCTGGCTGCTGTCGTGCTTGAACAGCGAAAGTACTTCCAGTTCAGCGATCAGATCGGGGGTAAAAGGCATGGCGACTCCTGACTTCCAGACAAGGATGACGGCACCGTTCTACGGTGCCTGATCTTCGAGTGTAGCCGGGTTATTCGTCCTCGCCTTGATCCATCTCAGGTGGCAGCTCGGGCAGCGCACGCAGGGCGCTCTCGTACCACTCGCGGTCGAACTCGCGGTCTTCCACCAGCATGTTGTCAATTTCGAAGGCCAGTACATGGGCCATCAGGTTGAGAATGTCTTCGCGCTCGTAACCGACCAGGGTCAGTTTGTTGAACGTGGCTTTCGCCGCCGCCGGGTCGCCGCTTTCGATCTGGTTCTCGATGGCCTGGGTCAGCGTTGCCTCGGCGAAGGCTTCGTCGTCGTCATTGTCGATTTCGGTGGGCTCGCTCATGGCGGTACTCCTGTGATGGGATGCACAGTGTGCCACGCCCGTGGCGGCAATGCCCGGGCATTGACGGGGCGCATGACGCTGGTCAGCGGCGGGCGTACGGTCTATAAAAGCCGGGCCAACCCCTTACGGCCTGGAGGCTGTTACCTCATGCTCAAGCTTCATGGATTCTCTGTCAGCAACTACTACAACATGGTCAAGCTGGCCCTGCTGGAAAAAGGCTTGCCCTTCGAGGAAGTCACTTTCTATGGCGGCCAGGCGCCACAGGCGCTGGAAGTGAGCCCGCGAGGCAAGGTGCCGGTGCTGGAGACCGAACATGGCTTCCTCAGCGAAACCAGTGTGATCCTCGACTATATCGAGCAGACCCAGAGCGGCAAGGCGCTGCTGCCGGCCGACCCGTTCGGGCAGGCCAAGGTGCGCGAACTGCTCAAGGAAATCGAGCTGTACATCGAGCTGCCGGCGCGTACCTGCTATGCCGAGTCTTTCTTTGGCATGCAGGTCGAGCCGCTGATAAAGGAAAAAGCCCGTACCGACCTGCTGGCAGGTTTTGCCACGCTCAAGCGCAACGGCCGCTTCGCACCCTATGTAGCGGGTGAACAACTGACCCTGGCAGACCTGATGTTCTGCTTCTCGGTCGACCTGGCCTGTGCCGTGGGCAAGAAAGTGCTGAACATCGACTTCCTGGCGGACTTCCCGCAGGCCAAGGCGTTGTTGCAGCTGATGGGCGACAACCCGCACATGGCGCGGATCGTGGCGGACAAGGAGGCGGCGATGCCGGCCTTCATGGAGATGATTCGTAGCGGTAAACGCTAAGAATAGTGTTGGGGCATTCGCGGGTAAACCCGCTCCCACAGGTACAGCACTGCTTTTGAAGCCTGTGCAATACCTGTGGGAGCGGGTTCACCCGCGAACGAGGGCGAAGCCCTCGCAATGGGCCTTAACGCGAAGCCAGCAGCGCCTTGCCGCGGGCAACCGCCGCACGCACCTGCGCCGGTGCAGTACCACCAATGTGGTTACGAGCATTCACCGAGCCTTCCAGGGTCAGCACGGCAAACACGTCCTGCTCGATCTGGTCACTGAACTGGCGCAGTTCGTCCAAGCTCATCTCGGCCAGGTCCTTGCCGGTGTCGACGCCATACTTCACCGCGTGCCCCACGATCTCGTGGCAATCACGGAACGGCAGGCCACGGCGTACCAGGTAGTCGGCCAGGTCGGTAGCGGTGGAGAAACCGCGCAGGGCCGCTTCACGCATGATGGCGTGCTTGGGCTTGATTGCCGGGATCATGTCGGCAAAGGCACGCAGCGAGTCGCGCAGGGTGTCGGCGGCGTCGAACAGCGGTTCCTTGTCTTCCTGGTTGTCCTTGTTGTAGGCCAGCGGCTGGCCTTTCATCAGGGTCAGCAGGCCGGTCAGGGCGCCGAATACACGGCCGCTCTTGCCGCGTACCAGTTCCGGCACATCCGGGTTCTTTTTCTGCGGCATGATGGAACTGCCGGTGCAGAAGCGGTCTGGCAGGTCAATGAACTGGAACTGCGCGCTGGTCCACAGCACCAGCTCTTCGGAGAAGCGCGACAGGTGCATCATCGCCACGCTGGCGGCGGCGCAGAATTCGATGGCGAAGTCGCGGTCCGACACGCCGTCCAGCGAGTTGCCAGCCACGGCTTCGAAGCCCAGCAGCTTGCAGGTAAGTTCGCGGTCGATCGGGTAGGTGGTGCCTGCCAGCGCGGCGCTGCCCAGGGGCATGCGGTTGGCACGCTTGCGGCAGTCGACCAGGCGCTCGTAGTCGCGGCTGAGCATTTCGAACCAGGCCAGCAGGTGGTGGCCGAAGGTGACCGGCTGGGCAGTTTGCAGGTGGGTGAAGCCGGGCATGATGGTTTCGGCTTCACGCTCGGCCTGCTCCAGCAGGCCCTGCTGCAGGCGGGTGATTTCGGCCAGGATCAGATCGATTTCGTCGCGCAGCCAAAGGCGAATGTCGGTGGCCACCTGGTCGTTGCGGCTACGGCCGGTGTGCAGCTTCTTGCCAGTGATGCCGATACGGTCGGTCAGGCGTGCCTCGATGTTCATGTGCACGTCTTCGAGGTCGACACGCCAGTCGAAGGTGCCAGCCTCGATCTCGCCCTGGATGGTCTTCAGGCCATCGATGATGGTGTCGCGCTCGACATCGCTGAGCACGCCGACCTGCGCCAGCATGGTGGCATGGGCGATCGAACCCATGATGTCGTGGCGGTACAGGCGCTTGTCGAAATCGACCGAGGCGGTGAAACGGGCGACGAAGGCGTCGACGGGCTCACTGAAGCGGCCGCCCCAGGACTGATTGGTCTTGTCGGTGCTCATGGATTCACTCATTGCAGGCGTGAACGAAAAAGTGGCGCCGATAATAGCAGGGTTGGACTGGCTGCCGCAGGGCGCCGGTCGAGAGAAATGCCCGGAAAATGGCTGAGAAGGATTTCAAGGAATGAACGGCAGTGTTCCACGGACCGTCTACAGTTGGACAGAGGACTGGCAGTGAATCTGCCGGCCGAGTGAATCTTTGGCCATCGCACCGGTCTAGAGCGTGACCTTGTGTCGCTCGAACCATACCTGTCTACGCTATACCTGTGCGAGACTCATTCAGGAATCCAGCGCAATTATGAATGTCCTGATCGTTGATGACGAACCCCAAGGCCGTGAGCGCCTTAGCCGGCTGCTCGGCGAACTGGAGGGTTACACCGTGCTGGAGCCTAGCGCCACCAACGGCGAGGAGGCCTTGGCGCTGATCGAAAGCCTCAAGCCCGATGTGGTCCTGCTGGACATCGGCATGCCAGGCCTGGACGGCCTGCAGGTTGCTGCTCGCCTGTGCGAGCGCGAGGCGCCGCCGGCGGTGGTGTTTTGCACCGGGGACGATGAATACGGTGCCGAGGCTTTCAAGGACAGTACCCTCAGCCATGTGACCAAACCTTTCCAGGCCCAGGCCTTGCGCGATGCCTTGCGCAAGGCCGAAAAACCCAACCGCGCCCAGTTGGCGGCGCTCACCAGGCCGGCCAACGAAGGCGGCGGCCCGCGCAGCCACATCAGTGCCCGCACGCGCAAAGGCATCGAGCTGATCCCTTTGCCCCAGGTGATCTATTTCATTGCCGACCACAAGTACGTGACCTTGCGCCACGAGGCCGGGGAGGTGCTGCTCGACGAGCCGCTCAAGGCCCTGGAAGACGAGTTTGGCGAACGCTTCGTGCGTATCCACCGCAATGCGCTGGTCGCCCGTGAGCGTATCGAGCGCCTGCAGCGCACGCCGCTGGGGCATTTCCAGCTGTACCTGAAAGGCCTTGACGGCGACGCCCTGACCGTAAGCCGCCGGCATGTGGCCGGTGTGCGCAAGATGATGCAGACCCTCTGATACGGCGCCCCCATGGTAAGGGCTGCGCCCTTGTTCGCGGCTGAAGCCGCTCCCACAGGTATGGTGCCGCTCTGAAGGCAGTGATGAACCTGTGGGAGCGGCTTTAGCCGCGAAGAGGCCCTCAGCTGATCCACATCTGCTAGCGATACCGGCGATGCTGTTATCATCGGCAGCATTTATCTGGATCGGGGCGTTCCATGTCCACTCGCGAAATCCGCATTGCCACCCGTAAAAGTGCCTTGGCCCTGTGGCAGGCCGAATACGTCAAAGCCCGCCTCGAGCAGGCTCACCCCGGTCTGCTGGTGACCTTGGTTCCCATGGTCAGCCGTGGCGACAAGCTGCTCGACGCGCCGCTGGCGAAGATCGGCGGCAAAGGCCTGTTCGTCAAGGAACTGGAAACTGCCCTGCTGGACAATGAAGCCGACATCGCCGTGCATTCGATGAAGGACGTGCCCATGGACTTCCCCGAAGGCCTGGGCCTGTACTGCATCTGCGAGCGCGAAGACCCGCGCGATGCCTTCGTTTCCAATACCTTCGACAGCCTCGAAGCGCTGCCTGCCGGCAGTATCGTCGGCACCTCCAGCCTGCGTCGCCAGGCCCAGCTGCTGGCGCGTCGCCCGGACCTGCAAATCCGCTTCCTGCGCGGCAATGTCAACACTCGCCTGGCCAAGCTGGATGCCGGTGAGTACGACGCCATCATCCTCGCCGCCGCCGGCCTGATCCGCCTGGGCTTCGAAGAACGAATCACCTCCACCATCAGCGTCGATGACAGCCTGCCGGCTGGCGGCCAGGGCGCGGTGGGCATCGAGTGCCGTAGCGCCGACCAGGAAATCCATGCGCTGCTGGCGCCGCTGCATCATGCCGATACCGCCGACCGGGTGGTGGCCGAACGTGCCCTGAACAAACGCCTGAATGGCGGCTGCCAGGTACCGATCGCCTGCTATGCGGTGCTGGAAGGTGACCAGCTTTGGCTGCGTGGCCTGGTAGGCCAGCCCAGCGGCGGTACACTGCTGGTGGCCGATGCCCGCGCACCCCGTACTGCCGCCGAAACCTTGGGCGTGCAGGTGGCCGAGGACCTGCTGGGGCAGGGCGCCGAGGCCATCCTCAAGGAAGTCTACGGCGAGGCCGGCCACCCGTGAGCTCCTGGCGCCTGTTGCTGACCCGGCCTGCCGAGGATTGTGCGGCACTGGCGCAAAGCCTGGCAGCGGCGGGGGTAGCCAGCAGCTGCCTGCCGCTGCTGGCAATCGAGCCCGTCGCTATGGATAACCAGCAACGCCTGTTGCTGGAAGGCCTGCAGGGCTTCCAGGCGATCATTGTGGTCAGCAAGCCGGCAGCCCGGTTGTTGCTTGAGCAACTGGCCGATGCCGGCCTGCAGCCACCCGTGCAAGGCTGGTTCACTGTGGGCGAGGCGACCGCCGCCGTGCTGCAGCGGGCGGGCCTGACGGTGAGCTTCCCGCCAAGTGGCGATGACAGCGAAGCTTTGCTGGCACTGCCGGTCCTGCGCCAGGCAGTTGCCACGCCGGCACCGCGGATCTTGATCGTTCGTGGTGTCGGAGGTCGCGAACTGCTGGCAGAGCGTCTTGCAGAGCAAGGTGCTAGTGTCGATTATCTGGAACTGTATCGTCGCTGCCTGCCGGCTTACCCGGCGGGCACCCTGATGCGCCGCATCGAAGCGGAACGCCTCAATGGCCTGGTGGTCAGCAGTGGGCAGGGTTTTGAACACTTGCAGCAGATGGCCGGCGCCGATTGGCCGCAGCTGGCGCGTCTGCCGCTGTTCGTGCCCAGCCCTCGGGTTGCAGACCAGGCCAGGGCCGCCGGGGCCCAACAGGTTGTGGATTGCCGTGGCGCCAGTGCCACGGCCTTGCTGGTAGCCGTGCAGCGCAGCGCTGCACCTGCCTCTTAAGGCGCTAAGCTGAACGCGATGCGCCCCCATGCAAAGGATGGATACGTGAGCGAGACTGTCTTGTCCAATAACGATCAGCCGTCGGCACAGGCGCCGGCGGAACCCGTCACCGCCCCACCTGCCAAGCGCTCCGGCAGTGGCCTGGCAACGCTGGCCCTGCTGTTGGGCGCGGCCGGAGTGGCGGTAGGTGGCTGGGGTGTCTGGCAGGTGCGTCAGCTGCAAGGCAGCGAATTCAACCAGGGCCAGCACATCGAGGCGCTGAACCAGCGCGCCGAGGCCCTGCAGCAGCGCGAACAGCAGATCAGCGCACAGCTGGCCAGCCTGCCGGCGGCCAGCGAGCTGGAAGACCGCCGCCGCCTGGTGGCACAGCTGCAAGGCGACCAGCAACGCCTCAGCCAGCGTCTGGAAACCGTGTTGGGCGAAAGCCGCAAGGAATGGCGCCTGGCCGAGGCCGAGCACCTGCTGCGCCTGGCCACCCTGCGGCTGTCTGCGCTGCAGGACATTACCAGTGCCAAGGCCTTGGTAGAGGGTGCCGACGAGATCCTGCGCGAGCAGAGCGATCCGGGTGCCTTCGCCGCCCGTGAGCAACTGGCGCGCAGCCTGGCCACGCTCAACAGCACCCAGCAACCGGACCGTACCGGCCTGTTCCTGAAACTGGCCGCTCAGCGCGAGCTGGTGCAGCAACTCAGCGCCCAGTCGCCGGAGTTCGACACCAATGCCGATGCCCTGGGCGCGCTCACCGCCGATGGTGACGGCGCCAGTCGCCTGTCCCAGTGGTGGGCCGAGATCTCCAAGTACTTCCAGATCGACTTCAACGCCGATGACAACGTGCGTCCGCTACTGGCCGGGCAGCAACTGAACCAGCTGCGCCTGGCCCTGAGCCTGACCATCGAGCAGGCCCAGTGGGCAGCGCTCAATGGCGATAGCAAGGTTTACACCCAGGCGCTGGACGACGCCCGCAGCGTACTGTTGGCCAACTTCAACGCCGACAACCCGCAAAGCAAGGCCATGCTTGACAGCCTCAATGCCCTGGCCGAGCAGCCGGTGTCGGTGGTTACCCCTGACCTCAGCGAAAGCCTGGCTGCAGTGCAGGCCTATATCCAGCGCCGCCACCTGCCGGCCGAGGCAGAAGGGGGCAAACCATGAAACGTGTCTACCTGCTGGCCGTGCTGGCGATCGTGGTCGCCGCGGCGCTGGGTATTGCGGTCGCCAAGCACAGCGGCTACGTGCTGATCTCGTATGGCAGCTTCCGTTACCAGTCGGGGCTGTGGGCGGCCCTGGCGGGTTTGCTGGCCGTCGTGCTGCTGCTGTGGCTGGTGCGCTACCTGGTCGGCCTGGTGCTGACCTCCAGCGGCGTGGTCAACCCGTGGTCGCGGCGTAACCGCAGCCGGCGTATTCGCCTGGCCATCGAGCAGGGCCAGCTGGACCTCGCCGAGGGCCGCTGGGCCAGCGCCCAGCGCCACCTGCACCGGGCTGCCGAGGCCGAGCGACAGCCGCTGCTGTTCTACCTCGGTGCCGCGCGTGCGGCCAACGAGCAAGGCCGTACCGAAGACAGCGACAACCTGCTGGAGCGTGCCCTGGAGCGCCAGCCGCAAGCGGAACTGGCCATCGCCCTGACCCATGCGCAGTTACAGATGGACCGTGGCGAAAGCGATGGTGCGCTGGAAACCCTGCTGGCCATGCAGGAGCGCCACCCGCACAACAGCCAGGTGCTGCGCCTGTTGCAGCGCCTGTATCTGGAGCGCGGCGACTGGTCGGCACTGATCCGCCTGCTGCCCGACCTGCGCAAGCACAAGGTGCTGCCAGCTACCGAACTGGCGGCCCTCGAGCAACGTGCCTGGGGCCAGAACCTGAGCTTGGCCAGCACCCGTGGCGAGGATGCGCAAAGTGCCCGTCAGGCGCTGGAGCGCGCCTGGCAGCAACTGACCGCAGCCCAGCGCCAGGAGCCACAACTGGTGCTGGCCTATGCCGAGCAACTGCGCCAAGTGGGCGCCCAGAGCGAAGCCGAACAGGTGCTGCGCACTGCCCTCAAGCGTGACTACGAAAGCCACCTGGCCCGCCTGTACGGCCTGGTGCGTGGCGATGACCCGGCGCGCCAGCTGCAAACGGCCGAAGGTTGGCTCAAGGCCCACCCCCAAGATGCAAGCCTGCTGCTTACCCTGGGCCGCCTGAGCCTGCAGAACCGCCTGTGGGGCAAGGCGCGCGACTACCTCGAAAGCAGCCTGCGCATGGAGCGCAACCCCGAGGCCTGTGCCGAGCTGGCGCGCCTGCTCGCCGGCCTTGGCGAGACCGAGCGCAGCAACCAGCTGTTCCAGGAGGGCCTCGGCCTGCTTGACGAGCGCCTGCTAGCCCTGCCATTGCCCGAAGGCGTACGCGCCTGACCTACCCCAGGGCCCGCGCAAAGGTGCGGGCTCCGGGGGCAGGTAACTTTCCTTTCGATGTAAGTTAGATCTGCAGTCCATTTCTTCAGACGTTTCCTACCGCATGGTTGGAAATTTCCTTCGCGATTCAGCGACTTGTCATTGCCGTCGCGCCTTGAAACAAAGCGCGTCTTTCCTCTACCGTTTCAAGCCACTTCATTATCCCGGGACCTTCACCGCCCATGCTGCCGGCCCGTTTGCGCACCTTTTTCCTACCTGCCTGCCTTGCTGCACTGGCGGTACTGGCCGCGTCCGTCCACCTGGAAAGCGTCCTCGGGCTGGTGCCCTGCCCGTTGTGTTTCAGCCAGCGGCTGCTGCTTGGCGTGTACGCGCTGCTGTGCCTGGCGGCAGTGCTGCAGGCGCCGGGTACGGCGGGCATTCGCTGTTACGCGCGGGCAACGCTGGGCTGTTCGCTGGCCGGGGCGTTGCTGGCAGCGCGACATGTCTGGTTGCAAGGGGATGACGGGGCCATCCCTGTCTGCCCGGTGCCGCTCGGTCGGCTGTTCGAACAATCCTGGGGCGAGGCGGCCCGGCAGTTGTTGTTCGGCGGCCCGGATTGCAGCTCTCTGACCTGGAGCTTTCTCGACCTGACCCTGCCCGAGTGGAGCCTGCTGGCTTTCCTGCTGTTGGCGTTGCTGCCCTTGAGCTGCCTGCTGGCGTATCGTTTCCGCAGCCTGGCGAGAACATGACCTGGCGCAAGGTTGCGCCATTGGTACGACCAATGGCCGTGTAACAGGGTATTAAACACTTGTATGAACTTTGTCCGCTGCGTACCTTGAAGGCCAGCCCGTGCGGGAATAATCTCCCAGCACGCATACCGAAAACACAACTGCTCGATGCCGCCTGCTGATGTCACCTTTGTGCTGCATGGTCGTGGTGCGAGGTGCAGCGGCATCTACCCAGAAGGGAAGAGATAGCCATGCTCGATAGTTGCCAGAACGCTCAGGAACGCTGGGGTGGGGTTCATAAACTGATCGACCGCTGGCTGGAGGAGCGCCAGGAACTGGTGCAGGCTTTCCGCGCATTGCGCGATGCGAAGCCGGCCTTCGCCGACAAGGACACGAACGGGGAGTTTTGTGCGCTCCTTGTCGACTACGTTTCGGCGTGGCATTTCGAGGTCTGCGAGCAGCTGGTCAGTGAGGCCAAGGCCTTCGGAGACGAGAAGGCGTTGAAGCTGGCCGAAGAGATCAACCCACGGATCAATGACAGTACTCAGATCGCACTGGCCTTCAATGACCATTGCGCCAAGGGTGAGTGCAAGGACACCGAACGCTTTGCCGAAAAGCTGGGCAAGCTGGGTGGCCTGCTGCACGAGCGCTTCGAGCTGGAAGACTGCCTGATCGAAGTGTTGCACAACGCGCACAAGGAAGAAGGCGCGGTCCAGGCCTGAGGGTTGGCGTCAATCGCCAACCGCCAGCAGCTCGATCTCGAACACCAGGGGTGTGTAGGGTGCGATCAGGTCCCCTGCGCCCTCGGCGCCATAGGCTTGCGCTGAGGGAATCACCAGGCGCCATTTGGCGCCAGCGTGCATCTTTGGCAAGGCTACCTGCCACCCTTCGATCACCGAATCCAGGCTGAACCACTGGGGCGTCTGGTTCTGGTCGAACACCGAGCCATCTGGCAGCCTGCCCACATAACGCACCTGCACCTTGCCACCGGCTTTGGGCTGCGCGCCCGTACCTGCTTGCAGTTCGCTGTAGAGCACGCCCTCCGGTAGTTCGCGTACGCCATAACGACCACGCTCGTTGGCCATGAAGCGTGTTTCAGCAGCTTGCAGCTTTTGCATGGCGGCATCGCCTTCCTGCGCTTCCTGCTGTTGGAGCAAGGCCTGCATGCGTGCCTTGTCGAGTTTCAGCGGTTGTCCCTCATAGGAATGGCGCAGGCCTTCTATCAGCGCATCCAGCTGCAGGTCAGGCACATCCTGGCGCAGTCGCTCACCCAGGCTGGCGCCGATGCTGTAGGCAAGGTCATGTTCTTTGCTGTCGGCCAAGGCGATGGGTGCCAGCAGGCATAAACCTAAAACAAGATATCGAGACATGGTCAGTTCCTGCGCCAATGAGCGGGGAAGTATGCCAGTGTTCACTACTTGTATTGGCCTTTTCATGGTCCTTGTGGGAGCGGCCTTGTGTCGCGAAAGGGCTGCAGAGCAGCCCCGGCGATATTTGCCCTGGCGCTGAAACCGGGGGCCGCTCCGCGCCCCATCGCGACACAAGGCCGCTCCTACAGAGGGGCTGTGCAGTACAGATAACTGCCAAATATCAGCAATGATTTATTCAGCAACTACACTTGCTCGGAGCTGCAAGATAACAACTTTGCCCAGGCATGCAACGCGGCGTAAATAATACTGTCAACATGCCCTAGCGGCGGTAGCAGCAGAAGCATAGTATGAGCCGCAAACTCGTCAGCCAGGAGGTAAACCATGTCGGCTAAAAAGAAGCCAGTAAGCACGCCGTTACACCTGCTCCAGCAACTTTCGGGCAGCTTGCTCGAACACTTGGAAGATGCCTGCTCGCAAGCGCTGGCTGATGCGGAAAAACTGCTGGCCAAGTTGGAAAAGCAGCGTGGCAAGGCTCAGGAGAAACTGCACAACGGTCGCCTGAAACTGCAAGACGCGGCCAAGGCAGGTAAAGCCAAGGCGCAGACCAAGGCGCAAAAAGCCATTGGCGAACTTGAAGAGCTGCTCGACTCCCTCAAGGAACGTCAAACCCAGACCCGTTCTTATATCCAGCAACTCAAGCGCGATGCCCAGGACAGCCTCAAGCTGGCCCAAGGTGTAGGCAAGGTTCGTGAAGCTGCAGCCAAGGCGCTTGACCAGCGTGCTGCCAAGACTTCCAAACCGGCAGCCGCCAAACTCGTCACCAAGGCTGCTGCAGCCAAGCCAGTTGCCAAGGCCACCGCTGCAGCCAAGCCTGCAGCCAAGCCTGCAGCCAAGCCTGCAGCCAAGCCTGCAGCCAAGCCTGCGGCCAAACCAGTTGCCAAAGCCACTGCTGCTGCCAAGCCGGCTGCCAAGGGCACTGCTGCTGCCAAACCTGCGGCCAAACCAGCTGCCAAAGCCACTGCTGCTGCTAAACCTGCAGCCAAGCCAGCCGCCAAGGCCACTGCTGCAGCCAAGCCGGCTGCCAAGGGCACTGCTGCTGCCAAGCCTGCAGCCAAACCAGCTGCCAAAGCCACTGCTGCTAAACCTGCAGCCAAGCCAGCCGCCAAAGCCACTGCTGCTGCCAAACCTGCAGCCAAGCCAGCCGCCAAGGCCACTGCTGCTGCCAAACCTGCAGCCAAGCCAGCCGCCAAGGCCACTACCGCTGCCAAGCCTGCAGCCAAGCCAGCCGCCAAGGCCACTACCGCTGCCAAGCCAGCTGCCGCCAAGGCTCCAACACGTGCGGCCGTCAAGCCCGCAGCTGCCAAGCCTGTTGCCAGCAAGCCAGCCGAAGCCAAACCGGCTACGCCAGCCGCCAGCACTCCGGCCGCCGCGACCAACTCGGCCACCCCGGCAGCTTCGGTAGCATCATCGGCACCTGCCAGCACCCCGGCTCAGGCACCGTCTTCGGCGTCCTGAAGTGCTGCCGCCGCGACGCGCAAATTAACTAGCGCGTCGTGGTGGCGGGCCTGGTCCGGCGCCAGCCGGTCCAGCCAGTCTTCCATGGGTTCATGGGCGCCCACCGGCCACTGTCGCGAACGCTCCTGCAAGCGTTCCAGCAAGGCCTTCTCAGCCTGCAATTCCAATCCCTTCACTTGCTCCCGCAGCACCGCCAGCTGCGCATCACCTTGCGCTGCTGCTCGCCACTGTTGGCGCAAGCTGCGCAACGGGTTGACCACGTCGCGCTGCCAGGGCTCGGCAATCTCGCGCAATGCTGTTACGCGTCCCTCTCGCACGGCCACGCCACGCGCCTGCAGCCAGGTTGCGCACAGCAGCAGACAGACATCGCCACCCAGTGTCTGCAGGTCAAGGCAGGCGGCTTCCACGCCGGGCCTGGCGTACAGGGCCAGGGCGTGATTCCACAGGTCGGTGTGCATGGTTCCACTCGCGCTATGGGCCGAGGAAGCTGGTAGACTCCGCGACCATCATGATCAGACTATCCAACCTCACTTTACAGCGTGGTCCGCAGCGCTTGCTAGAAGGCGCCGAGATGACCCTGCACACCGGTCACAAGGCCGGCCTGATCGGCGCCAACGGCGCCGGAAAATCCAGCCTGTTCGCCTTGCTGCGCGGTGAGCTGTCGCCCGATGCCGGCGATTGTCAGTTGCCTGGTGACTGGCGCATCGCCCACATGCGCCAGGAGGTCGACACCCTTGACCGCCTGGCCGTGGACTATGTGCTCGACGGTGACGTGCGCCTGCGCAAGGTCCAGGCTGAACTGGCCGCAGCCGAGCAGGCTCACGACGGTACCGCCCTGGCGCGCCTGCACATTGAGCTGGATAGCGCCGACGGCTATACCGCCGACGCCCGCGCACGCAAGTTGCTGGCCGGCCTTGGCTTCACCAACGAACAGATGGGCCGTCGCGTCGGCGACTTCTCCGGTGGCTGGCGGATGCGCCTGAACCTGGCCCAGGCCCTGATGTGCCCGTCCGACCTGCTGCTGCTCGACGAGCCCACCAACCACCTGGACCTGGACGCTATCCTGTGGCTGGAGGACTGGCTCAAGGGCTACCCCGGCACGCTGTTGCTGATCTCCCACGACCGCGACTTCCTCGATGCCGTGGTCGACCATGTGCTGCATGTCGAGCAACGCAAGCTGAACCTGTACAAGGGCGGTTACACCGCCTTCGAGCGCACCCGTGCCGAGCGCCTGGCGCAACAGCAGCAGGCCTACGAGAAGCAGCAGGCCCAGCGTGCGCACATGGAAAAGTACATTGCCCGCTTCAAGGCCCAGGCCACCAAGGCCCGCCAGGCCCAGAGCCGGATCAAGGCCCTGGAGCGCATGGAAGAACTGTCGGCGGCGCATGTCGATTCGCCGTTCGATTTCGTCTTCCGCGAGTCGCAGAAAATCTCCAGCCCGCTGCTGAGCCTGTCCGAAGGCCGCCTGGGCTACGGTGACAAGGCAATTCTCGACAAGGTAAAGCTGCAGCTCACCCCCGGTGCGCGCATTGGCCTGCTCGGCCCCAACGGTGCCGGCAAGTCGACCCTGATCAAGAACCTCGCAGGCGAGCTCGAGCCACTGTCGGGCCGCCTGGTGCGGGGAGAGAACCTGGCCGTGGGCTACTTTGCCCAGCACCAGCTGGACTCGCTGGACGACAAGGCCAGCCCGCTGCTGCATCTGCAGCGCATTGCCCCCACCGAGCGTGAGCAGACCCTGCGCGACTTCCTGGGCGGTTTCGACTTCCATGGCGACCGCGTCGACGAGCCGGTGGTGAACTTCTCTGGTGGTGAAAAGGCACGCCTGGCGCTGGCCCTGATTGCCTGGGAGCGGCCGAACCTGCTGCTGCTCGACGAACCGACCAACCACCTCGACCTGGAAATGCGCCTGGCGCTGACCATGGCCCTGCAGGAGTTTGCCGGTGCCGTGGTGGTGGTGTCGCACGACCGTCACCTGCTCAAGAGCACCACCGACGACTTCTTGTTGGTGGCCGACGGCAAGGTCGACATCTTCGATGGTGACCTGGACGACTACAGCCGCTGGCTGGTCGAGTACCGCCAGCGCAGCGCGCCGGCCAGTACCGCCCCGGTCAACCCGGACAAGACCGACAAGAAAGCCCAGCGCCAGGCCGCCGCAGCCTTGCGCCAGCAACTGGCCCCGCACAAGAAGGCCGCCGACAAGCTGGAAGCCGAGCTCAACCAGGTGCATGCGCAACTGGCCGAGATCGAGACCGCGCTGGGTGATGGTGGCCTCTACGACGCGTCGCGCAAGGACGAGTTGCGTGACCTGCTGGCGCGCCAGACCAAGCTGAAGCAGCGCGAAGGGGAACTGGAAGAGGCCTGGATGGAAGCGCTGGAAACTCTTGAAAGCATGCAGGCCGAGCTCGAGGCGCTGTCCTGATGGAGGAACTGCGTTCGCTGCTGCCAGGGCAATGGATGGACACCTTCTGGCTGGGCTTGCAGATCCTGTTGATCCTGGTCGCGGCCTTCGTCCTGCAGCGCATCGTTGCGCGCGGGTTGAGCCGCCTGGGCCAGCGTTACCCGTTGCCAGCGGAGCTGCTGGTGCCGGTGCGTGGCGGCTTGCGCTGGCTGATCATGGGCAGCGCGTTGCTGTTCGTGCTGGAACGCCTGGGTGTCTCGGCGACGGTGCTGTGGACGGCACTGTCCGGCTTCGTCGCGGTGGCGGCGGTGGCCTTCTTCGCCATGTGGAGCGTGCTGTCCAACCTGCTGTGCGCGGTGCTGATCTTCACCGTCGGGCCGTTTCGCATCGGTGATGTGGTCGAACTGGTCGACACCCTGGACAAGCCGGGCGTGAAAGGCCGGGTGATTGCCATCAACCTGCTGTTCACCACGTTGATGGAAATGCCCGAGACGGGCGGGGCGCTGGTGCAGGTGCCCAATAGCCAGTTCTTCCAGAAGTCGGTGCGGCGCTGGCGGGGGGCTGAGGTGCAGTCCATGCACAAAGAGTCGTCCGCCGAGGCTGACTGAACCTGCACCGGCCTCTTCGCGGGTAAACCCGCTCCCACAGGAATTCCACAGCCCTTGGGGACAGCGCGATACCTGTGGGAGCGGGTTTACCCGCGAAGAGGCCGGTACAGGCAGAACAAATCCTGCAGAATTTGCTGGTTATTTTTTCACCAAAACCTTAGCTTAACGTTTTGCAACATATGTTCGAGCGAGGTGTGTGATGTCGATGGAAGTGTGGCTGGGCTTCTTTGCCGCCTGTTGGGTGATCAGCCTTTCACCCGGTGCCGGGGCGATTGCTTCGATGTCCAGCGGCCTGCAATACGGCTTCTGGCGTGGCTACTGGAACGCCCTGGGCCTGCAACTGGGTCTGATCCTGCAGATCGCCATCATCGCCGCCGGCGTCGGCGCCGTCCTTGCCGCCTCGGCCACGGCCTTCCAGGTCATCAAATGGTTCGGCGTCGCCTACCTTGTCTACCTGGCCTACAAGCAATGGCGCGCCTTGCCGATGGACATGAGCGATGAATCCGCCGTGCGCCCGATCGGCAAACCGCTGAGCCTGGTGTTCCGTGGCTTCCTGGTCAACGTCAGCAACCCCAAGGCACTGGTGTTCATGCTGGCGGTGCTGCCGCAGTTCATCAACCCGCATGAACCGCTGTTGCCGCAGTATGTGGCGATCACCGTGACCATGGTCACCGTGGACATGCTGGTAATGGCGGGGTACACCGGGTTGGCGGCGCGGGTTTTGCGCTTGCTGCGTACGCCCAAGCAGCAGAAGCGTTTGAATCGGACGTTCGCCGGGTTGTTCATTGGTGCGGCTACCTTCCTGGCGACTCTGCGCCGCGCGCCTGTCTGATAGGTCCGGGGGCTGCTTTGCAGCCCATCGCGACACAAGGCCGCTCCTACAGGGATTGTGTAGCGGCCACCGCTATTTTTGCTTGTCCACCAACCCCTTGAGCAAATCCACCGGCAGCGGAAAGACGATGGTCGAGCTCTTGTCCCCGGCAATCGTCCCCAGCGTCTGCATATAACGTAACTGCATCGCCCCCGGCTCCTTGCTCAGCATCTGCGCCGCCTGCATCAGCTTCTCCGACGCCTGCAACTCACCCTCGGCATGGATCACCTTGGCCCGCCGTTCACGCTCGGCCTCGGCCTGGCGGGCAATGGCGCGCACCATCGATTCGTTGAGGTCGACGTGCTTGATCTCGACGTTGGCCACCTTGATGCCCCAGGCATCGGTCTGTGCATCCAGCACCTGGCGAATGTCCGAGTTCAGCTGCTCGCGTTCGGCCAACAGTTCATCCAGCTCGTGCTTGCCGAGCACTGCGCGCAGCGTGGTCTGGGCCAGCTGGCTGGTCGCCACGAGGAAATCCTCGACCTGGATGATCGCCTTCTGCGGGTCGAGCACGCGGAAGTAGACCACGGCGTTGACCTTGACCGAGACGTTGTCGCGGGTGATCACATCCTGTGGTGGTACATCCAGCACCACGGTGCGCAGGTCGACCCGCACCATTTGCTGGATCACCGGGATCAACAGGATCAGCCCCGGCCCCTTCACCTGCCAGAAGCGCCCCAGCTGGAACACCACGCCGCGCTCGTATTCACGCAGGATGCGAAACGCCGACAGCAACAGCATCGCCAGCACGATCAGTACCGCGCCGAAGCCCAATTGCATGAACATGGTCATTCTCCTTGCGCCGCGGGCGCGGCGGCGCTCACTTCCAGCATGACGCCATGGCGCGCGGTCACCCGCACGTTCTGGCCCGCTTGCAGTGGCGTTGCACACTGCGCCTGCCATTGCTCGCCCTGGGCTAGCACAAAGCCACAGAACGGGTTACCCGCCTTCACCTGGGTGACGGTGACCAGGCTGCCGACCAGGCCGGCGTCACCGCTGACCAGGGCCCGTCGGCGGGCCTTGAGGGCCATGCCCAGCACACCGCCGATCAGCAGCGCCGAGAGCAGCGCCAGGGTGCCGATCAGGGCCAGCGGGATGCCGAAACCGGGGGCATCGGTGTCGATCAGGATCAGCGCGCCTACCACGAAAGCGACAATGCCGCCAAAGCCGACCACGCCGAAACTGGGCAGGAAGGCTTCGGCGATCATGAAGGCGATGCCAAGCAATATCAGCGCCACCCCGGCGAAGCTCACCGGCAACAGCTGCAGGGCATACAGCGCCAGCAGCAGGCAGATGCCGCCGACCACGCCGCCTACCGCCGAGCCGGGGTTCATGAACTCGAACAGCAGGCCGTACACACCGATCATGATCAGGATCAGCGCCACGCTGGGGTTTGTGATGACCGCCAGCACCCGGGTGCGCCAGTCCGGCAGGTGCTCGACCAGGCTGGCACCGGCAGTCTGCAGCTGCCGGGGCTGGCCAGCGACATTGAGCGTTTTGCCATCGAGCTTGCGCAACAGGTCGGGTACGTCATCGGCCACCAGGTCGATCACATCGAGCTGCAAGGCCTCGCTGGCGGACAGGCTGACCGCCTCGCGCACAGCCTTTTCCGCCCAGTCGGCATTGCGCCCGCGCAGCTGCGCCAGGCCACGTATGTAGGCCGCCGCATCGTTGACCTGTTTGCGCGCAAGGGTTTCGTCATCGCTGCCTTCGGCCTTGTCGTCCTTGGGCGTGCCTGGCGTGGTGCCTATCTGCACGGGGGTTGCGGCACCCAGGTTGGTACCGGGCGCCATGGCTGCGACATGGCTGGCATAGAGGATATAAGTGCCGGCGCTGGCGGCGCGGGCACCACTGGGGGCGACGAAGGTGGCGACCGGCACGGGGCTGGCGAGAATCGCCTTGATCATCTGGCGCATGGCGCTGTCCAGCCCGCCCGGGGTGTCCATGCGGATCACCACCAGTTGCGCGCCCTGCGCCTGGGCCTGGCTGAGGCTGCGCACCAGGTAGTCGGCGCTGGCAGGGCCGATGGCATCATCGATGCCCAGCACCCACACTGCTCCGGGCGCTGCCTGACCGCCTGGGGTGATACCAAGCAGCAACAGCAGCAACAGCCAGCGCCAGCAGCGGGCGATCACCTGTCGTCACCTCGTTTGCCTCTATTGCACAAGTTTAGCCCTGCCTGCTGGTACCCGGCCTAAAATTGGAAATTGGGGGACGAAACCGGAGGTGCATCATGCGTATGGCAAAGACCCTGCAGGATCGCCTGGACAAGGCCAACTGCGACTACGACATCATTCCCCATCCACATTCGGCCACCAGCCTGGAGTCGGCCCGCACGGCCGGCGTGCCCGCCGAGCGGGTCGCCAAGTCAGTGATGCTCGATGACCGTCATGGCAACTACATCATGGCCGTACTACCGGCCAACCGGCATCTGGACATGACCAAGGTGCGCATGTCCGGGGCATGGCAACTGACCCGTGAAAGCGGCCTGCCGAGCCTGTTCGGCGACTGCGAGCGCGGTGCCGTACCGGCGCTGGGCGATGCCTATCAGATAAAGATGCTGCTTGATTCGAGTCTTACCCGCCAAGGCGATGTCTATCTGGAGGCGGGTGATCACGATCATCTGATTCACATGAGCATGGAGCAGTACCTGAAGCTGGTGCCGCGCGCCGAAGTGCGTGAGCTCAGCTGATGCTCTCAACCCATGCCGGGCCGGCATCGTCGACGACCGGTCTGGCGACGAGGAGGAACCATGGATAAGCCGATTCATCCTTTGTCCGAGATTTTCCAACAGCTGGGGTTGCCAGACGATCCGGTCGAAATCGACCGTTTCATCACCACCCATTCGCCGCTCGACGACGATATAAAGCTGGTTGATGCACCTTTCTGGAACGATTCCCAGCGTGCCTTCCTGAAAGAGAAGTACATTGCCGATGACGACTGGATTCCGATGATCGACCAACTGAACGAGGCGCTGCACCCACGCAAAAAATAAAGCGCCGAGTGGTGCCTGACGAGTGATTGGCCGTTGCTATGCTCAGGAAAACAACAAGGGGATAGCGCGATGAAAGATCCCTACGCACCGGGTTTCTGGTGCTCCGTGACGATCCTGGGCACGTTGACGGCCAGTTATTTCTACGGCATCAGGCAAACGCAACAGATGAACCAGGCAGTGCACTTCCTGTATGCCGCTGCCGCCGTCACTGTGGCAGTTGCACTGGTGGCGCTGACCTGGATCGCCTGGCAGCAGCTGCACCTGAACAAGCGTGAGGTGGTGCAGGGGCGAACGTTGCTGACCATCTGGAACACCAAGGTTGCGCTACGCCGCGTCGAGACGGTGTTCGACCGCTATTTCTGGGGCAGCTACTGGCATTCGGGGCGCACCTTCGAAGAGGTCATGGGCGAACTCAAGGGCACGCCGCTGGAGCAGAGCCTGGATGCGTTGAAACGCCAGTGCCGCTTGCTCGACCGCGAAATTCATGACCACCATCACCACTGGCTGGCCAATGCCCGCGACCTGTCCAGCGTGGCCCAGGCCATGGCTCGTGAACGCTACCAGCTGGACCTGGGTGAGCCGACCCGCAGCGGCCATGGCAACACCGCTGTGCTCAACCGGGACCTGGAAGTGCTGGTGTACACCTGGTCGGCGCGCCTGCGCAGCTTTGACCATCAGCTGGACGAACTGGAGCGCGCCTACCATTGAGACGCTTTATTCACCGCGGATGTATTGCTCCAGTTTCAGGATCAGGTTTGCCTGTTCTGCGATGGTTTCCTTGACCAGGTCACCGATCGACAGCAGGCCAAGCAGTTCGCCATTGCTGACCACCGGTAGGTGGCGCAGGTGGCGGTTGGTCATCAGGTTCATGCAGTACTCGAGGTTCTGCTTCGGTTCCACGGTAACCACCGGCGCACTCATGATGTCGCGCACGGGGGTAGCGGCGGACGAACGGCCCTTGAGCACCAGTTTGCGCGCATAGTCCCGTTCACTGACGATACCCACGACTTGGTTACCCTCGACCACCGGTAGCGCACCGACGTTTTTCTCCGCCAGCAGCTTCAGTGCGTCGAGTACCGAGTCATCCGGGCCGATGGTGTACACGGTCTGGTGCTGGGACTTGGTCTTGAGGATTTGTTCGACGGTCTTCATACGGGCCTCTGCGGGTGGAAAAAGCGATGTCTCGGAGTAAATAAAGCATCCGGCACGGCGCTCTGCACGGCAATGCAGGAAACGGCATCGAGTCGATTGAAAAACGTCATGAGTGGTCGCCTGTGCTGGCCTCTTCGCGGCTGAAGCCGCTCCCACAGGGAGCGCACAGCTTTCAAAGGCGGTGCAGTCCCTGTGGGAGCGGCTTCAGCCGCGAAGAGGCCAGCAGAGTTGGCTCAGAGCTTCGGCATCTGCCCGATCCGCGCCACCATCTCGCTCACTACCTGCAAGTCCAGCATGAACTGCTCCACGGTCTTGAACTCGTTGTCGTTGTGCCCGGTGTACTTCACATCCGGCATGGCCAGGCCGAACTGCACGCCGTTAGGCAGGTCGTGTACCGAGGTGGCGCCCGCCGAGGTACCGAACTCGTGCTTCATGCCCAGGTTCTCGGTGGCCACATCAAGCAAGGCTTTGACCCATTCGCCCTCGGGGTTGCGGTACATCGGCTCGTCCAGGCTGTAGTCGAAGGCCACCGAGGTATGGCTCTGCCGGGTCCATTTGCCCAGCTTGTCGGCCAGTTCGTCCTTGATCGTGGCAATTGGCTTGCCTTTCGGAATGCGCAGGTTCACCGCCAGCTTCAGGCCTTTTTCATCCACCCCGACAAAGGTCAGCGAGGCGGTCAGCGGGCCCATGAACGGGTCCTTGAAGGCCACGCCGAGCTTGTTGCCCAGGTAGTCCAGGCCCCAGTTGTCGGCGGCGTAGCGGGCGGCGTCGGTGAAGTGGTTGTGCTTGAGCGGCACATCCTGGCCCAGGCCGTTGATGAAGCCGAGCATGCGCGCTACCGGGTTGACCCCGGATTCCGGCTCCGAAGAGTGGGCGGAAACGCCGGTCACGGTGAGCAATACCTGCTTGCCATCGGCTTTGGCCACGATGCTGAAGTCGCCGCCATTGCGCTTCACGTAATCGGCACCGGCTTTTTCCAGCTGGCTGGCCAGCTTCGCCGGGTTGTCGGTGACCAGGGTCGCAACCGAGGTAGTCGGAATCTGGTTGGTGGCCAGGCCGCCAGTCAGGTTGACGATCTCGGCACCCTTGCCACTGGCCGGGCGCTTGCTGAAGCTTGCCATGATCGTGCCGTAGCCTTTCTCGGCGATGACCACCGGGTAGCCGCCATCGAGGGCCAGGTTGTAGTCGGGCGTGGGGTTGCGCTCGAAGTAGTAGGGGATGGCATCGCCGCTGGTTTCTTCAGTGGTGTCGATCAGCAGCTTGAACTGGCGGGCCAGCGGCAGGTTCTCGTCCTTGGCCACTTTCAGCGCGTACATCGCCACGACAATGCCGTTCTTGTCGTCTTCGGTGCCGCGGCCATACATGCGGTCACCGACCAGGGTGACCTTGAACGGGTCCAGGCGCGTGCCATCGGCCAGCTTCCAGTTGTCCGGGTTGACTGGCACTACGTCGGCGTGAGCATGGATGCCGACCACTTCCTTGCCGCTGCCCAGCGAGATCTCGTACACCCGGTTGTCGATATTGCGGAAAGCCAGGCCGAAGCTGTCAGCCAAGGCCTTGATCTTGTCGGCGATCCTGAGGAACTCGGGGTTCTCGTGCTGCGGCGTGCCCTCGACATTGAAGGTGGGGATGGCCACCAGCTCACGCAGGGTTTCGCTGGCAGCCTTGCCGTACTTGATGCGGGTATACAGGCCGAGCAGGCGGTTGATCTCGTTCTGCTGCTCGGCCGCCAATGGCTTGCCGCCCAGGTAGGCATCCAGGGTTGCCGCAAGGTTGTCGGCCTTGGCCAGGTCGCTGCCTTTGAGCTTGCCGAGGAACTGCTTGAAGTCGCTTGGGTCGCTGCCGTCGAACGCTTTGACGATGGCCGCGGACTGCTGCTGGGTAAGGTTGGCCTGGGCCGGTTGGGTGAACAGGCCGATGCTGGCCAGCAGCAGGGTGGTGGCGGTGAGTTTTTTCAGGTGCATGGTTGTGCGCATTCCTTCGCCAGTCATTGTTGTGGGTTACCCGTCGGGAAACGGGAAGACGCCCACGCTAACACCAATGACCCGTGGCACGGGAGTGCCAGAAACGCGACATGTCGCACAAACGAAAAAGCCCCCAGCAATTTACCGGGGGCCTTTCTGTGCTTCTGTCCCGTCCTGAGCAAGGTTCATACCTGCAGCCCGGGGCGTAGCGCAGCGCGCGGGATTCGCGTGTAACCTGTGCCTGCGCTTTTTCACAAGTGACCCCGTGAGTATGGAAGCAGACAACAATACCAAGTCCCACTACACCTACCAGGCCGTGTACCGGTACCTGCTCGATTGGATCGAGGCCTCACCGTCGGACGTTGAACAGCGCCTGCCGTCGTTGCGTCAGCTGGCCCAGCGCCTGAACGTGTCGGTATCCTCCACCAAGTACGCCTATTCGCTGCTCGAAGACGAGGGCCGGGTGTACGCGAGGCCCAGGCACGGTTATTTCACCCGGGCCAGCAAGACGCCGCTGCACGGCGAATGTTCACCCAGCCTGCTCGACACGGTGTTCTCCAGCGCCCGCCAGCCCGGCATGCTGGCCCTGAGCAGCGACGCGCCGGCCATGCTGCTGTCACTGGAGAAACCGCTGCTGATGATCGAGCGCGAGCTGGCGCGCCAGTACCCCCGTTCCCATGCGCCGCTGTACCAGCCGTTCGGCGAGCCGGAGCTGCGCGGTGTGCTGGCCGACCGCTACACTCGCTCGCCCCAGCGCTACTGGCATGCCGAGCATGTCTTCATCGGCTCGGACCTGCGCAGCATCCTCGAGCTGTCGCTGCGCGCCCTGGGCCTGGAAGGCCAGGTGGCGCTGGTCGAGTCGCCCTGTTCCTGGGCGGTGCTGCGGCAGTTGCTGGCTGCGCGCATGACCATCGTCGAGGTGCCTTTGCGCGCCGACGGCCGTTTCGATCTGGAGCAGTTCCGTCAGTTGCTGCATGCCCAGCCCGTGCGCCTGGCGGTGCTGTCGTCGGCCACCAATGTGCCCCAGGGCGGGTTGATGCCGGCTGCGGACAAGCGGCAGATCTCCCGCTGGCTGGCCGAGCGGGATGTGTGGCTGTTCGAGAACGATGGCTACGGCGAGTTCTGCTTCGAGGCCTCACCGGCCTGCTATCGCGACTTCGCCGACCCCAACCGCTTGCTGGTGTTTTCCACGCTCGACAAAGTCATCGGATCCGAGGCGCCCTATGGATACCTGCTGTGTCGGCGCCAAACCGAGCAGTTGCAGCAGCTGTTTCTGGAACGTGCCTTCCGCCTATCGCCGATACGCCAGAAGGCCATCGCCAAGCTGTACACCTCACGCCGGGTTGACCAGCACTTGCAATTGCTGCGCGCCATGCTGCGCGAGCGCATGCAGCACATGCAGGGCCTGCTGGAGCTCCACGGCCAGGGTTACCTGCGCTGGGTCGCGCCCCAGGGCGGGGCCAGCCTTTGGCTGGAAGCGACCCGGCCGGTGGAAATGCGCCGGGTATTCCAGCGCCTGCTGAGCCAGCGCATTGTCATCGCGCCCGGGGAAATCTTCAGTCAGCGCGGCCTGTGGCGTAGCCATCTGCGCTTGTGCTACACGCTGGACTGGAGCAAGGACATTCCCCAGGCGCTGCAACGCCTGGTCAAGGCGATCCAGGACGAGGCTCAGACGCCGTAGCAGTGGTCAAGCGTCGGGAAGGTGCCGTCACGCACCTCGTCTGCGAAGTGTGTGCAGGCCTTGCGAATCACACCGGCGACATCGGCGTACTGCTTGACGAACCGTGGCACATGCTCACCCCCCAAGCCCAGCAGGTCCTCGGTGACCAGCACCTGGCCGTCGCAGGCCGGGGAGGCGCCGATACCAATGGTTGGCTTGTCGCTGTCCTCGGTTATGGCCCGGGCCACCGGCTCGGCGACGCCTTCGAGCAGCAGCGCGAAGGCGCCCGCCCGCAGGTTGGCGCGTGCATCGGCCATCAGTGCCGCGCCGCTTTCCGAGCTCATGCCTTGGGCCTTGTAGCCGCCCATGACGTTGACGAACTGCGGCATCAGGCCGATGTGCGCCATCACCGGCACACCGCGCTCAACCAGAAATTCCACGGTGCCGGCCAGCACCTGGTTGACTTCCAGTTTCACCCCGGCGCAGCCGGTACGGGCAAGCACCTCGGCACAGTTGCGAAACGCCTGCTCGGGGCTCTCCTGGTAGCTGCCGAACGGCATGTCGGCGATCACACAGGCCAGGCGCGTGCTGTCGACCACCGCGCGGGTATGGGCGATGGTCTCGTCCAGGCGCATGCCCAGAGTGGAGCTGCGGCCGTAGCCGACCATCGCGGTGGAGTCACCGACCAGGATGAAGTCGACCAGGGGGTCGATTACCTGGGCAATCGCGCTGGAGTATGCCGTCAGCGAGACGATCTTCTGACGGCCTTTCATGGCCACCAGTTGCGGGACAGTCATTCGTCCGTTACGGATATGCGTGCTCATCAGTGTCTCCTTAGTTGTGAAACGGCCCCGGTAATCGGGGCTCCCGGTTACAGCCAGTCTTGCTCCCACGTCCGCCAGGCGAGTTGGTCCTGGCGGATGCGGTCAGGTTGCGGATGGACCATGAACACGGCCCCCGGCGAACTGTTGAGGTCGACGGTCGGCGCCAGGGCGCGGCCGTCGCTGAAACGCCAGCGGGCGCTGTGGTACGAGGCAAGCTGGTCGAGGCGCGAGGTTACCCGGCCCAGGTCGAAGCGACCCTGGCCACGGGCGATCAGGTTGAGGGTGCAGGCCGCCTGCAGCTGGCGATAGCGCCGTGGGCGCTGCAGCAGGCGCGCTGGGGTCAGGCAGGCCTCGACGGTCAGGCTGACCTGGTCGGCGCCAGTGGCAGCCTGCAGGGCGGGTGGGTTGGCCAGGCCGGACAGGCGCGCGCCGGTTTCCAGCAGGCGTGGCCCGGCGGCGGTGAGGATCACCTCGGTGTGCGCCGGGCCCTCACCGATGGCCAGGGCATCGAGCACGCCCTCGACATAGCCGACCAGGGCCTCCAGGCATGGGTCGTCGGGGGCCAGCAGGTATTCGCTGTCGTAGATCTTTCGCCCATCCTCGCTCAGTGTCTTGGTGCAGCGCCAGGCATCGCTGAGCCAGTGCCGGCCTTGGTGGCTGACGGTGTTGATCACGTACTCGTCGCCTTCGAGGTACTCCTGCACCAGCACTTCATGGTTGTCGCGCATCATCAGGTTGGTGCCGCCGAGGATGGCGTCGGCGGCATCGCGGACCTGGCTGGTGTTGCGGCAGATGAACACCTGGTCGGAGCCGGCACTGTCCAGGGGCTTGACCACAACCGGCCGCGCACCCTGGGCCTGGAACCAGGCGCAGGCCTGCTCGGCGCTGCCGGTGCGCAATTGCGCTGCCACCGGCAGACCTGCGGCGGCCACCTGCTCGGCCATCAGCGCCTTGTCGCGGCGCGCTGCCGACAGCGTCGGGTCGTTGCCCGGCAGGCCAAGGGTGGCGGCCAGGCGGTCGGCCAGCTCAACGCCGAACTCGCTGCCGGTCAGCACGGCTTCGGGGTGCTGGGCCGCCAGCACCTGACACAGTGGCTCGAAGCCGACCTCGTGCAGTTGGTAGCGCTGGGCGAACAGGGCCTGCGGGCAGCTGGCGGCGAAGGCGGCCGGCATGTCCCGTCGCGAGCTCACGTGCAGCAGCGGGCGGTGCTCGGCCAGGGCACGAGCGAGGAAGGCCCCGGTGGAGTAGGCGTCCACCAGTACCAGTGGGCGCTGGCCGGGTTCAATGCAAGGGTTGGTCATAACGGTTCACCATGTAGTGCAGCATCTTGAACAGTTGGTCGGCGCGCACGCCGTGTTCGGCGTTGCCTGCCGCGTGGTTACGCGCAAGCGGCAGGCCGCCCAGGGTGGCCCAGCGCAGCGCACCGTGGTCGTCGATCAGGGTGGTGGCGCGGCCGGCGTTGTCGGCGTGAAGGCAGTAGGGAATATCCAGCAAGCCCCGGGCGAAGCCCTGCAGCAGCGCAATGCCCAGGTCGGCGTGCAGGTCGAGCACGGCGTCGACCAGTTGCCTGGTTTCCATCAGGATTTCCTCGTAATAGCCCTGGTTGGCAGGATCGAGCGCCGCTGGCGCCTGCGCCGCGCTGCTGCTGGCCATGTCCAGCGCCTGAAGGTTGTCGCGCACCGAGGGAATCTGTCGGGCTTCGGCCACGGTCTTGACGATCAGCCGTTCGCAACCGGTGGCCTGGGCCAGTCGGGCGCTGTCGACGATCAACCGGCGGGCGCCATGTTCGGTGCAGGGGAACACGCCCATGTAGGTGTACACCACCACGTGCCAGTGGATATCGCCCAGGTAGTGCGCCGCCAACTGGCGCAAGGCGCGCAGCGCACCTTGGTCCTGGGCCATGCTGGTGCCCTGGGCATAGCTCAGTGACACGCTGCGGATGCCGTACTGGCGAAAGAACATGGCTTCGAGCAGGCCGACCGCCAGCAGCATCGAGGGTGGGCATAACTGACCCAGCAGGCAGCCGCCGAAGCTCTCGATATGGCCATGCGCGGTGCCCTCGGCCAGCGCACGGCAGCTTTGTCCCCAGGCTTCCACCGCATGCAGCAGCGGCAAGCGGCTGTAGGGCATGCAGTAGGACACAGGGCCGCCTTCGGTGGTATCCAGGCCAACTGCGGCCATGCGCTTGAAGATGTTCTGCGGCTGGGCCGTGCCATGGCGTACCTGGATCGGAAAGTGCTCGCTGTAGAGTCCGTCGAGCATGCCGCGCAGGGCTTCCAGCGGGTGGCTGACGATGGGAAAGCCATTGAGCGGGCTGCCGTCGTTGAGGCAGCGCAGGGCGCTCTGGTAATCGCCGACACGGGTGTAGCTGTCGAGGGTGATGGTGCCCAGGGCGCCCGGCTGGCGGGCCACGGCCTCCAGGCCAGCACGCATGCTGGGGATGTCGGCGAAACCCATGCGCGGCTGCACCACGAGCTGCCCGCGCTCGCGGGCGCGTTCGATGAAGCGCTGGAAGTGGCTGGTATTGGTGCTGGCCATGGTCAACGCCCCGACACCAGTTCAACCACCTGTTCACCGGTGATCGGATCGTGACGCACGATCCGGCCCTTGTGCGGGTCGCCGGCGCGCACTCGGGCGATCAGCGAGGCATCGCTGTCGAAATCGATAGGCGCGTGCCGGTAAAGGCTGCGCAATGCCGCCAGCGGCAGGCCGCTGACCTCACCGAGCCATTGGCCGAGCATTTCGTCCTCGGCCTGGCCGTCAAGCAGCGCGTGCAGGTCTTCCAGGCGCCCGACAATCTGGGGATGACGCAGGCTCAGGTATAGCGCCAGGTCACGGCCATGGCTGACGAAGGGCGAGAACTGCATGCAGACAAGCTGCTCTTCGTCGAGGTCAAAAGCCGAGCGGGCGAAGCTGTCGGCCAGGGCGCGCCGGTTGGCCATGCCGGAGGCGCCGGCGTAGGGCGCCAGGGCCAGCTCGATAAGACGATCGGGCATTTCCTTCTTGCGCATCAAGGCCTGGGCCAGTTCCAGGTATTCGGCCAGGCCATCGTCGTAGCTGCGTCCCTGCACCTGTTCGGCCTTGAGCCCGCGCAGGTGGGCCATGAGCATCGGGTTGGCGCAGTCCGACTCGGTGAAGCTGAACGCCAGCTCCTCGAACCGGAAGCCAAGGAACTCGGTGATCAGCTCCCAGTGGTCGTCGACCCGGTAGCTCACCAGGTCGTAGATGCTGATGAACGCAGGTTCCTCTCCGGCGTTGCCGGTACTGACCCGACGCTCGTCAAGTGCAGCGTCGAAGCCTTCGCCGAGCAGTTCGATGAAGTAGGCCTGGGCGATACCGTCCAGCGCCTGCAGCAGCCCGCGGAAGCCTTGGCGGCGGCAGGCCTCGACGTTCAGCCCCAGGCGTTCGGCCAGGCGCATGATCCAGGTGAAGTAGTGCTTCTGTTCCTTGCGCGAGTCGCCGGTGACCACCGCGTCGACGCCACCCTGCCACCAGGCGGCGCGGCCGAAGAAGTCGGCCACCGCAAGGTTGCAGCTGTTGCAGAAGGTCGGGCGACCGTCGCCGGCGGTGCGGTGGCCGTTCATCAGCACGTCGAAGCGGTTCATCGCCTTCACCTGGCTGGGGAAGGGCAGGTGGCGTTCGAATGGGCGGATCTGCCTGTGGTCGACCACCAGCATCTCGACCCGCGCGTCGCCGTATAGCGCCAGGGCATGGTAGACCCGGTCGATGTTGGCCATCACCGCGTCGGCCACCCCGGCATGACGCATGTTGGCGATGCGCAGATGGAAGGTGCGACCATGGGTGATGGCCAGGTGCAGCTGGGTCGCGCGCAGCAGCGACACGGTATAGGAGCTGTCCTTGCCGCCGCCGTAGGCGACCATCAGGCGGTAGTCGGCCAGGCCTGCCAGGCCTCCGGCGGCCTCGATCAGGCGTTCGCCGAACACGCGCACGGCGTTCTGGTCGTTGTCGCTCAGGTAAGGGGTGAGCCGGGCCAGCAGCGCGGCGTCGTCGTGTTCGGTACGTGCGGCGTGGTTCATGCTGGCTGCGTCTCCAGGCGGTAGTGTTCGATGACGTGTCGGATGTCTCGCTCGATGCCGGCCTGGTCGCTACCGGTGAAAATGAAACGTCCGCCCTGCAGCGCGTCGTAGCCGCCGCCGGCCTCCAGTACCTCGCCGGGATGGGGCAGCAACTCGCGCCAAAGCGAAGCGACCTGGGTGCGCTGCGACGGTGCCTCGAGCACCGTGCACGGCAGTTGCCGCGGCTTGGGGATGATCAGCCAGCCGCCGCTGGGGTCGCTGTCCTGGCCGGGCAGGGTGGCAGGCTCGCCGAGCAGGTTCTTCAGCCAGTGCTCATAGAGATTGACGCCGAACACCCGGTTGATCAGGTGTGGCACCTCGCTGCCGCCAACCCGCGCACCCACTTCCAGGAATACCAGGCGACCGTCCTCGCACACGAACAGCTCCAGGTGGAACGCGGTGTCGCGCAGCCCCAGCGCCTGCAGGCACTGGCGACTGAAGTCGGCGATGCGCGTACGCAACGGTGAGGCCTGCAGCAACACCGAGCCCAACGGCTGGTACCGGGCGAAGTCCAGGCAACTGTTGAGGTAGCGCGACACGGCTTGGAACGGCACCTGACCGGTAGCGTCGGTGTAGCCGTCGACGTGGTATACCTGGCCCTCCACGAAGGCCTCCACTTCGTGGCGCGCCAGGTCGATGCCGTCGAGCGCGGCCAGCAGCTGGCGCTCGTCATCGACCCGCACCACGCCGATGCTGGCGGCGCCGTCCACCGGTTTGACGATCAGCGGGTAGCCGGTTGCGTTGGCGAAGTCCAGGGTGTGTTCCAGGCTGTGGCAGCGGGTGAAGGCCGGCACGGCCAGGCCATGCTCTTGCAGCACCTGTTTCATCCGCGCCTTGTCGCGGTACACACCCACTTCGTCCGGACCATGGCCGGGAATGTTCAGTGCCTGGCGCACCTGGGCGGCGATTTCGAGGGTGAATTCGGACAAGGCGATCAGCAGGTCGACCGGGCCGACCCGTTCGATCACTTCAGTCACTGCGGCCAGCAACTGAGGGTACTGGTTCACGTCCTCGACCTGCACCATGTGGGCGATCTGCTCGCGCGGCGTCAGCACGCCAAGAGCGCCGGGGCCGTCGACCACATAACTGATGCGGTGGGCATGGTGATCGAAGAAGGCTTCGTAGCGGGTCAGTTCGTTGTCCCAGCGCTGGCCGTCGTGGAAGCGCGGCCAGCGGTTGACGATCACGATATGCATGGGTTCGTTCCTTGTTCGGGCGACAGAAGGGGGCTCAGGTCCAGTGCGTCACGTCGCCGGTGCCGAGCACCAGCGAGTGACGGACCTGGGCCAGGCGATCGAGGTGGCGCTGGAAGGCGTCGAGGGCGTCGGCCTCGGTGAACACCGCGTCGTACCCGGCAGCCAGCAGCTCCTCGCGGACCGCGCGGGTCTGCGCCTCGGAGGTGGTCAGCTTGCCGCCAATCACCACGTGCAGGTGCGGGTGTTGCTGGCGCAGCGCGCGGATCAGTGCCAGGCCCTGGGAGTAGCCGTGGCCGTTGACACTGCTGATCACCAGCAGATGCGCGTGTCTGTGCTGGTCGACCGCGTCGAGCACGGCCTGGGCCGGTGTGCAGCTGCCCAGGTTCTTCACCTCCAGGCCGCGCTCGCCCAACCACAGTTGCAGGTACACCAGATTCCACATGTGCGAATCGGATTCGACCGTGGCCAGCAGGCATAGGTGTTGGCTGTTCATCGGGAGGCCTCCATGGCAGGGTTATCAGTATCAAGTGCGGCGTTCAGGCGCCGCGTGGTCAGGTGGAACAGCAGGGCGCCCGGCCCGCTCAGCAGCAGGCCCAGGGCGAGGATCAGGCCTTGAATGCCGTAGCGCTGGCCGATGCTGGCGCTGAGCAGCCCACCCAGCGGATAGGAAGCCAGGTTGACCAGGTAGAAAGGGCCCATCACCTTGCCCAGGTGCTCCCGCGGGATAACCTTGATTCGCTGGGTGCGGTTGAACACGTTGAACAGGGTGCAGCCGGCCATGGCCAGGACGAAGCTGGCACCGTAGCCGAGCAGGCCGCTGGCCAGCCCCATGGCCAGGATCCCGCCGCACAGCACGGCGAAACCCAGCGCGCCCACTTGGTGGATCGACAGTCTCGTCAGCAACCACGGCACCAGCAGGAAGTTCAGCAGGCCCAGGGCGCCGGCGGCGCTGTTGATCAGGCCGAAGGCACCGTCGGTGGCCTGGAACACGCCGCTGACGACGAAGGCATTGGCGCTGAGCACACAGGCGAAGGCCAGGTTGATGCTGAAGTTCAGCAGCGCCAGGCTGATGATGGGTGGGTTGCCCAGCAGCAGCTGCCAGCCCTGGCCCAGGGCGGCGAGCACAGGTTGCCGAACGCTGTCGGCGTGGGCGTTGGGCAGACCGCGCCAGCACATTGCTGCCAGCAGCAGCGCGACGGCGGCCAGGCCCAGCAGCGCCAGCTTGCCGCTGTACAGCACTAGCGCGGCGGCGCAGGCCGGGCCCAGCACCTGCGCCAGCAGCTCCATGTTCTGCACCAGCGACTGGGTGTGGGCCAGGCGCTCGGCCGGCGCCACCTGCGGCACGGTGCGCTCCACGGCCATGCGCACCGGAGCCATCAGCAGCGACAGTAGTACGCCGTTGGCCGCCAGCGCCCAGACCGTCAGGGCCGGCGCCAGGCTGCAGCACAGTACGGTCAGCCCCAGGCTGGCGGCGCGCAGCACGTTGGCCCACTGCAGCAGATTGCGCCCGCCGACACGGTCCGCCAGCACCCCGGCGAATGGGTAAGCGAGCAGCGCCGGCAGCCATTCCAGGGCGAACACCAGCCCGGAATAACGCAGGCTGCCGGTGACCTGGTAGACCATCAGCGGGACGGCGAACAGCACCGTCTGTTCGGCCATCAGGCCCAGCAGCAGGCCGGCGCCGAAGTGGCGCAGGGGCGGGTGCTCAGCCATGCTGGCGGTCCAGGTCGGCTTCAAGTTCGCGCAAGCGTGGCAACACGTGCTGGCAGAAGCGGCGCATCTCGTCGCGGGTCGGCCAACCGGAGAAGATGAACTCGCTCACCCCGGCCTTCTTGTACTCCAGCAGGTAGGCGGCCACTTCCTCGTAGCTGCCCACCACGCACAGTGCCGGGCCGCCTCGGTAGGCCACAGCACCCGACCAAAGCATCGGCGACAGCCAGTCGTGATGGGCACCCTCGGCCAGACGGAACGAGGTCTTGACCGCCTCGGAGTCGCAGCGGGCGACAAACTGGCGCACCCATTCGCGGTGCTGCTGGTCGGGGTTTTCCATCATTGCCTCGACCTCGGCCAGTGCCTCGTCGCGGGTTTCTCGCGCCAGCACGTGCATGCGTATGCCTACCGAACGTCCGGCCGCGAGTACTTCGCGCGCGGCCTCGGCGATGCCTTCGGGCGTGTCGCCGTAGCGCAGCCAGCAGTCGCTGTGGGATACCGCTACCTGCTGGGCGATCCCTGAGGCGCCGCTCAGATACAGGCGTGGCCGCTCGAGGTCCTTGAACGGGAGGCCCAGCTGGGCGTTGTCCAGCTGGTAGAAGTCGCCATGGTGGCTGAGTGGAGTTTCCCCGGCCCAGAAGCGCCTGAGAATTTCGATGAACTCGCAGGTGCGCGCATAGCGGCCATCGTGTGCAACGTAGTCACCGTAGTACGCCTGCTCGTCCGGCGAGATGCCGGCCACCAGATTCAAGGCGATGCGTTTGTCGGACATCCACGACAGCGTGTTGACCACCTGGGTGAACAGGGTCGGGTGCAGCAACCCGGGGCGGTAGGCGAGGATGAACTTGACGTTGCGAGTTTCGCGCACCAGCGCGCCGATCATCGGCAGCGGGTCGGGCATGTGGTAGCTGATGCCCATCAGCAGCGAGTCGATGCCCAGTTCGTCGGCCTCCTGGGCGAAATCGACGATACCGGCGAAGTCCAGGCGCCCGGTGTCGTACTTGTCGGAGGCTTTCTGCTGGCCGCTGTCGAGCGGCGAGCACCAATGAATGCGCAAGGGGGTCATGCGGGTGTCTCCGGAAAAGGCCCGCCGTCAGAGCGGGCCGGTGCGAGGGCGTGGGGCTCAGAACAGGAAGTCGCTGCCGACACTGCGGTCGAACAGGGCGACATCGCGGATATGGCGCTTGCCGCAGATGAAGCGCAGCAGCCGTTCAATGCCCAGCCCGCCGCCGGCACTGGGGTGCAGCAGCCCCTGGCGGGCTGCTTCGAGGAAGTTGCCGAACGGGGTCAGGTCCATGTCCAGCTCGTTCATGCGGTAGAGGATCTGACCGTGCTCGTACTCCCGTTCGGCACCCGACAGTGCCTCGCCATAGCCCTCGGGCCAGACCAGGTCATAGTTGTTGTAGTGGCCGCGTTGGCCGGGGGTCTCGCGGTCGTAGAATTCGCGGCGGTGGTTGGTGATGAAGAACGGCGTATGGGCCTTTTCCGACATCAGGCGCTCGAAGTCATCGCCCAGTTCGGCCTGCAGTTCGTCGGTGCTGTACACCGGGAAGGCGGTTTCGTAACGCGGCAGTTCACGGCCCAGCTGGGCCAGTTGCGCGGCGCAGTGTTCGCGCACCTCGTCCAGGGTGTGCTTGACCATCTGCTCGATCAACTGCATGGCCTGTTGCATGGTGCCGCCGCGAATCTCGAAATCGAACTGGGAGAACTCCAGCAGGTGACGCTGGGAGTCCTTGATCTCCGGCTTTTCCAGGCGGATGTTCGGCGCGACGATGAAGATGCGCTCGTGGCCGCGGGCGGTCAGGGCCAGCTGCTTGTGGAAGATCATGCTGGCGGTGAGTTTCAGGCGCCGCTGCTGGTACTGGATCTCGGCCGGGTACACCGCGTGGTTCAGGGGGTCGGTGATCGGCGACATCAGTATCGGCAACAACTGGCGGAAGTCACGGTCGAGCAAAAAGGTCTGTAGGGCATGCAGCACACGGCCACGGATAATGGCCACTGCTTCGACGTCCGGGTGGTCAAATGCGGCGATCTGGCGCTGAATTTCTTCCATGTTGGGGTCATCTTGTGGGTCAAAGGTGGCCCGATTATTGGCTTTCGCTGTCAAAACTCAATGTACAGATTCAGGTGAAAAAGCGACCCAGACGCGCTTTTTATTGTCCTGTCCGCCTGCGACGGTGACCATGAGCCCGACCGGTTCTGCCGCGCCTTCGTTACCCGATTACAGGACACCCATGCCAATGACGGCCCACCCTCGACCCCTTTCCACGCGCTTCAGCCGCACCGACTACAAGACCTTGGGCCTTGCCGCGCTGGGCGGCGCGTTGGAGATCTACGACTTCATCATTTTCGTGTTCTTCGCGCTGATCCTCAGCGAGCTGTTCTTCCCGCCGCACATGCCTGAATGGCTGCGCTTGCTGCAGAGCTTCGGCATATTCGTCACCGGCTACCTGGCGCGGCCGCTGGGGGGCATTCTGCTGGCGCACTTCGCCGACCGTCTGGGGCGCAAGCGTGTGTTCAGCCTGAGCATTCTGATGATGGCGTTGCCGTGCCTGTTGATCGGCCTGATGCCGACCTACGCGCAGATTGGTTACTGGGCGCCGTTGCTGTTGCTGGCCCTGCGCATTCTGCAGGGCGCCGCCGTAGGCGGCGAAGTACCCAGCGCCTGGGCGTTCGTCGCCGAGCACGCACCGGCCGGCCACCGCGGCTTCGCCCTGGGCATGTTGCAGGCCGGGCTGACCTTCGGCTACCTGCTGGGCGCGGTCACCGCGGCGGTGCTGGCGCGGGTCTACACCCCGCAGGAGATGCTCGATCACGGCTGGCGTCTGCCGTTCATCCTGGGCGGTGTGTTTGGTCTGGTCGGTGTCTGGTTGCGTCGCTGGCTCAGCGAAACGCCGGTATTCGTCGCTCTGCAGGCGCGCCGCGCAGCCGACCCGGAGCTGCCGTTGCGCACCGTGCTGCGCGGGCACCGGCGAGCCATCGCCCCGGCACTACTGCTGACCTGCCTACTGACCTCGGCAGTGGTGGTGCTGGTGGTGATTACCCCGACGGTGATGCAGAAGCGCTTCGGACTGCCGGCGGACCAGACCTTCGCCCTGAGCAGCCTGGGCATCGTCTTCCTCAATATCGGTTGCATCCTCGCCGGGCGCATGGCCGACCGCCTCGGCCCCTGGCGCGCCCTGGCGATTCACAGCGCACTGCTGCCCGTCGGGGTGGCGGCGCTGTACGCCAGCCTGATTTTCGAATTGCCGCTGGTCGGCGTGGCCTACGCGCTGGCCGGCCTGTGCTGCGGCGTGGTCGGGGTGGTGCCGTCGATCATGGTCGGGTTGTTCCCGGCGGCCATTCGCGTGTCGGGGATATCCGTAACCTACAACATCGCCTACGCGTTGTGGGCGAGCGTTACACCGTTGCTGCTGATCGCCCTGATGCCCTGGAACCAGTGGGTCGCGGTGGGCTTCAGCGTGCTGATGGGCGCAGTAGGGCTCTGCTGCGTGCGCCTGTTCGCCCGGCGCGGGCCGGACGTCGAAAACGCCGGTGTGCCGGCAGGTGCCAAATGAGCTGCGGCCCTTTGCAGTGGCTGTCGGTGGCCGAACTGACGGCGCTCTATGATCGCCGCGAGCTGTCGCCCCTGGAATACCACCAGTACCTGATCGACCATGTACAGCGCCGCGAGCCGGCCCTGAATGCGCTGTGCCAGTTTACCCCTGAGCTGGTGCTGGAGCAGGCCGCTGCGTCCACCCAACGTTGGGCCAGGGGCGCGCCGCTCGGGCCGTTGGATGGCGTGCCGGTGACCTTGAAATCGTTGATTGCCACCCGTGGGCAGCTACTCGACCAGGGGTGCGCGGGCCTGGAGCCGCGCCTGGCAGTGGCCGACGCGCCACCGGCGGCGCGCCTGCGCGAGGCGGGCGCGGTACTGCTGGGCAAGACCTGCGTGCCGGATTTCGGCATGTTGTCTTCGGGCCTGTCGAGCCTGCACGGCATCACCAGAAACCCATGGAACACGGCACTCAACCCCGGTGGCTCGAGCGCCGGGGCGGCGGCCGCGGCAGCGGCGGGCTACGGCCCGCTTCACCTGGGCACCGACATCGGTGGTTCGGTGCGCCTGCCAGCCGGCTGGTGCGCGCTGGTGGGCTTCAAGCCGACCCTCGGGCGCATACCCATCGACCCGTATTATACCGGCCGCTGCGCCGGGCCCATGACCCGCACGGTAGACGACTGCGCGGCAATGATGGCGGTGCTGGCGCGCCCGGACCTGCGTGATGCCACCAGCCTGCCGGCGGCCGAGCTCGACTGGGGGCTGCGCCCGATGAGCGTGCGCGGCCTGCGGGTGGGGCTGCTGCTTGAACCTGGTTGCGGCCTGCAACCCGACGCGCAGACCTGCGCCGCGGTGCGCGCCGCCGCCGCGCTGTTCGAGGCGCAGGGCGCCAGGCTGGTGGAGGTGAAGCCATTGATGGAGCGTCGTCTGCTCGACGGCCTCGACCGCTTCTGGCGCGCACGGCAGTGGAGCGAACTCCGCCAGCTGGAGCCCGAGCGCCTGGCCCAGGTGCTGCCGTACATCCGCCAGTGGGCCGAGCCGGCCCGCCACATGACGGCGGTGGAGGCGGTGGAAGGCTTCAACCAGACCTTCGAGATGCGCCGGCGCGCTGCGCGGCTGTTCGAGCAGTGCGACCTGCTGCTGTCGCCGACCAATCAGGTGCAGGCCTATCTCGCCGAGCTGGCCTCCCCCGGCAACGACCCGCAACTGCCGTTCGAACACATCGTGTTCACCGTGCCTTGGAACATGGGCGAGCAACCGGCGCTGTCGATCAACTGCGGCTTCAACGACCAGGGTATGCCCATTGGCTTGCAGATGGTCGCCCCGCGCTTTGCCGACACTTGGCTGCTGCGCCTGGCCAAGGCCTTCGAAACCTGGCGCGGGCCGATCCGGCACTGGCCCGAGTGACCCCATGCCGTGCCAGGCAGGCGCGGCACCGACCTTCGTTCACGGACAGGACACCGCTTGCACATGCAAAGACGCACATTTCTGTGCTGCGCCCTCATCACGCCCTGCGTGGCAGCTGGCCAACCCGGCTTCATCGACGGCAGCCGTCTGGACCTCAACCTGCGGCACTACTACTCCAACCAGCATACGCAGGGCGACACCTACCTGGCGATTCGCAAGGACGGCCGCCTGACCCCCACGCGCCTGCGCGAGACCTGGGTGCAGGCGGCGATGCTCGACTATGCGTCAGGCTACACTCGGGGCGTGCTCGGCATCGGCGTCGATGCCTCGCTGTACAGCGCGATCAACCTGAGTCGCGGCCATGGCCGGGTGGCCAACGGTGGCGACCGGGTACTGGTGGACAGCGACGGCGACGCCATCCCCACCTGGAGCCGCCTGGCTGTCGGCGCGCTGCGCCTGCGCCTGGCCGGCAGTACCTTGCGGGTTGGCCGACAACGCCTGGACAATCCCATCCTGCGCTACAAGGATAACCGGGCGCTGCCGTCGAGCTTTCAGGGTGTGGCGCTGAGCAACCAGAGCATCGCTGGCCTGCAACTGGACGCCGGGCGCTTCGACCGGGCAATCCCGCGCACCGGCACCGGCAGCGAGCGGCTGACCAGCACCTTCGGTGACCGGGCAGTGAAGGCCGATTCGATCAGCTATGTCGGTGCCCGTTACAGCGGCGCCCTGTCTGCCAGCCTGTACGGCTCGCACCTGGCAGACACCTGGCAGCAACTGTACGTGGGGCTGGGCGGCACGCTGGGTGATCGGGCCAGGCTGGCTGTGCGCCCGGCCTTTCACTACTACCGCACCCGCGACAGCGGCCAGCAGCAGCTGGGCTTCATCGACAACCAGGCCTGGAGCCTGGCCGCCACGCTGGAGCACCAGGCCCATGGTCTGACGCTGGCCTGGCAGCAGGTCGAGGGCAACGAATATTTCGACTATGTGTGGGAGTCGACTGGCAACTACATGGCCAACTCGCTGTATTCGGACTACAACGGCCCGAACGAACGCTCCTGGCAGTTGCGCTACGACTTCGATGCAAGCGCCTACGGCGTGCCGGGCCTGAGCCTGGGGCTGTGGCACGCCAAGGGCTGGGGCATAGATGGCAGTCACTACCAGGGCGACCGTAATGGCCGCCACGCCGGATACAACGTGCGCGGTCTGCGCGGCGCGCGGCACGAGGAGAATGGCCTGGTAATCGGCTACGTGCTACAAGGCGGCGCCTGGCGCGACACCAGCGTGCGTACCATCGTCTACAACCATCGCGCCCATGGCGGGCAGATCGACGGCAGCTACGACGAAGTGCGGCTGGTGGTCAACATGCCGCTGCGATTGTTCTGAACTTCCTCAACCCAGCACCTTGTGCAGCCGGTACCAGTGCGTGCCCAAGGCCAGCAGCCATGCGGCCCAGTGGGTTACGTTCAGGCCGTACCTGAAATAGCGCCAGGAATAGAATACGTTGGGGGTGAGCCTGCCGACTTGAGCGAAACGGTTGGCGGTGATGCCGATCTTCGGCTCATTGATAGTCCAGACATACATCGGCCAGTTGCGCTTTGGCAAGGCGATTTTCAGGACCAGGCAGGTTCTGCGCGGAAGCGCCGACCCCTTGTGACACAAGGGAAGAAGATGGCGCACTCGGCGGGATTCGAACCCACGACCCCTGCCTTCGGAGGGCAGTACTCTATCCAGCTGAGCTACGAGTGCAACGCGCACGCATGATACCCATCTGTGGTGGTGGCGTCCATCACCTTGATCTGTAGCCATTTTTCCCATTAGCCGTGAAACGGTCGGCAATGGCACTCACAAATGCCTCTATCCATATGCAATATCGATATTTCCATGGTCGCTGTTATGCCATCTATTCTCTGGTCACAACTTGTTATAACAAGTATCCGATCAGCGAAGAGACCCCATGGCCGAACTGCTCCCCCTGTCCCCGGTACCGCTTTACACCCAGCTCAAGGAATTGCTGCGCGAGCGCATCCTCGACGGCACTTATCCATCGCATAGCCGCATGCCCTCTGAAAGCGAACTGGGCAAGGCTTTCGAAGTCAGCCGCATCACCGTGCGCCAGGCGCTGGGCGACCTGCAGAAGGAAGGGCTGATTTTCAAGATCCATGGCAAGGGCACCTTTGTCGCCAAGCCCAAGGCGTTCCAGAACGTCAGCACCCTGCAGGGGTTGGGCGAGTCGATGACGCAAATGGGTTACGAGGTGATCAACCGCCTGCGCAGCTTCCGCCATGTGCCGGCCAATGCACTGGTGGCCGCGCGGCTGCAGGTTGGGGAGGGCAGCTTGGTCACCGAGATCCGCCGGGTGCGGTTGATCAACCGCGAGCCGGTGTCGCTGGAACTGACCTGGTTGCCCAAGGCCGTCGGCGAAAAGCTGGAGAAGGCCGACCTTGTCACCCGCGACATTTTCCTGCTCCTGGAAAACGACTGCGGCATTGCCCTTGGCCACGCCGACCTGGCCATCGATGCCGTGCTGGCCGACAGCGACCTGACCCAGGCCCTGGATGTTGAAGAAGGCTCGCCGATCATGCGTATCGAGCGCCTGACCCATGCCGCCGACGGTACGCCACTGGACTTCGAACACCTTTATTACCGCGGCGATGCTTTCCAGTACCGCCTGCGCATCGACCGCCAGAAGGGGAGCAAGGCATGAGCATCCAGACTCAGGACTACGACATCATCGTTATCGGTGGCGGTACCGCCGGGCCGATGGCTGCGATCAAGGCCAAGGAGCAGGACAAAAGCCTGCGCGTGCTGCTGCTGGACAAAGCCAACGTCAAGCGCAGCGGTGCCATCAGCATGGGCATGGATGGCCTGAACAACGCGATCATCCCAGGCCACGCCACCCCCGAGCAGTACACCAAGGAAATCACCGTGGCCAATGACGGCATCGTCAACCAGGCCACGGTGCATGCCTACGCTACCCACAGCTTCGAAACCATCGAGCAGCTTGACCGCTGGGGCGTGAAGTTCGAGAAGGACGAGACCGGCGACTACGCGGTGAAAAAGGTTCACCACATGGGCGCCTACGTGCTGCCCATGCCCGAAGGCCACGACATCAAGAAGGTGTTGTACCGCCAGCTCAAGCGTGCCCGGGTCGAGATCAGCAACCGTATGGTTTGCACCCGTGTGCTGCTCGATGGTGAAGGCGCGGCCGCTGGCGTGCTGGGTTTCGACTGCCGTAGCGGCGAGTTCCGGGTGGTGCGGGCCAAGGCGGTGATCCTTGCCTGCGGCGCGGCGGGGCGCCTGGGCTTGCCGTCGTCGGGTTATTTGATGGGCACCTACGAGAACCCGACCAACGCCGGTGATGGATACGTCATGGCCTACCATGCAGGTGCCGAACTGGCCAACCTCGAGTGCTTCCAGATCAACCCGCTGATCAAGGACTACAACGGCCCGGCCTGTGCCTACGTCACCGGCCCACTGGGTGGATATACCGCCAACAGCAAGGGTGAGCGCTTTATCGAGTGCGACTACTGGAGCGGCCAGATGATGTGGGAGTTCCACCAGGAACTCGAGGGCGGCAATGGCCCGGTGTTCCTCAAACTCGATCACTTGGCCGAGGAGACCATCCAGAACATCGAAGAGATCTTGCACAGCAACGAACGCCCCAGTCGTGGCCAGTTCCACGCGGGGCGTGGCACGGATTATCGCCAGCACATGGTCGAGATGCATATCTCGGAGATCGGTTTCTGCTCGGGGCATTCGGCGTCGGGGGTGTGGGTCAATGAAAAGGCCGAGACCAGCGTCAAAGGGCTGTATGCCGCAGGCGATATGGCAGCGGTGCCGCACAACTACATGCTGGGGGCCTTCACCTATGGCTGGTTTGCCGGTGTGAACGCTGCGCATTACGTGATCGGGCGCGAATTCGCCGAGGTCGATGCCGAACAGGTCGAGCGCGAGCGCGCGCGGGTGTTCGCCCCGCTGCAGCGTCAGCATGGCCTGCCGCCGGCGCAGGTCGAGTACAAGCTCAGACGCATGGTCAACGATTACCTGCAACCGCCGAAGGTGACCAGGAAAATGGAAATCGGCCTGGAGCGCTTTGCCGAGATCGAGCGTGACCTGGACCAGATGAAAGCCAGCAACCCTCATGAACTGATGCGTGCGATGGAAGTTTCGGTGATTCGCGATTGCGCCGAGATGGCGGCGCGGGCCTCGCTGTTCCGCAAGGAAAGCCGCTGGGGGCTGTACCACCACCGGGTGGACTTCCCCGAGCGCAACGATGGCGAGTGGTTCTGCCATTGCCATCTGAAAAAGGGCCAGAACGGTGAAATGACCAGCTTCAAGAAGGCCGTCGAACCCTACCTGATCGCCCTGGATACAGAAGAGCAGACCGCTTATGACCGGTTGCGTGTCAAAGCCGATGCCGCCTAAGCGACACCTCACCTTGTGGGAGCGGGTTTACCCGCGAACACCGGCGAAGCCGGTGCCATCCACCGTGTTGGATTCTTCGCGGGTAAACCCGCTCCCACAGGGAAACGTGCAAGCCTCTAGATAGAAGGGAGCCAATGAAGGCCCCGAGGACTCCGTGAAATGGCCTACCAGCCGCAAGAAATCTTCTTCCGCAGCAGTGCCCCCGTCACCATCGACGAAGACAAGTGCATCGCCGACAAAGGCTGCACCGTATGCGTCGAGGTTTGCCCCATGGACCTGCTGGCGATCAACCCGGCCACGCAGAAGGCCTACATGGCCTTCGACGAATGCTGGTACTGCATGCCCTGCGAAAAGGACTGCCCCACTGGTGCGGTGAAGGTCGATATCCCGTACCTGCTGCGCTGATTCATCCCGCCATCCGGCGCACCACCGGACGCCCTCCTGCTTTGCCCCTCGTTTCCCACCACCCAAGCCGGGCGGCGGAGACGACCCAATTCTTATAACGACTCGAGGGGAAACACCCATGCGCCTTGTTGCAACCGTGGCCGGCCTCGCGCTGGCGCTCACTGGTCTGAATGCCAGTGCCGAAACCATCCGCATCGCCATCGGCACCCAGGACACCACCATCAACTGCGCCACCGGCGGCCTGCTGATACGCGAGCTTGGCCTGTTGGACAAGTACCTGCCGCATGACGGCAAATACAAAGATGCCAAGTATCAGGTTGAGTGGAAGAACTTCACCAGCGGTGCGCCACTGACCAACGAAATGGTCGCTGGCAAACTCGACTTCGGCGCCATGGCCGACTTCCCCGGCTCGTTCAACGGCGTTGCTCACCTGGATGCCGGCAAACGCAGCCTGTTCATAAGCGTGCTGTCGGGCAGCGTGCACGGCAGCGGCAATGGCATCGTCGTACCTGCGGCGTCCAGCGTGCAATCGTTGGCTGAACTCAAGGGCAGGACCATTTCCGTGCCGTTCGCCTCCACCGCCCATGGCATGCTGCTACGTGCCGTGGCAGCCCAGGGCTGGGACCCGCAGAAGGATGTGCGCATCATCGCCCAGGCGCCGGAAATCGCCGGTTCCGCCCTGCGTAGCAACCGCATCGAAGCCCATGCCGACTTTGTGCCGTTCGCCGAACTGTTCCCCAACCGCGGCTTCGCCCGCAAGATCTATGACGGCGCCCAGGCCAACGCACCGACCTTCCATGGCGCCTTGGTCGATGCCGAATATGCGAAGAAGTACCCGGAAGTGGTCACCGCCTACCTGCGCGCCAGCCTCGAAGCCGATCGGCTGATCGCTGCGGAACCTGAGAAGTACAGCGAGTTGATCGAGAAAGTCACCGGCATCGAAGCCGAGGTCAATTACCTGTTCCACGGCCCGCTCGGCCTGCAGACCCGCGACCTGACCTGGAAGCCTGAATACCGTCAGGCAGTCGCAACCTCCATCGATACGCTCAAGCTGCTCAAAAAGACCGATCGCGGTCTCGACACCGACAAGTTCATCGACGACCAGTACATCCGTGCGGCCTTCAAGGAGGCTGGCCTGGACTACGACAAGGCGCTGAAAGACTACGACCCGCAGCCACTCAAGGCCAATGACGCGCTGACAGGCAAACCGATTACCGACTTCAGCCGCCTGGCACAGATCTGGGTGCGCGGTGAAGGCAAGGTCCGCCACTACGCTTCGCCGGAGGCCGCGCTTGGCGCCTTGGCCCAGCTGGAGCAGGAGGGCAAGGACATCCGCGCCATCTACGCCCAGGCCGCCGACAGCGGAATCAAGTTGCTGGCGAACCAGGCCTGGTTCGTGCGCAACGCCAAGGGTGAACTCGCGGCGTTCCTGCTCAAGGACCAGGCCGAGCAGTATGCCAAGGCCCACGGCGGTGAAGCGCTGGACTTTGTCAGCGCCAACCAGAAGCTGGTCGCCCAGCGCTGACCGGGAGGCACCGACATGACCCGTAACCTCAAGCGCTGGCCGGTGCGCCTGGCTTCGCTGCTGGCCTGCCTGCTGTTCTGGCAGGCAGCGGCGAGCGTGAAGCTGGACCTCGGGCTGCTGACGTTCACCTATGTCCCCACACCCAAGGCGGTGCTGGAAGCTGCCTGGCAGTTGCTGACCTCCAGCGCCCTGCTGGCGCACCTGGGCAGCAGCCTGTCGCGGGTGTTTGCCGGTTATGCCGCCGCAGCGCTGACTGGCGTGGCCCTGGGGTTGTTGATCGGCCGCTCGCAATGGGCCGAGGACACCCTGCTGCCGCCACTGGAAGTACTGCGGCCGATTCCGGCGGTGGCGTGGATCCCGCTGGCGATCCTGATGTTCCCGTCGTCGGAGCTGTCGATGGTGTTCATAACGTTCACTGGCGCGTTGTTCCCGATCCTGCTGAACACCGTGCACGGCGTCGAGGCCGTCGACCCGCGCCTGGTTGCATCGGCGCGCAGCCTCGGGGCAGAGCGGTGGTCGATTCTGCGTGAAGTGGTGTTGCCGGGAGCGTTGCCAAGCATCGTCACGGGCCTGGCCATCGGCATGGGTACATCATGGTTCTGCCTGGTCACCGCCGAGATGATTTCCGGGCAGTTCGGTATCGGCTACTACACCTGGGAGTCGTACACCTTGCAAAACTACCCCGACATCATCGTCGGCATGCTGCTGATCGGCGTGCTGGGCATGGGTAGCAGTGCCCTGGTCAAGCGCCTTGGGGAGTTGGCCACGCCTTGGTACCGCACGCGGAGGGCCAGCTGATGAACAGTTATCAACCAGCCCCAGGGCGTATTGACGGGCGTGGCCTGTCGATACGCCTGGGGCACGGTAGCGAAGCATTCGAAGCGGTGCAGCGGCTGGACTTTGCCGTAGAGCCTGGCGAGTTCGTCTGCATCCTTGGCCCTTCCGGTTGTGGCAAGTCGACGTTGCTCGGTGCCCTGGCCGGGCACCTGGTACCCAGCAGCGGCCAGTTGAGCGTGGACGGCCAGGCTGTTGCCGGGCCGTCACCGCAGCGTGGCATGGTGTTTCAGCACCATACCTTGCTGCCCTGGCGTAGCGTGCTCGACAACGTGGCCTTCGGCCTGAAGATGCAGGGCCAGGGCCGCGCCGAACGTCGCCGGCAGGCTCGCGAAATGCTGCAACTGGTGGGGCTGGATGACTTTGCCGGGCGCTGGCCCAGCCAGCTTTCCGGCGGTATGCAGCAACGGGCCGAGATTGCCCGGGTGCTGATCAACCGCCCGCGCCTTTTGCTGATGGACGAACCTTTCGGTGCCCTGGATGCGCAAACCCGTGCACGCATGCAGGAGCTGTTGCTGGATATCTGGGCAAGTATCCGCACCACCGTGGTATTCGTCACACACGACATCGACGAGGCGCTGTTCCTGGCCGACCGTATCTTGGTGATGAGCCCGCGACCTGGCCGCTTTATCGAAGACCTGCACCTGGACTTTCCGCGCCCACGCCGCGCCAGCCTGCTGACCAGCCCTGAATTCACTCACCTCAAGCGTCACTGTCTGGCCTTGCTCCGTCACGAGGAGGGCCGCGAACTTCCGCGCCTGACCCCGCTGGGCCTGCCGGACACTGAGCACCCACCGCTACGGATCGCGCTATGACTGAACGAACGACTGACAACCCCGACATCCTTGCCCTCCTGCCTCGCCTTGGGGCCGCTGACGCGGGGGTACGCCGTATCGGCCTGATCGAACTGGCCGACCTGGAAGACCCCGATGGCTTGCCATGGCTCACCGATGCGCTGCTGGTGGATGCCGCCGACGAGGTGCGCGCCGAGGCCGCGCGCCTGCTCGAGGCCTGGGAAGAGCCCGAAGTCGTGCAGGCCCTGTGCGCTGCGCTGGCCGATGCTGCCGAGCCGGTACGGCTGGCGGCCGCCCAGAGCCTCAGCGAGCTCAAGAGCCTTGAAACCGGGCAGCTGATCCTGCCATGGGTCAAGCATGCCGATGCCTTCGTCCGTGCCAGCGCCCTGCGTGCCTTGCGCGAGCTGCGCCTGGAAGATGCTGCGGAGCCCGCACTGCTTGCACTGGCCGATGACGACGCCGCGGTCCGGCGTGAGGCGGTGGGTATTCTTGGCTGGCTCAAGCACCAGCCGGCGTTGCCAGCTTTGGCAAAGCTTGCCGAAGACGAGCCGGACACCGAGGTGCGCCGCGCGGCCATCGGTGCGCTGGGGCTCGCGCGCGACAGCGCGGTGGTGCCAGCCTTGGTGGCGGCATTGAGTGACAAGGCCTGGCAAGTGCGCGAAGAAGCCGCCACCACGCTAGGCAAGGTGGGCTTGGCCCCTGCAGGCCCGGCACTGGTAAATGCCCTTGCCGATGACTTCTGGCAAGTACGTCTGCGTGCGGCGCGGTCTCTGGGGCGGCTACGTCATGCTGCGGCACTGGACGCGCTTGGCGAGTTGCTTGGCCACGGCATGGCCAACCTGCGCAAGGAGGCCGCTCTGGCCCTGGGGGAGCTGGGCCAGGCGCGTGCCTTGCCGGTGCTGCAGGCTGCCGAGGCCGATAGCGACCCCGAGGTGCGCAAGGCTGTGCGGATTGCCATGGCACAACTGCGCGGGGCCTCCTGATGAACGCCCCGCAAGCTCTTCGCAACATGCGCGGCCCCGGGCAACTGATGCTGCAATGGCAAGACGGCGAACATAGCCTCAGCCATGCCCGCCTGCGCGGTGCTTGCCCCTGCTCGCAATGCCGAGCGGCACGGCTGCAGGGGAACATCAGCCTGGTTCGCGATGATGTGCGCGTGGTGCACATCGAGCCGCAAGGATATGGCGTGCAACTGGTGTTCAGCGATGGGCATGAACGGGGTATCTACCCTTGGGCTTACCTGCGAGACCTGAGTGCCCGGTGAGTTTTCTTCGCGGGCATTCGCTGTCGCATGGAGACCTGAATTCGCAGGCGGTCCGCGTACCCTGTGGGAGCGGTTTTAGCCGCGAAAAATCCAACGCGGTGCATGGCACCGGCTGCGCCGGTGTTCGCGGCTGAAGCCGCTCCCACAGGGTTCCTGTTAATTCAAAAGTCATGTGCAGTCCTGTGAGAGCGGGCACGCCCGCTCCCACAGGCTCAGAGCGCAATCAGCTCCGGCCTCAGCCCTTCGACCCGTCGCACCGGCGGTGTCAGGTAGCCGCCATCCCCAGTGATCTGGTGCAGTACCTTCTCGCGCAGCCCGTGAAGTGCTACGCCCGTACGCAACCGTGGGTGTGGCAGGTCGATTTCCACCACCGACTTGATCCGCCCCGGGCGTGGCTCCAGAACCACCACCCGGTCGGCCAGGTAGGTAGCCTCTTCGGCGTCATGGGTGACCAGTAATGTGGTGATGCCGGCACGTTCGCGAATGGCCAGCAGCTCGTCCTGCAGTTGCTGGCGGGTCAGCGCATCCAGCGCGCCGAACGGCTCGTCGAGCAGCAGGATACGCGGGCTGGCTACCAGGCCTCGGGCGATCGCCACGCGCTGGGCCATGCCGCCGGACAGCTGGTGTGGGTAGGCCGACTCGAAACCGACCAGCCCCACCAGTTGCACGAACTCGTGTACCCGTCGCGCGCGTTCACCCTGGATGAGCGGCTCGTTGACCAGGCCCAGAGCAATGTTCTGTTCCACGCTCAGCCAAGGGAACAGCCGGTGTTCCTGAAACACGATGCCGCGCTCGCTACCAATGCCGCTGACAGTGTGGCCGTCGACGCGGATACTGCCGCTGTAGTCGGTATCCAGCCCGACCAGCAGGCGCAGCAGGGTGGATTTGCCGCAGCCGGAAGCACCGACGATGGCGATGAATTCGCCTTGGTTGATCGACAGGTTGAAGTTGCGGATGGCTTCCAGCGGCTGGCCATCGACGCTGAACACTTTGCCGACCCCCTCGAAGCTGACCAGGGGAGGAGTGACGTCGGGCTGGTTGGCCGCGTGCAGGTGTGAGGTATTGAAGGCGTTCATGCGGTTCTCCAGCGCGTGGCGCGCGATTCGAGGCGTTGTCCAAGGGTGCCGAGCAGGGCGCCGACCAGGCCGATCAACAGCATGGCGGCCATTACCTGGTCCATGCGGAACAGTTGCTGCGCGCCGACCATCAGGCTGGCGATACCGCCGTCCGAGGGCATGAAGTATTCGGCACCAATGGTGCCCAGCCAGGCGTAGATCAGCGACAGGCGCAGGCCGGCGAAAATGGCCGGGGCTGCGCCGGGCAGCACCAGCAGGCGCAGGCGTTGCCACAGGTTCAGGCGCAGGGTGCGCGCCGCTTCGCCCAGCTGCGGCGACAGGCTGGCGATACCGCGCTGGGTGGCGATCAGCAGCGGGAAGAACGCGGCCATGCCGACGAATACCTGCTTGGCCCCTTCACCAAGGCCGAACCAGGCTGTGAGCAGCGGCACCCAGGCAAACAGCGCCACCTGACGCAGGGCCGACAGGCTTGGCCCGAAGATACGTTCGGCATTGGCCGAAAGCCCCAACAGCAAACCGACCAGCAGGCCAGCGCCACCGCCGAGTAGCAAGCCGGCCAGGGCGCGCTGCAGGCTCAGCAGCAAGGCCTGAGGCAGCGAACCATCGGCCAGGCCGGTCAGCAGGGTGCGCAACACTTCAAGTGGCGAGGTCAGGATGTTGCTGTCGACCCAGCCAAAGCTGCTGCTGGCCTGCCACAGTGCCAACAGTGCCAGTGGCAGCAGCAGGCTTTGCCAACCCCGCGGCACGGGGCCACGGTGCTGCTCCCCTGTGGCCGCTTGCGGCCAGTACAGCAGGCGCTTTTCCAGGGCCGAGAAGCCGCGCTCCAGCAGTGCGCCGACCAGGCCGATCACCAGGATGCACAGCAGCACCAGGTCGAGCATGAACAGTTGCCGCCCCCACACCATCAGGTAGCCAATCCCTTCGCTGGAGGCCAGCAGTTCGACCGCCAGCAGCGAGGTCCAGCCGGTGGCCAGGGCCAGGCGTACGCCAGTTAGAAAGGCGGGCAGTGCAGCCGGCAGCAGCAGCCGCAGAAAAAGCAGATGGCGAGGCAGGCGCAGCACTGCAGCGGCCTCTCGCAGCTTGGGCTGGGCATCACGTACACCGACCAGCGTGTGCAAGGTAACGGGGACCACCACGGCTTTTACCAGCACCACCAGCTTGAGCAATTCGCCGATCCCGAAGAACAACATGAACAACGGGATCCAGGCCAGGGTAGGAATCTGTGCCAGCGCCACGAAAGTAGGCAGCACCAGCGTCTGCGCCCGCCGCGAAGCCCCCAGCCAGACTCCCAGCAGCAAGCCGCTGCCGATGCCGACCGCCAACCCCCAGAACAACCGCTGCAAGCTTATCCACAGGTGCCCCCACAGCTCGCCGGAGCCAAACTCCACCGCGCTCTGCCACACCAATGCCGGCGCTGGCAGGATCTGCTCGCTCATCCAGTGCTCCCGGCTGGCCACTACCCACAGCAGCGCAATAACCACAGGCAACAACCAGGGCAGCAAGCTGGCGCGATCTTTGTGGGAGCGGCCTTGCGTCGCGAATGGGCCGCGCAGCGGCCCTCGAAACCAATCCCGACCTCTGCTCAGAATTCCATTCATCGGCCATCTCTCGAAGCATTGTTAGATTATTCATTTATGGAATTAAAAATTCTCAAAAACGACTTTCAAGAGATAAGAGCATGCACTTCCTGCATACGGAAGCCCCTCGCCGTTGCGTTTTCCTCATATTTTCCATGCGTTTTCCGCAAGCCCGCCGCAGGCCCGCATGTCGCCTGATTTATGCTTTCCAGTTACTGAAGAATGAAGTTTTGATCTTTGTAGGTTCTAACAAGACCTGCCTAGCTTCTGGCCAAAGCGCCGGCCATCGCCGGTGGCAGCCTGCCAAGGAGCCTTGCCATGAAAACCCCGCTGCGTCACCTGATCACCGCCCTTGGGCTGGCCTTTACCCTCAGCGCCCACGCAGCTGAACCGGCCAAGCCAGCAAGCATCCGCATCGCCGTACCCGACCTCAGCGCGGGCAGCAAGCCCAGCGCCGGTGGCGTGGTCGATGTGCTGCGTGACCAGCAACTGCTGGAGAAGGAATTCGCCAAAGACAACATTCGCATCGATTGGCACTTCTTCAAGGGCGCCGGGCCGGTGGTGAACGAAGCGTTGGCCAACGGCCAGGCCGATTTCGCCTACCTCGGCGACCTGGCCGCCATTGTCGGCAAGGCCAATGGCCTGGACACCCGCGTACTGTCGGCGGGCGTACGTGGGGTGAAGAGCTACCTGGGCGTGGTGCCCGGTTCCGGCATCAAGACCCTGCACGACCTCAAGGGCAAGCGCGTGGCGGTGTTCCGTGGCACCGCCAACCAGCTGTCGTTCGCCAGCGCCCTGGCCAGCCAGGGGCTGAGCGAGCGCGATCTGAAGGTGATCAACCTGGACTTCAACGCCGCCAACGCCGCACTGGCCGCCAAGCAGATCGACGCCACCTGGGGCCTGTCCAACCTGCTGTCGCTGCGCGAACGCGGGCTGGTCGAACTACCGGTCAACTCACGTGACCTGGAAGGCGCCGGCAGTACCCAGGCGGTGCTGCTGGGCACTGGCGACTTCATCCGCAAATACCCCGAGCTGGTGCAGCGCCTGGTCAATGCCCAGCAACAGGCCAGCGCCTGGCTGCGCGACGAACACAACCGCGAGGCCTACGTCGAGCTGGTGGCCAGCAATGCCAACTGGCCGCGCAGCATCCTTACCGACGACCTGGCCAAGGAAGACCTGGCCCATTACTTCGATCCACGGCTGGACGCCGAATTTGTCGGCCAGCTGCAGCAGGGCGTGGACCTGGCTGCCAAGGAGCGCCTGATCCGCCGTGGCTTCCAGGTGGCCGACTGGATCGAACCACGCTTCCTCGAAGCCGCCCTGCAACAGAAACAGGCCGTGCAGGCCGCCCGCTGAAACCCGAAAACCCGACAATGACCGCAAGGACACGACCATGAGCAACGCCGCCCTGGCCACTGCGCCACAAACCCTCGAACTCGACATACACCCGGTTGCCGGCCGCATCGGCGCCGAAATTCGCGGGGTGCAATTGTCCGCCGACCTTGATGCCGCCACCCTCGACGCCATCCAGGCCGCGCTGGTGAAGCACAAGGTGATCTTCTTCCGTGGCCAGACCCACCTGGATGACCAAAGCCAGGAAGCCTTCGCCAAGTTGCTCGGCGAGCCGGTCGCCCACCCCACCGTGCCAGTGGTGGATGGCACCAGCTACCTGTTGCAGCTCGATGGCGCCGAAGGCCAGCGGGCCAACTCCTGGCACACCGATGTGACCTTCGTCGACGCCTACCCCAAGGCCTCGATCCTGCGTAGCGTGGTGGCGCCGGCATCCGGTGGGGATACCGTTTGGGCCAACACTGCGGCGGCGTATCAGGAACTGCCTGAGCCGTTGCGCGAGCTGGCCGACAAGTTGTGGGCGGTGCACAGCAACGAATATGACTACGCGAGCCTCAAGCCCGATGTCGACCCGGCGAAGCTTGAGCGTTACCGCAAGGTGTTCACCTCCACCGTGTACGAGACCGAGCACCCGGTGGTGCGCGTGCACCCGATCAGTGGCGAGCGGGTGCTGCAGTTGGGGCATTTCGTGAAGCGCATCAAAGGTTATTCGCTGGCGGATTCGCAACACCTGTTCGCAGTGCTGCAAGGGCATGTGACACGCCTGGAGAACACCGTTCGCTGGCGCTGGCAGGCTGGGGATGTGGCCATCTGGGATAACCGCGCGACGCAGCATTATGCGGTGGATGATTACGGGACCCAGCCGCGGGTGGTGCGGCGGGTGACCCTGGCGGGTGAGGTGCCGGTCGGGGTGGATGGGCAACTCAGCCGTACTACGCGTAAAGGCTGATATTGCCGGGGCCGCTTTGCGGCCCATCGCCGGCAAGCCAGCTCCCACAGGTACTGCACATGGCTTGAACTCGGCGCGGTCGGTGTGGGAGCTGGCTTGCCGGCGATTCGGGGGCACAGCCCCCGCCAGCTACAACTCGGTATCGCAGGCAATCAGTTGCCTGACCAGCCCCTGAGCCAGCGGCGATAGCCCATACCCCACCCGGCTCACCACCCCATAACGGGTATAGAACGCTTCCTCCTGCTCCACCGTCAGGTCGGCCAGCTGCAATGCCACCAATCCCCCGTCACGCTGATACGGCCGCAAGTTGGCATTGCAGGCAATGCCGATGGTGTCCGAATGCATCACCACATTCAGCAGCGCATAGCCATGCTCGCACTCCACCGTCGGCAGAAAATCCTGCCGCCCGCTGAGGTCGCTGAGGATCTTGCGGATATTCGGCGGGCGGAAGGTGGTGGCCAGGGGATAGTCGAACAGGTCACGCGCCTGCACATTCTCGCGCTCGGTCAAAGGGTGCCCGACGCGGCAGCAGAAATGCCAGCGCTGCGGCGCCAGCTTGTGCACCTGATAGTCCGGATCAGATTCGAACTGGCGGGTGTCGGCGACGAAGAACTCGATCTCCTCGGCAACCAGCTTGCGGTTCAGCGCCTGCCAGTTATCTACCTGGAAGCAGGTACGGGCCGCGGGGTATTCGGCGACGAAGCGTGCCACCGCCCGCGGTACCAAACCCCCTGCCGGCGCGGGGCCGGAGCCGAAGCGCACGACGCCGGTAGTGGCACCGTTGAACTGGTGAATCTCGTTAACCAGGTTGTGTGCCCCATGCACCAGCCGCCGCGAATGTTCCAGCACCAACAGGCCCTGGCGAGTCGGCGCCAGCTCCTTGCTGGCGCGGTCCACCAGGCGGCAGCCGATGTTGTGTTCGAGGGTCTGGATGCTGCGGCTGAATGCTGATTGCGACAGGTTCACCGCAGCCGCCGCAGCAACGAAGCTGCGGTGCTCGACAAGGGCAATGTAGTGGCGCAGCTGACGGAGATCGATATGCATTTTTTACATTGAAACTTTCGGTCGAATGCAATTGCTGACAAGGGTTAGCCCCCTTATAAAGGGTGTCACTTATTCCACAAAATATGAATTGCAAATATTTATATCACTTAAAAGAATATAAGCCCGACTGACCGCGATTCGGTTCCGCCAACGGAAATGCTCGCCAGGGCCCATGCCTCAAGGAGCATTTGCATGTCCGGAGTTTCCCGTTGGCCTGCGCGCGCGTCGCGTTTCACCTTGCAACCCTTGGCTGCTGGCGTGCTGCTGGCCGCATCCTCTACCAGCTTCGCCGAAGAGCCAGTCAACGCCACCCCGGCGGTGGAGCAGGAAGCCAAGCTCGGTACCGTCACGGTCAATGCACGCCGCCGCGAAGAAACCGCGCAAAGCGTGCCCACGCCTATCAGCGTGCTCGACAGCGAAACCCTGGAAAGCCAACGCATCTACCGCGTGCAAGACCTGCCGCAACTGGTGCCAAGCACCAACGTCGCCTACGTTCATGCCCGCCAGTCGAGCATTTCGATCCGTGGCCTGGGCAACAACCCCGCCAGCGATGGCCTGGAAGGCAGCGTCGGCATCTACCTCGACAACGTCTACCTCGGCCGCCCCGGCATGGCCGTGTTCGACCTGCTGGACGTGGAGCAGCTGGAGGTGCTGCGCGGCCCGCAAGGTACGCTGTTCGGCAAGAACACCACCGCCGGCGTGCTCAACATCACCACGCGCAAGCCCACCTTCCACCGCGAAGGCAGCATCCAGCAGTCGATAGGTGAAGACGGCTACCTGCAGACCCAAGGCAGCTTCTCCGGGCCGATCAGCGACACACTGGCCGGGCGCATCAGCGCCTACCGCACCGAGGACGACGGCTATGTGAAGAACATCCACAACGGCGACGACCTCAATGGCGGCAAGCGCCAAGGCTTTCGTACCCAGCTGCTGTTCAAGCCGAGCGAAACCTTCAACCTGCGCTGGATCGGCGAATACAACGAAGAAGACTCCGACAACGGCATCCTCAGCCTGTACAGCACCGGCCCGACCATCAATGGCGTCAACCGCTACGAAAGCCTGGCCGCGCAGGCCGGCGCGACGTTGGTGTCGGGCAAGGACCGCAAGGTCAACTTCGACGCCGACCAGCAAGTGACGGTGTTCCAGGGCGGTACCTCGGTGGAGGCCAACTGGACCCTGCCCAACGACTTCACCCTGACCTCGATCACCGCCTACCGCTGGTGGGACTTCACCCCGCGCAATGACGACGGCCTCAACGTGCCGGTGTTCTACAGCGCCGGGGTATCGGTGCGCGACAAGCAGTACTCGCAGGAAATCCGCCTGGCTTCGCCCACCGGTGGTGCCTTCGACTACGTGCTTGGCGCGTACTACTTCAAGCAGGACCTGGACAACAAATCCTTCACTTACTACGGGCCGCAGGCGGATATCTGGAACCTCACCCCGGCTGGCGCCCTGGCCAACGTCGACACCATTGGCAACGGGCACATCGACACGGACAGCTACGCGCTGTTCGCCCAGGGTACCTGGCACATCACCGACCGCCTGGACTTCACCGCCGGCGTTCGCGGTACCTATGAAGAAAAGAGCGCCTGGGTGACCCGCGATGCACCAACCGGCGGCGCAGCAGTAACCGGGGCCGCCGCAGCAGCGCGCCAGGCTCGGGTAGGCGCCTACGATTCAGGCGACCTCAACCAGTACAGCTTCAGCCCCTCTGGCCTGCTGGGCCTGAGCTACCGCTTCAACGAGCAGTTGCTGGGCTACGCCACCCTGACCCACGGCGAGAAGTCTGGCGGCATCAACCTTACCGTTGGCGCTGCGCCTCGGTTGGGCACCGACTCGCTGCTGGTTGGCACCGAGCGGGTCAACAACGCCGAAGTCGGCTTGAAAAGCTCGCTGTTCGACGACCGCCTGCAGCTCAATACCAACCTGTTCTGGGCCGAAGTGCATGGCTACCAGGCCAACGTCTACGACCAGGTCGACCGCGTGCAGTACCTGGCCAACGCCGGCAAGGTGCGCTCGCGTGGCCTGGAGTTCGAAGCCACGGCGCTACCGCTGCGCGGCCTCACGGTCAACTTCAACGGCTCGTGGAACGATGTGCGCTACACCGAGTACAAGGACGCCCCATGCCCGCCGGAGGTGAGCCTGGCCAACGCCACCGCCACTTGCGACTTGTCCGGCCACCAGGTGGTAGGCGCCTCCAAGTACATCGCCAACCTCAACACCCAGTACAAGTGGCAGGCCAGCGAGCACATCGAACCCTATGTCACCGCCAGCTACGCCTTCCGCTCCAAGGCGGTGGGCACCATCGACGACTCCGATTTCGGCCAGATCCCCAGCTACGCGCTGGTCAACCTTTCTGCCGGTGTGCGCCTGGACCAGGGCGACGGCGTGGTCGACCTGTCGCTGTGGGTGAAGAACGCCGGTGACAAGACCTACTTCACCAGCCTTTGGAACTCCGCCAACGGTGGCTATGCCGGCGTGCTCGGCACCCCGCGCACCTTTGGCGCCACCGCCCGTTACGACTTCTGAGCACAAGGAGCTATGCCATGAATGCCAAGACCGAAACCCCTGCATTGCCTGAAGGCGCCTGCCTGACCGCCAAGGTCCCCGAACCTGACGGTGCCCTGCTCGGCGACGTGGTGGTCAACCCGTATCGCCTGGCGCCGCTGACCGCGATCATTCGCGACGGTGGGCGCAGCCTGAGTGCCGCGCACGTGCGCGTGCTGGGGCGGGGCGAGCGGGGTGTGGACATCGCCTACGAGGTATCCGACCGCTCGTTGTGGACCTACGGCGGCATCCCGGTATTCGGCCTGTACCCGGATCACGTCAACCAGGTGGAAGTGACCTACAAGCTTGACGGCGAGCGCATCCGCGAGCATTACCAGATCTACGCCCCGGCCGTGCGCTTGCCGGTGGTGGCCAAGCAGACCGCTGCCTTGCCTGAAGTACAGCCGGTCAAGGTAGCGCCAGGTTTTGAAAAGCGCCTGTACCTGTTCAACCACCTGCAGGGTGACATCCCGGGCGGGCGCGCCTTCAAGTGGAATGCCTTGGGCGGTGCGGCAGAATGGGACCAGGTGGGCAACAACTGGATCGCCGACAGCAATGGTGACGTGCGCTGGTACCTGGACATCGAGCAGATCCACGACTCCAACCGCCGCGATGGCCTGGGCGGCACCATGGGCTTCCAGCAGACCCGCGACGGCAAGCTGATCTGGGGCCAGGGCCAGACCTATTCCAAATACGACCTGCTGGGCCGGCGCATCTGGCAACGCACGCTGCCCGACAAGTTTGCCGATTTCTCCCATGAAATCCGCGAAACCGCCAATGGCACCTACCTGCTGCGGGTGGGCACCAGCGACTATCGCCGGCCCGACGGCAAGCGCGTGCGCTCGATTCGCGACCACATCATCGAGGTCAACGAGGCCGGTGATGTACTGGACTTTTGGGACCTCAACCAGATCCTCGACCCGTACCGTGGCGACCTGCTGGAAACCCTGGGCAAGGCAGCCATCCAGTTGCCGCCCGGGGTGCAGAAACAGGACGAGCGGCTGGCCAACGAGTTGGCCGAGGGTGAACTGCCCTTTGGTGACACCCCGGGAGTGGGCACCGGGCGTAACTGGGCACACGTAAATGCCATCGACTACGACGCCGAAGACGACAGCATCATCGTTTCAGCACGGCACCAGGGCGTGGTGAAGATAGGCCGCGACAAACAGGTGAAATGGATTCTCGCCTCGCCCCAAGGCTGGCCTGAGCGCCTGCGCGAAAAAGTGCTGAAGCCGGTGGCGAGCGAAGGCTTCGACTGGTCGTGGACCCAGCACACCGCCTGGCTGACCGGCAAAGGCACGCTGACCGTGTTCGACAACGGCTGGGGCCGCGACTTTGCGCCAACCAGGCTGACCGGCAACTACAGCCGGGCGGTGGAGTACCGCATCGACGAGGCCAAGGGCACGGTCGAGCAGGTGTGGGAATACGGCAAGGAGCGCGGCGACGAGTGGTACAGCCCGGTGACTTCGGTGGTGGCCTACCGGCCAGAGACCGACACCCAGTTCATCTACTCGGCGTCGGTGAACTTCCTGACCCCGGAGAAACTGACAACCACCGTGCTCAACGAGGTGCGGCGCGGGACCCAGGAGGTGCTGGTGGAGCTGAAGGTGCACAGCCGGCAGCCGGGCAGCGTGGGTTACCGGGCCCTGGTGATCGACCTGGCCAAGGCGTTCTGATCAACCCCTTCCGGGAGGGCCGTCGGTCCTCCCATCACATTTCCTTCAGCTCCTTCGTCTAACCTGTACTGGCCTCTTCGCGGGTAAACCCGCTCCCACAGGTACTGCACAAATTCTGGATGCTGTGCAGATCCTGTGGGAGCGGGTTTACCCGCGAAGAGGCCGGTTGCCATTATGCAAATCATGAATTTTCCGCCAGGGTGTTCAACCATTCGTTCTTTTTTTCGAACAGCCTATTGTCCAACACCCCAGCAGCCGCTTAGCATTCGTTTGAGATTTCAAACGCTCGATGCCCTGCCTTGGGCGCTTTTCAACAATCAACAATTCGGGAAGCCGACATGCAGCTCAAAGACGCTCAGTTGTTCCGCCAGCAAGCCTACATCAATGGTGAGTGGCTGGATGCGGACAACGGCCAGACCATCAAGGTCACCAACCCGGCCACTGGTGAAGTCATCGGTACCGTGCCGAAGATGGGCACCGCGGAAACCCGCCGCGCCATCGAAGCCGCCGACAAGGCCCTGCCGGCCTGGCGTGCCCTGACCGCCAAGGAGCGTTCGGCCAAGCTGCGTCGCTGGTTCGAACTGATGATCGAGAACCAGGACGACCTGGCTCGCCTGATGACCACCGAACAAGGCAAGCCGCTGGCCGAAGCCAAGGGCGAAATCGCCTACGCTGCCTCGTTCATCGAGTGGTTCGCCGAAGAAGCCAAGCGCGTCTATGGCGACACCATCCCGGGCCACCAGCCAGACAAGCGCCTGATCGTCATCAAGCAGCCAATCGGCGTTACCGCGGCCATCACCCCGTGGAACTTCCCGGCCGCCATGATCACCCGTAAAGCCGGCCCGGCCCTGGCCGCTGGCTGCACCATGGTGCTCAAGCCTGCCTCGCAGACCCCTTACTCCGCCCTGGCCCTGGTCGAACTGGCTCACCGTGCCGGCATCCCGGCTGGCGTGCTGAGCGTGGTTACCGGCAGCGCTGGCGAAGTTGGCGGCGAACTGACCGGCAACTCCCTGGTCCGCAAGCTGTCCTTCACCGGCTCGACCGAAATCGGTCGCCAGCTGATGGAAGAATGCGCCAAGGACATCAAGAAGGTTTCTCTGGAGCTGGGTGGCAACGCCCCGTTCATCGTGTTCGACGACGCCGACCTGGACAAGGCGGTCGAGGGCGCGATCATCTCCAAGTACCGCAACAACGGCCAGACCTGCGTCTGCGCCAACCGTATCTACGTGCAGGACGGCGTTTACGACGCGTTCGCCCAGAAGCTGGCCGCCGCTGTTGCCAAGCTGAAGATCGGTAACGGCCTGGAAGAAGGCACCACCACTGGTCCGCTGATCGACGGCAAGGCTGTCGCCAAGGTCCAGGAACACATCGAAGACGCCGTTGGCAAAGGCGCCAAGGTACTGTCCGGTGGCAAGATCATCGAAGGCAACTTCTTCGAGCCGACCATTCTGGTCGACGTACCGAAGACCGCTGCCGTCGCCAAGGAAGAGACCTTCGGCCCACTGGCGCCGCTGTTCCGCTTCAAGGACGAGGCCGAAGTCATCGCCATGTCCAACGACACCGAGTTCGGCCTGGCCTCGTACTTCTACGCCCGCGACATGAGCCGTGTGTTCCGTGTTGCCGAAGCCCTGGAATACGGCATGGTAGGTATCAACACCGGCCTGATCTCCAACGAAGTGGCACCGTTCGGTGGCATCAAGGCCTCGGGCCTGGGCCGCGAAGGTTCCAAGTACGGTATCGAGGACTACCTCGAAATCAAATACCTGTGCATCAGCGTCTGATCGCACGGTAACGGCTTTACCTCTGCCAGCGGGGCGCGAGAGCGACGTCTCGCTGGCCTTTTTTACATCGCAGTACCTGGTGGCCAGGGCGTTCATGGCAGTCGATCAACGAATACTGTTCGCGAGCACTCCCAGCCACCCCCGAATAAAAGCGCCACTCCAGACCGGCGCAATGAGGGCATTATGAGCAAGACCAACGAATCCTTGATGCAACGTCGTGTAGCCGCCGTCCCACGTGGCGTTGGCCAGATCCACCCGATCTTCGTCGATACCGCGAAGAACTCGACCGTGATCGACGTTGAAGGCCGCGAACTGATCGACTTCGCCGGCGGCATCGCAGTATTGAACACCGGCCACCTGCACCCGAAAGTGGTTGCGGCCGTGCAAGAGCAGCTGACCAAGGTCAGCCACACCTGCTTCCAGGTGCTGGCCTACGAGCCTTACGTAGAGCTGTGCGAGAAGATCAACAAGCTGGTCCCAGGCGACTTCGACAAGAAGACCCTGCTGGTCACCACCGGCTCCGAAGCCGTTGAAAACGCCGTCAAGATCGCCCGTGCCGCCACTGGCCGCGCTGGTGTCATCGCCTTCACCGGCGGCTACCACGGCCGTACCATGATGACCCTGGGCCTGACCGGCAAGGTCGTGCCGTACTCCGCTGGCATGGGCCTGATGCCAGGTGGCATCTTCCGCGCCCTGTTCCCGAGCGAACTGCACGGCATCAGCGTTGACGACGCCATCGCCTCGGTCGAGCGCATCTTCAAGAACGACGCCGAGCCGCGTGACATCGCCGCGATCATCCTCGAGCCGGTACAGGGCGAAGGCGGCTTCCTGCCAGCGCCGAAAGAGCTGATGCAGCGCCTGCGCGCCCTGTGCGACCAGCACGGCATCCTGCTGATCGCCGACGAAGTACAGACCGGCGCTGGCCGTACTGGCACCTTCTTCGCCATGGAGCAGATGGGCGTTGCGCCTGACCTGACCACCTTCGCCAAATCCATCGCTGGCGGCTTCCCGCTGGCCGGTGTGTGCGGCAAGGCCGAGTACATGGACGCCATCGCTCCTGGCGGCCTGGGCGGTACCTACGCCGGCTCGCCGATCGCTTGCGCCGCGGCCCTGGCCGTGATCGAAGTGTTCGAAGAAGAGAAACTGCTGGACCGCAGCAAAGCTGTGGGTGAGCGCCTGACCACTGGCCTGCGCGAAATCCAGAAGAAGTACCCGATCATCGGCGACGTCCGTGGTCTGGGCTCGATGATCGCTGTCGAAGTCTTCGAGAAAGGCACTCACACCCCGAACGCTGCTGCCGTTGGCCAGGTTGTCGCCAAGGCTCGCGAGAAGGGCCTGATCCTGCTGTCCTGCGGTACCTACGGCAACGTCCTGCGTATCCTGGTTCCGCTGACCGCCGAAGACGCACTGCTGGACAAAGGCCTGGCTATCATCGAAGAGTGCTTCGCTGAACTCGCCTGATGTGACGCGCTTCAGAAAAAACCCGCTTCGGCGGGTTTTTTTTTGTGCCCAGGAAAGCCATGGAGCGCTATCGTTGTCGGAGGATTTGCTCAGGAAGCTGCGATGGACTGTGTGTCAGGGCTATTCAGGAGTTGGCGATGAACGCTGCAGACCCCACCCCACCAAGCGTGCTGATTGTCGAGGGCGACCCCTGGGTACGCGACATGCTCAGCGAAATGCTGCTGAGCGTGCGCTGTGATGCCCGCCTGCAGGTCTGCGCCGACGGCTCGCAGGCCTTGAGCGCGCTGTCCAGCAAGCCCGACCTGATCATCGCCGCGCGCGAACTGGCTGGTGTCGATGGCCTCGACCTGTTGCGCAAGGTGCGCGCCAAAGGCTCGGGGTTGCCGTTCATCCTCATGAGCAACCGCAGCGACAGTGCCAGTGTGCGCGAAGCATTGCCCCTGCACCCCACGGCCTACCTGAGCAAGCCGCTGAACCTGGACACCCTGCGCAAGCGCCTGGAAGAGCTGCTGCTGGCGGTTGGCGAAGAAATCGCCTGCCCAGTGCCGGCCTTGCAGGCAGGTGCGAGCCTGCCGGCCTACCTCGAGCAGCGTCGCGCTACCGCCGATGGCGGGCCGTTGCTGGCCGATGTGCAGGTGGCGATCAAGCGCGCGCTCAACCCCCATGGCCTGAACCTGAGAGTGCTTGAAGAGCAAGTGCAGGGCGACCCGCAGATCACCGCCGTGCTGATCGCTGCGGCCAACAGCGCAGCACTGCACCGCGAAGCACCGGTGCAGACGTTGCTGCAGGCCTTGAACAAGCTTGGCAGCACCCAGAGCATGAACCTTATCCTGGGCATGACCCTCAAGCGCAGTGCGCGTCTCAGTGACCCGCTGCTGGCGGAGCATGCAGCCCGTTACTGGGAGTTGTCGCTGCATGCTGCCGAATATGGCCGCACCTTGGCACGCATGCTCGAGCTGGACGAAGGGCTTTGTTATTGCGCGGGGTTGCTGCATTGCCTGGGCGACTTGGCGGTGCTGCGCTGCCTGCAGGAGTGGCGGCTGGCCGGGGGCGAGCTGGATGAGGACCAGGTGCAGCTGTCGCTCAATGAGTTCGGTGCGGCGTTCGGCTCGGCGCTGCGTACGCGCTGGCGGTTGCCGCTGGGGTTGCGCGAGTTGATCGCGGCAATCTACCAACTGGGCGGCGGGGTGTATTCGCGGGAGATCCTGGCCATGAACCTGGCCGGGCAGTTGTCGCGGCTGCCGGCCGAGCAGGGGCTGGAGAAGGTGGCCAGCAGCAAGACTGCGCGGCTGCTCAAGCTTGGCCTGCCGGAACTGAGGCGGTTGCGCAAGGTGGAGAACCCGGAGGTGAAGCCGCAGCAGGAAGAACCGCCTTTAGCTGAGGGTGAAGTTTCGGGCTGAGATCTTGGGGCCGCTTTGCAGCCCATCGCGACACAAGGCCGCTCCTACACGGGTACGCGGTTGCCTGTAGGAGCGGCCTTGTGTCGCGAAAGGGGGGCAAAGCCCCCCCAAAGGCTCAGCCGCGGACGATCTGGTTCTTGCCCTGGCGCTTGGCCTGGTACATCGCCGCATCGGCCCTGGCATACAGGCTGTCCAGCGCCGCATCCTCGTCAGTCAGCCCGGTCACTCCCTGGCTTACCGTCACGCCGTAGGTCTGCTCCCCATGGCTGAAGCTCAGCCGCTGGATATGCCGCTGCAAGCGCTCGGCAATCTGTTCCGCCACCTGGGCAGTACAGCCCGGAAACACCGCCGCGAACTCCTCACCGCCAATACGCCCGAACACGTCGCCCCGGCGTAGCACGGCCTTGCCGCTGTCGGCGATCTGCTGCAACACCTGGTCGCCTTCCTGGTGGCCATAGCTGTCGTTGATGCGCTTGAAATCGTCGATGTCCAAGAGCAGGAAGGCCAGTGGCGTACCGTCTTCGCGGGCGCTGTCGAAAGCTTGCTGGGCGCATTCGAAGAAGTGCCGGCGGTTGCTGCTCTGGGTCAGCACGTCGGTGGTGGCCAGGCGCTGCAGCTCGCCTTCGAGCTGCTTTTTCTCGGTGATGTCTTCGGCGATGCCGACGATGATCACCCGGTCGCCATCGCGTTGCTGATTGATGTAGCACTTGTCGCTCAGCCAGCGTAGCTGGCCGTCGGCATTGAGGATGCGGTACTCGCGGTCTTCCACCGAGCCCTTGAGCAGTACCTGGGCCAGGCTGCGCTCGGCGAACTCCAGGTCGTCGGGGTAGATGCTGTCGCGCCACTCGTTGTAGTCGGCCAGCACCAGGCTGGCCGGGCGGCCGAAGATGCGCTCGTAAGCGGGGCTGACGTACAGCACCTGACGGGTTTCCCAGTCGAAGGCCCATAGCACCGCGTTGACGCTGTCGAGCAGCGAGCTGAACAGCTGCTCGCGCTCGCTCAGGCGGGCAACCTCACCCTGGGCGTGGAACAGCGCAAGCAAGGTCTGGGCGGCTTCGGGAGGCGGGGTGCCGGGCAGTATCGTTGGAATGTTCTTGGCCATGTGCACGGAGCAGATCTCGGCGTGAAAGCGTGCGGCCAGCATCTGGCCCGCCACGCGGGCGATGTGCCAGATATGAGTGTAAACGAGAGGGCGAAGTTCCGGTCGGCACGCCCCGCCAGAGGGGCGTGCCGATCAACGGCGGTCAGGCGCCGGTCGGGCGCAGGGAGTAGGTCTTGAGCTGTGCCGCGAAGTCGCGCAGAGCCTGGATGCCGCTGGTTTCCGCGTCGTGTACCCAGTCCTTCATGGCGGCCAGCATGTCGTGGCCGTTGGCGCTGGTGCGCGCCCAGATCTGCTGCAGGGCCAGGCGTTTTTCGTAGATGGTCTTCAGCGCCTGGCTGTGGGCGAGCATCGACTCGATGCGCACGTGGTGGCGGTCTTCCAGCAGGCTGGTCTCGCGCGACAACAGGCGCTTGGCACGGCGGAAGTGGTGGCGCAGCGAGGCATCGACGCGGGCCAGTTCCTGGGTGACCAGCGGGCCGATCACCAGCTTGCGGTACTGGGCCATGATCTGGAAGCGGTTGTTGAGAATGGCCATGGCGGTGTCCATGTCCAGGTTGCCTTTGCCTTCGACCCGGTGGGCGATCGGCGCCACGCGCTGCACCTTGGCCAGGCGCAGCAGGCAGAACAGGCGGATCCACGCCCAACCCATGTCGAACTCCCAGCGCCTGACCGACAGCTTGGCCGAGTTGGGGTAGGTATGGTGGTTGTTGTGCAGCTCTTCGCCACCGATGACGATGCCCCACGGCACCAGGTTGGTGGCGGCATCGCGGCATTCGAAGTTGCGGTAGCCGAGCGCGTGGCCCAGGCCGTTGACCACCCCGGCGGCCCAGAACGGAATCCACATCATCTGCACTGCCCAGATGGTGATGCCGATGGTGCCGAACAGCAGCAGGTCGATCACCGCCATCAGCGCGATGCCGCCCAGCTTGTAGCGGGAGTAGAGGTTGCGCTCGATCCAGTCATCCGGGCAGTTCTTGCCGTAGATGCGCAGGGTTTCCGGGTTGCGCGCCTCCTCACGATAGAGCTCGGCACCTTTGCGCAGCACTGTACTGAGGCCCTTGTGTACGGGGCTGTGCGGGTCCTCGGGGGTTTCACACTTGGCGTGATGCTTGCGGTGGACGGCAGTCCACTCGCGCGTGTTCTGCGCCGTGGTCAGCCACAGCCAGAAACGGAAGAAGTGCTTGAGCGCGCCATTGAGCTCAAGGGCCCGGTGCGCGGAGTAGCGATGCAGGTAGACCGTGACGCTGACAATGGTCACGTGGGTCATCAACAAAGTGATGCCGACCAGTTGCCAGGCCGACAAGTCGAGCAGGCCGTTGTACCACATAGGTGTAGATACCCTCGAAATGCAGGGGGAAGGGCCGATTATCCCTTGACCGGGAAATAAAACCAGTCAACCGTTCAGATAGGAAGTCACGGCATGTTTCAGCCTTTATAATGCCCCATCATTTTCTATGGGCAATTGCACCCGACATGTCTGTTTCAGTTCGCGACGCCTTGCGCATGGCTGCGCTGTATGTGGTGCTCTCGGTCCTCTGCCTGACGCTGGCCGAGGTGGTGTTGCACGGCATGACCGACGACCCTCTTGCACTGAACGTGGGCCGGCAGATCAACCTGGTGGTCTGGGTGCTGCTCAGCGCTGTGCTGATCTATGTGTCGCGGGTACGGCTGCTCGACTTCATCGGGGTTGGCGCGCGTATGCGTGGCGAAGACCGTGAACGCCTGCGCATGGCTGCGGCGGTGTTCGACAGCACCCTCGAAGGCGTGCTGGTGACCGATCGCGATGGCCTGATCGTGCACGTCAACCGTGCCTTCATGCGCATCACCGGCTACCAGCAGGACGAGGTCATCGGCCAGCGCCCGAACAAGTTCAAGTCGGGTCGCCATGGCCTGGCGTTCTACCAGCAGATCTTCGCCACCCTGGCGGAAAAGGGCGAGTGGAGCGGCGAAATCTGGAACCGGCGCAAGAGCGGTGAAATCTACCCGCAGTGGCAGACCATTTGCGCCATCCGTGACGATGAAGGCGAGCTCAGCCACTACGTGGCGGTGTTCAGCGACATCAGCGCGATCAAGCATTCGGAACAGGAACTGGCCTACCTGGCCCACCACGACCCACTGACCGGTCTGCCCAACCGCTTGCTGTTCAACGACCGGGCCGAGCAGGCCCTGGCCGCAGCCCAGGCCAACAAGCGCGGTTGCGCCTTGCTGCTGCTGGACCTGGATCACTTCCAGAGCATCAACGACGGCCTTGGCCACACCATCGGCGACCAGTTGCTGAAGCTGGTTGGCGAACGCCTGGGCGAGGTGCTGGGCAGCGGCGTGACCCTGGCGCGCCTGGGGGGCGACGAATTCGGCGTGCTGGCGGAAAACTGCCATGAGGTCGGCCAGGCGGGCAAGCTGGCGCAGGGCATCATCGAGCGCATGCGCGAGCCGTTCGTGTTCGACGGCCACCGCCTGTTCATCAGCGTCAGTGTGGGCATCAGCCTGTTCCCCAGCGATGCCTTGAGTGCCGAGCAGTTGCTGCGCAATGCCGACTCGGCGTTGTACAAGGCCAAGAGCAACGGGCGAGCCTGCTATGCGCTGTATACCGAAGAGCTGACCGCTCACGCCCAGCACAGGGTCGAAACCGCCGGCGAGCTGCGCCGCGCCCTGGAGCAGGACGAGCTGCGGGTGTTCTACCAGCCGGTGCACGACCTGGCGACCGGCCGCCAGGTTGGCGTCGAAGCCCTGGTGCGTTGGCAGCATCCCCAGCGCGGCCTGGTGCCACCGGGTGAGTTCATCCCGATTGCCGAGCGCACCGGGCTGATTGCCGAGATCGACGCTTGGGTACTGCGCCAGGCATGTCGGCAGATGGTGCGATGGCAGGGTGAAGGGCGGCAGTTGGCGTTCGTGGCGGTGAACATCTCCAGCCGCCTGTTTGGCCAGCCCGAGTTGTACCAGCAGGTGGCCGAGGTGCTGCACGACACCGGCCTGGACCCGGCCGTGCTGGAGCTGGAGGTGACCGAGAGTGCGGTGATGGAGGACCCGGAGGTGGCGCTGGAGCAGCTGCACCGCTTGCGCGAGCTGGGGGTGACCCTGGCCATCGACGACTTCGGCACCGGTTATTCATCGCTGCTGCGGCTGAAACGCTTGCCGGTGCAGAAGCTGAAGATCGACCAGGGCTTCGTTGCCGGGTTGCCGCTGGATGAGGACGACATCGCGATTGTCCGGGTGATCATAGCCCTGGCCCGCAGCATGGGCATGCAGGTGCATGCCGAAGGTATCGAGCAGGCGGAGCAGGCCAGCTTCCTGCTACAGGAGCTGTGTCAGCTGGGGCAGGGGTACTGGTTCGGGCGACCGGTGCCTGCCGAGGATCTGCACTGGGGTTGAGGGCCTCTTCGCGGGTAAACCCGCTCCCACAGGTACTGCACAGGGTTTGATGGCTGTGATATCCCTGTGGGAGCGGGTTTACCCGCGAAGAATTCAACGCTTGTTCAAGCCTTTCGCCAAGCGGTCCCCACCCAGCTGGATCAACGCCACCAGCGCCACCAGCATGGCAATCACGGTCAGCATGATCTGGCTATCGAAACGCTGGTAGCCATACCGGTAGGCAATATCCCCCAAGCCCCCGGCACCGATCGCTCCGGCCATGGCCGAGGAGTTGATCAGGGTCACCAGGGTAATGGTGAAGCCCCCCACGATCCCCGGCAGCGCCTCTGGCAGCAGCACATGCCAGACGATGTGCCAGCGTCGGCAACCCATGGCCTGCGCAGCTTCCACCAGGCCGTGGTCGACTTCGCGCAGGCTGACCTCGGCAATCCTCGCGAAGAACGGCGTGGCGGCAATGGTCAGCGGCACCACCGCGGCCCACACGCCATAGGTGGTACCCACCACCAAGCGGGTGAAGGGGATCAGCGCGACCATCAGGATCAGGAACGGAATCGAGCGGAACAGGTTGACGAAGGCACCCAGCACCCGGTTCAACAGCGGCGCCTCGAAAATCCCGCCCTTGTCGCTGGTGACCAGCAGCACCGCCATCGGTACCCCCACCAGCAGCGCGATCAGCGACGACACGCCAACCATCAGCAGGGTATCGAGCAAGCCTTCCAGCAGGCGATCAAACCACATGGCCCAGTACCTCCACGTCCTCGGCCCAGCGGTGGGCGCGTTCCAGCAATTGATGGGTGTCGTGCGGCGAGTGCTGCACTGACAGGATCAACTGCCCCAGAGCATGCTCGCCTATGGTCTCCACACCGCCCTGCAGCAGGCGCACGCGGCCGCCAAGGTCGTTGAACAGGGCAGACAGTTCGGGCTCGCCGAGCAGGGTCAGCCTCAGCACCACGGCACTGTCGCGGCTTGCCGGGCTGGCCCGCAGGCTGGCTTGCAGCGCAGCTGGCAACCTGGCTTGCAACGGTGCCAGCAGGGTACGGGTGACCTCGTGGCGTGGTGAGCCAAATACCCGCCAGACTTCACCTTGCTCCACCACTTCGCCACGTTCCAGCACCACCACCCGGTGGCAGATATCGCGAATTACCGCCATCTCGTGGGTGATCAGCACGATGGTCAGGCCCAGGCGCTGGTTGATATCGCGCAGCAGTTCCAGAATGGAAGCGGTGGTTTCCGGGTCCAGCGCCGAGGTGGCCTCGTCGCATAGCAGGATCTCGGGGTCATGCACCAATGCCCGGGCAATGCCCACGCGCTGCTTCTGCCCGCCGGACAGCTGCGCCGGGTACACGTGGTGCTTTTCCTGCAGGCCGACCAGCTCCAGCAGTTCGCGCACCTTGCGCTGGCGTTCGGCCTTGGCCACGCCGGCCACCTTCAGGGGCAGCTCGACGTTCTGCCACACGGTCTTGGCCGACATCAGGTTGAAGTGCTGGAAGATCATGCCGATGCGCCGGCGCAGGGCTACCAGGTGGTCCTCGTCGAAGGGCGCGATGTCCACCTGATCTATCAGCACCCGGCCCTGGCTGGGTTGCTCCAGACGGTTGATGGTGCGCAGCAGCGATGACTTGCCGGCGCCACTGCGGCCGATGATGCCGAAGATTTCGCCATGGCGGATGTTCAGGTCGATGCCTTGCAAGGCCGGTTGCGCCTGGCCCGGGTAGGTCTTGCCCAGGCCGATGAAGCGCACATGGGCTTCATTGACCTCCGGGCGCAAGGCCTGCTCCCTGGCCGTTGGCGGCAGTGCTTGTATGGTAGGCGCCCGGAGCGCGCTGGCCTGGCTCATGTCAGCCCTCCCAACCGGCCTGGTAGAGCTTGCCGTGGGCTTTGTCCAGGGCTGCGCGTACTACCGGTGAGTGCTGGTAGATGTCGACGAACCTGGCCAGGCGAGGGTCATCCTTGCTTTGCGGGCGAATGACGAACTGGATCACGTATTCCTTGTTCTCCAGGCCGTCGAACAGCAGTGCGGAGCCGGCGTCGAAGCTGTTGGCCAGGCGGATGTAGGCCGGGTAGCCCTGCACCAGGTCGGCGTCGTCATAGGCACGTACCAGCTGCACAGCCTCTACCTGAAGGATCTTCAGTTTTTTCGGGTTGGCGACGATGTCGTCCTCGGTGGCCTTGTAGCCCACTCCAGGCTTGAGGGTGATCAGCCCGGCCTTGGCCAGCAGCTGCAGGCCACGGCCGCTGTTGATCGGGTCGTTGGCGATGGCCACGCTGGCGCCTTCGGGCAGGTCGGCGAAGCTCTTGTACTTTTTCGAGTACAGGCCGACGTTGTTGATGATGCCGGGGGCGTAAGGCACCAGGTTGAAGCCTGCAGCTGCCTTGGCGTTCTCCAGGAACGGGATGTGCTGGAAGTAGTTCACGTCGATGTCGCCGCTGTTGAGGCTGACATTGGGGGCGATCCAGTCGCTGAACTCGACCAGCTTCACTTCCAGGCCTTGCTTGTGCGCTTCTTCCACTGCGGCTTCCAGCGGGATGGCAAAGGCCGAGGTGGTGCCGATCTTCAGCGGTTCGGCAGCCAACGCGCTGGCAGACAGGCCAAGGGTGAGAGCAATGGCCGCGACGGGCCGGAACAGTTTATCAAGCATGGTGCAGGGCTCCAGTCGGGGCAGGGGTAGAGGGAAAGCGGTAAGCCGAGCCAGGGTGGTCGGCGGGCAGGTGCGGGTGGTCGGCCTGGAACAGTTTTTCGCGCAGGGTGCCTTCGGCGTAGGCGGTCTTGTAGCGGCCACGTTTTTGCAACTGCGGGATGACCAGGTCGATGAAGTCCTCGAAGCTTTCCGGGGTTACGGTGCGGGTCAGGTTAAAACCGTCCAGGCCGGTTTCATCGATCCAGGCGATCAACTGCTCGGCCACCTGCTCGGGCGCGCCGACCAGGGTCACGTAACGGCCACCCAGGGCGTGCTGCTGCAGCAGGCGCCGGCGGGTCCAGGCGTTGTCCTGCAACTGGCGCGTGGCCGACTGGATGGCGTTGCCCTGGCTGAAGGCAATAGGCTCGTCCAGGGCGTAGGCGGCGAAGTCGATGCCGGTGGACGCTGCGAAATGCGCGACCCCGGCCTCGGCGCTGGCATGGCGCAGGTACTCGGCATGCTTGGCCTGGGCCTGCTGCTCGGTGGCGGCGACGATCACCGTGATGCCCATGAACACCTTGACCGCCTGCGGGTCGCGGCCAGCGGCCTGGGTGGCGGCGCGCACCTTGTCGACCTGGGCGCGCGTGGCGGCCTTGTCCTGGCCACTGATGAACACGCATTCGGCATGGTTACCGGCGAAGGCCAGGCCACGCTGCGAGCTGCCGGCCTGGAACAGTACCGGTGTACGCTGTGGCGAGGGCTCGCACAGGTGGTAGCCGTCGACCTTGTAGAACTCGCCCTGGTGGTTGACCTTGCGCACCTTTTCGGGCCTGGCATAGACGCGCTGCTGGCGGTCGGCGACCACGGCATCGTCGGCCCAGCTGCCTTCCAGCAGTTTGTACAGTACCTGCAGGTATTCGTCGGCCTGGTCGTAGCGACGGTCATGCTCGGGTTGCTGCGTCAGGCCCATGGCCCGAGCGGCGCTGTCGAGGTAGCCGGTGACGATGTTCCAGCCCACCCGGCCATTGCTCAGGTGGTCCAGGGTGGAAAGGCGCCGGGCGAACAGGTATGGCGCCTCGTAGGTGAGGTTGGCGGTAAGGCCGAAGCCCAGGTGGCGGGTAACGGCGGCCATGGCCGAGACCAGCAGCAGCGGGTCGTTTACCGGCAGCTGGATGGACTCCTTGAGGGTGACGTCCAGCGACTGACCGTAGATGTCGTAGGTGCCGACGATGTCGGCGATGAACAGCCCGTCGAACAGGCCGCGCTCCAGCAGGCGCGCCAGGCTGGTCCAGTAGTCCAGGGTCTTGTACTGGGTCGAGGTGTCCCGTGGGTGGGTCCACAGGCCGTGGTTGATGTGCCCGATGCAGTTCATGTTGAAGGCATTGAGCAAGATCTGCTTGGCCATCAGATGGTCCCCCGACGTGGTGGGTTGGCATCGTTCAGGTAGTAGTTGCCGATGGCGTGGTACTTCCAGCGCACCGGGTCGTGCAAAGTGTGCACGCGGGCGTTGCGCCAGTGGCGGTCGAGGTTGTGTTCGGCCAGGGTGGCCTGGCTACCGCCCAGTTCGAACAGCGTGGTGCCGGCCGCGAGGGAAATCTCGGTGCTGATGGCGCGGGCCTCGGCCACCGCGATGGATGCGGCAGCCACGTTGTCGGCAGTGCTGTCGTCACGGGCGCGGTCCAGGTATTCGCCGGCGCGCTCCAGCAAGGCTTCGGCGGCGTGCAGGCGGATCGCCAGGTGGCCGAAGCTCTTCAGCGTCAGCGGGTCATCGCTGGCCTCGTCCAGGCCGGAGTCGACCCAAGGGCGGCTGCGGGTGCGCACGAAGTGCAGGGCATCTTCGTATGCGGCGCGAGCGATGCCGGTGTCGATGGCCGCATGAAGGATCTGCGCCAGCGGGCCGACCGGGGTGGGGCGTTCGAAGGCGCTCTGGAACGGCACCACATCGTTGGCGTTGACATAAACGTTGTCGAACACCACCGAGCCGCTGCCTGTGGTGCGCTGGCCAAAACCGCTCCAGTCGTCGATAACCTTCAGGCCCTGGCTGTCGGCCGGGACGAAGGCCAGGTGCTGCACGCCCTGTTCATCGACCACCGAAGTGGGAATGCGCTGGGCGTAGATGGCGCCGGTGGAGTAGAACTTGCGGCCGTTGATGCGAAAGCCATCGCCGTCGCGGGTCAGGCGAGTGGTGCGCTCGTTGGCGGTCTTGGTGCCCAGTTCGGCCAGAGCGTTGCCGAAGCGCTTGCCCGCCAGTACTTCGGCGTACAGGCGTTGTTGCTGTTCAGGCGTGCCGTTTACCCGCAGCACTTCCAGTGCATAGAAATGGTTTTGCGGGATCTGCCCGAGCGAGCCGTCGGCCTGAGCGATGCGGGCGATGACCTTGGCCAGGGTGATGTTGGACACGCCGGCCCCGCCAAAGGCCTTGGGCACGCTGATGGCCCACAGGCCGGAGCGGGTGAACAGTTCCAGTTCGGCGTGCGGCAGGCGGCGCTCGCGGTCGCGCAGGGCGCTGTCGCGGCGTAGTTGTTGGGCGACTTCTTCGGCGACCGCCAGGGCTTCGGTGTCGCTGGTGATGATGTTTGTAGTCATGGTGTGTCTCCGGGGCCTTGGGGCCGCTTTGCGGCCCTTTCGCGACACAAGGCCGCTCCCACAGGGAACCGCGCACTACTTGTGGGAGCGGCCTTGTGTCGCGAAAGGGCTGCGCAGCAGCCCCAAAGGCTACAAATCAGATCCAGGAATGCCGCGCGGGCAAGGTGCCGTTGAGGTGGTAAGCGCCAACCGCGTGGTATTTCCAGCGCACCGGGTCATGCAGGGTGTGCACCCGGGCATTGCGCCAGTGGCGGTCGAGGTTGAACTCGGCAAGGGTGGCGCGGCTGCCGGCCAGTTCGAACAGCTTTTCGCTGGCCTGCAGGGCAATTTCGGTCGTTAGTACCTTGGCCTCGGCCACCGCGATCGACGCCCGTGCTGCGCTGGCGGCATCCACCGGTGCTGCATTGACCTCGTCGAGCACCCGCGCGGCCTTGCGCAGCAGGGCTTCGGCGGCGTGCAGTTCGAGCTTCAGGCGGCCGATATCGGCGATCACATAGGGGTCGTCGCTGGCGCGGTCGACCTTGGCCTCGATCCATGGCCGGGCTTTTTCGCGCACGAAGCTGATGGCGTCTTCGATCGCCGCTTCGGCAATGCCGGCATCGATCGCCGCCTGGATCAGCTGCGAGGCCGCGCCCTGGATGTTGGGAGTGTCGCGCTGGCGCCAGTTGTCGATCACCAGGTCGGCATCCACCGGTACCTGGTCGAGCAGCACGGTGCCGCTGGCAGTGGTGCGCTGGCCGAACCCGGACCAGTCATCGACGATGCGCAGCCCCGGGCTGCCTCGGCGTACGAATGCCAGGCGCTGGCGACCTTCGTCGTCGAGTGCCTTGACCGCCACCCAGTGGGCGAACAGGGCGCCGGTGGAATAGAACTTCTCGCCGCTGATGCGATAGCTGTCGCCGACGCGGGTGATCCTGGCCTTGAGGGTCAGGGTGTCCTTGGTGCCGCGTTCTGGGCCTGCATTGCCGATGCGCCAGCCGTCGAGCACGCTGCGGAAGATAACCGCCTGCTGTGCCTCTGTGGCGGTCAGGCGCAGCAGTTGCAGCATGCCGAACTGGTTCTGCGGGATCTGCCCCAAGGCCGGGTCGGCGGCGCTGATCACGCGGAATACTTCGGCCACGGTCTCGAACGAAACATCCGGGCCGCCATGGGCCTTGGGTACGCTGATGCTGCCCAGGCCGCTGCGGGTGAACAGTTCGATCTCGGCCCATGGCAGTTTGCGTTGCTGGTCGCGGCGGGCGGCCTGCTCGCGAGCGACCTCGGCCAGTTCGCGGGCTGCTTGCAGGGCTTCGGCGTCGTTGCGCAGTACCTTGGCCGGCAGCAGCAGTGGCGAACTGTCGAGATCGCTGTGGAGTTGGGTATTGGGTTGGCTGGACATCAGTACCGCTCCTTGGCTGCACTCAATGCCCTGGCGTTACGCACTGGGGTGATTGTGATCCTGACCATTCCTGACCTCACAAAAAATGAATGCCGCTACAGCTGATCGCGACAGATATGTGCTGGTCCGGTGGTCCGGTTCATATACCCTAATGCTTTATAAAAGGTTTATGAACTAACACTTTGGAATATGTATAGAAGGAGGGATTTGCTACAGATGTGCCGGCCTCTTCGCGGGTAAACCCGCTCCCACAGGGGCCTCCACAGGTTTTGAGAGCTGTGGAGGTTCTCTGTGGGAGCGGGTTTACCCGCGAATAGGCCAGTGCAGGCTTACTCGGAGGCAGCAGTACCGAGGAACTTGCGCAGGAACTGCCGGGTACGCTCTTGCTTCGGCGCCGCAAACAGCGCCTTGGCCTCGCCCTGTTCCACGATCACGCCCTTGTCGAAGAAGATCACCCTGTTCGCCACATCCCGGGCAAAGCTCATCTCGTGGGTAACGATGATCATGGTGCGCTTTTCCTCGGCCAGGCCGCGGATGGTCGCCAGCACTTCACCTACCAGTTCGGGGTCCAGCGCCGAGGTTGGCTCGTCGAACAGGATCACCTCCGGCTCCATGGCCAGGGCGCGGGCGATGGCCACCCGTTGCTGCTGGCCACCGGACAGGCGCCGCGGGTAGGCGTCTTCCTTGCCCGCCAGGCCGACCTTGGCCAGCAGGCGCCGGCCCAGTTCCATGGCCTGCTCGCGGGGCGTCTTCTTGACGATAACAGGCCCCTCGATCACGTTTTCCAGGGCGGTGCGATGAGGGAACAGGTTGAAGTTCTGGAACACGAACCCGGCCTGCTGGCGCAAGCGGCGAATCGCACTTTGCTGCCCTCCCAGCGGGCGGTTGGCGTCGATGCTGATGTCGCCGATCTGGATCTGCCCGGCATCGGGTGTTTCCAGCAGGTTCAGGCAACGCAGGAAGGTGGTCTTGCCCGAGCCGCTGGGGCCGATGATGGCCACCACTTCGCCGGGTTGCACGGTCAGGTCGATACCGTCGAGCACGGTCTGGCCCTTGAACTGCTTGGTCAGGCCTTTGACTTCAATCATGCTCAGTGCTCCTGGTCATGCTGGTTGACTCGCGCTTCCATGCGGTTCTGGAAGTGCGCGAGGATGCTGCACAGCACCCAGTAGATGACCGCCACCGCCACGTACATGGTGAACACTTCGAAGGTGCGCGCGGTAATCAGCTGGGCCTGGCGGAACAGTTCGGGCACCTGGATGGTCGCCGCCAGGGCGGTGTCCTTGACCAGCGAGATGAAGCTGTTGCCCAACGGCGGCAGTGCGGTGCGCAATGCCTGGGGAAGGATCGCCCGGCGCATGGCCTGGACGCGGGTCATGCCGATACTGGCGGCAGCCTCCCACTGGCCACGGTCGATCGAGGAAATCGCCGCGCGCAGGATTTCGCAGATGTAGGCGGCCATGTTCAGCGACAGGCCGATCAGCGATGCCGGGATCGGATCGAGCTCGATGCCGATCTGCGGCATGCCGAAGTAGATGACGAACAGTTGCACCAGCAGCGGCGTGCCGCGGAAGAACGACACGTAGACCCGCGCCAGCCAGTTCAGCGGCAAGATCTTCGACAGCCGCATCAGTGCCAGGGCAAACCCCAGCAGCAGGCCGAAGAACATGCCGCCAATACTGAGCAGCACTGTATAACCCGCGCCCTTCAGCAAGAAGGGCGCGGAGTCGACAACGAGTTGCAGGCTTTCAGCAATCATTTGGTGACATCGGCACCGAAGTATTTCTCGGACAGCTTGGCCAGCGTGCCGTCAGCCTTGAGCTTGTCCAGCGCCTTGTTGATCGCCGCCAGCAGTTCTGGCTCGCCCTTGCGCAGGGCCACGCCGCTTTCCAGGCGCGAGAAGGCATCGCCGGCCAGTTCGGTGTCCTTGGCTTTTTGCGCGTATTCCAGCGCAGCAAGGCGGTCGATCAGGATGGCGTCGATGCGGCCGTTGCGCAGGTCGGCAAACTTGCTAGGGTCGTCTTCATAGGTGCGCACATCGGCTTGCGGCACATCCTTCTTGACCCATTGCTCGTAGTTGGTGCCCAGGCCTACACCGACCTTCTTGCCTGCCAGGTCTGCGGCCTTGTGGATATTCAGCTGCTCGGCCTTCTTCTTCAGGATCAGCGCCTGGATGCCGGAGATGGTGTAAGGCTCGGAGAAGTCATACTTCTTCTTGCGCTCTTCGGAAATGGTCACCTGGTTGATCACTACGTCCAGGCGCTTGGACTCCAGTGCGGCGAGGATGCCGTCCCACTTGGTCGGCTGCACCTTGGCCTTTACCCCGAGTTCCTTGGCCAGCAGTTCGGACAGTTCCACTTCGAAGCCGGTCAGCTTGCCGTTTTCGTCCTGGAAGCTGAACGGTGGGTAGGTGCCTTCGAGGCCGACGTTGATCACGCCTTTTTCCTGGATGGTCTTCAGTTGCTCGCCGGCGAAGGCCTGGCTGAGCAGGCCGGCACCCAGCAAGAGAGCCAGGCTGGCGTTGAGTAGCGGTTTGGCGAATTTCGACATTTCAGAGCCCCGCGCTTGTTGTGGAAGTAGTGGGTGGCGACTATAGGTGCGGCTGCTTAGGCCAGGAAATACTAAAAAATTATTTTGTTATTCCCTTTTTTGTTTTTGCCAGGTGCTGGCTGCTTTGAGGGTAGGCGAGGTTGCCTGCTTCGTCATCGCGGCTTATGCCTGACTTAGCGCAGGATGGAATAAAGCGTTGTTTTTTCCAAGGGACGGATTGTCGTAGAGTGGTTTTATGTAGGCAGGCATGGCCCTTTCGCGGGTAAACCCGCTCCCACAGGGACTCCACAGATCTTGTGCCTCCTGGGGTCCCTGTGGGAGCGGGTTTACCCGCGAAAGGGCCGGCCCTGCCGATAAAAATAGTTGGCCTCTTCAGGCAGGAGAAAACCGTGAGCGAACAACCTTCATCCGGGCACTGGCAGTTGCAGAGCATCGTCACCGGCCTGCGCGGCGCGCGTGAACAATGGCGTACCCGCAACGGCCGCAGCATTGGCGAGCAAGGCGGGCGTGAGCTGCCTTCGCGCGAGGCGATGCGGCAGGTTCTGGAGCAACTGTGCGGCGCGCTGTTCCCGATGCGCCTTGGCCCGGTCGACCTGCGCGAAGAAAGCGAAGACTTCTACGTCGGCCATACCCTGGATGCCGCGCTGACCGCCTTGCTGGCCCAGGCCCGCCTGGAGCTGCGCTACGCCGCACGGCAAAGCAAAGGCGAGCTGGCCGGCGTCGATGCCCATGCGCTGAGCTTGGTGCAGGGCTTCGCCGCCGCTCTGCCGGGCCTGCGCGTGCTGCTCGACACCGACGTGCTGGCCGCCTACCACGGCGACCCGGCGGCGCGCAGTGTCGATGAAGTGCTGCTGTGCTACCCGGGCATCCTGGCGATCATTCATCACCGCCTGGCGCACCACCTGTACCAGGCCGGCCTGCCGCTGCTGGCGCGGATCAGCTCGGAGCTGGCGCATTCGGCCACGGGGATCGACATCCACCCCGGGGCGCAGATCGGCCCGAGTTTCTTCATCGACCACGGTACCGGCGTGGTGATCGGCGAAACCGCGATCATCGGCGAGCGCGTGCGCATCTATCAGGCGGTGACCCTGGGCGCCAAGCGCTTCCCCAGCGATGAGTCGGGCACCCTGCACAAGGGCTTGCCACGCCACCCGATCGTCGAGGACGATGTGGTTATCTATGCCGGGGCCACGGTGCTGGGGCGAATCACCATCGGCAAAGGCTCGACCATTGGCGGTAATGTGTGGCTGACCCGCAGCGTGCCGGCCGAGAGCAACATCACCCAGGCCAACCTGCAGCTGGATTGCCAGGACAAGAATTGATCTAGCATCTCTTCAGCCTGTACCGGCCTCTTCGCGGGCTTGCCCGCTCCCACAGAACCCCCACAGATTTTGAATTCTGTGCAGTATCTGTGGGAGCGGGTTTACCCGCGAAAGGGCCGGAACAGGAGGACACCAATCAGCGCCCCAATTCGCATTGAAATCCGATCCATGTTTAACTTGAACGCTTGTTCAATGAAAAACGCTGGTCCGCTGCCGGTGTTCAACAGGAGGATTCCTTTGCTGAACCCGTTCATTCCGAGCCTTACGTCATTCGACGAGGTGCGCCCCCAATGAGTGCACCGACCCCTTCCCTTGCCAATGGCAAGATCCGCATGAACCCTCCGGTGTTCTATTTCGCGGCAAGTTTCATCCTCATCTTCGGCCTGGTGGTCATTTCCTTTCCGCAAGCAGCAGGTGACTGGTTGCTGGCGGCGCAGAACTGGGCTGCCAACACGGTCGGCTGGTACTACATGCTGGCGATGACGCTGTACCTGGTCTTCGTGGTGGTCACCGCCTTGTCCGGCTACGGCAAGATCAAGCTCGGTGCCGACCACGACGAGCCCGAGTTCAGTTACCTGTCGTGGGCCGGCATGCTGTTCGCCGCCGGTATCAGCATCACCTTGTTCTTCTTCTGCGTCTCCGAACCCCTGACGCACATGCTGCAGCCGCCCCAGGGCGAAGCGGGCACGGCCGAGGCCGGGCGCCAGGCGATGCAGATCCTGTTCCTGCACTGGGGCCTGCATGGCTGGGGCGTGTTCGCCTTCGTCGGCATGGCCCTCGCCTATTTCGCCTACCGGCACAACCTGCCGCTGGCCTTGCGTTCGGCGTTGTACCCGCTGATCGGCAAGCGCATCAACGGGCCGATCGGCTATGCGGTGGACGGCTTCGGCATCATCGCCACGGTGTTCGGCCTGGGTGCCGACATGGGGTTTGGCGTGCTGCACCTGAACGCCGGCCTCGACTACCTGTTCGGCATCGACCACAGCCAGTGGGTGCAGGTGCTGCTCATCACACTGATGATGGGCGCGGCGGTGGCGGTCGCCGTCGCCGGGGTGGAGAAGGGCGTGCGGGTGATGAGCGACATCAACCTGTTCCTGGCCTGCGCGCTGTTGCTGTTCGTGTTGTTCGCCGGGCCTACCCAGCATTTGTTCAACACGCTGATCCAGAACCTCGGCGACTACCTGGGTGCCTTGCCGCGCAAGAGCTTCGACGTCTATGCCTATGGCGAAAATCGCGACTGGCTGGGCGGCTGGACGGTGTTCTACTGGGCCTGGTGGATTGCCTGGGCGCCGTTCGTGGGCCTGTTCATCGCCCGCATCTCCCGTGGCCGCACAATCCGCGAGTTCGTCTTTGGCGTGCTGTTGATTCCGCTGGGCTTCACCTTGGCGTGGATGTCCATCTTCGGCAACAGCGCCCTGGACCAGGTCATCAACCACGGCATGACAGCGCTGGGCCAGTCGGCGCTGGATAATCCGTCGATGAGCCTGTACCTGCTGCTGGAGACCTACCCCTGGAGCAAGACGGTGATCGCCATGACGGTGTTCATCAGTTTCGTGTTCTTCGTCACCTCTGCCGACTCGGGTACCGTGGTGCTGTCGACCTTGTCGGCCAAGGGTGGCGATGCCGACGAGGACGGGCCGAACTGGCTGCGTATCTTCTGGGGGGCGATGACGGCGCTGATCACCAGTGCGCTGCTGTTCGCTGGCAGCATCGATTCGCTGAAATCGGCGGTGGTGCTGACCTCATTGCCGTTCTCGCTTATCTTGCTGTGCATGATGTGGGGGCTGCACAAGGCGTTCTACCTGGAGTCGCAACGGCAGATCGCACAGATGCATTCGCTGGCCCCGTTCGCCCAGTCACGCCGCGGCCGTGGCGGCTGGCGCCAGCGCCTGAGCCAGGCGGTGCACTTCCCGTCGCGTGATGAGGTGTACCGCTTCATGGACGACGTGGTGCGCCCGGCAATTGCCGATGTGCGTGAAGTGTTCGAACAGAAGGGCCTGGTGCTGATTACCCAGGACGACCCGAGCCATGACAACGTCAGCCTGAAGATTGGCCATGGCGAGGAACAGCCGTTCATTTACCAGGTGCAGATGCGTGGCTACTTCACGCCATCGTTCGCCCTGGGTGGGCTGGGTACGCAGGAGTTGAAGAACCGCCGTTACTACCGGGCGGAGGTGCACCTGAGCGAAGGCAGCCAGAACTATGACCTGGTGGGCTACAGCAAAGAGCAGATCATCAACGACATCCTCGACCAGTACGAGCGGCACATGCAGTTCCTGCATCTGGTCAGGTAATAACCTGTACCGGCCTCTTCGCGGGTAAACCCGCTCCCACAGGTACGGCGCTGGTTTTGAAGCCTGTGTAGCACCTGTGGGAGCGGGTTTACCCGCGAAGAGGCCGGTACAGGCAAAAACTAGAAGGGCGCATCCCCGAGGATGGTCGCCCGATGCATCACCCGCCGGTTCGGTCGGTAGTCATCCACGGCAAAATGCTGGGTCACGCGGTTGTCCCAGAACGCCACGTCATTCTCCTGCCACCGCCAGCGAATGCTGAACTCCGGCCGCGTCGCATGGGCGAACAGCAGTTTCAGCAGCGCCTCGCTTTCCAGCTCGCTCAGCTCATTGATGCGCGTGGTGAACCCCTCATTGACGAACAGCGCCTTGCGCCCGCTCACCGGATGCGTGCGCACCACCGGATGCGACAGCGGCGGGTTGTTGCGCCGGGTTGCTTCCCAGCGCGCCAGGTCTTCCGGCGTGGTACCAAAGCGCTCCAGCGGGAACGACTTGGTGAAGTCATGGGTGGCGGTCAGCCCGTCGAGCATCTCGCGCAGCGGTGCCGACAAGGCTTCGAAGGCAGCGATGCCGCTGGCCCACAAGGTATCGCCACCGTAGGCCGGCAACTGCTTGGCGCTGAGCACCGCGCCCAGGGCCGGGGTCGGCAGGAAGGTCACATCGGTGTGCCACACCGCGTTGTCGCGCACATCGGTCACCGCTGTGTCGAGGATCAGTACCTGCGGGGTTTCCGGAACGTTGGGGTAGATCGGGTGGATATGCAGGTCGCCGAAGCGGGCGGCAAAACGCGCCTGCTGCTGCGGGTTGATCGGCTGGTCGCGGAAGAACAGCACCTGGTGTTGCAGCAGTGCCTGCTCGATGGCGTCACGTTCTTCGACGGTGATATCACGGCTGATGTCCACGCCGCTGATCTGGGCGCCAAGCGCCGGGCTGAGGGGGGTGATGGTCAGGCTCATGTCGGTCTCTTCAATCAGGCGCCAGGCTGCTGGCGTGGTCAACAGGGTTCAGTGGCTCTGCCCGTGCCAAGGCACCAGCTTGCGTTGCAGGGCACGCAGGCCCATTTCCAGGGCGAAGGCGATCAGGGCGATCAGCAGGATGCCCAGCACCACCACATCGGTAACCAGGAACTGTGCCGCCGACTGCACCATGAAGCCCAGGCCGCTGGTGGCGGCGATCAGTTCGGCGGCCACCAGGGTCGACCAGCCGACCCCAAGGCCAATTCGGATGCCGGTGAGGATGTCGGGCAGGGCGCTGGGCAGGATCACATGACGGATCAGCTGGGCCTTGGTCGCGCCCAGCGACTGCGCGGCACGCAGCTTGGCCGGGTCGACCGTGCGCACACCGGTGGCGGTGGCAATGGCGATGGGGGCGAAGATTGCCAGGTAGATCAGCAGCACCTTGGACAGCTCGCCGATGCCGCACCAGATGACGATCAGCGGCAAGTAGGCCAACGGCGGGATCGGCCGGTAGAACTCGATCAGCGGGTCGAGAATGCCGCGGGCCACGCGGTTGTAGCCGATGGCGATACCCACCGGGATGGCGGTGAGGGTGGCCGCCAGCAGGGCCACGCCGATGCGCCCCAGGCTGGCACCCAGGTGCTGCCACAGGCTGGCATCCATGTAGCCTTGGGTCAGCAAGGTCCCGGCCTTGGCCAGGATGTCGGCGGGCGAGGGCAGGAACAGCGGCTCGATCCAGCCGGCCGCTGTCACCAGCCACCAGGCCAACAGCAAGCTGGCCAGGGTCAGGGTGCTGATCCAGCGGGTGGGCAGGGTGCGGCGCAGCTTGGTGGCTGGCCGGGGTTGGGGGTTGTGTTTGCCGGCGACCGGCAGGTCCAGGCTGCTCATGCGCGCTCCTGCAGGTTTTGACGTTGGGAGAACACCCGCGCCAGTACGTGTTCGCGAGTTTCGATGAAGGCCGGGTCGGACTTGATCGCCCGCGCCGGTTCACCGGCTGCGTACCGCTGGCCGAAGTCCAGTTGCAGGCGCTCCACCACGCGCCCCGGGTTGGGCGCCAGCAGTACCAGCTCGCTGGCAAGAAACACTGCTTCTTCGATGTCGTGGGTAATAAGGAACACCGGCTTGGCGGTGCGTTGCCATACCTGCAGCAACAGCTCCTGCATCTGCTCGCGGGTGAAGGCATCAAGTGCGCCGAACGGTTCGTCCATCAGCAGCACCCGTGGGTTGGCTGCCAATGCCCGAGCCAGGCCGACGCGCTGCTTCTGGCCACCGGACAATTGCCAGATACGCCGTTCGCCAAAGCCTTCGAGGTCGACCAGGGCCAGCATTTCGCGAGCCTTGGCTTCACGCTCGGCGCGCGGCACGCCGGCCAGTTCCAGGCCGAATGCGACGTTGCCCAGCACGTTCTGCCAGGGCAGCAGCGCATCGTCCTGGAACACTACGCCGCGCTCGGCACCGGGGCCCTGGACGGGCACGCCGTCCAGGGTGATGCGCCCGCCGCTGGGGGCGACGAAGCCGGCGATGAGGTTGAGCAGCGAGGTCTTGCCGCTGCCGGAAGGCCCCAGGGCCACCAGCAGTTGGCGTGGCCCCAGGCTCAGGTTGATGTCGGCCAGTACCGGGGTTTCGGCACCGGGGTACTGTGCGCTGATGCGCTCCAGTTCGAGCAAGGCCATGGCAGGCTCCGGTCGGTTTTCTACAGGCTTAGTTGGGGAGGTACTGGGCGCTGACGTACGGTGAGTAGTCCGGCAGTACCGCGTCGACCTTGCCTTGCTGCTTGAGGAAGGTGGCCGTGTCGGTCAGCGCCTGGGTGGTCGGCGCGCCCAGTGCGTTGGCCTGGTCGGCGGCCAGCGGGTAGACGTTGCCCTGCAGCAGCACCGGGATGTCAGCAGGCTTGGCGCCCGACAGTTTGGCCAGCTTGCTCACGTTGTCGGGGTTGGCCAGCCAGGCTTGCGGGTTTTTGCGGTAGTCGGCGTAGGCGTCAAGGGTGACCTTGGCAAAGGCCTTGACCACGTCGGGGTGCTTGGCGGCGAAGTCCTTGCGCACGATCCATGCGTCGAAGGTCGGCGCACCTTTCTTGGCCAGCTCGCCGGAGGTGATCAGCACCTTGCCGTTTTCCTTGGCCACGCCCAGGGCCGGGTCCCAGACGTAGGTGGCGTCGATATCGCCGCGCTTCCAGGCAGCAATGATTGCCGGCGGCGCCAGGTTGAGGATCTGCACCTTGGACGGGTCGATGTTCCAGGTCTTCAGCGCAGCCAGCAGGCTGTAGTGGCCGGTGGAGACGAACGGCACGGCGACCTTCTTGCCGACCAGGTCTTGCGGAGTCTTGATGCTGTCGCGGGCGACCAGTGCTTCACCGGCGCCAATCTGCGTGGCAATCAGGAAGGTCTCGACCGGCAGCTTGCGGGTGGCTGCGGCGGCCAACGGGCTGGAGCCCAGGTAGCCGATCTGCACATCGCCGCTGGCTACGGCGGTGATCACGTCGGCGCCGTTGTCGAACTTGCGCCAGTCGATGCTGGCCTTGCTGGCTTTTTCGTAGTTGCCATCGACCTGCGCCACCTTGGCTGGGTCGACGGTGGTCTGGTAGGCCACGGTGAGGTCTGCGGCCTGGGCCAACCAGCTGGCGCTGGCGAGGGTCAGGGCGGCGAACAGGCGCAGCGGAGCGTGCGGGATCATGGTGAACCTCTCGTCAGGCAATCGGGTGTGATGGATGGCGAGAAGGCTAAATGATCTAAGAAAACTAAAATAAATAACTTTTTTGCATTAGCTTAGGAGCCAATTGCTAATCCATGCCACCGTAGTGCGACCGATGTGGGAGCGGGCGTGCCCGCGAACACCGGCGACGCCGGTGCCATCCACCGCGTCGCCTGCTTCGCGGGCATGCCCGCTCCCACATCGATCGCATTACGGCGCGACTCGGGGTGATTTCGCTCAATGGCGAAACCAGAGACCGCTGCTAGGCTTTTCCGTCCCGATAGAACGATCCGGAATTAGGTTATGAGCAAACGTTTGCAAATAACCTTTAGTTATGACAATGGCCGTTGATACAACGAAATGCAGTAACAGTTCCTAACATATTCCGTAAAAATCTTAGCAATTCATAAAACGGTCATTTTGGATTTATAGGATTGTCATTATCCTGTAGCGCAGCTGGCGTCTTAGACCAAAGTCGCGAAACGTTTAGAAACGATTGACTTCATGGTCACGCTTTGGGACTAAATCGCCAATCCACGGTGAGCGGGGCAGCAGATCCCACCGCCAGAGATACACAAAAATTAGAACGTAGAGGAGCAAAACATGTACAAGTCCAGCCTGGCCCTGGCCGTGGCACTGGGGGTTCTCGCCCAACAAGCAGGCGCTGCCGGTTTCGTTGAAGACAGCAAACTGTCGCTCAGCTCGCGCACCATGTACTTCAACGACGACAACCGTGAAAGCGGTATCGACCAGAAAGAAAGCGGTCAGGGCTTCAAGCTCGACTACCTGTCTGGCTTCACCGAAGGCACCGTGGGCTTCGGTGTCGATGTTCAAGCGCTGTGGGGCATTCACCTGGATGGTGGCCGTGGCAGCCGTCCTGATGCCAACAATACTTTCTTCCCAAGCGACTCCGATGGTTCGGCAGTCCACGACTGGGCACGCATTGGTGGTAACGCCAAGGCTCGCTTCTCCAAGACCGAGGTCCACTACGGTAGCGCCCTGGCGCCTATGCTGCCGATCCTGGTGTCCAACGACGGCCGTCTGCTGCCGCAGACCTTCGAGGGTGGCACCCTTCAGTCGAAGGAAATCGACAACCTGACCCTCAACGCAGGTCAATTGACCCACGCCATGGGTCGTGCTTCGAGCAACCGTACCGGTCTGTCGGTTTCGGGTGCCTTCCGCGACAGCAACAAGTTCCAGTTCGCCGGTGGTGACTACAAGCTCACTCCAGACCTGACCCTGCAGTACTACTACTCGAACCTGGAAGACTTCTACAAGCAGCACTTCCTGGGTGCCACTCACGTCTTCAAGATCGCCGACAACCAGTCGTTCAAGACCGACCTGCGCTACTTCGATAGCCGCAGCGACGGCAAGAATGGCGAGACCGGTTACGCCTTCGACAACAACGGTGGCTACGCGAAAAACGCGGGCGAGGTCGACAACAAGACCTGGAGCGCCATGTTCACCTACACCCTGGGTGGCCACGCGCTGATGCTCGGTCACCAGCAAGTGGGTGACGATGGTGGTTTCGTCTGGCTGAACCAGGGTAGCGTCCGCAAGGACGGCTCCACTTCCTCGCTGGAAGGCAATGGTGGCGCAAGCTTCTACCTGTTCACTGACAGCATGATCAACCAGTTCGCTCGCGCCGGTGAAAACACCACTTTCGGTCAGTACTCCTATGACTTCGCGGCTCTGGGCGTTCCAGGCCTGAAGGCTTCGGTGGCCTACCTGCGTGGTGACGATGTCCGCAACAAGTCGGGCGACGGCAGCTACAACGAATGGGAACGCGACGCACGCGTCGACTACACCCTTCAGCAAGGCGCTCTCAAAGGCCTGGGCTTCAGCCTGCGTCAAGGTGTCTACCGTGGTAGCGGTGAGAGCGCTTTGGACAAAGACCAGACTCGCTTCATCGTGAACTACACTTACAACTTCCTGTAAGCCGTAGCTGAACAAGAAGCCTCGCCTAGTGCGAGGCTTTTTCATGCCTGCAATTCCGTATGCCTTATGGTTATAAATAAATCAGTATTTATTCTTTTTATTTTTAATCGAATGCAGGCACATTGAACCTACACGGTACAGAACCCAGCACAGGAGCCGCAGCCCATGAGCCTAAAACTCGGCGATATCGCCCCCGATTTCGAACAGGATTCCAGCGAAGGCAAGATCCGCTTCCACGAGTGGCTGGGCAACAGCTGGGGGGTTCTGTTCTCCCACCCGGCCGACTTCACCCCGGTTTGCACCACCGAGCTGGGCCTGACCGCCAAGCTGAAGGACGATTTCGCCAAACGCGGTGTCAAGGCCATTGCCCTGTCGGTAGACCCGGTCGATTCGCACCACCGCTGGATCGATGACATCAACGAAACCCAGAACACCGTGGTCAACTTCCCGATCATCGCCGACGCCGACCGCAAGGTGTCCGACCTGTACGACCTCATCCACCCGAACGCCAGCGACACCCTGACCGTGCGCTCGCTGTTCGTCATCGACCCGAACAAGAAGGTGCGCCTGACCATCACCTACCCGGCCAGTACCGGGCGCAACTTCAACGAAATCTTGCGGGTGATCGACTCGCTGCAGCTGACCGACAACCACAAGGTCGCCACGCCAGGGAACTGGCAGGACGGTGACGATGTGGTGATCGTGCCGTCGCTGAAGGATGAGGAAGAGATCAGGCAGCGCTTCCCCAAGGGTTACCGGGCGGTCAAACCCTATCTGCGGCTGACCCCGCAGCCCAATCGCTAAAGGATTCCTCGTTGCATTGCTCTTAGCCATAGCAGGGATATTCGGGCCGTTTCGACGGCCCTTTTTTATGCCTGCTGAAACTGCATGGGCTTCTTCGCGGGTAAACCCGCTCCCACAGGGATAACGGAAGCCCCAGGCCTGGTGCGGTCCCTGTGGGAGCGGGTTTACCCGCGAAAGGGCCAAAATAGGAAATTGATAAAAATGGAATAAACAAATGAAAAAATATGATTTCTAGATATATGCGTCGGCTGTTAATGTCACCTCCAACAGAACACAAGGAAGCGCTGCAATGCTGGTCGTATCAATCGGTGGAAGCCCCAGTACCCGTTCACGCTCCGGCGTGCTGCTGGAGCGTTCTCGCCAGTGGCTGCAGGACCAGGGCGTCGAGGTAGTGACGTTCCAGGTACGTGACTTTCCCGCCGAAGACCTGCTGCACGCCCGTTTCGACAGCCCGCAGGTGCAGCACTTCCAGCAGCTGGTGGCCCAGGCCGATGGCCTGATCGTCGCCACTCCGGTGTACAAGGCCTCGTTCGCCGGTGCCCTGAAAACCTTGCTCGACCTGCTGCCCGAACGCGCCCTGGCACACAAGATCGTGTTGCCAATCGCCACCGGCGGCAGCATCGCCCACATGCTGGCGGTGGATTACGCACTGAAACCCGTGCTGTCGGCACTCAAGGCGCAAGAGACCCTGCAAGGGATCTTCGCCGACGACAGCCAGGTCGCCTACGCAGAAGGCAGCAGACCCGCGCAGCTGGCAGCGGCGCTGGAAGAACGCCTGCAGGACGCGCTGGAAACCTTCCATGTTGCGCTGGCCCGCCGGCCGCGCCCCGTGGCTCCCGGCGTATTGAACGAACGCCTGATCAGCGCTCGCTGGAGCATCTGACTGGCTTGACCCGCTTCACCACCTTACTCGCCCGACAACGAGGCAAGCAGGTGCAACCCGAACCCACTCGCACAGGAGAGCGCCATGCGCACAGTCTTCTTGCGTCGCGGTCTGGTCGCCCTGTTTGCGGCGGCTGTGTCCTTCGGCGCCATTACCCAAGCCCAGGCCGAGAGCCTGCGTATCGGTTACCAGAAATACGGCACCCTGGTGCTGCTCAAGGCCAAGGGCACGCTGGAAAAGCGCCTGGCCGAGCAGGGCGTGCAGGTGCAATGGACCGAGTTCCCCGGCGGCCCGCAACTGCTTGAAGGGCTGAACGTTGGCTCCATCGATTTTGGCGTGACCGGCGAAACCCCACCGGTGTTCGCCCAGGCTGCCGGTGCCGACCTGCTGTACGTCGCCTACGAGCCGCCAGCGCCGCACAGCGAGGCGATCCTGGTGCCGAAGGGCTCGCCCATCCAGTCGGTCAAAGACCTCAAGGGCAAGAAAGTCGCTCTCAACAAAGGCTCCAACGTCCACTACCTGCTGGTTCGCGCCCTGGACGACGCAGGCCTGAAATACAGCGATATCCAGCCGGTGTACCTGCCCCCGGCCGATGCCCGGGCCGCCTTCGAGCGCGGCAGCGTGGATGCCTGGGTGATCTGGGACCCGTACCAGGCTGCCGCCGAGAAACAGCTGCAGGCTCATGCCTTGCGCGACGGCAAGGGCCTGGTCGACAACCATCAGTTCTACCTGGCCACTCGCAACTACGCGACCCAGCACCCGGCGGTGATCAACACCCTGATCGAAGAAGTGCGCGCCGTGGGTGAATGGTCCCGGGCCAACCCGCAGGAAGTGACCGACCAGGTCGCACCGCTGCTCGGCCTGCCCGCCGACATCACCCTGACCTCGGTCAAGCGCCAAGGCTACGGTGCCGCGCCGCTCACCCCGGAAGTGGTGGCTGCGCAACAGAAGATCGCTGACACGTTCCAGGCACTGAAGCTGATTCCCAAGCCGCTGAGCATCAAGGACGTGATCTGGACACCCCCGGCCAAGGTCGCCAGTGCGCCTTGATTGATTTGCCTGCGCCGGGGCGTCGCCCTGGCTGAGCCCCCTTGAGGAGACAACTCCAATGAGCCTGAACATCTTCTGGTTTCTTCCTACCCACGGTGACGGCAAGTACCTGGGCACCTCCGATGGCGCGCGCGCCGTCGACCATGGCTACCTGCAGCAGATCGCCCAGGCGGCCGACCGGCTTGGCTTTGGTGGCGTGCTGATCCCTACCGGGCGTTCCTGCGAGGATTCCTGGCTGGTTGCGGCATCGCTGATACCGGTGACCCAGCGCCTGAAGTTCCTGGTCGCCCTGCGCCCCGGAATCATTTCGCCGACCGTGGCGGCACGCCAGGCAGCAACCCTTGATCGCCTGTCCAACGGCCGCGCGCTGTTCAACCTGGTGACCGGTGGCGACCCGGACGAGTTGGCCGGTGACGGCCTGCACCTGAACCATCAGGAACGTTATGAAGCCTCTGTGGAGTTCACCCGTATCTGGCGCAAGGTGCTGGAAGGCGAAGTGGTCGACTACGACGGCAAGCACATCCAGGTGAAGGGCGCCAAGCTGCTCTATCCGCCAATCCAGCAACCACGCCCGCCACTGTATTTCGGCGGCTCCTCCGAAGCCGCACAGGACCTGGCCGCGGAGCAGGTCGAGCTGTACCTGACCTGGGGCGAGCCGCCGAGTGCGGTCGCTGAAAAAATCGCCCAGGTGCGTGAGAAAGCTGCCGCCCAGGGCCGCCAGGTGCGCTTCGGCATCCGCCTGCACGTGATCGTGCGGGAAACCAACGAAGAAGCCTGGGCCGCTGCCGACAAACTCATTTCGCACCTGGACGACGACACCATCGCTCGCGCCCAGGCCTCGCTGGCGCGCTTCGACTCGGTCGGCCAGCAACGCATGGCAGCCCTGCACAACGGCAACCGTGACAAGCTGGAGGTCAGCCCCAACCTGTGGGCTGGTGTCGGCCTGGTGCGTGGTGGTGCCGGCACCGCGCTGGTGGGTGACGGCCCGACCGTCGCGGCGCGGGTCAAGGAGTACGCCGAGCTGGGTATCGATACCTTCATCTTCTCCGGCTACCCGCACCTGGAAGAGTCGTACCGGGTGGCCGAGCTGCTGTTCCCGCACCTGGATGTGCAACGCCCGGAGCAAGCCAAGACCGGTGGTTATGTGAGCCCGTTTGGCGAAATGGTGGCCAACGACATCCTGCCCAAGTCCGTTGCGCAGAGCTGAGGACCAGGCCATGAGTCGTGCAACCTCCAACAACCTAGGCCAGCGCCTGGCACCATGGGCGCTGCCGGTACTGCTGCTGGCCGTCTGGCAGCTGGCGGTCAGCGCCGGCTGGCTGTCGACGCGCATCCTGCCGGCGCCCAGCGCCGTGCTCAGTGCCGGCGTCGAGCTGGTGCGCAGCGGCGAGATCTGGACCCACCTGGCCATCAGTGGCTGGCGTGCCGGGCTGGGTTTCCTCATCGGTGGCAGCATCGGCCTGGTGCTGGGTTTCATCACCGGCCTTTCGAACTGGGGCGAACGCCTGCTCGACAGCTCGGTGCAGATGATCCGCAACGTGCCGCACCTGGCGCTGATCCCGCTGGTGATCCTGTGGTTCGGTATCGACGAGTCGGCAAAGATCTTCCTGGTCGCGCTGGGCACGCTGTTCCCGATCTACCTGAACACTTACCACGGCATCCGCAACGTCGACCCGGCGCTGGTGGAAATGGCGCGCAGCTACGGCCTGTCCGGCTTCAGCCTGTTCCGCCAGGTGATCCTGCCTGGGGCGCTGCCTTCGATCCTGGTAGGCGTGCGTTTCGCTCTGGGCTTCATGTGGCTGACCCTGATCGTTGCCGAAACCATTTCGGCCAGTTCCGGCATCGGCTACCTGGCAATGAACGCTCGTGAGTTCCTGCAGACCGACGTGGTGGTGCTGGCGATCGTCCTGTATGCCGTGCTCGGCAAACTCGCCGACCTCGCCGCCCGCGGCCTGGAACGTGTGTGGCTGCGCTGGCACCCGGCCTATCAAGTGGCGAAGAAGGAGGGCGCATGACCGTACTCAAGGAACAGCCGCCGCGCCTGCTGCGTGGCATCCCGCTGGCTTCCAGCGGCCTGCGCAAGACCTTTGGCCAGCGCGAAGTGCTCAAGGGCATCGAGCTACACATTCCTGCCGGTCAGTTTGTCGCCATCGTCGGCCGCAGTGGTTGCGGCAAGAGTACCTTGCTGCGCCTGCTGGCTGGTCTCGACCAGCCCACTGCAGGCCAGTTGCTGGCCGGTGCGGCGCCGCTGGAACAGGCCCGCGAAGAAACCCGCCTGATGTTCCAGGACGCACGCCTGCTGCCGTGGAAGAAGGTAATCGACAACGTTGGCCTGGGCCTGTCTGGCGACTGGCGCCCGCGTGCGCGGGAAGCTTTGGAGTCGGTTGGCCTAGCCGACCGCGCCAATGAATGGCCGGCGGCTCTGTCGGGTGGCCAGAAGCAGCGCGTGGCCTTGGCCCGGGCGCTGATTCATCAGCCGCGCCTGCTGCTGCTGGACGAGCCGCTCGGTGCGCTGGATGCATTGACTCGTATCGAGATGCAGCAACTGATCGAGCGCCTGTGGCGTCAGCACGGCTTCACCGTGTTGCTGGTTACCCACGATGTCAGCGAGGCAGTCGCCGTGGCTGACCGGGTGATCCTGATCGAGGATGGCGAGGTCGGGCTCGACCTCACTGTCGACCTTGCACGGCCTCGGGCGCGTGGTTCGCACCGCCTGGCCGCGCTGGAAAGCGAAGTGCTCAACCGTGTTCTGTCGGCCCCGGGCGCTGCGCCCGAGCCGGATCCTGTAGCCCCTTTGCCCACGCAACTGCGTTGGGCGCACTGAACCCCAGAAGCCAAAAGGAAGCAAATCATGACTATCAAAGCCATCAACGTTCGCAACCAGTTCAAAGGCACCGTGAAGGAAATCCTCGAAGGCCCGGTACTGTCGGAAATCGACGTGCAGACTGCCTCGGGCATCGTCACTTCGGTCATCACTACCCGCTCCGTGCGTGAGCTGGAGTTGCAAGTGGGTAGTGAAGTGATTGCCTTCGTGAAATCGACCGAAGTGTCTATCGCCAAGCTGTGATGGGCGTTGACCATGGGGCTGCTTGGCAGCCCTTCGCGGGCACGCCCGCTCCCACAGGTCCTGCGCAGGTTTCAGGTTTTGCGCGGACCCTGTGGGAGCGGGCGTGCCCGCGAAGGGCCGCACAGCGGCTCCAATGATGCTGCGTCAGCTGGCCGGCCGCAGGTTGCCGAATAGCCGGTTGGCCTGGGTCTCGTTCATGCTGCCGCGCCAGGCGCCGTTCCCCATGTCACGTTCGCTCGCCAGTTTCAGGTGGCCTGCTTCCAGCCGGTTGAAACCTTGTGCCGGTTTTTGTCGGAAGTGAAAGTGTGCATACCACAAGGCCTGCCGGCTACTCCGATCAAGGATGCGATATTCCTCCAGGTATTCGACCGGGTTGCCTTTGCGGTCCAGCTTGGGATTCAAAGTGCGCGACCAGGCAATTTCGACTTCCCGCTCGGCAAGCAGGTATTCCAGATAACCAACGGTAGGCTTTCTGGTGACCTTGGTCTGGGCGATGCGCAATTCGCGGCCAAGTGCCTCCATCTGCTCGGCAGCGGTATTCAGCCTTTGCGTCAAGGTTCGTTGCCCATCGGTCATTGCATCCCCTGCTTTCTGACCAATCCTGTCGGCAATGAAGCGCAGCTGCTGCGCGTGCCCTTGGGCGATGTCCTCCAGGTCGGCAGGGACTGCTTGCGGCGTCTGATACCGGCGTAGCTTGGCCTGCTGCCTGGGAATATCGTCCAGACGAGCCGTGGCGGTTTCCACCAGGTTCGCCATTGCCTGGGTGGGCGCCGCGCGTTGTGTTGTCGACAACTGCCATTGGCCTGTTTCGTTCCTGGCATAAGTGGTATGGGCTTGATCGGAATGTGGCTGGTTGATACGCATGCGTGCCTGCCCTCGCTCGACGTACTCGGTGCCGATCAGCGGGCCTTCCACGGTTTCGAACAGGCGTGGCCGGCTAATTCCCTGCCCAGGCTGGCGACCGGTGCGTTGTCGGGCGGCATTGGCCCTGTCGAGGCTGTTTTCGATGTCGTCGATCAGCTGACGCAGCAGCTGTCGCAGCGAACGGTTTTCCTCGGGCGACAGAAGGTTCTGGAAATTGTCTTCCCACGCCCTGACGTAGTTCAGGAATCGTGCGTAGTGGCTTTGTGCGCTTCGCAGGAAGTTGCGCTCCTGGGCTCGACTTAGACTGGCCTGGGGCAATTGCAGGTGGCTGTAGAGGGTGCTGCGCAATGCAACGCCTTGCTCGTGGAAGTGTGTCATGAATGCGCTGATCTGCGGATGTCCGACGGCGCTTGCCTTGAATAGCGTCAGCGAAAGAATCGATGCCCGGACAAGTCGTGCATTGGTAAGATCGAGGACCAATCCTGTCTCTTCTACCAACAGCTGGTAACGGGTCAATGCGCTGCCTTGCAAGGTATTGCGCCTGGCCTGATGACGAATGGCCAAGCGCTCCACTTCCTGCAAGGTTTCGATCAGCTCACGATTGGCCGTCAATACCTCCTGGGTCAGGCGCTCCACCCGTTCGATGGTGGCAGTGTGCCCATGCAGGGCCTGGAACGCAGCTTTAGCACGCTGGACCTCATTCGTCGCCAGGGTGAAGCGTTCCGACACCAGGCGCATCTCGTGGACGCTCATCTCGCTGATGTTTTCCTCACATATTGCGGCGAACCTGGCGTGGTCCGCCCTGCTCAGCGTGGAACGCTGTTCGCGCAGGCGCACAAGGCTGCGCGTGTTGAACTCGATGTTGCGGTTGAGTTCTTCGACCAGCTGACGACGTGCGTTGGCGAGCGCAACCCTTTGCGAGTCGGTCGGGCGAACCCCATCTGCGACTGCCTGGCGGGCCGTGCGGTAGCTGGCTTCCCTGGTCCTCAGGCTATCTCGCGTACGCACCAGCCCGTCGTTTACATCGTGCGCGAGATCCATGCCGGTCAATTGCCGGGGGTGTCGGCGAAGGAGCCTGCGCCAGTATGCGATGCCCTGATTGTGCAGGGTGGTGAGTATGCCGCCGCCGCCTTGCAGGCCGTTGTCGACCAGCAGGCCGCTCAGCCTTCCCGGGGTTTCCCAGAGCCCCTGTTCACTCAAGCGCACAGGTTGGCGGTAGGTGCGCAGGCCTTGGGGTTTGAGCCGCCAGGTGGCGTGCGCCGGGTTCCAGCCCACTGCATACCAGGCGTTGTTGCGCGAGATGAAGTGTTGTTGGCTTGCAGTGTGTTCGAACACACTCGCCCCTTGGGGATGGGCGGAAGGTACCATCGGGCCTGCTGGTAATTCTGCCTCGTAACCCGCGAATGGGCTTGGCGGGGTCTTGCGAATTCCGCCGGTTGGCCTGAACGGGTCAAGACGCTGGCGTTGTCGGGTCAACTGGCGTGCAGTGGCTGCGGAATTGCCTGCGGTGGCCGTCACCGGTGCAAGCGTGAGCAGGGCATCGGTCAACGACTGTAGCAGGCTGACCAGGTGTTGCAGGCCCTCTTCCAGCTCACCCCTGTCGAATGCCGAGACAGCGGCGTTCGCCGTGTGCCAGCCATCGTACAGCGCCAACGCTGTGCCTGCGCCGGGCAATATGCTGAGTGCCAGCCTCAAGCCGAGAAAGAAGTAACGGTTGAACACCTCGGGCTCGGCAAGCGCCATGTCGGCCTGGCTACGCGAGGTGGCGCGATGAGTGCGGATGAGTTCACCCATGTCCTGGGCGGCTTCGTAGGTTGGCAAGGTTTCATTGCGCACCGAACCCATGCCTATGAAGGTGTGGAATCCGGTTCGCAATGCCTGGTTGATGTACCGCTCATGTTCATCCGGGTTACCGGCCTGCGTCCGGGTTGCCAGATAGTGGGCCATGCCACGCTCCAGCGCCATCGTTTGCAGCGCCTCGCAGGCGACCTGGGGGGTTGCATGCTGAGTGATGATCCTGCCGTTGGGGGCATCCGGCATATACAGCAGTACCGGCCCCGCCATACCCTTGATGACGCTGATACCCGACAGGCCCACGCTGTTACTGGACCCGTCAGCAGCAGTGCCCGGTGCCAGCACCAGCGCGTGGTAGGTGATGGTTCTGGCGACAGTGCCGTCGACCTGCTCATGGCAGAACCTTTCCAATAGCTGCTGGCCTGCGGTGTCAAGGCTGGCTGGCCTGCTCAAGGTCAGCAGCCGCAGGCGGTGTTCGTAAGGCTCACGCAGGGTTTCCTGGCGCCATTGCGCCTGCCAGCCGGACTCGTGGGCAAAGCCCAGGTAGGCCTTGACGATACGTTGTTCGTAGCTGCCGGCGGCATCCAGCTGGGTAATCAGCCTGGTGATATAGGCTGGCGTAAGGGCCAGTTCCAGCGTGCGGTTCGCCGGCTTGCACCTGATTGTGGCATTGCCCAGCCTGAGCCGCCGATTGTCATCCAGTGCCAGCAGTATGAAGGCTTCCAGATTAACGTCACTGCGCTTTTCGCTGAACACCGGTATATCCCGGGACCCAGCGCCGCCAGTGGCCGATTGGCCGGTTACCACCTTTTTCACGGCTACGCTGTCGGCGATGTCGAGGATGATCTGCGGAATGTCCTGAATGGCAAATTCGTTGCGCAGATGTTGATGCAACAGGTGGCGGGTGAATTGCTTGCGTGACGGCAAGCTGATCCTGAGCAGGTCACTTGAGGCAAGCAGTGCGCCTCGCAACGCATCGACCTGTTTGGCCATACCGTCGAGCTGCTGCGGGTCAAGGTGACGTAAGGGGGCAAGCTGTGCGTGCATGTTGCTGGTACGGTTCTTCTCCGCGAACCGTGCCAGGGCCATCTCCCTGGCGCGGTTCGCGCTTATGCACAGGCGCTGTCGGACATGCTCCTTCGAGATGTCGGCAGGCAGCGCTGCAACAATAGCCTCCACGCAATGCTGCATGAAGTGCGACTCGATCGCTGTATGGCTGAACGATACCGATGTGGCGTTGGCCAGAGCCTCCAGCAATTGCAGGCTGTCGGCCGGCTGCGCCGCTTCCAGCAGTGCGTCCGGCCATGCGCCATGCAGCGTAGCCAGCAGACTTCCGGCAAGGGCCGCCTCGTGTTCGAAAGCCCGCAGCCCGCCACGTTGGCCTGGCCTGTAAAGCAGTATGCCGGGGGCGTGGGTGTCGTCGTTTTCTCCGGGAAGGGCACGGAAGGTCATGTAACCGTGCAACTGCCAGCTCTGTTCTGCAATCACCAGCTCCAGGGTGCTGGCCTGTACCAGGCGTTGCAGGCCAGGCTTGGGCCTGTCGACGAGCTGCTCGATCCAGTCCAGATGCGTATCTGACAGCTCCCCCATCGTGTGCTGCAGGCGAGCTTCCTTGAGCAAGGCTTGGCAAAGCCCTCCGCTGATCTGTTCAAGTGGCGTGTTGTCACCCACGCGTTCCTTGAGGTTGGTGCTCGTCAGCACGGCTGGCAGTTCCAGCAAATAGACGTCCCGGGCATCTTTCAGTACCTCGAGCGCTGCCTGGCGTTCCCTCAGGAGCGTGACCTTGGCAGAGGTGGGCGCTGTCTCTCCGGCCAGATACTGCTCCAGCAGTGTTTCCTGACGCTCTATCGACTGCTGGCGCCAGACGATGGGCAGGTGTTGTTCCAGGCCGGCGAAGTGAGCCTCTTCCTCCGCCAGGGCGGTATCGTCAGCGTTCACCTGGTCGATGGCGCTTTTCAGCGTCGCATCGAGTGCCCCGCGAACCAGATCGCTGCGCTGGCGTTCCCAGGTTTGCAGGTCGGACAAGTCCAGTGAGTCCGTTTCGCTTTGCAGGCAGGCTTGAAGCAGGTGGTGCTGGGTAATTTCCTGATCCTGGCGGAGCATTTCCGCCAGTAGTGCACTGAAGCCATCGCTTTGCACATCGGTGACGACGACGTTCTGTCGTGCGCCTTCGACAATGGAAGATCTGGGGTCCGACCAGAACCAGGATCGATTGGCGAAGACCCAGTCACGCAAAGATTCAAGATCGCTGAACGCCAGCACCGGATGCAACCTGGCTGGCAGGTAGAGCAGCCAGGGTGTCTGGCCTGCGTGAGGGCGGATCAATAATGCGGCTGTACTGGTCAGCGTGTTTCCTGGCGACAGTTGCCATTCCAGCAGGGCGTGTTGCGCCGAGGGCTCCCTGCCGCGCAGCCAACCTTTGATATCTATCGTGCCCAGGCCATATGCAGTGTCCAGACTGCCGGTGAAATGCTGGCGAAGCAGTTTGCTTGCCTGGGCTTTTCGCGAGGTATCGGTACCGGGCATGCGCCCATCCCAGTAATTGCCCGCAGCGTGAAACTGCGCTGCCCTGACCACGGGGCCGAGGTTCTGCGCCCATGTATCGGCAGTGGTCGTTGCGTATGCCGCTGTATCGGTGAAGCCCCACGGGGTCCAGTCGGCAAATGGATTGGCAAAGACCGGGCCAGCCAGCAGGCGGGTGGCGAATGTCAGCATGCTCACCTGGCTCTCGCCATGGCGCAAGCCGCAATGGCTGGGGTCCAGTTGCAGTTGAGCCTGCAAGGTGTCGTGCACGGTTTGCTGCAGGCTGGGTGCCTGGCTCAACAGGGTTCGCAGCTGTCTGGCGCTGCGTTCCAGGGATTGCCGCGCTGCCGTGAGCAGGTTGCCTTTGCCGGCCAGTAGATGACGGGGGCTGCCGGTACCGGTAACAGGCAGTGTCTTGACCAGATCGCGCTGGTGGTTTGCAGAGGTGGGCATGAGCAATCGTCTCTTCAAGGGCTGGTGTTGACTGCCCTTTATTGAATTGATCGCGGTGGTACGAGGGGTGGTACTTGTATCTCAGCCGCTGCAGCGCAGTGGCAGGAAGGGCGGCAAGTAAAGCGAGAGATAGGCTTCGAACACGCGCATGCCTTCCTCGGCCATGCGCGGTGTGATTTGTTCGAACAGCTGCATGGAGTGCGCGTAGACGCGATCGCTCAGCTCCATGGCCAAGGCGAAGACATCCACATCGTGAGGCATCGTCGGCAGCTGGAAATGCCGATCGAACAAGCTATGCATCAATTCGCCCAGTTCCATGTCGTGCTGGCGGTCGGCCTGCACTACTTCGCTCAACCCGTGCTGGGCAAGGATCAACTGACGCGCTGCGGCATCCTCGTTGTAGATATCGAGCATGCGCTGCTCGACCAGCCGCGACAGTTGGTGCCAGGTGCTGAAGGCGCAGCTGTCGATCGGTGCACTCAAGGCCTCGCGAAACGCCCGGTGCACGTCGGCCGTCAACGCCTCCAGCAAAGCCGGCACGCTGGCGAAAAAGTGGTACACCGACGACGGTGGAATCTGTGCGCGTTCGGCCACGCTATAGATCGAAAGCGCCGCTACGCCTTGCTCGGCCAGCAACTCGCGGGCAGCCGCCAGAATCGCCTCGATCCTGGCCTGGCTGCTGGCGCGCGGCCTGCGCGGGGAAGCAGTGCGGGTCATCAGTTGCTGATCGCCAGGATGCTGGCCTGGTAGGCGCCGACGAACAGATCGAAGTCGCCGACCTCCTGCTGTTCCAGGCGCGACTGCTCGGCCAGCGAGTCGCGGGCGAGGGTTTCGAAAGCCTGCTGGCGCTCGACCGGCAGTGGCTGCTCGCGGAAGGTTTCGGCGTGGATACGGCTTTGGCGCAGGGAAAACTGGACGAAGCTCTCGTCATGCTCGGTCATGCGTGCCAGCACCTGGGCCGAAGGCGTCAGCGAGGCATCGTCGACCTTGGCCTGTTGGGCATCCAGGGCCTTGCCGTGTTCTGCACTGCCTTGCGCCTGGTCGAGCAGCTCGGCCAGTGGGCGGATATGCTCGATCAGCTCGCTGGCCCAGGCCTTCAGGCCAATCGGCTGGCCATTGCGGCGCAGTTCCAGGCCCGGGCGACGGCCTTCCTTGACCACGGTCAGGAAGTTGCTGGTGCACTGGCCGCATTCGCCGTTATCCAGTTGCGGGCTGTCTTCCAGCGCGCAGAACAGCAGGAACGCGTCGAGGAAGCGTGCCTCGGTCAGGTCGATGCCCACCGGCAGGAACGGGTTGATGTCCAGGCAACGCACTTCCACGTACTGCACGCCGCGCGAGGTCAGGGCCTGGATCGGCCGCTCGCCGGTGTAGGTGACGCGCTTGGGGCGAATGTTCGAGTAGTACTCGTTCTCGATCTGCAGGATGTTGGTGTTCAGCTGTACCCACTCGCCATCCACGTGCGTGCCGACTTCGACGTAAGGCGGGTAGGGCGTGCCCACCGCCTTGCGCAGGCTGTCGGTATAGCTGGCCAGGTTGTTGTAGCACGGCGTGAGGCCGGCCTGGGCGTTGCTCTGGTAGCCCAGGTCGCTCATGCGCAGGCTGGTGGCGTAGGGCAGGTACAGGGTTTCGGCGTCCAGCTCTTCGAGCTGGTGCGGGCGGCCACGCAGGAAGCCTTTGTCCAGTGCCGGCGAGGCGCCGAACAGGTACATCAGCAGCCAGCTGTAGCGGCGGAAATTGCGGATCAGCGCGATATAGGCCGACGACTGGTAGTCGCGGTCGCTCTCGCTGCCGCCTTCTGCGGCGCGCAGCAACGGCCACAAAGCTTCGGGCAGCGAGAAGTTGTAATGGATACCGGCGATGCACTGCATGGTGCGGCCATAGCGCAGGGCCAGGCCCTTGCGGTAGACGTGCTTGAGCTTGCCGATGTTCGAGCTGCCGTACTCGGCGATCGGGATGTCCTCCTCGGCCGGCAGCGTGCAGGGCATCGACGGGCTCCACAGGTATTCGTCGCCCAGCTTGCTGTAGACGAAACGGTGGGTCTCTTCGAGGCTTTCCAGCACCTTGGCCGGGTCGGGCAGGGCCGGGGTGATGAACTCCAGCAGCGACTCGGAATAATCGGTGGTGATCTGCTCGTTGGTCAGCGCCGATCCCAGGGCTTGCGGATGCGGGGTCTGGGCCAGGCGACCTTCGTTGGTCACGCGCAGGCATTCGCGCTCAATACCGTGCAGGCACTGCTTGAGCAGGGGGAGATTGGCGCCGAGCAGGCTCAGGCGGCGGTTGAGGAGGTCGCTCAAGATGTATTCCTTCACGCGTCAGTCGCCCCAATATGGGGGTAGAAAAGACGGTCTACAAGGGTAGTGGGAAAAGGAACTGGCGTTGTCGCCTGGTTTACGCGGTTCCGGCATTGCGCAGCGCCGACTTCGGGGGCCGCTTCGCAGCCCATTGCCGGCAAGCCGGGCTCCAACAGGTGCACCACGATTTCAGGCTTGTGGATTACCTGTGAGAGCCCGGCTTGCCGGCGATGGGGCGCGAAGCGGCCCCTTGCTGTTGCCGAAAATACCGCAGATACCGCCTGGTGGGCTAGAGAACGGCAAAGGTTCCTTGCGCTTTCGCCACCAGCTTGTCGCCCTGAACTACGTCGGCGTCGACCACCAGGGTGCGCCGCCCGGCGTGCAGCACACGGGCGGTGCACAGCACTTCACCGTCACTGACGGCGCGCATGTAGTTGATCTTGCACTCGATGGTGACGCTTTGCTGGTCGAAGCCATGGCTGGCCGAGCAGGCCAGGCCCATGGCGATGTCCACCAGGCTGAAGATCGCCCCGCCGTGCAGCTTCTGGCCACGGTTGCGCAAGTGTGGCTCGAGCGCCAGGGCTACCTCGGCAACACCTGTTTCCAGGCGTTGCAGGCGGCAGCCCAGGAGCTGGCTGAAGGCGCTTTCGACGTACTCGCGTGGTACGTCCATCACTTCTTCTTCAGCTGCTTGGCGTTGGCGAACAGCGCGGCCATCGCGTTATTGGCCGGGGCTGCAGTGGCGGTTTCGCGCTGGCGCGGCGCCTGCTGCTGACGGTTGCCGCTATTACCACGGTTACCGCCGCGGTTGCCTTCGACCTTTTCGCCCGGGGTGTCGCTCATGCGCATGGACAGGCCGACGCGTTTGCGCGGGATGTCCACTTCCATGACCTTGACCTTGACCACGTCGCCGGCCTTGACCGCTTCACGTGGGTCCTTGATGAACTTCTCCGACAGCGCCGAAATATGTACCAGGCCGTCCTGGTGCACGCCGATGTCGACGAAGGCACCGAAGTTGGTGACGTTGGTCACCACGCCTTCGAGGATCATGCCCGGTTCCAGGTCCTTGAGGTCTTCGACGCCGTCCTGGAAGGTGGCGGTCTTGAACTCGGGGCGTGGGTCGCGGCCAGGCTTGTCCAGTTCCTGCAGGATGTCGGTGACGGTCGGCAGGCCGAAGGTTTCATCGGTGAACTTCTTCGGGTCCAGGCGCTTGAGGAAGCTGCTGTCACCGATCAGCGAGCGAATGTCGCGGTCGGTATCGGCGGCAATTCGCTGCACCAGCGGGTAGGCCTCGGGGTGCACTGCGGAGGCGTCCAGCGGGTTGTCGCCGTTCATCACGCGCAGGAAGCCGGCTGCCTGTTCGAAGGTTTTCTCACCCAGGCGGCTGACCTTTTTCAGTGCCGCACGCGTGGCGAACGGGCCGTTGGCATCGCGATGGGCGACGATGTTCTGCGCCAGGGTGGCGTTGAGGCCGGAGATGCGCGTCAGCAGCGCCACCGACGCAGTGTTGACGTCGACACCCACGGCGTTCACGCAGTCCTCGACCACGGCGTCCAGGCCACGCGCCAGCTTCAGCTGGGACACGTCGTGCTGGTACTGGCCGACACCGATGGATTTCGGGTCGATCTTCACCAGTTCGGCCAGCGGGTCCTGCAGGCGGCGGGCAATCGACACGGCACCACGGATCGACACGTCCAGGTCCGGGAATTCACGGGCGGCCAGCTCCGAGGCGGAGTACACCGAAGCGCCGGCTTCGGAGACCATGACCTTGGTGATCTTCAAGGCCGGGTACTTCTTGACCAGTTCGGTCACCAGCTTGTCACTTTCGCGGCTGGCGGTGCCATTGCCGATGGCGATCAGCTCTACCGAATGCTTGGCGCACAACGCCGCCATGATGGAAATGGTGCGGTCCCAGTCGTTCTTCGGCGCGTGCGGGTAGACCGTGGTGTGGTCCAGCAACTTGCCTGTGGCATCGACCACGGCGATCTTGCAGCCGGTACGCAGGCCCGGGTCGAAGCCCAGGGTGGCGCGAGGGCCGGCCGGGGCGGCTAGCAGCAGGTCGTGCAGGTTGTGGGCGAACACATTGATCGCCTCGCCTTCGGCGTTGTCGCGCAGCTCGCCGAACAGGTCGGTTTCCAGATGGGTGTACAGCTTGACCTTCCAGGTCCAGCGCACCACTTCGCCCAGCCACTTGTCGGCAGGGCGGTTGCGGTTCTCGATGCCGACATGGTTGCTGATCATGAGTTCGCACGGGTGCAGGGTGCCGGGCAGTTCTTCACCGACTTTCAGCGAGGCGCTCAGCACGCCTTCGTTACGCCCGCGGAAAATTGCCAGGGCGCGGTGCGACGGGGCGTTGCGCAGCAGTTCGTCATGGGCGAAGTAGTCGCGGAACTTGGCGCCTTCTTCTTCCTTGCCAGGCACGACACGGGCGCTGAGCACCGATTCCTGCTTGAGGAAACTGCGCAGCTTGTCGAGCAGGGCGGCGTCTTCGGCGAAGCGCTCCATGAGGATGTACTTTGCGCCTTCCAGCGCGGCCTTGACGTCGGCCACGCCCTTTTCGGCGTTGACGAAGCGTGCGGCTTCGCTTTCCGGGGCCAGGTCGGGGTTGTTGAACAGGCCGTCGGCCAGCTCGCCGAGGCCGGCTTCCAGGGCGATCTGGCCCTTGGTGCGGCGCTTCTGCTTGTACGGCAGGTACAGGTCTTCGAGGCGGGTCTTGGTATCGGCCAGCTTGATTTCGCGGGCCAGTTCCGGGGTCAGCTTGCCCTGCTCCTCGATGCTGGCCAGGATGCTGGCGCGGCGTTCGTCGAGTTCGCGCAGGTAGCGCAGGCGCTCTTCCAGATGGCGCAGCTGGGTATCGTCCAGGCTACCGGTCACTTCCTTGCGGTAACGGGCGATGAAGGGCACGGTCGAGCCTTCGTCCAACAGGCCCACGGCCGCCTCGACCTGCTGGGGGCGTACGCCCAGTTCCTCGGCGATACGGCTGTTGATGCTGTCCATGTAAACCACCTGACATTTGTGAATACGGGGGTCGCCTGTGGGTCTCTCGCCCGGCGGCGCTGGATGAAAGCCGCGCATTATACCCATCGCAAACGGCTTGCGGTGATGGCGCCCGGCCAGTCGGAACTGGCGCCGGGGGAAAAATCTGCTAACAATGCTCACGCTACGTGCAGCAATGGCTACGCCATAATGCGCGGCGATATCAGAGGAGTTATTCATGACCGGCACGCCAAACACCGCTGAAGGTGACAAGATTCTCATCGTCGACGACGACCCGGGGCTGAGCAGCCTGCTGGAACGTTTCTTCACCAGCAAGGGCTACCGTGCCCGCGCAGTACCCAACACCGAGCAGATGGACCGCCTGCTGCAGCGTGAGGTGTTCAATCTGGTGGTGCTCGACCTGATGCTGCCCGGCGAGGATGGCCTGTCGGCGTGCAAGCGCCTGCGTCAGCAGAACAACCAGATCCCGATCATCATGCTCACTGCCAAGGGCGACGAGTTCAGCCGTATCAAGGGCCTGGAGCTGGGCGCCGACGACTACCTGGGCAAACCGTTCAACCCGGACGAGCTGATGGCCCGGGTCAAGGCCGTGCTGCGCCGCCAGGCACCGAGCGTGCCGGGTGCGCCTGGCAGCGAAGACGAGTCGGTCACCTTCGGCGACTACGAGTTGTCGCTGGCTACCCGCGAACTCAAGCGTGGCGACGAAGTGCACATGCTCACCACCGGTGAGTTCGCCGTGCTCAAGGCGCTGGTGATGCACGCGCGCGAGCCGCTGACCCGCGACAAGCTGATGAACCTGGCGCGTGGCCGTGAATGGGATGCGCTGGAACGCTCCATCGATGTGCAGATCTCGCGTCTGCGCCGCATGATCGAGCCGGACCCGTCCAAGCCGCGTTATATCCAGACCGTCTGGGGTGTGGGCTACGTGTTCGTGCCGGACGGAATCGCCGGTAAATGATGCCGCGCCATCGATGAAGACACCGCTCTGGTTTCCGCAAAGTTTCTTCGCCCGCACCCTGTGGCTGGTGTTGATCGTCGTCCTGTTCTCCAAGGCCTTGACCCTGGTCTACCTGTTGATGAACGAGGACGTGCTGGTCGACCGTCAGTACAGCCACGGTGTGGCGCTGACCCTGCGCGCCTATTGGGCGGCCGACGAAGAAAACCGCGACAAGATCGCCGAAGCGGCAGGCCTTATCCGGGTCACCGGTTCGGGCGTGCCCGAGGGCGAGCAGCACTGGCCCTACAGTGAAATCTACCAACGGCAGATGCAGGCCGAGTTGGGCGAGGACACCGAGGTACGGCTGCGCATTCATGCGCCGCCAGCGTTGTGGGTCAATGCGCCAAGCCTGGGCCCGGGCTGGTTGAAGGTACCGCTGTACCCGCACCCGCTGCGTGGGCAGAAGATCTGGAACGTGTTGGGTTGGTTCCTGGCCATCGGCCTGTTGTCCACCGCCTCGGCCTGGATCTTCGTGCGCCAGCTGAACCAGCCGCTCAAGCGCCTGGTGTTTGCTGCCCGGCAGCTGGGCCAGGGGCGCAGCGTGCGCCTGCCGATCAGCGACACGCCCAGCGAAATGACCGAGGTGTACAAGGCCTTCAATCAGATGGCAGAGGATGTCGAGCAGGCCGGGCGCGAGCGCGAGCTGATGCTGGCGGGGGTTTCCCACGACCTGCGCACACCGTTGACGCGCCTGCGCCTGTCGTTGTCGTTGCTGGACAGCGACAACGAACTGAGTGACGACATGGTCCGCGATATCGAGGACATGGATGCGATCCTCGACCAGTTCCTGGCCTTTATCCGCGATGGCCGTGACGAGCCGGTTGAAGAGGTCGACCTGGCCGACCTGGTGCGCGAGGTGGTGGCGCCGTACAACCAGCCGGAAGAACGGGTGCGCCTGTGCCTGGAGCCGATCCCGCCGTTCCCGCTGCGCCGGGTTTCGCTCAAGCGCATGCTGGGCAACCTGATCGGCAATGCCTTGCACCACGCCGGCAAGGGGGTGGAGGTGGCCGCCTATGTGTCGGGCGACGAGAGTGCGCCGTACGTGGTGCTGAGCGTGCTGGACCGTGGAACGGGGATAGACGAGTCGGAGCTGGAGACCATCTTCAACCCGTTCATTCGTGGTGACCGGGCCCGGGGGGGCAAGGGCACCGGACTGGGGCTGGCGATCGTCAAGCGGATCGCGGCGCAGCATGGTGGGAATGTGGAGTTGCGCAATCGCTCTGGTGGCGGGATAGAGGCGCGGGTGAGGTTGCCGCTGGGGTTGTTGCTGCCGCGTAATGCTGTATGAATCTGGTTGGCTGCGCCGGCCCTATCGCCGGCAAGCCAGCTCCCACAGGTAATCCACAAGCCTGAAGGTTGCGGTAATCCTGTAGGAGCGGCCTTGTGTCGCGATGGGCTGCGCAGCAGCCCCAAAATCTCAGCCCTTACCCTTGGTCCGGGTCTGATTAGGCCCGCCATTTTTCTCCAGATGCTCGATGATCATCCCGGCCACGTTCTTGCCGGTGGTCACTTCGATGCCTTCCAGCCCCGGCGACGAATTCACCTCCATCACCAGCGGCCCATGGTTGGAGCGCAGGATATCCACACCCGCCACGCTCAGGCCCATCACCTTGGCCGCGCGAATGGCAGTCATGCGTTCTTCCGGGGTGATCTTGATCAGGCTGGCCACACCACCGCGGTGCAGGTTGGAGCGGAATTCACCCGGTTTGGCCTGGCGCTTCATCGAGGCGATGACCTTGTCGCCGACCACGAAGCAGCGGATATCCGCGCCACCCGCTTCCTTGATGTATTCCTGCACCATGATGTTCTGCTTCAACCCCATGAACGCCTCGATCACCGATTCGGCGGCCTTGGTGGTTTCGCACAGCACCACGCCGATGCCCTGGGTGCCTTCCAGCACCTTGATCACCAGCGGGGCGCCGTTGACCATCTGGATCAGGTCGGGGATGTCGTCCGGCGAGTGGGCAAAGCCGGTGATCGGCAGGCCGATGCCGCGCCGCGACAGCAGTTGCAGCGAACGCAGCTTGTCGCGGGAGCGGGCGATCGCTACTGACTCGTTGAGCGGATACACACCCATCATCTCGAACTGGCGCAGCACCGCGCAGCCATAGAAAGTCACCGATGCGCCAATGCGCGGGATCACCGCGTCGAAGCCTTCCAGCGGCTTGCCGCGGTAGTGGATCTGAGGTTTGTGGCTGGCAATGTTCATGTAGGCCCGCAGGGTGTCGATCACCACCATTTCGTGGCCCCGCTGGGTACCGGCCTCGACCAGGCGGCGGGTGGAATACAGACGCGGATTGCGCGACAGCACAGCGATCTTCATGCAGCACCTGTTACAGGAGAAAGGGTGGCCGGGAAGGCCGGTTTGTCTTGTACGTATTTGAGACCCGGGTTGACCACCAACTGGCCATGGATCAGGGCCTTGGACCCCAGCAACAGGCGATAACGCATGTTCTTGCGACAGGCCAGGGTGAACTCCACCTCCCACACACCATCGCCCAGGGCCAGTGACGTGCGGATGACATAGCGGGTCTGGGCCTGGCCATTGGAGCTCTTGATGGTTTTCATGGTCACCAGCGGTGCCTCGCAGCGACGGTGGCGCAACTGCACCACCGAGCCAAGGTGTGCGGTGAAGCGGACCCAGGGCTGGCCGTCGCGCTCGAACGGTTCCACCTCGGTGGCGTGCAGGCTGGAGGTGCTGGCGCCGGTGTCGATCTTGGCGCGCAGCCCGGCCACGCCAAGGTCGGGCAGGGCGACCCACTCGCGCAGGCCGATCACAGTCAAATGGTCAAATGTCTTCACGAAACGCACCCTGCGAATGAGGTGATGAACTGTAAGCACGGCGGGGATTTTTTGCATCCGATCGTTACGGTAGTACAGTTCGATGAAACACAGCGTTCGAGGTAACGGGATGGCACAAAAAGCCGAAGACGACGACAAGGTCCGCCTGGACAAATGGCTGTGGGCGGCACGCTTCTACAAGACCCGTGCGCTGGCCAAGGCGGCGATCGAGAGTGGCAAGGTGCATTGCCGGGGTGAGCGCTGCAAGCCGGGCAAGGAACCGCGGGTGGGGGACGAGTTCGTGCTGCGCACCGGGTTCGATGAGCGCACCGTGGTGGTGAAGGCCTTGTCGGTGGTGCGGCGTGGTGCGCCAGAGGCGCAGACGTTGTACGAAGAGACCGAAGACAGCGTGCGCCGGCGTGAGCAGGCGGCGGAATTGCGCAAGGCCGGGGCGATGGGCGTTACAACCGATGGCCGGCCGACCAAGAAGCAGCGGCGGCAGATTCACCAGTTGCATGGGAGCTTCGAATAGCCGGGGCCGCTTTGCGGCCCTTTCGCGACACAAGGCCGCTCCTACAGGAAATCGCGGCCCCCTGTAGGAGCGGCCTTGTGTCGCGATGGGCTACGCAGTACCCCATGGCCCTAACGGGTGACAGCCATCCGTCCGACCAGCGGTAACCGGGCCAGCAGGTTGAACAACGGCGCCGTCCAGCGCAGCAGCACCGCACTTCCCTTGGCCGCCAGCGGCGTGTAGCAGCTCCAGCCCAGCGCCAGCACCGCCATCAGCAGCCCGCCGATGTAGTCATCTTGCCCCCAGTGGGCACCGGCCACCAGGCGCGGCAACATGAACAATACCGCCAACCCCCAGACCACCAGGTACTGCACCAGGCGGCGGCTGAACACGCTCATGAACAGCGCCCAGACCAGCAGCACCGAGGCATGATCCCCCGGGAAACTCTTGCTGGAACGGTCCTTGAGCTCCCAGGCCGCCTCCAGGTCCGGATAGTAGTCGCTGAGGTGCACCATCTCGTCGAACATCATCGACGGGCTCTTGTGCTGCCAGCCGGCTGCATCCACCCACTTGGAAAACAGCGCGCGAATCACCACTAAGAGGATTAGCGTGACCAGGAAGCCGAAAAAGGCCTGGCGCACCTGGGTTGCCTTGAACACCCAGTCGCCTCGGATAAGCACTGCCAGAAGGATCAGGCCGACGACGATGTCGAACGGGCGCAAGCTGCCGACAGTCCAGATATAGCGCCAGGTAGTGTTGTCGGCTAGCGGCGCATTCAGGCTGTGGAACAGCCACTCGTCGAAAGTCAGGCACAAGATCTGGCCAATGGGCCATAACCAGAAACACAGTAGAGCGATGGGAAGCAGCGTACAGGCTGCCAATGGCCCCCAGGACCACCTTGCTTGGAACAGTGGTCGATTGTCCATAAAATACCTCTATTGCAAACAGGAATCGGAGCGCCTTGTGAGCGCTCTGTCATGGGGTTCTCGCTTGTTTTCGACAACCCTTGTAACCATTTTGTCATCATTTTCAGATAGCCAAAACCTATGAGCGATTTGCCTGATACCGATTTCACCCAACGTTTCATCTTCGACGAGCGCGATGTGCGCGGCGAGTGGGTGTCTCTCGATGACAGCTACGCCGCGGTGCTGGCGCGTCATGAGTACCCGCAGCCGGTGCAGGCACTGCTGGGCGAGCTGATGGCCGCCACCGCCTTGCTGGTCGGGGCGCTGAAGTTCGACGGCCTGCTGATTCTGCAGGCGCGCTCTGCCGGGCCGATCCCGCTGCTGATGGTCGAATGCTCCGGCGACCGCGATATCCGCGGCATGGCCCGTTACGAAGCGGACCAGATTCCGGCGGATGCAACCCTGTCGCAGCTGATGCCCGACGGCCACCTGACCTTGACCATCGATCCGGTCAAGGGCCAGCGCTACCAGGGCACCGTCGACCTCGATGGCGCCACGCTGTCGGAGTGCTTCACCAACTACTTCGTCCAGTCGCAACAGCTCAACACGCGCTTCTGGCTCAACGCCGAAGGCGGCAAGGCACGTGGCCTGCTGCTGCAGCAACTGCCGCGCGACCGCCAGCCGGACGATGAAGAGCGTGAAGAAAGCTGGCAGCACGTTGTGGCATTGGCCACCACGCTCAAGGCTGATGAGTGGGCGCTGGACAACGAAACACTGCTGCACCGCCTGTACCACGAAGATGCCGTACGCCTGTTCGATATCCAGCCGCTGCGCTTCAATTGCAGCTGCTCGCGCGAACGTTCCGGCAATGCGCTGGTCAGTTTGGGCGAGCACGATGCCAAGGCGCTGGTGGAAGAGTGCGGCGGGCAGGTGGAGATCGATTGCCAGTTCTGCAACGAGCGCTATTTCTTCGACGCCAGTGATGTGGCGCAATTGTTTGCCGGTGGCGGTACGGACGTAGCCTCAGAAACTCGTCACTGAAACGTTTAACTACAGGACAATCTCCTGTCGAATTGCGCAAAAGCGCAGTTCTGACAGGAGGGGCCTACTTTTTTTGGGCGTTTCTGGCATAATCCGGCCACTTTTTTCGCTGTAGTAGTTTTTTTGAGACAACTACAAAACGTTTGGAGCACTCGGCCTCGGGCCGGATGGGGTATCTCATGACGCAAGCCAACAACACCGTGTACACCGACCTGAGCGTCGATGAGCTGGTAAAAGAAGCGCTGCAACGCGGTGAAGGCGTACTAGCCGATACTGGCGCACTGGTCGTGGAGACTGGTCACCGTACTGGCCGTTCGCCGGCTGACCGTTTCATCGTCGAAGAGCCTTCCACCCAGGACGCCATCGCCTGGGGCCCGATCAACCGCAAGTTCCCGGCCGACAAGTTCGATGCCCTGTGGGCTCGCGTCGAGGCGTTCAACAACGCCCAGGATCACTTCGTTTCCTACGTTCACGTAGGGGCGGCCGCCGAGCACTACCTGCCGGTGAAGATGACCACCCAGACTGCCTGGCAGAACCTGTTCGGTCGTTGCCTGTTCATCAACCCGGAGCAGTACAACCCGGCTGGCCGTGGCGAGTGGCAGGTCCTCAACGTCGCCAACTTCGTGTGCGAGCCTGAGCGTGACGGCACCAACTCCGATGGCTGCGTGATCATCAACTTCGCCCAGAAGAAGGTGCTGATCGCTGGCATGCGCTACGCCGGCGAAATGAAGAAAGCCATGTTCTCGGTGCAGAACTTCCTGCTGCCGGCTGCCGACGTACTGCCGATGCACTGCGCCGCCAACATCGGCGAAGCAGGCGATGTGACCCTGTTCTTCGGCCTTTCCGGTACCGGCAAGACTACCCTGTCGGCCGACGAAAGCCGTTACCTGATCGGTGACGACGAGCACGGCTGGGGCGAGGGCGTGGTCTTCAACATCGAAGGCGGCTGCTACGCCAAGTGCATCGACTTGTCCGAAAAGAACGAGCCGGTCATCTGGAAAGCCATCAAGCATGGCGCCGTGCTGGAAAACGTCGTTCTCGACGCCAACAAGCACGCCGACTACAGCGACGTCAGCCTGACCCAGAACAGCCGTGCGGCCTACCCGCTGGAGCACGTTGCCAAGCGTTCCGAAGCGAACCTGGGCGGCGAGCCGAACGCAGTCATCTTCCTGACCTGCGACCTGACTGGCGTTCTGCCTCCGGTTTCGATCCTGAACAACGAACAGGCGGCCTATCACTTCCTGTCCGGCTACACCGCGCTGGTCGGTTCCACCGAAATGGGTTCGGGCAGCGGCATCAAGTCGACCTTCTCCACCTGCTTCGGCGCCCCGTTCTTCCCGCGCCCGGCTGGCGAGTACGCCGAACTGCTGATCAAGCGTATCAAGGGCTTCGACTCCAAGGTCTACCTGGTCAACACCGGCTGGACCGGCGGTGGCTACGGCGTTGGCAAGCGCTTCAGCATCCCGACCACCCGTGCCGTGATCGCTGCGATCCAGAGCGGCGCGCTGATCGGCGCTGAAACCGAACACCTGGACATCATCAACCTGGATGTGCCCAAGGCCGTTCCGGGCGTTGATACCGAGCTGCTCAACCCGCGCACCAACTGGGCTGACAAGGCTGCCTACGACGAGGCCGCCAAAGGCCTGGCCAAGCTGTTCATCGAAAACTTCAAGAAGTTTGAAGTTTCCGATGCCATCAAGGCCGCTGGCCCGCAGCTGTAAGCTGACCCGCCCGCAACGAGAAAGCCGCCCCCTTCGGGCGGCTTTTTTGTTTTTTCTACAAGCCTGTGCGGGCCTCTTCGCGGGTAAACCCGCTCCCACAGGTTCTCCGCCGCCCTCAAGACTCACGCCACACCTGTGGGAGCGGGTTTACCCGCGAAGAGGCCCGCACAGGCAGCGAAAATCCGGTTTTTCTGTTTCACTGTCAGCATCCATTGCGAAGACAAGAGCCAGCCAGATGACCGAATCCCCTCAGCGCACTGCCTTCTCCCACTTCCACCCCATCCTCACCCGTCCCCAGGACAACGACCTGAACGGCCACATTGCCGGTGCCACCGTGCACGGCTTCTTCGAAACCGCCATCCAGGCGTTTCTTGTCGAACAGGCCGACCTGGACCTGCGTGACGGCGAGCTCGCGGCCTTCGTGGTCAGTTCGGCGGCGGATTTCTACGCGCTGCCAGGCTTCCCGGATGTGCTGGAAGTGGGGCTGGGGGTGGCGCGCCTGGCGGGCAGCACGGTGGAGTACCGCCTGGCCCTGTTCCGCCCAGGGGAGCCGGAGGCGTGTGCAGCAGGCACGGTGGTGCAGGTGTTCATCGAACGGGCCAGCGGCCGGCCAGTGGCCTTGCCACAGACGCTGCAGGTGATCCTGTCTGGTGTACTGCAGGAACAGCAGGCATGAAAAAGCCCCGCTGGCAGGGGCGGGGCTTTTGTTGCCGGGGCAAGGCCCTCAGGCGTTAGTCGCGCCAGTGGCGCTTGTGCTTGCGATGGCCGTAGTGGTGGCCACGGTCCCAGTGGCGACGGTCGTCGTCATAACCACGACGGTAGCGGCGGCCTTCGTGGTAATCGTCTCTGTCGGCCTCTTTACCCATGTAGTTACCCAGTGCGCCACCGGCGCCACCGCCGGCTGCCGCGCCAATGTAGCTACCGGTAGTACCGCCCACGGAGCGGCCGACCACGTTGCCGCCTGCGGCGCCCAATGCGCCACCGATGGCTGCCTCACCACGCTGGTGCTTGTCGGCACCGACCGCACTGCCAGCTGCGCCGCCCAGGCCAGCACCGATCGCGCCGCCTGTGCTACCACCAATGGACTGGCCCACGACAGAGCCCAGTACCCCACCCAATGCGCCGCCAATGCCGGCCTCGGTGGTGCCGCCTGCCATGGCAACGCCGCTGAGCAAGCTGAAAGACAACAACAGTATCGAGGAGTACTTCTTCATCAAGAAAGCCTCATAAGGATGACGAGGCGATTTTTGAGCCTTACGGGCGCGCCTGGCAACGGAAATCCGACGAGTAACACGAGTTGTACACAATTCTCTAACTTACTGTATTTACTGTGAAACTTTATCGTTTTTTCGCTGTCTTAAACCTTTATGACGAAGCCCTGAACCACATTGGAACAGGGCTTTTTTCGTTTTTGGCGGCACGGCTTCTGGCCTCTTCGCGGCTAAAGCCGCTCCCACAGGGATACCACTGCTCCCAGGCCTTGTGATTTCCCTGTGGGAGCGGCTTTAGCCGCGAAGAGGCCGGCGCATTTCTAGAGGATACGCCCGTCGTCCCGCGCCCGCTCCAGCTTGATGGCGATGAACTTCGACGTCGGCGTATGGCTGCCATCGCCAATGCTTTCCAGCGGCACCAGCGGGTTCACTTCCGGGTAGTACGCCGCCGCCTGCCCGGCCGGGATGTCGAAGGCCAACAGGGTGAAACCGTGCACACGGCGTACATGCCCATCTCCCCACAACGACACGATGTCGACCTGCTGCCCCGGTTGGAAACCCAGGCGGATGATGTCGGCTTCGTTGACGAACAGCACCTCGCGCTGGCCACGCACGCCACGGTAGCGGTCGTCCAGGCCGTAGATGGTGGTGTTGTACTGATCGTGCGAGCGCATCGACTGCATGATCAGGTCCGGCACCTGGCCGCTGGCGCGTACACGTTCGTCAAGCAGCGTGTCGGGCAGCAGGTTGGCCTTGAAGTTGGCGCGGCCGGTGCTGGTCTTCCATTCGCGGCTGGCGGCGCTGTTGCCCAGGTAGAAACCGCCCGGCTCGCGCAGGCGCTGGTTGAAGCCGCTGAAGCCGGCGATGGTGTCGCCGATCAGCTCGCGAATACGGTCGTAGTCAGCCACCAGCCAGTGCCAGTCCACAGGCTTCTTGCCCAGGGTGGCGGCGGCGATACCGGCGATGACCGCCGGCTCCGAGCGCATCTGCGTCGACAACGGCTTCAGCTGGCCATTGGAGGCGTGAACCATGCTGAACGAGTCTTCTACCGTTACCGCCTGTGGCCCTTCGGTCTGCAGGTCGATGTCGGTGCGCCCCAGGCACGGCAGGATCAGTGCCTGCTTGCCATGCACCAGGTGGCTGCGGTTGAGCTTGGTGCTGATGTGCACGGTCAGCTCGCAGTTGCGCAGTGCCTGGGCGGTGCGCTCGGTGTCTGGCGTAGCCTGGGCGAAGTTGCCGCCCAGGCCGATGAATACCTTGGCCCGGCCGTCGAGCATGGCGTGGATCGCCTCGACGGTGTTGTGGCCGTTATGCCGAGGCACGGGGAAGCCGAAGCGCTGCTCGATGGCATCCAGCAGGGCCACCGGCGGGCGCTCGTTGATGCCCATGGTGCGGTCACCCTGCACGTTGCTGTGGCCTCGCACTGGGCACAGGCCGGCACCTGGTGCGCCGATATTGCCGCGCAGCATCTGCAGGTTGACGATTTCCTGAATGGTCGGCACCGAGTGGCGGTGCTGGGTAATGCCCATCGCCCAGCACATGATCACCCGCTTGCCACGGCAGTACATGCGCGCGGCCAGTTCGATGTCTGCCAGCGCCAGGCCGGACTGGGCCTGGATGTGCTCCCATGGCGTGGCGTCCACTACCGCCAGGTAGTCGTCGATGCCGTGGCCATGTTCAGCGATGAAGGCGTGGTCGAAGACTGCCGGTTCGCCGTTGGCCTGGGCTTCGCGTTCCCATTGCAGGACGAACTTGGCCATGCCGCGCAGCATCGCCATGTCGCCGCCCAAGGCCGGGCGGAAGAATGCGGTGTTGGTCGGCCGGTCGCTGTTGGTCAGCATTTCCAGCGGGTTTTGCGGGTGCTGGAAGCGCTCCAGGCCACGCTCCTTGAGCGGGTTGATGCACACCACCTGGGCACCGCGTTTTACCGCATCGCGCAGCGGGTCGAGCATGCGCGGGTGGTTGGTACCGGGGTTCTGGCCCCAGACGAAAATCGCGTCGGCGTGCTCGAAGTCGTCGAAGGTGACGGTGCCCTTGCCGACCCCGATGCTTTGCCCCAAGGCCACGCCACTCGCCTCGTGGCACATGTTCGAGCAGTCCGGGAAGTTGTTGGTGCCGTAGGCTCGCACGAACAACTGGTACAGGTACGCTGCTTCGTTACTGGCGCGCCCCGAAGTGTAGAACTCGGCCTGGTCAGGGCTGGCCAGCTTGTTCAGCTCGCGAGCGATCAGGGTGAAGGCGGCGTCCCAACTGATCGGCTGGTAGCGGTCGCTGAGTGCGTCATAGACCATCGGCTCGGTCAGGCGCCCCTGGTACTCCAGCCAGTAGTCGCTCTGCTGCAGTAGCGAAGTGACGCTGTAGCGGGCGAAAAAGGCGGCATCGACGCGGCGCTTGGTCGCCTCCCAGTTCACTGCCTTTGCACCGTTCTCGCAGAACTTGACCATGCCGCTTTCCGGCGAGTCGCCCCAGGCACAGCCGGGGCAATCGAAACCGCCGTTCTGATTGGTCTTGAGCAGCGCGCGAATGTTCTTCAGCGCGTTATCGCTGCCGACCCAGGCCTTGGCCACGCTGCGCAACGCACCCCAGCCACCGGCGGGGCCGTGGTAGGGCTTGTAGCGAGGGGAGGAGGCTGGGGCGTTTTCCGGGAGGTGTTGGTACGAGGTCACGACAGTTACGACTCCGCCGCTGGGCTGTAGACCCGCGGTACGCTGTGCTTGGGCAGATGGATAAGGTTGAGGTTGTGCTTGCGCGCCCATTGCAGGGCAAGGCCGGTGGGCGCCGAAAGGCTGACAAGGGTCTGGATACCGGCCCGCAGCACCTTCTGGATCAGCTCCAGGCTGCAGCGGCTGGTGACGATGGCCAGGCCGCCCTGGCTGTCGATGCCCTGGCGCAGCAAGGCGCCGATCAGCTTGTCGAGGGCGTTGTGCCGGCCGATGTCTTCGCGGCCGAGCAGCAGTTCGCCATGGCGGTCCATGAACAGCGCCGCATGCACCGCGCCGCAGTGCTGGCCGAGGGGCTGGAAGGCATCGATGCGCTCACGCAGGCCGACCAGCCACTGCGCCGGTGGCAAGGGTGCGCCAGGCAGTTTGGCCAGCTCTGGCAGTGCCTGCTCCAGCGCTTCGACCCCGCACAGGCCGCAACCACTGGTGCCGGCCAGTTGACGGCGCTGGTTTTTCAGGTTCCAGAACGCACGGCTGGAAATCTCCAGGTCGGCATACATTGCCGAGCCGCTGCCGGAGAGTTTCAGGTCGTAGATTTCCGTGGTGCCTTCCACTATGCCGCTGCCGACACTGAAACCAACGGCGAAGTCTTCCAGGTCGGTGGGGCTGACCAGCATCACCGCCTGGTTCAGGCCGTTGTAGACAATGGCCAGGGCCACTTCTTCGGCCAAGGGCGTGCTGTCGCGCCTGGCGTCGCTGAGCTGGACGTAATCGTAGGTGTTGCTGGCGGCGGGCATGGACAAGGGCGATGAGGCCGCGCAGACCGGAGGCTTGCTTTTCATCGGGGCGATATCGGGCTATCGGCAGCTCTTTGATAGCACAAGCCTAGGCGTGTGGGCCGGCGGCGTCTAATCGCTAGGGTCTATGCCTTGATAGACCGCGTCGATTGGTCGCACGGGGGCGCAAGGGGAAAAGCTGGCCTAGACTGCTGTGTCCAAGGTTTCGTCAACAAGGAGAGCGCTATGAGCTTGTTCAGTTTCGTCAAGGAAGCGGGCGAGAAGTTGATCGACCTGCTGACCCCCGGCAATGCCAATGCCGAAGAGCAGCTGAAGAAACACGTGGAAAGTGTCGGCCTGGGCAACCCGAACATCACGGCCACTGTAGAGGGTGACACGATCATCCTCAAGGGTGAGGTGGCCAGCCAGGAGGAGAAGGAGAAGATCATCCTGGCGGCGGGCAACATCGCCGGGGTTGCCAGTGTCGATGACCAGATCACCGTGACTGGCCCGGTAGCCCAGGCCGCGCGGTTCGTGACGGTGGAGAAGGGCGATACGTTGAGCGCCATTTCGAAGAAGGTGTATGGCGACCCCAACAAGTACCAGAAGATCTTCGAGGCCAACAAGCCGATGCTCAAGCACCCGGACAAGATCTACCCGGGGCAGGTGTTGCGTATTCCTGACTGATCTCTGCAGCCTATTCGCGGGCTCGCCCGCTCCCACAGGGATCGCACACAGTTCAGACCTGTGGTGATCCTGTGGGAGCGGGCATGCCCGCGAATGGGGCCTCACAGGCCGACCAATAGCTCCCGGTAATCCTCGACCGCCGCAAATTCCTCGGTATCCCGCGGCCCGGCCTGGCTATCCGGCTGGCGCACCGCCAGCAGGTGCCCCACGCCAAACCGCCGCGCACTGCGCAGAATCGCCAGGGTGTCATCGATGAACAGGCTGCGCTCCGGTTCAAAGCCGATGTCCGCCTGCAATGCGTCCCAGAATTGCGGGCTTTCCTTCGGGTAGCCATAGTCATGCGAGCTGATCAGCCGTTCGAAATACGGCGCCAACTCCACCCGCTCCAGCTTCAGCGACAGCGAATCCCGATGCGCATTGGTGATCATCACCACGCGCTTGCCCGCGTTGCGGATAGCTGCCAGGAAGGTATCGGCATCCGGTCGCAGGGCGATCAGGTCGGCGATTTCCTGTTTCAGCTCGCGGATGGGCAGCCGCAGTTCGCGGCTCCAGAAGTCCAGGCAATACCAGTTCAGCGTGCCGGCATTGCGTTCGAACAGCGGCTGCAGCTCCATTTCCGCCATGGCCCGGCTTACCCCGTGCAGCTCGGCATAGCGCTGGGGCAGGTGGTCCAGCCAGAAGCGGTTGTCGTAATGCAGGTCAAGCAAGGTGCCATCCATGTCCAGCAGGACGGTATCGATGGCAGACCAGGGAAGAACAGGCATGGGAAACTCTCGATCAGTCGGCAAGCCACGGTATAGTAACCCGTTCACGCCAAGGAGCCGCCCCATGCGCCAGAAACCCACCGTCCTCAGCCGCGAAATCGTCGCCAGCAGCCGCCTGTTTCGCGTCGAAGCCGTGCAATTGCGCTTCAGCAATGGCAACGAGCGTACCTACGAGCGCCTGGTGGGCCGGGGTAATGGCTACGGCGCGGTCATGATCGTGGCCATGCTCGATGCCGAGCACGCGGTGCTGGTGGAGGAATACTGCGGCGGCACCGACGAATACGAGCTGTCGTTGCCCAAGGGCCTGATCGAGCCGGGCGAGGATGTGCTGGCGGCAGCCGACCGGGAGCTCAAGGAAGAAGCCGGTTTTGGCGCGCGCCAGTTGGAGCACCTGACCGAGCTGTCGCTGTCGCCGGGCTACATGAGCCAGAAGATTCAGGTGGTGCTGGCCAGCGATCTTTACGAGGAGCGCCTGGAGGGCGACGAGCCGGAGCCGATGCGGGTCGACAAGGTCAACCTGCGCGAACTCTCGGCCTTGGCCATGCACCCGCAGTTCACCGAAGGTCGGGCGCTGGCAGCGCTGTACCTGGCCCGTGACCTGCTGATTCAGCGGGGGCTGCTGGAAGCATGAACGACCTGCAACTGATGCACGAAGTGGTCAGGCTGGCCCTTGCGGCTGGCGAGGCGATCCTGCCGTTCTGGCGCGCCGATGTGGCCGTGACCAACAAGGCCGACGATTCGCCGGTTACCGCCGCTGACCTGGCGGCGCACCGGGTGATAGCCGATGGCCTGCTGGCGCTGGCGCCGCAGATCCCGGTGCTGTCCGAAGAGGACAGCAACATTCCGCTGGCCGAGCGCCAGGGCTGGAGCCGCTGGTGGCTGGTCGATCCGCTGGATGGCACCAAGGAATTCATTGCCGGCAGCGAGGAATTCACGGTCAACATCGCCCTGGTCGAAAACGGTGAGGTGGTGTTTGGCGTGGTGTCCATGCCGACCAAGGGGCGCTGCTACTTCGGCGGTCGCGGGTTGGGCGCCTGGCGTGCGGAAACGGGTGAGACTGCCCAGCCGATCCAGGTTCGCAGCGCACCGCCGGCGGGGGGGCGTTTCACCGTGGTTGCCAGCCGTCGCCATTCCAGCCCGGAACAGGAAGCGCTGTTGGCCGGGTTGGGGGCTGCGGTGGGTGACCTTGAGCTGGCCAATATCGGCAGTTCGTTGAAGTTCTGCCTGTTGGCTGAGGGTAGCGCCGATTGTTACCCGCGCCTGGCGCCGACTTCGCAGTGGGATACTGCGGCGGCACAGGGGGTGGTGGAAGGGGCTGGTGGTGAAGTGATCGGGCTGGATGGCCTGCCGTTCCGGTATCCGGCGCGGGAGTCGTTGCTCAACCCGCATTTCCTGGCGTTGCCGGCAAATGCTGCGTGGCGCCAAGCTTTCCTGAACCTGATCTGATCGCCGCTCCCACAGGGATCGTGCCAGCCTGTTACCAAGTGGTCCGTGTCAGCGGTGCAGCACGTACTGGCCGCTGAATTTCACCGCAGGCTCGTCACTACCGGCATTGCTCACCGTGGTCTCCAGCGTCAGCCGCGCCCGCCCACGGCGCTGGTACAGGGCCAAGAACCGCTCCCAGGTCTTCTCATCCGGCGCCGCACAGCGCGCCACCGCTGCCCCGGTAACTGGCAACGGATAACTGATCTGCCCTTCCTGGATGACAATATGCCCGTCATCGATACCCGACTCGCGCAGGCGCAGGTGCAGCCAGCCCCAACCCACCAGCACCGCGGCGCAGTACAGGCTGCCGCCGAACATGGTGCTCTTGTGGTTGACGTTGGCCGCCAGCGGCAATTGCAGGCGCAGGGTGTGCTGCTGCCAATCGAGCACTTCCAGGCCCATCTCGCGGGTCAGGGGGATGTCGCCGTGCAGTACGGACTGCAGGTACTGGCTATCGGTGTTCATTAACGATTGTCCTCTTGATCATCATGCCCGCCGCTACCGCCGTCGAAGCTCAAGCCATGCTTGCGCAGCTTGTCGTGCAGGGTCTTGCGGGGGATGCCCAGCGCCTCGGCAAGGCTGCGCATGGAGCTGTGTGGCTGGGCCAGTTCGGCAGCGATCAGCGAGCGTTCGAACTGCTCGACCTGTTCGCTGAGGTTGCCGCTCGGCATCGGTACCGCAGGCATTGCCGCAGGTGGCGCCTGGCCGTCCAGTGCCAGCTCCAGGCCAAGGGCGAAACGCTCGGCGGCGTTCTGCAACTCGCGTACGTTACCGGGCCAGTCATGGCGCAGCAGCATGGCGCGCTGGACCGGCTGCAGGGCGTGCGGCGGCAGGCCATGGCGCTGGCTGGCGGCGTCGGCGAAGTGCTGGAAAAGCACCAGGATGTCATCGCCGCGTTCGCGCAACGGCGGAATACGCAGCGGTGCCACGTTCAGGCGGTAATACAGGTCGGCGCGGAAACGCCCCTGGTCGGCCGACTGGCGCAGGTCCTCCTTGGTCGCGGCGATGATGCGGATGTCCAGCGGGATCAGCTGGTTGCCGCCCAGGCGCTCGACTACCCGTTCCTGCAGCATGCGCAGCAGTTTCACCTGCACGTCCAGGCTCATGCTTTCGATTTCGTCGAGGAACAGCGTGCCGCCGTTGGCGAACTCGAACTTGCCGATGCGGCGTTTTTGCGCGCCGGTGAACGCCCCGGGCTCGTGGCCGAACAGCTCGCTTTCGACCACCGACTCGGCCAGTGCGCCGGCGTTGATCGCCACGAACGGCCCGTCGCGGCGGCTGGACAGGTCGTGCAGGGCACGAGCCACCACCTCTTTGCCGGCACCGGTCTCACCCAGGATCAGCACGTCGGCGCGGGTGCCGGCCAGGGCGCCGATCTGCTCGCGCAGGCGCTGCATGGACGGCGACTGGCCCACCAGGCGGGTGGCCAGTTGCTGGCGGTCGCTCAGGGCCAGGCGCAAGCTGCGGTTGTCCAGCACCAGGCGGCGCAGGGCCAGGGCGCGGCGCACGCTGTCCAGCAGGGCGTCGCTGGCAAAGGGTTTTTCCAGGAAGTCATAGGCGCCGGCGCGCATTGCCTGCACCGCCAGCGGCACATCGCCGTGGCCGGTAATCAGCAGTACCGGCAGCTCGTTGTCACGGCCGTGCAGTTGTTCCAGCAGTTGCAGGCCATCGATGCCTGGCATGCGGATGTCGCTGACCACCACCCCCGGCCAGTCAGCCTCGATGCGTTCGGCCAGGCCCTGGGCATCGGCCAGGGCGACCACCTTGAGCCCGGCCAGGTCCAGGGTCTGGCTCAGGGCCTGGCGCAGGTGCGGGTCATCATCGACCAGGATGACCTGGGCTCGGCTGTCGATCAGTGTCTCGGTGGTCATGCCGAGGGGTCCTCCGAATTGGGCAAAGTAGCGCCAGGTGCGGCCACACGCAGCTGCAGGGTCAGCAGTGCGCCACCTTCCGGGTGGTTGGCCAGCAGCAGTTCACCACCCAGGGCGCGCATCAGGCTCTCGCAGATGGCCAGGCCCAGGCCCAGGCCCTGGGTGCGGGTCTTGGTGGTGAAGAACGGCTCCTTGGCGTGCTCCAGGGCCTGGCGGCTGAAGCCGGGGCCGTTGTCGCGAATGTACAGGTAGACGCAGTCATCGCGCTGCTCGGCACTTAGCCACAGGCGGCGCGGGTTGGCCTTTTCGGTCAGGGCGTCGAGGGCATTGGCCAGCAGGTTGCCGAGCACCTGGCGCAGGCGGGTTTCGCCGGCCTGTACCCACAAGGTGGCTTCCGGCAGGTCGCGAATCAGCTCGACGGCCATTGCCCGACGGCGCTTGGCCAGCAGCGCCAGGGCATCGTCCAGGGCCGGCTGCAGGGCCACGCTCTCCGGGGCATGGCGGTCACGGCGGGCGAAGGCGCGCAGGTGAGCGATGATCGAGGCCATGCGTCCGGTCAGCTCGCCGATCAGCTTGAGGTTGCCGCGGGCGTCTTCGATACGCTGGTGGTCGAGCAGGATCTCGGCGTTTTCCGCGTAGCTGCGGATGGCGGCCAGCGGCTGATTGAGCTCGTGGCTGATGCTGGCCGACATGGTGCCAAGCACTGACAGCTTGCCGGCCTGCACCAGTTCGTCCTGGGCGCGCACGGCCTCCTGTTGGGCGTTCTCGCGCTCCAGCACGGCGCTCTTGAGCCGGGTGTTCAGGCCTTCGAGGTCGGCGGTGCGCTCGGCCACGCGCTTTTCCAGTTCCTGGCGGCCGCGCGCCTCGAAGTCGATGCGGTCGATGTAGTGGCGGCGCCGCTGCATCACCAGGCCGGCCAGCAGCATCAGCACCAGCAGGGTGCCAGCGCCGATGGCCATCACGGTTTGCACCGAACGGTCGACCAGCGTGCGGGGTGCGAGGATGCTGACCTGCCAGCCGGTTTCCTTGATGTCGCGGGTTTGGGTGATCCAGGCGTCCTGGTTGAGCACCAGCGGCTGCGGGGCTTGGGTCGGGTAGGGCTGGATGGCGATGATGGCTTGGCGCTCGGCCTCGGTCAGCGCGCGGGTCGCGCGGAAGCGCCAGTCCGGCTGCGAGGTCAGGATGACCACGCCATTGTGGTCGGTCAGCAACAGCTGCTCGGGGGTGCGGCCCCACAGGGTTTCGGTGTGGTCGAGATCGACCTTGACCACCAGTACGCCAACGATGCGCTCGCGGTCATGCACGGCGGCGGCAAAGAAGTAGCCGCGCTTGGCCGATGTGGTGCCCTGGCCGAAGAAGCGCCCCAGGCGGCCGGCCATGGCTTCGTTGAAGTAGGGGCGGAACGCGAAGTTGCGGCCGACGAAGCTGTCGCGCTTGTCCCAGTTGGAGGCCGCCAGGGTGTTGCCGCTGACGTCCATCAGGTACATCACCTCGGCGCCAGTCTGCTGGACGATGTCCTTGAGCAGGCGGTTGGCGTTGGTCACTGCTTCCAGGCGCAACGGGTCGGCCAGTACCCCGCGCAGCGCCGGCAGGTCACCAAGTATCTGCGGCAAGGTTTCGTAGCGGTGCAGGGTACCGAGCAGGTTGGCGACGTACAGGTCGAGAGTCTGGCGGTTCTGCGAGGCCAGTTCTTCCTGGTAGTAGCGTTCGGCCAGGTGATGCAGGGGCCACAGTAACGGGGCCAGGCACAGGGCCAACAGGGCCAGGCTGCGCCAGCGGGGACGGCGTGGGGGCGTGGGTTTTGCAATCATCACGTAAAGGCGCCAGAAAAGTCTGCCGCAATTATGCGCTAGTTAAGGCAGCAGTTCCGCCTCTGCCAGCGGCAGGCCGAGCTTGTCCTTGTCCGACAGCACCGGTGGCTGCTGCAGCCCCCAGTCGATGGTCAGTGTCGGGTCATCCCAGCGGATGCAGCGGTCGGCGCTCGGGTTGTAGTAGTCGGTAGTCTTGTAGAGGAACTCGGCCGACTCGCTCATCACCGCAAAGCCATGGGCGAAGCCGGGTGGGATCCACAACTGGCGATGGTTGTCGGCCGACAGCTGTACCGCGACCCATTGGCCGAAGGTTGGCGAGCTCTTGCGCACATCCACGGCAATATCACGGATTTCCCCGTGCACCACGCGCACCAGCTTGCCTTGGGTGTTTGCCACCTGATAGTGCAGACCACGCAGCACACCCTTGATCGAGCGCGAGTGGTTGTCCTGGACGAACTCGACATTCACGCCGGTTTGCCGGGCGAACTCACGGGCGTTGAACGCCTCGAAGAAAAAACCACGGCTGTCACAGAACACCTTCGGCTCGATGATCAGTACATCAGGAATTGCGGTGGGGATGATGTTCATGGTGGTGCGCTTGCCCGTTTTGCTCATGTATTGACCCTAGCCGGTCTGGCCCGTTTTTTCCGCCTAGGGCTTCAACGGCATGCACCAGGGCTGGCTATGGTTGATGTCGTGCCGCAGTGGTTCGCGGCCAGCGATGCGTCTGTATCGATTGTTATCGATTTATTTGCCTCAGGCTTTACTGTTTTCCCGATTTTCGGGCTTCTAATATCGATATATATCGGTTATAAATTGACAAACGCCCCAGCACAGTCCGGCTCAGGGCCATCACAGAGGTCAACCATGAAAACCCTCAACTCCACTCCCCGTGCCGATGGTTTCCACATGCCCGCCGAGTGGGCCCCGCAAACCCAGGTGTGGATGGTCTGGCCGGAGCGCCCGGACAACTGGCGCCTGGGTGGCAAGCCAGCGCAAGCTGCCCATGTGACCCTGGCGAAGGCCATTGCCCGTTTCGAGCCAGTAACCGTCGCGGTTTCGGCTGGCCAGTACGAAAATGCCCGCCGCCAGCTCGACCAGCCGAACATCCGTGTGGTCGAGATCAGCAACGACGACGCCTGGGTGCGCGACACCGGCCCGACCTTCGTCATCAACGACCAGGGTGAAGTGCGTGGCGTGGACTGGGGCTTCAATGCCTGGGGCGGCTTTGACGGCGGCCTGTACGCACCGTGGAACCGCGACGAGGAACTGGCGGCCAAGGTGCTGGAAATGGAGCGATGCCAGCGCTACCACACCGAAGGCTTCGTACTCGAGGGCGGCTCGATCCATGTGGACGGCGAAGGCACCGTGATCACCACTGAAGAATGCCTGCTCAATCGCAACCGCAACCCGCACCTGAACCGCGAGCAGATCGAAGCGGTGCTGCGCGATCATCTGGCGGTGGACACCGTGGTCTGGCTGCCGGATGGCCTGTACAACGACGAGACCGACGGCCACGTCGACAACTTCTGCTGTTACGTGCGCCCGGGTGAAGTGTTACTGGCCTGGACCGATGATTCCAACGACCCCAACTATGCCCGCTGCCATGCTGCCATGGAGGTGCTGAAGAGCACCCGCGATGCCAAGGGGCGTGAGTTCATCGTGCACAAGATGCCGATCCCGGGCCCGCTGTTCGCCACCGCCGAAGAGTGTGCCGGTGTCGATCAGGTGGCAGGCAGCCAGGAGCGTGACCCATCGGTGCGCCTGGCTGGCTCGTACGTTAACTTCCTGATCGTCAACGGCGGCATCATCGCGCCAAGCTTCGACGACCCGGCAGATGCCGAGGCCAGAGCGATCCTGTCGAAGATCTTCCCCGACCACGAAGTGGTGATGATCCCTGGTCGCGAGCTGTTGTTGGGCGGTGGCAACATCCACTGCCTGACCCAGCAGCAGCCGGCGCCGGTCAAGCGTTGAGCGCTCGGTGAATGAAGGGGCCCGTCACATGACGGGCCTTTTTGTTTCCGGGGCTGTCCGCAGGCCTGTGCTGGCATATGTTTTGTATTGTTTTCAGTCAGATAGCTCGGCCATGCCGCGCTCTCGGATCTGTAACAATCCTTACGTAGATTAGCCGCTCACGGGCCAGGGAGTACGTGTAGAAATGAACGCAGCAAGTGAGTCGGCTTTGCGCCCATCGGCAGTGAATCACCAATCGCTCAGGCTTGTGGCGAAGTGGTTGAAACACCATGGAAGCATCAGGGTCAGGACGACCGACCCACGACGTCTGCTTGCCGGACGATATCCCCAAGGGCTGATCAGCGAAGCAGAAATGCAGGCGCTGATGGCGGTTTGGCACTGATCGAATCGGTATTACCTGTACCGGCCTCTTCGCGGCTAAAGCCGCTCCCACAAGTACCCAACTGGGCTCGATACATGTGGGATACCTGTGGGAGCGGCTTTAGCCGCGAAGAGGCCGGCACAGGCAATAAAGATCAGAAGCTGTAGCTGCCAGTCACTACCAGGCTACGCGGGTCACCCACCTGGATCTGTGCCGCACTGGTCGCCGAGCTGTAATAGGTCTTGTCGGCAATGTTGCTCAGTGCCGCCCGCACATCCCAGTCATGCGTGCGGTACCCGGCCAATGCATCCCAGCGGCCATACCCCGGCAGCACCGTGGTGTTCTGGTTGTCCGCATAACGCTCGCCCACCAGCGTCAGGCCGGTTTCGGCGTACCAGCCCAGTTCCGGTTTCCAGGTCACGAACAGGCTGCCGTTGCGCTTTGCCACGTCATTGATGCGGTTGCCTTCCTGGCCGTTGTTGTCCTTGACGATGGTCGCGTCCTGCAGGCCGATGCCACCACGTAGATACCAGTTGCCGACGATGTTGCCGGTGGCGGTCAGCTCGATGCCGCGTGAACGCTGCATGCCGCTGAGCAAGATGTTTTCCGGGACCAGCGGATCGCGGGTGCGACGGTTGTACAGCTCCAGCTCGTAGATGGCCAGGGTGGTGGTCAGGCGCTGGTCGAGCCAGTCGCTCTTCACGCCGATTTCCTTCTGGCGGGTTTCTTCCGGCTTGGCGTCGTTACCGTTGCCCTTTGCGCCCGGAGTGATGCCGATCAGACCGCCGCCAACCGGCGAGAAAGTCTTGCTCCACGAGGCGTAGAACGAATGGTCGCGCCACGGTGTGTAGACCACACCCAGGCGTGGGCTGGTGCTGTTGCTGTCCTGTGTTTCGCGCACGCCATCCTTGTTGGTGGTTTCCACTTTGAACTGGTCGAAGCGTACGCCAGCCAGAATTTGCCACTGATCGTCCAAGCGGATCTGGTCTTGCAGATAAAGGCCGCGGCTATCGACCACGGTATGGTTGTCACTAAACAACGTCATTGGGCCATTGAGCTGCTGGTCGCGGCCGGGCTTGCCCAGGCCCTGCAGCTTCTGGTCGACCGCTTTATACAGCACCGGGTCGCGCTTCTGGTTGCCGAATTCCAGGCCCAGCAACAGCTTGTGCTCCAGGCCCAGGGTGTCGAAGTCGCCCTCGGCCTCCAAGGTGTTGAACAGGTTGCGGGTGTTCAGGTCCTGCTGCCAGCGCTGGCGGGTCAAGGTGTCTGTGTTGGCGTTGTAGCCTGTGACGTAGGTGTTGTCGAACTCACTGTCCAGCTTGAACAGGCCCAAGGTATGGCGCAGCTGCCAGGTTTCGTTCAGCTGATAGTTCAGGCGCGAGCGCAGCGACTGGGCACGGTCGTCGATGTAGTCGCGCTGGTCGCCATAAGTGGTGCTGCGGCTGACATCGGCCGGGCGACCGTTGACCCCCGGGACGCCACGATCCGGGGTGCGGTTGTAGCGGCTGTACTCGTATTGCACCAGCCAGTTCAGGTCGGGGCTGACCTGCCACATGATCGACGGGGCGAACAGTTGGCGGCTGCCATCGATACCGTCGCGGAAGCTGTTGTTGTCCTGGTTGCCCAGGTTCAGGCGCAGGCTGACGGTGTCGCTGGGGTCGGCACTGAGGTCGGCATACAGGCTGCGCAGGTCTTCGCTGCCGGCCTGCGCCTCGATGCTTGAACGGCGGCCGGGCTCCGGCGCCTTGCTCACCCGGTTGACGATACCGCCCTGGCTGCCACGGCCATACAGCACCGCTGCCGGCCCCTTGAGTACTTCGACCCGCTCGATGTTATTCAGGTCGCGGATGTACTGGCTGTCGTCGCGAATGCCGTCCAGGTAGAAGTCGTTGCTGGCTTCGAAGCCGCGAATGCGCACGCTGTCGAAGCGGGTGTCGGCACCGCTGCTGACGTTGGGAATGCCTTCCAGCGCTTTGCCCAGGGTATGGCTGCCGTAGTCCAGCACGTTGACGGTCTTCACCGTGTCGATGGCCTGCGGCACGTAGCGCACCGGCGTCGAGGTGCGGGTCGCGGTGCTTACCTCCTTGACCTGCGGGTTGTCCTTTTCGCGATCGCTGTCGGCGTTAACCGACAGTTCCGGCAGGGTGGTGGTGGCGGCACTGGCCAGGCTGGCGCTGAACAGCAGCGACAGGCCAAGCGCCAGGGGTGAAAGACGGCAGGGTACAAGCATGGGGACATCCGGATCGAGCAGGTGAAAAAGAGATGCGGATGGTAATGCTTGCTATTTGCTATTGCCCGAGTATTTGTAAAGGGTTGTCATTACATCTGTGTCAGGTTGTTACAGCTCCTGCCCTGTCGCCTTTCCCTGTAGGAGCAGCCTTGCGCTGCGAAGGCGCCCTGACAGGAAAATTGTCCGTTCGATCAAAAGGCTATTTCCTACACAAGATAAATTCTCCGCTGATAGCGCGAACCTGCATGGAAATGCACCAGAGCCGCCGGCGATTTTGGTTATATCAACCTGCATTTCACGAGTTTTTGACATTTGTAATCGCACACGGCTAGGATTCGGCCAACGCCTGCTGGCCATGATTTTGGCCATGCTGCTGCCAGAGGCCGCCGTGTTGTTATCGGCAGGCCTTCCAGTCTGGATCCGCATAGCGTCGAACCTACGAAGGGGCGTTGGTTCCTGGCGTCATATTGCAGAGCGTTTTTGATTAGGAAATAAGGAAAACAACATGTTGAAAACCAGGATCAGCCTGGTCGCCCTGGCGATGATCGCCGCGACCCAGGCACAGGCCAATGATCAGGCCGACAGCAAAGGCTTCATCGAGGACAGCCACGCCAACGTCCTGCTGCGTAACGCCTACATCAACCGCGACAAGAAACACGGCACCGACGACCAGATCGAATGGGGCCAGGGTGTCATCGCCAACTTCTCCTCCGGCTTCACCCAAGGCACCGTCGGTGTCGGCGTCGATGCATTCGGCCTGTACGCCGTGCGTCTTGACGGCGGCAAGGGCCACAACGGTGGCGCCGGTGTCGACTTCTTCAAGCCTTCGGACTTCAAGGACGAGAACGGCAACGCCAACTCGCCGCACAACCTGGCCCGTGGTGGCGCTGCAGTGAAGTTCCGCATCTCCAACACCGTGCTCAAGTACGGTGACCAGATGCCGGCACTGCCAGTACTGCAGTACGACGACGCCCGTCTGCTGCCAGAAAGCTTCACCGGTACCCTGATCACCTCCAAAGAGATCCAGGGCCTGGAACTGAACGCCGGTCGCTTCACCCAGGAAGCGCGCAAGAGCGCCGAGCGCCGTGACGGCGGCGGCCTGAAGTCGATCAACGTCTTCGGCGGTAGCTACAAGTTCACCGACAACTTCACCGCTTCGTTGTACACCGCCGACAACGAAGATGTGATGAAAAAGCACTACCTGGGCTTGAACTACGTCTTCCCGATCGCCAACGACCAGTCCCTGACCTTGGACTTCAACGGCTACAAGTCGGACATCGACAACAAGTTCGTCAAGAGCGCCGAACTCAACGGCGACTCCAACACCATCTGGAGCCTGGCAGCCACCTACGCGTATGGTGCGCACTCGTTCACCATCGCCCACCAGCGCAGCACCGGCAGCACCGGCTACAACTACGGCTGGTACCAGAACGCGGGTGGCGTGGGTGACGGTGGTTCGACCATCTACCTGGCCAACTCGTACTGGTCCGACTTCAACGCCGAAGACGAGCGCTCCTGGCAGCTGGGCTACGGCCTGGACTTCGGTGCCTACGGCATCCCGGGCCTGACCTACAAGCTGGCCTACGTGGTGGGCGACAACATCAACACCCGCAACGTCGCCAACCCGCAGGGCTTCGGTGAAGGTAAAGAGCGCGAGATCTTCAACCAGATCCGTTACGTGGTGCAGGACGGCCCGGCCAAGGACCTGTCGATCAAGCTGCGTAGCTCGTTCGTGCGTACCAACAACGCCGTGCAGCAGAACGGTTACAACGACGACGGCAACGAAGTTCGCGTATTCGTCGAGTACCCGATCAGCATCTTCTGATCCTGATCTGATGGCCTAGGGGCTGCTTTGCAGCCCATCGCGACACAAGGCCGCTCCCACATTGACCGGCATGCGCAGGACCATTGTGGGAGCGGCCTTGTGTCGCGAAAGGGCCGCAACGCGGCCCCAGGCTTTCATGCCGTCTCCACCACTTCCTTGCGCCGCACCCCGGCAACCTTCACCTCTCCCTCCCCAGTCTCCGGCGCAAAGCTGTCACTACGCGCCATCCGCCACATCCGCGCATAAAACTCGCTTTCAATCGAGCCACTGAGCAATTCGCCAGGCTTGAGGAACGTGTGCAGGTCCGAGAACAGCCCGATTTCGCTGGAGCTGATACGCCGTGCCAGATGCTTGGGCTTGAGCTCCGCAGGATGTTCCAGGCCCGCAGCAGCCAACATTTCGGCCAGCGCATGCAGCGTGTTGCGGTGGAAACTGGCTACCCGTTCGGCCTTGTCTGGCACCACCAGGGCGCGCTGGCGCAACGGGTCTTGCGTAGCCACGCCGGTCGGGCATTTGTTGGTATGGCAGCTCTGCGACTGGATGCAGCCAATGGCGAACATGAAGCCACGCGCGGAGTTGACCCAGTCCGCCCCGATGGCCAGCACGCTGGCGATGTCGAAGGCGCTGACGATCTTGCCCGCTGCGCCAATGCGGATGCCGGCGCGCAGGTTCAGGCCGACCAGAGTGTTGTGCACGAACATCAGGCCCTCGCGCATCGGCACGCCCATGTTGTCGCTGAACTCGCGTGGCGCCGCCCCAGTGCCGCCTTCCTTGCCATCGACGACGATGAAGTCCGGAGTGATGCCAGTGGCCAGCATAGCCTTGGCAATGCCCATGAATTCCCAAGGGTGGCCCAGGCAGAATTTGAACCCCACCGGCTTGCCGCCCGACAGCTCGCGCAGGCTGGCAACGAACTGCAGCAACTCGACCGGGGTGCGGAAGGCACTGTGCGCTGCCGGCGAGATGCAATCCTCGCCCTCACGCACGCCACGGGTTGCGGCAATCTCGGGGCTGACCTTGTGCCCCGGCAGGATGCCGCCGTGACCCGGCTTGGCGCCCTGGCTGAGCTTGATCTCGATCATCTTCACCTGCGGCGAGCGAGCCTGCTCGGCGAAGCGCTGCGGGTCGAAGCGGCCGTCCTCGGTGCGGCAGCCGAAGTAGCCACTGCCGATTTCCCAGATCAGGTCACCGCCATGTTCGCGGTGGTACGGGCTGATGCTGCCTTCGCCGGTGTCATGGGCAAAGCGGCCCATGCGTGCACCGCGGTTCAGGGCAGCGATGGCTTTGGCACTGAGGGCACCGAAGCTCATGGCCGAGATGTTGAAGATCGACGCCGAATAGGGCAGGCGGCATTGCGGCCCGCCAATGGCGATGCGGAACGACGCCGGGTCTGGCGTGGCCACTGGCAGCATGGAATGGCTGATGAACTCGAAGCCGGGCTTGTAGGCATCGTTGAGGGTGCCAAAGGCTTTCTCGGCGCTTTCGTTCTTGGCCCGGGCATAAACCAGCGAACGCTGCGAACGGGAGAACGGTAGCTTGTCGTCGTCGCCCTCGATCAGGTACTGGCGGATTTCCGGGCGGATGGTTTCGATCAGGTAGCGGATGTTGCCCAGGATCGGATAGTTGCGGCGCACGGCGTGGTGGCTTTGCCGCAGGTCGTTCAGGCCGACCAGGCTGAGCAGCGCGGTGATCAGCGTCAACGGCCACAGCCAGGCATGCTGGGGTAGCAGCGGCAGGCTGGCGAAGGTGAACAGCAGGCAGAGGGCGAGGCAGGCGTAGCGGCTGGGTAGAGAGTGTTTCATGGGTCCATCGCAGGCAGGATGACCGGGCCTAGGATAGGCAAAGGTGGGGAGGGGAAAACCTGGGTAATCGGTAAAAGACTGTTACTTGAATGTAGGGCTCTGTACATGGCTCAAGGCCGATGCGGTCCATGTGGGAGCGGCCTTGTGTCGCGAAAGGGCTGCGCAGCAGCCCCAGAATTCGCAGCCATAGCGAAGATCGCTGGGTCTGCTACGCAGCCTTTTCGCGACACAAGGCCGCTCCCACAAAAAGGTGTTAGCGAGGCAATAACACGCTAACCCGCAACCCACCCCCCTCGCGGTTCGCCAGCAGCAACTCGCCCCCATGGCTGGTGGCAATCCGCTGAGCAATACTCAACCCCAGCCCATACCCCCCGGAAGCCTGGTTGCGTGACCCCTCACCGCGCACGAACGGGTCGATGATGGTCGCCAGCAGGCTCGGCGCAATCCCCGGCCCGCGGTCATCGACATGGATGAACACCCCCGTGGTCGCCTGTTCCAGCGTGACCGAAACCTCTTTGGCATAACGCAACGCATTGACCAGCAGGTTCTGCAGGCAGCGCTGCAGCAGCAGGGCATCGACCCGCAGGCTGCCCGCCCGGCCATGCACCGGCAGCGGCTCTTCGGCAGTGGCCAGCTCCGCGCACTGGCGCACCACCAGCCGGTTCAGGTCTACCTGCTGCAAGTTCTGCTGCTCCCCCGCGCGCAGGTAATCGAGTACCTGGCCGATCATGTCGTCCATCTGCGTGATGTTCTGCCGCAGGCGCTGCCGGTGTTCGTCGTCCGGCAGGCGCTCCAGGCGCAGGCGCATGCGCGTCAGCGGGGTGCGCAGGTCGTGGGACACGGCGGCCAGGAAGTAAGCCTTGTCGTTGACCATCGCGATCAGCCGCTGCTGCATGGCGTTGAAGGCCTGTGCGGCCTGGCGCACTTCCTCCGGGCCATCCAGCGCCAAGGGCGGCTGCTCGAGGTTGCTGCCCAGGCCGCGCGCGGCATCGGCCAGGCGCCGCAACGGGCGCAGGCACAGGCGCACGGCGATCAGGCACACCAGCAATACCGCGACGATGCGCAGCGCGTACACCCGCAACAGATAATCGCTGATCAGCACCCAGGCCGACTCGCCGCTCCAGCCTTGCAGTTCCTGGCCCTCGATGGTCAGCCAGTGCCCATCGGCCAACGGCACCGCGAACTGCAGATGCGCCTGGGCGGTGCGCAGGCCGAACAGGCTGCGCCAGACGATCGGCTGGCCCTGTTCATCGGTCAATTGCACCTTGATCAGGCGCACGTCCTGGGCATGCCCCAACTCGTACTCGAGGGCCTGGTGCAGCAACAGCTCGACACGCCTGCGCCCGCGACGTTCGTCCTGCACAGGCGTGGGTTGGGCTTCGCTGCAACGCAGTTGGTAATGCGCTGGCGCCTGCAGTGCACCGGCGCGGCAGTCAGCCTGGGCGATCAACGGCGCGCTGCGTGCGGCGATGAGCCGGACAGGGGCCTCGAGTACCTGGGCAAAACGCACATCGAACCAGATGCTGCTGGACATCAACTGGACCAGCACGGTGCCGCTGACCATTATCAGCAGCAGCTGGCCGAACAATGTGCGTGGCCACAACCGGCGCAGCCAGCGCATGTCAGGCATCGGCCCCGTTGGCGGCGATGCTCAGCAAATAGCCTTCGTTGCGGATGGTGAGAATTTGCGCGGCACCCGCCGGCGCGTGGCGCAGGTGCTGGCGCAAGCGGCTGACGCACATGTCCACTGAACGGTCGTCGGGCAGGTGGTCGCGGCCGAACGCACTGCGCGTCAGCTGGTCGCGGGACACCACACGGTTGTTGGCTTCCAGCAGTTCGCGCAGTACGCGGTAGTCGGAGCGGGGCAAGGTCAGGATCTGGCCATCGGGGCGGGTGAGCAGGCGCTTCATGTGTTCCAGGCGGAAGCCGGCGAACAGCTGGGCATCTTCTACCGGCTCTGCGGCGGGCGCATCCAGGCGTTGCGGACGGCGCAGCACGGCCTTGATCCGGGCGATCAGCTCGCGTGGCTCGAACGGCTTGGCCAGGTAGTCATCGGCACCCACTTCCAGGCCGATGATGCGGTCCAGCGTGCTGCCCTTGGCCGACAGCATGATTACCGCCAGCCCGGGCGTGGCTTGCAACTGGCGGCACAGGCTGAGGCCGTCCTCGCCGGGCAGCATCAGGTCGAGCACCACCAGCTCCACCTTGTGCCGGGCCAGTTGCTCGCGCATCTGCTCGCCGTCAGCTGCTGCCAGCACGTTATAGCCGGCATCTGTCAGGTAATCACAAAGAAGTTCGCGAATCTCGTCGTCATCGTCGACAACAAGCAAAGTTGTGCTCATGCAGAAAAACACCTGTTCGGTGAGGGCCGGTGGCGCTCGTTACGTTCGATTACATCCCCGTACAAGCCGGGTCTGGAGCCCGGGGGACCGATCCCTAGAATCCTAACAAAAAATCATCTGCAAATACGAAGCCTTCCCAAATGAACTCCGAGAGCACCCCGAACGCCTTCTCCTCCATCAGCCGAGGCGGCACGCGCCTCAAACCGCTGGCCCTGTTCATTGCCGTGGCCGTCAGCGGTGGCGCGATGGCTGCCGACAGCAAGCCCCTGGAGCTGGACGCCACGCAGATCGAAGACAGCGCCCTGCTGCCTGCCGACGAAGCCGGCCAGCTGGGTTACACGGTCGAAAGCACCCGCAGCTCCACCGGCCTGGCGCTGACGCCGCGCCAGACGCCGCAGTCGGTCACCACCATTACCCGCCAGCAGATGGATGACCGCGACATCCACACCATCGAGCAAGCGCTGGAAACCACCCCAGGTGTGACCGCGAGCAAGTCCGAAGTGGGCGGGCGTACCGACTACCGTGCCCGTGGTTACTCGATCAGCAACTGGAAGGTCGATGGCCTGCAGTTCCAGGGTGGCTCCGACTTCAGTGGTGGCGGCAACGCGCTGAACATGGACCTTTACGAGCGCATCGACATCGTGCGCGGCGCCAATGGCCTGCTGGGCGGTACCGGCGACCCGTCGGCCACCGTCAACCTGATCCGCAAGGCGCCGACCAGGACGTTCGGCGGCAGCGCCTATGCCACCTACGGCAGCTGGGACAAACGCCGCCTGGGCGCCGACCTCAACCTGCCGCTGTCCGAAGACGGCCGCCTGCGTTCGCGCTTCGTGATGACCCAGCAGGACGCCAACTCATTCCGCGACAACCAGTCCGAGCGCTCCCGCGCCGCGTTGGCCAACTTCGAGTTCGACCTGGACGACGCCACCACCCTCGGTGCCGGCTACCAGTACGAGTACAACAAGATTGTCGGCGGTGGCTGGGGCGCGAACATCCCGATCTGGTACCGCGATGGCAGCAAGACCGACCTGCCGCGCAGCACCAACGTGGTACCCAGCTGGAGCTTTGGCGAGTACACCACCCGCACCGCGTTCGGCTCGCTGGAGCACCGCTTCGACAACGACTGGACGCTGGACCTGAAAGCCGCCCAGAGCACCGCCGAAACCCTCAACCACCGCGGCCTGGCCAAGGTCAACTCGGCGGGCCGAGGCAGTTACGGCGGCTACTGGGACCAGGATGGCAGCGGTGCCGTGCTCAACGGCCTGCACAGCTCCACCGACACCACCCAGCAATCGGCGCAGATCGACCTGTCCGGCCCGTTCCAGCTGTTCGGCCGTAGCCACCAGGCGATGGTCGGCTACAACGACAGCCGCACCGTGGCCTGGTCACCGGAATACACCTGCACCATGGTTGGCGACGGCATGGCCAGTGCGCCTGCGCTGGGGTGCCAGTTCCGCGCCAACAACGGCTTCCCGCTGACCGACTGGCACAATGGCGTGGATGACGACTACAACATCATCGCCTCGCGCACCGGCCGCCACAGCAAGACCACCACCCGCCTGCAGGGCATGTACGCGGCAACCCGCCTGAGCATCACCGACCCATTGTCGGTCATCCTCGGCGTGCGCACCAGCAACTACTCGGCCACCACCCGCAGCGTGGCTGGCGCACGTACCAGCCAGGAAGAAAACGGCATCGTCACCCCGTACCTGGGCGCGGTGTACGACCTCAACGACAACTACTCGCTGTACGCCAGCTACACCGACATCTTCACCCCGCAAACCGCTGAAACCAGCAGCGGCAGCAAGGTCGAGCCGATTCGCGGGCAAAGCTACGAGACGGGTATCAAGGGAGAGTGGTTCGATGGCCGCTTGAACGCCTCGGCGGCGTACTTCCGCACCAAGCAGGAAAACAAGGCAGTGCTCGACGGCGACCTGACCACGCCCACCGGTGGCGACGCCTACAAAGCCGGTTCCGGCCAGGAAACCGACGGTATCGACCTGGAAATCGCCGGCGCCCTGACCCCCAGCTGGAACGTGTACGCCGGCTACACCTACCTGCACTTCCGCCGCGTCGACAGCGACGGCCGCAGCGACCCATCGCACCTGTTCAAGGCCTCGACCACCTACCGCCTTTCCGGCCCGCTCGACCGCCTGACCCTGGGCGCCGGGGTGACTGCGCAGAGCAACATCCGCGCAATCTCCAGCCCGGCGGGCCAGCCGAGCAATGGTGTGAGCACCGGTGCCACTGATGTGAACTGGTCCGGTTATGCCATCTGGAATGCCATGGCCAAATACCAGCTGACCGACGACACCAGCGTCAGCCTCAACGCCAACAACCTCTTCGACAAGCATTACTACACCCGCTATGGGTTCTATGCCGGGGCGATTTATGGTGACCCACGCAACCTGTCGCTGACGGTCAGCACAGCGTTCTGATCAAACGCACCTGGGGCTGCTGCGCAGCCCATCGCCGGCAAGCCGGGCTCCCACCGCTACTTTGGGAGCAACTGCCTTGCTCAATTTCTAACAGGTGGCGCGATCCCTGTGGGAGCGGGCGCGCCCGCGAACACGGGCGAAGCCCGTGCCATCCACCACAGCACCTGATTCGCTGGGGCGGCGCCAGGCTCAAACCATGCGCTGTACCTGTGGTAGATGGCCCAGCCCTTTGGGCTGCGCTGTCGCGTAGATAACTGAAATTGCAAGCAATCCGCGTACCCTGTGGGAGCGGCTTTAGCCGCGAAGAATCCAACGCGGTGCATGCCACCGGCTGCGCCGCTGTTCGCGGCTAAAGCCGCTCCCACAAGGCCCCTGCTAATTCAATGAGTTATGTCCAGCTCTATGAGAGCCTGGCTTGCCGGCTATGGGCCGTAAAGCTGCCCTATTTCACCTAGGGCCAGTCCCTTGCTCGCGATCAACCGGCTTCTCCAGCCGATCCTCGAAACTGTCCCAGTCCTCACCAAACAGTTCCACCGGGTGCATGGTGCGACTCGCCCCATTGCCACAGGCCAATGCCTTGGCCGGGCAATACAGGTCGCAGCCCCAGCAGATGCGCTCCGGGTGGCTGGGGTTTGTGGGGAACTTCTTGGCCATGGTCAGCTTCCCTCAGGACTATGTCCCAAACCTATACCTCGGCCCGCTATTCAGCTTGATCGACATCAATATCCAGGTGACCCTCAGCGGAGCGCATATTCCGGATCCAGATATCTGCTTGACAGATATCTGGATCCGGAATAATTTGTAGGCACCTTGGTACGCCGAGACAACACGATGCGAGTGATTACGAAAGCGGCGGTTACCAAAGCCATCGAAGCTCACGCCCAGTGGAAAGCCCCCCTGAGCCTGTGGCTCACGACCTTTGATAGGGCGACGCTGCGCTTCGAGTCTTTTGAGCAGCGAAGGGATACGTGGTCTACCGCCTCTGGCTGGAACGTTGACCGCATTCCTTGTTCAAAACTCAGGCCCTCCAGCCGAAAAGGGCCGCTTGATGTCTATGTGTTCGATATCAAGAAAAACGAATGCCGTCTGATCGCATGGCTCAACACACGAACGGGCACCCTCTATATCAAGGCCATTCTGTCGCACGCGGAGTACGACAAGTGGTGCAAGAGCGATGTCAGGTAGCCGCCTGGCACTTGCCCAAAACCTACCGATTCGACAGGTGACAACCATGAAGCGGGATAAAATCGAAGCCAATGGACTAGATGCCTTCATCGCTAATATTTCACCCATGCTGGATGGCCTGAACGCCCAAATGGCAACCATGGCCCAGCTTCTTGCTGCCTGCCATGACCCCATCAAGGACGATGCTGAGCTCCAGGCGCGAATGGCATTGATCGATGAGCTTTACTCGCATGCCGACAGCGAAGGTCACGCAGCAGCGCGCTTTGCGGAGATGGTGGCGGATCGTGTCTACGAGTATGAGAGTGAGTCGGTACTCGTGCCGTTTGCGAGCCAAGCCGAAGCGTTGGCCTTCCTGCTGTCGGACAGGGGGGTGAAGCAGAAGGACCTTGCCTCGATAGCAACTCAGAGCGCGGTTTCAGAGATTTTGAACAACAAGCGGAAGATGACGGTTGCCCAGATAAAAGGCTTTGCTGAGTTTTTCAGCGTACCGGTTGAATTTTTCATGCATGGGGTGGTTTGAAATCGGTAGGGGCGCTGGGACGGGACACAGAAAGCAAAAAAGGCCCACCTTTCGGTGAGCCTTTTTTGATACTGCGTATGGTGCGGCACCAGGAGTCGAAATTTCCCCTAAGTATATATTTTAAAACAATTTTTATTATTGAATGTTGATCTATATCTCTAAAGCTATCCTTTGACACTGGACTGTCCACCATAGATATAAAAAGCCAAATTATGAGTGGTGGCTGGAGGCGCCACCATTAGTGGCAACGCCTCTCTGGTTTGAGGTCTGAAATTTTCGGTTGCTGGGCCTCTAAAAAGTAAATAACTAACTGATCAGAAATAAGAGTCAGTGGTGGTTCATAGTGCATAATTTTATTTGTGCGACCCAGTACTATCGTCAGAATTCAGCTTTCTACAAGATAGCGGCGCCCATGCCTAGTACCTGCCAGCTCTAAAATAAGTAAAAGGTTACCTTTAAGTGGTTCCTGTGCATTAATTAATAAAGGCATTAATCGCTCTGCAATAAAACCTTCAGTTGCTGCTGCCCCTAGTATGTTGTCTCTCGACCAAGGTCGAATTTTTCCTCGTGACAGTTCCGCCAGTAAAAATGATGTAGCCTCACTGCCAATTTCATCAGTCGTTACATCCATTCTCGGGATTATGAACTTATAAATTAACCTGCGGAATTCTGATCTTTGATTGAATTCTTCCAAAAAAGCAGCCCTGGTGTGCTTGCTAATGTAGTGACCTAAAACGTCACCGAGCTTGGCCAAAAACCAATATTTGACATCCTTGGCAGACTCATCCTCATCCCGCATCCATTCGAGCCACCATCTTATATCGCCTAATTCTAAGATTCCTAAGTTTTTAATGTGCACAGGGATGGAGCTTCCCAGAAGTTCGTTGGTTAGATTAACGTCTCTTAGCTTAAGCAATTTAACAAAAAGCGATTCGTGCCCTTGCCAATCAATGTCTATGCTAGTAAGTAAATCAAAAGACATACCTTCACGCTCTTTGATTTCAAGAGCTGCAATTCTTTCCAGCTCGGAGAAAACAGGAGCCATATCTTTGGGGTTGGCACAATGAAGTAGAAGGGCCTTCAGCAAGCCTTCATTTTCTTGAGCTCTAGTCTTAATATATGTCGCAATGTCTGAGCGTTCTCGGCAAAGTGCCTGTAGAGCCTTAGGAACCAGAAACTTTCCTATCAGATCTTGAAGCCGTGCTGCATGCTTATAGTTTAATCCATCCCAGCAAATATTATCTTCGTCATCAGAAAAGACCGCAATTTTAGCCATCGTAGAAGCAGCTTCATCAATGCCGTTTAGTAACAAATCCCCTGCATATAAAAGCGCTTCTGTGGAAATATTGTCGCCAAGAATTTTGCATAGGAGTTTTGCCCGAAATGGATTTCTTACGAGCTCTTTGGTTTCCAACGAGAAAGAGCGCGCCAATGCTGGGAGTTCTAGTTTTGATAGAAGTTTCCCAGTGGCATATATGAATCCGCTATAGCTATCTTCATCAAGTTCTGGATTTGATTCGGTCTCGCTTTGAATTAAGTCGGCCAAGCTAGCTATTAATGAAGAGTCTTCTTCAGTGATATGTGGAGCGAGAATGTCTCCGATTCTCAGGCCGAAGTTAAAGTCCCCTCTGCGCTCGTAAAGCATATGAATTACTTCCTGCTTGACCTCTGCCCCTTTAATTGAGAGTAGAAGGCAAACAGCAGCACCGCCTAAAGTGCTTCCAAAATCAATAAATTTTCGAATTATAGTTTCATGCACCTCTGAGGCTTGTACCCCAAGTGCAAGTGCATGATCAATGCGGCCACTAAATTCGTTGCCGATAACTTTCAGTTCGTATAGTTTATTGAGTAGAGCAAGGACAACTTCATCGCGGCCAGATTCTATATATTTAGATGCATTGATCGCAAGAGTCATATCGGCTCTCACAACGTCATCTATAAAATCTTTTGCCTGGAGATTAGAAAGGAAACTCAAAGCCAGAAATAATGCTTGGTCCCATCTTCTTAGAGCAAGCTTTTCTTTTAGTTCTCGGGGGTCAGATTCGTAGCGCCTGGCTAACTCCGTTGCAGCTAAGTACTCAGTGATAGACTGATGAACGAAACCGATTCTGCCCTTAGAGTATGGAATTAAAATGGATTCTGAGACTAGCCAGTTGATTAACTCCATTGGAGTAACTCTACAGTTCATGGGTAGTAGAGCGCTTAGTTCCCCTATAAGTAGTGAGATAAGGAATGCTTCTGAGCCTTTGTCGAGGGCTGCATAAGCTGTATTTGAAAGGGCTTTTTCAATATCAAAATCTAAATCAAATCGTACAAAGAATGCACTTCTGAGTTTGTCAAAAAAGCATCTATAGAAATCTCTAGGGTGCGCTTCTTTAGGTAGGTTTATCCGTCCTGAGATAATGTGCTGAAAGTAGAAAGGTCTTTGAGCTAAGTCAAATATCTCATTGCTAAATCTACCTTCAAAGTTTATGCCTAAACGTATTAGTTCTCTTTCTATTGCTTTTCTTTCGATTTGATCTAGATGGAAGCTTGGTAGCTCTAGTCGAGACAGTCCATCGGTTGTTCGAGATCCAATTATTAATGATGACTGACCTATTGCTGAGATGAAGCTTAAAAAGTCAGCCTCATAGGAAGCGCTCTCCAGGTACTCTCTAGGCATTTCGTTAAATGAATCGATAAATATTTTGACTTTATATGATTTGATCAGGTCTTGGAATGGTAATCCCTCTGGTAATATTTGGCTTATAAGAGCGTTCAAGTCTCCTTTGTAAAATTTTAAGTCGACAATTATCGGTATGGTGATGCTTTCTTTATTGAAAGAGTCTGAAAGGCAAATTTCATTGAGTTGGTCAGCTAGTCTAGCCGCCGCCCTATGTAGAGAATATGTTTTTCCTGCGCCAGGCAGCCCTGTTAGCACCAGGCGCTCTGGCCCAGAGTCGAGCAGTTTTTCAACCAAACCATAGTCGAAACGTCGGACTTCAGTTGCAGCCAATTTTTTTTGTTCACGATCAAGGTTTACGCGGATAGGGAGCTCAGGATGACAAATGGAGTACCTACCCAAAACCGCTGCGTGCCGAGCTAATGCAAGAAGTACATCAGCAGAGTTTGGATTGAATGTCGAAATGCTTTGTGTAGTAGGACGTTCTAAGAAGCTGTCCAGCAATGTGAGTAGCGGTGAGTGATCTTTTGCCCCGTCTGCTTGTTCAGCCGTGTTGTAGCCTAAAAGATGAATGCCATAATTTCTTCTCCAATAGTCGATTTCTTGTTCTTGGACATCTGCCATAATTGCATAGTGATCACGGATTCCTCCTTTGTAAGTGTTGGCCAGCAAGTCCCTAACATATATAAAATCTGGGTCACGAAGTCCGAATCCTAAGTACAGGACGGGCCTGCTTGCGAGTAACATTTTTACAGATTCTAGTGCTGCTTGATTTTCACCCTGGGGCAATAATCGTCTATATTGCTCCCTTGTTAAGATGATGCTTTCACTGTCAGCAGCATCCCCATGCGGTTTGAATATAAAGTCTATGGATCTAGCATGCACAATTTCCGCGGTTTCAGTCAGGTGTCTATTTGTAACGGGTGGGCGATAGAATCTATCTGGCTGCCACTCCCTTAAGCTTTGTTCAATTAAGTCGTCATAGTTGGTGGTGATGAAGCAGCGCGGGCCTAACGATACTATTTTATGGTGGATTTCATGAGGCCTTGCTCTGCCATAACGACACGCCTCACGTATAAATTCGCCAATTTGTTGCTTTGTAAGTTTGTCGAAACCATAGCTTGCTGCTTGCAGTAAATCGCCCTTTTTCGCTTCGGCCCTTACTAATTCCGCGCCTCCAGCACCTCTCTCCAAAAATTTTGCAAGCTCTTCTATCATCCCCGACCATGTTGGGAGACCAGACCATAGTGAAATTCCAGATCCGATAAATATAATCGTGTCTGGTTGAGCCAGTATTTTTTTTAAGTTTGTCATCATGCTAAACCAATGATTTAAGAATTTGTTGAGTGTAAAGTTAACAAAAATATGATGGCTTTTAATCGCCCGGTGCTCATCGGTTCCTTGATTGTAAATTGCCAGGCCGGTGTCAATTACGATCCACGTAGCACGCACGAGTTAATAAGAAATCCATAGGGAAGCAAACCAGAGCTCCTGGATAGAGTGATGTGACAGAGATCCTCTGTGTTTGATTTTACGGTAGAAAAGTCCTCATAACTTAATCGCTCAGAACATTCTAGGCTTTGTACGGAATCCGGAGAAAACCGATCGCCGCCCCTTAAACTCTGAGGTTCTGTAGATTTGCGATTTACCAGACCGCGCAGATACGTTGTGTTATCCACCAACATCTCCTGATTAATCTGCCGCGCGCTCTCTTCGGAGCTGCACCACATTCACGAGTTTCACCCAACGATCAGAGTGCGCTTTGATCGTGCCATAGTGGCCACAGCCAGACATGTCTTTCAGCAACTGCGGCCCTGCGTAGCTCAACTGTCTGCCATAGCCGAAATTGCGGCCATCCCATCTACCCACAAATACCATGTCGATCACCTCATAGCCCGTTCTCCAATCCTCGCCCCACGTCATCCCGCCAAGAATGCTGAGTGTTATCAGGGATCAAGGCCCCTGCGACCTGTGGGGATGCCCTCTAACGCGGGACTGGCGGCTCTTTGCGACCAAGAGCAAGGGTATCTCATGATCTGGCCTCCTGAGCACCGTTACCGGTGGGCGGGTGGAGGCTGCAATGGCTGACGAGACCAGTGCCGCGAGATCCTGAGCCGGGTGAACACAGCGATGCGATGACCGGGGCATGCCTGACTGTCAGTCAGGTGCGGTCCATTCCTTGGTTTGCGGCACCATCATCTACAGCGCTGTTGCTGGTGACATCGGCGTTTGTCACGCCGATTGTCACAAGGGGGATTGCCGCAAAGCCTTGTGCGATCAGGGCTGCAGCAGTGGTAGAAGTGCCCGTCTCTTTCCAGAAGAAAGAGACGGGCACAGGTTGGCGCAATATTCGGCCAAGTGGATAGGTTGCTGCAGGGCAGCGAGGTACGGTGTATCTGGCGCACGAGCGCCATATGTGAAAGAGCATCCATCACCGGGGAGGTGACCGGGCGAGCTGCCGAATGCTAATCGCCCTTGGGGAGAACCACCGCGGGAGCGGCGTGACCTTTAAGGTTCGGGTCACCTGGGGTGCTGTCATCGACAGCGCTTGCAACTCCCGGTCTACGCCTGTGGACAATGTTCGTCAAGCAAAGCGATTTCAGGGATTTAGCGCCTGTGGATAAAACTATCCCCGGTGGACATCAGTGGTTTTCCACAGACGTACGCTGTGCCTGCGGTTTTTTTCTTAGGTATGGTCCTTTCAAACGGGGCGGCTTTGCAGCCCCGTTTGAAAGGACCCGCGCGGAGGAGCTTCATGCGGTGCTGTGGGTAACTTCACAGCGAGTTTGAGGGGGTGGTGCGGCGGGTTACTCGGTCCTCTTGGCACTGCGAAGCCGCGTGACGTTCTCGCCCGTCTGCTTGGCAAACTCATGCGGCGTCACATGGTCCTCGCGGTTCGCCTCCAGAAACCGGCTCCACCAGGTCATGATCATCCGGCGCTCTTCGAGGAATTCGGCCTTGTGGGTATAAGCGGCCCGCACGTTGTTGCGTTCCTTGTGGCTCATCTGCCGCTCGATGGCCGTCTCCGACCACAGCCCAGACTCGACCAGCGCACTGCACGCCATAGCTCGGAACCCGTGGCCGCAGATATCCACCTTGGTGTCGTAGCCCATCGTCCTGAGCGCGGCATTCACCGTATTCTCGGACATCGGTTTCCACGGTTTGGCATCTCCCGCGAACACCAGCTCGAACTTGCCGGTGATCGCGTGGATCTGCTCAAGCAAGGCCACTGCCTGCGGCGATAAGGGTACAACGTGAATGTCCCCGGCCATCTTTGTACCCCTTGTGGAAAAGGGCACACCGTCCAGCGCCGGGCGGGTGTCGGGGATCTCCCAGATGCCGCGATTGAGGTCGAACTCGTTCCAGCGTGCGAAGCGCAGTTCGCTGGAGCGTACAAACACGTGCAGCGATAGCATCACCGTGAGGCGCGTGAGCGGGCGACCTCTGTAGTCCTCGATGCATGCCAATAGCTCTGGGAGCCGCGATAGGGGTAGTGCGGGTCGGTGAGTTACCCGAGGAGTCTTTATCGAACCATCAAGGTCGTGAGCCGGGTTCGCCGTGATCAGTCGCAGCCGTTTGGCTTCACGCATGATGCTTTGCAGGTAGTTCTTGATCCTGAGCGCCACGTCGATGGTGCCGCGCTTCGTCACGGCCTCCAGTGGCTGCATGAGGTCGTGAGTGTCGAGCTCAACGATTGCCCTGGCACCAAGTAGAGGGAAGACGTGGGTCTTCAAGCGGCTGAGCACTGTCTTGGCGTGGCTGGGTGCCCATTTCGGCACCATGCTCGCATGCCAGTCGAGCGCAACGCTTTCGAAGGTCCGCCCGTTGATCACGGCCTGGGTCTTGGCTTGTTGCTTGGATTGGATGGGATCTATGCCGTTGGCGAGCTGCTGCTTGATCTCGAAGCGCTTGCGGCGTGCGTCGCCCAGCCCGACCACCGGATAGCTGCCGAGGGCGGTCAGGCCTTCGCGGCCATCGGGTTTCACGTACCTGAGCCGCCAGCCTTTGCGGCCGTTGGGTTGCACAAGCAGGTAAAGACCGTCGCCGTCGAAGAGCTTGTACTCGCGCTCTCTGGGCTTTGCTGTGCGACAGGCGGTGTCTGTGAGCGGGGCAGTGGTGCGGGCCATAAGGGTAGTCTCCGATATCGAAACGGACCTCTATCCTTAAAACTACCCTTATTAGCGCTGGCTACCCTCGGAATCCGACGGAACGCCAAAACGAAAAAACCCGCCAGAAGGCGGGTTTTTCGGGGGTTCCAGAGATTTTGAAAGCTTTCTATGGAACCTTGAATGGTGCCGGCACCAGGAATCGAACCCGGGACCTACTGATTACAAGTCAGTTGCTCTACCATCTGAGCTATACCGGCAATGGGGCGTCATTATAACGATCGGTTGGCGCCTGTAAACCACTTCGTTGCGAATGTTCGCAAATGACCTAAGTCACCGACCTGAAAGAAGAATTTTCCTACCAGCCGCGATGGATGGTGGTGACGCTCGGCTCGGTTTTGCCCGGGTTGAAGAACAGCTTGTCGTTGTCGCAGCCACGCTTGCGGCAGGGGCTTTCGGTGCGCAGGGGCAGGCCGTTGTCGCCGCCCAGCTGCATGGCGGGGTGGTTCCAGCCCAGGCTGCTGGTGGGGTGGGGCGCGGTGCCGCTGGCGCAGCCGGTCAGGGCCAGGGCAAGGGTCAGCAGGGCGAGGGGCTTGGTCTGGGTCACGATGGTCGGGTCCGTTAGTCCATGTCGGTTCTGGCGCAACGCCAGAAGGTCGCGGGGCTGGCGGGCAGCGCGCGACGTCACTTTTTAATGATTTGGGGGGCGGATGATACACCGTAGGGCGGGATCAGCGGTGAAGCTTTAGCTTTTTTGTTGCCTGTTCAGGCCTCTTCGCGGGTGAACCCGCTCCCACAGGTATATCACTGTTCTCAAGCCTTGTGAGATTCCTGTGGGAGCGGGTTTACCCGCGAAAGGGCCATCAGCTGTACGAAGATTCTGAACTAGGGGGCTAATGGCTTCAGCGTTTGGATGCTTCGGAACTATCCTACGGGCGCCGCCGAAGTATCGCTGTTGTCGGGGAAATGGCTCACGGATACCGTTGTCGGGTCGCTCTGGCGACCGGGTGTGAGAACCCGATTACGAATTTAGCGGCCCCGTATGGCGACCGTGCGCGGGCAGACTTCGGTCTGGCCGAGGCTTCCTATATTCACTCGGTTTCTCACCCCGTGCACGGTTGCCGCCCTTTATTCCGTGAGAAAGAATGAAGGCGGTAACTCCTTGAGGAATATAGGAGTTTGAAAATTGAAAACGATCGATACTGATCCCCGCAGCCCCAAGCCAATCACCACCGCAGGCGTGGAAACCTTCCTCGCAGCCGGTAACCCATCCCTCAATCTGCTACGCGTCGAGCCCGGTGTCCCGGTCGATGCTGCCTATGAGCATGTCTCGATCCTGATGGGCTACATCAAGCATCTGGTGCGCGAGGGGGATATGGAGGATGACCATAAATTCCTGGGCGCTGCCGATTATCTGTGCGACATGGCCAAGGCGCTGATGAACGATATCGAGATTGCCAAGAACAAGACGCACTGAAGGCTCACGCGGTCAGTGTAGGAGCGGCCTTGTGTCGCGATGGGCCGCAAGGCGGCCCCCATTTTCGATGCAGTTTCAGGAATCGCCGGGGCTGCGTTGCAGCCCTTTCGCGACGCAAGGCCGCTCCTACAAAAGACCGTGTATGCAGCTCTAACTCCAACCACAAGAAATGTTTATGCACAAGTGGCATCGGCGACTTGCGCGAAAGGCATGCCGGACCGCTACACCGCTGGTCTTTGCGCAAACGCCTGTTTTTACTGGCCTTGGCGTGCAAGCGGGAATAAGCCGAACGCTTGAAATAGCGCTTGGATCCAACAGGTAATCACAAGCTTGTTCACAGAGTTATCCACAGGTTGTGCTGCGGCTAACAGTCGCGTTCGGCGAGGATGAGCAGGTTGCGTGGAGTGAGTGGGTAGTCGCAGAACAGGCCAAGGCGCACGTTGTAGCCTTGTTCTTCGAGGAACAGGGCACGATCGAGTACCAACCACAGCTCCAGCGGCCGGCGGAACAGGTTGCGCACGCGCTCAAGGTTGCGGACCTCGGCCAGGCGCTGCCAACCGGCGGCTTCCAGGGCTGCCCAGTCCGGGTTGCCAGTCAGCTGCAATTGCTTGAGGTCGGCCAGGTCGCCGCAGTACTGCTCGAAGGGCTTCTCCAGCCAGGCCACGGGTAGTGACGGGGTCGGCAGGTACGCGTCGGTTTGGCGCTGCTGGCGTTGTAGCAGGTCGAAGCCCAGGCGCCGAGCCATCGAGGTGTCGCGCTGGCGCCGCACGCGGGCGCCGGCGGTAACGGTTTCGCTCAAGGGCAGGCCCAAGTCGTCCAGTGACAGCCGCAGGCTGGAGGCTTGGGCGGCTGTGGATAACGCCTGGTACTGCTGCGCCGCGATGCGGTTGTAGCAGCAGGGCGCCACGGCCAGTTGCCGGCAACCTTGCTGGCTGGCCAGTTGCATCAGGCGCACATGCAGGTCACCACAGGCGTGCAGGGCGACCACGCTTTTGTCGCCAGCCAGGTGGCGGGCGCTGTCGTTGGCCATCACATCCTGGTGCACGTGTTGCGCCGGCAGGTGGTGGTGCGCGCTCAGGGCCTGGCCGGCGACGACCAGTTCGGCGTCGTATTCCAGGCAGGTCAGGTGTTGACCGGGTTGCAGAAGGCGGCGGCCGAGGTGGCCTTTGCCGGAGCACCAGTCCAGCCAATGATGGGGCTGTTCGCGAAAGGCCAGGTGGCTGGCGAAGGCTTCGATCTGTTGCCATTTACGGCCGGGGACGGCGACGTCGAGGCGGTGGGCGGCGGGGGGCAGGTCGGTTGCCGGAAGGCTGCCGACGGCCGAAAGCTGTCGGGCATGCTGGGCCAGTTGCGGGAACGGGGCGGGCAAGATTTCGGCGGCGTTTTCGGTTTCGGCGTCTGCCAGGGAGCATTGGCGCAGGTGGGCGGCAAGCTCGGGGTGGGCGGTTTCCCAGGCCAGTTGCAGGGTGGTGAAGGGCCGGGGTTTCCACAGCTGTTGGTGCTCGATCAGGAACTGGTCGAGGGCCTGGAAGCGGGTGCTTAGGTGGGGGCTGTGGAGGTGGTTGGGCATGGGAGAAGTGTGTTGGGTTTTAGGGCCTCTTCGCGGGTGAACCCGCTCCCACAACAGGTACAGTGCACAGCTTGAGGGCTGTGGGGTTCCTGTGGGAGCGGGTTTACCCGCGAAGAAGGCTAAGTGGTCTCAGCGGCCTTGGCAGGCATCCACGCGCAGCCAGCGCTCCAGCAGCTTGAAGCCCTGCACCAGCACGAACGAGATCACCAGGTAGAACACCCCGGCGGCAAAGAAGATCTCCACCGGCAGGTAGGTGCGGGCAATGATGGTACGGGCCATGCCGGTCAGTTCCAGCAGGGTCACGGTACTGGCCAGGGCGCTGGCCTTGAGCATCAGGATCACTTCGTTGCTGTACGCGGGCAGGCCGATGCGCGCGGCGCGTGGCAGCATGATGTAGAACAGCGTCTTGCCCCGCGACATGCCCAGCGCCCGTGCCGCCTCGATCTCACCCTTGGGGATCGACTGCAACGCGCCGCGCAGGATCTCGGCGATGTAGGCAGCAGTGTGCAGGGTCATGGTCAGCACGGTGCACCAGAACGGGTCGCGCAGGTACGGCCACAGCGAACTCGAACGCACCGCGTCGAACTGCGCCAGGCCGTAGTAGACCAGGAACAGCTGCACCAGCAGCGGCGTGCCACGGAAGAAGAAGATGTAGCTGAACGGCACCGCGCGCACGTACCAGTGGCGCGAGGAGCGGGCGATGCCCAGCGGGATGGCCAGGATCAACCCGGCAACTACCGCGATGGCCACCAGCTCCAGGGTCAAGGTGGCGCCCTGGGCCAGGCGTGGCAGCCACTTGATGATGACTTCCCAATTCATTATTCGGCCCTCGCAAAGCCGCGAGCGGCGCGTTTTTCCATGAAGTGCATGCCGGTCATGGCAATGACGGTCAGGCTCAGGTAAATGCAGGCCGCGACCATGTAGAAGGTGAACGGCTCTTTGGTCACGGTCACGCCGATTTGTGCGTGGCGCATGATTTCTTCCAGGCCGATCACCGACACCAGGGCGGTGTCCTTCATCAGGATCATGAACAGGTTGCCAAGGCCGGGCAGGGCGATGCGCCACATCTGCGGCAGGATGATCCGCGACAGGATGCGGCCCTTGGACAGGCCCAGCGCCAAGCCGGCTTCGCGGTGGCCCTTGGGGATTGCCAGGATGGCGCCACGGAACACCTCGGTGGCATAGGCGCCGAAGCACAGGCCCAAGGCAATCACACCCGCAGCGAAGGCGCTGAGTTCCAGGCCAGGCAGGTTAAGGGCTTCACCCAGGGCATTCATCAAGCCCACGGTGCCGAAATAGATAAGCAGTACCCAGAGCAGTTCGGGCACGCCGCGAACCAGGGTGGAATAGAAGCCACCAAGCCATTGCAGCGGCTTGATCGTGGAAGTCTTGGCCAGGGCGCCGAGCAGGCCCAGGACCAGGCCCAGCAGCAAGGCGCAAAGCGCCAGTTTTACGGTCATCAGGGTGCCGGCCATCATGGCCGGACCGAATCCGTGCAGGTCGATATTCATGGGCAGGTCATTCTAGGGACTGGCGCGCCGCAAGGGCGCGCCGGTCGGGGCGGATCATTCGATGCTGAACGGGAAGTACTTGTCGTTGATCTTCTTGTACGTGCCGTCGGCCTTGATCTCTGCCAGGGCCTTGTTCAGGTCGTCGCGCAGCTTGGTGTCACCCTTGCGCACGGCAATGCCGATCTTGTCGCTGTCCATCACCGGCTCGCCCTTGAACTCGAAGTTCGAACCGTCTTTGCTCTTCAGCCACTCGTACTGCACGTACTTGTCGGCCAGGATGCCGTCGATGCGGCCGGAAACCAGGTCGAGGTAGGCGTTTTCCTGGGTGTCGTACAGCTTGATCTCTACGTCGTCACCGTAGTTGTCTTCCAGCCAGGTGCCAGCCAGGGTGGCGCGCTGGGTGCCGATCACCTTGCCTTTGAGCGAGGCCTTGTCGGTCTTGAAGTCGACGTTTTTCGGCGCGATGAACTGCAGCTTGTTGGAGTAGTACGGCTCGGTGAAGTCCACGGCCTGCTTGCGCTCGTCAGTGATCGACAGCGACGACACCAGGAAGTCGAACTTCTTGGCGTTCAGGGCCGGGATGATGCCGTCCCAGTCGGAGGTGACGACCGAGCACTCGACTTTCATCTTGGCGCACAGGGCGTCGCCGATGTCTTTGTCGAAGCCGACCACGTTACCGCTGGCATCCTTGTTGTTGAACGGTGGGTAGGCAGCTTCGATACCCATGCGCAGTTTTTCTGCGGCCAGGGCGTTGGCCGACATCACCAGCGTGGCAGCAGCTGCCAGGAGGAACTTCTTGTAAGTGTGCATGTATTGCTCCGTTAGCGGTGGCTGGACATGAATTGCTTGCAACGCGCCGAGGTCGGGTTCTCGAAGACCTGCTGCGGCGATCCCTGCTCTTCTACCAGGCCCTGGTGCAGGAAGACGACTTCACTGGACACATGGCGGGCAAAGCTCATCTCGTGCGTCACCAGCAGCATGGTACGGCCTTCTTCGGCCAATGCGCGGATAACGTTTAGCACTTCCTGGACCATTTCCGGGTCGAGTGCCGAAGTTGGCTCGTCGAACAGGATGACCTTGGGCTTCATGGCCAGGGTACGGGCAATGGCGGCGCGCTGTTGCTGGCCACCGGAAAGCTGGGCGGGGTAGCTGTGGCGCTTGTCGTAGATGCCCACCTTGTTCAGCAGGGCTTCGGCGGCTTCGATGGCCTCGGCCTTGCTCTGGCCGAGCACGCGGCGTGGCGCCTCGATGATGTTGTCGAGAATCGACATGTGCGGCCACAGGTTGAAGTTCTGGAAGACGAAACCGATCTCGCTGCGCAGGCGGTTGATCTGGCGGTTGTCGGCGGCGATCAGGTCGCCGTTCTTGGCGGCCTTGAGCTTGAGGGCTTCACCGGCGACCAGGATTTCGCCCTGGTGCGGGTTTTCGAGCAGGTTGATGCAGCGCAGCAGGGTGGACTTGCCGGAGCCGGACGACCCCAGGATAGAGATCACGTCACCGTCGCGCGCGGTCAGCGAAATGCCCTTGAGAATTTCCTGCTCGCCGTAGCGTTTGTGCAGATTGCGGATTTCCAGCGCGGGCGTGGCCTGAGCCATGTGCGGTCCTCATGTGTACGGGTGCGTTCCCAGCTGTTGGCGGCCTTCCTGGCGTGCGCCAAGCTAGCATAGCGGCATTATCACGGCCAACAGGGTTGCTGGGGACTCGGGGCGCTGGTGGGGCAGTTTGTCGCATCGCTGCAGCGCAACGTCGCGCGGATGTCCGCGCAGGTGTCGCCCAGCACCAGAGCCTTGATGAAAAAAGGCGCGATGGTGCCAGCTTTGGCCCGCTCATGGAAGCGGTTTTAGACCATTCGCGGGCATGCCCGCTCCCACTGCATCTGTAAATAGCCGAAATGGTTGCACCTTACCTGTGGGAGCGGGCGCGCCCGCGAAGGGGCCGCCCAGATCTCGAAGTTGTACCCCGCGGTTGCACTTTTCTGCATTGCGCTGGTGCACAGGTGTTACCGTGGAGCACCTTTGGTGCGTTTGTAAGTGGGTATTTCAGTAATCCGATGATTTGGCGGCCTTTCGGTCAGCCACTGGCCGAAAGCCCTCCAAACCGCATGCCAAAAGGGCCGCCGACTTTTCTGACGAATGCATTCAGCACATGGCGCGCTTATTGCCAGTAGGAAACCGCCGATTGCAGCGACGCCCAGGTCAACCCCGGGCGCGCTCTGTAAACGCAGTCGGAGTGGTCCACTCCTTACAAAGGTAGTTTCAATGAGCGGTAACAATTCCAATGACCTCGCTCAGGGGCTCAAACAACGGCATGTGACCATGCTGTCCATCGCTGGCGTCATCGGTGCCGGCCTGTTCGTTGGCTCCGGCCACGCCATCGCTGCTGCCGGCCCAGCTGTGCTGCTGGCTTACGCTGCCGCCGGTACGCTGGTCGTGCTGGTCATGCGCATGTTGGGTGAAATGGCAGTCGCCTCGCCTGACACCGGTTCGTTCTCTACATATGCCGACCGCGCCATCGGGCGCTGGGCCGGTTTCACCATTGGCTGGCTGTACTGGTGGTTCTGGGTGCTGGTGATTCCGCTGGAGGCCAACGCCGCCGCGGCCATCCTGCATGCCTGGTTCCCTGCGGTAGACCTCTGGGCGTTCTCGCTGGTCATCACCCTGGCGCTGACCTTGACCAACCTGTGCAGCGTGAAGAACTACGGCGAGTTCGAGTTCTGGTTCGCCCTGCTCAAGGTGCTGGCAATCATTGGCTTCATTGCTGTGGGTTGTGCGGCCATGTTCGGCTTTGTGCCGAGCAGCCAGGTGAGCGGTGCCAGCCACCTGTTCGACACCCAGGGCTTCATGCCTAACGGCCTGGGCGCGGTGTTGGCAGCCATGCTGACCACCATGTTCTCGTTCATGGGTACCGAAATCGTCACCATCGCCGCTGCCGAGTCGAAAGACCCGGGCAAGCAGATCAGCCGCGCCACCAACTCGGTAATCTGGCGTATCTGCCTGTTCTACCTGGTGTCGATCTTCCTGGTCGTGGCGTTGGTACCGTGGAACGACCCGGCGCTGGCCGAGACCGGTTCCTACCAGACCGTGCTGAGCCGCATTGGCGTGCCGAATGCCAAGCTGATCGTCGACATCGTCGTGCTGATTGCCGTGACCAGCTGCCTGAACTCGGCGCTGTACACCTCGTCGCGCATGCTGTTCTCGCTGAGCAAGCGTGGTGACGCCCCGGCCATTGCCCAGCGCACCACCAAGTCGGCTACCCCGCATGTGGCGGTTCTGCTGTCCACTGCAGCGGCGTTCCTCTGTGTGTTCGCCAACTTCGTGGCCCCGGCCCAGGTGTTCGAGTTCCTGCTGGCCAGCTCGGGCGCCATTGCCCTGCTGGTTTACCTGGTGATTGCCGTGTCGCAGCTGCGCATGCGTGCCCAGCGCGAGGCCCGTGGCGAGAAGATCACCTTCAAGATGTGGCTGTTCCCGGGCCTGACCTGGGCAACCATTGCCTTCATCGTTGCCATCCTGGTGGTAATGGCGCTGCGTGAGGACCACCGCGCCGAAATCATCGCGACCGCACTGCTGAGCATTGGTGTGGTGGCGGCTGGCTTGCTGGTGCACCGCAAGCGCGAAGCTGCCGGGCGGGTGGCGTTGGATAACTGATCCGCGCTGGTTGAAATGAAAAGGCCGCGTCCTGTGCAGGGCGCGGCCTTTTTTGTTGCCTGTACCGGCCCTTTCGCGGGTGAACCCGCTCCCACAGGTTCATCACAGGCCTGGATGCCAGTGGGATCCTTGTGGGAGCGGGCTTACCCGCGAAAAGGCCGACACAGTTCACGCAGCCATATCAGCCAAACTGCTTCTGCTGTTGCTGCTGCTTGGCCACCGCCTCCGAAGCCGCCACATAGGCTGCCTGGAACTCATCGCTTTCCAGCCAGGCCATGGTGGCTTCTTCATCGGCCCCATCCAGCCATTTACGGTAGGCGTTGAACACCAGCACGATGTAGTCGGTGGCGTGTTCTTCCTTGTGCCCCTTGAGCACCAGGGCCAACAGCGGGTCCACCAGGAATACCGAAATCATCGGCACCAGGCCGCCTTCCTGGGCTTCCTTCATTTTCTTGAACAGCGGGTCGTAGCTGCCCGACTCCATGGCCTTGTTGTACACCTGCTCGACGCTGGCGCTGTCACCGGCACTGGCCTTGACCGCCTGGCCGCTGCGCACCATGCGGTTCTGCTTGGCCTTGCTGGCGGCGCGCTTGGCGCGTTTCTGTTGCTTGGTTGGGGTGGCCATGGGGCAATCCTGAGGCTGCTGAAAATTGCGCGTATTGAAGCGCAATTGCCCGATAAACCCAAGCCGTGTGCCGACACTGGGCTGATGCATTCTGCTATGGACATGCCTCCTGCTTATGCCCGCTGCCTGAACTGCATAACGTCTCTGCACCGTCATCCATGTCTGGATGGCGGCTCACTGCTATGTCAATCGGCGTTTGCAAAATGCGCGCAGCTGCGCGTAAGGAGAGAGCCATGAAGCATTATTATCTTGTAACCCTGTATGGCTATGACGAGGAGGGTAAGCTTTTTTATGCCACCGGTTTCGCCGAGTGCGACCGACAGTCGATCACAAAGGCTGACGTTCTTGCAATTAGCGAAAAAGCCGAGAAAGACAGTGAGTTTCCGCTTGGTCTGCACGGAATCTCCTATATGGGCTGCATGACCCAAGATGCTTTCGAGCATCTTCGCTCCATGTCAGGCGACTAAGATGCGCCGGCAGCCCGTCTCGGGCTGCGGCGTTTGTCGATGGCAGGTCGGGCGTCAGCCTGCTGGCTGTGGTGTCTCGTCTTCTTCGAAACCACGTGAAGCCCGGCCTACCAGCTGCGGGTCCGGGGCGTGTGCCACCTGTGGGTCTTTGCCCGGGTAGTCCAGCGAATGCAGGAAATGGCGTATGCAGTTGATCCGCGCCCGTTTCTTGTCATCGGACTTGATCACCGTCCACGGCGCATCGGCCGTGTCGGTATGGAAGAACATCGCCTCCTTGGCTGCGGTGTAGTCGTCCCACTTGTCCAGCGACTTGATGTCGATGGGCGACAGCTTCCAGTGCTTGAGCGGGTCGTCCCGGCGCGAGATGAAGCGGCGCAGCTGCTCTTCGCGGTTCACCGAGAACCAGTACTTGAACAGCAGGATGCCGCTGTTGCACAGCATCCGTTCCAGGTCCGGGGCCTGGCGCATGAATTCCAGGTACTGCAGCGGCGTGCAGAAATCCATCACCTTCTCGACCCCGGCGCGGTTGTACCAGGAGCGGTCGAAGAACACCATTTCGCCCGCCGTGGGCAGGTGCTGGATGTAGCGCTGGAAGTACCACTGGCCTTTTTCCTGCTCGGAAGGCTTTTCCAGGGCGACGATGCGCGCGCCACGCGGGTTCAGGTGTTCCATGAAGCGCTTGATGGTGCCGCCCTTGCCCGCAGCATCGCGCCCCTCGAACAGGATCACCACGCGCTGGCCGGTTTCCTTCACCCAGCTCTGCACCTTCAGCAGCTCGATCTGCAACGCATGCTTGGCCTTTTCGTAGTCTTGGCGTCGCATACGGGTGCGGTAGGGGTAACTGCCTGGCAGACGGGCTGATGTGCTGTCTTCGTTGCTGCCCTTGGGGGCGGTGGCAACTTCCAGTGCTGCGGGTTGCTGGCTGATGCTGGTGATCGTCGGCTCCGGCTTGCGCTGGCGTGGGCGGCGCGTGCGGGCTGTGGTGATGGCGGGCTCGCTGGGGGCGGGGAGCAGGAGGGGGGATTCTTCGCTCATGGAGGTCCTTGCTGGTCGAGTCGGGTAGCCTCCGGCATTTTAGGCCCAGCGATTAATGGCCTTTTGATGCTGGTCAACAGTGTGTCGATAAACAGTTTGAAACAGCTGCAAATTGAATGTAGTGTGAACTACGGTTTACATTTTGCTCATGCATACACTAATCCAAACCGAAACTTACCGACGGTGGTTCGCTGCTTTGCGTGATCCGCGGGCAAAGGCTCGCATCAACGTCAGGTTGCGTCGAGCGGAGCTAGGAGTGATGGGTGACTGTAAGCCGGTTGCTGAGGGAGTATTCGAACTGCGGATCGATTATGGTCCGGGCTATCGGGTGTATTTCGTTCAACGAGGCTATGAGGTGATCATCCTCTTGGCGGGTGGCGATAAGGCCAGCCAATCCAGAGATATCAAATCTGCCCTCAAGCTGGCACGCGACCTTTAGGAGGCCACCATGACAAATATCAAGCTGAGCAAATGGGACGCCGTTGACCATTTGAAGACAGAGGAAGACATGGCCTTGTACCTTGAGGCGTGTCTGGAGGAAAACGACCCGGCACTGCTTGCTGCTGCCTTGGGCGACATCGCCCGGGCCCGAGGTATGGCTCAGTTGGCACGTGACACCGGGCTGACACGGGAAGGGCTGTACAAGGCGTTGTCTGCGGAAGGTAACCCGAGTCTGGCGACCATCATGAAAGTGATGGCGGCGCTGGGGGTAAGGCTTCATGCCGAGGTGCTCCCGCGCGCAGCGGGATAAGGTTGGTGCTTGGGATGGATAGCAAGGCCGGTAGGCTGCCATTCTTTCAGCAAAAATGACAGACAACAAAAAACCCGCACTAGGCGGGTTTCTTGTTGTCGCTTCGGGTAACTTTGCAACCACCAGAAGCTTGAAGGTGGTGCCCAGAGACGGAGTCGAACCGCCGACACGAGGATTTTCAATCCTCTGCTCTACCGACTGAGCTATCTGGGCGACGAGGTGAATTAAATAGACTTTCAGACCGCTCGTCAACGACTTTTTGAAAAAATTTTAAATTAATTCCGTCGCTTACGTTCCGTGGGGTCATTCCGACGGTGGAACGTAGCCTTCCGCCTGGGCGTATTCTTCGCCGGCGAAAAACTTGTCCATCTCGCCCTGGAGGAACTTGCGGTCCTCGGCGTTCATCATGTTCAGGCGCTTTTCGTTGATCAGCATGGTCTGGTGCTTCTGCCAGTCGGCCCAGGCCTTCTGCGAGATGTGTTCGAAGATGTCCTGGCCCTTGGCGCCGGGGTAGGGCGGGCGCTCCAGGCCTGGCAGTTCTTCTTTGTACTTGCGGCACATCACGGTGCGGGTCATCGGGCGTCTCCTGCAGTCAGTTCGTCGGCCGCGCGTTTGAGCAGCTTTTTCACCGGGGCGGCGAGGCCCAGGCGCGGCGGGGTGGCGAGGTTATACCAGAGCCAGTCGGCCTCGGCCACGTGCTGGCCGACCGGGTCGACGCGCACCAGCCAGGGCTCGATCGCCAGCTGGAAGTGGCTGAAGGTATGGGTCAGGCCGTCCATGGCGCGGCTGCCAGCCAGGCGCAGGCCGTGCTGGTAGGCCAGGTCGTCGAGCTGGGCGATGTCGTCCAGCTCCGGCAGGCTCCACAAGCCACCCCAAAGTCCGCTGGACGGGCGGCGGTAAAGCAGGATGGCGCCTTCGTGGTTGGCCAGCAGTGGCATCAGTGTGCGGCGTTGCGGCAGTGCCTTGCGCGGCTTTGGCTCTGGGTAACGGGTTTCTTCACCGTGCAGGTGCGCTTCGCAGCCGCGCTGCAGCGGGCAGATCAGGCAACTGGGTTTGCTGCGGGTGCACAGCGTGGCGCCCATGTCCATCATTGCCTGGGTGTAGTGGTTGGCCCGCTGTTGCGGGGTAAAGCGCTCGGCCGTGGCCCACAGTTGGTTGGCCACCTTGGGCTCACCGGGGTAGCCGGCCTGGGCGGTGTAGCGGGCCAGTACGCGTTTGACGTTGCCGTCGAGGATCGGTGCGCGGATGCCCATGCTGATGCTGGCGATGGCACCGGCAGTCGAGCGGCCGATGCCGGGCAGCTCGGTGAGCTGCTCGACACTGCGCGGGAATTCGCCGCCATGCTGTTCGACCACGATCTTCGCGGCCTTTTGCAGGTTACGTGCCCGGGTGTAGTAGCCCAGGCCCGTCCACAGGTGCAGCACTTCGTCCTCCGGCGCTTCGGCCAGGGCTTGCACGGTCGGCAGGGCCTGCATGAAGCGGTCGAAGTAGTTGAGCACGGTGCTGACCTGGGTCTGCTGCAACATGATTTCCGACACCCACACCCGGTACGGGTTGATGCCCTGTTGCCAGGGCAGGTCGTGCCGGCCGTGTTCGTCATACCAGTCCAGCACTGCGCTGGAGAACTGCTCGGGGCTCATCGCTTGAACAGCCCCTTGAGCGCGTCTTTCAGTTCCGGGCTCACTTTGTCTCCGAGTTTTTCATCGATCTTGTCTTGCAGGCGGTTGCCGGCCAGTTTGGCAGCTACCTTGCCCAGGCCGTCCTGGTCCAGGCGGCAGGCCTTGGCGCCCAGCTCCAGCGGGCCGCGGCAGCGCAGCGGTATTTCGACACCGACATAGCGTTCGTTGACCTGGCAGGCCGGGTCCGGCATGGCGCGCTGGTCGCCTTCGACGACCACGCCAACGTTGTAGTCCATGCCCAGTACACGCAGGTCGAGGTCACCATGGCCATTGGCGGTCAGGCCCGGAATGCGCGCCTTGAGGTCCGGGTTGCTGGCGACGCCATTACGCACCACCAGGCTGCCGCGCAGTTCCTGGAACGGGGTGTCCTTGCCGCGTGGCTCGCCGGTGAGCGATTTGCGGTTCAGCGTGGCGATGGCCTTGCACAGCTGCTGTTCCAGGTTGGCATTGACCAGCACGCCGTCGTTGATGACGAAGTTGGCGTTGCCGTTCAAGGTATCGACCAGGGCCTTCTGGCTGTTGCCGGTGGCGGTCAGGTCGCTGGTCAGCGTCAGCAGGCCTTTGACCGGTGGCGTCTGTTCCTTGCCCTCGGTCTTGATGAAATGTTCCACCGGCACCCGCTGGATGCTGGTATTGACGCCCAGTTGCGGCACGGCAGGGCGCACGTCGACGGTGCCCTTGGCCTCGAAGGTGCCGTTGTACAGTTCACCGCGAAGGGTTTGCAAGGTCAGCAGGCCGCCCTGGCCGATAGCCTTGAGCTGGGCGTCTTCGATCGGCAGTTTGTCCAGGGTCAGCGAGCCGAAGGCCAGGTCGGCCTGCAAGTCGAGGGCGCGCAGGCGGTCGACCGGCAGCAGCTTGTCGTCGCTCCAGGCGACCTGGGTCGGGGCGTTGGGAAGCGGCGTGGTACCAGGGCCGGCGACCGCGCTGGCTTCCTGTTGCTTGACCTCGGCCTGACGCGCGGCGGTGGCGCCCTTGGCTTCTTCACTCTTGGCCGGCAGGTAGCGGTCGGCGTTGAAGGTGTCGCCTTTGAGCTGCAGGCGCAGGGCCTGCTTGGCGAAGTCATCGATGGCCACGCGGCCACTGAAGGTGCTGTCGTCCAGCTTCACCGCCAGGTCTTCCAGGGCCAGGCTGTTCGGCGTGCCCTGCAGGCGGGTGACCAGTTCCAGCTTGGCGAAGGCCGCCGGGTCGTTGGTGGCCGGCAGCGGGCGGCCGATGCTGTCGAGGAAGGTGCGCAGGTCGAACTGGGCGATGGACAGGCCGCCGCTCAGCTGTGGCGCCTTGTCCAGGTCCCGCAGGTTCAGTTCGCCCAGGGCGCGCAGCTGGTTGGCCGAGACTTTCAGGCCGTTCCACGAGGCGACATTGGCGGCCAGGTCGACCAGCAACTGGCCTTGGGCGGCGAAGGTCACGGTCTTGCCGCCGGTGGGCTCACCCGAGGTTTCGCCCGACAGGCGCATGTCTTCGAAGTTGTAGCGCTTGAGCTTGCGGTCAAAGCGCAGCTCGCCGGCCAGTTCGGTGCGAGCCTTGATGTTCGGCTGGCTGGCACTGAGGAAGGCGCTGGCCTTGAGCGGAATGTTCGCCCCTTCGTGGACCGGGCCGGTGCTCAGCTGGATGCTTTCGGCGCTGTAGTTCTGACCGGTCTTGGCATCGGTGTACTGCACACGGGCGTTGTTGACGGTCAGGCTGTCGATGTCCAGCTTGACGGCGCGCTCGTTGCTGGCGACCGGTGCCGACGGCTGTTCGGCCGGCGCCTGGGCCGGGGCACCGGCCTGCGTATCGGCGCTGGCGCCGTTCTGCGCGGGCAGCGGCTTGCCGATGTCTTCCCAGTTGCCATGGCCGTGTTCGTCACGGGCCAGGGTCAGGTTCAGGCCCTCCACGCGCACGTCGCTCATCTGCACTTCGCGGCGCAGCAGTGGCAGCACACGTACCGACAGGCCGAGCATCTGCAGGTCGGCGAATGGCTCCTTGGGTTTGTTCAAGGTGGCGATGCTCGCCTCGTGCAGCTCCAGGCCCAGCCACGGGAACAGGCTCCAGCCAATGTCACCGTTGAGGGTCAGCTCGACGTGAGCCTTGTCACGTGCCAGCTGGCGAATCTCGTCTTTGTAGTCGTTGGGATCGAAGAGGTGGGTCAGGGCGAAGCCCAGTGCCACGATGATCAGCAGCAACCCGAGAAGCCCAAGTCCCAGGATTTTGCCGAACGCTTTCATGGGCGAGTCCTTGTAGTCCGTTTTTGAAATTCAGGCGGCAGAGTATAGCGCCGCAGTGGTTGCCCCTGCGTATTCGACCAGAGATACGGGGCATTTCCTACGTGTACAGCAGATGGTACGGCTTTCGACAGCCACGATTTTGTCAGTTCCGAATGTGTGGCCTGTACTGGCCCTATCGCCGGCAAGCCAGCTCCCACAGGGATCCCGCTGTTCCCGAGGTCGGTGGGGTACTTGTGGGAGCTGGCTTGCCGGCGATAGGGCCGGTACAGGCCACATGACCGTTTCAGCCGAGCAAAAATTAACGATATCAGATTGCTTTCACGCCACTTGATGCTGCTACCCTTGCGCCGCTTTGCCTGCACCCTCCCTATAAGAAGGATCTAATCCTATGAGCAGTACCGTCGCGGCGGGGACCTTGGCCAGTGCGCCAGGCTTCCTGTCGAAGGAGCGCATCATCGCCCGCCCGGGCTTCAACCGCTGGCTGGTCCCGCCAGCCGCCCTGGCCATCCACCTGTGCATCGGCATGGCCTATGGCTTCTCGGTGTTCTGGCTGCCACTGTCGCAAGCCCTCGGCATCACCGCCCCGGTCGCCTGCGCAGCGGACATGGGCTTCATGGCCCGAATGTTCAGCGCCGAATGCGATTGGCCGATTTCCATGCTGAGCTGGATCTACACCCTGTTCTTCGTCTTCCTCGGTTGCTCGGCAGCCGTGCTGGGTGGTTGGCTGGAACACGCCGGCCCGCGCAAGGCCGGCTTGGTGTCGGCGTTGTGCTGGTGCGGCGGCATGCTTATTTCAGCCATTGGCGTGAAGACCCACCAGCTGTGGCTGATGTGGCTGGGCTCCGGCGTAATCGGCGGTATCGGCCTGGGCCTGGGCTACATCTCGCCGGTTTCGACCCTGATCAAATGGTTCCCGGACAAGCGCGGCATGGCCACCGGCATGGCGATCATGGGCTTCGGTGGCGGGGCCATGGTCGGTGCACCGCTGGCCACCGCGCTGATGGGCCATTTCGGCAATGCGCAGGAAGTGGGCGTGTGGCAGAGCTTCGTCGTCATGGCGGCGATCTACTTCGTGTTCATGACCGCCGGTGCCCTGGCGTATCGCGTACCGCCAACCGGCTGGAAGCCCGAAGGCTGGAGCGCCCCGGTGAAGAAAGCTGGCAACACCATGGTCACCGACCGCCACGTGCACGTCAGCGTGGCCTGGAAGACCCCGCAGTTCGCCCTGATCTGGCTGGTGCTGTGCCTGAACGTGTCGGCGGGTATCGGCATCCTCGGCATGGCTTCGCCGTTGCTGCAGGAAGTGTTCGCCGGCAAGCTGCTGGGCAACGGGTTGAGCTTCAGCGAGCTGAACAGCACCCAGCTGGCGCAGATTGCCGCGATCGCCGCCGGCTTCACCGGCCTGCTGAGCCTGTTCAACATCGGCGGGCGGTTCTTCTGGGCGTCGTTCTCGGACTACATTGGCCGCAAGAACACCTATTTCGCCTTCTTCGCCCTGGGCGTGGGCTTGTACAGCCTGGTACCGAACATGGGGCACCTGGGTAACGTGGCGCTGTTCGTGGCGGCGTTCTGCATCATCCTGTCGATGTACGGCGGTGGCTTTGCCACGGTACCGGCCTACCTGGCCGACCTGTTCGGCACGCAGATGGTCGGTGCCATCCATGGCCGCCTGCTGACCGCCTGGGCGGCGGCGGGAGTGCTGGGGCCGGTGCTTATCACCTACCTGCGCGAGTACCAGTTGGCAGCCGGGGTGGAGCGTGCGGCTGCCTATGACATGACCTTGTACATCCTCGCCGGCCTGCTGGTGCTGGGCTTTGTCTGCAACATGCTGGTGCGACCGGTGGCCGACAGGCATTTCATGAGCGATGCCGAACTGGCTGCCGAGCGGGCGTTGAGCCATGACAAGGGCGCCGATGGGGCGCGCTCGCTGGAGTGGAAGGCGGCACCGGGCAGCCTGCCCCTGGTGCTGCTGGCCTGGGCTGTGGTGGTCGTGCCGTTGGCTTGGGGGGTGTGGATTACCCTGCAAAAGACGGCTGTGCTGTTCCATTGATTGGGGGCGCTTTGCGCCCCTTTCGCGACACAAGGCCGCTCCCACAGGTGACCGCATGCCCCTGTGGGAGCGGCCTTGTGTCGCGATGGGCTGCGAAGCAGCCCCAAAAGAGCGGGTTGTATAGACCTGTAATAGTATCCAGCTCCCGTAATTGCTTGCTTTGCCATATGTCATCCGCGTTTCAAGCGGGCGCGTTCTAGGCCTATAATGAAACCCTTTTCGCCTAATGATTTTGCGGAGCTGGTGATGGTCGAACGTAAGGCTTCCGTCGAGCGCAATACCCTGGAAACCCAGGTCAAGTGCTCGATCAACCTCGATGGCAGTGGCAAGGCCCGATTCGATATCGGTGTGCCTTTCCTTGAACACATGCTGGACCAGATCGCCCGCCATGGGCTGATCGATCTGGATATCGAGTGCAAGGGTGACACGCATATCGACGATCACCATACCGTCGAAGACGTCGGCATCACCCTGGGCATGGCATTCGCCCAGGCCATCGGTGACAAGAAGGGCATCTTCCGCTACGGCCACGCCTACGTGCCTCTGGACGAAGCGCTGTCGCGCGTGGTCATCGACTTCTCCGGTCGCCCGGGCCTGCAGATGCACGTGCCGTACACCCGCGCCAGCGTCGGTGGCTTCGATGTCGACCTGTTCCAGGAGTTCTTCCAGGGCTTCGTCAACCACGCCCTGGTGACCCTGCACATCGACAACCTGCGTGGCCACAACACCCACCACCAGATCGAAACCGTGTTCAAGGCTTTCGGCCGCGCCCTGCGCATGGCCATCACCCTCGACGAGCGCATGGCCGGGCAGATGCCTTCCACCAAAGGGTGCCTGTAAATGCAGACGGTAGCCGTAATCGACTATGGCATGGGTAACCTGCACTCGGTGGCCAAGGCACTCGAGCATGTAGGGGCCGGCAAGGTGCTGGTCACCAGCGATGCCGCGGTCATCCGCGAAGCCGACCGCGTGGTATTTCCGGGCGTGGGCGCGATTCGCGACTGCATGGCCGAAATCCGCCGCCTGGGCTTCGACAGCCTGGTGCGCGAAGTCAGCCAGGACCGCCCGTTCCTCGGCATTTGCGTGGGCATGCAGGCACTGCTCGACCACAGCGAAGAAAACGACGGTGTCGACTGCATCGGCCTGTTCCCGGGCCAGGTGCGCTTCTTCGGCAAAGACCTGCAGGAAGACGGCGAGCACCTGAAGGTGCCGCACATGGGCTGGAACGAAGTCGGCCAGACCAACGACCACCCGCTGTGGCACGACATCCCCGACCGTGCGCGGTTCTACTTCGTGCACAGCTACTACATCAATGCCGGCAAACCGGCCCAGGTGGTCGGCCGCGGCCATTACGGTGTCGATTTCGCCGCTGCGCTGGCCGATGGCTCGCGCTTTGCCGTGCAGTTCCACCCGGAGAAGAGCCATACCCATGGCCTGCAGCTGCTGCAGAACTTCGTCGCCTGGGACGGGCGCTGGTAAATGAGCAGGTCGAAGACCAAGGCCCCGGTCATCACCCTGGCCCCCGAGCAGGAGCGCGAAGCGCTGCACACGCTCAAGCGCTTCCTCGAAGACCGTTTCGAGCTGGAGCTGGGGTCGTTCGAAGTGGCCGAGGTCCTCGAGCTGTTCAGCAAAGAAATTGCACCCCATTACTACAACAGGGCGATTGCCGATGTTCAGCTGCACCTCAAGGAGCGGTTCGAGAGCATCGAAAGCGATCTGTGGGCGCTCGAAAAGCCCTGAAACCCCAAGAACAGACAGGTTCCCAAGATGCTGATTATCCCCGCTATCGATCTGAAGGACGGTGCCTGCGTGCGCCTGCGCCAAGGCCGCATGGAAGACTCCACGGTATTTTCCGACGACCCGGTGAGCATGGCCGCCAAGTGGGTCGAGGGTGGCTGCCGCCGCCTGCACCTGGTCGACCTCAACGGCGCCTTCGAAGGCCAGCCGGTCAACGGTGAAGTGGTCACTGCCATCGCCAAGCGCTATCCGACTTTGCCGATCCAGATCGGCGGTGGCATCCGCTCGCTGGAAACCATCGAGCACTACGTCAAGGCTGGCGTCAGCTACGTGATCATCGGTACCAAGGCGGTCAAGCAGCCGGAATTCGTCGCTGAAGCGTGCAAGGCCTTCCCGGGCAAGGTCATCGTCGGTCTGGACGCCAAGGACGGCTTCGTCGCCACCGACGGCTGGGCTGAAGTGAGCTCGGTGCAGGTCATCGACCTGGCCAAGCGTTTCGAGGCCGATGGCGTCTCGGCGATCGTCTACACCGACATCGCCAAGGACGGCATGATGCAGGGCTGCAACGTGCCGTTCACCAAGGCGCTGGCAGAAGCCACCTCGATCCCGGTGATCGCCTCGGGCGGCATCCACAACCTGGGTGACATCAAGGCCCTGCTGGACGCCAAGGCCCCGGGCATCATCGGCGCCATCACCGGCCGTGCCATCTACGAAGGCACCCTCGATGTCGCCGAGGCCCAAGCCTTCTGCGACAACTACCAAGGCTGAGGACTGAACCATGGCACTGGCCAAGCGCATCATCCCTTGCCTGGACGTGGACAACGGCCGGGTGGTCAAGGGCGTCAAGTTCGAGAACATCCGTGATGCCGGCGACCCGGTGGAAATCGCCCGTCGCTACGACGAGCAAGGTGCCGACGAAATCACCTTCCTCGACATTACTGCCAGCGTCGATGGCCGTGACACCACCCTGCATACCGTCGAGCGTATGGCCAGCCAGGTGTTCATCCCGCTGACCGTGGGCGGTGGCGTGCGCACCGTACAGGACATCCGCAACCTGCTCAATGCCGGTGCCGACAAGGTCTCGATCAACACGGCCGCGGTGTTCAACCCGGAGTTTGTTGGCGAGGCCGCGGACCGTTTCGGTTCGCAGTGCATCGTTGTGGCCATCGACGCCAAGAAGGTATCCGGCCCGGGTGAGCAGCCGCGTTGGGAGATTTTCACTCACGGCGGGCGCAAGCCGACCGGGCTGGATGCCGTTGAATGGGCGAAGAAGATGGAAGGCCTGGGGGCCGGCGAGATTCTGCTGACCAGCATGGACCAGGACGGCATGAAGAACGGCTTCGATCTTGGCGTTACCCGCGCGATCAGTGATGCGCTGGGTATTCCGGTGATTGCCTCGGGCGGGGTGGGTAACCTGCAGCACCTGGCTGACGGCATTCTGGAAGGGCATGCCAGTGCGGTGCTGGCGGCCAGTATCTTCCACTTTGGCGAGTACACGGTGCCGGAGGCCAAGGCCTACATGGCTTCGCGCGGGATCGTCGTTCGCTGACCCATTGTTGGGAGGGCTTTGCCCTCCTTTCGCGACACAAGGCCGCTCCTACAGGGATATGCGTTCCCCTGTAGGAGCGGCCTTGTGTCGCGAAAGGGCCGCAACGCGGCCCCAATGGCATCAACCGTGGTTCTTGCCGAGCAGCGCGTGATATAGCTCGCTGTCGCCCAGAATCCCCACCACCTTGTCATTCTCCTGCAGCACCAGCTTGTTCCCGGTCTGGTAGCGAATCTGCAGCGCATCGCGCATGCCGATATCCGCATGCACCAGGGTCGGTTTGCGGCCCAGCCCTTCCACCGACTGCCCCGGTGCCCAGTTCTGCATCTCCAGCCCGTTCTGCCCCTGGCGCGCACGCTTGATCGAGTTGCCTTCGCCCAGGTCCAGCCACGAATCGCCACCCGGGTCCAGGCACACCGAGCCATTCACCCGCTTGCAGTTGTCCAGGCTGCGCATCAGGCTGCGCCCGCACAGCACGTTCAGCGGGTTGGTATGGGCGACGAAGGTACGCACATACTCGTCGGCCGGGTTGAGCACGATCTCTTCCGGCTTGCTGTACTGGATGATCCGCCCGTCCTTCATGATGGCGATGCGGCTACCCAGCTTCAGCGCTTCGTCCAGGTCGTGGCTGACGAACACGATGGTCTTGCTCAGCTTGGCCTGCAGGCCAAGCAACTCGTCTTGCAGGCCCTGGCGGATCAGCGGGTCCAGTGCCGAGAACGGTTCGTCCATCAGCAGGATGTCGGCATCCATCGCCAGCGCCCGGGCCAGGCCCACGCGCTGCTGCATGCCGCCTGACAGTTCGTCCGGCTTCTTGTTGCGCCACTGGGTCAGGCCCACCAGCTCGAGCTTTTCGTCGACCAGCTTGCGCCGTTCCTTCTCGGGGCGGCCCTGCATTTCCAGGCCAAAGCTGATGTTCTCGCGTACCGTCAGCCAGGGCATCAGGGCGAATTTCTGGAACACCATGGCAATGCGCTTGGTGCGCATCATCTTCAGTTCGGCGGGGGTACAGTGGGCAATGTCGATGTGCTTGCCTTCGTGCTCGACAAACAGCTTGCCGCGGCTGACGGTGTTGAGGCCGTTGATGCAGCGCAGCAAACTCGACTTGCCCGAACCGGACAGGCCCATCAGCACGCAGATTTCGCCCTTCTGGATATCCAGGTTGGCCTTCTCGACCCCCACAACCAGGCCGGTCTGCTTGAGAATCTGCTCGCGGGTCTGGCCTTGGTCGAGCAGGGCCAGCGCTTCGCGCGGCTTGTTGGAGAAGATGACGTCGACGTCTTCGAAACGAATGATGCTCATGCTTCACCCCTTACCGGCAGGTCCGGTTGCTTGCAGATACGGTCGAGCATGATCGCCAGCAGCACGATCGCCAGGCCCGCTTCGAAGCCCAGGGAAATATCGGCGGTGTTCAGTGCGTTGACCACAGGTTTGCCCAGGCCGTCAGCACCGACCAGGGCGGCAATCACTACCATCGACAGCGACAGCATGATGCACTGGGTAACGCCGGCGGCGATGCTCGGCATCGCGTGCGGCAGTTCGATACGGGTGAGCAGCTGGCGCCGCGAGCAGCCAAAGGCCTTGCCGGCGTCCATCAGCTCCTGCGGGACATCGCAGATGCCCAGATAGGTGAGGCGGATCGGCGCGGCGATGGCGAACACCACCGTCGAGATCAGCCCCGGCACCACACCCAGGCCGAACAGGGTCAGGGTGGGGATCAGGTAGACGAATGTAGGTACCGTCTGCATCAGGTCGAGTACCGGGCGCATGGCGGTATAGAACATCGGTTTGTGCGCGGCGACGATGCCCAGTGGCACGCCGATGGCCACGCAAACCACCGTGGCAAAGGTGACCTGCGCCAGGGTTTCCATGGTTTCCTGCCAGTAACCCAGGTTGAGGATCAGCAGGAACGACAGGGCGACGAATGCGGTCAGCGCCCACTTGCGCTGGATGAAATGCGCCAGGGCGGCGAACAGAGCGATGAGCACGAACGGATTGAAGAAGGTCAGGGCACTGGTGACGCCATGGATCATGAACTCCAGGCCCTGCGCGATGGCGTCGAAGTAGTTCGCGCCGTTCTGGGTCAGCCACTCGACGAACGACGCGATGTACTCACCCAGGGGTATTTTCTGATCGATAAGCATGATAGCGAGCTTCCACCTGCATAGATTGAAATCAACCCGGGGCAGGCACGGCCTGCCCCGAGGTAGCGCTATGGCGTATTGCGTTATTGCGTCAGCTTGGCCTTGGCCGCCTCCAGGCCTGGTTTGCCATCAACGGTGGTGACACCGGCCAGCCAGGCATCCAGCTTGCCAGGGTTGTCCTTGAGCCACTTCTTGGCAGCCGCCTCGGGTTTCATCTTGTCGTCCAGGACATAGCCCATCATGGTGCTTTCATCCTTGAGCTCGAACGACAGGTTCTTCAACAGCTGGCCAACGTTGCTGCATTCCTGCACATAGCCCTTGCGGGTGTTGGTCAATACGGTCGCCTTGCCGAAGTCGGGGCCGAAGAACTCGTCCCCACCGGTCAGGTACTGCATCTTGAAGCGGGTGTTCATCGGGTGCGGTTCCCAGCCGAGGAACACCAGCGCCTCGCCGCGTTTCTGCGCGCGGTCGACCTGCGACAGCATGCCGGCCTCGCTGGACTGGACGATCTTGAAGCCGGCGTCCTTCAGGCCGAAGGCGTTCTTGTCGATCATGCTCTGGATGGTGCGGTTGCCATCGTTGCCAGGCTCGATGCCGTAGATCTTGCCGCCCAGTTCCTGCTTGAACTTGGGAATGTCGCTGAAGTCCTTCAGGCCCTTGTCATACAGCGCCTGGGGCACAGCCAAGGTGTACTTGGCGTTTTCCAGGTTGGCGCGCACGGTTTCCACAGTACCTGCGTCGCGGTACTGCTTGATGTCGTTCTCCATGGTCGGCATCCAGTTGCCGAGAAACACGTCCAGGTCCTTGCCGGTGGCCAGCGACTTGTAGGTCACCGGTACCGAGATCATGGTGGTGTGGGTCTTGTAACCCAGTGCTTCGAGCACAACGCTGGTGGTCGCGGTGGTGACCGTGATGTCGGTCCAGCCGACATCCGAGAACCGTACCGTCTTGCATTGCTCGGGTTCGGCGGCCTGGGCCAGCAAAGGCGCGGACAGCATCGCAACCAGCAACAGCGAGGGTGAACCTTTCATGGATGGACTCCTGTGATTTTGTCTTCGGGTTCGCGTGGGTCGCCGGGCTTTCTCAGGGTCCGGTCGACCAGGCCTGCAGAGGGCAGGATGCGTGGCCGTGCTTTACGAGTCGCTTTCGATAATCCTCCAGCGCCGGGCAATCGCCTACTGGTGGGGTCGTAACCAGTACGGAACGGGTCGTATCCAGTATGGGCGATGTCGTTTATGGATTTTTCCACCCCCTCAGCCGCATTTTTACGTCACCAGGCCGCCGGAAAGCGGCCTGGTGAGGGCTACTTCCCGGTAGAAAACAGCGCGGCGCTGCTGGACAAAAGTACGTCGGTTGCAGACGGCGAGGGGTGCGGTAAAAGCCCGATGATGCGTGCATTCAAGGCGGCCCGCTGCTTCAGCCTAGCAGCTGCCCCGCCCTGCGCATGGCGCGCAGAGACAAGCCCAGCAAGAGGTGATTCAACAATGGCCATCAGCGTGTTCGACCTGTTCAAGATCGGTGTCGGGCCCTCCAGCTCCCACACCGTCGGCCCCATGCGTGCTGGCGCTCTGTTCGTCCAGGGCCTGCGCGAGCGTGGCGAGCTGGAACGTGTGAAGCGGATCGAAGTGCGCCTGTATGGCTCGCTGTCGGCCACGGGTGTGGGGCATGGCACCGACAATGCCACCATCATGGGCCTGATGGGCGAATGGCCGGACGCCATCGACCCGACCCAGATCGCGCCGCGTATCGCCGACCTGCGCGAAACCAATACCCTGCAGCTGGACCGCCGCCTGCCCATCGAATTCGTCTGGGCCCGCGACATGCTGCTGCTGGACGAGAACCTGCCGTACCACCCCAACGCCATGACCCTGATTGCCGAAGGCGAGCAGGGCGAGCTGCACCGCGACACCTATTACTCGGTGGGTGGCGGCTTTGTGGTCGATGCCGCCCAGGCCGCCAGCGGCGTGCTGGATGCCGACCAGACGGTGCTGCCGTACGACTTCGACAGCGCCGCCGAACTGCTGCGCCTGTGCAAGCAAAACGACCTCAGCGTGTCGCAATTGATGATGGCCAACGAGAAGGTCTGGCGCAGCGAGGAAGAGATCCGCGCCGGCCTGCACAAGCTCTGGGAAGCCATGCAGGAATGCGTCAACAATGGCCTGAAATACGAAGGCACGCTGCCCGGCGGGCTGAACGTACGCCGCCGCGCCGCCAAGCTGCACCGCAGCCTGCAGGAAATCGGCAAGCCCAACGTGATCGGCTCGACCATGAGCGCCATGGAGTGGGTCAACCTGTTCGCCCTGGCGGTCAACGAAGAAAACGCCGCCGGCGGGCGCATGGTTACCGCGCCGACCAACGGCGCGGCGGGCATCATCCCGGCGGTGTTGCACTACTACATGCGCTTCAGTGATGCGGTGGACGAGTCCAGCGTGGTCGATTTCTTCCTCGCTGCCGCCGCGGTGGGCATTCTGTGCAAGAAGAACGCGTCGATCTCTGGTGCCGAAGTGGGTTGCCAGGGGGAAGTCGGTTCGGCTTGCGCCATGGCCGCGGCGGGCCTCGCTGAGGTGCTGGGCGCGACCCCACCGCAGGTGGAGAACGCTGCCGAGATTGCACTGGAGCACAACCTGGGCCTGACCTGCGACCCGGTCGGCGGGTTGGTGCAGGTGCCGTGCATCGAGCGCAACGCGATTGCCGCGGTCAAGGCCATCAACGCGGTGCAGATGGCCCTGCGTGGTGACGGCGAGCACTTCATTTCCCTCGACCAGGTTATCCGCACCATGCGCGATACCGGGGCCGACATGCACGACAAGTACAAAGAGACCTCGCGTGGTGGCCTGGCGGTCAGCGCCATTGAATGCTGACTCTTGATCTGACCTTAAGGGCCTCTTCGCGGGTGAACCCGCTCCCACAGGGACTGCATTATCCTTGTGGGAGCGGGTTCACCCGCGAAGGGGCCCTTGAGATTGAAACAGGTGCAGCACAGCCACAAATGTCTCTTTATGGTGCAGCGCGACGCATACCGATCGTCGGGTGTCGTTATCAGTGTGGGCGTTGTCGGTGACACTCAAGAGTGTCGTTTCTGGGCATCCTACACTGCGCGTGTCACCAAATTGCTCAGCCGTTACACGCACAGCGCCTAGCACGCCCGTTCTACGAAGATTGGCCAACTCGATCAAAACACCTGATTTGCCTGATAAAGGCGTCGTTTTCAGGTTTTTTTGGATAGCCGTTCAATTTCAGGCACGGCGTTTGCGTTGAGATTGGCACCAAGGCCCCTGCACATGAAACCGGGGCCATACATAACAAGAAATCAGTGCTCGCCTGAGGCACACCCTGCATTTGTGTGAGGAGAAATCGCGATGACGTCGTACACCTCCGGGACCCCAACCCAGAACCGCACAGCCCCCCAGTCCATCGGGTTTCTCCTACTGGACAATTTCACTCTCATTTCCCTGGCGTCGGCCGTCGAGCCGCTGCGCATGGCCAACCAGCTTTCCGGCCGCGAGCTATACCGCTGGCACACCCTGACTGTCGATGGCGGCCAGGTGTGGGCCAGCGACGGCCTGCAGATCACCCCCGACGCGGCCATGCACAGCGCCCCGCCGATGGATACAGTGATTGTTTGTGGCGGCGTCGGCATCCAGCGCACCGTTACCCGTGAGCATGTCACCTGGCTGCAGGCCCAGGCTCGCCAGTCGCGACGCCTGGGTGCAGTGTGCACCGGCAGCTGGGCCCTGGCCTGCGCCGGCCTGCTCGATGGCTTCGATTGCAGCGTGCACTGGGAATGCCTGGCTGCCATGCAGGAGGCCTACCCGCGGGTCAACATGAGCACCCGCCTGTTCACCCTCGACCGTAACCGCTTCACCAGCTCCGGCGGCACTGCGCCGCTGGACATGATGCTGCACCTGATCAGCCGCGATCACGGCCGTGAACTGTCGGCGGCAATCTCTGAAATGTTCGTCTACGAACGCATCCGCAACGAGCAGGATCACCAGCGCGTGCCGCTCAAGCACATGCTTGGCACCAACCAGCCGAAGCTGCAGGAAATCGTCGCGCTGATGGAGGCCAACCTCGAAGAGCCGATCGACCTGGACGAACTGGCGGTATACGTGTCGGTATCGCGCCGGCAGCTCGAGCGCCTGTTCCAGAAGTACCTGCACTGTTCGCCGTCGCGTTACTACCTGAAGCTGCGCCTGATCCGCGCCCGGCAGTTGCTGAAGCAGACGCCGATGTCGATCATCGAGGTGGCGTCGGTATGCGGCTTCGTGTCGACCCCGCACTTCTCCAAGTGCTACCGCGAGTACTTCGGCATTCCGCCGCGTGATGAGCGCGTGGGCTCCAACACCGCGCAGCAGGTGGCGATGATGCCGATCCCGCAGGCCATGACTCTGTCGCCGCACAGCGGGCCGATGGCGGCCCTGAGCCAGGCGCGCAACGAGTCGACCTTTGCCAGTGTGAGGCTCTGATATGGAGCCGGCTTCTTCGCGGGTGAACCCGCTCCCACAGGTACTGCACTGCTTTCGAGTTCAGTGCAGAACCTGTGGGAGCGGGTTCACCCGCGAAGAGGCCAGTACAGGAAAACGATTCAGGCGCGCTTGTTGAACTGCGCCAACGCCGGCAACAGCTGTTTGTCGATGGCCTGGCGCACCGCCGGCAGGATCGTCGCACTACCGGTATACATCTGCTCCACCATCCCCTTCAGCGCCCGTGCATTGGGCTCGGTCAGCCCGCGCACCACCGCTTCGCACGCCTGCTCGGCAGTAGCGCCGGCCGGAATCTCGAACCCGCGCGCGCGCAGGTGGCCTGCCAGATCGTCCTGGTCAATCAAATCCGCATGCATCATGGCTGTTGTCCCTTTTATCGCTAAGAGAGTGCTGCTGTGATTTACGACCGATTCTGTGACGCCGGCGACATGCCCGCAACAACAGAATGGCGCCATGGCTGCATTGGCTAAGAACAGGTCGTTTCCGGCTAAATCGAGCACCTTGGAAGGCCGCACACTGAAGCCATTCACGGTTCCTGAGGGTTTGGTCACCCTCGTTCATGCACAGTGGATGTTGCTCGCTCTTGGCCCCGGATGCTCACGGCTTTCCGGGGTTATTTTTTTCCCGAAGCAACACTTGAAGGATGCACAAATCCCTGTGGGAGCGGGTTTACCCGCGAATGCGATGGTGAAGTTACCAAAGCATTCGCGGGTGAACCCGCTCCCACAGGGCGCGCAGTCACCTTCAGGATTTTGTGTTCAGGCCTATTACCCTGCCCAGGAATTCAGCCGACGGCAGGCCCTGCTGCTCATCCACCAACCCTTGCAGCAACCCGACGCTACGCTCACTGAACGGCGCCGACTTCGGCCCCGCCAGGTCCACATGCAGCAGCATCTGCTCACTGGCCGCCAGTGCTTCGTCGAAGCCTGCCCGGTGCAGGCTGTGATAGACATGCAGGCGCTTGCGGTCGAAGCCGATGATCTGCGTCTGCGCCCACACTTCGGTACCCAGCTTCACTTCGTGCAGGTAGTTGATGTGCGCCTCCAGGGTGAACAGCGAGTTACCGCTCTGGCCGCGGCTGTCGGCATCCAGGCCGATGCGCTCCATCAGCGCATCAGTGGCGTAGCTGAAGATAAGCAGGTAGTAGGCATCGCGCAGATGCCCGTTGTAGTCTACCCAGTCCTCTTGGACCGGGGTGCGGTAGGTGATCAGTGCGGGCATCGCAGTCTCCTCAGTCGCCGAAAGCCATACCGTGCCTGGCCTTGCTGGTCTTCACCGCCTCCAGCACTGCCAGCAGCGTGTCATCACGATAGCGCTCCAGCGCAGCGATGCTGCGTTCGCCCAGCTGTTCCGAAGTGCCTTCGACCACATCGTCGATCAGCTTGTCGGTCAACTCCGGTGCCGGCAGGTAGGTCCAGGGCAGCTTCAGCGCCGGGCCGAACTGGGCCATGAAGTGGCGCATGCCGGCGTCGCCACCGGCCAGGGTGTAGGTGAGGAAGGTGCCCATGAACGACCAGCGCAGGCCGGCGCCGAAGCGGATCGCGTCGTCGATCTCGCCAGTGCTGGCCACGCCGTCGTTGACCAGGTGCAGGGCCTCGCGCCACAGCGCTTCGAGCAGGCGGTCGGCGATGAAGCCAGGGACTTCCTTGCGCACATGCAGCGGGCGCATGCCGAGTGCGGTGTAGATGGTTTTCGCGGCCTCGATAGCTTCGGGTGCCGTGCGGTTGCCGCCGACGATCTCCACCAGCGGCAGCAGGTAAACCGGGTTGAACGGGTGACCGACCACGCAACGCTCAGGGTGAGTGGATGACTCGTAGAACTCGCTGGGCAGCAGGCCCGAGGTACTGGAGCCGATGATTGCATTGGGCTTGGCGGCAGCGCTGATCTTCGCGTGCAGGTCGAGCTTGAGGTCCAGGCGCTCGGGTGCGCTTTCCTGGATGAAATCGGCGTCGCGCACGCATTCCTCGATGGTGGCCACGAATTTCAGCCGGTCTTGCGCTGCACCTGGCGCCAGGCCTTGTTTCTCCAGTGCAGGCCAGGCGTTGGCGATGCGTTTGCGCAGGGCGTGCTCGGCGCCGGGCGCCGGGTCCCAAGCGACCACGTCCAGGCCATGGGCCAGGGCGCGGGCGACCCAGCCGCTGCCGATCACGCCACTACCCAGGGCGGCGAAGGACTTGATCTCGGTGATGAAGGGCATATCGGTCTCCTGAAAGGGAATCAGCGGCGCTTGAGGTTCATTTTTTCCCGGCCTTCTGCCGGGCTGAGCACGCGGCCACCCATGCGGGTGATGATCTCTGCCGCCCGCTCGACCAGCTGACCGTTGCTGGCCAGTACGCCACGGTCCAGGTACAGGTTGTCTTCCAGGCCCACCCGCACGTTGCCACCCAGCAGCACCGCTTGGGCGGCCATCGGCATCTGCATGCGGCCAATGCCGAAGCCGGCCCAGGTGACGTTGGCTGGCAGGTTGTCGACCATGGCCTTCATGGTGGTGGTATCGGCCGGCGCACCCCACGGGATGCCCAGGCACAGCTGGAACAGCGGGTCGTTGAGCAGGCCTTCCTTGATCATCTGCTTGGCGAACCAAAGGTGGCCGGTGTCGAAGATTTCCAGCTCGGCTTTCACTCCCAGCTCGGTGATGCGCTTGGCACCGGCGCGCAGTTGCGCCGGGGTAGAGACGTAGATCGAGTTGCCATCGCCGAAATTGAGGGTGCCGCAGTCGAGGGTGCAAATTTCCGGCAGCAGCGCTTCGACATGGGCCAGACGTTCCAGTGGGCCGATCAGGTCGGTGCCCGGGCCGAATTCCAGTGGTGTTTCACCCGGGCCGATTTCCAGGTCGCCACCCATACCGGCGGTAAGGTTGACGATGATGTCCACGTCAGCTTCGCGGATGCGTTCCATGACTTCGCGATACAGCGCCACGTCACGGCTGAAGCGGCCGGTTTGCGGGTCGCGCACGTGGCAGTGGACTACGGTGGCGCCGGCTTTGGCGGCCTCTACGGCAGACTCGGCGATCTGCTTGGGGGTGACTGGAACAAGGTGGCTTTTCGAGGCGGTGTCGCCAGCGCCGGTGAGGGCGCAGGTGATGATGACGTCGTGGTTCATGGCGGTGTTCCTTGTAGTGTCTGGTGACCTTTTCGCGGGTGAACCCGCTCCCACAGGGTCAGCAGTGACCCTGAGCTTTGCGCTGTACCTGTAGGAGCAGCCTTGTGCTGCGAAGGGGCCCTGTCAGTTGGCAGTGAGCTTGAGGTTGTCCGCAGCCGGCTTGCCATCGAAGGTGGTCACACCCTCCAGCCAGCGGGCCTTGTCCTCGGGGTGGTCCTTGAGCCACTGGCGGGCCGATTCCAGCGCGTCCTTGTGGTCGAGCAGCGGCTGCATCATGCGGCTCTCGTCCTCGGCGCTGAAGTTCAGGTTGGCCAGCAGGCGGTGGGCGTTGGGGCAGCGTTCGGCATAGTCCGGCGCAGTCACCGTCCACACTGTCGCGCGGCCTTCGTCAGGGCCCAGGGCGTCCTGGCTGTCGCCCAGATAGACCATGTCGATATTCACGTTCATCGGGTGCGGTGCCCAGCCAAAGAACACCACAGCTTCGTTGCGCCGCACCGCGCGGTCGACGGCGGCGAGCATGCCGGCCTCGCTGGATTCGACCAGCTGGAACTTGCCAAGGCCAAACTGGTTCTTGGTGATCATCGCCTTGATCTGGGTGTTGGCGCCGGAGCCTGGTTCGATGCCGTAGATTTTCCCGCCCAGTTCCTTTTCGAACTTGTGAATATCGGCGAACGTCTTCAGGCCCTTGTCGGCCAGGTACTTGGGCACCGCCAGGGTGGCACGGGCGTCTTCCAGGCTGGGTTTGTCGAGTACCTTGACTTGTTTGGCGTCGACGAACGGAGTGATGGTCTGGGTCATGATCGGGTTCCAGTAACCCAGGAACATGTCCAGGCGTTTGTCGCGGATGCCGGCGAAGATGATCTGCTGCGAAGCGCTGGTCTGCTTGGTCTGGTAGCCAAGGCCATCGAGCAGCACCTGCGCCATGGCGCTGGTGGCGATGACATCGGTCCAGTTGACCACGCCCAGACGGACGTTCTTGCAGGCCGCGGGTTCCGCGGCATACAGCGGGGAAGCGACGATAGTGGTCAGGGCTACGGATAACAGGCTGCGGCGGATCAAGCGTTGCATGGTGGCTCTCCATCGGCAGGGCATTTTTTATAGGGGCCGGCCTCTCTGGGCCGTGTGAACACGCTACGCTGCTGCCAGGGTGGTAAATCGCACCCTGGCGACCAACATTTGCACGGAGGCGACCACCTTTGCCGTGGAGCATGCAATGCCGCAAATCATTCATTTCCTGTTGTTACCCGGTTTCTCGGCCATGGGTTTCATCAGTGCTCTGGAACCACTGCGGGTGGCCAATCGTTTCAAGGGCCCGTTGTATCGCTGGCAGGTGTTGAGCCTGGACGGCGGGCCGGTGCTGGCCAGCAATGGCATGTCGGTAAACGCCGATGCAGCGCTGGCGGCGGGCGAACCTGGCGGCATCCTGCTGATCGTCGCGGGCTTCGAGCCGTTGGCCTGTTACGGGCCGGCACTGCAGCAGGCGCTACGCCGCCTGGACCATGAGGGAGTTGTTCTGGGTGGCATCGATACCGGCGCGGTGGTGCTGGCCGAGGCCGGCCTGCTCGACGGCCACCGCGCCACCGTGCACTGGGAGGCGCTGGAGGCATTCAAGGAGCGCTATCCACGCTTGCAGGTGACCCAGGAGCTATTCGAGATCGATCGGCGGCGCATTACCTGCGCAGGCGGTACCGCGTCAATCGACCTGATGCTTGACCTGATCGGCCAGGCCCATGGCAGCGAGCTGGCTGTGCAGGTATCCGAGCAGTTCGTGCTCGGGCGCATTCGCCAACGCCAGGACCACCAGCGCATGCAGATCGCCAGCCGTTACGGCATCAGCAACAAGAAGCTCGTGAAGGTGATCGGCGAGATGGAGCGAAATATCGAGCAGCCGCTCAATACCCAGGTGCTGGCCGATGCAGTGCAGGTGACCCGGCGGCAGCTGGAGCGCCTGTTCCGCTTGCATCTGGACGACACGCCCAGTGGCTTCTATCTGCGATTGCGACTGGACAAGGCTCGGCAGCTATTGCGCCAGACCGACATGAGTGTGCTGGAGGTGGCGGTGGCGTGCGGGTTCGAGTCGGCGTCGTATTTCACACGGAGTTACCGGGCACGGTTCGAGCGGTGTCCGCGGGAGGATCGGTTGGTCCGAGTGGTGTGACTGGTCCTCGTTAGTCTTCGAGGTTCAACTCTCGCGTTACTGGAAAACCTGTTTGGTTAGACGAGGTGGGACCCCGCGCAGCGTGCAATGCCGCCTGGCTAGAACTGATCGAGATCGGATAGCGCCTGGAGGCGTTTTTCGACCTGTTCTCGCCGCATCTCGAAAGCCCGGGCGTCGAGCTTCGCGCCCATGTGGTCCAGCTGCAGGGCAAGGCGCGTCCGCGGGGTATCCGGGTCGGTCGAACAGCAAAGGTTAAAGACGATCGCTACCGGGCTACCGCTGTCATCCAGGTCAAATTCGATGCGCAGGTGCGAGCTGGCCGAGGTGCTGCGCAGCAGGGCGAGGTCTGGCTGTTGCAAGCCATGGAGTATGTCCTTGGCAGCCCGCTCGAATTTGAGGTTGCGCCTCTGGGGCGCTGGAATCCAGCCGCTGAAGACGTCTTCGAACACGGCATCCGTGGGTACGTAGTCTAGGCTTTTCGTCGTCCGTTCGATCAGTTTGACACCGCTGTCTTCCAGGCCCTGCAGAAAACGGCTGAACCAGCGCTGGCCATCCTGTTGGCGATCGTGAACCTGGTTGGCCTCCAGTTGCGCCAGGCGCAGGCAGGCATGAAGGTCTTCCCAGGGTTGGTCGGCAGGTTTGGTGGGCATGCTTCTGGCCTCGCGGCAGGAGGAGGGGGGCCTGGCGCCGCAGGGCGGCGCCAGGTCCAGGTCAGATGTCCAGCGCCAGGATGTCGAACGCCTGGCTGGCCAGCTTCAGCCTGACGGCTTCGCGCATGGCGGCGAAGTGGCGAACACTGAACGAGCCCTGTTGCGAGGCCCGATATACCCGGGTGTTCGACTTGTCGATGATGCGGCCAGCGGACCCTGCGGTTTTCTCGGCCTTGTCATAGCTCAGCTGAACGCTGGTCATGTGCATGATCGGCAGGCCTTGAGGTGTCATCTCGCAAGCCGAAATCTGAATGGTGCTGGATTTGCCCGAAACGCTCACGCTGCTTTCTTCAAGCAGTTGCTGCGCCTTCGGTGTTTTCACGATCACTTCGAAGGAGCGTTTTACACAGCGGCTCAGGCGGTGGCTGGCGCCGATCTGGACGGTGACGATCTGAGGCACCAGGGTGGCCAGCGTGTGGGTGTCCTTGTCGATAGCTTCCTCGACATGGGCGGCGCCGGTCAGCGTCCAGCCGAACTTGCCCAGGCCGTCGTTGTAGAAGTTGTACCACTCGCGCTGCTGGGTTTCCTTGTCGAACTTCTTGTTCGCCGACAGGTTCATCAGGCGCATGCCATCAAGCACATCTTCGGCAACGCTGGCGGGCACATCAGGGGCAAAGATGCAGACGGTGTTGGCAACCATGACGGCGCGTTCTTCGCCTTCTTTCTTCAGGGCGGCGATGGCGCTGTTCATGTCGGTCTTGCTGATAGTGGTGGTCATGTCTTGGTTTCCGATCAAGTTCATCATCGGCGCCTCGGGCGAGGCGCCTGGGACGTACTTTGGTTCGGGGCGTCAAGACAGATAAGCCGAAAGCCTTTCCTGCGGAGGAAGTCCCCCTACTGCTGGCCGATGGACTGCAGGTACTCCGAGCGATCATCGCTGCGCTGTGCCACGCAGGTGTTCCACGCCGCTTCGAACGCCTTGCTGCCGGGCTTCTCGGCGTAGGTTTCGACCTTGCAGTCGGCATCGCGCAGTTGCGTCCAAAGTTTCTCGGCCGCCTCCATGCGCCCGGCCAAGGCCGCAGCCTTGTCGCCTTCGTCGGCGTACTGGTCGCGAATGCGCTGGATCAGGTCGTCATACGCGGATTTCAGTTCACGCTCGGCCGTCTGCTTGTTGAACGCCGCGCAAGCGAATGTCTGCTGGTCGCTCTCAACGTTGTCGCACGGGGTGCTTTCCTCCTCGCCGGCCTGGGCGCCCGATACCACAGCCAGTAATACCAGCCATGCCATTGATTTCATCCGTTTTCTCCTCAACAAGGCTGACGAATTGGCTGGATTCTCGCTCAGCCGCAGACAAGACGATAGCTCCCTGAAGAAATGTTCATGAAACGGCCGGAAATGTCGTTATCGAGACTGTCTCTCATCGCCAGACGGCGTGCCAGAGGGCGCGATGTCGCGCATTGACGCTTTCGGCAAACCCCCTGTCGTTTTTGCATCGGGGCGCCTTTGGGCACAGGCATATGCTGGCCCCAAAGCGCCGACACAAGGTTTGGCGCAAACCCATTCAATAAAAGGGGACAGCCTGATGAGCCCAGCCGAACTTCACGCCGACAGCATCGTCATCGACGGCCTGATCATTGCCAAATGGAACCGCGAGCTGTTCGAGGACATGCGCAAAGGCGGTTTGACTGCGGCCAACTGCACGGTATCGGTCTGGGAAGGCTTCAAGGCAACTGTCGACAATATCGCCGCCAGCCAGAAGCTGATCCGCGACAACAGCGACCTGGTGATGCCGGTACGCACCACTGCCGACATCCGCAAGGCCAAGGAGCTGGGCAAGACCGGTATCCTCTTCGGCTTCCAGAACGCCCATGCCTTCGAAGACCAGATCGCCTACGTCGACGTGTTCAAGCAGCTGGGCGTGGGCATCGTGCAGATGTGCTACAACACCCAGAACCTGGTCGGCACCGGCTGCTACGAGCGTGACGGCGGCCTGTCGGGCTTCGGCCGCGAGATCGTTGCCGAAATGAACCGCGTCGGCATCATGTGCGACTTGTCCCACGTAGGCTCCAAGACCTCCGAAGAAGTCATCCTCGAGTCGAAAAAGCCGGTCTGCTATTCACACTGCCTGCCATCTGGCCTGAAAGAGCACCCGCGCAACAAGTCGGACGAAGAGCTGAAGTTCATCGCCGACCACGGCGGCTTCGTCGGCGTGACCATGTTCGCGCCGTTCCTGGCCAAGGGCATCGACTCGACCATCGACGACTACGCCGAAGCCATCGAGTACACCATGAACATCGTCGGTGAAGACGCCATCGGTATCGGTACCGACTTCACCCAGGGCCACGGCCAGGACTTCTTCGAGTACCTGACCCATGACAAGGGTTACGCCCGTCGCCTGACCAACTTCGGCAAGATCATCAACCCGCTGGGCATCCGCACCGTGGGCGAATTCCCCAACCTCACCGAAACCTTGCTCAAGCGCGGCCACTCCGAGCGCGTGGTGCGCAAGATCATGGGTGAGAACTGGGTCAACGTCCTCAAGGACGTGTGGGGCGAGTAAGCCGCTCTCCAAGCCTGAAAGCCCCTGCCAGCAACGCCGGGGCATCCCAATAAAAAATTTTATGGAGTTGAGTTTCCATGGCCAAGATCGCCCCGCAATTGCCAATCGAAGTAGACAGCGAGACCGGTGTCTGGACCAGCGACGCCTTGCCGATGCTGTATGTGCCGCGCCATTTCTTCGTCAACAACCACATGGGTATCGAAGAAGTCCTGGGCGCTGACAAGTACGCCGAGATTCTCTACAAGGCCGGCTACAAGTCCGCCTGGCACTGGTGTGAAAAAGAAGCCGAGTGCCACGGCCTGGAAGGCGTGGCGGTGTTCGAGCACTACATGAAGCGCCTGAGCCAGCGTGGCTGGGGCCTGTTCGAAATCCAGGACATCGACCTCGACAAGGGCACCTGCAGCGTCAAGCTCAAGCACTCTGCGTTCGTGTACGTCTATGGCAAGTGCGGCCGCAAGGTCGACTACATGTTCACCGGCTGGTTCGCCGGCGCCATGGACCAGATTCTCGCTGCCCGCGGCAGCTCGATCCGCACCGTGGCCGAACAGGTCTATGGCGGGTCGGAAGAAGGCCACGAAGATGGCCTGTTCGTTACAAAGCCGTTGTAAGCCGGAGATAGCGTCATGGCATTCGAAGCAATGTTCCAGCCGATCCAGATCGGCAAACTGACCATCCGCAACCGTGTGCTCAGCACCGCGCACGCGGAGGTCTACGCCACTGACGGCGGCATGACGACCGACCGCTACGTGAAGTACTACGAAGAAAAGGCCAAGGGCGGTATCGGCCTGGCGATCTGCGGCGGTTCGTCGGTGGTGGCCATCGACAGCCCGCAGGAGTGGTGGGCGTCGGTCAACCTGTCGACCGACCGCATCATCCCGCACTTCCAGAACCTGGCCGACGCCATGCACAAGCATGGCGCCAAGATCATGATCCAGATTACCCACATGGGCCGTCGCTCGCGCTGGGACGGTTTCAACTGGCCGACCCTGATGTCGCCGTCGGGTATCCGTGAACCCGTGCACCGCGCCACTTGCAAGACCATCGAGGTGGAAGAGATCTGGCGCGTGATCGGCAACTACGCCCAAGCTGCCCGCCGCGCCAAGGAAGGTGGCCTGGACGGCGTGGAACTGTCGGCCGTGCACCAGCACATGATCGACCAGTTCTGGAGCCCGCGGGTCAACAAGCGTACCGACGAATGGGGCGGCACCTTCGAAGGCCGCATGAAGTTCGGCCTGGAAGTACTGAAGGCTGTGCGCGCCGAGGTCGGTGACGACTTCTGCGTGGGCATGCGTATCTGTGGCGACGAGTTCCACCCCGATGGCCTCAGCCACGAGGACATGAAGCAGATCGCCGCCTACTACGATGCCACTGGCATGCTCGACTTCATCGGCGTGGTCGGCTCGGGTTGCGACACCCACAACACCCTGGCCAACGTCATCCCGAACATGAGCTACCCGCCGGAGCCGTTCCTGCACCTGGCGGCCGGCATCAAGGAAGTGGTCAAGGTCCCGGTGCTGCACGCGCAGAACATCAAGGACCCGAACCAGGCCACGCGTATCCTCGAAGGCGGCTACGTGGACATGGTCGGCATGACCCGTGCGCACATGGCCGACCCGCACCTGATCGCCAAGATCAAGATGGGCCAGATCGACCAGATCAAGCAGTGCGTCGGTGCCAACTACTGCATCGACCGCCAATACCAGGGCCTGGATGTGCTGTGCATCCAGAACGCCGCGACCTCCCGTGAATACATGGGTGTGCCGCACATCATCGAGAAGACCACCGGCGCCAAGCGCAAGGTGGTGGTGGTTGGCGCCGGCCCGGCCGGCATGGAAGCGGCCCGCGTGGCTGCCGAACGCGGCCATGACGTGACCCTGTTCGAGAAAAAGGAGCAGATCGGCGGGCAGATCACCATCGCCGCCAAGGCTCCGCAGCGTGACCAGATCGCCGGTATCACCCGCTGGTACCAGCTGGAGCTGGCGCGCCTGAAGGTCGACCTGCGCCTGGGCACCGCTGCCGACGTGGCCGCCATCCAGGACCTGCGCCCGGACATCATCGTGCTGGCGGTGGGTGGGCATTCCTTCCTGGAGCAGAACGAGCACTGGGGCGCCGCCGAAGGGTTGGTGGTCAGCAGCTGGGATGTGCTCGACGGCAAGGTTGCACCGGGCAAGAACGTGCTGGTGTACGACACCATCTGCGAGTTCACCGGTATGTCGGTGGCGGACTTCATCGCTGACAAGGGCAGCCAGGTCGAGATCGTCACCGACGACATCAAGCCGGGTGTGGCCATGGGCGGTACGACGTTCCCGACCTACTACCGCAGCATGTACCCGAAAGAAGTGATCATGACCGGCGACATGATGCTGGAAAAGGTCTACCGCGAAGGCGACAAGCTGGTGGCGGTGCTGGAGAACGAATACACCGGCGCCAAGGAAGAGCGCGTGGTCGACCAGGTGGTTGTAGAGAACGGCGTGCGTCCTGACGAGCAGCTGTACTACGCACTGAAGGAAGGTTCGCGCAACAAAGGCCAGATCGACGTGGAGGCACTGTTCGCCATCAAGCCACAGCCGATCCTCAGCCAGCCGGGCGAAGGCTACCTGCTGTACCGCATCGGCGACTGCGTGGCCCAGCGCAACGTGCATGCGGCGATCTACGACGCCTTGCGCCTGTGCAAGGACTTCTGATCGCACTGGCATGAACACCGCCCCCGAGGGCGGGATTGGCCCCCTGTGGGAGCGGGTTTACCCGCGAATGCGTCAGCACTGACAACATCGTTGCCTGATCGGACGCATTCGCGGGTGAACCCGCTCCCACAGGGTCCGCGCCGCCCTTGAGAGTGGCGCAAGAATCCAGCTGTTGTGGGAGCCTCCCATGTTGAACACCCTTCTACCCATCCTGCTGTTCGCTGCCCTTGGCCTGGCGGTGCTCGGCGCCCTGCGCCGGGTGCGCATGTGGCGGCGTGGCCGGCCTTCCAAGGTCAACCTGATCGGCGGCCTGCTGGCCATGCCGCGCCGCTACCTGGTGGACTTGCACCATGTGGTCGAACGCGACAAGTACATGTCCAAGACTCACGTGGCCACCGCTGGCGGCTTCGTGCTGTCAGCCGTGCTGGCGATTCTGGTGCACGGCTTCGGCCTGCAGAGCAAGATCCTTGGCTATGCGTTGCTGGTGGCCACCGTGATCATGTTCAGCGGCGCCATCTTCGTCTTCAAGCGCCGCCTCAACCCGCCTTCGCGCCTGTCCAAAGGCCCGTGGATGCGCCTGCCGAAGAGCCTGCTGGCGTTTGCCGTGAGCTTCTTCATCGCCACCTTGCCAGTCGCCGGCATCCTGCCGGCCAATACTGGCGGCTGGGTGATGGTGGGCATTCTCGGCCTGGGCGTGCTGTGGGGCGTGTCGGAGCTGTTCTTCGGCATGACCTGGGGCGGCCCGATGAAACACGCCTTCGCCGGTGCCCTGCACCTGGCCTGGCACCGCCGCGCCGAACGCTTCGGCGGCGGCCGTTCCACCGGCCTCAAGCCGCTGGACCTGGAAGACCCGAACGCGCCGCTGGGCGTGGAAAAGCCGGTGGACTTCACCTGGAACCAGCTGCTGGGCTTCGACGCCTGCGTACAGTGCGGTAAATGCGAAGCCATGTGCCCGGCCTTTGCTGCCGGCCAGCCGCTGAACCCGAAAAAGCTCATTCAGGACATGGTCATCGGCCTGGCCGGTGGCACCGACGCGCAGTTCGCCGGCAGCCCATACCCGGGCAAACCGATCGGTGAGCATGGCGGCCATCCGCACCAGCCGATCGTCAATGGCCTGGTCGACGCCGAAACACTGTGGTCGTGCACCACCTGCCGTGCCTGCGTCGAGGAATGCCCGATGATGATCGAGCACGTCGATGCCATCGTCGACATGCGCCGTCACCTCACCCTGGAAAAAGGCGCCACCCCGAACAAGGGCGCCGAAGTGCTGGACAACCTGATCGCCACCGACAACCCGGGCGGCTTCGCTCCTGGCGGGCGCATGAACTGGGCCGCCGACCTCAACCTGCAACTGCTGTCGGAGGTGAAATCCACCGAAGTGCTGTTCTGGGTCGGTGACGGTGCGTTCGACATGCGCAACCAGCGCACCCTGCGCTCGTTCGTCAAAGTGCTCAAGGCTTCTGGCGTGGACTTTGCCGTGCTCGGCCTGGAAGAGCGCGACAGCGGCGACGTGGCGCGTCGTCTGGGCGATGAAGCGACCTTCCAGCAATTGGCCAAACGCAATATCCAGACACTGGCCAAGTACAAGTTCCAGCGCATCGTCACCTGCGACCCGCACAGCTTCCATGTGCTGAAGAACGAGTATGGTGCCCTGGGCGGCGACTATCAGGTGCAGCACCACAGCACCTACATCGCCGAACTGATCGCAGCGAAAAAACTCAACCTGGGCCAGCACAAGGGTGGCAGCGTCACCTACCACGACCCTTGCTACCTGGGCCGTTACAACGGCGAATACGAAGCCCCGCGTGAAGTACTCAAGGCGCTGGGCATCGAAGTGCGCGAAATGGAGCGCTCGGGCTTCCGCTCCCGCTGCTGCGGTGGTGGCGGCGGTGCGCCGATCACCGATATCCCTGGCAAGCAGCGTATCCCGGACATGCGCATGGACGACATTCGCCAGACCGAGGCCGAGCTGGTGGCCGTGGGTTGCCCACAGTGCACCGCGATGCTCGAAGGCGTGGTCGAACCGCGCCCACAGATCAAGGACCTGGCCGAGCTGGTTGCCGACGTATTGATCGAAGAGGATGCGCCGGCCACCGCAAAGCCGCAAACGGCCAAACGTGAACCTGCGGAGGTGCACTGATGAGCGACATTATCCGCCGCGACCCGCGCGCCGAGTGGATCGCCCGTAACCGTCTGCACCCGCTGCATGCAGCGATGCAGACGCAGCAGACCAGCTGGATGGGGCCCAACGGCCTCATCCGCAAGAACCCCCATGCGATTGCTGCGGGTTTCATCGGCCCGGCCGGGCTCAAGCGCATCGACCGCAGCGGCGCCCAGCAGGGCACCGCTGTGGGCGGGCGACGCACGGCGGCGGCGGAGGTCAAGCTGCCGCTGCACCAGGTGCCGGCGCCGGCGTTCTACATCGCCGTTGTACCGGACATGGTCGGTGGCCGCCTGAGCAGCCATGACCGTGACCTGCTCGGCCTGGCCCACAGCCTGGCCGGCAGCGACGGTGCGGTGCTGGCAGTGGTGTTTGGCGAGCACAAGGAAAGCAACTTTTCCACAGCCGGGGTCGACCGCCTGCTGGTTATCGAGGGCGAAGCCTTCGAAGGTTATGCACCGGAGCAACTGGTGCAGGGCCTGCGTGCTGTGGATAACCAGTTCACGCCACGTCACTGGCTGCTGCCCGACAGCCGCACCGGTGGTGGCGAACTGGGCCGGCGCCTGGGCGCGGCACTGGGCGAGCGCCCGGCGACGCGGGTTTGGCAGGTCAAGGACGGCCAGTGCATCGGCCGTGCCGGTGCCGGCCAGCAAGACCTGCAGCGCGCCGTACCACGCCTGATCCTGGCGGCGGCCGAGTGCGCCGAGCCAGTCAGCGAGACCCGTCACGAAGCGCTGCCCGTGGAGTTGTCCACAAGCGTGGCGCGCAGCCTGTCGCGCATCGAAGACCTTGGTTCGGTGGCCGTGGACCCGGCCACCATTGCCATGGCCGAGGCCGAGTTCATCGTCTCGGGCGGCAACGGCGTCAAGGACTGGGACCTGTACCACAGGGCCACCGCGGCCCTGGGTGCCACCGAAGGCGCCTCGCGGGTGGCGGTGGATGACGGCTTCATGCCGCGCAATCGCCAGGTGGGTGCCACTGGTACCTGGGTTACCGCGCGGGTCTACGTGGCTGTGGGTATCTCGGGCGCGATCCAGCACCTGCAGGGCATCGGTGCCTGCGACAAGGTGGTGGCGATCAACATGGACCCGGGCTGCGACATGATCAAACGGGCTGACCTGTCGGTGATTGGCGACAGTTCGGCGATTCTCCAGGCACTGATCGAGGCTGTGGACAACTACCGCAGCGGCGGCCAGCGCGACGCGGCATAAGGGCACGAGCATGAGTACGAAAGTGATCAGCCTGGTTTCCATCGGTGCCCACCCCAGCTCGGGCCGCGCTCGCCGCGCCGAGCAGGATGCACGCGCTGTGGAGCTGGGTTTGCAGCTGGCTGGAGATAACTTGCAGGTGGTGCATGCCGGCGACCCTCGGGAGGAAGCACTGCGCGCCTACCTGGGCATGGGCCTGGACCATCTGGATGTGCTGGAGCAGCCCGCCGGTGCCGACGTACTGGGCGTCCTCGGCGATTACCTGCGCGACGCCGGGGCACAGCTGGTGCTGACCGGCAGCCAGGCCGAAACCGGCGAAGGCTCGGGCATGCTGCCCTTCCTGCTGGCGGAAAAGCTTGGTTGGCCGCTGATTGTCGGGTTGGCTGAAGTGGAGTCGATCGACAACGACACCGCCCAGGTGCTGCAGGCGTTGCCGCGTGGTCAGCGGCGTCGGCTGAAGGTGCGCCTGCCGTTGCTGGCGACTGTGGATAACGCTGCGCCCAAGCCGCGCCAGAGCGCTTTCGGGCCGGCGCGCCGGGGTGTACTGGCGGCGCGCAACGTAGCGATTGTCGAAGATGAACTGCTGGCCGAAGCCGAACTGCAACCAGCTCGCCCGCGGCCCAAGCGGCTTAAGGTGATCAAGGCCAAGAGCGGCGCCGACCGCATGAAGGCAGCGACGGCCAAGGCCAGTGGCGGCGGTGGCAAGGTGCTGAAGGATGTTTCGCCTCAGGAAGGCGCCGAGGCCATCCTCAAGCTGCTGGTGGAAGAGGGCGTGCTGCGCTAGAGCCTGAAGCGTCATGTAACTCTTTGTGGGAGCGGCCTTGTGTCGCGAAAGGGCCGCATAGCGGCCCCAGGTTTCTGCAATATCGCAGAAATTGCCGGGCTGCTACGCAGCCCTTTCGCGACACAAGGCCGCTCCCACATAGATCGCATTGCCTCAAGCCATGCGCAGTCCCTGTAGGAGCCTGGCTTGCCAGCGATGAGGCCCTTACAGACAACCCAACACATTAGCTCCCACTCAATATCCAGAACCACTGCGTATTTTGCCCACCAAATCTGTTCGCCAACATGTGGATAAAGTGTTGGCGCATAGCCGCAGCCCTTGTATGACGGGGTTTCCAAGCTTTTGATCAAAAAACGATCAGTCTTATCCTGCCTTCGCATGCAACGCGCGGCAGCACCCTCCTGATTTTGCCCACAATCGCTGTTAGCCGGTCTGTGGATAATCTGTTCGGTATCTCCTGTAAGCGGCGTAGTGAAAGGGTTTGACAGACTTGCTCAAAAATTGATCAATTCCGCCAGGATCCTCCGGAATGCCTGAAAATCAAGCTCTTGGGTGACTTATCAACAGGGCGATCGCAAAACACTTATGGGTTGCTCACAAACTCTGTTGGTGGCTCTGTGGACAAGGTGTACGAACTCCGCTGTAGCCCAGGAATGACACCGCGTTGGCCGTTATGATCAAATAATGATCAATGTACGGCCTGATATTTTTGCCAGTATCAAAACTTGCAGGCGCTGGTTAGCGTATCCACGAAAGCGCCTAATTGTGGATAAATCATGGCCAGACGTTTGTTGGGGACCGATCGGCAGCATTCGGTTTTGAGCGGCATTCCTTTTCAAGTGAAAGCTTATTCACCCTATGGCGTCATGGCAGCTGCCGCTGTGCCGGGGCTGGCGTTCTGTGGTCAGTATCGTGATCCAGTGACGGATGGCTACCCGTTGGGCAATGGCCACCGCGTCTACAGCCCGAGCCTGGGGCGGTTCATTGGCCCTGACGCGTTAAGCCCGTTCGGCAAGGGGGGGCTCAATGCTTATGCCTACTGCCAAGGCGACCCTGTCAACTTTGTTGACCCAAGTGGTCGTTTCCCCGCCATCATGGCGCCGATCAGGAACATCGTCACGGGGGTGATCAACCTGGCAATCAGTGCCGTGAAAGCGTACCGGAACTACCGTGTCGAGCGAGACTTCGCCCTGAATAGTGGTTACCCGGCAAGCCGCTCTGGGGTTTTGACTTACAACACGGCAGAGCAACCCGTCGCACCATGGACTAAGCAGGATAAGGCGCTTTCGGTCGCTGGAGGCGTCATCGCCTCGATGAGTATTGGCACGGCTATCGGACGGCTGTTCACACCGGCGGCAGAGGGGTTGGCCTGGGTTGATTTTGGGATGTCCTCAGTTGCTACGGCCCTGTCAGCTTATGAGCTTTATGGGTTGGCAACGTCGTCTGCCGAACGGCGCTATCCGATACAACCGATGGCTTATCATGTGCGTACAGACGCACAGCGGCCAGATACAGCGGTGTAAAAGCGCCATGCTTCGGCCTGCTGCCGAAGCATGGCGGGTGTGTATGTATTACTGCGCCTGCACTTCCTTCAAATACGCCGCCGGCTCCGCCCCCAGGTTGTTCAACACTCGCTGGCTGTACCAGTCAATGAAGTTCACCACGCCAAACTCATAAGTCTTCGAGTACGGCCCTGGCTGGTAAGCAGTGGAGTTGATCCCGCGCTGGTTCTCTTCGGCCAGACGACGGTCCTGGTCGTTGGTGGCGTCCCACACCTTGCGCATGTTTTCCGGGTTGTAATCCACGCCTTCCACGGCGTCCTTGTGCACCAGCCACTTGGTGGTGACCATGGTTTCCTGGGCGCTGATCGGCCACACGGTGAACACGATCATGTGGTCGCCCATGCAGTGGTTCCAGGAGTGCGGCAGGTGCAGGATGCGCATCGAGCCCAGGTCCGGGTTCTTGATGCGGCCCATCAGCTTCTGGCAGGCCTGCTTGCCGTCCATGGTCATCGACACGGTGCCCTTGAGCAGCGGCATGCGCACGATACGGTTACGCAGGCCATGGCTCTTGTGCAGGTACGGGATCTTCTCGGCTTCCCAGGCGGCAGCGGAGGCGGCCACGTGGTCCTTGAAGTCCTGGCTGGCGCGTGGGTCGTTGGTGTCGTCCCATTCCAGCAGGGTTTGCAGCAGCTCCGGGTGCGAACCGTTGCAGTGGTAGCACTCGCGGTTGTTTTCCAGTACCAGCTTCCAGTTGGCCTTTTCCATCAAGGTGGTCTGTACCGCCACCTTGGTGTTTTCCATGTCGTACGGTTCCATGTAGTGGTCCAGAGTGGCCAGGAACTCGTCGATGGCAGGCGGGTTTTCCGCCAGGCTGATGAAGATGTAGCCGCCGGCGACCTTCACGTTCACCGGCTTCAGGCCATACTGGTTCATGTCGAAGTCGGCACCCATTTCGGTGCCGGCGAACAGCAGGCGGCCATCCAGCTCGTAAGTCCACTGGTGGTATGGGCAGACCAGCTTGGCCACTTTGCCCTTTTCGCTGACGCAAAGGCGCGAACCACGGTGGCGGCAGACGTTGTGGAAGGCATGCACCTTACCTTCGGCGCCACGCACCACGATGATCGGGTTCTTGCCGATCTGCAGCGTGATGTAGTTGCCCTTGGCCGGGATCTCGCAGGTCATGCCGGCGATCAACCACTCCTTGTGGAAGATCTCCTGCATGTCGATCTGGAACAGACGCTCGTCGGTGTAGAAAGGCTGGGGCAGCGAATAGGTGCGTTCGCGGGTCTGCAGCATTTCGGCGGTGGCCTTGCGTGCAGGTTCCAGTGGATCGCCCAGGCTCAGGGTTGCGGTGACGTCCATCGTGTATTCCTCGGGGCCGTGTGCGGCCGGCAAAAGGTGGCTAATCGTTGTTGTGGTGCCGCAAGGCTGCTTATCAAGAAACAGCTGGTTGTTTTGCCGTGGAGTGTGCGTCCGAAGGCGTCATGAACCGTATCCATGGGCGACATGGCCGATTTGAATTACGACGCGCCAGCCCTTGCAGCGCGGGGCTGGTCGCGATAAGCACGCCGATGTCGCAGGCAGGAATGTACGTCGTCTTCAGCTTGCGCATTATCCAAGCCATAAAAAGGCCAATAGTCGGCTGCTGGAGATGAACATGTCCGATACCTTCCTCAATCCGGTCACTACCCAGACCTGGGCCAACGGCCGCCACATCGTGCGCTGCGTCAAGGTCATCCAGGAGACCTGGGACGTGCGCACGTTCTGCTTCATGGCCGACCAACCGATCATGTTCTTCTTCAAGCCAGGGCAGTTCGTCACCCTGGAGCTTGAGATCGAAGGCAAGCCGGTGATGCGCTCCTACACCATTTCCAGTTCGCCGTCGGTGCCGTACAGCTTCTCGATCACCGTCAAGCGCGTGCCGGGTGGCCTGGTTTCCAACTTCCTGCACGACACCATGCACGAAGGTGCCGAGCTGCCGGTGCACGGCCCGGTGGGGCTGTTCAACGCCATCGATTTCCCGGCGCAGAAGGTGCTGTACCTTTCCGGCGGTGTCGGTATTACGCCAGTGATGTCGATGGCCCGCTGGTTCTACGATACCAACGGCAATGTCGACATGGTCTTCGTGCACAGCGCCCGTTCGCCGAAGGACATCATCTACCACCGCGAGCTGGAGCAGATGGCCTCGCGCATCCCCAACTTCAGCCTGCACATCATTTGTGAAAAGCATGGCCTGGGTGAGCCTTGGGCGGGTTATCGCGGCTACCTCAACCAGCGCCTGATGGAGCTGATCGCGCCGGACTACATGGAGCGCACGGTGTTCTGCTGCGGCCCGACACCCTACATGAGCGCGGTCAAGCGCATGCTCGAAGCGGTCGGCTTCGACATGAAGAACTATCACGAGGAATCGTTCGGTGCGACGCCGCCCGAGGCCAAGGCCGATGCGGTGGAGCATGCCGAGCAGGCGGCCGACGCACCGGAGCTGGATGCGGCCGATCTCAACCTGGTGGAGTTCATCGGCAGCGAGAAGAGCATCCGCATCGCCCCGGGCGAGACCGTGCACGCGGCGGCTGCCAAGGTTGGCCTGATGATCCCGAAAGCCTGTGGCATGGGTATCTGCGGCACCTGCAAGGTGCTCAAGCTGGGCGGCGAAGTGGAGATGGAACACAACGGCGGCATTACCGAAGAAGACGAAGCCGAGGGCTACATCCTGTCGTGCTGCAGCGTGCCGAAAGGGGATGTGCGGATCGATTACTGATCCGGCTATGCAGGGGGCTGCCTTGCAGCCCATCGCCGGCAAGCGCGGCTCCCACAGGTACTGCGCTTGCGGCCGGTGTGGGAGCCGCGCTTGCCGGCGATGGGCCGCAAAGCGGCCCCAGCTTCTTCAGGTGCGGAAACGGGCTACGAGGCCGTTGAGGTCTACAGCAAGGCGCGACAACTCCGCACTCGCCGCACTGGTCTGATGCGCCCCGGTAGCACTTTGCACCGACAGATCATTGATGTTCACCAGGTTGCGATCCACTTCCCGCGCCACCTGCGCCTGCTCTTCCGCCGCGCTGGCAATCACCAGGTTACGCTCGTTGATCTGCGCCACCGCCCCGGCGATGGTGTCCAGCGCCATACCTGCGCCACGTGCAATGTTCAGTGTGGATTCGGCGCGCTCGGTGCTGGTGCGCATCGATTCCACCGCTTCTTCCGTACCCCCCTGAATACTGCCGATCATCCGCTCGATCTCACTGGTCGACTGCTGGGTACGATGAGCCAGCGCCCGCACCTCATCGGCCACCACGGCAAAACCACGGCCCGCCTCACCGGCACGTGCCGCCTCGATGGCGGCGTTCAGCGCCAGCAGGTTGGTCTGGTCGGCCAGGCCACGGATCACGTCCAGCACCTTGCCAATATCGCGCGACTGTTCGGCCAGGTGAGTAATCAGTTTGGCAGTGGCCTGCACATCGCCGCTCATGCGCTCGATGGCACCCACGGTCTCCATTACCAGGTCACGCCCATCGCCGGTGGAGCGGCTGGCTTCACTGGACGCTTCCGAGGTGCTTACGGCATTGCGCGCCACTTCTTCCACAGCGCTGGTCATTTCAGTCACCGCAGTGGCAGCCTGCTCGATCTCGTTGTTCTGCTGCTGCAGGCCACGGGCACTTTCGTCGGTGACGGCATTCAATTCTTCGGCCGCCGAGGCCAGCTGGGTAGCGGAGCCCGCGATCTGTTGCAGGGTGTCGCGAAGCTTGTCCTGCATGCGGGCCATGGCGCGCAGCAGGCGCGCGGCTTCATCGGTGCCTTCGGCGCGGATGATGTGGGTCAGGTCTCCGTCGGCGACCTGTTCGGCGCTTTTGAGTGCTTCTTCAATCGGTTTGACGATGCTGCGGGTCAGCAGGAAGGCGCAGACGAAAGTCAGCACGGTGGCGGCGACCAGCAGGCCGATCACCAGGGCGAAGGCAGCGGCATACTGGTTGGCAGCCTTCTCGTTGGTGGCGCGGGTCTGGTCGGTGTTGATGCGCACCAAGGTGTCCATGACCTTGTTGATCTGTTCGGAGTTGGCCAGCAGGTCGCGGTTGAGCAGGTCGCGCAGTTCGTCGACGCGGTCGGCCTGGCTCAGGCTGCGCAAGCGCGACTCAAGCTGGCGGTACTGGTTGAGCAACAGGCCGTACTGGTCGAACGCAGCTTGCTCGTCGGCGGCGCCGATCATCGGCAGGTAGGCCTGGCGTGCACGGTCGATCTGGCTGTTGCGCTCGTCCAGCAGGCTAAGGGTCTCGCGCTGGGTTGCCGGCTCGCGGTTGAGCAGCAGGCGATAGGAGAGGGTGCGCATGCGCAGGTTCAGGGCGGTGAGCTCGTCGAGGATCTTGATGCTGGGCACGCTGACCTGTTCGATTACGACGCCGGCCTGGCGGATGTTGCCCATCTGGATGAGCGAGAAGATACCGAGGCCAAGCATCAGCAGGCCGATGAGCGCGAAGCCGAGCAGCGCGCGCGGGGCGATGTTCATATTGCGTAGAGACATGGAGGGGACGATCCAGGCAAGGGAAAAATGGTGCGCAAGTGCGACAAAACATGACTTGCCGGGCTATCGGTTGTGACTGCTCAGTCTTGAGTGCTATTGGCGAAAATTGTGAGGTTGCTAACCTTTTCCTGACCGGCGGTTGACCCAGGTCGGAACAAGGGGGTGGTTCCTCTGTCAATCTGCGGGTTAGACACCTCGTGAATCCGATATTTAATGGCGATGGGCCGCACTTTTCTTTATCGTGTGCGCCCCTCGCAACAACCTGAGATAGACCCATGCTGGAAGCTTCCCTTAACCAAATCGAGCAACTGGTCAGCGACCTGATGCAGAAGAACGCTCAACTCACCGAGCAGAACACCGCCCTCGGCCAGGAACTGGCCCAGGCCAAGGAAGAGAACGAAACCCTGCAGCTGTCGCTGATGGAGCAGGAAGAGAAGAACGGCAGCACCGCCGCACGCCTGCAGGCCCTGCTCGAGCGCGCCAACGCCGGCGTCGTAGGCGCATGACACTGCAAGCGCAGCCGATCAATGTCGTGTCGATCCTCGGCAACGACTATTCGATCAAGGCGCCTGAAGGCCAGGAAGCGACCCTGGCCCAGGCGGTGCAGATGCTCAACACCGCCCTGGCCCAGACCAAGCGTCAGTACCCGACCCTGATCGGCGACAAGTTGCTGGTACTGGCCGCGCTGAACCTGTGTTCGCGGCAGATCGAACTACAGGATGAGCACCGCAAGACGTTGGAGCGTACCCAGGCGCAGATCGACGCCACGGTGGACGCCATCGTGCGGACCATAGCCGAACAATAAGGCCTTGCATCGACCTCTGTGGGAGCGGGTTCACCCGCGAATGCGTCAGTGCATTCAGCATCGCATTCGCGGGTAAACCCGCTCCCACAGGGCATATGATTGCTTCAGACCACTGGATTAACTGGATACGCAAGTGTATACACTTTCCGCAAAACAATAATTATGCGGGGAGTAGGGCATGCGTATCTGGCGCAAGAGCATCCAGTGGCAGTTGATCACCAGCATGGGCGCTGCCCTGCTGGCGAGTATCCTGGTGGTGGTCATCATTTTCACGGTGGCGCTCAACCGCCTCACCGAGCGCTACCTGGTCGACACGGCCCTGCCCGCCAGCATCGAGGCCATCCGCAACGACATCGAGCGCATGTTTGGCCAGCCGCTGGTGGCGGCGGCGGACATCGCCGGCAACACCCTGCTGCGCGACTGGCTAGCCGCCGGCGAAGACCCCGCGCAGGTCGCACCATTCATCGAATACCTGACCGCCGCCAAGCAGCGCAACCAGGCCTTCACCACTTTATTCGTCTCGACCGAAACCGGCCGCTACTACAACGAGAATGGCCTGGACCGTACCCTCAGCCGCAGCAATCCCAAGGACAAATGGTTCTACGGCTACATCGACAGCGGCGCCGAACGCCTGATCAACATCGATATCGACGGTGCTACCGGCGAGCTCGCCCTGTTCATCGACTATCGCGTGGAAAAGAACGGCCAACTGGTCGGTGTGGCCGGCATGGGCCTGCGCATGACCGAGCTGTCGAAACTGATCCATGACTTTAAGTTTGGCGAGCACGGCAAGGTGTTCCTGGTGCGTAACGATGGCCTGATCCAGGTTCATCCGGATGCTGCCTTCAGCGGCAAACGCCAGCTCACGGAACAGCTTGGCGCGGATGCCGCCAAGGCGCTGATGACCGGCGGCGAAGGCCTGCGCAGCAGCCGCTTCAGCCGTGACGACGAAAGCTACCTGGCGCTCGGCCTGCCGCTGCGCGACCTCAACTGGACCTTGGTGGCCGAGGTGCCCGAGGAGGAAATCTACGCGCAAATGCATCAGGCGGTATGGCTGACAAGTCTGATCGGTGGAGCCGTGGCCCTGGTGTCGCTGCTGCTGGTGGTGCTGCTGGCGCGTGGCTTGGTGCGGCCGATCCGCCGCGTCACAGCGGCGCTGGTGCAGATTGGCAGCGGCGCGGGTGACCTCAGCCACCGGCTGGACGATTCACGCCAGGACGAACTGGGTGACCTGGCGCGTGGCTTCAACCGTTTCCTCGACAGCCAGCGCCGCTTGATCGGCGAGGTACTGCACACTTCCGAGCGGCTGCACCTGGCGGTCGAGCAGGTGACACAGGTGGTGGACAACACCGCCGAGCGTTCCGGACGCCAGCAGGAAATGACCGAAATGGTCGCTACCGCCGTGCACGAAATGGGTTTGACCGTGCAGGACATTGCCCGCAATGCCGGCGATGCGGCCCAGGCCTCGCAGTCGGCGCGGGAGGAAGCCTTGCAGGCGCGTGAAGTGGTGCAACGCTCGATCCGGGGTATCGAGGGGATGTCGGGTGATATCGGCAAGGCGGCCGATGCAGTCAGCCAGTTGGCTGATGAAGTGGCCTCGATCGACGAAGTTCTCGCGGTGATTCGTAGTATTTCCGAACAGACCAACCTGCTGGCGCTGAATGCCGCCATCGAGGCGGCCAGGGCAGGGGAGATGGGGCGTGGATTTGCCGTGGTGGCTGATGAGGTGCGTACTTTGGCCCGGCGCACGCAGCTGTCCACCGACGAAGTGCAGCAGATGATCCAGCGCTTGAAGCAGGGCGCGGGTTCGGCGGTGAGTTCGATGCAGGCGGGGCAGCAGGCTACCGGCAGTGGCGTGGAGTCGAGCCAGCGTACCGGGGCGTCGTTGGGCGCGATTACCGACCAGGTGGAGCACATCAGCGACATGAACCATCAGGTGGCTACTGCGACCGAAGAGCAATCGGCGGTGACCGAGGAGATCAACCGTACGGTGCAGGGGATTTCCGACCTGGCGCGGGAGACGGCGGCAGAGGTGCAGGGGTGCCGCGAAGAGTGCCAGGCGCTGCGTGGCCTGGCGGATGACCTGGCGCGGCAGATGGGCGGGTTCAGGCTTTAGATCAGTGTTGGCTTCTTCGCGGGTAAACCCGCTCCCACAGGTTCATCATTGCTTTTGAGGGCAGAGCTGTATCTGTAGCTCCCACAGGCTCACCTCAGGCCTTGAAACCTGCGCGATCCCTGTGGGAGCGGGTTTACCCGCGAATGCGGCCTGTCAGGCGCCGATGATGGCGCGGATATCCGCCGCCAGTTCGCGCACCCGCTCTTCCTCGGTATCCCACGAGCACATGAACCGCGCCCCGCCGCTACCAATGAAGGTATAGAACCGCCACCCTCTGCCGCGCAGCGCTTCGATCGCGTGCTCCGGCATCTGCAAGAACACCCCGTTGGCCTCCACCGGGAACATCAGCTCCACCCCCGGCAAGTCACTCACCAGCGAGGCGAGCAGCTGCGCACAATGGTTGGCATGCGCGCCATGGCGCAGCCAGGCGCCATCTTCCAGCAGGCCTACCCAAGGCGCCGACAGGAAGCGCATCTTCGATGCCAGTTGCCCGGCCTGCTTGCAGCGGTAGTCGAAGTCCTCGGCCAGCTGGCGGTTGAAGAACAGGATCGCCTCGCCCACCGCCATGCCGTTCTTGGTGCCACCGAAGCACAGCACGTCGACGCCGGCCTTCCAGGTCAGCTCTGCCGGGCTGCAGCCCAGGAACGAGCAGGCATTGCTGAAGCGTGCGCCGTCCATGTGCAGGTTCAGGCCCAGCTCCTTGCAGGTGGCGCTGATCGCCTTGAGCTCATCGGGGCGGTAGATGGTCCCGACCTCGGTGGCCTGGGTCAGGGTCACCACCCGTGGCTTGGGGTAGTGGATGTCCTGGCGCTTCAGCGCCACTTCGCGGATCGACTGCGGCGTCAGCTTGCCGTTGACGCTGGGCGCGGTCAGCAGCTTGGAGCCGTTGGAGAAGAACTCTGGCGCGCCGCACTCATCGGTTTCGACGTGGGCGGTCTCGGAGCAGATCACACTGTGGTAGCTCTGGCACAGTGAGGCCAGGGCCAGGGAGTTGGCGGCGGTGCCATTGAAGGCGAAGAACACCTCGCAGTCGGTTTCGAACAGCTTGCGGAAGTATTCCGCGGCGCGTTCGGTCCACTGGTCGTCGCCGTAGGCGCGGTCGTGGCCATGGTTGGCTTTTTCCATCGCCGCCCAGGCTTCGGGGCAGATACCGGAATAGTTGTCGCTGGCGAATTGTTGGCTCTTGTCTGTCATGGCACTGTCCTGTGAACGACGCAGAACAGCACTGTAAACCATCGATTCAGCGGTTGCCTATACAAGCTGTGGATCGTTTGATTTCGGCATTGCCTGTACTCGCCTCTTCGCGGCTAAAGCCGCTCCCACAGGGACATTACAAGCATTAAAGCATCGCCGTACCTGTGGGAGCGGGTTCACCCGCGAAAGGGCCGGCATGGTCAACACAAATGCCAATGTCGTAAACGCGCCATTGCAAGGCGTGCGCAGGCATCTGACCCGTCCCGGCCAGTCATAACATCGCCACAAAGGGCCACAGTGCCCCAAGACAAGAAATGATCGCTGCCGGGAGATACACGATGTTCAGCAAGCAAGACCAGATCCAGGGTTACGACGATGCACTGCTGGCGGCGATGAATGCCGAAGAACAGCGCCAGGAAGACCACATCGAGCTGATCGCCTCGGAAAACTACACCTCCAAGCGCGTGATGCAGGCCCAAGGCAGCGGCCTGACCAACAAGTACGCCGAAGGCTACCCGGGCAAGCGCTACTACGGTGGCTGCGAGCACGTGGACAAGGTCGAGGCCCTGGCCATCGAGCGCGCCAAGCAGCTGTTCGGTGCCGACTACGCCAACGTCCAGCCGCACTCCGGCTCCTCGGCCAACGGCGCTGTCTACCTGGCCCTGCTGCAGGCTGGTGACACCATCCTCGGCATGAGCCTGGCTCACGGCGGCCACCTGACCCACGGCGCCAAGGTGTCGTCCTCGGGCAAACTGTACAACGCTGTGCAATACGGCATCGACACCAACACTGGCCTGATCGACTACGACGAAGTCGAGCGCCTGGCTGTCGAGCACAAGCCGAAAATGATCGTTGCCGGCTTCTCGGCCTACTCCAAGACCCTCGACTTCCCACGCTTCCGCGCCATCGCCGACAAGGTCGGTGCGCTGCTGTTCGTCGACATGGCCCACGTAGCCGGCCTGGTTGCCGCTGGCCTGTACCCGAACCCGATCCCGTTCGCCGATGTGGTTACCACCACCACCCACAAGACCCTGCGCGGCCCACGTGGCGGCCTGATCCTGGCCAAGTCGAACGAAGAGATCGAGAAGAAGCTGAACGCTGCGGTGTTCCCTGGTGCCCAGGGCGGGCCGCTGATGCACGTGATCGCCGCCAAGGCCGTGTGCTTCAAGGAAGCGCTGGAGCCTGGATTCAAGGCCTACCAGCAACAAGTGATCGAAAACGCCCAGGCCATGGCCCAGGTGTTCATCGACCGCGGCTACGACGTGGTTTCCGGTGGCACCGACAACCACCTGTTCCTGGTCAGCCTGATCCGCCAGGGCCTCACCGGCAAAGATGCCGACGCCGCCCTGGGCCGCGCGCACATCACCGTCAACAAGAACGCCGTGCCGAATGACCCACAGTCGCCATTCGTCACTTCGGGCCTGCGCATCGGCACCCCGGCCGTTACCACCCGTGGCTTCAAGGTCGCGCAATGTGTAGCCCTGGCCGGCTGGATCTGCGACATCCTCGACAACCTCGGTGACGCAGACGTCGAAGCCGATGTGGCGAAGAACGTCGCGGCCCTGTGCGCAGATTTCCCTGTTTACCGCTGAGTGGAGTCACACACCATGCAACGTTACTCGGGCTTCGGCCTTTTCAAGCACTCCCTCAGCCACCACGAGAACTGGCAGCGCATGTGGCGCACGCCAACCCCTAAAAAGGTCTACGACGTGGTCATCGTCGGCGGTGGCGGCCATGGCCTGGCAACCGCCTACTACCTGGCCAAAGAACACGGCATCACCAACGTTGCCGTGATCGAGAAAGGCTACCTGGGCGGCGGCAACACCGCCCGTAACACCACCATCGTGCGTTCCAACTACCTGTGGGACGAGTCGGCGCACCTGTATGAGCACGCCATGAAGCTGTGGGAGGGCCTGTCCCAGGACCTCAACTACAACGTGATGTTCTCCCAGCGCGGCGTGTACAACCTGTGCCACACCCTGCAGGACATGCGTGACTCCGAGCGCCGGGTCAGCGCCAACCGCCTGAACGGCGTGGACGGCGAGCTGCTCAACACCGCCCAGGTCGCAGCCGAGATCCCGTACCTGGATTGCTCGAAGAACACCCGCTACCCGATCCTCGGTGCCACCGTGCAGCGCCGTGGCGGCGTGGCCCGTCACGACGCCGTAGCCTGGGGCTTCGCCCGTGCCGCCGACGCCCTGGGCGTGGACCTGATCCAGCAGACCGAAGTAATCGGCTTCCGCAAGGAAAACGGCGCGGTCATCGGCGTGGAAACCAACAAAGGCTTCATCGGCGCCAAGCGCGTCGGCGTGGTCACCGCCGGTAACTCCGGGCACATGGCCAAGCTGGCCGGCTTCCGCCTGCCGCTGGAATCGCACCCGCTGCAAGCACTGGTATCCGAGCCGATCAAGCCGATCATCGACAGCGTGATCATGTCCAACGCCGTGCACGGCTATATCAGCCAGTCCGACAAGGGCGACCTGGTGATCGGTGCCGGTATCGACGGTTGGGTCGGCTACGGCCAGCGCGGTTCGTACCCGGTGATCGAGCACACCCTGCAGGCCATCGTCGAGATGTTCCCCAACCTCTCGCGCGTGCGCATGAACCGTCAGTGGGGCGGCATCGTCGATACCTCGCCGGACGCTTGCCCGATCATCACCAAGACCCCGGTCAAGAACATGTTCTTCAACTGCGGCTGGGGTACTGGCGGCTTCAAGGCGACCCCGGGTTCGGGCAACGTCTTCGCCGCGAGCCTGGCCAAGGGCGAAATGCACCCACTGGCCGCGCCGTTCTCCATGGACCGCTTCTACAACGGCGCACTGATCGACGAACACGGCGCCGCCGCCGTCGCCCACTAACCGGAGACACCGTCATGTTGCATATTTTCTGTCCCCACTGCGGCGAGCTGCGCTCCGAAGAAGAGTTCCACGCCTCTGGCCAGGCCCACATCGCCCGCCCGCTGGACCCCAACGCCTGCTCCGACGAGGAGTGGGGTACCTACATGTTCTACCGTGACAACCCGCGCGGTATTCACCACGAACTGTGGGACCACGTTGCCGGCTGCCGCCAGTACTTCAACGTCACCCGTGACACCGTGACCTACGAGATTCTGGAAACCTACAAGATTGGCGAGAAGCCGCAAGTGACCGCCAGCGGCAAGCAAAGCAGCGCCGCGTCGACCGTCAAAGGCCAAGGGGAAAAAGTATGAGCCAGACCTATCGCCTCGCCAGCGGCGGCCGTATCGACCGCAGCAAGGTCCTGAACTTCACTTTCAACGGCAAGACCTACCAGGGTTATGCCGGTGACAGCCTGGCCGCCGCGTTGCTGGCCAACGGCGTCGACATTGTCGGCCGCAGCTTCAAGTACTCGCGTCCGCGCGGCATCATCGCCGCCGGTACCGAAGAGCCGAATGCCATCCTGCAGATCGGCTCCAGCGAAGCCACCCAGATCCCCAACGTGCGTGCCACCCAGCAGGCGCTGTACGCCGGGCTTGTAGCCACCAGCACCAATGGCTGGCCGAACGTCAACAACGACGTCATGGGCATCCTTGGCAAGGTTGGCGGCAGCATGATGCCGCCGGGCTTCTACTACAAAACCTTCATGTACCCGAAATCGTTCTGGATGACTTACGAGAAGTACATCCGTAAAGCGGCAGGCCTTGGCCGCGCGCCGCTGCAGAACGACCCGGACAGCTACGACTACATGAACCAGCACTGCGACGTGCTGATCGTCGGCGCCGGCCCTGCTGGCCTGGCCGCCGCGCTGGCCGCTGCCCGCAGCGGTGCCCGCGTGATCCTGGCTGACGAACAGGAAGAGTTCGGCGGCAGCCTGCTCGACACCCGCGAAACCCTCGACGGCAAGCCTGCCACCGACTGGGTCAACGCCGTGGTCAAGGAGCTGGAAAGCCTGCCGGAAGTGACCCTGCTGCCACGCGCCACGGTCAACGGCTACCACGACCATAACTTCCTGACCATTCACGAGCGCCTCACCGACCACCTCGGCGACCGCGCCCCGATCGGCCAGGTGCGCCACCGCGTGCACCGCGTCCGCGCCAAGCGCGTGGTGCTGGCTGCCGGCGCCCACGAGCGCCCGCTGGTGTACGGCAACAACGACGTGCCGGGCAACATGCTGGCCGGTGCAGTTTCCACCTACGTGCGCCGCTACGGCGTGGCCCCGGGCCGCAAGCTGGTGCTGTCGACCAACAACGACCACGCCTACCGCGCCGCGCTGGACTGGCACGATGCCGGCCTGCAAGTGGTCGCCATTGCCGACGCTCGCCACAACCCGCGTGGCTCGCTGGTTGAAGAAGCACGTGCCAAAGGCATCCGCATCCTCACATCCAGCGCCGTGATCGAGGCCAAGGGCACCAAGCACGTTACCGGCGCCCGTGTGGCCGCCATCGACGTGCAGGCACACAAGGTCACCAGCCCGGGCGAAACCCTCGACTGCGACCTCATCGCTACCTCCGGTGGTTACAGCCCGATCGTGCACCTGGCTTCGCACCTGGGTGGTCGCCCGGTATGGCGTGAAGACATCCTCGGCTTCGTACCGGGCGATGCTCCGCAGAAACGCGAATGCGTGGGTGGCATCAACGGCGTCTACGCCCTGGGCGACGTGATCGCCGATGGCTTCGAAGGCGGCGTTCGCGCAGCCACCGAAGCGGGCTTCAAGGCCACCGTCGGCAGCCTGCCGAAAACCGTTGCGCGCAAGGAAGAGGCCACCGTGGCGCTGTTCCAGGTGCCGCACGACAAGGGCACTGCCCGCGCACCCAAGCAGTTCGTCGACCAGCAGAACGACGTCACCGCAGCCGCCATCGAACTGGCCACCCGCGAAGGCTTCGAGTCGGTCGAGCACGTAAAACGCTACACCGCGCTGGGCTTCGGTACCGACCAGGGCAAACTGGGCAACATCAACGGCCTGGCCATCGCCGCCCGTTCGATCGGCATCACTATCCCGGAAATGGGCACCACCATGTTCCGCCCCAACTACACGCCGGTAACCTTCGGCGCGGTAGCGGGCCGTCACTGTGGTCACCTGTTCGAGCCCGTACGCTTCACTGCCCTGCATGCCTGGCACGTGAAGAACGGCGCCGAGTTCGAAGACGTCGGCCAGTGGAAGCGCCCCTGGTACTTCCCGAAAGCCGGTGAAGACATCCACGCCGCCGTGACCCGTGAATGCAAGGCCGTGCGCGACAGCGTGGGCCTGCTGGACGCTTCGACCCTGGGCAAGATCGACATCCAGGGCCCCGATGCGCGTGAGTTCCTCAACCGCATCTACACCAACGCCTGGACCAAGCTCGACGTGGGCAAGGCCCGCTACGGCCTGATGTGCAAGGAAGACGGCATGGTCTTCGACGACGGTGTAACCGCCTGCGTCGGCGATAACCACTTCATCATGACCACCACCACCGGCGGCGCCGCCCGGGTACTGCAGTGGATGGAGCTGTACCACCAGACCGAATGGCCGGAACTGAAGGTGTACTTCACTTCGGTCACCGACCACTGGGCCACCATGACCCTGTCCGGCCCCAACAGCCGCAAGCTGCTCAGCGAGCTGACCGACATCGACATGGACAAGGAAGCCTTCCCGTTCATGACCTGGAAGGAAGGCAACGTCGGCGGCGTACCTGCCCGCGTGTTCCGCATTTCCTTCACCGGCGAGCTGTCGTACGAAGTCAACGTGCAAGCCAACTACGCCATGGGCGTACTGGAACAGATCATCGAGGCAGGCAAGAAGTACAACCTGACCCCGTATGGCACCGAGACCATGCACGTACTGCGTGCCGAGAAGGGCTTCATCATCGTTGGCCAGGACACCGACGGTTCGATGAACCCGGACGACCTGAACATGAGCTGGTGCGTAGGCCGCAACAAGCCATTCTCGTGGATCGGCCTGCGTGGCATGAACCGCGAAGACTGCCTGCGCGAGAACCGCAAGCAGCTGGTAGGCCTGAAGCCGATCGACCCGACCAAATGGCTGCCGGAAGGCGCCCAGCTGGTGTTCGATCCGAAGCAGCCGATCCCGATGGACATGGTTGGCCACGTCACCTCCAGCTACGCCTCCAACTCCCTGGGCTATTCGTTCGCCATGGGTGTGGTCAAGGGCGGCCTCAAACGCATGGGCGAGCGCGTCTACTCGCCGCAGGCGGATGGCAGCGTGATCGAGGCGGAGATCGTGTCTTCGGTGTTCTTCGATCCGAAGGGTGAGCGGCAGAACGTCTAAGGCCCCGGATGGCACACGGTGCCTGACTGGTAATGAGGTCCCTGTGGGAGCGGGTTCACCCGCGAAGAGGGCGGTGAATCCACCATCGCATTCGCGGGTAAACCCGCTCCCACAGAGTGCACCAACAGCCACAGCACCGCATGCGACCTACAGAATTCAAGGCAGGTAAGAAATGAGCGCTATCAACGTCTTCCAGCAAAACCCCGGCGCCGAGGCCAAGGCCCAGTCGCCACTGCACCACGCCGACCTGGCCAGCCTGGTTGGCAAAGGCCGCAAGAACGCAGGCGTGACCCTGCGTGAACGCAAGTTCCTCGGCCACCTGACCCTCCGTGGCGACGGCCACGACCCGGAATTCGCCGCCGGCGTGCACAAGGCCCTGGGCCTGGAGCTGCCAGTGGCTCTGACGGTGGTCGCCAACAACGAAATGTCGCTGCAATGGGTCGGCCCAGACGAGTGGCTGCTGATCGTGCCAGGCGGCCAGGAGCTGGCGGTCGAGCAGAAACTGCGCGCCGCCCTCGAAGGCCAGCACATCCAGGTGGTCAATGTCAGCGGCGGGCAGAGCCTGCTGGAACTGCGCGGCCCGAACGTGCGTGAAGTGCTGATGAAGTCCACCAGCTATGATGTTCACCCGAACAACTTCCCGGTGGGCAAGGCAGTCGGCACCGTGTTCGCCAAGTCGCAACTGGTGATCCGCCGCACCGCCGAAGACACCTGGGAGCTGGTGATTCGCCGCAGCTTCGCCGACTACTGGTGGCTGTGGCTGCAGGACGCTTCGGCCGAGTACGGCCTGAGCATCGAGGCTTAAGGAGAGCAGAACATGAGTCGGGCACCGGATACCTGGATTCTCACCGCCGACTGCCCGAGCATGCTCGGCACCGTCGACGTGGTGACGCGTTACCTCTTCGAGCAGCGCTGCTACGTGACGGAGCACCATTCCTTCGATGACCGGCTGTCGGGGCGTTTCTTCATTCGCGTGGAGTTCCGCCAGCCGGACGATTTCGACGAGGCAGGTTTCCGGGCCGGCCTCGCCGAGCGCAGCAATGCGTTCGGCATGACCTTCGAGCTGACCGCCCCTAACCACCGCCCCAAGGTGGTGATCATGGTGTCCAAGGCCGACCATTGCCTTAACGACCTGCTGTATCGCCAGCGTATCGGTCAGCTGGCCATGGACGTGGTCGCGGTGGTGTCCAACCACCCCGATCTCGAACCCCTGGCGCACTGGCACAAGATCCCTTACTACCACTTCGCCCTCGACCCCAAGGACAAGCCTGGGCAAGAGCGCAAGGTGCTTCAGGTGATCGAGGAAACCGGCGCCGAGCTGGTGATTCTTGCGCGCTATATGCAGGTGCTGTCGCCAGAGCTGTGCCGGCGACTGGATGGTTGGGCGATCAACATTCACCACTCGTTGCTGCCAGGGTTCAAGGGCGCCAAGCCTTATCACCAGGCATACAACAAAGGCGTGAAGATGGTCGGTGCCACGGCGCACTACATCAACAACGACCTCGACGAAGGGCCGATCATTGCCCAGGGTGTGGAAGTGGTCGACCACAGCCATTACCCCGAAGACCTGATTGCCAAAGGGCGCGACATCGAATGCCTGACCCTGGCGCGGGCTGTCGGTTATCACATCGAGCGGCGGGTGTTCCTCAACGCCAACCGGACCGTTGTTCTGTAACAACCTGTACCGGCCTCTTCGCGGCTAAAGCCGCTCCCACAGAGTTTGTGCAGGTTTAAAGACTGGCGCAGTACCTGTGGGAGCGGCTTCAGCCGCGAAGAGGCCAGCACACGCCGCCACCTTTGTTTGCCCCCATATCTTCCAACGACAACCCTGCCGCTAAATGGCATCTCCCTGTCGCTCCCAGTCAGTGCATCCCGCCCTATCAGGCCCACAATTCCCCTCATTCCAGAAACACATGCCGCCCACGGAAGGCGGCGCGTTCAACCACCGCTGCATAAATAAAAATCAAGCGAGGTAAGAGCATGTCTGGCAATCGTGGAGTGGTATATCTCGGCGCCGGCAAGGTCGAGGTGCAGAAGATCGACTACCCGAAAATGCAGGACCCACGCGGCAAGAAGATCGAGCACGGCGTGATCCTGAAGGTGGTCTCCACCAACATCTGCGGCTCCGACCAGCACATGGTCCGTGGCCGCACCACTGCCCAGGTCGGCCTGGTCCTGGGCCACGAAATCACTGGCGAGATCGTCGAGAAGGGCCGTGACGTCGAGCGCATGCAGATTGGCGACCTGGTCTCGGTGCCATTCAACGTCGCCTGTGGCCGCTGCCGCTCCTGCAAGGAAATGCACACCGGTGTCTGCCTCACCGTCAACCCGGCCCGCGCCGGCGGTGCCTACGGTTACGTCGACATGGGCGACTGGACCGGCGGCCAGGCCGAATACGTGCTGGTGCCTTACGCCGACTTCAACCTGCTGAAACTGCCCGAGCGCGACAAGGCCATGGAGAAGATCCGTGACCTTACCTGCCTGTCCGACATCTTGCCGACCGGCTACCACGGTGCCGTGACTGCTGGCGTCGGCCCAGGCAGCACCGTCTACGTGGCTGGCGCTGGTCCGGTCGGCCTGGCCGCCGCTGCCTCGGCGCGCCTGCTGGGCGCTGCCTGCGTCATCGTCGGCGACTTGAACCCGGCCCGCCTGGCCCACGCCAAGTCCCAGGGCTTCGAAGTGGTCGACCTGTCCAAGGACACCCCGCTGCACGAGCAGATCGTCGACATCCTCGGTGAACCGGAAGTGGACTGTGCCGTCGACGCCGTAGGCTTCGAAGCCCGCGGCCATGGCCACGAAGGTGCCAAGCACGAAGCGCCAGCCACCGTGCTGAACTCGCTAATGCAGGTGACCCGCGTTGCCGGCAACATCGGTATCCCGGGCCTGTACGTGACCGAAGACCCGGGCGCGGTGGATGCCGCCGCCAAGATCGGCGCGCTGAGCATCCGCTTCGGCCTGGGCTGGGCCAAGTCGCACAGCTTCCACACTGGTCAGACCCCGACCATGAAGTACAACCGCCAGCTGATGCAGGCGATCATGTGGGACCGCATCAACATCGCTGAAGTGGTGGGTGTGCAGGTGATCAACCTGGATCAGGCGCCGGAAGGTTATGGCGAGTTCGATGCAGGTGTGCCGAAGAAATTCGTGATCGACCCGCACAAGATGTGGGGCGCGGCGTGATCGCGTGATGTAATAACGAGCCCCTCGATATGAGGGGCTTTTTTATGGCTGCTCGCCGGCGTCCTGCACGACAAGGACAGAGCCTTTGTCATCGGTGGCCAACAAGCCTCCGGTGTGGGTTTCGTCTGTACTCAGCTCTGCCAGCGGTTGTGCCCCGTTGCGGAAAATGGCGCGTTGCTGGTCGCCTTGTTTCACAGTGATCAGCTTGTCGCCCTGGTAGAAGAAAAGCGTACCGTTCGTTGCTTTGCTCATGGTTCAAGTCCCTGCGGTGCTGGATGAATGGGGGCTGCTTGCAGCCCATTCTGAACAGCCGCAGGGATTTTGATACTGGCAGAAATAACAGTTTTCGACGCTCACGCGGGCTCTGTGGGAGCTGGCTTGCCGGCGATGAGGCCAGCACAAGGCTCAGCGCATCATTCCCAGTTCGGCATCATCCATCAGCGCCTTGGCCAGCGCGACCAGATAGCGGCAAAAGTCATGTGGTTGACGAAGGTGGCCTGTCAAAGCCGGTCACTGATTTCGCAGCGACCGTCCGAGACTAGAGCCCAGTCCAGATCATCGCAATGGCTTAAGCGGCTTGGGACTGTAATTCAGAAGCGTCCAGCAAGTAAGGGGGAAATTCCGAAATTCTGAGAGCGATTGTTGTGCTGAGCACCCGAGCCTCAATATTAGTGCCCCTTGCGGAGCAACGGCCTTCAGCAGGTAGATCAGCTAGTAAATCAAGAAGCGACATGGGATCCGCGCCGCAATAGCTAAATCAGTAGATGTTAGGGGGACGCTCTAACTTGTGTCTGCTGTTGAGTAAGCGTTGCATAGCCAGGTAGCTCATTATTAGTCGCTGGTGTTTGAGATGCAACTAATTGCTGGGCGTTGAGAAATTTTTCGTGGGTGCGCTCAATGTATGCTTCTAGTTTTGTCAGTTTGTTGTCCTGTTTGTTAAGTTTGGCTTCATTTCTGCCTATATCGTGATTTAGGGTTGCTACTTGCTCTGAGGGTCGATTGCCGCGCCGATCAGGGTAATTATTGTCTAAGGCCGCTGTTCGCCACTGGTTTCTCTCGCCGGTAAGTTCCTGAATTTTCGTCTCGTAATGTGAAATTTTATTTTTGATCTTTATTTCTTTGTCTGCCAGTAATTGTTTTTTGGTGGTGTAGTGGCTAAGTTTCGAAATTGGGCTCCGTTTAAGGAAAGGGATCCTGAAATGCCCATTAGCATCAGTGTTATTTACCGGGTCGCCTATGCAGTATGCGTAGGCATTCAAGCCGCCTCTACCGAAGGGGCTCATAGAATCCTGGCAGCAAAACCGCATTAGGCACGAATTAAATAGTCTATAGCCGTTACCTAGTAGATACCCCTGTGTTATTGGGTCGTACTCGTACCCGTTGTAAGCGAGAAGCGCATTTGAATGTATTGCGTGCAGATAGCCATAGGGCGAATAGGTCATCGAGTTCGGAGGCATGCCCATAACAGATTTGGAGCTGTCAGTGAGCAGCATTTTTGGCGCTTGTTTTTGCTCAAGCTGAGCCAATGCCACGTCTTGCATCCGGAGAAGTTGAAAACTCCTCTGCGCAGAAACTTTGGTAGTCAGCAAGTCATTTTGGTAAAAATGCATATGGCTAACATTTTTCTCCTTGCTTGGCTGCACCTTGATGGTAGCCGCTGCATCTCCGTTGCTGGGTTCGACGTTGTTGGTCATGGTTTGTCACCCAAGGAACTGTGCGATGTTGATTTGACTGTGCCCAACATTTTCGACCGCTACAACTAGCAGTTTTGTCAGGTAACGAATGGTCGGAACAAACCCCCAACCCACGAGTCAAACCCCTCGTTTCCCAGGCCATCCCGGCCAACGAGGTCCCTCCCGATGAAAGCAGTCACCCTGGCAACCCTGATGACCCTGGCCGCAAGCCCGGTGTTCGCCTTCAACCTCAGCGACGCCGCCAACGCCGTGTCGGCCATGCAGAACCAGAATCAAAGCCAGCAAGGCCAGGTGCAGGCGCCCGAGGCGCAGGCCAATCTGCTCAACACCTTGGGCAGCGAATTGAAGATCACCCCCGAACAAGCCGTGGGTGGGGCAGGGGCGATGTTGGGGTTGGCGCGTAACAACCTCAGCAGCGAGGACTATGGCCAGCTGACCAAGGCGGTGCCGGGGCTGGACCTGCTGGCTGGCGCCAGTGCGCTGGGTGGGTTGAGTGGGTTGGGTGATTTGCTGGGCAAGAACAGTGAGAACCCGTCGGCGTTGAGCAATGCGCTGGGTAGCAATGTGCAGAACCGCAGTGACCTGGACAATGCGTTCAAGGCACTGGGCATGGATACCGGGATGATCGGGCAGTTTGCGCCGTTGCTGCTGCAGTACCTGGGGCAGCAGGGTATTGCCGGGGCTTTGTTGCAGAACCTGGGGAGCTTGTGGACTACGCCGACGCCGGCGCCGTTGGCCCAGCCTTCGGTCTGAAGGTTTTGTAGGGGCAGTGCTGGCCCTATCGCCGGCAAGCAGCTCCCACGGGGTTATCACAGGCCTCAAGGACTGGCGCTGTACCTGTGTGGCATCTGTCTTGATCAAAGTTCAAGAGCCTGCGCTGTTTTTGTGGGAGCGGGCATGCCCGCGAACTCCGGCGAAGCCGGTGCCAGACACCGCGCTGAATTCTTCGCGGGCGCGCCCGCTCCCACAAAACAAAAGCAGATCTGCGTCGGGCCGGCAGTCAGGCAGCTTCAGTGAAGTCCACCAGGCGCACCGGGCGGCGGAAGCCGGCGGTCAGTACTGCCAGGTACGCAAGACCCAGAGCGAACCAGCACAAGCCAATCACCAAGGTAAGCGCCGACAGGCTGGTCCACAGCCAAAGTGTCAACCCCAACCCCACCAGCGGCACCAGGCCATAGCTCAGCAACTCCTTGAGGTTACGCTGGGCGCCATCATCCATCAGGTGGGTTTTCACTACCGCCAGGTTCACCGCCGAAAACGCTACCAGCGCCCCGAAGCTGATCAGTGAGGCAAGGGTCGCCAGGTCGATCACCAACGCCAGCAACGAGAACGCCGAAACCAGCAGAATGGCGAACACCGGCGTGCCAAAATGCGGTGACAGGTAGCCGAATGTTCGCCGCGGCAGTACGTTATCGCGCCCCATGGTGAACAGGATGCGCGACACCGCCGCCTGCGAGGCCAGCGCCGAGCCCAGGCTGCCGGCGACATACGCAGCAGTGAAGAAGTTGGCCAGGAACTGCCCGCCCGCCTTGAACATCACCTCGTTGGCCGCCGCATCGGCATTGGCAAAGGTAGTGCCCGGCAGTACCAGTTGGCTTACATAGGCCAGCACGGTGAACAGCAAACCGGCGAACAGGGTGGTTAGGATGATTGCCCGTGGCACATCGCGGCGGGCATCGCGGCATTCTTCGGCCAAGGTCGAGACAGCATCAAAGCCGAGGAACGACAGGCAAAGCACCGCTGCACCAGCCATCAGCGCACCAAAGCCAGGCTGCGAGCCATCGCCCAGCAGTGGCGAAAGCAGGTCGAGCGGCTGGCCGGCCAGGGACTGGCAGGACAGGGCGACGAACACCACGATGAAGACGATCTGTGCGCCGACGATCAGGTTGCTGGTCTTGGCCACAGAGTGAATGCCGACCACGTTGAGCACCGTGACCAGGGCGATAGAGGCCAGCGCAATCGACCACGCGGGGATGGCGGGAAAGGCGATGTGGAGGAACAGGCCGATCAGCAGGTAGTTGATCATCGGCAGGAACAGGTAGTCGAGCAGCAGCGACCAGCCGGCCAGGAAGCCAACGTTCGGGCCGAAGGCCATGTTGGTGTAGGAGTACGCAGAGCCAGCGACCGGGAAGCGTTTGACCATGAAGCTGTAGGAGGTGGCGGTGAACAGCATGGCCACCAGTGTGACGATGTAGGCGCCAGCCGTGCGGCCACCAGTAAGTTCGGTGACGATGCCGTAGGTGGTGAAGATGGTCAGCGGGACCATGTACACCAGGCCGAAGAACACCAGGGCGGGCAGGCCGAGAACACGGCGAAGCTGGACGGGGGTAGAGTTGGGTGGGTTGGCCATCGTTCGATCCAGAGCATTTTTGTAGTTGTGCTTTGGTCGATTTTTATCCACTTAGGTGGGGGATGACAAAAAAGTAATCCTTATGCTGATTATTAGCCTGGGTTCTAATCAGTTTTCTGTAGTGCCTGGTCTGGCCTCTTCGCGGGTGAACCCGCTCCCACAGGATTACCACAGGCCTTGAAGGTGGCGTGGTCCCTGTGGGAGCGGGTTTACCCGCGAAGAGGCCCGGGCAGGCGAAAAAGACCTCAGCCCATCTCCCCCCGCAACTGCTCGATCCGCTGGTCCTTGTCCACCCACAACTGGTTCACCCAGGCCTGCACGGTCTGCCTGAACTCAGGATCATTCTCGTAATCCCCCGCCCACAGCATCGGGTCCAGTTCACGCACGCGAATGTCGATAATCACCCGGTTGATGCTGCCATTGAGCAAATCCCAGAACCCTGGCGCCTTGTTGCCGGGGTAGACGATGGTCACGTCCAGCAAGGCATCCAGTTGTTCGCCCAATGCCGCCAGCACGAACGCCACGCCACCCGCCTTGGGCTTGAGCAGGTAGCGATACGGCGATTGCTGCTGCTGACGCTTGGCTTCGGTGAAGCGTGTGCCTTCCAGGTAGTTGACCACGGTCACCGGCTGGCGCTTGAACAGTTCGCAAGCAGCCTTGGTGATTTCCAGGTCCTTGCCTTTCAGCTCGGGGTGCTTCTCCAGGAAGGCCTTGCTGTAGCGCTTCATGAACGGGTAGTCCAGCCCCCACCAGGCCAGACCCAGCAGAGGTACCCAGATCAGCTCCTTCTTCAGGAAGAACTTGAAGAACGGTGTACGGCGGTTGAGGCTCTCGATCAGCGCCGGAATATCGACCCAGGTCTGGTGGTTGCTGACGGCCAGATACGAAGTGTCCTTGCGCAGGTTCTCGACGCCGCGGATGTCCCACTGGGTCGGAATGCACAGGGCAAAGATGGCCTTGTCTATCTCCGACCAGGTCTCGGCCACCCACATCACCGCCCACGAGGCATAGTCACGGCCACGCCCCGGCAGCACCAGTTTGAGCAGCGCGAAGACCAGCAGCGGGCAGATCAACACCAGGGTATTGAGCAGCAGCAGGATGGTAGTGAGGATGCCGGTCAGCAGGCGACGCATAAAGAGACTCTTGTTGTAGGAGATAAACGGTTGGCAATGATAAGCAGGGCCGTGGCCTACGCCAAATTTCCAGTGCCCTGCGGCGAGGACAAATGTTTCACATTATGTTGGTTAGGCTTGTGACAGCGAACCTATCCTGCCAGTGCAGTCTAAGCACTGACACTCCTCAAGGAAGCCTGCCTGTGAAACCTCTGCTTGCCCTGTTGTCGTTGTTGGCACTGCCGGTCATGGCCGCTGAACCCACTATCTACGGCCGTTACGAGAACATAGCCCTGCCCGAACTGGGCGAAACCCTGAAAGCCAAGATGGATACCGGTGCCTTTACCGCGTCGCTGTCGGCCAAGGATATCGAGCTATTTACCCGCGATGGTGACGAGTGGGTACGCTTCCGCCTGGCAACCAAGGACTCGGACGGCAAGGTGTACGAGCACAAGGTCTCGCGCATCAGCAAGATCAAGGGCCGGGCCGATGAAGAGGAGGAAGGCGATGCGCCGGAAATCTCCAAGCGCCCGGTGGTCGACCTGGAGCTGTGCCTGGGTGACGTGAAGCGCACCGTGGAGGTCAACCTGGTCGACCGCAGCAGCTTCAACTACCCCCTGCTGGTGGGCTCCAAGGCGTTACGCGAGTTCAAGGCAGCGGTCAACCCGGCCAAGAAGTTTACCGCTGGCAAGCCGGGCTGCTGATGGCGAGGCGCCTGTAGCGGCCCTTTCGCGGGCACGCCCGCTCCTACAGGTAGGGCGCATACCCTGTGGGAGCGGGCGTGCCCGCGAAGAGGCCCTTCAGGCTACCGGCGCGGTGGCAACCATAGAAGGCCGCTTGATCACCTCGGCATACCACGCCGCCAACCCAGGCTGCTGCTCACGCCAGCCGAACTCGGGCTGGCGCAAATCCAGATACCCCAGCGCACAGGCCACTCCAATCGCTGCCAGGTCGAACCCGGACATCAGCTCAGGCAAATGCGCCTGCTCCAGGTTGGCCAGGCTACGGCGAATCTTGTCGCCCTGTGCCTGCAGCCAGCCGTCCCAGCGCTTGTCTTCAGGCCGCAGGAAGCTCTCATAGCGCGACGACACCGCCGCATCCATGATCGCATCGGCCTGTGACACCAGCGTCAAGCGGCGCCAACGTGCCGAGCCTTCGCGCGGCAGCAGCGGCAGGCCGACATGCTGCAGGTCGAGGTACTCGCAGATCACCCGGCTGTCATGCAGCACGGTGCCGTCCTCCAGGCGCAGGGCCGGGATCTTGCCGATCGGGTTGTCCTGGTTCAGGTTTGGGTCGCCGCTGACCGGGCTGATGTTTACCGGCTGCACTTGCACGCGTTCAAGCTGGCCGGTCTCGTGCAACACCACCATGACCTTGCGCACGAAAGGCGACAACGGCGAGTGGAACAGGGTCATCGTGCTCATGCGTCAGTTACCCTGCAGGCTGGGTGGCAGGCACACACCGGTGCCGCCGATGCCGCAGTAGCCGTCCGGGTTCTTGGCCAGGTACTGCTGGTGGTAGGCCTCGGCGAAATACACGGTTGGTGCCTGGTCGATTTCGGTGGTGATCTCGCCGAAGCCGGCCTTGCTCAGTTCGGCCTGGAAGGCGTCGCGGCTGGCCTTGGCCTGTTCCAGCTGTTCTGGGCTGGTGCAGTAGATGGCCGAGCGGTACTGGGTGCCGATATCGTTGCCCTGGCGCATGCCCTGGGTCGGGTTGTGCAGCTCCCAGAACATCGCCAGCAGCTCGCGGTAGCTGACCTTGTCCTTGTCAAACACCACCAGCACCACCTCGGTGTGGCCGGTCAGGCCCGAGCAGACCTCTTCGTAGGTGGGGTGGGGGGTGAAGCCGCCGGCGTAGCCGACCACGGTGCTGACCACGCCTTCACGCTGCCAGAAGCGGCGCTCGGCGCCCCAGAAGCAACCCAGGCCGAAGATGGCGAAGTCGATGGCGCCTTCGAAGAAGGGGCCGAGCAGCGGCGTGTCCTTGAACACGTAGTGGAACTCGGGCAGCTTCATTGGCGTTTCGCGGCCAGGCAGGGCCTGCTCCGCTGTTGGCATGACGTTTTTGTTCACCAGGATTTCCGAACGCAGGACCATGGCCGTTCCTCTGAATGTCAGTTGAATAGGTGTTGGGGCATTCGCGGGTAAACCCGCTCCCACAGATACCCCACAGATTTCGAATATTGTGGTGTACCTGTGGGAGCGGGTTTACCCGCGAAGGGACCCGTATAGGTTCTATAGTGCCCGAGGTTTACCCGGCTGTCAGGCCAGTGGGCCACGCGGATAGCGCTTCAGCCGTTCAGCCAGCTCGCGCCCCGGAATCGGCCGGTCGAACAGGTAGCCCTGGCCCACGTCGCAGCGGTGCCGACGCAGGAACGCCAGTTGTTCCGGCGTCTCGATTCCCTCGGCCACCACCTTGAGCTTGAGGTTATGCGCCATGGCCACCACCGCTGAGGTGATTTCCATATCATCCTGGTTGTCCGGGATCTCGTTGATGAAGCTGCGGTCGATCTTGAGGATGTCGATCGGAAACTTCTTCAGGTAGCTCAGCGACGAATAACCGGTGCCGAAATCGTCCATGGCCAGGGTCAGGCCCAGGGCCTTCAGCTCATCCAGCTGGCGGTGGGTATCTTCGCTGGCTTCCAGCAGCAGGCCTTCGGTCAGCTCCAGCTCCAGCAGGTGCGGGGGCAGGGCTTCTTCCTCGAGGATGGTGCTGATCGATGCCACCAGGTCCGGGTCGGAGAACTGCTTGGGGGACAGGTTGATGGCCACATGCAGGTTGCCCATGCCGGCCTCGCGCAGTTGCTGGCTCATGCGGCACGACTGGCGCACCACCCATTTGCCGATGGGGATGATCAGGCCGGTTTCTTCCGCCACGCTGATGAACTGGTCCGGGCGGATCATGCCGCGCTCGGGGTGGTTCCAGCGCAGCAGTGCTTCCAGCCCCAGCAGGCGGCCGCTGCGCAGGCACAGCTTGGGCTGGTAGAACACCTCCAGCTCGTTCTGAGTCAGGGCGCGCCGCAGGTTGTTCTCGACGAACAGCTTGTAGCTGGCTTCGGCATTGAGCACTTCGGTAAACACCTGCACCTGGTGCTTGCCGTTGGCCTTGGCCTTGTGCAGTGCCAGGCCGGCGTTTTTCATCAGGCTGGCCGGGTCGGCGCCGTGCAGCGGAGCGCAGGCCAGGCCCACCGAGGCGGTCACGTTGATCAGCTGGTTGTCGACGAACATCGGCTTGTCGAGGGTGCGCAGCAATTGCTGGGCGACGCCCTGGCCATCTTCCAGGCTGGTGTCGTCGAGCAGTACGGCGAACTCGTTACTGGCAAAGCGCGCCAGGATACCGCCGGTGTGCAGGCTGTTGCGCAAGCGCCGGGCCAGGCTGATCAGCAGCTTGTCGCCGGTCTGGTGGCCGAGGCTGTCGTTGATGCGCTTGAAGTTGTCGATGTCCACCAGCAGCAGGCACATCGAGTGCTCGCCATCACGGGCAAAGCGCTCGTCCAGGCTGCGGATGAACGCCGGGCGGTTGCCCAGGTTGGTCAGGTTGTCGGTGTAGGCCAGGCGCTCGATGCGTTGCTGGGCCAGCTTGGTCTGGGTGACGTCTTCGTAGATGCCGATGTAATGGGTCAGCTCACGGTTGTCGCCGTATACCTTGGAAATCGACAGCTGGCCCCAATAGGGCTCGAGGTTCTTGCGCCGGCTCTTGAACTCGCCCTGCCAGCTGTTGCCCATGGCCAGGCTCGAGGGCGAGTCGAACAGCAGCTCGCTCAGGTTCTCCAGCGCCGGCAGCTCGCCCAGGTGGCGGCCTTGCACTTCCTCGGTGCTGTACTGGGTGATCGCGGTAAAGCTGGGGTTGACGTACTCCACCACGCCGTCACGGTTCACCAGCAGGAAGGCGCTGGCGCTCTGCTCGACCGCACGCTGGAACAGGTGCAGGGCGCTGGCGGCGGTGCGCCGGTTGTGGTTGGTGATGACCTGGGCGAACTGGTCGGCCAGTTCGCCGGCAAAGGCTATTTCGTCCGATTGCCAGGCGCGTGTCTGGCCGGTCTGCTCCAGGCACAGCACGCCGACTACCTGGCCATCGACACGGATGCTGGCATCGAGCATGGCCTTGTTTTCCGGACACATGCTTTGCGCCAGGGCGCGGGTACGCGGGTCATGGCCGGCATTGTGGGCGTCGATGGCACGGCTGGCGTGCAGCGCGTCGAGGTAGTCGGGGAAGCGACTGGCATCGATGGCTTCGGGCTGGCGGTGCTCCTGCGCGTCCCGGTACCAGGCGATGATCGGCTCCAGGCGCTGGTCTTCCAGATGCCAGATGCTGGCGCTGTCGACCTTGTAGATCTCGCAGGCGCTCTGGGTAATCAGCTGGGCGGCTTCGCGCAGCGAATTCCCGGCGCTGTAGCGCTGGCGGGCCAGGCGCAGGATCAGGTCTTGCTGGCCACGAACCCGTTCCAGGTGCTCGAGTTGTTCCTGCTGCGTGCGCTGGTTCAGTTGCAGCGCCAATTGCAGGCGGTTGTTGCGCGATTCCAGGTCGCTGGCACCGGCCTCGCCGGTATCTTCGGCGTGGTCGTCGAGCACACTCAGGTAGCCGCGCAACAGGTGGCGGTTGTGCTGCTTGTAGGCTTCCCCGGTTTCCAGCAGGCGTAGCGATGCAGTTGGCGTGTGCAAGGTGTATCGCACGCGGAAGTAGCCGCGCTGGGCCAGTTGCGACTGGATCTCGTCGTGCAGCCGGTAACGGGCTTCGGGTTCCATCAAGCTGGCGTAGGGTGCGTCTACCAGGGCGCAAAGGTCGCCGGCGTGCAGGCCGAACTGGCGCTCGCAGGCCGGGTCGAGGTAGAGCATGGTCCAGGTGGCTTCGTTGAGCCTTTCGAAACGCAGCATGCCGAGCCGCGAGGGCACGGGTAACTGCGTGACGACCTCGGCCGCCACACGGCTGGCGGCATCGGGTTGGCTTTTCATCGAAGACTCGCTTGAAGAGGGAACGCGGCCTTTGGGGCGGCAGGTCTGGCAAGGTTGCATCATGTCCCGGGGGCTGGCAAGCGGCCGAGCTTGATGCTGTGGATGGGTTATCGGCTGTTTGGTCGGAATCTGTAGGTTGACTGGAGATCCTGGGGCCGCTTTGCGGCCTGTGGGAGCGGGTTTACCCGCGATGAATCCAACACAGTACATGGCACCGGCTGCGCCGGTGTTCGCGGGTGAACCCGCTCCCACAGAGGGTGCAGCCCACCGGGAAAATCAAGGCAAAAAAAAGCCCCGCCAATCGACGGGGTTGAGGTACGAGCGTGGCAGCTCGAAAAGGGTACTGCCCCTCGCAGAGAGGGGCAGTGTGCTGCCTTACAGCAGCATGGTGCGGATATCGCCCAGCACGTCGCCCAGGCGCTTGGTGAAGCGCGCGGCGGCAGCGCCGTTGATCACACGGTGATCGTAGGACAGCGACAGCGGCAGCATCAGCTTCGGCTGGAAGGCCTTGCCATCCCAGACCGGCTGCATGGTCGCCTTGGAGACGCCCAGGATAGCCACTTCCGGCGCGTTGACGATCGGCGTGAAGCCGGTGCCGCCAATGTGGCCGAGGCTGGAGATGGTGAAGCAGGCGCCTTGCATCTCGTCGGCCGAGAGCTTCTTGGTGCGGGCTTTTTCGGCCAGCGCAGCCGCTTCGGCAGCCAGTTGCAGCAGGCTCTTCTGGTCGACGTTCTTGATCACAGGGACCAGCAGGCCGTCCGGGGTGTCCACGGCGAAGCCGATGTGCACGTACTTCTTGCGGATGATGGCCTTGCCGCTTGGCGCCAGCGAGCTGTTGAAGTCCGGCAGTTCCTTGAGCAGGAAGGCGCAGGCCTTGAGCAGCAGTGGCAGCACGGTCAGCTTCACGCCAGCCTTCTCGGCCACGGCCTTCTGCGCAACGCGGAAGGCTTCCAGCTCGGTGATGTCGGCAGAGTCGAACTGGGTCACGTGCGGCACGTTCAGCCAGCTGCGGTGCAGGTTGGCAGCACCGACCTGCATCAGGCGGGTCAGGGCCACTTCTTCCACTTCACCGAACTTGCTGAAGTCCACGGCAGGGATCGGCGGGATGCCGGCGCCACCGGTTGCACCAGCGGCTGCCGGTGCGGCCGATGCCTTCTGCATCATCGCCTTGACGTAGACCTGCACGTCTTCTTTCAGGATGCGGCCGTGCGGACCGGTCGCGGCAACCGCGCCCAGGTCGACGCCGAATTCACGGGCCAGCTGACGAACCGCCGGGCCTGCGTGAACCTTGGCGTTGCTGCCGGCAGCCGGTGCGGTAGCAACCGGTGCAGGGGCAGCAGCCGAGGCAGCAGCGGCAGGTGCGGCGGCTGGAGCCGCCTCAGCCTTGGCCGGGGCAGCAGCAGCGGCAGGTGCCGGAGCAGCAGCCGGGGCAGCGCCGGCGACTTTCAGCTTGAAGATCAGGTCGCCAGTGCCGACTTCGTCTTCCAGCTTGCACAGGACTTCTTCGACCACGCCGGCAGCCGGCGACGGGATTTCCATGGAGGCCTTATCGGACTCCAGGGTAATCAGCGACTGGTCGGCTTCGACGGTGTCGCCGACCTTGACCAGCACTTCGATGATCTTGGCCTTGCCCGACGAACCGATGTCCGGCACGTGGATGTCCTGCACGCTGGCGGCAGCCGGGGCTGCGGCCGGAGCAGGGGCAGGGGCGGCTTCGGCGGCAGGAGCCGGCGCAGCAGCCTGGGCCGGAGCAGCGGCCGGGGCCTCAGGGGCCGCAGCAGCGGCGCCCTCGGCTTCCAGGACCAGCAGCTCGTCGCCTTCTTTCAGGCGGTCGCCCAGCTTGACCTTCAGTTCCTTGATCACGCCGGCCTTGGGAGCCGGGATCTCCATGGAGGCCTTGTCGGACTCCAGGGTCAGCAGGCTCTGGTCAGCCTCGATACGATCACCGACCTTGACGAACAGCTCGATGATTTCACCTTCACCGCTGCCGATGTCAGGTACGCGAATGAGTTCGCTCACTTAAAAATACTCCTCAGCAGTCCAGTGGGTTGCGCTTGTCCGGGTCGATACCGAACTTGACGATAGCGTCTGCAACAACCTTTGGTTCGATCTCGCCACGGTCAGCCAGGGCTTCCAGGGCAGCCAGCACCACGAAGTGGCGGTCGACTTCGAAGAAGTGGCGCAGCTTCTTGCGGCTGTCGCTGCGACCGTAACCGTCGGTACCCAGGACCTTGAACTCTTTGCTCGGTACCCACTGGCGAATCTGCTCGGCGAACAGCTTCATGTAGTCGGTGGAGGCGATGACCGGGCCCTTGCGACCGTTCAGGCACTGCTCGACGTAGGTCTGCTGTGGCTTCTGGCCAGGCTTCAGGCGGTTGGCGCGTTCCACGGCCAGGCCGTCACGACGCAGTTCGTTGAAGCTGGTGACGCTCCATACGTCGGCACCGACGTTGAACTCTTCACGCAGGATCTTCGCGGCTTCGCGGACTTCGCGCAGGATGGTGCCGGAGCCCATCAGCTGTACGTGATGCGCGGCATCGCGGGTGTCTTCTTCCAGCAGGTACATGCCCTTGATGATGCCTTCCTCGACACCGGCCGGCATGGCTGGCTGCTGGTAGGATTCGTTCATCACGGTGATGTAGTAGAAGATGTCCTGTTGCTCTTCGGTCATCTTCTTCATGCCGTCCTGGATGATCACCGCCAGCTCGTAGCCGTAGGTCGGATCGTAGGTGCGGCAGTTCGGGATGGTGCCCGCCATCATGTGGCTGTGACCGTCTTCGTGCTGCAGGCCTTCACCGTTCAGGGTGGTACGGCCGGCGGTACCGCCGATCAGGAAACCACGGGTGCGGCTGTCGCCGGCAGCCCAGGCCAGGTCGCCAATACGCTGGAAGCCGAACATCGAGTAGAAGATGTAGAACGGCAGCATCGGCTGGTTGTGGCAGCTGTACGAGGTACCGGCAGCGATGAACGACGACATGGCGCCGGCTTCGTTGATGCCTTCCTCGAGGATCTGGCCCTTCTTGTCTTCGCGGTAGAACATCACCTGGTCTTTATCGACTGGCTCGTAGAGCTGGCCGACCGACGAGTAGATGCCCAGCTGGCGGAACATGCCTTCCATACCGAAGGTACGGGCTTCGTCCGGGATGATCGGGACGATGCGCTGGCCGATTTCCTTGTCCTTGACCAGCTGCGCCAGAATACGCACGAAGGCCATGGTGGTGGAGATTTCGCGGTCACCCGAGCCGTCCAGGATCGCTTTCAGCGTTTCCAGTGGCGGGGTCGGCACGCTGAAGCTCTTGGCACGGCGCTGAGGTACGAAACCGCCCAGGGCAGCACGGCGCTCGGCCAGGTACTTGGCTTCGGCAGAACCTTCTTCCGGCTTGAAGAACGGCAGGTTCTCAAGGTCAGCATCCTTGACCGGGATGTCGAAGCGGTCACGGAAGTGACGCAGGCTGTCGACGTCGACCTTCTTGGTGTTGTGCGCGGTGTTCTTGGCTTCGCCGGCACCGGTACCGTAACCCTTGATGGTCTTGGCCAGGATGACGGTAGGCTGGTCCTTGTGGTTGACCGCCTGGTGGTACGCCGCGTAGACCTTGTACGGATCGTGGCCGCCACGGTTGAGCTTCCAGATCTCTTCGTCGGACAGGTCTTCGACCATGGCCTTGAGCTCTGGGGTGTTGAAGAAGTTCTCACGAACGTACGCGCCGTCTTTGGCTTTGTAGTTCTGGTACTCGCCGTCGATGACTTCGTCCATGCGGCGCTGCAGGGCACCGTTGGTGTCCTTGGCGAACAGTGGGTCCCAGAAACGGCCCCAGACGACCTTGTTGACGTTCCAGCCACCGCCACGGAACACGCCTTCGAGTTCCTGGATGATCTTGCCATTGCCGCGAACCGGGCCGTCGAGGCGCTGCAGGTTGCAGTTGATGACGAAGATCAGGTTGTCCAGCTTCTCGCGGCCGGCCAGGGCGATTGCGCCCAGGGATTCCGGCTCGTCGCACTCGCCGTCGCCCATGAAGCACCAGACCTTCTGCTTGCCGGCCGGGATGAAGCCACGGGCTTCAAGGTACTTCATGAAACGTGCCTGGTAGATGGCCTGGATCGGGCCCAGACCCATCGATACGGTCGGGAACTGCCAGAAGTCAGGCATCAGCCATGGGTGCGGGTACGAAGACAGGCCGTTGCCGTCCACTTCCTGACGGAAGTTGTTCATCTGGTCTTCGCTGATGCGGCCTTCCATGAAGGCACGGGCGTAGACGCCTGGCGAAGCATGGCCCTGGAAGAAGATCAGGTCGCCGCCGTGTTCTTCGGTCGGGGCCTGGAAGAAGTAGTTGAAGCCGATGTCGTACAGGGTGGCGCTGGAGGCGAAGCTGGAGATGTGTCCGCCCAGGTCCGAGTCTTTCAGGTTGGTACGCATGACCATGGCCAGGGCGTTCCAACGCACCATCGAGCGAATGCGGCGTTCCATGAACAGGTCGCCAGGCATGCGTGCTTCGTGGGTGACAGGGATGGTGTTGCGGTATGGCGTGGTGATCGCATACGGCAGCTGGGAGCCACTACGGGTGGCCAGCTCGCCCATACGGGTCATCAGGTAATGAGCGCGGTCTTCGCCTTCTTTGTCGAGGACCGACTCCAGGGCATCCAGCCATTCCTGGGTTTCGATTGGATCGAGGTCTTGCATGGCTTGCTCCAGGGCGGAAAGGCAACCAGAATCGATTGCCTGAAGTTGCGACTGGCCTTATGGGCAGACGTCGTGAATTCTTGGATTACCGGGGTGTCCTCCGGCGCCGTGTAGTTTTACTACATTTGCTTTCGCATTTCATGCTTTTACACGACACGAGTAGTAGTAAAACTACATTTGTGCGACGTTTCGTCGCATGTTGGCTTGTGAGGAAAAACGTTCATGTTGGTTGGCGTTGTGTCGCGAGCGGGTAATTCTTGATGTTTGCTACCAATTTTCCGTTTTTTTCAGCTATTTCCAACTTTTGTACGACAGTCCAACCGTGGTCCGGCTTCCCCTTGGCCGCTTGTTCCCCTCTCTTTCACGCCGATCAAGGATAGACCATGCGCCTACCTTTGCCGTCCGATCTGCCCGCCACCTTGCAGCCGCTGATCATTCGCAACCAGCAATTCCTCAGCGATGCGGTGGCTGCCCACCCGGAACTCGACCTGCACATCTGGAGCCCGCTGCATCGGCAACAGTTCGACCAGGTAGCCGCCGCCAGCGACTTCGTCCTCGGCCTGGCCCGGCGCGAGCCGGCCATGCTGTTCGGCCTGCTGGCCAGCGGCGAGCTGGACCGGCGCTACGCTGCCGGTGAACTGCGCGGGCACATCGCCGCCACGGCCCAGGCGGCGCAGAGCGAAGACGAGCTGGCGCGCAACCTGCGCCGCGAGCGCAACCGTCAACAGCTGCGCATCATCTGGCGCGATATCACTCGCCAGGCCGAGTTGGGCGAAACCTGCCGCGACCTGTCCGACCTGGCCGATGCCGCCATCGACGAAGCCTACCAGTGGCTGTACCCGCGCCACTGCCAGCAGTTCGGTACGCCTGTCGGTAACCGCAGCGGCCAGCCGCAGCACATGGTGGTGCTGGGCATGGGCAAGCTGGGCGCGGTGGAGCTGAACCTGTCGTCGGACATCGACCTGATCTTCGCCTTCCCCGAAGGTGGCGAAACCGAAGGGGTGAAGCGCTCGCTAGACAACCAGGAGTTCTTCACCCGTCTGGGCCAGCGCCTGATCAAGGCCCTGGACCCGGTCACCGTCGACGGTTTCGTGTTCCGCGTCGACATGCGCCTGCGCCCCTACGGATCGGCCGGTGCGCTGGTGCTCAGCTTCAATGCCCTGGAGCAGTACTACCAGGACCAGGGCCGCGACTGGGAACGCTACGCGATGATCAAGGCGCGGGTGGTGGCCGGCGACCAGGCGGCCGGCGCGCAGCTGCAGGAGATGCTGCGGCCGTTCGTGTACCGCCGCTACCTGGATTTTTCCGCGATCGAAGCGCTGCGCACCATGAAGCAGCTGATCCAGCAGGAAGTGCGGCGCAAGGGCATGGCCGACAATATCAAGCTGGGTGCCGGGGGCATTCGCGAGGTGGAATTCATCGCCCAGGCCTTCCAGCTGATCCACGGCGGGCGCGACCTCAGCCTGCAACAGCGGCCGCTGCTGAAAGTGCTGGCCACCCTCGAGGGCCAGGGCTACCTGCCGCCAGCCGTGGTCGCCGAGCTGCGCGAGGGTTATGAATTCCTGCGCTATACCGAGCACGCCATCCAGGCCATCGCCGACCGCCAGACGCAGATGCTGCCGGACAGCGAGACCGATCAGGCGCGGGTGGCCTACATGCTCGGTTATGCCGACTGGCAAAGCTTCCATGACCAACTGACGCACTGGCGTGGCCGCATTGACTGGCATTTCCGTCAGGTGATCGCCGACCCGGATGATGAAGACGGCGAAGGCGAGCTGGTGGTGGGTGGCGAATGGTCGCCGCTGTGGGAGCAGGCGCAGGATGAAGAGGCCGCTGGCCGTCAGCTGCAGGAGGCCGGCTTCCAGCAGCCCGCCGAAGCCCTGCGGCGCCTGGCCGCGCTGCGCTCCAGCCCGCAGCTGCGTTCGATGCAGCGGATTGGCCGTGAGCGCCTGGACGCCTTTATCCCGCGGTTGCTGGCCCAGGCTGTGGAGCATGACAACCCCGACCTGGTGCTCGAGCGCGTGTTGCCGCTGGTCGAGGCCGTGGCGCGGCGTTCTGCCTACCTGGTGTTGCTCACCGAAAACCCCGGCGCCTTGCGCCGCCTGCTGACCCTGTGCGCCGCCAGCCCATGGATTGCCGAGCAGATTGCCCGCTACCCGCTGCTGCTCGACGAGCTGCTCAATGAAGGCCGCCTGTTCAGCCCGCCACTGGCGCCGGAGCTGGCCAGCGAATTGCGCGAACGCCTGACGCGCATCCCCGAGGACGACCTGGAACAGCAAATGGAGGCGCTGCGCCACTTCAAGCTGGCCCACAGCCTGCGCGTGGCCGCCTCGGAAATCAGCGGCAACCTGCCGCTGATGAAGGTCAGCGACTACCTGACCTGGCTGGCTGAGGCCATCCTCGACCAGGTACTGGCCCTGGCCTGGCGCCAGACCGTGGCCCGCCACGGCCAGCCCAAGCGCAGCGACGGCAGCCTGTGCGACCCGGGCTTCATCATCATCGGCTACGGCAAGGTAGGTGGCCTGGAGCTGGGTCACGGCTCGGACCTGGACCTGGTATTCATCCATGACGGCGACCCGCAGGCGGAAACCGACGGCGCCAAGCCGATCGACAGTGCGCAGTTCTTCACCCGCCTGGGCCAACGCATCATTCACCTGCTGACTACCCAGACCAACTCGGGCCAGCTGTATGACGTGGACATGCGCCTGCGCCCGTCGGGTGCCTCGGGCCTGCTGGTGAGCTCGCTGGGTGCGTTCGAGCGCTACCAGCAGAACGAGGCCTGGACCTGGGAGCACCAGGCCTTGGTGCGGGCCCGGGTGCTGGTGGGCTGCAAGCAGGTGGGCACGGCATTCGAAGGTGTGCGCGCCAAGGTTCTGGGCCAGGCCCGCGACCTGGAAAAACTGCGCAGCGAAGTGAGCGAAATGCGCGCCAAGATGCGCGATAACCTCGGCACCAAGGCCACCGCTGCCGGTACCGCAGCCAACGCTTTCGAGGCCGGTGTGCCGTTCGATATCAAGCAGGATGCCGGCGGTATCGTCGATATCGAATTTATGGTGCAATACGCCGCTTTGGCCTGGTCCCACGACCACCCGGCCATACTCCGATGGACCGATAACATCCGCATTCTGGAAGAGCTGGAGCAGGCGGGTTTGATGCCGGCCAGTGACGCGGTGCTGTTGCGTGAAGTGTACAAGGCGTTCCGCTCGGCCTCGCACCGCCAGGCTCTGCAAAAGGAGGCTGGGGTGATCGATGCAGCGCAGTTTGCCGATGAACGCCGTGAGGTGCGGCGGATCTGGGGTGAATTGGGTCTGACTTGAAGGCCTCGCCAACCCTGTGGGAGCGGGTTCACCCGCGAAAAGGCCACGCGGTGCATGGCACCGGCTTCGCCGGTGTTCGCGGGTAAACCCGCTCCCACAGGGTCTGCAGTCAGCGACGGATATGCCTGAGTGGTACACTGTCCGCCACATAGCCTGAATATAAAGAGGGGAGGCCAGGCTGTACCGCAGCCTGTAGCCTCCCCGAGCGTTTCTGGACTAAGCATGAGAATACTGATCATTGGCCCCAGCTGGGTCGGCGACATGGTGATGGCGCAGACCCTGTTCCAGTGCCTGAAACAGCAGCACCCCGACTGCGTGATCGATGTGTTGGCCCCCGAGTGGAGCCGGCCGATCCTGGAGCGCATGCCCGAGGTCCGTCAGGCCCTGAGCTTCCCGCTCGGCCACGGCGCACTGGAACTGGCCACGCGGCGACGCATCGGCAAGTCCCTGGCCGGCCAGTACGACCAGGCCATCCTGCTGCCCAACTCGCTCAAGTCGGCGCTGGTGCCGTTCTTTGCCGGTATCCCCAAGCGCACCGGCTGGCGCGGCGAAATGCGCTTCGGCCTGCTCAACGATGTGCGCAAGCTGGACAAGGCCCGCTACCCGCTGATGATCGAGCGCTTCATGGCCCTGGCCTACGCACCCGGCGCCGAGCTGCCGCAGCCGTACCCGCGCCCCAGCCTGCAGATCGAAGCGCAAAGCCGCGACGCCGCCCTGGCCAAGTTCGGCCTGGAGCTGGACCGCCCGGTGCTGGCGCTGTGCCCAGGTGCGGAGTTCGGCGAGGCCAAGCGCTGGCCGGCCGAGCACTACGCCAGCGTGGCCGATGCGATGATCCGCCAGGGCTGGCAGGTGTGGCTGTTCGGCTCGAAGAACGATCACCCGGTCGGTGAGCAGATCCGCGATCGGCTGATCCCGGGGCTGCGTGAAGAATCGTCCAACCTTGCCGGGGAAACCTCGCTGGCCGAAGCCATCGACCTGATGTCCTGTGCCCATGCCGTGGTGTCCAACGACTCCGGCCTGATGCACGTGGCCGCCGCGCTGAACCGCCCGCTGGTGGCCGTTTACGGCTCGACCTCGCCGGGCTTCACCCCGCCGCTGGCCGAGCACGTGGAAGTGGTGCGCACCGGTATCGAGTGCAGCCCGTGCTTCGACCGCACCTGCCGCTTCGGCCATTACAACTGCCTGCGCCTGCTGGAACCTGGCAAAGTCATTGCCGCCCTGCACAGCCTGAGCGGGCCGGACCTGATCGATACCGTGGCCGAGGTCGACTAAGTGCGGGTACTGATCATCAAGACTTCGTCGCTGGGGGATGTGATCCACACCTTGCCGGCGCTTACCGATGCGGCCCACGCCATCCCGGGCATCCGCTTCGACTGGGTGGTGGAAGAAGGCTTCGCCGAAATCCCCAGCTGGCACCCGGCGGTCGACCAGGTGATCCCGGTGGCCATCCGCCGCTGGCGCAAGAACCTCTGGCAAACCATCAAGAGCGGCGAGTGGAAGGCGTTCAAGCAACGTGTACGCGAGCGCAAGTACGACCTGGTGATCGACGCCCAGGGCCTGGTCAAGTCGGCCTGGCTGACCCGCTATGTGAAGGCGCCGGTGGCTGGCCTGGACCGCTACTCGGCCCGCGAAGGCTGGGCCAGCCGCTTCTATGACCGGCGCCTGTCGGTTGCTACCGGCCAGCACGCGGTAGAGCGGGTGCGCCAGCTGTTCGCCATGGCCCTGGCCTATGACCTGCCGGAAGGCATCGGCAATTACGGCCTCGACCTCGAGCGCCTGCAACTGCCGCCTGCCGCCCCCTATGTGGTGTTCCTGCATGGCACCACCTGGGCGACCAAGCACTGGCCCGAAGCCTACTGGCGCGAACTGGCCGAGCGCATGGGCCGGCGCAAGCTGGAGGTGCGCCTGCCGTGGGGCAACCCTGCCGAGAAGGCGCGGGCCGAGCGCATCGCCCAGGGGTTGAACAATTGCCAGGTACTCCCCAAATTGAACCTTGCCGGCGTCGCCCGCGTGTTGGCGGCGGCAAAAGCCTGTGTGGCGGTCGATACCGGCCTTGGCCACCTGGCGGCGGCACTTGATGTGCCCACCATTTCGCTGTTCGGCCCGACCAACCCGGGCCTGACCGGCGCCTACGGACGGACCCAGATTCACCAGGCCAGTGACTGGCCCTGCGCGCCCTGCCTGCAGAAAAAGTGCACCTATAAACCGAGCGCCGACGACCTGCGCCGGTTCGATCTGAAACGCGAGTGGCCGCTGTGCTTCACTCGCCTGAATCCCGAGCATGTGGCGAGCCGCTTGAGCGCGTTGCTGCTGGCTGAGGATGTCCGTTGATGCAACTGGCTTTCGTACTTTACAAATATTTCCCCTTCGGCGGGCTGCAGCGCGACTTCATGCGCATTGCCCTGGAATGCCAGAAGCGGGGCCATCAGATCCGTGTGTACACGCTGATCTGGGAGGGTGACATTCCGCCGGGCTTCGAAGTGCTGGTGGCGCCGGTGAAGGCGATTTTCAACCACCGCCGCAACGAGAAGCTCAGCGCCTGGATGGCCGCCGACCTGGCCAAGCGCCCGGTCGACCGCCTGATCGGCTTCAACAAGATGCCTGGGCTGGATGTGTACTACGCCGCCGATGGCTGTTTCGAGGACAAGGCGCAGACCCTGCGTGGCGGCCTGTACCGCCGCTGGGGCCGCTACCGGCACTTTGCCGAGTACGAACGTGCGGTGTTCGCCAAGGATGCCCATACCGAAGTGCTGATGATTTCCGAAGTTCAGCAGCCGCTGTTCATCAAGCACTACGGCACCCCGGTGGAGCGTTTCCACCTGCTGCCGCCGGGCATTTCCCAGGACCGCCGCGCGCCGGCCAATGCCAGCGAGATCCGCGCGGAGTTCCGCAAGGAATTCAACCTGGGCGACGACGACCTGCTGCTGGTGCAGATTGGCTCGGGCTTCAAGACCAAGGGCGTCGACCGCAGCCTCAAGGCCCTGGCCGCACTGCCTTCGGCCCTGCGCAAGCGCACCAGGCTGATGGTGATCGGCCAGGATGACCCCAAGGTGTTCCAGCTGCAAAGCGCTACCTTGGGCCTGGGCGATCAGGTGCAGTTCCTCAAGGGCCGCAGCGACATCCCGCGCTTCCTGCTGGGCGCCGACCTGCTGATCCACCCGGCGTACAACGAGAACACCGGCACGGTGCTGCTCGAGGCGCTGGTGGCCGGCCTGCCGGTGCTGGTCTCCAAAGTGTGCGGCTACGCCCACTACATTGCCGAAGCCGACAGCGGGCTGGTGCTGGACGAGCCGTTCGAGCAGGAACAGCTCAATGGCTACCTGCAGCGCATGCTCGAGGACCAACAGGCCCGCGCCAGCTGGTCGCGCAACGGCCTGGCGTTTGCTGAAACCGCCGACCTGTACAGCATGCCGCAGCATGCCGCTGATGTGATCCTGGGGCAGGAGTCCGCATGAAGCTGATACTGGCCGAACCGTTCAAGCGCCTGTGGGCCGGGCGTGATGCCTTCGATGCCGTTGAGGCGCTGCAAGGCGAGGTCTATCGCGAACTGGAAGGGCGCCGCACGCTACGCACCGAAGTCGCTGGCGAGGGCTTCTTCGTCAAGATCCACCGCGGCATCGGCTGGGGCGAGATCTTCAAGAACCTGCTCACCGCCAAGCTGCCGGTGCTCGGCGCCGGCCAGGAATGGCAGGCCATCCAGCGCCTGCACCAGGTTGGCGTGCCGACCATGACTGCCGTCGCCTATGGCGAGCGTGGCAGCAACCCGGCCGCGCAGCACTCGTTCATCATCACCGAAGAACTGGCGCCGACCATCAGCCTGGAAGACTTCAGCATCGACTGGGTCAGGCAGCCGCCCGAGCCGCGCCTCAAGCGTGCGCTGATCGCCGAAGTGGCGAAGATGACCGGCGGCATGCACCGCGCCGGGGTCAACCACCGCGACTGCTACATCTGCCACTTCCTGCTGCACACCGACCGCCCGGTGACGGCGGACGACTTCAAACTGTCGGTGATCGACCTGCACCGCGCGCAGACCCGGGCGAGAATCAGCCGCCGCTGGCGCGACAAGGACCTGGCCGCGCTGTACTTCTCGGCGCTGGACATCGGCCTGACCCAGCGCGACAAGCTGCGCTTCCTGCGCAGTTACTTCCAGCGCCCGCTGCGGCAGATCCTGAAGGGCGAAGCCGCACTGCTCGCCTGGCTGGAGCGCAAGGCGCAGAAACTCTACGATCGCAAGCAACGCTATGGGGATGCACTCTGATGGCGGGGTGGACACTGGCGCCGGGCTATGAACACCTGGCGGCGGACTTCGGCAGCCTGGAAGCGGTATTTGCCCTGCAAGGCGAGCGCCTGACCCGCGACCCGATCAGCGAGGTGGTGCGCGTCGAACGTGGCGGGGTCAACTACTACGTCAAGCGTTACACCGGGGCCGGCAAGCACATGCGCCGTTACCTGGGCCGGCCGCGGATCAAGGCCGAATGGCAGAACCTCAAACAGTTCGACAAATGGGGCATCCCCACTGCCGAAGTGGTGGCCTGGGGCCTGGAGCGCAATGGCCTGGCTTTTGGTCGGGGGGCGATGATCACCCGCGAACTGCCACGCACCGAAGACCTGTCGGCGCTGGCCGAGCGCAACGATGCACGCTTGGCCGATCGCGCCTGGGTCGGGCATGTCAGCAGCCAGCTGGCGCGCCATACTCGGGTCATGCACCAGCACCACTTCGCCCATAACGACCTGAAGTGGCGCAACCTGCTGGTCGACGACCATGGCACGCTATTCTTCATCGACTGCCCCACCGGTGATTTCTGGCGCGGCTTCATGTGGCGGCACCGGATGATCAAGGACCTGGCGTGCCTGGACAAAGTGGCCAAATACCACCTGTCGGCAACCCAGCGCCTGCGTTTCTACCTGCAATACCGTGGCCGCGACCGGCTGAATGTGCGTGACAAGAAACGCATTCGCCAGGTGGTGAGCTTTTTCGAGGGAAGGGAATGACCGATTATCTGGCCAGCGCGGACATCGCGCTGCTCAAACGCCATGGCCTGGACGACTTCGAGGCGCTGTGGGCGCTGCAACTGGATGCCGTGGACGAACCAAACACCGGCCGCGGTGGCTGGAGCAGCGTGTTCCGCCTGGAGCTCGAAGGCAAGGGCTACTACCTCAAGCGCCAGAGCGACTACCTGACCCGTACCCTGCACCGGCCATTTGGCGAACCGACCTTCGCCCGCGAATTCCGCAACATCAGCCGTTACCAGAAGCTGCAGATTCCGGCCTTGCAGGCGGTGTTCTATGGCGAGCGCAAGCAAGGCGGCACGCACCGGGCGATCCTGATGACTCGCGCCCTGGACGAATGGGCCGACCTCGACAGCCTGCTGGCCCGGTGGCCACAACTGAGCGATGCTGAACGCAACGGCGTGCTGCAGGCTTGCGGCCAGCTGGCGCGTACCCTGCACAGCGCCGGCCAGGTGCATGGCTGCTTCTACCCCAAGCACATCTTCCTGCGCCAGCGCCGCGAAGGCTGGGACGCGCAACTGATCGACCTGGAGAAGACCCGCCCCCTGCTGTTCGGCATGCGTGACCGTCTCAAGGACCTTGAGCCGCTGCTGCGTCGCGCCCCTGTCTGGAGCGGGCGCGATGTACGTAGCTTGCTGGCCAGCTACCTGGCGCAGCCTGCCGACGGCACGCTGGTCGATACCTGGCTGCAACGCCTGACGCAACGCCGTCGTGAAAAAGAGGCCCGCTGATGCGTTTGTCTGAATTGAAAGAGGCCGGGCGCAGCCCTTCGTTGCCCCTGAGTATCACCCTGGCCGATGCCGCCGGCACGGCCGACCTGCAATTGCTCAGCCTGCTGCGCGTGCTGCCGGGCCAGCGCTATGTGGGCGCCGGCGTGTGGCGCGGTACACCGGTGTTGGCCAAACTGCTGGTCGGTGGTAACGCTGCACGGCATTTCCAGCGCGAACTGCAAGGCGTGAAGCTGCTGGCCGAGCAGGGCCTGACCACGCCGAAGCTGCTGGCCGATGGCCTCAAGGAAGGCGAGGGTGGCTGGCTGCTGTTCGAGTTCCTCGACGGGGCCGAAAGCCTGGCCGATGCCTGGGCGGCAGTGGAGAGCTTGCCGGTGCTGGCCGATGAGCAGCATCTGGTGCTGGGCGAGGCGCTCACCGCAGTGGCGCACATGCACGCCCAAGGCCTGTGGCAGGAAGACCTGCACCTGGACAACCTGCTGCGCCATGGGGGCAAGCTTTACCTGATCGACGGCGCCGGCATCAAGGCGGAAACACCTGGCCAGCAGCTGTCGCGCCCGCGTGTGCTGGAAAACCTTGGGGTATTCTTCGCCCAGCTACCCAAGCGCCTGGAACCGTTCATCGAAGAGCTGCTGGTGCACTATCTGCTGGCCAACGCCGAGCATGCGTTGCCGCTGGAAGCCTTGCAGAAGCAGGTGGACAAGGTGCGCAGCTGGCGCCAGAAGGATTACCTGGAAAAGGCTGGCCGTGAATGCAGCCTGTTCAGTGTCGAGCGCAGCCTTTCGGGCTTGCGGGCGGTCCGCCGCAACGAGGTTGAAGCCATGCTGCCGGTGTTGGAGCAGGCCGACGCGTTGATCGACCAGGGCCACCTGTACAAGACCGGTGGCGCTGCCAGTGTGGCGCGCATCGAGGTTGGCGGCCGCACACTGGTGCTCAAGCGCTACAACATCAAGAACACCGCACACTGGTTCAAGCGATTCTGGCGGCCGAGCCGGGCCTGGCATTCGTGGATCGAAGGGCATCGCCTGGAGTTCCTCGACATCGCCACGCCGCGCCCGTTGGCGGTGCTGGAGCAGCGGGTCATGGGCCTGCGCAGCCGTGCCTACCTGGTCACCGAGTATGTCGATGGCCCGGACCTGGCCGAGTGCTTCGCACCCTATGTGGAAAACGGCGATGCACCCGAAGAGCAGGTCGATGCCCTGGTACATGTGATGCAGCAGCTGATTCGCGAGCGTATCAGCCATGGCGATTTCAAGGGCCATAACCTGTTCTGGGACAACGGCCAGTGGTCGCTGATCGACCTCGATGCCATGTGCCAGCACGCCACCCAGCTCAGCTTCGCCCCGGCCTACGCCCGTGACCGGGCGCGGTTGCTGCGCAACTGGCCGAGTGGCAGTGCCCTGCATCAGCGGCTGGACCGGCTGCTGCCCAGGCTGGCCGAGTAATCCGCCGGCAGTGTCAGCCAGTCGCTGCTGCGGCCTGGCTGGCGCACGCGAATGCGCCACTGGCCGTCCTGGCGGCGCAGCACCGCCCAGGCGTGCACCGCGCCGAGCGCGTGTTGCGGGATGCCTAGATGGTAATGGCCTGGGAGCAGGTGCCGGCGCACCGGTAGCTGCTTGCCCGCCAGCAGCAGGTAAAGTTGCCCATCGGCCTCGTACAGGTCGTCCTCGGTCGCTAGCGCCAGGCCTTCGCGTTCGGGTTGCAGGCGGCAGGTTTCGAACAGGTGGCTGAGGTCGGGCAAACCGTCGTGCCAGAGCACGGGCGAGTCGACCACCCAGGTACCATCGCGAAGGCGCTTTAGCGGCAGTTGCACGTAGGCGTCCGGCTGCCTGGGGTCCAGTGCCCGCCAGCGCTGGCCGTCGAAGTTTACGCTGTACATGCGCCCATGGCTGTCCTTGACGAAATAGCGGTCCGGCCCTGCTGTAGCACTGATCTGTTCGTAGACCTTCTCCCCGTGAATACCGTCGATCCGGTAGCGCAGCTTGCTGATGTCGACCGCGGCTTCGTGGCTTTTCGGTAGCGGCCTCGGTGGCTGTGGTGGCAAACCGCGCAGGGCCCGGCGCATCAAGGTTGAGCCGGCAAAACTGTTTAGCCCGTCGGCGGTGTGGCTGAGCGCGGCAATGGCGTGGTGCAGGGTGGCTTCGTAGTCGTCCCGATGCATCGCTTCCACGCCATCCCAGATGGAAATGGCCATGCGCCCGAAGGCCAGTGCCGACATGGCGGGTGCAGGCAGCACCAAGCTGATCAGGTCGAGGATAAGGCGCAGGGTGGCCAGGCTGAACTCGCCCAGCACTTCGTTGTTGCTGCGGCTGTTGCTGTCGGCCTCGGCCATCAGCATTTGCACCTCTGCCCGGTAGCAGGCTTGGTACAGGTTGCCGGTAATGATCGGTCGTTGCACGTAGGGCCCCAGGCGCCCCATGCGCAGCAGTTTGTCCAGCCGTTTGCGGTTGGCTTGGGGCGCCCGTTGAATCACGTATTCGCGCAGCGCCGGGGTATTGCGCAAGGTCCGTAACAGGTCGCGGGTGTTGCGGAATTCGCGCCAGGCACGGCGGTCGGGCGCATCCGGGGTGTAGACCACCAACGACTGGACACTGGCGACCTCGGCATTGAGCAGCAGTACACCGTGCAGGGTATGGCCGTCGATGAGCAACTGGCGGACCACGATGCGGTGTTCCTCGATGGTCGGCCGCCAGCCGCTGTCTGGGTAGTGAATGATTGCCCTGACCCAGCGATAGCCCTGCTCCAGCGGGTCGTTCAGGAAGTGCCCGGCGTAGCGGGCCTTGGCCGCTTCGGCGTGCATGCGCGCACGGTTTATGGCGCCATGGGCCTGCATGCGCCAGCGACCGGCGGCGGAGTCGAGCAGGTGGTGGCGCAGGTAGCGAAGGTAGCCACTGCCAGCATCCAGGTTGCGCACCAGTCGTTTGACATGCGCAGGCGTGAGCCTGGGCAAGGCGCTTCCGTCAGCGCGCTGGACCCGGGCGGTCAGCCAGTATTCGACATCGAACCAGGCGATGTTGAGCAGAGCCAACTCGTCCAGGCGGTAGCTGAGCGGTACCATTTCGATGGTATCGCCCACCTGTGGGCGGCTTGCTGCTGCGATGTAGCTGGAGGGTGCCAGCGGATTCAGCAGCGGGCCTTTGCGCCGGGCCATGGTGACCTTGACGAGGATCTGCTCGGCAGGCGTGTGGATGCCGTGTTCCCGGCGCAGCTGTTCGCCCAGGCGGTCACGGACCCATGCCAGCAAGTGATTATGCTGGCTGAACTGCTCCAGGGTCAGCAGCCCGGGCGCGGCGGCCTGGGTGATGGCTCCGGCGAGCTCCTGCATGGTTTGCATGATGTGCGCCAAACCTTGTGCGGAAGCATTGCGCAGCCAGCTGGGCAAATGTTTTTCCAGCAGCAGTGCATAACGCGTGGCCAGGGCATGCTTGCAACCCATGAGGCTCAGCAAGCCTTGCTGGTTGGCCAGCATGGCGCTGAAGTCTGCCAGGTCGGGCGCATGCTCATGCTGCCAGGCGGTTTGCCAGGTAATTGCCAGGCGTTCGCGCTGCACATCGATCAGGTCTTGAACCTGCTGCTCGACCATGTCCTCGGCAAACCACTCGTAACGCAGCTGGTCTGCTTGCTGAATCAGTTGCTGGTCTTCAATGCGAGGCAGCAACTGCAGCATGGGTTGGCTTTGCAGCGGGTCGTCGAGACGTTCGCACAGCTCGGTGTGCAGTTCGGCGAGGTTGGCGAATGCCTCGATGCCATGTGAAAGGCTGCACAGCAAGGCCAGGCCGCTGGCTGTGCCGGGTAATGCAGCGCTGCCCTCCGGGCTACCGGCCACCAGCACCAGTGCGCCCCGCAGATGCAGCCGGCGGTTGGGGCTCAGGCTGCTGAAAACCGGGCGGTACAGCTGTGCGCGCTGCATGGTGGGCAGATGTCGGCGCTGCCAGGCCCGTGGCGAAGCCAGGCAGGTGCGTAGCAACACGATAGCATCGTAGCCGAGGGTCTGGTCGGCCAGACGCAGCTCAAGCTCCGCAAGCAGCTGCTCGTGACGCAGTTGCAGCAAGCGCTGGAAGCGGCTTTGGCCCCCGGCAGGGGCTTCCTTCCAGAACAGTGCCAGGTCACCGAAAAAGCGCTGGCGCAGCTGCAAGTGCGCCAGGCCGTCGACCGGGGCGGGCTGCCCTCGTTGCAGGGCAGTGATCTGGGTGTCCAGGGCTTCGAGGCGTTGTAGCGGGGTCATGGTGTAGTTCCGTGGGTTAAGGGAGCCACACCATGTCGAGGCAATGTGCGAGGTGGGTGGTAGCCGGTTATTGCCGGCGCCGGGGCCACAAGCCACGCAGGCCCAGCACGGCCGAAACGCCCAGGCCTAGCCAGGCGAGGCTGTCCCAGATGCCGTCGCCCAGCAGGGCTGCGAATAACCCGCCGGCACTGAGCAGGGCGATAAGCGCCGGCCAGGCGTAGATGCGCCGGGTTGACCGCGACTTGTGGCTCATGCGGTTGCCCCCTTGGGCTTGCGCTGCTTGCCCCACCACAGGTACAGGCCACTGCCGAGCACGATGATGGTCAGCACGTCGAGCACGGCCCAGAGGACCTGCATCGGCCGCCCTCCGTAATCGCCGAAGTGCAGCGGTTGCGACAGGCCCATGGCGTCCATGTACCAGGGGCGTTCACCGACCGCAGTAACTTCCAGCGTGCGTGCATCGATCAGCACCGGGGTGAGCAGGTGCGAGGTCAGGTGCGTGGCGCCTTTCATGAACACCGCGTAGTGGTGTTCGCTGGAGAAGCGGGTGCCGGGGAAGGCGATGAAGTCCGGGCGCATGCCGGGTGCGGCCTGTTCGGCGATGCCTAGCAGGCGGGTGGCCGGGGCGCGCTCGATGAGCGGTGGGGCATCACGGTAGGGCGCGACCATGGCGGCCAGGCTGTCATTGCGCCAGGCGGCGATGACCAGGTCGGACAGGGCGCTGATCACACCGGTCACGCCTACCGTCAGTGCCCAGGCCAGGGTGACCACGCCGATCAGGTTGTGCAGGTCGAGCCAGCGCAGGCGGCGGGATTTGCCGTGGCGTACCGTAGCGAAGTCCAGGCGGCGCATGAATGGTGCATAGAGCACGGTGCCGGAGATGATCGCCACGACGAACAGCACGCCCATGAAGGCCAGCAGAAGCTTGCCGGGCAGGCCGGCGAACATGTCCACATGCAGGCGCAGCATGGTCATCATGAAGCCGCCGTTGGCGGCCGGCATGGCCACGGCTTCGCCGGTGCGGGCGTCGAGCATGAAAGTGTGCGACGAATTGGGTTCGGTGCCGGCGGTGGCAGCGGTGATGGCCACCAAGCCGTTGGCTTCGTCCTCGTCGTAGCCAAAGTACTGCATGACCTCGCCGGGGCGGTGCTGCTCGGCCTTGATCACAAGCTGCTGCAGGTCGAGGTGTGGGGTGCCTGCCGGCATTTCGCGCAGTTCGGGCGCGTCGCCGAGCAGGTGTTCGAGTTCGTGGTGGAAGATCAGCGGCAGGCCGGTGAGCGCCAGCAACAGCAGGAACAGGGTGCAGACAAGGCTGCTCCAGGTATGGATTGTGGACCAGCGGCGAATGGTTGGGCTTTTCATCACGATACCGGTGTTTGCCTGTTGGAACCTGGGGCCGCAGTGCGGCCCAATCGCCGGCAAGCCAGCTCCCACAGGTACAGCGCAGGCCTCGGGCAATGCGCTGAATCTGTGGGAGCTGGCTTGCCGGCGATCGGGCTGCGAAGCAGTCCCTGCTTACTCAGAACTTGTAATTGACACTGGCCACCACGTTGCGCTCGTCGCCGTAGTAGCACCAGTAACCGTCACAGTTGGCCAGGTAGTCCTTGTTGAACAGGTTCTTCGCCTCCACTGCTACCGTCAGGCCTTTCATGCTGCTGTCCAGGCGGCCCAGGTCGTAGTGCACCGAAGCGTCGTACACAGTGTACGAACCCACATGGGCCAGTTCGGTGTTGGCCGTGTTGCCGTAGGTGTCACCCACATAGCGCACACCACCACCAATGCCGAAGCCGTCCAGTGGCCCGCTGTGCCAGGTGTAGTCGGCCCACAGGGTTGCCTGGTTGCGCGGGATCAGCGCCATGCGGTTGCCTTTGTCGTCACCCTTCAGGATCTCGGTGTCGGTATAGGTGTATGACGCGATGGCCTTGAGGTTCTCGGTAACCTGAGTGGAGGCCTCCAGTTCGACGCCGCGAACCTGCAGTTCACCCACCTGGCGGGTGATGCTGCCTTCCGTGACGCTGACGTTCTGCTGCTTCAGGTCATACACCGCTGCAGTGAGCAGGGTGTCAGTCCCGACGGGCTGGTATTTCACACCCACTTCATACTGGCGGCCTTCGGTTGGTTTGAACGATTCCGTGGATTTGACGTTGGCACCACTGGCCGGCTGGAACGACTCGGTGTACGAGAAGTACGGCGTGATGCCGTTGTCGAAAACGTAACTCAGGCCGACGTTGCCGCTGAAGGCTTTGTCGCGCTGGGTATTGGTTGCGTCGGCGCTGTTGTGGAACACAGTGCCGGTGTGAATCCAGTCTTCACGACCACCCAAGGTCAGGCGCCAGTTGTCGAGTGACATCTGGTCCTGAACGTAGGCACCTGTCTGGTGGGTTTTCTGCTGGAAGTCCTGCATGGCAAAGTAGGTGACGTTCGACAGGTCGGCGCCATATACCGGGCGGTTGACATTGATCGGAGGCACGCCCATGCCATACAGCCATTGATAATTGGTATTCGAACGCTGATGGTCCAGGCCCAGCAGCACTGTGTGGCTGATGTCGCCGGTCTGGAAGTCGGCCTGGAAGTTGTTGTCGACGGCGAACTGGCTGATGTCTTCGTTGACGATACCCGACTCGCGATTGACGTTGCCATCGGCATCGATGCTGTTGATGGTGGCTACCTGCACGGCCTGGAACGACAAATCGCTCTTGGTGTAGCGCAGGTTCTGGCGGAACTGCCAGGTGTCGTTGAGTCGGTGCTCGAAGGCATATCCCAACGCGTAGTAGCTGCGGTCGTAGAAGTCCCAGTCCGGTTCGCCAAGGTTCTTGTGGTGGGAAATCTTGCCGGTCGGGCCGTCCAGTTTGGTTCCTTGTAGTGGCAGGAACTGACCAGTGATACCGGTATCGTCCCGGGTGTACTGAGAGATGAAGGTCAGCTTGGTATCTTCATCGATATTCCAGGTCAGGCTGGGTGCGATGTTGTAGCGCTTGTCCGGGATATGGTCGACGGGTGAATTGCTGTCACGCACCACACCACTCACGCGGTATAGAAACTTGCCTTCGTCGTCGATCTTGCCGGTGCTGTCGAAGTTGATCTGCTTGTGTTCGTTGCTACCCACCTGGGCTTCGATCTGATGCGCACTCTCAAGTTGCGGACGGCGGCTGACCATATCGAGCATGCCGCCCGGTGGTGTCTGGCCATACACCGACGACGCCGGTCCGCGCAGTACGGTAATGCGTTCGAGGTTCCACGGCTCGACCTTGGGATTGGCGAACGAGCCCTTGGGCAGCGGCAGCCCGTCAAGGAACTGGGTCGGCTCGAAACCACGCACACGCAGCCAGTCGGCGCGCGAGTCCGAACCGTAACCACTACTTTGCACGCCAGCGGTGTAGCGCAGGGCGTCATTGAGGTTGAGTACCTGGCGATCGTCCAGTTGCTGGCGGGTGATGACAGTCAGCGAGCGTGGGGTCTCGACGATTGGTGTGTCGGTCTTGGTACCCGCGGCAGTGCGCGTGGCCACGTAGCCGCTGGAGGCACCCCAGGCGCTTTCATAGTTGGAAGTCGCATTGATCGCGGTCTCCGGCAACGCCAGTGTCCCTTCCGGCGTAGCCACCAGGCTGAAGCTGCCCACGCTACTTTGCTGCAGCTGCAGGCCAGTGCCGCGCAGGGCAGCCTGCAGGGCACCAAGGCCATCGTACTGCCCGCTCACCGTGGCCGAGGTACGGCCGCTGACCAGTGCCGGGTCGATGGCCAGGGTAATGCCGGCCTGGCTGGCGATCTGGTTGAGGGTGGTGGCCAGCGGGGCGCTGGGCAGGTCGTAGGCACGCTGAGCGGATTGCTCGGCGGCGAACAGGGCAGGGCTGGCCAATGGCGCGGCCACGGCGATGGCCAGGGCCATCAGGCTGGGGCGCAAGATACGATCAACAGCACGGGACATGCAGCGGCTCCTCGACGGATAAGTGCTTTCTGCTTCCTTGCCGAGCGAGATTTGAAAAGTGACAGGGCGAATCTGAAAAAAATTGAGAATTATTTGAAGTTGGTTTCTGCTTGTACCGGCCTTTTCGCGGGTAAACCCGCTCCCACAGGGATCGCGGGGGCTTTGAGGCTGGTGCAATCCTGTGGAAGCGGGTTTACCCGCGAAGAGGCCGGTGCAGGCCTACTTGGGGCCGACGGTCACCCACCACTGGGTATGCCGCTCGACCTTCACCGGCAGTGCCGGCACCAGCGACGAAAGCGCCAGGTCGGTGTCGGTCAGCGGGAAGCTGCCGGTCACCCGCAGATCGGCGACCTTGTCGTCTACCCCGAGGTAACCGCTGCGGTACTGGCCAAGCGCGGCCAGCAGGTCGGCCAGGCGCACGTTGTCCACCACCAGCATGCCGCGGGTCCAGGCGTCGGCTCCGGCTGGCACCGTGCCGACCCGGCCAAGGCCGTTGGCGTTCATCAGCACCTGCTGGCCTTCGCGCAGCACCTGTTCGTCGCCGCTGTTCAGCGGCATGGCGGCGACCGAGGCTTGCAGCACTTCCAGGCGGGTGCCGTCATCCTCGCGGCGCACCAGGAAGCGCGTGCCCAGTGGGCGCAGGCGGCCATCGTCGGTGCGCACCAGCAGCGGACGCGGGTCCTGATGGCCGGTTTCGACCGAGATCTCGCCCTGGTGCAGCACGATCACCCGTTGCTCGCCGGCGTAGTCGATGTCCACGGCAGTGTGGCTGTTCAGGCTCAGCAAGGTGCCGTCTTCCAGGCGCAGGGTGCGCAGTTCGCCGGTAGCGGTGCGCTGGTCGGCCAGCCAGTAGCTCGGTGCCAGCGATGGCGCGCCGACCCAGGCCAGCAGCGAGCCCAGAAGAAACATGCCGGCCAGCCCGCCGCCGACCTTGCCGATACGTCGGCGCAGGCCGGCGCGCGATTGCAGCAGGGCCTGGCGTGCCGGGCCGGCAGCGGCGTTCACCCGCTGGTCCATGGCACCGAGTTGGCGCCAGGCGCGGGCGTGCTCCTCGCTGGCGGCATGCCAGCGCATGAATTCGCTGCGCTCGTCAGGTGTACCGCTGCCATTGTCGAGGCTGAGTTTCCAGGCAATGGCGGCTTCCAGCACCCGGGACGAAACCGGTGCACTGCTCACGTCGGCTCCCCGTACAGGGCCACGTAGCACTGGCGCATGCCCTGGGCGATGTACTGGCGCACCCGCGACACCGAAACCCCCATGCGCTCGGCGATTTCGGCATGGCTCATACCGTCCAGGCGATTGTGCAGGAATGCTGCGCGGGCCTTGCTCGACAGCTTGCCGAGCAGGCGGTCGATGGCCTTGAGGTCCTCGAGGATCAGATGCTGCACTTCCGGGGAAGGTTGTTCGGCTTCCGGCATCAGGGCCAGTTCGGCCAGGTAGGCCTGTTCCAGCGCGGCGCGGCGGAAGTGGTCGAACATCAGGCCTTTGGCCACGGCGGCCAGGAATGCGCGGGGTTCGCGGGGCGTATCCAGTTGCGCACGGCCGAGCAGGCGCACGAAGGTGTCCTGGCTCAGGTCTTCGGCACGTTGGCGGCAGGCCATGCTGCGTTGCAGCCAGGCGAGCAGCCAGCCGCGGTGGTCGCGGTACAGCGCACCGACCAGATCGGCGTGTGGGCTCTGTGCAGAAGACAAGCAGCGTCCCCCCGGAACGAATGCATTAACTAACGATAATTATTCGCGATTGTTGCAGAGGGGAGGGGGTGGGTGCAATGGACGCTTATCGGATGGCCATCATGGAAGGTGCATCACCTGTACAGGCCTCTTCGCGGGTAAACCCGCTCCCACAGGTACGGCGCAGGCCTTGAGCATTGCACAGTACCTGTGGGAGCGGGTTTACCCGCGAAGAGGCCAGCAAGGGCGGTGAAAAGCTACAGGCCGTGGTTGTGCACCTTGCGCCTGCGCCACCCGCGCAACCGCTGCTCCAGCTGCAGCGGGCTGTCCAGTTGCTGGCGCCGGGCCTGGCTGAACAGGATCAGCGCCAGTTCGGCGGTCACCAAGGCATCGGCGCTGGCATGATGGCGCTCTTCCACGTGCAGGCCAAACCGCGCCACCCAGTCATCCAGCCCGGCCTCGCGCAGCACTGTGTCGGGGTTGAGCATCGGCGCCAACTCGGCAACATCCAGGAAGTGCGACTGCAAGCGATAGCCCAGGCTTTCCTTCAGCGCCCGGGCCAGCATGCGCTGGTCGAACGGCGCATGGAATGCCAGCACCGGGCTATTGCCAATGAAGTCGAGCAGATCGAGCAAGGCCTCGGCCGGGTCGCAACCGGCAGCCAGGGCACTCGGGCCCAGGCCGTGGATCAGCACGCTGGCGTTGGTCTTCTGCAAAGGCCGGTGCAGGGTGCGTTCGAACTGCTGGGCAAAGTCGATGGCGCCATCCTCGATGGCCACGGCGCCAACCGACAGTACCTGGTCACGGTTGGGGTTCAGGCCGCTGGTCTCCAGGTCCAGCACCACCCAGCGCTGCTCGCGCAGGGTACACACCCCCAGTGGTGCGGCCTTGGGCAGCCGGGCCAGGCGCTGGCGCATGGCATGGTCCAGTTCGGGCGCACTGGGGCGCAGCCAGGCGAACAGGCTCATAGCTGGTACCGCAAGGCCAGGCTGCTTTGCAGGCGCTGGGCCTGACGCAGGGACTCGCGCAGGATGCGCCGGTCCAGGTGGTTGAGGCTGTCCGGGTCCAGGCGGTTGGAATACGGCAGGTTGTCGCGGGTCTGGCGCTGGTGCTGCTGCATGCGGGTTTGCTGGATGAAGTGGTAGGCCTCTTCATATGCTGCGCCGTCCAGTGCCTCGATCACGCCCTTGGCCACCAGCTGACGTAGACGTTCCAGGGTATTGCAGGCACCGATGCCGTTGGCCAGGGCCAGCAGCCTGGCACCATCGACGAAGGGCGTCAGGCCCTGGACCTTGAGGTCGAGGGTGGCGGCCTTGTCGTTGCCTTGGCGGGTCAGCACGAACTCGCGCAGGCGGCCTACCGGCGGGCGCTGGCGCAGGGCGTTGTCAGCCAGCATGCGCTGGAAGATGCGGTTGTCAGCCACCTGGTCCAGCAGGCCTTGGCGCAACTGCTCACAGCCTTGCTCGTCGCCCCACACCACGCGCAGGTCGAAATAGATGCTCGAGCCCAGCAGGTTCTCCGGGCTGGCCTCGCGGACAAAACCGGCAAAACGCCGCGCCCACTCACTGCGGGACAGGCACAGCTCGGGGTTGCCGGCCATGACGTTGCCCTTGCACAGGGTGAAGCCACACTGGGCCAGGCACTGGTTGATGTATTGCGCCAGCGGGAGCAGGCGCGCGCGGATGGCGTCGGCCTCGTCGCTGTCGGCGGCTTCGAAGAGGATGCCGTTGTCCTGGTCGGTATGCAGGGTTTGTTCACGTCGCCCTTCGCTGCCAAAGCACAGCCAGCTGAACGGCACGCCCGGGTCACCGCGCTCGGCCAGCGCCAGCTCGATCACCCGGCACACGGTGTGGTCGTTGAGCAGGGTGATGATCTGGGTGATCTGCGTGGAGGACGCGCCATGGGCCAGCATGCGCTCGACCAGTTGGCTGATTTCGCCGCGCAGCGAGACCAGTGTATCCAGGCGTGGCGCATGGCGAATGGTGCGCGCCAGGTGCACCAGGTCGACCCGTTGCAGGGAGAACAGGTCGCGCTCCGAAACCACACCGCACAGGCGCTGGTTTTCCACCAGGCAGACATGGGCGATATGCCGTTCGGTCATGGCCATGGCTGCGTCGAAGGCGCTGGCCTGGGGGCTGAGGTAGAACGGCTGGGCGGTCATGTGGCGCGCGATGGGCGCACCTAGGTCGGCGTCGGCCGCGGCCACCACCTGGCGCAGGTCGCGCAGGGTGAAGATACCGGTGGGGTAGCGCTGCGGGTCGACCACCACGATGCTGCCGACCTGCTGCTCGTGCATCAGCCGCACGGCGTCGCGCAGGGGCGTCTCGGGGTTGCACACTACCGGGTGGCGCATGGCCAGTTCTCCCAGTGGCGTATTCAGCGAATACTGGGTGCCGAGGGTTTCCACCGCGCGCTGGCGTACCTGCTGGTTGACCTGGTCGAGCAGGCTGCTGACCCCGCGCAGGGCAAAATCCCGAAACACTTCCGACATGGAGAATACGCGGATGAACGCGGGCTTGTTCAGTTGCAGGCAGAAGGTGTCCTCACCCGCGAGGTGCTCGGTTCGAGTCGCTCGCTCGCCGAGCAGGGCCGCCAGCGGGAAGCATTCGCCGCTGGTGATTTCGAAGGTGGTCTCCACACCAGGCTTGACCAGGTGCTGGCGCTCACCCACCACGCGGCCTTGCTTGACGACGTAGAAGTGCTCGACCGGCCCGTCGGCAGGTTTGACGATGCTTTCGCCGCTGGCATAGAAGCGCAGCTGGCACTGTTCGACCAGGTAGGCCAGGTGGCTGTGTTCCATCTGGTTGAATGGCGGAAAACGCTGCAGGAACTGCAAGGTGCCCTGGATGTTCTGCAGCACTGCCGTCCTGCCCGCCTGGCTGTAGGCGTCCTTTTTGCTCATGAAACTGACCGTATCGCTATGCCGAACTATATATCTATATATATAGGTGCCGGCCATGTTGTTCTCTGCCTCCATGGTCGGCTTGCGGCGAGGTGGTGCCCATTGGACGTAAGTCTATGAGCGCCCTGTCAAAGACCCGACGAAAGGCCAGCCGGGTTACGCAAGTTCTGCGGTCCTAATGCTGAAGCGGAATTTTTTTGACGAGATGAGCATGCCTGAGCAACACGACATCCTGAGCGACGCCGAGCGCGAGGCATTGGCCGTCGTGAGTGCGCCTGTGGCAGCCAAGCCGCTGGTGCTGGTGGTGGATGACAATGCAGTGAACCGTGAGGCGCTGATCCTGTACCTGAAAAGCCGGGGCATTGACTGCGTAGGCGCGGATGGGGCCGAGGAAGCCAGGCTTTACCTGCATTACCAGCAGCGGATCGGCTTGATGATCACGGATTTGCGCATGCAGCCCGAGGATGGCCTGGAGCTGATCCGGCAGATTCGCGAGTCGGAGCGGGCGGCGTTGTCGATCATCGTGGTGTCAGGCGACACCGATGTGGAAGAGGCGGTGGACGTGATGCACCTTGGGGTGGTGGATTTTCTGCTGAAGCCGGTGGATCTGGACAGGCTGCTGGAGCTGGTGAAGAAAGAACTGAAGATCCAGTAGTGCAGGAGTGGGGCTGCTTTGCAGCCCTTTCGCGACACAAGGCCGCTCCCACAAGTACCGCGCCAGACTTCAGCCTTGCGCGGTACCTGTAGGAGCGGCCTTGTGTCGCGAAAGGGCCGCAAAGCGGCCCCCTGTCGCAGATGTCGCTTACAACCCGTTACGCGCCTTGAACTCGCGGCGACGGCGGTGCAGTACCGGCTCGGTGTAACCGTTCGGCTGCTTTCCACCTTCCAGTACCAACTCCACAGCGGCCTGGAATGCGATGTTGTCGTCGAAGTCAGGTGCCATCGGGCGATACAGGGCATCACCGGCGTTCTGCTGGTCAACCACCACCGCCATGCGCTTGAGGCTTTCCAGTACCTGCTCCTGGCTGACCACGCCATGGCGCAGCCAGTTGGCCAGCAACTGGGCCGAAATGCGCAGGGTGGCGCGGTCTTCCATCAGGCCGACGTTGTTGATGTCTGGCACCTTCGAGCAACCCACACCCTGGTCGATCCAGCGCACCACGTAGCCGAGGATGCCTTGGGCGTTGTTGTCCAGTTCGTTGCGGATCTCTTCGGCCGACCAGTTGGTGTCGGCGGCCAGCGGGATGGTCAGGATGTCGTCTACCGACGCCGGGGTGCGCGAAGCCAGTTCACGCTGACGTGCCTGTACGTCCACCTTGTGGTAGTGCAGGGCATGCAGGGTGGCTGCAGTCGGCGACGGCACCCAGGCGGTGTTGGCACCGGCCAGCGGGTGGGCGATCTTCTGCTCGAGCATGGCCGCCATCAGGTCGGGCATGGCCCACATGCCCTTGCCGATCTGCGCACGGCCTTGCAGGCCGGTGGCCAGGCCGACGTCGACGTTGTTGTTCTCGTAGGCACCGATCCACTTCTCGTTCTTCATGGCACCCTTGCGCACCACGGCGCCGGCTTCCATCGAGGTGTGGATTTCATCGCCGGTGCGGTCGAGGAAGCCGGTATTGATGAACACCACGCGCTCGGCTGCGGCCTTGATGCACGACTTGAGGTTGACCGTGGTACGGCGCTCCTCGTCCATGATGCCGACCTTGACGGTGTTGCGCTTCATGCCCAGCAGGTCTTCGACCTGGCTGAAGATCTCGGCTGCGAAGGCTACTTCTTCCGGGCCGTGCATCTTCGGCTTGACGATGTACACGCTGCCGCTGCGGGTGTTCTTGCGGCTGGTGTTGCCATTGAGGTTGTGCAGGGCGATCAGGTTGGTGAACAGCCCGTCCTGGATGCCCTCGGGGATTTCGTTGCCCTGGGCGTCGAGGATCGCCGGGTTGGTCATCAGGTGGCCAACGTTGCGCACGAACAGCAACGAACGGCCGTGCAGGGTCACGCTGCCGCCGTTGGGCGCGGCGTACTCGCGGTCCGGGTTCATGGTGCGGGTGAAGGTCTTGCCACCCTTGCTGACGCTTTCGGCCAGGTCGCCTTTCATCAGGCCCAGCCAGTTGCGGTAGACGACCACCTTGTCGTCGGCGTCGACGGCGGCAACCGAGTCTTCGCAGTCCATGATGGTGGTCAGCGCCGATTCCATCAGGATGTCTTTCACGCCGGCGGCGTCGGTGCTGCCGACCGGGGTGCTGGCATCGACCTGGATTTCGAAGTGCAGGCCGTTGTGCTTGAGCAGCACGGCAGTCGGCGCGGCGGCATCGCCATGGAAGCCGATCAGCTGGGCGTCGTCACGCAGGCCGCTGTTGCTGCCGCCTTTCAGGGCAACTACCAGCTTGCCGCCTTCGATGCGGTAGCCGGTGGAATCGACGTGCGAGCCGGCTGCCAGTGGCGCGGCTTCGTCGAGGAAGGCGCGGGCGAAGGCGATGACCTTGTCGCCACGCACCTTGTTGTAGCCTTGGCCTTTCTCTGCGCCGCCTTCATCGCTGATGGCATCGGTGCCATACAGCGCGTCGTACAGCGAACCCCAACGGGCGTTGGCGGCGTTCAGGGCGAAGCGGGCGTTCATCACCGGTACGACCAGCTGCGGGCCGGCCATGTGGGCGATTTCTTCGTCGACGTTCTGGGTGGTGGCCTGGAAATCGTCGGCTTGTGGCAGCAGGTAGCCGATTTCCTGGAGGAATGCTTTGTAGGCTACGGCGTCATGGGCCTGGCCTTTGCGTGCCTGGTGCCAGGCGTCGATCTTGGCTTGCAGCTCGTCGCGTTTGGCGAGCAGGGCTTTGTTCTTTGGAGCGAGGTCATTGATGATCTTCTCTGCACCCGCCCAGAACTGCTCGGCGACGATGCCGGTCCCTGGGATCGCTTCGTTGTTCACGAAGTCGTACAGGACCTTGGCGACCTGAAGGCCACCGACTTGAACGTATCCAGTCATTGCTTGCCTCACTCTGCTCAGCTATTTCGCTCTTCTGTATTAAGCCTGTAGCGCTTCTCTAAACACGGCACCAGTGCATGCCCCCGAGTAGAGCCCGAGCGCGGCTGGGTGCGGCCTGCCAGACTGGCTGGCAGACAGTGTGCGTATTTTCACAGGCGCCTTGGCAGACATCCAAACGACGTTTTGTAGTCCGCGCCACGGGATACTACATGAAGCAGTAGGCGGGGCAAAATCAGACTAAAAGCGCCGTTATGCGACCCGTTGGTCGCGTATGGTCACGCTGGGAGTGGGTATGTTCGCAAAAAACAGGTGGATTGTTCCAGATAAATCTTGAAACAGTACACGATTCGTTGTGCAGATTGCCCTGCGGCAGGTTGCCGCGCCTTGCCTATACTGAGTCGATCCCCCGATTTTCTGCCGCACGGCGCGGTCCGACACGAGGAAGGGCTTGTGGATCATCTTGTACTGACTGTAATTGCCCCTGACAAGGCCGGCCAGGTCGAGCGCATTGCCCAGTGCATCGCTGACCACAGTGGCAACTGGCTGGAAAGCCGCATGTCGCGTATGGCCGGGCAGTTTGCCGGCATCCTGCGGGTGGCGGTGCCGGCGGAAAACTACGACGAGCTGGTGGCTTCGCTGCAGGGGTTGGCCCGATATGACATTCGTGTGCTGATCGCCGAGAGCGGAATCGAGCCGTCTTGTACTTGGAAGCCGATTGCCATGGAGCTGGTAGGGAATGACCGGCCGGGGATCGTGCGTGACATCACCCGCTTGCTGGCGGACCTGGGGGTGAACCTTGAGCGGTTTACCACGGAGGTGCGGCCGGCGCCCATGAGCAGCGAGCCGCTATTCCATGCCGATGCCTTGCTGGCATTGCCGTTGACCCTGTCGCTGGAGGATTTGCAGCAGAAGCTGGAAAGCTTGGCGGACGATCTGATGGTCGAGTTGAAACTGCGGCCGGAGGAGTGATCCGGAATCGCCGGGGGCCGCTTTGCGGCCCTTTCGCGACACAAGGCCGCTCCTACAGGGGCACGCGTAATCCGCCGGTAAACGTGTACCCCTGTAGGAGCGGCCTTGTGTCGCGATGGGCTGCAAAGCAGCCCCCTGCGGTTATCCCGATATCACGGGGAAGGCCTTGTGGATAACCTGGGGGCTCACCTCTCCAGGCCAGGCAAATCAGGCCCTCCGAGGATTTGCTCAAAAAACAGCCAATAATCAGCAGCTTGTGCACAAAGCACGGGGACGAGGGTGTGGATAACCTTTGGAGATGTCTCTGCAGGCCACGAAGCACAAGGCCTGCAGGGTTATGATCATTTTTTGATCAGCTACGCTTGCGCAAACTGACCCACGCATCGACGCTATAAATCGCCAAACCCGCCCAGATGAACATGAACGCCACCAAAGTGCTTGACGACAAGTGCTCATCGAAAAGCAGCACCGCCTGCAGCAACACCAGCGTCGGCGCCAGGTACTGCAGGAAGCCCAGCGTGGTGTACGGCAAGTGCCGCGCGGCAGCGTTGAAGCACACCAGCGGCACCAGTGTCACCGGCCCCGCAGCCATCAGCCACAAAGCTTCGCTGCTGGTGTAGAACGCGCCCTGGGCACTTGCTGCCGCCGGGTGCAGCAACAGCCAGCCAAGGGCCAGCGGTACCAGCATCCAGGTTTCCACCACCAGGCCCGGCAGTGCCGCTACCGGTGCCTGTTTGCGAATCAGCCCATAGAAGCCGAAGCTCAGCGCCAGTACCAGCGACACCCACGGCAGGCTGCCTACCTGCCACACCTGCTGGGCAACACCCACGGTGGCCATGGCTACCGCAAGCCACTGCATACGGCGCAGGCGCTCGCCGAGAATCAGCATGCCCAGCAGCACATTGATCAGCGGGTTGATGTAGTAACCCAGGCTGGCCTCGAGCATGCGCCCGTTGTTCACCGACCATACGTAGGTCAGCCAGTTGCCGGCGATCAGTGCCCCGCTCAGGGCCAGGATGCCCAGCCGGCGCGGGTTTTCCCGCAGTTCACGCCACCAGCCGGGGTGTTTCCACACCAGTAGCAGCAACGAGCCGAACAAAGCCGACCACAGCACCCGGTGGACAATGATCTCCACCGCCGGGACGCTCTGGATTGCCTTGAAGTACAGGGGGAACAAGCCCCAGATGATGTAGGCGCTGAGGCCTAGTAAATACCCGCGACGCGGGTTTGCGGCATGCATGCAGAATCCTTGCTTAGGTAGCTAAATAAAGCGACGCCTATTGTAGACAGAGGCGGGCGCGCTTCTAGAACAATTTCAGCGGCGCTTCATCCAGTGCTGCCATTTGCTCGCGCAGGGCGAGGATCTGGTCTCCCCAGTAGCGTGGCTGGCCAAACCAGGGGAAGCTGGGCGGGAATGCCGGGTCGTCCCAGCGCCGCGCCAGCCAGGCGCTGTAGTGCAACTGGCGCAGGGCGCGCAGGGGTTCGATCAGGGCCAGCTCGCGCGGGTCGAAGTCGTGGAACTCGTTGTAGCCGTCGATCAGTTCGGCCAGCTGCCCCAGGCGCTCCTCGCGGCTGCCGGCCAGCATCATCCACAGGTCCTGCACCGCCGGGCCCATGCGGCAGTCGTCGAGGTCGACCACGTGGTACACCTCGTCGCGGTGCATCAGGTTGCCGGGGTGCAGGTCGCCATGCAGGCGGATGAGCTGGTGCGGCGAACGGGCGTAGATGTCCTCCACTCGCTTTAGCAGGTCGCGGGCTACCGATTCGAAAGCCGGCAGCAGCTCGCGGGGGACGAAGTCACCTTGCAGCAGGGTATTGAGCGAGGCGTGGCCGAAGTTGTCCACAGCCAGCGCTTCGCGGTGCTCGAACGGTTTGCTGGCGCCCACGGCATGCAGGCGGCCGAGCAACTGGCCGAGGCGGTAGAGCTGGTCGAGGTTGCCCGGCTCTGGCGCGTGGCCGCCGCGGCGGGGGAACAGGGTGAAACGGAAGCCCTGGTGCTCGAACAAGGTGCGACCGTCGTGGTGCAGCGGGGCGACCACCGGCACTTCGCAGTCGGCCAGTTCGGCGGTGAAGCTGTGCTCTTCGAGGATGGCCGCGTCGCTCCAGCGGCCTGGGCGGTAGAACTTGGCAATCAGCGGTTGTGCATCTTCGATGCCCACTTGGTAGACGCGGTTCTCGTAGCTGTTCAGTGCCATCACCCGGGCATCGCTGAGAAAGCCAATGCTTTCCACTGCGTCCAGGACCAGGTCGGGGGTGAGGGTGTCGAAGGGGTGGGACATGGTGGCTCCGGGGGTAGGCGGCGTGGGGGCCATGGTAGCGCGTTAATGCCTGTACCGGCCTCTTCGCGGGTGAACCCGCTCCCACAGGTACGGCGCAGCCGCCAGGGAAACGATGCACCTGTGGGAGCGGGTTTACCCGCGAACCGCGCAAAGCGCGGCCAGGCTATGCAGGAACCCCAAGCAATACATAAGAGGGATGAAACTGAACCCGCACCGAACTGCCTTCTGCCACCCGCTGCCCAGCCAACCAATCCGCCTCGGCAAACGCACACAACGTCTGCCCATTACCCAGCGCCAACCTGACCTCTCCAGGCCCATCAGCCTCTGCCAGCACCTCTTCCACCGTCGCCAGCAGGCAATTGCTGCCCGCTTCGGCCTCTTCCTCGTCGGCCAACAACCGCACCCACCCCGCCTTGAGCAGCGCCACTACCGTCGTACCCAGCGTCAGTTCCAGCCTTGCGGTGCTGTCGTGGGTGATCAACGCCTCGATCTCCAACCCTCCGCCCAACGCCAGGCTGACGCGATCATGCCGGCCCTCACGGCGCAGGCCGCTGACTTGGCCCTGCAACTGGTTGCGTGCGCTGGTACGCAACATAAGCCGGCCGAGCAAGTCGAGGTCGCTGGACTCCTCGGCCGCTTCGAGAATTTGCGCCTGAAGGGCCTGCAGCCTCTGATACAGGCGCAGCACCCGCTGGCCTTCCGGCGACAGGCGGGCACCACCGCCACCACGCCCCCCGGTACTGCGCTCCACCAGGGGCTGGCTGGCCAGGTTGTTGAGTTCGTCGATGGCGTCCCAGGCGGCCTTGTAGCTGATGCCCGCAGCCTTGGCGGCGCGGGTGATCGATCCTTGTTCGGCAATGTGCTGCAGCAGCGCGATGCGCTGGGGGCGGCGGGCGATGTGCTGGGTGAGGTGGGGGGGCAGGGGCATGGGTATTGGGTCTTATGGGGGCCTGAGGGTGGATAGTGTGTAGGAGCGGCCTTGTGTCGCGAAAGGGGCGCGAAGCGGCCCCAAGATTCATGCCTTGGCAAATATCGCTGGGGCTGCTGCGCAGCCCGATCGCGACACAAGGCCGCTCCGACACCGGGCGATCCGCACTTGCTCATACGTACCCCGGCTTGGGCGTACGCGCCAGGCAATACACATCCACCCGTCGCGCACCGGCCTGGCGCACCACTTCGGCAACCGCCTGTGCGGTAGCACCGGTGGTCAACACGTCATCGACAATGGCGACGTGCTTGCCTGTCAGCTCGCCCGTGACCGCAAACGCCTGGCGCAAATTGCGTCGCCTGGCCTTCGCGTCCAGTTGTTGCTGCGCAGGCGTCTCCCGTGTGCGCAGCAGCAACCGCTCGTCGCAACATACCCCCAGGTGCGACGACAGCCAGCGCCCGAGCATCGCCGCCTGGTTGAACCCACGCTCGCGTAGTCGACGTTTAGCCAAGGGTACAGGCAACAACAGATCGGGGCGGGGTAGCCCCTCTGCAAAGCGGTAAAGCAGCCCATGTCCGAGCAATTCGGCCATCAGGCGCCCCAAAGGCCATTGGCGGTTGTGCTTGAAACGGCTGATCAGCGTGTCCACCGGAAAGCCGAAATGCCACAGTGCAAGCACCTGCTCGAAGGCCGGTGCGTGGCGGCGACACGGGGCGCAAACCAGGCCGGCCATCGGCAATGGCAGGGCGCAGCGCAGACACTGATCGCCCAGCCAGGGCAGTTCCTGCTCGCAGGCGACGCACAGCGGGTAGGCCTGCTCGGCGGGTTCATCGCACAGCAAGCACGATTGATTAATAAGTGAGCACTTGTAAACCAGTATTTTCCAGTATGGTTGACAGTTCATAGGCCTTCCATGACTATGCGAGCTATCCGTGATGCGCTGGAGGGCTTTCCTGTCCCGGCGCCTGCTTGAGCCTAAACAAGGAAACGCCAATGAGCGCCAGCACAACTGCAACAACACGTCACGACTGGTCCCTGGCCGAGGTCAAGGCGCTGTTCCAGCAACCGTTCAATGACCTGTTGTTCCAGGCGCAGACCGTGCATCGCGCGCATTTCGACCCGAACCGCGTACAGGTTTCGACCCTGCTGTCGATCAAGACCGGCGCCTGCCCGGAAGATTGCAAATATTGTCCACAGTCCGGCCACTACAACACCGGGCTGGAAAAACAGAAGCTGATGGAAGTGCAAAAGGTGCTGGAAGAAGCTGCCCGCGCCAAAGCCATTGGTTCTACCCGCTTCTGCATGGGTGCGGCGTGGAAGCACCCATCGGCCAAAGACATGCCCTACGTGCTGGAGATGGTCAAAGGCGTGAAGGCCATGGGCCTGGAAACCTGCATGACCCTCGGCAAGCTCGACCAGGAGCAGACCAAGGCCCTGGCCCAGGCCGGCCTGGACTACTACAACCACAACCTCGATACCTCGCCGGAGTTCTACGGCAGCATCATCACCACCCGCACCTACAGCGAGCGCCTGCAGACCTTGGCCTATGTGCGCGATGCCGGGATGAAGATCTGCTCCGGCGGCATCCTCGGCATGGGTGAGTCGCTGGACGACCGCGCCGGCCTGCTGATCCAGTTGGCCAACCTGCCCGAGCACCCGGAATCGGTACCGATCAACATGCTGGTCAAGGTGGCCGGCACGCCGCTGGCCGAGGAAGAGGACGTCGACCCGTTCGACTTCATCCGCATGCTGGCCGTGGCCCGTATCCTCATGCCCAAGTCGCACGTGCGCCTGTCCGCTGGCCGCGAGCAGATGAACGAACAGATGCAGGCCCTGGCCTTCATGGCTGGCGCCAACTCGATCTTCTACGGCGAAAAACTGCTGACCACCGCCAACCCGCAGGCCGACAAGGACATGCAACTGTTCGCACGCCTGGGCATCAAGCCCGAAGCGCGTGAAGAACACGCCGACGAAGTGCACCAGGCGGCCATCGAGCAGGCGCTGGTCGAACAGCGCAGCAGCGAGATGTTCTACAACGCCGCGACGGCCTGAGATGGCCTTCGACCTGGCGGCGCGCCTGGCCGAACGGCGCGCCGCAGACCTGTATCGGCAGCGGCCGCTGCTGCAGAGCCCGCAGGGGCCGGAAGTGGTTGTCGATGGCCAGCGCTTGCTGGCTTTCTGCAGCAATGACTATCTGGGCCTGGCCAACCACCCCGAGGTGATTGCCGCCTGGCAGGCCGGCGCCGAGCGCTGGGGTGTCGGCGGCGGTGCCTCGCACCTGGTGATCGGCCACAGTACGCCGCACCACCAGGTGGAAGAGGCCTTGGCCGAGCTCACCGGGCGCCCGCGTGCGCTGCTGTTCTCCACCGGCTACATGGCCAATCTGGGCGCCATCACCGCGCTGGTGGGGCAGGGTGACACGGTGCTGCAAGACCGTTTGAATCATGCCTCCCTGCTGGATGGCGGGCTGCTCAGCGGCGCCCGTTTCAACCGCTACCTGCATAACGACCCGGCCAGCCTGGCCAGCCGCCTGGACAAGGCTATCGGCAATACCCTGGTAGTCACCGATGGCGTGTTCAGCATGGACGGCGACCTGGCCGACCTGCCGGCGCTGGCCGATGTCGCCCGCGCTCGCGGCGCCTGGCTGATGGTTGACGATGCCCATGGCCTGGGCACCCTCGGCACCCAGGGCGGCGGTATCGTCGAGCACTTCGGCCTGGGCACTGAGGATGTGCCGGTGTTGATCGGTACGCTGGGCAAGGCCTGTGGTACCGCCGGTGCCTTTGTGGCCGGCAGCGAAGAGTTGATCGAGGCGCTGGTGCAGTTCGCCCGCCCGTACATCTACACCACCAGCCAGCCACCGGCGCTGGCCTGCGCCACCCTCAAGAGCCTGGAGTTGCTGCGCCGCGAGACCTGGCGCCGCGAGCATCTGGCCGCGCTGGTCCGCCAGTTCCGTGAAGGCGCGCAGCAGATCGGCCTGGAATTGATGGACAGCCCGACCCCGATCCAGCCCATCGTCATCGGCGACAGCGCGCAGGCCCTGCGCCTGTCACGCATGCTGCGCGAGCGCGGCTTGCTGGTGACGGCCATCCGCCCGCCCACTGTGCCGGCGGGCAGCGCACGCCTGCGGGTGACTTTGAGTGCCGCGCACAGCGAGGCGCAGGTGCAGCTATTGTTGAATGCATTGGCCGAGTGTTATCCACAGTTGGAGAACGCCGATGCGTAATCGACTTGTTCTATTGCCTGGCTGGGGCCTGGGCACAGCGGCACTGGAGCCGCTGGCGGCCAGCCTGCGTGCCCAGGATGCTCGCTTGCAGGTAGAGCTGATGCCCCTTCCAGAACTGGCCCACAGCGACGTGGACGCCTGGCTTGACCACCTGGACCGCAAGTTGCCCAGCGATGTCTGGCTGGGCGGCTGGTCGCTCGGCGGCATGCTGGCCAGCGCGCTGGCGCACAAACGTGGCGACCACTGCTGCGGCCTGCTGACATTGGCCAGCAACCCCAGTTTCGTGGCCCGCCCGGACTGGCCGCATGGCATGGCCGAAGACACTTTCGGCACCTTCCTCGACGGCTGCCGCAGCCATACCCAGGTCACCCTGAAGCGCTTCCGTACCTTGTGCAGCGACGGTGCCCAGCAGCCGCGTACCCTGCTGCGCCAGCTGGGTGTCGGCGTGCCGGACACCGACCCGCTGTACCTGGCCACCGGCCTTGAGGTGCTGGCCAAGCTGGACACCCGCGAAGCACTGCAGGCCTACGGTGGCCCGCAGTTGCACCTGTTCGCCGGCAGCGATGCGCTGGTGCCGGCAGAGGCGGCAAAAGCGCTGAGCGAGCTGCTGCCCGATGTGGAAGTGGGCCTGGTTGAAGACAGTTCCCACGCGTTCCTGCTGGAGTACCCGCAGGAACTGGCGGCGGGCATCAAGAGTTTCCTGCATGAGAGTGGCGATGACTGACCTTTCCCGTCCGACCCTGCCCGGCGCGCTGCCCGACAAGCGCCAGGTAGCGGCCTCGTTCTCCCGCGCCGCCGCCAGCTACGACAGCGTGGCAGCCTTGCAGCGTGCGGTGGGTTCGAGCTTGCTGGAGCAGTTGCCAGAAGGCCTGCAGCCGTCACGCTGGCTGGATCTGGGCAGCGGCACCGGTCATTTCAGCCGGGCGCTGGCCGAGCGTTTCCCCCAGGCCAGCGGCGTGGCGGTGGATATCGCCGAGGGTATGTTGTGCCATGCCCGCAACGAACAGGGCGGGGCCCTCTATCACGTGGCCGGTGACGCCGAGCGTTTGCCGCTGCGTGATGCCAGCGTCGACCTGGTGTTCACCAGCCTGGCCGTGCAGTGGTGCGATCAGTTCGCCAGCGTGCTGGCAGAAGCGCTGCGAGTGCTGCGCCCGGGCGGCGTACTGGCCTTCAGCAGCCTGTGTGTGGGCACCCTCGATGAACTGCGCGCCAGTTGGCAAGCGGTGGACGGCCTGGTGCATGTGAACCGCTTTCGCCGTTTCGAGGACTATCAGCGCCTGTGCGCCGCCAGCGGCTTCGAACAGCTTGGGCTGCAGCGCTGCCCACACGTGCTGCACTACCCGGATGTACGCAGCTTGACCCATGAGCTCAAGGCCCTCGGCGCCCACAACCTGAACCCCGGCCGCCCTTCCGGGCTTACCGGCCGGGCGCGCATGCAGGGCCTGCTGCAGGCTTATGAGGCGTTTCGCCAGCCCGAGGGGCTGCCAGCCACCTATCAGGTGGTCTATGGTTTGTTGCGCAAGCCACAGGTGTAAGGGGAGCGAGATGAGCCAGGCCTATTTCATTGCCGGTACCGATACCGATGTTGGCAAGACCACCATCGCTGCCGGGCTGTTGCATGCGGCACGGTCGCAAGGCTTGAGTACGCTGGGGGCCAAGCCGGTGGCCTCCGGTTGCACGATGACATCGAAAGGCTTGCGCAACAGCGACGCCCAGGCGCTGATCGACGAAAGCACGATCAAGCTGCCCTACGAACAGGTCAACCCGTTTGCCTTCGAACCGGCTATCGCACCCCATGTGGCAGCGCGCGAGGCGGGGGTAACGCTTGCCGTGTCGGAGCTGTTGGCGGCGATGCGCAATGTGCTGCAACAGAATGCCGACTTCACCCTGATCGAAGGGGCTGGTGGCTGGCGCGTGCCGTTGTCGGGGCAAGATAACTTGTCCGATCTGGCCATTGCCCTCAAGCTGCCGGTGATCCTGGTGGTGGGAGTGCGGCTGGGGTGCATCAGCCACGCCTTGCTCAGCGCCGAGGCAATTGCCCGTGACGGCCTGCAATTGGCGGGGTGGGTGGCGAACATCATAGAGCCGCGTACTTCGCGGCTGGAAGAGAACCTGGCCAGCCTGGCCGAGCGCTTGCCGGCGCCATGCCTGGGGCGGGTGCCCAAATTGAAGCAGGCCAGTGCCGACATGGTGGCTGAACATTTGCAGCTGGATCTGCTGGATTAGCCGTTTCCAGGCTTGGCCTTTTCGCGGGTAAACCCGCTCCCACAGGATCTCCACAGTTTTGGAGACTTGTGCAGTACCTGTGGGAGCGGGTTTACCCGCGAAGAGGCCAGTGCAGGAATACCCAAGGCCTATCAACTGGCACCGGGCCATTAGGGATTTAAACGGGCCTTTTCGCCCCTGGCCTGCTTTAATTGGGCCTGTTCGTCATCCAGCGTCAATGGAGTCCTGACATGGAAATCACCGGTAGCTCCGCCTATTACGCGGGCCTGAGCGCAATCCAGACCGGCCAGAACCGCGTCGATCAGGCCGCCAGCCAGATCGCCAGCACCACCGCCGAACGTAGCGCCACCAGCCAGTCCAGTGATTATCAGGCCGAACGCCTGCGCGCGGTCGACCGCAGCCAGCAGATGGACTTGGCCACCAGCACCGTGCAGCTGGCCGTGGGCAAACTTGAGGTCGAGCTTGGCGCAAAGGTCGCCAAGGCATCCGACGAAATGCTCGGCCGGTTCATCGACACCTACGCCTGATCTTTGGCGTCTTCCCCAATACCAGCGCCCTCAACCTGTGGGAGCGGGTTTACCCGCGAATGCGTCAGCCCGGACAACTTTGTTTTCCGGGCCGGCCTCTTCGCGGGTATCACGCCATGCTTTGGCGGCTTTGCCATTTTTCGTGGCGTAAATGGCACCATAGTCCATCCTTGACATAAGGCGGAGCTAAACGTAAGTTTCAAACAACTGTTTGATCGACGGCCGCCAAGCGCGTGTCACCCCACAGAACTCACCTAGAGGTTCATCGCAATGCCTGATTACAAAGCCCCCTTGCGTGATATCCGCTTCGTTCGCGACGAGCTGCTCGGTTATGAGGCGCACTATCAGAGCCTGCCGGGTTGCCAGGACGCCACGCCCGACATGGTCGACGCGATCCTCGAAGAAGGCGCGAAGTTCTGTGAGCAGGTGCTGTCGCCGCTGAACCGTGTGGGTGATCAGGAAGGCTGCACCTGGAGCGAATCGGGCGTGAAAACCCCGACCGGCTTCAAAGAGGCCTACCAGCAGTTCGTCGAAGGCGGCTGGCCCAGCCTGGCGCATGACGTCGAGCACGGCGGCCAAGGCCTTCCGGAGTCGCTGGGCCTGGCACTGAGCGAGATGGTCGGCGGTTCGAACTGGTCCTGGGGCATGTACCCGGGCCTGTCGCACGGCGCGATGAACACCATCTCCGCGCACGGTACTGCCGAGCAGCAGCACACCTACCTGACCAAGCTGGTATCCGGCGAGTGGACCGGCACCATGTGCCTGACCGAGCCGCACTGCGGTACCGACCTGGGCATGCTGCGCACCAAGGCCGAGCCACAGGCCGACGGCAGCTACAAGGTGTCGGGCACCAAGATCTTCATTTCGGCCGGTGAGCACGACATGGCCGACAACATCGTCCATATCGTCCTGGCCCGCCTGCCGGACGCACCGGCTGGCACCAAGGGCATCTCGCTGTTCATCGTGCCGAAGTTCCTGCCCAACGCCGAAGGCGGTGTAGGCGAGCGCAACGGCGTGAGCTGCGGCTCGATCGAACACAAGATGGGTATCCACGGCAACGCCACCTGCGTGATGAACTTCGACGGCGCTACCGGCTACCTGATCGGCCCGGCCAACAAAGGCCTGAACTGCATGTTCACCTTCATGAACACCGCTCGCCTGGGTACCGCGCTGCAAGGCCTGGCCCACGCCGAGGTGGCGTTCCAGGGTGGCCTGAAGTACGCCCGTGAGCGCCTGCAGATGCGTTCGCTGACTGGCCCGAAGGCACCGGACAAGGCTGCTGACCCGATCATCGTCCACCCGGACGTGCGTCGCATGCTGCTGACCATGAAGGCCTTCGCCGAAGGCAACCGCGCGATGGTGTACTTCACTGCCAAGCAGGTGGACATCGTCAAGTACAGCCAGGATGAAGAAGAACGCAAGAAGGCCGATGCCCTGCTGGCGTTCCTGACCCCGATCGCCAAGGCGTTCATGACCGAAGTCGGCTTCGAAGCCGCCAACCATGGCGTGCAGATCTACGGCGGCCACGGCTTCATCGCCGAGTGGGGCATGGAGCAGAACGTACGCGACAGCCGTATTTCCATGCTGTACGAAGGCACCACTGGTATTCAGGCCCTGGACCTGCTCGGTCGCAAGGTGCTGATGACCCAGGGCGAAGCGCTGAAGGGCTTCACCAAGATCGTGCACAAGTTCTGCCAGGCGCAGGAAGGCAACGAAGCGGTCAAGGAGTTCGTCGAACCGCTGGCGGCGCTGAACAAGGAATGGGGCGAGCTGACCATGAAAGTGGGTATGGCCGCCATGAAGGACCGCGAGGAAGTGGGTGCGGCCTCGGTCGATTACCTGATGTATTCCGGCTACGCCTGCCTGGCCTACTTCTGGGCCGACATCGCCCGCCTGGCGGCCGAAAAACTGGCTGCCGGCACCAGCGAAGAAGCGTTCTACACCGCCAAGCTGCAGACCGCGCGCTTCTACTTCCAGCGCATCCTGCCGCGTACCCGTACTCATGTGGCGACCATGCTCTCGGGTGCCAACAACCTGATGGCGATGGACGAAGAACACTTCGGCCTGTCGTACTGATCCTGCCGCTGTAAAGCAAACCCGCCTGCCTTCACCGGCAGGCGGGTTTTTGCATTTTGGGGCTGCACGCGATCCCTGTGTTTTACACGATCCTTGTGGGAGCGGGTTTACCCGCGAAGAATGCGACGCGGTATATGGCACCGGCTTTGCCGGTGTTCGCGGGTAAACCCGCTCCCACAATGATCGAGTGCACGCCGGAATTTGCTGTTCATTCCTTCCGCATATTCAACTGTTCATGTGCACTGCCGATGAAGTAAGGGCACAATGCCATTATTGATCTGCCGGGTCGGAGATTACCCTTGTTTCGTCTTAACGCTGTTCGCGCGAGCCACTTCCTGCCGTCGCTGATTCTTTTGCTGGCAGGCCTCGCCGCGGCCTATGTGAGAGACCTCAGTGTCTTTTTCACATCGCTGTTCAATGTCCTGCCCACCTTGGTCCTGCTGCTGGGCGGTGCCTACTGTGCGGTGTACCGTCGCCAGCGCGAGCTGTTCCTGATGCTCACGGTGTACATCGCCTACTACCTGCTCGACACCCAGACTGACTTCTACCGTGACCATGGCCGCGTGCGCGAGGACGCGGCGGTGATATTCCACCTCGTGTGCCTGCTGCTGCCCGCCCTGTTCGGGCTGTATGGTGCCTGGCAGGAGCGTACCCACCTGCTGCAGGACCTGCTCGCCCGTGGCGCGGTGCTGTTCGCCGTGGGCAGCGTGGCAGTGGCCCTGGAGCAAAGCTACCCGGAAGCACTGCTGACCTGGTTGGCGGAAATCCGCTGGCCAACCTTGCATGGCCAGTGGATGAGTCTTATCCAGATGGTCTACCCGCTGTTCCTCGGCGTGTTCATCCTGCTGGTGGTGCAATACCTGCGTGCGCCACGGCCGCTGCATGCTGCGCAGGTGATGGGCCTGCTGGGGATCTTCTGGATGCTGCCGCAAACCTTCATCTTGCCGTTTACCCTGAATATCATGTGCAGCCAGGTAATGCTGATGATCGCCGCAGCGGTGGCGCACGAGGCCTACCAGATGGCCTTCCGCGACGAACTGACCGGGCTGCCGGGGCGCCGTGCGCTGAACGAGCGCATGCAGCGCCTGGGGCGCAACTATGTGATCGCCATGACCGATGTCGACCACTTCAAGAAATTCAACGACACCCACGGCCACGATGTCGGCGACCAGGTGCTGCGCCTGGTTGCCAGCCGCCTGTCCAAGGTCACCGGGGGTGGCCGCGCCTACCGCTATGGCGGCGAGGAGTTCGCCCTGGTGTTTGCCGGCAAGACCGCCGAGGAATGCGTGCCGCATGTGGAAGCCGTGCGCGAAGTGATCGCCAACTACGTGATGCACCTGCGCGACCAGCACAACCGCCCGCAGGACGATACCGCCGGGCGCCAGCGACGGGCGGGCAGCAGTGGCGGCTCGGTGTCGGTCACCATCAGCATCGGCGTGGCCGAGCGCCAGGCCGATCATCGCAACCCCGAGGCAGTGTTGAAATCTGCCGACCAGGCGCTGTACAGCGCCAAGGGCGCGGGGCGCAATTGTGTCATGGTGCATGGGCAACAATCGCAGCGAGGGGCAGTGCGCACGGCGTGACCGAAATAGACTATGCGGTCTAGTGATGACCCTATGTCTCGTAAAAGTTGTTCGGTTACACTGCCTGCAACCCAGTGTCGCGGTTCCCCGAGACCGCCCCGACCCGACTAGCGAGAGGTTGTCATGGCTGAATATAAAGCGCCCCTGCGCGACATGCGCTTCGTACTGAATGAAGTCTTCAACGTGGCCGAGCAGTGGGCGCAACTGCCCGGGCTGGCCGATGTTGTCGACACCGACACGGCCATGGCGGTGCTGGAAGAAGCCGGCAAGGTCACTGCCCGGTCCATCGCGCCGCTCAGCCGCGCTGCCGATGAAGAGGGCTGCCACTGGGACAACGGCGCGGTGCGCACACCGGCCGGTTTCATCGAGGCCTACAACACCTACGCCGAAGGCGGGTGGGTGGGCGTGGGCGGTGACCCGCTGTTCGGCGGCATGGGCATGCCCAAGGTCATCTCGGCCCAGGTCGAGGAAATGGTCAATGCCTCCAGCCTGTCCTTTGGCCTGTACCCGATGCTGACTGCCGGCGCCTGCCTGTCGATCAATGCCCACGCCAGTGAAGCGCTGAAGGAAAAGTACCTGCCGAACATGTACGCCGGCGTGTGGGCCGGTTCCATGTGCCTGACCGAGCCGCACGCCGGTACCGACCTGGGCATCATCCGCACCAAGGCCGAGCCCCAGGCCGACGGCAGCTACAAGGTCAGCGGCACCAAGATCTTCATCACTGGTGGCGAGCACGACCTGACGGAGAACATCATCCACCTGGTGCTGGCCAAGCTGCCGGACGCACCGGCAGGGCCGAAAGGCATTTCGCTGTTCCTGGTGCCGAAGTTCCTGGTAAATGAAGACGGCAGCCTGGGCGCCCGCAACGCGGCCACCTGTGGCTCGATCGAGCACAAGATGGGCATCCAGGCTTCGGCCACCTGTGTGATGAACTTCGACGAGGCGGTCGGTTACATCGTCGGTGAACCGAACAAAGGCCTGGCGGCCATGTTCACCATGATGAACTACGAGCGCCTGGGCGTTGGTATCCAGGGCCTGGCCTCGGCCGAGCGCTCCTACCAGAATGCCGTGGAGTACGCCCGCGACCGCCTGCAGAGCCGCGCCCCGACCGGGCCACAAGCCAAGGACAAGGCCGCTGACCCGATCATCGTTCACCCTGATGTTCGCCGCATGCTGCTGACCATGAAGTCGCTGATCGAGGGTGGCCGTGCCTTCTCCAGCTACGTGGCCATGCAACTGGACAGTGCCAAGTACAGCGAAGACGCCGCCGTGCGCAAGCGCAGCGAAGAGCTGGTGGCACTGCTGACACCGGTGGCCAAGGCCTTCCTCACCGACCTGGGCCTGGAGTGCACGGTGCACGGCCAGCAGGTGTTCGGCGGGCATGGCTACATTCGCGAATGGGGGCAGGAGCAACTGGTGCGCGATGTGCGTATTACGCAGATTTATGAAGGCACCAACGGTATCCAGGCCCTCGACCTGATGGGGCGCAAGGTGGTGGCCAGTGGTGGGGCGTACTACCGACTGTTCTCCGACGAGATTCGCCAGTTCATCGCCAGCGCGGGCAGCGAGCTGGATGAATTTGCCAAGCCGTTGGGTGCTTATCTCGATCAACTCGACGGGCTGACCGAGTGGGTGCTGGAGCAGGCCAAGGGCAACCCGAACGAAATTGGCGCGGCTTCGGTCGAGTACCTGCATGCCTTTGGTTATGTCGCCTATGCCTACATGTGGGCGTTGATGGCGCGGGCGGCCAAGGCGGGTGAAGGGGACGAGGCGTTCTACACGGGCAAGCTGGGCACGGCGCGGTTCTTCTTTGCGCGATTGCTGCCGAGGGTGGATTCGCTGGTGGCTTCGGTGAAGGCGGGGAGTGAGTCGCTGTACTTGCTGGATGCCGAGCAGTTCTGAGGGGTTTTTGGGGGCTGCTTTGCAGCCCATCGCGACACAAGGCCGCTCCTACAGGTACAGCGCAGGCCCTTAGGGTGTTGCGGTCCCTGTGTAGGAGCGGCCTTGTGTCGCGATGGGCCGCAAAGCGGCTCCAATTCCAGGCAAATCTGGGAATGAATCCTCCTGTGTAAGCTTTTTCCTACACAACGTGGTGACTTTTCGCCACTGTTCTCAGATTGGATCCAGGGCTAATCTTTACCACATGGACGTTGCGCAGGAAGCGCAAAGGACAGATCAAGGACGACGACGAAGGACCACCTGCCAGGATGGTGGGGCGATACGGATGTCACAGGGAAACAGTCTGGAAAACCCCGCTTCGGCGGGGTTTTCTTTGTGCGCGTGTTTTCAACCCAGCACATCCAGCGGTGATGCGCCCGACAGGCGTGCGTCCGTCTCTTCCTCCAACAGCGTGCGCAGCAGCTCCACAGAAGCCTGCTGGCGCTGGGCGTCGCGGAATACCAAACCAACCTTCAGCGGTACTCGCGGCTCGCTCAACGGCTTCCACAGCAGCCCTTGGTCATCCTCGGCGGCCTCCTTGGCCCGCCCTGGCAGGATGGTGGCCAGCGCGGTATGGGCAAGGCTGTCGAGAATCCCTGCCATGTTGTTCATCTCTGCCTGTACCTGCGGCCGACGCCCCTGGCTGGCCAGCTGCGCCTGCCAGATCTGGCGGATCTGGAATTCCTCGCCCAGCATCAGCATGGGCAGCTCGGCGGCCTGGCGGATGGACACCTTCTTGAAGTCCTTCAGCGGGTGGGTAGCGGGGATGACCAGTTGCAGCTCATCTTCGTACAGCAGCAGACCATGCAGCCCTGGCTGGCGTGGCGGCAGGTAGCTGATACCGATGTCCAGGCTGCCATTGAGCAGGCGCCGTTCTATCTCCAGCCCCGACAATTCGTAGATCTGCACCACAAGGTGCGGCTGTGCCCTGCGCAGGCGCTCGAGCAACTGCGGTACCAGGCTCGGCCGCACGGTCTGCAGCACGCCGATGGCCAAGGTACGCAACGACTGGCCCTTGAAATTGCGCATGGCCTCATGGGCGCGCTGCAGGCCGTCGAGCAGCGGCAGGGCGTGGTTGTACAGGGTATGGGCGGCCAGCGTTGGCAGCAGGCGCTTGTTGCTGCGTTCGAACAGGCTCAGGTCGAGGCTGTGCTCCAGCTGGCGGATCTGCTGGGAAAGCGCTGGCTGGGACAGTGACAGGCGCTCGGCGGCGCGGCCCACGTGACCTTCTTCATACACCGCGACGAAATAACGCAGTTGGCGGAAATCCATAAGTGCTACTTATCGAAAATGCTGGAAAAACGAAATGGTCGAAAACCCTCGTGAGCCCTAGTCTATCGCCGTATTCCAATGGGTTACAGCGATGAAACGGTCGATTGTTACCCCGGATGAAAAACACTTTTGATAGGAAAGGCAAAATATCGAGTGCCGGTACCCAGACCGCACCGTGGCCGCCCCTGTCGTGATTGGTTGGAGCCCTGATGAACCTGTTCAACCTGCGCCGCCCGGCCCCTGCTGCCGTCGCCGAGCCCAAGCGTGCGCCGGTGATCCTGCCGGAAGCGCCGCAGCTGTCGCGTGAGCGCCTGATGCCCAGCACCGAACGCGCAGCGCAGGTGTTCGTGCGTGGCCAGGGCTCCTGGTTGTGGGACAACGAAGGGCATGCCTACCTGGACTTCACCCAGGGCGGCGCAGTCAATAGCCTGGGCCACAGCCCAAGCGTGCTGGTGAAGGCGCTGGGCAACCAGGCCCAGGCGCTGATGAACCCAGGTTCGGGTTTCCACAGTCGTGGCCTGCTGGGGCTGGCCAATCGCCTGTGCCAGAGCACCGGCAGCGACCAGGCGTACCTGCTCAACAGTGGTGCCGAAGCCTGCGAAGGCGCGATCAAACTGGCGCGCAAATGGGGCCAACTGCACCGCAACGGCGCCTATCACATCATCACCGCCACCCAGGCCTGCCATGGCCGCAGCCTGGGCGCGTTGTCGGCGTCCGACCCGTTGCCGTGCAACCGCTGCGAGCCAGGCCTGCCGGGCTTCAGCAAGGTGCCGTTCAACGACCTGGCGGCGCTGCACGCCGAGGTGGACTCGCGCACCGTGGCGATCATGCTTGAGCCGATCCAGGGCGAGGCGGGTGTCATTCCGGCCACGCAGGAGTACCTCAAGGGTGTGGAAACGCTGTGCCGCGAGCTGGGCATCCTGCTGATCCTTGATGAGGTGCAGACCGGCGTCGGCCGCTGTGGCGCGCTGCTGGCCGAAGAAACCTATGGCGTGCGCGCCGACATCATCACCCTGGGCAAGGGGCTGGGCGGGGGCGTGCCGCTGGCGGCGTTGCTGGCTCGGGGTACGGCGTGCTGCGCAGAGCCTGGCGAACTGGAAGGCAGCCACCATGGCAACGCGCTGATGTGCGCCGCTGGCCTGGCCGTGCTGGATACCGTGCTGGAGCCTGGCTTCTTCGCCCAGGTGCAGGACAACGGCCGCCACCTGCGTGACGGCCTGAGCCGGCTGGCCGGGCGTTATGGCCAGGGCGAAGTGCGCGGGCAAGGCCTGCTGTGGGCCCTGCAGATGCAGGAAAACCTGGCTCGCGAACTGGTGGCGGCTGCCTTGCACGAAGGCCTGTTGCTCAACGCACCGCAGGCGGATGTGGTGCGTTTTTCGCCGGCGCTGACCGTGAGCAAGGGCAACATCGACGAAATGCTGCTGCGCCTGGCCCGTGCCTTTGCCCGCCTGCACGCCCAGCAGCAGGCCCGCCGCGAAATGCCAGCCTAGCGGCCTGGTGACATCGAGAATTCTACGAACCGTCTGGCGTTCCTGCGCATCGCCCCTGGCCTGTTTCATTCGGCCCGGGGCGTTTTTTTTTGCCTGTTGAACCTCTGTGGCGGGCGGCTAGTCTCTGATGTAACCCCTTCAGGAGAGACTCGCATGGACTTTATACGCATCATTATCGCCATCATCCTGCCACCGCTGGGCGTGTTCCTGCAGGTGGGGTTTGGTGGGGCGTTCTGGCTGAATATTTTGCTGACCCTGCTGGGGTACATTCCGGGGATCGTGCATGCGGTGTATATCATCGCCAAGCGCTGAGATTTTTGGGGCTGCTTTGCAGCCCATCGCGACACAAGGCCGCTCCTACAGGTACAGCGCCACATTCGGGCTTGTGCGATCCCTGTAGGAGCGGCCTTGTGTCGCGATGGGCCGCAAAGCGGCCCCAGAATCTCAGCCCCCCAACACCCGGCAATAGAACTTCCACTCTTCTTCCAAGGCATGCGCCAGGTTCTCCGCCTTGCGGAAGCCATGCCGCTCCCCCGCATAGAAGTGCCCTTCGGCTTCTATCCCGTTAGCCTGCAGCGCCGCCAGCATCGACCGCGTCTGCTCCGGCACCACCACCGCATCCAGTTCGCCCTGGAAGAAAATCACCGGCACCTTGATCTGCCCCGCATGCAGCAACGGGGTACGCTGGCGATAGCGCTCGGCGTCCTGCAGCGGGTCGCCGATCAGCCAGTCCAGGTAGTCCCCTTCGAACTTGTGGGTGGCCCTGCCCAGGGCAACCGGGTCGCTGACCCCGTACAGGCTGGCGCCGGCGCGGAACACATCATGGAACGCCAAGGCACAGAGGGTGGTATAGCCGCCCGCGCTACCGCCGCGGATGAACGCCTTGCGGCTGTCGACCAGCCCACGTCCGGCCAGGTATTCCACCGCCGCGCAAGCATCGGCCACATCGCTTTCGCCCCAGCGCAGATGCAAGGCCTGACGGTATTCACGGCCATAGCCGGTGCTGCCCCGGTAGTTCAGGTCGGCGACGGCGAAACCGCGTTGGGTCCAGTACTGGATGCGCGGATCGAGTACGGGATAACAGGCCGAGGTTGGCCCGCCATGGATGAACACCACCAGCGGCGAGGCACCTTGCGAGCGGGCTGCCGGGTAGAAGAAGCCGTGGGCGCGGTGACCGTCACTGCCGTAGTGGATCGACTGCGGCAGGCTGATATGGCTTGCCGGCAGCACTTCGGCGCCACCAGCGAGCACACTGACTTCGTGGTTGCTACGGGCGATGGCGATGACCGTCGGCGGGCTGATCGGCGAGGCGGCAATGGCGTACAGGTGTTCTGCATCCATGGCCAGGCTGCGAAAGCGCGTGTAGGCGCTGGCGAAACGCTCCACGCGGCCATCGGCAGTGCGCAGCCCCAGTTGCCCGAAGCCGTCTTCGAACCAGCTGGCCAGATAACTTTGCTGCCCCAGCGCCAACCAGGTACTGGCGCCCAGTTGCCAGGGGGCTGCAGCGTGGTCCGCGGGCTCGGCAGGCAAGGCCTGCCAGCAGCCATCGACCTCGCCCCAGGGTTGCCAGAAGCCATCGCGGTCGGACAGGCAATAGAGTCGGCCTTCGCTATCGAAGCGCGGCTGCTGTAGCGACTCGTCAGCACTGGCAATACATTGCACCGGGCCCCAGTGGCCACTTGCATCACGTGCGCGGCACATCAGCCTGGTGATGGTCCAGGGTTGTGCCGGGCGATTCCATTCGACCCACGCCAGGCGCTGGCCATCGGCACTCACCGTAGGCGAAGCATAGAAGTCGGCACCCTCGGCAAGCACTTCGCGGGCATGTTCACCCAGGGCGACCAGACGATGCTCGACCCGTTCGCCATGCTGCTCCTCGACTGCCAGCACCCGGCCGTCGTGCCACTGCACATCGCCGTAGCGGCAGCTGGCATCTTCGGTCAGGGCACGCGGTACCGCGCCTTCCAGGGCCTGGGTATAGACCTGCTGGTCTTTTTCGTTGACGAACACCAACCCGTCACCACCCAGGCAAAAACTGCCACCGCCATATTCGTAGACCCGGCTACGCACACTGAAACCATCGGGTGTCAGGCAGCGGGCCTGCTGATGCTGCCAGTGCCAGATGCGACAGGCGCCATCGGCCGGGCGGAATTCGTTCCAGAACAGCCCCGCGTCGCTGACCTTGAGTTCGGCGAAGTCCGTGCCTGCGGCAACAGCCTGGGCCGCACTGAACTCAGCCGCGGACGATGACACGGGAGTTTCGTTCATTGCGGAAGGTCATCTGTTCAATGGTGAGCTGGGCGCTTTCCGCCTCTTCGCGGGCCTTGAGGATGATGCCGTGGTCGGCCGACTTGGCGCACACCGGGTCGGCGTTGCTGGCATCGCCGGTGAGCATGAAGGCCTGGCAGCGGCAGCCGCCGAAGTCCTTTTCCTTCTCGTCGCAGGAGCGGCAGGGTTCGGGCATCCACTCATAGCCACGGAAGCGGTTGAAGCCGAACGAGTCGTACCAGATGTGGTGCAGGTCGTGGTCGCGCACGTTGGGAAACCGCACCGGCAACTGACGCGCGCCGTGGCAGGGCAGGGCGGTGCCGTCCGGGGTGATGGTGAGGAACAGGCTGCCCCAGCCGTTCATGCAGGCCTTGGGGCGCTCCTCATAGTAGTCCGGGGTGACGAAGATCAGCTTGCACGGGTTGCCCTCGGCCTTGAGCTTGTCCCGATACTCGTTGGTGATGCGTTCGGCCCGTTCCAGCTGCGCGCGGGTCGGCAGCAGGCCCAGCCGGTTGAGGTGGGCCCAGCCGTAGAACTGGCAGGTGGCGAGCTCGACGAAGTCGGCCTCAAGGGCGATACACAGCTCGATGATGCGGTCGATCTTGTCGATGTTGTGCCGGTGGGTGACGAAGTTGAGCACCATCGGGTAGCCATGGGCCTTCACCGCACGGGCCATTTCCAGCTTTTGCGCAAAGGCCTTCTTCGAGCCGGCCAGCAGGTTGTTCACCTGCTCGTCGCTGGCCTGGAAGCTGATCTGGATATGGTCCAGGCCGGCTTTCTTGAAGTCGGCGATGCGCGCTTCGGTCAGGCCGATGCCCGAGGTGATCAGGTTGGTGTAGTAGCCCAGCCGGCGGGCCTCGCCGATCAGTTCGGCGAGGTCCTGGCGTACCAGCGGTTCTCCGCCGGAAAAGCCGATTTGCGCGGCACCCATTTCCCGGGCTTCGGCCATTACCTTGAACCACTGCGCGGTGCTCAGCTCCTGGCCCTGGGCTGCGAAGTCCAGCGGGTTGGAGCAGTACGGGCACTGCAGCGGGCAACGGTAGGTCAGCTCGGCCAGCAGCCAAAGCGGCAGGCCGACTGCTGGCGTGGGCGGTAACTCAGGCGAGGACGATCCAGTGTTCGGCACGGGCCACCTCCATGAACTGCTCGATGTCATCGGCCACTTCCGGGACACCGGGGAACTGTTGTTCGAGTTCGCTGATGATCGCGGCAACGTCGCGTTGGCCGTCGATCAGGCCACCGATCAGGGCCGCGCTGTCGTTGAGCTTGATCATGCCCTCTGGGTACAGCAGCACATGGCCCTTTTGCGCCGGTTCGTACTGGAAGCGATAACCGGGGCGCCAGTTCGGCACTTGATTACGGTTGAAACTCATAGGGTGATCCCTTTGTGCCACACCCGTTCCTGGGTGACGGAGTGATAGGGCGGGCGGTTCAGCTCGTAGGCCATGCTCATCGCGTCGAGCATGCTCCACAGGATATCCAGCTTGAACTGCAGTATCTCCAGCATACGCTCCTGGCCCGCGCGGGTGGTGTAGTGCTGCAGGGTAATCGCCAGGCCGTGCTCCACGTCACGTCGGGCCTGGCCCAGGCGGGTGCGGAAGTATTCATAGCCCGCGGGGTCGATCCACGGGTAATGTTGCGGCCAGCTGTCCAGGCGCGACTGGTGGATCTGCGGGGCGAACAGCTCGGTCAGCGAACTGCTGGCTGCTTCCTGCCAGCTGGCCCGGCGGGCGAAGTTGACGTAGGCGTCCACGGCGAAGCGCACGCCGGGCAGTACCAGTTCCTGTGAGCGCAGCTGGTCCGGGTCCAGCCCCACGGCCTGGCCCAGGCGCAGCCAGGCTTCGATACCACCGTCCTCGCCGGGTGCGCCATCGTGGTCGAGCAGGCGCTGGATCCATTCGCGGCGCACTTCGCGGTCGGGGCAGTTGGCCAGGATCGCGGCATCCTTCATCGGGATGTTGACCTGGTAGTAGAAGCGGTTGGCCACCCAGCCCTGGATCTGTTCGCGGGTGGCGCGGCCTTGGTACATCGCCACGTGGTACGGGTGATGAATGTGATAGTAGGCGCCCTTGGCGCGCAGGGCCTGCTCGAATTCGGCAGGGGACATTGGCAGTGCGTCGCTCATTCGGCTGGCTCCTGTACGACAAACTTGTTAGCTGGCACGCACCCTGTGGGAGCGGGTTTACCCGCGAACACCGGCGAAGCCGGTGCCATACACTGTGTGGGAGTCTTCGCGGGTGAACCCGCTCCCACAGGGCCTGTGTTGCTTTGTGCGATCTGGCTGTTACAACTCGATACTCATGCCATCAAAGGCCACTTCCACACCCCGGCGCAGCACTTCGGCACGCTCGGGCGAGTCTTCGTCGAGAATCGGGTTGGTGTTGTTGATGTGGATAAGTACCTTGCGCTGGCGCGGGAAGCCATCCAGCACCTCCAGCATGCCGCCGGGGCCGTTCTGCGCCAGGTGGCCCATCTCGCGGCCGGTACGGGTACCCACGCCACGGCGCTGCATTTCATCATCTTCCCACAGGGTGCCGTCGACCAGCAGGCAGTCGGCGCCGTCCATCATCGTCAGCAGCTTGTCGTCCACCTGGCCCAGGCCCGGAGCGTAGAACAGCTTGCCGCCGGTGCGGGTGTCCTCGACCAGCAGGCCAAGGTTGTCGCCCGGGTGCGGGTCGAAGCGGTGCGGCGAATAGGGCGGGGCGGCGCTGCGCAGGGGGAACGGGGTGAAGCGCAGGTTGGGGCAGGCGTCGATGACGAAGCTGCCTTCCAGCTCGATGCGGTTCCACTGCAGGCCGCCGTTCCAGTGGCTGAGCATGTTGAACAGCGGGAAGCCGGTGGTCAGGTCCTGATGGACCATGTCGGTGCACCATACCTGATGTGGGCAGCCTTCGCGCAGGCTGAGCAGGCCGGTGGTGTGGTCGATCTGGCTGTCCAGCAGAATGATGGCGTTGATGCCGGTGTCGCGCAGGGCGCGGGCCGGCTGCATCGGGGCAAAGGCTTGAAGCTGCGCGCGAATGTCGGGCGAGGCATTGCACAGCACCCAGTGCACGCCATCGTCGGACAGGGCGATGGACGACTGGGTGCGCGGCGTGGCCCGCAGTGTGCCGTCACGCAAGCCCTTGCAATTGACGCAGTTGCAGTTCCACTGTGGGAACCCGCCGCCGGCGGCGGAACCGAGAACCTGGATGTACATGGCCACTCTCTCTGCAGAAACCGTAGCGAAAAAACGAAAACGCCCCGGCAGGCCGAGGCGTTGAACCGTAAGCCGGGCTTAGCGGTTGGCGAAGTACATGGTGACTTCGAAGCCGATGCGCAGATCAGTGTATGCAGGTTTGGTCCACATGGAATTACTCCTTCCGGATGAGGGGGTGGGTTTGTCAGCTACTACTTGGGTACCGCCATTGGCTGGAGGTTCCCCTGGCTGGGATTGCGCTATCTTACAAGAAAAATTTGTACCGAAAGGTTAATTATTCGAAAACTCCCTTGCGGTTTTCGTAACAATCATGGGGTCGAGCCCAGCCAGGAAGCATCTGGTGCGGCAGCGTTGGCAAGGCATAGCCAAGGGGAATCTGTATCGAGCAGATGGCTCAGCAGGTGGTCCAGATCCGTCTGCCGCGTTTTCAGGATAGACCTGCGCAATGCATCCAGCCTGCCGGGTTGTGTGGCCAGGTATGTCTGCCACGCCCATTCGGCGACTTCGGCGTTGCCCATCGCCGCTTCATCGAATTGCCCGGCCAGGGCCTGACGAGCGGCAGGGGCCAGGGTAACGCCCCGGCGCAGCAAGGTGAGCAGGTGGTCGAGGATCTGTACCTGGCTGGCATGAGGCGACTGGACCCCGAACAGCAGGCCGCCGACCCCCTCCACCTGACGAAAGGTACTGAATACTGCATAGCCGAGCTGCAGTTCTACCCGCAGCCGTTGATAAACCGGCCCTTGCAGCAATTGGGCGAGCAGACGGCCAGGGGCTTCCATGGCCGCCGGCAGTGGGCAGAACAGCAGCACGGCATGCTCGCTGCCGGGTACTTCGGCATGTTGCCAACGGCGGTTGGCCCAGGCGGGTAGAGGGCCAGGCGCCGAGCCTTGGCCAGGGCAGTGCTGCAGCACGGTGCCCAATGCGCTCAGGGCAGCATCGTCGAAGCCGGTAGCCAGGCCGTGCCAGCGTGTTTGCTGCCACAGGTTGTCGAGATGCGTTTGTGTCAGGTTGCAGGCCGGAACAGGTGCAGGCCTGGCGCCCAGCACAGCGTCGGGCAACTGCTTGAGCAGTGCCCGGATGGGGATCAGTGCCGGAGGCTGCGTCGAACAGGGTAGCCAGCTGCCTGCCGGGGGCTCGAGCATCGGTGCCAAGGCCTGTTCCACAGTGCGCAGCACCGCTGCCGGTAGCCCGGCGCAGCGCAGTTGCCAGTATTCGCCAGCGGCACTGAACTGCAACTGCACCGATACCCGCTCGCAGCGCTCCTGCAGGGGCTGCAGGGCACGTTCGAGCTGCGCATGCAGGCGCTGGCGCAAGGGTGAAGGAACATGCCAGCGCAGGTACAGCGCCGCATACTGACGAGCGCCAGGCAGTTGGTCGCTGACCTTCAGTGCCGCTGGCAGCGGCTGCGGCCTGGCAGCAGGCAAATCGGCCAGGAGCAAGGGGTCGACCGCCGGCAGCTGCCAGTGCCCATGCTCGCGGCCCGGCAGTCCTTCCAGCAGGGCACGAAGGGCCTGCAAGCCTTGTGTGTCCAAACCGCTGAACGGCTGGCCGGCGCTGTCCCGGCGGGCCAGCTCAAGCGCACTGGCACTGCGTTCGCGGCTTTGCTGCAGCAGTTCGAATTCGGTATTCAATTGCCCAGGGTCGGACTGGCGGATAAAGCCGAACCAGCCCTGCAACAGGGCACCGGCTTCCTCGACACAGGCGTCCTCGCTGAGCTTCAGTTCAATGTGCCACAGCAACTGCCCGGCGAAGGCGTACAGCGCCTCGGCCTTGAAGCCTTGCAGCCAGCCACGCTGGCGAAGCCCATCCAGCCAGGTGCCCGGGCGGCTATCGCCGAGGCAGGCGATCAGCAACTCAAGGGCCTGCTCGGCACCTGCCGGCAGGTTTTCGTGGCTGAACAGCAGGTGCGTGTCGGTCGCCGATAAAGGCGGTGGCAGAGCTTGTGGCACCCGTTCACCCGTTGCGAACAGTTTGGCATGCTGCCGGCCCAGCGATTCCAGTTCATCCAGCGGTTGCGGGCCGCACAGGCTCAAGGTGATCTGGCCGCCTTGGTAGAAGCGCTGGTGAAAGCCACCGAGCGCTTGCTGGAAGGCAGGATCCTGCAAGGCCAGGGTGTGCCGGTTACCGGCATGAAAAGCGCCCAGTGGATGGCCTGGTGCTGCGGATTGCAGCAAGGCGAACTGCTGCTGGGCCTGAGGGTTACGCGACCAGGCAATGAATTCGGCATGGATTACTTCACGTTCGCGGCGTTGGCGCTCGATGCCCAGGTCTGGCTCGGCCAACATCTGGCACAGGCGCTCCAGCCCCCCGGCCAGGGCGCCGGGCGGGACCTCGAAGAAAAAGTCGGTGGTGCGTTCGCGGGTGCTGGCATTGACCTGGCCGCCGAGGGCCTGCACGTAACGCATCAGGCCGTCGTCCAGAGGGAAGCGCGAGGTGCCGAGGAAGAACAGGTGCTCCAGGAAGTGGGCCAGGCCGGGCCATCTGCTCGGCGCATCGTGGCTGCCCGCATGTACCCGCAGTGCGGCGGCCGAGCGCTTCAGGCGCGGGGCGTGGCGCAGGGTTAGCTGCAGGCCGTTGGCGAGGGTGAGGTGGCGGGTGGCGTCAGGCATGGGAGCTCCGGTAACTGCTGTCCATGCTAACCCATTTGTTTGCAGGCTCGGCCTCTTCGCGGGCACGCCCGCTCCCACAGGCACTGCACAGCTTTCAGACCTGTAATTTAACCTGTGGGAGCGGGTTTACCCGCGAATGGGCCGCACAGCGGCCCCTGTCAGCCTTTACGCAGGTGCAGTTCCTGGCGCAGATCGCTCAGGTAAGGAAACGCCCCGCGCCCCTGCACCACCCGCTCATGCTCCAGCTCCGCCAGCAACTGGCACTCGTCCCGCCCGGCCATGGCCAGCAGGCTGCCATCCGGGCCGATGATGCTGCTCTGCCCGCAATACTGGATCTCGCCTTCCGAGCCGCAATAATTGGCATACACCAGGTAGCACTGGTTTTCTTGCGCCCGGGCCCTCACGGTCACCTGGCAGATGAAGTCGTACGGCGCCATGTTCGCCGTCGGCACCAGGATCAGCTCGGCACCGTCCAGCGCCAGGCGCCGGGCGTTTTCCGGGAACTCGATGTCGTAGCAGATCAGCAGGCCGACCTTCCAGCCATCGAGCTCCACCACCGGGAAATGGTCGGAGCCCGCGCTGAACATCGAGCGGTCCAGCTCGCCGAACAGGTGGGTCTTGCGATAGTTGCTCAGGCAGCGGCCGTGCGCATCGATCAACTGCACACTGTTGTAGATCGCGCCATCATCACCACGCTCCGGGTAGCCGTAGACGATGGCGATGCGGTGTGCCTGGGCGATCTCCACCACCTCCATGGCCGCAGGGCCATCGACGGCCTCCGCCAGCCGCTCGGCCTGGGCCAGGCCGATGTTGTAGCCGGTCAGGAACATCTCCGGGCACACCAGCAACCGGGCGCCGCGTTCGGCCGCCAGTTGCGCCTGATGACGCAACCGTTGCAGGTTGCCGGGCACGTCCAGTGGCTTGGGTGCGCCCTGGAACAGAGCAATGCGCATGCTGCCTCCTTGTCTCAGTCCGGCAGAGCGATCGGGCCGATCTCGTCGAACACGTCGCCTGGGCCGGGGTTGTCCGGGTGAGTGCGGCCACCGAAGTGGTTCATGATACCCCACACCGCATTCAGCGATGTCTGTACCGCGCCTTCCACCCAGGCCGGCGTCCACGACACGTCGTCACCGGCGATGAACATGCCGCGCTGCTCGGCAGGCATGTCCTGCTGCATGAAGTGCGCGTACATGCGCTGGTTGTAGCGGTAGTGACCCGGCAGGGCGCCCTTGAAGGCGCCGAGGAAGTGCGGGTCGGCTTCCCAGGAAACGGTGATCGGGTCGCCGATGATGTGCCCGGCGATGTCGGTCTTCGGGTAGATCTTCTTCAGTGCGTCCAGGGCCAGTTGCACGCGTTTTTCCACCGGGTGCGGCAGCATCTTCAGCGCGTCGCTCATCCACGAGTACGACAGGCAGATCACTCCCGGCTTGTCGTTGCCGTTGTCGAATAGGTAGGTGCCGCGGGTGAGGCGATCGGTAAGGGTCATGCTCATCAGGTCGCGGCCGGTTTCCGGATCCTTGTCCTTCCAGAACGGCCGGTCGACCATGACGAAGGTCTTTGACGACTGCATGTAGCGGGTGCGGTCCAGGGCCATCCACATCTTTTGCGAGAACAGTGATTCCTCGCAGTCGATCTGGGTGGTCAGCAGCCAGGTTTGGCAGGTGGCGAGCACGGCACTGTAGTGACGAGTGTCGCCCCAGTTGTCGGTGACCGCCAGGCGGCCATCGGCGGCGCGGGCGATGCGCTTGACCCCGGTACGCGGCGCGCCGCCATGCAGAGCGCTCAGGCTGGTGCCTTCCGGCCAATGCACGCAGCGCTCCGGTACATGGCGCCAGATGCCTTGCGGTACCTGCTCGACACCGCCGACTACCAGGTGCTGGTGGTCGTCGCAGTTGGTCATCACCACGCGGAAGATTTCCAGCATCGAGTTGGGGAAGTCCGAGTCCCAGCCGCCGGTGCCGAAACCGACCTGGCCGAACACTTCGCGGTGCTGGAAGCTCAACTTGGCGAACGAGCGCGAGGTGGCGACGAAATCGTAGAAGGTGCGGTCGTCCCAAAGCGGTACCAGTTTGTTCCACAGCTCTTTCAGGCGCGGTACGTCACGGTCGCGGATGGCCTGCTGGATGTCGGCGAACTGGGCACCGCTTTCCAGCGCGTCGGCCCAGGCGTCGGCCACTTCGTGGAACAGCTTGGGCAGGTCGGTGGGTTTTTCGGCGTAGTAGGTCTGGCCTTCCAGGTCAATCACCGTGCTGCCCGAAGCCGGAGTCAGCGGGTTGGGGAACGGTTTGGTCTCCAGGCCCAGCTTGTCCACGTAGTGGTAGAAGGCGGTGGACGACACCGGGAAGCGCATGCCACCCAGTTCGGCGATGACCCCGTCGGTGCCGTTGAAGGTTTGCGAGCGCAGCCGGCCACCCAGTTTGGAGGCTTCGTACACCACCGGTTTGAGGCCCAGCTTCATCAGTTCGTAGGCCGCTACCAGGCCGGCGATACCGGCGCCCACGATTGCCACTTCCGCACCATGGTGCTCGGCCGGGATGCTGCCCAGGCCTGCGGGGTGCTCCAACCAGTCGTCGAAGGCGAAGGGGAAGTCCGGGCCGAAGATGGTGATGGGCTTTTTGCCGTCGGCGGGGTGGCGGTTTTTCTTGTTCATGAAGTGACCTTGCCAGAGAGGCTGCGCAGCGGGCGGAGCCTGAGTATAGGAGATGCCTGGGGGCCATTTTAGGGAGTGGGATGTTCGTTATTAAGATGCAGAGTGTTGTCTGAATGTCGCTTGTTTCGTCTAAATAAATGATTTTTCATCTTTTATGACGAATGTAGAGATCTCCAGGGGCAGCACCGGTCTCTGTGGGAGCGGGTTTACCCGCGAATGCTGCAGTGAATCTACCGACGCGTTCGCGGGTAAACCCGCTCCCACAGGGGGCTGTGTTGTGCTTGGGATCGTGGATGATCAGCAAATTCCTACACCCATGGCGGGAATTAAAGAATTACCCTACGCCCGCTATAGCCTCGGTCTGGCTGCGTGGGAAAAGCCTCATTGTTAACTTCACTGGGTCGCCGCTGTTCGGGCGACTGGGTGTGAGAACCCATCTCCAACTTCGTACCAAGGCTTATGTCATGGCAGCCGTCGCGGGCAGGCTTTCGCCTGGCCGGATTTCCAAGTTGGCCGGTTCTCACCCCGTGCATGGCTGCCACCCATTTCCCGTGAGAAGGAGTTGGTGAGCGGTTTCCTCAAGACTCAATTTGGAAATTGCATCATGAAGAAGACTGATTCCAACCAACCCGAAAAGCTTAAACCCACCGCAGAAAAAACCTTCTGCAACTGCGAATCCAGCCACCCGCCATTATTCGCCATCCGCCCCGGCATCGACGCCGCAGACGCCTTGGTCCACGCCTGCCTGCTGGCCCGTGGCCTCGATCAGATCGCCACCGACTACGCCCAGCATCACGCCCCCGAACGCAGCCGCGACATCGTCTGGTCGATGCAGCATTCCGCCGAAAGCCTTTCGGCGATTCTGGAAAGCCTGCTCGACGGCCAGGAAGCCTGACCGCCAGCCAGGTTCAGAGCGGCTGCCCGCGGTCCACCTTGCTGCTGAGAATGATCGATGTGGTGGTCTTCTCCACCCCGTCGACACTGCCGATCTGATCGAGCAACTGGTCCAGTTGCTCGGGCGAATCCGTACGCAGCCAGGCCACATAGTCGAACTCACCGCTCACGGCGCACAACTGCTGCACCTGGCCCATCGCACTCAGGCGCCGCACCACCTCCTTGCCCGAGCGCGGCTGCACCTTGATCCCCACATACGCCTGCAGCCCACCGCCCAGCACCCGCTGGCCCAGGCGCACGCCATAGCCGGAGATGACCTTGTTCTTCTCCAGCCGTTCAAGGCGCGAGTTCACGGTGGTGCGGGCGATGCCCAACTGGCGGGCGAGGGTGGCGACGCTTTCGCGGGCGTTGATCTGCAGCAGGGCGATCAGCTGGCGATCGATTTCATCCAGCGTGATGGAGCGGGAGTCCGACATGGCGAGTCTCTACGGTTGGCCTGCTAGCCTAGCCAGCCAGTGCAGGCCAGAGCAAGGGCAGTCACAGCTGGCCGCGCCACCGCGGTCCCTTTGTAGGAGCGGCCTTGTGTCGCGAAAGGGCCGCAAAGCGGCCTCAGGATTTCAGCGTCGATGCAGATATTGCTGGGGCCGCTTTGCGGCCCTTTCGCGACACAAGGCCGCTCCTACAGCTACCGCGGCGGCCTGGCCCAGGATGTAAACATCAGCCGTAGCTTTTTCATCCGGCAGAACTGCCGAAAAGAAAAAGGCCTACGTTCTGCAACGTAGGCCTTTGAGTTTTCTGGTGGGCCCACACGGACTCGAACCGTGGACCAAAGGATTATGAGTCCTCTGCTCTAACCAACTGAGCTATAGGCCCTCAGTAAGTCGCCGGATTATAACGAGGGTTTCGCACCAGTGCCATCTGAAAGATCCGATAGTGCTATGCGAAGAAACGTCGCCGCGAACTCCTCCGGCGGCAGGGGCAGGCTGACGATGTAGCCCTGGATCTGCTCACAGCCTTCAGCCGCCAGGAACCGTTGCTGGGCCTGGTTTTCCACACCCTCGGCAATGATGGTCAACTGCATGCTGCGGCCCAGGGCGATGATCGCTCGGGCGATGGCGGCGTCGTGGGGGTCGTCGGGCAGGCCGCGGATGAACGACTTGTCGATCTTGAGGATGTCCAGCGGCAGGCGCTTGAGGTAGCTCAGCGATGAATAACCGGTGCCGAAGTCGTCGATGGCCAGTTGCACGCCCAGTTTCTTCAGCTGGTACAGCACGGCCAGGGCTTCCTCTGCCTGGCTCATGATGAAGTTTTCGGTGATTTCCAGCTGCAGGTCGCCGGCCTTGAGCTGGTAGTGCTTCAGCAACTGTTCGATGCGCCGGGCGAGGTGAGGTTGGCGCAGCTGGGCGCCGGCGAGGTTGATCGACAATGGGCCGAACGGTTCGTAGTGCAGCTTCCAGGCCTGCATCTGCCGGCAGGCCTGTTCCAGTACCCAGTCGCCGATCTGGAGGATGGTGCCGTTCTCTTCAGCCAGGTGGATGAAGTGCTCTGGCGGCACTTCACCAAAGCTCGGGTGGCTCCAGCGGATCAGTGCTTCGGCGCCGACCAGGCTTTGGGTCTTGAGGCTGAGCTTGGGCTGGAAGCACAGGCTCAGTTCGTTGCGTTCGATGGCGCGGCGCAGTTCGTGCTCCAGGGCGATGCGTTCGCTGGCTTGGGCGGTGAGGTCGAGGGTGTAGGTTTCGACGCGGTTGCGGCCCTTGGCCTTGGAGCGGTACATGGCGGCGTCGGCGTTGCGAATCAGTGTGGCAACGTCGGTGCCGTCCTGTGGATAAAGGCTGATGCCGATGCTGGCGCTGGTGAAGAACTCGTGCTCGCCGGCCTGGAACGGCGCGTTGAAGCAGGTCAGCAGCTTGTTGGCAATGGCGCTGGCGTCGCTGGGTTTGTGCAGGCCGGGCAGCAGGATGATGAACTCGTCGCCACCCAGGCGGGCCACGGTGTCGACATCACGCACCTGCTCCTTCAGGCGTTGGGCGATGCCTTTGAGCAGCAGGTCGCCGACCGGGTGACCGAGGCTGTCATTGATGTGCTTGAAACGGTCCAGGTCAAGGAACAGCACCGCGCCCTTGCGGTTGGACAGCTGCGAGCAGGTGAGTGCGGCCTGCAGGCGGTTCTCGAACAGGGCGCGGTTGGGCAGGCCGGTCAGCGGGTCGTGGTGGGCTTGGTAGTCGAGCTTGGCCTGGGCGTGCTTGAGGCTGGAAATGTCGGCGAACACGGCGACGAAATGGGTGATTTCGCGCTCTCTGTTGCGCACGGCGCTGATGGTCAGCCAGCCGGGGTACAGCTCGCCGTTCTTGCGTTTGTTGTAGATCTCGCCTTGCCAGTGGCCCTCATCGGTCAGCTGGTGCCACATGGCGACATAGAACGCGCTGTCGTGCTGGCCCGAAGCGAGCAGGCGCGGGGTCTGGCCGAGGGCTTCGATCTCGCTGTAACCGGTGATTTCGCTGAAGGCGCGGTTGACGGCACTGATGCGCTGGTCGATGTCGGTGATCAGCACACCTTCGGCGGTGTTCTCGAACACTGTGGCGGCCAGCTGCAGCTTTTCCTGCATCAAGTGGCGCTCGGTGATGTCGCGGGCGATGGTCAGCATGCAGTCGTCGCCAGCAATCGGCAGCGGCCGTGCAGAGAGCTCGCAGAGGCGAATCTGCCCATCGCTGCGGCGCAGGTGGCAGGTGAAGTCGCGAACGAAACCGTCGCGGTTGAGCTGTTCGACCAGGCGCTTGCGCTCGTTGAGGTCGACCCAGATGCCCAGGTCCAGCGAGGTCTGGTCGAGGGTCGGGCTAAGGTCATAGCCGGTGAGGCGGCAGAAGCCTTCATTGACTTCGAGCAGCAAGCCGTCGCTCTGGCGCGACAGCAGCAGGCCGTCGGGCGACGCGTGGAAGGCCTTGGCGAACTTTTCTTCGGAAGTTTGCAACTGCTCCTGGGTTTCCTTGAGCTGGCTGATATCGCGTACCGCCACCACCAGCGCGAGGTTGCCGTCGAGTTCGAAGGTTTCGGCCGAGGTCAGGCCGGTGAACAGTTGGCCGTTGCTGCGACGGAAGCTCATTTCCAGGTTGCGGATACCGCCCTGGTGCAGGCGTTCGAGCAGCCGCGGGCCGGTGCCTTCGACGCCCCACAGGTTGAGCTCGGTGGCAGTGCGGCCGATCACCTGGCCAGGGGTGAGGCCGATCTGCTCTTCGAAGGCTTCGTTCACCTCCAGCAGGCAGCCGTCGCTGTGGCGGGCGATCAGCAGGATGTCGGGGCACTGCTGGAACACCGAGGCGAACTTCTGCTCGGACAGGCGCAGAGCGTCCTCGGTGCGCTTGGTTTCGCTGATATCGATCATCAGGCCACGCATCACTGGCCGGTGGCCATGCTCGATCATGCTGACGATGTTGCGTACCCACAGTGGCTGGCCATCGGCCCTGATCACCCGGTAGTCGAGGCTGTGGTCGCGCCCGGCAGCCGTTTCGCTGTCGCAGTAGGCCTGGGCCCAGAGCGCATCATCCGGGTGCAGGATGCTGCGCCAGAAGCCGGGTTTGAGCCAGTCAGCCAGTGGGTAGCCGAGCAGGCCTTCGGCATGGGGCGAGACGTAGCTGTAGGTGAAGTCGTTGGCGTCGGCCTCCCAGGCGATGGCGGACAGGCTCTCGACCAGGCTGCGATAGTGGTACTCGCTGCTGCGCAGTTCCTGTTCCAGGGCGATCCGCCGGGAAATTTCCGAACTGAGCCGGCGGTTGATGCGGATGACCACTGCCAGCACTGCCATCAATACCAGCACTGCGGGCAGGCCATATACCAGCAGGTCCGACCAGAACATGCGTTGGTCGACCACATTGCCCACCCAGCGTTGCTGGATCTGGCTGACCTCGGCGCTGCTCATGTCGGCTATCACTTTGTCGAGAATGCCGACCAGTTCCTTCTTGTCGCGGGGGGTGGCCATGGCCAGCTGGTAGCGATAGGGCGTTTCGCCGCTGACGTAGAGGCCGTCGAGCTTGAGCTGGCGCAGGCTCCAGATGCTTGAAGCGAGGTCGCCGACCACCGCATCCACTTCATCGGTGGCCAAGGCCTGCAGGGTAGAACTGACGTTGGGCAGGGCCACCAGGTTGAGGTCTGGATGGTGGGTGCGCAGCAGTTCGTGCGGGGCGTAGTTTTCGACCACGGCAATCTTCAGGCCGTAAAGGTCGTCCAGGTTGCGCGGCTGTGCGCCGCCTTTGTGGGCGAGAATGACGATGGGGAAGTCGAGGTACGGTCGGGTGAAGGCCAGGTAGCCTTGGCGTTCGGGGGTGGACATGATGCCGGGCAGCAGGTCGATGCGGCTTTCGCGGGCTTGCGCCAGTACCTCGGTCCAGCTACTGGGTTCGACCGGTTTGAGCGTCACACCCAGGCGTTGCTGGATCGTGGCGATGTAATCGGCGGCCAATCCCTGGTACCGGCCCTCCTGGTCGCGAAACTCGAACGGTGGCCAAGAGGCGTCTACACCCAGGCTCAGCTGCGGATGGGCAGCCAACCAGGCTTTCTCCTCGTCTGTCAGGGTCAGGGCGCCGGCCGTTGTGTTCCACAAAATCAGGAGCAGCAACAGGATGGCCGGCATCGGGTGCATAGCGGCCTCGCATTCAAATGGTATGAAGTCGAGTGTAGACCGGCATTGCTGCAGCTGTGCAGTGGAAGGGCGGGCTTTGTGTTCTGGCTGTCGGAAGGGGTAAAAGGGGCTGCTGCGCAGCCCATCGCCAGAACAGGCAGTGCAAGGTGGAAAGAAAAACCCCGGCCTGGGCCGGGGTTTTGTCATCACTCGTCGAGGAAGGAGCGCAGATGCTCGCTCCGAGTCGGGTGGCGCAGTTTGCGCAACGCCTTCGCTTCGATCTGACGGATCCGCTCGCGGGTCACATCGAACTGCTTGCCTACCTCTTCGAGGGTGTGGTCGGTGTTCATGTCGATACCGAAACGCATGCGCAGCACCTTGGCTTCGCGTGCGGTCAGGCCCGAGAGCACGTCACGGGTGGCTTCCTTGAGGCTTTCGACCGTGGCCACATCGATCGGGGACTGCATGGTCGAGTCCTCGATGAAGTCGCCCAGGTGCGAATCTTCGTCATCACCGATCGGGGTTTCCATGGAGATCGGCTCTTTGGCGATCTTCAGTACCTTACGGATCTTGTCCTCAGGCATTTCCATGCGCTCGCCAAGCTCTTCCGGGGTCGGTTCGCGACCCATTTCCTGCAGCATCTGGCGGGAAATACGGTTGAGCTTGTTGATCGTCTCGATCATGTGCACCGGAATACGGATGGTGCGTGCCTGGTCGGCGATCGAACGGGTGATCGCCTGGCGAATCCACCAGGTGGCGTAGGTCGAGAACTTGTAGCCGCGACGGTATTCGAACTTGTCCACCGCTTTCATCAAGCCGATGTTGCCTTCCTGGATCAGGTCGAGGAACTGCAGGCCACGGTTGGTGTACTTCTTGGCGATGGAGATAACCAGACGCAGGTTCGCCTCGACCATTTCTTTCTTGGCGCGGCGGGCCTTGGCTTCACCGATCGACATGCGACGGTTGATTTCCTTGATCTCGGCAACGGTCAGGCCGGTTTCGGTCTCAAGGTCGATCAGCTTCTGTTGGCAAGCGACGATGGCAGCGTCCTTTTCACCCAGGGCGGCAGCCCACTTGGTGTTGCGCTTGGCCAGGTCACCGCTCCAGGTCTGGTCGGTTTCGTTGCTCGGGAACATGCGCAGGAAGTCGGCACGCGGCATGCGGGCGTCACGCACGCACAGCTGCATGATGGCGCGTTCCTGCTGACGCAGGCGGTTCAAGGCGTCACGAACACGCTCTACCAGTACCTCGAACTGCTTCGGTACCAGCTTGATCGGCATGAACAGGTCGGCCAGAGCCTGCAGGGCCTCGACGCTTTCCTTGTGGGCACGACCATTTTTCTTCAGAACCTTGTTGGTGGCCTGCAGCTGGTCGTTGACCGCACCGAAACGCTGGCGCGCGACTTCCGGGTCCGGGCCGCTCTCGGCCTCTTCCTCGTCGTCACCGCTTTCGGATTCTTCCTCTTCGTCGTCGGACTCTTCCTTCGCGGCGGCGGCCTTGGCGCCTGGGATCGGCACTTCTTCGGTCGGCGCGGCGATATTGTCGTCAGGGTCGATGTAACCGCTGAGAACGTCGGACAGACGGCCACCTTCGGTGGTGACACGGTCATATTCGCCGAGAATGTAGTCGACAGTGCCCGGGAAGTGGGCGATGGCGCCCATGACTTCACGAATGCCTTCCTCGATACGCTTGGCGATTTCGATTTCGCCTTCGCGGGTCAGCAGCTCGACGGTACCCATTTCGCGCATGTACATGCGCACCGGGTCGGTCGTGCGGCCGATATCGGTTTCAACTGCCGCCAACGCAGCAGCGGCTTCTTCGGCCGCGGCTTCGTCGGTGTCGGCTTCCGCCAACAGAAGGGCATCCGCATCCGGAGCACTCTCGAATACGTTGATCCCCATGTCGTTGATCATGCGGATGATGTCTTCCACCTGTTCAGGATCTGAAATATCCTCAGGCAGGTGGTCGTTGACCTCCGCGTAAGTCAGGTAGCCCTGCTCACGACCGCGGGTGATCAACTCTTTGATACGAGACTGCTGTTGCGCTTTTCCGGACATAACACCCTATCCACTGAAGGTCTTGGCGGGCAAAAAACAAGCCGAGGATTATACCCGAGCATGGGCCTCACGCGCCAGATGAGGTCGGCGTTTGTGCGGGAACATTCCGGCTCAGCAGGGCGAGGAGCTGGGTTTTTTCCTCGCTGGTCAATTCGCTTTGACGTGATTTCCTGAGCAGTTGTTCCAGGCTGCGCTCGCGTTGGCGGGCGGACAAGCTAGTTATAGTGTCGAAAAACTGTTGTTCAAGGTTGTCGGCAACGATCAGCCATTCCTTTTCCGCCAGGGCCCGCAGCAGGCGCCCCTGTTCGGTGCCGTGCCATCGTGCGATCAGCTGCATTGAGCTTAGCCCAGGATTTTTCTGCGCGGCTTCGATCAGTGCGACCAACAGCTGGCTGTAGAGGTGTTCTTCGTCGGCGAAGTGGCTGGCATCCTCCACCTTGCCGGCCAGCAGCGGGTGGTGCAGCAGGGTGCGCAGGGCGGCCAGGGTAGGCGGCTCGACCGGGGCCGGCACGCGCGGCGGCGCTTCGTCGCGTTGCTGCCATGGCTTGCCGCCCTTGCGGTTCTTGTCCCAGGGTTTGTCGCTCCACTGCTTCTTGCCGGCGCCCTTGCTCGGCTTCCATTCCTGTTCCTGATGAACGGGGGCGAAGTCGTGCTGCGGCATGTCGCCGTAATCGGGGGTGTAACTGGCCATGGCATCGTAGTCGTAGCCAGGGTCGTAGTCCGGCACGCTGCTGGTGGCCGGAGCGTGTTGTGCCAGTTGTTCGACCTGCTGTGGGTCGAGGCCGGTGATTTCCTTCAGGCGGTTGCGCATCAGCTGGCGCAGGTTGGCACCGGGGATCTTTTCGATCAGCGGTGCGGCCAGGGTCGCCATGTGCGCCTTGCCTTCCAGCGAGCGCGGGTCGGCTTCGACGCCTAGTTGCTCGAAGAAGTAATCGGCCAGCGGCTGGGCGTGCTGGTTGATGCGGGCCATGAAGGCATCGGTGCCTTCGGCGCGCACCAGGCTGTCCGGGTCTTCGCCTTCGGGCAGGAACAGGAAGCGCGCGCGGCGGCCGTCCTGCAGGTTCGACAGGGTCGATTCCAAGGCGCGCCATGCGGCCTTGCGCCCGGCCTGGTCGCCGTCGAAGCAGAACAGCACGCTGGGTACCACGCGGAACAGGCGCTTGAGGTGCTCTTCGCTGGTGGCGGTGCCGAGGGTGGCCACGGCGTTGCGCAGGCCCTGCTGGGCCAGGGCAATGACGTCCATGTAGCCTTCGACGACGATGATTTCGTCAAGGTTGCGGTTGTGCTTGCGCGCCTCGTACAGGCCATACAGTTCCTGGCCCTTGTGGAACACCGGGGTTTCCGGGGAGTTCAGGTACTTGGGCTTGTCGTCGCCAAGCACCCGGCCACCGAAGGCGATGATGCGCCCGCGGCTGTCGCGGATCGGGAACATCACCCGGTCGCGGAAGCGGTCGTAGCGCTTGCCGCTTTCGGCGTTCTCGATCAGCAAGCCAGCATCGATCATCACCTTCTGCTGCAGGGTGTCGGCACCCAGGTGCTTGAGCAGATTGTCCCAGCCTGGCGGGGCGAAACCCAGGCCGAAGTCACGGGCGATCTCCCCGGACAGGCCGCGGCCCTTGAGGTAATCCACCGCCGCCTTGCGGGTCGGGTGGCTGCGCAGGGCCTGGCGGTAGAACTCCGAGGCGGCGTCCAGCAGCGGGTACAGCGGCGAATCAGTTGGCTGGCGCGGCTTGTGGTCGCGGCGGCCTTGCTCGCGGGGTACTTCCATGCCGGCGGCGCGAGCCAGTTCCTCGACGGCCTGGGGGAAGTCCAGGTTGTCGTGGTCCATGACGAAACCCAGGGCGTTGCCGCCGGCGCCGCAACCGAAGCAGTAGTAGAACTGCTTGTCGGGGCTGACCGTGAAGGAAGGGGTCTTTTCCTTGTGGAACGGGCAGCATGCGGAGTAGTTCTTGCCGGTTTTTTTCAGCTGGACGCGCGAACTCACCACATCGACGATGTCGAGGCGGTTGATAAGGTCGTCAATGAAACTCTGGGGAATCAGCCCGGCCATGGCAGTCTCGTCATCTGGCAACTGGCAAGTCTAATCGCTCACGCGCCGAATGGGGCGAGTGCCGTTTGGGGAAGTGCGAGGGAATGTGTGCTCGTCGCCAGCCCCTGAGGGCCCGTCAGTCGGACGTGCACGTCTGGTCATACAACAAGGAGGACCAGCTCTGACGTTTCAGGCAGGTTGCCCATGTGCAGTTCGCATGACGCTCGTGCAGGGCCTTGAGCTAGCTGCTCAAGTTTGAAACTGCCACTGCCATCGCCCGGCGGTTAGCCGGGCAGGGCAGAAGCTTTGCGTAGAACGTCTGTATTAGTACAGACGAACGGCGCGGCGCTGTTCGCGCTGAACTTTCTTGGCGTGACGCTTAACAGCAGCAGCTGCTTTGCGCTTACGCTCGGCGGTCGGCTTCTCGTAAAACTCGCGGCTACGAACTTCAGCCAGTACACCGGCTTTTTCGCAGGAGCGCTTGAAACGACGCAGAGCTACGTCGAAGGGTTCGTTCTCTTTAACTTTGACGGCTGGCATCCAGGGCTACCTTAATTCATTACCGGGGTAGACGTGCTCCTGGCAAAACAAAGGTGTGCTGGAGAACGTCGGTTTTCAAGGGTTGCGGATGTTAACCCTTAGCAAGCCGGAATGCAAAGCCTCTGATCGAAAACCGCTGGTCGGCATCCAACACGGGGACTATCATGCGCGGCTTCGAATTCAGCCCCCACAAGGGACGAACCCATGCTAGTACTGGGATTGGAAACATCCTGCGACGAAACTGGCGTCGCATTATACGACAGCGAGCGCGGTTTGTTGGCCGACGCGCTGTTCAGCCAGATCGACCTGCACCGCGTGTTCGGCGGTGTGGTGCCGGAGCTTGCCTCGCGTGATCACGTCAAGCGCATGCTGCCGCTCATCCGCCAGGTGCTGGACGAGGCCGGCTGCGTCGCGACCGAGATCGACGCCATCGCCTACACCGCAGGTCCTGGCCTGGTCGGTGCCCTGCTGGTGGGGGCCTCCTGCGCCCAGGCGCTGGCCTTTGCCTGGGACATTCCGGCTATTGGCGTACACCACATGGAAGGCCACCTGCTGGCACCCATGCTGGAAGAAAACCCTCCGGAGTTTCCGTTCGTCGCTTTGTTGGTTTCCGGTGGCCACACCCAGCTGGTGCGGGTCGATGGCATCGGTCACTACGAGCTGCTGGGCGAGAGCCTGGACGACGCTGCCGGCGAAGCGTTCGACAAGACCGCCAAGCTGATCGGCCTGAACTACCCCGGTGGCCCGGAAATCGCCCGCCTGGCCGAGCGCGGCGTGCCTGGCCGCTTCGTGTTCCCGCGGCCGATGACCGACCGCCCGGGCCTGGAGTTCAGCTTCAGCGGCCTGAAAACCTTTGCCCTGAACACCTGGCAGCAGTGCCGCGATGCCGGCGACGACAATGAGCAAACCCGTTGCGACCTGTCCCTGGCATTCCAGCAGGCGGTGGTGGAGACTTTGACCATCAAGTGCAAGCGGGCGTTGAAGCAGACCGGCCTCAAGCGCCTGGTCATTGCCGGTGGCGTCAGCGCCAACAAGGCCCTGCGTGCGTCCCTTGAGGACATGCTCGGCAGCATCAAGGGCAACGTGTACTACGCGCGTCCGCAGTTCTGCACCGACAACGGCGCAATGATTGCCTATGCCGGCTGCCAGCGGTTGTTGGCCGGGCAGCAGCAGGACCTGGCAATCAGCGTGCAGGCACGCTGGCCAATGGAGCAGCTGCCGCCGGTTTGAGCGTTAGAAGTGCCGTTCACGGCCCGCGAACAGGTCGCGCAGGTTGCTGCGGTGGCGCCATACGATCATCGCCGTCAGCACGGTTATCGGTAGCAGGGCCTCTGGCTCGCGCCAGGCCAGCAATGGCAGGGTCAGGGGTGTGGCGATCAGCGCCGCCAGCGAACTGGTGCGGGTGAGGTAGAAGGTCAGCAGCCAGGCGCCAATGGCCAGCAGCGCGGCCGGGAAGTACAGGGCCATGAGCATGCCGGCGGCTGTTGCCACGCCCTTGCCGCCCTGGAAGCGGAAGTACAGCGGGAACAGGTGGCCCAGCACTGCGCACACGCCAACCCAGGCCTGCGCGTGCAGGTCCAGCCCGGTACCGCGGGCGAGCAATACCGGCAACAGGCCCTTGCACAGGTCGCCAAGCAGGGTCAGGATCGCCAGTTTACGGCCTGCCAGGCGTAGCATGTTGGTGGCGCCGGCATTGCCTGAACCGCTGGAACGCGGGTCCGGGCTGCCTGTAAGGCGGCTGAGGACGATGGCGAAGGACAGCGAGCCGAGCAGGTAGGCGAGCAACGCCAGTAACCAAAACATGCTAACTATTCCGGGCGAGGACGCCCTGATTCTAACGGCGCCAGTCGCCCTTGTCGTGCTGTGGAGAGAAGTGCTTGGACAGAGTGTTCATCGAAGGCCTGGAAGTCGATACCGTTATCGGTGCCTATGACTGGGAGCGGGATATTCGCCAGTGCTTGCGCCTGGACCTGAGCTTTGCCTGGGACAACCGCCCGGCTGCGGCCGGTGACGACCTGAACCTGGCGCTGGACTATGCCAGTGTATCGGCGCGCATCCAGGCGTTTGCCGAACAGGCCCGTTTCGAGCTGGTGGAAACCTTCGCCGAGCGCCTGGTGGCGACGTTGATGGAGGAGTTCCACATCCCATGGGTGCGGTTGAAGCTGACCAAGCCAGGTGCGGTGCCGGCGGCCCGTGGTGGTGTTGGCGTGGAGATCGAGCGCGGATGTCTCTGAGCACGGTTTACCTGGGCCTTGGCAGCAATGTCGACCGCGAGGTGCACTTGTGCGCCGGGCTCGATGCGTTGGCGGGCATCCTGACCGACATGCGCTGTTCGCCGGCGTTCGAAAGCCAGGCGGTGGGGATCAAGAGCGGGCCGTTCATCAACTTCGTGGTGACCGGGCAGACCGCGTTGCCGTTGATCGAACTGGACCGCCGGTTGAAGTTCATCGAGGCCGACAATGGCCGCTATGCGCCGGACCGCAAGGGGCTGCCGCTGGATATCGATGTGCTGATGTATGACGACTTGAACGGCACCTTCGATGGGCTGGTGTTGCCTCGTGCCGAGATCCTGAAGAACGCCTTTGTGCTGTGGCCGCTGTCGCTGCTGGCGCCCGAGTTGTTGCATCCGGGGGTAGGCAAGACAATGGCGCAGTTGTGGCAGGAGGCGCGGATTGATCAGGTGTTGGCTCCGGTTGCCTTCGAGTGGCGGGGGCTGCAGCTGACTCCAGCATGAGCCTGTACTGGCCCTTTCGCGGCTAAAGCCGCTCCCACAGGTTTAGGTGCGAGGTTCAGAAAATGCGCGGTTCCTGTGGGAGCGGCTTTAGCCGCGAAAGGGCCGGTATGTTCAACCGAGCTTGTAAGCCTCGAGCGCTTTCAGCCGCTCACTTTTGAGCGCTTCACCCAAGCCCTGGCCAGTCAGCCCTGCCTGCACCAACGGCTTCACATCCACTGCCCGCGCCGCCGCTGCTGCCCCTCGCAGATAGTCGGCCTGTGGATAAACCGATTTGCCCTCGCCCAGTGCTGTCATCTCGCAAACGATCAGGAAGTCCTCGAATCGCTGCGGCCGTCGATACACATCGAACTGGTGCAACAACTCCAGCACTGCCGTGGCAGGCAACTCCGGCGCCTGGCCAGCTTTCGCCAGGCACTCACCGGTCAGCAACGCCAGTTCCTGGCATTCCCGCGGCGCCTTGAGGCGCTGGTTAACCGCCTTGATCGAGGCGGGGGGCAGCGTGTGCAACAGGCAGGCCCAGCGCACGTGCAGAGCCTGTTCGTGCAGCGCGGCCTGCTCCAGCGCTGCCAGGCCTTGGGTATCGTCATCGAGCTCAGGCAGCAGCTCTGGCAAGGCCCCGCAAACGCGCAGCACCTGGAAGAACACCTGCGGCTGCGCCTCCATCAGCGCGCGCTCGATTTCTTTCCAGCTGCGCTCGGCGGTCAGTGCCTGCAACTCGCCCGAGGCACTGATCAGGCGCATCAACTCCAGGGTCTGGTCGGCAACCCTGAAACCCAGCGGTGCATAGCGGGCAGCAAAGCGCGCGACACGCAGCACGCGCAATGGATCTTCGGCGAATGCCGGGGAAACATGCCGCAAAAGGCGCTGATCGAGATCTTGCTGACCGTTGTACGGGTCATAAACCGTGCCGGCTTCATCCTCGGCCATTGCATTGATCGTGAGGTCGCGGCGGATCAGGTCTTCTTCCAAGGTCACATCTGGGCTGGCGTGAAACGTGAACCCGCCGTAGCCGCGGCCGCTCTTGCGTTCGGTACGCGCCAGGGCGTATTCCTCGCCAGTTTTCGGGTGCAGGAACACCGGGAAATCAGCCCCGACCGGGCGATAACCTTTGGCAAGCATTTCTTCGACGCTAGCGCCGACCACCAGCCAGTCGATATCGCTGACAGGGCGGCCGAGCAGGCGGTCGCGTACCGCGCCGCCGACTTTGTAGATGTGCATGTGCAACTCTCCATAACTGCCGACAGGATAACCCGTCGGCAGCCATGGGGTAGCATCAGAGGTGGTGGATGACCGCCAGGTCCATGCGCCCGTAATCGGCGTTTTCGCCGTGCTCGCCGCGTGGTGGCATATGGTGCGTCTTCATCACCTGCTCGCCCTGGACGGTCTCCAGATGGATGTCGAAGCCCCACAGGCGGTGCAGGTGCTTGAGCACTTCCTCGGTCGAGTCGCCCAGCGGTTTGCGGTTGTGTTGCTGGTGACGCAAGGTCAGCGAGCGGTCACCGCGGCGGTCGACGCTCCAGATCTGTACGTTTGGCTCGCGGTTGCCCAGGTTGTACTGCGCCGCCAGTAGTTCGCGAATGGTCCGGTAGCCGGCCTCGTCGTGGATGGCAGGTACATACAGGTCGTCGCGCTGGTCGTCATCGAGGATGCTGAACAGCTTGAGATCGCGCATGACCTTTGGCGACAGGTACTGCAGGATGAAGCTCTCGTCCTTGAAGCTGCTCATGGCGAACTTGATGGTAGAAAGCCAGTCACTGCCGGCAATGTCGGGGAACCAGCGGCGATCTTCTTCGGTCGGGTTTTCGCACATGCGGCGGATGTCGGTGTACATCGCAAAGCCCAGTGCGTAGGGGTTGATGCCGTTGTAGTAGGGGCTGTCGAAGCCGGGCTGGAACACTACGCTGGTGTGCGACTGCAGGAACTCCATCATGAAGCCTTCGGTGATAAGCCCCTCGTCATACAGGTCGTTCATCAGCGTGTAGTGCCAGAATGTCGCCCAGCCTTCGTTCATCACCTGGGTCTGGCGCTGCGGGTAGAAATACTGGGCGATCTTGCGCACGATGCGCACCACTTCACGCTGCCAGGGCTCCAGCAGCGGGGCGTTCTTCTCGATGAAATAGAGGATGTTTTCCTGCGGTTCGGCGGGGAAGCGCGCATCATCTCGATCGTTACCCTTGTCGGCGCTCTTCGGAATGGTTCGCCACAGGTCATTGATCTGCCGCTGCAGGTGTTCCTCGCGCTCCTTCTGCCGCCGCCGCTCCTCTTCGGCGGAAATCGGATAAGGCCGCTTGTAACGGTCGACACCGTAGTTCATCAGGGCATGACAGGAGTCGATCAGGTCTTCCACGGCATCGATGCCATGGCGCTCTTCGCACTGGGCGATGTACTGCTTGGCGAACACCAGGTAGTCAATGATCGAGCTGGCGTCGGTCCAGGTGCGGAACAGGTAGTTGCCCTTGAAGAAACTGTTATGGCCGTAGCAGGCATGGGCGATCACCAGTGCCTGCATGCACATGGTGTTTTCTTCCATCAGGTAGGCGATGCACGGGTCGGAGTTGATCACGATCTCGTAGGCCAGGCCCATCTGGCCACGGCTGTAGGACTTCTCCGTGCTGAGGAACTGCTTGCCGTAGGACCAATGGTGATAACCCAGCGGCATGCCGACCGAGGCATAGGCGTCCATCATCTGCTCGGCGGTAATCACCTCGATCTGGTTGGGGTAGGTGTCCAGGGCGTAACGCTCGGCCAGGCGGCTGATTTCCCGGTCGTAGGTCTGGATCAGTTCGAACGTCCACTCGGACCCGGTGGAAATAGGTTGGCGTCTCTGTGCTCTGGCGGTCATGTGGCTAACCTGCGCTGGAAGAGTTCACGGAAGACCGGGTAGATATCGCCGGCCGATACCAACTGCTGCTGGGCGAACGTGTCGGGGAAGGCTTCGCCTATGCGCTCGTATTCGTACCACAGCGCCTGGTGTTCACGAGGAGTGATTTCAACGTAAGTGTAGTACTGCACATGCGGCATGATCTGCTTGGCCAGGATGTCGCGGCAGATCGGCGAGTCGTCGTTCCAATTGTCGCCGTCGGAAGCCTGGGCGGCGTAGATGTTCCAGTCGCTGGCCGGGTAGCGTTCGGCCATGACCTCCTGCATCAGCTTCAGCGCGCTGGAAACGATGGTGCCGCCGGTTTCCCGCGAATAGAAGAATTCTTCCTCGTCGACTTCACGGGCGCTGGTGTGGTGGCGGATGAATACCACTTCGATGCGGTCGTAGTTTCGCTTGAGGAACAGGTACAGCAGGATGAAAAAGCGCTTGGCGATGTCCTTGGTGGCCTGGGTCATCGAGCCGGACACGTCCATCAGGCAGAACATCACCGCCTTGGAGCTGGGGTTGGGTTGCTTGACCAGCAGGTTGTACTTGAGGTCGAAAGTGTCGAGGAAGGGCAGGCGATTGATACGTGCCTTCAGGCGTTCGATCTCGTGTTCGACTTCCTGGATATCGGTGAAATTATCCGGTTCCTCAACCTTCAGGCGGGCGAGTTCCTTCTGCGCTTCGCGCAGCAGTGCGCGGCTGCTGCCGGTCAGGGCGATGCGCCGGGCATGGGCCGAACGCAGGGTGCGCACGATGTTGATGCGTGACGGGTTGCCTTCGTTGGCGATACCGGCGCGCACGGTCTTGAAGGTGTCGGCCCCGGTCAGGTGACGTTTGACCAGGTTGGGCAGCTCGAGGTCCTCGAACATGAACTCGAGGAATTCTTCCTGGGTGATCTGGAAGACGAAGTCGTCCATGCCCTCGCCGGAATTGCCGGCCTTGCCACGGCCGCCGCCACCGCCGCCACCCTGTGGCCTGGGGATGTGTTCACCGGCGGTGAATTCCTTGTTGCCTGGGTGCACGATGGTCTGCTTGCCCCCGCGACCATGGTGCAGCACCGGTTCGTCGATGTCGCGCCCCGGGATGCTGATCTGCTCGCCATGTTCCATGTCCATGATGGAACGGCGGCTTACCGCCTCTTCGACGGCTTTCTTGATATGTTCGCGGTACCGCCGCAGGAAGCGCTGGCGGTTCACCGTGCTCTTGTTCTTGCCGTTCAGGCGTCGATCTATAACGTAGCTCATGGTCCCTCCGGTAGCTGGGAACAGCTGCACGCTTCAAGCTACGAGCTGCTGCAAGCAATGGCAGCAAAGCAGCTGCCGCCGCCCAGGGCTGGCATAGCAGCCCTGGGCGCGCGGTGGGTAGCTTGTCGCCTTATTGCGATTTCCTGACCCGCAGGTACCATTCCGACAGCAGACGAACCTGTTTGTCGGTGTAGCCACGCTCCACCATGCGCGTGACGAAGTCGTTGTGTTTCTGTTGGTCCTCCTTGCTTGCCTTGGCGTTGAAGCTGATGACCGGCAGCAGGTCCTCGGTGTTGGAGAACATTTTCTTCTCGATCACCACCCGCAGCTTTTCGTAGCTCAGCCAGCTCGGATTCTTGCCGTTGTTGTTGGCACGGGCACGCAGCACGAAGTTGACGATTTCGTTGCGGAAATCTTTCGGGTTGCTGATGCCGGCCGGCTTCTCGATCTTCTCCAGTTCTTCGTTGAGGGCGATACGGTTGAGAATTTCGCCGGTTTCCGGATCGCGGTATTCCTGGTCCTGGATCCAGAAATCGGCATACAGCACGTAGCGGTCGAAAATGTTCTGGCCGTATTCGCTGTAGGACTCCAGGTAGGCGGTCTGGATTTCCTTGCCGATGAACTCGATGTAGCGTGGGGCCAGGTACTCCTTCAGGTAGCGCAGGTAGCGTTCGCGCACTTCGGCCGGGAACTGTTCCTGCTCGATCTGCTGCTCCAGCACATACAGCAGGTGCACCGGGTTGGCGGCCACTTCATGCGGGTCGAAGTTGAACACCTTGGACAGGATCTTGAACGCAAAGCGGGTCGACAGGCCGTTCATGCCTTCGTCGACGCCGGCGGAATCGCGGTACTCCTGGATCGACTTGGCCTTCGGATCGGTGTCCTTGAGGTTTTCCCCGTCGTACACCCGCATCTTCGAATAGATGTTGGAGTTTTCCGGCTCTTTCAGGCGCGACAGCACGGTGAACTGGGCGAGCATCTTCAGCGTGTCTGGCGCGCAGTGGGCCTTGGCCAGCGAGCTGTTGATCAGTAGCTTGTCGTAGATCTTGATTTCGTCGCTGACGCGCAGGCAGTACGGCACCTTGACGATGTAGATCCGGTCGATGAACGCCTCGTTGTTCTTGTTGTTGCGGAAGGTGTGCCACTCCGATTCGTTGGAGTGGGCCAGCAAGATCCCGGAGTAGGGGATGGCGCCGAGGCCTTCGGTACTGTTGTAGTTGCCTTCCTGGGTGGCAGTGAGCAGCGGGTGCAGGACCTTGATCGGGGCCTTGAACATCTCGACGAATTCCATCAGGCCTTGGTTGGCCCGGCACAGCGCACCCGAATAGGCATAGGCGTCGGCGTCGTTCTGCGGGAATTCTTCGAGCTTGCGGATATCGACCTTGCCGACCAGGGCCGAAATGTCCTGGTTGTTCTCGTCGCCGGGTTCGGTCTTGGCGATGGCGATCTGGTTGAGAATCGACGGGTACAGTTTCACCACCTTGAACTTGCTGATGTCGCCGCCGAACTCCTGCAGGCGTTTGGTGGCCCAGGGCGACATGATGGTGTTCAGGTAGCGCCGCGGGATGCCGAACTCTTCCTCGAGAATGGCCCCGTCTTCGGTGGCGTTGAACAGCCCCAGGGGCGACTCGAATACCGGCGAGCCCTTGATGGCGTAAAACGGTACCTTTTCCATCAGCTGCTTGAGTTTTTCGGCCAGCGACGACTTGCCGCCGCCCACCGGGCCCAGCAGGTAGAGGATCTGTTTCTTTTCCTCCAGGCCTTGAGCGGCGTGGCGGAAGTAGGACACGATCTGGTCGATGCACTCTTCCATGCCATGGAAGTCGGCAAAGGCCGGATAGCGGCGGATAACCTTGTTGGAGAAGATTCGCGACAGTCTGGAGTTGGTTGAGGTGTCGATCAGCTCCGGCTCACCGATGGCCAGCAACAGCCGTTCGGCCGCCGATGCGTAGGCACTGCGATCCTCTTTGCACAGCTCGAGGTACTCCTGCAGCGAGAGTTCTTCCTGGCGCGTAGACTCGAAACGTTGTTGGAAGTGGCTAAAAATACTCATGACGTCACCTCGCTCGATACGTGGAGACGACGCCGGATCAGTCAGCTGATGCTGGCATGCAACCGGGTTTGCCGGCTGCTGTATACCCCCCAGAACACCCTGTAACGCTACCGATGACCCGCACGCCGGTGTACCGGCTCTCCCCTTTTTCTGGATGGCCTGCGCTTAAGAATAGTTGGTTATCCGCAAGGTCAAGGGCGAGGGGCGGAGAAGTTGCGAACGACCGTTCGTCAGATAAGCCGCAAGCCCGCACGGGGCGCGGGCTGCAGTAAAAATGAAAAAATTATTCGGCAGTGCCTTGGGCAGTCTCGGCCGGGTAAGTGGCGCGCCACAGCTCAAAGCCGCCGTCGACGCTGTATACGTCCGAGAAGCCCTGGTTCACCAGATAGGCCGCGGCGCTCTGGCTGGAATTGCCGTGATAGCACACCACCAGGGTCGGGGCATCGAGGTCGGCATTGCGGATGAACTCGGCGACCGAATGGTTATCCAGATGCTTGGCACCGGTGATGTGGCCGGCGGCAAAGGCCTGCGGGTCGCGAATGTCGACGACTACCGCACCTTGCGCGCGCAGGGCCAGGGCCTGATCGGGAGGGATGCGCTTGAATTCGCTCATGGGTACGGCTTCCTTCAGTTTTGATCGTTCAGTGTAGGCGTTTGGCTGGGGAGGCGTAAGTTGCCGTCGTCGCTGCAGTCACAGCGGTGGTATTCGCCGCTGTCGACGTTGTACAGGGTCATGGCACCGCCCCACACGCAACCGGTGTCCAGGGCAATGATGCCAGGCTCGTCGACCTGCCCTTGCAGGGCGGCCCAGTGGCCAAAGATGATTTTCACGTGGCGTGAGCGGCGACCCTTGTGTGCATACCACGGCTTGTAGCCTTTGGGGGCGGTATCCAGGCCTTCCTTGCTCTTGAGGTCGAGCTTGCCCTCGGCGGTGCAGAAGCGCATGCGCGTGAGGTAGTTGGTGATGACCCGCAGGCGCTCGATACCGCTGAGGTTCTTGCTCCACTTGTTCGGCTCGTTGCCGTACATGCCGTCCAGGTACAGTTTCAGGCGCTCGTCGTCGCGCAGCACTTCCTCGACCTCGGCGGCCAGCTCCAGGGCTTTGCCCAAGGTCCATTGCGGTGGAATGCCGGCGTGAACCAGGGCAATGCCACGGGGTTCATCGTAATGCAGCAGCTTTTGCTGGCGCAGCCAGTCGAACAGCTGGTCGGCGTCCGGCGCTTCGATGATTTCGCGCAGTGTGTCGCTTTTCTTCAGGCGTTCGACATTGTGCCAGGCGGCCAGCAGGTGCAGGTCATGGTTGCCCAGCACGCACACCAGCGACTGGCGGATCGAATAAAGGAAGCGCAGGGTTTCCAGCGACTCGGGGCCGCGGTTGACCAGGTCACCGACCAGCCATAGACGATCGACGGCGGGGTTGAAGTTGACCCGTTCGAGCAGGCACTTGAGTGGCTGCAGGCAGCCCTGCAGGTCACCGACGGCGTAGGTAGCCATCAGTGCAGCGCCCCGGGCACCGCCAGGCGGAACGGGGCGATCTCGGCATCGAAGCGTTTGCCGTCTTCGGCGAACATCTGGTAGCTGCCCTGCATGGTGCCCACGCGGGTGCTGATGACCGCGCCGCTGCTGTAGGTATGGCTCTGGCCTGGGTCGATGTTGGGCTGCTGCCCTACCACGCCGGCGCCACGCACTTCCTCGACCTCGCCGTCACCATTGGTGATCAGCCAGTGGCGCGACAGCAGCTTGGCCTTGAGCGAGCCATTGTTCTGCACGGTGATGGTGTAGGCGAAAGCGAAACGACTGTTTTCGGGGTCGGATTGTTCTTTGAGGTAGCGGGTCACGACGCTGACGTCGATCTGATAGCGGGGGTCGGACATGCAAGGGCCTTGGGCGAACTGACGCAATAATGCAGTCTAGGCCATTGGGAGGGGGGAGGGCCAGCGCCATCCTGATCGGCTGGCGCGGTCAGTTGTAGGAGCGGCCTTGTGTCGCGAAAGGGCCGCTGAGCGGCCCCGGCGATATCTGCAGCGAGGCTGAAAGTCTGGGGCCGCTGTGCGGCCCTTTCGCGATACAAGGCCGCTCCTACAAGGGGCCACACAGATTTCAAGGATTGTGCAATTCCTGTGGGAGCGGGTTTACCCGCGAAGAGGCCGGTACAGGCGAATCAGGCTTGCTGATCGGCCAACTGGTCAGCCAGGCGCACGAATGCGGCCAGGTCCAGCTGTTCAGGGCGCAGGCTGCCGTCCACGCCGGCAGCTTCGATGGCCGCACTGTCGAGCAGCCCTTTCATGGTGTTGCGCAGGGTCTTGCGGCGCTGGTTGAAGGCTTCGCGTACCACCTGCTCCAGCAGTTTTGCATCTTTGGCCGGGTGTGGCAGCACTTCGTGCGGCACCAGGCGGACGATGGCCGAGTCCACTTTCGGCGGCGGGTTGAAGGCGCCGGGGCCAACGTTGAACAGGTGCTCGACCCGGCAGTGGTACTGCACCATGATCGACAAACGCCCCCAGTCACCACCACCCGGGCCGGCGGCCATGCGCTCGACCACTTCCTTCTGCAACATGAAGTGCATGTCGCGGATCAGCCCGGCATGGCTGAGCAGATGGAAGATCAGTGGGGTGGAGATGTTGTAGGGCAGGTTGCCCACCACCTTGAGGCTGCGCGGTGGCACGCCCAGCTGGTTGAAGTCGAACTTCAGGGCGTCGCCCTGGTGCAGGCGGAAATTGCTGCGGTCGGCGAACTTGTGCTGCAGGATCGGCACCAGGTCCTTGTCCAGTTCCACCACGTCCAGCTGTGCCCCGCTGCCCAGCAGGCCTTCTGTCAGGGCGCCCTGGCCGGGGCCGATTTCCAGCAGATGTTCGCCGGCCTTGGCATTGATGGCACGCAGGATGCGGTCGATGATGCCGGCGTCGTGCAGGAAGTTCTGGCCGAAGCGCTTGCGCGCCCGGTGTTGGTATTGCTCGTTCATGGTCGGTTCTCGGCCATCTGGTAGGCGGTTTCCAGCGCGACGCGCAGGCTGCCGGTGTCGACCTTGCCGGTGCCGGCCAGGTCCAGGGCGGTACCGTGGTCTACCGACGTGCGGATGATCGGCAGGCCCAGGGTAACGTTGACCGCAGCGCCGAAGCCTTTGTACTTGAGTACGGGCAGGCCCTGGTCGTGGTACATCGCCAGCACCGCATCGCAGTGCTCCAGATATTTGGGGGTAAACAGGGTATCGGCCGGCAGCGGCCCGCGCAGGTCCATGCCTTCGGTGCGCAGGCGGGCCAGTGTCGGCTCGATGATGTCGATTTCTTCGCGGCCCAGATGGCCACCCTCGCCCGCGTGCGGGTTGAGGCCGCACACCAGAATGCGCGGGTTGGCAATGCCGAACTTGTCGCGCATGTCGGCATGCAGGATACGGGTTACACGCTCGACGCGCTCGGCAGTGATGGCGTCGGCAATGTCGCGCAGCGGCAGGTGCGTAGTCACCAGGGCCACGCGCAGGCCCCGGGTAGCCAGCATCATCACCACTTGTGCGGTGTGGGTCAGTTCGGCAAGGAATTCGGTATGCCCGGAGAAGGCGATACCGCTTTCGTTGATCACGCCCTTGTGTACCGGGGCGGTGATCATCCCGGCGAAATGCCCGTCCAGGCAACCTTGCCCGGCACGGGTCAGGGTTTCCAGCACGAACGACGCATTGGCCTTATCGAGCTGGCCTGGCACTACCGGGGCCGCCAGAGCGGTATCCCAGACGTACAGGCTACCCGCTGGTGCCGGCTGCTCGGGCCATTGGCCCGGCGCTACCGGCAGCAGGTTGACGGCCAGCCCCAGCTGCGTGGCCCGCTCGGCGAGCAGGTCACGGCTGGTGATGGCGATCAGGGGGTGGGGCTGGGCGTCTGCGGCGAGCAGCAGGCACAGGTCGGGGCCTATGCCGGCCGGCTCGCCGGGGGTGACGGCGAAGCGCAGGGGCTTCACTGGGCGGCCTGGTCAGCGCCAGGCAGCTTGATTTCAACGTAGGCTTCGTCGCGGATCTGGCGCAGCCAGGTCTGCAGCTCTTCGTCGTACTTGCGGTTGCGCAGTACGTTCATGGCCTGTTGCTCACGCGCCTGCTCGGTGCTGTCGGTGGCGCGACGGCCCAGCACTTCCAGGACATGCCAGCCGTACTGGGTCTTGAACGGACGGGTGACTTCGCCTTGGGCGGCGTTGGCCATCTGCTCGCGGAACTCCGGTACCAGGCTGTTCGGGTCAACCCAGTTGAGGTCACCGCCGTTGAGCGCCGAACCCGGGTCTTCCGAGAAGCTCTTGGCCAGCTCGCCGAAGTCTTCGCCGTTCTTGATGCGCTCGTACAGGCGCTCGGCCAGTTGCTCGGTGGCCGCCTCGCTGCGGATTTCGCTCGGCTTGATCAGGATGTGGCGCACGTGCACTTCGTCACGCAGCACGTTCTCGCTGCCACCGCGCTTCTCTTCCAGTTTGAGGATGATGAAGCCGTTGGGGATGCGGATCGGCTGGGTGATTTCACCTACCGGCATGCTGCTGAGCATCTTGGCGAAGTCCGGTGGCAGCTGGCCGGCTTTACGCCAACCCATTTCGCCGCCTTCCAGGGCGTTCTCGCTGGCCGAGTTGGCAATCGCCATCTGGCCGAAGTCAGCGCCTTGCTTGAGCTGCTGGTAGACATCGCCGACCTTGCGCGCAGCCTTCTGGATGTCGTCCGAGTTGGCCGCTTCCGGGGTTGGGATGAGGATGTTGGCCAGACGGTACTCTTCCGACATCTGCATCTTGCCCAGGTCCGAGTTGAGGAAGTTCTTCACTTCCTGCTCGGAGACCTGGATGCGCTCGGCCACACGGCGCTGGCGCACGCGGCTGATGATCATCTCGCGCTTGATCTGCTCGCGGGCGTCGTCGAACGACATGCCGTCACGGGCCAGGGCGGCGCGGAACTGCTCCAGCGACATGCCGTTGCGCTGGGCAATGGTGCCCATGGCCTGGTTCAGTTCCTCGTCGGTGATGCGGATGCCGGAGCGCTCGCCGATCTGCAGCTGCAGGTTCTCGACGATCAGGCGTTCCAGTACCTGCTGGTCCAGCGCACCGGCAGGCGGCATGCCGCCGCCGCGCTTGGCGATGGTTTGCTGGACCTCGCGGACACGCTGGTCCAGCTGGCTTTGCATGACCACGTCGTTGTCGACGATGGCCACCACGCGATCAAGAGGTTGCACCGCGGCATGCACCGCGCCACTCAGCAATGCAACGCCCAGCAACGCCGGGCGCAGTCGATCAATAAGCTTGGTCTTCACGTTCACGGTAACCTTGAATGCCTTGGTCGAGGAAAGATTCGACCTTGTTGCCGACTACACCACCGAGGCCTTTCAGGACGATCTGAAGGAAGATGCCGTGGTCGCCTTTTTCGTTCTGCGGAAGAGCCTGGCTGAAGTCGTCGTAGTCGATCCAGTAACGGTTGATCAGGCGCAGCTTCCAGCAGCAGTTGTCGTACTCGAAACCGCCCATGGCTTCCAGGGTGCGGTTGCGGTTGTAGTCATGCTGCCAGCGAGCGATGACGCTCCACTGCGGGACGATCGGCCAGATGACCGAGAAGTCATGCTGCTGGATCTTGTAGTAGTCCTTGATGTAGTTCTCGCTGCCTGGGACGCCATAGTCGCCACCGCCCACTTTCCAGGTACCGGTCGTGGAGTCGTAGGAGATGGTGTCGTTTCGGTAGCGATAACCGAGGTTGACCACTTTGTTCGGGTTGTCTTCAGGCTGGTAGTGGAACATCGCGCTACCCGAGCGGGTGCTGCGGCTGTCCGGGTCCCAGTTGAAGTCCGAATTGAAGCGCCAGTCGCGGTTGAAGAAGTAGTTGTACACCAGGGCGTACGGGGACACGTCGGACTGCGAGTCCGCGCGCTCTTTGTAATTGATGCCTGGCAGCTGGACCTTGCGATCCTTGAAGTAGTAAGCCTGACCGATACTGAAGTTCTGACGCTCGAAACCGTTTTCTTCGATCCAGCGGGTGGTCACGCCCAGCGACAGCTTGTTCTCGTCACCGATACGGTCGGTGCCGCTGAAGCGGTTGTCGCGGAACAGCGAATCGTAGCTGAACAGGGTTTCACCCGAGTCGAACAGCGGGATGTCCTTCTGGTCCTTGTATGGGACGTAGAGGTAGAACAGACGCGGCTCGAGGGTTTGCTTGTAGTCGGTGCCGAACAGCGACGTTTTACGGTCGAAGTACAGGCCGCTGTCGACGCTGAAGATCGGGACGTCGCGGTTCAGCGAGCTGTTATAGCTGCCGTACGCTGGGTTGGCCGATTGCGCGATAGCCTGGGTTTTGCCCTGGCTGTCCAAATCCAGATCGTAGTGGGTATACGCATACTTCAGCTTGGGGGTCAGGAAGCCGTAGCTGGCTTCCATCGGCAGGCTGATCGACGGTGCAACGTTGAAACGGTTGCCGTTGGCGCGAGCGATGCCACTGACGTTCTGGTCCAGGCGACGACCAGGCGCACCAGCCGAGGTGTCTGGAAGCCCGTCTTCATTCAATACGAAGTCGTCTTTCAGGTCACGATCGAAACGGACTGCCTCGGTTTCGTAGGCAATATTGAGCCCACCCGGCTCGTACGGCAGTTTGCCATTGAAGGTAATCTGCGGCAGACGGTCATACGGCGTGATCTTCGAGATGGTCGCCATCTCGTAGGCATGCACGTTCAACCGCGCGGTGTAGCTGTCGCCACGGTAGGTCAGTGCACCCTGCTGGTTCAGCAGGTCCTGGGTTTCAACACCAATCTGGTCGGATTCCAGGTCCTGGAAGTAGAACGGGTCGCTGATGTCGGTGTAATCCACCTCGGTCATCAACCGCTCGTTCAACCCGCCTTTGTGCTGCCAGTTGGTCATCCAGCGCTGTTCTTTGTAGTCAGTCTGGTCTTTGCGGTCGTCGTTCTTGTCGTTGAGGTACGCAGCACCGAACTGGCCTTCGCTGGAAGGCGTCAGGTAGCGGAACTCGCCTTCCATCAGCAGGCCGCGCTTGGTCATGTAGCGCGGGTACAACGTGGCATCGTAGTTCGGTGCCAGGTTGAAGTAGTACGGCGTGACCAGCATGAAGCCGGTATCGCTGGTGCTGCTGAACGATGGCGGCAGGAAGCCGGACTGGCGACGGTCGTCGATCGGGAAGTAGATGTACGGTGTGTAGAACACCGGGAAATCCTTGACCCGCAGCGTGACGTTGGTCGCGGTACCGAAACCGGTGGCCGGGTTCAGGGTGATGTTGTTGCCCTTCAGCTGCCAGGCGTTGCTGCCCGGTTCGCAGGTGGTGTACGTACCGTCCTTGAGGCGGATGATGGCGTTCTCGCCACGCTTGGCGTACAGGGCACTGCCGCGGATGTGCGACTTGTGCATCACGTATTCGGCGTTGTCGACCTGGGCTTCGCCCGTGTCGAGCTGGATCTGTGCCTCGTCACCGACCACCAGCGAACCGTTGTCACGGATCTTGACGTTGCCCTTGAGCTCGCCACGGTTTTCGGTCTGGTAGAGGTTGGCCTCGTCGGCCTCGGCCTGCATGCTGCCTTGGCGCATCACCACATCACCGGCGAGGGTAGCGATCTGCTGCTCCTGCTGGTACTTGGATACCTTGGCGTTGATGTAGGTCGGCGACTCGTCCTTCGGCGTGGTGTCGGCCATGCCTGGGCGGGTTGGCTCGATGTACGCGCCACCGCAGTACGGGCCGGTTTCGGCCAGCTGTGCGGCGGTGAGCTTTTCACGCGGAACCCAGTCCAGGTGGCTGTAGTCTTCGCTACGCGACTTCAGGCCACGGCCTTTGGCCTCGGTGACCAGCATAGGCCGGTCCGCGGTTTCGCCTTCGCTTGCGGCTTCGGTGCCGGTGCTGACAGCAGCACCCTCGTGCACCGGGCGCGGCGGCAGGTTGTTGGCTGGGGTCTTGGGCTTGCAGTCCCAACCACCGGAGGCGGACACTTGGCAGTCAAACTGTTCGGCTGCCACCACGTAAGACGTGGCCAGAGGTTGCAGGGCCAGCAGACCGCCGGTTACCAGCAACGGAAACTTTCTACGAAACGCGGGGGATTTCAATGCCATCTTATTAGTCCGGGCTTCCTGCGTGCCATCTGCCCGCGTGTGGGGCCGCACGCCTCTCGATGGTCTGAAAAAGATGCTGGATAATAAAGCATGACCCGCTTGACGGCTAGGGCCGTCGGAGACCCTTGTAATGCCTGAACACGATGTACGCCTGCAACAACTGACGGTCTGGCTCGATGAGCAGCTCAATGATCTTTTCCGGAAAAACGCCTGGGGCGATGTCCCCGCAGGCAGCCTGACCGCGGCCAGCAGCGATGCCAGCTTCCGTCGTTATTTCCGCTGGCAGGGCGCCGGCCACAGCTTCGTGATCATGGATGCGCCACCGCCGCAGGAAAACTGCCGACCGTTCGTCGCCATCGACCACCTGCTTGCCAGCGCCGATGTGCACGTGCCGCTGATCCACGCCCAGGACCTTGAGCGTGGCTTCCTGCTGCTGGGTGACCTGGGCCACCAGACATACCTTGATATCATTGATGCAGACAACGCCGACGGCCTGTTCGCCGATGCCATCGACGCGCTGCTGGCGTTCCAGCGCCTGCCGATGGACGCACCGTTGCCCAGCTACGACGATGCGCTGCTGCGCCGTGAAGTCGAACTATTCCCCGAGTGGTACGTGGGTCGTGAGCTTGGCCTGGCCTTCAGCGATGCCCAGAAAGCCACCTGGCAACGAGTCAGTCAGCTGCTGATCGACAGCGCGCTGGCCCAGCCCAAGGTGCTGGTGCACCGCGACTACATGCCGCGCAACCTGATGCAGAGCACACCCAACCCAGGCGTGCTGGACTTCCAGGATGCCGTATATGGCCCTGTCACCTACGACATCACCTGCCTGTTCAAGGACGCCTTCCTCAGCTGGCCGCAGGCGCGGGTCGAAGGCTGGCTGCGCGACTACTGGCAGAAGGCACAGGCTGCCGGCATCCCGGTGCAGGCCGACTTCGAGGCGTTCCAGCGTGCCAGTGACCTGATGGGTGTGCAGCGCCACCTGAAGGTGATCGGTATTTTCGCCCGTATCTGCCACCGCGACGGCAAACCCCGTTACCTGGGCGACGTGCCGCGCTTCTTCGCCTATATAGAAGAAGTGATCAGCCGCCGGCCCGAATTGGCGGAGCTGGGTGAGCTGATTGCCGAGTTGCAGGCCGGAGCGCGTGCATGAAGGCAATGATTTTGGCTGCGGGCAAAGGCGAGCGCATGCGCCCGCTGACTCTGCACACCCCTAAACCGCTGGTCCCGGTCGCCGGTCAGCCACTGATCGAGTACCACCTGCGGGCCCTGGCTGCAGCAGGCGTGACCGAGGTGGTGATCAACCACGCCTGGCTCGGCCAGCAGATCGAGGACCACCTGGGTGACGGCAGCCGTTTCGGCTTGAGCATCCGCTATTCGCCCGAAGGCGAGCCGCTGGAAACCGGCGGTGGCATCTTCAAGGCCCTGCCATTGCTGGGTGATGCGCCGTTTCTGCTGGTGAACGGCGATGTCTGGACCGACTACGACTTCGCGCGACTGCTGGCCCCACTGCAAGGCCTGGCCCACCTGGTGCTGGTCGATAACCCTGGCCATCACGGCCGTGGCGACTTCCGCCTGGTGGGCGAGCGGGTGGTCGATGGTGACGATGCGCCTGGCACGCTGACCTTCAGCGGCCTTTCGGTGCTGCACCCGGCGCTGTTCGAAGGCTGCCAGCCTGGCGCCTTCAAGCTGGCGCCGTTGCTGCGCCAGGCCATGGCTGCGGGGCAGGTCAGTGGTGAGCACTACCGTGGGCACTGGGTGGATGTCGGTACGCTCGAACGCCTGGCCGAGGCCGAGCGCCTGATCGGCGAGCGCGCCTGACATGTGGTGGCCAAGCACGGTGATTGGTGCCGGTGCCGGCTTTGCGGTTGCCAGCATTCCCGGGGCCTTGCTCGGCGCGTTGCTTGGGCAGGCCATGGACCGCCGCCTGCGTTTGCAGGGCTGGGAGGACATGCGTGAGCGCCTTGGCGGGCGCCCGGCCTTGCAGGATGACGAGTTGCTGTTCGTGATGCTCGGCCGCCTGGCCAAGTGCGATGGCCGGGTGGGCGAGCAGCATATCCAGCAGGCGCGTCAGGAGATGGTGCGCCTGGACCTGGCCGAAGCGGCCCGGCTGCGCGCGATTGCCGCGTTCAACCGTGGCAAGGCGGGCAAGGACCGGCTGGGTGGGCACCTACGGCGCATTCGCCAGCAGCCGCATGCGGCCGAGGGCACCCTGCGTGCCTGTTGGCGCATGGTCTGGGCCGACGGCAAGATGGGCAACAAGGAGCGAGAACTGCTGCTGGACTGGGGGCAGAAACTGGGCCTGAGCCGGCGGCAGGTACAGGCCATGTCGCTGGAGTACGAGCCACGCAAGGCGGCGGTTCCGGAAGGGGTCGCCATGACCTATGCGGCGGCCTTGCGCTTGCTGGCGGTAGAGGCGGATACCGATGGCGACAAGGTCAAGCAGGCGTATCGTCGGCTGGTCAGCCGGCACCACCCGGACAAGCTGGCGGGCACTGGTGCCAGCGAGGCGCAGGTGCGTGAAGCGACCGAGCGGACCCGTGAGCTGCATCAGGCTTATGCCATGATCCGCAAGCGGCGGGGGCTTTGATGGCCTGCGCGGTAGCTGTAGGAGCGGCCTTGTGTCGCGATGGGGCGCGTAGCGGCCCCAAGTAGTCAGCTTCCCAACAGATACCGCTGGGGCCGCTTTGCGGCCCATCGCGACACAAGGCCGCTCCTACAGGCTCATCCACCCCCGCACCCGGCGGAACAGTTGCTCCTGCTCGGCCGCCTTGTTCCCCGGCATGGCAATCAGCGACAACTGCCGGTACTGGCTGTCCTTCTGCCGCTTGCTGGCCTGCAGGCGCTGCGCGGCTGCATTGCGGTCCGCGCTGCGGGTGGCGTAGTAGATGTCGGCAGTCGGCACTTTCAAGGTCGGCGCCAGGCTTTCCAGGTCATGCTCCACCCGCGCAGGCGTCTGCGCGGCGACCATCACCAGTTTCTGCACCTGCGGTGGCTGTTTCTCGCTCAGGTAGCGGGCCGCCCAATATGCGCCGCTGCCATGGCCAATCAGCACGATGCTGCGGGCGTTGTGCTGCTGGGCAAAGGCCACCGCAGCATCCAGTCGGGCAAAAACGCGCTCGGCATCGGCCGGGTCGGTTTGCTCGCTGGCCTGTTTGGCGTCAGTGCTCTCTGCGGTGTCTGCATCGGCTGCCGTAGCCTGGGCGACGTTGGCATTGGCATCGGCCGGCACATCCTTGGCCGGGGCGCTTTCGCCCTTGTCTGGCTCCGGCTCGGCAGCCGGCTTGGCCTCGACCCGCGCCTGCGGGCTGTCGGCCAGCAGGTCGGGCAGGCTGATGCTCAGGCTGTGCCAGCCGACATCGGGGAACTTCTGCCGCAGCGGGCCGACCGCGTTTGGCCAGTCAGCCGTTTCGCCAGCCCCTGGGACGATGATGACCGCCCCCTGTGGATCGCTGTCGTTGGCCGGCTTCCACAGGGCCAGGAAGTTGTCGGCGCCGGCTTGCAGCGTCTGCTGTTCGGCCTTGGGCACCAGCCGCTCGAGCGCCTGGGCATCCTCCTGGCTACGCTCCAGCAATGGTGGGCGAGGGGCTTGGACAGCGGGTGCCTCGGTGCTGGTGGATGGTTTTTCGGCATCGGCGGCCAGGGCGCCGATTGGAAGGATCGAGGCCAGGCAGCACATTGCCAGCGTCGTGCGATAAAGTGTGGACATGAGTCAACCCAGGGCCAGAATGATACCGGCAGCCTAATAGTATTTGCCCGTGACGGCCATGCTGCATGGCCGCTTTGCCAAGACGAGCGTGTAGATGAAGCGAGTGCGTCGCCTGTTGGTTATCGGCTGCTTGTGGCTGCCCTTGATTGCATTAGCCAGGCCCGAGGCCGTGCCCACGGTTGCCCTGGAACCTGCCCAGCAGCAATGGCTGGATACACACCGCAGCCTGCGTGTCGGCCTGGTGTTGCAGGCGCCCTACGCTCAGTTCGACCGGCGCCTGCAGCAGCTGTACGGGGCCAACGTGGAACTGGTGAGCAGCCTGGCGCAGGCGCTGCGACTGGACCTTACCTGGCGCAACTTCGCTGACCAGGCCAGCCTTGAGCATGCCCTGCAGGCCGGTGAAATCGACTTTGCCCCGGGGCTTACCCAGACTCCCGCCAGCCTGCGTCTGTGGCTGTTCAGCGACCCGTACATGCGCGTGCCGCAACTGGTGGTGGGGCCGCGCACCGGAAACATGGCCGTGGAACTGGAAACGCTCGAGGCCGAGCAGCGGGTGGCGGTGCGCATGCCCAGCCAACTGGCGGACTACCTGCGCGGCAACTACGGCAACCTCAACCTGCAAGGGGTGCCCAACGAGCGCGAGGCCCTGCAACTGGTGGTGGGCGGCCAGGCCAGTTTCGCGGTGCTGGATGAAGCCCAGCTCAGCCGCCTGTCGCGCGAAAGCGAGTTCGGCGAGCTGGCTGTGGTCGGCGATATCGGCCTGCCGCAACTGTTGCGTATCGGTTCGAGGCGCGACTGGCCGCTGCTGGCCGATGTGCTCGAGCGTGGCCTGCAGGCGCTGCCGGCCAAGGAGCTGGAGCAACTGCACCAGCGTTGGCTGCAGCCAAAGTACCCGCGTCTGAGTGAGTCGACGGGTTTCTGGCAGAACCTGGCCTTGCTGTCCGCCATGCTGCTGTTGTGCGCGCTGGCCACCCTGGTGTGGCAGCGTCGGCAGCAGCGCCAGCTGGAGCGCAGCCTGCTGGCCACGCGCGAAAGCCTGGTGGAGCGGCAAGTGCGTGAAGAAGCATTGCGCCTGAGCCAGTTCGCCATCGACCAGAGCACTGTGGGTATCCTCTGGGTCAACTGGGACAGCCACGTACGCTACGCCAACCATGCCGCCGAACGCATGCTGGGCTACGGCGAAGGCGCGCTGCTGGAGCGGCCGCTGAGCGACTTTGAACCCAGCCTGACCATGGACCGCTGGCTGGAGCTGTGGAAGGGCGCGCGCACCGGTGCGGGCGGTGTCGGCCAGTTCGAAACGCAGTGCCGGCGGGCTGACCACAGCCTGCTGCCGGTCGAGCTGTCGCTGAGCTTTCTGCGCTTTCGTGACTCCGAATACCTGGTGGTGTACCTCGCCGATGTCACCGAGCGCCACCGCGCCCTGGCGGCCCTGCGCGAAAGCGAGGCGCGGCTCAAGGGCATTGCCGGCAACGTGCCGGGGCTGGTGTTCCGCCTGGAGCGCGACCCGGCTGAGGGCGACCTGGAATTCCCTTACATCAGCGAGGGCAGCGAGGCCTTGGTAGGCTATTCGCCCAGCGAGATCCAGCACCCGCAGATGGGCCTGCGCAATCTGGTACATCCCGACGACCGCGCCGATTACCACCGGGTACAGGACCTGGCCCTGGCCAGCGACCAGGACTGGTCCTGGCAAGGGCGCATCCTCACCCGCCAGGGTGAGCAGCGCTGGGCCGACATCAAGGCCAGTACCCGGCGCCTGGGCAATGGCCAGGTAGTGTGGGACGGAGTGGTGTGGGATATCACCCAGGGCAAGCGGGCCGAGCTGGCGCTGGCCAAGTCCCAGGAGCAGTTGCGCGAACTGTCGGCCCACCTGGAGAGCGTGCGTGAAGAGGAAAAGGCCCGCATCGCCCGGGAAGTGCACGATGAACTGGGGCAGATGTTGACTGTGCTCAAGCTGGAGGTGTCGATGTGCGAGCTGGCCTTCGCCGAGCTGGACCCGGGCTTGAACGAGCGGCTGGCCAGCATGAAGCGCCTGATCGCCCAACTGTTCCAGTTGGTACGCGACGTGGCCACCGCTCTGCGTCCGCCGATTCTCGATGCCGGCATCGCTTCGGCGATCGAATGGCAGGCGCGGCGTTTTGAAACACGCACGCAAATCCCCTGCCTGGTGCAAGTACCGGATAATCTGCCAGCATTGAGCGACGCCAAGGCCACCGGGCTGTTCCGTATTCTCCAGGAGGCGCTGACCAACGTGATGCGCCATGCCCAGGCGCACAGCGTGGAAATCGAACTGGTGCGTGAGCACGGGCAATTGCGCATGACTGTCAGCGACGATGGCCAGGGCTTTTGCCGCGACCAGCCCCGGCCCACCTCGTTCGGCCTGGTAGGGGTGCGTGAGCGGGTGCTGATGCTGGGCGGCAGCATGGCGCTGGACAGTGAACCGGGCGAAGGCACCAGCCTGAGCGTAGCCATACCGTTGGAGTAGGAGAGCGATCGTGATTCGAGTGTTGGTGGCCGAAGACCACACCATTGTCCGTGAGGGCATCAAGCAGTTGATTGGCCTGGCCAAGGACATGCAGGTGGCGGGGGAGGCCGGTAACGGCGAGCAGTTGCTGGAAACCTTGCGCCATACGCCGTGCGAGGTGGTACTGCTGGATATCTCGATGCCGGGTGTGAATGGCCTGGAGGCTATCCCACGGATTCGCGCGCTGCACGACGCCCCGGCGATCCTGATGCTGTCGATGCACGATGAAGCGCAGATGGCGGCGCGGGCGCTGAAGGCCGGGGCGGCGGGCTATGCCACCAAGGACAGCGACCCGGCGCTGTTGCTGACCGCGATTCGCCGGGTTGCCGCTGGCGGGCGCTATATCGACCCGGCGTTGGCCGACCGTATGGTCTTCGAGGTGGGCCTTACCGAGTCGAGGCCGTTGCACACGCTGCTGTCGGAGCGGGAGTTTTCGGTGTTCGAACGCCTGGCCCAGGGCGCCAACGTCAACGACATCGCCCAGCAGCTGGCGCTGTCGAGCAAGACCATCAGCACCCACAAGGCGCGCCTGATGCAGAAGCTGAAAGTGAACTCGCTGGCGGAGCTGGTGAAGTACGCCATGGAGCACAAGCTGGTCTGATTGCGACATGCACTTCCTGCGCCTGCAACGTGTCCCCTGTGGGAGCGGGTTTACCCGCGAAAGGGCCCGACCTGCCATGCGCGGTGCCTGGGCCGGCCTCTTCGCGGGTGAACCCGCTCCCACAGGGGGCGCCGCAGGCCTGAGGGGAGCATTCCAAACCCGCCATCTTTGTAGGGGAATCCCTACAACAAATCTTCCATCCGGATGATGGCATTCTCTCAGCACCCCCGATTTTCCGGCGCTTGCCGCTTGTCTAGTCTTTGTCTACGCAGTCATCCAACAAGAAGGTGCAGGCATGAGCGAGGCGAAGTCGAACGCTGCAACCAGCGAAACGCTGGTCAGCTTCCGTGGTGTGCAGAAGAGCTACGACGGCGAGTCGCTGATCGTCAAAAACCTCAACCTGGATATTCGCAAGGGCGAGTTCCTTACCCTGCTTGGCCCGTCCGGCTCGGGCAAGACCACCAGCCTGATGATGCTGGCCGGCTTCGAAACCCCCACCGCCGGTGAAATCCAGCTGGCCGGGCGTTCTATCAACAACGTGCCGCCGCACAAGCGCGACATCGGCATGGTGTTCCAGAACTACGCGCTGTTCCCGCACATGACCGTGGCCGAGAACCTGGCCTTTCCGCTGACCGTGCGCAACCTGAGCAAGACCGACATCAGTGAGCGGGTCAAGCGGGTGCTGAACATGGTCCAGCTCGACGCCTTCGCCAAGCGTTACCCCGGCCAGCTGTCAGGCGGCCAGCAGCAGCGTGTGGCCCTGGCCCGGGCACTGGTGTTCGAGCCGCAGCTGGTGCTGATGGACGAACCGCTGGGCGCGCTGGACAAGCAGCTGCGCGAGCACATGCAGATGGAGATCAAGCACATCCACCAGCGCCTGGGCGTGACCGTGGTGTACGTGACCCATGACCAGGGCGAAGCGCTGACCATGTCCGACCGGGTGGCCGTGTTCCACCAGGGCGAAATCCAGCAGATCGCCGACCCGCGCACGCTGTATGAAGAACCCTGCAACACCTTTGTCGCCAACTTCATCGGCGAGAACAACCGCATCAACGGCACCTTGCTCGCCAGTGACGGCAAGCGCTGCCAGGTGCAGTTGCCGCGCGGCGAGCGGGTCGAGGCGCTGGCGGTGAATGTCGGCCAGGCCGGCGAGCCGGTGACCCTGTCGATCCGCCCGGAGCGCGTGCGCCTGAACGGCCATAGCGAAAGCTGCGTGAACCGCTTCTCGGGCCGGGTGGCCGAATTCATTTACCTGGGTGACCACGTGCGGGTGCGCCTGGAAGTTTGCGGCAAGGGCGACTTCTTCGTGAAACAGCCGATTGCCGAACTCGACCCGGCCCTGGCCGTGGGCGATGTGGTACCGCTGGGCTGGGAGGTGGAGCACGCCCGCGCGCTCGATCCGATTGCCGAAGCCCATTGATGGATTGCTTCACCAACCCTGTACTGTGGAGAGAATAATAATGCGCAAGCAGTTGAAACTGACCGCCCTGGCCCTGGGGCTGTTCGCCGCCGGCCAAACCATGGCCGCAGACCTTACCGTGGTCTCGTTCGGTGGCGCCAACAAGGCGGCCCAGGTCAAGGCGTTCTACGAGCCGTGGGAAAAGGCCGGCAAGGGCAAGATCGTCGCGGGTGAGTACAACGGCGAAATGGCCAAGGTCAAAGCCATGGTCGACACCAAGAGCGTGTCGTGGAATCTGGTGGAAGTGGAGTCGCCAGAACTGGCCCGCGGCTGTGACGAGGGCATGTTCGAAGAACTCGACCCGGCCCTGTTCGGCAATGAGGCCGACTATGTGCCGGGTGCCATCCAGCCATGCGGCGTGGGCTTCTTCGTATGGTCCACGGTGCTGGCCTACAACGCCGACAAGCTGAAGACTGCACCGACCAGCTGGGCCGACTTCTGGGACACCAAGAAATTCCCGGGCAAACGCGGCCTGCGCAAGGGTGCCAAGTACACCCTGGAATTCGCCCTGATGGCCGATGGTGTGGCGCCGAAGGATGTGTACCAGGTGCTGGGCACCAAAGAGGGCGTGGACCGCGCCTTCAAGAAGCTCGACGAACTCAAGCCAAGCATCCAGTGGTGGGAAGCCGGCGCCCAGCCGCCACAGTACCTGGCCTCGGGTGACGTGGTCATGAGCTCGGCCTACAACGGTCGCATTGCTGCAGTGCAGAAAGAGAGCAACCTGAAGGTTGTGTGGAATGGCGGCATCTATGACTTCGACGCCTGGGCCATCCCGAAAGGTGCCAAGGATATCGAAGAAGCGAAGAAATTCATCGCCTTCAGCGTGCAGCCTGAGCAGCAGAAGACCTACTCCGAGAACATTGCGTACGGCCCGGCCAATTCCAAGGCCGTGAGCCTGTTGTCGGATGATGTGAAGAAGGACATGCCGACCACGCCTGAAAACATTGCCAACCAGGTGCAGATCGACGTGGCCTTCTGGGCTGACAACAGCGAGCAGCTGGAGCAACGCTTCAATGCCTGGGCGGCGAAGAAGTAAAGGACCAGCGTAGGGGGCTGCGCAGCAGCCCCATCTTTCAGTTTGTATCGCGGAGTTCGCCATGGCCATTGCAGTGCCCCTCAAAGAAGGCGCAGGTCCAAGCCTCAAGCAGCGCCTCAAGCACGCCGAGCGGGTCAACCGCTGGAAGGCGCAGGCGTTGATCGCGCCGCTGGCGCTGTTCCTTTTGCTGGTGTTCCTGGTGCCGATCGCGGCGCTGCTGTACAAGAGCGTCGGCAACCCGGAAGTGGTCGGCGGCCTGCCGCGCACCGTGGGCGTCATCACCCAGTGGGACGGCAAGAGCCTGCCGGGCGAAGACGTGTACAAGGCGTTGAGCCAGGACCTGGCCGAATCGCGCAAGAACCAGACCCTGGGCGACCTTTCCAAGCGCCTGAACATGGAGCTGGCCGGTTACCGCAGCCTGTTGGCCAAGACCGCGCGGGCGCTGCCGTTCAAGAGCGAACCCGCTTCCTATAAAGATGCCTTGCAGGCCCTCGACGAGCGTTGGGGCGACCCGGCCTACTGGCAGGCGATCCGCCGCAACACCAGCACGGTCACCTCGTTCTACCTGCTGGCTTCGCTCGACCACCGTATCGATGACCTTGGCGAACTGGCCAAGGCCACCCCGGACCAGGCCATCTACCTGGACATCTTCGCCCGCACCCTGTGGATGGGTGTGGTGATTACCGCCATCTGCCTGGTACTGGCCTACCCGCTGGCCTACCTGCTGGCCAACCTGCCGACCCGGCAGAGCAACCTGCTGATGATCCTGGTGCTGCTGCCATTCTGGACCTCGATCCTGGTGCGGGTAGCAGCGTGGATCGTGCTGCTGCAGTCGGGTGGCCTGATCAACAGCGCGCTGATGGCCATGGGCATCATCGACCAGCCGCTGGAACTGGTGTTCAACCGCACCGGCGTGTACATCTCGATGGTGCACATCCTGTTGCCGTTCATGATCCTGCCGCTCTACAGCGTGATGAAGGGTATTTCGCCCAGCTACATGCGTGCGGCGATCTCGCTGGGCTGCCACCCGTTCGCCAGCTTCTGGCGGGTGTACTTCCCGCAGACCTACGCCGGGGTTGGCGCTGGCTGCCTGCTGGTGTTCATCCTGGCCATCGGCTACTACATTACCCCGGCATTGCTGGGCAGCCCGAATGACCAGATGGTCAGCTACTTCGTGGCCTTCTATACCAACACCAGCATCAACTGGGGCATGGCCACCGCGCTGGGCGGGCTGTTGCTGCTGGCGACCGTGCTGTTGTACTTGATCTATAGCTGGCTGGTCGGCGCCAGCCGCCTGCGCCTGAGCTGAGGAGCCTTGTCATGCTGAGCCCTTACATGTCGCCCGTGGAGCGGGTGTGGTTCTACAGCCTGCGCATTCTTTGCGGTTTGATCCTGCTGTTCCTCATACTGCCGGTGCTGGTGATCGTGCCGCTGTCGTTCAACAGTGGCAGTTTCCTGGTGTACCCGCTGCAGGGCTTCTCGCTGCAGTGGTACCAGGACTTCTTCGGCTCGGCCGAGTGGATGCGGGCCCTGAAGAACAGCATCATCGTCGCCCCGGCAGCCACGGTGCTGGCCATGGTGTTCGGCACCCTGGCGGCAATCGGCCTGACCCGTGGCGACTTCCCGGGCAAGTCGCTGGTGATGGCGCTGGTGATTTCGCCGATGGTGGTGCCGGTGGTGATCATCGGCGTGGCCAGCTACCTGTTCTTTGCCCCCCTGGGCATGGGCAACAGCTTCACCTCGCTGATCCTGGTGCATGCGGTACTGGGCGTGCCGTTCGTCATCATTACCGTGTCGGCGACCTTGCAGGGCTTCAACTACAACCTGGTGCGCGCCGCGGCCAGCCTGGGCGCCTCGCCACTGCTGACGTTCCGCCGGGTGACCCTGCCGCTGATCGCGCCGGGGGTAATTTCGGGTGCGTTGTTCGCCTTTGCCACGTCGTTTGACGAAGTCGTGGTGACACTGTTCCTGGCCGGGCCGGAGCAGGCGACCCTGCCGCGGCAGATGTTCAGCGGTATTCGCGAGAACCTGAGCCCGACCATTGCCGCTGCGGCGACCTTGCTGATTGCCTTCTCGGTGGTGTTGCTGCTGACCCTGGAGTGGTTGCGTGGGCGTAGCGAGAAGCTGAGGACCCAGCAGCCTGGTTGAAGGGGTGTTGCCTGTACCGGCCTCTTCGCGGCTAAAGCCGCTCCCACAGGATTTGTGCAGCTTTCGAGGCCTGCGCGGTCCCTGTGGGAGCGGCTTTAGCCGCGAAGAGGCCGGCACAGGTTGATGCTAATCAGCCTTCATCCGCTTCCCTGGGTTACAATGCGCGCCACCGTGATTCTGCCAACAGGTGCGCCATGCAGCCCTACGCTATTGCCCCCTCCATTCTCTCCGCCGATTTCGCCCGCCTGGGCGAGGACGTCGACAAGGTGTTGGCTGCGGGTGCCGACATCGTCCACTTCGATGTCATGGACAACCATTACGTCCCCAACCTGACCATCGGCCCGATGGTCTGCACCGCCCTGCGCAAGTACGGTGTCACCGCCCCGATCGACGTGCACCTGATGGTCAGCCCGGTCGACCGCATCATCGGCGACTTCATCGAAGCTGGCGCCACCTACATCACCTTCCACCCGGAAGCCTCGCAGCACATCGACCGTTCGCTGCAGCTGATCAAGGATGGTGGTTGCAAGGCCGGCCTGGTGTTCAACCCGGCCACCAGCCTGGACGCCCTGAAGTACGTGATGGACAAGGTCGACATGGTACTGCTGATGAGCGTCAACCCGGGCTTTGGCGGGCAGAAGTTCATCCCTGGCACCCTCGACAAGCTGCGCGAAGCGCGTGCGCTGATCGACGCCAGCGGCCGTGATATCCGTCTGGAAATCGACGGTGGCGTCAACGTCAACAACATCCGCGAGATCGCTGCCGCTGGCGCCGATACGTTCGTTGCCGGCTCGGCGATCTTCAATGCCCCGGACTATCAGGAAGTCATCGCCAAGATGCGCGCCGAACTGGCCCAGGCCCGCCCATGAGTGGCTTCGAGCAGCTGTTCCCCGGGACGCTGCCCAGGCTGGTGATGTTCGATCTGGACGGTACCCTGATCGACTCGGTACCGGACCTGGCCGCCGCCGTGGACCGCATGCTGCTCGAACTGGGCCGTCCGCCTGCTGGCCTCGAGGCCGTGCGCCACTGGGTCGGCAATGGTGCCCAGGTCCTGGTACGCCGGGCCCTGGCCGGCAGCATCGACCACGCTGCCGTGGACGATGCGCTGGCCGACCAGGCACTGGCGCTGTTCATGGACGCCTATGCCGAAAGCCACGAACTGACCGTGGTCTACCCCGGTGTGCAGGATACCCTGCGCTGGCTGCGCAAGCAGGGCGTGGAAATGGCCCTGATCACCAACAAGCCCGAGCGCTTCGTTGGCCCGCTGCTGGACCAGATGAAGATCGGCAACTACTTCCGCTGGATCATTGGTGGCGACACCCTGCCGCAGAAAAAGCCAGACCCTGCGGCGCTGCTGTTTGTCATGCAGATGGCCGGTGTTACCCCGCAGCAATCGCTGTTCGTTGGCGATTCACGCAGCGACGTGCTGGCGGCCAAGGCGGCTGGCGTGCAGTGCGTGGGCCTGACCTACGGCTACAACCACGGCCGGCCGATCCACGACGAATCCCCCAGCCTGGTGATCGACGACCTGCGCGCACTGTTGCCCGGTTGCGCAGACCCGGCCACTGGGATAACGTTGGCGGACCTTCAAGCCTCACAAGACAGAGAGTCCACCGTGGCGGTTACCGGCAAATTCTGGATGAAAGTCATCAAGGCCCTGGCCCGTTGGCGTTGGCGCGCCTGACTTCCGCCTGCCGGCGCGTGCCGGCCCGTCCGTTTGCCTGACCTATTGCTGCTTGCCACGAGGCTACCCATGACCCGCGAAGAATTCCTGCGCCTGGCCGCTGCCGGCTACAACCGCATTCCCCTGGCCTGCGAAACCCTGGCCGACTTCGACACGCCGCTGTCGATCTACCTGAAACTGGCCGACCAGCCCAACTCGTATCTGCTCGAATCGGTGCAGGGCGGCGAGAAGTGGGGCCGTTACTCGATGATCGGCCTGCCGTCGCGTACCGTGATGCGTGTGCACGGTTACCACGTCAGCATCCTGCAGGATGGCGTTGAGGTGGAAAGCCACGACGTCGAAGACCCGCTGGCCTTCGTCGAAACCTTCAAGGACCGTTACAAGGTCGCCGATATCCCTGGCCTGCCGCGCTTCAACGGCGGCCTGGTCGGCTACTTCGGCTACGACTGCGTGCGCTATGTGGAAAAGCGCCTGGGCGCCAGCCCCAACCCGGACCCGCTGGGTGTGCCGGATATCCTGTTGATGGTGTCCGATGCAGTGGTGGTGTTCGACAACCTGGCGGGGAAGATGCACGCGATCGTGCTGGTCGACCCGGCTGAAGAGCAGGCTTTCGAACAGGGCCAGGCACGCCTGCAAGGCCTGCTGGAAACCCTGCGTCAGCCGATCACCCCACGCCGTGGTCTGGACCTGAGTGGCCCGCAGGCTGCCGAGCCGGAATTCCGCTCCAGCTATACCCGCGAGGATTACGAGAACGCTGTCGGCCGTATCAAGGAATACATCCTGGCCGGTGACTGCATGCAGGTGGTGCCGTCGCAGCGCATGTCGATCGACTTCAAGGCTGCGCCAATCGACCTGTACCGTGCGCTGCGCTGCTTCAACCCGACGCCGTACATGTACTTCTTCAATTTTGGCGATTTTCATGTGGTCGGCAGCTCGCCCGAGGTGCTGGTGCGCGTCGAGGACAACCTGGTCACCGTGCGCCCGATTGCCGGCACCCGCCCGCGTGGTGCTACCGAAGAGGCCGACCGCGCGCTGGAAGACGACCTGCTGTCGGATGACAAGGAAATTGCCGAGCACCTGATGCTGATCGACCTGGGCCGTAACGACGTCGGGCGCGTGTCCTCGACCGGCAGCGTGCGCCTGACCGAGAAGATGGTGATCGAGCGTTACTCCAACGTGATGCACATTGTGTCCAACGTTACCGGCCAGCTGCGCGAAGGGCTGACGGCGATGGACGCACTGCGGGCGATCCTGCCGGCCGGTACCTTGTCGGGTGCGCCGAAGATTCGTGCGATGGAGATCATCGACGAGCTGGAGCCGGTCAAGCGTGGGGTTTACGGCGGTGCCGTCGGTTACTTCGCGTGGAACGGCAACATGGATACCGCGATTGCCATCCGTACTGCGGTGATCAAGGACGGTGAACTGCATGTGCAGGCCGGGGGCGGCATCGTCGCCGACTCGGTGCCGGCGCTGGAGTGGGAAGAGACCATCAACAAGCGCCGGGCGATGTTCCGCGCGGTGGCGCTGGCTGAGCAGACTTCCGCCAAATAAATTGATTGGGGCTGCTGTGCAGCCCATCGCGACACAAGGCCGCTCCTACAGGGGATCGCTTTTTTTTCGGCAATCGCATTCCCCTGTAGGAGCGGCCTTGTGTCGCGATGGGCCGCAAAGCGGCCCCAAGATTCAGAAGTCCACACTAACCCCCAAACTCACCCCCTGCTGCGTCAACTCATCACTCTTGCGCCAGTTGTAGTTACCGCGCAAATGCACCCCCGCCACCACTTCATGGTTGACCCCCAGGCTCGCCCGGGTCAGGTCGCTGTGCGGCGTATACCCAGTCAGGGTGAAGTCATTCGCCGGCAGGCTGGTCAGGTGCATCGTCACATCCTGCTGGTCATCCTCGAACTCATGCTCCTGCGCCACTTCGGCGAACAGTCGGGTACTCGGCAGCACCTGCACACTGCCCAGCAATCCCACGCCCAAACGGCGTGATGTACGTTCCTGATCATCGAAGCCCAGCGCCGTCGAGCGCCCGCTTTTCTCGTCATAGCCATCCACCTTCACCCGCGCATAGTCGGCGCTGATGAACGGCGCCAGCTGCCAGCTGCTGCTCTCGGCCGCCAGGTTGTAGCCCAGCCGCCCCGACATCGCCCAGGCTTCGCCATCGGTATCACCCTTTTCGCTGCGGTCGTTCACGCCAAGGGCGAAGGTGCGCTTGAGGTCGCTGTAGTCCAGGTGCCCGGCGGTCAGCGCCGCGTCGGCCCACCAGCGGTCCTGGCGGTATTGGGCGAAGACGCTGGCAAGGTAGCTGTCCAGCTTGTAGTCCGAGTCCTGCTCGCCGGCTTCCAGCTTCTGCCGGTACACGCCGCCGGCCAGGCCCAGGCGCCAGGCGTCATTCAGGCGGTAGCTGCCGCCCAGGGTCAGGTTGTAGCCCCGGCCGTCACCGCTGGCCGCGCTGCGTTGGCCGTCGTAATCCAGGTCTTGGGCGCCGCTGGCGACAAAGGCTTGCCACTGGCCCACCGCCTGCCAGGGTGTCTGCCACTGGTTGCGCAGTTCGTCCTGGTGGGCGCGTACGCTGGCGTGGGCCATTTCGGGCAGCAGCGTCAGTTCCCATGGGGCGGAAAGGATCGAGTAGGCGTAATCGGCGATCAATTGCTGGCCGGCGATGGTCGGGTGCACCGAGTCGTTGAACAGCAGCTTGGTCGGGTCCGGCGTGGCGCCGTTGGCACCATACTCCGGGTTTTCCACGCATCCCTCACCGCTGTAGCAGGTGCCGACCAGGTTCTGGCCGCTGGCCAGGCCGAACTGCTCGGGGCTGGCCAATGCCTCGCTCAGCAGCACGGGGATATTAAGCGGAATGATTTCGGCATCGATCTGCCCCAGCTGGCTGAGCAGCGACTGGTTGAACGCGCCGGATAGCAGCGATAGCGGGTCTTGTTGCGGTGTACCGCTGAAGTTCGGTGTTTGCCCGAGGTCGGGCAGCAGCCAGACCATGATGTAGCGGGCGCCGCCTTGCTGCAGGGCCTGCGCGCTGGCGGCCAGGCGGGAACCGGCGGCCACGGCGTCGGCCGGGCTGTTGACCAGGCCTTGCAGGAAGTCGTTGCCGCCGCCGGTCAGGTAGTACAGTGCGTTGGGGTCGGCACGCAGGCCGTTGGCCAGGTAGCCCGGTCTGTCACGCAGTACCAGCCCGGCCCCGGGGCGCCCTGGTGGGATGATGGTTTCGGAGGTGGTGGTGATCGAATCCAGAATCTGCTGGGTGGTGTAACCGCCAACTGCCCAGTTGTTGCCATCAGGCACCCCAAGGATGGGGTTGATCGGCGAGGTGGAGGGGCCAAGTTCAGCCGGGTTCACGCCCAGTCGTCCGCCCAGGATCATGGGTGACACGGGCGCATAATTGCCATTGGCATCGCGGTTGGTGAAACGTATGCCGCCAAACTGCCCCGAGTCGCTGAGGCTGTCGCCGAACACGATCATGCTGGAGTACGGCGACGGTGCCGCGAACGCCTGGCTGCAGGCCAGCGCCAGTGAGGCGAGGGTAAAGCGCAGGAATGGTGCTTTTCGCATCGGTGAACATCCTTTTCCTTGTATTTATGAAGGATTGCCCGATCGACCTTAGCAAATCGCGGTGCATCCCTCCCAAGTCCATTCGTTTCCCCGTGTTTACGGGCATATTGCGCCCGCCGCGCCGGTAGGCTACTGTGCCGGGACGTATGAGCGAGACCTATCCTGTGTTGATCGTCAGCAAACTCTTGATGCGCGTAATCAAGGCCCACGCCCGTTGGCGTTGGCGCGCCTGACTTTATCCCCTGCCGGCCCGTCCGGCCCGCCCCCGTTTGCCTTCCTGTCTACCGCCCCTTGTGGCAAAGCCGCGCCTGTTGGCTGGTGCAGAAAGGTTCGAATTCTGAAGTCAGTAGATTCAAGAGGTTTAACCCGATGTTACTGATGATCGACAATTACGACTCATTCACTTACAACGTCGTTCAGTACCTTGGCGAGCTGGGTGCCGAGGTAAAGGTCATTCGCAATGACGAAATGACCATCGCCCAGATCGAAGCCCTCGCCCCCGAGCGCATCGTCGTGTCCCCTGGCCCATGCACGCCGAGCGAGGCGGGCGTATCCATCGAGGCCATCCTGCACTTTGCCGGCAAGCTGCCGATTCTCGGTGTATGCCTGGGCCATCAGTCCATCGGCCAGGCCTTTGGCGGTGATGTGGTTCGTGCCCGCCAGGTGATGCACGGCAAGACCAGCCCGGTACATCATCGTGACCTGGGCGTGTTCGCTGGCCTCAACAACCCTTTGACCGTGACCCGTTACCACTCCTTGGTGGTAAAGCGCGAAACCTTGCCAGAGTGCCTGGAAGTGACCGCCTGGACCGCCCATGCTGACGGTTCGGTCGACGAGATCATGGGCCTGCGCCACAAGACGCTGAATATCGAAGGGGTGCAATTCCATCCCGAGTCGATCCTGACCGAACAGGGCCACGAACTGTTCGCCAACTTCCTCAAGCAGACCGGCGGCCGCCGCTAAGGATCGAACATGGATATCAAGAGCGCGTTGAGCCGTATCGTCGGCCAACTGGACCTTTCAACCGAAGAAATGCGCGACGTCATGCGCCAGATCATGACCGGCCAGTGCAGCGAAGCGCAGATCGGCGCCTTCCTGATGGGCATGCGCATGAAGAGCGAAAGCATCGACGAGATCGTTGGTGCGGTGTCGGTAATGCGCGAGCTGGCCGAAAAGGTCGAACTGCAAAGCCTCGATGGCGTGGTCGATATCGTCGGTACCGGCGGTGATGGCGCCAACATCTTCAACGTGTCCACCGCCTCGTCGTTCGTCCTGGCGGCGGCGGGTTGCACCGTTGCCAAGCATGGCAACCGCGCGGTGTCGGGCAAGAGCGGCAGTGCCGACCTGCTGGAAGCCGCCGGCATTTACCTTAACCTGACGCCAACCCAGGTGGCCCGCTGCATCGATAGCCTGGGCATCGGCTTCATGTTCGCGCAAAGCCATCATTCGGCCATGAAGCACGCTGCCGGCCCGCGTCGCGACCTGGGGCTGCGTACCCTGTTCAACATGCTCGGCCCGCTTACGAATCCGGCCGGGGTGAAGCACCAGGTGGTCGGCGTGTTCGCCCAGGCCCTGTGCCGCCCGCTGGCCGAGGTGCTGCAGCGCCTGGGCAGCAAGCATGTATTGGTGGTGCACTCGAAGGACGGCCTGGACGAGTTCAGCCTGGCTGCGCCTACCTTTGTCGCCGAATTGAAGAATGGCGAGATCACCGAATACTGGGTAGAGCCGGAAGACCTCGGCATGAAGAGCCAGAGCTTGCACGGCCTGGCCGTCGAGAACCCGCAGGCGTCGCTGGAGCTGATCCGCGATGCGTTGGGCCGGCGCAAGACCGAAAACGGCCAGAAGGCTGCCGAGATGATCGTGCTCAATGCGGGCGCGGCGCTGTATGCCGCTGACCATGCCATGAGCCTGAAAGCCGGTGTGGAACTGGCCCACGACGTACTGCACACCGGGCTGGCCTGGGAGAAGCTGCAGGAGCTGGGTGCCTTTACTGCAGTATTCAAGGTGGAGAACGAAGCATGAGTGTGCCGACGGTGCTGGAAAGGATCATTGCCCGCAAGTTTCAGGAAGTGGCCGAGCGCAGCGCGCGCGTCAGCCTCGCCGAACTGGAGGGCCTGGCCAAGGCTGCCGACGCTCCGCGTGGCTTTGCCAAGGCCCTGATCGAGCAAGCTGCGCGCAAGCAGCCGGCGGTAATTGCCGAAATCAAGAAGGCGTCGCCGAGCAAGGGCGTGATTCGCGACCATTTCGTGCCGGCGGAAATCGCCGTCAGCTACGAGAAGGGCGGGGCAACTTGCCTGTCGGTGCTGACCGATGTGGATTACTTCCAGGGCGCCGACGAGTACCTGCAGCAGGCCCGTGCGGCGGTGTCGCTGCCGGTGATCCGCAAGGACTTCATGGTTGACCCGTACCAGATCGTCGAGGCCCGGGCCCTGGGCGCGGACTGTGTGTTGCTGATCGTGTCGGCGCTGGATGATGTGAAAATGGCCGAACTGGCGGCTACGGCCAAGGATGTCGGCCTCGACGTGCTGGTGGAAGTGCACGACGGCGATGAACTGGAGCGCGCGTTGAAAACCCTGGATACCCCGCTGGTGGGGGTGAACAACCGCAACCTGCACACCTTCGAGGTCAGCCTGGAAACCACCCTCGACCTGCTGCCACGTATTCCGCGTGATCGCCTGGCGATTACCGAGAGCGGCATCTTGAACCGGGTCGATGTGGAGCTGATGACGATCAACGAAGTCTATTCGTTCCTGGTGGGTGAAGCGTTCATGCGCGCCGAGCAGCCAGGGCTGGAACTGCAGCGGTTGTTCTTCCCGGAACAGGTGAAGAAGACTGTTCAGCAACTGGACTGATCAAATGAAGCCGGCGTTTTTGTCGGCTTTTTTGTACTCCTGCCATGGTCCCATTCGCGGGTACTCCACAGGTCTTGAACACCGTGGTTATCCTGTGGGAGCGGGTTCACCCGCGAAGAGGCCCTCGAAAACAATATCAAAGGTGGATCAATGACCGATCACCCCCTGGCCCTGACCGTCGAACAAGGCCTGCACGCCGAACAGGAACTGCTGGCCGCTGTCTGTCGCGGCGAACGCGACAGTGGCGTGCTGTTCTGGCGCCCGACCGACCACGCACTGGTCATGCCCCGGCGCATGAGCCGCCTGGACAATTTCGAAGCCGCCTGCGCGGAGCTGGCAATTGCCGGCTGGCCGGTGCTGCTGCGTGAAACCGGCGGCGAACCGGTGCCGCAGTCACACGCCACGGTGAACGTCGCCCTGGTCTATGTAGCCCCCCGCAGCGAAGGCGATCACGGCCGTATCGAAAATGCCTACGAGCGCTTGTGCCTGCCGCTGTGCGATGTGCTGCGCGAGTGGGGTGGGGTGGCGTCGGTGGGCGAAATCGACGGCGCTTTCTGCGATGGTCGCTATAACGTCAACCTTAATGGCCGCAAGCTGGTGGGCACTGCCCAACGCTGGCGCCAAGGGCTGGGCGGCAAGCGCCCGGTGGTGCTGGTGCACGGTGCGCTGCTGCTGGACAACGAGCGTGAATCGATGGTGGCGGCGGTCAACCGTTTCAACGAGTGCTGCGACCTGGAACAGCGCTGCCGCGCCGATGCGCACATCGCCCTGCATGAGGTAGCGCCCGCGGCCCCATGGTTCGAGCGGCTGTCGCAGGCCTATGCCACGGTGCTGGCTGACCTGCCCAAGGACTAGCGGGTACCGTAGACCACCATGGTCTTGCCTTTGACCTGCACCAGGCTGCGTTCTTCAAGGTCCTTGAGGACGCGGCCGACCATTTCCCGCGAGCAACCGACGATGCGGCCGATTTCCTGACGAGTGATCTTGATCTGCATGCCATCGGGGTGGGTCATGGCGTCGGGTTGCTTGCACAGCTCCAGCAGGCAACGGGCGACACGCCCGGTAACGTCGAAGAACGCCAGGTCGCCGACCTTGCGCGTGGTGTTGCGCAGGCGCTGGGCCATCTGGCTGCCCAGGGCGTAGAGGATTTCCGGGTCCTGGCGCGCCAGTTCGCGAAACTTCTCATAACTGATTTCGGCTACTTCGCATTCGGTCTTGGCGCGCACCCAGGCACTGCGTTGCTGATCGCCTTCGGCCGGTTCGAACAGGCCCAGCTCGCCGAAGAAGTCGCCACTGTTCAGGTAGGCGATGATCATTTCATGGCCGTTGTCGTCCTCGATGAGAATGGTGACCGAGCCCTTGATGATGAACGACAGTGTCTCGGCCCGGTCGCCGGCGCAGATGATATTGCTTTTGGCGGTATAGCGACGGCGCTGGCAGTGCACCAGCAGCTTGTCGATGTTCTTGATCTTGGCGGGTAGGGCAGAAGCAACCATCACGAAATCCTGTTCGATATGACGCATAGGCTTTTTTATAAAGGTTGGCTGGCGGTGCGCGCCAGTCATTTGGCGCCAGCTTATCAGACACTACAGGATGTTTCGGTACTAAACCGACACGACTCGTACTTTTCCCACAGCCGCACAAGGTCTAAGCTGACACCCTTTTCCGTAAATCAGGAGTCCGGGTAGATGAAGGCACGTATCCAGTGGGCCGGTGAGGCGATGTTCCTCGGCGAATCGGGGAGCGGCCATGTCGTTGTGATGGACGGCCCGCCCGAGGCCGGCGGCCGCAACCTGGGCGTGCGCCCGATGGAAATGCTGTTGCTGGGCCTGGGTGGCTGCAGCAGCTTTGATGTGGTCAGCATTCTGAAGAAGTCCCGCCAGGCGGTGGAAAGCTGCGAGGCGTTCCTGGAGGCCGAGCGTGCCAGCGAAGACCCGAAGGTGTTTACCAAGATCCACATGAACTTCGTGGTGAAGGGGCGTGGGCTGAAGGAGGCCCAAGTCAAGCGTGCGGTAGAGCTGTCGGCGGAGAAATATTGCTCGGCTTCGATCATGCTCGAGCGTGCCGGGGTTGAGATTACCCACGGCCATGAAATCGTAGAACTGGGTTAAAGCCATGATTGTTGGGCTGCTGCGCAGCCCATGTGGGAGCGGGTTTACCCGCGAAGCAGGCGACGCGGTGGGTGGCACCGGCTGCGCCGGTGTTCGCGGGTAAACCCGCTCCCACATACGGCCCTGGCAATTTCAGCTGCGAAGCGCCGGCAGTGCGGCCCTCACCCATCCTGGCAAGTATCCACGCATCACCCGGCTCAACCGCTCTCGCCGCTTCTGGTAAACCAGCCCCAACCCGATAACCCCCAGCCCGATCAGGGTTACCACCACTGGGAACAGCAGCGACTCGGCAAATACCTCGTACGACAGGTACCCCAGGTAAGCCGCCACGCCCAACGCCCCGAACACCATGAACACCGGCCGGCGCAGCAGCACCGCCATGCCCATCAGGGCAATGTTGATCAGGCAGTACAGGGCCTTGCCCAGCTCACTGCCGCTGTCCATCAGCGTCAGCCCACCCCAGAATGCCGCCAACCCGGCCAGGTAACCCCAGCGGGCGTAATCGTCGCGAGTGCGCCCGTCCACCACCAGGAATACTACAAGCAACCCCAGCCCGAACCACAACGAAACCTCGCGGCGTTGCTCCCAGCTGAATGGCGAACCGAAGAACCATTCGCTCAGGTCCATCGACATGAACCACAAAGCCACGGCAATCGGCATGACGATGAACGGGTAGGGAATCAACCTCAGCATCAGCAACCCGGCGAGCACTGTGGCCGCTTCCATTGCCAGCCAGCTGCCCTGCACGTAGGTGTAGTACTGGTGGTAGTCGGCCTGCGCATCATCCGTCGGCCACCAGCCGGCCAGACGTTCGATGGCGAATACCACCAGCGGCACGATACTGACCGCGACCGCCGCCAGTACCCCGGCCGCGACGGGTTGTGCGCGCCGTTGCAGGTTAACGGCGAACAGCGTGAGCAAAAGGAAATAGAGGCTGGCGATGACCAGCAGCGCCCAGTCGCCGATGCGCATCCAGGCTTCGGTGAGCAACCAGCCCATTGCAGCCATGATCAGCATGGCGCCAAAGTAAAAGGCGACATGGGCCAGCTGGAAGCTACCACGTTGTGCTGGTTGCTGGCGCAGGAAGGCCAGCAGGGCCTGGTCCTGGCCCGGCTGGAGAATGCCGGCTTGCACGGCGCGCGCCAGGTCCTTGGCGTCGAAACGGTCCGTCATGGCGATGCCTTCAGATACGGTAGGTGCTCTTGGTCATGACCTTGGCCAACAGGCTCATGCCAAAGCGGACAGGGGCAGGGAAACGATAGCCGCCGGCTTCCAGTGCGGACTCGGCGTGTTGCTCCTCATCGACGCGCATCTGTTCGAGGATGGCCCGGGACTTTTCGTCTTCCTGCGGGATCTGCTCCAGGTGTTCGTCGAGGTGCTTGCACACCTGGTGCTCGGTAGCGGCGACGAAGCCCAGGCTGACCTTGTCGCTGACCAGCCCGGCGAGTGCGCCGATGCCGAACGACATGCCGTAGAACAATGGGTTGAGCACGCTGGGGTGGCTGTTCAGCTGGCGAATACGCTGTTCGCACCAGGCCAGGTGGTCCACTTCTTCCTCGGCGGCGTGCTCCATGGCCTTGCGCACTTCGGGCAGCTTGGCGGTCAGGGCCTGGCCTTGGTACAGCGCCTGGGCGCAGACTTCACCGGTGTGGTTGATACGCATCAGCCCGGCAACATGGCGGGCCTGTTGTTCGTCCAGGTCGACGTCCGGCTGGACGATGGCCGGCGATGGGCGGGCGGGTTGGCCGCTGAAGGGCAGCAAGGTACGCATGGCCGTATCGGCCTGCAGCAACAAGCGGTCAAGCGGCGAGTAGTGACGTTCGGTAGCCATCGGGCACCTCCGCAAGAATGTGCCCGATAGTTTACCGCAATAGTGGCAGGGTCGCTTGCCGTGGATCAGCCCGGCGGCCAGTGCATCTGGCGCTGGCCAAGCACGTGCATGTGGATGTGGTAGACGGTCTGGCCGCCTTGCTCGTTACAGTTCATGACCACGCGGAAGCCGTCCTCGCAGCCAAGTTCCTTGGCCAGGCGCTGGGCGGTGAACAAGATGTGGCCAGCCAGGCCTTTGTCTTCTTCGGTCAAGTCATTGAGGGTGCGGATGTGCTTTTTCGGGATGACAAGAAAATGCACGGGCGCCTGGGGGGCGATATCGTGGAACGCCAGGACCTGGTCGTCTTCGTAGATGATCTTCGCCGGGATTTCCCGGTTGATGATCTTGATGAATAAATCGTCCACAGCACTTGCTCCATGGTGAGGGTCGGGCCGAGTGTACTCAGCCGGGCGCCGCTCGCCCAGTAGCTATTCCATGCCGACCGGGCAATAGCGGCGGTGGATGGCCCCGGCCAGCTTGCGCACCAGCCAGCGTGGCAGCAGGCGTGGGGCGAACGCCAGCCAACGGTTGCGCCGGCCGGGCAGGATAAGTGCGCGGTTCTTGTCCAGCGCGCGCACGGTATACAGGGCCACCTCCTCAGGGCTGAGGCAGCGCGGCTTGCCATCCAGCCGTGGAATGCGCCGGCGCGAGGAACGCACCGGGCCGGGGCACAGTACCGAGACCTTGATGCCGGTGCGTTTGAGTTCTTCGCGCAAGGCCTGGGAGAAGCTCAGCACATAGGCCTTGCTGGCGGAATAGGCGGCCATCCACGGGCCAGGCGCCACCCCGGCCAGGCCGGCGACATTGAGGATTTGCCCGCCGCCCTGCACGGCCATCAGGTTGCCGATGGCGTGGCACAGGCGGCTCAGGGCCAGCACGTTGACTTCCAGCAGGTCCTGCTCGTCGGCCCACTCATGGGCCAGGAATGGCCCGTAGGTGCGCAGGCCGGCACAATTGACCAGCAGGTCGATGCGCCGCTCGCCTTCTTCCAGTTCCAGCACGAAGCCCGACAGGCGCAACGGTTGGCTGAGGTCGCAGGCACGGAACAGCACCTCCACCCCGAAACGTTGGGTCAATTCGATGGCCACCGGCTCCAGCGTTTCACGCTGGCGTGCCACCAGGATCAGGTTGCGCCCGCGCCGCGCCAGGGCTTCCGCCAGGGCCAGGCCCAGGCCGCTGGAAGCACCAGTGATCATGGCGTAACGGGTCATGCAAGGCTCCTGGGGGCTGAAGAGGGCGCCTAGTGTACAGCTTGGCCAGGCAAGGTGTTGCCTTTTGCTACGGGGTACGGGTGCGCAGGGCCTGACAGCGTTCCAGGGCGTCCCGGTACTCGTGATGCAGCCGCTCGATCAGCGCGCTGGCGCTGGGCAGGTCGTCGATACCGCCGACGCCCTGGCCCGCCGACCACACGGTCTTCCAGGCCTTGGCTTCGTCGTCGATCGGCTTGAGTTTGCCTTGCTCGTGGCCTCCCTTCAGGGCTTCCATGTCGTAGCCAGCCTGCTCCAGGCTCGGGCGCAGGAAGCTGGCAGGGACGCCGGACACCGCCGGGGTGTGAATGATGTCGGCGGCATGGGAATCGAGCAGCATCTGCTTGTAGGCGCCCGGAGCCTGGCTTTCTGCGGTGGCGATGAAGCGGGTGCCCATGTACGCAAGATCCGCCCCCAGCATTTGCGCGGCGAGGATCTCGTGGCCGTGGTTGAGGCAGCCGGCCAGCAGCAAGGTCTTGTCGAAGAACTGACGAATTTCCGCGGCCAGGGCGAACGGGCTCCAGGTGCCGGCATGGCCGCCTGCTCCTGCGGCGACGGCGATCAGGCCGTCGACACCGGCTTCGGCGGCTTTCTCGGCATGGCGGCGGGTGGTGACATCATGGAACACCAGGCCGCCGTAGCCATGCACGGCATCGACCACTTCCTTCACCGCGCCGAGGCTGGTGATGACGATTGGTACGCGGTGCTCCACGCACAACGCCAGGTCGGCCTGCAGGCGCGGGTTGGTCGGGTGGACGATCAGGTTGACGGCATAGGGCGCTGGCGCCTGCAGTTGCGCCAGGCCCGCCTCGATTTCCTCTAACCAGGCCTTGAAGCCGGCGCTGTCGCGCTGGTTGAGGGCCGGGAAGCTGCCGACCACGCCGCTGGAGCAGCAAGCCAGAACCAGCCTGGGGTTGGAGATCAGGAACATCGGTGCGGCAACCACGGGCAGGCGCAGGCGTTGTTCGAGGGAGGCAGGTAACGACATGGCAAGGCTCCTTGAGCGGGTGGCTATGTCAGAACGGTTTGACCACCACCAGAATTACGATACCCAGCAGGAACAGCACGGGCACTTCGTTGAACCAGCGATAGTAGACGTGGCTGCGGGTGTTGCTACCGCTGGCGAAGCGCTTGCGCTGGGCGCCGCACACGTGATGGTAGCCGGTCAGCAGGATGACCAGGGCCAGCTTGGCATGCAGCCAGCCCTGACTCAGCCAGCCCGGGTTGAGATAGAGCATCCAGGCGCCGAACACGTAGGTGGCGATCATTGCCGGGTTCATGATGCCGCGGTACAGCTTGCGTTCCATGGTCACGAAGCGGTCCTGGCTGATGCTGTCCTGGCTCTGGGCGTGGTAGACGAACAACCGCGGCAGGTAGAACAGGCCGGCGAACCAGCAGACCACGCTGACGATATGCAGCGCTTTGATCCATAGGTAAAGCATGGGGGGAGTTCCTTCAGGGATTCACGGTCGTCAGATAGTAGTGGTCAAGCGCCCGAAGGGTCACCCGAAGAGTTGTTACAGGCGCCTTGCGCCCCTATTATCGTGCGCTTTCCAGACGGCTCGTTGATAAGGGGCAAGCGTTATGATCAAGGTCGGTATCGTCGGCGGCACGGGTTACACCGGCGTCGAACTGTTGCGTCTGCTGGCACAGCATCCACAGGCCGAAGTGGCGGTCATCACTTCGCGCTCCGAGGCGGGCGTTGCGGTGGCGGACATGTACCCGAACCTGCGCGGCCACTATGACGGGCTGGCGTTCAGCGTGCCAGATAGCAAGACCTTGGCCGCCTGCGATGTGGTGTTCTTCGCCACCCCGCACGGTGTTGCCCACGCCCTGGCCGGCGAGCTGCTGGCGGCGGGTACCAAGGTGATCGACCTGTCTGCCGACTTCCGCTTGCAGGACGCCGCCGAGTGGGGCAAGTGGTACGGCCAGCCGCACGGTGCGCCAGAGCTGCTCAAGGACGCGGTATACGGCCTGCCTGAAGTCAACCGCGAGAAGATTCGCCAGGCGCGCCTGATTGCTGTTCCAGGTTGCTACCCGACCGCCACCCAACTGGGCTTCCTGCCGCTGCTGGAAGCTGGCCTGGCCGACCCGTCGCGCCTGATCGCCGACTGCAAGTCGGGTGTCAGCGGTGCTGGCCGTGGTGCGGCGGTGGGCTCGCTGTTCTGCGAAGCCGGCGAAAGCATGAAAGCGTACGCAGTGAAGGGCCATCGCCACCTGCCGGAAATCAGCCAGGGCTTGCGCCTGGCCGCTGGCAAGGATATCGGCCTGACTTTCGTGCCGCACCTGACGCCAATGATCCGTGGCATCCACGCCACCCTGTACGCTACCGTTGCCGACACTTCGATCGACCTGCAGGCGCTGTTCGAGAAACGCTATGCCGCTGAACCGTTCGTCGATGTGATGCCAGCTGGCAGCCATCCGGAAACCCGCAGCGTGCGCGGTGCCAACGTCTGCCGTATTGCCGTTCATCGCCCGCAGGGTGGCGACTTGGTGGTGGTGCTGTCGGTGATCGACAACCTGGTCAAGGGCGCGTCTGGCCAGGCGGTGCAGAACCTCAACATCCTGTTTGGCCTGGACGAGCGCATGGGCCTCTCCCACGCGGGCCTGCTGCCGTAAGCAGCCAGCGTTCGAAAAGGCCCGCGTCGTGCGGGCCTTTTTGTATGTCGCGACTAAAGCCGCACAATTCTTGACCGATTTTCTCGGGAAAGCGGATAATGCGCGTCATCGAGTTTTATGGCGGCTACCACGCCGGGAGAATCAACATGAGCGTCGAAACCTTCACCCCTACCGCTTTGGAATTCACCCACGGCGCTGCGCAAAAGGTGAAGAACCTGGTTTCCGAAGAAGGCAACGATCGTCTGAAACTGCGCGTGTTCGTCACCGGTGGCGGTTGCTCGGGCTTCCAGTATGGCTTCACCTTCGATGAAGACGTGGCTGAAGACGACACCATCGTCGAGCGCGAGGGTGTTTCCCTTGTGGTCGACCCGATGAGCTTCCAGTACCTGGCCGGTGCCGAAGTGGATTACCAGGAAGGCCTGGAAGGCTCGCGCTTCGTGATCAAGAACCCGAACGCTGCTACCACCTGTGGCTGCGGTTCCTCGTTCTCGATCTGAGGCCTGGCCATACGAAAACGCCGTGCAATTGCGCGGCGTTTTGCTTTCTGGCTTAGTTCAGGCCGGGTAGATTGCGCCGAGTACGCGCAGGCCCTTGGCCGCTGTCACGCTTGGGCGGTTGGCGGCTATGCCCTCCAGGCAGCAGTGGGCCAGCCAGGCGAAAGCCATGGCTTCGACCCAGTCCGGGTCCACGCCATGGGCGCCGGTGCTGGCGACACGGGTGTCGGGCAGCAACTGGCTGAGGCGCGTCATCAGGGCGCCGTTGCGCGCACCGCCACCGCAAACCAGCAGCGCTTCGGTGCCTTGCTGGGCGTTGCTCAACGAGTCGATGATGCTGCGTGCGGTCAGTTCCAGCAAGGTAGCCTGTACGTCCTCGTCGCGGTAAGCGGGCAGGCGGGCCAGGTGACCATCCAGCCAGGGGAGGTTGAACACTTCGCGGCCGGTGCTCTTCGGGCCGCTGCCGGCGAAGAACGGGTCGGCCAGCAATGCGTCGAGCAAGTCGGCCTGCACCACGCCCGAGGCAGCCCAAGCCCCATCCGCATCGTAGGCCTGGCCGCGCTTGCGTTCGACCCAGGCATCCAGCAGCACGTTGCCCGGACCGCAGTCGAAGCCATGGACCGGCTTGTCGTGTTCGATCAGGCTGAGGTTGCTGAAACCACCCACATTGAGAATGGCCAGGCGTTGGCCCAAGTGGCTGAACAGGGTTTCATGGAAGGCCGGCACCAGGGGTGCACCTTGCCCACCGGCGGCCACATCGCGACGGCGGAAGTCGGCGACCACGCTGATACCGGTAAGCTCGGCCAGCAGCGCCGGGTTGCCGATCTGCACGGTAAAACCGCGTGCAGGCTCGTGGCGGATGGTCTGGCCGTGGCTGCCGATGGCGCGGATGGCTTCGGCCTGCAGCCCCTGCCTGACCAGCAGTTGGCGGATACCTTCGCCTGCCAGGCTGGCCCAGCGGTTTTCTGCCAGTGCGGCGCGGGCGATCTCGTCAGGGCCGCTGCTGCAAAGGCTCAGCAGCTCCTGGCGCAGGTCGCCGGGCATCGGCAGGTAGTGGGTGGCGAGCAGTTCTAGCTGCTCGCCTTGCTTGATCAAGGCAATGTCCACGCCATCGAGGCTGGTGCCGGACATCACTCCCAGGTAGAGCGCCATTGGATTAACGCTTGTTCGCTGCGAGCAGGGTGGCCTTTTCCTGATCCATGCGGGCGATCAGGGGCTGGCTCTGCTGCAGGAAACGCTGGCGCTCGTTCCTGGCTATCGGGTCGGCCATCGGCACTTTCTGGCTTAGCGGGTCGACGTGCACACCGTTGACCTGGAACTCGTAGTGCAGGTGCGGGCCGGTGGACAGGCCGGTGGTGCCGATGTAGCCGATGATCTGGCCCTGCTTGACCGAGCTGCCGGTCTTGATGCCCTTGGCAAAGCCCTGCATGTGGCCGTACAGCGTCTTGTAGCGGTTGCCATGCTGGATGATCACGGTGTTGCCGTAACCACCGCGACGCCCGGCCAGCTCGATGCGGCCGTCACCGGCTGCCTTGATCGGAGTGCCGCGTGGGGCGGCATAGTCGACGCCTTTGTGGGCGCGGATCTTGTTCAGGATCGGGTGCTTGCGGCCGGCGGAAAAGCGCGAGCTGATGCGGGCGAAGTCGACCGGGGTGCGGATGAAGGCCTTGCGCAGGCTGTTGCCATCGGCGGTGTAGTAGCTGGTGTTGCCCTGCTTGTTGGTATAGCGCACGGCGGTGTAGGTCTTGCCGCGGTTGGTGAAGCGCGCGGACAGGATGTTGCCTGTGCCGACGACCTTGCCGTCCATCACCTTCTGCTCGTAGACCACATCGAATTCATCGCCCGGACGAATGTCCTGGGCGAAATCGATGTCGTAACCCAGCACGCGTGCCATGTCCATGGTCATGCTGTGGGACAGGCCGGCGCGCTGGGCCGAAGCTGACAGCGAGCTTTTGATCACGCCGTGGGCGTAGGCGGTACGCACTACCGGCTTGCTGATTTCGCGATTGAAGGTGTAGCCCTTGTCGGTCTTGGTCAGGCGAATGGTTTCGAGGTTGCTGACCTTGCTGTGCAGGCTGGCCAGCTGGCCGTCCTTGTCGAGTTCGAACTGCAGCACCTGGCCATGCTTGAGCTGGCTGAACTGCTTGGCCTGCTTGTTGCTGGCCAACAGGTCGTGCACCGCATTGCTTGGCAGGCCGACCTTGGCGAACAGAGTGGACAGGGTGTCACCACGAGCCACGGTGACTTCGCGGTGGCTGGGTTCCTTGGTGGCTTCGACGACCGGCGCGGCGCCAGGGGCTTCCTGTTCGGCCTTCTGGGTTTCGGGGGCTGCATCCTCTATCTGGGCGAATGGCGAGCTTTGCTCACCTTCTGCCTGCACCAGGGGGGCAGCGCGGGATTCGTCCTTCAACTGTTCGGCAGGGCTCTCCAGCTCGAGGTTGAGGGTGGTTTTCTTGGCTTCCACTTCGCTGGAAGGGAACACCAGCAGGGCCAGGCTGAGCAGGGCGGCGATGCCGCTGGCGGCCAACAGATGGCTTTTCGGATAAAGCGGGGGCGCTTTAGGCGGTTCGTTGGTCATGGGCAAGGTGACTTTGAAAAAGGTGAAATGGAAAAGATGAATGACATGATGAAGATGAAATAACTGTATAAAATATAACCAAATCCATTTTCACGCAAGGGCGCGTAGACGCCGGAAGCCCGTGTTCGGGTCACATTCCTTTGCGAAACTTGTAATTGACGGCCGATCTTGTATGGTTGGCTCCCCCTGAATCTGAGCCTTGCGGGTTTGTCTATGAAGTCGGTTGAAGAGCAGCTGGCGCTTATCAAGCGCGGTGCGGAAGAAGTACTGGTCGAGTCGGAACTGGTGGAGAAGCTCAAGCGCGGCCAGCCTCTGCGCATCAAGGCCGGCTTCGACCCGACCGCCCCCGACCTGCACCTTGGGCACACGGTGCTGATCAACAAGCTGCGCCAGTTCCAGGACCTGGGGCACCAGGTCATCTTCCTGATCGGTGACTTCACCGGCATGATCGGCGACCCGAGCGGCAAGAGCGCCACTCGCCCGCCGTTGACCCGCGAGCAGGTGCTGGAAAACGCCGAGACCTACAAACAGCAGGTGTTCAAGATCCTCGACCCGGCCAAGACCGAGGTTGCGTTCAACTCCACCTGGATGGACAAGCTGACCCCGGCCGACTTCATTCGCCTGGCGTCGCAGTACACCGTGGCGCGCATGCTGGAGCGTGATGACTTCGACAAGCGCTACACCACCAACCAGCCTATTGCCATACACGAATTCCTGTACCCGCTGGTGCAGGGCTATGACTCGGTGGCGCTGAAGGCTGATGTCGAGCTGGGTGGTACTGACCAGAAATTCAACCTGCTGATGGGGCGGGAACTGCAGCGCGCCTATGGCCAGGAAGCGCAGAACATCGTGACCATGCCGCTGCTCGAAGGGCTCGACGGCGTGAAGAAGATGTCCAAGTCGCTGGGCAACTATGTAGGTATCCAGGAAGCGCCGGGGGTGATGTACAGCAAGCTGGTGTCGATCCCGGATACCCTGATGTGGCGCTACTTCGAGCTGCTGAGCTTCCGTTCGATGGACGAGATCGAGCAGTTCCGTGCCGATGTCGCCAATGGTGCCAACCCGCGCGACATCAAGATCAAGCTGGCGGAAGAAATCGTCGCGCGCTTCCATGGCGAGGAGGCCGCGGCCAACGCTCACCGTGCCGCGGGCAACCGTATGAAGGAAGGCGAGCTGCCGGAAGACCTGCCGGAAGTTGAAGTGGCTGCGGCGGAAAGCCTGCCGATTGCTGCCGTGCTGAACCGGGCTGGCCTGGTGAAGAACTCGGCTCAGGCGCGGGATTTGCTGAGCGGCGGTGCGGTCAAGGTTGATGGCGCAGTGGTTGATCGTGACTTCATGTTTGCGCTGGGTGCCACCCATGTGTGCCAGGCGGGCAAGAAATCCTTTGCGCGGGTAACCTTGAAGGCTGAGTGATTGTCTTGGGGTGTAGCTATATAGAAGCGGGGAGGCCGGTAGGCCTCCCCGCTTTGTTTTTGGGGTTTGGGTTTTGGTTGTTGCTGTAGCGGGTGTCAGGTGGGGGTTATGGGCCTGTCTTGGGATGGCATTGGTTTTGAGATCTGCCTGCCTTGGGTTTTCTGGCGCCTGCGAGCACCTGGTGGCCTCGATAAGGTCTTCGCCTGGAATATTTCAAATATATGAAATTAAAGGTTGACGCCCCTCCGAATCCCCTTATAATGCGCCCCACTTCCAGCGACATCGGAACGAAAAACTCCTTGTTAATCAACGAGTTAAGTAGTCAAGAAGAAGCCGGAAGCGCTACGATCGAATGATCAAAAGCGGTTGAGATGATGGTTGACAGCGCTTTTAAACGCTGTATGATTCGCCTCCCGCTACGAGAGATCGCAGCGAGTCAAGTGTTTGAAGCTAAACGAGTTTCTCGCAAAAAACTTCAAAATAAACGCTTGACAGCAAATGAGGAAAGCGTAGAATGCGCGCCTCGGTTGAGACGAAAAGCTCTTAACCAAACGCTCTTTAACAAATCGAATCAAGCAATTCGTGTGGGTGCTTGTGAGTATGGACTGATAGTCAAAAAGATTATCAGCATCACAAGTGACCATGCGAGAAATCACATAGTCATTTGAGATTGCTGAGCCAAGTTTAGGGTTTCTTAAAAACCCAAGCAGTATTGAACTGAAGAGTTTGATCATGGCTCAGATTGAACGCTGGCGGCAGGCCTAACACATGCAAGTCGAGCGGATGACGGGAGCTTGCTCCTTGATTCAGCGGCGGACGGGTGAGTAATGCCTAGGAATCTGCCTGGTAGTGGGGGACAACGTTTCGAAAGGAACGCTAATACCGCATACGTCCTACGGGAGAAAGCAGGGGACCTTCGGGCCTTGCGCTATCAGATGAGCCTAGGTCGGATTAGCTAGTTGGTGGGGTAATGGCTCACCAAGGCGACGATCCGTAACTGGTCTGAGAGGATGATCAGTCACACTGGAACTGAGACACGGTCCAGACTCCTACGGGAGGCAGCAGTGGGGAATATTGGACAATGGGCGAAAGCCTGATCCAGCCATGCCGCGTGTGTGAAGAAGGTCTTCGGATTGTAAAGCACTTTAAGTTGGGAGGAAGGGCAGTAAGCTAATACCTTGCTGTTTTGACGTTACCGACAGAATAAGCACCGGCTAACTCTGTGCCAGCAGCCGCGGTAATACAGAGGGTGCAAGCGTTAATCGGAATTACTGGGCGTAAAGCGCGCGTAGGTGGTTCGTTAAGTTGGATGTGAAAGCCCCGGGCTCAACCTGGGAACTGCATCCAAAACTGGCGAGCTAGAGTACGGTAGAGGGTGGTGGAATTTCCTGTGTAGCGGTGAAATGCGTAGATATAGGAAGGAACACCAGTGGCGAAGGCGACCACCTGGACTGATACTGACACTGAGGTGCGAAAGCGTGGGGAGCAAACAGGATTAGATACCCTGGTAGTCCACGCCGTAAACGATGTCAACTAGCCGTTGGAATCCTTGAGATTTTAGTGGCGCAGCTAACGCATTAAGTTGACCGCCTGGGGAGTACGGCCGCAAGGTTAAAACTCAAATGAATTGACGGGGGCCCGCACAAGCGGTGGAGCATGTGGTTTAATTCGAAGCAACGCGAAGAACCTTACCAGGCCTTGACATGCAGAGAACTTTCCAGAGATGGATTGGTGCCTTCGGGAACTCTGACACAGGTGCTGCATGGCTGTCGTCAGCTCGTGTCGTGAGATGTTGGGTTAAGTCCCGTAACGAGCGCAACCCTTGTCCTTAGTTACCAGCACATTATGGTGGGCACTCTAAGGAGACTGCCGGTGACAAACCGGAGGAAGGTGGGGATGACGTCAAGTCATCATGGCCCTTACGGCCTGGGCTACACACGTGCTACAATGGTCGGTACAGAGGGTTGCCAAGCCGCGAGGTGGAGCTAATCTCACAAAACCGATCGTAGTCCGGATCGCAGTCTGCAACTCGACTGCGTGAAGTCGGAATCGCTAGTAATCGCGAATCAGAATGTCGCGGTGAATACGTTCCCGGGCCTTGTACACACCGCCCGTCACACCATGGGAGTGGGTTGCACCAGAAGTAGCTAGTCTAACCTTCGGGAGGACGGTTACCACGGTGTGATTCATGACTGGGGTGAAGTCGTAACAAGGTAGCCGTAGGGGAACCTGCGGCTGGATCACCTCCTTAATCGACGACATCAGCCTGCTGATGAGCTCCCACACGAATTGCTTGATTCATTGTAAAAGACGATGCTGTAACGCGACCCTGTTATAGGTCTGTAGCTCAGTTGGTTAGAGCGCACCCCTGATAAGGGTGAGGTCGGCAGTTCAAATCTGCCCAGACCTACCATTACATGGTTCAGCCGTAGAATACGGGGCCATAGCTCAGCTGGGAGAGCGCCTGCCTTGCACGCAGGAGGTCAGCGGTTCGATCCCGCTTGGCTCCACCACTTCCGCAGTACACAGTAACTTGTCAGAACTTAGAAATGAGCATTCAGATCGAATGTTGATTTCTGACTTTTGTCAGATCGTTCTTTAAAAATTCGGATATGTGATAGATATAGACTGATAGCCAGTTTCACTGCTGGTTAATCAGGCTAAGGTAAAATTTGTGAGTTCTGCTCGAAAGAGCAACATGCGAATTTTCGGCGAATGTCGTCTTCACAGTATAACCAGATTGCTTGGGGTTATATGGTCAAGTGAAGAAGCGCATACGGTGGATGCCTTGGCAGTCAGAGGCGATGAAAGACGTGGTAGCCTGCGATAAGCTTTGGGGAGTCGGCAAACAGACTGTGATCCAGAGATCTCTGAATGGGGGAACCCACTCAGCATAAGCTGAGTATCTTGTACTGAATACATAGGTGCAAGAGGCGAACCAGGGGAACTGAAACATCTAAGTACCCTGAGGAAAAGAAATCAACCGAGATTCCCTTAGTAGTGGCGAGCGAACGGGGACCAGCCCTTAAGTTGATTTGAGATTAGTGGAACGCTCTGGAAAGTGCGGCCATAGTGGGTGATAGCCCCGTACACGAAAATCTCTTGTCAATGAAATCGAGTAGGACGGAGCACGAGAAACTTTGTCTGAATATGGGGGGACCATCCTCCAAGGCTAAATACTACTGACTGACCGATAGTGAACCAGTACCGTGAGGGAAAGGCGAAAAGAACCCCGGAGAGGGGAGTGAAATAGAACCTGAAACCGTATGCGTACAAGCAGTGGGAGCCTACTTTGTTAGGTGACTGCGTACCTTTTGTATAATGGGTCAGCGACTTATATTCAGTGGCGAGCTTAACCGAATAGGGGAGGCGTAGCGAAAGCGAGTCTTAATAGGGCGTTTAGTCGCTGGGTATAGACCCGAAACCGGGCGATCTATCCATGGGCAGGTTGAAGGTTAGGTAACACTGACTGGAGGACCGAACCGACTACCGTTGAAAAGTTAGCGGATGACCTGTGGATCGGAGTGAAAGGCTAATCAAGCTCGGAGATAGCTGGTTCTCCTCGAAAGCTATTTAGGTAGCGCCTCATGTATCACTGTAGGGGGTAGAGCACTGTTTCGGCTAGGGGGTCATCCCGACTTACCAAACCGATGCAAACTCCGAATACCTACAAGTGCCGAGCATGGGAGACACACGGCGGGTGCTAACGTCCGTCGTGAAAAGGGAAACAACCCAGACCGTCAGCTAAGGTCCCAAAGTCATGGTTAAGTGGGAAACGATGTGGGAAGGCTTAGACAGCTAGGAGGTTGGCTTAGAAGCAGCCACCCTTTAAAGAAAGCGTAATAGCTCACTAGTCGAGTCGGCCTGCGCGGAAGATGTAACGGGGCTCAAACCATGCACCGAAGCTACGGGTGTCATCTTACGATGACGCGGTAGAGGAGCGTTCTGTAAGCCTGTGAAGGTGAGTTGAGAAGCTTGCTGGAGGTATCAGAAGTGCGAATGCTGACATGAGTAACGACAATGCGAGTGAAAAACTCGCACGCCGAAAGACCAAGGTTTCCTGCGCAACGTTAATCGACGCAGGGTTAGTCGGTCCCTAAGGCGAGGCTGAAAAGCGTAGTCGATGGAAAACAGGTTAATATTCCTGTACTTCCAGTTATTGCGATGGAGGGACGGAGAAGGTTAGGCCAGCCTGGCGTTGGTTGTCCAGGTTTAAGGTGGTAGGCTGAAATCTTAGGCAAATCCGGGATTTCAAGGCCGAGAGCTGATGACGAGTTGCCTTTAGGCGACGAAGTGGTTGATACCATGCTTCCAAGAAAAGCTCCTAAGCTTCAGATAACTGGGAACCGTACCCCAAACCGACACAGGTGGTTAGGTAGAGAATACCAAGGCGCTTGAGAGAACTCGGGTGAAGGAACTAGGCAAAATGGCACCGTAACTTCGGGAGAAGGTGCGCCGGCGAGGGTGAAGGACTTGCTCCGTAAGCCCATGCCGGTCGAAGATACCAGGCCGCTGCGACTGTTTATTAAAAACACAGCACTCTGCAAACACGAAAGTGGACGTATAGGGTGTGACGCCTGCCCGGTGCCGGAAGGTTAATTGATGGGGTTAGCGCAAGCGAAGCTCTTGATCGAAGCCCCGGTAAACGGCGGCCGTAACTATAACGGTCCTAAGGTAGCGAAATTCCTTGTCGGGTAAGTTCCGACCTGCACGAATGGCGTAACGATGGCGGCGCTGTCTCCACCCGAGACTCAGTGAAATTGAAATCGCTGTGAAGATGCAGTGTATCCGCGGCTAGACGGAAAGACCCCGTGAACCTTTACTATAGCTTTGCACTGGACTTTGAATTTGCTTGTGTAGGATAGGTGGGAGGCTTTGAAGTGGGGACGCCAGTTCTCATGGAGCCATCCTTGAAATACCACCCTGGCAACTTTGAGGTTCTAACTCAGGTCCGTTATCCGGATCGAGGACAGTGTATGGTGGGTAGTTTGACTGGGGCGGTCTCCTCCCAAAGAGTAACGGAGGAGTACGAAGGTGCGCTCAGACCGGTCGGAAATCGGTCGTAGAGTATAAAGGCAAAAGCGCGCTTGACTGCGAGACAAACACGTCGAGCAGGTACGAAAGTAGGTCTTAGTGATCCGGTGGTTCTGTATGGAAGGGCCATCGCTCAACGGATAAAAGGTACTCCGGGGATAACAGGCTGATACCGCCCAAGAGTTCATATCGACGGCGGTGTTTGGCACCTCGATGTCGGCTCATCACATCCTGGGGCTGAAGCCGGTCCCAAGGGTATGGCTGTTCGCCATTTAAAGTGGTACGCGAGCTGGGTTTAGAACGTCGTGAGACAGTTCGGTCCCTATCTGCCGTGGACGTTTGAGATTTGAGAGGGGCTGCTCCTAGTACGAGAGGACCGGAGTGGACGAACCTCTGGTGTTCCGGTTGTCACGCCAGTGGCATTGCCGGGTAGCTATGTTCGGAAGAGATAACCGCTGAAAGCATCTAAGCGGGAAACTTGCCTCAAGATGAGATCTCACTGGGATCTTGAATCCCCTAAAGGGCCGTCGAAGACTACGACGTTGATAGGTTGGGTGTGTAAGCGCTGTGAGGCGTTGAGCTAACCAATACTAATTGCCCGTGAGGCTTGACCATATAACACCCAAGCAATCTGCTACGCAGATTGTGGTGGTGAAGACGAAACGAACCGAAAGTTCGCACTGTTCACAAAAGCACCACAGATATCGCATATCCGAATTCGCTGGGCTGTCCATCTGGACATTCTGGCAACAGAATTTCTTGACGACCATAGAGCATTGGAACCACCTGATCCCATCCCGAACTCAGCAGTGAAACGATGCATCGCCGATGGTAGTGTGGGGTTTCCCCATGTGAGAGTAGGTCATCGTCAAGATTCATTTCGCAAAACCCCTATCTGCGCATGCAGGTAGGGGTTTTGTCTTTGTGGCCCGGAAGCCACAGGCCTGCACAACCCTTCTCTGTGGGAGCGGGTTCACCCGCGAACACCGGCAAAGCCGGTGCCATCCACCGCGCTGTCTGCTTCGCGGTTAAAGCCCTCAAGTGCGGCGCGGTCTTCGAGGGGGGGGCTGCGGGGGGTGGCCTCCATCCTGCCGGCAGGCCCTTTTCCTATGCAAGCCAACAGCCCATAGCTATCATGCCTGCCTTATTCCAAGTCGAGACTGGCATGCTGAAGTTGTTGAATCTCCTCAAGGATGGACGGTTCCATTCCGGAGAAGCTTTGGGGGCCGCCCTCGGGGTAAGTCGCAGCGCTGTTTGGAAGCAGCTGCAGCACCTGGAGAGCGAACTGAACCTCACTATTCACAAGGTTCGTGGGCGCGGCTATCAGCTATCGGCGCCACTGGCTTTGCTCGATGCACAAGCGATTGCCGAGTTTACCGAAGGCGAGCAGTGGCCTGTTTTTATCCACGACACCATCGATTCGACCAATGCCGAAGGCCTGCGGCTCGCCGCGGAAGGGCAGATTGCTCCATTCCTGATCCTGGCTGAGCGCCAGAGCGCCGGCCGTGGTCGGCGCGGTCGGCAGTGGGTCAGCCCGTTTGCCGAAAACCTGTATTACAGCCTGGTACTCCGTGTGGATGGCGGCATGCGCCAGCTCGAGGGCTTGAGTCTAGTGGTGGGGTTGGCGGTTATGCGTACCCTGCAGGCGTTTGGGGTGAAGGATGTAGGGCTCAAATGGCCCAATGATGTCCTCGTTCGCGGACAGAAGATCACCGGTATCCTCTTGGAATTGGTGGGCGACCCGGCAGATGTATGCCATGTGGTGCTGGGTATCGGCATCAATGTGAACATGCAGCTCAACGATCAGGTCGACCAGCTGTGGACCTCGATGCGCCGCGAAGCAGGGGCGGCAGTCGACCGTAACCGGCTGGTAGCGTTGCTCAGCCAGCAGTTGCAGCACGAATTGGCGCGGCATCGTCGCTACGGGTTTGCTGCATTCCAGGAAGAATGGGAGCAGGCGCACCTCTGGCAGGGGCGCAAGGTTTCTCTGATTGCCGGTAACACACATATCGATGGTGTGGTTCTTGGTGTCGACGGGCAGGGCGGTTTGCGCCTTGAGGTGGACGGGGTGGAAAAGAGCTTTAGTGGTGGTGAGCTCAGTTTGAGGTTGCGCGATGATTCTTGAGCTCGATTGCGGTAACAGTTTCATCAAGTGGCGGGTAATCCATGTCGCTGATGCAGCGATCGAAAGCGGCGGTATCGTCGACTCCGATCAGGCGCTGGTGGCCGAGGTGGCTGCACTTGCTTCCGTGCGTCTTACCGGCTGCCGCATTGTCAGTGTGCGCAGTGAAGAAGAAACCGACGCGCTTTGCGCGCTGATTGCCCAGGCGTTTGCCGTGCAAGCGCGAGTGGCGCACCCGGCCCAGGAACTGGCGGGTGTGCGCAATGGCTATGACGACTACCAGCGCCTGGGCATGGACCGTTGGTTGGCGGCGTTGGGAGCCTTTCACCTGGCCGGGCGCTCATGCCTGGTCATTGATCTGGGCACCGCTGCAAAAGCGGATTTCGTTGCAGCGGACGGCGAGCACCTGGGTGGCTACATCTGCCCGGGTATGCCATTGATGCGTAGCCAGTTGCGTACGCACACCCGGCGTATCCGTTATGACGATGCCTCGGCTGAGCGTGCATTGGCAAGCCTGGCGCCAGGGCGTTCGACTGTCGAGGCGGTCGAGCGCGGATGCGTTTTGATGCTCCAGGGTTTCGCGCGTACCCAGCTCGAACAGGCGCGGGCGCTGTGGGGGGACGATTTTGCAGTCTTTCTCACCGGCGGTGACGCGCCGTTGGTAAAAGAGGCCGTGCCGCAGGCGCGCGTCGTGCCTGACCTGGTTTTCGTTGGCTTGGCCATGGCCTGCCCATTGGATTGAGGTGCCTATGCGTTGGTTGTTTCTGCTGTTACTGGTGCTCAACGTCTTTTATTACGTGTGGCACCAGCAGGAAGCCCCGCTGAAGGTCAAGGAAGTGGCACCCCTTTCGCTGTACAAGGGGAATCAGCAAGAAATCCGTCTGTTGCGTGAAACAGGTGTGTCGGCGCCACCCAAACGTCGGGATGAGTGCCTGGTAGTCGGCGGCGTTATGGGTCAGGGGGAGCTCGATGCACTGCGTCAGCGTCTGTTAAGCCTGGATATTTCCACGCTACCGGTGGCGGGCCAGCTAGCGGGAGCGGAGGGTCGTTGGCTCAAGGTTGCCGCTGAAAGCGAGCGTTTGCTGGACCAAACCGTCATCGCAATTCTTTCCAACGATTTCAAAGACTTAAAACACAAAATTATTTTCTGCCAGGGTATTGCAACTGGCGAATAGCTTGATAGAATGGCGCCCGCTTCACAGGGAACACCACTCAGGTGGTAGAGCTGGAAGCGGTGTCAAAGCAGCTAAGTTTCAGATTTGATTGAAAAAATTTGAAAAAACGCTTGACACTAGGACGGCAGACAAATAGAATGCCGGCCACATCTGGAGGGATTCCCGAGCGGTCAAAGGGGACGGACTGTAAATCCGTTGCGAGAGCTTCGAAGGTTCGAATCCTTCTCCCTCCACCAGTTTTAGCGAGAGCCGCAAGCTCCGCGGGTATAGTTTAGTGGTAGAACCTCAGCCTTCCAAGCTGATGATGCGGGTTCGATTCCCGCTACCCGCTCCAAGTTTGCTGGATTTTGCACAAAGTGTTTCGCTCTTGTAGCTCAGTTGGTAGAGCACACCCTTGGTAAGGGTGAGGTCAGCGGTTCAAGTCCGCTCAAGAGCTCCATATAAACAAGGCAGATATGAAAATATCTGCCTTTGTTTTATCAGCGCAAGACTATTTCTTCTGCGGAGGATTGTATCGATGGCTAAGGAAAAGTTTGATCGTTCCCTTCCCCACGTTAACGTCGGCACTATCGGCCACGTTGACCACGGTAAGACCACTCTGACCGCAGCTCTGACTCGCGTCTGCTCCGAAGTTTTCGGTTCGGCAGTCGTTGAGTTCGACAAGATCGACTCGGCTCCGGAAGAAAAAGCGCGCGGTATCACCATCAACACCGCTCACGTCGAGTACAACTCGAACATTCGTCACTACGCTCACGTTGACTGCCCAGGTCACGCTGACTACGTGAAGAACATGATCACCGGTGCTGCCCAGATGGACGGCGCGATCCTGGTTTGCTCGGCTGCCGATGGTCCGATGCCGCAAACCCGTGAGCACATCCTGCTGTCCCGTCAGGTAGGCGTTCCTTACATCGTGGTCTTCCTGAACAAGGCTGACCTGGTAGACGACGCCGAGCTGCTGGAACTGGTCGAGATGGAAGTTCGCGACCTGCTGTCCACCTACGACTTCCCAGGCGACGACACCCCGATCATCATCGGTTCGGCTCGTATGGCGCTGGAAGGCAAAGACGACAACGAAATGGGTACTACCGCTGTCAAGAAGCTGGTAGAAACTCTGGATGCCTACATCCCTGAGCCAGTTCGTGCCGTTGACCAGCCGTTCCTGATGCCGATCGAAGACGTATTCTCGATCTCGGGTCGTGGTACCGTTGTTACCGGTCGTATCGAGCGTGGTATCGTCCGCGTTCAGGATCCGCTGGAAATCGTTGGTCTGCGTGACACCACCACCACCACCTGCACCGGTGTTGAGATGTTCCGCAAGCTGCTGGACGAAGGCCGTGCTGGCGAGAACTGCGGCGTTCTGCTGCGTGGTACCAAGCGTGACGACGTTGAGCGTGGCCAGGTTCTGGTCAAGCCAGGTTCGGTCAAGCCGCACACCAAGTTCACCGCAGAAGTCTACGTTCTGTCGAAGGAAGAAGGCGGTCGTCACACTCCGTTCTTCAAAGGCTACCGTCCTCAGTTCTACTTCCGTACCACTGACGTGACCGGTAACTGCGAACTGCCGGAAGGCGTTGAAATGGTAATGCCAGGTGACAACATTCAGATGACTGTTACCCTGATCAAGACCATCGCAATGGAAGACGGTCTGCGCTTCGCTATCCGTGAAGGCGGTCGTACCGTCGGCGCCGGCGTCGTAGCAAAAATTATTGAATAAGTAGTTGATTTACTTGATCAGGCCGGTATAATGGCCGGCCTGATACAGCGTTACAGGTCAGTAGCTCAATTGGCAGAGCGACGGTCTCCAAAACCGTAGGTTGGGGGTTCGATTCCCTCCTGACCTGCCATTTCACTTCGGTGTGATGGCTTTCTTCTTACAGGATCCTCCTCGATGACTCCCAAAACTGAAGCCCAAGAATCGCGTTTTGATCTGTTCAAGTGGCTGGCTGTAGTGGCTTTGGTGGTTGTCGGCGTAGTGGGTAACCAGTATTACTCCGCGTCCCCGATCCTGTATCGCGTCCTTGCACTTCTCGTCCTGGCTGCTGTCGCGGGCTTTGTTGCCTTGCAGACTGCGAAGGGCAAGTCGTTCTTTACGCTGGCGAAGGAAGCTCGTACCGAGATTCGTAAAGTCGTGTGGCCGACCCGCCAGGAAACCACCCAGACCACGCTGATTGTCGTGGCTGTTGTGCTGGTTATGGCACTGCTGCTGTGGGGTCTTGATTCCCTGCTCGGCTGGGCGGTCTCCTTGATCGTTGGCTAAAGGTGATCCGTGGCTAAGCGTTGGTATGTTGTGCATGCTTACTCGGGTTACGAGAAGCATGTAATGCGCTCCCTGATCGAGCGCGTCAAGCTGGCTGGCATGGAAGACGGTTTCGGCGAGATCCTGGTCCCGACCGAAGAAGTCGTCGAAATGCGCAACGGCCAGAAGCGCAAGAGTGAGCGTAAATTCTTCCCTGGCTATGTATTGGTCCAGATGGAGATGAACGAAGGGACTTGGCACTTGGTCAAGGATACCCCTCGTGTGATGGGCTTTATTGGTGGTACCGCAGACAAGCCTGCGCCGATCACTGATAAAGAAGCTGAGGCCATCCTGCGTCGCGTAGCCGACGGTAGCGACAAGCCGAAGCCGAAGACACTGTTCGAGCCGGGTGAAGTGGTTCGAGTCATTGACGGTCCGTTCGCTGACTTCAATGGTAGTGTCGAAGAGGTTAACTACGAGAAGAGCCGCCTGCAGGTTGCAGTGCTCATTTTCGGTCGCTCTACTCCGGTAGAGCTCGAGTTCAGCCAGGTCGAAAAGGTCTAGGCGGACGAAGCATCCCATACCCCGCAGCCCTGTGTGCTGCGGGGTTTTGTCGTCACTGGGATAAAACGCAAGTCATCCGGGGAGCCATCAGGCGTTCGTACCCGATTTTGGAGTAGCTCATGGCTAAGAAGATTCAGGCTTACATCAAGCTGCAAGTTAAGGCCGGCCAGGCCAACCCAAGCCCACCCGTTGGTCCAGCACTGGGTCAACACGGTGTGAACATCATGGAATTCTGCAAGGCCTTCAACGCCCGTACTCAGGGTCAAGAAGCCGGCCTGCCGACTCCTGTGATCATCACTGTCTACAGCGACCGTAGCTTCACCTTCGAGACCAAGAGCACCCCTGCCTCGGTTCTGCTGAAGAAAGCTGCTGGCCTGACCAGTGGTTCGGCTCGTCCGAACACCGTTAAAGTCGGTACCGTTACCCGTGCTCAGCTGGAAGACATCGCCAAGGCTAAACAGGCTGATCTGACTGCCGCTGACCTGGACGCTGCTGTACGCACCATCGCTGGCTCTGCCCGCAGCATGGGCCTGAACGTGGAGGGTGTGTAATGGCTAAGCTGACCAAACGCCAAAAGGCAATCGCCGAGAAAATCGAAGCAGGCAAGGCCTACAACTTCGAAGAAGCGGCCACTCTGCTGGCTTCGCTGCCGGCTGCCAAGTTCGTAGAGTCCTACGACATCGCCGTTAACCTCGGTGTTGACCCGCGTAAATCCGACCAGGTCGTACGTAGCGCTACCGTGCTGCCACACGGCACTGGCAAGACCGTTCGCGTTGCTGTCTTCACCCAGGGTCCAGCTGCTGAAGCCGCTCTGGCTGCCGGCGCTGACCGCGTAGGTATGGACGATCTGGCTGCCGAAATGAAAGGCGGCGACCTGAACTATGACGTCGTCATCGCATCGCCTGATGCCATGCGCGTTGTAGGTCAGCTGGGTCAGGTTCTGGGTCCTCGCGGCCTGATGCCTAACCCGAAAGTTGGTACCGTAACCCCAGACGTAGCCGGCGCCGTCAAGAACGCCAAGGCTGGTCAGGTTCGCTACCGTACCGACAAGAACGGTATCATCCACACCTCCGTTGGCAAGATCGGCTTCGAAGCCGGCAAGCTGAAGGAAAACGTTGAAGCCCTGATCGCTGATCTGAAGCGTATCAAGCCAGCTTCCTCGAAAGGTATCTACGTCAAGCGCGTTACCCTGAGCACCACCATGGGCCCAGGTCTGGTCATCGATCAGAGCTCGCTGAACGTGTAAGAACATGGTGGCGCGACTTGTCGCGCCACCTGCAAAAATTGGGGTCCCTGCCTGGCGGGGGCTATCCAAGACCGTAGGCGGCGCGAGCCTTAAAACACCAGCCCACGCAGATGGTGCTCCCGATTCGTTACCGAATCAGACACCAAAACGACATCCGGCTTCGGCCAGATGAAACGGTAAAAACCAGGAGTAAACCCGTGGCAATTAAACTCGAAGACAAGAAGGCCATCGTCGCTGAAGTCAACGAGGCTGCCAAAGTCGCTCTGTCCGCTGTCGTGGCTGATGCCCGTGGTGTGACTGTAAGCGCAATGACCGGACTCCGTAAAGAGGCCCGCGAAGCTGGCGTTTACGTACGTGTCGTACGTAACACCCTGCTCAAGCGCGCTGTTGAAGGCACCGAATTCTCGATCCTCAACGACGCGTTCAAAGGCCCGACCCTGATTGCTTTCTCCAACGAACACCCGGGCGCTGCTGCTCGTCTGTTCAAAGAGTTCGCCAAGGGTCAGGACAAGTTCGAGATCAAGGCAGCTGCGTTTGACGGCAATTTCATTGCAGCGAACCAGATCGACGTGTTGGCTACCCTGCCGACCCGCGACGAAGCTATCGCAAAACTGATGAGCGTTATTCAAGGCGCCACCAGCAAGCTGGCTCGTACTCTGGCAGCCATTCGCGACCAGAAAGAAGCTACCGCCGCCTAACGCGTGCGAACTCTTTCAAAATCATACGTTTAATTTGATGGCTGCGTAGGCTGTCACCCCAATACAGGATTTAAGTCATGTCTCTGACTAACGAACAAATCATCGAAGCAATCGGCCAGAAAACCGTTCTGGAAGTTGTTGAGCTGATCAAAGCTATGGAAGAAACCTTCGGCGTTACCGCTGCTGTTGCCGCTGCTGGCCCAGCTGCTGCTGCTGCCGTTGTTGAAGAGCAGACCGAGTTCAACGTTGTTCTGGTTGAAGCCGGCGACAAGAAAGTGAACGTGATCAAAGCCGTTCGCGAACTGACCGGTCTGGGCCTGAAAGAAGCCAAAGAGAAAGTCGATGGCGCTCCTCAGGTTGTAGCTGAAGGCGTTTCGAAAGAAGCCGCTGAAGACGCTAAGAAGAAGCTGGAAGAAGCTGGCGCTAAAGTCGAGCTGAAGTAATCTCGACCTTGCGACTCCAGTCCGAGCGTTGAGCGAAGGGCTGATGGCTGGTGGCTTATGCCACCGGCCTTTTTCCGTTATTGGTGGCCGGTCAGGCCGGCCCCGATAACAAGCTGCAAGACACCCATGTGGGTGGCGCAAACCAAGGGGTTTGCACGATTTTCTGGCTGCTCCCGCCGGGAGAAGCCAAACAAGCAGGTGACCAAGCTGGGGAACGCTGATGGCTTACTCATACACTGAGAAAAAACGTATCCGCAAGGACTTTAGCAAGTTGCCGGACGTCATGGATGTGCCTTACCTCCTGGCCATCCAGCTGGATTCGTATCGCGAATTCCTGCAAGCGGGAGCATCCAAGGATCAGTTCCGCGACGTCGGCCTGCACGCGGCCTTCAAATCGGTATTTCCGATCATCAGCTACTCCGGCAATGCTGCCCTGGAGTACGTAGGCTATCGCCTGGGCGAACCCGCCTTCGATGTGAAGGAATGTGTCCTGCGTGGCGTGACCTTTGCAGTCCCACTGCGGGTCAAGGTGCGCCTGATCATCTTCGACAAGGAATCGTCGAACAAAGCGATCAAGGACATCAAAGAGCAAGAAGTCTACATGGGTGAAATCCCCCTGATGACTGAGAACGGTACCTTCGTTATCAACGGTACCGAGCGTGTGATCGTTTCCCAGCTGCACCGTTCGCCTGGTGTGTTCTTCGACCACGACCGTGGCAAGACTCACAGCTCCGGCAAGCTGCTGTACTCCGCTCGCATCATCCCTTACCGCGGCTCCTGGCTGGACTTCGAGTTCGACCCGAAGGACTGCGTGTTCGTACGTATCGACCGTCGCCGCAAACTGCCGGCCTCGGTGCTGCTGCGTGCCCTGGGTTACAGCACTGAAGAAGTGCTGAACACCTTCTACACCACCAACGTGTTCCACATTTCCGGCGAGAAACTCAGCCTGGAACTGGTACCGCAGCGTCTGCGTGGTGAGGTTGCAGTCATGGATATCCATGACGAAACCGGCAAAGTCATCGTCGAGCAGGGCCGCCGTATTACCGCGCGCCACATCAACCAGCTCGAGAAGGCCGGCGTCAAGCAGCTGGACGTTCCTATGGAATACGTCCTGGGCCGCACTACCGCCAAGGCCATCGTGCATCCGGCTACCGGCGAGATCCTGGCCGAATGCAATACCGAGATGACCACCGAACTGCTGATCAAGGTCGCCAAGGCACAGGTCGTCCGTATCGAGACCCTGTACACCAACGACATCGACTGCGGTCCGTTCATCTCCGATACCCTGAAGATCGACACTACCAGCAACCAGCTGGAAGCCCTGGTCGAGATCTACCGCATGATGCGTCCTGGCGAGCCGCCAACCAAGGACGCTGCCGAGACCCTGTTCAACAACCTGTTCTTCAGCGCCGAGCGTTACGACCTGTCCGCCGTTGGCCGCATGAAGTTCAACCGTCGTATCGGTCGTACCGAGATCGAAGGTTCGGGCGTGCTGAGCAAGGAAGATATCGTCGAGGTTCTGAAGACCCTGGTCGACATCCGTAACGGCAAAGGCATCGTCGACGACATCGACCACCTGGGTAACCGTCGCGTACGTTGCGTCGGCGAGATGGCCGAGAACCAGTTCCGCGTTGGCCTGGTGCGCGTCGAGCGCGCGGTCAAGGAACGCCTGTCGATGGCGGAAAGCGAAGGCCTGATGCCGCAGGACCTGATCAATGCCAAGCCGGTAGCGGCGGCAGTGAAAGAGTTCTTCGGTTCCAGCCAGCTGTCCCAGTTCATGGACCAGAACAACCCGCTCTCCGAGATCACCCACAAGCGCCGCGTCTCCGCGCTCGGCCCTGGCGGTCTGACCCGTGAGCGTGCCGGCTTCGAAGTCCGTGACGTACACCCGACCCACTACGGCCGTGTGTGCCCGATCGAGACCCCTGAAGGTCCGAACATCGGTCTGATCAACTCCCTGGCAGCCTACGCCCGCACCAACCAGTACGGCTTCCTGGAAAGCCCGTACCGCGTGGTGAAGGAAGGCGTGGTCAGCGACGACATCGTGTTCCTGTCGGCCATTGAAGAAGCGGATCATGTCATCGCCCAGGCTTCGGCCGCGATGAACGAGAAGAAGCAACTGATCGATGAGCTGGTAGCTGTTCGTCACCTGAACGAATTCACCGTCAAGGCGCCGGAAGACGTCACCCTGATGGACGTTTCGCCGAAGCAGGTTGTTTCGGTCGCTGCGTCGCTGATTCCGTTCCTCGAGCACGACGACGCCAACCGTGCGTTGATGGGTTCGAACATGCAGCGTCAGGCTGTACCGACCCTGCGCGCCGACAAGCCGCTGGTAGGTACCGGCATGGAGCGCAACGTTGCTCGTGACTCCGGTGTCTGCGTGGTTGCTCGCCGCGGTGGTGTGATCGACTCGGTCGATGCCAGCCGTATCGTTGTTCGCGTTGCCGACGACGAAGTGGAAACCGGCGAAGCAGGTGTGGATATCTACAACCTGACCAAGTACACCCGTTCGAACCAGAACACCTGCATCAACCAGCGTCCGCTGGTGAGCAAGGGTGACAAGGTTCAGCGTGGCGACATCATGGCCGACGGCCCGTCCACCGATATGGGTGAACTGGCACTGGGTCAGAACATGCGCATCGCGTTCATGGCGTGGAACGGCTTCAACTTCGAAGACTCCATCTGCCTGTCCGAGCGTGTGGTCCAGGAAGACCGCTTCACCACCATCCACATCCAGGAACTGACCTGTGTGGCGCGTGACACCAAGCTTGGCCCAGAGGAAATCACTGCGGACATCCCGAACGTGGGTGAAGCCGCACTGAACAAGCTGGACGAAGCCGGTATCGTCTACGTGGGTGCCGAAGTCGGCGCTGGCGACATCCTGGTCGGCAAGGTCACGCCAAAAGGCGAAACCCAGCTGACTCCGGAAGAAAAACTGCTGCGCGCAATCTTCGGTGAGAAGGCCAGCGACGTTAAGGACACCTCCCTGCGCGTGCCGACCGGCACCAAGGGTACCGTCATCGACGTACAGGTCTTCACCCGTGATGGCGTCGAGCGCGACAGCCGCGCCCTGGCCATCGAGAAGATGCAGCTGGACGAGATCCGCAAGGACCTCAACGAAGAGTTCCGCATCGTCGAAGGCGCAACCTTCGAGCGTCTGCGTTCCGCCCTGAACGGCCAGGTGGTCGACGGTGGCGCGGGCCTGAAGAAAGGCACCGTGATCACTGACGAAGTGCTGGACGGTCTGGAGCACGGCCAGTGGTTCAAACTGCGCATGGCTGAAGATGCACTGAACGAGCAGCTGGAAAAGGCTCAGCAGTACATCGTCGACCGTCGCCGTCTGCTGGACGACAAGTTCGAAGACAAGAAGCGCAAGCTGCAGCAGGGCGATGACCTGGCACCGGGCGTACTGAAGATCGTCAAGGTTTACCTGGCAATCCGCCGTCGCATCCAGCCGGGTGACAAGATGGCCGGTCGTCACGGTAACAAGGGTGTTGTCTCGGTAATCATGCCGGTCGAAGACATGCCGCACGACGCCAACGGTACTCCGGTCGATGTCGTACTGAACCCGCTGGGCGTACCTTCGCGTATGAACGTCGGTCAGATCCTCGAAACCCACCTGGGCCTCGCAGCCAAAGGGCTGGGCGAGAAGATCGATCGCATGATCGAAGAGCAGCGCAAGGCCGCTGAACTGCGCGTGTTCCTGACCGAGGTCTACAACGAGATCGGCGGTCGTCAGGAAAACCTCGACGAGTTCACCGACGAAGAGATCCTGGCCCTGGCCCACAACCTGAAGAAGGGCGTGCCAATGGCTACCCCGGTCTTCGACGGTGCCAAGGAGCGCGAGATCAAGGCCATGCTGAAGCTGGCCGACCTGCCAGAGAGCGGCCAGATGGTGCTGTTCGATGGCCGTACCGGCAACAAGTTCGAGCGTCCTGTGACCGTTGGTTACATGTACATGCTCAAGCTGAACCACTTGGTGGACGACAAGATGCACGCGCGTTCCACTGGTTCCTACAGCCTGGTTACCCAGCAGCCGCTGGGTGGTAAGGCGCAGTTCGGTGGTCAGCGTTTCGGGGAGATGGAAGTGTGGGCGCTGGAAGCATACGGCGCGGCATACACCCTGCAAGAAATGCTCACAGTGAAGTCGGACGACGTGAACGGCCGTACCAAGATGTACAAGAACATCGTGGATGGCGATCACCGTATGGAGCCGGGCATGCCCGAGTCCTTCAACGTGTTGATCAAAGAGATCCGTTCGCTCGGTATCGATATCGATCTGGAAACCGAATAACACGTGACGCGAAGGGGAGTGGGGCAGGTAATGCCCGCTCCCTGCTCCGCCAGGAGGAAAGGCCTTGAAAGACCTACTGAATTTGCTGAAAAACCAGGGTCAAGTCGAAGAGTTCGACGCCATCCGCATCGGTCTGGCGTCGCCTGAAATGATCCGTTCGTGGTCGTTCGGTGAAGTTAAGAAGCCGGAAACCATCAACTACCGTACGTTCAAACCTGAGCGTGACGGCCTGTTCTGCGCCAAGATCTTTGGCCCAGTCAAGGACTACGAGTGCCTGTGCGGCAAGTACAAGCGCCTCAAGCACCGCGGCGTGATCTGCGAGAAGTGCGGCGTTGAAGTTGCCTTGGCAAAAGTTCGTCGTGAGCGCATGGCGCACATCGAACTGGCCTCGCCTGTTGCCCACATCTGGTTCCTGAAGTCGCTGCCGTCCCGTATCGGCCTGCTGATGGACATGACCCTGCGTGACATCGAGCGCGTGCTCTACTTCGAGAGCTACGTCGTTATCGACCCGGGCATGACCACTCTGGAAAAGGGTCAGCTGCTGAACGACGAGCAGTACTTCGAAGCGCTGGAAGAGTTCGGTGACGACTTCGACGCCCGCATGGGTGCCGAAGCTGTCCGCGAGCTGCTGCACGCTATCGACCTGGAGCACGAGATCGGTCGCCTGCGCGAAGAGATTCCGCAGACCAACTCGGAAACCAAGATCAAGAAGCTGTCCAAGCGCCTGAAGCTGATGGAAGCTTTCCAGGGCTCGGGCAACCTGCCTGAGTGGATGGTCCTGACCGTCTTGCCAGTGCTGCCGCCGGACCTGCGTCCGCTGGTACCGCTGGATGGTGGCCGCTTCGCGACCTCCGACCTGAACGACCTGTATCGTCGGGTGATCAACCGTAACAACCGTCTGAAGCGCCTGCTGGATCTGTCGGCGCCGGACATCATCGTGCGCAACGAAAAGCGCATGTTGCAGGAAGCGGTCGACGCCCTGCTGGACAACGGCCGTCGCGGTCGCGCCATCACTGGCTCGAACAAGCGTCCGCTGAAGTCCCTGGCCGACATGATCAAAGGTAAGCAAGGTCGCTTCCGTCAGAACCTGCTCGGTAAGCGTGTGGACTACTCCGGCCGTTCGGTAATTACCGTAGGCCCGACCCTGCGTCTGCACCAGTGCGGTCTGCCGAAGAAAATGGCTCTCGAGCTGTTCAAGCCGTTCATTTTCGGCAAGCTGGAAATGCGTGGTCTGGCGACCACCATCAAGGCTGCCAAGAAGATGGTCGAGCGCGAGCTGCCAGAGGTGTGGGACGTGCTCGCCGAGGTGATCCGCGAACACCCCGTGCTGCTCAACCGTGCACCGACCCTGCACCGTCTGGGTATCCAGGCCTTTGAACCGGTTCTGATCGAAGGTAAGGCCATCCAGCTGCACCCACTGGTCTGCGCCGCGTACAACGCCGACTTCGACGGTGACCAGATGGCCGTTCACGTGCCGCTGACCCTGGAAGCCCAGCTCGAAGCGCGCGCGCTGATGATGTCGACCAACAACATCTTGTCGCCAGCCAACGGTGAGCCAATCATCGTTCCGTCGCAGGACGTGGTACTGGGTCTGTACTACATGACCCGTGAAGCCATCAATGCCAAGGGCGAAGGTCGCGTATTCGCCGACCTGCAGGAAGTCGACCGCGTATTCCGCGCCGGCGAGGCTGCCCTGCACGCGAAAATCAAGGTTCGTATCAACGAAACCGTGAAAGAGCGTGATGGTTCCGTGGTCAAGAACACCCGTATCGTCGACACCACCGTCGGCCGTGCGCTGCTGTTCCAGGTTGTACCGGCAGGTCTGCCGTACGACGTGGTCAACCAGCCTATGAAGAAGAAGGCGATCTCCAAGCTGATCAACCAGTGCTATCGCGTGGTTGGTCTGAAAGAGACCGTGATCTTCGCTGACCAGCTGATGTACACCGGTTTCGCTTACTCGACCATTTCCGGCGTTTCCATCGGTGTTAACGACTTCGTTATCCCGGATGAAAAAGCCCGCATCATCGGTACCGCTACCGATGAAGTGAAGGAGATCGAGAGCCAGTACGCCTCCGGCCTGGTAACCCAGGGCGAGAAGTACAACAAGGTCATCGACTTGTGGTCGAAGGCGAACGACGAAGTGTCCAAGGCGATGATGGCCAACCTCTCGAAAGAGAAGGTCATCGACCGCGAAGGCAAGGAAGTCGAGCAAGAGTCCTTCAACTCGATGTACATGATGGCTGACTCCGGTGCGCGGGGTTCCGCAGCCCAGATCCGTCAGCTGGCCGGTATGCGTGGCCTGATGGCCAAGCCGGACGGCTCCATCATCGAGACGCCGATCACGGCGAACTTCCGTGAAGGCCTGAGCGTTCTGCAGTACTTCATTTCGACCCACGGTGCTCGTAAGGGTCTGGCGGATACCGCACTGAAGACTGCTAACTCCGGTTACCTGACTCGTCGTCTGGTAGACGTTGCCCAGGATCTGGTGGTTACCGAGATCGACTGCGGCACCGACCAGGGCCTGCTGATGACCCCGCACATCGAAGGTGGCGATGTTGTAGAGCCGCTGGGTGAGCGTGTACTGGGTCGTGTCATCGCCCGTGACGTGTTCAAGCCAGGCACCGAGGACGTCATCGTTCCGGCCGGCACCTTGGTCGACGAGAAGTGGGTAGAGTTCATCGAGCTGAACAGCATCGACGAAGTAGTCGTGCGTTCGCCGATCAACTGCGAAACCCGCTACGGTATCTGCGCCAAGTGCTACGGTCGTGACCTGGCTCGCGGTCACCAGGTGAACATCGGTGAAGCTGTCGGTGTTATCGCTGCACAGTCGATCGGTGAGCCGGGTACCCAGCTGACCATGCGTACGTTCCACATCGGTGGTGCTGCAAGCCGTACCTCGGCTGCCGACAGCGTCCAGGTGAAGAACGGCGGTATGGTGCGTCTGCACAACCTGAAGCAGGTAGAGCGTGCCGATGGCAACCTGGTTGCTGTATCGCGTTCGGGCGAGTTGGCGATTGCCGACGAGTTCGGTCGTGAGCGTGAGCGCTACAAGCTGCCTTACGGTGCGGTGATTTCGGTCAAGGAAGGTGACAAGGTCGAAGCTGGCGCCATCGTCGCCAAGTGGGACCCGCACACCCACCCGATCGTTACCGAGCTGAAAGGTACCGTGACCTTCGTGGGCATGGAAGAAAACATCACCATCAAGCGTCAGACCGACGAACTGACCGGTTTGACCAACATCGAAGTCCTGGACGTCAAGGATCGCCCTGCCGCTGGCAAGGAAATCCGTCCGGCAATCAAGATGGTCGATGCTTCTGGCAAGGATCTGTATCTGCCAGGTACCGACGTACCTGCCCAGTACTTCCTGCCGGCCAACGCCCTTGTCGGTGTGGCTGACGGTGCCCAGATCGGCGTTGGTGACGTTATCGCGCGTATCCCGCAAGAAACGTCGAAGACCCGTGACATCACCGGTGGTCTGCCGCGCGTTGCCGACCTGTTCGAAGCGCGCCGTCCGAAAGAAGCCTCGATTCTGGCTGAAGTCAGCGGCACCATCGCGTTCGGTAAAGAGACCAAGGGCAAGCGTCGTCTGGTCATCACTCCGACCGACGGTAGCGATCCGTACGAAGAGCTGATTCCGAAGTGGCGCCACCTGAACGTCTTCGAAGGCGAACAGGTAAACCGCGGCGAAGTTATCTCCGACGGCCCGAGCGATCCGCACGACATCCTGCGTCTGCTGGGTGTGAGCGCGCTGGCGAAGTACATCGTCAACGAGATCCAGGACGTTTACCGTCTGCAAGGCGTTAAGATCAACGACAAGCACATCGAGACCATCCTGCGTCAGATGCTGCGCAAGGTCGAGATCTCCGAGTCGGGCGATTCCAGCTTCATCAAGGGCGACCAGATGGAACTGACCCAGGTACTGGTAGAGAACGAGCGTCTCGCCGCCGAGGACAAGTTCGTCTCCAAGTTCACCCGCGTGCTGCTGGGTATCACCAAGGCGTCGCTGTCGACCGAGTCGTTCATCTCCGCGGCTTCCTTCCAGGAAACCACCCGCGTACTGACCGAAGCGGCGGTAACCGGCAAGCGCGATTACCTGCGCGGCCTGAAAGAGAACGTGGTCGTGGGTCGTCTGATCCCGGCCGGTACTGGTCTGGCCTACCACAGCGAGCGCAAGCGTCGCCGTGATGCCGACAAGCCGCTGCGTGTGAGCGCCAGTGAGGTGGAAGCCGCACTGACCGAAGCGCTGAACTCCAGCGGTAACTAAGTACAGGGCAGGGCCCCGGCAAGCCTCGAACGGTCATCGACGACATGAAATGTTGCCGATGATCGGGCGGGGAGGGCCGGGGCCTCGTCTTGACTGGGTGCAAGATCCTCTTTAGACTTTTGTACCCTTAAATTTGGTGAGGCTCCGTCTCGCCAATTTTTGGCTTTCTTGCAAGACAATAGAGTCGCAAGACAATCAGTGGAGCTAGTAGATGGCAACTATCAACCAGCTGGTACGTCAGCCGCGTAAGCGTTCGGTCGAGAAGTCCGACGTTCCTGCGCTGCAGAACTGCCCGCAGCGTCGTGGCGTGTGCACCCGCGTGTACACCACCACGCCGAAAAAACCTAACTCGGCACTGCGTAAAGTATGCCGTGTGCGTCTGACCAACGGTTTCGAGGTTTCCTCGTACATCGGTGGTGAAGGCCACAACCTGCAAGAGCACAGCGTCGTCCTGATTCGTGGCGGCCGTGTAAAAGACTTGCCAGGTGTTCGTTACCACACCGTTCGCGGCTCTCTGGATACTTCGGGCGTCAAAGGCCGTAACCAGGGTCGTTCGAAGTACGGTACCAAGCGTCCGAAGTAATCGGTCGTTTGCAGACATCCATTTATTTGAGTCGATAAGAGTAAGGTCGGGCAGGGGTCGAAGACCCACGTCCCGGGCTAACCTGAAGACCGTTTGAGGGCTTATCATGCCAAGACGTCGTGTAGCAGCAAAACGTGAGATCCTTGACGATCCGAAGTACGGATCCCAGATTCTCGCCAAGTTCATGAACCACGTGATGGAAAGCGGCAAGAAGGCCGTAGCCGAGCGCATCGTTTACGGTGCCCTGGATACCGTCAAAGCACGCAAGAACAGCGACCCCCTGGAAATCTTCGAGAAAGCTCTCGACGCCATCGCTCCGCTGGTCGAAGTAAAGTCCCGCCGTGTCGGCGGTGCCACTTACCAGGTTCCGGTTGAAGTTCGTCCATCCCGTCGTAACGCTCTGGCAATGCGCTGGCTCGTAGACTACGCCCGCAAGCGCGGCGAGAAGTCGATGGCCCTGCGCCTGGCCGGCGAACTGCTGGATGCTGCTGAAGGCAAGGGTGCTGCAGTCAAGAAGCGTGAAGACGTGCACCGTATGGCCGAAGCCAACAAAGCGTTCTCGCACTACCGCTTCTAATTCAAGCATCAATTATTTTGCGAGGGCTTTATGGCTCGTACTACAGCAATTAACCGCTACCGTAACATCGGTATCTGTGCCCACGTTGACGCGGGCAAGACTACCACTACCGAGCGGATCCTGTTCTACACAGGTCTGAGCCACAAGATGGGCGAGGTGCACGACGGCGCCGCGACCACCGACTGGATGGTGCAGGAGCAGGAGCGCGGTATCACCATTACCTCCGCTGCCGTTACCACCTTCTGGAAAGGTTCCCGTGGTCAGTACGACAACTACCGCGTAAACGTCATCGATACCCCCGGCCACGTTGACTTCACCATTGAAGTAGAGCGTTCGCTGCGTGTACTCGACGGCGCGGTCGTTGTGTTCTGCGGCACCTCCGGCGTTGAGCCGCAGTCCGAAACCGTATGGCGTCAGGCCAACAAGTACGGCGTTCCACGTGTTGTCTACGTGAACAAGATGGACCGTGCCGGTGCCAACTTCCTGCGCGTTGTCGGCCAGATCAAGAACCGCCTGGGTCACACCCCGGTTCCGGTCCAGCTGGCTATCGGTGCAGAAGACGACTTCCAGGGTCAGGTCGACCTGATCAAGATGAAAGCCATCTACTGGAACGACGACGACAAGGGCACTACCTACCGCGAGGAAGAAATTCCTGCGGATATGGTCGAGCTGGCTAACGAATGGCGCAACAACATGGTTGAAGCCGCCGCCGAAGCCAACGAAGAGCTGATGAACAAGTACCTTGAAGAAGGTGAGCTGACCGTCGAAGAGATCAAGGCAGGCCTGCGCGCGCGCACCCTGGCCAGCGAGATCGTTCCGGCTGTCTGCGGTTCGTCGTTCAAGAACAAGGGCGTTCCCCTGGTTCTCGACGCCGTTATCGACTTCCTGCCTGCTCCGACCGAAATCCCGGCGATCAAGGGTATCCACCCTGACCTGATCGACGTGCCGAAGGACGAAGTCAAGCCTGAGCAGTTCGACGAGCGTCACGCTGACGACAACGAGCCGTTCTCGGCCCTGGCGTTCAAGATTGCCACCGACCCGTTCGTTGGTACTCTGACCTTCGTTCGTGTTTACTCGGGCTTCCTGACCTCCGGTGACTCCGTCATCAACTCGGTCAAGGGCAAGAAAGAACGCGTTGGTCGTATGGTGCAGATGCACGCCAACCAGCGTGAAGAAATCAAGGAAGTACGTGCAGGCGACATCGCTGCTCTGATCGGCATGAAGGACGTCACCACCGGTGACACCCTGTGCAACGCCGACAAGCCGATCATCCTCGAGCGTATGGACTTCCCTGAGCCTGTGATTTCGCTCTCCGTAGAGCCGAAAACCAAGGCCGACCAGGAGAAGATGGGTATCGCACTGGGCAAGCTGGCTCAGGAAGACCCGTCGTTCCGCGTCAAGACCGACGAAGAAACTGGTCAGACCATCATCTCCGGTATGGGTGAGCTGCACCTGGACATCCTCGTTGACCGCATGAAGCGCGAGTTCAACGTCGAGGCCAACATCGGCAAGCCGCAGGTTTCGTACCGCGAGAAGATCACCAAGTCCAACGTCGAGATCGAAGGCAAGTTCGTTCGTCAGTCGGGCGGTCGTGGTCAGTTCGGTCACTGCTGGATCCGTTTCTCGGAGCCGGATCAGGACGACAAGGGCAACATCACCGAAGGTCTGGTGTTCTCCAACGAAGTCGTTGGCGGTGTGATTCCTAAGGAATACATCCCTGCGATCCAGAAGGGTATCGAAGAGCAGATGAAAAACGGCGTTGTTGCCGGTTATCCTCTGATCGGCCTGAAGGCCGCGGTATTCGACGGTTCGTACCACGACGTCGACTCCAACGAAATGGCGTTCAAGATCGCTGCTTCGATGGCAACCAAGCAACTGGCCCAGAAAGGCGGTGGCGTGGTTCTCGAGCCGATCATGAAGGTCGAAGTTGTAACCCCGGAAGACTACCTGGGTGACGTGATGGGTGACCTGAACCGTCGTCGTGGTCTGGTCCAGGGTATGGATGAGTCGGTCTCTGGCCGCGTCGTCCGCGCTGAAGTTCCGCTCGGAGAGATGTTCGGTTACGCAACCGACGTTCGTTCCATGTCTCAGGGTCGCGCAAGCTACTCCATGGAATTCTCCAAATACGCCGAAGCTCCGTCGAACATCGTCGAAGCACTCGTTAAAAAACAAGGCTAATCCCCTTTAGGCAAGAGGTTCACTGTCGTGGCTAAAGAAAAATTTGATCGTTCCCTTCCCCACGTTAACGTCGGCACTATCGGCCACGTTGACCACGGTAAGACCACTCTGACCGCAGCTCTGACTCGCGTCTGCTCCGAAGTTTTCGGTTCGGCAGTCGTTGAGTTCGACAAGATCGACTCGGCTCCGGAAGAAAAAGCGCGCGGTATCACCATCAACACCGCTCACGTCGAGTACAACTCGAACATTCGTCACTACGCTCACGTTGACTGCCCAGGTCACGCTGACTACGTGAAGAACATGATCACCGGTGCTGCCCAGATGGACGGCGCGATCCTGGTTTGCTCGGCCGCCGATGGTCCGATGCCACAAACCCGTGAGCACATCCTGCTGTCCCGTCAGGTAGGCGTTCCTTACATCGTGGTCTTCCTGAACAAGGCTGACCTGGTAGACGACGCCGAGCTGCTGGAACTGGTCGAGATGGAAGTTCGCGACCTGCTGTCCACCTACGACTTCCCAGGCGACGACACCCCGATCATCATCGGTTCGGCTCGTATGGCGCTGGAAGGCAAAGACGACAACGAAATGGGTACTACCGCTGTCAAGAAGCTGGTAGAAACTCTGGATGCCTACATCCCTGAGCCAGTTCGTGCCGTTGACCAGCCGTTCCTGATGCCGATCGAAGACGTATTCTCGATCTCGGGTCGTGGTACCGTTGTTACCGGTCGTATCGAGCGTGGTATCGTCCGCGTTCAGGATCCGCTGGAAATCGTTGGTCTGCGTGACACCACCACCACCACCTGCACCGGTGTTGAGATGTTCCGCAAGCTGCTGGACGAAGGCCGTGCTGGCGAGAACTGCGGCGTTCTGCTGCGTGGTACCAAGCGTGACGACGTTGAGCGTGGCCAGGTTCTGGTCAAGCCAGGTTCGGTCAAGCCGCACACCAAGTTCACCGCAGAAGTCTACGTTCTGTCGAAGGAAGAAGGCGGTCGTCACACTCCGTTCTTCAAAGGCTACCGTCCTCAGTTCTACTTCCGTACCACTGACGTGACCGGTAACTGCGAACTGCCGGAAGGCGTTGAAATGGTAATGCCAGGTGACAACATTCAGATGACTGTTACCCTGATCAAGACCATCGCAATGGAAGACGGTCTGCGCTTCGCTATCCGTGAAGGCGGTCGTACCGTCGGCGCCGGCGTCGTAGCCAAAATCATCGAGTAATCACTCGACCGATTGAAAAAACCCCCGCTCAGCGGGGGTTTTTTTTATTGGGTTGACACTAAATGGGGGCGTCTATAGAATCACGCCTCCTTTTAGCGGGCGTAGTGCGTCCGTTGGGAACAGCCTGGAGTCTGAAATCCAATGCAAAATCAGCAAATCCGTATCAGGTTGAAGGCTTTCGACCATCGCCTGATCGACCAATCCACCCAGGAAATCGTGGAAACCGCGAAACGTACTGGTGCACAAGTGCGTGGTCCAATTCCACTGCCTACCCGCAAAGAGCGTTTCACCGTTCTGGTTTCCCCGCACGTCAACAAAGACGCGCGCGACCAGTACGAGATCCGCACTCATAAGCGTGTTCTGGACATCGTCCAGCCAACGGATAAAACCGTTGATGCGCTGATGAAGCTTGATCTGGCGGCAGGTGTGGAAGTACAGATCAGCCTCGGCTAAGACTTCGGTCTAGTCGTGTAACGCTCTGAAATGGGCGGCCATAGCGGGTGAAAGCCCCGTACACTCATGAGGTTTACAACATGACTATTGGTGTAATCGGTCGCAAGTGCGGTATGACCCGCATTTTCACCGAAGAAGGTGTCTCCATTCCGGTCACGGTCATTGAGATCGAGCCGAATCGCGTCACCCAGTTCAAAACTGAAGAAACCGATGGCTACCGTGCAGTGCAAGTCACTGTCGGCGAGCGTCGTGCTTCGCGTGTGACTGCCGCTCAGGCAGGTCACTTCGCCAAGGCCAACGTTGCCGCTGGTCGCGGTGTCTGGGAGTTCCGTCTTGAAGAAGGCGATTTCCAGGCTGGCGATCTGATCAAAGCTGAACTCTTCACTGCAGGCCAGCTGGTAGACGTTACTGGTCAGTCCAAAGGTAAAGGCTTCGCCGGTACCATCAAGCGCTGGAACTTCCGTGGCCAGGACAACACCCACGGTAACTCCGTGTCGCACCGTGTCCCAGGTTCCATCGGCCAGTGCCAGACTCCTGGTCGTGTGTTCAAGGGCAAGAAAATGTCCGGTCACATGGGCGCCGAGCGCGTGACTGTTCAGTCCCTGGAAGTTGTTCGCGTAGACGCTGAACGCAACCTGCTGCTGGTCAAGGGTGCCGTTCCAGGCGCTACTGGCGGCGACGTGGTTGTACGTCCAGCTGTCAAGGCTCGCGGTTAAGGGGAAACTGACATGCAACTCAATGTAAATGACGCTCAGGCGATCGAAGTTTCCGAACTGACTTTCGGTGGCGAATTCAACGAGACGCTGGTACACCAAGCAGTCGTGGCCTACATGGCCGGCGGCCGTCAGGGCACCAAGCAGCAGAAGACCCGTTCCGACGTGGCTGGTGGCGGTAAGCGCCCATGGCGTCAGAAGGGTACTGGCCGTGCTCGTGCTGGTACCACTCGTGGTCCGATCTGGCGTGGCGGTGGTGTAACCTTCGCAGCTCGCCCTCAAGATCACTCGCAGAAGCTCAACAAGAAGATGTACCGCGCAGCCCTGCGCTCCATCCTCGCTGAGCTGGTGCGTAGCGACCGTCTGGTCGTGGTTCAGGACTTCGCTGTTGAAGCGCCGAAAACCAAAGATCTGCTGAACAAGCTGAACGGCATGGGTCTGAACGACGTACTGATCGTTTCCGACGCTGTTGATCAGAACCTGTACCTGGCTGCTCGCAACCTGCCGCACGTCGATGTACGTGACGTACAAGGTTCCGACCCGGTCAGTCTGATCGCATACGAGAAAGTGTTGATCACTGTCTCGGCCGTGAAGAAATTCGAGGAGCTGCTGGGATGAACCAGGAACGCGTATTCAAAGTCCTCCTTGGCCCGCACGTTTCCGAGAAGGCTACCGTTCTGGCTGAGAAAAAAGGCCAGTTCGTATTCAAGGTTGCTACCGATGCAACCAAGCTGGAAATCAAGAAAGCTGTCGAAGGCCTGTTCAACGTAAAAGTTGAAAACGTGTCGACTGTTAACGTCCTGGGTAAAACCAAGCGTACCGCACGTGGTCTGGGCAAGCGTAATGACTGGAAGAAGGCGATCGTCTCCCTTCAGCCAGGCCAAGATCTCGATTTCAGCAGCAGTGCTGAGTAAGGAAGGGGTGCATCATGGCAATCGTTAAATGCAAACCGACTTCCCCTGGCCGCCGTTTCGTGGTCAAGGTGGTCAACAAGGAGCTGCACAAAGGCGCTCCTCACGCACCGCTGATCGAGAAAAAATCGAAGTCTGGTGGTCGTAACAACAATGGCCGCATTACCACTCGTCACGTTGGTGGTGGTCACAAGCAGCATTACCGTCTGGTCGACTTCCGTCGCAACGACAAAGATGGCATTCCAGCCACTGTCGAGCGTATCGAATACGACCCGAACCGTACTGCTCACATCGCCCTGCTGTGCTACGCAGACGGTGAGCGTCGCTACATCATCGCCCCTAAAGGCGTGAGCGCTGGCGACCAGCTGATCGCAGGTGCCCTGGCCCCAATCAAGGCCGGTAACTCCCTGCAGCTGCGCAACATTCCAGTAGGTAGCACCATTCACGGCATCGAACTGAAGCCGGGTAAAGGTGCTCAGATCGCTCGTTCCGCTGGTGCTTCGGCTCAGCTGATCGCTCGCGAAGGTGTCTACGTGACCCTGCGTCTGCGCTCTGGTGAAATGCGTAAAGTCCTGGCTGAGTGCCGTGCGACCCTGGGCGAAGTCTCGAACTCCGAGCACAGCCTGCGTTCGCTGGGTAAAGCTGGTGCCAAACGCTGGCGCGGCGTTCGCCCAACCGTTCGTGGTGTTGCCATGAACCCGGTTGACCACCCACACGGTGGTGGTGAAGGTCGTACCTCCGGTGGTCGTCATCCGGTATCGCCATGGGGCTTCCCAACCAAGGGTGCTAAAACCCGTGGTAATAAGCGTACCGACAACATGATCGTCCGTCGTCGCAAGTAACTAGAGGGATACGACAGTGCCACGTTCTCTGAAAAAAGGTCCTTTTATCGATCTTCACCTGCTGAAGAAGGTCGAAGTGGCGGTGGAGAAGAACGATCGCAAGCCAGTTAAAACCTGGTCGCGCCGTTCGATGATCCTGCCACAAATGGTCGGTCTGACCATCGCGGTACACAACGGTCGTCAACATGTCCCAGTTCTGGTGAACGAAGACATGGTCGGCCACAAACTGGGCGAGTTCGCCGGTACCCGCACCTACCGCGGGCACGTGGCTGACAAGAAAGCCAAGCGTTAAGGGGTAAGGAAATGGAAGTAGCCGCTAAGTTGTCGGGCGCTCGCATCTCCGCCCAGAAAGCCCGCTTGGTCGCCGACCAGATCCGCGGGAAGAAGGTGGGCGAAGCGCTCAACCTGTTGGCCTTCAGCAGCAAAAAAGCCGCTGAAATCATGAAGAAAGTCCTCGAGTCGGCCGTTGCCAACGCCGAACACAACGAAGGCGCAGACGTTGATGACCTGAAGGTCTCCACCGTCTTCGTCAACGAAGGGCGTTCGCTGAAGCGCATCATGCCACGTGCCAAAGGCCGTGCTGATCGCATCGTCAAGCGGTCTTGCCATATCACTGTCAAGGTTGCGGACAAGTAACGGAGTCGATCAGATGGGTCAGAAAGTACATCCCACTGGCATTCGCCTGGGAATCGTCAAGGAGCACACCTCCGTCTGGTACGCAGACGGTGCTACTTACGCAGATTACCTGTTGAAGGATCTGAAAACGCGTGAGTACCTCCAAGACAAACTAAAAAGCGCGTCCGTAAGCCGTATCGATATTCATCGTCCGGCTCAAACTGCACGCATCACCATCCACACCGCTCGTCCCGGTATCGTTATCGGTAAGAAAGGTGAAGATGTCGAGAAGCTGCGTCAGGACCTGACCAAGCAGATGGGTGTGCCTGTGCACATCAACATCGAAGAGATCCGCAAGCCGGAACTCGACGCTATGCTGGTTGCGCAGAGCGTAGCTCAGCAGCTGGAACGCCGCGTAATGTTCCGTCGCGCCATGAAGCGCGCCGTACAGAACGCCATGCGTATTGGTGCCAAGGGCATCAAGATCCAGGTGAGCGGTCGTCTCGGCGGTGCTGAGATTGCTCGTACCGAGTGGTATCGCGAAGGTCGTGTGCCTCTGCACACCCTGCGTGCCGATATCGACTACAACACCTACGAAGCTCACACCACCTACGGTGTGATCGGTGTGAAGGTTTGGATCTTCAAAGGCGAAGTTATTGGTGGTCGCCAAGAAGAACTGAAACCACAAGCACCAGCGCCTCGTAAAAAAGCTGCTAAGTAAGGGGTACGCCAAATGTTGCAACCAAAGCGTACAAAATTCCGCAAGCAGATGACTGGCCACAACCGTGGTCTGGCACTGCGCGGTAGCAAAGTCAGCTTCGGCGAATTCGCCCTGAAAGCTGTTGCTCGCGGTCGCCTCACCGCTCGCCAGATCGAGTCCGCACGTCGTGCGCTGACCCGTCACGTCAAGCGTGGCGGTAAGATCTGGATCCGTGTGTTCCCGGACAAGCCGATCTCCAAGAAGCCTCTCGAGGTTCGTATGGGTAAAGGTAAGGGCTCCGTGGAATACTGGGTTGCCCAGATTCAGCCAGGCAAAGTCCTGTATGAAATCGAAGGTGTTTCTGAAGAGCTGGCGCGCGAAGCTTTCGCCCTGGCTGCTGCAAAGCTGCCTCTCGCCACCTCCTTTGTTAAGCGGACGGTGATGTGATGAAAGCGAATGAACTTCGTGAAAAATCTGCACAGCAACTGAATGAGCAACTGCTCGGCTTGCTGCGCGACCAGTTCAATCTGCGTATGCAGAAAGCAACTGGCCAGTTGGGGCAGTCGCACCTGCTCTCGCAAGTTAAGCGTGACATCGCTCGCGTGAAAACTGTGCTCAACCAGCAGGCAGGTAAGTGATCATGGCTGAAGCTGAAAAAACCGTCCGTACGCTGACTGGCCGTGTCGTCAGCGACAAAATGGACAAGACCATCACCGTTCTGATCGAGCGTCGCGTAAAGCACCCGATCTACGGTAAATACGTTAAGCGTTCGACTAAGCTGCACGCGCACGACGAATCCAACCAGTGCAAGATCGGCGACAAGGTTTCCATCCGTGAAACCCGTCCGCTGGCCAAGACCAAGTCCTGGGCACTGGTTGAAGTCCTCGAACGCGCTGTTGAAGTCTAAGGGCTAGGGGTCGGAGAAATTTTATGATTCAGACTCAATCCATGCTCGATGTGGCCGATAACAGCGGCGCTCGTCGCGTCATGTGCATCAAGGTTCTCGGCGGTTCGCACCGCCGTTACGCCGGCATCGGTGACATCATCAAAGTAACCGTCAAGGAAGCAATTCCGCGCGGTAAGGTCAAGAAAGGCCAGGTGATGACCGCTGTTGTCGTCCGTACCCGTCACGGTGTACGTCGCGCTGACGGTTCCATCATTCGTTTCGACGGCAACGCTGCTGTTCTGCTGAACAACAAGCAAGAGCCGATCGGCACTCGCATCTTCGGGCCAGTGACCCGTGAACTTCGTACCGAGAAGTTCATGAAGATCGTCTCGCTCGCCCCTGAAGTGCTGTAAGGAGATCCGACATGCAAAAGATTCGTCGTGACGACGAGATCATCGTGATCGCCGGCAAAGACAAAGGTAAGCGCGGTAAGGTGCTGAAGGTTCTGGCTGATGACCGTCTGGTCGTTGGTGGTGTGAACCTGGTCAAGCGTCATACCAAGCCTAACCCGATGGCGGGCGTTCAGGGCGGTATCGTCGAGAAAGAAGCGCCTCTGCACGCTTCCAACGTTGCCATCTTCAACGGCGAAACCAACAAGGCTGACCGCGTTGGTTTCAAAGTAGAAGACGGTAAGAAAATTCGTGTCTTCAAGTCGACCCAAAAAGCGGTTGATGCTTGAACACTGCTAGGTAGAAGACCATGGCACGACTGAAAGAGATTTACCGGAACGAAATCGCTCCTAAGCTTAAGGAAGAACTTAAGCTGTCGAACGTGATGGAAGTTCCTCGCGTTACCAAGATCACCCTGAACATGGGTCTGGGCGAAGCGATCGGCGACAAGAAAGTCATCGAGCACGCAGTAGCTGACCTGGAAAAGATCACCGGTCAAAAGCCGGTCGTGACTTTCGCTCGCAAATCCATCGCTGGCTTCAAAGTCCGCGAAGGCTGGCCGATCGGCGTCAAGGTGACCCTGCGTAGCGACAAGATGTACGAATTCCTGGACCGCCTGCTGGCGATCTCCCTGCCTCGGGTTCGCGACTTCCGCGGCCTGAATGCCAAGTCCTTCGATGGTCGTGGCAACTACAGCATGGGCGTGAAAGAGCAGATCATCTTCCCGGAAATCGACTACGACAAGATCGATGCTCTGCGCGGTTTGGACATCACCCTGACCACCACTGCTCGTTCGGACGACGAAGGCCGCGCTCTGCTGCGTGCTTTCAAGTTCCCGTTCCGCAACTGATTGGAGTAGGAAAATGGCCAAGAAGAGCATGAAGAACCGCGAGCTGAAGCGTCAGCTCACGGTAGCCAAGTTCGCTAAGAAGCGTGCTGAGCTGAAAGCGACCATCGTCAACCAGAACGCCTCTCCAGAAGAGCGTTTCGCTGCCGTTGTCGCTCTGCAGAAGCAGCCACGTGACGCTAGCGCCTCGCGCCTGCGCAACCGTTGCCGCCTGACCGGTCGTCCTCACGGTGTATACCGTAAGTTCGGCCTGGGCCGTAACATGCTGCGTCAAGCTGCAATGCGCGGTGACGTACCAGGTCTGGTCAAGGCCTCCTGGTAATCACTGCAGGCTGGATCCCGGCGGAAGGGGAGCAATCTTCCGACCGCCGGTGACCTCGCCAACAAACAAGCCCCTATATGGGGCTTGTTTCGTTTCTACCTTGTGTCTAGAATGACCGGCTCACCTGAGCCTGGGTTTTTTGCCCTGTCCGCTCAGGTGGTTGTGATAGCCGCAAGGCTAATAATTCTTGTATCAGGAGCATCTAGCCCATGAGTATGCAGGACCCGTTAGCGGACATGCTAACTCGCATCCGTAATGCCCAGATGGCTGAAAAGTCCGTCGTAAGCATGCCTTCCTCCACCCTGAAGGTCGCGGTTGCCAAAGTTCTGAAAGACGAAGGTTACATCGCTGGCTACCAGGTTACTGGTGAGGCCAAGCCTTCCCTGTCGATCGAACTGAAGTACTTCGAAGGCCGTCCGGTCATCGAGGAACTGAAGCGCTCCAGCCGTCCAGGCCTGCGCCAGTACAAGTCCGTCGCAGAACTGCCGAAAGTACGTGGCGGCCTGGGCGTGTCTATCGTCTCCACCAACAAAGGTGTGATGACTGATCGCGCTGCGCGCGCTGCCGGTGTCGGCGGCGAAGTTCTGTGCACAGTGTTCTAAGGGGAGATAGGCATGTCTCGCGTCGCTAAGAACCCCGTTAAGCTGCCAGCAGGCGTCGAAGTCAAATTCGCCGGCCAGCAGCTTTCGGTGAAGGGTGCCAAAGGCACTCTCGAACTGAACGTTCACTCGTCTGTTGAAGTTACCGAAGAATCTGGCGAGCTGCGTTTCGTCGCTCGCAACGGTGACCAGCAAGCTCGCGCCATGGCCGGTACTACCCGTGCTCTGGTGAACAACATGGTCCAGGGCGTAAGCCAAGGCTTCGAGCGCAAGCTCCAGCTGGTCGGTGTTGGTTACAAGGCACAGGCCAAGGGCACCGTCCTGAACCTGGCCCTGGGCTTCTCGCACCCAGTGGACTACGAACTGCCAGCCGGCATCACCGCTGAAACCCCAAGCCAGACCGACATCCTGATCAAGGGTATCGACAAGCAGCTGGTGGGTCAGGTGGCCGCTGAAATCCGCGACTTCCGTCCGCCAGAGCCTTACAAGGGCAAGGGTGTGCGTTACGCGGACGAAGTAGTCCGTCGTAAAGAAGCCAAGAAGAAGTAGGGCCTAGCAAATGACCGACAAAAAAGTTATCCGACTGCGTCGCGCTCGCAAAGCACGCCTCAAGATGCACGAACTCGAAGTCGTGCGCCTGTGCGTGTTCCGCTCCTCGCAGCACATCTATGCCCAGGTCATTTCGGCCGACGGCAGCAAGGTTCTGGCAAGCGCCTCGACCTTGGACAAAGAACTGCGTGATGGCGCCACTGGCAACATCGACGCGGCCACTAAGGTTGGCAAGCTGGTAGCTGAGCGTGCGAAAGCCGCCGGTGTATCTCAAGTTGCCTTTGACCGTTCCGGCTTCAAGTACCATGGCCGCGTCAAAGCGCTGGCTGATGCTGCTCGTGAAGGCGGGCTGGAGTTCTAAGTTATGGCAAATAACGATCAAAAGCGCGACGAAGGCTACATCGAGAAGCTGGTTCAAGTTAACCGCGTTGCCAAAACCGTAAAAGGCGGCCGTATCTTCACCTTCACCGCGCTGACCGTGGTAGGTGATGGTAAAGGTCGTGTTGGCTTCGGCCGTGGCAAGTCGCGCGAAGTACCTGCCGCGATCCAGAAAGCCATGGAAGCTGCTCGCCGCAACATGATCCAGGTTGACCTGAAGGGCACCACCCTGCAGTACGCCACCAAGGCCGCCCACGGCGCCTCGAAGGTTTACATGCAGCCTGCCTCGGAAGGTACCGGTATCATCGCCGGTGGCGCAATGCGTGCTGTCCTGGAAGTTGCTGGTGTTCAGAACGTTCTGGCCAAGTGCTACGGTTCGACCAACCCTGTGAACGTGGTTTACGCCACCTTCAAGGGTCTGAAAGCCATGCAATCTCCTGAATCCATTGCTGCCAAGCGCGGCAAGAGCGTCGAGGAGATCTTCTGATCATGGCAACCGTAAAAGTAACGCTGATCAAGAGCGTCTCGGGCCGTCTGCCTAACCACAAGCTGTGCGTTAAAGGCCTGGGTCTGCGTCGCATCGGTCACACTGTAGAAGTCCAGGATACTCCCGAGAACCGCGGGATGATCAACAAGGCTTACTACATGCTGAAGGTCGAGGGTTAATCGATGAAACTCAATGATCTGAGTCCAGCGCCGGGTTCCCGTCGCGAGAAGCATCGTCCAGGTCGTGGTATCGGTAGCGGTCTGGGCAAGACCGGCGGCCGTGGCCACAAAGGTCAGACTTCCCGTTCGGGTGGTTCGATCGCTCCTGGCTTCGAAGGCGGTCAACAGCCGCTGCACCGTCGTCTGCCGAAGTTCGGCTTCGTTTCCCTGAAAGCCATGGACCGCGCCGAAGTGCGTCTGTCCGAGCTGGCCAAGGTGGAAGGCGACGTGATCTCCGTGCAATCCCTGAAGGATGCCAACGTGATCGGCCAGAACGTACAGCGCGTGAAAATCATGCTGTCTGGCGAAGTCACTCGCGCAGTCACCATCAAGGGTATCGCAGCCACCAAGGGTGCGCGTGCGGCTATCGAAGCAGCTGGCGGCAAGTTCGAGGAATAAATGGCTAAGCAAGGTGCTCTCTCTTCGCTCGGTAAGGGCGGGATGTCGGAACTCTGGGCTCGTCTGCGCTTTCTGTTCATGGCGATCATCGTCTATCGGATAGGTGCGCATATCCCGGTTCCTGGCATCAATCCAGACCGTCTGGCGGATCTGTTTCGGCAGAATGAGGGGACCATTCTTAGCTTGTTCAACATGTTTTCCGGTGGCGCGCTCGAGCGCATGAGCATCTTTGCACTGGGGATCATGCCGTACATCTCGGCATCGATCATCATGCAGCTGATGACGGCGGTCAGCCCGCAACTGGAGCAGTTGAAGAAGGAAGGTGAAGCTGGCCGTCGCAAGATCAGCCAGTACACCCGCTACGGCACCGTTATCCTGGCACTGGTTCAAGCCATTGGCATGTCCATTGGCCTGGCCAACCAGGGCGTGGCGTTTTCTGTAGGGCTGGGCTTCCATGTCGTCGCCGTCTCCACCTTCGTGGCGGGCGCGATGTTCATGATGTGGCTGGGCGAGCAGATCACCGAGCGCGGTGTGGGCAACGGTATCTCGATGTTGATCTTCGCAGGTATCGTTGCCGGTCTTCCGAGAGCAATCGGGCAGTCTTTCGAGTCTGCGCGCACAGGCGATATCAACATTTTCGCCCTGGTCGCTATCGGTTTGCTGGCAGTAGCGATTATCGGTTTCGTGGTGTTCATTGAGCGTGGTCAGCGTCGTATCGCCGTTCACTACGCCAAGCGTCAGCAGGGCCGCAAGGTCTTCGCTGCGCAGACCAGCCACCTGCCGCTTAAAGTGAACATGGCGGGGGTTATCCCGGCCATTTTCGCGAGCAGCATTCTGCTGTTCCCGGCTTCGCTGGGTGCCTGGTTCGGTCAGTCCGAAGGTATGGGCTGGCTGCAGGACATCTCGCAGTCGATCGCTCCTGGTCAGCCGTTGAACATTCTGCTGTTTAGTGCAGGGATCATTTTCTTCTGCTTCTTCTACACAGCGTTGATGTTCAACCCGAAAGACGTAGCGGAAAACCTGAAGAAGTCCGGTGCCTTTATTCCGGGTATCCGTCCTGGTGAGCAGTCGGCGCGCTACATTGATGGCGTTCTGACCCGTCTGACCATGTTCGGTGCTCTTTACATGATGGCCGTCTGCCTTCTGCCCCAGTTCCTGGTGGTGGCAGCAAATGTGCCGTTCTACCTTGGCGGGACCTCGTTGCTGATTGTGGTAGTGGTTGTGATGGACTTCATGTCCCAAGTACAATCGCACCTCGTTTCGCACCAGTACGAATCCCTGATGAAGAAAGCCAACCTGAAAGGCTACGGTGGCAGCGGTCTGCTGCGCTGATACGCCCCTAAGGTTCGAGGAGTCGGTAATGAAAGTTCGTGCATCGGTGAAAAAGCTGTGCCGTAACTGCAAGATCATCCGTCGCGAAGGCGTCGTACGAGTGATCTGCAGCGCGGAACCGCGTCACAAACAGCGCCAAGGCTGAGTGTGATCTGCGCTTCAAACCCAGCAGCTAGTGTGCTGCTGGGTTGATTATTCGTTTCTACAGCGATATTATCTCGCGCCCTATTTCTTGGCTTCCGGGGCGTAGGTAGCTGTCAATTGGAGTCCCACTGAATGGCCCGTATTGCAGGCGTCAACATTCCAGATAACAAGCATGCTGTTATCTCGCTGACCTACATCTATGGTGTCGGTCGCACTACTGCACAGAAGATCTGTGCAGACGCTGGTGTAAACCCAGCCGCTAAGATCAAGGATCTGAGCGACGAGCAAATCGAAACCCTGCGTGGCGAAGTCGCGAAGTTCACCACCGAAGGTGACCTGCGTCGTGACATCAACATGAAGATCAAGCGCTTGATGGACCTGGGTTGCTACCGCGGCCTGCGTCATCGTAAAGGTCTGCCGGTTCGCGGTCAGCGCACCAAGACCAACGCACGCACCCGTAAGGGCCCGCGTAAGCCGATCCGCAAGTAATCGCCCAGGAATATAGACATGGCAAAACCTGCTGCTCGTCCTCGTAAGAAAGTCAAAAAGACAGTGGTTGATGGCATCGCCCACATCCATGCCTCTTTCAACAACACCATCGTGACCATCACCGACCGTCAGGGCAACGCTTTGTCCTGGGCGACCTCCGGTGGTTCGGGTTTCCGTGGTTCGCGCAAATCCACCCCGTTCGCAGCCCAGATCGCTGCTGAGCGTGCTGGTCAAGCTGCGCTGGAATACGGTCTGAAGAACCTCGACGTTAACGTCAAGGGTCCAGGTCCAGGTCGTGAGTCCGCCGTTCGTGCACTGAACAGCTGCGGCTACAAGATCGCCAGCATCACCGACGTGACGCCAATCCCGCATAACGGGTGCCGTCCGCCGAAGAAGCGTCGCGTGTAATCAGGAGACAGATAAATGGCACGTTACATTGGTCCAAAATGCAAACTGTCTCGTCGTGAAGGCACTGACCTGTTCCTGAAGAGCGGCGTTCGCGCTCTGGAATCGAAGTGCAACATCGAAGCAGCCCCAGGTATCCACGGCCAGCGCCGTGGCCGTCAGTCCGACTACGGTACCCAGCTGCGCGAGAAGCAAAAAGTTCGTCGTATCTACGGTGTTCTGGAGCGTCAGTTCCGCGGTTACTACCAGGCTGCAGCCTCGAAAAAAGGCGCAACCGGTGAGAACCTGCTGCAACTGCTCGAGTGCCGTCTGGATAACGTCGTCTACCGTATGGGCTTCGGCTCGACTCGTTCCGAGTCCCGTCAGCTGGTTTCGCACAAAGCGATCAGCGTCAACGGTAAGACTGTAAACATTCCATCCTACCAAGTTCGTCCGGGTGACGTGGTCGCGGTTCGTGAGAAGTCGCTGAACCAGCTGCGCATTGTTCAAGCCCTTGAACTGTGCGCCCAGCGTGGCCGCGTTGAGTGGGTTGACGTGGATGCTGCTAAAAAGTCGGGCGTTTTCAAGAACGTTCCTGCTCGCAGCGACCTGTCTGCCGACATCAACGAGAACCTGATTGTCGAGCTCTACTCCAAGTAAGGGCTAGAAAATAGGTGCATCCATGCAGATTTCGGTAAATGAGTTCCTGACTCCCCGCCACATTGATGTGCAGGTAGTCAGTCCGACCCGCGCCAAGATCACGCTCGAGCCTCTCGAGCGTGGTTTCGGCCATACCCTGGGCAACGCGCTGCGCCGCATCCTGTTGTCCTCCATGCCTGGCTGTGCAGTAGTCGAGGCCGAGATCGACGGCGTACTCCATGAGTACTCCGCGATCGAAGGTGTTCAGGAAGACGTCATTGAAATCCTGTTGAACCTGAAAGGCCTGGCTATCAAACTGCACGGTCGTGACGAAGTTACGCTGACCTTGTCGAAAAAGGGTTCGGGGGTGGTTACCGCTGCCGATATTCAGCTGGATCACGATGTCGAGATCGTCAACCCCGATCACGTAATCGCGAACCTGGCGTCGAACGGCGCCCTGAACATGAAGCTCACCGTAGCTCGTGGTCGTGGTTACGAGCCGGCCGACTCCCGTCAAACCGACGAAGACGAAAGCCGTAGCATTGGCCGTCTGCAGTTGGACGCTTCGTTCAGCCCGGTGCGTCGTATCGCCTATGTGGTCGAGAACGCCCGTGTTGAACAGCGTACCAACCTGGACAAGCTGGTCATTGATCTGGAAACCAACGGCACCCTGGATCCTGAAGAGGCTATCCGCCGCGCTGCGACCATCCTGCAACAGCAGCTGGCCGCGTTCGTCGACCTCAAAGGTGACAGCGAGCCTGTCGTAGTCGAGCAGGAAGACGAGATCGATCCGATCCTGCTGCGTCCGGTTGACGACCTGGAACTGACTGTACGTTCGGCCAACTGCCTCAAGGCGGAGAACATCTACTACATCGGCGACCTGATTCAGCGTACCGAAGTAGAGCTGTTGAAGACTCCTAACCTGGGCAAGAAGTCCCTGACTGAAATCAAGGACGTCCTGGCCTCTCGTGGTCTGTCTCTCGGCATGCGCCTCGACAACTGGCCGCCTGCAAGTCTTAAGAAAGACGACAAGGCGACCGCCTGATCGTCGTAATCACCGAACGTAGTGTTTGGTAAGGAATGAATCATGCGTCATCGTAAAAGTGGACGTCACCTGAGCCGCACCAGCTCTCACCGCAAGGCTATGTTCCAGAACATGGCAGTGTCGCTGATCGAGCACGAGCTGATCAAAACCACCCTGCCGAAAGCCAAGGAACTGCGCCGCGTTGCCGAGCCGCTGATCACCCTGGCCAAGGAAGACAGCGTAGCTAACCGTCGTCTGGCCTTCGATCGTACCCGTTCGAAGTCCGCTGTTGGCAAGCTGTTCAACGACCTGGGCAAGCGTTACGCCACCCGTCAGGGCGGCTACCTGCGCATCCTGAAGTGCGGTTTCCGCGCTGGCGACAACGCCCCTATGGCGTACGTCGAGCTGGTTGATCGTCCGGTCGGCGGTGCTGTAGAAGCTGCTGAGTAAGACGTTCTGTCTGCTACAGAGAACCGGGCCTAGTGCCCGGTTTTTTGTATCTAGGTACATTGTTTATTTCTATTGATACAAGTCATGTAATGCATTTGTTCTTGTAACCTTGCTCGTCAATACTCTCTCCATAGCCGATTAGCCGGCGCTTGAAGACCGATAAGGAGAGCCCATGAGCAAGATTCTCACCACCGCCAGCGGTGCACCCGTAGCAGACAACCAGAATTCCCGTTCCGCCGGCCCGCGCGGCCCGCTGCTGCTCGACGACTTCCACCTGATCGAGAAGCTCGCCCATTTCAACCGCGAGAACATTCCTGAGCGCCGCGTACACGCAAAAGGCTCGGGTGCCTACGGCACCTTTACCGTTACCCGCGATATCACCGGTTACACCAGTGCCAAGTTGTTTGAACAGGTTGGCAAGCAGACCGAAACCTTCCTGCGTTTCTCCACCGTTGGTGGCGAGCGTGGCTCCGCTGATACCGAGCGCGATCCTCGTGGTTTTGCCGTCAAGTTCTACACCGAGGAAGGCAACTGGGACATCGTCGGGAACAACACGCCTGTGTTCTTCATCCGCGACCCGCTGAAATTCCCAGACTTTATCCATACGCAGAAGCGTCATCCGCAATCGAACCTGAAGAACGCCCAGATGATGTGGGACTTCTGGTCGCACTCTCCCGAGGCGCTGCACCAGGTGACCATTCTGTTCTCCGATCGCGGCATCCCGGACGGTTACCGCCACATGCACGGCTTCGGTAGCCATACCTACAGCCTGATCAATGCCAAAGGTGAGCGCACCTGGGTCAAATGGCACTTCAAGACCCAGCAAGGCATCAAGAACCTCGCACCGGCAGAAGCCGCACACCTGGCAGGTACTGACCCGGACTACGCCCAGCGTGACCTGTTCGAAGCCATCGAGCGAGGCGATTACCCACGCTGGACCGTATGCATTCAAGTGATGAGCGAGGCCGAGGCCGCCAGCCGCGACGAGAACCCGTTTGACGTGACCAAGACCTGGTCGCAGAAGGACTACCCGCTGATTGAAGTGGGCGTGCTGGAACTCAACCGTAACCCGCTCAACTACTTTGCAGAGGTAGAGCAGGCCGCGTTTGGCCCGAGCAACATGGTGCCGGGCGTCGGCCTGTCGCCAGACCGCATGCTGCAAGGGCGGGTATTCGCCTACGCAGATGCGCACCGCTATCGGGTCGGTACCAACCACCAGCAGCTGCCAGTCAACGCGCCACGTTGCCCGGTCAACAGCTATCAGCGTGATGGTTCCATGGCTACCGGCAGTTACGGTAGCGCGCCGAACTATGAGCCTAACAGCTACAGCGATGCACCGAAGCAGTCGCCACGCCATGCCGAGCCCGCACTGGCCCTGAAGGGTTCCGCAGACCGCTACGACCATCGCGAGGACACCGACTACTACAGCCACGCCGGCGCGCTGTTCCGGCTGATGAATGATGAGCAGAAAGCCCTGCTGATAAGCAATATTGCCGGCACCATGGCAGGCGTAAGCGAAGACGTGATTCAGCGTCAGCTGCAATACTTCTTCAAGGCCGATCCGGCTTATGGCGAAGGGGTTGCCAAGGCTTTGGGCATCAATCTCGCCTAAGTCGAAGTGATAAGAAGAACCGCCCTCATTTGGGCGGTTTTTCAATGAATATCACTACTGTTTAACCGTTTTTTTGCTTCTTATTGCGCGGTTCTCAGTGACCGCAGGCAAAAGCTGGTTCACACTATGTGGCATAGACGTTTTCACATGGAGAAGCAGGGCGATGCAAGGTCACCCGGACGTAATCAACTACCTCGTTACGCTGCTGAAGGGCGAACTGGCGGCGCGCGACCAGTACTTCATTCACTCGCGTATGTACGAAGACTGGGGCCTGTCCAAGCTCTACGAGCGCATCAACCATGAAATGGAAGAAGAGACGCAGCATGCCGATGCTCTGATGCGTCGCATCCTCATGCTCGAAGGCACCCCTGACATGCGCGCGGACGACCTGGAAGTGGGCAGCACCGTGCCGGAAATGATCGAGGCCGACCTCAAGCTCGAGTACAAGGTACGCGGCGCGCTGTGCAAAGGCATCGAGCTGTGCGAGCTGCACAAGGACTACATCAGCCGCGACATCCTGCGCGCTCAGTTGGCTGATACCGAAGAAGATCACACCTACTGGCTGGAGAAGCAGCAGGGGTTGATCAAGGCAATTGGCCTGGAAAACTACCTGCAATCGCAGATGTAAATGTTGGGGGCGCTTTGCGCCCCTATCGCGACACAAGGCCGCTCCTACAGGCGATCGCAAATATTTGGATTTGCGCGATCGCTTGTAGGAGCGGCCTTGTGTCGCGATAGGGCTGCAAACCAGCCCCCATTACTGTTAAGCCCGATCCCGCTCCAGCAGCGGTTTCAGGTAATGCCCGGTATAGGACTGCTTCATCTCGCTCAGTTCTTCCGGCGTACCGCAGGCAATGATCTGCCCACCTTTCGAGCCACCCTCCGGCCCCAGATCCACCAGCCAGTCCGCGGTCTTGATCACATCCAGGTTGTGCTCGATCACCACCACCGTATTGCCGTGATCACGCAGGCGATGCAGTACGTCCAGCAACTGCTGGATATCGGCAAAGTGCAGACCCGTGGTCGGTTCGTCGAGGATGTACAAGGTCTTGCCGGTGTCACGTTTGGACAGTTCACGCGACAGTTTCACCCGCTGTGCCTCACCGCCCGACAGGGTGGTCGCCGACTGCCCCAGCTTGATGTAGGACAGCCCCACATCCATCAACGTCTGCAGCTTGCGCGCCAGCGCCGGCACGGCGTCGAAGAACTCGCGGGCATCCTCGATGGTCATCTCCAGCACCTCGTGGATGTTCTTGCCCTTGTACTTGATCTCCAGGGTTTCGCGGTTGTAACGCTTGCTCTTGCACACATCGCACGGCACGTAGATGTCCGGCAGGAAGTGCATCTCCACCTTGATCAGGCCATCGCCCTGGCAGGCTTCGCAACGGCCACCCTTGACGTTGAACGAGAAACGCCCCGGACCATAGCCGCGTGAACGCGACTCCGGCACACCGGAGAACAGTTCGCGGATCGGCGTGAAGATGCCGGTGTAGGTCGCCGGGTTCGAGCGAGGGGTGCGGCCGATCGGGCTCTGGTCGATATCCACCACCTTGTCCAGGTGCTGCAGGCCATCCATGCTGGCATGCGGCGCCGCTTCCAGGCTGCTTGCACCATTCAGGGCGGTGGCGGCCAGTGGGAACAGGGTGTTGTTGATAAGCGTCGACTTGCCCGAGCCGGACACCCCGGTCACGCAGGTCAGCAGGCCGATCGGGACTTCCAGATCGACGTTTTGCAGGTTGTTGCCACGCGCGCCCTTGAGCTTGAGTTGCAGCTTCTTGTTGCGCGGCGTGCGCTTGGCCGGCACGACGATCTTCTTGCGCCCGGACAGGTACTTGCCGGTCAGCGAGTCGGGGTGGTCCATGACCTCCTGCGGCGACCCCTCGGCGACGATCTGCCCGCCGTGCACGCCGGCCCCAGGGCCGATGTCCACCACGTAGTCGGCCAAGCGGATGGCGTCCTCATCGTGTTCTACCACGATCACCGTATTGCCCAGGTCGCGCAGGTGGTTGAGGGTGGCCAGCAGGCGGTCGTTGTCGCGCTGATGAAGGCCGATGGACGGTTCATCGAGGATGTACATCACCCCTACCAGGCCGGCGCCGATCTGGCTGGCCAGGCGGATACGTTGTGCTTCACCACCGGACAGGGTGTCGGCGCTGCGGTCGAGGGTGAGATAGTCGAGACCGACGTTGACCAGAAACTGCAGGCGCTCGCAGATTTCCTTGAGGATCTTCGCCGCAATCTCGCCACGGCGACCGGTCAGGGTCAGCTTGCCGAAGTAGTTGCTGGCTTCACCGATCGGCAGGTTGGTCACTGCCGGCAGCGTTTTTTCGCCCACCCACACATGCCTTGCCTCACGGCGCAGGCGGGTGCCGCGGCAATCCGGGCAGGGCTGGGTGCCGAGGAACTTGGCCAGTTCTTCGCGCACGGTGGCTGATTCGGTCTCGCGGTAACGACGCTCCAGGTTCGGCACGATGCCTTCGAACGGGTGCGAGCGCTTGACGATGTCGCCTCGGTCGTTGAGGTACTTGAAGTCGACGCTCTGCTTGCCGCTGCCCTGCAGGATCACCTTCTGGTGCTCGGCCGACAGTTGGCCGAATGGTTCCTCGAGGCTGAAGCCGTAATGCGCGGCCAGTGAACCGAGCATCTGGAAGTAGTACACGTTGCGTCGGTCCCAGCCGCGGATCGCGCCTTCGGCCAGGGTGAGCTCGGTATTGACCAGGCGCTTGGTGTCGAAGAACTGCTTCACTCCCAGGCCGTCGCAGGTCGGGCAGGCGCCGGCGGGGTTGTTGAAGGAGAACAGCTTCGGCTCCAGCTCGCTGATGGCATGGCCACAGACCGGGCAGGCGAAGCGCGCGGAGAAGATTGTCTCTTCACCGGGTTCGTCGTCCATCGGCGCCACCAGGGCGATGCCGTCGGCCAGTTTGAGTGCAGTCTCGAACGATTCGGCCAGGCGCTGTTGCAGGTCGGCGCGAACCTTGAAGCGGTCCACCACCACATCGATGCTGTGTTTCTTCTGCTTGTCCAGCTTGGGCAGTTCATCGAGTTCGTAGAGCTTGCCATTGACCCGGGCGCGCACGAAGCCCTGGGCGCGCAGCTCGTCGAACACTGCCAGGTGCTCGCCCTTGCGCTCGCGAACCACTGGCGCCAGCAGCATCAGCTTGCTGCCTTCCGGTCGCTCGAGTACCAGGTCGACCATCTGGCTGATCGTTTGCGCCTCCAGCGGGATATCGTGGTCCGGGCAGCGTGGGGTGCCGACGCGGGCGTACAGCAGGCGCAGGTAGTCGTAGATTTCGGTGATGGTGCCGACCGTGGAGCGGGGGTTGTGCGAGGTCGACTTCTGCTCGATGGAAATGGCTGGCGACAGGCCTTCGATGGTATCGACGTCGGGCTTTTCCATCATCGACAGGAACTGCCGGGCGTAGGCCGACAGCGATTCCACATAGCGACGCTGGCCTTCGGCGTACAGGGTGTCGAACGCCAGGGACGACTTGCCGGAACCGGACAGGCCGGTGATCACGATCAGCTTGTCCCGGGGCAGGGTCAGGTCGATGTTCTTCAGGTTGTGGGTGCGTGCCCCACGAATCAGGATCTTGTCCACTGCGGCCTCGCTTGGCGGGCATAAACAAAGAATTATACGGCCCCCTGCCAGTACGCGGCAAAGCGTCGCGTAGATGCCGTCAAGCTGTCGGACTGATAGAATCGCCGCCGGTTCACACGAGGTTAATCCATGCACGACACCCACAACGAGCGCATGAGTGGCGGCGAAACCCGCGCCGCTGGCGGCCTGGCCCTGGTCTTTGCCTTTCGTATGCTGGGCATGTTCATGGTCTTGCCGGTGCTGGCCACCTACGGCATGGACCTGGCCGGTGCCACGCCTGCGCTGATCGGCCTGGCCATTGGCGCCTATGGCCTGACCCAGGCCGTATTGCAGATCCCGTTCGGGATGATTTCCGATCGCATCGGCCGCCGGCCGGTGATTTATCTGGGGCTGGTCATCTTTGCCCTGGGCAGCGTATTGGCGGCCCAGGCCGACTCCATCTGGGGGGTGATTGCCGGGCGTATCCTGCAGGGCGCCGGGGCGATTTCCGCTGCGGTCATGGCGCTGCTGTCCGACCTCACTCGCGAGCAGCACCGGACCAAGGCAATGGCCATGATTGGCATGAGCATCGGCCTGTCGTTCGCTGTCGCCATGGTCGTCGGCCCATTGTTGACCAGCGCCTTCGGGTTGTCAGGATTGTTCCTCGCCACGGCAGGACTTGCCCTGGTCGGCATCCTGCTGATCGCCTTTGTCGTGCCCAATGCCCACAGCATTCTGCAGCACCGAGAGTCGGGTGTGGCGCGCCAGGCCATCGGCCCGACCCTGCGCCATCCGGACCTTCTGCGCCTGGATGTGGGTATTTTCATCCTCCACGCCATCCTCATGGCCAGCTTCGTTGCATTGCCACTGGCCTTCGTCGAGCGCGGCGGCCTGCCGAAGGAACAGCACTGGTGGGTGTACCTGACCGCGTTGTTCATCTCATTTTTTGCAATGGTCCCATTCATCATCTATGGCGAAAAAAAGCGCAAGATGAAACGCGTGCTGGCCGGGGCGGTCAGTGTGTTGCTGCTGGTGGAGGTGTTCTTCTGGCAGTGGGCTGACGGTTTGCGCGGACTGGTGATCGGCACCGTGGTATTCTTTACTGCATTCAACCTGCTGGAGGCATCGCTGCCTTCGCTGGTGAGCAAGGTGTCGCCTGCAGGTGGCAAGGGGACGGCAATGGGGGTCTACTCCACCAGCCAGTTCCTCGGCGCTGCCCTGGGAGGAATCCTCGGTGGCTGGTTGTTCCAGCACGGCGGGCTGAACATGGTGTTCCTCGGTTGTGCGGTACTGTGTGCCATCTGGTTGGTCGTCGCCTTGCGCATGAACGAGCCGCCCTATGTGACCAGCCTGCGCATGCCGCTGACGCCAGAGGCGGTCCGGGAAGCCGGCCTGATCGAGCGCCTGATGGCCGTGCCGGGTGTGACCGACGCCGTCGTGGTGGCGGAAGAAGCTGCCATCTATATCAAACTGGATACGAAAATTTTGGACCGTACGACCCTCGAGCGCCTGGTGAACCCGGCCTCTTCGGCGTGCGAAGCCTAGGAGAACGTTATGGCCCGTGGGGTTAACAAAGTCATTCTGGTCGGCACTTGTGGCCAGGATCCCGAAGTCCGCTACCTGCCCAACGGTAACGCCGTGACCAATCTGAGCCTGGCCACCAGCGAGCAGTGGACCGACAAGCAATCGGGCCAGAAGGTCGAGCGTACCGAGTGGCACCGTGTGTCGCTGTTCGGCAAGGTTGCCGAAATTGCCGGCGAATACCTGCGCAAGGGTTCGCAGTGCTACATCGAAGGCAAGCTGCAGACCCGCGAGTGGGAAAAAGACGGTATCAAGCGCTACACCACCGAAATCATCGTCGACATCAATGGCACCATGCAGCTGCTCGGCGGTCGTCCGCAGGGCCAGCAGCAGGGCGGTGACCCATACAACCAGGGTGGCGGCAACTACGGTGGCGGCCAGCAGCAACAGTACAACCAGGCTCCGCCACGCCAGCAGGCCCAGCGCCCGCAGCAGGCTCCTCAGCGCCCGGCACCGCAGCAGCCAGCCCCGCAGCCGGCGGCTGACTTCGACAGCTTCGATGACGATATTCCGTTCTGATCAGAGCGTTTGAGCGTCTAGCAGGACCAGAAACCCAGGGCAGTTGCCCTGGGTTTTTTCATTTGTGGGGAATGCAGAAGAGGAGGTGAGGGCTGCCAGGTGCTCATCTCCCGGCGAGTACATCACCGGTTGCTAATTTCAGCATTTGGTGATGAAGCTTTTTCATGGGACGTGCCCTGTGGGAGCGGGCAAGCCCGCGAAGCAGGCGACGCGATGGATGGCACCGGCTACGCCGGTGTTCGCGGGCGTGCCCGCTCCCACAGCGCTGCGTGGGTTTCTGCTATGGCGCAATCCTGTGAGGGCGGGTCCAATCAGCCAACGCTTCAATAGAACAACCGCGGCTCCGGGGAATCAAGCAAGCTGGCCAACTTGGTCAAGGCAAACCCCAGTTCCTCGCGCTTGGGCGCCATCAAGGCGATGCGCACGCCGCAGGTGGCGTGGCTGCGTTCTGGCAGGAACTGGCTGCCACTGACTACCGTGACGCCGTTGTTGCGTGCCAGGTTGGCGAACTCGTCGCTGGTCCACGGCTCCGGCAATTCCAGCCAGATGTGGAAGCTGTTCGGCTGGCTGCGGATCTTGTACTTGCCAAGAATCTCCCGGGCCATTTGCTGGCGCGCGGCCGCCTCCTCCTGTTGTTCCCGCACAAGCTGGTCGGCCATGCCACTGTTGATCAGGTTACTGGCCAGCTGCGCCATCAACGGTGACGGCATCCAGACACTGCTGCGTACCATCGACGACAGCCGCGAGAGGGTTTGCGGTGGGGCGTACAGATAGCCGATGCGCAGCGCCGGCAGCACACTTTTGGACAGACTGGTGAGGTACACCGAGCGCTCGGGCGCATAAGCGGCCAGTGGCTGGTAATCCGGTGCGGGCTCGAGAAAGCCGTAGATATCGTCATCGACGATGAACAAGTCGAACTCTCGGGCGATCTCGGCGATAGCCTGGCGCCGTGCGTGGGGCATGATCGAATTGGTCGGGTTCTGGTGGGTGGTGACGCACACCAGCAGGGAAGGGCGGTGCTCCAGGCACGCCGCGCGCAATGCCTCGGGAATCAGGCCGTGCTCGTCCATGGCCACGCCGCGCAGTCGGCGGCCCATGCTGTGCGCCAGGGAGATGATGCCCGGGTAGCAGAACGACTCGCACAGCACCACATCGTCGCTCTTCGACAGGCTGCTGATGGCCACCAGCAGGCCGTGCTGGGCCCCGGAAGTCAGCACCACCTGCTGCCAACGCGCCTCGGGCAGCCAGCGCTGGATCCAGGTGGCACCGGCCTGCTTGTGGGTCGCATGGCCGCCATCGGTGACGTAGTCGAGTACCTGCGCCAGGTCGGACGACGCAGCCAGCTCGATTATGGCTTCGCGCAGCCAGTCGGTCATGTGGGCATCGTTGGGCTTGATGATCGACAGGTCAATCTGGTCGCTCGCGTGCTCGGAAACCACGGGTTTTGCCTGGATGACCGGGGCACGGTTTTGCAAGTGTGGTTGCGGCAGTACGAAGGTACCGCGGCCCACTTCGCCCACTACCAAGCCGCGCTTGGCGGCTTCGTCATAGGCTCGCCCAATGGTGCCAGGGGTCACATCAAGGGATTCGGCCAAGTCCTTGAGCGTCGGCAAACGTTCGCCAGCCACCAGCCGGCCGCTGCCAATGTCTTGCTCCAAGGCATCGGCGATCATCAGGTAGACCGGCTGCGCCAGGTCGCTGTAGTGAGGAACCCACATGGAAAGCACCAGAATCTGCGAGAACGCCGAAGCCTAGCATGAAAGGACTGAGGGGTGTAATTCTCAGCCGCTGCGCATAAATTACCTTGATTACATCGGCCACGTTCCCCAGGTAGGTGTACTGCTCCGCAATCTGTACCGCTTGATCTCGAAGCGCCCGGTCAAACAATTATCAGAAAATTCATTAGATTCAATAAGTTGAGACTTTACTTGAAATGGGCTGCGTGATCGCGCAAAAAACCAATTGAATCGATGTTATTTCTATAAATACAATCATTGAATCGATTCAATCGCCAAGGTAAGGGAAATACCGTTATGGAGCTGTTAGGCGCTTTCTGGGCGGAGCACTGGTTGCTGGCACTTTTCATGTTGGGCGCGATCGCCTTCGCCGCCGGCTTCGTCGATAGCATCGCCGGGGGCGGTGGGCTGTTCCTGGTGCCGGGCTTCCTGCTGGTCGGCATGCCGCCGCAAATGGCGCTCGGCCAGGAAAAACTGGTCAGTACCCTTGGCACCCTGGCGGCCATCCGCAACTTCCTGGCCAACAGCAAGATGGTCTGGCAGGTGGCGCTGGTCGGCGTGCCGTTTTCGCTGCTCGGTGCCTACCTGGGCGCACACCTGATCGTGTCGATCTCCCAGGAAACCGTGGGCAAGATCATCCTGGCGCTGATCCCGCTGGGCATCCTCATCTTCCTCACGCCCAAGGATCGCCCGGTCGAGGAGCGCGAACTGTCATCGCGGATGCTGTTCACCGTGGTCCCGCTGACCTGCCTGGCCATCGGCTTCTATGACGGCTTCTTCGGCCCTGGTACCGGCAGCATGTTCATCATCGCCTTCCATTACCTGCTGCGCATGGACCTGGTCTCCAGCTCGGCCAACTCCAAGACCTTCAACTTCGCATCCAACATCGGCGCCCTGGTGGCCTTCATCATGGCCGGCAAGGTCGTCTACCTGCTGGCGTTGCCGCTGGTGGCCTGCAACATCCTCGGCAACCACTTGGGCAGCGCCCTGGCCCTGCGCAAGGGCAACGAAGTGGTACGCAAGGTGCTGGTGTTCTCGATGCTCTGCCTGTTCACCAGCCTGGGCGTGAAGTACCTGGCCTGACCCCATCCATAGGAGAAAACTGATGAAAACCGCATTCGTAACCGGCGCCTCCTCGGGCTTTGGCCGCGCCATCTGCCGTACCCTGATCGGCAAAGGCTACCGCGTGATCGGTGGCGCCCGGCGCATGGACAAGTTGCAGGCGCTGGAAGCCGAACTGGGCGTCAACTTCATTCCGCTGACACTCGATGTGACCGACCCGGCGTCGCTCGAGGCGGCAGTCGGGCAAATCCGCGATGCTTCGCTGCAGATCGACCTGCTGGTCAACAACGCCGGGCTGGCGCTGGGCGTAGACCGTGCCCAGGCCAGCAGCGCAGAAAACTGGCAGCGGATGATCGACACCAACATTACCGGCCTGGCCATGGTCACCCACAAGGTCCTGCCGCAGATGGTGGAAGCCGACAGCGGCATGATCATCAACATCGGCTCGATCGCCGGCACCTACCCCTACCCGGGCGGTAATGTGTATGGCGCCAGCAAGGCCTTTGTCCGCCAGTTCAGCCTCAACCTGCGCGCCGACCTGGCAGGCACTCGCGTGCGGGTGAGCAATATCGAGCCGGGGCTGTGCTCGGGCACCGATTTCTCGGTGGTGCGCCTGAACGGTGATCTGGATGCCGTGCAGGCCCTGTACCGGGACGTGCAAGCCATCCTGCCCGAGGACATTGCGGCCACGGTGGCCTGGATTGCCGAACAGCCGGCACATGTGAACATCAATACCATCGAAATCATGCCGGTGGCCCAGAGCAGTGCAGCGCTGAACGTGGTGCGCAACCTGCCGCGCTGCTGATCGGCCGGTGGTGGATGGCACCGGCGTTGCCGGTGTTCGCGGGTTCACCCGCGAATCAGGCAACACAGCGCCCTCAGCTGACCCATGTCATCGCACCTTCCTGATTCTTGGCTAGTCTTACCTGTTGGCGGCCATCAACCGGCCGCCACCGTGACTACCAAGAGGCGCCGGCCATGTTCCGTGCGTCCACCATCTGATCAGGAGTGCACGATGGACCTGAACCGTCGGCAGTTCTTCAAGGTCGCCGCCGTCGGCCTTGGAGGCTCGAGCCTTGCGGCGTTGGGCATGGCCCCGACACCAGCATTCGCCGAGCAGGTGCGTCACTTCAAGCTGGCGCATACCAAGGAAACCCGTAACACCTGCCCCTACTGCTCGGTCGGCTGCGGCCTGATCATGTACAGCCAGGGCGATGCGGGCAAGAACGTCAAACAGAACATCATCCATATCGAAGGTGACGCCGACCACCCGGTCAACCGCGGCACCCTCTGCCCTAAAGGCGCCGGCCTGCTGGATTTCATCCACAGCCCGAGCCGCCTGCAGTACCCCGAGGTACGCAAGCCGGGCAGCAAGGAGTGGGTGCGGGTCAGCTGGGACGAGGCGCTCGATCGCGTCGCCGACCTGATGAAGCAGGACCGCGACGCCAACTTCATCGAAAAGAACGCCCAGGGGCAAACGGTCAACCGCTGGCTCACCACCGGTTTTCTCGCTGCCTCCGCCGCTTCCAGCGAGGCTGGTTACCTGACCCACAAGGTCGTCCGCGCAACAGGCATGCTGGGGTTCGATAACCAGGCTCGTGTCTGACATGGCCCGACGGTGGCAAGTCTTGCCCCGACGTACGGCCGTGGCGCCATGACCAACCACTGGTCCGATATCGCCAACGCGAATCTGGTCCTGGTGATGGGTGGCAACGCAGCAGAAGCGCATCCTTGCGGCTTCAAGTGGGTGACCGAGGCCAAGGCGCACAACAAGGCGCGGCTGATCGTGGTCGACCCACGGTTTACCCGTACCGCTTCGGTGGCGGACTACTACGCACCGATCCGTACCGGTACCGACATCGCCTTCATGGGCGGGCTGATCAATTACCTGCTGAGCAACGACAAGATCCAGCACGAGTACGTGCGCAACTACACCGACGTGTCGTTCATCGTCAAAGAGAACTATGGCTTCGAGGATGGCCTGTTCAGCGGTTACGACGAGGCCAAGCGCGTGTATGCCGACAAGTCCGGCTGGGGGTACGAGCTGGGTGAGGACGGTTTTGCCAAGGTCGACCCGACCCTGCAGCACCCGCGCTGCGTGTTCCAGCTGATGAAGCAGCACTACAGCCGCTATACCCCGGAACTGGCCAGCATGACCTGTGGCATGCCGCAAGACGCCATGCTGAAGATCTGGGAAGAGATCGCCACCTGCTCGATTCCGGGCAAGACCATGACGATCCTCTACGCGCTTGGCTGGACCCAGCACTCGATCGGCGCACAGATCATCCGCAGTGCGGCCATGGTCCAGTTGCTGCTGGGCAACGTCGGCATGCCGGGTGGCGGGGTCAACGCCTTACGTGGTCACTCCAACATCCAGGGCCTGACCGACCTCGGCCTGCTGTCCAACTCGCTGCCGGGTTACCTGACCCTGGCCGGCGATGCCGAGCAGGACTACGCCGCGTACATCGACAAGCGCGCCTCCAAGCCGCTGCGCCCTGGGCAACTGTCGTACTGGCAGAACTACGGCAAGTTCCATGTCAGCCTGATGAAAGCCTGGTACGGCGCCAATGCCACGGCGGAGAACAACTGGGGCTACGACTGGCTGCCCAAGCTCGATGTGCCGGCCTACGACGTGCTGCGCATGTTCGAGATGATGGGCCAGGGCAAGGTCAACGGCTACATGTGCCAAGGCTTCAACCCGATTGCCGCGTTGCCGGACAAGAACCGCGTCACCGCGGCGCTGGCCAAGCTCAAGTGGCTGGTGATCATGGACCCGCTGGCCACCGAGACCTCGGAGTTCTGGCGCAACGCCGGGCCGTTCAACGATGTCGATACGGCCAATATCCAGACCGAAGTGATCCGCCTGCCCACCACCTGCTTCGCTGAAGAAGACGGCTCGCTGGTCAACAGCAGCCGCTGGCTGCAGTGGCACTGGAAAGGTGCCGACGGTCCGGGCGAGACCCGCACCGACGTTCACATCATGAGCGAGCTGTTCCTGCGCTTGCGCCAACGCTACCAGGCCGAGGGCGGCGCCTACCCAGATGCGCTGATGAACATCAACTGGCCATACAAGGTCCCTGAAGAGCCATCCCCGGAGGAGCTTGCCAAGGAAATGAACGGCTGGGCGGTGACCGACGTCACCGACCCGACTGGCGCAGTGCTCAAGGCTGGCCAGCAACTCGCGGGCTTCGGCCAGCTCAAGGACGACGGCAGCACCGCGTCCGGCTGCTGGATCTTCGCCGGCAGCTGGACCGAGCAGGGCAACCAGATGGCTCGCCGTGACAACAGCGACCCGTACGGCATGCACCAGGTGCAGAACTGGGCCTGGGCCTGGCCTGCCAACCGCCGCATCCTTTACAACCGTGCATCCAGCGACCCGCAAGGCAAGCCGTGGGACCCGGAGAAGAAGCGCCTGGTATGGTGGAATGGCAAGGCCTGGACCGGCACCGATGTGCCCGACTTCAAGGTCGACTCGCCACCTGAGGCGGGGATGAACCCGTTCATCATGAACCCTGAAGGCGTGGCGCGGTTCTTCGCCATCGACAAGATGGCCGAAGGCCCGTTCCCCGAGCACTACGAGCCGTTCGAGACGCCGATTGGCATCAACCCGCTGCATCCGCAGAACAAGAAGGCTACCAGCAACCCGGCCGGACGGATTTTCGACTCGGTGTGGGACACCCTCGGCAAGCACGACGAGTTCCCTTACGCGGCGACCACCTACCGGCTGACCGAGCACTTCCACTTCTGGAGCAAGCATTGCCGGCTCAACGCTATCGCCCAGCCGGAGCAGTTCGTCGAAATCGGCGAGGTCCTGGCCAACGAGAAAGGTATCAAGGCCGGTGACCGGGTGCGTGTGTCGAGCAAACGCGGGCATATCGATGCGGTGGCGGTGGTGACCAAGCGGATTCGCCCGCTCAAGGTCAACAACCAGACCGTGCACCAGATCGGCATCCCGCTGCACTGGGGCTTCACCGGGACTACGCGGCATGGCTACCTGACCAACACCCTGGTGCCTTTCCTGGGTGACGGCAATACCCAGACGCCAGAGTCCAAGTCGTTCCTCGTCAAAGTGGAGAAACTCTGATGGCCAGCCAAGACATCATCGCCCGCTCGGCCACCACCACCGTACCGCCTTCGGTACGCCAGCAGCAGGAAGTCGCCAAGCTGATCGACACCACCAAGTGCATCGGCTGCAAGGCCTGCCAGGTGGCGTGTTCGGAGTGGAACGAACTGCGTGACGAGGTCGGCCACAACCACGGCACTTACGACAACCCCCAGGACCTCACTGCCGAGACCTGGACCCTGATGCGCTTCACTGAGCACGAGCGCGACGACGGCAACCTGGAGTGGCTGATTCGCAAGGACGGCTGCATGCACTGCGCCGAGCCAGGTTGCCTGAAGGCCTGCCCGAGCCCGGGGGCGATCATCAAGCACGCCAACGGCATCGTCGACTTCAACCAGGACCACTGCATCGGTTGCGGTTACTGCATCACCGGTTGCCCGTTCAACATCCCGCGCATCTCGCAGAAGGACCACAAGGCATACAAGTGCACCCTGTGTTCCGACCGCGTGACCGTGGGCCTGGAGCCGGCCTGCGTGAAAACCTGCCCGACCGGCGCAATCGTGTTCGGCACCAAGGACGAAATGAAGGTGCATGCTGCCGAGCGCATCGTCGATCTCAAGTCGCGAGGCTACGACAATGCCGGGCTGTACGACCCGGATGGCGTCGGTGGCACCCACGTGATGTATGTGCTGCACCATGCCGACACGCCGAAGCTGTATGCCGGCCTGCCGGATCAGCCGGTGATCAGCCCGCTGGTCGGGCTGTGGAAGGGCATCACCAAGCCGCTGGCGCTGCTGGCCATGGGCGCGGCGGTGCTGGCCGGGTTCTTCCACTATGTGCGGGTCGGGCCACAGCGGGTGGAGGAGGACGAACACCCGACACCTGCGGATGAAAGCGTGCAACAGGTGGACCCGTCGGTCCATGTCTATGATCCGACCAAGCCCGGTGGGCAAGGGGAGCAGCGACCATGAACGACAACAAACCCATCCTGCGCTACAACGCCAACGAGCGCAGCAACCACTGGGTCGTCGCGATCCTGTTCATCCTGGCTGGCCTGTCGGGGCTGGCGCTGTTCCATCCGGCGCTGTTCTGGCTCAGCCACCTGTTCGGCGGTGGGCCGTGGACGCGTATTCTGCATCCGTTCCTGGGTGTGGCGATGTTCGTGTTCTTCCTCGGCCTGGTGTTGCGGTTCTGGCGCGCGAACTTCATCACTGCCAATGATCGGCTATGGCTGCGGCGTATCGATCGGGTCATGCTGAACAGGGAGGACGGCGTGCCACCGATCGGCAAGTACAACGCCGGTCAGAAGCTGCTGTTCTGGACCTTGTTGCTGTGCATGCTGGTGCTGTTGATCAGCGGCGTGGTGATCTGGCGTGCCTGGTTCAGTCATTACTTCGACATCGGCGCCATTCGCCTCGCCACTTTGCTTCACGCCCTGGCGGCGTTCGTGCTGATCCTCAGCATCATCGTGCACATCTACGCCGGCATCTGGATCAAGGGCTCGATCGGCGCCATGCTGCATGGCTGGGTCAGCCGCGCCTGGGCGCGCAAGCACCATGAGTTGTGGTACCGGGAAGTGACCGGTGACAAGACGCCGGGCAATCACGGACGAAAAGAAGGATGAGCGCTTGAGCACGATACTCGAACCCGGGCAGATCGAAGCGTCGGCGGTGATGCCGCCGTTTCTGCACCTGCCCCCCGCCAACCTGTTCGAACTGCGCGCCGCGCGCCTGGAGCAGCTGGCCGAGGGCAATGCCCTTGGCCAATACCTGAAGCTGGTGGCTCGTTTGTGCCGTATCCAGCAGCAGCTTGTGGATAACCCGCCCGCTGGCATGCCGGTGGCCGAGGAGCGTCAGCGCCTGTGCATAAGTCATGGCTTGCCGCCGTTGGCCGCGGACAGTCTGGTGCGTGAAGGGCCGTGGCTGGTCTGGTTGCAGGCCTTGCTCGAACGCTTTGAGGGTGAAACCGGCGGTCCGCTGGGTGATACGTTGCAGGTGCTGCGCGGCAGTGATGGCGAGCAGCGCAAGGGCTGGGGCATCGCCTTGCTCGGCGGCCAGTACGACGCGGTACCCGCAGCGCTGGTCCCGTTCATTGGCGCGGCCTTGCAGGCGGCGTGGTCCAGCTGGCTGTTGGCATTGCCCGCGCCCGAACTCAAGCCTGCTGGCAGCCTTGCCCAGTGCCCGGCCTGCGGTTCGCCGGCGATGGCCGGGGTGGTGCGCAACCGTGGCAAGCACAATGGCCTGCGCTACCTGGCCTGTTCACTGTGTGCCTGCGAGTGGCATGTGGTGCGGGTCAAGTGCGTGTACTGCGAGTCGAGCAAGGACCTGCGCTACACCAGCCTCGACGATGACCGCCATGCGCCGGGCAAGGCGCCGCTGCGCGCCGAGTGTTGCCCGGGGTGCGACAGCTACCTGAAACAGAACTACCTGGAAAACGATGCGGCGGCCGAACCGCTGGCCGACGACCTGGCCAGCCTGGCGCTGGACATTCGCCTGGACGAGGAGGGCTTTCATCGCCTGGCACCGAACCTGATGCTCGCACCCGGATAGTGGCTGAGTGTCTACACTGTAAGACCGAGTCGCCTTCTTCGCGGGTAAACCCGCTCCCACAGGGCCCTCGCAGCTTTTTAGGCTTGCGCGGCCCCTGTAGGAGCGGGTTTACCCGCGAAGAGGCCAGTACAGACAACGGAATAGTCCAAGGTAGTACCGCATGTCCTCCAATCTAGCCAGCGACACCCCACGCCTGCCCTCCATCGACACCCTTTTGCGCCACCCAGCCTGTCTTCCGCTGATCGACCGCCACGGCCGTGACGCAGTCCTGGCCACCCTGCGCCAACTGCTCGACGACCTGCGCGACCCCGTCCGCAACGGCCAGCTCAGTGCCGCCGAACTGGCCGCAGAAGTGCTGCTGGGCCGCACCGGCGAGCGCCTGGCCACCCAGCAACGCAGCCAGGTCCGCCGTGTGTTCAACCTCACCGGCACCGTGCTGCACACCAACCTCGGCCGCGCCCTGTTGCCAGAAGAGGCCATCGAGGCCATGCAGACCGCCGCCCGCTACCCGCTCAACCTGGAATTCGACCTGGCCACCGGCAAGCGTGGCGACCGTGACGACCTGATCGAAGGCCTGATCCGCGAGCTGACCGGCGCCGAAGCCGTCACCGTGGTCAACAACAACGCCGCCGCCGTGCTGCTGGCGCTCAACAGCCTGGGCGCGCGCAAGGAAGGCATCATCTCGCGCGGTGAACTGATCGAGATCGGCGGTGCCTTCCGCATTCCCGACATCATGGCCCGCGCCGGCGTGAAGCTGCACGAAGTCGGCACCACCAACCGCACCCATGCCCGCGACTACGAGGCTGCCATCAACCCACGTACCGGCCTGCTGATGCGAGTGCATTGCAGCAACTACAGCATCCAGGGCTTCACTACCCAGGTGCCCACCGCCGAGCTGGCGCGCATCGCCCACCAACAGGACTTGCCGCTGCTTGAAGACCTGGGCAGTGGCAGCCTGCTCGACCTTACTCGCTGGGGCCTGCCCGCCGAGCCGACCGTGCGCCAGGCCCTGGCTGACGGCGCCGATATCGTCACCTTCAGCGGCGACAAACTACTCGGTGGGCCGCAAGCCGGGATCATCGTCGGGCGCAAGGAGCTGATCGCCAGGATCAAGAAGAACCCGCTCAAGCGCGCGCTGCGGGTCGACAAGATCACCCTTGCCGCACTCGAAGCGGTGCTGGCGCTGTACCGCAACCCCGACCGCCTGGCCGAGCGCCTGCCCAGCCTGCGCCTGCTGACCCGCAGCCAAGCCGAAATCCAGGCCCAGGCCGAGCGCCTGGCGCCAGAACTCAAGGCCCGCCTCGGGGAGCAATGGGCGCTCAGCGTGGAGCCAGCGCTGGGCATGATCGGCAGCGGCAGCCAACCGGTGGCTCGCCTGCCGAGTGCAGCGTTGTGCCTGCGCCCGCAGGTGTCGAAGAAACTGCGCGGGCGCAGCCTGCATGTGCTGGAGCGGGCCTTGCGTGACTTGCCGGTGCCGGTGCTCGGCCGCATCGCCGACGACGCCTTGTGGCTGGACCTGCGCCAGCTGGATGATGAGGCCCAGTGGCTGGCGCAGTTGCCCGCCCTGCAACTGGGGCCGGTACAGTGATCGTTGGTACCGCCGGCCACATCGACCATGGCAAGACCGCACTGCTCCAGGCCCTGACCGGCCAGGCCGGTGACCATCGCCAGGAGGAGCGCGCCCGTGGCATGACCATCGACCTCGGCTACCGCTATGCGGCGCTGACCGAGGGGGCAGCGCTGACTGGTTTCATCGACGTACCGGGCCATGAGCGCTTTATCCACAACATGCTGGCGGGCGCCCACGGCATCGACCTGGTGCTATTGGTGGTGGCGGCCGACGACGGAGTGATGCCGCAAACCCGCGAGCACCTGGCGATCATCGAGCTGCTGGGCATCCCACAGGCTCTTGTGGCGATCAGCAAATGCGACCGGGTAGAGCCTGCCCGCCTGGCCGAAGTGCAGGCACAAGTCAGCGAACTACTGGCGCCGGGCCCATATGCCGGAGCGCGGCAGTTTCCGTTGTCGAGTGTGACCGGCGAAGGTATCGATGCCCTGCGCCAGGCCGTGCTGGCCGCGCAACAGCGCGTGCGCCAGCGCAGCGTGCGCGGCGGTTTCCGTTTGGCCGTCGACCGCGCCTTCGCCGTTACCGGTGCGGGTGTGGTGGTCACGGGCACGGCGCTGGCTGGGCGGGTCAGTGCCGGCGACACCTTGTTGCTGGGCAAGGCCGGCAAACCGGTGCGGGTGCGTGGCCTGCATGCGCAGAACCAGGCCGCGCTGGTGGCCGAGGCGGGCCAGCGGGTGGCACTGAACATCGCTGCCGAACGGCTGGCGGTGGAGCAGGTGCGCCGAGGTGACTGGCTGGTGCCCGAGTGGCTGCACGCCCCCAGTGTGCGGGTGGATATCGAGCTGAACCTGTTGCCTGGCGAGACCCGTACCTTCGAACATTTCAGCGCTGTGCACGTGCACCTCGGCACCCAGGACGTAACCGCGCGGGTGGCCTTGCTCGAGGGTGAAACCCTGGCTGCGGGCCAGCGCATGTTCGCCCAGTTGCTGCTCAACGCGCCGCTGCAGGCGGTACACGGCGATCGCCTGGTGCTGCGCGACCAGCGTGCCCAGCGCACTTTGGGTGGTGGCAAGATGCTCGACCCGTTCGCGCCAAGCCGTCAGCGTCGCAGTGATGAGCGCCTGCACCAATTGCAGGTGCTGCGTGATGCCGAGGACCTTGAGCAGGCCCTGCCTGCACTGCTCGCCAGCGCACCAGGGGGTATCGACCCGCAGCGCCTGGAGCGGCAATTCAATCGCCTGCGCGAAACCTGGCAGTTGCCGGAACATGTACTGGTGGTGGCCACGCGGCAGGGCCAACTGTTGTTTGCCAGCGCCCGGTGGCAGGCGCTCAAGCGTCAGGTGTTGGAGCAGCTGGCGCGGTTCCATGAACAGGAGCCCGACCAGCTCGGCCCGGACCGCGATCGCCTGCGCCGCTTTGCTGCCTTGCCGCTGGAGCGGCCCGCTTTTGTCAGCCTGCTGGATGAGTTACTCGGGGACGGCGCAATTGCCAGCAGCGGGCCTTGGCTGCACCTGCCCGATCACAAGGTGCAGTTGAGCGAAGCCGACAGTGCGTTATGGGCGAGCCTGCAACCGAAGTTGCTGGCGGGGCAATACGATCCGCCCTGGGTCAGGACGCTGGCGAGTGAGGAAAATTGTGCCGAGGCCGATGTGCGCCTGTTGCTGCGCAAGCTGGCCCGGTTGGGCATGGTGCACCAGGTGGTGCGCGATCTGTTCTACCCCGAGGCGACGCTACAGCGCATGGCAGAGCTGCTGCTCGGGCAGGCCAGTGAAACGCCGATAGTGCAGGTTGCTGCGTTTCGCGATATGTTGGGCATCGGTCGCAAGCGCAGTGTGCAGATTCTGGAATACTTCGACCGCATCGGCCTGACCCGGAGGGTAGCCGACCAGCGTCACATTCGCGCCGACAGCGCCCTGGCCCAGCAGCAGGCCAGGCACTGAGTTCAAGGAAGGCAATCGCGCCCGGTGGCGCGGCCGGGCTTCAAACCCGGTTGGGGACGGCAGCCGTTCCCGGGCAGGTTCGACTCCCGCTGCCTTCCGCCATTTTCTTTTGCCTGTCAGGGCCTCTTCGCGGGCACGCCCGCTCCCACAGGGCCTGCATAGCCCTCAGGCTGATGCTATCCCTGTGGGAGCGGGTTCACCCGCGAAGAGGCCAGAGCAGGCAGCAGTCAGGCCCGCTCCCCACACAGGTCCAGCGCAAACCAACGCTCCGCGCTATCGACATCCAGCCCGGCCCCCAGCAGCGCAACCATCTTGGCCAGCGCCGCCTCGCGGGTCATGCCGCCACCGCTGACCAGCCCGGCCCCGCGCAAGCGGTTACCGGCTGCATAGGTATCGAACACCACGGACCCTTCAGGGCACTGGCTGATCGCCGCCAGCATCACGCCGCGCTGGCGTGCCGCGCTCAGCACATCGAGCAATGCCTGGTCATCTGACGGCCCGGTACCGCTGCCGTAGCACTCCAGCAGCAACCCTTGCACGCCACTGCCCAGCAGTGCCTGCAAGTGCGCGGCCTGCAAGCCCGGGAACACCGGCACTACCGCCAGGTTCACCGGTTGGCGCGGGTGCTTGTAGCCAAGCTCGGCAGGGATCGCCGTGGCGCGCTCGCTGTCACGATGACGCGGCAGCGCGACAAAGGCGTCGAATGCCTCGCTGCGCAGTTTGGTCGCCCGGCTGCCATGCAACAGCTGGCCATGGAAGTACAGCTGCACGCCATCTTCCAATCCCTGTTCGAACTGGCGCAGGGCGCCGCACAGGTTACCCCAGGCATCGCTGTCTGCAGCGCCTGCCGGCAGCATCGAGCCAGTCAGCAGCACCGGTACCGGCAGGCCCAGCAGCAGGAACGACAATGCCGCCGCGCTGTAGGCCATGCTGTCAGTGCCATGCAGCACCAGCACGCCATCATGGCCAGCCACTTCTACCGCTGCGACGATGGCATCGCGCATCGCCAGCCAGTTGTGCTGCTGCATGTTGGCGCTGTCCAGCAGCGGGTCCAGTTCCTGCAAGGTCCAGCGCAGCTGTGGCGCATCGCTCATGTGGGCGAAGTGTTCACGCATGCGCGCTTCGAAACCACCTGCCGGCGCCAGGCCTTCGGGGGTTTCGAGCATGCCGATGGTGCCCCCGGTATAGAGTACGAGGAGATTCTTTACTGCTCGCATGGGAAGTATCCGTAGCGGTGAGCGGAGAAAGGTAAGCCGCCCACGGACGGGGCGGCTGGCAGGGGAGAATATCAGCGCTGCGTCTGGACTTCGCCGACTGCTTTGTGAGTTGCTGTTTCCGCCTGAGGATTGGCAGGCCAGGCATTGCGGTCCAGGTCCAGGTCGGCGAACTTGCTCGAGTCGAACACCGGCTGGTTGACACCGGCCTTGCGCTGCTCGTCGTAGTCGCGCATCACCCGCAGGCCGACCTTGAACAGCAGGGCCAGGGCAATCAGGTTGACGAAGGCCAGGCAGGTCATGGTGATGTCGGCAAAGGCGAACACGGTCGACAGGTCCTGCATCGAACCCCATACCACCAGCGCCAGCACCAGGCCACGGAACACCATCAGTACCACGCGGTTGCGGCTGAGGAACTGCAGGCTGTTCTCGCCCAGGTAGTAGTTGTAGAGGATGCAGGTGAACACGAACAGCGACAACGCCACGCTGACGAACACACGGCCCCAGTCACCCACTACGGCGGCCAGCGAGTTCTGGGTCAGGACGATGCCGTCACCTTCGAAGCCCGGGGTGTAGAAGCCCGACAGCAGGATCAGCAACGCGGTGCAGGTGCAGATCACGAAGGTGTCGAGGAACACGCTGAAGGCCTGGACCACGCCCTGGGCGCCCGGGTGTTTCACCGCGGCCACGGCGGCGACGTTCGGCGCACTGCCCAGGCCCGCTTCGTTGGCGAACACGCCACGTTTCACGCCCATGACGATGGCGCTGCCGAGCAGGCCGCCGAATGCCGGGTCGAGGCCAAAGGCGCTCTTGAAGATGGTTTCCAGCATGGCTGGCACGTGCTCGATCTGGGTGCCGATCACGTACAGGGTCACGCCGATGTAGGCCAGGGTCTTGACCGGTACCAGCAGGTCGGACACCGCGGCGATGCGCTTGATGCCGCCGATGAAGGTAATGGCCAGCAGCACGGCGAGTACGATGCCGGTGTGCTTGGGGTCGAAGGCAAAGGCGTTCTGCAGCGAGTGGGTCACGGTGTACGACTGCAGGCCGATGAAGGCGAAGCCGTAGGTGACCAGCAGCAGGATCGAGAACACGATGGCCATGCTTTTCAGCTTCAGGCCGTGCTGGATGTAGTAGGCCGGGCCACCACGGTACAGGCCGTCGCCATCGGCGCGCTTGTAGACCTGGGCCAGGGTGCATTCGAAGAAGCTGCTGGACATGCCCACCAGTGCGGTAACCCACATCCAGAACACCGCACCTGGTCCACCCAGGGTCACGGCAATGCCGACACCAGCGATGTTACCGGCGCCCACGCGGCCGGCCAGGCTCAGCATCAGGGCCTGGAAGGAACTCAGCTGGCCTGCCTGGCCACGCAGCGATTCTTTGAACACACCGAACATGTGGCCAAAATGACGGAACTGGACGAACCGGGAACGGATGGTGAAGTAGCTACCCAGCCCTACGATCAGCACAATGAGAAGTTTCCCCGAGAGGAAATCGTTGAGTACTTCGAGCATTGGAAAATGACCTCGATTCTTATTGTTCGTGTGGAAAGACCAGCGGACGGCAGGCGCACCGCTATTCGTTGGGGCGCATGGTTGGCTATGACAAGAGTGGTTACAATTTCGCGGCTTGCTCTGTTTTGGTGCGACTTGATGCTACACTTGCGCCATTCGCGTCACCTGAGTCCCCTGTCATGAGCGATCATTTCGCTACCAACCTCAAACTGGCCTGCAGCCACTACCGCTCTATCTCCGAAGTTTGCCGCCAGCTTTCGATAAACCGTGCGCAATTCAACAAGTACCTGAGCGGGCAGAGCCGCCCGACGGCTTACAACCTCAAGCGCATTGGTGATTTCTTCGGCGTCGAGGATTACGAACTGAATTTGCCACCCGAACAGTTCAGCCGCCTGATCGGTGCCCGCGTATCAACCCCGGCCGAGCAGCACGGCGATCCGATCAGCGAACTGTTCCGCCCGTTGCACGACCACGCGGGGAACCTGTCGCGCTATTGCGGCTATTACCTGGAGTATTCCAACTGCATGTCGGTGCCGGGCACGATCCTGGTGTCGCTGGTGCACCTGTGGGAAGAGCGCGGGCGCTTTCTGTTCGAGCGCCAGGAGCGCCAGGAACGCTCCAGCGCCACCGACCCCCATGCCGAGGTGCGTTGCCGCTACCTGGGGGCGGCGTTCCAGTTGCAGGACAGGATGTTTCTGGTCGACTACGAGTCGCTGACCTACAACGAGATGAGCCAGACCATCCTCATCCCCAGTTTCAAAAGCCGCATCACCCGCCTGAACGGCCTGAAGGCCGGCGTATCCAGCGGCGACCGGCGCAACCCTGCCTGCACCCGGGTGGTGTGGGAGTACCTGGGCGAGGAGATCAATCGCATCAATGCCTACCGGCAGGTAAAACTGTATCGGCCGGATGATCCACGCATAGATGACGATGTGCGTGAGCGCCTGAGCGTAGGGCCGTTGCGTAACAGTCTGTTCGAGATCGAGTGATGTATCGTCAGAGAACGAGTTGACGTAACCACTCGCCAATCGGGTTGCCTGGGTCGAGCAGCAACTTGGTTGCCATGATGCAGCAAACACAGACCAGCAATGGCTTGATCAGCCGGGGGCCAAAGTGCACTGCGCAGCGTGCGCCCAGTTGAGCCCCCACAAAAGCCGCGAACGCCATTGCCAGCGCCAGTGGCCAGATGATCGCCCCGCTGAGTGAAAAGACTGACAATGCGCCCAGGTTGCAGGCTGCGTTCAAAAGCTTGCTGGTACACACGGCTTGTATCAGGTGCTGGCCCAGCAGGATCACGCAGGCCAGCATGAAGAACGAGCCTCATTGAGAGTTTTCCTGTGATCAGCCACGCACCAGCAGCGGGTCTTCAGCGAGCACCAACGGTACTGCGAAGGGGGAGTATCCGAATTGACGGATGAGCAGGCGCCGGTTGTCCTGGAGCATGTCGCGGCCGTGCAAGGCTCGGCTGTTGTTGATCAACAGCGCGCTGACTGCGGTGGCGCGCGAGCTCCAGCAGCAGTTGATTGCGCGAGGCGAGGTATTGGCAACGAGGGCTCTGCGCCAGGGCGGTAATGTCGGGTAGATATTCTGGTACTGGTTCGTTGTTGCAAGGCATTTGCCTGTACATCAAGGCAGATAGTCGGCCTTCATTGAAGCGCTGGAGCAGCGCACGCTGATCCTCACTCAAGGCTTGCTCGAGCTGATCGGCGAATATACGAGCTTGAAGTGCTACGCCTTTGGCCTCCGGTCCCCCCAAGTCAGCAATGGTTTGGCTTGCAAAGGTTATGGCCTTGCTTTGCTCCGGGCTGAAATCCAGGTATGCAACTTCCGAATGAGGCATTGAACGTTCCCTGTACTTGTTTTTGTGAAGCTCCCCGGCTGGCAAGTGGGGCGTCGACTATTCAATGCGGTTGTGCTGCTGCATGGAAGTCAGCTCGTTCCTGGTATTTCGTAGGAGATTTCTGCCTGTGGTGGTATTGAACGGGGAACTTTGGAATCACTACCGGCTGTGGCATCGAACGGGTCCGGTGTTGGACTTCCCCGCCCGGAAACCGCAAAATGGCCACTTTCCTTCAATCAACCTCTCCGGATCTGCTGACTCTATGCGTATGCGCCTAATGCTGTTGGGTGGTGGCAATGCCCTCGGGCAAGCGCTGATTCGTCTTGGGGCCGAGGAGGACATTGCATTCCTGGCGCCGCGCCCGCCTGAGAACGGCTGGACGCCGGCCAGCCTCACCCAGTTGCTCGACGATCATCGTCCCGATGCCCTGGTCAACCTGGCCTATTACTTCGACTGGTTCCAGGCCGAGTCGGTCAGCGAGCAGCGCCTGGCCCAGCAGGAGCGGGCTGTGGAGCGCTTGGCGGAGCTTTGCCAGCACCACCAGATCACCCTGGTGCAGCCTTCCAGCTACCGGGTGTTCGATGGTTCGCGGGCCACGGCCTACAGCGAAAAGGACGAGCCGGTACCGCTGGGCCTGCGTGGCCAGGCGCTGTGGCGCATCGAGCAGAGCGTGCGCGCGGCTTGCCCGCAACACGTGCTGTTGCGCTTTGGTTGGCTGCTCGACGAAAGCATCGACGGGGCGCTGGGCCGCTTCCTGACCCGCGCCGAGCAACCTCAGGAGCTGCTGCTGGCCGATGACCGGCGTGGCAACCCGACGCCGGTCGACGACGCCGCCCGGGTGATCCTGTCGGTGCTCAAGCAACTCGATTGCAGTGCGCCGCTGTGGGGCACCTACCATTACGCCGGCAATGAAGCGACCACACCGTTGGCGCTGGGCCAGGCGATCCTTGCTGAAGCAGGCCAGTACCGCCAGCTGGCCGTGCAGGCGCCGACGCCGCAGGCCCATGCCGCACGGCCGGATGCCAGCGAAGAGCCGCAGCACGCGGTACTGGCCTGCAAGAAAATCCTTCATACCTTCGGCATCAAGCCGCGTGCCTGGCGCGCCGGCTTGCCGCCTCTACTGGACCGTTTCTACCGCCATGGCTGACGCCCCCATCCTGATCACCGGCGGTGCCGGCTTCATTGGCTCCCACCTGTGCGATGCGTTGTTGGACAAAGGCTACGCCGTACGCATTCTCGACGACTTCTCCACTGGGAAGCGGGGCAACCTGCAGGTCGGCCACCCACGGCTGGAGCTGGTTGAAGGCGATGTCGCCGATGCCGAGTTGGTCACGCAGGTTGCGGCTGGCTGCAGTGCCGTGGTGCACCTTGCAGCGGTGGCCTCGGTGCAGGCCTCGGTGGATGACCCGGTGCGGACCCACCAGAGCAATTTCATCGGTACCCTCAACGTGTGCGAAGCCATGCGCGTGCATGGCCTGCGTCGGGTGCTGTTCGCCTCCAGTGCGGCGGTGTATGGCAACAATGGCGAAGGCGAGTCGATCGCCGAAGACACCCCCAAGGCGCCGCTGACCCCTTATGCGGTGGACAAGCTGGCCAGTGAACAGTACCTGGACTTCTACCGTCGCCAGCATGGCCTGGAGCCGGTGGTGTTCCGCTTCTTCAATATTTTCGGGCCGCGCCAGGACCCGTCCTCGCCGTATTCCGGGGTGATCAGCATCTTCTCCGAGCGCGCCGTGAAGGGCTTGCCGATCACGGTGTTCGGTGATGGCGAACAGACCCGGGACTTTCTCTACGTGGGCGACCTGGTGCAGGTGATGGTGCAGGCGCTGGAGCAACCGCAGGTCGAGGAGGGGGCGGTGAATATCGGCCTCGACCAGGCCACATCGCTGAACCAGTTGCTGGCGGCGCTGGAGAAGGTGGTGGGCAGTTTGCCGGCGGTCAGCTATGTGGCAGCACGTTCGGGTGACATTCGCCATTCGCGGGCGGATAACCAGCGCTTGTTGGCGCGGTTCGAGTTTCCGCAGGCGACGCCGATGGTCGAAGGGCTGGCGCGGCTGTTGGGCAAGGGCTGAAATCCCTGGGGGCGCTTTGCGCCCCAATCGCCGGCAAGCCAGCTCCCACAAGAGCGAGTCCGCGGTCCCTGTGGGAGCTGGCTTGCCGGCGATTGGGCTGCACAGCAGCCCCAGAATCACTCATGCCGCACCACTTTTCGCAGGCAATCCCCTGCCGCCAGCACCCGCCCATCCCGGGCCCGCACCTGCAGTGTTTCCAGCGCCTGCCCCGTATCACCATCCACCAACTCCGAACGCAACTCACCCGCCTCGAACAGAAACCGCTCCCCCCATTGCCTCAAGCCAACCACCACCGGAAACACCGATCGCCCTTTCTCGGTCAGCACATACTCCTTGTAGGCACTGCCATCCGACGCCGGCTGCAGCGTCAGCAGCCCGCTTTCCACCAGCCACTTCAGCCGTGAGGCGAGGATATTCTTCGCCAGCCCCAGGTTCTTCTGGAACTCACTGAAGCGCCGCAAGCCATCGAAAGCGTCGCGCAGGATCATTAGCGCCCAACGGTCTCCCAGTACCTCCAGGGCCCTGGCTACAGGGCATTGCGCATTATTTTCATCGAGCATGTGTGGGAGCCTTCTGTGATCATCTGGTTGCAGATTAAAACCACATTTGCTAAATAGCCAGTATGTGGTTTCAATTCGAAACCAGATTGACGAGGCCAGCCCGATGAACCCTACGCTGACACGCTGGATAACCCTGTTGCTGGCCATCACCAGCGCCATGGCCGTGGCGACAGTGTATTTCGCCCAGCCTCTGCTCGAGTCGATGGCCGCTGACCTGGGCGTGGCACAGCAGCAGATCGGTTGGGTTGTTGGCGCGACCCAGGCGGGCTATGCCCTGGGGTTGTTGCTGATTGTGCCGCTGGGGGACCTGATCGACCGCAAGCGCCTGTTGCTCGGGCAGTTGCTGTTCTCGGCCGTGGCGCTGGTTGGTGTAGGCATGGCACCGAACTGGGCACTATTGCTGCTGGCCCTGGCCATCACCGGGCTGATGGCGGTCATGGTGCAGGTAATGGTGGCGCATGCAGCGAGCCTTGCCGCTCCCGGCCAGCAGGGGCAGGCCGTGGGTACCGTCACCAGCGGCATAGTGCTGGGCATTCTGCTGGCACGGCTGGTCTCGGGTGGCCTTGCCGACCTGGCTGGCTGGCGCAGCGTGTACCTGATCGCCGCAGGGCTGTTGTTGTTGCTGGCCCTGGTGCTGTGGCGCAGCCTGCCCACAGGGCAACCAGTGGCGCTGCGGTCTGGCTACCGGGCGCTGATCGTTGCCCAGTTCAGGCTGTACCGGAACGACCGGTTGCTGCGTCAGCGCGGGCTGTTCGGCGTGTTGATCTTCGCGGCGTTCAGCGTGCTCTGGAGTGCCATGGTCATGCCCCTGAGTGCTGCGCCACTGGCGCTGAGCCATACCGAGATCGGCCTGTTCGGCCTGGCGGGTGTTGCCGGCACATTGGCGGCAGCGCGCGCCGGTCGCCTGGCCGACCAGGGGATGGGGGAACGGACCACCGGGGTGGCGTTGGCTCTGCTGCTGCTGTCATGGCTGCCTACGGCCTTCGTCGGGCATTCACTGGTGGCGTTCGGGTTGGGTGTGCTGATGCTGGACTTTGCCGTGCAGGCGGTGCATGTCACCAACCAGAGCATGCTGCTCGCCGGGCGTGGCGCAATGGCCAGCCGGTTGATCGGCGCCTACATGTGTTGTTATTCGCTTGGAAGTGGAGCGGGGGCGGTGCTGGCGAGCTGGGTGTATGCCCATTGGGGTTGGGCAGCGGTGTGTGGGCTTGGGATGGGCATCAGCGCGGTCGCGCTGGGGTACTGGCTATGGCTGCAACGCGCGAGGGCGGCCGAAGCCGCCCTGCCGTGTTCAGGTCAGAACTTGTAGCCAAGGCCGACCATGTACACCCATGGGTCGACCTCGACGTCGACCTTGGTCTTGCTGTAGCCCAGTGCGGACGGGCCGTTGACGCTGGCCTTGGTGTCGATGTCGACGTACCAGACCGAGGCGTTGACCAGCAGGTTGTCGGTGATCATGTAGTCCATGCCCAGCTGACCGGCGATGCCGACCGAGTCCTGCAGCTTCAGGTTGCTGAAACCCTGCTGCTTGCGTGCACTGCTGAGGTCTTCATCGAAGAACAGGGTGTAGTTGATGCCGACGCCGGCATACGGCTGGAACTTGGAAGTCGGCTCCATCGGGTAGTACTGCAGCGACAGGGTCGGTGGCAGTTGCTTGATGTCGGCCAGCTTGCCGTCCAGGCCGCCGCCCAGGCCTTTGACGCCGACGGTGTGCTTGAACGGGGTGGCTGCCAGCAGCTCCAGGCCGATGTGGTCGGTGAGCATGTAGGCGAAGGTCAGGCCCAGCTGGGTGTCGCTGTCCAGGGTCGCCTTGGTGCCCGAGACTTTGTTGCCGTCGAATTTCAGGTCGCCGCTACTTTCGTTGGGAGCGGTGGTGATGGCACCGGCGCGGACGATGACATCGCCTGCCTGGTGGGCGTGGGCGACGGGGGCAGCGAGCGCCAGGGCCGCGAGGGCGGCGCTGAGCAAGGACTTGTTCATGGAAGCTCCCAAAGGACGTGAGTAATCGAGTAGTCCAATGGTACGGATGCGGTTAAACAGAAAGTTTGACCCAGCTCAAAGAAGCGTCGTCACGAATTCGAAACAGTTCTCATCTCAGCTCATAAGCGTATATTTTTTCGGCTTCCATCTGGTAGCCGGCGTCTGCCAGTTCGCTGCTGGAGGCTCTGACCTGCAGCTTTCCCTCGATCCAGTAGGGTTGGTAGAGGTCTTCTACGCGCACGCCCATGTCACTGAAAATATGCACGATCTGGTTCGAAGGTGGTGGTGGCACGTGGATGCACGCGCCGTAGTAGGGGACCAGCAGGAACTCGGTGGTGCGGCCTTCTTCGCTCACTTCCAGCGGCACGATGTAGCCGGGCAGTTTGATCTGCTGGCCGTCGAGGCTTTTTACCACCGGGGCATCGGGGGCCTGCTGGCGCGCCGGTGGGGCGGACTCGGCGGAAAGGGCGTTGCTGAGTTGCGACATATCGTGCAGCGGGGCGAGTTGGGGCTGGATAAGCGGGGCGCCTTCGGGGATGAGGGCGGGCCAGTCCAGTTCGCGGGGCTCCGAGGCCCAGGCAGGCGATGCCATTGAAAGCAGCACAACCAGTAGAAGTTGTACTGCCTGTGCTGGCCTCTTCGCGGGTAAACCCGCTCCCACAGGTCTTGCGCAGGCCTTGAAGCTTTTGGTGGACCCTGTGGGAGCGGGTTCACCCGCGAAGAGGCCAATGAGATATTGGATCATTGCACGCCCTCAGAGGTGAATGGACAAGCCATCGGCCAGCGACTGCCGATAGGCCCGCCACGCCGGCACGCTGCCCATCAGCAGCGCGGCTCCCAGGATGATAGCCAGCAACGTCCACTCATGAGCGCTCGGCATGGCCAGCGGCAAATACAAACCATAGTTGGCCTGCACGTACCCCTGTGCCAGGGCGATACCCGCATACAGCAAACCAAGCCCGGCAGCGATCCCGACCGCCGCCAGCGACAGCGCCTCCAGCACCAGCAGCCCCGCGATATGCCACGGCCTGGCGCCAACCGAGCGTAGTATCGCCATCTCCCTGCGGCGTTCATTCAGGCTGGTGAGAATTGCCGTAAGCATGCCGATCAGGCCGGTCAGTACCACGAACAGCGACACCACGAACAATGCCTGCTCCGCAGTGCCCATCAGGCTCCACAGCTCCTGCAGGGCTACCCCTGGCAGGATCGCCAGCAACGGCTCGTTGCGGTATTCATTGATTTCCCGCTGCAGGCTGAAGGTCGCGATCTTGCTGTTCAGGCCGAGCATGAATGCAGTGATGGCGGCAGGTTGCAGGTCCATGGTCCTCGCCTGCTCGGCGCTGATACGCCCGGCGCCACGGGCCGGCACGCCGTTGTGCCAGTCGATGTGGATGGCTTCCATGCCGCCCAGGCTGATATGCAGCGTACGGTCTACCGGCGTGCCGGTGCGCTTGAGCACACCGACCACGGTGAACGGCTTGTCGTCGTGCTTGACCAGGCTGATAGCTGCGACACCATGCGCCAGCACCAGCTTGTCGCCCAACTTGTAGTGCAATGCCTCGGCCACTTCGGCACCGAGCACCACCTCGAACGGATCATCGGCAAACGCGCGACCCTGGCTCAATTCCAGGTGCTGACGGCGGCCGTACTGGTAATGGCTGAAGTAGTCGCCGGTAGTGCCCATTACCCGATAACCGCGGTGCGAGTCGCCCAGCGAGATGGGGATAGCCCATTTCACCCGCGGGTCTTTGGCGTAGTGCTCATAGCTGTCCCAGCGGATGTTGTTGGTGGCGTTACCGATGCGGAACACCGAGTACAGCAGCAGGTTCACCGAGCCGGAGCGGGCGCCGACGATCAGGTCGGTACCGCTGATGGTGCTGGCGAAGCTGGCCCGGGCTTCGGTACGGACCCGCTCCACGGCCAGCAGCAGGCACACCGACAGGGCGATGGCGAAGGCGGTGAGGAATGCGGTGAAGCGGCGGTTGGCCAGGCTGGCCAGGGCAAGGCGGAGCAGGTACATCAGGCCTCCCGGGGCTTGGCGGCACGGTTGAGTTCGGCCAGCGACAGGTGGCGGTCGAACAATGGCGCCAGGCTCTGGTCGTGGCTGACGAACAGCAGGCTGGCACCGGCGGCGCGGCATTCATCGAACAGCAGGCGGATGAACGCTTCGCGGGTGTCGGCATCCAGCGCCGAGGTCGGTTCGTCGGCGATCACCAGTTCGGGTTGGCCGATCAGTGCGCGGGCGGCGGCAACCCGTTGCTGCTGGCCGATCGACAGGCTGTCGGCGCGCCGGGCCAGCATGGCGGGGTCGTCCAGACCCAGGTGGGCCAGCAGCGTGCTGGCTGCCTGGTCGACACTGCCATGGCGCTGCTCGGCGCGGGCCTTGCGACTGCGCGAGAAGCGGCAGGGCAGCTCGACATTTTCGCGTACCGAGAGGAACGGCAGCAGGTTGAACTGCTGGAAGATATAACCGGTGTGGTCGACCCGGAAGCGGTCACGGGAGCCTTGGCCCAGGCTGCCGAGGTCCTCGCCGAGCAGCTGGATGCGGCCCTGGCCCGGCACGTTCACCCCACCCAGCAGGCCCAGCAATGTGGTTTTGCCACTGCCGCTGGGGCCCTTGAGAAACAGGGCCTCGCCAGCCTCAAGGCGGAATGCCGGAATATCCAGCAGCGCCGGCTGGCCGGGCCAGGCGAACACCAGGTCATGCAGTTCGATCAACGGCTGGCGCATTCAGAACGCGACCGCGGCCTTGGCCGGCGTGGTTTCCACGCCTTTCTGGCCATTGGGGCCAATCAGTTGAACGTTTATCTTCTGCGTGGCCGGGAAGGCCTTGAACAGCGGAGCGAGGTCCAGCTGCGCCAGTTTGTCGGGGTTGGCGCAAGTCAGCTGGTAATGGGCGCCAATGTCGCTGTGCTGGTGGCCATGCTCGTGCTCGTCACCCTCGTCGTCGGCTTTCGGGGCATCACCGAACAGCGGGCTTTCCAGTTCCTGCTGGTCTTCCTTGCAGCCGGCGGCAGCGGGCAGGCCGAACAGCTTCAGTGGCTGCTCCAGTTGCTGGCGCACCGCCGCGACCTTGGCCTTGTCGGCGTCGCTGCTCGCAGCATGTTCGAAGCCGACCAGGTTCATTGCCGGGCTGTCCAGCTCCAGCTCAAGGGTATTGCCATCGAGCACGGCATTGAGCTTGGCCACGCCATGCTCGTGGGCGCCAAGGGTGCCGTGGGCGTGGTCGTGATCATGGTCATCATCGTGGGCATGGGCCACGGCCAGGGGCAGCAAGGCGAAGGGCAGGGCGAGCAACAGGCGACGCATGGACGACTCCGGAGCGGGCGGGAAGGTTGAGTTATGTTATAACAACTTTTCTGCGCGCCGCCAGCCTGCATCACGCAGGTTTCATGTTGCGGTAGGATGGCGGCATTGACTTGGCTTCAGGGAATGCAGCATGAGAATTCGTGGACAGATTGGTGACTGGCCTGTGGATCTGACCATCGAGTTGGCGCCTGAAGAGTGGGCGCAACTGGGGCGGCAGGTCGAATTGCCCGCGGTGTCGCAGACCGCAGCAACGGAAACCGTGGCGACAACTCGCCAGGATGACGGGCAATGGATTGCGGCACGTGAGGTGTTGCGCCTGGCAGGGCAGATGAGCGGGCCGGAATTGCTGGATCGGTTGGAAGGGCTGGCGGGGAGTACGGCGGCGGGTAAGCGGCTGCTGGTGCGCTTGCGGCATAGCAGTGAAGTTAAGGTGGAAAGTGGCGTGGACGCGCCGGTGTATCACTGGGTGGGATAAATCTGTATTGCCTGTGCTGGCCTATTCGCGGGTAAACCCGCTCCCACAGGATTTCACAGCACTTGGGGCCTGTGCAGTTCCTGTGGGAGCGGGTTTAGCCGCGAACGAGGGCGAAGCCCTCGCAATGAGCCTCAGGTCAGAACATCGCCGCCGACAACTTGCGACGATACACGCCGACCAGCGGGTGATCACCGCCCAGCAGCTCGAACACTTGCAGCATCGCCTTCTGCGGCAACCCGTTCTCATAGCCACGGTTACGCTGGAACAGTTTCAACAACCCTTCCAGCGCCGCTTCATACTGCTGGCGCGCGAGTTGCTGGATGCTCAGCTGATAAGCCGCCTCGTCATCCTGCGGGTTCTGTGCCAGGCGGCTTTTCAGGTCGGCCACTTCCGGCAGGCTGGCGGCCTGGCGCAGGAAGGTCAGCTGGGCCTTGGCGCCGGCCAGCGCAGCCTTGTGCTCGTCGGTCTTGACCGCATCCAGCACCACCTGGGCTTCCCCCAGCTCCCCACGCTCGGCCAGGCAACGGGCATACAGGATCAGTGCCTCGGCATTGCTGTTGTCCTCACCCAGCAAGGCCTGCAACAGTGCTTCGGCCTCGGCAAAACGGCTTTCGGCAAACAGCCCCTTGGCCTGCTCCAGCGGCGATGCGCTCGGGGCGGCGGGCAGTTGCACGTGCGGCTCGAGCATGGCGCGGATAGCCGATTCCGGCTGGGCACCGGCAAAACCGTCCACCGGCTGGCCGTCCTTGAACAGCACCACGGTCGGCAGGCTGCGGATGCCGAACTGGGCAACCACCTGTTGCTCCACATCACAGTTGATCTTGGCCAGCAGCAGTTCGCCCTGGTACCCCTCGGCGATCTTCGCCAGCAGCGGCATCAATGCCTTGCACGGCGCGCACCACTCGGCCCAGAAGTCCACCAGCACCGGTTTGTGGAAGGAGTTCTCGATAACCAGTTGCTGGAAGGTGGCATCGGTAGCGTCGAAAATGTAGGACGTGTCTTGGGTCATCGCGACTCTCGCAAACTCGTTAATGCCACCACTATAAGGTGTCGCGGCTGGCGTGGTACAGGCTGACCCGGCGGAATTCGTGCGGCTCGGCCAGGTCCGGCAGGGTCAGCGCTTCCAGCACGCCCAGCTGCTGGTACAGCGGGTGGCTGAAGTCGCGCACTCGCGAGTCGGCCACCAGCGCCTGCCGCCCGCGGCCGAGGAAGGCATCCAGCAGCGGCAGGTTGGCGCGGTCGTACAGCACATCGGCCACCAGGATCAGGTCGAAGCGGTCGTCCTCGGTAAAGAAATCGCTGCTGTAACCCAGTTCCACTCCGTTCAGCGCGGCATTTGCGCGGCAGGCATCGAGTGCCAGCGGGTCGAGGTCGCAGGCCACCACTTCCAGCGCACCGGCGCGGGCGGCGGCAATACCGGCAATACCGGAGCCGGCGCCAAAATCCAGCACGCGCTTGCCGGCTACCCATTCCGGGTGCTCGGCCAGGTAACGGGCCATGGCCAGGCCGCTTGCCCAGCAGAAGCTCCAGTAGGGCGGTTCTTCAAGAATGCGCCGGGTCTCTTCGCTGCTGAAGGCACGGTCCATGTTCTGGTCGTCGATCAGCCAAAGCTTGAGGTCGCAGCCGGGCAGCTCGCTGACGACAAGACGCGCTTCGCCGATCAGGCCGCTGAGGGCCTGTTGCAGAGACTGTTGCAGGGACACTGGCGCCACTTACGGCGCCTTCTCGAAACGCAGCGGGCCGACGGCCTGGGTCTGGGCCTGGGTAATGCGCACCGGCGGCAGGTGCATGATCAGTTGGCCAGAGCTGCTGGCGCGGCCGCGCAACTCTACCCGGGCACCGGCGGGGAAGGCCTCGGGGTTGAAGCGCAGCTGGTAGGGCAGGGCCTGACCGGTGCCTGTGAGGTTGCTGCTGGCCAGCAGGCGCTGCGGGCGGTCGCGTTCGTCGATGACCAGCAAGGCCAGCTCCACGTCGGCACCGGCCGGGATTTCCAGCAAGGTGCCGCTCAGCTCGCGCTGGTAGGCCGGCAGCGGGCCCAGTACTGCGGCCGGCTTGGCCGTGCGGGCTGGCGTGGGTGCCGGAGGGGGGTCGGGCTTCGGCCTGTCGCTGCCGCAGGCGGCGAGCAGGGCGGCGCAGCACAGCACGACGAGCGCTCGGTAGTGCATGGGGTAGTCCTTCACGGGCAGATTTCCCATGGATGTTAACCCCTTTGGCTTGTCTTGCCAGTGGGATGCGCTACCATGGCCCTCCCTTTTTTTGTTGCCTGCCACCATGCACTGTCCCTTTTGCGGTGCCAACGACACCAAGGTCATCGACTCTCGCCTCGTCGCCGAGGGCGAGCAGGTGCGCCGCCGCCGCGAATGCGTCGCCTGCGGCGAGCGCTTCACCACCTTCGAAACCGCCGAGCTGGTGCTGCCCCGGCTGATCAAGCAGGACGGCACGCGCCAACCCTTCGACGAAGAAAAACTGCGTGCCGGGATGCAGCGGGCACTGGAAAAGCGCCCGGTCAGCGTCGAGCGCCTGGAAGCTGCGTTGGCGCATATCAAGAGCCGCCTGCGTGCCACCGGTGAGCGTGAAGTCAAATCGCTGGTGGTGGGCGAGATGGTCATGGCCGAGCTGCGCAAGCTGGACGAAGTGGCCTATATCCGTTTTGCCTCGGTTTACCGTCGCTTCCAGGACCTCGACGAGTTCCGCGAAGAAATCGACCGCCTGGCTCGCGAGCCAGCTAAAGAGTGACCATGCCCAGCCAAGCTGCCATCCTCGACGCCCACTACATGGCCCGCGCGCTGGAGCTGGCGCGCAAGGGCCTGTACACCACCCACCCTAACCCGCGCGTTGGCTGCGTGATCGTGCGCGATGGCGAGGTGGTCGGCGAAGGCTGGCATGTGCGCGCCGGCGAGCCGCATGCCGAAGTGCATGCCCTGCGCCAGGCCGGTGAGCGTGCCCGTGGCGCCTGTGCCTATGTCACTCTCGAGCCGTGCAGCCACCATGGCCGCACGCCGCCGTGCGCCGAAGCGCTGGTCAAGGCCGGCGTGGCACGGGTGGTGGCCGCCATGCAGGACCCCAACCCGCAAGTGGCGGGGCAGGGCCTGCGGCGCCTGGCCGAGGCTGGTATCGAAGTGGCCAGCGGCGTGCTCGAGGCCGAGGCCCGTGCACTCAACCCCGGTTTCCTCAAGCGCATGGAGCACGGCCTGCCGTTCGTTCGCGCCAAACTGGCCATGAGCCTGGATGGCCGCACCGCCATGGCCAGTGGCGAAAGCCAGTGGATCACTGGGCCGGCCGCCCGCTCGGCGGTGCAGCGCCTGCGTGCCCGCTCCAGCGTGGTACTGACCAGCGCCGCCAGCGTGTTGGCCGATAACGCGCGGATGACCGTGCGCGGCACAGAGCTGGGCCTGGATGCCGAAACCACCGCCCTGGCACTCAGCCGCACACCGCTGCGCGTGCTGGTCGATGGCCGCCTGCGCCTGCCGCTGGATGCCCCGTTCTTCCAGGCTGGCCCGGCGCTGGTGGTGACTGCTGTCGCAGATGACCCGCGCTATGCCGCTGCCGGCCACGAACTGCTCAGCCTGCCGGGTGACAATGGCCAGGTAGACCTGCCGGCGCTGCTGCAGGCCCTGGCGACCCGTGGCATCAACGAAATCCTGCTGGAAGCCGGTGCCGGCCTGGTCGGCGCCTTCGCCCGGCAAGGTCTGATCGACGAGTATCTGTTGTTCGTCGCCGGCACTTTCCTCGGTTCCCAGGCCCGCCCGCTGCTGGACTGGCCACTGGACAAGATGAGCGAAGCGCCGCGGCTGAAAATTACCGAAATGCGTGCAGTGGGCGATGACTGGCGGGTCACGGCCATCCCCCTGCCGGCGCCCGGCGTATAATGCCGGGCTTGCCCCGCGCAAACCGTTTTTGAGGAAGACCCCATGTTCACCGGCATCATCGAATCCATCGGCACCATCCGCAGCCTGACCCCCAAGGGTGGCGACGTGCGCGTCTACGTCGAAACCGGCAAGCTCGACCTGGGTGACGTCAAGCTCGGCGACAGCATCGCCGTCAACGGCGTGTGCCTGACCGCCGTCGAACTGCCGGGCGACGGCTTCTGGGCCGACGTCAGCGTCGAAACCCTCAAGCGCACCGCCTTCATTGACCTCAAGAGCGGCAGCAAGGTCAACCTGGAAAAGGCCCTGACTCCCACCACCCGGCTGGGCGGGCACCTGGTCAGCGGCCACGTCGACGGGGTCGGCGAAATCATCTCGCGCAGCGATAACGCCCGCGCCATCCAGTTCCGCGTGCGTGCACCGAAGGAACTGGCCAAGTACATCGCCCACAAGGGTTCGATCACCGTCGACGGCACCAGCCTGACGGTCAACGAGGTCAATGGCGCCGAGTTCGAGCTGACCATTGTCCCGCACACCCTGTCCGAAACCATCATGGCCGACTACCGTGCAGGGCGTCGGGTAAACCTTGAGGTCGACCTGCTGGCCCGTTACCTGGAGCGTCTGCTGCTGGGTGACAAGGCTGCCGAACCGAACAAGGGCAGTGGCATTACCGAAAGCTTCCTGGCCGCCAACGGCTTCTTGAAATCCTGATTGAGAAGGGGGTGCCGCGTGGCGCTCAACAGCATCGAAGAACTGGTCGAAGACATCCGCCAGGGCAAAATGGTCATCCTCATGGATGACGAAGACCGCGAAAACGAAGGCGACATCATCATGGCAGCCGAGTGCTGCCTGCCTGAGCACATCAACTTCATGGCCAAGCACGCCCGTGGCCTGATCTGCATGCCCATGACCCGCGAGCGTTGCGAAACGCTGAAGCTGCCGCTGATGGCGCCGCGCAACGGCTCGGGCTTCGGCACCAAGTTCACCGTGTCGATCGAAGCCGCCGAAGGTGTCACCACCGGCATCTCCGCCGCTGACCGCGCCCGCACCGTGCAGGCGGCCGCCGCCAAGGACGCCAAGGCCGAAGACATCGTCAGCCCTGGCCACATCTTCCCGCTGATGGCCCAGCCTGGCGGTACCCTGGCCCGTGCCGGCCACACCGAGGCCGCATGCGACCTGGCGCGCATGGCCGGTTTCGAGCCGAGCGGCGTGATCTGCGAAGTGATGAACGACGACGGCACCATGTCGCGCCGCGCCGAGCTGGAAGTGTTCGCCGCCGAGCACGGCCTGAAGATCGGCACCATCGCCGACCTGATCCACTACCGCATGATCCACGAGCGCACCGTGCAGCGCGTCTCCGAGCAATCGGTCGAGAGCGAGCTGGGCGAGTTCAACCTGGTCACCTACCGCGACGCGGTGGAAGGCGACGTGCACATGGCCCTGACCCTGGGCAAGATCTGCGCCGAAGAGCCGACCCTGGTGCGCGTGCACAACATGGACCCGCTGCGCGATCTGCTGCTGGTCAAGCAGCCGGGCCGCTGGAGCCTGCGCGCCGCCATGGCCGCCGTGGCCGAGGCCGGCAGCGGCGTGGTATTGCTGCTGGGCCACCCGCTGGACGGTGACGTGCTGCTGGCGCACATCCGCGAAAGCGCGGGCGATGCACCCACCAAGGCACCGACCACCTACAGCACCGTGGGTGCCGGTTCGCAGATCCTGCGTGACCTTGGTGTGCGCAAGATGCGCCTGATGAGTTCGCCGATGAAGTTCAACGCGATATCCGGATTCGATCTGGAAGTTGTAGAATACGTGCCCTCCGAGTGACTTGAGGCGGCAATGACGCCCTCTGCTCGAGTCCAGACCCCTGTCGAGGCCGCTTGTATGCGGCCTCGCTCTTGAAGATGAGAATATCGGAATGACCCTGAAGACCATCGAAGGTACCTTCATCGCCCCCAAAGGTCGCTATGCTTTGGTGGTTGGCCGCTTCAACAGCTTCGTCGTCGAAAGCCTGGTAAGCGGTGCAGTTGATGCCCTGGTACGCCACGGTGTCAGCGAAAGCGACATCACCATCATCCGTGCCCCGGGTGCATTCGAAATCCCGCTGGTGGCACAGAAGGTCGCCCAGCAAGGCGCCTACGACGCGATCATCGCCCTGGGCGCCGTGATCCGTGGTGGTACCCCGCATTTCGAATACGTGGCGGGCGAATGCACCAAGGGCCTGGCCCAGGTGTCCATGGAGTTCGGTGTTCCGGTGGCCTTCGGCGTACTGACCGTCGACTCCATCGAACAAGCCATCGAGCGTTCCGGCACCAAGGCCGGCAACAAAGGTGCTGAAGCTGCCCTGTCCGCTCTGGAAATGGTCAGCCTGCTGGCGCAGTTGGAGGCCAAGTGATTAGCGACGAAAGCGATCGTTTCAACCCGCGCGATCCAAAACCTGCGGATGCCGGCAAGCCCTCGAAGAGCGCCAAGCGCCGCGAAGCCCGCAAGCTCGCGACCCAGGCGCTGTACCAGTGGCACATGGCGCAGCATTCGCTGAACGAGATCGAAGCGCAGTTCCGGGTCGATAACGATTTCTCCGATGTCGATGGCGCTTATTTCCGCGAGATCCTGCACGGGGTCCCGGCGATCAAGAGCGAAATCGACAGCGCCCTGAAGCCATGCCTGGACCTGGCACTGGAAGAACTCGACCCGGTCGAGCTGGCCGTGCTGCGTCTGTCCACCTGGGAGTTCATCAAGCGCGTCGACGTACCGTACCGCGTGGTGATCAACGAAGGTGTCGAGCTGGCCAAGGTCTTCGGTGCCACCGACGGTCACAAGTTCGTCAACGGCGTACTGGACAAGCTGGCGCCAAACCTGCGCGAAGCAGAAGTCAAGGCGAACAAGCGCTGATCCTGGCGCTTGCGAACCATGGGTGAGTTCGAGCTGATCAACCATTACTTCGCCGCCGCGCCCTGTGCGCAGGGCGGCGAAGGCGTGGCCCTGGGTATCGGCGATGACTGCGCCCTGCTGGCGCTTCCCCCCGGTGAACACCTGGCAGTGTCGACCGACACGCTGGTCGCCGGGGTGCATTTCCCTGCTGTCTGCGACCCGCTACTGCTGGGCCAGCGTTCCCTGGCCGTGGCGGCCAGTGACCTGGCAGCCATGGGCGCAACTGCCATCGGCTTTACCCTCGCCCTGACCCTGCCTGATGTAGGCCCGGACTGGCTGGCGGCCTACGCCAATGGCCTCAGCCGCATGGCCCACCGCTGCCGTATGAGCCTGATTGGCGGGGATACCACCCGTGGTCCGCTGAGCATCACCGTCACCGTGTTCGGCCGCGTGCCGGCTGGCCAGGCATTGCGCCGCAGCGGCGCTCGGCCAGGCGACCTGCTGTGTGTTGGCGGCACGCTGGGCAAGGCCGCCGGTGCCTTGCCGCTGGTGCTGGGTGAGCGCGAGGCGCCTGCTGCCCAGGCCGAGCCGCTGCTGGCCCATTACTGGTCGCCGATGCCGCAGCTTACCCTGGGCGAGTGGCTACGTGGGCGGGCAACGGCGGCGCTGGACATCTCCGACGGCCTGCTGGCCGATTGCGGGCATATCGCCAAGGCGTCCGGTGTGGCGCTTGAGGTGAACCTGGCCCAGGTACCAGTGTCTCCTGCTCTAGTGGCGTTCCTCGGTCGCGAAGCGGCATTGCAGGCAGCGCTCAGCGGTGGCGACGATTATGTACTGGCCTTCACCTTGCCGCCCGAAGCGCTGGCGCCTCTGGCGAACCTCGGTTTCATCGAGGTGCATACCATTGGTCGTGTGCTCGAAGGGCAGGGTGTGACCCTGCGTGATGCACAAGGCCGGGACATCACCCCCGAGCAGCGGGGCTATCAACATTTTAGGGAGACACCGTGACCGATCACCCCAACCAGGTGCCTGCGGAGTTCGTTCCGCCTTCGGTCTGGCGCAACCCGTGGCACTTCATCGCCTTCGGCTTCGGTTCCGGCACCTTGCCCAAGGCGCCGGGCACCTGGGGCTCGCTGGTGGCCATACCGTTCATTCCGCTGTGGCAGATGCTGCCCGACTGGGGCTACTGGCTGCTGCTTGGCGTAAGCATGCTGTTCGGCTTCTGGCTCTGTGGCAAGGTCGCCAATGACCTGCGCGTGCACGACCATGAAGGCATTGTCTGGGACGAGATCGTCGGCATGTGGATAACCCTCTGGCTGGTGCCGGAAGGCTGGCAGTGGCTGCTGGCGGGGTTCCTGATGTTCCGCTTCTTCGACATCCTCAAGCCGTGGCCGATCCGCTGGGTCGACCGCCATGTGCATGGGGGCGTCGGAATCATGCTCGACGATATCCTGGCCGGCGTGTTTGCCTGGCTGGGGATGCAGGTTCTGGTGTGGGCGGTTGCCTGATACAGGGAGCGTGTGGATGGCCATGAGGACGGTGCTGCTGGCAATGCTGCTGAGCCTTGCCCCGTGGGCGGCGGCTGCCGAAGGTGTGCCGAAGCAGATCCACCTGGTCAGCGAAGAGTGGCTCGACTACACCAACGCCGACGGTACCGGGGTGGCCTGGGATGTGCTGCGCAAGGTATTCGAGCCGGCCGGGGTCAAGGTGGTGACCCAGAGCGCGCCCTACAGCCGTGCGATCGGGCTGGTGAAGCGTGGCGAGGCTGACGCCTGGGTAGGCTCGTACAAGGAAGAGAACGACGACAACCTGTACCCGCGCTGGCATTTCGACATGGATCACATCTACGCCTTGGGGCTGGTCAACAAGCCTGTGCCTACCCAGCAGACCATAGGCCAGTATCGCCTGGCCTGGGTGCGTGGCTACGACTTCGGCAGCTACCTGCCCAATGTGCATGAGTTTCGCGAAGTCCAGCGCCGCGAAGGCATTTTACCGATGCTCGAGCATGACCGCGTGGACTACTACATCGATGCACTGACCGAGGTCGACTACGTGCTTGGCCAGGCCTCTCACCCCGAGCGCTTCCGCCGCAGCCATTTGGCCGAACTGCCGCTGTACCTGGCCTTTGCCCGCAACGACCAGGCCAAGGCCCTGCGCGACCTGTTCGACAAGCGCATGGCCGAGCTGGTGCGCAGTGGCGAGCTGAAGCCGATTTTCGAGCGCTGGCAGCAGCCGTATCCGTTCAGCCCGGATAGCAAACCGCATTGAGACGCAGAGCGCCAAGGCATGTGCGGTCCCTGTGGGAGCGGGTTTACCCGCGAACACCGGCGAAGCCGGTGCCAGGCACCGCGCTGGCTTCTTCGCGGGTAAACCCGCTCCCACAGAAACCGCGTGGGGCACGGTTGATTGGTGGCCTAATAAGCATCGAACTTTTCGATCTTAAGCCACGGTATTCAGCCAGCCCACATCCCCCAACCTGCTGATACAATCGGCTCACGAGAAATTTCCTACTTATCCAGGAGCACAACGTGCCCGTCGTCTTTGTTGCCGCCTCTAAACTCCCGACTCCTTTCGCGACCTTCACCATGCATGGCTTCCTCGACGAAGCCACCGGCCGTGAGCACGTGGTGCTCAGCCTGGGTGACATCGCGGACGGCCAGCCGGTGCTGGGGCGCCTGCACTCCGAGTGCCTGACCGGCGATGCCCTGTTCAGCCAGCGGTGCGACTGCGGCTCGCAGCTGGAAGCCGCGCTACAAGCCATCGCCCGTGAAGGCCGTGGCGTGCTCCTGTACCTGCGTCAGGAAGGCCGCGGCATCGGCCTGCTGAACAAGATTCGCGCCTACGAGCTGCAGGATGGTGGCGCCGATACCGTCGAGGCCAACGAGCGCCTGGGCTTTGCCGCCGACCAGCGCGACTACGCCATGTGCCTGCCGATGCTGGAACACCTGGGCGTGAAGTCGCTGCGCCTGATGACCAACAACCCGCGCAAGGTCAAAGCCCTGACCGACATGAACATCGTCGTCGCCGAGCGCGTGCCGCTGCATACCGGGCACAACCCGCACAACCGCTACTACCTGGCGACGAAGGCCGGCAAGCTGGGCCACATGCTGGGTAACGAGCATCAGGGCGAGGTGCCCCAGGCGTGACCCGCGCCGAGGTCAAGCGGCGCCTGGCGCTGGCCTGGTGGCAATACCTGGCGGTCGGCCTGGTGCCGCTGCCAGTGATGGCCTGGGCTTTCGGTGGTGGTGATGCGCTGGCCTCGGTGCTGGCCATGCCACTGTTCATTGCCGGCGCGGCGACCATGTTCCTCAGCCTGCCGCGCTTCGGTGCCTACAAGCGCGCCCTCATCGCAACTTCAAAGGTGCTCGGCACTGGCGAAGAGCCCGCCGCCTGGATCGAGCTGGCGCGGGTGCGGCGCCTGGCCATGCTGTATGCCTGCTTCCCGGCCTGGGTCGCCGCTTTGTCAGTACTGGTCGGCCTCGAGGCGGTGCCACAGATCCTGTTGGCGTTGTCCACCGCAGTGGTGCTTTACCTCTATCGCATTCCACGCCAGCTCGGCTGATGCGCCTGCTGCCCGCTCTGTTGGCGCTGTTCGCCTGCGCCGCACTGGCCGGCGAACCCCTGCGGGTGGTCAGCCTGGCCCCGTCGATGAGCGAGATCATGCTCGAACTGCAGGCCGATGACCTGCTGGTAGGTGTGCTCGACGGTGGCGAACGGCCGGCGGCGCTGCGCGAGTTGCCCTCGGTGGGGCGCCTGGGCCAACTGAACCTCGAACGCCTGCTCAGCCTTCGCCCCGACCTGTTGCTGCTGTGGCCGGGCAGCGTGCCGCCGGCCCAAAGTGACCAGCTCAAGCGCCTGGGCATCGCCACCTTCAGCGCAGAACCCCATGATATCGACCAGCTGATCGAGCAGATCGAAGCCATCGCCGAACGTATCGGCCGTGCCGAACAGGGCCATCGGTATGCACAAGCCTTGCGTGAGCGGTTGCGTCAGCTACGCCAGCAGTACCGACGGGACGAGCCGTTGCAGGTGTTCTACCAGGTCTGGGACCGGCCGCTGTATACGCTCGGTGGCCAGCAGGTGGTCAGCGATGCTCTGGCCGTTTGCGGGGCGCGTAATGTTTTCGCCGATCTTACCCAGCCGGCGCCGCAGGTAAATGTGGAATCTGTGCTGCTGCGCAACCCGCAGGTCATTCTGGCGGGTAATGAAGCGCAGCTGGCGAGTTGGAAGGCGTGGCCGCAATTGCGTGCGGTGGCTGATGATCGTTTACTGGTGGTGCCAGACAAAGGCCTGGAGCGGCCCAGTGGGCAGATGGTCGAAGCTACGGCGCGGTTGTGTGCGCTGCTCAAGGCTAAAGCGCCGGCGGCCAAGTGAGCTTCTGCGAGGGCTGCGCCCTCGATCGCTGGCAAGCCAGGCTCCCACAGGGATAGCGCATGTCTTGAGGCTGGCGCGGTCGAGGTGGGAGCTGGCTTGCCGGCGAATGGGCCGCAAAGCGGCCCCAGGGTTTACAGGCCTAGCCTGGCCATCCGAGCCTTCACCGAAGCCCCGATCCCGGCCGCATCCAGCCCACACTCAGCCAGCATCTGCGCAGGCTTGGCATGCTCGACATAAATGTCCGGCAACCCCAGGTGCAGCAGCGGTTTCACGATCGCCTCATTGGCCAGGAACTCACCAACAGCCGCACCGGCACCGCCCATGATGGCGTTTTCTTCGATGGTCACCAGCAGCTCATGGCTTGCAGCCAGTTCCAGCACCAGCGCCTCATCCAGCGGTTTGACGAAGCGCATGTCGACCACGGTGGCGTTGATCTGCTCAGCCACCTGCATGGCCTCGGCCAGTTGTACGCCGAACACCAGCAAGGCGACTTTCTCGCCCTGGCGACGGACCACGCCCTTGCCGATTTCCAGCGGCTCCAGGTCACCACTGATCGGCGCGTTCGGGCCGGTGCCACGTGGGTAGCGCACAGCCGCCGGGCCGTTGTACAAGTGGCCGGTGCTGAGCATCTTGCGCAATTCGTTCTCGTCGCTTGGGGTCATCACCAGCATGCCCGGGATGCAGCGCAGGTACGACAGGTCGTAGCTGCCCGCATGGGTCGGGCCGTCTTCGCCGACCAGGCCGGCGCGGTCGATGGCGAACAGCACGTCGAGGTTCTGTACCGCCACGTCGTGGATCAGCTGGTCGTAGGCGCGCTGCAGGAAGGTGGAGTAGATCGCCACCACCGGCTTGCTGCCCTCGCAGGCCATGCCGGCCGCAAGGGTCACGGCATGCTGCTCGGCGATCGCCACATCGAAATAACGCTCCGGGTAGCGCTCGCTGAAGTCGACCAGGTCGGAGCCTTCCTTCATCGCCGGGGTAATGCCCACCAGGCGGTTGTCGGCGGCAGCCATGTCGCACAGCCACTGGCCGAACACTGCGGAGTACTTCGGGCCGCTGGCTTTCTTTGGTGCGGCGGGTTTGTCGGCCGGCTCCAGCTTGGTGATGGCGTGGTAGCCGATCGGGTCGATCTCGGCCGGGGCGAAGCCCTTGCCCTTCTTGGTCACCACGTGCAGGAACTGCGGGCCCTTGAGGTCACGCATGTTGCGCAGGGTAGCGATCATGGTCGGCAGGTCGTGGCCATCGATCGGGCCGATGTAGTTCCAGCCCAGTTCTTCGAACAGCGTGCCCGGCACCAGCATGCCTTTGGCGTACTCCTCGGTGCGGCGGGCAATTTCCCAGGCGCCAGGCAGGCGCGACAGCACTTTCTTGCTGCCTTCGCGCATGCTCGCGTAGGTGCGGCTGGAGAGGATCTTGGCCAGGTAGTTGGACAGGCCGCCGACGTTGCGCGAAATCGACATGTCGTTATCGTTGAGGATAACCAGCATGTCGGCGTTGACTTCCTGGGCGTGGTTCAATGCCTCGAAGGCCATGCCGGCGGTCAGCGCGCCGTCACCGATCACCGCGATCGACTTGCGTTCGCTGTGCTGCAGGCGGGCGGCAATGGCCATGCCCAGTGCAGCGCTGATCGAGGTGCTGGAGTGGCCGACGCCGAAGGTGTCGTACTCGCTCTCGCTGCGGCGCGGGAAGGCGGCGATGCCGTCCTTCTGGCGCAGGCTGAGCATGCGGTTACGGCGCCCGGTGAGGATCTTGTGCGGGTACGCCTGGTGGCCCACGTCCCACACCAGCCGGTCGTCGGGGGTGTCGAAGACGTAGTGCAGGGCGATGGTCAGCTCGATGACGCCCAGGCCGGCACCAAAATGCCCACCGGTCTGACCCACGGTGTAGAGCAACTCCTGGCGCAGTTCGTCGGCCAGGGTCTCCAGGTCGGCTTCAGCCAGCCGGCGCAGGCCGGCAGGCGTGTCAGCGCGGTCGAGCAACGGCGTGACCGGGCGTTCGCGGGGGATCTCTTGAAACGTCGTGGGCATCAGGCGAGTCGTTATAGGTGTGTGAAGACGCGGCAGTTTACCCCATTGTAGGAAATACTGCCCATTCAGACGGGTGTCGCATGGGGGCTGCTTTGCAGCCCATCGCCGGCAAGCCAGCTCCCACAGGTTGTTCACAATGCTCAAGGCCTGTGGGGGCTCTGTGGGAGCTGGCTTGCCGGCGATGGGCCGCCCAGCGGCCCCAATCAAATCAGTTGCGGCGTTCGACGATGTAGCGTGCCAGCGCTCGCAGCGGCTCGGCCTTGTCGCCGAACCCACTCAGTGCGACCAGCGCCTGGTCGCGCAGTTCGACCGCATAGGCCTTGGCCGCTTCCAGGCCCAGCAGCGCCGGGTAGGTCGGTTTGTCTCGGGCGATATCAGCCCCTTGGCGTTTGCCCAGGGTCGCGGTGTCGCTTTCCACATCGAGGATGTCGTCCTGCACCTGGAATGCCAGGCCGATGGCCTGTGCATAGGTCTGCAGGGCAGCCAGTTGCGCCTGTTCGGCGCGGGCGCTGGCCAGGGCGCCGAGGCGCACGCTGGCTTCGATCAGCGCACCGGTCTTGTGCCGGTGCATGAACTCCAGCGCCTGCTGGTCCAGCTTCAGGCCAACCGAGCCCAGGTCGATGGCCTGGCCACCAACCATACCTGCCGGGCCGGCCGCCTTGGCCAAAGCCTGGACCATGGCCAGGCGAATGCTGTCAGCCTGCGGGCTCAGGCGCGGGTCGAGCAGGGCGCTGAAGGCCAGGCTCTGCAAGCCGTCGCCGGCGAGGATCGCGCAGGCCTCATCGAAGGCTTTGTGGGTGGTCGGCTGGCCGCGGCGCAGGTCGTCGTCATCCATGGCCGGCAGGTCGTCATGCACCAGCGAGTAGGCGTGGATCAGTTCCACGGCGCAGGCTGCGCCGTTGGCCTGTTCGGCCGGGGCGCCCAAGGCTTCGCAGGCCGCGTAGGCCAGCAGCGGACGAACACGTTTGCCACCGTTCATCACGCTGTAGCGCATGGCGGCGTAAAGGCGTTCGAGTTCCTTGGTCGGGGCGACGAACAACGGCTCGAGGGCGGCGTCGACCCGGGCCTGGCAGCTGGCCTGGTAGGTGCCGATCATGCTTCCGGCTCCGCGTCGAAGGGCTGGGCAGCCAGCTCGCCATCGCGTTCCAGCAGGATCTGCACCTTCTGTTCGGCCTGGGCCAGGGCGCCCTGGCAATCGCGGGTCAGGGCGATGCCTTGCTCGAAGGCGGCCAGCGACTCTTCCAGCGACAACTCGCCGTTCTCCAGGCGCTCGACCAGTGCTTGCAGGTCTGCGAGGGATTGCTCGAAATCGAGGGAGGCTTTTTTGCGGGCCATGGCGACTGTCTCGGTGGCATTCAGAACGGCGCGACACTAGCAGAGCGGGGCGGGGGGAGCAAACTTCCGGCAGCCTGAGGTTGCACTTGCCGGCCTCTTCGCGGGTAAACCCGCTCCCACAGGTACTGCACCGGTTCCGAGTCTGCGCGGTCCCTGTGGGAGCGGGTTTACCCGCGAATGGGCCGCAAAGCGGCCCCGTGCGGTGGATCAGGCTGGCTCTGCTTCCAGCTCCAGCATGGCCTCACGGTACCGCGCCAGTTCTTCGATGGTCAGCACCGGCAGATTGTACTGCCGCGCATACACCGCCACCTGCTCGCCACGGGCCATCGTGCCATCGGGGTTCATCAGCTCGCACAGCACCGCCGCCGGGCGCAACCCGGCCAGGCGTGCCAGGTCTACCGAGCCTTCGGTGTGGCCACGGCGGGTCAGCACCCCGCCATTGCGGGCGCGCAGCGGGAACACATGCCCCGGGCTGACGATATGGCGTTGGTCGGCAGTGGAGCGCAGTGCCGCGCCAACGGTGGTGATGCGGTCCTGGGCCGACACTCCGGTGGTAATGCCTTCCGCCGCCTCGATGGTGACGGTGAAGCCGGTGCCGTGGCGGGCCTGGTTGTTCTGCACCATGGGTGCCAGTTGCAGTTCGTCGACGGTGGCCTCGTCCAGGCACAGGCAGACGATGCCGCTGCAATCGCGAATCATCATGGCCATGGTCTGCAGCGAGATGTTCTCGGCGGCGGCGATGATGTCCGCTTCGTCCTCGCGGTCGTCGTCGTCGAGCAGCAGCACAGGGCGCCCGGCCTGGAAGGCGGCGATGGCGGCGCTGACATTGGGGAATTGCGGGTGGTGCATGGTGGACATGAAACGCTCCTCGTGAATGATCGATGAACGTCTCGGGGCGAACAAAATGCGCGCGCAGGGGCGCCCGTATGGCCCCTGCCTGACGCCTTCTTTCATCCGGACTATGACCGTCGGCTCTGGAGTCTCACCAGATCTGCTGACCCCCGGCATGGCCGGGGCGCTCGCGGGCTCATCTTTCGATTTACCGCCGGTGGGGACTTTCACCCCGCCCTGAAGACCGGCCAAGCATACAGCACATTGCCACCCCGCAGGCAATCCACGGCTCTACGACCTTTGGCGGTATCATGCGGTTATGCATTCGAGGAACAGCCCCATGGATATTCTCCAGGTCGCCGACGGCAAGCCGGTAAAGTTGTGGACCGACGGCGTACCGGTGGAAGACGATGCCCGCAAGCAACTGCTCAACACGGCCAGGATGCCGTTCATCTTCAAGCACCTGGCGGTGATGCCGGATGTGCACCTGGGCAAGGGCTCGACCATTGGCAGTGTGATCCCCACAGTTGGCGCGATCATCCCCGCCGCAGTGGGGGTGGATATCGGCTACGGCATGAGGATTACGCCAGGCAGAACCGCGAGCTGATGATGCTGGCGGTGGTCGGTGCGGCTCGCAAGGCGCTGGGCAAGCCGTTCGAGGCCAGCCTGGAAGCGGTGAACTGCCACCACAACTATGTGCAGCGCGAGCAGCATTTTGGCCGGGAAGTGCTGGTGACGCGCAAGGGGGCGGTGTCGGCGCAGAAAGGGCAGTTGGGGATCATTCCCGGCTCAATGGGGGCCAGGAGCTTTATCGTTCGAGGGCTGGGCAACGAGGAGTCGTTCTGTTCCTGCAGCCATGGTGCCGGTCGCCTGATGAGCCGGACCAAGGCCAAGAGCCGCTTCACCGGGGAAGATCAGCGGCGGGCCACGGCGCATGTGGAATGCCGCAAGGACAAGGAGGTGATCGACGAGATCCCCATGGCCTACAAGGACATCGATGCGGTGATGCGCGCGCAGCAGGAGCTGGTGGAGGTGGTGCACACCTTGCGGCAGGTGGTATGTGTGAAGGGCTGAAGAGGCATTGTGGGAGCGGGTTTACCCGCGAAGAGACCAGTGCAGGATTATCGAGACATCCCTTCAATCACCCGCTTCAGCGAGGCCGGTAACATCGGCCCATGCCCCAGCCCGTCAAATCGTTCGAACCGTACCTGCAACCCCGGCACCTTGGCCAGGTCTGCCGCCAGCTCTCGCGCCGCCCGTTCTCCATCGCCTTGCACCGGCATGCGGGGGTTAGCCGGCTCCTCACTCCCGCGCATCAGTAACAATCGAGGCCGGCTGCTACCCAAGCGCTGTCCAAGCCCCTGCGCCTCACGCACGATCGCACCATCATGCCACCACAGCGAAGGGCTGGCCGCCACATAGTCACTGAAAGCCCCAGGCCGGGTGAACAGCGCATGCAGCACGGCCAACCCACCGTAGGAATGTCCCCACAAAGTCTGCCGCTGCAGGTCGATCGGTGCCACACCCGCCACCAGCGGCCGCATGCGCTCGCTCAGCAGATCGAGGAACTCGTCCACGCCACCGCTCGGTTGCCCGGTCAACGGGTCCAGCTGCTCAGCCTGCCCAGGCAGCGCCGGGGTGTAGTCATAGGTACGCCCGACCCGCTCGATCCGCTGATCGGTCTGGTACCCCACGGCCACCAGCAATGGCGCCTGGCCGGCGGCAAGCTTGCCCAGCAGCAGGCTGTCCAGCGTCCCCAGCGCGGCATTGCCATCGAGCATCCACAGCACCGGGTAACCTGCCGCTGGCGCCGGGCGGTCTGGTTGGCCGACCCACAAGCGGTAATGACGCTGGCCATCGGCCGAGTCCAGGTCGAGCTGGCTGAAGCGGTAGGCCAGGTCCTGGCGCTGCAGCAGCGAGGTATCCATCTTCTGTTGATGCTCGGGCTGCGCCAGGGCAGCAGGGGCCGCAAGGGCCAGCACCAAAGCCAGCGTCAGGGTCATCTTGCTCATCAGGTGTCTCATCAGGGCTTTGCAAGGAGCGCAAGGCAGGAACGTCCAGATGATAATCAGTCCTGATTGAGCGTAAAGCGCATTAACTTTCTAAACAGTCCTGGGCCATCGGCAAAGTCATGTGCAGGCACAGGCCCGGGTGACCATTGCTGGCCCACAAGCGCCCGCCTTGCAGTTCGATGGCGCGGCGGGCGATGGCCAGGCCCAGGCCGAAGCCCGCGCCGCTGTCGGCCAGCCGCTGGTAGGGCTTGAAGATGCGTTCGAGCTCGGCGTGCGGCACCCCGGGGCCCTGGTCACTCAGGCGCAGGTGCCAGCAATCGCCCTCCAGCCAGCCATCCAGATTGACCCGGCCCTCGGCCGGCGAGTGGCGGATGGCATTGCGCATCAGGTTTTCCAAGGCTTGGGCCAGGCTGTCCAAGTGGGCTTGCACCACGCAGTCGGGGCCGAGCGAGCAGGGCAGGCGGGCGCGGTCCCAGCCGCTTTCGAAGCAGATGTCCTGGCACAAGGCTTCCCACACCGAAACCATCAACACCGGTTCGGTCGGCAAGCTGGGCTGTTCGGTGTCCATCCAGGCCAGGTCCAGCGTGTCCTCCAGCAGCTTCTGCATGTCGGCGACCTCGCGGTCCAGGCGCTCGCGCAACTGGGCTGGCGGCAAGCTGCTGTCATGGGCGATGCGCAGCCGCGCCAGCGGCGTGCGCAGTTCGTGGGACAGCGTGCGCAGCAACAGGCGTTGCTGCTCCAGGCTCTGGCGCAGGCGCCCGGCCATGTGCTCGAAGGCCTGCGCCAGTTCACCAAGCTCATCGCGCCGCTCCTGCAGGGGCAGGGCCGGGCTGTCGAGGTCATCGGCACGCAGGGCGTCGGCACGGTCGCGCAGACGGTTCAGTGGCACCACAAGGTGGCGGTACAGCGCCAGAACCAGCAGCAGGGCGAGCAGCGTGGGGGCAACGCCATGGGTGATCACATGGGTCCATGGGGTCAGGCCGGTAGGCAACAGGTGTTCGGGCAGTTGCATTACCAGGCGACCATGTTCGGGGTGCTGCGGGAACTCGATGCTGACGTAGGGCAGTTCATCCTGCAGGCGCCGGCTCATCGGCCAGTCGAGCTTGCGCATGAAGGTCAGGTGGCTGGCTTCCTCAGCGCTCAGTGGGGTGCTGCCAAGGCTCTGCAGATGCGGCCCGACCAGCGCCACCCAAGTGCCCTCGGCCTGTTCCAGTTGCCTGCGCCAGGCCTCGGCACCCGCCGCGCCGCCTTGCTCCCAGGCCTGTTCGGCTTGCTGTGCAAAGCGCGCCAGGTAGTCCTGGTCGGCTTGGGACAGGAAGTAGGTACTGCGCTCCACCGACAGGCCCCAGGTCCAGATCAGCCAGGTCAGCAACAGGCAGAAGCCGACCTGCAGTACGGCCAGCTTCCATAGCAAGGGATGACGGCGCATCAGGCTTGTTCCGTGTCGACCAGGATGTACCCTTGGCCGCGTACGGCCTGGATCTGCAGGTGCTGGGCAGCGATGTCGGCCAGCTTGCGGCGAAGGTTGCATACATGCACATCCAGGCCGCGGTCCAGGCGGGTGTAGGCCCGGTGCAGCACGGTCTGGTAGAGAAACGGTTTGCTCAAGGCTTCGCCGGGGTGGGCCCGCAGGGTGGCCAGCAAGCGGAATTCGGAGGCGGTGAGGCCGGCAGCCTTGCCTTTGTGGATAACGTCCTGGCGGTCATGGTCGAGCATCACCTCGCCGACGTCGGCACGCAGCGCCGTACCACGATCGAACGCCACACGCCGCAGCAACGCATCGACCCGGGCATCCAGCTCGGCCAGGCTGAAGGGCTTGGGCAAGTAATCGTCCGCGCCCCGGGTAAAGCCACTGATGCGATCCTGCTCGGCCCCCAGCGCCGACATCAGCATGACCGGCACCGCCTGCTGCCGGCGCAACTCGTCGAGCAGGCTGAGGCCATCGATGCCCGGCAGCATGATATCCAGCAGCACCAGCTCGAACTGTGATTGCTGTATGGCATTCAGGGCCTGGGCGCCGGTGGCGCATGCGTGCACCCGGAAACCCCGGTTGAGGAAATGACGTTCCAGGTCCTGACGCAGGCGTGCGTCGTCTTCGGCGAGGAGGAGTGAGGTGGGCACGGCGAGCCTTGAATGAGAATTCGTATCAATTACGAATCATCCCATTGCCGGCAGGGCGAGGGCAACGCCTTGATGTGTTAAGAAGGTTAATCCTGCTGCACCCCCGATTTCCCTTCGGTATCGTTCGCAAAAAGCAACTTGTTTCGTTTGCGAATTACTACCATTTGGGGAAAGGGTGTCATGAGCAGTTTCAAAAGTTTGGGGGACTCGCGAAGGGTTCGGGGCTGGCTGGTGCTGGGGGTGCTGGCGCCGTTTTCGTTGTCGGCACTTGCCGAAACGGTAGCGACCCAGGCGTCTGTCGAGGACAACGCGCTTGACTTGCCAGCATTGACCATCGAAGGCAACCGCCTGTACGACATGCTGCCGTCGGAAGACACCGGCGGCTACAGCGTGGACGCCGCCACCGTGGGTACCAAGACCCCCGCAGCGCTCAAGGACATTCCGCAATCGATCACCGTCTACACCCAGGACTACGTCAAGGACCGCCGGTTCGTGCACCTCGATGACCTGGCCAAGTACACCGCCGGCCTGCGAACCCTGACCAACGACAGTGGCCGTTCGTCGATCTACGCCCGTGGCTACGAGTACAGTGAGTTCAATATCGACGGCCTGCCGGCGCCCATGGCCAGCATCTTCGGTACAGTACCATCGCTGGCGGCATTCGACCGTGTCGAGATCATGCGTGGCCCGGCCGGGTTGTTCAGCAGTACCAGCGAACTGGGCGGCATCGTCAACATGGTGCGCAAGCGCCCGACCGCCGAGTTCCAGGGGCACGTCGAAGGCAGCTATGGCACCTGGGACACCAACCACGAAGAAATCGACCTGAGCGGGCCGCTGGATGATGCCGGCCGCGTGCGCGGGCGCTTCATCGCCTCGCGGGACGACACCAATGGCGAGGTCGACTACAACGCCAACACCAGCAACAGCTACTACGGTGCGCTGGACGTCGACCTGGACGACGCCACCACCCTGTCGTTCGGCCTGATTCATGAAGTGAAGAACATCACCCCGCACAATGGCTACCCGGCAACGCTGTCCGGCGAAGTGCCCGACTTCAGCCATTCGAAGTTCCTGGGGGCTGACTGGAATTACTTCGACGGCAAGACCACCGACCTGGTCGCTGAGCTGACCCACCGCTTCGACAACGGCGGCTATGGCCGTGTCGCAGCACGTGGTTCGCATCGCGACACCAATTACCTGTACGCCTTCACCGCGACCAACGCCACCACTGGCGCGAACTCCGAGCGCGCCAGCGCCCGCGATTTCACCCAGGACACCTACTCGCTGGACGCCAGCTACAGCCAGCCGTTCGAAACCTTCGGCCAGGTCAGCGAATTCGTGGTCGGCAGCGACTACAAGAACTACGACACCGAGTACCTCAACGGCACAACCAACCTTGGCGCCATCAACGTCAATACATACTCGCCGAAGCAGTTCGCCAAGCCATCGCCCAATTACAGCACCGAGACTGGTATGCAGGAAGAGGAATACGGCCTGTACTCCAAGGTCACCTTCCGCCCGGTCGAGCGTCTGGCGCTTATCGCCGGGGGCCGCTTCAGCTGGTATCGCGGTGATTTCTACACCACTACTCTCAGCAGCGGCGCCACCACCAACGACAGCAAGCGCGTGGATGGCCACTTCACCCCGTATGGCGGCCTGGTCTACGACCTGACCGAGAACCATGCGCTGTACGCCAGCTATTCGCAGGTGTTCAAGCCGCAGTCCGACACCGACAGCAATGGCCGGGTACTCAAGCCGCGTGAGGGCGAGCAGTACGAGTTTGGCCTCAAGAGCAGCTACTTCGGTGGCGACCTGAATACCCGCTTCTCGGTGTTCCGCCTGACCGACAAGAACCGCGCGACCACCGTGTATGACGCCGACGGTGTGGCTACCACTGACTCTGTTGCATCCGGCAAGACCCGTGTGAAAGGCGCCGAAGTGGAAGTGAGCGGCAAGCTGGCGCCGAACTGGGAAGTGCTGGCCGGCTACACCTGGATGGAAACCGAAACCCTCAAGGGCGATGCCGAAACCACCTTCTTCATCATGCCGCGCAACCAGGCATCGCTGTGGAGCAAGTACACCATCAGCCAAGGGCCGCTGAACGGCCTGGCGATTGGTGGCGGTATCTCGGCGAGGAGCAACTTCTATTCCGAGAACGGCGGTGTGCGCATCGACGCGCCAGGCTATGCGACCGTGGATGCAATGCTGTCGTATCCGGTTACCTCGAAGCTGACGGCCACCTTCAACGTCAACAACCTGTTCGACCGGGACTACCTGTCGCGGGTGGGGTCGACCTCGACGTTCAACTTCTACGGGCCGTCGCGGAGCATGATGGTTGGGGCGCGGTATGACTTCTGATAATCAGATTTTTCCCGTTGCGCGTAGGCCATTTCTGAAATAGCTTCCTAGCGCCCTTGAGCCATTGCGGTGTTGTTCCTGGCGGCCTAGTGTGGCCCTGTCGTTGCCAAATCAGCGACCGGGCCTGCAAGCCCGCTCAGAGAACGATTACCGATCACCGATAGCCAATGGCATGCCATTGCGCGCGCTTTATGGTGGCTGCGTACGGGAGGTTTTCGAACCTGCCGGTTTCGTTCTCTGTCCGGTCTTGCAGACCCGTACGTGGCCGCCACCCATCACACTGCAAGTCATGAGTGCCGGTCTCTGATTAACCTACAGAGAATGTCACTATGCTAAAAATTGTCCCCGATCCGCCCCACGCTACCCATTCCCTTGAAGACACCCTGATCCAGGCCACGGACTACGCGCTGTGCGCTGCGACCGTTGTGCATCAGGCCATGCTGCTGCAGCCCAAATCGCCGGCGTCGGTTTTGATGATGACGTCGATGCATGAACTGGAGACGTTGCGGGCTTTGCTGGAGTCGGCACTGATTCAGGTGCAGATGCCCACTGGGCCTCGGACTTTGCACTGAGGCTTGAGTGATGTGTTGTCTGGGCTGGCCTCTTCGCGGGTAAACCCGCTCCCACAGGATCTCCACAAGCCATGAGGTAGATGCAGTACCTGTGGGAGCGGGTTCACCCGCGAAAGGGCCCGTCCAGGCAGTCGAGAATTTTCAGGGGATTCAAAAATGACCACAGAAGACACCCAATTCACCGTCGGCAAAACCACCTTCTACCAAGGCGAAAACGGCACCCACCCACTGTTCCGCATCGAACCCGGTATCCCGTGCAAGGACGCCCGCGAGCAGTCCTCGGAACTGATGGGCTATGTCCGCGAACTGACCATCACCGGCCTTATGGACGAGAAACCGATGATGATCTGGGCTGCCCACTACCTGAGTGCAATGGCCAAGGCGCTGATGGATGATGCTGAGCTGGGCATGAAGCAGTGAGTGCTTGCCTTCAGTTCGCATGAGGGCCGCAAGGTGTTCGCCTTAGCAATTTCAGCGCCTATGAGACCGAGCGCCGCCCGCGCGGCGCTTCGCGGGACAAGCCCGCTCCCACATTTGTTGCAACGTGGCCATGCCTGGGAGGCCATGGTTGTCAGCCTTGGCGCAAGATTCAAGATCGGTGGGGCGGCAGCAGCGCCAACGGGGAGATATCGCCAGTCCAACAAAGCGGGCAACCATGGCCTGACAGGTTTGGTACGTTGCAACAAATGTGGGAGCGGGCTTGCCCCGCGAAGCGCCGCGCGGGCGGCGCTCGGTCTCATAGGCGCTGCAAACCTGTCGGCATACGTATCCTGCCTTCAGTTTTTATGCATGTGCTGCTTGCCATCGCGATGAGTATGCGCCTTTGAATGCCCCTCATCATGCTGGCCTGCGCCCGAGGCCCGCTCACCCTGGTGACCAGGCATGTTGTCGCCATGCTGGCCTTCATGGTCATGCATTTCACTTTCGCCACCACCATGCTGGTGGCCGCCACTGGCCGCGACCATCGTTTGGTACTGCTGGGCGTTCAACTGGGGTAGCTGATCCAGGAAAGCGACGATGCCCCAGATGTACTCATCGCCCATGCTCTTGCCCCAGGCCGGCATGCCAGAGGCCTTGATGCCGTGCTTGATGATCCAGAACGCCGCAGCGGGGTCGTCACCGATCCCGCTTTTGGTCAGGTTGGGGGGCGATGGATACAGCGCCTGGCTGAGCTCGGTCTTCTCGACGCCTGGGGCAAGGTGGCAACCGATGCACATGGCGTTGTAGTTACCGGCGCCGGTACGAATTAGCGCTTCATCCTTCAGGTCTGGTACCTCGATGTCCCTGGCCCGCACGGCGATCGAGCGGTCCCGTGCCATGGCCAGAAAGGCATGCACGGCGGGGAAATGGGGATCATCGGCGCCGACGTTGACCAAGCCGGAGTATGCAGCGCCAAGCACGGCCACGCTGGCCACTGCGCCTGCTGCAACAAGCGTTGTTATTGTTCTTTTCATGTCTGGTTCTCAAAACCACATGCGGATACCGGCAACGAAACGCGCTTCATCCACATCACCACCCTCGTCGCGGATGAAATCGGCGGTTTTGCCGTAGGAGCGGTTCCAGGTGATGCCGATGTAGGGGGCGAACTGGCGGACAATTTCGTAGCGCAGGCGCAGCCCGACTTCGGTATTGGCAAGGCCCGAGCCCACACCGCGCTCCGGGTCGTTCTTGCCATAGAAATTGGCTTCAGCGGTCGGCTGCAGGATCAGGCGGTTGGTCAGCAGAATGTCGTAGTCGCCTTCCAGGCGGGCGGCAGTCTGGCCGTTTTCGCCAATGAACGCGGTAGCCTCGGCTTCGAAGTCGTAAAGCGCCATGCCCTGGATACCGAACGCCGCCCAGGTCTGTGGGGATTCAGGCTTGAGGTCCTGGCGCACCCCGGCAACCACATCCCACCACGGGCTGATCGAGCGGCCGTACAGCAACTGCAATTCGGCATCCTCGGTGACACCGTTGGTACGTTCGCCTTCGGAGCGGATCCACAGCCGGTTGATATCGCCGCCTATCCAGCCAGAGGCATCCCAGGCCAGCGTGCTGCCTTCATCGGCATCCTGGTACTCGAGCTGATCCAGCAGAAAGAAGCTGTTGATCGCGCTGTCATGCACATGATGCCCGCCCAGCGGGGGGAAGGCCGCCTGGCGGTCGGCATCGGTCAGCACCGGGATCGGGGTACGGCTGGTCGTCGGCGTATCCGCCGAGCCGTGGTTCATTGTCGAGTGATCCATAGCGCCATGGTCCATAGCTCCATGATCCATAGCTCCATGATCCATGGCGCCATGTTCCATGCCCTGCATGCTGCCATGATTCATCTTGCCGTGGTCCATCATCGAATGGTCCATTTCTTCAGCAGCGAAGCTGGGCGTGGCACCCAGCGCGCTGAGCGACACGGTCAATGCCAGCAGCGATGGTCGTGCCAGGCTATTGAGCATCTTTCCCTGCCTTAGCTTTGTCGCGGCCATGCGATTCCATCATCTTGTCGTGGTCCATGCCTTGCATCGAGCCATGGTCCATACCCTTCATGGCGCCATGGTCCATACCTTTCATCGAGCCGTGATCCATCCCTTTCATGGCGCCGTGATCCATGCCCTTCATCGCACCATGGTCCATGCCTTGGGTGCTCTTGGCTTTTGCGGCATCGGCAGGCTGCTGATTGTTGTCGCCGGACCACGACGACGGGGCATAAACGGTGAACAGGCCCGCCATTACTGCAGAAAGGAAAAACGCGCTTCGTTTCATTGGTTTGTTCATCTCGGATCTCCAGTTCATTCGTCCACACGAACTTCGCGGAACATGCCCATTTCCATGTGGAACAGCAGGTGACAGTGATAGGCCCAACGCCCCAAGGCGTCTGCCGTGACGCGATAGCTTCGTTTCGAGCCAGGCGGCATGTCGATTGTGTGTTTGCGCACCATGAAGTTGCCGTTCTCATCCTCCAGGTCGCTCCACATGCCATGTAGGTGGATGGGGTGAGTCATCATGGTGTCGTTGACCAGGGTGATGCGCAGGCGCTCGCCATACTTGAGGCGCAGAGGCTCGGCATCGGAAAACTTGATGCCGTCAAACGACCAGGCGAACTTTTCCATGTGACCGGTGAGGTGCAGTTCGATTGTGCGACCTGGCGCGCGGCCGTCCGGGTCCGGGAAGGTGCTGCGCAGGTCTGCATAGGTCAGTACACGGCGGCCGTTGTCGCGCAGGCCGATGCCCGGATCGCCCAGTTTTGGCGTCGGGGTCATCGTCTGCATGTCGACCAGGGGGTTGTCCGTCTCGGAGGCTGGGTGGCTCTGCATGGGCGCGCTGGTGCCAGCCATGTCGCCATGGTCCATGCCGGCCATGTCACCGTGATCCATGCCAGCCATGCTGCCGTGGTCCATGCCGCTCATGCCGCCATGGTCCATGCCCATATCGCTCATGGAAATGGTCGGCCGTGGGTCAACAGCTGGAACAGGGGCTTGCAAGCCTTCGCGAACGGCCAGGGTGCCCCTGGAATACCCGGTACGGTCCATGGATTGAGCGAAGATGGTGTAAGCCTGCTCGCTTTCGGGCTCGACGATGACATCGTAGGTTTCGGCGACGGCGATGCGGAACTCGTCGACCGCAACGGGTTTGACATGCTGCCCGTCCGCTGCGACAACGGTCATCTTCAGGCCGGGAATTCGCACATCGAAATACGTCATTGCCGAGCCGTTGATGAAGCGCAGACGAATTTTCTCGCCCGGCTTGAACACCCCCGTCCAGTTACCGTCCGGGGCCTGGCCGTTCATCAGGTAGGTGTAGGTGTAGCCGCTCACATCGGCGAGATCGGTGGGGCTCATTTTCATCTCGGCCCACATCTTGCGGTCGGCTACCGCGGCGGACCAGCCCATCTCGCTCACATCGTTGACGAAATCACCCACCGTGCGCTTGTGGTAGTTGTAGTAGTCGGACTGCTTCTTGAGCTTGGACAGCACCCGTGCAGGGTCTTCATCCGTCCAGTCGCTGAGCATGACCACGTAATCGCGGTCATAGGTGAACGGCTCAGGCTCTTTCGCATCGATGACCAGAGCACCATACACCCCGACCTGCTCCTGGAAACCGGAGTGGCTGTGGTACCAGTAGGTGCCATTCTGCTGGACCTTGAACTTGTACTCGTACATGCCGTCGGGCGCGATGCCATGGAAGCTCAGGCCCGGCACGCCGTCCATGTTCGCCGGCAGGATGATGCCGTGCCAGTGGATGGAGGTGTCCTGCTGCAAGCGGTTGCGCACACGCAGCGTGACGGTGTCGCCTTCGCGCCAGCGCAGGATGGGCCCGGGAATGGAGCCATTGATTGCCATTGCTGTGCGCGCAGCGCCGGTAATGTTGACCGGCAGCTCACCGATGTAGAGGTCGAAGTCGGTGCCGCTCAGCACGTTCGGTTGGCCGGGGCTGGTCACGGCCCAGACCGGTGCGCGCCACATGCCCAGCCCGCCAAGCAGTCCGGTAGCGGCCAGGCCTTTGACGAAGGAGCGTCTGGTGGTTTTGCTTTGCATGCCGTTGCGTCCAGTCAGTCGAAAAGTTGCTGTTGTTCGGGCGGTTGAATGCCAGCTCGGGGGGCGAGAAGCCCCACCATCTTCCTTAACGCTAGCGGGTCTGCGCTGTCAGCTGGCTGAGGTTCAGATTACTTTTCTGTCAGCTTGCGGTGGGTCGAGTTCAGCAAGCACGCCGCGCACCCTGTGGGAGCGGGTTCACCCGCGAAGAATGCGATGCGGTGTATGGCACCGGCTTTGCCGGTGTTCGCGGCGGTTCGACGCTTCGATAAACCCGCTCCCACAGTGCCCTGCGAAATCTTTGGGTTATGTATTCTGTGGGAGCGGGCGTGCCCGCGAAGGGCTGCAAAGCAGCCCCATCAAGGGGCTATTTGGCCTGGCCGCTACTCGATGCGCAGCGCCGCCACCGGATGCAAGCGGGCCGCCCGCACGGCCGGGGCCAGGCCGGCGAGAATGCCGAGCACCGCCGCCAGCAGGAGTGCCAGCAGCAGAAACAGCGGTTGCAGCGCCAGGGGCAGGCTCGGCATGGCCAGGTGCAGTAGCCCCAGCAGCAGGCCCATTAACAGCAGGCCGAGCAAGCCACCAGCCAGGGACAGCAGCGTCGCTTCAGCCAGAAACAACCCAAGTACCTGCCGCGGGCTGGCGCCAATCGCCCGCAACAGGCCGATTTCTGCCGTGCGCTCGCCCACAGTGGTTGTCATGATGGTGAGAATGCCGACGGCGCCGACCAGCAGCGAAATGCCCCCCAAGGCACCAATGGCCAGGCTCAGGGTGCCGAGAACGCGGTTGAAGCTGCGCAGCATGTCGTCCTGGGTGGTCAGGCTGAAGTCCTCAACGCCGTGTCGTTCGCCGAGCACTTCGCGAATCTGCCGGCTCAACGCCCGTGAAGTGGTACCTGCGCCAAACACCACATGGGCTTTGACCACACCGGTGCGGTTGAACAGGCTTTGCGCCCAGTCAACCGGGATGTAGGCGACATCGTCGAGGTTGAAGCCGAGCAACTGGCCTTTCTCCGCCATCACGCCGATCACCCGGAAACGCACGCCGCCGACACGGATCAGCTCACCCAGCGGGTTGCGCGCCCCGAACAGCTCGGTACGCAGCTGATGGCCGAGCACCACATAGGGCGGCGAACGGCCGTCACGCGCCGGGGGCAGGAACTCGCCCAGGCTCAGTTGCATGCGCCAGGCCTGCGCCATCTGATGGCCGCCACCGAGAATGTCGCTGCGCCGGCTCAGTTGACCGAACTGGATATTCCCGCTGCCCTGAATGATCGGCACCGCCGCCTCGACATGCGGCAAGCGCCGCAGGGCGTCGGTGTCACTGATGGTCAGTGGCCGCACGCTGCCAAGCAGGCCGCCGAGGCCGCTGGTCTGGGTCTTGCCCGGGCGCACGGTGATGATCCGCGTGCCAAACTGCGAGAAGTTCTCCAGCACATAGCCGCGCACGCCTTCGCCTATGGCCGTGAGCAGCGCCACGGCGGCTATGCCGATCGCTACCCCGAGCAGGGTCAGCAGGCTGCGCAGCGGGCGGCAGGTCAGCGCCGAGCTGGTCAGCCGCAAACCATCTTGCCAGCGCATCAGTGCGCCCCCGGTGGGCGTAGCGCTGCCACCGGCTCCAGTGCCGAGGCCCGAGCGGCCGGCAGCCAGGCGAACAGCAGCGCCGTGCCGAGTGCCAGCAGCACGGCACCCGCCCGCGCCCACCAGGGGGCATAGAGCGGCAGATCGAACGCCAGGCGCCCCAGCCAGAGCAAGGTTTCGGCCAGCAGCAGCCCTGCCAGCGCCCCTGTCAGGGCCAGCAGCGCTGCCTCGCCAAGGAACAGCAGGCGCAGTTGCGCCGCCGTCACGCCTATGGCTTTGAGCAGGCCGATCTCGGCGCTGCGCTGGCTCACTGCAATCCAGGTCACGTTCATGATCAGGATGCCAGCCACCAGCAGGCTGATCGCGGCGATGCCGGCTACCGCCAGGGTCAGCACCGCGAGTATCTGGTCGAAGGCGCTGAGCAGGCTGTCCTGGCTGACCAGGGTAATGTCCTCCTCACCCTCGTGGCGCTCCTTGAGCGCGGCGAGTATCAGCCGCTTGCTACGGTCGAGAAAGCTCGGACCATGCACTTCGACAAACACCCGCGACAACCCCTCGCTATTGAACAAGGCCTGGGCACTGGCCACCGGGATGATCACCATTTCGGCGAAATCCATCCCCAGCGATTCGCCCCGCTCACCGAGAATGCCAACCACCCGGAAGCGCCGGTCACCGGCGCGCAACCATTCACCCAAGGCCGGGCGAGCCCCGAACAGTTCGCGTCGGAGTTTGCCGCCGATCACACAGACGGCTTCGGCCTGCCCCGGGTCCAGCGTCGGCAGGGGTTGGCCCTGGACGACCGTCAATTGACGAATGGCGAAGAAGTCCCGGGTGGTGCCCAGAGCCAGTACCTCACGGTTGCGGTTGCCGACTATCACCTCCAGCTGCCCGGCCTGCTGCGGCGCGACCCGGCGTATGCCCGGCAACCGGGTGATGGCCTGGACATCCTGCAAGGTCAACTCGTGCGGCGTCAGCCCGGTGAGCGGCGGCATTCGCCCCGTGGTTTCCTTGCGCCCCGGGAAAACAATGAGTATGTCGCGCCCGAGCAGCGAGAACTCGTTCAGGACGAAGGCCCGTGCCCCCGCGCCGAGACCGGTGAGAAGGTTGACCGCGACCACCCCGATAGCGATGGCCAGCAGTAGCATCAGGCTGCGCGAGCGATGCCCACGCAAGGCGCCGAGCCAGAAGCCCAGGGCATCGGCAGCGCGCATCAGGCCAGCGCCCGCTGCGGCGCAATACTGTGGATGCGCCCGTCACGCATGTGTAGCTGGCGCTGTGCGCGGGCGCCCAGGCTGGCGTCGTGGGTCACCACTATAAGGGTCAGGCCCTCGCCATTGAGCTCTTCCAGCAGGCTGAAAACCTCTGCGCCGGCCTGGCTATCGAGATTGCCGGTGGGCTCGTCGGCCAACAGCAGCGCCGGTTGCATGGCCATCGCCCGGGCGATCGCGACGCGCTGGCGCTGGCCACCGGACAGCTCGGCCGGGCGATGGGCAATGCGCTCGCCCAGCCCCAGGCGTGCCACCAACTGGCTGCTGCGCTTGCGCCGTTGTGCCGCACCGATGCCGGCGAGAACCATCGGCAGCTCGATGTTTTCCAGCACCGTCAGCCGTGCGATCAGGTGGTAGGACTGGAACACGAAACCTATCAGCCGGCTGCGCAACTGGGCGCGGCGCGCCTCGCTCAGCGCCGCAGTGGCCTCGCCTTGCAGCCAGTATTCGCCGGCGCTCGGCGCGTCGAGCAGGCCGAGGATGTTGAGCAAGGTCGACTTGCCCGAGCCCGACGGGCCCATCACCGCCATGTAGTCGCCAGCGGCGATGTCCAGGTCCAGGCCGTCCAGGCCCATCACCTGCTGTTCGCCCAGCTGGAAGCTGCGGCTACCGCCGCGCAGGCGGATCATTTCTCGGTCTCCGCAGCATCCACCGGGATCACCGCCACGGTATCCTTGAGCCCTTCCTGTTCGTGGCTGGCGACTATACGTGCGTCCTCGTCCAGCCCTGCTAGTACCTCGGTCCAGCGCCAGTTGCTCAGCCCGGTTTGCACCTGCACCTCGCGCAACACCCGGGCGCTCGGGTCATAACGCAGCACACGCTGCCCCTCCAGCAGGGTCTCGGTGGGGATGCGCAGGGCCCCTGCGTGCTGCTCCAGAAGGATCTCGACATCGGCGCTATAGCCGGTCAGCAGGGCCAGGTCTGCTGGCGGCTTGTCGAAGCGCACCTCGACATCGACGGTGCGCGCCTGCTTCTCCAGTTCGCGCACATAGGGCGCGATGCGGCTGACGCGCCCGGTGAAATGCTGGCCACGGAAGGCATCCAGGCTGATCCGTACGGCTGTGCCGGGGTGAACGCGGGCAGCGTCCACCTCATCGATCGGTGCCTCTACATACAGGCAGCTGTCGTCGATCAGGTCGACTGCCGGCGGCGTGGGAATACCCGGCGGTGAAGGGGTGACGAACTCGCCGAGCTCGCCGTTGATTTCTGCGACGATGCCGGCGAATGGCGCACGCAGGGTCGTCTGTTCCAGCAGCGAACGCTGCAACTGCAGGCTGGCGTCGGCCTCGCGGATCAGCACGGCACTGGCACTGCACATCAGCTTCGCCAGGTTGGCCTTGGTTGCGGCCTGGTCGAGGCGATCGGCGGCAATCAACTTGCGGTCGGCCAACTGGCCCAGGCGATCAAGGTCGCGCCGGTCCAGAAGAGCTTGCTGGCAGCGCTGTTCGCGGGTGTTGCGCTGGGCCTCCAGCCGCGCTTCGGCCTCCTGTAGCCTGGCTTGTTGCTCGTCCTGCCGCAGGCGCATGAGCACCTGATCCGGCTGGACCCGTTGGCCCTCGCTGACCAGCAACTCGGCAACCTGACCTCCGACATTGAAGGACAGGTGCGAGCGTCGACAGGACTTCAGCGTACCCGCGCGCGTGTTGGCTACCACCGTCTCCACCGGCCCTCGCTCGACCTCCAGTAGTCTGACCGGCAACGGCTGCGGTCGACTCAACCAGCCGCCCAACACCACGAGACAAGCCAGGATCGACGAGCCAATCAATAATTTGCGCATGGACTACACCTCCTCCCATATGGCTTGAGCCTAGATCCAGGAGGGTGAAAGCACCATGCGAAACGTCATTTATCCGACGATTTACGGATGATCGTTAGTCTAGCGTCATATAAATGGCGAATGAGATTTTTTTCGCTCACGCAGCGGCGATTTCAGGCCATGGGAAGACTGCAGAAAGTTTCAGGGGATGAGAATGGCGGGCATTAAAAAGCCGGCTTGTGGCCGGCTTCTCGGGGACGCTTCCGACTAATTTATGGTAAGCCGCAATCGCCTTAACTGTGTGGCCATCAAGGGCCTGAAAGAGATGGCAGATGCCCGTGTGGGATATCGCCGAGCCCTCTGGAACGCGGCTTGCGCCGGCCGGGGCTGAATGTGCGGCGTAGCATACAAGGGCGCGCGCAGGATGCCCAGCAAAAAATGGCACAGGTTGTTTCAGCCAGGCCGTTGCTGGCGGAAATGTGACCAGTGGAACACCCAGCCCAGGATTTCCAGCCCCTGTGTCTGGCGCTGGGCGGCGGTGTAACGTTCGACCGCGTAGTTGCGCCGATCATGGCTGTGCAGGTACAGCGTGTCGTGCTGGCCGAGGCTGAGGTTGTTCACCCTCAGCACACCGTTGTGCAACAGGGCATAGGTTTCGCCCTCGACCACCTGGGTCATGCCCAGGTCGACGGCGAGGATGGCCTGGAGCGGAATCAGCGGGGTCATGTTGCTGGCGGGCATGGCCAGGCATATGGCGTTACAGGCCTGCACACCCAACCCTTTCAGGGATTTTGCGGGCAGGCACAGGTGTTTGCCGACCACGGGCGACAGCAGGCCGTTGTGCATTTCGTAAAACGGCACCTTGCGTGCCCGGCCGCCTTGCGCCGACAGCGGCGTGTGTGGGTTGGCGGGCGGCGGCCCTGGCGGGCTGTTGCGCAGGATCGGGCTGTGGTGTTTGGGGCCTTCGCCGGTGCGCAACCAGCGGCGATGCACGCAGAACAAGTCGGCCATTTCGTCCAGCCGGGCCAGGGGTACGCCGCGCTTGAACCAGTTGTTGACGTGCTGGGGAGTAACGCGGCGCTGGGCGGCGAAATCGGAAGGGGTCAGGCCACATTCGTGGAGGAGGGCTTTGAGTCGGTCGCCAGATGTGTTCATGGCGGCGAGTGTAGCGGCGGTGTGCCAGCAAGGATATGAACCGGATGTTGACGGGCGTTGTGTGAAAAGCGCCTGTTTGTAGGGCGTTGGAGTAGGATTGCGTAGGATTTTTTACTCTCCCAAGCAAGTGCACGGTTCCTGTGTGAGATCACCCAGCCCTTTGGGCTGCGCTGTCGCACAGAGAACTGAATTCGCAAGCGGTCTGCGTACCTGTGGGAGCGGCTTCAGCCGCGAAGAACCCAACGCGGTGCATGGCACCGGCTTCGCCGGTGTTCGCGGCTAAAGCCGCTCCCACAGTGTCCCTGCTAATTCAATGAGTTATGTGTAGTTCTATGAGAGCGGGCGCCCCCACAATCCGTCTTTACAACGGGTGGCGAAGCCAACCATCCATCAGGCATAAAAAAACCCCGCCAAGGCGGGGTTCTTCATGCAACCGGTATCAGCCCTTGTAGGCGGCAACCGATTTGGTGATCGCGGCACGGGCGGCATCAGCGCCTTCCCAGCCTTCGATCTTGACCCACTTGCCCTTCTCGAGATCTTTGTAGTTGGCAAAGAAGTGTTCGATCTGCTGGATCAGCAGGGCTGGCAGGTCGGTGTATTCCTTCACGTCGACGTACAGCTGCGACAGCTTGTCGTGAGGAACAGCGATGACCTTGGCGTCGCCGCCGCCGTCGTCGGTCATGTTCAGTACGCCGACCGGACGGGCGCGGATAACCGAACCTGGGGCTACCGGGTAAGGGGTAACGACCAGCACGTCCAGCGGATCACCGTCATCGGCCAGGGTGTTCGGGATGAAGCCGTAGTTGGCTGGGTAGAACATCGGGGTAGCCATGAAACGGTCGACGAACAGGGTATCGCTGTCCTTGTCGATCTCGTATTTGATCGGCGCGTGGTTGGCCGGGATCTCGATGGCGACGTAGATGTCGTTCGGCAGGTCTTTGCCCGCCGGAATCTTGCTGTAGCTCATTGGGCAGTGCCCCCGTGTTTGACCAAAAAAGTGGCGGCGATTATAGGCACATTCTGCATGGGCATGCCACGCCTGGCCTGATGTGCGGCCCCGTCAGGCGTGGCTTTCGCGGTATTGCGGGTGTTCGGCCTGCAGCCGGCACAGGCGCGCCAGCGGGTCCTGGCGGTAGAACAGCGACAACTGGCGGTAGACCTGTGGATAAGCCTGTTGCAGCAGGTCGGGAGCACTAAAGAAGTACTCGCTGGTTACGGCAAAGAACTCCGCGGGGTTCTCCGCAGCATACGGGTCGATGGCGGTTTCGGCGTCGGGGTTGGCGTCCAGCTGGCGGTTGAGGTCGTCATAGGCCTGTTGCATGGCGGTTGCCCATTCATCCACAGGCATGCCGCTGTGCAGCGGCGGCAGGCCGTTGGCGTCGCCATTGAGCATGTCGAGCTTGTGCGCCAGTTCATGGATGACCAGGTTGTAGGCTTCCCAGCCGCCACTGGCCAGCACGCCGTTCCAGGCAAGGATGATCGGGCCCTGCTGCCAGGCCTCGCCGCTGTGCTCGCCGTCCCATACGTGCTCCACGCCACTGGCATCGCGGTGGCGCTGGGGGCTCTTGAAGTCGTCGGGGTAGAGGATGATTTCGTGGAAACCCTGGTACCAGTTCAGCTCGCCCAGGTGCAGCAGCGGCAACTGCGCCTGGGCGGCCAGCACCAGGCGCTGCTCGTCGTCCGGGTCGACGCCGGGCAGGCAGGTGAGGTGCTTGTCGAGCAGGAACAGGATGCAGGCTTCACGCAGCCAGCGGTCCTCTTCGTCGGTGATGCCGTCCAGCATCGGCAGGCGCTCGCGCACGGCCTGCCATTGCTGGGGGGCGATGGGGTAGCGCGCCAGGGTGCGCTTGCGCCGCCAGGCGCTGAACGACCACATCGGCAGGTTTCAGTGCGCCTTGGCCGTGCGGCCCAGGCGGCCACGCAGCAGGCCGAGGATCATCGGCACCAGCGACAGGATGATGATCCCCACCACCATCAGCGACAGGTGCTGCTTGATGAACGGCACGTTGCCGAAGAAGTAGCCCAGGGTCACCAGGCCGCCGACCCACAGCAGCGAACCGGCGACGCTGAAGCCGAGGAAGCGCGGGTAGTGCATGTGGGCGATGCCGGCGACGAAGGGTGCAAAGGTGCGCAGGATGGGCAGGAAGCGCGCCATGGTCACGGTCTTGCCGCCGTGGCGTTCATAGAAGTCGTGGGTACGTTGCAGGTAATCGCGACGGAAGATCTTCGAGTTGGGGTTGTTGAACAACCGCTCGCCGGCCGTGCGGCCGATCACGTAGTTGGTGCTGTCGCCGAGGATTGCGGCGGCCATCAGCAGGCCGGCCAGCAGCAACGGGTCCATGCCGCCACCGGCGGCTACGGCGCCGGCAATGAACAGCAGCGAATCGCCGGGCAGGAAGGGCATGACCACCAGCCCGGTTTCACAGAAGATCACGGTGAAGAGGATGGCGTAGATCCAAGGACCGTAGTTGGTGACCAGCAGATCGAGGTAGGCATCGAGATGCAGGATAAGGTCCAGCGGGTTGAAATCCATGTACAGCACCTGTGTTCTTGGGCGTAGGCTCGGTTACCTGGCGATGGGTAAATTTTCACACATGACAGGTGGGCCATTATACGGCTAAGTCAGGAACATGCCCGGGGAGTTTGTAGCGGGGGGTTACGGGAGGGGTATTCCTGTGCCGGCCTCTTCGCGGGTGAACCCGCTCCCACAGGTACAGCACCGATTTCAGATGCGTTGCTATCACTGTGGGAGCGGGTTTACCCGCGAAGAGGTCGGAACGGTCAATCCTGGCTGATCGGCAGGATGTAGCTCTTGAACTCGTTATCCTCACGAAACCCGATGGATTCGTAAGTCTTGTGCGCTACTTCATTGTCCGCGCTGGTCGACACCCGCATGCGCACGGCGTTGGTTTCCTTGGCCATTTTCTTCGCCTCGCGCATCAGGTGGTCGGCCACCAGCATGCGCCGCGAATCCTCGGCCACATAGATATCGTTGAGAATCCATACCCGCTTCAGCGACAGCGACGAGTAACTCGGGTACAGCTGGCAGAAGCCCAGCAGTTTGCCGTCATCATCATCGGGTAGCGCCAGGTAGATCACCGACTCATCCCGCTTCAGGCGCTTTTCCAGGAAGCTGCGCGAGCTGTCGGGGTAGGGTAGCTGCCCATAGAACTCACGGTATTTGACGAACATCGGCGTGAGCAGGTCGAGGTGTTCCAGGGTTGCCTTGATGATGCGCATGTGCGGCCCTCAGAGTCCATTAGGGGGAAACAGCGGATTGCCTGCAGCTTTCAAGGGCATGCTGCCCAATGCGCGATGCGAGTGCAATCCGCCTTCCGTGACATGTTTTTTACCCTTTGCCGAGCAGGAAGTTACCTTTCTGGCCGGTGCTGTGTTCACTCTCCAGGCTATGGACCTCGGCTTCGTCCTTCAGATTCACCCCGGATAGCTGGCGCCGGCAGGCTTCGCGCATCAAGTACAGCAAGCGGTGCGCCGCCATGCCATAGCTCAGCCCCTCCAGGCGGATATTGGAAATGCAGTTGCGATAGGCATCGGTCAGGCCGACCTTCGGTGCATAGGTGAAATACAGGCCAAGGCTGTCGGGCGAACTGAGCCCCGGGCGTTCGCCGATCAGCATCACTGTCATCCGTGCGCCCAGCAGTTCACCGACCTCGTCAGCCACTGCCACGCGGCCCTGCTGCACCAGCACCACCGGGGCGCTGGTCCAGCCGTCGGCGGCGGCCTGTTCCTCGAAGCGCGCCAGGAAGGGCAGGGTGTGACGGTGCACGGCCAGTGCCGAGAGGCCGTCAGCGACGACGATGGCCAGGTCGACTCCGCCGGGGTTGGCTTGGGCGTGCTGGCGCAGCGCAGCAACCGAATCTTCGTTCAGCCGTCGCCCCAGGTCCGGGCGTTGCAGGTACTGGTTGCGGTCGCTGGCGGCGCTGTGCAACACCAGGCTTTCGCGCCCGCGGTCACTCAGCTGGGTAGCCAGGCCAGCATGGTCGAAGGCCAGGTGCACGGCGTCGCGAGCCTGGGCATGGGCGAACTGGAAGTCCAGTTGCGCCCCGGTCGGAAGGCTGGTGCCGGTGCGGCCCAGGGCGATGCGTGCCGGGGTCAGGTTGCGCAGGGCCAGCCAAGGGTTGTCGGGGGTAGGCGTGCGGTGGTCCATGGTCATCCCTATGCAAGCTGTGCCAAGGCCTGGCGGAAGGCCGGCGGCAGGTTGTCACCAAAGCGCACCCGGCCATCGGCCTGGGTGAAGATGCCGGTGCGGGCCAGCCATGCCTCGAATTCCGGCCCGGGCTTCAGGCCCAGGGTCTGACGTGCGTACAGCGCGTCGTGGAAGGAGGTGGTCTGGTAGTTGAGCATGATGTCGTCGGAGCCGGGGATGCCCATGATGAAGTTGATCCCGGCCACGCCCAGCAGGGTCAGCAGGGTGTCCATGTCGTCCTGGTCGGCTTCGGCGTGGTTGGTGTAGCAGATGTCGCAACCCATCGGCACGCCCAGCAGCTTGCCGCAGAAGTGGTCTTCGAGGCCGGCGCGGATGATCTGCTTGCCGTTGTACAGGTACTCCGGGCCGATGAAACCTACCACCGTGTTGACCAGGAACGGCTTGAAGTGGCGGGCCACGGCATAGGCGCGGGTTTCACAGGTCTGCTGGTCGACGCCGTGGTGGGCGTTGGCCGACAGGGCGCTGCCCTGGCCGGTTTCGAAGTACATCAGGTTTTGCCCGAGGCTGCCGCGTTGCAGCGACAGGCCCGCTTCGTAGCCTTCCTGCAGCACGTTCAGGTTGATGCCGAACCCGGCGTTGGCCGCTTCGGTGCCGGCGATGGACTGGAACACCAGGTCCAGTGGCACGCCACGGTTGATCGCCTCGATCGAGGTGGTGACATGGGTCAGCACGCAGGCCTGGGTGGGGATGTCGTAGCGCTGGATGATGGCGTCGAGCATTTCCAGCAAGGCGCAGATCGAAGCGATGCTGTCGGTGGCCGGGTTGATGCCGATCATGGCATCGCCGTTGCCGTACAGCAGGCCGTCGAGAATGCTGGCGGCGATGCCGGCCGGCTCGTCGGTCGGGTGGTTGGGCTGCAGCCGGGTCGACAGGCGCCCGCGCAGGCCCATGGTGCCGCGGAACCGGGTGACCACGCGAATCTTTTGTGCCACCAGCACCAGGTCCTGCACGCGCATGATCTTCGACACCGCTGCGGCCATTTCCGGCGTCAGCCCGGGCGCCAGGCTGCGCAGGCTGGCCTCGTCGGCCTCTTCGCTCAGCAGCCAGTCGCGCAGGCCACCTACGGTCAGGTGGCTGACCGGGGCGAAGGCCTGGGCATCGTGAGTGTCGAGGATCAGGCGGGTGACTTCATCCTCTTCGTAAGGAATCAGCGCTTCGTTGAGAAAATGGGACAGCGGGATATTGGCCAGGGCCATCTGCGCGGCGACGCGTTCGCCGTCGTTGCTGGCCGCCACGCCCGCCAGGTAGTCCCCCGAGCGGGCGGGGCTGGCCTTGGCCATCACTTCCTTGAGGCTGTCGAAGCGGTAGACCAGATGGCCGACCGTGTGTACGAAACTTGCCATACAGACTCTCCAGAGCCGCGGGTTGCCCCGCGGCGGGTGGCGGCGATCAGTGCAAGGCCTCTTCGGCCTTCTGGATCGCGGCGAATTCCTCTTCCGGTGTGCCCGCGACCAAGTGGTGGCGGCTGTAGAAAGCAAAGTAGGCAATTAATACCGCATAGATCACTGCGGCGCCAATCACCACCCTTGGGTCGACCAGGAAACCGGCGACCACAGCGATGCAAGCCAGTACCAGGGCCAGGCCCGAAGTGAAGATGCCACCGGGGGTACGGTATGGGCGCTCCATCTTCGGTCGGCGGATGCGCAGGGTGATGTGCGCGGCCATCATCAGCACGTAGGACAGGGTAGCGCCGAACACCGCCACAAGGATCAGCAGGTCACCCTGGCCGGTCAGCGACAGGGCAAAGCCGATGATCCCGGGGATGACCAGGGCCAGTACCGGGGCCTTGCTCTTGTTGGTTTCCGACAGTTTGCGCGGCAGGTAACCGGCGCGGGACAGGGCGAAGATTTGCCGGGAGTAGGCGTAGATGATCGAGAAGAAGCTGGCGATCAGCCCGGCCAGGCCGACCAGGTTGACGAAGCCGCCCATCCAGGTGCTACCGCCGTAGGCCTTGGACAAGGCTTCCACCAGTGGGTTGCCGGACGCTTTCAGTGCTTCGGAGCCTGCGCCGCCAGGGCCGACCACCAGGATCAGCAGGGCGAAGGCCAGCAGCACCAGCATGGCGCCGATCAGGCCGCGTGGCAGGTCACGCTTGGGGTTCTTGGTCTCTTCGGCAGCCAGCGGCACGCCCTCGACGGCGAGGAAGAACCAGATGGCGTAGGGGATGGCCGCCCACACGCCGACATAGCCGAACGGCAGGAAGCTGCTGGCGCCCACGGCGTCCGTTTTGGCGATGTCGAACAGGTTGGCTGCATCAAAATGGGGCACCATGCTCACCAGGAACACGGCCAGGGCGATGGCGGCGATGGCGGTGATGATGAACATCAGCTTCAACGCCTCTCCCACGCCAAAGATGTGGATGCCGATGAACACGATGTAGAACGCCAGGTAGATCATCCAGCCGCCGATGCCGAACAGTGACTGGCAGTAGGCACCGATGAACACTGCGATGGCGGCGGGGGCGATGGCGTATTCGATGAGGATCGCCGTCCCGGTGAGGAAGCCGCCCCAAGGGCCGAAGGCGCTGCGGGCAAAGCCGTAACCGCCGCCTGCGGTGGGGATCATCGACGACAGCTCGGCCAGCGAGAAGCACATGCACAGGTACATGGTGGCCATCAGCAGCGTGGCGAGGAACATGCCGCCCCATCCGCCCTGGGCCAGGCCGAAGTTCCAGCCGGCATAGTCGCCAGAGATGACGTAGGCCACGCCCAGGCCGACCAGCAGGACCCAGCCGGCGGCGCCTTTTTTCAGTTCACGTTGCTGGAAATAGTCCGAGCCGACCTTTTCGAAGTCGACGGAAGAGCCTGCCGGCGAGCCGGCGGAGTGATCGCTTGGCATAGATTCACCTGTTGTTTTTCTTGGTGGCCGGACGGGTTCCGGGCCGATGGTGATGGGTATTGCAGGAAGCGAGCCAGAGCGGTTGGTGCACGGTTGCCGCTCTGGGTTTTGTGTAAGCAGGCCTGGCCTTTTCGCGGGTGAACCCGCTCCCACAGGGGGTGTACAGCACCTTAAGCAGGCGCAGTACCTGTGGGAGCGGGTTTACCCGCGAAGAAGGCGACGCGGTTTAGAAGAAGCCCAACGGATTGATGTCGTAGCTCACCAGCAGGTTCTTGGTCTGCTGATAGTGGTCGAGCATCATCTTGTGCGTCTCACGCCCGACCCCCGACTTCTTGTAGCCACCGAACGCGGCATGCGCCGGGTACAGGTGGTAGCAGTTGGTCCACACGCGCCCGGCCTTGATCCCCCGGCCCATGCGGTAGGCACGGTTGATGTCGCGCGTCCACACGCCGGCACCCAGGCCGAACTCGGTGTCGTTGGCGATTGCCAGGGCTTCGGCTTCGTCCTTGAAGGTGGTGACGCTGACCACCGGGCCGAAAATTTCTTCCTGGAACACGCGCATCTTGTTGTTGCCTTTGAGCAGGGTCGGCTGGATGTAGTAACCGGTGGCCAGCGAGCCTTCCAGCTTCTCGACCTTGCCGCCGGTCAGCAGCTCGGCGCCTTCTTTCTGGGCGATGTCGAGGTACGACAGGATCTTCTCGAACTGCTGTTGCGAGGCCTGGGCGCCGACCATGGTGTCGGTGTCCAGTGGGTCGCCGCGCTTGATCTGCAGCACCTTCTTCATCACCACTTCCATGAACTGCGGGTAGATCGACTCCTGTACCAGTGCCCGGGAAGGGCAGGTGCATACCTCGCCCTGGTTGAAGAACGCCAGCACCATGCCTTCGGCCGCCTTCTCGATGAAGCTTGGCTCGGCTTGCATGATGTCTTCGAAATACACGTTTGGCGATTTGCCGCCCAGTTCGACGGTTGAAGGGATGATGTTCTCGGCGGCGCATTTCATGATGTGCGAGCCGACCGGGGTCGAGCCGGTGAAGGCGATCTTGGCGATGCGCTTGCTGGTGGCCAGTGCTTCACCGGCTTCGCGGCCATAGCCTTGCACCACGTTGAGCACGCCTTTTGGCAGCAGGTCACCGATCACCTCCAGCAGCACGGTGATGCCCAGCGGGGTCTGTTCGGCCGGCTTGAGCACCACGCAGTTGCCTGCGGCCAGTGCCGGGGCGAGCTTCCAGGCGGCCATCAGGATCGGGAAGTTCCACGGGATGATCTGCCCGACCACGCCCAGCGGCTCGTGGATGTGATAGGCCACGGTGCCTTCGTTGATTTCCGCGGCGCCGCCTTCCTGGGCGCGGATGCAGCCGGCGAAGTAACGGAAGTGGTCGACCGCCAGCGGAATGTCGGCATTGAGGGTTTCGCGGATCGGCTTGCCGTTGTCCCAGGTTTCGGTAATGGCCAGCAGTTCGAGGTTCTGCTCGATACGGTCGGCGATCTTCAGCAGAACGTTGGAGCGGTCCTGCACTGAAGTGCGGCCCCAGGCATCGGCCGCAGCGTGGGCGGCATCCAGGGCTTTATCGATGTCTTCGGCAGTGGAGCGAGGGAATTCAGCGATCAGCTTGCCATTCACCGGGGAGGTATTTTCGAAGTACTGCCCCTTTACCGGAGGAACGAACTCACCACCGATGTAGTTGCCGTAGCGGCTCTTGAAGGAAACCTTCGCGCCTTCGGTACCGGGATGTGCGTAACGCATGGGGTGTCTCCTGGCTATTGTGTTTGTTAGGGAGTTGGAAAGCGTAGAGCAAAGGTTGGGCCAGCGTTGCGAGCACCAGGCAAATCAATGACTTGGCTCGGTTGCCGGGGCCTGGCCCACCGTCGCTGTGCCAGCGCCGGTACGCGCGGGGGTGACACTTTGTGCCATTTGCGACACGTAACCGGAGGGTGCATTGCAAAGCCCTCCCGGGTGGAGGATGCTGGCGGGACTCTCTATCTGCGGAGAACTACAACAATGCAGAGCAATCATTTCAGTCGCCATGCCCAGCAAGTCCATACCGTCGCCCATGGTGGCGCCGGGGAGGGCGGCAGTGACCCGTCCATCGCCCGCTCCTGGCTGCGCTGCCTGGAGGACTACCACCTCGACCCGTCGGTGATCGAGGCCCCGGTGGTGCTCGAGCATGGGCGCCTGCTGGAAAGCCGCGAGCGCCTGCGCCAGGTGCTGCAGATTGCCGACCATGAAATGAACAGCCTGCACCAGCAGCTTTCCGGGGCCGGCCATGCGGTGCTGCTGACCGATGCCCGGGGGGTGATCCTCAATTGTGTCAGCGCGCCGACCGAGCGGCGCAGCTTCGAGCGTGCCGGGCTGTGGCTGGGCGCTGACTGGAGCGAGGCGCGCGAGGGCACCAACGGCATTGGCACTTGCCTGGTCGAGCGCCAGGCGCTGACCATTCACCAGAACGAGCACTTCCGTGGTCGCCACACCGGCCTGACCTGCTCGGCCAGCCCGGTGTTCGACCCGCATGGCGAGTTGCTGGCAGTGCTGGATGTGTCTTCGGCACGGCCCGACGTTTCCCGGCAGAGCCAGTTCCACACCATGGCCCTGGTCAACCTGTCGGCGAAGATGATCGAAAGCTGCTACTTCCTGCGCCATTTCGAACAGCAATGGCTGCTGCGTTTTCACCTGCAGGCCGAGTCGGTCGGCCTGTTCAGCGAAGGCCTGCTGGCGTTCGACGGTGACGGGCGTATCTGCGCCGCGAACCAGAGCGCGCTGAACCTGCTGGGCACGGTGCGTGGTGGCGTGCTAGGCAAACCGCTGGAACGCTTTTTCGCTTGCAGCCACGACGAACTGTTCAGCCGCGCCACGCCCGGCGGCAGCACGGCCTGGCCGCTGCATACCCTGGACGGGCGCCAGGTGTTCGCCAGCCTGCGTGGCCAGGCGCGCGCCCCGGTGTGGTCGGTGCCGGCTGCCCAGCCGCGACCCGCGCGGGAAGTGGAGCCGCTTGTCTGCCTGCTCGACCCGGCCTTGCAGAACGACTTCCGCCGCAGCGTGCGGGTGTTCGAGCGCGATGTGCCGCTGCTGCTGCGCGGCGAGACCGGCTGCGGCAAGGAGGCCTTTGCCCAGGCCGTGCACCAGGCCAGCGAGCGGCGCGGCAAGCCGTTCGTCGCCATCAACTGTGCCTCGATACCGGAGAGCCTGATCGAGAGCGAACTGTTCGGCTACCGCGGCGGCAGCTTTACCGGTGCGCGCAAGGAGGGCATGCGCGGCAAGCTGCTGCAGGCCGACGGCGGCACCTTGCTGCTGGACGAGATCGGCGACATGCCACTGGCCCTGCAAACCCGCCTGCTGCGCGTGCTGGAAGAACGCCAGGTGGTGCCCATCGGTGGCGAGCCGCAGGCGGTTGACGTGCGCATCGTCAGCGCTACCCACCGTGACCTGCTGGAACGGGTGGAGCAGGGCATTTTCCGCGAGGACCTGTATTACCGCCTCAATGGCCTGGAGGTAGCATTGCCGGCGGTGCGCGAGCGCAGTGACAAGGCGCAGTTGCTGGACTTTCTGCTGCGTCAGGAGGCACAGGGAGAACCGATCGATATCGAGCCGAGGGCGCGCCAGGCACTGCTCGACTTCGCCTGGCCGGGCAACGTGCGGCAGATGCGCAACGTGCTGCGTACCCTGGTGGCACTTTGCGAAGACTCCCGGATCATGTTCCCTGATCTCCCCGCCATTGTTCGCGAGGGCTGCGCCCTCGATCGCCGGCAAGCCAGCTCCCACCTTGACGGCACTGGCTTCAAGCCCTGTGCAAACCCTGTGGGAGCCGGCTTGCCGGCGATAGGGCCAGCTGCGTTGGAGGATGCCGAGCGTCATGCACTGCTGGCGACCTTGCAGGCAAAACACTGGCACCTCACCCGTGTCGCCGAGCACTTGGGCATCAGCCGCAATACCTTGTATCGAAAACTGCGCAAACACGGCATTACCAGGGCCGACTGAGCGAAACATCTGGTGCGATTTGTCGCGCCCTGGGCTACCCTGCCTCGATGTTTTGCGAGGTCGACCATGCATATTCACATTCTCGGTATTTGCGGCACTTTCATGGGCTCGCTGGCGGTGCTGGCCAAGGAACTTGGCCACCGCGTCACCGGCTCGGACGCCAACGTCTATCCCCCGATGAGCACCCAGCTCGAAGCCCAGGGCATCGAGCTGACCCAAGGCTATGACCCGGCCCAGCTGGACCCGGCGCCAGACCTGGTGGTCATCGGCAACGCCATGTCGCGTGGCAACCCGGCGGTAGAGTACGTGCTGAACAAGGGCCTGCCTTATGTTTCCGGCCCGCAGTGGCTGGCCGACCACGTGTTGCAGGGCCGCTGGGTGCTGGCCGTTGCCGGTACCCACGGCAAGACCACTACCAGCAGCATGCTGGCCTGGGTGCTTGAACATGCCGGCATGAGCCCGGGCTTCCTGATCGGCGGTGTACCGCAGAACTTCTCGGTTTCGGCGCGCCTGGGCGATACGCCGTTCTTCGTGGTCGAAGCCGACGAGTACGACAGCGCCTTCTTCGACAAGCGCTCGAAGTTCGTCCACTACCACCCGCGCACGGCGATTCTCAACAACCTTGAGTTCGACCATGCGGACATCTTCCCCGACCTGGCCTCGATCGAACGGCAGTTCCACCACCTGGTGCGCACCATCCCCAGCGAAGGCCTGGTCATCCACCCCACCACCGAGCAGGCGCTGGAACGGGTGATCGGCATGGGTTGCTGGACCCCGGTGCAAACCACCGGCGCAGGTGGCCAGTGGCAAGCTCGCCTGCTCAGCCCTGACGGCTCGCGCTTCGAAGTGCTGTTCGACGGCGAAGCGCAGGGCGTGGTGGATTGGGCACTCACTGGCCAGCACAACGTCGCCAACGCCCTGGCCACCCTGGCAGCGGCGCGTCATGTAGGCGTTGTGCCTGCCATGGGCATCGAAGGCCTGAGCGCCTTCAAGAGCGTCAAGCGGCGCATGGAGAAGGTTGCCGAAGTGCAGGGCGTGACCATCTACGATGACTTCGCCCACCACCCGACCGCCATTGCCACTACCCTCGACGGCCTGCGCAAGCGCGTCGGCGAGGCCCCGGTGATCGCCGTGATCGAGCCGCGCTCCAACTCGATGAAACTCGGTGCCCACCGCGACGGCCTGCCGGAAAGCGTCAACGACGCCGACCAGGTGATCTGGTACGCCCCGGCCAACCTTGGCTGGGACCTGGCTGCCACCGCCGCGCAATGCAAAGTGCCCAGCGTGGTGGCCGACAGCCTCGAAGCGATCATCGAGCGGGTCAAGGGCCAGGCCCGCCCAGGCACTCATGTAGTGATCATGAGCAACGGCGGCTTCGGCGGCCTGCACGGCAAGCTGGCCGAGGCACTGAAGTGAGCGGGCCGGAACGCATCACCCTGGCCATGACGGGTGCCTCTGGCGCCCAGTATGGCCTGCGCCTGCTCGACTGCCTGGTGCGTGAGGACCGCGAGGTGCACTTCCTGATCTCCAAGGCCGCGCAACTGGTGATGGCCACGGAGACCGACGTGGTGCTGCCGGCCAAGCCACAGGCGATGCAGGCCTTCCTCACCGAATATACCGGCGCTGCCGACGGGCAGATCCGCGTGTATGGCAAGGAAGACTGGATGTCGCCGGTGGCCTCGGGCTCCGGCGCCCCGGCGGCGATGGTGGTGGTGCCCTGTTCCACCGGCACCTTGTCGGCGATTGCCACCGGTGCCTGCAACAACCTGATCGAACGTGCTGCCGACGTTACCCTCAAGGAACGTCGCCAGTTGATCCTGGTGCCGCGCGAGGCGCCGTTCTCCACCATCCACCTGGAAAACATGCTCAAGCTGTCGCAGATGGGCGCGGTGATCCTGCCGGCGGCGCCCGGCTTTTACCACCAGCCGCAGACCATCGACGACCTGGTCGACTTCGTGGTGGCGCGCATTCTCAACCTGCTGAACATTCCCCAGGACATGTTGCCGCGCTGGGGTGAGCACCACTTCGGGGTGGATGATTGAAGCGAGCGCTGGCGGGCTTGCTGGCGCTGGTGGTGCTCGGTGGCTGCGCCACTGTGCGCACGCTGGATGCTAACAAACCCGGGGCGCCGGTGGTATATGCCGGTACCCGGTTGGACTTGTATGTGATCAATGGCGGCTGCTGCCCGCGGGATCATTATGGGGCTGAAGCGCCGGCGTATCCGGGGCTGGACCTGCCGGGGAGCATGTTGCTCGATACTCTGTTGTTGCCGTTGTCGTTGCTCACGGCAGCCGGTGTAGGCTTCCAGGCCACCGGTGGCCTGTAAGGGCCCTTTCGCGGGTAAACCCGCTCCCACAGGTACTGCACCAGGCCTGAGATCGGTGCAACTCCTGTGGGAGCGGGTTTACCCGCGAAGAGGCCCTGGCAGGTAAAGCCTACTTCTTGCCCAACCTGCGCAACTCATCCGACTCCACAATCCGCACCCCGTCCTCTTCCTCCAGCGCCAGCCGCCACAGCGCCCGGGCCAGGGTACAAGCCTCGATCCCCCGATATTTCCCAGGTATCAGCTTGGCAAACGGCGAAGCCAGCCGTTCACTGAGCCGTGGCTGAATCCGTTCGCCCAGCAACAACGACGGCCGCACGATGGTCAGCTGCGGCCAATCCTGCGCCTTGAGTGCCTCTTCCATCTCGCCCTTGACCCGGTTGTAGAAAATCGATGATTTCGGGTCGGCGCCCAACGCACTGACCACCAGCAGATGCCGCGCGCCCAACTCCCGGGCCCGCTTGCTGAATGCCACGACCATGTCCAGATCCACCGCGCGGAAAGCCGATTCTGAGCCAGCCTGCTTCAGCGTGGTACCCAGGCAGCAATAGGCGATATCGACCCGCCCGGCCAGCTGCGGCAGGAATACCGCCGGGTCACCCACCGGATTTTCCAGGTGCGGGTGCTCGGCCAGTGGCCGGCGGGTAGGCGCCAGGACGCGGGTGATGGTGGGCTCGTTGAGCAGGCGGTCGAGCAGGTGTTCACCTGTCAGACCCGTGGCACCGGCAAGCAGGACATGCTGAGGCGTCAAATACATGATGTCTCTCCCTTGTTACACACAAGCTTAGTGGCTGGGTGGCGTTTGCGCCTGTTCCCCCACATCGGCCTGTGCGGCGTTACGCAATGCTTCTTCGGCCTGTTGCCGGCGCAGGTGCTGCCAGTGCTCCAGCACGCTTGGCGGCGCCCACAGCTGCGGTTCGGAGGCCTCGAAACCTTCCCTTTGTTCTCTTTCGGCAACGCTGGCGCGCGCCAGTTCAAACGCTTGTTTAAGGTCGTCGGTCTGATTCAGCGCTTCGGCGAACAGGGCGTCGCCAAAGTAGGTGAAGTCGGCTTCTTCAGAGCAACCGAAGGAAACGCGGTCGGCCCGGGCGGCGGTCATGATCAGCGTGCGCTCATCCTTGAGCGGGGCGATATAGCCCCCGGAATAGCACGCGGATATGACAATGACCTTGTCGCGGTCCTTCAGCGGCGCCAGGGCACTGGCCAGTTCGTCGGCGGACAGGTCGGCCAGCTGCAGGCGCGGCTGGTCGAACACCAGCTGATGGTCGTGGCTGCCATGGCTGGTGAGGTAGATGAACACCAGGTCTTCGGGGCCGCTGCGCTCGGCCAGAGTGCGGGCGGCGCGAGTAAGGTTTTCACGCGTGGCCATGGGGCGGGTGGTCATGTGGTCGCGGTGGTTGACCAAGGTCACTTGGCCGCGGGCGCCAAAGCGTACCTTGAGCATGTTGCTGACGTAATCGGCTTCGCGCAGGAACACGCTCTGCTGGCCATCGCCGGCCACTACCAGGCTGTACAACTGGACCGATGGCGCCGAGCGCGGTACCCGGGCCAGCGCTTCGTCGAGCAAACGGCCCTGGTTGAGCAACGCCAGGTCCAGCGGGTCGGGCAACAGCTTGCCGTTCTGGTCGCGCACGCGCACGCCGTTGCTCCAGGTGCCGCTTTCGACCTTACCGTTGGCCAGAATCAGCCGGCCCTGACCGTGGTAGGCATCGTTGAGGAAGCCACCGATGTATTTGCTGCCGTCTGCCAGCTGCAGGCTGCCCTGGCCCGACAGGCGCCAGTCGGCGAAGGTGCCCTTGTAGTGGCTGCCATCGCTGCCCAGCAGTTCGCCTTCGCCGACCAGCGAGCCGTCCTTGAATTCGCCGATCCACACATCACCATCGGCATTTTCGTAGCGGCCACGGCCTTCGAGGCGGTTGTCCTTGAACTCGCCGATGTATTGCTCGCCGTCGACGCTGTCGTAGGTGCCGCTGCCTTCCAGCTGGCCATTGATGAAGTGGCCGCTGAACTGGTTGCCGCTGGCATCGCTGCGCACCCCGGCACCGTTGGGCTTGCCCTTGGCGAACAGGCCCTGGTAGCGGCTGCCGTCTGCCAGCTCCAGCTCGCCGGCGCCTTCGTACAGGTCGTCCTTGAACTGGCCGCGGTAGGTCTGGTCGGCTTGCTTGAGGGTGCCTTCGCCGTCGCGGCGGCCGTGGCTGAAGGTGCCCGCATAGTGGCTGCCCGGGGTGGTCAGCTCACCCAGCCCCTGGAATAGCCCTGCGGCGAACTGGCCGCGGTACACCTCGCCGTTGCGGCCGTGCCATTCGCCCTGGCCGTGCCATTGGCCGTCCTTGAAAGTACCGGCGTACCAGCTGCCGTTGGGGTAGTCGATCCGCCCCTCGCCTTGCAGCAGGCCATCGACCACCTGCCCCCGGTACCGCCCGCCGTCAGGCAGGCGCGCGTCCGGCGGGAGCAGCGATTCGCCATCGCCGCAGGCGGCGAGCAGCAGGACCAGGGTGATGGGGAGCAGTGGACGCATGGCGAGAACCGGGCAATAGGTTTGCCGAGTATGCCGCAGAATGGGATCCTGAAACAGCGAACGCGATCCTTGTGGGACTTCAGCTTTGCGCAATACCTGTGGGAGCGGCTTTAGCCGCGAACACCGGCGAAGCCGGTGCCATGCACCGAGTCGCCTGCTTCGCGGGCGCGCCCGCTCCCACAGGGTTGTGCGCTGCCTGTGCGGCTCAGCGCACGCCCGGCGAAACGATGATCTTTACATTCTCCTCCTTGTTGTTGACCAATTCCTCGAAGCCCAGCTCGACAATCTGCTCCAGCCCGATCCGCCCGGTCACCAGCGGGCGAATGTCCAGCCTGCCGTCAGCGATGAAAGCGATCACATCGGCGAACTCGCCGTTGTAGGCCAACGCCCCCAGTACCTGCTTTTCGGTGGAAACCAGCTCGAAGAAGTTGAACTCGCTAGGCTCCTCGAATATCCCCACCAGCACGCACTTGCCGGCCTTGCGGATGGTGTCGATGGCCAGCTTGGCCGTGTGCTTGTTGCCGATGCATTCAAAACTTACATCCGCCCCCAGCCCGGCAGTCAGCTTGCGGATTTCCGCCAGGGCGTCGCACTGGCTGGGGTCCAGCACCACGCTGGCGCCCACCTCTTTGGCCTTGGCCTTGCGCGCCGAGGACATTTCCAGGGCGATCACCTGCGCCGCGCCTGCCGCCTTGGCACACATGATGGTGCACAAGCCGATAGTGCCGGCACCGACCACCACCACTGTCTGGCCAAGCAGGCTGCCGGCCTTCTTTACCGCATGCATGCCCACTGCCAGCGGCTCGATCAGCGCCCCGGCCTCCGCCGGAAACCCCTGCGGCAGCTTGTACAGCAGGTTGGCGGGCACGTTGACCAGTTCGGCAAAGGCGCCGTTGTTCATCAGGCCGGTGAAGGCCAGGCGCTCGCAGATGTTGTACAGGCCGTGGGTGCAGTAGTAGCAAGTGCCGCAATGCTGGCAGGCGTCCGCAGCCACCGGGTCACCGACGGCAAAACCTTGCACGCCTTCACCCAGCTTGGCAATTTGGCCGCAGAACTCGTGGCCGAGGATGCACTGGCCCTGGATGCCGGTCAGCGGGTGGGGTGCCTCTACCGGGATGAATACCGGGCCGGCGACGTATTCGTGCAGGTCGGAGCCGCAGATGCCGCACCAGTCCACCTTGATCTGCACCCATCCGGGCGCAGGGTCGGCCGGCAGGGGCACCTGTTCGACGCGAATGTCATTGCGGCCATGCCAGACGGCGGCGCGCATGTGGGTGTGGCTCAGGTCATTCATTGTTGTTCTCCAGGCTCACGGAAAGGGCTTAGTGCTTGCGCAGGAACGCGAGCAGTTGCTGGTTGACCTGTTCGGCCGCCTCCATCTGCACCATGTGCCCAGCCTCGGGCAGCACCAGCACCTCAGCCTCCAGCGCTTCGGCATGGCTGGCCGGGATGATCGCGTCCTTGCCGCCCCACACCACCAGGGCCGGGTGTTGCCCCAGTATCCCGCGCAGGTCATGGCACTGCCGGTCGCCGTCGGCGATGGCCGATGCCAGCAGTCGCAACGCCTCGTCTACCCCTTCCAGGCGCTTGAACTTGAGCATGTCCTCCAGCATCTGCCGGGTGACCAGTGCCGGGTCGGCAAACAGCTGCACCATCTGCGGCTTGAGGGCATTGCGGTTGGCGGCAGCGACGAAGCCTTGCAGGTACTGCCCGTTGATCGCCTCGCCCAACCCGGCACTGGCCACCAGGCTCAGGCTGGCAACCCGCTGCGGTGCCAGGCGCGCCACGTTCAGGCTGACCGCGCCACCCATGGAGTGGCCGGCCAGGTGGGCCTTGGCGATATCCAGGTGGTCGAGCAGGGCCAGCACGGTTTCGCTCAACTCATCCAGGTCCCCTCGTTGCAGGGCCTTGGCCGACTCGCCATGGCCCGGCAGATCGAGGGCGATTACCCGTCGTTCAGCAGCCAGTGCCGGGTGGTTGAACAGCCAGTTGTTCAGGTCGCCACCAAAACCGTGCACCAGCACCAGCGGCGTTCCGCCTTCGCCCAGTTCGAACCAGCGCAGCAGGCGACCGCCCACTTCCGCCTTCTGCGGGGCTGGGCCTTGGGCCTGGTCGGCACCACCTTCGGCGACGAACTCGGCCTGGAAACGCTGCACCACGGCATCGATTTCAGCTTCTTCGGCTTCACCTTCCACCACCACCGCCAGCAGCGCACCGACCGGCAGGGTTTCATCCGGTTTGGCCACCTGGCGACGCAGCACACCGCTGAACGGGGCTTCGACGCTGCTGCTGATCTTGTCGGTCTCGACGTCCAGCACCTCGTCGCCCTTGTTGATTTCGTCACCTTCCTGCTTGAGCCAGGTGTCCACCCGGCCTTCGGTCATCGACAGGCCCCACTTGGGCATGGTCAGGGTATGGATCTGGCTCATGCGGCACTCCTTGCGGCTTCGATCACTTTGCGTACCGCAGCCTCGATCTTTGCCGCGTCGGGGATGTACAGGTCTTCCAGGGCATCGGAGAACGGCACAGGAGTATGCGGGGCGGTGACCATTTCGATCGGGCCCCTGAGCGCGCCGAAGGCCTTCTGTGCCACCAGCGCGCTGATGTCGGTGGCCATGGAGCAACGCGGGTTGGCTTCGTCGATCACCACCAGGCGGCCGGTCTTTCCCACGCTTTCCAGGATACTGTCCTCATCCAGCGGGCTGGTGGTGCGCAGGTCCAGCACTTCGCAGTCGATACCCTGGCGGGCCAGGTTGTTGGCTGCTTCCAGCGCCACATGCACCATGCGGCCATAGGTGACCAGGGTCACATCGTCACCATCGCGCAGGAAGTTGGCTTCACCGAACGGCACGGTGTAGACCTCTTCCGGCACCTCGCCTTGCATGCTGTACAACAGCTTGTGCTCGCAGAAGATCACCGGGTCGTTGTCGCGGATTGCCTGGATCAACAGGCCCTTGGCATCGTACGGCGAGGAGGGGCACACCACCTTCAGGCCTGGAATGTGCGTCCACAGCGAGGTCAGCATCTGCGAGTGCTGGGCCGCCGCGCGCAGGCCGGCACCGTACATGGTGCGCATCACCAGCGGGGTGACCGCCTTGCCGCCGAACATGTAGCGGAATTTGGCGGCCTGGTTGAGGATCTGGTCCAGACAGCAGCCGGCGAAGTCGACGAACATCAGCTCGCACACTGGGCGCAGGCCCTGGGTGGCAGCACCGACGGCGGCGCCGACGTAGCCGATTTCCGACAGCGGCGCGTCGAGTACACGCCCCGGGAACTGGTGGTAAAGGCCCTTGGTCACGCCCAGCACGCCACCCCAGGCGTCATCCTCGCCAGGGGCACCGGCACCGCCGGCAACGTCTTCGCCAATGATGAATACCGTGTTGTCGCGGCGCATTTCCTGGGCCAGGGCTTCGTTGATGGCCTGCTGGTAGCTGATCTTTCTTGCCATGGTGGTTCTCCTGTTGTTCTTGTAATCCGCGGCTCAGGGGTAGGCGACGTAGACGTCGGTGAGCAGGTCGGCGGGCTGTGGCTTGGGATCGGATTTGGCGCGGCGCACGGCGTCTTCGATCAGGTCCTCTACGCGGGCATCGATGGCGTCCAGTTGCGCAGCCGTGAGCAGGCCGGCGCGGGTGGTCTTGTTGCGGAACTGCATGAGGCAGTCGCGGGATTCACGCAGGTTCTTCACTTCATCAGGGGCGCGGTAGGTTTGTGCATCGCCTTCGAAATGGCCGTAATAGCGGCTGAGCTTGACCTCGATCAGCGACGGGCCTTGCCCGGAGCGTGCGCGTTCGATGGCAGCGCCGGCGGCCTCGTACACGGCAAAGAAGTCGAAACCGTCGATAGTGACCCCGGGCATGCCGAAACCTGCAGCGCGGTCGGCGATATGGTCGCAGGCCACCGACCAGGTCGAGGCGGTGGCTTCGGCGTAACCGTTGTTCTCGGCGACGAAGATGCACGGCAGGTTCATGATCGACGCCATGTTCATGGCTTCGAACACCGCGCCTTCGTTGGAAGCGCCATCGCCGAAGAAGGCCACCGACACGTCGTCACGGCCCTTGATCTTGGCTGCAAGTGCGGCCCCGGCCACCAGGGGGGCACCGGCACCGACGATGCCGTTGGCGCCGAGCATGCCTTTTTCCAGGTCGGCAATATGCATCGAGCCGCCTTTGCCCCCGCACACGCCGGTCTTCTTGCCGTAGATTTCGGCCATCATGCCGTACACATCCACGCCCTTGGCGATGCAGTGTCCATGACCGCGGTGGGTCGAGGCGATGCAGTCGCTGTCACGCAGGTGGGCCATGACCCCGGCGGCGGAAGCTTCTTCGCCGGCATACAGGTGGACGAAGCCGGGGATCTCGCCGGTGGCGAACTCCACGTGCAGGCGTTCTTCGAAGGCGCGGATGGTGCGCATCACTTCATAGGCATGCAGCAATTGTTCGGTACTGAGTTGATTGGACATCTTGTTGTTCTCCAGGGTTGTCTCAACACGGGTTTGCAGGGTGCAACCGGTGGCCGCGAGGTACCGCCAGCAGGTGATGGCGAGCGGCATGCGCCAGCACGGCCTCGACGTCCACGCTCAACGGGCCTTGGTGGTCGAGGGTGATGGTGGGGGTGTCGTGTTCGGCGAATTCGATTTCGCGTTCACCGTCCAGCGCCAGCGTGCCGCTGGCCAGGCTCAGGCGATGGGCAACGCCAGGCGTCAGCGGGCCGCTGGCGGTGATGCCGCAGCCTTGCAGCAGGCCGGGTGCCAGCGGTGCCAACAGTGCTTGTTCGGCACCGGGGTTCAGGCGTACCCAGGCGCCGTGCGGGTCCTGGCGCGACACCGGGCACCACAGGCCGCACAGGGCCGACAGGCCGATGGCATGGGGTTCGGCGAAACAGGCGAAGACTTCGCAAAGGTCCTCGCTGCGGCTAAGGGCCCGAGCGCCGATGAAGCGTTGGGGCGACACCGCCACCTCCACCAGGGCCCATTCGGCAAGATGTTGTTCGGGCACCTTAACCAGCAAGCGCTTGTTGCGGCGCAGGCCGATGCTGGCCGGTACCCGGCCGCTGGCAAGCAGGCCGCCAGCCAGGCCGGCACTGGTGGCTTCGCGCAGTTCGGGGAAGGCATTGTTGGTGCCGGTGGACAAGGTCAGCAGCGGTACGTCACCGGCCTCGGCGGCGACTGCCTTGTGGGTGCCGTCGCCACCGAGCACGGCGATCATCGCCACACCGCGCTCGACCATGAGGCGGGTGGCCAGGCGGGTATCGGCAACAGTCTGGGTCAGCGGCAGGTCAAGTATCTCGATGGCTGGCCAGTGCTGGTCACGGGCGATCGGGCCCTGGCCGGCCTTGAGCACGGCGGCGGCAATGCCGGTCATGTCGCTGGGCAGCAGCACCTGGCCGATGCCGGTGGCACCGAAGGCGGCCAGCAGGCGCTGGATCGCCGAGGCCTTGTCGGTGCTCGAATAGAGCCCGGCATTGGCGGTCAGGCGGCGCAGGTCGCGGCCAGAGGCAGGGTTGGCAATGATCCCGACGGTCGGGGCGGGCAGCGGCATGGCGCACCTCGTATTCTTGTTTGCCAAGGCAGGAGCAAGCCCGGTGCCAGCTTTCTTTCGGGTGGCCGAAAATGGCGCGTTAGAGGGGTTGGTTGGCATTCAGGCGCGCAGCCAGGGCGGCGCCGGCGAGACGCAGGGTGCCAACGCCGGGCCGGCATGACCGAGACGCTGAGACGCTGCGTCTCAAGCCGGCCGGTAATCACGCAGTGCTTGTCGAGGCATGCCAGGAGGCGCTTAATGGCCGGACAACGATAAAAACAGCAACGAGAACCGGAGGGCCCGAATGCTTGCCGCGAACTCCCGAGCCCATGTCGACTGTGTCAGCAGGGTGCTGAAGAATGCCGACCGCCTGCCGCAGGCGCCGGTGCCGCCGCTGATCCTCGATTCATGGCGCCGTTCCATGGAGCTGTACCGCCTCGACCCCGGTTCCCAGCAGGGGCCGCGCATCCTGTCTCAAAGCCTGCTCAACGAATGCCGCGAACGCGCCGAACTGTTCCTGCGCATCGCCAGCGATGCCGTGGCCCGCCTGCATGAGCGGGTACGCGGTGCCGATTACTGCGTGCTGCTTACCGATGCCCTGGGGCGCACCATCGATTACCGGGTCGAGTCGGCCATCCGCAACGACTGCCGCAAGGCCGGGTTGTACCTGGGCACCTGCTGGTCGGAGGGCGAGGAGGGCACCTGCGGCGTGGCGGCGGTGTTGACCAGCAAAGCGCCGGTCACGGTGCACAAGCGCGATCACTTCCGCGCTGCGTTCATTGGCCTGACCTGTACGGCGGCACCGGTGTTCGACCCGTTGGGCGAGTTGCTGGGCGTGGTGGATGTCTCGGCCTTGCAATCGCCGGATGACCGCCGCAGCCAGCACCTGATCCGCCAACTGGTCGAGCAGACTGCCCGCGAGATCGAAAATGCCTTCTTCATGCACAGTGCCCAGGGCCATTGGGTGATGCGTGCCCATGGCACGCCGGGCTATGTGGAAAGCCAGCCCGACTACCTGCTGGCCTGGGACGCTGATGGCCGCCTGCAGGCGATCAACAGCCTGGCTCGGCAGCGCCTGGTGGAACGCCTGGGGCGTTTGCCCGAGCACATTGGCGAACTGTTCGACATGGACCAGCTGCGCCGCGTGAATGCATCGTCCGCTCAACGCCTGCCGGGCTTGGGTGGGCTGTACGGCCGGGTCAGCGCACCCAGCCAGCGCCAGCGTGCGCAGCCGTTGCGCCAGGCCCAGGACGCCCGCATCGAGCAGCATCTGCGCCTGGCCACGCGGGTCAAGGACTGCAACCTGGCGGTGCTGGTGCAAGGCGAGACGGGGGCCGGCAAAGAAGTATTCGCTCGCCAACTGCATCAGCAAAGCCTGCGTCGCGATGGCCCGTTCGTCACCCTGAACTGCGCGGCCATCCCGGAAAGCCTGATCGAGAGTGAACTGTTCGGCTATGTGGCCGGGGCCTTCACCGGGGCTTCCAGCAAAGGCATGCAGGGGCTGTTGCAGCAGGCCGATGGCGGCACGCTGTTCCTTGACGAAATCGGTGACATGCCGCTGAACCTGCAAACCAGGTTGCTGCGTGTGCTGGCCGAGGGTGAAGTGGCGCCGCTGGGCGCGGCGCGGCGGGAGCAGGTGGATATCCAGGTGATTTGCGCGACCCATCGCGATTTGGCGGCGATGGTGGAGGATGGGCGTTTTCGTGAGGATTTGTACTTCCGCCTGGCCAATGCCCGCTTCGAGTTGCCACCGCTGCGCGAGCGAGAGGACCGCCTGGGGTTGATTCACCAGTTGCTGGCCGAAGAGGCAGATGCCTGCGGGGTCGAGGTGGTGTTGGCGGATGATGCGCTGCAGGCGCTGCTGGTTTATCGCTGGCCGGGGAATTTGCGCCAGCTGCGGCAGGTGTTGCGCTATGCCTGTGCGGTGAGTGAGGGCGGTCGGGTGCAGGTGCAGGACCTGCCGCAGGAAGTACGCGGCGAGGTGGTCGCTTCGGCTGAAAGCAGCACGTCTTGTCCGGCCCGGCAGTTGTTGCTGGATGCGCTGATCCGCCATCGCTGGAAGCCGGCTGATGCGGCGCGGGCTCTGGGGATCTCGCGGGCGACCTTGTACCGGCGGGTGCATGAGCATCACATCGAGATGCCGCGGATGAAGGGGTAGGGCCCTGGGGGCGCTGTGCGCCCCTTTCGCGACACAAGGCCGCTCCTACAAGAACGGCGTCGCTCCTGAGGTATGCGCGATACCTGTGGGAGCGGGTTCACCCGCGAACACCGGCGAAGCCGGTGCCATGCACCGCGTCGCATTCTTCGCGGGTAAACCCGCTCCCACAGCTACCGCACAAACCTCAAGGGCAGCATGCATCCTGTAGGACCGCGACGAGGCCCTGGCAGGCAATAAAAAACCCCGGCACAAGTCCGGGGTTTTCGGTACATCACACTACTCGATCACTCTTCGTTAGCCAGTTTGTGCTCGAGGTAGTGAATGTTGACGCCGCCTTTGCAGAAACCTTCATCACGCACCAGGTCGCGGTGCAGCGGGATGTTGGTCTTGATGCCGTCGACGACGATCTCGTCCAAGGCATTGCGCATGCGCGCCATGGCTTCGTCGCGGTCCTTGCCGTAGGTGATCAGCTTGCCGATCAGCGAGTCGTAGTTCGGCGGAACCGAGTAACCGCTGTACAGGTGCGAATCCACACGTACGCCGTTGCCGCCCGGGGCGTGGAAGTGCTTCACCTTGCCTGGGCTCGGGATGAACTTCTTCGGGTCTTCGGCGTTGATACGGCATTCCAGCGCATGGCCACGGATGACCACGTCTTCCTGGCGGAACGACAGCTTGTTGCCAGCGGCGATGCTCAGCATCTCCTTGACGATGTCGATACCGGTCACCATCTCCGACACCGGGTGCTCAACCTGCACGCGGGTGTTCATCTCGATGAAGTAGAAGCGGCCGTTCTCGTACAGGAACTCGAAAGTACCCGCACCACGGTAGCCGATCTCGATGCACGCATCGACGCAGCGCTTGAACACTTCCTGACGGGCTTTTTCGTCGATGCCCGGGGCTGGCGCTTCTTCCAGTACCTTCTGGTGACGGCGCTGCAGCGAGCAGTCACGGTCGCCCAGGTGGATGGCGTTGCCCTGGCCGTCGGACAGTACCTGTACTTCCACGTGGCGTGGGTTGGTCAGGAACTTCTCCAGGTAGACCATCGGGTTGCCGAAGGCGGCGCCGGCTTCGGTACGGGTGAGCTTGGCCGAGGCAATCAGGTCCTCTTCCTTGTGCACCACGCGCATGCCGCGACCACCACCGCCACCGGCGGCCTTAATGATCACCGGGTAGCCGACGTCACGAGCGATCGCCAGGGCGACCTCTTCGTCTTCCGGCAGTGGGCCATCGGAGCCCGGCACGGTCGGTACGCCCGACTTGATCATCGCGTCCTTGGCCGAAACCTTGTCGCCCATCAGGCGAATGGTGTCGGCTTTCGGGCCGATGAAGGCGAAACCGGATTTTTCCACCTGCTCGGCGAAATCGGCGTTTTCCGCCAGGAAGCCGTAGCCCGGGTGAATCGCGGTGGCGCCGGTCACTTCGGCGGCAGCGATGATCGCCGGGATATGCAGGTAGGAATCCTTGGACGATGCAGGGCCGATGCAGACCGACTCGTCTGCCAGCCCCAGGTGCATCAGTTCACGGTCGGCGGTGGAGTGCACGGCGACTGTCTTGATACCCAGCTCTTTGCAGGCACGCAGGATCCGCAGGGCAATTTCCCCGCGGTTGGCGATCAGGACTTTTTCGAGCTTCCCAGACATCGTTGGCTCTCCGCGATTCAAACGACGGTGAACAGCGGCTGGTCGAACTCAACCGGCTGGCCGTCTTCTACCAGGATGGCATCGATGACACCGCCAACATCGGCTTCGATGTGGTTCATCATCTTCATGGCTTCGACGATGCACAGGGTGTCGCCTTTCTTCACGGTCTGGCCAACTTCAGCGAAGTTCGGCGAGGTCGGCGAAGGCTTGCGGTAGAAGGTACCTACCATTGGCGAGCGGATCACGGTGCCTTTCAGAGCCGGGGCGGCGGCAGCGGCTTCGGCGGCAGGGGCAGCAGCGGCAACCGGGGCAGCAGCAGGAGCGGCAGCCATCGGGGCAGGTGCGTAGAACTGCTGGGCAGCCGGGGTCTTGCTGTGACGGCTGATACGGACCGACTCTTCGCCTTCCTTGATCTCCAGCTCGTCGATGCCAGACTCTTCCAGCAGCTCGATCAGTTTCTTGACTTTACGGATATCCATTAATCATCAACTCCCAAAGGTTCGGTCAGGGGGCGAAATACAAAAAAACGTATCTGAAACGTTTCTCTCGAACCCTGGCCCACTGAGGCCAGGGTTTTCATCATTTGGGCTGTGCGTTGGCAGCCAGTTGTTCCAGCGCGGACTCCAGGGCCAGGCGATAACCGCTGGCGCCCAGGCCGCAGATCACTCCTACGGCAACATCGGAAAAGTAGGAGTGGTGGCGGAACGGTTCGCGTTTGTGCACGTTGGACAGATGCACTTCGATGAATGGGATGCTCACCGCAAGCAATGCGTCACGTAATGCGACGCTTGTATGGGTGAAAGCAGCCGGATTGATCAGGATGAAGTCCACACCCTCGTTGCGTGCGGCGTGAATGCGGTCGATCAGTTCGTATTCGGCATTGCTCTGCAGGTACTGCAGATGGTGGCCTGCGGCGCGGGCACGTTGCTCCAGGTCCTGGTTGATCTGGGCCAGGGTCACGGCGCCGTAGTGGCCAGGCTCGCGGGTACCGAGCAGGTTGAGGTTGGGGCCGTGAAGCACCAGTAGCGTTGCCATCTGCGGATTCCTTGGATTTGTAGGGCAATTCGACACAGCGCGGCGAGTGTGCCGTAAAGCGACGGCAAGTGTCCAGTTCCCGGCAATAGCCAGCACGATGTCCGAGGTTCGCGCGAAGTATGTGACCAAATATTTAAATTCGGTCACTGATTTGAGGTTTTTTCACAGCACGCGGGAAGTTATAGACCGACTTTGCCGCGCACGCGTGTCAACGTTTGCGCAAATTCACCGGTATTTATCTCGCCAATGACCCGATCAGCGGTTATTTCGCTACCGTTCGCGGCAAAGAACAACAGGGCGGGTGGGCCGAACAGCTGGTAGCGGTCGAGCAGGCTGCGTTGTTCGGCATTGCTTTCGGTGATGTCGAAACGCAGCAGTTTGAAGCCGGCCAGTTGCGCTTGCACCTGCGGGGCAGTCAGCACCTCACGTTCGATCACCTTGCAGCTGATGCACCAGTCGGCGTACCAGTCCAGCAGCACTGGCTGGCCGGCGGCCTTGGCCTGGGCCAACGCAGCTTCCAGTGCGGCGGGGGTAATGATGGTCTGCCAGCTATCCGCCTGCACCGCCGGCCCGTTGCCGGTGGCCACCAGGGTTGCCGGCGGCAGCGGGCGCAGCGGGTCGCCCTGGCCGCTGAGGGCGCCGTACCAGCAGGCCAGGGCGTACACCAGCAGGGCCAGACCGAGCAGTTGGGCCAGGCGCTGGCGCGCGGGCTTGACCACGAATTCGAGGGCGCCGAGGAACAGCGCCACGCCAGCGGCGAGGAAACCGACCAGCAGCAAGGTCAGCGGGCCTGGCAGCACTCGGCTGAGCAAGCCGATGGCCAAGCCCAGCAGCAGGACGCCGATGGCGTTTTTCACCGTGTTCAGCCAAGGGCCGCTCTTCGGCAGCCAGGCTGCGCCGCCGGTGGCCACCAGCAGCAATGGTGCGCCCATGCCCAGGCCCAGGGCGAACAGCTTGAGTGCGCCACCCAGAGCATCGCCGCTGGCGCTGATGTACAGCAGCGCACCGGCCAGCGGCGCCGACACACAGGGCGAAACCAGCAGGCTGGAGAGTACGCCCAGTATTGCCGCGCCCAGCAGCGAGCCGCCTCGGGTGTGGCTGGCGACATTGTTCAGTCGGTTGTTCAGGGCTTGCGGCAGTTTCAGTTCGAACAGGCCGAACATGGCCAGGGCGAACACCACGAAGAACAGCGCGAAGGGCACCAGCACCCAGGCCGACTGCAGGCGCGCCTGCAGGTTCAGGCCGGCGCCGAACAACCCCATCAGGGCTCCGAGTACCGCGAAGCTGGCTGCCATCGGCAGCACGTAGGCCAGTGACAACGCCAGCCCGCGCAGGCCGCCGGCCTGGCCACGCAGCACCACGCCGGAGAGGATCGGCAGCATCGGCAGCACGCAGGGGGTGAACGTCAGGCCGACCCCGGCAATGAAGAACAGCAGCAGCGACTTCCAGCTCCAGGCGTGTTCAGCGCTGGCCGGGGTGCTTGCGCGGCCTTCGCCATCAATGCTCAGGCGTGCGGTTTCCGGTGGGTAGCACAGGCCTTTGTCAGCGCAGCCCTGGTAGCCCACCAGCAGGGTGAAGGCACGCGGGTCGTTGCGCGGCAGCTCGATATCGAGCACGCCGTGGTACACCTCGACATCGCCGAAGAATTCATCGTGCTTGGCTTCGCCCTCGGGGATGCTTGGTGTGCCCAGGGCAATGTCGGCCGGTTCGGTGCGGAACTGGAAACGGTGCCGGTAAAGGTAGTAGCCGTCGGTAGCGACGAAGCGCAGCTTGATGGTTTGCGCATCGGCCTGGACCAGGCTGAGCTTGAAGGCCTCGTGTACCGGCAGGAAGTCGGCGTTGTTGGCCAGCGAGGCTGCGCCGAGGGTGGCGCTGGGGCGGTTGTCGAGCAGGCCCGCGGCGAAGACAGGGCTGGCCAGCAGCAGGAACAGCAGGAAAAACAGGCGGCGCATGGCGGACTCGCGAGGTGGAACGTGCTGGGCATGATAGCGGAGTTGGTGCGGGTTGGGGCCATGCTGGTATCGGGGGCGACACATGGCCGCTGGCTCATGTGCTGCCTGTGCCGGCCTCTTCGCGGGTAAACCCGCTCCCACCTCGACCGCATGGGCTTCAAGCCCTGCGCTGACCCTGTGGGAGCGGGTTTACCCGCGAAGAGGCCAGCACAGGCCAACCTAGACTCTGAATGCCCGCACCGCCCGGTTCAGCTCACCCCCCAGGCTCAGCAACTGCTCCCCTTGCTCGCGCCCCTCGCCAATGCGCTGCAGGTTGTCCTCACCCAGCTCGTGAATCCGCTCGCTGTGGTCGCGGATCTCGCTCACGGCTCCACTCTGCTGCGCCGTGACATCGGCAATCCGCACCGCAGTGTCCGAAATGGTGCGAATGGCGCAGACAATCTCGTCCAGCGCCCCATCCGCCGCCTGGGCCTGGTTGGCCGTGGCCTCGGCATGCTCAAGCTGCGCACGCATCCCGGCCACCGAACTTCTGGCTGCCTGCTGCAAGCGGTCGATCAGGGCCTGAATTTCGCCGGTAGCCCCGGTGGTGCGCTGTGCCAGCGAACGCACCTCATCGGCAACCACGGCAAAGCCACGGCCCATTTCACCGGCGCGGGCCGCTTCGATCGCGGCATTCAGCGCCAGCAGGTTGGTCTGCTCGGCGATCGAGCGGATCACCGTCAGCACGCCGCCGATGGTTGCAGACTCCTCCGCCAGTTGTTCGATCATGCGGGCGTTGCCCTGCACCTCGTCGACCAGCTCACGCAAACCCGACAGGCTCTGGCCGATCACCGCCTGGCCCTGCTCCACTGCACGCCCTGCATCGCGGCTGGCATCGGCTGCGGCGCTGGCGTCGCCGGCCACTTGCTGGATGGTCGCTTCCAGTTCGCCCAGGGCATCGCGGATCTGCCCGGTGTCGCCGGCCTGGCGTTCGGCGCCGTCATGCAGGGCGGCGCTCATGCCGGCCAGGGCATGGCTGCTGCCAGCCACCTGCTCGGCGTTGTGGCGGATGGTGCCGACCAGCTCCACAAGGTACTGGCGCAGGCGGTTGAGCGATTCCTGGATGTCGCGCAGTTCGCGGTTGGTCCTGCCCAGGGCAATGACCTCGGCGAAGTTACCCTCGGCCCAGCGCGACAGGGCTGGGGCCAGGCCGGTAAGGGTACGCGCCAGGCGGCGTTGCAAGGTGTCGATAAGCAGGGCGATAAGCAGGATCAGGCCGATCATCAGGCCCTGGATGATGCGTACTTCGGCGGCAATTTTCGCATGCAGGGCGCGTACCTCGGGCTCCAGCGCCGCAATGGCCTGCTGCACGGCCTCCAGGCGCTGGCCGGTGCTGGCGGCCAGGGCGACGCGGCGCTCGATCTGTTCGCGGGTGCGCTGCAGTTCGGACGGGTAGCGGCCGAGCAGGCTCTGCAGCTCGCGCTTGAGGCCAACGGCAATGTCTTCCTGTTGGGTGCTGGCCTGGGTTTCCAGGCCCATCAAAGCGGCGAAGTCGTCGGCACCGGATTCAGCGGTGCGGGTTACGCCCAGCAAGGGCAAGGCATCGATCGCCTGGGCCTGGGCGCGGATCAGTTGCAGCTCGCGCTCCACTTCGTCGGCCAGCTCCGGGCGGCCGCTGCTGACCAACTTGTCCCGGGCCAGCGACAGGCGACCGAGGTGCACGGTGGCGTCGAGCAGTGGCACCAGGTAGCGGTTGGCGTCGGCGCTGCCGCTGTCGCGGGCGTAGCCGGCCAGTTGTTCGAAGTTGGCGCCCAGTTCCCGCTCGGCCTGCAGCAGCAGCGCTTGCGGGTCGCCGGCCAGCTTGCCCGCGGCCAGCAGCTCTTCGGCGGTAAAGGCTTGCAGGTTGTCCAGGCTGGGGCGCAGTTTGTCGGCCAGTTCGCCAGGCCATTCGGCCAGCGCGGCCTGCAGCTGCTGGTTGGCCTCCATCGCCGCAGCGTGGCGCAGGGCATCGCCGCTGCCCAGGTAGGCCTGAATGTTGCGGGCCGCCTGGTTCTGGAACTGCTGGGACAGGCCCAGGTAGCGCTCCATCAGTTGGTAGGGGCGCTCCAGGGCCCGCTGCGACCACCACAAGGTGGCGCCCAGGGCGATACACACGGTTACCAGCAACAGGGTGTTGAAATTGGTCAGCCACTTCAGGCGCATAGCCGCGAGCTTCCTGCGGGGGAGGGGAGAGGTCGGTGGCTGAAGTTATTGCGATTTTGTGACGGGGTGATGACGACAGGCGGTTGGCGCCATAAAAAAGTGGCACAGTGCCTCTATTCTAACCTGTGCCGGCCTCTTCGCGGCTAAAGCCGCTCCCACAGGGACTGCGCAATCCCTGTGGGAGCGGCTTTAGCCGCGAAGAGGCCGGCACAGGCAAAGTTTGATTCAGGGCTCTACACGCACCACACAATTACGCCCGGCATGCTTGGCCCGATACAGCGCCTCGTCCGCCGCACTGGCCATGGTCAGCGCGTCCAGCCCCTCATCCAGCTGCACCACCCCTGCACTGAAGGTGCACTGCAAGTCCCGCGGCTGCGCCGGGTAGAGTATCTCGGCAAAGCGCCGGCGGATTTCGTCCAGCACCTTGTGCGCTGCGTCCAGTGCGGTATTGGGCATGACAATGGCGAACTCTTCACCACCGTAACGGCCAATGAAATCGGTCTTGCGCAAGCGCTGCTTGAGAAACAGCGCCAGGCTTTTGATCACTCGGTCGCCCATGGGGTGGCCGTGGCGGTCGTTGATCTTCTTGAAGTGGTCGATGTCGAGCATCGCAAAACTCAACGGCTGCTGCTCGCGACGGGCGCGGAAGCTGCAGTCTTCCAGCAGTTGCAGGATGTGGGTGTGGTTGTACAACCCGGTCAGGCTGTCGCGCACCATGCGCGCCTTCAGGTGCCGGGCACGGGCGGCGCGGTTGCGCACGGTGGTGATCAGGTGGCGTGAGCGAAACGGTTTGGTCAGGAAGTCATCACCGCCTTCGCTCATGGCATCCAGCTGCTTGTCCAGGTCGTCCTCGGCAGACAGGTAGATGATCGGCACGCTGACATAACGGTCGCTGTGACGGATCACCTTGGCCAGCTCAGGGCCGGTGCAGGCTGGCATGTACAGGTCGAGGATGATCAGGTCGGGCTGGAAGTCGGCCAGCTCGGCCATGGTGCGGATCGGGTCGGTCAGGCTGCGGGTGATCATGCCGGCGCTGGCCAGCACACGCTCGGTGTACAGGGCTTGGGTGCGCGAGTCGTCGATGATCAGCACGCGCAACGGGTCGTGCGGGGTGGCATTGGTCAGCAGTTCGACCTTTTCCAGCAGGCTGGAGGCTTCCAGGGTGCCGGTGAGGAAGTCCTGGCCACCGGCGCGCACTGCTGCCAGGCGGGTCGGGGTGTCGGTTTCGTGGTGGCTGAAGAACAGCAGCGGTATATGCCGGGCCAGCCCCTGCTGCACCTGGGCAGCCAGCAGCAGGCCTTGGCCGGCACCATTGAAGTCGACATCCATGATGATGGCCGAGGGCGGATATTCGCTGATCGAGGCCAGAAAAGCTGCGGCGCTGGCAAGCGTCTGCACCACCAGGCCAAAGAATTCCAGTTGCTGGGCCAGGCGCTGGGCTCGCTCGTGGTCCTGCAGCAGGATGTACACCGGCCTGCGCAGGGGCGGCAGCAGCACCTGGTCGAGCGGGTCGTCCTTGCGCAGGCCGCTACGCGTCAGCTGTTGGGCGGGGCACAGCGGGCTCGGCTCGGCTGCTTGGCTCATGTCCTGGCTACTTGTAGGTTGGGGTGTGCAGGGGCAATGATGGCTCTATGCTAGCAGTTCTTTTCAGGCGCGTGACTGCCCTGCATCAACAAAGCGGCCAGAACGATTATTCAGTTGCTGACCGATTGGTCGCTTATGCGTAAGGCGGTGTCTGCTTTATAGTGCTGCCACGCGGGCTTGCCGTGGCACCCTGGCGCAGGCCTGTGGTCCAAGCCCCTGAACCGTCGTGACTGATTAAGGACAAAGCCATGCTGGACTGGAAAAACCGTGAGGCCAAAGCCGAGCCCCGCGAGCGTGTCGACGGCCGTGGCGCCGCTGCCCGTAGCTACCTTGGCGGCCTCTGGAGCCGTGCCCTGGGGACCCTGATCGGGTTGTACCTGCTGGTGTGTATCGGCCTTGGCTGGTACTGGAGCCAGGAGCCGGAGCTGTTCCCGGTGCAGCAGAGCGCCCAGGCTGCAGCCGAGCGCACTGGCCAGCAGATGGTGGTGGGCTACACCACTATCGAAACCCTCAAGACCGTGGCCGGCACCTTGCTGAACAAGCCGGGTGGCTACATTTCCAACGACCGCTTCCCGCCAGGGCTGTGGATGGACAACATGCCGAGCTGGGAATATGGCGTATTGGTCCAGGTGCGCGACCTGTCCCGCGCCCTGCGCAAGGACTTCGCACGTTCGCAGTCGCAGTCCACCGAAGACGCCGACCTGGCCAAGGCCGAGCCGCGGTTCAACTTCGACAACAAGAGCTGGATCCTGCCGTCGAGCGAGTCGGAGTTCGAAGAGGGCATCAAGTCGCTTACCCGCTACCAGACCCGTCTGGCTGCCGGCGACAAGGGTGCGATCTTCTACACCCGTGCCGACAACCTGAACAACTGGCTGGGTGATGTGGCCACCCGCCTGGGCTCGCTGTCGCAGCGCCTGTCGGCCAGCGTTGGCCGGGTCAAGCTCAACACCACGCTGAAGACCGAGTCGGTGGTCGCCGGCCAGGCGCCGCAGGTGGACGAGGAACTGGTGGAAACCCCATGGCTGCAGATCGACAACGTGTTCTACGAAGCCCGTGGCCAGGCCTGGGCGCTGTCGCACCTGCTGCGCGCCATCGAGGTGGACTTTGCCGACGTGCTGGCGAAGAAGAACGCCACGGTCAGCGTGCGCCAGATCATCCGTGAGCTGGAAGCCTCGCAGGAAGCACTGTGGAGCCCGATGGTGCTCAATGGCAGCGGCTTCGGCATGTGGGCCAACCACTCGCTGGTCATGGCCAACTACATTTCCCGCGCCAACGCGGCGGTCATCGACCTGCGTCAGCTGCTGTCGCAAGGTTGATGATGGCTATCAGCCCGAACGAGGCCGCCCACCGGGCAGCTTCCGACCGAGAACTGGTCACCTGGGTGGACGAAGCCGACCAGGTGCTGGGGGCCTTGCCCCGTGCCGAACTGCGCGAGCGCGGCCTGATCGGGCGTTGCACGTTCATTCTGCTGTTCAACAGTGCCGGTGAACTGTGCGTGCACCGGCGCACCCTGAGCAAGGCGCTGTACCCGGGGTACTGGGATGTGGCGGCAGGCGGCATGGTGACGGCCGGGGAGGCGTATGCCGATTCGGCAGCGCGAGAGCTGGCCGAGGAGCTGGGGATCGACGGTGTGGAGCTGCGTTTTCATGAGCGGTTCTACTTTGACCAGCCGGATAACCACTTGTGGTGTGCGGTGTATTCGGCGGTGTCGAATGCGCCGTTGCGCTTGCAGCCGGAAGAGGTGATCGAGGCGCGCTTCATTGGTCTGGAGCAGGCTGAGCAAGAAAGCCTGACGAAGCCGTATTGCCCGGACTCGTTGGCGGCGTTGCAGCGCTATAAAGCCAGCCTCAAATAGATGCGTGGGCCATGCCGGCCCCTTCGCGGGTAAACCCGCTCCCACAGGGATTTCACAGGCCGTGAAACCTGCGCAATACCTGTGGGAGCGGGTTTACCCGCGAAGGGGTCGCAAAACATTCGCAAAATGCCGCATTCCGGTACTTAGCAACAGCCGGATTTATCGTTACACTGCGCGCCCTTTTCGGGCTGCCGCAGGTCTTGCGGTGGTAGCGCCGCCCCTGCCAGAGTGGGGCTTCGCGGTCGGGCTCAACCCCCTGGGGCCGACCAGTTTTTGTCCTCAGCACAGAGGAACAAAAGTGGCCAAGAAAGCTTCTTCCTTCGCCGCCCTTGGCGGTCTCGTTTACTCCACCGACGCCGGTCGGCACTGCCCCGACTGTGGCCAGCCGGTGGATGCCTGTACCTGCAAGCAGCAGGTCATCCCCGAAGGCGATGGCATTGCCCGTGTGCGCCGCGAAAGCAAGGGCCGCGGCGGCAAGACCGTGACCACCGTCACCGGCGTGCCGCTGCCGCTCGACCAGCTCAAGGAGCTGGCCGCTACCCTCAAGCGCCGTTGCGGTACCGGTGGCGCCCTGAAGGATGGGGTCATCGAAATCCAGGGCGACCATGTCGAGCTGCTGATCGGTGAGCTGACCAAACAGGGCTTCAAGGCGAAAAAGTCCGGCGGCTGATGCGGCCACGCGATTTTTTGCCCAGTGCTTTCTAAACTCGTTGCCATGACCAGGGTCTACCCCAGGGCACGGACGAATCGTCATTTTTGGCTTTTACACTGCGCCCGCCACCTTGCGGGGCAGTGTCTTCGACTTATCTATAGGGGACTTGAATGTCCGTACGACGCACACGCAAAGACGATGGTAGCCAATGGACCGTGGCCGACAGCCGCAGTGTTTATGGTATCCGCCATTGGGGCGCTGGTTATTTCGCCATCAATGAAGCCGGGCGCGTCGAAGTGCGCCCCAACGGCCCGAAAAGCGCACCGATCGACCTGTTCGAACAGGTCGACGAATTGCGCCAGAGCGGCTTGTCGCTGCCATTGCTGGTGCGCTTCCCCGACATTCTGCAGGACCGCGTGCGCCAGCTGACCGGCGCCTTCGATGCCAACATCGCGCGCCTGGAATACCAGAGCAAGTACACCGCGCTGTACCCGATCAAGGTCAACCAGCAGGAAGCGGTGGTGGAAAACATCATCGCCACGCAGAACGTCTCCATTGGCCTGGAAGCCGGCTCCAAGCCAGAGCTGCTGGCCGTGCTGGCGCTGGCACCGAAGGGCGGCACCATCGTCTGCAACGGCTACAAGGACCGCGAGTTCATCCGCCTGGCGCTGATGGGCCAGAAGCTTGGCCACAACGTGTTCATCGTCATCGAGAAAGAGTCGGAAGTGGCTCTGGTGATCGAGGAGGCCGCCGAGCTCAAGGTCAAGCCACAGGTCGGCCTGCGTGTACGGCTGTCGTCGCTGGCTTCGAGCAAGTGGGCCGACACTGGCGGCGAGAAGTCCAAGTTCGGCTTGTCCGCCGCCCAGCTGATTTCGGTGGTTCAGCGCTTCCGCGATGCCGGCCTGGACCAGGGTATCCGCCTGCTGCACTTCCACATGGGTTCGCAGATTGCCAACCTGGCCGACTACCAGCACGGCTTCAAGGAAGCCATCCGTTACTACGGTGAGCTGCGTGCGCTGGGCCTGCCGGTCGACCATATCGATGTGGGCGGCGGTTTGGGCGTGGACTACGACGGTACCCACTCGCGCAATGCCAGCTCGATCAACTACGACATGGACGACTACGCCGGCGTGGTGGTGGGCATGCTCAAGGAGTTCTGCGACGCGCAGGGCCTGCCGCACCCGCACATCTTCTCCGAGAGCGGCCGTTCGCTGACCGCGCACCACGCCATGCTGGTCATCCAGGTGACCGACGTCGAGAAGCACAACGACGACGTGCCGACCATCGAGAACAAGGAAGCCCTGCCCGAGACCGTGCAGTGGCTGGTCGACCTGCTCGGCCCGACCGACATAGAGATGGTGACCGAGACCTACTGGCGCGCCACCCACTACATGGGTGACGTGGCTGCGCAGTATGCCGATGGCAAGATCAGCCTGGCCGAGAAAGCCCTGGCCGAGCAGTGTTACTTTGCCGTGTGCCGCCGCCTGCACAACTCGCTGAAAGCCCGCCAGCGCTCGCACCGTCAGGTGCTGGACGAGCTGAACGACAAGCTGGCCGACAAGTACATCTGCAACTTCTCGGTGTTCCAGAGCCTGCCGGACACCTGGGCCATCGGCCAGGTACTGCCGATCATCCCGCTGCACCGCCTGGACGAAGAGCCGATGCGTCGTGCCGTGCTGCAGGACCTGACCTGCGACTCCGACGGCAAGATCAACCAGTACGTGGACGAGCAGAGCATCGAGACCAGCATGCCGGTGCATGCGGTGAAGGAGGGCGAGGATTACCTGCTGGGTGTGTTCCTGGTCGGTGCCTACCAGGAGATCCTCGGTGACATGCACAACCTGTTCGGTGACACCGACTCGGTGAACATCTACCAGAACGCCGACGGTAGTGTGTACCACGCCGGTATCGAGACCCACGATACCATCGAAGACATGCTGCGCTACGTGCACCTGTCGCCGGAGGAATTGATGACGCACTACCGTGACAAGGTGGCCAGCGCCAGGATCACCGCGCGTGAGCGGACCCAGTACCTGGATGCCCTGCGCCTTGGTCTGACCCGGTCTTCGTACCTGTCTTCCTGACTGCAAGAGGGGCCGCTATGCGGCCCCTTCTTTTTCTACTTTGGGTGAGCTGTTGCCGTGAGCTCGATAGTGATTGGCACAACAGCACCATTCTCTTTGAGAATCGATGTGCTCGAATAGCTGTACACCGTATCCTGAGTTCGGGCCGCTATTTTCAAACCCTCCACGTGCTCTATCGCGCCAGATTGCCGTGTCACCAGAAAAGGTTTAAGTCTCTCTAGATTCGGTAGTACCTGCTCATCTCGCTGGGTTTGTTCAGCCACAAAGTACAAATAAATCAGCGGCACCGTCGCCCCACCGTCATTGCTTAGCACTTCATAGACTGCGCTGTGTTTGCCAATAGGGGTGACAGAAACAACCTTGGTCAACACAGGTTTGGAGCCTGAGGTGAGAATCCATAGGGCTTGTCCGAGGGCGAGCAGAAGCAGGGCGGCTATCAGCCATTTAGTAGCCGAACGTCTTCGCATATCTGATACCTGCCTTGATCCATTCCTGATCTTCGGGATCGTCACCATAAGGCGGGTCCCCCCACCATGAGCCAAATGTAGAGTTACTGGTGCCAGCACGGCTTTGCGCCCACCCGGCGCCTCTCAACAAGAATTCTTCCGAGAGACCAGCAGCAGTTCCGGTTGCGCCGTAATTGAAATTTCCCAAGGCCTCATACTTCCTTCCTTGTTGCTTGTAGTCCCACTTACCTCCATTTCGAACCATGGAATAGAACCACGATATTAAAAAGCCGGTGCCGCCATTTTTGAAGTAATCACGCTCTCGGCTGGCAGCATGCATGTTGCTCATTACACAGACGCCAGAAGGTGCAGGTGGTGGGTACATGATGGCTCCTTGCTCATGGCATGGAAGATGACGCCCCCTCCGTGGGCAGAGCTCTTTTTTTGCCTTGAGCCATCTAATGCAGTCAACTGAGCAATTCTTTCATATTGTGTTCTCCTGCTCCGCCACCCACTTGTCTTGCAGGTTCAATTTCCACCCCACCCACCCCAGCGTCACCGCCCGCAACGCCATGAACCCGAGGAAGGCCAACCACAACCCATGGTTGCCAAACCCACCCATGAGCACGCCCAACGGAAGCGCAATCAGCACCGACAGCAACATCGCATTGCGCATCTCCCGCGCCCGGGTCGCGCCAATGAACAGCCCATCCAGCAAGTAGCTCCATACCGCAATCAACGGCAGCAATGCCAGGTACGGCAGGTACGGATAAGCCGCTGCCCGAACGCTCTCGATGTCGGTCTGCAAATCGATGAACAGGTGCCCACCCAGCAGGAACAACCCGGCAAACCCCACGCTGGTGATCATCGACCAACCACAGGCCACCACCAGCGAGCGGCGCAGGGTGTCGCGGTCGCGGGCGCCAATGGCATGGCCGCACAGGGCCTCCACCGCATGCGCCAACCCGTCGAGCGCATAGGCAGTCAGCAGCAGGCCGTTAAGCAGCAGGGCATTGGCCGCCACGGTAGCCTCACCGAGGCGTGCGCCCTGCACGGTTATCAGCAGGAACACCAGTTGCAGCGCCAGGCTGCGCAGGAAGATGTCGCGGTTCACCGCCAGCAGCGGCCGCCAGGCCTGCCAGCGCTTGAGCGCCGCCCATACGATCTGCCCTGGGTAGGCACGCAAGGCCGGGCGTGTCAGGGCCAGGCCGAGCAGGGCAGCGCTCCATTCGGCAATCACCGACGCCCGCGCCGAACCCAGCACGCCCCAGTTCAGGCCAAGCACGAACCACAGGTTCAAGGCGATGTTCAGCAGGTTGGTGGTCAGCAGGATGGCCAGCGGCGCCCGCGCGTTCTGGGTGCCGAGGAACCAGCCGACCAGGGCGTAGCTGGCCAGTGCCGCCGGCAGGCCGAGCAGGCGGGTATGGAAGAAGTCTTCGGTGGCGTGCTGCAGAGCCGCGCTGGGTTGCATCGCGTGCAACGCCAGCTGGCTGAAGGGCAGCGCCAGCAGGCCGATCAGCAGGGCGAAGCCGACTGCCAGCAAAAGCCCTTGTACCAGCACTTGGCGCAACGCTGCACCGTCGCCACGGCCGGCGGCCTGAGCAGCGAAACCGGTGGAGCCCATGCGCAGGAAGCCCATCAGGCCGACCATGAAGGTGAACAGCGTGGCACCCACGGCCACGGCACCCAACTGGTGGGCGTGAGGGAGGTGGCCGATGACCGTGCTGTCGACCAGGGCTACCAGCGGTACGGAGATATTGGACAGGATCATCGGCGCGGCCAGGGCCCAGACCTTGTGGTGGGTGGGGCGGTGCTGCCAGTCGGTGGTCAGTGAGGTCATCGGGTGTCCTGGGGCATCCTGGGGCTGCTGCGCAGCCCTTTCGCGACACAAGGCCGCTCCCACAGCGGGCGTGCAAACCGCAAGCCTGTGCAGTACCTGTGGGAGCGGCCTTGCGTCGCGAAAGGGGCGCAGAGCGCCCCCGCTTTTCTGAATAGCCAGCAGTGTACCGGCCAAACAGCCAATTCGCGCGACCATAGTTGCGCTATAGTTGCTGCCCTCAACGTACACGCTGCCAAAGAGTTCTACTCCATGTTCAACAAAGGATTGTTGCTGGCCTGCGCGCTGGCTTTGCTCAGTGCCTGTGACTCTTCGACGCCGGGCAAACCGGCGCCAGCCGAAAAACCGGCGGCCACAGCACCCGCCGCCACCGCGGCCCCCCAGCGCGAAGACCCGGCCGTACTCGCCAAGCGCTACGAAGGCCGCGAACTGACGGTGCTGGATGTTTCCGAAGTGCAGCTCGATGGCGCGGCAACGCTGTCGATCAGCTTCTCCGCACCACTCGATGCCAAGCAGGACTTCGCCAGCAAAGTGCACCTGGTCGACACGGTCAAAGGCAAGCTCGACGGCGCCTGGGAACTCTCCGACAACCAGATGGAACTGCGCCTGCGCCACCTGGAACCGCAGCGCAAGCTGGTGCTGACCGTCGACAAGGGCCTGCTGGCGGTCAACGGCAAGCAGCTGGACAGCGAGTCGATAACCCGCCTGGAAACCCGCGACATGCAGCCGACCATCGGCTTCGCCAGCCGCGGTTCGCTGCTGCCCACGCGCCTGGCCGAAGGCTTGCCGGTGATCGCGCTCAACGTTGACAAGGTCGATGTCGAGTTCTTCCGCGTGAAGCCGGACATGCTCTCGACCTTCCTGGTCAACTGGGGGCGCAACAGCAGCCTGTACTACTACCAGTCCAAGGAAACCCTGGACATGGCCGAGCTGGTCTACAGCGGCCGCTTCGACCTCAACCCTGCCCGCAACACCCGCGAGACCGTGCTGCTGCCGATCGCCGGTATCAAGCCGCTGCAGGAGCCAGGCGTGTACCTGGCGGTGATGCGTGCCTCGGGCACCTACGACTACTCGCAACCCGCGACCCTGTTCACCCTCAGCGATATCGGCGTGTCCGCGCACCGCTACCGAGACCGCCTCGATGTGTTCGCCCAGGCCCTGGAAGGCGGCAAGGCCATGAGTGGCGTGAACCTGGAAATCCATGACGACAAGGGCAAGCTGCTGGCCCAGGCCAGCACCGATAGCGATGGCCATGCCCAACTGCCGATCACGCCCAAGGCCGACACCCTGATCGCCACCCAAGGGGTGCACACCACCCTGCTGCGCCTGAGCAGCGCGGCGCTGGACCTGGCCGAGTTCGACATCACCGGCCCGCAGGCCAACCCGCTGCAGTTCTTCATCTTCGGCCCGCGTGACCTGTATCGCCCAGGCGAAACGGTGTTGCTCAACGGCCTGCTGCGCGACCAGGACGGCAAGCCGGTCAAGGCCCAGCCGGTGAGCGTGGAGGTGCGCCGCCCGGACGAGCAGGTCAGCCGCAAGTTCGTCTGGGAAGCCGACGGCAATGGCCTGTACCAGTACCAGATGCAGTTGGCCGGCGAAGCCCCGACCGGCCGCTGGCAACTGCTGCTCGACCTGGGTGGCGGGCGCAAGCAGGTGTATGAATTCCTCGTCGAAGATTTCCTGCCCGAGCGCCTGGCGCTGGAACTCAAGGGCAGCAGCAAACCGTTGTCTCCGGATCAGGATGCGCGCATCCAGGTCAATGGCCGTTACCTCTACGGCGCCCCGGCTGCCGGCAACCGCCTGAGCGGCCAGGCCTATGTTCGCCCGCTGCGCGAGGCGGTACCGGCGCTGCCTGGCTACCAGTTCGGCTCGGTCACCGAAACCGAGCTGAACCAGGACCTGGAGCTGGACGAAGTCACCCTCGACCAGGCCGGTAAGGCCGTGGTCGACATCGAAAGCCGCTGGGCCGAAGCCCGCTCGCCGCTGCAACTGACCGTGCAGGCCAGCCTGCAGGAGTCGGGTGGCCGGCCGATCACCCGGCGCCTGGAACAACCCATCTGGCCGGCCGAGCGACTGCCGGGCCTGCGCGGCCTGTTCGACGGCGAGGAAACCGACAGTGACGGGCCGGTGGAGTTCGAGTTCCTGGTGGCCGACCGCAACGGCAAGAAGCTGGCGGCCAACGACCTCAAGGTGCGGCTGGTACGCGAGCGCCGTGACTACTACTGGAACTACTCGCAGAGCGATGGCTGGAGCTACGCCTACAACGAGAAGTTCCTCACCCAGAGCGAAGAGACCGTCAGCGTCAAGGCCGGCTCCACTGCCAAGCTGAGCTTCCAGGTGGAATGGGGCCCGTACCGTGTCGAGGTGGAAGACCCGCAGACTGGCCTGGTGTCCAGCGCGCGCTTCTGGGCCGGCTATCGCGCCCAGGACAACGCCGAAGGCGGTGCGGTGCGGCCGGACCAGGTCAAGCTGGCGCTAGACAAACCGGCCTACGCCGACGGCGCTACCGCCAAGGTTACCGTCACCCCGCCCGCAGCCGGCAGTGGCTACCTGATGATCGAGTCCAGCGATGGCCCGCTGTGGTGGCAGGAGATTGACGTACCCGCCGAGGGCAAGACGTTCGACGTGGAGCTGGACAAGCAGTGGGCACGCCACGACCTGTACATCAGCGCGCTGGTGATCCGCCCGGGTGAGCGCAAGGCCAACGCCACGCCGAAACGCGCGGTAGGCGTGCTGCACCTGCCGCTGAACCGCGCCGAACGCAAGTTGGCGGTGAGCCTGCAGGCACCGGAGAAAATGCGTCCGAAACAGCCGCTGACCGTGAAGATCAAGGCTGCAAATGCCGATGGCAGCGTGCCCAAACAGGTGCATGTGCTGTTGTCGGCGGTGGATGTGGGCATCCTCAACATTACCGATTTCAAGACCCCCGACCCGTTCGCCAGCCTGTTCGGGCGCAAGGCCTACGGTGCTGACCAGCTGGATATCTACGGCCAGTTGATCGAAGCCGGCCAGGGCCGCCTGGCCAGCCTGGCATTTGGCGGTGACGCGGCGATGGCCAAGGGTGGCAAGCGCCCCAACACCACTGTGACCATCGTCGCCCAGCAGAGCCTGCCGGTGACCCTGGACGACAAGGGCGAGGGCCAGGCCACGGTCGATATCCCTGACTTCAATGGCGAACTGCGGCTCATGGCCCAGGCCTGGACCGAGGAACAGTTCGGCATGGCCGAAGGCAAGACCGTGGTCGCCGCGCCGCTGATCGCCGAGCTCTCGGCGCCGCGTTTCCTGGCCGGTGGCGACCGCACCAGCCTGGCGCTGGACCTCGCCAACCTGTCAGGGCGTGCCCAGCAGCTGAACGTCGAAATCGGTACCGAAGGTCAGCTGAGTCTGGCGGCCAACGCCGTGCAGAACGTTGCCCTGGCTGAAGGCCAGCGCTCGACGTTGATGATCCCGGTACAGGCCCAGGGTGGCCTGGGGCAAGGCAAGGTGCATGTGCGGGTCACTGGCCTGCAGCTGCCCAACGAGCCGACCGGCGCGTTCGAGCGCGAGTGGACGCTGGGCGTGCGCCCGGCCTACCCGGCGATGCTCAAGCACTACCGCGTGGCCTTGAAGGACCAGCCATGGACCCTGCCTGAAGCAGACCTGGCCGCCTTCGAACCCGCCGGGCTTGAAGCCAGCCTGGCCTTGTCGAGCCGGCCGCCGCTGAACCTGGCCGAGCAGATCCGTGCCCTCGAAGCCTACCCTTACGGTTGCCTGGAGCAGACCACCAGCGGCCTCTACCCGTCGCTGTATGCCGATGCCGACAGCCTGAAGCGCCTGGGCATCAAGGGCGAGCCTGCCGATGTGCGCAAGCGCAAGATCGAGATGGGTATCGAGCACCTGCTGGGCATGCAGCGCTACAACGGCAGCTTCGGCCTGTGGAGCTCGGACAGCGAAGAAGAGTACTGGCTGACCGCCTATGTCACCGACTTCCTGCTGCGCGCCCGTGACCAAGGCTATGGTGTGCCGGCCGAAGCGCTGAAGAAGGCCAGCGAACGCCTGTTGCGCTACCTGCAGGAGCGCAACCTGATCGAAGTCGACTACAGCGAGAACGCCGAACACACCCGGTTCGCCGTGCAGGCTTATGCGGCGTTGGTGCTGTCGCGCAGTCAGCAGGCGCCGTTGGGCGCTTTGCGTGGCCTGTTCGAACGCCGCGCCGACGCCCGCTCTGGCCTGCCGCTGGTGCAACTGGCGGTGGCGCTGGACAAGATGGGTGACAAGCCGCGTGCCGAGCAGGCCCTGCAGGCGGGCCTGGGCATCAGCCGCGGTAAAGGCTGGATGGCCGACTATGGTAGCGCTCTGCGCGACCAGGCACTGATCCTGGCGCTGCTGCAGGAAAGCAACCTGGCCAGCCGTCAGGTCGACCAGCGCCTGTTCGCCCTGTCGGATGAGCTGGCGGCCAACCGCTGGCTGTCGACCCAGGAGCGCAATGCGCTGTTCCTGGCCGGCCGTGGCCTGCTGGGCAAGCCGGAAGGCCAGTGGCAGGCGCGCCTGGACAGCGCGGGCGAAGTTCGCGAGTTCAACAATGCCGAGTCCGGCATGAAGCTCGAAGGCCCGTTGCTGGCTTCGCCGCTGAGCGTGCAGAACCAAGGCAGCGAGACGCTGTACCAGCAACTGACCTTGTCGGGTTACCCACGCCAGGCGCCTGCTGCCAGCGGCAACGGCATGCAGATCCGCCGTGAGTACCTGGGCATGAATGGCCAGCCGTTGGACCTGCACAACCTGCGCAGCGGCGACCTGGTGTTGGTGCACCTGGCGCTCAAGGCTGAAGACAGGGTGCCGGATGCGCTGGTGGTGGACTTGCTACCGGCAGGCCTGGAGCTGGAAAACCAGAACCTGGCGCAGAGTGCCGCCAGCCTGGACAACGCCAGCAGTGCGGTGAAGGAATGGCTCGAGTCGATGCAGAACGCCAGCGTTGTGCACCAGGAATATCGCGATGACCGTTACGTCGCGGCGCTCAAGCTGGACAGCTACGGCACCACCCACCTGCTTTACCTGGCACGGGCGGTGACCCCGGGCACCTACCGCGTGCCGCCGCCGCAGGTCGAATCGATGTACCGGCCAAACCTGCAGGCCGTGGGGGATGGGCAAGGGGAGATGACCGTAAAAGCCCGCTAAGCACCTGCCTTGCGCGCACTATGTGGGAGCGGCCTTGTGTCGCGAAAGGGCCGCAAAGCGGCCCCGGCATTTCAAGCGGCGGAGCTGAGATCCTGGGGCTGCTGCGCAGCCCTTTCGCGACACAAGGCCGCTCCCACAGGTCTGCGCCGGGCAGTTCAATGTCAGTGAATCACCCAGCTCATAACCCACAACCCCAGCAGCAGCCAGATGATCCCGAGGATGATCGAGGCGCGCATGAACGCACGGATGGCCGAATATAGCAGCGCCAACCCGACGATCAGGGCGAGGATGCTGAGCAGCGAGGTGTCCATGCCCAAGGTGCGCGCCAGGCCATCGATGAAATTGCCACCGGCATTGGCCAGCAGGTTGAACAGCCCGCTCAATGCGTCGACGATGAAGCGGATCAACGACCCCAGCGCCTGGCCCAGCCACTCGAAAAAACCTTCTACATGCATAGTTGCTTCCTGATGAACGAATCGGCGATGTTGCCGTTCCCAAGCCTTTGGCCATCACCTGGCCAGGTCGGTTCCCGATGCCAAGCTTAACGCGGCCGCGTACCCGTGCGGGCAGGCTGTTGCGCGCCACAGTGATCGGCTTGGTGGTGCTGTTCGGCCTGTTGTGGCTGGCCGACCGCCTCTGGCCGCTGCCCATGCCCGGCGACGACCTGGCCCGGGTGGTGCTGGCCGAGGACGGCACGCCGCTGTGGCGCTTCGCCGATGCCGATGGCGTGTGGCGCTACCCGGTCAGCCCCGACGAGGTTTCGCCGCTGTATCTGCAGGCGTTGCTCACCTACGAGGACCGCTGGTTCTACAGCCACCCCGGGGTCAATCCGCTGGCCCTGGCCCGCGCTGCCTGGCTGAACCTGCGTGGCGGGCGTGTGGTGTCGGGTGGCAGCACGCTGTCGATGCAGGTCGCGCGCCTGCTCGACCCGCATGAGCGCACCTTGGCCGGCAAGCTGCGCCAGTTGTGGCGCACGGCGCAGCTGGAATGGCATCTGTCCAAGCGCGAAATCCTGCAGATCTACCTGGACCGTGCGCCCTTCGGCGGCACCCTGCAGGGCGTGGCAGCCGCCAGCTGGGCCTACCTGGGCAAGTCGCCCATGCACCTGACCCCGTCCGAAGCGGCGCTGCTGGCCGTGCTGCCCCAGGCGCCCAGCCGCCTGCGCCCGGACCGCCACCCCGAACGAGCCCAGCGCGCCCGGGACAAAGTGCTGCAACGCCTGGCCGAATACCAGGTGTGGCCGGCTCGGCAAATCCGTGAGGCTGGCGAAGAACCGCTGGTGCTGGCGCCACGTCAGGAACCAACCCTGGCGCCGCTGCTGGCCCGGCGCCTGAACAGCGCCGACAGCCCGCCGCTGATCCGCACCACGCTCGACGCCGCGTTGCAGCGGCGCCTTGAAGACCTGCTGCTGGGCTGGCGCGCGCGGCTGCCGGAGCGCACCTCCGCCGCCATACTGGTGGTCGATGCGCAAACCATGGCGGTGCGTGCCTACCTCGGCTCGATCGACCTGGCCGACGAGCGCCGCTTCGGGCATGTCGACATGGTGCGTTCTTTGCGCTCGCCGGGCTCTACCCTCAAGCCGTTCCTCTACGGCATGGCACTGGATGACGGCCTGATCCATTCCGAGTCGCTGCTGCAGGATGTGCCGCGACGCTATGGCGACTACCGCCCCGGCAACTTCTCCATGGGCTTCAGCGGGCCGGTGTCGGCCAGTTCGGCGCTGGCGCTGTCGCTCAACCTGCCGGCGGTGCAGCTGCTGGAGGCCTACGGCCCGAAACGCTTTGCCGCGCAACTGCGCACGGCGGGCATGCCGCTGATACTGCCGCCCCTGGCCGAGCCCAACCTGTCGTTGATCCTGGGTGGCGCGGGTAGCCGCCTGGAGGATCTGGTGGGTGGCTACGCTGCGCTGGCGCGGGGTGGCAACAGTGCGCGGGTGCGCCTGCAACCGCAGGATCCGTTGCTGGAGCGGCGCCTGTTGTCACCGGGGGCTGCGTGGATCATCCGGCGCATCCTCAGCGGCCAGGCGCGCCCCGACCGCGACCCGCATGCCGAGCTGGTGCAACGCCCGCAACTGGCCTGGAAAACCGGCACCAGCTATGGCTTTCGCGACGCCTGGTCGATCGGCGTGGGCCCGCGCTACCTGATCGGCGTATGGATCGGCCGCCCCGACGGCACACCGGTACCCGGCCAATTCGGGCTGGCTTCGGCAGCGCCGCTGATGCTGCAGGTGCACGACCTGCTGAGCAACCGTGACAGCCAGCGTGGCATCAGCGTGCCGGTGGAGCGGGTGCCGGCGAATGTCGGTGTGGCGGCGATCTGTTGGCCGCTGGGCCAGCCAATGAACAAGCAGGACCCCAATTGCCGGCGACAGCGTTTCGCCTGGACTCTGGACGGCACTACGCCGCCAACCCTGCAGGCCGCCGACCAGCCACTCGGCCTGGGCCTGCGTGAAAGCGTATGGGTCAACGGCCAGGGGCTGCGCGTCGATGGCAGTTGCCCGGGCGCCAAGGCCCGCGACATCGCTCTATGGCCCGCGCCGCTGGAGCCTTGGCTGCCACGCGTGGAGCGGCGTGCGGCGCGCCTGCCGGCCATCGACCCGACCTGCCCGCCGCAGGTGCCGGCCAGCGCTCCACCGCTTTCGATCGTGGGCGTGCGCCCGGGCGACAACCTTCGCCGTCCGGCCACCAGCAGCGAACCGTTGCAGCTATATGTGTCGGCGCTGGGGGGCGGCGGTCGGCGCTGGTGGTTCCTCAACGGCCAGCCATTGGGCGAAACCCAGGGGCAGGACAGCCTGCTGGTGCGCTTCCAGCAGGTAGGCCAGGCCGAAATCAGCGCGCTGGATGAAAGCGGCGAGACCGCGCGCGTGGCGTTCCAGGTCAGTGAGTAGCCGTTCGACGAGGGCCGAGGCAGCACCTACGCTTGCAAGTAACGGGTGTGACCGGCTGGCGCCCCTGATGCCTGTCAGTCAAGCAATTTGGGGCCGCTTTGCGGCCCTTCGCGGGCACGCCCGCTCCCACAGGTTTGGCGCTGGGTTCAGGAAAGCGCGATCTCTGTGGGAGCGGGCGCGCCCGCGAAGGGCTGCAACGCAGCCCCAGGGAACATGGAGCGCCCTATGCGTCCTCTGGCCGTGCCCCTGTTGTTGCTGCCTTGGGCGCTTGCGGCCCATGCCGAGCCTTTGCCGGGTTTTCTCGACAGCCATGAGTACGAACGTCGCCTGCCCGCCGCCAACCTGCCGATAGACGCCTACCGCCCGGTCAGCGCTCACCTGCAGATGGCCGCGGTGGATGGCGGCAGCGCCGCCTGGGCGCCTGCCGATACCCGGCTGGTGCTGCATAAAGTGCGCTTCGAGGGCGGCACGGTGTTCCCCCTGAGCGAGCTGCGCGAACACTACCAACCGCTGATCGGGCACCAGACCACGTTGGGCGAGCTGCAGCAATACACCGCGCGCCTGACCCAGCGCTATCGGCAGGAAGGCTACCTGTTGTCGTACGCCTACCTGCCGCCGCAGGAGGTGACCGAGGGCCGGGCCAATGTGGTACTGGTCGAAGGTTATATCCGTGATTACCACGTAGACGGCGATATCGGCCCGGCCAGCGCCTATCTGCAGCAGCTCCTGCAACGGCTTGCAGCCGAGCGCCCGCTGACCCGGGAAACGCTGGAGCGCTACCTGGGCCTGGCCGAGCGCCTGCCAGGGGTGACGTTAGAGCCGCAGCTGGCCGTGGCGCAAACCGCTGATGGTGCCGCGCGGTTGACCGTGCATGCGCGACGTAAGCCGTTCAGCGCTGCTGTTACCGTGACTGATGGCAACCGCGACGATGCGCAGGCGCTGCTGACGGCAATCAGCCACGCCCAGACCCGCTTTGCCGAACAGATCGAGGCCAGCTTGTTGCTGCCACCGGGGAATGACCAGGTGCATTACCAGCGTCTGGCCTACAGCCAGTACCTGGACGCGGGTGGCAGCCAGCTGCTGGTGTCGGCCTCGCGCTACCGCAGCGAACCGGGCACGCGAACTCGGCTGGACGATGGCCGTGACATCACCCGCAAGCGCGACAGCGATCACTACGCGATCGGCCTGCGCCAGCCGGTGATCGTCAGGCCGGATGAATGGATGGCGGTGCAGGGGCAGGTGTATTCGGTCAGTGAGCACTTCGAAGACCAGGTGGATGGACTGCCAACGGCACGGGACTACGACACCTACGTGCGTGCGCTGTCATTCGAAGGCGACTGGCGCAAGGTGGAAGGGGGCCGTTTGCGTATAGTCAGTGCCGGCGTCTATCAGGGCCTGGATTACCTGGGGGCGCGCAGCGATGCCGACTACGATCTGGATTTTCTGCGGTTGCGGCTGTCCGGCTTGCAGAGCGACAGGTTGCCCGGTAACTGGCAGGGGGTGGTCTCCGGGGCGTTGTACTGGAGTGATGACCGCTTGCCCGACAGCGAGCGTGCGGGGTTTGGCGGGCAGAGTTTCGGCCGTGGCTACCCGCGCGACCAGGCGGACGGGGACAAGGGCTGGGGTGTGGCTTACGAGGTGAACTACAGCATGCACGGCAGCTGGCTGGCGTTGGTGCAGCCCTATGTGGTGCTGGATACGGCGCAGGCCTGGCACAACCGGGGGCCTGTGGAGGATGCTCACTTAGCGTCGGCGGCGCTTGGTGTGCGGTTGGGCGATGGGCGCTTGTTCAATGTGGCGCTGGAGGTGGCCAAGCCTTTGGCGGATATCGCACTGGATAGCCTGGACCGCGGGCCTCGGCTTACCTTGAGTATTGGCATTCAATTGTAAGGGGCTGCTGTGGGAGCGGGCGCGCCCGCGAAGAATCCAACGCGGTGCATGGCACCGGCTGCGCCGGTGTTCGCGGGCGCGCCCGCTCCCACGGGTGTCGCGATGTGGCTGCATCGCAGCCGCCAAGATCCTGAAGCTACCTGTTTAGTGGGTAGTAAACCGCTGATGCACCGGCGACGAACTGGGGGTCATTGCCAGTGCCAGCTGGGTGCGGTTGTGCATGTGGGTCAGGCGTAGCACCTGGGACACATACAGTTTCACGGTATTTTCGGTAATGCCCAGCTCACAGGCGATCTGGTAGTTGGTCTTGCCCTTGCCCACCAGGCGGGCCACTTCCAACTGGCGTGGCGACAGCTTCCCGAACGCCGCTGGCAGCTCGCTTTCACTTTCTTCCACATCCGTGGCACGCCGATGGGTTCCCTGGCCGCGGGCTTTTTCCAGATCCTGGTAGAGCTCGTCAATCGATTCGGCCAGATCCTGCAGGCGCTGGTTCAATCCGCCGAGGTCGCGGAAGTTGCGCTGGCGTTCCAGCAACGCTTCTTCCTGCCGACGTACGCCTTCGAGCAGTTCATCGAAGTCCACTGGCTTCTGGTAGTAGTCGGCAAAACCTTCACGTAGCGCGCGAATTACATCCTGTTTTTCGGCACGCCCGGTCAACATGATTGCCTCGAACATGCGCTGGTTGCCGTTGGCCTGCTTCAAGGTGCGCATCAGTTCGATGCCATCCCGTCCCGGCATGTGCAGGTCGCAGATGAGCAGGCCGATGCCCGGGTCTGCCATATAGCGCTCGATGGCTTCGTCAGTAGAATGGGCCGGCACGCAGAGGTAACCCTTTGTTTCGAGGAAATCACAGAGTTGTTCGACAATGACCGATTGGTCATCCACCACCAAAACCTTCAACTCACTCACTTGTCTGGACACGATCCACTCCCTGTTCGTATACGGCCCTGCTCCTGGGCCAGACGCTCTGGCAGTTTAAAAATAGTCGCACCAAGCGAATATGTACAAGTTTTGTACAAGGTGTAGGGCCGCAGGCCAGCTCATTGGACCCATACCGCTGTCAAAAGAAAGCCGGCCAGCACATAGGGGACGAACGCCTGCTTGTCGCCCATTTCCTCGGTCAGCGCTTGCAAACGTTTTTTCACCTTGGGGTTGAGCAATGTCCAGAGTCGCCGACGGGTGAGCAGCCACAGCAACACGCTGACTCCGGCGCCGATGAAGGTGCCAAGCACGTATTGCGGGCTGGTTGCCAGGGCCAGCGCGCCCATCAGCTTGACGTCATCGGCGCCGAAACGGCCTAGCATGTAGCCGGGCAGGGTCAGCAGCATGACGATGGCCAGCGCCCAGCCGGCATCGCTGGCATCCGCGCCGATCCAGCTGTGCCCGGTGGCGAAAAGCCAGGCCAGTGCGCAGGTAGCCACGCCAAGGGTGAGCATGTTGGATATCTGGCGTTGACGCACATCCTGTTCGCAGCACAAGGCAAGCCACAGCAGGAGAACAATGCTTTGCATTGGCAGGTCGCCTTTCCCAAATGTTGAACGCATCTACCCGGTCAGTCAGGTTTCCTTAAGTGAAGATAGACAAGAACCTGCGGGGAGTGGAGCGGGAGAGGGAAAAAGGCGTGGCCGGGAAGGGTATTGTCGCTGTTGAAACAGGCCTTGCAGGCGACCCTTGTGGGAGCGGGTTCACCCGCGAACACCGGCAAAGCCGGTGCCATGCACCGCGTCGTTCTCTTCGCGGGTAAACCCGCTCCCACAGGGGCTTTGGCGCATGCATGAACGCGTTCGGAGTTATTTCCTGCTACCCGGCGGATAGTTGCCCAGCACTTTGGCCACGGTGTTCTGGATCGCGCTGTTGCGCTCTTCCGGGCTTGGCGGGTAGTTGTTCATGATCTGCTCGGCACTGCCGCGCCACACCAGCTTGCCGTCACGCCCATCGAACAGGTCGATCTGGATGGTGGCGACCTTGTAGTCGACGCTGCGGGTTTCGTTGTACATCGGGCCACCCCAGTAGCCGCCCCAGTAGCCTCCCCAGCCACCGCCGTAATTGGTGGTGATCTGTTGCTGGCGCTGCTCGACGATCAGGTAAGCGCGCACTGTCAGGTCCGGCCGCGCGCCACCTTGTACCGGGCGCAGGCCGCGCTGGTCGAGTTGGCTTGCGACTGCCTGGCGAATGCGCTGCTCGGTCAGGTCGCTCTTGATTCGTGGGTCGTCCGGGCGGTACTGCAGGCCCGGTTCCTGCCATGCCCAGCTGCGGTAGGCGGCAAAGTCACGGCTGGCATCGAAATCCTGCTGGACGTTATTGCTGGAACAGGCGGCGAGCAATAACGCGAATGACAGTAGAACAAGGCGGCGCAACATGATGGTTCTCCGTTGGATATCAACTGGGAGGATAGCCGTTGAGCGCCTTGTGCACAGAATCGCGCAGGGCGCTTTCGCGTTCACGCGGCGAGTCCTTGTCGCTGCCGCTCTCGGCGCTGGCACTCCATACCGGCTGGCCGCTGCGGGCGTCGTACAGGTCGATACGCACCACCATCACCTGCACCTCGTAGGTGCGCACGATGGGCACGCTGGCATAGCCACCATAGCCATGGCGGTAGCCGCCATAGCCGACGCCACCGTAGGGGTACGGGCCGTAGTAAGGGTCGTAGGCATCGTAGTCGCGTACTTGGCGCAAGCGTTTTTCCAGGCGTATGTCGGCGCTGACCAGCAAGTCGACGGTGCCGCCCCGGGCGGGACGCAGGCCATGCTGGTCCAGCGCGCCGCTGACAGCATCGGCCAGTTGCGCCGGGTCGGTATCGACCGAGCCACTGGGCAACTGGCCGTTACGCCAGCTCCAGCTGCGGTAGTGCCCGTAATCACGGGCCGGTGTCGGGTAGGCACTGGCGTCGAAGGTGCTGGCCGCCTGGGCCGGTGCCGGTGGTAACGGGCGGCTGCTGGCCACATAGGGGTTGCTGCCCTGGCAGCCAGCCAGGGCAAGCGGCAGCACGGCCAGGCACAACAGACGGTACGGCATGTATTCCTCCCGGCGGGCAGGTCAACGGGGGCGGCAGACCCAGTGCAGGTAGCGGCCGAGCCCGGCGAAGCTGGGGTGTCGACGGTAGGCCAGTTCCATTTCCAGCAGGTCGAGCAGCTCGGCCTTGCCCTGGAATTCCTTGGGCATGTAGTCGTGGAACACCCGCACGCCGCTTTCGCTTTCAACCTGCCACATAGGTTCAAGTTGCGCCCTGAGTTCGCGCGGATCAAGTGGTTTTTGCGGGGTCAGGCTCTGCTTTTCACCTTCCAGACGGTTGCTGCGCAACTTGCGGAAGTGGCCCTTGAGCAGGTTGCGATAGACCAGGGCGTCGCGGTTGTAGAAGGCCAGCGACAGCCACCCGGAAGGGGCCGTGAGCTGGTGCAGCACCGGCAGGATGCTTTCGGGCTCGGCCAACCATTCGAGGACGGCGTGGCACAGCACCAGGTCGTAGGGCTCGGTCAGCTGGCCGAGCAGGTCCTGCCATGGGGCCTGGATGAAGGTGGCCGGTTGGCCAGCCTCGGCAAAGCGCGCCCGTGCGCCGTCGAGCATCGGCGCGGCGGGTTCGGCCAGGGTCAGCTGGTGACCGCGCTGAGCCAGCCACAAGGCCATGTGACCCAAGCCGGCGCCGATGTCGAGGATACGCAGCGGGCGGTCGGGCAAGGCCTCGGCCAGGTCGGCCTGCAGCACGGCCAGGCGGATGGCGCCCTTGGCGCCGCCGTAGATCTTCTCGGCAAAGCGGGTGGCCAGCTCATCGAAGTGACGGTCGTTCATCGGGCGAAGCGCCTCTCGCTGTCGGCCAGCTTGGCCCGCACCACCTGGTCCATGTCCAGGCCTAGCTCGCTGCACAGCAGCAACAGGTACAGCACCACATCGCCGATTTCCTGGCCGGCATGGGCCAACTTGTCGGCGGGCAGCTGGCGCGATTGGTCTTCGCTCAGCCACTGGAAGATTTCCACCAGTTCGGCCATTTCGACGCTGGCGGCCATGGCCAGGTTCTTCGGGCTGTGGAAGCCGCGCCAGTCGTTGTTGTCGCGGATCTGGTGCAGGCGTTGGGTGAGTTCTTGCAGGTTCATCGGGGGTCTCCTAATGCTGCATAGCTTCTGCGCAGGCCCGATGCAAAGCAAGGGGGCCGCTATGCGGCCCATCGCGACGCAAGGCCGCTCCCACAAGAGGTCACTGGCATCAAACCGAACGCGGTAGCTGTGGGAGCGGCCTTGTGTCGCGAAAAGGCTGCGAAGCAGCCTCACGATTTAAAGGGGGGCCCAGCGCCCGACCATATGCAGCACCCCGCCATGCCCGTCCAGCCGCAGCTCACCTGCAACCCCGGCCTCACTGGCACCGAGCACCACCTCCGACGGCAACCGCACCGGTTTGCGGAAATCCACCTCGAAGGCATAGCCACTGTGGGGCAGGTGACCGCGCAGTGCCGCCAGGGCCATGGCCTGGCTCCACATGCCATGGGCAATGGCCGTGGGAAAGCCGAACAGCCGTGCACTGGCTGCGCTGAGATGGATCGGGTTGTAGTCCCCGCAGACCTTGGCATAGCGCCGGCCGATATCGCTGTCGGCGTACCAGCGGGTCACCTCTGGCAGCACTTGTGGCTCGTCCTCGGCAGGCTCACCTGCCGCACCTTCCAGCTTCAGCCCGCGCACCAGCATGCGGCTGGTCTCGCGCCAGAGCAGGCCGATGCCGTCCTCGGCTTCGGTGACCAGATCGAAGGTGCCACCCTTGGCATGCGCTTGCAGGTTGCCTGCATGCACCGCAAAGCGCAGCCCTTCGATACCGCCCAGTGGGCGTACCACTTCGATGCGGTTGTGCAGGTGCACCAGGCCAAGCAGCGGGAAGGGGAAGTTAGGCGCGGTCATCAACTGCAACTGCAGCGTGAACGCCATGACATGTGGATAAGTGCCTGGCAGGCGGCCATCGTCGGTGAAGTGGCACAGCCGTCGATAGGCGGCCAGGTTGCCCGGCTGGACGCGGATTAAACAGCGCAGGCCGTCGTCCGGCAGTTGGTCGCCGCTGATGGTGCGCTTGCTGGCCGCGCGCAGGTACAGGCTGGCGCGCGAAGCCGGGCTGTGCAGGTCATGCCAGTGTCGGCTCATGATCAAGCCCCCATCAAGGCCTGGCCGCATACCCGCAGCACCTGGCCGTTGACTGCACCGGAGCCCGGCTGGCTGAGCCAGGCGATGGCTTCGGCGACATCCTGCGGGCGGCCGCCCTGGCCAAGCGAACTCAAGCGTCGCCCGGCCTCGCGCAGGCCCATGGGCATGGCGGCGGTCATGTGGGTTTCGATGAAACCGGGTGCCACGGCATTGATGCTGCCGCCGCGCTCGGCGAGCCGGGGCGCCCACGCCTGGGCCAGGCCGATCAGCCCGGCCTTGCTCGCGGCATAGTTGGCTTGCCCGCGGTTGCCGGCGATGCCACTGACCGAGGCCAGCAGGGTGATGCGCGCGTTTTCACCCAGGGCACCGTTGTCGTACAGCGCCTGTGTCAGTACCTGCGGTGCCTTGAGGTTGACCGCCAGCACCGCGTCCCAGTATTCCGGGGTCATGTTGGCCAGGGTCTTGTCGCGGGTGATGCCGGCGTTGTGCACCACGATGTCGATGCCGTCGGGCAGGGCCGCAAGCAGTTGTGTTGCGGCGTCGCTGGCGCAGATGTCCAAGGGCAGCGCCTTGCCGCCCAAACGTGCGGCCAGGGCGTCGAGGTCCTGGCTGGCTTGCGGCACATCCAGCAGCAGCACGTCGGCACCATCGCGCGCCAGGGTTTCGGCAATGGCCGCACCGATGCCGCGCGCGGCGCCGGTCACCAGGGCGCGTCTGCCAGCCAGCGGCCGGGTCCAGTCCTCGACCTGGCTGGCGCAGGCATGCAGGCGCAGCACCTGGCCGGAAATAAAGGCACTTTTGGGCGAAAGGAAGAAACGCAGGGCGCCTTCCAGCTGGTCTTCCGCGCCGGGGCCGACATACAGCAACTGCGCGGTCGCACCGTTGCGCAGTTCCTTGGCCAGCGAGCGGCTGAAGCCTTCCAGGGCCCGTTGGGCAATGCTGGCCAACGGGTTGTCGAGGCTTTCTGGTGCGCGGCCCAGCAGCAGCACATGGGCGCACGGCGCCAGGCTGCGCAGCAGTGGCTGGAAAAATTCGCGCAACTGCTTCAACGCGTCGCTGTCGGACAGGTGACTGGCATCGAATACCACGGCCTTGATCTTCGGCCCCAGGCCAGCCACCCACGGCTCGGCCTGGAGGTGGTCGGTATTGAAGCTGTAAAGCGTGTCGGTCAGGCGCGGGGCAATGGCTTCGACCTGGCTCGCCAGTGGCCCGCCACCCAGTACCAGGGCACCTTCGACCGGGCGCAGGCGGCCGGCCTGCCAGCGCTCCAGCGGCGCTGGGCGTGGCAGGCCAAGGGCATCCACGAGACGGCGGCCGAGGTTGGAGTTGGCAAAGCCGAGGTAGCGATCGCTCATGAGTGGTCTCCCGGAAGGCAAGCTTGAAAGTGTGGACCAACTTTGTGGCAAGGTCGTTCGAATGCGGTAAAAACACCTAGGCTGTACGGATCAAATTGTTTCAGGAGGAACAAGCGCATGCGTTCACTTCGCCGGGTCGCGATCCTGGGCGGCAACCGAATTCCCTTTGCCCGCTCCAATGGTGCCTACGCCACGGCCAGCAACCAGGCGATGCTTACCGTCGCCCTTGAGGGGCTGATCGAACGGTACCGCTTGCATGGGTTGCGCATGGGGGAAGTGGTGGCTGGTACGGTGCTCAAGCACTCGCGAGACATGAACCTGACCCGGGAGTGCGTGTTGGGCTCGCGCCTGTCGCCGCAGACGCCGGCCTACGATATCCAGCAAGCTTGCGGCACCGGGCTGGAGGCGGCGTTGCTGGTGGCCAACAAGATTGCCCTGGGGCAGATCGACTGCGGCATTGCCGGCGGCGTGGACACCACCTCCGATGCGCCGATCGCGGTCAATGAAGGCCTGCGCCATATCTTGCTGCAGGCCAACCGTGGCAAAAGCCTGGGCGAGCGGCTCAAGCCATTCCTCAAGCTGCGCCCTCACCACCTGAAACCCGAATTGCCGCGCAACGGCGAACCGCGCACCGGGTTGTCGATGGGTGAGCATTGCGAACGCATGGCCCAGGCGTGGCGCATTGGCCGTGCCGAACAGGACGAACTGGCGTTGCTCAGCCACCAGGCGCTGGCTGCAGCGTACACCGAAGGCTGGCAGGATGACCTGCTGACGCCGTTTCTGTCGTTGACCCGTGATAACAACCTGCGCCCCGACCTGACCCTTGAGCAACTGGCCAGGCTAAAGCCAGCCTTCGATCGCAGCGGGCAGGGGACACTGACGGCGGGCAATTCCACACCGCTGACCGATGGTGCTTCGCTGGTATTGCTGGGTAGCGAGGAGTGGGCCGAGCAGCAGGGGCTGTCGGTGCTGGCCTATCTGGTCGATGGCGAAACCGCTGCGGTGGATTTCGTTACTGGTCGCGAAGGCTTGCTGATGGCACCGGTGTATGCGGTGCCGCGGCTGCTGGCGCGCAATGGCCTGACGCTGCAGGACTTTGACTATTACGAGATACACGAAGCCTTCGCCGCCCAGGTGCTGTGCACGCTCAAGGCCTGGGAAGATGCCGATTATTGCCGTGAGCGGTTGGGGCTGGATGTGCCGCTCGGGGCAATTGACCGCAGCAAGCTCAACGTCAAGGGCAGTTCGCTGGCGGCCGGGCACCCGTTTGCCGCGACCGGGGGCCGGATATTGGCCAACCTGGCCAAGTTGCTGGCGAAGGCGGGGAAGGGACGGGGGCTGATTTCGATCTGCGCAGCGGGTGGGCAGGGGGTGACCGTCATCGTCGAGCGCTGAGCTGTTAGGCTTGTCTGGTCAGAACTACAAGAAGCCACCATGCCCATCATCGGACATCCCCGCCCCATTCCGGCGCTGGACCACCTGCCCAGGCCGCTCTATGCACGAGCCGAAAGCCTCGGCGCCGGCTCGTGGACCACCCGCCACCAGCACGACTGGGTGCAGTTCTCCTACGCCATCAGCGGCGTTCTCGGGGTGTATACCCGCGAAGGCAGCTACTTCGCCCCACCCCAGTGGGGCGTGTGGATACCAGCCGATGCCGAACACGAGGTGGTCACCTCGATGCAGGCCGAAATGCGTAGCCTTTATGTGCGCCGGGATGCCTGCCCGTGGGCACCGGAGCAATGCCGGGTACTGGAAGTGACCCCGCTTGCGCGCGAACTGATCAAGCAGTTCTGCCTGTTCCCGGCAGACTACCCGGAGGGTGACAGCGCCGAAGCGCGGCTGGTGGCGGTGCTGCTCGACCAGTTGCGCATGCTCCCCGAGGTCGGCTTTTCGCTGCCACTGCCGCGGCACCCGGGGTTGTTGGCACTGTGCAATGGGTTGATTGCGGCGCCGGATCAGCCGCAGACCCTGCAGCAATGGGCGCGGGAGCTGGGCTGTTCGGAGAAGACGCTGATGCGGCTGTTCCAGCGGGAGACGGGGCTGAGCTTTCGCAACTGGCGGCAGCGCATGCGGCTGTTGTCATCGCTGGCGTTGCTGGAGGCAGGGGAGAGTGTGACCGAGGCGGCGTTGGGGTGTGGGTATGACTCCACCTCGGCTTACATTGCGGCGTTCAAGCAGTTGTTTGGGGCTACCCCGGGGGAGCTCAAGTTGTAGTGTTGCTTGTGCGGGCCCCTTCGCGGGTGAACCCGCTCCCACAGGTATTGCGCTGCCCTTGAGACTAGCGCTGTACCTGTGGGAGCGGGTTCACCCGCGAAGAGACCAGCAAAAACAATACATCAGGTACGGAACCTGCGCACCAGCGCATCCAGCTCATTGGACAACCCGGCCAGGCTCTCCGAATCCACCCGCGCCGCCTGGGCCAGTTCGGCCACCAGTTGCGCATCGCCGTGAATCTGGCTGATGTGGCGGTTGATGTCCTCCGCTACCTGGTGTTGCTCTTCGGCCGCCGTGGCAATCTGGGTGTTCATGTCGCGGATCACATCCACCGACTCGCGGATCTGCCCGAAGCTGTCACGGGCCAGGCCGATGCGGCTCACCGACTGCTGTGAAACCTCCAGGCTGGCGTGCATCTGTGCGGCCACTTCGGCAGTGCGGCTGGCCAGGTTGCCCAGCAGGCCGTCGATCTCGGCGGTGGAGTCGGCAGTACGCTTGGCCAGCGCCCGCACTTCGTCAGCAACCACGGCAAAGCCACGGCCCTGCTCGCCGGCACGGGCGGCTTCGATGGCGGCGTTGAGCGCCAGCAGGTTGGTCTGCTCGGCAATCGAGCGGATGGTGCCGAGGATCGACTGTATGGCGTTGCTGTCACGCTCCAGCTGCTGGATCGACTGCGCCGACTGCTCGATCTCCTGGCTCAGGCGGTCAACGCTATGTACCGCCGCATCAATCTGCTGCTGGCCTTCGCGCGCCTGTTGCTGGCCGCTGTCGGCCGACTGCGCCGCCTGGCTGCATGAACGTGCCACTTCGTTGGCGGTGGCGACCATTTCGTGGAAAGCAGTAGAGACCATGTCCACCGCTTCGCGCTGGCGGCCTGCGGCTTCGGCCATGTCGCTGGAAACCCGGGTCGAGCTGCTGGAGGTGCTGAGGATCTTGTTGGCGGCAGCACCGATATGCTGGATCAGGCTGCGAATGGCACCGAGGAATTGGTTGAACCAGCTGGCCAGTTGCGCGGTTTCATCGCGGCCACGGATTTCCAGGTTGCGGGTCAGGTCGCCCTCGCCCTGGGCGATGTCTTCAAGGCCGCTGGTAACGCTGTTGATCGGGCGCACGATCAGCTTGGCAAAGGTGGCACCGACCACGGCGAACAGCGCAGCCAGTACCAGGGCCACTACGCCGATCAACCAGGTCAGGCGGGTGGTGGTCTGCATCACTTCGCTCTGCTCGATCAGGCCGATCAGGGTCCAGCCCAGCTGTTCGTCCGGATAGATGTTGGCCATGTAGCGCACGCCATTGAGCTCCACTTCGGCCAGCCCCTTGCCGTGCTTGGCCAGCTCGGCGTAGCCGTCGCCAAAGCTCGCCAGTTGCTTGAAGTTGTGCTTGGCGTCACGGGGGTCGACCAGCACGTTGCCGTTGTTTTCCACCAGTAGCACGTAGCCGCTTTCACCCAGCTTGATCTGCTGGACGATCTCGGTGAGGCCTTTGAGCGACACGTCGACGTTGACCACGCCACCAGGGTTGCCCAGTTGGTTGGCGACGGTGCGCACGGTACTGACCAGCACGGCGTCGTCGGCAGCCCAGTAGTAGGCGCCGGTACGCAAGGTCTTGCCAGGGTTGGCCATTGCCAATTGGTACCAGGGACGGGTGCGCGGGTCGTAATTGACGAACTTCTGCCCGGCCGGCCAGCCGACGTAACCACCATCACTCACCCCGTAGGAGAGGTACGCATAGCTGGGATGGGTAGTGGCCAGGCGAGTCATGAACTCCAGCACTTTGCTGGCCTGTTCGCCCAGCTCATAGGACGGGGTTGCGCTCATGTACTTGTTCAGTTCGCTGCCCGTGGCGGCGACCAGGGGCTGCGCGGCCATGTACTCGACGTTCTGGTTGATGCCCTGGAAGAAGATGTTCATCGCGTTGCTGACCTGGCGGATTTCCCGGCTGCTGCCATCGAGGAATCCGTCGCGGGCTTCGCCACGCAGGTTGAGGACCACCAAAGTGGCTACAAGTACGATGGGCAAGCCGGCGATGACCGCGAATGCCCAGGTCAGTTTCTGTTTGATGCTCATCGACGCTCCCGGATTTTTTGTTTTCGATACACGAGGCAGGTATCAATTGCATCGGCAGCATCCGGGTTTAATGTAGGAAAACGCCCGTATTTATTGGAGAAAGTCGCAGTTGGTGACTATTCGGTCGTGTTTGGACGTATATGGCATACCAAAGGATTGCGGGCTGGCTCAGTGACAGCAGCCACCCGCAGCGCCATTGGCCAGGTCTTTGAGGATCGGGCAGTCCGGGCGCTCGTCTCCCTGGCAGTGCGATACCAGTTCGCCAAGGGTATCGCGCAGGCTCACCAGCTCTTCGATGCGCCGGTTCAGGTCATCGATGTGCTGCATGGCCAGCGCCTTCACATCGGCGCTGGCGCGCTGGCGGTCCTGCCACAAGGTCAGCAGCTTGCCGACCTCCTCGAGGGAAAAGCCCAGGTCGCGGGAGCGCTTGATGAAGGCCAGGCTGTGCAAGTCTTCCGCCTGGTACAGGCGGTAGCCGCTGTCGCTGCGCGTGGCGGGCTTGAGCAGGCCGATGGACTCGTAGTAACGGATCATCTTGGTGCTGAGCCCGCTGCGACGGGCGGCCTGGCCTATGTTCATGGGGCCTCCTGGTTGTTGCTGATGGGTTTCCAAGCCTTGAGCCACAGCGCGTTGCTCACCACGCTGACGCTGGACAGGGCCATGGCGGCGCCGGCCAGTACCGGGTTGAGATAACCCAGCGCGGCCAGCGGGATGCCGATCAGGTTATAGATGAACGCCCAGAACAGGTTCTGGCGGATCTTCGCATAGGTCTTGCGGCTGATTTCCAGGGCGGCCGGTACCAGGCGGGGGTCGCCGCGCATCAGGGTGATGCCGGCGGCCTGCATGGCCACATCGGTACCGCCGCCCATGGCAATGCCGATATCGGCGGCGGCCAGAGCCGGCGCATCGTTGATGCCATCGCCAACCATGGCGACCACACCATCCTGCTTGAGCGCGGCCACGGTCGCGGCCTTGTCGGCTGGCAGCACTTCGGCATGCACGTCGTCGATGCCGAGCGCTTCAGCCACCACTTTGGCGCTGCCGCGGTTGTCACCGGTCAGCAGGTGGCTGCTGATGTGTTGCGCGTGCAGGGTATCGATTGCCTGCGCGGCGCCGGGCTTGAGGCTGTCACCAAAGGCGAACAGGCCCAGCACCCGCGACTGCGCGCCGCGTTCTATCAGCCATGAAAGGGTGCGCCCCTCGGCTTCCCAGGCCTGGGCCTTGGCGGCCAGGTCACCGGGTGGCAATGCGCTTTCGTCGAGCAGGCGGCGGTTGCCCAGCGCCAGTTCACGGCCTTCCACGCGCCCGGCGATGCCACGCCCGGTCAGCGACTGGCTGTCGGCGACGATGGGTACCTCCAGACCCTGTTCGGCACAGGCATCCAGCACCGCCTTGGCCAGCGGGTGTTCACTGCCGCGCTGCAGGGCGCCGGCCAGGCGGTGCAGGTCGGCGTTGCTGCCCACCTGCGCCTCGCTGTGGACCACTCGTGGGCTGCCGGAGGTGAGGGTGCCGGTCTTGTCGAACACCACCCGGTTGACCGCATGGGCACGCTCCAGGGCTTCGGCGTCCTTGATCAGAATGCCGTGGCGGGCGGCGACCCCGGTGCCGGCCATGATTGCTGCGGGCGTGGCCAGGCCGAGTGCACACGGGCAGGCGATGACCAGCACGGCGACGGCATTGATCAGCGCGGTTTCCAGCGGTGCGCCGGCCAGCCACCAGCCGACCAGGGTGATCAGCGCCAGTACCAGCACGGCCGGGACGAATACCTGGCTGACCCGGTCGACCAGCTTCTGGATCGGAGCCTTGGCCGCCTGGGCGTCTTCCACCAGGCGGATGATGCGTGCCAGCACGGTTTCGGTACCCAGTGCCTGGGTACGTACCAGCAGCCGGCCTTCGCCGTTGATGGCCCCACCGGTGACGCTGTCCCCTGGCTGCTTGGGCACTGGCAGGCTCTCGCCGCTGATCAGGGCTTCATCGGCATGGCTGCTGCCGTCTTCCACCACGCCATCGACCGGGAAGCGCTCGCCGGGTTTGACCAGCACCAGGTCGCCGAGGCGCAGTTGGGCAATGGCCACGTCTTCCTCCCGGCCATCGACCAGGCGCAAGGCCCGTTCCGGGCGCAGGGCCTCGAGGGCACGGATGGCGCTGGCAGTCTGGCGCTTGGCACGGCTTTCCAGGTACTTGCCCAGCAGTACCAGGGCAATCACCACGGCCGAGGCTTCGAAGTACAGATGAGGGGCCATGCCGGCGGGGGCTTGCGCCCACTGGTAAAGGCTCAGGCCGTAGCCGGCGCTGGTGCCCAGGGCCACCAGCAGGTCCATGTTGCCGGTACCGGCGCGCACGGCCTTCCAGGCGGCCACGTAGAACCGCGCGCCGAGAATGAACTGCACCGGTGTGGCCAGCAGGAACTGCACCCATGCTGGCAACATCCAGTGCATGCCAAACGGTTGCACCACCATTGGCACTACCAGCGGCAGGGCGAGCAGCAAAGCTGCGCCGACCGCCAGGCGTTCGTTACGCAGGCGGCGTTGGGCAGCGTTTTGGTCGTCCCTGGCGGTTTGCGGCAGGCTGGCGCTGTAACCGGCCTTTTGCACGGCGTCGATCAGCTGGTTGTCGTCGAGGGCAGCGAGCACTTCGAGGTGCGCGCGTTCGCTGGCCAGGTTGACGCTGACCTGTTCAACCCCCGGCAGCTTGCCGAGGGCGCGCTCTACGCGGCCGACGCAACTGGCGCAGGTCATGCCGCCAATCTGCAGTTCGACGGTGCGGGTGGGCACGCCGTAGCCGGCTTCGCGTACGGCATCGACCAGTGCGGGCAGGCTGTTGGCCGGGGCCTGGACCCGGGCCTGTTCGGTGGCGAGGTTGACGCTGACCTGTTCAGCGCCGGTGACCTTGCGCAGGGCGCGTTCGACCCGGCCAGCACAGCTGGCGCAGGTCATGCCGGAGATCGGCAGGTCGTATGTGGTGGATGCGGGCATGGCTCTCCTCCTTGGACAGGCCTCCAGCATCAACCTTGCCACGCAGGTAAGGTCAATAGCCCAGGCCGGCTCGCTTCAACTCCAGCCCATGTTGCCCCATGGCGATCCGGTATTTGTTGATCTGGCCCGCCTGCAGGTTCAGTCGCGTGCTGCGTTGGTCCTCCACACCGGGGGCGCAGCCGGGCATTTGCCCGGGAAGCAGGCGCAGGCGCACGTCCACCGGGCCGGGCGGCAGGTTGAACGAAGTGGACTGCTCCTGGAACACGCGCCCGGAGAGCTGATCGTTGAGGTAGATGCCGATTTCGCAACTGGTGGCCACCTCCAGGCGCTCCCGGGAAATGATCAGCACGCTGTAGTCCGAGTTGCCCTCGGCACTGGCCGGTGGCACTGCAGCCAGCGTGCTCAATAGCCCGACGACGCCCAATGCTGCCCTGAACATGAAGAATCTCCTGCTTGCCTGATCATCAAAGGCGCAGCTTGGCCGACGCGAGCGCGGATTTCCACCCCGGCTGTAGTCGGCAAGTCTTGACCTTGCCCCGATGGCAAGCTTGAAACTCTTGGAAAACCTGAAGGAGATAACCCCATGCAAGTGTTCAATGTACAAGGCATGACCTGCGGCCATTGCGTGAAGGCCGTGACCCGGGCGGTGCAGGAGCAGGATGCTGCGGCCAAGGTGGAGGTCGACCTGGCGGCCAGGCAGGTGCGGGTGCAGAGTGAATTGGCGCAGGAGCAGATCCTCACGGCCATTCGCGATGAAGGCTATCAGGCCGAACTTGCCTGAACACTTACCTGTGGGAGCGGGCGCGCCCGCGAACACCGGCGCAGCCGGTGCCATCCACCGCGGCGCCTGCTTCGCGGGCACGCCCGCTCCCACAGGGACCTCGCCAGCCCGTGGGTTGTGAGCAAGGCAGTTGCCCTTGCAGGGGTCAGTTTGTTGCAAATGTTTTCGTACTGAAGGGGTCCACAGCAGGTAGAATCGAGCACTTGCTTAGCCTGCTATGGATTCCTGATGAACCTGCGAATGGTGCTCATCCTGGGCGCACTCAGTGCGTTCGGGCCCTTGGCGATCGACTTCTACCTGCCGGCCTTCCCGGCCATGGCGCAGGCGTTCGCCACCGACGAAAAACATGTCCAGGCCACCTTGGCCGCCTACTTCCTTGGCCTGTCCATCGGGCAACTGGCCTACGGACCGGTGGCTGACCGCTTTGGCCGACGCAAGCCGCTGATGTTCGGGGTGACCCTGTTCACCCTGGCATCCCTGGCCTGTGCCTATGCCCCCAACCTCGACACCCTGGTGCTGGCGCGTTTCGTCCAGGCGTTGGGCGGTTGCGCCGGGATGGTGCTGTCGCGGGCCATCGTCAGTGACAAGTGCGACCCGGTGGCCTCGGCCAAGGTGTTCTCGCAACTGATGCTGGTCATGGGCCTGGCGCCAATCCTGGCACCGATGCTGGGCGGGGTGCTGGTGAACGTGGCCGGCTGGCAATCGATCTTCCTCGCCCTGAGCCTGTTCAGCGCCGGCTGCCTGTTGGCGGTCAGCCTGGGCCTGCCGGAAAGCCTGCCCGAGCACATACCGCGGCAACCGCTGTCTGGCGCCTTGCGCCAGTACTTGCGCCTGTTCGCTGACCGGGTGTTCATCGGCCATGCCCTGACCGGTGGTATCGCCATCGCCGGCATGTTTGCCTACATCGCCGGTTCACCTTTCGTGTTCATCAAGCTCTACGGCGTGCCGGCCGAGCATTACGGCTGGTTGTTCGGCACCAATGCCGCCGGCTTTATCCTTGTGGCGCAGGTGAATGCACGCTTGCTGGCCAAACGCGGGCCGGCGTTCCTGCTGGCGCGTGCAGTGTGGCTGTACCTGGCTGCGGGCCTGGTGTTGCTGGGCGTGGCGGCAATGCATCCAACACAGCTGTGGCCACTGCTGGTACCGCTTTTCGTCTGCATCTCCAGCCTCGGCTGCATCATCCCCAACGCCTCTGCCTGTGCCATGAGCGGGCAGGGCGCACGGGCCGGCAGTGCCTCGGCGCTGATGGGCTGCCTGCAGTTCAGCGTCGCCGCCGGCGCAGCGGCGCTGGTCGGGCTGCTGCATGATGGCAGTGCGGTGCCGATGGCGCTGGTGATCAGCCTGTGCGGGGCGCTGGTGGTCAGTGTCGCGCTGCTGACCCGACGCTTGTCGGCCAAGGCTCCCGCATAAGCGGGTGAGGTGCCTGCAGGCGGTTTTCCAGCGTGGCGACGAAGGCACGCGCCTCGGCCTCGCTGCGGAAACTGACCACGTGTTGATCGAGCTGGACCTGCCAGGGGCAGGCTGGGTTTCGGCTCGACGCGCTGACGACAATTTTCATCGCGGCATACCTCCAAAGGGGGAGAGCGGATGAAGTGTAGCGTTACACCTTCTGCCTGCCATGACCTGCATCAGTGACCTGACTGACGGTCGGCGGAAACGTTTTCTACATGTTTTTTCCTGCTTGGGACGCAATGCCCGCAAGCCCGTGGAACCTTCGCTTTAGCTTGCGCTACTTGTGGAAATTGGTTGTCGGCCGCGTCCGAAGTTGCATCCGGTGTTTTTTCCGCCTGTCGTTTCCTTGCTCCTGCCATGTGTGCCGGGCTGCTTGCCCGCGCGGTCCAGGCAGGTTTCGCGCACAGTTTCGCTGCTTGCCATGGGTAGGTATACCCAGTGGTTTTTTGCCGGTGGTGCCACTGCGTGGCGCTGCCTGAATGGCGTTTTTTGCGGCTTATACTGGCGAACCAGGCCAGTGCCAGCGAGAGGCGCTTCCCTGCCAGGGGTGGCCATCGCATCCACAAAGTGAACTTGCAGGGAGTTACAGGGACATGAACGCAGCCAGCAGTATCAGCCAGATTGCCAGCCTGATGGCCGACCCCAAGCGCAGTGCCATGTTGTGGGCATTGATCGATGGCACGCCGCGGCTGGCCAACGAACTCGCGGTAATGACAGGCCTGACCTCGTCATCGGCCTGCGCTCACCTTTCGTTGTTGTCGTCGGCCGGCTTGCTCCGGCATGAAGCACGGGGCCGCAAGCGCTATTTCCGGCTGGCCACCCCGCAAGTCGGGGCAGCGGTGGAGGCCTTGGCCAGTGTCCAGTTGGAGAGCGCCAGGGGGGAACGGGCCAAGGCGCCGGTATCATCGCTGCCCATGTCGATACGCAGGGCGCGTCGCTGTGGCGATCACCTGGGCGGGGAACTGGCCGGTGAGCTGTATCACCGTCTGGTGGTGGCCGGCTGGCTGGAGGGTAGTGGTCGACAGCTGATGGTAAGCGAGGAGGGGCGGACGCAGTTGGCTTTGGTCGGGGTCTACATCGACGCCTTGGCGCCGCATCAGCAACGCGGCTGTGTGATCTGCCGCTGCACCGAGTGGAACGACCAGGGGCCGCACCTGGGCGGCGTGCTGGGGCAGGCCTTGTTCCGGCTGTTCCTGCAATCTGGCTGGATGCGCGAGGCCGAGGATTCGCGGGCATTGCATATTTCTGCGCTGGGTATCCAGCAGATCAATCGCATTGCCCGCGTGGCGACGTTACAGGTTGGTTGAGCGCAACGTCGCCGTTCCAGTCACACCAATCGCGCGTCCAGGCTGTTCTGCGCCAGTCGGCGGGCCTGGTCTTCGGTCATGCCCAGGTGGGTGTGCAGGGCCATGAAGTTCTCGGTGACGTAGCCACCGAAGTAGGCCGGGTCATCCGAGTTGACGGTTACCTTCACGCCGCGCTCGAGCATGTCGAGGATGTTGTGCTGGCTCATGTGGTCGAACACGCAGAGCTTGGTGTTCGACAGTGGGCACACCGTGAGCGGGATCTGCTCGTCGATGATGCGCTGCATCAGCCGCTCGTCCTCGATGGCGCGCACGCCGTGGTCGATGCGTTTGATCTTCAGCAGGTCCAGGGCCTCCCAGATGTATTCGGGTGGGCCTTCCTCGCCAGCATGCGCCACGGCGACGAAGCCTTCGCTGCGGGCGCGATCGAACACACGCTGGAACTTGCTCGGCGGGTGGCCCATTTCCGAGCTGTCCAGGCCAACGGCGATGAACGCGTCGCGAAACGGCAGCGCCTGGTCGAGGGTTTTCTGCGCCTGCTCTTCACTGAGGTGGCGCAGGAAGCTGAGGATCAGGCCACTGCTGATGCCGAGCTGTTCACGGCCGTCCTTCAGCGCCTGGTTGATGCCGTTGAGCACCACTTCGAACGGGATGCCGCGGTCGGTGTGGGTCTGAGGGTCGAAGAACGGTTCGCTGTGGATGACGTTCTGCGCCTTGCAGCGTTGCAGGTAGGCCCAGGTCAGGTCGTAGAAGTCCTGCTCGGTGCGCAGCACGTCGGCGCCCTGGTAATACAGGTCGAGGAACTCCTGCAGGTTGTTGAAAGCATAGGCACCGCGCAAGGTCTCCACATCGGCCCAGGGCAAGGCGATCTTGTTGCGCTCGGCCAGGGCGAACAGCAGCTCGGGCTCCAGCGAGCCTTCCAGGTGCAGGTGCAGTTCGGCCTTGGGCAGGGCGTTCAACCAGTCATACATAGTGGGTCATCTCGATCAGGTACGGTTGCCGCCATTCTACAGAGCCTGGCCGGGCATTGCGCCCGGCCAGGCTGCGACCTGGTGAATCACCAGACCAAGGGTTCGCCCTTGTAGTTGATGAAGCGAAGGCCAGCGTTGCCGCTTTGTGCCTTGATCTGTTCGAGCATGCCGCGGGTACTGGTCAGTACGTCGATCTCGGCGTTTTCGCCACCCATGTCGGTTTTCACCCAGCCCGGGTGCATGGCCAGCACGCACAGGTCGGGCCGTTGCTGTTCCACGACAAAGCTGTTGATCATCGAGTTCAGGGCCGCCTTGCTGGCCTTGTACAGGCAGATTTCGCCGCCGTCGGGGATAGTCACGCTGCCCAGGATCGAGCTCATGAAGGCCAGCACGCCGCTGCCTTCGCGTACCTGACCGACCAGGCGGCGGGCCACGCGGATAGGCGCCACGGCGTTGGTCATGAACAGGTCGCCGATGTCCTTGTTCTGCACCGTCTCCAGGTCTTGTGGCAGGGGGCCCATGACGCCCGCGTTGACGAACACCAGATCGAACACCTGGCCTTGCAGGCGTTGCTTCAGGCCATCGAGCTGGGCTGTGTCGTTCATTTCCAGCTGTTCGATGCGCACGCCTGGCACATCCGCCAGGGCGCCGGGCTGCTGCGGGTTGCGCACGGTGGCGGTAATGTTCCAGCCGTCTTCGTGCAGGCGTTGCACCAGGCCCAGGCCCAGCCCGCGCGAGGCGCCGACGATAAGTGCGGTTTTTGCGTTAGCCATGTGGATGCGCTCCGTGATCGGTTGGCGAGGAAAGGTATTGAGGATAATGCACCGGGGCCGCTTTGCGGCCCATCGCGACACAAGGCCGCTCTTACAGGAGTATGCGATCCCCTGTAGGAGCGGCCTTGTGTCGCGAAAGGGCTGCAAAGCAGCCCCGGCAATCTCAAGCCTTGCCCGCTAGCTGGTTAAAAAACGATCAGTCGCCCCGTAGCCTTGCGTGGCCGGGCGCTTCGCCTGTTGACGCACGGGTTATCCACAGGCTGTTCCACAGTTATTGTGTGCAAGCTGAGGAGCCGCAGACTGGCGCTTGCGGCCTTGCGCTGGGGATAACTCCCGCGCATTCAGCACGTTGCGGCTGTCATCAAACAGTGATCAAAATATGATCAAAGCTCTGCGGGCCTTGAAAACATTAGCCTGCAAGCGAGTGCCCCAAGCTTATCCACAGGCCGGCCCACAGTTGCTGTGGGCAATGTTCAACGTGCTTCGAGCAGAATGCGCCCGCGGCTCAAGTCGGCCAACTGCTGCTGCAGTGGCGCAAGGTGGGTGTCGCCGAGTGCAATCAGCAGGTCCACGCCATTGGCGGTGAATTGTTCATCCAGGACCAGGCCGTCAACCTCCGCCAGGCGCAGCTTCACCAGTGCCAGTTCGCTGAAACTGCAACTGCAGGTGAATTCGCTGCGCTGCACCAGCAGCCGCTTGGGGGCCTGTTGCAGGCACTTGTTGGCGCCGCCGCCATAGGCCCTGGCCAGGCCGCCGGTGCCCAGCTGGATGCCGCCGTACCAGCGGATCACCAGCACCACCACTTGGTCGCAGTCCTGCGCTTCGATGGCCGCGAGGATCGGCCGCCCCGCGGTACCGCCAGGTTCGCCGTCATCGCTGCTGCGGTATTGGGCGCCAAGCTTCCAGGCCCAGCAGTTGTGGGTGGCGGCCAGGTCGCTGTGGCGTTCGATGAAACTCATCGCATCGGCGGCACTGCTGATCGGCCCGGCCAGGGTGATGAAGCGGCTTTTGCGGATTTCCTCGCGGTATTCGCAGAGGTCGAGCAGGGTAGAAGGCATAAATGACGATCAGGCAACCGGCTTGATGCCGCAGCCCTTCAGAATGATGTGGATAAGATTGTTGCTCGCGTCTTCCATGTCCTGTTTGGTCAGGCGGCTGCGGCCGGTTACCTGGCAGATCTGGGTGGCGAAGTCGGCGTAATGCTGGGTACTGCCCCACAGCAGGAAGATCAGGTGTACCGGGTCGACCGGGTCCATCTTGCCGGCTTCGATCCAGGCTTGGAACACTGCGGCCCGGCCGCGGAACCATTCGCGGTAGTCGGCACTGAAGTACTCACTGAGGCAGGTGCCGCCGCTGATCACCTCCATGGCGAAGATCCGCGAAGCTTGCGGGTTGCGCCGCGAGAACTCCATCTTGGTGCGGATGTACTGGCTCAGGGCTTCGCCAGGGTCGTCGTCGACGCTCAAAGCGTTGAAGGTGCTGTCCCACAATTCGATGATGTTGCTGAGCACGGCAATGTACAGGCCCAGCTTGTTGGTGAAGTAGTAATGCAGGTTGGCCTTGGGCAACCCCGCCTTGAGGGCGATGGTGTTCATGCTGGTGCCCTTGAAACCATGGCGGGCAAACTCGTCTTCGGCGGCCTGGATAATGGCCTGTTCGTTCTTCTGGCGGATGCGGCCCGCGGGCTTGCCCGAGGCGGAGAGGCGATGCGCAGGGACTTCTAGGGTCATGGACGATTCCGTACGGGTCAGTGGCTGCGGCTGTCGACAAGATTACCTGCCTGTGCCGAAGTGACAAGCGTTTGCGGCACAGACTGGCATCAGCGTGTCGCAGCCAGGCTTTCGAGGAAGCTTTCCAGCACCAGGTTCGGCCGCCGGCCCTTGCGCGTTACCCAGCTGAGGCTCAGGTCATAGAAGCGTTGCCGGGGCTTGAGAGCACGCAAGCGACCCTGCTGCACCCAGAATGTAGCGTAGTGGTCTGGCAGGTAGCCGATGTAGCGCCCGGTAAGGATGAGAAACGCCATGCCTTCGCGGTCCGAAGCGCTGGCCGTGCAGTTCAGCGCCTGGTAATGCGCCTGGATTTCAGCCGGCAGGCGGAAGGTGGGAGTAATGGCTTCCTGGCTATTCAGGCGGTCGTCGTCGATCTGCTGGTCGTCGGCATAGAACAGCGGATGGCCGACCGCGCAGTACAGCAGCGAGCGCTCGCTGTACAACGGTTGGTACTCGAGGCCCGAAAGCGGGCTGGTCTGCGGCACTACCCCGACATGCAGGCTGCCATCGAGCACGCCGTGCTCGACCTGACTGGGTGCGATCATGCGGATCTGGATTCGCACATCGGGCCCGCGGTCCTTGAGTTCGGCCAGCGCATGGGTAATGCGCATGTGCGGCAAGGTCACCAGGTTGTCGGTCAGGCCAATGTTCAGCTCGCCACGCAAATGCTGGTGCAGGCCATTGACCTCTGTGCGGAAGCTTTCCAGGGCACTGAGCAGTTGCAGGGCTGAGTGGTAGACCTCGCGGCCTTCTTCGGTCAGCGAGAAGCCGGCGCGCCCGCGTTGGCATAAACGCAGGCCGAGCCGCTGTTCGAGGTCGTTCATCTGCTGGCTGATGGCCGAACGGCCAATGCCCAGCACGTTCTCCGCGGCCGAGAAGCCGCCGCACTCGACGACACTGCGGTAGATCTTCAGCAGGCGGATGTCGAAATCGCTGACTTGGGCGAGTGGATCGGGGCGTCGGCTCATTAGTTTACTCAGGGGCTGTCTGAAGATTAGAAATGTTGGCTTTTTCAGACTTTATCGCCGTGCCAATTTAGCTGCAACAACATCCATCGTTGCCTAATCGTCTTCCGAGGAACCGCCGATGAACATGCCCGAAACCGCTACCGCCGGTATCGCCAGCCAGCTCAAGCTGGATGCCCACTGGATGCCCTACACCGCCAACCGCAACTTCCAGCGCGACCCACGCCTGATTGTGGCGGCCGAAGGCAGCTACCTGTTCGACGACCAGGGGCGCAAGATCTTCGATGCCCTGTCCGGCTTGTGGACCTGTGGCGCCGGGCATACCCGCAAGGAAATCACCGAGGCGGTGGCTCGCCAGATCGGCACTCTGGACTATTCCCCGGCCTTCCAGTTCGGCCACCCGCTGTCGTTCCAGCTGGCCGAGAAGATCACCGAGCTGACCCCGGGCGACCTGAACCATGTGTTCTATACCAACTCCGGTTCCGAGTGTGCCGACACCGCGCTGAAGATGGTGCGAGCTTACTGGCGCCTTAAAGGCCAGGCGACCAAGACCAAGATCATCGGCCGTGCCCGTGGCTACCACGGCGTGAACATCGCCGGCACCAGCCTCGGTGGTGTCAACGGTAACCGCAAGCTGTTCGGTCAGTTGCTGGATGTCGACCACCTGCCTCACACCGTGCTGCCGGTGAACGCCTTCTCCAAAGGCATGCCGGAAGAGGGCGGTATCGCCCTGGCTGACGAGATGCTCAAGCTGATCGAGCTGCACGACGCCTCCAACATCGCTGCTGTGATCGTCGAGCCGCTGGCGGGTTCGGCTGGTGTGCTGCCGCCGCCGAAGGGTTACCTGAAGCGCCTGCGTGAAATCTGCACCCAGCACAACATCCTGCTGATCTTCGACGAAGTGATCACCGGCTTCGGCCGCATGGGCGCAATGACTGGCGCCGAAGCCTTCGGCGTGACCCCGGACCTGATGTGCATCGCCAAGCAGGTGACCAACGGCGCCATCCCGATGGGCGCGGTGATCGCCAGCAGCGAGATCTACCAGACCTTCATGAACCAGCCGACCCCGGAATACGCCGTGGAATTCCCGCACGGGTATACCTACTCGGCCCACCCGGTAGCCTGTGCCGCCGGCATCGCCGCGCTGGACCTGCTGCAGAAGGAAAACCTGGTACAGGCCGCCGCCGAGCTGGCACCGCACTTCGAGAAGCTGCTGCATGGCGTGAAAGGCACCAAGAACATCGTCGATATCCGCAACTACGGCCTGGCCGGTGCGATCCAGATCGCAGCCCGCGACGGTGATGCCATCGTGCGTCCGTACGAAGCGGCGATGAAACTGTGGAAGGCAGGCTTCTATGTACGCTTCGGTGGCGACACCCTGCAGTTCGGCCCAACCTTCAACACCACGCCGCAGGAGCTGGACCGCCTGTTCGACGCAGTGGGCGAAACCCTGAACCTGATCGACTAATCTTTCCGATTCTGATGCCAGGCGCGTGAACACATCGCGCCTGCCTCAACCTTCTTTATCTGGAGTTTTGCATGAGCATTGTTCAGCACCTGATCCACGGCGAACTGGTTACCAAGGGTGAGCGCACCGCCGATGTCTTCAACCCGTCCACCGGCCAGGCCGTGCGCAAGGTCGAACTGGCCAGCCGCGCGACCGTGCAGGAAGCGATCGACTCGGCCAAGGCGGCCTTCCCGGCCTGGCGCAACACCCCTCCGGCCAAGCGCGCCCAGGTGATGTTCCGCTTCAAGCAACTGCTGGAGCAGAACGAAGCGCGTATCTCGCAGATGATCAGCGAAGAGCACGGCAAGACCCTGGAAGATGCTGCCGGCGAACTGAAGCGTGGCATCGAGAACGTCGAGTTCGCCTGCGCCGCACCGGAAGTGCTGAAAGGCGAGTACAGCCGCAACGTCGGCCCGAACATCGATGCATGGTCCGACTTCCAGCCGCTGGGCGTGGTTGCCGGTATCACCCCGTTCAACTTCCCGGCCATGGTACCGCTGTGGATGTACCCACTGGCCATCGCCTGCGGCAACGCCTTCATCCTCAAGCCTTCCGAGCGCGACCCGAGCTCGACCCTGTTCATCGCCCAGCTGCTGCTGGAAGCCGGCCTGCCGAAGGGCATCCTCAATGTGGTGCACGGCGACAAGGAAGCGGTGGATGCGCTGATCGAAGCGCCGGAAGTGAAAGCCTTGAGCTTCGTCGGTTCGACCCCGATCGCCGAGTACATCTACGCTGAAGGCACCAAGCGCGGCAAGCGTGTGCAGGCCCTGGGTGGTGCGAAGAACCATGCGGTGCTGATGCCGGATGCCGACCTGGATAATGCCGTTAGCGCACTGATGGGTGCTGCCTACGGTTCGTGCGGTGAGCGTTGCATGGCCATTTCGGTGGCGGTGTGCGTGGGTGATCAGGTGGCCGACGCCCTGATTGCCAAGCTGGAACCACAGATCAAGGCGCTGAAGATTGGTGCCGGCACCTCGTGCGGCCTGGACATGGGCCCGCTGGTCACGGCTGCTGCCCGTGACAAGGTAGTAGGCTACATTGATGACGGTGTCGCTGCTGGTGCCAAGCTGGTGGTGGATGGCCGTGGCTTCCGTGTGGCCGGTAATGAGGATGGCTACTTCGTTGGTGGCACCCTGTTCGACAAGGTGACCCCGGAGATGCGCATCTATAAGGAAGAGATCTTCGGCCCGGTGTTGTGCGTAGTGCGTGTGAACAGCCTGGAGCAGGCCATGCAGCTGATCAACGATCACGAGTATGGCAACGGCACCTGCATCTTCACCCGTGACGGTGAAGCGGCGCGCCTGTTCTGCGACGAGATCGAAGTGGGCATGGTTGGTGTGAACGTGCCGCTGCCGGTGCCGGTGGCTTACCACAGCTTTGGTGGCTGGAAGCGCTCGCTGTTCGGTGACTTGCATGCCTATGGCCCGGACGGTGTGCGCTTCTATACCCGCCGCAAGGCGATCACCCAGCGTTGGCCGCAGCGGGCCAGCCATGAGGCTTCGCAGTTTGCCTTCCCTAGTTTGTAAGGGATGAGCAGAAGCGGGGAGGCCGACAGGCCTCCCCGCTTTGTTTTTCAGCGATATTAAAGTTTCTTGAAATTAAGGGTTGACGCCCTCTCGAATCCCCTTATAATGCGCCCCACTTCCAGCGACATCGGAACGAAAAACTCCTTGTTCATCAAGGGGTTAAGTAGTTAAGAAGAAGCTGAAAGCGCTACGATCAACTGATCGACAGCGGTTGAGATGATGGTTGACAGCGCTTTTAAACGCTGTATGATTCGCCTCCCGCTACGAGAGATCGCAGCGAGTCAAGTGTTTGAAGCTAAACGAGTTTCTCGCAAAAAACTTCAAAATAAACGCTTGACAGCAAATGAGGAAAGCGTAGAATGCGCGCCTCGGTTGAGACGAAAGGCTCTTAACCAAACGCTCTTTAACAAATCGAATCAAGCAATTCGTGTGGGTGCTTGTGAGTACGGACTGATAGTCACAAAGATTATCAGCATCACAAGTGGCCATGCGAGAAATCACATAGTCATTTGAGATTGCTGAGCCAAGTTTAGGGTTTCTTAAAAACCCAAGCAGTATTGAACTGAAGAGTTTGATCATGGCTCAGATTGAACGCTGGCGGCAGGCCTAACACATGCAAGTCGAGCGGATGACGGGAGCTTGCTCCTTGATTCAGCGGCGGACGGGTGAGTAATGCCTAGGAATCTGCCTGGTAGTGGGGGACAACGTTTCGAAAGGAACGCTAATACCGCATACGTCCTACGGGAGAAAGCAGGGGACCTTCGGGCCTTGCGCTATCAGATGAGCCTAGGTCGGATTAGCTAGTTGGTGGGGTAATGGCTCACCAAGGCGACGATCCGTAACTGGTCTGAGAGGATGATCAGTCACACTGGAACTGAGACACGGTCCAGACTCCTACGGGAGGCAGCAGTGGGGAATATTGGACAATGGGCGAAAGCCTGATCCAGCCATGCCGCGTGTGTGAAGAAGGTCTTCGGATTGTAAAGCACTTTAAGTTGGGAGGAAGGGCAGTAAGCTAATACCTTGCTGTTTTGACGTTACCGACAGAATAAGCACCGGCTAACTCTGTGCCAGCAGCCGCGGTAATACAGAGGGTGCAAGCGTTAATCGGAATTACTGGGCGTAAAGCGCGCGTAGGTGGTTCGTTAAGTTGGATGTGAAAGCCCCGGGCTCAACCTGGGAACTGCATCCAAAACTGGCGAGCTAGAGTACGGTAGAGGGTGGTGGAATTTCCTGTGTAGCGGTGAAATGCGTAGATATAGGAAGGAACACCAGTGGCGAAGGCGACCACCTGGACTGATACTGACACTGAGGTGCGAAAGCGTGGGGAGCAAACAGGATTAGATACCCTGGTAGTCCACGCCGTAAACGATGTCAACTAGCCGTTGGAATCCTTGAGATTTTAGTGGCGCAGCTAACGCATTAAGTTGACCGCCTGGGGAGTACGGCCGCAAGGTTAAAACTCAAATGAATTGACGGGGGCCCGCACAAGCGGTGGAGCATGTGGTTTAATTCGAAGCAACGCGAAGAACCTTACCAGGCCTTGACATGCAGAGAACTTTCCAGAGATGGATTGGTGCCTTCGGGAACTCTGACACAGGTGCTGCATGGCTGTCGTCAGCTCGTGTCGTGAGATGTTGGGTTAAGTCCCGTAACGAGCGCAACCCTTGTCCTTAGTTACCAGCACGTTATGGTGGGCACTCTAAGGAGACTGCCGGTGACAAACCGGAGGAAGGTGGGGATGACGTCAAGTCATCATGGCCCTTACGGCCTGGGCTACACACGTGCTACAATGGTCGGTACAGAGGGTTGCCAAGCCGCGAGGTGGAGCTAATCTCACAAAACCGATCGTAGTCCGGATCGCAGTCTGCAACTCGACTGCGTGAAGTCGGAATCGCTAGTAATCGCGAATCAGAATGTCGCGGTGAATACGTTCCCGGGCCTTGTACACACCGCCCGTCACACCATGGGAGTGGGTTGCACCAGAAGTAGCTAGTCTAACCTTCGGGAGGACGGTTACCACGGTGTGATTCATGACTGGGGTGAAGTCGTAACAAGGTAGCCGTAGGGGAACCTGCGGCTGGATCACCTCCTTAATCGACGACATCAGCCTACTGATGAGCTCCCACACGAATTGCTTGATTCATGGTTGAAGACGTTGTTCCTGGTCAGAACTCGGAAATGAGCATTCGCTTCGAATGTTGATTTCTGACTTTTGTCAGATCGTTCTTTAAAAATTCGGATATGTGATAGATATAGACTGATGACCAGTTTCACTGCTGGTTAATCAGGCTAAGGTAAAATTTGTGAGTTCTGCTCGAAAGAGCAACATGCGAATTTTCGGCGAATGTCGTCTTCACAGTATAACCAGATTGCTTGGGGTTATATGGTCAAGTGAAGAAGCGCATACGGTGGATGCCTTGGCAGTCAGAGGCGATGAAAGACGTGGTAGCCTGCGATAAGCTTTGGGGAGTCGGCAAACAGACTGTGATCCAGAGATCTCTGAATGGGGGAACCCACTCAGCATAAGCTGAGTATCTTGTACTGAATACATAGGTGCAAGAGGCGAACCAGGGGAACTGAAACATCTAAGTACCCTGAGGAAAAGAAATCAACCGAGATTCCCTTAGTAGTGGCGAGCGAACGGGGACCAGCCCTTAAGTTGGTTTGAGATTAGTGGAACGCTCTGGAAAGTGCGGCCATAGTGGGTGATAGCCCCGTACACGAAAATCTCTTGTCAATGAAATCGAGTAGGACGGAGCACGAGAAACTTTGTCTGAATATGGGGGGACCATCCTCCAAGGCTAAATACTACTGACTGACCGATAGTGAACCAGTACCGTGAGGGAAAGGCGAAAAGAACCCCGGAGAGGGGAGTGAAATAGAACCTGAAACCGTATGCGTACAAGCAGTGGGAGCCTACTTTGTTAGGTGACTGCGTACCTTTTGTATAATGGGTCAGCGACTTATATTCAGTGGCGAGCTTAACCGAATAGGGGAGGCGTAGCGAAAGCGAGTCTTAATAGGGCGTTTAGTCGCTGGGTATAGACCCGAAACCGGGCGATCTATCCATGGGCAGGTTGAAGGTTAGGTAACACTGACTGGAGGACCGAACCGACTACCGTTGAAAAGTTAGCGGATGACCTGTGGATCGGAGTGAAAGGCTAATCAAGCTCGGAGATAGCTGGTTCTCCTCGAAAGCTATTTAGGTAGCGCCTCATGTATCACTGTAGGGGGTAGAGCACTGTTTCGGCTAGGGGGTCATCCCGACTTACCAAACCGATGCAAACTCCGAATACCTACAAGTGCCGAGCATGGGAGACACACGGCGGGTGCTAACGTCCGTCGTGAAAAGGGAAACAACCCAGACCGTCAGCTAAGGTCCCAAAGTCATGGTTAAGTGGGAAACGATGTGGGAAGGCTTAGACAGCTAGGAGGTTGGCTTAGAAGCAGCCACCCTTTAAAGAAAGCGTAATAGCTCACTAGTCGAGTCGGCCTGCGCGGAAGATGTAACGGGGCTCAAACCATGCACCGAAGCTACGGGTGTCATCTTACGATGACGCGGTAGAGGAGCGTTCTGTAAGCCTGTGAAGGTGAGTTGAGAAGCTTGCTGGAGGTATCAGAAGTGCGAATGCTGACATGAGTAACGACAATGCGAGTGAAAAACTCGCACGCCGAAAGACCAAGGTTTCCTGCGCAACGTTAATCGACGCAGGGTTAGTCGGTCCCTAAGGCGAGGCTGAAAAGCGTAGTCGATGGAAAACAGGTTAATATTCCTGTACTTCCAGTTATTGCGATGGAGGGACGGAGAAGGTTAGGCCAGCCTGGCGTTGGTTGTCCAGGTTTAAGGTGGTAGGCTGAAATCTTAGGCAAATCCGGGATTTCAAGGCCGAGAGCTGATGACGAGTTGCCTTTAGGCGACGAAGTGGTTGATACCATGCTTCCAAGAAAAGCTCCTAAGCTTCAGATAACTGGGAACCGTACCCCAAACCGACACAGGTGGTTAGGTAGAGAATACCAAGGCGCTTGAGAGAACTCGGGTGAAGGAACTAGGCAAAATGGCACCGTAACTTCGGGAGAAGGTGCGCCGGCGAGGGTGAAGGACTTGCTCCGTAAGCCCATGCCGGTCGAAGATACCAGGCCGCTGCGACTGTTTATTAAAAACACAGCACTCTGCAAACACGAAAGTGGACGTATAGGGTGTGACGCCTGCCCGGTGCCGGAAGGTTAATTGATGGGGTTAGCGCAAGCGAAGCTCTTGATCGAAGCCCCGGTAAACGGCGGCCGTAACTATAACGGTCCTAAGGTAGCGAAATTCCTTGTCGGGTAAGTTCCGACCTGCACGAATGGCGTAACGATGGCGGCGCTGTCTCCACCCGAGACTCAGTGAAATTGAAATCGCTGTGAAGATGCAGTGTATCCGCGGCTAGACGGAAAGACCCCGTGAACCTTTACTATAGCTTTGCACTGGACTTTGAATTTGCTTGTGTAGGATAGGTGGGAGGCTTTGAAGTGGGGACGCCAGTTCTCATGGAGCCATCCTTGAAATACCACCCTGGCAACTTTGAGGTTCTAACTCAGGTCCGTTATCCGGATCGAGGACAGTGTATGGTGGGTAGTTTGACTGGGGCGGTCTCCTCCCAAAGAGTAACGGAGGAGTACGAAGGTGCGCTCAGACCGGTCGGAAATCGGTCGTAGAGTATAAAGGCAAAAGCGCGCTTGACTGCGAGACAAACACGTCGAGCAGGTACGAAAGTAGGTCTTAGTGATCCGGTGGTTCTGTATGGAAGGGCCATCGCTCAACGGATAAAAGGTACTCCGGGGATAACAGGCTGATACCGCCCAAGAGTTCATATCGACGGCGGTGTTTGGCACCTCGATGTCGGCTCATCACATCCTGGGGCTGAAGCCGGTCCCAAGGGTATGGCTGTTCGCCATTTAAAGTGGTACGCGAGCTGGGTTTAGAACGTCGTGAGACAGTTCGGTCCCTATCTGCCGTGGACGTTTGAGATTTGAGAGGGGCTGCTCCTAGTACGAGAGGACCGGAGTGGACGAACCTCTGGTGTTCCGGTTGTCACGCCAGTGGCATTGCCGGGTAGCTATGTTCGGAAGAGATAACCGCTGAAAGCATCTAAGCGGGAAACTTGCCTCAAGATGAGATCTCACTGGGATCTTGAATCCCCTGAAGGGCCGTCGAAGACTACGACGTTGATAGGTTGGGTGTGTAAGCGCTGTGAGGCGTTGAGCTAACCAATACTAATTGCCCGTGAGGCTTGACCATATAACACCCAAGCAATTTGCTGACGCAGATTGCGGTGGTGAAGACGAAACGAACCGAAAGTTCGCACTGCTCACAAAAGCACCACAAATATCGCATATCCGAATTCGCTGGGCTGTCCATCTGGACATTCTGGCAACAGAATTTCTTGACGACCATAGAGCATTGGAACCACCTGATCCCATCCCGAACTCAGCAGTGAAACGATGCATCGCCGATGGTAGTGTGGGGTTTCCCCATGTGAGAGTAGGTCATCGTCAAGATTCATTTCGCAAAACCCCTATCTGCGCGTGCAGGTAGGGGTTTTGTCTTTCTGGCGCAAAAACTTCCAGGCATACGCGGCCCCTGTAGGAGCGGCCTTGTGTCGCGATCGGGCGCGCAGCGGCCGCCAAACCTGCCTCCTCGATCTCCCAGGTAAACCGCGTCGCCCGGATTGCGGCCGCTGCGCGCCCGGTCGCGACACAAGGCCGCTCCTACAAAGATCGCGCAGGCCCGCTGTTATGTCGCCTCCCACAATTCGAGCCAGAACACTAGAATAGGCCCACGCACCTATTCAGAAGCGCTATATGCCCAAACCTGTCGAACCTGAAACCTTGGCCCAGTTGCCGCTGGACGAGCTTGTCGCCTGCCATGAATGCGACCTGCTGCTGCGCAAGCCCATGCTCCAGCATGACGAGAAGGCCCAATGCCCACGCTGTGGCTATGAGCTCTACGCTCATCGGCACAATGTGGTCAACCGCAGCCTGGCTCTGGTACTTACTGCCTTGCTACTGTTTGTGCCTGCCAATTTCCTGCCGATCATGCAGCTGCACCTGCTGGGCCAGACATCGGACGATACCGTCTGGAGCGGCGTGCTGGGCCTGTACAACTCGGGAATGCGCGGCGTGGCCGTGGTAGTGTTCCTGTGCAGCATGGCCATCCCTCTGGCAAAACTGCTCTGTCAGCTGCTGGTGCTCTTGAGTATCCGCCTGAACGTGGGGCGTAGTTTCGGCCTGCTGTTCTATCGCATCTATCACCACTTGCGTGACTGGGGCATGCTCGAGGTCTATTTCATGGGCGTGCTGGTGGCCATCGTCAAGCTGGTGGACCTGGCCGAACTGACCGTGGGGCTGGGGCTGTTCTGCTTCATCAGCCTGTTGTTGATCCAGGTGTGGCTCGAGGTGGTGATGTCACCGCACCAGATCTGGAGTGCACTATCAGGAGAGGACCTGCATGCGGGCGATTGATGCAGGCATTCTCGTCTGCAATGAATGTCACGAGCTGAACAGGCAACAGCCAGACAGCACTTCACAGACCTGTACGCGCTGCGGCGCCATAGTGCATGCCCGTCGGCCGAACAGCATCGCACGCACTTGGGCGCTGCTGATTGCTGCGTCGATCCTGTACATCCCGGCCAACATGCTACCGATCATGACCGTGAGTACCTTGGGCCAAGGCAGCCCCGACACGATCATGTCCGGCGTCATCACCTTGCTCAAGCATGGCATGGTGCCCATTGCTGCCGTGGTGTTCATTGCCAGTATCCTGGTGCCCACGTTCAAGCTGGTGGGCATCGGCTTGCTGTTGTACTCCGTTCAGCGTCGCCAGCCGCTTTCGGCGCGGCAACGGATATTGATGTACCGCTTCATCGAATTCATTGGACGCTGGTCCATGCTCGATATCTTCGTTATCGCCATCCTGGTGGCGGTGGTGAATTTCGGCCGAATAGCCAGTGTCGAAGCCAACCTGGGCGCTGTCGCCTTTGCAACTGTGGTGATCCTGACAATGCTTGCCGCTTTAACTTTCGATCCCCGACTGATTTGGGATAACACGGAGTCGGATGACGACCATGAGTGACCTGCCAACGGCTAAAACCCGCCCAGCCTCGAACTGGTCGGCCATCTGGATCCTGCCTTTGATCGCCTTGATGATCGGTGGCTGGCTTGCGTGGCAGGCTTACCGTGATGCCGGGGTGGAAATTGAAGTCCGCTTCGAGTCGGGCGAGGGTATCGTCGCCAACAAGACCGAGGTGATCTACAAGGGCATGCCGGTTGGCAAGGTCAAAAGCCTGGTGCTAGACGCCAAGGGTGAGAACCAGGGGGTGATCGCCACCATCGAGATGAACAAGGCTGCCGAGCCTCATCTGACCAAGGGTACGCGTTTCTGGCTGGTGAAGCCGAGTGTCAGCCTGGCGGGTATTTCCGGCCTGGAAACACTGGTATCAGGCAACTACATCGCCGTCAGCCCGGGGGAGGGGGAGCGCACCAAGCGTTTTACCGCCTTGAAGGTGGCGCCGCCACTGTCGGATACCGAGCCGGGCCTGCACCTTACCCTGAAGGCCGAGCGGCTGGGGTCGCTCAACCGTGACAGCCCGGTGTTCTACAAGCAGATCCAGGTTGGCCGGGTTAAAAGCTACCGCCTGTCCGAAGACCAGAGCACCGTCGAGATCAAAGTCTTCATCGAGCCGGCCTATGCCAGCCTGGTGCGCAAGCATACGCGTTTCTGGAATGCCAGCGGCGTCAGCATCGACGCCTCGCTCTCGGGCGTGAAAGTGCGTAGCGAATCGCTGTCGAGCATTGTTGCCGGTGGTATCGCCTTTGCCACACCGGAACACCGCAAGGACAGCCCACCCACCGACTCGAACCTGCCGTTCCGTCTGTATGAGGACTTCGATGCGGCCCAGGCAGGTATCCGGGTAAAGGTGAAATTGAGCGATTACGAGGGCCTGCAGGCGGGCCGTACACCGGTCATGTACAAGGGCATCCAGGTGGGCTCGCTGAAATCCCTGACAATGGCAGACAACCTGGCCAGTGCATCGGCCGAGCTTACGCTGGACCCGTTGGCCGAGGACTATCTGGTCGAGGGCACGCAGTTCTGGGTGGTCAAGCCATCGATTTCCCTGGCGGGTATCACCGGCCTGGAGGCGCTGGTAAAGGGTAACTACATCGCCATTCGCCCTGGTGACAAGGGGGCGCGGCCCGAGCGTGAGTTCGAAGCCCGTGCCAAGGCGCCGCCGCTCGACCTCAAGGCACCAGGCCTGCACATGGTGTTGTTCGCCGACACCCTGGGTTCGCTGGAAGTCGGTAGCCCGGTCATGTACCGCCAGGTGAAGGTGGGTAGCGTGCAGAGCTACCAGTTCGCCCGCAACAGCAACCGCATCCTGATCGGTGTGCATATCGAGAAGGAATACGAAAAACTGGTCAATGGTTCGTCGCGCTTCTGGAATGTCAGCGGTATCACCCTGACGGGCGGCCTGTCGGGCATCAAGATCAAGAGTGAATCACTGCAAACCCTGATGGCTGGTGGTATTGCGTTCGACACGCCACGGCCCGATGTGCCGCTCAAGCGCCACATCCCACGCTTCCGCCTGCATGACAGCCAGGAAGCGGTCAATCGCGCGGGTACGTTGATCACCATTCGCGTGGACCGTGCCGATGGCCTCAAGCCGGGCACGGCGATTCGCTTCCGCGGCCTGGATGTGGGCAGCATCGAGAGCGTCGACCTGACCGATGACTTGCAGGCGGTGCTGCTGCGGGCGCGCATTACCGAAGCGGCGGAGCGTATCGCCCGCGTTGGTACGCAGTTCTGGGTGGTCAAGCCAGCCTTTGGCCTGGTGCGCACGCAGAACCTCGACACGTTGGTGGGTGGGCAGTATCTGGAGGTGCAGCCGGCTGCCAAGGACCGTGGCCCGCAGCGCGATTTCATCGCCTTGGCCGACGCCCCGCAGGTGGCAGGGCCGGAGGTTGGTCTGCCTTTGACACTAAGCGCCCCGCGCCGTGGCTCGATCAAGCCGGGCGTGCCGGTAACCTACCGTGAGGTTGCGGTGGGCAAGGTGACGGGCTTCGAGTTGGGCCAGAGCGCTGACCGTGTACTGATCCACATCCTGATCGAGCCGCGCTATGCGGCCCTGGTGCGCAGCGGCAGCCGCTTCTGGAACAGCAGTGGCTTCGGTTTCGACTGGGGGCTGTTCAAGGGGGCTACGGTGCGTACCGAGTCGGTGGAGACCATGATCGACGGCGGTATCGCCTTTGCCACGCCGGATGGCGAGCAGATGGGCAACCCGGCACGGCCGCAGCAGACCTTTGCCTTGTTCGACAAGGCCGAGGATGAATGGCTGCAGTGGGCGCCGAAGATTCAGATAGCGAAGTAGCATATGGCAGGGCTACCAAACATGGCCCTGCTTTTTTTGTGTGGGAGCGGCCTTGTGTCGCGAAAGGGGCGCGCAGCGGCCCCCTTATCTCAGCGCAGATGCTGAAATTGCTGGGGGCCGCTTTGCGACCCTTTCGCGACACAAGGCCGCTCCCACAGAAGGCTGTTCCCGCAGAGGGGGCGCAAACACAAATCGCAGGCAACAAAAAGCCGACCCTAGGGTCGGCTTTTCGACTAGCACGTCGCTTAGGCAGCTGCAGCTTCTTTCAGCGCCTTGATGTGGCCATTCAGACGGCCTTTGTGACGAGCAGCCTTGTTCTTGTGGATGATGCCCTTGTCGGCCATACGGTCGATTACAGGTACAGCCAGAACGTAAGCGGCTTGCGCTTTTTCGGCGTCTTTTGCGTCGATGGCCTTGACTACATTCTTGATGTAGGTGCGGACCATGGAACGCAGGCTGGCGTTGTGGCTGCGACGCTTCTCAGCCTGTTTTGCACGTTTCTTGGCGGAAGGTGTGTTGGCCACCGTCGAGCTCCTCGAAAGACTTTAGGTAAATAGCAAACAAAATAGGCCGCGAATCATGCCGATCAGTCGAACGGATGTCAAGGCCACCTGCAAGGTTCCGCCGAGCGGTGCGCCAACAAGAGGGAAATATTCCTTTCTGCTGCGCGACCTGTAAACTCGGGATTTTTTGGCTCCCCTGCGAAGGCGCGGGAGTATCGCACATTCGGACGCTGTCTGGCAGCGTCCTCTGCCCTTGGCGTGAATCTTTTCGATGAACCTGCTCAAATCCCTGGCTGCGGTAAGCTCGATCACCATGATTTCGCGGGTGCTGGGCTTTGTCCGCGACACCATCCTGGCGCGTGTATTCGGCGCCGGCATCGCCACCGATGCCTTCTTCATTGCCTTCAAACTGCCCAACCTGCTGCGGCGCATCTTCGCCGAGGGCGCGTTTTCCCAGGCCTTCGTGCCGATTCTGGCTGAATACAAGACCCAGCAAGGCGAGGAGGCGACCCGCACCTTCGTTGCCTATGTCAGCGGCCTGCTGACCCTGGTTCTGGCGCTGGTGACAGCCATCGGCATCCTGGCGGCGCCGTGGGTGGTGTGGGCGACTGCGCCAGGCTTTGTCGACAGTGCCGAAAAATACGAGCTGACCACCGCCCTGTTGCGGGTGACTTTTCCTTATATATTGCTGATCTCGCTGTCCTCCCTGGCCGGTGCGATCCTCAATACCTGGAACCGCTTCTCGGTGCCGGCCTTTACCCCGACCCTGCTGAACGTGGCGATGATCGCCTTCGCGGTGCTGCTCACGCCGTATTTCGACCCGCCGATCATGGCCTTGGCATGGGGCGTGCTGGCCGGTGGCCTGGCACAGTTGCTGTACCAGCTGCCAGCGCTGAAGAAGATCGGCATGCTCGTGCTGCCGCGCCTGAACCTGGGTGATGCTGGTGTGTGGCGGGTGCTCAAGCAGATGCTGCCGGCGATCCTCGGGGTGTCGGTGAGCCAGATCTCGCTGATCATCAACACCATTTTCGCCTCCTTCCTGGTAGCCGGCTCGGTGTCGTGGATGTACTACGCCGACCGCCTCATGGAGCTGCCTTCCGGCGTACTGGGCGTGGCCCTGGGCACCATACTGTTGCCGACCCTGGCCAAGACCTACGCCAACAAGGACCGCGAGGAGTACTCGCGGATCCTCGACTGGGGCCTGCGCCTGTGCTTCCTGCTGGTGCTGCCCTGCACCCTGGCCCTGGCCCTCCTCGCCGAGCCACTGACCGTGGCGCTGTTCCAGTACGGCAAGTTCACCGCGACCGATGCGGCCATGACCCAGCGGGCGCTGATTGCCTATTCCGTAGGCTTGCTGGCAATCATCCTGGTCAAGGTACTGGCACCCGGCTTCTATGCGCAGCAGAATATCCGTACACCGGTGAAGATCGCGGTATTCACGCTGGTCTGCACCCAACTGTTCAACCTGGCCCTGATCGGCCCGCTGGCGCATGCCGGCCTGGCCCTGGCGATCAGCCTGGGGGCCTGCCTGAACGCCGGCTTGCTGTTCTGGAAGCTGCGCAGCAAGCAGCTGTTCCAGCCGCAGCCAGGCTGGGGGATGTTCCTGTTCAAGCTGGTGCTGGCGGTGGGGCTGATGTCGGCGGTGTTGCTGGCCGGCATGCATTATCTGCCGGCCTGGGAGCAGGGCAACATGCTCGAGCGCCTGGTGCGTTTGGGGGCTCTGGTTCTGGCGGGCGTCGTGACCTATTTCGGCTGCCTGTACCTGTGCGGCTTCCGCCCTCGGCATTTCGCTCGCAAGGCCTTGCACTGAGGCTTCGGGCGGGTCAGGCGTCGGTTTTTCGCATTCCACGCCGCCCTTGGGCGCTGCTGCCTGTCACCGGCGCCCGGGTGTGGTTATAATCGGCCACTTTATGAGCAAGAAGCGCGTTATGCAGCTGGTTCGAGGTCTTCACAACCTGCGCCCCGAGCACCGGGGCTGTGTCGCCACCATTGGCAACTTCGACGGGGTTCACCGCGGCCACCAGGCGATCCTGGCGCGCCTGCGCGAGCGCGGCCAGGCCTTGGGCCTGCCGACCTGCGTGGTAATCTTCGAACCGCAACCACGCGAGTACTTCGCCCCCGACACCGCGCCGGCCCGCCTGGCCCGCCTGCGCGACAAGATCGAACTGCTGGCGGGCGAGGGTATCGACCGGGTGCTGTGTCTGGCATTCAACCAGCGCCTGAGCAAGCTCGGTGCCGATGACTTCGTCAAGGCCATCCTGGTCGACGGCCTGGGTGTACGCCACCTCGAAGTGGGCGATGACTTCCGCTTCGGCTGCGACCGCGCCGGCGACTTCGCCTTCCTGGTCGAGGCCGGCAAGCAGTACGGCTTCACCGTCGAGGCCGCCAACACGGTGATCCAGGACGGCCTGCGTGTCAGCAGCACCGAAGTGCGCAAGGCCCTGTCCGAAGGCAACTTCGAGCTGGCCGAGCACCTGTTGGGCCGCCCGTACCGCATCAGCGGCCGCGTGCTGCATGGCCAGAAGCTGGCCCGCCAGCTCGGCACACCTACCGCCAACATCCAGCTCAAGCGCCGCCGCGTACCGCTGTCCGGGGTCTACCTGGCCAGCATCGAAATCGACGGCAAGGCCTGGCCGGGTGTCGGCAATATCGGCGTGCGCCCCACCGTTGCCGGTGACGGGCGCCCGCACCTGGAGATTCATCTGCTGGATTATGCCGGCGACCTGTATGGCCGGCGCCTGACGGTGGAGTTCCACCACAAGCTGCGTGAAGAGCAGCGTTTCGCCTCCCTGGAGGCGCTGAAGTCGGCGATCGATGCGGATATCGCCGCCGCACGTGCACATTGGCACGCTCAACCGTTAACGAAGAGCCTGAAATGACCGACTACAAAGCCACGCTTAACCTTCCGGACACCGCCTTCCCCATGAAGGCCGGCCTGCCTCAGCGCGAACCGCAGATCCTGCAGCGCTGGGACAGCATTGGCCTGTACCAGAAGCTGCGCGAAATTGGCAAGGATCGTCCCAAGTTCGTCCTGCACGACGGCCCGCCCTATGCCAACGGCAAGATTCACATCGGTCATGCGCTGAACAAGATCCTCAAGGACATGATCGTCCGTTCCAAGACCCTGGCCGGCTTCGATGCGCCGTACGTGCCGGGCTGGGACTGCCATGGCCTGCCGATCGAGCACAAGGTCGAGGTCACCCACGGCAAGCACCTGTCCGCCGACCGCACCCGCGAGCTGTGCCGCGAATATGCCGCCGAGCAGATCGAAGGGCAGAAGACCGAGTTCATCCGCCTGGGCGTGCTGGGTGACTGGGACAACCCGTACAAGACCATGAACTTCGCCAACGAGGCCGGTGAAATCCGCGCCCTGGCCGAAATGGTCAAGCAAGGCTTCGTGTTCAAGGGCCTGAAGCCGGTGAACTGGTGCTTCGATTGCGGTTCGGCCCTGGCCGAGGCCGAAGTCGAGTACGCCGACAAGAAATCGCAGACCATCGACGTTGCCTTCCCGGTAGCCGACGAGGCCAAGCTGGCCGCTGCCTTCGGCCTGGCTTCGCTGGCCAAGCCGGCCGCCATCGTGATCTGGACCACCACCCCGTGGACCATCCCGGCCAACCAGGCGCTGAACATCCACCCCGAGTTCAAGTACGCCCTGGTCGACACCGGCGAGCGCCTGCTGGTACTGGCCGAAGAGCTGGTCGAGTCGTGCCTCAAGCGCTACAGCCTGGAGGGCTCGGTCATCGCCACCGCCCAGGGTTCGGCGCTGGAACTGATCAACTTCCGCCACCCGTTCTACGACCGCCTGTCGCCAGTCTACCTGGCCGACTACGTCGAACTGGGCGCCGGTACCGGCGTGGTGCACTCCTCGCCAGCCTACGGTGAAGACGACTTCGTCACCTGCAAGCGCTACGGCATGGTCAACGACGATATCCTCACCCCGGTGCAGAGCAACGGCGTGTATGTCGACTCCCTGCCATTCTTCGGCGGTCAATTCATCTGGAAGGCCAACCCGGCCATCGTCGAGAAGCTGAGCGAAGTCGGTGCGCTGATGCACACCGAAACCATCAGCCACAGCTACATGCACTGCTGGCGCCACAAAACCCCGCTGATCTACCGCGCCACCGCGCAGTGGTTCGTGGGTATGGACAAGCAGCCGACCACCGGCGAGCCGCTGCGTGAGCGTGCACTGAAAGCCATCGAGGACACCAAGTTCGTCCCGGCCTGGGGCCAGGCGCGCCTGCATTCGATGATCGCCAACCGCCCGGACTGGTGCATCTCGCGTCAGCGCAACTGGGGCGTACCGATCCCATTCTTCCTGCACAAGCAGACCGGCGAGCTGCACCCGCGCACCGTCGAGCTGATGGAAGCAGTGGCCAAGCGCGTCGAACAGGAAGGCATCGAGGCCTGGTTCAAGCTGGACGCCGCCGAACTGCTGGGCGCTGAAGCCGAGCAGTACGACAAGATCACCGACACCCTCGATGTGTGGTTCGACTCGGGTACCACCCACTGGCATGTGTTGCGTGGCTCGCACGACATCGGCCACGCCACTGGCCCGCGTGCCGACCTGTACCTGGAAGGTTCCGACCAGCACCGCGGCTGGTTCCACTCGTCCTTGCTGACCGGTTGCGCCATCGACGGCCACGCGCCGTACCGCGAACTGCTGACCCACGGCTTCACCGTGGACGAGAACGGCCGCAAGATGTCCAAGTCGCTGGGCAACACCATCGAGCCGGAGAAGGTCAACAACACCCTGGGTGCCGATATCCTGCGCCTTTGGGTTGCCGCTACCGACTACTCCGGTGAAATGGCCGTTTCCGAGCAGATCCTGCAGCGCAGCGCCGACGCCTACCGACGTATCCGCAACACTGCACGCTTCCTGCTCTCCAACCTGTCCGGCTTCGACCCGGCCCGCGACCTGCTGGCCCCGGAGGACATGCTGGCGCTGGACCGCTGGGCCGTAGACCGTACCCTGCTGCTGCAGCGCGAGCTGGAAGAGCACTACAGCGAGTACCGTTTCTGGAACGTCTACTCCAAGGTGCACAACTTCTGCGTGCAGGAACTGGGCGGCTTCTACCTCGATATCATCAAGGACCGCCAGTACACCACCGGCGCCAACAGTGTCGCCCGCCGTTCCTGCCAGACCGCGCTGTACCACATCAGCGAGGCGCTGGTGCGCTGGATCGCGCCGATCCTGGCGTTCACCGCCGACGAGATCTGGCAGTACCTGCCAGGCGAGCGCAACGAGTCGGTAATGCTCAACGGCTGGTACCAAGGCCTGAGCGAGCTGCCAGAAGGCAGCGAACTGGACCGCGCCTACTGGGACCGCGTGATGGCCGTCAAGGCATCGGTCAACAAGGAACTGGAAAACCAGCGTACCGCCAAGGTCATCGGCGGCAACCTGCAAGCCGAAGTCACCTTGTACGCCGACGAAGGCCTGAGTGCCGACCTGGGCAAGCTGGGCGACGAACTGCGCTTTGTGCTGATCACCTCGGCTGCCAGTGTGGTGCCGTTCGTACAGGCGCCGGCCGAAGCCGTGGCCACCGAAGTCGAAGGCCTCAAGCTGCAAGTGGTCAAGTCCGGCCACGCCAAGTGCGGCCGTTGCTGGCACTTCCGCGCCGACGTCGGCAGCCACCCGGAGCATCCGGAAATCTGCGGCCGTTGCGTCGACAACCTCAGCGGTTCCGGCGAGGTGCGCCACTATGCCTAACCCTGCAGCGGGGCGCTTCGGGCGCCTTGCATGGCTTTGGCTGAGCCTGGTGGTACTGGTCCTCGACCAGGCCACCAAGCTGTATTTCAACAACGCCCTGACCATGTACCAGCAGATCGTCGTCATCCCCGACTACTTCAGCTGGACCCTGGCCTACAACACCGGCGCGGCGTTCAGCTTCCTGGCGGACAGCTCCGGCTGGCAGCGCTGGCTGTTCGCCCTGATCGCGGTGGCGGTCAGTGCCGTGCTGGTGGTGTGGCTCAAGCGCCTGGGGCGCAACGAGACCTGGCTGGCCGTGGCGCTGGCGCTGGTGCTGGGTGGCGCGATCGGCAACTTGTACGATCGCGTCGTGCTCGGCCATGTGGTCGACTTCATCCTGGTGCACTGGCAGAACCGCCATTACTTCCCGGCCTTCAACCTGGCCGACAGCGCCATCACCGTCGGTGCGGTGATGCTGGCGCTGGATATGTTCAAGAGCAAGAAGTCCGAGGATCCGGTCCATGACTGACACCCGTATCGGCCAGAACACCGAAGTCACCCTGCACTTCGCGCTGCACCTGGAAAACGGCGACACCGTCGACAGCACGTTCGACAAGGCCCCGGCCACCTTCAAGGTTGGCGATGGCAACCTGCTGCCAGGTTTCGAGAACGCGCTGTTCGGCTTCAAAGGCGGTGACAAGCGTACCGTCGTGGTGGCCCCGGAGAACGCCTTCGGCCAGCCCAACCCGCAGAACGTGCAAGTCATGCCGCGGTCCCAGTTCGAGGGCATGGAGTTGTCCGAAGGGCTGTTGATCATCTTCAACGACGCCGCCAACACCGAGCTGCCAGGTGTGGTCAAAGCGTTCGATGACGACCAGGTGACCATCGACTTCAATCACCCATTGGCTGGCAAGACCCTGACCTTCGAGGTGGAGATCCTCGAGGTGAAGGCCCTGTAAGCCTGGAGCCGAGCATGCAAATCAAACTCGCCAACCCTCGCGGCTTCTGCGCGGGGGTCGACCGGGCGATCGAGATCGTCAACCGCGCGCTGGAAGTCTTCGGCCCGCCGATCTACGTGCGTCACGAAGTGGTGCACAACAAGTTCGTGGTGGAAGACCTGCGCAACCGTGGCGCCATCTTCGTCGAAGAGCTGGACCAGGTACCGGACGATGTCATCGTCATCTTCAGTGCCCACGGCGTTTCCCAGGCCGTGCGCCAGGAAGCCGCTGGCCGTGGCCTGAAAGTGTTCGATGCCACCTGCCCGCTGGTGACCAAGGTGCACATCGAAGTGGCCAAATACAGCCGCGACGGCCGTGAGTGCATCCTCATCGGTCACGAAGGGCACCCGGAAGTCGAAGGCACCATGGGCCAGTACGACGCCAGCAACGGTGGCGCCATCTACCTCGTCGAAGACGAGGAGGATGTTGCCAGCCTGCAGGTGAAGGACCCGGACCACCTGGCGTTCGTTACCCAGACCACACTGTCGATGGACGACACCAGCCGCGTCATCGACGCCCTGCGTGCGCGTTTCCCGAACATTGGTGGCCCGCGCAAGGACGACATCTGCTACGCCACCCAGAATCGCCAGGACGCGGTCAAGCAACTGGCGGACGAGTGTGATGTGGTACTGGTGGTCGGCAGCCCGAACAGTTCCAACTCCAACCGCCTGCGCGAGCTGGCCGAGCGCATGGGCACCCCGGCTTACCTGATCGACGGTGCCGAGGACCTGCAGCGTGGCTGGTTCGACCAGACGGCGCGGATCGGCATCACCGCCGGTGCTTCTGCCCCTGAAGTGTTGGTGCGTGGCGTGATCGAACAGCTCAAGGCCTGGGGTGCCACCGGCGCTGAAGAACTGGATGGGCGGGAAGAGAACATCACCTTCTCCATGCCCAAGGAGCTGCGGGTTCGGTCGCTGATCTGACCGCGCTTTCGGGCGCGATCTCCCTGTAGGAGCGGCCTTGTGTCGCGAACGGGCTGCAAGGCAGCCCCAAGATTTCAGCGTTAGAGCTGGCATTGCCGGGGCCGCTTTGCGGCCCGTTCGCGACACAAGGCCGCTCCTACAGAGACTGCGTCGATCTGCTGGCGGAGCCTTTGCACCGGGAGTTTCTGGCCTCTCCCATTTCTACCCTGACCCTGCCAGTCTGTGCCATCACCACTCGATACTGGCTAGTTGGGGTCAAGCGCTCGCAAACCTCCATCGTTGAACCAAACCAGTTATTGTTCGCCCCCAGCGGAACCCCCTGCGCACTGAACTTCAGTTGCCCGCCGCCATTGCTGGTGATCGTCAGCGGCCGTGAAAGGCGCTGCTCGCGCAGCACCTGCTGGTTATGCTCCAGCATCACCCGCCAACCATTCCCCCAATCACCATCCAGCGCCTGCACCAGCACCGGCTGGCTCTGCAGCATGGCATGGCTGCGCGCACTGCGCAGCGCCTGCGCCAAGTCACGCGCAGCCGCCGCCCTGTGCAGGTCGTCGCTCAATCTGGCGTAGGCCGGCATGCCGAGCTGTGTCAGCAATATGGCCACCGCCAGGGCCGACAACATTTGTATCAGTGTTACACCTCGTTGCTTCACCGTGCATTCCTCCCTGGAAGTGCTTGGCTATAGCTTCACGGTCGTTGGACCGGCGGTCCAGTCGCCCGGGTTCAATGCAATTGCAGGAAAAGTCGCAGGAGGTGCAGGGATGCGCGCAATACAACGGGGCATGACGCTTCTGGAAGTGTTATTGGCGGTGGGCGTGGTGGCCGTGGGTATGTTCGCAGCAGCAGGCTTGCAACTGCGGGCATTGCAAGCTGCCGAGGACGCGCGCCGCGATGGGCAGGCGCTGATGGCGGCGCACAGTGAGCAGGAAAGGGGGCGGCCATGAGGCGCGGCCAGCGTGGTTTCGGCTTGCTTGAGGTGATGCTGGCGCTGACCATCGGGTTGCTGCTGTTGGCGGCCGCCAGCCAGCTCTTTACCTCGGCCCACCACGCATGGCGGCTGCAAAGCACGGCAGTACGCATGCAGGATGAGGCACGCCTGGCATTGCTGCGAATGGCCCAGGATATCCGCATGACCGGGATGTTCGGCTGCCTGCGACTTCGGCCACAGCACTTCAGCAGTTCCAGCGCAGAGCACGCATTTACCCGGCCGATGGAAGTCGAAGCATCCACCCTGAGCCTGGTCGTGACGGAGTTGCCTGGGCAAGCCGGGGCGCCGCTGTGGTTCCTGCACACGGACTGCACAAGCGAAGTGTCTGTGGATGACAAGTTGAAGGAGGGCTACCCACAGGTTTACCCCATCAGCAGATATGTCTACCAGCTCCAGGGCAATACGCTGAAATTCAAACGCAACAACAGCAACTTCCAGCCGCTGGTTGAGAATGTGCGGTCCATGCGTTTCCAGCGTGTGCAAGTGGCGCAAGGTGAGCGGGTGGATATTGCCCTGACGCTTTACGAACCCACGCTCGAACTCGAACAACGCCATGAACTGAGCGTGGCGATCCGCAATCCGGTGCCGGCCTCATGAGTGGTCAGCGTGGCATCGTCCTGTTGGTGGCCCTGGTCTTGAGCACGCTGCTGGGGTTGCTTGCGGCGTCCGCCCTGCGTGATGCGCTAGCGGCAACGCGGATGACTGGTTATCTGAGCGAAGGCCTGCTGGCGCTGGAGCAGGCCGAGGACACGTTGCTGGCAGGGGCAGGCGAGCTCGAACGGGCTCCTCCCGACCCTTGCAAAGTGTGCCCGCCACCAGTTCGACCGCACGATCTGAGCGGGCAGTGGCAGCGCACACGAACTGGCTACTTCCACTTGCAGAATCTGGGTACCAGCGATTACGCCGCGCATATGCCGGAAGGGCAGCAGGTCACCCTGTACCGAGTCACCGCCGTCAGCCTGCAAACCCAGTCACGGCATGTGCTGGAAGCGGTCTATGCCATGGACGGCGACACAACCCGGCGCATTGCCTGGCGGCAGAGATTGCGAGGAGACTGACATGCAGCAAGGCTTGAGCCTGATCGAGTTGTTGATTGTGCTGGCCGTGACCGGCATTCTGGCAGCCATTGCCTACCCCAGTTACAGCGACCAGTTACGGCGAGCTGCGCGCAGCGAAGTGGTTGGCCTGCTGCATGATGCCGCCCTGCGCCTGGAACGCCACCGCGTACGCACTGGCCAATACGCCGAGGGCGACCCGGCCTTGCCCGATGGTACCCGCTATTACAGCCTGCAGGCCCAGCGTGACAGCGACACCTTCACGCTGCGCGCCCGGCGGCTGCCGAACGGGCTGATGGCACAGGACCGCTGCGGCGATTTCCAGCTCGACCAGGCTGGCGTGCAGCGCAATCCGGGGGCCGTCGAAGACAGCGTGCACTGCTGGGGAAGCTGAAGGTTGAATGATGCCCGGTGCATCGCGGATTTACTTCAGGTGTTGGATCGACAGATGAGCAAGCAAGTAGTGGTGGTCGGTGGCGGGGTGATCGGCCTGCTGACGGCATTCAACCTGGCGGCGAAGGTCGGGCAGGTGGTGGTGTGTGATCAGGGTGAAGTCGGCCGCGAGTCGTCCTGGGCCGGCGGTGGCATCGTCTCGCCACTGTACCCGTGGCGCTACAGCCCTGCGGTGACCGCCTTGGCACACTGGTCGCAAGACTTTTATCCACAGCTGGGCGAGCGCTTGTTCGCCAGCACCGGCGTCGACCCCGAAGTGCACACTACCGGCCTGTACTGGCTCGACCTGGACGACGAGGCCGAAGCGCTGGCCTGGGCCGAGCGTGAGCAGCGGCCGCTGAGTGCCGTGGATATCTCGGCGGCCTATGACGCAGTGCCAGTGCTGGGCCCAGGCTTCAAGCGTGCGATCTACATGGCCGGCGTGGCCAACGTGCGCAACCCGCGCCTGGTGAAGTCGCTCAAGGCGGCGTTGCTGGCGTTGCCCAACGTGACCTTGCGTGAGCACTGCCAGATTACCGGCTTCGTCGAGCAAGGCGGCCGCGTGACCGGTGTGCAGACGGCAGACGGTGTGCTGGCAGCGGATGAGGTGGTGCTGAGTGCCGGCGCCTGGAGTGGCGACCTGCTGCGTACGCTAGGCCTGGAGCTGCCGGTGGAGCCGGTGAAGGGCCAGATGATTTTGTTCAAGTGTGCCGACGACTTCCTGCCGAGCATGGTGCTGGCCAAGGGGCGCTATGCGATCCCCCGGCGTGACGGGCATATTCTGGTGGGTAGCACGCTGGAGCATGCCGGGTATGACAAGACCCCGACCGGCGAAGCGTTGGAGAGCCTGAAGGCGTCGGCGGTGGAGTTGCTGCCTGAGCTCGAGGGGGCCCCGGTGGTGGCGCATTGGGCCGGGCTGCGGCCGGGGTCGCCGGAAGGTATTCCGTATATCGGGCCGGTGCCGGGGCATCAGGGGTTGTGGTTGAACTGTGGGCATTACCGCAACGGGCTGGTGCTGGCGCCGGCTTCGTGCCAACTGTTTACCGACCTGTTGACCGGGGCAGAGCCGATCATTGACCCGGCGCCGTATGCGCCAGTCGGGCGTTTGAACTGAGGGCCTCTTCGCGGGTAAACCCGCTCCCACAGGGATCGCACGGTTTTCGAAACCTGCGATGTACCTGTGGGAGCGGGTTTACCCGCGAAAGGGCCGGAGAGGGCAGTAGGGGTTTCAGCCGGTAATCGGTGCCTGCAAGTGCCGGCTCGGGTAATGCTGCTCATACACCTTGCACACTCGCAGCACCTGCTCATCGGCAAAGCGCCCGGCGACCACTTGCAGCCCCACCGGCAACCCCTCTCGGGTGAACCCGCACGGCACCGAAGCCGCCGGCTGCTGGGTCAGGTTGAAGGGATAGCTGAACGGCGTCCACTCCATCCACTGCGCCATCCCCGAACCAGGCGGCACATTGTGCCCGGCCTCGAATGCCACCAGCGGTAGCATCGGCGATACCAGCACGTCATAGCGCTGGTGGAAGGCATTCATCCTGGCGATCAACTCTGCCCGTGCCTCCAGGGCCTGGGTGTATTCGCCAAGGCTGATTCGCGCTCCCTGTTCGGCAATCCAGCGCAGCCCTGGGTCAAGCAGCGCCCGCTGTTCATCGCTGAACGCACTGGCCAACCGCGCCGCACCGGCAAACCACAGGGTGTTGAACGTCTCCAGCGGGTCGCCGAACCCCGGGTCGACTTCTTCAACCTGTGCGCCCAGCCGTGCCAGGCGCTGCACGGCCTGGGCCACCAGTGCCTGGACCTGCGGGTCGACCTGCACGTAGCCGAAGTTGGCACTGTAGGCGATGCGCAGGCCGCTCAGGTCCTGCTCCTGGCCCAGCCACGGCGCTTGCCTGGGTGCGCCAGCCAGCCCGTCACGGGCATCGGGGCGGGCGACGCAGTCGAGCATCAGTACCGAATCGTCGACGGTGCGCGTCATCGGCCCCAGGTGCGACAGCACGGTCATTGCACTGGCGGGCCATTGCGGTACGTAGCCAAAGGTCGGCTTGATGCCGAACGTGCCGGTAAAGGCGCAGGGGATGCGAATCGAGCCGCCGGCATCGCTGCCCTGGTGCAGTACGCCCAGGTTCAGTGCGGCTGCCGCCGCGGCACCACCGGACGAGCCGCCGGCGGTCAGCCGCGTATCCCAGGGGTTGCGGGTGATGCCGTACAGCGGGTTGTCGGTCACCCCCTTCCAGCCGAACTCCGGCGTGGTGGTCTTGCCCACCAATACAGCGCCGGCTTCGCGCATGAAGGCCGTGAAGGGCGCATCGACTTCCCACGGGCCGGCGCCCGAGGTGGTGCGCGAGCCCTTGCGTGTGGGCATGCCGCGGGTCAGGGTCAGGTCCTTGATCGAGGCGGGTACGCCATCCAGCCGGCCGCAGGGCTCGCCACGCTGCCAGCGCTGTTCGCTGGCGCGGGCGGCGACGCGGGCACCTTCGCCGTCGACATGGCAATAGGCGTTGACCGCCGGGTTGTGCAGGTCGATGCGCGCCAGCACATCGTCGATCACCTCGACCGGTGACAGTTGGCGGCGCTGGTACAACTCGAGCAGTTCGACGGCGGTGAACTCGCCAATCGCGGTTTTCTGGGTCATTTCAACGGGCTCCCGGGTTGGCGGCCTGGAACATGGCGCGCAGCAGAACATCGCAGCCATCGGCCAGGTCCTGTGGCGCGGCATTTTCGATTTCGTTGTGGCTGATGCCGCCCTCGCAGGGCACGAAGATCATCCCGGCCGGGCCCAGTTCGGCGAGGAAGATTGCGTCGTGGCCGGCGCCGCTGACGATATCCATGTGGCTCAGGCCCAGCTCCCGCGCGCCTTGGCGCACGGCGTCAACGCACTGCTCGGCGAAGTACAGCGGCGGGAAGTCGGCGGTTGGCGTCAGTTCAAAACTCAATCCGTGCCTTGCCGTGCTGGTTTCAATGGCTGCGCGTACTTCGCTGACCATGGTGGCGAGGTGCTCGGGGTCGAGGTGGCGCAGGTCGATGGTCATCTGCACCTGGCCGGGGATGACATTGCGCGAGCCCGGGTGCAGGTTCAGGCAGCCGACGGTGCCGCAGGCATGCGGCTGGTGGGCGTGCGCCACGCGGTTGACCGCAGCCACCACCTCGGCGGCACCGACCAGGGCATCCTTGCGCAGGTGCATCGGAGTAGGGCCGGCATGGGCCTCTACGCCGGTCAGTACCAGGTCGAACCATTTCTGCCCAAGGCAGCCCTGGACCACGCCAATGGTGGTGCGCTGGTCTTCCAGCACCGGGCCCTGTTCTATATGCGCCTCGAAGTAGGCGCCGACGGCATGCCCGGTGGGCACGCGCGGGCCGGCGTAACCAATGCGCTGGAGTTCCGCGCCTACCGACAGGCCCTGGTCGTCGACCTTGGCCAGGGTCTCCTGCAGGCCGAACTTACCGGCGAACACCCCCGAGCCCATCATGCATGGCGGGAAGCGCGAGCCTTCCTCGTTGGTCCATACCACCACTTCCAGCGGGGCTTCGGTGGTCAGGTTCAGGTCGTTCAGGGTGCGCAGCACCTCGAGGCCGGCCATGACGCCGTAGCAGCCATCGAACTTGCCGCCGGTGGGTTGGGTGTCGATGTGGCTGCCGGTCATCACCGGTGGCAGTGCCGGGTTGCGGCCGGGGCGGCGGGCGAAGATGTTGCCGATGGCGTCGATGCTGACCGTACAACCGGCTTCTTCGCACCAGCGCACGAACAGGTCGCGGGCCTGGCGGTCGAGGTCGGTCAGGGCCAGGCGGCATACGCCGCCTTTGGCGGTGGCGCCGAGCCGGGCCAGGTCCATCAGCGATCGCCAGAGGCGTTCGCGGCTGACCAGCGGGCCCTGGCCGAGCAGGTGTTGCGAGGGATCGATGCGGGTGTTCATGGTTCATCTCTCCTGAAATGACTGGGTTGCGTGTACCGGCCTCTTCGCGGGTGAACCCGCTCCCACAGGGATATCACCGGCCTGAAGACAGTGAGGTCTCTGTGGGAGCGGGTTTACCCGCGAAGAGGCCGGCACAGGTAAACAAGGTCTGGGTCAGGCGCTCAGGGCCAGATACCGGTTCTTGACACTCGGGTCCTCGCGGAACTGCGCCGCACTGCCCTGGTAGGCAACCCGACCCTGCTCCAGCACGTAATGGCGGTCAGCCAGGGCGTCGCAGACCATCAGGTTCTGCTCCACCAGCAGGATCGACAGGCCTTCGTCCTTGATCCGCCGCAAAATCTTCACCAGCTCGTCGACAATCACCGGGGCCAGGCCTTCAGTCGGTTCGTCGAGGATCAGCAGCTTCGGCCCGTTGAGCAGGGCGCGGGCGATGGCCAGCATCTGCTGTTCGCCGCCGGAAAGGGCGAAACCGCCGTTGCGGCGCCGCTCCTTCAGCCGTGGGAACATGCTGTACACGTCTTCCAGCTGCCAGCGGCTGTCCTTGCGTGCGGCAATCCTCAGGTTTTCCTCAACGCTTAGCTGGCGAAAGATGCCGCGGTGCTCCGGCACCAGGGCAATGCCGAGCCGGGCGATATCGAAGATTTCGCGGCCGACCAGCTGCTGGCCGTTGAAGCTGATCTGCCCCTGCCGTGGGCGGACGATGCCGAGGATGCTGCGCAGGGTGGTGGTCTTGCCCGCGCCGTTGCGCCCCAGCAGGGTCACCAGTTCGCCAGCCTCGACCTTGAGCGAGACGCCTTCGAGCACATGGCTCTTGTCGTAGTAGGAATGGATCGAATCGACGTTGAGCATCAGGCGGTCTCTCCAAGGTAGGCGGTGCGGACACGCTCGTCGTTGCGCACCTGTTCAGGGGTACCCTCGACCAGGATCTGGCCGTGGCTCATCACCGTGATGCGCTGGCTGATTGACATGACGATGCTCATGTTGTGCTCGATCAGCAGCACGGTGTGGTCGCGGCCGAGGTCGCTGATCAGGTCGGTCATCACCGGGATATCGTCGATGCCCATGCCCGAAGTGGGCTCGTCGAGCATCAGCAGTGCAGGTTTGGCGCAGATCGACATGCCCACTTCCAGCACCCGTTGCTGGCCGTGCGACAACTCGCCGGCCAGGGTCTCGGCGCGGGCTGTCAGCTTCAGGCGCTCCAGCACCTGGTCGGCAGTGTTCCAGTGGCTGCGCTTGTGCTCGACGCTACGCCAGAAGTTCAGCGCACCCAGGCCATCGCGGCCCTGGGCGGCCAGGCGCAGGTTTTCGCGCACCGACAGGTTCTGGAACAGGCTGGTGAGCTGGAACGAACGGGCCATGCCCAGCGCCACGCGCCCGTGGGACGGCTTGCGGATGATGTCCTGGCCGTTGAACAGGATCTTGCCCGCAGTGGCCTGGCGCTCGCCGGTCAGGCAGTGGAACAGGCTGGTCTTGCCGGCGCCGTTGGGGCCGATGATGGTGTGGATGGAGCCGGCGCGGACCTTGAGGTCGACGCCCGCAACCGCCTTGAACGGGCCGTAGGCCAGCTCCAGCTGGCGGGTTTCCAGGAGGTAGTCACTCATCACAGGGTCTCCTTGGTCTTGGCCTGGGGTTTGTCATCGGCATTGCGGTTAGCCAGCAGGCGCTTGCCCAGTTCTGCCAGGCCGCCCCACAGGCCGCCACGCATGAACACCACCACCAGGATCAGGATCACCCCAAGCAGCATCAGCCAGCGCGGCCACAGCTCCGACAGCACGTCACCCAGCAACACGATGGCGCCGGCCCCCAGCAGCGAGCCGAACAGCGAGCCGGTGCCACCGACGATGGTCATGATCAGGATGTTCTCGCTCATCATCAGGTCGATGTTCGACAGCGGCGCAAAGTGCAGCAGCATGGCGTACAGCGCCCCGGCAATACCGGTGATGGCACCCGACAGCATGAACACCAGGATCTTGAAGTGACGGGTGTCGTAGCCGATGGCTGCGGCGCGTGTCTCGTTTTCGCGGATGGCCAGCAGGGTGCTGCCGAATGGTGAGCGGATCACCCGCAGGGCGCCGGCAAAGATCAGCAGGAACAGCACCGCGACGAATACATAAAAGTGCCTTGGGTCGGCCAGGTCGACCAGCACATGGCCGGCGATTTCGATATTGGGCCGGGGCACATCGAGCAGGCCGTTGTCACCGCCGGTCCAGCCGCTGAGGGTGTAGGCCAGGAAGTAGGCCATCTGGCTGAAGGCCAGGGTCAGCATGACGAAGTAGATACCCGTGCGGCGGATCGCCAGGGCACCTACCAGCAGCGCCAGGAAGGCACCGAACACGGCGGCGCCAAGCAGCGCGGCGAACATGCCCCACTGCAGGTGGATCATCAGCAGCGCCGCGCCATAGGCGCCCACGCCAAAGAAGATGCCCTGGCCGAACGACAGCAGGCCGGTGTAGCCGAGCAGCAGGTTGCAGGCCAGCGCCGCCAGGGCAAAGATCAGGATCTCGGTGGCCAGGGTGGCCGATGGCAGCAGCAGCGGCAGCGCCACCAGGCTGGCGACCACCAGCAACAGCAGGGCCGGGGCGCGGCCCTTGGCGACCGGCAATGGGTTTTTCTCGCTCATCTCAGGCTCTCCCGAACAGGCCATAGGGACGGACCAGGATCACTGCGGCCATGGCGCCGTAGATCATCAGGCTGGCGCCTTGCGGCCAGAGGCTGGTCATCATGCTTTGCACCACACCCACCAGCAGGCCGCCGACCAGTGCACCGCCGAACGAGCCCATGCCGCCGATCACCACCACCACGAAGGCGATGCCGAGGATTTCCGGGCCGACGAAGGGCTGGGCGCCACGCAGCGGTGCGAACAGCACGCCCGCCACGCCGGCCAGGCCCACGCCCAGGGCGAAGGTCAGGGAGAACAGGCGGAAGATGTTGGTGCCCAGCAGCGACACGGTTTCGGTGCTTTCGCTGCCGGCCCGCACCAGGGCGCCGAAGCGGGTGCGCTCCAGCAGCAGCCACAGGCCAAGGCCGATCAGCGCGGCGAAACCGATCAGGAACAGCCGGTAGTAGGGGTAGATGAAGTCGCCGACGATCAGCACCCCGCGCAGCTCCGGTGGCACCGCGATGTTCTTGCCCACCGGGCCCCAGATCAGTACCGAGGCTTCCTGGATGATCAGCGCGATACCAAGGGTGACGAGGATCTGGAAAGTGTGCGGCAGGTGGTAGATGCGCTTGATCAGCAGGCGCTCGACCGCCCAGGCCAGCGCCGCCACCACCAGTGGTGCGATCAGCAGGGCAAGCCAGAAATTACCGGTAATGGCCACGGCGGTGTAGCACAGGTAGGCGCCCAGCAAGAAAAACGCGCCGTGGGCGAAGTTGACGAAGTTGAGCAGGCCGAAAATGATCGTCAGGCCCACGGCGATGAGGAAGTAGATCATCCCCAGGCCCAGGCCGTTGAGCAGTTGGAACAGGTACAAATCGAGCATGAGCGTGCCCTCGACAGCGCGCGGTGCGGCTGCCTGTACGAGTGTGTGTGACTGACGCCGTGGCTTCAGGCCAGGGCGCAACCGGTGTGGTCGACTTCGACGAACGAGCGGCCCGAGCTGATGACTTCGGCCAGGTCGTCCTCGTCGCGCATCTGCCCCTGGGGCTTGCCGCGCAGCAGGTAGTAGTCCTTGAGCACCTGGTGGTCGCCCGGGCGGATCAGTTCTTCGCCGGTGGGGCCCTGGAAGCGCATGCCCTGCAACGCCGCGGACACCGCGGCGCCATCCAGGCTGCCGGCCTTGATGATGGCTTCGAGCATGACCTTGGTGCCGATGTAGTCGGCCGCCAGCGGGTAGTTGGGGTTGATGCCATAGGCCTTGCGGGTGGCGGCGACCAGCTGTTTGTTCAATGGGGTATCGACCTGGTGCCAGTACTGCGCGCCCAGGTACACGCCTTCGAGCACGTCGCTGCCCAGCTCCTGGAACTGGTCGAGGCCGGCGGACCACACCATCAGCACTTTCATGCGCTCCTTGATGCCGAAGTTCACTGCCTGGCGCAGGGCGTTGGACGCCTGGCTGCCGAAGTTGAGCAGCACCAGCACATCGGGCTTGGCGGCGATGGCGTTGGTCAGGTAGCCGGAAAACTCCTGCTCCTGCAGCGAGTGGTAGCTGTTGCCGATGTGTTCCACGCCGAGCTCGGCGAACACCTTGCGGGCATTGTCCAGCAGGGCATCGCCGAACACGTACTGCGGGGTGATGGTGTACCAGCGCTTGGCCTGGGGCAGTTGGCGGCTCATCGGCACCAGCGTTTCGCGGATGGCGCCGTAGGTGGGCACCGACCAGCGGAAGGTCGAGGCATTGCAGTCCTTGCCGGTAATTTCATCGGCGCCGACAGGGGTCATGAACACGCCGCCGGCCTTGTGGATTTCCTTCGACACCGCCAGTGCCGAGGACGACAGCGTGCAGCCCTGGAAGAAGCGTGCGCCATCCTGGCCGATGGCTTCCTGCACCTTGCGCACCGCCTTGCCGGCGTTGCCTTCGGTGTCGATGACCTTGTACTTGAGCGGGTGGCCGAGCAGTTGCGGGTGTTCGGCGATAGCCAGGCGCGAGCCCATGTCGGCGTACTTGCCGTAGCTGGCGAAGGCGCCAGACATCGACTTGAGCCCATAGAAGGTCAACGGTTGGTCGGCGAATGCCCGGTGCGCCCCCAGGGGGAGGCTACCTAAGGCACCCAGGGCAAGGCCTGCCTTGAGCAGGGTACGTCTTTGCATGAGTAACTCCTTGGTTGTGGTTATTAGGCAGGAGTGGCAATGACAAAGCGGGTACGGTCGGGCCTGTGTGCAGGCCTCTTTCCAGGCGGATCAGTGGTGGTGTTCGAACTCCAGCAGGAAGTTACGGGCAACCTCGCCTTCCAGCGCGGTCATGTGGTGTTCGGCGTCGCACATGTGTTCGTGCATCAGCCGGCGCACGGCGGGCTCGTCGCTGGCGCGCAGGGCGGTGAGCAGTTGCTTGTGGTAGGCGATGTTGGCAGCGGCGAATTGCTGGCGCTTGGGCAGGTAGGCTTTTTTCAGCACCACCAGGTCACGCAGCAGGTCGTTGAGGAACACCGCCATGAAACGCAGTAGCGGGTTGGAGCAGCGGTCGGCCAGCAGGGTGTGGAACTCCAGCTCGGCCAGGCGCTGTTCGCGCTGGCCTTCCTCGCTGTCCTCCGGTGCGCTGCAGAAGTCGATGTTGGCCTGCAGCGCGGCGTAGTCGGCTTCGCTCAGCTTGCCCATCACCGACACCGCCAGTTCCACCTCGATGACCTTACGCAACTGGTACACCTGTTCGCCGTCCAGGTGCTGGAAGTGCAGGTAGTTGCGCAGTGCGCGGCTGGCAGGTTCGGTGCCGACTTCGTTGAGGTAGGCGCCACCGCTCGGGCCGGTGCGGGTGCTGACCAGGCCCTCGACCTCCAGGGCCTTGAGCGCTTCGCGGGCGGTACCCTTGGAGCACTCGAAATGCTCCATCAGCTCACGCTCGGTGGGCAGGCGGTCGCCGGGGTGCAGCGCTTCGGTGACGATCGAGCGCTTTACCGATTCGACGATCACATCGGACAGCTTCTGGCGCTTGCGTTTGGGTTTGAGCATTTCGCTATTTTTCATATTTATGCGGATAAATAGGATTTAGCGAGTTTTGCCGGGGTGGGTCAATGCTGGCGGCGGGGGAGGGGTCGCAAATGGTGCGAAAGGGTCGGGGAGGGATAAGTGATGTTGGGATTCACCGCACCACCTGTGGGAGCGGGTTTACCCGCGAATGCTGCAGTGAAGCTACCGACGCATTCGCGGGTGAACCCGCTCCCACAGGCTACTGTGTTCAGTTCTGGCGGCCGGGGCCCTGTTGCAGGTGTGCCTGGCTGCAATACCACTCGTCGCCCTGTTGCAGCGCCCGGTCATTGGGCAGGTGCACGCCGCAATGGGCGCAACGCACCATCTTCAGCGGCGCATCCAGCTTCGCCTCGGGGTGCGACTGTTGGCTGGCTTTGAACTTGCGCCACAGCCAGAACGCGGCGGCGATCAGGGCGATCCAGAAAAGTAGGCGAACCATGGTGTCCAGCTTGTCGGTTGAAGAAGCCGACAGTCTAGGACGCGGCCAATAAAAAAGGGAGGCCCAAGGCCTCCCTTTCATGTACCGCTGCGTATCAGTCGAACAGACCAAAGGTCATGTAGCTGAACCAGGAGCGGTCCTTCTCGGCTTCCTTCGGCCCTTCCGGCACGATCGGGTCACCGTTCTCGTCAGTCGGCAGCAGCTCGCGCGGCATCTCGTCACGAGCATCCTGGAACTGCTTGACCACATCCTGGTTGGCGCGGGTTTCGCCCGGCGGCAGCGGGGTGTCGGTTTCGATCAGGCCCAGGGTTGCCTTGGACAGCCAGCCGCGGCCGTCAGACTCGGTCTGCTTTGGCTGGAACTCGCCATCTGCCAGGCTCGGGTGGTCAGGGTAGTTGAGCTTGAGGGTTTCCAGGCTGGTGGCGGCCAGTTCGTCCAGGTGCATCTTCTGGTACGCCTCGACCATCACCGCCAGGCCGTCGCCGACCGATGGGGTTTCCTGGAAGTTCTCCACCACGTAGCGGCCACGGTTGGCGGCAGCTACATAGGCCTGGCGGCTCAGGTAGTAGTCGGCAACATGGATTTCGTACGAGGCCAGCAGGTTGCGCAGGTAGATCATGCGCTGCTTGGCGTCGGGCGCGTAGCGGCTGTTGGGGAAGCGGCTGGTCAGCTGGGCGAACTCGTTGTACGAGTCGCGGGCGGCACCTGGGTCACGCTTGGTCATGTCCAGCGGCAGGAAGCGCGCCACCAGGCCACGGTCCTGGTCGAACGAGGTCAGGCCCTTGAGGTAGTAGGCGTAGTCGACGTTCGGGTGCTGCGGGTGCAGGCGGATGAAGCGCTCGGCCGCCGACTTGGCAGCCTCTGGCTCGGAGTTCTTGTAGTTGGCGTAGATCAGCTCGAGCTGCGCCTGGTCGGCATAGCGGCCGAACGGGTAGCGCGACTCCAGGGCCTTGAGCTTGTTCACGGCGCTGGTGTAGCTGGAGTTGTCCAGGTCAGCTTGCGCCTGCTGATACAGCTCGGCCTCGCTGAGGTTCTCGTCAATCACTTCTTTATTGGAGGAACAGGCCGCGGTGAGCCCGAGGATGGCGATCAGCAGCAGGTGTTTCACTTGCATGGCGGCTTGCGTCCCTTTGACGGCCGCTGTCTTGGGCGGTGCCGTCCTGTTATGATGAGCGCCCCGGCCAACCCCGGGACAAAAGAAGTCGTATTTAACCACAAGCTCGCAGCCGAAACCAAAGGCTGTGCGCCCGCCGAATCGAGCATGTCCGAGATCATTCAACTTAGCGCAGAGGTCCCGTCCGAACTGGGCGGTCAACGCCTCGACCAGGTCGCCGCCCAATTGTTCGCCGAGTACTCGCGTTCCCGGCTGACTTCGTGGATCAAAGAAGGCCGCCTGACGGTCGATGGTGCCGTGGCGCGCCCTCGAGACCTCGTCCATGGTGGCTCGCAACTTGTCCTTGAGGCCGAGCAAGAGGCCCAGGGCGAGTGGGTCGCCGAAGATATCGAGCTGGATATCGTCTACGAAGACGACCATATCATGGTGATCAACAAGCCTGCCGGGCTGGTTGTGCATCCGGCCGCCGGGCATGCCAGCGGGACTTTGCTCAATGCACTGCTGCACCACGTGCCTGACATCGTCAACGTACCGCGCGCCGGTATCGTCCACCGCCTGGACAAGGACACCACCGGCCTGATGGTAGTGGCCAAGACCTTGCAGGCGCAGACCCGGCTGGTCGAGCAGATGCAGGCGCGCAAGGTCAGCCGCATCTACGAGTGCATCGTGATTGGCGTGGTCACTGCCGGCGGCAAGATCGATGCCCCGATCGGCCGCCATGGCGGCATGCGCCAGCGCATGGCGGTTACCGACGGCGGCAAGCCGGCGGTCAGCCACTACCGTGTACTCAAGCGCTTCCGCTCGCACACCCACGTGCGGGTCAAGCTGGAAACCGGCCGTACCCACCAGATTCGCGTGCACATGGCTCACGTTGGCTTCCCGTTGGTCGGCGACCAGACGTACGGCGGGCGCTTCCGCATTCCGCCGGCAGCCAGCCCGACCATGGTCGAGGCGGTGAAAACCTTCCCGCGCCAGGCACTGCATGCGCGCTTCCTGGCATTGGCCCACCCGATTACCGGTGAAGTCATGAAGTGGGAATCGCCGCTGCCGGACGACTTCGTCTGGTTGCTGTCGCTGCTGAACCAGGACCGCGAGAGCTTTATCGGATGAGTGGCCTGACGCAGTCGCTGCTGTTCCCCGACTGGCCGGCCCCGGCCTCGGTGCGCGCCTGTGTCACCACCCGCCAGGGCGGCGTAAGCCTGCCGCCCTATGAAGCCTTCAATCTTGGCGACCATGTAGGGGACGACCCTGCCGCGGTGGCCGAGAACCGTCGCCGCCTGAGCGACGAATTCGCCATCCAGCCGGCCTGGCTCAAGCAAGTGCATGGTTTGGTGGTGGCGGATGCCGACCCGGCCGTGGTGGCCGAGGCCGACGCCAGCTGGACCGACCAGCCCGGCATTGCCTGTACTGTGATGACTGCCGATTGCCTGCCTGCGCTGTTCTGCGACCGGGCCGGTACCCGCGTGGCGGCGGCGCATGCTGGCTGGCGCGGGTTGGCCGGTGGTGTGCTGGAGGCCACCTTGGATCGCCTGGCACTGCCGCCTGAAGAGGTGCTGGTGTGGTTGGGGCCGGCGATTGGCCCGCAGGCGTTCGAAGTGGGGCTGGAGGTGCGCGATGCCTTTACGGCGGTGCACCCGCAAGCGGCCAGGGCCTTTGTCGATGGTGCCCGGCCGGGCAAGTTGATGGCCGACATCTATGAGCTGGCGCGTATTCGGCTGGCGGCGCGTGGGGTTACTGCTGTCTATGGCGGTGGCTTGTGCACGGTCAGCGATGAGCGGTTCTTCTCCTATCGCCGTACCCCGCAGGGTGGGCGCTTTGCTTCACTGGTGTGGCTGGAGCCGCGCTAGCCTGTAGGGGCCTCTTCGCGGGTAAACCCGCTCCCACAGGTACTGCATCGCTCTCAAGGTCTGTGAGGATCCTGTGGGAGCGGGTTCACCCGCGAATGGCCCCCCACTAATCCAACAGGTTGACTCGGGTCAACCCCGCTACGCTTGAATCTTCCAGAATCAGCCTTATCTATAAGGTCATCTCAGGCAGGTTTCTTCATAAACAGGCGCTGTCCATCGCTCCGACCTGCCCTTTAAAGGAAGGTACCCCATGCGAATAGACCGTTTGACCAGCAAGCTGCAGCTTGCAATATCCGATGCCCAATCCCTGGCCGTTGGCATGGACCACCCCGCCATCGAGCCCGTGCACCTGTTGCAGGCACTGCTCGAGCAGCAGGGCGGTTCGATCAAGCCGCTGCTGATGCAGGTTGGCTTCGACATCAACAGCCTGCGCCAGGCGCTGGTGAAAGAACTCGACCAGCTACCGAAAATCCAGAACCCCACTGGCGACGTGAACATGTCGCAGGACCTGGCGCGCCTGCTCAACCAGGCCGACCGCCTGGCCCAGCAGAAGGGTGACCAGTTCATTTCCAGCGAGCTGGTGCTGCTGGCCGCCATGGACGAGAACAGCAAGCTCGGCAAGCTGTTGCTGGGCCAGGGCGTAAGCAAGAAAGCCCTGGAAAACGCCATCAACAACCTGCGTGGCGGCGCGGCTGTCAACGATGCCAACGCCGAGGAGTCGCGCCAGGCGCTGGACAAGTACACCGTCGACCTGACCAAGCGCGCCGAAGAAGGCAAGCTGGACCCGGTGATCGGCCGTGACGACGAAATCCGCCGTACCGTGCAGGTGCTGCAACGCCGTACCAAGAACAACCCGGTGCTGATCGGTGAGCCTGGCGTAGGTAAAACGGCCATCGCCGAAGGCCTGGCCCAGCGCATCATCAACGGTGAAGTGCCCGACGGCCTCAAGGGCAAGCGCCTGCTGGCGCTGGACATGGGCGCGCTGATTGCCGGTGCCAAGTACCGCGGCGAGTTCGAAGAGCGCCTCAAAGGCCTGCTGAACGAGCTTTCCAAACAGGAAGGCCAGATCATCCTGTTCATCGACGAACTGCATACCATGGTCGGCGCCGGCAAAGGCGAGGGCGCCATGGACGCCGGCAACATGCTCAAGCCGGCCCTGGCCCGTGGCGAGCTGCACTGCGTTGGCGCCACCACGCTGAACGAGTACCGCCAGTTCATCGAGAAGGACGCAGCCCTGGAGCGCCGCTTCCAGAAGGTGCTGGTCGAGGAGCCGAGCGAGGAAGACACCATCGCCATCCTGCGTGGCCTGAAAGAGCGCTATGAAGTGCACCACAAGGTGGCCATCACCGACGGCGCCATCATTGCCGCGGCCAAGCTCAGCCACCGCTACATCACCGACCGTCAGCTGCCGGACAAGGCCATCGACCTGATCGACGAAGCGGCCAGCCGCATCCGCATGGAGATCGACTCCAAGCCGGAAGTGCTCGACCGCCTCGACCGTCGCCTGATCCAGCTGAAGGTGGAATCGCAGGCGCTGAAGAAGGAAGAAGACGAAGCGGCGAAAAAGCGCCTGGAGAAGCTGACCGAGGAAATCGACCGGCTGGAGCGTGAGTACGCCGACCTGGAAGAAATCTGGGCCTCCGAGAAAGCCGAGGTGCAGGGCTCGGCGCAGATCCAGCAAAAGATCGAGCAGGCCCGCCAGGAGCTGGAAACCGCCCGTCGCAAAGGCGACCTGAGCCGCATGGCCGAGCTGCAGTACGGGGTGATCCCGGACCTGGAGCGCAGCCTGCAGATGGTCGACCAGCACGGCAAGACCGAGAACCAGTTGCTGCGCAACAAGGTAACCGAGGAAGAAATTGCCGAAGTGGTGTCGAAGTGGACCGGTATCCCGGTGGCCAAGATGCTCGAAGGCGAGCGCGAGAAACTGCTGAAGATGGAAGAGCTGCTGCACCAGCGCGTGATCGGCCAGGGCGAGGCGGTAACCGCCGTGGCCAACGCCGTGCGCCGTTCGCGTGCCGGGCTGTCCGACCCGAACCGGCCAAGTGGTTCGTTCCTGTTCCTCGGCCCGACCGGGGTGGGCAAGACCGAGCTGTGCAAGGCCTTGGCCGAGTTCCTGTTCGACACTGAAGAGGCGATGGTGCGCATCGACATGTCCGAGTTCATGGAGAAGCATTCCGTGGCTCGCCTGATCGGTGCCCCACCAGGCTATGTAGGGTATGAAGAGGGCGGTTACCTGACCGAGGCAGTACGGCGCAAGCCATACTCGGTGGTGCTGCTGGACGAGGTGGAGAAGGCCCACCCGGATGTGTTCAACGTACTGCTGCAGGTGTTGGAAGACGGCCGCCTGACCGACAGCCACGGGCGCACCGTGGACTTCCGCAACACCGTGATCGTGATGACCTCCAACCTGGGCTCGGCGCAGATCCAGGAACTGGTGGGGGACCGCGAGGCACAGCGTGCGGCGGTGATGGATGCGGTGGGTGCGCACTTCCGTCCGGAGTTCATCAACCGTATCGACGAAGTGGTGGTGTTCGAGCCACTGGGCCGCGAGCAGATTGCCGGCATTACCGAAATCCAGCTGGGCCGCCTGCGCAGCCGACTGCTGGAGCGCGAACTGTCGCTGAGCCTGAGCCCGGAGGCCTTGGACAAGCTGATTGCCGTGGGTTACGACCCGGTGTACGGCGCACGGCCGCTGAAACGGGCGATCCAGCGCTGGATCGAAAACCCGTTGGCGCAGTTGATCCTGGCAGGCAAGTTCATGCCGGGGACGGCGATTACTGCCAAGGTGGAAGGCGACGAAATCGTCTTTGGCTGATCTGTTTCACCATGAGCCCCGCATCTGCGGGGCTTTTTTTTGCCTGTTTTCCTGTGCTGGCCTCTTCGCGGGCATGCCCGCTCCCACAGGAATACCGACAGCCTCGAGGCTTGCGCAGCACCTGTGGGAGCGGGTTTACCCGCGAAGAGGCCAGCACAGGCCCCGCGAAACCAAGGCTTTTCAGGCTTTCTGGATAACTTGCTGAAATTTTTGAATTTTTTGCTTGCATCTAAAATCGAGTGACCCTAATATACGCCGCGTTGTCAGGCACTAAGCGAATCACCAGCAATACCGGTGACCGCAAAACAACTTACAAATCAGTAAGTTGAATGAAAAAAAGTGGTTGACAAGCAAAACGAAGAATGTAGAATAGCCGGCCTCAGCAGCTGTAACGCGAAAGCGGATAGCCAAAGAGACCGAAGCTAACACAAGCTTCGAAGCTGTAAAGATGTACCGAAGTTCAGTTCCGCGATAGCTCAGTCGGTAGAGCAAATGACTGTTAATCATTGGGTCCCTGGTTCGAGTCCAGGTCGCGGAGCCAATCTCGGGGTGTAGCGCAGTCCGGTAGCGCGCCTGCTTTGGGAGCAGGATGTCAGGAGTTCGAATCCCCTCACCCCGACCATTTTCCGGGTCGTTAGCTCAGTTGGTAGAGCAGTTGGCTTTTAACCAATTGGTCGTAGGTTCGAATCCTACACGACCCACCATGTAAAAAGGGCATCTCAGCGAGATGCCCTTTTTCTTTAAGTATCACGGGGTGTAGCGCAGTCCGGTAGCGCGCCTGCTTTGGGAGCAGGATGTCAGGAGTTCGAATCCCCTCACCCCGACCATTTCCGGGTCGTTAGCTCAGTTGGTAGAGCAGTTGGCTTTTAACCAATTGGTCGTAGGTTCGAATCCTACACGACCCACCATGAAAAAAAGGGCATCTCGCATGAGATGCCCTTTTTTTTGCCTCGAAATTAAGATGCGCTCTTGGGGCCCACACAATCCTCTGTGGGAGCGGGTTCACCCGCGAATGCGTCAGCAGGTTCACCATCGCATTCGCGGGTAAACCCGCTCCCACAGGGCATGCTGGCGCCTGTCAGTGCAGCTTCAGGCGCGGCTCGGTACCCCGACCAATCTTGCTACCCAGCATCATCAACGCCGTACGGAAGAACCCATACAACGCCATCTGGTGCATCCGGTACAGCGACACGTAGAACATCCGCGCCAGCCAACCCTCCAGCTTCACGCTGCCCATCAGGTTACCCATCAGGTTGCCCACCGCCGAGAAGCGCGACAGCGACACCAGGGAGCCATAGTCCTTGTACTCGTAGGTCGGCAACGCCTTGTTCTCCAGCCGCGCTTTCAAACTCTGCGCCAGCATCGAAGCCTGCTGGTGCGCCGCCTGTGCCCGTGGCGGCACGTTGCGGTCGCTGCCCGGTTGCGGGCAGGCAGCGCAGTCGCCGAAGGCAAAGATATTGTCATCGCGCGTGGTCTGCAGGGTAGGGCGCACCACCAGCTGGTTGATGCGGTTGGTTTCTAGCCCATCGATGTCCTTGAGGAAGCCCGGCGCACGGATACCGGCCGCCCACACCTTCAGGCTGGCCTGGATCACTTCACCGTCCTTGGTTTTCAGCCCATCCTCGGTCACTTCACTGACTGCGGCGTTGGTCATCACCTTCACCCCGAGTTTTTCCAGGGTCTTGTGCACCGGCACGCTGATGCGCTCTGGCAGTGCCGGCAACACGCGCGGGCCCGCTTCGATAATGGTGATGTGCATGTCCTTGGGCTGGATGCGGTCCAGGCCATAGGCCGCCAGTTCGTGGGCCGCGTGATGCAGCTCGGCTGCCAGTTCCACACCGGTGGCACCGGCACCGACGATGGCCACGCTGATCTTCTCGCTCGCCACATCACCGGCATGGGCACGCAGGTAGTGGTTGAGCAACTGCTGGTGGAAACGCTCGGCCTGCTTGCGGGTGTCGAGGAACAAGCAGTGCTGCGCCGCGCCCAGGGTACCGAAGTCGTTGGTGTTGGAACCCACGGCAATCACCAGGGTGTCGTAGCCCAGGGTGCGCGCAGGCAGCAGCTCGCGGCCCTCTTCATCGAGGGTGGCGGCCAGTTGAATCTGCTTGCCTTCACGGTCCAGGCCGCTCATGCGACCCAGCTGGAAGTTGAAGTGGTTCCACTTGGCCTGGGCCACGTAGTTCAGTTCGTCTTCCGAGGAGTTGAGCGAGCCGGCGGCCACTTCGTGCAGCAGTGGCTTCCAGATGTGCGTGAGGTTGGCGTCGACCAGGGTGATCTCGGCCTGCTTGCGCTTGCCCAGGCTTTTACCCAGGCGGGTCGCCAGTTCCAGGCCGCCGGCGCCGCCGCCGACAATCACGATGCGATGAGTCATTGGGATATCTCATAAGGTTTACGGAATTCGTGGCCCCGGGGGCCGGCCGCAAACTGCACGAGGGGAGGGCGAGCGCGAAGCGGCTCATAGCACCAGTCCACTGAGCAGGCGGCTGATGAGACCCAACCCGATGGTCACGGCCACCACCAGCACAAGGAGCAGCCACGGCCGGAAGGGCCGGCGCTCGACTTGGTGCTGGGGGGCTCGCAGATACTCATCGACACGACGCTGATCTTCCGGATTCAGGCGGCTGGTCATGGTGGGGCCTCGTCAGGTAGACGTTTGTGACTGCGTAAACGCTACAGTGTTCACGCAAGCGCATGAAACAAATGATAAGGCTTTCTATAGCTGGCGCCGAGTTTACGCCATCGCAAACACTCGCTGCACTGGATCAAAGACTGATGCCCACGTCGAAAACAATGCTGCGGCCCAGGTTACCGCGCAGGAAGTCCGGCGCATCGGGGTGGGCGAACAGCACCCGGGCGAAGGTTGGCCCGACCAGCGACAGCGAGCGCCAGCCCTGGCGCAGGTATTCGGTGGGCGGCGGAAAATGGGTGTTGAGGTCGAGCACTTCGCGCTTGAGGCTGGCGAAGGCAATGATGTCCAGCTCGTTCAGCTCCAGCCCGCGTTCCCGGTAGTTGTGCGCCTTCTTGCGCAAGGTCGGCGCCAGGCGCCCCAGCAGCTCGGTGGCACTGATGCGCCGCGGGCGCGCTTCGCGGCGTACCAGCTGCGCCAGGGAGAACGCACTGCGCCGGCGCTGCAGCTCTTCGCGCCATTCATCATTTAGCCGGCGGCCCTCGTCGAGCACGAAAAACACCTCGAAGGCCGCATCGCGGAACAGCACATCTGGCGGTTCTTGCCCGGCCGGGGTGAAGTCCTCGCTGCGGTAGGGGATGTTCAGCCCCTGCAACAGGCGTTGGCACACCCAACGCTCCCGTTCCCACTTGCGGGCGTTGGAGAGAAAGGCATTGGCTTGTTCGGCCTGGATAGTAAGCAGGCGCAGGTAGTCTGAGTCATCCATGGGACAAGCTTAGACGTTAATCGATGACGATAAGATGCTGTTTGTGCGCAGAAATCAGCCCGGCACCGGGGCACTGTTGCGGGACCCCTGCCAGATGAAACGGAGAATGGGTGTAGACTCGGCTTTATCCACAAGGTAGCAAGGGGCATTCATCAGGTGATCAGCGCGCAGGTGTTGTCCGGCACCACCCTTACGCTTGGCTGGCTGGGTTATGTGCCGTTGCTGATCTGGGCGGCCAGCCAGGTGCGCTGGGTTGAGCTGTTCACTGACCGGCGCCGCCAGCATCTGCTGTTTGGCACGGTGTTCTGCCTGTTTGCGTTGTGGTTGGTGCGGCGCGATTTCGATACCGGGGTGTCGTACCACTTCATTGGCATGACGGCGGTCACGCTGTTGCTGGACTGGCCACTGGCGGTGCTTGGCGGGTTCATGGCCCAGCTAGGCTTGCTGTTGCTGGGGCGCCACGACCTGGCGGCGCTGGGGGTGAATGGCCTGTTGCTGGTTGGCCTGCCGGTGCTGATAGCCGAGGCGTGCGCAATAGGGGTCGAGCGCGCCCAGCCGCGGAACCTGTTTGTGTATATCTTCTGTTCAGGGTTCTTCCCGGCAGCATTGACCGTACTGGCCTGCCTGTCGACCGCGCTGGGGCTGTTGTGGCTGGACGGGCGCTTCGCCATGCCGGAGTGGCTCAGCGATTTTGTCGGCTACCTGTGGCTGATGATGTTCCCCGAAGCGTTCATCAACGGCACGGTGATCAGTGCGCTGGTGGTGTTTTGCCCGGAGTGGCTGGAAACCTTCAACCGCACGCGGTATCTGCAGGCGCCGTGGAAGGAGGATGAGCGGTGAATTTGTGATGGCTGTACCGGCCCTTTCGCGGGTGAACCCGCTCCCACAGGGACCGCGCGGCTTTCAAGGCTGGTGCAATATTTGTGGGAGCGGGTGAAACCGCTCTGACAGGGACCCTACGGTTTTGAAGGCTGATGCAATACCGGTGGGAGCGGGTGAAACCCGCTCTGAAAGGGACCCTGCGGTTTTCAAGGCTGGTGCAATACCTGTGGGAGCGGGTTTACCCGCGAAAGGGCCCTGAAGGGCACCTTGCTATCAGCTCAATGCCGCGGCTCCAAGTCCCCAGAATACAGCTCATCCTCGGACTCTTCCGCCCCTGGAATCTTGTGCTCTTCAGCCGCCCAGGCCCCCAGGTCGATCAGCTTGCAACGGTCCGAACAAAATGGCCGGAACGGGCTTTTCTCGTTCCATTCCACAGGTGCGCCACAGGTCGGGCAATCGACGGTCAATGGCTGGCTCATGGCTGGCCTCCTCGTAAAGTCAGGTAAAAGTGGTGCAGGCGGTCAATCTGCTCATGCAGCGCGGCCAGGTCGCCGTCATTGACCACCACATCATCGGCATGGCGCAGGCGCTCCTCGCGGGCCAGCTGGGCCTTGAGAATGGCCTGCACCTGCTCGGCGCTGGTGTTGTCACGCGCCAGGGTACGCGCCACCTGCAGCTCCTGCGGCGCATCGATCACCAGCACCCGCTGGGTTTTCTGGTACTGGCCCGACTCGATCAGCAGCGGCGACACATAAACCGCATACGGCGACTCCGCCTTGGCCAGGTAGCTGAAAATTTCCTGCCCGATCAGCGGGTGCAGCAATTGCTCCAGCCATTTGCGCTGCGCCGGGTCGGCGAAGATCAGCTGGCGCAGGGCGGCACGATCGAGTTGGCCGTCCGCCTGCAGCACACCGGCGCCGAAGCGCTCGACGATGCTGGCCAGGGCAGGGCGGCCAGGCTCGACGACCCAACGCGCCGCCTGGTCGGCATCGACCAGGTGCACGCCAAGCTCGACGAAACGCTCGGCAGCGGCGCTCTTGCCGCTACCAATGCCGCCGGTCAGGCCGAGAATCCAGGGGGTAAAGGCCGCAGTGGTCATCAGAATCCAAGCAGTTGTGTGTATGAAGCGTATATTTCATCACCCCAGAGCACGGCAATCCACCCCGCAATCGCCAGATAAGGCCCGAACGGGATCGCCGTGCCCATGGCATGGCGGCGCAGACGCAGCAGGCACAGCCCAGCCAGCGCCCCGACCACCGATGACAACAGCAAGGTCAATGGCAACACCTGCCAGCCACCCCAGGCCCCGATCAGCGCCATCAGCTTGAAGTCGCCATAGCCCATGCCTTCCTTGCCAGTGGCCAGCTTGAACACCCAGTACACCGTCCACAGGCTGAGGTACCCGGCCACCGCGCCCCACAGCGCACTGCTCAGCGGGACGTAGAGGCCGAAGGCGTTGACGATCAGCCCCAGCCACAGCAGCGGCAGCACCAGCGCATCCGGCAGCAACTGGTGTTCGGCATCGATCAGGCTCAGGGCCAGCAGGCACCAGGTCAGTGGCAACGCCAGCAAGGCCTCGGGCGAAACACCAAAGCGCCAGGCCACCACCAGCGACAGCAGCGCACTGGCCACCTCCACCAACGGGTAGCGCGGGCTGATGCGGGTTTTGCAGGCTGAACAACGCCCGCGCAAGGCCAGGTAGCTGATGACCGGAATGTTCTCCCACGCGCGAATTCGATGCGCGCAATGCGGGCAGCGCGAGGCAGGTAGCCACAGGTCGAAACGCTCGTGCGGCGTGATCGGCAACTCCAGCATTTCCTGCGCCTCACGCTGCCATTGCCGCTCCAGCATGATCGGCAGGCGGTACACCAGCACATTGAGAAAGCTGCCCACCAGCAGGCCGAGCACCGTGGCCAGGGTGAGAAAATACGCCGGCTGCTCAGCCAGCAAAGTCCATAAAGTCATGTTCAGATCAAGCTACCCAACTGGAAGATCGGCAGGTACATCGCCACCACCAGGCCGCCCACCAGCAGGCCCAGGACCAGCACGATGGCCGGCTCCAGCAGGCTGGTCAACTGGTCCAGCGCCTGGCCGACCTGTTCCTCGTAGTGGCTGGCGGCTTTTTCCAGCATCTGGTCCAGCGTGCCACTGGATTCGCCGATGGCCGTCAGTTGCACCAGCAGCGGCGGAAACAGCGGCTCGGCGGCCATCGCCTGGTGCAGCCCCTGCCCATTGGCCATGCCCTGACGCAGCCGCAACACCGCCTGCTCATGCAGGTCGCCACCACTGACCCTGGCCACAGTGCCCAGCGCATCCAGCAACGGCACACCGGCGGCATAGGACGTTGCCAGGCTACGCGCAAAGCGCGCCAGCGCCGCCTGCCCCAGCAGCGTGCCGAACACCGGCAAGCCCAGCACCCGGCGAGATATCCACAGGCGCGCTGGCGCATGCTGCCGGTAGAGCTGGCGCATGGCAAAACCCAGTACCACGGCCATCACCAGCAGCAGCGGGGCAAACCGGCTCAGCCCTGTGGACAAGTCGATCACCCATTGGGTAAATGCCGGCAACGCCACGCCCATGCCAGAGAACATGCTCTCGAATTTCGGAATCACCTCCAGCAACAGGATTGCCGAAACCCCCAGCCCCGTCAGCAATAGCATCAGCGGGTAGATCATCGCCTTGCGCACCTTCTTGTGCAGCACCCGACGCTGCTCCAGCATGCCCGCCAGCTGTTCCAGCTGCCGGTCGAGCGTGCCGGACTGCTCACCCACCCGCACCAGGTTGCAGTACAGCCCATCGAACCACCCCGGGTGGCGCTGCAACGCATCCGCCAGCCCCAGGCCCGAGGCCACATCCTGTTTCAATCTATCCAGCAATGCCGCCTGCGCCGCATCGCAGCCACTGCGCCCCATCACCTCGAACGCCTGCAACAACGGCACCCCGGCCTTGAGCAAGGTCGCCAGTTGCCGGCTGAACCCCGCCGGGTCGGCCTTTTCCCGCCGCTTTGGCAAGCTGAACTTAAGCCCACCGGCAGGCCGCAAGCTGGCGACCTTGATGCCCTGGCGGATCAGCCCGGCCCGCACATAGGCCGGGCTGCGCCCGGGCGTTTGGCCACTGACCGGCGTGCCGTTGGCATCGGTGCCGTGCCAGGAGTAGAGGAGTGTGGATTGGGTCATGCAAAGGTCCTTTTCCTGCCCGTGCGACAAGCCTGGAAACAGCTTGCCGCGTCCATGCAAGGGCGCGCGTCCGTGATGCTCACTAGAGTAGTTCAGCGAAGACGACGCCCGAGCGGGCAGGGGTGACAAAAGGTGTCTGTTCAGGCCTACTGCGCCGCTGCCAGCCGGGGTCGAGCCTGACCTCAACGAGTACCCGTATCAAAAAGGAAACGTTCATGAAAGGGCAACGCGGTATCACCCTGATCGAACTGATGATCGTTGTCGCGATCATCGGCATTCTGGCGACCATCGCCTTACCGATGTACACCAACCACCAGTCACGCTCCAAGGCTGCGGCCGGGTTGCTGGAGATCAGCGCGCTGAAGACCGCGATGGACCTGCGGTTGAATGACGGCAAGGACGTGGCGGGCGTGGCCGAGCTGGGTGGCCAGCCGGCGACGGCGCACTGTGCGATCACGGCTAGCGGCAAGGCGGCGGATGGCACCGGGAGTATCGTGTGCACGCTGGTGGATGCACCGGCTACTGTGCTGGGCAAGGCCCTGACCCTGACACGTTCGGCTACCGGGTGGGCGTGTACGACCGACATCGAGGAAGACCTGGCGCCGAAGGGGTGCAAGGCGCCTTGAGGGTAGGGCAATAAACTAGCGGAAACAGGGGTTTGCGTAACGGGTGCGAGCAGTGGTACGTTGCGCTACACGCCGGTGTAGCTCAGTCGGTAGAGCAGCGCACTCGTAACGCGAAGGTCGCAGGTTCGATTCCTGTCTCCGGCACCACATCCAGCTCCACTGCATTCCGCAGAATGCTTTGGAAGCCCTCTAAACCGGCCTTCTGGCCGGTTTTTCGTTTCCACGACCCTCCGTCGGGAACCAACAAAATCCCCCATAACCGGGGGTATTTTTGGGGTACAGCGTCTTTCCTGAATGGAGAACGTACCCCTATGCCACGGCTAGCCATTCCGCTCAGCGACCTCAAATGCCGCACGGCCAAGCCGCGTGATCGGGCCTACAAACTGTTCGACGGCGGGGGTATGTACCTTTACGTCACGCCCTGTGGCTCGAAGACTTGGCGGCTGCGGTATTTCAAACCCAACGGCAAGGAAGGTACGCTGATCATCGGCAAGTACCCCATCGTTTCGTTGGCCGTCGCGAGGACCAAGCGTGATGAGGCCAAGGCCCTGTTGCTCGACAACCTTGATCCGATGGAAGAAAAGCAGAAGGCCAAGATTGCTGCCCAGCGGGCGAGTCTTCTCTTTGAAACTGTCGCCTTGGAGTGGCATGTCGAAATGTCCCGGCGCTGGACTGACGGGCACACCAAGACGGTGCTGAGCAGGTTGCGCACCCACGTGTTTCCACTGATTGGCCAGCGGCCTATCGCTGAACTCGACACCCACGATCTGCTTGAGGTCACCCAGCGAATCAAGGATCGCGGCACCATGGATGTAGCGCTGCGTGTGCAGAACTATCTATCCACGATCATGCGGGGTGCGAAGCGGGCGCGGCAGATCACTCAAAATCCGGCGCTCGATCTGGCCGGCTCGATTCAAGCGCCGCGCACCGTGCACCGTCCTGCACTCTCGCTAAACCGCCTTCCTGAACTCTTGGACCGAATCGACAACTACACCGGTCGCGAGCTGACCCGGCTTGCAGTGCTGCTGACGCTGCATGTGTTTGTGCGCTCCAGCGAACTGCGCTTCGCCCGGTGGGATGAATTCGATCTGCAACGGGCAATGTGGGAGATCCCCGATACCCGCAAGCCGATTGAAGGCGTCCGCTATTCCACACGCGGGACCAAGATGAGTGGTGACATTCAGATAGTGCCGCTGTCGCCTCAAGTCATCGAAATCCTTGAACAGCTACGCAGCTTGAATCGGTTCTCTGAACTGGTGTTGCCTGGTGACCACAGGTACTGGAAACCCTTGTCGGAGAATACGGTTAACCAGGTACTGCGCAATATGGGGTACGACACCACCAAGGACGTGTGCGGGCATGGTTTCCGGACCATGGCTTGTAGCGCCTTGCTCGAATCAGGGCTGTGGACGGACGCGGCAATTGAGCGGCAGATGAGCCATCAGGAGCGTAACCGCGTGCGCGCCGCGTATATCCACAAGGCCCAATTTCTGGAGCAGCGTCGGTTGATCATGGCGTGGTGGAGTAACTACATCGATGCGAACAGATCGGGCCATGTCACCCCGCATGAGTTCGCCCATCCGGTAGGCGGCAACGTCACCGCCTTGCCAAATGGCCATGGCGCATTCAATCGCGGGTGAGCCTGCAAGATCGGTGCTGGCTGCTCTTTTGCGCGGGTCCATCCGAACAGGGCTGCAAAGCCGCCCTGTTCGGATGGACCTCACTTTCAAAAGCTAAAAGCTACGACGTTGTCCGGGGTTTACCACGGAATTCCACCGGTGGATAACCGCTTTTCACGTCCCCAAGAGCGCTGAATCTCGGCCCTTGACCGGGTTTATCCACAGGCGTAGAACTGGCCGTGCAAAGGCTGTCGATGACAGCACCCCAGGTGACCCGAGCCTTAAAGGTCACGCCGCTCTTGCGGTGGTTCTCCCCAAGGGCGATTCGCATCCGGCAGCTCGCCCGGTTACCTCCCCGGTGATGGATGCTCTCTAATCTCATGGCCCTCGTGCGCCAGCTACACCGTACTGTGCTGCCCTGCAGCAACCTATCCGCGTGGCCGACTATTGCGCCAACCTGTGCCCGTCTCTTTCTTCTGGAAAGAGACGGGCACTTCTACCACTGCTGCAGCTCTGATCGCACAAGGCTTTGCGGCATTCCCCCTCGTGACAATCGGCGTGACAAACGCCGATGTCACCAGCAACAGCGCTGTAGATGATGGTGCCGCAGACCAAGGAATGGACTGCACCTGACTGACAGTCAGGCATGCCCCGGTCATCGCATTGCTGCTTGCACCTGGCTCAGGATCTCGCGGCGCTGGTCTCGTCAGCCAATGCAGCCTCCACCCGCCCACCGGTACCGGTGCTCAGGGGGCCAGACATGAGGTGCCCTTGCTCCTGGACGTAAGGAGCCGCCAGTCCCGCGTAGAGGACATTCCCCACAGGTCGCAGGGGCCTTGATCCCTGATAACACTCAGCATTCTTGGCGGGATGACGTGGGGCGAGGATTGGAGACCAGGCGATGAGGTGATTCGACATGGCATTGGTGGGTAGACGCGATGGCCGTAATTTCGGCTACGGCAGGCAATTGAGTTACGCAGGACCTCAGGCGCTGAAAGACATGTTCGGCGGTGGCCACTACGGCACGGTCAAGGCGCACAGCGATCGGTGGCTGGCATTCGTGAGGTGGTGCCGGTCCGATCAGGGGCCTGGTATCAATGATGCGCGGCAGATTGATCGGAGGGTGTTGGCCGACTATGCAGCTTATCTGCGCGACGTTGTTGGGCGCGGTGACCTGGCCATCAGCACCGCTCAAAATCGGCTATCCAGCGTTAACAAAACCATGGCAGCGCTTCGCGGTGATCAGTGCGTGAAATTACCCAGCCCGAGCAAGGCGTTGGGTATGCAGCGCAGCAGGGGTCGACACTCAGTGCCGCAGGGCCAAGACCGCGAACAGGTTAAGCAGACCGTCGATGCGCTTTGCCGTCATCATCATCTACGGGCCGCCGCGATCATTTTGTTGGCGCGTGCTACCGGTATGCGTTTGCGTGAAGCCATCTTGGCGGATCTGCCACGGCTAAGCCGTGAGGCTAACGACCTAGGCAGGATAAACATTCAGGATGGCACCAAAGGCGGCCGCGCTGGCGCCTCGGCACCCCGCTGGATTACGGTGGATGATCATGTTCGTGGTGCGCTTGGGTTTGCATGGCAGGTGTCGCCTACCGGTAGCCGCAACTTAGTTGCGCCAAGTGAAAGCTACCTGGATGTTTTGCAGAAAATCGTCCGCCCTGCGCGCGACATCCTGCATGCAAGCCACCTCAATGGCTTCCATGAGCTAAGAGCGGCATACGCATGTGAGCGCTACGAGCAAATCACCCAACACCGCGCGCCTATCAACGGCGACCAATGTTACCAGGTCGATAGAAGCTTTGATCGTGAGGCACGGAGGCAAATCAGCTACGAGCTGGGGCACGGTCGGCTCGACGTGGTCGCGGCCTACATTGGGCGGCGAGTATGAGTAAGGCGTTCGATATGGACCTGTTCTTGGCTGGGGTGCTGAGCGGATCGCACGCCACTCAACAACGCCATTTGCGGCAGGCGAGAATCATCCAGGCCGAAATCGCAGAGCGCTGGCAGCGAGAGACGCCTTGGGCTTGGCAGAGGAAGCATGTGGCTTGGTTTCTCGAACATCGCCTAGGGCGGCATAGTGAGGCGACGCGGTATTACTATTTGCTGACTGTGCGGCTGCTCACTCGTCGTTTACAAAAAACATGGGTGCTCAAGCTCTGAGTGAGGATTTGATTTTGATAGGCACGACTGATAGCAATCGTTCCACAGCCGCTCTCGATGGATGGCGAATAACAGCCAATAGCTGACGTTTGAACTTTTGGCCACTACAATGCCGCGACGGTCGTGCTGGAAATAATAGAGAAATTATCCATGCCACAAAAAAGTGAAACGCTTCAAGGAAAAATATTAAGTGACTGACTACAACGAGCGGTATGTCGCCTTCGTCGACATTTTAGGATTTCGCGATCACATTAGGTCCATCAACACTAATCCTGAAAAGCTAGAGAAGCTTCTTGAAATTTTGAATGAGATGGCCACGCACTATCCAGCATTAAGCCAAAACATGTCTGCAACCCAAGGCTTCGAAAATGTGCTTCGAGTGTCTACGTTCTCAGATAATATCGTTATTTCAGGTCAGCTCGACCCCATGGGTTTTACGATTGTTACTACTGTATGCGCTACATTATGTGCAAGGCTCCTGACGCAAGGGGTATACGCGCGGGGGGCCATTACCATTGGAAAACTGCATCACACTAGTAGCGTAGTGCTCGGTGAAGGGCTGGTAAGAGCCTATGAACTGGAAAGTCGGACTGCAATCTATCCTAGGGTAATTTTCGACGATTCGGTAATCAGCCTTGCTTGCAATGTACCGGCAACGAACATCTGGAAGGCTAAACAGGATGTCGACGGTTTGTACTTTATGGATTACCTGGTGCTGGGGCCGCTAATTCTCGGGCCTCCCTCCCCTAGAGAGCCCATCTTGTCGCTGGTACGCAGCGAGATAGTCTCGGACTTGGAAAATAGCAATGATCCCCGCGTGAAATCCAAAGTGGAGTGGCTTGCACGCTACCTCAACGACAATAGTGAGGCATTGCAGATGGAGCGGATCCCTCTCAGCTAGTCTGGATCTGTTAACTTCAATTTCCCTAGTTTTGGACCTCAGAGAGCGTAAGTGACTGTTGCGTCGAGGCGACCGGGCCGTGCCGGGCGTGCGCGATTTAGTCTTAATGTTAGCGGTCGATGGAGGGGTGAAAAGTGAACGTATGTTCGGCGGTCTTGTTGACATAGTTTGACGGATCATTTGCATTTGCTTTAACCACTAATTACAGCCGCTTGCACTGTCGTGCTTTGCAACCGTGACCGATATAGATAAGTTGCTCAGTAGCGGCGGAAAACGGGCGCGATGGCGCATTGATGTCATGTCCAGGGTCCGCTTATGGCCGTTAGCTGCCCGTGGTGAAGGGCAGCTTCGGGTCATATATGCCAGCCGTGAACTGTTTCATCCGACCTATTGCAGCCTGTCGGCGCAGGCAGGAGATTAGATCTAGGTTAAAACAATCACGTTACTATGAGCTTAATCATCTATGTTATCTTCTCATCTAGCTTTTCAGCAATTTTTACGACTGGCGCTGCGAGTTCAAGAAGTTTTTCTGATGTCAATACAATCCTCGAGCCCGCTGAAAAATCGACATGAGAAAATTTTTCCGTGGTGCTAACAAGCCCTGCATTATGCGCAATTATATTTCTTAGGTTGTAGATGTCATCTAGATAAGTCAGCAGCGGAGTGATTGACTTAATTTTTGCTGGTGCAATTTCTGCGAACTTTAGGACGCGATTAGACAGGCCTGGCTCTTTTTTTATAGTGCCGTAGAATTTGTTCCCAGAATCTGTTCTTGAATCCGATGACTTGTCAAATAGCTTAGGCTTGCTCTTGATGTAAGTATCCAGAAAATCCGAAAAGTAAGTCTCGAACACGGCTGACAATATAACGGCCCTGTTAGTAATTACTTTCTCCTTATACAGGTCAACTCTTTCCAAAAAGGTAGAGCGCGTAAGGTCCCTTAGTCTGTCCTTTAATTCAGGTGCATAGAATCGTTCTGCAATCAATTGCCCGGCAGGTATATCGCTGTAGTTTGATATGATGTATGACTCTGCCATCGTAATGGACAGAATTTCAGCCCACATCGACTGGCATGAGTCACCCCATACAGCCTTGAAGTTTTTTAAATGTTGTGAATCAGGCATGCGATGTCCCTTCGAGTCCTTGTAAATGGAGATGTGCTTTCGACAAGTGCTCCAGCCTTTGCCTCAGGGTACTTTTCCCTGTCGCCTTGTTGTGAGTGCTTAATTACGATGGCCTTTGGCCTCCGCTTCTTTCTGCACCTCCTGAACGTAATCTTCTCCCGTTCGAACTTTCTCCAAGAGATCTTTGCATGCTTCAGAATAACGGTGGGACTGAATTTCTGCTCCGTTCATTATCGCGCAATGATACTTGTTGTCGAACTTCTTAAGGTCGACTCCAGCAGTTTCAGAAATTGTCCTGAGTAAGCGATCACAAGCATGCCATGCCTGATATCCCATCGCTTGACCCAGAGTGGTAAGCGTGTAAGGAAAATTAAGGTTAAAGGCCAGACCATCAGCGCCGTCGGCTATTCCGTATAATTTTGCCAATTCCCCGTCAGCCTCTGTAACGTTGGCCAGCACTTTATAATCGACCTGAATTGGGTTTCTGGGAATGTCGGTCCGCACGAGTTGGTAGGTACGAGCGAGCAAAGCCCTTAGTAATCTTGGGTTCACATTCTTAAGCGCTTCATTTGCGCCAAAGGCTGAGTAGACCCAACTAAAATCATTGGCGACGATACTTTTGATGATCACACTGCGGTGATCTGAAACCGGAATAAGTCTTTCACGACGAGGGTACTCTTCCACGAGATCACGGTTTTCCCACTCAAGAATGTAAATATTCGGTATGAGTTTGCCTTCCTCCGACAGAATTTCGTCAATGTCCGCAAGAATTGCTTTAATGTTGGGGTCTTCAGCCCTGTAGCCAATGAACACTAACGGGTGTTCAGCGAAAAACGCGAGAAGCTTTGCGGACAGATATTTCTTGCGTTTGACAAATTCCTCATAGTCAGTTCGCGTTAGTACGATGCTTTCGGATTGAGAGACGCAGCCATGGATTTTAAATATCTCTCCGATACTCGAATGGTTGGCGTAAAGGATCCGTTGCCCCACGATAGCCTCATAATCGGGGAAGATTCCCTCCAGCAGCTCATCGTAATTGGTCGTAATCACGGAGTGCGGCCGAATTTTCTGCAGAAGTTCGATCTCATCCTGTAGGCCGGTCTTTTCCGTTGCCAGAAGCTCTTTGAGAATCGTGGCTACGGTGTATTTGATGTAGACCTGTGGCGAGGTCGTTTCTTCAAATAGCTCCTGTGGAAACTGGTCTTGGCCAGCACCCCACGCCCAATCGTTGTACCTCTCCGAGAATTCAGTGCCAATGTCCACGAAGTCGGGGTAGCGTTGCTTGTAGTAGGCGAACTGTCGTGTAATCTCTGGACAGCGCGCCGCTAGCTCCTTCAATAGTTCTTCCCAGTTAGGGCCCTTTAGGTAGCGCTTCGTGAAGCCCGACCCCACAAACAATATGGGCTGGCACGCCATATCTCCTATACAGGTTTTGATGTCCTCCGTTACATCTTCGATGTATTTCGCGTAGTCCCTAGGCATCTCCCTTTCCTCTCTTTGCGGTAATGGCACTATGTCAGGTAGGTTTTTAACTCACTTAGCTTCCGAAATCCAACACTGAACGAACAGGGCCGGCTCATCAGTGCCGGCCTTGTTTTCAAGTTCGGATCACTAGCGCTTACTCAGTGAATTCGATTCCACCATACCAATTTATGAAATCAACTAACTCGTCCCGATCCGATAGCTTCCAGACCAAAGCCGGGTTGCCCAGCCGCAACGCCGGGCAGTTTTTTCGATTAAGGTTGGAGTTGCGGGTATCGGTATTGGAATACCGCCGTGCCGGCTTGATCTCGGCATCCTCCACCGACACGCACTGGGTCCACAGCGTAATGACCGAGGTTTCACGCTCCAGCGCGATTTCCTTGCCATCAGAGGTTCGGAACCCAGCGATGTATTTTGACGGCTCTGCTATCGGCGTACAGAAACTACTCAGCAACGCCTCGATTTCCGAACGCGCAACAGCCGCCTGCCCGGTATTTGGGGACTGAATGGGCGAGATAGGCGCAGCGAGCCGAGGCGCTCCGACCGGCTCCGCCTCAACCACCTCTTGGGATAGCGCGTTAACCTGCTCCGTCACGGGTGGGACATGCTCGTCTGCCGGATCCGGTGCAGCAGAGTCCGTCGCTACATCAATATCTGTAATCAACTGCCGTAACTTGCTTACGATCAACTGCTTGCGTGCCGAGATGAATTTGTCGAATTTTTCTAGCTCCCACAGTCCCGGCTTTGCAGGAATCAAATGCATGTCCAGGTAGGCTTGGGACTTGTCTGCAAACCAGTCCTTTGGCTCCGCATCACACTTCCCTTGGAAACCATTTTCGTCCGCCGTCAACAACATGCAGTTGGCCAACTGATCCCGTGCCGCCGCCTGATAGCGCATCAACGATTGCCGACCTGTCTTACTGTTCAAATCCTTCACTGAGCGTAGGAGCGACTGCGGGAAAATGTGGTCCACCTGCGGCAGATTACCCGCATAAGCGGGTTGATAATCGAACTGCCGGTACCAGAGGTTGAAGATCAGATGGATCTGCTTCGAACCGTAGCTAGCCTGTAGCAAGCTTTCCTCTGACACATCCAGGTTGCGCCCATCGTTATGGATTACCTCGAACAAGTCCTCCACCGCGAATCGCTCATGTTGCCTGATGCAGCGCACGCACTTGTCGATCAACCCATCCGGGCGACCACTGAACGCTCCGCAAAGTAAAGTGCGAAGCAGGTAGGTGTCCAACCCTTTCACTTGAGCCCAGCGCTGAGGATAGTGAAAGCGGAAGTAGATCACTGGGATCAACGTCAGGTAAGACGGCAACGCTTGGTCTGAACGGATATAGGTTTTGCGGTATAAGTAATCGCGAACATCCCGTATGGCGGCAGATATGCGCGACCATTGGGCAACGATCTCCTGCTTAGTCACATCATCACGAAACTTTTTGACGTCGTAAGCCGCCCCCTTGCCCAGCAATACCAAGCATGTCTTGAGGATGAAGTCCCGTGTGAACTCGTAGCCGCTCGCGTTCAATTCGGAGATTAAGTCCTCCATTGCCTCGTCTGCCTCGTCCCACGATGCCGTGAGCAAAGAAAACAGCAGATCGGACTTGCCTAGCTTGGTGCCGCCCGAGTTGGCACGGATGAAGATTTCCACCACATCGTTTTCGGTATACGTGTCTGGGTTATCAACGCTGTCGAGTTCCTGATAGCCGATGGCTTCCTCCATCACAAATACTTTCTTGGCTTGCCATAGGTTCTTGATCAACGTCTCCTGTCGTCCGGCGTCTAACGTCATACCCCCTTGAGCCATCAACTCATTAGCCAGAAGGTTCGGCATGGCATCACTGAACACGATCTTTTTGAAGTTCACCCATGGGAATATTGCTTTGGCAGGGTTCAGGAATCGGAATTTGTAACGTACCTCTTCAGGGTCCGCTGATGCGCCACTGAGCACATCGAAAAATAGCTCCTCTTTGTTGTGGCTGCCGCGCAAGGAGATGAAGAGGCTTTGCAGACGCTGCTGGCCGTCCAATACCAGTAGTTTGATGCCGTTGTCTTCTGGTACCTGGAACTGAGCGAGCCGTAGGTCATCGCGGTAGTTATCGATGAACTTGCGGCGCTTGATGTTCGAGCGGGTGCGCCACACCAACATGGTGCTGATGGGGTACTCACGCATCAGGGAGTCGAAAAGTTTTTCGATCTGCTCCTGGCTCCAGACGAAAGGCCTTTGGATATTCGGTAGCCAGAAACCGCCGTCATTCTCAACATTGTTGAGGTATTGAACGACTTTTCGGATTGAAAGGTTTTTATTCTTCACGGCCGGTCCTTCGTTGAACGCTTGACGTATGGATGGCCCAATGATGGCGGACTCAGGCGCGTAGTGGCAATGTGTAGCACTGAGTGTTTGGATACCCGCTTGTATCAGTCCGCTTCTAGCCGTCAGCAGCTCTCCACGAGTGGCCGCTATGGGGCCAGGCTGTGAAAACGTTCGGCGCGATCCGGCTGGTTAGAAAACGACCAGAGTTTAGAGCTACTGCGCGAAATTTGGGTTAGCTGAATAACCCAGCTATTGCGGATTTCACGTACGCTCGCGCTCTTCAGAGATCCGTTTGGGTTTTCACACTGTCTAGGTCGTTTTCTGCTGTTCCCCACTTAGCATTTGAAGCGGGTGGTCGTAGCTCTCACTGGAGCCCCAAAATTCCCGATTCGATTCCACAGAAAGCCATAACTAGCTGATTTTTTTATAGATACCCTATGAGGTACATCAAAAAATCCACCAAATTCCAGCCCCGCGAAAACCGGGCCCTCACGGCCAACAACCGTCCGTCTGTCTCCGCACCAGACTGAGTTGGCGTGTGTCAGGTTCTCTAGCTTTGTTTCGCCTCCCGCCTGGATTTTTCCTACAGTCGCCCGCGAATATTCATACAACGCAGAACCTTGCATCAGAGCCCCTACAGCGATACCTTGCTCCAGTCGCGGCCAATTCCGCGACCGGGTTTGGCGACCCGAACGAAAAGGCGCAACGGCGCCCCGACCTCGATTGCAGGCGCTTTTTTTGCGTCCGCAGTTTCGTGTAATGGCGGCTGTGCGTGGGAGACCTTCGGGTCTGCCGGGTTCCTTTTCCTCGGTTCGCCAACCTGCGTACAGCTGCCACCCTAACCGTTTGGCGACGGTCAGCGTGGTGCTTCAACCGAAAAGGACCGCATGCATGTCTACCTTAAGTCCGTTAAAGATACTCACATACGTTCTCCACCATCACTCCTGCACCACGCTCAGTTACCTCACCTCCAGCCACTCCCGTTCCGCCTTCGCCCAATCGGAGGCACACCATGACTAACCAAGAACGCCTATCCACAATCCAAAGCTACGCCTGGACCCTCGAACTGCTAGGCGAAGCCCTGGTCCAGCACGACGAAATGCTGGAGTGCGAACACAACCCACACCTGAGCTTTCGCAACACGGCCGGTATCCATCAGGCGATCCGGATCATCAGCCGTTTGGCCAGTGAGCAGTGTGGGAAGGTGATGGAGCGAAACGGGCAGGGGCCTGAGAGTTAGGCAAGATCATTGTTGGATGGCGGGCCAGATATTGGCGACTGGCCCTCTGGCGAAGGCCGCCTGGGGTTTATTTCTACCAGGTAGAGTATGGGGCTGCTTTGCAGCCCATCGCAGGCAAGCCAGCTCCTACAGGGACCGCGCTAATCGCGGGATATGTGCTTTACCTGTGGCAGTGGGGCAGGTGCGGGGAAACGGCAAAACGACTGGCCCTCTACCGAAGGCCGCCTGGGGTTTATTCCTGCCAGGTGTGGGTAAGGGGGCTGCTGTGCAGCCCATCGCAGGCAAGCCAGCTCCTACAGGGGGCGCGAAATCCTGGGGTATCTGCTTTGGCTGCGGCAGTGGGAAGGCGCTGGGGCAAATGGCACGCTCTCCTGAAACCCGATTTGTGGCGGGTTCTTTCCTTGTCCACCACAGCCGGCCAGCACTAAACGTCGTGATAGTCAGAGCCAGCAATCGCTCTCAGAAAGCCTCGATCGGCCAGCCGCCGCAGGTCCCGCCACTCGCGCCAGTCCACCAATCCAAGGCGGTCCATCTCGTCGGCCAGGCGCAACAATTCCTCGTGGTGGGTGCTAGGGCAGTTTCGTCTTTGCTCGACGTCGTCGTACAGCAGAAACCAGCGATTGATCGCTTCGAGCCGGCGCTGTCCCTGGGCTATCTCCTTGCTGAACGCGTTCATGCCGAAAACTGCGCATGCACATCAGCGAGCGATGACACTTTGCAGTACAAGTCTTCCTGGTCACTGCGCAACTCGCAGGTACCGGGCTGGCCGAGGATGCAGGGGATCAAGTACAGGTAGTTGACCATTGCGAATGCCCTCTTGGCGGAACTGGGACAAGCGACTCAGTTAGGTTGATCCCGATCGAGCCGCATCCGTTCAGCCGGATAGATGGCTGGCTGCGAATCAAACGGTGTTTCCCCCACAGACGAGCGAGCGATTGTTTTTGGACAAGGCTTTGAGGGCCGCTGATAAACGCGATTTGTATACCTCGCCACCATGATCGTTCTCGCAAGAAGCAGGGGCCACTTCCATTAGGGCATTTCGTCAGCTCTTTCAGAATTCGTTGCAAGATGCGCCGCTTGGGCTCTGTCACTGATGAACACAGACCTTCCTGTGTAACTACCGACATGAGGTGTCAATCATGGCTAGCAATCAGGACAACCGCGGTAACCAAGGTGGCAACGCCAATACCAATCCAGGCAACTTTGCCAACGATCGCGAAAAGGCATCGGAGGCCGGGCAGAAAGGCGGCCAGATGTCAGGGGGTAACTTCAAGAACGATCCAGAGCGCGCCTCGGAAGCAGGCCACAAGGGTGGCCAGGCGTCGGGTGGCAATTTCAAGAACGACCCTGAGCGTGCGTCCGAAGCTGGCCGCAAGGGCGGTCAGCAGTCCGGGGGCAACTTCGCCAATGACCGGGAAAAGGCTTCGGAGGCCGGACGGGTCGGTGGCCAGCATAGCCACGGCGGTGGTCGCAAGAGTGACGACAACCGCTAGTCATCCGTGAAAAACGCAGGGGCAGCCGCGCTGCCCCTGCATGCCTGAGGACCTGCTTATGTTCATGCACAACAAGCGATTGCAATACACCGTACGCGTGGCACAACCTGATCCCGGCCTGGCCAACCTGTTGCTGGAGCAGTTCGGTGGCCCGCAGGGCGAGCTGGCTGCGGCCATGCGCTATTTCACCCAAGCGGTCAGTGAGGACGACCCAGGCCGCAAGGACATGCTCTACGACATCGCGACCGAGGAACTCAGCCACCTGGAGATCATCGGTTCGATCGTGGTGATGCTCAACAAAGGGGCCAAGGGCAACCTTGCTGAAGGCGTGGAGGCCGAGGGCGAGCTCTACCGCTCGCTGACCGGTGCCGGCAACGACTCACATGTCACCAGCCTGCTGTATGGGGCCGGGGCGCCGCTGGTCAATTCCGCCGGCGTACCTTGGAACGCTGCCTACATCGATACCATTGGCGAACCCACTGCCGACCTGCGTTCGAACATTGCCGCCGAGGCGCGGGCCAAGATCGTCTATGAACGGCTGATCAACGTCACCGACGACCCAGGCATCAAGGACGCGCTGGGCTTTCTGATGAGCCGCGAAATCGCCCACCAGATGTCGTTCGAAAAGGCATTGCACGCCATCCAGCCAAACTTCCCGCAAGGCAAGTTGCCAGGTGATCCAGAGCTCAACCGCACCTATTTCAACCTGTCCCAGGGCGGTGAAATGCGTGGGGCGTGGAACCAGGGGCAGGACTGGATCTATGTCGACGAGCCGCACCCGGCGGTAGACGGCGGCGATGGCTCTGCCAGCGTCCAGCTGGACGAGCAGAGTGCGTCGGCGGTCGAGGCAATGAAGCTTCGCACCCAGTCGAACCCGGAGGCGCAACCTCTGACTGGAGCGGAGCTGGGCAAGGTCAACAGCGGACAGCAATGAGAAATGCCCGCGCCGGAGTTGATCCGGCGCGGGGCGTCACACTTAGCGCTTGGCTGTGGCGTCAGGGTCGGCCGAGCGGGCGAGGAACGCCCGGGTTACCTCCGGCAGGTGCTCCTTCAGCCATTCGGCCATGGCGACTTCTTCCTTCAGAATCGAACGACATGCTTGGGCAGTGGCGCTGTCCCCGGCGGCCTCAGCTGCCTCGATCAGCACCGTGTAAGACGCGATTTCCATGTTCTCGAACACGTACCCTGCCATGGCGCCTTTGACCACTTCATCGCTCATGGCCATCCCGCCCACTGCCTGCCCGAACGCCATGAGTTTGCCGGCCAGGTCCTTCAAGGTCGATGTGCTGCCGCCCAAGCGCTCGATGCACTCAACCAGCACGCGCTGTTGGCCTTGGGTCTCTTCAATATGCCTGACGATGCGGCCCTTGAGTTCCGGGTAGTGCTCCAGGCGCTCGGCCTGGCCTTTGAGCATGCTTTCCGCTTGCTGCTCCATCGCATGGGCATCACGCAGCCAGTCGAGCAGGTTTTCCCTTGGAGTTGCCATGATCAGTCCTCGTTTCCAGTGATGGGTATCTGTTCAGAGAACCCTACCGCTGCCACGGTCGGCTGGACCGACGAACGGGGCAAGCGAAGGCGAGGCCGAGGACATCCGCGAAGAAGTACGGATCTGGTCGGCGGGGTGCTGCACCAGGGGATGGCTCGCATCAACCTTCGAGTGGCCTTTTCGCCTCAGCGGGCAATACTTCTGTATTGCAGGCGTGTTCCTGGTGGCGCGCGCCGCTGGGAGGTGTCACGTGAACAAACTAGCAATCGTGGGTGCCGGCATGGTCGGCGAGGCGGCGGCGCAGATCATCGCCCGGGAAGAGTTGTGCCGTGAGTTGGTGTTGATGGATGTGCAGGGCGAGTTGGCCCAGGGCAAGGCGCTGGATGTGTGGCAGGCGGCAGTCGAGTCGGGGTCCGATACCCGCGTTCACGGCGGGGCCAAGGCTGAAATGCTGGACGGGGCTGAGCTGGTGGTGATCACCGCAGGCGTGCCGCGCAAGCCAGGGCAGTCGCGTCAGGACGTGCTCAGCATCAACCTGCCGATTATCGATAGCATCATGGCGGATATCAAACAGCATGCGCCAACGGCGACGGTGCTGGTGGTGTCGAACCCGGTCGATGTGCTGACCTACCGCGCCTGGAGCCTCAGCGGGCAGGGGCGCAGCAAGGTGTTCGGCCAGGCGGGGGTGCTGGATACCGCGCGCATGAAGTGTTTCATCGCCGAGCAGACCGGGTTTTCTGCCCGGGCTATCACGGCGCTGGTCCTGGGCGGGCATGGCGACAGCATGGTGCCGCTGATGCGCTATTGCCAGATCGGCTCGGTGCCGCTGTCGCACTTCCTCTCCAGCGAGCAGATCGAGCAGATCGTGGAGCGCACGCGCAAGGGTGGTGGCGAGATTTTGGGGCTGAAGAAGCTGGGCAGTGCCTGCGATGCGCCGGGCGTGGCGATTGCGCAGATGGTGGATGCGATCGCCAACGGGCGAAACCGCATCTTGCCGGCGGTGGCGATTCTGGAGGGCGAGTACGGGCGCACGGATATTGCCATGGGTGTGCCCTGCGTACTGGCAGAAGAGGGGCTGGCGCGGGTGATCGAGTTGCCGCTGGATGCGCAGGAGCAGGCGATGTTCGATCAATCGGCAGACCAGGTGGCGCGGGATATTGTTGAAATGAAGGCGCTGTGACGCTGTGGGAGCAACTGTCTGGCTCAATTTCTAGAAGCTGGCGCGATCCCTGTAGGAGCGGCCTTGTGTCGCGATGGGCTGCGCAGCAGCCCCCGGCAATGTGTGCATCTGTGCGCAAACCCTGGGGCTGCTGCGCAGCCCATCGCGACACAAGGCCGCTCCTACAAGGGCCAGGCTTATGCAAGACAGTTGCCCTGCCAATTCAGCCCCTAGCGCTGATAGGCCCTGCCAAAATGCCGCTCCAGCCGCGCCTGCACCAGCTCCAGCAAGATCGACAGCACCCAGTAGATCACCGCCGCCGTGGTCAGCATCTCCAGGTACCGGTAGCTCGACCGCCCGTATGACTGCGCCAGGAACATCACCTCCCACACCCCCATCACCGATATAAGCGATGAATCCTTCAGCATCGAGATGAACTGGTTGGCGGTAGGCGGAATGATCACCCGCATGGCCTGGGGCAGGACGATATGCCAGAAAATCTGCGGCGTTCGCATGCCCAGCGCCAGTGCCGCTTCACGTTGCCCGCGCGCGACGCCGAGAATGCCGGCCCGGAAGATTTCGCTCAGGTAGGCCCCGTAGTTCAGCGACAGGGCGATGATGCCGGCGCTGATGGCGCCCGGTACCAGGCCCAGCTGCGGCAGCCCCAGGTAGATCAGCAGAATCTGGATCAACAGCGGCGTGCCACGGAAGAACGAGGTGTAGAAGCTGGCGACACCCACCAGCACCGCGCTGTTCGACAACCGCGCCAGCGCGGCGGCAAAGCCGAACAGCACCGACACCAGCATCGAGCACAGGCACAGGAACAGGGTCAGCGCCGCGCCTTGCAGAAAGCCGTTGGGCCCCAGCTTGAAACCGGCGAGGTTGGGGAATTTCTCCAGAATGATCGAGAACTTCAGGTCGAAGCTGAGGAAAAACGCGACAAACAGCCCGAACAGCGCCAGCCAGGTCAGCAGCAACCGGGTGCGAAAGCCGAACAGGCTGTTGCCCGTGGGCTTGACCACGGGCTTGGGGGACGATGGGAAGGTGCTCATTTGCTGATATCGGCGCCAATCCATTTCTGCGACAGCTTGGCCAGGGTGCCATCAGCCTTCAGTTCGGCAAATACCTGGCGCACCTTGGCATCCCACTCGGGGTCGCCTTTTTCGATGGCCACCGAGTTCGGCTCTTCATACAACGGGGCGCCGGCCAGCTTGAAGCGCTTGTCCTGGTCCAGGCGCGGCTGCGCGGTCACCAGGTTGGTGAGGATGGCATCCAGGCGTACGCCAGCGCCCAGGCCCAGGTCCTGGAAGGCGACGTTGTCGGTGTCGTACGGCGCGATCTGCACGAAGTCAAAGGGGTAGTCGATCTTCTTGTCCTCGTTGCCTTCGATCACCAGGTTCTTGTTCAGGTAGCTCTCGTAGCTCGAGGCACTGGTCAAACCCACCTTGCGGCCTTCCAGGTCCTTGGCGCCATGGATGCGCTCATCCTTGGCGTTGACCACGATCACCGCAGGCGATGCGTAGTACTCCACCGGGAAGTCGAACACTTCGGCGCGGGCCTTGCTCGGGGTCATCGAGCAGATGCAGATGTCATAGCGGCCGCTCCAGCGGCCAGCGGCGATCACGTCCCACGAGGGGGTTTCCAGCCGCAGCTTGACGCCCAGCTTGTCCGCCACGGCCTTGGCCACATCCACGTCGAAACCGTCCAGCTGGTTCTGGTCGTTGAGAAAGGAAAACGGCGGGTAGCTTTCCATCAGCACGTTGACCAGTTCCTTGCGCGATTCAACCCGCTCCAGCGTGGTGCCAGCAAAGGCTTGGGAAGCAGTTGCGAGCAGCACGAGGCCCGCACCGAGCACAGTAGAGAATCGCATGTACATACCTGAAATGTTGGCCAATTGGGAGAAAGTGTATTTAATAGTTATAAACGCAACTCACATAATGAATTTTGTTCATAAGAACCTGCAGAGTAGTTATATGAAACAGCGAGCGATGGTGATTCTCGACGGTGGCATGGGCCGTGAGCTGCAGCGCAGTGGGGCGCCGTTTCGCCAGCCTGAATGGTCGGCGCTGGCGCTGAGCGAGGCGCCCGAAGCGGTAGTTGGTGTGCACGCAGCGTTCATCGGTGCCGGTGCCCAGGTCATTACCAGCAACAGTTACGCGGTGGTGCCTTTTCACATTGGTGAGGAGCGTTTTGCCAAGGAAGGGCGCCAGCTCGCCAATATCGCAGGCCAGCTGGCGCGGCACGCCGCCGATGCCGGGGCGCACCCGGTCAAGGTAGCGGGCTCGCTGCCGCCGCTGTTCGGTTCCTACCGCCCGGACCTGTTCCAGCCCGAGCGCGTCGGGGAGGTGTTGACCCCGCTGCTGCAAGGCCTGGCCCCGCACGTCGACCTGTGGCTGGCAGAAACCCAGAGCTCGATTGCCGAAGTGCGGGCCATCCACGCCCACCTGCCGCAAGACGGCAAGCCGTTCTGGGTGTCGTTCACCTTGCAGGACGAGGACGTGGACGAAACGCCGCGCCTGCGCTCCGGCGAGCCAGTGGCCGATGCCATCGAAGCGGTGGTCGGCCTGGGTGTGGCGGCCGTGCTGTTCAACTGCAGCCAGCCCGAGGTAATCGGCGCTGCGGTCGATGTGGCGCGCTCGGTGATCGAGCGCCACAACGCTGACGTCGCCATTGGCGCCTATGCCAACGCCTTTCCGCCGCAGCCCAAGGAAGCCACCGCCAACGATGGCCTGGATGAGCTGCGCGAAGACCTGGACCCGCCGGGTTACCTGGCATGGGCCGCTGACTGGCGCAAGCGCGGTGCCAGCATGGTCGGTGGCTGCTGTGGCATCGGCCCGGAGCACATTGCCGAGCTGAAACGCAACCTGGGGTGAAGCCGGCAGGGTGCCGGGCGGCTTGTGCGACCGCTTGGCATCCAGCCATTAAAAAAAACGTTACTCAGACCCGGATTCCATCGTTTTTCAGTCCCCCGCCATGCCCCTATAGTCCGCTGAAAGCCGATGCCGAATCGGTGTACACAACTCAGCGGTGCGGGAACCGGATATGAACAACAACGAAAAAATCGTGGGCAATGCAGCGGTCGGTATCGGCACGCGAGTAGTGTGGAGCGGGGAACAGGTCCAGCACCCGTACAACGCTACCCAGACCCCGATCGTGGTCAGTGCCGCCTACGGCTACAACGACATCGATGCCTGGTACGACGTGGCGCAGGGCAAATTGCCGGGCTACATCTACAGCCGCATGAGCAACCCGACAGTCGCCACGCTGGAAGCGAAGCTGTGCGAGCTGGAACAGTCCGAATCGGCGGTGGCATTCAGCAGCGGCATGGCTGCCATCAGTGCCGTGCTGCATACCTTTCTCTCAAGCGGCAAGCGCGTTGTATCGACCCGCGACAGTTACGGCGGCACCAACAAGATTTTCGAAGAGTTCCTGCCGCGCATGGGCGTGCAAGTCTGCCTGTGTGACACCCTCGACACCGAGGCGCTGGAGCGCGAGATCGCCGCAGGTTGCGACCTGCTGTATCTGGAAACCCCTACCAACCCCACCCTGAAGGTACTGGACATCCAGCGCCTGAGCGCTGCTGCCCGGCAGGCCGGCGCTGTGGTAGTGGCCGACAACACCTTCGCCACGCCGCTGAACCAGAACCCGTTGGCCCTGGGCGTGGACGTGGTAGTGCACAGCGCGACCAAGTTCCTGTCCGGGCACGGTGACGTGCTGGGTGGCGTGGTGTGCGGTGCAGAGTCGTTGATGGCGCAGGTACGCCACTACCGTGAAATCAATGGTGCGGCGCTGGACCCGTTTTCCGCCTACCTGATCATCCGCGGTATCAAGACCCTGGCCCTGCGCCTGCGTCAGCAACAGGCCAGCGCGAAGGCCCTGGCGAATTACCTGACGACCGAACCGCTGGTTGAAGCGGTCAACTACCCCGGTTTGCCCCAGCACCCGGGCCATGCAATTGCCAAGGCGCAGATGCGCGGCTTCGGAGCCATCGTCAGCTTCGTGCTCAAAGGTGGCATGCCCACCGTGGCGCGGTTGCTGCCGCGCCTGAAGTACGCCCATCGGGCGGGCAACCTGGGGGCAGTCGAGACCATCTATGGCCCGGCGCGAACCACCAGCCATGTGGAAAACACCCTCGAAGAACGGCTGGCCCTGGGCATTTCCGAAGGGCTGGTGCGCATTTCGGTGGGCATCGAGGACACCGAGGACCTGCTGGCAGACCTGGCACAGGCCTGTGCATCGGTGCGTCAGGAGTTGGCCGCAGCAAAGGAACTGCACGGTGACGAAGGCGCCTGCCTGGCCGAAGCACAGGCCTGAGGCTGGCACGTAGCACCCGCTGCTTGCGGTGGGTGCCACTTCATGAAGTCGAACAAAAACAATATGCAAGGCAATTCGCTTCGCTCTGCCAAGACGAGGTCGTTGCAACGTCCTTGCCCGCCAACTTTCATGAGTAAACCACAATGTCCCTGCAGACAACGACAACGAGAAATGCTTCGGCGCACAGCTTCAAGCAGGATATGCAAACCCGCCATATCGTCATGCTGGCGCTGGGTGGTGTCATTGGTACCGGCCTGTTCCTGACGTCGGGCTACACCGTCAACCAGGCGGGCCCGCTGGGGGCGGTCATCGCCTATGTCCTCGGCGCGATCATGGTCTACCTGGTGATGATGTGCCTGGGCGAACTGGCGGTACACATGCCGGAAGTCGGCTCGTTCAGCAGTTACGCCACACGCTACCTCGGGCCGGGTACAGGCTACATGGTGGCCTGGATGTACTGGCTGACCTGGACCGTGGCCATCGGCTCGGAATTCACCGCCGCCGGTATCCTGATGGTGCGCTGGTTCCCCGATACGCCGGTATGGATATGGAGTGCGCTGTTCGGGTTTGCAGTGTTCATCAGCAATATCATCTCGGTGCGGTCGTTTGCCGAAACCGAATTCTGGTTGTCACTGATCAAGGTGCTGGCGGTGATTGCCTTCCTGGTGGTGGGCGGCGGCGCGATCCTGGGCGTTTTCGAAATTACCCAGGCGCACAGTGTCGGGCTGGGCAACTTCACCCGCGAAGGGCTGTTCCCTACGGGCTTCTGGTCGATCGCCATGACCCTGCTGGCGGTGGCCTTCGCGTTCTCGGGCACCGAGTTGATCGGCATCGCCGCCGGCGAAACCCGCGACCCGGAAAAGAACGTGCCCAAGGCCATCCGTACCACGGTCCTGCGCCTGGCGCTGTTCTTCGTCGGCACCATCTTTGTATTGGCAACCTTGTTGCCGCGTGAACAGGCCGGGCTGGTTGAAAGCCCGTTCGTGATGGTCTTTGCCATGATCGGTATCCCCTATGCCGCAGACATCATGAACTTCGTCATCATCACTGCGCTGCTGTCGGCGGCCAATTCCGGGCTCTATGCTGCGGCGCGCATGCTGTGGACCCTCAGTGACCAAGGCAACATGCCCCGCCGGTATGCGGCACTGTCGCGTCGTGGCACGCCGTTCAACGCCATTGTCCTGAGCATGGCGGGCGGCATGGCTTCGCTGCTCAGCAGCGTGTTTGCCCCTGACACCATCTACCTGGCGCTGGTGTCCATTTCCGGGTTGGCGGTGGTGGTGGTGTGGATCAGCATCGCGGCCAGCCAAATGGCTTTCCGCCGCCATTACCTCGCCAATGGCGGCAACCTCGCAGACCTGAAGTTCCGGGTGCGCGGCTACCCGTTCGTCCCGCTAGCCGCCATCTTCTGCTGCGTGTTGGCCTGCGTCGGTATTGCCTTCGACCCCGCCCAGCGCGTGGCCCTGTACTTCGGCTTGCCCTTCATCGCCTGGTGCTACCTGGCCTATTGGCTGACGTGCAAGTTCCGCAGCCGCCAGGCAGGCCCGCTGGAAGTGGTCGCGCCAGGTTCCGAGGCTGCCAGAGCAGGGTGATACTAGGCCACCGGAACGTTGCCACGAGAAACCGCCGATGACCCAGAAAACCCTGCCCCCCTTGAACTGGCTCAGAGCCTTCGAAGTGTCGGCGCGTTACCTGAACTTCACCCATGCAGCCGAGGAACTGCACCTCACCCAGGGGGCCGTGAGCCAGCAGATTCGCCACCTGGAGAGCCAGTTGGGGGTGGCGCTGTTCAAGCGCCTGCCCCGGGGGCTGGGGTTGACTGAAGAGGGCCAGTCCTACCTGCCGGTGGTGCAGGACGCGATCAGCCGCCTGGCGGTGGGCACCAATGAAATTTTCGGGCAACGCCAGCGTCGGCCCTTGAAAGTACGCGGCAGCCTGTCGTTCCTGCACTTCTGGCTGGCGCCCCGACTGGCCGATTTTCGTCGTTCGCACCCGCAGGTGGACATCCGCTACATCAGCAACCTGTGGGTCAAGGAACTGGATGCCGAGGATGACCTGGAAATCCGTTGGGGCAGCGGCCAGTGGGCGGGCGTGGAGGCGCAGCGCCTGACCCGCGACATGCTGGTGCCGGTCTGCTCGCCTGCGCTGATTGCCGACGCCCCGCTACGCGAGCCGCGCGACCTGGCCCGCGTCCCGTTGCTGCATGTGCTGGGTTACGAGGAGGGGTGGGGTTATTGGCTGGAGCGGGTTGGCGCCGATCAGGTCGACTCCTCCAGCGGCCTGCAGTTCGACACCCTCGTGGCGACCTTGCGCATGGCGGAACTGGGGCTTGGGGTGGCGCTGGCGCGCTCGTCGCTGGTCGAGGACTTGCTGCGGGAGGGGCGGCTGGTAGCGCCTTTTGCCCAGCGCATCGAGGCGAGCGAGTCGTTTTACCTGGTACGTGGCCTGGGCGAGGCGTTGTCCACGGATGCCCAGGCCTTCAGCCACTGGTTGGTGGCAATGGCCCACCGTTAATCAAATAGTTACCTGGAGCACCGATGCAGTACACATCCACGCGCGGCAACGAGATACGGGTCGATTTCCGCACGGCGCTGCTTTCCGGGCTGGCCGACGATGGCGGGCTATACGTGCCTGCCGCGGTGCCGACCTTCAGCCAGCAGGAAATTGCCAGCTGGTCGTGGTTGCCGTTCGACGAACTGGCCTGGCGGGTGATCGCACCGTTTGTTGGCGATACCCTCGATGAGCCGACCCTCAGGGCGCTGGTCAGCGACAGCTACCGAGGGTTCAGGCACCGTGGCATCGCGCCGTTGCAGCAGATCGGCCACAACGAATGGATCCTGCAGCTGTTTCACGGGCCTACCCGGTCCTCCAAGGATTTCGCCGCGCAGTTGCAGGCGCGGCTCATCCGCCATTTCCTGGGGGCCGATTGCGAACGGGTCATGCTGGTCGGTGCCAGCAACGGCGATACGGCGGTGGCCGCAATCGAAGCCTTGCGGCATTGCCCGACGGCACGCTTGCTGGCGCTGTACCCCAGTGCCGGGACACCGGCCGACCGGGCGGCGGTGATGCGCAGTGCCGCTTCCGACAGCGTCAGCTGCGTGGCCGTGGACGGCAGCTTCGATGACTGCCAGTCGCTGGTGTCGGCGCTGCTGCGTGCATGGCCATGCCCCGGGCTGATTCCCGTGAGTTTCAACTCGACCAACTGGGTCGGCGTGCTGGCGCAGATCGTGTTCTATTTTCACGCCGCGCTGCAGCTGGGCGGGGGGATTCGGCCGGTGGGCTTCAGTATCCCCACGGCCAGTTTTGCCGAGATCTACGCAGGGTTCATTGCCCAGAAAATGGGCCTGCCGATCAACCAGATCATCGTCTCCACCAACCGCAACGATGCCTTGCACCGGTTCATCCACTGCAATCGCTACAGCCGTGGCTCAACCAGCCAGACCTTGTCGCCGGTCATGGACTTCTCGCTGTTCTCCAACCTGGAGCGCTTCGTCTGGGAGCTGTATGACCGCGATGGCGGGGCGACCCGGGCGCTGATGGAGCACTTCGAGGAATGTGGCGAGTTGAGCATCGGCAACCGCCAGTGGTTGCATGCGCGCATGCTGTTCGACTCCTATGCCGTGGACGACGCGCTGATCCGCGAAGAAATCGTCACGCTGTTCCACGAAACCGGCAGCGCAGTAGACCCGCATGCCGCCACCGGGGCATTCGCCGGGCGCCTGCACCGGCGCAACATTGGCGCGCCCATCGTCACGCTGGGGCAGTTTGCCCCAGAAAAGTCCGCCGGGCTGCTGGCGGAGCTGGGGGCCTGGCATGGCGAAGTACCGGCCAGTGTCGTGGCTGCTGCAGGCGGCGGGCCGCTGCTGGCACCCGACGACCTGGCGGGGGTTCATGAGCTGCTGGCCCGGTTGCAGGCCGGACGATGAAGCGCATCCTCGATCCCCTGGACGAGCGTATCCTCGCCGAACTCACCGCCAATGCACGCATTGCCCATGCCGAACTGGGGCTCAAGGTGAACCTGTCGCGCAACGCGGTACGCCAGCGCATCGAGCGCCTGGAGCGTGACGGGGCCATCCAGGGCTATACCCTGCGCATCGGTGAGGGACGACGACCGAGTTCATTGATCAACGCGGTCATCTTCGTCTACCGCTATGACCGCATGCGCGGAGAAGCTGTGCTCGATGCATTGCGCCAGATTCCCGAGGTGATCCAGTGTGAAGTGCTCAGCGGTGAATTCGACCTGCTGCTGCGCGTCGAGGCTTCCAGCCCGGAACGGGTGCACCATGTATGGAAGGAGATTGCCGCCATGCCGGGGGTCGAGAACACCGTCACATCGTTCGTCCTGGCCACGGTGATCTGAGACGCCCGCTGCCGTTTGCCAACCCTCGCTACAACAACGCCGCCCGGGCTTGCGCCCTGGCGGCGTTGTGCATTCCGGCGGCGCCCAGGCATGCATCAGGCACTGGTCAGATTGGCCAGTAAATACAGCGGATTGCCATATTCAACTGGCATTGCACGGCTCTTACGCTTGTCCTCATCGACCAATCGCCTGGAAAGGACAGCAAACCATGACCGAATACAAGATCGCACTCGTTGGCTTTGGCGGCGTGAACCGTGCCCTGGCCCAACTGATCGCCGAACGCAATGCGCGCTGGCAGAAAGAGCTGGGCTTCGGCCTGAAGATCGTTGGCGTCACCGACCTGTTCCTGGGTTCGGCAATCGACCGCAATGGCCTGGATGCGGCCACGCTGGCTGCTCTGCCCGCTCAGAAGGGTGCGCTGGCGCAGATCCCTCAAGGTTCGGCAGAGGCGTTCAACGAGTCGGTGATCAAGCAGTCTGGTGCCGACATCATCGCCGAGGCCACCTTCACCAACCCCAAGGACGGTGAACCGGCGGCAACCTTCTGCCGCTGGGCGCTGGAAGCGGGCAAGCATGTGGTCACTACCAACAAGGGGCCGATCGCCTTGCATGCCCAGGCGCTGAAAGCCTTGGCCAAGGCCAATGGCGTGTCGTTCGAATACGAAGGCGCGGTGATGAGCGGTACACCGGTGCTGCGCATGGCGCGCCAGACGTTGGCCGGTGCAGGCCTTGTGGGCTTCGAGGGCATCCTCAACGGCACCTCGAACTATGTGCTGACGCGTATGGAAGAGGGGCTGGGCTTTGCCGATGCGGTGGCCCAGGCGCAAGCACTTGGCTACGCCGAGGCAGACCCGAGCGCCGATGTGGAGGGGTATGACGTGCGCCTGAAGGTGGTCATTCTCGCCAACGAGCTGCTCGGTGCCTGCTTGCAGGTGAACGATGTCAGCTGCAGCGGCATCAGCAACCTCGACAGCGCGGCTATCCAGCAAGCGCAGGCGGCGGGCCAGCGTTGGAAACTGATCGGCAGTGCCAGCCGTGAAACCGATGGCTCGGTGCGTGCCAGCGTCGAAGCGCGCCTGCTACCCGGCAATCACCCCCTGGCGGGTATTTCCGGTGCCACCAATGCGGTTGCGTTCAACACCGAATTGCTGGGCGCTGTGACCGTGTCCGGCCCGGGTGCGGGACGTGTCGAAACGGCATTCGCCCTGCTGTCGGATATCGTCGCCATCCACACCGCTGGCCGCTCGGCCTGAGGAGCAACCGTCATGAGCCTGACTTCCGTGTCCCGGGTAGCCGTCCAGCAACCCACCTTGATCGATGTGTACAGCCCCTTCGACGGTAGCCTGGTCGGCAGCGTCGCCAACCTTGCTGCCGATGCCGTGCCAGGTCTGCTCGTCCGTGCTCGCCAGGGCGTGCGCGAGAGTGCCGCGCTGCCCCGGCACCGCCGCGCCAGCATTCTGGAGCAGGCCGCCCGACTCATCGAACGTGACGCCGCGGATTTTGCCGGCCTGATTGTCGACGAAGCGGGCAAGACCCTGCGTCAGGCCGAGAAGGAGGTGAAACGCTGCATCAACACGCTCAAGCTGTCTGCCGAGGAAGCGCGGCGCAACGCCGGCGAGGTGGTGCCTTTTGATGCCTATGAAGGCTCCGAGTCGCGCCAGGGCTGGTTCACCCGCGAGCCGTTGGGGCTGATCCTGGCCATTACCCCGTACAACGACCCGCTCAACCTGGTGGCGCACAAGCTGGGGCCAGCGATTGCCGGAGGCAATGCGGTCATTCTGAAGCCCTCGGAGCTGGCCCCGCTGTCCGCCTTGAAGCTGGTGCAGTACCTGGTTGATGCAGGGCTGCCGGAGGCTGTCGTCACCGTGGCCACTGGCGGTGCCGAGCTGGGCAAGGCCCTGGTGGCCGTGCGTGAAGTGCGGATGATTTCCTTCACGGGCGGCTTCGCCACGGGCGAACAGATTGCCCGGGGGGCGGGCCTGAAAAAACTTGCCATGGACCTTGGCGGCAACGCCCCGGTACTGGTACTGAAGGACTGCGACCTCGAGGCCACTGTCGAGGCTTGTGTGTCTGGCGCATTCTGGGCGGCCGGGCAGAACTGCATCGGCACCCAGCGCATCCTGGTGGACGCTTCGATCTATGAGGCGTTCCGCCAGCGCTTCGTTGCCTTGACCCAGGCGATGGTGGTGGGTGATCCAGGCCTGCGCGAAACCGACATGGGGCCGATGATCACCGAAGGCGCGGCCCGGCAGATTGAAGAGCGCGTGAACCTGGCCCTTCAGGACGGTGCTCGCCTGCTTTGCGGCCATCGACGCCAGGGGGCGGCCTATGCGCCGACGGTGCTGGAAGGCGTTGACCACGCCAGCCGGCTGTGGCGTGAGGAGGTATTCGCACCGGTGGTGATGCTGGCGCCTTTCGAGGATATCGAGCAGGCGATAGCACTGGCCAACGCCCCGGAGTACAGCTTGCATGCCGGTGTGTTTACCCGCGACCTGTCGCTGGCGTTGAGCCTGGCCCGGCGAATCGAGGCGGGTGGGGTGATGATCAACGACTCGTCCGACTACCGCTTCGATGCCATGCCATTCGGTGGTTCCAAGTATGGGAGCCTCGGGCGTGAGGGGGTACGGTTCGCCTACGAGGACATGACCCAGCCCAAAGTCGTCTGCCTCAACCAGTTGGGTTAAGGGGAGGAGCTTTGATGATCGAACGGTATGGATCAGGCGAGCGGATGTCGCTGGCGGTCAGCTACAGGGGCCTGTTCGAAACGGCAGGCGTGGTCGCGGACGACCTGCGCCAGGATGTGCAGGGGCAGTTGCGCCAGGCGTTGAGTACGATCGATGGGTTGATGGCAGAGGCCAACGTGGGCAAGGAACACTTGACCCGGGTTCAGTTATGGATTGCCGACTACAGCCACTTCGACCTGGTCAATGAGGTGTACGACGCCTGGTTGCAGGGTTGTCCGAAACCACCCCGGGCTTGTGTAGGCGCAGACCTGGGAGAGGGCTACCTGGTCGAGGTGCAGGTGTTTGCCGTGTGCCCTGAGCGCTCCTGACCCCGAGCGACCGATGCCCCGGGTCAGCACACGGCGCGGGGCACCGCCCTTACATAGATCAGTTCGCTTACCAGCTCCACCAGTGTCTGTGTAATCACCGCTGCTGCCGCCAACCCGCGCATGTCTTCCGGTAACGCCAGCGCCAGCGGCAGTACGACCAGCGAGTTGCGCGTGGCGGCGCTGAAGGTGACCGAGCGTGCCTCGGTCACCGGCAAACGCAGCAAGCGCGCGGCAACGAACCCGAGCACTGGCGCCAACAGCATGAAGCCGATGTACACCGGAATCACCGGCAGCAAACGGTCGAAGTCACGCAGCACCACGGCAATCTGCGAGGCGATCACTACCACAAGCACCAGGGCCATGGCCGGTACCGGCATCCACGCCCAGGCGTCGTTCCAGGTCGAGACCGTGCGCGAGCGACGGGCACCGGCGCTGGTGAGCACGGCAAGAACCATCGGCAGCACGATCAGCAGCACGAAGGCTTCCACGAACGGGGTGACGGAGATGGCCACGTTGCTGCTGTCAGCCAGCATCAGGGCCAGATAGAGCGGTAGCAGCGCCAGTTGCACCAACAGCAGCACGGGGGTGGCGGCCAGGGTCAGGCGGGCGTCGCCCTTGCCGATGTGGGTGAACACCACCACGTAGTCGATGCACGGTGTCAGCAGCACCAGCAGCGCGCCGATGAGGATCGCCGGGTGTTCGACCAGCCCGCGGGTGATGGCCCAGACCAGCAGCGGCACGAGGATGAAGTTGGCCAGCAGCAGGGCGGCGATGAAGCGGCGGTTGCCCAGGCCCTGGCGCAGGTCGAGGAAGGGGATCTGCAGGAACATCGCGTACATCAGTACGGCGATGGCGGGGGTGACCAGGGCTTGCAGGTGGCGTGCAGTGTCGCTGGCCAGCAGGCCGAACGTGACGGCGACGAGCACGGCGGCGAAGTAGATCGGGACCTGTTGGGTTTCGAGTTGCGCTCTGGTCAAGGTATGGCCTGTGTTTGCTGGATGAAAAGGCATACAGGGTAATACGCACCATCAGCAGGGTGTCGCGCTTTTTTGTAGATACCGTCTTGACCCTCACCCCGCAAGAGCGATTTGAGGGTCAAACGGTTTGCCGGATTTCACTACGCCATACACCAGGTGCAAAAGCTTACGCATAGCAGCGCAGACTATCTGCTTGTAGGCTTTACGCCGATTGCTCAAACGCTCTGCCAGTGCCTTCACGACCGGGTTGTATCTGATCGAGACAGTGCCTGGCATCCACAAGCCGGCGCGCAATCTTGGGGCTCCTGTACGGGAAATGGTCGATTGGCCAATCTTCTCTCCCGATTGATGGATCATCGGGTTGAGGCCTGCAAACGCAACCATGGCTGACGGGCTTTCGTACTTCAGCGGATCACCCAGTTCTGCAAGGATCAGCGCGGCCGTGGTGTCTCCCAGGCCATCAATCGACGTAATCAGTTCTCGTCGCTGGCGCAGGTCTGGATCGTCATCGATCGTCTGCTCAATAGCCTTACGGGTTTTCGCTATTTCTTCGCTGATGTGCCCAATTACAGCTCTGATCGATTCCTGGACAGCGATCTGCGACACATCCAGACGGTTCTGCTCCATCTGCTGCATCTCTTTCAGGTCGTCCAGACGCCGCACCAAGGCCCGCAAGCGCCGCTGAGCTGGCGGCTCAGGCTTCCACTGACGAAGCAAATCTTTTTTCTGCTGACCGTAAGCAGCAATAACCTTGGCATCAGCCTTATCAGTTTTGACGCGTCGAAGGTCCGCTCCGGCAAACTTGGCAATCACGGCGGGATTCAGAATACACACCCGGTAACCCTTGGCATGAAAGCACTCAGCAAGCGCTTCGTGATAAGTGCCAGTGGCCTCCATGATAACCCAGGCACGTGGTTCGGCATGTTGCTCAAGCCAGGTTGCGAATTGCTCAAAACCACTCGGATTATTGGCCAGCTTGGCTTTGGTACGGACTTTCCCATTGGGAAGTGGAGTTGCAATATCGAAAGATCGCTTGGCTACATCGACGCCAACAACAACAGACATGATCTTCTCCCTCAGACAACGAAGTTTCGATCACCCAGCACTCGGTTCAACCTTGCGAATGCGTGCTCACGCCGGGGGGCGGCACTAGATACCGTTCGAACTGTTCGAGTGGGGTTGGAGGGCCAGAGCGTTATCTACAATACGGGCTCGATGCCCTTGGAGCGGCTCCGCTTCATGACCCTCCCTCGATGATCAGTCGAGAACTTTCGCCTCTTGTGAGGCGAAAGTCGAGATACAAGGAGCGGCCTTGTGTCGCGAAAGGACCGCAACGCGGTCCCGGCGATTTCGGCGGCAACGCTGCAATCGTGGGGCCGCTGCGCGCCCCTTTCGCGACACAAGGCCGCTCCTACAGGATTGCCGACAGCCCCCCGAAAACGAAAAAGCCCGGCACTAGGCCGGGCTTTTCGCTGTCAGGCAATCGCCAATCAGTTGCCGTAAACCGGCAGCTTCTTGCAGATGGCCTTGACCTTCTCACGCACGGCGTCGATCACCGCTTCGTTGTTCAGGTCAGCCAGGATGTCGCAGATCCAGCCAGCCAGCTCGCGGCACTCGGCTTCCTTGAAACCACGGGTGGTAACGGCTGGGGTGCCGAAACGCAGGCCCGAGGTGACGAACGGGGAACGTGGGTCGTTCGGTACCGAGTTCTTGTTGACGGTGATGAAGGCTTTGCCCAGGGCGGCGTCAGCGTCCTTGCCGGAGATTTCCTGCTTGATCAGCGAAAGCAGGAACAGGTGGTTCTGGGTACCACCGGAAACCACGTCGAAACCACGCTCGATGAACACGCTGGCCATGGCCTGGGCGTTCTTCACTACCTGCTGCTGGTAAGCCTTGAACTCAGGCTGCAGGGCTTCCTTGAAGCAGATGGCCTTGGCAGCGATGACGTGCTCCAGCGGGCCACCCTGGGCGCCCGGGAAGACGGCGGAGTTCAGCTTCTTCTCGATCTCTTCGTTCTTGCGAGCGAGGATCAGGCCGCCGCGCGGGCCGCGCAGGGTCTTGTGGGTGGTGGTGGTGACCACGTCGGCGAACGGAACAGGGTTCGGGTACACGCCAGCGGCAACCAGGCCGGCAACGTGGGCCATGTCGACGAACAGGTAGGCACCGACCTTGTCGGCGATGGCGCGGAAGCGGGCGAAGTCCAGAACCTGCGAGTAGGCAGAGAAGCCGGCAACGATCATCTTCGGCTTGTGCTCGACAGCCAGGCGCTCGACTTCGTCGTAGTCGATCAGGCCGTTGCCGTCGATGCCGTACTGGATGGCGTTGTACAGCTTGCCCGAGGAGCTTACCGAAGCACCGTGGGTCAGGTGGCCACCGTGGGCCAGGCTCATGCCCAGGATGGTGTCACCGGCCGACAGCAAGGCCAGGTAGACGGCAGCGTTGGCCTGGGAGCCGGCGTGCGGCTGGACGTTGGCGTAGTCGGCGCCGAACAGTTGCTTGGCACGGTCGATGGCCAGCTGCTCGACGACGTCGACGTACTCGCAACCACCGTAGTAGCGCTTGCCCGGGTAGCCTTCGGCGTACTTGTTGGTCAGGACCGAGCCCTGTGCCTCCATGACTGCCGGGCTGGTGTAGTTTTCCGAAGCGATCAGCTCGATATGCTCTTCCTGGCGCAGAGCTTCTTGCTGCATGGCTTCGAAGAGCTCGGCGTCGTACTTGGCAATGGTCAAATCACGGCTGAACATGGCGGTCCTCAAGGATCGGGGTGAATTGGGGGGGCATTCTAACCGATTGATTCGCGGCTGGCATATGAAGTGGCATCAAGTCGCGGACCAATGGGCTTCATGTTGCATCCCGCGCCGTGTCTGGGCTGGGCGGGGATCGGAGTTGACCTGGAAGTCCGCTTTTGGGGGCGCGTTGCGCCCCATCGCCGGCAAGCCAGCTCCCACTTCGACTGCGCTGGCCTCAAGCCATGCATTGTACCTGTGGGAGCTGGCTTGCCGGCGATGAGGCCAGTGCAGGCAACGCATCAATGGAACATGAACAACGTCTCGTTGGCGAACTGCGCCTCGAACTGATGCGCCGGCATCGGCCGCCCGAACAGGTAGCCCTGCACTTCGTCGCAACCATGCTCGCGCAGGAACTCCAGCTGCTCGTGGGTCTCCACCCCTTCGGCGATTACCGCCAGGTTGAGGCTGTGGGCCATGGCGATGATCGCCCGGGCAATCTGCGCATCCTGCTCGCCTTCAGGCAGGCCGTCGACGAAGGTGCGGTCGATCTTCAATACGTCGATCGGGAACTGCTTGAGGTAGTTCAACGACGAGTAACCGGTGCCGAAGTCGTCCACCGCGATGCTCAGGCCGAGGTTTTTCAGGCTGGCGAGAATCTGCATGGCTTCGTTCACTTCGCGCATCAGGATGCTTTCGGTCAGCTCCAGCTCCAGGCATGCCGGTGGCAGGCTGGTTTCTTCCAGAATGGTGGCGATGCGCGTGCCCAACTGGCCGTCGGAGAACTGCCGCGCCGAGATGTTCACCGACACCTTGGGCACGCGCACCTTGGCCTTGTGCCAGGCCTTGAGCTGGCGGCTGGCCTCGCGCAGCACCCAGTCGCCCACGTCCACCACCAGGCCCAGCTCTTCGATCACCGGGATGAAATCGCCCGGCGGCACCAGGCCGCGGGTCGGGTGGCGCCAGCGCAGCAGGGCTTCGGCGCCGGTCAGGCGCTTGCCGTCGCCGCTGAACTGCGGCTGGTAGTAGAGAATGAACTCGTTCTGCTCCATGGCATGGCGCAGGTCGCTCTCCAGCTCCAGGCGTTCCAGGGCGCTGGCGTTCATCTCCGCCTGGTAGAACTGGAAGTTGTTCTTGCCGCGCTCCTTGGCGTGGTACATGGCGGTGTCGGCGTTTTTCATCAGCTGGCTCAGCTCGCTGCCGTCCTGCGGGCTGAGGGCGATGCCAATGCTGGCGGTAACGAAGAACTCGCGGTTTTCCAGCACGAACGGCCGCACCAGGCTGGCAAGAATGTTCTCGGCCACGTGGATGGCGCGGTTGAGTGCCATCTCGCGGGTAGCGCGCGGTTGCAGCAGCAGGGTGAACTCGTCACCGCCCATGCGCGCCACGGTGTCGTCGTTGTCCACGCAGGCCAGCAGGCGCTGGGCCATGTCCTTGAGCATGCGGTCGCCAGCGGCATGGCCGAGGGAATCGTTGATCGGCTTGAAGCGGTCCAGGTCCAGGAACATCAGCACCACCCAGGCCTTTTGCCGCTCGGCCTGCTGCAGGGCGTTGTACAGGCGGTCCTGGAACAACGTGCGGTTGGGCAGGTGGGTGAGGGCATCGTAGTAGGCCAGGCGGTGGATGCGCTGTTCGCTGGCCTTGCGCTCGCTGATATCGGTGAAGAAGCACACGTAGCTGGCCAGGTCGCCTTCATCGTCCAGCACTGCGGTAATACCGACCCAGGCCGGGTAGTGGTCGCCGTCGCGGCGCTTGAGCCACACCTCGCCCTCCCAGCTGCCGCGCTGGAACAGCTGCTTGACCACGTAGCGTAGGTGGCCTTCCTGCTGCTCGTCGACGGTAAGCATGCCCGGCAACTGGTCGAGCACCTCGCTGACGGCGTAGCCACTGACGCGGCTGAACGCTTCGTTGGCCTGGACGATATAGCCTGCCGGGTCGGTGATGAGGATGGCCGAGGTGGAGTGCTCGAATACCGTCGCGGCCATGCGCAGGTCTTTTTCGGCGCGGCGTTGCTGGCTGATGTCGCGGCCCACCCCGAGCACGCCTTCGAAGCGTTCTTCATCGTCCCAAACCAGCACCAGGCGCAGCTCGATCGGGATCTTGCGGCCATCGGCGCGCAGGCAGTCGAACAGGAACAGCTGGGTAGGCAACTGGCTGCGCAGCTGGGCCAGCTGGGCCGGGTCGCCCATGGCCTTGCTGACGCGCTCCATCAGGCTGTAGATGCCAGTGAGCTGGGACGGGTTGGCAACGATCGACTGCCAGCCGTTGGTGAAGATCCAGTCGGCCTGGTAGCCCAGCACGCTCTGCACCGAGGGGCTTACGTAGTTGAGCTGGAGCAGCCTGTCGGTGGAGAAGATCACGTCGCTGATGCTTTCGGCGAGCATGCGGTAGCGCTGTTCGCTGTCGCGCAGTGACTGGCTGGCCTCGATCTGCACAGTCACGTCCTTGCCTACGCCGATGATGCGCGTGACCAGGCCGTCGGCGTCACGGGTCAGCACTTGTTCGCGGATGTCGTAGCAGCGCCAGCCGCCATCACGGTGGCGGAAGCGCAGTTGGCAGTGCAGCGGCTGGTCATGGCCGCTGTCGCGCTGTTGCTGGCGCAGCGCCTGGTAGTGCGCGGCGTCCTCGGGGTGCAGCAGCAGCTCCCAGAAGCGGTCGCCCATCTGCGCCAGCTCGGTACGGTCGTAGCCCAGGGTCTGGCCGAGGTGGCGGTTGCTGAAGATCATGCGCTGGCTGAGCACGTCCTGCACGTACAACTGATCGGGCACGGTGCGCACCACGTCCGACCAGAAACTTTCGCGCTCCAGCAGCGACAGCTCCACCTGCTTGCGGCTGGTGATGTCGCTGATGCTGAGGATGACCGCCTGGTAGTCACGGCGCTGCTGCGGCAGGCGGGCCATCAGCCACAGGTGCAGCTCGCCACCCAGCGGCGCCGGCAGGCGTACTTCCAGCTCCAGCAGCGGGCGCTGTTCGATCAGCGCGTCGATCAGTTGCATGCCGATGCTGTCGCGGCCATCGCCAGTGCCGTCGATCAGGCGCTGCCAGGCACCTTCGTGGCTGTCGATGTTCAACAACTGGCGGGCCACCTGGTTGATCTCGGTGATCTTCAGCTCCAGCAGCAGCGAGCGGCGCAGGTTCGGGTCCAGGGCCAGGCTGTGCTTGAGCGCGGCACGGTTGCGCAGGTGGTAGCGGTCGAGTTGGCCGGGCAGGCTGGACAGGTCGAGCACGCACAAGGCCACGCCGGTGCCTTCGAAGATTTCCTGATAGCGCCGGCGGTCTTCCTGCAGCGCCCGTTGGCGGCGGCGCATGTTGATCAAGGCCAGTACCGGCAACAGGGCGCAGAACAGCACCAGCAGGCATTTGCCGAGCAGCGCCGGCAGCAGCTTCTGCTGGGCCAGCTTGGCGTCGAACAGGCCGCGCAACTGCCAGGTACTGTTATCGATGAAGGCCAGCATCACGCTTTGCAGCGGCTCGTTGCTGGTGTCGGCTGGCGCATGGCTTTGCAGTACCTCGCCGTTGCGGCTGTTTTCCAGCAGCCACAGCGGGTGGCCGGCACCATCCAGGTGGAGGGTGAGGGTGCGGTAGTAGTCCGGTGACAGGCGCAGCAGCCAGTAGCCACGGCCCTGTTCGGTGGCCTGGCGTAGCAACAGGTAGAGGGTGCGGTTGTCGGCCGAATTGGTGAAGAAATACGGGCTGCCCTGGTTCAGCCTGAGCAGTTCGTCAAGCAAATGGCGGTCGGGGCTGCCGGCCAGGCTGTCGGCCTGCACCTGCCCGTTGGCGTCCAGCCAGGCCATGCTCTGCAGGGCTGGCAGGCGCTCACGCAGGGTGCCCAGCAGGCTGGGCAGGGCCGAGGGTGTCGGCGGCTTGACGTAGGGCTGCACCACATTCATGGCCTGCTGGGCCTTGAACGCCATGTTCAGGCTCAGGTGGTCAGCCAGTTCGGCGGTGGCGTCCAGGCTCTGTTTGCGCAGGTCGGCCTGGGTATGGTTGAACTGGGCGAACAGTTGCCACAGCAGCAGGCCCAGCAGGATCAGGGCCAGCAGCGCCAACGCACCCTTGATCGACCCGCGCAGCGAGGCGGCGGGCGCCTGTGGCGCGGAACGCAATGACGACGGATGAGTAAGATTGGTCAAGCGTTGATCCTGCGATTGGGCTGGCGATGGCAGGGATGGATCATGCACGGTGTGTGCCGGTGTCTGGTTGCCAGACCGCGGTGGCGCACTATAAGGCCGGACACCCGAAACGAGCTAGCATGCCGAGAATTATGGCAAAGTGCCAGCCGATATGACCGATGGTGCCTGCCCGGTGGTTCGGCAAGCTCCTGCAACCTGTGCGAGAATGCGCCCGCTTCAAATGACAACGCATCGGAGATGTTCGGTTTTGGTTACTCACTTTTCCTCCAATGGCCTCGATTCCGCCTGCGGGCGCAGCAGTCAGACCCTTGTCAGCACTGCCGTGACCGAGGACGTATCCTGCAAGTCTTGCCAGCGTTCGCTGAGCAAACCCGAGGCGGCAGCTGTCGCCAAGAGCAAGAGCCCGTCGCTGGCTGAACTGCGCAAGACCGCCAAGGCGGCAGCAGAGCCAGCAGTTGCCGTGGCCGAGGCCAAGCCGGCGGCCAAGGTCGTCAGCAATGTGCCTGCGGCCGCCAAACCGGCCAAACCGGCCAAGGCTGCCGAACAGCAGCCGGCTCGCAGCGGTGGCTTCAGTGTGAAGTCCGCCTGGGCCGCGCGCCTGGCCGAGCAGGGCGAGCGTTGCCGCTTGCCGCGGGGCAAGGCCAGGCAGCGTCACGTCTGAGCCATCGTTGGCTGCTGTGCCGGCCCTTTCGCGGCTAAAGCCGCTCCCACAGGGATATCACTGCCTTTGAATACTGTGCAGTTCCTGTGGGACTCCTCAGGGATATCACTGCCTTTGAGTTCTGTGCAGTTCCTGTGGGACTCCTCAGGGATATCACTGCCTTTGAGTTCTGTGCAGTTCCTGTGGTACTCCTCAGGGATATCACTGCCTTTGAGTTCTGTGCAGTTCCTGTGGTACTCCTCAGGGATATCACTGCCTTTGAATACTGTGCAGTACCTGTGGGAGCGGCTTTAGCCGCGAAGAGGCCGGTCCAGGCAATAGATTCCGATCCCACTCCCACCATCCGCCCCTCCTATGCAACGCCGCGCGTTGGCGTAGAATGGTCGACTTTGTTCAATGACACCCCGTAAATACATCCCCCTGGCCAGCGCGCCGGGGCGATCGTCGATGTCTTTACCTATCTGATTAGAGGGCTTGGTTTTGGCTCAATACGTCTACACCATGCATCGGCTGAGCAAGGTCGTGCCGCCGAAGCGGGAAATTCTCAAGAACATTTCCCTGTCGTTCTTCCCGGGCGCCAAGATCGGCGTGCTCGGCCTGAACGGCGCCGGTAAATCGACTCTGCTGCGGATCATGGCGGGCGTCGACAAGGAATTCGACGGCGAAGCCCGTCCGATGCCCGACATCAACGTTGGCTACCTGCCACAGGAACCGCAACTGGACCCGAACAAGTCGGTGCGCGAAGTGGTCGAGGAAGCGGTCAGCGTGATCAAGGACGCCCAGGCGCGCCTGGACGAGGTCTACGCGGCCTACGCCGAACCGGATGCCGACTTCGACAAGCTGGCCGCCGAGCAGGCCAAGCTGGAAGCCATCCTGCAGGCCGCCGACGGCCACAACCTGGAGCGTCAGCTGGACGTTGCCGCCGACGCCCTGCGCCTGCCGGCCTGGGACGCGCGCATCGAGCACCTGTCCGGTGGTGAGAAGCGCCGTGTGGCCCTGTGCCGCCTGCTGCTGTCGGCCCCCGACATGCTGCTGCTGGACGAACCGACCAACCACCTGGATGCCGACTCGGTGGCTTGGCTGGAGCGCTTCCTGCACGACTTCCCGGGCACCGTGGTAGCCATTACCCACGACCGTTACTTCCTCGACAACGTCGCTGGCTGGATCCTGGAACTGGACCGCGGCGCCGGCATCCCGTACGAAGGCAACTACTCGGGCTGGCTGGAAGCCAAGTCCGAGCGCCTGGCGCAGGAATCCAAGCAGCAGAGCGCCCACGAAAAGGCCATGAAAGAGGAACTGGAATGGGTGCGCAAAGGCGCCAAGGCCCGCCAGTCCAAGTCCAAGGCCCGTCTGCAGCGCTTTGAAGAAATGCAGTCGCAGGAATTCCAGAAGCGCAGCGAAACCAACGAGATCTACATCCCGGCCGGTCCGCGCCTGGGCGACAAGGTCATCGAGTTCAAGAACGTCACCAAGGGCTACGGCGATCGCGTGCTGATCGACAACCTGTCGTTCTCCATGCCTAAAGGCGCCATCGTCGGTGTGATCGGTGGTAACGGTGCCGGTAAGTCGACCCTGTTCCGCATGCTGATGGGCAAGGAACAACCGGACTCGGGCAGCATCGAGATCGGTGAAACCGTGCAGTTGGCCTGCGTCGACCAGAGCCGCGAGGACCTGGACGGTGCCAAGACCGTGTTCCAGCAGATTTCCGACGGTTCCGACATGATCCGCATCGGCAACTACGAGATCCCGTCGCGTACCTACGTGGGCCGCTTCAACTTCAAGGGTGGCGACCAGCAGAAGTTCGTCAAGGACCTGTCCGGTGGTGAGCGTGGCCGCCTGCACCTGGCCCTGACCCTGAAGGAGGGCGGTAACGTCCTGCTGCTCGACGAACCGTCCAACGACCTCGACGTCGAAACCCTGCGTTCGCTGGAAGAAGCCCTGCTGGACTTCCCGGGCGCGGCGATCGTGATCTCCCACGACCGTTGGTTCCTGGACCGTGTGGCTACCCACATCCTGGCCTACGAAGACGACTCGAACGTGGTGTTCTTCGAGGGTAACTACACCGAGTACGAAGCCGACCGCAAGAAGCGCCTGGGCGATGCTGCAGCCCAGCCGCACCGTGTACGGCACAAGAAGCTGGCCCAGTAAGCCGGTGTTCTGATGCACAGGAATGGGGCCTTCGCGGCCCCATTTTTGTGCCTGGCTGGAAAGTGGTGTGGGTTTCTTCGCGGGTGAACCCGCTCCCACAGGAAAGCCCACAGTTTTAAACTTTTGCAAAACCCCTGTGGGAGCGGGTTTACCCGCGAAGATGCCATCACTGACGGTGGGTTTGTATACAGTTATAGAAAACGCACCAAATAATTTCAAAAAAACGACATTTCGCCCTATTCCGGTGCGATTGCTTCTTGGTACATTCCTGAAAAAAACCAATAAGTCCAATCCTCTTGGTGAGATGTCTACCATGATCGAATCTGTCGACAATTTCCTCGCGCGCCTGAAGCAACGCGACCCGGGCCAACCTGAATTCCATCAGGCGGTGGAAGAAGTGCTGCGCAGCCTGTGGCCATTCCTCGAGGCCAACCCGCATTACCTGCAGGCGGGTATTCTGGAACGCATGGTCGAGCCCGAGCGCGCCGTACTGTTCCGCGTGTCCTGGGTCGATGACCAGGGCAAGGTGCAGGTCAATCGCGGCTACCGCATTCAGATGAGCAGCGCCATCGGCCCGTACAAGGGCGGCCTGCGCTTCCACCCGTCGGTCAACCTGGGCGTGCTCAAGTTCCTGGCCTTCGAGCAGGTATTCAAGAACTCCCTCACCTCGCTGCCCATGGGCGGCGGCAAAGGCGGCTCGGACTTCGACCCCAAAGGCAAGAGCGATGCCGAAGTCATGCGCTTCTGCCAGGCGTTCATGAGCGAGCTGTACCGCCACATCGGCGCTGACCTGGACGTCCCGGCCGGCGACATCGGCGTGGGTGCCCGCGAAATCGGCTTCATGTTCGGCCAGTACAAGCGCCTGGCCAACCAGTTCACTTCGGTGCTGACCGGCAAGGGCATGACTTACGGCGGCAGCCTGATCCGCCCGGAAGCCACCGGCTACGGGTGCGTGTACTTCGCCGAAGAAATGCTCAAGCGCCAGGACAAGCGTATCGATGGCTGCCGCGTGGCGATTTCCGGTTCGGGTAACGTGGCCCAGTATGCTGCGCGCAAGGTCATGGACCTGGGCGGCAAGGTGGTTTCGCTGTCTGATTCCGAAGGCACCCTGTACGCCGAAGCCGGCCTGACCGATGCCCAGTGGGATGCGGTGATGGAGCTGAAGAACGTCAAGCGTGGCCGCATCAGCGAGCTGGCTGCGCAGTTCGGCCTGGAGTTCCGCAAGGGCCAGACCCCGTGGAGCCTGCCGTGCGACATCGCCCTGCCGTGTGCCACGCAGAACGAGCTGGGCGCCGAAGACGCCCGCACCTTGCTGCGCAATGGCTGCATCTGCGTGGCCGAAGGCGCCAACATGCCGACTACCCTGGAGGCTGTGGATATCTTCCTCGAAGCGGGCATCCTGTACGCCCCGGGCAAGGCCTCCAACGCTGGTGGCGTGGCTGTGTCGGGCCTGGAGATGTCGCAGAACGCCATGCGCCTGCTATGGACTGCCGGTGAGGTGGACAGCAAGCTGCACAACATCATGCAGTCGATTCACCATGCTTGCGTGCATTACGGTGAAGAGGCGGATGGCAGCATCAACTACGTCAAAGGTGCGAACATCGCAGGCTTCGTGAAAGTGGCTGATGCGATGCTGGCGCAGGGCGTGGTTTGATTCGAGGCCGTTGGGGCCGCTTTGCGGCCCTTTCGCGACACAAGGCCGCTCCCACAGGGAATTGCGTACTCCTGTGGGAGCGGCCTTGTGTCGCGATGGGCTGCAAAGCAGCCCCCAAGGCCCTCAACCTTCACTCATAACCTCAACCACCTCGATCACCTGCTCCCCGACCGGCCGCCGCCAGACCACCTCATCCCCAGGCCCCGCCCCCAGCAAAGCCCGCCCCAACGGCGCCCCCCAGTTGATCAGCCCCCGCCCGGCATCCGCCTCATCCTCGCCCACCAGCCGCACCACATGTTCCTGATCCTGCGTATCGACAAACCGCACCCGGCTACCAATCTGTACCTTGCTGCGGGAAGTCGCCGCCGGCACCACCTGGGCACTCTGCACCCGCGCGCTGAAGTAGCGCAGGTCCCGTTCGGTATCCGCCAGCCGCTGCTTGTCGCCCCGTTCGCCCTGGGCCTGCAATTCGCTGCGCAGGGCATTCAGTTCGGCCACGCGCTCCTGCAGCTGGCGCAGGCCGCTGGCGGTGACGTAGTTGGGTTGTTCACTGACCCGTCGCTCGACCGGCTGATCAGCCTGGGCGGCGGCCTGGTCTTCGTTGACGAATGCTCGGCTCATGTGTGGCCTCCTTGTGCAGGAGACCATCATCGCAGGCTGCCGGTTTCAAGGAATGTCCGTTTGCGACTCAGTTGTGGCGATAGGCGCGTGCGGCATCGCGGTCTTTTTCCTGCTCCCAGTCGCGTTCGCGCTGGTCCCAGAAGCGCTCGTGGTACTGGCGCTGTTCTTCGCTGTTCTGCATGGCGTGGCACTGGCGAAAACCGTCGTCCCAGCCGCTTTCGTACTGGCGCTCGTGCAGGTAGCGCGGCACGTCCTTGCGAAAACCACCGACCATCAGCCCCGCCGCCTGGCGGCCGCTGCTGCAGCCGTCCTGGAAACCATCGGCATAGGCGGGGGGATAACCCTGATTGATCATCTGCTCGTGGGTGGTTTCGCAACCAGACAGCAACAACGCCATGCACACGCCGAACCAGTACCGCGACATAACCACAAAACCTCCGGTTGATACTGGAAAGTCTAGGTGGCGTTCTGTCGGGGAACCGTCAAAACAGTGTCAAAGACTCGGTTGGTTCACATAGGTCAGCCGTGATGCGGTCATTTGTGGGAGCGGCCTTGCGTCGCGAAAGGGCCGCAAAGCGGCCCCGGCAATTCTGCATGAGTGCAACAATCTGGGGGCGCTTCGCACCCCTTTCGCGACGCAAGGCAGCTCCCACAAAGTCCGCTTCAGTAGTGATACCACTTCAGCTCAAGCATCACCTCGTTCTGCGCCGTAGCCAGGTGGCTGAACTCCCGCGAAGCACTCAACCGCACGCCCAGGTTCTGGCTGATCTCCCACTGCTGGTTCAGGCTCACACTGCGCCGCACCTCACCATTGGCGAAATAATCGCCCTTGGCCTCAAGCGTCATGTTGCCCAGCCCGTTGCGCCACAGCAGCCCGCCATTGAAGCCCGCCGCCGGGGCGATGAACTGAGCAAAATCATTGTGGTGCTCGACCCGCACCGTGCCCAGGGCAAAGCCCAGCAACCCGTCGGCCAGTTGCCAGGTGCCACCGGCCCCGCCGTTCACATGGCTCACCAGCACTTCGTCATCATGCTTGCCCGGCACGCGCTCAAGCCCGCCGGCCACCTGCCACGACCAAGGCTTGAGCAGCTCGTTGCGCGGCGTCAGCGAGCGAATGGTGGCCAGGTCCAGGCGCTGTACCTGCCAGTCATTGCCTTCGTACTGGCGCAGCTTCAGCTGCAGGATCTCGATCTGCGCACCCAGCGGGAAGCCATAGGCGTTGTCATTCAGGTCGTGGTAGGCCATGCGCAGGCCGTACTCGGCGTAGGCGCGGTCTTCGCGGGTGCCCACGCCCAGCTGCCAGGTGCGCGAATCATGGCCGTCCTCGGGCAGGCCCGGGCGCTCGATCTGCAGGGGCGGTGGCGGGTTGCTGTTGATTGCCCGCAGCAGTTCGAAACTGCGCTTGGCCTGCCCAGGGTCGCGCTCCTGGCCATTGGCGCGGTAACGCTCCAGGCGGTACGCGGCATCCTGCACCAGCGCCTGGCGCTGGCGGGGGAGGGCCTTGAATTCGGGGCTCTGCAATTGCGCGGTGTCGGCGCTTACAGCCAGCACCTGGCGCTTCTCGTCGTGATCAAGCGGCTCGGCCCGGGCCAACAGTTCGCGTTCGCGAGAAGGGCGGTACGTTTCGCTGGCGACCATGCCGGACTGCTTCACGGCCTTCACCGTGTCGGTCGGGATCGCGGTCAGCGGGAACTGCGACGTCAGGTCCAGGCTCGGGCGGGCCACCTGCAGCAGTTCCAGCAGGCGATACGAGCAGTTCTCGTCGAAGAAGAAGTAGTCGAACTGGATCTGCTTCAGCTCCCACACATGTTCGACCATGCGCCCGGTTTCTTCCGGGGTCAGGTCCAGCTGGTACTCCCACAGGTCGCGGTTTTCCAGGCTGCGGTATTCGGACAGTTTTTCCTGGTAGGGCATCAGCGCGAACAGGCCCGGGTAGCCGCCCATCAGGCCTTTCCAGGCATACAGGATGCTGTTGTCGCTGCCTTCGATGTAGGCGCCGAAGTTGATCGCGTAGCTCAGCAGCGTGGTGTCGTCGCTGCGGGTGTTGGACTGGTCGATGCGCAGCAAGGTGTGGCCGAACATCGATGACGGGCTGTTCAGGTAGGCCGCCGGGAAGATCAGCGCCGCACTGTGCGGGTCGATCGACTGGTACCAGGTGGTGAATTCCTGGCAGTTTGGTTGTGGCAAATCCTGCAGGTCGAGCTGTTCGCGCAGCCAGCGGGTGCGCGCCGGGAACACGCACTGGGCATGCTTGTCGCCGAGGTTGGCCGGCGCGTACAGCGCTTCGACCGTGGCTTGCAGCTCCTGATCGGGGTGGTGCGCGCCGTCCTCGGCAAGGAAGAACGCCTCATCGTCCACGTAGCTGCGCCAGCCACCCAGCTTGGCGGTTTCGTAATGGCCCAGGGCAATCCAGTAAGGGGTGTTGGCCAGTTGCTGGACACGGCCTTGGTCCAGCACGGGCGCGGCATGAACAGGGGCGCAGGCACACAGCGCCAGGGATACGAAGCGTTTGAGCATGTCGGGCAACTACTTCTGAACGATGCCGAAAAAAGGCGAAACCCGCCCCGGAACCGGGGCGGGAGCAGCTGCACTCAGGCCTCGGTTGCGTATTTGGCCAGGCGTGGGTCGTTCTTCAGAACGGCCAAGGTGTTGCTGTGGACGGTTTCGGCAGTGACGTCGGCGCTGCTGAAGATCTGGTTGAAGTGCTGGTGGGTGACCGACGCGAAGTAGCCACGGTCTTCCGGAGCCACACCGAGGACCACGGCATAGGTGGTCAGCGCTTCACCCTGGCCCATGGCCATGTCTTCGGACAGTTCGTTCATCATGCCATTCATGGCGAACCAGGACTTACCGCCGTAGGTCAGCGACGCCCTGGTCGAGCAGCCGTTGGTGCCGGAGGTCATGCCGAAGGTGGCGTTACCGGAGGTGCCGTTGGTGGTGGAAGCCAGGAAGTGTGCCGGAGTGCCGCGCTGGCCTTCGAACAGCATGTTGCCCCAGCCGCAGTTCGGGCCGCCTGGCGCTTCGGCCATGGCATTGATCGAGACCACGGTGAACAGAGTACCCAGAAGAATCCGTTTCATAGCATTTGTTCTCTATTTGACTTAACCAAGGGTCAGGGTTTCTGGCAACTCGGTTGCCAGGTCGGGAAAGCTTTTCACCCACCCGCGCAGCTTGGAGTTTAGGCACGATCTAAAGGTTGCGTTGTTGATTGCGAAAAATTTGCTGTTCCATGACCTGCTTCGGCTGCGACATAAAGTCCTGCGGAGCCTTGCAAGGCGCGCGCGGGCAGCGCCAGAATGCTGCGTATCTGCCCCGCCGAAGTAAGGAAACCCAATGCCCGATCCTGTCGCTGCGCGCCTGCGTCTCGCGCCTGAAGCCCTGACCCGGCGTTTCTCCCCCGAGCAGTTTGCCTTTACCCATACCGACGATCTGGAGCCGTTTCGCGGAGTCCTGGGCCAGGAGCGTGCTGTCGAGGCCCTGCAGTTCGGCGTGGCCATGCCGCGCCCTGGTTACAACGTGTATGTGATGGGCGAGCCCGGCACCGGCCGCTTCTCGTTCGTCAAGCGCTACCTCAAGGCCGAGGGCAAGCGACAGCAAACCCCTGCCGACTGGGTCTACGTCAACCACTTCGATGACACCCGCGAACCGCGTGCGCTGGAATTGCCGTCCGGCAGCGCCGGGGCGTTCATCGCCGACATGAACGGGCTGATCGACAACCTCTTGTCGACCTTCCCGGCGGTGTTCGAGCACCCTTCGTACCAGCAGAAGAAAGGCGCCATCGACCGCGCCTTCAACCAGCGTTACGACCGCGCCCTGGATGTGATCGAGCGCGCCTCGCTGGAAAAGGATGTGGCCCTGTACCGCGATGCCAGCAACGTTGCCTTCACCCCGATGGCCGACGGCAAGGCGCTGGATGAAGCCGAATTTGCCCAGTTGCCGGAAGAGGTGCGCGAGCAGTTCCACGAAGATATCGCCCTGCTCGAGGAACGCCTGAACGAAGAGCTGGCCAGTTTGCCGCAATGGAAACGCGAGTCGAACAACCAGCTGCGCCAGCTCAACGAAGAAACCATCACCCTGGCCCTGCAGCCATTGCTGGCGCCGCTGTCGGAGAAGTACGCCGAGAACGCTGCCGTCTGCGCCTACCTGCAGTCGGTGCAGCTGAACCTGCTGCGTACCGTGGTCGAGCAACTGGTCGAAGACAGCAAGACTGACGCTGCCGCGCGCAAACTGCTGGAAGAGCAGTACGCCCCAAGCCTGGTGGTCGGCCACCACGCCGACGGCGGTGCGCCGGTGGTGTTCGAGCCGCACCCGACTTACGACAACCTGTTCGGACGTATCGAATACAGCACCGATCAGGGCGCGCTGTACACCTCGTACCGCCAGCTACGCCCGGGCGCGCTGCACCGCGCCAATGGCGGCTTCCTGATCCTCGAAGCCGAGAAGATGCTGGGCGAGCCGTTCGTCTGGGACGCGCTCAAGCGCGCGCTGCAATCGCGCAAGCTGAAGATGGAGTCGCCGCTCGGCGAGCTGGGCCGGGTCGCCACCGTCAGCCTGACGCCGCAGATGATCCCGCTGAACATCAAGCTGGTCATCATCGGTTCGCGCCAGCTGTACTACGCGCTGCAGGACCACGACCCGGACTTCCAGGAGATGTTCCGGGTGCTGGTGGACTTCGACGAAGACATGCCCATGGTCGATGAGAACCTGGAGCAGTTCGCCCAGCTGTTGCGCACCCGCACCAACGAAGAAGGCATGGCGCCACTGACCAGCGACGCGGTGGCGCGCCTGGCCACGTACAGTGCCCGCCTGGCCGAAAACCAGTCGCGCCTGTCGGCACGTATCGGCGACCTGTTCCAGCTGGTCAGCGAAGCCGATTTCATCCGCCAGCTGGCCAGTGACGAAATGACCGACGCCGGGCACATCGAGCGTGCGCTCAAGGCCAAGGCCACCCGCACCGGGCGTGTTTCGCAGCGGGTGCTGGACGACATGCTCGCCGGCATCATCCTGATCGACACCGAAGGCGCGGCCATCGGCAAGTGCAACGGCCTGACGGTGCTGGAAGTGGGCGATTCGGCGTTCGGCATGCCGGCGCGTATCTCCGCCACCGTGTATCCGGGTGGCAGCGGTATCGTCGACATCGAGCGTGAGGTCAACCTCGGCCAGCCGATCCACTCCAAAGGTGTGATGATCCTCACCGGCTACCTGGGCAGCCGCTATGCCCAGGAGTTCCCGCTGGCGATCTCGGCGAGCATCGCCCTGGAACAGTCCTACGGCTATGTGGATGGTGACAGCGCCTCGCTGGGCGAAGCCTGCACGCTGATCTCGGCCTTGTCGCGCACGCCGCTCAAACAGTGCTTCGCCATCACCGGCTCGATCAACCAGTTTGGCGAAGTGCAGGCAGTGGGCGGGGTCAACGAGAAGATCGAGGGCTTCTTCCGCCTGTGCGAGGCGCGCGGCCTGACCGGCGAGCAAGGGGTGATCATCCCGCGTGCCAACGTTGCCACGTTGATGCTCGACGAGCGCGTGCTGCAGGCGGTGGAGAACGGCATGTTCCACGTGTACGCGGTCAGCCAGGCCGACGAGGCGTTGAGCTTGCTGGTGGGCGAGGAGGCCGGTGTGCCGGATGACAAGGGCCAGTTCACCGAAGGCAGCGTCAACGCCCGGGTGGTTGAGCGCCTGCGTGAGATCGCCGAGATGATCAGCGAGGAAGAAATCGAGAAGGCGGAGAAAGACCGCCTGGAAGAGGTGATCGCCCAGGCCAAACCGGCCTGAGTCAATAAACCGGCGCTGGCGGCGATGTGCTACCGTTCAGCGCCGGTTTTCCATCTTTCTATACCGTTCTTCTATGCTGGAACTTAAGGACGGTATCAGCGTTCAGGATGGAAACAGCCTGAGGTTCAGGCTGAACAAGGCTTATTGGAGGGGGCGCGGCCATGCGCAATCTCAGCCTCACACGCCAGTGCCTGGGCCTGGTGACCCGCATCGAATGCAGCATTCGTCCGCTGGCCGGGGACAACGGCATGTGGACACTGCTGTTCGCCGCCGGCATGGCCGGTGAACAACCCTCCGCGATCAAGGCCCAAGGGCCGTTCCATGGGCCGCTGGTGGCCGAATCGGTGCTCAATGCCATTGTCGACAGCCTGACCTTGCATGGCTATCAGGTGGCCGAGGATCCGCAGATCTGGTGCTTGCATTTACAGGCGCAGTTGCGGCGGATCAATGGTGAGCGTTGCCGGAACCTGGGGGATTACCAGTTTCATCCTGAGACCTGATTGAGGCCGGGGGCCGCTTTGCGGCCCATCGCGACACAAGGCAGCTCCTACAAGGGACCGCGATCTCTTGTAGGAGTGGCCTTGTGTCGCGATGGTCTGCAAAGCAGCCCCCATTTCACCGGGCTTTTGCTGTAACAGGTGGCTGGCTATACTCGCCGTCGCTTTTTTAGTCACCTGATGAGTCCCGACACTCCATGGAACGTATCCTCGAAAACGCGATGTATGCCTCGCGCTGGCTGCTCGCCCCTATCTACTTCGGCCTGTCCCTTGGCCTGCTGGCCCTGGCGCTGAAATTCTTCCAGGAAGTGGTTCACGTCCTGCCCAACGTCTTCGCCCTCAGCGAAGCCGACCTGATCCTGGTGATCCTGTCGCTGATCGACATGTCCCTGGTGGGCGGCCTGCTGGTGATGGTGATGATCTCCGGCTACGAGAACTTCGTCTCGCAACTGGACATCGACGAGAGTAAGGAAAAGCTCAACTGGCTGGGCAAGATGGACTCTTCGTCGCTGAAGATGAAGGTTGCCGCGTCGATCGTGGCCATCTCGTCCATCCACCTGCTGCGTGTGTTCATGGATGCGCAGAACATCTCCACCGATTACCTGATGTGGTACGTGATCATCCACATGACCTTCGTGGTCTCGGCATTCTGCATGGGCTACCTGGACAAGCTGACCAAGCACTGAGCCTTCAGGCCTCTTCGCGATCCCTGTGGGAGCGGGCAAGCCCGCGAAGAGGCCGGTACGGTCCACCTGACGAGCGGCGTCAGTCATGCCTTGTGCATTCGTCCATTCTGTACAAAAAATGAGCTCTCATGCGTGGTTCTCATCGCGAGGTGCTTTCATGAACCTGCATCAGCTCAACACCGAGGCCAGGGCTGGCCATGTCGACGAACTGAACCTGATCGCCATCGAAGGCGGTGACTACCTGCTCGAGGCCCGGATCAAAGGCCACGCCCACCCCCTCTCAGACCCCCGTGGTGAACGCCTGCGCGTGCACTCGGTGGAGGATGCGCGCAAGTTGCTGCAAACCATCCCCATGGTCTCGATGAACCTGGTGCACTGGTCGGTGCAGGACGAAATGTGCGGCATGGGCACGCACCCGGAAGAAGACTTGAAGGTGCCGATTTCCCAGCGCTCGGCCTGGTAGCTGCTCGCAGCGCCCCAGTATGCTAGGCTGCTCGCCCTTTTCATCAAGGGCGCGGCTTCACTGCGCCCTGCAGTGGAGCACGACAATGTCCGAACTCAACCTGTCCACCGACGAAACTCGCGTCAGCTACGGCATCGGCCGTCAGCTGGGCGGCCAGCTGCGCGACAACCCGCCACCAGGCGTCAGCCTGGAAGCCATCCTGGCCGGCCTGACCGACGCCTTCAACGGCGCCGACAGCCGCGTCAGCGAAGCCGACCTGTCGGCCAGCTTCAAGGTCATCCGCGACGTGATGCAAGCCGAAGCAGCCGCCAAGGCTGAAGCCGCTGCTGCCGCTGGCAAGGCATTCCTGGTCGAGAACGCCAAGCGTGACGGCATCACCACCCTGGCTTCGGGCCTGCAGTTCGAAGTACTGACCGCTGGCGAAGGCGCCAAGCCGACCCGCGAAGACAACGTGCGCACCCACTACCACGGCACCCTGATCGACGGCACTGTGTTCGACAGCTCCTACGACCGTGGTCAGCCGGCTGAATTCCCGGTAGGTGGTGTGATCGCTGGCTGGACCGAAGCCCTGCAACTGATGAACGCTGGCAGCAAATGGCGCCTGTACGTGCCGAGCGAGCTGGCCTACGGCGCCCAAGGCGTTGGCAGCATCCCGCCGCACAGCGTGCTGGTGTTCGACGTCGAGCTGCTCGACGTTCTGTAATGCCGCTGGGGCCGCTTTGCGGCCCATTCGCGGGCAAGCCCGCTCCCACAGGTACAGCGCAGGATTCAGATGCTGTGGAGTCCCTGTGGGAGCGGGTTCATCGTGGCGACGAACCGCCGCGAAGAGGCCGGCCCTGCCAGCCTCAATTCCAGTCTGTTCCCCCGGGGCGCAACGCCCGCGCATAGCAGAACAGAAACAGATTCCGCACCAGCTCCTTGAGCACCCCCGGTTCACTCGAATTCAGCCCGCTCATGTCCAGGTCGCCCAGGTCACGCAGCTCGTCGAGCGCTTCTTCTTCAAGCACCGCGCACACTTCACCGGTTTCCCGATGAAGAATGCGCAGGTAGGGGTGAGGGCGGTCCAGCCAGGCGTCGATCAGATAAGTCATGGCTATTCTCCTTGGATAGCAGTCCCAATGAGAATAATTCTTATTATCTGAATAGCAAGCGCCAATTGGCGGTTTTAAGAAAAATCAGACCTTGCGTACGAATTCGGACTTCAGCTTCATGGCGCCGATGCCGTCGATCTTGCAGTCGATGTCGTGGTCGCCGTCGCACAGGCGGATGTTCTTGACCTTGGTGCCGACCTTGACCACCAGGGACGAGCCCTTGACCTTGAGGTCCTTGATAACGGTGACGGTGTCGCCATCCTGCAGGATGTTGCCGACCGAGTCCTTCTTCACCACCTCGTCGCTGGCCGCTTCGGTGTCGCCGCTGGCCGACCACTCGTGGGCGCATTCAGGGCAGATCAGCTGAGTGCCATCCTCATAGGTGTATTCGGAGTTGCATTTCGGGCAGGGTGGCAGAGTGCTCACTTCGGTTCCTCAAACAAACAGACGGGCGGTTGAAAACCCGCATTGTAAAAGGTATTTCTGCGAAAGTGATTATGTCCGGACAAAAGCTTCGCGGGTAAACCCGCTCCCACAGGTACCGCATAGGCCCAGAGCCCTGTGATATCCCTGTGGGAGCGGGTTTACCCGCGAATGAAGGCGACTCGGTCTATCAGTGAGTACGCGCGACAGCAAACTCGCTCAGCTCGACCAGCGCATCCCGGTATTCGCTGGCCGGCAGCACTTCCAGGCAGGCGATGGCACGCTTGACGTAGTCACGCGCCAGCTCCGCGGTGTACTTCAGCGCCCCCGACTCTTCTACCGCCACGCGAATCTGCTCCAGGTCTTCCAGGCCACCTTTCTGAATGGCCTGGCGCACCAGCGCAGCCTGTTCGGCAGTGCCTTCGCGCATGGTGTAGATCAGCGGCAGGGTAGGCTTGCCTTCGGCCAGGTCGTCACCGACGTTCTTGCCCAGGGTCTGCGAGTCGCCCTTGTAGTCCAGCAGGTCGTCGACCAGCTGGAAGGCCACGCCCAGGTGGTCGCCAAAGGTGCGCAGGGCCTCGCGCTGTTCGTCGGTTGCCTCGGCCAGCGCGGCGGCGCTGTGGGTCGACGCTTCGAACAGCATCGCGGTCTTGCCGCGGATGACCTCCATGTAGACTTCCTCGGTGGTGCTGGCATCGCGTACCCGCGACAGCTGCAGCACTTCACCCTCGGCAATCACGCGGGTGGCCTTGGACAGGATCTGCATGACCGGCATCGAGCCCAGTTCGACCATCATCTCGAACGAGCGCGAATAGAGGAAGTCGCCCACCAGCACGCTCGGTGCGTTGCCCCACAGGGCATTGGCGGTGGAGCGGCCACGGCGCATGCCGGACATGTCGACCACGTCGTCGTGCAGCAGGGTGGCGGTGTGCAGGAATTCGATGGTGGCAGCCAGCAGGCGCAGGTCGTCGCCTTCGCGGCCCAGGGCCTTGCCACACAGCAGCACCAGCAGGGGGCGCAGGCGCTTGCCACCGGCGGACGTGATATAGTCGCCGATCTTCGATACCAGCGGCACGCGCGAGGTCAGCTGCTTCTTGATGATCTCGTCGACGGCGCTGAAATCATCAGCCACCGCGCGGTAGAAGGATTGGGGTTGCATCGGCTGCTCCAGTGAGGTTGCGCGGCATGCTAGGTCGCGGGTCCCGGCGTGTCAAGGCGCGGTGCCAGCGCGCCGGGGGCGGTACTTGCAAGCAAAACCGCGGTTGCGTACAATCGCGCACCCTAACTTCCTGGGCAGCACCTGCCTTACGCAATTGCGCCGGGCCGTTCCAGCCCTGTGCAGCCATGCCAGCCAATACTCATCATATAAAGCGCTGGGTGAGCAGGATTATCGGAGAAATACCATGTCTTACGCAGTAATCGTTACCGGCGGCAAGCAGTACAAAGTCGCTGAAGGTGAATTCCTCAAGATCGAAAAACTGGAAGTCGCCACTGGCGAATCCGTGACCTTCGATCGCGTCCTGCTGGTCGCCAACGGTGAAGAAGTCACCATCGGTGCTCCAGTTGTTGCTGGCGCTAAAGTAGTGGCCGAAGTCGTTTCGCAAGGCCGCCACGACAAGGTTCGCATCATCAAGTTCCGTCGTCGTAAGCACCACATGAAGCGTATGGGCCACCGCCAGTGGTTCACCGAGATCAAAATCACCGGCATCCAGGCTTAATCCCCTAGATCCCCTGAATTTATTTGGAGAATTGAACCATGGCTCACAAGAAGGCTGGTGGTAGTACTCGTAACGGTCGCGACTCAGAATCGAAACGCCTTGGCGTGAAGATGTATGGCGGCCAGGTTATCAAGCCAGGCAACATCATCGTCCGTCAGCGCGGCACCGAATTCCACGCTGGCTACGGCGTTGGCATGGGCAAGGATCACACCTTGTTCGCCAAGATCGAAGGCGTGATCAAGTTCGAGAAGAAAGGCGAGTTCATGCGCCGTTACGTGAGCATCGTCGCCGCTTAATCGCGACGTCGCTCCAGAAGCCCCGTCACGCGACGGGGCTTTTTCGTTTGTGGTGAGCCTCTTGCAAAGCTGTTTGTATGGGCTGCCGGCGTGAGTTTCTACGGTCGTACGGGGCCGCCGCGCTCATTTTTGCAAGAGCCTCATGTTTTTGAGTCATTCAGCTCGTCTACCGACGAGAGGCGGTTTTAATGAAGTTTGTTGACGAAGTATCCATTCGGGTCAAGGCCGGTGACGGCGGCAACGGTTGCATGAGCTTCCGTCGCGAGAAGTTCATCGAGAACGGTGGCCCCAACGGTGGTGACGGTGGTGATGGTGGTTCGGTGTACATGATCGCCGACGAAAACCTCAACACCCTGGTCGACTATCGCTACACCCGTCACCACGAGGCCCAGCGTGGCGCCAACGGTGGCAGCACCGACTGCACCGGCAAGAAAGGCGAAGACCTGTTCCTGCGTGTGCCGGTCGGTACCACCGTGATCGACGCCTCCACCCAGGAAGTGATCGGTGACCTGGTTACCCCGGGCCAGAAGCTGATGGTCGCCCAGGGCGGCTGGCACGGCCTGGGCAACACCCGTTTCAAGTCCAGCACCAACCGTGCGCCGCGCCAGACCACCCCTGGCAAGCCGGGTGAGCAGCGCGACCTGAAGATGGAAATGAAAGTGCTGGCCGACGTCGGCCTGCTGGGCCTGCCGAACGCCGGCAAGAGCACCTTCATTCGCTCGGTTTCGGCCGCCAAGCCGAAAGTGGCCGACTACCCATTCACCACCCTGGTGCCGAACCTGGGCGTTGTCAGTGTCGACCGCTGGAAGAGCTTTGTCATCGCCGACATCCCCGGCCTGATCGAAGGTGCTTCCGAAGGCGCCGGCCTGGGTATCCGCTTCCTCAAGCACCTGGCGCGTACCCGCGTGCTGCTGCACCTGGTGGACATGGCGCCGCTGGACGAAAGCAGCCCGGCCGATGCCGCCGAAGTCATCGTCAACGAGCTGACCCGCTTCAGCCCGTCGCTGGCCGAGCGTGAGCGCTGGCTGGTGCTGAACAAGGCCGACATGGTCATGGATGACGAGCGCGACGAGCGGGTCAAGGAAGTGGTCGAGCGCCTGCAGTGGGAAGGCCCGGTCTACGTGATCTCGGCCATCTCCAAGCAGGGCACCGAAAAGCTCAGCCACGACCTGATGCGCTACCTCGAAGACCGCGCCGACCGCCTGGCCAACGACCCGGCCTACGCCGAAGAGCTGGCCGACCTCGACCAGCGCATCGAAGACGAAGCCCGCGCCCAGCTGCAGGCCCTGGACGACGCCCGTACCCTGCGCCGTACCGGCGTCAAGAGCGTGCACGACATTGGCGACGATGACGGTTGGGATGATGATTTCGAGGACGACGAAGACGGCCCGGAAATCATTTACGTGCGCGACTGACCGGTTGCAGTACACTAAACGCCGCTCTTTGGAGCGGCGTTTTTGTATCCACGGTATCTACAGATTCGACATAGGTTGGAAGAAGATGCGAAGCAAGGTGACGGGCGCCAAGCGCTGGGTCGTGAAGATTGGCAGTGCTCTGCTGACCGCCGATGGCAAAGGCCTCGACCGCGGTGCCATGGCCGTTTGGGTCGAGCAGATGGTTGCGCTGCGTGAGGCAGGCGTGGAGTTGGTACTGGTCTCCTCCGGGGCCGTGGCTGCCGGCATGAGCCAGCTGGGCTGGACGTCGCGACCGAGTGCGATGAACGAGCTGCAGGCGGCTGCCTCGATCGGCCAGATGCGCCTGGTGCAGGCTTGGGAGTCGAGCTTCGGCGAGCACGGCAAGCACACCGCGCAGATCCTGCTGACCCACGACGACCTGTCCGACCGCAAGCGCTACCTGAACGCCCGTAGTACCCTGCGCACGCTGGTCGACCTGGGCGTGGTGCCGGTGATCAACGAGAACGATACCGTGGTCACCGACGAGATCCGCTTCGGCGACAACGACACCTTGGCGGCGCTGGTGGCCAACCTGGTCGAGGCTGACCTGCTGGTGATCCTTACCGACCGCGATGGCATGTTCGACGCCGACCCGCGCAACAACCCCGAAGCCCAGCTGATCTACGAGGCCCGCGCCGACGACCCGACACTGGACGCCGTAGCCGGCGGTACCGGCGGTGCTCTGGGCCGTGGCGGCATGCAGACCAAGCTGCGCGCCGCGCGCCTGGCAGCCCGTTCCGGTGCCCACACCATCATCATCGGTGGCCGCATCGAGCGCGTGCTGGATCGCCTCAAGGCTGGCGAACGCCTGGGTACCTTGCTGTCGCCCGAGCGCGGCATGCTTGCGGCGCGCAAGCAGTGGCTGGCTGGCCACCTGCAGACCCGTGGCACCCTGGTGCTGGATGCCGGTGCCGTGCAGGCGCTGCGCCAGGCCAACAAGAGCCTGCTGCCGGTTGGCGTGAAGACCGTGCAGGGCAGCTTCCGTCGTGGCGAGATGGTGGTGTGCGTCGGCCCGGACGGCCTTGAAGTGGCGCGCGGCCTGGCCAACTACAGCGCCCTGGAGGCGCAGAAGATCATCGGCCAGCCGTCGGATGCCATCGAAAGCATCCTGGGCTATATCGCGGAGCCCGAGTTGGTGCACCGTGACAACCTGGTTCTGGTCTGAGGACGTGCGCGTGCTGAAAAGGATGATTGCCGTGGCGGCACTGGCGTTGCCGATGCTGGCCGGGGCCGAGGAAATCGGCCAGGTGTCCACCGTGTTCAAGTTCCTCGGGCCGAATGATCGTATTGTGGTCGAGGCGTTCGACGACCCCAAGGTCGAGGGCGTGACCTGCTACCTGTCGCGGGCCAAGACGGGCGGCGTGAAGGGTGGGTTGGGGCTGGCGGAGGACCGGGCGGAGGCATCGATTGCCTGTCGTCAGGTCGGGCCGATCAGTTTCAGGGGTGAGCTGAAGGATGGCGAGGAAGTGTTCAAGGAACGCACCTCGCTGGTGTTCAAGACCATGCAGGTGGTGCGCTTCCTCGACAAGAAGCGCAATACCTTGGTGTACCTGGTGTACAGCGACCGCATCGTCGAAGGTAGCCCGCAGAATGCGGTGACAGCGATTCCGATCCTGCCTTGGGCGCATTGATCGCCTGACAGATCGCCGGGAGGCCTTTGGCCTCCATCGCGACACAAGGCCGCTCCTACAGGGAACGCGAATCCCTGTAGGAGCGGCCTTGTGTCGCGATAGGGCCGCAAAGCGGCCCCATTACCCCGATATCAGGCCAATTCTTCGGCCTGATCCTCTCGCACAACAGCCTTCACTTCATCCCGACGGCTGATGAACTTCCAGTCCGCTTCGTCGATGTAGATGCCATTCGGCCCGCTGCCACCTTCCAGGTCGATCGCCACGCGCGCCGAAACCTGCGGCTTCACGCTCGCCAGAATCGGCACGAAGCCCAGCTGCAGGCTGGTTTCCAGCAGCGCAGCCTGGTTGCGTTCGTCGATGTCCGCCGCTTCGTCCAGGTAGTACGGCAGGCGAATGCGCCCGGCCAGGTCGCGGTCCATCAGGTGCAGCAACAGGTACATGTTGGTCAGCGCCTTGATGGTCATGGTGGTGCCGTTGGATGCCGCGCCGTCGATGTCGGCATGGATCACCGGCTGGCCGTTGACCTTGGTGATCTCGAACGCCAGCTCGAACAGGTCCTTCAGGCCCAGCTGGTTGTGGTTGGCCGCCACCAGCCGTGCCAGGTATTCCTTGGCCTCTTCGTTCTTGTTGTCCTGCTCGGCGCTCTGGGTCAGGTCGAATACCGACAGGGTTTCGCCTTCTTCGTACTGACCAGCGCTGTGGATGATCTGGTCGATGTGCTTGAGCGCTTCCTTGTTCGGCGCCAGCACCACGCGGAAGCTCTCCAGGTTGGATACCTGGCGCTTGTTGATCTCGCGGTTGAACAGGGCCAGCTGGTGCTCGAGGCTGTCGTAGTCGCTGCGGATGTTACGCAGGGTCCGGGCGATGTCGGTGACCGCCGCGCGGCGGGCCTTGGCCAGGGTCAGGGCTTCGTCGGTGCGGTGCGCATAGGCATTCACCAGCAGTTGCAGGCGGCGCTCCATGTCGTCTTCGCTGTCGAACTTGGCCACGCCTTTCAGGCGCACCTGGGCGTACAGCGCCTCGATCTGGTTGTCCACCCGCTGCAGGCCCTGCCAGCTGTCCTGGTAGTCGTTGAGCAGTGGCAGCAGGTTGTCCATCGAGTCGTCGACGGCTTCCATGTACGGCGTGCCGTAGGGCAGGTCGGCCGGCAACAGCTGGCGACGGCGCAGAGCGTCTTCCAGGGTGCGCTGCTTGGCCTCGAGGTCGCCGATCTGCCTACCGACCAGCTGCAGCTTGGCCGACAGTTGCTGGACACGTTCGGTGAAGGCGTCGCTGGAGCGCTTGAGTTCGTCCTGGGCGGCTTCGAGCTGCGACAGCTGTTCCAGCTTCTCGGGCTCTTCGGCGGCCAGGGTTTCGCTGCGGCGGAAGTCTTCCAGCGCTTTTTGCGCGTCCAGTACTTCCTGGTACAGGGTTTCGGTCTGCGCCTTGGAGGCGGAGCGGTCGGCGGCCACGGCTTGCTGGGTCTTGAGCTGCTTGAGCTCCTTTTCCAGGCGCTCTTTCTGGTCACGCAGGGCAGCACGGTCGGCCAGGGCCTGCAGTGCTGGTGGGTCGATGTGCGACAGGTCGATGGACAGCCCCGGGGCTTCGAAGCGTTCGCCCTTGAAGCCGTCGAGCACCGCCTCCAGCGATTTTACCCACAGGTCGCTGTCGTCCAGTTCGATGCCGCGGTCACCCAGCGGCAGGCTGAACAGCGCGCCGTTGAACAGGCGCATCAGGCGGTCGACGTCCTGCTGCGAGAACTCTTCGCGCAGGCGGGCGTAGCTGTTGTTGTCGGCGTGGTCGAGCTGTTGCTTGACCTGCTTCAGGCGTTTTTCCAGGTCGCGTACGCGCTCGTCGAGGTCTTCGGCGCTGAACTGCCGCGACTGGGCCAGGGCACCGGCCAACTCGTCGTGGGCGTCCTTGGCCGCCAGCAGTTGCTGCTCCAGCACCTTGACGTCATCGACCAGGGCGAAGCGGTGCTTGAGCACCGACAGCTCGCCCAGCCAGCGCTGGATACCGGTGATTTCACGCTCCAGGCGCATCAGTTCCTGGGTGCCGCCGCGCTGGTCGTTCTGCAGGCGGTCCTGCTCGCCACGGTAGTGCTCGGCCTGGATCACCAGCTCTTCCTTGCGCGCCATGGCGTATTCCTGCCAGGTGCCCAGCAGGGTGTCGAGCACTGGCGAAATGCGGTGCAGCTTGCCGCGCAGGATGTCGCGCTGGGCCACGCCACCGGCCAGGGCCTCGACCAGCGGGCCGGCGGCGACCAGGGCGTTGTAGTCCTGCTCCATGCGGCGCACGTCGCGGAAGGCTTCCTCGCAGGCGGCGATGTAGTCGACGCTGCCGGAGCGCAGGCTGTGCTCGAAGGCGTCGAGGAACAGCTGCTTGAGCTTGGCGGCGGTGATTTCGCGCATGTGCAGCAGGTTGATGAACAGCGCGCGGAAGGTTTTCAGGCTTTGCTCGCTGGTCGAGCGCAGCGGGATCATGGTCAGGTCCAGCGGCACCGAGGTGTGGCCGCCGACCAGCAGCCGGCGCAGTTCATCCGGCTTCAGCTCGTAGGCCTTGATCCCCAGGCGCTCGAGGTTGGTGAACAGCTCTTTCTGGCGCAGGCAGGTGTCGTTCTTCTGGTAGTGGGCCAGGTCCAGTTCGCCCTTGTAGGCAAAGAACTGGTGGCCGAAACCGCCGCCCGGGCCGCGGCCGACCACGCCGATGACGTGCGGGCCGTGGGGCAGGCTCAGTTCGCAGAGAATGTACGAGGTGTCGCTGGCGAAGTAGAAGCGGCGCGACTGCTCGAGGCTGTACTTGCCGAAGCTCATGTCCGACATGCGCGCCAGGATCGGGAACTGCAGGGCGTTGATCGACGCCGATTTACCCAGGTTGTTGGCACCGTATACCGACAGTGGGTGCTCCAGCGGGAACAGGCCAAGGCTGTAGCCGGCGGTGTTGAGCAGTGCGAAGCGGCGGATGCCGTAGCGTTCCTGGCTCATGCGTCAATCTCCTGTTGCTCTTCGCGGATCGCCCGGGCCAGGGCTTCCTCTTCGCTTTCCTCGCCCTCGAAGGGGCTGAGGTCGAGCGGGTCGTCGGTGCGGTTGAGTTCTTCGGGGCTTTCTTCCTCGACCAGCACCGGGGTCGGCAGCGGCAGGTCGCTGTGCAGGGTGGCCGCCAGGTCGCGGTCCTGCTGCACCGCCAGGCACACATCGAGGAACCGGTGCATCGGCGGCAGGAAGCGGTAGATGCCGCCTTCCTCGAAGGCGAAGCCGAGCTGGGTCATGCGGCGCAGGATTTTTTCTTCCAGCTCGTCCACGGTCTGCACTTCGGCCTGCAGGAACAGGTCGCGGTACTTGTCCAGCAGCGAGGGCAGTTCGTCACGGCCGATGCTGCCGCCATCGAGCACGGCCATCGGGTCGCGGCCCTGGTCGGCCAGGTGTTCGACCAGGATGAAGGTGAACAGCGACAGGCGCTGCGCGGTCTTGTTGACCTGCGCGGCGGCCATGTCCGGCACGAAGTAGTAGAAGCCACGGGTATCGCACACCAGTTCGAAGCCCAGAGCCTTGAACAGGGTGCGGTACTGGTCCTGGAAGTTCGACAGCTGAGCATACAGCTCGGGGTCGCGGCGGCTGACGTGGAAGCCTTTGAACAGCTCGCGGAAGATCGGCGCGAGCTGGGACAGTTCGGAAAGATCAAGATGCATGGGCTGGGCTCGCGTTGGATTCGGTAGGCGCGCTGGCGGCGTCTTCGCGGCTGGAGGTCAGGGCGAACGAGCGCAGGCTGACCAGGTGTTCCTGGGTGATGTACTCGCGGCGGTCGAGGCGTTCGCGCTTGAAGCGCTTTTCCCGCGACAGGCGCGAGAACCAGTACAGCAGCTCGTCGGTGGCGCCTTCGGGTTCCTGCTCCAGCAGCCAGACCATCAGGTCGGGCAGCGGCAGGGCCTGTTCGCAGCGTTCGGCCATTTCCTTGACCGTGCGCGGTGCACGGGGCAGGGCGCCGGACTGGGTCTTGTGGGCCTTGGGGAAACGCGCCGGCTTGGGCTCGAAGCGGGCCAGGGCGTAGACATAGGCTTCCACCTGGCTGGCGCTGCCGAGGAAGGTGCTTTGCGGGCGGGTGAACATCGGCATGGCCGCTTGCGGTACGGCGTCGATGCCCTTGCGCCGGATCACCGACAGGGCCAGCGCGGCGCCACGGGTCACGGCGTTGTGCCGGCGGGCTTCCTCACGCAGCGGCAGCAGCAGTTCGCGGGCGTGACGCAGGGTCAGCTGGGCGCTGGTCTGCATTTCCAGGATGCGCGCGTGGGTCCGCAGCAGCATGTCGTCGTCGACCAGGTGGCCCAGGCGCGCCTGTTCGCCCAGCAGCTTCAGCAGCACGGTCTCGACTTTGCGCACGCCCTGTTCGAAGGCGCCGTCGGCGTTGACCAGCTGGATCATCGGCTCGACGTACTCGTCCCAGGTCGCCAGTACTTCGGCATAGCGCTGGCGCAGCGGGATCTGGCGGTTGCTGGTCTTGGCCCGCTCGGCCACGGCCACCAGTGCCTGCTCGTCATTGTCGAGCTTCTTCAGTACATCGCGCACACGCATGTCGAGCAGGCGCAGCTGGCGTGCCAGGTCGTCGCTGTCGCGGTTGTCGAAGGCGTCCTGGATATGCCCGGCCAGGCGTTCCAGGTGGCGCAGGTAGGCTTCGATCTCCAGGCACAGGCCCAGCCGGTGTTCGCGGCGCAGGTAGGCGAGGAAGTCATGGATCTGCGCGTTGAGCTCGAAACGGTTCGGGCTCTTGGCCACCGGGACCAGGATATCCAGACGGATCCACACGTCGAGCAGCTGGGTGATGTCCTGCGGGGTGCTCTCGACCTGCTGGCGGCCCACATGCTGACGCAATTCGACCAGGCTCAGGGTGCCCTGGTCGAAACGCTCGCACAGCGGCTCGATCAGGGCCCAGTGTTCGGCTAGGGCGCGCAGGACGCGCTTGGGTTCGATCATTGGCTTCGACTCGTTGCCAAGAAAAAGGGGGCGATTGTACTGCATCCGGGGGGGAGGTTTTCACCCCTTGGTCTGTAATGAGCGATAACCTTGATACTTGCAGGGGATTCACTGGCCTCTTCGCGGGTGAACCCGCTCCCACAGGCACTGCGCACATTTCAGACTGTGTGCAGTACCTGTGGGAGCGGGCGTGCCCGCGAAGAGGCCGGTACAGGCAACAAAAATCCGCCGACCAGTTGCGGCACTCGAATGCCAACAGCGTTAGAATGCCCCACTGTCTCCACCCCTCGGATACCCGCTCTTGCTCACCGAACCCCGTCGCCGCGCCTACCTTTCCGCCATGCAAGTGGTGCACTGGCTGCCGCGCGCCGAGCTGCCGTTCGCCGCACCGTCGCGGCCCGAGCTGCTGTTGCCGGTGGCGCCGGTCGAGGACCTCGATTTCGACGTCAGGCCCGCACCGGCGGCTACCGAGGCACCAGCCGCCCCCCAGGCTCGCTCCGGCGAGCGGCCAAAAATCGAGATTCCGCGCCCGGGCAGTGCGCCAAAACCGGCCGCCAAACCAGTCGAGTCCGAGGAGCAGGCCGCGCCACCGCGCCCGGCCCCGGTACCGCCCCCGCGCTTCTCGTTGCAGTTGCTGCGCGCCGGCAGCTGCCTGCTGCTGGTGGAGCTGGCCACCGGCCAACCATTTCAGAGCCGCGACCCGTCCTATCTGCTGCTCAAGGACATGCTGCGCGCCGCCGGGCTGCCCGACGCCCCGCAGATCATCGGCGAACCGGTGCGCTGGCCGCTGCTGGTGCGCGGCAACATGGACCAGGGCCCGGAGGCCGCGCGCGATTTCGTCCAGGGCTTTGTTCAGGCGCGCCTGGAAGAGGCGCCGTGCAGCTGCCTGTGGCTGATCGGCGTGCCGGCTCTGCGCTTTGCCGCCAATGCCGACGGCGAGGCCTATTACCAAACCCTGAAGCTCGAGGGCCTTGGCGAAGCCTGGGCCTTGCCGGGCCTTGAACTGTTGATGGACGAGCCGCAGCGCAAGGCGGACGTCTGGAAAGCCATGCGCCAGCTGATGGCGCGCTGGAAGAGCGTTGAATGAGTGACTCGATCAGCTTCCGCCCGATGACCGAGGCGGATCTGGATGCCGTACTTAAGATCGAATATGCCGCGTTCAGTCATCCCTGGACCCGCGGGATCTTTCAGGATGCACTCAAATCGTACGAAGTCTGGCTGATGTTCGACGGCCAGCAGCAGGTGGGCCATGGCGTGATCAACGTGATCATCGACGAGGCGCACCTGCTCAACATCACCGTCAAGCCGGAAAACCAGGGCCGCGGCCTGGGCCTGCGCCTGCTCGAGCACCTGATGGCACGGGCCTACCAGCTCAATGGCCGCGAGTGCTTCCTGGAAGTGCGCGCAAGCAACCAGTCGGCCTATCGTTTGTACGAGCGCTACGGTTTCAATGAAATCGGCCGCCGCCGCGACTACTACCCGGTTGCCGGCGGCCGTGAAGACGCCCTGGTGATGGCCTGCACCCTGTTCGAGGACTGACCTTGCAGGGGCTGGAGTCATGCAGGCAAACCCTGATGAGGCAACGACCATGCATGACCTGCAGGAACTGATCGACAACAACGCCCGCTGGGCCGACGCGATCAACCAGCGCGACCCCGACTTCTTCGCCAAGCTGGCCCGCCAGCAGACTCCGGAGTTCCTCTGGATCGGCTGTTCCGACGCCCGCGTGCCGGCCAACGAAATCGTCGGCATGCTACCGGGTGATCTGTTCGTCCACCGCAACGTTGCCAATGTGGTGCTGCACACCGACCTCAACTGCCTGTCGGTGATCCAGTACGCGGTGGAGGTATTGAAAGTGCGGCACATCCTGGTTACCGGCCACTACGGTTGCGGTGGCGTGCGCGCCGCCATGCAGGACCGCCAGCTGGGCCTGATCGATGGCTGGCTACGCTCGATCCGCGACCTGTATTACGAAAAGCGCACCGAGCTGGCCAAGCTGGACAACGAAGAGGCGAGGGTCGACCGCCTGTGCGAACTGAACGTCATCCAGCAGGTGGCCAACGTGGCCCATACCAGCATCGTGCAGAACGCCTGGCACCGTGGCCAGGAACTGTCGGTGCATGGCTGCATCTATGGCATCAAGGATGGCCGGTGGAAAAGCCTGGACACCACCATCAGCGGCTTCGCCCAACTGCCGCCGCAGTACCGGTTGCGGGCGTTGGAGTAGTGACGTTTGCAAGCCTGGCACAGACCCTGTGGGAGCGGGTTCACCCGCGAAGAAGGCGACGCGGTGCATGGCACCGGCTTTGCCGGTGTTCGCGGGTGAACCCGCTCCCACAGGGATCGTGCAAGCGTTTGGGTTTTCAGTAGGACAGTTGCCGTAAGGCGGCGTGGCAGCCTATGTTCCATGTGCAGGGATGGGTGAAGGATGAAAAGACTGCTTCTGGCGGCAGGCCTTCTGGTAGCGGCCACTGCCCACGCCGACGAACGCGACCTGTGGTTGTTCGCGCAATGGGCTGGGGACCATCAGACCCGGCCGTTTCGCGAGATGCTGGTGGATGCCCGCCTGTATGGCGTGGTGCCGATCCATCAGTTGCTGCGTTCGGCTTCGGACTGGAAGCTGTGCCGCGCGTCCCCCTTCGCCGTGCCACCTGCCAGCAACTGGCCGCAAGTGCGGTCAACGCTCTCGCTGATCAAGACGCTCGACGAGCAAGGCATCCTGCGCCAGTTCGAGGTGGTTTCGGCCTATCGCGACCCACGGCTGAACGTCTGCGCCGGCGGGGCGGCCAACAGCGCGCATACCCGGGCGTTCGCCGTCGATATCCTGCTACCCGACTGGGCGGACCCCAACCCGCTGTGCCGTTTCTGGCAGCAGTATGGCCAGGCCTGGAACATGGGCCTGGGGCGCTATCCGTCCGGGCGTATACATGTGGATACGGCGGGTTACCGTACCTGGGGCGGTGACGGCCGTGCGGGTTCGTCGTTCTGTATCAAGCCCAGATGAGCCAGGCAGCTCCTGCATTCGCCCGTCACCCACGTGGCGAAGCGCTGGCGCTTGCCGTTGTCTTCCAGTGGCTGGGGGCTGAGCAGGTGATAGGCCGAGCCGTCACGCACAAAGCCGAACGGCGCCTGCAGCTGCCCGTTGTCGAGCTCGTCGCGCACCATGAGGGCTGAGGCCATGGCCAGGCCCAGGCCGGCGCTTGCGGCCTGGATCGACAGGTAGAAATGCTCGTAGTCGCTGCGCTCGGTGTGCCGGGCCTGCTGGCCGCTCAGGCGCAGCCAGTTGGGCCAGGCGCCGGGGCGAGTGGCGCTGTGCAGCAGGCGTTGGCCTTCGAGTTGGATGGGGGCGGTGGGGCGGCAGACCGGGCCGATCCATTCGTCGCAGATCTTCTGGTTGTACAGCTGCTCGTCCCAGTGGAAGTCATCGCGGCGTATTGCCAGGTCGACACCACTGCGGGCGAAATCCAGTGGCCCGCCTGCGGCCACCAGGTGCAACTGCAGGTCGGGATGGATGGCATGGAAGCGGGGCAGGCGCGGGATCAGCCAGCGCATGGCGATTGTCGGCTCGCAAGACAGCACCAGCACGTTGTCGCGGGCCTGTTGCTGCAAGCGCTGCACGGCGCCTTCGAGCTGCTCGAAGATCGCCTGGGTGGTGCCTTGCAAGGCACGCCCGGCAGGGGTGAGGAAAATGGCCCGGTTGCGGCGCTCGAACAACTCCACACCAAGGCTTTCTTCAAGCAGGCGCACCTGGCGGCTGACTGCACCATGGGTGACATGCAGATGCTCGGCGGCGCGCACGAAGCTCTCGGTTGCGGCGGCGATGTCGAAGTAGCGGAAGGCGTTGAGTGGGGGCAGTTTCATAGCATCCCTTTGTGCCTTTGCAGGCCTTTTCGCGGGTAAACCCGCTCCCACAGGTGATACGCAACCCTCAGGTTTGGTGAAGTCCCTGTGGGAGCGGGTTTACCCGCGAAGAGGCCGGCACAGGTTCTATATATCTGTGAGTAAAGCTATCAGATTTGCCCCACTATAAATCGATTTTCCCCTGTCCATAAGCTCTCGATAATTACCTGGTCTGTGCATTTCCATCGCCTATCGAGAGCCACCAGCATGACCGAAATCATCGCCGTCGCCCTGTTCACCTTGCTCGCCGTCATCAGCCCCGGTGCCGACTTCGCCATGGTCACCCGCAGCAGTTATGCACAGGGTCGCAAGGCCGGGCTGGCTGCTGCCGTGGGCATTGCCCTGGGAGTGCAGGTGCATGTCCTGTACACGGTGCTGGGCATCGCGGTGATCATCAGCCAGAGCCCGACCCTGTTCCTGGGCATGAAAGTGCTGGGCGCGGGTTATCTGGTCTACCTGGGCTACCAGTCACTGACCAACACCCGACGCATCAGCCTCGACGGGGTTGCCGCATCATCAGCCGCCAGCGTAACGCAGGCATTGCGCACGGGCTTTCTGACCAACGCCCTCAACCCAAAGACCATGCTGTTCGTCATCAGCGCCTTCACCCAAGTGGTGCAACCTGGCAGCTCGCTGGCGCTGGATTTTGCCTACGGCGCTTTCATGTCCGTTGCCCACTGGCTGTGGTTCAGCCTGGTGGCGGTGTTCTTCTCCAGTACGGCATTGCGCAAGGCGATGATCGAGCGGCAAGGGCTGGTGGACCGGGTAATCGGCCTGGCACTGATCGGGTTGGGGCTGGCCGTGGCGGTGACCGGCATGCGTTGAGCCGGGGATCGAATGCCCTGTGCGGGAAGGGGGCAGGCCTGTGGGGAGTTTTTCGCAGGCAAAGAAAAAGGGCTTACCTTGCGGTAAGCCCTTCGTCTTGTTTGGTGGCTACACAGGGACTTGAACCCCGGACCCCAGCATTATGAATGCTATGCTCTAACCAACTGAGCTATGTAGCCGATGGCGCGCATTATTCTCTTGAACGGCCCCCCTGTCAACACTCATTTCAAAAAAAATTTGCACGCTTTCAAAAACTTAGCGGCCAAGCCCGGGCCGTTGCCTTGCCCAACGGCATGTCGCCGGCTTTCAGCTGCCCGTACGCCAGCCATCGGCGGCCTTGAGGTCGGCTTTCTGTACCGGGCCGATACGCGCGCCATCGAAGGTTACCCGCTCGCCCGCCGATATCATGCGCTGTTCGGCACCCTGGTTAACCAGGGCCTTGCCACTGAGCACTACCAGTTCGTCATGGCCGGCATGGCGGGCGACCTGCAGGCGGGTACCGAGCACCTGGATGCGCGCGTCGCCCACCGCCACCTCCATGGCTCGGCCGTCGAGCGTCACTTCAAGGTACACCCGGCCCTGCACCAGGTGCAGCTGGCGCGTGCGCCCGCGCAGGTCAGCGTTCATCGCGCTGGCGCTGCCCAGGTGCAGAGTGGTGCCATCGGCCAGGCGGACACTGCGGCGTTCGCCTGTATCGGTGTGCAGTTGGCTGCCCAGACGCTGCATCAGCGGCCAGTACAGGTAGACGGCGGTGCCCAGCCCCAACAGGAACAGTAGCGCCAGCCATTTGCTCAAATGGCTGGCGCGCGTAGTGATCTGTCGTGGACGGGGGCGAGCAGGCATCGGGCTCATGAGTTCGGTCTGCTCGCTGTAAGGGTTGTTTCGCCCAATGATTGCAGGGTATCGAGCCGAAGATGCTAATAATATTGAGAACCATTTACAAGTACGCTGCCGCAGAGAATTAAAAAAGGTAGCTATGTATCTATTCGTTTCCCGATAATCGGATCCCAAACTACGGATGGAGATTCAGGCACATGGCTATCAGTAGCGCCTCTACGGCGCCCACCGGTGCGGCGGCGAGCCAAGCCACGCCGCTGGTGATGCGCATCATCGGCTTTTGCGCCTTGGCGCACCTGATCAATGACCTGATCCAGTCGGTGCTGCCGGCGATCTACCCGATGCTCAAGGCCAACTACGACCTGAGTTTCGCCCAGATCGGCATGATCACGCTGACCTTCCAGATCACTGCCTCGCTGCTGCAGCCGTGGGTCGGCTTCTTCACCGATCGCCGACCGGCACCGAACCTGCTGCCGCTGGGCACCCTGTGTACCCTGGTGGGTATCGTGATGCTGGCCTTCGTCGGCAGCTTCCCCATGATTCTGCTGGCATCGGCGCTGGTGGGGATCGGCTCGTCGACCTTCCACCCGGAAACCTCGCGTATTGCGCGCCTGGCCTCGGGCGGGCGTTTTGGCCTGGCCCAGTCAACCTTCCAGGTCGGCGGCAACACCGGCTCTGCCCTGGGCCCACTGCTGGCGGCGGCCATTGTCATTCCGTTCGGCCAGAGCCACGTGGCCTGGTTCGGCCTGGCTGCGCTGTTCTTCCTCGGCGTCACCCTGATGCTGCGTGGCTGGTACAAGGAGCACCTCAACCAGGCCAAGGCGCGCAAGGCAGTGCAGGCGACCCATGGCATTTCCCGTGGGCGGGTGGTTGCGGCGCTGATCGTGCTGGGCCTGCTGGTGTTCTCCAAGTACTTCTACATGGCCAGCTTTACCAGCTACTTCACCTTTTACCTGATCGAGAAGTTCGACGTGTCGGTGGCCAGCTCGCAGCTGCACCTGTTCCTGTTCCTCGGTGCGGTGGCGGCGGGAACCTTCTTTGGCGGGCCGATCGGTGACCGCATCGGGCGCAAGGCCGTGATCTGGTTCTCGATCCTTGGCGTGGCGCCGTTTACCTTGGTATTGCCGTATGCCGACCTGTTCTGGACCACCGTGTTGAGCGTGGTGATCGGCTTTATCCTGGCCTCGGCGTTTTCCGCGATCGTGGTGTATGCGCAGGAGCTGGTGCCGGGCAGCGTGGGCATGATTGCCGGGATCTTCTTCGGGCTGATGTTTGGCTTTGGTGGCATCGGTGCGGCCTTGCTGGGATATGTAGCGGACATGCGTGGCATCGAGTACGTGTACGAGGTGTGTTCGTTCCTGCCGTTGTTCGGGTTGTTGGCGGTGTTCTTGCCGAGTACCGGCAAGCGTTGATATTGCCGGGGCTGCTTGCAGCCCATCGCGACACAAGGCCGCTCCCACAGGGGACCGCGTACTGTTGTAGGAGCGGCCTTGTGTCGCGAAAGGGCCTCGTAGAGGCCCCCTGGGCAATTGACGAGCCAACCTGCGGTGGCCTAGAGTCCGCCTTTCCCCAACCACCTGCGTAGTAGTCAAAGCAATGTGCCGTACCCAGTCCCTGCCAAACGCCCGCCAGCCTGCCTTCCAGGCCCTGCGTCGTGCGTGGCCGAGCGACACGGTGCTCAAGCGTCGCCGCAGCGTGCTGTTTGCCTTCACCTTCTCGCCACACCTCGCCTGAACTGATCTGCGCTTTCGCGTCGCTCGCCGCCCTGGCGTGCGCGCCTGTGTCTGCACGTCTTTTCGGTTTGCAAGGAGTGGTACATGAACATGCGTTTGCTGGCGGGCTTGTTGTTCGCCGTTTCGGTCGTGGGTTTCAGTCTGGGGGCCAGCCTGCCGCTGGTGTCGTTGCGCCTGCATGAAGCCGGTGCGAGCACCCTGGAAATCGGCATCATCTCGGCCATACCCGCTGCGGGCATGATGCTCTCGGCGTTCCTGGTCGACGCCTGCTGTCGCCACCTCACCCGGCGCACCATCTACCTGCTGTGCTTCAGCCTGTGCATGCTCAGCATCGGCTTGCTCGAGTCGGCGTTCGGCTCGCTGTGGCTGCTGGCGCTGCTGCGCCTGGGCCTGGGGCTGGGCATGGGTATTGCCATCATCCTCGGCGAGTCGTGGGTCAACGAGCTGTGCCCGGAGCACAACCGCGGCAAGATCATGGCCCTGTACGCCACCAGCTTCACCGGCTTCCAGGTGCTCGGCCCGGCCATGCTGGCAGTGCTGGGCGCCAACAGCCCGTGGATCACCGGTGTGGTCACCGCCTGTTATGGCCTGGCGCTGCTGTGCATTGTGCTGACCGTGCCCAACGACCATGTGGAACATGAAGAGGGTGAAAAGAGCTTCGGCCTGGCTGGTTTCTTCCGTGTGGCGCCGGCGTTGTGCGTGGCGGTGCTGTTCTTCTCGTTCTTCGATGCCGTGGTGCTGTCGCTGCTGCCGGTGTATGCCACCAGCCATGGCTTTGCCGTGGGCGTGGCGGCACTGATGGTGACCGTGGTGTTCGCCGGTGACATGTTGTTCCAGTTGCCGCTTGGCTGGCTGGCCGACCGGGTGGAGCGCACCGGGCTGCACCTGGTGTGCGGGCTGCTGGCGATGGCGATCGGGATCGGCCTGCCCTGGCTGCTGAACCTGACCTGGTTGCTGTGGCCGCTGCTGGTGCTGCTGGGCGCTGTGGCAGGAGGCATCTATACCCTGGCGCTGGTGCTGATCGGGCAGCGCTTCAAGGGGCAGGACCTGGTTACCGCCAATGCCAGCGTGGGCTTGCTGTGGGGTGTGGGTAGCCTGGTCGGGCCGCTGGTCAGCGGTGCGGCGATGGATGTGGCGCCGCATGGTCTGCCCATCGCGCTGGCGCTGATGGCCGGGTTGTTCGTGTGCTTTGCCCGGCAGTCGTACCGGCGCGCTGGGCGGTTGCGGGCGGTGGTGGACTGAGGTCCTCCAGGGCTGCACGGTCCCTGTAGGAGCGGCCTTGTGTCGCGATAGGGCTGCAAGGCAGCCCCGGCGATATCTGCGGCGCTGCTGAGGCCCGGGGGCCGCTTTGCGGCCCTATCGCGACACAAGGCCGCTCCTACAGGAATGGTGCCAGCCGGTCAGGCAAATGCCTGTCAGAAACTCCCGCGCAAGGTCACCGACACATTGCGCGGCTCCCCCCAGTAGTACCCCGTCGCCGTGGTGCCGATCTGCCGGTAGTACTTCTTGTCGAAGATGTTGTTGGCGTTCAGTTGCACTGAGTAGTTGTGGTTGATGCGATACCCGAGCATGCCGTTGTATACCGCATACCCCGCCTGGGTCGCCTTCGCCGTGCCGCTTTCGGAATAGATGTCGCTCTGCGCCTGTACGCCGCCGCCAATGGTCCAGGCGTCCAGCCTGCCCGGCAGGCGGTAGCTGGTGAACAGCCGCAGCATGTGCTCCGGGTCGGTGGTGCGGATCGCGTTGCCATTGGTGGCTGCCGAGTTCTTCAGGTACTCGGTGGTGTTGTAGGTGTAGCCACCGGTAACCTGCCAGCCCGGCAGCACTTCGCCGGAAATCTCCAGGTCGATGCCCTCGCTGCGGCTCTTGCCCGAGGCGATCTTGCAGCGGCCGGTGGTGCCGTTGCAGCCGATTGGCGTGGACAGGTCATCCACCGGCGTACCGACCTGGTTGATACGGAAAAACGCCAGGCTGGTGTTCAGCCGGCCATCGTAGAACTCGCCCTTGATACCCGTTTCGTAGGCTTCGCCGATGATCGGGTCGAGCACCGAGTTGTTCTTGTCCACCACTGTCTGCGGGCTGAATATCTCGGTGTAGCTGGCATACACGCTGAAGTGGTCATCCAGGTCGTAGATAAGCGCCGCATACGGCACGATCTTCTCGTCGACGCTGAACTTGCCGTTGGCACCGGTGTTGTTTTCCTGCTCGTAGTCATACCAGTTGGCCCGTGCGCCGATGATCGCGGTCAGCGGTTCGGCCAGCGAGATGCGCCAGGTGGCATGCGCCGCTTGCTGGGTGGTACGGGTGCGCACCGGGTGTGCGGTGATGTCGATGTCTGGCTCGGGCAGGCTGGTTTTCGGGTCCCAGTAGCGGATGTCGTACAGCCCGGAAATTACCCGGTTGGTGGCCGAAGCGTAGGAGTCGTTGCGAATCCGTTCGACGCCGACCATCAGCTCGTGGGTGCGGCCAAACAGGTCGAACGGGCCGTTGAGGGTGGCGCTCAGGTTGTTCTGCAGGCTCTCGCCGCCGTCGCCTTCGGTAACCTGGTATTGCATCAGGTACGGGTTGCCGGTGGGGTTCAGGTTGGCCGGTGCGCGCTCCATGTAGGTTTGCTTGAAGCCATGGTCGTCCAGCTCGAAGTGGGTACGCAGGGCCATCAGCTTCAGGGTCCAGTCGTTGTCGAAGCGGTGTTCCAGTTCGGCAAAGGTGTTCAGGTTGCTGCGGTCCCAGCGGTTCCAGTCGGCGCCCAGGTAGGTGCTGCGTCCGAAAGGCAGGGGGGCGCCGCTGGCGTCGGCGGGCAGGTTGCCCCAGGCTCCGGTGGCGTCGAGCTTGGTCCATTCGACACCGGTGGTCAGCGTGGTGCTGTCGTCCAGGTCGAAGGCCAGCGAGCCGCCGAACGCCTCCTTGCGCTCCATGCGCGAGTCCTGGAACAGGTCGCGGTCGTCATGCACGGCGATCACCCGCCCGCGTACGTTGCCGGTTTCGGTCAGCGGGCCGGAGATATCGGCCACGTAGCGCTGTGCATTCCACGAGCCCAGGGTCACGCTGCCCGTAGCCTGGAAGTCATGGGTCGGGCGCTTGCGCACCAGGTTCACCGTGCCCGACGGGTTGCCGGCGCCACGCAGCATGCCGGTGGCGCCACGCAGCACTTCAGCGCGGTCGATGAACGCCGAGTCGGTCTGGATGAACGAACCGCCACCGCTGCTCTGCACCACGGTGGCGCCGTCGTACTGGATGGCGTCGATGGCAAAGCCACGCGAGTAGTACTGCACCCGCTCGCTGTCGGTGTAGTTGACCACCACGCCGGGTGTCTGCTCCAGCAGGTTGGTCAGGTTGGTGATGTTCTGGTCATCGATGCGCTGGCGGGTTACCACGCTTACCGATTGCGGGGTGTGGCGCAGGGTTTGCGGCATCTTGCCGATGATCACTTCACCGGTAGTGTAGGAGCCGGTGTGCTCGGTGGTTTCGCCCAGGCGGTCGCTGGAAATACTGGTAGCGCCCAGCTCAAGGGCGTTTCCCACATCCAGCGCCGGCATCAGCAGGAAGCTGGTTGCACTTTCCTGCTGGACCTGCACGTTGCTGCCCTGCAACAGGATCGATAGCGCCCCTGCACCGTCATGTCGGCCCTGTACGCCGCGGGTGGTCTTGCCCTGCAGGCTGTTCGCGTCGAACGACAGGCTCAGGCCGCCCTGGCGGGCCAACTGGTCCAGCGCCGGAGCCAGCGGGCCGGGCGGGATGTTCCAGTCGGTCTGCTGGCTCTGGCTGGCCACTGCAGCCTGGGCCATGGCCGGGAAGGCACCGCCAGCTGCCAGGCCAAGGCCGAACACGGCCGCGCGTACGGCACGGCGCAGCCTGTCGTTGCGAGGGGAACACGGGGCAATCATGAAGCGCTCCTGAAGGTTGTGAAGACCACTTTTCGGGTTTTGTTCCTTCAGGCCGGACGAGAATGAGATTCCACCTCATTTATTTTCGAAAATTTTTCAGGCCGCACCGATGCTCACCCAATAACGCGTGCGGTAGTCGACCCGCACCGGCAGGCTGCGGGTGAGCAGTTGCAGGATCTGCCCGGTGTCGGCCAGCTGGTAGGTACCGGATACCTTCAGCTCTGCCACTTCCGGGGCGCAGCGCAGCAGGCCCGGGCGGTAGCGCGCCACTTCGGCGATGAACTCGCCCAGCGGCATTTGCTGCACGCTGAGCACGCCGTCGGTCCAGCCCCAGGGGTCGCTGTGCAGCGTCACCGCCTGGAAGCTGCCGTTGGCCCACACCTGCAAGGTTTCGCCTGGCAGCACCCGGCGTGGCGAGGCCGAGGAGGGGAACAGCGTGACGTCGCCCCGGCGTACCGCCAGCAACAGGCCCAGGTCGTTCTCGCGCAGCAGCAGGTGGCTGTCGAGAGTGGCCAGTTGGCCGACGCGGGTGTCGATGCGGAACGGGCGGTTGTCGTTGGGGTTGCTGTCCAGGCTCACCTCGCCACGCACCAGTTGCAGCCGGCGCTGCTCGGCGCTGTAACTCAGGTCGATGGCGCTGGCGGTATTGAGCTGGATGCGGCTGCCATCGCTGCCTTGCAGTTGGCGGCGCTCGCCGGTGGCAGTACTGCTGTCGGCAAGCAGCTGGGGTATGCCCAGCGGTTCGCGCGCGGCCCAGCCCAGGCTGCCGCCCACGGCCAGCACGGCCAGCAACTTGAGGTGGTCGCGGCGGTTGATGTGCTGGCGCTGGCTGCCATCCAGAGTGCGCCGGCTCAAGGCCTTGGGCAGCCCGGCCAGTTCGTCACCGAGGTGGCTGACCCGCTGCCAGGCCAAGGGATTGTGCGGATGGCTGGCCAGCCAGTGCTGGAACTGTTGCTCGGTACGCGGGCAGGGGCTGTCGAAGCGCAACTTCACCAGCCAGTCGATGGCCTGGTCGACCTGCGCCTGCGCGGGCGCGCTGTCAGGCGTCGGCATAGCGCAACCGGTAGCAGACGCCCAGGGCCTTGGCCAGGTCGCGTTCGACGGTGGCCCGCGATACACCCAGGCGCAGGGCGATCTGTACGATGCTCAAACCGTCGAGCTGGGCCAGCAGGAATGCCTGGCGGGCACGCGGTTTCAGTTGGTGCAGGGCACGGTCGAGGCGCGCCAGGGTATCGAGGATGACCAGTCGATCTTCTTCGCTGGGTACTTCGGCTTCGGGCAGGTGAGCCAGGCTTTCCTGGTAGGCCCGTTCCAGCGCACGGCGGCGGAACTGGTCGATCATCAGGCCACGGGCGATGCTGCTGAGGTAGGCGCGTGGCTCCTTCAGCGGCGACAGCTGGCGGGCCCGCAACAGCCGCACGAAGGTATCCTGGGCCAGGTCGGCGGCGTGCTCGCTGCAGCCGACCCGGCTGCGCAGCCAGCCGCTGAGCCAGCTGTGGTGGGCCTGGTAGAGCAGAGCAACCTCGGTCGGCTTGAGCGTGTCGTTGATCTGCATCTTGGCGAAGGCCCGGTCCTGTGGATATATGCGATTGTGAATTGTTCTCAATTCTATGCGGGGACGATGGCGCGGAGCAATGGCATGCCAGGAATTAGCCGCGCAAGAACCGGCGTTTGCCCGATGAGCGGCTGCGCTAAGCTGGACCTGCAATCGACTTGATGGAGGTGCCATGATCCTGGCCGACCTTTCGCCTGACGCGTACCGCGAGGCCACCGAATACCTGGCGGCGCTCGACCCTGACTGGTCGCGGCATATCGCGGCGACGGGGCCTTGCCTGCACCAGGCCACGCCGGGGCGTGAACCTTACGAGGTGTTGGTGCGGGCGATTGCCTACCAGCAACTGCATGCCCGCGCTGCCGAGGCAATTCTGGGGCGGTTGTTGGCGCTGTTTCCGGAGGCCGAGTTCCCTGGGCCGGAACAGTTGCTGGCGGTTACACCGGAAGCCATGCGCGCCTGTGGTTTTTCCGCGAGCAAGATGGCGACTATCCAGGGTATTGCCCAAGGCCGGCTGGATGGCCTGGTGCCGAGCCGGGAGGAGGCACTGGCCCTGGCTGACGAGGCGTTGATCGAGCGGCTGGTGGCATTGCGCGGGGTAGGGCGGTGGACGGTGGAGATGTTGCTGATCTACAGCCTGGCGCGTTCGGATGTTCTGCCGGTCGACGATTTTGGCGTGCGCGAGGGGTACCGGCGGCTGAAGGGGCTGGACAAGGCGCCGACGCCGGCGCAAATGCGTTCGCTGGGCGGAGGTTGGCGACCGTACCGCACCGTGGCGGCCTGGTACCTGTGGCGGGCCTGAGGTCTTGCACTGCCTGTGCCGGCCCTTTCGCGGGTAAACCCGCTCCCACAGGGACTTCCACAGCCTTGAAAGTCTATGCAGTACCTGTGGGAGCGGGCTTGCCCGCGAAAGGGCCGGTACAGCCAACAACTTTCTGGAAGTTGTAGGTGAACCCGCCTCAAAGGCATGGCACAACATCCGAAACCGACACGGTCCCTGTGGGAGCGGGCATGCCCGCGAAGAGGCCGGCACAGCCAACAACCTTTCTGGAAGTTGTAGGTGAACCCGCCTCAAAGGCAGACACAACATCCGAAACCGACACGCTCCCTGTGGGAGCGGGTTTACCCGCGAAGAGGCCGGTAAAGGCAACAACCTACCTGGACATTTACCCATGAGCTCCTACACCACCCCCGACCAACGCTGGCAAGCCGTAGCATCCCGCGAAACCGCCGCCACCGGTCACTTCGTCTACGCCGTGCGCACCACCGGTATCTACTGCCACCCCGCCTGCAAATCACGCCTGGCCAAGCGAACCAACGTCGAGTTCTACGACACCCCTGCCGCCGCCGAAGCCGCCGGCTACCGCGCCTGCAAACGTTGCATCGCCACCACCAGCGCCACGCGCCACAGCCAGCTGGTCACCCGCGCCTGCCGGCTGATCGAAGCCAGCGACCCTGCGCCCAGCCTCGACCAACTCAGCGCCCGACTGGCCATCAGCCCTTTCCACCTGCACCGCCTGTTCAAGGCCGAAACCGGGCTCACCCCCAAGGCCTATGCCACTGCTTTCCGTGCCCGGCGCCTGCGCGCGCATCTGGAAGATGGCCAGCGCTCTGTCACCGATGCCATCTATGACGCTGGCTACAACTCCAACAGCCGTTTCTACGAAAGCGCCGACCAGCGCCTGGGCATGCGCCCGCGGCAATACCGCGCCGGCGGTGCCGGGGCAACCATCCACTTCGCCCTCGGCCAGTGCTCTCTGGGCGCGATCCTGGTGGCCCAGAGCGAGAAGGGCATTTGCGCGATCCTGCTGGGCGACGACCCCGAGGGCTTGCTGCGCGACCTGCAGGACCAGTTTCCCAAGGCCCACCTGGTCGGCGGCGACAGTGCTTACGAACGGTTGGTCGCCGAGGTAGTGGGCTTCGTCGAAGCCCCTGCGCTGGGCCTGGCCTTGCCACTGGATGTGCAAGGCACAGCGTTTCAGGAACGGGTGTGGCAAGCCCTGCGCGAGGTGCCGGCCGGCAGCCGGGTCAGCTACACCGACCTCGCCGAGCGCATAGGCGCGCCCAAGGCGGTGCGTGCGGTGGCCATGGCCTGCGCGGCCAACCACATCGCCGTGGCCATCCCTTGTCATCGGGTGGTGCGCCGGGACGGCGACATCAGCGGCTACCGCTGGGGTGTCGAGCGCAAACAACAACTGCTCAAACGAGAAACGGCACTCTCCTGATTGCCTGAAGCCGCGTAGAATCCCCCGCCAAATCGAATTGTAAAGAGGAATATTCGATGAGGCGTGTCAGCCTTGCCCGTTATTGCCCAGGCCTGATGGTTTTCATGGCCCTGATGCTGGCCATTGCCAGCCCGGTCTGGTCGGCCCCGGCCACGCCTTTGTCCAATTTGGCGGTTGCCGAAGCGAACGTGCTGGATGAAAACGCCAGCATCGAGCAGTTGAGCGATCGACTGGACCAGATTCGCCAGGGGGTAACCAGCGAGGCCAACGACGATCTGCTGTCGCAACTGCGCCTGGGCGCCATGCAGGTCCAGCGCCAGGCCGATGCGTTAAGTGCCCTGCGCACCACCGATGTGGAGAAAGTCGACGACAAGCTCAAGGTCATCGGCCCGGTCCAGCCGGACGAGGCCGCCACCCTGACCCAGCAGCGCAAGGAGCTGGAGGCCGAGAAAAAGGCCTTGGTAGCCCAGCAGGAGCAGGCGACCAAGCTGACCCAGTCGGCCCGCGACCTGTCCACGCAAATCGTCAACCTGCGCCGCAGCCAGTTCAACTCGCAGATCACCAGCCGCGCGGCCTCACCGCTGAGCCCGGCGTTCTGGCAGAGCATCATTCGCCCCACCCAGGACGATGTGGCACGCCTGCGTGACCTGCGTGGCGAGACTGCCGATGCCATTGCCAGCGCCTTCAGCGCCGAGCATCGCTGGCTGTTCATTACCAGCCTGGTGGCGGCAATCCTGGTATGGACCCTGGTGCGTCGCATGCTCGAGCGCCTGCTGGCCGGCGCCATGGTCAGCTGGCTACCCGAAGGCCGCCTGCGCCGCAGTGCGTTGGCGCTGGGGGTGAGCCTGGCAACCCTGGGTACCATCGCCGGCTCGGTCTCGCTACTGCGTTGGGGGCTGGAGAGCAGCGCCGAGCTGGGCTCCGATATCGCCAGCCTGGCCAACCATGTGCTCGCGCTGGTGGTGTTCAGCGCCTTCATTACCGGCCTGGGCCGCGCCATGCTGATGCTGCAGCGCCCGTCCTGGCGCCTGCCGCCGATTCACGACGAAGTGGCCAGCGCCCTGGGCTGGTTCCCCAAGGTGCTGGCGTTGGCGCTGATGGTCATGATGACCATGGAACGCATCAACAGCGTGATCGGTGCCAGCCTGGCGCTGACCGTGGCGGTCAACGGCCTGACCGCGCTGGTCGTGGCGGTCACCTTCGCCGGTGCGCTGCTGCGTTACCGCCGCACCCTGCGCAAGCATGACCTGGAGCGCCCCACGGGCCTGGCCGGGCTGATCCCGTTCGTGATGGTGATCTGGCTGACGCTGATCCTGCTGGCCTTGCTCGCCGGTTACCTGACACTGGCCTACTTCCTCACTGCCAAGCTGCTGTGGGTCAGCCTGGTGATCACCTGTGCCTACCTGCTGACCACCTTCTTTGGCGACCTCTGCGAAACCCTGCTGTCGCCCCGCCAACCCGGCGGCCTGGCGCTGGCCTCGACCCTGGGCCTGGCGCCACGTCACCAGGCCCAGGCCAGCACCATCCTGGCCGGCATCGGCCGCACCGTGGTGCTGTTTCTGGCGTTGTTGCTGGCACTGATGCCATCGGGCACCAGCCCCAGCGAGCTGCTGCTGAGCCTGGGTGATTGGGACGAAACCGGCGGCAAGCTGCTCGGCAACATGAACATTGTCCCCCAGGACATCCTGTTGGCGGTGGTGATGTTCCTCGGCGGCCTGTTCGCCATCCGCGTGGTCAAGCGCTGGCTGAGCGATCGCCTGCTGCCGGAAACCGACATGGACGCCGGCATGCGTGCCTCGCTGGTGACCCTGGTGGGTTACCTGGGCTTCATCTTCCTGGCCATGCTGGTGATGTCGACCCTGCGCATCAACCTCACCAGCCTGACCTGGGTAGTCAGTGCCCTGTCGGTGGGTATCGGTTTCGGCTTGCAGCAGATCGTGCAGAACTTCATCTCTGGCCTGATCCTGCTGACCGAGCGCCCAGTGAAGGTGGGCGACTGGGTCAGCCTGGCGGGCGTCGAGGGCGACATTCGCCGTATCAACGTGCGTGCCACCGAGATCCAGATGTCCGACCGTTCGACGGTAATCGTGCCCAACTCGCAGTTCATTTCCCAGAACGTGCGCAACGTGACCATGGGCAATGCCTTGGGCGTGGTCGGCATTACGCTGACGCTGCCGCTGGAGACCGATGCCAACCGCGTGCGTGAATTGCTGCTGGCGGCTTACCAGGAGCACGAGGCGATTCTGGATGCGCCGGCCACCTCGGTGTCGTTCAAGGACCTGACTAGCAGCGGGATGGTGATTGGCGTGAGTGGTTACGTGGCGGGGCCGCGGCAGGTGTCTGGTACCCGTAGCGACCTGCTGTTCACCATTCTTGGGCGCCTGCGTGATGAAGGCATTTCCTTGTCGTCGCCGCAGAGCATGGTGTTGGTGCAAGAGGGCGCTCGCTCGGCTGACGAGTCGGTGTGAAGCCAATCGCCGGCAAGCCGGCTCTCACAAGGGCCGCGTCGTCTTCAAGCCATACGCAGTACCTGTGGGTTGCGGGGCGATAGCCTCGGCCAGCACCGGCTGCAGTGCAGGGCACCACCAGGGTCAGGGTGAAGAACTCGGTGTGCCGCTCCCTCTTGAACGGATGCCCATCCAGGCGGGTGATGCCCTGGGCGGTTGCGGTGTCCAGGGCATCCGGGCAGCAGCGTCGCCGCCGAGCAAGGCCAGGTGGAAGACATGCGCCGGGCCGTCGAAATACAGCGACGGGCGGGCGTGCAGTTCATTGTGCAAGGCGGTGCGTTGAGGGTGCATGGGTGGTCCGGCCTGGTGTTGTGATTGGGGGGACCAGGGAGTGGGACTTTGCCGGGGGCCGTGAAAGTTACCTGTTGGTGACACATTTCCAGTGACACATATTGTCGCAGCGCAGCCGGCAGCTACCGCGAGATTGCGCATACAGTAGCTATTCGACGAGCAGGGAGAACCGAATGCAACCCACACTGTATACGCCACGTTTGCAGCTTCGCCCCCTCGCCCAGCGCGATGCGTCTGCCATCGAGGGCTTGCTGCAGGACCGGGAAATCGCCCAGATGACCTCGCTCATTCCCTTTCCTTACCCGCCAGGCCTGGCGAGTGCCTGGATTGGCCGGCACCCACAGCTCTGGGTGGCCAGGGAAGGGGTGGTGTGGGGGATCTGCTGCCGTGATGAGGGAACGCTGATGGGAGTGATTTCGTTGCGGGAGCTGGGCGGTGCAGCACCGGTGCTGGGGTATTGGCTGGGCAAGGCGTTCTGGGGCAATGGCCATGCCACCCAGGCTGCCAGCCGGGTTTGCCGGTATGCCATTGATGAGCTGGGGATCCATACCCTGGCGGCCAGTTGCCTGAAGCGGAACATTGCGTCCGCCAAGGTGTTGAGCCGGGTGGGGTTCAAGGTCGTCGGGCTAGGGTTCGAGTTGCTCGACAACAAGCCGGGCCATGAAGCGGTTGTGTATCACCGCCTGGGGTAGGGGCTTGCCGGCGAATGGGCCGCATGGCATGTGTTGCCTGCACCGGCCTCTTCGCGAGTAAACCCCCTCCCACAGGTACGGCGCTGCCCTTCAGGCCTGCGCTATCCCTGTGGGAGCGGCCGCAGAAATCTCAGCCCAGACACCGCGTCACATGCTTGACCGACTGGTAGGCCGACAAGCCCCACGGCCCCAACTCACGCCCGATCCCGCTGCCCTTGGTACCACCCCATGAGGTCTCGACGAACACCGCCTGTACCGAGTTGATCCACACATGGCCAACCTCCAGCGCATCGGCCACTCGCTCGGCGCGCTCCAGGTCGGCGGAGCACACCGTCGCCACCAGCCCGAAACGGCTGTCGTTGGCCTCGGCAATCGCCTGTTCCTCGGTAGCAAAGCGCCGTGCGCACAGTACCGGGCCAAAGATTTCCTCGGTCCACAGGCGGCTGTCTTTCGGCACATCGGCATACAGCGTCGGGCTGACGAACCAGCCATCCCGGTCCAGCGCCTTGCCACCGGCCAGGCACTGCAGGCCTTCTTCCCGCGCCGTGGCAAAGTAGCTGGCCACCTTCAACCACTGGGCCTGGCTGGTCAGTGGCCCCATATCGACCTCTTCGGTCAACGGATTACCGACCCGCAGGTTTTCCAGTGCAGCCTGCAAGCGCGTTAGCAGCGCATCGGCAATGCCGTCCTGCACCAGCAGCCGCGAAGTGGCCGAGCACATTTGCCCGGCATTCCAGGTGATGCCGGCGACGATCCATTCCACAGCCTGGTCGACATCGCAATCATCGAACACCACGATCGCCGACTTGCCACCCAGTTCCAGCGTCACCGGCCGGCACTGCGCCGACGCGCTGCGCATCACCTGGCTGCCGACGCTGTTGCTGCCGGTGAACGACAGTTTGTCCAGGCCGTTGTGGTTGCTCAGTGCGGCGCCAGTCTCGGCCTTGCCGTTGACGATGTTCAACACCCCGGCCGGCAGCCCCAGGGCATCGGCGATCTGGCCGTAGGCCTGTTCGATCAGCGGGGTGACTTCCGAGGGCTTGAGCACCACGGTGCAACCGGCAGCCAGGGCCGGGGCGAGCTTCCAGGCGCTGGTCACCAGCGGGAAGTTCCACGGCACGATCAGGCCGACCACGCCCACCGGCTCCAGGCGAGTGCGCGCAGTGAAACCCGGTGCAGCCAAGGGTACGTCACGGTTCTTCGATGGCAGTTGCTCGGCCAGTTCGGCGTAGTAGCCGAAGGTGGCGATGGCGTCGTCCAGGTCGATTTCCGCCTCGTGACGTGGCTTGCCGTTGTTGCGCATCTGCAAGCTGATCAACGCTTCACGGCGCTGCCCGAGCTGTTCGGCAAAACCGCGCAGGTAGGCGGCGCGTTCGCTGGCGCTGGTGTTTTTCCAGGCGGGCAGGGCGCCACGGGCAGCGGTCACGGCCTGGTCTACCTGGGCGACGCTGGCGGCCATCAGTTCGGCGAACGGTTGCCCCAGTGCAGGGTCATTGACGCTGATGCAGTCGCTGCCCTGGCCTTCGACCCAGCGGCCGGCGATGTAGTGGGAAGTGGTCATGGTCGGTTTCCAGTCAGGCCATTTCGGCAGTGGTTACCGGCGTGTGCGCGGTGCTTTTGCAACGCACCCAACGCGGGCCCAGGGGGCCATACACGCCAGCAGGTTCGGGGAACAGGTTGAGCAGCAGCAGGTACAGCACGCCGGCCAGCCCCAGGGTGACCGGCAGGCTCAGGTCGATGCCGCCGGCCAGGTCGCCCAGCGGGCCGACGAACTGCCCTGGCAGGTTGACGAAGCACAGGCCGACCGCCGCGCTGGGGATCCACGCCCCCATGCCGCGCCAGTTCCAGCCATGCAGGAACCAGTAGTGGCCGCCACGCTGGCCGCGGGTGAACACCTGCAGGTCGTCGGCATGGTAGAAGCCGCGGCGAGTGATCAGGCCGAGGATCATGATCACCATCCACGGGCTGGTGCAGGTGATGATCAGCACGGCGAAGGTCGACACGCTCTGCACCAGGTTGAAGGTGAAGCGGCCGATGAAGATGAAGCCGATCGCCAGCACACCGATCAGCAGTGTGGCGCCGGCACGGCTGAGCAGGCGTGGGAACACGCTGGACATGTCCAGGCCAGTGCCGTACAGCGCCGTGGTGCCGGTGGACATGCCACCAATTACCGCAATCAGGCACACCGGCAGGAAGAACCAGCTTGGCGCCACCGCCAGCAAGCCACCGACGTAGTTGTTGGCAGCGATGTAGTCCGGCGCCTGGGTGGCCACCAGGGTGGCGGTGCACAGGCCGAACAGGAACGGGATCAGTGTCGCGCCCTGGGCCGCGATCACCGCCAGCATGATGCGCGCCTTGGGCGTTTCACGCGGGATGTAGCGCGACCAGTCGCCCAGGAACGCACCGAACGACACCGGGTTGCTCATGGCCAGGATCGCCGCGCCAACGAAGGCCGCCCAGAAGCCCGCCTGGCCGAGGTTGACGCTGCCCGCGTAACCAGCATCGAACGGCCCGGCAAAGGCAACGATGCCCAGCAGGAACAGCAAGCTCGATGCCCACACGGCAATCTTGTTCACCCACAGCATGAAGCGGAAGCCGAAGATGCATACCACCAGCACCAGTACCGCGAACAGGCCGTAGGCCAGGCCCAGGGTGAGGTCGGTTTCCGGCAGGCCAGCCAGGCGCTTGGCGCCCCCGACCAGGGCGTCGCCCGAGCTCCACACCGACAGCGAAAAGAACGCCACCGCGGTAAGCAGCGACAGGAACGAACCGACGATGCGCCCATGCACGCCAAAGTGTGCACCCGACGACACCGCGTTGTTGGTGCCGTTGAGCGCGCCGAACAGGCCCATGGGCGCGAGGATCAGCGCGCCCACGACGACGCCGAGCAGGATCGCCCACACGCCGGCCTGGAACGACAGCCCGAACAGCACCGGGAAGCTGCCCAGTACGGCCGTGGCGAAGGTATTGGCGCCGCCGAAGATCAGGCGGAACAGGTCCAGCGGGGAGGCGTCGCGTTGATCGTCGGGGATCTGTTCGACGCCGTTGGTCTCGATACCGGTCGAGTGGCTCATGGTGATGCTCCAGCGCGGTTGTTGTGGGCCGGCGCAGTACGCGGGCCTTATTGTGGGTGCGATGGCAGGGCGGCAGGGCCGCGTAAAGGGATGATCAGGCCGGCGATACGACCGACAGGTGCTCGTGGCAGGCCAGCCACCGTTCGCCGTGGCGGCGGAAGACGATGGTCTCGCGCTCGCTCAACTTGTGTTCTTCGCCGGCGATGCGGATGTGCGTGGCCACATCGTGCATGAAGATCGCCACATCACCTTGCAGGCTCACCTGGGCATTGCCCGATTCGCAGGCCAATACCGCAAACCCGTCGGCCTGCCACCGGGCCCAGAGTTGCTCGTAGGCATGGCGCGACAGCAGCGGTTGCGGCAGGGTGTGGAAAAGGAAGGTGGCGTCTTCGCTGAAGCAGGCGAAATAGCGAGCAGTGTCGTTGCTGGCGAACGCGGCAACGAGGTCGGCGGCGGCTTGCCGTACCTGGAGTGTCTGGTCCACGGGAGTGGCCTCACGGTTCTTGTGATTGTGGTGAAGCGATTCTGGTGGCGGTTGGCGAGGGGAAAAATCGCTGCGGGCAAATAATCAGTTCAGAAATTTGTGAAGTGATGGCTGCGCTTGTTTGGGTTTCGCGCCGCATCCTGTGGGAGCGGCTTTAGCCGCGAACACCGGCGCAGCCGGTGCCAGGCACCGCGTTGGATTCTTCGCGGCTAAAGCCGCTCCCACAGGGTATGCGGACCGCTTGCGAATGCAGTTCTCTAGGCGACAGCGCAGCCCAAAGGGCTTTCAGCTATCCAACTGTCATCTGACTGCAACGAATATTCAAAGCGGGTTCGGCGTTGAGGGGTAAGCATCTATCGCGGCACTCGCCTGCTGCATTAAGAGTAGCGAATTGATGCACCAACTTGGCCTCTCGCACCGTGCCACATTCCGCAAGAGTTACTTGTACCCGGCGGCTGTCGGGTTGATCGAAATGACTGATCCCGAATCACAACGGAGCCCCAAACAGCAATATCGGCGGGTTGCAAGGTAGGTTTCGCGCCGCGCATCCTGTGGGAGCGGGCGTGCCCGCGAAGAATCCAGCGTGGTGCATGGCACCGGCTTCGCCGGTGTTCGCGGGCGCGCCCGCTCCCACAGGGAAATACTGAAGCGACGATCGCAGGTCAGTTCGCCTCCCGCACTGCACTCAGGAACGCCCGGGTCCGCTCCTGCTGCGGGTTTTCGTAGATCTGCGCCGGCGTCCCCTGTTCGTGGATCTGCCCCTTATAGAAGAAGCACACCCGATCGGCGAACTCGCGGGCAAAGCCCATCTGATGCGTCACCATCAGCATGGTCAGGTTGTGCTCGCTGCCCAACCGGCGGATCACGTTCAGCACCTCGCCACACAGCTCCGGGTCCAGCGCCGAGGTCACTTCGTCGAACAGCATCACCTTGGGCCGCATCGCCAGCGCCCGGGCAATCGCCACGCGTTGTTGCTGGCCACCGGACAACTGCGACGGGTAATGCTCGAACTTGTTGCCCAGGCCAACCATCTCCAGCAGCTCGGCTGCCCGTTCGCGCGCCTCGGCCGGCTTCACGCCCAGCACCTGGACCGGGGCCTCGATCACGTTCTGCAAGGCACTCATGTGCGGGAACAGGTTAAAGCTCTGGAACACCATGCCGATCTTCGCCCGCACTTTGCGTACATGGCGCTCGTTGGCGATGAGTTGCGCGCCGTTGCGCCCGGGCATGTGGGTGAGCGATTCGCCATCGACTTCGATCATGCCCTGGTCGATGCCCTCAAGCGTCATCAGTACCCGCAGCAACGTCGACTTGCCCGAGCCGCTGGGGCCGATGATCGCCACCTTTTCGCCGGGGGCGACATCGAGGTTGAGGCCGTCGAGCACGGTGAAGCTGCCGTAGCGTTTGGTCACGTCCTTGAAGCTGACGATCGGTTGAGCGATGGCCGGTGTGGGCATGTGGGTGTCCAGCGGCTGGGTGGCGGTGGCAGTGGCGAAGTGGGTCACAGGGGCGATCATCAGCGGAGCTCCAGGCGCACTTCAAGGCGCCGAACGAGGTAGGCCAGAGCGACGCTCAAGGCCAGGAAGAACAGACCGACCAGGGTGATCGGCTCGAGGTAGCGGAAGCTTTCCGAGCCGACGTTCTTGGCCTGCTGCATGATTTCCACCACGGTGATGGCCGACAGCACCGGGGTGTCCTTGAGCATGGCGATCAGGTAGTTGCCCAGCGGCGGCAGGATCGGCCGAATCGCCTGGGGCAGGATGACTGCCCGGTAGGCGGTCCACGGCGCGAAGTTGAGGGCGACCACCGCTTCCCACTGGCTGCGCGCCACCGAGTCGAGGCCACCGCGGTAAACCTCGGCCAGGTAGCAGGCGTAGTGCACGCCGATACCGATGATGCCGGCTTGCATGGCCGTCATGTTGACCCCGTAGTTGGGCAGCACGTAGTAGAGGAAATACACCTGGATCAGCAGCGGCGTACTGCGGATGAACTCGATCAGCAGTGCTACCGGCCACGACAGCCAGGCTTGGCGGCTGCGCCGGGCGATGGCCAGGAACAGGCCCAGTACCACCGCAATCAGGAAGCCTACCAAGGTGATGCCCAGGGTTTTCAGCGACGCCTGCAGCAAGTCGGGCAGGATTTGCGCGACGTAGTTCCAGTCCCAGAAATTCATGACAGGCTCCCCCGCAGGCGACCGCGGCTCAGGCGCCGTTCGACCCGACGCATGAGGAAGTTGATGACCTGCGCCAGGACGAAGTAGAGCAGCAGGGTAAGGCTGAAGATTTCCAGGGTCTGGAAGGTCGCCTGGTCCAGCTGACGGGCGCGGAAGCTAAGGTCCGACAGGGTGATCAGTGACACCAGCGAGGTGTTTTTCAGCAGTTCGATCAGCAGGTTGGTGCCAGGTGCGATGGCCGCCAGCAATGCCTGCGGCAGGATGATCCTTCGGAAGCGGATGGTGGCGGGCATGTTCAGCGCGGTGCAGGCTTCGTACTGCCCCTTGGCCACCGAGCTGATCGCCCCGCGCATCACTTCGGCACCGTAGGCACCGATATGCAGCCCGAGGCCGACGATGGCCACGGTGTAGGCGCTGAGTTCGAGGTTGAACGGTGGCAGCGGCAATACGAAGAACAGCCAGAACAACTGCACCAGCAACGAGGTGCCGCGGAACAGCTCGATGTAGGCCACGCACAGCCAGCTCAATGGCCGCCATGACGAACGCCGGCCGAGGGCGGCGAGGATCGCGGCGACGATGGCCAGCAGCGAGCCGAAGAAGGTGACCTGGATGGTGACCCAGGCGCCTTGCAGTAACAACGGTATCAATTCACCCATGGTTCGACCTGAATAATCGGATTACACAGGGACTGGCATGGCAAGCGCCATGCCACCTCGATTCACTGCTGGGCACAGAGCTCGGCGGCGGTCTTGTCTGTCACGTTGCTGCGATCGAAGCCGAACGGTGCGACGGTCTTCAGATGCTCCTCGCTGCCCAGCCACTTTTTCATCTCGGCGTTGACCGCATCGCGCAGCGCTTTGTCCTCGGGGCGGAAGGCCAGGGCGCCGTAGCCGGTGTGGGCCGGGTCATCCGTGAAGTCGCTGATCGCCTCGACCTTGTCGCCACCCTTTTTCGCCAGGCCCTTCATGGTCAGCTGGGTGCCCACGGCAGCATCGGCACGGCCGGCGCGCACGGCCTGCAACTGGGCGGTGGTGTCCGGCACCTGAAGGATCTGCGCATCGGTGATGCCGGAGTCGCGGGCATAGGCGAGGTTGACCGTGCCGGCCATGATCGCCAGCTTCACGTCCGGGTTCCTGGCGATGTCGGCGTAGCTGTGCAGGTTCTTCGGATTGCCCTGTGCCACCAGCAGGGTGTCGGGCAGGGCGTACTGCGGGTCGGTGAAGATCACCTGCTTGCAGCGTGCCGGGGTGATGTACATACCGGCGGCAATCACATCGAAGCGCCCGGCGCGCAAGCCTGGGATCAACGAACCCCACTCGGTGAGCACGCCATCGACCTGCTTGATGCCCATCTTCTCGAAGATGACCTTGGCGATTTCCGGTGACTCCCCGGTTACCCGGCCATCGGTTTCGGTGAAGGCGAACGGGGTTTCGTTGGCGTAGCCGATGCGGATATGGCTGGTTTCCTTGATCTCGTCCAGGCTCGCGGCCTGGGCGCTGGCGAGCACGCCGAAGGTGGCACAGGCCATCAGCAGGCGCTGGAAGGGGCGTGGAACGTTGAAAGGCTGGCTCATCAATGAAACTCCTGTTTGTTATAAAAACCGTCGTCGACGGCTCTGTGTTAGGAGGCAGTGGAGCAAAACAGCGAAAGCAGGGTGGGTCGTTTGTTCGAAGCTGCCAGGCAGCGGGAGTTCGACCTTGGGCCGAGCATACAAAAGCTGAAACGGCGATGGCATTGCACTAGGACAATTGCCCGGGGCACATGTACAGGGGATGCTGTGACCCTGGCCCCGGCAAGTGAAGCGAACATCATGATGCACAGTTGGAAGGCAGCCCTGGACGCCGCCCGCATCGGCGAGTCCAAATACAAGATCCTGGTGCAGGCCGTCACCAGCGAGATCGAGCGCGGCGTATTGGTACATGACCAGCGCCTGCCACCGCAGCGGCAGGTAGCCGATGCCCTGGGCATCAGCGTGCAGACCGTGACCAATGCCTACAAGGAGCTGGAACGCCAAGGCCTGGTGCGTTGCGAGATCGGCCGTGGCAGTTTCGTCAGCCGGCGCATGAGCGACCGTGTGTCGGATGACATCATCGACCTGCCCGAGCGTACCCTGGTCGACTTCTCCATCACCCGCATCCTGCACACCCAGGTGCATGAGCGCATCTGGCGCGACACCTGCGCCGAGCTGGCCGTGGAAGAGGAGCAGCCGTGGATCCATGCCTACCGGCCCATCGCCGGTTTCGAGAGCCACCGCGAGGCCGCGGTACGCTGGCTTGCCGGCCTGGGCATGCAGGTCGAGCGTGACGATGTGCTGGTCACCAACGGCGCCGCCCACGCCATTTTCCTGGCCCTGGCCTCGCTGGCCGGGCCGGATGACGTGGTGCTGTGCGAGGGGTTGACCGACCATGGCGTGATTGGCAATTCACAGGTGCTCGGCTTCACCCTCAAAGGCCTGGAGATGGACCGCGAGGGCATCAACCCGGAGCATTTCGAGGACATCTGCAGCAACGAGCGGGTGACCGCGCTGGTGTGCACGCCCAATCTCAACAACCCGACCGTCAGCCTGATGCCCGACAGCCGGCGCCAGGAGATTGCCGAAATTGCCCGGCGCTTTGGCGTGCATATCATCGAAGATGACGTTTACGGGCCGCTACTGGGTGGCAGCCATGCCAGGCCGCTCAGTTCCTATGCGCCGGAACTGTCGTTCTACTGCACCAGCATGACCAAGTCGGTGCTGACCGGCCTGCGCGTGGGCTACCTGGCCATGCCCAAGCGCCTGGCGCTGCGCACCGAGAGCATCTTGCGGGTCAACAGCTGGATGGCTACACCCCTGGTGGCGGAGATTGCATCGCGCTGGATCAATGACGGGCGCGCGGCGCAGTTGGTGGCGTTGCAGCGCACCTTGCTGGGCGAGCGCCAGGCGTTGTTGCGTGAGTACCTGGGGGAATATGTACGTGGCCAGCACGCCCATGCCTTAGGTGCGTGGCTGAACATTCCCGAGCGCTGGGAAGTGGACAGCCTGGTACGTGCCTTGCGCCGCCGGCAGATTGCGGTGACGCCACCGGAGCCGTTCCTGGTGCGCGGTACACCGCGGCCACGGGCCGTGCGCTTGTGCGTGGGCGCCGAGTGTTCGGACGCAAAGCTGCGCCAGGCCTTGGGCGATATGCGGGAGTTGTTCGGGCAGTACCCGCAGATCCACGAGCTTTGAGCGGCCTGTACCGGCCTCTTCGCGGGTAAACCCGCTCCCACAGGTTCCGTGTGGGGTTCAGGAAATGCGCGATTCCTGTGGGAGCGGGTTTACCCGCGAAGAGGCCGGCGCAGGCAAAAACAAATTCCCCGGCAAATTGCCCTAGTACATTCATCGTGACAATTTTCGCCTCATACACTCCGCCCAACATCAGCTCACTTGTTGGGTCCCGGTCATGTCAGTGCTCTCGCTTCACGATCTCTACCTCGCCCGCCAGCGTATCCACGGCCTGGTGCGCAGCACGCCGCTGGAACTTTCCCCCAGCCTGTCACGGCGCCTGGGTACGCCGGTCTACCTGAAGCTCGAAGCCCTGCAGACCACCGGCAGTTTCAAGCTGCGCGGCGCCAGCAACGCCATCGCCGTACTCAGCGCTGAACAACGCGCATGCGGCGTGGTTACGGCCTCCACCGGTAATCACGGGCGGGCGGTGGCCCACGCTGCTGCGCAACTGGGTGTGAAGGCAACCGTGTTTCTTTCGCAACTGGTGCCAGCCAACAAGGTCCAGGCCATCCGCGACCTGGGTGCCGAAGTTTGCGTCATCGGCCATTCCCAGGACGATGCCCAACAGGCCGCGCAACAACATGCCGAGCAACAGGGCGCAACGCTGATTCCACCTTTCGATCACCCCCAGGTCATCGCCGGCCAGGGCACGCTGGGCCTGGAAATCATCGAGCAGTTGCCCGAGGTGGAGCAGGTGCTGATTCCGCTGTCCGGTGGTGGCCTGTTCGCGGGTGTGGCGTTGGCCATGAAAAGCATCAAGCCGGCGATCACCACCCACGGCATCAGCATGCAGCGCGGCGCGGCGATGTACGCCAGCCTGCAGGCCGGCAAACCGGTCGAGGTGGAGGAACTGCCGACCCTTGCCGACTCGCTCGGCGGCGGCATCGGCTTGGGCAACCAGCACACCCTGAGCATGACCCAGCGTCTGCTCGACCACCTTCACCTGCTGCCGGAAGCGTCGATCGCCAATGGCATGCGCCACGCCTACCAGCACGAACGGCTGGTACTCGAAGGTGCCGGCGCGGTCGGCATCGCCGCGCTGCTCGACGGCCTGGTGACGGCCCGCGGCCCGGTCGTGGTGGTGGTCAGCGGGCGCAACGTCGACAGCGCACAGCATCAGCGCGTCATCAACGGCGGCGACGCCTGAAACTCACGTTTCCTTCACTGGAGGTATTCGAATGCCGGCCATCACCTTGCTCAGCGAAGCCGACCTGCGTAGCTGCATCACCCTCGACCGCGACGCGATCGATGCTATCGAGCAGGCCTTTGCCCTGCTTGCCACGGCCAAGGTGGCGATGCCACCGATCCTGCGCCTGGATGTGCCCGAGCACAACGGCGAGGTAGATGTGAAAACCGCCTACCTGCCGGGGCTGGAGCGTTTCGCGATCAAGGTCAGCCCGGGCTTTTTCGACAACCCCAAGCTTGGCCTGCCCAGCCTCAACGGCATGATGATGCTGCTGTCAGCCCGCACTGGCCTGCTCGATGCCTTGCTCCTCGACAATGGCTACCTCACAGCCGTGCGCACCGCTGCAGCCGGTGCGGTAGCTGCACGCTGGCTGTCGCGGCAGGACAGCCGCAGCGTGGCCCTGATCGGCAGTGGCGAACAGGCACGCCTGCAGCTGCAGGCACTGCGCCTGGTGCGGCCGATCGAGCAGGTCAAGGTGTGGGGGCGCGATGCGCAGAGAACCGCAGCGTTATGTGATGACCTGGGGCGCGATGGGCAACTGCAGGTAAAGGCTTGCGACAGTGTCGACCAGGCCATGCAGGCGGTCGATATCGCCATCACCTGTACCCCCAGCCGCGAGCCGCTGATCCAGCCGCATCACCTGCAACCGGGGCTGCACATCACCGCCATGGGCTCGGATGCCGAGCACAAGAACGAGATCGCGCCCACGGCCCTGGCCCGGCTCGACCGTTATGTCGCCGACCGCCTGAGCCAGACCCGCGTGCTGGGCGAACTGCACCACGCCTTGCGCGCTGGCGCAGTCAGCCAACAGGCCGTTCATTCCGAGCTGGGCCAGATCATCGCCGGCCTGCACCCGGGCCGCGTACAGGCCGAAGAGGTCACCCTGTGCGACCTGACCGGCACCGGGGCCCAGGACACCGCCATCGCCAACCTTGCCTTCGAACGCGCAATCGCCGCCCACAAAGGCCTGGCGTTTAACAGCTGACAGTTTTCGCAACCCACTCACAAGAAGGGCATCCGTATGTCACAGACAGTGGTCAACCTGCCGTTCAGTCGGCAGGAGTACGCCCAGCGCCTGGCCAAGACCCGCGCTGCCATGCAGGCACAGGGCCTGGAGCTTTTGCTGGTAACCGATCCATCGAACATGGCCTGGCTCACCGGCTATGACGGCTGGTCGTTCTACGTGCACCAGTGCGTGCTGCTGGCGCTCGATGGCGAGCCGGTCTGGTTTGGCCGCGGCCAGGACGCCAACGGCGCCAGGCGCACGGTGTTCATGCAGCACGACAACATCGTCGGCTACCCGGACATCTATGTGCAGTCACGCGAGCGCCACCCGATGGACTACCTGTGCCAGGAGGTGATTCTGGCCAAGGGCTGGGGCGGCCTGAGCATCGGCGTGGAGATGGACAACTACTACTTCAGCGCGGCGGCTTACCAGGCGCTGTGCAAGCACTTGCCGCAGGCGCGTTTCAGCGATGCCGCCGGGCTGGTCAACTGGCAGCGGGCGGTCAAGTCGCCGCAGGAAATCGAATACATGCGCATCGCTGCGCGCATCGTCGAAAAGATGCACGGGTGCATCCTCGAGCGTATCGAGCCCGGCATGCGCAAGAACGAGCTGGTGGCCGAGATCTACCGCAGCGGCATCCTCGGTGTCGATGGCCATGGCGGCGACTACCCGGCGATCGTGCCGTTGTTGCCGACTGGCGCTGATGCCAGCGCGCCGCACCTTACCTGGGACGATTCCCCGTTCACCCGCGGCGCCGGCACGTTCTTCGAGATTGCCGGCTGCTACAAGCGCTACCACTGCCCGCTGTCGCGCACCGTGTACCTGGGCAAGCCGCCGCAACACTTTCTCGATGGCGAAAAGGCGGTGGTCGAAGGTATCGCGGCCGGCCTCGATGCCGCGCGGCCAGGCAACACCACCGGTGACATCGCCAGGGCGTTCTTCCGCGTGCTGGAGAAGTTCGGCATACACAAGGACAGCCGCTGTGGTTACCCGATCGGTATCAGCTACCCGCCAGATTGGGGCGAGCGCACCATGAGCCTGCGCCCGAGCGACACCAGCGTGCTGCAACCGGGCATGACCTTCCACTTCATGCCGGGGCTGTGGATGGATGACTGGGGCCTGGAGATCACCGAAAGCATCCTTATCACCGAGACCGGGGTCGAGACCCTGTGCAACGTGCCGCGCCAGCTGTTCGTGAAGGACTGACCCATGAATGCGATCGCACAGGCCGCCGCCACGGTGGCCAACCCCATCACCTGTACCTTGGATTTCGAGCAGGACGGCGTGCAGCACGGCTTCCTCAAGCTGCCGTACTCGCGTGACGACTCGGCCTGGGGGGCGGTGATGATTCCGCTGACGGTGGTCAGGAACGGCAATGGCCCGACAGCCTTGCTCACGGGCGGCAATCACGGTGACGAATACGAAGGCCCGGTGGCGCTGAGCAAGCTGGCCCAGCAGCTGCAGGCCGGGCAGGTAAGCGGGCGGGTGATCATCGTGCCGTTCATGAACACACCGGCGTTCCAGGCGGGCACCCGCACCTCGCCGATCGACCGGGGCAACCTCAACCGCAGCTTCCCTGGCCGGCCTGATGGCAGCGTGACGGAAAAGATCGCCGACTATTTCCGCCGCACCTTGCTGCCGTTGGCCGATATCGTCCTGGACATCCACTCCGGTGGTCGCACCCTCGACTTCCTGCCGTTCGCTGCATGCCATGTACTGCCCGACAAGGCCCAGCAGGCCCGCTGTGAAGCCGGCATGCGGGCCTTCGCCGCGCCCTACAGCATGCGCATGCTCGAGCTGGATGCGCAGGCGATGTACGACACCGCGGCAGAAGAGCAGGGCAAGGTGTTCATCACCACCGAACTGGGCGGTGGTGGCACCTCCACGGCGAAAAGCGTGGCCCTGGCGGAGCGTGGCGTGCGCAATGTGCTGATCCACGCCGGCATCCTCGCCGGCGAAGTGGAGCAGGGCGAGACAACCCTGCTGGACATGCCCGATGGCGATTGCTTCATCGCCAGCGAGCACGACGGCTTGCTGGAGATGTGCCGCGACCTGGGCGAAACGGTCAGCCAGGGTGAAGTGATCGCCCGTATCCATGACATCCGCCGCACCGGCAGTGCCCCGGTCGAGTACCGCGCCCGCCGCAGTGGCTTGCTCGCAGCCCGGCACTTTCCCGGGCTGGTGCAGTGCGGCGACACCCTGGCGGTGATCGCCGACGTACTGGCCTGAACCTGGCGCCAAGACAACGAGGTATGGAGAACAGTCATGTCACACCACTACCCATTCAACAGCCTGTGCCACGTCGATGGCCAATGGCTGCACAGCCACAGCGGCAACAGCATCGCCGTGCATGACCCGGCCAACCGCCAGGTGATCGGCCATGTGCCACTGCTTGACCACGAGCAGATCGTCGCTGCAGTGGATGCCGCCCATCGGGCTTTCACGGCCTGGCGCCAGCAGAGCCTGGACAGCCGCGCTGCGCTGTTGCGGCGCTGGGCCGAATTGATGCTCGAGCACCAGGAGGCGCTGGCGCGCATTCTCAGCGAGGAGCAGGGCAAGCCGCTGGCCGAAGCACGCGGTGAAATCGCCTATGCGGCAAGCTTCATCCCCTGGTTTGCCGAGGAGGCCCGGCGCCTCAACGGGCAGACCATCCCCAGCCATATTGCGGGTGCCCAGCTGAGTACGCTGAAGGAGCCCGTCGGGGTCTGCGCGCTGCTCACCCCGTGGAACTTCCCCAGCGCCATGATCACCCGCAAGGCGGCTGCGGCGTTGGCGGCCGGCTGCACGGTGGTGGTCAAGCCGGCCCACGAAACACCGTTCTCGGCGCTGGCCCTGGCCCAGCTGGCAGAGGACGCCGGCTTCCCGCCGGGGGTGTTCAACGTGGTGATCGGCGAGCCGCAGATGGCCATGGAAACCCTGGTGCGCGACAGCCGCGTGCGGGCGGTCAGCTTCACCGGCTCGACCCGGGTCGGCAAGCTGGTGCTGCAAGCCGCGGCTCAGGATGTGAAGAAAGTGGCGCTGGAGCTGGGCGGCAACGCGCCGTTCATCGTCTGCGCCGATGCCGACCTGGAGCTGGCCGTACGGGTGGCCGTGGCAGCCAAGTTCCAGACGTCTGGCCAGGACTGCTGTGCGGCCAACCGGATCATGGTGCAGCGGCCGTTGTACGAAGCATTCCTGGTGCGCTTTGCAGAAGCAGTGCGGGCGCTGAAGGTTGGCCCGGCGATGGTCGATGGCGAAGAGACGGCGGCAGAGGTCGGCCCGCTGATGCACCAGGCCGCCTTCGATGCCACCCAGGCCCGGGTCGAGGACGCCCTGCAGCGTGGCGCCCGGCGCCTGGTCGGTGGCGAGGGCCATGCGCTGGGTGGCTGGTTCTTCCAGCCGACGGTGCTTGCCGATGTCACGCCGGCGATGCGCATCTACCAGGAAGAAAACTTCGCGCCGATTGCCGGGGTCATGCCGTTCGACACGCTGGAGCAGGCCATCACCATGGCCAATGACACCGAGTACGGCCTGGCTGCCTACATCGTCGGCAACCGCCTCGATGTGGTGCACCCGCTGGTGCGCCGGCTCGACCACGCGATGGTGGCGATCAACGGCGTCAAGTTCACCGGCCACCCCATCCCGTTCGGCGGCATGAAAGCCTCGGGCCTGGGCCGCGAAGGCGGCAGCGAGGGCTTCGAACCCTTCGTCGAAACCAAATACGTTTGCTTGCACCACCACGGTCAGTTCTAAGGAGTGTTTGCCATGAGCCAAGATTTCAGCCAGCTGTTCGATCAGGACCGCGCCCACTTCATGCACCCTTCGACCCACGCCCATGACCACGCCAGCGGCGCGCTCAAGGGCCGGATCATCACCGGTGCCGAGGGCATCCGCCTGCGTGACCACGAAGGCCGCGAACTGATCGACGCCTTCGCCGGCCTGTACTGCGTGAACATCGGTTACGGGCGTACCGAGGTCGCGGACGCCATCCATCGCCAGGCCAAGGAGCTGGCGTATTACCACACCTACGTCGGCCACTCGACCGAGGCGATCATCGAGCTTTCCAGCCGCATCATCGACTGGGCGCCGGCCGGGATGAAAAAGGTCTATTACGGCTTGTCGGGGTCCGATGCCAACGAGACCCAGGTCAAGCTGGTGCGTTACTACAACAACATCCTGGGGCGTCCACTCAAGAAGAAGATCATCTCGCGCGACCGTGGCTATCACGGCTCGGGCATCATGACCGGCAGCCTTACCGGCCTGCCCAGCTTCCACCAGCATTTCGACCTGCCGGTGGAGGGCGTCAAGCATACGGTCTGCCCGCACTGGTACCGCAAGGCACCGGCCGGCATGGACGAGCAGGCCTTCGTGCGCTACTGCGCCGACGAGCTGGAGCAACTGATCCTGGCCGAAGGCCCCGACACCGTCGCCGCGTTCATTGGCGAGCCGCTGATGGGCACCGGTGGCATCATCGTGCCGCCCAAGGGTTACTGGCAGGCGATCCAGGCGGTGCTTGATCGCTACGACGTGCTGTTGATCGCCGACGAAGTGGTGTGCGCCTTCGGCCGCCTGGGCTCGAAGATGGGCAGCCAGCGCTATGACATCCGCCCGGACCTGATCACCACGGCCAAGGGCCTGACCAGCGCCTATGCGCCTCTGTCGGCCGTGATCGTTGGCGAGAAGGTGTGGAACGTGATCGAAGAAGGCTCGCAGAAAGCCGGCCCCATGGGCCACGGCTGGACCTACTCCGGGCATCCGATTTGCGCAGCGGCGGCGCTGGCCAACCTGGATATTCTCGAGCGCGAGAACCTGACCGAGAATGCCGAAGTGGTGGGGGCTTACCTCAACCGGCGCATGCGCGAAACCTTCGAAGGCCACCCGCTGGTAGGTGAAGTACGGGGTGACGGCATGCTTTGCGCGGTCGAGTTCATGGCCGATCGCGAGGCGCGCACGGCGTTCGACCCGGCGTTGAAAGTAGGGCCACAGGTGTCGGCAGCGTGCCTTGAGCGCGGGATGATCGCCCGGGCCATGCCGCATGGTGACATTCTCGGTTTTGCACCGCCGTTGGTGCTGAGCCAGGAGGATGCCGAAAAGATCGTCGCCATCACCAAGGCGGCGGTCGATGAGGTGGCTGGCAAGGTGCTCGGCTGAGCATTGCAGGGGCCGCCGTGCGGCCCCATCGCCGGCCTCGGCAGGCGAACCGACTGACGGTCCCACCCACCCCTCATCCTTGCCTACGCTGATAATCCCAACCTGCTGAAGCAAGGAGAACCGTCATGGCCTTCCAATACAAGCGTCTGGACAAGAACAACGCCGCCGTGCTGCTGGTCGACCACCAGACCGGCCTGCTCTCGCTGGTAAGGGACATCGACCCCGACCGCTTCAAGAACAACGTCCTGGCCCTGTCGGACCTGGCCAAGTACTTCAAGCTGCCGACCATTCTCACCACCAGTTTCGAGACCGGCCCCAACGGCCCGCTGGTGCCCGAACTGAAAGAGCAGTTCCCCGACGCCCCGTACATCGCCCGCCCCGGCAACATCAACGCCTGGGACAACGAGGACTTCGTCAAGGCCGTCAAGGCCACCGGCAAGAAGCAGCTGCTGATCGCCGGCGTGGTGACTGAAGTGTGCGTGGCCTTCCCGGCACTGTCGGCTCTGGAGGAGGGCTTCGAGGTATTCGTCGTCACCGACGCCTCCGGCACCTTCAACGAACTGACTCGTGACTCGGCCTGGCGGCGCATGGAGGCCGCCGGTGCGCAACTGATGACCTGGTTCGGCGTGGCCTGCGAGCTGCACCGTGACTGGCGCAATGACATCGAAGGGCTGGGGACCCTGTTCTCCAACCATATTCCGGATTACCGCAACCTGATGACCAGCTACAACAAGCTGGCCAAGTAATCCGGCCTCGAGGCCACACCCTACCCTGTGGGAGCAACTGTCTTACTCGATTTCTAAAGGCTGGCGCGTTCCTGTGGGAGCGGGTTCACCCGCGAATGCGTCAGTGAAGCTGCCGACGCTTTCGCGGGTGAACCCGCTCCCACAGTCAGCCGAATACCCAACAAATCAATCGACTAGACGCACAACCTGCGAAAACAACAAGCGAAGCGGCAAACTGCCATGGATCGACCATACTGACTCTTCATTCGCCCTCAGGAGAGTGCCATGTCGAAGTCGTCCAGGAAGAAAGACGCCAAGGACCAGTCGGAGAAATTGGGCGGCAAGGCCTACGAGAAGGAACTCAAGCAGCTGCATGTGGAATTGGTGAAGCTGCAGGAGTGGGTGGTGGCCAAGGGCCTGAAGGTGTGCATTGTCTTCGAGGGCCGCGACGGTGCCGGCAAGGGCGGTACCATCAAGGCCATCACCGAGCGTGTCAGCCCCAGAGTATTCCGCGTGGTGGCACTGCCGGCGCCGACCGAGCGGGAAAAGACCCAGATGTACCTGCAGCGCTATGTCGGCCATCTGCCGGCCGCAGGTGAAGTGGTGATCTTCGATCGCAGCTGGTACAACCGTGCCGGGGTCGAACGGGTGATGGGCTTCTGCTCGAACGAACAGGCCGACCGGTTCCTGGCTGGCGTGCCGCTGTTCGAAAAGGTCATGGTCGAGTCGGGCATCATCCTCATCAAGTACTGGCTCGAGGTCAGCGCCGAAGAGCAGACCCGGCGCCTGCAGGACCGCATCAACGACGGCCGCAAGCTGTGGAAGCTGTCGCCCATGGACCTCAAGTCCTACACCCGCTGGGATGACTACACACAGGCCCGTGATGAGATGTTTGCCGCCTCGGATACCGCTTGGGCGCCCTGGTTCATGGCCCACTCCAACGACAAGCGGCGTGCCCGGCTGAACATCATCAGCCATCTGCTGACACGCATTCCCTACAAGGACATCACCCGAGAGCAGGCAGTGAAGCTGCCCAGACGCGGCAAGATCGGCAAGTACAAGGCCGTTGCCTACCCGTTCAAAGAAGTGGAACAGCGTTTCTGATCCCCTCCCTGCGGGGAGCAGCGAGGGTGCAAACCTATGCCACATGACGGCAGCCTGCTACAGGCGACGGTGGTGTTTTTGCTGGCCGTGGTACTTCTGGTACCGCTGGCGCAGCGTTTGAAAATGGGGGCGGTGCCTGGCTATCTGCTGGCGGGCATTCTGATAGGGCCATCGGTGTTTGGCCTGCTGAACAACCCGGATAACGTGGCGCGCCTGTCGGAGATGGGCGTGGTGATGCTGCTGTTCGTCATCGGCCTGGAGCTGTCGCCGCGGCGTTTGTGGAGCATGCGCCGCGCGTTGTTTGGCGTTGGCTCGCTACAAGTGGGCCTGAGCGCTGTGGTGCTTGGCCTGCTGGCGTACTGGCTGTTCGACCAATCGAAGCCGGCTGCCATCGTGCTGGGGGTGGGCCTTGCGTTGTCGTCCACCGCGTTTGGCCTGCAGGTACTGGCCGAGCGCAAGGATCTGGGCAAGCCGCACGGCCGCCTCGCTGTGGCGATCCTGCTGTTCCAGGACATTGCCGCGATCCCGCTGATTGCCGTGGTGCCACTGCTCGGTGGTGATGTCAGTACCGCCGACGAAGGTGCCTGGCCGATGCTGGCGGTGGCGGTTGGCATAGGTGTGGTGATCATCTTTGGCCGCTACCTGCTGACCCCTGTCTTCAAATGGACAGTCGGTTCGGGCCTGCCCGAACTGTCTACCGCTACCGCCTTGCTGGTGGTGCTGGGCACCGCCTGGGTGATGGAGCACGTGGGTGTGTCCATGGCACTGGGGGCATTTCTTGCGGGCGTCCTGATGGCCGAGTCGCCTTTCCGCCACGAACTGGAATCCCAGATCGAGCCCCTCAAGGGTTTGCTGCTGGGGCTGTTCTTCGTCGGGGTGGGGATGAGCGCCGACCTGCGTCTGCTGTTCGGCATGCCGCTGCTGGTGCTGGGGCTGACCCTGCTGCTGGTGGTCATCAAGCTGCCGCTGCTGTATGGCCTGGGCCGCATGGCCGGTGGGCTCAACCAGGCCCAGGCATTGTGCCTGGGCGTGGTGCTGGCGTCTGGCGGCGAGTTTGCTTTCGTGGTGTTCAAGCTGGCGCTGGACCATCAGGTGCTGGCGCAGCAGGTGCACGACCTGCTGGTGCTGGCCATCACCTTGTCGATGGCGGTGGTGCCCTTGGTAATGATGGCCCTGGCGCGGCAGTTGCGTGACGACAGCCCAGCCCAGGCAAGCCCTGAAACGGGCCATTGAAACGCGCCACATGGCGCACCTGATTCGGAGGTGAAGCATGCAGCCGGGTATCAAGCTGGACAGCAGCCTGTCGCGGGGCTTGCTCGATGTACTCATCAAGGCCGGCCTGGTGGCCGCCCTGGTGATTTTCGCCTTCCAGACGTTCCAGCCGTTCCTGGAGCTGATGTTGTGGGCGGTGATCCTGGCGGTGACCTTGTACCCGTTGCATTGCCGCATCCAGCGCCGCACAGGGCTCAAGGACGGGCTTTCGGCGACGCTGGTCGTTCTACTGGTACTGGTGGTGCTGCTGGTGCCGATCTACCTGGTGGTGATGTCCATCGGCGAATCGGTGGACAGCCTGGTGACGCTGCTCAAGAGCGGTGCCTGGAGCGTGCCGGCACCTCCCGAGTCGGTGGCGGCCTGGCCACTGATCGGGCCGAAGGTGCATGCCCTGTGGCTGGCGGCCTCCGAAAACATGGCCAGTGTGCTGAACCAGTGGATGCCCCAGCTCAAGGGGGCAGGGCGCACGGTACTGGGGGCGGCGGCCAGCGCTGGTGGGGCCTTCCTGCTATTCATCGGTGCAATCATCATCTCGGGGGTGATCATGGCTTTCGGGCAACGCGGTGAAATCGCGGCTCAGCGTATCGCCATGCGGGTATCGGGCGAGGAGCGCGGCAAGCCACTGGCCAAGCTGTGCACAGCCACCATTCGCGCGGTGGCCCAGGGCGTGATCGGCATTGCCTTCATCCAGATGCTGCTGATCGGCGTCGGCTTCGTCATCAAAGGGGTACCGGGTGCCGGGATGCTGGCGATCGTCATCCTCATGCTGGGGATTGCCCAGGCCCCCGCCACGCTGATCACGTTGCCGGTGATTATCTACGTATTCAACGCCGAGGGCTTTACCGTGGCGACCATCATCTTCGCCATCTATACCTTCGTCGCCGGGCTTGCCGACAACGTGCTCAAACCGCTGCTGCTGGGGCGCGGGGTGGACGTGCCGATGCCGGTGGTGCTGATCGGGGCACTGGGCGGGATGGTGGTCAAAGGCATCATCGGCCTGTTCATTGGCCCCGTGATCCTGGGCGTCACTTATGTACTGTTCTGGCAGTGGGTAGCGCTGCAGGTGCCGGAAAACCCCGTCGAACCGACGGCGTGAGCCAAGGACTGCCATGCCCGGACGCGTCTATGGTTGTGCACTGAGCCTGGTGGCCATGTTGGTGGGCTGCACTCAAGTGGGCCCGGACTTCCAGCCGCCGCAAGACCCATGGCTGGGCACCTGGAACACCCCGCTGCTAGAGCAGGCCGGGCAGCAGGCCGCGGCGCCCGACCTGCGCCAGTGGTGGACCGTGTTCGCCGACCCGGCGCTGGATGCCTTGATCGCCGAGGCCGATGCCAATAACAGCAACCTGCGCGTGGCCGGCTTGCGCATTGCCGAAGCCCGCGCCCAGTTGGCCATCGTGCAGACCGGGCGTTATCCACAGCTGCAGCAGCTGCGCGCCCAGAGCCTGTACCTGAAACAGGACCAGTCCGGTACTGCCACCGCTCGCGATTCGGTGTTCTGGCAATCCAGCGCGGGCTTCGACATCGGCTGGGAAATCGACTTCTGGGGGCGCTTCAGCCGCGCCATCGAAAGCGCCGACGCCGTCTACTTCGCCTCCCAGGCCAATTACGCCGATGCCTTGTTGCTGTTGCGTGCGCAGGTGGCCGACACCTACTTTGCCCTGCGCACCACCGAGGCGCGGCTGGATATCGCCGAAGAAAACGCCCGCCGCCAGGCGCGCAGCCTGGAGATAACCGAGCGGCTGTTCCGTCATGGCGAAAACGATGAACTCGACTGGCAACAGGCGCGCACCCAGTACCTGGCTACCCAGGCCACCATCCCCGAGTTTCTGAACCAGCTCAATGCCCTGCGCAACGTGCTGTGCTCGCTGCTGGGTCGGCCGCCCGGGCCGCTGCCACAGCTGGATGCCGGCCACGGCCAGTTGCCGTTGCCGGACCGTGCCGTGCTGCAGGGCGTGCCCGCCAGCCTGCTGCAGCGCCGCCCGGACATCCGCGCCGCCGAGCAGGCGGTGGCGGCGCAGTCGGCGCTGGTCGGGGTGGCCGAGGCTGATCTTTATCCACAGCTGAGCCTGCTGGGCAGCATCGGCTGGAGCTTTGTCACGGCCAATCACCTGCCCGATACCTTCGACATCGCCGCCGGGCCCAGCCTGATCTGGAATCCGTTCGACTACGGCCGCCGCAAGAACGCCGTGCGCGTGGAAGACGCCCGCTTGCAGCAACTGATCGAGTTGTATCACCAAGGTGTGCGCGAAGCCGCCCGCGAGGCCGACGATGCCGCCAGCGGGCTGGTGCGTTCGCTGCAGAGCGCAAGTATCCGCGACCAGGCCTCGCAGGCCGCACAGCGCTCGCTGAACCTGGCCAGCTCGCAGTACCGCGAAGGCTTTGCCGACTTCCAGCGCGTGCTCGACGCCCAGCAACTGCTGCTGCAGCAACAGGACGGCTACCTGGTCAGCCGCGGCAATGCCGTCAGCAGCCTGGTGACGCTGTACAAGGCCCTGGGCGGCGGCTGGGACGCCAGCCGCACACCGATCGACCCGGCCACCCGCCAACAGATGCAGCAACGCACAGACTGGGGCGAACTGCTCGACGAGCCGGGCCCCAGCGCCCATGCACAAGGTGAAACGAAATGAGCGACGCTACGCCGACGCCACCCCCGCCAGCCCCCGATCGCGGCATGCGCTGGGTGCTGCTGCTGATTGCCGTGAGCCTGCTGTGGTACCTGCTGGCCGACCGCTTCACGCCCTATACCCAGCAGGCCCGCCTGCAGGCCTACGTGGTGCCGGTGAGTGCCGAGGTGGCCGGGCAGGTGAAGCGTGTGGCGGTGGGCAACAACCAGGAAGTACGCAAGGGCGATGTGCTGTTCGAACTGGACCAGGAGCAATACCGCATCGCCCTGGCCCGCGCCGAAGCCGACCTGGACGCGGTACGCCGGCAGATCGGCGCTCACACCGCTGGCATCGACTCGGCCCAGGCGGCGCTGGTGGCGGCCCAGGCCAACGAGCGCAAGGCGCGGCAAGACGCCGAACGGCTCAAGCGCTTGATCGATGAAGACCCGGGAACGGTGTCGGTGCGCCGCCTGGAGGGTGCCCAGGCCACCCGCGACCAGGCTATCAGCCAGGTGGCGGCAGCCCGTGCCGAAGTTGAGCGGGCCCGTGAGCAGCAGGGCGGGGCGCAGGACGACAACGCCCAACTGCGCAGCGCGGCGGCCAATGTGGAAAAGGCCCGACTGGACCTTGCGCGCACTGTGGTACGCGCCGATGCAAACGGGCTGATTACCGACCTGCGCACCGACGTTGGCCATTATGTCGGTGCCGGCAGCCCGATGATGACCCTGATCGCCATCCATGACGTGTGGATAAGTGCCGACATGACCGAGAACAACCTCGCTCGGCTGCGCCCTGAAACCCCGGTACTGGTAGTGCTCGATGCGCTGCCCGGCACGGTGCTGAAGGGGCGCATTCGCAGCATCGGCTACGGCGTGAGCGTGGGCCAGAGTAATCCGCCGGGCACGTTGCCGACCGTGCAGAACAGCCGCGAGTGGCTGCGTTCTGCGCAGCGCTTCCCGGTGATCGTCGAACTGGAGCGTGACCAGTTGCAGGACAAGAGCGGTTTGCGGGTTGGCGGCCAGGCCGAAGTCATGGCCCTGCCAAGCGAGGGCAACCCATTGAACCTGCTGGGCCGGCTGTTCATGTGGCTGATGAGCTGGCTGTCGTATGCCTATTGAGCTGCGCCGCCTGCGCGCCCTGCGCCTGGCATGGGGCGTGGCGCTGTGCCTAGCGGTGAGTTTCGGCATCGGCCTGCCGGTGCCGATCCTGGCGCCGGTATTTGCGGTGCTGTTGCTGGCCATGCGCAGCCAGCCCTTGCCCCTGCGTGCGGCACCGGCCCTGGCGGTGCTGGTGCTGCTTGCCTGTGGCAGCGGGCTGCTGCTGATTCCGCTGTTGCGCCATGCCCCGGCGAGTGGGGTGTTGTTGGTGGGGGTTGGGGTTTTCCTGACCTTGCGTTATGCGCTGAAAGGCGGCAACGGCCTGCTGGCCAATTTGCTGGTGATCGGCCTGACCATGATTGCCGCCGCCGGCACCAGCGACTTCACCCTGGCGCTGTCGGTGGTCGAAGCGCTGGCCAAAGGCATGCTGCTGGCGGTACTGGGTAGCGCTGCAGCACATGTGCTGTTTCCCGAGCCGGCCGATGCGCCGGCACAACCGGCACCGCCTCTGCTCGATAGTGATCAGGTGAGCTGGGTCGCCTTGCGTGCCACGTTGATCGTCATGCCGGCCTTTTTGCTGGCGCTGATCGCCCCGGACCAGTACATGCCGCTGATCATGAAGGCAGTGAGCCTGGGGCAGCAGGCCGGCGAAACCCGCGCGCGGCATGCCAGCCGCGAGCTGATCGGCTCGACCTTGCTTGCCGGGTTGCTGGCGATACTGACGTGGGCCGCGTTGAGCCTGTTCGTGCACCTGTGGATGTTTTTCCTGTGGGTGCTGCTGTTCGTCCTTTGGCAGGGGCGCAGGCTTTACCGTGCGGTGGATACCAGGCAAAGCCCGGCATACTGGGTGAGTTGCCTGACGACCATGCTGATCTTGCTGGGGCAGTCGGTGCAGGACAGCGCGGGCGGGCAGGATGTGTATCGTGCCTTTGCCGTGCGCATGGCGCTGTTTCTGGCGGTGTCGGTGTATGCCAGTGCCATGCTCATATGGATTGATCGGCTTCGGACAAGGCGTGGGCTTGTTCGCGGGTAAACCCGCTCCCACAAGGATTGTGTGATCCCATGGGCAACGCCATGCCTGTGGGAGCGGGTTCACCCGCGAAGAGGCCAGTCCAGGAAAACCTAGGGCTTCCAGTCAACCCCACTCTCTTCCAGATAGGCATCCACCGCCGCACCGACAGTGGGATGAAACGCCGACTCCCCCATATGCTCGAACAACTCGAACCGCCGCATCTTGTCCTTTACCGGGTCCTTCATCTCGGCAAACTGCAACTCCACCCCCCGCGCCTCCAGCGCCCGGTCCAGCTCGGCCAGCATGTCCGCCGAGGTGATATCGATGCTGGTCACTGGCTCCGCCGCAATCACCAGCCGTTGAACCGGGGTAGGTGATGCGTCCACCGCCGCCATCACCGTGCTCTGGAACTGCTCGGCATTGGCAAAGAACAGCGGCGCGTCCCAACGCAGCAGCACCAGCCCCGGAATGCGTCGGGCCTGTGGATAACGCTGCACATCATGGTAACCGCGGGTGCCATCCACCCGTCCCAGCACCGCATGATGCGGCCGCCAGCCGTCCCACAGGAATTCGATCACCGATATCGCCACGGCAATGCAGATACCGGGAATGGCCCCGAATACCGCTACGCCGACGAAGCAGGTGAACGACAGCCAGAATTCCCATTGCTGCATGCGGAAGATGCGCTTGAGGTCGGCAAACTCGAACAGGCCCAACGCTGCGGCGATTACCACCGCCGCCAGGGCGCTGTTGGGCAGGTGTTGCATCAGGTTGGGCGCGACCAGCAGCAACAGGGTTACCGCCAGCGCGCCGATGATACCGGTAAGTTGGGTTTTCGAACCCGCCGCCTCGGCCACCGGGGTACGCGACGAGCTGCTGCTGATCGGGATGCCCTGGAACAGTCCGGAGGCCAGGTTGGCCACACCCAGGCCGAACATTTCCTGGTTCGGATTGACCGGCATCTTCATGCGCGCGGCATAGGAGCGCGACAGCACGCTGGTATCGGCGAACGACACCAGTGCCACCGCGATGCCGCCTAGCAATACTTCCACCAGGTCGATATCGTTGACCCAGGGGAAGACCAGGCTGGGTAGCCCCTGGGGCAGTTCGCCGAGCACTTTCACGCCTTGCTGGTCGAGCCCCAGCAGGCTCACCGCCAGCGTAGCCGCCACCACCGCAATGAGAATGCCCGGCAAGCGCTTGAACGGCTTGAGCAGCAGGATCAGCGCCAGGCTACCGCCACCGACTACGAAGCTTGGCCAATGGCCCTGGCCGGCGAGCAAGGCCTGGATCAGGTTCCAGGTATCCCGCAGCGGGCCCTGGCTGTCGACCGACAGGCCGAACAGTTTGGGCAACTGACTGATCAGCACCGTGAGGGCAATGCCATTCATGTAGCCATAGCGGATCGGCTTGGACAGCAACTCTGTGATGAAGCCCAGGCGCAGCAAACCGGCGATCACACAGAACGCCCCGGCAACCAGGGCCATCATGCTGGCGATGGCGATAGCCCGTTGCGGCTCGCTGGCGGCATATTGCACCACCACCGCCAGGATCGGCGCGGCCAGTGCCGAGTCCGGGCCCAGTACGAGGATGCGGCTGGGGCCGAACAGGGCATAGGCCAGCAGCGGGATGATGGTGGCGTACAGGCCATAGATTCCGGGTACGCCGGACGCTTCGGCATAGGCGATGCCCACCGGCACCAGCATGGTGGTGAGCACCAGGCCGGCGGCGATGTCTTTGGGTAGCCAGGCGGGTTGGTAGTGGAGCAGGGTGACCAGGCCGGGAAGCCAGCGTTGCCAGTCGAGGCGGGGTTTTTCGGGCATGATGCGCGCGTCCGGGGGAGGGTGCTGAATCACAGCTTAGATGCTGAATTCCGGGGCCGCTTTGCGATCATTTCGCGACACAAGGCTGCTCCCACAGGGGACGCGCGCCCTGCCAAATGCCAGAAAAAACAAAACCCCTTGAGGCGTTGGCCTCAAGGGGTTTGTGGGTACTGCAGGCTGGCGCTTAGACGTTGAAGCGGAAGTGCATCACGTCACCGTCCTTGACAATGTAGTCCTTGCCTTCCAGGCGCCATTTTCCGGCTTCCTTGGCACCGCTTTCACCCTTGAACTGGATGAAGTCGTCATAGGCCACCACTTCAGCGCGGATGAAGCCTTTTTCGAAATCGGTGTGGATAACCCCGGCTGCCTGCGGAGCAGTGGCGCCGACGCGGACGGTCCAGGCACGTACTTCCTGCACGCCGGCAGTGAAGTAGGTCTGCAGGTTCAGCAGCTCGTAACCGGCGCGGATCACGCGGTTCAGGCCAGGCTCTTCCAGGCCCAGGGCCTCGAGGAACATGTCCTTCTCTTCACCGTCGTCCAGCTCGGCGATTTCCGCTTCGATCTTGTTGCACACCGGCACCACTACCGCGCCTTCTTCCTCGGCGATGGCCTTGACCACGTCCAGGTGCGGATTGTTGTCGAAGCCGTCTTCGGCCACGTTGGCGATGTACATGACCGGCTTGCTGGTCAGCAGGTGGAAACCGCGAATGACCGCCTTGTCTTCGGCGCTCATGTTCTTCATCAGGCTGCGCGCAGGCTTGCCTTCGGTGAAGTGCGGGATCAGCTGTTCGAGGATGGCCTTCTGCGCCAGGGCTTCCTTGTCGCCGCCCTTGGCGTTGCGGGCAACCTTCTGCAGTTGCTTCTCGCAGCTGTCGAGGTCGGCGAAGATCAGTTCGAGGTCGATGATCTCGATGTCGCGCTTGGGGTCGACGCTGTTGGAAACGTGGATCACGTTCTCGTCTTCGAAGCAGCGCACCACGTGGGCAATGGCGTCGGTTTCGCGGATGTTGGCGAGGAACTTGTTGCCCAGGCCTTCACCTTTCGAGGCACCAGCCACCAGGCCGGCGATGTCGACGAACTCCATGGTGGTCGGCAGGATGCGGTTTGGCTTGACGATTTCAGCCAAGGCATTCAAGCGCGCATCGGGCATCGGCACGATGCCGCTGTTAGGCTCGATGGTGCAGAAGGGGAAGTTCTCCGCCGCGATGCCAGACTTGGTCAGGGCGTTGAACAGGGTGGACTTGCCGACGTTGGGCAGGCCGACGATGCCGCAATTGAAACCCATGGGTATTCCCCTCTCTAAAGGAAATCAGGCCTTCTGGCTGTGCAGCTCGCGCATCGCCTTGGCAAAGTCGCCGGCAAGCACGTCCGGCAGCACGCCGAGGGCAAAATCGATGCTGGCGTCGAGCTTCTCCTGCTCGGCGCGCGGCGCGCGGCCCAGGACGAAGTTGGAGACCAGTTTGGCGTCGCCCGGGTGGCCGATGCCAAGCCGCAGGCGGTGGAAGTCGTTCTGGTTGCCGAGCTGCGCGATGATGTCGCGCAGGCCGTTGTGCCCACCATGGCCACCGCCGCGCTTGAGCTTGGCGACGCCCGGAGGCAGGTCGAGTTCGTCATGCGCCACCAGGATCGCCTCCGGCTTGATGCGGAAGAAATTGGCCAACGCCGCCACGGCCTGGCCGCTGCGGTTCATGTAGGTGGTGGGGATCAACAAACGAACGTCGTTGCCCTGATGGCTGAATTTAGCCGTCAGGCCGAAATACTTTTTGTCAGCGGTCAGCGAAACGCGCTGGGCGCTGGCAATGCGTTCAACGAAAAGAGCCCCTGCGTTATGCCGGGTCTGTTCGTATTCGGGGCCGGGGTTACCCAGGCCGACGATCAACTGGATGGCGGTCACGTCAGGGGCTCTTCCTTGGAGTTGGTGGGTTACAGGGCGCGCGGCACTGTAACCCGATCAACGCCGGCGTGCGAGTGGATTACTCGGCAGCGCCTTCTGCTTCTGGAGCAACGCGTGGAGCGTGAACGTTGGCAACAGCTTTGTCATCACCGTGGGCCAGAGCTACGAACTCTACGCCTTTCGGAGCTTTCAGGTCCGACAGGTGGATGATGGTGCCGATTTCAGCGTTGGCCAGGTCGACTTCGATGAACTCAGGCAGGTCTTTGGCTTCGCAGGAAACTTCGATCTCGGCTTCTACGTGGGAGATCTCGCCGCCTTTCTTGACCGGGGCTTCTTCGTTGATGAAGTGAACCGGTACCTTGGCGGTCAGTTTCTGGCCAGCAACGACGCGAATGAAGTCGGCGTGCATGATGAACTGCTTGGCTGGGTGACGCTGCATGGCCTTGATGATGACGTTCTGCTTGACGCCGTCAACGTTCAGCTCGATTACGTGGCTGAAGGCAGCTTCGTTTTCGAACAGCTTGGTGATTTCCTTGGCCAGGATGGTCAGGGACTGAGCTTCCTGGTTACCACCGTAGACAACGGCTGGGATGTTCGCGGAGTGACGCAGGCGGCGGCTCGCACCTTTCCCCAGGTCAGTACGCGCTTGGGCGTTCAGAGTGAATTCGGTCATTTTGTTTCTCCAAAATAGCCCCCCGAGGGCGTTTGCGACCAGCGCCAACGGGGATGGCAAAAAAGCCCCGCCCCAACAACCAGTGTTGGGGCGGGGCGCTTTTCGTCAGCGTGTGTTCCGCTTAGCGGAACATCGCGCTGATCGATTCTTCGTTGCTGATGCGGCGGACCGCTTCAGCGACAACCGGTGCGATATCCAGCTGGCGGATACGGTCACAGGCTTGAGCAGCGGCGGACAGCGGAACGGTGTTGGTCACCACCAGCTCGTCCAGTACCGACTTCTCGATGTTCTCGATCGCGCGGCCCGACAGGACAGGGTGCGTGCAGTAGGCGTAAACCTTGGCAGCGCCGTGTTCTTTCAGGGCTTTGGCCGCGTGGCATAGGGTGCCGGCGGTGTCGACCATGTCGTCTACCAGGATGCAGGTGCGCCCTTCGACGTCGCCGATGATATGCATGACCTCGGAGTGGTTAGCCTTCTCGCGGCGCTTGTCGATGATACCCAGGTCGACGCCCAGGGACTTGGCGACGGCACGTGCGCGCACGACACCACCGATGTCCGGGGAGACGATCATCAGGTTCTCGAAACGCTGGTCTTCGATATCGTCGACCAGTACGGGCGAGCCGTAGATGTTGTCGACCGGGATATCGAAGAAACCCTGGATCTGGTCAGCGTGCAGGTCGACGGTGAGTACACGGTCGATACCTACGACAGTGAGCATGTCAGCGACGACTTTGGCGCTGATGGCTACACGTGCCGAACGCGGACGGCGGTCCTGGCGGGCGTATCCGAAGTAAGGAATCACGGCGGTGATTCGGGATGCTGAGGAGCGGCGGAAGGCGTCGGCCATCACTACCAGTTCCATCAGGTTATCGTTGGTCGGGGCACAGGTCGGCTGAATAATGAAGACGTCTTTACCGCGGACATTCTCATTGATCTCAGTGCTGATCTCGCCGTCGGAGAACTTACCGACAGAGACGTCACCGAGAGGGATATGCAGCTGACGTACGACACGCCGAGCCAGATCGGGGTTAGCGTTCCCCGTAAAGACCATCATCTTGGACACGCGCAGTACCTGAAGGCTGAGGGTAACCTGGATGAGTATAAGGAAAATGGCAGGGGCGGCTGGATTCGAACCAACGCATGGCAGGATCAAAACCTGCTGCCTTACCGCTTGGCGACGCCCCTGTATCTGTTGCTGCGAACGCTTATGCGCTCGACTTCTTGACCAGACTTTGCAGCTTGCGATGCAACATCGAAACGTTGCTTCCTTTCGCCACAAACCCTGTTTGGGTCGCTGAAAGAAGGGCCAGAACTTTATCAGCTTCGGCTTTGCTTGGGAAGGCCCCAAACACACAACTTCCAGTACCGGTCAGTCGAGCTTCAGTGAACTTACCCAGTGAATTCAACGCATTGCGAACTTCCGGGTAACTCTGCTCTACCACCGGTTGGCAGTCATTTCGACTGTTTCCCTCGGGAACGGGGCGCATCTTAAGGGGGAGCGAATCACGTGTCAACTGTGGATGTGAAAAAATTTCTACTGTGCTGACAGACACTTGCGGCACAAGCACGACATACCACGGCTCTTCCGGGTCGACCGGGGTCAATTGTTCACCCACGCCCTGGGCGAACGCCGCGTGGCCGCGCACGAAAACCGGTACGTCGGCGCCCAGGCTCAGGCCCAGGGTGGCCAGGCGGTCTTCGCTCCAGTCCAGTTGCCACAGGTGGGCGAGGGCCAACAGGGTAGTGGCGGCATCCGAGCTGCCGCCGCCGATGCCGCCGCCCATGGGCAGCACCTTGCTCAGCCAGATGTCGGCGCCCAACGTCGTGCCCGATTGTTCCTGCAGCTTGCGCGCGGCACGCACGATCAGGTTGCTGTCGTGCGGCACCGCCTCGATTTCGGTATGCAGGCGGATCACGCCGTCGTCACGCACGGCGAAGCTCAGCTCGTCGCCGTGATCGAGAAACTGAAAGACGGTTTCCAGCTCGTGGTAGCCGTCCGCGCGGCGGCCGATGATGTGCAGCCAAAGGTTGAGCTTGGCCGGGGCGGGCAGGGTAAGGGTCTGCATGTATCAGTGCCCCAGCTGGCGCGGCTGCCAGTCCTTGACCACCAGGGTCACGTCGAGGTCCTTGCCGTGCAGCTTCAGGCGCTCGGGCAGCCAGTAGCCGTTCTGCTCCGTGTAGCTCAGGTACTGCACCTGCCAGCCATCCTGGTCGAGGCTGGCCAGGCGGCTGTCGCCGTCCAACGTCAGCTTGCTCTTGCTGTCGGGAGCGGGCAGGCCGCGTACCCACCAGACCAGGTGCGAGACCGGCAACTGCCAGCCCAGTTGCTCTTCCAGCAGGGCTTCGGGGCTTGGGGCCTCGTAGCGGCCCTGGTTGGCGACTTCCAGTACCACGCTGCCGGGGCGACCGGTCAGGCGTGCGGCGCCACGGCCCAGCGGGCCGGCCAGGCGGATGTCGTAGTAGTCCTGGCGTTGCAGCCAGAACAGCGTGCCACTGCCGGAGTCGCGCGGGGCACGGATGCCGACCTTGCCGTTGATCTGCCAGCCATCGAGGCTGCTCAGCTGCTCTTTATGGGCGCGCCACTGCTGCGGGTCGCCGTGGCCCTGCAGGGCCTCGCGGCTACCGAAGCCGGCACAGCCGGCGAGCAGGGCGATCAGGGTGAAGGTAATGCAATGGCGCAGGAACATGGCGTTAGAGAGTCTCGGATCCGGTCAGGCGCAGGAGGGTCTTGCGCAGGATGGGGCTGTCGGCCTGGGCTTCGAAGCCCTTGGCCCAGACCTGGCGGGCTTCGCGTCGCTTGCCGTTGGCCCACAGCACTTCGCCCAGGTGGGCGGCCACTTCGTGGTCGGGGAAGCTGGCAAAAGCCTTGCGCAGGTAGGTTTCAGCCTCGTCGAGGTTGCCCAGGCGGTAATTGACCCAGCCCAGGCTGTCGAGTACCGCCGGGTCGTCGGGGGTCAGCTGATGGGCCTTGTCGATCAGCGCCTTGGCTTCGCTGTAGCGGGTGGTGCGGTCGGCCAGGGTATAGCCGAGGGCGTTCAGGGCCATGGCGTTTTCCGGCTCGCGGGTGATGATGGCACGCAGGTCTTTTTCCATCTGCGGCAGGTCGTCACGCTTTTCGGCCAGCATGGCGCGGGTGTACAGCAGGTTGAGGTCGTCCGGGTAGCGCTGGATGGCTTGTTGCAGCACCTGGCTGGCCTGAGTGTCCTTGTTGTTGTTGCTATAGCTTTCCGATTCGATCAGGAACAGCTGGATGGCGTAGTCCGGCTGGGCTTCGCGGGCATCGGCGAGCAGGCGCGAGGCTTCGGTACCACGGCCGTTGGCAATCAGGATGTCGGCCTGGCGCAGTTGCGCCGGCAGGTAGTCGGGGCCGGGGCCGACCAGGGCGTATTCACGCAGGGCGCCTGCAGGGTCGTGGCGCTCCTCGCGGATGCGGCCCAGGTTCAGGTGTGCGGCGTCGACGTTGCTGTCGCGTTCGATCAGCTCCTGCAGGTAGCCCTCGGCTTCATCCCAGTCCTTGTTCTCCAGGCACACCAGGGCCAGCGAATAGCGCAGCTCGTCGTCCTCGGGGTATTGCTGGACCAGGCTGAGGAACTCGCCCTTGGCATCGGCGATGCGGTCCTGTTCGACCAGGGTGCGGGCGTAGGTCAGACGCAGGCGCTTGTCGTCCGGGTTGTCGCGAATCGCCCCGCGCAGCAGTGGCAGGGCCTCCGGGCCACGGTCCAGGGCTTGCAGCAGGCGCGCGCGCAGCAGGATCGGGGCGATTTCGCCGTTTTGCGGCGGGTGCGACTCGAGCAGCTCCAAGGCTTCTTCGGCCTTGCCGTCCTGGTTCAGCAGCAGGGCCTTGCCGAACACCAGCTGGCTGTTGTCCGGGTACTTCACCAGCAGCCGCTCGAAGCTTTGCAGCAGGCCGTCGCGGGTGCTCTGGTCGGTTTCGGCGGCGGACAGGGCGAGGAAATCGAAATGGGTGTCGCCCTGGCCTTGGAGGACTTTTTCCATGTACGTCATGGAGTCGTCATAGCGGCCTGCGCGGGCCAGCTGGATGGCAGCGGCGCGCTGGGCGTCGAGGTTCTGCGGGTCGTTGCGGGCCCAGACCAGCGCGTTGTCCAGTGCCGGTTCGTCGGCGCCGAGGTATTCGGCAATGCGGTAGGCGCGCTCGGATACCCCTGGGTCTTGGGTTTTCGCGGCCTGGTCGGTGTAGTTGGCCAGGGCGATGTCGAAGCGATTGCGCTGGCCAGCCAGCTCCGCCACCAGCAGGCTATAGAGCGTGTCCTGCTTGAACGAGCCATACACCACGGGCTTTTCCACCTCGCTCTTGCCGGCCTCGGCGACGGGAGGCTCGGCTTTTTGCGGGGCCAGGCTCTGGCAGCCCTGGAGCAGGGCGAAGGCAAGCAGCAATGCGTATGGTTTGTTCATAGAAGGCTTTGAGAGGACTCACCGGCGGTCGGAGCATGATGACACAAGCGCGGGGGCAAACCCACCTGTGCTGTGGCTGGTTAACTGCGACCTTTGAGGGGGGGAAGGGTTCCGGGCAGGTTGGTTGTGCCGGGTGTATGGCTTGACACTTTCTGCGCCTTTGAGATCGAGCGCCGCCCGCGCGGCGCTTCGCGGGACAAGCCCGCTCCCACATTTGTTGCAACGTACCGAACTTGTCAGGCCATGGTTGCCCGCCTTGTTGGCCCGACTCGATCTCGAGGTGGACACATCCGCCGCCCCACCTGTCTTAAGACATGCCCCAAAGCTGGCAACGCCTCTCCAACAGACATGGCCACGTTGCAACAAATGTGGGAGCGGGCTTGTCCCGCGAAGCGCCGCGCGGGCGGCGCTCGATCTCACTGGCGAAGATGGTGAAAAGCCGAACACCCGCGAAGTGCACCACCTGACTATCAGCGCAATAGCGAACGGTGGTTGTCCTGAAACCTGCGAAAGAGGACAATTATCGGCTTCCCGTCACAACCAGCGACCTTGCATGGCCTTTCTTGCACTTGGTATCAACCATAAGACTGCCTCGGTAGACGTACGCGAGCGCGTGGCGTTTACCCCAGAGCAGCTGGTAGACGCCCTGCAGCAGCTCTGCCGGCTGACATCCAGCCGCGAAGCGGCAATCCTGTCGACCTGCAACCGTAGCGAGCTCTATATCGAGCAGGACCACCTGTCCGCCGATGTCGTGCTGCAATGGCTCGCCGACTATCACCGCCTCAGCCTGGACGAGTTGCGCGCCAGCGCCTACGTGCACGAAGAGCACGAGGCGGTGAAGCACATGATGCGGGTGGCCTCCGGCCTGGACTCGCTGGTGCTCGGCGAGCCGCAGATCCTCGGCCAGATGAAGTCCGCCTACGCGGTGGCGCGCGAGGCCGGCACCGTCGGCCCGTTGCTCGGGCGCCTGTTCCAGGCCACCTTCAGTGCCGCCAAGCAAGTGCGTACCGACACCGCCATTGGCGAAAACCCGGTGTCGGTGGCGTTTGCCGCGGTCAGCCTGGCCAAGCAGATCTTCAGCGACCTGGGCCGTAGCCAGGCCTTGCTGATCGGCGCTGGCGAAACCATCACCCTGGTCGCCCGCCACCTGCATGAGCAGGGCGTGCGTCGCATCGTCGTGGCCAACCGTACCCTGGAGCGGGCCAGCATCCTGGCCGAGCAGTTCGGTGCGCACGCCGTTCTGCTGGCCGACATCCCTCAGGAACTGGCCAACAGCGACATCGTTATCAGCTCCACCGCCAGCCAGTTGCCGATCCTCGGCAAGGGCGCGGTCGAAAGCGCGCTGAAGCAGCGCCGGCACAAGCCGATTTTCATGGTCGACATTGCCGTACCCCGCGATATCGAAACCGAAGTCGGCGAACTGGACGACGTCTACCTGTACACTGTCGATGACCTGCACGACGTGGTGGCGGAAAACCTCAAGAGTCGTCAGGGCGCGGCCCAGGCCGCCGAAGAGCTGGTGTCGGTAGGGGCTGAAGACTTCATGCTGCGCCTGCGCGAGCTGGCCGCGGTGGATGTGCTCAAGGCCTATCGCCAACAAAGCGAGCGCCTGCGCGACGAAGAACTGCAAAAGGCCCAGCGGCTGCTGGCCAACGGCGCCAACCCCGAAGATGTGCTGGCCCAACTGGCCCGGGGGCTGACCAACAAACTCCTGCACGCGCCCAGCGTGCAATTGAAAAGGCTCTCGGCCGAGGGCCGCCTCGATGCGCTGGCCATGGCCCAGGAACTCTTTGCCCTCAACGAGGGCTCGACGGACAAATCCCCGCAATGAAAGCGTCGCTGCTGAACAAACTGGAAATCCTCCAGGACCGCTTCGAAGAACTCACCGCACTGCTCGGTGATGCCGAGGTCATTTCCGACCAGACGCGCTTTCGCGCCTATTCTCGTGAATACGCCGAAGTCGAGCCGGTCTACGCTGCTTATAAAGAGTGGCGCAAAGTCCAGGACGACCTCGAAGGTGCCCAGGCGCTGCTCAAGGACAGTGACCCGGACCTGCGCGAAATGGCCGTGGAAGAAGTGCGTGAAGCCAAGGAACAACTGCTGACGCTGGAGTCGCAGCTGCAACGCATGCTGTTGCCCAAGGACCCCAACGACGGCCGTAACGTGTTCCTCGAGATCCGTGCCGGCACCGGTGGCGACGAGGCGGCGATCTTCTCCGGCGACCTGTTCCGCATGTATTCGCGCTACGCCGAAAAGCGTGGCTGGCGCCTGGAAATCCTCTCCGAGAACGAAGGCGAGCACGGCGGCTACAAGGAAATCATCGCCCGCGTCGAAGGCGAGAGTGTGTACGGCAAGCTCAAGTTCGAGTCTGGCGCGCACCGCGTACAGCGCGTGCCCGAGACCGAATCCCAGGGCCGTATCCACACCTCCGCATGCACCGTGGCGGTACTGCCCGAGCCGGACGAACAGGCGGCCATCGAGATCAACCCGGCCGACCTGCGCGTGGACACCTACCGCGCATCCGGTGCCGGCGGCCAGCACGTCAACAAGACCGACTCGGCGATCCGTATCACCCACTTGCCCACCGGTATCGTGGTCGAGTGCCAGGAAGAGCGCTCGCAGCACAAGAACCGCGCCCGCGCCATGTCCTGGCTGTCGGCCAAGCTCAACGACATGCAGACCAGCGCCGCGCAGAACGCCATCGCCACCGAGCGCAAGCTGCTGGTCGGCTCGGGTGACCGTTCCGAGCGCATCCGTACGTACAATTATCCACAGGGCCGGGTGACCGACCACCGCATCAACCTGACCCTGTACTCGCTGGACGACATCCTCGCCGGCGGCGTGGAGGCGGTGATCGAACCGCTGCTGGCCGAATACCAGGCCGATCAACTGGCCGCCCTGGGGGACTGATGACCATCATCGCCAGCCTGCTGCGCAACGCGCAGTTGCCAGAATCGCCCACCGAGCGGCTGGATGCCGAGCTGCTGTTGGCCGCGGCCATCGGCAAGTCGCGCAGCTACCTGCACACCTGGCCCGAGCGAATCGTCAGCAGCGAAGATGCCGAGACCTATGCCGGCTACCTGCAGCGCCGCCGTGGCGGCGAGCCGGTTGCCTATATTCTTGGGCTGCAGGGCTTCTGGAAGATCGACCTGGAGGTGGCACCGCATACTCTGATCCCGCGGCCGGATACCGAGCTGCTGGTCGAAGCCGCGCTTGAGCTGCAACCCGCCACGCCGGCCAAGGTCCTTGACCTGGGCACCGGCACCGGCGCCATCGCCCTGGCCCTGGCCAGCGATCGCCCGGCCTGGCAGGTGACTGCAGTGGACCGGGTGGAGGAGGCCGCCGCCCTGGCCGAGCGCAACCGCCAGCGCCTGGGCCTGGCGAACGCCCAGGTACGGCTCAGCCACTGGTTCGACAGCCTGGCCGGCGAGCGTTTCGACCTGATTGTCAGCAACCCGCCCTACATCGCCGCCGCAGACCCGCACCTGGTCGCCGGTGATGTACGCTTCGAACCCAGCAGCGCGCTGGTGGCCGGCGCCGATGGCCTGGACGACTTGCGCGTAATCGCTGCCCAGGCCCCCGCGCACCTGGTGCCGGGTGGCTGGTTGCTGCTGGAACACGGCTACGATCAGGCAGCGGCGGTGCGCGCCTTGCTGGCTGAACAAGGCTTCATCGAGGTCGCCAGCCGCACGGACCTGGGCGGCCATGAACGCATTACCCTGGGGCGCCTGCCATGCTGAGTGATCAGGAACTGCTGCGTTACAGCCGGCAGGTATTGCTGGCCCAGATCGACATCGACGGCCAGTTGCGGCTCAAGCAGAGCAAGGCGCTGATCGTCGGGCTCGGTGGCCTTGGCTCGCCAGTTGCCTTGTACCTGGCCGCTGCCGGGGTGGGTGAGCTGCACCTGGCCGACTTCGATACCGTCGACCTGACCAACCTGCAACGCCAGGTGATCCACGACAGTGCCAGCGTCGGCATGAGCAAGGTCGATTCGGCCTTGCAGCGCTTGCAGGCGATCAACCCGGAAATCAGCCTGGTTGCCCATCGCCAGGCTCTGGACGAGGACTCGCTGGCAGCCGCTGTGGCAGCGGTCGACCTGGTGCTGGACTGCTCCGACAATTTCGGTACTCGCGAGGCGGTCAACGCCGCCTGTGTCGCGGCTGGCAAGCCGCTGGTCAGCGGTGCGGCGATCCGCCTGGAAGGGCAGTTGTCGGTATTCGACCCACGGCGTGACTACAGCCCCTGCTACCACTGCCTGTACGGTCATGGCAGCGAAGCCGAACTGACCTGCAGCGAAGCCGGCGTGATCGGCCCGCTGGTGGGCCTGGTGGGCAGCCTGCAGGCGCTGGAGGCGATGAAGCTGCTGGCCGGGTTCGGCGAGCCGCTGGTCGGCCGCCTGCTGTTGATCGATGCTCTCGGCACTCGTATCCGCGAATTGCGGGTCAAGCGCGACCCGGCCTGTGCGGTCTGCGGCCAGCGCGATGGCTGAGCGCTCGGCGCCGGTCGGCGTGATGGACTCCGGGGTCGGCGGCTTGTCGGTGCTCGCCGAGATCCAGCGCCTGCTACCGAACGAGACGCTGCTGTACGTGGCCGATTGTGGCCACGTGCCCTATGGCGAGAAATCACCCGATTACATCCGCGAGCGTCTGCGGCGCATTGCCGGGTTCTTCCATGAACAAGGCGCCAAGGCCATGGTGCTTGCGTGTAACACCGCCACGGTGGCGGCAGTCGCCGATTTGCGCGAGTTGTATCCGCTCTGGCCGCTGGTGGGCATGGAGCCAGCGGTGAAGCCCGCTGCCGCGGCCACGCGCTCGGGGGTGGTCGGGGTGCTGGCCACCACTGGTACCCTGCAAAGCGCCAAGTTCGCCGCCTTGCTCGATCGCTTCGCCAACGACGTACAGGTCATCACCCAGCCTTGCCCGGGCCTGGTCGAGCGGATCGAGACCGGCGACCTGGTCAGCCCGGCGCTGCGCCAGTTGCTGTCGGGCTACGTGCAGCCGCTGCTGGCGGCGGGTTGCGACACGCTGATCCTCGGCTGCACTCATTACCCCTTCCTGCGCCCGTTGCTGGCCGAGATGGTGCCAGCCGATGTGGCCATCATCGACACCGGCGCCGCAGTGGCGCGTCAGCTGCAGCGACTGCTGGGGGGGCATGGCCTGTTGGCCGATGGGCCAGCAGGTGATACCCGGTTCTGGACCAGCGCTGACCCGCAGTCGCTAAGAAAAATCCTACCTTTGCTGTGGCATCAGTCCGACAGTGTGCAAAGCTTTCCGCTGTGAAAAAAATGTGAAAAGCACCTGAACTATCGTACCAGTGCCGCTTTCTACCGCTTTGCCTGACCTAAGGCGGACACCAATAACAGCAAAGAAGGATGTTGCTCATGAAGAAGCTGCTCGGCTTGGCGGCGGTTGCTGCCTTTACCTTGGGGCAAGCGCTGTCGGCGCAAGCTGCTGACGTTTCGTTTTCGGTGGGGCAGACCGGCGACTCGACCATGGTCTACCGGCTGGGGCTGCAATCGAACTGGGACGCGAGCTGGTGGCAGACCAGCGTGGGTCGCCTGACCGGTTATTGGGATGGGGCTTATAGCTACTGGGATGGTGACGAGACGGCCAGCAACCACAGCCTGTCGTTTGCGCCAGTGTTTGTTTATGAGTTTGCCGGGGAGTCGGTGAAGCCTTACATCGAGGCGGGGATCGGCGTTGCGGCGTTCTCCAGTACCGAACTGGAAGACAACGAGCTGGGCTCGTCATTCCAGTTCGAAGACCGTATCGGCTTTGGATTGCGCTTTGCCGGTGGGCATGAGATTGGCGTGCGGGCGATTCACTATTCCAACGCAGGCATCAAGCAGCCCAACGATGGGGTGGAGAGCTACAGCCTGCATTACCGCATGGCGCTCTGAGCTCTCCTGGGCCGGCCTCTTCGCGGGTGAACCCGCTCCCACAGGTATATCACTGGACTCAAGGTGCAGGGAGTCCTGTGGGAGCGGGTTTACCCGCGAAGAAGGCGATGCCGATATCAGATGCTATCGCATCAACGGCCACAGGCTACTGAGCTCCAAAACCTCCAGCACCAGCTCAGGTTCCCTCTGTGGCCACCGCAGCAGCAGCTCTTCTGCCGCTTGCTGCGGCGTCCACGCCTCCGGTATCGCCTGCGCCGATGTCACAGGCGTCTTCAACGACTGCGGCCCCACCACGGTCAGCTCAACCCCTTGCGCCTTCAGCGCCTGACGCTGCTCGCGCATCCATTGCGGCATATTGTTCCAGCCCGCAGTCACCTGCGTCGGTGCATGCAACTGCAACGCCGAATAACGGTTGAACACCGCCATCACCTGCGATGAGTCGCCCTTCGCCAGCAACGGCAGCGCACTGGCCAGGCAATGCTCGCCGGCCAGCTGGTTGCCAGTGACGATAGCCTCGAACAACTCGCTGTCCGCCACATTGTCCGCCAGGTAATCGCTGGTACCGGCGTTGATGATCAAGCCGTCCAGCGCGCACCAGGCATGGCAAATCTGCTGGCAGGCCTGGGCCGCCTGATGTTCTTCGTGCAACTGCCAAGGCAAGCGCAACAGCTGGCTGCCATAGCGTGCAGCCAAGGCATCCAGTGCCTCGCCATGCTTGCCGCTTGCAGCTACCCGGTGTCCTTGCCGGAGCAACCCCTCCACTAACGCCAGGCCTAGTCCATTGCCTGCTCCCGTCACCCAGATACTGCGTGCGTTGTTCAAGATGCTGCCCTCTGATCCTGCCGGCGCGGGAGGTTCTTGAATGCCTCCAGTGCGCGCTGGCGACTGCTGTCGAGATCGACGATTGGACGGTAGTAGGATTGTCTGGCAAAAAGATCGGCTGATATTAAGGGAAGATGAATAGCTTTTTCATCCAGCCTTTGCAATTCCGGCAGCCAGTGCCGAATGAAACGCCCCTGCGGGTCGAAACGCTGCGACTGCGTAACCGGGTTGAAGATGCGGAAATAGGGCACCGCGTCGGTGCCAGTGGACGCGCTCCACTGCCAGCCGCCGTTGTTGGCGGCCAGGTCGCCGTCTATCAGGTGGCGCATGAAATGTCGCTCGCCCTTGCGCCAGTCGATCAGCAGGTTCTTGCTGAGGAACATGGCCACGATCATGCGCAGGCGGTTGTGCATCCACCCGGTATCCAGCAGCTGGCGCATGGCGGCGTCGATGATGGGGAAGCCGGTTCGGCCCTGTTCCCAGGCTTCGAGGTCGGCCGGTGCGTCGCGCCAGGGCAGGGCTTCGGTCTGGGCGCGGAAGGCGCGGTGACGCGAGACCTGTGGATAACCGGCCAGGATGTGTTTGTAGAATTCGCGCCAGAGCAGCTCGTTGACCCAGGTTTGCACGCCACTGCTGCCGCTGTCGAACTCACCGCGGTTGCTGGCCAGGGCGCCGTGCAGGCACTGGCGCGGCGAGATCACGCCAGCGGCCAGGTAGGTGGAGAGCTGGCTGGTACCGGGCTTGGCAGGCAAGTCACGCAGCTGGTGGTAGTCGTCGATGGTTTCGTCGAGAAAGCGGGCCAGCCGCGCCTGCGCTTCGGCTTCGCCGGCCGGCCAGTGGTCGCGCAGTGTTTGCGCGGGTTTTTCGAAACCGTCCACGTGCTCAGGGATCGGGTCGCTGGTGATCTGCAGTGGTGCCTGGCGTTTTACCCGGTGGGCCAGGGCCGGGAGGCCTCGGTGCAGGTGCTCCAGGCAGTTCTTCTTGAACTGGCTGAACACCTGGAAGTAGTCACCGCTGCGGGTAAGGATGGTGCCCGGGCGGAACAACAGCTGGTCGAGATGGCTGTGGGCCTGGATGGACGACTTTTCCAGCAGCGCGCGGGTAGCGTCGTCGCGGCGTTGCTCGTTGATGCCGTACTCCTCGTTCCAGTGCACGCTTTGCACCTGATGTTGGCGGCAGACGTCTAGCACGGCCTGCGGCGCCTGGTCCCAGATGTCGATCCTGCGGATCAGCAGAGGTATGTTCAGGCGCTCCAGCGACTGGCGCAGGTCGCGCAGGTTGCGCAGCCAGAAGTCCACTTTGCACGCGGCGTCGTCATGGGCCAGCCATTGCCCGGGGCTGACCAGCCACAGGGCAAGGGTCGGCCCGCGCTCGCTGGCGGCGGCGAGCGCGGTGTTGTCATCGATGCGCAGGTCGCTGCGCAGCCAAGTCAGGTGCATGGTGCGGTCATCTCTCCAGGCTGGCGGCCATGGGCTTGCAGCAAACGCAATGCCGCCTGTGGGGTATCGAACAGTTCGAGGTTGGGCAGGCGGAGGGCGCGCAGCCGGGCTTCGTGCGGCGCCAGCATCGGCCCGCCGGCCAGGGTCGGTACGGGCAGGCGTTGCAGCACCTTGTCATCGAGTCGTGGCCCCAGGTGCAGGAGCACGGCACGCGGCTTGAGCATGGTGACGGCGCGTTGCAGGTGCGCGCCGCCAATGGTGTGCTCCAGCACTTCGACCGGCACGCCGTTGCTGGTGAACAGCCAGGCGCACAACCACAAGCCAGGGCTGAAGGTGTGTTCACTGTCTTCGGCCAGCAAGATGACAGGGCCTTGCAGCAGCTGGTTGTCGTGGTAGACCCGGGCGCCCAGCTTGCTGCGCAGCCAGCTGTGGAAAAACACCTGCTCCAGCCGTGCATTGAAATAGCTGCGCCAGCGCAGGTCGAGGAGGTCGAGCAGCGGCAACAGCAATTGCTCGCATAGGGTGACGGCCGGGTAAAGGGCCATGGCCTGGTTGAGCTGCTGGTCCAGGGCGCGCTGTGACAACGTGGCGATGGCCTCGATCAGTTGGAACTGCCGGGCTTGCCAGTCGCCTTTGGGCGGTGTGCTGGCCGGTTTGTCGAGCAGCTCGCGTACCTGGCTGACGGAGGCACCGCGCTGCAGCCAGGCGAGGATCGCCTCGACGCGTTCGACTTGTTCCAGCGGATACAGGCGATGGCCCTTGGCGGTACGCTGGGGCTTGAGCAGGCCGTAGCGGCGCTCCCAGGCGCGCAGGGTGACGGGATTGACGCCCGTGCGGCGAGCCAGCTCGCCGATGGGCAGAAGGATTTCAGACGGCATTGCGCAGGCCCAGGCTCTCGGGATGCGGCTGCAGGTAGGCCTGCTGCTGCAGATACGGGTCGGGGTGCTTGCGCAAATGGTGCTTGAGCAAGGTCAGCGGCACTACCAGCGGCACCACGCCTTGCTGGTATTGGCCGATGATGGTTTGCAGCTCGGCTTTGTCCTGTGGTGTGAGGGTGTCCTTGAAGTAGCCGCTCAGGTGCTGCAGCACGTTGCAGTGAGTGCCACGGCTGGCACAGCGGCGCAGGGCCTGCATCAGTTGGCTGAAATAGCGCGGGCCGATACTTTGCGGGTCGTCGTCCTTGCTCATGCTGCCAAGCAGGCGCCCCAGGCTGCGGTAGGCCTGCGGGTTGTTGGCCATCAGCAGGTACTTGTAGCGCGAGTGGAAGCGCACCAGGGCGCCACGGCTCAGGCCTTCGGCCAGCAGGCGCTGCCAGTCGGCGTAGGCATACACGCGGCTGATGAAGTTCTCGCGCAGCACAGGGTCGTGCAGGCGGCCTTCTTCCTCCACCGGCAGGTCCGGGCGCCGTGCGCAGAACGCCTGGGCATACACGCCCCGCCCACTGTGGAAGGCCGGGTGGCCATTGTCCTGGTACACCTTGACCCGCTCCAGGCCACAGGAAGGCGATTTCTGCATGAAGATGTAGCCGCAGATATCGTCGAGCTCGGCCGCCATTTGCTCGCCATAGCTGCGCAGTGGGCCGGTCAGGTCCATGCCGGGGTTGCGGGTGCCTACCACTTCGGGCCGGCTGGGGTCGCCGACCAGGCGGATCGGGTCGCGCGGTACACCCAGGCCGATGGCCACCTCCGGGCACACCGGCAACCAGTCGAAATGTTCCTCGAGCTGCATACGGCACAAGTCGGAGGCCTTGTGGCCACCGTTATAGCGCACGCTATGCCCGGTCAGGCAGGCGCTGATGGCGATACGCGGCTTGCTGTGGGCGGATGAGTCGTGCATGGGCTGTCTCCAATAAAACTTGTACGAGACTATAAAGTTGTACAGGTTTATTGCAGCACAACCCAGAAGTTATGCAAACCAGTTTTTTTGTACAGCTCTATTCGAGGTGTTCGAGCAGCCGACGCGCTGCTTCCTGGCCACTGAGCCAGGCGCCTTCGACGCGGCCGGACAAGCACCAGTCGCCGCAGGCGTACAAGCCTTGATCTGCATCGGCCAGCGCGCCCCATTCATGGTTGCTGCTCGGGCGGGCATACAGCCAGCGGTGAGCCAAGGCAAAAGTAGGGGCTGGTACCACGCAGCCGACCAGCTCGGCAAACTCGCCCCACAGCTGTTCGATCACTTCTTCCTTGGGCAGGTCGATGTGTTGCCGGCTCCAGTCCGAGGTGGCGTGCAGTACCCAGGTATCCAGCTGCTCGTCACGCCCGGGCTTGCTGCGGTTGCGGGCCAGCCAGTCGAGCGGGTTGTCCTGTACGAAGCAGCCTTGCATCGGGGTGTCCAGCGGGGTCTGGAAGGCCAGGGCGACAGCCCAGGTGGGCTCCATCTGCACACCTGCGGCCACGGCGGCGAGCTTCGGGGTAGAGGCCAGCAGCGGCGTGGCCTGCGGTGCCGGCACAGCAATCACGACGCGGCTGTAGGGGCCATGGCTGCAGCCTTCGGTGTCCTGCAGGTGCCAGTATTGCTTGCCGCGGAACACTTCGGCGATGCGGCAGCCGAAGTTGACCGTCACATCCTTGAGCAGGCCGCGGGTGATTGCACTCATGCGCGGCACGCCCACCCAGCGTGTCTGCTCGTCGGGGGACGGGGTGAGTTCACCATCGCGGTAGTTGTACAGCTGTGGCTTCCATTGCTCGGCCCAACCAGCGGCAACCCACTGCTGTACCTGCTCGACGAAGCGCCGGTCACGGGCAGTGAAATACTGGGCGCCGAGGTCCAGCGCGCCAGCTTCGCTGCGCTTGCTGGCCATGCGCCCGCCACTGCCGTGGCCTTTGTCGAACAAATGCACGGATTGCCCGGCCTTCTGCAAGGCCTGGGCGGCTGACAGACCGGCGATACCGGCCCCGATTATGGCGATAGGTACTGTCATGATGGCCTCTTCAAACCTTGCTGTAAGCAGACTACGCTGTCAGGCAAACCTGTACAATGCTAAAATTTTGTATAAGGTTATTCCGTGTTGGCAGGCAGCTTGGCCTATGTTTATCCGAGAGCGTCGGGTCAAAAAAGTGCCTTGTTGTTAAAAATAGACCACCGCCGCATTCTGCGAGGACACAGCCATGCATATATTGCTGACAGGCGGCACTGGGTTGATTGGCAAGCACCTGTGTCAGTACTGGCTCGGCCAGGGTCATCGCCTGACGGTATGGAGCCGTCGACCTGAGCAGGTGCCGAAAATTTGTGGGGCTGGCGTGCGCGGCATCGCACGCCTGGAGCAACTGGAGCCGGATGATCAGCTGGACGCAGTGATCAACCTGGCCGGCGCGCCGATTGCCGACCGGCCTTGGACGGCGGCCCGGCGCAACCTGCTGTGGGCCAGCCGCGTCACCCTCACCGAGCAGTTGCTGGCTTGGCTGGGCAGCCGTGAGCAGCGCCCGGAAGTGCTGATTTCCGGCTCTGCGGTGGGTTGGTACGGAGACGGCGGCGAACGCGAGCTGTCCGAGGCTTCACCGCCGGTGCGCGAAGATTTCGCCAGCCAGCTGTGCATTGCCTGGGAGGAGACGGCCATGCGTTCACAGGCCCAGGGCATTCGCGTTGTACTGGTGCGAACCGGTTTGGTACTGGCAAGTGATGGCGGCTTTTTGTCGCGTCTGCGCCTGCCCTTCAAATTGGGGCTGGGCGGGCCTTTGGGCGACGGGCGGCAGTGGATGCCCTGGGTCCATATAGACGACCAGATCGCCCTTATTGATTTTCTCTTGCAGCACAAGGATGCCAGCGGTCCTTATAATGCCTGCGCCCCCGAGCCGGTGCGCAACCGCGAGTTCGCCAGGTGCCTGGGCCGCACCTTGCACCGGCCGGCGTTGCTGCCAGTGCCGGCACTGCTGCTAAAGGCCGGGCTGGGTGAGCTGTCGACCCTGCTGCTCGGCGGCCAGCGCGCCCGCCCGGTACGCTTGCTGGCGGCAGGCTTCACCTTCCGCTTCAACGATCTGCAATCGGCCCTGGACAACCTGTCCAGCCGCCTCTGACATAGGATGCTGCATGACCGATCACGCCCTGCTGCTGGTCAACCTGGGTTCCCCGGCCTCCACATCGGTGGCCGATGTACGCCGCTACCTCAACCAGTTTCTGATGGATCCCTATGTGGTCGACCTGCCGTGGCCGCTTCGGCGGCTGCTGGTGTCGCTGATCCTGATCAAGCGCCCGGAACAGTCGGCCCATGCCTATGGCTCTATCTGGTGGGAAGAGGGCTCGCCGTTGGTAGTGCTGACCCGTCGCCTGCAGGCGGCGATGGTCGAGCACTGGCCCCATGGCCCGGTGGAGATTGCCATGCGCTATGGCCAGCCGGCCTTGCCCGAAGTGCTCGAGCGCCTGGCGGCCCAGGGTGTACGCAAGGTGACCTTGGCACCGCTGTATCCACAGTTTGCCGACAGCACGGTGACCACGGTGGTGGAGCTGGCCAGGCAGACGATCAGCGAGCGCCAGCTGCCGTTGCAGATGCGCGTGCTGCAACCATTCTACGAACACCCGGATTACATCGAGGCACTGGCGGCCAGCGCCAGGCCTTACCTGGAGCAGGACTACGATCACCTGTTGCTGAGCTTTCATGGTTTGCCGGAGCGGCACCTGAAGAAGCTCTACCCGGCCGGCAAGCATGACCTGCGCGCGGCGGATTGTTGCGAAGGTGCCAGTGCCGAGGTGCGTGCGGTGTGTTATCGCGGGCAGTGTCTGGCCACGGCCAAGGCTTTTGCGCAGAAGCTGGGCATACCGGACGGCAAGTGGTCGGTATCGTTCCAGTCGCGCCTCGGGCGCGACAAGTGGATCGAACCCTACACCGAAACCCGGCTGGACGAACTGGCCAAGGCCGGAGTGAAGCGGTTGCTGGTTATGTGCCCTGCGTTCGTTGCAGATTGCATCGAGACGCTGGAAGAAATCGGCATGCGCGGCAGCGAGCAGTTTGTCGAGGCTGGCGGGCAGGAGCTGGTGCTGGTGCCTTGCCTGAATGATCACCCGGAGTGGGTGAGGGTGTTGGCCGACATGTGCGAAAAGGCCTGATTGTCAGGTTGCCTTTGCCGGCCTCTTCGCGGGTAAACCCGCTCCCACAGGTTTTGTACAATGCCTGTGGGAGCGGGTTCACCCGCGAAGGGGCCAGATCAGGTCAAAGCTGATCATCCAGCTTCTTGTGCTTCCAGCCATCATTACCCGGCAGGATCAGGTTCAGCGCGATAGCCACGACGGCGCACAGGGCGATGCCCTTCAGGCCCCAGTCATCCGGGCCGTCACCGCTGCCGATCAGCACACCGCCGATACCGAACACCAGGGTGACCGACACGATCACCAGGTTGCGCGCTTCGGACAGGTCGATCTTGTGGCGGATCATGGTGTTCATGCCCACCGCCGCGATCGAGCCGAACAGCAGGCACAGGATGCCACCCATCACCGGTACCGGGATGCTTTGCAGCAATGCACCGAACTTGCCGATGAAGGCGAGGGTGATGGCGAAGACCGCCGCCCAGGTCATGATCTTCGGGTTGTAGTTCTTGGTCAGCATCACCGCGCCGGTGACTTCGGCATAGGTGGTGTTGGGCGGGCCGCCAAACAGGCCGGCTGCCGTGGTGGCCAGGCCGTCACCCAGCAGGGTGCGGTGCAGGCCAGGCTTTTTCAGGTAGTCGCGGCCCGTCACGCTGCCGACCGCGATCACCCCGCCGATATGCTCGATCGCCGGTGCCAGGGCAACCGGGACGATGAACAGGATGGCCTGCCAGTTGAACGCTGGTGCGGTGAAGTTGGGCACCTCCAGCCACGGTGCGGCGGCGATCTTGGCAGTGTCGACCACGCCAAAGGCGAACGACAGGGCAAAGCCCACCAGCACGCCAGCGATGATCGGCACCAGGCGGAAGATGCCCTTGCCGAACACGGCGACGATCAGCGTTGTCAGCAGGGCCGGCATCGAGATCATCATGGCGGTCTGGTAGGGCAGCAGCACGCTGCCGTCACCGGCCTTGCCCATCGCCATGTTGGCGGCGATCGGCGCCATGGCCAGGCCGATGGAGATGATCACCGGGCCGATCACCACCGGCGGCAGCATGCGGTCGATGAAACCGGTGCCTTTGATTTTCACCATCAGGCCCATGAAGGTGTACACGAAACCTGCGGCCATCACGCCGCCCATGGTCTCGGCCAGGCCGAACTGGCCCTTGGCGAGGATGATCGGGGTAATGAAGGCAAAGCTCGAGGCCAGGAACACTGGTACCTGGCGGCCGGTGACCAGCTGGAACAGCAGGGTGCCGATGCCGGCAGTGAACAGCGCGACGTTCGGATCGAGGCCGGTGATCAGTGGCATCAGCACCAGCGCGCCGAATGCCACGAAGAGCATCTGCGCGCCCGAAACGACCTGGCGCCAAAGCGGGTCGTTGAAGCCGTCCTGCATGGTCAGGCGTCCTTTTGCTTGGTGCCGAAGATCTTGTCACCGGCATCGCCCAGGCCCGGCACGATGTAGCCGTGTTCGTTCAGGCGCTGGTCGATCGAGGCGGTGTAGATCTGCACGTCCGGGTGGGCTTTTTCCACCACTTCGATGCCTTCTGGCGCGGCGACCAGAACCATGGCGCGGATCTCTTTGCAGCCGGCCTTCTTCAGCAGGTCGATGGTGGCAACCATCGAACCGCCGGTGGCCAGCATCGGGTCGATGATCAGCGCCAGGCGCTGGTTGATGTCCGGCGCAAGCTTTTCCAGGTAGGTGTGGGCTTCGAGGGTTTCCTCGTTGCGGGCAACGCCGACAGCGCTGACCTTGGCACCCGGGATCAGGCTGAGCACGCCATCGAGCATGCCGATGCCGGCACGCAGGATCGGCACCACGGTAATTTTCTTGCCGGCGATTTTTTCAACTTGCACCTTGCCGCACCAGCCGTCGATCTCGTAGGTTTCGAGCGGCAGGTCCTGGGTGGCTTCGTAGGTCAGGAGCGCGCCGACTTCCTGGGCAAGTTCGCGAAAATTCTTGGTGCTGATATCGGCACGGCGCATCAGGCCGAGCTTGTGGCGGATCAGCGGATGGCGGATCTCACGAGTGGGCATAGGGGGGCTCCGAAAGGCGGGCAAAAAAACCGCGCTAGATTAATCTATTCAGCCTGTGCTGTCGTCTGGTCATTCTGGACGTTAGTCCATAAATGCTTGATCTGTGACGAGCGGATGCGTACCTTTGCCCGCTTTTCCAAAATGCACCCCCGGAGAGCGCCATGTCCGCCGATCTCGAGCATATCCGTCAAGTCATGCGTGAAGCTGACTGCCTGTACACTGAAGCCGAAGTCGAAGCGGCCATCGCCAAAGTCGGCGAGCAGATCTGCAAGGACCTGCACGACAAGAACCCGGTGGTGTTCTGCGTGATGAACGGCGGCCTGATCTTCTCCGGCAAACTGCTGACCCACCTGCAGTTCCCACTGGAAGCCAGCTACCTGCACGCCACCCGCTACCGCAACCAGACCAGCGGCGGCGAACTGTTCTGGAAGGCCAAGCCGGAAGTGTCGTTCATCGACCGTGACGTACTGATCGTCGACGACATTCTCGACGAGGGCCACACCCTCAGCGCCATCATCGAGTTCTGCAAGCATGCCGGTGCGCGCTCGGTGCACACCGCGGTGCTGATCGACAAGGACCATGACCGCAAGGCCAGCCCGGAGCTCAAGGCCAACTACGTGGGCCTGCCCTGCGTCGACCGCTACATCTTCGGTTACGGCATGGACTACAAAGGCTACTGGCGCAACGCCAACGGCATTTTCGCCGTAAAGGGGCTGTGATCATGCGCCAGCCCGCGTTCATCGACCAATCGCTGTTCGCCGGGCTGGCCGCACAGGCTGCCGCCAACCCGCGCGGGCGGCAGCACCACAATTTCCATGAGATGGCAGAGCCTTGCCACCGCATGGCGGTCGGGCTGCAACCGAGCACCTATATCCCGCCGCATCGTCACCTCAGCGATGACAAGGCCGAAACGCTGGTCGTGCTAAAGGGGTGCCTTGGCCTGCTGATCTTCGACGAGCAGGGCGCTGTGACCGACAAGCGGGTGATGCAGGCGGGCGGCGATTGCCTGGGTGTGGACCTGGCGCCTGGAACCTTCCATGGGCTTGTGGTGCTGGAGCCGGACAGCATTCTGTTCGAGTGCAAGGCTGGGCCGTATCGGCCGGTGGGTGAAGGTGAACATGCGCACTGGGCGCCGCGCGAAGGTGAAGAAGGCGTGGCCGAGTACCAGGCCTGGATGATCGCGCAGTTCGATTGATGTCAGGCCGGCGCACTCAACTGTAGGAGCGGCCTTGTGTCGCGATCGGGCTGCGCAGCAGCCCCTCGATTGAAGCTTCGCCACCAACATGGCCGGTGCCGCTTTGCAGCCCATCGCGACACAAGGCCGCTCCTACAAGAGCCTGTGCAGGCCGTGCTAGAGTGCTCCTTCATTCAAGGAGCCTCACATGCGTGCGTTTCTTCCCCTCCTGTTGGCGGTCAGCCTGCCACTCGCCGCCGCACCGCTGCACAGCCAGTTCCTGCCACCTGACGACCAGTCACTGCGCCAGGAAGCGCCGACCGGCCAGCAATTGCTGCAAGTGACCGACTACTCGGTGGTGGTGGGTACCCAGCGCCAGTCCGACCAGCAGCCGATCCCGATCACCTCGTCGTTGCAGGTGCGCCTCAAGGGCAAGCCGCTGAGCAAGGGCGCGACCATCGCCCAGGTGCTACTGACCTTTGACGGTGAAGCGGCCAAGAGCCTGAAGAAACCCGTCTACGACGAGAAAACCCGCACCTTGAGCCTGAACTACCCGCTCAGCGACTACCGCGTGATCATGGACCTGCTGCGCAACGAGACACTGTATGTGCAGTTCCTCACGTACGCCAACGGCCACGTCTGGGCCGACCTGCACACCGGTACCGTACGTACGCGTTGAGGCGCCCGGCCTGCGGGGGGTACACTGCCGGCCTTGGAAATTTCGTGATGGTCCAGTTGGAGTCGGCAATGCGTAAAGACAAGAAACAGGTAATCGGTGACGAGATCAGCGACGACTACATCAAGGCATTCCTTCAGTTCGAGCCGGCCGATGGCGTGACCTCGCCGTCGCTGCACAAGCTGGTCAAGGCGTACCGTGGCCTGCGCATCGACGATTTCGAGCGCTTTGTCGGCTTCTTCATCGAAGCCGGGCTGGACCTGGATGGCAAGGACGAGCATGGCAAGACCTTTGTCGAGCAGATCGCCGACCAGCGCAATGCGGCGGAGTACATCGAGATCATTGCCAAGGCCCGTGGCTGATTTTTAAACCTGCTCCGGCCTCTTCGCGGGTAAACCCGCTCCCACAGGTACAGCGCAGCCCTTGTCTGTGGCTCTGATCCTTGTGGGAGCGGGTTTACCCGCGAAAGGGCCGGAACAGGCTTACTAAGATCCAGGCACAAAAAAACGCCCCAAGGGGCGTTTTTTCGTTACCGGCCGAATCAGGCGTAATGCTTGGCCGCCGGGCTGCTTTCCACCAGGTCCAGTGCCACGTCGTTGTCGGCGCTGATCTTGTGGTACAGGGCTGCATCGGTTGCCAGGGTCTTCTCGCGAGCCGGGAAGATTTCCTTGAGCTTGGCAGCCCAGGCGCCTTTGGCCTGCTCGGGGAAGCAGCGCTCGATCAGTTCCAGCATGATCGATACGGTTACCGAAGCACCCGGCGATGCGCCGAGCAGTGCAGCCAGGCTGCCGTCCTGGGCCGAGACCAGCTCGGTACCGAACTGCAGCACGCCGCCTTTCTTCGGGTCCTTCTTGATGATCTGCACGCGCTGACCAGCCACTTCCAGGCGCCAGTCTTCGGCCTTGGCCTGCGGATAGAAGCGACGCAGGGCTTCCAGGCGCTGCTCCATCGACTGCATCACTTCGCTGACCAGGTACTTGGTCAGGTCCATGTTGTCACGGGCCACGGCCAGCATCGGGCCAATGTTGCCCATGCGCACCGACAGCGGCAGGTCCATCAGCGAACCGTGCTTGAGGAACTTGGTGGTGAAGCCGGCATATGGGCCGAACAGCAGCGATTTCTTGCCATCGACCACGCGGGTATCCAGGTGTGGTACCGACATCGGTGGGGCGCCGACCGCGGCCTGGCTGTAGACCTTGGCCTGGTGCTGCTTGACGATTTCCGGGTTGTCGCAACGCAGCCACTGGCCGCTGACCGGGAAGCCGCCGAAGCCTTTGCTTTCCGGAATGCCCGACAGCTGCAGCAGCGGCAGGGCCGCGCCACCGGCGCCGAGGAAGACGAAGCGGGCGTCCACTTCACGGCTGCCGCCGCTGTTGACGTCCTTGATGCTTACGGTCCAGCCCTTGCCGTTACGGCGCAGGCCAACGACCTTCTTGCTGTACTTGACCTGGGCGTCTTGCGAGTCGCCCAGCAGCTTCAGCAGCTTGTTGGTCAGGGCGCCGAAGTTGACGTCGGTACCCTTGAGCACGCGGGTGGCGGCGATGTGCTGGTCGGCTGGGCGGCCTGGCATCATCAGCGGCATCCAGTCGTTCATCACGGCCTTGTCTTCGGTGTATTCCATGTCGGCGAAGGCATGGTGCTGCTTGAGCAGCTCATAGCGCTTCTTGAGGAAGGAAACACCCTTGTCACCCTCGACGTAGCTCAGGTGCGGGACAGGGTTGATGAAGGCACGCGCCGAGCCGAAGTTGCCTTTCTTGCTCAGGTAGGCCCAGAACTGGCGCGAAACCTCGAACTGGGTGTTGATGTGCACGGCCTTCTTGATGTCGATGCTGCCATCGGCGGCCTGGGGCGTGTAGTTAAGCTCGCAAAGGCCGGCGTGGCCTGTGCCTGCGTTGTTCCAGGGGTTGGAGCTTTCCGCGGCTCCGGAGTCCATCGCCTCCACGACCTCAAGTTTCAGGGTCGGGTCGAGCTCCTTGAGCAGTACGGCCAGGGTGGCACTCATGATGCCCGCGCCTACCAGTACCACATCAACCGATTCGTTCTGCGCCATTTAACGCGTCTCCACAATCTACAGCTACCTAATTGACAGCATAGGACCTGGGTTCGCCAGGGTCGCCATGTCCGACTTTTCGCAGTTCTTGCAACTTCCGCGGACACCGCCAATCAGTCTTCGGGTTCGGGTATTGAACGCGGTTTGCCACGGGTGCGGCAATTCGACTTATGGTCAAGGTGTCATGCGTGCGTTATGGAACGGCTCAGACACTCATACGAGATGAGCGCATTTGCCGCCTGTTCAGGGCTGTTCGGGACACATCTGCCGCTTTTGCACATGCCAGACTGTTCATTTGCTCGCCACACTCTTGTGAAGTTGTGAAAACCGTTTTTTCACGCTCTTTTGGAGACGTGAACCTCAAAAGGGGACTGCGCGATGGCAACCCGCAGGTTCATGCAGTGTGAAGGGCCGGAAAAGCAGGCACGACAGCCGATGCAAGACCTGAGTGGAAGGCTCTCTGTGGGCGAAGCGTTGAAGTTGCCGGGGTCAATCGGCGAGTGCGGGGCCCGATCAGGAGACGTCCTTATAATCGGGGGGAGATTATAGCGATGTCGCGGGCAGAAATGTCGCCATTCGTGGTTTTTATTGCAGCCTTTGTCAGGCCGCGAGGATGCGCTGGTGCCAGCGGCGGCTTGCGCGGGCGCAAACCCGGGCACTGGCGGGCAGTTCGCGGCCCAGCCAGGCGAGCTGGATTTCGCCGATCTGGACCCAGCCGCTGCCGCTTGGTGCCTGGCTGCATTGCTTGAAGGCCAGGCATTTGCCGTCGTCATCGAGGCGGGCATAGGTGTTGTGGCGCGGGCGTTGGAAGAGCAGGGTCCAGAGCGAGGCCATGGCAGCGAGTCCTGTGTGTTAGGGCTTGGCGCAAGGATAAGGGCGCGGCGATGAAACGATTGTGACAAGCGGGCCAGGCCGATGACTGGTCGATGCGTGGCTAGGTATACTGTGGGCCTTCGCCGCTTTTTCTGGAGTAACGCGCATGTTGCAACGTCTGTTGTTCGGTTTGATCGCCGTGGCCAGCCTCAGCCTGGTCGGTTGTGCCCACAGCCCGCAACAACTCAACCCGCAACCCACGCTCAAGGCCCAGCTCGCCCCGGTCGGCCATGGCCAGCCGGTAGTGGTCCGGGTGGTTGACGGCCGGGCCTCGCAGTCCCTGGGCACTCGCGGTGGCATGTACCCCGAGACCAGCACCATCAGCGTCAGCGGTAACGACATCGTGCCCAAGCTGCAGGCCCAGGCCGAAGCAGCCGTGCGCCTGCTCGGCTTCACCCCGACGCCGAACGCCTACAACGCGCCGCAGCTGACCGTGACCCTGGCCGAACTGAAGTACCAGTCGCCGAAAGACAACCTGTACGTGACCGAGGCTACCATCGGTGCCACCTTCCGTGCTGACGTGTCCAATGGCGGCCGCCGCTACAGTGGCCGTTACGGTGCTTCGCTGGACCAGCGTTTCGGCATGGCGCCGAACCAGGAAACCAACACCCAGCTGGTGGGCGATGTGCTGAGCGATGCGCTGACCCGCATGTTCAAGGACCCGACCATCGGTCAGGTGCTGGGGCAGTAAGGCTTCAGCTGTAAAACAAAACCCGCTGCCTGTGCTCCAGGCAGCGGGTTTTTTGTTGCCTGTGACCTGGATGAAATTCAATGACATTTTGTCGCCTGGGCCGGGCGTCAGGGCGCGACTTGGGTAGAATGCCGGCCTTTGCCGTCGCTCATACCGAGGTTGCGTGATGTCCTTGCAAGTGCTCTGGGGGTTCCTGGCCGCCCACCCGACCAAGCTGATCAATCTGCTGGCGCTGCTGCTGACCTGCCCGGGCGGGTTGCTGCTGCACAGTGCGCGGCGGCGCGAGGCCGAGACCCGCGAATACATGGCGGTGGACGATGGGGTGGTGGACGCGTTCGACCTGCGGGTACCCCGGTACTTCTACATTCTCGGTTTTTCGTGCCTGGCGATGGCGTTGCTGCTGTCCTGGTTCAGTACCTGGGTTTGAGAACCCGGGGCTGCAAAGCAGCCCTGGGATCGATCAGGCAACCGGCGCCTGCTGCCTGACCTGGTACTGGTTGCGCACCGGCGTCGCATACTGCAACACCAGGTACGGCCGCTGCTCCTCGGGGCAGGCATCCAGGCGGCGTTGCCATTCTTCCTTGGCCCGAGCCAGTTCCTCAGCCGGGAACACCTTCTCGGCGCTCGGCACCTGCAGCGCCTCATCCTTGCCTTCCCACATCGCATAGGCCAGGTAGTGCACCGGGAACAGCCGGTAGCCACCGAGGATCTGCCGGTCGATTTCCACCGCCAGCTGCTTGGTGTCCTCGTGGAACTCGGTCACCGGCGGGGCGAAGTTGATGTGCACCCGGCCCTTGTAGCCGGTAATGCCCTTGGCGATGCTGTTGTCGTCCTCGCCCGGCGCCTTCTTGTAGGTGCCGGTGGTGGCGCGGATGTACAACTCGCGGGCCTTGGCCTGGTCGCACGGGTCATACTCGTAGCTGATCGACACCGGCGTCAGGTTCAGGCTCTGGATCACCGCGCCGAACGGCTCGTCCTTGCGGCTCATGTGGAACATCTTGAGGATCGCCGAGTCGGTGCGGTCGTCACCGTCCTTGGCCCGGCCTTCGGCCTGGGCGATCCAGATCGACGTGGCGTCGTTGCGGATCGAGTGGTTGATGTAGGCCGAGAGCAGCTGGTAGGCCGCCAGTTTCTCGCGGCGCCCGCTGATCGAGCGGTGCACGATGAAGCTCTTGTTCAGGCGCATCATGTCGCTGACAAACGGCTTTTGCAGCAGGTTGTCGCCAATGGCGATGCGCGGCGTGGGCAGGCCGGCGTGGTACACCGCATAGTTGACGAACGCCGGGTCCATGACGATGTCACGGTGGTTGGCCAGGAACAGGTAGGCGGTGCCGGCCTTGAGTTGCTCCACGCCCGTATAGGTGACGCCGTCGGTGGCACGGTCGATGGTCTGGTCGACGTAGTACTCGACTTTGTCCTGCAAGGTCGAGACGCAGGTGACGCCGGCAAATTCCTTGCGCAGGCGGCGGGCGATCAGCGGTTTGAGCAACCAGCCGAGAGCACCGGCCGCACGCGGGAAGCGGAAGTGGGTGAGGATATCGAGGAATGCCGGGTCGCTGAGCAGGCGTGCCAGAACGGCAGGGACCTCAGCGTCGTCGTACGGTCGGATGGCATCGAATTCGCCCATCATGCTCTCTTGTTGGAAACGGCTAGGGTAATAAGGTAGGGACGGGTTCCGAAAAACGGCTCGGACACACACAGGCCCTGTAAACAGACCGGCAATTATACGCATAAGTCACCCCGGAGGCCGCGATGCTGGAAACTGCGATCTACGATTGCCCTTATTGTGGCGAAGAAGTCGAAACCACGGTGGACCTGTCCGGTGGCGATCAGGAATACATCGAGGACTGCCAGGTTTGCTGCAAGCCTATCCGCTTCGTGCTGCAGGTTCATGGCGAGGAGTGGATGCTGGATGTATTCGGTGAGAATGACTGATGCAGCGTATCTACGAACCGGAAAGCCTGCTCGAGGCTGAAATGCTGGCGGGCATGCTCGCCAGCGAGGGGGTCGAGGCGCACCTGGTCGGCCGTGACCTGGTCGGTGCTGCCGGCGAGTTGCCGCTGCAGGGCCTGCTGGGGCTTGCCGTGGCTGACGAGCAGGCCGAGTACGCACGGCAGCTGATCGATGCGTACAATGACGCCCAGCCACTGGTTGGCGACGAACCGGAGAGTTTCCCCGGTACCTTGATCTGCTAGGTTCTGAATTCGCCCATGTGTGGACGTTATGCCCTGTTTCGCTGGCCCCAGGCTCTTGCCAGTCTGCCGGGCTTTCCCGTCGGCCAGCCAGCCCAATGGAACATCTCGCCGGGGGCTTCGGTGCTGATCCAGCGCCAGCTCGACGGCCAGCTGCAATTGGCCAAGGCGCGTTGGGGGCTGACCCCGGCCTGGCTCACCGACCTGTCCCGAACCCCCGCCCATGCCCGCGCCGAGACCCTGGCCGAGCAGCCGATGTTTCGCGACGCGTTTCGCCAGCGCCGCTGCCTGATGCCGGCCAACGGCTTTTACGAATGGCGCGGTAGCGTGCGCAAGCGCCCGTACTGGCTGACCCCGGGGGAGGGCGCTTCGCTGTACTTCGCCGCCGTGTGGGAGGCCTACCCGGTGCAGGACCAGGTTTGGCTGAGTTGTGCGGTGGTGACCCAGGCGGCGATGAACCAGCGTCGGCCGCTGATACTGGACGAGGCAGGGCAGGCAGCCTGGCTTGACCCGGACACGCCGGTTACCCGTTTGCACGAGCTGCTGGCCAGCCCGCCGGCGACGCTGCGTGAGCGGGCCCTGGCGAATTTCGTCAACGATCCGAAGCTGGATGCACCGGAGTGCCTGACCCCGGCTTGATGCATTGCCTTTGACGGCCCTTTCGCGGGTAAACCCGCTCCCACAGGTACTGCACCGAATTTGAAACCTGTGTAGTCCCTGTGGGAGCGGGTTCACCCGCGAAGAGGCCGGTGCAGGCAAATAAATTCTTCCGTGCGGCTATGGCGGCCCAGCGGCGACTCGGCCTACGATACGGCGCATGTAAAAAGGGAGTGTTTTCATGCGTAAGTCTTTTGTCGTCAGTCTGTTGAGTGCTGGCATCCTGCTAGCTGGCTGCCAGGCGGTGAATACCACCAGCGGCGGTGCTGTCGGCGTCGAGCGCCAGCAGTACATGTTCAGCATGCTCTCGACCGATGAGGTCAACCAGATGTACGCCCAGTCGTACCAGCAGACCCTGGGTGAGGCATCGAACAAAGGCGTGCTCGACAAGTCCAGCGCAGTTGCCAAGCGTGTACAGGTAATTGCCAACCGCCTGATCGCCCAGACCCCCAAGTTCCGCCCGGATGCCGCGCAATGGAACTGGGAAGTCAATGTGATCAAGAGCGACGAGCTCAACGCCAACTGCGGCCCGGGCGGCAAGATCATCGTCTACACCGGGCTGATCGATCAGCTCAAGCTCACCGATGCGGAAATTGCTGCGGTGGTGGGCCATGAGATCGCCCACGCCCTGCGTGAGCACAGCCGCGAGGCGATGTCCAAGGCGTACGGCGTCGAAATGGCGCGTCAGGGCGCCGGTGCCCTCTTTGGCCTCGGCCAGGGCAGCATGGCCATGGCCGATACCGTAGTGAACTATGCCATGACCCTGCCCAACAGCCGGGCCAACGAGAACGAAGCCGACCTGATCGGCCTGGAGCTCTCGGCGCGTGCCGGTTACGACCCGAATGCCGCGATTACCCTGTGGAACAAGATGAGCCAGGCGTCCGAAGGCGCGCCGCCTGAGTTCATGAGCACTCACCCGGCGTCCCAGAGCCGCATTGCTTCGCTGCAGGCGGCGATTCCGAAGGTGATGCCGCTGTATCAGGCGGCCAAGAAGTAAGACCGTAAGGGGCTGCTTTGCAGCCCAATCGCCGGCAAGCCAGCTCCCACAGAGTGCTCTATCGGCCTCAAGGCCTGTGCAATACCTGTGGGAGCTGGCTTGCCGGCGATTGGGCCGCAGAGCGGCCCCCGTCAGCAGTCAACCCACCCAGCCACTGGCCTTCATCGCCGAGTACACGGCCACGATCGCCAGCACGAAGAACGCCGTGGCCGCCAGGCGACGGATCAGCGTCAGTGGCAGTTTGTCCGCAGCGAAGTTACCCGCCAGTACCACCGGCACGTTGGCAATCAGCATGCCCAGGGTGGTGCCGATAATGACCATGATCAGGTGCGGATACTGTGCCGCCAGCATCACCGTGGCGACCTGGGTCTTGTCGCCGATTTCAGCCAGGAAGAACGCGATCAGCGTGGTCAGGAACGGCCCGAAGCGGCGTGCCGGGTTCTCGTCGTCATCCATCTTGTCCGGAACCAGGGTCCACAGCGCAGTGGCGGTGAAGCTCGCAGCCAGGATCCAGTGCAGTGCCGAGTCGCTGAAGAAGCTGCCGACCCACGCGCCCACGGCACCGGCCGCGGCATGGTTGGCCAGGGTAGCGGCGATGATGCCGGCGATGATCGGCCAGGGTTTGCGGAAGCGGGCAGCGAGTATGAGCGCGAGCAATTGCGTCTTGTCGCCGATTTCGGCGAGGGCAACGATGGCGGTGGGGACCAGCAGTGATTCCAGCATCAGGATTCCTACGGGGGCGGGTCGACACGGCTATGACACGTACAGCCTCCCCGCCCCGGGTAAGGTGTGCGTGTCATAGGTCTTGTCAAACCCCGGATCCGTCTATGCGGATCTCGCCATGCAGGCTGGCATGGTGGGTCGCACGCGCCATGGTCTGTGGACCAAGTATGTTGACGCGTACCGGGCGAGCTGGGCGCTCGCGGGAGACTACTCCCCTAGGACGGTGCGGATTCTGCCTAGGCAAAACGCTTTCGGCAAGCGCTGTTTTTAACCGCGTGTTGCCCGGTAGATGCGGAAGCCGTCCGCCTCGTCGCATGTCTGGCAGTTGCCCAGCGCCCCTTCGATCAGCGGCTGGTAACGCAGGAAGCTGTTGGCAACCAGGCGCATTTCGCCACCTTTTCGCAGATGAACAGCCGATTTTTTCAGCAAGTTCTCCGATGCCTGGTAGTTGGTGTGAACCCCGGTGTGGAACGGCGGGTTGCTAAGGATCAGGCTCAGCTCGGTCGGCGCCGCGTCGATGCCATCACCGCTGATCACTTCGCCTTCCAGGCCATTGGCGGCCAAGGTCAGGCGGCTGGCGGCCACGGCGAAGGCATCCACGTCCAGCAGGGTTACCCGGTTTTGCGGATAACGGCGCTTTACCGTTGCGCCCAGTACCCCGGCACCGCAGCCGAAGTCCAGCACATGCCCGCTCGGCAGGCCGTCGAGGTGCTTGAGCAGCAGGGCGGTACCGCGATCGAGGCGGCCATGGCTGAACACACCGGGCAGGCTGATAACCTGCAGTGGGCCGTCTTCCAGGCTGAGTTCGAAGCGTTCGGCCAGGCTTTCCAGGGGCTTGGCTTCTGGTGCGTGTTCGATGGTCACCTGCCACAGCTGGCAATGGCGGGCGCTGTCGAGCTTGCGTGGCTTGCCAAAGGCCTGCAGCTGCTTGGCCGCGCCCTCGATGCCGCCACGTTTCTCGCCGACCACGTATAGCTTGCGGCCAGCCAGGCGCGAGGCCAGGGCGTTGAGCAGGTAGGCGGCCAGTTCGCGGGATTTGGGCAGGAACAGCACGGCGCTGTCGAACGCCACTTCAGGGGGCTCCACTGCATAGTGGCTGCGCCCGGCGAAGCGGCTTTCGAGCATGGCCTGATCGCCAGCATGCCAAGTCCAGGCCCGGGCCTGGGGCAACTGGCCAAGCAGGCCGTCGGCGGGGGCGCCGGCGAGCAGCAGCGGGCTCTGGAACAGCTCTGCCTGGCGGAGCAACACTTCACTGCGCGGGTCCATGGACGACGCCTCCTGGAAAAAAGTGGCGCAGTGTAGCAGAGGCGGGCGCCGGGCTCAGCTGACCACGCGGCGTGGTTGCCCGGCGAAGAAGGCCTGGGCGTTCTCGCTGAGCTGGCCGACGATGCGCTGGCGCGACTCCACCGCACCCCAGGCGCTGTGCGGGGTGATGATCAGGCGCGGGATGCCGGGTTCGAGCAGCGGGTTGCCGTTGACCGGCGGCTCCACGCTCAGTACGTCGGTGGCGGCTCCGCCCAGGTGGCCACTGCGCAGGGCGTCGGCCAGCGCTTGCTCGTCGATCAGGCCGCCGCGGGCAGTGTTGATCACCAGCGCGTTCGGCTTGAGCAGGGCCAGCTCGCGTGCCCCGAGCATGTGTCGGGTGTGCTCGTTCAGCGGGCAGTGCAGGGTCAGGGCGTCGACTTGCGGCAGCAATTCGTCCAGTGGCAACCGGTCGGCCCGTTCCGGGCGGCCAGGGATCTGCCCGCTGAGCACGCGCATGCCAAAGGCCTCGGCCAGCCTCGCCACCGCGCCGCCCAGTTCACCGTGGCCCAGCAGGCCAAGAGTCTTGCCCTCTAGTTCGACGATGGGGAAGTCCAGCAGGCAGAACTGGCTGGCCTTGGCCCACTGGCCATCGGCTACCGCCTGGTTGTAGTCGCACAGGCGGGTGGCCAGGGCCAGCAGCAGGGCGAGGGTGTGCTGGGCGACGGACGGGGTGCCATAGCCCTGGCAGTTGCACACGGTGATGCCCTGGGCGCGCGCTGCCGCCAGGTCGACATTGTTGGTGCCGGTGGCGGCCACCAGGATCAGCTTCAGTTGTGGGTTGGCGGCCAGGGACGCGGCGTCGAGCATGACCTTGTTGCTGACTACCGTCACCGCGCCCTGCAGGCGTTCGGCGACCTGCTCCGGGCGGGTGGCGGCGAACAGTTCGAACTCGTCGAACTGCTGCTTCAGGGGCGAGAGGTCGAGATCGCCCAGGTCCAGGGACTGGTGATCGAGAAACACGGCGCGACGCGGGCTGGGCATGAAGGCCTCCGGGGATGGGCGGGATTTCGGTGTCGCGGCCATTCGCGGTTAAACCGCTCCCACAGGTATTGCACCATTGCAGAGGCTGGTGCAGTACCTGTGGGAGCGGGTTTACCCGCGAATAGGCCCTCAGCGCCGCAGTGTCTAGCTCAACCTTGCCGCCCGTCAACGCCCGCCACTCATACCTTCGCCATGCAAATCATTCCTTCGGCTGATTTAGCCGTCACATTGGCGAACTACAGTAACTCCCAGACTTGTCCGGCCCGCTTTTCAGAAAAGGGATACCCATGTTGCAGACCCGCATCATCAAGCCCGCCGAGGGCGCCTACGCCTACCCCCTGCTGATCAAGCGCCTGCTGATGTCTGGCAGCCGCTATGAAAAGACTCGCGAAATCGTTTACCGCGACCAGTTGCGGCTGACCTATCCCCAGCTCAACGAGCGCATCGCGCGCCTGGCCAACGTGCTGACCGAAGCCGGGGTAAAGGCTGGTGACACCGTGGCGGTGATGGACTGGGACAGCCACCGCTACCTCGAATGCATGTTCGCCATCCCGATGATTGGCGCGGTGGTGCACACCATCAACGTGCGCCTGTCGCCTGAGCAGATCCTCTACACCATGAACCACGCCGAAGACCGCGTGGTGCTGGTCAACAGCGACTTCGTCGGCCTGTACCAGGCCATCGCCGGGCAACTGACCACCGTCGACAAGACCCTGCTGCTGACCGACGGCGCGGACAAGACAGCCGAGTTGCCCAACCTGGTGGGCGAGTACGAGCAACTGCTGGCCGCTGCCAGCCCGCGCTACGACTTCCCGGACTTCGACGAGAACTCGGTAGCCACCACCTTCTACACCACTGGCACCACCGGCAACCCCAAGGGGGTGTACTTCACCCACCGGCAACTGGTGCTGCATACCCTGGCCGAAGCTTCGGTGACCGGCAGCATCGACAGCGTGCGCCTGCTGGGCAGCAACGACGTGTACATGCCCATCACCCCGATGTTCCACGTGCACGCCTGGGGTATTCCCTACGCCGCCACCATGCTTGGCATGAAGCAGGTGTATCCGGGGCGCTACGAGCCGGACATGCTGATCACGCTGTGGCGTGAGGAAAAGGTCACTTTCTCCCATTGCGTGCCTACCATCCTGCAGATGCTGCTCAACTGCCCGACTTCCCAGGGCCAGGACTTCGGCGGCTGGAAGATCATCATCGGCGGCAGCGCACTCAACCGCTCGCTGTACCAGGCCGCCCTGGCCCGCGGCATCCAGCTGACTGCCGCGTATGGCATGTCCGAGACCTGCCCGCTTATTTCCGCCGCCCACCTCAACGACGAACTGCAGGCCGGCAGCGAGGATGAGCGCGTCACCTACCGTATCAAGGCTGGCGTGCCGGTGCCGCTGGTCGAGGCGGCCATCGTCGACGGCGACGGCAACTTCCTGCCTGCCGATGGTGAAACCCAGGGCGAGCTGGTGCTGCGTGCGCCGTGGCTGACGATGGGCTACTTCAAGGAGGCGGAAAAGAGCGAGGAGCTGTGGCAGGGTGGCTGGCTGCATACCGGTGATGTCGCCACCCTCGACGGCATGGGCTACCTCGACATCCGCGACCGTATCAAGGATGTGATCAAGACCGGTGGCGAGTGGATTTCCTCGCTCGACCTCGAAGACCTGGTCAGCCGCCACCCGGCCGTGCGCGAAGTGGCGGTGGTGGGGGTGGCCGACCCGCAGTGGGGCGAGCGCCCGTTTGCCCTGCTGGTGGTGCGCGAAGGCCAGGTCATCGATGCCAAGGCACTGAAGGAACACCTCAAGCCATTTGTCGAGCAAGGGCATATCAACAAGTGGGCGATTCCAAGCCAGATCGCCGTTGTTACTGAAATTCCCAAGACCAGTGTCGGCAAGCTCGACAAGAAACGCATCCGCCAGGACATCGTCCAGTGGCAGGCCAGCAACAGCGCATTCCTCTCCACGCTGTAACCGCCATGCGGGTCGCGTACCGCAGCACGCGACCCGCATGCTAGAGGGGTGGAGCCTTGCCAAACGGCAGAAATACGCCATCCTTTAGCACTGCCAGCACGCAGCCTGGGCAACATTGCAGCGAGTTGGCCGCACGGAGCGCAAATCACACTTTAGAGGGATCAAGCGCCTGTGCCTTGCTGGCTATAGTCGGGGCCAGGGGATTTTCAGGAATGGGGGAAGGCGACATGCGCAAGCCGTGTCGCCGCAGGCGCAAGCCTGCAAACCGGTCGCTCGGGCCGTTCTTGAAAGGACTCACTGCCATAACAAAAAAAGTACATGGAGTAGCGTCGATGAAATCTGCAAACCTGTTCTGGCGCCGGGCCAAGTTGCCCCTGGCCGTCAGCCTTGCTTCCACGCTCGCAAGTCCTGCTTTCGCTGTCAGCTTCAACATTGGTGAAATCGAAGGCCAGTTCGACTCGTCGCTCTCCATCGGCGCCAGCTGGTCGACGGCAAACCCCAACAAGAACCTGATCGGGGTGAACAACGGCGGCAAGGGCCTGTCGCAGACATCCGACGATGGCCACCTGAACTTCAAGAAGGGCGAAACTTTCTCGAAGATCTTCAAGGGCATCCATGACCTGGAACTGAAGTACGGCGATACCGGCGTGTTCGTCCGTGGCAAGTACTGGTATGACTTCGAACTGAAGGACGAAGGCCGCGAGTTCAAGGACATCAGTGACTCCAACCGCAAGGAAGGCGCCAAATCGTCCGGTGCCGAGCTGCTCGACGCATTCGTCTATCACAACTACTCCATCGGCGATCAGCCAGGCTCGGTGCGCCTGGGCAAGCAGGTGGTGAGCTGGGGTGAAAGTACCTTCATCGGTGGTGGCATCAACTCGATCAACCCGATCGACGTGTCGGCGTTTCGCCGCCCGGGGGCCGAGATCAAGGAAGGCCTGATTCCGGTCAACATGTTCTACATCTCGCAAAGCCTGACCGACAACCTGTCGGCCGAGGCCTTCTACCAGATCGAGTGGGACCAGACGGTCGTCGACAACTGCGGCACGTTCTTCTCCCAGCCGGACATCATTGCCGACGGCTGTACCGACAACCTGCGCGTGCTCAACAGCAGCCGCACAGTGCCGGGGGCGGCGCAGCAGTTCCTTGCTACCCGGGGCGTGAACATCAACGAAGAAGGGGTGATGGTGCGCCGCGGTGCCGACCGTGACGCGCGTGACAGCGGCCAGTTTGGCGTGGCCATGCGCTACATGTTCGAGCCGCTGGACACCGAGTTTGGCGCCTACTTCATGAATTACCACAGCCGCGCGCCAATCTTCAGCGCCACCGGGGCCCCGCCTTCAGTGTTCGCCGGGTTGAGCGCCCTACCTGCGCAGCTGCGTGCATTGGCGCCGCTGATCGTGGCGGGTAACTCCGAGTACTTCGTCGAATATCCCGAGGATATCCGCCTTTATGGTTTGAGCTTCTCAACCACACTGCCCACCGGGACCGCCTGGAGCGGCGAGCTCAGCTACCGCCCCAACGCACCGGTGCAACTCAATACCACGGATATTCTGTTCGCCGGGGTCCGCCCCATTGGCGGCGCGTTGAGCAACGCTTCGCTGCTGACCGGTACGCCGGGGCAGGACCTGCACGGGTATCGCCGCAAGGAGATCACCCAGTTCCAGACCACCCTCACGCATTTCTTCGACCAGGTGATGGGCGCCAGCCGCATGACCGTGGTGGGTGAACTCGGTGTCACCCATGTGGGTGGCCTGGAGAGCGCACACGATACCCGCTACGGTCGCGACCCGGTGTACGGTCCAGGCCCGCTGCCATCCACGGGTGGGGCCAATACCTGTCAGGCACTCAATGCCAGCACCATCGCAGGCGCCGGTGCTGGTGCCTCCACTGCCAACCTGAGCCGCAACTGCGAGAACGATGGTTTTACCACCAGTACTTCCTGGGGCTATCGCGCCCGGGTCATCTGGGACTACAACGACGTCTTCGCCGGGATCAACCTGAAACCCAGCGTGGCTTGGTCGCACGACGTCTCCGGCTACTCGCCGGGCCCTGGCGCCAACTTCGAGGAAGGCCGCAAGGCCGTCAGCCTGGGCCTCGATGCCGAGTACCAGAACACCTATACGGCTAGCCTGTCGTACACCAACTTCTTCGATGGCGAGTACACCACCGTGGATGACCGTGACTTCGTCGCGCTCAGCTTCGGCGTGAACTTCTAAGCATACAGATCCAGGACGACACGACATGAACAAGACCAGAAGTCTGCTGCAAGCCGGTGTGCTGGGCCTGTCCCTGCTGGCGACCAGCGTCATGGCTGCAGTATCCGCCGACGAGGCGGCCAAGCTGGGCAGTACCCTGACCCCGATGGGCGCCGAAAAGGCCGGCAACGCCGATGGCTCGATAGGCCCGTGGGAGCCGCTATCGAAGAGCGCGGGCAGCGCCGACGCCAAGGGTTTCCTGCCCGACCCGTACGGCAGTGACAAGCCGCTGTTCACCATCACCGCGCAGAACGCCGACCAGTACAAGGACAAGCTCTCGCCGGGCCAGCTGGCCATGCTCAAGCGCTACCCGGACACCTTCAAGATCCCGGTATTCAAGACCCATCGTGGCTCCACGGTGCCGGCCGACGTGTTCGCCGCCATCAAGGAGAATGCCACCAAGACCACCCTGGTCGAAGGCGGCAACGGCCTGAGCAACTTCCGCACGGCTGTACCGTTCCCGATCCCCAAAAGCGGCCTGGAGGTGATCTGGAACCACATCACCCGCTACCGGGGCGGCAGCGTCAGCCGCCTGGTGACCCAGGCCACGCCGCAGCAGAACGGCTCCTTCAACCCTGTGTACTTCTCTGACCAGTTCGTCTTCCGCGACAAGATGAAGGATTACGACCCGAACAACCCGGGCAACATCCTGTTCTACTTCAAGCAGGAAGTGACCGCGCCTGCGCGCCTGGCCGGTACCGTGCTGCTGGTGCACGAAACCCTCGACCAGGTGAAGGAACCGCGCAAGGCGTGGATCTACAACGCCGGCCAGCGCCGCGTGCGCCAGGCACCGCAAGTGTCGTACGACGGCCCGGGTACCGCTGCCGACGGTTTGCGCACCTCGGACAACCTGGACATGTTCAACGGTGCGCCGGATCGCTATGACTGGAAGCTGGAAGGCAAGAAGGAGATGTACATCGCGTCCAACGCCTTCAAGCTCGACGACCCCAAGCTCAAGTACACCGACATCATCAAGGCCGGGCACATCAACCAGGACCTTTCCCGTTACGAGCTGCGCCGCGTATGGCACGTGGTCGCGACCCTCAAGCCGGGCCAGCGGCACATCTATGCCAAGCGTGACTTCTACATCGACGAGGACACCTGGCAGGCTGCGGTGATCGACCAGTACGACGGCCGTGGCCAACTGTGGCGGGTGTCCGAGGCACATGCCCAGCCTTACTACAACGTGGAAGTGCCGTGGTACACCCTGGAGACCATCTACGACCTGCAGTCGGGCCGTTACCTGGCCCTGGGCATGAAGAACGAAGAGAAGCGCGCCTACGACTTCGGTTTCAGCGCCAGCAAGGCTGACTTCCAGCCAGCGGCACTGCGCCAGTCGGGTATTCGTTGATCTGAAAACACGTCACACCATGTTATCCCCAGAGCGCCCCGGCTTGCCCGGGGCGTTTCTATTTCCTGTTCCGGCCCCTTCGCGGGCGCGCCCGCTCCCACAGGAGTCGCGCAAGCCCAGACCAGCTCGATTCCTGTTGGAGCGGGTAAGCCCGCGAAGCAAGCGACACGGTGCATGGCACCGGCTGCGCCGGTGTTCGCGGCTAAAGCCGCTCCCACAGGTACAGCGCGAGCCCAGGCCTGCGCCAATCCCATGTGGGAGCGGGCAAGCCCGCGAAGCAAGCGATCCGGTGCATGGCACCGGCTGCGCCGGTGTTCGCGGCTAAAGCCGCTCCCACAGGTGCAACGCGAGCCCCAGGCCTGCGCCAATCCCATGTGGGAGCGGGCAAGCCCGCGAAGCAAGCGACACGGTACATGGCACCGGCTGCGCCGGTGTTCGCGGTTAAAGCCGCTCCCACAGGTACAGCGCGAGCCCCAGGCCTGCGCCAATCCCATGTGGGAGCGGGCAAGCCCGCGAAGCAAGCGATCCGGTGCATGGCACCGGCTGCGCCGGTGTTCGCGGCTAAAGCCGCTCCCACAGGTGCAACGCGAGCCCCAGGCCTGCGCCAATCCCATGTGGGAGCGGGCAAGCCCGCGAAGCAAGCGACACGGTACATGGCACCGGCTGCGCCGGTGTTCGCGGTTAAAGCCGCTCCCACAGGTACAGCGCGAGCCCCAGGCCTGCGCCAATCCCATGTGGGAGCGGGCAAGCCCGCGAAGCAAGCGATCCGGTGCATGGCACCGGCTGCGCCGGTGTTCGCGGCTAAAGCCGCTCCCACAGGTGCAACGCGAGCCCCAGGCCTGCGCCAATCCCATGTGGGAGCGGGCAAGCCCGCGAAGCAAGCGACACGGTACATGGCACCGGCTGCGCCGGTGTTCGCGGTTAAAGCCGCTCCCACAGGTACAGCGCGAGCCCCAGGCCTGCGCCAATCCCATGTGGGAGCGGGCAAGCCCGCGAAGCAAGCGATCCGGTGCATGGCACCGGCTGCGCCGGTGTTCGCGGCTAAAGCCGCTCCCACAGGTACAGCGCGAGCCCAGGCCTGCGCCAATCCCATGTGGGAGCGGGTTCACCCGCGAAGAGGCCGGAGCAGGCAATCAATCTGGTGAATACCTCAGCAAACCCCCGCCGCAGCCCTTGTCTGTCAGCCATGTTGCTTTTTGTCGCAGTCTTTTCCTCCGTAATCGCGCCCTTTACCTTCAAATGCGCAGCGTTACCCGCTAGTCTCGCAAGCATCCATACCGCCGTAGTCTTCCAATCAGAACGAGCCGGCCATGACAGATCTGTCCCGTACGCATGGATTCGCCAGCCAGGCTCTGGGCCTGCTGGACGGGCGTTTCTTCCGGCCGCCCTTGCCGGACGGCCATGTGCCGCGCCTGCGCCTGTGCCAGCGGCTGCAAGCCGGCCTTGGCGGGCGGTTGTTGCTGGTCAATGCCCCGGCGGGTTTCGGCAAAAGCTCCCTGGCCATCGAATTTTGCGAAGCGCTGCCCGAGCACTGGCGTAGCCTGTGGCTGGGCCTGAGCCAACGGGATGCCGACCCTGGCCGCTTCCTGGAGCGCTTGCTCGAAGGCCTGCAGCAGTATTGCCCAGCGCTGGGCGGCCAGGCCATGGGCCTGCTGAAAATGCGCCAGCGCCACCAGCCGTTCGCCTTCGAGGAATGGCTCGACGGCCTGCTCGACGAGCTGGCGCTGTACCTGCAAGCCGATACTCCCTTGTTGCTGGTGCTGGACGACTATCACCTGGCCCAGGGGCCAGTGCTCGACCGTTGTCTGCAGTTCTTCCTCAATCACTTGCCCCCTGGCCTGGTGCTGCTGGTCACCAGCCGCCAACGCCCGGACTGGCACCTGGCGCGCCTGCGCCTGTCGCGGCAACTGGTCGAGCTCAACGAACAGGACTTGCGCCTGACCGCCGAAGAATCGCTGGCGGTGATCGGTCGCCAACCCACCGCTCTGCGTGGCCAGGCTCTGGACAACCTGATCCAGCGCAGCGACGGTTGGGTGGCCGGGTTGCGTTTCTGGCAACTGGCGGCCAGCGAGTCGGCTGACGAACAGGCCTTGCCCCAGGCCTTGCATGGCGGTGAAGGCCTGATCCGCGACTATCTGTTAGAAGAAGTCATCGAAATGCTGCCCACCGACGTACAGGCCTTCCTGTACGAAACGGCCTGCCAGGAACGTTTTTGCGCCCCGCTGTGCGATGCCATGCGCGGCCGCCACGACAGTGCCACGATCCTGCGCTTTTTGCAGGCGCACCAAGTGTTCCTGGTGCCGCTGGACGAGCATGGCCACTGGTTCCGTTATCACCACCTGTTCTCCGACCTGCTGCGCAGCCGCCAGGCCAGCGAGCCGCTGGTCGGCCTGCAGTTGCGCGCCTGTCGCTGGTTCGAAAGCCAGGGCCTGCTGGACGAAGCGGTGGAGCAGGCGCTGCGGGCCGGTCATCTTGATGTTGCCGCCGACCTGGTGCAGAGCCTGTCCGAGGAGCAACTGCTGGCCGAACAGAACGTCGGCATGCTGCTGCGCTGGAAGATGGACCTGCCCGACAGCCTGCTGATCAGCACGCCGCGGCTGATCGTGCTGTACAGCTGGGCGTTGGGCCTGGCTTGCCAGTTGGACGCGGCCGAAGAGTTGGCGGGTTATCTCAGCCGCTTCCTGCCCGCGCCTTCGGCGACCGCGCAAAAGTCCATGCTGGCCCAGTGGCTGGCGCTGAGTGGTGTGATCGCCCGTGGCCGAGGCGACCGCGAGCGCACCCTGGCCTATTGCGGCGAAGCGCTGCAGAGCCTGCCGAGCAAGCGGTATGGCCAACGCCTGGTGTGCCTCTCGACGCTGTCGAACCTGGCGATTGCCGATGGCGATTTCTGGCGGGCCCGCGGCTGGAACCGCGAGGCCCTGGAGCTGGCCCAGCGCGTCGGCAACCCATTGTTCGAGGCCCTGGCCCATTACGACCGGGCGCGGGTGCTGCATGCCCGTGGCGAGGTACTGCGCGCGCTGGACGAAGTGCGTCAGGGGCTGCAGCGCCTGCAAGGGCTGTCGGCACAGCGGCTGTATGCCGTGCGCGCCCGCCTGACGCTTTACGAAGGCTACCTGCTGGTATCGCGGCTGCAGCCATCCCAGGGCCGTGCCCGCTTGCGTGCTGGGCTGGGCGAGGCGCGCGCCTGCCGTGATATCAGTGTGCTCATCGGCCACTGCGTGATCGCTACGCTCGATGGCCGGGAAGGGCACTTTGCCGAGGCCTTTGCCGAACTGGCCGAGGCCGAGCGGCTGATGCATATCTGGGATGTACCGCCGGTGTATTACCTGGCCATGATCACCCTGGTCAAATGTGAATTGTGGCTGGCCCAGGGGCGCATCGACCTGGCCGAGTCCTGGCTCCTGCGCCTGGGCCAGACCTATGGCGGCGAGCAACCGGCGGCGGCCCCGGAGTTTCACCCGCTGCTGCCGTTGCACATCGCCTTGCAGCAGGCGTTGCTGGAGCGTATCCAGTCACGTAGCGACGACGCGGTGCAACGCCTGGCCAGCCTGGTCGAGCGCGGCCAGGCCAGTGGCGGCATGATGCTCAGCGTCAGTGCCCTGTGCCAATGGCTTGGTTTGTTGCTGGGCGAAGGCCGCGAAGAGCAGGCCGCCCAGTTGTTGCCACGGTTGCTGGAGGCAGCCCAAGGCGGCGTGCTGCAACCGTTCCAGCCTTTGCTGGAGCAGCACCCGCAGTGGCTTCATGAACAACTGCAGGCAGTTGCCGCCTGCCCGGTGCAGGCCGAGTTGCTCAAGCGCCTGCCGCCGCTGCCGAGCGCCAGCACCGGCAGCGGCGAGGCCCTGAGTGGCCGCGAACTGGCTGTGCTCGAGCTGATTGCCCAGGGGTGTTCCAACCAGCAGATCAGCGAGCGGCTGTTCATTTCCCTGCACACGGTGAAAACCCACGCCAGCCATATCAACAGCAAGCTGGGGGTGGAGCGGCGTACCCAGGCGGTGGCAAGGGCCAAGTCCCTGGGGCTGCTGACGTAGTACTGGCCTTGCAGGTCGTAGCTCGCTGAACGGATGGCCCGTGGCCGCCAACGCTCTACCCTCATCTTTCCCGACCAGCTGCCGATACAGCTATCGGTGGCATCGCCTCGCGCGATTTTTCAATCATTCCAAGGCAGGTCGTGTTGATGCTGCAGTACGGGCAAAAGAGCTTTCTGATCGTCGACGACTTTACCGACTTTCGCACGTCGACCCGTTCCATGCTGCGCGAACTGGGCGTGCGTGACGTGGACACCGCCGACAGCGGCGAGCAGGCGCTGCGTATGTGCGCGCAAAAGCGCTATGACGTCATCTTGCAGGACTTCCACCTGGGCGACGGCAAGAAGAACGGCCAGCAGGTGCTCGAAGACCTGATTCTCGACAAGCACATCAGCCATGAGTGCATATTCATCATGGTCACTGCCGAGAGCAGCCAGGCCATTGTCCTCAGCGCCATCGAGCACGAGCCTGATGCCTACCTGACCAAGCCGTTCAACCGGGTTGGCCTGGCCCAGCGCGTCGAGAAGCTGTACCAGCGCAAGACCCTGCTCAAGCCGATTCTGCAGGCCCTGGACCGCAGTCGCCCCGCCGAGGTGCTGGCGGCCTGCGCCGAGCTGTGCAAGCGCGACCCACGCCTGGCCCCGCTGTGCCTGCGCTATCGGGCCGATGCCTTGCGCAACCTCAACCGTTTCGACGAGCTGGAGAAGTTTCTCAAAGCCATCCTGGCCAGCCGCCCGCAGCCGTGGGTGTACTCGGCGTTGGGCAGCCTGATGCACAAGCGTGGCCAGAACGCCCAGGCCCAGGGCGTATACGAGCAGGCGCTCAAGGCCTTCCCGATCATGCCGGGCCTGTACGATGGCATGGCCGAGGTGCTGGTGGCCCAAGGCGAAACCAGGCGTGCGCAGAACATGCTCGAAGAAGCCGTGCGCCTCTCGCCTTTATCGGTGCGCCGGCAGTCGACGCTGGGCAAGCTGGCGTTGGAAAACGAAGACTTCGAGAGCGCTTCGAAGGCGTTCCGTCACGCTGTGACCCAGGGTCAGAGCTCACGCTACAAGGACGCAGAAAACAACCTGGGGCTGGTGCAGGCGTTGATGAACAAGAATGCCGGTTTTGGCCTGGATGCGCGCACCCGGGTCGAGATCAACGCCACGCTCAGCGAGGTAGCCAAGGAAAACCCCGAGGACCAGGGGCTGCAGGTGCGTGCCCGTATGATGAAGGCCGCCAGCCTGCAGCAGGCCGGCGACCCCGAAACAGCTGCCAAGCTGACCGAGCAGGCGATCCAGCGCCTGGACAAGATGAACCAGTTCTTCTCGGTGGATTCGGCCCTGACCGTTGCCGCGCAGTTGCAGGCCATGGGGCAAGAGGCCGCCGCCATCGGCGTGCTGAAGAACTGCGTGGAAAGTTATGGCGACGACCCCAAGGTCATGGAGAGGGTCGGCAAGCTGACGGACGACCCCAGCGTGCTCAACGCCATAACCGAAGCGGTCACGCTAAATCGCCAAGGTGTGCGCAGTTACCAGGGGGGGCAGCTCGGCGAGGCATTGCAGCTGTTCCGCAAGGCGCTAGGTTTGCAGCCAAAGAACATCAGCATTGCCCTCAACACCGCCCAGGCGTTGCTGCGCATCGGCGGAGACAGCCCTCAGCCCGCGATCATGCAGGAGTGCCGCGACGCCCTGACCAGCGTGGCCGGCATCCCTGCCAGTGACAACCGCTACGACCGCTACCGCAAACTGCACATCCGAGTGTTCGGCGCATGAATCAAGAAAACCAGGGGCTGGATTTTTCCACGGTGATCGCCTCCACCGTGCACGACCTGAAGAACTCCCTGTCGGCGCTGATCCAGTCCCACAACCAGTGGATGCAGCGCTTGCCCGAGGAACTTCGCGGTGGTGCCGAGCAGGGGGTGATGGAGCATGAGTTTCGCCACCTCAACGGCATGCTGGTGCAGTTGCTTGGGTTGTACAAACTGGGCGTGAACCAGTTGCCAGTGTGCCCTGACTACCACGAACTGGACGATTTCATCGAAGCCCAGCTGGCCGCGCACGAGGAAGTGCTCAAGCACAAGGACATCCTTGCCACCTGGCGCATCGACACCGACAACCCGCTGGGCTTCTTCGACCGCGAGCTGGTGGCCTCGGTGATCGCCAACGTGATTACCAACGCCACCCGCTTTGCCGCGCATGCCTTGCTGATCACCATCGAAGAGGCAGACAACCAGTTGGCCATCTGCGTCAACGATGACGGCCCGGGTTATCCACAGCGCATGCTCGAACGGCAGGAAGAATTCATCCAGGGTATCGATTCGACCAGCGGCAGTACCGGCCTGGGCCTGTATTTTGCGGCGCGGATCGCGGCACTGCATGAAAGCGGCGGGGTGCGCGGGCGGATCGAGATCTCCAACGGCGGGGCGCTTGGGGGTGGGTTGTTCAGGTTGTTCTTGCCTTAAGAGAAGCTGGCAGAGCACGCCCGTATTGACACATCAAGCAACGCTTCCTGCTAATACAGCGGCGACGCTTCGTCGTGAGTTGTAGGAGCAATCTGATCTAAACCAAACGGGCCTTTGAGCTCTTTTCATCGGCGTTCACGCTGGTAATTATTCGGTTTTCGATGACTACCAGCAGAGCGGTTATGAAAAGATTTACTCAGGAGTTGAACCATTGCTCACCGACTGAAAGCTTGCGGGCGAATGAGCATCAGAAGAATGCAGGTTTCGGCGTAAACCGTTATGACCTTGCGTCGCTCCTCGGTCAGTGCGACTTCAATGTCCCGCAACCGAAAGACATGCGGACGTGGGACCGCATGCAACCAGTAGGTCGTGAGTTCTAAATGGACGGAGGCTCCATTTCGAATGCGGAGCTTGCATGAGAAGGCGAATCAGCAAACTCCGATACCAAATATTTCGCTCCCAAGCCCGTACCCTCACTCATGAGTTACTGTGTCGGCAGCCAGAACTACTGAGCGGAGATGTCGAGCTGGATCAAGTCCGGATAGAGCCCATAACGCACGAGGCCGTCAGCGCTAGCCTTGAATGGCTGACAAGTGGGTGTCTGTTTCCTTGGGAGGATATTGTCGACTGGAAGGATAGCGATCCCAAAGGGTTCGATCTTGCCATCTGGTTCGGAAGCGAGCTCTGTGGTCTCTGCTACGCAAGCCCTAGAAAGAGTCGCTTATGTATCAAGGTTATTCTGCTCCAAGGTAATCCCAGCAGGTCGCATCCACTCCGGGGAGAGATCGCTGGCTTGGCGCTGACATCGATAGACTTCTACGCTCGCATGTTGGGTTGTCAAGAGATTGAAATACAAGACCCTGTTGAAGGCGCAAAGTCAGTTTATGAGGCGCTTGGTTTCACCTGGACCGCCAAGGGTCGGCTTGTGATCCAGGTTGATCCCTAATAACATCGATTGCGTCGATCAAGCTTTTGGAGGTAACCATGCGATCCAAAACGAGACAGGTAGAATTGCTTGCCATTGCAAGATTCGAGGCTGAAGCCAGACGTCTTGCTGGTCGAGTCTCCAGTAACCAGCTCCGGTTTCTGCAGGTCGCGAAGGCGAAGGGGGCAGAGCTTGAGCCCGCAGGCCCTCTGGCAGGAATTCCGTCCTGAACGACAGCACGTCAGGCCTTGGGATATGCAGCCTTGCTGCACATTCGTATTAGTCTGAAAACCGGCCTATTGGCCGGTTTTTCGTTTGCATCAGGGGGCAACTTGCAATCCCGGCGACCTGCCTGCGCTTGAATGGATATATAGACTCGACGCTTTTAGCGCGCTGCGCTTTCCTCATGAGAACGTCAATGACCCAACCCCCGTCTTCACTCATCCGCGAAACCTTCCCTGTAGGCCCCCTGCAGTGCAACTGCACCCTGATCGGCGACCCGCTCACCAAAAAGGCCATCGTCGTCGACCCGGGCGGTGACCCGGACAAGATCCTTGCCCGCCTGCTGGCCCACGGGCTGACGCTGGTGAGCATCATCCACACTCATGCGCATTTCGATCACTTCCTTGCCTCGGGCAAGCTCAAGGAACTGACCGGTGCCACGCTGCACCTGCACAAGGACGACCAGGCGCTGTGGGACAACCTGGAAATGCAGTGCCAGATGTTCGGCGTGCCTTACACCCCGGTACCTGCGCCAGACCGCTGGCTGGGAGATGACGAAGAGTTGGCCTGCGGTTGTGGCGTGGCCTTGCATACGCCAGGCCACACGCCAGGCTCGATGAGCTTCTGGTTTTCCGACGCCAAGCTGCTGATCGCCGGCGATACCCTGTTCCGCCGTGGCATTGGCCGTACCGATCTGTGGGGTGGCGACCAGCGGGCCATCGTGCGTTCCATCAAGGAGCGGCTGTACCAGTTGGACGAGGAGGCTATCGTTGTGACTGGCCACGGGCCCGATACCCGGCTGGGCGACGAAATGCGCGAAAACCCCTTCGTGCGTGCCTGATGGCACATGAAGGCACTTTCACGGAATTTTTCGTTGCCGATGCAATCCAAGGCTGGCATAGATCCCTTTATGATCTGCCGCATTCATGAATTCAGTAGGAGCTTGTCCATGTTCACCATGCGTCGTCTGATTATCGTCGCAACCGCCGCTGCCCTGATGACCGGCTGTGCCGGCCAGAACCCTTATGACAGCCAGGGGCAGGCGCAGGGCTCCACAGGGATGAGCAAAACCGCCAAGTACGGCGGCCTGGGCGCGCTGGCCGGTGCTATCGCCGGTGCTGCCATCGACCACAACAACCGTGGCAAGGGTGCCCTGATCGGCGCTGCCGCCGTAGGTGCCGCCGCAGCCGGTTATGGCTACTACGCCGATAAGCAGGAAGCCGAACTGCGCGCGCAGATGGCCAATACCGGTGTGGAAGTGCAGCGCCAGGGTGACCAGATCAAGCTGATCATGCCGGGCAACATCACCTTCGCCACCGACTCGGCCAACATCGCGCCAAGCTTCTACTCGCCGCTGAACAACCTGGCTGGCTCGTTCAAGCAGTTCAACCAGAACACCATCGAAGTGGTCGGCTTCACCGACAGCACTGGCAGCCGCCAGCACAACATGGACCTGTCCCAGCGCCGTGCACAGGCGGTCAGCACCTACCTGACCTCGCAGGGTGTGGATGCCTCGCGTATCACCGTACGTGGCATGGGCCCGGACCAGCCGATCGCCAGCAACGCCGATGCCAATGGCCGCGCGCAGAACCGCCGCGTGGAAGTGAACCTGAAGCCGATTCCGGGTCAGCAGTATGACCAGCAAGGTCAGGTTCAGCAGTATCCCTGATTGACCGGAGTGACCCTGTGGGAGCGGGTTGACCCGCGAACACCGGCGTAGCCGGTGCCAAACACCGCGTCGCATTCTTCGCGGGTGAACCCGCTCCCACAGGGGCTGCAAGACAGCCCCGGTTTTTAGCGCACCACGCTGGCCTGAATCGCCGTCAGGGCGATGGTATGCACGATATCGTCAACCTGCGCCCCGCGTGGCAAGTCGTTCACCGGCTTGCGCAACCCTTGCAGCATCGGCCCCAGGCTGACCCCGTCGGTACTGCGTTGTACCGCCTTGTGCGTCGTGTTGCCGGTGTTCAGGTCAGGGAACACGAACACCGTGGCACGCCCTGCCACCGGGCTGTCCGGCGCCAGCTCGCGAGCAATCGCCGGGTTGGCCGCCGCGTCATACTGCAACGGCCCGTCGATCAGCAGCTCCTGCGCCGCGCCTTGTGCCAGGCGGGTCGCTTCGCGCACTTTCTCGACTTCCTCGTCGCTGGCCGAATCGCTTGAATAACTGATCATCGCCACCCGTGGTGCGATGCCGAAGGCCTGCGCCGATTCGGCACTCTGCCGGGCGATCTCGGCCAGTTCGACAGCACTCGGGTGCGGGTTCATCACACAGTCGCCGTACACCAGCACCTGCTCGGGGAACAGCATGAAGAACACCGACGACACCAGGCTCGAGCCCGGTGCGGTCTTGATCAATTGCAGGGCCGGGCGGATGGTGTTGGCGGTGGAGTGCACCAGGCCCGAGACCAGGCCGTCCACTTCGTCCAGAGCCAGCATCATGGTACCGATCACCACCGGGTCTTCCAGTTGCTGTTCGGCCATTGGTGCATTGAGGTTCTTGCTCTTGCGCAGCTCGACCATCGGCTCAACATAGCGCCGGCGAATCACATCGGGGTCGAGAATTTCCAGGCCCGGCGGCAAGGTGATGCCTTGGGCGCGGGCCACGGCGTCGACATCCTCGGGCTTGGCCAGCAGCACGCAGCGGGCAATGCCGCGGGCCTGGCAGATGGCCGCAGCCTGCACCAGCAGCGGCTGGGCGCCTTCCGGTAGGACGATGCGCTTGTTGGCCTGCTGCGCCCGCTGGATCAACTGGTAGCGGAACACCGCCGGCGACAGGCGCAGCTCGCGCGGGGTACCACAACGCTGGTGCAGCCAGGCGGCGTCGAGGTGGCTGGCGACGAAGTCAGTGATGAATTCGGCGCGCTCGCGGTCGTCCACCGGGATTTCGCGGTTCAGCGAGTTAAGCTGGTTGGCGGTGTCGTACGAGCCGGTGCTGACCGACAGGATCGGCAGGCCGGCCTGCAGGGCGCCACGGCACAAGCCCAAAATGCGAGGGTCTGGCTTACCGTCACTGGTCAGCAGCAGGCCGGCCAGCGGTACGCCGTTGATCGCCGCCAGGCTGACGGCGAGGATGATGTCGTCGCGGTCGCCCGGGGTCACCACCAGGGTACCCGAGGTAAGCAGCGGTACCGTGTTGGCCACGGTGCGCGCGCAGATGATGATCTTGCTCATGCGCCGTTGTTCATAGTCACCGGCATTGAGCACCTGGGCACCGAGCAGGTCGGCCACGTCACGGGTGCGCGGGGCGTTCAGTTCGGGCTGGTAGGGGATACAGCCCAGCAGGCGGAAGTCGTTGCCACGCAGTAGCGGCGAGTGCTCACGCAGGCGGGTGGAAAAGTCCGCCATGCTTTCTTCGGTGCGCACCTTGTTGAGGATTACCCCGAGCACTTTCGGGTCGCGCGGGCCGCCGAACAACTGGGCCTGCAGTTCGACCCGACCGGACAGCTCGCTGAGCACTTCGTTTTCCGGCGCCGATACCAGGATCACCTCGGCATCCAGGCTCTTGGCCAGGTGCAGGTTGACCCGTGCCGCATAGCTGGCGTGGCGCGTGGGCACCATGCCCTCGACCACCACCACGTCGTTGCCGATGCAGGCTTGCTGGTACAGGCGGATGATTTCTTCGAGCAACTCGTCCAGCTGGCCATCGCCAAGCATGCGCTCGACATGGGCCAGGCTAAGCGGCACAGGAGGCTTGATGCCATGAGTGCGGGCGACCAGCTCGGTGGAGCGCTCGGGGCCGGTGTCACCCGGGTGGGGCTGAGCGATCGGCTTGAAGAAGCCGACCTTCAGGCCGGCGCGCTCAAGGGTGCGCACCAGGCCCAGGCTGATGGAGGTCAGGCCGACACCGAAATCAGTCGGCGCAATGAAAAATGTCTGCATGCGTGCTTCTCGAAATAAGCGGTGCAAGAAATTAACGGCCAAGGGTAGCGCTATCGGCCCCTTGTGCGCACCAGCCGCAAGCGAAAGGCTGGCCGATGCGTTGCGCGCGCTGGGCCGGGTCGAGCACCCAGGGGCGCGCCTGCCACGGCGGCTGGTGGCGCAGGTGCTGGGTGTGGCCACAGGAAAGCTCGGCCACCCAGTGGCCCTCTTCGTCCTGGTGGAAGCCGGTGATCCGACTGATGGGCCGTTGCTCGTCCGCGGTGCGTTCGCAATCGGGCGATGGCTTGGTTACACTTGTCCGCTCTACATTCTTTTGCAAAAGGTCTTGCCCCATGCTGATCGCCGCCAACAAGGCTGTCTCCATCGACTATACCCTGACCAACGACGCCGGGGAGACCATCGACAGCTCCGCCGGCGGTGCACCGCTGGTTTACCTGCACGGTGCCGGCAACATCATCCCGGGCCTGGAAAAAGCCCTGGAAGGCAAGCAGGCCGGTGACGAGCTGAACGTTTCCATCGAGCCGGAAGAGGCCTACGGCGAGTACCTGGCCGAGCTGGTCAGCACCCTGAACCGCAGCCTGTTCGAAGGTGTCGACGAGCTGGAAGTGGGCATGCAGTTCCACGCTTCGGCACCGGATGGCCAGATGCAGATCGTCACCATCCGCGACATCGACGGCGACGACGTGACCGTCGACGGCAACCACCCGCTGGCCGGCCAGCGCCTGACCTTCCAGGTCAAGGTAGTCAACGTGCGTGATGCCAGCGACGAAGAAATCGCTCACCGTCACATCCACGGTGAAGGTGGCCATCACCACTGATTTTCTGCGCTAAGCTCAGAAAGTCGCCAGGCGCTCGGGCAAGCCGATTTGCCTTCCTACGGGAGGTGGACGGCTTGGACGAGCGCCTTTTTAGTGGGCGGAATTCGCCTGCGCGGCAACCGGGAACCTGAGAGGGATTCATCATGAGTGCATTTCACGACCTGAAACTGGACGCGTTGAACGGCGGGGAACTGCCCCTCTCGCCATTCAAGGGCCAAGTGGTGCTGGTGGTCAACGTTGCCTCCAAGTGTGGCCTCACGCCGCAATACAAGGCCCTGGAGAACCTCTACCAGGTATACAAGGACAAGGGCTTCAACGTGCTTGGTCTGCCGTGCAACCAGTTTGCCGGCCAGGAGCCTGGCAGCGAAAAGGAAATCCAGGAGTTCTGCAGCCTCAATTACGGGGTGAGCTTCCCGCTGGGTGCCAAGCTGGAGGTCAACGGGCCGCAGCGCCACTCGCTGTACCGCCTGCTGGCGGGTGAGGGGGCAGAGTTCCCGGGGGATATTACCTGGAACTTCGAGAAGTTCCTGGTGGGCAAGGATGGGCGGGTGCTGGCGCGCTTTTCGCCGCGCACTGCTCCGGATGATCCAGCGGTGGTGCAGGCTATCGAGAAGGCATTGGCCTGAGCGCCTGACGAGGTCCCCCTGTAGGAGCGGCCTTGTGTCGCGATCGGGCTGCAGAGCAGCCCCTCGATGTAGTGGCAATGCTGGCATCCGGGGGCCGCTTTGCGGCCCGATCGCGACACAAGGCCGCTCCTACACAGATCGCGTAGCACCCAGCCTCGAAGCTGATGAAGTCGCAGCCTGGTTCCGGGCTGCATGCAGATACCCCTCGAACTGCTCGACAATCGCCGGCCAGCCCTGGCGGCTGGCATGCTTTCGTGCATTCAGGCGCACCCGCCGTAACGTTTCTTCTTCCTCCAGCAACCAGCAGGCTGCATCGATGAACGCTGCCTGATCCCCCGGCATGGCCAGTGCGCCGCTATGACCATGGCGAAGGTGCTGCGCAGCGGCTGCCTCGTCATATGCGACCACTGCCAACCCCGAGGCCATGGCTTCGAGCACCACATTGCCAAAGGTTTCGGTCAGGCTCGGAAACAAGAACAGGTCACCGCTGGCGTAGTGTTCGGCCAGTACCTCGCCACGCTGGGCGCCACAGAACACGGCATCCGGTACCTGCTGTTCGAGGGTGGCACGCTGTGGGCCGTCCCCCACGATGACCAGGCGCATGCGTTTGTGCGGAAAAGTATTCTGCAGTGCCTGCAGGCTCGGACGCAGCAAGCCCAGGTTCTTTTCCGCCGCAAGCCGCCCGACATGCAGGACTGCGATGTCATCCGGCCCAAGCCCCCAGCTTTTTCGTAATGCGGGGCTGCGCCGGGCCGGGTTGAACAGGCAGGCATCGACCCCTCGGGCCAATAGCTCCAGGCGTTCGAAGCCACGGCGTTCAAGCTCCAGACGCTGGCTGAGGCTGGGTACCAGGGTGATCGCCGTGCGCCGATGGAACCAGCGCAGGTAGTGGGTGAGCAGGCGCGTCAGCAGGCCCAGCCCGTACTGGCCGGAGTACTGCGGGAAGTTGGTGTGGAAGCCGCTGACCACCGCTACCCCCAGGCGCCGGGCCGCGCGCAATGCGCTCAGCCCAAGCGGCCCCTCGGTGGCGATGTACAGCACGTCCGGGCGCTGCCGGCGCCAGCGACGCACCAGCTTGTGCATCGACACCTCGCCCCACTGCAAGCCCGGGTAACCAGGCAGTGGCCAGCCACGGCACAGCACCAGGTTCGGGTCGTTGTGCAGCGGTGCTTCACCGGCCTGGCGCGGGCGCACCACTTCGATCTCATGGCCGCGCTGGCGCAATCCTTCGCTGAGTCGGCCAAGGGTGTTGGCCACGCCGTTGATCTCGGGTGGGAAGGTTTCGCTGACCAGGGTAATGCGTAGGGCGGGTGTATTCATGACAAAAAGTGTCCGCCTGCTGGATTGCGCCGATGTGACTGAAATGTGACGTACAGATGACGCCTGATCGCCGACGCTTTTGGCCTTGTGAATTTTTCCTTGCAAGGGTGCTCAAGAGGGGGCACCGGCAGCCGATGAAGATGCATCAGACGATGCGCTCCAGGAGAGCGGTGATGTTCAACAACAAGCTCAAGCAAGAAATCCGGCAGTTGCGCGAAGACCTGATGTCCATCGAACAGGTCAAGAGTAGCCTCGACAGCGAGATGCTGGTGCTGCAACTCGATCCCCAGGGGCGGATCGAGATGGTCAACGGCAACTTCGAGAGCGAGATGCTCTACCGTGCCGAACAGTTGCTTGGGCGCAACATCGAGGACATCGTCCCCGCCCATGTGAAGACGCTGGATTTCTACCAGCGCATGAAAGGCGCAATCAGCCGCGGTGAACACCTGAACGGTGCATTCCGCCTGCTGCGCGGCAATGGCCAGGAGGCCTGGTTACGGTCCATCCTGCAGCCAGTCAAGAACAGTGAAGGGCGCATCAAGTATTTCACGCTGCACTCCAGCGACCTTACCCGCACCATCGAGACCTCCCGCGAGCACGAAAGCCTGATCAAGGCGCTGATGCGTTCCACCGCCGTGATCGAATTCGCCCTGGATGGCACCGTGCTCACCGCCAACGAACGCTTCCTGGCTACCCTTGGTTATCGCCTGGAGCAGATCCGTGGCAAGCATCACCGTATGTTCTGCGAGCCGGAGGAGGCCAACTCGGCCGGTTACCAGGCGTTCTGGGACAAGCTGCGCCGTGGCGAGTTCGTTGCCGAACGCTTCAAGCGTATCGATGCCCATGGCCGGGTGGTCTGGCTGGAGGCTTCGTACAACCCCATCTTCGATGCCCATGACGTGCTGTACAAGGTGGTCAAGTTCGCCACCGTCATCACCGACCAGGTCAACCAGGAGCTTGCGGTGGCCGAAGCGGCAGATGTCGCCTACAACACCTCGCTGGGTACCGATGCCAGCGCTCGCAAGGCCACCGATGTGGTCACCCAGAGTGTCAGCGTGATGCGCGGGCTGGAAGCTTCGATGCAAGAGGCGGCAGAGGGCATCCAGGCGCTGGATACCCAGTCGCGGGTGATCGGTTCGATCATCAAGACCATCAGCGACATTGCCGGGCAGACCAACCTGCTGGCGCTGAACGCGGCCATCGAAGCGGCCCGCGCCGGCGAGCAGGGGCGTGGGTTTGCCGTGGTTGCCGATGAAGTGCGCCAATTGGCCTCGCGTACCAGCACCGCCACCGAGGAAATCGCCCGGGTGGTGCAGCAGAACGAACAACTGGCCCAGGCGGCTGTGGCGATCATCGACACCAGCAAGCGTCAGGCCGAGCAGGGGCTGGCACTGGCGGACGAGACAGGGAACGTGATTGTCGAGATCCAGGACGGGGCGAAGCGGGTGGTGGATGTGGTGGGGCAGTTTTCCAGCCGATTGGGGCAGTAGGACCAAGACCAGACACAGTCTGCTTTTTTGTAGGAGCGGCCTTGTGTCGCGAAAGGGCCGCAGAGCGGCCCCAGGATTTCAGCATCAATGCACGAATTGCTGGGGCCGCTTTGCAGCCCTTTCGCGACACAAGGCCGCTCCCACAGGAGGCCGCGCAAGGTCCGATAGGGATCAGTTGCGCTCCCGCACCCAGAACAATGTGGCCCCGGCCACCGCCGCCGGCATCATCAGCACGTTCACCAGCGGAATCATCAACGCCAGGTAGGTAATGCCGCCAAAGCCCAGCGACTGCCAGCGCTTCTGGCGCAGCCAGGCGAGCATGTCCTGCCAGCTCATCTTGTTGTTGTCCGCCGGGTAGTCGATGTACTGGATAGCCATCATCCATACACCGAAGATCAGCCATAGCGGCGCCGCCACCACGTTGACCACCGGGATCAGCGACAGGATGAACAGGCCGATGGCCCGCGGCAGGAAGTAGCCCAGCTTGCGCATTTCACGGCCAAAGGTACGTGGCACCATGGCCATCAGTTCGCCCCAGCTGAACGCCGGGAAGTTGTCCTGGCCACGCACCACTACCTCGACCTTTTCCGCCAGAAAGCCATTGAACGGCGCGGCAATGATGTTGGCCACCAGGGTGAAGGTGAAGAACACCATCAGCACCACCAGGGCGACGAACAGCGGCCACAGGATGTAGGTGAGGAAGCTCAGCCAGCTCGGCAAGCTCGGCATAAGGGCGTCCACCCACAGGCTGAACTGATGCCCGGCGAAGTAGATCAGGCCGCCGAACAGCAGCAGGTTGACCGCCAGTGGCAGCAGCACGAACAAACGCAGGTTCGGGCTCAGCACCAGTTTCAGGCCTTCGCGCAGGTACTGGGGGCCAGAGAGTGCAGGGGCTTGCATCGAGAAACTCCGCAGAGAAGGGAAACGCGCTGACCTTACCGAGTTTGTCGCGCCGACGAAAGGCGGGCAGCGAGCGGGAAACGGGCTGTAACAAAAGCAGCAAGGCTTGGCTATCGATGAAATCGCTGAATAGACGATTGCTATGAGGTGGATTGTCGAAGGATATTTCCTTAATCTTTGCGACCTCGCTACAGTGCGCTCAACTTTCTGCTTTCCGGGCCTGCGCGTTGTAGCCTTCCCCAAGTGCTGCGTGGGTCCTTTTTAATTTCCAAGCTGGCGCAGCCGGTACACGATGCCGGCCCTGCGGCCCGCTCGACAGGAGTTCGACATGTCTGAAGTACGTCATTCGCGCGTCATCATTCTCGGTTCCGGCCCTGCCGGTTACAGCGCCGCGGTATACGCCGCCCGTGCCAACCTCAAGCCGCTGCTGATCACCGGCATGCAGGCTGGCGGCCAGCTGACCACCACCACCGAAGTCGACAACTGGCCGGGCGACCCCCACGGCCTGACCGGCCCGGCGCTGATGCAGCGCATGCAGGAACACGCCGAGCGTTTCGAAACCGAAATCGTCTTCGACCACATCAACGCCGTCGACCTGGCCAACAAGCCCTTCACCCTGCAGGGTGACAGCGGCAAGTACACCTGCGACGCGCTGATCATCGCTACTGGCGCCAGCGCCCGCTACCTGGGCCTGCCGTCGGAAGAAACCTTCATGGGCAAGGGTGTTTCGGCCTGCGCCACCTGCGACGGCTTCTTCTACCGCAACAAGCCGGTTGCCGTGGTGGGCGGCGGTAACACTGCAGTTGAAGAGGCGCTGTACCTGGCCAACATCGCCAGCAAGGTGACCCTGGTACACCGTCGCGATACCTTCCGCGCCGAGAAGATCCTGGTCGACAAGCTGCACGCCCGTGTGGCCGAAGGCAAGATCGAGCTCAAGCTCAACGCCACCCTGGACGAAGTGCTGGGTGACAACATGGGCGTGACCGGTGCGCGCCTGAAGAACAACGATGGCAGCAGCGACGAAATCAAGGTCGACGGCGTGTTCATCGCCATCGGCCACACCCCGAACACCTCGCTGTTCGAAGGCCAGCTGACCCTCAAGGACGGCTACCTGGTGGTCAACGGCGGCCGTGAAGGCAATGCCACCGCCACCAACGTCGAGGGCGTGTTCGCCGCCGGTGACGTGGCTGACCACGTTTACCGCCAGGCCATTACCTCGGCCGGTGCCGGCTGCATGGCGGCGCTGGATGTCGAGCGTTACCTGGACGGTTTGGCCAACGCTTCGTTCTGATTCTGAATCGCCGGGGCTGCTTTGCAGCCCATTCGCAGCACAAGGCTGCTCCTACAGGGCGTACGTAACCCTTTGTAGGAGCAGCCTTGTGCTGCGAATGGGGCGCAAAGCGCCCCCAAAAAACCGGCTCAATGGCCGGTTTTTTTGCGTCCACAATCAGCTTACAGACTCAACCGCATCGACAGGTCCACCGCCTTCACATCTTTGGTCATGGCACCAATCGAGATGTAGTCCACCCCAGTCTCGGCAATTACCCGCAAGGTCGCCTCGTTGACCCCGCCGCTGGCCTCCAGCTTGGCCTTGCCCGCAGTGATGCGCACTGCTTCGCGCATTTCTTCCAGGTTCAGCTCGTCGAGCATGATGATGTCGGCACCTGCAGCCAGTGCCTGGCGCAGCTCATCCAGGCTTTCCACTTCGATTTCCACCGGCTTGCCCGGCGCAATACGGTGCGCCGCCGCCACGGCCGCAGCCACGCCGCCGCTGGCGGCGATATGGTTTTCCTTGATCAGGAAAGCGTCGTACAGGCCGATGCGGTGGTTGTCGCAACCGCCACAGGTCACTGCATACTTCTGCGCCAGGCGCAGGCCCGGCAGGGTTTTGCGGGTGTCCAGCAGGCGCACCTGGGTGCCTTCCACCAGCTCGGCCAGGAAGCGCGCACGGGTGGCGACCCCCGACAGCATCTGCAGGAAGTTCAGTGCACTGCGCTCACCACTGAGCAGCGAACGCGCGGGGCCCTCCAGATGGAACAGCGGCTGGTTGGCCGTGGCGCGCTCGCCATCTGCCACCTGCCAGTGCACAGCCACGCGCGGGTCGAGTTGGCGGAACACGGCATCGACCCAGGCGGTGCCGGCGATCACGCAGTCTTCGCGGGTGATGATGGTCGCCTTGGCCAGGCGCTCGGCCGGGATCAGCTGCGCAGTGATATCGCCACTGCCGATGTCCTCCAACAGCGCGCGGCGCACGTTGGCTTCGATTTCAGCGGTCAGGTCGGCAAGGCGTAGGTTCGGCATGGTCGGCTCCACAAGCTAGATGCCGGCGATTATAGGGCAGGGGGCCGGTGTGTACAGTCGCCTTGGCGATGACCTTTGGTCGGCCGGTGTGAGCAAGCGGGGTAAATCAAGGTCATTAGCCAGCCAGTGAAACGGCGCTGGCAGCTGTGCGGGTTTTTACCGATAATGGTGACCAGTATTTGGCGTCATGACTTTGACGATCTTCAGCCCCCTCGGGCGAGACACCCTGCAAGGAGTACGGGATGCAAAAAGAAGGCAAGGTGGTGGCCTTGGCGGCAGCCATCGATCGAGGCGGGCGTGCGCCTCTGCCTTGCCTTCCGGTGTTGCTCCTGCAGGTGCGCGACAAGGCCGCCTTGCAGTTGCGTCAGGGCTTGCAGGGTTTGTTCGACAACGCCGACGACACCCTCTTCGAGATGGCCGACAAGGCCTTCGACCGCGCTGACCAGAACCTGTACTTCGAGGCCATGCGCGACCTGCGCCTGAAGCGCAAGAGTATCGAGCGCGGTTTTCTCGACACGTTCCATGATGCCTTTGCCCGTATCGGCCAGGTCGACCTGCTGGCGCACCTGGTCGAGCCCGGCAACCTGCGCAGCAAGGCCCAGGCGGAAAGGGCTGCCGCGATCGAAGGCATGGTCGCGCGGGTGCTGTCACGCGACGGCATCGCCCTGCAGCAACTGGGCCTGCGCTTGCAGGTACTGCTCGACCGCCCCCTGCAGGAGCAGCACAACCCGTTGGGGCCCGCAGCGCTGTGCAGTTACTTCCTCGACGCTGGCCGCAATCTGGGGGTTGGCCTGCGGGTCAAGCTGGTCCTGCTCAAACTGTTCGAGCGCTATGTATTGCGCGATGCCGACGTGATCTATGGTGAAGCCAACCAGTTGCTGGCCGCCGCTGGCGTGCTGCCCGAGTTGCCCTCGGCACCGCGCCGACGTGCCGAAGACCGGCGCATGAGTGCGCGACGTGGGCCGGCGAACCTGGGGCACGAGGTGGGCGCGGACGCGGCAGGGCAGGCTTTCTTTACCTCGTTGCAAACACTGCTGGCCCCGATGCGTGGGCAGTTCGCGCCTCGTTTGCAGGCGGTGGCCGCCGCCCAGCCAATCAGCACCGCCGACCTGTTGCGCCTGCTTTCGCACCTGCAGCATTACGTGCCCGCTACCCACGAGGTCGACGATTTCGAGCTTGGTCAGCAGCTTGAACAATTGCTGTTGCGGGTCAGCGTGCGCAGCGGCACACGACGGCGCATCGACGTGGCTGATGAGGACATGATCAACCTGGTTGGTCTGCTGTTCGCCTTCATCCAGGACGACGACAACCTGCCGGACAGCCTGCGTGCGCTGATCGGGCGTCTGCATATTCCGCTGCTGAAAGTGGCCCTGCTGGACAAGGGGCTGTTCAGTCGTGCCAGCCACCCGGCCCGCCGGCTGCTCAACGAGATTGCTGGTGCGACAATTGGTTGGGAATGTGGCGGCGACGGCATGCGCGACAGCCTGCATCTGCGGGTGGAGCGTATCGTCCAGCGCCTGCTCAATGATTTTGCCGAAGATGCCAGCCTGTTCGCTGAACTGCTGGAGGACTTCCTCGCTTTCAACCAGGACGAGCGGCGGCGCAACGAGCTACTTGAACAACGCACCCGCGACGCGGAAGAAGGGCGTGCCCGAACCCTGCAGGCCAGGCAGCAGGTGCAGCGCGTACTCAACCTGCGCCTGCGCGGCCGGTTATTGCCGCAGGTGGTGGTGCAGATGCTGGTGCAGGCCTGGAGCCAGGTACTGCTGCTGGCCTGGCTCAAGCAGGGTGAGGCATCCCAGGCCTGGCGGGACGCCTTGCAGACGATGGACACGCTGCTGGCCAGCATCACTCCACCGCATGAGCCGCATGCCTTGCTGCAGCAGGTGCCGGGCTTGCTCAAGGCACTGCGCGATGGCCTGGCCAGCGTGGCCCTGGACTCGGCAGCGACGCGCGAATTCTTCCTGCAACTGGAGCAGTTGCACCTGCGTGCCTGCGCAGGTGAATCGATGCAACCCGGTGGTGAGGGCCATCCTCTGAGCGAGGTGTTTGTGGCCGAGGACATCGTCCTGGCGATTGCCGAAGAACCCGCTTGTGCCCCGTTGCAGTTTGCCGACGGGCAGGCTGCGGCCGTGCGCCAGGTGCAGCGCCTGCGTATCGGTACCTGGGTCGAGGTGCTGGATGAGGACGAACCGCTGCGCTGCAAACTGGTGGCGCGCATCGACAGCAGCGACCGGCTGGTATTCGCCAACCGCACCGGCATGAAAGTGCGCGAATGGAACGGTGCCAGCCTGGCCCTGGCACTGCACCGGGGCGATGTGCGGGTGCTGGATGACGGGCTGTTGTTCGAGCGGGCGCTGGAGGCGGTGCTCGACAGTTTGCGCCGTTAGCAGCAACTGTCCTGGGCAAAGCCTGCAAGTTGGCACGGTCGGCAGGCAGTTCGCTTACCCTGTGGGAGCGGGTTCACCCGCGAAGAATCCAGCGCGGTGCTTGGCACCGGCTGCGCCGGTGTTCGCGGGTGAACCCGCTCCCACAGAGACCCTGCTCAATTAATGATTTTTGTGCAGCTCTATGAGAGCGCCGCCGGGATTACAATCATTCACATGCAAACGGCATTGTCCACAGGGCATACTGATGCTCTGTTCACGGCGTTTTCAGGATCTGCCCCATGCAATTGGACCGTGCTACTGGCTGGTTCCACGGAATCGGAATCACCCACTGCCCCTCGCCGAACTTCAATGCCCGCCCCGAAGGCGAATCGATTTCCCTGCTGGTGATCCACAACATCAGCCTGCCGCCTGCCTGCTTCGGCACCGGCAAGGTCCAGCAGTTCTTCCAGAACCGCCTGGACCCCAATGAACATCCATATTTCGCCAGCATCAACCACCTGACCGTGTCGGCACACCTGTTCGTCGAGCGTGATGGTGCGGTGACCCAGTTCGTGTCGTTGCGCGACCGCGCCTGGCATGCCGGTGTGTCGTGCTTCGACGGGCGTGAGGGCTGTAACGATTTCTCCATCGGTATCGAACTGGAAGGCACCGACGACCTGCCCTATACCGATGCTCAGTATGCGGTGCTGGCGCAACTTACCTGGCACATCCGTAGTGCCTGGCCAGCCATCGACCTGGGCCGCATCCAGGGCCATAGCGACATTGCCCCGCAGCGCAAGACCGACCCCGGCCCGACCTTCGACTGGCCGCGCTACCGACAGGCGCTGCAGCAAAACGAGGACAAGGCATGAGTTTTCTGGTGTTGTTGCTGGCGCTGTGGGTCGAGAAGTTCTCGGCCTTGCGCCATCAAGTGCAGCGCGACGGGTTTTTCCTTGGCGAACTGGTGCGCCTGGAGCGCAGCGGCAAGGTGCACCCCTGGTGGACGCTGGCCATCCTGGTATTTGCACCGGTAGTGCTGCTGGTATTGCTGCTGCATGTGCTGGACCCGGTGGCGTATGGCTTGCTGGCGTTGCCGGTGCACCTGCTGGTGCTGATCTACAGCCTGGGCCGCGGCGATGCCAAAGCATCGTTGGGGCCATTCCGCGATGCCTGGCGGCGTGGTGATGACCAAGCCGCGCTGCACGTGGCCGAGCGTGACTTGGGGCTGGTTGCCGACGAGCCGCACAGCCTGTTGGTGCGGGTACAGGGCAACTTGCTGTGGCAGGTGTACCAGGGCTTTTTCGCGGTGATCTTCTGGTACTTCGTGCTGGGTCCGGGTGCAGCCCTGGCCTATCGCCTGCTGGCGCTGTGTGGCGAACACAGCAAGCAACTGACGTTGAAGGCCCGTGCCGAGCAGCTGAGGCACATCATGGACTGGCTGCCTGTACGGGTGCTGGCCTTGAGTTTTGCCCTGGTAGGCAACTTCCTCGCGGTTACCCGGGTAATGCTGCACGAAGTGCTCAACTGGCACATCAGCGCCGCACACCTGGTGGCGCGGGTCGGGCGCATTGCCGATGATATTCCCGAGGAAGAAGACAGCCAGCGCGGGCTGGGCCGGCTGGACAGCCTGTGGGAGTTGCTGCTGCGCTGTGCGGTGCTGTGGTATGCCGGGTTTGCGCTGTGGACGGTGCTGGTCTGATCTGAAGCCGGGCGCATACCTCTGTAGGAGCGGCCTTGTGTCGCGATGGGCTGCGCAGCAGCCCCCAGGCTGTCAGCTTCGCCGCATGAATTGCCGGGGCCGCTTTGCGGCCCTTTCGCGACACAAGGCCGCTCCTACAGCGACCGCGCGAGGTCTACCATCTGAACAACTCACAAGCATTGCGGGTGCTGGCTTCAGCCAGCTCCGTAACCTCTACGCCCATAACCTCTGCCAACGCCCCGGCAATTTCCGGCAGGTGCTCCGGGCTGTTCCTAACCCCCGGGTACATCACCGGCGCCATGTCCGGCGCATCGGTCTCCAGTACCACGCTGTCCAGCGGCAACCGCGCCAGGGTCTTGCGCAGTCGTAAGGCCTGCGGCCAGGTACCCGCGCCGCCGAGCCCAAGCCGGAAGCCCAGCTTGATGTACTCGCGGGCCTCTTCATAACTGCCGGCAAATGCGTGAATCACCCCCGCCCGCGCCGGCTTGTAGCGCTTGAGCGTGGCGATCACCTGGGCATGGCTGCGGCGTACGTGCAGCAGGGCGGGCAGTTCGAAGTCGCAAGCCATCTGCAGTTGCGCTTCGAACAGCTTCTGCTGGCGGGCCTTGTCCAGGTCTTCGAGGTAATAGTCCAGGCCAAACTCGCCCACGGCACATAGCCGTGGGTCGCCGTGCAGGCGCTCCAGCCACTCGCGCAGCTGCGCCAGGTGCTCCGGGCGATGCTGGTCAAGGTAGATCGGGTGCAGGCCGAGCGCGGCGAACAGGCGCTGGTCGGCACAGGCCAGGTCCCACACCCGCTGGAAATTCGCCTGGTACACCCCCAGCACCACCATCCGCTCAACCCCGCGCGCCGCCGCGTTGGCCAGCAAGCGCGGGCGGTCGGCGTCGAAGTCGGGGAAATCCAGGTGGGTGTGGGTGTCGATCAGGCGCATGTTCAGGCCGCTGTAATGCGTTGCTTGAAGGTTCGACCGACGGCATGCACGCCAGGTTCGTAGCGTTTGTCCTCGATCGCGGCCAGTGCCAGTTCCAGCGCGGTGGCGGCAATCAGGCCATGCTGCTGGGCCATGGCATTGACCGGCAGCGGCAGGAAGTCGAGCAACTGGTTGTCGCCAAAGGTACCCAGCTGCAGCTGGCGCGAGTCGGCAGGGCGCGCCTGCAGGGTGTCGAACACCCCTTGCAGCAGCACGTAGGAGGTGGTCACCAAGGCATCCGGCAGGCCACCAAGGTCGTCGATCAGTTGCTGCATCAGGCGCTGGCCGCACTCACGGCTGAATGCTTCGCCCTGATAGCGGCGAACCTCGCCGGCATAGCCTTGCAGGGCTTCGTCGAAGCCGCCGGCACGTGCCTGGCTGACTGACAGCTCGGGGCGTGCGCCGATCAGTGCGATACTGCGCGGGGCGGCGCTCAGCAGGCTGGCGGCCAGTTGGCGGCTGGCATCGCGGTCGTCGCTGATCACCGAGCAGAAGTGCGCAGGGTCCAGGCGGCGGTCGATGGCGATTACTGGCAGGCCTTTGTCCTGCAGTTCGCGGTAGCTGTCGTCTTCCGGCGGCAGGCAGCTGGCAACGAACAGTGCGTCGCAACGGCGGGCGCGGAACAGCTGCTGCAACTGGCGCTCGCTGTCGGGCTGGTCGTCGCTGCTGGCGATCAGCAATTGGTAGCCGCGGGCGCGGGCACCTTGCTCGAGCTGCTTGGCGATGCGGGCGTAGCTGGGGTTCTCCAGATCCGGGAGAATGAAGCCCAGGGTGCGGGTATGCCGGCTGCGCAGGCCAGCGGCCTGCGGGTTGGGGGTGAAGCCGTGGGCCTCGACCACCGCGCGTACCCGCTCGACAGTACTGTTGCTGATGCGCTGCTGTTCGGCCTTGCCATTGATGACGTAGCTGGCAGTGGTCACGGACACACCGGCCAGACGGGCGATATCGCTGAGTTTCACCGAATTTTCCTTGTTATTACCGGGGCTGGCTGTGAGCCCTGACCGGGTAGTTTGACCCGGCGAGGGCGCCACGCGCAGACGACCATTGTCGCAATTGTCCGACAGGATGGGGCTTTTTCCTCGGCAGATTATCGAGTAACGTGGCCGTCTGGTCAGATTAATCGTTTCAGCTGCCGAATTTTCTGCCTCGGCTGCCATCCGTGCAAGGCTGTTGAACTGGCCGTTCAAGTGAATTTCACAACAATACTCCAGTACCCGACCGGGAACTGCAAAAGGAGAAGGTCATGCTCGAGCTCGCCAAGGAGCAGATAGCCATGGGCCAGAAGGCCGCCGACAAGGCCGAGGCGTTGCGCCTGCTGGCCGACCGGCTGGTCGCTGACGGCCTGGTCGCCGAGGGGTACCTGCAAGGGCTGCAGGCCCGAGAGGCACAAGGCTCCACCTTCCTTGGGCAGGGCATCGCCATCCCCCATGGCACGCCGCAGACCCGCGACCTGGTGTACGCCACCGGCGTACGCCTGTTGCAGTTTCCCGAGGGTGTGGACTGGGGCGATGGCCAGATGGTCTACCTTGCCATCGGCATCGCCGCCCGTTCGGACGAACACCTGCGCCTGTTGCAACTGCTGACCCGCGCCCTGGGCGAGACCGACCTGGCGGAGGCATTGCGCCGCGCCGGTTCCGCCGAGGCGTTGCTGAAACTGTTGCAGGGCGCGCCGCAGGAACTGGCGCTGGATGCACAGCTGGTCGGCCTGAACCTGGCGGCCGAAGACTTCGACGAACTGGCCTGGCGCGGCGCCCGCCTGTTGCAGCGCGCCGACTGCGTCGACAGCGGTTTTGCCGCCGTGCTGCAGCAGGCCGAGCCGCTGCCGCTGGGCGAGGGCCTGTGGTGGCTGCACAGCGAGCGTCAGGTGCGCCAGCCGGGCCTGGCCTTCATCACCCCGCAGCAGCCGCTGCGTTACCGCGACCAGCCGCTCAACGGCCTGTTCTGCCTGGCCAGCCTCGGTGCAGCCCACCAGGCCTTGCTCGAGCGCCTGTGCGAAGTGCTGATCGAAGGCCGCGGGCAGATGCTCTACCAGGCCACCAGCAGCCGCGCGGTACTGGAAGTGCTCGGCGGTGAAGCGCCGGCGGACTGGCCCAGTGCGCGCGTGGTGCTGGCCAACCCGCATGGTTTGCATGCCCGCCCGGCAAAGGTATTGGCGCAACTGGCCAAAGGTTTCGAGGGGGAAATCCGTGTACGCCTGGTCGACAGCGCGCAGCCGGCGGTGTCGGCAAAGAGCCTGAGCAAGCTGCTCAGTCTCGGCGCCCGGCGTGGCCAGGCGCTGGAACTGGTGGCTGAGCCAGGCATCGCCGCCGATGCCTTGCCGGTGCTGCTGGCCGCCATCGAAGACGGCCTGGGCGAAGAGGTGGAGCCACTGCCGCAGACCGTGGCGACCGTAGCCGGCGAAGTGGTCGAGGTGCTGCAAGCGCCCGAAGCCGGTAGCCGCATCCAGGGCGTAGGTGCGGCGCCGGGTATTGCCAGTGGCCCGGCGCATGTGTGTGTCGAGCGTGAATTCGACTACCCCCTGCGCGGCGAGTCCTGCGCCCAGGAGCGGCAGAAGCTGCGTGAAGCCGTGGCGACCGTGAATGGCGAGCTGCAGGCCTTGATCCAGCGTAGCGACAAGGCCATTGGCGAAATTTTCATCACCCATCAGGAAATGCTCGCCGACCCGGCCCTTACCGACGATGTCGAGCAGCGCCTGGGCCAGGGCGAAAGCGCTGCGGCAGCGTGGATGGCAGTGATCGAGGCGGCGGCGCGCCAGCAGGAGTCGCTGCACGATGCCTTGCTCGCTGAGCGTGCTGCCGACCTGCGGGACATCGGCCGCCGCGTGCTGGCGCAGTTGTGTGGCGTGCCGGCCCAGACTGAACCCGAACAACCCTACGTGCTGGTGATGACCGAAGTCGGCCCGTCCGATGTCGCCCGGCTGGACCCGAGCCGCGTCGCCGGTATCGTCACCGCCCAGGGTGGCGCCACCGCCCACAGCGCCATCGTAGCCCGTGCCCTGGGCATCCCGGCGGTAGTGGGCGCGGGCGCGTCGATACTGCTGTTGGACAGTGGCACGCCGTTGCTGCTCGATGGCCAGCGTGGCGTGGTCAGCGTGGCGCCGCCGGCGGATGAACTGCAACGGGCCCTGACCGAGCGCGACCTGCGCGAGCAACGCTTGCAGGCTGCCTGGGCCAACCGCTTCGAGCCGGCGGTTACCCGCGATGGTCATGCTGTCGAGGTGTTCGCCAATATCGGCGAGAGCAACGGCATCGCCAAGGTAGTGGAGCAGGGCGCCGAAGGCGTGGGCCTGCTGCGCACCGAGCTGATTTTCATGGCCCACACCCAGGCCCCGGATGTGGCGACCCAGGAAGCCGAGTATCGCCGCGTGCTCGATGGCCTCGACGGGCGCCCGCTGGTGGTGCGCACCCTTGATGTCGGCGGTGACAAACCGCTGCCGTACTGGCCGATCGCTGCCGAAGAAAACCCGTTCCTCGGCGTGCGCGGCGTACGCCTGACCCTGCAGCGCCCGCAGGTTATGGAAGACCAGCTGCGCGCCTTGCTGCGTGCTGCCGACCAGCGCCCGCTGCGGATCATGTTCCCGATGGTCGGGCAGGTGCATGAGTGGCGCGAGGCGCGTGCCATGGTCGAGCGCCTGCGCGCCGAGATTCCGGTAGCCGACCTGCAGCTGGGCATCATGGTCGAAGTGCCTTCGGCAGCGCTGCTGGCACCGCAACTGGCGCGCGAAGTGGACTTCTTCAGCATCGGCACCAACGACCTTACCCAGTACACCCTGGCTATCGACCGTGGCCACCCCAGCCTCTCGGCCCAGGCCGACGGCCTGCATCCGGCGGTGCTCAGCCTGATCGACATGACCGTGCGCGCCGCCCATGCCCATGGTAAGTGGGTGGGCGTGTGCGGCGAGCTGGCGGCCGACCCGCAGGCGGTCGCCGTGCTGCTGGGCCTGGACGTGGACGAACTCAGCGTCGCCGCGCGCAGCATTGCCGAAGTCAAGGCCCTGGTTCGCCAGGCCGATTACCAGACGGCCCGCGCCCTGGCGCACGAGGCCCTGCAACAGGACAGCGCCGCAGCGGTTCGCGCGCTGGTGGAGCGTTACTGAATGGCCAAGATCCTCACCCTCACCCTGAACCCGGCGCTGGATATCACCATCGGCCTGGATACCCTGCGCCCCGGGCAGGTCAACCGCAGCCAGGAACAGCACAGCCACGCCGCGGGCAAAGGGTTGAACGTTGCCCAGGTACTTGCCGACCTGGGGCACAGCGTCACTGTTGGCGGCTTTCTCGGGCGTGACAACCTGCAGCCCTTCGAGGCGTTGATCGGCTGGCGCGGTTTCGTCGACTGCTTTGTCCGCGTGCCGGGCGAAACCCGCAGCAACATCAAGCTGGTCGAGGCCGATGGCCGTGTCACCGACATCAACGGCCAAGGCCCGGAAGTCGACGAAGCGGCGCGCAGTGCGTTGCTGCGCCGCCTGGCGCAGATTGCCCCGGGCCATGATGCGGTGGTGGTGGCTGGTAGCCTGCCGCGCGGGATCAGTGCCGACTGGTTCCGCCAGTTGCTCGAACAGCTCAAGGCGCAAGGCCTCAAGGTGGCCCTGGACAGCAGCGGCGAAGCCCTGCGTGTCGGCCTGCAGAGCTCGCCCTGGCTGGTCAAGCCCAATACCGAAGAGCTGGGCGAGGTGCTCGGCCTGGCTGTGGATAACCCGGCGCAGCAGCGCGCAGCTGCCGAGCGCCTGCTGGCCAGTGGCGTAGAACACGTGGTGGTGTCGGCGGGCGAACGGGGCGTGAGCTGGTTTACCCATGACCATGCCGTACATGCTTGCCCACCCAAGGTGCAGGTTGCCAGCACGGTGGGCGCAGGTGATTCGCTGGTGGCCGGCATGGTCCACGGCCTGCTGCTGGGTGAAGCCCCGGCGCAGACCTTGACCCGGGCCACCGCGATCGCTGCTCAGGCCGTTACCCAGGTTGGGTTCGGCATCCGCGACCGCGAACAATTGGCGCGTCTGGAAGCCGCCGTGCAACTGACAGAACAACAAGAGGGTTGCCGATGAACATTGCCATTGTCACTGCCTGCCCCAACGGCCAGGTGTCGAGTGTGCTGAGCGCGCGTTTGCTGTCTGCCGCTGCCCAGCGGCGGGGCTGGAGTACCAGCGTCGAAGTGCAGGATGCCGGCCACCCCGAGCGGCAACTGAGCGCCGCGCAGATCGCCGAAGCCGACTGGGTGCTGGTGGTCAGCACCGGCCCGGTGGACCTGGCCCGTTTCGTCGGCAAGCGCGTGTACCAGAGCACGCCGTCCCAGGCTTTGGCCGACCGCGAAGGCTTCCTCGATGAGGCGGCTTCCAACGCCCGGCTGCTGGCCACGGTGCCAGGCCTTCCGGCCGAAGCTGGCAGCGCTGGCGCACGCATCGTCGCCGTCACGGCTTGCCCGACTGGCGTCGCGCATACATTCATGGCTGCGGAAGCTTTACAGCAGGCCGCGCAGCAGCTGGGCTACCAGCTCACCGTCGAAACCCAGGGCTCGGTCGGTGCGCGCAACCCCTTGTCTGCCGAAGCCATCGCCGCAGCCGATGTAGTGCTACTGGCTGCCGACATCGAAGTGCCCACCGCGCGTTTCGCCGGCAAGCGCATCTACCGTTGTGGCACCGGTATCGCCCTCAAGCAGGCCCGTGCCACCCTCGACAAGGCCCTGGCTGAGGCCAAGGTGGAAAACAGCGGCGATGCCGCAGCGGCGAGCACGCCAGCGAAGGGCGAGAAGACCGGGGTATACAAGCACCTGCTCACCGGTGTGTCGTTCATGCTGCCGATGGTGGTGGCTGGCGGCCTGCTGATTGCCCTGTCGTTCGTGTTCGGTATCGAGGCTTATAAAGAAGCGGGCACCTTGCCGGCCGCATTGATGCAGATCGGCGGCGAGGCTGCGTTCAAGCTGATGGTGCCACTGCTGGCGGGCTATATCGCCTGGTCCATCGCCGACCGCCCGGGGCTGGCGCCCGGCATGATCGGCGGTCTGCTGGCCAGCACCCTGGGCGCCGGATTCATCGGTGGTATCGTCGCCGGTTTCCTCGCCGGTTACAGTGCCAAGGCCATTGCCCGCTGGGCGCGCCTGCCCAGCAGCCTGGAGGCACTCAAGCCGATCCTGATCATTCCGCTGCTGGCCAGCCTGTTCACCGGCCTGGTGATGATCTACGTGGTCGGCCAGCCAGTGGCGGCGATGCTGGAAGGCCTCACGCATTTTCTCGACAGCATGGGCACCACCAATGCAATCCTGCTGGGCCTGTTGCTGGGCGGCATGATGTGCGTCGACCTGGGCGGGCCGATCAACAAGGCTGCCTATGCCTTCTCGGTGGGGCTGTTGGCCTCGTCGAGCTATGCGCCGATGGCGGCGACCATGGCAGCCGGCATGGTGCCGCCGATTGGCCTGGGTATTGCCAGCTTCCTGGCCCGGCGCAAGTTCGCCCAGAGCGAGCGTGAAGCGGGCAAGGCGGCCCTGGCGCTGGGGCTGTGCTTCATTTCCGAAGGGGCAATCCCGTTTGCTGCCAAGGACCCGCTGCGGGTAATCCCGGCCAGCGTGGCCGGCGGGGCATTGACCGGTGCATTGTCGATGTACTTCGGCTGCAAGCTGATGGCGCCGCATGGTGGCCTGTTCGTGCTGCTGATCCCCAATGCGATCAACCATGCACTGTTGTACCTGTTGGCGATCGTGGCGGGCAGCCTGCTGACGGCGGTGGTGTATGCGGTGATCAAGAAGAGCGAGCGGGTGGAGCTGGCGGTGGCACCGGTGAAGGGTTAGGGATTTCAGCTGGCTTTATTGGCCTCTTCGCGGGTGAACCCGCTCCCACAGGTACTGCACAATTTTCAAGCTTGCAGAGAACCTGTGGGAGCGGGTTTACCCGCGAAGGGGCCAGTCCAGGCTAGCGCCGATGCTTCTGCCGCAACGGCACAAGCAGATCGCCCAGCCCGTTGTGATCGACCTCATGCATCAGCGCCAGCAACCCACCCAATTCCCCCGCCGGGAAACCCTTGCGCGCAAACCAGGCCAGGTAATCCCCCGGCAGGTCGGCAACGATTCGTCCCTGGTACTTGCCAAACGGCATGGTACGGGTGACCAGCAGTTCGAGGGTTTCCGGCTTCATCATCGGCGCACCTGGCTGTTGAAAGCGCCGACCATACTGCAATCTGCACGAAGGCCCAAGCGGCAATCATGCAGAACGCCCTGTTCCAGCTTTAGTCCTGTATTTCTATCTTATTGATTTTAAAAGATTTCATGGGCGAGCCTCGCTTGGCATGAACGCTGCTCTCTTACAGATGACTATCACCTGCCAAGGAGTTTGTGCCATGAGCAATCCCAACAAAGATGTGATCGACGTGCTCAACGACCTGATCGAGTACAGCAAGGATGGCGAGAAAGGCTTCAAGGCCTCGGCCGATGATGTGAAAAACCCCGAACTGAAAGCGTTCTTCGTTCAGCGTGCCGGTGAGTGTGCCAATGCAGCCGGCGAGCTGCAGAGCGAGGTGCGTCGCCTGGGTGGCGACCCGGAAACCTCCACCAGCATCAGCGGTGACCTGCATCGGGGTTGGGTCAACCTCAAGGCGATGGTCACCGGCAAGGATGAGGAAGCGGTGCTGAACGAGGTGGAGCGAGGCGAGGACCACGCCCTCAAGGCCTACAAGGAAGCCCGCGAGAAACTGGTGAAGCTGGGCCGCACCGCCAGCGACCAGACCTACACCCTGGTGGAAAAACAGCTGCAAGGTGTGCAGCGCAACCATGATCAGGTCAGGGCCTTGCGCAACGCCGCGCACGCTCGCAGCTAGTCGGCCGGCCCCTCTACCCGGTTGCGGCCTTTGGCCTTGGCCCGGTAGAGCGCTTCATCCGCAGCACCCAGCACCTTCGCCAGATCGTGCTGGGTGCCTGACAGGCCGATGCCGATGCTGACCGTGACCGAGTGGGCATCATCGGCGAACGGTGCCAGCGCTTCGACACTGCTACGAATGCGCTCGGCAAGCATTTGCGCACCGCTCAGATCGGTTTCCGGCAGCACTACCTGAAATTCCTCACCCCCATAACGCGCTGCCACATCGGCCGGGCGGCGGATGCATGCCTCGATGGTCTTGGCCACTTCGCGCAGGGCATGGTCGCCACCGGCATGGCCATGGCGCTGGTTGAACGCCCTGAAATGGTCCACATCCACCATCAGCACTGCCAACGGCTTGCGGTTGCGCTGGGCACGAGCCCATTCCTGTCGTAGTACCTGGTCCAGGCGTCGGCGGTTGGCCAGCCCGGTCAGGCTGTCGGTGGCGGCCAGCGTCGCAAGGCCCTGTTCGGCCTCCTGGCGGCGACGCAATTCGCGGCCCAGCAGCAGGGTCAGCCAGAGGATGCCCACACATAGTCCACCGGTGGCAACGCTGACCAGGATCGCAGTACGCCGCCAGGATTCGAATACATCTTCGGCCGAATGCACGACCAGTACGATCAGTGGCAACTGCGCGACCCGGGCGAAGGTGTACATGCGCGGTTTGCCGTTGCTGCTGGAGCGGGCGGTAAAGCTGCCGCTCTGCTCGCTGAGAATACGTTTGAAATTGGGCCGCTCGGCATAGTTGCTGCCGATTTGCGAGTCTTGCGTACGGCTGGGCTGGCGAGCCAGCAGTTGGCCATCGGTGTTGAGCAGGTTGATGCTGCTGTCTTCGCCGATATCCAGGCGCTGGAACAGTTCACTGAAGTACGACAGGCGCAGCGCGCCCGCTGCCAGGCCGGCGAACTCGCCTTTGGCGTCGGAGATACGCCGGCTGAAACTGATGCACCAGTCCAGGTCGCCGAGCCTGGCCTTGAACGGCGGGCCCACCAGCAGGCCGAGGTTGGCGTTGTGCAGGTGCGCCTGGAAAACCCCGGTGTTGGCGAAGTTGGCCTTGCGTGGCACGCTGCTGGTGGAATCGCCCACCACGTTGCCTTGCTTGTCCAGCCATAGCACGTCACCGCGCTTGCGGTCGACGAAGGCTTCATTGAATAGCAGGCGTTGGCGCACCGGGCCGGGGATCTCCGGCAGCTCCTTGCGCCCGACCGCCCAGATCAGGCCCTGCAGCGACTGGTCGTAGAGTTCGACGTTGCGCAGGATGTCGCTTTCGATCAACTGGACGATATTGTTGGACGAGCGGATCGCCGACACCTCGACATTGTCGCGCTCGCGCGCCAGCAGGTAGCTGACGATGGCCACGATGGCGAGCACGGCAAGGCAACTGCCCAGGTTGAGGATCAGCTCGGGGTGCGACCTGTAGAGTGCGAAACGCGGAGATCGGGGGGGCATGCTCGCTACTGCGTGGGCAGGGCCATTCGCGGCGGCGACATTCTAGGGAAGCGGGGATTGTCGAACAAGATTTGTCCGACGGAATCGCGGTAGACCTTATTCTGGACTGACCGAGAACCTTGTGGGAGCGGGCATGCCCGCGAAGCAAGCGCCGCGGTGCATGGCACCGGCTTCGCCGGTGTTCGCGGGCACGCCCGCTCCCACAGGTTGGATCTTTAGCTTGCGGTCCTGGATCAGAACACGTTCAACGGGTAATCCACGATCACCCGCAATTCATCGTTGTCGCTGTTGCTGTCGATCGACGCATAACCCTGGCTGCCACGGTGGGTGGCATAGCGCACCAGTACCGACAGGTCCTTCAGGTCACCCTCCTGGAACACGTACTTCACATCCAGGTCGCGTTCCCAGTGCGTGGCGTTCTTGCCATCGGCGCGGTAGTAATCGTAGTGGGTGGTGTCCTGGACGGCCTTGGTCAGGTCTGCCTCACCCCGCGAGTACGACAGCACCGTGGTCAGGCCTGGAATGTCCATGCCGGCGAAGTCATAAGCGTACTGCAGCTTCCACGAACGCTCGTTCGGTGCGTTGAAGTCCGAGTACATGCGCGAGTTGTCCAGGTAGATGCTGTCGCCCAGGTTGATGTAGTCGAACGGCGTGTTGCCGTTGACCCGCTGGTAGGCGGCGGTGACGCTGTGGAACCCGGCGTTGACGGTGAAATGCACGCTGTAGGTATTGTTGTCGATCTTGCCCAGCAGGGCCTGGCCGGTGTCCTGGGTGTGATAGAAGTGCACGCCCGGGTTCAGGCTGACCAGGTCGCTGACCACGTAGGTGTAGTCGAAATCGGCGTAGTACTGGTTCCAGATGTCCTTCAGCTCGGCCGCATACAGGTTGGCGGTGATGTTCGGGGTACCGCTCCATGACGCGCCGGCCCAGTTCAGGTGCTTGCTCTTGTCATGCTCGCCCAGCGAACCGTAGTAAGTGTCGATGCGGCGGTGGCCGCTCTGGTTGTACGGCTTGGTGAAGCTGACCTGGCCGCCTTCGAGCAGCAGGCCGTCGATGCTGGTGTTGGTCAGGCTCACACCACGGAAGGTCTGCGGCAGCATGCGGGTCTCGCCGCCGGCGATCACCGGGTTGGTAAGGAACAGGTCACCGGCTTTCAGCTCGGTGTCGAACGCCTTGAGCTTGACTGCGGCACCGGCGGTGGAGAACGAGTGCGGGGCAGCACCCAGTTCGTCTTCGTTCTTTTGGTGGGTTGGCAGAATGCTGGTGCCAGCATGGCCGCCGCCACCGTCGAGTTTCAGGCCCAGCATGGCGTGGGCGTCCAAGCCAAAGCCGACCACGCCCGGGGTGTAGCCCGACTCGAAGCGTGCAACCGCGCCCTGGCCCCACTCGCGGGTGTCGCGCACGCCGGCGTTGTGGTTGTCGCGGTTGAAGTAGGCGTTACGGAAATGCAGGTTGAAGGACGAGCCTTCGATGAAGCCATCAGCCTTGTCTTCATCTGCCTGAGCGGCGAAAGGGATCGTTGCAGTCAACGCAATGAACAGCGGGGTAAAACGAAACGCGGAAGGCACCGGTACTAGCTCCTTGGGTCTGGCGGTGGGGCAGTTTTTATTTTCGAATGTGCGTCTTTCTTATACGTGAACGTTACAGCCTGGCTGATAGTTGAAGCACATAAAAAAAGCCGCTGATCGGCAGCGGCTTTAAAAGGCTAACATATCGGCACCGGTGGTGCCCATGGTGTAGCCAAGGGAAAACGGGAGCAGCGACAGCGCTTGATCAGCTGTCGGCGTTAGCATCGACAGAAACCTTGGAAGCGGTCTGGTTTGCGTCTTTTGCGGCGTCGGCCTGCTGTGCGGCTACGGCTTCGCGGGCCTCTTGGTGGACCGCGGCGAACTCGGCATTACGGGTGACGAAAGCCTTGGATTCTTCGGCCATGGCCAGGGGCGACAACAACAGGGAAGACAGGACGAAGACGCTGGCAATACCCATACTGTTGGACATTTGAAACTACCTTCTTGCGGTGCAAGTGCTAATGAGGACAGGGGTAAAGTTAGTCCTTTCAATGCACTTGAAACAGAGCGAAGTGCGATAAGCACTGTTGCGCAAAAGGTAATTATCTTTGAAAAAAGCAATTGGACTTTCGCCGCAAACCCCCAGCCTAGAGCACTTCCGCGGCCCTTTGTAGGAGCGGCCTTGTGTCGCGATGGGGCGCGAAGCGGCCCCAGGTTTTGTGCCACAGCAACAATTGCCGGGGGCTGCTACGCAGCCCTTTCGCGACACAAGGCCGCTCCTACAGAGACCGCGCAGGCCTCAGAACTGGCAATTGGATGCCGAATGTATTGAACCCAGCGGCACTACGCACAAACACCTCCCCACCATGCATCAGCGCAATCGCCTTGACGATCGCCAACCCCAGCCCATGGTTACCGCCACCACTGTTGCTACGTGCCGCATCCACCCGGTAGAAGCGTTCGAACAGCAATGGCAGGTGCTCATCGTCGATCGCCGGCCCCGGGTTGCTCACGGCGATGCTGACCTGCTCCGGCCCGTCCGCGATCTGCACCGCGATCACCTGGTGCGGTGCGGTGTGCTGCACGGCGTTGTTCAGCAGGTTGATCAGCGCCCGGCGCAGCTGGGCCTTTTCGATGGGCACCTGGGCATCGCCGCTCACGCTCACGCTGACCTGCGCGTCTTCGAGAATGTAGTCCAGGTAGTCGAGGGTGGTCGCCACCTCCTCGGCCAGCGAGGCCTGGGTCAGGGCAGTGGCCTTGCTGCCCTGGTCGGCGTTGGCCAGGAACAGCATGTCGTTGATGATGCTGCGCAGGCGCTCCAGTTCCTCAAGGTTCGATTGCAGCACTTCGAAGTAGTGCTCGGCGCTGCGCCCGCGGGTCAGCGCCACCTGGGTCTGGCCGATCAGATTGGTCAGTGGTGAGCGCAATTCGTGGGCAACGTCGGCGTTGAAGGCTTCGAGCCGTGTATAGGCCTGGCTGACCCGGTCCAGTGCGGCATTGAAGGCGCCGGCGAACTGGGCCAGCTCCGGTGCCAGGTTCTCAGTCTGCAGGCGCCCGTCCAGGCGCGGTGGCGCCAGCGCCTGGGCCTCAACGGACAACGCCAGCAGCGGGCGCAGGCCGATGCGCGCCACCCAGTAGCCCAGCAGCGAGGCCAGCAGCACGCCGAGCACCGCCAGCCCGACAATTGCCACCAGCAGGCTGTGCTGGGCCTGCCAGAAGGTTTCGGTGTCGATTCCGATCAGAAAGCGCAGCGGCGGTCGCTCGCCCAGTGCCGGCAGTTCGCTGACCAGCACCTTGTAAGGGTAGGGCCGGTCGGGCAGGCGCAGGTCGCGCATGCCCTGCGCGCCTTCGGCGAAGGCGCGGACCAGCTCGCTGGGGTGACCGTATTCGTAGGCCGGGTTGCTGCTGACCACCCAGAAGCGAATGCGCTTGTCCTCTTCGCTGAGCAGGTTGAGCTTGTTGTTGATCTTGGCCCAGTGCTCCGGTGTACCGAAGCGGTTGAGGGTGGACTCGAGCACGCTGAAACGCGCATCCAGCTCGGCCTGTGGCAGCAGGTCGAGGCTGCGGTCGACCTGGCGGTACAGCGCCGAACCGATCAGCAGGAACACGCCGAGCGCCACCAGGATGAATAGCGCCGACAGGCGCAGCGCGATGGAATTACCCCGCACGGTTTTCCAGGACATAGCCCATGCCTCGGATGGTGTGCAGCAACTTGTTGTCGAAAGGCCCGTCGAGCTTGGCGCGCAGGCGCTTGATCGCCACTTCGACGACGTTGGCATCGCTGTCGAAATTGATGTCCCAGACCAGCTCGGCAATCGCCGTCTTCGACAGGATTTCACCTTGCCGGCGGGCCAGCACGCTGAGCAGCGAGAACTCCTTGGCCGTCAGCTCCAGGCGCTGGCCGGCGCGCGTGGCCTTGCGCGCCATCAGGTCGATCCACAGGTCACCCACCTGCACCTGCAACGGTTCATGGTTGCTGCTACGCCGGGTAAGGGCTTGCAGGCGGGCAACCAGTTCGAGGAAGGAAAACGGCTTGCCCAGATAGTCGTCGGCACCCTCGCGCAGGCCATGGATACGGTCTTCGACCCGTTCACGGGCGGTCAGCATGATCACCGGTGTCTGCTTGCGCGCGCGCAGGGCACGCAGCACGCCATAACCGTCCAGGCCCGGCAGCATCACATCCAGCACGATCACTGCGTAGTCACCTTCCAGGGCCAGGTGCAGGCCATCGATGCCGTCCCGCGCCAGGTCGACGGTAAACCCTTGCTCGCTGAGGCCGCGATGCAGGTAGTCGGCGGTTTTTTCTTCGTCTTCGATGATCAGCACACGCATGGTCTAGTCCTGGTTGGCACTGGGCGCCGCCGCATGGGCGACCTGGCGGCGGTGGAACAGGCGCTCCAGGGCCAAGTATATGACCGGGGTGGTGAACAGCGTCAGCGCCTGGCTCACCAGCAGGCCGCCAACCACGGCGATGCCCAGTGGCTGGCGCAGTTCGGAACCGGTGCCGAAGCCGAACATCAGCGGCACCGCACCGAGCAAGGCGGCCAGGGTGGTCATGATGATCGGCCGGAAGCGCGTCAGGCAGGCCTGGTGGATCGCCTGCTCCGGGGTCAGGCCCTGGCGGCGTTGGGCTTCGAGGGCGAAGTCGATCAGCAGGATGCCGTTTTTCTTGACGATACCGATGAGCAGCACCACGCCGATCAGCCCCATGATGCTGAAGTCCTGGCCCATGGCCCACAACAGGATCAGTGCGCCGAGGCCGGCCGAGGGCAGGGTGGAGATGATCGTCAGCGGGTGGACGAAGCTTTCGTACAGCACGCCGAGGATGATGTACACCGCCACCAGCGCTGCCAGGATCAGCCACGGCTGGCTCGATAGCGAGCTCTGGAAGGCCTGGGCCGCGCCCTGGAAGTTGCCGCTGATGGAGTCGGGCATGCCCAGCTCACGCTGGGTGCGCTCAAGGATGGTCACCGCATCGCCCAGGGCCACGCCCGGGGCCAGGTTGAACGACAGGTTGGCCGCCGGGAACAGGCCATCGTGGCTGATCGACAGCGGCCCGGTGCTGGGCGGCGCCACATGGGCCACTGCCGACAGCGGCACCATCTCGTTGCTCAGCGGCGAGCGCAGGTAGAAGTAGTTGAGGCTTTCGGCCTTGCCGCGCTGGCGGGCATCCAGTTCGAGGATCACCTTGTACTGGTTGGTCTCGGTCTGGAATTCGCTGATCTGCCGCTGGCCGAAGGCGTCGTACAACGCCTGGTCGACGTCGGTGGTGGTCAGGCCGAAACGTGCCGCGGCCTGGCGGTCGATATCGATGCGGGTGACGCTGGCACCCAGTTGCAGGTCGTTGGACAGGTCGCGGAACGCCGGGTTTTCCCGCAGGCGCTCGGTCAGCCGCTGGGTCCACAGGTTAAGCGCCATGCCGTCGTTGCTCTTGAGCACGTACTGGTACTGGGTGCGTGACGGGCCGGAGCTGAGGTTGATGTCCTGGCCGGCACGCATGTACAGGACGATGCCCGGCACCTGAGCCAGCTTGGGTCGCAGCCGGTCGATCAGTTCGCTGGCCGACACATCGCGTTCGCCTCGCGGCTTGAGGGCGATCCAGAAGCGGCCGTTGGCGATGGTCTGGTTGCTGCCGGTGACGCCCACCGAGTGGGAGAACGCGCGCACCGCCGGGTCGGCCTGGATGATTCTGGCCAGCGCCTGGTGCTTCTCGATCATCGACGGGTACGACACATCCGCTGCCGCCTCGCTGGTGCCGAGGATGAAGCCGGTGTCCTGCAGCGGGAAAAAGCCCTTAGGGATACCCACGTAACCGGCCACCGCCAGGGCCAGGGTCAGGCCGAACATGCCGAGGGTCAGGCGCTGATGGGCGAGGGCGCGGTCCAGGCCCTTTTCGTACCACCTGACCAGCCGCTCGCCGAAGCCGCCCTTGTGCTCTCCGGGCGGGCGGCGCATGAACAGTGCGCACAGGGTTGGCGCCAGGGTCAGCGAAACCACCACCGAAATCAGGATGGTGGCGGTGGCGGTAAGGGCGAACTCCTTGAACAGCCGGCCGACCACGCCGCCCATGAACAGCAGCGGGATGAACGCGGCGATCAGCGAGAAACTGATCGACACCACGGTGAAGCCGATTTCCCCGGCGCCCTTGAGCGCGGCAGTACGGCTGTCGTCGCCGGCCTCCAGGTGGCGGTGGATGTTTTCCACCACGACGATGGCATCGTCTACCACGAAGCCCACCGAGATGACGATGGCCACCAGGGTCAGGTTGTTCAGGCTGAAGCCGAAGATGTACATCAGCGCGCAACTGGCGATCAGCGATACGCCGAGCACGCTGGACACCACCAGGGTCGCCGACCACTGGCGCAGAAACAGCGCCATTACCCCGATCACCAGGGCCACGGCGATCATCAGGGTCAGCTCCACTTCATGCAGCGAGGCACGGATGGTCTGGGTGCGGTCCTGCAGCACCGACACTTCGACCGAGGCTGGCAGCATCTCCTGCAGCCTGGGCAGGGCAGCCAGTACCCGGTCCACGGTATCGACGATGTTGGCGCCAGGCTGGCGGAAAATCACCAGGTTCAGCCCGGGCTGGTCGCCGGACCAGGCTTTGACATAGGCGTTCTCGGCACCATTGATCACCTTGGCCACATCCTTCAGGTGCACCGGTGCACCGTCGCGGTAGGAGACGATCAGCTGGGCGTAGTCGTCGGGATGGAACAATTGGTCGTTGGCGGCGATGGTCGACACGCTGTGTTCGCCGTACAGCGCGCCCTTGGCCAGGTTCAGGCTGGTCTGCTGGATGGCCTGGCGCAAGTCGGCCAGGGTCAGGCCGATGGCGGCCAGTTTCTCGGGTTGCGCCTGCACGCGAATTGCGGGGCGCAGTTGCCCGGTGATGTTGATCAGGCCGACCCCGTCGATCTGGCTCAGCTGGCGCGCAAGCAGGGTTTCGGCGTAGTCGCTGAGATCGTTGCCGGGCATCTGGCTGGAGCTGACCGTCAGCACCAGCACCGGGCTGTCGGCCGGGTTGACCTTGCGCCAGGTCGGCGGGTTGGGCAGGTCTTGTGGCAGACGCGCGGTGGCGGTGTTGATGGCCGCCTGCACTTCCTGGGCGGCGGTGTCGATGTTCTTGTCGAGGGTGAACTGCAGGATCAGGTTGGTCGAGCCCAGTGCGCTGCTGCTGGTCATCTGGGTCATGCCGGGAATGGCGCTGAACTGCACTTCCAGCGGCGTGGCCACCGACGAGGCCATGGTTTCCGGGCTGGCGCCAGGCAGTTGGGCGGTGACCTGGATGGTTGGGAAGTCGGCTTCCGGCAGGGGGGCCACCGGCAGGCGCGGGAAGGCGATGGCCCCCAGCAGCACCAGGGCGAAGGTCAGCAGCAGGGTGGCGATGGGGTGGTCGATGCACCAGGCCGAAACACCGTTGCGCGTGTTCATGGCTGGCCCCGGCGGTCGGCCATTTCCGAAGGCGCGGGGGCGTCGGGGGTTACCTCGACCCGCGAACCAGGCTTGAGCCGCGACTGGCCATCGAGCACCAGTCGCTCGCCCGGCTTGACTCCGGCAATGATGTTCAGCCCGCTGTCCTGATACAGCACCTTGACCGGCACACTGGTGACCTTGTCACCGTCCAGGCGGTAGACGAAGTGCCCGTCGACGCCGCGCTGTACCACAGGCGGCGGTACCACCAGGGCGTTTTCTTCCACGGCGGTACGCAAGCGGATGGTGACCAGCTGACCCGGCCAAAGGCGGCCGTCCTTGTTGTCGAATTCGGCTTTTACCCGAACGGTGCCTGTGGTGGCGGAAATCTGGTTGTCGATCAGTGCCAGGTGGCCTTCACCGAGCAGGTTGCGTTCGCCATCGGCATCCATGTAGGCCTGCACCAGTGCCGGGGTGGGCGCCTTCAGCAGGCTTTGCAGGGTCGGCAGCATTTGCTGCGGCAGGGCGAATTCGACGGCGATCGGGTCGATCTGGGTAACGCTGAACAGGCTGCGAGTATCGCTGGTACGCACCAGGTTGCCCGGGTCGACGTTGCGAATGCCCACCCGACCGGTCACTGGCGAGCGGACCTGCGTGTATGACAGCTGCACCTCGGCATTGGCGATGGCTGCCTGGTTGCCCTTGACCGTGGCTTGCAGGCGGTTGACCAAGGCCTGCTGCTGGTCGAGGGTCTGCTTCGACACGCCGTTGTCGGTACTCAGCAGGCGGTAGCGCTGCAGGTCGACATTGGCCACCTGGATCTGCGCCTGGCTCTGGCCGAGTTCGGCGCGGGCCTGGTCGAGGCTGGCGCGGATGGCGCGGTCGTCGAGGGTCGCCAGCAGGTCGCCTTCCTTCACCCACTGGCCTTCCTTGACCAGAACCTGGGTCAGTACCCCTTCCACTTGCGGGCGCACCTCGACGCTGTGCAGCGACAGCACCGAGCCGATGGCGCTGGCATAGCGCGGCACGTTCTGCTGCACGACATTCACCACGCGCACCGGGATGGCGGTTTGCGCGCGGGCGGCAGGTGCTGGCTGGCGATGGCCGAACCAGATGCCCGCTACCGCCAGGACAAGGAGCGCCAGGGCGGCGAGGATGACAGGGCGGGGCGGTCGTCGCATTAGTGCGGGCACCTTGGCCAGATGGGTGGGGAGCGGTTGTCTGTATTCAAGCTTATAGTCCCCGGACCGGGTCGGCAGCGTGACTGCTGGCTGACAGCGCTGTCAGTTTCGCCTGCGCCGCAGGAAATCGCTCGCCTTTTGCGCTCCGCTGTAGCGCACAGAGCTGATCAGCAGGGCGATCCGCGTACCCTGTGGGAGCGGGTTTACCCGCGAAGAGTCCAACGCGGAGCATGGCACCGGCTGCGCCGGTGTTCGCGGCTAAAGCCGCTCCCACAGAGCTGGCGTCGGTTCATAGATCTGGAACAGGACAGTTGCCCCGTCAAAGGCATCGCTAGAAGCTGATGAAGGCGTAATACACCGGGGGCTCGTTAGTGGTGCGCAAACCATGTTCCTGCAAACTCGCCACCAGCGCCGTGTCCTCCACATGCAGGGCCCACTGTACCCGGCCAGCCTCCGGTGCCTGGGCCAGGGCCGCGCTGAACGCGCCCATGTCAGGCAAGTAGGCAGTAAACCCGTTGCCCTTGAGCGCACTGGTGGTCATGCCCAGCGCCTGGCACACCGCCACTTTGGCGGCGATGTCCTCGCGGTCGGCCTGGCGAGAGGCCTGCACCAGCGCCTCCAGCCCGGCATCCACCAGTTGGCTGCCGTGGATCAGCTCCGGCCCCTGCTGCCAGGCTTCCGGCGGGCAGTCCTTGCTGCCCGGCCGCAGCGGGATATGCGGGTTTATTTCCACCGGGTAGATGCGACATACCAGCGGCCGCTGGTCATAGATGGTGCACAGGTCGTTGTCGTCGAGGTTGCGGCAGCGTCCGGGGTTGAACGCGGCGAAGGTCACCGAGACGCGTATTTCGCTGTCGCCGCAGGGCACGGGATATGAACGACGCAGCACATGATCACGCTGTTCTACCGGCATGCCAGGGCCGTCCGCCACGAAGGCTTCGATCAACACCACCACCTGGCCGTCGTTGTCCGCCCAGCGGTGCGCTTCGGCCAGGGTCAAGGGCACGTGGTGGCCGGTACAGCACTTGCCGCAGCCGGTGCAGGCGAAACGCAGGCTGTCGGTCACTTGACCTCCGGGCTCCATTCGCTGACGAAGGCGCGCTGCTGTTGGCGGTCGTACAGGCACAGCTCGGTACCGGTACGCTGCTGCATGTGCTTCTGGGGGTAGACGCCTTCGATCAGCAGGGCGCTCATGCCGACCTGGTCATCGAACTCGGCGGGCTTGCTGCGGGCGTGGGCATCCTTGAACTGGCTGGCGGCCAGGCAAGCCTTGAGCATCTGCTGGCGCTGTTCGTTCCAGGCCTGGCTGCTGGAGGCCTGGGCGATACCGCTGACGAGGGCGCAAGTGATCAGGATAGAGCTGAGAAACTTCATACGCGATTCCGGCAAATTACTTGCGAGGGGCGCGAATTATGCCCGACTCGACCCCGGCGGCAAGCCGGGGAGTTTGTCTCCGAATATATCAGCGCTCGGCGAACACCACGGTACGCGCCGCCACCACCAGACAATCGGTCAGCTCCGGCGAGGAGAACTTTGTGAGGATGGCATTGGCCCCGGCCTGGGTCGCCTTTTCGCTGCTCATGGCGCTGTCCAGCGAGGTATGCAGCAGTATGTACAGGTGCTGGAAGTCGGGGGTCTCGCGCAGGGTACGGGTGAAGGCGTAGCCGTCCATTTCGCTCATTTCGATGTCGGAGACGATCACGTTGATTTCCTGCGCGGTGCCTTGCAGTTCCAGCAACACGTTGATGGCGTCCTTGGCGCTGCGGGCGGTGTGGCATTCGATGCCAAGGTTGCGCAGGGTGTGTACTGACTGCTGCAGGGCCACCTGGCTGTCGTCCACCACCAGGATGTTGGCGGCGGCCAGCAGGCTGGCGTCTTCCTCGTCCAAGGTACCGTGAGGCTGTTCGGGCGCCGGCGGGGCGATGGCGTGGATGACTTTTTCGATGTCCAGCACCTGAACAAGGGTGTTGTCGACCCGGGTCACGCCGGTGATGAACGAGCGGCTGCCCGAGCCGTAGGGTGGTGGTTTGATGTCGGTGCTCAGGCAATGCACGATGCGGCTGACCGCCTGCACATGCAGGCCCTGGCGCGAGCGGCTGATCTCGGTGACGATCAGGCAGCCGCCGTCAGGGTCGGCCAGCGGCCGTTCGCCGATGGCGCGGGACAGGTCGATGACCGACAGCGGATTGCCGCGCAGGGTCGCCACGCCTTTCACGTGAGGGTGCGATTCGGGCAGCTTGGTCAGCGGCGGGCAGGGGATTATCTCGCTGACCTTGAGCAGGTTGATTGCCATCAACTTGCCGCTGCGCAGGGTGAACAGCAGCAGGGACAGCGAATCCGCGCGGGCATTTTGCGTGGCCATGGTGACCTTCGTGGGGAACAGGGGATAACCGGTTATCGGCCTGTTTTGGTCGGGCTTTAGCGGGCGTGGGGATTCTGGGGCTGCTTTGCAGCCCATCGCGACACAAGGCCGCTCCTACAGGGGATCGCGGTCCCTTGTAGGAGCGGCCTTGTGTCGCGATGGGGCGCAAAGCGCCCCCAGGATTCCTACTCAGCGCAGCCCGAGCCTACGGGCCAGGCGACTGAGGTTGGCGCGGTCCAGGCCGAGTTCCCGGGCAGCCGCTGCCCAGTTATCTTCGTGTCGTTGCAGGCAGGCCTCGATCACCTGGCGCTGGTAGTCGTCGACGGCTTCGCGCAGGCCCCCCTCGGGTAGCGGTGCCGCCGGCAGGGGCGCGGCAGGGGAGGGCGGGGTGCCGGGCGTTACCGTTGCGCGCAGGTCCAGGTCGATGGCCTCCAGGGTGAGGATGCGCGGCCTGTCGGAATGCTGGCCCAGCGCCTTGAGCGCCGAGCGACCGATCAGGTGTTCCAGTTCACGCACGTTGCCCGGCCAGTCATAGGCCAGCAGCGCAGACTGGGCCTCGCTGCTCAGGCGCAGGCTGTTCAGGCCCAGGCGCGAGCGGTTCTGTTCGAGAAAGTAGCCAGCCAGTAACAGCACATCGCGCCCACGTTCGCGCAACGGCGGCACGTGCAGCGGGTATACGCTGAGGCGATGGTAGAAGTCGGCGCGGAAGTTGCCAGCGCGTACTTCTGCCGCCAGGTCGCGGTTAGTCGCGGCGATCAGGCGCACATCCACCCGGTGCTCGCGGTCCGAGCCCAGGCGCTGCAACTGGCCGCTCTGCAGCACCCGCAGCAGTTTGGCCTGCACCGTCAGCGGCAGTTCACCGACCTCATCGAGGAACAGCGTGCCGCCATTGGCGAGCTCGAACTTGCCGCGGCGCTCGCCATGGGCGCCAGTGAAGGCACCGCGCACATGGCCGAACAGTTCGCTTTCGACCAGGGTGTCGGGCAGGGCGGCACAGTTGAGGCTTACCAGCGGTTTGCCAGCGCGGTTACTGGCCTGATGCAGGGCCTGGGCCACCAACTCCTTGCCGACCCCGGTCTCACCGGTGATCAGCACGGTCAGGTCACTACCACCGACCAGGCGGATTTCCTCCACCAGGCGCTTGTGCGCGGGGCTCTGGCCAATCAGCTCCTTGTCCTGGCCGCTGGCCTGGCGGTAGATCTCCGCGCGGTGGTGTTCGTCTTCCGCGCGCAGGGCCAGGTGCTCGATGCGCTCGGCCACGGTGACCGTGGCGGCGGCCAGGCTGGCGAAGGCCTGCAGGGCGCCCAGCTCCAGGCTCTGGAACTGCCCAGGGGTCAGCGCATCGAGGGTAACCAGGCCCCAAGGGCGCTCGTCGACCATCAACGGGCAACCCATGCAGTCATGTACTTCCAGGTTGGCATGGGGGGCGTTGACCAGGCCGTCGTAAGGGTCGGGCAGTTCGGAGTCGCTGGCGAAGCGGGTGGGTTCCGGGCTGCTGAGCAGGATCTGGAAGCGTGGGTGCTCGCTGATCCGGAAGCGCCGGCCCAGGGTATCGGGGCTCAGGCCGTCCACCGCCAGCGGCACCAGCCACTCACCGTCCAGGCGCAGTAGCGCGGCGGCATCGCAGGGCAGCAGCCCACGCATGGCCTGTAGCAGGCGGCGATAGCGTTCCTGGTCGGGCAAGTCACGGGAAAGGTCGCTGACCAAGGGCAGCAGAGTGGTGAGCAGGGGCTTCGTGGTCATATGGACTCCTGTGGGTCGATATGACTATACGTTGGGGTGGGTCGTTTTGACATGACCTGCGTCAACCCCCTGATTTTCCTGGAGATAAAAGTTGGCATGATTGATGTAACAGCTCGGGCAGTCATTTGAAGCCACAGGCTCAGGAGTTGTTGCAATGCTCAATGCCGAACAACGTGCAATCATCAAGGCCACTGTCCCCCTGCTGGAAAGCGGCGGCGAAGCGCTGACCACCCACTTCTACAAGATGATGCTCAGCGAGTACCCGCAAGTGCGTCCGCTGTTCAATCAGGCCCACCAGGCCAGCGGTGACCAACCGCGCGCCCTGGCCAACGGCGTGCTGATGTATGCCCGCCACATCGACCAGCTGGAGCAGCTTGGCGGCCTGGTCGGCCAGATCATCAACAAGCACGTTGCCCTGCAGATTCTGCCGGAGCACTACCCGATCGTCGGCAGCTGCCTGCTGCGTGCCATCGAAGAAGTGCTGGGCAAGGAAATCGCCACCCCCGCCGTGATCGACGCCTGGGGCGCGGCCTATGGCCAGCTGGCCGACATTCTGATCGGCGCGGAAGAGAACCTTTATAAACAGAAGGAAGAAGCCGAAGGCGGCTGGCGCGGTACCCGTGAATTCCGCCTGGTACGGCGTGAGCAGGAAAGCAGCGAAATCGTTTCGTTCTATTTTGCCCCGGTGGATGGCAAGCCGGTGCTCAAGGCCGAGCCTGGCCAGTATATCGGCCTGAAGCTGGACATCGACGGCGCCGAGCAGCGCCGAAACTATTCCCTGTCGGCGCTGTGCGACGGCAAGGAATACCGCATCAGCGTCAAGCGCGAGGCGGGTGGCAAGGTCTCCAACTACCTGCACGACGTGCTGGCGGTGGGCGATACCCTGCAGCTGTTCCCGCCGGCTGGCGACTTCACCCTGGCGGCGAGCGACAAGCCGCTGGTGCTGATCAGCGGTGGCGTGGGTATTACCCCGACTCTGCCAATGCTGCAGGCGGCACTGCAAACCCAGCGTGAGGTGCATTTCATTCACTGCGCCCGTAACGGCGCCGTGCATGCCTTCCGCGACTGGATCGACGAGCTGGCCGAGCGTCACCCTCAGCTCAAGCGCTTCTACTGCTATGCAGAGCCGCAGGGCGGTGCCGCGGCCGATGCCGTGGGCCTGCTGAGCGAGGACCTGCTGGCCGAGTGGCTGCCGCAGGAGCGTGACGTGGATGCCTACTTCCTCGGGCCCAAGGGCTTCATGGCGGCGGTCAAGCGCCAGTTGAAGGGCCTGGGTGTGCCAGAGCAGCAGAGCCGCTACGAGTTCTTCGGGCCGGCGGCTGCGCTGGAGTGATGTAGCGCCTGCACTGGCCCTTTCGCGGGTAAACCCGCTCCCACAGGTAACCCACAGCGCCTGAGACCTGTGCGATCCCTGTGGGAGCGGGTTTACCCGCGAAAGGGCCGGCACAGGCTCATGAAACATTCATCCCAGCCGCTGGCAAGCCAGCTCTCTTGCGGCACTGCTCCCGCCCGTGGGTAATCGAGAACGAAACGGTCGATCGCATTCGTCGCCTGGGGGCTGGCTTGCCAGCGGCTGGGCCGCACCTCATGTTCCTGCCAATATAAAGGAGAGATGAAAGCGACTGTGCAGCTTTCATCTTTAATCCTCCTTTAATCACGGTATCCTTCACTCCCGGGTGTCGAGGGGGCTTGCCCCTGCGCGGCATCCGGGCAGCCGCTTTTTTGCCGCCCGGCGTTGAACCGACGTCGTTGCGGCCGGTCTCAGCCACACCGGATAGCCCTGCGCAGCGCTATCACGCCGCTTCCTCGGCACGCTCAAAGGCCCTGCCCAGCGTGTAGACTTGCGCCAGGCAGGCGGATCACGCTGCCACTATCCATCGAAGGAATCGGCAATGAACGAACAAACATCGCGCCTGAATCGGGAACGGCGCTTTCTGGTACTGTTGGGCCTGATCTGCATTTCGCTGATCGGTGGCGCCCTCTACATGCAGGTGGTCCTGGGCGAGGCACCATGCCCGCTGTGCATCCTGCAACGTTATGCGCTGTTGTTCATCGCCGTGTTCGCCTTCATCGCCGCGGCGATGCCCGGGCGCCGTAGCCTCACCTTCTTCGAGGCACTGGTGGTGCTCAGCGCCATTGGCGGAATCGTTGCGGCCGGCAACCATGTGTATATACTCGCCAACCCCATGGTCAGTTGCGGCATCGACACCCTGCAGCCGATCGTGGACGACCTGCCGCTTGCCAAGCTCTGGCCGCTGGTGTTCCAGGTCGACGGCTTCTGCAGCACGCCGTACCCGCCGATCCTCGGTCTGTCGCTGGCGCAATGGGCGCTGGTGGCGTTCGTCCTGACAGCTGTCCTGGTTCCGCTCGGGATCTATCGCAACCGACGCCGGGCTTAGACAAAAGTCCCGAATTGCATGGGGTCTTTTACGCCGCATGAGAAGAGGGGAAATCCGCTCCCCGCTTGATCCAGATCAACCTAGAGGCCTTGCAGAATGCGGCTTTGGGGCCTATCAAGCGGGGTGCGACAAACTGTCGCGAAGTTGAATTTTTGAGCAGTATTGTTACGGATTCTGTAAAGGACTGTTGCTCAATAAGTCATAGTCAAGGGTTGGCGACCTATCTACAATCGCCCCCAATTTCCGTTCGGCACTGCTTGCGAGTCGCAGGATTGAAGGAAGCCCCAGCGCTCCTTTTTGCTGACTTCGTCAAGTTTCGCCAAACGGCGATACCGGGCGGACCCCCCTCCGCGTTTTCCGCACCAAATGGACTTGGTCTGAAGTACAGGCCTGTTGCCTACGAAACCATAAGCACCGCTAACACGCTTTGACGCCAAGGTCCTGCAGCCGGACCCGGGCAGGAGCGAGTACGGGCGCGAATTGCCGCACTTGGCAGGACGAAGTGTTGGCTACCAAAACACAAATTGCATTGAAGCAAGCTGATCTAGAGGTCGTGAGATGAGTAAAAAGCGTTACCCCAGACTGTTTGGCATATTGCCCTTTTTAGGCATGCTTTTACTCAGTGGGTGCAACTGGACCCTGCTCGACCCGAAAGGTCAGGTCGGCATTGAGCAAAAGAACCTGATCCTGATCGCTACCGGCCTGATGCTGCTGGTGGTGATTCCTGTCATTATCATGACCGTGGTTTTCGCCTGGAAGTACCGTGCTTCCAACAAGGCTGCCACCTACACCCCTGACTGGTCGCACTCGACCAAGATCGAAGCCGCGGTGTGGATCATCCCGATCCTGATCATCATCGCCCTGGGCTACTTCACCTACCACTCCACCCACAAGCTGGACCCGTACCGTCCGCTGGATTCCGATGTGAAGCCGGTGCAGATCGACGTGGTCGCGCTGGACTGGAAGTGGCTGTTCATCTACCCGGAGCAGGGCATTGCCACGGTCAACAAGATCGTCTTCCCGGCTAACACCCCGGTCAACTTCCGCGTCACTTCCGACGCCGTGATGAACTCGTTCTTCATCCCGGGCCTGGGCGGCCAGATTTACGCCATGGCCGGCATGACCACCAAGCTGCACCTGATCGCCAACGAAAACGGCGAGTTCGACGGTATCAGCGCCAACTACAGCGGTGCTGGCTTCACCGGCATGAAATTCAAGGCTACTGCCACCTCTCAGGAAGACTTCGACAAGTGGGTCGCCGAGGTCAAGCAGTCGCCGAAGAAGCTGGACAAGGCCGAATACGACGCCTTGGCCAAACCAAGCGAAAACAACCCAGTCGCGCTGTATAGCGAGGCTTCGCCTGACCAGTTCCAGCTGATCGTCGACAAGTACGAAGGCATGAACCGCGGTCGTCCGAGCCACGAAGAAGCAGGCAGCAAAGATCTGGCCACTACCAAGGGTGTGGAATCGAGTATGCAACCAGCTGCCGGTGCAGAGGAGTAAGAGATGTTCGGTAAACTAAGCCTGGAGGCGATACCCTATCACGAGCCGATAGTCATGGTGACGCTTGCCATGATCGCGCTCGGTGGTATCGCTGTCGTCGGTGCTATCACCTACTTCCGCAAGTGGTCCTACTTGTGGAGCGAGTGGTTGACGACTGTCGACCACAAGAAAATCGGGGTGATGTACATCATCGTCGCGATGGTCATGCTGCTGCGCGGTTTTGCCGACGCCATCATGATGCGTACCCAGCTGGCTGCCGCTACCGGTGGCTCCGAAGGCTACCTGCCGCCTGAACACTATGACCAGATCTTCACCGCTCACGGTGTGATCATGATCATCTTCATGGCGATGCCGTTCTTCACCGGCCTGATGAACCTGGCGGTTCCTCTGCAGATCGGTGCACGTGACGTTGCCTTCCCGTTCCTGAACTCCCTGAGCTTCTACCTGCTGCTGGCAGGCGTGCTGCTGGTCAACATCTCGCTGGGCGTTGGTGAATTCGCCAAGACCGGCTGGGTTGCCTATCCGCCGCTCGCGGGCATCCAGTACAGCCCTGGGGTGGGTGTCGACTACTACATCTGGGCGCTACAGCTATCCGGATTGGGTACGACGCTTACCGGCGTGAACTTCCTCGTCACCGTGATGAAGATGCGCGCACCTGGCATGAAGCTGATGGACATGCCGATCTTCACCTGGACCTGCACCTGGGCCAACGTGCTGATCGTGGCTTCCTTCCCGATCCTGACCGCTGCACTCGCTCTGCTGACTGTTGACCGTTATCTGGACTTCCACATTTTCACCAACGAGCTTGGTGGGAACCCGATGATGTACGTCAACCTGTTCTGGGCGTGGGGTCACCCTGAGGTGTACATCCTGATCCTGCCGGCCTTCGGTGTGTTCTCGGAAGTTACCTCCACCTTCTCCGGCAAGCGTCTGTTCGGCCACCACTCGATGATTTACGCATCGGGCGCCATCGCCGTGCTGGGCTTCGCCGTGTGGCTGCACCACTTCTTCACCATGGGTGCCGGCGCCAGCGTCAACACCTTCTTCGGCCTGGCGACGATGCTGATCTCCATTCCGACCGGTGTGAAACTGTTCAACTGGCTGTTCACCATCTACCAGGGCCGTCTGCGCTTCACCGCGCCGATCATGTGGACCCTGGGCTTCATGATCACCTTCTCCATCGGTGGTATGACTGGCGTTCTGCTGGCTGTTCCAGGTGCTGACTTCGTGCTGCACAACAGCCTGTTCGTAATTGCTCACTTCCACAACGTGATCATCGGTGGTGCGGTATTCGGCTACATCGCCGGCTTCGCCTACTGGTTCCCGAAAGCCTTCGGTTTCACCCTGAACGAGAAGTGGGGCAAAGCTGCCTTCTGGTTCTGGATCTCGGGCTTCTACGTAGCGTTCATGCCGCTGTACGCCCTGGGCTTCATGGGCATGACCCGTCGTCTGAACCACTCCGACAACCCACTGTGGGAACCCTACCTGTACGTAGCCGTTGTCGGCGCCGTGCTGATCCTGTTCGGTATCGCCTGCCAGCTGATCCAGCTGTACGTATCGGTTCGCGACCGCAACCAGAACCTGGACGTGACCGGCGACCCATGGGGCGGCCGTACCCTGGAATGGTCGACTTCGTCGCCACCTCCGTTCTACAACTTCGCCCACATGCCTGAGAAGGTTGGCCTGGATGCCTGGCACGAAGCCAAGGAAGCCGGTGTCGCCTACAAGCCTGCGGCCAAGTACGAAGCGATCCACATGCCGAGCAACACCTCTACCGGTTTGTTCATGGGCCTGTTCCTGACCGTCTTCGGCTTCGCCTTCATCTGGCACATCTGGTGGCTGGTTGGCGCGAGCCTGGTTGCAACCATCGCTGTCTTCGTTCGCCACGCTGCGCGTGACGATCAGGGCTACATGGTTCCGGCCGAAGAAGTGGCGCGCATCGAAGGCGAGCGCATGAAAGCGCTGGCCAAAGCAGGTGCTCTGCCTGCCGGCGCACGTGTCGAATCGTTTGAGCGGGTGTAATCAATGTCCAGTCAAGTAATGCACGGTGCTGCTCATGGTCACGACCATGGGCATGACGACCACCACCACGACTCGGGCCAGATGACCGTACTCGGTTTCTGGCTGTACCTGATGACCGACTGCATCCTGTTTGCGTCGCTCTTCGCCACCTACGCGGTGCTGTCCGGCAGTTTTGCCGGCGGCCCGTCGGGTCATGACATTTTCCAGCTCGATTTCGTAGCTGTTGAAACGCTGTTCCTGCTGCTGTCCTCGATCACCTTCGGCTTCGCCATGCTGAAGATGTTCGATGGCAAGAAAGCTGGCGTACTGGGCTGGTTGGCTGTGACCTTCCTGTTCGGTGCAGGCTTCATCGCGATGGAAATCTACGAGTTCCATCACCTGATCGCCGAGGGCTTCGGCCCGCAGCGCAGTGGCTTCCTGTCGGGCTTCTTTGCCCTGGTAGGTACCCACGGTCTGCACGTGACCGCCGGCCTGATCTGGATGGCAATCATGATGTACCAGATCAACAAGCACGGCATCACGCCGACCGCCAAGACCCGCATGAGCTGCCTGAGCCTGTTCTGGCACTTCCTGGACGTGGTCTGGATCTGCGTATTCACCGTCGTCTACCTGCTGGGAGTTCTGTAATGGCTAACGCACACGACACTCATCACGAAGGTAACCACGGCAGCGTCAAGTCGTACATGATCGGCTTCATCCTGTCGATCATCCTGACCGCGATCCCGTTCGGCCTGGCCATGTCGCCAAGCCTGCCGAAGAACCTGACCGTTCTGATCATTGTTGCCATGGCCGTGATCCAGGTAGTAGTGCACCTCGTGTACTTCCTGCACATGGACCGCTCGAAAGAGCAACGCAACAACGTTTCGACGTTCCTGTTCACCACTCTGGTGATCGCTCTGCTTGTCGGCCTGTCTCTGTGGATCATGTTCAGCATCCACTTCGAAATGTTGGCCAAGTGAGGTAAGACTGCATGTCCGTTAAGCACTTTATCCAAATCACCAAACCGGGGATCATTTTCGGTAACGTGCTTTCCGTGGCAGGCGGTTTCTTCCTTGCCTCGAAGGGCCATGTGGATTTCGCCCTGTTCCTGGCGGTGGTGATCGGTACTTCGCTGGTGGTCGCGTCCGGATGCGTGTTCAACAACTGCATCGATCGTGACATCGACCACAAGATGGAGCGCACCAAGAACCGCGTCATGGTTCAGGGCGGCATGTCGCTGCCCCTCGCGCTGATCTACGCCACCCTGCTCGGGGTGGCGGGTTTCAGCCTGCTGTATGTTCAGGCCAACCCGCTGTCGGCGTTCTGTGCGCTGATCGGCTTCATCGTCTACGTCGGTTTCTACAGCCTGTGGCTGAAGCGTAAATCGGTGCACGGCACCTTGGTCGGCAGCCTGTCTGGTGCCATGCCTCCGGTGATCGGCTATTGCGCCGTCAGCAACAGCTTCGACCTGGCTGCGGTTACCCTGCTGGTGATGTTCAGCCTGTGGCAAATGCCGCACAGCTTCGCCATCGCCATCTTCCGCTTCAAGGATTACAGCGCTGCCAACATCCCGGTCCTGCCGGTGGCACGTGGCATCCTCGCGGCGAAGAAGCAGATCGTGCTGTACGTGCTGGCCTTCGTGCTCGCGACCCTGATGCTTACCCTTGGCGGTTACGCCGGCCTCGGCTACCTGGCCGTGGCAGCAGCCATGGGCCTGTACTGGCTGTACATGGCCTGGGGTGGCTACAAGGCCGAGGACGACAGCAAGTGGGCCCGCAAGGTGTTCGGCTTCTCCATTCTCACCGTCACTGCCCTGAGCGTGATGATGGGCGTGGATAGCCAGACTGCTGCGGATGTGCTGATGACTTACGCACGCTGAAACTGCTGCCTGTTTCACGAAAACCCCGGCCATGCGCCGGGGTTTTTTTATGGGCGTTTTCCTGTGCCGGCCTCTTCGCGGGTAAACCCGCTCCCACAGGGACCGCAGCATACTCGAAACGTGTACAAGGTCCTGTGGGAGCGGGTTTACCCGCGAAGAGGCCAGCACTAAAAACATAAAATTCAGGTTTTCAAAAAATACATCTGAAAAGTTATATAGAAACGGGAAATTATCCTTTACAGAGTTCCAGTTTCGGCACTATCTTCTGATTTAGGCCGCCACATCGGCCAACGTCGCTCGGACGGTTCCGGGCGCTTACGTACTCAGAGGAAGCCATGGCCAACCCAGGTTCGCCGCGCCGCTTTGCGCGCATCGATCGTCTCCCCCCTTACGTCTTCAACATCACTGCCGAGCTCAAGATGGCCGCCCGCCGCCGTGGCGAGGACATCATCGACCTGAGCATGGGCAACCCCGATGGCGCCACCCCGCCGCACATCGTCGAGAAGCTGGTGCAGGTCGCCCAGCGTGAAGACACCCACGGCTACTCCACCTCCCGCGGCATCCCGCGCCTGCGTCGGGCCATTTCCAACTGGTACAAGGAACGCTACGAGGTCGACATCGACCCGGAAAGCGAAGCCATCGTCACCATCGGCTCGAAGGAAGGCCTGGCGCACCTGATGCTGGCTACCCTCGACCAGGGCGACACGGTGCTGGTGCCCAACCCCAGCTACCCGATCCATATCTACGGGGCGGTAATTGCCGGTGCCCAGGTGCGTTCGGTACCGCTGGTGCCGGGAGTGGACTTCTTCAACGAACTCGAGCGAGCCATCCGCGAATCGATCCCCAAGCCGAAGATGATGATCCTCGGTTTCCCGTCCAACCCCACCGCCCAGTGCGTGGAGCTGGACTTCTTCGAGCGCGTGGTGGCCCTGGCCAAGCAGTATGGCGTGCTGGTGGTGCATGACCTGGCCTATGCCGACATCGTCTACGACGGCTGGAAAGCCCCGTCGATCATGCAGGTGCCGGGGGCCAAGGACATCGCGGTGGAGTTCTTCACCCTGTCCAAGAGCTACAACATGGCCGGCTGGCGGATCGGTTTCATGGTCGGCAACCCCGAGCTGGTCAGCGCCCTGGCGCGGATCAAGAGCTACCACGACTACGGCACTTTCACCCCGCTGCAGGTGGCCGCTATTGCCGCACTGGAAGGTGACCAGCAGTGTGTGCGCGACATTGCCGAGCAATACCGCCAGCGCCGCAACCTGCTGGTGAAAGGGCTGCATGAGCTGGGCTGGATGGTCGAGAACCCCAAGGCTTCGATGTACGTATGGGCGAAGATCCCGCCAGAGTATGCGCACCTGGGCTCGCTGGAGTTCTCCAAGAAGCTGCTGGCCGAGGCCAAGGTGTGCGTGTCGCCGGGTATCGGCTTTGGTGACTATGGTGACGACCATGTGCGCTTTGCCCTGATCGAGAACCAGGACCGTATTCGCCAGGCGATTCGCGGGATCCGGCAGATGTTCCGGGCTGATGGGCTTATCCGCAAGTAAGCCATGGGGGCTGCAAAGCAGCCCCAACTGATTCAAAGGCGAGTTTTCCACCTGCATCCCACCGATTGATTTACCTATTTTTCTGCACTCATTTCTCACCACAGAGACACACAAATGAGTGTTTTCACCGCCTATTTCTGCGGCACCGGTTCCCACCGCTTCGACGACGCCAACCCCAACTTCTGGAACGGTGAACTGGTCTCGACCCTGGCCAGCAACGACCAGGGCCGCGAATTCGCCCACTGGATCGCCGTTGACGGCCCCGGCAGCGGCAACCTCCAGGATGACAACCTGTTCGTCGAGCCCGGCGGCTATTTCAACTGGACCGGCCAGCTGTTTGGCCGCGGTTGGGAAGAGAACGTCAACCATGTGCTGCAGGTGATCAAGGGTGAAACCAGCTGGCAGCGCACCAAGCTGAACGAGGACGAGTACCAGCGCCTGAAGGACGCTGGCGTCCCCATTTCGGATGTGTCTTCTACTGCCTCGTGGTTCTGGCGTACCTACGACTACGGTGATCGCCATCCAACTCCGCAGGAATTGCAGGAGCGCATCATCAGCATGTTCCGCAAGCCGCGCTTGCCGACCCAGGTGAACCTGGTGGGCTGGAGCAGGGGCGGGATCAGTTGCCACATGCTGGCTAACGCCATGGCGCAGGACCCTGTGTTGCGCGGCATACCGGTGAACATCTTTGCCATTGACCCGGTGCCGGGAGTTGGCAATGTACAGGTCGAGCGCGTAACGCTGACTGATAACGTCAAAGAGTATGTAGGCTTCTACTCGCGGGATGAGCGCTCCAAGGGTTTTGCTTGTGTGATTCCTACAGTCGCAAGCGATACGCGGATATGTGTCTACCCGATGCCAGGCCGGCATGCCACGTTGGTGGGTAACGCCTCGGCGGATGGTGCGGGCGACGGCAAGGTGCTGGTGGAGCCGGGGTTGATCGTTCGTCATTTTGCCGAGGTCTGCCTGACCCGCTGGGGTGTGCAGTTGGACAGGCGCCTGGCCTTGGGCGACAGCCAGTTGATGAAGTATCACCAGCTCATGGCGGCTGCCGACAAGCAGTATCAGGCCATGCGCAGTGCGTCCTACACCGTACTCACCGAGGGCGAAAAGCACGACCGGCTGGTGCACTGCGGTGAAGCCCGCACTTATTTCAGCAAGGTGCAGGGAGGGGAGTACGACCCGAGCGCAGGTTTGGCTTTGCAGCGTTGGGATGCCGCGACTTACAAGGCCATCTGCTAGCCGTAACGGGCGGCCGGATCAGCGGCAGATTTTTTTGCATTGCCCCTCTATCCAGCCGCCCCCGCTTGGATTGAAAATGGTGCCGCGGGTCAGCCCCGATAACAACAACCTTCCCTTCGTGCCATCATGTCCGAATATAACCCTTGCCTTGACTGCGGCGCCTGCTGCGGGTACTTCCGTGTGTCCTTTTTCTGGGGCGAATGCCAGTCTGCCGGGGGCCTTGTGCCGGACGACCTGGTGGTACAGATCAACCCCACCCGCGTTGCCATGATCGGCACCGATGCCAAACCCTGCCGATGCGTCAGCCTTGAGGGCGAGATCGGCAAAGAGGTGGCTTGTAGCATTTATGCCAACCGCTCCAGCCCGTGCCGCGAGTTCGAGGCGTCGTGGGAGGGTGGGGTGCATAACCCCAGCTGCGACGATGCGCGGGCCGCGTATGGGCTGCCACCGCTGACCCCGCCAGAGGCCAATGAGCCGCATTGGCCGGATGATGGGGCTGAGGTGGCCTGATCGTACTTCGTTAGCCTGTACCGCCCCTTTCGCGGGTGAACCCGCTCCCACAGGAATTGCGCCGCTTTCAAGGCTGGTGCAGTACCTGTGGAGACCATGGGTACCGCCGCCATTTCAAGGCCAGCGCAGTACCTGTGGGAGCGGGTTCACCCGCGAAAGGGCCGTCAGCTGTAAGAAGATTCTGAACTTGATACCAAATGCTTCAGGTTCTCTAGAATTGGGAATTATCCTACGACCTCAGTCGGATGCCGTCTGATAGGCAGGGAAGAATCACAGCGGTAATTTCGCCGTTCGCCCATATGGCGAGCGAGTGTGAGAACTCGTTGTTGGTTGTCTTCCTGCCAGTTCATGGCAGCTGTGCGCGTGCAGGCTTCGGCCTGACCGTGGTGACTCCAACACGGGCTTCTCACCACGCGCACGGCTGCCGCCCAAATCTGTGAGAAGGATTCAGGTGGTTGCTCCTTTGAACCCATTGGAGTTGATCATGAACAAACCCGTACCTGACCCACCCGTTTCAGACCTTACCTACCAAGCCGCCAAGTCCCAGGCCACTCAGGTCATGGACAACCTCTCCGGTACCATCCTCCAATACCTCGACGCCGAAGCCCCAGCCCTGCGTTCCAGCCTGCTGGAAGCGATGTCTGCCCAGACCGACCTGCTACAAGCCCTGCTAGCCCAGATGAAAGCGCAGGAGACGAAGGCATGAGCGAGCACCTGAAATCCCGCACCACCGCCGGCGTGGAAAAGTTCCTCGAGCTGTACCGGGTAGAGCCGGGCGTTCCGCTGGATCTGGCATTCGATGAACTGTCGGTGCTGATCGGCTGCATCAAGCACCTGAACGAAGAGGCCGAGATGGAGGGTGACAAGATCGCTGGCAGCGCAGCGAGAATTCTCAGTGCCATGGCCAAGGCGCTGATCAATGATATGGAAGTGGGCCTGAATCGCGGCGCCTGAAACTTTAACCGGGGCTGCGCAGCAGCCCCGGGATGCTCGAACCATACGCATGCCGTTAAACTGTCATCTCCCCAGCAATGGACAGGAGATCCGGCGTGACCCCACCCCGCAGTTTCCCCAGTGACCTCTGCCTCGACAGCCCGCGTCTGCAATTGCGCCCCATGCGCCATGCCGATGCCGCGCAATGGCTGGCGATCATGGCCGATCCCGAGGTGATGCGCTATTGGCACCATGCACCTTGGCAAGACCTGGCCGAAGCCGAAAGCGCCCTGGCCGCCGACCGCGAAGCCTATGCCAATGGCGACCAGCTCAAGCTCGGCATGTACCGCCGCGACAACGGCGAGCTGATCGGCATGGTCCAGCTGTTCAACATCGACGATGTGTCCCGCCGTGGCGAGATCGGTTACTGCCTGGCCAGTGCAGTGCAAGGCAGGGGGTACATGGACGAAGCCTTGACCTGTTTCATCGATTACCTCGCCCATACCCTGCACATGCGCCGCCTGGAGGGCGAGATCGACCCGCGCAACCTCGGCTCGGCGCGCACCCTGGAGCGCCAAGGGTTCGTCCTCGAAGGCACTTTGCGCGCGCGCTGGTGCGTAGCCGGTGAGCTGTCTGACTCAGGCATCTACGGCCTGTTGCTGGAGCCGCCGGTTGCCTGATCGGCCTGTCACCCCATAGAAGGTTTGGAAGCGGGGCGAGCCCTGGGTTATGGTCGCAGCCTGTCCCGTTTCCCCCAGGAATCCCCTTTGCCTGTCTTCTACCTGAGCATCAGCCTGGCGCTGTACCTGTCCGCCCTGTTTTTCGATGGCGCGCTGATGAGTGGCGACCGCCACATGCCGGCCCTGCAGATGCTGCTGTACGGGCCATGGGGCATGCCCTTCGGCCTGTACCAATGGTTCGCCAACCCGCTGCTGGCCCTGGCGATCCTGGCCCATCGACGCTTCCGGCGGCTGGCGTTGCTGGCTGGGTTGGTGGCGGTGTATCTGGCGGCCAGCAGTTTCGGAATTGACCGCTTGCCGGACAACCAGAGCTACGCGTTTCATGAGCTGACCGGCCTGGGTGCCGGTTTCTACCTGTGGCTGGCGGCGATGGTGGTGTTCTGCATGGGGCAGGCCTGGCATTGCTGGAAGGCACGCAGCGCCGATGACATGCCGGGCTGGACCTGGCTTGATGTGGTGCTGATTGCGGCGCTGGGTGTGGCGTTTTATGCGGCTACGCAGATGCCAGCGTTGCGCTTCGAGCCGGGCAACGTACTGATGCCGCCGGAGCAGCCGCAGACGCTTTGATATTCACCAGGGGAGCATGAACATGAGCAAGCGTTACCTGAGCGGCCTGGGACTGGCCTTTGTACTACCCTTGGCCATGGCGGAGGACTACACGCCGGGTTACCAGCAATGCATGGACCAGGCTTCGAGTACCGTGGCCATGGGCGAATGTATCAAGGCTGAGACGCAAATGCAGGACCAGCGGCTGAACCGGGTTTACAAGCAACTGATGGGCAAGCTGGACGCCGCGCAGCAGAAGAGCCTGCGCGATGTGCAGCGCAAGTGGATTGCCTACCGCGATGGCAACTGCCAGTTCCATGTGCAGGCCAGCGGCGGGACCATGGCACAGCTGGAAGGCGGGACATGTCTGATGAACATGACCCGAGACCGGGCGGCGGAGCTGGAGCGGGTGCTCAGCCCGGGGCAGTGAGGGCGACCGTTCCGGCCTATTCGCGGGTGAACCCGCTCCCACAGGGACCGCACCTGACGCGAATCCCATGCGGTCGGCTGGAGCAGCTGCCTTGCTCAAGTGTTGAAAGCTGTTGCGATCACTGTGGGAGCGGGCTTGCCCGCGAACACGGGCGAAGCCCGTGCCATCCACTGCGTTGTCTGCTTCGCGGGCTCGCCCGCTCCCACAGGTATTGCGCAGGTCTTGAGAGCAGCGCTGTCGGGGTGGAAGCTGGCTTGTCGTGGCGACGAACCGCGGCGATGGGGCGCGAAGCGGCCCTGGTGCTACTTGCGCGGTTCGCGCAGGGCCCGGGCCTTGAGGTACTCGCGCACTTCCACCGCATCCCCGGCAAACTCGATGCGTTCTGCCTTCGCGGCCCGCTGGTAGGCATACATCGGGTCGTAGTACTCGTTCAACAACCCTTCGATCCAGCCCCGATGCAGGTCCACCGCACCACTGCGCTGCTGCTCTTCCAGCGCCTCGCGCAGGATCTCCGACAAGCGCTGATAACGCTCGCCCCCCAGGCGCTTGTAGATATTGGCCATGCTCTGCAACATGCGCTCGGCAAACAACCGGCGGCCTTCCTCCTCGCCATGCACGCTGACAAACTCGGCACTCAGGTTGACCACGTAGTCGCGCAGGATGCGCTCCACCCGGTTGGCGAAGCTGTCTTCCAGCCACACCAGCGGGTAATGCTGCATGCCCTGATACAGCTCCAGCGGCACCGTGCAACTGCCCACGATGCGGCCTTCATCCTCCAGCACGAACTGCTCGATGCCACGGGCGCGCTTCTTCAATACGTCAATGGCCAGCTGGTTCTCGAAATCGATCTGCGCCGGCTGCGCGGTGGCGCGCTTGCCGAAGCTGGAACCGCGATGATTGGCATGGCCTTCCAGGTCCAGCACGTTATCCAGCTGGTGCAGCACGTCGGTCTTGCCGGTGCCGGTCAGGCCGCCCACCAACACGAAATCGCATTGCTCCACAGCCTGCTCGGTGGTCTCCAGCAGGAAGGTACGCATGGCCTTGTAGCCACCTTTGACGCGCGGGTACTGGATGCCCGCTTCGTCGCGCAACCAGCCTTGCACGATCTGCGAGCGCAGGCCGCCACGGAAGCAGTACAGGTAGCCTTCCGGGTGCGTCTTGGCGAACGCTGCCCAGGCCTCCAGGCGTGCCTGCTTGGTGGCGCCGCTGACCAATTGGTGGCCAAGGGCGATGGCGGCGGCCTGGCCCTTCTGCTTGTAGCAGGTACCGACCCTCTGCCGCTCCTGATCATTCATCAGCGGCAGGTTGACGGCACCGGGAAAGGCGCCCTTGGCAAATTCGACAGGTGCACGCATGTCCATCATCGGCACATCGTCGAGGAACAACTGGCGGAAGTCGGTGCAGTCGGGGCGCATCAGATCACCTCGACCGCATGGCTCTGTCGCTCGACCAGCTTGCCGATCGGCGCCAGTTGCAGGCCCAGTTCGGCGGCCACCGCCAGGAACTCGGCTTCACCTTCCGGACTAACCGCCACCAGCAGGCCGCCGCTGGTCTGTGGGTCGCACAGCAGGTGCTTCTGGTCGTCGCTCAGGGCGCCGATCTTGTGGCCGTAGCTGTCGAAATTGCGCAGGGTGCCGCCAGGGATGCAGCCCTCGGCCAGGTAGTGGTCGACGCTTGGCAGGCGCGGTACGGCAGCATAGTCCAGGTGCGCGGTAAGGCCACTGCCTTCGGCAAGTTCCACCAGGTGGCCGAGCAGGCCGAAACCGGTGACGTCGGTCATGGCCTTGACCCCGTCGAGCTTGCCGAAGCGGCTGCCGGGGGTGTTTAGGGTGCACATCCAGTCGCGGGCCAGGCCCTGGTCCTGGGGGCGCAGCTTGGCCTTTTTCTCGGCGGTGGTGAGGATGCCGATGCCCAGTGGCTTTGTCAGGTACAGGCGGCAGCCTGCGCTGGCGGTGTCGTTGCGCTTGAGGTGGCGCTTGCTGACCACACCGGTGACGGCCAGGCCGAAGATCGGCTCGGGGGCGTCGATCGAGTGGCCGCCGGCCAGCGGGATGCCGGCTTCGGCGCACACCGCTCGGCCACCGCGGATCACTTCGCGGGCCACTTCCGGCGGCAGCACGTTGACCGGCCAGCCGAGGATGGCAATGGCCATCAGCGGGTCGCCGCCCATGGCGTAGATGTCGCTGATGGCGTTGGTGGCGGCGATGCGGCCGAAGTCGTACGGGTCATCGACGATCGGCATGAAGAAGTCGGTGGTCGAGACCACGCCGCGCTCGTCGTCCAGCGCGTACACTGCAGCGTCGTCACGCGAGGCGTTACCCACCCACAGTTTCGGGTCCAGGGCCTGGGTGCCGCTTTCAGCGAGGATCACATCCAGCACCTTGGGGGATATCTTGCAGCCACAGCCGGCACCATGGCTGTACTGGGTCAGGCGAATCGGCTCGCTCATATGTACCTCAGCAGGTCAAATTGTCGCGCGATTGTAGCAAAGCTGGCCTTTGCGCCTGCGCCTCTTATAATTCCCGTCGTCGGCGCATAGACCGACCTTCCCCGCTATTGAACCGGAGAACACCCATGCTCAAACGCCCTCTGGCGCTCGCCGCCGGCCTCGTGCTGTCTTGCTGTGCCGTTGTCACCCAGGCCGCCGACATCCTGCGAGTCAGCGCCATTCCTGACGAAGCGCCGACCGAGCTGCAGCGCAAGTTCAAACCGTTGGGCGAGTACCTGGCCAAGCAGCTGGGCATGGAGGTGAAGTTCGTGCCGGTGGCCGATTACCCGGCAGTAGTCGAATCGCTGGCCTCCAACCGCCTGGACATGGCCTGGCTGGGGGGCTTCACCTTCGTGCAGGTGCACTTGAAGGACCCTGCCGCCACGCCGCTGGTGCAGCGTGAACAGGATGCGCAGTTCACTTCCAAGTTCATTACCGCCAACCCCGACGTGAAGAGCCTGGCCGACCTCAAGGGCAAGTCGTTTGCCTTTGGTTCCATTTCGTCGACCTCGGGCAGCCTGATGCCGCGTTACTTCATGCTCAAGCAGGACAACATCAAGCCTGAAGACTACTTCGGCCGTGTTGCCTACTCCGGTGCCCACGATGCTACCGTGGCCTGGGTGCAGGCCGGCAAGGTCGATGGCGGCGTGCTCAACGCCAGCGTGTGGCAGAAGCTGGTGGATGCCGGCAAGGTCGATACCGCCAAGGTGAAGGTGTTCGCCACCACACCGACCTACTTCGACTACAACTGGACCGTGCGCGGCAACATGGACCCGGCGCTGAAAGAGAAGATCAAGAAAGCCTTCCTCGGCCTCGACCCGGCCAACCCGGAGCACAAGGCGATCCTCGACCTGCAGGCAGCCAGCCGTTTCATCGAGACCAAACCTGAGAACTACGTGGGCACCGAACAGGCTGCACGCGAGGCCGGCCTGCTCAAGTGACATCGACAGTGGCTTCCAACGTGGCTATCCATCTGCACGGGGCCGGGCTGCGTCATGGCCAGGTGCGTGCACTTGATGGCGTAAGCCTGAGCATTGGCCAGGGCGAACGCGTCGCCATCATCGGGCCGTCGGGAGCGGGCAAGTCCAGCTTGCTGCACCTGATGGCGACCGCCGTCCAGCCCAGCAGCGGGCGCCTGGAGCTGCTCGGCGAGCAGCCCTGGGCGTTGTCCGCCAGGGCCCGCCAGCGCCTGCGTGCGCGGGTAGGCCTGGTGCACCAGGCTCCGCCCTTGCCGCCGCGCCAGCGGGTAGTCACGGCGGTGCTGGCCGGCCGCCTGGGGCAGTGGGGCGTGCTGCGCGGTCTGCTCAACCTGCTGTACCCAAGTGATGTGCCTGGGGCGCGCCAGGCACTGGCCGAACTGGGGTTGGCCGACAAACTGTTCGTGCAGTGCGGGCAATTGTCCGGTGGCCAGTTGCAACGGGTGGGCATTGCCCGGGTGCTGTACCAGCGGCCGCAGGTATTGCTGACCGATGAGCCGGTTTCGGCCATGGACCCGGTGCTGGCCGACCACAGCCTGGCCTTGCTCAACCGCCACGCTCAGGCCAATGGCGTGACTCTGGTGGCGAGCCTGCATGCCGTGGACCTGGCGCTGGCGCACTTCCCCCGGGTGATTGGTATCCGCGAAGGGCAGGTGGCGTTCGACTGCCCGGCGCAAGCGGTGACCGAGCAGCTGTTGGACGCCTTGTACGCCAACGAACAACTGGCTTCACCACCGAGCCAGGGGGCGACCCTGACCGTGCAGATTCCACGATGCTGAAGCTTGATGCCCGCGACCCGGCGCTGCTGCCGCGGCTGCTGCTGACCCTGCTGGCGGTGGCGGTGCTGTGGCCTGGCATCCGGTTGAGCGAACTGAACCCCGTGGTGCTGCTGCAGGCGCAGAACCGCCAGCAGATCGCCAGTTTTACCAGCGCTTTCTGGCCGCCGGCACACGATGCCGACTTCCTTTCGCTGCTGTATGAAGCCACCTTGCAGACCTTGGCCGTGGCCACGGTCGGCATGGCGTTGGCGTTGCTGCTGGCGGTCCCTGCCGGGTTGCTGGCCAGCCGTGCCTTGTCGCTGCGCGCCGCTTCCCGTGGTGGTCGCGCCGGTTTGTGGTCGCGCCTGCTGCGCCTGCCGGTGCGCTGGTTGCTGATTTTCCTGCGCAGTGTGCCGGAAATCGTCTGGGCGTTGCTGTTCGTGCGGGCCGTAGGGCTGGGGCCGACAGCTGGCGTGCTGGCCATTGCCATTACCTACAGTGGCATGCTCGGCAAGGTCTATGCCGAGATTTTCGAGTCGGTCGACCAGCGCCCGGCCCATGCATTGCTGCAGGCGGGTAGTGGCCGCCTGGCTGCATTTCTCTATGGCATCCTGCCCAGTGCGGTGTCCGAAGTGGTGTCCTACACCGTGTACCGCTGGGAGTGCGCGATACGCGCCTCGGTGGTGATGGGCTTCGTCGGTGCTGGTGGGCTGGGGCAGCAGATCGACCTGTCGATGCGCATGTTCGCGGGAGCGGAAGTGGCAAGCATGCTGCTGACGTTCCTGGTGCTGGTGATGCTGGCCGACCTGCTCAGCCGCTTCCTGCGTTGGAGGCTGGCATGAACCGGGTCATCAATTGGCTGGTGCTGGGCGCCATCGTGGCTGCGGTGATGGCCTCGTTCGCTTACCTGGAGCTGGACTTGCAGGCGCTGGTCGGCAACGGTGGGTTGGGGCAGATGGGCGAATATGCCGGGCGTTTCCTGCACCCGGACCTGTCTGCCGGGCACCTGCGCGCGGTTGCGCACGGGGCGTTGGAAACCCTGGCCATGTCGGGCTTGGGTACTTTGTTGGCCATGCTGTTGGGCATCCTGTTGGCGCTGCCGGCCGCTGGCCGGTTCGGTTGGCCGTTGCAGGCCTGCGCGCGGTTGCTGCTGAATGCCTTGCGGGCCATCCCGGAACTGGTGTGGGCCGCGCTGACGGTACTGGCGGCCGGGCTTGGGCCGAATGCCGGTACCCTGGCGTTGGCGCTGCATACCGCTGGCGTGCTGGGGCGGCTGTTTGCCGAGGCGCTGGAGAACGCACCGCCGGAGCCGGCGGCAGCCATCCGCTTGCAGGGTGGTAGCCAGGTTGCTGCATTCTGCTTTGGCACCTTGCCCAATCTGTGGCCGCAGTTGTTGGCTTACAGCCTGTATCGCTGGGAGAACAACATCCGCATGGCCAGCGTGCTGGGTTTTGTCGGGGCTGGCGGGTTGGGGCAGATGCTGTACACCACCTTGAGCCTGTTCCAGGAGGCCCAGGCCAGTACCGTGATCATGGGGATGCTGGTGCTGGTGTTGCTGGTGGATGCATTGAGTGATGTGTTGCGCCAGCGTTATGTGCGGGCCTGACAGATAGTCGGGGCCGCCTTGCGGCCCTATCGCGACACAAGGCCGCTCCTACAGGCGAAGCGCTGCTTGGATGCTTGCGCGGTCCCTGTAGGAGCGGCCTTGTGTCGCGATGGGCTGCAACGCAGCCCCGGATCCCTCAGGCACCAACAACGTCCGCGCACTGCGCTTCCCGCTGCATCGACTCCAGGTTCCGCTCGATCGTCTCGCAAATGCTGTCCATCTGGATCTGGTGCTCACTGAAGCGAAACGGGCTCTGCAAATCCGTCCCGATCCGCTCGATGGCCAGCAGCATGAAGCCCACCACCGTCGAAGCCAGCGGCGTGAACCAGCCCAGCGATTCCACCAGCCCCACCGGCACGATCAGGCAGAACAGGGTGATGAACAGCCGCGGAAAGTACACGTAAGGGTAGGGCAGCGGCGTATTGGCGATTCGCTCCATGCCACCCTGGGCATTGGACAGGTCCACCAGTGTCGACTCCAGCCTTGCCAGGCGAATGCTGTCCAGCCGCCCGGCCTGGTATTCCCGCGCCAGCAGCGCTGCCGACCCACTCAGGATGTCGTTGGCGAAGTTGTTCGAGCGGTTGCGTCGCTCGAATTCCGCCGGCGGGATGAACGCCATCAGTTCATCCGGGCAACGCTCACCCTTCAGGTGTGCCGCCAGGCAGTTCACATAGGCGATATGCCTGCGCAGCAGGGTGGCTTTGACCGGATTGAGGCCGTCACCCGGGTCATCGATCAGGGTCAGTGTCTGCCGTGCGAAGCTGCGCGAGCTGTTCACCAATGCCCCCCACAACGTGCGCGCCTCCCACCAGCGGTTGTAGGCGCTGCTGTTGCGGAAGCTCACCAGCACCACCAGCGCCGAGCCCAGCAAGGTCAACGGAATCAGCGGCAGGGTGAACTTGCTGTTGAAGAACAGCATGAAGTCGATGGTGACCAGCACATCCCAGATCAGCAGCCAGAACAGCGACCAGCCGATGTAGCCGATGGTTTTCACAGCCAGGCGGTACTTGCGGGTGATGATGTCTTTCACATGGGGTACCTCGAAACGCTGGGGATGCAGGATCGGACGTCGAGGGATGGGCATGGTTCGGTGTGGTTCGTCAGGGGTTGTTACCAGACATGTTCACTGTCAAGCGAGTAAGAAAAGGACTGCAAGTTTTTAGGAGGGTGCGCTGTGGAGTACTTAACAGGGGGCTGTCACGCTCTTGTTGCCTGTTCAGGGGACGTCGATGCAAAAACTGATACCGTTTGACCTAATGGATTTGCTGAATTGCGAAGAAGCCATTCAAGAATATTTGTCTCAGGTTATGAGTGGTGCTGATCATGCTGAAATAGCCCGAGCCACTATTTACACAGAGGAAGCTCGGGCGAGAAATAAGCGGGTTGTTGAATCACCCGCTTTATCTTTAAAACGCCAGCCACGTGACATTACCGCATCCCCAATGCCGAACGGCACGAAGCCCAGCTGTGGATAAAACCTGAACCTGCGGTGTTTAGATAGAAGCACGACACCATTCTTCTGGTGCCGTGCTGCTGGTCATCGCATGCGGGTTTCGACGTCAAATCGGCGCTACTGCACCGGATCACTCACCGGCTTGGAAAAGATGGCCTTGAGTTCGCTGGTCATCGGGAATTCCAGGTTCAAGCCTTTGGGCGGAATCGGCTGTTGGAACCAGCGCTGGTAGATCCCGTTGATTTCCCCTGAGCTGTACAGCTCGCCCAGCGCTGCATTTACCAGCGCCAGGAACTGTGGGTCATCCTTGCGCACCATGCAGCTGTAGATTTCCCGCGACTGCTCTTCCCCGACCACCACCCAGTTGTGCGGATCACGGGCCTTGGCGCGTTCTCCGTAGAGCAGCGCATCGTCCATGTAGAACGCCGCCGCTCGGCCGGACTGCAACATCTGGAAGGCTTCACCGTGGTCCTTGGCGCTGATCACGTACATGTCCATCTTGTTATCGACGTTGTAGCTTTTCAGATAGCGTTCGTTGGTGGTGCCAGCGGTGGTTACCACGTTCTTGCCGCGCAGGTCGGCGAAACTCTTGATCCCGCTGTCTTTGGCCGTCAGTAATTGACCTTTGACATAGATGAACCCATAGGAAAACGCCACCTGCTTCTGGCGCTCTGCGGTGACGCCGGTCGAGCCGCACTCCAGGTCAACGGTACCGTTCTGTACCAGCGGAATGCGGGTCTGCGATGTCACCAGGTTGTACTTCACCTTGAGCTGCGGCAACGCCAGCTTCTGCCGCACGCGCTCGACGATCTTGCTCGCCAGGTCTACCGAGTAACCCATGGGTTGGCCGGAGTGGTCGCCCACGTAGGAGAACGGCACCGAAGCATCGCGATAGCCCAGGGTGATGCTGTTGGCTTTGGCGATCTTGCTTAATGTAGGGCCCTGCGCTGCTTCATCGGCATGGGCCTGAGTCGCCAGCAAAAGGGCAAGGGTGCAGCCGATCAACGTGATTTTTTGCATTGTTGTTCTCCGTTGTGGGTAAAGGGGTCAGCGACGTGCGGCGATCACGGATATTTCCACCAACACCTGCGCACGCGCCAGTTCGGCCTGCAAGGTAGTGCGGCTTGGGGCCTGGCCGGGCGACAGCCAGGCGGACCATACTTCGTTCATCGCTGCGAAATCCTGGTCGATGTTTTTCAAGTAAATGGTTGCGCTGAGCAGGTGGTCCTTGTCGCTGCCCGCCTCGGCCAGCAAGGCGTCGATCTTTTCCAGTACCTGGGCAGTCTGGCCGCCTGCATCGGTGGCGTCGCCCGGCACCTGGCCGGAGAGAAACACCAGCTCGCCGAAGGTTACGGCGGCGGACAGGCGTGGGTTGGGCTGGATACGGACGATGGTCATCGGGTAGTCCTTTCAGGTGGCGCAGGGTTCAGGCCGCGCGGGGCGTGAGCCCCTGCAGGTCGATGGAGGGGCGGCGTTGGCCGATCAGTTCACTGAGCAAGCGTGCGCTGGCGCAGGCCAGGGTGAAGCCAAGCGCACCATGGCCGAGGTTGAGCCAAAGATTGCGATAGGCCGTTGCGCCCAGCAGCGGCACGCCGCTCGGGGTGGCCGGCCGCATGCCGGCCCATTCGATGGCATGGTCGTAGTCACCGGCATTGGCGAAGGTTTCGCGTGCCTGGCGTTTGAGCAGGGCCAGGCGCTTGGGGGCCAGCGAGGCATCGAAGCCAACGATGTCGACCATCGCCGCCACGCGCAGCTGCTCACCGATACGGGCATAGACGATCTTGCGGTCGTAATCGGTGATGCTCAGGTCTGGCGCCCGGTGTTGCGTGCCGATCGGTACTGTCAGGCTGTAACCCTTGAGCGGATACAGCGGCAGGTCGATGCCCGGCAGTGCCAGCATCGTACTGCGATGGCCGGCAGCAACCACCAGTTGCTCCACCGGCAGCACTTCGTCGCCCAGTTCGATCGCACTCACCACGCCATGTGCATGGCGAATACCGGTCACGGCCTGGCCCAGGCGGAATTCGCAACGCCCCGACGCCCGCAAGCGCGCGGCCAGTTGCTGGCAAAAAGCGTGGCAATCACCCACTTCTTCATCCGGGGTATGGATGGCGCCAACGAAGGGCGTCTGCGCCAGGGCCGGGTCGAGGCGGGCGCAGTCTGCGTGCGACAGCACCTGTTGTTGCTGGGGGGCAGCAAGGTTCTTGCGCGCATGGTCGAAACTGCCGGCCTGGCGGAAGGTGACCAGCTTGCCATTGCGCCGCCAGTGGAAACCCTCCAGGCCATCTTCTTCACGCCAGGCCTGCAAGGTGGCTTGGCTCAACAGCGCCAGGCGCAACAGGTGGCCTGCATTGGCGCGGTTGACCGAGGAGCGGCAAGCAGCGAGGAAAGCGGCCATCCAGCGCCACTGCGCAGGGTCGAAGCGCGGGCGCAATTTCAGTGGCGAGTCACCGCGCAGCATCCAGCCTATGGCTTGCAGCGGCACACCGGCGTCGGCCAACGGCGCCACGTAGCGATAGGACAACTGGCCACCGTTGGCGAAGCTGGTTTCACTGCCCAGCGCGTCGCGAGCCTCTATCAGGGTCACATCGAAGCCGTCGCGCACCAACGCATAAGCCGTTGCCAGACCAATGACGCCGCCACCGATGATGCTTGCATGCTGAGCCATGTCAGTCCTTGAATCGTTGTTGGAACGAGGCCGAGGTTAGGGCCAGGTGACAGGTGGCGAAAAATGAATAAAGATCGCTGAGCCATAAACAAAGGTTATGGACTTGCCATGCGTCTTCGCCATATCGAGATTTTCCAGGCTATCCGCCAGACCGGCTCGGTCAGCGGTGCCGCGCAGTTGCTGCACGTTTCCCAGCCTGCGGTCACCAAAGTGCTGCAACACGCCGAGCAGCAGCTGGGTTTCCCGTTGTTCCTGCGTGTGCGCGGCAAGTTGCAGCCCACGCCCGAAGCGCTGGAGCTGGAGCGTGAGGTGGACAAGGTCACCGAGAGCCTGCAAGGGGTGCGACGCCTGGCGCAAAGCCTGCGTCGCAAGCCGGGCCACAGCCTGCGCATCGGTGCGACACCGGCACTGGCCCTGTCGCTGCTGCCGCCGGCGATCCACGAGTGGGTCCAGCGTTATCCGGACATCGCCTGCGAGCTGTCCAGTGCTCACAGCCGCGAACTGGTGCAGAACCTATTGATGCGCGAGATCGATGTTGCCCTGACCCTGCAACCACCCGATCACCCCGCGCTCAGCGCCCAGGCGCTGGCCAGCGGGGTGTTGGTGGCGTTGGCACCGGCAGGCTACTGGCCGCTGGAAGATGAAGGCAAACCGCTGTCGTTGACGGCCTTGGCCGATGCGCCCTTGATCGGGCTGTCCAGCGCCGACCCGCTGTCGGTCCGCCTCGACAGCTACCTCAAGGCGGTCGAGCCGCCGCCACGGGTCAGCATTGCGGTGCAGACCTATTCACTGGCTCGGGCGATGGTCGAATCCGGTGCAGGGCTGGCGGTCATCGACCCGTTCACCGCGCTTGGCGCATCGCCCGCGGCCACCACCATTCGGCCCCTGGCCCCGGCGCTGCCGATCACCTTGTATGCGGTGACCCGTACTGCCGAGCCGCCACCGCATACCCTGCGCGAGCTGCTTAGTCTGTTCAGCAGCCGTGCGCAGGGGCAGCTGGATCGTTGGCGCTACTGATGGACATGACAGAAAAGTTGGCGCGATCTCTGTAGGAGCGGCCTTGTGTCGCGAAAGGGCTGCAACGCAGCCCCAGCAATTTCAATTTTTGCGCATCAATCCTGGGGCCGCGTTGCGGCCCTTTCGCGACACAAGGCCGCTTCTACAGGGCTGGGCGCGGCCAAATCGCAGGCGAAAAAAAACCGACCATAAAGTCGGTTTTTTCCGGATCTTGGTGCCCCGAGGGAGACTCGAACTCCCACTCCTTTCGAAAACGGATTTTGAATCCGCCGCGTCTACCAATTCCGCCATCAGGGCATGTGGCGCGCAGTATAGAGAGCCACCGCTGGTCGGTCAATCGGCTTTCATGGTCAATTTTCACACATTGGGCTAAACTTCCCGGCCCTGCCGAACCGAACATCATCATGCGCGTCGCCGATTTTTCCTTCGAACTCCCCGATTCCCTGATCGCCCGCCACCCGTTGGCCGAGCGCCATGGCAGCCGTCTGCTGGTGCTCGATGGGCCAACCGGCGCGCTGGCGCACCGGCAATTTCCCGATTTGCTCGAGTACCTGCGCCCGGGCGACCTGATGGTGTTCAACAACACCCGGGTCATCCCGGCGCGCCTGTTCGGCCAGAAAGCCTCCGGCGGCAAGCTGGAAGTGCTGGTCGAGCGCGTGCTCGACAGCCACCGGGTGCTGGCCCATGTGCGTGCCAGCAAGGCGCCGAAAGAAGGCGCGGTGATCCTCATCGATGGTGGCGGCGAGGCCGAAATGGTCGCGCGCCATGACACGCTGTTCGAGCTGCGCTTCACCGAAGAGGTGCTGCCACTGCTCGACCGCGTCGGCCACATGCCGCTGCCGCCTTACATCGACCGCCCGGACGAGGGTGCCGACCGTGAGCGCTACCAGACCGTGTACGCCGAGCGCGCTGGTGCGGTCGCTGCGCCCACCGCTGGCCTGCACTTCGACGAGGCGCTGCTGGAAAAGATCGCCGCCAAAGGCGTCGAGCGGGCTTTCGTCACCTTGCACGTGGGCGCGGGCACCTTCCAGCCAGTGCGGGTCGACAAGATCGAAGACCACCACATGCATAAAGAGTGGCTCGAAGTGGGCCAGGATGTGGTCGATGCCATCGAAGCCTGCCGCGCCCGCGGCGGCCGGGTTGTCGCGGTGGGCACCACCAGCGTGCGCTCGCTGGAGAGCGCGGCGCGCGATGGCGTGCTCAAGGCCTTCAGCGGCGACACCGACATCTTCATCTACCCGGGCCGGCCGTTCCATGTGGTCGACGCGCTGGTCACCAATTTCCACCTGCCGGAGTCCACGCTGCTGATGCTGGTCTCGGCCTTCGCCGGCTACCCCGAGACCATGGCCGCCTACGCGGCAGCGGTCGAGCAGGGGTACCGCTTCTTCAGTTACGGTGATGCCATGTTCATCACCCGCAATCCGGCGCCACGCGGGCCCGAGGATCAAGCATGAGTCGCACCTGTCGAATGTCCTTCGAACTGCTGGCCACCGACGGCAAGGCCCGTCGTGGCCGCATCACCTTCCCACGTGGCACCGTGGAAACCCCGGCGTTCATGCCGGTGGGCACCTATGGCACGGTCAAGGGCATGCTGCCGCGCGACATCGAGGCCATCGGCGCCGAGATGATCCTGGGCAACACCTTCCACCTGTGGCTGCGCCCGGGCACCGAGGTGATCAAGAAGCACAACGGCCTGCACGACTTCATGCAGTGGAAAGGCCCGATCCTCACCGACTCCGGTGGCTTCCAGGTGTTCAGCCTGGGCGCCATGCGCAAGATCAAGGAAGAGGGCGTGACCTTCGCCTCGCCGGTCGATGGCGCCAAGGTGTTCATGGGCCCGGAAGAGTCGATGCAGGTGCAGCGTGACCTGGGCTCGGACGTGGTGATGATCTTCGACGAGTGCACGCCGTACCCGGCCGAGCACGATGTGGCGCGCGCGTCCATGGAGCTGTCGCTGCGCTGGGCCCAGCGCTCGAAGAACGCCCACGCCGACAACTCCGCGGCGCTGTTCGGTATCGTCCAGGGTGGCATGTACCAGGACCTGCGCATGCGTTCGCTGGAGGGCCTGGAAAACATCGGCTTCGACGGCCTGGCCATCGGTGGCCTGTCGGTGGGCGAGCCCAAGCACGAAATGATCAAGGTGCTGGATTACCTGCCGGGCCAGATGCCTGCTGACAAACCTCGTTACCTTATGGGGGTAGGCAAACCGGAAGATCTCGTTGAGGGTGTGCGCCGCGGCGTCGACATGTTCGACTGCGTGATGCCGACGCGTAACGCGCGCAACGGTCATCTGTTCGTCGATACAGGGGTGATCAAGATCCGCAATGCGTTCCATCGCCACGATGATTCGCCGCTGGATCCGACCTGTGATTGCTACACCTGCACCAACTTCTCCCGCGCCTATCTCCATCACCTGGACAAGTGCGGCGAAATGCTGAGCAGCATGCTGAATACCATCCACAACTTGCGCCATTACCAGCGCTTGATGGCCGGTTTACGCGAGGCTATTCAACAGGGTAAATTGGCCGCCTTTGTCGACGCCTTCTACGCCAAGCGCGGGCTTCCTGTGCCGCCTTTGGACTGACTGTCCGCATTCATTATTAGAAAATTACATTAGGAGTGCCCAATGAGCTTCTTGATCCCCGCCGCATACGCGGACGCTGCTGCACCTGCCGCCGGCCCAGCCGGTACCGGCTTCGAGTGGATTTTCCTGGTCGGTTTCCTGGTCATCTTCTACCTGATGATCTGGCGCCCGCAGGCCAAGCGTGCAAAAGAGCAGAAGAACCTGCTGAGCAACTTGCAGAAGGGTGACGAAGTTGTCACCAACGGCGGCATCGCCGGCAAGATCATCAAGGTTTCCGATGATTTCGTGGTACTGGAAGTTTCCGACAACGTCGAGCTGAAGTTCCAGAAGGGTGCCATCGCGGCCACCCTGCCAAAAGGTACGCTCAAGGCTATCTGAGTTACCGGTTTTTCTTTCCAGTCGGGGCGCGCAACGCGCCCCGCGTCTTGAACGGGCGGCGTGATGCTGAACAAATATCCTCTGTGGAAATATGCACTGATCGTGCTGGTACTGGTGGTCGGTTTCATTTATTCCGCACCCAACCTCTACCCGGATGATCCGGCGGTACAGATCAGTGGTGCCAGCTCGGCGCTGCAGGTGAACCAGGCCGACCTCGACCGCGTCAGCAAGGCGCTGGGCGATGCCAACATCGCCGTCAAGGGCGCCAGCCTGGGTGAGAAGGGCAGCGGGCTGATCCGCCTGACCAATCAGGAAGACCAGCTGCCAGCCAAGGATGTAGTGCGCAAGGCACTGGGCGATGATTACGTCGTGGCCCTGAACCTGGCCCAGACTACCCCGCAATGGCTGCGCAACCTGGGCGCAAGCCCGATGAAGCTGGGCCTGGACCTGTCCGGTGGTGTGCACTTCCTGCTGGAAGTGGACATGGACAAGGCCATGAGCGCCCGCATGAAAGTCTACGAAGGCGAGGTCAAGACCTTGCTGCGCAAAGAGCGCGTCCGCTACCGCAGCCTGCCTCAGCAGGATGGCGGCATCATGCTGGGCTTCGCTGACGATGCTACCCGCGAACAGGCACGTGCCCTGATCCGCAAGAATTTCAATGATTTCGACCTGACAACCACCGAGCGTAACGAGCTGGCGGTGCTGCGTCTGGCGCTGACCCAGGCGAAAGTCGCCGAGATCCGCGAATACTCGATCAAGCAGAACCTCACCACCGTCCGCAACCGTGTCAACGAGCTGGGCGTGGCAGAGCCGCTGGTACAGCGCCAGGGCGCCAACCGCATCGTGGTCGAGCTGCCAGGCGTGCAGGACACTGCCGAGGCCAAGCGTATCCTGGGTAAAACCGCCAACCTGGAGTTCCGCTTCGGTGCCGAACCGGGCGCGTCCAAAGCCACTACCGAGGTGTTCGAGTTCCGTGAGGGTGGCCGTTCCGCTGCGGTCGAGCGCGGCCTGATCATCACTGGAGACCAGGTAACCGACGCCCAGGCCAGCTTCGACGAACAAGGTCGTCCGCAGGTGAACATCCGCCTGGATGGCCACGGTGGCGAGCTGATGACCCGCGCTACCCGCAGCAACGTCGGCCGCAGCATGGCGGTAATCTTCATCGAGCAGAAGCCGGTTACCCGCTACGTCAAGCAGACCGTCGACGGCGTCGAGAAGGACGTTGCTGTACAGAGCTTCCAGGAAGAGAAGAAAATCATCAGCCTGGCGACCATCCAGTCGCCGCTGGGCAGCCAGTTCCGCATCACCGGCCTGAACGGCCAGGGCGAATCGTCCGAACTGGCCCTGCTGCTGCGTGCCGGTGGCCTGGCTGCGCCGATGTACTTCGCTGAAGAACGTACCATCGGCCCAAGCCTGGGTGCCGACAACATCACCAAGGGTATCGATGCGTCGCTGTGGGGCATGCTGTTCGTCTCGCTGTTCATCATCGCCATCTACCGCGCCTTCGGTGTGATCGCCACCATTGCCCTGGCGGGCAACATGGTCCTGCTGCTGGCGCTGATGTCGCTGCTGGGCGCCACCCTGACCCTGCCGGGTATTGCCGGTATCGTGTTGACCATGGGTATGGCGGTGGACGCCAACGTGCTGATCTTCTCGCGTATTCGCGAAGAGCTGAACGCCGGCATGTCGGTGCAGCGCGCCATCCACGAAGGCTTCAACCGCGCCTACACCGCGATCATCGACGCCAACCTGACCAGCCTGCTGGTCGGCGGCATCCTGTTCGCCATGGGTACCGGCCCGGTCAAGGGCTTCGCGGTCACCATGTCCCTCGGGATTTTCACCTCGATGTTCACCGCCGTCATGGTGACCCGTGCAATGGTCAACCTGACCTGCGGCGGGCGTGACATCAAGAAGCTGTGGGTTTGAGGGAGCTGCGATGAAAACCATCAACTTCATGGGCGTGCGCAATGTCGCGTTCGCCGTTACCGTGCTCCTCACCGTGCTGGCGCTGTTCAGCTGGTGGCAGAAGGGCCTGAACTTCGGCCTGGACTTCACCGGCGGTACGCTGATCGAGCTGACTTACGAGCGCCCGGCCGACCTCAAGGCGGTGCGTGCCGAACTGGTCAACTCCGGCTTCCACGAGGCGGTGGTGCAGAGCTTCGGCGCCACCACCGACCTGCTGGTGCGCATGCCGGGCGATGACCCACAGCTGGGCAACAAGGTAGCTGAAGCCCTGCAGAAGGCCGGCGGCGACAACCCGGCCAAGGTCAAGCGTGTCGAGTTCGTCGGCCCGCAGGTGGGTGAAGAACTGCGCGACCAGGGTGGCATGGGCATGCTCCTGGCACTGGGCGGCATCCTTATCTACCTGGCCTTCCGCTTCCAGTGGAAGTTCGCCGTGGGCGCGATCGTCTCGCTGATCCACGACGTGGTGGTGACCCTGGGTATCCTGTCGTTCTTCCAGATCACCTTCGACCTGACGGTGCTGGCGGCGGTGCTGGCGATCATCGGCTACTCGCTGAACGACACCATTGTCGTGTTCGACCGGGTGCGCGAGAACTTCCGCGTCATGCGCAAGGCCTCGCTGATCGAGAACATCAACGTTTCCACTACCCAGACTCTGCTGCGGACCATCGCCACCTCGGTTTCGACCTTGCTGGCCATTGCCGCGCTGCTGTTCTTCGGTGGCGACAACCTGTTCGGCTTCTCCCTGGCCCTGTTCATCGGCGTCATGGCCGGTACCTATTCGTCGATCTACATCGCCAACGTGGTACTGATCTGGCTGAACCTGAGCAGCGAAGACCTGATCCCGCCGGCCAAGACCGACGGTGTGGACGACCGTCCGTAAAGCGTGTTCCACGCCGTTTGGCGGCCAGAAAGGCGCGAGTATTGAACTCGCGCCTTTTTTTTTACTCCAAGGCTGGGAGAAGGCGGGTCGGACCCGCGGGTTTTGATCAGGAGGTTCATGTGAACAAATCAATGCTTGTGGGTGCGGTACTGGGTGCTGTCGGTGTGACTGCCGGAGGTGCTGTCGCGACCTACAGCTTGGTCAACAAGGGGCCTGAGTATGCGCAGGTCACCGATGTGCAACCGATCAAACAACAGGTAAAAACCCCCCGTGAGGTCTGCAAGGACGTCGCCGTGACGCGGCAGGCGCCGGTCAAGGACCAGCACCAGATTGCAGGTACCGTGGTGGGCGCCATTGCCGGTGGCCTGCTGGGTAACCAGATTGGTGGTGGTAGCGGCAAGAAGATCGCCACCGTGGCCGGTGCGGTCGGTGGTGGTTATGCCGGCAACAAGGTGCAGGAGGGCATGCAGGAGCGTGACACCTACACCACCACGCAAACCCGCTGCAACACGGTCAACGACATCAGTGAGAAAGTGGTCGGCTACAACGTGAAGTACACCATTGGCGACAAGGTGGGGCAGGTGAAGATGGATCACGAGCCCGGGTCGACCATTCCGGTGGACAAGAACGGCAAGCTGATCCTGAGCGAAGCCGGGCAGTAATTTGAGTTGCCTGTACCGGCCTCTTCGCGGGTGAACCCGCTCCCACAGTGATCGCACAATCCTGTGGGAGCGGGTTCACCCGCGAAGAGGCCGGCACAGGCAATGCAAAACTGTCAGGCACAAAAAAAGCACCCCGAGGGGTGCTTTTTGTTTGCCGGCAATCCGCGCTTAGCGCTTCATGTTCTCTGGCAGGTGCGGCTGGATAGCAGTCAGCACGGCCTTGAAGCACTTGATGTTGCCCGCAACGATATGGCCCTTGTCGAGGAAGTCGTGGCCACCGTTGAAGTCGCTCACCAGGCCACCTGCTTCCTGAATCAGCAGCACGCCAGCCGCCATGTCCCATTCGGACAGGCCCGATTCCCAGAAGGCGTCGAAACGGCCGGCGGCCACGTAGGCCAGGTCCAGGCTGGCGGAGCCGGCGCGGCGGATGCCGGCGGTCTGGCCAGTCAGGGCGCGGAACATGCCCAGGTAGTTGTCCAGGTCGGCCATCTGGCTGTCACGGAACGGGAAGCCGGTGCCCAGCAGGGCGCCTTCCAGGCTGGTGCGGGAGCTGACACGCAGACGGCGACCGTTGAGCTGGGCGCCACGGCCACGGCTGGCAGTGAATTCTTCCTGGCGAACCGGGTCGACGATCACGGCGTGCTCAAGGCGGCCACGGTATTTGCAGGCGATGCTGACCGCGAAGTGCGGGATGCCACGCAGGAAGTTGGTGGTGCCGTCCAGTGGGTCGATGATCCACAGGTAATCCTTGCCTTCTTCGCCGCTACCCGCGTGCAGGCCGGTTTCCTCGCCCTGGATGGAGTGGTTCGGGTAGGCCTTGCGCAGGGCGTTGACGATGCTCTGCTCGGCGGCGCGATCGACTTCGGAAACGTAGTCCTTGGCCTCTTTCTCATCGACCTTGATGCTATCCAGGCGTTCGATGGAGCGGAAAATCAGTTCACTGGCGCTGCGAGCGGCGCGCAGGGCGATATTCAGCATAGGCTGCATGGGCGGGTCACCTGGAGATGTTAAAGAAGAAAGCCGATCATTCTAGCAGAAAACTTTGGCGGCAGAAGTGTCACATTTGCTTTCGTGGCGTTACGTCTGTCGGTTCTGTAAGATCGAACCCCCTGATTCCTGCATCTGTGAGCACAACACCTTGCTGCAAAATATTCGTGTTGTTCTGGTCAATACCAGCCACCCCGGCAACATCGGCGGCGCTGCACGTGCCATGAAAAACATGGGCTTGTCGCGTCTGGTGCTGGTGCAGCCGAAAGAGTTCCCCGCCGTGGATGCCAGTGCCCGAGCCTCGGGTGCCGACGATGTGCTGGACAACGCCCAGGTGGTCGACAGCCTCGAGCAGGCGCTGGTCGGCTGCAACCTGGTGATGGGCACCAGCGCCCGCGAACGGAGCATCCCCTGGCCGCTGATCGGCCCGCGCGAATGCGGGGCCAAGGCGGTGGAGCATGCCAACGGTGGCGAGGAAATCGCCCTGGTGTTCGGCCGTGAGCACGCCGGCCTGACCAACGAAGAACTGCAGCGATGTCACTTCCACGTGCACATTCCCTCCAACCCCGACTTCAGCTCGCTGAACCTGGCCGCCGCTGTCCAGGTACTCTCCTACGAGGTGCGCATGGCCTGGCTGGCCGCCGGTGCAGCGCCGGGCAAGGTCGAGAAGGTTGACGCCAGCGAGCTGGCGACAATGGACGAAATGGAGCTGTTCTACGACCACCTGGAGAAGACCCTGGTCGGTATCGGCTTCCTTGACCCCGAAAAGCCCAAGCACCTGATGCCGCGCCTGCGCCGGCTGTATGGGCGGGTGGCGGTCGAGCGTTCGGAAATGAGCATTTTGCGCGGCATCCTCACCGAGACCCAGAAAGTGGTCCGGGGCGAGCCGCATAAACGGAAGGACTGACAGATGTTCGAACGCCTGCGTGAAGATATTCAAAGCGTATTCCATCGTGACCCGGCCGCGCGCAATGCCTTCGAGGTGCTGACCTGCTACCCGGGCATGCACGCCATCTGGCTGCACCGCCTGGGCAATGCCCTGTGGAAGCGTGATTTCAAGTGGCTGGCCCGCCTGGTGTCGAACTTCGGCCGCTGGCTGACCGGCATCGAGATCCACCCCGGAGCCACCATCGGCCGGCGCTTCTTCATCGACCACGGCATGGGCATCGTCATCGGCGAAACCGCCGAGATCGGCGACGATGTCACCCTTTACCAGGGCGTGACCCTGGGCGGCACCAGCTGGAACAAAGGCAAGCGCCACCCCACCCTGGAAAACGGCGTGGTGGTAGGGGCGGGGGCCAAGGTGCTCGGGCCGTTTACCGTCGGTGCCGGGGCCAAGATCGGCTCCAATGCGGTGGTGACCAAGGCGGTGCCGGCCGGCGCCACGGCGGTCGGCATCCCTGGGCGAATCATCGTCAAGAGCGAGAACGATGAGGTCGAGGCCAAGCGCAAGGCCATGGCCGAGAAGATTGGCTTCGATGCCTATGGCGTCAGTGGCGACATGCCCGACCCGGTGGCCCGTGCCATCGGCCAGATGCTCGATCACCTGCAGGCAGTCGACGAGCGGCTGGAGGGCATGTGCGGCGCCCTGACCAAGATGGGCAGCGATTATTGCGCCAAGGAGCTGCCGGCCCTGCCGGAAGATGACTTCAAGGAAGTTGCCCAGGTGGCTGAGCGCGACACTCAATCGCATTGATTGCGCCGCGCTGAAATCACGGTGACATACGGGGCGTGTGCTCACGCCCCCTGTCTGCTACAATCGCGCCCGCCTCCCCGATGCAAACCCGACTAAAGCACTAGGTCTAATAGTTGACTTAAATGCTCGGGAATCGCATACTCGCTCACATCCTGTAACTCCCGTGGTACCCAATAGCCATGCGACTGACTACCAAAGGCCGATACGCCGTGACCGCCATGCTCGACCTGGCGTTGCACGCGCAGCATGGGCCGGTGTCTTTGGCCGACATTTCCGAGCGCCAGGGCATCTCCCTCTCTTATCTGGAACAGCTGTTCGCCAAGCTGCGCCGCAGCAGCCTGGTATCCAGCGTGCGTGGTCCAGGCGGTGGCTACCAACTGTCGCGTGGCATGGAAACCATCCAGGTGGCCCAGGTCATCGATGCGGTCAACGAATCGGTCGACGCCACCCGTTGCCAGGGGCTCGGGGACTGCCATGCCGGTGACACCTGCCTGACCCACCACCTGTGGTGCGACCTCAGCCAGCAGATCCATGAATTCCTCAGCGGTATAAGCCTGGCCGACCTCGTCATGCGCCGCGAGGTGCAGGAAGTCGCCCAGCGTCAGGACCTGCGTCGTGTCGCAGGCCGTACCGCCCAGCTGGACAAGATTGAGACGTCCGCCGTCGATTGATCCCACCGGGACGACGAGCGACGCCACCGCCTGATAGGAGAGACAAATGAAGTTGCCGATCTACCTCGATTACTCCGCGACCACCCCGGTCGACCCACGCGTGGCCCAGAAGATGGCCGACTGCCTGCTGGTCGACGGGAACTTCGGTAACCCGGCTTCGCGCTCCCACGTCTTCGGCTGGAAAGCCGAGGAAGCGGTCGAGAACGGTCGTCGCCAGGTTGCCGAGCTGATCAACGCCGATCCGCGTGAAATCGTCTGGACCAGCGGTGCCACCGAGTCCGACAACCTCGCACTCAAGGGCGTCGCGCACTTCTATCAGACCAAGGGCAAGCACATCATCACCTCCAAGATCGAGCACAAGGCGGTACTGGATACCGCTCGCCAGCTGGAGCGTGAAGGTTTCGAAGTCACCTATCTCGAGCCAGGCGAAGACGGTATCGTCACCCCGGCCATGGTCGAGGCGGCGCTGCGCGACGACACCATCCTGGTTTCGCTGATGCACGTGAACAATGAAGTCGGCTCGATCAACGATATCGCCGCCATCGGTGAACTGACCCGCTCGCGCGGCGTGCTGTTCCACGTTGATGCCGCGCAGTCGGCCGGCAAGGTCGAAATCGACCTGCAAAAGCTGAAGGTCGACCTGATGTCGTTCTCGGCGCACAAGGTGTACGGCCCGAAAGGCATCGGCGCGCTGTACGTCAGCCGCAAGCCGCGTGTACGCCTGGAAGCCATCATTCACGGCGGTGGCCATGAGCGCGGCATGCGTTCGGGCACCCTGCCGACTCACCAGATTGTCGGCATGGGCGAAGCCTTCGCCATCGCCAAGCAGGAAATGGCCGCGGAAAACGTGCGCATCAAGGCCCTGAGCGACCGCTTCTTCAAGCAGGTCTCGGACCTCGAAGAGCTGTACGTCAACGGCAGCAAGACTGCCCGCGTACCACACAACCTGAACCTGAGCTTCAACTACGTCGAAGGCGAATCGCTGCTGATGTCGCTGAAGGACATCGCCGTATCGTCCGGTTCGGCCTGCACCTCCGCGTCGCTCGAGCCGTCCTACGTATTGCGCGCCCTGGGCCGCAACGACGAGCTGGCGCACAGCTCGATCCGCTTCTCCTTCGGCCGCTTCACCACCGAAGAAGAAGTCGACTACGCCGCGCAGAAAGTCTGCGAGGCCGTGAACAAACTGCGTGAGCTGTCGCCGCTGTGGGACATGTACAAAGACGGCGTTGACATCTCCAAGATCGAGTGGGCCGCCCACTAAGCAGTCGCCGGCAAGAGCGGCTCCCTGATGAGGAAGGAATTGCACCATGGCATACAGTGAAAAGGTCATCGACCACTACGAAAACCCGCGTAACGTCGGCAAGATGAATGCCGAAGACCCGGATGTCGGTACCGGCATGGTCGGCGCCCCGGCCTGCGGTGACGTGATGCGCCTGCAGATCAAGGTCAACGAGCAGGGCGTGATCGAAGACGCCAAGTTCAAGACCTACGGCTGCGGTTCGGCCATTGCTTCCAGCTCCCTCGCCACCGAGTGGATGAAGGGCAAGACCCTGGACGAAGCCGAAACCATCAAGAACACCCAGCTGGCTGAAGAACTGGCGTTGCCGCCGGTCAAGATCCACTGCTCGGTACTCGCCGAAGATGCCATCAAGGCAGCCGTACGCGATTACAAGCAGAAGAAAGGCTTGATCTAAGCCGCCTGTTGCGAGGTAAGGAGTCCAGATGGCTATCAGCATGACAGAAGCCGCCGCCAACCATGTGCGGCGTTCCCTGGAAGGGCGCGGCAAGGGCGAAGGCATTCGCCTGGGCGTGCGCACCACCGGTTGCTCGGGCCTGGCCTACGTGCTGGAGTTCGTCGACGAGCTGGCGGACGAAGACCAGGTGTTCGAGAACCATGGCGTCAAGGTGATCATCGATCCCAAGAGCCTGGTCTACCTCGACGGCACCGAACTGGACTTCGTCAAGGAAGGGTTGAACGAAGGCTTCAAGTTCAACAACCCCAACGTGCGCGGTGAGTGTGGCTGCGGCGAAAGCTTCAACGTTTGAGGCTGGCTGTGGGTACTCCTTGTCATTTCGCATTGTTTGACCTCCAGCCAAGCTTCCGCCTGGACCTCGACAAGCTGGCCACTCGCTACCGCGAGCTGGCCCGCGAAGTTCATCCAGACCGCTTTGCCGACGCCTCCGAGCGCGAGCAGCGCGTGGCACTGGAAAAGTCCGCGGCTCTCAACGACGCCTACCAGACCCTGCGCAGTGCGCCGCGTCGAGCCCGCTACCTGCTGGCCATCGGCGGCCACGAAGTGCCTCAGGAGGTCACGGTCCACGACCCTGACTTCCTGTTGCAGCAGATGCAGTGGCGTGAAGAGCTCGAAGAACTGCAGGACGAAGCCGACCTCGATGGCGTGGCCGTGTTCAAGAAGCGCCTGAAAGTCGCCCAGGACACGCTGAACGAGGACTTTGCCGCCTGCTGGGACGCCCCAGGCGAGCGCGACAAGGCCGAACGCCTGATGCGCCGCATGCAGTTCCTCGACAAGCTCGCCCAAGAAGTGCGCCAACTGGAAGAGCGCCTCGACGATTAACCCGGTGCTGCCCGTGATGGCACCTAAGGTATTCAGATAAGCATGGCCCTACTGCAGATTGCCGAACCCGGTCAAAGCCCTCAGCCGCATCAGCGCCGCCTGGCGGTGGGGATCGACCTGGGTACCACCAACTCCCTGGTCGCCGCACTGCGCAGCGGCCGTAGCGAGCCCCTGCCCGACGCGCAGGGCAATGTCATTCTGCCGTCCGCGGTGCGCTACCTCGAAGGGCGCAACGAAGTGGGGCAGGCTGCACGCGATGCCGCTTCCAGCGACCCGCTGAACACCGTGCTGTCGGTAAAGCGCCTGATGGGGCGCGGCCTCGCCGACGTCAAGCAACTGGGCGAGCAGCTGCCGTACCGCTTCGTTGGCGGTGAGTCGCACATGCCGTTCATCGACACCGTGCAAGGGCCGAAAAGCCCGGTGGAAGTGTCCGCCGATATCCTCAAGGTGCTGCGCGAGCGTGCCGAAGCCACCCTCGGCGGTGAGCTGGTGGGGGCGGTGATCACCGTGCCGGCCTATTTCGATGACGCCCAGCGCCAGGCCACCAAGGACGCTGCGCGCCTGGCCGGCCTGAACGTGCTGCGCCTGCTCAACGAGCCGACTGCCGCTGCCGTGGCCTATGGCCTGGACCAGAACGCCGAAGGCGTGGTGGCCATCTATGACCTGGGCGGCGGTACCTTCGATATCTCCATCCTGCGCCTCACTGCCGGCGTGTTCGAAGTGCTGGCCACCGGTGGCGATACCGCCCTGGGCGGTGACGACTTCGACCACGCTATTGCCGGCTGGATCATCGAACAGGCCGGTCTCTCGTCCGACCTAGACCCGGCCACCCAGCGCCAGTTGCTGCAAACCGCCTGCGCCGCCAAGGAAGCCCTGACCGACGCCGATGTGGTCGACGTAAGCCATGGTGCCTGGCAGGGTCAGCTGAGCCGCGCCGGTTTCGAAGCCATGATCGAGCCGCTGATTGCCCGCAGCCTCAAGGCCTGCCGCCGCGCCGTGCGCGACAGCGGCGTCGAGCTGGAAGAAGTCAGCGCCGTGGTCATGGTCGGTGGTTCGACCCGTGTTCCGCGAGTGCGCGAAGCGGTCGGCACGCTGTTCGGGCGCGCCCCGCTGACGTCGATCGACCCCGATCAGGTGGTGGCTATCGGTGCTGCCATCCAGGCCGACACCCTGGCCGGCAACCACCGCGAAGGCGGCGAACTGCTGTTGCTCGATGTCATCCCGCTGTCGCTTGGCCTTGAAACCATGGGCGGGCTGATGGAGAAGGTGATCCCGCGCAACACCACCATCCCGGTGGCGCGAGCCCAGGAATTCACTACCTATAAAGATGGCCAGTCGGCCATGATGATCCACGTGCTGCAGGGCGAGCGCGAGCTGATCAGCGACTGCCGCTCGCTGGCGCGCTTCGAGCTGCGTGGCATCCCGGCGATGGTCGCCGGTGCGGCTAAGATCCGCGTCACCTTCCAGGTCGATGCCGACGGCCTGCTCAGCGTCGCTGCCCGCGAGCTGGGCTCGGGCGTGGAAGCGAGCATTCAGGTCAAACCGTCCTACGGCCTGACCGACGGCGAAATCGCCCGCATGCTCAAGGACTCCTTCGAACACGCCGGTTCCGACAAGCAGGCCCGTCAGCTGCGCGAGCACCAGGTCGACGGCGAGCGCCTGCTCGAAGCGGTACAGGGCGCCCTGGACGCCGATGGCGAGCGCCTGCTCAGCAGTGACGAGCGTGATGCCATCGAATTCCAGATGCAGGAACTACGTGATTTGCTGGCCGGCACCGATGGCGCAGCCATCGAGCAACAGACCAAGCGTCTGTCGCAAGTGACCGACGCCTTCGCCGCCCGTCGCCTTGATTCGACGGTCAAAGCCGCACTGGCCGGGCGCAACCTGAATGAGATCGAGGAGTAACCGATGCCGCTGGTGACATTCCTGCCGCACGAGAAGTTCTGCCCTGAAGGGCTGACCGTGGAAGTCGAACCCGGGACCAACATCCTGGAGCTGGCCCACGACCATCACATCGAGATGGAAAGCGCCTGTGGCGGGGTCAAGGCCTGCACCACTTGCCATTGCATCGTGCGCAAGGGCTTCGATTCGCTTGAAGAAGCCGACGAACTGGAAGAGGACATGCTGGACAAGGCCTGGGGCCTGGAGGCTCAATCGCGCCTCGGCTGTCAGGTGGTTGTCGCTGACCAGGACCTGGTCATCGAGATCCCCAAGTATTCGCTCAACCACGCCGCCGAAGCGCCGCACTGAGGTTTGCCCCATGAGCCTGAAATGGATTGATGTACTTGAGATCGCCATTCAGCTTGCAGAAAGCAAGCCGGAAGTCGATCCTCGTTATGTGAATTTCGTCGATCTGCACCGTTGGGTGCTGGCCTTGCCAGAATTCAGCGACGATCCGTCACGCGGCGGTGAGAAAGTGCTCGAGGCCATCCAGGCGGCCTGGATCGAAGAAGCCGACTGAACGCGTCCTGCAGGTTAGGCAATCCCCTGGAACCCGCGTATAATTCGCGGGTTTAATTTTTCGCAACACTCATATTTCTGGAGTTTTCCATGGCTGTTCAACGTACTTTCTCCATCATCAAGCCTGACGCCGTTGCCAAGAACGTCATCGGCGAGATCACCACTCGTTTCGAGAAAGCCGGCCTGCGCGTCGTCGCTTCGAAAATGAAGCAACTGTCCAAAGCCGAAGCCGAAGGCTTCTACGCCGAGCACAAAGAGCGCGGCTTCTTCGCTGACCTGGTTGCCTTCATGACTTCCGGCCCGGTCATCGTTCAGGTTCTGGAAGGCGAAAACGCCGTTCTGGCCAACCGCGAGCTGATGGGTGCCACCAACCCTAAAGAAGCTGCTGCCGGCACCATCCGTGCTGACTTCGCCGTTTCCATCGACGAAAACGCTGTTCACGGTTCCGACTCGGAAGCTTCGGCTGCCCGCGAAATCGCTTACTTCTTCTCCGCTACCGAGCTGTGCGACCGCATTCGCTAAGCGAAGCAGGTCTTGGGTGATTCCATGAGTGACATGACTGGCAAGATCAACCTGTTGGGCCTGACCCTGCAGGAAATGGAAAAATTCTTCGAGTCGATCGGAGAGAAGCGTTTTCGTGCCGGTCAGGTCATGAAATGGATTCACCACTTTGGCGTCGACGATTTCGCCGCCATGACCAATGTCGGCAAGGCCTTGCGCGAAAAGCTCGAGGCCGTTGCCGAGATTCGGGGCCCGGAAGTGGTCAGTGAAGACATTTCCGCCGACGGTACCCGCAAGTGGGTGGTCCGCGTTGCCTCCGGCAGCTGCGTCGAAACCGTCTACATTCCCACCGACGATCGCGGCACCCTGTGCGTGTCGTCGCAAGCCGGCTGTGCTCTGGACTGCAGTTTCTGCTCCACCGGCAAGCAAGGCTTCAACAGCAACCTCACTGCCGCCGAAGTGATCGGCCAGGTGTGGCTTGCCAACAAATCCTTCGGGACCGTTCCGGCCAAGATCGACCGCGCTATCACCAACGTGGTCATGATGGGCATGGGCGAACCCCTGCTGAATTTCGACAATGTCATCGCCGCCATGAAGATCATGATGGAAGATCTGGGCTATGGCATTTCCAAGCGTCGCGTCACTCTGTCCACCTCGGGCGTGGTGCCAATGATCGACGAACTGGCCAAGCACATCGACGTGTCGCTGGCCCTGTCGCTGCACGCACCGAACGACGAGCTGCGCAACAAGCTGGTACCGATCAACAAGAAGTACCCGCTGAAGATGCTGCTGGAATCTTGCATGGGCTACATGTCCACCCTGGGTGGCAAGCGCGTGCTGACCATCGAGTACACCCTGCTCAAGGACGTCAACGACCAGCCTGAGCATGCTGCGCAAATGATCGAGCTGCTGCGCGACGTGCCATGCAAGATCAACCTGATCCCGTTCAACCCGTTCCCGCACTCCGGCTACGAGCGGCCGAGCAACAACGCCATCCGCCGCTTCCAGGACCTGTTGCACCACGGTGGCTTCAACGTCACCACCCGTACCACCCGTGGTGAGGACATCGACGCTGCCTGTGGCCAGCTGGTCGGCCAGGTCAACGACCGCACCCGCCGCAGCGAGCGCTACATCGCTGTGCGCCAGCTGTCCGCGGACGCCGAGCTGCAAGACAGCCCCGCCAGCCACTGACCGGGACCTTGCCCATGAGCCTGCGCGCCGCGCTGTCGATCCTTGCGCTTTCGCTGCTGGCCGGCTGCGTGTCGGGCGGCGCGAGCGACCCCCTGGCTAGCCGCCAGGGCAGGGCAGAGGCGGGGCGGGCCTACGTGCAGCTTGGGCTGGGTTATTTGCAACAGGGGTTGACCGAGCAGGCCAAGGCGCCGCTGGGCAAGGCCCTGGCCCTGGATAGCGGTGATGCCGACGCCCACGCCGCCCTGGCGCTGGTCTTCCAGGCCGAAGGCGAGCCTGCGCTGGCCGAAGCGCACTTTCGCAAGGCGCTGCAGGCACGCACGGACGACACGCGAATTCGCAACAATTACGGCAGTTTCCTTTATGCTCAGGGGCGATTTGCCGAGGCCGAGCAGATGTTTCGCCTGGCCAGCGCCGATACCCTGTATCCTGAGCGTTCACGCGTGTACGAGAACCTGGGCCTGACCGCCCTGAAGCTCGAGCGCCGCGACCAGGCGCACGCGTATCTGCTGAAAGCTTTGCAACTCAACCAGCGGCAACCGAAAGCGTTGCTGGAAATGGCTGAGTTGTCCTACGAAAACAGGCATTATGTGCCGGCCCGGGACTACTACGATCGTTTCAGCCAGTTGAGCGACCACGATGCCCGTAGCCTGCTGCTGGGCAGTCGCCTTGCCAGGGTATTCGACGAGCAGGGCACACTGGCCGAGCTGGGCCAGCAATTACAACGACTTTATCCCGGTACGCCGGAATATCAGCAATACCTGTCGGAGCAACGATGAAAGCCGCGCATCCCGAAGTAGCAGTAGCGCCTGGCCAGAACCCCGGTGAGCTTTTGCGTCAGGCCCGTGAGAACCGGGACTGGTCACAAGCCGAGGTGGCCCGCAAGCTCAACCTCACTGTCAGTTCGTTGAACCACGTGGAAACCGGCGCCTTCGACAAGCTGCCGGGGCATACCTTCGCCCGTGGTTATATCCGCGCCTATGCCAAGCTGATGGACCTGGACCAGGCTGCCCTGGTGGACGCATTCGACCGTTACACCGGCACCCACGCCAAAGGCAGCGACGTGCACTCGCTGGGCCGTATCGAAGAGCCGGTGCGCCTGTCGCACAATATCCTGCGTGGCGTCAGCCTGCTGCTGCTGGTGGCGGTGGTCGGCGGCGGCTTCGTCTGGTGGCAGGATCAAGGCAGCCTGCGTGGCAAGGACCTGGCCAAGATCGCCCTGGAGCATGTCGAAGTCGAAAGCGCCGACGGTACCACCCAGATTCACCCGCTCGATGAGCCTGAAGACCAGGCTGTTTCCGCTGGGCAGCAGCCCGAGAGCGCGCCGCTGCCGCTGGAGCAGGGCGCTGCCGAGCAGCCTGCCGCCGCCGAACCGGCACCGGCTAGCCCGGCACCTGCCGCTACCGCTGCCGCGGTGCCGGCACCGGCCCAGCAGGCGCCTGTGTCACCGGTCGCCAGCGCCCCTGCTGCCACGCCTGCGCCGGTAGCACCGGTTGCCCCGGCCCCGGCCCCGGCGGCGGTTGCACCTGCTACGCCCGTAGCGACCGTGGCCGCCACCGAGCCTGCCGCTCCGGTCGCAGTGCCGGCTGGCAGCGCCAAGGTCGCCATCCAGTTCGTCGCCGATTGCTGGACCCAGGTCACCGACGGCAACGGCAAGGTGCTGTTCAGCGCCATCAAGCGCAAGGGGGACAACCTCGAGCTGACCGGCACGCCGCCGTTCTCGGTACGCCTGGGCTTTGCCCGTGGCGCCCAGGTCAGCTACAACGGCCAGGCCGTCGATGTTGCCCCGTTCACCAGTGGCGAGACCGCTCGCCTGAAGTTGGGACAGTAATCATGCACGGCGAATCTCCGATCAAACGTCGCGAATCCCGCAAAATCTGGGTCGGCAATGTGCCGGTGGGTGGTGATGCCCCCATCGCGGTGCAGAGCATGACCAACACCGACACCAACGATGTGGCCGCCACCGTGGCGCAAATCCAGCGCCTGGTCGATGCCGGCGTGGACATCGTGCGCGTCTCGGTACCGGACATGGACGCCGCCGAGGCGTTCGGCCGCATCAAGCAACAGGTCAGCGTGCCGCTGGTTGCCGACATCCACTTCGACTACAAGATCGCCCTGCGCGTGGCCGAACTGGGCGTCGACTGCCTGCGTATCAACCCGGGCAATATCGGCCGTGAAGACCGTGTGCGCGCGGTGGTCGATGCCGCCCGCGACCGCGGCATCCCGATCCGTATCGGCGTCAATGCCGGCTCCCTGGAAAAGGACCTGCAGAAGAAGTACGGCGAACCGACCCCGGCGGCGCTGGTCGAGTCGGCCCTGCGCCACGTCGAGCACCTCGACCGCCTGGACTTCCAGGACTTCAAGGTCAGCGTCAAAGCCTCCGATGTGTTCATGGCCGTCGAAGCCTACCGCCTGCTGGCCAAGCAGATCGTGCAGCCGCTGCACCTGGGCATCACCGAAGCCGGTGGCTTGCGTTCGGGGACGGTGAAATCCGCGGTCGGCCTCGGTATGCTGCTGGCCGAAGGCATTGGCGATACCATTCGTATCTCGCTGGCGGCCGACCCGGTCGAAGAAGTGAAAGTCGGCTACGACATCCTCAAGTCGCTGCACCTGCGCTCGCGCGGCATCAACTTCATCGCCTGCCCGAGCTGCTCGCGGCAGAACTTCGATGTGGTCAAGACCATGAACGAGCTGGAAGGGCGCCTGGAAGACCTGCTGGTGCCGCTGGACGTGGCGGTGATCGGTTGCGTGGTCAACGGCCCGGGTGAAGCCAAGGAAGCGCATGTCGGCCTGACTGGCGGTACGCCGAACCTGATTTACATCGATGGCAAGCCGGCACAGAAACTGACCAACGACAACCTGGTCGACGAGCTGGAAAAGCTCATCCGCCAGAAAGCGGCCGAAAAGGCCGAAGCCGACGCGGCGCTGATCGTCCGTGGCTGACACACAGAATTCGTAAGGACTTTTCGTGAGCAAATCGCTGCAAGCCATCCGTGGCATGAACGACATCCTGCCAGAACAGTCGCCGCTGTGGCGCTACTTCGAAGGCACCGTGGCCGGCCTGCTGGACACCTACGGGTACAGCCAGATCCGCACGCCGATCGTCGAGTTCACCGAGCTGTTCAAGCGCTCCATCGGTGAAGTGACCGACATCGTCGAAAAAGAGATGTACACCTTCGAGGACCGCAACGGCGATTCGCTGACCCTGCGCCCCGAAGGCACCGCTGCCTGCGTGCGTGCCGTGCTCGAACATGGCATCACCGGTAACGGTCAGGTGCAGAAACTGTGGTACATCGGCCAGATGTTCCGTCACGAGCGCCCGCAAAAGGGCCGCTACCGCCAGTTCCACCAGATCGGCGTGGAAGTGTTCAACCTGGACGGCCCGGACATCGACGCCGAGCTGATCATGCTGACCTGGCGCCTGTGGGGCCTGCTGGGCATCCAGGATGCGGTCAAGCTGGAGCTCAACAGCCTGGGCACCAGCGAAGCCCGTGCACGCTACCGTGACGCGCTGGTCGAGTTCCTCTCGGCGCGCCTGGAGCAACTGGACGAAGACAGCCAGCGCCGCCTGAAGAGCAACCCGCTGCGCATCCTCGACAGCAAGGACCAGAACACCCAGGCGGTGCTGGTCGGTGCGCCGAAGCTGGAAGACTACCTGGACGAAGAGTCGCGCGTGCACTTCGAGGGCCTCAAGGCCCGTCTGGATGCTGCCGGCATCCCGTTCGTGATCAACACCAAGCTGGTGCGCGGCCTGGACTACTACAGCAAGACCGTGTTCGAGTGGGTCACCGACAAGCTCGGCGCCCAGGGCACCGTCTGCGCCGGCGGCCGTTACGATGGCCTGGTCGAACAGATGGGCGGCAAGCCGACCCCTGGTGTCGGTTTCGCCATGGGCATCGAGCGCCTGATCCTGCTGCTGGAAACCCTGGGCAAGGTGCCCGAGTCCATCAGCCGCCAGATCGACGTCTACCTGTGCGCCTTTGGCGAACAGGCGGAGCTGGCCGGCCTGCGCCTGTCCGAAGGCCTGCGCGACCGTTTGCCGGGCCTGCGCCTGGCAGTCAACGCCGGTGGTGGCAGCTTCAAGAGCCAGTTCAAGAAAGCCGACAAGAGCGGCGCGCTGTTCGCACTGATCCTCGGTGACGACGAGCTGGCCAAGCAAGAAATCGGCTTCAAGCCCCTGCGTGGTCAGGGCGAACAACAGAACATTGCCTGGGATGCTCTGGCAGAGCACCTGGAAACCGCGATCGCGCAGGCGTAACGCGGTTCAACAAGCGAATAGGCGAAAAGGAGTATTGGGGTGTCGAGTACCGATGATGAACTGGCAGGGGTCAAGGACTGGTGGAACCGCAACGGCAAGCCGCTGCTGACCGGTGCCCTGCTGGCTGGCGTGGTGGTGTTGGGCTGGAATACCTGGCACAAGTACCAGAACAATCAGTCGCAAGGTGCCTCGCAGCTGTACCAGGCCTTGCTGGAAACCAGCCTGACGCCGACCGGCCAGCCTGACGCGACCAAGGTCGCGGAACTGGCCGGCAAGCTCAAGAGCGAGTTCGGCGGTACCGCCTACGCCCAGTACGGCAGCCTGTTCGTGGCCAAGGTCGCGGTCGAGAGCGGCAAGCTCGACGACGCTGCTGCCGAGCTGAAGAGCGTGCTGGACAAGCCGGCTGATGCCACCCTGGGCGAAATTTCGCGTCAGCGCCTGGCTCGTGTGCTGGCCGCCCAGAACAAGGCCGAGGACGCCCTCAAGCTGCTTGACGGCGATGCCGACAAGGCCTTCCTGGCCAGCCGCGAAGAGTTGAAAGGTGACCTGCTGGTGCAGCTGGGCCGCGCCGACGACGCGCACAGCGCTTACGAGAAAGCCAAGGCTGCGCTGTCCGATGAGGCGGCGGTCGGTGGCCTGCAATTGAAGCTGGATGACTTGGCCAAAGGGGACGCGTAAGTGATCGGTTGGAAACATGCAGCAGTGCTGACCCTGGCCGTACTGGCCGCGGGTTGCAGCAGCAACAGCAAGAAGGAACTGCCCCCGGCCGAGCTGACCAAGTTCACCGAGGAAGTGGTGCTGAAGAAGCAGTGGAGCCGTTCGATCGGTGACGGCCAGGGCGAGACCTACAACACCCTGGTACCGGCCATCGAGAACGACCGTATCTACGCCTCCGACGTCAACGGCGAAGTCTTTGCCCTCGACCGCATCACCGGCGACGTGGTGTGGAAGAAGGACCTCGAGCTGCCGGTGTCCGGCGCTGTCGGCGTGGGCTACGGCCTGGTCATGATCGGCACCCTCAAGGGTGAAGTCATCGCGCTGGACTCCAGCACCGGTGAGGAGCGCTGGCGCTCCCGGGTGACCAGCGAAGTACTGGCCCCGCCGGCCAACAACGGTGAGGTGGTGGTGGTGCAGACCCAGGACGATCGCCTGATCGGCCTGGATGCCGCCACTGGCGACCGCCGCTGGATCTACGAAAACACCCCGGCCGTGCTGACCCTGCGTGGCACCGGCGCGCCGATCGCCACCAACCGCCTGGCCGTCGCCGGCCTGTCCACCGGCAAGGTGGTGGCGGTGGACATCAACAACGGCGTGCCGGTGTGGGAAAGCCGCGTGGCGATTCCGCAGGGCCGTTCCGAGCTGGACCGTGTGGTCGATATCGACGGCGGCCTGCTGCTGTCGGGTGGTACCCTGTACGTCAGCACCTACCAGGGCCGCGTCGCGGGCCTGGACCTGGAAAGCGGCCGCGTGCTGTGGCAGCGTGATGCCTCCAGCTACGTGGGTGTCGCCCAGGGCTACGGCAACGTCTATGTCAGCGAAGCTTCCGGTACTGTCGAAAGCGTCGACGAGCGCTCGTCCAGCGCCCTGTGGACCAATGACACCATGGCTCGCCGCCAGCTGACCGCACCTGAAGTGTTCTCCAGCTACGTGGCGGTGGGCGACTTCGAGGGTTACCTGCACCTGCTGAGCCAGGTCGATGGCCGCTTCGTCGGCCGTGAGCGTATCGACAGTGATGGCCTGCGTGCCCGTCCACTTGTGGTCGGCGACACCATCTACGTCTTCGGCAACAGCGGCAAGCTCGAGGCACTGACCATCCGCTGAAGCTATGCTTGAAGCCTTGGCGGGCTTCAAGCCGCGGCGCAGGACACGCCGCCCGAACTCCGGCCGCTGCCTTGCAGCGGCCTTTGCATTTTCAAGAATTCAAGAGTGGAGAGCCGAATGGTTCCCGTAATCGCCCTGGTGGGCCGCCCGAACGTCGGCAAATCCACCATGTTCAACCGCCTGACCAAGACCCGCGATGCCATCGTCGGTGACCTGTCGGGCCTGACCCGTGACCGCCAGTATGGTGATGCCAGCTGGCAGGGTCGTTCCTTCATCCTGATCGACACCGGCGGTATCACCGGTGACGAAGTGGGCATGGACGAGAAAATGGCCGAGCAGTCGCTCATGGCCATCGAAGAAGCCGACTATGTACTGTTCCTGGTCGATGCCCGCGCCGGCATGACCGCCGCCGACCAGATGATCGCCGAGCACCTGCGCAAGCGGAACAAGGAAGCGATCCTGGTTGCCAACAAGATCGACAACATCGACGCCGACGTCGCCCGCGCCGAGTTCTCGCCGCTGGGCATGGGCAACGCCATTCCGGTGGCTGGTTCCCAGGGCCGTGGCATCAACGCGCTGATGGAAGCCGTGCTTGGCCACATCCCGCGTGACCAAGTCGAGGAAGCGCTGGACGCCGAAGTCGCCGAAGGCGAAGAAGCGGTGCGTATCCCGGGCCCGAGCGAGAAGGATGGCATCAAGATCGCCATCATCGGCCGCCCCAACGTCGGCAAGTCGACGCTGGTCAACCGCATGCTCGGCGAAGAGCGCGTGGTGGTGTACGACCAGCCGGGTACCACCCGCGACAGTATCTACATTCCGTTCGAGCGCGATGACGAGAAGTACACCTTCATCGACACCGCTGGCGTGCGCAAACGCGGCAAGATCCACGAGGAAGTCGAGAAGTTCTCGGTGGTGAAGACGCTGCAGGCGATCAAGGACGCCAACGTGGTAATCTTCGTCATGGACGCCCGCGAAGGCGTGGTGGACCACGACCTGAACCTGCTGGGCTTCGCCCTGGAAGCTGGCCGTGCCATCGTCATCGCCCTGAACAAGTGGGATGGCATGCAGCCGGGCGAGCGCGACTACGTGAAGACCGAGCTGGAGCGCCGGTTGTTCTTCGTCGACTTCGCCGACATCCACTTCATCTCCGCCCTGCATGGCACTGGCGTGGGCAACCTGTACAAGTCGGTGCAGGCCGCGTTCAAGTCGGCGGTAACCCGCTGGCCAACCAGCCGCCTGACGCAAATCCTCGAAGATGCCGTGAGCGAGCACCAGCCACCACTGGTCAACGGCCGCCGCATCAAGCTGCGCTATGCCCACCTCGGCGGTGCCAACCCGCCGCTGATCGTGATCCACGGCAACCAGACCGACAAGATTCCCAAGTCGTACTCGCGTTACCTGGAGAACACCTACCGCCGCGTGCTGAAACTGGTCGGTACGCCGATCCGCATCGAGTACAAGGGCGGTGAGAACCCGTACGAGGGCAAGAAGAACACCCTCACCGATCGCCAGGTCAACAAGAAGCGTCGCCTGATGTCGCACCACAAGAAGGCCGAGAAGAAGCGTCGCGACAAGCGCTGATTCCGCGTCGACTTCTTCGCGGGTAAACCCGCTCCCACAGGTCCCCACAGTTTTCGAATTCTGTGAGTACCTGTGGGAGCGGGTTTACCCGCGAAGAGGCCCTTGAACCAGTATAACTTCCACCATCTTCAATCCTCCCCTGACAGCTCGATTCGCTATGCTCGAGCTCTTCTTCTATTGTCTCATCACGCCCATAAGCAGGGGCTGCTGACCCTGCCTGGTAAAAATGCTAGTTGTCCGTTGCTGTAGTCTTTGAAAGACTTGGGTTAAGTTGTCTGTCAATCAGGGGCTAAGTATGGAACTTCAGCGTAAAGCTTTGAGGCTGTTTTATTGTGGTCGTAATGTGCATGCGATCCTTCGTGATCAAGGTAGTGGTACTGTTTTTCGGGTCGGAGGGCAATTATTGGCCGAGTCGAGGAACAGTGCTGTAGATAGCATTGCCCTATTATCGGTTGATAACTCTGGCTCTGTAGTTGGCGTGGCGCATGAGAGTGGTCGGGAGACGTTTGATTATACCGCTTATGGCCATTGTTCCTCCCTTTCTTCGGGGCGCTCCTCGCTAGGGTTCAATGGTGAGTATTATGATGACTTGCTTCAAGGGTATATGCTGGGGAATGGCTACAGATTATTTAACGGTATGAGATTTAACTCCCCGGACAGTTTTGCACCTTTCAGGGTAATGAACGCATATGGGTATTGCAATGGGGACCCTGTCAATTATGTTGATCCTAGCGGGCATGCTCCGTGGGGGCTATTTTCTCGCAGATCCTATTTCAAGATGAAAAACGTGTTTAAAGATGTCTCGCGCTCTACCAAATCGATGAACAGTTTTCCTTTGATCGATTTTGATGAATCTGTACATCCGAACCGTATTGCCAGGACCATTGAAAACCACATGAAGGGAGTTAAGGAGCTGGGGGCCAAGCTGGAAAGTATTGGGGCGAAGGAAGGGAGCACCGCATTTCGTGTACTTGACCGTAAGTATAAACTCGGGCTAAGGGCGGCTAATTTTAGTGAGGCAGCGGAAACATTTACGAGTAATATGAAGATGTTGCAGGATCGCCATTTACGCGCTCATGAGGACTACATCACTCGGGGTAACCATAATGCGCCGATTTATGGTGAAATCGCGGGTCGCGAGAAGCATATTGCGGTCTTGAAGGGTAGACGAATGAATGGTAGTAAATTTGATTATGACCTTTCGGATGCTGATTTACATAGTCTTGAACGGAGAAGGGAAATTCACAATCGTCCATACGATCTACAGATAGCGGAGCTTCAAAATGAAGTATACATATTGCGAGGAAAATTGCTTTGAAGTGGATACTCAATTAGACCCGTAACCCTGATGTGGGGAGCCCTGTCCCACCTGTGCTGGCGCCGAAACCAGTTGTCATTGGAGCACTCGGCTTTTTCCTGACCGCTCGATCCGCTATGCTCGGACTCCACCCCGTGCCGGATACCCCCCAGGAAAGAGGGCTCCATGATCCGCAGCAAACTGCCGAATGTCGGCACGACCATCTTCACCACCATGTCCCAGCTCGCCGTGCAGACGGGCGCGCTCAACCTGTCGCAAGGTTTCCCCGACTTCAATGGCCCGCAGGCGCTGCTCGATGCAGTCGGCCGGCATGTGGCCGCCGGGCATAACCAGTATTCGCCGATGACCGGCCTGCCGGCCCTGCGCCAGCAGGTCGCGGCCAAGGTCGCGCGGCTGTATGGCGCGCAGGTGGATGCCGACCAGGAAGTGACCATCACCCCTGGCGCCACCGAGGCGATCTTCTGCGCCATCCAGGCGGTGGTGCATGCTGGCGACGAAGTGATTGTCTTCGACCCTTGCTATGACAGCTACGAGCCGTCCGTGGAACTGGCCGGTGGGCGCTGCGTGCATGTACAGCTGAGCGACGGCGATTTCCGCATCGACTGGCAGAAGTTCAGCGATGCACTCAGCCCGCGCACGCGCATGGTCATCCTCAATTCGCCGCACAACCCCAGCGGTGCGCTGATTACCCGCGATGACCTCGACCAGTTGGCGCGGCTGATCGCTGACCGCGATATCTACCTGGTCAGCGATGAAGTGTACGAACACCTGGTCTACGACGGTGTGCGTCATGCCAGCGTGCTGGCCCACGAGCAACTGTACCCGCGTGCCTTCGTGGTCAGCTCGTTCGGCAAGACTTATCACGTCACGGGCTGGAAGACCGGCTACGTGATCGCCCCGCCGACGCTGAGCGCCGAGCTGCGAAAGGTGCACCAGTACGTCAACTTCTGCGGGGTGACCCCGCTGCAGTGCGCCCTGGCCGATTTCATGGCCGAGCACCCCGAGCATATCGATGAACTGCCGGCCTTCTACCAGGCCAAGCGAGACTTGTTCTGCGGCTTGCTGGAAGGCTCGCGGTTCCGTTTCACCCGTACGGCGGGTACCTATTTCCAGCTGGTGGACTATTCGCAGATCCGCCCGGACCTGAACGATGTAGACATGTCGCTGTGGCTGACCCGTGAGCACGGCGTGGCGACCATTCCGGTGTCGGTGTTCTACCAGCAGCCCATCCCCGAGCAACGCCTGGTCCGCCTGTGCTTTGCCAAACGAGAGGAGACGCTGCGTCAGGCAGCGGAAAGACTATGCGCGATCTGAGCACACTGCCGAACCTGAAAGTCGCCCTGGTGCAGACCACCCTGGCCTGGCACGACCGCGAGGCCAACTATGCGCACTTCGAGGTGCTGCTGGAGCAGGTGGGCGAAGTGGACCTGGTGATCCTGCCGGAAATGTTCACTACCGGTTTCTCTATGCAATCGGAAAGCCTGTGCGAGCCGGAGAATGGCCCGACCTACAAATGGCTGAAGGCCCAGGCGAAGAAGTACGACACGGTGATTACCGGCAGCGTGATCATCCAGGCCGCTGATGGCAGCCACCGCAACCGCCTGCTGTGGGCGCGGCCGGATGGCGAGATCCTGCATTACGACAAGCGCCACCTGTTCCGCATGGCCGGTGAGCACAAGCATTACACCCCTGGCGAGCGCCAGGTGCAGTTCGAGCTCAAGGGCTGGCGGATTCGCCCGTTGATCTGCTACGACCTGCGCTTCCCGGTGTGGAGCCGCGATGCCCAGGACACCGACCTGTTGCTGTACACCGCCAACTGGCCGGCTGCGCGCCGCCAGCACTGGAACCGCCTGTTGCCGGCGCGGGGTATCGAGAATCTGTGCTATGTGGCGGCGGTGAACCGGGTGGGCACCGACGGCAAGGGCTTTGCCTACTCCGGCGACAGCCAGGTGCTGGACTTCCAGGGTGAGAGCCTGCTCAGTGCCGGGGAGGCCGATGGGGTGTTCACCGCGGTGTTGAGCGCGGCGGAGCTTGCGGCCTACCGGGCCAAGTTCCCGGCCAACCTGGATGCTGACACCTTCGAGCTGCACTGATAGCCAGTACCGGCCTATTCGCGGGTAAACCCGCTCCCACAAGGTCCTCACAGATTCCGAAACCTGTGCAATACCTGTGGGAGCGGGTTTACCCGCGATGAGGCCGGTGCGGGCCTGCATCAACTATGAATCAGTACACATCCCGCCGATACCGCCCATCCTCGATCAGCTGCTGCACTAGCGCTTCACCGAGGACACCGTTGAGCGCCGCGTCCACCCCTGCCGCCATCCCTTGCAGGCTGCCGCAGACATACACACAGGCGCCTTCCGCCACCCAGCGCTTGAACTCTTCAGCCTGCTGCAGCAACACATCCTGCACATACACCTTCTCGGCCTGGTCCCGCGAAAACGCCAGGTCCAGACGTGCCAGGTCACCGCTGTCCAGCCAGCCTTGCAGCTCGCTGCCACATAGCAGGTCATGCGCCCGGTTACGCTCGCCGAACAGCAGCCAGTTGCGCTGCTCACCAGTATTCACCCGCGCGCGGAGCAGGCTGCGCAGGCCGGCCAGGCCGGTGCCGTTGCCGATCAAGATCATGGGCGCTGCGCTTTCCGGCAGGTGGAAGCTGCTATTGCGCCGCAAGCGCAGGCTCAGCATGCCATTCAACGGCAGGTACTCGGTCAGCCAGCCGGAACCCAGGCCCAGGCTGCCATCGGCATGGCGCTCCTGGCGCACGATCAGCTCCAGCACGCCATCGCTGGCGATCGAGGCGATCGAGTACTCGCGGCTGCCGATCGGCACCAGTGCATCGACCAGTGCTTGCGGCTGCAAGCCGACCAGGTGATCGCGCCGGGTCGGCAACTGGCGGCCGGCCAGGGCCTGGGCGAGGGTTTCGCCCAGGCCATTCACTTGCACCTTGGCCCCGGCGTCCAGCGCCATGCCATCGAGGAAGGTGTCGATCCTCGGCTGGCCATTGAGCGGCAGGATCTCCACCAGGTCGCCGGCTTCCCAGCTGGCGGGCTGTTCCGGTCGCAGGCCCAACAGGTACACCGGCTGGCCCTGGCTGCCCGGGTTGAGCAGTTCACGGTGCACCAGCGACCAGTTGCCGAAACCCGGCGGCTGCCAGGCGGTCACCGGCTGGGCACCGGTCAGTTGCGCCAGTTCCTGCTGCCACTGCTGCAGCGCGGCCTGGTCGGCGTTGTCCACTTCCACCGGGCTGAACGCACTGCTGGCACCGCGTTCACCCAGCCATGCCTGCAGGCGGCGGGCGAAGCCGCAGAAGTGCGGATACTGGCGGTCACCGAGGGCGAGCAGGGCATAGCTGAGGTTGTCCAGCGCCCAAGGCTGGCCGAGCACCTTGCGCTCGAAGGCGCGGGCGCTGTCGGGGGCTTCGCCGTCGCCGAAGGTGCTGACCACGAACAGCGCACGGCGGGCCTGGCGCAGGTCGCTTTCACCCAGTTCGGCCAGGGCGCGTACCTGCACTGGCAGGCCGGCGGCCTGAAGCTGCCCGGCGCTCTGCCAGGCCAGTTGTTCGGCAAGCCCGCTCTGGCTGGCAAAGCCGATCAGCCAGCTGTCGCCGCTGGTAGTGTTGCTGGTGACGTTGCCACGGGCCGCGCGTACCTGGCGCTTCTTGCGCCGGCGGTCGAGGTACAGCAGCCAGCCGGTGACGAAGAACAGCGGCATGGTCAGGCTGGCGATGGTGACGATGATGCGCCCCGGCAGGCCGAAGTATTCGCCCACGTGCAGGGCGTAGACGCTCTGCAGCAACTGGGCCTTGAAGGATTTGTCGGTGTAGCGGTCATGTTTTTTCACCTGGCCGCTGGCCGGGTCCAGCACCAAGGTATTGAAGGCACGCGGGTGGTCGGCGTTGTCCAGCAGGTAGAACAGGTTGGCTGGCCGGCCGCCTACCGGTGGCAGGCGCAGGTTGTACATGGCCAGGCCCGGGCCGGCGGCATCCTTGAGGTTGGCCCAGATCGCGTCGTAGTCGACCACCAGCGGCGGGGCGTTCTTGTCGATTTTCTGTGGCCCGTGGCGGCCACGGCCTTCGCCGTGCTTTTGCTGTTGGCCGGCGGCCGGCGCGTCGGCCAGCAGCTTGTTCAGGCCGTCGCGGTACCACTCGTAGGACCAGAACAGCCCGGTCAGGGCGAACAGCAGGTAGAACATCAGGCACCAGGTGCCGGCCACCGCGTGCAGGTCCCAGTTGAAGGCGCGGCCTTTCTTGGCCCAGTCGAAGGTCAGCCAGGTGCGCCAGTCCAGCGCCTTGCGCGGCCAGCGCAGGTACAGGCCGGAGAGGCAGAAGAACACCAGCATCAGGGTGCAGGCACCGGTGATCTGCCGGCCGCTGTCGCCCATGGCGAGGAAGCGGTGCAGGTTGAGCATGAGGTTGAAGAAGCCTTGCCCGGCCACTTCTCCCTTGAGTTCGCCGGTGTACGGGTCGGCATAGCGCAGCGGGCCGCGGCGCTCGCCTGGTGGCGGGGTGAAGGCGACCCGTGCGGCGTTGCCTTCGCGCACATCGACCCACAGCATCGCCACCTTGTCGTGTTGCTGGGCCTCGACCCGACGTACCAGCTCGGCCGGCGGCAACACGCCTTCGGCTCGCACTTCTATCTTGAGCACATCGGCATTGAACGCGCGCAGCAGTTCTTCCTGAAACGAGTACAAGGCCCCGGTGATGCCCATCAAGGCCAGCACCAGGCCAGCGGTGATGCCAAAGAACCAGTGCAATTGGAACAGCGTCTTCTTCACCACATGATCACCTTGTTTCTGCCGCATGCCGCATGCCGCGCGGCGTGCATTATGCCTTGATACGCAAACGCCCCGCTCACGGGAATGAACGGGGCGGGGTGGGCTAGTCAGTCAGGCTTGTGTTGTCTGTACCGGCCTCTTCGCGGGTGAACCCGCTCCCACAGAGATATCACTGGACCTGAAGCCAGTGGAGTACCTGTGGGAGCGGGTTCACCCGCGAAAGGGCCGGCACAGGCGTAGCCCTCTCAAAAGATCAGCCCCGTCCTGAAATCAGAAGTGCACGCTGGTGGTCAGCAATGCCGTCCGCCCGGCCGCCTGGTTGGCGAAGTGGGTGGAGAAGGCCTTGTCGTAGTACACCTCATTGGTCAGGTTCTGCACGTTCAGCTGCAGGTCGACGTTCTTGGTCAGCTTGTAGGCGGCCATGGCGTCGTAGCGTACGTAGCTGTCGACCATGGTAGTGTTGGCCACGCTGCCGTACACGTCATCCACGTAGAACGCACCGCCACCAACGGTCAGCTTCGGCGTGATGGAATAGGTGGTCCACAGGCTGGCGCTGTTGTTCGGCGTGTTTGGCAGCTGGTTGCCGTCGTTGGCCTTGTTCACCGCGCCGCCGTCGATCTGGCGTGCTTCCATGTAGGTGTAGCCGGCGAATACCTGCCACTTGTCGGTAATCTTGCCGCTGGCCGACAGCTCGATGCCTTGCACGCGGGTTTCGCCGACGTTTTCGTAGGTGGTGGTGTCCACCTGGACACGGGCGTTTTCCTTCTCAGTGCGGAACAGTGCGGCGGCCAGGGACAGGCGCTGGTCGAGCAGGTCCCACTTGGTACCAATTTCGTAGTTGGTGGTTTCTTCCGGCTCCAGGTCGCTGCTCAGCAAGTTGCCGGCGCGGTCGGTGGTGTTGCCCAGCGGGTTGCCTTCCGTGCCTTCGCCCAGCATCGCACCGGGTGGCGTTGCCGAGGTGGCGTAGGAAACATAGATGCTGCCATTCTCGGTCGGCTTCCACACCAGGCCCAGTTGGCCGGTGACGAACTCGCTCGTATCCTTGCCTTTGGAAACCACCCCCTTGCTGTTGACTACGGTGGCGCCGGTGGCGTCGTAGGTGCGGTACTGGGTATCGAAGTGGTCGTAACGCAGGCCCATGTTCAGCAGCCACTCGGGCGTCAGCTCGAGGGTGTCGAACACGTAGATTGCACGGGTGTTGCTTTTGGTGTCGGTGCCTGCGTAGTTGCGTGCGATGCTGCCGTTCCACGGATCATCCGGGTTCGGGTTGCTCAGCGAGGTGCAGTTGTAACCGCTGTTGGCACCGATCATGCCCGGGGTGCAGTTGGTGTTGGCAGCACCGCCCGGGACGGTGTCGGTATCGACGGTGTAGCTCGAACGCTTGCTCTCTTCACGGCTCAGCTCGATACCGGTCGAGAAGCTGTTCTTCATGCCGCCCAGATAGAACTCGCCGAACAGATCGGTCTGGTTGGTGGTGGTGGCGGTGTTGCCCACGCGGGTGTTGGCACGGCGCCAGACGCTGCCGTTGTTGACGTTGCCCTTGCTGTCGTCAGGCTGGGTCAGGATGTAGTCCTGCATGCTGTTGCCATGGCGCAGGGTGTTCTTGATGGTCAGCGAGTCTGTCAGGTCGTGTTCGATGGCGAAGGTGGCAATATCCACACGGCTCTTGCGGAAGTCGCGACCGGTCAGGCCATAGAAGTTGTCGCTGTCGCCGCCGTCGTACGGCTTGCTCGGGTGTGCCGAGGTGCGTGCGGCGCTGCCACCGGTTGGTATGGTGTACGGGATGCCGGAATCCGGCAGGTCGTCGCTTTCCAGGTGGTAGTAATCGAGGTTGACGCGGGTCGGCGTGCCCAGGCCGAAGGCCAGCGACGGGGCGATACCCCAACGGTCGTAGTTGACCTTGTCGCGGCCCGCGACGTTGCTTTCGTGGGTCATCAGGTTCAGGCGGCCGGCAACGCTGTCGCTGAACTGGTAGTTGCCATCGAAGGTGTAGCGCTGAGTCTGATCGCTGCCCCAGGTCCAGGCGCCATCCAGCGAGTTGCCCAGGTGCGCGCGTTTGCTCACCAGGTTGATGCTACCGCCAGCGGCACCACGGCCACCGATGGCCGAATTCGGGCCCTTGGCCACTTCCACCGATTCGATGGCGAAGATTTCACGGGTTTGCGCACCAGTGTCACGCACGCCGTCCAGGTAGGTGTCGCCCTGGGCGTCGAAGCCGCGAATGAACGGGCGGTCGCCTTGCGGGTTGCCGCCTTCGCCAGCACCGAAGGTGATGCCCGGCACGGTGCGCAGGGCATCCTGCAGGCTCAGGGCATTGGTATCTTTGATGACCTGCTGCGGGATCACGGTAATCGAGCGCGGGGTGTCTACCAGCGGCGCGGTGTACTTCTGCGAGGAGGCCTTGTCGACCTTGTAATCGGTGCTGGCCTGTTCAGCCTTGCCGTTGACGCTGGTGGCATCGAGGGTGATCGCGCTGCTGGCGGCCGGGTCGGCGGCGTAGGCCGACGAGGCGCTGAGGGCAACGCCGATGGCAGACACGATCAGGCGTGGTGAGCTCACTGCAGATGGTACGTACTGGCGCATTGCTAAGGCCTTCCCCAAGGTGTTAAGGCCGCGGATCTTAATGTAAGCAATAGTGAGTCACAATTGAGAGTCGTTACCATTCGTGAAGAATTTACAATCTTTACAATTTGCCTTTACGGTTTCATCAAGCTGAAACGTCTTAAGCGGCGAATGGGGCTTGTGAAGCGCAAAAGGGAATCAATATCATTGACGCCTTTACATTTTCCAACGGTAGTGCCGCCATGCTGCTTCACATCCCCGGCCTGTTCGACGCCGATGAACTGGCCCGTATCCGCGAGGCGCTGGAGCAGGCCGACTGGGCCGACGGCAAGGTCACGGCCGGCTACCAGTCGGCCAAGGCCAAGCACAACCTGCAGTTGGCCGAAGGGCACCCGCTGGCCAAGGAAATCGGCAGTGCGTTGATTGACCGCCTGTGGCAAAACCCGCGCTTCATGTCTGCAGCCTTGCCGCACAAGGTGTTCCCGCCGCTGATCAACTGCTACCGCGAAGGCGGAAATTTCGGCTTCCACATCGACAACGCCCTGCGCCAGCCCAAGGGCAGCCCGGAGCGGGTGCGTACCGACCTGTCCTCGACGCTGTTCCTCAGCGATCCGGACAGCTACGACGGCGGCGAGCTGGTGATCCAGGACACCTATGGCGTGCAGCAGGTCAAGCTGGCTGCCGGTGACCTGGTGCTGTACCCCGGCACCAGCCTGCACAAGGTCAACCCGGTGACCCGTGGCCAGCGATACGCCGCGTTCTTCTGGACCCAGAGCCTGGTACGCGAGGACAGCCAGCGGGCGTTGCTGTTCGAGATGGACAATGCCATCCAGCAATTGACTGCCGATGTGCCGGACCACCCATCACTGCTGCAGCTGACCGGCACCTACCACAACCTGCTGCGCCGCTGGGCCGAGGTCTGAGCCGTGTCCTATCAGTTGCGGCGTGAAGAAGTGGTGGATGTGGCCGGTTTGCAGGCCATGCTGGAAGAAAGCCCTGGCAAGGCCGCCCAGGCGATCCTGGCTGCGGCGGGGCAGGGCGCGGTCGAGGCACAATTGCTGTTGGGGCAGATCCTCCTCGACGGGCGTGGCATCGAAGCGGACGCCAGCGTGGCCCGGCGCTGGTTCGGCATTGCCGCCCAGGGCGGCAGCGCAATGGCGCACAACATGCTGGGGCGTTGCCTGGAGCATGGCTGGGGTGGCAGTGCAGACCTTTCGCAGGCGGCCATCCACTATGCCCAGGCAGCCGATGCCGGGTTGGACTGGGGGCTTTACAACCTGGGCAACCTGTTCGCCACCGGGCGGGGCCTACCGGCCAACCAGGCGCAGGCATTGGTGTGTTACGAGAAGGCCGCGCACATGGGGCATGCCAAGTCGATGAACCTGTATGGGCGTTACCTGGAGCAGGGTATCGCCACAGCGCCCAGCCCGGCTCGGGCGGTGCGCTGGTATCGGCGTTCGGCCGAGGCGGGGGATTTTCGTGGCATGTTCAGCCTGGGGCTGGTGCTGGTCGAGCGTGGGCAGGTGGCGGAAGCCGCGCCTTGGCTGGAGAAAGCACGGGTCGAGGGGAACATGAATTTCCTGCGCGCGGCACTGGTGACCTTGCAGGGTGCGGGGCCGGTGTTGATGGCCTTTGCGGGGCGGTATGCCGAGGAGATCGAACGGCGCGGAGCTTGAGGTTGCCTGTGCCGGCCCTTTCGCGGGTAAACCCGCTCCCACACGGTCCTCACAGATTCCGAAACCTGTGCAATACCTGTGGGAGCGGGTTTACCCGCGAAGAGGCCGGAACTGACAGCACACACATGAAAACGGGGCCTTGCGGCCCCGTCGTGCATTACAGGTAGTAGGCTTTCAGTGGCGGGAAGCCGTTGAATTCCACTGCGCTGTAGCTGGTGGTGTAGGCGCCGGTCGACAGCCAGTACAGGCGGTCGCCGATGGCCAGGTTCAGCGGCAGGCCATACTTGTAGTGCTCGTACATGATGTCGGCGCTGTCGCAGGTCGGGCCGGCGATGACCACTTCTTCGGTCTCGCCTTTCTTCTCGGTCCAGATCGGGAACTTGATGGACTCGTCCATGGTTTCGATCAGGCCGGAGAACTTGCCCACGTCGGTGTAGATCCAGCGCTCGACGGCGGTGCGCGACTTGCGTGCGACCAGTACCACTTCGCTGACCAGGATACCGGCGTTGGCAATCAGCGAACGGCCCGGCTCGAGGATGATTTCCGGCAGGTCGTCACCGAAGTCTTCCTTCAGGAAGCGGATGATCTCTTCGGCGTAGGTTTCCAGGCTGTTGGTCCGGGTGATGTAGTTGGCCGGGAAGCCGCCACCCATGTTGATCAGCTTCAGTTCGATGCCGTCTTCTTCCTTCAGGCGCTCGAAGATCACCTTGACCTTGGCGATGGCTGCGTCCCACACGCTGATGTCGCGCTGCTGCGAGCCCACGTGGAAGGAGATGCCGTAAGGCACCAGGCCCAGGTCGCGGGCGAGGATCAGCAGGTCCATGGCCATGTCGGTCTGGCAGCCGAATTTACGCGACAGCGGCCAGTCGGCGGTGGTGGAGCCTTCGGTGAGGATGCGCACGTACACTTTCGAGCCCGGGGCGGCCTTGGCGATGTTGCGCAGGTCGGCTTCCGAGTCGGTGGCATACAGGCGCACGCCTTTCTCGTAGAAGTAGCGGATGTCCTTGGACTTCTTGATGGTATTGCCGTAGCTGATGCGGTCGGCAGTCACGCCGCGGCCCAGCACCTTGTCCAGCTCGTAGATCGAGGCGATGTCGAAGCTCGAACCTTTCTCTTTGAGCAGGTCGATGATTTCGACGGCCGGGTTGGCCTTGACCGCGTAGTACACCTTGGCGAACTCGAAGCCCGCGCGCAGGTCGTCATAGGCCTGGCTGATCATCTGGGTGTCGATGAGTACGAACGGGGTTTCCTGCTTGTCGGCAAATGCCTTCATCTTCTGGAAGGTGTCACGCGCGAAATAGTCTTCGACCTGGATCGACATGCTCAGGGACTCCATGGGCAAACTGAAAATTTAAGTGGCTGCAAACTGAACGTCCTCCGTATCCCCACTTTGGTTCGCCTACTCAGTACTTGAGCCGGATGGATCGTTTCCAGCATGGACGTTCGGCGCGCACTTTAGGGCGTGAAGAATGCAGAATCAACAGGTAATCCGGGCCTGATCGGCGTCGATCGACGACCAGCCATTTGAATAACCGACTCGTGTGACCGGCTGATGTTCCCCGCAGTGTTTCAAGCGTAAAAAATTGTGGAATGGAACGCGTTGGCTCCTTCGCGGGTAAACCCGCTCCCACAGGGTTTCTGCTATCGCTGTGGGAGCGGGTTTACCCGCGAAAAGGCCTCAGGTGTTCATATTTATGGCCACATTCCCTGGCACTGCCGTGCATGAAAAAGACGATAAATTTTTTGTTACCGACTGGCGGAATTGCCGTACTTGATGAGAAACATTACTATTCGCACCCTTGTCTGCCTCCCTGATGACCCCGACCGTGTCCGGACCCAAAGGCTTCCTCGACCACTACCATGAGCTGATCGGCACCTGGACGCGCAAATTGCGCAGTCGACAGCAGGCCGAGGACCTCACCCACGATGCCTTTGTCCGGGTACTGGAAAACCCGCGCGAGCAGGTCGAACAGCCACGCGCCTACCTGCACCAGACCGCACGCAATATTGCCGTGGATGGTTTCCGTCGCGAGGACCGTCGCCAAGCCCTGGAGCTGGAAGCCTTCGACGAAGGCGTGGCCGGCCATGGTGACCCGGAGGCCTACATGCATGCCCTGGAACTGGCCGACAGCGTCGAGCGGGCGCTGGCGGAGTTGCCGCTCAATTGCCGGCAAGTGTTCATCTGGCAGAAGCTCGAAGGCCTGACCCAGGCCGAGATTGCCGAGCGCATGGGGCTGAGCAAGAACATGGTCGAAAAGTATATGATCCGCACGCTCCGGCATCTGCGTGAGCACCTGGATGTGTCGGCATGATGAGTCAGGAGACCTTTTCGATGAAACAGCACGGTACCGATACCGTCCGCGAGCAGGCAGCCACGTGGTTCGCCCGGGTGCAGGATGCGCCTCGCGATGCCGGGCTGCAGGCGCAGTTGCACGCCTGGCTGGAAGGTGATGCACGGCACCGTGAAGAGTACCAGCAGCTCGCCCGCCTTTGGCAGGCCGCCGGCTTCATCCCGCGCCAGCGCCTCGAAGCGCTGTGCCAGCCGGCCCCGGTACGCCAGTTGCCACGTCGGCGCTTCGTGCGCCAGGCCCTGGCTGCCAGCGTGGCCGCGCTGGCGTTGGGCCTGGGCTGGGGGGGCTGGCACTACCAGCAACTGAATCACCAGGGCAGCTTGCAGACCGCCTTCAACGAACGCCGCCAGGTCGAACTGCCGGATGGTTCGCACCTTGAACTCAACGGCGGCACCCAAGTGCAGGTCGCTTTCAGCGCCGGCCAGCGGCATGTCCGGCTGATTGCGGGTGAGGTGATGTTTACCGTCGCCCACGACAGTGGCCGGCCGTTCGTGGTCGACACTGCCCAGGGTAGCGTGACTGTCACCGGGACCCGTTTCGACGTTCGCCTGGACCCGGCCAGCACCCGCGTGGCAGTGGAGCAGGGCTCGGTGCGTGTGCAGGGCAAGGGCGCCTCGCTGGCGCAACTCACGGCGGGCCAAGGCTCGCATATAGATGCGCAAGGCCAGGTGGCCGCGCCCTATGCGGTGAATACCGGTGCCCTGACTGCCTGGCGCAAAGGCAGGCTGGTGTTCGACGACGCCACCCTGGCCGAGGTGGTGGCCGAGGTTTCGCGCTACCGCAGTCAGCCGCTGCGGGTCGCCCCCGGCAAAGCCGCGCAGTTGCGGCTGTCCAGCACCTTCAGTACCGACGACACCGACGCGCTGCTGCGCGCCTTGCCGAGCATCCTGCCGGTGGCCATCAAGGCCCATGAAGATGGCTCGCGCGAAATAATCGCGAAATAGATTCAGGTTTTTTTCCGTTCGTTCGTCTTCCTCGCCAGCTGCAACTGCCAAGCATTTCCATTTGCATGCGGTTGGCGTTTATTCGGTATTCCAGGAAGTTCGACGACGTGAACAACAACAAGCCCTTCCCACGCTTCCGCGCCCTGGCGCTGGCCTTGGCGGTCAGTGCCGTGGCTGTCAACAGCCAGGCCGCAGAGGCCGGCAGCACCATCCAGATCCAGGCCCAACCGTTGGCTTCAGCGCTGAACCAGCTTGGCCAGCAGACCAACCTGCAGCTGTTCTTCAGCCCCGAGCTGGTGGCCGGCAAGCAGGCCCCGGCGGTATCCGGCCAACTGGCGCCCGAACAGGCGCTACAGCAGTTGCTGCAAGGCAGCGGCCTGACCTACGAAATGTCCCAGGGCGCCGTGATGGTCAAGCCGGCCCAGGCCGATGGCACCCTCACCACCGGCAGCCTGGAGCTGGCACCCACCGACATCAAGGTGGTGGGTGACTGGCTGGGCGATGCCCAGCAGAGCGTGGTGCAGAACCACCCCGGCGCGCGTACCGTAGTGCGCCGCGAGGCGATGGTGGAGAAGGGCGCAATGAATGTGCGCGATGTGCTGCGCGGCATCCCGGGCGTGCAGGTGCAAGACTCCAACGGCACCGGCGGCAGCGACCTGTCGTTGAACGTGGGCGTTCGCGGCCTGACTTCGCGCCTGTCGCCACGCTCCACGGTGCTGATCGACGGCATCCCCGCCGCCTTCGCGCCCTATGGCCAGCCGCAGCTGTCGATGGCGCCGATTTCCTCGGGCAACCTCGACAGCATCGATGTGGTGCGTGGCGCCGGCTCCGTGCGCTATGGCCCACAGAACGTCGGCGGGGTGATCAACTTCGTTACCCGGGCGATCCCGGAGAAGGCCTCGGCCGAGCTGTCCACCACCCTGGAAACCTCCCAGCATGGTGGCTGGAAACACACCGAGTCGGCCTTCGTCGGCGGCACGGCGGATAACGGCATGGGCGTGGCGCTGCTGTACACCGGGGTGAATGGCAACGGTTACCGTGAAAGCAACAACGGCAACGACATCGACGATGTCATCCTCAAGACCCACTGGGCGCCGACCGACGTTGACGAGTTCTGGCTCAACTTCCATTACTACGATGGCCGTGCCGACATGCCCGGCGGGCTGACCCAGGCCCAGTACGACAGCAACCCGTACCAGTCGTTGCGCGACTACGACTACTTCGCCGGCCGGCGCAAGGATGTGTCGTTCAAATGGCAACGGCAGCTCGATGACGCCACCCAGTTCGAAGTGCTGACGTACTACACCGACAGCTTCCGTGGCAGCAGCATTGCCTCGCGCGATATGAAGACCTTGTCGTCGTACCCGCGCAATTACCACACGTTCGCCATCGAGCCACGGCTGTCGCGGATCTTCTTCGCCGGCCCGACCACTCAGGAGGTCAGCGTCGGTTATCGCTACCTGAAAGAAGCGATGCGCGAGCAGACGACCCGCCTGGCGCTGATCGACAACGTGCCAACGCCAACCCCGAGCTCCGACGGCCATGTGTTCCAGGACCGCAGTGGCGGTACCGAGGCCAGCGCCTACTACATCGACGACAAGATCGATGTGGGTAACTGGACCATCACCCCGGGCATCCGCTTCGAACACATCAACACCGACTGGCGCGACCGCCCGGTGCTCGGCGCCAACGGCCAGCCGGTGGCGGAGAAGAAGCGCAGCATTACCAGCAACGAGCCGCTACCGGCGCTTAGCGTGATGTATCACATCTCCGATGCGTGGAAGGTGTTCGCCAATTACGAGACCTCGTTCGGCAGCCTGCAGTACTTCCAGCTGGGCCAGGGTGGTACTGGCAACAGCACGGCCAATGGCCTGGAGCCGGAAAAGGCCAAGACCTACGAGATCGGTACCCGCTATGACAATGGCGGCTTTGCCGGTGAGCTGACGGCGTTCTACATCGACTTCGACGACGAACTGCAGTACATCAGCAACGATGTCGGCTGGACCAACCTCGGCGCGACCAAGCACCAGGGTATCGAGGCCTCGGTGCGCTATGACCTGGACGGGCTGGACCCGCGCCTGGAAGGGCTGTCGGTGAGCGGCGGCTACACCTATACCCGCGCTACTTATGAAGGGGACATTCCTGGCTTCAAGGGCCGTGACCTGCCGTTCTATTCACGCCAGGTGGCCACTGCCGGCGTACGTTACGCGGTCAACCACTGGACCTGGAACCTGGATGCCTACGCCCAATCCAAGCAGCGCGCGCCGGGTACCGGGATCAATGCCGATGGCAGTTTCAACGGTGACTACATCACCGAGCCGAGTGCCGATGGCCAGTATGGAGATATTCCGGGCTACGTGACCTGGCATGCGCGCGGCGGGTATGAGTTCGGGCCGCAGATGTCCAACCTGAAGCTGGCGGCGGGGGTGAAGAACCTGTTCGACAAGCAGTACTTCACCCGCTCCAGCGACAACAATGCCGGCATCTATGTGGGTGAGCCGCGGACCTTTTATGTGCAGGCCAGTGTAGGGTTCTGACACCGCGTCGCCTGCTTCGCGGGTGAACCCGCTCCCACAGGTACTGCGCAGGCCTTTAGTTTGCGCCGACCCTGTGGGAGCGGGTTTACCCGCGAAGAGGCCGGCTTAGGAAACCAGCGCCTCGGCCGGCGACACGATCGATGTCTTGGCCCCTCGCGAACGCCCCGAGCTCAGGTACGCCGCAATCGACTCCTGCGTCACCTCGCCCAAGAACACTTGCTCGGCATCCAGCACCGGCAGCCACGCCCGGTTGAACTCGTACATCCGCGACAACAGGATGCGCAAATGCTCATCATGCGCCGCCGTGGCATTGAACGGTCGCAGGAAGTCGCCACAGGCCCCTTGCTGGCGATGCATATCGCGCCGGCGCACGTAGCCCAGCGCCTTGTTCTGCGCATCGGTCACCACCACGTAGCGGCGGTCGTGCTCGTCCAGCAGCTCCAGCGCATCGCTTACCGGCGTCTGCGGGCTCACCGATGGCGCGTTGTCCGCCGCATCCTCCGCACGCACCAGCAGCAGGCGCTTGAGGGTGCTGTCCTGGCCGACAAAGTTGCTGACGAACTCATCCGCCGGGTGCGCCAGCAAGGTGTCCGGGTGGTCCAGCTGCAACAGCTTGCCGGCACGGAAGATGGCGATCTTGTCGCCCAGCTTGATCGCTTCGTCGATGTCGTGGCTGACCATGATCACGGTCTTGTTCAAGGCCCGCTGCATCTCGAAGAACTCGTTCTGGATCATCTCGCGGTTGATCGGGTCGACCGCGCCGAACGGCTCGTCCATCAGCAGTACCGGCGCTTCTGCCGCCAAGGCGCGGATCACGCCGATACGCTGCTGCTGGCCACCGGACAGCTCGCGCGGGTAACGCTGCAGGTACTGCTTGGGCTCCAGCTTGATCATGTGCATCAGCTCGCGGGCGCGCTCACGGCACTTCTGTTTGTCCCAGCCGAGCAGGCGCGGCACCACAGTGATGTTCTCCTCGATGGTCATGTTGGGGAACAGGCCGATCTGCTGAATGACATAGCCGATATGCCGGCGCAGGGTGACTTCGTCCAGCCCGGTGGTGTCTTCGCCATTGATGAACACCTGGCCAGAAGTGGGGGTGATCAGGCGGTTGATCATTTTCAGCGTAGTGCTCTTGCCGCAGCCCGAGGGGCCGAGGAACACGCAGATTTCCCCTTCGTTGACGGTGAGGCTTACCGAGTCCACGGCTTTGACGTCCTTGCCGTTGACGTTGAAGGTTTTGCTGAGGTTCTTCAGTTCGATCATGAGCGCAGTCCTTCTGGAGTCAGGGCACGTTGCAGGGTTTGCAGGAGCAGGTCGGCGATGATCGCCAGCAGGCTGACCAGCACGGCGCCGACCAGCAGCATCGACATGTCGCTGCGGCTGATGGAGGTGAGGATGAGTACGCCCAGGCCGCCGGCGCCGATGGTGGCGGCGATGGTCATCACGCCGATGTTCATCACCACGGCGGTGCGCACGCCGGCAAGTATCACCGGCACGGCGATGGGCAGTTCGACCATGCGCAGGCGCTGGCCGAAGGTCATGCCAATGCCGCGCGCGGCTTCACGGATGCCGGGTTCGACGTTGGTCAGGGCCAGGTAGGTGTTGCGCATGATCGGCAGCAGCGAATACAGGAACACCGCGGTAATCGCGGGTAGCGGGCCAAGCCCTTGGCCGAACCTGGAGTAGAACGGCAGCAGCAGGCCGAACAGGGCGATGGAAGGGATGGTCAGCAGCACGGTGGCGCTGGCCTGCAGCGGGCCGGCGAATGCCGGGAAACGGGTCATGAGGATGCCCAGCGGCACCCCGACCAGAATCGCCAGGCCCACGGCGACGCCCACCAGCATGATGTGCTGCCAGGTCAGTTGCAGCACCTGGGCCCAGTCCAGGTGGTTGAAAGTATCGATCAGGTTCATGGCTGGCCCTCGCTGTTCAGTGGGTGCTCACGCAGGAAGGTGGCGGCCACGGCAGTCGGGTTCTGGTGCTCGACATCGACCTTCGCGTTGAGCTGGCGCATGGTTGCGTCATCCAGCTGCTCGGCCAGTGGCTTGAGCAGGCCGGCCAGCTGCGGGTTGGCCTCGAGCACGGCTTTGCGCACCACCGGCGCGGCGGTGTAGTCGGGGAAGTAGTGCTTGTCGTCCTCCAGCAGCTTGAGGTCGAAGGCGTTCAGGCGGCCGTCGGTGGTGTACACCAGCCCGGCGAACACCTGGTTGTTGCGCATCGCGGTGTACACCAGGCCGCCGTCCATCTGGCGGATGTTGCGGCGGTCCAGCGGCAGGCCGTACATCTCGCGCAGGCCGACCAGGCCATCGGGGCGGTTGGCGAACTCGGTGTCCAGCGCCACCAGGTGGTTGCGGTGGCTTTCGTCACGCAGTACCGCGTTGAGGTCGCTGATGGTGTTGACCTGCGGATAGGCCTCGGCTACCTGCTTGGGCAAGCCCAGGGCGTAGGTGTTGCTGAACTTCGATGGGGTCAGCCAGATCAGGTCCTTCTTCGCATCCAGCGCCTTCACCCTGGCGAAGGTTGCCTCGGCACTGGGCATGCGCTCGTCGATATGGTTGTACGACACCAGCGACACGCCGGTGTATTCCCACATCAGGTCGAGCTGGCCGGTTTCCTGGGCCTGGCGCGCGATATTGCTGCCAAGGCCGGTGGTGACGCGCACGTCATAGCCATTGGCGCGCAGGTATTGGGCGGTGATTTCGGCGAGTACGGTCTGTTCGGTGAACACCCGCGCGCCGATGCGGATCAGCGGTTTGTCCGCTGCCTGGGCAAATCCTGCGAACAGCAGGGCCGCGCCCAGCAGCAAGGCGATTCTCTTGTTCATACGTTCCCTATCTTTATTGGGCCAGGCCACGTTCCAGCCAGCGCTTGCTGGAGAAACTCACCGCCGCGTCCAGCGCCAGCGCCAGCAGGGCGGTGCAGGCGGCCCCCAGCAGCAGCTGTGGCTGGTTGTTCAGGGCGATGCCGGGGAAGATCAGGCTGCCCAGGCTGTTGGCGCCAATCAGGAACGCCAGGGGGGCGGTGCCGACGTTCAGCGCCAGGGCCACGCGCACACCGCCAACGATGATCGGCACGGCGTTGGGCAGTTCCACCTGCCACAGTTGCTGGCGCGGGGTCATGCCTATGCCGGTGGCGGCTTCCTTGAGCGAGGCGGGGACGTTTTTCAGGCCCTCGTAGGTGTTGCGCACGATGGGCAGGAGGGAGGCGAGGAACAGCGCGAAGATCGCGGGCCCGGCGCCGATGCCCAGGATACTCAGGGCGATGGCCAGAACGGCCAGGGGAGGGATGGTGTTACCAACGTTGAAGAACTGCATGAAACGCTCGGCTTTGTCGACCCGGTGCGGTCGACTCAAGGCAATGCCGGCAGGGATGCCCACGGCCAGCGCCGCCGCCATCGAAGCCAGCACCAGTACCAGGTGCGCTTGCAGGTAGAACCCAAGATCGTCGCGATAACGCGCGATCGTGTCGATGCCGATCCAATGGACCAGCAGGGCCAGGATGACGAGCACGGCGGCCCATCCCAACAGCCCTTTTCCGTAGCGTTTAGCCACAGGCGGACTCCTTGTGTAGTCGGCGAGCACACTTCTTGGTTGCCGACCAGTCCTGGCGGCGGGTGGTGTGTTCGCGAGTAGCAGCGTGACGCACGCCGAAGGCTGCGATCAGGCCATGAGCCGAACCCCGTCGGGCCCGAAAATGCTGATGAAAACAGCTCCCCAACCGAAGCGGGTTGCAGAGGAGTGGACGTCTCCGTGGGCGTAAAGGTTCCCATCTGGGGCGGCATTTGGCCAGCGTTAATCACTGCCCTTGCGGAAATTTGACGAGAAAAAACAGTGGCTTGATGCGCTGTAGGCGTTGAAACAACTGCCCTGTGGCCATTTGTCGTGATAAAGCGATTGCCTGGCGAACTTGTGGTGTCTGGACGGGCCCTTTCGCGGGTAAACCCGCTCCCACAGTGACCGCACCGCATTCGATACCTGTGCAGTACCTGTGGGAGCGGGTTTACCCGCGAAAGGGCCGGTACAGGCACCACGCATTCCTCAGGTTTTGGTCCCGGGCCCAACTTCAGGTATGATATCGCCCCTTTTTAATCCCCCAAGTCAGGCGATTTCCCATGACCAACCAGGCCGCCGAAGTCGCGAAGCGCCGCACTTTCGCAATCATTTCCCACCCCGACGCCGGTAAGACCACCATCACCGAGAAGCTGTTGCTGATGGGCAAGGCCATTGCTGTCGCCGGTACCGTGAAGTCGCGCAAGTCCGACCGCCACGCCACCTCCGACTGGATGGAAATGGAGAAGCAGCGCGGCATCTCCATCACCACCTCGGTGATGCAGTTCCCGTACCGCGAGCACATGATCAACCTGCTCGACACCCCCGGCCACGAAGACTTCTCGGAAGACACCTACCGCACCCTGACCGCGGTGGACTCGGCGTTGATGGTGCTCGACGGCGGTAAAGGTGTAGAGCCACGTACCATCGCCCTGATGGACGTGTGCCGCCTGCGCGACACGCCAATCGTCAGCTTCATCAACAAGCTCGACCGTGACATCCGCGACCCGATCGAACTGCTGGACGAGATCGAAGCGGTGCTGAAGATCAAGGCCGCGCCGATCACCTGGCCGATCGGCTGCTACCGCGACTTCAAGGGCGTGTACCACCTGACCGGTGACTACATCGTGGTGTACACCCCGGGCCACGGCCACGAGCGCACCGAAGCCAAGATCATCCAGAAGCTGGACTCGGACGAAGCCCGTGCCCACCTGGGCGACCAGTACGATTCGTTCGTCGAACAGCTGGAGCTGGTGCAGGGTGCCTGCCACGAGTTCAACCAGGAAGAGTTCATCAACGGCCAGCTGACCCCGGTATTCTTCGGTACCGCACTGGGCAACTTCGGTGTCGACCACGTGCTTGACGCCGTCGTCGACTGGGCGCCGCGCCCCCTGGGCCGTGTTGCCCACGAGCGCACCGTGGAGCCTGTGGAAGAGAAGTTCACCGGTTTCGTGTTCAAGATCCAGGCGAACATGGACCCGAAACACCGTGACCGCATCGCCTTCATGCGCATCTGCTCGGGCAAGTACGAGAAGGGCATGAAGATGCGCCACGTGCGGATCAACAAGGACCTGCGTATCGGTGATGCGCTGACCTTCTTCTCCTCCGAGCGTGAGCAACTGGAAGAGGCCTATGCCGGCGACATCATCGGCCTGCACAACCACGGCACCATCCAGATCGGCGACACCTTCACCGAAGGCGAGGCGCTGGGCTTCACCGGTATCCCGCACTTCGCCCCGGAGCTGTTCCGCCGCGTACGTCTGAAGGACCCGCTGAAATCCAAGCAGCTGCGCCAGGGCCTGCAACAGCTGGCCGAAGAGGGTGCTACCCAGGTGTTCTTCCCTGAACGCAGCAACGACATCATCCTTGGTGCGGTTGGTGTGCTGCAGTTCGACGTGGTCGCCAGCCGCCTGAAGGAAGAGTACAAGGTCGAGTGCGCCTACGAGCCGATCACTGTGTGGTCGGCCCGCTGGATTGGCTGTGACGACAAGAAGAAGCTCGAGGAATTCCAGAATAAGGCCATGGAGAACCTGGCCATCGACGGTGGCGGGCACCTGACCTACCTGGCGCCGACCCGCGTCAACCTGTCGCTGATGGAAGAGCGCTGGCCGGACATCAAGTTCCGCGCTACCCGCGAGCATCACTGATCTCGGGAGCTTGCTCCTGATTTCCAGGGCCTGCTCCTGGCTTCGAGAGTCTGCTACTGACCCTGTGGGAGCGGGTTTACCCGCGAATGCGATGTAGAATTTACCGACGCATTCGCGGGTGAACCCGCTCCCACAGGGGCCACGTTACGGCCGCATTCAATTCCCTGCCTTGATACTGGTCCAGATCCGCGTCCGAATACGGTCGATCTTGGCCGGCATTGCCTCCAGCGCATACAGCTTGCCCATCACCTCTTCGCTCGGGTAAATCATCGTGTTGCCCTTCATCGCCGGGTCAACCAGCGTGTCCGCCTTCAGGTTGCCGTTTGCGTACTGCACATGGTTGCTGATATTGGCCATCACCTCCGGCTGCAGCAGGTAGTTCATGTAGGCATACCCGGCCTTCTCGTCCGGTGCATCGGCCGGCATTGCCACCATGTCGAACCACATCGGCGCACCTTCCTTCGGGATCGAATACCCCACCTTCACGCCGTTGTTCGCTTCTTCGGCACGATTCTTCGCCTGCAACACATCCCCGGAGAAACCGACCACTACGCAGATATCGCCGTTGGCCAGATCGCCGGTGTACTTCGATGAGTGGAAGTAGCTGATGTATGGCCGCACCTGCATCAGCAGCGCCTTGGCCTTGTCGTAGTCCGCCGGGTTCTGGCTGTGGTGCGGCAGGCCCAGGTAATGCAGGGCGATCGGCAACAGTTCGGGGCCGTTGTCCAGCACGGCGACGCCGCAGCTTTTCAGCTTGCTCATGTACTCAGGCTTGAAGATCAGGTCCCATGAGTCCAGCGGCGCGTGGTCACCGAGCACCGCCTTGACCTTGTCGACGTTGTAACCGATGCCGGTACTGCCCCACAGGTACGGGAAGCCGTAATGGTTGCCCGGGTCGTTCACCTCCAGCGCCTTGAGCAGCACCGGGTTGAGGTTGTGCCAGTTGGGCAGCTGCGATCTGTCCAGGCGTTTCAGTGCCTTGCCCTGTATCTGCCGGGCCATGAAGTGGTTGGACGGAAACACCACGTCATAGCCGGAGTTGCCGGTCATCAGCTTGCCATCGAGGGTTTCGTTGCTGTCGTAAACGTCGTAGGTGGGCACGATACCGCTGGCTTGCTGGAAGTTCTTCAGTGTGTCTGGGGCAACGTAGCTGGACCAGTTGTAGATCTTCACCGTTTCGGCGGCGCCGGCCACGCTGGCGGCCAACATCAGGGGGGCGAGAAGGAGCGTGCGCATGTCGGGGTTACCTTGCTTTGTCTGTTGTTATCGAAGGCAGGCGATCAGCGGATCAGAAAATAAGCACGTAGGTCTTGCGTACGGTCTCCTGGATATCCCAGGTGCCGGTGCTGTTGGCCGGTAGCATCAGTGCGTCTCCGGCTTCTATTGACAGGGGCTCGCCACCGTCCGGGGTGAAGGTGCAGCGCCCCTTGATGAAATGGCAGAACTCCTGCTGCACGATCTGCCGCCGCCAGCGCCCGGGGGTGCACTCCCAGATGCCGGTTTCGACGCCGTCGTTGCGCTCCACGCAGGTGACCGAGGTGATCGCCACGGGCTCGCAGAGTGGTACCGCAACGGGGTTGGAGCTATCGAGCACGGCGCTGTCGGTGTTTTTGAAATGGGTGATGCTCATGACCGGTAAATCCTGTGTCGGGAAAAGGGAAGTCAGTGCATGAAGCCTTCCATGAAGTCTGCGAGATTGCTGGCAAGGCGCCGCCTCCAAGGCGCACTTGCGGGGTTGGCGAGGGTCCGGTCCTCGTGGACGAAGCTCTGGATGATTGCGTTGTAGCCCAGCCAGCGGCAGGGCTCGGGTGGCCAACTTGCCAGGCTTGAAAGCGGGCGGTTGTCGAGCACCCAGGGTTGCGCGGTCAGTTCGTTGTGCTGGTTGAGGATCAGCGCCGCCAGGGTGCGCCCGCCCAGGTTGGTGGCGCCGACGCCTTCACCCCCGTACCCGCCCGCCAGGGCGATGCCGCGTTGACGGTCACAGAGCATGTGTGGGTGGAAGCGCCGCGCCATGCCCAGGTTGCCGCCCCAGGAATGGGTGATACGCACGTGCTTCAGTTGCGGGAACAGTTCGCTGAACAGGTAGCGGCGCAGTTGTATTTCCTGTTCGTCGAGGTTGAAGTTTTCGCGCAGGCGGCCACCGAAGCGGTAGCCACCACGGGCGCCGAATACCAGGCGGTTGTCGGCGGTACGCTGGCCGTAGGTGACCTGGCGACTGCTTTCGCTGAACGCCTGGCCCTGGTTCAGGCCGATCTGGTCCCAGGTAGACTCTGGCAGTGGTTCGGTGGCCACCAGCAGGCTCTGGACCGGCAGCTGATGTTTGCCCAATGGCGGCAGGCTGGCGGCGTAGCCCTCCACGGCGGGTACCATCCATTGGCAACGGATGCGCGCCAACGGCGTACGCACCTCACCCGGCTGCCAGTCGATGGCTGGGGTGTTTTCGTAGATGGGTACGCCCAGCGCTTCTACAGCCCGGGCCAGGCCACGCGCCAGCTTGGCGGGTTGGATGGTCGCGGTGTGCGGGCTGTAGATGGCGCCATAGGCATTGCTGACTCGCAGTTGCGCGTCCAGCTGCTCGGGGCGTAGCCAGCGGTAGTCGTCCTCGCTCATGCCCTGACGGTAAAGATCGTCGAGGTAGGCGCGCAGGCTGCGCTCCTGTTCCGGGTAACGCGCGGCGCAGTACAGCACGCCGCCTTTGCGGTAGTCGCAGTCGATGCCTTCGCGTTGCAGCACGCTGTGCACTTCATCGGGTATGCCGTGCAGCAGGTCGATGCTGGCACGGCGTTGCTGCGGCGACAGGCTGGCCAACAGGCGGTCTTCGCCGAGCAGGTTGCCCATCAGCCAGCCGCCGTTGCGCCCCGAGGCACCAAAGCCGGCGATGTTGGCGTCGATCATGGCGATGTTCAGTTGCGGCGCCTGGCGCTTGAGGTAGTAGGCGGTCCACAGGCCGGTATAGCCAGCGCCGATGATGCACACATCCGCTACCAGGTCTTCACGCAGGGCCGGGCGGGTGCACAGTGGCTCTTCGAGCTGGTCCATCCACAGGCTGAGCGTGCGCAGGGGTTGCATCGGGTTCGGCTCCACATCCGTCAAGGTCTGTGGGCGATGCTAGTGGTGTCGGCAGGCGGCTGTCCTACGTGCGTGCACGCAGGGAAATTTGCTTCAGGTACGCCTTGGGCGTGAGCCCGGTATGTTCGCGGAAGCACTTGTAGAACGCCGACAGCGAGTTGAAACCGGCATTGAACGCCAGCTCGTCGATGGTGGCCTCGACGCTGTCGTCATCGAGGCTGGCCATCAGGTGCTGAAGGCGGGCCTGGTTGACGTAGCGGTAAAAGCTCTGCCCGAGCACCTGGTTGAGCAGGTAGGAGATCTGGTTGCGGCTGTAGCCACTGGCGTCGGCCACCTGCTGCAGGTCCAGCTCCGGGTCCAGGTAGGGGCGCTGACGCTGGAAGTAGTGTTCCAGGTCCTGGGCCATGGTCGATAGCTGTCGGGGAGACAGGCCCAGGCGGCTGGTCGCCGGGCGTGGGCCACTGCTGGTATGGCCACTGCCGTTCTGGCGAACCAGTGTGGCGTATTCGTTGACCCGCCAGATCAGGCCGTCCTTGACGGTGATCGCCTCACTGGACTGGAACGCCACCAGGCCATCGCCGCCCTGCACCGTGACCTGATACTGGATGAACGCGGTACAGCCATCAACGCGGATACGGTCGCTGTGGACGATGTCCTCGCCGGCTTCATGGGGCAGGCAGGCGCGTACATAGTCGCGCAGTTCCTGGTAGCCGAGCACGCGGTTCTGGAAGAAGTCGTGGTACTGGATGTCGGGATGGTAGAGCGCAATGACGCCGTCGAGGTCGCGGTGCTTCCAGCACAGGTGGTAGCGCAGCACGGTGTCGGCGGTGAGCGGAGCCTGCTCGGGGCCGTCGGGGAGGGTGGTGGCGGTCATGCGCCTGATAGTGCATTGCAGAACACCCAGCTGCAAGTGGGCGGATCCGGCATCTTGCACGGTTTTGCCAAGCGGCTTGGGAGGTAAGCTGTTGATTCGGCTGAGTATGATTTTTTGTCAGGGGTGGCATGGCGAGTGCACCGGTCTGTTCAACATCGAACAAGGAGAAAGGCCATGCGCTCAATACTACTGTGGATGATCGGGGTGCCGATTCCGGTGATTATCCTGATCTGGTTCTTTATGCATTGAAAAGCCGGGGCCGCTGTGCGGCCCTTCGCGGGTAAACCCGCTCCCACAGGGACCCCACAGATTTGAACACTGTGGAGAACCTGTGGGAGCGGGTTTACCCGCGAAGAAGTTCACGCCGCTCTAGAGAAACTGCTCCGCATAGTGACAGGCCACCTGCCGGGTACTCACCTGCCTGAGCGCCGGCACCTCCTTGGCACACCGTTCGGTCGCGTACGGGCAGCGCTTGTGAAACGCACATCCATCCGGCGGGTTCAGCGGGTTGGGCAACTCCCCGGCGATACGAATCTTCGGCTTCAGTGGATCAGGATGAATTGCCGGTGTCGCCGACAGCAGCGCCTGGGTGTACGGGTGCAGCGGCTTCTCGTAGATGTCTTCTTTCTGCCCCATTTCCGCCGGCCGCCCCAAGTACATCACCAGCACCTGATCGGCTACATGCCGCACCACCGCCAGGTTGTGCGAGATGAACACATAAGCCGTGTTGAACTCCTTCTGCAAATCCATGAACAGGTTCAACACCTGGGCCTGGATCGACACATCCAGCGCCGAGGTCGGCTCGTCCGCCACCAGTACCTTGGGTTGCAGCATCATCGCCCGCGCCAGTGCGATACGCTGGCGCTGGCCACCGGAGAACATGTGCGGGTAGCGCTGGTAATGCTCGGGGCGCAGGCCGACCTGTTCCATCATCTTCTGCACCTTTTCACGCCGCTCGGCCTTGCTCAGCGAGGTGTTGATCAGCAGCGGCTCGGCCAGCTGGTCACCAATCTTCTGCCGTGGGTTGAGCGAGGCGTAGGGGCTCTGGAACACCATCTGCACGTCGCGGCGCAGTTGCTTGCGCTCGCTCTTGCTGGCGCCTTTCACTTCGGTGCCGGCAATTTGCAGCGAGCCGGACGACGGCTCTTCGATCAGGGTCAGGGCGCGGGCCAGGGTCGACTTGCCGCAGCCGGACTCGCCGACCACGGCCAGGGTCTTGCCGGCCTCAAGCTCGAACGACACGCCATTCAGCGCGCGGACCAGGGCATGGCCCTTGAACAGCCCGCGAGAGACTTCGTAATGCCGGGTCAGCTCCCGGGCGGATAGAACGACGGCCATCACGCCACCTCCTGGTTCAGCGGGTAGAAGCAACGCACCAGGCCATGGGCCTGCGGATCGAGGGGCGGGCGCTGGCGCCGGCAGTTGTCCTGCACGTACGGGCAGCGCGGTGACAGCAGGCAACCCACGGGGCGGTCGTAGCGGCCGGGGACGATGCCGGGCAGGGTGGCCAGGCGTTCGGCACCGATGCTGTGCTCGGGGATGGCCGCCAGCAACGCTTCGCTGTAGGGGTGGGCGGGCACATCGAACAGCTCCGGCACCTGGCCCACTTCCACGGCTTGGCCGGCGTACATCACGCACACCCGCCTGGCCGTTTCGGCGACCACGGCGAGGTCGTGGGTGATCAGGATGAGCGCCATGTTGCGCTCCTTCTGCAGGTTGACCAGCAGCTCCATGATCTGCGCCTGGATGGTCACGTCCAGCGCAGTGGTGGGTTCGTCGGCAATCAGCAGCTTGGGCTCGCCGGCAATCGCCATGGCAATCGCCACGCGCTGGCTCATGCCGCCGGACAGTTGGTGCGGGTAGGCGTCCAGGCGGCTTTCCGCAGCCGGGATCTCGACCTTCTTCAGCAGCTCCAGGGCACGCTGGCGCGCGGCCTTGCCCTTCAGGCCCAGGTGCTGGCGCAGCACTTCCTCGATCTGGTAACCCACGGTGTAGCTGGGGTTGAGCGCGGTCATCGGGTCCTGGAAGACCATGGCGATGTCCTTGCCCACCACTTTGCGTCGCTGGCGACCGCTGAGCTTGAGCATGTCGGTGCCATCGAAGGTGAGCGAGTCGGCGGTGATGCGCCCGGGCGCATCGATCAGGCCCATCAGGGCCATCATGGTCACGGACTTGCCCGAGCCGGATTCGCCGACGATGGCCAGGATCTCGCCGGCCTCCACCGTCAGGTCCAGGCCATCGACCACCGGTACCGCATTGGCGTCGCCGAAGCGCACGTTCAGGTTGTTGATCTGCAACAGTGACATGGCGTTCTCCTCAGGCGGCGTTCTTGAGTTTCGGGTCCAGCGCATCGCGCAGGCCGTCGCCCATCAGGTTGATTGCCAGCACACTGAGCAGAATGGTCAGGCCGGGCAGGCTCACCACCCACCAGGCGCGCTCGATGTAGTCGCGGGCCGAAGCCAGCATGGTGCCCCACTCCGGGGTCGGCGGCTGTACGCCAAGGCCAAGGAAGCCCAGGGCGGCGGCGTCGAGGATGGCCGAAGAGAAGCTGAGGGTGGCCTGCACGATCAGCGGTGCCATGCAGTTGGGCAGCACGGTGACGAACATCAGCCGTGGCAGCCCGGCACCGGCCAGGCGTGCGGCGGTTACGTAGTCGCGGTTCAGCTCGCCCATCACGGCGGCGCGGGTCAGGCGCACGTAGGATGGCAACGACACGATGGCGATGGCGATCACGGTATTGATCAGGCCTGGGCCGAGGATGGCGACGATGGCCACCGCCAGCAGCAGCGAGGGCAAGGCCAGCATCACGTCCATCAGGCGCATGATCGACGGGCCGAGCAGTTGCGGGAAGAAACCGGCCAGCAGGCCCAGCAGGATGCCAGGGATCAGCGACATCACCACCGACGACAGGCCGATCAGCAGCGACAGCCGCGCGCCCTGGATCAGCCGTGAAAGCAGGTCGCGGCCCAGTTCGTCGGTGCCGAGGATGAACTGCCAGCTGCCGCCTTCGAGCCACACCGGCGGGGTCAGCAGGAACTCGCGGTACTGCTCGCTCGGGTCGTGCGGGGCCACCCACGGCGCGAACAGTGCGCAGAACACCACCAGGCACATGAAGGCCAGGCCCATCACCGCGCCTTTGTTGCGGGCGAAGGCTTGCCAGAATTCTTTGTATGGCGAGGGGTAGAGCAGGCTTTGGTCCACCGGGCTGACCGGTGTGACGGATTTCGGAATCGGGCTAGTCATGGCGGGGGCCTCAGCGCTGATGACGGATGCGTGGGTTGGCCAGGCCGTAGAGGATATCCACGACGAAGTTGACCAGGATCACCAGGCAGGCGATCAACAGGATGCCGTTCTGGACCACGGGGTAGTCACGGGCACCAATGGCTTCGATCAGCCACTTGCCGATGCCCGGCCAGGAAAAGATGGTTTCGGTCAGCACCGCGCCGGCCAGCAACGTGCCGACCTGCAGGCCGAATACGGTCAGTACCGGGATCAGTGCGTTGCGCAGGCCATGCACGAACACCACGCGGGCCGGCGACAGGCCTTTGGCGCGGGCGGTGCGGATGTAGTCCTCGCGCAGTACTTCGAGCATCGACGAGCGAGTCATGCGGGCAATCACCGCCAACGGGATGGTGCCGAGCACGATGGCTGGCAGGATAAGGTGCATCACCGCGTCCTTGAACGCGCCTTCCTCGTCGCTGAGCAGGGTGTCTATGAGCATGAAGCCGGTCTTCGGCTCGATGTCGTAGAGCAGGTCGATGCGCCCGGATACCGGGGTCCAGCCCAGGCTTACCGAGAAGAACATGATCAGGATCAGGCCCCACCAGAAGATCGGCATCGAATAACCGGCCAGGGAAATGCCCATCACCCCGTGGTCGAACAGCGAACCGCGCTTGAGCGCGGCGATCACCCCGGCCAGCAGGCCGACGATGCCGGCGAACAGCAGGGCGGCGAAGGCCAGTTCGAGGGTGGCCGGGAACAGGGTGAGGAACTCGCTCCACACGCTTTCGCGGGTGCGCAGCGATTCACCGAGGTCACCCTGGGCCAGCTTGCCGACGTAGTCCAGATACTGGACCGGCAGCGGCTTGTTCAGGCCAAGGCGTTCCATGGCCTGGGCATGCATTTCGGGGTCGACCCTGCGCTCGCCCATCATCACTTCCACCGGGTCGCCGGGGATCAGGCGTATGAGCGCGAAGGTCAGCAAGGTGATACCGAAAAAGGTCGGTATCAGCAGGCCAAGGCGCCGGGCAATAAAGCTCAACATTGTCGGGGTTACCTCATCAGGCCGTGGGGCGATCAGCCCGCTACGGTGGTGCCGCCGGTTCCCGTGTGGGGTGCCGGCGGTCGTTGTTGTTCTACTTCACCTTGGTGGTGGCGAAGTTGTTGTTGGTCAGAGGGCTGACTACGTAGCCCTCCACGTTGTCACGCATGGCCGTGAACACCTTCGGGTGAGCCATGCTGATCCAGGGTTGGTCATCATCGTACACCTTCAATGCCTCGCTATAGAGCCTTGCGCGCTCGTCGTTGTCGATCACTTCGCGGGCTCGGCTGATCAGGTCCTGAAATTCGGGGTTGCACCAGCGGGCGTAGTTCTCGCCGCTCTTGACGGCATCGCAACTGAGCAGGGGGCTGAGGAAGTTGTCCGGGTCGCCGTTGTCGCCCGCCCAGCCGGTTGACACCAGGTCGGCTTCGCCCTTCTTGGCCCGGCGCAGCATTTCGGCCCATTCCATCACGCGGATATCCAGCTTCAGGCCTATCTGCTTGAGGTCGGCTTGCAGCATCTCGGCGGACAAGCGCGGATTGGGGTTGGTCGGGCCGCCACCGTTGCGGGTGAACAGGGTGATCACTGTGCCTTCCGGCACCCCGGCTTCCTTGAGCAGTTCACGGGCCTTGGCCAGGTCGCGGGGCGGGTTCCTGTTCTCTCTGTTGTAGCCGATCATGCTCGGCGGGTACGGGTTCACCCCCACCTGAGCGTTACCTTTGCCAAACAGCTGGTCGACATGGGTCTGGCGGTCGAAGGCCATGTTGATGGCTTTGCGCACACGCACATCGCTCAGGTACTTGTGCTGGGTGTTCATCGAGATGTAGCCGGTGACCAGCGCTTCGGTCTCGGCAACCTTTAGCGTGGGGTCTGCCTTGATCGACGGCACATCCTCCGGCTTGGGGTACAACGCGACCTGGCATTCATTGGCGCGAAGCTTCTGCAAGCGCACATTGCTGTCGGTGGCGATGGCGAATATCAGGGCGTCGGCTGGTGGCTTGCCGCGGAAGTAGTCCGGGTTGGGTTTGAAGCGGACCTGGGCGTCTTTGTTATAGCGCTGGAAGATGAACGGGCCGGTGCCGATCGGTTTGCTGTTCAGCTCGGCGGTCTTGCCGGCCTTGAGCAACTGGTCGCCGTATTCGGCGGAGTAGATCGAGGTGAAGCCCATGGCCATGTCCCGCAGGAACGGTGCCTCGGGGCGGGTGAGGGTGATCACTACGGTGTGATCGTCGGTCTTGTCCACCGACTTGAGCAGGCTCTTGAAGGCCATGCTTTCGAAGTACGGGTAGCCGACACTGGTCTTGTCGTGCCATGGGTGCGCCGGATCGAGCTGGCGGCGCAGGCTCCACAGCACATCATCGGCGTTGAATTCGCGAGTGGGCTTGAAGTAGTCGGTGCTGTGGAACTTCACTCCCCGGCGGAGGTGGAAGGTATAGGTCAGTCCGTCCGGCGAGATGTCCCAGCCTTCGGCCAGCGCCGGCTGGACGTCGGTGGTACCAGGCTTGAAGTCGACCAGGCGGTTGAACAGCGTTTCGGAAGCGGCATCGAAGGTGACAGCTGTTGTGTACTGGACAACGTCGAACCCTTCCGGGCTGGCCTCGGTGCACACCACCAGCGGTTTGGCTGCCAGCTGCGTGGCGCCGCCCAGAAGCAGCGCGGTCAGGAACAGGCGCAGTGGACGCGATTTCATGAAAGCTCTCTGCATGGGTTGAAACTCCCTGCTTGCATTGATTCCAGCGTAGCCGCCACGGCCCGCAGCGAAGCAGGCCGTGGCGCCGGCGGTCAGAGAATGTTGAATGGAATGGTGGTAACCACCCGGAACTCGTCCAGGCTGCCATCGCCCTGGGCCTTGCTGGCGCGGTGCGCGGTGTAGGTGGCACGGATGCTGGTGTCTTTCAGCGGCCCACTCTGCACCGCATAACTGGTACCGAAGCCCCACTCGTAATGGGTTTCGCCATCCAGGCCGTTCACGTCATAGGCGGTACCGCGGTAATGGGTACCATCGATGCCCCAGCCGCGGGCGTTGTACAAGTTGAACTTCAGGCCCGGCACGCCGTACGGCGCCATGTTCAGCACGTAGGAAATCTGCAGCGATTTCTCGTTGGGTCCGTTGAAGTCCGACAGCAGCGAGTTGGCCAGGTAGATGCCGTTGGTTTCGTGCAGGTAGTCGAAGTACTCGTTGCCGTTGACCTGCTGCCAGGAGGCGCTGAGGGTGTGGGCCTGGTGTGTCAGGCCGAACGACAGGCTGTAGGTGTCGTTGTCGATCTCGCCCATCTTCTTGCTGCCGGCGTCGACGGTCTTGTAGTAGTTCAGGCCGGTGCTCAGGCTGAGCACCGCGCTGTCGCCGAGCACATGATTGGCGCCGAAGTAGTACTGGTTCCAGAAGTCGTCGACCTTGGTGGCGTACAGGCTGGTGCTCAGGCTCTTGAACGGCTGGTAGTTGATGCCGGCGGTGCTGGCGCGGTCGGTTTCCACGCCAGTGGCACTGTACTCGGTGCGGAACTTGCTGAGGCTCTGTTCGGTACGTGGCGAGACCCGGTCGAAAGTGCCCAGATCGAGGCTCAGGTTGTCGAATTCGGCACTGTGCAGGAATGCGCCCTGGAAGCTCGAGGGCAGGGCGCGGTTGCCGATGTAGGCGATCATCGGCGTGTCCACGGACTGGCGGCCGACGGTGAGGGTGGTGTTGGACACGCGCGCCTTGACGTTGGCAAGGCCCATCTTGCTCCACTGGCCGACCGGGTCGCCGTCGCTGTGGGTCAGGGTGCGGTTGTTGGGCCCTGCGATCGCTTCGCGGCTCTGCTGCAGGGCGATGGCGTTGTAGCCGGCGGCTTCGACGGCGAAACCGACGGTGCCCTGGGTGAAACCGGAGCTGTAGTTGAGGATGGTGCCCTGCACCCAGTTCTCGCGGCTGTGGGTGTCGTGGCGGGTGCCGTCGCTCTTGTAGTACTTCCACAGCGGGGCGCGTGCGGCGCGCTCGCGGGCGTACCAGTTGCGGGTGCTGCCGGACAGGCTCTGGCCGTCGACGAAGCCGCTGGCCTGCTCCTGCTCGCTGCTGCCTTTGAGGGTGATGGGCACGTAGTCCTGGCTTTGCGGGTCGGCCTGGGCCACGGTGGATAAGGCACTGATGGATAAAGCCAGTGCGGTCAAGGTGAATAGTCTCAAGGTTAAAGCTCCCTTTCTGTTCTTCTAGTTATTGCCTGGCCTTGTGGGCCGGGCTTCCTGCTGCGGTGTTGCCAGGGTTGCCCGGGGTCGCCGGGCAGAATCGGGGCGTTGTGTTGGCTGTGCCGGCCCTTTCGCGGGTAAACCCGCTCCCACAGGTGCACCACAGGTTTCGGCATGTGCGCCGTACCTGTGGGAGCGGGTTTACCCGCGAAGAGGCCCTTGAGGGCTAAAGATCAATCAACACTCACACCGGAAAAATCATTGCGCCCGAACGGGCTGACCTTGAACTCGGAAACCTTGACGCTGAGCGGTTGGTTGACCGTGGAGTGCGCCACCGGGGTAATCGGCACCTGTTGCTTGAGCCGCTGCTGGGCCTGCTGGTACAGGGCGGTGCGCTGTGCGCGGTCGGTGACTTGCTTGGCCTGCTTGACCAGGCTGTCGTACTGCGCATCGCACCACAGCGAGTAGTTGTTGCTGCCAATGGCATCGCAGTTGTAGAGGGTGCCCAGCCAGTTGTCCGGGTCGCCGTTGTCCCCGGTCCAGCCGATCAGGGCGATATCGTGCTCGCCGCTTTTCATGCGCTTGAGGTACTCGCCCCATTCGTAGCTGACAATGCGCACCTTGAAGCCGAGCTTGCTCCAGTCGGCCTGGAGCATTTCCGCCATCAGCTTGGCGTTGGGGTTATACGGGCGCTGCACCGGCATGGCCCACAGGGTGATCTCGGTGCCCGGCTTGACCCCGGCCTGCTGCAGTAGCTGTTTGGCCTTTTCCGGGTCGAAGGGCGCGTCCTTGAGGCTGTCGTCATAGGACCACTGGGTCGGTGGCATGGCGTTCACAGCCAACTGGCCGGAATCCTGGTACACAGCCTGGATGATCGCCTGCTTGTTCACTGCCATGTCCATCGCCTGGCGCACTTCCAGGCGGTCGAACGGTGGGTGCTGGGTGTTGTAGGCGATGTAACCGAGATTGAAGCCAGGTTGCTGCAGCACCTGCAGTTTGCTGTCGGCCTTGAGCGCCGGCAGGTCGGCGGGGCGCGGGTGCAGGGTGACCTGGCATTCGTTGCGACGCAGCTTCTGGATGCGCACCGAAGGGTCGATGTTGATCGAGAACACCAGGTTGTCGATTTTCACGTCCTGCGGTGACCAATAGGCCTTGTTGCCCTTGTAGCGGATCTGCGAGTCCTTCTGATAACGCTGGAACACGAACGGGCCGGTACCGATCGGTTGCTGGTTGATGTCGCTGGGGCGCCCACTGGCCATCAGCTGTTCGGCGTATTCGGCAGAGAGGATGGAAGCGAAGCTCATGGCCAGGTTCTGGATGAACGCGGCATCGACGCTGTTCAGGGTGAACACCACGGTCAGTGGACCGGTCTTTTCGACACGGGCGATGTTCTTGTCCAGGCCCATGCTGATGAAATAGGGGAACTCGGTCGGGTAGGCCTGGCGGAACGGGTGGTTCTTGTCGAGCATGCGGTTGAAGGTGAACAGCACGTCGTCGGCGTTGAAGTCGCGGCTTGGTGCAAAGGCGTTGTTGCTGTGGAATTTCACCCCTTCGCGCAGGTGGAAGGTGTAGCGCAGGCCATCCTCGGACACTTCCCAGCGGGTCGCCAGGGCAGGGTGCACGGCGGTGCCGCCGCGTTCGAACTCGACCAGGCGGTTGTAGAGCGGTTCGGCGGCGTCGTTGTCGGTGGCGCTGGTGTACTGGGCGGTGTCGAAGCCGGCCGGGCTGCCTTCGGAGCAGAACACCAGGTTTTTGGCCAGCAGGGCCGGCGATTGGCTGATCAGGCCCAGGGCCAGCAGGGCGGAAAGGCGGGTGGTATGGCGCATGGAAAGTCCTTTTACGTCTGTTTGCGCCGCCTCGGGGTACGAATGGCGGCAACAGGTCGCCGACCCCGCTGCGGATGGCCGCGGGACGACATGAAGGGGTGCGAGGTTGGCGGGGCACCCGCCGCTCGGCGGGTGCCTTGGCTAGCCTATTTGTCCACGCTGACGCCGTAGAAGGAGTTCAGCGCGAACGGGCTGATCTTGAAGTCCTTAACCTTGGCGCTCATGGGCTGGTACACGGTGGAGTGGGCGATCGGGGTGATCGGCACCTGCTCCTTGAGGATGTGCTGTGCCTGCTGGTACAGCTCGGTGCGCTTGGCCTGGTCGGAGGTGGCCTTGGCCTGCTTGATCAGGTCGTCGTAGGGCTTGTAGCACCACTTGGAGAAGTTGTTGCCGTTCATGGCGTCGCAGCCATACAGGGTGCCCAGCCAGTTGTCCGGGTCACCGTTGTCACCGCTCCAGCCAATCAGCATGGCGCCCTGTTCGCCGCTTTTGGAGCGCTTGATGTATTCGCCCCATTCATAGCTGACGATCTTCGCCTTGATGCCGACCTTGGCCCAGTCAGACTGCAGCATCTCGGCCATCAGCTTGGCATTGGGGTTGTACGGGCGTTGCACCGGCATCGCCCACAGGGTGATTTCAGTACCTTCCTTGACGCCGGCTTCCTTGAGCAGCTGCTTGGCTTTTTCAGGGTCGAACGAGGCGTCCTTGATGCTGTCGTCATAGGACCACTGGGTTGGCGGCATGGCGTTGACCGCCAGCTGGCCGGCACCCTGATAGACCGACTCGATGATCTTTTTCTTGTCCACGGCCATGTCCAGCGCCTCGCGGACTTTCAGCTGGGCCAGCGGGTTGGCCTCGTTGCTGCCCTTGACCTTGTCCATCACGTTGTAGGCGATGTAGCCGAGGTTGAAGCCGGCTTGCTGCGGCATCTGCAGCTTGGGGTCCTGCTTCAGCGGCTGGATGTCGGCCGGGCGCGGGAACAGGGTGACCTGGCACTCGTTCTTCTTCAGCTTCTGCATGCGCACCGAGGCGTCGGTGGTGATGGCGAAGATCAGGTTGTCGATCTTCACGTCATCGGGTTGCCAGTAGTCCTTGTTGCCCTTGAAGCGGATCTGCGCGTCCTTCTGGTACTTGCTGAACACGAACGGGCCAGTGCCGATCGGCTTCTGGTTGATGTCGGCGGCCTTGCCTTCCTTGAGCAGCTGGTCGGCGTATTCGGCGGACTGGATCGAGGCGAAGCTCATGGCCAGGTTCTGGATGAACGCGGCGTCGACTTCATTGAGGGTGAACTTGACCGTGTGTTCGTCGAGCTTTTCCAGCTTGGCGATGTTCTTGTCCATGCCCATGTCGGTGAAGTACGGGAACTCGGTGGGGTAGGCCTGGCGGAACGGGTGGTTCTTGTCGAGCATGCGGTTGAAGGTGAACAGCACGTCGTCGGCGTTGAAGGGGCGGGTGGGCTTGAAGTAGTCGGTGGTGTGGAACTTGACCCCTTCGCGAAGGTGGAAGGTGTAGGTCTTTCCGTCGTCGGAGACTTCCCACTTGGTCGCCAGGCCGGGGATGACTGCAGTGCCGCCGCGTTCGAACTGGGTCAGACGGTTGAACACGGTCTCGGCCGAGGCGTCAAAGTCAGTTCCTGTGGTGTATTGCCCCGGGTCGAAGCCGGCCGGGCTGCCTTCGGAGCAGAACACCAGGTTGGACGCGGCGAGGGCCGACGGTGCGGCGGAGAGCAAGCCTGCGCCTAGCAGGAACGGAATGACTGCGTGTTTGAGCATGGTGGCCTCATTGTTGTCATTTTTCGATTGAGGTGGCCTCGTGAGCCGACCTGCGGATACTTATGCAGGGGCTGTTCCCAATGCAATACGGGGAAGGATGATTGGCGCCAGAAAAGTGGTACGCGCGTACATGAATGTCGCATTGCTATAACTTTCAACGAAGTTGAACGTTTGCGCAGGCAAAATGATGGCTTTTTGCGGGAAATTTCGAGGCGGGGTTAGTGTAGGAAGCGCCTTTTTGGTGCGTAGGAAACTTCCGAAAATCCTAATTTGACGGACAACTGGATTCGCAAGCGATCCGCGTACCCTGTGGGAGCGGCTTTAGCCGCGAAGAATCCAACGCGGTGCATGGCACCGGCTGCGCCGGTGTTCGCGGCTAAAGCCGCTCCCACAGGGTCCCTGCTAATTCAATGAGTTATGTGCCGTTCCATGAGAGCGGGAAAGCCCGCTCCCACAGGTATTTCGTGGATCTAAGGCATCTGCACTTCGATCAGGCCATCGGCATTCATGCTCACTTCACTGGTCCCGGCCTCGATATCCGGCGCCGGTGCCGACTCATCAGCCCCCATGGCCTTCATCGCCATCGGCGCACTGCGCAGGTACGGGCGTGGGTAACCGCTGCTGTTCAGGTTCAGGCTGACCACTTTGTAGCCCTTGCCACCCAGCGCCTCGGTAGCCAGTTGCGCGCGCGCCTTGAAGGCATCCACCGCATCCTTGAGCAGTGCATCCTCGCTGGCCTTGCGCGTGGCCGGGGCGATGGAGAAGTCCATGCCACCCATCTTCAGCTCTTGCAGCAGGTCGGCGGTCAGCTGCGAGAGGGCCGGGAAGTTGGCGCTTTCCAGGCGCAACTCGGCGCGCTCGCGCCAGCCGGTGATCTTCTGGCCCTTGCTGTCATATACCGGGTAGCTGTTGCGGCTGCCCTGGCTGATCTTCACGTCCTTGACCTGGCGCGACTGCTGTACGGCCTTGTTCATGGTTTCGGTGATCTGTTTGGCGAGCTTGCCCGGGTCGGTGTTCTGCGCTTCGCTGTACAGGGTAACGACCATCAGGTCGCGCGCCACTTCCTTGCTGACTTCGGCACGCAGCGAGACCTGGTTGTAGCGCGGCTCATCGGCAGCCAGTGCCGGCAGGCTGGCGAGCAGGCCGCAGGACAGGATCAGGGCGGTGCCGCGACGTGGGATTTGCATGTGGTACTCCTTGGCAATATAAGGCGTGGGTTGTGGTCATCCATTCCACGCATGGCCCATCAGACCGGCAACAGTGTAGTGGGTTCAAAAGTGCCATCATCAACCTGTGACAAAGTGTGGCGCTTTGCCGCATCGCTGCAGCGAGGCGCCCGGCTTCGGTATACTCCAGCCGATTTTTCTGGAGCACTCATCAGGAGAGCTCATGCTCGCCGCCGTACAACCGCTGTCTGCTACCCGCCAGAACCTCTGGCGCCTGACCGTCATTCGGGTCCTGGTCCTGGCTGCCCAGGCCGGCTCCGTGGGGGTCGCCTACTGGACCGAGCTGCTGCCCTTGCCCTGGCTGTCGCTGGCCGGCACCTTGGCCTTGTCTTCGCTGCTGTGCGCCTTCACGGCGCTGCGCCTGCGCCTGTCGTTGCCGGTCACCGAGCTGGAGTATGCCCTGCAACTGGCCTGCGACCTGCTGATCCACAGTGCCTTGCTGTATTACTCCGGCGGCTCGACCAACCCGTTCGTGTCGTATTACCTGGTGCCGCTGGCGATTGCCGCAGTCACCTTGCCGTGGTTGTATTCGCTGATCCTTTCCGGCATTGCCCTGACCGCCTACAGCCTGCTGCTGGTGCAGTTCTACCCGCTCGAAGGCCTGCCGATGGCGCGGGACAAGATGCAGGTCTATGGCATGTGGTTGAGCATTGCCCTGGCCGCCGCGGTGATCACCTTCTTTGCCGCGCGCATGGCCGAAGAGCTGCGCCGCCAGGAGCAGCTGCGTTCCGAGCGGCGTGAAGAAAGCCTGCGCGACGAGCAGCTGCTGGCCGTGGCCACCCAGGCCGCCGGTGCCGCCCATGAGCTGGGCACGCCGTTGGCGACCATGAGCGTGCTGCTGAATGAGATGCGCCAGGACCACGCCGACCCGTTGCTGCAGGAAGACCTGCAGATCCTTCAGGACCAGGTGAAGCTGTGCAAGGAAACCCTGCAACAGCTGGTGCGCGCCGCCGAAGCCAACCGCCGCCTGGCCGTGGTGGAGCAGGACGTGACGGCCTGGCTGGACGAAGCGCTCAACCGTTGGCACCTGATGCGCCCGGAAGCCAGCTACCGCTTCCAGCGCCTGCGTGACGGCCAGGTGCCGCGCCTGACCCCGCCGCCGGACCTGACCCAGGCGCTGTTGAACCTGTTGAACAATGCCGCCGATGCCTGCCCCGATGACCTTGAAGTGCGCCTGGACTGGGACGCCCATGACATCGTCATCAGCATCCGCGACCATGGCCCCGGCGTGCCACCGGCCATCGCCGAAGCCATCGGCAAACCCTTCATTACCACCAAAGGCAAAGGCTTCGGCCTGGGCCTGTTCTTGAGCAAGGCCAGCGTGACCCGTGCGGGCGGTTCGGTGAAACTCTATAGTCATGAACAGGGTGGCACCCTGACCGAACTGCGCCTGCCCTATGGCAAGCGAGGAGATGAATGATGAGCGAAGAAAACCAGGTCGAAGGCGAAGAGCTGCCGCACCTGCTGCTGGTGGATGACGATGCCACCTTCACCCGGGTCATGGCCCGTGCCATGAGCCGCCGCGGTTTCCGCGTGAGCACTGCCAGCTCTGCCGAAGAAGGGTTGATCCTGGCCCAGCAGGACCTGCCGGACTACGCCACGCTGGACCTGAAGATGGACGGCGACTCCGGGCTGGTGCTACTGCCCAAGCTGCTGGAGCTGGATCCGGAAATGCGCGTGGTGATACTGACCGGTTACTCGAGCATTGCCACCGCGGTGGAAGCGGTCAAGCGCGGCGCGTGCAACTACCTGTGCAAGCCGGCCGATGCCGATGATGTGCTGGCGGCGCTGCTGTCGGAGCACACCGACCTGGACACCCTGGTGCCGGAAAACCCGATGTCGGTCGACCGCCTGCAGTGGGAGCACATCCAGCGCGTGCTGAACGAGCACGAAGGCAATATCTCGGCCACCGCGCGGGCGCTGGGCATGCACCGGCGGACCTTGCAGCGCAAACTGCAGAAGCGCCCGGTTCGGCGCTGATTCAGTACCGGCCTCTTCGCGGGTAAACCCGCTCCCACAGGTATTTCACAAGCCTCCAGACCTGTGCAGTACCTGTGGGAGCGGGTTTACCCGCGAAAGGGCCGCAACTGACAGAAACTTCTCTTTATCACCCCGCGATCCCCGCAACTCCCGGCCGTTGGCGTATCATTAGCCCCCTAACGGCAACCCCTCCAGGATCGCTTGCGCATGCTTGCCCTTCTTATCCAGACACTGAACATCACGGCACCGGTCTTCGCCATGCTGTTCATGGGCGTGCTGCTCAAACGTATTCGCCTGATCGACGACAATTTCAACCGCGTTGCCTCACAGCTGGTGTTCAACGTGTGCATGCCGGCGCTGCTGTTCCTCGGCATCTATCACGCCGACCTGGCCACGGCGGTCAAGCCCGGTGTCCTTCTCTATTTCATCGTCGCCACCCTGGCCGGCTTCGCCATTGCCTGGGGCCTGGCCATCTGGCGCAGCCCGCTGGCCGACCGGGGCATCTATACCCAGGGCGCATTCCGCGGCAACAACGGAGTGATCGGCCTGGCCCTGGCCGCCAGTCTCTACGGCGACTACGGCATCTCCCTGGGGGCGGTGCTCGCCGGCCTGGTCATCCTCCTGTACAACTCGCTGTCGGCAGTGGTGCTGGCGGTGTACAGCCCGGACCTGAAGTCCGACCCGTGGAGCATCTGCAAAAGCATCCTCAGCAACCCGCTGATCATCAGCGTGCTGGTGGCCACGCCCATGGCCTACGGCCAGGTGCCGCTGCCCAACTGGCTGCTGACCTCGGGCGACTACCTGGCGCAGATGACCCTGCCGCTGGCGCTGATCTGCATCGGTGGCACGCTGTCGCTGGCGGCGCTGCGCGACAGTGGCAGGCTGGCCATCGACGCCAGCCTGGTGAAGATGGTCTGGCTACCGCTGTTCGGCACCCTCGGTGCCTGGCTGTGCGGCTTCCGCGGGGCCGAGCTGGGCATCCTGTTCCTGTACATCGGCAGCCCGACCGCAGCGGCCAGCTACGTCATGGCGCGGGCGGCCAACGGCAACCATGAGCTGGCGGCGTCGATCATCGTGATTACCACGCTGATGGCGGCGATCACCACCAACATCGGTATTTTCATCTTGCAGTGGGGCGGATGGATCTAGATCCTTGACTGCAAACAACACAAAAAACACAGCCTCACTGAGCTAAAGGACACTTCATGCAAGACCAGAGCACGCCCGAGCGGTTACAGCGCGGGCTGAAGAATCGCCATATCCAGCTGATCGCGTTGGGCGGGGCCATCGGTACCGGGTTGTTCCTGGGTATCGCCCAGACCATCCAGCTGGCCGGCCCCTCCGTCCTGCTGGGCTACGCCATTGCCGGCCTCATGGCCTTCCTGATCATGCGCCAGCTCGGTGAAATGGTGGTTGAAGAGCCGGTGGCCGGCAGCTTCAGCCACTTCGCCCACCAGTACTGGAGCGAGTTCGCCGGCTTCGTCTCGGGCTGGAACTATTGGGTGGTGTATGTACTGGTCGGCATGGCCGAGCTGACAGCGGTGGGTATCTACGTTCAGTACTGGTGGCCAGGCTTCCCCACCTGGGCGACGGCGGCGATCTTCTTCGTGGTGATCAACCTGATCAACCTGACCCAGGTGAAGGTATACGGCGAGATGGAGTTCTGGTTCGCCCTGGTCAAGGTGGTGGCCATCGTCAGCATGATCGGCTTCGGCGCCTGGCTGCTGAGCAGCGGCCATGGCGGCCCGGATGCCAGCGTGGCCAACCTCTGGCAGTACGGCGGCTTCTTCCCCAACGGCGTCACCGGCCTGGTGATGGCGCTGGCAGTGATCATGTTCTCGTTTGGTGGCCTGGAACTGGTGGGCATCACCGCCGCCGAGGCCGACAACCCGCGTCAGAGCATCCCCAAGGCCACCAACCAGGTGGTGTACCGCATCCTCATCTTCTACATCGGTGCCCTGGCGGTGCTGCTGTCGTTGTACCCATGGCAGAAGGTGGTGCAGGGTGGCAGCCCGTTCGTGATGATCTTCCACGAACTGGACAGTGACCTGGTGGCGACCATCCTCAATATCGTGGTGCTGACGGCTGCGCTATCGGTGTACAACAGCTGCGTGTACGCCAACAGCCGCATGCTGTTCGGCCTGGCCAGCCAGGGCGACGCACCGCGTCAGTTGCTGAAGGTAAGCCGTAGCGGCGTACCGCTGACCGCGCTGGGTGTGTCGGCTTTCGCTACCGGGCTGTGCGTGGTGATCAACTACCTGATGCCGGGCGAGGCCTTTGGCTTGCTGATGGCCCTGGCGGTGTCGGCGCTGGTGATCAACTGGGCGAGCATCAGTATTACCCACCTGAAGTTCCGCAAGGCCAAGCTGGCGGCCGGGATTACCCCGTTCTACAAGAGCTGGGGGCACCCGGTCACCAACTACCTGTGCCTGGCGTTCATCGTGCTGATCCTGGTGGTGATGTACCTGACCCCGCCGATTCGCATCTCGGTGATGCTGATCCCTGGGTGGATCCTGCTGCTGTGGGTGGCCTTCAAGATGAAGAAGGCTCGCCAGGCAAGGTAGGTAACACAGTACTGGCCTCTTCGCGGGTAAACCCGCTCCCACAGGTACCCCACAGGCCCTGAAACCTGTGCAGTACCTGTGGGAGCGGGTTTACCCGCGAAGAGGCCGGTACTGAAAAACCTATTTGTAACTGTCGATCACTTCCTGTGCCGCACGGAACGCATCGATCGCCGCCGGCACCCCCGCATACACCGCGCAATGCAGTAGCGCTTCGCGAATCTCCTCCACCGTACAGCCATTGTTCAACGCCCCGCGCACATGCCCCTTCAGCTCCTGCGGGCACTTGAGCGCTGTCAGTGTCGCCAGGGTAATCAGGCTGCGGGTTTTCAATGGCAGCCCGTCGCGGGCCCACACACTGCCCCAGGCATGTTCGTTGACAAAATCCTGCAGTGGCTGGGTGAAGTCGGTGGCATTGCCCAAGGCGCGGTCGACGAACGCATCGCCCATCACCTGGCGCCGAATCTGTTCGCCGGTTTTCTTGCTATCAGCCATGTTGTTTTCCTTAGTGTTGGCGGCGCCAGGCTCGTGCGGTGGTGTACAGCAACACCATGGCAAGCACCGGCAATACATAGAACAGCATCAACCGCTCCAGGCGGCCGGCCAGTGGCATGCCCATGGTAAACGCGGCTACATGCAGCCCATAAGCCAGGTACAGGCAGAGGAACACCAGGCCTTCGGCGCGGGTGATGCGGTAACCGGAATAGAACACCGGCAGGCTCAGCACAGCAACACCCAGCATTACCGGCAGGTCGAAGGCCAAGGCATTGGGTGAGATCGAAAGCGGCTCGGGCGTGACCAGTGCAGTCAGGCCCAGTACGGCCAGCAGGTTGAACAGGTTGCTGCCGATCACTGTGCCCACGGCGATTTCCCGTTCACCGCGCAGGGCGGCGATCAGCGCAGCGGCCAGTTCCGGCAGAGAAGTGCAGATGGCAACGACAGTCAGGCCGATGATGCGCTCGGACAGCCCCAGGTCGGTGGCCACCTCCACGGCGGCCTCCAGCAACAAGTGGCCTGCCAGGCTCAGCAGACCCAGGCCGGCCAGCACCTGCAGCAGCGTACCCGACCAGAAGCGCCCGGTACTGCTGGTGACGGTGGTCGGTGCGGGGTAGGTGCGGGCGTAGTGGCGCGACTGGTGCCAAAGCATTGCCAGGTAGCCGACCAGGCCGATCAGCAGTAGCCCTCCTTCGAGCCGGCCCAGGTGGCCGTTGGCGGATAACGCATAGACCAGGCCGCTGGCGACGATCATCAGGGGAATGTCCAGGCGCACCAGTTGCCGCGACACGCGCAGCGGGATTATCAGTGCGGCCAGGCCGAGAATGACCAGTACGTTGAAGATGTTGCTGCCGATCACGCTGCCCACCGCCACATCTGGCGCGCCCTGGTAGGCGGCCTGAAGGCTCACGGTCATTTGCGGGGCAGTGCTGCCGAAGGCCACCAGGCTCAGGCCGATGATCAGCGGGCGTACATGCAGGCGCTGGGCCAGGCGCAGGGATGCGCGCACCAGCAGTTCGGCACCGCCGATCAGCAACAGCAGCGCGATGCCCAGTTGCAGAAGGCTGAAGGTGGGAAGGGTAGCCAGGTCGAAAATGGTCGGACTCCTGTCGCGTCAGTCGCTAAGCCCTTGTACTCGCACGCGCGCGGTTCCGCTACGGATCATGCCGATTTTTTCTGCGGCGGCACGTGAAAGATCGATCAGACGGCCGCGGGTATGGGGGCCACGGTCGTTGATGCGCACCACGACGCTGCGTTGGTTGGCCAGGTTGGTCACTCGTACCCGGGTGCCGAAAGGCAGGCTGCGGTGTGCGGCGGTGAGGCCATGCTGGTTGAACGGTTCGCCGCTGGCGGTGCGTTTACCGTGGTGGCGAGCGCCGTAATAGGAAGCAGTGCCGGTCTTGTCGTAGCCGTCGGGGTCGACGTCGATGTCCTGGCTGGCGCAGCCGGCCAGCAGGGTGAAGAGGGCGAGGGTGCTCAGGGATCGCTTTAGCAACTCAGATGCTCCGATATGGCCCATTCGCGGCTAAAGCCGCTCCCACAGGTACACCACCGCTTCGAGAGCAGCGCTGTACCTGTGGGAGCGGCTTCAGCCGCGAACGAGGGCGAAGCCCTCGCAGGACTACAGGGATAAAACAATCACCCTTCGAGCTTGGCCTTGAGCAATTGGTTCACTTGCCCCGGGTTGGCCTTGCCTTTGGAGGCTTTCATCGCCTGGCCGACGAAGAAGCCGAACATCTTGCCGCGCTTGGCCTCGTCGGCTGCGCGGTACTGTTCGACCTGTTCGGCGTTGGCCGCCAGCACTTCGTCGAGCATCTTGTCGATCGCACCGGTATCGGTGACCTGCTTCAGGCCCTTGCTTTCGATGATGCTGTCGGCATCGCCTTCACCGGCGGCCATGGCCTCGAACACGGTCTTGGCGATCTTGCCGCTGATGGTGTTGTCGCGGATACGCAGCAGCATGCCGCCCAGCTGTGCGGCGCTGACTGGCGCCTGATCGATCTCGATGCCCAGCTTGTTCAGCAGGCTGCCCAGTTCGACCATGACCCAGTTGGCAGCCAGCTTGGCATCGCCACCGATCTTTACCACTTCCTCGAAGTAGTCCGCCTGTTCGCGGCTGGAAGCCAGCACGTTGGCGTCGTAGGCCGACAGGCCGTACTGGTTCTGGAAGCGCTCGACCTTCTGCGTCGGCAGTTCCGGCAAGCCGGCGCGGACGGTTTCGAGGAAGCTGTCCTCGATCACCACCGGCAGCAGGTCGGGGTCTGGGAAGTAACGGTAGTCGTTGGCTTCCTCCTTGCTGCGCATGGAGCGGGTCTCATCCTTGTTCGGGTCGTACAGGCGGGTTTCCTGTACCACCTTGCCGCCGTCCTCGATCAGGTCGATCTGGCGCTGTATCTCGCTGTTGATCGCGCGCTCGATGAAGCGGAACGAGTTGACGTTCTTGATCTCGCAGCGGGTACCGAACTCGGCCTGGCCTTTCGGGCGGATCGACACGTTGCAGTCGCAACGCAGCGAGCCTTCGGCCATGTTGCCGTCGCAGATGCCCAGGTAACGCACCAGCGCGTGGATCGCCTTGACGTAGGCCACGGCTTCCTTGGCGCTGCGCATGTCAGGCTCGGAGACGATTTCCAGCAGCGGGGTGCCGGCACGGTTCAGGTCGATGCCGGTGGAGCCGCTGAAGTCTTCGTGCAGGCTCTTGCCGGCGTCTTCTTCCAGGTGCGCGCGGGTTACCCCGATGCGCTTGATGGTGCCGTCTTCCAGGGCGATGTCCAGGTGGCCCTTGCCGACGATCGGCAGGTCCATCTGGCTGATCTGGTAGCCCTTGGGCAGGTCCGGATAGAAGTAGTTCTTGCGCGCGAACACGTTGCGCTTGCCGATCTCGGCATCGATGGCCAGGCCGAACATGCACGCCATGCGCACGGCTTCCTGGTTCAGTACCGGCAGTACGCCGGGCATGCCCAGGTCAACCAGGCTGGCCTGGGTGTTCGGCTCGGAACCGAATGTGGTGGCGCTGCCGGAGAAGATCTTCGACTGGGTGGCGAGCTGAGTGTGGATTTCCAGCCCGATCACAACTTCCCATTGCATGTGTGAATTCCTCAGAAGCCGTTGGGGGCGCGGGTGTGCCAGTCGGTCACTTGCTGGTAGCGGTGCGCGACGTTGAGCAGGCGGCCTTCCTGGAAGTATGGCGCCAGCAGCTGCACGCCGACCGGCAGGCCATCGACGAAGCCGGCCGGCATCGACAGGCCCGGCAGGCCCGCCAGGTTGGCGGTGATGGTGTAGACGTCTTCGAGGTAGGCGGCGACCGGGTCGCTGCTCTTGGCGCCGAGCTTCCAGGCCGGGTTTGGCGTGGTCGGGCCGAGGATCAGGTCGACGTCGTTGAAGGCGGCCATGAAGTCGTTCTTGATCAGACGGCGGATCTGCTGCGCCTTGACGTAGTAGGCGTCGTAGTAGCCGGCCGACAGGGCGTAGGTGCCGACCATGATGCGCCGTTGCACTTCGACACCGAAGCCTTCGCCACGCGAACGCTTGTACAGGTCGGTGAGGTCTTTCGGGTTTTCGCAGCGGTAGCCGAAACGCACGCCGTCGAAGCGCGACAGGTTGGACGAGGCTTCAGCGGGGGCGATCACGTAGTAGGCCGGGATGGCGTGCTGCATGTTCGGCAGGCTGATTTCCTTGACCACCGCACCGAGCTTTTCCAGCTCCTTGACGCTGGCCTGGACCAGGTCGGCGATGCGTGGGTCGAGGCCGGCACCGAAGTACTCCTTCGGCAGGCCGATGCGCAGGCCCTGCAGCGAAGCATTCAGGCTGGCGCTGTAGTCCGGCACCGGCTCTTCGATGCTGGTGGAGTCCTTGGCGTCGAAACCGGCCATGCCTTGCAGCAGCAGGGCGCAGTCTTCGGCAGTACGGGCCAGCGGGCCACCCTGATCGAGGCTGGAGGCATAGGCGATCATGCCCCAGCGCGACACCCGGCCATAGGTTGGCTTGAGGCCGGTAAGGTTGGTCAGTGCCGCCGGTTGGCGGATCGAACCGCCGGTGTCGGTGCCGGTGGTGGCTGGCAGCAGGCGCGCAGCCACTGCCGCGGCCGAACCACCCGACGAGCCGCCCGGAACATGCTCGAGGTTCCATGGGTTCTTCACCGCGCCGTAGTGGCTGGATTCGTTGGCCGAACCCATGGCGAATTCGTCCATGTTGGTCTTGCCCAGGGTAACCATGCCGGCTTCAGCCAGCTTGGCGACCACGGTGGCGTCATACGGCGCCTTGAAGTTGTCGAGCATCTTCGAGCCGCAGCTGGTACGTACGCCGTTGGTGCAGAACAGGTCCTTGTGGGCGATAGGGGCACCCAGCAGCGCGCCGGTTTCGCCAGCGGCGCGACGGGCGTCGGCGGCACGCGCCTGGCCCAGGGCCAGGTCTTCGGTGACGCTGATGAAGCTGTTGATCTGCGGGTCGAGCTGCTTGATGCGCGCCAGCAGGGCGCCGGTCAGCTCTTCGGAGGAAAACGACTTGTCGGCGAGTCCGCGGGCGATCTCGGCCAGGGTCAATTGATGCATGGCAGGCTCTATCCCTTACTCGATGACTTTGGGAACCAGGTACAGACCGCTTTCGGTCGACGGCGCGATAGCCTGGTAGGTATCGCGCTGGTTGCTCTCGGTGACCTGGTCGGGACGCAGACGCTGGCTGGCCTCCAGGGGGTGGGCCAGTGGCTCGATGCCGGTAGTGTCGACCGCTTGCATCTGGTCGACCAGCCCGAGAATGCTGTTCAGTGCGTCAGTAATGCGTGGCAGTTCGCCATCATTCAGGCCCAGACGGGCCAGATGGGCGATCTTTTCCACGTCGCAGCGTTCAAGCGCCATGGGGATCTCCAGGGGAAACAAAGACCGGAATTTGGGTCCGCAGTGAGGAACATGTCAGCTTTCTGGCGGTCTAACGGCCGCGAAATTCTGCTGGCTTGCTCGGAAAAACAGCCAATTTAACATATTGGCTCCTTGCCCAAAATCCCTGCCATTGTTAGAGTTTGCCGCACTTTTTTACCCACGCTTTCCCCAGGGTCACTTTCCCATGTTCAAGAAACTGCGTGGCATGTTTTCCAGCGATCTGTCCATCGACCTGGGTACTGCCAACACCCTTATTTACGTGCGTGAGCGCGGTATCGTCCTGAATGAGCCCTCGGTTGTTGCCATCCGTACCCATGGCAACCAGAAAAGCGTCGTCGCCGTCGGTACCGAAGCCAAGCGCATGCTGGGCCGTACGCCTGGCAACATTGCTGCCATTCGTCCGATGAAGGACGGCGTCATCGCCGACTTCAGCGTCTGCGAAAAAATGTTGCAATATTTTATCAACAAGGTTCACGAGAACAGCTTCCTGCAGCCGAGCCCGCGCGTGCTGATCTGCGTGCCGTGCAAATCGACCCAGGTAGAGCGCCGCGCCATCCGCGAGTCGGCCCTGGGTGCCGGTGCCCGTGAAGTGTTCCTGATCGAAGAACCGATGGCCGCCGCCATCGGTGCCGGCCTGCCGGTCGAGGAAGCCCGCGGTTCGATGGTTGTCGATATCGGTGGTGGTACCACTGAAATCGCGCTCATCTCCCTGAACGGCGTGGTCTATGCCGAATCCGTCCGCGTTGGCGGCGACCGCTTCGACGAAGCCATCGTCACCTACGTGCGCCGCAACTACGGCAGCCTGATCGGCGAGTCCACCGCCGAGCGCATCAAGCAGGAAATCGGTACCGCCTACCCGGGCGGCGAAGTACGCGAAGTCGATGTGCGCGGCCGCAACCTGGCCGAGGGCGTACCGCGTGCCTTCACCCTGAACTCCAACGAAGTGCTCGAAGCGCTGCAGGAATCCCTGGCGACCATCGTCCAGGCGGTCAAGAGTGCCCTGGAGCAATCGCCGCCCGAGCTGGCCTCGGACATCGCCGAGCGTGGCCTGGTGCTGACCGGTGGTGGCGCGCTGCTGCGTGACCTGGACAAGCTGCTGGCGCAGGAAACCGGCCTGCCGGTGATCGTCGCCGAAGACCCGCTGACCTGCGTCGCCCGTGGCGGTGGTCGCGCCCTGGAGATGATGGACAAGCACGCGATGGACCTGCTCTCCAGCGAGTGATCCCGCTCGCTGTCACGAGCGCCCGGTTTACAGGTAGCACACACAGTGCTACCTGTATGTGCTGGGCTGGCGCCCGTTCCGGGCGCCTTATCCGTCAACCCGCAACCAGGCTGGTGCGTTGTCCCATGTCCAATGACCTCCTGAGTCGTTCACGAGGAACGGCCCATTAAACCGCTTTTCTCCAAGGGCCCTTCGCTGGGCGTTCGCCTGCTCGTCCTGGTGGTGATGTCGGTCGCGTTGATGGTTGTCGACGCGCGCTTCGACGTGCTCAAGCCAGTGCGCAGCCAGATGGGCCTGGTGCTGATGGAGTCGTACTGGATCACCGACCTGCCGCAGCGTGCGTGGCAAGGTGTGGCCGGCCAGTTCGGCAGCCGCACGGAACTGATCGCCGAAAACGAAAAGCTCAAGACCGAAGCCCTGCTGCTGCAGGGGCGCCTGCAGAAGCTGGCGGCCCTGACCGAGCAGAACGTGCGCCTGCGCGAGTTGCTCAACTCCTCGGCGCTGGTCAACGAAAAGGTCGAAGTGGCCGAGCTGATCGGTGTCGACCCCAACCCTTTTACCCACCGCATCCTGATCAACAAGGGCGAGCGTGATGGCGTATTCCTTGGCCAGCCGGTGCTCGATGCCCGTGGCCTGATGGGCCAGGTGGTCGAGCTGATGCCGTACACTTCGCGGGTACTGTTGCTGACCGATACCACCCATAGTATCCCGGTGCAGGTCAACCGCAACGGCCTGCGCGCCATCGCCAGCGGCACCGGCAACCCGGAGCGACTGGAGCTGCGCCATGTGGCCGATACTGCCGACATCAAGGAAGGCGACCTGCTGGTCAGTTCCGGCATGGGGCAACGGTTCCCGGCCGGTTACCCGGTGGCCACGGTCAACGAGGTGATCCACGATTCCGGCCAGCCGTTCGCCATTGTTCGTGCCATCCCCACCGCCGCGCTCAACCGTAGCCGCTACATGCTGCTGGTGTTCAGTGACCGGCGTACCCCGGAGCAGCGCGCCACCGAGGCCGGTATGGCCCAGGAAGAAGCTGACCGCAAGGGCACTTCGGCCCCAGGCCAGCCGGCCACGACAGACGAGCAGGGTGCGCCTGCCGGTAGCGCGCCTGCCACACCAGCGTCCCCGGCAACCCCGGCTGCGCAGCCTGCAGTTCCGGTAGCCGCACCTGCCACGCCGGCTGCAGCGCCTGCCGCACCCGCCCAAACCCGGAGGCAATGATGGCTGCATCACGCCGCAACAACGGCTGGGTCATCTGGCTGACTTTCGCCATCGGCCTGCTGCTCAGCGTCTCGCCCATGCCGCAGTTCATGGAAGTGTTCCGGCCCATGTGGCTGGCCTTGCTGGTGTCGTTCTGGACCCTCGCCGTTCCGAACAAGGTCGGCATGACTACAGCGTTCGTGCTGGGCCTGGCCGAGGATGTGCTGTATGGCACCCTGCTGGGGCAGAACGCGTTGATCCTGACTCTCATCACCTTCCTGGTGTTGTCTCTGCAACAGCGCCTGCGCATGTTCCCCATGTGGCAGCAGAGCCTGGTGATCCTGGTAATCTTCGGCATCGCCCAGCTGATCCAGTTGTGGCTCAGCGCGCTCACCGGCAACCGCCTGCCCACCCTGGCGCTGGTCTGGTCGGCGGTGATCAGTGCCTTGCTCTGGCCGTGGATCAGTTTCGCCCTGCGCGACCTGCGTCGACGCTTGCATATCAACTGACGGCGCCGCCGCGACTGACAGGGAGATGTCTGCATGAACCCGCTATACCTGGCTTCCGGCTCGCCCCGTCGACGTGAACTGCTGACCCAGATCGGTGTGCCGTTCACCGTCATCAGTGCCCCCATCGATGAAACCCCGCTGCCCGATGAAGGTGTTTCGGCCTACGCCGTGCGTCTGGCACGTGCCAAGGCCGAGGCAGGCTTTGCCCGATTGCGTGGCCCTGGCGTGGTATTGGCTGCGGATACCGTGGTATCGGCACGCTGCCAGATTCTCGGCAAACCCCGTGATCGGGAACATGCCCTGGCCATGCTCGCCGAACTGTCCGATGACCATCATCAAGTGATCACTGCAGTGGCCGTGACCGATGGCACGCGCTGTCTCGACGTGTGCGTCGGCACCCATGTGTATTTTCGCGCTATCAGCCCACAGGAGGCTGAGCGCTACTGGGCTACCGGCGAACCGCTGGACAAGGCTGGAGGCTATGCAATCCAGGGCTTGGGTGCGGTTTTCGTCAGGGAGCTGATTGGCAGTTATTCAACCGTTGTCGGCCTTCCACTGTTCGAAACCGCCCGCTTGCTGGAGGCGTTTTCCATTCCATGCTGGCAGCAACACGAGGTATCAGCACCGCGCTAGCCAGCTACCCGACCGCGATCCATCATTACCGAATACCTTTGACGAGAGCCTGCCATGAGTGAAGAGATCCTGATCAACATCACCCCGATGGAGTCGCGCGTGGCGGTGGTGGAAAACGGGGTGCTGCAGGAAGTACACGTCGAGCGCACCCAGCGCCGGGGCATCGTCGGCAATATCTACAAAGGCAAGGTGGTACGCGTGCTGCCGGGCATGCAGGCGGCCTTCGTCGACATCGGCCTGGAGCGCGCGGCGTTCATCCATGCCTCGGAAATATCCCAGCGCGAAGGCTCGGCGGTAGAGAACATCACCGCGCTGGTGCATGAGGGGCAAGCCCTGGTTGTGCAGGTGACCAAGGACCCGATCGGCACCAAGGGCGCGCGCCTGACCACCCAGCTGTCGATCCCGTCGCGCTACCTGGTGTACATGCCGCGCAGCAGTCATGTCGGCATTTCCCTGAAGATCGAAGACGAAGCCGAACGCGAGCGCCTAAAGCAGGTGGTCAGCGGCTGCATGGAAAGCGAGAACATCAAGGACGCCGGTGGCTTCATCCTGCGTACCGCCGCCGAAGGCGCACGCGCTGAAGAGATCCTGCAGGACATTCGCTACCTGCGCCGCCTGTGGGAGCAGATCGGCACCCAGATCAAGACCTGCGGCGCGCCGACGGTCATCTACGAGGACCTGGGCCTGGCCCTGCGCACCCTGCGCGACCTGGTCAACCCGAAGATCGAGAAGATCCGTATCGACTCGCGGGAAACCTTTCAGAAGACCACGCAGTTCGTTGGCGAGCTGATGCCGGAAATCGCCGACCGCCTCGAACATTACCCGGGCGAACGGCCGATCTTCGACCTGTACGGCGTCGAGGACGAGATCCAGCGCGCGCTGGAGCGCAAGGTGCCGCTCAAGTCCGGTGGCTACCTGGTGGTGGATCCGGCTGAAGCGATGACCACCATCGATGTGAACACCGGCGCCTTCGTCGGTCATCGCAACCTTGAAGAGACCATCTTCAAGACCAACCTCGAGGCCGCCACCGCCATCGCCCGGCAACTGCGCCTGCGCAACATTGGCGGCATCATCATCATCGACTTCATCGACATGGAAGACGAAGAGCACCAGCGCCAGGTGTTGCGCACCCTGGAAAAGCAGCTGGAGCGTGATCACGCCAAGACCAACATCATCGGCATCACCGAGCTGGGCCTGGTGCAGATGACCCGCAAGCGCACGCGGGAAAGCCTGGAGCAGGTGCTGTGCGAACCCTGCCTGGCCTGTCAGGGGCGTGGCAAGCTGAAAACCCCCGAGACCATCTGTTACGAAATCTTCCGCGAAATCCTGCGCGAGGCCCGTGCCTATCAGGCCGAGGGCTACCGCGTGCTGGCCAACCAGAAGGTGGTCGACCGGCTGCTGGATGAAGAGTCCGGTAACGTTGCGGAGCTGGAGGCTTTCATCGGCCGAACCATTCGTTTCCAGGTGGAGTCGATGTATTCGCAGGAACAATACGATGTGGTGCTGCTCTGAGGCCTTCTGAAATGCGCCGCGGGTGGCCCGGGCTGGAAAAACCGGGACGACGGGCCATCATGGATAAACGACCTGGAGGGCCATGGCCATGGGACGTCTGACCCGCGTTCTTGTCGCCTTGACCCGCTGGGGGTTGGGCGCTTGCGCCCTGCTGGCGGTACTGGTGGCGCTGTATGTCAGCCTCGGTCGCGAACTGGTGCCGTTGGTGGCCGAGTATCGCGCCGATGTGGAGAGCAAGGCCGAGCAGGCATTGGGCCTGCCCGTGCACGTGGGGGCCCTGGAAGGCCGCTGGAGCGGCCTGGCACCTGTGCTGCGGGTGCGCGACCTGCAACTGGGCGAGGGGGCCACGGCCCTGCGCCTGGACGACGTCAAGCTGGTCCCAGATGTCTGGGCCAGCCTCACCGCCCGCGAAGTACGCCTGGCGCGCATTCAGTTGGGCGGCCTGCAACTGATCCTGCGCGAGAACGAGCAGGGCGCCTGGAACCTCGAGGGCCTGCCGAAGAAGGACGATGCGCCGCTCGACCCCGCCGAGTTGTTGCAGCGCCTGCGCCAGTTGGGCCGCATCGATGTGTTCGACAGTCAGGTCACCTTGCACCCCTGGCAGCGTGACCCGTTGACCCTGACCTATGTAAGCGTCGGCCTGCAGGCCGGAGCTTCGCGCCATGCCCTGGACCTGCGCGCGACCTTGCCCGATGGCCAGCCCCTGTCGCTGAACCTGCGCAGTCGTGCGTCGGCCAACGCCTGGCGCGACGGCCAGGTCGAAGCCTACCTGAGCCTGCCACAGAGTGACTGGGCGCGTTGGCTACCGCCACGCCTGCTGGGCCAGTGGCATGCCGACGCCCTGCGGGCGGGAGGCGAGTTCTGGGTCGACTGGAGCAAGGGGCAGTTGCAGCAGGCCGTTGTACGCCTCAATGCACCGGAGCTGCACGGTGCCTATGCCGGGCGCAAGGCGGCCAAGCTGAACAACCTGGCACTGGGCGCCTGGTTCCAGCGCCAGGAGCAAGGCTTCGATGTGGTGGTCGATTCCCTGGCCATGGATATCGGCAAGACCCGTTGGGAGTCGCATCTGCAATTGCAGCAGCGCCCCGGCGAGGATGCTGCTGCGGAAAGCTGGCAACTGCAGGCCGACCGCCTGGACCTCACACCGTTGACACCGCTGATCGATGCCCTGGCGCCGCTGCCGGACAAGGTCATGGCCGTGGTCGATGGCCTGAACGTGACCGGCGCGCTGCGCAATGTGCGCCTGGAAGCCCGGCCCAAGGCCGAGGGCGACCAGCGCCTGCAGTTCGAAGCCAACCTGGAGAAGGTCGGTTTCGATGCCTATCACAATGCTCCGGCAGCCGGTAACGTCAGCGGCAGCATCAGCGGTGACCTTGGCCATGGCGAACTGCGCCTCGATACCGATGCGTTCATGCTGCACCTGTACCCGATCTTCGCCAAACCCTGGCACTACCAGAAGGCCAATGCGCGCCTGACCTGGGCCTTGGACAAGGATGGTTTTACCCTGGTCGCGCCATACCTCAAGGTACTGGGCGAGGAAGGCAAGATTGCCGGTGATTTCCTCATTCGCCTGCTGTTCGAGGAGGGCCGCGAAGACTACATGGACCTGCGGGTCGGCCTGACCGAAGGCGACGGCCGTTACACCGCCAAGTACCTGCCCGAGGTGCTCAGCCCCGCCCTCGACGAATGGCTGCGCAGTGCAATCGTCAAAGGCACGGTGGACGAAGGCTACTTCCAGTACCAAGGCTCGCTGAACCATGGCGTCGCGCCGGAAGCCCGCAGCATCAGCCTGTTCTTCAAGGTGCGTGACGCAGCCCTGGACTTCCAGCCGGGCTGGCCGCAGGTGCAGCACGTGGATGGCGATGTGTTCATCGAGGACAGTGGCGTGCGCATCAAGGCCCAGCGCGGCGTACTGCTCGACACCAAGGTCAGCGATGTGAGCGTCGATATCCCGCATGTCGACGAGGGCCAGCAAAGCCACCTGTACCTCGATGGCGACTTCGACGGCAGCCTGGGCGATGGCCTGAAGATCCTCAAGGAAGCGCCAATCGGCACTGGCGAGATCTTTGCCGGGTGGGAGGGCGAGGGGCCGCTCAAGGGCAAGGTCAAGCTCGACATTCCGCTGGCCCGCGGGCAGCGGCCGAAGGTGCAGGTGGACTTCGCCACCGACGATGCGCGGCTGAAGGTGGCGCCGCCGAGCCTGGAGTTGAGCCGCCTGAAGGGTGACTTCAGTTTCGATCTGGACAAGGGCCTGAGCGGCAAGGGCATCAGCCTGCAAGCGTTCGGCAAGCCGGTTACGGCGCAAATCACCGCCGAAGGCCAGCCCGGGCAGATGCAGACCCGCGTCAACGCCAGCGGCCAGGTGTCACTCAAGGCTCTGACCGACTGGCTGCAGTTCAAGCAGGCCTTGCCGGCTTCCGGCGACTTGCCGTACCAGTTGCAGGTCAGCTTGGGTAGCCGGGACAACCGCCTGCGTGTCGATTCCAGCCTCAAGGGCCTGGCCATGGACTTGCCGGCGCCCTTCGGCAAGGCAGCGGGTGATACCCGTGACACCCGTTTCAGCATGACCCTGCAGGGGCCGGAGCGGCGCTTCGATGTCGCCTACAGCGACCTTGCCCGCTTTGCCTACGCGGCACCGGCCGACAAGCTGGGCCAGGGCCGCGGCGAGTTGCTGCTGGGCACCGGCGACGCCCAGGTACCTGCCGGCCAGGGGCTGCGAGTGCGTGGGCACCTCGAGACGCTGGACCTGGCGCCCTGGCAGGAACAGGCAGCGCGCCTGGCCGGCGGCGACCCGGGCGGTAGCGCGCGGCAGAACCTGCAAGGCGTAGACCTGAGCATCGGCCAGCTGAAAGCTTTTGGCCTGGACCTGAACCAGGCTGTGGTGCGCCTGGCCCGTGGTGGCCCCGCCTGGGACTTGCGCCTCGACAGCAAGGAAGTCATCGGCAACGCCCGGGTGCCGGATGCCAAGGGCGCGCCAATGGTGGTGCGCATGCAGACCTTGCGCCTGCCCGCCGCCAGCGCCGCGGAAAAGCAGGCCGAGGAGGGCCCGGACCCGCTGGCTTCGTTCGACCCGCGCAAGGTGCCGGCGCTGGACTTGAGCATCGACAAGCTCTATCGCGGGGACGACCTTTACGGCAGTGCATCGCTCAAGCTGCGGCCGACCGCGCGTGGCGTGACCGCCAGTGATATCGACCTTGACTTCAAAGGCCTGCGTATTGATGGTGGTGGCGGCTGGGAAGGTGAGCCGGGCCGCACCAGCAGCTGGTACAAAGGGCGCCTGGACGGCAAGAACCTGGCGGACGTGCTCAAGGCCTGGGGCTTTGCCCCTACAGCGACCAGCCGCGACTTCCGTCTGGATGTGGATGGCCGCTGGCCGGGTTCGCCGGCCTCGGTGAGCCTCAAGCGGTTCTCCGGCAGCATGGATGCGGCGCTGCGCACTGGCCAGTTCGTCGAGGTCGAAGGCAGTGCCCAAGCGCTACGGGTGTTCGGCCTGCTGAACTTCAACTCCATCGGCCGGCGCTTGCGCCTGGACTTTTCCGACCTGTTCGACAAAGGCCTGGCCTACGACCGGGTCAAAGGCTTGCTGGTGGCCAGTAACGGAGTCTACGTGACCCGCGAGCCAATCGCCGTGACTGGCCCGTCGAGCAACTTCGAGCTGGACGGTACCCTGGACCTGGTAAGCGACCGGGTCGATGCCAACCTGCAGGTAAGCCTGCCGGTGACCAACAACCTGCCGCTGGCGGCCCTGATTGTCGGCGCGCCGGCCGTGGGCGGGGCGCTGTTCCTGGTCGACCGGCTGATCGGGGACCGCGTGTCGCGCTTCGCCAGCGTGCACTACCGTGTCGAAGGTCCGGTGAAAGAGCCTAGAATCACATTTGTGAAACCTTTCGAGAAATCCCGCTAGGAGTGCCCATGAAGGCAGCTGTAATCCAGATGGTCAGCCAGGACGATGTGCTGGCCAACCTGCAGCGTGCCGGTGCCCTGCTGGAGCAGGCCGCGCTTGGCGGTGCACGGCTGGCCGTGCTGCCGGAAAACTTCGCCGCCATGGGCCGCAAGGACGCCGCTGCCATCGGCCGCGCCGAAGCGTTGGGCGAAGGGCCGATCCTGCCATGGTTGAAACGCACCGCCCGCGACCTCAAGTTATGGATTGTCGCCGGTACCTTGCCATTGCCACCGGTCGGCCAGCCCGAAGCCAAGGCGCATGCCTGCTCGCTGTTGATCGACGAACACGGTGAGGTGGCGGCACGCTATGACAAGCTGCACCTGTTTGATGTGGACGTTGCCGACAACCGTGGCCGCTACCGCGAGTCCGATGACTACGCCCACGGCGCCCAGGTGGTGGTGGCTGATACGCCGGTGGGGCGGCTGGGGCTGAGCGTGTGCTACGACCTGCGCTTCCCCGAGCTGTACAGCGCACTGCGTGCCGCCGGCGCGGAACTGATCACTGCACCGGCCGCCTTCACTGCGGTAACGGGCGCGGCGCACTGGGAAGTGCTGGTACGCGCCCGGGCCATCGAGACCCAGTGCTACCTGCTGGCTGCGGCGCAAGGCGGGACTCACCCGGGGCCACGGGAAACCCATGGCCATGCGGCGATCGTCGACCCCTGGGGGCGCATCGTCGCGGAACAGGCGCAAGGTGAAGCGGTACTGCTCGCCGAGCGCGACATTGACGAACAAGCGTCCATCCGGGCGCGCATGCCGGTGGTATCGCACCGGCGCTTTTTCTCGCAGGGCGCGTTGCGGCCTGCGCACACCTCGGAGTGACTATGAGCCAGATGTTATCCACCGTCAGCGAGCAGCTCCTGGCCCCAGGCGGCTTGACCCTGGACAGCCTGCAGAGCGTGCTGGGTGAGTTGGCCGGCCCCGGCATCGACGCCGCCGACCTGTATTTCCAGGGGCAGATCTCGGAAACCTGGGCGCTGGAAGACGGCATCGTCAAAGAGGGCAGTTTCAACCTCGACCAGGGCGTGGGCGTGCGTGCCCAGTCCGGTGAAAAGACCGGCTTTGCCTACAGCAACGCGATCAACCTCGAAGCGCTGACCTCGGCCGCCCGTGCCGCCCGTTCGATCTCGCGTGCCGGCCAGAACGGCAAGGTGCAGGCCTTCCGCAGCCAGGATGTGGCCGCCCTTTATCCGGCGGACAACCCGCTGGATGTGCTCAGCCGTGCCGAGAAGGTCGAGCTGCTCAAACGCGTCGACGCCGCCACCCGAGCCCTGGACCCGCGTATCCAGCAGGTCAGTGTGAGCATGGCCGGGGTCTGGGAGCGCATCCTGATCGCTGCGGCCGATGGCAGCCTGGCCGCCGACGTGCGTCCGCTGGTGCGCTTCAACGTCAGCGTCATCGTCGAGCAGAATGGCCGTCGCGAGCGGGGCGGGCAGGGCGGTGGCGGGCGTACCGACTACCGCTACTTCACCGAAGAGCGGGTCATGGGCTATGCCCGCGAAGCGCTGCGCCAGGCCCTGGTGAACCTGGAGGCGATCCCGGCTCCGGCTGGTACCCTGCCTGTGGTGTTGGGTTCGGGCTGGTCGGGCGTGCTGCTGCACGAGGCTGTCGGCCATGGCCTGGAAGGTGACTTCAACCGCAAGGGCAGTTCGGCGTTCAGCGGCCGCATTGGTGAGAAAGTGGCGTCGAGCCTGTGCACCATCGTCGACGACGGCACCCTCGAAGGCCGCCGAGGCTCGCTGAGCGTGGATGACGAAGGCACCCCGACCGAGTGCACCACGCTGATCGAGAACGGAGTGCTCAAGGGCTACATGCAGGACAAGCTGAACGCACGCCTGATGGGCATGGCGGTGACCGGCAATGGCCGGCGCGAATCCTACGCGCACCTGCCGATGCCCCGCATGACCAACACTTACATGCGTGCGGGTGAAAGCGACCCGCAGGAAATCATCGCTTCGGTGAAGAAGGGCATCTACTGCGCCAACCTCGGCGGTGGCCAGGTGGACATCACCAGCGGCAAGTTCGTGTTCTCGACCAGTGAGGCCTACCTGATCGAAGACGGCAAGATTACCGCGCCGGTGAAAGGGGCAACCCTGATCGGCAACGGTCCGGAGGCGATGAGCCGGGTGTCGATGGTCGGTAACGACCTGGCGCTGGACAGCGGGGTAGGGACTTGCGGCAAGGACGGGCAGTCGGTGCCGGTGGGGGTCGGCCAGCCGACCTTGAAGCTGGATGCGATTACCGTGGGCGGTACAGGGGCGTGACGGCCATCTGGGACCGCTTTGCGGTCCTTTCGCGACGCAAGGCCGCTCCCACAGGGATTGCGCCATGCAGAAATGGCTGTGCACTTACTGTGGGAGCGGCCTTGTGTCGCGATTGGGTCGCAAAGCGGCCCCAGGGTGATCAGCGTAACCCGCGCTGCAGTTCGTCGAGGTCGCGGATGTACTTGAACACTTTGCGCGCGGCGGCAGGCGGCTTGTTCCGCGCCTTCTCGTGCTGGGCATGGCGTACCAGCGAGCGCAGCTGCTGGCGATCGGTGTCGGGGTACTCATTGACGAAGCGCTCGAGGTCTTCGTCGTTACCGTCGATCAGCCGGTCGCGCCAGCGCTCCAGGCTGTGGAAGCGCTCGTTGTACTGGCGAGTCGAGCTGTCCATCTGTTCGAGCAGGGCTTGGATGGCATCCAGGTCCTGCACGCGCATCAGCTTGCCGACAAACGACATGTGGCGTTTGCGGGCACCGTGAGCGGTGTGCTTGCTGGCTTCGGCCAGGGCCTTGCGCAGCTCGTCGGTCAACGGCAGGCGGGCCAGGGTATCGGCCTTGAGCGTGGTTAGGCGCTCGCCGAGTTCGACCAGCGCATGCAGCTCGCGCTTGATCTGGGTTTTGCTTTTTTCGCCGTCGAAGGCGTCGTCGTTTGAATCAACCATGGTGGCAGTCCGCTAGAAATCGCCGCCATGATAACCAGTCGGGGGCCGCTTGTCCGGCCCGGTCGTAGAATGACCCTCGCCGAACGCAGAATTTGAGTGGAGAGAACCATGAGTGCAGTCCAGAGCGTAGGTCCGAAAGACCTGCCAGCATTGCAGGAGCAGGTCGAGGCGATCATCGCCGAGGCGCGCCGCCAGGGGGCCAGTGCCTGCGAAGTGGCGGTGTCGCTGGAGCAGGGCCTGTCCACCACGGTACGCCAGCGTGAGGTCGAAACGGTCGAGTTCAACCGCGACCAGGGCTTTGGCATCACCCTCTATGTGGGCCAGCGCAAAGGCTCGGCCAGCACCTCGGCCAGTGGCCCGGAAGCGATCCGCGAAACCGTCACCGCCGCCTTGGCGATTGCCAAGCATACCTCCGAGGACGAATGTTCCGGCCTGGCCGACGCAGCGCTGATGGCCCGCGAGATCCCGGACCTGGACCTGTACCACGACTGGGACCTCGAGCCGGAGAAGGCCATCGAGATGGCCCTGGCCTGCGAGGCGGCGGCGTTCGACGCTGACCCGCGCATCCTCAACGCCGACGGCACCACCCTCAATACCCACCAGGGCTGTCGCGTGTATGGCAACAGTCATGGTTTCATCGGTGGCTACGCCTCAACCCGGCACAGCCTGAGCTGCGTGATGATCGCCGAAGGCGACGGGCAGATGCAGCGTGACTACTGGTACGACGTGAACCGCCAGGGCAACCTGCTGGCAGACCCGCGTAGCATCGGCGTGCGCGCTGCCCAGCGTGCCGCCAGCCGCCTGGGTGCGCGGCCGGTGCCGACGTGCGAGGTGCCAGTGTTGTTCTCGGCCGAGTTGGCCGGTGGCCTGTTCGGCAGCTTCCTGTCGGCCATCTCCGGCGGCAACCTGTACCGCAAATCCTCGTTCCTGGAGGGGACCATTGGCCAGCGGCTGTTCCCTGCCTGGCTGACCCTCGACGAGCGCCCGCATATTCCGCGGGCACTGGGCAGTGCCGCATTCGATGGCGACGGCCTGGCTACCTATGCCAAGCCGTTCGTCGACAAGGGCGAGCTGGTGTCGTACCTGTTGGGTACCTATTCCGGGCGCAAGCTGGGTTTGCCAAGCACCGCCAACGCCGGTGGCGTGCACAACCTGTTCGTCAGCCATGGGGTCGAGGACCAGGCGGCGCTGATCCGGCGCATGGGGCGCGGGCTGCTGGTGACCGAGTTGATGGGGCATGGCTTGAACATGGTGACGGGGGATTATTCCCGCGGCGCGGCAGGGTTCTGGGTTGAGAATGGCGAGATCCAGCACGCGGTGCAGGAAGTGACCATTGCCGGGAACATGAAAGACATGTTCCAGCAGATTGTCGCGATTGGCTGCGATCTTGAGACACGCAGCAACATTCACACCGGTTCGGTGCTGATCGAGCGGATGACCGTTGCTGGCAGCTGATCTTTAGCCTGTACCGGCCTATTCGCGGGTGAACCCGCTCCCACAAGTAATGCGCAGTCATCAAGTACGGCGCCGTCCCTGTGGGAGCGGGTTCACCCGCGAAGAGGCCGGTGCAGGCAGTAGAGATTTCTCAATGCAACAAAAAAGACCCGGCCCCCACGCCGGGTTTTTTGTTTCATCACCTTCCTCTTGAAGTGATTCTGTTTATCACTTAATAATGAATATCATTATCCAGTAACCCGGCGATGATGTTCATGAAGCCCGTCCTCCGCGAACTGCCCTACCTGGAAAACTGGCGCTGGCTCAGCCGCCGCATCCGCTGTGCGCTCGAGCCCGACGAGCCGCGTCTGATCGAGCATTACCTGGCTGAAGGCCGCTATCTGGTGTGCTGCACCGAGACCTCGCCGTGGACGGTGGCACTGACCTCCTTCCGCCTGCTGCTGGATACCGCCTGCGACCGCATGCTGCCCTGGCATTGGCGCTGCCTGTGCCTGGACCAGGCCTGGCGCCCACTGCTGGACCTGCGCAACCTCGACCGCGAGGCGCAAAACCAGCGTTGGCAGCCCTATGCCCTGCAGTTGGCCAATTGCCGCCTGCTGCCGTCGATCTCTCCCGATGAACTGATGCAAGGATTTGATGATGAGTGATACCCGTATCGAGCGTGACAGCATGGGCGAACTGCAGGTGCCGGCCCAGGCCCTGTACGGTGCCCAGACCCAGCGCGCGGTCGACAACTTCCCGGTCAGCGGCCAGCGCATGCCGGCCCAGTTCATTCGCGCACTGCTGCTGGCCAAGGCCGCCGCAGCCAAGGCCAACGTCGAACTGGAGCAGCTGTCGAGCGCGCAAGGGCAGGCCATCGTAACCGCAGTCGAGCAACTGCTGGCGGGTGACTTCATCCAGCATTTCCCGGTGGATGTGTTCCAGACCGGCTCCGGTACCAGCTCGAACATGAACGCCAACGAGGTGATCGCCACGCTGGCCAGCCGCGTGCTGGGTGAGGCGGTCAACGCCAACGACCACGTCAACTGTGGCCAGAGCAGCAACGACATCATCCCGACCACCATTCATGTCAGCGCCGCTCTGGCCCTGCACGAGCAGCTGCTGCCTGCCCTGGCGCACCTGGTACAGGTGATAGAGGCCAAGTCGGCACAGGTGCATCAGTACGTGAAGACTGGTCGCACCCACCTGATGGACGCCATGCCAGTGCGCATGAGCCAGGTGCTCGATGGCTGGGCGGCGCAGATCAGTGGCGCCAAGGCACACATCGAAGCGACCCTGCCGAGCTTGCAGGCGCTGGCCCAGGGTGGCACTGCCGTGGGCACCGGCATCAACGCCCATCCACGGTTCGCTGCCGGTTTCGCCCATCAGCTCAGCGGCCTGACTCAGGTCGAGTTCACCCCCGGGCAGAACCTGTTCGCCCTGATCGGCTCGCAGGACACCGCCGTGGCCCTGTCTGGCCAGCTCAAGACTGCCGCCGTGGCGCTGATGAAGATCGCCAACGACTTGCGCTGGATGAACTCCGGCCCGCTGGCCGGGCTGGGCGAAATCGAACTGCAAGGTCTGCAGCCGGGCTCTTCGATCATGCCAGGCAAGGTCAACCCGGTGATCCCGGAGGCCACCGCCATGGTCGCCGCCCAGGTGATCGGCAATGACGCCACCATCGCCATCGCAGGCCAATCCGGCAACTTCGAGCTGAACGTGATGCTGCCGGTGATCGCCCGCAACCTGCTGGAGAGCATCGAACTGATGGCCAACGTCAGCCGCCTGCTCGCCGACAAGGCCATCGCCAGCTTCAAGGTCAACGAAAGCAAGCTCAAGGAAGCCCTGGCCCGCAACCCGATTCTGGTCACGGCGCTCAACCCGATCATCGGTTACCTCAAGGCCGCCGAAATCGCCAAGACCGCCTACAAGCAGGGGCGTCCGATCATCGATGTGGCGCTGGAGCATACCGACCTGTCGCGTGACCAGCTGGAAGCGCTGCTGGACCCGGAAAAACTCACTGCCGGTGGTATCTGACCCCGAGTCACGGCCCAAGCGCCAGCGATGGCCGCGTTGGTCATCGCCCAACCCATGCCTACGGAATTCACTGATATGCCCCATACCTTGCCTGCACTGCCTTACGCCTACACTGCGCTGGAACCGCACATCGACGCGCAGACCATGGAAATCCACCACTCCAGGCACCACCAGGCCTATGTCAATGGCCTCAACGCCGCCATCGAAGGCACCGAATGGGCTGAATGGCCGGTGGAAAAGCTGCTCGGCGCGGTCGGGCAATTGCCGGAAAACCTTCGTGGTGCAGTGATCAACCATGGCGGTGGGCACGCCAACCACAGCCTGTTCTGGACCGTGATGTCGCCGCAGGGTGGGGGAGAGCCGCAGGGCGCTCTGGCGCAGGCCGTCGATGCCCAGCTGGGCGGCTTCGCTGCCTTCAAGGAGGCCTTCACCAAGGCTGCGTTGACCCGCTTCGGCAGTGGCTGGGCCTGGCTCAGCGTGAGCCCGCAGAAAACCCTGGTGGTGGAAAGCAGCGGCAACCAGGACAGCCCGCTGATGCATGGCAACACGCCAATCCTCGGCCTGGACGTGTGGGAGCATGCCTACTACCTGAAGTACCAGAACCGTCGTCCGGAATACATCGGTGCCTTCTATAACGTCATTGACTGGGCGGAAGTGGAGCGCCGCTACCTCGAAACCCTGAAGTGAGTCTACCCGGTATGCGCTCTCAGATGATGTCTGTCAGCCGTGTGCGCCTGTTTCGCCTGGCGCTTGGGACTTTGCTGTTGCTGGCAGGCACTGCGCTGCTATTGGCGCGCGGCTTCGCCTGGTTGGACCTGGTCTGGCCAGCTTGGGGCTGTGCATCGGTTTGCGCCGGATGATGGGGCGTTCACCGGCTTCGCTGTGGGAGCGGCACATAACTCATTGAATTAGCGGGGACGCTGTGGAAGCGGCTTTAGCCGCGAACACCGGCGCAGCCGGTGCCATGCACCGCGTTGGATTCTTCGCGGCTAAAGCCGCTCCCACAGGGTACGCGTACCGCTTGCGAATTCAGTTCTCTACGCGATAGCGCAGCCCAAAGGACTGGGCAATCTCCCACAGGCGTTGTGCGCAAAAACGCTGTTCCCACACGGACCGTGCGGGCCAGCGAAATTCATTCGCCTTCGTCGAAGAAGTTGTTGATCAGCTCGACCAGCGCATCCATGGCTTCAACGTCCTGCTCACCTTCGGTATACAGGTGCACCTGGGTACCTTTGCCTGCTGCCAGCATCATCACCGCCATGATGCTCTTGCCATCCACCAGTTTGTCCGGTGCACGCCCAACCCTGACCTGGCAGGGGAAGCGGCCGGCAACGCCGACGAACTTGGCTGCCGCCCGGGCATGCAGACCCAGCTTGTTGATGATGGTGATTTCACGGGCGGGCATCGTGGGGCGGATCCTTGGGCTAGAGGTCGCGGTGGCGGACCTGGACGTTTTTCAGGGATTGCTGCAGCAACTGGCCAAGGCGCTCGGTGATGTACACCGAGCGGTGGTGGCCGCCGGTGCAGCCAATGGCAATGGTGACGTAGGCACGGTTGCTGGCGGCGAAGCGGGGCAGCCACTTGAGCAGGTAGCTGGAAATGTCGTTGAACATCTCTTCGACATCCGCCTGTGCGGCCAGGTAGTCGATCACCGGTTGCTCAAGGCCGGAGTGCTCACGCAGTTCGGGCTTCCAGTAGGGGTTGGGCAGGCAGCGCACATCGAACACCAGGTCGGCATCGACCGGCATTCCGCGCTTGAAACCGAACGACTCGACCAGGAACGCCGTTCCAGGTTCGGGCTGGTTGAGCAGGCGCAGCTTGATCGAATCACGCAGCTGGTACAGGTTCAGGCTGGTAGTGTCGATCTTCAGGTCGGCCAGGTCTGCAATCGGCCCCAGTAATTCGCTTTCCACCCGAATCGCTTCCGCGAGCGAGCGGTCGGCGTTGGTCAGCGGGTGGCGTCGGCGGGTTTCCGAGAAGCGCTTGAGCAGTACGTCTTCGTCGGCATCCAGGTACAGCACGTCGCACTGGATATGCCGGGCGCGGGCTTCTTCGAGCAACTCGGGGAAACGCGTCAGGTGGCTGGGCAGGTTGCGTGCGTCGATCGACACGGCAACCTTGGGTTGCAGTAATTCGGTGTTGATCAGCGCATTTTCCGCCAGCTGCGGCAGCAGCCCGGCGGGCAGGTTGTCAATGCAGTAGAAACCGTTGTCTTCCAGGACATCGAGGGCGGTGCTCTTGCCGGAGCCGGACCGGCCGCTGACGATGATCAGGCGCATGTTCAGTGCTCGTTCTGTACGTCCAGGACAACCTGGAACAGGGCCTCGCTGCTGGTGGCCGCACGCAGGCGATCACGGACCTCCTTGCGATCGAGCATGCTGGCAATCTGGCGCAGCAGTTCCAGATGGGCATCGGTGGCGGCTTCTGGCACCAGCAGGACGAACAGCAGGTCCACCGGCGCGCCATCGATGGCGTCGTAGTCGATAGGCGCTTCCAGGTGCAGCAGGGCGCTGACCGGAGCGGAACATCCTTCAAGCCGACAGTGCGGGATGGCGATGCCGTTGCCGAAACCGGTCGAGCCGAGTTTTTCCCGGGCGACCAGTTTTTCGAAGACGTCCTGCATCTCCAGTTCGGGCACTTGTTCGGCGATGACGGTGGCGACCTTTTCCAGGGCGCGCTTCTTGCTGCCGCCCGGCACGTTCACGAGGGAACGGCCGGGGGTCAGGATGGTTTCAAGTCGGATCATGGATGAGGGGGATCAGCGGGCGGCTGCACCTTGCAGCAGGCTTTGCTGTTTTTCCTTGTGTTTTTTCAGTTGGCGGTCGAGCTTGTCGGCCAAGGCGTCGATCGCTGCATACATGTCTTCGTGTTCGGCGTTGGCAACCACTTCGCCGCCGGGAATCTGCAAGGTCGCCTCGACCTTCTGCTGCAGCTTCTCGACTTTCATGATGACCTGCACGTTGGTGATCTTGTCGAAGTGACTTTCCACGCGAGCGAGCTTTTCAAGCACATAATCGCGCAGTGGCTGGGTGACTTCTACATGCTGTCCACTGATATTGACTTGCATACAGCTTCTCCTTTGTTGCCCGTGCATAAAGAGGCAGGTCTTGCACCTGCCCCACAAACGCTGTGGCACATCTCAGGGGCTACATCAGTCGCTTGCGCTCGCTCGACGGTGCGATGCCGAGGGACTCGCGGTACTTGGCGACGGTGCGACGGGCTACCTGGATGCCTTGTGCCTCCAGTAAACCAGCGATCTTGCTGTCACTCAATGGCTTTTTCTGATTTTCCGCCGCAACCAGTTTCTTGATGATCGCGCGGATCGCCGTAGACGAGCATTCTCCGCCTTCGGAGGTGCTGACGTGGCTGGAGAAAAAGTATTTCAGTTCGTAGATGCCACGCGGCGTGTGCATGTATTTCTGCGTGGTTACCCGCGAAATGGTCGACTCGTGCATGCCCACCGCTTCGGCGATGTCATGCAGCACCAGAGGCTTCATCGCTTCGTCGCCGTGGTCGAGGAAGCCGCGCTGGTGCTCGACGATCTGCGTGGCCACCTTCATCAGGGTTTCGTTGCGGCTTTGCAGGCTCTTGATGAACCAGCGCGCTTCCTGCAGCTGGTTGCGCATGAAGGTGTTGTCGGCGCTGGTGTCGGCCCGGCGCACGAAGCCGGCGTACTGCGGGTTGACGCGCAGGCGCGGAATGGCCTCCTGGTTCAGCTCTACCAGCCAGCGGTCGCTGTCCTTGCGTACGATGACGTCGGGTACCACGTACTCAGGCTCGCTGGACTCAATCTGCGAGCCGGGGCGCGGGTTGAGGCTTTGTACCAGCTCGATGACCTGGCGCAGCTCGTCTTCCTTGATTTTCATGCGACGCATCAGCTGGCTGTAGTCACGGCTGCCGAGCAGGTCGATGAAGTCGCTGACCAGGCGCTTGGCTTCGGCCATCCACGGGGTGCTCGCGGGCAGCTGGCGCAGTTGCAGCAACAGGCATTCGCCAAGGGTGCGGGCGGCAACGCCGGCTGGCTCGAACTGCTGGATGCGGTGCAGTACAGCTTCGACTTCGTCCAGCTCGATATCCAGCTCCGGGTCGAAACCGGCGCAGATCTCCTCGAGGGTGTCTTCCAGGTAGCCCTGGCCGTTGATGCTGTCGATCAGGGTGACGGCGATCAGGCGGTCGGTGTCGGACATCGGGGCCAGGTTGAGTTGCCACAACAGGTGGCTTTGCAGGCTTTCGCCGGCCGATGTACGGGTGGTGAAGTCCCACTCGTCGTCGTCGTTGCTCGGCAGGCTGCTGGCACTGGTCTGGTAGATGTCTTCCCAGGCGGTGTCGACCGGCAGCTCGTTGGGGATGCGCTCGCTCCACTCACCGTCTTCCAGGGTGTCGGCACTGGTGGTGCTTTCCTGGAAGCTGTTGTCCTGGACTTCGGCGGCCGGCTTGTTTTCGGCGTTGTCCGCCATCGGGTCGCTGTTGTCGAAGTCGTCGCCGTCTTCCTGACGTTCGAGCATCGGGTTCGACTCCAGCGCTTCCTGGATTTCCTGTTGGAGGTCCAGGGTAGAAAGCTGGAGCAGGCGGATGGCCTGTTGCAACTGCGGGGTCATCGTCAGTTGCTGGCCCATTTTTAGGACGAGCGATGGTTTCATGGCTGGGGCTTAATACCTTGTTCGCCGGCGCGCATGCGCCATCCACTACACGAGGGCGCCGGGGCGCCGGATAAAGCAAGTTTTATGCCTTAAATTGTAGCGTTTGCCTAGAGTACCGTAACAACTTTACCCGGGTTGCAGGGCGATTTGCCGGTACTCCAGGCGCGTGCCGGGCTCAGAGCCGGAACTCGTGGCCCAGGTAAACCTCTTTGACCAGGTCGTTGGCCAGGATGGTTTCGGCGTCGCCTTCGGCGATCAGCCGGCCATCATTGACGATATAGGCGGTTTCGCAGATATCCAGGGTCTCACGCACGTTGTGGTCGGTGATCAGTACGCCGATACCCTTGGCCTTGAGGTGATGGATGATCTGCTTGATGTCGCCGACCGAAATCGGGTCGACACCGGCAAACGGTTCGTCCAGCAGGATGAACTTGGGTGCGGTCGCCAGCGCGCGGGCAATTTCCACGCGGCGGCGCTCACCACCGGAAAGGCTCATGCCGAGGTTGTCGCGAATGTGGCTGATGTGGAACTCCTGCAGCAGGCTTTCCAGCTCTTTGCGCCGGCCGTCGCGGTCGAGGTCCTTGCGGGTCTCGAGGATGGCCATGATGTTGTCGGCCACCGACAGCTTGCGGAAGATCGAGGCTTCCTGTGGCAGGTAGCCGATGCCGGCGCGGGCGCGACCATGCATGGGCTGGTGGCTGACATCGAGGTTGTCGATCAGCACGCGCCCCTGTTCGGCCTGGACCAGGCCGACGATCATGTAGAAGCAGGTGGTCTTGCCGGCGCCGTTGGGGCCGAGCAGGCCGACGATCTGGCCGCTGTCGATCGACAGGCTGACGTCACGCACGACCTGCCGCCCCTTGTAACTCTTGGCCAGGTGCTGGGCTTTGAGGGTTGCCATTTACTCGGCCTTCTTCTTGGGCTGGATCACCATGTCGATACGCTGACGCGGCGAAGTCACGTTGCCACCACGACCGGCGGTTGCCACCTGGGTCTTGGTGTTGTAGACGATCTTCTCGCCTTCGGTCGTGTTGCCTTCGTTCTCGACTTTGGCGCGGTCGGTGAGAACCACCAGGTCTTTCTGCGCCTGATACTGGATGGTCACGCCCCAGCCTTTCATCTTGTCCGGTTTGGCTGCGCTCTGCTGCTGCTCGAAGTAGGCCAGGTTGCCCACCGAGGTCACCACATCGATATCGCCGGAGGCGGAACGGGTGATGGTCACGGTGTTGCCTTTGATCATCATCGAACCCTGGGTGATGATCACGTCGCCGGTGTAGGTGGCCACACCCTGCTTGTCGTCCAGGTGGGCGTTGTCGGCCTGGATACGGATAGGCTGGTCACGGTCATTCGGCAGGGCGAGGGCGCTCGCGCTTCCCAGTGCTGCGCTCAGGCTGAGCAGAAGGGGGAGGGTTTTAACGAGCCTCATACTGTCCTCTTACGTTAGAGAGCAAGTCCATCTTGCCTTCTTTCAAATACGCTTTCATTCCTTTGCCCGTAGTTGTGCCACCGGCGCCGTCGATTCTAACGGCTTGCTCGGTCTGCGCATATTGCTTCTGCGGGAACACGGTCATGCGTGAGCTGGTAATGATCATTTCGCGCTGCTTTTCGTCGGTCCGGGCGACCCGTACGTTGTCGATCAGTTCGACTTCGCTGCCGTCCGGGTTGACTTCGGCGCGGGTGCTCTGCACATGCCAGGGGTATTCGGTGCCGCGATACAGGTGCAGGTCCGGCGTGGTCAGCAGAGTGATTTCACTGGCCTTGAGGTGCTCGACCTTGTCCGCGGTCATTTCGTACTGCAGCTTGCCGTCGGGCAGGAACTGCAGGCTGTGGGCGTTGACCGCATAGTAGTCGATGGCGCTTTCGTCGACCTGGGCCACCGGCTTGTCGAGGAAGCTTTCCGGGCTGACATTCCAGTAGCCGATCGCTACCAGCAGCGCGGCGATCACTGCGAGCAGCGCAATGTTGCGGGCTTTCTTGCTGAACATGGGCAGCCTTACAGGTAATTGGCGTTGGCAGCGTCCAGGGTGCCCTGGGCGTGCATGATCAGTTCGCAGAATTCACGGGCTGCGCCTTCGCCGCCACGTGCCTGGGTCACGCCATGGGCGTGCTGGCGAACGAACGGCGCGGCGTTGGCCACCGCCATGCCCAGGGCGACCCGGCGGATCACCGGGAGGTCGGGCAGGTCGTCGCCCAGGTAGGCCACTTGAGCATAGCTCAGGCCCAGTTCGGCGAGCAGGCCATCGAGCACCACCAGTTTATCTTCGCGGCCCTGGTACAGGTGCGGGATGCCGAGGTTCTTCGCCCGGCGCTCGACTACCGGGGTCTTGCGCCCGCTGATGATCGCGGTGGTAACGCCCGAGGCCATGAGCATCTTGATGCCTTGGCCGTCGAGGGTGTTGAAGGTCTTGAATTCGCTGCCGTCCTCGAGGAAGTACAGGCGCCCGTCGGTGAGCACGCCGTCCACGTCGAACACTGCCAGCTTGATGTGCTTGCCGCGTTGCATGAGGTCCTGGTTCATTCCATTGCTCCTTTACATCACGCCGGCGCGCAGCAGGTCGTGCATGTTCAGGGCGCCGGTGGGGCGGTCCTCGCGGTCCACCACCACCAGGGCGCCGATCTTGTGGTCTTCCATGATCTTCAGGGCCTCGGCCGCGAGCATTTCGGCGCGGGCCGTCTTGCCGTGCACGGTCATGACCTGGTCGATCAGGGTGGTGTGGACGTCGATGTTGCGGTCCAGGCTGCGGCGCAGGTCGCCGTCGGTGAAGATCCCGGCCAGCTTGCCGTCGGCTTCGACGATCACGGTCATGCCCAGGCCTTTGCGGGACATTTCAAGGAGCGCGTCCTTGAGCAGGGTGCCGCGGGGCACCTGGGGCAGTTCGTCGCCGGCGTGCATCACGTTCTCCACCTTGAGCAGCAGGCGACGGCCCAATGCGCCACCCGGGTGCGAGAAGGCAAAGTCCTCGGCGGTGAAGCCGCGGGCTTCGAGCAGGGCAATGGCCAGCGCGTCGCCCAGCACCAGCGATGCGGTGGTGGAGGAGGTGGGGGCCAGGTTCAGCGGGCAGGCCTCTTGCTCGACGCGGGCGTCGAGGTTGACCTCGGCAGCCTGGGCCAATGGCGAGTCCGGGTTGCCGGTCAGGCTTATCAGCTTGATGCCCAGGCGCTTGATCAGTGGCAGCAGGGTGACGATTTCGGCGGTGCTGCCGGAATTCGACAGGGCAAGGATGACATCATCGCGGGTGATCATGCCCATGTCGCCATGGCTGGCTTCGGCCGGGTGCACGAAAAACGCCGGTGTGCCGGTGCTGGCCAGGGTGGCGGCGATCTTGTTGCCGATGTGCCCGGACTTGCCCATGCCGACCACGACGACCCGGCCCTTGCTGGCCAGGATCAGTTCGCAGGCCTTGACGAAATTGTCGTCGATGCGCGCCAGCAGGGCCTCTACGGCCTCGAGTTCCAGGCGCAGGGTGCGTTGGGCGGATTGGATCAGCTCGCTGGATTGGCTCATGTCGAAAAAGCAATGCCTGATGAAAAGGCGGCGATTATAGCTGCAATGAAAGAAACCCTCACGCTTTCGATTGCCGTGGTGAATGTCTCGCCAGCCTGTCGCAGGGCTGAACGAGTCGCTAGCCGACCTTGGGGCGGCGCTGTCAGCGGTGCTATAGTTCGCCGCTATTCGGCCTGCCAGGGGCGCTTGTGCCTTCCAGATGAAGGCCGACGTCCATTAGGACAAGGCTGCACTAGCAAGGAGTCTAGATGAGTGTGGATAGCGCCTACGCGGTCGAGTTGAAGGGGGTTACCTTCAAACGCGGTTCGCGCAGCATTTTCAGCAACGTCGACATTCGCATCCCGCGCGGCAAGGTCACCGGTATCATGGGGCCATCGGGTTGCGGCAAGACCACGTTGCTCCGCCTGATGGGCGCGCAGTTGCGCCCCTCCAGCGGTGAGGTCTGGGTTGCCGGGCAGAACCTGCCGACGTTGTCGCGCAGTGACCTGTTCGACGCCCGCAAGCAAATGGGGGTGCTGTTCCAGAGCGGCGCGCTGTTCACCGATCTCGATGTGTTCGAGAACGTCGCGTTCCCGCTGCGCGTGCATACCCAGCTGTCGGACGAGATGATCCGCGATATCGTGCTGATGAAGCTGCAGGCCGTGGGGCTGCGCGGTGCCATCGACCTGATGCCCGACGAGCTGTCCGGTGGCATGAAGCGCCGTGTGGCGCTGGCCCGGGCGATTGCCCTGGACCCGCAGATCCTCATGTACGACGAGCCGTTCGTCGGCCAGGACCCAATTGCCATGGGTGTATTGGTGCGTCTGATCCGCTTGCTGAACGACGCCTTGGGTATCACCAGCATCGTCGTTTCCCACGACCTGGCGGAAACTGCCAGCATCGCCGACTACATCTATGTGGTAGGTGACGGCCAGGTGCTGGGCCAGGGGACGCCTGACGAGCTGATGGGCTCGGACAACCCCCGTATTCGCCAATTCATGAAGGGCGACCCGGACGGCCCGGTGCCTTTCCACTTCCCTGCGCCTGACTACCGCGCCGACCTGCTGGGAGCGCGTTGATGCGCAGAAAATCCTTACTCGAACGCGTCCGCCTGCTGGGGCGCTCGGCCATCGACGTGCTGGCCGTGCTGGGGCGCTCCTGCCTGTTCCTGTTCCATGCGCTGATCGGCCGTGGCGGCATTGGTGGCGGCTTCCAGCTGCTGACCAAACAGCTGTACTCGGTGGGCGTGCTGTCGCTTGCGATCATCGTCGTGTCCGGGGTGTTCATCGGCATGGTGCTGGCGCTGCAGGGCTTCAGCATCCTGACCAAGTACGGCTCGGAGCAGGCAGTGGGGCAAATGGTCGCCCTGACCCTGCTGCGCGAGCTCGGCCCGGTGGTGACGGCGTTGCTGTTCGCCGGCCGTGCCGGTTCGGCGCTGACCGCAGAAATCGGCAACATGAAGTCCACCGAGCAGTTGTCGAGCCTTGAAATGATCGGCGTCGACCCGCTCAAGTACATCGTTGCGCCGCGCCTGTGGGCCGGTTTCATCTCGCTGCCGTTGCTGGCGCTGATTTTCAGCGTGGTCGGTATCTGGGGTGGCTCGTGGGTGGCGGTGGACTGGCTGGGCGTCTACGAGGGCTCGTTCTGGGCCAACATGCAGAACAGTGTTTCGTTCACCGACGACGTGCTCAACGGGCTGATCAAGAGCCTGGTATTTGCCTTCGTCACGACCTGGATCGCCGTATTCCAGGGGTACGACTGTGAGCCCACCTCAGAAGGGATCAGCCGTGCCACCACCAAGACCGTGGTCTATGCCTCGTTGGCAGTGCTGGGTCTGGACTTTATTCTGACCGCCTTGATGTTTGGAGATTTCTGATGCAAAACCGCACCCTGGAAATCGGTGTCGGCCTGTTCCTTCTGGCCGGGATCCTGGCGCTGCTGCTGCTCGCCCTGCGTGTCAGCGGGCTGTCGGCCAGCCCGAGCAGCGATACCTATAAAGTTTATGCCTACTTCGACAATATCGCCGGTTTGACGGTCAGAGCTAAAGTGACCATGGCCGGTGTGACCATCGGCAAGGTTACCGCCATCGATCTGGACCGTGATTCCTACACCGGTCGAGTGACGCTGCAACTGGACAAGTCGGTGGACAACCTGCCGACCGACTCCACGGCCTCGATCCTCACTGCCGGGTTGCTTGGCGAGAAGTACATCGGCATCAGCGTGGGCGGTGAGGACCAGGTGCTCAAGGACGGCGGGACCATCCACGACACCCAGTCGGCGCTGGTGCTGGAAGATCTGATTGGCAAGTTCCTGCTCAACTCCGTTGGCAAGGAACCGAAAGAAGCGCAACCGGCTAATTAAGGAGTTTCCATGATTTCGATCCTGCGACGTGGCCTGCTGGTCCTGCTGGCGGCCTTCCCCCTGATGGCAATGGCCGCGCAGTCGCCGCACGATGTGGTGCAGAGCACCACCACCGAACTGCTGGGTGAGCTCAAGGCCAACAAGGAGCAGTACAAGTCCAACCCGCAAGCGTTCTACGACACCCTTGACCGGATCCTCGCGCCTGTGGTCGATGCCGACGGTATTTCCAGAAGCATCATGACCGTCAAGTACTCGCGCAAGGCCACGCCTGAGCAGATGCAGCGCTTCCAGGAAAACTTCAAGCGCAGCCTGTTCCAGTTCTACGGTAACGCGCTGCTGGAGTACAACAACCAGGGTATCGTCGTAGACCCGGCCAAGGCCGATGACGGCAAGCGCGCCTCCGTAGGCATGAAGGTCACCGGCAACAATGGCGCCGTGTACCCGGTGCAGTACACCCTGGAAAATCTGGGTGGCGAATGGAAAGTGCGTAACGTGATCGTCAACGGCATCAACATCGGCAAGCTGTTCCGCGACCAGTTCGCCGACGCCATGCAGCGCAATGGCGGCGACCTGGACAAGACCATCGACGGCTGGGCCGGCGAAGTGGCCAAGGCCAAGCAGGCTGCCGACAACTCGCCAGAGAAGACCGTCAAATGAGTGAGGCCGGTGTAAGCATGGCCGAGCCGGGCGTGCTGCGCCTGGAAGGCGTGCTGGACTATCGCAGCGGGCCGGCCCTGCGCAAGCAGGGCAAGGCGCTGATCGCGGCCTGCCGCGAGGCGCAGATGGTGCTCGATTGCTCGGCAGTGCAGCGCTCCACCAGTGTCGGCCTGTCGTTGCTGCTGGCTTTCATGCGCGATGCCCAGGCCACCGGCAAGGGGTGCCTGGTGCGCGGCATGCCTGACGACATGCGGGAAATTGCCGAGGTCTATGACCTCGATGAAGTGCTGGCAACCTGATGGCCCGGCACGGATGATGGCCCCTCGGTCAGCGAAGCCCTCGTTGGGCTTCGCAGGCGAGGGGCTTTTTTGTATGATGGCCGACCCGTGCGCATCGGGCGCCGATTGAGGTTGAGCATGCAGGCCGTAGAAGTTAAAAGCTTCCTTGAAGAGAAATTGCCGGGTTCCCGGGTCGAAGTTGAAGGCGAAGGCTGCAACTTCCAGTTGAACGTGATCAGCGACGAGTTGGCTGGCCTGAGCCCGGTCAAACGCCAGCAGGCGATCTATGCTCACCTGAATCCGTGGATCGCCAATGGCAGCATCCATGCGGTAACCATGAAATTTTTCAGCAGCGCAGCCTGGGCTGAGCGCACCTGAGCCAACGTGGCGGCGAGATTCCAATGGACAAACTGATTATTACTGGCGGCGCTCGCCTTGATGGCGAGATCCGTATTTCGGGCGCGAAGAACGCAGCCCTGCCGATTCTGGCGGCGACCCTGCTGGCCGACGGCCCGGTCACCGTGGGCAACCTGCCGCACCTGCACGACATCACCACCATGATCGAGCTGTTCGGCCGCATGGGCATCGAGCCGGTGATCGACGAAAAGCTGGCGGTCGAGATCGATCCTCGCACCATCAAGACCCTGGTCGCGCCTTACGAGCTGGTCAAGACCATGCGCGCCTCGATTCTGGTGCTGGGCCCGATGGTCGCCCGTTTCGGCGAGGCCGAAGTGGCCCTGCCTGGCGGTTGCGCCATTGGTTCGCGCCCGGTCGACCTGCACATCCGTGGCCTCGAGGCCATGGGCGCGAAGATCGAAGTCGAAGGCGGCTACATCAAGGCCAAGGCGCCTGAGGGTGGCCTGCGCGGTGCGCACTTCTTCTTCGACACCGTCAGCGTGACCGGTACCGAGAACATCATGATGGCCGCAGCCCTGGCCAAGGGCCGCAGCGTGCTGCAGAACGCCGCGCGCGAGCCGGAAGTGGTCGACCTGGCCAACTTCATCAACGCCATGGGCGGCAACGTCCAGGGCGCTGGTACCGACACCATCGTCATCGATGGCGTCGAGCGCCTGGCTTCGGCCAGCTACCGGGTGATGCCGGACCGTATCGAGACCGGTACCTACCTGGTTGCCGCTGCCGTGACCGGTGGCCGCGTCAAGGTCAAGGACACCGACCCGACCATCCTTGAAGCAGTACTGGAAAAACTCAAGGAAGCCGGCGCCGACATCAACACCGGCGAAGACTGGATCGAGCTGGACATGCACGGCAAGCGGCCGAAAGCCGTCAACCTGCGTACCGCCCCGTACCCGGCGTTCCCGACCGACATGCAGGCGCAGTTCATCTCGCTCAACGCCATTGCCGAAGGCACCGGTGCAGTGATCGAGACGATCTTCGAAAACCGCTTCATGCACGTCTACGAAATGCACCGCATGGGCGCGCAGATCCAGGTCGAAGGCAACACTGCCATCGTCACTGGCGTCAAGGCGCTGAAAGGCGCCCCGGTAATGGCCACCGACCTGCGTGCTTCCGCCAGCCTGGTGCTGTCGGCGCTGGTAGCCGAAGGCGATACCCTGATCGATCGCATCTACCACATCGACCGTGGTTACGAGTGCATCGAAGAAAAACTGCAGATGCTGGGCGCGAAGATCCGTCGCGTACCGGGCTAGTAGCCCTTCGGCATACCGTGTGGGAGCGGGCTTGCCCGCGAATACCGGCAGAGCCGGTGCCATGCACCGCGCTGGTTGCTTTGCGGGCAAGCCCGCTCCCACAATGAATCAAATGCGGTCGGGCTCGACGCCCGGCCGGCAGTAGCCGCTTAAGGACCGACGTTCCAATGTTGACCATCGCGCTTTCCAAAGGCCGTATTCTCGACGATACCCTGCCGTTGCTGGCCGAGGCCGGTATCGTGCCGACCGAGAACCCGGACAAGAGCCGCAAACTGATCATCCCCACCACGCAGGACGATGTGCGCCTGCTGATCGTGCGTGCCACCGACGTGCCGACCTATGTCGAGCATGGTGCCGCCGACCTGGGTGTGGCCGGCAAGGATGTGCTGATGGAGTACGGCGGCCAGGGCCTATACGAGCCCCTGGACCTGCAGATTGCCCGTTGCAAGCTGATGACCGCTGGCGTAGTCGGCGCACCCGAGCCCAAGGGCCGTCTGCGCGTGGCTACCAAGTTCGTCAACGTAGCCAAGCGCTACTACGCCGAACAGGGCCGCCAGGTCGACATCATCAAGCTGTATGGCTCGATGGAGCTGGCACCGCTGATCAACCTCGCCGACAAGATCATCGACGTTGTCGACACCGGCAACACCCTGCGTGCCAACGGCCTGGAGCCCCAGGAACTGATCGCCACGATCAGCTCGCGCCTGGTGGTCAACAAGGCCTCCATGAAAATGCAGCACGCCCGTATCCAGAGCCTGATCGACACGCTGCGCGGAGCGGTCGAATCGCGACACCGCGGCTGACTCACTACCTTCTGTGCGCGACCTTCGCTGTCGCGCCCGTCTATCCGCGTCATAGCCATTTTTCTCGGGTGCCCGCGCGGATGGACTGGTAGCCTAGGGCGCCTGAGCATTCGCCATTAATCGAGGCCCTCGCCATGACCGTGTCCACTGCAATTGCCCGTCTCAACGCTGCTGATCCGGATTTCGCCCGACATCTGGATCATCTGCTGAGCTGGGAAAGTGTGTCCGATGACGCGGTCAACCAGCGGGTGCTCGACATCATCAAGGCCGTGCGCGAGCGTGGTGATGCCGCATTGGTGGAGTTCACCCAGCGTTTCGATGGTGTCGACGCCAAATCGATCGACGACCTGATTCTCGGTCGCGAGCGCCTGGAACTGGCCCTGACCCGCATTACCCCGGTCCAGCGCGAAGCCCTGGAAAAGGCTGCCAACCGTGTGCGCATGTATCACGAGCGGCAGAAACAGGACTCCTGGCAGTACACCGAGGCCGACGGCACCGTGCTGGGTCAGAAGGTCACCCCGCTGGACCGCGCTGGCCTGTATGTGCCGGGTGGCAAGGCGTCGTACCCATCGTCGGTGCTGATGAACGCCATCCCGGCCAAGGTTGCCGGCGTGGCCGAAGTGGTAATGGTTGTGCCGACCCCGCGTGGCGAGGTCAACGAACTGGTGCTGGCGGCTGCCTGCATCGCCGGTGTCGACCGGGTGTTCACCGTCGGTGGCGCCCAGGCTGTCGCCGCGCTGGCCTACGGTACCGAAAGCGTGCCGCAGGTGGACAAGATCGTCGGCCCGGGCAACATCTACGTCGCCACCGCCAAGCGCCACGTGTTCGGCCAGGTGGGTATCGACATGATCGCCGGCCCGTCGGAAATCCTCGTGGTGTGCGACGGCCAGACCGACCCGGACTGGATCGCCATGGACCTGTTCTCCCAGGCAGAACACGACGAAGATGCCCAGGCCATCCTGGTCAGCCCGGACGCCGCCTTCCTCGACCGCGTTGCCGCCAGCATCGACAAGCTGCTGCCGACCATGGAACGTGCCGAGATCATCGAGAAGTCGATCAATGGCCGTGGCGCGCTGATTCAGGTGCGTGACATGCAGCAGGCCATTGAAGTGGCCAACCGCATTGCACCGGAGCACCTGGAGCTGTCGGTGGCCGAGCCGCAGGCCTGGCTGCCGCACATCCGCCACGCTGGCGCAATCTTCATGGGCCGCCACACCAGCGAAGCGCTGGGCGACTACTGCGCAGGGCCCAACCACGTGCTGCCGACCTCTGGTACCGCGCGTTTCTCGTCGCCACTGGGGGTGTATGACTTCCAGAAGCGTTCGTCGATCATTTTCTGCTCCGAGCAGGGGGCGTCCGAGCTGGGCCACACCGCCTCGGTCCTGGCCCGTGGCGAGTCGCTGACCGCACACGCCCGCAGCGCTGAATACCGCATCCTGACCCAAGAGAAGGGGAACTGAACATGAGTCGATTCTGGAGCCCCTTCGTCAAGGACCTGGTGCCTTACGTGCCGGGCGAGCAGCCCAAGCTGGCCCGCCTGGTCAAGCTGAACACCAACGAAAACCCCTACGGCCCGTCGCCCAAGGCCCTGGAAGCCATGCGCGGCGAGCTGAACGACAACCTGCGCCTGTACCCGGACCCGAATGGTGACCGGCTGAAGCAGGCGGTGGCCGAGTACTACGGCGTAACCCCGGCACAAGTGTTCGTCGGCAACGGCTCGGACGAGGTACTGGCGCACATCTTCCACGGCCTGTTCCAGCACGACGCGCCGCTGCTGTTCCCGGACATCAGCTACAGCTTCTACCCGGTGTACTGCGGCCTGTACGGTATCGCGTTCGAGCAGGTGGCGCTGGACCCACAGTTCCAGATCCGCATCGAGGACTACAACAAGCCCAACGCCGGCATCATCTTCCCCAACCCCAACGCGCCGACCGGCTGCCTGATGCCGCTGCAGGCGGTGGAGCAGTTGCTTCAGGCCAACCGTGATTCGGTGGTGGTGGTCGATGAAGCCTACATCGACTTCGGTGGTGAAACGGCGATCAGCCTGGTGGGCCGCTACGACAACCTGCTGGTTACCCAGACCCTGTCCAAGTCGCGCTCGTTGGCCGGGCTGCGGGTTGGCCTGGCGGTGGGCCACCCGGACCTGATCGAGGCGCTGGAGCGGATCAAGAACAGCTTCAACTCCTACCCGCTGGACCGTGCGGCGATTGTTGGCGCGGCGGCGGCGTTCGAGGACCGCGAGTACTTCGAGGAAACCTGCCGCAAGGTGATCGACAGCCGCGAGGTTTTGGTCGGGCAGCTGCAGGGCAAGGGCTTCGAAGTGCTGCCGTCGGCGGCCAACTTCATCTTCGCCCGCCATCCGCAAAAAGACGCCGGTGAGCTGGCTGCACGCCTGCGCGAGCAGGGCGTGATCGTGCGCCACTTCAAGCAGCCGCGCATTGCCCAGTTCCTGCGCATCACCATCGGCACGCCAGAGATGAACCAGGCGTTGATCGATGCGTTGAACTGACGGTATCGTCGCCGCTTCCACGGGGTAAACAGGCCCTGGAGAAGCAACTTTCTTTACTGACTGTGCTGGCCTCATCGCCGGCAAGCCAGCTCCCACAGGTACTGCACATGGCTTGAGGTCGGTGCGGTCAATGTGGGAGCGGGCTTGCCGGCGATTGCGTCAGTACAGGCAGCGCAATGACAAACCCCTTGCTCGCTAGTAAGCTAAGCTAATTCATCGGATGATTGGTTGAGTTACGTGAGCACCGAATTGAACAAGCGTTCACTGGTCGAACTGGCCGTCGAGCGCATGCGCGAACGGATCATGCTGGGCGACTGGCAAGTCGGTCAGCGCCTGCCGACCGAGCCGGAACTGGCCGTGCAACTGGGCATCAGTCGCAACACAGTGCGCGAGGCCATGCGCGTGCTTGCGTTCAGCGGCCTGGTGGAGATCCGCCAGGGCGATGGCAGCTACCTTCGCACGGCCCAGGACCCGCTACAGGCGGTACAGGCGATGTCGCGCTGTACGCCCGAGCAGGCCCGTGAAACCCGGCACATCCTCGAAGCCGAGGCCATCGGCCTGGCTGCATTGCGCCGAACCGATGCCGACCTGCAGGCACTGCGTGATGCCCTGGCCAACAGTGCCGGGCATTTTCACGGTGATATCGATGCCTACGTGGCCTGCGACCTGGTGTTTCACCAGCGGCTGGTCGATGCCGCCCATAACCCAGCCTTGAGCGAGCTGTACCGGTACTTTTCCGGGGTGGTGGCGGCCGCGCTGCAGCACAACATGGCGACCGTGCCGCGCTGCCAGGCCACGTTCGACCTGCATGGGCAAATCCTTGCCGCCATCGAGCAACGCGATGCGGAGCAGGCCAAGCGCCTGAGCCGTACTCTTATCGAATCCTGACTCCGAGAAAGCCATGGCTGATTCCATCACCCGTAACACCCCGCCGAGCGAGCGGGACCTCGATGAGTTGCTGATCGACGCCGAGGCTGACGACGAGCAGGTCCAACAGCAGCCGGTACTACTGCAGCGGCCTTGGCTGTTGTTGCTGGGCCTGGTGCTGGTGGCATTGAACCTGCGCCCGGCATTGTCGAGCATGGCGCCGGTGCTGGGCCTGGTGTCCGAAGGCTTGGGGCTGAATGCCTCGCAGGCCGGTTTGTTGACCACCTTGCCAGTGCTATGCCTGGGCCTGTTCGCCCCGTTGGCGCCGGTGCTGGCGCTGCGTTTTGGCAGCGAGCGGGTGATTCTCGGCATCCTCGCCACGCTGGCGCTTGGCATCGTCGTGCGCAGTAGCCTGGGGGCCACCGGGGTGTTCCTCGGCAGCCTCATGGCGGGGGCCAGCATCGGCATCATTGGCGTGCTGTTGCCGGGTATCGTCAAGCGCGACTTCCCGCAGCACGCCGGCACACTGACCGGCGTCTATACCATGGCGCTGTGCCTGGGGGCGGCGATGGCGGCGGGGGCGACCGTCCCGCTGGCGCAGCATTTCGACGGCAGCTGGGCGCTGGGGCTGGGCTTCTGGGCAGTGCCGGCCCTGCTGGCCATGCTGGTATGGCTGCCGCAGGCCCGCCAGGGGCATGGCCTGCACAAGGTGGCCTATCGCGTGCGTGGGCTGTGGCGTGATCCGCTGGCCTGGCAGGTGACCCTGTACATGGGCCTGCAGTCGTCACTGGCTTATATAGTCTTTGGTTGGTTGCCATCGATCCTGATCGGCCGCGGCCTGAGCCCGACCGAGGCGGGGCTGGTGCTGTCGGGGTCGGTGATCGTGCAACTGGTCAGTTCGCTCAGTGCGCCCTGGCTGGCCACTCGCGGCAAGGACCAGCGCCTGGCGATCGTGCTGGTCATGCTGATTACCCTGGCTGGCCTGTTCGGTTGCCTGTATGCGCCGCTTTCCGGGCTGTGGGGCTGGGCGGTGGTGCTGGGCCTGGGGCAGGGCGGTACCTTTGCCCTGGCGCTTACCTTGATCGTGCTGCGCTCGAAAGATGCCCATGTCGCTGCGAACCTGTCGAGCATGGCGCAGGGGGTGGGTTATACCCTGGCGTCGATGGGGCCGCTTGCGGTGGGGCTGGTGCATGACTTGACCGGTGGCTGGTCGGCAGTCGGGTGGATTTTTGCCGTGCTTGGGGTGGGTGCCATCGTGTTCGGCCTGGGGGCCGGGCGGGCGTTGCATGTGCAGGTGAGCAGCGAGAAAGTCTGAAGGGGGGGGTAGCAGTGCTGGCCTCTTCGCGGGTAAACCCGCTCCCACGGGAATCGCACACATCTTGAAGCAGTGTGGTACCTGTGGGAGCGGGTTTACCCGCGAAAGGGCCGGTACTGGCATAACCAACCGGGGCAGATTATCGTGCTGCTTTCATCCCCAGGACGGACCAGCCCCCATGAGCGACGCCAACCGCGACCTGATCACCCGCTTCTACCAGGCCTTCCAGCGCCTGGATGCCGAGGCCATGGTCGCCTGCTACAGCGACGATATCGTCTTCAGCGACCCGGTCTTCGGCACCTTGCGTGGCAAGGATGCAGGCGACATGTGGCGAATGCTCACCAGCCGGGCCAAGGACTTCACCCTGACCTTCGACAACGTCCGCGCCGATGAACGCACCGGGGCCGCACATTGGGTGGCCACCTACCTGTTCAGCCAGACCGGCCGCATCGTGGTCAACGATATCCAGGCGCGTTTCGTGATCCGTGACGGGCGGATCTGCCTGCACGATGACCAATTCGACTTGTGGCGCTGGTCGCGGCAGGCGCTGGGCGTGCCAGGCATGCTGCTGGGCTGGTCGCCGCTGGTGCAGAACAAGGTACGCCAGCAGGCGTTCAAAGGATTGCGCGCATACCAGCAGGCCCAGGGTGAGTGAATCCGTCCAGATCGCCGCCAGCAAACCTTGGTATGTCTACCTGGTAAGGGCGGCCAATGGTTCGTTGTATTGCGGCATCAGCGATGACCCGCAGCGGCGCTTTCTGGCGCACCAGAAAGGGCAGGGCGCGCGTTACTTCAAGACCAGCCCGGCCCAGGCGCTGGTGTATGTGGAGCAATGGCCGGACAAGGGCGAGGCGTTACGCCAGGAGCGGCTGGTGAAGCGGCTGCGCAAGTCGGCGAAGGAGGCGTTGGTTGCTTCCTATGGCGCAGTATTGGCTGCCAATTAGGGCCGCTTCGCACCCCATCGTCGCGGTTCGTCGCTGTGGCAAGCCAGCTCCCACTTCGACTGCATGGACCTCTGGCCTGTGCAGTACCTGTGGGAGCTGGCTTGCCGGCGATGGGCTGCCCAGCAGCCCCGGGGCCATCAGTCCTTGCGCCGCTTCAACTGATCCACCAAGGTGGTCGGAAGGCCCTTGATGATCAAGGTCCCTGCCTCTTCGTCATACTCGACCTTGTCCCCCAGCAGATGCGCTTCGAAGCTGATCGACAACCCCTCGGCACGCCCGGTGAAACGGCGGAACTGGTTGAGGGTGCGCTTGTCTGCGGGGATTTCCGGCGACAGGCCGTAGTCCTTGTTGCGGATGTGGTCGTAGAACGCCTTGGGCCGGTCCTCGTCGATCAGGCTGGACAGCTCTTCCAGCGTGACCGGCTCGCCCAGCTTGGTCTGGGTAGTGGCGTACTCGACCAGGGTCTGGGTTTTTTCGCGGGCGGATTCTTCCGGCAGGTCTTCGCTCTCGACGAAGTCACTGAAGGCCTTGAGCAGAGTGCGGGTTTCCCCCGGGCCGTCGACGCCCTCCTGGCAGCCAATGAAGTCGCGGAAGTAGTCCGAAACCTTCTTGCCGTTCTTGCCCTTGATGAACGAAATGTACTGTTTGGAGTTCTGGTTGTTCTTCCACTCCGACAGGTTGATGCGCGCCGCCAGATGCAACTGGCCAAGATCCAGGTGGCGCGAAGGCATCACATCGAGCTCGGCGTTCACCGCCACGCCTTCGCTGTGGTGCAGCAGGGCGATCGCCAGGTATTCGGTCATGCCTTGCTGGTAGTGGGCAAACAGGATGTGGCCGCCGGTGGACAGGTTGGACTCCTCCATCAGCTTCTGCAGGTGCTCCACGGCCACGCGGCTGAAGGCGGTGAAGTCCTTTTCTTCGTCCAGGTACTGCTTCAGCCAGCCGCTCAGCGGGTAGGCACCGGACTCGCCGTGAAAAAAGCCCCAAGCCTTGCCTTGCTTGGCGTTGTAGCTGTCATTGAGGTCGGCCAGCAGGTTTTCGATGGCGTCGGAGGCGGCCAGTTCGGAATCGCGGGCATGCAGCACGGCGGGGCTGCCATCGGGCTTTTTGTCGATCAGGTGAACGATGCAATGACGGATTGGCATGGGATTCTCGGCGAGCTGCAAAAGTCGGCCAGTTTACCCCAGACGCAAGGCGATGCAGTGGCCGGATGTTGGCAGAAATATCGGTTGTTCGTTTTTTGTTCAAATTTGCGCGTTTTAAGCTAAAACCCCCGAAAAACCTGCATTAAATCGAAGCGCGCAGCGGATATTTATCCGTTCCTGTGGTAGCTTTGCGCGGTCTTGCGCCCTTGTGTGGCGCATTGCTGGCAGCGTGCTGTCGTCGTGTCGAACCAAACGTCGATTTGCGTATCTACATACGCGATTGGCGCGGCCCTCCACTTACAGGGGCTGGCCCGATAACGTCGTAGTTCGCTGCATAACCATCGAATTTGATAGGGAAGGAACACCACCATGGCATTGACCAAAGACCAACTGATTGCCGACATCGCCGAATCGATCGCCGCGCCAAAAGCCACCGCCAAGAACGCTCTGGAGCAACTGGGCCAGATCGTTGCCGATCAGCTGGAAAACGGCGCTGAAATCACTCTGCCAGGCATCGGCAAGCTGAAAGTCACCGAGCGTCCTGCCCGTACCGGCCGCAACCCTTCGACTGGCGCTGCCATCGAAATCGCTGCCAAGAAAGTCGTCAAGTTCGTTCCAGCCAAAGTGCTGACCGACGCCATCAACAAGTAATTGTTGAAGCTTTGACAAAACCGCGCCCGGCTTGCCCGGGCGCGGTTTTTTCATGCCTGGGTTTTACGCCCGGCGTGCCAGGCCTGGCGCGCGGCGTCGTCGTGGAAGCTCCAGGCGACCATGCGGCTTTGCTTCTGCCCCTGGCCCATTTCACTGATGCGCACGGCCTTGGCGCCCGCTTTCCTGAGCGCGGCCTCGATCCCCGGCAGGTTGCTGGCCTTGGACACCAGGCTGGTGAACCACAGTACCTGTTCGGCGTACTGCACGCTTTCACCGACCAGTTGGCTGACAAAGCGGATCTCGCCGCCCTCGCACCACAGTTCGTTGTTCTGGCCACCGAAGTTGAGCACCGGCAGCTTGCGCCTGGGGTCCTGCTTGCCCAGGTTCTTCCACTTGCGCTGGCTGCCACGGGTGGCTTCTTCGCGTGAGGCATGGAAGGGCGGGTTGCACAGAGTCAGGTCGAAGCGTTCGCCCTCCTGCAGCAGGCCACTGAGGATGTGCGCACGGTTGGCCTGCTGGCGCAGGGTGATGGCCTTGCTCAGGCCGTTGGCCTGGACGATGGCCTTGGCCGAAGCCAGGGCCACGGGGTCGATGTCCGAGCCGAGGAAGCGCCAGCGGTAATCGCTGTGGCCCAGCAGCGGGTAAATGCAGTTGGCACCCACGCCGATGTCCAGCGCACGCACCTGGGCGCCCTTGGGGATCTCGCCGGCATTGTCCTCGGCCAGCAGGTCGGCAGCCACGTGGATGTAGTCGGCACGGCCGGGAATCGGCGGGCACAGGTAGTCGGCAGGTATATCCCAGTGCTGGATGCCGTACTGGGCCTTGAGCAGGGCACGGTTGAACACCCGTACGGCTTCGGGGTTGGCGAAGTCGATGCTGGGCTTGCCGTGGGGGTTGGTGATGGTGAAGCGCGCCAGGTCAGGGTGGGCCTTGATCAGGCTGGGGAAGTCGTAGCGGCCCTGGTGGCGGTTGCGCGGGTGCAGGGTGGGTTTGTTCGGGGTCATGGCAGTGTCCAGCCCTATACGAGCGGTGGCTGATAGAGCCTGGGGCTGCTTTGCAGCCCTTTCGCGACACAAGGCCGCTCCTACAGGATTGCGGCGCCCTTCAGACCGGCGCCGTCCCTGTAGGAGCGGCCTTGTGTCGCGAAAGGGCCGCAAAGCGGCCCCAGCTTTTTCTCTAGTGATTAAAGCGCTGCAATCCGAGCATGCTGCTCGGTGAAGTTGGCCAGGGCCTGTTCGGACTCGGCCAGCTTGGCGCGCTCTTTTTCGATCACGGCAGGCGGTGCCTTGTCGACGAAGGCGGCGTTGGACAGCTTGCCACCCACGCGTGCCACTTCACCCTGCAGGCGCTGGATTTCCTTGTTCAGGCGCGCCAGCTCGGCATCCTTGTCAATCAGGCCGGCCATTGGCACCAGCACTTGCAGGTCACCGACCAGGGCGGTGGCCGACAGCGGCGCTTCGTCGGCATCGCCCAGTACGGTGAACGATTCGACCTTGGCCAGCTTCTTCAGCAGGGCTTCGTTTTCCTGCAGGCGACGCTGGTCGTCGGCGTTGGCGTTCTTCAGGAACAGCGGCAGCGGCTTGCCCGGGCCAATGTTCATTTCGGCGCGGATGTTGCGCAGGCCGACCATCAGTTCCTTGAGCCACTCGATGTCGCCTTCGGCGGCGGCGTCGATGCGGCTTTCATTGGCCACCGGCCACGGCTGCAGCATGATGGTCTTGCCTTCGATGCCGGCCAGCGGCGCGATGCGCTGCCAGATTTCTTCGGTGATGAACGGCATGAACGGGTGCGCCAGGCGCAGCGCCACTTCCAGCACGCGCACCAGGGTGCGGCGGGTGCCACGGGCGCGCTCGACCGGGGCGTTCTCGTCCCACAGCACCGGCTTGGACAGCTCCAGGTACCAGTCGCAGTACTGGTTCCAGATGAACTCGTACAGCGCCTGGCTGGCCAGGTCGAAGCGGAACTGCTCCAGCTGGCGGGTCACTTCGGCTTCGGTACGCTGCAGCTGCGAGATGATCCAGCGGTCGGCCAGCGACAGCTCGTAGGCTTCGCCGTTCTGGCCGCAGTCCTCGCCCTTGTCCAGCACGTAGCGGGCGGCGTTCCAGATCTTGTTGCAGAAGTTGCGGTAGCCTTCGACGCGGCCCATGTCGAACTTGATGTCGCGCCCGGTGGAGGCCAGCGAGCAGAAGGTGAAGCGCAGGGCGTCGGTGCCGTAGCTGGCGATACCTTCGGGGAACTCGGCCTTGGTCTGCTTGGCGATCTTCTCGGCAAGCTTGGGCTGCATCATGCCGCTGGTGCGCTTTTCCAGCAGGGCGTCGAGGGTGATGCCGTCGACGATGTCCAGCGGGTCCAGCACGTTGCCCTTGGACTTGGACATCTTCTGGCCCTGGCCGTCACGTACCAGGCCGTGCACGTACACGGTCTTGAACGGTACCTGCGGGGTGCCATCCTCGTTCTTGATCAGGTGCATGGTCAGCATGATCATGCGCGCAACCCAGAAGAAGATGATGTCGAAGCCGGTCACCAGCACATCGGTGGAGTGGAACTTCTTGAGGAACTCGGTCTGCTCCGGCCAGCCCAGGGTGGAGAAGGTCCACAGGCCCGAACTGAACCAGGTGTCGAGTACGTCGTCGTCCTGACGCAGGACCACATCGGCGCCCAGGCTGTGCTTGGCGCGCACTTCTTCCTCGTTGCGGCCGACATAGACCTGGCCAGCCTCGTCGTACCACGCCGGAATGCGGTGGCCCCACCACAGCTGGCGGCTGATGCACCAGTCCTGGATGTCACGCATCCAGGAGAAGTACATGTTTTCGTACTGCTTGGGCACGAACTGGATGCGGCCATCTTCCACGGCGGCGATGGCAGGTTCTGCCAGCGGCTTGGTGGAAACGTACCACTGGTCGGTCAGCCACGGCTCGATGACGGTGCCCGAACGGTCGCCTTTCGGTACTTTCAGGGCATGGTCGTCGATGCTCACCAGCAGGCCCTGGGCATCCAGGTCGGCGACGATCTGCTTGCGCGCGACGAAGCGGTCGAGGTTGGCGTACTGGGCCGGCAGGCGGGTGTCCACCTGCTCGTTGACGCTGCCGTCGAGGTTGAAGGCCTGCGCGCTGGCGAGCACGAAGGCGTTCTTGTCGAAGATGTTCAGCAGCGGCAGGTTGTGGCGTTTGCCGACTTCGTAGTCGTTGAAGTCGTGGGCCGGGGTGATCTTCACGCAGCCGGTACCGAACTCGGGGTCGCAGTAGTCGTCGGCGATGATCGGGATACGGCGGCCGACCAGCGGCAGTTCGACGAACTTGCCGATCAGTGCCTGGTAGCGCTCGTCGTTCGGGTTGACCGCCACGGCGGCGTCACCCAGCAAGGTTTCCGGACGGGTAGTGGCGACGACCAGGTAGTCCTTGCCTTCGGCGGTCTTGGCGCCGTCGGCCAGTGGGTAGCGCAGGTTCCACAGGTGGCCCTTCTCGTCGTGGTTTTCCACTTCGAGGTCGGAGATGGCCGTGTGCAGCTTGGTGTCCCAGTTGACCAGGCGCTTGCCGCGGTAGATCAGGCCGTCTTCATGCAGGCGCACGAAGGCTTCCTTGACCGCTTCGGACAGGCCGTCGTCCATGGTGAAGCGCTCGCGGCTCCAGTCGACCGACGAGCCCAGGCGGCGGATCTGACGACTGATGTTGCCACCGGACTGGTCCTTCCACTCCCAGACCTTTTCCAGGAACTTTTCGCGGCCCAGGTCATGCCGGTTCTGGCCCTTGGCCTCGAGCTGGCGCTCGACCAGCATCTGGGTGGCGATACCGGCGTGGTCGGTGCCAGGCTGCCACAGGGTGTCGCGGCCTTGCATGCGGCGGAAACGGATCAGGGCGTCCATGATCGCGTTGTTGAACCCGTGGCCCATGTGCAGGCTGCCGGTGACGTTCGGCGGCGGGATCATGATGGTGTAGGACTCGCCTGCACCTTGTGGGGCGAAATAGTTCTCGGACTCCCAGGTGTTGTACCAGGAAGTTTCGATGGCGTGCGGCTGGTAGGTCTTATCCATGCGCGGCGGGACCCTGTGCATTTATTCGGGAAAGCCGGGAAGTATAACCAAGCTGGGGGCCGCAGGCGACAAGCTGCTGCTATCTGGCAGGGCAGGCATGGCCTCTTCGCGGGTAAACCCGCTCCCACAGAGACCTCACAAGTCTTAGGGCTCCTGCGATCCCTGTGGGGGCGGGTTTACCCGCGAAGCAGGCGCCGCCGAATTTTCAGGCTTACTCCGAACGCTTGATCAACCGCTCGATCCGCGCATCCAGCCGGCGCTTGATCTCGTTCTCGATATGCGGGGTAAAGTCATTGATCACATCCTGCATGATCATTTGCGCCGCCGCGCGCAGCTCGCTTTCCAGGTGCAGCAGGGTGTCCTGGCGGCGGGTCTGCGGGTCATCTTCGGGCTCGGCAGCTACCGGCTCGGCCGCTGGCGCGTGGTTGCCGGGCGCTTCTTCAAGCAGCAACGGGATCTGCTCCACCGTCTCGGTCAGCAGCGGTGGTTGCAGGTCGGCGTCGCCAAGCAGCTGGCGTATCGACTCGAGGTCATCGAGCAGATGGGCGGAGTCGGGCAGGGGGGAGGGCTTGTCCATCGTCGTCAAAGTCGCTGTAAGCGGTGGTCTTGCAGAGCATAGCCCTGTTCACGGTAGAAACGGAATCGTTCACGGGCCGATTGGCGGATGCCAGGCTCTTCAATGACGATTTCGGCCACCCGCTCGAACTGGCCGACAAAGCCCGGTACGCCCGTGCCCAGGTTGATCAACAGGTCGTGGTGGTCGCCCGCGCTGTCGGCCGCCAGGCCCAGTGCCACGCTGGCATCGGCATGCATTTCCGCGAGATCGTGGGGCACGAAGGCCTCGCCCTTGAAGCGCCACAGGCGTTGATCCAGCTCGCTGCGCTGCTCGGCGTCCTGGCAGTGCAGGTAGACCCGGTGGCCGAGGCGCCAGGCCTTTTCGCACAGCTTGCAGGCGAAATCGAGCCGCGCCGACAGTGAGTCGGTTGGCAGGATGTAGAAATCTACTTTGCTCATGATGGTATCGCCGGCCGGTGGCGCGGGGCGCCACCGGCTTCATGGCGTCAGGCGCCGGCGCGGTCCAGCAGGTACTGGGTCAGCAGGGGCACAGGGCGGCCAGTGGCGCCCTTGTCCTTGCCACCGCTGACCCAGGCGGTGCCGGCGATGTCCATGTGCGCCCAGTCGTAGGCCTTGGCAAAGCGCGACAGGAAGCAGCCGGCGGTGATGGTGCCGGCCTTCGGCCCGCCGATGTTGCCCATGTCGGCGAACGGGCTGTCCAGTTGCTCCTGGTACTCATCGAACAGCGGCAGCTGCCAGGCACGGTCGTCGGCGCGCTTGCCGGCGTCGAGCAACTGGCCGACCAGGTCGTCGTTGTTGCCCATCAGGCCGGTGGTGTGGCTGCCCAGGGCGACGATGCAGGCACCGGTCAGGGTGGCGATGTCGATGACTGCCTGCGGCTTGAAGCGCTCGGCGTAGGTCAGGGTGTCGCACAGCACCAGGCGGCCTTCGGCGTCGGTGTTGAGGATTTCCACGGTCTGCCCGCTCATGGTGGTGACGATGTCACCCGGGCGGGTGGCGCCGCCGCTCGGCATGTTCTCGGCGCAGGCCAGCAGGCACACCAGGTTGACCGGCAGCTGCAGCTCGAGCACCGCACGCAGGGTGCCGAGCACGCTGGCGGCACCGCACATGTCGTATTTCATTTCGTCCATGCCGGCGCCAGGCTTGAGGCTGATGCCGCCGGTGTCGAAGGTGATGCCCTTGCCCACCAATACGAACGGTTTGTCCGCCTTCTTGCCACCCTGGTAGTTGAGCACGATCAGGCGTGGTGGCTGGTCGCTGCCCTGGCCGACGGCGTAGAACGCGCCCATGCCCAGGTCCTTGATCTTCTTTTCGTCCAGTACTTCGACTTTCAGCGCCTTGTGCGCCTTGCCCAGGTCCTTGGCCTGTTCGGCCAGGAAGCTAGGGTGGCACAGGTTAGGCGGCAGGTTGCCCAGGTCGCGGGTGAAGGCCATGCCGGTGGCGATGGCGCTGGCATGCTTGACGGCACGTTCGACCTCGGCCTGGCCGGCCTTGTCGGCCAGCAGGGTGATCTTTTTCAGCGCGCGCGGCTCGGCCTTCTGGCTCTTGAAGCGGTCGAACACGTATTCGCCGTCGAGCAGGGTTTCGGCCAGCAGGCGGTACTTGCCGTAGTGGGCGTCGCGGTTGCTGACCGCGATGTCGTCCAGGGCCAGCACGGCGTCGGTGCCGTTCAAGCCTTTGAGCACGCCGGCGACGCTGGCGACCAGTTTGCGCCAGGCGCGGTCGCCCAGGGCTTCGTCCTTGCCGCTGCCCACCAGCAGCACGCGCTCGGCCTTCAGGCCCGCGAGGTTCTGCAGGAGCAGGGTCTGGCCGGGCTTGCCGGCCAGGTCGCCACGCTTGAGCACGGCACTGATGGCACCTTCGCTGGCCTGGTCGACCGCCTTGGCCACGCTGCCGAGCTTGCGGTTTTCACCTACCGGGAGGACCAGGGTGGCGGTTTTTACGGATGCAGCAGCTACGCTTTTTACAACCAGTTCCATGTCAGGATCCCCGAATGATCGATACAGTCGGCGCTGTGTATTCCAGCGCTCTGGACAGGCCTGGCCGCGTAGTCGCGCGCCAGCGGAAAAGCTGCCAGTTTGAGCCTGCGGCAAGCGTGCTGACAACCCCGTTGTGCGCCTTCATGCGCGGCGAAGTGACAGGGGCGGTCAATCACAGGATAATGCGCGCACTTTACATGGAGGTTCGCCTTTGGCGAACCGGCATTGGTCTTGGCTGTACTAAGTCATTGTCTGGCGCCATTGATTGGCAGTCCGCCCTGACAACCCAGGAGTGTCTGGTTTGATCGTCTTTCGTTATCTGTCCCGCGAGGTCCTGGTGACCTTGAGCGCCGTCAGCGCCGTGCTGCTGGTGATCATCATGAGCGGGCGCTTCATCAAGTACCTGGCCCAGGCTGCCCAGGGTGTGCTCGACCCGAGCGTGCTGTTCCTGATCATGGGCTTCCGTCTGCCGGGCTTCCTGCAGTTGATCCTGCCGTTGGGGCTGTTCCTCGGCATTCTCCTGGCGTACGGGCGCCTGTACCTAGAAAGCGAGATGACCGTGCTGTCGGCCACCGGCATGAGCCAGCAGCGCCTGCTGGGCCTGACCATGGCGCCGGCCGCCCTGGTCGCCCTGCTGGTGGCCTGGCTGAGCCTGAGCCTGGCGCCGCTGGGGGTGGCCCAGGTGCAGCAGATCATCGCCCAGCAGGACGCCCTGACCGAGTTCGACACCCTGGTGCCGGGCCGCTTCCAGACCCTGCGCGACGGCTCGCGGGTGACCTACACCGAAGAGCTGTCGGATGACCGCATCAACCTGGCCGGGGTGTTCATTTCCGAGAAGCGCTTCAACCAGGACAAGACCAAGGACCGCGCCCCGTCGGTGCTGGTTGCCGAAAAAGGCCACCAGGAAATCCAGGCCGATGGCAACCGCTACCTGGTGCTGGAAAACGGTTACCGTTACGACGGCAACCCGGGCCAGGCCGATTACCGTGCGATCAAGTACGACACCTACGGCGTGCTGCTGCCCAAGCCGGAAGTCGCCGAGGAAGTGACCGACCGCGAAGCCATCCCCACTTCCGAGCTGATCGGCAAGAAGGGCCTGCGCGAGCGCGCCGAGCTGCAATGGCGGTTGTCGCTGCCGATCCTGGTGTTCATCGTCACCATGCTGGCGGTGCCGCTGTCCCGGGTCAACCCGCGCCAGGGCCGCTTCCTCAAGCTGCTGCCGGCAATTCTTCTGTACATGGCTTACCTGACAATGCTGATTTCCGTACGCGGCGCCCTCGAGAAGGGCAAACTGCCGATCGCCCTGGGCATGTGGTGGGTCCACGGCCTGTTCCTGCTGATCGGCCTGGGCCTGATGTACTGGGAGCCGCTGCGCCTCAAGCGCGCCGCCCGTCGTGCGGAGGTGGCCCATGGGTAAGCTCGACCGCTATATCGGCCAGAGCGTGCTGCTGGCCATCCTTGCCGTGCTGGGGATCATCCTCGGCCTGGCTTCGCTGTTTGCCTTCATCGACGAGATGAGCGACCTGAGTGACACCTACACGGTGATGGAGGCGGGCAACTTCGTCTTGCTGACCGCACCACGGCGCCTGTACGAAATGCTGCCGATGGCCGCCCTGATCGGCTGCCTGATCGGCCTGGGCAGCCTGGCCAGCAGCAGCGAACTGACCATCATGCGTGCTGCCGGGGTTTCCATCGGGCGCATCGTCTGGGCGGTGATGAAGCCGATGCTGGTGCTGATGCTGGTCGGCTTGTTGATCGGCGAGTACGTGGCGCCGGTGACCGAGAACAAGGCCCAGGCCGACCGTTCCCTGGCCCAGGGTGGTGGTGATGCGCAAAGTTCCAAGCGCGGCATGTGGCACCGCCAGGGCGAGGAGTACGTGCACATCAACGCCGTGCAGCCTAACGGCCTGCTGCTGGGTGTGACCCGTTACCGTTTCGACAGCGAGCGCAAGATTGTCACCTCGAGCTTCGCCCGCCGTGCACAGTACCAGGACGACCACTGGATGCTCAGCGATGTGCGCACCACATTCTTCCGTGGCGACCACACCGAAGTGGTGACCGCGCCGCAGGAGCGCTGGGACGTTTCGCTCACGCCGCAACTGCTCAACACCGTGATCCTGGCACCGGAGTCGCTGTCCATTACCGGGCTGTGGGACTACATCCACTACCTGTCCGACCAGGGCCTGAACAATGCCCGTTACTGGCTGGCGTTCTGGACCAAGGTATTGCAGCCGATGGTGACCGCGGCGCTGGTGCTGATGGCCATTTCCTTCATTTTCGGCCCGCTGCGTTCGGTAACCCTTGGCCAGCGCGTGTTCACCGGTGTGCTGGTGGGCTTCGTGTTCCGCATCGCCCAGGACCTGCTGGGGCCTTCGAGCCAGGTGTTCGGCTTCCCGCCGCTGCTGGCGGTGGTGATCCCGGCGGGCATCTGTGCGCTGGCCGGTGTGTGGTTGTTGCGCCGGGCCGGATAGTGGCCTGAGCTGCACAAAAAAGCCGACCTCAGGGTCGGCTTTTTCATGGGTGTTCGCTTGTGCTGGCCCCTTCGCGGGTAAACCCGCTCCCACAGGAATCGCACCGGTCGTGATGCCTGTGCTGTACCTGTGGGAGCGGGTTTACCCGCGAAGAGGTCAGCACAGGCAATACAAGTCTCAGCTCACTTCTTCTGCTTCGGCACCCGCACCAGCTGGCTTTCCGAATAGATGTCATGCCAACCGCGCTTGCGCTTGTCGACCAACACCCAGAAAAAACCCAACCCCAGGCACAGCCACGAGGCAATCGACACCACGAACCGCAGCAGCGCCTGCCACAGGCTGATGGCCGTGCCATCGGTGTTCTGCACGCGCACACCCCACACCTGCATGCCCAGGGTCTGCCCACCATGGGTCCAGAACTTGGCAAAGAAACCGAACAGGACGAACAGCAGCACGGTGGACAGCAGTGGGTCGCCGTCGAGTGCGCCAGCCTCGGTCAGCTCACGCATGCGTGCTTCGCCGATGATCGCCATCTGGATCAGCTTATAGGCGCCGGCCGTCACGATCAGTAGCGCCGTGCACAACAGGAAGTCATAGAACATCGCCGCCAGGCGCCGGCCCAGGCCGACCGGTGGAAAATCACCCTTGGGTGAAAGCAGAGGCTTGGACATGCAGAACGGCTCCAGAAGACGAAGCGGCTATTCTACGGGCAAAAAAAAGCCCCTGCACTTGGCAGGGGCTTTTTTGAAGTCGGGTTCGGCTTAGCCAAGAACCTGAACTTTGTCAGCTTGCAGGCCTTTCTGGCCCTGCACTGCTTCGAAGGAGACTTTCTGGCCTTCTTTCAGGCTCTTGAAGCCGTTGCCTTCGATAGCGCGGAAGTGCACGAACAGATCAGCACCGCTTTCTGGGGTGATGAAACCGTAACCTTTTTCGTCATTGAACCACTTGACGGTACCGTTCTGACGCTCAGCCATTGTCTTATTTCCTATGAAGCTTGAATTTTGATGACAGTTTCTTTTGCAATAACAGGAAGCAAAAGATTACTGGGCTGGGTTGCAGGAAAGTAAGAGACGTCGAACGGGTTGTAGCAGATTGCGGCTACTGGCCCAGGTCACGAACTGTTGCGACCCATGCAAACACAGTGCAGTGACTCTACGCCAACTCCCGAGCGAAAAACAAGCCCTTGGTCGTATGGAAAATCGGCCGTTTGCCGATAACCGACCGATTTGTCGGACACGGCATGGCGCCTGGCCTGGCGCCATGTTCCAAAAGTTATTGGACAGGTTCGAAAACGAATATGTCGAAGCTGACCGCAACCTTCACAAAGCAGCTTCAGCCCCGGTAGTAACGTTGTGTCACGAAAGGCATTTTGCTGACTTTCAAGGCAACCTTCTTTCCGCGCACAACGGCAAACAGTGGCGTGTCGATAGCAGTATGTTCACTATCGATATAACCCATTGCTACAGGTGCACCGAGTGTCGGGCCGAAGCCGCCGCTGCACACTTTGCCTACAGGTTTATCGCTTGCATCGACAATATCCGCGCCTTCACGTACTGGCGTACGCTCCTGCGGCAAAAGGCCCACACGTTTGCGCGCCACGCCATCGCGCTGGTGGGCGAAGATGGCTTCGGCACCCGGGAAGCCTGCGGCACGCGCGCCATCGGCACGGCGAACCTTGGAAATGGCCCACAGCAGGCTGGCTTCCACCGGCGTGGTCTCCGTGTTCATGTCGTGGCCATACAGGCACAGGCCGGCTTCAAGGCGCAGGGAGTCGCGCGCACCCAGGCCGATCGGCTGTACTTCGGGCTCGGCCAGCAGGCGGCGGGCCAAGGCTTCGGCGGCATGTGTCGGTACCGAAATTTCGTAGCCGTCTTCGCCTGTGTAGCCCGAGCGGCTGACGAAGCAGTCTTCACCGAGCAGTTTCACCGGGCGGAACTGCATGAAGGTCATGCCGGCCACTTCCGGCGCCAGGCGCTCCAGCACCTTGACCGCCGCCGGGCCTTGCAGGGCCAGCAGGGCGCGCTGCTCGAACAGCGACTGCACCTCGCAACGGCTGCCGATGTGCGCTTGCAGGTGGGCCAGGTCCTGCTCCTTGCAGGCGGCGTTGACCACCAGGAACAGCGTGTCGTCGCCCAGGTTGGCGACCATCAGGTCGTCGAGGATGCCGCCTTGCTCATTGGTGAACATGGCATAGCGCTGCATGCCCACCGGCAGGTCGATGATATCCACCGGCACCAGGCTTTCCAGGGCCTTGGCCGCATCGCCGCCGCGCAGGGTGATCTGGCCCATGTGCGAGACATCGAACAGGCCGGCCTGCTCGCGGGTGTGCAGGTGTTCCTTGAGCACGCCCAACGGGTACTGCACCGGCATGTCATAGCCGGCGAACGGCACCATGCGCGCACCCAGTTCCAGGTGCAGGGCGTGCAGTGGGGTCTTGAGCAGTGTTTCGGACATCGGTGACTCCTTGCTGTTGTTGTCGGGTCAACACTCGATGATGTTGACGGCCAGGCCGCCACGGGCGGTCTCTTTGTATTTGCTTTTCATGTCGGCGCCGGTCTGGCGCATGGTGCGGATGACCTTGTCGAGCGACACGTAGTGCTGCCCGTCGCCGCGCAAGGCCATGCGCACTGCGTTGATCGCCTTCACCGAGCCCATGGCGTTGCGCTCGATGCAAGGCACCTGGACCAGCCCGCCGATCGGGTCGCAGGTCAGGCCCAGGTTGTGTTCCATGCCGATTTCGGCAGCGTTTTCCACCTGTTGCACGCTGCCACCCATCACTTCGCACAGCGCCCCGGCGGCCATCGAACAGGCCACGCCGACCTCGCCCTGGCAGCCAACTTCGGCACCGGAGATGGAGGCGTTTTCCTTGTACAGGATGCCAATGGCTGCGGCGGTGAGCAGAAACCGCACTACCCCGTCCTCGTTGGCACCCGGTACGAAGCGCATGTAATAGTGCAGCACCGCCGGGACGATGCCCGCCGCGCCGTTGGTAGGCGCGGTGACCACACGCCCGCCATAGGCGTTTTCCTCGTTCACCGCCAGGGCATAGAGGTTGACCCAGTCGAGTACCGACAGGGCATCGCGCAGGCTGGCTTCGGGGTGGCGGCTCAGTTGGCGGTACAACGCCGGCGCCCGGCGCTTGACCTTCAGCCCGCCAGGCAGGATGCCTTCATGCTGGCAACCGGCTTCGACGCAATCCTGCATCACCTGCCAGATGCGCAGCAGCCCGGCACGGGTTTCCGCCTCGGGGCGCCAGGCTGCCTCGTTGGCCAACATTACCTGGCTGATCGACAGGTTTTGCCCGGTGCAATGGCCGAGCAGCTCCTTGGCGGTCTTGAAAGGGTAGGCCAGTGGTGTGCTGTCCTCGACGATGCGGTCGTGTCCGGCGGCGTCCTGGTCGACCACGAAACCGCCGCCCACCGAGTAGTACTCGCGGCTGCGGATTTGCAGGCCTGCCTCGTCGAAGGCGCGGAAGATCATGCCGTTGGGGTGGTAGTCCAGCGGCTTGCGGATCATCGCCAGGTGCTGCTTTTCGGTGAAGGCGATGCCGTGCTCTCCGAGCAGGTTCAGCCGCCCGCTGTCGCGGATGGCCTGCAGGCGGGCAGGGATGGTGTCGGTGTCGATGACATCGGGGTGTTCGCCTTCGAGGCCCAGCAGCACGGCCTTGTCGCTGCCGTGGCCCTTGCCGGTGGCGCCGAGCGAGCCATACAGCTCGGCCTTGACGCTGGATGTGTGGGCAAGCAGGCCATCACGGCGCAGCCCTTCGGCGAAACGCGCGGCTGCGCGCATCGGGCCGACCGTGTGGGAGCTGGAGGGGCCGATGCCGATCTTGAACAGGTCGAAGACGCTCAGTGACATGGGACCTCCTGCCAGAGATGCTGGGTGGACATTGAACCCTGTGGGAGCGGGTTTACCCGCGAATGCGGCGGTAAAGCCACAATCGTATTCGCGGGTAAACCCGCTCCCACAGGGCCCGCCATCCAAGGGTAGGTGGCGGGGGAGGGGCTATCAGGCGTCCTGATAGCTCTCGATCGACGGGCAGGCGCACACCAGGTTGCGGTCGCCGAACACGTTATCGACCCGGCCGACCGGCGGCCAGTACTTGCCTTCCACCAGGCTCGGCAGCGGGTACACCGCCTGCTCGCGGCTGTAGCCATGGGCCCATTCGCCAACCAGCTCGGCCGCAGTGTGCGGGGCGTTCTTCAGCGGGTTGTCGTCCTTGTCCAGGCTGCCGTTCTCGACCGCGCGAATTTCTTCGCGGATCTGGATCATCGCATCGCAGAAGCGGTCCAGTTCTTCCTTGGACTCGCTTTCGGTCGGTTCGATCATCAGCGTGCCTGCAACCGGGAAGGACATGGTCGGGGCGTGGAAGCCGAAGTCGATCAGGCGCTTGGCCACATCGTCTACGCTGATGCCGCTGGTGTCCTTCAGCGGGCGCAGGTCGAGGATGCACTCGTGGGCAACCAGGCCATTGCCGCCGGTATACAGAACAGGATAGTGCTCTTCCAGGCGACGGGCGATGTAGTTGGCGTTGAGGATCGCCATCTGCGAGGCACGCTTGAGTCCGGCACCGCCCATCATGCGGATGTACATCCAGGTGATCGGCAGGATGCTGGCGCTGCCGAACGGCGCGGCGCAAACCGCGCCCTCGGTGTTTTCCAGCTGCGCGTGGCCGGGCAGGAACGGCGCCAGGTGCGACTTGACACCGATCGGGCCGACGCCCGGGCCGCCACCGCCGTGCGGGATGCAGAAAGTCTTGTGCAGGTTCAGGTGCGAAACGTCGCCACCGAACTTGCCCGGGGCGCACAGGCCGACCATGGCGTTCATGTTGGCCCCGTCGATGTACACCTGGCCACCGTTGTCGTGGATGATCGCGCAGATTTCACCGATCGCTTCCTCGAACACGCCGTGGGTCGACGGGTAGGTGATCATGATCGCGGCCAGGCGCTCGCGGTGCTCGATGGCCTTGGCGCGCAGGTCCTCGACATCGACGTTGCCGCGGGCATCACAGGCGGTGACCACCACGCGCATGCCGGCCATGTGCGCGGTTGCCGGGTTGGTGCCATGGGCCGACGACGGGATCAGGCAGATATCGCGGTGGCCTTCGCCACGGCTGCGGTGGTAGGCGCGGATGGCCAGCAGGCCTGCGTACTCGCCCTGGGAACCGGCGTTGGGCTGCAGCGACACGGCGTCGTAGCCGGTGGCGGCGCAGAGCATGGCCTCCAGCTCGGTGGTCATCTGCAGGTAGCCCTGGCTCTGCTCGGCTGGGGCAAACGGGTGCAGATTGCCGAACTCGGCCCAGGTGACCGGGATCATTTCGCTGGCGGCGTTCAGCTTCATGGTGCACGAGCCCAGCGGGATCATGCTGCGGTCCAGCGCCAGGTCCTTGTCGGCCAGGCGGCGCAGGTAGCGCATCAGCTCGGTTTCGCTGTGGTAGCGGTTGAATACCGGGTGCGCGAGGATGGCCGACTGGCGCAGCAGGGCGGCAGGCAGCAGCGAGCCGGTGCTGGCGGCCAGGGCGGTGAAGTCCGGCTGGGCCTGGTCGCCACCGATCAGCTGCCACAGGGCCTCGACATCGGCCTGGCTACTGGTTTCGTCCAGCGACAGGCCCACGTGGGCGGCGTCGATCTGGCGCAGGTTGATGCCCTGGGCGCGCGCCTTTTCATGCAGGCCGGCAGTGGCATTGCCGGTGGCCAGGGTCAGGGTGTCGAAAGCGCTGGCGCCCACTACCTGTACGCCTAGCGTTTTCAGGCCGGCGGCCAGGATCGCAGTCAGGGCATGGGTACGTTCGGCGATGCGCTTGAGGCCGGCCGGGCCGTGATACACGGCGAACGTGCTGGCGATGTTGGCCAGCAGCACCTGGGCGGTGCAGATGTTGCTGGTGGCCTTTTCGCGGCGGATGTGCTGTTCGCGGGTCTGCATGGCCAGGCGCAGTGCGGTCTTGCCGAAGCGGTCGATCGACACACCGACCAGGCGGCCCGGCATGTCGCGCTTGAATGCGTCACGGGTGGAGAAGTAGGCCGCGTGCGGGCCACCGAAGCCCAGTGGCACGCCGAAGCGCTGGGCGCTGCCGATGGCCACATCGGCACCGAACTCGCCCGGCGGGGTCAGCAGGGTCAGGGCCAGCAGGTCGGCGGCAACGGCGACCAGGGCATTGGCTGCGTGGAAGCGCTCGACCACTTCGCGGTAGTCGAACACTTCACCGTTGCTGGCCGGGTACTGCAGCAGGGCGCCGAAGAAGGCGCTGACATCGCTCAGCTCGCGCTCGTCGCCGACCACGATCTCGATGCCCAGCGGTTCGGCACGGGTGCGCAGAACGTCGAGGGTTTGCGGGTGGCAGTGCACTGAGGCGAAGAAGGCGTGGCTGGCCTTGTTCTTCGACAGGCGCTTGCAGAAGGTCATGGCCTCGGCGGCAGCGGTGGCTTCGTCGAGCAGCGAGGCGTTGGCGATCGGCAGGCCGGTCAGGTCGCTGATCAGGGTCTGGAAGTTCAGCAGCGCTTCCAGGCGGCCCTGGGAAATTTCTGGCTGGTACGGGGTATAGGCGGTGTACCAGGCCGGGTTTTCCAGCAGGTTGCGCAGGATCGGCGCCGGAGTGTGGGTGTTGTAGTAACCCTGACCGATGTAGCTCTTGAACAGCTGGTTCTTGCCGGCGATGGCCTTGAGCGCGGCGAGCGCGTCGGCTTCGCTCTGGCCGTCGTGCGAGCCGAGCACGCTGGTGCCCTTGATGCTGTCGGGAATGACCGCGGCGGTCATGGCTTCCAGCGAGTCGAAGCCGAGGGCGGCCAGCATGGCCTGCTCGTCAGCGGCGCGCGGGCCGATGTGGCGGGCGATGAATTCGTTGGCGGTGCCGAGGTTGATGGTCATGGCGGGGTTCCTCAGGCGTCGTCGTTGGCTTTGATCAGGCGGTCATAGGCGTCCTGGTCGAGCAGGGCGGTGACTTCGCTGGCATCGGCGGGGATGAAGCGGAAGAACCAGCCTTCGCCCATCGGGTCTTCGTTGACCAGTTCCGGGCTGTCCTCGAGCTGGTCGTTGATCTGGACCACTTCGCCGGTCAGGGGCATGTACACACCGCTGGCGGCCTTGACCGACTCGACGGTGGACGCTTCGCTGCCTTTCTCATACTGCTGCAACTCTGGCAGTTGCACGAAAACCACATCGCCAAGGGCGTTCTGGGCGTAGGCGGTGATGCCCACGGTAACGCTGCCATCGGCTTCGACGCGCAGCCATTCGTGATCTTCAGTGAAACGCAACTCGCTCATGGGGAATCCTCGGGAAGCAGGGCGTTGGGCGCGGTGGCTCCGCGCTCTTGGGGTTGGGATTCCCTTAGCAAAAATGCGGCCAATCGGCAAAATCCGTTATAAATCAAAGTGTTAACTTGAATGCGTAATCATTTTGTCATTCTTGTGGAATGAAAACGCTACAGCGGATGGGGTATTGAAAAGGGTTTGGGGATCAAACCCTTGCACAGACGGATCTGAAGGACGCTGTATTGATTTCAATACGTTGTACCGAAATCAATACAGCGGGGTGTATGGGGTCAGCTTGCGACAAAAAACGGCAATGCCAGGTACAGCTTGATGATGATCACATTGATGATGTCGATGAAGAATGCACCCACCATCGGTACTACCAGAAACGCCAGCTGAGAGGGTCCGAAGCGGTGAGTCACGGCTTGCATGTTGGCGATGGCGGTAGGTGTGGCACCCAGGCCGAAACCACAATGCCCGGCTGCCAAGATCGCTGCGTCGTAATTGCTGCCCATGACCCGGAAGGTAATGAAGATTGCGAACAGCGCCATGAGCAACGTTTGTGCCGCCAGGATAATCAGGAAGGGCAGGGCCAGGGCTGCCAGGTCCCACAACTTGAGCGACATCAGTGCAATGGCCAGGAACAGCGACAGGCTGACATTGCCCAGCACCGAGACTTCGCGCTCGAACACTTGGTACACGCCCAGTGCAGAAAGACCATTACGCAACAAGACGCCAACAAACAATACGCAGACGAAAGTCGGCAATTCAAACGCTGTGCCTTGCAGTTGGCTATTCAACAAGGTGCCGCCAAGCAGACTGACCGATATCAGCGCCAACGTCTCGATGAATGAGAATGGCGTAATCAGGCGTTCTTTTTCAGGCTCTTCAAAGCCCTTTGGCAAGTGCGCTATCGCCTGATCGGCGCCGGGCGTTTGCACGCGCCTGATCAACAGGCGGGCGACCGGGCCGCCGATCAGTCCGCCCAGCACCAAGCCAAAGGTGGCGGAGGCCAAGGCCAGTTCCGAGGCGGAGGCCAGGCCATATTTTTCGCTGAAGGTACTGCTCCACGCCGCACCTGTGCCGTGGCCGCCGGATAGCGTGATGGAGCCGGTCAGCAGGCCCATAAGCGGGTCCAGCCCCAACATCGTGGCCAGGCCGATGCCCATGGCGTTTTGCACCACGAGCAAGCCGGTCACCACGACCAGGAAGATTCCGACCACGCGCCCGCCTTTTTTCAAGCTGGCGAAGTCAGCGTTCAGGCCAATGGTGGCGAAGAACGCCAGCATCAGGGGTGCTTGCAATGATGTATCGAACTGCACTTTCAGGTCGAAACTGCGCAAGGCCAGCAAGATCAGGGCAACGACCAGGCCGCCTGCAACAGGCTCGGGGATATTGTAGGTTCGCAGGACAGCGACACGTGTCACCAGCCCGTGGCCCAACAACAGCACCAGTGAGGCGGCGACTAATGTGCCGTAGAAGTCGAGGTCAAGCATGAGAGGCGCTCTCTCCATCAATTGGATGAGCGCCATTTTCGCAGCAGTGATTGTTGAAGTATTGGTCAGACCCGTAGGGGTAATCTGAAGTTAAGCGGTAAAAAGCCTCAGCTTCTGCCTGGAATACCGTATTTGCGCAAACGTTGCGCAATGGCGGTGTGCGAAGTTTGCAGACGCCCCGCCAGTTGCCGTGTCGACGGGTAACTGGCATATAACCGTTGCAACAGCTCACGCTCGAAATCCCCTACTGCTTGCTCCAGGCTCGCCACGTCGCCGTCCTGGCCACGCGCCACCGATGTCCCGGCTATGTCCAGGTCACCGATATCCACCAGGTTGCCTTCGCAGATCGCTGCCGCGCGGAATATCACGTTCTGCAGCTGGCGCACATTGCCCGGCCAAGGGTTGGCCAGCAGTGCCGAATGGGTGGCCGGGGTCAGCCGGCAGGGCGGGCGCTGGATCTGCGTGCAGGCCTGCTGCATGAAGAAATGCGCCAGCATCAGAATGTCGTGGCCACGCTCGCGCAGCGGCGGTACCTGCAGATTGAGCACGTTCAGGCGGTAGAACAGGTCTTCTCGGAAGCTGCCTTCGGCGACCATGCGCTCCAGATCGCGGTGGGTGGCGCTGATGATGCGTACATCCACCTTCACTTCGCGGTCGCCACCTACCCGGCGGAAGCTGCCATCGCTGAGAAAGCGCAGCAGCTTGGCCTGCAGGTACGGCGACATCTCGCCTATTTCATCAAGGAATACCGTGCCCTGGTTGGCCAGCTCCATCAGCCCCGGCTTGCCGCCCCGTTGTGCGCCGGTGAAGGCGCCGGGGGCGTAGCCGAACAGTTCGCTCTCGGCCAGGCTCTCGGGTAGCGCGGCGCAGTTCAGGGCCAGGAATGGCGCCGCGTGGCGGCTGCTGATGGCGTGGCAGGCGCGGGCTACCAGCTCCTTGCCGGTGCCGGTTTCGCCATGCACCAGCAGCGGTGCATCGAGCGCCGCCACGCGCAGCGCGCGGGCCTTGAGGGTGCGGATGGCCGGTGATTCGCCGAGCAAGGCATCGAAGCCTTCGGCATGGTCGTGGTGCAGGGCCGACAGGCGTTCGCCCATGCGCGTGGGTGGGTACAGCGTCAGCAGGCCACCGGCGTTGGTAATGGGAGTTGCATCCAGCAGCAGACTGTGGCCGTTCAGCTGCATTTCGCGCATAGGCAGGTGGAAGTTGTTTTCCAGCAGTGCCTGCAGCAGCGCCGGGTCGCCGAACAGTTCCCCTACCGAGCGCCCGGCCGATTCACGGCCGCACAGCTCGATCAGTGCCGGGTTGGCCAGCAGCACCTTGCCGGCGCTGTCCACGGCCAGCACCGGGTCGCTCATCGCTGCCAGCAGGGCATCGAGCTGCAGGTGTCGGCGTTGGCCGGGCAGGATGTCGACCACCTCCACCGATCGCACGCCATGCACCTCGAACAGCGCGTCGTGCAGTTCTTCGAGCACGGCGGGGCTGAGGGTGGGGGCGTCGATATAGACGTTCGGCGGGACCATCTCCACGGCGTCCAGGTTGAGGTTGCGGGCACCGAGCAGGGCGAGGACTTCCTGGGTGATGCCGACGCGGTCGATGAAGCTGACGTGGATGCGCATGGGGAGGGTGCGGTTGTGGCTGGGGAGGGCGGTAGTATGCCTCAACATTGTCGGGGCCGCTTTGCGGCCCATCGCGACGCAAGGCCGCTCCCACAAGTATCGCGCAGGCCTTGGGGTCAGCGGCCAACCTGTGGGAGCGGCCTTGCGTCGCGATGGGCTGCAAAGCAGCCCGCGGTTCTTGAAATCACTCCAGATGTTCAGGCTTGATCGGATCGCCCGACTTCACATCAAGCTTTTCGCGAATGTCCGCGAACATATGGTCATAAAGCTTGTGCGGCGAACTCAGGTTTTCGAATTTCTTCGGTGGCGTCAGGTACGACTGCGCCTTGCGGGTCAGTAGCATGAGGAAGCTGGGCAACACCTGGTCCTTGGCCAGGAAGAACTTTTCTTCCACTGGCTTGCCTTCGATGCTGCCATGCATCTTGAACTGGATGCCTCTGCCTTCCTTGGGATCCGACGCGGCCTCGTATTCGATGTTCAGGTCATAGCTGTGGTCGTTCTTGTTCAGCGCGGTGCGCTCGATGTGTACATGACCGGGCTGGTACTGGGCCATGGCGGACTCCTCTGGAAGGTGAAAATGGCGGGCCCATCGGCCCGCCCACTGCATTCAACGGTAGCTGATCCCTGGCTTGGCGGTGGACACCCGCGTACCAGCAGTGCCTTTGACGATGTCTTCGATGTTTTCCAGCGAACTGATCACCGCCACCTTGCCGGTATTACGGGCAAAATCGCAGGCCGCCTGCACCTTCGGCCCCATGGAGCCGGCAGCGAAGCCGAGGCGTTCCAGTTCGTCGGGGTGCGCCTGGGCGATGGCTTTCTGGGTCGGCTTGCCCCAGTCGATGTAGGCCGCATCGACGTCGGTGGCGATGATCAGCAGGTCGGCGTCCAGCTGCTCCGCCAGCAGGGCAGAGCACAGGTCCTTGTCGATCACCGCCTCGATGCCCTTGAGCTTGCGGTTCTCGTCGTACATGGTGGGGATGCCGCCGCCGCCGGCGCAGATCACGATGCTGCTCTTTTCCAGCAGCCACTTGATCGGGCGGATTTCGAAGATGCGCTTGGGTTTCGGGCTGGCTACCACGCGGCGGTACTTGTCGCCGTCAGGCTTGACCACCCAACCCTTTTCCTTGGCCAGGCGCTCGGCCTCTTCCTTGCCGTAGACCGGGCCGATGAACTTGGTCGGGTCCTTGAAGGCGGGGTCGTTGGCGTCCACTTCGACCTGGGTCAGCAGGGTGGCGAACGGCACTTCGAAGGCCAGCAGGTTGCCCAGTTCCTGTTCGATCATGTAGCCGATCATGCCCTCGGTCTCTGCACCCAGCACGTCCAGCGGGTAGGCCTCGTCGGGCTTGTAGGACAGGCCCTGCAGCGACAGCAGGCCCACTTGCGGGCCGTTGCCGTGGGCGATGACCAGCTCGTTGCCAGGGTGGATCTTGGCGATCTGTTCGGTAGCGGTGCGGATATTGGCGCGCTGGTTGTCAGCGGTCATCGGCTCGCCGCGACGCAGCAGGGCGTTGCCGCCCAATGCAACAACGATACGCATGGGGAATGTCCTTTAACGAAAGAAGGGAGCGCTGTTCTCTACCGGTATCGCCGCTCCCTTGTGGAAGCGGGTTTACCCGCGAAAGCGTCAGCCCATGCAGCGCGGCTGGTGTTACTGACGCATTCGCGGGTAAACCCGCTCCCACAGGGAACCGGGGTACCCGGCTTGTCGTGTCAGCCTTTACAGGTCAGCCAGCGTCGAAACCAGAATCGCCTTGATCGTGTGCATGCGGTTTTCTGCCTGCTCGAAGGCGATGCAGGCCGGCGACTCGAAGACGTCGTCGGTCACTTCGATACCGTTGGCCAGGTCCGGGTACTGTTCGGCGATCTGCTTGCCTACCTTGGTTTCGGAGTTGTGGAACGCCGGCAGGCAGTGCATGAACTTGGTCCGCGGGTTGCCGGTGGACTTCATCAGTTGTGTATTCACCTGATACGGCTTGAGCAGCTTGATGCGCTCACCCCAGGCTTCGATCGGCTCACCCATCGATACCCACACGTCGGTGTGCACGAAGTCCACACCCTTGACCGCGGCAACCGGGTCTTCGGTGAGGGTGATGCGCGCACCGCTTTCCTCGGCGTACTTGCGGCAACGCTCGACCAGGTCGTCATGCGGCCACAGCGCCTTGGGCGCGGCGATACGCACGTCCATGCCGAGCTTGGCGCCGATCAGCAGCAGCGAGTTGCCCATGTTGTTGCGGGCATCGCCCAGGTAGGCGTAGCTGATGTCGTGCAGTGGCTTGTCGCTGTGCTCGCGCATGGTCAGCACGTCGGCGATCATCTGCGTCGGGTGGTATTCGTCGGTCAGGCCGTTGAACACCGGAACACCGGCGAACTTCGCCAGTTCTTCGACGATTTCCTGCTTGAAGCCACGGTACTCGATGGCGTCATACATGCGCCCGAGCACGCGGGCGGTGTCCTTCATGCTCTCCTTGTGGCCGATCTGCGAAGAGTTGGGGTCGATGTAGGTAACGTTGGCGCCCTGGTCATAAGCGGCCACTTCGAAGGCGCAGCGGGTACGGGTAGAGGTTTTTTCGAAGATCAGGGCGATGTTGTTGCCCTTCAGGTGCTGCTGCTCGGTGCCGGTGTACTTGGCGCGCTTGAGGTCACGGGACAGGTCCAGCAGGTAGCGCAGCTCGCGGGTGGTGTGGTGTTCCAGGCTGAGCAGGTTGCGGTTGTGAATATTGAACGCCATGACATTTCTCCTTGAGTTTGGTGAACGCACCGGCCGCCGCTTCGTGAGGGCGACCGGGGGTAATGGTCGTTAGTAGTCGATAGGGTCACGCACGATCGGGCAGGTCATGCAGTGGCCGCCGCCACGGCCCCGGCCCAGTTCGCCGGCGCTGATGGTGATGACCTCGATCCCGGCCTTGCGCAGCAGGGTATTCGTGTAGGTGTTGCGGTCGTAGCCAATGACCACGCCCGGCTCGATGGCCACCACGTTGTTGCCGTCATCCCACTGTTCGCGTTCGGCGGCGAAGCTGTTGCCGCCGGTCTCGACCACGCGCAGCTTGACCCCCAGTTGCTCGCCCACCACCTCGATGAACGACTTGTTGATGCGGCGTACATCCATGCCGTAAGGCTTGCTTTCGTCGGGGCGGATGATGAATGGAATGATCTCTTTCACCACTTCCGGGAAGACCGTGACCAGGTCGCGGTCGCAGAAGCTGAACACAGTGTCCAGGTGCATGGCGGCGCGGGATTTCGGCAGGCCGGCGACGATCACCTCCTTGACTGCGCCCTTGGCGAACAGGTTGCGCGCCAACTGGCCGATGGCCTGACGCGAGGTGCGCTCGCCCATGCCGATCAGCACGATGCCGTTGCCGATCGGCATCACGTCACCGCCTTCGAGGGTGGACTGGCCGTGTTCCTTGTCCGGGTCGCCGTACCAGACTTCGAAGTCGGCGTTGGTGAACTCCTTGTGGAACTTGTAGATGGCGGTGGTCAGCAGGGTTTCCTGACGGCGCGCCGGCCAGTACATCGGATTCAGGGTGACACCGCCGTAGATCCAGCACGTGGTGTCGCGGGTGAACTGGGTGTTGGGCAGCGGCGGCAGAATGAAGCTGGAGTGGCCCAGGTAGTCGTTGTACATCTTGACCACATCGGCGCCTTCGCTTTGTGGCAGGTCCTGGCCGGCCACGCCGCCAATCAGGAACTCGGCCAGATGGCGCGGCTCGAGGCCTTCGAGCCAGCTGCGCACTTCGTTGTTCAGGCCCACACCGACGGTGTCATCGGTGATCTTGCGGTCGAGGATCCACTTCAATGCTTCGGGTTGCTGCACGATATCGGTCAGCAGGTTGTGCATTTCCAGCACATCGACACCGCGCTCGCGCATCTTGGTGACAAAGTCGAAATGGTCACGCTTGGCCTGGTCGACCCAGATCACGTCGTCGAACAGCAGCTCGTCACAGTTGCTCGGCGTCAGGCGCTTGTGCGCCAGGCCCGGGGCGCAAACCATCACCTTGCGCAGTTTGCCGGCTTCGGAGTGGACACCGTACTTCTGTTTTTCAGCGGACATGATTTCATTCCTCCAGTTGAACGAAGACGTGGGTCAAAGAGTCAGGAAGCCGTCGTACAGGCCAAAGGCTGCCACCAGGGCGCCGATGACCACGGCTGCAAAGATCAGCTTTTCCACGTTGGTGAAGACAGGTTGGCCGACTTCACGCTTGGCCTTGGCGAACAGGATGGCGCCAGGTGCGTAGAGCAGGGCCGAGAGCAGCAGGTATTTCACACCGCCGGCGTACAGCAGCCAGACGGCATACAACAGGGCGATGCCGCCGATGATCAGGTCTTTCTTGCGCTCAGCCAGGGCCTGTTCGTAGGTTTCGCTGCGCCATGCCAGCAGGAAGGCGTAGGCCGCCGACCACAGGTAAGGCACCAGGATCATCGATGTGGCCAGGTAGATCAGCGACAGGTAGGTGCTGTTGGAAAACAGCGTGATCACCAGGAAGATCTGCACCATGGCGTTGGTCAGCCACAGGGCGTTGGCCGGTACCTGGTTGGCGTTCTCGCGGCGCAGGAACTCCGGCATGGTGTGGTCCTTGGCGGCGGCGAACATGATCTCGGCGCACAGCAGCACCCACGACAGCAGGGCCCCGAGCAGCGAGATGATCAGGCCGACGCTGATCAGCACCGCACCCCAGTGGCCGACCACATGCTCCAGCACGGCAGCCATCGACGGGTTCTGCAGCTTGGCCAGTTCCGGTTGGGTCATGATGCCCAGCGACAGTACGTTGACCAGCACCAGGAACAGCAGCACGGTAACGAAGCCGATGACCGTGGCCTTGCCCACGTCAGAGCGTTTTTCCGCCCGCGACGAGAAGATGCTCGCACCCTCGATGCCGATGAACACCCAAACGGTGACCAGCATCATGTTGCGCACCTGGTTCATCACGCTGCCAAGTTCTGGCGTGCCCACCGCCCAGATGTCGGCGGTGAAGATGTCGAGCTTGAAGGCGAACAGGCAGATCAGGGCAAACAGCAGCAGCGGCACCACCTTGGCCACGGTGGTGACCAGGTTGATGAACGCCGCTTCCTTGATGCCGCGCAGCACCAGGAAGTGCACCGCCCACAGCAGCACCGACGCGCCGATGATGGCGGCAGGGGTGTTGCCTTCGCCGAAGATCGGGAAGAAGTAGCCCAGGGTGCTGAACAGCAGTACGAAGTAGCCGACGTTGCCCAGCCAGGCACTGATCCAGTAGCCCCAGGCCGAGGAGAAGCCCATGTAGTCGCCGAAACCGGCCTTGGCATAGGCATACACCCCGCCATCCAGGTCAGGCTTGCGATTGGCCAGGGTCTGGAACACGAATGCCAGGGTCAGCATGCCGACCGCGGTGATTGCCCAGCCGATCAGCACAGCGCCAACCCCTGCGCTGGCCGCCATGTTTTGCGGCAGCGAGAAGATCCCGCCACCAATCATCGAACCGACGACAAGTGCAACTAACGCGCCGAGCTTTAGTTTTCCGGATGAATCAGACATTTAACAACTCCTGCCAGGAGAAAGTTGACGACAGAGTAAATCCGACGCCGCTGCCATTCGCTGACTTGGGTCAGTTCATGGCGACGTGAAGTAGGAAAATTCCTTCACGAAGCTCCTGGAGAGTGCCGACAACTTATGCTGCAAGCCTTGCACGCTGGCACCTCCATGTCCTTCTAGAGCAAACGCTCTGTTCAGCCTGCGATGCTTGAAGCTAGCCGCTTTTGCCGCTTTCGCAAATTTTTCACAAGAATTTCGAGTTTTATCGGGTTCTTTTCTAGTTGCTCGGGAGCTGCTAATTTTTTACCAATGAGGGCCATAGACAAAGCAGTTATTAGTGCTATAGCTTCATTGATCAGGATCATTATAAGTAACAGCATTTAATGGACCGCATGGCTGTTTCAAGCCCATGACAGCGCGCAAAAAAAGGAAGGCTCATGAGCGAACCGGGACAGAAGCTGCGCCTGGGCGCGCTGATCGCATTGGTGGTCGGCTCGATGATTGGTGGTGGAATATTCTCGTTGCCGCAGAACATGGCGGCGCGTGCCGACGTGGGCGCGGTGCTGATCGGCTGGGGCATCACAGCCGTTGGCATGCTGGCGCTGGCGTTCGTGTTCCAGACCCTGGCCAACCGCAAGCCGGAGCTGGATTCGGGGGTGTACGCCTACGCCAAGGCCGGCTTTGGCGAGTACATGGGTTTTTCCTCGGCCTGGGGCTACTGGATCAGTGCCTGGCTGGGCAACGTCGGCTACTTCGTGCTGCTGTTCAGCACCTTGGGCTTCTACTTCCCGGTGTTCGGCGAGGGCAACACGCCAATCGCCATCGGCTGCGCCTCGCTGCTGCTGTGGGCGGTGCACTTCCTGGTGCTGCGCGGTATCAAGGAGGCGGCGTTCATCAACCAGGTGACCACCGTGGCCAAGGTGGTGCCGTTGCTGATTTTCGTGGTGATCGCGGCGTTCGCCTTCCGCGCCGATATCTTCACGCGTGATATCTGGGGCCTGAGCAACCCGCAGTTCGGCAGCGTGCTGGAGCAGGTGCGCAACATGATGCTGGTCACCGTGTTCGTGTTCATCGGCATCGAAGGCGCCAGTGTGTATTCCGGGCGTGCCGAGCGCCGGTCGGATGTGGGCAAGGCTACGGTGATCGGTTTCCTGGGGGTGCTGGCGTTGCTGGTGCTGGTCAACGTGTTGTCGCTGGGGGTGATGACCCAGCCGGAACTGGCCGGGCTGCAGAACCCGTCGCTGGCTTCGGTACTGGAGCATATCGTCGGGCCGTGGGGCGCCTTGCTGATCAGTATCGGCCTGGCGGTTTCGCTGCTTGGCGCGCTGCTGTCCTGGGCGTTGCTGTGCGCCGAGATCCTCTTCGCCACGGCGCGGGACAAGACCATGCCGCGCTTTCTGGCCAAGGAAAACGCCAACCATGTGCCGGCCAACGCCCTGTGGCTGACCAACTGCATGATCCAGGGCTTCCTGCTGATCACGCTGTTTTCCGCCGGTACCTATACCAGCCTGATCTACCTGGCCTCGTCGATGATCCTGGTGCCCTACCTGTGGTCGGCGGCCTACGCCGTGCTGTTGGCGGTGCGTAAAGAAACCTACGATGGGCAGCCGGCCCTGCGCCGCAAGGACCTGCTGGTGGCGCTGGTTGCCTTGGTGTATGCCGTGTGGCTGTTGTATGCCGGCGGGCTCAAGTACCTGCTGCTGTCGGCGCTGCTGTATGCGCCGGGCGTGATCCTGTTCGCCCGGGCCAAGCATGAGCAGGGAAAAGCCTTGTTCACCACCTGGGAAAAGCTGATTTTTGCCGCCGTGCTGGCAGGTGCCGCGCTGGCGGCCTATGCCCTGTACTCAGGGCTGCTGAGCTTGTGACGGGGCAGGGCAGGGGGCGTGCTCCGGGCGTGACCAGATCCACAGGTTGCCCAGGGTCATGCCGGCAATGGCCAGGAACACCGGCCAACGGTGTTCCAGGAGCGTCAGCATCAGGCCCGCGCACAGCAGCATGCTGAGGGTCGCGCTGACCTTGGCCCGCCGCTGGATCACCTTGCCATTGCGCCAGTTGTGCAGGATCGGCCCGAACAGCCGGTGGTTTTCCAGCCAGGCAGACAGGCGCGGTGAACTACGGGTGGCCGCCCAGGCGGCCAGCAGGATGAATTCGGTGGTCGGCAGGCCGGGTATGACGATCGCGACCAGGCCCACACCCAGGCTCACGTAAGCCAGGATCGCATACAGCAGGCGGGCGAGTTTCGAGCGGGCAGGTCGGGTCATGGTCTCACTGCTTAAAACGGTTCGGCCACCGGTAGGGTGGCCGGGTACGGCGTATCAAACCAGCGCGGCATCCGCAGCATAAGCGTGCTTGAGCAGCTCGGTGAAGCGCTCGAACGCCGCAACTGCGCCGCGTTCGGCAGCGGCTTCCTCTTCCTCCGACAGGGCCAGGCCATCAAGAATGCGGGTGAACTGCTTCCAGCCTTCGGCACGGCCACCGGCCGGTTCGCCCAGGTGTCGGGCACCAAAGCTGTCGGACAGTCCCAGGGCCACGGCACGCTTGATCAGAAACGCAGCGCCCAGTTTGGAGCCTTCAGAGACGAAGATCCAGCCCATTGCCTCGCCCAGGCTCGGGTTACACAGCGCACCCGGTACGGCTGGCGGTACTTCGGTGTCGAGATCGGCGAGGTCCAGGCGGGCCTGTTCGGCACGGCAGCGCTCGGCCAGGTCGGGGACGATGGCGATCAGTTGCGGGTCGTTGTACAGGGCCTGCAGCTCGGCCTGGAACAGGTACTGGGCGACCACGAAGCGGGCGAAGCTTTCGCGGCTGTCGAAGGGTGCATGGGCTTTGACCAAGGCATCCAGTTCGGCGTGGGGGGCGTGGGTGATCTGGTTGAGGCGCTGGGAGCGCAGGGCTGGGCGGTCGGTCATGGGGCAGTCCTTGGAAAAGGGGCATTCAGAGACAAGACGAAACAGCGGGGGCGGGACAGTAAAAAAAGCTGGTATTTGTGCTGGTAGTGCTGGCCTCTTCGCGGGTGAACCCGCTCCCACAGGTATTGCGCAGACCTCGGGCCTGTAATGTTCCTGTGGGAGCGGGTTTACCCGCGAAGAGGCCGGCGCTGACGAAACAAACCTGTCAGCGATAATCCAGGTCAGATATCCCAAACCACATTGATGCCGAAGTTGCGCCCCGGCATGGTCAGGCGGTCGATGTTGGCCGGCTGGGTCACGGCCGCTTCACCCTGGCCGTCGTAGCTGCGCACCGAATCCCACTGCCAGTACTTCTTGTCGGTGAGGTTGTACAGGCCGGCGTTGATGGTCACGTCGTCGGTGACCTTGTAGTAACCGGTCAGGTCCAGTACCCCGTAGCCCGGGGTGCGGAACTTGGAGCTCGAACCGTCGGGCGAGTAGAAGGTGCTGTCGTCGACGCGGGTCTTGCGCTTGACCAGTGTCCAGCTCAGCAGGCCGCCGTAGTGCTGTTGTTCATAACCCAGGCCGAACACGCCCTTGAGCGGGTTGACGGTGTTCAGTGGTTCGCCGGTGTCATCGTTGCGGCCATGGGTGTAGGCGATCGAGCCCTGGGTATACAGGCCCTGTGGTGCACCGAAGTGGTCGAGGTTCAGGCGGCCCTTGACCTCGGCACCCTTGATAGTGGCGTGCTTGATGTTGTTGGCCTGGAAGGTCTGCTCCAGGTTGGCGCTTTTAACGGCGTCCTCGTCGATGAAGTCGCGGTACTTGTTGTAGAACACCGCCACGTCGAAGTTGCCGGCGTCGAAGTTGCCACGCAGGCCGGTTTCATAGCTTTTGCTCTTTTCCGGCTCGAGGCCCGGGTTGCCTTCTACGCGGTAGCCTTCCTCGATGTTCTCGAACTTCCCGTACATGGACTTGGCAGTCGGGGTGCGGAAACCTTCGGCGTACTGGCCATACCAGGTGTAGTTGTCGTTGAAGGCATAGGTCAGGCCGAACTTGGGCGAAATACGGTGCCACTTCTTGTCCGAGTCGTCCTGGGAGGTGGGCGCGGTACCAGAGGACTCAAGGCCACGCAGGAATTCCTCGGTGAACCTGGGCTTCATTCGCGTGTAGTCGTAACGAGCGCCAGGCATGAAGGTCCAGTTGTTCCAGCGGATTTCATCCTGCACGAACAGGCTGTAGGTGTTCACGGTCGGGTCCGGGAAGTCGCTGACCAGCACCTGGCCGTCTGCCGGGCGCTCGGCGCCAGGGCCGGAACAACCTGAGCCAACGGTCAGGCAGGTGCCGGTGCCGCTGCGCGAACCGGTGACCTTCTCGTGCTTGAGGGTGGTGCCATAGGTCAGCAGGTGCTCGGTGGCACCGAGGCTGAAGGCCTTGTCCAGCTGGGCGTCGAATACCCACTGGCGGTCCTTGTAGGTGGTATCGCGGGTACGCAGCACCTGACGGCCAGGCGGTGCGTAGACCTCCTCGGTGTACTGGTCGGTCTTGGCGATCTGGTAGTTCAGGCTCCACTTCACATGGTCGGCGACCAGCGAATCCAGGCCGAACTCATGGTTGATGCCAAAGCGTTCACGGGTGATGGTGTCGTTGCCGCTACGCGCCTTGTAGTAACCCGAAGCACCACGGCCAGGAATGAACGGCCCGCCCACCGCACTGAGGATGTTCTGGTCGCGGTCATCCTTGTAACGCTCGTAGGTGAAGCCCAGGCGCGCGTCGTCGGCGTAATTCCAGCCCAGCTTGGCCAGTACGTTTGTGGTGCGCACGTCCATCGGGTTGGCTTCGGTACGCGACAGGCCGTCACCGCTGTGGCCGCCGTGGGTTTCGGTTTCGTGACCGTTGCGCTGGCTCAGGTGCACCAGGCCGTCGAACTCGCCCTGGCGGCCGGCGACGGTGGCGGAGGTCAGCCAGCTTTCGTCGGCCGAGCTGTAGCCGGTCTTCAGGCGGGCACCTGCGTCCTTGCCGGGCTTGATGATGTCGTCAGGGTCGAGGGTGAAGTAGCTTACTGCCCCCCCGATGGCGTTGCTGCCATACAGCACCGAGGCCGGGCCGCGGAGGATTTCCACACGCTTGACGATCTCCGGGTCCACGTAGTTGCGCTGGGTCTGGGCGTAGGGGCCGAAGAAGAAACTGTCGGGGATCGACACGCCATCAACCTGGGTGAGGATGCGCTCGCCGTCGATGCCACGGATGTTGTAGCCGTTCAGGCCGCTGCGCTGTCCGGTGCCGGCTACCGACACGCCCGGTTCGTAGCGCACCAGGTCCTGGATGTTGTTGACGTTCTGCCGGTCCAGCTGCTCGCGGGTCTGCACGCTGACGGTGCTCGGCACCTGGCTGACGTCCTGGGCGCTGCGCGTGGCGCTGACGGTGACCTGCTGCAGGGCGATCACATTGGCGCTGGCCTGGCGTTCGAGCACCACATTGCCGTTGCTGATCTTGCGAAAGCCCAGGCCGGTGCCGTGCAGCAGGCGCTTGAGTGCGGCATCCGGCGGTAGCGAACCTTGCACCCCTGGCGAGGCAACGCCGTCGGCCAGCTCGGCGCTGAAGCCGACCTGCCAGCCGGTGACCTGGCTGAAAGCATTGATGGCCGAAACCAGCGGCTGCTGGCCGATGCTGAAGCGGTAGTCGCCCATGCGCGGGCTGCTGGCCTGGGCCGGCTCGGCGGCCAGTGCCGGCAGGCTGATGGCGCCGCTGGCGAGCAGGGCCAGGTTCAGTAGGGAAAGGCTCAGGAGGGACAGCTGCCCTCCATGGCGAGGACGGGTGGAGGGGCGGGTAGGACCTGTGGACATCGGAAGCGCTCCCTGACGCGCGGACTGTTATAGGTGATGGCTATCCTCGTTTTCAAACGAGAATCAGTTGCATTGGCTATAACGAGACGGGCGGGGTAGCGTGACTGCGTAAAAAAAGTTGGATTGCGGTCTGGCGATCCGTATCCCGACTTCTATGGGAGCGTGTCGGGTTTCAGATTTGCGGATCAGTTCAGGATGACCAGCGCCGGGAACTCATGCAGCTGTGCCGAGGTAATGTGGGCCAGCGCGCGCAGGGTTTCCAGCGGCTGGTCGAGGCGGTAGTTGCCGGTGACCGCCATGTCTTCCAGTTGTGCATTGCGGTTGATGATCCAGCCCGGGTAGTAGCGCTGCACCTCGGCCAGCACCTGGCTCAGCGGGCAGTTCTCGAACACCAGTCGGCCTTCGACCCAGGCCAGATCCCGATGCATGTCGGGGCGCTGGCGCTGGCCGAATCCCTGGGGGCCGACGCTTATGCTGTCGCCGGCACTCAGGCGGATGCGCTGGTCGCGAGCCCCCTGCAGGTCGACATCGCCGCGCTGCACCCGCACCTGTGCCTCGCCGTCGAGGTAGCGCACGGCAAAGTCGGTGTCGCGCACCTGCGCGCGCAACGGCCCGGCCTGCACTTCAAGGGGCCGCAGCGTGCCTTCGGGGACCTGGAAATAGGCCTCGCCCTGCAGCAGGCGGGCGACCTGGCGGCCATCACGCTGCTCGCTGGCAAATGCCGAATTGGTGTTGAGCAGCACTTTTGCCCCGTCTTCCAGCTGCAGGCGCTGGCGCTCTCCCACCACCGTCAGGTGGTCGGCCTGCAAGCGCATGGGCAGGTTGCCGAGGGTGAACAGCCCGACCAGCAGCAGCGCCGCCGTTGCCAGGGGTTTCCAGTGGCTGCGCAGGCGCCCGCGCCACGAGCGGCGCTGTTGCTGATGCATCTGCACGGCCACCTGGTGCAGCGGTGCGCCATTCCACAGGGCTTCTGCCTCGACATAGGCCTCGGCATTTTCCGGCGCTGCGCTCAGCCAGGCCTCGAAGGCCTGGGTGTCCTCGGCGTCAGCGCATTGCAGGCGCACCAGCCAGTCCAGCGCCTCGTCCATGGCACGAGCACGGGCGCTGGGCCCGGCGGGTGACGGGCGAGGGGGGCTGTCGGTCACGGTGAATCCTTGAATGGTTTTTTGCGAATGATCAAGGCTGAGGCGGGGCGTGGCAAGGGCTTTGCGTTGCCTCACTTGAGGCGGTCGGCGACACCCATGCAGATCGCCATGATCAGTTTCAGTTCCTTCTGTACCGTGCTGGGTGAAACATTCAGTTGTTCGGCTATTTCCAGATAGGTAGCGCCGTGCAGGCGGCTGAGGATGAAGATGCGCTGCTGGCGTTCGCTCAACTGGTTGAGGCTGATGCTCAGGTGCCTGAGCAACTGTTCGGCATGGGCTGCATCCTCGCTGCTGGTAGCGGGCGCGGCCACGCTGTGCAGCACCTCGTCGGGTACGTCGTCGACCAGCATGCGCGATTGCACCCGGCGCGCGCGCAGATGGTCGAGGGCCAGATTGCGTGCGGTCTGGAACACGAACGGTTCGATGTGTTCGATGGGCCGCTCACCGATTGCGCGGGATACCCGCAGGTAGGTTTCCTGCAACAGGTCCTCGGCCGTGGTGGGGTTGCCCACCATGCGCTGCAAGGTGCGCAGCAGGGTAAGGCGCTGGACGAGGAAGACAGAGTTGAACCGGGACTGACTCACTGGGGGACCTGGCCGACGAAAGGTTAATGATAATGCTTATCATCCATATCGAAGGTCAAGCTTGGAAATGTTAGGAAAAGGTAAAGATTGTGAGTGGGTGGGCGCATGGCGGGATAGTTTGTGCGCCTGTGAGATCGAGCGCCGCCCGCGCGGCGCTTCGCGGGACAAGCCCGCTCCCACATTTGTTGCAACGTGGCCATGCCTGTGAAAGAGGCGTTGCCCGCCCTTGGTGCATGACTTGAGGCCGGAAGTGCGGCAGCCGCGCCAGCCTAGAAATCGCGTCAGGGCAACAAGGCAGGCAACCATGGCCTGACAGGTTCGGCACGTTGCCACAAATGTGGGAGCGGGCTTGTCCCGCGAAGCGCCGCGCGGGCGGCGCTCGATCTCAAAGGCGGCAAAAATGCCATGTCATGCTCAACGGGCCCGGCACAGGGCCAAACAGTTATCCAGCATGCGGTTGGAGAACCCCCACTCGTTGTCATACCAGGCCAGCACCTTGAGCATGCGCCCGTTGGCCCGGGTATGGTTGGCATCGAAGATCGACGACAGCGGGTTGTGGTTGAAATCGCAGGAAACCAGCGGCAAGGCGTTGTAGCCCAATACCCTGGAATGCTTGCTGGCCTCGAGGAACAGCTGGTTGACCTGCTCGGCCGTGGCTTCGCGCTTGAGGTTGACGGTGAGATCGACCAGCGACACGTTGATCACCGGCACCCGCACCGCCATGCCGGTAAGCTTGCCGGCCAGCTCCGGCAGCACCAGGCCCACGGCCTCGGCAGCACCGGTCTTGCTCGGGATCATCGACTGGGTCGCCGAACGCGCACGGTACGGGTCGCCGTGGTACACATCGGTCAGCACCTGGTCGTTGGTGTAGGCATGGATGGTGGTCATCAGGCCCTGTTCGATGCCGAACTCGCGGTGCAGCACCTGGGCAATCGGTGCCAGGCAGTTGGTAGTGCAGGAGGCATTGGAAATGATCTGGTGCGAGGCCCGCAGGATGTCATGGTTGACCCCGTACACCACAGTGGCATCGGCGCCTTTGGCTGGTGCCGAGACAATCACCTTGCCAGCCCCCGCAGCCAGGTGTGCGGCGGCCTTGGCGCGTTCGGTGAACAGCCCGGTGCATTCGAATACCACGTCGATCGCCTCGGCCTTCCAGGGCAGTTCGGCCGGGTTGCGGATGGCACTGACCGCGATACGGTCACCATTGACCGTCAGGCTTTCGTGGTCGGCCTCGACGCTGGCGTCGAAGGTGCCGTGCACGCTGTCGTACTTGAGCAGGTGGGCATTCATGGCGCTGTCGCCCAGGTCGTTGATGGCGACGACCTGCAGGTCCTGGCGGTAGCCTTGGGTATACAGTGCGCGCAGGACGTTGCGCCCGATGCGGCCGAATCCATTGATGGCGATGCGTAGGGTCATGGCAGTACCTCTGGCAGTCCGAGTGAAACCTGTGGCACAAAGGAGCTTCACTGAAACGGTTTTGTTGTTGGAATTACAAGATTATTCACCTTCCGATAGAAAACAAGCCTTTTTAGTGGCAGTATTTTGTTTAAATATACAACGAGTGGTTGGGCGATGTGCCTTCATCGATGCAGCGGCTCCTCTACCTTGAGCCTAGGCCGCAATCGTTTGGAGGGGAAATGCCCGGCAAACCGCCCTTACAATTAGCCTGGAGTCCAGTACATGCATCCGCGCATCCTTGAGGTCACCCAGCGGCTGGTCGAACGTAGCCGTGCCACCCGCGAACGCTACCTGCAACTGATTCGCGGCGCGGCAAGTGACGGCCCCATGCGTGCCAGCCTGCAGTGCGCCAACTTCGCCCATGGCGTGGCCGGTTGCGGCAGCGACGACAAGCAGACCCTGCGCCTGATGAACGCGGCCAACGTGGCCATCGTCTCGGCCTACAACGACATGCTTTCGGCGCACCAGCCGTACCAGCACTTCCCCGCGCAGATCAAGCAGGCCCTGCGCGAGGTCGGCTCGGTCGGCCAGTTCGCCGGCGGCGTGCCGGCCATGTGCGATGGCGTGACTCAGGGCGAGCCGGGCATGGAGCTGGCCATCGCCAGCCGTGAAGTGATCGCCATGTCCACCGCCGTGGCCCTGTCGCACAACATGTTCGACGCCGCGCTGATGCTGGGCATCTGCGACAAGATCGTCCCCGGCCTGATGATGGGTGCGCTGCGCTTCGGCCACTTGCCGACCATCTTCGTCCCGGGCGGGCCGATGGTCTCCGGTATTTCCAACAAGCAGAAGGCTGATGTGCGCCAGCGCTACGCCGAGGGCAAGGCCAGCCGCGAAGAGCTGCTGGAGTCGGAGATGAAGTCCTACCACAGCCCGGGAACCTGCACGTTCTACGGCACTGCCAACACCAACCAGCTGGTGATGGAAGTGATGGGCCTGCACCTGCCGGGGGCCTCGTTCGTCAACCCGTATACACCGTTGCGTGATGCGCTCACCGCCGAGGCCGCACAGCAGGTCACGCGCATGACCAAGGCCAGCGGCAGCTTCATGCCGCTGGGTGAAATCGTCGACGAAAAGGCGCTGGTCAACTCCATCGTTGCCCTGCACGCCACCGGCGGTTCGACCAACCACACCCTGCACATTCCGGCGATTGCCCAGGCTGCGGGTATCCAGTTGACCTGGCAGGACATGGCCGACCTGTCCGAAGTCGTGCCGACCCTGTCCCATGTCTACCCCAACGGCAAGGCCGACATCAACCACTTCCAGGCTGCGGGCGGCATGGCCTTCCTGATCCGCGAGCTGCTCGATGCCGGGCTGCTGCACGAAGACGTCAACACCGTGGCCGGCCATGGCCTGCGCCGCTATACCCAGGAGCCGTTCCTCGACAATGGCAAGCTGGTGTGGCGCGAAGGGCCGCAGCACAGCCTGGACGAAAGCATCCTGCGCCCGGTGGCGCGGCCGTTCTCGGCCGAAGGCGGCCTGCGGGTGATGGAGGGCAACCTCGGCCGCGGCGTGATGAAGGTGTCCGCTGTCGCTCCCGAGCACCAGGTGGTCGAGGCCCCGGCGCGGGTGTTCCACGACCAGCAGTCGCTGGCCGATGCGTTCAAGGCCGGTGAACTGGAGCGCGACTTCGTCGCCGTGGTGCGCTTCCAGGGCCCGCGCTGCAACGGCATGCCGGAGCTGCACAAGCTCACGCCGTTCCTCGGCGTGCTGCAGGACCGTGGCTTCAAGGTAGCGCTGGTCACCGACGGGCGCATGTCTGGTGCCTCGGGCAAGATCCCGGCGGCCATTCACGTTTGCCCCGAGGCTTATGACGGCGGCCCGCTGGCACGGGTGCGCGATGGTGATATGGTGCGGGTCGATGGTGTCAAAGGCACGCTGCGGGTAATGGTGTCGGCCGAAGAACTGGCCAGCCGCGACCTGCCGCCAGCGCCGCAGGGCAACGACCTGGGCTGCGGGCGCGAGCTGTTCGGCTTCATGCGCATGGCGTTCAGCCCGGCAGAGCAGGGCGCCAGTGCGTTCACCTCGGCCCTGGAGAACCTCAAATGAAGGACCTGCTGGTTGGCGACATCGGCGGCACCAATGCCCGTTTTGCGTTGTGGCGTGACAACCAGCTGCATGAAGTGAAGGTTTTCGCGACCGAGGACTACACCAGCCCGGAACAGGCCATCGAGGCGTATCTCGACGGGCTTGGCATTGCTCGCGGTGGGCTGATTGCGGCCTGCCTTGCAGTGGCCGGGCCGGTCAACGGTGACGAGTTCCGCTTCACCAACAACCATTGGCGCCTGAGCCGCCTCGCGTTCTGCCAGAGGCTGCAGATCGAGCAGCTGCTGCTGATCAATGATTTCACCGCCATGGCGCTGGGCATGACCCGTCTGCGCGAAGGCGAATTCCGTGAGGTATGCCCGGGCCAGGCCGACCTTTCGCGTCCCGCGTTGGTCATCGGCCCGGGCACCGGCCTGGGCGTTGGCTCCCTGTTGCGTCTGGGCGACCAGCGCTGGTGCGCCTTGCCGGGCGAGGGCGGGCACGTCGACTTGCCAGTGGGCAATGCCCGTGAAGCGGCTATTCACCAACAGATCCACAGCCAGATCGGCCATGTCAGCGCCGAGACTGTGCTCAGTGGCGGTGGGCTGCTGCGCCTTTACCAGGCGATCTGCGCACTGGACGGCGACACACCGCGACACAAGACACCGGCACAGATCACCGATGCCGCGCTCGGCGGCGAGCCACGGGCGTTGGCGGTGGTCGAGCAGTTCTGCCGGTTCCTTGGCCGAGTCGCTGGTAACAATGTTCTGACGCTGGGCGCACGGGGTGGGGTCTATATTGTCGGCGGCGTGATCCCGCGCTTTGCCGAGCTGTTTCTGCGCAGCGGGTTTGCCGCGAGCTTTGCCGACAAGGGCTGCATGAGTGGGTATTTCGCTGGCGTGCCGGTGTGGCTGGTGACGGCGGAGTTTTCCGGCTTGCTGGGGGCCGGGGTGGCCTTGCAGCAGGCGTTGGATCATGGATAGGTGAAATGGGGGCCGCTGCGCGGCCCATCGCGACACAAGGCCGCTCCTACACGGGGCAGTGCATATTTCCGGCGCGGCGCGGTCCCTGTAGGAGCGGCCTTGCGTCGCGATGGGGCGCGAAGCGGCCCCAACAGCAGGCAACAAAGACCTGTAACTGACAAGAGGAAGGACCACCTTGACCACTGCCGGCAAATCGATCCTGATGGTCGACGACGACCAGGAAATCCGCGAACTGCTGCAAACCTATCTGAGCCGCTCCGGCTTTCAGGTGCATGCCGAAGCCGATGGCAAGGGCTTTCGCCGCGCCCTGGAAGCCACCCCCTGCGACCTGGTCATCCTCGATGTCATGCTGCCCGACGAAGACGGCTTCAGCCTGTGCCGCTGGGTACGCCAGCACCCGCGCCAGGCACGGGTACCGATCATCATGCTCACCGCCAGCTCCGACGAGACCGACCGGGTCATCGGCCTGGAGCTGGGCGCTGACGACTACCTGGGCAAGCCGTTCAGCCCCCGTGAACTGCAAGCGCGGATCAAGGCCCTGCTGCGCCGCGCCGAGTTCGGCCAGGCGGCACCCGGCAGTGCCGTGCTGGCCTTCGACGACTGGCGCCTGGACACGGTCAGCCATCGCCTGTTCCATCGCGACGGCGAGGAGGTGATTCTCTCCGGCGCCGATTTCGCCCTGCTCAAGCTGTTCCTCGACCACCCACAGCAGATTCTCGACCGCGACACCATCGGCAACGCCACCCGTGGCCGCGAGCCGATGCCGCTGGACCGCATCGTCGACATGGCGGTCAGCCGTCTGCGCCAGCGCCTGCGCGATACCGACAAACCACCCCGGCTGATCCGCACCGTACGCGGCAGCGGCTACCTGCTGGCTGCCCATGTCTGCAGTGCGCCCTGAGCGGCGCTGGCGCCTGCTGCCGCGCTCGCTACTGGGGCGCATGCTGCTGCTGACCCTGCTGGTGGTGCTGCTTGCCCAGGGGCTGTCGAGCATCATCTGGGTTGCCCAATTGCGCGCCAGCCAGTTGCAGGGCCTGCGTGCCAGCGCCAGCAGCCTGGCTCATTCGATGAGTGCCAGCGTCAGCTACTTCCGCTCGCTGCCGGTCGCCTACCGGCCGATGGTCCTGGACCAACTGCGCAGCATGGGCGGCACGCGCTTTTTCGTGTCGCTCAACGCCAAGCCACTGGACATGCCGCTACTGCCCGTTACCCCGCGCAAGCAGGCGGTGATCGATGTGTTCCAGCAAGTGCTGCATGAGCGCCTGGGTTCGCAAATGGAAATTTCCGTGGAGTTCGTCAGCCCCGACGACCTGCGCATCTTCAACAGCGGCCTCAAGCTCGACGAACTGCCACGTTCCTGGGCGCATTACTCACTGACCCTGGAACCGCTCAACCCGCCGGTACTGGTCACGCAGATCCGCCTGGACGAGGGCGAATGGCTGTACATCGCCTCGCTGCTGCCGGAGCCCTACACCAGCCTGGAGGCCGAGCGCCTGCCGCGTCAGCAGATCGGCTTCATCGTGCTGACCACGGCTTTGCTGCTGTTGTTCATCGGCTTGCTGGTGCACTGGCAAAGCTGGCCGCTCAAACGCCTGGCACGGGCTGCGCGGGAGATGTCGCTGGGCGCCGATGTGGCGCCGGTGGCCGAAGGCGGTGGCAGCGAGGTGGTCGAGGTGGGGCGTGCGTTCAACAGCATGCGCGAGCGCATCAGCCGCTACCTGACCGAACGCAGCCAGTTGTTCAGCGCCATTTCCCACGACCTGCGCACGCCGATCACCCGCTTGCGCCTGCGCGTCGAGCTGCTGGAGGACGAGCGCCTGCAGGCCAAGTTCAGCCAGGATCTGGACGAGCTGGAGCTGTTGGTAAAAGGTGCATTGCAGTGCGTTAAGGACACCGACATCCACGAGAATATCGAGCCGGTCGACCTCAACCAGGTGCTGGAAATCCTGGCCGAGCCTTACCTGGGCGATGGCCGCATCACGCTCGAAGGCCGTGCGCTGGCGCCGTACCCCGGCAAGCCACTGGCGCTGCGGCGCTGCATCGGCAACCTGATCGACAACGCCATCAAGTACGGCGAGCGGGCACGGCTGCGCATCATCGATAACGCCGAGGGGTTCGTCCTGCAGGTGGATGACCAGGGGCCGGGGGTGCCGCAGCAGCAGCTGGAGCAGGTGTTCGAGCCGCACTTCCGTCTGGCCGGGCAGCAGCAGGGGTACGGGCTGGGGTTGGGGATTGCGCGCAACATTGCCCATAGCCATGGCGGGGAGGTGAGCTTGCTCAACCTGCGTGAGGGCGGGTTGCGGGTGACCTTGTATCTGCCAAGGGGCATGGACTGAGGGTATGGGTTACTGGTGCCGGCCGCTTCGCGGGTGAACCCGCTCCACAGGTTTTTGCACCAGCCTCGGGCTTTGCATGGGCCTATCGGCCCGCTGTGGGAGCGGGTTCACCCGCGAAGAGGCCGGCACAGGCAAGCGAAATGTCACTCCCTGGTGACAATCCTGCCGTCCTTCGTGACATCCCGGCAAACCCCACTAGCTAGAATTCGCACACGACTGGCAAGGATCAAGCTGGCCCATGAGCACCTCCAACCTGCCTTCCACCCGCTGGCTCGACGCCCCGGCCCACACCGCCTGGCGCATTGCCGAAGGGCAGCGCCTGCTGGCCTTCGCCACGGCTTCGAAACTGCCCGATGGCTTCGGCAGCCTCGACGCCGCAGGCCTGCTCGCACCGGGTGCCCGAGCCGAAACCCTGATCACCGCTCGCATGACTCACTGTTTCGCCCTGGCCCACCTGCAGGGCGTGCCCGGTTACCTGGCCTATGCCGAACACGGTGTGGCTGCCCTGCGCGGCGCGCTGCAGGATGCCACCTACGGCGGCTGGTTCGCCCACCCCGGTGGCCATGACGACAGCGGCAAGGCGGCTTACCTGCATGCCTTCGTCGCTCTGGCCGCCAGCTCGGCGGTGATGGCAGGTGCTGGCGGTGCACCAGCCCTGCTGGCAGACGCGGTGCAGGTGCTCGAAGCGCATTTCTGGAGCGAAGAGGAGGGCGCCCTGCGGGAAGCCTTCTCCCGCGCCTGGCAGTTGCCCGAGCAGTACCGTGGCGCCAACAGCAACATGCATGCGGTCGAGGCCTTCCTGGCCCTTGCAGACGTCACTGGCGACAGCCTGTGGCTGCAACGCGCCTTGCGCATCGCCGAACGCATCATCCATACCCATGCCGCCACCAACGGCCACCGGGTCATCGAGCATTTCGATGCCCTCTGGCAACCAATGCCGCACTACAACCAGGCGCACCCGGCCGACCACTTCCGGCCTTATGGCTCCACGCCCGGGCATGCCCTGGAGTGGGCGCGGTTGCTGCTGCACCTGGAAGCCAGCCTGGAACAGGTCGGCCTGCATGCCCCGCAGTGGCTGCCAGACTGTGCCCGCGCATTGTTCGATACAGCCTGCCAGCAGGCCTGGAGCGTCGATGGCGCGCCCGGTTTCGTCTACACCCTGGACTGGGCCGACCGCCCGGTGGTGCGCGCGCGCCTGCACTGGGTGCACGCCGAAGCCTGCGCCGCCGCCGCGGCCCTGTTGCAGCGCACGGGCGAGGCGCACTACGAGCAGTGGTACCGCCGTTGCTGGGACTTCATCGCCAACCATTTCATTGACCATGGCGCTGGCAGCTGGCACCACGAACTCGATGCGCACAACCAGCCGGCCGCAACCATCTGGCCAGGCAAGCCCGACCTCTACCATGCCTACCAGGCGCTGCTGCTGCCGGGCTTGCCATTGGCACCCAGCCTGGCCAGCAACCTGGCCGGCAATGTAACCAAACGATGACATTCACGCATCGCTTCGTTACCTGGCGAGGCGAGCACGCTGTTTAGACTTCATGCAACGCAAGCGATCGACTTGCACGGCATAACAACAAGAAAGGTGCTTCGATGAATTCCACGCTCCGTCTCGCTGCCGCAATCTCACTGGCCTCCTTGTTCCCGCTGAGTGCCTTGGCTGCCGAACCCAAAGGCAGTGTCGAGGTGGTGCACTGGTGGACCTCCGGTGGTGAAAAAGCGGCGGTCGATGTGCTCAAGGCCCAGGTCGAAAAGGATGGCTTCACCTGGAAGGACGGCGCCGTCGCCGGTGGTGGTGGTGCCACCGCCATGACCGTGCTCAAGAGCCGCGCCGTGGCAGGCAACCCGCCGGGTGTCGCGCAGATCAAGGGCCCGGACATCCAGGACTGGGCGGCTACCGGCCTGCTCGACGCCGATGTGCTCAAGGGCGTGGCGCAGGACGAGAAGTGGGACTCCCTGCTCGACAAGAAGGTCGCAGACACCGTCAAGTACGACGGTGACTATGTCGCCGTGCCGGTGAACATCCACCGCATCAACTGGCTGTGGATCAACCCCGACGTCTTCAAGAAGGCCGGCATCGACAAGGCGCCAGCCACCCTCGACGAATTCTATGCCGCCGCCGACAAGCTCAAGGCTGCCGGCTTCATCCCGCTCGCCCATGGTGGCCAGCCGTGGCAGGACAGCACCGTGTTCGAAAGCGTGGTGTTGGCGGTGATGGGGGCCGATGGCTACAAGAAGGCCCTGGTCGACCTCGACAGCACGGCCCTGACCGGCCCGCAGATGGTCAAGGCGCTGACCGAACTGAAGAAGGTCGCCACCTACATGGACCCGGATGGCAAAGGCCAGGACTGGAACCTGGAAGCGGCCAAGGTCATCAATGGCAAGGCCGGCATGCAGATCATGGGCGATTGGGCCAAGAGCGAATGGACCCTGGCGAAGAAAACCGCCGGCAAGGATTACCAGTGCGTTCCATTCCCCGGCACCGACAAGGCCTTCCTGTACAACATCGACTCACTGGTGGTGTTCAAGCAGAACGACGCCGGCACCTCGGCCGGCCAGCAGGATATTGCCCGCAAGGTGCTGGGCGAGGACTTCCAGAAGGTCTTCAGCACCAACAAGGGGTCGATCCCGGTGCGCAACGACATGCTTGCCGACATGGGCAAGTACGGTTTCGACGCCTGTGCGCAAACCTCTGCCAAGGACTTCCTGGCCGACGCCAAGACCGGCGGCCTGCAGCCGAGCATGGCGCACAACATGGCTACCACGCTGGCCGTGCAGGGCGCGTTCTTCGATGTGGTGACCAACTACATCAACGACCCCAAGGCCGACCCGGCCGATGCGGCGAAGAAACTGGCAGCGGCGATCAAGGCTGCCCAGTAAAGCTGACGCGATCCCGTTGTAGGAGCGGCCTTGTGTCGCGATGGGCTGCGCAGCAGCCCCATAACCTGCGCACTCGATCTTTAAGGTAGGTAATCGACCTTGAGTCCTTTGGGGCTGCTGCGCAGCCCATCGCGACACAAGGCCGCTCCTACAGGGGAGTGCGGCGCCTTCGAGGTGAACCATGACCACAGCAACCGCCCAACTGCGGGCCTCACCCCTGGACGCGCTACAGCGCTGGCTGCCCAAGCTGGTACTGGCCCCAAGCATGTTCATCGTCCTGGTGGGCTTCTACGGCTACATCCTCTGGACCTTCGTCCTGTCCTTCACCACTTCGACCTTCCTGCCGACCTACAAATGGGCCGGCCTGGCGCAGTACGCCCGGCTGTTCGACAACGACCGCTGGTGGGTGGCAAGCAAGAACCTGCTGCTGTTCGGCGGCCTGTTCATCGTCATCAGCCTGGTCATCGGCGTAGTGCTGGCGGTCTTGCTGGACCAGCGCATTCGTCGCGAAGGTTTCATCCGCACCATCTACCTGTACCCCATGGCGCTGTCGATGATCGTCACCGGCACCGCCTGGAAATGGCTGCTCAACCCCGGCATGGGCCTGGACAAGCTGCTGCGCGACTGGGGCTGGGAGGGCTTTCGCCTGGACTGGCTGATCGATCCCGACCGGGTGGTGTACTGCCTGGTGATCGCTGCCGTGTGGCAGGCCTCGGGCTTCATCATGGCAATGTTCCTCGCCGGCCTGCGGGGCGTCGACCCGTCGATCATCCGCGCCGCGCAGATCGACGGCGCCAGCCTGCCGCGCATCTACTGGCGCGTGGTGCTGCCCAGCCTGCGCCCGGTGTTCTTCAGCTCGCTGATGATTCTTTCGCACATTGCCATCAAGAGCTTCGACCTGGTGGCGGCCATGACGGCCGGCGGCCCAGGCTACTCGTCCGACCTGCCGGCGATGTTCATGTATTCGTTCACCTTCAGCCGCGGTCAGATGGGCATGGGCTCGGCCAGCGCCATCCTCATGCTCGGTGCGATCCTGGCCATCCTCGTGCCTTACCTGTACTCGGAGCTGCGGAGCAAACGCCATGCATAGCCCTCTCGACAAAGTGGTGCCGAGCCCGAGCCGCATCGCCATCCATGCGGTGCTGTTGCTGGCGGTGCTGCTGTACCTGGTGCCGCTGGTGGTGATGCTGCTGACCAGCTTCAAGACCCCGGAAGACATCAGCACCGGCAACCTGCTGAGCTGGCCGTCGGTAATTACCGGCATCGGCTGGGTAAAGGCCTGGAGCACGGTCAGCGGTTACTTCTGGAACTCGATCATGATCACCGTGCCAGCGGTGCTGATCTCTACCGCCATCGGCGCACTGAACGGCTATGTGTTGTCGATGTGGCGCTTCCGCGGTTCGCAGCTGTTCTTCGGCCTGCTGCTGTTCGGCTGCTTCCTGCCGTTCCAGACCGTGCTGCTGCCGGCCTCGTTCACTCTCGGCAAGCTCGGCCTGGCCAGCACCACCACCGGCCTGGTACTGGTGCACGTGGTCTACGGCCTGGCTTTCACCACGCTGTTCTTCCGCAACTTCTACGTGAGCATCCCCGATGCGCTGGTCAAGGCTGCGCGCCTGGACGGCGCCGGGTTCTTCACCATCTTTCGCCGCATCATCCTGCCGATGTCCACGCCGATCATCATGGTCTGCCTGATCTGGCAGTTCACCCAGATCTGGAACGATTTCCTGTTCGGCGTGGTGTTCTCCAGCGGCGACTCGCAACCGATAACCGTGGCCCTGAACAACCTGGTCAACACCAGCACCGGGGCCAAGGAATACAACGTCGACATGGCGGCGGCGATGATCGCTGGCCTGCCAACCCTGCTGGTCTACGTGGTGGCAGGCAAATATTTCGTCCGCGGGCTGACTGCTGGCGCGGTAAAGGGGTAAGTCATGGCAACGCTCGAACTTCGCAATGTGAACAAGACCTACGGCAGCGGCTTGCCGGACACCCTCAAGGACATCCAGCTGTCGATCAAGGACGGCGAGTTCCTGATTCTGGTCGGCCCGTCTGGTTGCGGCAAGTCGACCTTGATGAACTGCATCGCCGGGCTGGAGCAGATCACCGGCGGTGCGATTCTCATCGACCAGCAGGACGTCAGCGGCATGAGCCCCAAGGACCGCGACATCGCCATGGTGTTCCAGTCCTACGCGCTGTACCCGACCATGAGCGTACGCGAGAACATCGAGTTCGGCCTGAAGATTCGCAAGCTGCCCCAGGCCGCCATCGACGAGGAAGTGGCGCGGGTGGCCAAGCTGTTGCAGATCGAGCACCTGCTGGCGCGCAAGCCGGCGCAGCTGTCCGGTGGCCAGCAGCAGCGTGTGGCCATGGGCCGGGCGCTGGCACGGCGGCCGAAGATCTACCTGTTCGATGAACCGCTGTCCAACCTCGATGCCAAGCTGCGCGTCGAGATGCGTACCGAAATGAAACTGATGCACCAGCGCCTGAAGACCACCACCGTGTACGTCACCCATGACCAGATCGAGGCCATGACCCTGGGCGACAAGGTGGCGGTGATGAAGGACGGCATCATCCAGCAGTTCGGTACCCCACAGCAGATCTACAACGACCCGGCCAACCAGTTCGTCGCCAGCTTCATCGGTTCGCCGCCGATGAACTTCATCCCGGTGCGCCTGACCAAACAGGATGGCCGCCTGCTGGCGCTGCTCGACAGCGGCCAGGCGCGCTGCGAACTGCCTCTGGGGCTGGGTGCCGACGAACTCGAGGGGCGCGAGATCATTCTGGGAATCCGCCCCGAGCAGATCGCGCTGGGCTCCGGGGAGGGCAACGGCATGCCGGGCATCCGCGCCGAGGTGCAGGTAACCGAGCCCACCGGGCCGGACCTGCTGGTGTTCGTCACCCTCAACCAGACCAAGGTCTGCTGCCGCCTGGCGCCGGATGTGGCGTGCCGGGTCGGCGACAGCCTGAACCTGCAATTCGACCCGGCCCGGGTGTTGCTGTTCGACGCCGCCAGCGGCGAGCGCCTGCACCTGGCCACTACTGCCGCAACCATGAAAGACAACGTGGCGCACTTCAAAGGCCGATAACTCGTCTACACCGTCAATAAGAAAAAAGAGGACGCAAAGGGATGGAACAGCGCAAACGCATCAGGACATTGGGCTCGCTGGCCTTGCTCGCTCCACTGGCGATGGCCGCCGGCAGCGGCGCGCAGGCTGCCGAGGCCTTTTCCAGCGAATCGAAGTGGATGACCGGCGATTGGGGCGGCACCCGCACCGAGCTGCTGGAAAAGGGCTATGACTTCACCCTCGATTATGTCGGTGAGGTTGCCGGCAACCTGCACGGTGGTTACAACGACGACAAGACCGCGCGCTACAGCGACCAGTTCGCCCTCGGCGCGCACCTGGATTTGCAGAAAATCTTCGGCTGGCACGATGCCGAGTTCAAGCTGGCGATCACCGAGCGCAGCGGCCGCAACCTGTCCAACGACCGCATCAGCGACCCGCGCGCCGGGCAGTTCAGCTCGGTGCAGGAAGTGTGGGGCCGCGGCCAGACCTGGCGCCTGACCCAGATGTGGGTCAAGCAGAAGTACTTCGACGGTGCACTGGACGTGAAATTCGGCCGCTTCGGCGAGGGCGAGGACTTCAACAGCTTCCCCTGTGACTTCCAGAACCTGGCCTTCTGCGGCTCGCAGGTGGGCAACTGGGTCGGCGGTATCTGGTACAACTGGCCGGTCAGCCAGTGGGCGCTGCGGGTGAAATACAACATCACCCCGGAATTCTTCGTTCAGGTCGGTGCCTTCGAGCAGAACCCTTCCAACCTGGAAACCGGCAACGGCTTCAAGCTCAGTGGCAGCGGCACCAAAGGCGCTATCCTGCCGGTGGAGGCGGTGTGGTCACCCAAGGTCAACGGCCTGCCGGGCGAATACCGCCTGGGTTACTACTACAGCACGGCCAAGGCCGACGATGTGTTCGATGACGTCAACGGCAACCCGCAGGCGCTCACGGGCGAGGCCTTCAAGTCGCACTCCAGCAAGCATGGCTGGTGGGTAGTGGCACAGCAGCAGGTCACTGCCCATGGCGGCGACGTAAACCGTGGCCTGAGCCTGTTCGCCAACTTCACCGTGCACGACAAGGCCACCAACGTGGTCGATAACTACCAGCAGGTTGGCCTGGTCTACAAAGGCGCCTTCGACGCCCGGCCCAAGGACGATATCGGCTTCGGCGTGGCGCGCATTCATGTGAATGACGATGTGAAGAAGCGCGCCGAACTGCTCAACGCCCAGAGCGGCATCAGCGATTACGACAACCCGGGCTTCGTACCGCTGCAGCGTACCGAGTACAACGCCGAGCTCTACTACGGCTTCCACGTTACCAACTGGCTGACCGTGCGGCCCAACCTGCAATACATCAAGAGCCCGGGCGGGGTGGATGAGGTGGACAACGCGCTGGTCGCAGGTTTGAAGATTCAGTCGTCATTCTGAGAGCAATTGTTGTAAATTTACGCCAATCCACTTCGGTACCCGGCACCCACTGGTCTTCAGTGGTTGTCGGGGATAGGCCGAGACAGCGCTATCTCAAAACAAGAGCTCTGAACCATGCCCGAACATCCGCTCCATCGCTTCTTCACCTCGCAGCGGCCGCGGCCGACATTCGAGTGGGAGCGTTACCAGCAGCGCGATGTGCTGATCATCGACCATCCCCGTTGCCAGGCGGTGTTCAGCCGTCAGGGTGCGCAATTGCTGCATTTTCAACCGGCGGGTGAACGGCCCTGGCTGTGGTGCGCCGAGCAGTGGCCGCAGGTTGGGGCGATCCGCGGTGGTGTGCCGGTGTGCTGGCCATGGTATGGCCGCCACCCCAGCGAGGACTTGTGGCCGGCCCATGGCTGGGCGCGCCTGCTCGACTGGAAGCTGGTGGGCAGCCGGGAGGACGAAGAGGGCGTAACCCTGAAATGGCGGCTGGACCTGTGCGACTGGCAGGTCGACCTGCACGCCCGGCTGGGTAGCCGCATGGAACTGAGCCTGAGCACCGAGCACCAGGACAGCGAACCCTGCCAGCTGAGCCATGCCCTGCTGGCCTACTGGCGCATCAGTGACGTGTCCGAGATAGCGCTGTCCGGGCTCGAGGATATCGAAGGCTACGACCGCCTGAACCGTCAGGCCTGCCGTGAGGATGGCGCGCTGAAGCTCAAGGGCGGCTGCCAGAAGGTCTACCCCGGCACGCCGCGGGTGCAACTGCAGGACCCGGCCTGGCAGCGCGAGCTATGCATCGATACCGGTGACAGCGACGACACGGTGGTCTGGCACCCGGGCAATCGCCCGCTGATGGGCGTGACCGGGCGTGAATGCCAACGCTTCGTCTGCGTCGAGGCTGCCAGCGGCGGTGGCGAGGGCCTGAGCCTGGCGCCGGGGCAGCGTGCCCACCTGCGCCTGCAGGCGCACCGGCTTAGCTGAGCTCGTCGTCCTCGATCGGGTAGCGGCTGGCGTTGAGGCTTTCCTTGATCTTGCGCAGGTGCGGCTGGAAGTCCACGCCGCGGCGCAGGGTCATGCCGGTGGCCAGCACATCGAGCACGGTCAGCTGGATGATCCGTGAGGTCATCGGCATGTAGATGTCGGTGTCTTCGGGCAGCGGAATGTGCAGGCTCAGGCTGCAGGCATTGGCCAGTGGCGAACCGGCGGCGGTCAGCCCCAGCACCGAGGCGCCGTTCTCTCGGGCCAGGCGGGCCACATCGACCAGTTCGCGGGTACGCCCGGTGTAGGAGATGATCACGAACAGGTCGCCGGTGTGCGCCACCGAGGCCAGCATGCGCTGCATCAGCACGTCGGCGTGCGCCGATACTGCCAGGTTGAAGCGGAAGAACTTGTGCTGGGCATCCAGCGCCACCGGGGCCGAGGCGCCCAGGCCGAAGAAGTGGATCTGCCGGGCCTGGATCATCATGTCCACGGCGCGGCTGACCTGCTGCGGGTCGAGCTGCTGGCAGGCGCTGTCGAGCGAGGCGATGGCACTGGCGAAGATCTTCTGGGTGTAGGCTGCCGGGTCATCGTCGGCCTCCACCGCGCGGCTGACGTAGGCGGCGCCGCTGGCCAGGCTCTGCGCCAGCTGCAGCTTGAGCTCGGGGTAGCCGCTGACGCCGAACGAGCGGCAGAAGCGGTTGACAGTCGGTTCGCTGACCTTGGCCGCCTGGGCCAGCGCAGCGATGCTGAAGCGGGTGGCTTGTTGCGGGTTGAGCAGGATGACTTCGGCGACTTTGCGTTCGGCCTTGTTCAGCTCGTCGAGGCGGCCCTGGATCTGTTCCAGGAGGTTTCGCACGCGGTCCATGGGTGTGTCCTTGGGTCGGGAAGACAGCCGGCTGTGGAAGCAGCAGGCTTTTTGCACGGTCGTCTATCGTACTGTCGGCGCGGTTGGCGTACCACTTGTCTGTAACACTTGCGTGTAATGTTGTGGTTTTTACTACATTATCCCTTGAAAACCGTATGTGAAAGCGGTATTCCTAGACCAACTTTAGGAAAGAACCAACATCATGGCTGCAATCAGTGTCGAACCTTGCACCTTTGCCCTGTTTGGCGCCCTCGGCGATCTGGCATTGCGCAAGCTGTTTCCTGCGCTTTACCAGCTTGACCGGGCCAACTTGTTGCACCCGGAAACCCGCCTGCTGGCGCTGGCCCGCGAGGCAGGTAGTGCGCAGGGCCACCTGGACAGCATCGAAGCGCACCTGCGCCGGCATGTACCCGAGGCCGATATCGAGCCCGCCGCGCTGGGCCGTTTCCTTGCCAGGCTGAGCTACCAGCATCTGGACTTCCTCCAGCCCGAGGGCTACCAGGCCCTGGCCGAGCAGTTGCCTGGCGAGCTGCCGCTGATTGCCTACTTCGCCACCGCTGCGGCGGTGTACGGGGCCATCTGCGAAAACCTCGACAAGGCCGGGCTGGCCGCACGCACCCGTGTGGTGCTGGAGAAGCCCATCGGCCACGACCTGGAGTCGTCGCGCCGGGTAAACGATGCCGTGGCACGGTTCTTCCCGGAGGGCCGGGTCTACCGTATCGACCACTACCTGGGCAAGGAAACGGTGCAGAACCTGATCGCCCTGCGTTTCGCCAACAGCCTGTTCGAAACCCAGTGGAACCAGAATTCCATCTCCCATGTGGAGATCACCGTCGCCGAGAAGGTCGGTATCGAAGGCCGCTGGGGCTACTTCGACAAGGCCGGCCAGCTTCGCGACATGATCCAGAACCACCTGCTGCAGCTGCTGTGCCTGATCGCCATGGACCCGCCCAGCGAACTGTCGGCCGATGCCATCCGTGACGAGAAGGTCAAGGTACTCAAGGCCCTGGCACCGATCACCGGTGAAGGGCTGAGCACCCGTGTGGTGCGCGGCCAGTACATCGCCGGCTACAGCGATGGCAAGCCGGTGCCCGGTTACCTGGAAGAAGACAACGCCAACGCCCAGAGCGACACCGAAACCTTCGTCGCCCTGCGTGCCGACATCCGCAACTGGCGCTGGTCGGGGGTGCCGTTCTACCTGCGTACCGGCAAGCGCATGCCGCAGAAGCTGTCGCAGATCGTCATCCACTTCAAGGAAACCCCGCACTACATCTTCGCCCCGGAACAGCGTTTGCAGATCGGTAACAAGCTGATCATCCGCTTGCAACCGGACGAAGGCATCTCTTTGCGGGTGATGACCAAGGAGCAGGGCCTGGACAAAGGCATGCAACTGCGCAGTGGCCCGTTGCAGCTGAATTTCTCCGATACCTGGCGCAGTGCAAGGATTCCGGATGCCTACGAGCGGCTGTTGCTCGAAGTGATGCGCGGCAACCAGAACCTGTTCGTGCGCAAGGACGAAATCGAGTATGCCTGGAAGTGGTGCGACCAGCTGATCGCCGGCTGGCGTAACGCGGGCGATGCACCCAAGCCATATGCGGCAGGCTCCTGGGGGCCGATGAGCTCGATTGCACTGATCACACGCGATGGGAGGGCGTGGTATGGGGATATCTGAACTGAAACTGCCGGCGGTTGTGAACGTCCATGAACTGGCGGATGCGGCCGCGCTTGCGGCCACCCAGGCCCATGACGTCGCCGAGCGCCTGCGCGCGGCAATTGCCGCCAAAGGCCAGGCCTGCGTGGTGCTGTCCGGCGGCCGCAGCCCGGTGCCGTTCCTCGAGAAGCTGGCCAGCGAGAACCTCGACTGGGCCAAGGTCACCGTCAGCCTGGCCGATGAGCGCTGGGTGCCTGTCGAGCACGCCGACAGCAATGCCGGCCTGCTGGCCCGTCACCTGTTCAAGGGGGCGGCGGCCAAGGCCCGCTTCGTTGGCCTGTATCAGCAGGCGGAAAACCTCGATGCCGCTGCGGACAAGGCCGACCAGGCCCTGGCCGAGCTGCCGCCGATCGACGTGCTGGTGCTGGGCATGGGGGATGATGGCCATACTGCCTCGCTGTTCCCCGCCAGCCCCAACCTGGAAGCAGGCCTCGACCTGGCCAGCCCGCGCCGCTGCCTGCCTTTGCTGGCACCGAGCGTGCCGCACCAGCGCCTGTCGATGACCCGCTCGCTGTTGGCCACCTCTGCCTTTACCGCGCTGTCCGTACAAGGGCAGGGCAAACTCGCTACCCTGCGCGCCGCGCTGGCTGGCAACGACCTTACCGAAATGCCGATTCGCGCTTTTCTTCACGCCCCCCTGGACATCTACTGGTGCCCATGAGCCAAGGATCCACAGTCATGACCACCCTCGAACGCCCACAGCCCAAGCTCTCGATGGCCGACAAAGCCGCACGGATCGACGCCATTTGCGAAAAGGCGCGCATCCTGCCGGTGATCACCATTGCCCGCGAGGAAGATATCCTGCCGCTGGCTGACGCCCTGGCCGCCGGCGGTATCCGTACCCTGGAAGTGACCTTGCGCTCGCAGCACGGCCTGAAGGCCATCCAGGTGTTGCGCGAGCAGCGCCCGGAGCTTTGTGTCGGTGCCGGCACCGTGCTCGATCGCGGCATGTTCGCCGCGGTTGAAGCTGCGGGTGCGCAATTCGTCGTTACCCCAGGCATCACCCAGGATATTCTCGAAGCCGGTGTGGATAGCGAGATCCCGCTGCTGCCAGGTATCAGCACGCCGTCCGAAATCATGATGGGCTACGCCCTGGGCTACCGCCGCTTCAAGCTGTTCCCGGCGGAGATCAGTGGCGGCGTTGCGGCGATCAAGGCTTTCGGTGGCCCGTTCGGCGATATTCGTTTCTGCCCTACGGGCGGTGTGAACCCGGCCAACGTGCGCAACTACATGGCGCTGCCCAATGTGATGTGTGTGGGTGGCACCTGGATGCTCGACAGCAGCTGGATCAAGAACGGCGATTGGGCGCGAATCGAAGCGTGCAGTGCGGAAGCGATGGCGCTGCTGGACGCCAACTGAATTTGTTGTGTGCTTTACGGCTTATGGGGCGCTTGGTCGGCGCCCCTTTTTTTTGCCTGCAGTCTTTGCATTGCCTGTGGGGGCCCTTTCGCGGGCTCGCCCGCTCCCACAGGTACTGTACAGTTGCTGAGTGCAGCGCGATCCCTGTGGGAGCGGGTTCACCCGCGAAGAGGCCGGCACAGGCACACAAAAAAGCCCGCATCAAACGATGCGGGCTTCTTCATTAATCACACCAGGGCTCAGGCTGCCTTGGCTTCCTGCTGGCTCAGCGAGCGGTTCAGTGCGCTGAACAGTGCCTTGAAACTGGCCGTGGTGATGTTTTCATCGATGCCCACGCCATGTACCGGGCGGCCACCGGCCACGCGCAGTTCGATGTAGGCCGCGGCCTTGGCATTGGTACCGGCGCCAATCGCATGCTCGTTGTAGTCCATGATCTCCACGGCAATCGGCAGGCCGGCCACCAGCGCCTCCAGGGCGCCGTTGCCCTTGCCACGCCAGTGCAGGGTGGGTTCGCCTTCACCGGCGACTTCCACTTCCACGGCACTATGGCCGTTCTCTTCCTGCAGGCGATGGCTGACCAGCGCGTAAGGGGCGTTGGCCTGGAGGTATTCCTTGTGCAACAGGCTGTAGATCTGCTGGGCGGTCATTTCCAGGCCCAGGCGGTCGGTTTCACCCTGTACCACCTGGCTGAATTCGATCTGCATGCGGCGTGGCAGGCTGATGCCGTATTCCTGTTCGAGCAGGTAGGTGATACCGCCTTTGCCCGACTGGCTGTTGACGCGGATCACTGCCTCGTAGCTGCGACCGATGTCGGCCGGGTCGATCGGCAAGTAAGGGACTTCCCACAGCTCGCCTTCCTGCTGCTTGGCGAAGCCCTTGCGGATCGCGTCCTGGTGCGAGCCGGAGAACGCGGTGTGGACCAGGTCGCCCACGTATGGGTGGCGTGGGTGCACCGGCAGCTGGTTGCACTCTTCGACCACCTTGCGCACGCCGTCGATGTCGGAAAAGTCCAGCAGCGGGTCGATGCCCTGGGTGTAGAGGTTCAATGCCAGGGTCACCAGGTCGACGTTACCGGTACGCTCGCCGTTGCCGAACAGGCAGCCTTCGGCGCGATCGGCACCGGCCATGAGGCCCAGCTCGGTGGCGGCAATGCCAGTGCCACGGTCGTTGTGGCAGTGCAGGCTGATGATTACGCTGTCGCGACGGCTGACATTACGGCAGAACCACTCGATCTGGTCGGCGTAGATGTTCGGCGTGGACACTTCCACGGTGGCCGGCAGGTTGAGGATGATCTTGTGCTCAGGCGTCGGGTTCCACACCTCGATCACCGCGTCGCAGACTTCCTTGGCGAACTCCATCTCGGTGGCGCTGAAGGTTTCCGGCGAGTACTGGAAGGTCCACTGGGTTTCCGGCTGCTGGGCGGCGTACTTGACGAACAGCTTGGCTGCGTTCACCGCAATGTCCTTCACGCCTTGCTTGTCCTGGTTGAAGACGATGCGGCGGAACGACGGGCTGGTGGCGTTGTACAGGTGGACGATGGCCTTTTTCGCCCCGCGCAGCGATTCGAAGGTGCGGGCGATGAGGTCTTCACGGGCCTGGGTGAGCACCTGGATGGTAGTGTCGTCCGGGATGTGGCCGTCTTCGATCAGCATGCGCACGAAGTCGAAATCGGTCTGCGAGGCGGATGGGAACGAGGCTTCGATTTCTTTCACGCCAACCTGCACCAGGGTCTTCCAGAAACGCAGCTTCTTCTCCGAATCCATTGGCTCGATCAGCGACTGGTTGCCATCACGCAGGTCGGAGCTGCACCAGATTGGCGCGGCAGTGATGGTCTTCGACGGCCAGGTACGGTCAGGCAGGTCGATGGTCGGGAAAGCGCGGTATTTCTTCGAAGGGTCTTTGAGCATGGTCATGGAAGCAATCCTTTTGTGTGCGGCCGAGATCGGGCCTGCCGGGCGATAACGAGATGTAAAGGCGAGGCGACGCGATTCAGCCTGGTAGTCGGGCGCTGACCAGGCAGAGGCTGCGATGTTGTCGGAGCAGGATGAGGGTGCTGAAGGTTTTCATGCTTTCAACCCTAACCAGTGGGGTGGGGGATGGCAAGCGTTCAGAAAAAATTGAGAGGAATGCTTAAAAAATATCAAAAGGCGCGATTTTATGGCCCTATTTTGCTGAGTGCTTCTTTATTTTTGCGCGGTATTTTTCGATGGCGCAACACAGTTGAACTGATGTCGACTGTAGTGGCCCCTTCGCGGGTAAACCCGCTCCCACAGGTGCGGGCGCTATCCCTGTGGGAGCGGGTTTACCCGCGAAGAGGCCAGCACTGCGACGCAAATCTCAGGGCTGGAACGCGCCAATGAAAATCGCCGGATCCACCCGCGCATCATTCAGGCTGACGTTCCAGTGCATGTGCGGCCCGGTAGCCCGCCCGGTCGAGCCCACACGCCCGACCACTTCGCCCCGGCGCAGCTGCTGCCCAACCTGCACATCGATCTTCGACATATGGCAGAACATGCTGATAAAGCCCTGTCCGTGGTCGACGAACACCGTGCGGCCATTGAAGAAGTAATCGCCCACCAGGATCACCTTGCCATTGGCCGGGGTCTTGATTGGCGTGCCTGCCGGCACCGCGAAATCCAGCCCGGCATGCGGGTTGCGTTCTTCGCCATTGAAGAAGCGGCGCACGCCGAACTTGCTCGACAGCGGGCCGCTTACCGGCTTGTCGAGGATCAGGTTGCTGGGCAGGGTGGGGCTGAAGCTGCGGTAAGCCTTTATCTGCTCGGCCAGCTCACGGTCGATGCGCTTGAGGTCGGCCGGGTTCGGGTTGACCTGGCGGGTGTTCTTCAGGGTGATGCGCTGCTCGGGGTACTTTTTACTACCTACGCTGAAAGGCAGGGTACGGCCGCCCTGGCTCAGCACCGCAGTGCCGGGCTTTTGGGTCAACGGGATGCCGACGATGGCCAGCCAGTTGTCCTGCTCCTTCACCACCAGCACCGGTTTGCCGTCGAAGCGGGCGCTGGGCGCGCTGGCTGCGGGGCCAAGGTCGACCACCGCCACGCCGCCGGGTACCGGCTTGTTCAGCGTGCGGGTGATGTAGCTGGCCTGGGCGCCACCGGTCAGCAGCAGGAGGGAAAGGGCAAGCAGGGGCGCGAGCAGGCGGGGCATGTGTCAGTCCAGAAGTGAGAGGGTGACCGGGGTCAGGTGGTTGTCTTCGACTCGCACCAAAAGCTCGCCTTCGTTCAGGCGGGCGGTCAGGCGCTGGCCGTTGCGGGTCTGTTCGGCGCTGCGGATGGCCTGGCCCTGTTCGTCCAGCAGAATGCTGTAGCCGCGGGCGAGGGTGGCCAGCGGGCTGACCACCTGCAGCGTCTGCAACTGGGCCTGGAAGCGCTGGCGGCGGTCCTTCAGCACTTCGCGCATCGCCCGTGGCAGGCGCTCGGCCAGGCTGTCCAGGCGTTGGCCCAGCAGTTTCAGGGTGCGCCCCGGGTGCTGCGCGGCCAGGCGGGTGTCCAGGCGTGCCAGCAGCTGATGGCGCTGGTTGAGGTTGAGCATGAATGCACGGCGCAGGCGCATGTCCAGGTCGTCCAGACGCTGGGCCTGCTGGCGCAGGCGCTCGCCCGGGTGGCGCAGGCGTCGGGTCAGCGACTCCAGGCGCAGGCGGTCGTGGGTAAGGCGGTTCTGCATGCGCAGCAACAGGCGCCGTTGCAGGCCATCCAGCCGTTGCTGCAGGCCACTGTTGTCGGGGGCCAGCAGTTCGGCTGCGGCAGAGGGTGTGGGGGCGCGCATGTCGGCGACGAAGTCGCTGATCGATACATCGGTCTCATGGCCTACAGCGCTGACAATCGGCGTGACACAGGCAGCCACGGCCCGCGCCACGGCTTCTTCGTTGAAGCACCACAAGTCCTCCAGCGAGCCGCCGCCCCGGGCCAGGATCAGCGCATCGAACCCGAGGCTGTCGGCCAGGCGGATGGCGCGCACGATCTGGGCGATGGCTTCGCGGCCCTGTACTGCGGTGGGGATCAGGTTCAGTTCCACCTGCGGGGCACGGCGACCGAACACACTGATGATGTCGCGGATCACCGCGCCAGTGGGCGAGGTGATGATGCCGATGCGCTGCGGGTGGGCCGGCAGCGGCCGCTTGCGTTCGGCGCTGAACAGCCCCTCGGCACCCAGCTTCTCTTTCAGTGCCTCGAAGGCCAGGCGCAGGGCGCCGTCGCCGGCCGGCTCGACAGTGTCGAGAATCAGCTGGTAATCGCCACGCCCCTCGAACAGCGAAACCTTGCCGCGTACCCGCACCGCCAGGCCGTCGCGCAGGGCCTGGCGCACCCGCGTGGCGTTCTGCCGGAACAGCGCGCAGCGCACCTGCGCGCCGCTGTCCTTCAGGGTGAAGTACATGTGGCCGGACGCAGGGCGGGCGAGGTTGGATATCTCGCCTTCCACCCACACGCTGCGGAACACGTCTTCCAGCAGCACACGGGCGCGGCCGTTGAGTTGGCTGACGGTAAGGACCTCGCGGTCCAGGCCGAGTCGTTCGAAAGGGTCTCTGATCATGACGGGCATCATAAAGGACATCGGCCCCGGTTGTCTGTCCCGGCCCAATCGCCGGCAAGCCAGCTCCCACAGGCACGGCACAATGCCCACCCAACGCGATACCTGTGGGAGCCGGCTTGCCGGCGATTGGGCCCTTCAGGCCTGCATCGCCGTCACGAACTGGCGCACCATCGAACCTGCATCCCGCCTGCAAGCCATCGCCACAGTACTCTCACACCCTCCCTCCAGCGCCACGAAGCTGACTGAGGCAGGCGCAATTTCACGCATGCATTCCGGCAACAACGCCACCCCAAACCCCGCCTGAATCAGCTGCAACTGGGTGGTCTTGCGCGACAGCACCTGCGCCGCGCGCGGGAAAAAGCCCGCCTCCATGCACATCGAGGCCGACAGGTAGCTCAGCCCACCACGGTCCCGGTGCGGAATGGAAATGAAGCGCTCCTCGCGCAACTGCTCAAGCCTCACCTGTGCCGCACCAGCCAGTGGATGCCCGTCGGCAACCGCCAGCAGCAGTGGCTCGCTGAACAGTTCATGCAGCAGCACCCCTTCATGCTGTCGCAACACAGGCAAACGCAGCAGGCCGATATCCAGGCGTCCATCAGCAATATCCTCCAGTTGCGCCTCCGACGACTGCTGGGCAATTTCCAGTGAAACCCCTGGGTTGTCGCGCAAGTAGCCGCCCAGGCGAGCCAGCAGCGGGCCGGTCAGCGGTACGGTACTGGAGTGGTTCAGGCGCAGGCTGCCCTGCAGCCCTTCACCAATGTCGCGGGTCACCCGCTCGGCCTGCGCCAGGTCGGCCAGCAAGCGCCGTGCCCGTTCCAGCAAAGCCTGGCCGGCCAGGGTCAGGCGTGGCAGACGCGCGGTGCGCTCGAACAGTGGCGTACCCAGTTGCTGCTCCAACTCCTTGATCTGTCGGCTCAGCGCCGACTGGGCGATGTACAGCCGCTCGGCGGCAGCGCTGAAGCTGCCGCATTCGGCGATTTCCACGAAGTAACGCAACTGGCGAATCGACGTCATGTCATGCCTTTTCGAGATGGGTGTGGCGATAAAGGCATATTAGTCGGCATGGCTCGTGGCTGGCTAACCTTTGCCTGTCTTCCGAGGAATCGTTGCCATGCTCGCCCAACTATCGTTTTCCGGCCTTGACTGGCTACCCATCCTGCTTGGTGTCGGCGTTGCCTACATCGTCTTCGGTATCGCCGGCTTCGGCACCGCGCTGGTGGCCGGCCCAGTGCTGATCCACTTCATGCCGCTGTCGCGGATCATTCCGCTGCTGGTGCTGCTGGACTTCGTCGCAGCCTTCGGCAACCTGTTGCCCTCGCGCCGCGATGTCGTGCGCAGCGAACTGCTGCGGCTACTGCCGTTCATGGCCATTGGCTGCACGCTGGGTGTGGTATTCCTGCTGCAGCTGAAGTCCGACCTGTTGCTGCTGCTGATGGGCCTGTTCGTCACGGCCTATGCCGTGTACGGGCTAGCGGTGAAGGTGCGGCCGGCCAGCCTGTCCGGTTTCTGGGCAATGCCCATGGGTACGGCAGGCGGGCTGTTCGGTGCCTTGTTCGGCAGCGGCGGCTTCCTTTATGCGCTGTACCTGAGTGCCCGGCTGGAGGCCAAGGAGCAGGTACGCGCCACCCAGAGCGCGCTGATCAGTTGCAGTACCGTGGTGCGTCTGACGCTGTTCCTGATCGCTGGCGTGTATGCCGACCCAAGCCTGCTGCTGCTCGCCGCCTGCCTGTTGCCGGTCATGCTTGTCGGCCTCTGGGCGGGGTGCAGGCTTACCCATCGGCTGTCCCGCGAAGCCTTCGTGCGCCTGGTCACGTGGCTGGTGCTGGCCAGCGGCCTGGCGTTGATCGGTCGCTATCTCAGCGCCTGAGCAGGCGGTAGAATTGCGCCATTACCGCAGTTTTTCAGGCTTGTCCCGTTCATGAACACCCAGAGCATCATCGTTCCCAAGCTGTCTACCGTCCCGGTGCACGAAGCCCGTGCCCGCGCCATCCTGCGCTGGCTGGTGCGCGAGAAATTGGTCGAGGAACAGCTGACCACCTGTGGCCGCACCGGCAACCGCATGGGCCATGCCCTGGCCGAAGGGGCCCGCAAAGTGGCCCTGCACCCGCAAAAACTGCCCTTCGGCGAGCAAGTCAACGGCCTGGAGGTGATGCTCAAACGCTGCATCTATACCCCTACCGAAGGTTTCCTCGAAGAGGCCGGTTGCCCCGAGTGCCGGCGCGAGGTGGGCGAGCCGCTGTTCGAAAGCCTGGAAGAATGGATGCCGGCGGTGAGCGACAACTTCACCTGCCCGTTGTGCGGGTTCGAAGATGACATCAATGGCTTCATTTACCTGCAGCCATGTGCCTTTTCCAACCTGGGGTTCATCTTCAACAACTGGGGCGAGGCCGGGTTTACCCAGGCCTTTCTCGACAGCTTCGCCGACTGGCTCGACCAGCCGGTGGCCGTGGTACAGGTAAAACTGCCACAAGGCTGACCGAAGGCCCTTATTTTGCATTGAGCGGCGCGCCGTGCATGAGTATAATGGCGCGCTTCCATTTTTCCCGCCCGGGAGCCCCCGCGATGCTGCGTATCAGCCAAGAAGCCCTGACCTTCGACGATATCCTCCTTGTACCTGGCTATTCCGAGGTACTGCCCAATGAAGTCAGTCTCAAGACCCGTTTGACCCGCGGCATCGAGCTGAACATTCCGCTGGTTTCCGCTGCCATGGATACCGTGACCGAAGCGCGCCTGGCCATTGCCATGGCCCAGGAAGGCGGCATCGGCATCATCCACAAGAACATGACCATCGAACAGCAGGCCAGCGAAGTGCGCAAGGTCAAGAAGTTCGAGGCTGGCGTGGTCAAGGACCCGATCACCATCGACGCCGACGCCACCGTGCGCGACCTGTTCGACCTGACCCGCCTGAACAACATCTCCGGTGTACCGGTGCTGGCGAACGGCGACCTGGTCGGCATCGTCACTTCTCGTGACGTGCGCTTCGAAAGCCGCCTGGATGCCAAGGTCCGCGACGTGATGACCCCGAAAGAGCGTCTGGTCACCGTCCGCGAAGGCGCCGACAAGAACGAAGTCCGCGAGCTGCTGCACAAGCACCGCCTGGAAAAAGTCCTGATCGTCGACGACAAGTTCAACCTCAAGGGCATGATGACCGTCAAGGACATCGAAAAGGCCAAGGCCTACCCGCTGGCCAGCAAGGACGACCAGGGTCGTCTGCGCGTCGGCGCCGCGGTCGGCACCGGCAAGGACACCGGCGAGCGCGTTGCCGCCCTGGTGGCTGCTGGTGTTGACGTGGTTGTGGTCGACACCGCCCACGGTCACTCCAAAGGTGTGATCGACCGCGTTCGCTGGGTCAAGGAAACCTACCCGCAAGTGCAGGTGATCGGCGGCAACATCGCCACCGGCGCTGCCGCCAAGGCGCTGGCCGAAGCTGGCGCTGACGCGGTCAAGGTCGGTATCGGCCCAGGCTCGATCTGCACCACCCGTATCGTTGCCGGTGTCGGCGTGCCGCAAATCAGCGCCATCGCCAACGTTGCCGCTGCGCTGGAAGGCACTGGCGTGCCGCTGATCGCCGACGGCGGCATCCGCTTCTCGGGTGACCTGTCCAAGGCCATCGTCGCCGGTGCTTCCTGCGTGATGATGGGTTCTATGTTCGCCGGTACCGAAGAGGCACCGGGTGAAGTCGAACTGTTCCAGGGCCGTTCCTACAAGGCCTACCGTGGCATGGGCTCGCTGGGTGCCATGGCACAGGCGCAAGGCTCGTCTGACCGCTACTTCCAGGACTCCTCGGCCGGTGCCGAGAAGCTGGTACCGGAAGGCATCGAAGGCCGTGTTCCCTACAAGGGCGCGCTGGCCGCGATCATCCACCAGCTGATGGGCGGCCTGCGTTCGTCCATGGGCTACACCGGCAGCGCAACCATCGAAGAGATGCGCACCAAGCCGGAATTCGTGCGCATCACCGGTGCCGGCATGGCCGAGTCCCACGTGCATGACGTGCAGATCACCAAAGAAGCCCCTAACTACCGCGTAGGCTGAGGCTTCTGGCAATTCAAGCATGCGGGGCTGTCGTGACAGCCCCGCGTCGTTTCCGATTTCCACTGACGAGATTGAGTCATGGCCCTCGACATTCACGCTCACCGCATCCTGATCCTCGATTTCGGTTCCCAGTACACCCAGCTGATCGCCCGCCGCGTGCGCGAAATCGGCGTGTACTGCGAGCTGCATCCATTCGACATGGACGATGAAGCGATCCGCGAATTCAACCCGCGCGGCATCATCCTCGCCGGCGGCCCCGAGTCGGTCCACGAAGCCAACAGCCCGCGCGCCCCGCAGGCGGTGTTCGACCTGAACGTACCAGTGCTGGGCATCTGCTACGGCATGCAGACCATGGCCGAGCAGATGGGCGGCAAGGTCGAAGGTTCCGACCTGCGTGAATTCGGTTATGCCCGTGTGGACGTGGTCGGCAAGAGCCGCCTGCTCGACGGCATCGAAGACCACATCGACGCTGACGGCGTACTGGGCCTGGACGTGTGGATGAGCCACGGCGACAAGGTCACCCAGATGCCGGGCAACTTCCACGTGCTGGCCAGCACCCCGAGCTGCCCGATCGCCGGCATGTTCGACGACGCGCGCGGCTACTACGGCGTGCAGTTCCACCCGGAAGTGACCCACACCAAGCAGGGCGGTCGCATCCTGTCCCGCTTCGTGCAGGACATCTGCGGCTGTGAAGCCCTGTGGACTCCGTCCAACATCGTCGAAGACGCCATTGCCCAGGTGCGTGAGCAGGTCGGTTCGGCCAACGTCCTGCTGGGCCTGTCCGGCGGCGTCGACAGCTCGGTTGTTGCCGCGCTGCTGCACCGCGCCATCGGCGACCAGCTGACCTGCGTATTCGTCGACAACGGCCTGCTGCGCCTGCACGAAGGCGACCAGGTGATGGCCATGTTCAAGGAGAACATGGGCGTCAAGGTCATCCGCGCCGACGCCGAGAAGCAGTTCCTCGACAACCTGGCCGGCGAAGCCGACCCGGAGAAGAAGCGCAAGATCATCGGCCGCACCTTCATCGACGTGTTCGATGCCGAAGCCAGCAAGCTGGAAAACATCCAGTTCCTCGCCCAAGGCACCATCTACCCGGACGTGATCGAGTCGGCTGGCGCCAAGAGCGGCAAGGCCCACGTGATCAAGTCGCACCACAACGTCGGTGGCCTGCCGGAGGAAATGAACCTCAAGCTGGTCGAGCCGCTGCGTGAGCTGTTCAAGGACGAAGTACGCAAGATCGGCCTGGAGCTGGGCCTGCCGTACGACATGGTCTACCGCCACCCATTCCCGGGCCCGGGCCTGGGCGTGCGCATCCTCGGTGAAGTGAAGAAGGAATACGCCGACATCCTGCGTCGCGCCGACCACATCTTCATCGAAGAGCTGCGCAAGGCCGACTGGTACCACAAGACCAGCCAGGCATTCGTGGTGTTCCAGCCGGTCAAGTCGGTCGGCGTCGTTGGCGATGGCCGTCGCTACGCCTGGGTCGTGGCCCTGCGCGCCGTCGAGACCGTGGACTTCATGACCGCACGTTGGGCGCACCTGCCGTACGAGCTGCTGGAAACCGTCAGCGGCCGTATCATCAACGAAATCGATGGTATCTCGCGCGTTACCTACGACGTGTCGAGCAAGCCGCCGGCGACCATCGAGTGGGAATGATCCCACCTCGCGGTTGATGAAACGGGCCTGCATTGCAGGCCCGTTTTTTTATCCGGTAAAACCCTATTCAGCCCCGGGAGAACGCCCGAAATACGCCTTGTAGGCATGGCAGAAATTGGCAGGGTTGGCGTAGCCGACCTGATAGGCAACCTGCGAAACCTGCCAGCGACGTTCCAGCAGCAGGGCGCGGGCCAGTTCCATTCTCTGTTGCCGCACATACTGCAGGAGCGACCGGCCGTACTCATGGCTGAATGCGCGGCGCAAGGTGGTCTCGCTCACCCCCAGTTGGCGAGCAAGGCTTGCAGCAGTGGGCGGGGCATTCAGGTTTGCATCAAGCTGGCGACGCGTTTCAATGGCCAAATCGCGGTGCCCCCGGTCCTGGGGCTTTTCGGCCGGCCTGTGGCCGATCAGGTGGCTGGCCAGCTCCAGCACGATGGCCAGGCTCAGGCTTTCGCAATGCAGGCGCCTGAGTGCGCCCGTGTAGGGCGATAGATACAGCTGCTGGAACAGGCGGCTTATTGTTGGCCACTGCGGCAACTGGTCGAAGCGCATGCCATCGGCGGCAAGGGCCAGCAGCGGCATCAGTTGCGCATCGTCCCGGGCCAGCTCGTGCAGGTAATCGCCGGCAATACGCACCCCGGCCATGCGGGCGTGGCTGTTGGCGGGCAATTGGTCCTGCGCCTCCAGGCTTTCACCGAGGCCCAGCATGTGCAACTGACCAGGGGCATAACTGTTGAGCTTTCCGTCCACCGTGTGCTGCCACGCCCCGTCGAACACCTGCACGATGCACAGGCTTTGCTGCAGCACCTTGTCGATCCTCAGCGGCTCCGGAAATTGCAGGTTGCAATCGAAGTACTGCAACCCGCCGTGTACCGTCTGCGCCCGATAGTGGCCGGTCGCGCTACCCATCACTCGTGCGCTGCTTGCGTCCAGTACGCCGGCCTCGGCGAGTGACCCGGGGCTATCGAATGAAAAAGCGGTATCGAGGTAGGGGCTGATAGATCGCATGGGCGCTAGGCATCCTTGGCAGCGGGCGGCATGGCCGGAAATGGTAACGCGTGCACATTTTCAGCGACAGCCATTGTGCGCAGGGCGCTGTCTGTTGTGCGAACCGGTCAACGGGGTTGGCAGTGCGGGCCAGGCTTATTTCAATGGGCGTTTGTTCCGCTTCAGGATGGAAAACACATGCTCGCTTATCGTAAATGGACTGCCCTGCTGGTGGCTGCGCTCAGCCTGTGGCTGGGCCAGGTTCACGCTGAACAACGGCCGGAGGTGGCCGACCAGGTAGTTGCCTACATGGGCACGCAAGGGGCCAAGGTGTGGACGCTGCGCATCGGTGAACGCGCCGCAAACGAAGCGCTGGTGCAGATCGAAGGCGTCGATCACGACTGGAACATGCGCATCCAGAAAATGCAGGTGGAGAAAACCAGCCGGGATACCCGTTACTCCACCACCGTGGATGGCAAGAAATACGTGGTGCTGATCATCCAGGGCAGTTGGGGCGGCGAACTGTATCTGCCGGGTGAGGCGCAGCCACTGCAGGTCGGCTATTCGGAAGGGCTGTCGCATCAGGGTAATGCCCAGGCATTCCTCACCGATTACCTGGCGACGCAGGAGGCGCAATGACCATGAGCGAGTTCAACGACCCGCTGTCCGAGCTGTCCGGTTCGCTCGGCCAGGAATACGAGCAATCCCGTGCCGCCCAGCGCGACCGGGTAATCGCCGAACTCAAGCAAGTGATCGAGCGTGTGCCAGAGCAGAGCGAGTTCACCAATTCCCGGCGTTATCGGGTCTGGGGGCCGATACTGTTGCTGGGCTCGCTGATTCTGACCGCCGTCTGCTTCAACCTGGAGCGCATGGGCGCGGTCGCAGCCTGTGCCTTCACGGTCTTCATCGCCGCCGCGGTGACTTGGCAGCATCGCAATGCCGGTACCCAGGTGTTCATGCGTCTGACCCGCCGGCAGTTGTTCGTCGATACGCTGGACGCCCCGGTAGACATGGCCGAAGTGGAGGATGTTTCGGTCAAGGATGAAGGGCTGGTCACGGTGCAGACGCTGGAAATGAGCAGCGAAGCCGTGCTTCCCAAGCACCACGTGGTGAAACTGCAGTTCTTCGGCAACCAGGCCATGGTGCTGAAAAAGCCGCGACCGCAGGTGCGCATCATGTCCGCAGGCCTGGCCAGCAATGGGCGCAAGCTGGACAACGAGGAAGTGCTCGCAATGCTGGCGGCTTACCGCGATGCGGCCCATGCGCAACGGCAACTGGATCTGTTGCAGGCTGATGAATAACGACGAACGCGAAGCCCACCTGGCGTACCTGCAGGCGCAGGCCGATGGCCCTGTCGAGGGCTTCGAACTGCGCGAGCGCTCGCTTGGCAAGGCGCTGGCCTGTGCCTTGACCGGCCTGTCGCTTGCCGGGCTGGGTACATGGCTGATGGCGCTGGCGGTACTGTTCGCCCCCCAGGCGAGCAGCGCCGCCATATGGCTGCTCTCTGCTTTCGGCCTCGGCCTGGCCGGCACCGGGGCGGCGGCGCTGGCATGCGCCGCAGCGCTGTACCGCCGCCATGGCAAGCGGGTGCTGAGCGTTACGCCCGATAGCCTGTGCTTCGCCAATGCGCAGGCGCCGACACCCCTGCATGCCTTCGACGGCTTCGACGTCGAGCAGCGACATTTCAGCACCCGCCTGATCTTTACCGTGTCGGCGGCCGGCAGCGCGCCAACGCTGGCGCCGGCCTGTTTCAGGGCGTTGGCCTCGCCTGACGCTGTAGCCGTGGCGGGCGGACTGCGCGTCAGCTTGTGGTTGTGCACCCCTGTCGTAGCCGGGCGCCACCTTGCCCTGCAGGAACTGGTGGACCTGCTCTATGCCTATCTGCAAGCGGCCCAGGCCAGGCACACGTTGGCGCAACTGTTTCCTGGCGTGGCGCGCCTGGGTGAAGCGGCCAGATGAGCCTGGGCGTGACCATCGGCGCTGTGGAGCAATGAAGCGCTTCGGTTGGGGCCTGATCCTGCTGCTGTTGCCACTGGTGCTGTTCGGCTGGGGCAATGTGCAGTACTGGCGGGCCGACACGGCGCAGGATCAGGCTCGCACCATACGGCAATGGCTGGCGGCCCCCAGCGAGGCGTTGCTACAGCAATTGCCGTGGGAAGCCCGCAAGGAGCTTGCCAGGCATGTCGAGCCGCGGCAGGCCCTGCAGCGCCAACTGGACCTGCTCGATGCGGATCGCCACTGGGTAAGCGTACGCAAAGTGATGGCCAGCGTGAGCTGCTGGCTGGCATTGGCTGCTTTGCTGGTCGGCCTCTGGGCCTGGCTCAAGCTGAAGGCAGACGCCTGGCGGGCGCTGCGCTCTGCGGCCTACCTGAATGAGCGCATGATGGCCAGTTGGCAGGGCCTGGGCTGTTGCTTGAGCATCTACATGGTCATGCTTGCCGGTTCGCTGTGCCTGGCGTTGCTCTATGAGGCCAGTTCCGGAGCGAGCCGTGCAGCGCAGGGCGGCATGAGCGTGCTGGTCGTGGTGCTGCCGCTGGCCTCTGTCCTGGTTGTGTGTGTTCGCCAGGCCTGGCGAATGCGCAGGCAGTGGCCGCTGATGCAGTCTCCGACTGCCAGGTTTCTCGCCCGCCCGCTCGGCAGGCAGGCGACGCCAGCGGTGTGGCAGTGGATCGAGGCCTTGGCAACGCAGCTGCAAGCGCCGGCCCCGGACCATATCGTGGTCGGACTTGACCAGGGATTTTTCGTCACCAGTGTGCCGGTCCTGCTGCAGCCCGGCGGGGAGGTACTCACGGGGCGCACGTTGTATCTGCCGCTACCATTGCTGACGGCCTTGAGCCAGGCCGAGGCGGCTTCGATCATCGGCCACGAACTGGGTCATTTCAGGCGCCGTGATACGGAGCGAGGCAGCGAAACCAGCGCGCGTTTCAGCCTGATGTGCGCGCAGTATTCTGCGATGGTCGGCGACGAGGATGCTCCGCCCTGGGTGGTTCGGCCGACCTTGTGGCTGGCTGGGCAGTTCTTGCACCATTTCCAGATTGCGGTTCATCACTGGGGGCGTGCACAGGAATTGCTGGCTGATCGGGCCGGTGCCGAGGTCGCTGGCCCGAAGCTGTTCGTACAGGCGCTGCTACGGGCAATTGCCCTGGGCAGGGTGATCGACGGCTTGCTGCTCGCTCACGGTGGCAACAACCTGCTGCAGGCGCTGGCATCGCACCTGCAAGGCACGCCATTGCAACTGGGTGAGGAAGTGCTGGGGCTGGCCAACCCCCATCCGTTCGATACGCACCCCGAAATCGCCACGCGCCTGCAGAACCTGAACGTCCTGCTCGACCCGCAGCTGCTCCAGGCCGCCTTGCGGGTGCCGGCCGCAGATGATCAGCAGTGGTTCAACGCGCTCTGTGCTGCCCCCGGCAATACTGCCGAGGGGAAGGCTGCGGAAAGCATCGCAAGAGACTTCACTTAATATTTCCCATTTGCAGGTGTATCGTATTCGCCCTTCATCGCCAGCCATGCTGGCAGCTTGATTGCGCAGAACACGAGGTACCCGCACCGATGTCCTTCACTCGTCGACAAATGCTCAAAGGCCTGACCGGCCTGGTTGTGGTTGGCCTGGGCGCCGGTGGCGCGGCGCGCTACTGGCTGGGCAAGGTCGAAGATGACAACGCCGGGCATGACTATGAGCTGATCGCCGCACCGCTGGACGTCGAGCTGGTGCCGGGCTTCAAGACCGAGGCCTGGGCCTTCGGCCCGTCTGCCCCGGGTACCGAGTTGCGCGTACGCCAGGGCACCTGGCTGCGGGTGCGCTTCATCAACCACTTGCCGGTTGAAACCACCATCCATTGGCACGGCATTCGCCTGCCGCTGGAAATGGACGGCGTGCCCTATGTGTCGCAATTGCCGGTCAAGCCTGGCGAGTACTTCGACTACAAGTTCCGTGTGCCGGACGCCGGCAGCTACTGGTACCACCCGCATGTCAGCAGTTCCGAGGAGCTGGGCCGTGGCCTGGTCGGCCCGCTGATCGTCGAGGAGCGCGAGCCGACCGGCTTCAGGCATGAGCGCACGCTGAGCCTGAAGAACTGGCACGTGGACGAGCAGGGGGCCTGGCTGCCTTTCAGCATTCCGCGAGAAGCCGCGCGCAACGGCACCGCCGGGCGCCTGATCACCATCAATGGCCAGGCCGATTCAGTCACCGAGTTGCCAGCCGGTCAGGTGGTACGGGTGCGTCTGCTGAACCTCGATAACACCTGGACCTACCGCATCAACCTCAAGGGCAACTGCGAGGCAAAAATCTATGCCCTGGACGGCAACCCGGTAACCCCGCGGCCATTGGACGATGACTACTGGCTCGGCCCTGGCATGCGCATCTGCCTGGCTATCCGTATTCCCGAAGCGGGGCAGGAGATCTCCCTGCGCGACGGTTTCGTGCGCCTGGGCACCCTGCGTTCGGTAGCCAGCAACGACGCGCCGAGCGACTGGCCGCCGGCGCTACCGCCCAACCCGATTGCCGAGCCGGATCTGGAAAACGCCGAAAAGCTCAACTTCAATTTCGAATGGTCGGCAAAAGTCTCGGTCACTACGGATCAGGATAAGCCGTCGAGCATGTGGCAGATCAACGGCCAGGCCTGGGACATCACCGACAAGACCTGCGCCGAGCGCCCCATCGCCACGTTGCAGAAGGGCAAGAGCTACATCTTCGAGCTGAAGAACATGACCCAGTACCAGCACCCGATCCACCTGCACGGCATGAGCTTCAAGGTGATCGCCTCCAACCGCCACGACATCACCGAGCCGTGGTTCACCGACACCTACCTGCTAGGCAAGAACGAACGCGCCCAGGTGGCGCTGGTGGCGGATAACCCGGGCACCTGGATGTTCCACTGCCATGTCATCGACCACATGGAAACCGGCCTGATGGCCGCGATCGCGGTGGTCTGATGCGTCCGCAGATCATCGATCGCAGTCGCGATCAGGAATTCATGCGCCTGGCCCTGGCCCTGGCCGCCGAAGGCGCAGGCATGGGCGAGGTGCCGGTGGGCGCGGTGCTGGTGCAGCATGGGCAGGTGATCGGGCAGGGCTTCAACCGGCCGATCATCGACAGTGACCCCAGTGCGCATGCCGAGATGGTGGCCATTCGCGCGGCGGCGAAATCCGCCAGCAACTACCGGCTACCCGGCAGTACCCTGTATGTGACCCTGGAACCGTGCAGCATGTGTGCGGGGTTGATCGTGCATTCACGGGTCATGCGGGTGGTGTACGGCGCGCTGGAGCCCAAGGCGGGGATCGTGCAGAGCCAGGGGCAGTTCTTCGGGCAGGGCTTCCTGAACCACCGGGTGATGGTGGAGGGCGGGGTGCTGGCGGAAGAGTGCGGGCAGATCCTCAGCGACTTCTTCAAGGCTCGCCGGGCCAAGTCCTGACCTGTTTCGGCCCCTTCGCGGGTAAACCCGCTCCCACAAAAATACCACTATCTCCAAAACCTGTGATGTACCTGTGGGAGCGGGTTTACCCGCGAAGAGGCCCGTGCAGGCTTACATCGGCGGCGACTGCTCCGCCGGTTTGTCCTTGTTCACCCCGGGCACATGCAGGCTGCCTTCGGCCACCTGGCCTTCCAGCTGCGGCTGGGTCACCCAGGTAAGAATGTCGTAGTAGCGACGGATGTTGGCCACAAAGTGCACAGGCTCGCCGCCCCGGGCGTAACCGTACCTGGTCTGCCGATACCACTGCTTCTGCGACAGCCGCGGCAGCATCTTCTTCACATCCAGCCACTTGTTGGGGTTGAGCTTCTCGCGCTTGGCCAGGGTGCGGGCGTCTTCCAGGTGGCCGCTGCCGACGTTGTAGGCGGCCAGGGCGAACCAGGTGCGGTCCGGTTCCTGGATGCTGTCGTCGAGCTCTTCCTTGATTTTCATGAAGTATTTGGCGCCGCCCTGGATGCTCTGCTTCGGGTCCAGGCGGTTGGACACGCCCATGGCCTGGGCGGTGCGCTGGGTCAGCATCATCAGGCCGCGTACGCCGGTCTTGGAAGTGACCTCAGGCTGCCACATCGATTCCTGGTAGCCGATGGCAGCCAGCAGGCGCCAGTCCACCTGCTCTACCTTGGCGTAGCTCTTGAAGTGCTTTTCGTACTTGGGCAGGCGCTGCTGCAGGTGCTGGGCGAAGGTGTAGGCACCCACGTAGCCCAGTACGTCGACGTGGCCGTAGTAGCGGTCCTTCAGGCGTTGCAGGGTGCCGTTCTTCTGCGCCTTGTCGAGGAACTCGTTGACCTCGTTGAGCAGGCTGTTGTCTTCACCGGCCGCCACCGCCCAGCGCTGGTCGCGGGTGTCGCCCAGGTCGAAGGCAACCCGCACGTTGGGGAAGTACACCTGGTTCATCGCCAGCTCGTTGGAGTCGACCAGGGTCAGGTCGATCTGGCCTTCGTCGACCATGCGCAGCAGGTCGACCACCTCGACGGCGTCGGATTCTTCGTATTCCAGGCCCGGATACTGCTTTTTCAGCTCGGCCAGCTGGTCGGCGTGGCTGCTGCCCTTGAGCACCATGATCTTCTTGCCGACCAGGCCCTTGGCGTTGGTGGGGCGGGTGCGGCCGTTGCGGTAGATGACCTGTGGGGTCACTTCCAGGTAAGGGTGGGAGTACCTGACCTGGGCCTTGCGCCGTTCGCTGGTGACCAGGCCGGCGGCCGCCAGCACCGGGCCGGAGGGCTTGCCGAGGCTGTCGTACAGCTCGTCGAGGTTGTCGGCGGTCTCGATCTGCAGCTTCACGCCGAGATCCTCGGCGAAATGCTGGACCAGCTCGTATTCGAAGCCGGTTTCGCCGTTGCGGTCCTGAAAGTAGGTGGCCGGGCTGTTGCGGGTGATCACGCGCAGCACGCCATCCTCCTTCACGCGCTCGAGGGTGCTGGGTTTTTCAACGCAGGCACCGAGCAGCAGAAAGAGTCCGGTTGCGAAAAGCCATCTGGCGCAACGCTGGCGCAAAGCAGTGTGGGCGAACATAGGTTGCAGTATACGCAAAGGACTGGCCCAACCATATCTCGACAACTGTTAGCTTGTCTGGTAGCGGGTTCTGTGCTTTACCGGCCCTATCGCCGGCAAGCCGGCTCCCACAGGTACAACACAGGCCTTGAGGGCGGTGGTATACCTGTGGGAGCCGGCTTGCCGGCGATAGGGCCGGAACGGGCAACACAAGGCAATTTTTTTGACCCGAAAGTCCGGTTCCGCCGCCCGGCAGGCATGGCGTAGAGCGGGTGCCGAAACCCTTCGAATTAGGCTAGAATGCACGGCCTCTAAGCACACCCCTTCCTGAGGCTGTCCCGACGATGTTGATCCTGCGCGGCGCTCCTGCCCTTTCTGCCTTTCGCCACGGTAAATTACTCGAGCAACTGAGCCAGAAAGTCCCCGCTGTTACTGGTTTGTATGCCGAATTTGCCCACTTCGCCGATGTCGACGGCGAGCTGACCGCCGACCAGCAGCAGGTGCTGGGCCGTCTGCTCAAGTACGGCCCGAGCGTGCCGGTACAGGAGCCGAGCGGCCGCCTGTTCCTGGTCGTGCCGCGCCTGGGCACCATTTCGCCTTGGGCCAGCAAGGCCAGCGACATCGCCCACAACTGCGGCTTGCAGTCGATCCAGCGCCTGGAGCGTGGTATCGCCTACTACGTTGCCGGCAGCCTGAGCGAAGCCGACGCCGAACTGATCGCCGCCGAGCTGCACGACCGCATGACCCAGCGCGTGCTCGGCCAGCTGGAGCAGGCCGCTGACCTGTTCAGCCATGCCCAGCCCAAGCCGATGACCTCGGTGGACATCCTCGCCGGTGGCCGTGACGCCCTGGCCAAGGCCAACATCGACCTCGGTCTGGCCCTGGCCGAAGACGAGATCGACTACCTGGTCAACGCCTTCCAGGGCCTCAAGCGCAACCCGAACGACATCGAACTGATGATGTTCGCCCAGGCCAACTCCGAGCACTGCCGCCACAAGATCTTCAACGCCAGTTGGGACATCGACGGCCAGGCTCAGGAAAAGAGCCTGTTCGGCATGATCAAGAACACCTATCAGATGCACAACGAAGGTGTGCTGTCTGCGTACAAGGACAACGCCTCGGTGATCGTCGGCAACGTTGCCGGCCGTTTCTTCCCGAACCCTGAAACCCGCCAGTACGGCGCGGTGCAGGAGCCGGTGCACATCCTGATGAAGGTGGAAACGCACAACCACCCAACCGCCATCGCCCCGTTCTCCGGCGCCTCCACTGGCTCCGGCGGCGAAATCCGCGACGAAGGCGCGACCGGCCGTGGCGCCAAGCCCAAGGCTGGCCTGACCGGCTTCACCGTGTCCAACCTGCGCATCCCGGGCTTCGAACAGCCGTGGGAGCAGGCCTACGGCAAGCCCGAGCGCATCGTCGACGCCCTCGACATCATGATCGAAGGCCCTCTGGGTGGCGCTGCGTTCAACAACGAATTCGGTCGCCCGGCCCTGACCGGTTACTTCCGCACCTTCGAGCAAGCCATCAACACCCCGCACGGTGAAGAAGTGCGCGGCTACCACAAGCCGATCATGCTGGCCGGTGGCATGGGCAACATCCGTGAAGACCATGTGCAGAAGGGCGAGATCACTGTCGGCGCCAAGCTGATCGTGCTTGGTGGCCCGGCCATGCTGATCGGCCTGGGCGGCGGCGCCGCCTCGTCGGTGGCTACCGGTGCCAGCTCGGCTGACCTGGACTTTGCCTCCGTTCAGCGCGAAAACCCGGAAATGGAGCGCCGTTGCCAGGAGGTCATCGACCGCTGCTGGCAGCTGGGCGACGCCAACCCTATCGCCTTCATCCACGACGTTGGTGCCGGCGGTATCTCCAACGCCTTCCCGGAACTGGTCAACGATGGTGGCCGTGGTGGCCGCTTCGAGCTGCGTAACGTGCCCAACGACGAGCCGGGCATGGCCCCGCACGAAATCTGGAGCAACGAATCGCAGGAGCGTTACGTGCTGGCCGTCAGCGCCGTCGACTTCGAGCGCTTCAAGGCAATCTGCGAGCGTGAGCGTTGCCCGTTCGCCGTAGTGGGTGAAGCGACTGAAGAGCAACACCTGACCGTAAGCGACAGCCACTTCGGCAACACGCCGGTAGACATGCCGCTCGACGTACTGCTGGGCAAGCCGCCACGCATGCACCGTTCGGTTACCCGCGAAGCCGAGCTGGGCGATGACTTCGACCCGAGCAAGCTGGACCTGGACAATGCCGTTCAGCGCGTCCTCAGCCACCCGGCCGTGGCCAGCAAGAGCTTCCTGATCACCATCGGTGACCGTACCATCACCGGCCTGGTAGCTCGTGACCAGATGGTCGGCCCGTGGCAGGTACCGGTGGCCGACTGCGCCGTCACCGCCACCAGCTTCGACGTCTACACCGGTGAAGCCATGGCCATGGGCGAGCGTACCCCGCTGGCATTGCTGGATGCCCCGGCGTCCGGCCGCATGGCAATTGGCGAGACACTGACCAACCTGGCTGCCTCGCGCATCGAGAAGCTGTCCGACATCAAATTGTCGGCCAACTGGATGTCTGCCGCCGGCCACCCGGGTGAAGACGCCCGCCTGTACGATACCGTCAAGGCTGTCGGCATGGAGCTGTGCCCGGAGCTGGGCATTACCATTCCGGTCGGCAAAGACTCGATGTCGATGAAGACCAAGTGGAGCGACGAGGGCGTCGAGAAGAGCGTCACCTCGCCGATGTCGCTGATCATCACCGGCTTCGCCCCGGTCACCGACATTCGCAAGACCCTGACTCCGCAACTGCGCATGGACAAGGGCGAAACCGACCTGATCCTGATCGACCTGGGCCGCGGCAAGAACCGCATGGGCGCCTCGATCCTGGCCCAGACTTACGGCAAGATCGCTGCCCAGGCACCGGACGTCGACGACGCCGAAGACCTGAAGGCGTTCTTCGCCGTGATTCAGGGCCTGAACGAAGATGGCCACCTGCTGGCCTACCACGACCGCTCCGACGGCGGCCTGGTCACCACCGTGCTGGAAATGGCCTTCGCCGGCCACTGCGGCCTCGACCTGCAACTCGACCCGCTGACCGACAGCAAGGCCGAGGTGGCCGCCATCCTCTTCAACGAAGAGCTGGGCGCGGTCATCCAGGTTCGCCAGGATGCCACCCCGGATGTGCTGGCACAGTTCAGCGCCGCAGGCCTGGGCGAGTGCGTCGCGGTGATCGGCAAGCCGGTCAACAACGGTGAAGTGTCCATCAGCCTGAACGGCGAAGTGCTGTTCGACGACGACCGTCGCATGCTGCAGCGCCAGTGGGCCGAGACCAGCTACCAGATCCAGCGCCTGCGCGACAACGCCGACTGCGCCGACCAGGAATTCGACCTGCTGCTCGAGGAAGACAACCCGGGCCTGTCGGTCAAGCTGGGCTTCGACGTCAACGACGACATCGCCGCGCCGTACATCAAGAAGGGCGTGCGCCCGCAAGTGGCCATCCTGCGCGAGCAGGGCGTCAACGGCCAGGTCGAAATGGCTGCTGCCTTCGACCGTGCCGGCTTCGCTGCCATCGATGTGCACATGAGCGACATCCTCGCTGGCCGTGTCGACTTCGAGGCTTTCAAGGGCCTGGTCGCCTGCGGTGGCTTCTCCTACGGCGACGTGCTGGGTGCCGGTGAAGGCTGGGCCAAATCGGCGCTGTTCAACAGCCGCGCCCGCGATGCCTTCCAGGCCTTCTTCGAGCGTACCGACAGCTTCGCCCTGGGCGTGTGCAACGGTTGCCAGATGATGTCCAACCTGCATGAGCTGATTCCGGGTACCGAGCACTGGCCGCACTTCGTGCGCAACCGCTCGGAGCAGTTCGAGGCGCGTGTGGCCATGGTCGAAGTGCAGAAGTCCAACTCGATCTTCCTGCAGGGTATGGCCGGTTCGCGCATGCCGATCGCCATCGCCCACGGTGAAGGCCATGCCGAGTTCGCCAGCGAAGAAGCACTGCTGGCAGCCGACCTGTCCGGTTGCGTGGCCCTGCGCTACGTCGACAACCATGGCAAGGTCACCGAAGCCTACCCGGCCAACCCGAACGGCTCGCCGCGTGGTATCACCGGCCTCACCAGCCGCGACGGCCGCGTGACCATCATGATGCCGCACCCGGAGCGTGTGTTCCGTGCCGTGCAGAACTCCTGGCGCCCGGATGAGTGGCAGGAAGATGCCGCGCTGATGCGTATGTTCCGTAACGCACGGGTGTGGGTGAACTAAGGCGTGTACAAGCTCGCCTTCTTCGTCCCCGCCAGCCACGTCGAAGTGGTCAAGGCCGCTGTGTTCGCCGCGGGTGGCGGGCGCATCGGTGACTATGACCACTGCGCCTGGCAGGCCTTGGGCCAGGGCCAGTTCCGCCCGCTGGACGGCAGCCAGCCGTTCCTCGGGCAAACCGGCCAGGTCGAGGTGGTGGAAGAGTGGAAGGTGGAGCTGGTGGTGGCTGACGACCTGATTGCCCAGGTCGTCGCTGCACTCAAGCAGAGCCACCCGTACGAGACGCCTGCCTACGAAGTCTGGCGGCTCGCCGAGTTCTAGACCGCATCAAGGCTGTTCGCGGGTGAACCCGCTCCCACAGTGATCGCACAACTCTCGGATATTGTGCGATCCCTGTGGGAGCGGGTTCACCCGCGAAGAGGCCCTACAATCCAGCCACAATCTCTTTGCCCTGCCCGGGCCGCTTCAACCATCCACAAGCCAGCAACCCCACCTCGAACAGCACCCACATCGGCACCGCCAGCATCGTCTGCGAAAACACATCCGGCGGCGTCAGGATCATCCCCACCACAAAGCAGCCGACGATCACGTAAGGCCTGCTGCGCCGCAACATAGCCACATCGGCCAACCCCACCCAGACCACGATAAACGTCGCCACCGGGATCTCGAACGCCAGCCCGAACGCCAGAAACAGCGCGAGGATAAAGTCCAGGTACTGGCTGATATCGGTCATCATCGCCACGCCCTCCGGTGTCACGCTGGCAAAGAAGCCGAACATCGTCGGGAACACCAGGAAGAAGGCGAAGGCCATGCCGGCATAGAACAGCAGGATGCTCGATATCAGCAATGGCAGGGCAATGCGCCGTTCACGGCGGTACAGCCCCGGCGCCAGAAAGCCCCAGGCCTGGTGCAGCAGCAGCGGCATGGCCACGAACAGCGCGCACATCGCGGTCAGCTTGAACGGCGTCAGGAACGGCGAAGTGACGCTGGTAGCGATCATGCTGGCGCCTTCCGGCAAAAAGCGCCGCAACGGTTCGGAAATCAGCGTGTACAGCGTCTGGGCGAAGGGGAACAGCCCGGCGAACACCAGCGCCACCAGCGCCAGGCAACGCACCAGGCGTTTGCGCAGGTCGCGCAGGTGTTCGGTCAGCGGCATGCTCGCCGCCGGGTCGATGGCAATGCTCATGAAGCGTTTTCCTTGGGGGAGGCGACCGTGGCCGCATCGTTGGCCGGCTCCGCTTTCAGGCTGATGCCTTGGCGGATCTCCTGTTCCAGGCGCTGCAAAGGCGCACTGTCGAGGTTGGGCAGCTCGACAGCGCGCAGGTCGATCTCCCGCTCCACCTGCGTACGCAGGGCGTGCATGGCCTTGCGGGCCTGGCCCAGGCCGCGCCCGAGGGTGCGTGCCGCCACCGGCAAGCGCTCCGGGCCCAGCACCATAAGCGCGACGATGCCGACCAGCAGCAACTCGCTGAAGCCTACCTCGAACATCAGGGTTGACGGTCCGCTTGCGGTTGCTGCGTGCCCTGACCGGTCAACGGGCACTGTTGCTGCACCTGCGTGTGCGCTGGCGGAATGATGTCAGTTTCACCGCCCATGGACTTGCGAAAACCCTGGATTGCCTCGCCCACATCGCTGCCCAGGCCCTTCAGGCGCTTGGTACCAAACAGCAGGAATACGATCAGCAGTACGATCACCAGTTGCCAGATTCCAATGCCACCCATTGCGACTACTCCTGTAAGGCCATGAAAAGGAAAGACAATCCTGCCTCGCGCAGATGACGTACACATGACGAACGTTCATTGCCATCTACCTGCAACACCTGGCGTGTTGACTGGCGTCTTCATTCGGCGACAGAGGCAGGCAAGGATGGGTGGCAGGCAACAGCAGGGTGCGGCCCTGTTGATGGTGATGGTGGTGCTGGCGATGCTGGCGGCAGGCATGGCCTGGCTGGTGGAAGATGGCAGGCGCCAGGTCGATGATGTGCGCCTGTTGCATCAGCGGGTGCAGGCGCGAGCCATGGAGCAGGCCGGCCTGGCCTATGCCGAGCAGGCCCTGCGCGACCCTAGCTGGCGGCTTAGCCCGCTGTTCTGGCAGGCCTTGCGTGGGCAGCCTTTGAACTACGATTTTGGCGCCGGCCAGGCGCAGTTGCGGGTCCGCGACCAGCACACCTGTTTCAACGTCAATGCGTTGCTCGGCGCGGACGGCGAGCGTGCTGCGCGCCAGTTGCGGTACCTGCTGGGCGACGACATGGCGGCGCAGCGCCTGGTCGACGCCCTGGCCGACTGGCTGGATGCCGACAGCGATACCCGCCTGCAGGGCGCCGAGAGCGCCCAATACCTGCGCCAGCAACCACCGCGCCTGGCGGCCAACCAGCCGATGCTCGATACCAGCGAGTTGAACCTGCTACTGGAGCCGGACGCCAGCCGCCAGGGCCGTTACCCGATGCTGTGCGCCTTGCCGCAGACCACCGGCTGGCGGCTGAATGCCAATGCCCTGGGGCTGGAGCATCTGCCGTTGCTGGAAGCGCTGTATGAGGGGCGCTATCCGCGCTCGTTGCTCAGCCGCATCATCAGCGGCCGGCCGGCGTCAGGTTACGTGGATGCAGCTGCGCTACGCCAGGCGCTGGGGGCGGTGGATGACGAAACGTTCGAACGGCTGAGCGAAGGGCTGCTACTGAACAGCGGGTATTTTCTGTTGCAGCTGTCGTTCGCGGAGGAGGGGCGGGTGATACGCAGCGAGTTCCAGGTGGAGGCGCTGGGGGTGGTGCAATGGCATGCCCGGGTGCCGGCGCAGCAAGTGCGGGTGCGTAGCCGGGAGCCGATGGTTCGGTAATATTCACCGGCCTCTTCGCGGGTAAACCCGCTCCCACAGGGACCGCACAGTTTTGAACACTGTGCAGTACCTGTGGGAGCGGGTTTACCCGCGAAGAGGCCGGTACAGCCAGCACAAGGCTGACTGACCGGCGCCCTGTCAGGCGGTGCCGATCTCCCCGCCATCGATACGCTGGATCACCACCGTCGCAGCCCGCGGCCTTACCGTGGTACCTGCCGGGGTGGCATCGGTAGCCTTGTCGGTATACGGCCAGTTCTCCGGGTGCTGGATGTTGACGAATAGCGTCTTGTTGTCGGGGGTGAAGGTAATCCCGGTCACCTCGCAGCCATTCGGCCCGACGAAGAAGCGGCGCAGGTCCACCTGGTTCTGGGCATTAACCGGCACCTGCTTGCCGCTGGCGTCTACCAGGTTGGTAGGGATCACTGCCAGCAGCTGGTCGTTGGTGTAGTCGGTCACGCTGCTCTCGCCGTTGTCGGTCTCGAACCACAGCACGCCACGGCTATCGAAGCTCATGCCGTCCGGGCTGGCGAACTGGTTCAGTTCGGTCAGGCCGGAGCGGTTGATGTCGGCGGTGCCAGCAGCGTTGGCGCCGAACACGAAGATGTCCCAGGTGAAGCTCAGCTGGTCGTCGCTGTCATGCCAGCGGATGATGTGGCCGTGACGGTTCGGGCCGCGCGGGTTGGCTGCATCCACCTTTTCCGGGGTGCGCGCGCTGTTGTTGGTCAGGGTCAGGTACACGTCGCCGTTGAGCGGGTTGACCGTGGTCCATTCGGGGCGGTCCATCGGCGTTGCACCCACGGCATCGGCAGCACCACGGGTGTTGAGGATGATGCCCGGCAGGTCGCCATACAGTGCGCCCAGGGTGCTGCCGCCAGTGGTGGCGGTGGCCACGTCCAGCAGCAACCATACGCCAGTGCCGTCGGCATTGAAGCGGGCTACATACAGCTTGCCGTGGTCGAGGTACTTGGCGCCGGTGGCCAGGCGGTCGGCGGGGGTGGCATCGGCGGCGTCCCACACGGCGGTGGACACCCACTTGTACAGGTACTCGTTGTTCGAGTCGTCACCCATGTACCACACCAGCGGCTTGCCGGCCACGGGCAGGCCTGGGGCGCAGCCTTCGTGGCGGAAACGGCCCAGCGCGGTGCGCTTGGTGGCCAGGGTGTTGCTGGTGTACGGGTCGATTTCGACGATGTAGCCGTAGGTGCTGGCTTCGTTGCGGTAGTCGTCGGTGGCGCTGGCGCCTTTGACGGTGACGTCGAAACGGGCGAACTCGTCGGCCACTTCGCTGCTGTCACCGGCTGCGGTTTCCCATTTGTACTGGCCGCTGGAGGTGCCCACGCCAATGCGGCGCTGGTCTTCGGGGCGGGTGCCCTTGTTGACGAAGATGCCTGGCCAGTTCTCTTCGCAGGTCAGGTAGGTGCCCCACGGGGTGTAGCCGTTGCCGCAGTTGTTGTTGGTGCCGCGGCAGTGGGTGCCGGCGGTGGAGTACTTGGTCTTGACGTGCTCGGTACCCCGCAGCGGGCCGGTGATTTCCATGCGCGAGGCGGTAGTGAAGCGGCGGTTGAGCGGGTCGTTGTCGACCACCTGCCAGCGACCGTTGATTTTCTGCAGGCGGACAACACCGGCGCCGTGGGCGTTGATTTCCTTGCGCACTTCCTCGACCGGGCGCTTGCCGTTGACATCGGTGGTCGGGCCGGCCGGGTGCAGGGCGGCGGTGTCGATGTACTCGAAGTTGATCGCCAGCAGGCCGTCTTCAGAGCTGCCGTTGATGGGGAAGAAGTGCATGCCGTCATGGTGCATGCCCATGGCGTTGGCCTGGTCGGTCGAGGTGTTGCTGCCGTCGGATTTCCACGGGTTGCCGTTGCTGTTGATCGGCGTGCCCCAAGGCGCCAGCACATAGGCGCTGTAGCCGGCGGCGACCACGCAGGCGTCGGTGCGCGAGCCCGGTATGGACTGGAAGCCCAGTGCCAGTTTCGGCTCTTCCGGCTCAGTCACGGGTGGCTCCGGATCATCGTGATCGGAACCACCACCGTCGAAGCAGCCTGTCAGGCCGGTACCGGCAATCATGGCGATGGCGGCGCCCAGGCTGCCGCGCATCACGCTGCGGCGGCTCAGGTAGGCGTCCATGACGTTGGCCATCGGCAGGTTGCCGCTTTGGTTCCGGTCCAGGTTGTCGCCGGTATCTCGACTCATCAGGGTGTCCTTATGTTGGCTGAGTTGGAGGAAACCGCGACTTTAGTGCGCAAATATGATGATTCATTGGCAGAAATGTTAAGGCGGTTTTAAAACGACTCGCTCTTAGCGCTGTGTTCTACAGATCACTTTGGAATGGCTGTCGGATTTCTGCCATCAAACTGTAATACCAACGCCGCAACATCCGGTGCCCTGAATGAACGTGGATAAGGATGGCGGGTTCGATGGCAAGCAGTGTGCACAGGCGCGAAGTGATCAGCTGGATGGGTATCGGTGCCTTGGCACCGTTACTCGGCGCCTGCTCCGCATTCCCCGGGCAGCAGGGCGGCAACGCCAGCCTCGACCTGCTTTACGTGGCCGATACCCTCGATGCGCGCCAGCCTGGCCAGGCGGTGGTGCCGGCCACCCGCCTGGGGCCGGTCAGCCACCTGGGCCGCGCCCCATGGATGACCGGCAGCAGTGCCAGTATCACCTACCCACAGCTGGCGCCACTGCTGGATGCCAGCCAGGCTGCATCTGCCCAGCTGGGCGGCTATGCGGTGCTGGCAGCGTTGCTCGAACAGCTGCGCGGCGAGGCTGGGGCGGGCAACAGCCTGACCCTGGAGAACGGCCAGGGCTGGAATGGCAGTGGCCTGGCCTACCTGACCCAGGGCGAAAGCGGCCTGCGAGGCAGCCAGCTGCTGGGCAGTGAAGCGCGGGTCAGCAGCGACGAGCGCGTGTTGTGGCCACAGCGCAGCCCGGCACTGTATCGCCAGGCTGGCACCGTTACCCTGGGCGCCGGGCTGGCAGACACGCAACGTCGCGCATTGGGCCTGGAGGCATTGCACATCTTCGAACGCGGCGGTGCACGTATTGCCGTGGTCGGCGTGACCGACCCCTATGCCCAGGACCAGAAAGCCTCCCTTAAACAGTGGTACCAGTCATTGCAACCGGTGTTCGAACAGGCCCGGCGCGAGGCCGACCTGGTGGTGGCCATGGCCGATGTCGGTACCGGGCCGGGCCTGTGGCTGGCCGAGCGGCTACCGCAGATCGACGTGCTGCTGTGCGCCCGCGGCCAGGACCTGTGGCCGGCGCCGGTCGAGGTGAGCCAGGCCAGCGGCCGCCGCGTGCCGGTGCTGTTCGCCGGGTGCCGGGGCAGCGGCGCCTTCCGCCTGCGCTGCCAGCGCGTGGCCGGGCTGTGGCAGTTCGACGGGCGTTTCTTCCCAGCCTTTGAGCAACAGCTGGCACCCGCCGCGCAGCAGCGTGTCGGGGCATTGCAGGCAGAATTGCGCCAGCAGCGCGCTGGCCACGCGGCCTGGCTCGATCAACCGCTGGCCCGCGCGCCACAGGCGCTGTGGCGCCGCGATACCCGAGGCGGCAGCTGGGACCGCCTGCTGCATCAAGCCCTGGCCGACGACAGCAGCATGCCGGTGCTGCTGCCGGGCCTGCGTTACGACTACCCGCTGCCCGCCGGGGCGGCCATTACCCGCGAACACCTGATCAGCCTTACCGGCGGCTACCCGGCACCGGTGGTCGAAGCGCCGGCCCGGCAGGTCGAACAAGTATTGGAAAACGCCGCTGAGCAACTGTTCGGCGACCCGCTGTTGCTGGACAACAGCCAGGACCTGCCGCGCTGGCAGGGCCAGGCCTGGCGTGTCAGCTATAGCCCGCAAGGCAAGCGTATCAGTGGCCTGGAGCCGGTGCAGGGCCTGTGCCGCACCTTTGGTCTGCAGTTCGAGACCCAGGCCGGCGAGCCGCTGTGGCAACGGGTCGAAGCCTGGCTCGCCCGCCAGTCGAGCGACTGGCAACTGGCGCCCCTGCAGCTGCCCGAAGTGCGCTACGTGCAGGGCCACCCGGGCTGGCACCCAAGGCAGCTGGCCTCGTGATGCTCGCCTCGCGCCTGCTGACTGGCGCTGGCCTGACCTTGGCCGGCTGGCTGGCGGCCCAGTGTGTGCTGCAACTGGGCCGCCAGCCGCAACCGGCCACTGCGCCTGCAGTGGCCGACAAGCCGTTGCCTGGCTTGATGGTCGGCCATTGGCAGGCACCCGACGACGACGGTGCCATCGCCATCACCCGCCTGCCGTTGCAATACCTCGGCGGCCTCAAGGCCCAGCCACTGGCCTCCAGCGTGGTAGTGCTGCGCTATGGCGAGCAGGTGCGCACTTTGGCCCGCGGCCAGCGCCTGGCGCCAGGGATCGTGCTGCAGGACATCGACAGCGATGGCCTGATTTTCAACAACCAGGGGCGGCGTGAACGCCTGCCCTGGCCGCCACGCTCCGCCGTGACCGGCTTCAAGCGGCAAGGATGAACGATGCCTGTCAGATATTGCGTGGCGGCCGCGCTGAGCCTGGCCCTGTCCATGGCCTGTGCTGAAGAACCGGTGTTCGACGACAACGGTACGCCGATGTACGAAGTGAACTTCGTCGATACCGAACTGGGCGAGTTCATCGACAGCGTGTCGCGTATCACCGGCACCACCTTCATCGTCGACCCCCGGGTCAAGGGCAAGGTCACGGTGCGCACCGTCGACCTGCATGACGCCGATGCCATCTACGACATTTTCCTGGCCCAGCTGCGCGCCCAGGGCTATGCCACGGTCGACCTGCCCAACGGCAGCGTGAAGATCGTTCCCGACCAGGCCGCTCGCCTGGAGCCAGTGCCGGTGGAGGCGGGAGGGCAGCAGGGGGAAGGCAGCGACAGCGTGGCTACTCGGGTATTCAATGTGCGCAACGCCGCCAGCGAGCAGGTGCTGGGCATTCTCAAGCCCCTGATCGACCCACGGGTCGGAGTGATCACACCTTACCCGGCGGCGCACCAGTTGGTCGTTACCGACTGGCGCAGCAACCTGGAGCGTATCGCCAGCCTGCTGCGCCAGCTCGACCGCCCCCAGGACGCACCAGGCAGCGGCAGTACCCAGGTCATCTACCTGCGCCATGCCAATGCTGGCGAAGTGGTCAAGGTGTTGCGCGGGCTCAGCCAGGAAGGCATGGCGCCCTCTGAAGGTGCGGGCGAAGCAGAAGGCAAGGACAGGCCCGCCGTGCCTGCCGCCGGGGGCTCGGGCATCCGCCTGGAATACGAAGAAGGCACCAACGCCGTGGTCATGGTCGGCCCCGACAGCGAGCTGGCCGCCTACCGCGCCATCGTCGAGCAACTGGACATCCGTCGTGCCCAGGTAGTGGTGGAAGCGATCATCGCCGAGGTGTCCGACAGCAGCGCCCAGGAGCTGGGCGTACAGTGGCTGTTCGCCGACGAAAAGTTCGGTGCCGGCATCGTCAATTTCGGCAGCAACGGAGTGAACATCGCCAGCATCGCCGGGGCCGCCGCCAGCGGCGACAACGAGGCCCTTGGTGACCTGTTGTCCAGCACCACCGGCGCCATGGCGGGTATCGGCCATTTCGGTGGCGGCTTCAACTTCGCCATGCTGGTCAACGCGCTTAAGGGCAAAAGCGGCTTCAACCTGCTGTCCACGCCCACCCTGCTGACCCTGGACAACGCCGAGGCGTCGATCCTGGTCGGCCAGGAAGTACCCTTCGTCACCGGGTCGGTGACGCAGAACAACGCCAACCCGTACCAGACCATCGAGCGCAAGGAAGTCGGGGTGAAGCTGCGCATCAAGCCGCAGATCAACATCGACAACAGCGTGCGCCTGGACATCGTCCAGGAAGTGTCGTCGATTGCCGACACTACGGCGGCCAGCGACGTGATCACCAACAAGCGCGAGATCAAGACCAAGGTCATGGTCGAGGACAATGGCCTGGTGATCCTCGGTGGCCTGATCAGCGACGAACTGAGCACCAGCGACCAGCGCGTGCCGCTGCTTGGCGATATCCCTTACCTGGGCCGGCTGTTCCGCTCCGACGCGACCAAGAACACCAAGCAGAACCTGATGGTGTTCATCCGCCCGCGCATCCTGCGTGACGGGCCGAGCCTGGCCGGGCTCAGCGAAGACAAGTACCGCACCTTGCAACAGACCACGCCGCTGCAGTTGCCCGACCTGGCTGATGCGCAGAACGCTACGCCGCTACTGCAGGTGTTCCCCTCCAGCCGCGCACGGCTGGAAGGTGGTGACTGGTGATGCTGCCTTATCGCCAGGCGCGGCAGAGCGGGGTGGCCATGGGCCCTGCGCAGCAGGGCTGGCAGCTATGGCTGCGGCACGACGCCGACAGCGCCCAATTGCAGGAGCTGCTGCGTGTGCACGGCCAGCCCAGCTTGGTCGAATACCTGGAGCCTGCGCTGTTCGACGAACGCCTCGGCCAGCTGTATCAGGCCGGTGACGCTGCCACCGAGGCGCTGATCGAAGGCATCGGCGACCAGGTCGACCTGGACAGCCTGATGAGCGAAATGCCGCGTATCGAGGACCTGCTGGAGAGCGACGACGAAGCACCGGTGATCCGCCTGATCAACGGCCTGTTCGGCCAGGCCCTGCGCCTGCGCGCTTCGGACATTCATATAGAAACCTTCGAGCAGAGCCTGGTAGTGCGCCTGCGGGTCGATGGCCACCTGCGCGAAGTGTTGCGCCCACCGCGTGCGCTGTCGGCCATGCTGGTGTCGCGGATCAAGGTCATGGCCCGTCTGGACATCGCTGAAAAGCGCCAGCCCCAGGATGGCCGCATCACCCTGCGCGCGGCGGGGCGCGAAGTGGATGTACGGGTCTCGACGCTGCCCGGCATCCACGGCGAAAGGGTGGTGATGCGCGTGCTCGACAAGCAGGCCAGCCTGCTGGCGCTGGGCAACCTGGGCATGCCGGCGGCGGTGTTGCAGGGCCTGCGCAGTTGCCTGGCGCGGCCCAACGGCATCGTGCTGTCAACGGGGCCGACCGGTTCGGGCAAGACCACTACCCTGTATGCCAGCCTCAACAGCCTCAACGACGGCAGCCGCAACATCCTCACTGTCGAGGACCCGGTGGAATACGCGATTGCCGGCATCGGCCAGACCGCCATCAACCCGCGTGCCGGGCTGACCTTTGCCAGCGGCCTGCGCGCCATCCTGCGCCAGGACCCGGACGTGATCATGCTCGGCGAAATCCGTGACCAGGAGACCGCGCAGATCGCCGTGCAGGCCAGCCTCACCGGCCACCTGGTGTTGTCCACGCTGCACACCAACAGTGCGGTGGGCGCGGTGACCCGCCTGCGCGACATGGGCATCGAACCGTTCCTGATCGCCTCCTGCCTGCGCGGTGTTCTGGCCCAGCGCCTGGTGCGGCGCCTCTGCAGTTGCGCCGTGGCGCACCCGCTGCAACAGGCGGAACGCGACTTGTGGCCCGAACTGGCGGCGCTGGGCAGCAGCTACCACGCGGTGGGCTGCGAGCAGTGCCAGGGCAGCGGGTATGTCGGGCGCCTGGGCCTGTATGAGTTCATCGAACTGGATGCCGGGCTGATCGGCCTGTTGTACGACGGTGCCAGTGAACTGGCCATGCAGGACTACCTGGCCGCGCGCCGGCAGAGCCTGGTGGCGATGGCCAGCGACTGCCTGGCCCGTGGCGAGACCAGCCTGGCCGAAGTACTGCGCGTGGTGCAGGGCTGAGCCATGCCGACCTATCGCTACCAGGCCGTCGACCTCGCCGGCAAGACCCACAAGGCCAGCTTGCAGGCCGACAGTGAGCGTCATGCCCGTCAGCTGTTGCGTGAGCAGGGCCTGTTCGCCCGCCGCTTGCAGCGTCACGAGGCCGGCACCCGGCAACCCCGGCGCCAGCGCCTGAGCCGCGCCCAGTTGTGCGAACTGACTCGCCAGCTGGCCACCCTGACCGGTGCCGGCATCCCGCTGGTCGACGCCCTGGCTACCCTGGAACGGCAACTGCGCCAGCCCGCCCTGCACGGTGTGCTGGTGGCCTTGCGCGGCTCGCTTGCCGAAGGCCTGGGCCTGGCCCGCAGTCTGGCGCGTCAGGGGGCACCGTTTACCGGCCTGTACTGCGCGCTGGTCGAGGCCGGCGAGCGGTCCGGGCGCCTGGCCCAGGTGCTGACCCGCCTCGCCGACCACCTGGAGCAGGTACAACGGCAGCAGCACAAGGCACGTACGGCGCTGATCTACCCCACCGTGTTGATGGGGGTGTCACTTGCCGTGGTGGTAGGCCTGATGACCTTCGTCGTACCCAAGCTGACCGAACAGTTTGCCCATGCCGGGCAGAGCCTGCCGCCCATCACTACGCTGCTGATCGGCCTGAGCCAAGGGTTGGTGCAGGCCGGGCCCTGGCTGTTGGGGCTGGCCCTGATGCTCGCTGTGCTTGGCGGTTGGTTGTTGCGCAAGCCGCACTGGTGCCTGCGCCGCGACCAGCTGCTGCTACGCCTGCCCCACATCGGCAGCCTGCTGCAGGTGCTGGAAAGCGCGCGCCTGGCACGCAGCCTGGCAATCCTCAGCGGCAGCGGCGTGGCCCTGCTCGAAGCCCTGCAAGTGGCCACCGAAACCGTCGGCAACCGGCGCATCCGCCTGGCCATGGAGCAGGTGCGCCAGCAGGTGCAGGGCGGCACCAGCCTGCATCGCGCGCTGGATGCCAGCCAGCAGTTCCCGCCGCTGCTGGTGAACATGGTCGGCAGCGGCGAGGCCAGCGGCACTTTGGCCGACATGCTCGAGCGCGTGGCCGACGACCAGGAGCGCGGCTTCGCCCGCCAGGTCGATACCGCCATGGCGCTGTTCGAACCCCTGATGATCCTGGTGATGGGCGCCGTGGTGCTGTTCATCGTGCTGGCGGTGCTGTTGCCGATCATGCAACTCAACCAGGGCCTGCAACTGTGACGACAAGGAGTACTGCCATGCAGCATCGACGTAACCGCCAGCGCGGTTTCACCCTCATGGAAATCATGGTGGTGATCTTCATCATCGGCCTGCTGATCGCCGTGGTCGCGCCCAGCGTGCTGGGCAACCAGGACAAGGCCATGAAGCAGAAAGTGATGGCCGACCTGGCCACCCTGGAGCAGGCGCTGGACATGTACCGCCTGGACAACCTGCGCTTCCCCAGTAGCGAGCAGGGCCTGGCCGCGCTGGTGAAAAAGCCGGCCCAGGAACCGCTGCCACGGGCCTGGCGCAGCGACGGCTACGTGCGCCGCCTGCCGGAAGACCCTTGGGGCACCCCGTATCAGTACCGCATGCCCGGTGAACATGGCCGGGTCGACGTGTACTCGCTGGGCGCCGACGGCCTGCCGGGCGGCGAAGGCCAGGATGCCGACCTGGGTAACTGGGAGCTGTAACAGATGCGCGGTCAGCGGGGTTTTAGCCTGATCGAGTTGCTGGTGGTGCTGGCCATCGCCGGGCTGATGACGGGATTGGCGGTGGCCGGGTTCGGCAACAGCCAGGCCAGTGCAGACCAGGCGCTGCAACGGCTGGCGAGCGAGACCCGGGCGCAGGCTGCGCTGGCCAGGCATGCCGGGCAGTTGCGCGGGCTGCGCTGGAATGGCCAGCGCCCAGAGTTCGTCCGGCGCGAGGGTAATGGCTGGGAGGTCGAAGCAGTCGCCCTTGGCGACTGGCCCAAGGGCCTGCGCCCGGACTGGCCGGCCAGCCCGCAGCCGCGTCTGTTGTTCACTCCGCATGGCTGGGCGCAACCGGGCAGCGTGCGCTGGCACTGGGCCGATGGCAGCCAGCAATGGGCCTGGAGCCGCGATGGCCGCCTGCAGGTGGTGGTCGCCCCATGAAGCGGCATCAGCGTGGCTTCACCCTGTTGGAGGTGACCGTGGCCCTGGTGATCGCCGCTGTGCTGGCCGTGATCACCAGCCAGGTCCTGCGCCAGCGCCTGGCGGTGCAGGACAACCTGCAGCAACACCGCCTTGGCCTGCTATGCGCGCGAGAACTGCAAACCCGCTTTGCCGTCGAGCAGTACTGGCCAGCTGTAAACCAGGTTGGCGGTGAACTGAGCCAGGGCGGCCAGCGCTGCCACTGGCAACTGCAACTGCGCCGCACCGGCGTACGCGACCTGCGCCGTGGCGAGCTGCTGTTGTTCGCCGACCGCGACCAGCGCCTGCCGCTTGGCCAGTACACCGTGTTCCTGGAGCGACCATGAGCTACAGAGATCGTGAAGCTTGCGCGGTTCCTGTGGGAGCGGGTTTACCCGCGAAGCAGGCAACTCGGTGCATGGCACCGGCTGTGCCGGTGTTCGCGGGTGAACCCGCTCCCACAGGGGCCCAGTTCCACCCCGCGCAGGTGTCTGCCCCTGGATCAGCAGTGAGTTACAGAGATCGTGATGCTTGCGCGGTTCCTGTGGGAGCGGGTTTACCCGCGAAGCAGGCAACTCGGTGCATGGCACCGGCTGCGCCGGTGTTCGCGGGTGAACCCGCTCCCACGGGGAGGGTGTATACCCGTCAGCCCAGTGTCCAGCCTGTGAAGCACCGGCAGGCCGGGCTGACCCTGATCGAGCTGATGGTGGCTCTGGCGCTTACCGCCATGCTCGGCATCATGCTCGCCGCCCTGGTCAATGGCTGGCTCAAGGTCCGCGAGCGCCTGCAGACCACCAACCAGGAAACTTCAGTGCTGGACTTCTGCCTGGCCCTCGAGCGTCGCTTCGACAGCCCGGTAATGCGCCGTCTGTACGACCAGCGCCTGCCCCTGGCCAGCCGCTGGCTGGACTGGCAACCGGCAAGCAACCAGTTGCTCTGGGTCGCCATCACCGGCATACCGGAAGCCGAGGGCGGCTCGCGCCTGCAGCGCCAGCGCCTGCGCTTCGAGGCCCGCGAGCAGCGCCTGCTGCTGGAAAGCTCGGCCGACCTCTACGCCGCCGCCGCCCCACGCTGGGTCCAGCGCGACCGGCTCGAGCGGGTCAGTGCCATGAATGTTCTTTATTACCAGGGCGGCCGCTGGCTGGCCTGGCCTTCCGACCAACCTGCGCACCCCGGCCGTGGCGTGCGTCTGGAACTGCAGCGTGATGGAGCACCCTATGTCTGCACCTTCGCCCTCCCATGGGGGCGCTCATGAAGTTTGAATGGGGGCGGCGCACCCCGGCCCAGTCGTGGCTGTTGCTGCGACCGGGCGTTGTCTGGCACTGGGCGCTGGCCCAGGACGGCCTTGTGCAACGCCAGGGGCAGGGCGAGCCGCCGGCCAACCTGCAAGCCCGTGTGGCGTTGATCCTGCCTGCCGAGGCCTGCAGCTGTTTCCGCGTGCCGGCACCGCCCGGGCTCAAGCGTGAAGAATGGCCGCTGTTGCTCGAAGACCGCTTGCTACAGGCTGTCGACGAGGTGACTTGCGCCTGCCTGGCCCGCGAGCCCGGCCATCTTCGGTTGTTGGTGGTAGCCCGCCAGCCACTGGACGAGTGGCGCGGGCAGTGTGCCGAATGGGGCTTGCAGGTAGCCCGTTGCTGGGCAGAACTACAGCTGCTGCCAGCGCCCGATGCGGGCCGTGCCTGGCAGTGGCAGCGCACCCCCGGCCTGTGTTTTTACAAAGGGCTGGCGGAAGACAGGCAGGAGCACTGGCTGGCCTGGCCGGATGCACTGGGCGAGGTGCCACGGCAACCGTGGGCGCAGTTGCAAAAGGTCGCGCTGAGCGGCGACTGGCCCAGTACGCTGGCACCGCTCGATACATTGCCGGGCCTGTTCGAGCGTACCCGCAAGGTGCGCTCGCTGCCGGTGGTGTCCCGGCCGCAGCAACGGTTGCTCGCGGCCTGCCTGGTACTGGCTGCCGTCTGGGGCGGGCTGTGGGTGAGCAAGCAGTGGGGCCAGGGGCAAATCTGGCGCAGCCAGGTCATCGCCCTGACCGGTGAGCAGGCCGGCCCCCGGCACGCCGCGCAGGCCCTCAAGCGCCTGCGCGAAAGTGAACTGCAACAGCAACTGCGCACGCGCCAGCTAGAAGACCTTGAGGCGGCGTTGCAGGCCTGGCTGCGTGACCACCCCAGCTGGCGCCTGCAAGCGGTGCGCTTCGATGGCCAGCGCTGGCACCTGCGGCTGGAGGGCGAGGGCGGTGCGCCGCCATGGAACGACATGGCGAAAGCGGCTGGGGCCTCCGTCCAGGTGCAGGACGGCCAGGTGGTGTTCGACTTGGGAGCAACCTCATGAACCGGGCCTGGTTACAGCGTCATCGTTTGAGGCTCGCCTGGGCGCTGATTGCCCTGTTGCTGGCCTTCCTGGCCCTGCGCGCAGGCCTTGCGCAGTGGCGCGAGCTCAACCAGTGGCGCGGGCTGGCCGAACAGGCCGCCAGCTTGCAAGGTGGCCCGGGGTTGAACCTGGAGCGGCTACGCCAGTCGGCCCAGGCGCGACAGATCGAACTGGCCGAGGTCGATGCGCAGGGCAAGGCCTGGCAACTGCGTGGGCAGGTGGCTGACGAACGAGTGCTGCAAGGCTGGTTGCAAAGCCTGCGTGCAGAAGGTGCACAGCTACTGCAATGGGGGCTGGAGCAGGATGGCAAGGGCCTGCGCTTCAACCTGGTGATGCAGCCATGAGCCGCAAGGGCATGGCGTGGGTTGTGCTGGTGTTCGTGGTGTCGGTATTGGTTGAGCTTCCGGCCAATTGGGTGGTGCGTGCGTTCGGCCTGCCAATGCGTGACGCCAGTGGCAGCCTGTGGCAAGGCCAGGCCCAACAGTTGGGCCCGGTCGGGCCTTTGCACTGGACAGTGCAGCCTTGGCGCTTGCAGGCGAATGCGCAACTGGGCTTCCAGGGCCAGGCCTGGCAGTTGCGCGCCGAAGGCTGGCCATGGCGCTGGCAGCTGGAGGCGAGGGCCATGGGCGCCCAAGTGTCGGTGGCGACGGATTACCGCTTGGCCGGCCAGTGGCAGGGCGCGTTGCGGGTACAGGGGGCAGGGCGGCAATGCCGCGTCAGCGAAGGTCGCGTGACGGTAACCGACCTTGCCCTGAGCCAGCCCTGGTCGCTGGGCTTGGGGCAGGGCTGGCTGGAGATGGATTGCCGCAGCGGCTGGCACCTGCGCGGGCAATTGGCGCAGCAAGGGCAGCATCAGTTGGCCGTGGATGCCGACCTGCCAGCGCGCCGGGCGCAGGTGATGGTCGAGTTGCAACCGGAGGCGGCGCTGATGCCTTTGCTGCGTGGCATGCGGTGGCTTGGGCCGCAGGCGCTGGCAGGGCAACGAGACTTGCGCTGGTAGACACAGGCCGCTCCAACAACACATCAAAAAATGGACGCCATCCCTGTGGGAGCGGGTTCACCCGCGAACACGGGCGAAGCCCGTGCCCTCCAGCGCGGCGCCTGCTTCAGTTTTTCTTGCCCTGCACACTCGAAGCCCACTGCTCACTGCGATTGTGCCCACTGGTCCTCAACAACCCCAGGTCCAGTGCATTTTCCCCATCCGCCGCCCCCTTGCCCTTGGCTAGCTCGGCCACCGCCGTGCCCAGGTCCACCGGCGAGTTGGATGCATCGATCGACACATCCCGGCGATAGTCGTTACCGCTCAGTGTTTCCCGGGTCACCGAGTTGGCGTCGAGCACCGCATCACCTTTGGCCGACTGCAAGCGTGCACCCACCAGGTGAGCGTTGCCACCAACCCGCAGGTCGATACCGTCGCTACCTTTGAGCGTGGCCTGCTGGCCTACGCTGTCGCGCTGCGTGTGCGACACATCGAGGCTGAAGGTGGGCGAGATCCCCGGGTCTGCCTTGCTCAGGGCGGAACCAGCTTTTTTCTCCACCTTGCTCCCCAGCGGCCCTGCCAACGAAGTGGCCGCGTTGACGTAGCCCCGCGGGTTTTTCTCCTGGCTCAGCCGGGCATCGCCTTTCACGCTCAGGGTATCGACGTTGTCCTTGCGGCTGGCGATGCGCAGGTCGCCGTCGATCACTCCATTGATACGCCCAGCTTCCAGGGTGACGCCTTCGAGGCGGGTATCGCCACGGCTTTGCAGGTCGATACGCTCGGCGCGCAGGTCGCTGGCATTCCAGGTCAGGTTGTCGCGCTTGTCGAGCTCCACCTTGAGACGGCCATGCAGGCCGCGAGTGTCGAGCGCGCCCTTGGCCATGTTGAAGCCGGCCCCGGCGGTGATGTCGAGGTTGTCACGACGCTCCTGGCTGGATGATGCTTCCACCAGCATGCCGCCATTCGATGCGTCGAGGGTTATCTGTTCGGCCGAGGCCTGCAGGCCCTCGAGATGCAGGGCGATATCCTCGCGGGCACTGCTGCCCAGGGTCAGTGTGCCGTTGCTGGCGAACTGGGCAGCTACAGCCTGGCGTGCCTCTTCGTCCTGCTTGCCGTGGCTGAAATGGCCGCCTATGGCACCGCCTTTGGTGTTGCCCGCCTTTACAGCCAATTCCACGCCGCCGCCCATCTTGGCGCCGCTAGCGTTCTGGGTATCGCTGGCTGCCTTGACCTGCAGCCGCCCCCCGCTTTGCAGTTGTATGTCGCCAGTCTTGGCCTCGCGGCTGCCAATGCGGGTGCCTTCGAGCATCAGGTCGCCGCCACTGTTCAGTTGTACCTGGCCCTTGGCGTCGATCTGCGCGACCTGGGCCTTGTGCTGTGTGCTCTGGTTCTGGCCGTGGTCGAGGTAGCCCCGGCCATCGACGCCGGTGCTGCCCGGGCGGTTACCGACCTTGGCCCAGGCATTGCCGTCGAGCTGGCGTGACTGCTGATCGGTGCGGTCGTTTGCCTGTGGCAATGTCAGCGAACCGGCGCTGCTCATGACCACGCTGCCTTCACCGCCATCGATGCGTGCCCCTTCATAACGACCAGAGCTGCCCAGTTGCACCTGGATACCCTGTTGCCCATACAGGCTGCCGGGTACGGCGCTGCTGACGCTGTCCTTTTTGTCCAGCGAGCCGCCTTTGCCGGCGGCGCGTACATTCAGGTCTTCGCCGGTGCTGGTATCCAGGCGCACATCACCGCCGTAGGCCAGGCGTTGCACGGTATTTTCCTGGGTGTTCTCGGCAGCCTGCATCTGGTGTTGTGCGGCCTCGATCTGCAGCTTGCCGGCGTTGGCGCGCCAGGCGGTGCCCTGGTCGGTGATGTTGTCGGCCTTGACCTCGACCTTGGCCCCGGACAACTCGCTCACCTGGGCAAAGCCGCGGCGCTGGTTTTCCAGGCGTTTGAGGTGTTCCACGGTCATGTCGGCGCCAACGCTGGGCGGCGCCATGGCGTCTTCGGGGGAGGCTTGCTGGAAGCGCGCGGCTTCTTCGCCCAGCACCAGGCGTTCGATGGGGCGGGTAAGGTCGCGGTACTCGACACTGGCGCCGAGGCTGCCCGACCAGTCGTCACGGCTTTGTTCACGCTCCTCGGTATCCTGCACCGCGCGGTTGTCGATGCGTTTGGCCGTTACCTGCAGAGTGTTGCCGGCGTCGACGCGTGCGGCCTCGGAGACCAGTTCATCGCCACTGATCTTCAGGTCGCCGCTGGCCTGCAATGTGCTGCGTTGCACCTTGCTGTCGCGTTCGGCCTGCACCTGGCGGTTGTGGTGGCCTTCGAACAGGCTGCCCAGCCGGTCGATGCCGCCGGTCACCGTCAGGCCGCCGCCACTGTTGGTGGTGCTGGTGGTTTTGTCGCGGTCGTTGCGGGTTGCCCCCAGGGTCACCTTTTGGGCCTGCACATCGAGGTCGCCTGCGGTGGCCTTCACCGTGGAACCGTTGACCTGCAGGTGAGCCCCGCTGCCAAGGCTCACCGAGGCGCCCTCGAGCTCACTGGCGACCTGGCTGGTGGTGCGCTGCTTGCTACTGGTGGTGGCAACGTCATAGGCCACGCCGGCCGAGTACTGGCGGGACTCGGGCTTGCCATCCTCGGCCTCCTGGGTCTGCTTGGCGCTGGCGCTGAAACCACGTTGCTGGTTGCGGGTTTCGCGCTCGCCAACCGCTTGCACGCTGGTAATCAGCAGGTCGCCCTTGGCCTCTGCCTGCAGGTGCCCGCCCGCTGCGACCTTGGCGCCCTGGATGCGCATTTCCTCGGCGCTGGCCAGGCGCAGGTTGCTGGCCGAGCTGACGTCGCTGGTCAGCACCTGTTGCGTACGCTCGGTGCTCTCGCGGTCGCTGCCAATCAGGCCGAACAGCTTGCTGTCGCTCGTACGGTCGGTGGAGGTGATGCGGCCATGGTCGGCTTCGATGGCCAGTGCACCTTTTGTGCTGTAGAGCACCGCGTCCTCCTTGCCGTGCACGGTACTGCCCTTGATGGCCACCTGCTCAGCTGTCACGGTCAGCTTGCCATTCGCCGTGACGCTACTGCCGGCGACGGCCTGGCCTTCGCTGTCGTTACCCTTGCGGTCGCCAAAGAAGGTGCCGGATACCAGGTCGCCGCGATAGTCGCGCCGGGTGCCGCGCTCCTGCAGGGCGGTGGTACCGATGGTTGCCTCCTTGGCTTCGATCGCCATGTCGCCGCGGCTGTGCAGGCTGCTTCCTTTCACATCGACGGTATTCCTTGCCTTGAGCGTCATGCGTTGGGCCTGGAGCGCACTGCCTTGTGCGGTTTCCTTGTACTGGTCGGTATCGCTGTCACCGCGCCACAAGTCCTTGCGGTGGCGAACCTGCTCTTCGGTGTGCTGGCTGTCGATGCCGGCAGCGATGGCCAGGTTGGCGCCGCTGTCGAGGGTCAGCTCATTGCCAGCATCCACCTTGGCAGCCACCAGGCGCATGTCGTCAGCGGATTGCAGCAGCACGCCGTCCTTGCCTTGCAAGCTGCTGCCCTGTTGCTGCTGCTGGGTGGTGGTGGTTTCGCGGTTGTAGGTTTCGCGGGTGACGAACAGGAACTTCTTGTTCCAGTTTTCGCTGTCGCGCTCGATGTTCTCGCGAGTTGTGGCGTCCAGCGTGAGTTTTCTACCGGCCTTGGCCTCGATTCGCCGAGCTTGCCCATCGACGGTTTCGAGTGTCAGGTCATCGGCAGCAGTCAGCCGCAGATCGCCCTGTTCGCTGTGCAGTTCGACGGGGTTGTCGGCCTTGCCGCTGACCTGCAGGGCGCCGGCCGACTGGATGTCGACCCCGTCTATACCCAGCAGCTGCGATGCCCCCACACGCACACCGGCACCTTCTGCGGTGCTCACCACGCGAATGCGCCCGGCGCGCATGGCGCCGAACAGGCTGGCATCGATGCTGGACGGGGTGCCGGGCAGGTGCTCGACAATTTCGCCGCTGGTGCTGTCGATGCGGTTTCGGCCGACGGTGATATCGATGGAGTTGCGCGCCATCAGCAGCCCTTTGCCGTCCACGCGCGGGGCAATCAGCTCGAGGGCGCCGTTGGGGTTTCGCTGGCCGCCCTCGAGCACTTGCAGGGTACCGCTGGCGTTCAGCGTGTCGAGGTACTTCAGTTGCTGGCCCTCGAACTCGGGGCTGCCCACCACGAAGCCGGCGCGCGTGGTGTTGATGAAACTGCCGCCGTTGAGGGTGATGCCATTGGGGTTGGCCAGGATGTAGTCGGCCGGGCGGCCGAAGATTTCCTGCGGCCCTTCGATCAGCGAGGCGTTGCGGCTGACCACTTCGTTGAGAATGGTCGAGGCGGCCTGGCCCTGGAATTGCGGGTTGGCTGCCAGGGCGCCGGCCAGTTCCGACTGCCCGGCCTGGGTGGCATTGTTCAGCACCACCCCGGAGCGGTCGACGTTGTAGTCGAGGAACTGATTGTGTGATAGCCCGTTGGCGTTTGGCGCGACGATATCGATCACCGGAACACCGTGCCCGTCGTTGATGACCGGTGTGCCGCCGGGGCCGCTGGTTGCTGCCAGGCCACCCTGGGCCAGTGCGGTGCCGGGCCCGAGCAGGGCCAGGAAGATGGCCCAGCGCAAGGTATCTGGGCGGGACGACGGTGACTGCGAGAGTGTTTGCATGTTCTCGTTCTCTTTGTTGTGGGTGATTCAGATGTTCAGGGCCAGTTCCACCACCCAGAAGCCGGGTTCCAGCAGCGGGCGGGGCAGGTCGCTGGCATACAGCGCGCGTTGGTAGCCCAGGCGCAGGTGGCTGCCGGGCAGGCTCAGTTCGGCACCGACGGTGGCCCCGGCGAGGCGTTGGGAAGGCTTGCCTTCGGCAGTGCGGGTCCAGCCCAGGTCCAGGCCGATGTAGGGGCGTACTTGCAGAGGCGCGGCCCAGCCCTCCGGCAGCGGCTGGCTGACGGTGTTGCGCCAGACGGCGCTGCTGGCACCGGAGTAGGTTCGCAGGCGAAACCCGCGCACGGCCGAATCGTCGCTGACCAGCAACTGCTCGACGGCGGGTAGCGGGTCACTGCTGTATTGCAGGCCCAGCTCGCTCTGCCAGCGCCATGGGTGGTTGGCCGGGCCCTGGCGCAGGTGCAGCAGGTTGGCGCGGTACTTGCGAAAATCCGGGCGCAGGCGCTCTGCGCCCAGCGCTGAGCGGTCGGCACCGAAGGCGTCGACACCCTGGGCGACACCGAGGTAGCCATTCCACAGCCCTCCCTCGAGCCACAGCAGGTTGATGCCCGCCTCCACGGAGACCAGGGTAGGGCTCTGCTGGACGATCACCGCGCCGGCGCTGCGGTTGACCATTTGCTTGCGGTCCAGCCGGGCGCTGGCGCTGAGCATGCCTTGCTGGTTGCGCCACAGCACCCGCTCGACGCTCAGGCCCTGGTAGCTGCTGCTGCCGTCGGCTACCTGGCGGCTGTGTGGGAGCGGCGCCTCGTAGCGCAGCTCGCTGGCGCTGAGCGCGAAGGTCCAGGCGCCGTAGGGGATGCTGTAGTACAGCGAGATGCCTTGGCTTTGCCCCGGCGCATCGAGCACCGTGCCGTTCAGCGACAGGCGCAGGTCATCATTGAGGCCCAGCGGGCTGTCCAGGCCGAAGCCGAGGTTAAGGCGATGACGCCCGGTCAGGTCGCTGCCGCGGTTGTCGAAGCGGCTGTCCAGGTGCCCGCGCGAGGCCACCTTGCGCGGCTGCACGACAACCCGGGTGCCGCCCTGCAGTTCGCCGGGCAGCAATTCTGCGGACAGGTCATAAGCGCGCAGGCGGTTGAGCTGGTCGAGGCCTTGCTCCAGGGCTGGCAGGTACAGTGGCTGCCCGAGCAGGCCGGGAAAGGCGCCGGGGAGGGACAGGGGCAATTCGGGGCCGGCCATTTCGATGGACTCGACGAACCCTTCGACGATGACCAGGTTCAGCGGTGCGCCGTTTTGTGGCGGTTGCTGCAGGTAAGGCCGGCTGGTCGGGTATCCGGCTTGCACATAGCGCTGGGTGATGGCTTTCAGCAGCCCGTTGATTTCCGCGATGCCCATGCATGGGGTAATGAACCTGCGAAGGGTTGGCGTTAACGCCGAGTCGGAAAGCTTGCGGTTGCCGGCCACGCGTACGCCGGTTATGGCCCAGCAACGCTGGTCGTGCGGGAGGGGGGCGGTGGTGTCGTGGCTTTCAGCCGGGGCGGGCTGGCGCTGCCAGCGTTCCAGCCGCTGTTGCTGTTCCAGCTGTCGCAGCCCGCGCTGCTGATCGCGCAGTTGCTGGCTGGCGGGGTCGTCGGCCAGCGCCTGAGGCGCGGTCAGCAAACCGGACAGGCAGCAGGTGAGCGCCCAGCAGGTGGCGCGGTGAATGTGGAACGGCATTGAAGCACCCCGCAAATGATGTACGGATTTCGTACTCGTCTGCGTGGATGCTAAAAACTAGGGGGGGCGCCTGGATGCAGTACCCGGCCTAAGCGCTTGTAAGGCGCGTTCTTGCCTGGAGGTGGGAAGCTTCCTACAGCGTCAGTTGAAAGGCCCGCTATCAGGGCCGAATTTCGATCAACGTGCCATCCCGCACCAGGTCCCACACTTCCTGCATGTCGCGGTTACGCATGGCAATACAGCCGTCCGTCCAGTCCAGGGTGTGGAAGTACCACTCCGGATACTCGTCGTCGATCGGCGTGCCATGGATCATGATCATGCTGCCGGCGCTCACCCCTTCGCGGGTGGCACGGGCGGCATCGGTGATGTTCGGGTAATTGATGTGCATGGCCAGGTTGAAGCGGTCGCTCTGCTTGCGCCAGTCCAGCCAGTACAGGCCCTCGGGGGTTTTCTTGTCGCCTTCGCGCTCCTTGGCGCCTTTTGGCTGCTTGCCCAGCGAGATGCGGTAGGTCTTCAGCGGTTCGCCACGGCTGATCAGCTGCAGTCGGCGTTCGGACTTGATCACCAGCACCTTGTCGATCAGCGGTTGCATGGCCTGCTGCGAAGGCGACAGGTTCTGCGCTGCCGGCTGCGGCTTGCGGATGATGGTCTCGGTGAAGGCCGCCTGGGACACCGAGGTAACGCAAAGGCAGAAAAGGGCAAGCAACCAACGCATGTAACGGTATCCCCGAAGGTTTCTAGGTGGTGGGCGAGACGTTCATCGGCGGCAGGTATTCATGGCCTATTGGGTAGTGCTGCCCGATGCGATCGCGATAGTAGCATTCTAGTGTGCGAGTGACGGTGCGGAAAGCCAGCTCGCCCCACGGTATCTCATGTTCTTCAAACAGCCGCACCTCCAGGCTTTCGACGCCGATCGCGAAATCAAGGTCTGCCAGCTCGGCGCGAAAGAAAACGTGCACCTGGTTGATGTGTGGCAGGTCGAACAGCTGGTACAGGCTCATGCTGGCGACCCGGGCGCAGGCTTCCTCGACGGTTTCGCGACGGGCGGCCTCGTCCAGGGTTTCGCCGTTTTCCATGAAACCGGCAGGCAAGGTCCAGAAGCCTCGGCGTGGCTCGATGGCGCGCCGGCACAGCAGCACCTGGCTGCCCCAGGTCGGCAACACGCCGGCAACGATGTTGGGGTTCTGATAATGGACGATCCGGCAAGACCCGCAGACATACCGCAGGCGGCTGTCGCCCTCGGGAATCTGCTGAGTGACCGGCTGGCCGCAGGCGCTGCAGTATTTCATTCGGGGTTCCCTTTGCTCAGGTTTATCTTGGCGCGACGGCCGGTTTGCCGCAAGCGCACAGGGCTTGGGTGCTTCGCGCCTTTGGTGCATCATGCAAGGCAGGCCTTGAATACGAGTGTGCGCAATGCTGGACGAGCTACTTCGCCGAATGAGCAACCACCAACCCGCATCACTGGAAACCGACCGGCGGTTCCCTGAAGCGGCGGTTCTTTTGCCCATCACCCGCAGCGAAGCGCCCGAACTGGTCCTGACCCTGCGTGCCAAGGGCCTGTCCACTCACGGCGGTGAAGTGGCTTTTCCCGGTGGCCGCCGCGACCCGGAAGACCCGGACCTGGTGTTCACCGCGCTACGTGAAGCGGAAGAAGAAATCGGCCTGCCACCAGGCCTGGTTGAAGTGATCGGCCCGCTCAGCCCGCTGATTTCGCTGCACGGCCTGAAAGTGACGCCATTCGTCGGGCTCATCCCCGATTTTGTCGAATACCGTGCCAATGATGCCGAGATCGCGGCAGTATTCACCGTGCCGCTGGAATTCTTCCGCCAGGACCCGCGCGATCATACCCACCGTATCGATTACCAGGGGCGCAGCTGGTATGTGCCCAGCTATCGCTATGGCGAATACAAGATCTGGGGGTTGTCGGCGATCATGATCGTCGAACTGGTCAACCTGCTGTTCGATGCCGGCATCAGCCTGCACCAGCCCCCTGAGCGTTACATCGAAAACTGAGCGGGGCCAACCCCGTCGTCTGCGTTGCAGCCTGAGGAGCAAGCATGAAATACCGCCTGGGCGACCTGCGGGTCGAGAGCCACCCCACCAGTTGGGCCGCACCCAACGCCACGCTGATCGGCAAGGTGCGCCTGCAGGCCAATGCCAGCGTTTGGTTTGGCGCGGTGCTGCGCGGGGACAACGAGCTGATCGACATTGGCGAAGGCAGCAACGTGCAGGATGGCACGGTGATGCACACCGACATGGGCTCTCCGCTGACCCTTGGCAAGGGCGTGACCGTTGGCCACAACGCCATGCTGCATGGCTGCACGGTGGGCGACTACAGCCTGGTCGGTATCAATGCGGTCATCCTCAATGGCGCGCGTATCGGCAAGCATTGCATCATCGGCGCCAATGCGCTGATTGCGGAAGGCAAGGAGATCCCCGACGGTTCGCTGGTGATGGGTTCGCCGGGCAAGGTGGTGCGTGAGCTGACCGAACAGCAGAAGCGCATGCTCGAAGCCAGTGCCGCGCATTACGTGCACAATGCCCAGCGTTATGCACGGGAGTTGGTGGTTGACGATGAGTGATGTCGTGGAGCGGCCGGTGGCCTCGCCGTGCGTGAGTATCTGTGCGTTGGACGAGCAGGATATCTGCACCGGTTGCCAGCGAACCGTGGCCGAGATCGGCCGCTGGGGGCGGATGGACAACGACGAGCGCCGGGCGGTGCTCAAGCTTTGCCATGAAAGGGCAGTAGAGGCTGGCCTCATCCTCTAGGGCTGACTCGCCCCCCCTGTGGGAGCGGGTTCACCCGCGAACACCGGCGCAGCCGGTGCCATCCACCGTGTTGGATTCTTCGCGGGTGAACCCGCTCCCACAGGCATCGCGTAGCCCTCGAACCTGATGTTGTACCTGTGGGAGCGGGTTTACCCGCGAACCAGCCAGCGGTAATCTGTGCGGCTTGCCCACAGACTACCCGCCATGTTCTATCTGATTGCCTACATCAGCAGCGTAGTGCTGATCAACTACGCCTTCTCCAGCGCGCCACACCTGGACATCATCTGGTCCGCCTGGGGCGGCCTGGTGTTCATCCTGCGCGACATGGTGCAGACCCGCTTCGGCCATGGGGCCCTGGTCGCCATGCTGGCGGCGCTGGTGCTGTCCTATGTCACTTCGGAACCGGCCATCGCCCTGGCCAGCGCCACTGCGTTCTTCATTTCCGAACTGATCGACTGGCTGGTATTCAGCATCACCCGCCGGCCGCTGCGCGACCGCCTGTGGCTGAGTTCGGCGCTGAGCATCCCGGTGGACACCTTCATCTTCTTCGGCATGATCGGTGCCCTGACCCCAGCCGTGATCGGCACCGCCATGGCCTCGAAATTTGCCGGTGTTACCGCCGTGTGGCTGGCCATGGCATTTCGCGCCCGGCGGGCCGCCGTGGCGGGTTGATGGTGTAGAATAGCGGTCCTTTTTCAGCGGGTGGCGCCAAGCCTGGTGCGGCCCCGGACGCCTTCGAGGACCTGAAATGACCCGTATCGGAACCCCCTTGTCGCCTACCGCGACCCGTGTACTTCTCTGCGGCTGTGGCGAGCTGGGCAAGGAAGTGGTGATCGAGCTGCAGCGCCTGGGCGTCGAAGTGATCGCCGTCGACCGCTACGCCAATGCCCCGGCAATGCAGGTGGCGCACCGCAGCCACGTGGTCAACATGCTCGATGGCGTGGCCCTGCGTGCCGTGATCGAGGCCGAGAAACCGCACTACATCGTCCCTGAAATCGAAGCCATCGCCACCGCCACCCTGGTCGAGCTGGAAAACGAAGGCTTCACCGTGGTGCCGACCGCCCGCGCCACCCAGCTGACCATGAACCGCGAAGGCATCCGCCGCCTGGCCGCCGAAGAGCTGGACCTGCCAACCTCGCCGTACCACTTCGCCGACACCTACGAAGACTACGCCAAGGCCGTTGCCGATGTCGGCTACCCGTGCGTGGTCAAGCCGGTGATGAGTTCGTCTGGCAAGGGCCAGAGCCTGTTGCGCAGCGATGCCGACCTGCAGAAGTCGTGGGACTACGCCCAGGAAGGCGGTCGCGCCGGCAAAGGGCGGGTGATTATCGAGGGCTTCATCGACTTCGAGTACGAAATCACCCTGTTGACCGTGCGCCATGTCGGCGGCACCACCTTCCTCGAGCCAGTCGGCCATCGCCAGGAGAAGGGCGACTACCAGGAATCGTGGCAGCCGCAGGCCATGAGCCCGAAGGCGCTGGCCGAGTCGCAGCGGGTGGCCAAGGCGGTCACCGATGCCCTGGGCGGTCGTGGCCTGTTTGGCGTGGAGCTGTTCGTGAAGGGCGACCAGGTGTGGTTCAGCGAAGTCTCGCCACGCCCGCATGACACCGGTCTGGTGACCCTGATTTCCCAGGACCTGTCGCAGTTTGCCCTGCATGCCCGCGCCATTCTTGGCCTGCCGATTCCGGTAGTGCGCCAGTTCGGCCCTTCGGCTTCTGCGGTGATCTTGCCCGAGGGGCAGTCGCAGCAGACCAGCTTTGCCAATCTGGGTGCGGCGCTGAGCGAGCCGGATACCGCCATTCGCCTGTTCGGCAAGCCGGAAATCAACGGTACCCGCCGCATGGGCGTGTGCCTGGCGCGTGACGAGTCGGTCGAAGCGGCGCGTGCCAAGGCGACCCGTGCTGCGCAGGCGGTCAAGGTCGAGTTCTGATCCGATTGGGGCTGCGTTGCAGCCCTTCGCGGGCAAGCCCGCTCCCACAGGTTTCGGCGCTACCCCTGTGGGAGCGGGCTTGCCCGCGAAGGGCCGCAACGCGGCCCCATTTACTTACAGCTGTGTATTGCGGGTCTCTTTCAGGCACAGCACGGCAATCAAGCTGATCACCGCCGCCACCGATACATATCCCCCCACCCAGCTCAACCCACCCATGCTCACCAGCTTCTGGGCAAAGAACGGAGCAGCCGAGGCGCCGACGATACCGCCCAGGTTATACGCCGCCGAAGCGCCGGTATAACGCACGTGGGTCGGGAACAGTTCCGGCAGCAGCGCCCCCATCGGCGCAAATGTCACGCCCATCAGGAACAGTTCGATGGCCAGGAACAGCGCCACCCCTGCGGTCGACCCCGAAGTCAGCAGCGGCTCCATGGTAAAGCCCGAGGCTACCGCCAGCAGGCCGCCGACGATCAGCACCGGTTTGCGCCCGTAGCGGTCGCTGAGCCAGGCCGACAGCGGTGTGGCCAGGGCCATGAACACTACCGCGAAGCACAGCAGGCCAAGGAACGTTTCGCGGCTGTAGCCCAGCGTGGTCACGCCATAACTCAGCGAGAACACCGTGGAGATATAGAACAGCGCGTAGCACACCACCATTGCCGCTGCGCCCAGCAGGGTCGGCAGCCAGTATCTGGAAAACAGGTCGACCACCGGCATTTTCACCCGCTCGTGGCGGGCGACGGCCTTGGCGAATACCGGGCTTTCTTCAAGCTTCAGGCGTACATACAGCCCCACCAGTACCAGCGCGGCGCTGAGCAGGAACGGAATGCGCCAGCCCCACTCGCGGAACTGCTCGTCGCTGAGCACCAGGGCAAGGGTCAGGAACAGGCCGTTGGCAGCCAGGAAGCCGATCGATGGGCCCAGCTGCGGGAACATGCCGAACCAGGCGCGTTTGCCTTCCGGCGCGTTCTCCGTAGCCAGCAAAGCCGCGCCACCCCATTCGCCGCCCAGCCCCAGGCCTTGGCCAAAACGCAGCAGGCAGAGGATGATCGGCGCCCATACGCCAATGCTGTCATAGCCCGGCAGCACGCCGATGGCTGTGGTGGACACGCCCATCAGCAGAAGCGAGGCTACCAGGGTCGACTTGCGGCCGATGCGGTCGCCAAAGTGGCCGAACAGTGCCGAGCCCAGTGGGCGGGCGAGGAAGGCGATACCGAAGGTAAGGAAGGCCGCCAGCATCTGCGCGGTGCCCGACCCGGACGGGAAGAACACCGGGCCGATCACCAGGGCGGCGGCAGTGGCGTAAACGTAGAAATCGTAGAACTCGATGGCAGTGCCGATGAAGCTGGCAGTGGCTACCCGCGCGGGCGAGTTGACCGGTGCGGCAGGCGCTTCGGCATAGGTGCTGCTGGTTGTCATTGAATAGGTCCCTGACAGTCTGGTCCGGCTCCATTGGGATAAGCCACGCGGCGTGCAATGCCAAAGGACAGGCACGGTGGCGCGGGCGCCGGAGCGTTTTGTTGTTGTGTGCGCCCGACTGACGATAGCCCAAGGGGGGTAGGGGCGGGGCGGGCACTGTTCGGGGTGTTGAAGCAGGACCGCAGGGCGTGTCAGTGGAGCGGACTGGCCGTCGAGCGCCGGGTGCGGGTAGCAGGCGGGACGGCGGGGCTGGGTAAGCGTGACCCGAGTATAGCTATCGGGTCACGGCCCACACCAGTACCTTGCTGGCACAATTGTCCTCTGTTTCGAGGATTTCCAGGCGATAGCGGCCGATCTTCAGGCAAACGGCGCTTTCAGGGATGCTTTCCAGTGCTTCGGTGACCAGCCCGTTGAGGGTTTTCGGCCCGCCGTCGCAGGGCAGGTGCCAGCCCAGGCTGCGGTTGATCTCGCGCAGCGAAGCGGTGCCGTCGATGACGAACGTGCCATCGGGCTGCGGGTGCACGTGGGGGTTGTCCAGGCTCTGTTCATCCTCGAACTCGCCAACGATCTCTTCGAGGATGTCTTCCAGGGTGACGATGCCCAGCACTTCGCCGTACTCGTCCACCACCACGCCCAGGCGGCGCTGCTGCTTGTGGAAGTTCAGCAGCTGCATTTGCAGGGGTGTGCTTTCGGGGACGAAATAAGGCTCGTAGCAGGCCCCGAGCAGCGTTTCCAGGGTCAGTTCGGCCTTCGGCAGCAGGTGGCTGATCAGCTTGGTATTGAGGATTGCTTCAACCTGGTTGATGTCGCTGTGGTACACCGGCAGGCGGGTGTGGCGGCTGACGATCAGTTGCTCGATGATGCGCTCGATCGGCTCGTCGAGGCTGATGCCGTCCACTTCGTTGCGCGGTACCAGGATGTCGTTGACGGTCATCTTGTCCAGTGACTGCAGGCCGTCCAGCAGGCCGTGGCGCGGGGCCTCGTGTTCCTCGTCCTCGTCGAACTCGTCGGCTTCCTGCGGGTGCAGGGCCACGGCCGTGGGCTGCACGCGGAACGGACGCAGGATCAGCTTGGCAATGCCATCCAGCAGGCAGGCCAGCGGTTGCAGCAGGGTGAGGGGGACTTTCAGCAGGCTGGCGCCAAGGCTGGCGAACGCCTGCGGATTGCGCCGGGCCAGGCGCCGTGGCAGGTATTCGGCAAATACCAGCAGGACGAGGGTGGCGGCCAACCCGGCCAGCCAGAAGCCGTGCTCGCCGTCATGGCGCTGGCCGACCAGGCAGGCCAGGCCCAGCACCAGCAGCTTGCCCAGGCTGGCGCACAGCACCAGGGCCTGGGCCGGCAACGCGGGCTGGCCGTCCTCGCCGACGCGCAGCGTGCCATTGAGTTGCAGGCGGGCGGCGTCCACTGCGGTGAACAGCGCCGACCACAACAGCGCCAGTGCCAGGGTGCCGAATAGCGGTGCGTACGGCAGGGTATCCATGGGCGCCCGTCAGATATGCAGGATGAATTCGCGAACCAGCTTGCTGCCGAAATAGGCCAGCATCAGCAGGCAGAAACCGGCCAGCGTCCAGCGGATGGCCTTGTGGCCACGCCAGCCCAGGCGGGTGCGGCCCCACAGCAGCACGCTGAACACCACCCAGGCGACACAGGCCAGCAGGGTCTTGTGTGCCAGATGCTGGGCGAACAGGTTGTCGAGGAACAGCCAGCCGGAGATCAGCGACAGCGACAGCAGGCACCAGCCGGCCCAGAGGAAGCCGAACAACAGGCTTTCCATGGTTTGCAGTGGCGGGAAGTTGCGGATCAGCCCGGACGGGTGCTTGTTCTTCAGCTGGCGGTCCTGCAGCAGCAACAGCAGTGCCTGGAACACCGCGATGGTGAACAGCCCGTAGGCCAGGATCGACAGCAGGATGTGCGCGAGGATGCCTGGCTCTTCGTTGACCAGCGGCACCGTGCCGGGGGGCGCGAACTGGGCCAGCAGCGCGGTCACCGCGCCCAGCGGGAACAGCAGCACCAGCAGGTTTTCCACGGGTATGCGCAAGCAGGCCAGCAGGGTCAGGGCGATGACCGCCACGGCGATCAGGCTGGCGGCACTGAAGAAGTCCAGGCTCAGGCCCAGCGGGGTGATCAGCTGGAAGAACAGCGCACCAGCCTGGGCGAGTACCGCGAAGGCACCCAGCAGGGCAAGCAGGCGCTTGTCGGCCTTGCGGTTCTGGGCAAGGTAAGAGCCCTGGTAGATGGCCGCGGCTATATATAGGCCGGCGGCGATCAGGTTGGGGATGAGGCTGGGTGAGGAGAACATAAGTCCTGGTTGGCGAGCCTTAAAGAGACGGAGTTTGGCATAGATCGCGCTGGTCTAGGAAGACTGACAGACCGCGGTGCAGCATTCGCGGGTGAACCCGCTCCCACACGGTTTCGAGTGTGGTGCAGACCTTGTGGGAGCGGGTTCACCCGCGAAGAGGCCGGCACAGCCACCGAATATCTACCAGGCCGCCAGCAAGGTGTGCGCCGTCGCCGCACTTCGCTATAATCGCCGCCTTGCTGTGCCTGGCGGGTGTGCATTCCCCGCTGGGCGCCTGACAAACCTCGGCTTTTACTGGGCCTGAAAGGATCACCATGTTCGAAAACCTGACCGACCGCCTGTCACAGACGCTGCGCCATGTCACCGGCAAGGCCAAGCTGACCGAAGACAACATCAAGGACACGCTGCGCGAAGTGCGCATGGCCCTGCTCGAGGCCGACGTTGCCCTGCCGGTGGTCAAGGATTTCGTCAACAGCGTCAAGGACCGTGCAGTCGGCACTGAAGTGTCGCGCAGCCTGACCCCGGGCCAGGCGTTCGTGAAGATCGTCCAGGCCGAGCTGGAAAGCCTGATGGGCGCGGCCAACGAAGATCTCGCACTCAACGCCGCCCCGCCCGCCGTGGTGCTGATGGCTGGCCTGCAGGGCGCCGGCAAGACCACCACCGCCGGCAAACTGGCGCGCTTCCTCAAGGAGCGCAAGAAAAAGAGCGTGATGGTGGTGTCCGCCGACGTCTACCGCCCGGCGGCGATCAAGCAGCTGGAAACCCTGGCCAACGACATCGGCGTCACCTTCTTCCCGTCCGACATCAGCCAGAAACCGGTGGCCATCGCCGAAGCGGCCATCCGCGAAGCCAAGCTGAAGTTCATCGACGTGGTCATCGTCGACACCGCCGGCCGTCTGCACATCGACGCCGACATGATGGACGAGATCAAGGCGCTGCATGCCGCGGTCAAGCCGATCGAGACCCTGTTCGTGGTCGACGCCATGACCGGCCAGGACGCCGCCAACACCGCCAAGGCCTTTGGCGAGGCGCTGCCGCTGACCGGCGTGGTGCTGACCAAGGTCGACGGCGACGCCCGTGGCGGTGCCGCGCTGTCGGTGCGTGCCATTACCGGCAAGCCGATCAAGTTCATCGGTATGGGCGAGAAGACCGAAGCCCTCGAGCCGTTCCACCCCGACCGTGTCGCCTCGCGAATCCTCGGCATGGGCGACGTGCTCAGCCTGATCGAGCAGGCCGAGCAGACGATCGACAAGGCCAAGGCCGACAAGCTGGCCAAGAAGCTGAAGAAGGGCAAGGGCTTCGATCTCGAAGACTTCCGCGACCAGCTGCAGCAGATGAAGAACATGGGCGGCCTCGGCGGCCTGATGGACAAGCTGCCGAGCATCGGCGGGGTCAACCTGTCGCAGATGGGCAATGCCCAGGGCGCCGCCGAGAAGCAGTTCAAGCAGATGGAAGCAATCATCAACTCCATGACCCCGGCCGAGCGCCGTGATCCGGAGTTGATCAGCGGCTCGCGCAAGCGCCGAATCGCCATCGGTTCCGGCACCCAGGTGCAGGACGTCGGCCGCCTGATCAAGCAGCACAAGCAAATGCAGAAGATGATGAAGAAATTCTCCGCCAAGGGCGGCATGGCCAAGATGATGCGCGGCCTTGGCGGGATGCTGCCGGGCGGCGGCATGCCGAAGCTGTAACCCCTATTCCGGGGGCCTGCCGTTTGTCCGGCAGGCGCCCAGAACCCCCGCCGTGGCGGGGCAATCGCCGCGGATTTCGCGGCTCAACCGGCGGATCTGGACGGCAGGGCAGGGCCTTGCCGAAAAAGTCATTTGCAAATGTCCGTGTATTCCCCGAGAATATGCGGCCTTTTGGGCACCCGTGTGCCTATTTGGCATTCAGATTTGCAGTACCAGCTGCTGTATCAACTGCAGCACCGACTATAGGAACGATGTTCACATGGTAACCATTCGTCTGGCCCGTGGCGGCTCGAAAAAGCGCCCATTCTACCACCTGACCGTGACCAACTCGCGTAACGCCCGTGACGGCCGTTTCGTTGAGCGCGTAGGTTTCTTCAACCCGATCGCTGCTGGCGCCGAAGTCAAGCTGTCGGTCAACCAAGAGCGCGTCAACTACTGGCTGAGCCAGGGTGCACAGCCGTCTGAGCGCGTTGCTCAGCTGCTGAAGGACGCTGCCAAGGCTGCTGCCTGAGTAGTATGAACGCGACGCCAGAAAAGGCTGACGACCTCATCGTCGTTGGCAAGATTTTTTCGGTTCACGGCGTTCGCGGCGAGGTGAAGGTGTATTCCTTTACCGATCCGATTGAAAACCTGTTGGATTATCCGCGCTGGACGCTTCGGCACGAAGGCAACGTAAAGCAGGTCGAGCTGGTCAACGGTCGTGGCTCCCAGAAGGGCCTGGTCGTGAAGCTGAAAGGCCTCGATGATCGCGATGAAGCCCGTCTTCTGAGCGGTTACGAAATCTGCATTCCGCGGAGCCTTTTGCCCAACCTGGCTGCTGACGAGTACTACTGGTACCAGTTGGTGGGCCTGAAGGTCATCAACCAGGACGAACAACTGTTCGGCAAGGTCGATCACCTGTTGGAGACCGGTGCGAACGATGTCATGGTGGTCAAGCCCTGCGCAGGCAGCCTGGATGATCGCGAGCGTCTGTTGCCCTATACGGCGCAATGCGTGCTCGACATCGACCTGGAAGCAGGCGTGATGCGGGTTGAATGGGACGCGGACTTCTAAACGATGGGTAACCTTCGCGTAGACGTCATCACGTTGTTCCCCGAGATGTTCTCGGCCATCACGGAGTACGGCATTACCAGCCGCGCGGTGAAACAGGGGTTGCTTCAGGTGACTTGCTGGAACCCGCGGGACTACACCACAGATCGTCACCACACGGTGGATGATCGGCCGTTTGGCGGTGGTCCGGGCATGGTGATGAAAATCAAGCCTCTGGAAGACGCCCTGGTTAGCGCCAGGCAAGCGACCGGAGCAGCGGCGAAGGTGATCTACCTTTCGCCACAAGGCCGCAAGCTGACTCAGCAGGCGGTCAAAGGCCTGGCCGAACAGGAATCGTTGATCCTGATCGCCGGTCGTTATGAAGGCATCGACGAGCGCTTTATCGAGGCTCATGTCGATGAGGAGTGGTCGATTGGCGACTATGTGCTTTCCGGTGGCGAGCTGCCGGCCATGGTACTGATCGATGCGGTTACACGGCTGCTGCCCGGAGCTTTAGGGCATGTGGACTCGGCGGAAGAAGATTCCTTCACCGACGGTCTGCTCGATTGCCCGCACTACACCCGGCCTGAGGTGTATGCGGATCAGCGTGTTCCCGACGTGTTGCTAAGTGGCAACCATGCACACATCCGGCGTTGGAGAATGAAGCAGTCCCTTGGTAGGACCTTCGAACGACGCGCCGATCTTCTGGAAAGTCGCTCGCTTTCTGGAGAAGAGAAGAAGCTGCTCGAGGAATATCTCCGCGAGCGGGACGATAGTTAAACGTATCGATGGTGGATCACGTATCCATCTTAGGAGCACAGCATGACCAACAAGATCATCCAGCAGCTCGAAGCCGAGCAGATGAGCAAGGAAATCCCGACCTTCGCACCAGGCGACACCGTTGTCGTTCAGGTTAAAGTGAAGGAAGGTGAGCGTTCCCGTCTGCAGGCGTTCGAAGGCGTCGTTATCGCCAAGCGTAACCGCGGTCTGAACAGCGCCTTCACCGTGCGCAAGATCTCCAGCGGCGTTGGCGTAGAGCGTACCTTCCAGACCTACAGCCCGCAAATCGACAGCCTGGCCGTGAAACGTCGTGGTGACGTGCGTAAAGCCAAGCTGTACTACCTGCGCGACCTGTCCGGCAAAGCCGCTCGCATCAAGGAAAAACTGTCCTGAGTGCAGTTTGCCCGGTGGCCGAGGCCGCCTAGCGAGAAAAAAGCAGCCTTCGGGCTGCTTTTTTGCGTTTTGACCCCCGAAGATGTGATTGCCATGACTACCCGAGACCAGGAAATCCTGCGCCGCACCGAGCTGTCGGTGACCCGCGTGACCAAGGCGGTGTTCCCCAACACCACCAACCACCACAACACCCTCTTCGGCGGCACCGCCCTGGCCTGGATGGACGAAGTGTCGTTCATCGCCGCCACGCGCTTCTGCCGCCTGCCGCTGGTAACCGTGTCGACTGACCGCATCGACTTCAAGCATCCGATCCCGGCGGGCTCGATCGTCGAGTTGGTGGGGTCGGTCATCAAGGTAGGTAATACCAGCTTGCAGGTACAGGTGGATGTGTTCGTCGAGAACATGTACCTGGATGGACGCGAGCGGGCGATCCACGGGGTGTTCAGCTTCGTTGCCATCGATGAGGACAAGCGGCCGGTGCCCGTTCTGCCCCAGGCCTGAGTTCTCCTGTTTAGGCCCTTTCGCGGGTAAACCCGCTCCCACAGGGATATCACCGCCTTCGGGACCTGTGTGACCCTTGTGGGAGCGGGGTCACCCGCGAAGAGGCCAGTACAGACAACCCCGAGCTGCTGTGAAACACTAGCCCCACCACCAACACCCAGCAGCCCCGAATGCCCGCCCTAGACCACCCCCTGATCGACCAGTTCCTCGACGCCCTGTGGCTTGAAAAGGGCCTGTCCGACAACACCCGCGTGTCCTACCGCAGTGACCTGGCCCTGTTCAACGGCTGGTTGCAGGAACATGGCGTCAGCTTGCCCGACGCCGGACGCGAGCTGATTCTCGACCACCTGGCCTGGCGCCTCGACCAGGGCTACAAGCCGCGCTCCACGGCGCGCTTCCTGTCCGGCCTGCGCGGCTTCTTCCGCTACCTGTTGCGGGAAAAACTGGTGGCCATCGACCCCACCCTGCAAGTGGATATGCCGCAACTGGGCAAGCCGCTGCCCAAGTCGTTGTCCGAAGCAGACGTCGAAGCCTTGCTACAAGCTCCGGACCTGGGCGAAGCCATCGGCCAGCGTGACCGCGCCATGCTCGAAGTGCTCTACGCCTGCGGCCTGCGTGTCACCGAGCTGGTCAGCCTGGCCCTCGACCAGGTCAACCTGCGCCAAGGCGTGCTGCGGGTGATGGGCAAGGGCAGCAAGGAGCGCCTGGTGCCCATGGGCGAGGAGGCGGTGCTGTGGTTGCAGCGCTACCTGCGCGATGGCCGCGCCGAACTGCTCAATGGCCGCCCCAGCGACGTCTTGTTCCCCAGCCAGCGTGGCGAGCAGATGACCCGTCAGACCTTCTGGCATCGTATCAAGCACCATGCCCGGGTCGCCGGTATCGACAAGCCGCTGTCACCGCACACCCTGCGTCATGCCTTCGCTACTCACCTGCTCAACCATGGCGCCGACTTGCGTGTGGTGCAGATGCTGCTGGGCCACAGTGACCTGTCGACTACGCAGATCTACACCCATGTCGCCAAGGCCCGCCTGCAGCAACTGCATGCCCAGCACCACCCGCGTGGATGAATGTTTTTCATGTTCCGCCGACCGGTCCTTGCAAGGCCCTTCACTGGCGGTGTGATGTGGTAGGCTTGGGCGGTTTGCACCAAGGGCCGCACGGTCACCGCGTATTTTCCGCAGGTGACGCCCTCCGGCCCCTGTCCGCCTTCAGGAGTTCCCATGCGCGTGACCCAGTTTTTCGCCGCCGCCGCGTTGGCGCTGGCCAGTACCTTTGCCGTTGCCGCGGCAACCGACAGCAATGCAGCTGCCGAGCAGGCCATCCGTAAGTCGTTGCAGAACCTCGAGTTGGAAGTGCCCGTCGAAAGCGTGGCCAGCAGCCCGGTCAGCGGCCTGTATGAAGTCAAGCTGCAGGGCGGCCGCGTGCTGTATGCCAGCGGCGACGGCCAGTTCGTGATGCAGGGTTACCTGTTCCAGATCCAGGACGGCAAGCCGGTCAACCTCACCGAGAAGACCGAGCGCCTGGGCATTGCCAAGCTCATCAACGGCATTCCAGCCGCCGAAATGGTGGTTTATCCTGCCAAGGGCGAGACCAAGTCGCACATCACCGTGTTCACCGACACCACCTGCCCGTACTGCCACAAGCTGCACGCCGAGGTGCCTGAGCTCAACCGCCGCGGTATCGAAGTGCGCTATGTCGCCTTCCCGCGCCAGGGGCTCGGTTCGCCGGGTGACCAGCAGTTGCAGGCCGTCTGGTGTTCCAGCGACCGCCGAGCGGCGATGGACAAGATGGTCGAGGGTGAGGAAATCAAGGCCGCCAAGTGCGCCAACCCGGTCGGCAAGCAGTTCCAGCTGGGCCAGTCGATCGGCGTCAACGGCACGCCGGCGATCGTCCTTGAAAGCGGCCAGGTCATTCCGGGCTACCAGCCGGCACCGCAGGTCGCCAAGCTGGCACTGGCCAAGTAATCCAATTCAGTACGCCGTCGTCATGGGGTGACGGCATGTTTCACGGTCGGCATAGGCGTCGGCCGTTCAATGGGGAGTTCACAGTGAAACCGGTCAAAGTAGGCATCTGTGGGTTGGGGACCGTCGGTGGCGGAACCTTCAATGTACTTCAGCGCAACGCCGAGGAGATCGCCCGCCGTGCCGGGCGCGGTATTGAAGTGGCACAGATTGCCATGCGCTCGCAGAACCCGAACTGCCAGATTACCGGTACCCCCATTACCGCTGATGTGTTCGAAGTTGCGAGCAACCCGGAGATCGACATTGTCATCGAGCTGATCGGTGGCTACACCGTGGCCCGCGAGCTGGTGCTCAAGGCCATCGAAAACGGCAAGCACGTGGTCACCGCCAACAAGGCGCTGATTGCCGTGCACGGCAATGAAATCTTTGCCAAGGCCCGTGAGAAGGGCGTGATCGTTGCCTTCGAAGCGGCCGTTGCCGGTGGCATCCCGGTGATCAAGGCCATCCGCGAAGGCCTGTCGGCCAACCACATCAACTGGCTGGCCGGCATCATCAACGGCACCGGCAACTTCATCCTCACCGAAATGCGTGAGAAGGGCCGTGCCTTCCCGGACGTACTCGCCGAAGCCCAGGCGCTGGGTTACGCCGAAGCCGACCCGACCTTCGACGTTGAAGGCATCGATGCCGCGCACAAGCTGACCATCCTTGCCTCGATCGCTTTCGGCATCCCGCTGCAATTCGACAAGGCCTATACCGAAGGTATCACCCAGCTGACCACTGCAGACGTGAATTATGCCGAGGCCCTGGGTTACCGCATCAAGCACCTGGGCGTGGCCCGCCGCACTGCCGAAGGCATCGAGCTGCGTGTACACCCGACATTGATCCCGGCCGACCGCCTGATCGCCAACGTCAACGGCGTGATGAACGCCGTCATGGTCAACGGCGACGCCGCCGGTTCCACCCTGTACTACGGCGCGGGTGCCGGCATGGAGCCTACCGCTTCGTCGGTGATCGGCGATCTGGTCGATGTGGTTCGTGCCATGACCTCCGACCCGGAAAACCGCGTGCCGCACCTGGCCTTCCAGCCGGATTCGCTGTCGGCCCACCCGATCCTGCCGATCGAAGCCTGCGAAAGCGCCTACTACCTGCGCATCCAGGCCAAGGATCACCCGGGCGTACTGGCCCAGGTGGCCAGCATCCTCTCGGAGCGCGGCATCAACATCGAGTCGATCATGCAGAAGGAAGCCGAGGAACAGGATGGCCTGGTGCCGATGATCCTGCTGACCCATCGCGTGGTCGAGCAGCGCATCAACGACGCCATCGTTGCCCTGGAAGCCCTGCAGGACGTGGTCGGCAAGGTCGTGCGCATTCGCGTCGAGCAGCTCAACTAACAATTGTGCCGTCGGGCCGCCAGTGCGGCCCCGGCCCCAGCATCGAAGGTTTGCACCCATGCGCTATATCAGCACCCGCGGTCAGGCTCCGGCCCTGAATTTCGAAGACGTCCTGCTGGCTGGCCTGGCCAGCGACGGCGGCCTGTACGTCCCGGAAAACCTGCCACGCTTCACCCAGGAAGAAATCGCCTCGTGGGCCGGCCTGCCGTACCACGAACTGGCCTTCCGGGTGATGCGCCCGTTCGTCGAAGGCAGCATCGCCGACGCCGATTTCAAGAAGATCCTCGAAGAAACCTACGGCGAGTTCGCCCACGCCGCGGTTGCACCGCTGCGTCAGTTGAACAGCAACGAGTGGGTCCTGGAGCTGTTCCACGGCCCGACCCTGGCGTTCAAGGACTTCGCCCTGCAACTGCTCGGTCGCCTGCTCGACCATGTGCTGGCCAAGCGCAACGAGCGCGTGGTGATCATCGGCGCTACCAGCGGTGACACCGGCTCCGCCGCCATCGAAGGCTGCCGTCGTTGCGACAACGTCGACATCTTCATCCTGCACCCGCACCAGCGCGTGTCGGAAGTGCAACGCCGGCAGATGACCACCATCTTCGGTGACAACATCCACAACATCGCCGTCGAAGGCAACTTCGACGACTGCCAGGAAATGGTCAAGGCCAGCTTCGCCGACCAGTCGTTCCTCAAGGGCACCCGCCTGGTTGCGGTCAACTCGATCAACTGGGCGCGGATCATGGCCCAGATCGTCTACTACTTCCACGCTGCCCTGCAGCTGGGTGGCCCGGCGCGTTCCGTGGCGTTCTCGGTGCCGACCGGCAACTTCGGCGACATCTTCGCAGGCTACCTGGCACGTAACATGGGCCTGCCGGTCAGCCAGCTGATCGTCGCCACCAACCGCAACGACATCCTGCACCGCTTCATGAGCGGCAACCAGTACGTCAAGGAAACCCTGCACGCGACCCTGTCGCCGTCGATGGACATCATGGTCTCGTCCAACTTCGAGCGCCTGCTGTTCGACCTGCACGGCCGCAACGGTGGCGCCATTGCCGAGCTGATGGCCAACTTCAAGCAAGGTGGCGGCTTCAGTGTCGAGCAAGACCGCTGGACCGAAGCGCGCAAACTGTTCGACTCGCTGGCAGTGAGCGACGAGCAGACCTGCGAAACCATCGCCGAAGTATTTGCCGCCACCGGTGAGGTGCTTGACCCGCACACCGCAATCGGCGTCAAGGCCGCCCGCGAATGCCGCCGCAGCCTGGACACGCCGATGGTGGTGCTGGGTACCGCGCACCCGGTCAAGTTCCCGGAAGCGGTGGAGAAGGCCGGTGTTGGCAAGGCGCTGGAGCTGCCGGCGCACCTCAGCGACCTGTTCAGCCGTGAGGAGCGTTGCACGGTGCTGGCCAATGACCTGAAGGCTGTGCAGGGCTTTGTCAGCCAGCATGGTAACCGCGGCAAACCATTGTAAGCATTGCTATCGCCCGGGGGCTGCTGCGCAGCCCTTTCGCGACACAAGGCCGCTCCTACAGGAGATCGCGACCCATGCAACAGGCGCGTTCCCCTGTAGGAGCGGCCTTGTGTCGCGATGGGCCGCAAAGCGGCCCCAACAATTTCAGGCTTTCCCTCAATCCAATCAGAAAAATCCTATTCAGTTCACCCAGCGCCAAGCCTAGATTAGCCGGTCCTCCCACCAGGAGCGGCTTTCATGCACCAGCCCTATGTGTTGATTCACCAGGCTCGCCCATCCCACCAGATACTCCTGCACCAGGCCCTTAACGCCCAAGGCATGTTTCATGTGCGCATCAGCGAAACCAGCGCAGACCTTGACGCCTGCCTGAACGCCGATCACCGCCCCGATCTGCTGATCCTTGACCACGCCATGCCAACCCGGGCCGGCCTTGCCTTGCTCGAACAGCAGCACCGAACCCGCGCTTTGCTATTCGTCGGCCAGGCTACCCCCAAGCGCCACAACCTTGCCCAAGAGGCCAGAAACCGGGGCCTGTGGGTGCTTGCCGAGTTGCCCTGGCCGCTTTCGATGCCACGCCTGCAGCGTGCCCTGCAAGCACTGCAGGTGCGCCCTTGGCGGCGTATTCAAACTGTCACCTCGGCCCCGCATGCTCACTGAAGCAGCCGCGGTGTAACGAACTTTCCGCTGCGTCTGTTGGTCAGTTCCTCTATATCCCACCACGCAGCGAGTGATCCGGATGGAAAGAATCTGCAGACTGCTTAACGAAGCCCTGACCCCCTATCAGACACACCTTGGCGTCGCCGATGCCCAGGGTAATCGCCAATTGACCGTTCACGACCGCCTTGCCGGCATCACCCTTCGGCGCACGGTAAGCGAGCGTCAGTTGCAGGAACAACGCCTGTTGATCGATTTGGTGGATGGCCTGCACCGTGACCTGCAGATTGCCGAAGGGCGCCTGCAGCCCTGTGTGATCGCGGCACTGCAGCAGCGTCAGCAACCTCATGGAACCTTTGCCTGAGTGGTTTATCAGACACTGTAGGGCAACCCGGCCAGTGCTTTGCTCCGGCGCTGGCAAGGTTGTCACGGGAAGCCCTCAAGGGCTTTCGCTTGGCCCCGGGCGTGTCTCCCCAGCGCCCGGGGTTTCTTTTTTTGCTGGCTGGCACATATCCTTGCAGGAGCGGTCTTGTGTCGCGATGGGCCGCAAAGCGGCCCCGGCAACCTTCGCTGCGAAGCTGAAAATGTGGGGCCGCTTCACGCCCCATCGCGACACAAGGCCGCTCCTACAGGGGCTGAGCCGACAGCTAGTGGTCTTCGAAGAAGCGCTTGCTTTCTTCCAGGTAGTCTTCCTGCAACGCCGGGTCCAGCCAGCGTGCATACAATGCCGGCAACACGTCCCGGCGCAGGGCAGGCAGCAACTGGTCGATGTGCGCAATCGCTTTACGCCCCAACTCGCTGTTCGAACAGCCTACATGCAGAAACTGATAGCGGTTCACCCCTTGAACAGGATGAAACCGGTAGTCAGCCAGTGCTCCGCCTTGCTGCTCGATCAGGTAGCGCACTTCGGGCCAGTAGCCGAGCACCATGCGCAGGCGCCCCAGCTGTTGCATCTGCAGCAGGTTGGCGGTGGCGTCGTTGCCGTAGTGGCGGCTGAACGCGGTCTCGGGCAACTGGCGCAGAATTGCGTCGATCTGTGTGCCATAGCTGCGCTCGGCGACAACTCCCAGCTTCAGCGAAGTCTTGCTCAGCAGGCCATGCAGATTTACCTGCTGGCCGTCGAGGTAAGGCGCTACCAGCGCCTCGCTGTCCTTGCGCAGCACCAGGCCGCCACTGAACACGCCTAGAGAGGGCGTTGAAAACCGCACGTATTCGGCGCGGTCCGGCGTCCACAGTAAGGTCGGGTCGCAGGTGAAGGTCTGCGGGTCCTGCAGCATCTGGATGCCGCGGGCGCGGTTGACGCGCACGATGCTGTGGTCATATTCGGGCATCTGCCTGATAAGCAGAGGCAACAGCTGGTCGATCACCCCACGGCCTTTTTCCGGTCCTTCCAGAATGGTGAACGGCGGCAGGTCGCGCACCAGCCAGAAGATGCGCTCCTTGGCGTTGGCTGGCTGCAGTAGTAATGCGGGCAGCAGCCCGCACAGCAGAGCCAGGTGGCGTAGGCAACGGGCAGTGCGCATGGACCAGGGCCGCGCCAGGGTCAGACCGTGCCTGCTGCGCGCAGGCTGGCGATAGCCGCTGCGTCGTAGCCCAGGTTGCCGAGCAGCGCCTCGGTATGTTCGCCCAGCGCCGGGCCTACCCACTCGGTGGAGCCGGGGGTGTCCGACAGCTTGGGCACGATGCCCGGCATGCGGAATGGCTTGCCGTCCGGCAGCTTGGCCTGCAGGAACATTTCGCGTGCCAGGTACTGCGGGTCGTTGAACATGTCCTCGGCCGAATAGATGCGGCTGGCCGGTACTTCGGCGGTGTTCAGCACTTGCATCAGTTGTTCCAGTGGCAGGCTGTTGGCCCAGCGGTCGATTACCCCGTACAGCTCGTCACGGCGCAGGTCGCGGCCATCGTTGGTGGCCAGGGTCGGGTCGTCGGCCAGGTCGGTGCGGCCAATGGCTTGCATGAAGCGCTTGAAGATCGCATCGCCGTTGGCACCGATCTGCACATGCTTGCCGTCGGCGCTGGTGTGGATGGAAGAGGGTGTGATGCCCGGCATGATGTTGCCGGTGCGTTCGCGGATAAAGCCGAACACATCGAACTCCGGGACCATGCTTTCCATCATGGCGAAGATCGCTTCGTACAGGGCGACGTCCACCACCTGGCCCTGGCCGCCGTTGACTTCCCGGTGCCGCAGCGCCATCAGTGCGCCGATAACCCCCCACAGGGCGGCAATCGAATCACCGATGGAAATACCCGTGCGTACCGGCGGTCGGTCGTCGAAGCCGGTGATGTAGCGCAGGCCGCCCATCGACTCGCCTACCGCGCCAAAGCCCGGCTGGTCTTTCATCGGCCCGGTCTGGCCGAAGCCCGACAGGCGCACCATGACCAGGCGCGGGTTCAGTGCATGCAGCACATCCCAGCCCAGGCCGAGTTTTTCCAGCACGCCCGGGCGGAAGTTCTCGATCAGGATGTCGGCCTCGGCCAGCAGGCGTTTGAGAATCTCACGGCCCTCGGGGTGCTTGAGGTTGAGGGTGAGCGACTGCTTGTTGCGGGCCTGCACGAACCACCACAGCGAGGTGCCCTCGTACAGCTTGCGCCATTTGCGCAATGGGTCGCCGCCGTCGGGCGATTCGACCTTTATCACCTCGGCGCCGAATTCGGCACAGATGCGCGAGGCGAACGGCCCAGCGATCAGGGTGCCGAGTTCTACTACTTTGAGGCCGGCGAGGGGTTTGCTGGGCGTCGACATGGGGCATCCGTGGCAGCTGGGCAGAGCCGTGTTTTTATCACACGTCGGTTTCGCCGGGTACTGCTGCGGCGCATGGAAGGTGCGGATGGGTTAGACTGTGCCACTTTTCTTTTGCACGAAGCCCGTCGACCATGGCCCAGCCGTCCACTACCTACAAATTCGAACTGAACCTGACCGACCTCGACCGCGGCGTGTACGAAAACGTCCGTCAGACCATCGCCCGCCACCCTTCGGAAACCGAAGAACGCATGGCCGTGCGCCTGCTGGCCTACGCCCTGTGGTACAACGAAAACCTGTCGTTCGGCCGTGGCTTGTCCGATGTGGACGAAGCGGCGCTGTGGGAAAAGAGCCTGGACGATCGCATCCTGCACTGGATCGAAGTAGGCCAGCCGGACGCCGACCGACTGACCTGGTGCTCACGCCGCACCGAGCGCACCAGCCTGCTGGCCTACGGCAGCCTGCGCGTATGGCAGAACAAGGTGGTTGATGCGGTCAAGGGCTTGAAGAACCTGAGCATCGCCGCCGTGCCGCAGGAGGTGCTGGAAACCCTCGCCACCGACATGCCACGCACCATCAAGTGGGACGTGATGATCAGTGAGGGCACGCTGTTCGTCACCGACGACCGTGGCCAGCACGAAGTGCAGCTGGAATGGCTGCTGGGTGAGCGCGGCTGAATCACCCATGCGTATCGAACCTCGCCCGTTGCCGCCGACCCTGCCATTCCTGGGTAACCTGCCGCCCTTGCTGACCCGCCTGTACGCCGCCCGCGGCGTGCAGAGCGAGGCCGAGCTGGACAAAAGCCTCGCGCGCCTGCTGCCATACCAGCAGCTCAAGGGCATCGAGGCCGGCGTGGACCTGCTGGTCGAGGCCATCGACCAGCGCCAGCGCATCCTCATCGTTGGCGACTTCGATGCCGACGGCGCCACCGCTAGTACCGTCGGCGTGCTGGGCCTGCGCCTGCTGGGTGCGGCCCATGTCGACTACCTTGTGCCCAACCGCTTCGAATACGGTTACGGTCTGACTCCGGAAATCGTCGAGGTGGCGCTGCAACGCCAGCCGCAGCTGTTGATCACCGTGGACAATGGCATTTCCAGCGTCGACGGTGTGGCTGCCGCCAAGGCCGCCGGACTCAAGGTGCTGGTCACCGACCACCACCTGCCGGGCGCGGAGTTGCCCGATGCCGACGCGATCATCAACCCCAACCAGCCGGGCTGTAGCTTCCCGAGCAAGGCGCTGGCCGGGGTAGGGGTGATCTTCTACGTGCTGATGGCGTTGCGCGCGCGCCTGCGCAGCCTGGGGCGTTACGAAACGCAGCCACAGCCGAACATCGGCGAATTGCTCGACCTGGTTGCCCTGGGCAGCGTCGCCGACGTGGTGCCATTGGATGCCAACAACCGCATCCTGGTGCACCAGGGCCTCGAACGCATTCGCGCCGGCCGCGCCCGACCGGGGCTCAAGGCCATTCTTGAAGTGGCCCGTCGCGATCACCGGCGCATCACCTCGACCGACCTCGGCTTCATCCTCGGCCCGCGGCTGAACGCTGCCGGGCGCCTGGACGACATGAGCCTGGGCATCGAATGCCTGCTGTGTGAAGACGCGGCCCTGGCCCAGGACATGGCGCAGCAACTGGACGACCTGAACCAGGACCGCAAGTCCATCGAGCAGGGCATGCAGCGCGAGGCCCTGGCCCAGCTCAAGGACCTGCCGGTCGAGTCGATGCCATATGGCCTGTGCCTGTTCGATGCCGACTGGCACCAGGGGGTGATCGGTATTCTGGCTTCGCGGTTGAAGGAGCGTTACCACCGGCCGACTATCGCCTTCGCCGACGCTGGCGAGGGTATGCTCAAAGGGTCGGCGCGTTCGGTGCCGGGGTTCCATATTCGTGATGCACTGGATGCCGTGGCGGCGCGCCACCCGCAGCTGATCAGCAAGTTCGGCGGCCACGCGATGGCGGCGGGGTTGTCGTTGCCCGAGGCCAATTTCCCGGCATTTGCCGAGGCGTTCGACGAAGAAGTGCGACGCCAATTGCGTGAAGAGGACCTGACCGGTCGGCTGTTGTCCGACGGCAGCCTGGCGGTGGAGGAGTTCCACCTCGACCTGGCCAAGGCCCTGCGCCATGCCGGGCCCTGGGGGCAGCACTTCCCCGAGCCGCTGTTCCATGGCGTGTTCCAGCTGGTGGAGCAGCGCGTGGTGGGCGAGCGGCACTTGAAGGTAGTGCTCAAGAGCGAGTGCGGCTCGGTGCGGCTGGACGGCATTGCCTTTGGCATTGACCGCGAAGTATGGCCGAACCCCACGGTGCGTTGGGTCGAGTTGGCATACAAGCTGGATGTGAACGAGTTTCGTGGTAATGAAAGTGTGCAGTTGATGATTGCCCACATGGAGCCGCGCTGAGGGTAGATACCGCCGCTGCTGACGGCCTGGCGCTGACCCGTTGTGGGAGCGGGTTCACCCGTGAACACCGGCGAAGCCGGTGCCATCCACCGAGTCGCTGCTTCGCGGGCATGCCCGCTCCCACAGGGCCTGCACCGGGCTCAAGGCTTGCGCTGTACCTGTGGGAGCGGGTTCACCCGCGAACACCGGCGAAGCCGGTGCCATGCACCAAGTCGCATTCTTCGCGGGTAAACCCGCTCCCACAAGGCTCTGCGGCGGGCTGGCTAATGTGCTCCATGTGCGATCGATGATCACATCAAACTCAGCGCGCCATACCTAACTCGGCATCATCCATCAGTGCCTTGGCCATCGCACTGAGATAGTGCGCAGCCCAGATCATCATGGGCTTCTCATCCATCAGCCCGACGATGGTCAACTCCCGCACATAGCCCATCAATTCCGAAGCCTGATCACGGGCGTCTCGGCACGGAATGCCCGCTTCGATGCGAAATAATGGGTGGGTCTGGTTTTCACCCTGAAAGAAAGTGGTCTTGCCGACGGTGAACTGGGTGTCTTCTGTAGTCATTTTTCTAGCAATTCCTTGAAGGTTAAAGGAGTTGCCACCGCCGTTTCCACACGAAGGGCGGCAACTGTATGCAGGGTGGAAAACCGGCCTTCAAGGAACCCGGTAGGCCAAAAGGCCTCCCGCACACAGCTGCCATTACGACAGGAACTTGAAGGTTGACCGGGTTTCCACACCCGCATCGCTGGATTTCAGCGACCTGAAAAGACTAAGTGGCAGTGTTTCCAGGAACAATCAGACGCCTGTCGACAGAACATGTAGGGTATTTCCTCAGGCCAGGTATCACCAGATCCGACTCGTAGGGGATATCTGAAATGCCTGTCAGAGGGCTTGCCTTTAGCGACGGTCAGGGCTGCCATGTGCCTGCCTTGAGAGTGATGTCGCCTAGGAGATCGAGCGCCGCGCGGGCGGCGCTCGATCTCATAGGCGACATCACCCTTGATCCAAACACCCCGCACCCCACCCAAAATCCCATGGAACCTCCCCCCCAACCATTCTGGTCTAGTCTGAAGTTATGACCGGACCTGGGCCAGGGACGTGCAACTGAGTGCCCGGGCCGGATCACCATTGGAGTCCTTGGGAGGTGCCCTCATGAGCCTGCTGCTCGAGCCTTACACCCTGCGTCAGCTGACCCTGCCCAACCGCATCGCCGTTTCGCCGATGTGCCAGTATTCCGCCGTCGATGGCCTGGCCAACGATTGGCACCTTGTCCATTTAGGCAGCCGCGCCGTGGGTGGCGCTGGCCTGGTGATCACTGAAGCCGTGGCGGTGACCGCCGATGGCCGCATCACCGCTGAAGACCTCGGCCTGTGGGACGACGCTCAGATCGCCCCGCTGCAACGCATCACCCGCTTCATCACCGCCCAGGGGGGCATGCCCGGTATTCAGCTGGCCCACGCCGGGCGCAAGGCCAGCACCTATCGCCCGTGGCTGGGCAAGCAAGGCAGCGTCAAGCTCGAAGAGGGCGGCTGGCAGCCGGTAGGGCCGTCGAAGATTGCCTTCGACCCCCAGCACACCCCGCCGCGTGAATTGAACAAGGATGAAATCGAGCAGGTGATCGCCGCCTTCGTCGCCTCGACCGAGCGTGCCCTGAAGGCCGGCTTCAAGGTGGTCGAGATCCACGCCGCCCACGGCTACCTGTTGCACCAGTTCCTGTCACCACTTAGCAACCAGCGCCGCGACGAGTACGGTAGTTGCTTCGAAAACCGCATCCGCCTGACCCTGCAGGTGGTCGAGGCCGTGCGCAAGGTCTGGCCTGCCGAGTTACCGCTGTTCGTGCGGGTATCGGCGACCGACTGGGTCGAGGACGGCTGGAACCCGGATGAAACCGTCGAACTGGCCCGCCGCCTGCGTGGCCTGGGCGTCGACCTGATCGACGTGTCCTCCGGCGGCACCTCGGTCAACGCCGAGATCCCCACCGGCCCGGGCTACCAGACGCGCTTCGCCGAGCGTGTGCGCAAGGAATCGGAAATCGCCACCGGCACCGTGGGCATGATCACCGAACCGGCCCAGGCCGAGCACATTCTGCGCACTGGCCAGGCCGACATCATCTTCCTCGCCCGCGAACTGCTGCGCGACCCGTACTGGCCGCTGCACGCCGACGACGATCTGGGTGGCAACAAAGCTACCTGGCCTGCGCAATACCAGCGCGCCACCAGCCGGGCCAACCCGATTCACGAGTCGGACCTGCGGGATTGACCTGACCCAAGCATTACGCGGTCGTTGTAGGAGCGGCCTTGTGTCGCGAAAGGGCTGCGAAGCGGCCCCAGGTTTCCAGCTCCGCCGCTGATATTACCGGGGCCGCTTTGCGGCCCTTTCGCGACACAGGGCCGCTCCCACACGGTATTGCACCGCCTTTGAATGCGATGCGGTATCTGTGGGAGCGGGCATGCCCGCGAAGAAGGCGACTCGGTGTATGGCACCGGCTTTGCCGGTGTTCGCGGCGGTTCGACGCCTCGATGAACCCGCTCCCACAGAGGTCGCGCAAAATCAGGCGTTGATACTTACTCCTGTTCTATTGGCTACTTCCAAATAGTCAACCACTGCCTCTTTGAACGCGGCAGGCAATAGCCTGCGCGACCGAGCGTGAAACCCGACGATATCGCAAGTTGTGCATAGGTGCCCGACCCATGAATGGTCTTCCTTGCTGTATTTCACCTTTGCTCGTTGTCCTCGATATTTCATGTCATCCAGCCTCGTGATAATCCAGTTTCGATGACTACAAGCTAAAGGATGTGGCACTAGGAATGGGCCGAACCGATTGCAGGAAAGCTCCTGGACTGAGGTGCCGGTCTCAGCCCAGGCATTACCCTCAATGCTTGATCATCACATGCCGCACACAGGTGTAGTCCTCCAGCCCATACATCGACATGTCCTTGCCATACCCCGAATGCTTCTGCCCGCCATGGGGCATTTCGCTGACCAGCATGAAGTGGGTGTTCACCCAGGTGCAGCCATACTGCAGGCGCGCCGCCAGGCGGTGGGCACGGCCGGTGTCGCGGGTCCATATCGATGAGGCCAAGCCGTATTCGGAGTCGTTGGCCCATTCCAGTGCCTGCGCTTCGTCGTTGAAGCGCGTCACCGACACAACCGGGCCGAACACTTCGTTACGCACGATTTCGTCGTCCTGCAGGGCATCGGCCAGCACGGTCGGCTCGAAGAAGAAACCGTCGCCCTCGATCGCCTTGCCACCGGTCACCAGGCGGATGTGCGGCTGGGCGATGGCCCGTTGTACCAGCCCTGCAACCTTGTCGCGGTGCTGGGCACTGATCAGTGGCCCCAGTTCGGTGTCCTCGGCTTCCTGCAGACCTGGCTTGAGGCTGGCCACTGCGGCCCCCAGGCGTTCGACGAAACGCTCGTAGATGCCATCCTGCACGTACAGCCGACAGGCTGCGGTGCAGTCCTGGCCGGCGTTGTAGAAGCCGAAGGTACGGATACCGTCGATGGCGGCATCGATGTCGGCATCGTCGAACACCAGCACCGGGGCCTTGCCGCCCAGTTCCATGTGCATGCGTTTCACGCTGTCGGCAGTGGCGCTGATGATGTGCGCGCCGGTGGGGATCGAGCCGGTCAGCGAGACCATGCGCACCTTGGGGTGGCTGACCAGCGGGTTGCCCACCGTCTGGCCACGGCCGAAGAGGATGTTCAGCACCCCAGGTGGCAGCAGGTCCCGGGCGAGTTCGCCGAGGCGCAGGGCGGTCAGCGGGGTCAGCTCGGAGGGCTTGATCACCACGGTGTTGCCGGCAGCCAGGGCCGGGGCGATCTTCCACGCCAGCATCATCAACGGGTAGTTCCATGGCGCGATCGAGGCCACCACGCCCAGCGGGTCACGGCGGATCATCGAAGTATGGCCTGGCAGGTATTCGCCGGCTGCCGAGCCGCCCAGGCAGCGCGCCGCACCAGCAAAGTAGCGGAACACGTCGGCAATTGCCGGGATCTCGTCATTCAGGGCGGCGCTTAGCGGCTTGCCGCAGTTCTGCGATTCCAGGCGGGCCAGTTCATCGCCATGGGCTTCGATGGCGTCGGCCAGCGCCAGCAAGGCTTGCGAGCGTTCCTTTGGGCTGGTTTGCGACCAGCTGTCGAAGGCCTGGTCGGCGGCGCGCACGGCGCTGTCCACCTGGGCCTCGCTGGCTTCGTTGATCTGCGCCAGGGCAGTGCCCAGCGCCGGGTTGAGCACGGTCCAGGCCGGGCCTTGGCCAGCGACCAGCTGGCCATTGATCAGCATCTGCGTTTGCATCGGGGACTCCTCCAGGGTCATTTGCCGCTGCCCGCGACGCTTTCGCCGCCACGGGTCAGGTAATAGGCACCAAGTATCGGCAGCATGGTCACCAGCATCACCAGCATGGCGACCACGTTGGTCACCGGCACATCGCGCGGGCGGCTGAGCTGGTTGAGCAGCCAGATCGGCAGGGTGCGTTCGTGGCCGGCGGTGAAGGTGGTGACGATGATTTCGTCGAACGACAGGGCAAAGGCCAGCATGCCGCCGGCCAGTAGCGCCGAGCCCAGGTTGGGCAGGATGATGTAGCGAAAGGTCTGCCAGCCGTCGGCGCCCAGGTCCATCGAGGCTTCGATCAGGCTCTGCGAAGTCCGCCGCAGGCGGGCGATCACGTTGTTGTAGACGATCACCACGCAGAAGGTGGCGTGGCCGACCACGATGGTGAACACCCCGGGCTCGATCCCCAAGGCCTTGAACGCCGAGAGCAGGGCGATGCCGGTGATGATGCCGGGCAGGGCGATGGGCAGGATCAGCATCAGCGAAATGCTTTCCTTGCCGAAAAAGCTGCGCCGGTACAACGCCGCCGAGGCCAGCGTGCCGAGCACCAGGGCGATCAGCGTGGCCAGGCAGGCCACTTGCAGCGACAGCTTGATCGCTTCCAGCACATCGGGCCGGGCGAAGGCCACGGCGAACCACTTCAGGGTAAAGCCCTTGGGCGGAAAGCTGAATGCCGCGTCTTCGGTGTTGAAGGCATACAGAAAGATGATCAGGATCGGGAAATGCAGGAACAGCAACCCGCCCCAGGCCGCCAGGCGCAGCCCGGTCGAGGCATTTTCAGAGTGCATCGAAGGCCCCCAGTCGCTTGACGATGGACAGGTAGACCGCGATCAGCACGATCGGCACCAGGGTGAATGCGGCGGCCATCGGCATGTTGCCGATCGCCCCTTGCTGGGCATAGACCATGCTGCCGATGAAGTAACCGGGCGGGCCGATCAGCTGCGGCACGATGAAGTCGCCCAGGGTCAGCGAGAAAGTGAATATCGAGCCGGCGGCAATGCCCGGGATCGACAGCGGCAGTATCACCTGCACGAAGGTTTGTCCGGGCCGGGCGCCGAGGTCTGCCGAGGCTTGCAGCAGCGATGGCGGCAAGCGTTCCAGCGAGGCCTGGATCGGCAGGATCATGAACGGCAGCCAGATGTACACGAACACCATGAAGCGCCCCAGATGCGAAGTAGACAGCGTGCTGCCACCCACGCCCGGCACCGCCAGCACCGTTTGCAACAGGGCATCCAGGTGCAGTTGCTGGACGAACCACTGGGCCACGCCGCCCTTGGCCAGCAGCAGGGTCCACGCGTAGGTCTTGACGATGTAGCTGGCCCACATCGGCATCATCACGGCGATGTAGAAAAACGCCTTGGTCTTGCCGCTGGTGTAGCGCGCCATGTAGTAGGCGATGGGGAAGGCCAGCACGGCGCTGGCCAGCGACACCGCCACCGCCATGCACAAGGTGCGCAGAATGATGTCGAAGTTCGACGGGTTGAACAGCGCGGCGAAATTGCCCAGGGTCAGGTCCGGGGTCACCGCCATGGTGAAGTCGTCGAAGGTATAGAAGCCCTGCCACAGCAGGTTCAGCAGCGAACCCAGGTAAATTGCGCCGAACCAGGTCAGTGGCGGGATCAGCAGCAGGGCCAGGTACAGGTTGGGGCGCCGGTACAGCAGGTTGGACAGGCCGCGCAGTGTGCTCATGTCAGCGGCCCTCGGTTTCCTGCAGCACCGTCATGGCTTCGTGGGGCCAGTGTGCCTGTACCGGTTGCCCGGGTTGCCAGGCCTGTACCTGCGCCTGCCAGCGGTCGTTGGCCTGGCTCACCGCCAGTAGTTGGCCGCTGTCCAGTTGCAGCTCGTAGCGGGTGGCACTGCCCTGGTACTGGATGTCGCGCAGCAGGCCGCTGACCTGGACGTGCTGGCCGGCTGTGGCCGGGGCGCCGAGGCGGATGTGTTCAGGGCGGATGGAGAAGGGCGCCGGGCTGCCATTGAGCGCCATGGCCAATTCACCACGCAGCACATTGGAGGTGCCGACGAATTCGGCGACGAAGGTGGTCGCCGGCTGCATGTACAGGTTGCGCGGGGTGTCGACCTGCTCGATACGGCCGCGGTTGAACACTGCGACACGGTCGGACATCGACAGCGCTTCGGTCTGGTCGTGGGTGACGAATATGAAGGTGATGCCCAGCTGGCGCTGCAGCTTTTTCAGCTCGCCCTGCATCTGTTCGCGCAACTTCAGGTCCAGCGCGCCAAGCGGCTCGTCCAGCAGCAGTACCCGTGGCCGGTTGACCAGCGCGCGGGCCAGGGCCACGCGCTGGCGCTGGCCGCCGGACAACTGCGCCGGCTTGCGTGCGCCGTAGCCGGCCAGGGCCACCATCGCCAGGGCTTCTTCGGCCCGGCTGTGGCGTTCGGCCTTGGCCACGCCCTTTACCTTCAGGCCGTAGGCAATGTTGTCCAGCACGTTCATGTGCGGGAACAGGGCGTAGTCCTGGAATACGGTGTTGACGTCGCGCTGGTAGGGCGGTACGCCGGCAGCCTCGACGCCGTGGATGCGGATCGAACCGCTGGTGGGTTGCTCGAAGCCTGCAATCAGACGCAGGCAGGTGGTCTTGCCCGAACCAGAGGGGCCGAGCATGGAGAAGAATTCGCCATCGATGATGTCGATGCTGACCTGGTCGACGGCCTTGATCTCGCCGAAGGTGCGGGAAACCTGGGTGAACTGGACGGCTAGGGGCATGCATAGGCTCCGGACAACACGGTTTCTCCTGTACCGGCCTCTTCGCGGGTAAACCCGCTCCCACAGGTTCATCACCGCCTGCAAGGGTGGCGCTTTACCTGTGGGAGCGGGTTTACCCGCGAAGAGGCCGGCACAGGCATTCAGGCAACCTCAGCGCCCACCCATGATCGCAATGTAATCCTGGGTCCAGCGGCTATATGGCACGAACTTGCCGCCCTGGGCCTGCGGGGTTTTCCAGAAGGCGATCTTGTCGAAGTTGTCGAAACCGTTGGTCTTGCAGCCCTCGGCCCCCAGCAGCTCGCTGCCGGTGCAGGCCGCCGGCACCGCCGGCAACGAACCGAACCAGGCCGCCACATCACCCTGTACCTTCGGCTGCAGCGACCAGTCCATCCATTTGTAGGCACAGTTGGGGTGCTTGGCTTCGCTGTGCAGCATGGTGGTGTCGGCCCAGCCGGTCGCGCCTTCCTTGGGGATGGTCGAGGCCACGGGCTGCTTCTCTGCCTTCAGGCCATTGACCATGTAGCCCCAGGAGCTGGAGGCGACCACGCCTTCGTTCTTCACATCGCTCATCTGCACCGTGGCGTCATGCCAGTAGCGGTGAATCAGCGGTTGCTGCTGGCGCAGCAGTTCCAGCACGGCCTTGTACTGCGCTTCGTTAAGCTCGTACGGGTCCTGGATGCCCAGCTCCGGCTTGGCCGTCTTCAGGTACAACGCCGCATCGGCGATGTAGATCGGCCCATCGTAGGCCTGCACGCGGCCCTTGTTCGGCTTGCCGTCGGGAAGGTTCTGCGGCTCGAACAGTACGCCCCAGCTGGTGGGCGCCTGCTTGAATACGTCGGTGTTGTACAGCAGTACGTTCGGCCCCCACTGGTACGGGGTGCCGTATACCTGCTTGTCGACTACGTACCAGCCACCGTTCTGCAGCCGTGGGTCGATGTTTTTCCAGTTGGGGATCAAGGTAGTGTTGATCGGCTGTACCCGCTTGCCCGCGATCAGTCGCAGCGACGCATCGCCCGAGGCGGTGACCAGGTCGTAGCCGCCCTTGGTCATCAGGCTGACCATCTCGTCCGAGGTGGCAGCGGTCTTTACGCTGACCTTGCAGCCGGTTTCCTTCTCGAAGCCGGTTACCCAGTCGTAGGCCTTGTCGCTTTCACCGCGCTCGATGTAGCCGGGCCAGGCGACGATGTCCAGGCGGCCCTCGCCGGGCCCCAGGGCCTTGGGCGGCTCGGCAGCCTGCAGGCTGGCGCTGGCCAGCACGGCGCAGGCGGTTGCGCCGAGCAATGCGGTCTTGTGCACTGACATGGTGTTCCCTCTTCTTGGAGATTTTGGTCGGGGCAGTCATCAAGCAAGCCGTGAAGCGATCGTTATAAACGTAGTGCGGTTACGCGCGGTATTGGCGATATCGAGTCTAGTTGGCTTTTTGCCAGCCAATGCAACATCCGGAAGCAAATCCCCCCATGGTGATAGCGCGGGCAGGGCTTAACCTGATGGTTCCCTTGGCCAATGTGGAGACCGTTTGATGAATACCCGGGGATTGCTCGACCAGTTGCTCAAGTCCGGCCAGGACCTGCTCGCCAGCCAGGCCGGCAAGGCCAGCTCTGGCAAGCCAGGTGCCAGTGCCGGCGGCCTTGGCAGCCTGCTTTCCGGTGCCGGTGGCGGCGCCCTGGCGGCGGGCGCCATGGGCTTGCTGCTGGGCAACAAGAAAGCCCGCAAATATGGTGGCAAGGCCCTGACCTATGGCGGCCTGGCCGTGCTCGGTGTGCTGGCTTACAAGGCCTACGGCAACTGGCAGGCGCGCCAGCAAGTGGCCGCCACCGAGCCACAGACGGTCGACCGCCTGCCGCCGGCCCAGGCCGAGCTGCACAGCCAGGCGGTACTGCGGGCGCTGGTGGCGGCGGCCAAGTCCGATGGCCATATCGACGAACGCGAGCGTGCGCTGATCGAGGGCGAATTCACCCGCCTGGATGACGACCGCGAGTTGCAGCACTGGCTGCATGCCGAGCTCAACAAGCCGCTGGACCCGGCCGAAGTGGCCCGAGCCGCGCAAACGCCGGAAATGGCCGCCGAGATGTACCTGGCCAGCGTGATGATGGTTGATCAGGAAAACTTCATGGAGCGCGCCTACCTGGACGAACTGGCCCGCCAGTTGCGCCTGGACCCTGCCTTGCGTCAGGAACTGGAAAGTCAGGCAAGGCTTGCCGCCGCCCAATAGACGGGGCCTTTGTGGGAGCGGCCTTGTGTCGCGAATGGGCCGCAGAGCGGCCCCCGTATATCAGCAGCAGGGAAACGATTGCCGGGGCCGCTTTGCGGCCCTTTCGCGACACAAGGCCGCTCCCACAAGAAAAGCGCCTTTCCAGAGAGAGAAAATGACCTGCCCATCAGGCAGGTTACCTGGTCACCCCACATTTCAGCCGCATGAGCGCTGGGCGCCTGGGCTATACTTCGGCGATTTTCCCGCTCGTTGTGAATTCCTGAGGGCTGAATGTGAAGAACTGGACCTTGCGCCAACGGATCCTGGCAAGTTTTGCCGTGATCATCGCCATCATGCTGCTGATGATCGTGGCAGCCTACTCGCGGTTGGTGACCATCGCCTCCGCCGAGCAGGCAGTGGGGACCGACAGCATTCCCGGCCTCTACTACAGCTCGATGATCCGCAGCGCCTGGGTCGACAGCTACGTCACCAGCCAGCAGCTGGTGGGGCTGTCCAACCACCGCGAATTCACCTCGGCCGACGCGGAGCTGTTCAAGAGCTTCGAGGACCGCCTGAAGGAGCACATGACCAGCTACCAGGGGACCATTCAGGATGATGACGACCAGGCGCGCTTCGACGCCTTCACCCAGATGGAAGCCGCCTACCTCAAGATCGTCGACCAGGTGCTGGAAGCCTATCGACAACGCAACTACGCCGAAGCCCAGCGGTTGATCACCGATGTGCTGACCCCGGCCTGGCTCGAGGGCCGCAAGCACCTCAACGAAGTGATCGAGCACAACCGCGCCGCCGCCGATACCGACACCAACGAGATTGTCGGTGCAGTGAGCACGGCCAAGGGCAGCATGATCATTTCGCTCCTGCTGGCGATCATCGCCGCAGGCGTGTGCGGCCTGTTGCTGATGCGCGCTATCACCGCGCCCATGCAGCGTATTGTCCACGCCCTCGACAAACTGCGCTCGGGCGACCTGAGCATGCGCCTGAGCCTGGACCGCAAGGACGAGTTCGGTGCCATCGAAAGCGGCTTCAACGAAATGGCCGAGGCCCTGGCCAACCTGGTGGCCCAGGCCCAGCGTTCGTCGGTGCAGGTGACCACCTCGGTGACCGAAATCGCCGCCACCTCCAAGCAACAGCAGGCCACCGCTACCGAAACGGCCGCCACCACCACCGAAATCGGCGCCACCTCGCGGGAAATCGCCGCCACCTCGCGTGACCTGGTGCGTACCATGACCGAAGTCACCTCGGCCGCCGATCAGGCCTCCAGCCTGGCCGGCTCCGGCCAGCAGGGCCTGGCGCGCATGGAGGAAACCATGCACCAGGTGATGGGCGCCGCCGACCTGGTCAATGCCAAGCTCGGCATCCTTAATGAAAAAGCCAGCAACATCACCCAGATGGTGGTGACCATCGTCAAGGTCGCCGACCAGACCAACTTGCTGTCGCTAAACGCAGCCATCGAAGCGGAAAAGGCCGGCGAGTACGGCCGCGGCTTTGCCGTGGTGGCCACCGAAGTGCGCCGCCTGGCCGACCAGACCGCCGTGGCCACCTACGATATCGAGCAGATGGTGCGCGAGATCCAGTCGGCGGTATCGGCCGGGGTCATGGGCATGGACAAGTTCTCCGAAGAAGTGCGCCGCGGCATGTTCGAGGTGCAGCAGGTGGGCGAGCAGCTCAGCCAGATCATCCACCAGGTGCAGGCCCTGGCGCCACGCGTGCTGATGGTCAACGAAGGCATGCAGGCCCAGGCCACCGGTGCCGAGCAGATCAACCAGGCACTGGCCCAGCTCAGCGATGCCAGTACCCAGACTGTCGAGTCGCTGCGCCAGGCCAGTTTCGCCATCGATGAGCTGAGCCAGGTGGCGGCAGGCCTGCGTGGCGGCGTGTCGCGCTTCAAAGTCTGACTGCGATGAACGACTTGCAGCCGCGCGCCGCGCGGGCGGGCAACGCCAAGGGGGCGTTGTACCTGCAGTTTCGCATCCGCGACCAACGCTTTGCCCTGAGCGTGCACGAGGTGATCGAGGTGCTGCCGCGCCAGCAGCTCAAGCCGATCGCCAAGGCGCCTGCCTGGGTCGCAGGCATTCTTGCGCACCGGGGCCTGCTGGTGCCGGTGGTCGACCTGGCGGCATTGAGCTTCGGCCAGCCGGCAGCGCAGCGTACCAGTACCCGCCTGGTGCTGGTGCACTATCGGGGCGGCCTGCAGCTTGGCCTGATCCTGGAGCAGGCCACCGAAACCCTGCGATGCCACCCCGACGAGTTCCAGCCGTATGGCGTGGATAGCGGTGAGGCCCCGTACCTGGGCCCGGTGCGTCAGGATGAACAGGGTTTGCTGCAGCGCATCGAAGTCAACGACCTGTTGCCCGATGCCGTGCACGCGTTGCTGTACGCGGATGATCCGACAGGGATGCCGACATGAACGAACAGCATTTTTTCCGCTTCCTGCGCGAACGCATCGGCCTGGATGTGGAGTCAGTAGGCGCTACCATGGTCGAGCGTGCGCTGCGCCAGCGTTGCGTGGCCGTGAACGCCGCAGACCTGGATGATTACTGGTTGCACCTGCAGCAGTCGATGGATGAACAGCAGGCACTGATCGAAGCGGTCATCGTCCCGGAAACCTGGTTCTTCCGTTACCCCGAATCCTTCACAGCCTTGGCCAGCCTGGCGCACAAGCGCCTGGCCGAGCTGGCCGGGGCGCGCCCGCTGCGCTTGCTCAGCCTGCCTTGCTCGACCGGCGAGGAGCCCTATTCGCTGGCCATGGCCTTGCTCGATGCGGGTATCGCGCCGGGGGCCTTCATGATCGACGGCATGGACATCAGCCCCAGTTCCGTGGCCAAGGCCGGGCAGGCCGTTTACGGGCGCAATGCCTTCCGTGGCAGCGACCTGGGCTTTCGCGAGCGTTACTTCGATGCCTTGGAGGAAGGCCACCAGTTGCATGAACGGGTGCGCGAGCAAGTCAGCCTGCAGGTGGGCAACGTGCTCGACCCGGCGCTGGCCAGCCGCGATGGCCTGTACGACTTCGTGTTCTGCCGTAACTTGCTGATCTATTTTGACGTGCCGACCCAGCAACGGGTGTTCGAAATGCTCAAGCGCTTGCTGCACCCCCAGGGCGTGCTGTTCATCGGCCCGGCAGAAGGCAGCTTGCTGGCGCGATTGGGCATGCGCCCGCTGGGGATTGCCCAGTCGTTCGCCTACGTGCGTCAGCAGGGCGATAGCGCAGCGCTGGCTACGCCCCCGGCCCAGCCCTTGCGGCGCATGTCGCCAGCACCTGCCAGGCCGGGCTATCCGTTACCGAGCGCAGCGTTGCCACGCCCGCTGCGGGTGCTGCCCGTGGCCGCCAAGCCAGCGCCGGCGCGCGAGCACAAGCGCGAGGAGCCAAGCGAGTTGCTGGCCAGCATTGCCCGGCTGGCCAATGCCGGCGCCAGTGAGCAGGCCCGTGCCGAATGCCAGCGCTATCTGGGGCAATTCGCGCCCTCGGCGCAGGTTTACTACTGGCTGGGGCTGCTCAGCGATACCGAAGGCGATGCGCAGCAGGCACTGACCCACTATCGCAAAGCCCTGTACCTGGAGCCGCAGCACCCCGAGGCGCTGGTGCACCTGGCGGCCTTGTTGGCGGCCCAGGGCGACCTGGCCGGTGCCCGGCGCCTGCAGGAGCGCGCCGCGCGGGTCGGCCGGGAGTCTGAACGATGAAGGAATCCGCGATGCAATTGCTCGCCGAGGATGACGCGCACATCGACGACTGCTGGAACCGCATTGGCGTGCACGGCGACAAGCAGTGCCCGCTGTTGGAACGTCACGTTCACTGCCGCAACTGCGAGGTATATGCCGCTGCGGCCACACGCCTGCTCGACCGCTACGCGCTGATGCAGGACCACCAGGCTGCCGTGGCGCCGCTGGCCGAGGAAAACACCGGCCGCTCCATGCTGCTGTTCCGCCTTGGCGAAGAATGGCTGGCGCTGGCCACCGCCTGCCTGGCCGAAATTGCCCCGCTGCAGGCGGTGCATTCGCTGCCGCACCAGCGCTCGCGGGTGCTGCAGGGGGTGGCCAACGTGCGTGGTGCGCTGGTGCCGTGCCTGTCACTGGCCGACCTGCTGGGTGTGCGGGCCAGCGCTGCCGAGCAACGTACTGGCCGGGCGATGCCACGCATGCTGATATTGGCCGCGGAGGGTGGGCCGGTGGTGATGGCGGTCGAGGAAATCGACGGCATTCACCGGCTCGACCCGCTGCTGCTGGGCAGCGGCCAGGACGCCTCCCGCTTCACCGCAGCGGTCCTGCAATGGCGTGGCCGCAGCGTGCGGGTACTGGACGATCAACACCTACTGTCTGCCGTACAGCGGAGCCTGTCATGACCCCAGAGCAAATGCGCGACGCATCGTTGCTCGAGCTGTTCAGCCTGGAGGCCGAAGCGCAGACCCAGGTGCTCAGCGCCGGCCTGATGGCCCTGGAGCGTAATCCCACGCAGGCCGACCAGCTCGAGGCTTGCATGCGCGCGGCCCACTCGCTGAAGGGCGCCGCGCGGATCGTCGGGGTGGACGCTGGCGTCAGCGTCGCCCATGTCATGGAAGACTGCCTGGTGGCCGCCCAGGAGGGCCGCCTGCGGCTGAGCGCCGAGCATATCGACGCCCTGCTGCAGGGCACCGACCTGCTGATGCGCATCGCCACGCCTGGCGATGCCGGTGCCCAGGCGACGCTGCCGGTGTTCCTTGCGCAAATGGCCAGCCTGCTCGAGCCGGGGCCGGCAGCCATGCCCTCGGCGCCGCCAGCCGTGCCAGCGCTGCCGGAAACACCGGTGCCAATCGCACAGGACGAACCTGTGCCGCTGCCGGCCGAACCCTTGGAATCCGAGCTCGACCTGGCTCCCCGTCGCAAGGCCGGCAAGCGCACCGGCGAAGGCACTGAGCGGGTGCTGCGGGTTACCGCCGACCGCCTCAACAGCCTGCTCGACCTGTCCAGCAAGTCGCTGGTGGAAACCCAGCGGCTCAAGCCGTACCTGGCCACCCTGCAGCGCCTCAAGCGCATGCACGGCCAGGGCATGCAGGCGCTTGATGGCCTGCGCATGCAACTGGAGGACAGTGGCCAGAGCAGCGAGGTGCTCGAAGCCTTGGCTCAGACCCAGCGCCTGCTGGCGGAAACCCAGCAGATCCTGCAGCAGCAGGCTGCCGACCTGGACGAGTTCGGCTGGCAGGCCAGCCAGCGCGCACAACTGCTGTACGACACCGCGCTGGCTTGCCGGATGCGGCCGTTTGCCGATGTGCTGACCGGTCAGAGCCGCATGGTGCGCGACCTTGGCCGTTCGCTGGGCAAGCCGGTGCGGCTGCTGGTGGAAGGGGACAAGACCCAGGTCGACCGTGATGTGCTGGAAAAACTCGAAGCACCGCTGACCCACCTGTTGCGCAACGCAGTCGACCACGGCATCGAACTGCCCGAGCGGCGCCTGCTGGCGGGCAAGGCGGAGGAGGGCGTGATCCGCCTGCGGGCCTCGCACCAGGCCGGTATGCTCAGCCTGGAACTGATCGACGACGGTGCCGGCATCGACCTTGAGCGCCTGCGCAGCAGCATTGTCGAGCGCGCCCTGTCGCCCGCCGACACGGTGGCGCGGATGAGCGAGGAAGAGTTGCTGACGTTCCTGTTCCTGCCTGGGTTCAGCCTGCGCGACAAGGTCACCGAGGTGTCCGGGCGCGGCGTGGGCCTGGATGCGGTGCAGCACATGATCCGTGAGCTGCGCGGTTCGATCGAGCTGACCCAGCTGGCCGGGCAGGGCTGCCGTTTCCACCTGCAGGTGCCGCTGACCCTGTCGGTCGTGCGCAGCCTGGTGGTCGAGGTGGGCGGCGAGGCCTATGCCTTCCCGCTCGCCCATATCGAACGCACGCTCGAAGTGGGCGCCGACGAGATCGTGCAGATCGAGGGGCGCCAGCACTTCTGGCACGAAGGCCGGCACATCGGCCTGGTCGCGGCCAGCCAGCTGCTCAACCGCCCGGCCGGGCAGACGCAGGAGAGCAGCCTGCGGGTGGTGGTGATCCGCGAGCGCGAGCAACTGTATGGCGTGGCCGTGGAGCGGCTGGTGGGTGAGCGGGTGCTGGTGGTGATGCCGCTCGACCCACGGCTGGGCAAGGTGCAGGACATTTCTTCCGGCGCCTTGCTCGACGATGGCTCGGTGGTGCTGATCGTCGATGTCGAGGACCTGCTGCGCTCGGTGGAAAAACTGCTCAGCACCGGCAGCCTGGAACGCATCGAGCGCGGCAGCAGCGGCGCCCGTGGCGTGGCGCGCCAGCGCATCCTGGTGGTCGACGATTCGCTTACCGTGCGGGAACTGCAGCGCAAGCTGCTCGGCAACCGTGGCTACGATGTGGCCGTGGCGGTGGACGGTATGGACGGCTGGAACGCCTTGCGTGGCGAGGACTTCGACCTGCTGATCACCGACATCGACATGCCGCGCATGGACGGCATCGAGCTGGTCACCCTGGTACGCCGCGACCAGCGTCTGCAGTCACTGCCGGTAATGGTGGTGTCCTACAAGGACCGTGAGGAAGACCGACGGCGTGGCCTGGACGCCGGCGCCGACTACTATTTGGCAAAGGCCAGTTTCCATGACGATGCGTTGCTGGATGCTGTGGTTGAGCTGATCGGAGGTGCTCAGGGATGAAGATCGCCATCGTCAACGACATGCCCATGGCCGTCGAGGCGCTGCGCCGGGCGGTCGCCCTGGAGCCGGAGCACCAGGTGGTGTGGGTGGCCAGCAATGGTGCCGAGGCGGTGCAGCGCTGCACCGAGCTGCAGCCAGACCTGATCCTCATGGACCTGATCATGCCGGTGATGGACGGCGTCGAGGCCACCCGCAGGATCATGGCCGAAACCCCATGCGCCATCGTCATCGTCACGGTCGACCGCAAGCAGAATGTGCACCGGGTGTTCGAGGCCATGGGCCATGGTGCCCTCGATGTGGTCGACACGCCGGCACTGGGGGCGGGCGACCCGCGAGAGGCGGCAGCGCCCTTGCTGCGCAAGATTCTGAACATCAGCTGGCTGATCGGCCAGCAGCGAGCTCTGGCGGCACGCCCGGTCGCTGCGCCAGTACGGGTTGCAGCCCAGCATCGCGGGCTGGTGGCGATCGGCTCGTCCGCCGGCGGCCCGGCCGCCCTCGAGGTGCTGCTCAAGGGCCTGCCGGCGGCGTTTCCGGCAGCCATCGTGCTGGTCCAGCATGTGGACCAGGTGTTTGCCGCGGGCATGGCCGAATGGCTCAGCAGCGCAGCCGGGCTGCCGGTGCGTCTGGCCCGTGAAGGCGAGCCGCCGCAGCCGGGGCAGGTGTTGCTGGCCGGCACCAATCACCACATCCGCCTGCTACAGAATGGCCAACTGGCCTACACTGCCGAACCTGTCAATGAAATCTATCGGCCCTCGATCGATGTGTTCTTCGAGAGTGTGGCGCGCTATTGGAACGGCGATGCGGTGGGCGTGTTGCTTACCGGCATGGGCCGCGATGGTGCCCAGGGCCTGAAGCTGATGCGCCAGCAGGGCTTCCTGACCATTGCCCAGGACCAGGCCAGCAGTGCGGTGTACGGAATGCCCAAGGCCGCTGCGGCCATCGATGCCGCAGTGGAAATCCGCCCGCTGGAACGCATAGCCGGGCGCTTGATGGAATTTTTCGCAAAATGACGAAGTGTATTGAATCACGCCGCCAGGCCGGCAGTGATCGGGTGAACAGGTATGAATGATTTACCGATCGAAGGTTTCACGACCCCCAACGAGAACTCGGCGATGGTGTTGCTGGTCGATGACCAGGCCATGATCGGCGAGGCGGTGCGGCGTGGCCTGGCCAACGAAGAGAACATCGACTTCCACTTCTGTGCCGACCCGCACCAGGCGGTGGCCCAGGCCATGCGCATCAAGCCTACGGTGATTCTTCAGGACCTGATCATGCCTGGCCTGGACGGGCTGACTTTGGTGCGTGAATACCGCAACAACCCGGCGACCCAGGACATTCCGATCATCGTTCTGTCGACCAAGGAAGACCCGCTGGTCAAGAGCGCAGCCTTTGCTGCCGGGGCCAACGATTACCTGGTCAAGCTGCCGGATACCATCGAGCTGGTAGCGCGGATCCGCTATCACTCGCGTTCCTACCTGACCTTGCTGCAGCGCGACGAGGCCTACCGTGCCCTGCGCGTCAGCCAGCAGCAACTGCTCGATACCAACCTGATGCTGCAGCGGCTGATGAATTCCGATGGCCTGACCGGGTTGTCCAACCGCCGCCACTTCGACGAGTACCTGGAGCTGGAGTGGCGCCGGGCCATGCGTGAGCAGCAGCAGTTGTCGCTGCTGATGATCGACGTGGACTACTTCAAGGCCTACAACGACAGCTTTGGCCACCTGGCCGGTGACGAGGCCTTGCGCCAGGTAGCCGAGGCGCTCCGCGGCGCGTGCTCGCGGCCGACCGACCTGCCGGCGCGCTATGGCGGCGAGGAATTCGTCCTGGTATTGCCCAACACCTCGCCGGGTGGGGCACGCCTGGTGGCCGAAAAGCTGCGCCAGACCGTGCTCGGCCTGGGCATCCCGCACACCGCGCCGGTGCCCGACTCGAATCTGACCGTGAGCATCGGCCTGGCCACCCAGACTCCGGCCATCGGCAGCCATAGCCGGCAGCTGATTTCGGCTGCGGACAAAGGCCTGTACCAGGCCAAGAATGGCGGGCGCAACCAGGTTGGCATCGCCTGAAACGCTGAAGAGCTGAAGCTGGCGCGGCCCCTGTGGGAGCGGCCTTGTGTCGCGATTGGGCCGCGCAGCGGCCCCGGCAATCTCTGCTGCTGAGCTGAAAATCTTGGGGCCGCTGCGCGGCCCAATCGCGACACAAGGCCGCTCCCACAAGGACCGTGCAATTTCCAAGTGCTCGATATACATGCTACCGCCCGGCGGGTCTGCCGCCCTGCGGCGGACTCGGTTATACTCGCAGGCTTTTCACCGAATTCGTACGAGAGCCGTCCGCCCATGGAAATCCAACCGATCCTGAACACCATCAAGGACCTTACCGAGCGTTCCCAGTCCATTCGGGGGTATCTTTGACTACGATCACAAGCATGACCGCCTGATCGAAGTCAACCGCGAGCTGGAAGACCCCAACGTCTGGAACAAGCCCGAGTACGCACAGGCCCTGGGCCGCGAGCGTGCCATGCTGGCACAGGTCGTCGAGACCCTGGACAAGCTGTCCGGCGGCCTGGCGGACTGCCAGGACCTGCTCGACATGGCCGTCGAGGAAAATGACGAAGGTGCCGTCGGCGACGTCGTGACCGAGCTGGAAGGCCTGGAAGAAAAACTGGCCCAGCTCGAGTTCCGTCGCATGTTCAGCGGCGAGATGGACATGAACAACGCCTACCTGGACATCCAGGCCGGCTCCGGTGGTACCGAGGCGCAGGACTGGGCCAACATCCTGCTGCGCATGTACCTGCGCTGGGCCGACAAGCGTGGTTTCGACGCCACCATCATCGAGCTTTCCGAAGGTGAAGTCGCCGGTATCAAGGGCGCCACCGTGCATATCAAGGGCGAGTACGCCTTCGGCTGGCTGCGCACCGAAATCGGCGTGCACCGCCTGGTGCGCAAGAGCCCGTTCGACTCCGGTGCCCGTCGCCACACCTCGTTCTCCGCGGTGTTCGTGTCGCCTGAGATCGACGACAAGGTCGAGATCGAGATCAACCCGGCCGACCTGCGTATCGACACCTACCGTTCCTCCGGTGCCGGTGGTCAGCACGTGAACACCACCGACTCGGCGGTGCGTATTACCCACGTACCGACCAACACCGTGGTGGCCTGCCAGAACGAACGCTCTCAGCACGCCAACAAGGACACCGCCATGAAAATGCTGCGGGCCAAGTTGTACGAGCTGGAAATGCAGAAGCGCAACGCCGCCTCGCAGGCGCTGGAGGACAGCAAGTCGGACATCGGCTGGGGCCACCAGATCCGCTCCTACGTGCTGGATGACTCGCGTATCAAGGACCTGCGTACCGGTGTCGAGCGCAGCGACTGCCAGAAGGTCCTGGACGGCGACCTCGACCAGTACCTGGAAGCGAGCCTCAAGCAGGGGCTGTAAAACGCACACAAACGCCGCGGTACCAGGCCTGGGCCGGTACCGCGTGCCCTGCCCGAAAGGGGCACCGAACACCTGATGGAAAGAATGACGAAATGAGCGACCTCAAGACCGAAGCGCAAGACCTGCAACAGGAAGAAAACGCCCTGATCGCCCTGCGCAAGGAAAAGCTTGCCGCCGAGCGCGCCAAGGGCAATGCCTTCCCCAATGACTTCCGTCGCGACAGCTACTGCAACGACCTGCAGAAGCAGTATGCGGACAAGACCAAGGAAGAACTGGAAGCTGCAGCGATTCCGGTCAAGGTTGCCGGCCGCATCATGCTCAACCGCGGCTCGTTCATGGTCATTCAGGACATGACCGGCCGTATTCAGGTCTACGTCAACCGCAAGACCCTGCCCGAAGAAACCCTGGCTGCGGTCAAGACCTGGGACCTGGGCGACATCATCAGCGCCGAAGGTACCCTGGCCCGTTCCGGCAAGGGCGACCTGTACGTCGAAATGACCAACGTGCGCCTGCTGACCAAGTCGCTGCGCCCGCTACCCGACAAGCACCACGGCCTGACCGACACCGAGCAGCGCTACCGCCAGCGTTACGTCGACCTGATGGTCAATGAAGAAACCCGCCACACCTTCCGTGTGCGTTCGCAGGTGATTTCGCACATCCGCAAGTTCCTCATCGAGCGCGACTTCCTCGAAGTCGAGACGCCGATGCTGCAAACCATCCCGGGTGGTGCCGCGGCCAAGCCGTTCGAAACCCACCACAACGCCCTGGACATGGCCATGTTCCTGCGTATTGCGCCGGAGCTGTACCTCAAGCGCCTGGTGGTTGGTGGCTTCGAGAAGGTGTTCGAGATCAACCGCAACTTCCGTAACGAAGGCGTTTCGACTCGTCACAACCCTGAATTCACCATGCTCGAGTTTTACCAGGCCTACGCTGACTACCGCGACAACATGGACCTCACCGAGGAACTGTTCCGCGAGCTGGCGCAGTTGGTGCTGGGCACTACCGACGTGCCGTACGGCGACAAGGTGTTCCACTTTGGCGAGCCGTTCGCCCGCCTGTCGGTATTCGACTCGATCCTCAAGTACAACCCCGAGCTGACCGCCGCCGACCTGCAGGACGTCGACCGCGCCCGCGAGATCGCCAAAAAGGCCGGCGCCAAGGTGCTGGGCCACGAAGGCCTGGGCAAGCTGCAGGTGATGATTTTCGAAGAGCTGGTCGAGCACAAGCTGGAGCAGCCGCACTTCATCACCGAGTACCCGTTCGAAGTGTCGCCGCTGGCCCGTCGCAACGACGACAACCCGGCTGTTACCGACCGTTTCGAGCTGTTCATCGGTGGCCGCGAGATTGCCAACGCCTACTCCGAGCTCAACGATGCCGAAGACCAGGCCGAGCGCTTCCTGGCCCAGGTGGCCGAGAAGGACGCCGGTGACGACGAAGCCATGCATTATGACGCCGACTTCGTTCGCGCCCTGGAGTACGGCATGCCGCCGACTGCTGGTGAAGGCATCGGCATCGACCGCCTGGTGATGCTGCTGACCAACTCGCCGTCGATCCGCGACGTGATCCTGTTCCCGCACATGCGTCCGCAGGCCTGAGTGAATTGAACGAGCCGCCTTTCGAGGCGGCTTTTTCTTGCCTGAAGCTTTATGTTGTCAGTACCGGCCTCTTCGCGGCTAAAGCCGCTCCCACAGGGGCCCCACTACCCTCAGGCTGGTGCGGTCCCCGTGGGAGCGGCTTTAGCCGCGAAGAGGCCGGTACTGACGAAACACTGTCCATGAGGTACCCCCCGTGACACCTGCAATGCCTCACCAGGGCGCCGCCGGCATCGCCACCGCCGTCGCCGAAAGCGTGCAATACCAAGGCCGCAAGACTGCCCGCCAGGGCAGCGAACAGCGTCGCCAACTGATCCTCGACGCCGCCATGCGCATTGTCGTGCGCGATGGCGTACGCGGCGTGCGCCACCGCGCCGTCGCTGCCGAGGCCGGTGTGCCACTGTCGGCCACCACCTATTACTTCAAGGACATCGAGGACCTGCTCACCGATACCTTCGCCCAGTACGTCGAACGCAGCGCCGCCTACATGGCCAAGCTGTGGGCCAATACCGAGGTGGTGTTGCGCCAGTTGCTGGCGCAGGGTGACGGCAGCCCGCAGGCACGGGCACGGTTGGCTGACGAAGTCGCACGCATGACTGCCGACTACGTGCAGCGGCAACTGCTGAACCGCCGCGACTTCCTGATGGCCGAGCAGGCCTTCCGCCAGGAGGCGCTGCTATGCCCGCGTCTGGCTCAACTGGTGTGCGCTCATGAGCAGATCCTGCTGCATGGCACCCGCCAATTGCTGCAGGTGGTGGGCTCGCAGCAACCGGAACAGGACGCCCAGATGTTGACGGCGATTATCGAGCAGATGGAATATCAGGGCCTGCTCAAGGATGCGAACGCGCAAGCCGATGGGCAGATGCTCGCTATGCTTAGCCGATACCTGCAGCTGGTGCTGGCATCGGCCTGAGCCGAGACCGACTTTTCAAGGAGAACCTGATGAAAGCCTGGCGTGTGGTGTTGTTGACTCTGTCATTCCTGCTGCTGGGCGGTTGTCTGGTGACCTTCCACGAGCCCTTGCCGAGCAACCAGGCGGCGCCCAAGGCCCTGCTCGGCAAGTGGAGCAGCAAGGACGCCTGGGGCGAACCGCTGAAGCTGGTGATCAGCCGTAGCGGCGGTGATGCCTACAAGGCGGTGGCTACGGCCAAGGGCAAGGCCCCGGAGGAATACGTGTTCACTGTGTCGCGCCACGGCAACCGCTGGTACCTGTCGGCTGGGGTGCCGAAGCGCCTGGGTGGCAACTTCCTGATCGGCGGTTTCGATATCGTCGATGGCAAGGAGCTGGTGGTCTACAACCTGGATGTCGAACAGGTGCAGCAGGCAGTGGACAAGAAGGAACTGACAGGGCGCAGCACCGAGGTGCCGGAGGACAACGGCGACGGCGTATTGATCGACAGCCCTTCGGCGCGGGTGCTGGCCTACCTGGACGACCCGGCCAACTCCGACCTGTTCGTTGAAGTGGCGCGGTTCCAGCGCTCCGGCAAATGACCGTGCTGGCTTCTTCGCGGCTGAAGCCGCTCCCACAGGGACCGCACCGGTTTTGAGCCTGATGCAGTACCTGTGGGAGCGGCTTTAGCCGCGAAGAGGCCGGTACAGGTTTCCTGTACTAGAAAGGAGTCCCCGGTGGACGAATACCAGCAAACCATCCGCGCCCTGTCCGACCGCATCGTTGCGGCACAGACCCCGATCCGGGTTCTGGACGCGGTGAAGTGGGACGACAACATCCGCCAGGGCTTCCTCAAGGCCAAGGGCAAGGAGCCGCCGGCCGTCGACCGTGCCTACTACCAGTCGCGCCCGCTGGCGTTCGATTCCAGCGCGGTCAAGGCCGAGTTCCAGGGCATCGAACGCGACATCATTCGCCAGCTCGGCCAGTTCAACCCGGTCGGGCAGATCATGAAGCGCATGTGCCGCGAATACCGCATGGTGGTGCGCATGCTCGAAGCGCGTGGCACCGAGGATTTCGGCCTGATCTCCCAGGAGCTGTACGGCGCTGCCTCCGATGCCTTCCACGCTGGTGACCCGACCCTGGCCGACCTCGGCCTGATGCTGTCGGACTACCTGAACAACATCGATGGCCGTGGCGACCTCAAGGACGAGCCGAAAAACCTTACCGCCAAGGAGGCCGTGGAAATCCTCCAGCACCGGCTGAACAAGGTGTTCGGCGAGGCCGAGGAAACCATCCGTGTATTCGAATCCGACGGCATCGTCGCCGATGCCGCGGCCGGGGCCGACTACATCAAGGTGCGTGCCGACGCCATGTTCAACTCCCGTGACGTGCGCGCGCTGGAGGTGCACGAAGGGCTGGTGCATGTCGGCACCACGCTCAACGGCCTGAACCAGCCGATCTGTACCTTCCTGGCCAAGGGCCCGCCCTCGTCGACGGTGACCCAGGAAGGCCTGGCCATCCTCATGGAGGTGATCGCCTTCGCCTCCTACCCCAGCCGCCTGCGCAAGCTCACCAACCGCACCCGCGCCATCCACATGGTCGAGGAGGGAGCCGATTTCATGCAGGTCTACAACTTCTTCCGCGAACAGGGGTTCGAGATGGCGCAGAGCTACAGCAACGCCAGCCGCGTGTTCCGCGGGTCGGTGCCCAATGGGCTGCCATTTACCAAGGACTTGTCCTACCTCAAAGGCTTCATCATGGTTTACAACTACATTCAGTTGGCCGTGAAGAAGGGCAAGCTCGAACAGATCCCGTTGCTGTTCTGTGGCAAGACCACTCTGGAAGACATGCGTACCCTGCGACAGTTGGTCGAGGAAGGCCTGGTCGAGCCGCCCAAGTACCTGCCCGAGCAGTTCCGCGACCTCAACGCGCTGTCGGCCTGGATGTGCTTCTCCAACTTCCTCAACCACCTGAGCCTGGATCGCATTGAAGCCGATTACGCGAACATTCTCTGAGTGCTGCCGCCTGCTGGCCCTGGGTTTGATCCTGCTGGGCCTGGGCGGTTGCAGCAGCCTGCTCTTCTACCCCGAGCGTGGCCAGGCGTTCACGCCCGAGCGGGCCAGGCTCGAGTACCGCGATGTCACCCTGACCACTGCTGATGGCATCCGCCTGCATGGCTGGTGGTTGCCGGCCAAGGCCGGGGTCGAGGTCAAGGGTACGGTGCTGCACCTGCACGGCAATGGCGGCAACCTGCCCGGGCACCTGGGCGGCAGCTACTGGCTGCCGGAGCAGGGCTACCAGGTGTTGATGATCGATTACCGCGGCTATGGCCTGTCGCAGGGCGAGCCGAGCCTGCCGGAGGTGTACCAGGACATCGCCGCGGCCATGGCCTGGCTGGACCAGGCGCCGGAGGTCAAGGGCAAGCCGCTGGTACTGCTGGGGCAGAGCCTTGGCGGGGCCATGGCCATTCACTACCTGGCGGCCCACCCGGAGCAGCGCCAGCGTTTCAGTGCCCTGGTGTTCGATGGGGTGCCGGCCAGTTACCGTGCGGTCGGGCGCTTTGCCCTCAGCACCTCGTGGATGACTTGGCCGCTGCAGGTGCCGCTGTCGTGGCTGGTGCCGGACGGCGATAGCGCGATCCGCTCGATCGAGCAACTGAGCAGCCCGCCCAAGCTGTTCTTCCACAGCATCGACGACACCCTGGTGCCGATGGACAACGGCATCCGCCTGTACCAGCACGCGCCAGCGCCGAGGGTGCTGCAACTTACCCGTGGCGGCCACGTGCAGACCTTCGCCGACCCGACCTGGCGCCAGGTGATGCTGCGCTTCCTCGACGACCCCAGCCATTTCAACGGCCTGCGGCGGCTGGCCGAAGTGCCCAATTACCCTGACGAGAAGAACAAGCAATGAGTGAAGAACGCAACGCCATCCCGCTGATCCTGACTGGTGTCGGTAGCATCATCGTGACGGTTGGGGCCTTGTGGTACTACGGTTACCTACATTTCGCCAAGCCCGAAGATGCCCTGTTGCTGCAGGACTTCACCATGCTCAAGACCCTCCCCGGCGAGGACTACAAGGTCTCGCTGGACCCGGCAGCCCAAGTGGCCCAGTGCGTGGATGGTGTGCTGGTGCTGTTCGATACTCAGCAGAAAGGCCTGACAGGGGTGCTGGTGGACAACCGCAAGCGCGCGGTGCGTTGCATGGGTGAGGAAACCCCGCAGCAGGTGCAGTGAGCCTCGATCTTGTTGCCTGTACTGGCCCTTTCGCGGCTGAAGCCGCTCCCACAGGGTCGGGGCTGTACGCGGTCCCTGTGGGAGCGGCTTCAGCCGCGAAAGGGCCAGTACAGGCAAAAGAAAGCCCCGCTTCGATCGCGGGGCTTGTCAGTTCAGCTAACCAGTCTTACTGCTGTACCTGGCTCACCGAGCGCGGCGCTACCGGCTGGTTGTCGTTGGAGATGGTCACCTCCACCCGACGGTTCTGCGCACGCCCCGAATTGCTCGAGTTGTCCGCTACCGGGTACTCCTTGCCATAGCCCTGGGCGACGATGCGTGCCGGGTCGACGCCGGCACGTACCAGTGCCATGCGCACGCTGTTGGCGCGGCGCTCGGAGAGGGTCTGGTTGTAGTTGGCCGAGCCTACGCTGTCGGTATAACCCTCGACGATCACCTTGCGCTCCGGGTTTTCCTGGAGGAACTGCGCCAGCTTGGTGACGTTCGGGTAGGCGTTGCTCTTGAGTTCGGCCTTGTTGAAGTCGAACAGCACATCACCAAAGGTGACCAGCGTGCCGCGGTCGGTCTGCTTGGCGTTGAGGCTGTCCTGCAGCTTGGCGATCTGTGCGTCGCGGGCGTCCAGCTTGGCCTGGGCGCGCTGGGCCGAGGCGTTCTTCAGTTCGCCTTCGGCGGTGCGCAGGGCGATGGTCTGCTTGGCCACCTCAACGCGCTGGTTGGTCAGGTAGGCCAACTGGTCGACCTTCTTCTCGTCTTCACGGTCCATGTAGGCCTTGTCGGCCTTGTTCAGCCAGTCCTGGGCGTCCTTGGTCTCCAGCGCTGCAACCTTGCTCGATTGCGGGTCGCTCTGCAGCGAGGAGAAGTTGGTGCGGGCCGATTCGAGGTTGGCATTAGGGTCGTGCGAGCAGGCAGCAAGGCCGACGCTCAGGGCCAGCAGGGCGGGAATCATGACGTAGTTGCGCATAGTGTTCATCCTTTGATCGTTTGCGAAGGCCGAGGTGGGCGGGGCAGGGCTCACTGAGCGCTGCGCAGGCCTTCCTCACGTACGTCCTGAACGCCCTCGCGGGCATCCTGCACGGCCTTCTGGGCCTTGGCCGCCTGGGCTTTGCGTTCGGCGAGGCGGGCGTCCCATTCGGCCTGTTCGGCCAGGCGCCTGGCGTCGTCGTACTTCTTGTCGTGCATGGCGATCTCGGCCTGCTTGAACTTGTCCTGGGCCGCTTTCATTTCCACGGCGGCGAACTCGGTGCCGCCAGCGCTGACGGCGGAGTTCACGGCGGACTGGGTGACTGCATACTGCTCGGTGGGCGGGTTGCCGGCACAGCCGGCCAGGACCAAACTGCTGCCCAGGGCCAGTGCTGCCAGCTTGAACCCGCGCACATGAGTGGATGAGGGTTTGTAGATGCGGGTGTTCTTGGTGGTCAGTTCCATTGGTTCACTCCTGTTTACGACATTGTCCGTAGCAGTCCATCGCTCGTTCCCTGACACGTGCGCGCGCTTCAGCTCAACGGTGCACAACGGCAGGTGTGCAGGGTTTTAGCGTGATGGCTATTGGCTGTGACTGACGCGTTTTTCGGATAGTTCAGAAAAAATCATCCCGAGCGGACAACTATTTCTGACTGATCGGTCAGTGCGATTGGCCTGGAACTTTTGTGGGATGCAGCGGTATTCCGGGCCTTATCAGGCCCGGAACGGTGAGGTGGCGGGTTACTTCTCGCTGTCGGCTGCAGGGTTGCTCAGAGTTTGCAGATGCTGTCGCGACAGTGACAAAAAGCGCGGGGTAGGGCCGATGTCCTCGTACAGCGGGTCGCCTTCCTCGTCGGTGGCGATGACCTGGCGGCCCTGCACATAGGGGAAGCTGGCTTCCAGTTCCTCGAGGGCTGCCGCGACCAGTTCACCGAGCAGTTCCTCGGCGGTGCGCTTGGGGTACATGTCGATCAGCGCGGCCAGGCGCGCTTCGGACTCAAGGTCCAGGTGCAGGACATGGCCCGTGGGGCTGAGGGTACCGGCGGCATTCTGTTCCCAGTGCTGGGCGAGTTCACGGATTTTCATGATGACCTCTGTTGACGCCTTGAAGGGCTGCATTGCATGGGAGTCTCGTGCTTTCACTTTAGTTTGCTTTGGCCGATCACGGCTTGCCATCGGCGCCTGGCTGTGGGCACTCTTGGAGCGAATACCGCACTCCCCTGTGGGAGCGGGTTCACCCGCGAACACTGGCGCAGCCGGTGCCAGGCGCCGCGCTGGATGCTTCGCGGGTGAACCCGCTCTCACAGGGGATCGCGTAAAGGCTGTAAAGGGATGCAATGCGCCAGAGCCGCGCCGGAGAGAGGGCCAATGACCGATATCGATGTGCGTTTGCGTGAAGATGTCCATGTGTTGGGTGAGCTGCTCGGCGATACCATTTGCCAGCAGCATGGCGAGGCGTTCCTGCAGAAGATCGAGGACATCCGCCACAGTGCCAAGGCCGACCGCCGCGGTGCCGGCGAGCAACTGAGCTCGACCCTGGCGGACCTGGCCGATGAAGACTTGCTGCCCGTGGCCAGGGCCTTCAACCAGTTCCTCAACCTGGCCAACATGGCCGAGCAGTACCAGTTGATCCGCCGCCGCGACGCCGACCAGCCCGAGCCGTTCGAGGCCCGGGTGCTGCCCGAGCTGCTGGCGCGCCTGAAACAGGCCGGGCACAGTAATGATGCCCTGGCCCGGCAATTGGCCAAGCTCGACATCCAGCTGGTGCTCACTGCGCACCCCACCGAGGTGGCCCGCCGCACCCTGATCCAGAAGTACGACGCCATCGCCGGCCAACTGGCAGCCCAGGACCACCGCGACCTGACCGTGGCCGAACGCGAGCAGGTGCGCGAGCGCCTGCGCCGGCTGATCGCCGAGGCCTGGCACACCGAAGAAATCCGCCGCACCCGACCCACGCCGGTGGACGAAGCCAAGTGGGGCTTCGCGGTGATCGAGCATTCGCTGTGGCACGCCATCCCCAACCACTTGCGCAAGGTCGACAAGGCCCTGCTGGAGGCTACCGGCCTGCGCCTGCCATTGGAGGCGGCGCCGATCCGCTTCGCCTCGTGGATGGGCGGTGATCGTGATGGCAACCCCAACGTGACCGCAGCGGTCACCCGCGAAGTGCTGCTGCTGGCACGTTGGATGGCTGCCGACCTGTTCCTGCGCGACATCGATGCGCTGGCTTCCGAGTTGTCCATGCAGCAGGCCGACGAAGCCCTGCGCGAGCGGGTCGGCGACAGTGCCGAACCCTACCGTTCCCTGCTCAAGCAACTGCGCGATCGCCTGCGCGCAACGCGCGCCTGGGCGCATTCGGCATTGACCAGCAGCCAGCCGGCCAGCGCCGAGGTGCTGGTGGACAACCGCGACCTGATCGCGCCGCTGGAGCTGTGCTACCAGTCCCTGCACGCCTGCGGCATGGGTGTGATCGCCGAAGGCCCGTTGCTTGACTGCCTGCGCCGCGCCGTGACCTTCGGCCTGTTCCTCGGCCGCCTGGACGTACGCCAGGACGCCGCCCGCCACTGTGATGCATTGAGCGAGATTACCGACTACCTGGGCCTGGGGCGTTATGCCGACTGGGATGAAGAGCAGCGCATCGAGTTCCTCCAGGCCGAGCTGAAAAACCGCCGGCCACTGCTGCCCGCGCACTTCAAGCCGCAGGCTGATACCGCCGAGGTGCTGGCCACCTGCCGGGAAATTGCCGCCGCACCAGCCGCATCGCTGGGCTCTTACGTCATCTCCATGGCCGGTGCTGCCTCGGATGTGCTGGCGGTGCAGCTGCTGCTGAAGGAGGCCGGCCTGACTCGGCCCATGCGCGTGGTGCCGCTGTTCGAGACCCTGGCCGACCTCGACAATGCCGGCCCGGTAATGCAACGCCTGCTCGGCCTGCCAGGCTACCGCGCCAACCTGCGCGGCCCGCAGGAAGTGATGATCGGCTACTCCGATTCGGCCAAGGATGCCGGTACCACGGCTGCGGCCTGGGCGCAGTACCGGGCGCAGGAAAACCTGGTGCGTATCTGCTCCGAGCACCAGGTCGAGTTGCTGCTGTTCCACGGCCGTGGCGGCACGGTAGGCCGTGGCGGTGGCCCGGCCCACGCAGCGATCCTGTCGCAGCCGCCGGGTTCGGTTGCGGGGCGTTTCCGCACCACCGAGCAGGGCGAGATGATTCGCTTCAAGTTCGGTTTGCCGGGCATCGCTGAGCAGAACCTCAACCTGTACCTGGCCGCCGTGCTCGAAGCCACCTTGTTGCCACCGCCACCACCGCAGCCGGCCTGGCGCGAGGTGATGGACCAGCTTGCCGCCGATGGCGTCAAGGCCTACCGCGGCGTGGTGCGGGAGAACCCCGATTTTGTCGAGTACTTCCGCCAGTCGACCCCGGAGCAGGAACTGGGGCGCCTGCCGCTGGGCAGCCGCCCGGCCAAGCGCCGCGCCGGTGGCATCGAAAGCCTGCGGGCCATCCCGTGGATCTTCGGCTGGACCCAGACCCGCCTGATGCTGCCAGCCTGGCTTGGCTGGGAAACGGCATTGAACAATGCCCTGGCCCGTGGCCAGGGTGAACTGCTGGCGCAGATGCGCGAGCAATGGCCGTTCTTCCGCACCCGCATCGACATGCTCGAGATGGTACTGGCCAAGGCCGATGCGCAGATCGCCGAGGCCTACGACGAACGTCTGGTGCAACCGCACCTGCTGCCTTTGGGTGCGCACCTGCGCGACCTATTGTCGCAGTCGTGCCAGGTGGTGCTGGGCCTTACCGGGCAGCCGGTGCTACTGGCGCACAGCCCCGAGACGCTGGAATTCATCAGCCTGCGCAACACCTACCTGGACCCGTTGCACCGCCTGCAGGCCGAGTTGCTGGCCCGTTCGCGCAGCCGCGAAGCCGCTCTGGACAGCCCGTTGGAGCAGGCCTTGCTGGTCACTGTGGCGGGTATTGCCGCCGGCCTGCGCAACACTGGGTGAGGGTAGGCCCGAAGCGTCCCGGGCGAGTGCTGTGCCGGGCATGCAGGTGGACGAAGAGGGTGGTTGCGCCTGGCGCAACCACCTGCCAGGCCAGCCTTAGGTGGCGCATTCCTGCAACTTTGGGACGCTTGTCTGGCTGCCGGGCGCTGTGTATCTTGAGCAGCCTTCTGACCGATTTATGGTCATACCCGATTTTTCCGGACTTGGCCCTGGTTGCCGAATCCATTGAATTTCATAAAAAAATTTGAGGAGCACGAGATGCGCGTAATTCTGCTGGGAGCTCCCGGGGCCGGTAAAGGTACTCAGGCAAAGTTCATCACCGAAAAGTTCGGTATCCCCCAGATTTCCACCGGTGACATGCTGCGTGCCGCCGTCAAGGCCGGTACCCCGCTGGGCCTGGAACTGAAAAAAGTCATGGATGCCGGCCAGCTGGTCTCCGACGAGTTGATCATCAGCCTGGTCAAGGAGCGCATCGCCCAGCCTGATTGCGCCAAGGGCTGCCTGTTCGACGGCTTCCCACGCACCATCCCGCAAGCCGAAGCCATGGTCGCGGCCGGTGTCGACATCGACGCCGTCGTGGAAATCGCCGTGGACGACGAGGAAATCGTCGGTCGCATGGCTGGCCGCCGCGTGCACCTGGCCTCGGGCCGCACCTACCACGTTCAGTACAACCCGCCGAAAGTGGAAGGCAAGGACGACGAGACAGGTGAAGACCTGATCCAGCGTGATGACGACAAGGAAGAAACCGTTCGCCATCGCCTGTCGGTCTACCACAGCCAGACCAAGCCGCTGGTGGACTTCTACCAGAAGCTGTCGGCTGCCAATGGCGGCAAGCCGAAGTACAGCCACATCGAAGGCGTCGGCTCGGTCGAAGCCATCACCGCCAAGGTCCTGGCAGCCCTGAGCTGATCCAGCGCCTGACGCACCTCGACAACGGCCCGCTTGCGGGCCGTTGTCGTTTGTGGGGCGCGGTCCCTGTGGGAGCGGCCTTGCGTCGCGAAAGGGCTGCGGAGCAGCCCCGGCAATCTTCGCGGCGAAGCTGAAAATGTGGGGCCGCTGCGCGCCCCATCGCGACACAAGGCCGCTCCCACAGAGACCGCGTCAAGGGGCCGTACAGCTGCCCCTTAGGGACACAACGCCGCAGCTGCTCTATACTGCCGCTCTTTTCCCCCTAGTACCTGGATACCCGTTCGATGACCACCCTCCTGGCCCTGGATACCGCCACCGAAGCCTGTTCCGTCGCACTGCTGCATGACGGCAAGGTAACCAGCCATTACGAGGTGATCCCGCGCATGCATGCCCAGAAGCTGCTGCCGATGATCAAGCAGCTGCTGGCCGAGTCCGGCGTGGCGCTGAATGCGCTGGATGCCATCGCCTTTGGCCGTGGCCCGGGCGCGTTCACCGGCGTGCGCATTGCCATCGGTGTGGTCCAGGGCCTGGCCTTCGCCCTGGAGCGCCCGGTTTTGCCGGTGTCCAACCTGGCCGCACTGGCACAGGGCGCGCTGCGCGAACAGGGTGTGCAGCAAGTGGCGGCTGCCATTGATGCGCGCATGGATGAAGTCTATTGGGGCTGCTACCAGGCCACCGAAGGTGAAATGCGCCTGGTCGGCCAGGAGGCAGTGCTGCCGCCCGAGCAGGTGGCGCTGCCGGCGGGTAGCACTGGCGAGTGGTTCGGTGCCGGTACCGGTTGGGGCTATGCCGAGCGCTTGGCGGTGCAGGTGGCCGCCAGTAATGCCAGTGCCTTGCCCAACGCTCTGGACATTCTCGCCCTGGCCAGCTTTGCCTGGGCACGCGGCGAGGCAATCGTTGCCGAACAGGCGCAACCGGTGTACCTGCGCGATAATGTAGCCACACCCAAGAAGCGCTGAGTGCTGCTTGTCGGTTATCGCCGATGACACTAAAACCTTTTGCGCGATCTGTGGTCCAGTTATCACTCGAGCATTAGCGATGGACTCCTGATGCTGCTAAATTGCCATCATTGGTCCTGAGTGCTCATTCCATGCGTATCGACGGTTTCTCATCGCAGTCCTATCCGATCAAGCGCACGCCGCGCAAGGCAGCGGTGCGTGACGAGGCCATCGATGATGCCGAGGTGATCGAGGAGGTCGAGAGCGCCCCTCAGGAAGCCACCGCCCGCCGTCGCAGCGGTGGCTTGCCAGCCCGCCAGCAGGACATGATCTTCCCCCGCGCCCGTGACCGCCGCACCGCTACCGCATTAGCCAGCTACCTGAGCACCGCCGGTTTTACCGACTGGGACATGGAAGTACTGGGGCTCGACCTGTACATTTAGTGGATGAGTCCATCACCACTGCCTTATTTTCTCGGTTGTCCGTCATGGAGTGAAAACGCCTGGCGCGGCTACCTGTATCCCGCCGACGCCAACAGCAGTGAAATGCTCGGCTACTACAGCCAGGTATTCAACGCCGTCGAGGGCAATACCACTTTCTACGCACGTCCTGCACCCGGCACCATTGCGCGCTGGGCGCAGATCATGCCCGAACACTTTCGCTTCACTGCCAAGTTCCCGCGAGACATCAGCCATGAAGGCGACCTGCGCGATCAGCTGGAGCCGGCCTTTGACTTCACCCGCCTGATGGCCCCGCTGGGCCAGCGCGTAGCGCCGTACTGGCTGCAGTTGCCGGCCCAGTTCAGCCCCGCACGGCTGGGCGAGCTTTGCCACTTCCTTGACGAAGTCGGGGTGCCGGTAGCAGTGGAGGTGCGTAACCAGGCCTTTTTCGCCAAGGGAGAAGAGGAGCGGTTGCTCAACCGCTTGCTGCATGAGCGCGGCGTGGAACGTATCTGCCTCGACCCGCGCGCCTTGTTCAGCTGTACCTCTCGTGACGCCGCCGTGCTGCATGCGCAAGCGAAGAAGCCCAAGGTACCGCCACGCCCGGCAGCCTTCAGCCAGCACCCGCAGGTGCGTTTCATCGGCCACCCGCAGCTGGAGGCCAACGAGGCCTTTCTTACCCCTTGGGTGGACAAGATCGCCGCCTGGATCGAGGAAGGCCGCAACCCCTACATCTTCCTGCACACCTCGGACAACCGCCTGGCCGCGGCGTTGGCCCAGCGCTTTCACCAACGCCTGATGCAGCGGCTGCCGGGCCTTGCCGCGTTGCCGGAATTGCCGCGCACCCCCGAGGTCGAACAACTGGGGCTACTCTGACCTTTCCCTGACTGCCGGAGGTTTAACCATGGATGTGCAAACCCTGCGAGCCGAAGCCTTCAAGGCCCTGCACGAGCGCGACAGCGCCTTCGTCATCCCCAACCCGTGGGATGCCGGCTCGGCCAAGTTGCTGGCCAGCCTGGGCTTCGAGGCGCTGGCTACCACCAGTGCAGGCCTGGCCTTCAGCCTGGGCCGGCCGGACGCCGAAGGCGCCTTGAGCCTGGAGGATACCCTTGATAATGCCGGCGAGATCGTCGATGCCACCCCGTTGCCGGTGGCCGCCGACCTGGAAAACGGCTTTGGCGACCTGCCCGAAGATTGCGGACAGACCATTCTGCGGGCCGCCGAAGCCGGCTTGGTGGGGGGCTCTATCGAGGATGCCAGTGGTCGCAGCGATACGCCGATCTATGATTTCGGGCTGGCAGTAGAGCGTGTGCGCGCAGCCGTGCAAGCGGCGCGCAGCCTGCCGTTCCCGTTCACCCTGTGCGCCCGGGCAGAGAACCTGTTGCATGGGCGCATGGACCTGGACGACACCATCCGGCGCCTGCAGGCCTATGCCGAAGCCGGTGCCGATGTGCTCTACGCGCCCGGGCTGCGTACTGTCGAGGAAATCCGCGCGGTGGTGCAGGCCGTCGCGCCACGGCCGGTGAATGTGCTGATGGGCATGGCGGGCGTGCCGTTGAGCGTCAACCAGTTGCAGGACCTGGGCGTGCGCCGCATCAGTGTCGGCTCATCGCTTGCCCGTGCCGCATTGGGGGCCTTCCACCGGGCTGCGCTGGAGATTCGCGATGAGGGCACCTTCGGCTACGGTGAGCAGGCGCTGCCGTTCGCCCAACTCAACGACCTGTACCGCCGCTGATGAGGGCCGTGCTGGCGTTGCTGGCCGGCCTGTCGTTGATTGCCGGGCTGGCCTGGCAGCTGGGTTGGCGTCTGCCCGCCGCGTGGAACCCATGGGCGCCGCTGGACGTGCGTCAGCCCCCCAATCTGTTGACCCCTTACAAGCTGTCCCGCCTTCGCGATGACCCGGCGCTGTGTCGCCTGGCACTTCAAACCAGTCAGTTGCGCTACCGGGCGCAAGCCGACAGTTCGGCTTCTGCCGACTGCCCATTGCGCAACGTATGGCGCATCGACGGTGGTCATGCTCGGCTTGGCAGCAGCTTCCTGGCCAGTTGTCCGTTGGCAGTGGCGTATGCACTGTTCGAAAACCATGGCCTGCAGCCTGTGGCGCAACGGGTGTTGGGGCAGCCGGTGACGCAGGTCGACCACCTGGGCAGTTTTGCCTGCCGCAATGTCTACCATCGCAAGCAGGGGCGCCTGAGCCAGCACGCCACGGCCGATGCCCTGGACATCAGCGGCTTTCGCCTGCAAGACGGCCAGCGTATCGTCCTTGCGCAGGACTGGCAGGCGGGTGGGCAGAAGGCGGAGTTCCTTCGTCAGGTGCAGCAGGCGGCCTGCGACAGTTTCAGCACGGTACTGGGGCCAGACTACAACGCTGCACATCACAACCACTTTCATGTGGACATGGGCCGCTGGCAGATCTGTCGCTGAGCGTGGGCGCGGTCAGGCGTGGGCGCGCACGTTGTTCAGCACCACCGGGCGTGCCCAGTGAATGTCGAACTCCAGCTCGTTCTGTTGCTTGGCCAAAGTAGGGGTGTCGAACGGCTCGGGGGCCGGCTCCAGCAGGTTGGTCTCGAACTCGGCGATCGGCAGGAACAGCGAGCGCGGGGTAGGGCCGGGGCCGGGTTCGGCAATGGGGTGACCCTGGCTCATCACCACCGGGCGAAGCCAGCTGTTGCTGATATCGAGTTGGCGCTGCTGCTCGATCAGCTCGATTGCGCTGAACGGCTCGGGGGCGGGCGGCAGCAGATTGGCTTCGAGTTCTGCCTTGGGCAGGAACAGGGGCTCGGGCGGTGCCACCTCGGTGTCGTGTACCGGGCAGGCACGCTGTGCGTCGATCAGGGCCAGCGCGCGGGCGCCGCCGATCGGCTCGCCGCTGCTCTGGTCGTATTGCACGAACGACTGGCTGACGCTGTCTACCGGCTCTTCCTGCTGCTCAGCCATGGCCCGGGCAAAGAAATCCTGCCACAGGTGGCTAACGCCCCCGAGTGCCTGGGTGTTGTGCTGACTGTAGTTGCCGACAGGCGACAGGTAGGTCAAGCCGATGGGAAGAGTATCTGACATGGCAGTCGCGCGCGTTGTGCTCTGGCAGAATAGCGGGATATTGCCTGTATCGGCTGCGAGGGCCGATACATTAGTGGCTGGGTTCAATTTCTAGGTGTGAATGATGGAAGAGCAGGGCACAGGTATCCGGGTCGAGGCGCTGTCGGCTGAATTCGAGGCGCAAGCCGCTGCGTGGGCACAGCGCCTTGAGTTGCCGCTGCAGGACGACGCTGCCGGGTTTGCCGTGCAGGTGGGCGTTGATGGTTTGCAGATCCAGCAACTGGGCCCGCAGGCCCCGGGGCCGGTGCGGGTGGACTTCGTCGAAGGCCAGGCCGCGCACCGGCGCCAGTTTGGCGGCGGCAACGGGCAGATGATTGCCAAGGCGGTGGGCATCGCTCAGGGGGTGCGACCGCAGGTGCTGGATGCCACGGCGGGGCTGGGCAAGGATGCGTTCGTGCTGGCCAGCCTGGGCTGCCAGATGACCCTCATCGAGCGCCAGCCGCTGATTGCCGCGTTGCTGGAAGATGGCCTGGCGCGGGCCCGCGTGGATGAAGAAGTGGGGCCGATTGTCGGGCGCATGCGCCTGCTGACCGGCAACGCCATCGAGCGTATGCGTGCCTGGGAAGGCGAAGCCCCGCAGGTCATTTACCTCGACCCGATGTTCCCGCACCGCGACAAGAGCGCACTGGTGAAAAAGGAAATGCGTGTGTTCCGGCCCTTGGTCGGTGATGACCTGGACGCCCCGGCGTTGCTCGAAGCTGCGCTGGCGTTGGCCAGCCACCGGGTGGTGGTGAAGCGACCGCGCAAGGCGCCGATCATCGATGGGCCCAAGCCGAGTCACAGCCTGGAGGGCAAATCGAGCCGGTATGACATTTATCCGAAGAAGGCGCTCAAGGCCTGATTTGGCTATGCCTGTGCGGGCCTCTTCGCGGGTAAACCCGCTCCCACAGGATCGATGTGATCCTGAAGTTTGTGCAGCACTTGTGGGAGCGGGTTTACCCGCGAAGAGGCCCGCACAGGCATCCAGATATCAGGGCTGGAACGCCCGCATGAACACCCTGACCACCTCGCGCACATGTGCCTCGGCCTCATCCCCCTCCAGCGGCCCCGCGCACCCCAGCAGCAAGCGGTAATCCGGTGCGCCCTTGACCAGGCAGAAGAAGTGCTCCGCCGCACGCAGCGGGTTGTCGATGCGCAGCAGCCCGCGCTCGTGCGCCCCGCGCAGCAAAGCTTCCATCCCCGCTAGCACGCGCTTGGGCCCGGCTTCGTAGAAGTACTCGCCAAAGCTCGGGTCGAGGCTGCCCTGGGCCATGATCAGGCGGCACAGCTTGACTGCTTCGTCGCTGCTGATCAGCGCCTGGAAACCACGGGCGATTGTCAGCAGTACCTCCTCCACCGGCGCCCCGTCGGGGTACTCGAACAGCAGGTCAGGCAACTGGATCTGACAGGTGGCCATCACCGCCGAGCAGAACAGCGTCTGCTTGTCGGTGAAGTGGCTGTACACAGTAAGCTTCGAAACACCTGCCGCCGCAGCGACCGCATCCATGCTGGTGTTGGCGTAGCCAAGGCTGAGGAACAGGGCCTTGGCCGCTTCGAGAATCGCCTCGCGCTTGGCCAGATCCTTGGGCCGGCCCGGGCCGATGGGGGCGTCGTTGGACATTGTGGTCTGCATCTGGTTGAAGAAACAACATCTTAACGGGTCAGGCGCCATCCGGCTAAACCTGCGGGCAAAACCTGCTGTTTGTCAGCGAAAAGCTGATCGACAGTGAGGTAGGAGATCGAGTGCGACAAAAGCCTAATGCGTGTCGATAAATTGACGGACTAATTTCAGCGTTCGTAAGTTCGCGCCATTCGTCGTTTAATTGACTTTTCGTCCAAGGCAGAAATGCGCCAAAGGGGACGGGTTGCCAAGTCCAAGACCTTGATTTTCAAGTCCAGAGCTCGATAAGTGAGGCTCCGATCCACATGGGCATCGAGTCGCTGACTTATGCCGCAAGGGCCTGCCATTGCGCTTCGCTGGCCTAGACTCCGCTGAAGGGCCTGTAGGATAAGGCTTACAAGGGGAGGACAGGGAGCGTTTTTCATGGGAGGCAGGAAGATGATGCCGGACCCCGTAAAAATCATACGCGTGATGCTAATCGATTGTCGGCCACTGGTGCTCTTGGGGCTTCGCGATCTGATTGATGCCAGAAAACCCCGTATGGAAGTGAGTGGCCAGGCCACCACCTATACCCATGCGCTGGATCTTGCCGATCAATTGCGGCCAGATGTCATTTTCTTCAGCTTTTTTCCAGATGCGCTGGACCCGCTCGAGGTAGTTGCCGAACTCGCGCGCACTGGCGGCATGAAAGTGCTGGTGCTCAAGGGGGGGTACGAGACCGTCCCCGTTGCACTGGCCATCGAGGCGGGCGCGCTTGGCATCGTGCTGGCCGAGGACTCAACGGAGTCGATTATCCAGGCCATCATCAAAGTCCACCATTGCGACATCGGGCTGGACAGAGCCTGGGTCAGTGGGCTTTCCGATTATGCCTCGGCCAGGCATATACCGTTCAGGTGCAATCCGGCGCAGGCGAAACATGCACGGCTGACGTTGCGCGAGCGGGAACTCGTTCGCGCCATCGTTGGTGACCCGTCCGCCAAGTACCTGTGCATTGCCGGGCGCCTGGGTATCAGCGAGCACACCGTGCACAATCACCTCAGCAGCATCTATCAGAAGCTCAACCTCACCAACCGCATCGACTTGCTGATGTATGCGGTGCGTCACGGACTCATCGGTGGCGAAGAGCCGCCTGCGTCCACATTGGGGGAGATGGACTGAATACCCAGTGGCCAGGGCCTTTGGGGGCGAAGCTTCTCCTATCCTGCAAAAGAACACGCTGCGAAGGTAATGCCAGTCAGTTAGCGTCATTGGGGCTGCTGCGCAGCCCATCGCCGGCAAGCCGGGCTCCCACAGGGACCGCGAAAATCTTGAGGTCTGCGCCCTACCTGTGGGAGCCGGCTTGCCGGCGATGGGTCGCAAAGCGGCCCCAAATCGCTTAACAGACTGGCATTACGCTGCGAGGGTGGTTTCCAGCCACCCTCGCAGGTTTCACGCACGCAATGTTTCAGGCGCTGCCATTGAAGATGTCGTTGTTGTCGATGTGGACCCCGACCAGGGTGATGGTCGTCGTCTGCCCGCCGGATTCGGCAATGGTCACGATGCTGTCTGCGCCAGTGTTGTCGATCGACTGGACGACGGCATTTGGATCGCCATTGAGCACCAGCGTGTCTCGTTGCCCCGCGCCTGCATCGAACCCGCTGACCTGGTAGAGGAGCTCATCGGTCGACAGGTCGACGTTGAAGGCATCGCGCTGGCCGGTCGTGCCAACCAGGGTGAAGTCGAACGGTGCGTTGTCCGGTTCGTTGGCGAACAGGTTGGCGTCGAACGTGCTACTCGCGGAGTCGCCATCTTTGTCCGTCAGCGTGGCACTGAACTGCAATTTGACGTCGCTGGCCAGGTTCTCGGTTTCCTTGATGAACTCGATTACCGGGATCTTGATGTCGCCTCGCCCCATCGTCAGTTGAACGGCGTCGATCAGCGTCGAGCCTTCCTTCTGGACCAGGAAGGACACTTGGCCGCCAGCCTCTGGTGTCAGGGTATTCACCTCGGTCAGGTTCGACGTCGTCCCGTCCGCGTAGTAGATCCGGTAGTACAGGTCCTCGGTCGCGGTGTTGTAGCCCGCTACGGAGTTGTCGATGAAGATCTTCATGCCCGTCAACAGCGTCTCAGGGTTGATCACGAAACTCTCATCGGCGGCGCTGATCGCTGCCAGGTTGTCGCCCTGGAGCACGTTGTTGGCGACGCCGATACCGGAAGTGCTGACGTTCATGGCCGCTGGGTCGATGTACGACGGCAGGGGATTGGTCTGTAGCGAGGCTTCGGTCGGGTCGGGGGCCCCGAGCCCTATGCCGGTGAAGATGTCTGCCGTCGAGGCGAGTGCTTTGGCGGAGAAGAACACGATCTCCTCGGATGCCGATGGAATGGTCGGGTCGTTCGTTTTGGGGATCAGCAAGGTGCGAACAGGGTCCGGGCCGCCGGCATCGAGCGAGCCGTCGGCACTGCTGAACGTGGTGACCGAACTGAAGCCTTGCACCAGGTCCAGTGTATAGCTGCCATTGGCAAAGGCCGTCAGCGTGTAGTCGATCGTGGTGTTGGCCGTTGTGGCGTTATTGTCGAAGTCCCCGGTCAAGGTGCCGTTGAAGTGGAACGCACCATTGGCGTCGGGCGAAGGCGACGTCTCGGTGAGTGTGCCGGTACCGGTCGTAGTGGTGTTGTCTGGCCTGACCAGCGTGAACTGGCCACCTACCAGCGAAATGTCCAGACCGGTCGTCCCCAGGCCGTCGGCGCTGATCGTACTGTTCCAGAACCCATATTGCGGCAGGATACTCCCGGTTCCGATCAGGTTGCCGAAGGCAAGTGTCGGTCCATCATCGTGGAATACCAGGTTCTGCCCGATGTTCAGGGTAGCCTGGGCGCTGTCGCCGTCCTTGTCGGTCTTGGTCGCGGTCAAGGTCACCAGGTTGTCGGCGGTCAGGGTCTTCGAGTCATCGGGGTTGCTGGCGTCGGGGTGCACGATGGCGCGAAGCTGGTCGAGAGTAACGGAACCGTTGCTGGCGACGCTGACGGTGAACACCAGGTGGTTGCCGACGGCCGTGCGGCCCTCCACCACGGTGCCGTTGAGCGACAGATTGACTGCCGAGCCGGTAGCCGTGTCGGTCAGGCCGGAGGCGCCGGCCACCACGCCCAGGGCGTAGGTGAGCGTACCGGCGTCATCGGCGCCGAAGGCCGAGGTGAAGTTGGCGGCGAAGCTCTGGGTGGCGTCGGTCGCCAGGAATGTTTCATCGACGGTCAGGACCGGTTCCGTGCCGGTGGTGCTGATGCTTGGACCGTCATCCTTGAATTCCAGGTTCTGCCCGATGTTGAGGGTGGCCTGGGCGCTGTCGCCGTCCTTGTCGGTCTTGGTCGCGGTCAAGGTCACCAGGTCGTCGGACGTCAGGGTCTTCGAGTCATCGGGGTTGCTGGTATCGGGATGCACGACGGCGCGAAGCTGGTCGAGGGTGACTTCGCCGTTGCTGGCGACGCTGACGGTGAACACCAGGTGGTTGCCGACGGCCGTGCGGCCTTCCACCACGGTGCCATTGAGCGACAGGTTGACTGCCGAGCCGGTGGCCGTGTCGGTCAGGCCGGAGGCGCCGGCCACCACGCCCAAGGCGTAGGTGAGCGTGCCGGCGTCATCGGCACCGAAGGCCGAGGTGAAGTTGGCGGCGAAGCTTTGCGTGGCGTTGGTCGTCAGGTCCGTTTCATCGACGGTCAGGACCGGTTCCGTGCCGGTGGTGCTGATGCTTGGACCGTCATCCTTGAATTCCAGGTTCTGCCCGATGTTGAGGGTGGCCTGCGCGCTGTCGCCATCCTTGTCGGTCTTGGTCGCAGTCAAGGTCACCAGGTTGTCGGCGGTCAGGGTCTTCGAATCATCGGGGTTGCTGGTATCGGGATGTACGATGGCGCGGAGCTGGTCGAGGGTGACCTCGCCGTTGCTGGCGACGCTGACGGTGAACACCAGGTGGTTGCCGACGGCCGTGCGGCCTTCCACTACGGTGCCGTTGAGCGAGAGGTTGACTGCCGAGCCGGTGGCCGTGTCGGTCAGGCCGGAGGCGCCGGCCACCACGCCGAGGGCGTAGGTGAGCGTACCGGCGCCATCGGCGCCGAAGGCCGAGGTGAAGTTGGCGGCGAAGCTCTGGGTGGCGTCGGTCGCCAGGAATGTTTCATCGACGGTCAGGACCGGTTCCGTGCCGGTGGTGCTGATGCTTGGACCGTCATCCTTGAATTCCAGGTTCTGCCCGATGTTGAGTATGGCCTGGGCGCTGTCGCCGTCCTTGTCGGTCTTGGTCGCGGTCAAGGTCACCAGGTTGTCGGCGGTCAGGGTCTTCGAGTCATCGGGGTTGTTGGTGTCGGGATGCACGACGGCGCGAAGCTGGTCGAGGGTGACCTCGCCGTTGCTGGCGACGCTGACGGTGAACACCAGGTGGTTGCCGACGGCCGTGCGACCTTCCACTACGGTGCCATTGAGCGACAGGTTGACTGCCGAGCCGGTGGCCGTATCGATCAAGCCGGAGGCGCCGGCCACCACGCCGAGGGCGTAGGTGAGCGTACCGGCGCCATCGGCGCCGAAGGCCGAGGTGAAGTTGGCTGCGAAGCTCTGGGTGGCGTCGGTCGCCAGGATTGTCTCATCGACAGTCAGGACCGGTTCCGTACCCGTGGTGCTGATACTGGGCCCATCGTCTTCGAAGCTCATTTTGGAGCCGATTTCGGCGGTTGCGGTAGAAACCTGGCGTAGCATGAAACCGCCGATATCGAAGTCGGCATGTTCATTGCCTTTGGCGTCGACGGCGGCCCCATTCTCGACGAGTACGCGGTTGTGATCCTGTGTGGTGGTGTACTCGATCTTCTGGCCGGCTTTGATGCCGGTGAGGGTGGCGACGCCGGAAGCAAAGCTGATGACGATGCTCGGGTCATTCACCGACCCGTTTGAATTCTCGATCACCTGGCCAGTGGCGATATTGATGACGCGAACGTTGGTGATCGCCACCGCCGCATCGTTGGCGTAGCCATTGACGAAATTCACGCCAGGTTCAGCGGCGGTGCTGAAGGCGCTGATCCTGACCACGGCGCTCTTGCCGCTTTGCAACTGCACGACATCGAACGTGGCCGACCTTGCATTGAACACGGCGGTGAAGTCGACGTTAGCTTCGATATCCGCTTCGTTCTGGTCCAGGTTGGGAATGGTCACATTCTGCCGGGCACCGGTGACGAAGGTAAAACGGACACCTTCCTGTTCCACGATCATCTGGTTGTTGGTGCCGAAGGTGGTCGGGCCGCCCGCCTGGCTGGTATTGATCGTATCGCCCGTGGTGATGTTGGCACCGCTCGACTGGTCGGCCGGGTCCTTGCCGGTGGCGATGATCGTCGGGTCGGTGATGCGCAGGATGCCTCCATCATTGACGACGGTCGGGTTCGCGGTGGTGAACATCAGGAACAGGTTCTGGCCGGAGGGTGCGTTGGCCAGGCTGAATGCCAGGTCCTGGCTGGTGCCGATGAACACCTTGTTCAGCAGATTGACCGCATCGTCAGGGTTGCCCGTGTTCGGGTGCTTCAGCGGCTGGTATTCCACCGTCCAGATCTTGCCGCCGCTGACGGGCGATCCGGTTTCTTCGATATAGCCCGCGAAGATGATCGCGCCTGTCGGCCCGCCAGCGCGGCCCAGCACGATGTTGTTGTTGGTATCGGTGTAGAGCAGGATGTCGACGCCATTGAGGGTATCCAGCCCGCTGTCCAAGCCATTGAGAGGCGCGCCAACGCTGTTGGTGAAGCTGATGTCGGTGATGCTGCCTCCCGGTACCGGGGTGATGCTGAACGCATTGCTCCCGGTGTTGCCGACGGCGCCGGTATAGCCGCTCAAGGCGGCACCTGCCGGGGTACCGGCCCCCAGTGTGGTCAAGCGGTTCGAGAAGGCGGAGGGCAGGGACGCCACCAGGATGTCGTTGTCGTCGGCATCCGAGGCCGGGGTTGGTGTGGCTGTGCCGTTCTGCAACGCGGCCGTTTCGTCCAGCGTCACGCTCACACCGGTCGCGGTGATGATCGGCGCGCTGTCTGTGAACGAGGCCGTGGCCATCACATCGTCAGCGCTGCCTAACACTTGGTCAGCACCCGTGGCGGTCGCGCTGAGCAGGAAGGTGGCGCCCGCCGAATCGTCGGGGTTGACGTACCACGAGGTGGTGATGCTGCCGTTGACCTGGCCGTCGAGATCGTCAGCGCCGCCGTCGGTCACGTACCAGGGGGTGTGACCTTCGCCGGAGCTGTTGGCGAGTACATCGTCGGGAGTGCCCCACAGCTTGTCCGCACCGGCGTCCGTGACATGGTCCACCTCGAATGCGACCGTGCTGCCAGCCGCAAAGCCGCTGGCCGTGATGGTGGCAGTGCTGCCAGGACTATAGTCGCTCAGGTCGGTGGTAACGGTTGGTGAGGAGATGGGGGGTAGGTCGTCGCCGGAGGGGCTGCTGTGTTTGTCCGTTGGCGAGGCGTTCTTCTTGCGAATAGTCATGGCTCTCTCCCAGGCACTGCCGGTTGTAGAGGCCGGACCAGGCCTCTGTAATAGGCCTCCACTATGGCGAAGCGCCATGAGTCACGCATCGGCTGATACTCCTAGGCGGGGTGGGAGTATCGGACTACATGGCACTGGCGCCGGGAGGCCGAAGGCGCACGGTCGCATGTTGTTCAACGCGCGCCTGTCGTATTCGGCTGCAGCCTCTTCCCGGCGTCCGTTGCCTGACTTAATATACTCTCCAGTACAAATATTGAATGTGCCCTCCGCGAAAGGATTCATCATGTTGCGCCATGCCTTGTCCATCGCTCTGTCCGCCGCTGCCGTGCTGTTGCTGGCGGCGTGCGGCCAGGAAGCCGCCCCACCTGCTGCGCCGCGCCCGGCGCTGGTGGTGCAGCCGCAGCCGGCCGAAGCCGCTGCCGACAGTTACCCCGGCGAAGTGCGGGCGCGCTTCGAGCCGGAGCTGGCTTTCCGCATCGGCGGCAAGGTCAGCAAACGCCTGGTCGAGGAGGGGCAGCGGGTCAAGGCCGAGCAGCCGCTGGCCGAACTTGACCCGCAGGATGTGCGCCTGCAACTGGAAGCCAACCGTGCCCAGTTGGCGGCCGCCGAAGCCAACCTGTCGCTGGTGCGCGCCGAGCGTGATCGTTACCAGAAGCTGCTGGACCGGCAGATGGTCAGTCATTCCCAGTTCGATAACGCCGAAAACCTCTATCGCGCCGGCCTAGCCCGGCTGAAACAGGCCAAGGCCGAGTTCGACGTGGCCGGCAATCAGGCTGAATATGCCGTGCTGCGCGCACCCCAGGCCGGGGTGATCGCCAAGCGCCAGGTGGAAGTGGGCCAGGTGGTCGCCGCAGGGCAGACCGTGTTCACCCTGGCCGCCGATGGCGAGCGGGAAGTGGCCATCGGCCTGCCGGAGCAGCAGTTCGCCCGCTTCGCCGTGGGCCAGCCGGTGAGCGTGGAGCTGTGGTCGCACCCGCAAGAGCGCTTCCAGGGGCGCATCCGCGAGCTGTCACCGGCCGCCGACCCGCGTTCGCGCACCTTCGCTGCCCGCATCGCCTTTACCTCGGCCGCCACACCGGCGGAGCTGGGCCAGAGCGCCCGGGTATTCATCGCCCACGAAGGGCTGATCCCGCTGGCGGTGCCCCTGTCGGCAGTCACTGCGGAAAACGGCCAGGCCTACGTCTGGCGGGTCACCAAGGACAGCCGCCTGGAGCGGGCAGTGGTACGCCTGGGGGCTTATGGTGCCGACAGCGTACCCGTGCTCGAAGGCCTCGCCCCCGGCGACTGGGTAGTCGCCGCGGGTGGCCATGTATTGCGCGAGGGCCAGGAGATACGCCCCGTGGATCGTACCAATCGCGTAGTGAACCTGACGGCCAAGGAGTAAGTCCCGATGGGTTTCAACCTTTCTGCCTGGGCGCTGCGCAACCGCCAGATCGTCCTGTTCCTGATGGTCCTGCTGGCGGCCATTGGCGCCATGTCCTACACCAAGCTCGGCCAGAGCGAGGACCCACCGTTCACCTTCAAGGCCATGGTCATTCGTACCCTGTGGCCTGGTGCCACTGCCGAGGAAGTGTCGCGGCAGGTTACCGAGCGCATCGAGAAGAAGCTGATGGAAACCGGCGAGTACGAGCGGATCGTCTCGTTTTCCCGCCCCGGCGAATCGCAGGTCACCTTCATGGCCCGCGACTCGCTGCATTCCAAGGACATCCCCGAGCTGTGGTACCAGATCCGCAAGAAGGTCGCGGACATCCGCCACACTTTGCCGCCGGAAATCCAGGGCCCGTTTTTCAATGACGAGTTCGGCACCACCTTCGGCAACATCTATGCGCTGACCGGTGAGGGCTTCGACTACGCGGTGCTCAAGGACTATGCCGACCGTATCCAGATCCAGCTGCAGCGGGTCAAGGACGTGGGCAAGGTCGAGCTGATCGGCCTGCAGGACGAGAAAATCTGGATCGAGCTGTCCAACCTCAAGCTGGCCACCCTCGGCGTGCCACTGGAGGCCGTGCAGCAGGCCCTGCAGGAACAGAATGCGGTCAGCACCGCCGGCTTCTTCGAAATGCCCAGCGAGCGCCTGCAACTGAGGGTGAGCGGGCGCTTTGACAGCGTCGAGCAGATTCGCCAGTTCCCCATCCGCGTGGGCGATCGCACCTTCCGTATTGGCGATGTGGCCGAAGTGCACCGCGGCTTCAACGACCCGCCCGCACCGCGCATGCGCTTCATGGGCGAGGATGCCATTGGCCTGGCGGTGTCGATGAAGGACGGCGGCGACATCCTGGTGCTGGGCAAGGCATTGGAAAGCGAGTTCGAGCGCCTGGCCCGCAGCCTCCCGGCCGGCATGGAGCTGCGCAAGGTTTCGGACCAGCCGGCGGCGGTCAAGGCCGGCGTGGGCGAGTTTGTCCAGGTGCTGGTCGAGGCGCTGGTCATCGTGCTGCTGGTGAGCTTCTTCTCGCTGGGCCTGCGCACGGGGCTGGTGGTGGCGCTGGCTATCCCGCTGGTGTTGGCCATGACCTTCGCCGCCATGCACTACTTCGGCATCGGCCTGCACAAGATCTCCCTTGGCGCGCTGGTGCTGGCCCTGGGCTTGTTGGTCGATGATGCGATCATTGCCGTGGAGATGATGGCGATCAAGATGGAGCAGGGCTACGACCGCCTCAAGGCGGCCAGCTACGCCTGGAGCAGCACCGCCTTCCCGATGCTCACCGGCACCCTGATAACGGCGGCGGGCTTCCTGCCCATTGCCACGGCAGCCTCCAGTACGGGCGAATACACCCGTTCGATCTTCCAGGTGGTGACCATCGCCTTGCTGACCTCCTGGGTGGCCGCCGTGGTATTCGTGCCTTACCTGGGCGAGCGCCTGCTGCCAGATCTGGCCAAGCTGCATGCCGCGCGCCATGGCAAGGACGGCCACGCGCCAGACCCTTACGCCACACCGTTCTACCAGCGTGTACGGCGTGTGGTGGAGTGGTGCGTGCGGCGGCGCAAGACGGTGATCCTGCTGACCATTGCCGCCTTTGTCGGCAGTATCCTGCTGTTCCGCTTCGTGCCCCAGCAGTTCTTCCCGGCCTCCGGGCGCCCGGAGTTGATGGTCGACCTGAAACTGGCCGAGGGTGCCTCGCTGGCCAACACCGCCGAGCGGGTCAAGCAACTGGAGGCGTTGCTCAAGCAGCAGGAGGGTATCGACAACTACGTGGCCTATGTGGGCACCGGTTCGCCGCGTTTCTACCTGCCGCTGGACCAGCAGCTGCCGGCGGCCAGCTTCGCCCAGTTCGTGGTACTGGCCAAGTCGATGGAGGACCGCGAGCGCCTGCGCAGCTGGCTGATCACCACCGTGGACCAGCAGTTCCCCGACCTGCGTGCCCGGGTCACCCGCCTGGAAAACGGCCCGCCCGTGGGTTACCCGGTGCAGTTCCGGGTAACTGGCGAGCACATCGAGAAGGCCCGTGCGCTGGCCCGCGAAGTGGCCGACAAGGTGCGCCAGAACCCGCATGTGGTCAACGTTCATCTGGACTGGGAAGAGCCGAGCAAGGCGGTGTTCCTCGAGATCGACCAGGACCGCGCCCGCGCCCTGGGCGTGAGCACCGCGCACCTGTCGAGCTTCCTGCAAAGCTCGCTGACCGGCACCACGGTCAGCCAGTACCGCGAGGACAACGAGCTGATCGAGATCCTGCTGCGCGGCACCCGCCAGGAACGCAGCGAGCTGGGCAACCTCGGCAGCCTGGCATTGCCGACCGACAATGGCCAGAGCGTGGCGCTGTCGCAGGTCGCGACCCTGGAGTACGGCTTCGAGGAAGGCATCATCTGGCACCGTAACCGCCTGCCGACGGTGACCGTGCGCGCCGATATCTACGACAAGGAGCAGCCGGCGACGCTGGTGAAGCAGATAGAGCCGACCCTGCATGACATCCGCGCCAAGCTGCCGGATGGCTATTTGCTGGAAGTGGGCGGCACGGTCGAGGACTCCGAGCGCGGGCAAAAGTCCGTGAATGCCGGCATGCCGCTGTTCGTGGTGGTGGTGCTGAGCTTGCTGATGATCCAGCTGCGCAGCTTCTCGCGCACGGTGATGGTGTTCCTCACTGCGCCTCTGGGGCTGATTGGCGTGACCTTGTTCCTGCTGGTGTTCCGCCAGCCGTTCGGCTTTGTCGCCATGCTCGGCACCATTGCCCTGGCGGGGATGATCATGCGCAACTCGGTGATCCTGGTGGACCAGATCGAGCAGGACATTGCGGCGGGTATGGAGCGCTGGCAGGCGATCATCGAAGCCACGGTGCGGCGGTTCCGCCCGATCGTGCTGACTGCACTGGCGGCGGTGCTGGCGATGATTCCGTTGTCGCGTAGCGTGTTCTACGGGCCGATGGCGGTGGCGATCATGGGCGGGTTGATCGTGGCCACCGTGCTTACCCTGCTGTTCTTGCCGGCGTTGTATGCGGCTTGGTTCAGGGTGAAGAAGGGCTGAAGGCCGCTCCCACAAAGGTCCTGCATTCGCCGATCAATGTGGGAGCGGCCTTGTGTCGCGATGGGCTGCAAAGCAGCCCCCGGGGCCATCAGAGGGCGCCGAAGACCTTCTTGGCCAGGCTGGTAGCCGCTTCAGCCGGGTTCTGGCGGATGCTCTGCTCCTGCTTGGCAATCATCTCGAACAGGCCATCCAGTGCCTTTTCAGTCACGTAGTTCTCGATGCTGGCGCTTTTGGCGTCGACCACACCCAACGCCACGGCCTGCCCGGCAAAGTTGTTGTACTGCTGAGCCAGGCCAACCTTGTCGGTAGCCTGCTTGACGATCGGCAGGAACCTGGCGCGGATCTGTTCGCGGCTGCTCTTGTTCAGGTACTGGGTGGCCGAGTCGTCACCGCCGCTGAGGATGCCTTTGGCATCTGTCACGCTCATGTTCTTCACGGCATCCACCAGAATCGCCTGGGCCTGCGGCACGGCAGCCTCGGCGGCCTTGTTCATGCTGGTTTCCAGGGCTTCGACCTGTTCACCCTTGCCGAACATCTTCATCGCCTTGGCGGCCTTGCCCAGGTTGCCTGGCAGTTCGATGCGCACATCCGGGTTGTTGCTGAAGCCGCCCGGCGTGCTCAGCTGCTTGACGGCCAGTTGTGCGCCTTGAGTCAGGGCATCCTTCAGGCCGCCGGTGGCGTCTTTCTGGGTCAGGTCGCCGAGCGACAGGGCCAGGGCACTGGCCGACAGCAGCAGGCCGGCACACAGGGTGGTGAAGCGCAGGGAAGTGCGGATCATGAAGCTTTCCTTGTAAACAGATGAGTACGGGTATCAGCGAACCGGGTCGACCTTCACCCGCACGGGCTGTGGGTCACTGCCGTCGAGCATGACGCCGTGGTGTTCGGTGTTGATGAACAGCAGCTTGCCGTCCAGTTCGATGCGCGCGCTTACCGCATAGCGGTGGCCGGGCTTGACCTGGGCCGGGTCGTAGGTGAGGTGGAACGGCAGCGGTACGTTGCCTTTGACCGGGCCGGCCTGGCGGGCCAGGGTAACCGCCGGGGCATCCATCAGCGAGACATCCTGCAGTTCCACGCTGAGGGTGGCGGCAGATGGCAGGGCGCTGCGCTGCAGGTAGAAGACTTCGCCATCCAGGCTGGCCTGGTTGGACGGGGTGTGGCTGGAACAGGCTGCGAGCAAGGATGCGCAACACAGCATAAAAAGCTTTTTCATGGTATCTCCGAAGTCCTAGGCGTTGGCTTGTGGCCAACCCCAGGGACTTTAGCGGATTTCTTCTGACGGGTCCTTGATGTAGATGTGATTGAGGGAATTGAGCGGACGAAGAGGAACGCAGATATTCAGTTGCGGCGCGGCTACCGTAAGGTGATTGCGTCCGTTAGTCGCTGGTGCGGACGGGGTCAGAGGGAAAGCTGGCCTGGGCCGCTAGCAATCTGGTCGACCGTCACACGTTGGGTACCGGACACTGTGCCTGGCTCGATCGAGTGACGGCTGGTGTTGATGTAGTGCAGTCGATCATCTTTTTCGATGCGCACGGCGAGGGCATAACTACGGCGTGGATCGATCAGGCTGCTGTCAAAAGTCAACGGCAGATTGATCGGCATCAGGCCGCCACAGCGCAGGCGCAGCTCGGCAAGGCTGATGGCCGGTGCGTCCGCCATGGAGACATCGATCAGGCTCAACTTGACCAGCCCGGACGGTGGAAGGGTGTTATCGCCAGAAGAAACGATTTCAACGTTGAATGATTTCATTAGCGTCATTTCAGAACTCCTTGACAGGGGGGCAGATGCAGCACATCGATACTCCCCCCTCTCAAGGGGCGTGAGCAGACTGAAAGCCTACCCTTGCACCAGATCCACCGGCTCATCACGGTGCAACGCCACCTGGCGGATCGACAGGCGCAGTTCCGCCGACAGCACACGCTTGGCCACGCCTTCTGCCAATTCGCCGAGCTTGTCGTGATAACCCAGCTTGCCTTGCGCGTCAGCGTGCAGCACTCCTTGCTCGACCAAGGTCTGGATGAAGTGGCGGAACAGGGTCTTGTCGAAGAACTCCGGGGCGTTCAGGCCATGCAAGATCGACAGGCGCTGGGCCATCATCACGCACAGGTCTTCCAGTTCTTCGGCGCTGAGGCTGTTCTGTCCGCTGTTGAGCAGCAGCGAAGTTGCCATGTAGAAGCGCTGCAGGGTCTGGGTGATGGTGCGGGCGAGCAGGGTGAGCAATACGAACTGCCGCGAGCTGGGTGCCGGGCGAATGTAAGTATCGTTGTCCTGGCGCAGCAGCCCTTGCTCGACCAGTGCGGCCAGCCACTGGTCGATCACCGCATCCAGCTGCTCCGGCGTCCAGCGCAGGAACAGTTCGGCCTGCAGGTAAGGGTACAGCGCATGCACATACTGGCCCAGCAGTTCGCGGCTCATGCGCGAGCTGCTGAGGAAGAAGCTGGCCAGCAGCGCCGGCAAGGCGAAAATGTGCAGCACGTTGTTGCGGTAATAGGTCATCAGCACCGCGTTGCCTTCATCCAGGTACAGGATGCGGCCAAGGGCGTCCTTCTGCTCGGCGACCAGGTTCATGCCGCGCACGTGTTCGATCAGCGCCAGGCCATCGCCCTCGGGCAGGGTGGTGTGCGGCGAATAGGGCACCTGGCGCAGCAAGGCCAGGTACAGGTCGAGCACGCGGGTCAGGGCGCGCTCGTCCAGGGCCAGGCGGCTGGTGGACAGCAGCGCCAGGGCCACCAGGTTGACCGGGTTGATCGCGGCCGCCTCGTTGAGGTGGCGGGCCACGGTTTCGCCCAGGCGGGTGGTGGCGGCGTTGAGCCAGGCAGGGCGGTATTGCGGGCCGTGGTCCTGTTCACGCCAGCCGGGCTGTTGCTGGTCGAGGAAGCCGGCCAGGCGGATCGGTTCGCCAAAGTTCACATACACCTGGCCAAAGCGCTGCTTTAGCGCACCGAATACCTTGAAGATGTCGAAGATCGACTCTTTCTTCTTGCTGGCACCGCGCAATTCGCCCAGGTAGGTGCGCCCTTCGAGCACGCGTTCGTAGCCGATGTACACCGGCACGAACACGATCGGTGTGCGCGACGAGCGCAGGAAGCTGCGCAAGGTAATGGCCAGCATCCCGGTGCGTGGCTGCAGCATGCGCCCGGTGCGCGAGCGGCCGCCTTCGACGAAGTATTCGACCGGGAACCCCTTGGTGTAGAGGGTGTGCAGGTATTCATTGAATACTGCGGTGTACAGCGGGTTGCCCTTGAACGTACGGCGCATGAAGAAGGCACCTCCACGGCGCAGCAGGTTGCCCACCAGCGGCATGTTGAGGTTGATGCCCGCAGCCACGTGCGGCGGTGTCAGGCCGTTGCGGAACAACAGGTACGACAGCAGCAGGTAATCGATGTGGCTGCGATGGCACGGTACGTAGATCACTTCGTGGCCAGGGGCGATGCCCTGCACCTGGTCGATGTGGTTGACCTTGATGCCGTCGTAAATCTTGTTCCAGAACCAGCTCAGCACCACTTCGAGAAAGCGGATGGCGGTGTAGGTGTAGTCCGAGGCGATCTCGTTGCCATAGCGCAGAGCCTGGGCTTCGGCCTTGGCCAGCGGCAGGTTCTCGCGCTGCGCCTCATCGACGATGGCCTGGCGCACCTGGGGGGCGTGGATCAGGCCCTTGACCAGGTTGCGCCGGTGCGAGATGTCCGGGCCGATGACGGCGGTCTTGAGGTTGCGAAAGTGCACGCGCATCAGGCGCTGGGCCATGCGCACGGTGCGCTCGTGGCCCTTGTTGTGCTGTACCAGTTCGCGCAGGTGGATGGGTGCGGAGAACTGCACCCGGGTCTTGCGCCCGAGGATCAGTACGGTCAGCAGCCGGCGCAGGCGCCCGGTAACTGCCCAGCTGTCGGCGAACAGCAACTTCCACGGGCTGGACTCACTCGCCGGGGTCTGGCCCCAGAACACACTGACCGGAATGATCTGCGCATCCTCTTCGGCATGCTGGCTGACGGCGGCGACCAGGCGCTCCAGGGTGGGCGGGGCGCCGCGCTTGTCATGGCGGCCAAGCCAGTCCGGGTCCGGGGTCAGGTAGAAGAATGCCGCCGGTTCCTGCAGCGGGCCAACCGCTACTGGCAGCACCGGGCGCGGCAGGCCTGCCTTGGTGCATTCATGGTCGAGCACGGCCAGGTCGGTGAGTGCGGGCGAGGGCAAGGCGTAGAACACCGGGCGGCTGCGGTCGAGCTTGAGGGTGAGGGAGGACTGGTTGATGGTCTCGGAGCGCACCCACAGGTACAACAGGCGACGCAGGGCGCCGAAGATCAGGCGGCGCAGGGGGGAACGGGTCATGGGGTGTGTGCCCTGGGTGTGATTTTCAGGTGGGTATCCAGCCATTTAGTCTGCCGTATCCGCGCAAGTTCAGCAAAAATCGCCGAACGGCGCGACGGTCATCAAATTTTTTTGTTCTGTGTCATATACTCGGCCTGCCACTTGCAAGATATTTGCGCAAGCGGCGTCGACACAGGGAGCAGACCCTGTGTCTGCAAGGCGATCTTCACAATAAAAATCCGGAGTAGTTCAGATGTCGTCTCGTGAGACTGGGAATGTAAAGTGGTTCAACGATGCCAAGGGTTATGGCTTCATTCAGCGCGAAGGTGGTGCGGATGTCTTCGTCCACTATCGGGCGATCCGCGGTGAGGGGCATCGTACCCTGGTCGAAGGGCAACGGGTGGAATACGCCTGCGTGCAGGGCCAGAAAGGCCTGCAAGCCGAAGACGTAGTGGGCCTCTGAGCCTCAAGCTGTAACGGTTTGTGTGGGAGCCGGCTTGCCGGCGATCACCGGCGAAGCCGGTGCCAGGCACCGTGTTGCCTGCATCGCCGGCAAGCCGGCTCCCACAAAAAATACCGCTCAAGCGGTGCGCCAGGTGATTTCCTCTTCACCGTCGGCGCTGATGCGGACCCAGCGGTCGGCATCTTCTTCCCCATCTTCTTCCACCCAGCCACCTGGCGCGCAACGCACTTCCACACCCAGTGCAGCAAATGCAGCGCGGGCGCAGGCGACGTCATCGGCCCACGGCGTCTGGTCGCTTTCCAGGTACAGGCTGTTCCATTTCCCTACAGCCTTGGGTAGCCAGGTGACCGGAATGTTACCGGCCAGGCATTTGAAGGTATGGCCTTTCTGCTTCCATTCGCTGCATGGGCCGATTGCCTGGGCGAGCCACTCGGCAATCTGCTTGTGGTCGACGTCGGCGTCCTTCAGGTAGATCTCGATATCAGGTTGGCGCATAAGGGCTCCGGGTGTGCTCAGTCTTGGCGCACGAAATAGTCATAACGCATTGAAACCGTGACTTCGAACGGCTCGGGCTGGTCGATGACCCGGGCACGCTTTTCGGCACTGGCGCGCCAGCCGTGCGGGGTCATGGCCAGCAGGTCGGCGCGGGCCTTGGGTGCGGCCAGGCTCAGGCGGAACTCCAGGGTTTCGCTGTGGGCATGGGCCATGCCTTCGGGGACCAGGGCCAGGTGTTTGTCGTCGGCATACGGGCGCACTTCATCGTAGAGCACTTCGCGCAGTTCCATCAGGTGGCCGCTGGTGGGGCCGACCCGCATCAGGCCGCCGCCGGGGCCGAGCAGGCGCTTGGCCTCGGCCCAGTCCAGCGGGCTGAACACGCTGGCGATGAACTGGCAGCTGGCGTCGGCAAGCGGCACGCGGGCCATGCTGGCGACCATCCAGGTAACCTCGGGCGCGCGGCGGCAGGCACGCTTGACTGCCTCGCGGGAAATGTCCAGTGCGTAGCCGTCGGCAGCCGGCAGAGCCTGGGCGATCTGCGCAGTGTAGTAACCCTCGCCGCAGCCGATGTCCAGCCAGGCCCCGGGCTGGCGCTCGGCGGCCAGCTCGGCCAGGCGGTGCGCCACCGGCGCGTAGTGGCCGGCGTCGAGGAAATCGCGGCGGGCTTCGACCATGGCCTGGTTGTCACCGGGGTCGCGGCTGTTCTTGTGCTGCACCGGCAGCAGGTTCAGGTAACCCTGGCGGGCCCGGTCGAAGCGGTGGCCGGCCGGGCACACAACACCGTTGTCGAGCCGGCTCAGCGGCGCCTGGCAAAGAGGGCAGGCGAGCATCAGGCGAGCAACCGGACCAGGGTCTGGTAATAAATTTCGGTCAGCAGGTCGAGGTCGCTGGCCAGGATCCGCTCATCCACCTGGTGGATGGTGGCGTTGACCGGGCCGAGTTCGACCACCTGGGTACCCATGGTGGCGATGAAGCGGCCATCGGAGGTACCGCCGCTGGTCGACGGCTGGGTGTCGCGACCGGTGACGCCCTTGATGCTGGCCGAAACGGCGTCCAGCAATTCGCCCGGTTCGGTAAGGAACGGCAGGCCCGACAGCGCCCAGTCGATCGACCAGTCCAGCTCGTGCTTGTCGAGGATTGCCGATACCCGCGCCTGCAGGCCTTCGACAGTCGACTCGGTGGAGAAGCGGAAGTTGAACAGTGCGGTCAGGTCGCCCGGGACCACATTGGTGGCACCGGTGCCGGAGTTGAGGTTGGAGATCTGGAAGCTGGTCGGCGGGAAGAACGCATTGCCTTCGTCCCAGTGCTCCGCCGCCAGTTCTGCCAGGGCCGGTGCGGCCAGGTGGATCGGGTTGCGTGCCAGGTGCGGGTAGGCCACATGGCCCTGCTTGCCGCGCACTGTGAGCTTGGCGCCCAACGAGCCACGGCGGCCGTTCTTGACCACGTCACCCAGCAAGGTGGTGCTGGAGGGCTCGCCAACGATGCACCAGTCCAGGCGCTCGTTGCGTGCTTTCAGGCGCTCGACCACGGCCTTGGTGCCATGGTGGGCCGGGCCTTCCTCGTCGCTGGTGATCAGGAACGCGACCTTGCCGCGGTGGTTCGGGTAGTCCTGCACGAAGCGCTCGCTGGCAATCACCATGGAGGCCAGGCTGCCTTTCATGTCGGCGGCGCCACGGCCGCAGAGCATGCCATCGGCGTCGATCAGCGCTTCGAACGGCTCATGCTGCCATTGCTGTACCGGGCCGGTGGGTACCACATCGGTGTGGCCGGCGAAGCACAGCACCGGGCCGTCCTGGTTGCCGTGAGTGGCCCAGAAGTTGTCGACGTCCTCGATACGCATCGGTTCCAGCTGGAAGCCCACGGCGCCCAGGCGATTCATCATCTGCGCCTGGCAGTCAGCGTCGACGGGGGTGACCGAGGGGCGACGGATCAGGTCGCAGGCCAGTTGTAGGGTGGGCGAGAGCTCGGCAGGGGCCGTCATGGGGGACTCCGGGGCAAGGCGGGGAAATCTGAGGGGCGTTATCTTATATCAAACCGTCAGGCCAATGGGGCCGCTTTGCGGCCCATCGCGACACAAGGCCGCTCCTACAAGCGATCGCGCCGCATCTGACAGGATGCGATCCACTGTAGGAGCGGCCTTGTGTCGCGAAAGGGGCGCAAAGCGCCCCCGGCATTCTCAAGCCTGCTGCGGCTCAGCGGCCTTCTCCCCAGGCTTGGGCAGCGAAGACAGGAACGCCATCACCAACGCCGCCACATAAGGCAACGACTGCACCAGCAACATCGCCACCCAGAAGCGCATGTCCGAACTCGGCAGGCCCTGCACCAGGTAGATACCCAGCGCCGCGCCCCACAACAGCAACATGATGAACAGCTCTTCCCGCGCCTCGGAAATCGCCATCAGCAACCCATGGCTGTCGGCGTTTTTCGGCGTGCGGAAGAACGGCATGCTGCTGGTGAAGAACCCGTACAGCACCGCCTTGGCGATGGTATGCGACAGTGCCAGCCCCGCCAGCGCCGCTGCAAAGGCATCTTTCAGGTTCACCCCTACGGCGCGGCGGTAAAGGAAGATGATCTTGCCGACCTTGAAGAAGAACAGTGCCAGCGGTGGAATGGCAAAGATCATCAATGGTGGGTCGACCCGGTGCGGCACGATGATCATTGCCGCCGACCACAGCAGTGCACCGATGGTGAAGAAGATGTTCATGCCATCAGCGATCCACGGCAGCCAGCCGGCCAGGAAGTGGTAGCGCTGGCCGCGGGTCAGCTCGCTACCCTTGCCGCGCAACAGGGCGCTGGCATGGTGCTTGATGATCTGGATGGCACCATACGCCCAGCGGAAGCGTTGCTTCTTGAAGTCGATGAAGGTGTCTGGCATCAGGCCTTTGCCGTAGCTGTTGTGGGCATACGCTGCCGACAGGCCCTTCTCGAACACTCGCAAGCCCAGTTCGGCGTCCTCGCAGATGCACCACTCGGCCCAGCCCAGCTCTTCCAGCACGCTGCGCCGGGTCATGGTCATGGTGCCGTGCTGGATGATCGCGTCACGGTCGTTGCGGGTGACCATGCCGATGTGGAAAAAACCCTTGTACTCGCTGTAGCACAGCTTCTTGAAAGCGCTTTCGTGCTGGTCGCGGTAGTCCTGCGGCGACTGCACCACGGCAATCTTCGGGTCGGCGAAGTGCGGCACCATGTGCTTGAGCCAGTTGCGGTCGACGCAGTAGTCCGAGTCGATCACCGCGATCACTTCTGCGTCCTTGGCGGTATGCGGGATCAGGTAGTTCAGCGCGCCGCCCTTGAAGCCGGCCAGGGGCGCGACATGGAAGAACCTGAAGCGCTCGCCGAGCTTCTCGCAATGGGCCTTTAGCGGCTCCCACACGGCTGGGTCCTTGGTGTTGTTGTCGATCACCAGCACTTCGTAGTCGGGGTAGTCCAGCGCGGCCAGGGCATCGAGGGTCTGTTTGACCATCTCTGGCGGCTCGTTGTAGCACGGCACATGCACCGACACCTTGGGCCGGTAGGCGCTGTCGGCCTGCACCGGCAGGAACTCGCGCCGGCGCTTGTGTATCCACACCGCCTCGGCCAGTTCGTGGGCCTCGGTGAGCAAAACGATGAACACGCCCAGCGCGCCGAGGGCCAGCAACACGCCCACGGTCAGGCTGAACCAGGTGCTGTATTGCTGGCTGTAGTCGTAGGCGATCCATACCAGCACCGACCCGCACAGGAAGGTGATGAAGGTCAGGAAGGTGCGGCCTCGCTGGCGCAGGGCCGAACCGTCGATGAACAGCACCATCAGGGCAATCATCGCCAGCACCACCGAGGCCACCGCCAGGGCACGCCATTGCGGGATCGCCACCACCGGGCCGTCGAAGTTGAATTTTTGCTGGCGTTCGGCGTTGTACACGCCCCAGTAGGCACCCACCGAGCCTTCGTCGCTGGCCTTCCACGGCTGGTCATAGGCTTCGATGACGAAGTAGTTGTAGCCACGCCGGTTGAGGGTGTTGACCAGGGTGCGCAGGTAGATGGCCTGGTCGGCCTGGGTGGCATCGGCGCCGCCGCGCATGCGGCCGTTGCTCGGCCAGCCAACTTCCGACAACAGCAGGGGTTTGCGCGGGAACTGGTGCTTCAGCTCGCGGGCGCGGTCGAGCACGAACTCGACCGAATCCTTCATCGGCACGAACTCCCAGTACGGCAGGATGTGCGCGGCAATCAGGTCGACGTGCTTGGCCAGCTGCGGGTTTTCCTTCCAGATGTGCCATTGCTCACTGGTGGTCACCGGCACCTTGACGGCTGCGCGTACCCGATCGAGGTACTTGATCAGGTTTTCCGGGGTGACTTCTTCACGGAACAGCGCTTCGTTGCCGACCACTACCCGAACCACGCTGCGCGAGTTGTTGGCCAGCTGGATGGCCGTGGCGATTTCGCGTTCGTTGCGCTCCAGGTCCGGGCTGATCCAGATGCCCAGCGTCACCCGCAGGCCGAACTCCTCGGCCAGGCGCGGGATATCCGCCTGGGTGCCCTCCACGGTGTAGATCCGGATGCTGTCGGTCAGTTTGCTCAACTGCTCCAGGTCCTGGCGCATCTCGTTGTCACTGGGGTACTGGCCCTTCTGCGGGCTTTCGCCCAGACGGAACGGTGAATACGAGAAACCAGAGATCTGCTCTGGCCAGGCGGGGGCGGAGACCGGGCGGTTGATCAGTGCCCAGAACCCGGTGAACAACGCGGCGATGGCCAGGACCACGACCAGGTTCAGGCCGAATTTACGTGAAGACATTGTCGTCCATATGTGTCGAAGTGATAGGACATTAAAGCAGGGTTGGTAGTCTCTTTCCTAACGATGCAGGCCATGGGCCCGCTGGCATATAATGCGCGCCGGTTTTTTGGGGTATGAACATGAGCACAGAAGATCCACGCTTCGCCGGCGTTGCCCGGCTGTATGGCGACCAGGGGCTGCACCGTCTGAGCCAGGCCCATGTGGCCGTGGTCGGTATAGGCGGGGTAGGCTCGTGGGCGGCGGAAGCGCTGGCACGCAGTGGCGTGGGCGAGATCACCCTGTTCGACCTCGACGATGTGTGCGTCAGCAACACCAACCGCCAGGCCCATGCCCTGGAAGGGCAGGTGGGGCGGCCCAAGGTCGAGGTCATGGCCGAGCGCCTGCGGGCTATCAACCCGGCGTGCACGGTGCATGCAGTGGCCGACTTCGTCACCCGCGACACCATGGTCGAATACATCACCGGAAACCTCGACTGTGTGATCGACTGTATCGACAGCGTCATGGCCAAGGCGGCGCTGATCGCCTGGTGCCGGCGGCGCAAGATCGCCATCGTCACTACCGGTGGCGCCGGTGGGCAGATCGACCCGACCCAAATCCAGATCGCCGACCTGAACAAGACCTTCAACGACCCGCTGGCCTCGCGGGTGCGTTCCACCCTGCGCCGCGACTACAACTTCTCGCGCAATGTCAGCCGCAACTATGGCGTGCCATGTGTGTTCTCCAGCGAACAGCTGCGCTACCCCAAGGGCGATGGCAGCGTTTGCTTGCAGAAAAGCTTCGTGGGCGAGGGTGTGCGGCTGGACTGCTCGGGTGGCTTTGGCGCGGTGATGATGGTGACCGCGACCTTTGGCATGGTGGCGGCGAGCAAGGCGGTGGAAAAACTGGTAGCGGGGGCGCGGCGGCCTTCGGAGCGGGTCAAGCCTGAATAACTGCTTCTGGCCCACTCGGTCCTACAGGTACAGCGCCAGCCAAAACACCACGCGATACCTGTGGGAGCGGGCGAGCCCGCGAAGAGGCCAGCACCGATTCAACGGTTGGAAGCCAACTCCGCCATCCGCTGCAACACCGCATGCAGCCCATTGCTGCGCGATGGCGACAGCTGACGCTCCAGGCCTAGCTGAGTGAACCACTCACGCAGATCGAGCCCGGCGAGCTCTTCGTTGGCCAACCCCTGCACCCGCACCAGCAACAACGCCAGCAGCCCGCGCAACAGGCGTGCATCGCTGCTGGCCTTGAACCGCCACAAACCCTCGACCTGCTCGGCCACCAGCCATACCAGGCTTTCGCAGCCATGCACGCGGTTAGCCTCGGTCTTATCGCTGTCAGCCAGCGGTTCCAGCCGGTCGCCCCACTGCATCAGCAGCCGCGCACGCTGTTCCCAACCCTTGCCCTGCTCGAAAGCTTCCAGCGCCTGGCGCGCCTGATCGGGCAGCGTCATCGCAACAGCTCCAGGCCTTGATCCAGCGCCGCGAAGAAACGCTGCAAGTCATCGCTGTCGTTATACAGCCCCAATGACACGCGGATCGCGCCCTCCAGGCCCAAACCCTTCAGCAGCGGCATGGCACAGTGGTGGCCGGCACGCACGGCAATGCCTTGCTCGGTCAGCAGGTGAGCGATGTCGGCGTTGTGTACGCCTTCAATGACGAAACTGGCAAGGGCCGCCTGTGGGTTGCCCAGGATACGCACCCCATCACGGTCCGCCAGGCCGCGCAGCAGATGCTGGTGCAGGCTGGTTTCATGGGCTTCGAGTGCCTGGGCATCGAGGCTTGCCAGGTAGTCCAGGGTCGCGCCCAGGCCGATCACTCCGGCGATCGGCGGCGTACCTGCCTCGAACCCCAGCGGTGCCGGGCGAAAGCTGGCGCTTTGGTACTCGGCCAGTTGCACCATTTCGCCACCGAACTGCCAGTGGTGCAGCAGGTCCAGCGCCTCGCTGCGGCCGTACAGCACGCCAACACCTTCCGGACCGTACAGCTTGTGGCTGGAGAATACATAGAAGTCGCAGCCAAGCTGCTGCACATCATGGCGGCCATGCACCACGCCCTGGGCACCGTCGACCACGGTCAACGCGCCTTGGGCGCGGGCATGAGCCAGCAGCGCCGGTAGCGGCTGCCATGTGCCCAGCACGTTGGACAGCTGGCTCACCGCCAGCACCCGGGTGCGCGGGCCGATCAGTTGCAGCGCCTGGTCCAGGTCGATGCGGCCATGGGCATCCAGCGGCAGCACCACCAGGCGCAAGTTGCGCCGGCGCGCCAACTGTTGCCAGGGCAGCAGGTTGGCATGGTGCTCCAGGGCGCTGACGGCAATTTCGTCACCGGCCTCGAAGCGGTGTTCCAGGCCGTAGGCCAGCAAGTTCAGCGCCGAGGTAGCACCGTGGGTGAAGATGATCTGCCGCGAGTCTGCAGCATTGAGCCAGGCGGCAACCTTGTCACGACTGGTTTCGAAGGCCTGGGTCGCCAGTGCGCCGGGCAAGTGCTGGGCACGGTGCACGTTGGCCGCGCCATGGCCGTAGTAATGGCTCAGGGCATCGAGCAAGGCTTGCGGCTTCTGGGTGGTGGCGGCGCTGTCCAGGTAGGTCTGGTGCTGCCGTTGCAGGGCGGCGATGGCGGGAAAATCGGCACGCCAGGGGGAGGGCTGGAACATGGTCGCGGGGCCTGGAATGAAAATCGGGTCTGGCACCTTGGCGCCAGACCCGATCTTAACACTTCAAACCGCCGAGGGTTCTCAGTTGTGCGCGTGCAGCGCCTCGTTCAGCTCGATGGCCGACTTGTGGGTCTTGCACTCCACCGCGCCATTCAGCGAGTTGCGGCGGAACAGCAGGTCGGTCTGGCCGGCCAGGTCGCGGGCCTTGACCACCTTGACCAGCTGGTTGTTCTCGTCCAGCAGGTTCACCTTGGTACCGGCGGTGATGTACAGGCCGGCTTCGACGGTGTTGCGGTCGCCCAGCGGAATGCCGATACCGGCGTTGGCGCCGATCAGGCAGCCTTCGCCAACCTTGATGACGATGTTGCCGCCACCGGACAGGGTGCCCATGGTCGAGCAGCCGCCGCCCAGGTCCGAGCCCTTGCCGACGAATACGCCCGCGGAAACGCGGCCTTCGATCATGCCCGGGCCTTCGGTGCCGGCGTTAAAGTTGACGAAGCCTTCGTGCATGATGGTGGTGCCTTCGCCGATGTAGGCGCCCAGGCGCACGCGGGCGGTGTCGGCGATACGTACGCCGGCCGGGACCACGTAGTCGGTCATCTTCGGGAACTTGTCCACCGAGAACACTTCCAGCAGCTCGCCCTTCAGGCGCGCTTCCAGTTGCAGTTCGGCGAGTTCGGCCAGGTCGACCGCGCCCTGGTTGGTCCAGGCCACGTTCGGCAGCAGCGGGAAGATGCCGGCCAGGCTCACGCCGTGCGGCTTGACCAGGCGGTGCGACAGCAGGTGCAGCTTGAGGTAGGCCTCTGGGGTCGAGGTCAGCGCGGCGTCTTCGGCCAGCAGGGTGGCGACCAGCGGCTTGTGGCTTTCAGCCAGGCGGGTCAGCAGGGCGGCCTGGGCGGCATCCACGCCTTTCACGGCTTCGGCCAGTTGCGCGGCCTGGGCGTTGCTGAAGGCGATGGCCTGGTTGCCACCTTGGTAACCGAGAACCGGGGCTACTGCAGCGACCAGTTCGGCGCTCGGGTTGAGCAGCGGTTGTGCGTAGAACACTTCCAGCCAGGCGCCCTGGCGGTTCTGGGAGCCGACACCGAAGGCCAGGCTGAACAGGGTATTGGACATGTGATTACCTCGTGCGAAATAGGGTAGCGGCTCAGGCCAGGGCAGCGGCATACAGGTCGGGCTTGAAGCCGACCAGGGTACGCGCGCCAAGGTCGAGCACCGGGCGCTTGATCATCGACGGCTGGGCCAGCATCAGCTCGACGGCCTTGGCCTGGTCGAGGTCGGCCTTGCTGGCGTCGTCCAGCTTGCGGAAGGTGGTGCCGGCACGGTTGAGGATGACTTCCCAGCCGTGTTCGTCGCACCAGCGATTCAGGCTGTCACGATCGATGCCTTGGGCCTTGTAGTCGTGGAATTCGTAGGCGATGGCCTGGTCTTCGAGCCAGGTACGCGCCTTTTTCATGGTGTCACAGGCTTTGATGCCGTAGAGCGTGTAGGTCATTGTGTGCATTGGGGTCACAGGCTGCCCCAATCTCTCCGTTTTCCAATTTCAGTCGCGGGATTATGCGGGAACGATCCTCGCGGCGCCACGCCCGTGGTGCCCACGTTTATTGATCAAGGTATGTCTCAAGCGACCAGGCGCTGTACCGAACCGATGATCTCATCACCGTGTTGCTGTTCGGCGGTGCGCAGATCGAAGGCGGTCTGCAGGTTGAGCCAGAACTCGGGGGTGGTGTCCAGGCAGATGGACAGGCGCAGCGCCATGTCGGCGGAAACACCGCCCCGTTCACGCAGGATGTTGTTGACGGTTGGCGTGGCAACGCCTAGCGCCCGGGCCAGTGCCGCGGCGCTGAAACCCATTTCTTTCTGAAAGTCCTCACGCAGGACTTCTCCGGGATGAATCGGACGCATACCGTTCTTGAGCATGATGCACCTCAGTGGTAATCGACAATTTCAACGTTAATCGGCCCGTTGTCGGTCCAGGTAAAGCACAGGCGCCATTGGTCATTGACACGGATACTGTGCTGGCCGGCACGGTTGCCGCTCAATGCCTCGAGACGGTTGCCAGGTGGCGACCGAAGGTCTCGCAGCTCTGTTGCGGCATCGAGCATGGCCAGTTTGCGTTCCGCAACTGACTTGATATCTGACCAACGCCGTGTCTTTCCATGAATAAAAAGTGCTTCCGTGTCGGCACAGCTAAAGCTTCGAATCATGAGGCTGAATGCTTAACGTTATTCGTTAAGCATGATTATACGACGGGTTTTCAGCAGTTCAAGCGCTGACTAGCGCACGATGCTCGCCAACCTCAGTCACGATTGCTGGGTATCATCATGTTACATATTCATCTGCCACCTGCGACTATCGTGCAGCGGCCCCGAATCGCCCATCGCCGCTAACATATTGTTTCAATGGCGATGTTTCGCCCTGTTGTCGTCTCTGGTTCACAAAGGAAGCTTTCCCGGATGCAGTCCGCCTATACCGTTCTCATCCTGCTGACGCTGGTCAGCGTGTCGAAGCTGGTCGGCCGCATGATTCCGCTGCCCTTGCCGCTGGTGCAGATCGCCGCCGGTGCCTTGCTCGCCTGGCCGACACTGGGCCTGCATGTGGCACTGGACCCCGAGCTGTTCCTGTTCCTGTTCCTGCCGCCGCTGTTGTTCGCCGACGGCTGGCGCATTCCCAAGCGCGAGTTGTGGCGCATTCGTGGGCCGGTGGTGGCGCTGGCCGTGGGCCTTGTGCTGTTTACCGTGGTCGGTGCCGGTTACTTCATTCACTGGTTGCTGCCAAGCATCCCGCTGCCCGTGGCCTTCGCCCTGGCCGCAGTGCTGTCGCCGACCGACGCCGTGGCGGTTTCGGCCATTACCCAGGACCGGCTGCCCACCCCGCTGATGCACATGCTCCAGGGCGAGGCCCTGATGAACGATGCCTCGGGCCTGGTGACCTTCAAGTTTGCCCTGGCGGCGGCGATCACCGGGGTGTTCTCGCTGACGGATGCAAGCTTCAGCTTCGTTCTGGTCGCCCTGGGCGGCCTGGCGGTGGGCGTGGCCCTGAGCTGGCTGATCGGCCGCCTGCGGGCATGGATGATCGCCCGCGGCTGGGACGACCCGGCCACCCACGTGGTGTTCATGTTGCTGCTGCCTTTCGCCGCCTACGTGCTGGCCGAGCGCCTGGGCGTGTCGGGCATCCTTTCGGCGGTGGCGGCCGGCATGATGCAGAGCTGGCTCGACCTGCTGCCAAGGCAGACCAGCACGCGCCTGCTCAACCGCAGCGTGTGGTCGCTGTTGGAGTTCGCTTTCAATGGCCTGATTTTCCTGCTGTTGGGCCTGCAGCTGCCAGACATCATCAAGGCGGTGGTCAGCCACGAAGCGACTGTATGGCCGACCCTGGCCTACCGCTGTCTGGACGTGGTGGCGATCTTTGCCGCGCTGATCTTGTTGCGGTTCATCTGGGTGCAGAGCATCTGGCGCTCGATCGGTGTGGTACGCCGCTGGCGCGGCAAGCCCGCGCTGGTGCTGATGCCCACGGCGCGTTCCTGCTGGTTGCTGACCCTGGGTGGTGTGCGCGGTGCGGTCACCCTGGCCGGCGTGATGTCGATCCCGCTGCTGATAGGGGCGGGCAAAGCCTTCCCGGAGCGTGACCTGCTGATTTTCATTGCGGCGGGGGTGATCCTGCTGTCATTGATCAGTGCCTGTATCGCGTTGCCGATTTTACTGCGCGGTATTACCAAAAGCCCGGACGAGCGGCTGCATCAGGAGGTGCAGGAAGCGTGGCGACGCACGGCCGAGGCGGCGATCCATGCGCTGGAGGCCGAGGAAGTGATCGACAGCAATGCGCCGCAGGATGCCGCGCAGGCGACTCTGGCGACCGAGTTGAAGGCGCGCTTGATGGCGGAATACCGTGATGAGCTGGACAGCTATAACGACAGCGCCGAGGCCAAGGCCCTGGCCGAGCAGATGGACCTGCTGGAGCGGCGTTTGCGCTTGCGGGCGCTGCGGGCGCAGCGGTTGGAACTGTACAACCTGCATCGCCAGCATCTGGTGGGGGATGAGGTGGTGCGGCAGGTGCTGGGGGAGCTGGATATGAGTGAGGCAAACCTGGGGGCAGTCAGGTAGATCGTGGGGCTTCCCTCTTAGGGCTCCTGTGGGAGCGGGTTCACCCGCGAACACCGGCAAAGCCGGTGCCATGCACCGCGTTGCATTCTTCGCGGGTAAACCCGCTCCCACAGGTCTTGCGAAATCAGCGGTTCTGCAGAAACGCGCGAATTCGCTCCGCCGCCTCGATGCACTCGGCCAGCGGTGCAACCAGTGCCATGCGCACACGCCCGGCACCCGGGTTCACGCCATCCACTTCACGCGACAGGTACGACCCCGGCACCACCGTCACATGCTGGGCCTCGAACAGGTCGCGGGTGAATTCGGCATCGCCGCCGGGTACCTTGGCCCACAAGTAAAAGCTGCCATCCGGGCGCTGCACATCCAGCACCGGCTGCAGGATATCCAGCACGGCATCGTACTTGGCGCGGTACTGGTCGCGATTCTCGCGCACATGCGCCTCGTCCTGCCAGGCAGCAATGCTGGCCAGCTGGGTTTGTACCGGCATGGCGCAGCCGTGGTAGGTACGGTACAGCAGGAACGGCTTGATGATCTCGGCGTCACCGGCGACGAAGCCGGAGCGCAGGCCCGGCAGGTTGGAGCGCTTGGACAGGCTGTGGAATACCACGCAGCGCTTGAAGTCGCTGCGGCCCAGTTCCGCACAGGCAGTCAGCAGGCCTGGTGGTGGGGCATCCTCGTCGAAGTACAGCTCGCTGTAGCACTCGTCGGCGGCAATCACGAAGTCGTGCTCGTCGGCCAGGGCAATCAGCTTCTTCAGTGTGGCTATCGGCACCAGTGCGCCGGTGGGGTTGCCCGGCGAGCACAGGAACAGGATCTGGCAACGCTTCCACACTTCAGCCGGCACGGCGTCGAAGTCGGGGTTGAAACCGTTGCTTTCCAGGCAGGGCAGGTAGTGCGGGGTGGCACCGGCCAGCAGCGCTGCGCCTTCGTAGATCTGGTAGAACGGGTTGGGGCTGACCACCAGGCCGTCATCGGCGCGGTTGACCACGGCCTGGGTGAAGGCGAACAGCGCTTCACGGGTGCCGTTGACCGGCAGGATGTGGCGGTCGGCATCCAGCCAGCCGGCCGGTACGCCGAAGCGCCGCTCGCACCACTGGCCGATGGCCTGGCGCAGGGCCGGCAGGCCGATGGTGCTTGGGTACACTGCCAGCTTGTCGAGGTTGTCGGCCATGGCCTGGGCAACGAACGCCGGCGATTCGTGCTTCGGCTCACCGATCGACAGGGCGATGGCGCGCTTGTCCGCCGCAGGTGCAACGCTACCCAGCAGGGCGCGAAGTTTCTCGAACGGGTAGGGCTGAAGCTGGGTCAAGGCATGGTTCATCGGCGCAAGGTCTCGTCAATCGTCTAGTCGTTAAAAGGTTACGCGGGTAGGGCTGGCATCGCTGGCCTGGCCGGCCTGCAGCTGCTGGACGATGGCCTCCTGCAGCCGGCTGCACAGCTGTGGGTCGGACAGCGGCTGGTTGTCGGCATCGGTGATGAAGAACACGTCTTCCACCCGCTCGCCAAGGGTGGCGATCTTGGCGTTCTGCAGCGACAGGTCGAACTCCAGGAAGATCCGCCCCAGCCGGGCCAGCAGGCCTGGGCGGTCGGGTGCGGTGATTTCGAGGATGGTCACCGGTCGCTGGGCATCGTTGAGAATGGTCACCTGTGGCGGGAAGTCGAAGTGCTTGAGCTGGCGCGGTACCCGGCGCTGGATGATGGTCGGGTAGTCCTCGGGGTTGCGCAGCGCTTCGGTCAGGCCATCGCGAATCTGCTTGACCCGCTGCGGGTTGTCGCCGATCGAGCCGCCGTCGTTGTCCAGCACGATATAGGTATCGAGAGTGAACTGGCTGCTCGAAGTGATGATCCGCGCGTCATGAATGTTCAGGTTCAGCTGCGACATGGCCGCCACCGTCACGGCGAAGAAGTCGTGCTGGTCGGGGGCATAGATGAAGATCTGCGTGCCACCCTCGAATTCGCGCTGGGTGGTTTCCTTGATCAGCACCAGCGGCCCGCCATCGGCCGGCTGCTGGAGAATCGCGTCACTGTGCCATGCCACGTCGGCGGCGGTGTGCTTGAGGAAGTAGTCATCGCCCAGCTGCGACCACAGTTGCTCGACGTCGTCCGGGTCGGTGCCTTCGCGCACCAGGATATCCAGCGCCGCCGATTGGGTCTGGCGAATCTGCTCTTCGCGGTCCAGCGGGTTTTCCAGGCCACGGCGCAGGGCGCGCTTGGTCTCGGTGTACAGCTGGCGCAGCAGGCTGGCCCGCCACGAATTCCACAGGCTGGGGTTGGTGGCGTTGATATCGGCCACGGTCAGCACGTACAGGTAGTCCAGGCGTGTCTCGTCGCCCACGTGCAGGGCAAAATCGTTGATCACCTGAGGGTCGGACAAGTCCTTGCGCTGGGCGGTGGTCGACATTACCAGGTGGTTCTGCACCAGCCAGACGATCAACCGGCTGTCCCAGGCCGGCAACTGGTGGCGTTCGCAGAACTTCTGCGCGTCCACCGCGCCCAGCTCCGAATGGTCGCCCTGGCGGCCCTTGCCGATGTCGTGGTACAGGCCGGCCAGGTAGATCAGCTCGGGCTTGGGCAGGCGCCCCATGAGCTTGCTGGCCAGCGGGAATTTCTCGGACACCGGCGTGTATTGCAGCTTGCGCAGGTGCTTGATGAGGTTGAGGGTGTGCGCATCGACCGTGTAGATGTGGAACAGGTCGTGCTGCATTTGCCCGACAATCAGGCCGAACTCGGGCAAATAGCGGCCGAGGATACCGTAGCGGTTCATCCGCCGCAGGTTGCGGTGGATGCCGATTTCGCACTTGAACAGCTCGATGAACAGGCTGGTGTTGCGGATATCGGTGCGGAAGGTGTCGTCGATCAGGTGCCGGTGCTCACGCAGCAGCCGCACCGTATCGGCACGTACGCCCTTGATCTCGGGGTGCTGGGCCATCAGCACGAAGATTTCCAGCATGGCGAACGGCGTGCGCCTGAACACGTTCGGCCTGGCCGCTTCTATATAGCCGTCATGCAGGCGGAAGCGCGCATTCAGCGGCTGGGTGGTGCCGCTGTCGTCATCGGCGAGGATGACCTCCTCGAAGTGCTGGATGATCAGGTCGCACAACTGGCTGATGCTCATCACCACCCGGTAGTACTGCTGCATGAACTGCTCGATCGCCCGCTTGGGGTTGTCGTCGCTGTAGCCCAGCAGCGCGGCGATGCTGCGCTGGTGGTCGAACAGCAGGCGGTCCTCGGCGCGCCCGGCCAGCATGTGCAGGGCGTAGCGCACCCTCCACAGGAAGTCCTGGGACGAGGCCAGCAGCTCATTCTCGCTTTCCAGCAGGAAACCTTCGCCGGCCAGCGCGTGCAGGTTGAGGGTGCCGTACTGGCGGCGGGCCACCCACAGCACTGTCTGGATGTCGCGCAGGCCACCGGGTGAACCTTTCACATTGGGTTCGAGGTTGTACTCGGTGTCGTTGTACTTGTGGTGGCGGGCCTTGAGTTCAGCCCGCTTGGCCAGGAAGAAGTCCTTGCTCGGCCACATGTGCGCAGTGCTGGTCACTTCCAGCATGCGCTGGCGCAGCGCTTCGGGACCGGCAATGGTGCGGCTTTCCATCAGGTTGGTGATAACCGTCAGGTCGGCTCGGGCCTGCTCTGCGCATTCGTCGACGGTGCGCACGCTCTGGCCAACTTCCAGGCCGATGTCCCACAGCAGGGTGAGAAACCGTTCGATGGCATCGCGGTACTGCTCGTGTTCGGCGGCACCCAGCAGGATCAGCAGGTCGATGTCCGAATGCGGATGCAGCTCACCGCGCCCGTAACCGCCCACCGCGACCAGGGCGATGCCGCTCTGATCGCCCCAGTCGAACTGGTTCCAGGCCTGTTGCAGGATGTTGTCGACCAGCCAGGCGCGGGCCTCGATCAGCGGGCGAATTTCGTTGCCACTGCGGAAACGCTTGTCGAGCACCTCGCCGGCCTGGCGGATGGCTTTCTTGAAGGCGGCGATGGGGCTCGCCTTGAGGGCCAGTTCCGCCTGGAACTGGCCGCGGTCGAACAGCTCGGGGTCCACCTGGGGCATCGCGTCACGTTCCTGTCGTGGGGGTGGCCTGTGGGAGTGCGGTCAGGCCGAGGTGCGCGGGATGGTGTCGTCCTTGCGCAGGGTGAAGATCTCGTAGCCGGTCGCAGTCACCACCAGGGTGTGCTCCCACTGGGCCGAGAGCTTGCGGTCCTTGGTGATGGCGGTCCAGCCGTCGCCCAGCACCTTGGTGTCGGCCTTGCCCTGGTTGATCATCGGCTCGATGGTGAAGGTCATGCCTTCCTTCAGCTCCATGCCGGTGCCGGCGCGGCCGTAGTGCAGAATCTGCGGCTCTTCGTGGAACACCTTGCCGATGCCATGGCCGCAGAACTCGCGCACCACCGAGAAGCCGTTCTTTTCAGCGTGCTTCTGGATCACTTCGCCGATGTCGCCCAGGCGGCAGCCTGGCTTGACCAGTTCGATGGCCTTGTACATGCATTCCTGGGTGACCTTGGACAGGCGCTCGGCCCATACCGGCACGGTGCCGACATGGAACATGCGGCTGGTGTCGCCGTGGTAGCCGTCCTTGATCACGGTGACGTCGATGTTCAGCGTGTCACCATCCTTGAGCGGCTTGTCGTTGGGGATGCCGTGGCAGACCACATGGTTGATCGAGGTGCAGATCGACTTCGGGTAGCCCTTGTAGTTGAGCGGTGCCGGGATGGCCTGCTGGACGTTGACGATATAGTCGTGGCACAGGCGGTCCAGCTCTTCGGTGGTGACACCGGGCTTGACGTGTTCCTCGATCATTTCCAGCACCTCGGCGGCCAGGCGGCCGGCGATGCGCATCTTCTCGATGTCTTCTGCAGTCTTGATGGTGACGGTCATTACAGGCTCTCTACGGCGCCGTGCACGGCGCGAACAAACGGGAAAGGCCGGATTCTAGCAGAGCAGGGCGCCGATCGGTCGGCATGCGGATGGAGAATTGGGGCTGCTGCGCAGTCCATCGCCGGCAAGCCCGCGCCCACACGAATCGGTTACCCTTGTTGAAGCTGTCATCTATGGAAAGCATTCTCGCCTGTTTGGCGGGGTGCTGCAAAAGCCGCTGACGGACGCAATGGTATCCGGGTTCCGTTCGGCCGCGGTCTGTGGTATAAAATGCGCCGCTTTCGGGGATGACCCCGTCAGCATTAACCCACACACGTGTCGACACGATGACCTGGGTGCCCCGAGTTGCAGAATTCGCGGGTTGGTCATTGGGATACGTGGAGGCCCAACCCGACTTATCAAGGAACTATCATGTCCCAAGTCAACATGCGCGATATGCTGAAGGCCGGTGTGCACTTCGGCCACCAGACCCGTTACTGGAACCCGAAAATGGGCAAGTACATTTTCGGCGCGCGTAACAAGATCCATATCGTCAACCTGGAAAAAACCCTGCCAATGTTCAACGACGCTCTGTCGTTCGTAGAACGCCTGGCCCAGGGCAAGAACAAGATCCTGTTCGTCGGCACCAAGCGTTCCGCCGGCAAGATCGTCGCCGAGCAAGCTGCTCGTTGCGGTTCGCCGTACGTTGACCACCGTTGGTTGGGCGGCATGCTGACCAACTACAAGACCATCCGCGCTTCGATCAAGCGTCTGCGCGACCTGGAAACCCAGGCCGAAGACGGCACTTTCGCCAAGCTGACCAAGAAAGAAGCTCTGATGCGCTCCCGCGACCTGGAAAAACTGGATCGCAGCCTGGGCGGCATCAAGGACATGGGTGGTCTGCCAGACGCTCTGTTCGTTATCGACGTTGATCACGAGCGCATCGCGATCACCGAAGCCAACAAGCTGGGCATCCCGGTTATCGGCGTTGTCGATACCAACAGCAGCCCGGAAGGTGTTGACTACATCATCCCAGGTAACGATGACGCCATCCGCGCTATCGAGCTGTACATGACTTCGATGGCTGACGCAGTCATCCGCGGCCGCAACAACGTTGCCGGCGGCACCGAAGTTTACGCTGAAGAAGCGGCTGCACCTGCTGCCGAGTAATTAGACGCTAGCGTCGACTTGGCACGCAAAAAGGGGGCTCTGCCCCCTTTTTGCCACCTTGAAATCCTGCTGTCAGCATCGGCCCCGCATCATGGGTCAGCTGAGATAAACACAGCGGATTCGCAGAATTGAACGCCCGTGACGAACGGGTGGAATGGTTGAAAAACTTTCCAAGAGGATTTTGAAATGGCAGCAATTACTGCAGCGCTGGTCAAAGAACTGCGCGAGCGTACCGGCGAAGGCATGATGGATTGCAAGAAGGCCCTGGAAAAGGCCGACGGCGACATCGAAAAAGCCATTGACGACATGCGTGCCTCGGGCGCCATCAAGGCCGCCAAAAAGGCTGGCAACGTCGCTGCTGAAGGCGCTATCGCGGTCAAGACCGACGGTAAATCCGCCGTCCTGCTGGAAGTGAACTCGCAGACCGACTTCCTGGCCCTGCAAGATGACTTCAAGAACTTCGTTGCCGAAAGCATCGAAGAAGCTTTCGCCCAGAAGCTGACCGACGCCGCTCCGCTGATCGCCTCGCGCGAAGCTGCTCGTGAAGCCCTGGTTGCCAAGTGCGGCGAGAACGTCAACATCCGTCGCCTGGTGCGCGTTGAAGGTGACGTTGTCGGTGCCTACCTGCACGGCAACAAGATCGGCGCTGCCGTTGTCCTGAAAGGCGGCGACGTCGATCTGGCCAAGAACATCGCCATGCACGTTGCAGCTTCGAACCCTGAGTTCCTGCTGCCGTCGGAAGTATCGGCCGAAGCCATCGAGCGCGAGAAGGGCGTCTTCCTGCAGCTGAACGCTGACAAGATCGCCGGCAAGCCGGAAAACATCGTCGAGAACATGATCAAAGGTCGTATCTCGAAGTTCCTGGCCGAAGCCTCGCTGGTCGAGCAAGCCTTCGTCATGAACCCGGAAGTCAAGGTTGGCGAGCTGGCCAAGAAAGCCGGTGCTGAAATCGTTTCCTTCACCTACTTCAAGGTAGGCGAAGGCATCGAGAAGCCAGTCGACGACTTCGCTGCTGAAGTTGCCGCTCAGGTCGCTGCTGCCAAGCAGTAAGACAGCCCCGTCTGTCGCCCCAAAGAGGCTGCCCGCTCACGCGCGCAGCCTCTTTGTCAAAACGGCGAAGGGTTTATAAGGCCCATCGCCGCTGGCACCGAAGCGGTGCCACGCTACAGTTAGCTGGCTGCAAACAGCCCGCACGAATTTTCTAAAAGTACGCCGCAGGAGAGACTCGCAATGGCTCAGCAGGTGAGTGGTCGCCAACCTCGCTATAAACGCATTTTGCTCAAACTTAGCGGCGAGGCCCTGATGGGCTCGGAAGACTTCGGGATCGACCCGAAAGTGCTGGATCGCATGGCCCTCGAAGTTGGCCAGCTGGTAGGGATCGGTGTCCAGGTCGGCCTGGTGATCGGCGGTGGTAACTTGTTCCGCGGCGCCGCGCTCAGCGCAGCCGGCATGGACCGTGTCACTGGTGACCACATGGGCATGCTGGCCACCGTGATGAACGCCCTGGCCATGCGCGACGCGCTCGAGCGCTCGAACATCCCGGCCCTGGTCATGTCGGCCATTTCCATGGTCGGTGTCACCGATCATTACGATCGTCGCAAAGCTATTCGTCACCTCAACTCCGGGGATGTGGTAATTTTCTCCGCCGGTACCGGCAACCCGTTCTTCACCACCGACTCCGCGGCCTGCCTGCGCGCCATCGAAATCGATGCCGACGTGGTGCTGAAAGCGACCAAGGTCGATGGTGTGTACACTGCCGATCCATTCAAGGACCCACATGCCGAGAAGTTCGATCACCTGACCTACGACGAGGTCCTGGATCGCAAGCTGGGCGTGATGGACCTGACCGCAATCTGCCTGTGCCGTGACCACAAGATGCCATTGCGGGTATTCAACATGAACAAGCCTGGCGCCCTGCTGAACATCGTGGTGGGTGGCGCTGAAGGCACTCTGATCGAGGAAGGCCAAGCATGATCAACGACATCAAGAAAGACGCGCAGGAGCGCATGACCAAGTCCCTCGAGGCCCTGGCTCGCAACCTGGCGGCAATCCGCACCGGTCGCGCCCACCCGAGCATCCTGGACAGCGTCAAGGTCACGGCCTGGGGCAGCGAGATGCCGCTTAACCAGGTGGCCGCGATCACCGTCGAAGATGCCCGCACCCTGAAGATCGTCGCTCACGACAAGAACCTCAGCGCCGCCATCGAGAAGGCCATTCTCACCTCCGACCTGGGCCTGAACCCGTCCAGCGCCGGTACCACCATCCGTGTGCCGATGCCGGCCCTGACCGAGGAAACCCGCAAGGGCTACACCAAACAGGCCAGCGGCGTTGCCGAGGATGCCAAGGTGGCCGTGCGCAACGTGCGCCGTGACGCCCTGGCCGACTTGAAGAAGCTGACCAAGGACAAGGAAATCAGCGAAGACGAAGAGCGTCGCGCCGCTGACGAAATCCAGAAGCTGACCGACAAGTATGTTGCCGAGGTCGATGCCGCCTTCAAAGCCAAGGAAAAGGACCTGATGGCCGTCTAAGGCCGGGGTTTTTTAATGGAAAAGACCAAGCCAGCGGCGCCGTCCTCGGTGCCGCGTCATGTCGCGATCATCATGGATGGCAACAACCGCTGGGCGAAAAAACGCCTGTTGCCCGGCGTTGCCGGGCACAAGGCGGGTGTCGACGCCGTTCGCGCGGTCATCGAAGTCTGTGCCGAGTCCGGGGTCGAGGTACTGACCCTGTTCGCTTTCTCCAGCGAGAACTGGCAGCGTCCCGCCGAAGAGGTCGGTGCGCTGATGGAGCTGTTCTTCTCGGCCCTGCGGCGCGAGGCCAAGCGCCTCAACGAGAACAACATCAGCCTGCGTATCATCGGTGACCGTTCGCGTTTCCATCCCGAGCTGCAGGCCGCCATGCGCGAAGCCGAGGCGCTGACCGCCGGCAACAACCGTTTCATCCTGCAGATCGCGGCCAACTACGGTGGCCAGTGGGACATCGCCCAAGCCGCCCAGCGGCTGGCGCGGGAAGTGCAAGCCGGGCACCTGCGCCCGGAAGATATCACTCCGGGCCTGCTGCAGACCTGCCTGGCAACCGGCGAGCTGCCGCTGCCGGACCTGTGTATCCGCACCGGTGGCGAGCACCGCATCAGCAACTTCCTGTTGTGGCAGCTGGCCTACGCCGAGCTGTATTTCTCCGACCTGTACTGGCCGGACTTCAAACACGAGGCCATGCGCAACGCCCTGGCCGATTTCGCTTCGCGCCAGCGCCGCTTCGGTAAGACCAGCGAGCAGGTCGAGGCTGGAGCTCGTGCTTAATGCTTAAACAACGCATCATTACCGCGCTGATCCTGCTGCCGATCGCGCTGGGTGGCTTCTTCCTGCTAAACGGTGGGGATTTCGCCTTGTTCATCGGCTTCGTGGTGACCCTCGGCGCCTGGGAGTGGGCGCGTCTGGCCGGGCTCATGGCCCAGCCGCTGCGCATCGCCTATGCCGTGGTCGTCGCCGGAGCGCTGATGCTGCTGTACATCCTTCCGGAGCTGGCGCCCTGGGTGCTGGGTGCTGCGGTGATCTGGTGGGGGTTGGCCACCTGGCTGGTGCTTACCTATCCGCGCAGCAGCGAGCTGTGGGCCAGTGCCGCCTGCCGGTTGCTGATCGGCCTGCTGGTCTTGCTGCCGGCCTGGCAGGGGCTGGTGCTGCTCAAGCACTGGCCGTTGGGTAACTGGCTGATCTTGTCAGTCATGGTGCTGGTGTGGGCTGCCGATATTGGCGCGTACTTCTCTGGCCGTGCCTTCGGCAAGCGCAAGCTGGCGCCTCAGGTCAGCCCGGGCAAGAGCTGGGAAGGCGTGTATGGCGGCCTGGCGGTCAGCCTGGTGATTACCCTGGTGGTCGGCATCAGTCGCGACTGGGGCTTCGGCCAGATCCTGCTGGGCCTGCTGAGTGCCGCGCTGGTGGTCATGTCTTCGGTGGTCGGTGACCTGACCGAAAGCATGTTCAAGCGCCGTTCCGGCATCAAGGACAGCAGCAACCTGTTGCCCGGCCATGGTGGGGTGCTCGACCGCATCGACAGCCTGACTGCGGCGATCCCGATTTTCGCCGTGCTGCTGTGGGCTGCCGAATGGGGTGTGATGTGAGTCGTGCGCAGCGTATTACCGTGCTCGGGGCCACCGGTTCCATTGGCCTGAGCACGCTGGACGTCATCGCCCGCCATCCTGACCGCTATCAGGTGTTCGCCCTGAGTGGCTATTCGCGTATCGACGAGTTGCAGGCCCTGTGCGTGCGCCATCGCCCGGCGTTCGCCGTGGTACCGAGCGCCGAGGCGGCCACCCGACTGCGCCAGAGCCTGGCTGCGGCGGGTTGCGCCACCGAGGTGCTGGAAGGCGAGGCCGGGTTGTGCCAGGTGGCTTCTGCGTCGGAAGTGGACGCGGTGATGGCGGCCATCGTCGGCGCCGCCGGCCTGCGCCCGACCCTGGCGGCGGTCGAGGCGGGCAAGAAGGTGTTGCTGGCCAACAAGGAGGCGCTGGTGATGTCCGGCGCGCTGTTCATGGAAGCGGTGCGGCGCAGTGGTGCCGTGCTGCTGCCGATCGACAGCGAGCACAATGCGATCTTCCAGTGCATGCCCGGCGACTATGCGCGCGGCCTGAGTGCCGTCGGCGTACGCCGGATCCTGCTCACCGCCTCTGGCGGCCCGTTCCGCGAGACCCCCGTCGAGGCGCTGCTGGACGTTACCCCGGAACAGGCCTGCGCGCACCCCAACTGGTCCATGGGGCGCAAGATTTCCGTGGATTCGGCCAGCATGATGAACAAGGGCCTGGAACTGATCGAGGCCTGCTGGCTGTTCGATGCCGCACCGGCCAAGGTCGAAGTGGTGGTGCACCCGCAGAGCGTGATCCACTCCCTGGTGGACTACGTGGACGGTTCGGTGCTGGCGCAGCTGGGTAACCCGGACATGCGCACGCCCATTGCCAGCGCCCTGGCCTGGCCCGAGCGGATCGATTCCGGGGTGGCTCCGCTGGACCTGTTCGCCATCGCCCGTCTGGATTTCCAGGCGCCCGACGAACAGCGCTTCCCTTGCCTGCGCCTGGCGCGGCAGGCTGCCGAGGCCGGCAACAGCGCACCGGCCGTGCTCAATGCGGCCAACGAGGTCGCGGTCGAGGCATTTCTCCAGCGGCGTATCCGCTTCCCGGAGATCGCGGGTATGATCGAACAGGTGCTCGATCAGGAGCCCGTCGTACCGCTGCCATCGCTGGACGCGGTGTTCGCCGCCGACCAGCGTGCCCGGGAGCTTTCCCGTGAGTGGCTGAGGCGTCACGGTCGTTGATGCTGGCCCACCACGGTTCGCGAGGGGGCTGGGCATGATGCCAGCCCGCTGAACATCATTCGGAGATGGATATGACAGCGCTCTACATGATTATCGGCACCCTCGTAGCCTTGGGTGTACTGGTCACTTTCCATGAATTCGGCCACTTCTGGGTGGCGCGCCGCTGCGGTGTCAAGGTGCTGCGCTTCTCGGTGGGCTTTGGCACGCCACTGTTGCGCTGGCATGACCGCCACGGCACCGAGTTCGTGATCGCGGCGATCCCGTTGGGTGGCTACGTCAAGATGCTCGACGAGCGTGAAGGCGATGTGCCGCCTGCACTCGTCGAGCAATCGTTCAACCGCAAGTCCGTGCGCCAGCGCATCGCGATCGTCGCGGCGGGCCCGGTTGCCAATTTCCTGCTGGCCATCCTGTTCTTCTGGGTGCTGGCGATGCTGGGCACCCAGCAGATCCGCCCGGTGATCGGTGCGGTCGATGCTGGCAGCCTGGCAGCATCGGCAGGCCTGACCGCAGGTCAGGAAATCGTCTCCATCGACGGCAAGCCGACCAATGGTTGGTCTGCGGTCAACCTTCAGCTGGTTCGCCGCCTGGGTGAGAGCGGCACCCTGCAAGTTGGCGTGCGCGAAGAGGGTGCCAGCGCCGAGCGCCAATTGCAGGTGAAGCTGGACAGCTGGCTCAAGGGCGCCGACGAACCGGACCCGATCCAGTCCCTGGGGCTGCACCCTTGGCGCCCGGCAATCGTGCCGGTGTTGGCCGAGATCGATCCGAAGGGGCCGGCTGCCGCTGCGGGCCTGAAAACCGGTGACAAGCTGCTGGCCCTCGATGGCGTGGCAGTGAGCGAATGGCAGCAGGTGGTCGATGCCGTGCGGGCTCGTCCACAGGCCAAGGTCATGGTGCGTGTCGAACGCGATGGTGCTGCGCTGGAGGTCCCGGTCACCCTGGCTCGCAAGGGCGAGGGCAAGGCGGCCGGCGGCTATCTTGGCGCCGGGGTAAAAGGTGGCGAATGGCCCGCCAACATGCTCCGCGAAGTCAGCTACGGCCCGCTGGATGCGGTGGGCGAGGGCTTGTCACGCACCTGGAACATGAGTGTCCTGACCCTTGAATCGCTGAAGAAAATGCTGTTCGGAGAGCTCTCGGTAAAAAACTTGAGTGGACCGATAACCATTGCTAAAGTGGCGGGCGCTTCAGCCCAGTCCGGCGTGGGGGATTTCCTGAATTTCCTGGCCTATCTGAGCATAAGCCTGGGGGTTCTTAACCTGCTGCCCATCCCGGTTCTGGATGGGGGGCATTTGCTGTTTTACCTGGTCGAGTGGGCGCGCGGTCGTCCGCTGTCGGATCGGGTGCAAGGTTGGGGGGTCCAGATCGGTATCAGTTTGGTCATAGGGGTGATGTTGCTCGCCCTGATCAACGATCTGGGTCGACTATAAAGCTTCGCTCAATTGCGAAACCTGCCGTTTTGTCGCGGCGGGCTGTTTATTGCCAGTTGGAATAAAAGGACTTCATGAAACGTCTGCTGCTAACTGCGGTCATGTCCGCACTGATGATCGCTGAAGTTCACGCCGAGTCCTTCACCATCTCCGATATCCGCGTCAACGGCCTGCAGCGGGTTTCCGCCGGCAGTGTCTTCGGTGCCTTGCCGCTGAACGTCGGCGACCAGGCCGACGACCGCCGCCTGGTGGAGTCGACCCGTTCCCTGTTCAAGACCGGTTTCTTCCAGGACATTCAGCTGAACCGCGATGGCAATGTCCTGATCATCAACGTGGTCGAGCGCCCGTCGGTGTCGAGCATCGAGATCGAAGGCAACAAGGCGATCAGCACCGAAGACCTGATGAAGGGCCTGAAGCAATCCGGCCTGGCCGAAGGCGAGATCTTCCAGCGTGCCACCCTCGAAGGCGTGCGTAACGAGTTGCAGCGCCAGTACGTGGCCCAGGGCCGCTACTCGGCCGAGGTCGACGCCGAGGTGGTGCCGCAGCCGCGCAACCGCGTGGCATTGAAGATCAAGATCAACGAAGGCACCGTCGCCGCCATCCAGCACATCAACGTCGTTGGCAACAACGTGTTCGACGATGAGACCCTGGCGCAGCTGTTCGAGCTGAAGACCACCAACTGGCTGTCGTTCTTCAAGAACGACGACAAGTACGCCCGCGAAAAGCTCTCCGGTGACCTGGAGCGCCTGCGTTCCTACTACCTGGACCGCGGCTACATCAACATGGACATCGCCTCCACCCAGGTGTCCATCACGCCGGACAAGAAACACGTCTACATCACCGTCAACATCAACGAAGGCGAGAAGTACACCGTCCGTGACGTGAAGCTGTCCGGTGACCTGAAGGTGCCGGAAGACCAGGTCAAGTCGCTGCTGCTGGTGCAGCCTGGCCAGGTGTTCTCGCGCAAGGTGATGACCAGCACCTCCGAGCTGATCACCCGCCGCCTGGGTAACGAAGGCTACACCTTCGCCAACGTCAACGGCGTGCCGCAGCCGAACGATGAAGACCACACCGTCGACATCATGTTCGTGGTCGATCCGGGCAAGCGTGCCTACGTCAACCGCATCAACTACCGCGGCAACACCAAGACCGAAGACGAAGTGCTGCGTCGCGAAATGCGCCAGATGGAAGGCGGCTGGGCCTCGACCTACCTGATCGACCAGTCCAAGACCCGTCTGGAACGCCTGGGCTTCTTCAAGGAAGTGAACGTCGAGACCCCGCCGGTGCCGGGCACCGACGACCAGGTCGACGTCAACTACAGCGTCGAGGAGCAGGCCTCCGGCTCGATCACCGCCAGCGTCGGTTTCGCCCAGAGCGCCGGCCTGATCCTCGGTGGTTCGATCAGCCAGAGCAACTTCCTCGGTACTGGTAACAAGGTTTCCATCGGCCTGACCCGTTCGGAATACCAGACCCGCTACAACTTCGGCTTCGTTGACCCCTACTTCACTGCCGATGGCGTGAGCCTGGGCTACAACGCCTTCTACCGCAGCACCGACTACGACGACCTCGACGTCGATGTGGCCAGCTACGCGGTGGACAGCTACGGTGCGGGCGTCAGCCTGGGCTACCCGATCAGCGAGACCTCGCGCCTTACCTACGGCCTGAGCGTGCAGCAGGACAAGATCAAGACCGGCAAGTACACCGTTGACGAGATCTTCGATTTCCTCGAAGAGGAAGGCGACAACTTCCTGAACTTCAAGGCCTCGATCGGCTGGTCGGAATCGACCCTGAACAAGGGCGTGCTGGCAACCCGCGGTCACTCGCAGAGCCTGACCCTGGAATCGACTGTTCCAGGAAGTGACCTGTCGTTCTACAAGCTCGACTACCGTGGCCAGTTGTTCAAGCCGATCAGCAACAACTACACCCTGCGCCTGCACACCGAGCTGGGCTATGGTGATGGCTACGGCGGTACCTCTGGCCTGCCGTTCTACGAGAACTACTTCGCGGGTGGCTTCAACTCGGTGCGTGGCTTCAAGGACAGCAGCCTCGGCCCACGCAGTACGCCGAGCGACGGTACGCGGCCAGGCACCCTGAAGGACCCGGACCAGGATCCGTTGCCGTTTGGTGGCAACGTGCTGGTACAAGGCGGTGTCGAGCTGCTGTTCCCGCTGCCGTTCGTCAAGGACCAGCGTTCGCTGCGCACCTCCGTGTTCTGGGACGTGGGTAACGTGTTCGACACCAATTGCGGCAACCAGCCTGATTGCGAGAAGGTCGGTTTCTCGGGCATGGCCAGTTCGGTCGGCCTGGGCGTGACCTGGATCACCGCACTGGGCCCGCTGAGCTTCAGCCTGGCAATGCCGGTCAAGAAGCCGGACGATGCCGACACCCAGGTGTTCCAATTCTCTCTGGGCCAGACCTTCTGAGGTCGGCCCTCGCTTAATGACAACGGTTTATCCAGGAGTGCATCGTGCGTAAGTTGACCCAACTGGCCGTAATGGCCGCGGCGCTGGTCGCCACCCCGGCTTTCGCCGAAATGAAGGTTGCCGTCCTGAACTATCAGATGGCCCTGCTGGAATCTGACGCGGCCAAGAAATACGCCGTGGATGCCGAGAAGAAGTTCGGCCCGCAACTGACCAAGCTGAAAAGCCTGGAAAGCAGCGCCAAGGGCATTCAGGACCGTCTGATCAAGGGCGGCGACAAGATGCAGCAGCAGGAGCGTGAGCGTCTTGAGCTCGAATTCAAGCAGAAAGCCCGTGACTTCCAGTTCCAGTCCAAGGAACTGAACGAAGCCAAGGCTGTTGCCGACCGCGACATGCTCAAGCAACTGAAGCCGAAGCTGGATGGCGCTGTCGAGGAAGTGATCAAGAAAGGCGGTTACGACCTGGTCCTCGAGCGTGGCGCGGTCATCGATGTCAAACCGCAGTACGACATCACCCGCCAAGTCATCGAGCGCATGAACCAAGCCCGTTGATATGACCGTGACCATGACGCTAGGCCAGCTGGCCGAGGCCCTCGGCGCCACCCTCAAGGGCCCCGAGGCGCTGCAGATTACCGGGCTGGCCACTTTGCAGGAGGCTGGCCCAGGTCAGTTGAGCTTCCTCGCCAATCCGCAGTACCGCAAATTCCTGGATAGCAGCCAGGCGGCTGCGGTGCTGCTGAAGGCGGCGGACGCCGAAGGCTTTGCCGGCAATGCGCTGATCGTCGCCGACCCGTACCTGGCCTACGCGCGCATTTCCCACCTGTTCGATCCCAAACCTAAGGCTGTGGCGGGTATTCATCCCAGCGCCGTGGTGGCGGAGGACGCGCAGGTGGACGCCAGTGCCAGCATCGGGCCGTTCGCGGTCATCGAAAGCGGTGCGCGCATCGCGGCCAATGTCAGTGTGGGTGCACACTGCGTGGTCGGTGCCCGTTGCGTGATCGGTGAGGGTGGCTGGCTGGCCCCACGGGTCACCCTGTACCATGATGTGACCATCGGCAAGCGTGTGGTCATCCAGTCGGGTGCGGTGATCGGCGGTGAAGGCTTCGGCTTTGCCAACGAGAAGGGCGTGTGGCGCAAGATCGCTCAGATCGGTGGCGTGACCATCGGCGACGACGTGGAAATCGGTGTCAACACTGCGGTCGATCGCGGTGCGCTGTCGGATACGCGGATCGCTGACGGGGTCAAGCTCGACAACCAGATCCAGATCGCCCACAACGTGCAGATCGGTGAGCACACGGCCATGGCCGCCTGCGTCGGAATTTCCGGCAGCACGCGCATCGGCAAGCATTGCACCATTGCCGGAGGTGTCGGCATGGTGGGTCATATCGATGTCTGTGATAACGTTTTCGTGTCCGGGATGACCATGGTGACCCGTTCGATCACCGAACCGGGTGCCTATTCTTCCGGCACTGCCATGCAGCCACTGGCTGAATGGCGCAAGAGCGCCGCGCGTATCCGGCACCTGGACGACATGGCCAAGCGTCTCCAGCAGCTGGAAAAACGCGTCGATACCGTGACCTCAGGTGGCCAGCCGACATCAGAAGGCTGATACCATTCCCTGAGCAAGAGTGAACAGTCGCTAGCTGGCTCCTCTTTGGACTGCAAAAGGAGCGTGTGGTCAGCACCTGCGCTCCCTATTCTTATTACAGGCTTCCCCCCCGAAATGATGGACATCAACGAGATTCGCGAATACCTGCCTCACCGTTACCCGTTCCTGTTGGTGGACCGCGTGACGGATCTGGACTACGAGGCCCAGAGCATTCGTGCCTACAAGAATGTCAGCATCAACGAGCCGTTCTTCAATGGCCACTTCCCGGCGCACCCGATCATGCCGGGCGTTCTGATCATCGAAGCCATGGCCCAGGCGGCCGGCATCCTTGGCTTCAAGATGCTTGATGCCAAGCCGGCCGATGGCACCCTGTACTACTTTGTCGGCTCCGACAAACTGCGCTTCCGTCAGCCGGTGCTGCCGGGTGATCAGCTGGTGCTGGAAGCCAAATTTCTCAGCCGCAAGAGCATGATCTGGAAGTTCGAATGCCGCGCCCTGGTCGACGGCAAGCCGGTTTGCTCGGCAGAAATCACCTGCGCGGAACGCTCCCTATGAATTCGATTGATCCTCGGGCCATTATCGATCCCTCGGCCAAACTGGCCGATGGCGTCGAGGTCGGCCCTTGGTCGATCGTTGGCCCTGATGTAGAGATCGGGGAGGGCACCGTTATCGGCCCGCATGTTGTGCTCAAAGGCCCTACCCGCATCGGCAAGCACAACCGTATCTTTCAGTTTTCCTCGATCGGCGAAGACACCCCGGACCTCAAGTACAAGGGTGAGCCAACGCGTCTGGTCATCGGTGACCACAATGTGTTCCGCGAAGGGGTGACCATTCACCGCGGTACCGTTCAGGACCGTGCGGAAACTACTGTGGGCGACCACAACCTGATCATGGCCTATGCCCACATCGGCCACGACAGCGTCATCGGCAACCACTGCATCCTGGTCAACAACACCGCTCTGGCCGGCCATGTGCATGTGGGTGACTGGGCGATCCTGTCCGGTTATACCCTGGTGCACCAGTACTGCCATATCGGTGCCCATGCGTTTTCCGGCATGGGCACGGCTATCGGCAAGGACGTCCCGGCCTTCGTCACCGTGTTCGGCAGCCCGGCCGAGGCCCGCAGCATGAACTTCGAAGGCATGCGCCGTCGGGGTTTCAGCGATGAGGTCATTCACGTGCTGCGCCGTTGCTACAAGATTGTCTATCGCCAGGGCCTGACCGTCGAAGACGCGCTCAAGGAACTGACCGAACTGGCCGCGCAACACCCTGAGGTCGAGCTGTTCCGTCAGTCGATCGTGAACTCCGCCCGCGGCATTACGCGCTGACATGGCCCAGCTTTGCGTAGCCTTGGTCGCAGGTGAGGCCAGCGGCGACATTCTGGGTTCAGGCTTGATGCGTGCCATCAAGGCGCGCCACCCGGACGTTCGGTTCATCGGCGTTGGCGGCCCCTTGATGGAAGCCGAAGGCCTGCAATCCTATTTCCCCATGGAACGCCTGGCCGTCATGGGCCTGGTTGAAGTGCTGGGGCGCCTGCGTGAGCTGCTCAAGCGCCGCAAGCTGCTGATCGAGACCCTGATCGGCGAAAAGCCCGACGTGTTCATCGGCATCGATGCCCCCGACTTCAACCTCAACATCGAACTGAAACTGCGTCAGGCCGGGATCAAGACCGTGCACTACGTCAGCCCGTCGGTCTGGGCCTGGCGGCAGAAGCGTGTGCTGAAGATTCGCGAAGGCTGCGACCTGATGCTGACGCTGTTGCCATTCGAGGCGCGGTTCTATGAAGAGCAGGGCGTGCCTGTACGTTTCGTCGGCCACCCGTTGGCCGACACCATCCCGCTCGAAGCCGACCGCCCGGCGGCGCGTGCCGCGCTTGGCCTGGGTGAAGGGCCGGTGGTGGCGCTGATGCCGGGTAGTCGTGGCGGCGAAGTCGGGCGCCTGGGGGCGCTGTTCCTGGATGCGGCCGAACGGCTGCGCCAGCAGGTGCCAGGCGTGCGTTTCGTGCTGCCTTGTGCCAACGCCGCCCGGCGCGCCCAGGTCGAGCAGATGCTTGAAGGGCGCGAGCTGCCGCTGACCCTGCTCGATGGCCAGTCGCACCAGGCCCTGGCGGCCTGTGACGCGGTGTTGATCGCCTCGGGTACCGCCACCCTCGAAGCGCTGCTGTACAAGCGGCCGATGGTTGTGGCCTATCGCCTGGCGCCTCTTACCTACTGGATTCTCAAACGGCTGGTAAAGAGCCCCTACGTTTCGTTGCCGAACCTGCTGGCCCAGCGGGCGTTGGTACCCGAACTGCTGCAGGACGACGCCACCAGCGAAGCCCTGGCCAGCACCCTGGCGCCTCTGGTAGCCGATGGCAGCCAGCAGACCGAACGTTTCGACGAAATTCACCGCACCCTTCGCCGTGACGCCTCCAACCAGGCTGCCGAGGCGGTACTGGCGTTGCTCAAGGACCGCTGACATGCAAATTGGACTGGACTTCAACCTGGTCGAGGACCTGGTCGCCGGTGTCGACGAAGTGGGCCGTGGCCCGCTGTGCGGCGCGGTGGTGACTGCAGCGGTGATCCTCGACCCGGCGCGCCCGATCCTCGGCCTGAACGATTCGAAGAAACTCACCGAAGCCAGGCGCGAGGCGCTGTTCGATGAAATCTGCGAAAAGGCCCTGAGCTTCTGCATCGCCCGCGCCGAGGTCGAAGAAATCGACCGCCTGAACATCCTGCATGCCACCATGTTGGCGATGCAGCGAGCGGTGGAAGGCTTGCACATTACACCGAAGCTTGCCCTGATCGACGGTAACCGCTGCCCGAAACTGGCCGTACCGGCGTCGCCGGTAGTCAAGGGGGATAGCCAGGTGCCGGCCATTGCGGCGGCGTCGATCCTGGCCAAGGTGACCCGCGACCGAGAGATGAGCGCGTTCGAGCTGATCTATCCGGGTTACGGTATTGGGGGCCACAAGGGGTACCCGACCCCGGTGCACCTCGAGGCGCTGGCACGGCTTGGGCCGACGCCCATTCATCGGCGTTCCTTTGCTCCGGTGAGGGCAGCTTGGGAAGCGCTTGAAGGCGTCACCGACGCCCTGATCTGATTTTTGGGGGCCGCTTTGCGGCCCATCGCCGGCAAGCCAGCTCCCACATGGATCGTACAATCCCTGACAGCTACGCGGTCCCTGTGGGAGCTGGCTTGCCGGCGATGGGCTGCAAAGCAGCCCCAAAACCCCCTCGCATTTAAGCTACAATCCCGCCCTTGTCGTTCAGCACTGCTACAGGATCTTCCATGTCGGTTCCCTTCGTTCACCTGCGCGTCCACTCCGAATTCTCGCTGGTCGACGGCCTGGTGCGGATCAAGCCGCTGGCCAAGGCACTGGCCGGGATGAACATGCCGGCGGTGGCGATCACCGACCAGAGCAACATGTGCTCGCTGGTAAAGTTCTACAAGACCGCCATGGGCGCCGGCATCAAGCCGATCTGCGGCGCCGACCTGTGGCTGGCCGCTGCCGATCCGGAAGCACCGCTGTCGCGTATCTGCTTCCTGGCCATGAACCCCAAGGGCTACCGCAACCTCACCGAGCTGATCTCGCGCGGCTGGACCGACGGCCAGCGCAACGGCCTGGTCATCCTCCAGCGTGACTGGATCGCCCCCGCCAGCGAGGGCCTGATCGCCCTGTCCGCAGGCAAGGAAGGGGACATCGGCATGGCCTTGCTGGCCGGCAAGGGCGATGAGGCCGAGGCCCTGCTGCGAGACTGGATGGGCATGTTCCCCGAGCGCTTCTATGTCGAAGTGCAGCGCACCAACCGCGCCCGCGACGAGGAGTACGTGCACGCCGCCGTGGCGTTGGCCGACAAGCTCGGCGCTCCGCTGGTGGCAACCAACGATGTGCGCTTCATCAAGCAGTCGGACTTCGATGCTCACGAAACCCGCGTGTGCATCGGTGAGGGCTGGACCCTCGACGACCCGCGCCGGCCAAGGATGTACAGCGACCAGCAGTATCTGAAGTCGGCCGAGGAAATGACCGAGCTGTTCAGCGACCTGCCCGACGCCATCGCCAACACCGTCGAGATCGCCAAGCGCTGCAACATCCAGGTGCAGCTGGGCAAGTATTTCCTGCCCGACTTCCCCACGCCCAACGGCATGGGCATTGATGATTACCTGCGGCATGTGTCCCACGAAGGCCTGGAAGAGCGCCTGGCAGTGCTGTGGCCGAAAGAGACCACGCCCGATTACGAAGAGAAGCGCCAGGTCTATCTCGACCGCCTGAAGTTCGAGCTGGACATCATCATCCAGATGGGTTTCCCCGGTTACTTCCTGATCGTCATGGACTTCATCAAGTGGGCCAAGAACAACGGCGTGCCGGTCGGCCCGGGCCGAGGGTCGGGTGCCGGCTCGCTGGTGGCCTACGTGCTGAAGATTACCGACCTCGACCCGCTGGCCTACGACCTGCTGTTCGAGCGTTTCCTCAACCCTGAACGTATTTCCATGCCCGACTTCGACGTCGACTTCTGCATGGATGGCCGGGACCGGGTGATCGACTATGTGGCCGAAGCCTATGGCCGTAACGCGGTCAGCCAGATCATCACCTTCGGTACCATGGCGGCGAAGGCGGTGGTGCGAGACGTGGCGCGGGTCCAGGGCAAATCCTACGGCCTGGCCGACCGTCTGTCGAAGATGATCCCGTTCGAAGTGGGCATGACCCTGGAGAAGGCCTACGAGCAGGAAGAGATCCTGCGCGACTTCCTCAAGGGTGACGAAGACGCCCGCGAAATCTGGGACATGGCCCTGAAGCTCGAGGGCGTGACCCGCGGTACCGGCAAGCACGCCGGTGGCGTGGTCATCGCCCCGACCAAGCTCACCGACTTTTCGCCGATCGCCTGTGACGAAGAGGGCGGCGGCCTGGTAACCCAGTTCGACAAGGATGACGTCGAGGCTGCCGGCCTGGTGAAGTTCGACTTCCTCGGCCTGCGCACCCTGACCATCATCAAGTGGGCGATGGAGATCATCAACCGCGAGCAGGCCAAGAAGAACCTGCCCGATGTAAACATCGACTTCATCCCGCTGGACGACCGCAAGACCTACGAGCTGTTGCAGAAGGCCGAAACCACGGCGGTGTTCCAGCTTGAATCGCGGGGCATGAAAGAGCTGATCAAGAAGCTCAAGCCCGACTGCCTGGAAGACCTTATCGCACTGGTGGCGCTGTTCCGCCCAGGCCCGCTGCAGTCGGGCATGGTGGACGACTTCATCAACCGCAAGCACGGCCGCGCCGAGCTCGCCTACCCTCACCCTGACTACCAGTACGAAGGCCTGAAGCCGGTGCTGGCACCGACCTACGGCATCATCCTGTACCAGGAACAGGTGATGCAGATCGCCCAGGTAATGGCTGGCTACACCCTCGGTGGCGCTGACATGCTGCGCCGTGCGATGGGTAAGAAGAAGCCCGAGGAGATGGCCAAGCAGCGGGGTGGTTTCATCGAAGGTTGTGCCAACAACAATATCGATGCAGAGCTGGCCGGTAACATCTTCGACCTGGTAGAAAAGTTCGCCGGTTACGGCTTCAACAAATCCCACTCCGCCGCCTATGGCCTGGTGTCGTACCAGACTGCCTGGCTGAAAACCCACCACCCGGCGGCGTTCATGGCTGCTGTGTTGTCGGCGGATATGCACAACACCGACAAGGTGGTGGTGCTGGTCGAAGAAGTGCGCAACATGAAGCTGCGCCTCGACGCGCCGGACGTGAACTTCTCCGACTTCAAGTTCACCGTGAACAATGACGGGCGCATCGTCTATGGCCTGGGCGCCATCAAGGGCGTGGGCGAAGGCCCGGTGGAGGCCATCGTCGAGGCCCGCGCGCAGGGTGGCCCGTTCAAGGACCTGTTCGATTTCTGTGAGCGCATCGACCTCAAGCGGGTCAACAAGCGTACCCTCGACGCACTGATCCGCAGCGGCGCGCTGGATCGTCTGGGCCCGCACTTCCATGACGAGATCAAGGCCTACCAGGCCAACATCGACATCAACCGGGCAACCTTGCTCTCGGCGCTGGGCGAGGCCATCAAGTCTGCCGAGCAGGCTGCCCACACCGCTGACAGTGGCCACGTCGACCTGTTCGGCGGCATGTTCGAAGAGGCGGATGCCGACGTCTACGCCAACCACCGCAAGGTGCGCGAACTCACCCTCAAGGAACGCCTGAAGGGCGAGAAGGACACCCTTGGCCTGTACCTCACCGGCCACCCGATCGACGAGTACGAGACCGAGATTCGCCGCTTTGCCCGCCAGCGCATCATCGACCTCAAGCCGTCACGCGAGACCCAGACCATCGCCGGCATGATCATTGCCCTGCGGGTGATGAAGAACAAGAAGGGCGACAAGATGGGCTTCGTCACCCTGGACGACCGTTCCGGGCGCATCGAGGCGTCGCTGTTTGCCGATGCCTTCTTGGCGGCACAGTCCTTGCTGCAGACCGATGCCATGGTGGTTGTCGAAGGCGAGGTCAGCAACGATGATTTCTCCGGTGGCCTGCGCCTGCGGGTGAAGCAGGTGATGACCATGGAGGATGCGCGCACCAAGCTGGCCGAAAGCCTGCGCCTGAAGGTGGCACACGAAGCGCTCAAGGGCGACCGGCTGAAGTGGCTGGGCGAACTGATTACCCGCCACCGCGGCGCCTGCCCGATCACCCTCGAGTACACCGGCAGCGACGCCAAGGCCATGCTGCAGTTCGGCGAGCAGTGGGCGATCGACCCGGCCGATGGGCTGATTCAGGCGCTGCGTGACCAGTTCGGGCGTGAGAACGTCTTCCTGCAATATCGTTGAACCGACAAAAAATTTAATCTCGACCTGAATGCGCCTGATCCCTTAAGGTAGGGCGCCAAACGGATCAACCGGCCGGCCGCCTGGCCGTAGACCCAAGACGGATGACTATGAACCCGAATTTTCTCGATTTCGAACAGCCGATTGCCGACCTGCAAGCCAAGATCGAAGGCCTGCGCCTGGTAGGTAACGACAACTCGCTGAACATCAGCGATGAAATTGCCCGTCTGCAAGACAAGAGCAACACCCTGACCGAAAGCATCTTCGGCAACCTGACCAGCTGGCAGATCGCCCGCCTGGCTCGTCACCCGCGTCGTCCTTACACCCTGGACTACCTGGAGCACATCTTCACCGAGTTCGAAGAGCTGCATGGTGACCGTCACTTCTCCGACGACGCTGCCATCGTCGGTGGTACCGCGCGCCTGGACGGCAAGCCGGTCATGGTCATCGGCCACCAGAAGGGCCGTGAAGTGCGCGAGAAGGTACGCCGCAACTTCGGCATGCCGCGCCCAGAGGGCTACCGCAAGGCCTGCCGCCTGATGGAAATGGCCGAGCGCTTCAAGATGCCGATCCTGACCTTCATCGACACCCCGGGCGCCTACCCGGGCATCGACGCCGAAGAACGCAACCAGAGCGAGGCCATCGCCTGGAACCTGCGCGTGATGGCGCGCCTGAAAACCCCGATCATCGCCACTGTAATCGGTGAGGGTGGTTCCGGCGGTGCGCTGGCCATCGGCGTGTGCGACCAGTTGAACATGCTGCAGTACTCCACCTACTCGGTGATCTCGCCGGAAGGCTGCGCCTCGATCCTTTGGAAGACTGCCGACAAGGCAGCCGACGCAGCAGAGGCCATGGGCATCACTGCCGAGCGCCTGAAGAGCCTGAACATCGTCGACAAGGTCATCCAGGAGCCGCTGGGCGGCGCCCACCGTGACCCGGCGAAGATGTCGGAAAGCATCCGTGCCGACCTGGTGCAGCAGCTGGACATGCTCGGCAAGCTCGACCATGACGCGCTGCTGGCCCGCCGTTACGATCGCCTGATGAGCTACGGCCTCTGATAGCGAGATGAATGGCACCGGCTTCGCCGGTGTTCGCGGGTGAACCCGCTCCCACAGGTACTGCGCAGCCCTCTGGAACGGCGCGATCCCTGTGGGAGCGGGTTCACCCGCGAACGCATTCTCGAATGGAGTGCGGGTTCGATGATCAACCTCACCCCCTGGCTCAACGCCCCAGCCTGGTACATCGCCTTTTCCGGCGGTCTCGACTCCACCGTCCTCCTGCACCTGCTGGCCGACCGCGCCCGCAATCACGCATCCCCTCCATTGCGCGCCATCCACATCCACCATGGCCTGCAATCCGCCGCTGACGCGTGGCCCGCCCACTGCCAGACCGTCTGCGACAATCTCGGCATCGAACTTCAGGTCATCCATGTCCAGGTCAGCACCGGCGCCAGCCTCGAGCAGGCCGCCCGCGACGCCCGCTATGCCGCCTTCCGCCAGCTGTTGGGCCCAGGCGACATCCTGTTCACCGGCCAGCACGGCGACGACCAGGCCGAAACCTTGCTGTTCCGCCTGCTGCGCGGTGCAGGCCTGCGTGGCCTGGCAGCGATGCCGGGGCAGCGGGCGCTAGGGCAGGGCAGCCTGGTCAGGCCGTTGCTGGGCTGCTCTCGCCAGCAACTGCAGGACCACGCCCAGGCCAACGGGCTGGCCTGGATCGAAGATCCGTCAAACGCTGACACACAATTTGCCCGCAACTACCTGCGCAGCGAGGTGTTTCCGCTACTTCGGCAACGTTGGCCGCAGGCCAGCCAGAACCTGGCCCGCGCCGCCGAGCATCTGGGCGAAGCCCAGGGCCTGCTGGACGAGCTGGCCGAGGATGACCTGGCGCTCGCGGAGGAGGGCGGGCCGGTTGCCTGGCCGGGGCTGGACTCCCTCGACCTGGCTACCCTGGTGGCGCTGTCGCCGGCCCGTCAGCGCAATGCCCTGCAATACTGGCTGAGCCGCCGGGCCCGCCTGCCCGATGCCCGGCACTGGGCCGGCTGGGCGGACCTGCGCGATGCTGCAGCCGATGCCCAGCCCGCCTGGCGCCTTGCCGATGGGCAACTGCTGCGCAGTCATGGGCGTATCTGGTGGTTGAGCGGAGACTGGCTGCAACTGCCCGTCGGCGAACTGGCCTGGGCCGATCCCGCCGAGCCTTTGTTGTTGCCGGGTAACGGCAGTGTGCGTCTTGTTGGCGCAGCGCCGCTGGACGGCTTGCGCATTGCCTACCGCCAGGGCGGCGAAGTGCTCGATGTCCCCGGCCGCGGCCGACGCGACCTCAAGCGCCTGCTCAACGAACAGCAGGTACCGCATTTCCTGCGCCCGCGCCTGCCATTGCTGTACCAGGGCGAGCGCCTGCTGGCGGTGGCCAACCTGCCCGGGCTGGTGCAGGCTGATTGCCAGCTGTGCTGGCAGTTGCCGACGAACGCGCAAGGTTTGAGCTGAAGTGTACATTCGGGTAGACTACCCTCCCTTCTTGATACAGCTTCTGTGGGTTCCGCGAAAACACAGGAGTTGCCGATTACCAAGCAGTTTTTTGCTGGGCTGATTCTGAAAATGACGAGCGAGCTCCATGCCGGGGATACCCCTGGTCTGTACAGACGCGGCAGTTTTTCGAGATGCACTGTGATTGACGCAGGTGATCGGGGGCTTCGGCCTTCCTTCGCTTTCTCCGGCGGCGCTGGCCGCCTTAACGCAGACTTCTAGGGTTTTTCATGACGCGCTACATATTCGTCACGGGCGGTGTTGTTTCTTCATTGGGGAAAGGCATTGCCTCGGCTTCCCTGGCGGCCATCCTGGAAGCGCGGGGCCTGAAGGTCACCATGCTCAAGCTGGATCCGTACATCAACGTCGATCCGGGCACCATGAGCCCGTTCCAGCACGGTGAAGTGTTCGTCACCCACGATGGCGCCGAGACCGACCTCGACCTGGGCCACTACGAGCGGTTCATCCGCACCACCATGACCCAGAACAACAACTTCACCACCGGCCGCATCTACGAGCACGTGCTGCGTAAAGAGCGCCGTGGTGATTATCTGGGTGCGACCATCCAGGTCATCCCGCACATCACCGACGAGATCAAGCGTCGCATCATCAAGGGCGCCGGCGATGCCGACGTGGCCCTGGTGGAAATCGGCGGTACCGTGGGTGACATCGAGTCGCAGCCGTTCCTCGAGGCCATCCGCCAGCTGCGCGTCGAAGTGGGCTCCAAGCGCGCCATGCTGATGCACCTGACCCTGGTCCCGTACATCGCCACCGCTGGCGAGACCAAGACCAAGCCGACCCAGCATTCGGTGAAGGAACTGCGTTCCATCGGTCTGCAGCCTGACGTGCTGATCTGCCGCTCCGACCACCCGGTCGATGCCTCGTCGCGTCGCAAGATCGCGCTGTTCACCAACGTTGAAGAGCGTGCGGTGATTTCGCTGGAAGACGTCGACACCATCTACAAGATCCCGGGCGTGCTGCACGCACAGGGCCTGGACGACTTCGTCGTCGAGCGTTTCGGCCTGCAGTGCAATGGCGCCGACCTGTCCGAGTGGGACAAGGTGGTCGATGCCAAGCTCAACCCCGAGCACGAAGTGACCATCGCCATGGTCGGCAAGTACATGGAGCTGCTGGATGCGTACAAGTCGCTGATCGAAGCGATGAGCCACGCCGGCATTACTAACCGCACCAAGGTCAACCTGCGCTACATCGACTCGGAAGACATCGAGAACCAGGGCACCAGCCTGCTCGAAGGCGCCGATGCCATCCTGGTGCCGGGCGGTTTCGGCCTGCGCGGCGTGGAAGGCAAGATCACCGCGGTGCAATACGCCCGTGAGAACAAGGTGCCATACCTGGGTATCTGCCTGGGCATGCAGGTGGCCGTGATCGAATTCGCCCGTAACGTGATGGGCTGGAAAGACGCCAACTCCACCGAGTTCGACCGCAACAGCGGCCACCCGGTAGTCGGCCTGATCACCGAGTGGGCCGATGCCACCGGTGCCGTCGAAACCCGCAACGAAGCCTCCGACCTGGGTGGCACCATGCGCCTGGGCGCCCAGGACTGCCAGCTGGCCGCCGGTTCCAAGGTGCACGACTGCTATGGCAAGGACGTGATCACCGAGCGTCACCGTCACCGCTACGAAGTGAACAACAACCTGCTGCCGCAACTGGTCGACGCCGGCCTGGTGGTTTCTGGCCGTTCCGAAGACGGTGCGCTGGTGGAAGTGGTCGAGTCCAAGGACCACCCATGGTTCGTCGCCTGCCAGTTCCACCCGGAATTCACCTCGACCCCGCGTGACGGCCACCCGCTGTTCAGCGGCTTCGTCAAGGCAGCCCTGGCTCAGAAGAACAAGGCCTGATCAATGACCCAGAAGATCATTCGCGTCGGTAACATCGAGATCGCCAACGACAAGCCGTTCGTCCTGTTCGGCGGCATGAACGTCCTGGAGTCCCGTGACCTGGCAATGAAGGTCTGCGAGGAGTACGTGCGGGTGACCGAGAAGCTCGGTATCCCGTACGTGTTCAAGGCCAGCTTCGACAAGGCCAACCGTTCGTCGGTAACCTCGTACCGTGGCCCGGGCATGGAAGAGGGGCTGAAGATCTTCGAAGAGATCAAGCGCACCTTCAACGTGCCGGTCATCACCGACGTGCACGAGCCCTACCAGGCCGAGCCTGTAGCCAAGGTGTGCGACATCATCCAGCTGCCGGCCTTCCTGTCGCGACAGACCGACCTGGTGGTGGCCATGGCCAAGACCGGCGCGGTGATCAACATCAAGAAGGCCCAGTTCCTCGCACCCCAGGAAATGAAGCACATCCTGACCAAGTGCGAGGAGGCCGGTAACGACCAGTTGATCCTCTGCGAGCGTGGTTCGAGCTTCGGCTACAACAACCTGGTGGTGGACATGCTCGGCTTCGGCATCATGAAGCAGTTCGAGTACCCGGTGTTCTTCGACGTGACCCACGCCCTGCAGATGCCGGGTGGTCGCGCCGATTCCGCCGGTGGCCGCCGCGCCCAGGTTACCGACCTGGCCAAGGCCGGCATGAGCCAGGGCCTGGCCGGGCTGTTCCTCGAAGCCCACCCCGATCCGGACAATGCCAAGTGCGATGGCCCATGTGCCCTGCGCCTGGACAAACTGGAGCCGTTCCTGGCCCAGCTCAAGCAACTGGACGACCTGGTGAAAAGTTTTCCGACGGTAGAAACCGCGTAAAGCTCGATTCTCGGGTAAAGTACCGTCCGATCCACCCCTGACCAGCCGGTCAGGGGTTCCATTCACCCGGCCTGCCCACTGCATGTCCGCCCGGTGAACGGCAAGAATTTCCTAAGCTAAGTTGTTTTCGTCAATTCTGGAGTGCTTACAACAATGGCAAAAATCGTCGACATCAAAGGTCGTGAAGTTCTCGATTCGCGTGGCAACCCCACCGTGGAAGCCGATGTACTGCTCGACAACGGCATCATCGGCAGCGCTTGCGCGCCGTCCGGTGCTTCCACTGGCTCGCGCGAAGCGCTGGAGCTGCGTGATGGCGACAAGAGCCGTTACCTGGGCAAGGGCGTGCTGAAGGCCGTCGCCAACATCAACGGCCCGATCCGTGACCTGCTGCTGGGCAAGGACCCTGCCGACCAGAAGGGCCTGGACCGCGCCATGATCGAACTGGACGGTACCGAGAACAAGGCCAAGCTGGGCGCCAACGCCATCCTCGCCGTCTCCCTGGCTGCCGCCAAGGCCGCTGCTCAGGACCAGGACCTGCCGCTGTACGCGCACATCGCCAACCTGAACGGCACCCCGGGCCAGTACTCGATGCCGGTACCGATGATGAACATCATCAACGGTGGCGAGCACGCCGACAACAACGTCGACATCCAGGAGTTCATGGTTCAGCCAGTTGGCGCCAAGACCTTCTCCGACGGCCTGCGCATGGGTACTGAAATCTTCCACCACCTCAAAGCCGTGCTGAAGGCCCGTGGCCTGAACACCGCCGTTGGTGACGAAGGTGGTTTCGCCCCTAACCTGGCTTCCAACGAAGACGCCCTGGGCGCCATCGCCGAAGCCGTCGAGAAAGCCGGCTACAAGCTGGGCACCGACGTGACCCTGGCCCTGGACTGCGCGGCTTCCGAGTTCTACGAAGACGGCAAGTACAACCTGTCTGGCGAAGGCAAGTCGTTCGACGCCGAAGGCTTCGCCGAGTACCTGAAAGGCCTGACCGAGCGCTTCCCGATCATCTCGATCGAAGACGGCCTGGACGAGTCCGACTGGGCTGGCTGGAAGATCCTCACCGACAAGATCGGCACCAAGGTGCAGCTGGTTGGCGATGACCTGTTCGTGACCAACACCAAGATCCTCAAGGAAGGCATCGAGAAGGGCATCGGTAACTCGATCCTGATCAAGTTCAACCAGATCGGCTCGCTGACCGAAACCCTGGAGGCCATCCAGATGGCCAAGGCTGCTGGTTACACCGCGGTGATTTCGCACCGTTCCGGTGAAACCGAAGACTCGACCATTGCCGACCTGGCCGTGGGTACCGCTGCTGGCCAGATCAAGACTGGCTCGCTGTGCCGTTCCGACCGCGTTTCCAAGTACAACCAGCTGCTGCGCATCGAAGAGCAACTGGGTGCCAAAGCGGTTTACCGCGGTCGTGCCGAGTTTCGCGGCTAAGCAAGAGATGGTAAAAAGACAGCAGCCGGAGTTGTAGGAACGTTCGTACTGTTCTTTCCTACATTCCAACGGGTTTCTGTCGACGAAGCCTGGCCTCGGCCAGGCTTCGTGCTATTCGAGGCCCCGAAGTAAAAATACCCGGGCAGCCTTTTTAATCTGGATAACGTGATGCGCAGTCCCTATTGGTTGTTCCTCGTCCTGCTCCTGCTACTGGGTGGCCTGCAGTACCGCCTGTGGGTGGGTAACGGCAGCCTGGCGCAAGTGACCGAGCTGAAGCAGCAGATTGCCGAGCAGCATGCCGAAAACGAGCGCTTGCTCGAGCGCAATCGCGTGCTCGATGCCGAAGTGCTGGAACTGAAAAAAGGCATGGAGACCGTTGAAGAGCGGGCTCGCCACGAATTGGGAATGGTCAAAGAGGGCGAAACCCTCTTCCAGTTGCCACAGAAATGATCGAAACGTTACCCGCCTTCTGGGCCGTGATTCCTGCTGCGGGCGTAGGCGCCCGCATGGCTGCCGACCGCCCCAAGCAGTACCTGGAGCTGGCTGGGCAGACCATTCTCGAGCACAGCCTCGACTGTTTTCTCGGCCACCCGATGCTCAAGGGTGTGGTGGTCAGCATTGCCGAAGATGACCCGTACTGGCCTCGCCTGCGCTGCGCCAGCGACCCACGCATCCAGCGCGCAGCGGGTGGCCGCGAACGTGCCGACTCGGTGCTCAATGCCTTGCTGATGCTGCATGCCCAAGGGGCGGCGGACAGCGACTGGGTACTGGTGCATGATGCCGCGCGACCAAACCTGACGCGCAGCGACCTGGACAAGCTGTTGTCGGAGCTGGCGGACGACCCGGTGGGTGGCCTGCTGGCGGTGCCGGCGCGCGATACCCTCAAACGCGCCGATGCCGATGGCCGGGTGGGTGCCACCGTGGACCGCAGCACCATTTGGCAGGCCTATACGCCGCAGATGTTCCGCCTGGGGGCCTTGCATCGGGCGCTGGCCGAGTGCCTGGTGTCGGATGTGCTGGTGACCGACGAGTCCTCCGCCATCGAGTGGTCTGGCCAGGCGCCACGGCTGGTCGAAGGGCGCAGCGACAACATCAAGGTGACCCGGCCGGAAGACCTGGAGTGGTTGCGCCAGCGCTGGGCAGGGCGCCGCTGAATTTCTTGCTCCTGTGCCGGCCTTTTCGCGGGTAAACCCGCTCCCACAGGTATCGCACATCCCTTCAGGTTTGCGCTGTACCTGTGGGAGCGGGTTTACCCGCGAAGAGGTCAGACCAGGCAGCACGAGGTTTCAGTTCAAGCGATACTCCGGCAACCCCGCCAACCCTTCCTTCAGGTAATCCACCAGCCGCCGCACCTTCGGCGACAGGTGCCGCTGTTGTGGATACAGTGCCCACACCGCCGTATTCGGTGGCTGGTGCGCCTCCAGCAACGACACCAGCGCGCCACTGTTCAAGTGCTCCAGCACGTAATAATCCGGCAGCTGGCACAACCCCATGCCCTGCAGCGCCGCGTCCAGCACCGCCTGCCCGCTGTTGCAACGCCAGTTGCCCTGCACTCGCTGGCTGATCTCGCGGCCGTCTTGCTGCAGCGCCCACAAGTCCGAACTGCCCACCAGGCAATTGTGCCGCGCCAGCTCCGACAGGCTGTGCGGCCGGCCATAACGTTCCAGGTAAGCCGGCGAGGCGCACAGGTACATGCGCCGTGGCGCCAGGCGGGTTGCCACCAGTCGCGAGTCGGCCAAGCGGCCCAGGCGGATGGCCAGGTCCATGCCTTCGTGCACCAGGTCGAGGGTGTGGTTGCTCAGTTCCACATCCACCCGCAGCTGCGGGTACAGCGCCATGAACCGTGTCACCAGCGGCACGATGAAGCGCTCGCCATAGGCCACCGCGCAGGTCATGCGCAGCAACCCCTTGGGCTCGCTGGCCAGGTCGCCCATGGCGCGCAGGGCTTCCTCGCGGCCATCCTGCAGGCGCTGGCAGTGCTGCAGGAATGTCTGCCCGGCCTCGCTCAGGGTCACCCGCCGGGTGCTGCGATACAGCAGGCGCGTCTGCAACCGTTCCTCCAGGCGGGCAATCTGCCGGCTGATATGCGACGAGGAAACCCCCAGGCGCTCGGCGGCCGCGGTGAACTGGCCCGACTCGGCCACGGCGACGAATTCGTCGATGCCTTCCCAGCGGCTACTCATTGATTATCCCTGCATGGCAATAATGTTTTGTCTTTGCCATGATTATTCATCAAAAGACGGTGAATTACACTGCCAGACTGAATCGACCCTCTGTCTGGAGACCTTTGATGATCAAGTCCCGTGCTGCCGTAGCCTTCGAAGCCAAGAAACCCCTGGAAATCGTCGAAGTCGACGTGGCCATGCCCAAGGCCGGTGAAGTGCTGCTGCGCGTGGTCGCCAGCGGTGTCTGCCACACCGACGCCTATACCCTGTCGGGCGCCGACCCGGAGGGCATTTTCCCGTCGATCCTCGGCCACGAAGGTGGCGCGATCGTCGAGGCGATAGGCGAGGGCGTCACCTCGGTCGCCGTCGGTGACCACGTCATTCCGCTGTACACCCCGGAATGCGGTAAGTGCAAGTTCTGCCTCTCGGGCAAGACCAACCTGTGCCAGGCTATCCGCGCCACCCAGGGCAAGGGCCTGATGCCGGACGGCACCACGCGCTTCTCCTACAAGGGCCAGCAGCTGTTCCACTACATGGGTACCTCGACTTTCTCCGAGTACACCGTGCTGCCGGAAATCTCCGTGGCCAAGATCCAGAAAGAAGCGCCGCTGGAAAAGGTCTGCCTGCTGGGTTGTGGCGTCACCACTGGTATTGGCGCAGTGCTCAACACCGCCAAGGTCAAGCCGGGTGACACCGTGGCCATCTTCGGCCTGGGTGGCATCGGCCTGTCTGCGGTAATCGGTGCGGTCAAGGCCAAGGCGTCGCGCATCATTGCCATCGACATCAACCCGGCCAAGTTCGAAATCGCCCGTCAGCTGGGTGCTACCGACTGCATCAACCCGAAAGACTACGACCGCCCAATCCAGGAAGTGATCGTCGACCTCACCGACGGCGGTGTGGACTTCTCCTTCGAGTGCATCGGCAATGTGCAACTGATGCGTGCCGCGCTGGAGTGCTGCCACAAGGGCTGGGGTGAGTCGGTGATCATCGGCGTGGCCGGTGCCGGCCAGGAAATCGCCACTCGTCCGTTCCAGCTGGTCACCGGCCGCGTATGGCGTGGTTCGGCGTTTGGTGGCGTACGTGGCCGCAGCGAGCTGCCAAGCTACGTGGAGATGTCCGAGAAGGGCGAAATCCCGCTGGATACCTTCATCACCCACACCATGGGCCTGGAAGACATCAACAAGGCCTTCGACCTGATGCACGAAGGCAAGAGCATTCGCAGCGTGATCCACTTCTGAGGTTTGCCATGAGCCTGGATAACATCTCCTGCCAGAAGAGCTTCGGCGGCTGGCACAAGCGTTACCGGCATCACTCCAAGGTGCTGGGCTGCGACATGGTGTTCGCCGTCTACCTGCCGCCGCAGGCTGAACAGGGCGAGAAGCTGCCGGTGCTGTACTGGCTCAGCGGCCTCACCTGCACCGACGAGAACTTCATGCAGAAGGCCGGCGCCCAGCGCCTGGCCGCGGAGCTTGGGTTGATCATCGTCGCCCCCGACACCAGCCCGCGTGGCGAGCAGGTGCCGGGCGACCCGGACGGCGCCTGGGACTTCGGCCTGGGTGCCGGCTTCTATCTCAATGCCACTCAGCAGCCCTGGGCCCAGCACTACCGCATGCACGACTATGTGGTGGAGGAGTTGCCTGCGTTGATCGAAGCGCACTTCCCGGCTTCGGGCGAGCGCAGCATCAGCGGCCACTCCATGGGCGGGCATGGCGCGCTGGTGTGCGCCTTGCGCAATCCGGGGCGCTACCGTTCGGTGTCGGCGTTCTCGCCGATCAGCAACCCGATGGATTGCCCTTGGGGCGAGAAAGCCTTCAGCCGCTACCTGGGTGAAGACCGTGCGCGCTGGCGCGAGTGGGATGCCAGTGTGCTGCTGGCCGAGACCCCGGCCGGCGAATGTCCGCCGTTGCTGGTGGACCAGGGGGACCGCGACGACTTCCTCGAGAAGCAGCTCAAGCCTGAAGCCCTGGAGCAGGCGGCACGCAAAGGGGGGCATGAACTGACCCTGCGTCTGCAGCCTGGCTATGACCACAGCTACTACTTCATCGCCAGCTTTATCGAGGAACACCTGCGTCATCATGCGGTGGCGCTGGGGCGGGTGTAAGGCATAGCGTTTTCAGCGCCTGTGAGATTGAGCGCCGCCCGCGCGGCGCTTCGCGGGACAAGCCCGCTCCCACATTTGTTGCAACGTGGCCATGTCTGTGAGGCCATGGTTGTCAGCCTTGTTGGCATGACGGGATTTCGAGGTGGGCATTGTTGCCGCCCCACCTGTCTGAAGACATGCACCAAGGCGGGCAACGCCTCTCCAACAGACATGGCCACGTTGCAACAAATGTGGGAGCGGGCTTGCCCCGCGAAGCGCCGCGCGGGCGGCGCTCGGTTTCACAAGCGCAGAAAGTGTCAAGGCGAACACCCGCGAAGCGCCGCGCGGGCGGCGCTCGATCTCACAGGCGCAGACAATGCTGTGCCGATCACCCCAGCCCCAATGCCTCAAAAGCAGGTAGAATCACGCCCTGACTCATTCAGGGCGTTTTTCTATGCGTATTGGCCATGGCTACGATGTGCACCGTTTCTGCGACGGTGATTTCATTACCCTGGGCGGGGTGCGTATCCCCCACAAATACGGCCTGCTGGCCCACTCCGATGGCGACGTGTTGCTGCACGCCCTGAGCGATGCCTTGCTAGGCGCGGCAGCGCTGGGAGACATCGGCAAGCACTTTCCCGACACCGACCCGCAGTTCAAGGGCGCCGACAGCCGCGTGCTGTTGCGCCATGTGGTCGGCATCGTCCAGGCCAAGGGCTGGAAAGTCGGCAACATCGACGCCACCATCGTCGCCCAGGCGCCGAAGATGGCCCCGCACATCGAAACCATGCGCAAGCTGATCGCCGAAGACCTGCAGGTCGAGCTCGACCAGGTCAACGTCAAGGCTACCACTACCGAGAAGCTGGGCTTCACCGGCCGCGAGGAGGGCATCGCCGTGCATTCGGTAGCCCTGCTGCTGCCAGCATGACCGAACTGGAACTGCTGGGCCCGCGCGCATCGGGCGAACCGCTGGGTACCGCCGTCCTCAAGGCGGTGGCCGAAGATTTCCAGGTCGACGAAGTACTGGACATCCCGCTGTCGGGCCAGGGCGAGCACCTGTGGCTTTGGGTCGAGAAGCGTGACCTGAACACCGAGGAGGCGGCCCGCCGCCTGGCCCGTGCCGCTGGGGTGCCGGTGCGCACGATCAGCTACGCCGGCCTCAAGGACCGCCAGGCCCTGACCCGCCAGTGGTTCAGCCTGCACCTGCCAGGCAAGGCCGACCCGGACCTGTCACGTGCCGAGGATGCCAGCCTGCGTGTGCTCAAGCAGGTGCGCCACCAGCGCAAGCTGCAGCGTGGCGCGCATTCGGCCAACGGCTTCACCTTGCGCCTGACTGCCCTGGCTGCCGATCACCAGGCGGTGGATGCGCGCCTGGAACAGCTCAAGCAGCACGGCGTGCCGAATTATTTCGGCACTCAGCGCTTCGGTCACGGTGGCGGCAACGTTCACGACGCCCTCGATTGGGCCGCACGCAAGGCCTTGCCCGAACAGCGCAACGTGCGTTCGCGGTTGCTCTCGGCCGGGCGCAGCTACCTGTTCAACCAGGTGCTGGCCGCCCGTGTTGCCGACGGTAGCTGGGCGCGTGCCCAGGTGGGCGACCTGTTGGCGTTCACCACCAGTCGTAGCTTCTTTCCTGCTGGGGAGTCGGAATGTTCCGATCCTCGGCTGGCGATCCTTGACTTGCATCCGACCGGCCCGCTGTGGGGAGCAGGCGATTCGCCGGCTACGGGAAGTTCTGCGCAACAAGAGGATGCGATCGCCGCACGGCAGCCGGCACTTTGCCAGTGGCTGGCCTTGGCGGGCATGGATCACGAACGACGTATTCTGCGGCTCCCTATTGGCGGTCTTACGTGGCATTATCCCGAGCCTGATATCCTGCAACTGGAATTCGTCCTTCCGGCCGGATGCTTCGCCACCGTGGTGGTGCGCGAAGTCGTGGATCTGGTGTCGGCGGGGCAGACGGACAGCTCATGCGTATTCTGATTTCGAACGACGACGGTGTTACCGCACCCGGCATCGCCGCGCTGCACGCTGCGCTGGCGGATTACGCCGAGTGCGTGGTTATAGCCCCGGATCAAGACAAGAGCGGCGCCAGCAGTTCGCTGACGCTGGACCGGCCACTGCACCCGCAGACCTTGGCCAATGGCTTCATCAGCCTCAACGGCACGCCGACCGACTGCGTGCACCTGGGGCTCAATGGGCTGTTGCCACAGACGCCGGACATGGTCGTGTCGGGGATCAACCTCGGTGCCAACCTGGGCGACGACGTGCTCTATTCGGGCACGGTCGCGGCCGCGCTGGAAGGCCGTTTTCTCGGTGGTACCTCGCTGGCGTTTTCGTTGTTGTCGCGCCAGCCGGACAACCTGCCGACCGCGGCCCATATCGCCCGCCGCCTGGTCGAGGCGCAGTCGCGTCTGGCCTTGCCGCCGCGCACCGTGCTCAACGTCAACATCCCCAACCTGCCGCTGGAGCACATTCGTGGCATTCAGCTCACCCGCCTCGGTCACCGGGCGCGGGCGGCGGCGCCGACCAAGGTGGTCAACCCGCGCGGCAAGGAGGGCTACTGGATCGCCGTGGCCGGGGATGCCGAGGACGGTGGCCCGGGTACCGACTTCCATGCGGTGATGCAGGGCTATGTATCGATCACTCCGCTGCAGCTCGACCGCACCTTCAGTGATGCCTTCGAGCAGCTCGACGGTTGGCTGGAGGGCCTGCTCTGATGCGCGAGGACGATATGCTGCGGCGTGGCATCGGCATGACCTCCCAGCGTACCCGGGAGCGGCTGATCCAGCGCCTGTGCGAGGAGGGCGTATCGAACACCAAGGTGCTCGACGTGATCCGTCGTACCCCGCGCCATCTGTTCGTCGACGAGGCGCTGGCGCATCGCGCCTACGAAGACACTGCGCTGCCGATCGGCCACAACCAGACCATCTCGCAACCATTCATGGTTGCCCACATGAGCGAGCTGCTGCTCGAGGCCGGGCCGCTGGACAAGGTGCTGGAGATCGGCACCGGTTCGGGCTACCAGACGGCAATCCTGGCCCAGCTGGTCGAGCGGGTGTTCTCGGTGGAACGCATCAAGGTGCTGCAGGACCGGGCCAAGGAGCGCCTGGTGGAGCTGAACCTGCGTAACGTGGTGTTCCGCTGGGGCGACGGTTGTGAAGGCTGGCCGGCGCTGGCGCCGTACAATGGCATCATCGTCACCGCCGTGGCGCCGGAAGTGCCGCAGGCACTGCTTGACCAGCTGGCACCCGGTGGCCGTATGGTGATCCCGGTAGGGCCGGCCGGTGAAACCCAGCAGCTGATGCTGATCGTGCGCGAGGAGCATGGATTCTCTCGCCGGGTGCTGGGGGCCGTGCGCTTCGTACCGCTGCTCAACGGCCCGCTGGCCTGAACACGGCTGGTTCGAGCCGCGCGATATTTTTGCGCCAGCACCGAATTCTTGCGGCAACGCCCTGTCTATCTGGCGGGGTGAAGCGCCAGCGCACTGCGTGCACCAAGGCTTTGCAGCAGTCTTTCACCCACCCTGCCAATGCGGGCGGGCTTGGTTATAATTGCAACAATATTGCATTTCTTGTCTTCATATCGTTTTCGGCACCATGAGGGGAGCGCGGGTGGGTCACACAGTCATTCGGCAGCGCAAGGACGGGTCGGGTTTCACGCTTCTGGTGATTGCACTGGCCATGGGCACGCTACTGGTGGGTTGCTCTAGCACCAGCAGCAATAGCGCGCGGGTGGTCGACCGCAATAACACCGTGCCCAAGCGCCCGGCTGTAACCACCGGGCAATACATCGTCAAGCCTGGCGATACGCTGTTCTCCATCGCCTTCCGTTATGGCTGGGACTACAAGGAACTGGCTGCGCGCAACGGCATCGCGGCGCCTTACACTATTCGCCCGGGGCAAGCGATTCGTTTCAGCAGTGGCTCTACCGGCAGCACCACGGTGGTGTCCAGCCCGTCGTCGTCGAGCAAGACCACGGTCATCCGGCGGCCTGTGGGCAGTACCAGCACACCCCCTGCCAGCACCACCAGGCCGGCCACGCCGGCAGCCTCCAGCAGCGCCCCGGTGGTTGCCACGGTGCCTGCCGCAGAGCGCGCAGTAGGTGGCTGGACCTGGCCTGCCAATGGCGTGCTGATTGGAAAATTCGCTTCAAACGGTAGTTTGAATAAAGGCATTGATATCGCCGGTGATTTGGGACAGCCTGTTTTTGCTGCGTCTGATGGTTCAGTGGTGTACGCCGGGAGTGGCTTGAGGGGCTATGGCGAACTGATCATCATCAAGCACAGCGATACCTACGTCAGTGCCTACGGCCATAACCGCAGGCTGTTGGTTCGGGAGGGGCAGCAGGTCAAGGCAGGGCAGTCGATTGCTGAAATGGGGTCCACGGGCACTGATCGGGTGAAGCTGCATTTCGAGATTCGCCGCCAGGGCAAACCCGTCGATCCGCTCCAGTTCCTGCCACGTCGTTGACCGTTGGGCCCGGCCTGTTCCTGTGATGTAGAGGGGACAGGCTCCAGCGCTGCCAGGGAGACAGGTGCCGCTCGAGTCTGAGTTCGAACTCAGCAAAGGACTATAACAATGGCTCTCAGTAAAGAAGTGCCGGAGTTTGACATCGACGATGACCTACTTCTGATGGAGACGGGTATCGTTTTGGAAACGGATGTGGTGTCAGACGAACCTGCTGTATCTTCGGTTCGGACGAGGGCCAAGTCGGGCTCTTCGCTCAAGCAACACAAGTACATCGATTACAGCCGGGCGCTCGATGCCACCCAGCTGTATCTCAACGAGATCGGATTCTCGCCTCTGCTTTCGCCGGAAGAGGAAGTGCACTTTGCGCGCCTGTCGCAAAAGGGCGACCCCGCCGGCCGCAAGCGCATGATCGAAAGCAACCTGCGCCTGGTTGTAAAAATTGCCCGCCGTTACGTGAACCGCGGCCTGTCGCTGCTCGACCTGATCGAGGAGGGCAACCTGGGCCTGATCCGTGCAGTCGAGAAGTTCGACCCGGAGCGTGGTTTCCGGTTCTCGACCTATGCGACCTGGTGGATTCGCCAGACCATCGAGCGGGCGATCATGAACCAGACCCGCACCATTCGCCTGCCGATCCACGTGGTCAAGGAGCTGAACGTCTACCTGCGCGCCGCGCGCGAGCTGACCCAGAAACTGGACCACGAACCCTCGCCAGAAGAAATCGCCACGCTGCTGGAGAAGCCGGTCGCCGAGGTCAAGCGCATGCTGGGCCTGAACGAGCGGGTGTCTTCGGTGGATGTGTCGCTCGGCCCGGACTCGGACAAGACCCTGCTCGATACCTTGACCGACGACCGCCCGACCGACCCGTGCGAACTGCTGCAGGATGACGACCTGTCGCAGAGCATCGACCAATGGCTGGGTGAGTTGACCGACAAGCAGCGTGAGGTGGTGGTGCGCCGCTTTGGCCTGCGCGGGCATGAAAGCAGCACCCTGGAAGATGTCGGCCTGGAGATCGGCCTGACCCGTGAGCGGGTACGGCAGATACAGGTCGAGGGGCTCAAGCGTTTGCGTGAGATCCTCGAGAAGAACGGCCTTTCCAGTGAATCGTTGTTCCAGTAGCGAAGGTCTGTAACAGCAAACGCCCCGATGACCTCGGGGCGTTTTTGTATGTGGCGACCAGAGGTGTCCCATTCAAAATTGCCGGGGGCGCTTTGCGCCCCTTTCGCGACACAAGGCCGCTCCTACAGGGGGCGCGATCATGCAGGCGATCGCGGTCCTCTGTAGGAGCGGCCTTGTGTCGCGATGGGCTGCAAGGCAGCCCCAAAATCGCTCAGGCAAAACCAATATCAAATGTGTACCGCGCCACCCCAGTAACATCGCGTGTAAGCCTTTGCTTACTTGTTCTGTAAGCCTTCTATGTATGCTTCAGTAAATCATTGTCGTATCCAGCACCTGTATTTTCCCAACTCATTGAAAACCTTCGCTTATTCAGCTGTGAGGAAATGTGTCACCTGCAATACCCTGTGAGGTTTAGCGGTTGCCCGCCCAGCGCAAGTCGCTAGTATTCGAACTGTGCACAGGGACATGCACAGGCTTTCAGGAGGAAAGCCAGGGACATCGCAAGAAGCGATTTCATCAGGATGATGTTTGGGACAAGCAGGGACTACGGAAAAAAATGTGGGCGGGTCAAACCGCCCCTTTTTTTTGCCTGCAAAAAACAAAAAAGGCCGCAAGGGCCTTTTTCGTATGCGGCGCTATCAGCGCTCCAGGTGTTCGATCTTGCCGGTCTTGCCGTCCCACTCTTCAGCGTCTGGCAGGGCGTCCTTACGCTCGGTGATGTTCGGCCAGACTTCCGCCAGTTCGGCGTTCAGCTCGATGAAGTTTTCCATGCCCGCTGGCACTTCGTCTTCCGAGAAGATGGCTTGCGCTGGGCACTCCGGCTCGCACAGGGCGCAGTCGATGCACTCGTCCGGATGAATGACCAGGAAGTTCGGGCCTTCGTAGAAGCAGTCCACCGGGCAGACTTCCACGCAGTCGGTGTATTTGCATTTGATGCAGTTGTCGGTGACGACGAAGGTCATTTCTAATTCTCTCCTCAGGCGACGGCGGCGGCCCTTCCTCTCAGGGCCGCGCGGTTTACGGGCATGTGGCTGCAGGCCAGGCTAATAACCTGCAGCACCAGCAAACCGCGGCGGATTCTACCAGCTTGTAGTGGGCGCCGTTATAACAGGTTCTTTAGTTGATATAGCATTTCGATAGCTTGACGCGGGGTCATGTCGTCCAGCTGCAGCTTGCCCAGCTTCTCGATGGCCGGGTGTGGAAGGCTGGCGAACAGGTCGCTCTGGTGCGGGACCTGTGGCACGTCCTTGGCCTTTTGGGCCGGGGGCTGTTCATGCGCAAGGCTGGTGGTTTCCAGTCTCGCCAGATGTTCACGGGCACGCTGGATGACGGCCGTCGGCACGCCAGCCAGCTGCGCCACGGCCAGGCCGTAGCTCTGGCTGGCGGGGCCAGGCAGCACGTGGTGCAGGAACACGATGCGCTCGTTGTGCTCGGTGGCGTTCAGGTGAACGTTGGCCACCAGCGGCTCGCTTTCCGGCAGCACGGTGAGCTCGAAGTAGTGCGTGGCGAACAGTGTATAGGCACGCAGCTGGGCCAGGCGCTCGGCGGCGGCCCAGGCCAGCGACAGGCCGTCGAAGGTACTGGTGCCGCGGCCCACTTCGTCCATCAGCACCAGGCTGCGGTCGGTGGCGTTGTGCAGGATATTGGCGGTTTCGCTCATCTCGACCATGAAGGTCGAGCGGCCGCCGGCCAGGTCGTCACTGGAGCCGATGCGGGTAAAGATGCGGTCGACCAGCGACAGCTCGCAGCTGGCCGCCGGCACGAAGCTGCCGATGTGCGCAAGCAGCACGATCAGGGCGGTCTGGCGCATGTAGGTAGACTTACCGCCCATGTTCGGGCCGGTGATGATCAGCATGCGCGTGCTGTTGTCCAAGCCCAGGTCGTTGGCCACGAACGGTGTGGTCAATACCTGTTCCACCACCGGGTGACGGCCCTGCTCGATACGCAGGCACGGCTCGTCGACGAAGCGCGGGCAGTTCAGGTCCAGGTTCAGCGCACGTTCGGCCAGGTTGCTGAGCACGTCCAGTTCGGCCAGGGCGGCGGCGCTGTCCTGCAGCGGCGCCAGGTGGCTGATCAAGGTTTCCAGCAGAGCGTCGTAGAGCATCTTTTCGCGGGCCAGGGCGCGGCTCTTGGCCGACAGCGCCTTGTCCTCGAACGCCTTCAGTTCCGGAGTAATGAAGCGCTCGGCGCCCTTGAGGGTCTGACGGCGGATGTAGTCGCCCGGGGCCTGCTCGGCCTGCTTGGTCGGCAGCTCGATGAAGTAGCCATGCACCCGGTTGTAGCCGACCTTGAGGTTGGCCAGGCCGGTGCGGGCCTTTTCCCGGACTTCCAGGTCGATCAGAAACTGGCCGGCGTTCTCGCTGATCGCCAGCAGCTCGTCCAGTTCGTTGTCATAGCCGGCCTTGAGCACGCCGCCATCGCGGATCACCGCCGGCGGGTTGTCGATGATCGCCCGCTCCAGCAGGCTGGCCAGTTCGGGGTAGGTGCCGGTAATGGCGGCCAGGCGGGCCAGGTGCGGTGCCTCCAGCTCGGCCATGGCGTTCTGCAGCTCGGGCAGCGCGCCCAAGGCGTCGCGCAGGCGTGCCAGGTCGCGTGGGCGGGCGTTGCGCAGGCCGATACGGGCGAGAATCCGCTCGATATCGCCGATTTCCTTGAGCTGCGGCTGCAGCTTCTCGAAGCGGTAGCCGTCGAGCAGGCAACGGATCGAGTCCTGGCGTGCCTGCAACACCTTGAGGTCGCGCAACGGGCGGTTCAACCAGCGGCTCAGCAAACGGCTGGCCATGGCGGTCTGGCAGCGGTCGATCACCGATTGCAGGGTGTTGTCGCGGCCGCCGGCCAGGTTGATGTCCAGCTCCAGGTTGCGGCGGCTGGCGCCGTCGAGGATGACCGTGTCGTCCAGGCGTTCGTGGCGCAGGCTGCGCAGGTGCGGCAGGGCAGTGCGCTGGGTTTCCTTGGCGTAGATCAGCAGGCAACCGGCGGCGCCGATGGCCAGGGTCAGCTTGTCGCAGCCAAAGCCCTTGAGGTCCTTGGTCGCGAACTGCTGGCACAGGGCCTTGCGCGCCGAATCACGGTCGAAGTCCCATGGCGCGCGGCGACGGGCGCCCGGGCGTTTTTCGGCAGGCAGGTCGCGCGGCCAGTCGTCGGGGATCAGCAGCTCGACCGGGTTCAGGCGCTCGAGCTCGGCCAGCAGGTTTTCCCAGCCCTTGATCTCCTGCACGCTGAAGTTGCCACTGGTGATGTCCAGTACGGCCAGGCCGAACAGGCGCTCGTCACCGAGCAGCGCGGCAATCAGGTTGTCGCGACGTTCGTCGAGCAGGGCCTCGTCGCTGACCGTACCGGGGGTGATGATGCGCACCACCTGGCGTTCCACCGGGCCCTTGCTGGTGGCGGGGTCGCCAATCTGTTCGCAGATCACCACCGATTCGCCGAGCTTGACCAGCTTGGCCAGGTAGCCTTCCAGCGAATGGAACGGAATCCCGCACATGGGGATGGACTGGCCGGCCGACTGACCGCGCGCGGTCAGCGTGATGTCCAGCAGTTTTGCGGCTTTTTTCGCATCTTCGTAGAAGATCTCGTAGAAGTCGCCCATGCGGTAGAACATCAGCTGGTCCGGGTGCTGGTTCTTCAGCTTCCAGTACTGCTGCATCATTGGGGTATGGTCGGAAAGACTGGACATTCAAGGCCTTACAGCTGTTCGTCTATTAGACAATCGCGATCTGTCTAAAATTAAGGCGGGTATTCTGCCAAGATTCGTCCGCTTTTGGGACAGAGATTTCATCAGATAATGCGTGATTGCATATTGGCACTGCCATTTCACCCATGTACCATTCGCGTCCGAATCAAGCGTTGGTAGGCGAAGCATTGGAAGCTGCAGCAAATGATCAGCTGGACGAAATCGTAAGGGTTCCCGCCAAAATTCGGCTGGAGCTTCCCAACGAAATCTCTCGTGCCTCGGTTCAGCCTGTCATAGATCAGCTGAACGCAGCACAGCCTGGTAGCAGCTTCGAGCTACATCTGCGCCACAACGGCGGCGGGTGTGTAGCAACGATGATTGATCTGATCGTGGCGCTGAACGAGACCAAGGGAATGGTGGAAATCACCTTTGGTCGCTACGTCATGAGTGCTGCTGCCACTATTTGGCTATGGTTCTTGGTAAGAGCCACCGAGAACGTGCGATCTCTGCCTCCCCTCAAGCCTGGTGTGGTGATGTACCACCGGCCGAGGAGAACGCAGCAAGGAGAATATCTCTGCTTTGCAGACGAGGTTGAGCCTGAGCATCCGCTCAAGGAACCCTTGCAGCAGCAGTTCAAGCTGTTCGATGACCTCTTTATGGATGTCTATACAGCATTGCTTTTAATGGCTCCTGATGGTTCTGTAAGAGACGCCCCATCAGAAAGCTTGATTTGTGAGGAGGACGGGCTAACGTATCGTCATTGGCTAGCCCGACTCAAAGATGCATACCTGGGGAACCAAGACGTTTTGATTCCCGTCTGATAGAAATGAAAGACAGTGAGAAAGTGAGAAAGGGAATGGGAGATATGCATATGGTTGGGAAATCGTTGCGAAATCTAAGGCCCATGTCGCAGACAGCGCGAAAGGAAAACCTTGAGAAATCTCGAAAGTCGATCGCTGATTTCAAGCAAGCATCGCGTGATATTCACCAAATTTGTGCTGCCAACGGCCTGGCTGAGCCAGTACTGATGGCCTGATCCTTTGATCAGAAGCACAGAAAAGGCCCCTCATTTGAGGGGCTTTTTCGTTGGGCTGGATACGGATGTTTTTTCCAATGCGACTGACCTTGGGCCGGTTGCAACTTTGATATCTCGAAGGCGCAGATAGCGCTGAGTCATCCGGCCATCTGTGTGACCACCCAGCCTCTGGGCATCATTACCCTGTTTGTCGGTATCGGTCAGCGACTTGGCTCTAAGGTCGTGGATGGTAGCTCCGGTGACGTTGGCCTGATCGCAGGCCTTCTTGAATGCATCCTTAACCGTTTCATAGGAGACCGGCTTGCCACCGCCCCGGGTGCAGAACAAGGTGAGCCCGGGAACCTTCCTGTGAATCGCCCCTGGTTTTCTAGACACTCTCCAAGCTCAGGAAATAGCGTTTCTCATACTCTACTGGAGACAGCTGCATAGCACTGCTGTGTCGGCGTTTAGGGTTATAGAACATCTCGATGTAATCGAAAATATCACTTCGGGCTTCTTCACGGGTTGTGTAGATCTTTCGTCGGATTCGCTCTCGCTTCAAAAGCTGGAAAAAGCTCTCGGCTACGGCATTGTCGTGGCAGTTTCCCCGCCGGCTCATGCTGCTGATTACATTGTTGGCCTTCAAAAAGCTTTTCCAATCCGAGCTACTGAACTGACTGCCTTGATCTGAGTGAATCATAACTTGCTGCTGAGGCTTGCGTCGCCAAACAGCCATCAACATCGCGTCGATAGCCAGGTCGCTGCACATCCTTGGCTTCATTGACCAACCAATTACTTGGCGTGAGAACAGATCCAGCACTACCGCGAGGTAGAGCCACCCTTCATAGGTGCGGATGTAAGTGATATCTGTCACCCAGACCTTGTTCGGCTCACTTACCTTGAACTGCCGCGCGAGGTGGTTGGGCGAGGCCACTGTTGGTTTTCCACCATAGAACCCTGGACGCCGCCGATAGCCCGTTTGAGAACGCAGCCCCTCCGCCTGCATCAAGCGCCTGACTCGATTTCGGCCGCATTCCTCTCCCAGCTCACGCAGGTCATCGTGAATTTTGCGGTAGCCGTATACACCTCCGCTTTCCAGCCAAGCGTGTTTGATCAAGCCAAGCAGACGTTGATCTTCTTTTGCTCGGGCAGATTGAGGCTCGGCCAGCCAGGCGTAATAGCCGCTGGGGTGCACCTTGAGGGTTTGGCAAAGGCGCCGCACCGGGTAATCAGTCGAGTGCTTCTTGATGAAGGCGTACTTCAGCCGCACTCCTTGGCAAAGTACGCGGCGGCCTTTTTTAAGATGTCTCGCTCTTCCGTCACGCGCTTGAGTTCAGCGCGTAGCTTGCGCAGTTCGGCCTGCTGATCGTCGTCTTGCTGACGCTGCTCTTGGGGCTTGCTGTAGACCTTGATCCAGGCGTAAAGACTGTGCACGGACATGCCCAGGCGCTGGGCGACATCGGCGACAGGTTTGCCTTTCTCGGTCACTTGCTTGACCGCTTCGATCTTGAATTCTTCGGGGTAACGCTGACGACTCATGGCACCTCCTATTTGGGCCTCATTATGAGGCTTGGAGGTGTCTACGAAACCAGGGGCGATTCAGTTTTCATTGAGCGAGCTTTGAAGGCACAGAAGCCCGACCACGGTTTTCCCGCCACCTGTGTTCATCTTCAGTGTCAGGTCGCGTGCTGCTCTACGAGTGAACCAGGCGTCCAGTACGTCAGCTTGCTCATCAAGCGGGCGACGAAATCGAGTGTCTCGCTTCAACGTGGTGAAGATTTTTCGCGGATCAATCTGCTTAGACGCCGTGCCGGCGTTGAGTTTGTCGAAATTTAAAACCATGTCCCCTCCCTAGAATACTTGTTTTGCCTAGTGCGTATCTATTTACAAGATCGCTTGTTCCTGCTGGTCCGCCACGGGTGTTATTCGACTAGCTGCTTGGCAGAGCCACTGATCTTGCGCCTTGGCGCTCCAGATAGAAAGCACCTGATTCTTGGCATCACCCCTACACTGTGGCCAGGTGTTCGGGCACTTTTTTAGCAGTTTGCCGTGAATGCTGGCCCAAGCATGCTTCAAGCTGACAACCGCCTGGTTGCGCAAGCAAATTCGAACGGCTGCTTTGGGTCGAAAGCGGACGGTGCAGATAGGAATGTTGTCTTGGCTACATGAGCCTGTTTCTCTGAGCTGAACAACTAGTTTGCCCTGGGGGCTGATCCTGATGGGCGAAAGAGTCGAACAGGAACGGGAAAACGGACTTGACCCTGACGTTACGGGAGGGTTGACCATTTCTATGGTCAACTGAAATCAATGGGATGTGATTGAAACATGAACCCGCAACCACTGCTCGATGGCATTCCCCGCCGCCAGTCAGCGCTTACCATGGCCCTTGCACGTGCGGTCCATCAACTGCTCGATGAGCCCACGCTTTTGCAGGATAGACACGCGTTCGACATATTGGGCAGCAACCTGGCGCGACAAACGCTCGTTGACCCCTATGTCCACAACGCTCCCATGCTTCGAACAATGCGCGCCGCTGTGGTCGCACGCACCAGGCTTGTGGAAGACAGGGTCGTTCGCGCTATTGGCACCGGAGTTCGCCAGGTCGTGATCTTGGGAGCAGGCCTGGACACGCTGTTCCTTCGCATCCCTGACAACGTCAGATGCGTCGAACTGGATCAAGCGCAGACCCAACAATGGAAACTTGACCGTCTGAAGGAGAGCGGCATTTCCGTTCCTTCCAACGTGGTCTTTCTGACTGCCGACCTGGCTGAAGCCCCCCTGATGGAATTGCTCGGTAACCATGGAATTGATCCGAAGCTGCCGACCATATTCAGCTGCTTGGGCGTGCTTCCTTACCTGGAAACCTCAGTCGTTTCGGCGATCATCCGCCAGGTTTCCCTTTATTCTTCCCAGAGCGAGATTGTGTTCGATGCCCGCATCTCACGCGAGTTTCTGTCTCCGGTAGAGCAATGGATGGAAGATATGGCTGCGCGGTCTTTCGCGGCCGCAGGGGAGCCCTGGCTAAGCGCGTTTGATCCCGCTCAATTAATGGAGATGCTCCTTTGTAACGGGTTCTGCGATGTGGAATGCCTGGATGCGGAAGCCATTAACGCACGCTACTTCATGCGTCGGCGAGATGGGCTCCAGGCCGTGGATGGTGGCTTGCGCCTGTTCACCGCAACTGTAGGCTAATGTGCATTGAATTGGCGTGAGGGGACATTGCTGTGCAGCTAAAAGTCGGCGAACTTGCCAAGCGGGCGGGGCTTTCGGTACGCACATTGCACCACTATGACAACCTCGGGCTGCTTGAACCGTCAGTTCGCTCCGATGCCGGTTATCGGCTTTACGGAGCGGCAGACATCCAACGGCTCAACAAAATCCTGGCGCTTCGCGAGCTGGGCATTTCTCTGGGTGAAATCCGCCAGATCCTGTGTGAAGGAACACTTTCAACCCCGGCCATTCTTTCTGCGCAGCTGATCCGTGTCGATGCCGAGATAGCGCATCAGCACAAACTTCGCACCCGTCTGGAACGTTTGCAACGTGCACTACTTGAAGAAGACCTGTCGGAGGCGGGTTGCCTCAATACGCTGGAAGCGATGGCGTTCTATCGCCACCATCTCAGTGAAGATGATCTCAGTTTGCCCTTGCTTGGAGCTAACGGAAGATTTGCGGCTCCTTGGCAGAAGCGTATTGATGGCCTCAGGGCATTGTTTGAAAGGGGAGTGTCTCCACGCGCATCGGCTGCTCGCCGTGCGGCACGCGATTGGATTGCGCTGGTGGAAAAAGACACGCGGTCAAACGCTGGAATGTTCGTGCGCGTGGACAATCTGCTCACTTCGCGCGGGGAGGACCTGTTTAATACGGGGTTTTCTCCACAGCTTGGAGAGTACATCCTGAAGGCGTTCTGCGAGCACCGCCTGCTGATCTATCGCAAGCATTTGAGCCCCAACGCCTATCAATACCTGCGACGCACTTACATCGGCGTGATGCGGGAGTGGCCAGGCCTGCTTGATAGCCTGGAAGTCCTGCGCAACGCTCATTGTCCAGCCACGAGCGCCGAGGTGCAGCTGATCGCAAGGTCGTGGCTGGCCATGCGGCACAAGCTGGCACTGGACGACGCCGCACTCCAGGCCATACGCCGTGCAGAGGAGTCCGAAGAAGAATTGCGCGTCGGTACCTGGCTCCATCCCTGTCTGCTGAAGTTTCTTGAAAAGGCCGTCGCTTCGGTTTCTGCAAGCGCGAATGTCCAGGCGCCCGGCGCATGATGAATACACTAAAACCATAGATTATGTTTTCGAAATATCCTTTACGTCCAGGCACCGAATCGCAGGCAACAGGTCCCGTTATCCAGTTCTGCGAAGCGCGTGGTATCCCGTACACTCATTTTGGAGAAAAGCCGCCGGAAGTCGTTGTGATTAACGGTGGACAAGGATTTATGCGGCAGCAGACGCCTCGCCGTCAGCGCAGGGATTGTCGGCGAATCGCCCGAATTCTGCCTGCAAATACTTCGTTCGTCTTGCTTGGGTATCCCGATGCAGTACCAGGTGCGACCTTGCAGATACTTGCGGAACGTATGGCGGAGCTGGTCGCTCGACGATTTGGGCCCATTATCCTGGTCGGTATATCATTCGGGGGCATCCTGGCATTGCGCCTCGCTTCTCGGAACGCTGCCCTTGTCCGCAGGCTCATTCTTGTTTCAAGCGCTCACGAGCTTGGCGAAACCGGCAGGGGGTTGGTTCGTCAGCAAGTGTCCCACGTCCTGGCTCAAGATTACGTTGCATTGATGGAAAGTTTCACCACTGTCTTTCGGCGCCCATGGCGAAACGCCTTGCTACGCGCGGCACTTTGGCTTGGTCGTAAGCGACTGGCTCAGCGAATGGGGAATACCCAAACGATTGTTCGTTACCTGAATGCTTTGTTGGAATGTTCCGGCGAGCGTGCAGATTGGCTGAACAGCATCGAGGCACAGACTTTGGTTATTGGCGGAAAGGATGACCAGTTCTTCGGAGAAGGCGCGATGAAGCGAACAGCCGATCGAATAGCAGGTTCGACGCTGCATCTAATCGAAGGAGAACAGCACATGATGATGGTTGAGTGTTCGTGCATTGTCGCACGCGCCATTGCCAACTGGCTCGCTGATGCTCAAGGTGCTCCATCGATAAAGGCAAAAGATGGTGTTGAACCGTAAGCCCAGCGTCTCGGTCACTTGTGCTTCGGGAAAAGGGCGGAAAGAATTTGCCACCTTTTCATTGAATCGGCAGGGCAGGGCGCCCATAACTCTTCTTCGATGAACTCGGCGTATCGGTCGACAACTTCTGCGCAGCCGTTCATGCCCAGGTCATGGGGTGTACCGTCTGGATCGAGCCACTGACCGGAGACCACACGGAACTCTAACTCCCTGTAGCCATGGGCGTCCCAGTCGCTCGACCAGGCGCCGGTCTTCGACTGCTCGTCAACGAGGTCGGTGATCTCGCATTGCAGCACACTGGCCTCCGCTTCAACCAACACCTCGTACACAATGCCTCCTAGGGCATTCGCCCCGCCTACTGCGGCTCCATGTCGCTCTCCAAACTGATGCCCGCCGCCGGCCATCGTCATCCTGCACAACCACCTCGCCGTCGAGCCAGGCCGAGTGGACGGCCATCCGGGCCAGGTCCGCGGCCACCAGCGGCATACGGTCCGTCCAGTCGTACCCGTTCTTGGTGAACAGCTGAACCGAGCCATCGATCCTGGCCAGCATCCGGTACCCGTCATACTTAATCTCGTATCGCCAGGCGCCGGCGGGTGGCCGGCCGACCAGCGTAACGAGCTGCGGCGCGATGCGTTCAGGGCACGGTACCGTCGGGGGCTGCATGACGGCCACCTCTCAGCTTCGGGTTGTTCCCGATGGAGTTTGCCGGGCAGGAAAGGTGCCTGCGACCCGACAAGCAGTGAGCGGCTACACAAAGGAAGGGAATCGTTCGGCAGAACGCCGGGGAGGGTGGTTCAGGTGTCTAAAACCGCTCAAAAGCATCTCGGTTTTGCTGGGCGAAAGTCGCTGAAACTGGCAGAACCATATTAGACAGGCTCGATTCGCAGGCCGCATTGGTCGCGGTCTGAGGTCGATTATTTCCGCTACTGCTGCATCATCGGGGTGTGTGCGGAGAAATCGGAGATTGCTTTATTCATCAAGGGCTTAAAAAGTAGGTCTCAATATTGTGGGGCAAATTGGGGCGTTCTGTGTTGCATGCGCGACGCCGAGACCCACCGGATTTTTCAAGCCGCATAGGTTAACACGGCTACCCGGCAGGCAGTACCTGCATGTCTGGCAAGCGCGCAGGGTTGTATTGAAGGCAGGTTGACAGCACCGAGCTGCCATGGAGAATTGCGCGCTCTTACCCATCAGGATGGCTTGCCTGACGCATTCGCGGGGGCCTGCGGCCCAATAGAAAGTTATTGCAACAGGTTGATTAGTGCCATGAGCGCAGTTCGTTTTGATGTAGATGCGGTTTTTTGTATTTCCCTCGACACCCGCGCTGACCGGCGCACGCTGTTCAGCGAAACCATCGGGCGACAGCTCGACAACGAAGTGCACTTTCATGTCGTCGAGAAAAACAGCGATCCCAAGCGCGGTTGCTACGAATCCCATCAGCAACTGGCCCGTCATGCGCTGGATAAGGGCCTCGATCGAATCCTGATCTTCGAAGACGATGCCAAGGCTTATGAGTTCAAGCCTTCGCAAGTGCGCTGGGTCAATCGCTTCATGCAGAAACGGCCTTTCGAGGCCTTGCACCTGGGTTATTCCATGGGGCGAACCTGGCTGACCTGGTTCCCGTTCATCGCCCGCGGGCGGGTGGTGGCGCTGCATGCTTATGTGCTGTCGCGCGAGGGCTGCCGGATCCTGGCGCAGACCCCCTACGATGGCACGCCGGTGGATGTGGTGGTCAAGCACCGGATCCGCCAGCATTGCGTATTCCCCATGATGTTCCGCCAGCACGCCGCCGCCGTGGCCGGTAGCGACCTGGAACAGGTGGTGCGCAATGAGGACGAGTGGTGGGAGCGCAACTGGACCAAGCATCGTCGTTCACCGATGAAGAACCTCTGGCGGACCGTGCTGCGGCTGAATTTCTGATTGGTGTGGGCTTCAGGCGCCAAAAATCCAGAGGCGAACATCCTCATGTCCAGCACGCCGCCAGACGCCCATTCCCCAATCCTGAAATGCTAGGGTAGAAGGCAGTCTACAAGGAGCCCGACATGGACCCGATCACCACGCTTGCCATCCGCCTGGGTGAGCACCTGCGCCGCTTCAACGCGCAGGTGAGCACCGCCGAATCCTGCACCGGTGGCGGCATCGCCGAGGCCATCACCCGTGTGCCCGGCAGCTCGGCCTGGTTCGAGGCCGGTTACGTGACCTATTCCAACACCCAGAAAACCCGTCAGCTGGGAGTGCCCGCAGCGTTGTTCGGCCAGGTTGGCGCGGTAAGCCAGGAAGTGGTCGAAGCGATGGTCCGCGGCGCCCAGGCTGCCAGCGGCGCGCGCTTTGCCGTGGCGGTGAGCGGCGTGGCCGGGCCAGACGGTGGTTCGCCGGCCAAACCAGTGGGTACCGTGTGGCTGGCCTGGGGCGACGGTAACCATGTGTACAGCGAGCGGCGCCAGTTCGACGGCGACCGCGAGGCTGTGCGCCGACAGACGGTGATCGCCGCGTTAGACGGCTTGTTACAGCTTGGTGCCGAGTAAATCGACAACAGGGGTTTGCGCGGGCGCTTGCCTGTGGAATAATACTGGCTACTTATACAGGTATTCCGGCCGTCAGGGCCAAGTCGAACACGTGAGGATTTCAATGGACGACAACAAGAAGCGCGCCTTGGCTGCGGCCCTGGGTCAGATCGAACGCCAATTCGGCAAGGGCGCCGTCATGCGCATGGGCGACCACGAGCGCCAGGCTATCCCTGCCATCTCCACTGGCTCGCTGGGCCTGGACATCGCCCTGGGCATCGGCGGCCTGCCAAAAGGCCGTATCGTCGAGATCTACGGCCCGGAATCGTCGGGTAAGACCACGCTGACTCTGTCGGTCATCGCCGAAGCCCAGAAGAACGGCGCCACCTGCGCCTTCGTCGACGCCGAACACGCCCTCGACCCCGAGTACGCCGGCAAGCTGGGCGTCAACGTCGACGACCTGCTGGTTTCGCAGCCGGACACCGGCGAACAGGCCCTGGAAATCACCGACATGCTGGTGCGTTCCAACGCTGTCGACGTGATCATCGTCGACTCCGTGGCCGCCCTGGTACCGAAGGCCGAGATCGAAGGCGAGATGGGGGACATGCACGTGGGCCTGCAGGCGCGCCTGATGTCCCAGGCGCTGCGCAAGATCACCGGTAACATCAAGAACGCCAACTGCCTGGTCATCTTCATCAACCAGATCCGTATGAAGATCGGTGTGATGTTCGGCAGCCCGGAAACCACCACCGGTGGTAACGCCCTGAAGTTCTACGCCTCGGTGCGTCTGGATATCCGCCGCACCGGCGCGGTCAAGGAAGGCGACGAGGTGGTCGGTAGCGAAACCCGCGTCAAGATCGTCAAGAACAAGGTTTCTCCACCATTCCGTCAAGCCGAGTTCCAGATCCTCTACGGCAAGGGTATCTACCGTAACGGCGAGATCATTGACCTGGGTGTTTCCCAGGGTCTGGTCGAGAAGTCCGGTGCCTGGTACGCCTACCAAGGCAACAAGATCGGTCAAGGCAAAGCCAACGCTGCCAAGTACCTGGCTGAGAACCCGGCTATTGGTGCCGAGATCGAGAAGCAGATTCGTGAGAAGCTGCTGACCTCTGGGGCTGTTGCGGCTGCTGGTAAGGCTGCTGCTGCCGAAGCCGATGCCGATGACATGGCCGACGCTGACGCCGGTTATTGATTGCGCGGTAGATAGCCGAACATGTCCGCCGTACTCGACACCCCCGTCGCCATTCGGCGGACAGCCATGGACCTGCTCGCGCGACGTGAGCACGGTCGCGTCGAGCTGACGCGCAAGTTGCGTCAGCGCGGCGCTTCGGACGAGCTGATCGAGCCTGAACTCGACCGGCTCGCCGAAGAAGGGCTGCTTAGCGAAGCCCGCTACCTCGAAAGTTTCATCCGGTACCGTTCCAGCTCCGGCTATGGCCCTGCGCGTATTCGCGAAGAGCTAGGCCAGCGCGGTTTGGCGCGTGCTGATATCGAGCAGGCGCTTCGCGAGAGCGAGGTGGACTGGGGCGAGCGCATGCGTGATGTATGGCAGCGCAAGTTTGCTGGTCAACGCCCGCAAGATCCCCGAAGCCGTGCCCAGCAGACCCGTTTTCTGGCGTACCGGGGTTTCCCCATGGACATGATCGGCCGCCTGCTCAGTGGGCGTGATATCGACGATTACTGAAGACCGGGGCCGCTTTGCGGCCCTTCGCGGGCTTGCCCGCTCCCACAGGTTTGAGGCGAGGCATCAGACAGTGCGTGCTCTTGTGGGAGCGGGTTTACCCGCGAACACCGGCGCAGCCGGTGTCATACACCGCGTTGGATTCTTCGCGGCGGTTCGACGCCTCGATGAACCCGCTCCCACAGGATGCGCGGACTAGTATCACGATCAACTGACCTTCAACGCCTCCCTGGCCCGCTGCGTGGTATGCATGGGTTGCGGCTTGGCCCAGTTCTCCGGCAGGTTGATGAAGTCCACCAGTTCACGCAGCCGGCCTTGATCCCGACCATTGAAGGCAAATGACAAACGGGTCAGGTGGCTGAAATTGCCCACTTCGTGCTCGGCGCTGCTGTCAGGTTGCTGGTGATACTTGCCACTCAGGCGCAAGTCGGCAAAGCCTTCCTGGATGTCATACAGCGCCGCCTCGCTGAGCGGGTGATGCATGCGGATCACGAACTGGCTCTTCAGCCAGCGGCTGGAGTGGTAGTTACTGTAGAACTGGTTGATTTCTTCCACTGCCTCGTCAGCGCTGTACACCAGGCGCAGCAGTTTCAGGTCGCTGGGCAGGATGTAGCGGTTCTCCTCCAGTTGGCGGCTGATGAAGTCCAGGCAGTCGCGCCAGAAGCTGCCACCTGGCGAATCCAGCAGCACTACCGGTACCAGCGGGCTCTTGCCGGTCTGGATCAGGGTCAGCACTTCCAGCGCTTCATCCAGAGTGCCGAAACCACCCGGGCACAGCACCAGGGCATCGGCCTCCTTGACGAAGAACAGCTTGCGGATGAAGAAAAAATGGAACGGCAGCAGCTTGTCGGTGCCATCCACCGTGGGGTTGGCGTGTTGCTCGAAGGGCAGGGTGATGTTGAACCCCAGGCTGTGGTCGCTGCCGGCGCCTTCGTGGGCAGCTGCCATGATGCCGCCGCCGGCACCGGTGATGACCATCAGGTCGGAGCGTGCCAGGGTTGCGCCCAGTTCGCGGGCCAGGGCGTACATCGGGTGTTCCAGCGGGGTGCGCGCCGAGCCGAACACGGTCACCTTGCGCCGGCCCTTGTAGCGCTCCAGGGTGCGGAACGAATGGTCCAGTTCGCGCAGCGCCTGCAGGGTGATCTTGGCGCTCCAGCGGTCGGTGTCGTCATGGGCCATGCGCAGGATGGTCAGCATCATGTCGCGGTACAGCGGCAGGTTGGGGCTGTTCGGGGCTACCAGTTGCAGCTGTTCGTCGATGTTGCTCAGGTCGATGTTGTTGTCGCGGAAGTGGCTGAACAGCAGTTCACTCGATTGGTAAGGCATGCAACGTCTCCTTCTGCACCAATACCTCTGACCTCAATCTAGACCCTTGCGCTCAATCGTGCCGGGGTGTTCGGCATCGCCGCCCGTCGGCATGCAGCCACTGGGGATGCGGGTTTGGTTAACTGGGTAGAGCGAAACGTGTCGATGCAGGAGGTGGCGGTATGCATCGCTTGATCATCGAAGTGGACCGGCAGCTTTACCAGCAGCTGGAGAATGCGGCCCAGGTGCATCACCTGAGCCTGGAAGCCGAGTGCCGGCGCAGGCTGTCGGGGCTGGAATGCCAGTCGCGCTACTTGCAGGCGCTGCTGGCAGAGATGCGCGCCGATGCCGCTGAAGGGCACTGGCGCGACCGTGAGGACGAGAAGGCGTAGCGATCGAAGTGGTTACTTCTTCTTGTTGCCTGCGACGCAGCTGGCGTTGTCGAACGCCTGATCCATGATCGGTTGGTTGGTCTTGTAGACCGTGAAGCGGTAGACCATCACCGCGCCCTTGGACATCAGGTTGCGGAAACCGCTGTTGCGGCAGACGCTGTCACCCAGCTGGCTGCGTACCTGATCGGGGTTGGCCTGCATGCGCGCAGCATGCTCCTGGCGCACGCTCAGGTGGTTGACCAGTGCCTTGCCTTCCACCGTGTAACCCTGGTCGAGGATGTCCTCGTTGATGGCTCGCGGGGTGCCGACACTGCTCTCTTTGGCAACCTTCTGCAGCATGTTGTTCAGGTCGTATTCCTGCTTGGAAGCCGCCTGGGCTGCCAGGGGCAGGGCGAGCAACAGGCTCAGGGCGGGTACGATACGGCGCAGCATGAATCTCTCCTGGTTCGATGACTGGCGCTTTGACATGCGCGGGTCGACGGCGTTCCGTGACAACCGCACGTTGGCTGCAAATGGGGCTGCGCAGCAGCCCCAGAAGCGCGCAGGCGCGAGGCTGGGTAAAAACAGCGATTATAAGGACCGCGCCGCCACCTGCACAGCAATTGGCCGCTGTTCTGATAGACTGGCGCCCTTAGTTTTCTCCGAGTCATCCTTGTGTCCATTCCCAACCTGTCCAGAGGCCTGCCGGCATGAGCCATGCGGTAGCGCGCCTGCGCGCCGAACGCCTGGCGCGCAGCAACAAGCCCTTCATCGCCCGTGGTTCGCGTGCCGAGCGCTGCCCCGACTGCCGGGTCATTGCCACTCATTGCCTGTGCGCCTGGAAGCCTCGGGTGCAGGCCGAGTCCGGCGTGTGCCTGCTGATGCATGACACCGAGCCGCTCAAGCCCACCAATACCGGCTGGCTGATCGCCGACCTGATCCAGGACACCTCGGCCTTCGGCTGGCTGCGCACTTCGGTCGACGAACGCTTGCTGGCGTTGCTGGGCGATCCGCGTTGGCAGCCCTACATCGTCTTTCCCGGCGAATTCGTTGCCCAGGAGCGAGTAGTCAGCGAAGTGGTGCGCGAGCCGGGCAAGCGCCCGCTGTTCATCCTGCTGGATGCCACCTGGACCGAAGCGCGCAAGATGTTCCGCAAAAGCCCGTACCTTGACCGCTTCCCGGTGTTGAGCCTGCAGGCCGAGCAGATGTCCCGCTACCGGCTGCGCCGCTCCAAGCGCGATGATCACTTCTGCACTGCGGAAGTCGCCGCCATGTGCCTGGACCTGGCTGGCGATACCCAGGCCTCGCAGGCGCTGGACGCCTACCTGGATGTGTTCAGCCTGCATTACCTGAGCGGCAAGCGGCGCCTGCCGCTGGACGAGCAGGACGATACCCACCAGCGTTTGCATACCTTCCTATAGTCCAAGGGGCACAACCCCTGCTTTGGTTCATAATGACCCTTACCCGAGTGCCCGACACAGAACAGGATCCCCAGATCGATGGCCACTTACGAAATCCTGATTGCCGATGACCACCCGCTGTTCCGTGGCGCCTTGCGCCAGGCCGTTACCCTCGGCCTGGGCCCGGATGTACGCCTGGTTGAAGTCGCCAGTATTGCCGAACTGGAAACCCGCCTGAGCGAAAAAGCCGATTGGGACCTGGTGTTGCTGGACTTGAACATGCCAGGGGCCTATGGTTTTTCCGGGCTGGTGCTGCTGCGCGGGCAATACCCGCAGATACCCGTGGTGATGGTATCGGCGCAGGAAGAGGCCGCAGTGGTGGTCAAGTCCCGCGAGTTTGGCGCCAGTGGCTTCATTCCCAAGTCCAGCACCCTGGAAGTTATTCAGGATGCGGTGCGTAAAGTGCTCGATGGCGAGGTCTGGTGGCCGCCGCAGGCGTTCGAAAAAGTCGATGTCTCGGCCGAGGCCAAGGCCGCCAGCGAAGGGCTGGCCAGCCTCACGCCACAGCAGTTCCGCGTGCTGACCATGGTCTGCGAAGGCCTGCTGAACAAGCAGATCGCCTATGAGCTGAGCGTTTCGGAAGCGACCATCAAGGCCCACGTGACCGCGATCTTCCGCAAGCTGGGCGTGCGTACTCGCACCCAGGCGGCTTTGCTGCTGCAACAACTTGAATCGGTTGCCAGTAGCTGAGTGCGTGTGGCTTCACGCTTTTTTGACCCGTGCCGGTCTAGTCTGCTGGCCTTTCCGTTGTGAAGTGACATACATGACATCGCCATTCAAGGGCCAGACCGGCCTCAAACGTATCTTCAACGCTGCCGGCTATTCGCTGGACGGCCTGCGCGCCGCTTTCAAGGGCGAGGCCGCGTTCCGCCAGCTGGTGCTGCTCAATGTGCTGCTGGTCCCGATCGCTTTCTGGCTACCGGTCAGCCGTGCGGAGCGGGCGATCATGATCGCCGTGTGCCTGTTGGGCTTGATCGTCGAACTGTTCAACTCGGCGGTGGAGGCAGCCATCGACCGCATTTCGCTCGAGCGCCACCCACTTTCGAAAAACGCCAAGGACATGGGCAGCGCCGCGCAACTGGTGGCACTGACCATGGTGGCGCTGGTGTGGGGCGTGATCCTGCTTTAAGCGATCGGTGGCAACACGATCTCGTCACTGCGTGTGAAACCGGCAGTGAAGTTGCGGCACAGTTCGAGAAATTCGCGCATGGCCGAGGTCTGGTACTTCTGTTTGTGCCAGATGAAGTAGAACTGGCGCATCAGGTCCAGCTCCGGGGTTTCCACCGGCACCAGGCTGCCGCGGCGGAAGGCGTCACGCAGGGCCAGGCGCGAGATGCAGCCAATGCCAAGGCCCGACTCCACCGCGCGCTTGATCGCTTCGGTGTGTTCCAGCTCCAGGCGGATGTTGAGGTTGGCGCGGTGGTGGCGCATGGCCTGGTCGAAGGTCAGGCGCGTGCCTGAGCCCTGCTCGCGCAGGATCCACGCTTCCTGGGACAAGGTCTGTACATCGGCGCGGCCCAGCTTGGCCAGCGGGTGCTGCGGCGCGCAGAACACCACCAGCTCGTCCTCGACCCAGGGCTGCACTTCCAGGTTCGGGTGGTTGCAATCGCCTTCGATCAGACCCAGATCAATTTCGTAATGCGCCACCTGTTGCACGATATGCGCAGTGTTCTGCACATGCAGCTTCACCTGGCTTTCCGGGTGCACCTGCATGAAACTGCCGATCAACAGGGTGGCCAGGTAGTTGCCGATGGTCAGCGTGGCACCGACCGCCAGCGAGCCGAAACCGGACTTGCCGTTGAGCAGGTCTTCGATTTCCTTGGCCTGGTCGAGCAGGGCCACGGCCTGCGGCAACAGTTGCTGGCCCAGGGCGTTGAGGCTCAGGCGCTTGCCGGCGCGGTCGAACAGCTGGCAGCTGGACTGGCGCTCAAGCTCGGTGATCGAGGTGCTGGCGGCCGACTGCGACAAGGCCAGCACACTGGCGGCGCGCGAAACGCTCTGGTGCTGGGCCACGGCAACGAAGACTTGCAGCTGACGAAGTGTAAATCGCATATCTATATAACCGATAACACATATCTTGATAATCCAGTTAACAGATATTGTCGCTGCCCCTAAACTATCGCGCAACTGCGCGTCTTGCGCGCGCCGCGTCTTTCTTCAGGAGCCCCATTAAATGAGCAACATGAACCACGAACGTGTCCTCAGTGTGCACCACTGGAACGACACCCTGTTCAGCTTCAAGTGCACCCGCGACCCGGGCCTGCGCTTCGAGAACGGTCAGTTCGTGATGATCGGCCTGCAACAGGACAACGGCCGTCCGCTCATGCGCGCCTATTCCATCGCTTCGCCGAACTGGGAAGAGCACCTGGAGTTCTTCAGCATCAAGGTGCCGGACGGTCCGCTGACCTCGCAGTTGCAGCACCTGAAGGAAGGCGACGAGATCATCATCAGCAAGAAGCCTACCGGTACCCTGGTTCTCGATGACCTGAAACCGGGTAAGCACCTGTACCTGCTGAGCACAGGCACTGGCCTGGCACCGTTCATGAGCGTCATCCAGGACCCGGAAACCTACGAGCGCTTCGAGAAAGTGATCCTGGTGCACGGCGTGCGCTACGTGAACGAAGTGGCCTACCGCGAGTTCATCACCGAGCACCTGCCGCAGAACGAATTCTTCGGCGAGTCGGTTCGCGACAAGCTGATCTACTACCCGACCGTGACCCGTGAACCGTTCGAAAACCAAGGCCGCCTGACCGACCTGATGCGCAGCGGCAAGCTGTTCAGCGACATCGGCCTGCCACCGATCAACCCGCAGGACGATCGCGCGATGATCTGCGGCAGCCCGAGCATGCTCGACGAGACCAGCGAAGTGCTGGACAGCTTCGGCCTGAAGGTCTCCCCGCGCATGCGCGAGCCGGGTGACTACCTGATCGAGCGTGCCTTCGTCGAGAAGTAAGGCACAGGCTGATGCAAAGAAGGCGACCTTAGGGTCGCCTTTCTTGTGCCTGTGATTCATGTGTCGCCAACACTGGCCTCTTCGCGGGTAAACCCGCTCCCACAGAGCTACCACAAGGCCTGACGTCAGTGGTATCCCTGTGGGAGCGGGTTTACCCGCGAAGGGGCCGGAACAGGCACAACACAACCTATTCCACGCGCGTCTCGCCGCTGTACACCAATATCTCCCGACACCGCTTGCACAGGTAGCGCCGCCCCTGGCGCACCAGCTTGTGCCGCTGCGCAGTAAACGGGAAGTCGCTCTGTGGGCACGGGCAGCGGTAGATGTAGCGGGTCACCACGCGCCGTTGCACTTCGTAGTTGTGGCAACGGTTGGGCGGCAGTTCATACACCCCGCGCATGATCAGCTGCCACTCCTCGCCATGGGCCTGGATACGGTCGCCGAACAGCTGGTGGGCCACCAGGTGCGCCACTTCATGGGCCACGGTCTGGCGCAGGAAGTCTTCCTGGTTTTCGCGGTAAAGCTGCAGGTTGAAGCGCAGCAGGTTCTGGTGCAGGTGGGCGACACCGGCTTTTTGCCCGCGCAGCTTGAAGCTGACCTCCGGGCGCGGGAAGGGGCGTTTGAAGAAGGTTTCAGCTTGCTGGTAACAGGTTTCGACGCGTTGTCTGAGCAGCTCGGGCATGGCGGGGTGGTTCTCCTGACCGGGCATTATGCCGCAACCCCGGGCAGGCTGCCGAGCCACCGGTCAGCGCACAGCCAGAGGCCGCCTTGCGGCGGCCCCAGGTTTGATGCCCCAGTGTTGGTCGGGTCTGTTCTAGTTGGTGTAGACGGGCCCCACGCCCAGTCCCCAGATGATCACCGTGGCGGCCATGATCGCCACCAGTACCACAAGGCCTACCGCCAGCACCGAGCTGGAGAACAGGAAGCCTTCGTCGGACGGTATGTTCATGAACGTCGGCAAGCCGACGTACAGCAGGTACACCGTGTAGCAGATGGCGGCGGTGCCGATCAGCATGCCCAGCCACAGGTGCGGGTACAGCGCCGCCAGGCCGCCGATGAACAACGGTGTGGCGGTGTAGGTGGCAAAGGCGATGCACTGTGCCATTGACGGGTTGGCATCGTAGGTGCGGGCCATCCAGTGGATGAACGCCCCCATTACCGCCACCCCGGCAAGCATGGCCAGGTACGACATGATGCTCATCCAGATGGCGCTTTCCATGGTCAGCATCACCGCTGGCCGGTCGCCGATCACCCAACCGACCTGGGTGGTACCGATGAAGGCCGACACGGCGGGGATCGCAGCCAGGATCAGGGTGTGCGTCAGGTACATGTGGCTGATGGTTTCTTCTTCGCCACGAATTTCCCGCCATTCCTGGTCGGGATGGGTAAACAGCCCCACAACGTGATGAATCATGCCGATCACTCCTCTCAATGTTGCCAAACGCCCCCCAGATGGAGCGCAAGCGGCGCCAGGCCGGAACACCGAAGCAAGCGGTAATGTGGCCTTATGTCGCAGTATAGGAAGCCGTTACCGGCATAAACCGTGCTTTTTAGAGCAAATTGCGCTGTAAGGCGCGCTGTTGATTACGATGAAGTCTTTATCGGAATGCCTACAGCGCCGCCGCGTTTGTGCGTAAAATAGCCGGCTTTTGTCACACCTCGCGGATCCAAGCGCTATGGGCACCCTCTCGGTCAACCAGAACAAACTGCAAAAACGCCTGCGTCGTCTCGCCGGCGAAGCCATCACCGACTACAACATGATCGAGGATGGCGACAAGGTCATGGTCTGCCTGTCCGGCGGCAAGGACAGCTACACCATGCTCGACGTTCTGTTGCACCTGCAGAAGGTGGCACCGATCAAGTTCGAGATCGTTGCGGTGAACATGGACCAGAAGCAGCCGGGGTTCCCCGAGCATGTGCTGCCGGCCTACCTCAAGGAACTGGGCGTCGAGTACCACATCGTCGAGAAGGACACCTATTCTGTGGTCAAGGAGCTGGTCCCCGAGGGCAAGACCACCTGCTCGCTGTGTTCGCGCCTGCGCCGTGGCACCCTGTACACCTTTGCCGACGAAATCGGCGCGACCAAGATGGCGCTGGGGCACCACCGCGACGATATCGTCGAAACCTTCTTCCTCAACATGTTCTTCAACGGCGCGCTCAAGGGCATGCCGCCGAAGCTGCGCGCCGACGATGGCCGCAACGTGGTGATCCGCCCGCTGGCCTACTGCAGCGAGAAGGACATCCAGGCCTACTCGGACATGAAGGAATTCCCGATCATCCCGTGCAACCTGTGCGGCTCGCAGGAAAACCTGCAGCGCCAGGTGGTCAAGGACATGCTGGTGGAATGGGAGCGCAAGCACCCGGGGCGTACCGAGAGCATCTTCCGCGCCCTGCAGAACGTTGCACCGTCGCAGTTGGCCGACCGCAACCTGTTCGATTTCACCAGCCTGAAGATCGACGAAAACGCCACCCCGCGTTTCCTTGACGTGCTGAACATCTGAGCCCATGCGCGATTACCAGTGGTTGCACGAATACTGCCTGAACCGCTTCGGCTCGGCCCAGGCGCTGGAGGCCTTCCTGCCGCAGCCGCGCACGCCGGCGCAGCTGCGTGATATCAGTGACGACCGCTACCTGTCGACCTTGGCCCTGCGCGTGTTCCGCGCCGGGCTCAAGCACAGCCTGGTGGATGCCAAGTGGCCGGCGTTCGAGCAGGTGTTCTTCGGCTTCGACCCGGAGAAGGTGGTGTTGATGGGCGCCGAACACCTCGAGCGGCTCATGCACGACGAGCGCATCATCCGCCACCTGGGCAAGCTCAAGAGCGTGCCGCGCAATGCGCAGATGGTGCTTGATATCGCGAAGGAGAAGGGCAGCTTTGGTGCGTTCATCGCCGACTGGCCGGTGACCGACATCGTCGGCTTGTGGAAGTACCTGGCCAAGCACGGTAACCAGCTGGGCGGGTTGTCGGCACCGCGCTTCTTGCGCATGGTCGGCAAGGATACGTTCATCCCTACCGATGACATGGCTGCGGCGTTGATTGCGCAGAAGTTGATCGACAAGCCGCCGACCAGCCAGCGGGACCTGGCCTTGGTACAGCAGGCGTTCAACCAGTGGCATGCCGAGAGTGGGCGGCCGCTGTGCCAGTTGTCGGTGATGCTCGCGCATACCGTCAACCATTGAGATTGCTGGGGCTGCTTTGCAGCCCTTTCGCGACACAAGGCCGCTCCTACAGGAATACGCGATACCCTGTAGGAGCGGCCTTGTGTCGCGAAAGGGCCGCAAAGCGGCCCCAGAATTTACGCCCCTTCGCCCGCCATGCGCCGCTCATGCTGGAACTTCCAGCGCACATACAGCAGCCCGGCAATGAACAGCCCCAGGCTCACCAGCACTTCTACCCAGCCAAATACCGCCCGCGCCGGGTCGAACGCCGCCAGCACGCCCTTGATGAAATAGATATTCACCACGAAGCAGGTCCAGGCATGTGCCCGGGCGCTGCCTGTCAGCATGCCCGGCAACAACAGCAACAACGGCACCAGTTCGATCGCCAGGATCACCTCGACCCGCGCCCCGTGCAGGTTGGCGAACCACAGGTTGTTCACTACCAGCAGGGCGATCAGGCCGAAGAAGAACGCCAGGCTCAGCGCCCGCGTCAGGCGCAGGCGCGGTGCCAACCATTCCAGCGCCGGCAATACCTTGGGCTTCTTAGCCACGTGCGGCCTCCAGGGCCTTGGCGGTGGTCGCCAGGCGTTGGCCAAGGGCGCGGCACAGGGCGATCTCGTGCTGGTCGAGCTCGCGCTTGCCATCGGCGCCAGCATGATGGCTGGCGCCATACGGGGTGCCGCCGCCACGGGTCTCGAGCAGTGCCGATTCGCTGTACGGCAGGCCCATCACCAGCATGCCGTGGTGCATCAGGGGCAGCATCATCGACAGCAGGGTGGTTTCCTGCCCGCCGTGCAGGCTGGCAGTGGAGGTGAAAACGCCTGCCGGCTTGCCGACCAGTTCACCGCCCAGCCACAGGCTGCTGGTGCCATCCAGGAAGTACTTGAGCGGCGCCGCCATGTTGCCGAAGCGGGTCGGGCTGCCCAGTACCAGGCCGGCGCAGTGGCGCAGGTCGTCCAGGGTGGCGTACAGCGCGCCACTGGCCGGGATGTCCGGGGCCACCGCTTCGCACTCGGTGGAAATTGCCGGCACCGTGCGCAGGCGGGCTTCCATGCCGGCCAGCTCGATGCCGCGGGCGATGTGCCGGGCCATCTCGCTGGTCGAACCATGGCGGCTGTAATACAGCACCAGGATGTAAGGCTGGCTCACGGCAGGATCTCCAGTACTTTCTCGGGCGGGCGGCCAACCACGGCCTTGTCACCGGCGACCAGGATCGGCCGCTCGATCAATTTGGGGTGCCGGGCCATGGCTTCGATCAGTTGTGCGTCGGTCAACGCCGGGTCGGCCAGGTTCAGCTCCTTGTACTCGTCCTCGCCGGTACGCAGCAGTTGGCGCGGGGCGATGCCCAGCTTGCCGAGCAGGGCCTTCAGGGTGGCAGCGTCGGGCGGGGTCTCGAGGTAGCGAACGACGGTCGGCGCCAGGCCGCGAGCTTCGAGCAGTTCCAGGGCGCCGCGGGATTTCGAGCAGCGCGGGTTATGATAGAGCGTGAGGTCGGTCATGTCGGGTCGCATCCAGCAGGGTGTGGCGGCTATTCTAACCGCAGCGACTGACCAATTTGCTTTAAAACTCGAGAAGGATTGACCCATGGCAAGGCGTCTGGCAGCAGTACTGGCCATCACCGCGAGCCTGTTGCTCGGTGGTTGCGGTGCCGATTATGGCGTGGACCAACACGGTAATACGATTACGGCCGAACAACTCGATGGGCACTGGCTGGTGCTCAATTACTGGGCCGAATGGTGCGGACCGTGCCGTACCGAAATCCCTGAACTGAACGCGGCAGCCAAGCAGTGGGCGGCCGACGGTATCAAGGTGGTGGGTGTGAACTTCGACGGCTTGCAGGGGCAGGAGCTCAAGCAGGCTGCCGAAACCCTGGGCATCGCCTTCACCGTATTGGCACAGGACCCGGCCGAACGCTATGACCTGCCACGTAGCGAGGCATTGCCGGTGACCTACATCATCGATGACAAGGGCAAGGTGCGGGAGCAGCTGATGGGCGAGCAGACCCTGGAAGGGCTGCAGGCCAGGATCAAGGCCCTGAAAGGCGCCTGATCCAGAAAGCTTCGCGGGTAAACCCGCTCCCACAGGTACAGCGCCGCTTTCAAAGCCTGCGCCGAACCTGTGGGAGCGGGTTTACCCGCGAAGAGGCCAGAGGATCGGTCAGCCTTCCTCAGGCCAGAAGCGCAGCGGCTTGCCTTCGGCCGGCCAGAAACGCACCTGCTCGATAGGCGACACATCCCAGCGCTGCACCGTTTCCAGCGCCTGCAGGAAGCGCTTTTCCTGCTCCATCAACGCCGGTGCGCAGAGCTTGCGGGTCTTGCCGACCTTGCCGAAGCTCAGGTGCTCGCCGTCCAGTGTGTACGGCGCGAACCAGTGGTTGCAGCCGCCGTTGCCATAGGCACGGCCATCGCTGGCCAGGGTCAGGGTCAGGTGGCTGTAGTCGATCAGTGGTCGTTCGCCAATCCACTCCAGCACGTAGCTGCGCTCCTGCTGCAGTTTCGAAGGTTCCGCGGCGCAGCCGAGCAGGCCGCTGGCAATCAGCACGCCGGTCAGCAGATTCTTCACTCGGCGCTCTCCTGGCAACGCGGGCACAGGTGTTTTTCGCCACGGCTGGCCCAGCCCAGCTCGGCTACGCGCGCGCTGGCTGCAGGCTGGCGGGCTTTCTTGCCCAGCTTGGCGTCCACCGCGAACTCGAAGTCCAGCACGGCGTCGCAGCTGTCGCACGCGACCTGCCAGGTGAGGATTTCCAGTTCGTTGAACACCGGGCCGCTGGCCACGGCAACCCACTGGCCGCGCGGGTTGATCAGGTGGCGTACGCTCTCCACTGTCAGGCGCATGGACAAGTCCTTGCTGCCCTTGAGGGTGACCAGCAGGGTGTCGCCTATGTGCATCGAGCCGCCGTTGCCGGTGACCTGATAGCGGCCCGGCACCAGGGCGCGGCACTCGATAAGCGTGTGTTGCGGGTTGAAAAGGGTGTAGCGGAAATCGTGCTCGACCATGGGTCCTCCAGAAATGCCGCGTATCCTAGCACTAACCCATCACCAGATTCTGTGGATTGCCTGCCGCCCAGCGGTTGATGTTGTCCAGCGTGGTCGCGGCGATGGCATCCAGTGCCTCGCGGGTAAGGAACGCCTGGTGGGCGGTGATGATCACGTTGGGGAAGGTCAACAGGCGGGCCAGTACGTCGTCCTGTAGCGGCAGGTCGGAGCGGTCCTCGAAGAACAGCTGGGCTTCTTCTTCGTAGACGTCCAGGCCCAGGTAGCCGAGCTGGCCGCTCTTCAGCGCGTCGATCAGCGCCGGGGTGTCGACCAGCGCGCCGCGGCCGGTGTTGATCAGCATGGCGCCGGGCTGCAACTGGGCCAGGCTTTGTGCATTGATCAGGTGCCGGGTGTGTTCGGTCAGCGGGCAGTGCAGGCTGATGACGCGGGCTTCGCGCAGCAACTCGGGCAATGGCAGGTAGCGCGCGCCCAGGGCCAGCAGCTCGGGGTTGGGGTAGGGGTCATAGGCCAGCAACTGGCAGCCAAAACCGGCCATGATGCGGGCGAACGCGGTGCCGATCTGGCCGGTACCAACCACGCCGACGGTCTTGCCATGCAGGTCGAAACCGGTAAGCCCGTGCAGGGTGAAGTCACCCTCGCGGGTGCGGTTGTAGGCCCGGTGCAGGCGCCGGTTCAGGGCCAGGATCAGCGCCACGGCGTGTTCGGCCACGGCGTGCGGCGAATAGGCCGGCACTCGCACCACGGTCAGGCCCAGGCGCTGGGCGGTGGCCAGGTCGACATGGTTGTAGCCGGCCGAACGCAGGGCGACCAGGCGTGTGCCGCCTGCGGCCAGGCGCTGCAGCACCTGGGCGTCGAGCTCGTCATTGATGAAGGCGCAGACCACCTCGTAGCCATCGGCCAGGGCCGCGGTGTCGAGGGTCAGGCGGGCGGGCTGGAAGTGCAGGTCCAGGGTGGTGCCGCTGGCGGCCCGGGTGAAGCTTTCCTGGTCGTAGTGCTGGCTGCTGAACAACAGGGCGCGCATGTTTGATTCCTTATACATGACTCATTAACGACACAGGCCCTGTAGGAGCGGCCTTGTGTCGCAAAAGGGGCGCGGAGCGGCCCCAGGTTCTATGCCATGGCGACGATCGCCGGGGCCGCCTTGCGGCCCTTTCGCGACACAAGGCCGCTCCTACCAAGACCGCGTTGGTCAGGCGCTCAATCTGGCCTGCGCCGCCAAGCGGTTGATCGCCGCATCCAGTTCATCCAGTGCCTGTTGTGCCAGCGGGTTTTCCTGCTTGAGCAAGGTTTCGCTGCGCTGGCACGCGGCCCGCAACTGCGGCACGCCGCAATAACGCGAGGCGCCGTTCAGGCGGTGCACCTGTTCGATCAGGCCGTTGCGGTCGTCGGCCTCGCGGGCGGCGCGTATGGCTTCGCGGTCGGCTTCCAGCGAGTTCAGCAGCATGCTCAGCATATCGGCCGCCAGGTCTGCTTTGCCGGCGGCCAGGCGCAGGCCTTCCTCGGGGTCCAGCACCTTCAGGTCATCACTGTTGTCCAGTTGCTCGGCCAGGCGTTCCTGCTGTGGTGCGCCCAGGCTCAGGCCGGTCCATTTCATCACCACCTGGGCCAGTTGCCGTTCGCTGATCGGCTTGGTCAGATAGTCGTCCATGCCACCGTGCAGCAACGCGCGTTTCTCGTTGGCCATGGCGTGGGCGGTGAGGGCGACGATCGGCAGCGGGTTGCTGCTTTGGGTGTTTTCCCACAGGCGGATCTGTTCGGTGCAGGCGCGGCCGTCCATGCCCGGCATCTGCACGTCCATCAGCACCAGGTCGAACGGCTCGTCCTGCACCGCCTGCACCGCCGCATAGCCGTTGTCGACGGCCAGCACCTCGGCGCCCATGTCTTCGAGCAGGGTCTGCACCAGCAACAGGTTGGCGGGGTTGTCGTCGACGCAGAGGATTTTCGGCTGGCGCTGGCCGTTGACGCTGTTCACCTCGCCTTGCGGGCGGCGCGGTTGTAGCAGTTCCAGCAACAGGCGGCGCAGTTTGCGCGTGCAGGTCGGCTTGGACAACAACTGGCCATGGCCGTTGGGCAGGTACGGATGGTAGAGCGCCTGCTCGGTGGTCGGGCACAGCACCACGCACTGGCAATGGTAGCGTTCGAGCTGCTGGTGGTAATGGCCCAGCTGCTCGGGCGACAGGTTGCCAAGGTTGGCGCCGAGCACGGCGAAGTCGAATGGCAGGCCGGCCTGGCTGGCAGCTTGCACGCCCTGCAGCAACTGGTCGAAGGAGGGGAACAGGCTGACGCTGAGGCCGCAGTCCTCCAGCTGGTGTTCCAACGCCTGGCGCGCCAGTTCGTGGCCATCGACGATGGCTGCGCGGCGACCCAGCAGCGGTTGCAGCGGCAGGTCCTCGACACCGTCGTGGGCTTTGGGCAGGTTCAGGCTGATCCAGAACTGCGAACCCTCGCCCGGGGTGCTGTCGACACCGATTTCGCCGCCCATCTGTTCGATCAGGCGCTTGGAAATCACCAGCCCCAGGCCAGTGCCGCCAGGCTGGCGGGCCAGCGAGTTGTCGGCCTGGCTGAAGGCCTGGAACAGCGTACGCACATCCTGCGGCGACAGGCCGATGCCGGTGTCCTGCACGCTGATGCGTAGTTGCGCACTGTCTTCGTGCTCGTCTTCGAGCATGGCGCGCACGACGATGGTGCCCTCGCGGGTGAACTTGATGGCGTTGCTGACCAGGTTGGTAAGGATCTGCTTGAGCCGCAACGGGTCGCCGATCAGCGACGACGGGGTATCGCGGTAGATCAGGCTGAGCAGCTCCAGCTGCTTGGCGTGGGCGGCCGGGGCGAGGATGGTCAGGGTGTCCTGGATCAGGTCGCGCAGGTTGAAGGGGATGCTGTCGAGCACCAGCTTGCCGGCCTCGATCTTGGAGAAATCGAGGATCTCGTTGATGATCCCGAGCAGGTTGTCGGCGGACTTCTCGATGGTGCTCAGGTAGTCCAGCTGGCGTGGTGTCAGCTCGCTTTTCTGCAGCAGGTGGGTGAAACCGAGGATGCCGTTGAGCGGGGTGCGGATTTCGTGGCTCATGTTGGCCAGGAATTCCGACTTGATGCGGCTGGCCTCCAGGGCCTCCTTGCGCGCCATGTCCAGCTCGATGTTCTGGATCTCGATGGTTTCCAGGTTCTGGCGCACGTCCTCGGTGGCCTGATCGATGCTGTGTTGCAGCTCTTCGTGGGCGTTGTGCAGGGTTTCGGCCATGCGGTTGATGCCGCGCGCCAGCTCGTCCAGCTCATGGCTGCCCATGGCCGGCAGGCGTTCCTCGAGGTGGCCGTCCTTGAGCTGGTTGACCGCGTGCTTGATGCGCTTGATCGGGTCGTTGATGGTGCGGCTCATGCGCAGTGCCAGCAAGCCGCTGAGCACCAGGCAGGCGAGAATCAGCAACAGGCTGGTGAACAGGTTGCGGTAGCCGCGCAGCAGGGTGCCGTCGTGGGACAGCTCGATCTCGACCCAGCCCAGCAGGCGTTCGGTTTCGGCCGGCACGGCATCGGTGGCCAGGTCGCGATGGTGGCCGAACACCGGCATCAGGTAGCGGGTGGCATCATTGCCGCTGCGTTGCAGCAGTTGGGTGCCGGTGCCGCCGCTGGGCGGCTGGTTGAGCATGCTCGGGCCAGCGTGGGCCAGACGCGTGCGGTCAGGGGCCAGGAAGGCGACCGCGCGCACATCCGCCTGCTCCAGGGTTTGCGCGGCAATACGCTCCAGTTGCGCCGGTGCCAGCTTGGCCATGGCGGGCGCAGCCAGCGGCGCCAGTTGCTCGGCGATCATCTTGCCGCGTTGCAGCAACTGGGTGCGGAGGTCGTTCTGTTGCAGCCAGGTGAAGTAACTACCCAGCACCAGGGCCATCAGGCCGGCCGGCAGCAGAGCCAGCAGCAGGACCCGGCTGCGAATTCCCAAGCGATCGAGCACACTCGCCTCCTGTCATGTGCCTGGACACCGTCACGCAATGACGGCCAAGCCGGGAAGTTACTCCGCCTGCAGTGCTATTGCACCTCTTTAGTATGTGTTTTGCGCCCTTGCAGGGGCATTGGTCGCAGGGCGGTTGCCTGGCAGGCGCTGGATACTCAATAATCACGCGATTGAGAATGCATGGCAGTTGCCAATGAATCCTGTAGCTATTCACAATTCCAACATCCTTGCCATCGAGGATGACCCCGTTCTCGGTGCCTACCTGCACGAAGAGCTGCAGCGCGGCGGTTTCCAGGTGACCTGGTGCCGCAATGGATTGGAGGGTCTGGAAACGGCAGGCCGCCAGGCTTTCGATGTGGTGCTTATGGACATCCTGCTGCCCGGGCTCAACGGTCTGGATGCCCTGGCGCAGTTGCGCAAGCGTAGTGCCACGCCGGTGATCCTGATGTCGGCGCTGGGTGCCGAGGCCGACCGCATCAGCGGTTTCCAGCGCGGTGCCGACGACTATCTGCCCAAGCCGTTCAGCATGGCCGAGCTGCAGGTACGCATCGAAGCAATACTGCGCCGCGTGGCCCTCGAACGACGCCATCAAGCCCCGCACGCGCATGCCGCCAGTGGCGAACTGCAATACGACGAGGGACTGTACGACGTGCGCCTGGAGGGTCGCCTGGCCGGGCTGACCCCCAGCGAGTTCCGCCTGCTCGACATCCTCAACCGCAACCTCGACGAAGTGCTGAGCAAGCCGTTCCTCTACCAGCAAGTGCTGCAGCGAGGCTATTCGCGGCATGATCGCAGCCTGGACATGCACGTCAGCCAGATCCGTCGCAAGCTCAAGGGCATCGGCTATCACGAACGGCAGATCCGCACCGTGTGGGGCAAGGGCTACGTACTCAGCGCCAGCGAGGCGGAGTGACCCATGCTCGACCGCCATTCGCTGTTCTGGAAGCTGGCCATCCTGTTGGTGGGCTTCTGCCTGCTGATGATCGGCCTCAGCTACACCTGGGGCCGGCACATGGAAACCCAGAACGCTTTCCTCTCGGAGCCGGCGCGGCAGGCCTTGCGTGGCTATGCTGCCGAGGCCGAGCAGGCCTGGCGCAGTGGCGGGCGGATGGGGCTGGACAGGTGGGTGACGGCGATGCACCAGCGCGAACGCGGCTGGGTTGGCGTACTCGACCTCAACCTGCGGCCGCTGGACAGCGCCAGCCTCGACCCGCAGATCATGCAGCGGCTCACCCGCCTGCGTGGTGTCGACTGGCCGATGAGCCGGCGCAGCGTCGAGCAGCCATGGCTGCGCATACCGTTCCCGGGGGCACCGGAGCAGGGCATGCTGGTGATCGAACTGCCGCAGCGCTTCAACCCCGGCCAATACCGCATGCTGTGGCGCATCGTCACCAACGGCATCATTCCCGGCCTGTTTACCCTGCTGTTGTGCGTGGGCCTTTATCGCATGCTCATCGTGCCGTTGAACCAGTTGCGCGAGCAGGCCAACGCCTGGCGCGCCGACCAGCTGTCGGCGCGCCTCGATCCACGCACCATCGCCCGGCATGACGAGCTGGGCGAACTGGCCCGAGCCTTCGACCAGATGGCCGAGCGGCTGCAGGGCACGGTAACCATGCAGCAGCAGTTGCTGCGTGACCTGTCCCACGAAATGCGTACGCCACTGAGCCGGCTGCGTGTGGCCTGCGATGGCGAATCCGACCTGCAACGCCTGCGTGAACGCCTGACGCGGGAGGTGGACTGCATGCAGCAGCTGGTCGAGGACACCCTGCAACTGGCCTGGCAGGACGCCGAACGTGCGCCGATGAACCTGGAGCCGATCGAGGTGCAGGCGCTGTGGGAGCTGCTGGCCGAGAATGCCAGCTATGAAAGCGGCTGGTCGCTGGCGCGGCTGCGCTGCGAAGTGCCGGCCGACTGCTGGGTGCAGGGCAACCTCAACCACCTGGCCCAGGCGCTGGAAAACCTGTTGCGCAACGCCATTCGTCATTCGCCGGCCGATGGTGTGGTGCGCCTCGGTGGGCAACGTGAAGGCGGGTATTGGAGGTTGTGGCTGGAAGACGAGGGCGGTGGCGTGGCTGAAGAAGACCTGGAGCGGATTTTTGCGCCGTTCTCGCGGCTGGACGGTTCGCGGCCAGGAGATGGCGGTTTCGGCCTGGGGTTGAGCATTGCCCGCAGTGCGATCCAGCGCCAGGGCGGCACCTTGTGGGCGGAGAATGGCAAGCGCGGGCTGCGGTTGTGGATGCGCTTGCCGTTACATGTGCCGGCCTCTTCGCGGGCACGCCCGCTCCCACAGGTACAGCAGTTATCTTGAATGCAGCGCAATCCCTGTGGGAGCGGGTTCACCCGCGAAAGGGCTGGTACAGGTTATCGATATAACTTGTAGCTATATTCACCACAGATTGCGTGATATGGCCGCGAAGGGTTTGCCGGTATGATAGGCACCCCTGCCGTCCGGATTGTGAAATACGCCATGACCTTGCAGTACCCAACCATCGCCGATTGCGTCGGCAATACGCCCCTGGTTCGCCTGCAGCGTATTGCTGGCGAAACCAGCAACACCCTCCTGCTCAAGCTCGAAGGTAACAATCCCGCCGGCTCGGTAAAGGACCGCCCGGCACTGTCGATGATCACCCGCGCCGAACTGCGCGGCCAGATCAAGCCCGGCGATACTCTGATCGAAGCCACCTCCGGCAACACCGGCATCGCCCTGGCGATGGCTGCGGCGATCAAGGGCTACAAGATGATCCTGATCATGCCCGACAACTCCACCGCCGAGCGCAAGGCTGCCATGACCGCCTACGGCGCCGAGCTGATCCTGGTGACCAAGGAAGAGGGCATGGAAGGCGCCCGTGACCTGGCCGAGAAGCTGCAGGGCGAAGGCCGCGGGCTGGTGCTGGACCAGTTCGCCAACGGCGACAACCCTATCGCTCACTACAACAGCACTGGCCCCGAGATCTGGCAGCAGACCCAGGGCACCATCACCCATTTCGTCAGTTCCATGGGTACCACCGGTACCATCATGGGCTGCTCGCAGTACCTCAAGGAACAGAACCCGGCGGTGCAGATCATCGGTCTGCAACCAATGGAAGGCTCGGCCATTCCGGGCATCCGCCGCTGGCCCGAGGAATACCTGCCGAAAATCTTCGACGCCAGCCGCGTCGACCGCGTGGTCGACATGTCGCAGCAGGAAGCCGAGGAAACCACCCGCCGCCTTGCCCGTGAAGAGGGCATTTTCTGCGGTGTGTCTTCCGGTGGTGCAGTTGCAGCCATGCTGCGTCTGTCCCGCGAGGTGGAAAATGCCACGATGGTCGCGATCATCTGCGATCGCGGCGACCGTTACCTGTCCACCGGCCTGTTCGACCCGAGCTAAATGTCCAAGAAGAAAAGCAACAGCGGCCTGCGCTTTCAGCCGGCCGGCGGCAACCGCAGCCCCCAGGTCCCGGTGGGCAAGAAACAGCGCCTGGAAATCGAGCGCCTGGCCGGTGACGGCCGCGGCATTGCCTTCCACGAAGGGCGCACCTGGTTCGTCAGTGGCGCCCTGGCCGGGGAGGCTGTAGAGGCGCGGGTGCTCAATGCCCGTGGCAAAGTGGTCGAGGCCCGCCTGGAGCGCTTGCTGCAGGCCAGCCCCGAACGCCGTCAGGCTCCGTGCCGATATTACGAGCGCTGCGGAGGCTGCAGTCTGCAGCACCTGCCGCACGAAGCGCAGCTGGCGCTCAAGCAACGCACCCTGGCCGAGCAGCTGCAGCGGGTGGCCGGCGTGCAGCCCGAGGAATGGGCTGCACCGCTGAGCGGGCCCGAGTTCGGCTACCGGCGTCGCGCCCGCGTGGCAGTGCGCTGGGACGTCAAGGCGCGCCAGCTGGAGGTCGGCTTCCGCGCCGAGGCCAGTCAGGACATCATTGCCATCGACGATTGCGCGGTGCTGGTACAGCCCTTGCAATCGATTCTGCGCCACCTGCCTACCGTGCTGCGCTCGCTGAGCAAGCCTCAGGCGCTGGGCCATGTGGAACTGTTCAGCGGTACTGCCGAGGCGCTGCTGGTGCGCCATGTCGCGCCGTTGCCCGCCGAAGACCTGGCCAGGTTGCAGGCGTTCTGCGAACAGGCCAACGCCCAGCTGTGGCTGCAGGGTGAAGGAGAGCCGGCGCCAGTGGACCCGGCCGCGCAGTTGGGCTTTGCCCTGGCGCCCTGGCAGCTGGAACTGGCCTGGCGCCCAGGTGACTTCGTGCAGGTAAATGCCCAGGTCAACACGGCGATGATCGAGCAGGCCCTGGCCTGGCTCGCACCCCAGGCCGACGAGCGCGTGCTGGACCTGTTCTGCGGCCTGGGCAACTTCGCCCTGCCGCTGGCCCGTCAGGCGCGTGAGGTGGTGGCAGTGGAAGGCGTGCAGGCCATGGTCGATCGGGCCGCGGCCAATGCCCGGAACAACAATGTGCATAACGCACGGTTTTTTCAGGCCGATTTATCGCAGCCTTTGGCGGGCGCCGGATGGGCCGCCGAGGGCTTTTCTGCGGTACTCTTGGATCCACCGCGCGACGGTGCTTTCGAGGTGGTGCAAGGCATCGCCCGCCTCAAGGCCAGAAGGCTGGTCTATGTATCGTGCAACCCGGCCACGCTGGCGCGAGACGCCCAGGTGCTGGTCGGCCAGGGGTACCGGTTAAAAAGGGCCGGGATTCTCGACATGTTTCCTCAGACGGCGCATGTCGAGGCCATGGCGTTATTCGAAGCGGGCTAGCTGACTGGCCCCTTGGTGCGGTCTCCACGGAATGGTGGCCGCACGGTGATCGCCAGCGCACCCGAGTGGTGTGCTGTATGGAAAGGTAAAACAAAGATGGTACAGGTGAGAGTGCACCAGCCGGTCAACACCGACGGCAGTATCAATCTCGAAGCATGGTTGGACCATGTGGTAAGCGTCGATTCGGCACTGGATCGCGCAGCGTTGAAAGAGGCCTGCGAGTTTGCCCATGAGGTCGAGAAAAAGGGCAACCCGGCCAAGCATTCCTGGGCGGACGGTACGTCTAGCTTCCAGGCGGGCCTGGAGATCGCTGAAATCCTCGCCGACCTCAAGCTCGACCAGGATTCCCTGGTGGCGGCGGTCATCTACCGCTCGGTGCGCGAGGGCAAGGTGACCCTGGCCGAGGTCAGCCAGCGCTTTGGCCCGGTGGTGTCCAAGCTGATCGACGGGGTGCTGCGCATGGCCGCCATCAGCGCCAGCCTCAGCCCGCGCCAGTCGCTGGTGCTGGGCTCGCAGGCGCAGGTCGAGAACCTGCGCAAGATGCTCGTGGCCATGGTCGACGATGTGCGCGTGGCGCTGATCAAGCTGGCCGAGCGCACCTGCGCGATCCGTGCGGTCAAGGCAGCCGACGACGAGAAACGCCTGCGTGTCGCGCGCGAGGTGTTCGATATCTATGCGCCGCTGGCGCACCGTCTGGGTATCGGCCACATCAAGTGGGAGCTGGAAGACCTGTCCTTCCGCTACCTCGAACCCGACCAGTACAAACAGATCGCCAAGCTGCTGCACGAGCGTCGCCTGGACCGCGAGCGCTTCATCAGCGAGGTGATGAACCAGCTGCAGAACGAGCTGCTGGCCACTGGCGTCAAGGCCGACATCAGCGGCCGGGCGAAGCATATCTATTCGATCTGGCGCAAGATGCAGCGCAAAGGCCTGGAATTCAGCCAGATCTACGACGTGCGCGCGGTACGCGTGCTGGTGCCGGAAATCCGCGACTGCTACACCGCGCTGGGTATCGTGCACACGCTGTGGCGACACATCCCCAAGGAGTTCGACGACTACATCGCCAACCCCAAGGAGAACGGCTATCGCTCGCTGCACACCGCGGTGATCGGCCCCGAGGGCAAGGTGCTGGAAGTGCAGATCCGTACCCACGGCATGCACGAGGAAGCCGAGCTTGGGGTTTGCGCCCACTGGCGCTACAAGGGCACCGACGTCAAGCCCAGTTCCAACCATTACGAAGAGAAGATCTCCTGGCTGCGTCAGGTGCTGGAGTGGCACGAAGAGCTGGGCGACATCGGTGGCCTGGCCGAGCAGTTGCGGGTCGACATCGAGCCGGATCGGGTTTATGTATTTACCCCGGACGGCCACGCCATCGACTTGCCAAAGGGTGCCACGCCGCTGGACTTCGCCTACCGCGTGCACACCGAAATCGGCCACAACTGCCGCGGCGCCAAGATCAACGGGCGTATCGTACCGCTCAACTACAGCCTGCAGACCGGCGAGCAGGTCGAGATCATTACCAGCAAGCACGGCAACCCCAGCCGTGACTGGTTGAACTCCAACCTGGGCTACGTCACCACTTCGCGGGCGCGGGCCAAGATCGTGCACTGGTTCAAGCTGCAGGCTCGTGACCAGAACGTTGCCGCCGGCAAGACCTTGCTCGAACGCGAGCTCAGCCGCCTGGGCCTGCCGCAGGTGGATTTCGAGCGCCTGGCCGAAAAGACCAACGTCAAGACCGCCGAGGACATGTTTGCCTCGCTCGGTGCCGGCGACCTGCGCCTGGCGCACCTGGTCAACGCCGCCCAGCAGTTGCTGGAGCCCGAGCGCATCGAGCAGATCGAACTGGTACCGCGCAAGCCTACCGGGCCGCGCACCGGCAAGCGTGGTGACATCCAGATCCAGGGTGTCGGCAACCTGCTGACGCAGATGGCCGGCTGCTGCCAGCCGCTGCCGGGCGACGCCATCGTCGGCTACATCACTCAGGGCCGCGGCGTGAGCATCCACCGCCAGGACTGCGCCTCGGTGCTGCAGTTGGCGGGCAAGGAACCGGAGCGCATGATCCAGGTCAGCTGGGGGCCGATCCCTGTGCAGACTTATCCGGTCGACATCGTCATTCGTGCCTATGACCGCCCGGGCTTGCTGCGTGATGTGTCGCAAGTGCTGCTGAACGAGAAGATCAACGTGCTGGCGGTGAACACCCGCTCGAACAAGGAAGACAACACCGCGCTGATGTCGCTGACCATCGAGATTCCGGGCCTGGACGCGCTCGGGCGCTTGCTGGGGCGGATCTCGCAGTTGCCGAATATCATCGAGACGCGGCGTAATCGTACCCCTTGAGACCGCGGCGCCTGCTTCGCGGGTAAACCCGCTCCCACAGGGATGGTGCAAGTCTTCAAATGTGCACTTTTCCTGTGGGAGCGGGTTCACCCGCGAAGAAGCCATCGCCGAAGGACCTGCTTACATGACCTACACCCTCGACGACCTGCTGCACCTCATGGCCCGCCTGCGCGACCCGCAGTACGGCTGCCCGTGGGACCTGAAGCAGAACTACGCGAGCATCGTCCCGCACACCATCGAAGAGGCCTACGAGGTTGCCGACACCATCGAGCGCGGCGACTTCGAGCATCTGCAAGGTGAGCTGGGCGACCTGCTGTTCCAGGTGGTCTACTACAGCCAGCTGGCCCGCGAGGAGGGGCGTTTCGAGTTCGACGGCGTGGTCGACAGCATCACCCGCAAGCTCATTCGCCGTCACCCGCATGTATTCCCCACCGGCGAGCTGTACGCGCCGGTGGACACCCCCAGCCTGAGCGAGGCCCAGGTCAAGTCACGCTGGGAAGAAATCAAGGCTGAAGAGCGCGCGGAAAAGAGCCAGCCCGAACAGCTGTCGTTGCTCGATGACGTACCAGCGGCATTGCCGGCGTTGTCGCGGGCAGCCAAACTGCAAAAGCGCGCGGCCACGGTCGGTTTCGACTGGCCTGCGGCATTGCCGGTGCTGGACAAGGTCCGCGAAGAGCTGGACGAAGTGCTGCAGGCCATGGCCGATGGCGATGCCGATGCGCTCGAGGATGAAGTCGGCGACCTGCTGTTCGCCGCCGTCAACCTGGCCCGTCACCTCAAGCAGGACCCGGAACACGCCTTGCGCCGTGCCAACCGCAAGTTCGAGCGGCGTTTCCGCTTCATCGAACAGGCATTGCGCGACAGTGGGCGATCCATCGAAGATTGTAACCTTGACGAACTGGACGCCCTTTGGGGCGAAGCCAAACGTCAGGAAAAGAACCTGCCCAGCTGCAGCTGAGCTGTTGCATAAGTGAGTGAACATTCATGAGCCTTTCCCTTCGCGACCAACTGCTCAAAGCCGGTCTGGTCAACCAGAAACAGGTTTCCCAGGCCAACAAGGCCGAGAAGAAACAGAAACGCCTGGAGCACAAAGGCCAGGTCGAGGTGGACGACACCCAACAGCGCCTGGCCAAGGAAGCCATGGCCGAGAAAGCCAAGCGTGACCAGGAACTGAACCGCCAGCAGCAGGAAAAAGCCGAGCAGAAAGCCCGCGCCGCGCAGATCAAGCAGTTGATCGAAGCGACTCGCCTGCCGAAGCTGAGCACCGAGGACTACTACAACTTCGTCGACGACAAGAAGGTCAAGCGCATTGCCGTCAATGCCCTGATGCGGACCAAGCTGAGCAATGGCGCGCTGGCTGTGGTGGCGCATGCCGGTGGTTACGAAGTCATCCCGCGTGAAGCTGCGGTGAAGATCCAGGAGCGCGACCCAAGCCGCATCCTGCTGCTGAACACCCATGTCGAGGAAGCGGACGAAGACGACCCGTACGCGGCCTACAAGATCCCGGATGATCTGATGTGGTAACCATGAAAACCCCGCCTAGGCGGGGTTTTTCATTTGAAGATGGGGTCATTGCGTGGCGCGCTGGTTTTCCAGGTTTTCCAGCTCTGTACGGTACTGGTGCGCTTCATGTTCGTTGTGGAACATCCCCACCAGCTGGCCTTGTTGGTGCACATCCCAGATCCGCACGCCAGCGGCCAGGCCTTCGTGGGACATTTTCGATTCGTCGCGTTCGGTTACTTGGACTGTCATCGTTAAACTCCACTGCTTCAGTTGACTGCGACACTGTGTCGCACACCCTCTTTATAGAGTTTGTTAGCAGGCTAAGTAAATAAAACTGGGATGAAACAAGTTTCATGGAAGCCGGAGCGCGGTCAAGTGTGGGAGCTTTGAGAGGTCAGAAAAAAGCCCCGCGCAAGGCGGGGCTTCGGGTGCTGCTGGCAGCGCTGGCTCAGTTGCCCTTCACCAGCTTGCCATCCACCGTGCCATCCTGCAGCACGATCACGTATTCCTTGCCGTCGGTCTCGACCTGGCGCAGTTGCACCAGCAGGTAGTCCCAGTCCTTGGCAAACCACAGCTCGGTGATGCGCTTGCTCTGGCTTGGGTCGCGCACGCGCTCGACCTTCACCGCATCGACCTGGCCGGTCTTGGTGGTGACCTTTTCGGTGCCCAGCACGCGGAAGTCGTAGGTGTCGATCTCGTCACCGTCGACCACCTGGTAGGTCATGCTCTTCTTGCCAGCGGCCACATCGTGCTGCAGGGCCAGCTGATAGGACGACTTGTCCAGCACGCCACGGTTCAGTGGCAGGGTGATGGCGTCGCCACGGTCGCTGCCGGTGACCTTCTTGCTGTTCCAGTCGAAGGTCAGGTCGACCTTCTTGGCCTTGCCCAGGCCACCACGCTCGAAGTGGTACTTCTGCGGCAGCAGGGTGTCGTTGTCCAGGCGCAGGGTGCTTTGCTCGGTCAGGCTGGCGATCATCATGGAAGCCTTGAAGTTAAGGTCCCAGGTACCGTTGGCATTCTTGACCAGGCTGCGCTCGGCGGTGCCGCTCATGGGCAGTTGCTTCCAGTCTGCGGTATAGCTGGCCGAGAACGGCTTCAGATCAGCTGCCTGGAGGGGCAGGGCGAGCACGGCGAGAGCCAAGAGCAGGGCGCGACGCATAAATTCTCCTAGGATCGAATCAAGTGACCGCTGGCCGCCAGGGGCTGGCCATCCAGTAATGCACCCTGTTCGCCAAGGCGCAAGCGCCCTTCGGCGAACCAGCGCACCGCCAGCGGGTAAATCAGGTGTTCCTGGCGGTGAACCCGCTGGGCCAGGCTTTCGACGGTGTCGTCCGGCACCACCGGTACCACAGCCTGTACGACCAGTGGGCCGCCATCGAGTTCCTCAGTCACGAAGTGTACGCTGCAGCCGTGCTCGGCGTCGCCTGCCTCCAGCGCCCGGCGGTGGGTATGCAAGCCCTTGTGCTTGGGCAGCAGCGACGGGTGGATGTTGAGCAGGCGGCCCTGATAGTGGCGCACGAAGTCGCCACTGAGGATACGCATGAAGCCGGCCAGCACTACCAGGTCCGGGGCGAAACCGTCGATGCGCGCCATCAGCGCGGCATCGAAGGCTTCACGGCCGTCGAACTGGGTGTGCTCAAGCACGACGCTGTCGATACCGGCCGCCGCGGCGCGTTGCAGGCCGTAGGCATCGGCGCGGTTGGAAACCACCGCACGGATGCGCACCGGGCTGTCCTGGCCTTGGCAACTGTCGATCAGGGCTTGCAGGTTGCTGCCGGAGCCCGACAGCAGTACCACTACATTGCAGGTCTTGCTTGGCATCAGTGTGCCTTGAGGTTCTGCAGCTCGACCTGGGCAGCGCCCTCGGCGGCTTCGGCGATGTGGCCGATCACCCATGGCTGCTCGCCAGCGGCGCGCAGTTCGTTCAGGGCTGCTTCTACCTGATCCTGGGCCACGCAGATGACCATGCCGACGCCGCAGTTCAGTACGCGGTGCATTTCATGCTCGTCGACGTTGCCTTTTTCCTGCAGGAAGTCGAACACTGCCGGGCGCTGCCAGCTGGCCACGTCGATCACCGCCTGGGCGTTGGCAGGCAGTACGCGCGGGATGTTGTCCAGCAGGCCGCCACCGGTGATGTGGGCCATGGCCTTGACCGCGCCGGTGTTCTTGATCAGTTGCAGCAGCGGCTTGACGTAGATGCGGGTCGGCGCCATCAGCAGGTCGGTCAACGGCTTGCCGCCCAGCTGGGTGTTCTCGATGTCGGTGGCGGACACTTCGAGGATCTTGCGGATCAGCGAGTAGCCGTTGGAGTGCGGGCCCGAGGACGGCAGGGCGATCAGTGCGTCGCCGGTGGCAACCTTGGAGCCGTCGATGATCTCGGCCTTTTCCACCACGCCGACGCAGAAGCCTGCCAGGTCGTAGTCTTCGCCTTCGTACATGCCAGGCATTTCGGCGGTTTCACCACCGACCAGCGAGCAGCCGGCCAGTTCGCAACCGGCACCGATGCCGGTGACCACGGTGGCGGCCACGTCGACGTTCAGTTTGCCGGTGGCATAGTAGTCGAGGAAGAACAGCGGCTCGGCGCCGCACACTACCAGGTCGTTGACGCACATGGCGACCAGGTCCTGGCCGATGCTGTCGTGCTTGTTCAGGTTCAGTGCCAGGCGCAGCTTGGTGCCGACGCCGTCGGTGCCGGAGACCAGCACCGGCTGCTTGTAGCCGGCCGGGATCTCGCAGAGGGCGCCGAAGCCGCCCAGGCCACCCATGACTTCAGGGCGTGCGGTGCGTTTTGCCACGCCCTTGATGCGTTCGACCAGTGCTTCGCCGGCGTCGATGTCTACACCGGCGTCCTTGTAGCTCAGGGAGGGTTGCTTGCTCATTGATCCAGGCCTTTAGGAGGGAGGGATTCTTAAAAACGACCATGACGGCCAAGGCCGGCTGGTAAGCGGCGGCTGCCTGAAACGTCAGTGGTCTGTGAAGGCGCGCGATTTTATCAGGGTTGCCGGGCAGCGGCCATCCTCAGGCCGACGGGCAGGTGCCGAAAGCATTAAAAAACATCCTTTCATGGGCCGCGACTGGTTGCCGCGCGGGTGGCTGTATAAGGTATAGGAAAGGTGGCAGGCAGAAATGCCCGGTGTCACGGAGCATTTCTTGTCCGTGGCGGTCACAGCCTGCAGGGCAGCGCCCCGTCGCTCCATGTGTTCTGGACAGGAATCCTCCATGCGTTTCTTCAATATTCTGGCAGTCGGTTGCCTGGCCCTGATCTCGGCCACTGCCCATGCTGAAAATGTCTCCGGCCTTTATCAAGTGCGCGAGCCGGTCACCGGGCAGGGCGCCGAGGCCCGTGCCGCGGCTACCACCCAGGCCCTCGATACCTTGGTAACGCGCCTGACCGGCGACCCCAAGGCGGCGCAAAGCCCGGCATTGGCCGCGCTGCGCAAGGACCCGCAGCAAATCATCAACCAGGTCGCCAGCGAAGCAGGGCCACCCGAATCGGTGCTGGTCGAGTTCGACCCAGGCAGTACCGAACGGGCCTTGCGCAAGGCCGGCCTGGCCTTGTGGGGCAGCAACCGCCCCTCGATCCTCGGCTGGTGGCTGAACGACAGTATCGAAGGCAGCAACCTGGTCGGTGACGGCCAGGCCAGCGCCCAACCCCTGCGCCGTGCCGCTCAGCACCGTGGCTTGCCGTTGCGCCTGCCGCTGGCCGACCTGCAGGAGCAACTGGTGGCCAATGCCGAGCAGATCGAAGGCAGCGACCCTGCGGCGCTGCGCGAAGCCTCGGGGCGCTACGGCGCCGATGCCTTGCTGGCGGTGCATGCCCGGGAAACCGACGGCAAGTGGCAGGGCAAGTGGCAGCTGTGGCTGGGCGACCAGCGTGAGCAAGGTACTGCCGAGGGTGCCGACCCGGCAGCGTTGGCCGACGCCGTGATGCTGGCGCTCAGCAGCCGCCTGGCGCCGCGCTACGTCACTCGCCCAGGTGCCAGCAGCCAGTTGCAGGTGCAAGTGCAGGGGATGAATCTGCAGCGCTACGCCGAACTCGCCCGCGTGCTCGAACCCTTTGGCCCACGCTTGCAAATGGCCGAGGGCAGCACCCTGACCTACGATGTGACCGCCAACCGCGAACAGCTGCGCGCCCAGCTTGGCCTGGCCAAGCTGCAGGAAGTACCGGTAGAGCAGGCGCCCGCAGTGCAGGCGCCTCCAGCACCGGCAGACACTGCCGGGGCCGGGCAACCAGTGCCGACCCAGTCAGCACCCAAGCCGTTCGACGGTTTGCGTTTTCGCTGGTAAGGGGAGCACACCGTGACCGACATGCGTCGTTGGATCTGGCTGGGCGTTGCCCTGCTGGTCGCCGTGCTGCTTTACAGCCTGCACAACATTCTTACCCCATTCCTGGTCGGCATCCTGCTGGCCTACCTGGCCGACCCGCTGGTCGACCGCCTGGAGCGCCTGGGGCTGTCGCGCACCTGGGGCGTAGTCGTGGTGTTCGGCCTGTTCACCCTGTTGCTGCTGGCCTTGCTGCTGGTGCTGATACCGATGCTGGCCAAGCAGTTGGTGCGCCTGTACGAGCTGGCGCCGCAGATGCTCGACTGGCTCGAGCACGTGGCGCTGCCCTGGGTGCAGAGCCGCCTGGGCCTGGCTGACGGCTTCTGGAAGTTCGACAAGATCAAGGCCGCCATCAGCACGCACATGGGCCAGACCACCGATATCGTCGGCGTGCTGCTGTCCCATGCCACCGCCTCGGGCCTGGCGCTGATGGCCTGGCTGGCCAACATGGTGCTGATCCCGGTGGTGGGCTTCTACCTGCTGCGAGATTGGGACCTGATGATGGGCAAGCTGCGCAACCTGTTGCCACGTCAGCGTGAGGCGCAGGTGCTCGGCCTGGCAGGAGAGTGCCACGAAGTGCTGGGCGCGTTCGTGCGTGGGCAGCTGCTGGTGATGGTGGCGCTGGGCATCATCTACTCGGCGGGTCTGATGCTGGTGGGGCTGGAACTGGGCCTGTTGATCGGCATGCTCGCCGGGCTGGCGGCCATCGTGCCGTACATGGGCTTCATCATCGGCATCGGCGCGGCCTTGGTGGCTGGCCTGTTCCAGTTTGGTGGCGACCTGTACCCGATGCTGGGCATCGTCGCGGTATTCATGGTCGGCCAGGCGCTGGAAGGCATGGTGCTGACCCCGCTGCTGGTCGGCGATCGTATCGGCCTGCACCCGGTGGCGGTGATTTTCGCGATCCTGGCCGGCGGTGAGCTGTTCGGCTTTACCGGGGTGTTGCTGGCGCTGCCGGTGGCGGCGGTGATCATGGTGCTGCTGCGACATGTGCATGATCTGTACAAGGAATCGGACATGTATGCCGGGGATATTGACCCGGAGTTGTGAGCTTGAGGCCTCTTGGCTGCGCTGACCCTTGTAGGAGCGGCCTTGCGTCGCGATGGGGCGCGCAGCGGCCCCAGGATATCTGCCCTGGCTCAGGATTTCCGGGGCCGCCTTGCGGCCCATCGCGACACAAGGCCGCTCCTACAGGGCCGATGCCACAGGCGTTTGGCGCGCAACTCGTTGATTTTACTTGGGCTATCCGCTGCCGTGATTGTGCGCCCCGCGCTGCGGGTATAGACTTTGCAGATTGTTCACCAAAGGCCCCCTGCGGTCCTGTCGACCGCCCGCGAGCATGAAACCACCGATCCAGTTGCCCCTGGGTGTGCGCCTGCGCGATGACGCCACCTTCATCAACTACTATCCGGGCGCCAATGCTGCGGCATTGGGCTACGTCGAGCGGTTATGCGAAGCCGACGCCGGCTGGACCGAGAGCCTTATCTATCTGTGGGGCAAGCAAGGTGTTGGCCGTTCCCACCTGCTACAGGCTGCCACCCATCGCTTCCAGCAACGCGGCGAACCCGCTGTCTACCTGCCGCTCGCGCAATTGCTCGATCGTGGTGTAGGGCTGCTCGACTACCTGGCCCAGTACGAACTGGTGTGCATCGATGACCTGCACGTGATCGCCGGCAAGGCTGACTGGGAAGAGGCCATGTTCCACCTGTTCAACCGCCTGCGTGACAGCGGCCGGCGGCTGCTGCTGGCTGCCTCGGCATCGCCGCGCGAACTGCCGATCAAGCTGCCCGACCTGAAGTCGCGGCTGACCCTGGCCCTGGTGTTCCAGATGCGTGGCCTGTCCGACGAAGACAAGCTGCGCGCCCTGCAACTGCGTGCATCGCGCCGTGGCTTGCACCTCACCGATGAAGTCGGCCACTTCATCCTCACCCGCGGCGCACGCAGCATGAGTGCGTTGTTCGACCTGCTCGAACGCCTCGACCAGGCCTCGTTGCAGGCGCAACGCAAGCTCACCATTCCTTTCCTCAAGGAAACCCTGGGTTGGTAAGCCCCTGAAAACGTTGGGCCAGAGCGGCAAAACAAAAAAGTCACATCTTTTTCGATAAAATTTGCAAATGGCCATGATAGAGGGCATAGTTTCACCCTTCTAAAGGATTACAGACACGGTCGTGCCCATGCTGAAGCGCTTCGCACCCCTCGTGCCACTCGCACTCGTGACCCTGCTTTTTGGCTGCGCGGCCCAAGGCCCAGCATCTCATTCAGAGCCGCAGTCCCAGGATCACTCCCCGATCGCCGCACAATCGGCGTTCAAGGCCAAAGCCTCGTCCTCGTCGGTATTCGGCGAGCCGGAAGAGCTGGCCACCGAAGATGACCTGCAGTCTTTCTCCAGCAGCAAGCCTTACCAGTTGCCAGCACTGGCTGACAGCATTCTAGAGCGCGGCATGTCGTTGATCGGCACCCGCTACCGCTTCGGTGGTACCTCGGAGAAGTCCGGCTTCGACTGCAGTGGTTTCATCGGCTACCTGTTCCGCGAAGAAGCGGGCGTGACCCTGCCGCGTTCCACGCGAGAAATGATCAACGTCGATGCGCCGAAAGTGGCCCGCAACAAGCTCAAGCCAGGTGACCTGCTGTTCTTCAGCACCAATGGCCGCGGCCGCGTCAGCCATGCCGGCATCTACCTGGGTGACAACCAGTTCATCCACTCCAGCAGCCGCCGCAGCGGTGGCGTGCGCATCGACAGCCTCGGTGATCGCTACTGGAGCAAGACCTTCATCGAAGCCAAGCGTGCCTTGGCCATGGCGCCGACCACCAATATCGCGCGCAACTGATAGCAAAATGATATATCCTGCCACGGCGGCGATGCTTTGAAAAAGCTCGCCGCCGTGCGCATTTATAGAAAACGTCTAATCTAAATTCTCAACTCTTTTCGGCTGCGGCCCAGCGGACTCAGACAGGATGTTCTGGCCATGGTAAAGATGGCGCGCTTCGCATTTCTCCCCTTGGCAGCCTTGCTGGCTGCCTGCTCCAGCCGTGCGCCTGCGCCGGCCCCTGTGGTACAGCCGCAGGTAACCTATAGCCAACCCAGCCCTTCGCCGATTGCCGATGACGTGCTGATGCGTGCTATCGGCCTGGTGGGCACGCCTTATCGCTGGGGTGGCAACACGCCAGATTCCGGTTTCGATTGCAGTGGCCTGATCAAGTACGTTTACCGTGATGCCGCCGGCATAAGCCTGCCGCGTTCTACGCGTGAGATGATCGTCATGCGCGCACCGACCGTGGATGCCAACTCGCTGCAGTCCGGTGACCTGGTGTTCTTCGCCACCAGTGGTGGCTCGCAGGTCAGCCATGCTGGCATTTATGTCGGGGAAGGGCGCTTCGTGCATGCGCCTTCAAGCGGCGGCACGGTGCGCCTGGACTACCTGTCCAACAGCTACTGGGCCAAGGCTTACCTGCAGGCGAAGCGCGTCATACCGCAAGGGCATCTGGCGCAGAATCCCTGAATGGCAGGGCCGCAAAGCGGCCCCAATCCTGTTGGCAATGCGGGCTCACGGCGCCTTGCTCACCCGCCAGACCACATTGCCGACATCATCGGCTACCAGCACGCCGCCACGCCCATCATTGATTACCCCGACCGGGCGGCCCTTGGCCTTGCCATGCTCATCCAGAAACCCGGTAAGCAGGTCCACAGGCTTGCCCGAGGGTTTTCCTGACGGGTCGAACGGCACGAAAATCACCTTGTAGCCACTGTGCGGCTTGCGGTTCCACGACCCATGCTGGCCCACGAACGCCCCCTGTTGGAACGGCGGTGGTAGCCCATTCGGTTCGGCGAATGCCAGCCCCAGCGAAGCCGTGTGTGGGCCCACGGCATAGTCGGGAACCAGCGCCTGGGCCACTTTGTCAGGCGCTGGCGGTTGTACGCGCTCGTCCACATGCCTGCCATAGTAGCTGTAGGGCCAGCCATAGAAACCGCCGTCCTTCACGGAGGTGATGTAGTCCGGCACCAGATCGCTGCCGATCTCGTCACGCTCGTTGACTGCCGTCCACAACGCACCGCTGTGTGGCTCCCAGGCCAGGCCGTTTGGGTTGCGCAGGCCGGTGGCGAACAGGCGGTGCTGGCCGCTGGCTGGGTCAACTTCCCAGATCGCGGCGCGCCCCTGTTCCTTGTCCAGGCCGTTTTCGCCTACGTTGCTGTTGGAACCGACCGTCACGAAAAGCTTCTTGCCATTGGGGCTGGCGATCACGTTCTTGGTCCAGTGGTGGTTGAGCGGCCCGCCTGGCAACTCGACCACCGACTGGCCTTCATTGCGAATTTGCATGGCACCGGGCTCGTAGTGAAAGCGCAGCAGCTTGTCGGTGTTGGCGATGTAGAGGTTCTTGCCGACCAGGGCCATGCCGAACGGTGAGTTGAGGTCTTCGATGAAGGTTGTGCGGATTTCTGCCACGCCGTCGTGGTCGGCGTCACGCAGCAGGGTAATGCGGTTGGCGCTGGGCACGCCTGCACCTGCCCGCTTCATCACCTTCTTCATGACCCAGCCGCGCAGGCCCTTGCCATCTTCGGGCTTTGGCGGGGCGTTGGTTTCGGCCACCAGCACGTCGCCGTTGGGCAACAGGTAAAGCCAGCGAGGGTGGTCCAGTCCGCTGGCAAACGCTTTCACCTGAGTTCCTGGTGCTGCCTCGGGCTTGTCGTCCTTTGGCCAGCCCACTGCCGGGGCGATATTCACGGTGGGGAGGGCAGTTTTGACCGGAGCGGGCAACTGGGGCGTTGGGCCACTGCCGTCGAGTACATTCAGCAGGGCGGTTTCGCCGCAGGCAGTCAGGCTGGCGGCCAATAACCAAGGCGTCAGGTGTTTCATGGGCGGCGTCCTCCTAACAGGGCCTATGAATTGAGAGGTCGGCGGCATTCGCCAGGTTCCCGGCAACCATCCAACTGTCGTTGTCGTTGTCGTTGTCGTTGTCGTTGTCGTTGCCGTTGCTTTTGCTTCTAAGCGCGCGATAGTTCAGGCGCCGCAGATTGCGACTTCAGGAGGCCGAGCGGTGGGACTGCGGAGGGAGGTGACGGGCATGGATGCCCGTCAAGCGCTGAGGCCCCATGGATGGGGCCTGCAGCGCGTACTCCCGGGAGCAGGCCCGTAGCGAGGGAACCCCGGAGCGCAGCGTAGGGGCCGGATGATAGGAGCCAGCGTTTTTTGGTTACTTTTTGTCGCGTTTGACAAAAAGTGACCCGCCGTAAGGGCGGAAAGGTGATTAAGCGCCACCTTCGCAAATGAATGTTGACCTTGTTGTTGATGCCCACGCTTGAAAGCAAAGAGCAAAGAGCAAAGAGCAAAGAGCAAAGAGCAAAGAGCGGAAAAGTACTGGTTTTGATATCGGGCATAGTCCATTTACGATGGCGACTCATACTCACCTTTTCGCCCTTACGGCGAGTCACTTTTTGTCAAACGCGACAAAAAGTAACCAAAAAACGCTGCGCTCCCATCATCCGGCCCCTACGCTGCGCTCCGGGGTTCCCTCGCGCCGGTCTTGCTCCCGGGAGTACGCGCTGCAGGCCCCATCCATGGGGCCTCAGCGCTTGACGGGCATCCATGCCCGTCACCTCCCTCCGCAAGACCTCTGCTCGGCCTCCTGAAGTCGCGAAGATCAAGATCAAGATCAAAAGCAAAAGCAAAAGCAAAAGCAAAAGCAAAAGCAAAAGCAAGAGCAAGAGCAAGAGCAAGAGCGTGCAGGTCTGGTGGTGGCTCAATGTGCCAGTTGCAAGGTGGCGGGGCGGGCCCAAGAATCAGATTTAACACCTTTCTTGTAGGCCGTTTCCCAAAGATACTCCCAACGCCTATTCTCCGTTGCGCGTGCCAAATGCGGTCTCTAGTCTCGGCATGTCGTTGACCTTCAATGACCGGGTTAGCCGCCCGAAATCGTCAGACACCGCAGCCGTGCAATACCGAGCAATCGGCATTGGCGCCTCATGGCGGCTGTGCGTGGGGCACCTGCGGGTGCGCCGGGTGCCTGACGTCCCGGTCGGCTAACCCACGTACAGCTGCCACCATACTGTTTAGCCGCGGTCGGTGGTCGCTTCACTACGACAGGAGCCCTAAATGACCACCGAAGACACGAAATGCACAGTCGGCAAAACCATATTCTTTCAAGGTGAAAACCAGACCCACCCCCTGTTCCGCATCGAACCCGGCATCTCCTGCCAGAACGCCCGCGAACAAGCCTCGGAATTGATTGGCTATGCACGGGATCTGACCATCGACGGCCTGATGGAAGACAAGCCAAAGCTGATCTGGGCCGCGCACTACCTTTGTGCCTTGGGCAAAGCGCTGCTGGATGATGCCGAACTCGGCATGATGCGTTAGGACCTGAAGGGCGCGCAGGGGGCCGCATATAACTGAAAGATTTAGCAGGGGCTCTGTGGGAGCGGGCGCGCCCGCGAATACCGGCGTAGCCGGTGCCAGCCACCGCGTTGAATTCTTCGCGGGCACGCCCGCTCCCACAGAAGCCATATCGCGCTTGCGAAACGAGTTCCGGCCCCGGCCTGAGCCGAAGTTGCTTCAAGCCTGCTTGAGCAACAACGCCACCCCCGGAAAATACTGCCCCAGCTCGTTGTGCAACTTGCGATAGGCATACGGGAAGTACCAGGCGATGGCACAGGCAGTATGTTTCTGCAGGTCGTCGACCAGGTCCTGCAGTTCCTCAGGGCTGGCATGCTGGCCAGCCTTCCACGGGCTGATGAACAACGCCCCGGCCTTCAACTGGCTGGGGTAGGCCACCTGACGCGCGAGGGCAGCGGTCTGCTGCAGGGCGTCGGCCATGTCCAGCCGGGCGATTTTTGGCCAGCGCTGGCTGACACTGAGGTACAGCGCTTCATCGGCACTGCTGATCGACAGGTCGCAGCGCCCTTCATACTCGCCTTCGTCGCGCTGCTTCTTGCCGGCAAACTGCTGCAGCGCCGCCAGTTCGGCCTGCCACGCCGCTGCGGCAAGCAGCCCGGTATTGGCGGCTGCACCATGCCAATAAGGTGCTTCGGCATCGCCGGCAAACTGGTTGAAGCGGTCGATACAGTCGCCCCAGCGCTCCAGCGCCGGGGCGAGGAACTCCAGACGCGGGTTGTTGATGATCTGGCCTCGCATGCTGCGCTCTCCTGTTATCGTTGTTGTCGCGTTCAGCTGAAAGTAATGGCTATGTGATATCACTGTATTCAGTGTGGCACAACCAGGTGAATTGGCCATTACCCGGGCGATGCCTGTTCGACTGCAAAGCAGCCCGCTTCGATTGACGCTCCCGGTGCAACCCTCTAACCTTCGCGCGTGTTTCAGGTGTCCTGCCAGCCCCGTCTGGGCAGGGTGAAACTGGGAAGCCGGTGGGTGCCAGCATGGCGCGATTCCGGCGCTGCCCCCGCAACGGTAGGTGAGTCGCGGCCGCGCAGGGCCACTGGGTGCCAGCACCCGGGAAGGCGCGCAGGCTTGGGCCAAGGCCCGCTCACAAGCCCGGAGACCGGCCTGATACTGCCAACGGCATCACGGAGGGTGATGCGCGGTGCACCGTGGCCTACGGCCACGGCCCCTGCGCGTTCTCCGTCTGCCCGCCTTTTACCTGTCGCCGCGCGTTGCCGTGGCGCCAGCCAGCGGAGAACCCTGATGAGCGAATCCACCGAACGCGACGAACGCCACCTGGCGCGCATGCAGCGCAAGAAGGCGATCATCGACGAACGTATCGCCAATTCCCCCAACGAATGCGGCCTGCTGCTGGTGCTGACCGGCAATGGCAAGGGCAAGAGCAGCTCGGCCTTCGGTATGCTCGCTCGCGCCCTGGGCCATGGCATGCAGTGCGGTGTGGTGCAGTTCATCAAAGGCCGCAACAGCACCGGCGAGGAGCTGTTCTTCCGCCGCTTCCCCGAGCAGGTGCGCTACCACGTGATGGGCGAAGGCTTTACCTGGGAAACCCAGGACCGCCAGCGCGACATCGCCGCCGCCGAAGCGGCCTGGGCCGTGTCGCGCCAGTTGCTGCAAGACCCGAGCGTGCAGTTCGTGGTGCTCGATGAACTGAACATCGCCCTCAAGCACGGCTACCTCGACCTTGATCAGGTGCTGTCCGACATCCAGGCCCGCCCACCGATGCAGCATGTAATCGTCACTGGCCGTGCCGCGAAACCCGAGATGATCGAGCTGGCCGACACCGTGACCGAGATGGGCATGCTCAAGCACGCGTTCCAGGCCGGCATTCGTGCACAGAAGGGCGTGGAGCTGTGAGCCAGCCGCGCCATTGCCCCGCCGTACTGATCGCGGCACCGGCCTCTGGCCAGGGCAAGACCACCGTCACCGCCGCCCTGGCCCGCCTGCACCGCAACCTCGGGCGCAAGGTGCGGGTGTTCAAGTGCGGGCCCGACTTTCTCGACCCGATGATCCTCGAGCGGGCCAGCGGCGCGCCGGTGTATCAGCTCGACCTGTGGATGATCGGCGCCGAGGAAAGCCGCCGCCTGCTGTGGGAAGCCGCCGGCGAGGCCGACCTGATCCTGATCGAAGGGGTGATGGGGCTGTTCGACGGCACGCCGTCCAGCGCCGACCTGGCGCGCCACTTCGGCGTGCCGGTGCTGGCGGTGATCGATGGCACGGCCATGGCCCAGACCTTCGGCGCCCTGGCCTTGGGCCTGGCGCGCTACCAGGCGGACCTGCCATTTGCCGGTGTGCTGGCCAACCGGGTTGGCAGCCTGCGCCATGCGCAACTGCTGGAAGGCAGCCTGACCGAAGGCCTGCGCTGGTATGGGGGCTTGTCCCGCGAGCGCGGTATCGAGCTGCCCAGCCGCCACCTGGGGCTGGTCCAGGCCAGCGAACTGAACGACCTGGACGCGCGCCTGGATGCCGCTGCCGAGGCGCTTGGTGCCAGTTGCGATGCTGCCTTGCCGCCGCCAGTGGCCTTTGCCGAACCCGAACCGCAAGCCAGTGCTGCCTCGTTGACCGGTGTGCGCATTGGCGTGGCGCGGGACGAGGCCTTTGCCTTCACCTATGGCGCCAACCTCGACCTGCTGCGCAAGCTGGGGGCACAGCTGGAGTTTTTCTCGCCGCTGCATGACCGCGAGCTGCCAGCAGTGGACAGCCTGTACCTGCCGGGCGGTTATCCCGAACTGCACCATCACGCCCTGGCCGCCAATGCGCCGATGAGCGAGGCGATACGCGCCCATCACGCCTTGGGCAAACCGTTGCTGGCAGAGTGCGGCGGCATGCTGTACCTGCTCGATGCCCTGACTGACGTAGCCGGCGAGCGTGCCGAACTGCTCGGCCTGCTGCCCGGCGAAGCAACCATGCAGAAGCGCCTGGCAGCCCTGGCGCTGCAGGCGGTGGAACTACCGGAAGGCACCTTGCGCGGGCACACCTATCACCATTCGCTGACCAGTACCGCACTGGAGCCGATTGCCCGAGGCCTGAGCCCCAACGGCGGGCGTGGCCACGAAGCGGTGTACCGCCTGGGTCGGCTGACGGCTTCCTACGTGCACTTCTACTTCCCCTCCAACCCAGATGCGGCGGCGGCGCTGTTGCGACCATGAGCGAGCACGCCTACAGCGACGTCGAGCGCGCCGCGATCTACCGGGCCATCGGCGAACGCCGTGACATGCGCCACTTCGCCGGTGGCGAGGTAGCCCCGGAACTGCTGGGCCGCCTGTTGGCTGCCGCGCACCAGGCACCGAGCGTCGGGTTGATGCAGCCCTGGCGTTTCATCCGCATCACCCGGCGCGACCTGCGCACGCGCATCCAGGCATTGGTGGAAGCAGAGCGGGTACGTACCGCCGAAGCCTTGGGCGAACGCTCCGACGCCTTCATGAAACTGAAGGTGGAAGGCATCAACGACTGCGCCGAGCTGCTGGTGGCCGCCCTGATGGACAACCGCGAGCCGCATATCTTCGGCCGCCGCACTTTGCCCGAAATGGACCTGGCCTCGCTGGCCTGCGCCATCCAGAACCTGTGGCTGGCCGCCCGTGGCGAAGGCCTTGGCATGGGCTGGGTGTCGCTGTTCGACCCGCAGGCGCTGGCGGCGCTGCTGGGCATGCCGGCCGGGGCCAAGCCGGTCGCAGTGCTGTGCCTGGGGCCGGTAACCGAGTTCTACCCGGCACCGATGCTGGTGCTGGAAAACTGGGCCGAGGAACGGCCTTTGAGTGAAATGCTCTTTGAGAACCAATGGGGAGAGCACCAATGAGCGTGGCCTTGCTGACCGTGGCCGGGGTGGCCCTGGATGCCTTGCTGGGCGAGCCGCAGCGGCGCCACCCGCTGGTGGCCTTCGGCAACATGGCCAGTAACCTTGAGCGCCGCTTGAATGCCGGTGGGCGCGGCTGGCGCAGCCACGGGGTGAGCGCATGGTTCCTCGCCGTGGTGCCGCTTACCCTGTTGGCACTGATCCTCTCCTGGCTGCCGTATATCGGCTGGCTGGTCGATGTGCTGGCACTGTACTGCGCTGTCGGGCTGCGCAGCCTGGGCGAACATGTGTTGCCGGTGGCCAGTGCCTTGCGCCAGGGTGACCTACAGGAAGCGCGGCGCCGTGTGGGCTACCTGGTCAGCCGCGAAACCCGCGAACTGGACGAACCCGCGGTAGCCCGAGCGGCCACCGAATCGGTGCTGGAGAATGGCAGCGACGCGGTATTCGCCGCGCTGTTCTGGTTCGTGGTGGCTGGCGCGCCGGGCGTGGTGCTGTACCGCCTGAGCAACACCCTGGACGCCATGTGGGGCTACCGCAACGAGCGCTTCGAACGCTTCGGCTGGTGCGCGGCGCGCGTCGACGATGTGCTCAACTATATTCCCGCCAGGCTGGTGGCATTGACCTACGCGCTGCTGGGCAAGACCCGCCTGGCCCTGGCCTGCTGGCGCAAGCAGGGCCCGCTGTGGGATAGCCCCAATGCCGGGCCGGTGATGGCTGCCGGTGCTGGTGCGTTAGGGGTGGAACTCGGTGGGCCAGCGGTGTACCACGGCGAGCTGCATGAGCGGCCACGCCTGGGTGACGGGCCAGTGGCCGACGCCGACGCCATCGAGCGCGGCTGGGGCCTGGTGCAGCGCGGCGTATGGCTGTGGCTGTTGGTGATCTGCCTGGGGGCCTATATCAATGCTTGAACACGGAGGCCGCCTGCTGCGGGCGGTACGGCAATACGGCATCGCCCGCGAGCAGTGGCTCGATCTGTCCAGCGGCATTGCGCCATGGCCTTTTCCGATTCCACCGATTCCCATGGAGGCCTGGGCCCGCCTGCCGGAGACCGAGGACGGCCTGGAAGACGCTGCACGGGCGTATTACGGCGCCCGCCAATTGCTGGCGGTGGCTGGTTCCCAAGCTGCGATCCAGGCCTTGCCACTGCTGCGCGCAACCGGTCGGGTAGGGGTAATGACGCCGTGCTATGCCGAGCACCCCTACGCCTGGCAACGGGCGGGGCACCAGTTGCTAGAGCTGGACGAAACGCAGGTCGACGCGACGCTCGACAGCCTCGATGTACTGGTGCTGGTCAACCCCAACAACCCCACCGGCCGCCGGGTGCCGCGTGAGCGCCTGCTGGAGTGGCACGCGCGCCTGGCTGCCCGCGGTGGCTGGCTGTTGGTCGACGAAGCGTTCATGGACAACACCCCGGCGGATGGCGTGGTCGATTGTGCCGAGCGCCCAGGGCTGATCGTGCTGCGCTCGTTCGGCAAGTTCTTCGGCCTGGCTGGCGTGCGTCTCGGGTTCGTTGCCGCCGAACGCAGCCTGCTGCAGCGCCTGGCCGAGTTGCTCGGCCCGTGGACGGTCAATGGCCCGACCCGGGTGCTGGCCCAGGCCAGCCTTGCCGACCACGCTGCCCAGCGTGTGCAGGTCGAACGCTGCGCCGCCGCCAGCCAGCGGCTGGCGATGCTGTTGCGCAGCGCCGACCTGGCGCCCAGCGGCGGTTGCGACCTGTTTCAGTACGTGCGCAGCGAGCATGCCGCGCACCTGCATGACTTTCTTGCCCGCCGCGGCATCCTGGTGCGGTTGTTCGAGCAGCCGCCAGCGGTACGCCTTGGGCTGCCAGAATGCGCGGCGGATGAGCTGCGCCTGGCCCAGGCCCTGGCGGATTATCAAAAGGAAACGGCATGACTACGCTCATGGTGCAGGGCACCACCTCCGACGCCGGCAAGAGCACGCTGGTGACCGCACTGTGCCGCTGGCTGTTGCGCCAGGGCGTCGGCGTGGTGCCGTTCAAGCCGCAGAACATGGCGCTGAACAGCGCGGTGACCGCCGACGGCGGTGAAATCGGCCGGGCCCAGGCGGTTCAGGCCCAGGCCTGCCGGCTGCAACCACACACCGACATGAACCCGGTGCTGCTCAAGCCCAACAGCGACACCGGCGCCCAGGTGATCATTCATGGTCGTGCCGTCACCAGCATGAATGCGGTGGCCTACCACGACTACAAGGCCATCGCCATGCAGGCGGTGCTGGCTTCGCACCAGCGTTTGAGCGCCGCCTGGCCGGTGGTCATGGTCGAGGGCGCGGGCTCGCCAGCGGAGATCAACCTGCGTGCCGGTGACATCGCCAACATGGGCTTTGCCGAAGCGGTGGACTGCCCGGTGATCCTGGTTGCCGACATCAATCGTGGTGGCGTGTTCGCCCATCTGGTCGGCACGCTGGAGCTGCTGTCGCCCAGTGAGCAAGCGCGGGTAAAGGGTTTTGTCATCAACCGCTTTCGCGGCGACATCGCCTTGCTGCAGCCGGGGCTGGACTGGCTGGAGCAGCGCACCGGCAAACCGGTGCTGGGTGTGCTGCCGTATGTCACCGACCTGCATCTGGAAGCCGAAGACGGCATCGATGTGCGCCAGGGGGCGAAGACCGAGCGCGTGCTCAAGGTGATCGTCCCGGTGCTGCCGCGTATCAGCAATCACACCGACTTCGACCCACTGCGCCTGCACCCCCAGGTGGACCTGCAGTTCATCGGCCCGGGCCAGCCGATCCCGGCTGCCGACCTGATCATCCTGCCGGGTTCCAAGAGTGTGCGCGGCGACCTGGCGCAACTGCGTGAGCGCGGTTGGGACAAGGCCATCGACCGGCACCTGCGTTATGGCGGCAAGCTGATCGGTATCTGCGGTGGCCTGCAGATGCTGGGCCGCGAAGTGCGTGACCCGCTTGGTCTTGAAGGGGGGGCTGGCTCCAGCCCGGGGCTTGGCCTGTTCGATTACGCCACGGTGCTCGAAGCCGAGAAGCAGCTGCGCAACGTCGTTGGCACGCTGAACCTCGACACAGTTCCGATTGCCGGTTACGAAATTCATGCCGGCGTCACCACGGGGCCTGCCCTGGAGCAGCCTGCCGTGCAACTTGCCGATGGCCGTTGCGATGGTGCTGTCAGTGCCGATGGCCAGATACTTGCCACCTACCTGCACGGCCTGTTCGAAGGCAGCCAGTCGTGCGCGGCGTTGCTGCGCTGGGCTGGCCTGGAGGATGTGCAGGTCATTGATTACGAGGCCCTGCGCGAACGCGATATCGAGCGCCTGGCCGACCTGGTGGAAAAGCACCTGGACACCGCGCGCCTGCGCCAACTCTGTGGGGTGGCCTGACATGCTCAACCTGATCCTCGGCGGCGCCCGCTCTGGCAAGAGCCGCCTGGCCGAACAACTTGCCAGCGCCAGTGGCCTGCCGGTGACCTACATCGCCACCAGCCAGCCGCTGGATGGTGAAATGAACGAACGTGTGCTGCTGCACCGCCAGCGTCGCCCCGGTGACTGGGGGGTGATCGAAGAACCCCTGGCCCTGGCCGCGGTACTGCGCGCCGAAGCGGCCGAAGGGCGGTGCCTGCTGGTGGATTGCCTGACCCTGTGGCTGACCAACCTGCTGATGCTCGAAGATGACCAGCGCCTGGCCGAGGAGCGTGATGCGCTGCTGGCCTGCCTGGAACAGTTGCCGGGCACGGTGATCCTGGTCAGTAACGAAACCGGCCTGGGCGTCGTGCCCATGGGTGAGCTGACCCGGCGCTATGTCGACCTGGCCGGCTGGCTGCACCAGGCTGTGGCCGAACGCTGTCAGCGCGTGGTGCTGACCGTGGCCGGCCTGCCCCTAATGCTCAAAGGACCCGCGCCGTGAGCATCTGGCAGGGCCCCTGTGGGAGCGGGTTTACCCGCGAACACCGGCGTAGCCGGTGCCATGCACCGCGTCGCATTTTTCGCGGGTGAACCCGCTCCCACAGGGTGCACGGCGCGCTTACGGAGTTTCTGTAAGCTTCCATTACCCAACTACGAACAGGCCCATGACCATGACCCAACCCTGGTGGCAATCCCCCTGCCAACCTCTCGACAACCCCGCCATGGACCAGGCCCGCGCCCGTCAGCAGCAGTTGACCAAACCTGCCGGTTCGCTGGGCCAGCTGGAAGGCCTGGCCATTCAGCTGGCCGGCCTGCAGGGCTGTGAGCGGCCGACCCTGGACCGCACCGCAATCAGCATTTTTGCCGGTGACCACGGCGTGGTCGAGGAAGGCATCTCGGCCTACCCGCAAGCGGTGACCGGGCAGATGCTGCGCAACTTCGTCGGCGGTGGCGCGGCGATCAGCGTGCTGGCGCGCCAGCTGCAGGCAAGCCTGGAAGTGGTCGACCTGGGCACCATCGACCCGCACCTGGAACTGCCTGGCGTGCGCCATCTGCGCCTGGGCGCCGGTACCGCCAACTTCGCCCGCCAGCCAGCGATGACCGAGGGCCAGCTGCAGGCCGCCCTGCAGGCTGGTCGCGATAGTGCCGTGCGCGCCGCCGAACAGGGCGCGCAGCTGTTCATCGGTGGCGAGATGGGTATTGGCAACACCACGGCTGCCGCTGCCTTGGCCAGCGTCCTGCTGGGCTGCCCGCCGGCTGAGTTGAGTGGCCCGGGCACCGGCCTGGACCACGCCGGGGTGCGGCACAAGGCCGAGGTCATCGAACGGGCGCTGAGCCTGCATGGCCTGAGCGCTAACGATCCATTGCAGGCACTGGGTTGTGTCGGTGGTTTCGAGATCGCGGCCTTGGCCGGTGCCTACATTGGTTGCGCGCAGGCAGGTATCGCGGTACTGGTGGACGGCTTCATCTGCAGTGTCGCCGCGCTGCTGGCGGTGCGCCTCAACCCGCAGTGCCGGGCTTGGCTGCTGTTCGCCCACCAAGGCGCAGAGCCTGGGCACAAAGCCTTGCTCGACGCGTTGCAGGCCGAACCGTTGCTGGCGCTGGGCCTGCGCCTGGGCGAGGGCAGTGGGGCTGCCCTGGCCGTGCCGCTGTTGCGCCTGGCCTGTGCGTTGCACGGGCAGATGGCGACCTTCGCCGAGGCTGCGGTGGCGGACCGCTCGGCATGATCCTCGACCTGCTGCGCCATGGCGAAACGGAACAGGGCGGGCTGCGTGGTAGCCTTGATGATGCCTTGACTGCCAAGGGCTGGGCGCAGATGCGCCATGCCGTGGCCGAAGCCGGCCCGTGGGAGGTCCTGGTCAGTTCGCCGCTGCAGCGCTGTGCGCATTTTGCCGAGGAGCTGGGCGAGCGGCTGAACCTGCCCGTACAGCGTGAAGCGGCGTTACAGGAGCTGCATTTTGGCGACTGGGAGGGCCGTAGTGCGGCGCAGATCATGGAAGACCAGGCGGACGCGCTGGGGCGCTTCTGGGCGGACCCTTACGCATTCACACCGCCAAATGGCGAGCCGGTCGAGGCGTTTGCCGAGCGCGTGCTGGCTGCTGTCGAACGCCTGAGTCGGCAGCATGCCGGCAAGCGCGTGCTGCTGATCACCCATGGTGGCGTGATGCGGCTGCTGCTGGCCCGTGCCCGTGGTTTGCCGAGGGCGCAGTTACTGCAGGTCGAAGTCGGCCACGCTGCGCTGATGCGGCTGGTGCCGGGTGACGACGGCCAGTTGGTCGAGGGGCGCTGAAATGTTGCCGTTGTGGATTGCCTTGCAATTTCTCAGCAGCCTGCCGGTGACTCTGCCAGGCATGCCAGCGCCGCGCGAGATAGGCCGCTCGCTGCTCTGCTACCCACTGGTCGGGTTGCTGTTCGGCCTGTTGCTGTGGCTGGCCAGCCACCTGCTGCAGGGTGCACCGACGCCGCTGCACGCGGCCCTGCTGCTGACATTGTGGGTGCTGCTCAGTGGCGCTTTGCACCTGGATGGCCTGGCAGACAGTGCCGACGCCTGGCTTGGCGGTTTCGGTGACCGCGAACGCACCCTGCTGATCATGAAAGACCCGCGTAGTGGGCCGATTGCCGTGGTCACCCTGGTGCTGGTGCTGTTGCTGAAGTTCTGCGCGTTGTGGGTGCTGGTCGAGCGGGGCATTGGCGCACAGTTGCTACTGGCACCCTTGATCGGGCGGGCAGCAATGCTTGGGCTGTTCCTGAGTACGCCTTATGTACGGCAGGGTGGTTTGGGGCAGGCGCTGGCCGAGCATCTTCCCCGGTATGCGGCCGGGTGGGTGCTGCTGGGCTGTGTGCTTTTCTGCCTGGGCCTGGGCGGGTGGATCGTGCTGCTGGCGTTCGCCGTGTTTGCCTGGTTGCGACAGCTGATGTGCCGGCGCCTGGGCGGGGCTACCGGCGATACCGCCGGTGCAATGCTGGAGCTGCTCGAACTGGCCGTGGTGCTGGGGTTGGCGTTGGGCCTCTGAGTCTTGCTCCTGCAAGTGACCGCGCAAGCAGGATGTTTCTGTAGGGCGTTTCTGAGCCTAACGTGTCGGTAAATTCCTGAAAAACTCAGCAAGAGCCGACATCTTTTCACTGGCGTATGCTTGCCCCTCCGCTAACTGTCGAGGAGTGTCGGCACCATGCGTCATGTCATTCTCGCTGCGTTTCTGTTGGCCATGGTGCCCGCAGCCATGGCAGCCGATCTCATGGCTTTCTGGAACAGCCCCCGCCACGGTGGCAACAGCTTCAACCGGCTGCCACCTGATCAAGCCTACTTCGACGCCTTGGGCGGTTATGGCGCGACTTGGGTGCGGCTGTCCTACGACAAGTGGCAGCCGGCAGAACGCGACTTCCTCCTCGGCGATGCCGATGCCTACCAAGGCCTGCCTGCCACCGACCTGGCCACGCTGCGAGCCACCCTCGACCGCGCCCACAAGGCCGGCCTCAAGGTGGTCATCGCACCGCTTTCGCTACCCGGCATGCGTTGGTCGCAAAACAATCAGGGCCAGTTCGACGACCGCCTCTGGCAAGACAAACGCTACTGGTTGCAGGCTGCGGCGTTCTGGCGGGATCTGGCCCGTGAGCTGAAAGGCCACCCGGCCATCGCTGCCTACAACCTGGTCAACGAGCCCGCCCCGGAGAAGCAAGGTGGCCTGGCCGAGCATGCCGACCCTGGGCAAATGCAGCAGTGGTATGCACGGCAGCAGGGCGGTGCGCGTGATCTGCCTGCCTTGTATCGGCAGTTGATAGCAGCCATTCGCGAGGAGGACTCCGACACGCCGGTCATGCTCGATGCCGGCTGGTTCGCCGCCGCCGACGCTTTCGGTTACTGGCCGGCACCTCTGGAGGACCAGCGGGTGCTGTACAGCGTACACATGTACGAGCCCTATCTGGTGACCAGTGCACCGAACATGACGCGCAAGCAACCCATCGCCTATCCCGGGCCGGCACCGTTCGCGGGGCAGGCGCAGCAATGGGATGGGCAACGTGTGGCGCAGTACCTGCGCCAGCCGCTGGACTGGGCCGCCGCCATGAAAGTGCCCAGCTCGCGCCTGGTGGTGGGCGAGTTCGGCTGCATGCGCAGGTTACCGGGCTGCCGGCAATACCTGGAAGACGTGCTCAGCGTGCTGGATCACTACCGGTTGCACTGGGCCTTCTACAGCTTTCGTGAAGATAACTGGGACGGCATGGACTACGAATTGGGCTCGGCCAAGGTGCCGTGGCGCTATTGGCAGGCAATCGAGCAGGGCGCTCCAGACCCGCTGGCGCGCAAGGCTACAGCGGAGTTCGAGCCGATTCGCAGGCGCTTGAACCCGGGCTGAGGGTTATGCCTGTCAGTTAGGTAACTTGGGGCTGCGTAGCAGCCCCGTTAACGCTTTCTCTTGCAACATTACTGACGCGGGTATATACACGTATCCATGCTGACCAGTGAATGTATCTGTACCCACCTGCGTCGTGCCGCCCGTGGGGTGAGCCGACATTACGACGAGGCCCTTGCCGGCTTTGGGGTCAATGTCGCCCAGTTTTCCCTGTTGCGTCATCTGCAGCGGCTCGATCGCCCCAGTATCACCACGTTGGCGGAAGCCATGGGCCTTGAGCGCAGTACCCTGGGCCGCAACCTGCGGGTGCTGGAGGCTGAAGGGCTGGTGGCCTTGGCCGATGGTGACGACCAGCGCAACCGCGTGGTGCTGCTGACCGAGGCCGGTACCCAGCTGCTGCGTGCGGCCCATCCGGCCTGGGAACAGGCACAGGCCGAACTGGTGGAGCGGCTGGGGACAGGGCAGCGGGATGAACTGGTGCGTTTGCTGAACCAACTGGCTTGATTTGATACGACTATAAGCGGGTATATACCCGTAAAACCTTGCGATGTGCTGGAGATAACGACAATGACTTCGGTGTGGCGAACCAGCGGGTGGGTATTGGTGGGGGCAGCGTTGATCCTGGCGCTATCCCTGGGTGTGCGGCACGGCTTCGGCCTGTTCCTGGCGCCGATGAGCGCGGACTTCGGCTGGGGGCGTGAGGTGTTCGCCTTCGCCATTGCCTTGCAGAACCTGATCTGGGGGCTGGCGCAACCGTTCGCTGGCGCCCTGGCCGACCGCCTGGGCGCGGCGCGGGTGGTGATCATTGGCGGTATTCTCTACGCTGCCGGGTTGGTGCTGATGGGCATGGCCGACTCTGCCTGGTCGTTGTCGCTGAGTGCCGGCTTGTTGATCGGTATGGGCCTGTCCGGCACCTCGTTCTCAGTCATCCTGGGCGTGGTCGGGCGTGCCGTGCCAGCGGAGAAGCGCAGCATGGCCATGGGCATTGCCAGTGCTGCCGGTTCTTTCGGCCAGTTCGCCATGTTGCCGGGCACCCTCGGCCTTATCCAGTGGCTGGGCTGGTCCGCAGCGTTGCTGGTGTTGGGCCTGATGGTGGCGCTGATCGTGCCCTTCGTCGGCCTGCTGCGTGACCGCCCGCTGCCCACTCATGGTGCCGAACAAACCCTGGGCCAGGCCCTGCGCGAGGCGTGCTCGCACTCCGGTTTCTGGTTGCTGGCGCTGGGCTTTTTCGTCTGTGGTTTCCAGGTGGTGTTCATTGGCGTGCACCTGCCGGCCTACCTGGTCGACCAGCACTTGGCTGCGACTACCGGCACAACGGTGCTGGCGCTGGTAGGCCTGTTCAATATCGTCGGCACCTTCACCGCCGGCTGGCTGGGCGGGCGCATGTCCAAGCCGCGCCTGCTGACCGGGTTGTACCTGCTGCGTGCGGTAGTGATCGTGCTGTTCCTGTGGGCGCCGGTGACTGAGATCAGCGCTTACCTGTTCGGCATCGCCATGGGCCTGCTGTGGTTGTCCACGGTGCCGTTGACCAACGGCACGGTGGCCACCTTGTTCGGCGTGCGCAACCTGTCCATGCTTGGCGGTATCGTCTTCCTGTTCCACCAGCTGGGCGCCTTCCTTGGCGGCTGGTTGGGCGGGGTGGTGTATGACCGCACCGGCAGCTACGACCTGGTCTGGCAGATTTCCATCCTGCTCAGCCTTCTGGCTGCCGCCCTCAACTGGCCGGTGCGCGAACGCCCGGTCGCCCGCCTGCAGGCCCAGGCTGCATGAACCGCTATGTGGCTCAAGGGCTACTGGCCCTTGCCGCCCTGTTGCTGCTGGCGCTGTTGTGGTGGGGCTGGCACAAGGGCGGGATGGCGATGATGCAACTGGGCATGAGTGTTTGTTAGGCGCTACCCTGCAAGTTCAAGGGTTGTCTTGCGGGAGAAACGAGTCATGCGTGCACATTGGTTGATGGTGCCGGTGCTGGCCCTGCTTGCCGGCGCATCGAGCTGGGCTGCCGATTGCCCGGCGTTGTTGCAAAGCAGCCTGCCAGAGTTGCGGGGCAAGGGGCAGGTGGACCTGTGCGAGCGCTTTGCCGGCAAGCCGCTGGTGGTGGTCAACACGGCCAGTTACTGCGGTTTTGCGCCGCAGTTCGAGGGGCTTGAGGCGACATACAAGGAATATCACGAGCAAGGCCTGGAAATGCTTGGCGTGCCGTCCAATGACTTCAAGCAGGAGGACGCCGATAGCGAGAAGACTGCCAAGGTCTGTTATGCCAACTATGGCGTCACCTTTACCATGACCAAGACACAGGCGGTGCGGGGCACGGATGCGATACCGCTGTTCGCGGAACTTGCCAGCCAGAGCAGTGCGCCGAAGTGGAATTTCTACAAGTACGTGGTGGACCGCAAGGGCAAGGTGATTGGTAACTTTTCCAGCCTGACCAAGCCGGATGACCCAGCATTCCGGGCAGCCATCGAAAAGGCCATTGCCTCCCAGCCATAACCTGGCTGCTCTTGCTCTTGCTCTTGCTCTTGCTCTTGCTCTTGCTCTTGCTTCGGCTTTTGCTTCTAAGCGCGCGATAGTTCAGGCGCCGCAGATTGCGACTTCAGGAGGCCGAGCAGAGGTCTTGCGGAGGGAGGTGACGGGCATGGATGCCCGGCAAGCGCTGAGGCCCCACGGGTTACTTTGCATGCACCGTAATCGCCACCAACCGCACTACCACCGGCCTGACCATCAACACACATACGAACGCCACAGGCATCGCCAACTGGTACGCCTTCAGCACGTTACCGAGATATTCGGCGTTAACCCCCGCATTCGCTGCCGTAATCACGAAACACATCAACAGCGCCATGATCGACGACATGTAGAAAGCAAAGACGTAGGGCATGGCCCCCGGGTGCAATTTGCGTCGACTGCGTGCCTGGGAGAGGTTGCTCATGCGAACTCCTGGAAGGTGGGTAAAGGCGCAAGTTAGCAACGCTCCGGGCAGCAGCTGTAGACCAGCCGTACTGAGTTCTTTATAAAGAGATTCTTACGAATCCAAAGGCTCAGCATGGACCTGCTCAACGCCATTCGCAGCTTCATCAAGGTGGTCGAAGCCGGCAGTATCGCCGCCGGTGCCCGCAACCTGGGCCTGAGCCCGGCTGCGGTCAGCCAGAACCTGGCACGCCTGGAAGGCCACTTGCAGGTTCGCCTGCTCAGCCGCACCACCCGCAGTATGGCGCTGACACCCGCCGGTACCCAGTACTACGAACGCGTCAGGCACATCGAACGCGACCTGGCCATGGCCGAACAGGCCGTCACCACCCCCGACAGTGAACCCCAGGGGCGGCTGTGCATTGCCTCGACATCCGCCTTCGGTCGCCACGTTCTGGCACCATTGATACCCGCATTCAGTGCCCGCTACCCACTACTTTCGATAGAGTTGGTAACGACTGATCGCCGGGTCAACCATGCTCGCGAAGATGTGGATGTGAGCCTGCGCATTGCTCCACAGCTGGAGGACCAGTTGGTGGCCCGGCATATCGCCCGTATACCATTCATTTGCTGTGCCTCGCCCGGTTACTTGCAAAGCGCCGGTATACCGGCCACGCCCGAGGGCTTGCGTGATCATCGCTGCCTGGTGTTCCGCTATCCGGTGGATGGGCGCTTCCTGCGTTGGGGCTTCATGCGCGACGGGCTGCGGTTCGAGGCAGAATTCGGCAGTGTCCTGATCAGCGACGACATCGATGCCCTGACCCAGATGGCACTGCACGATGGCGGCATCACCCGCCTGGCCGAGTTCATCGTCCGGCCGCATCTGGCCACCGGGGCGCTGGTGCCGTTGTTCGAATACAGCGACAGCGCCCAGGCCTATGCCCAGACCGAACCGATGGATATCTACCTGTGCCTGGCCGACCGCTTCGCCATGACCGCTAAAGTGCGTGTATTCATGGACTACCTTTGCGAAGCCCTGGGCGACAGCTGGCAGGTGCAAGCATGAAAAAACCGCCACGAGGGCGGTTTTTCATGTGAAGCGTACTGATCAGAAGCGGTAGGTGAGGGACGCACCGATACCGTGAGCGCTGTTCTCGTACTTGGCCTGGTAGCTGCCTTTGGTGGGGCTGACCTGGTTGACCTTGACGTCTTCTTCCCACAGGTAGGAATAGGCTACGTCGATGGTCATATCGTCGTTCGGGCTCCAGCCAGCACCCAGGCTGAATACCTTACGATCGCCAGTCGGAATGCGCGGCGAGCGGTCGTGGTTGTTGGTAGGCGACTGGTCGACGGTAAAGCCGGTGCGCAGTACCCACTCCTTGTTGACTTTGTAAGACGCACCAATGGCATGAGCCCAGGTGTCGTGCCAATTCTGGTCTTCCTTGATGGTCTCGAATGCCGAACCTGCAAGTTGCGCTGGGACATCGTTTTGCACGGTGATGTCTTCCAGACGGCTCCAGCGAGTCCAGGTGCTACCGGCGTACAGGGTCCACTGGTCATCGAGTTCGTGGGTGACCGAGAAATCGACCGATTCCGGTGTCTTGATCTTCAGTGTCGCATCGAACTTGTCACCGTTGAACGGTCCGATCAGCGGGGTGCTGACGCGAGTTTTGCCTTCCAGCTTGTAGTCGACCATCGAGTGGTAGGTCAGGCCGAGACGGGTGCGGTCGGTGGCCTGGACCAGGATGCCGATGTTGTAACCCACGGCGGTATCGTCACCCTTGATCTTTACCTCTCCGTCTTGACCACCCAGGAACGCGGGGGTAGGCAAGTTCGAGCCCAGTTCGCCCTTGATGCGGTTGAAGGTCGGGCCAAAACCGATCGAGACCTTGTCGTTGAAGGCGTAGCTTACGGTTGGCTGGAAGGTGATTACCTCGACATGGCTCTTCTTGCCCCAGTAACGTGCAGCGTCACCATCGCCGTAGTCGGTCACCAGGCCAAACGGTACGTAGACGCCGAAGCCTACGCTCCAGTGGTCGTCGATCGGTTTGACGTAGTAACCCATGGGCACACCAACGAGCGGCACCATGTCGCCATCGGTTTCCCCCCCAAAGTTGCTACCCGGGCCCGAGATGTCGGACTTGGCGATGACAGCTGCGCCACCCACGGTTACTTGTTCGCGCTTGAGGCGCGACATGCCAGCAGGGTTGCCAAATACGGTGCTGGCATCTTCGGCAGAAGACGAACGTCCCGCGAAACCGGTCCCCATGCTGCTGATGCTTTGCTCGTTCAGCGCGAAACCTGCGGCAAGCAGTTGGCTGGAAGCGAGGGCAACGGCAATGCCGAGGGAGGTTTTGAGCATTACTTTTTTCATTATTAGAAAACTCCTTGGGATCTCCGGGTCGAAAAGCTACCAACAAATCACGCGCCGCGCTATAGCCTCAATCGCAGGAGATAGAGCGGTTTTGTAGGACAATCCGACCAAAATTCCCTTTTTTCCGGTTTCGTTGTAGGACGTGTCTCAAGATGCCTGCGGCAATCTCTGATCTATGCAGGTATGCCAGGCGTGGGTGAAGTCGCGCAGGCGACCTTGGGGGTTGAAAATCTGTCGCCAGATCCGCGCCAGTGCGAGAAGGTCGTCGGCTGCAGGCAAGGGCGTGGCCTGCTCTTCGACGAGCATCCAGGCAATGGCGGTGGAATAGCGCAGGTTTACGGTGAGTTCGAGGTGCGGGCCGCCGAGGAAGGCGTGCTGGCTAGCCAGGCCGCGGACCAGGCTGGCCAGGTCGGGGTCTCGGGCAAGGTAGTCGTCCCAGATCGCCTGGTGACGGTGTTCGCCGATACGGTACAGGCCATGGCCACGACGGTCGTGCAAGGCCGACCCCAGGGCCGACTGGCTGGCGGCGATGCCCAGCAGCAAGGCTTCGGCGCTGGCGCAGTGACGGTTCAGGTAGACCAGGGTGGGTCGGATCACATACTGACACAATTCATTCGCCGCGATACCCATGATGCCCTCGAGCAGTTAGGGGCCGGACGGGCGCTGGAGCTTGGCAGCTGGTGAGTGATCAGGCCCGCCGGAAGCGGCAAGCACCGCTCGAGTTGAAGTGTAGTGTGATAATCGTGGTGTAAAGGGCTGTTTTTAAATCGATTGCTGCCTGACGTTTCGGGCTATATGCCTTAAGGCAATTACGCCACGAACGTTCAGGCAGGCTTGCGATGTGATCATTCAGCGCTTGAATACCGCAATATTCGCCACTCACGCAGTGAGCGACTGGCGGGTGCGGGCGATGACCGCCTGCAGCGGTTCACTGCGGCTGTACTGTTCGGGGTACAGCCGCTCGGTGTGGCAGGCGACGCCGTGTTCGTCTACCAGGGTGAAGCTGAAGCTGCCCTTGCGAGGTGCAACGATAAGGCACTTCAACGGCGAGAAGGCCTGGGAGAGGGTGCCAATGGCAGCCTGAATCTGATGATGAGTTTGCATATTGTTGGAGGTTCCTGCTTTAAACACGGGGTTATGATCCGTGCATGATAGAAACGTTCCAGTGACGCCTTTATTAAGGGACGAACGAACCTGACTGGAACAGGGCAGCCAGAGGGAGCGCAATCAAAGGTGGGCGCGTGGGCTGACTGGTAGGTACTTCAGAAGGCAGGCAGCACGCCGGGGCCATGGTTCAAGGCCGTCGGGGTGGGATCCTGATCAATCTGTCACGTGATTCGTGCTTGAACAGCGCTGGGCTGGCGAGTGAATCATCGAATTGGCCGGTCCTGGTTTCAGCAGCGCCACCCTTGGGAGGAGCGGGTCTGCAAGGACGCTCAAGGCCAGAATTGACTTTCAGCTTGGTACTAACGAGGCGCACCTTAACGGAAATACAGGCGCTTGGCAAGCATTTCATGTTTGTTCAGGTGAGCCGAGCAGTATGGCGCGTATTTGCTCTGCTGGGAAGAGGGGGCAAAAAGCCCGCATCCGGCCGGATGTACCGATTTCGTGCACTCAAATGAAGGTTTATGGTGCACTTGTTCACATTCGGAGCAGCGCTTGCAACTGGCTCGCAGTACGCCACAACCGCTTCGCCAATGCCTTGACTGGGCGGTTAAGTCAATGAAAAAAAACACTATTTTTAGCTGGTGAAAAAATCGTCAGTTTGAGCGAAAGCCCCAATTCATGGGGGTTTGCGAGGGATGTGGGGTGGTTGTCCACCGAGTTATCCACAGGAACTGTGGATTGTCCCGAGCGCTTGCTCTAGGACGGGCGTGCCAGCAATACAGTGAACTGTCCGACAATCGACATGCTCCGGAAGCCCTCTTGGTCATCCACTTGAAAACGTCAAGAAAAGATCATTGAAAATTTTTTCAATCCTCCGGAAATCGAAAGGCCAAGGTGCAAAAAAAAGGGTAAAGTGGCGCGCCTTTCGAGTTGCCATACCTGTTGCTCATGAAGTTTCGCGGTAAACCCCTCGCCAGCCCCGCAGCATCCACGCCTGCGCCTCCCCCCAAACGGTTTTCCCTCAAAGTGGCCTTGTGGCTGCTCGATAACCCGCGCCTGGGTGACAAGCCGCAGGTCAAGCACCTGGCCGGGCGTCTGTTGAAACAGCCAGCACGTCAGGGTGTGGTAGTGGCGCAAAGCCGGCTGGGGCAGATGTTGTGCCGTGATTGCGGCAATGCCCGTGACCGGCGTATTGGCCATGAACTGCTGCGCCAGGCTGCCCGCGCCGGTGACCGGCGGGCGCAGCTGGAATACGCGCGACTGTGCCAGCACAGCGAGCCGGAGCAGGCGCGGTACTGGCTGGAGCTGGCGGCGGGGCAGGGGTCGCAGGAGGCGCGGCGGCTTTTGAGGCAGTGGTTTCATGCCTGAGGTGTGTTGCCAGCACTGGCCTCTTCGCGGGTAAACCCGCTCCCACAGGAATAGCTATACCTCGGATACTGTGCAATCCCTGTGGGAGCGGGGTTACCCGCGAAGAGGCCGGAACAGGCAACACACCGCTCAGGCTGATAAGCTGCGATGCATTCATCCAGGATCATTCGGGGTAAGCATGACAGTGGATCTGGCCAGCATTCTGCTGGGCTTGGTGGCAGGTGCATTACCTTGCCTGGGTTGGGTCATGCAGGTGCAGCGCCGCCAGGGCGCGCGGCAAGGCGAGCAGGCCTTGCTTGAAGAGCGCCTCAATGCTGCCCAGCTGGCCATGGCCGGCCTGCAGGCGCAATTGGAGGCCAGCCGCGACGAGGTCAGCGACCTTACTGAAGCCAACACCGTCAAGCAGACCCAGCTGGCCGCCCAGGGCCGTGAGCTGGAACTGCTGCAGATCGATCGCGACAACGCCCGCGACGCCGCCCACGCCTGGAACCTCGAACGTGCCAACCGCGAAGCCGAACTGCGCCGCCTGGAGGCGCAGACCGCACGCCTGGACGCCGAACTGCGCGAGCAGCAGGAAAGCCACCAGCAGCGCCTGGAAGACCTGCAGGAAGCTCGCGACACCCTGCGCGCCCAGTTCGCCGACATGGCTACCAAGATCTTCGACGAGCGCGAGCAGCGCTTCGCCCAGACCAGCCAGCAGCATCTCGGCCAGTTGCTCGACCCGCTCAAGGAGCGCATCCAGGCCTTTGAAAAACGCGTGGAGGAAAGCTACCAGCAGGAAGCCCGCGAGCGCTTCTCGCTGGGCAAGGAACTGGAGCGCCTGCAACAACTGAACCTGCGGCTGTCCGACGAAGCGACCAACCTGACCCAGGCGCTGAAGGGTCAGAAAACCCAGGGCAACTGGGGTGAGCTGATCCTCGAACGGGTATTGGAGCATGCCGGCCTGGAAAAGGGCCGCGAATACCAGACCCAGGTCAGCCTCAAGAGCGCCGATGGCGAGCGCTTCCAGCCTGATGTGCTGATCATGCTGCCGGGCGACAAGCAGGTAGTGGTGGATGCCAAGGTCAGCCTCACCGCCTACCAGCAGTTCGTCGTCAGCAATGACGAGGCCGCGCTCAAGCAGCATGTGCAGTCGCTGCGCAGCCACGTCAAAGGTCTGTCTAGCAAGGACTACAACCGCCTCGAAGGCCTGCACAGCCTGGATTTCGTGCTGCTGTTCGTGCCGATCGAGGCAGCGTTCTCGGCAGCCCTGCAGGCCGAGCCGAACCTGTTCCAGGAAGCCTTCGACCGGCAGATCGTGATCGTCAGCCCGACCACCTTGCTGGCTACCTTGCGGGTGATCGACAGCCTGTGGAAGCAGGAACGCCAGGGCCAGAACGCCCGCGAGATCGCCGAGCGTGCCGGCTGGCTGTACGACAAGTTCGTGCTGTTCATCCAGGACCTGGACGAGCTGGGCAGCCGCCTGCAGCAGGTGGACAAGGCCTATGCTGCCGCGCGTAACAAGCTGTGCGAAGGGCGCGGCAACCTGGTCAGCCGCAGCGAACAGTTGAAGCTGCTGGGCGCCCGCGCCAGCAAGAGCCTGCCGGCCGACCTGCTGGAGCGGGCGTTGTCCGACGAGGCGTTGCCGGACGAAGCGCTTACTGAACCAGGCTCAGATGGCGATTGAGCATGGCGCGCAGGGCCGCCGGCTTGACCGGCTTGGCCAGGTAGTCCAGGCCAGCGGCATGCACCATGGCGAGAGTTTCCTTGCTGCCGTCGGCACTGATCACTACACCCGGCACCGGTTCACCCAGGCGCGCGCGTAGCCAGCCCATCAGCCCGGTACCGGTCTCGCCGTCGTCCAGGTGGTAGTCCACCAGCGCCAGGTGCGGGCGCATGCCTTTGCCCAGCAAGGCTTCGCATTCGGCTTGGTTGCGCGCGGTCCATACCTGGCAGCCCCAGCGGCTGAGCAGGCTGTTCATGCCGATCAGGATGCTGTCTTCGTTGTCCACGCACAGTACCTGCAGCCCGGCCAGGGGCTGGCCGCCCTGTTCCACCGGGGCGGTGGGCGCCGGGGCGGCCTGGCGGGCAATCGGTACGCTGACGCGGAACACCGTGCCCTTGCCCGGCCACGAGCGCACTTCCAGCTTGTGCCCCAGCACCCGGCACAGGCCGTCGGCGATCGCCAGGCCCAGGCCCAGGCCCTTCTCGGCGCGGGTCTGGTGGCTATCCAGGCGCTTGAACTCCTGGAAGATCTCCTGCAGCTTGTCGTCGGCGATGCCCGGGCCGCGGTCCCAAACCTCGAGCCACAACCGCTCACCTTGGCGCCGTGCACCCAGCAGGATCGGGCTCTTGCCATAGCGCAGGGCGTTGGTCAGGAAGTTCTGCAGCACCCGGCGCAGCAGCCTCATGTCGCTGTCCACCCGCAGGCGGCTGCCACGCAGGCGGAACTCCAGGCCCTTCTCGGCGGCCAGCACCTTGAATTCTGCGCCCAGGGTGTCGAACAGCTCGTTGAGGGCAAAGGGTTTGGCATCCGGTGTGATCTTGCCGTTTTCCAGGCGCGAGATGTCCAGCAGGTCGCTGATCAGCTCTTCGGCCGAGCGCAGCGAGCTGTCCATGTGCTGCACCAGCTGGCGGGCCTCGTCATTCATGCCCCCGGCTTGCTGCGACAAGGCGGCGGAGAACAGCCGGGCGGCATTCAGCGGCTGCATCAGGTCATGGCTGACCGCAGCCAGGAAACGGGTCTTGGACTGGCTCACCGCTTCGGCACGGCTCTTGGCTTCGGACAACGCCTGGTTCAGTTGCGACAGCTCATGAGTGCGTTCCGCCACCCGTTGCTCCAGGCTTTCGTTGGCATCGCGCAGGGCTTGTTCGGCCTCGCGGAACGGGGTGATATCGGTGAAGCTCATGACGAAACCGCCGCCCGGCATCGGGTTGCCGATCAGTTCGATCACCCGGCCATTGGGGAACAAGCGCTCGGAGGAGTGCGCACGGCCCTGACGCATCCAGTGCAGGCGCCGCGCCACATGCACCTGCGCCTCGCCCGGGCCGCACAGCCCGCGCTCGGCGTTGTAGCGGATGATGTCGGCGATCGGCCGGCCCACGCTGATCAGCCCGTCGGGGTAGTTGAACAGTTCCAGGTAACGGCGGTTCCAGGCCACCAGGTGCAGGTTCTGGTCGACCACGCTGATGCCCTGGTTGATGTTCTCGATGGCCCCTTGCAGCAGGGCGCGGTTGAACTGCAGCACCTCGCTGGCTTCGTCGGCGATACGCACCACGTCTTCCAGTTGCATGTCGCGGCCTTCGATGGCGGCCTTGACCACGGCACGGGTCGACGAGGTGCCGAGTACCCCGGCCAGCAGGCGTTCGGTGTGTTCGATCCAGTCGCCGTCGGCGTTCTGGTTGGGGTTGAAGCCCTTGCCCTGGCGGTAGGCGAAGCGGATGAAGCTCTGCCGGGCGCGTTCTTCACCGACGAAGCGCGAGGCCAAGGTCAGCAGGTCGTCGATCTGCACCGCCAGCAGCGGCTTGCTGCTAGGCCTGGCGCTGGTCTGCTGGCCTATGAAGCGGCCGGCCTGCCAGTGCTCGGAAACCCGCGTGCGCGACAGCACCGAGACCCAGGCGAACAGGGTGAAGTTGCCCGCCAGCGACAGCACCACGCCCTGGGTCAGCGGGCTGATCGGCAGGTTCAGCGGGTTGCCGTGCAGCCACGCCAACCCTGGGAACAGCTGCAGCGACCAGCCCACGCTGTGCGCGGCAATCGGCAGCACCAGGGTGTAGAACCACAGGAAAATACCAGCGGCCAGGCCGGCGAACACACCGCGGCGGTTGGCCTGTTTCCAGTACAGCGCACCGAGCATGGCCGGGGTCAGTTGGGTCACGGCGGCGAAAGCGATCTGGCCGATGGTCGCCAGGCTGGCGGTGGAGCCCAGCAGGCGGTAGCTGACATACGCCAGCAGCAGGATCACCACGATGGTCACCCGGCGTACCGAGAGCATCCAGTGACGGAACGCCTCGAACGGCCGCTCGGCGTTGGTACGGCGCAGCAGCCAGGGCAGCAGCATGTCGTTGGAGACCATGGTCGATAGCGCCACGGCCTCGACGATGACCATGCCGGTGGCCGCCGAGGCACCACCGATGAATGCCAGCAGGGCGAGGCTCGGGTGTGCCTCGGCCAGCGGCAGGCTGATGACGAACGAATCGGAAATCACCGTGCCCGGCAGCAGCATCTGCCCGGCCAGGGCAATCGGCACCACGAACAGCGCGGCCAGTGCCAGGTACATCGGGAATACCCAGCGCGCCAGGCGCATGTCCTGGGGTTCGATGTTCTCCACCACGGTAACGTGGAACTGCCGTGGCAGGCAGATGATCGCCATCATCGCCACGGCGGTCTGTACCACCATCGACGGCCAGTTGATGGTCTCCTGCCAATAGTCCTGCAGGTGGATCGACTGGCGGGCCTGGCTGAACAGGTCGTCGAAGCCGTCATACAGGTTGAAGACGATGAAGATACCCACGGCCAGGAAGGCCAGCAGCTTGATCAACGATTCGAAGGCAATCGCCAGGACCATGCCGCGGTGGTGTTCGGTCACGTCCAGGCTGCGGGTACCGAAGACGATGGCGAACAGTGCCAGTACCAGCGACACGACCAGTGCGGTGTCCTGTACGCGGGTGCCGGTGGCATCGGCATTGGCGCCGATCAGCAGGTTCACGCCCAGCACGATGCCCTTGAGCTGCAAGGCAATGTACGGCAGCACGCCGATCAGGCAGATCAGCGCCACGACCACCGCCAGGGATTGCGACTTGCCGTAGCGCGCGGCGATGAAGTCGGCAATCGAGGTGATGTTCTGTTGCTTGCTGATCAGCACCATCTTCTGCAGCACCCAGGGTGCGAAGATCAGCAGCAGCACCGGGCCCAGGTAGATCGGCAGGAATGCCCAGAGCTGTTCGGCGGCCTGGCCGACCGCGCCGAAGAAGGTCCAGCTGGTGCAGTACACGGCCAGCGACAGGCTGTACACCCAGGCACGCAGCTTCGGCGGCAACGGCGTGCTGCGGCGGTCGCCGTAGAAGGCGATGGCGAACATGATGGCCATATAGGCCAGGGCGACCACGGCGATCAGCCCGCTGGACAACGACATGAAAACTCCGAAGCAAAAAGATAACGCGGTCCCGATCAATCAGTCTGGCACGCAGGTGCCGCTTCGTCAGCGCAGACGATGGTCGCAGTGGCAGGTGGTCGCAGGGTTCTCTTTAACCTGTGCCGGCCCTTTCGCGGGTGAACCCGCTCCCACAGGTACTGCACTGTGGGAGCGGGTTCACCCGCGAAGAGGCCAGCAGAGCAGACATCATCCTCTACGGGTACCCAGCCAATAAAACACTCCCGCCAGTATCACCGACAACACCAGCAGGTAGAAGATCGCCCCCGGCCACAGATGCACCAGGGCGAACCCCACCATCACCGGCCCCAGCGCCGCGCCGAGGTTGGACAGGTTCTGTGCTCCGTAATACACCCCACGCAAGTGCTCCGGCGCGATCAGGTCGATGAACATGTACTCGGCCGGGATCACGATGATCTCGCCCAGGGTGAACACCAGCATCGCCAGGCACCACGCCAGCGCCGAACCGGCAAAGGCAAAGCCCAGCAGCCCGGCGATGAACAGGCCCATGCCGGCCAGCAGCCAGGGCATCAGGCGCTGGCGGCTGATGCGGCGGCCGATCAGGTACTGCAGGGCGATCACCGTCACCGCGTTGGTGGTCACCAGGTAGCCGATCAGGCGCGCCGCCTCAGCCGGGCTGCTGGTTACCACCAAGTACTGAGACAAGTAGGCGGTGAACTGGCCGAATACCACCGCGCTCAGCACCCCGCCCAGGGTGAAGCATACCAGCCGCCGGTCACGGGCCAGCCCCAGTGCCACCTGGCCGAAGCCGACCCCGGGCTTGTCCGGCACACTGGCCTGCAGGCTGCGGTCACCCAGGCGCCAGTAGGCCAGGCACATGCCCAGGCCGAGCAGGGCGGAGGCGATGAACGGCATATGGTCATTCAGCTCCAGCATGGCCACCCCCAGCAGCGGGCCGGCGGCGTAGCCGACGTTGCTGAGGGTGTACTTGATGGCGAACACTTCGGCCCGCTCCTCCACCGGGAGCAATGCGCAGAAGCCCGCCTTGGCGGCGATGTCGACCACTGCCAGGGCCAGGTTGATCATTATCAGGCAGAGAAAGAACAGCAGTGCCGAGTTGCTGGCGACCGCGCCGACAAAGGCCAGGGCAAACAGCAAAGTGCTGGCGCTGACCAGTGTGTGGTTGCGCAAGGTATCCACCAGGTGGCCGCCATACAGGCTCAGCAGCGAGGCGATGATCAGTGCGCCACCGATCAGCAGGCCGATCTGGCTGATCGGCAGCTGGAAATTGTCGGCCAGGTACACCACCAGGTAGGGCAGGGTGAGGGCACGGGCGACGGTGAGGGTGAAGGTGGTGCCGAGCAGCAGGCGTACAGTGTGCGGGTAGCGTTTTATGGCGGCGAGCATACACATCCTTGTTGTTCTGTTTTGCCGTGGTGACCAGCATATGCCAACAGAGGCCTGCTGCGCAGGCCTTTCGCGGGCACGCCCGCGAAAGGGCCGGTACAGCCCTCCAGAATCCTTGAGCGCTTGCCAGTCAGTGCATTTCCCATGCAGATTTGTGGCTTGTCGCGCCCGGCGCGCCTCCAATTGAAAAGCCCTCAGGACCATGGACGATGAGTCATTCCTCGCAATTCACCTTGCTCGGCAAGCGGCGTTTCCTGCCGTTTTTCATCACCCAGTCGCTGGGTGCCTTCAATGACAACCTGTTCAAGCAGTCGCTGATCCTGGCGATCCTGTTCAAGCTCAGCCTGGGCGACGGTGACCGTTCGATCTGGGTCAACCTGTGCGCCCTGCTGTTCATCCTGCCGTTCTTCCTGTTTTCGGCGCTGGGCGGGCAGTTTGGCGAGAAGTTCGCCAAGGATGCGTTGATCCGGGCCATCAAGCTGGCCGAGATCGCGATCATGTCGGTAGGCGCACTCGGCTTCATCACCAACCACCTGACGTTGATGCTGGTGGCGCTGTTCGGCATGGGAACCCATTCGGCGCTGTTCGGCCCGGTGAAGTACTCGATCCTGCCGCAGGCCCTGCGCGAGGAAGAACTGGTCGGCGGCAATGGGTTGGTGGAAACCGGTACCTTCCTGGCGATCCTCGCCGGCACCATCGGCGCCGGGGTGATGATGTCGAGCGAAAGCTATGCCGCCGTGGTGGCCGGTGGCGTGGTCGGCACCGCCGTGCTCGGCTACCTGGCCAGCCGCTGGATCCCGCGGGCCGCCGCCGCCTCGCCGCAAATGCCGCTGGACTGGAATATCTTCAAGCAGTCTTGGGCGATCCTGCGCATGGGCCTGGGGCAGCCGCCGGCGGTGTCGCGCTCGATCGTCGGCAACTCGTGGTTCTGGTTCGTCGGCGCCATCTACCTCACGCAAATCCCGGCCTACGCCAAGGACTGGCTGCACGGTGATGGCACGGTGGTGACCCTGGTACTGACCTTGTTCTCGGTGGGGATTGCCCTGGGTTCGCTGCTATGCGAGCGGCTTAGCGGGCGCAAGGTGGAAATCGGCCTGGTGCCCTTCGGCTCGTTCGGCCTGAGCCTGTTCGGCCTGCTGTGGTGGTGGCACTCCGGCGATGTACCGGCTGCTGCGGCGCCGCACGACTGGCTGGCGCTGTTGGGCATGGGCCAGGCCTGGTGGATCCTGCTGTCGATCGTCGGCCTTGGGGTGTTCGGCGGCTTCTACATCGTACCGCTGTATGCACTGATCCAGGCCCGCACGCCCGAAGACCAGCGCGCCCGGGTGATCGCTGCCAACAACATCCTCAATGCCCTGTTCATGGTGGTGTCGGCAGTACTCACCATCATCCTGCTGGGCCTGGCCGAGTTGAGCATCCCGCAGCTGTTCCTGGTGGTGTCGCTGCTCAATATCGCGGTCAACGCCTATATCTTCAGGATCGTGCCCGAGTTCACCATGCGCTTCCTGATCTGGCTGCTCAGCCATTCGATGTACCGCGTGCAGCACCGCGACCTCGAGCGCATTCCCGACGAAGGCGCGGCGCTGCTGGTGTGCAACCACGTGTCGTTCGTCGATGCGCTGCTGCTGGGCGGGGCGATCCGTCGGCCGATCCGCTTCGTCATGTATTACAAGATCTACAACCTGCCGGTACTCAACTTCGTGTTCCGCACCGCAGGCGCCATCCCGATTGCCGGGCGCAACGAGGACCTGGCCATCTACGAACGTGCTTTCGCGCGCATTGCCGAGTACCTGGCCGATGGCGAGCTGGTATGCATCTTCCCGGAGGGCAAGCTGACCGGGGACGGCGAAATCGATGTGTTCAAGGGCGGCGTCAACCGCATCCTCGAAGAAACCCCGGTGCCGGTCATTCCGTTGGCCTTGCAGGGGCTTTGGGGCAGCTTCTTCAGCCGTGACCCGGCCAAGGGCTTTTTCAAGCGCCTGTGGTCCCGGGTGACCATCGTGGCAGGCGCCGCCATCCCGGTGGAGGCGGCGCAGCCAGAGGCGTTGCGTGAGCAGGTCAGCCGCCTGCGCGGCAACCTGCGCTAGGCGGAGGGCGTTAGCTGGCGCTGACTTTCAGGCCGACCAGGCCGGTAACGATCAGCGCCACGCTGACCAGGCGTACCAGGGCCATGGACTCGCCGAACAGGATGATACCGGCGATCACCGTGCCGACCGCGCCGACGCCGGTCCAGATGGCATAGGCGGTGCCCAGCGGCAGCTCTTTCATGGCCAGGCCCAGCAGGCCCAGGCTGATGGCCATGGCGGCGACGGTGAGGACGGTGGGCAGTGGCTTGCTGAAGCCGTCGGTGTATTTCAGGCCGACGGCCCAGCCGACCTCGAACAGGCCGGCGAAGAACAGGATGATCCAGGACATGGTGTGTCTCCATCGTTGTCAATGATGGGGCCGTCCCCGGAATGGTCACGCGGTGCGTCGTGAGGTCGTCCTCACAGTGGGTACCATGGTGCACATATGCAAACCTCTGGGCAAGCCTGTGCGGGCCTCTTCGCGGGTAAACCCGCTCCCACAGGTACTGCACAGGTCTGAGTACTGTGGAGATCTCTGTGGGAGCGGGTTTACCCGCGAAAGGGCCAGTGCAGGCAACATCAATGCCTGGCCGGCTCCCCACCTTCAGCTTCTGCCACAGGTTCCCCCATGCGCCGGAACCAGGTCGACAGCAGCGCCCCGGAAATATTGTGCCAAACACTGAACAACGCACTCGGCACCGCAGCCAGCGGCGAAAAATGCGCCGCTGCCAGTGCCGCGCCCAGCCCGGAGTTCTGCATGCCCACCTCCAGCGCCAGCGACTTGCGCTGTGCCAGTGGCAGCTTGCACAGCCTGCCGGTCAGGTACCCCAGCAAGTAGCCGAAGCTGTTGTGCAATACCACTACAGCCATGATCAGCAGCCCCGATTCGGCGATCTTCGCCTGGCTGGCCGCCACCACCGCGCACACGATCATCACGATGCTCACCACCGACACCAGCGGCAGTACCTGCACCGCCGCTTGCACTCGCGCGCCAAGCAGCCGCTGGGCCAGCACCCCGAGCACGATCGGCAGCATCACCAGCTGCAGGATCGACCAGAACATGTTCATGAAGGACACCGGCAGCCAGGCCGAGGCCAGGAACCAGATCAGCGCCGGGGTAAGCAGCGGGGCGAGCAGGGTGGTCACCGCAGCGATCGCCACCGCCAGCGCCAGGTCGCCGCGCGACAGCCAGACCATCACGTTCGACGCCGTGCCGCTCGGGCAGCAACCGACCAGGATCACGCCCACGGCGATTTCCGGCGGCAGGTGGAACATCTGGCACAGCAGCCAGGCCATGCCCGGCATGATCACGAAGTGCGCGACCACCCCCAGCATCACCCGCCAGGGCTGGCGGGCGAGGGCGGCGAAGTCATCGAGCTTGAGGGTGAGGCCCATGCCGAACATCACCAGGCCCAGCAGCGGCACGATGGCCACCTTCAGGGCGATGAACCATTGCGGTTGCACGAAGGCCAGTACGGCGAACACCAGCACCCACAAGGCGAAGGTATTGCCGACGAAGCGGCTGAGAGTGGCGAGGGCACGCATGGGGGCAATTCCTTTTCTATTTATAGCTGCGTGAATTTCAGGGGCCCTATCGCCGGCAAGCCAGCTCCCACAGGTACGCTACAGGTTCCGAATACTGTGGTGTTCCTGTGGGAGCTGGCTTGCCGGCGATAGGGCCGGTGCAGGCAAAAAATATCTTTCAGGCCTGCACCGATACCTCATTTACCTCAGACCCCTTGCGGGATCTCTTCCCCACCCAGCGCCTCGAACAGCACCGGCAGGAATTCGGCAAAGGTCATCATCATCAACTGGAAGCTGGCATCGAACTGCTGGGCAGCCTCATCGCCACCGTCCTGTTCGGCCTGCTCCTGCAGCAGCTCTTCGAACTTCAGGCGCTTGATCACCATCTTGTCATCCAGAATGAACGACAGCTTGTCCTGCCAGGCCAGGGCCAACTGGGTGACCACCTTGCCAGTGCTCAGGTGCAGCTGGATTTCCTCGCCGGTAAGGTCCTGGCGCTTGCAGCGCACGATGCCGCCGTCTTCGGCAGTGTCGCGCAGTTCGCACTCGTCCAGCACATAGAAGCCTTCGGCAGCTTCCTGCGACTTGACCCACTCGGTCATGGTGGCAACCGGTGCGATTTTCACGGTGGCCGGGCGCACCGGCAGCGAGCCCATCACTTCACGCAGGGTCGACAGCAGGTCTTCGGCACGCTTGGCGCTGGCCGAGTTGACCAGGATCACGCCCAGGCGCGGGGCGATGGCTGCGAAGATCATCGAACGGCGGATGAACGCGCGCGGCAGGAAGGCCTGGATGATCTCGTCCTTGATCTGGTCGCGTTCCTTTTTATAGACCTTGCGCATCTGCTCGGTCTCGATCTCTTCGACCTTTTCCTTCACCGCGTCGTTGACCACGCTGCTGGGCAGGATGCGTTCTTCCTTGCGCGCGGCAATCAGCAGGTACTCGCCGCTGACATGCACCAGAGGAGCGTCTTCGCCCTTGCCGAATGGCGCGACGAAACCATAGGTGGTCAGCTCCTGGCTGGCGCAGGGGCGGGCCGGCTTGCTGGCCAGTGCCGCTTCCAGCGCTTCAGGCTCGAATGGGACTTCCTGGGTCAGGCGGTAGGTCAGCAGGTTCTTGAACCACATGAGGGGCAATCTCTCCTTAATGCATGAGGCGGGCATTATTCTCCGAGCGGTGCTCCCAGGCCAACCCTGTCGGAGTGCCAGTAGCTGTAGCTGGATGTAAAGGTGCACGTGGCAACGCTAGGTCTTTGAAAGGCCTGAGGTTTTTTTTGAAAAAAGTTTAAAAAGTGCTTGCCAGTGTACGGAGCCGTCCGTAGAATGCGCGCCACACCGAGACGAAGGGTGATTAGCTCAGCCGGGAGAGCATCTGCCTTACAAGCAGAGGGTCGGCGGTTCGATCCCGTCATCACCCACCACTCGATGTTTAGCGCAGCGGTAGTTCAGTCGGTTAGAATACCGGCCTGTCACGCCGGGGGTCGCGGGTTCGAGTCCCGTCCGCTGCGCCATATTTCACTTCCAGGGCCTACTGAACACCCGGAAGTAACAGAGAACGCGACCTTAGGGTCGCTTTTTTTGTGCCTGCGATTTGGTGTTTTAGCGAAATTTGCAAAAAGTTGGATAAGTGCTTGCCAGAGCTCCAAGTCACCCGTAGAATGCGCGCCACACCGAGAGACATGGGTGATTAGCTCAGCCGGGAGAGCATCTGCCTTACAAGCAGAGGGTCGGCGGTTCGATCCCGTCATCACCCACCACTCGATGTTTAGCGCAGCGGTAGTTCAGTCGGTTAGAATACCGGCCTGTCACGCCGGGGGTCGCGGGTTCGAGTCCCGTCCGCTGCGCCATATTCCGCTTCCAGGGCCTACTGAACACCCGGAAGTAACAGAGAAAGCGACCCTAGGGTCGCTTTTTTTGTTTCTGCATCCTGAGCGATTTCATCGCTCATGAAATCCTGGGGCCGCTTTGCGCCCCCGGCAATTTCAGCCGCGACGCTCTTCTTCCCGCAATGTCAGCACTTCAAACCCATCCTCGGTCACCGCCACGGTATGCTCCCACTGCGCCGACAAGCTGTGGTCGCGGGTAATCACCGTCCAGCCATCCTTCAGCGTGCGCGTCCCGCGTCCGCCCTGGTTGATCATCGGTTCGATGGTGAGCACCATCCCCGGCTTCAACTTCAGGCCCATCCCGCGCTGGCCAATGTGCAGCACCTCGGGCCCTTCATGCATCTGCTGGCCAATGCCATGCCCGCAATACTCACGCACGACGCTGTAGCCCGCCGCTTCGGCATGGGTCTGGATGGCATGGCCGATATCGCCCAACGTAGCCCCGGGGCGTACCTGTTCGATGCCTTTCCATAGCGCGTCATAGGTGGTGTCGACCAGGCGCTGCGCCTCATCGCTGATTGGCCCGATGCTGTACATCTTCGACGAGTCGGCGATGTAGCCGCCTTGTTCCAGGGTGATGTCGACGTTGATGATCGAGCCTTCCTTCAGCACTTCATCGGCCTTGGGCATGCCATGGCACACCACATGGTCTACCGAGGTGTTTAGCGAATAAGGGAACCCGTACTGGCCCTTGCTCGCCGGGCGGGCCTTGAGCGTGCCGATGATGAACGCTTCGGCGCGGTCGTTGATCTGCATGGTGGTCACGCCAGGGCGGATGAAGCTGTCGAGGTCGGCGAACACCTGGGCAAGCAGCTGGCCGGCGCGGCGCATCAGGTCGAGTTGGGCGGGGGTCTTGATAATCACCTGGGACATGGGGGGAGGGCGGTTGCTCATGCTGGAATTTGCCCCAGCATAGCGCCATGGAGGGCGGGGTTGCCATCGCATGGTGCACAGCCTGTACCGGCCTCTTCGCGGGTAAACCCGCTCCCACAGGGATATCACAGGGCCTGAGGGCTGCGATGTACCTGTGGGAGCGGGTTCACCCGCGAAAGGGTCGGCACAGCTGGCCCATAAATTGCTGATCTACCGCTACCCAGGGCTATCAACGTCGACAGCCCACAAAACTTCACGACAAAGGCGCCGTGTTGCCCCGCTTGCCCAGCAAGCCGGAGCAGCCGGCGCCTTTTGCGTTCCCCACAGGAGCCCGCCCATGGCCAACAGCGAAGTGCGCAGCGTCTGCCCCTATTGCGGCGTCGGTTGCGGCATCGTCATGAGCGTTGCCGATGGCAAGGTCGGCAAGATCAGCGGCGACAAGCAGCACCCCAGCAACTTTGGCCGCCTGTGCACCAAAGGCCTCACCGCACACCTGCCGCTGACCGCCGCCGGGCGCATGGAGGATGCCTATGTACGCCAGCAGCGCAGCCAGCAGCCAGCGCGAACCGGCATCGACCAGGCCATCGCCACCGCCGCTGCGCGCCTGCGTGGCATCATCGACCAGCACGGCCCCGACGCCGTGGCACTGTATGTGTCCGGGCAGATGTCGCTGGAGGCACAGTACCTGGCCAACAAACTGGCCAAAGGCTTTATCCGCACCCGCCACATCGAGTCCAACTCGCGCCTGTGCATGGCCAGTGCCGGCAGCGGCTACAAGCTGTCGCTCGGTGCCGATGGCCCGCCCGGCAGCTACCAGGACTTCGAGCATGCCGACGTATTCCTGGTCATCGGCGCCAACATGGCCGACTGTCACCCGATCCTGTTCCTGCGCCTGCTCGACCGGGTCAAGGCGGGTGCCAAGCTGATCGTCGTCGATCCGCGGCGCACTGCTACCGCCGACAAGGCCGACCTGTTCCTGCAGGTGCGCCCCGGCAGCGACATGGCCTTGCTCAACGGCCTGCTGCACCTGCTGCTGCGTAACGGCCACACCGACCCCGGCTTCATCGCCCGCCACACCGAAGGCTGGGACGAACTGCCGGCCTTTCTCGATGACTACACCCCTGACCGCGTGGCCGCCATCACCGGGTTGGCCGAGGCCGACATCATCAAGGCCGCCGAATGGATCGGCAGCGCCAGCAACTGGATGAGCTGCTGGACCATGGGGCTGAACCAGAGCATCCACGGCACCTGGCACACCAATGCGGTCTGCAACCTGCATCTGGCCACGGGTGCCATCTGCCGCCCCGGCAGCGGGCCGTTCTCGTTGACTGGCCAACCCAATGCCATGGGCGGCCGCGAGATGGGCTACATGGGCCCCGGCCTGCCAGGCCAGCGCTCGGCGCTGGTAGCGCAAGACCGCGCCTTCGTCGAGCAGCAATGGCAACTGGCCCCAGGCAGCCTGCGCAGCGAAGGCGGCGAGGGCACGGTGGCGCTGTTCGAGCAGATGAAAAGCGGCGTGGTCAAAGCCTGTTGGGTCATCTGCAGCAACCCGGTGGCCAGTGTCGCCAACCGCCAGCAGGTGATCGACGGCCTGCGCCAGGCTGAGCTGGTGATTACCCAGGACGCCTTCCTCGACACCGAGACCAACCGCTACGCCGACATCCTGCTACCGGCTGCGCTGTGGGCCGAAGGCGAGGGCGTGATGATCAACAGCGAGCGCAACCTCACCCTCATGCCACGCGCCGTCGAACCGCCCGGGCAGAGCCTGCCAGACTGGCAGATCATCGCCCGGGTCGCTTGTGCCATGGGCTACGCCGACGCCTTCGACTACCCCGATGCCGAAGCGGTGTACGAAGAAATCCGCCGCTTCCACAACCCAACCACCGGCTACGACCTGCGGGGCATCGGCTATGCCGAACTGCGCGAGCAGCCGCACCAGTGGCCCTGCGCCCCGGGCCGCGACAACCCGCGCAGCCCATTGCGCTATCGCAACGACGGCAGCAGCCAGACGCAGCTGCGCGATGCCCAGGGCGAGTGCCCGACGTTGGCTTTCCCGACCGCCAGCGGCAAGGCTCGCTTCTTCGCCCGCCCCTGGTTGCCGGCAGCGGAGCTGCCAGATGCCGATTACCCCATGGTGCTGAATACCGGCCGCGTGCAGCACCAGTGGCACACCCTGACCAAGACCGGCAAGGTACCGGCGCTGAACAAGCTGGAGCCCGGCCCCTTCGTGGAAATCCATCGCGACGATGCTGCCCGGCTGGGCATCGCCGAAAAGGACCAGGTGGCCATTCGCTCGCGCCGTGGGCAGGCCGTGCTGCCCGTGCGAATCAGCGACCGGGTGATGCCGGGCAACTGCTTTGCCCCGTTCCACTGGAACGACCTGATCGGCGAGCAGCTGGCGATCAACGCCGTGACCTGCGATGCGGTCGACCCGCTGTCGCTGCAGCCAGCGTTCAAGCATTGTGCCGTGACCCTGGAGCGGGTTGCCGGTGAGCGCATCGAAGCCCTTGATCTGAACACTGCCAATCCGGAGCCTGCCCGCATGCCGACCGCCACCCTGTCCCGACTGCTTGGCCTGGACGCCCTGCCAGCCCCGGTGCTGGCCGAGGAAGAGCGCCATTACCTGCAAGGCTTCCTGCTGGGCCTGGACCAGGCCCGCGCCGAGGGCGTGCCCTGCCTGCCGGCCAGTGCGCCGCTGGCCGCCAACCGCCGGTTGTTCGTCGATGGCTTGCTGGCCGGGCTGTTCGCCCAGCCTGCGGCGCTGCCCGATGTGCCGTTGAAAGCACCACGGCACCAGGTGCTGTGGGCTTCGCAAACCGGCAACGGCGAGCTGTTGGCCGAACGCTGTGCCGAGCGCCTGCGCGCCGCCGGCCTCGATGTGCAGCTCAGTTGCATGGAAGCGGTCAGCCCGCGCCAGCTGCAGGGCGCCGCCAGCGTGGTGCTGATCGCCAGCACTTTTGGCGATGGCGAAGCGCCCGACAGCGCAGCAGCATTTTGGCACGCCTTGCAGGGCGAGGAGGGCGCCCACTGTGCCGAACTGCCTTTTGCCGTGCTGGCCCTGGGCGACTCCAGTTACGACCAGTTCTGCGGCTTTGGCCGCCAGCTCGACCAGCGCCTGGCCGAGCTTGGGGGGCGGCGCCTGCTGCAGCGGGTGGACTGCGAGCCGGACTTCGACGACGCCTTCGCCGCCTGGCTGGATGCGCTGCTGCCCACGCTAGGCCGCGCCGCTGGACCGCAACCGGTCACCGAGCCTGCGCCCGTGTCGGCCTACGGCAAGCAGCAACCTTGGGCCGCCACCCTGCTGGAAAACCGCTTGCTCAACGGCCCGGGTGCCACCAAGGAAACCCGTCAACTGGTGTTCGACCTGAGCGGCAGCGGCTTCACCTATGCCGCTGGTGATGCCCTGGGCGTTTGGCCGCGCAACTGTCCGGCCCTGGTCGACGAGTTGCTGGCGCTGATGCAGCTCGATGGCCAGACCATGGTCGAGCTGAAAGGCCAGCCCGCCATGCCGTTGACCGAAGCCCTGCAAGCGCACCTGGAGATCGCCAAGGTCACCCCGCAGCAGCTGCAGGCTTTCGCTGGCAATGCCCCGGACCTGCAGCGCCTGCTGCAGCCCGAGTGCAAGGCCGAGCTGCAGGACTGGTTGTGGGGGCGGCAACTGGTCGATGTGCTGCGCGCCTTCCCCCAGCAGCTGCCGTTGGCCAGCTGGCTGGAGCTGCTCAAGCCGTTGCAGCCGCGCCTGTATTCGATCAGCTCCAGCCCGCTGGCGCACCCGCAGCAGGTGCACCTGACCGTTTCCACGGTGCGCTATGGCGCGCGCAAAGGCGTGTGCTCAAGCTTCCTTGCCGACCGTGCGCAGGCACTGAAGGTGGCGATCTTCCCGCAGGTGTCGAAGCACTTTCGCCTGCCCGAGGACGACAGCGTGCCGGTGATCATGGTTGGGCCTGGTACCGGCATTGCGCCGTTCAGGGCCTTCCTCGAAGAGCGAGAGGCACGTGGGGCGAAAGGGGCCAACTGGCTGTTCTTCGGCGAGCAGTACGCGGCCACCGATTTCTATTACCAGGAGCAGTTGCAGGCCTGGCAGGCTACAGGCCACTTGCGCCTGGACACCGCGTTTTCGCGTGACCAGGCCGAGAAGGTCTACGTGCAGCAGCGCATGCTCGAACAGGGCGCGCAGCTGTGGCAGTGGCTGGAGGCGGGGGCGTACTTCTATGTGTGTGGCGACGCGCAGCGCATGGCCAGGGATGTGGATGCGGCGTTGCGGGCGATCGTGGCCGAGCATGGCGGCATGGATGCAGTGGCGGCTGCGGCTTATGTCGAGAATCTGAGCAAGGCCAAACGCTATCGGCGGGATGTGTACTGACGTGCCCCAGGATGGGGTGTAGTGCACTGTGAATGTGCATGAAGTGTGCCGGCCTCTTCGCGGGTAAACCCGCTCCCACAGGTACTGCACAGGTCTGAAAAATGTGGCGATCCCTGTGGGAGCGGGTTTACCCGCGAAGAGGCCGGTACAGGAAACAGGGTTGGCACACTCCCTGCTTTACCCTGGTTACAACAAAGCCCCCTGATCAACGGCGATCAACCCGGGCCCCTACCGTGATGAATACAGGCAAAGGCGCCTGGAGCTTCGGCTCCAGGCGCTTTTTTTTTGATCGAGGATCGGCTTATGAAGGCAACAGCGAGCAGCGGGCAACGAGAGCGACTGGTCATCGTCGGCAACGGCATGGTCGGCCACCATTGCGTCGAACAACTGGTCAGCCGCGGCGCCCTGCAGCGCTTCGAAGTGCATGTGTTCGGCGAAGAGCGCCAACGTGCGTACGACCGCGTGCACCTGTCCGAATACTTCGGCGGCAGCTGTGCCGAAACCCTGGCCCTGTGCGGGCAGGACTTCTACGGCGTCAGCGGTGTGCACCTGCACCTCGGCGAAGCGGTGCTGGAAATCGACCGTGAGCGCTTTGAGGTGGTCACCGCCGAGGGCCGCTATGGCTACGACCAGCTGGTGCTGGCAACAGGTTCCTACCCCTTCGTGCCACCGATCGAAGGTTCCAGCGGCAATGCCCGCCTGGTCTACCGCACCCTCGACGACCTCGATGCCATCCGCGCTGCCGCAGCCAGTGCCCGCCGTGGCGTGGTAGTGGGTGGTGGCCTGCTTGGCCTGGAAGCAGCCAACGCCCTCAAGTCGCTGGGCCTGGAAGCCCACGTGGTGGAATTCGCCCCACGGCTGATGCCGGTACAGCTGGACGGCGAGGGCGGTGCCGCGCTCAAGGCGCAGATCGAAGCGCTGGGTGTTGGTGTGCACCTGTCGCGTGCCACCCAGTCGATCGGTGCGGGTGAAGACTACCGCTACCGCATGAACTTCGAGGGCGGCGAGCACCTGGAAACCGACCTGATCGTGTTCTCTGCGGGTATCCGCCCGCAGGATGCCCTGGCCCGTGCCTGTGGCCTGGACATTGCCGCGCGTGGTGGCGTGGTCATCGACAACCACTGCCGCAGCAGCGACCCATGCATTTTCGCCATTGGCGAGTGTGCTTCGTGGAACGGCAGCGTGTTCGGCCTGGTTGCCCCGGGCTACAGCATGGCGCGCAACCTGGCAGCATTGCTGATGGGTGAAGCCGCTGGCGAGTTCACCGGTGCCGACATGTCGACCAAGCTCAAGTTGCTGGGCGTGGATGTCGGCTCCATCGGCGATGCCCATGGCGCCACCCCGGGTGCACGCAGCTACCGCTTCATCGACGAAGCCAACAGCGCCTACCGCCGGCTGGTGGTGGATGCCAGCGGCAAGCACGTGCTCGGTGCGGTGCTGGTCGGCGACAACAGTTACTACGACACCCTGCTGCAATACGCCCAGAACGGCATCGCCCTGCCGGCCGACCCGGCGGCACTGATCCTGCCGCAAGGCGACGGTGCACCGGCCCTGGGTGCTGATGCGCTGCCCGACAGCGCGACCATCTGCTCCTGCCACAACGTCAGCAAGGGCGCAGTCTGCGCCGCCATCGACAGCGGCTGCGGCGACCTTGCCGCAGTCAAGGGCTGCACCAAGGCCGCTACCGGTTGCGGTGGTTGCGCGGCACTGCTCAAGCAGGTGTTCGAGCACGAACTGACCGCCCGTGGCGTGGCGGTGGACAAGAGCCTGTGCGAGCACTTCGCCTACACCCGTCAGGAGCTGTACGGGCTGGTGCGGGTAGAGGGTATCCGTACTTTCAACGAACTGCTCGAGCGCCACGGCAAGGGCCACGTTGGCTGCGACATCTGTAAGCCGGCGGTGGGCAGTATCCTCGCCTCGTGCTGGAACCAGCCGATCATGGACCCGGCGCTGGTGCCGCTGCAGGACACCAACGACACCTTCATGGCCAACATGCAGAAGAACGGCACCTACTCGGTGGTGCCGCGCATCCCCGGCGGTGAAATCACCCCCGACAAGCTCATCGTGATCGGCCAGGTAGCGAAAAAGTACGACCTGTACACCAAGATCACCGGCGGCCAGCGCATCGACCTGTTCGGCGCCCAGTTGCACGAGCTGCCGCTGATCTGGGGCGAGCTGATCGAGGCCGGCTTCGAAACCGGCCATGCCTACGGCAAGTCGACCCGCACGGTGAAATCGTGTGTTGGCAGCACCTGGTGCCGTTACGGCGTGCAGGACAGCGTCGGCATGGCCCTGCGCCTGGAAGACCGCTACAAAGGCCTGCGCAGCCCGCACAAGCTCAAGTTCGCGGTGTCTGGCTGCACCCGCGAATGCGCCGAGGCACAGAGCAAAGACATCGGCGTGATCGCCACCGACAAGGGCTGGAACCTGTACGTGTGCGGCAACGGCGGCATGCGCCCGCGGCATGCCGAACTGTTTGCCACCGACCTCGACGACGAGACCCTCGTACGCCTGATCGACCGCGTGCTGATGTTCTACATCCGCACCGCCGACAAACTGCAGCGCACCTCGGTGTGGCGCGAGAACCTGGAAGGCGGGCTGGACTACCTGAAGCAGGTGATCATCGACGACAGCCTGGGCCTGGCCAGCGAGCTGGAAGCGCAGATGCAGCATGTGGTCGACCAGTATGAGTGCGAGTGGGCCAACGCCCTTGGCGACCCCGAGAAGCTCAAGCGCTTCCGTACTTTCGTCAACGACCGCCGCGCCGACCCGGACGTGCACTTCGTGCGCGAACGCGAACAGCGCCGGCCTGCTGCGCCACTGCACCTGATCCCAACCGTCGAGGAGGCTGTCTGATGAACCTGTCCAATGCTGCTGTGAAAACCCACGAGAACTGGCAGGCCGTGTGCCAGGCGGATGACCTGGTGGCCGATTCCGGGGTGGTGGTCTGGCTCGACGGGGCCCAGGTGGCGCTGTTCTACCTGCCGGGGCAGGCGCAGCCGCTGTATGCGGTGGACAACCGCGACCCGCGGTCCGGTGCCAACATCATCGGCCGCGGGCTGGTGGGCAGTGTGCAGGGCGAGCTGGTGGTGGCGGCGCCGTTGTACAAGCAGCACTTCAGCCTGCAGAGCGGGGAATGCCTGGAGGATAGCGGGCAGCGACTTCGCGTGTGGCCGGTGCGGTTGAACGGGGAGGCGGTGGAGTTGGCTGTGGCTTGATGCTGATTTGTCTCTACCGGCCCCTTCGCGGGTGAACCCGCTCCCACAGGTATCGCGTTAACCTGTAAGGGTGTGGGGCCCCCCTGTGGGAGCGGGTTCACCCGCGAAAGGGCCGGTACAGGTTATCTGCATGCGTTAAGCTTGAGCCCATGAACCTCGACACCCGCATCAAGTACCGCCACCTGCTGTGCTTCCTGGAGATTGCCCGGCAGGGCAGCCTGGCCAGGGCTGCCGACATCCTGGCAATCAGCCAGCCAGCCATATCCAAGACCCTCAAGGAGCTCGAGGACCTGCTGGAAACGCGCCTGTTTGCGCGCAGCCGCCAGGGCGTCGAGCTGACCCCGGCCGGCACGCGTTTCATGCGTTACGCCGGGCCCAGCGTGCAGGCCCTGCGCGATGGTGTCAGCAGCCTGCGTGGCGAGGCGCGGGCGCCGTCGCAAGTACGCATCGGAGTGCTGTCCACGGTCGAAGGCCTGCTCATGCCCGAAGTGCTGTGCCGCCTGCACCAGCGGCATGAGGCGCTGGTGATCAGCGTGGTCACCGGGGTCAGTGCGCAGTTGCTCGGCCAGTTGCGCCTGGGTGAACTGGAGCTGGTGGTCGGGCGCATGACCGACAGCCCGCAGATCCAGGGCTTGTCGTTCGAGCACCTGTACAGCGAGTCGATGAGCCTGGTGGTGCGGCCCGGCCACCCGTTGTTGGCCGGTACGCCGGTGGAGCGAGCGCAGGTGGGCCGTTACCCGTTGGTATTGCCACCTGCAGGCACCACCATCCGCCAACATGCCGACAGCCTGTTCGTACAAGGTGGCATCCAGATGCCGGCCCAGCGCCTGGAAACCTTGTCGCTGGCGCTAAGCCGGCGCTACCTGCTGGGCAGCGATGCCGTGTGGGTGGCGCCGCGTGATGCGGTGCTGCTCGACCTGCGCCGTGGCGAATTGGTCGAGCTCGACCTGGGCGTGCGCGAACCCGGCGGTTCGGTCGGCATCTGTCGCAATGCCGCCTTGCCGCAGAGCCTGGCGGGGCAGTGGGTGTGCGAAGTGCTGCGCGAGGTGGCAGGGCAGTATCGAGAGGGCAGCTACCCCTGAACGCAGGTTCGGCCCTATCGCCGGCAAGCCAGCTCCCACAGGTTAACCACAGGCCTTGAAGCAGGTGCTATCCCTGTGGGAGCTGGCTTGCCGGCGATAGGGCCAGTGCAGGCTTCTCAGCATTCAGCTAAATAAATCCCCCGCAAAACCGGGCAAAGGCGTCGCAACCGATCAATACTGGCCACTGGCTGCACATCCTTTGATGAATAAGCGTTTAACTACTGAACTTCCTTACCAAAACCCGCTCCTATGCCGGTAGCCATTGGTCATGGCCGCCTGCTAAGCTCGCGGCTTTACCCTGATTGCCCTTTTGGCGCATGAACAAGGAAATAGCATGAAACAGCATCGTTTGGCGGCTGCGGTTGCCCTGGTAGGCCTGGTACTGGCTGGCTGTGATCAACAGACCAGCAGCCCCGAGCTGAAGACTCCGGCACAGAAAGCCTCCTACGGTATCGGCCTGAACATGGGCAAGAGCCTGGCTCAGGAAGGCATGGAAGACCTTGATTCCAAAGCAGTCGCCCTCGGTATCGAAGACGCCGTTGGCAAGAAAGAACAGCGCATCAAGGACGAAGAGCTGGTAGAGGCCTTCACCGCGCTGCAGAAGCGTGCCGAAGAGCGCCTGGCCAAGGCCAGCGAAGAAGCCGCTTCCGCCGGCAAGAAATTCCTCGAGGAAAACGCCAAGAAACCAGGCGTGGTCACCACTACCTCGGGCCTGCAGTACGAAGTGGTCAAGAAGGCCGACGGCCCGCAGCCCAAGGCGACCGACGTGGTCACCGTCCACTACGAAGGCAAGCTGATCGATGGCAAGGTGTTCGACAGCTCCGTCGAGCGTGGCAGCCCGATCGACCTGCCGGTCAGCGGCGTGATCCCGGGTTGGGTCGAAGGCCTGCAGCTGATGCACGTCGGCGAGAAGTACAAACTGTTCATCCCGGCTGAACTGGCCTACGGCGCGCAGAGCCCGAGCCCGCTGATCCCGGCCAACTCGGTACTGGTGTTCGACCTGGAACTGATCGCCATCAAGGATCCAGCTCAACTGCAAGGTGCCGAGCCGGAAGCGGAAGCTCCTGCTGAGGCCCCGGCCGAAGCGCCTGCCAAGTAACACTGGCTGGCCCACGCAAAACGCCCCGTCCTGACGGGGCGTTTTCGTTTGTGCCAGGTGGTTGGACGAACCTGCAACTGCTGATACTGTCCGAGGAAATGCAGCGTGAAGAAGCAGAAGGCTTCTGACGCAAACTGTTTGCGGCGTACGCAACCACGGTGTGAAACGGCTGTGTAAAAAACGCCCGATCTGACCGGGGCCCTTGCCTGGCAGGCACCTGGGGTCGGAAACGTCGCCCTGTTCACAAGGTTATCCACAATAAATGTGGATAACCTTTTCCTCTTGGAGGCTCCATGAGCGCACCTTGGAATTTCGCCCGTTTCCTGCCCTTGGCCGAGCGCCTCCTCAGCCGTGGCCGGTTGCCGGCCTTGCTGTTTGCGGTAGCCCGCAAAGGCCCGCGCATCGGCCAGTTGCGTGAAGATGTGAAGCTGCTGCAGTCGTTGTGCCTGGCCTGGTGGCGCGGCGAGTACCGCGCCATCAGCCCCAGGGCGCTGGTCACCATCGTTGCCGGGCTGCTGTATTTCGTCAGCCCCATCGACGCCATCCCCGACTGGCTGCTGGGCGTGGGCTTTCTGGACGACATCGCGGTGCTGGGCTGGGTGCTGAAGACCGTGGCCGACGAACTGGCGCGCTTCAAGGCCTGGCGTGACAGCCAGGCACCCGAACGGCTGCGCGTGGTCGAGCGCCTGCCGGCCACCCCCGAAGCGCTGCGGTTGGAACGCAACACGCAGTGAAAACTGGCCGCAACCGCAGCGCAACTGCACAGACCCCAGAGTTGGTAATATAATTGGCATAAGGGTTATGCCTACGGATTACATGCTGTAATCCTTTTTAAAGGGGTTTGTAATGGGTATTCAGGTCATCAGCCGGGACGGTCAACCCGAGTACGCCGTCGTTCCCTGGGAGCAGTACCAGGCACTGCTCAAGGCCGCGGGGCAGGCACCTGCCGAGGTGGTTGCCAGTGCAGCGCAGGGCGATGCAGCCAGTGCGCCCTTGCCAGCCTTCAGCGAAGTGGCGCAGATTCGCCAGGCCAAGGGCATTGCGCCTGAGCAACTGGCGCGCAATGTCGGCGTAAGCCCGGCTTACCTGGCCATGATCGAATCGGGCGAGCGCCAGCCGGATGCTGCCATCCGCCGAGCCCTGGCTTGGCATCTGGGGGTAGCTGGCTGGAGCGAGCCATCATGAGCCAGGTCAGGATCAGCCGTCAGCACTGGGATAACCTGCTGGGCGAGCTTGACCTGGCCCGTCGTCAACGTCACCTGCTGACGTATCGAGCGCTGATCGAGCGCTTGCAGTTGCCCAGCCCGGCCATGCAGACGCTGACCGCCGCGCTGGAGTACCTGGCGGTGCTGGATGCCCGCGCCGAGCAGCCATTGCGCAGCTCGCTGGTGATCAGCCAGGGTGCCAGCCGTTTGCCGCGTACCGGCTTCTTTGAATGCGTGGAGCGCCTGGGGCGTTTCTCCGGGCCGGTGGATGGCATGGAGGCGGCGTCGTGGCATGCCTCCGAGGTAGTGCGGGTGTTCGAGTACAGCTACCCCGAAACAGCCTGATTTTTGCCTGTGCCGGCCTCTTCGCGGGTAAACCCGCTCCCACAGGTACAACGCAAGGCTCAAGCCCTGTGGTGAACCTGTGGGAGCGGGTTTACCCGCGAAGAGGCCGGCACAGGCAAAGCATCCCTGTGGATCAGCCCGCAAGCCCTGCCATCGGCATCTACCACTTCCAGTGCATCCAGTTGCTGGTGCCGGCCAAACAATTCCAGCAACTGCCCGATCGTGACATTGAGCCGCACCGTCGGCTGTTCTGCCTGCGGAACATTCATCAGCGCCGGTAGCGGCCGGCTTTCGCGCGTCCCTAGCTCCTGCGGCCGTCCCAGCAGGTAGCCCTGCACCAGGTCCACACCCATCTCCACCAGCACCGCCAGCTCTTCCGCCAGCTCGATGCCTTCGGCAATTACCTGAGCCTTCGACGCCCTGGCAATCTGCAAGATCGAACCGACGAACTCGCGCTTGAGCGGGTCGCGGTGGATGCCGTCGATGAAATGGCGGTCGATCTTCACGTATTCGGGGCGCAGCTCCGACCACAGGCGCAGGCTCGAATAACCCGCCCCCAGATCGTCGATGGCAATCGAGAAGCCCATGTCGCGGTAGTGGTGCAGGGCGTTGGACAGCAGCTGGAAGTCGTCGGTCGGGGTGTGTTCGGTCAGCTCGATTACCACCCGGCTGGGCGGCAGCCCGACCTGTTCGAGCAGCTTCAGGGTCTGACCGGAGGGATAGTGCGGCTCTAGCAGCGACTCCGGCGAGATGTTGAGAAACAGCTTGCCCTGCAACTGCTGTTCGCTGAAACGTCGGCAGGCGCTTTCCCGGCAAGTTGCCTCCAGCTCGGTCAGGCGGCCGGCCTGGCGGGCGATGGTGAAGAGGTTAAGTGGGGCGTGCAGCGGGCTGTTGGACGGCCCGCGGCTCAACGCCTCGTGGCCGAAGACCCGTTGCTCGCTCAGGCACATGATCGGCTGGAACAGACTGTGAATGTTGCGTTGAGCCAGGATGGCACTCAAGGCACTGAGCTGTTCGGCGACGGTCATGACGTTTTCCTGAAAATGAAAGGGCCGGGCGTTTCCACGCCCGGCCCCTCTATTTCACGACAGCGCCATGACTGTTTGATGACAGGTGAAGCTAATTTGCCATCATTGCCGCAGTGCCTTACTTCTTGGCTACCTTGGTGCTCGCACTCAGGTAATCGATCAGAATGCGACCGGTTTCCGACAGGTAGGCATCGTCTTCGGGCTTGGTGTTTTCATCTTCGGTCGGCAGCGCGTCCTCGTCCTCTTTCTTCAGCTCCTTCAGCGGCTCTTCACCCTTGGCCTTGCGGCGGATGTTCTCCAGTGCCAGCTGCTTGGCCTCGATTTCGTCGTGGCGTGCACGGCGGTCCTGCTCGTTGAGGCTGACGGTCTTCTCGTTCATCAGCTTCTGGGTCAGGGCCAGGCGATCACGGATGTAGGTGAACTCCGCGTCCTTGTCGCTGCGCGCTTCATGCTGCGCCTTGAGCTGGGCCAGGAACGGCTTGAACGGGTCGGCCGCCGGCTTGACCACCGGGCGAATGGTGTCCCATGGCATGGCCTCGGGCAGGGCGCTCTCGCCGATTTCCTTGGTGTCGATGATCGACGGGTAGTCGATGTCCGGCAGCACGCCCTGATGCTGGGTGCTCTGCCCGGAAACCCGATAGAACTTGGCCAGGGTAAGCTTCAGCTCGCCATGGTTGAGTGGCTGGATGGTCTGCACGGTGCCCTTGCCGAAGGTCTGGCCACCGATGATCAGCGCACGGTGGTAGTCCTGCATGGCACCGGCGAAGATCTCCGACGCCGAGGCCGACAGGCGGTTGACCAGCAGCGCCAGCGGGCCCTTGTAGAAGGCACCGGGGTTTTCGTCTTCCAGCACATCGACACGGCCGTCGCTGTTGCGCACCAGCACGGTCGGGCCTTTCTCGATGAACAGGCTGGTCAGCTCGGTGGCTTCCTGCAGCGAGCCGCCGCCGTTGTTGCGCAGGTCGATGACCACGCCGTCGACTTTTTCTTTCTGCAACTCGGTGAGCAGCTTCTTCACGTCACGCGTGGTGCTCTTGTACTCCGGGTCACCGGCGCGGTAGGCCTTGAAATCGAGGTAGAAGGCCGGGATCTCGATGATGCCCAGCTTGTAGTCACGCCCGTCCTGCTTGAGCTTGAGCACCGACTTCTTCGCAGCCTGCTCTTCGAGCTTCACCGCCTCGCGGGTGATCGACACGATCTTGCTGGTCTGGTCGCTGGGCGCGTTGCTGGCCGGGATGATCTCCAGGCGCACCACCGAGCCTTTCGGGCCGCGGATCAGCTTGACCACTTCGTCCAGGCGCCAGCCGACCACGTCGACCATTTCCTTGTTGCCCTGGGCCACACCGATGATCTTGTCGGCCGGTGCCACCTGCTTGGTCTTGGCCGCCGGGCCTGCCGGCACCAGGCGCACGATCTTGACCTGGTCGTTGTCGCTTTGCAGCACTGCGCCGATGCCTTCGAGCGACAGGCTCATGTTGATGTCGAAGTTTTCCGCGTTGTCCGGCGACAGGTAGTTGGTGTGTGGGTCGTAGGACTGGGCGAAGGTGTTGATGTAGGCCTGGAAGATGTCCTCGGCACGGGTCTGGTCCAGGCGCGACAGCTGGTTCTTGTAGCGCTTGGTCAGGGTTTCCTGGATCTGCTTGGGTTCCTTGCCGGCGATCTTCTGGCGCAGTACTTCGTCCTTGACGCGTTTGCGCCACAGGTCGTCGAGCTCGGCCTGGTTCTTCAGCCACGGGGCGTCCTTGCGGTCGATCAGCAAGGTTTCCTTGGCGTTGAAGTCGATCTTGTCCACGCCCTTGTTCAGCTCGGCCAGGGCGAAGTCCAGGCGTTGCTTGACGCGGTCCAGGTAGCGTTTGTAGATGGTGAAGCCAGGGTCCAGGTTACCGCTCTTGAGGAAATCGTCGAATTGCGTTTTCCATTTGTCGAATTCGGCGATGTCGGCGGCGGTGAAGTAGCTGCGTGCCGGGTCCAGCAGCTTGATGTAGCTGTCATAGATGATGACCGAGCGGGCGTCGTCCAGCGGCGGCTTGCTGTAGTGGTGGCGCTTGAGCAATTCCACCACGTTGAGGCTGGCGACGATCTCGTCGCGGTCCGGCTGCAGGCTGTCCCACTTGTTGGCGGCCGCCGCATTGCCGCCGAGCGTGAGGCTGCCCAGGCCGATCATCAGCGCCAGGGCGGTGCTTGGGAGGAAATGCTTCATGCTGATTCGACGTGGAGACAATTGATCACGCATAGTAGGCCGTCTTTTCTGTTCACCGGTTGCAAATAACCGGATGCATACTGCAAAAAGCCTGGGGACTTGGCGTTCCCAGGCTCGGTCATATGATTCAACTATGGAGGCACTGTGAAGGCATTGCAAGGCGTTGACGGACATGTGGCCTGGGTCGAGGCCGAACGCCCGACCTGCGACGCAGGCCAAGTGCGCATTCGCGTGGCTGCTGCGGGGCTGAACCGCGCCGATCTGCTGCAGATGAAAGGTTTGTACCCACCACCGCCAGGCGCCAGCCCATACATGGGCCTGGAGTGTTCCGGCGTGATCGAAGAAGTGGGTGCCGGTGCTGACTGGCGGGTAGGTGATCGGGTATGCGCACTGCTGGCCAGCGGTGCCATGGCCGAGGAAGTGGTGGTGGATGCCCGTCACGTGCTGCCGGTGCCCGAGGGCCTGAGCCTGCACGAGGCGGCGGCGTTGCCGGAAGTGTATGCCACTGCCTGGCTGAACATCTTCCAGCTGGGTGGCGTGAAAGCTGGCGAGAAGGTGCTGGTGCACGCTGGCGCCAGCGGCGTTGGCTCGGCTGCCATCCAGTTGTGCAAGGCGTTCGGCAGCCCGGTGTGGGTCAGCGTCGGTTCGCAGGACCGCCTGGCCTACTGCGAGGCGCTGGGCGCCGCCGGTGGTGTGGTACGTAACGAGAACCTGGACGCGCTGGAAGGTTTCGGCCCGTTCGATGTGATTCTTGACCCGGTGGGCGCCAGCTACGGTGAGCTCAACCTCAAGTTGCTGGCGCGTGACGGGCGCTGGGTGATCATCGGCCTGATGGGCGGGCGCAAGTTCGAGCTGGACCTGGCGCAGGTACTGGGCAAGCGCCTGGAGATTACCGGTTCCACACTGCGCAACCGCGATGACGGCTTCAAGGCCGAGTTGTTGCGCGAATTGCAGCAGCAGGTGTGGCCGCTGTTTGCCGAAGGGCGCCTGTCGCCGCAGCTGGTGGATACCTACCCGGTGGAGTTTGCCCAGGCGGCGTATGCCGAGCTTGAGACCAACCAGGTGTCGGGCAAGCTGGTGATGGTGATCGACCCTAGCCTGATGTAAACAGGCCAGGCCTCTTCGCGGGTGAACCCGCTCCCACAGGGATTACCACAGGCTTGAAAACTGTGTGTTCCCTGTGGGAGCGGGTTTACCCGCGAAAGGGCCGGTGCAGGCAATGCGATTACCTCAGACCCAGCTCAGGATCGGCCACTTGTTGATCTCGGCATGCTCGCGCAACACCGCATCCGGGTTCACCACATGCGGATGATCCACCTTCAGCAACAACGGCAAATCGTTGCGCGAGTCGGAATAGAAACTTGCCCCCTCCAGGTTCTCCTGCTCCTGGTCCAGCCACTCCAGCAACCGCGTGATCTTCCCTTCGCGATAGGTCAGTACCCCATGGGTCTTGCCGGTATAAACCCCATTCACCGCCTCCAGTTCGATCGCCAGGAACTCGTCCACGCCCAGCCGCGCCGCAATCGGCCCGACCAGGTGCGTACCTGACGCCGAAATGATCAGGATGCGATCCCCGCGCTTGCGGTGTTCGGCGATGCAGCGGCAGGCGTCGCCGTAGATGATCGGCTCGATCACCTCTTCGACCCACGGCTCCACCAGGTGCTCGACCTCTTCCAGGGTGCGCCCGGCGATCGGCTCCAGGCTGAAGGCCATGTAATCCTCCATCTGCAGGTGGCCCTTGCCATAGGCCTCCATCAACTCATGGTCGCGGCGCACGAATTCCTTGCCGTCGACCCAGCCCAGCCGGGCCATCTGCTCGCTCCACAGCGACGCGCAGTCGCCGTGGATGAGGGTTTCGTCCAGATCGAAAATTGCCAATGCCATGGTGCTTATTCTCCTTAGGCCACTTCCCGTAGCGCCGTGGGGTCGATCGACAAGCTTACCCGTTGCCCGTCCGCATGCAGGTCGGACGGTGAGCGGTTGAGCACGTCGACCACCAGTTCCACCTCGCGCACCCGCACCTTGTAGCGGATCACATTGCCCAGCAGGCTGTGGCTGCGCACTTCGGCGTCCAGTTCGCCGTTGATGCCCAGGGTGATCGACTCGGGGCGGATCGCCAGGCGGCTGGCCACCGGGCGCTGCAGCAGTCGGCTGGCACTGTCGGCGTCGAGCAGGTTGTAGTTGCCGATGAAGCCGGCGGCAAACAGGTCCACCGGCGCGGTGTAGAGGGTTTCGGCGTCGCCGCTCTGGACGATGCGCCCCTGGTTCATCAGGAAGATGCGGTCGGACATGGTCAGCGCCTCTTCCTGGTCGTGGGTGACGAAGATGGTGGTCAGCCCCAGCTCGCGCTGAATGGCGCGGATCTGCTCGCGCAGGTGCTTGCGGATGCGCGCATCCAGTGCCGACAGTGGCTCGTCGAGCAGCAGCAAACGCGGGCGGGTGACCAGCGAGCGGGCCAGGGCCACGCGCTGGCACTGGCCGCCGGACAACTGGTGCGGGTAGCGCCCGGCGAAGTTGCCCAGTTCCACCAGCTCCAGCGCCTCGCGCACCCGGGCCTGGCTCTCGTCGGCTTTGACCTTCTGCATGCGCAGGCCAAAGGCCACGTTCTGCTCCACGGTCATGTTGGGGAACAGCGCATAGCTCTGGAACACCATGCCGATGCCACGCTTTTGCGGGCTCAGCGGCACGATGTCATGGCCGTCGAGCAGGATCTGCCCGCTGTCCACCGGGGTCAGCCCGGCGATGCAGCGCAGCAGCGTGGACTTGCCGCAACCGGAAGGGCCGAGCAGGGTAACGAACTCGCCGCGTTCGATACGGCAGTCGATGTTTTCGAACACCGGGCTGCCGGCGTAGCTTTTTTGCAGTTTCTGTACGCTGACGAAGCTCATGTCAGGTCTTGTCCTTGTTCAGGCGGTTGGCGACCCAGGTCAGTACCAGCACGAAGGCGAAGTAAGAGATCACCAGCGCGCTGTTGAAGTGGCCGCTGCTGTTGCGCATGTTGTTCAGGTACACCTGCAGGGTCTCGTAGCGGGTGCCGACCAGCAGGTTGGCGAACACGAACTCGCCGAACAGGAACGAGAACGACAGCAGCAACGCCACCATCAGGCCCTTGCGCAGGTTCGGCAGTACCACCAGCAGCGCTGCCTGCCAGGTGCTGGCGCCCAGCAGCTGGGCGGCGTCCATCAGGTCGCGCAGGTTGATCGCCTGCAGGTTGTTGGTAATGGCCCGGTACATGAACGGCAGGGCGATGGTGAAGTAGCAGCCGATCAGGATCCACGGTGTACCGACCATGGCCATGGGCCCGCTGCCATACAGCTGCAACAGCCCCACCGACGACACCACCGGCGGCACCGCGAACGGCAGCAGGATGAGGATGTTCATCAGCGCGTCGAGCCTCGGGAAGTGGTAGTGCACCACGAACAGCAGCGGCAGGATCAGCACCACCGACAGCAGCAGCGCGCCCACGCACACCAGAAGCGACTGGCCGAAGGCCGCCAGGAAGCGCGGCTCGCTCCACAGTGCGATGTACCATTTGAAGGTGAGGCCGCTGGGCAGCAGGCTGGCCGACCAGCTGGTGGCCAGCGAGTAGAGCAGGGTGCCGGCCAGCGGCAGCAGCAGGATGAGGAACAGCAGGTAGACCACGGCGCGGTGGTACCAGCCGCCGGAACGGGCGTCAGCGCGCATGGTAGCTCCTTTTCAGCAGCCATTGATGCACCACCGTGACCAGCGTCATCAGCCCCACCAGGACCATCGCCAGGGCGCTGGCCAGGTTGGGGTCGAGGCTGATGTCACCAGCCACCAGGCCGGCGATGCGGATCGGCAGTACGTTGAAGTTGCCGGTGGTCAGCGCGTACACGGTGGCATAGGCACCGAGGGCGTTGGCCAACAGGATGACGAAGGTGCCCAACAGTGCCGGAGCCAGCACCGGCAAGCCGATATGCCGCCAGAATTGCCAGTGGCTGGCGCCCAGCAGCGCGGCCGACTCGCGCCAGTCTTCGCGCAGGGCGTCGAACGCGGGGTACAGCAGCAACACGCCAAGCGGGATCTGGAAGTAGGTGTACACCAGGATCAGCCCGCTCTTGGAATAGATGCTGAAGTCTTCCAGCAGGCCGACCTGCTTCAGCAGCAGGGTCAGCGCGCCATTGAAACCGAGCAGGATGATGAAGGCGAAGGCCAGCGGCACCCCGGCGAAGTTGCTGGTCATGTTGGCGAAGGCGCTGACGAAGTCGCGCAGCTTCGAGTCCACCTGGCGCAGCGAGTAGGCGCCGAGGGTGGCGATGACGATGCCGAACAGGCTCGACCAGAAGCTGATCTCCAGGCTGCGTTGCAGAGCCTGCAAGTAGAACTTCGAGGCGAATACCTTGCTGAAGTTGTCCATGCCCCAGCCCGCTTCCGATTGCAGGCTGTTGATCGCCACCCAGGCCAGCGGGGCAATCTGGAAGATGACGAAGAACACGGCGAACGGTAGCAGGCACAGCAAGGCCAGGTAGCGGCTACGGGCGCTGCCGCGCTTGGGTGTGGTCACTTCAGCAGCTCCCGGCAGACGCTCTTGTCATGCGGCGCGCCAAGCAGCTCGCAGATGGTTCCGCACAGCTCGGTCTGCAGCGGTTTGGCCGCAGGGTCGAGGCTGAAGGCATCGCCGAAGACGAACAGTGGCACTTCGCGTTCCTCGGTCAGCAGGCCATTGTGCGAGCGGTCGTTGTTCATGCCGTGGTCGGCGGTAACCAGTACCTGGTAGCCCTCTTCGAGCCAGGCTGGCAGGTAGTCGGCCAGCAGGATGTCGGCGCTGCGCGCGGCGTTGCGATACTGGCTGCTGTCCAGGCCATGGTGGTGACCGACATCGTCGATGCTCATCGGGTGCACCAGCAGGAAGTTGGGGGCGTGGCGGCGGCGCAGGTACTCGCCGTCGGCCAGCAGGTGCGAATCGGGGTAACGGTCGTCCCAGTAGAACAGCCCGTGCTGGATCGGCAGTTTCGGTGCGTGGGTATGGCGGTCACGCTGCGGGTCGAAGGGCGAGCGGTTGTACAGCTCGCTCATCCAGTGATAGGCCGCCGCCGCAGTGCCGAGGTTGGCCTCGCGGGCGTAGTGGAACACGCTGCGCTGGTTGGACAGGCGGTTGACGTTGTTGTGCACGATGCCGCTGTCGATCGGAGGCACGCCGGTGAGGATGCACTCGTACAGCGGCCGCGACAGCGACGGCAATTCGCATTCCACGCGGTACAGCGCGGCACGGTCGGCCTCGACGTAGGCGTGCAGGTGGCCCATGGCGTGGTGGGCGACCTGGTAGTTGAGGCCGTCGAGCAGGACCAGGATGACGTTGTGTTGCATGGTGGCTCCAGTCATGAATCGCGTTGGCTTCTTCGCGGGTAAACCCGCTCCCACAGGGTTGTGCGCCAGCATTGAGGTGCACGCTGTCCCTGTGGGAGCGGGTTCACCCGCGAAAGGGCCGGATCAGGCACTACAAAAGCTAGCCCCTTACTCCATCTCGATGATCACTTGCTCCTGCCACATCTGCGGCAGTGCCTTGGAGGTCTTTTCCCAGGCCTCGGCATTCTTGATCGGCTGCGCCGCCTTGTACTGCTCATTCGGCAGCAGCTTGGCCTGCACGTCTGCCGGCAGCTTCAGGTGCTCGGCACGGATCGGCCGCGCATGCCCCTTGGCCAGGTTGATCTGCCCGGCGTCGCTGAAGATGTACTCACGCGTCAGCTTGGCCGCATTGGGGTGCTTGGCGTACTTGTTGATGACGGTGGTATAGCCGGAGATCACCGAGCCATCCGACGGGATCAGCACTTCGAAACGCTTGGGGTCGATCTGCTCGCGGTAGCTCAGGCCGTTGAAGTCCCACACCACGCCCACCTCCACCTCGCCCTTCTCCAGGGTCTGGATGGTCGGGTTGGCCAGCGACAGGCGCTTCTGCTGGGCCAGCTTGGTGAACAGCTGCAGACCGGGTGCCAGGTTGGTCTCGTCACCCTTGTAGGCGATCGCCGCAGCCAGCACGCCGTTGGCGGCCTGGGCTGCGGTGCCGACGTCACCAATGGCGACCTTGTACTTGCCTTTTTCCAGGTCGTGCCAGGAGGTTGGCCGCTCGCCTTCCTTGACCAGGTCCTTGTTGATGATGAAGGCGATGGTGCCGGTATAGGCCAGTGCCCAGTGGCCGTCCTTGTCCTTGGCCCAGGTCGGCACCTGGTCCCAGGTGCTCGGCTTGTACGGTTGGCTCACGCCCTTGCTCACGGCGATCGGGCCGAAGGCAGCACCCACGTCGCCGATGTCGGCGCTGGCGTTGTCCTTCTCGGCTTCGAACTTGGCAATTTCCTGGGCCGAGCTCATGTCGGTGTCGCTGTGCTTGAGGCCGTACTTGCTGGCCAGGTCTTCCCAGGTGCCTTTCCAGTTGGCCCAGGCATCGGGCATGCCCACACTGTTGACGTTGCCTTCCTTGCGGGCGGCGTCTTCCAGGGCCTTGAGGTCGGTATCGGCGGCCATGGCCGTGGTACACAGGGCGATGGCCGAACCGAGCAGTGACGCCATGAACAACTTTTTCATCCGAAGCTCCTTGGGTGGGTGCCTTTAGCGATGGTTGTTATGAGTGAAGCCGTTGTCTGGTGACCGTTGGTCTAGGTCAGCAAACCTTGAGCCAAGGTAGGCTGCTTGCGTGACAGTTTGATGTAGGGAAGGGCCGATGACGGCCCTGAAGCTACAGCGTAGACCACGCAGCCGCCCCGGTTCTGCTGGCTTGGCGCGTTTCTGGCAGTGTCTGGCCAAAGCCTTTGTCACGGGATGTTCATCAGCCCTGCCTAGGCTTGCACTATTCTCCAAGTGCCCTGTTCTGGGGCTGGACTAGTCCAGATAGGTAACCTTTGATGCAGTCGATGCCACCGCGTGCGGTAACAGCTATCTGCCACGCCCTGCAGGAACAGATCGAGCACGGCCTGCTGGCGCCGGGCGGCAAGCTGCCGGCCGAGCGCAAGCTCAGCGAGGTGTTCGACACCACGCGCATTACCCTGCGTGAGGCGCTGGTGCAGCTGGAAGCCCAAGGGTTGATCTACCGCGAAGAGCGTCGCGGCTGGTTCGTCGCGCCCGAACGGCTGACCTACGACCTGATCGAGCGCAGCCACTTCCATGCCATGGTCCGCGACCAAGGGCGGGTGCCCAGTACCGGGCTGTTGTCGGCGCGGCTGCAGCCGGCTTCGGCGGCCATCTGTGCGCGCTTGCAGCTGCCGGCGTTGTCCAGCGTGGTGCGTATCTGCCGGTTGCGGCGGATCGATGGGCGAGCGGTGCTGTATGCCGAGCACTACCTCAACCCCCGGTACTTCCCGGAGATTCTCGAACAGGACCTGGCCCAGTCGCTGACCGAGATTTATGGGCGGGTGTATGGCATCCAGTATGGGCAGGTGTGCTTCGAGATCTTGCCGACGGCATTGCCAGTGGAGGCGGCCAGCGCCTTGAAGGTGTCGGCGGGAAGCCCCGGGTTGCATATCACCCGGGTCAACAGTGACCAGCATGGGCACCTGATCGACTGTGATCTGGAGTATTGGCGGCATGATGCCATCCGCATTCGAGCCCAGGCGGGATGAAGTGTTGGCTTCTTCGCGGGTAAACCCGCTCCCACAGGGACCGCACAGGTTTCAGCCTGCACAGTACTTGTGGGAGCGGGTTCACCCGCGAAGAGGCCCTAACTGGAGGAACCGGCAGTCACTACCTGCACTGACAACCTTGGCGTCGCCAAATCCAGCCCCGCCTCGTCCAGCTGCCGCTTCAACGCCAGGTTGAACGCCCGCGAAACCTCCCACTGCTTGATCGGCGCAGTCTTGAACCGCGCCCGCAGGATCGCCGACCCCGACTCGAAGCTCTCCACCCCCTGCAGCTCCAGCGGCGACCAGATGTTGCGGCGCATCAGCGGGTCGTTGCGCAGCTTCTGCCCCACTTCGCGAATCAGCGTGATTGCCTGGTCGATGTTCATGCTGTGCGGGATCGCCACGCGGAAGATCGCGTAGCCGAACTCGCGCGAGTAGTTCTTGATGCTCTTGATCTCGCTGAACGGGATGGTATGCACGATGCCGTCGATGTCGCGCAGGCGCACGGTACGGATGGTCAGCCCCTCCACCGTGCCCAGGTGCCCACCCACATCCACGTAGTCGTCGATGGCCAGCGAGTCCTCGATGATGATGAACAGCCCGGTGATCAGGTCGGCCACCAGTGACTGCGCACCAAAGCCGATGGCCAGGCCGATCACGCCGGCACCCGCCAGCAGCGGGGTGACGTTCATGCCCATGTTGGCCAGGGCGACGATTACCGCAATGATGAAAATGACCACGAACATCACGTTGCGGATCAACGGCATCATGGTTTGCGCGCGGGCGTTGGCCAGGCCCCGGCGCGAACGCACCAAGGCGTGGTGCACGGCGGTGTCGGCAAGGATCCACACCAGCCAGGCGACGATCAGCGTGCCGGCCAGGCCCAGCAGGCGCACGCTTATGTCGTGGCCGTCGCCTTCGGCGAAGCTGATCATCGACAGGCCCCACACGCGCAGCCCCAGCTCGATGAACACCAGCCAGATGAACAGGTGCACCAGCAGGTAGCCGAAGTTGCGCAGGCGCTCGGCGTACACCGCCTGGCGCTTGTTGGCGCGCTTGGGGTTGGCAGCGTGGCGGCGTACCAGGCCGTTGAGCACCATGCACACCACCACCAGCACCGTGCACATCAGTGACTGGCGCAAGGCAGTGCTGGTGTCACCGGCCGAGATGAACGTAGCGAACAGCGAAATCGCCACCAGGATCAGTGCCGGCACGAACCAGAAGCTGCCGAGGATTTCGATGGTGTCGCTGAGCGTGCGCCGGGTCAGGCGCCGTGACAGTGGCTGGTTGCGGATCAGGTGGGCGATCGGGCGGCGGAAACGCAGGATGAACAGCCCCGTGCACAGCGCCGCAATCACGTTGGCCAAGGTGGCCAGCGCGTGGGCCAGGTGGGTGCCGAGGGCGACCGTCAGGCGCGGGTCGCTCATCGCTTCGCCAAACGCGGCGAAGCTGCCGATCAGCCACAGCGGGCGAAACGCCTGGTGGCGCAGGATGTGCAGGGCGCGGTGGCGATGGGGACCGTCGAGCAGCGAGAAGGCGATCACGCAGATGGCCGAGAAGCAGGTGCCGACCACCAGTGCGTAGGCCAGCACCATGGCCAGCGACTTGCCCAGCGACGGCGGCAGCACGAAGCTCAGGTACACGGTGAACACCAGCGCAACCAGCCATGGGCCCAGCTTGCGCAGGGCAAAGCGCACCAGGTCCCAGGTGCGCGGGTGCTGCGGCAGTTCCTCGCTCAGGCCAAAACGCAGGCGTACCCGGTGCCCGACCCAGTTGAAGGCATAGGCCAGCACGCTCCACACGGCGATGATGGCGGCAAAGCCGAACAGGATGGCCGGCCACTGGTGCACCGGCACCACCAGCTCGGTCAGCTCGACCTGGGCCTGTTCGATTTCCGCGGCCCAGCGACGGAACGGGCTGGCATCGCCGCTGAACTGCTTTTCGAAGTCATGCAGGGCGCCGCCGATCAGGCCGAGCACGCCCTGTTCGACGGTAGGTTGCGATTGCCTGGTGGCGTCGCGCAGCTTTTTCAGGTCGGCCAGCAGCTTGGCCCGCTGCTGGTCGTTTTCCAGGTTCTTGATCACCTCGTCCAGCGACTTGCCCAGCGGTTCGCTGGCCTCAGGCTGCGCGGGCGTGCTGCCACCAAGCAGGCCGGGCAGGCCCGCAGCCTGTAGCGGGGTGACAAACAGGAACAGCAGCAGGAACAGGCAACGCAGAAGGGCAGGCACTGGCAAAACTACCTCAGGTCAAACGATTGGCCGAGTGTAGAGGTTCACGACGGCAGTTGCTCCAGGATTTTCCAGCAGGTGAGGCCGAAGATACCCAGGGTGCCGACCCACATCATCAGCACACCGATGTTGCGCTCGCGCAGGCTGAAGCCGATGGTCAGCAGCATGAGGAACAGGAACACCGGCACGAACAGGGAAAGGAACGGGGACATGGACAGCAATCCTTTTGCAGTAGGGCCATGTAACAAGCATAGCGGGTAGCAGGCGAAGCGGGATTGACCTTGGGCAGGTCTGGCCTCTTCGCGGGTAAACCCGCTCCCACAGGCATGGCACAACTGCTGAAAGTTGTGCGGTCGCTGTGGGAGCGGGTTTACCCGCGAAGAGGCCGAGCCTGCCTACATCAACATCAAGGCAACTCGCGGCAACGGTAGAAGGCGCTCAGCACCTTCACCAGGTGCGCCAGGTCATGGCTGCCGCACAGTTCGCGAATCGAATGCATGGCAAAGGTCGGCAAGCCGATATCCACCGTACGCACGCCCAGGTGGCTGGCAGCAATCGGCCCGATGGTCGAGCCACAGCCCATGTCGCTGCGTACCACGAAGCTCTGCACCGGCACTTCCTCGGCCATGCACAGGTGGCGGAAGAACCCGGCGGTTTCGCTGTTGGTAGCGTAGCGCTGGTTGTTGTTCACCTTGATGACCGGCCCGGCGTTGAGCTTGGGCCCGTGGTTGCCGTCATGCTTGTCGGCGTAGTTGGGGTGCACGCCGTGGGCGTTGTCGGCCGACACCATCAGCGAGCGCTGGATGGTACGCACGTAGGCGTCGCCATCCGGCAGCAGGCGCTGCAGGGTCTGCTCCAGCATCGGGCCGTCGGCGCCGCAGGCCGAGCAGCTGCCCACTTCTTCGTGGTCATTGCACACCAACACACAGGTTTCATCGCTGTCGGCGGCCAGCAGGGCCTGCAGGCCGGCATAGCACGACAACAGGTTGTCCAGGCGCGCACCGGCGATGAAGTCGCCGTTCAGGCCCACCAGCGCGGCGTCTTGGGTGTCGTAGAAGCTCAGCTCGTAATCCAGCACCACATCGGCGATCAGCTCGTGCTCGCGGGCCAGTTGCTCGGTGAGCAGGGCGCGGAAGTCGATGCGCTCGTCACCCGCCACTTGGGCAAGGATTGGCGGCAGCTCGTTCTGCGGGTTGATCGCCCAGCCTTCGTTGGCGGTGCGGTTGAGATGGATTGCCAGGTTGGGGATGACTGCGATTGGCAGCTTGAAGTCGATCAGCTGGCTCTCGACCTTGCCGTCACGGCGGTAGGTGACCCGGCCGGCCAGCGACAGGTCGCGGTCGAACCATGGCGCCAGCAGGGCGCCGCCATACACTTCGACGCCCAGTTGCAGGAAGCCCTGGCGCTGCAGCTCGGGCTGCGGCTTGACCCGCAGGCACGGGCTGTCGGTGTGGGCGCCGACCATGCGGATGCCGTTCAGCAACGGTGCCTGCTTGCCCAGCTTGATGGCGATGATCGACGAGTCGTTACGGGTGACGTAGTAGCGGCCGCCAGGCACTGTGGCCCAGCTGTCGCGCTCGTCCAGGCGTTGGTAGCCGGCAGCTTCCAGGCGCTGGGCCAGGCTGGCGGTGGCGTGGAAGGGCGTGGGGGAGGCCTTGAGGAAATCGACAAGGCCAGAATTCAGTGCGTCGCGCATGGCTCACTCCAGACAGCAGTGGCGCGAGTTTAGCGTATTGGGTCAGTAAATTGTGTCTGCCTCTTTGCGGCTAAAGCCGCTCCCACAGGGACCGCACCGCTCTTGAGGGCTGTGCAGTCCCTGTGGGAGCGGCTTTAGCCGCGAAGAGGCCAGTACAGGCAATACGAATTCAGAAAGGCGCAGGGCACTCGAACTTCAACCGCTCCCCGGTTACCGGGTGGGTAAAGCTCAGCATCGAGGCATGCAGGCACAGCCGCTCATGGGCCGCCAGCGCCTCGGGATTGGCATACAACCGGTCGCCCAGCAGCGGGTGCCCGATCGACAGCATGTGCACGCGCAACTGGTGCGAACGCCCGGTAATCGGTGTCAGCTCTACCCGGCAGTAATCACCGCAGCGCTCGACGATGCGCCAGAAGGTCAGCGCATGCTTGCCCTGCTCGTGATCCACCACATGCCGTGGCTTGGTCGGCGGGTCGTAGCGCAGCGGCAGGTCGATGCTGCCGCTGTCCAGCGCCGGCTGGCCCCAGCACAGCGCGGTGTAGGCCTTTTCGGTTTCGCGGTCGTGGAACTGGCGCGACAGCTCACGGTGGCTGTCGGCGTCCCGGGCCAGCAGGATGATGCCGGAGGTTTCCCAGTCCAGGCGGTGCACGATCAGCGCGTCGGGGTAGCCGTTTTCCTGCAGGCGGGTGATCAGGCAGTCCTTGTTGTCCTCGGCGCGGCCGGGTACCGACAGCAGCAGGGTCGGTTTGTTGATCACCAGGATGGCGGCGTCTTCGTGCAGGATCTGGATGTTGGACAGCGGCATTGCAGTATCTCTGTGATATCGGGGAAACCATTGGGGCCGCTTTGCGGCCCATCGCCGGCAAGCCAGCTCCCACAGGTACAGCGCGGACCCTGTGGGAGCTGGCTTGCCGGCGATGGGCTGCAAAGCAGCCCCAATGATCCAGGCCAGGTCGCGAAATCAGCGATCCGGCAAGGTGATGTTCAGCTCCAGAATCGAGCAGCTACCCTGGTTTTCCAGCTCGATATGCACGTCATCGTTGCCGATGTTCACATACTTGCGGATCACTTCCAGCAGTTCTTTCTGCAGCGCTGGCAGGTAGTCCGGTTCGCTGCGTTGGCCGCGCTCGTGCGCCACGATGATCTGTAGACGCTCTTTCGCTACCGACGCGCTGGTCTGTTTCTGTCTGCCACGAAAGAAGTCAAAAAGGTTCATGGTTTACTTGCCTCCAAACAGGCGCGCGAAGAATCCTTGCTTCGGCACTTCGATGAACCGCAGGGGCTTTTCTTTGCCCAGCAGACGGTCGACGGTATCGCTATAGGCCTGGCCGGCATCGCTCTGGTCGTCGAGGATCACCGGGATACCCTGGTTGGAAGCCTTGAGCACTGCCTGGCTCTCGGGGATCACACCCTTGAGCTTGATCGCCAGGATCTCTTCGACGTCGGCGATGCTCAGCATTTCGCCCTTTTCCACGCGCTCCGGGTGGTAGCGGGTGATCAGCAGGTGTTCCTTGATCGGCTCTTCGCCGTTCTCGGAGCGGCGCGACTTGCTCGACAGGATGCCCAGCATGCGGTCGGAGTCGCGTACCGAGGAAACCTCGGGGTTGGTCACCACGACGGCTTCGTCGGCGAAGTACATCGCCAGGTGCGCGCCTTTCTCGATACCGGCCGGCGAGTCGCAGATGACGTAGTCGAAGGTTTCCTTCAACTCCATCAGGACCTTTTCCACGCCTTCCTGGGTCAGCGCGTCCTTGTCACGGGTCTGGCTGGCGGCCAGCACGAACAGGTTCTCGAGGCGCTTGTCCTTGATCAGGGCCTGTTGCAGGTTGGCCTCGCCGTTGACCACGTTGACGAAGTCGTACACCACGCGGCGTTCGCAGCCCATGATCAGGTCGAGGTTACGCAGGCCCACGTCGAAGTCGACGATGACGGTCTTGTGGCCGCGCAGTGCGAGGCCGGTACCAATGGCGGCGCTGGTGGTGGTCTTGCCCACACCCCCCTTGCCGGAAGTAACCACGATAATCTTGGCCAAGGTGTTTCACCCCTAAAATAATCGGGACACAAGTCCCTGCAAAAATACAAATAAATGGCAACGATAAAAAGTTGCACTAAAAATGCTGGCAAGTATCCGTTAAAGACGGGTGATGTTCAACACGTCGCCAGACAGGCTGATTTGCACGCCGGTGCCCCACAGCGGGTCGCGGCGCAAGTCTTCGCAGACCTTGTACTGGCCGGCGATGGAGACCATTTCGGCGGTCATCTGCTGGCAGAAGATACGCGCCTTGGTATTGCCTTTGATGCCGGCCAGGGCACGGCCGCGCATGGCGCCGTACACATGGATGTTGCCATCGGCCAGAAGTTCCGCCCCCGGGCTGACCGAGCTGGTCACCACCAGGTCGCCACCCTGGGCGTAGATCTGCTGGCCGCCCCGTACTGGCGCGGTGATGATGCGGGTCGGGCGCACTTCGGGCTCGAGGATTGGCGGTGGCACAGGGGCCGGCTCGGGCTTCTTCACCTCGGGCTCGGGCTCCAGCGGCCGTTCGCGGGCTCCTGATGGCGGCAGCACCGGCAGGTCGATGGCGATGGCCGCGGCGATGTCCTCGATGCGGTTGGCACGGATGGCCAGGGTACGCAGGCCGTGGTGGCGGCAGATGCGCATCAAGCCGGGCAGGTCGATTGCCCCCTCGTCGGCCGGCAGCTTGTCCAGCGCCAGCACCAGCGGCGTGTTGCTGAAGAAGTTCGGTGCCTGGGCGACTTTGGCCGCCAGTTGGCGGTCGAGGGCTTCAAGGTCATTGCGCGCCAGTTCCAGCACTGTAATGGCGAGCATGCTGCCCTTGAGCTGGAACACGGAGGCGGTGTCGGGTGTGTGGTTTGGGCTCATGGTCTGCATAGACGGCTTGTTGCGAAAAAAGTGCCCTGACTTATAACGATAAGACCGGTTGCCCGCAACATGCGCTGATCCGTTGTAGAATGCGCGGCCTTTGTCTTTCCGGAAGCTTCAATGGAACGCCCGCGTTTTCGTCCCTATTTCCTTCACCCACGTTTCTGGGGCCTGTGGCTGGGCCTGGGCCTGCTGTGGCTGGTGGTCCAGTTGCCGTACCGGGTCCTGTTGAAAGTCGGTGCCGCGCTGGGAGCGGTGATGTACCGCTTTGCCGGTGAGCGGCGGCGCATTGCCGCGCGCAACCTGGAGCTGTGTTTCCCGGAGCTGTCGGTCGACGAACGGCAGCGCCTGCTCAAGGCCAATTTTGCCTCTACCGGTATCGCCTTCTTCGAAATGGCCATGAGCTGGTGGTGGCCCAAGGCCCGGCTGGCGCGTCTGGCCCATGTCGAGGGGCTGGAGCACCTGCAGGCCGCTCAGCAGGCGGGGCAGGGGGCCATCCTGATGGCCGTGCATTTCACCACCCTGGAAATCGGCGCCGCATTGCTGGGCCAGCAACACACCATCGACGGCATGTACCGCGAACACGGCAACCCGCTGTTCGACTTCATCCAGCGCAGCGGCCGCGAGCGGCATAACCTCGACTCGCTGGCGGTGGAGCGCGAGGACGTGCGCGGCATGCTCAAGCTGCTGCGTTCGGGCCGGGCGATCTGGTACGCACCCGACCAGGACTATGGCGCGAAACAGAGCCTGTTCGTGCCGCTGTTCGGCATCCCGGCGGCGACGGTGACTGCCACCACCAAGTTTGCCCGGTTGGGCAAGGCACAGGTGATTCCGTTCACCCAGAAGCGCCTGGAGGACGGCAGCGGCTATCGGCTGGTGATCCACCCGCCGCTGGCGGACTTCCCCGGGGAGAGCGAAGAGGCTGATTGCCTGCGCATCAACCAGTGGGTGGAAAGCGTGTTGCGCGAATGCCCCGAGCAGTACCTGTGGGCGCATCGCCGGTTCAAGTCGCGGCCCGAAGGGGCGCCGCGGCTGTATGAGAAGAAAAAGCGCTGAGCCGTGCTTTGCCTGTGCCGGCCTATTCGCGGGTGAACCCGCTCCCACAGGTATTGCATAGCCTTCAAGGCCTGTGGAGAACTTGTGGGAGCGGGTTCACCCGCGAATAGGTCGGCACTGACAGCACACCAACCCCAGGAAGGACTCCTATGGCCCCACCCCCGGTAACCGGTCTTATCCTTTCTGGCGGCGGCGCCCGCGCTGCCTACCAGGTCGGCGTGCTGGCCGGCATTGCCGAGCTGCTGCCGCCTGGCGCACACAACCCCTTCCCGGTCATCGTCGGCACCTCCGCCGGCGCCATCAACGCCGTCACCCTGGCCAGCGGCGCCACCCATTTCAGCGACGCCGTACAGCGGCTCACCGCCTTCTGGCAGAACTTTCGCAGCCATCTGGTGATCCGCAGCGACTGGCCCGGGGTGGTCCGCCAGGCCAGCCGCTTCGTCGCCCACAACCTGCTGGGCGTGGGTGGCCCGGCGCCAGTGGCGCTGCTGGACAGCAGCCCATTGCGCGGCTTGCTGCAGGCGCACTTGAACCTGGACGGTATCGCCCACTCCCTGGCTGCCGAACAACTGCGCGCCGTTGCGGTAACCGCCTTTGGCTACGAGTCCGGCCAGGCGGTGACCTTCTACCAGGGCCGCGACACCATCGAAGCCTGGTTGCGCCACCGCCGCATCGGCATGCCCACGCCGTTGACCATCGACCACCTGCTGGCCAGCGCGGCCATCCCGTTGCTGTTCGCCCCGGTGCGGCTGGGCGACGAATATTTCGGTGATGGCGCGGTACGCCAATCGGCGCCGATCAGCCCGGCCCTGCACCTGGGCGCCAGCCGAGTACTGGTAGTCGGGGTCAGCGGCAACCCGCAGCGGCCGGCGCCACCATTGCCGACCCAGCGGGTGTTCAGCGGGCAGCAGCCGAGCCTGGCGCAGATCGGCGGGCACATGCTCAACAGTACGTTCATTGACAGCCTGGAAGACGACATCGAGCTGCTTCAGCGCCTCAACCACTTGAGCCACCTGTTGCCGGCGCACCTCGACGCCCGGCGTCTGGGCCTGGCGCCAATCGATGTGCTGGTGGTAGCGCCCAGCCAGCCGCTGGACGAGATTGCCGCGCGGCACCGGCGCGAGTTGCCGGCGGCGTTGCGCATGTTCCTGCGCGGGCCGGGGGCGACGCGTACCAGCGGGGCGGGGGTGTTGAGCTATTTGCTGTTCGAGGCCAGTTATTGCAGCGAGCTGATCGAACTGGGGCGAAAGGATGCCTTGGCCAAGAAGCGCGAGCTTTGCCAGTTCCTGGGGATTTGATGTTGCCTGTGCCGGCCTCTTCGCGGGTAAACCCGCTCCCACAGGGATCGCACGATACCTGTGGGTGGTGCAGTCCCTGTGGGAGCGGGTTTACCCGCGAAGAGGCCTGGCCTGCTTACTCGGCTATCTGCAGTTTGCGCGCCTGGGTATACACATACCGCACCTTCTCGTACTCGAACGGCGAGTTGAGCTGGCCATAGCGGAATTTGGTGCTGTAGCGCTTGTCCACCACGCGCAGCACGGAGATTTCCGGGTGGTCGCTGCTGGCTTCGGCCACGTTCAGGTAGTTGATCGCCTGTTCGCCCGCATAGTCCACCACCAGCCCGGTGGCATCGCGCAGGTTCGACGGCCCCAGTACCGGCAGCATCAGGTACGGCCCGTCCGGTACGCCGTAGAAGCCCAAGGTCTGGCCAAAGTCTTCGCTTTGCCGCGGCAGGCCCATCTTGGTCGCCGGGTCCCACAGCCCACCCACGCCGATGATGGTGTTGAACATCAGCCGTGCGGTGATCTCTGCCGAGCGCTTGGCCTTCAACTGCAACACGCTGTTGAACAGGTTTGGCACGTCGCCCAGGTTGTTGAAGAAGTTGGTCACCCCGGTGCGCACGAAGCGTGGGGTGACGTACTGGTAGCCGCTTACCATCGGCAGCAGCACCCATTGGTCCAGGCGGTAGTTGAAGTGGTAGACGCGCCGGTTGAGCGATTCCAGCGGGTCGTACACATTCAGTGCTTGCAGGGTGGAGCGCTCGAACTCGCGCTGGTCCAGCCCCGGGTTGAATTTCAGCTCGCGCAGCGGGTCGACGAAACCATCGGCCTCGGGCGTCAACGGTGCTTCGGTGACTTGCGGGTCGGCCTCGACCACGCTGGCCCGAGGGGCGGTTTCGGCGGCCATGGCCTGGCCGGCGGCGAACAGGGCAGTGGCAAAGAGGAGTTTGTTAACCACGGAAGAACTCCAGCATGGCGTCACTGTTGACGCGGTAATTGAGGTTGCCGCAGTGGCCGCCATGGGGGTAGAGGGTCAGGCGGTCTCCGAACACCTTGCGCAGGAAGCCGATGTCACCAGGGCCGAGGATGACGTCGTCGGCGTTGTGCATCACGGCGATCTTGTCGCTGCTGCTCAGGTAGTCTTCCAGCGCATACAGGCTTACCTGGTTGACCAGTTGCAGGATGCTGTTGCCGTCGGTGCGGGCGCGCCACATGGGGATGACCTGCTCGGTCATGTAGCAGTCGAAGTCGCACTGCAGGGCGCGCTTGAAGAACGGCGTGAGGCTGCTGCCTTCGGTGATCGGGAACTTCGGCGGAATGATCAGGCCGCGCCGGTTGATCAGGTCGGAGGTGAAGGCAATGTCGGCCGCCGAGAAGCGGAACGAGGTGCCGATCAGCATGGCCATCTGCTCGTTGGACAGGTGCTGGCGCGACTGCTGGAAGTCGTACAGCAGGGCTTCATTGAGGTCGATGTAGCCTTTTTCCTGGAAGTAGCGGGTCAGCTTGGTCAGCATCAGCTCGTAGAAGGTGGTGCTGCGGTCGATGCCCTTGACCTGGGTTTGCACCAGCTTATCCAGGTTGTTGATCGAGGTGTACAGGTTGACCGGCGGGTTCAGCAGCAGCACGCGCTTGAAATTGAAGCTGCGGCGGGTTTCGTCCAGGTGGCTGACGAAGGCAGCGTCGAGTGCGCCCAGGCTGTAGCCGGTGAGGTAGAACTCGCTGATCGGCAGGCGTGGGTGCTGGGCGCGCACGGCCTGCATCACCCGGTACATGTCTTCGGCATCCTCCTGGCTGACGCCTGGGGTGGCGAAGCGCGAGGCGGCGCTCATGAAGTCATAGCTGGTGGGCGAGGACAGCTGCACTACGTGGAAGCCGGCCTGGTAGAACAGCTTTTTCAGGTATTCGTTGATGCTGCTGGTGTAGGGCGCACCGGTGCCGGCGATGATGAAGATCAGCGGCGCCTCGTGGTCCTGGCGGGCCAGGCGGTACTTGAGCTTCTTCACTGCCCAGAAATTGTCGGGCAGGGTGAACTCACGGTCCGGGCGCAGGTTGAGGCTGTAGTCGGACTGGCTGATTTCGTCGTCGCCGGGCAGGGTGGGGCGCTGGTCCGGCGGCGTGGTGGCGATGGTTGCCTCGAACGGGTTGGTCAAGGGGTAGCCATAGCTCGCGGCGTCGATATCCCGCGCCGAAGCGGCCACAGCCATGAGCAGGCCGCCGAGCAAGGCAGCGAGGCGCAAAGATCGAAGCATGTAATCCCCCAAAAGAACGCAAGGTCGAGCAGTGTGCAGGCTAGGACCACAACGGGCCGGGCAAAGTTGCCAGCTGCGGTGGTCTTTGGTGTGCTTGTTATCTGCAACATAGCTGCAGGAATGTGATTTTGCCTTACAACTGGGCATCGGCGATCATGGATGCTTTCGATTACCGCTATTGGAGAACTGGATGTCTCGTTCGCTGCCGGCTGCGCTGCTTGTGCTGTTTCTGGGGCTTTGGCTTGCTGCCAGTTATGGCGTGCGCTACGGGCTGATGGAGGACGGGCAGTGGGTGGGGCTGTGCACGGCCCCGGCGGCGTACTGGCAATGCGAGGTGCGGTCGTTGCTGGGGTTGGGCATTCATCACCAGGTGATGGCCTGGGGCGGGCTGGGGCTGGCGCTTCTGGCGCAGGTGGTTGCCGGCCGCGGAGGCTGGTGGCTGGCGGTGGTGGCGTTGGTCTTCGCGGTGCCGGCGCTGGTGCTGTATACCGCCAGCATTGCCGTGTTCGCGCTGGTGCTGGCGGGGTTGCGGCTGGTGCGGGACGCTGGTGCTACGCGGACTTTGTAGGAGCGGCCTTGTGTCGCGATGGGCCGCAGAGCGGCCCCAGCAATCTATGCCATTGCGCTAATCCTGGGGCCGCTTTGCGGCCCATCGCGACACAAGGCCGCTCCTTGTATGTTGTGTCTGGCCTAGCGGGAGAGGTTATTCTCGTCGGGCTGAAGAAGCACTTCCGGGGAGGCCGATCGCTCCTGAAGGCAGGCATTGCCCCTGACCTTGTATGTAGAGAGGCCCCCCGCCTCATTGCCCACTGCGAAGAGTATCGAGAAGCCGACAAGTCGGACTTCGCATTACAAGGTTGCAGCAGCATGAAGTTCGAGGTCGGGGAACCGGAGGCCATTGTTACCTAACTCGCTTGGAGAGGGAAGAAATGAGTGTCTGGGTTGGCGTCGATATCGGCTCACGTACTTCGGTCGTTGCGGTGCGTAAAGATGGGCGTCCGGCCGGACAGTGGGATATCGCTCAAACCCCTGCAGGCCGTAAGGCTGCGGTGAAAAAGCTGCTGGCACTCAAACCCAAGTCGATCGTGATGGAGGCGACCGGAATCTATTACCTGGACTTGGCCCTTGAGCTACATGCGGCTGACCTTCCTGTATCCGTGATCAACCCCAAGAGCTTCCACAATTTCGCCAAACTAATGCTGGTGAACAGCAAGACCGATGCAATAGATGCTCAACTGCTGTCCGAGTACGGCGAGCGTATGACACCGCGCTTGTGGACACCTCCAAGCCTTGTGCAGCTTGAGCTGAGGGCTCTGGGGCGACACATCAATCGTTTGGTGGGGCATCGTACAAGGGCGAAGAACGAACTGCATGCATTGCAGGCGACCGCTACAACCGTGTCGATGCTGATCGAGGATCAGGAGGAAGCGATTGCTTCACTGGATAATCGAATTGAGCGCTTTCGTAAGGCGGGCCGCGAGCTGGTCGCCCAGTGTCCGACGCTTACTCGGCAGTACAAGCAGCTGCTCGCAGGGCCTGGGATGGGAGAAGTCTCGGCACTTGCGGCATTGGCTGAACTGACCATCCTTCCTCAAATACTCAAGTCCTCGCAGGTAGCTCGCCACGCGGGTCTCGATGTTCGACAGACCCAATCGGGAACGAGCATTGATAAGCCCGGCAGACTCGGCAAAAGTGGGAATGCTTATCTACGGGCAGCCATGTACATGCCTGCCTTGACCGCAGTGCGCTGCGACCCTTATGCGAAGGCTTTTTACGAGTCGTTGGTCAACAGGGGCAAGAAGAAAATGCAGGCTATCGCTGCGGTCATGCGCAAGTACCTGACAGGCATCTGGGCATGCATGCGCGGGAATGAGCCATTTGATACGGCCAAGCTTTTCAGCTCTGAACACCTCAGAAAAGCTTGACCGCCAACAGAGTATCTACAGGGATGTGTATTTTCAGGCCGTGCGAGCAAGGCGCAAGCTCCGCCACAAGGCCGCGGTCATCAGCACACTCACCCCGGCCCACCCCCAGGCCTGTTGGTTCTCCAACCCCTCAACAAACAATTGCGGCGCCACCCCGGCACCGACGATGAACGCCAGCAACGCCACCTCCGCCCGCCGCGCCCGCACCGGCCACAGTGCAAACACCAGCGCCGGCAACGCCAACGCCGCGCTCGGGAAGCTGCGATAGCGTGGGTCGAACACCATCGCCAGCATGCTCACCGCTGCGGCAAAACCCGCCGCCAGCAACAGCCAGCCGGCCCGCGCCCGCAGCCAGGCGTACAGGCGCTCGCGCCAGCCCGTGCGCCGCGCCAGGGCCAGCACGGCATGGGCCAGCACCAGCAGGTTCAGCCCGGCCAGCAACACCGCCCACAGCCACTCCCCGGCAAAGCGCGCATGGGTACGCATCAGCTCGCCCCAAAGCCCCAGGCAGCCTGCCCCAAACGCCGCCAACAACGGCAGCAGCATGGTAGCCGTCGGGGTGGCGGGGCGCCCGGCAAGCATCAGCATCAATACCATCAGCACGGCACTGGCCAGCAACCACTGCGGCCAGTAGGGCAGGTTGCTCACCGGCCCTTCGAGCACGCCCTTGTCCTGCCGGTCGGCATCGTACAGCCCCCAGTAACCACCGACCGCCCCCTCATTGGCGCGTTTCCATGGCTGGTCGAACGCCTCGATCAGGTTGTAGTGCCAGCCGTTGCTTTCGGCCATGGCCACGAACCCGCGAATGAAGCGCGCCTCGTTGACCCGGCTGGGCTGCGCGGTCTCGCGCTGGCGGCCTTCGCTGGGCCAGCCGGTTTCGCCGATCAGGATGTCCTTGGGCGCGAAGCGCGTGCCAAACACCCGGCGCACATCGGCGACATGGGCCAAGGCTTCGTCGATGCCACGCGGGTCGTCTTCCCAGTAAGGCAGCAGGTGGATAGTCAGAAAGTCCACCGCCGGCGCCACCTGCGGGTGTTGCAACCAGAACTCCCACACATCGGCGTAGGTCACCGGCACCTTGACCTGGCTTTTCACCCGGGCGATCAGCGTGGCCAGGTGTGCGCCGGTCACCTCCTTGCGCAGCAGCGTCTCGTTGCCGACGATCACCGCGCTGACCACATCGGGGTTGGCGTTGGCGGCGGCGATCAGCAGCTCGATTTCTTTTTCTGTGTCGGCCGGGTGGGCGTTGACCCAGGCGCCCAGCATCACCTTCAGGCCATGCTTGCGCGCCAGTGCCGGGATTGCCTCAAGACCGGTCTGGGAATAGGTACGGATGCACTGGAAACGCTCAGCCAGCAACGCCAGGTCGGCATCCATGCGGGCCGGGCGCAGACGGAACGGCTGGTCATAGGGCGACTGGTCCTTGTCGAACGGGGTGTACGAAGCGCATTGCAGCTTGTGCGTCGGGCTGGCCGCGTCCGGTAGTTGCACCGGCTTGCCAAGCCCGTACCAGAGCCCTCCGAGCCCGAGCAGGGCGAGCAGGCAGGCAAGCAGGTACAACGGCAGCAGCAGGCGGGTAGAACTGGGCATCGGGCGGTCCATCGTCAGGCGCAAAAGGGTAGATAGTAGCCCGGCGCCAAACCTTTGGCATGCAAGGATCGCGCAGGTCGCCGCAGGCCGATGGCGCTAATGGCATAGTGCTGTCGCATATGGCGCGCATACAGGTCGCAGCTGGAGCAGGTCGACTATTGTTGCAGGACGATGATGCAAATTCCGAGACCTGACGAGGGGATGCTTTGATGGCTGCTAATACAAGAATGCGACGTTTCCTGGGTGTGGGCACTGCCATGGTACTGGCCATGGGGGCGGCACAGGCGATGGCCAAAGAAGTAAGCATTGGTTACGTGGATGGTTGGGCTGACAGCGTGGCTACCACCAACGTGGCCGCCGAAGTGATCAAGCAGAAGCTCGGCTACGACGTGAAGTTGCAGGCCGTGGCCACCGGGATCATGTGGCAGGGCGTGGCAACCGGCAAGCTGGATGCCATGTTGTCGGCCTGGTTGCCGGTGACCCATGGCGAGTACTGGGCCAAGAACAAGGACAACGTGGTCGACTACGGCCCGAACTTCAAGGACGCCAAGATTGGCCTGATCGTCCCCGAGTACGTCAAGGCGGTGAGCATCGCCGACCTCAAGACCGACGACACCTTCAAGCAGAAGATTGTCGGCATCGATGCCGGCTCCGGGGTGATGCTGAAAACCGAGCAGGCCATCAAGGACTACGACCTGACCGGTTACAAGCTGCAGGCCAGCTCCGGTGCGGCGATGACGGCGGAACTGGGCCGAGCCTATAACAAGCAGCAGTCGATTGCGGTGACCGGCTGGGTACCGCACTGGATGTTCGCCAAGTGGAAACTGAAGTTCCTCGAAGACCCGAAAGGCGTATATGGCGCCGCGGAAACCGTGAACAGCATCGGCAGCAAGGAACTGGCGACCAAGGCCCCGGAAGTGGCGGAGTTCCTGAAGAAATTCAACTGGCAGTCGAAGGACGAGATTGGCGAAGTGATGCTGGCTATCCAGGAAGGCGCCAAGCCTGAAGCGGCGGCCAAGGACTGGGTGGCCAAGCACCCTGATCGCGTGAAGGAGTGGACTGGCAAGTAACAACCCGTCAGGGCCAGTTTTGCTGTTTCGCGGGTGAACCCGCTCCCACAGGGATTTGCGCAGTCTTCGGGCTTGCGCAAATCCCCTGTGGGAGCGGGTTCACCCGCGAAAGGGCCATAACTTTGTTACGCAACTGGTAAAACACCGTTGCATCTAAGACTAAGGTCGTCTGGTTGGCGTTCCATAGCCGCATAAAGTAAGGGTCGTGGGTTCCACCCCTATCTGTGCTGCTAGGACAAAAACAATGAACGACAGCATTTACCTCTCGATACAAAACAGCCCCCGCTTCAAGGAGCTGGTTACCAAACGCGAACGGTTCGCCTGGATTCTATCGGCGATCATGCTCGGCCTGTATTGCGCCTTCATCCTTCTGATCGCCTACGGTCCTCAGATACTGGGCACCAAGCTCAGCCCTGAGTCATCGATTACCTGGGGCATTCCCCTGGGCGTCGGCCTGATCATCTCGGCATTCGTCCTGACCGCCATCTACGTGCGCCGCGCCAACGGCGAATTCGATGAGCTGAACAAGGCCATCCTGAAGGAGGCGCAACAATGATTCGCCACGCCAAAACCTTGGCCGTACTGGCCTGCGGAGCCTTCGCACCCGCCGTGTGGGCCGCCGATGCCCTGACCGGCGAGGTGCAGAAGCAACCGCTGAACGTTTCTGCGATCGCCATGTTCGTGGCCTTCGTCGCCTTCACCCTCGGCATCACCTACTGGGCCTCCAAGCGCAACAAGTCGGCGTCTGACTACTACGCCGCCGGTGGCAAGATCACCGGCTTCCAGAACGGCCTGGCGATTGCCGGCGACTACATGTCGGCGGCCTCGTTCCTGGGTATTTCCGCACTGGTGTTCACCTCCGGCTACGACGGCCTGATCTACTCGATCGGCTTCCTGGTCGGCTGGCCGATCATCCTCTTCCTGATCGCCGAACGCCTGCGCAACCTGGGCAAGTACACCTTCGCCGACGTGGCCTCGTACCGCCTCGGGCAGAAGGAAATCCGCACCCTGTCGGCCTCCGGTTCGCTGGTGGTTGTGGCCTTCTACCTGATCGCGCAGATGGTCGGTGCCGGCAAGCTGATCGAGCTGCTGTTCGGCCTGGACTACCACGTGGCGGTGATCCTGGTGGGTATCCTGATGTGCCTGTACGTGCTGTTCGGCGGCATGCTGGCCACTACCTGGGTACAGATCATCAAGGCCGTGCTGCTGCTGTCCGGTGCCAGCTTCATGGCGCTGATGGTGATGAAGCACGTGGGCTTCGACTTCAACACCCTGTTCTCCGAAGCGATCAAGGTGCACGCCAAGGGCGAGGCGATCATGAGCCCGGGTGGCCTGGTCAAGGACCCGATCTCCGCGTTCTCGCTGGGCCTGGCGCTGATGTTCGGTACCGCCGGCCTGCCGCACATCCTGATGCGCTTCTTCACCGTCAGTGACGCCAAGGAAGCGCGCAAGAGCGTGCTGTACGCCACCGGCTTCATCGGCTACTTCTACATCCTCACCTTCATCATCGGCTTTGGCGCCATCCTGCTGGTCAGCACCAACCCGGACTTCAAGGACGCCGCTGGTGCCCTGCTGGGTGGTAACAACATGGCAGCGGTGCACCTGGCCAACGCGGTGGGTGGCAGCGTGTTCCTCGGCTTCATCTCGGCTGTTGCCTTCGCCACCATCCTGGCAGTGGTCGCCGGCCTGACCCTGGCCGGTGCTTCGGCAGTGTCCCACGACCTGTATGCCAGCGTATGGCGCAAGGGCAAGGCCAACGACAAGGACGAGATCCGCGTATCGAAGATCACCACCGTCGCCCTGGGCGTACTGGCGATCGGCCTGGGCATCCTGTTCGAGAAGCAGAACATCGCCTTCATGGTCGGCCTGGCGTTCTCCATTGCGGCAAGCTGCAACTTCCCGGTACTGCTGCTCTCGATGTACTGGAAGAAGCTGACCACCCGCGGCGCCATGATCGGCGGCTGGTTGGGCCTGGTGAGCGCGGTGACGCTGATGGTTCTCGGCCCTACCATCTGGGTACAGATCCTCGGCCACGAGAAGCCGATCTACCCGTACGAGTATCCGGCACTGTTCTCCATGGCCATTGCCTTCGTCAGCATCTGGTTCTTCTCGGTCACCGACAAGTCCAAGGCTGCCGAAGACGAACGTGCGCTGTTCTTCCCGCAGTTCGTGCGTTCGCAGACTGGCCTGGGTGCTTCGGGTGCTGTTTCGCACTGATCCTTCAGGCAATAAAAAAACCGCGCTTCGGCGCGGTTTTTTTGTGTTTTTGCCGCTAGATCATGCCTAGTAGCAACAACACCAGCAGAATTACCAGCACCACGCCGATGATGCCGGACGGGCCATAGCCCCAGCTGCGCGAGTGCGGGAAGACCGGTAAGCCACCAATCAGCAGAAGGATCAGGATGATGATGAGAATCGTGGTCATGACGGAGTCCTTGCGTGGTTGAGGGTCAAGGGCCTCGGACTGCTGGCCTCTTGTAAATAAGGACTGCCGGAGTTTGTGAAAGATTCCATTTGTGTAGCGCCGTGCCGGCCTCTTCGCGGGTAAACCCGCTCCCACAAGAACAGCGCAACCTTCAGGCCTGTGGTGATCTTGTGGGAGCGGGTTTACCCGCGAAGAGGCTGGCACAGGCCAACCACGCAGTCATGCCCGTCCATTCACTACCCTGATGAACCCTGCCAGCCCCCCAAGCCTTGATTAGACTCGCTGCACAACCCATCAGAACAAGGCCAGCCACCATGCAAAACCGCATCATGATCACCGGCGCCGGGTCCGGCCTCGGTCGCGAGATCGCCCTGCGTTGGGCACGTGAGGGCTGGCGCCTGGCGCTGGCCGATGTCAACGAAGCCGGCCTGCGCGAAACCCTGGAGCTGGCCCGCGCAGCCGGTGGCGAGGGCTTTGTCCAGCGTTGCGACGTGCGCGACTACAGCCAGCTCACCGCCCTGGCGCAGGCCTGCACCGAGCAGTTCGGTGGCATCGACGTGATCGTCAACAATGCTGGCGTCGCCTCGGGCGGCTTCTTTGCCGAGCTGTCGCTTGAAGACTGGGACTGGCAGATCGCGGTCAACCTGATGGGCGTGGTCAAGGGCTGCAAGGCCTTCCTGCCGCTGCTGGAGCGCAGCAAGGGGCGAATCATCAACATCGCCTCGATGGCCGCGCTGATGCAGGGCCCGGGCATGAGCAACTACAACGTGGCCAAGGCCGGCGTGCTGGCCCTGTCGGAAAGCCTGCTGGTCGAGCTACGCCAACTGGAGGTGGCGGTGCACGTGGTGTGCCCGTCGTTCTTCCAGACCAACCTGCTGGACTCTTTCCGTGGGCCGAACCCGGCGATGAAAGCCCAGGTTGGCAAACTGCTTGAAGGCTCGCCAATCAATGCGGCGGACATCGCCGAGCACATCCACCACCAGGTCGCGGCTGGCGAGTTCCTGATCCTGCCCCATGAGGCTGGGCGCCAGGCCTGGCAACTGAAGCGTCAGGCCCCTGAGCGGCTGTATGACGAAATGGCCGAAATGGCGGTAAAAATGCGGGCCAAGGCCCAGTCGCGATGATTCGTCTGTAAGTAAAGTTACCTGGAAATGTAGGGTCTTTCTGAATCGCGGCAGAACTATTGAGTAGCCGTATGCCATCAGGGCAGGCTCCGGTTTTCCCTCACGCTGGAGGATTGGAGCATGCTGGTAATAGGGCGCGAAGTAGGAGAGATCATCGTGATTGGCGATGACATTCGGATCATGGTCGTGGAGACGCGGGACGGGGTGGTGCGCTTTGGCGTGGATGCACCACGGCAGGTGCCGGTGCATCGGGCCGAGGTGTACAAGCGCATCAAGGAGGGGCAGAAAGATAAAGCCCGTGGAATCTGATGTTGCCTGTGCCGGCCTCTTCGCGGGCTCGCCCGCTCCCACAGGGGCCGCGCAAGGATCAGGCCTGCGGTATTCCTGTGGGAGCCCGGCTTGCCGGCGATGAGGCCAGACCTGCTATTCGAGCAACTCCCGGGGCACGTCATGCTTGGCCAGCAACTGGCACTGCTGGCTTTCCAGGTCGAACAGGATGAACGCCTGGCCCTTGGCCAGTGCCTGGCGCACCCGCAGCACACGGGTTTCCAGCGGGGTGTCGTCGCCGTTGTCGGTACCGTCGCGGGTGACGAAGTCCTCGATCAGGCGGGTCAGGGTTTCGGCTTGCAGTTGGTCGTAGGGGATCAGCATGGTGGGCGTTGCCTAGGGTGTCGGTGGGGGCATGCTACGCGAAACATTCGGGATTTTGGGGCCGCGTTGCGGCCCCCAGGGCCTCAGCCCTTGTTGCCAACCAGGCTATCCACCGCCGGCACCCGCGTATCGCTCTCCATCTGCGCATCATGCTCCAGCTGGTGGCTGAAGCGCTCCAACGACGCATTGGCCGGCTGCGAATCACTGGCAAACACCGGTGGGCTCAGCAGGTATGCCGACAACAACCGGCTTAATGCCGCCAGGCTGTCGATGTGTGTTCGCTCGTAGCCATGGGTGGCATCGCAACCAAAGGCCACCAGCGCGGTACGAATATCGTGCCCCGCCGTCACTGCCGAATGGGCATCGCTGAAGTAGTAGCGGAACAGATCGCGCCGCACCGGCAGGTCGTGGTCGCCGGCCAGTTTCAGCAGGTGCCGGGACAGGTGGTAGTCGTAAGGCCCCGACGAGTCCTGCATGGCCACGCTCACAGCATGCTCGCTGGAAGCCTGCCCGGGCGCCACCGGGGCAATGTCGATGCCGACGAACTCGCTGACATCCCAGGGCAAGGCACCAGCCGCCCCCGAGCCGGTCTCTTCGGTGATGGTGAACAGTGGGTGGCAGTCGATCAACGGTTGGCGGCCGCTTTCCACCACGGCTTTCAGCGCCGCCAGCAGCGCTGCCACACCTGCCTTGTCGTCCAGGTGGCGGGCGCTGATGTGGCCGCTTTCGGTGAATTCGGGCAACGGGTCGAAGGCAACGAAATCACCAATGCTCACACCCAGCGCCTCGCAGTCGGCGCGGGTGGCGCAGTAGGCGTCCAGGCGTACCTCGACGTGCTCCCAGCTGATCGGCATCTGGTCGATGGCGGTGTTGAAGGCATGCCCGCTGGCCATCAGCGGCAGCACGCTACCCCGGTATACGCCAGTGTCGGTGAACACGCTTACCCGGCTGCCTTCGGCGAAGCGGCTGGACCAACAACCGACCGGCGCCAGGGCCAGGCGGCCATTGTCCTGCAACTGGCGCACGCTGGCGCCAATGGTGTCCAGGTGGGCGGACACGGCGCGGTCGGGTGAGGTCTGCCGGCCCTTGAGGGTGGCGCGGATGGTGCCGCGGCGGGTCAGCTCGAAGGGGATGCCCAGCTCGTCCAGGCGTTCGGCCACGTAGCGCACGATGGTGTCGGTGAAACCGGTGGGGCTGGGGATGGCGAGCATCTCCAGCAGTACGCGCTTGAGGTAGTCGAGATCGGGTTCGGGATGTCGGTCGGACATGGTTGGGGGACTCCTTTACTCCTATGCCGGCTTCTTCGCGGGTAAACCCGCTCCCACAGGTCCACCACAGCCCTCGATACTTGTGGGGTCTCTGTGGGAGCGGGTTTACCCGCGAAGAGGCCAGCAGCGGTTATGCCAAAGGCCGGCTATGCGGAAACAGCAGGTCGATAAAACGCTCGGCGGTCGGCTGCGGTTCATGGTTGGCCAACCCGGCACGCTCGTTGGCCTCGATGATCACGTACTCCGGTTGCCCGGCATCACGCACCATGAAGTCCAGCCCCACCACCGGGATCTCCAGCGCCCGTGCAGCGCGCACGGCGGCGTCGGCCAGCACCGGGTGCAGGCGCTCGGTCACGTCCTCCAGAGTGCCGCCGGTATGCAGGTTGGCGGTGCGCCGCACGGCCAGGCGCTGGCCGGCGGGCAACACATCCTCATAACCAAAGCCCGCCGCGCGCAGGGTGCGCTCGGTTTCGTCGTCCAGCGGAATGCGGCTTTCGCCACCGGTTGCCGCCTGGCGACGACGGCTTTGGGCATCGATCAGCTGGCGGATACTGTGCTTGCCATCGCCCAGCACCTGCGCCGGGTGACGAATGGCTGCCGCGACCACTTCGTAGCCGATTACCACGATGCGCAGGTCATGCCCGGCATGGAAGCTTTCCAGCAACACGCGGCTGTCGAACTGGCGGGCATGCGCCACGGCGCGGGTAATGTCGTCGATGCAGGTGAGGTTCACCGCCACGCCCTGGCCTTGCTCACCATCGACCGGCTTGACCACCACCGCGCCATGCTCGTCGAGAAACGCCAGGTTGTCGTCGGCATTGCCGGCCAGCTGTTGCGCTGGCACCAGCAGCCCGGCGTTGTGCAGGGCATGCTGGGTCAGGCGCTTGTCCTGGCACAGGGTCATCGTCACGGCGCTGGTCAGGTCGCTGAGCGACTCACGGCAGCGAATGCGGCGCCCGCCCAGGCTGAGGGTGAAAAGGCCGCCGGCGGCATCGTCCACCTGTACCTCGATGCCTCGGCGCAGCGCTTCGTCGACGATGATGCGTGCATACGGGTTGAGGTCGGCTTGAGGCCCAGGCCCCAGGAACAATTGTTCGTTGATGCCGTTCTTGCGCTTGACCGCGAAGGTCGGCAGGTTGCGAAAACCCAGCTTCTGGTACAGGCGCTTGGCCTGGCGGTTGTCGTGCAGCACCGACAGGTCCAGGTAGGCCAGGCCACGGCTCATGAAATGTTCGATCAGGTGGCGCACCAGCACTTCACCCACGCCGGGACGGGTGCAATGCGGGTCTACCGCCAGGCACCACAGGCTGCTGCCGTGTTCGGGGTCGTCGAATGCCTTGGCGTGGTTCAGGCCCATGACGCTGCCGATCACCGCGCCGGTGTCTTCGTCCTCGGCCAGCCAGTACACCGGGCCGCCCAGGTGCAGAGGCGTGAGCAGCTCGGCGTCGACCGGCAGCATGCCGCGCGCCTGGTACAGGGTGTTGATTGCCTGCCAGTCGCCCGGGTTCTGCGCCCGGCGCACGCGGAAGCCGCGGAACACCCGCTGCGCCGGGCGGTAGTCGGTGAACCACAGGCGCAGGGTGTCGGAGGGGTCGAGGAACAGTTGCTGCGGGGCCTGGGCCAGCAGCTGCTGCGGCGCGGCCACGTACAGGGCGATATCGCGCTCGCCGGGGCGCTCTTCCAGCAGGTCGGCGGCCAGGTCGGCCGGGTTGGGGTAGGTGTGGCCGATCAGCAACCGGCCCCAGCCGCAATGCACGGCGCGTGGCTGGTCGTGGGGCTGGCTGCCATCGCCGGCCAGGCGCGCCTGCAGGCGCTCGTAGGACGGCGCCTGGCCGCGCAGCAGGCGTTGACCGTAAGCGATTTCGTGGGCTTTCATCGGTCAGATTCCTTGTTCGCTCAGCCACAGGTTCAGTGCCGCCAGCTGCCACAGCTTGGAACCACGTAGCGGCGTCAGCTGGCCGTGCGGGTTGCTCAGCAGGCGGTCGAGCATGGCCGGGTTGAACAGCCCGCGGTCCTGGCTGGGGTCGGTCAGCAGCTCACGTACCCAGCCGAGGGTGGCGCCTTCCAGGTGCTTCAGGCCCGGCACCGGGAAGTAGCCTTTCTTGCGGTCGATCACCTCGTGCGGGATCACCCGCCGCGCCGCCTGCTTGAGCACCTGCTTGCCGCCGTCGGGCAGCTTGAAGCGTGCCGGAATGCGCGCCGACAGCTCCACCAGCCGGTAGTCGAGGAATGGCGTGCGCGCCTCCAGGCCCCAGGCCATGGTCATGTTGTCGACCCGTTTGACCGGGTCGTCGACCAGCATTACCGTGCTGTCCAGGCGCAGCGCTTTGTCTACCGCATCGGGGGCACCGGGGCGGGCGAAATGTTCACGGACGAAGTCGCCGGCCGCGTCGCTTTCCAGCAGCCAAGGTGCCTGCACGGTGTCGCGGTACTCGGCGTGGCTGCGATCGAAGAAGGCATCGCGGTAGGCGGCAAAGGCATCTTCGGCGCCGTTTACCTGCGGGTACCAGTGGTAGCCGGCGAACAGCTCGTCGGCGCCCTGGCCGCTTTGCACGCCCTTGCAGTGCTTGGCCACTTCCCGCGACAGCAGGTAGAAGGCGATGCAGTCGTGGCTGACCATCGGCTCGCTCATGGCGCGGAAGGCCGCTGGCAACTGCTCGATGATCTCGTGCTCGGCGATGCGCAGCTGGTGGTGACGGGTGCCGTAGTGCCTGGCGATCAGGTCGGAGTACTGGAACTCGTCGCCGCGTTCGCCGCCGGCATCCTCGAAACCGATGGAGAAGGTCGACAGGTCGTCCACGCCCACTTCGCGCAGCAGGCCGACCAGCAGGCTGGAATCGACCCCGCCAGACAGCAGCACACCCACGTCCACCGCTGCCCGTTGGCGAATGGCCACGGCGTCGCGGGTGGCGTCGAGCACGCGGGTGGTCCAGCCTTCCAGGTCCAGTTCCCGTTCGTCGGGGTTGGCGCCGTAGTGCAGCTGCCACCAGGTCTGGCGTTCCACTTCGCCATGGCGGTCGATGCGCATCCAGGTACCGGGTTCCAGCTTTTGCACGTTGGCCAGCAGGGTGCGTGGTGCCGGCACCACGGCGTGGAAATTCAGGTAGTGGTTGAGTGCCACGGGGTCGAGCATCGGGTCGATGTCACCACCCTTGAGCAGCGCTGGCAGGGTCGAGGCGAAGCGCAGGCGCTCGCCGTTGCGCGACAGGTACAAGGGTTTGACGCCCAGGCGGTCGCGGGCGAGGAACAGGCGCTGGTTGTCGCGCTCCCAGATGGCCAGGGCGAACATGCCATTGAGCTTGGGCAGCAGGGCCGCGCCCCAGGCGTGGTAGCCCTTGAGCAGCACCTCGGTGTCGCCGTCGGACCAGAAGCTGTAGCCCAGGGCTTGCAGCTCCTGGCGCAGTTCGGGGAAGTTGTAGATGGCGCCGTTGAAAGCCAGCGACAGGCCCAGGGTGTTGTCGACCATCGGCTGGGCAGAGCCGTCGGACAGGTCCATGATTTTCAGGCGCCGGTGGCCGAGGGCGATCGGGCCTTGGCTATGGAAGCCCCAGGCATCCGGGCCGCGGGGCGCCAGGTGATGGGTTATGCGCTCTACCGCAGCCAGGTCGGCTGGGCGAGGGGCTTGGTCGATGGGGGTGAAACGCAACTCTCCTGCTAATCCGCACATAGGTCCTTACCGGTTTTTCCGTTGGGGAGGGGGTGCCCCGGATTAGGGCACCTTAAGGAACTGACCCATGTGCTTTGCGAGAGTTTTAGATCGATCTGTTATATGGGGCAAAGGCCTGGGGACGCTATGCGCCCCTTTCGCGACACAAGGCCGCTCCTACAAGGGAACGCGATCTCCTGTAGATACCGTCTTGACCCTCACCCCGCAAGAGCGATTTGAGGGTCAAACGGTTTGCCGGATTTCACTACGCCATACACCAGGTGCAAAAGCTTACGCATAGCAGCGCAGACTATCTGCTTGTAGGCTTTACGCCGATTGCTCAAACGCTCTGCCAGTGCCTTCACGACCGGGTTGTATCTGATCGAGACAGTGCCTGGCATCCACAAGCCGGCGCGCAATCTTGGGGCTCCTGTACGGGAAATGGTCGATTGGCCAATCTTCTCTCCCGATTGATGGATCATCGGGTTGAGGCCTGCAAACGCAACCATGGCTGACGGGCTTTCGTACTTCAGCGGATCACCCAGTTCTGCAAGGATCAGCGCGGCCGTGGTGTCTCCCAGGCCATCAATCGACGTAATCAGTTCTCGTCGCTGGCGCAGGTCTGGATCGTCATCGATCGTCTGCTCAATAGCCTTACGGGTTTTCGCTATTTCTTCGCTGATGTGCCCAATTACAGCTCTGATCGATTCCTGGACAGCGATCTGCGACACATCCAGACGGTTCTGCTCCATCTGCTGCATCTCTTTCAGGTCGTCCAGACGCCGCACCAAGGCCCGCAAGCGCCGCTGAGCTGGCGGCTCAGGCTTCCACTGACGAAGCAAATCTTTTTTCTGCTGACCGTAAGCAGCAATAACCTTGGCATCAGCCTTATCAGTTTTGACGCGTCGAAGGTCCGCTCCGGCAAACTTGGCAATCACGGCGGGATTCAGAATACACACCCGGTAACCCTTGGCATGAAAGCACTCAGCAAGCGCTTCGTGATAAGTGCCAGTGGCCTCCATGATAACCCAGGCACGTGGTTCGGCATGTTGCTCAAGCCAGGTTGCGAATTGCTCAAAACCACTCGGATTATTGGCCAGCTTGGCTTTGGTACGGACTTTCCCATTGGGAAGTGGAGTTGCAATATCGAAAGATCGCTTGGCTACATCGACGCCAACAACAACAGACATGATCTTCTCCCTCAGACAACGAAGTTTCGATCACCCAGCACTCGGTTCAACCTTGCGAATGCGTGCTCACGCCGGGGGGCGGCACTAGATACCGTTCGAACTGTTCGAGTGGGGTTGGAGGGCCAGAGCGTTATCTACAATACGGGCTCGATGCCCTTGGAGCGGCTCCGCTTCATGACCCTCCCTCGATGATCAGTCGAGAACTTTCGCCTCTTGTGAGGCGAAAGTCGAGATACAAGGAGCGGCCTTGTGTCGCGATGGGCTGCACAGCAGCCCAATCCCCTATTTCCCTCGAATCAACCTGCGCAAGGCAAACCGGTTCGGATGACAGGCCTCCGCCACCGCCCGTGGCACCGGCAGCGGCTCCCCGCACACCCACGCCGCCACCAGCTCGCCACTCAATGGCGCGGTGATCAACCCGCGCGAGCCATGCCCACTGTTCACATACAACCCATCCAGCCAGGGGCAGGCCACATCCGGCACCTGCCGCGCATCCTGGCCCAGCACTGCATAGGCCTGGGCGAACGCCTGCGCATCCGCCATCGGCCCGACGATCGGCAGGTAGTCCGGGCTGGTGCAACGGAACGCCGCACGCCCCTGCAATTGCCCAGGGTCCAGCTCGGCGGTGCCCAGGCGCCGGGCCAGGTCGAGCGAAATCTCGTCCAGCAATGCCAGGTTGCCCTGGTGCTCGGCCACTGTCGGCGCAAGGTCTGTGGCGTGGAAGTCGAAGCTCGCCCCCAAGGTATGTTCATCCCCACGCGGCGGCGCCACATAGCCTTCCGCACACACCACGGTGCGCAGCGCGCGACTGCTGGCGGTGGCCGGCAGGCGGGTGATCTGCCCGCGGATGCGCTTGAGCGGCAGCTGCGCGCATGGCTCGAAGCGCAGTACGTCGGTGGCACCGGCCAGCACCACCACCCGCGCGCTGGCCAGCAGCTGTTCGCCAGCCCAGGCTTGCCACTGCCCGTCCACCTTGCGCAGCTCGAGCACTTCCTGGTGCGTCAGCAGGTTGATACCCGGGTGCTGCAACTGCTGCTGGCACAGCGCTGGTGGGTGTACCCAGCCACCTTCGGGATAGAACAGCCCACCAGCCGGCAAGGCCACCCCGGCGATGGCTTCGGCCTCAGCACGTTCCAGCGAGTGCAGAAGACCGGGTTCGAAGGCGCCAGCCAGTTTGCCCTGGCGTTCGGCTTCCTTGCTGTCGAAGGCCAGTTGCAGCACGCCGCAGGCATCCCAGTCGCGGCCACGTTGCAGGCGCTGCAGCTGGCGCCGGGTGTAGCCGAAACCGGCCAGGATCATCTGCGACAGCGCCGTGCCGTGGGCAGACAGCTTCAGGTACAGCACCCCTTGCGGGTTACCCGAAGCTTCCTGAGCCGGGGTGTGGTGACGTTCCAGCACGGTAACCTGCCAGCCACGCCGGGCCAGGCTGGCGGCGGTTGTGCTGCCGGCGAGCCCGGCGCCAATCACCAGTGCTTCACGCGGCCCCGCTGCGGCAGCAGGGCGCGCGTACCATGGCGCGCCGGGGCTGGGCACAGGGCCGACGTAGGCGCCGCTCATCACTTCCCATTTCTTGCCGATGCCCGGCACCTTCTTCATGGCGAAGCCGGCGTCGACCAGGCTGCGGCGTACCCAGCCGGTGGTGGTGAAGGTGCCTAGCACCGTGCCCGGGTGTGACAGCCGTGCAAGCTGCGCGAACAGCTCCGGGGTCCACATGTCGGGGTTCTTGGCCGGGGCGAAGCCGTCGAGGAACCACACGTCGATCTGCGCATCGAGTTGCGGCAACTGTTCCAGTGCGTCGCCTATCAGCAGGGTGAGGGTGACCCTGCCGTTGTCGAAGGTGAACTGCTGGAAGCCCGGGTGCACTGCCACGTACTGCTCCAGCAGGGGCTGGCTGTAGGCCGCCAGTTCCGGCCACAGGCGCATGGCGCGGGCCATGTCGTCGCGACCGAGGGGGTACTTTTCGACGCTGACGAAATGTAGGCGGGCCTCGGCGTGGGCGTGTTGCTCGAACAGTTGCCAGGCGCAGTAGAAGTTCATGCCGGTGCCGAACCCGGTTTCGCCGATCACCAGGCAGGCGTGCGGGGCGAGGTTGGCAAGGCGCTCGGCCAGGCGGGTTTGCCCAAGAAACACGTGCTTGGTTTCTTCGATGCCTTCGTTGACCGCGAAATAGACGTCGTCGTATTGCCGCGAATGGGGGCGGCCCTGGTCGTCCCAGTCGATCTGGGCGTGCTGGAGGAGGGTGGACATGGTTGGCTCGGTTGCAGCGGATGGGCGGATTTTATGCCATCCGGGAGGTTTGCGCAGGCTGTGCCGGCCGCTTCGCGGGCGCGCCCGCTCCCACAGGTACTGCACAAGCCTTCAAATCCGCTAGTCTTGCTTATCCATTGAAGGAGCCAGTGCATGTTCGAATCCGCAGAAATCGGCCACAGCATCGACAAGGAGGCTTACGACGCCGAGGTACCCGCTTTGCGCGAGGCCCTGCTCGAAGCCCAGTACGAACTCAAGCAGCAGGCGCGCTTCCCGGTGATCGTGCTGATCAACGGCATCGAGGGCGCCGGCAAGGGCGAGACGGTCAAGCTGCTTAACGAGTGGATGGACCCGCGCATGATCGATGTGCTCACCTTCGACCAGCAGACCGACGAAGAGCTGGCCCGCCCGCCGGCGTGGCGCTACTGGCGGGCCCTGCCACCGAAGGGGCGGATGGGCGTGTTCTTCGGCAACTGGTACAGCCAGATGCTGCAGGGGCGGGTGCATGGGGTGTTCAAGGATGCCGTGCTCGACCAGGCCATCACCGGCGCCGAACGGCTGGAGGAGATGCTGTGCGATGAAGGTGCGCTGATCATCAAGTTCTGGTTCCACCTGTCCAAGAAGCAGATGAAGGCGCGGCTGAAGTCGCTCAAGGACGACCCGCTGCACAGTTGGAAGATCAGCCCGCTGGACTGGCAGCAGTCGGAAACCTACGACCGTTTCGTGCGCTTTGGTGAGCGAGTGCTGCGCCGCACCAGCCGCGACTACGCGCCGTGGCATGTCATCGAGGGCGTCGACCCGAACTACCGCAGCCTGGCGGTAGGGCGCATCCTGTTGGAAAGCCTGCTGGCAGCACTGGATAACAGCCCCAAGGGCAAACACCGGGGCAACGTCGCCCCGCTGGGCCGCAGCATCGACCAGCTCAGCCTGCTTGGCGCGCTGGACATGACCTTGCGCCTGGACAAGTCCGACTACCAGGAGCAACTGGTCACCGAGCAAGCCCGCCTGGCCGGCCTGCTGCGCGACAAGCGCATGCGTCGGCATGCCCTGGTGGCGGTGTTCGAAGGCAATGACGCTGCCGGCAAGGGCGGTGCCATCCGCCGCGTGGCCGCCGCGCTGGACCCCCGCCAGTACCGTATCGTGCCGATTGCCGCACCCACTGAAGAAGAACGCGCGCAGCCATACCTGTGGCGGTTCTGGCGGCACATTCCGGCGCGTGGCAAGTTCACCATCTTCGACCGTTCCTGGTATGGACGGGTGCTGGTGGAGCGGGTGGAAGGTTTCTGCAGCCCGGCCGACTGGATGCGCGCCTACAGCGAGATCAACGATTTCGAGGAACAGCTGGTGAACGCCGGCACGGTGGTGGTCAAGTTCTGGCTGGCGATCGACCAGCAGACCCAGCTGGAGCGTTTCGAAGAGCGCGAGCAGATCCCGTTCAAGCGCTACAAGATCACCGAGGATGACTGGCGCAACCGCGACAAGTGGGACGACTATGTCCAGGCGGTGGGTGACATGGTCGACCGCACCAGCACCGAGATTGCGCCGTGGACGCTGGTGGAGGCCAACGACAAGCGCTGGGCGCGGGTGAAGGTGTTGCGCACCATCAACCAGGCGCTTGAGGCGGCGTTTGCCAAGGACAAGAAATAATCGAAGTTCCTGGTTGCCTGTGCCGGCCTCTTCGCGGGTAAACCCGCTCCCACAGGATTCACATGCACTCTGAATCTTGTGGGGTCCCTGTGGGAGCGGGTTTACCCGCGAAGAGGCCAGAACAGCCAACCCACCCACCAAGCCATGCCCCAGAAGAATGACCTGATGAATTCTTTTCTCGGCACTCTCCACCGTCCCCGCCCTCCAAGCCCGTAGAATTCAACCACCCCCACCACGGGCTTGATCGAGGATTTTATGCACACCATTACCGGCCGCTGGGGCTATGGCCTGTTCCTGGCACTTCTGACTGCGCTGCTCTGGGGCATCCTGCCGATCAAGCTCAAGCAGGTGCTGCAAGTGGTCGACCCGGTCACCGTCACCTGGTACCGCCTGCTGGTCTCCGGCGGGCTGCTGTTTGCCTGGCTGGCCGCCAAGCGCAGGTTGCCTTCCTTCGGCAAACTGGCGCCCAGGGGCAAGGGCCTGGTGGCTGTGGCCGTGCTCGGCCTGATGGGCAACTACGTGCTGTACCTGATCGGCCTGAACCTGCTTAGCCCGGGCACCGCGCAACTGGTCGTGCAGATCGGCCCGGTGCTGTTGCTGGTGGCCAGCGTGTTCGTGTTCCGCGAGCGTTTCAGCCTGGGGCAGGGCGTGGGCCTGCTGATCCTGCTGGCGGGGTTCGGGCTGTTTTTCAACCAGCGTCTGGAAGAGCTGCTGACCTCGCTCGGCACCTATACCACCGGCGTGCTGACCATTCTGCTGGCCACCAGCATCTGGGTGTTTTATGCGCTCAGCCAGAAGCAGCTGCTGACCGTGTGGAATTCGCAGCAGGTAATGATGGTGATCTACCTCAGCTGCGCCGCGCTGCTGACGCCCTGGGTGCACCCGTTGGAGGCGTTGCAGCTGAGCCCGGTGCAAGGTTGGCTGTTGCTGGCCTGTTGCCTGAATACCCTGGTGGCCTACGGCGCGTTCGCCGAGGCGCTGGCGCACTGGGAAGCATCGCGGGTGAGTGCCACGCTGGCGCTGACCCCGCTGGTGACCTTCGTCGCGGTGGCGCTGGCGGCATTGGTGTGGCCTGAGTATGTGCAGGCCGAGGACATCAATGCGCTGGGCTATGTGGGGGCGGTAACCGTGGTGCTGGGCTCGGCGGTGGTGGCGCTGGGGCCTTCGCTGGTGGCCGGGTGGCGGGCGCGCAGGGCGCGGCTGGCCCAGGTTCATTGATCGCCTGTACCGGCCTCTTCGCGGGTGAACCCGCTCCCACAGGGATCCCACAATATTCAGCCTGGTGGTAATCCTGTGGGAGCGGGTTCACCCGCGAAAGGGCCGGTAAAGGCAGTGCACGACTCAGCTCTTGCCACCCGGCGCCAGCATGTTCTCCGGCCTCACCCACTGGTCGAACTGCTCATTGGTCAGGTACTTCAACTCCAGTGCCGCCTCGCGCAAGGTCTTGCCTTCGCCATAGGCCTTCTTGGCAATTTCCGCCGCCTTGTCATAGCCAATATGCGGGTTCAGCGCCGTTACCAGCATCAGCCCCCGCTCCAGGTGCGCCGCCATCTGCTCGGCATCCGGCTCGATGCCCGCCACGCAGTGCTGCTGGAAGTTGCGGCAGCCGTCAGCCAGCAATTCGATCGACTGCAGCAGGTTGTGGATGATCACCGGCTTGAACACGTTCAGCTGCAAATGCCCCTGGCTGGCGGCAAAGCCGATTGCCGCGTCGTTGCCCAGCACCTGGCAGGCCAGCATCGACAGCGCTTCGCACTGGGTCGGGTTGACCTTGCCGGGCATGATCGAGCTACCCGGCTCGTTGGCCGGCAGGCGTACCTCGGCCAGCCCGGCGCGCGGGCCGGAACCCAGCAGGCGCAGGTCGTTGGCGATTTTCATCAGGGCCACGGCCAGGGTCTTCAGCGCGCCGGCCAGGCTGGTCAGGGGCTCGTGGCCGGCAAGGGCAGCGAACTTGTTCGGCGCAGTGACGAATGGCAGGCCGGACAGCGCCGCCAGTTCGGCGGCGATGGCTTCGGCAAAACCATGCGGGGCGTTGAGCCCGGTACCCACGGCAGTGCCGCCCTGGGCCAGTTCGCATACCGCCGGCAGGGTGGCGCGGATGGCGCGCTGGGCATAGTCGAGCTGGGCGACGAAGGCCGACACTTCCTGGCCGAAGGTGATCGGCGTGGCGTCCATCATGTGCGTGCGGCCGGTCTTCACCAGCGTGTGGTGGCGTGCCGACAGCTCGGCCAGCCCCGAGGAAAGCTCTGCGATGGCCGGCAGCAACTTGTCGTGCACCGCATGCGCCGCAGCGATGTGCATGGCGGTAGGGAAGCAGTCGTTGGAACTCTGCGAGCGGTTGACGTGGTCGTTGGGGTGCACTGGCGCCTTGCCGCCACGGCCCTTGCCGGCCAATTCGTTGGCCCGGCCGGCGATCACTTCGTTGACGTTCATGTTGCTCTGGGTGCCGCTGCCGGTCTGCCAGACCACCAGCGGGAACTGGTCGTCATGCTGGCCGTCCAGCACTTCGTCGGCGGCCTGTTCGATCAGCCGGGCGATGTCGGCTGGCAAGTCACCGTTACGGTCGTTGACGCGTGCCGCGGCCTTCTTGATCAGCGCCAGGGCGTGCAGCACCGCGATGGGCATGCGTTCCTTGCCAATGGCGAAGTTGATCAGCGAACGCTGGGTCTGCGCACCCCAGTAGGCGTCCTCAGGAACTTCGACCGGGCCCAGGCTGTCTGTCTCGATACGGCTCATTCTGTACTCACTCCTGTGTAGTTCGAAATCGCAGTTTAGGCCCTGATTCGACCGAGCGGTTCCATCGCTCGTCGTGCCACTTGAGCACATCGCCACCACGGCGCAGAATGCTCTACTCTGAGGTACCCGCCTCCCTCTCTTCCGAAGGAAATGCAATGACCCGTCTCCGTGTCCTTTGTGCCGCCGTTGCCCTGGCTTGCGCCAGCGGCCAGGTACTCGCTGCCACCGCCAGCCACAACGCTGCTGCCGAGAAATTCCTGACCCTGGCCAACGCCGACAAGCTGGGCACCCCGGTGTACATGCAGGTCCAGCAGATGTTCGCCCAGCGTTTCGCCCAGACCAAGGCCCCGGCCGCCAAGCAGCCGGTGCTGGAAAGCTACCAGGCCAAGGCCAACGCCGCGCTGGACAACGCCATCGGTTGGAACAAGCTGAAGCCGAAGATGGTCGACCTGTACACCCAGACCTTCACCGAGCAGGAGCTCAAGGACCTGGTCAAGTTCTACGAATCGCCGCTGGGCAAGAAAGTGCTGCGCGAAATGCCCAAGGTCACCCAGCAGTCGGCCCAGCTGACCCAGCAGAGCCTGGAGCCAGCGGTACCGGTGGTGAACAAGCTGCTGGACGACATGACCAAGGAACTGGACCCGAACGCTGGCAAGGCCGCTGCCCCGGCAAAGAAGTGAGTACGCCGCGATGACCATGCAACAGCGTATCGAACAGCAGCTGGCTGCCCTGGCGCCGCAACACCTGCAAGTGCTCAACGAAAGCCACATGCACAGTCGTGGTCAGGAGACCCACTACAAGGCAGTGATCGTCAGCGAGCAGTTTGCCGGGTTGAACAGCGTCAAGCGCCACCAGAAGGTGTACGCCACCATGGGTGAGCTGATGGGCGAGATCCATGCCCTGGCCATCCACACCTACACCGCCGAAGAGTGGGCCAAGGTCGGCGTTGCACCGGCCTCGCCTGTGTGCGCGGGCGGCGGGCACTGAAACCTTGCTGTTGTTCTGGTAGAATCCTGCAAGATCCGGGGGCCGCTTTGCGGCCCTTTCGCGACACAAGGCCGCTCCTACAGGGGACCGCAACAGCCATCGGGTTGTGCATTCCCTTGTAGGAGCGGCCTTGTGTCGCGAAAGGGGCGCAAAGCGCCCCCAAGCTTTTTCTACACCTGTCAAACCCGGTCCGCCCCTTACGAGGGCAACCACCTGGAGAACCTGCTTCATGTCCCAACCCATCGTCGTCGCGGCGCTGTACAAGTTCGTCACCCTGGAAGACTACGTCGAGCTGCGCGAACCGCTGCTCAAGGCCATGCTCGACAACAACGTCAAAGGCACCCTGCTGCTGGCCCACGAGGGCATCAACGGCACCGTGTCGGCCACCCGCGAAGGCATCGACGGCCTGCTGGCCTGGCTGCGCAACGACCCGCGCCTGGCCGATGTCGACCACAAGGAATCGTACTGCGACGAACAGCCGTTCTACCGCACCAAGGTCAAGCTCAAGAAAGAGATCGTCACCCTCGGCGTGCCGGGCGTGGACCCGAACCAGGCGGTCGGTACCTACGTCGAGCCCAAGGACTGGAACGCGCTGATCAGCGACCCGGAAGTGCTGCTGATCGACACCCGCAACGACTACGAAGTGGCCATCGGCACCTTCAAGGGCGCCATCGACCCGAAGACCGAAACCTTCCGCGAGTTCCCCGACTACATCAAGGCCAACTTCGACCCGAGCAAGCACAAGAAGGTTGCCATGTTCTGCACCGGCGGCATTCGTTGCGAAAAAGCCTCCAGCTACATGCTCGGTGAAGGCTTCGAGGCGGTCTATCATCTTAAGGGCGGCATCCTGAAGTACTTCGAGGAAGTGCCTCAGGAAGAAAGCCTGTGGGACGGCGACTGCTTCGTCTTCGACAACCGCGTCACGGTGCGCCATGACCTGAGCGAAGGCGAGTACGACCAGTGCCACGCCTGCCGCCACCCGATCAATGCAGAGGAGCGCGCGTCCGAGCACTATTCGCCAGGGGTCAGCTGCCCGCATTGCTGGGACAGCCTGAGCGAGAAGACCCGGCGCAGCGCCATCGACCGGCAGAAGCAGATCGAGCTGGCCAAGGCCCGCAACCTGCCGCACCCGATCGGTTACAACTACAAAGCCGAGGCTTGATGCATGTCTGCACGCCTGATCTATGTGATGGACCCGATGTGCTCCTGGTGCTGGGGTTTCGCACCCGTGGCCGCGGCCCTGATCGCCCAGGCGCGTGATGCAGGCGTGCCTACCCACCTGGTGCCGGGCGGGCTGCGTACCGGCGGCAGCGCCCTGGACAGCTCTACCCGCAAGTACATTCTCGAACACTGGCAGGCAGTGGCCGATGCCACCGGCCAGCCGTTCCGCTTCGAGGGGGCCATGCCCGACGGCTTCGTCTACGACACCGAGCCGGCCTGCCGTGCCCTGGTCACTGCCCGCGAACTGGACACCGAGCGCGTCTGGCCGCTGCTGGCGCTGATCCAGCGTTCGTTCTACGAGCAGGGCGTGGACGTGACCGTTGCGCCGCATCTGGTCGACCTGGCCGAACAGGCAGGCTTCGACCGTGCCGTGTTCGCCGAGGCTTTCGCCCGTGCCGACACCCGCGCTGCCACTGCAGCCGATTTCAGCTGGGCCCAGGACCTGGGCATCGCCGGTTTCCCGACCCTGCTGGCCGAACGCAATGGCCAGCTGGCCCTGCTGACCAACGGCTACCAGCCGCTGGAGCGCCTGCAACCCTTGCTCGGCCGCTGGCTGCAGCAGGCCGCCTGTGCTTGATGTGCCTGGGTCACCCGACCCGGTGCCGGGCAAGCCTCACACTGCGGCCGATCGACTGAGCTGGGCGGAAATCCGCCGCCTGGCCCTGCATCACAAGAAAAACCTCTGGTCCGCCAACCTGATCGCCGTATTGGCGGCCTGCTGCAGCGTGCCCATCCCGCTGCTGCTGCCGCTGCTGGTGGACGAAGTACTGCTGGGCCATGGCGATGCCGCGTTGAAGTGGATGAACCACCTGCTGCCGTCCAGCTGGCAGGTGGCGGCGGGCTATATCGGCCTGATGTTGCTGCTGACCCTGTGCCTGCGCCTGGCCGCGCTGGCGTTCAACGTGATCCAGGCCAAGCTGTTCGCCGGCCTGGCCAAGGACATCGTCTACCGCCTGCGCATTCGCCTGATCGAGCGGCTCAAGCGCATTTCGCTGAAGGAATACGAAAGCCTGGGCAGCGGCACGGTGACCACCCATCTGGTCACCGACCTGGACACCCTCGACAAGTTCGTCGGCGAAACCCTGAGCCGCTTCCTGGTGGCCATGCTGACCCTGACCGGCACGGCGGCCATCCTGGTCTGGATGCACTGGCAGCTGGCCTTGCTGATATTGCTGTTCAACCCGCTGGTGATTTACTTCACCGTGCAGTTGGGCAAGCGCGTCAAGCACCTGAAAAAGCTCGAGAACGACAGCACCGCGCGGTTTACCCAAGCGCTGGCGGAAACCCTCGATGCCATTCAGGAAATCCGCGCCGGCAACCGCCAGGGCTACTTCCTCGGCCGCCTTGGCCTGCGCGCCCGCGAAGTGCGCGACTACGCCGTGGACTCGCAGTGGAAAAGCGATGCCAGCGGCCGCGCCAGTGGCCTGCTGTTCCAGTTCGGCATCGATATCTTCCGCGCCGCGGCCATGCTCACCGTGCTGTTCTCCGACCTTTCGATCGGGCAGATGCTGGCGGTGTTCAGCTACCTGTGGTTCATGATCGGCCCGGTGGAGCAACTGCTCAACCTGCAATATGCCTACTACGCCGCCGGTGGTGCGCTGAGCCGCCTGAACGAGCTGCTGGCACGCGCCGACGAGCCGCAGTACCCGGCTGCCAGCGACCCGTTCGCCGGCCGCGATACGGTGGGCATCGAAGTGCGCGACCTGCGCTTTGCCTATGCCGACGAGCCGGTGCTCGAACACCTCGACCTGTCCATCGCCCCGGGCGAGAAAGTGGCGATCGTCGGCGCCAGCGGTGGTGGCAAGAGCACGCTGGTGCAACTGTTGCTGGGCCTCTATAGCGCCCAGGCCGGCACCATTCGCTTTGGCGGTGCCAGCCTGCAGGAAATCGGCCTGGAGACCCTGCGCGAAAACGTTGCGGTTGTGTTGCAGCACCCCTCGTTGTTCAACGACACCGTGCGCGCCAACCTGACCATGGGCCGTGACTGCAGCGACGAGGCCTGCTGGCAGGCGCTGCGTATCGCCCAGCTGGATGCCACCATCGCCGCCTTGCCGCAGGGCCTGGATAGTGTGGTGGGACGCTCCGGCGTGCGCTTGTCCGGTGGCCAGCGCCAGCGCCTGGCCATTGCCCGCATGGTGCTGGCCGAACCCAAGGTGGTGATCCTCGACGAAGCCACCTCGGCGCTGGATGCTGCCACCGAATACAACCTGCACCAGGCCCTGGCGCGCTTCCTCAGTGGCCGCACCACACTGATCATCGCCCACCGCCTGTCGGCGGTGAAGCAGGCCGACCGGGTGCTGGTGTTCGACGGCGGGCACGTGGCCGAGGATGGCGACCATCAGCAGCTGATTGCCGAGGGTGGGTTGTATGCCAAGTTGTATGGGCACCTGCAGCAGAGCTGAATTTTTGGCAGCCTGTGCGGGCCCTATCGCCGGCAAGCCAGCTCCCACAGGTATCCCACAATGCTCAGGCCTGTGGTAATCCTGTGGGAGCTGGCTTGCCGGCGATAGGGCCGGGAAGGCCATGCAAAAATTCCCCAGTTCCCTGCCATAAAAAACCCAACCGCCGGTATGGCAAATGGCCTACGCTGTGCTTTGTCTGGGTTGATTTGCGCCTTATCTGCTCTGTGACAGGGACTCCATGAAGGGACATCGCACTCTAGAAGCGCCAAAGTTGCTCGGCATCACCTGGCCCTTCATCGCCGTTGTGGTCTTCCAGGTAGCCTTGGGCAGCCTCAGCCTTTATACGCTCTCGGCCGTGCGTGCCTATGTGGCGGGCGAGAGCCTTTGGTCCAAGGCGCAGAAAGACGCCATCTACTACCTCAACCTGTACGCCGAAACCCGCGACGACAGCACCTACCATCGCTATCGCCAGGCCATCACCGTGCCCCAGGGCGACCACCAACTGCGCGAGGTGCTCGACCAGCCCAGCCCCGACCTGGACGCCGCACGCCAGGCCGTGCTGCAAGGCGGTAACCACCCCGACGATGTCGAGCGGATCATCTGGTTCTACCGCAACTTTCGCAACGTCAGCTACATGCAGACGGCCATCGACTACTGGGACATCGGCGACGACTACCTGGGCAAGCTGGATATGCTGGCCATGGAAATGCGCAGCAGCTTCGCCGCTGGCCCGGTCGACGCCCGCACCGTCAGCGACTGGAAGGCGCGCATCGTCACCATCAACGAAGGGGTAACCCCGGCCGCCAAGGCGTTCAGCGATGCCCTGGGCGAAGGCTCGCGCATGCTGCTGCGGGTGCTGCTGATCACCAACCTGCTGACCGCGATGTTCCTGATTGCCATTGCCTGGCGCCGCTCCAGCAAGCTGCTGGCCCAGCGCCAGGCCTTTGCCAGCGCCCTGCAGGAAGAAAAGGAACGGGCGCAGATTACCCTGCAGGCCATTGGCGATGCGGTGATTACCACCGATGTGGAGGGCAGTATCGGCTACCTGAACCCGGCCGCCGAGCATCTGACCCACTGGCAGGCCGGCCAAGCCGAGGGCCTGCCGCTGTCGGCGCTGTTCAGCCTGGTGGACGAGCAGGCCGAGGAGGACGGCCGCAGCCTGGTCGAGCAGGTACTCAGCGGCAGCCTCAAGGGTGGCGCCGAACATGCCAGGCTGATCCAGCGCCTGGACGGTAGCACCGTGTCGGTCAACCTGGTCGGCTCGCCGATCGTCAATGACGGCCAGGTCAGCGGTATCGTGCTGGTGCTGCACGACATGACCCAGGAGCGCCAGTACATCGCCAACCTGTCCTGGCAGGCGACCCACGACGCCCTGACCGGCCTGGCCAACCGCCGCGAGTTCGAATACCGCCTGGAGCAGGCGCTGAACGACCTGGCGCGTCAGCCCGGGCGGCATTCGCTGATGTTCCTCGACCTCGACCAGTTCAAGCTGGTCAACGATACCTGCGGGCATGCCGCCGGCGACGAGTTGCTGCGGCACATCTGCGCCGTGCTGCAGTCCGGCCTGCGTGAAGGCGACACCCTGGCCCGGCTGGGTGGGGACGAATTCGGCGTGCTGCTGGAAAACTGCCCGCCCGACCAGGCCGAGCGTATCGCCGAGCAGCTGCGCCAACTGGTGCAGAGCCTGCATTTCGTGTGGAAGGGGCGCCCGTTCGTTACCACCGTCAGCGTCGGCCTGGTGCACATGGCGCAGGCCCCAGGCACCCTCGAAACCTCGCTGCGCGCCGCCGACATGGCCTGCTACATGGCCAAGGAAAAGGGCCGCAACCGCGTGCAGGTGTACCACGCCGACGACAGCGAGCTGTCCATGCGCTTTGGCGAAATGGCCTGGATCCAGCGCTTGCACGTGGCCCTGGAAGAAAACCGCTTCTGCCTGTACGCCCAGGAAATCGCCCCGCTGAAAACCTTCGAAGGCCCCGGCCATATCGAGATCCTGCTGCGCCTGCACGACGAAAGCGGGCGGACCATCCTGCCCAGCAGCTTCATCCCGGCGGCCGAGCGCTATGGCCTGATGACCGCGCTGGACCGCTGGGTGGTGCGTAATGTGTTCCTGGTCATCCGCCAGTGCCTGGACGAAGGGCGCGAGGGGCCGTTGTCGATCTGTGCGATCAACCTTTCGGGGTCGAGTATTGGCGACGACAAGTTCCTCGAATACCTGCAACGCCTGTTCGTCGAATACGCCATCCCGCCGCGGATGATCTGTTTCGAAATCACCGAAACCAGCGCCATAGCCAACCTTGGCAGCGCCATTCGTTTCATCAACGAATTGAAGGGGCTGGGTTGTCGCTTCTCGCTCGATGATTTCTGCGCTGGCATGTCGTCGTTCGCCTATCTCAAGCATTTGCCCGTGGATTACCTGAAGATCGACGGGAGTTTCGTCAAGGACATGCTCGACGACCCGGTCAACCGGGCCATGGTCGAGGTCATCAACCACATCGGTCACGTAATGGGCAAGCGCACCATTGCCGAATTCGTCGAAACACCCTTGATCGAGCAGGCCTTGCAGGAAATTGGCGTGGATTACGCCCAGGGCTACCTCATCGAACGCCCTCAGGTGTTCACCTGTGACAGTCTGCAGCGCCAACGGATCGCCGCCCGGCCTCTGTTGCAGCGGGCGCCTGGCACGTTTCGCTAGCTAGAAATCACAAGGATCAAGGAGCTGAAAGTGATTGACGCATTCGTTCGTATCGGGCCGTTGATGGATCCCGCCAGCTACCCCCAATGGGCCCAGCAACTGATTGAAGACTGCCGCGAGAGCAAGCGCCGGGTCGTCGAGCATGAGTTCTACGCGCGCCTGCGCGATGGCCAGCTGAAGCAATCGACCATTCGCCAGTACCTGATCGGTGGCTGGCCGGTGGTGGAGCAGTTCTCGCTGTACATGGCCCACAACCTGACCAAGACCCGCTATGGCCGACACCAGGGCGAAGACATGGCGCGGCGCTGGCTGATGCGCAACATCCGTGTCGAGCTCAACCATGCCGACTACTGGGTGAACTGGTGCCAGGCGCATGGCGTGCACCTGCACGAGCTGCAGGCCCAGGATGTACCGCCAGAGCTGAACGGGTTGAATGACTGGTGCTGGCGCGTGTGCGCGACCGAGAACCTGGCCATTTCCATGGCGGCGACCAATTACGCCATCGAAGGTGCGACCGGTGAATGGTCGGCGGTGGTGTGTTCCACCGACACCTATGCGCTGGGCTTCCCGGAGGACCAGCGCAAGCGGGCGATGAAGTGGCTGAAGATGCATGCCCAGTATGACGACGCGCACCCGTGGGAGGCGCTGGAGATCATTTGCACCCTGGCTGGCGAGAACCCGACCCTGGGGCTGCGCAATGAACTGCGCAAGGCGATTTGCAAGAGCTATGACTGCATGTACCTGTTCCTGGAACGGTGCATGCAGCTGGAAGGGCGCCAGCAGGGGCGCATGCGGCCGACGTTGGCCGCCGGCTGAGTGTTCGCCTGTCCCGGCCTCTTCGCGGGTGAACCCGCTCCCACAGGATAATCACCGCCCATGAGGGCAGTGCAGTACCTGTGGGAGCGGGTTCACCCGCGAAAGGGCCGGTACAGGCAAAAGTCTTACTGGGCGTTGAACGCCTGCCCATTCACCCCTTTGCTGTCCGGCCCCATCAGGTACAGGTACACCGGCATGATCTCTTCGGGCAGCGGGTTGTTCTGCGGGTTTTCGCTGGGGTAGGCCTGTGCCCGCATTGCCGTGCGCGTGGCGCCTGGGTTGATGCTGTTGGAGCGCACCGGTGCAACGTCTTCCAGCTCATCGGCCAGGGTCTGCATCAGGCCCTCGGTGGCGAACTTGGACACGCCATAGGCGCCCCAGTAGGCCCGGCCCTTGCGCCCGACGCTGCTGCTGGTGAACACCACCGAAGCGTCTTCCGACAGCTTCAGCAGCGGCAGCAATGTGCTGGTGAGCATGAAGGTGGCATCGACGTTGATGTGCATCACGCGCATGAAGTTGTCACCCGACAGCTGCTCCAGCGGTGTGCGCGGGCCGATGATCGAAGCGTTGTTCAGCAGGCCGTCGAGGCGGCCGAACTGGTCCTCGATCATCACCGCCAGTTCGTCGTACTGGTGGGGCAGGGCGGTTTCCAGGTTGAACGGGATCACCACCGGTTGCGGGTGCCCGGCGGCTTCGATCTGGTCATAGACCTCGTTGAGGTTGGCCTCGGTCTTGCCCAGCAGCAGCACGGTGGCGCCCAGCGCAGCGTAGGCCTTGGCGGCAGCGGCGCCGATGCCGCGGCCGGCACCGGTAACCAGGATGACCCGGCCTTGCAGCAGGTCGGGGCGGGCGGTGTAGTCGAACATGGTAGGTCCTTCGAGTTCGTTGGCGCGGCACCGTCCCTTGTGGGAGCGGGTTCACCCGCGAATGCGTACGTTCAGGTGCCGATGTTGTCCGGGCTGACGCATTCGCGGGTGAACCCGCTCCCACAGGGGCTGTGCTGCGGTCTAGGCGGGGTTCAGCAGCCGCACAGCGCGCTGTCGATAACCTTGCGCAGTTCCAGTGGGTGGTCCACCACCACATCGGCACCCCAGTTGTTGGGGTTGTCCTCTGGATGAATATAGCCGTAGCGCACCGCCGCCGTGCGGGTGCCGGCGTCGCGGCCAGACTCGATGTCGCGCAGGTCGTCGCCGACGAACAGTACGCTGGCCGGGTCCAGGTCCAGGGTCTTGCAGGCGAGGATCAGCGGCTCGGGGTCGGGCTTGCTGTTTTTCACATGGTCCGGGCAGATCAGCAGCGCCGAACGCTCGGCCAGGCCCAGTTGCTGCATGATCGGCTCGGCGAAGCGCACCGGCTTGTTGGTGACCACGCCCCACAGCAGGTTGCCTTTCTCGATGTCGGCCAGCAGCTCGGCCATGCCGTCGAACAGCTTGCTGTGCACTGCACAGTCGCGCTGGTAGCGCTCGAGGAACTCCAGGCGCAGGGCCTCGAAGCCTTCGGCCTCCGGGCTCATGGCGAAGGTCGCGGCGACCATCGCCCGGGCACCGCCGGAGATCACATCACGGATCAGCTTGTCATCGACAGCCGGCAGGCCGCGCTCGGCAAGCATGGCCTGGCAGATGGCGATGAAGTCCGGCGCCGTGTCGAGCAAGGTGCCGTCCATGTCGAAGAGTACTGCTCGCAAACGCATGCTTATTCCTCGCGCAGGGTCTGGACCATGTAATTGACGTCAACGTCGCTGCTGAGCTTGTAGTGCTTGGTCAGCGGGTTGTAGGTCAGGCCGATGATGTCCTTCACCTGCAGGCCGGCAACGCGGCTCCAGGCGCCCAGCTCGGACGGGCGGATGAACTTCTTGAAGTCGTGGGTGCCGCGCGGCAGCATCTTCAGGATGTACTCGGCGCCGACGATGGCCAGCAGGTAGGCCTTGGGGTTGCGGTTGATGGTGGAGAAGAACACCTGGCCGCCAGGCTTGACCATGCGGTAGCAGGCGCGAATGACCGAAGACGGGTCGGGCACGTGCTCGAGCATTTCCAGGCAGGTGACCACGTCGAACTGTTCAGGCATTTCCTCGGCCAGGGCTTCGGCGGTGATCTGCCGGTACTCCACCTGCACGCCCGACTCCAGCTGGTGCAGCTGGGCCACGGCCAGTGGCGCCTCGCCCATGTCGATGCCGGTGACCGTGGCGCCGCGCAGGGCCATCGCTTCGCTGAGGATGCCGCCACCGCAACCCACATCCAGCACTTTCTTGCCGGCGAGGCTGGCGCGTTCGTCGATCCAGTTGACGCGCAGCGGGTTGATTTCGTGCAGCGGCTTGAACTCGCTTTCGCGGTCCCACCAGCGGTGGGCCAGCGCTTCGAACTTGGCGATTTCGGCGCGGTCGACGTTGCTCATTAGAACAGTCCTCTGAAACTTCGCAAAATTGCGCCGGAGTATACCCGAGCGCTCGGCCCCGAGGGTCGCTATAATCGCCGGCTTTTGATATCCGAACGACGGGGAGAGGCGATGCGCGAGCGACTTTTGGCGGCGGAGAAGGTGACCGGGATCCGCTGGCAGGGCGGCGTCCTGCACCTGCTCGACCAGCGCCTGCTGCCGTCGCAAGAGCACTGGCTGGCCTGCGACAATGTCGCGCAGGTGGCGGCGGCGATCCGCGACATGGCCGTGCGCGGCGCGTCGGCCATCGGCATTGCCGCGGCCTATGGCCTGGTGCTGGCCCTGGAAGAGCGGCTGGCCGAGGGTGGCGACTGGGAAATGGACCTGGAAGAAGACTTCCTTACCCTGGCTGAGGCGCGCCCTACCGCCGCCAACCTGTTCTGGGCGCTGAACCGCATGCGCGAGCGCCTGCAGCGGCTGCGCCCGGACGAAGATGTGCTGGCGGCGCTGGAGGCCGAAGCGCAGGCCATCCACGAAAGCGACCGCGAAGCCAACCTGACCATGGCCCAGCAGGGAATCGAACTGATCCGCCGCCACCAGGGCAACGCCCAGGCCCTGCTCACCTACGGCAACGCCGGCGCCCTGGCCTGCGGTGGCTTCGGTACCGCGCTGGGGGTGATCCGCGCCGGCTACCTGGAGGGTATGGTCGAGCGGGTATATGCCGGCGAGACCCGCCCTTGGCTGCATGGCTCGCGCCTGACCGCCTGGGAGCTGGCCAACGAGGGCATTCCGGTGACCCTGTGTGCCGATTCGGCGCTGGCCCACCTGATGAAAAGCAAGGGCATCACCTGGGTGGTGGTGGGTGCGGACTGCATCGCCGCCAACGGCGATGTGGCCAGCAAGATCGGCACCTACCAGCTGGCAGTCAGTGCCATGCACCACGGCGTACGTTTCATGGTGGTGGCGCCGAGCACCAGCATCGACCTGAACCTGGCCACTGGCGAGGACATTCCGCTGGAAGAGCGCGCTGCCGACGAGTTGCTGGACATTGCCGGTACCCGGGTGGCGCCGGATGTCGAGGTGTTCAATCCGGTGTTCGATGTGACCCCGGCCGACCTGATCGACGTGATCGTGACCGAGCGCGGCATCGTCGAACGGCCTGATACGGCCAAGCTGGCGCAGTTGATCTGCCGCAAGCGCCTGCACTGATTTTTGCACTGCCTGTGCCGGCCTCTTCGCGGGTAAACCCGCTCCCACAGGGATAGCACAAGGCCTGAGGGCGGTGGTGTACCTGTGGGAGCGGGTTTACCCGCGAAGAGGCCGGCACAGGCTATAAAAAATCCAGATTTTCGCTCACGTGAGGCCACCTGCCACATCTCCCCACCTCCCATGCCTTTGTGATAACATCCGGCAGTTTCCAAGACCGCCCATCACGGCGGCCTTCATTGCGCAGATCCATGGCACAACTCATTGATTTGTCGTAAGTCGTCGCACCCTTATGCGCTGCGGCGGCGAGCTTCGTTCGGCCCTTGATGGAGCTGCGAAGTTTCACCAGAAAAAGGAATCAGGCTTCTCATGGGCGAACTGGCCAAAGAAATCCTCCCGGTCAATATCGAAGACGAACTGAGACAGTCTTACCTCGACTACGCGATGAGCGTGATTGTCGGGCGAGCGCTGCCCGATGCGCGTGACGGCTTGAAGCCCGTGCATCGTCGCGTTCTCTATGCGATGAGCGAACTGGGCAACGACTGGAACAAGCCGTACAAGAAATCCGCCCGTGTGGTCGGTGACGTGATCGGTAAGTACCACCCGCACGGCGACACCGCTGTCTACGACACCATCGTGCGTATGGCCCAGCCGTTCTCGCTGCGCTACCTGCTGGTCGACGGTCAGGGCAACTTCGGTTCGGTGGACGGCGACAACGCCGCAGCCATGCGATACACCGAAGTGCGCATGGCCAAGCTGGCCCACGAGCTGCTGGCCGACCTGCACAAAGAGACCGTCGACTGGGTGCCCAACTATGACGGCACCGAGCAGATCCCGGCGGTCATGCCGACCCGTATCCCCAACCTGCTGGTCAACGGTTCCAGCGGTATCGCCGTGGGCATGGCGACCAACATCCCGCCGCACAACCTCGGCGAGGTCATCGATGGCTGCCTGGCACTCATCGACAACCCCGAAGTCACCATCGATGAGCTGATGCAGCACATCCCTGGCCCGGACTTCCCGACTGCCGGCCTGATCAACGGCCGCCAGGGCATCATCGAGGCCTATCGTACCGGTCGTGGCCGCATCTACATGCGCGCCCGTTCCGAGATCGAAGACATCGACAAGGTCGGCGGCCGCCAGCAGATCGTAATCACCGAGCTGCCGTACCAGCTGAACAAGGCGCGCCTGATCGAGAAGATCGCCGAGCTGGTCAAAGAGAAGAAGATCGAAGGCATCACCGAGCTGCGCGACGAGTCCGACAAGGACGGCATGCGCATCGTCATCGAGCTGCGTCGCGGCGAGGTGCCGGAGGTGGTGCTCAACAACCTCTACCAGCAAACCCAGCTGCAGAGCGTATTCGGCATCAACGTGGTGGCCCTGGTCGACGGCCGTCCGCGCCTGCTCAACCTCAAGGACCTGCTCGAAGCGTTCGTGCGTCACCGCCGTGAAGTGGTGACCCGCCGTACCGTGTTCGAGCTGCGCAAGGCCCGCGAACGCGGCCACATCCTCGAAGGCCAGGCGGTCGCGCTGTCCAACATCGACCCGGTCATCGCCCTGATCAAGGCCTCGCCGACCCCGTCCGAAGCCAAGGAAGCCCTGATTTCCACCGCCTGGGAATCCAGTGCCGTGCAGGTCATGGTCGAGCGCGCCGGCGCCGATTCCTGCCGCCCCGAGGACCTGCCGGAGCAGTACGGCCTGCGTGAGGGCAAGTACTACCTGTCGCCGGAACAGGCCCAGGCCATTCTCGACCTGCGCCTGCACCGCCTGACCGGCCTGGAGCATGAAAAGCTGCTGGCCGAGTACCAGGAAATCCTCGAACAGATCGGCGAACTGATCCGCATCCTCAGCAGCGCCGAGCGCCTGATGGAAGTGATCCGCGAAGAGCTGGAAGCCATCCGCGCCGAATATGGCGATGCCCGCCGCACCGAAATCCTCGATGCGCGCCACGACCTCAACTACGGCGACATGATCCCGGAAGAAGAGCGCGTGGTGACCATCTCCCACGGCGGCTACGCCAAGACCCAGCCGCTGTCTGCCTACCAGGCCCAGCGCCGTGGCGGCAAAGGCAAGTCGGCTACCGGGGTGAAGGACGAGGACTACGTCGAGCACCTGCTGGTCGCCAACAGCCACGCCACCCTGCTGCTGTTCTCCAGCAAGGGCAAGGTGTACTGGCTGAAGACCTACGACATTCCTGAGGCGTCCCGTGCCGCACGCGGCCGGCCAATGGTCAACCTGCTGCCGCTGGAGGAGGGTGAGCGTATCACCGCCATGCTGCAGATCGACCTCGAGGCCCTGCAGCAGAGCGCTGATGCCGACGAAGAGCTGGAGGATGCGGATGACACCGTGCTCGAAGGCGAAGTGGTCGAGGCCGAGGAAGTGGACGAGGAAGAGGGCGACACCCCTGAGTGGGTTGCCGAGCCGACTGGCGCCTACATCTTCATGGCCACCGCTTCGGGTACCGTGAAGAAGACCCCGCTGGTGCAGTTCGCCCGTCCGCGCTCCAACGGCCTGATCGCCCTGAAGCTGAAGGAAGGTGACACCCTGATCGCCGCGGCCATCACCGACGGTGCCAAGGAAGTCATGATGTTCTCCGACGCCGGCAAGGTGATCCGCTTCGCTGAAAGCGTGGTCCGCGAGATGGGCCGTAACGCCCGTGGCGTGCGCGGCATGAAGCTGGGCAAGGGCCAGCAGATCATCTCCATGTTGATTCCGGAATCCGGCGCGCAGATCCTCACCGCCTCCGAGCGTGGCTTCGGCAAGCGCACACCGCTGTCCAAGTTCCCGCGTCGCGGCCGTGGTGGCCAGGGCGTGATCGCCATGGGTACCAAGGGGCGCAACGGCTTGCTGATCGGTGCCATCCAGGTGCAGGAAGGCGAAGAGATCATGCTGATCTCCGACCAGGGCACGCTGGTGCGTACCCGCGTTGGCGAAGTGTCCAGCCTGGGCCGCAACACCCAGGGCGTGACCTTGATCAAGCTGGCTACCGACGAGACGCTGGTGGGCCTGGAGCGTATCCAGGAGCCTTCCGAGGACGAGCTCGATGATGTGATCGAGACGGACGAAGAGGGTGTCGAGGCTGAAGCGCCAGACAACGAAGAAGCTGCTGGCGCCGAAGAGGCCCAGCAGGAGTAAGCAAGCGTAAAACCCGAACGGGGCGACCAAGGTCGCCCCGTTTGACTGATCAGGCCAGGCAATGCTCTCGAGGGTGATGCATTGCCCTGTGGGAGCGGGTTTACCCGCGAAGAAGGCACCGCGGTGGATGGCAAGGGCTTCGCCCTTGTTCGCGGGTGAACCCGCTCCCACAGTGTTCCTGGCAGCATTGAAGATTGACGATTTGTACCATTTGGCAGAGCGAGAGTGGATGTGAGCAAACGAGCCTTTAACTTCTGCGCAGGCCCTGCCGCGCTTCCTGACGCTGTCCTGCAGCGCGCCCAGGCCGAGATGCTGGATTGGCATGGCAAGGGCTTGTCGGTGATGGAAATGAGCCATCGCAGCGACGATTACGTGGCCATCGCCGAAAAGGCCGAGCAGGACCTGCGTGACCTGCTGTCCGTCCCCTCCAACTACAAGGTGCTGTTCCTGCAGGGCGGCGCCAGCCAGCAGTTCGCCGAAATCCCGCTGAACCTGCTGCCGGAAAACGGCACCGCCGACTACATCGAGACCGGCATCTGGTCGAAGAAGGCCATCGAGGAAGCGCGCCGCTTCGGCAACGTCAACGTCGCCGCCAGCGCCAAGCCCTACGACTACCTGGCCATCCCTGGCCAAAACGAGTGGAAGCTGACCAGCAACGCTGCCTACGTGCACTATGCGTCCAACGAGACCATCGGTGGCCTGCAGTTCGACTGGGTGCCAGAAACCGGTGACGTGCCACTGGTGGTCGACATGTCGTCCGACATCCTCTCGCGCCCCATCGACGTGTCGCAGTACGGCCTGATCTACGCCGGCGCGCAGAAGAACATCGGCCCGAGCGGCCTGGTAGTGGTGATCGTGCGCGAAGACCTGCTGGGCCGCGCCCGCAGCAGCTGCCCGACCATGCTCGACTACAAGGTTTCGGCCGACAACGGCTCGATGTACAACACCCCGGCCACCTACTCCTGGTACCTCTCGGGCCTGGTGTTCGAATGGCTGAAAGAGCAGGGTGGCGTCGATGCCATGGAGCAGCGCAACCGCGCCAAGAAAGACCGCCTGTACGGCTTCATCGACAGCAGCGAGTTCTACACCAACCCGATCAGCCACAACGCCCGTTCGTGGATGAACGTGCCGTTCCGCCTGGCTGACGAACGCCTGGACAAGGCCTTCCTCGCCGGCGCCGATGCCCGTGGCCTGCTCAACCTCAAGGGCCACCGTTCGGTAGGCGGCATGCGCGCCTCCATCTACAACGCCCTGGGCCTTGAAGCAGTCGAAGCCCTGGTGGCCTACATGGCCGAATTCGAGAAGGAGCACGGCTGATGTCCGAGCACGAACTGAAGGCGCTGCGCGTTCGCATCGACAGCCTCGACGAAAAGATCCTCGAGCTGATCAGCGAGCGCGCCCGTTGCGCCCAGGAAGTGGCCAAGGTCAAGACCGCCTCGCTGGCGGAAGGCGAAAAGCCGGTGTTCTACCGCCCCGAGCGTGAAGCCGCCGTGCTCAAGCGCGTGATGGAGCGCAACAAGGGCCCGCTGGACAACGAAGAGATGGCGCGGCTGTTCCGCGAAATCATGTCGTCGTGCCTGGCCCTGGAAGAACCGCTTAAAATCGCCTACCTCGGCCCTGAAGGCACCTTCACCCAGGCTGCGGCCATGAAGCACTTCGGCCACGCGGTGGTCAGCCGGCCGATGGCAGCCATCGACGAAGTGTTCCGCGAAGTGGCGGCCGGTGCCGTCAACTTCGGTGTGGTGCCGGTGGAAAACTCCACCGAAGGCGCGGTCAGCCACACCCTGGACAGCTTCCTCGAGCACGACATGGTGATTTGCGGCGAGGTCGAGCTGCGCATCCACCACCACCTGCTGGTGGGCGAGAACACCAAGACCGACAGCATCACCCGCATCTACTCTCACGCCCAGTCGCTGGCCCAGTGCCGCAAGTGGCTGGACGCGCACTACCCGAACGTGGAGCGCGTGGCCGTGTCGAGCAATGCCGAGGCGGCCAAGCGGGTCAAGGGCGAGTGGAATTCGGCGGCGATCGCCGGCGACATGGCGGCCAACCTGTACGGTTTGACCCGCCTGGCCGAAAAGATCGAAGACCGCCCGGACAACTCCACGCGCTTCCTGATGATCGGCAACCAGGAAGTACCGCCGACCGGCGACGACAAGACCTCGATCATCGTTTCGATGAGCAACAAGCCGGGTGCCTTGCACGAGCTGCTGGTACCGTTCCACCAGAACGGCATCGACCTGACCCGCATCGAGACCCGCCCGTCGCGCAGCGGCAAGTGGACCTACGTGTTCTTCATCGACTTCGTTGGCCATCACCGCGACCCGCTGATCAAGGCGGTGCTCGAGCAGATCAGCCAGGAGGCTGTGGCGCTGAAGGTGCTGGGCTCTTATCCGAAGGCGGTGCTTTGATTTGAGAGGGTTGGGGCCGCTTCGCGCCCCATCGCGACACAAGGCCGCTCCTACAGATACCGCGCAAGCCATGAGGTTTGTGCAGTCCCTGTGGGAGCTGGCTTGCCTGCGATGGGCTGCAAAGCAGCCCCAATGGCCCTCACAGGCTGCCTAGATTTCTGAACAGGGTTCGCACCAGTGGTAAAAGCAGTAACAACCAAACCCGCGCCAATCATCAACCGTCTGGTCGTGGTCGGCCTCGGCCTGATCGGTGGCTCGTTCGCCAAGGGCCTGCGTGAAAGCGGCCTGTGCCGCGAAGTGGTCGGTGTCGACCTGGACGCCCCCTCGCGCAAGCAGGCCGTGGCCCTGGGCGTGGTCGATCGCTGCGAGGAAGACCTTGCCGCCGCCTGTGTCGGTGCCGATGTCATCCAGTTGGCCGTGCCGATCCTGGCCATGGAAAAGGTCCTGGCCCGCCTGGCTCAACTCGACCTCGGCGATGCCATCATTACCGATGTCGGCAGTGCCAAGGGCAACGTCGTCCGTGAGGCGCGAGCCGTCTTCGGTGCCCGCCTGTCGCGCTTCGTCCCCGGCCACCCCATCGCCGGCTCCGAGCAGAGCGGGGTAGAGGCCTCCAACGCCACCCTGTTCCGCCGGCACAAGGTCATTCTCACCCCGCTGGCCGAAACCGACCCGGCCGCCCTGGCCCTGGTCGACCGCCTGTGGCGCACGCTGGACGCCGATGTGGAGCACATGTCGGTCGAACGCCACGACGAAGTGCTTGCCGCCACCAGCCACCTGCCGCACCTGCTGGCCTTCGGCCTGGTCGATTCACTGGCCAAGCGCAATGAAAACCTCGAGATCTTCCGGTACGCTGCGGGAGGCTTCCGCGATTTCACGAGAATCGCTGGCAGCGACCCGACCATGTGGCACGACATCTTTCTCGCCAACCGCGACGCTGTCCTGCGCACGCTTGATACATATCGCAGCGATCTCGACGCCTTGCGCGACGCGATCGCTGAAGGGGACGGGCACCAGCTGCTGGGTGTATTCACCCGCGCACGCGTTGCCCGCGAGCATTTCAGTAAAATCCTGGCCCGCCGGGCCTATGTGGACGCTATGAACGCCAACGATCTGATTTTCCTGGCCCAACCGGGTGGCCGCCTGTCCGGGCGGATCCGCGTACCGGGCGACAAGTCGATTTCCCACCGCTCGATCATGCTCGGCTCGCTGGCCGAAGGCACCACCGAGGTCGAAGGTTTCCTCGAAGGTGAGGACGCGCTGGCGACCCTGCAGGCATTCCGTGACATGGGTGTGGTCATCGAAGGCCCCAACCACGGCCGCGTGACCATTCACGGCGTTGGCCTGCACGGCCTCAAGCCGCCACCCGGGCCGCTTTACGTGGGCAACTCGGGTACCTCGATGCGCCTGCTGTCGGGCCTGCTGGCCGGCCAGCCGTTCGATGTGACCATGACCGGCGACGCTTCGCTGTCCAAGCGCCCGATGAACCGTGTGGCCAACCCGCTGCGCGAAATGGGTGCCGTGGTCGAGACCGGCCCTGAAGGCCGCCCGCCGCTGACCATCCGCGGTGGCCACAAGCTCAAGGCGCTGACCTACACGCTGCCGATGGCCAGTGCCCAGGTCAAATCCTGCCTGCTGCTGGCCGGCCTGTACGCCGAAGGCAAGACCACCGTCACCGAGCCTGCGCCAACCCGTGACCACACCGAGCGCATGCTGCGCGGCTTCGGCTACAGCGTCGACAGCAACGGCCCGGTGGCCTCGCTGCAGTCCGGCGGCAAGCTCACTGCCACCCGTATCGAAGTACCGGCCGACATTTCCTCGGCGGCGTTCTTCCTGGTGGCGGCGTCCATCGCCGAAGGCTCGGAGCTTGTGCTGGAGCACGTTGGCATCAACCCCACCCGTACCGGCGTGATCGACATCCTGCGCCTGATGGGCGGTGACATCACCCTGGAAAACCAGCGTGAAGTCGGTGGCGAGCCGGTGGCCGACCTGCGCGTGCGCGGTGCCAGGCTGAAAGGCATCGACATCCCTGAAGAGTTGGTGCCACTGGCGATCGACGAGTTCCCGGTGCTGTTCGTCGCCGCTGCCTGCGCCGAAGGGCGTACCGTGCTGCGGGGTGCCGAAGAGCTGCGGGTGAAGGAATCCGACCGTATCCAGGTCATGGCCGACGGCCTGATCACCCTGGGCATCAAGTGCGAGCCGACCCCGGACGGCATCATCATCGACGGCGGCCAGTTGGGCGGCGGCGAAGTGCATGGCCACGGTGACCACCGTATCGCCATGGCCTTCAGTGTTGCCTCGCTGCGCGCCAGCGCGCCGATCCGCATCCACGATTGCGCCAACGTCGCCACCTCGTTCCCCAACTTCCTGGCGCTGTGCGCCGAAGTGGGCATCCGCGTGGCGGAAGAGGGCAAGTCGTGAGTGCCCTGGCGCCGGTCATCACCATCGACGGGCCAAGCGGTTCGGGGAAGGGCACGGTTGCCGGGCTGCTGGCCCGCGAGCTGGGCTGGAGGCTGCTGGACTCTGGCGCGCTGTACCGTTTGCTGGCGTTCAATGCCAGCAACCACGGCGTCGATCTCACCAACGAAGAGCTGCTGACCAAGCTTGCCGCCCATCTGGATGTGCAGTTCGTCGCCGCCGAGCCCGGTAAGCTGCAACAGATCATCCTCGAGGGCGAGGACGTCAGCAATGTCATCCGCACCGAAACAGTCGGTGCCGGTGCCTCGATGGTCGCTTCGCTGCCGGCCGTGCGTGATGCGTTGCTGGTGCGTCAGCGTGAATTCCGCGAGGCGCCGGGCCTGATTGCCGACGGTCGCGACATGGGTACCGTGGTGTTCCCGGACGCGCCGTTGAAGATCTTCCTCACCGCCAGTGCGGAGGAGCGGGCACGTCGCCGCTACCTGCAGTTGAAGGGCAAGGGTGAAGATGTTAGTCTGTCGAGTCTGCTGGATGAGATTCGTGCGCGTGATGAGCGCGACACCCAACGTGCAGTGGCCCCGCTGAAGCCAGCGGTCGATGCCATTCAGTTGGACTCTACCGAGTTGTCCATCGAGCAGGTGTTGCAACGTATCAGGAGCGAGATCGCGCTACGCGACCTTCTCTGATAGCCAGGAAAGCAGGCAGGGGCACCAGTCAACGTCCTGCCGGCTTTCCTTTACTTAAAACAAACCCACATTGTCTGGAATGTGGCGATGGGCGTCTGTTTCGCCCGAATCTACAGGAATTAAAATGAGCGAAAGCTTTGCAGAACTCTTTGAAGAAAGCCTGAAAACCCTCAATCTTCAGCCGGGTGCCATCATCACCGGTATCGTTGTCGACATCGACGGCGACTGGGTTACCGTACACGCTGGCCTGAAGTCCGAGGGCGTCATCCCGCTCGAGCAGTTCTACAACGAAGCTGGCGAGCTGACCATCAAGGTCGGTGACGAAGTTCACGTTGCGCTGGACGCGGTCGAAGACGGCTTTGGCGAAACCAAACTGTCCCGTGAAAAAGCCAAGCGCGCCGAGTGCTGGATTGTTCTGGAAGCAGCTTTCGCCGCCGAAGAAGTGGTCAAGGGCGTTATCAACGGTAAGGTTAAGGGCGGCTTCACTGTCGACGTTAACGGCATCCGTGCGTTCCTGCCGGGCTCCCTGGTTGATGTCCGCCCTGTGCGCGACACCACCCACCTGGAAGGCAAAGAGCTGGAATTCAAGGTCATCAAGCTGGACCAGAAGCGCAACAACGTTGTCGTTTCCCGTCGCAGCGTGCTGGAAGCCGAGAACTCCGCCGAGCGCGAAGCCCTGCTGGAAACCCTGCAGGAAGGCCAGCAAGTCAAAGGTATCGTCAAGAACCTCACCGACTACGGCGCATTCGTGGACCTGGGCGGTATCGACGGCCTGCTGCACATCACCGACATGGCCTGGAAGCGCATCAAGCACCCATCGGAAATCGTTAACGTTGGCGACGAAGTCGACGTACGCGTTCTGAAGTTCGACCGCGAGCGCAACCGCGTTTCGCTGGGTCTGAAGCAGATGGGCGAAGATCCGTGGGTAGCTATCACTGCCCGTTACCCAGAAGGTACTCGCGTACAGGCTCGCGTTACCAACCTGACCGACTACGGCTGCTTCGCTGAGCTGGAAGAAGGCGTTGAAGGTCTGGTACACGTTTCCGAAATGGACTGGACCAACAAGAACATCCACCCGTCGAAAGTCGTTCAGGTTGGCGACGAAGTGGAAGTCATGGTTCTGGACATCGACGAAGAGCGTCGTCGTATCTCCCTGGGCATCAAGCAGTGCAAGTCCAACCCATGGGAAGACTTCTCCGGCCAGTTCAACAAGGGTGACAAGATCACCGGTACCATCAAGTCGATCACCGACTTCGGTATCTTCATCGGCCTGGACGGCGGCATCGACGGCCTGGTTCACCTGTCCGACATCTCCTGGAACGAAACCGGCGAAGAAGCCGTACGTCGTTTCAAGAAGGGCGACGAGCTGGAAACCGTCATCCTGTCGGTCGACCCAGAGCGCGAGCGCATCTCCCTGGGCATCAAGCAGCTGGAAGACGATCCGTTCTCCAACTTCGTTGCTGTCAATGACAAGGGCGCTATCGTCAAGGGCATCGTGAAAGAAGTTGACGCCAAAGGCGCCATCGTCACCCTGGCCGACGACATCGAAGCTACTCTGAAAGCTTCCGAAATCAGCCGTGACCGCGTTGAAGACGCGCGTAACGTTCTGAAGGAAGGCGAAGAGATCGAAGCCAAGATCATCAGCGTTGACCGCAAGTCCCGCGTTATCAGCCTGTCCATCAAGTCGAAGGACGATGCTGAAGAGCGCGAAGCCATCCAGAGCCTGAAAAACGCTCCGGAAGCGGCTGCCGACACCACCATGGCTGCGCTGCTGCGCGAAGCAATGGCCAAGCAGAACTGAGTTCTGTTTGATCGGTAAAAAAAGGCGACCTTCGGGTCGCCTTTTTTTTATGCTGAAAGAAGGCCATGTCGGGGGATTGTGCGATGTTGATGTTTGGCGACGTCATGGAAAATCGCGGGCGCGATAACAATTTCCTGATCATCAGGCTGCTGGCGGCAACTGCCGTAGTGGTGGGGCATTCCTTTGCGTTGTCCTATCTGGAGTGCCTGAGTTGTACCGACCCTGGGTTGCAGTTGGGTATGCCGGTGCCCGTTCATAGCCTGGGCGTGGAAGTATTCTTCATGGTCAGCGGTTTGTTGATCGCTGCCAGTGGTGAAAAGAACAGCGCCCGGGACTTCTACCTTGCCCGCGCCTTGCGGATCCTGCCTGGTTTGCTGGTGTGCCTGTTGCTCATGGCCTTTGTGCTGGGGCCTGTGGTTACCTCCCTGCCGCTTGCTGAGTATTTTTCCCAGCGCCAGGTTTACAGGTACGTCTATAGCCCGCTGTTGGTGTTCAAGGATGCCCAGTTCGTATTGCCTGGGGTGGGCTTTACCCCGCGGCACTATGGAGAATCGGTCAATGGCAGCTTGTGGACCATTCCATTGGAAGCGCGCATGTACGTGGTGCTGGGGATGTTGGTGCTGGTGGCCAAGGTTTGCCGATGGCCGATGACGGCGCTGACGCTTGCCGCGCTGGTGATTGCGCTTGGCCTGCATACCTTGCACCCAGCCTTTGCGGGCTACCCGTTCAAGCTGGTTGTGTGTTTCCTGGCCGGGTCGGCGTTTTATTCGTGCCGGGCGGTGATCCCGTACAACGGGTGGCTGTTGCTTGCCTGTGTTGTGTTGTTCCTGTTGGTCAAGGGTGGGCGCCTTGAGGTTTTTGCGTTTGCCGTTCTGACGATGTACGGCACGTTGTATGCAGCTTATCGCCCGCAGTTGAAGCTTCCTTCGTTTTTGGAGGATTACTCGTACGGTATCTACCTGTATGCATTTCCTATCCAGCAAGTGTTGGCGGCTGCGATGCCGTGGGCCGGGCCTTACTGGCTGATGTTAGCTGCCGTACCGGCATCCTGGTTGGCGGGGTATGTGTCGTGGCAGTTGGTAGAGAAGCCTGCCTTGGCGATGCGCAAGCGCTTTTCCCGAGCGGGTTCCCGGCAGCAGTTGGCATAGGCGCCTGGCCCCCAACAGCTGGCGTGCCCTGCGCAGAAGGTGAGCACTGAATTCGCAAGCGGTCCGTGTACCCTGTGGGAGCGGCTTTAGCCGCGAAGAATTCAGCGCGATGCATGGCACCGGCTGCGCCGGTGTTCGCGGGTGAACCCGCTCCCACATGGTCTGTGCCGGGCGCCAGTACTTGAACGGGCCTCTTGTAAACGGTCTTGTGTCGCGAAAAGCCCGCTCCCCAACAGGTCGATGCCTGGCTTGAAAGCAGACTGCGTCTCTGCAGGGGCAGCGACCCAGGCCGGATTTGCAAAAGCCTGCACGGCCCCTATGGGAGCTGGCTTGCCGGCGATGGGGCCAGCCCTGCCAACCCCCGCCAGCTAGACCATTCCTGTAAAACTTCAATCTTGAATTTTTTTATTAAGTCAAGAACCACCCTGTTCAAATCCCTCCCAGCGTGCTACAAACTGGTTAAGCAATGATCTAGCTGCTTGATAACGAAGGGAAAAATATGACGAAGTCGGAGCTGATCGAACGTATTGTCACCCATCAGGGGCTGCTCTCGTCCAAGGACGTGGAGCTGGCCATCAAGACCATGCTTGAACAGATGTCACAATGCCTTGCCACTGGTGATCGCATCGAGATTCGTGGTTTTGGCAGCTTCTCGCTGCACTATCGCGCCCCACGCGTAGGCCGTAACCCGAAGACCGGCCAGTCGGTCAGCCTCGAAGGCAAGTTCGTGCCCCACTTCAAACCCGGCAAAGAGCTGCGCGACCGGGTCAATGAAGAAGAGCATGATGAGGCCCACACCTGATCCACAAGGAGCAATCTGATGCGTAACCTCAAGCGCGCCCTGGCGGCGGTGTTCGTGCTGCTGTTGGCGGCTGTGGTGCTGTTCTTCGTGCTGGAGAACCAGCAAACCGTCTCGTTGGTCCTGTTCGGTTGGGCAGCCCCGGCCATGCCGGTCGCCGTACTGGTCTTGGCCGCGCTGGTCATTGGCCTGGCAGTCGGTCCACTGCTGGGTGCCTACGGCGTGCAGCGCAGCAAGCGCAAGATCAAGGCTTCTGCCCGCCAGGCAGCATTGAGCGGTAACTAAGGACATTTCCTACAACTGTTTGGGAAAGTCTCACCTATGCCTATACCGGTCGTCATGGAGTAATAACGCACTTCATTTTCGGTCCAGGCGAGTGTGTGCAGCATGGAATATCCTGTTCTTTCCCATCACGGTGGCACCCATGGCGTTACCGGCTCCTGCCATCAACTGCACCTCGATCTATCCACCAGCCTGCTGATCGACTGCGGCCTGGAGCAGGGCAGCGATGCCGCGCCAGGCGCAGCATCGGCGCCGCTCGGCTTCAACGTCCAGGGCATCCAGGCCTTGGTCATCACCCATGTGCATCTAGACCATGTTGGCCGCATCCCGGCGCTGCTGGCTGCCGGCTACCGTGGCCCCATCCTGTGCAGCGAGCCCTCCGCGCGGTTGCTGCCGCTGATACTGGAGGACGCCTACAAGCTGAGCATCAGCAGCGAGCCCGCCCATGTGGCGAGATACCTCGATTTCCTCCGTGACCTCATCGTGCCCCTGCCTTTCGAGCAGTGGCACGCACTGGTCGAGCGCCCCGGTGTCAGCTGTCGCATTCGCCTGCAACGTGCCGGGCATCTGCTGGGCTCGGCGTATGTCGAGTGTGACATCCAGCATGAGCAAACCAACACTCGCTACGTGTTTTCCGGCGACCTCGGTGCCTGCAACAACCCCTTGCTGCGCCCCGTGCAACCCCCGGAGCGGGCCGATGTGCTGGTGCTCGAAAGCACCTACGGCGACCGCCTGCACCCGCCTGCCGGTGACCGCGAGCAGCGCCTGGAAGCGGCCATCGACCGCGCCCTGGCCGACCAGGGCACGCTGCTGATTCCGGCGTTCAGCCTTGGCCGTACACAGGAGCTGCTGTACGAACTGGAAGGCATTCTGAACCGCAAGGCCCTGCTGAACAAAGCAGCCCCGGCCACCGATGGCGATCCGCTGGACTGGTCGCAGTTACCTATCATCCTTGATTCACCTCTGGCCCAACGCATCACCGGCGTGTACCGCGAACTGCACGACTACTGGAATGCCGAGGCCAGGGCGCGCCTTGCCGAAGGGCGCGACCCGCTGGGGTTCAGCCAACTGATCAGTGTGGATACCCATGCCCGCCATCAGCAAGTGGTCAATTACCTCAAGAGCACCGGACGGCCAGCGATCGTGATTGCTGGTAACGGTATGTGCTCGGGTGGGCGCATCGTCAATTACCTCAAGGCCATGCTGGGTGATTCGCGACATGAGGTGATGTTTGTGGGGTATCAGGCCAAGGGGACGCCGGGGGCGGTGATGCAGGCCAGTGAAGGGTCGGAAGGGTTTGTGCAGATTGATCTGGATGGGCAGATGCATGAGCTGCGCGCCAAGGTCATGACATTGCCGGGATATTCCGGGCATGCGGACCAACAGGGGCTGGTGCGGTTTGCCTTGGGCGGCCAGCTGCAACCCGCGAAGGTGGTGTTGGTACATGGCGAAATAGGCGCAAAAAAAGCGCTGCAAGGGGCGTTGCGCCAGCAGGCTGAACAGGCGGGCGCCTGCCTGGAGGTCTCGATACCCTGAACCCTTGGTCTGACAATGCATGCAGGCTGCCGCCCGGCGGGAACTTATTCAGGCGAGGTTTATCTACTGCGACTAACCCCGACGCTGGATGGGCTAGGTATTGGCATATTGCCGCTACACTGGAGAGGGAGCGCGTCTCGCCAGTTCCATGCAGTCGCTCGTGTTGTTTTGGTATACCAGAAACCGTGCACACAGTCAGACCCAAGGAAAAACCCAAGAAATGCGCAATGACGTTGAGCACCGCAGTAGCAATAGTGAAGAAGTTGACTTGTTGGAGTTTCTGGAGGGGGTATGGCGACAAAAGCTTCTCATCTTTCTGGTTACGATAGCTGTCACTTTCATTGCACTGGCTTATGCGCTGTTGGCCAAACCGGTTTATGAAGCGAAAGTTTTTCTGACGGCGCCTTCGTCAAGTGATATTGCCGACTTGAACTATGGGCGGACCAACCAGACCGGGCTCGAGCCTTTTACCTCACGGAAGGTCTTTGATATCTTCGTCGAACATTTGAACGGTGAGACCCTGCGACGGCAGTTTTTCAAAGAAGTTTACCTGCCCTCCATCCCCCGGGGTCAGGGGACGCAAGGCGCCTTGTACGCTGCGTTCAATGGCTCCTTTGATGTGGTGCAACCGGCAGGTGAGCCGGCTCGGGCCTACGTGGCCTTCCGGGGTCGTGACCCTGCCGTGGCATCCGATTGGGCTGCTGCCTATGTCGACAAGGCCAGCGCGGCTGCCAAGGCCGAGCTGTTGCACGATGCGACCAGGGAGGCCGAGGTCCGCGCCAGCGCGCTGCAACTGGAGCTCGACAACCTGCGGGAAAACGGCCAGCGCGAGCGTGAGGACAAGATCACCCGCTTGCAAGAGGCGCTGCGCATTGCAACTGCCATTGGCCTGGAAAATCCACCGCTGATAAACGGCGAAGTCTCCAAGGCATTGTCGTCGAAAATGGACGGTGAGCTGACTTACATGCGCGGAAGCAAGGCGCTGGCTGCGGAAATTGGTAATTTGCAGCAGCGTAAAAGCGAAGATCCGTTCATCCTTGAACTCCGTGATTTACAAACAAGGCAGCAGTTTTACCAAGGGCTCGTAGCAGCGAAGCGCAATTTTAGTGTTTATCAGCTTGACGGCACGATAGAGCAACCGGACGTGCCGATTAAACCCAGGCGCAACTTGATCATTGCATTGGGTGTGATTGTTGGCCTTGGCCTGGGTTGCCTGATTGCAACCCTGAGATATGCCTTGCAAAATCTGCAAAGACGCCGGGCCTGACGCTGAACATGAACATCAGCGCGCACGCTACATTTAGCGCGAGACATTTGCCGTGCAAACGGTGAAACTGCCGTAATAAGGGGGCTGGCCTGGCTGGCCCCGACAAAACATCATGCCAAAGGTTTACCGATGAAGCTTGTTCAAACGAACATTCCTGATGTAGTCATAGTGGAACCCGCCGTGTACGAGGATGATCGCGGGTGGTTCACGGAAACCTTCAATGAAACCCGCTTTCATGGCGCATTGCTCGAGCTTGGCCTGAGCAAGCCCCGCGCGTTCGTCCAGGACAACCATTCCATGTCCCACCGCGGCGTCTTGCGCGGCTTGCACTTTCAGCGCGCGCCGCACGCCCAGGGCAAGCTGGTGCGGGTAGTGCGTGGCGCTGTCTATGACGTGGCAGTCGATATCCGCCCTGGCTCCCCGACTTTCGGGCAATGGGTGGGGGTGGAGCTGAGCGAGCGCAACAACCGCATGTTGTGGATCCCCGAAGGGTTCGCGCACGGTTTTATCGCCCTCGAGGACGACACCCACTTCCTGTACAAGACCACCGATGTTTACAACAAGGAAGCCGAAGGCAGTATCCACTGGGATGACCCCGACCTTGCGATCGACTGGCCCATGCGTGATGGCCTGATCGTCAGCGAAAAGGACAACCAGGCCCCATCGTTCCGGCACCACTTGAGTGCCGCCGATGAGGGCACCCTGGCCCAGATCGAGCTGTTCAAGGTGCTGGGCGATCACCGCGGCCAGCTGGTGGCCTTGCAAGCCCTGGACAACGTGCCGTTCGCCATCCAGCGTGTGTACTACCTGACCGAAACGCTGCCCGGGGTTTCCCGCGGCTTCCACGCCCACAAGGAACTCAACCAACTGGCCATCTGCGTGTCCGGGCGCTGCCGGATGCTGATGGATGACGGTACCACCCGCACCGACCATTGGCTGGACGCGTTCAACAAGGGCATCCTGATTCCGCCCATGGTCTGGCACGAAATGCATGATTTCAGCCCGGATTGCGTGCTGCTGGTACTGGCCGACGCGCATTACGACGAGGCCGACTACATTCGTGACTACACCACGTTCACGGAGCTGAAACGCGATGCCTAGCATTCATCAACTGGCCGATGTGAAAAGCGACGCCATCGGCGAAGGCACCCGGGTCTGGCAGTTTGTCGTGATCATGAAAGGTGCGCAGATCGGGCGTAATTGCAACATCTGCGCACATACCCTGATTGAAGGCGACGTGGTGCTGGGCGATAACGTCACGGTCAAGTCTGGCGTTTATCTATGGGACGGTACCCGTATTGCCGATGATGTGTTCATCGGCCCCAACGCCACCTTTACCAACGACGCGATGCCACGTTCCAAGGTTTACCCGGAGCGGTTCAATGGCATTACCCTGGAGCGCGGCGCCAGCATCGGCGCCAATGCCACCTTGCTGCCAGGCGTTGTCGTCGGCGAGTACGCCATGGTGGGGGCCGGGGCGGTGGTGACCAAGGACGTCCCGCCTTACGCGGTCGTTGTAGGCAATCCAGCAAAAATTATCAGGGTGATAGACCGCAATGGTTAAGTTTCTCGATCTGCAGGGTGTGAATGCGCAATACCGTCAGGCATTGATTGATGCCTGCACCGAGGTTATCGACTCGGGCTGGTACATCATGGGCGAAAAGCTCAAGCAGTTCGAAGCCCAGTTCGCCGGTTACTGCGGAGTAAAGCACTGCATTGGCGTGGCCAACGGCCTGGACGCGCTGATACTGACCTTGCGTGCCTGGAAACAACTGGGCCGCATCGCCGAGGGTGATGAGGTGCTGGTACCTGCCAACACTTATATTGCCACCATCCTCGCGATTACCGAGAACAAGCTGGTGCCGGTGCTGGTGGAGCCCGATGAGGCCAGCTTCAACCTGGGCGCGCACAACCTGGAGCAAGCGCTGACCCCGCGCACCCGGGTGATCATGCCGGTGCACCTGTATGGCCGCTTGGCCGACATGCCTGCGATCAACGCATTCGCCAAGCAACATGGCCTGCTAGTGCTGGAAGACTCTGCCCAATCCCACGCTGCCAAGCTGGACGGGCGCCGCGCGGGGGCATGGGGCGATGCCTCGGGCTTCAGCTTCTACCCAGGCAAGAACCTTGGGGCACTGGGTGATGCCGGTGCGGTCACCACCAACGACGATGCGCTGGCTGATACGCTGAAATCGTTGCGCAACTACGGTTCGCATGTGAAGTACATGAACATGTACCAAGGGGTGAACAGCCGCCTGGACGAACTGCAGGCTGCGCTGCTGAGCGTGAAGTTGCCGTACCTGGACGAAGAAACACGCTTGCGCCAGCAGGTTGCGCAGCGGTACCTGGCCGGCATCGACAACCCGGCCATCCACTTGCCTGACCCGGGGGTTGCCGGCCAGCATGCCTGGCACCTGTTCGTGGTGCGCAGCGAATGCCGCGAACAGTTGCAGCAGCATCTGGCCCAGCAAGGTGTACAGACCTTGGTGCACTATCCGATTCCACCACACCGACAGCAGGCCTATCCGCAACTGGCCGACCTGTCGTTGCCGCTGACCGAGCGGCTGCATGAGCAGGTGTTGAGCCTGCCCATGGACCCGACCTTGACTGCGTCCTCAGTCCAGCACGTCATTGACGCCTGCAACAGCTTTTCGCGTCCTTGAGTGCCAGGTATGACCCTGATCAGAACTAGCCTGCTCAATGCCATAGCGGTTGCGGTAAAGATGGCCACCTTGCTTGGCCTCAACAAGGTGCTGGCCCTGTATGTAGGGCCGGCCGGGTATGCGGCCATCGGCCAGCTGCAGAACGCAGTGACCATGTTCACCACCCTGGCCAGCGGTGCCGTCAGCACGGGTGTGACCAAGTACACGGCGGAGTTTGCCGAGCAGCCCGAAGAGCAACGCAAGGTGTGGAAAACCGCCGGCACATTGTCGGTACTGGTTTCGCTGCTGCTTGCGGTGCTGATCATCGTGCTGCGCAAACCCTTGGCCAGTTGGTTCTTCAATGATGAATCGCTGGCTTCGGTGCTGCTGTGGTTTGCCGCCACCCTGGTGTTCTTTGCCTTCAACTCATTGTTGCTGGGGGTTCTCAATGGCAAGAAGGATGTGCCCCGCTATGTGCTGGCCAACATCCTGGGCAGCTTGATTTCGCTGGTAGTAACCTGCGCGCTGACCATCCAGCTAGGGCTGTACGGTGCGCTGGTAGCCCTGGCCGTGTACCAGTCGTTGAGCTTTGTGGCCACCTTGCTGATCTGCATGCGCACGCCCTGGTTCCACCTGGCCGACTTTTTTGGTGGCCTGGACCGTCAGGCCCTGGGCCGGCTCTCGAAGTTCGCGCTGATGGCCGTGGTCACGGCATGCTCCCTGCCGGTTTGCCATGTGTTCCTGCGGGACTACCTGGGCAACACCTTCGGCTGGGAGCAAGCCGGCTACTGGGAGGCCATGTGGCGTCTGAGTTCGGCGTACCTGATGCTGATCACCACCACCCTGGCGGTGTATTACCTGCCGCGGCTGTCCGAACTGGCAGATGCCGGCGAGCTGCGCCGGGAGATTTTGCAGGGCTACAAACTGATCCTGCCGATGACCATTCTCGCCGGGCTGGTGATCTACCTGCTGCGCGACTTCATCATTCAGGTACTGTTCTCCGAATCGTTCCTGCCAATGCGCGAGCTGTTCGCCTGGCAGATGGTCGGCGACAGCCTGAAGATCGCCAGTTGGCTGATGGCCTACCTGATGCTGGGCAAGGCCCTGACGCGGCTGTACCTGGTGACGGAAATCCTCGCGACCCTGTCGCTGTACGGCTTGACGGTGTACCTCACGCAGCTTTGGGGTTACGAGAAGGTCACACTGGCCTACGCAGTCAATTACCTGTTGTACGCGATTGTCATGTATTTCACGGTTTTCCGGCGTTTGCCGACGATTGTCGCTGATTCGGCACGGAGCTGAACAATGAAGCAAGTGGTGGAGCAGCTGCAGGATCGGATACTGACGGCAGCGCCGGGCCCGGCTTTGGCCCAGGCGCAAGTCTATGGCGCGCTGCTCTGGGCCGTGGACCTGGACATCTACGAGGCGGCCGCGCTGGAGCGCCACCTGGTGGCCCGATGCGCCAGCCAGGTCAAGCTGCCGGCTGCCAGCAGCGTATCGCGCGGTTGCCTGCATGTGGTCAGCGAACCCTATATGCAAGGCGGGCATACCCGGCTGATGGAGCGCCTGGCGCACATGCACGAGGGGCCTGTGGACCTGCTGGTTGCGCGCAGCGCCAAGCCCCAGGTGCTTGAACGCCTGGCAGGCTATTTTGCCCATATCGAGGTGGCAAACGGCGATGACCCGTGCGCCCGGCTGCAGTCCATCGTCGACATCCTGGCCCAGTACGACAAGGTGGTGCTGCACATTCACCCGGACGACATCATCACCACCGTTGCCTGTGGTTTGCTGAAGCAGCAGCGTGGTGCCGCGCTGACGGTGTACTTCGTCAACCACGCCGACCACGTGTTCAGCTTTGGTGCGTCGGTGGCCGACGTGTATTTCGAGATCAGCGCCTACGGGCACCACCTGGACAAGAAAAAGCACCTCACCTGCCAGAAGAGCTTCCTGGCGATCCCGATCGAGACCAGCGGCGCCAGAGTGCCGGATGCCGTGCCAACCCACGAGCGGATCAAGGTGTTCAGCGCTGCCTCGGCAGCCAAGTACAAGCCCCACGGCGGCCTGGACATGCGCCCGTCGATCACGGCGATTCTTCAGCGTTTCCCCAATGCCGAGTGCTGGATCATCGGCGCCAACCCCCTGACCAACACCTGGTGGTGGACAGTGAAGCTGCGCTACCCCAAGCGCTTCTTCATCCGCCGCCACCTACCGTACAAGGACTACCTGGCCTTTGCGGAAAAAGCCGACTTCTACCTGGACAGCTTCCCTATACCCGGTGGCACGGCGTTCGCCGAGCAATTGCTCAAGGGCCGGCGTTGCGTGGGCTTGGTGGCGCCGATCCAGGGCTACTCCCCCGCAGACAGCCTGAAGGTGGCCAGCGTCGACCAACTGCTGGCCAGCATCGAACAGCCCCGGCCCAGTGCCCCGGTACTGGAGGCGGTGCAGCGGGTCAATTCGCTGGAGGCGGTGAAAGCGCGTTACCTGGCTTGCATCGAGCAGGGCGAATACAGCGAGAACGAACTGGCAGCCATGTTGCCGTGGACGGGCAACCTCGATTTCATGAAACCGACAGGTAAGGTCACTAGCATGATCCCTGCGGATGTCTTCGACGCCCTGTGCCGCATAGACCCGAAGCTGGCGTTGCGAGCGCTGTTTGCCTATGCCTGGGTACCGAGAATCAAACTCTTGATCAAGGTCACGCTGTTCCGGCTGGCCAGGCTGACCAGAGCGCGAGGGTGAGTGTGATCAGGATCTTTATCGGCGTGCTGTTCTGCCTGCTGTTCTTCAGCGACTTCGTAGTGTTGACGCTGGGGCTGGGCAGTGTGTTTGCCGGATGGCGAGAAATGATCAGCCTACTGATGATCACGTGGCTCCTGCTGCGGGTGCTGGCCAGCGTCACGGCGCGTGGCAAGGTCAACCTTGAAGTCGGGCGGTGGTTGCTGGTGGTGCTGTTTTTCGCCTTCCTGTACCTGCTGTTCGGCGACTTGAGCGCATCGTCGGTGCGCATGTTCCGCGCGCTGGCCGTACCGGTGTTCATTGGCATGGCGGTGGCCGTCTGGGCCCAGGCGGTGCCGACCGAGAAAAAGCTGCGCCATGTGTACTGGTCAGTGCTGGCAATGAGCGTACTCACCGGCGTGTATGCGTTGTATCAGTACCTGACCATCGCTTCGGTCGAGCAGTTCTGGTACTGGCCGCTGCTTACCGCCAAAGGCTATGAGCTGCAACCCTACAACTCGATGCGTGACGGGCTGCCCCGGGTTTCTGGCTTTTTTACCGGCACGCTGGAATTTTCTGCGGTAATCCTCAATACCGCCGCCATGACCCTGGCCGTGTTGCTCAGCGGGCGCAACTGGTCTTTGACCCGGCGCCTGCTGCTGAGTTTTGCCTTCCTGCTGCTGTGCGGGCTGATTGTGATCGGTTCGGTACGTACGGCCATGATCGGCCTGATGTGCATCTGCTCGATGCTGGTGGTGGCCCGGGTGCTGCGCACGGCCTGGCTGATCTCGCTGCTGGGCTACCTGCAGTTCGTGGGTCTGACCGCAGCGATTTTCGCCTACCTGTCGATGGGCTACACCGAGGACTTGTCGGCCCTGGACCGCGAGCGCCAGTGGCTGCACATGTTTGAGGTGCTTGGCGCGCACCCCATGGGCTATGGCTTTGGCGCGGTAGGCCCGGGCCAGCCGCACTGGTTCGATTCGTTCTGGCTCAACCTGCTGGCCACCTGCGGTTGGGTCGGCCTACTGATCATGGCCGGGTTGATCCTTTGGTATCACAAGCTGGTGACGATCATCGTCCGGGACAGGGCCCATGCCAGCTCCTGGAAAAATGGCCTGGGCAACTTCGTGATTGCCAGCTACCCGTTCTTCCTGAGCTCGTTCTTTTTCCAGTCCTATACGAACAGTGTTGTCCTCTACATTTTCGCGATCGTGGTGATGGTGATCCTTGGTGAAAACAGAAGAACAAAAGTTGAGCCTGGCAGTCCTGATCGTCCTGTATCGGAAAGCTAGCCAGGACTCGATTGCCCTGCAGTCGTTGCTCACGCAGCAGGCGTTGCTGCGCGACGAGGGTATCGACCTGCAACTGCACGTCTGGAACAACTCCCCCGGCGTGGCACAGCCGTGCCCGGGTGTGCGCTGGCACGAGGCGGACAACCAGCGGCTGTCGGTGGTCTATAACCAGGTTGCCGAACAGGTGTTTGCAGCCGGGGTCGACCTGTTCATGATCTCGGATGACGACACCAACTATTCGGATGTAAGCCTTTCTCGCTGCCTGGAGCAGATCCAGCAAGTGCTCGACACGCATGATGGTGATCAGGTTGGTGTATTCCTACCGATGATGGTCAGTAACCACCAGTTGGTCAGCCCGGGAGCACGTTGGCTTTTCAAGGGCCGTTTGACACCCTCCGTCACCCCTGGCGTAGTCTCTTCAAAGAACCTGGTGGGTATAAACAGCGGCTTGATCTTCACCAAAGCCTGCTACAAGCGCATGTCGCCGTTTTATGATGAGCGTCTACGGTTTTATGCCACAGACAGCAACTTCTTCATTCGTTATGAAAAGGTATTCCCTAAGGCATGTGTTCTGAATGTGACGATTGCACACGACCTATCCGAGCACAGCGCCGACACCCCTGCACGTGCCTTGTTTCGATTTGAGGAGATGGTGCTGGGTCTTCGCATCAGCTTTGAGTCGCACTCGTTGATGGTGCGCGGCTTGCTAAATTCTTATCTTTTCTATGCAGCCGTACGCAAAGCTGTTGTTTACCGCCGCCCATCCTTTCTGAAGGCGTTGTTTTCCAGCGCGGGGTTTGTCAAATGAGTTTCGAGCAAAGCAGGTCCGTTGTGAAGACATTTCATTGTGCCCACCTGCTAAATGATTACAGTGGCAGCCCTCGCATGCTGGGTCAGACCATCATGGCGCTGCAGAGCCATGACAATGAATGCAGTTTGTATGTAGGTAGTAGCGGTCAAGGCGTTCTGGACGAACTGGATGTACCGACTTACAAGTACGCATACAGGCGTTTCGGCAACCGTTGGCTGACTTTGCTGGCATATTTCTGGTCCCAGGTAGCTCTATTCTTCCTCCTGTGCAGACGCGCCCGGCCAGGTTCGATTGTGCTGGTCAATACAATGCTACCGTTTGGCGCAGCCCTTGCTGGAAAATTGCGAGGCGCAACAGTGGTTTATCATCTCCACGAGACGTCGATCAACCCGGCTGTACTCAAAGCATTTCTTCGTTGGGTTATCGGTCGTTGTGCCAGCAAAGTCGTCTATGTTTCAAAGTACTTGCAGCAACATGATGTGATTGCAGGTGTGCCCGCAATCACCGTCTATAACGGTCTGGCCGATTCTTTTCAACGCCAAGCTGCTAGCTCCGTCTACCAGCATCGGCATCAGGGGCAGTTTGGTGTTTTGATGTTGACGTCGTTAAAGGCTTACAAGGGCGTTAACGAGTTCGTTGCCCTGGCGTCGGCCATGGCTGATCACACCCAGGTAAAGTTCACATTGGTCCTCAGCGCCAGCCAGGATGAGGTAGATGACTACTTCAAGAGCGTAACCGTACCTGAAAACCTTGCCCTTCACCCCGCCACTTCGGATGTAGTGCGGTTCTACTCCAACGCCAGTTTGGTATTGAACCTTTCTCGCGTTGAGAGCTGCGTCGAAACCTTTGGCCTGACCATTCTCGAGGCAATGGCTTTCGGCATCCCGACCATAGTGCCCCCGGTAGGAGGCCCGGTCGAACTGGTCAGTGACGGGGTTGAGGGCTACCAGATCGATTCGAAGAACCATGAACAACTGGTGCGCACCGTTGCGCGCCTGTCGCAGGACCCACAGGTGTGCCAGGCACTGTCCGAGCGCGCACGCAGAAAAGCGAGTGAGTTTTCCACCGCCAACTTCCAGAAAAATATCGTGATGGTGTTTGATGACCTATAAGATTGCAGTGATTGGTACGGTCGGTTTGCCCGCACAATACGGTGGTTGGGAAACACTGACCGAACAATTGGTGCGCAACCTGCCGGTTGACTGCGAACTCACCGTATATTGCAGTGCACCCCATTACCCCCAGCGCCCGAAGTTTTTCGAACGTGCCCGCCTGGTCTACCTGAACCTCAAGGCCAATGGCGTGCAAAGCATTCCGTACGATGTGCTGAGCATGCTGCACGCCTACCGCAAGCATGACCTGATGCTGATTCTGGGGGTTTCCGGCTGCATTGCCCTGCCATTCATGCGCCTGCTGACCCGCAAGCCGATCGTGGTGAACATCGACGGCTATGAATGGAAGCGCGCCAAGTGGTCCAACTTCGCCCGCTGGTTCCTGAAGTTGTCCGAAGCGGTGGCCGTGCGTTTTGCCCATGCGGTCATCACCGACAACAAGGTGTTGCAGGAATATGTGACCGCTGAATACAACAAGCCCAGCGAACTGATTGCCTATGGCGGCGACCAGGCCAGGGCCGGCGAGCCAAGCGAGCAAGCCCGCCAGGCTTACCCCTTCCTGGGTGCACCCTATGCCTTTACGGTGTGCCGCATCGAGCCGGAGAACAACATCCATGTCATTCTCGAAGCCTTCGCTGGCTCTGGCATGCCGCTGGCAATCATCGGCAACTGGAACCACAGTGAATACGGCGTGCAACTGCGCAAGCAATACGAAGGGGTGAGCAATATTCACCTGCTGGACCCGATCTACGACGTGGAGCAACTGAGCCCGCTGCGCAGCAATGCCACGGTGTACCTGCATGGTCACAGTGCCGGTGGTACCAATCCGTCGCTTGTCGAAGCCATGTGGCTTGGCCTGCCGGTGGTGGCCTTCGATGTGTCGTTCAACCGCGCCACCACCGAAGACCAGGCGCTGTACTTTGCCGACAGCACCTCGCTGCGCAACCACGCCCAAGACCTGTTTGCCGATGAAGGCGCCCGTGGGCAGCTGTCGGCGCGCCTGCATGAAATTGCCAACCGCCGATACCGCTGGTCGGTGGTGGCAGACCAGTACCGTAACGTGTTCACCCGCCTGCTGGGCCGGGCGGGGAGAGGCTGATGGCCGAGCAAGGCAACGGGCAACGGCCGGGTATCCTGGCCACCGGCGGTAGCGGCTTTGTCGGCAATGCGTTGCTGCAGCGGCTTGCGGCAGACACACGCTGGGCGCCGCGCGCGCTGGTACGACAAGCGCCCGGCCAGCGGCTGGCGGGCGTCGACTACCGGCCATTCAGCGCGCTGGCGGCGGTGGATGTTGCGTCCGGGCATTTCGAGCAGGTCGACACCGTAATCCACCTGGCCTCCCGCGTGCACGTAATGCAGGAAACCGCCGCCGATCCGCTGGCCGAGTTCCGCCGGGTAAACGTGGAAGGTACCCTGAGCCTGGCCCGGGCCGCCGCCCAGGCCGGCGTGCGGCGCTTCATTTTTGTAAGCTCGGTGAAGGTGAACGGCGAAACCACCAACGGCCGCCAGCCGTTCACCGCCGACGAAACCCCCGCGCCTTCGGACCCGTACGGCATCTCCAAGCGCGAAGCCGAAGACGGCCTGCGCCAACTGGCCGCTGAAACCGGGCTGGAAGTGGTGATCGTGCGCCCGGTGCTGGTATATGGCCCAGGCGTGAAAGCCAACTTCCGCAGCATGATGAACTGGCTGAGCAAAGGCGTGCCGCTACCGTTCGGCGCCATCCACAACAAACGCAGCCTGGTGGCGCTGGACAACCTGGTGGACCTGCTTGTGACCTGCATCGACCACCCGGCCGCCGCCAACCAGACTTTTCTGGCCAGCGATGGCCACGACCTGTCCACCACCGAACTGCTGCAACGGCTGGGCAATGCGCTGGGCAAGCCAGCCAGGCTGCTGCCTGTACCCGCCGCCTGGCTGAAGGGTGCGGCCACGTTGGCCGGCAAGGCCGGGCTGGCCCAGCGTCTGTGCGGCTCGCTGCAGGTAGACATTGGCAAAACCCGTGAACTGCTGGGCTGGCAGCCTCCGCTGGATGTCGACCAGGCACTTCGGGCCACGGCACTCAACTTTCTGAAAGAGCAAGACGAATGATGGCATGGTGGCTTATCCCCCTGGTCGCAGGGGCATCCCTGCTCTTGACCGCAGCGCTGCGGCGCTACGCCCTGAACAAGCAGATCATCGACGTGCCCAACGCGCGCAGTTCGCACACCGTGCCCACCCCACGGGGTGGCGGTGTGGCCATTGTGCTGAGCTTTCTGGGCTGCCTGCCACTGCTGGGCCTGGCGGGTGCAGTGCCGCTGCCGGTACTGGTTGCCATCGGCGGGGCAGGGGCACTGATCGCGGTAATCGGCTTCATGGACGACCACGGCCACATCGCTGCCCGCTGGCGCCTGCTCGGCCACTTCGCTGCAGCCGCCTGGATGCTGTACTGGCTGGGCGGCCTGGCGCCGCTGCAGGTGTTCGGCTTTACCCTGGACCTGCAGTGGTTCGGCTACATCCTGGCCGCGTTCTACAGCGTGTGGATGCTCAACCTGTATAACTTCATGGACGGTATCGACGGTATCGCCAGCGTCGAAGCGGTGACCGCCTGCCTGGGCATGGTGTTGCTCTCGGCCTTGGCCGGTGCGCCACAGTTGATGGCGCTGCCACTGTTGCTGGCGGCGGCCACGCTAGGCTTCCTGTTCTGGAACTTCCCGCCGGCCAGGATCTTCATGGGTGACGCCGGCAGTGGCTTCCTTGGTATCGTGCTGGCAGGCCTGTCGCTGCAGGCGGCCTGGGCCGCGCCGCAGCTGTTCTGGTGCTGGCTGATCCTGCTGGGCGTGTTCGTGGTCGACGCTACCTTCACCCTGATCCGCCGCCTGCTGCGCGGCGACAAGGTGTACGAAGCGCACCGCAGCCACGCCTACCAGTTCGCCTCGCGCCACTATGGCAAGCACCTACCGGTGACCCTGGCTGTGGCCGGGCTCAACCTGTTCTGGCTGCTGCCAGTGGCCTTGTGTGTGCTGTTGCTGGGCCTGGACGGCGTGTTGGGCGTGATCATCGCCTACCTGCCATTGGCGTTTCTGGCCGTGCGCTGGCGCGCCGGTGAACTCGAACACTAGCTAGAGTGATAGAAAGAAGACGCTAGACATGTCACTTTGCAACGCTCTCAGAGGTTCTATGGATAAGCTGCGCTCAAGACTGCTAGGACTACCTCGACGCCACAAGCGGCTGATCCAGGTAGCGACCGATGTAATTCTGGTCTGGTTCGCGCTGTGGCTGGCGTTTGTCGTGCGCCTGGGCATCGATGACCTGGCCAACCCTGTCCGTGATCACACCTGGCTGTTCATCACGGCGCCGATCATCTCGATCCCGCTGTTCATCCGCTTTGGTCTTTACCGGGCGGTGATGCGCTATTTCGGCAATGACGCGCTTATCGCCATCATCAAGGCGGTAACCCTGTCGGCGCTGATCCTCGGTTTCATCATCTACTGGGCCAGCAACCACCAGAACGTGGTGCCGCGCTCGATTACCTTCAACTACTGGTGGCTGAGCCTGATCATGGTCGGCGGCCTGCGCCTGGCCATGCGCCAGTACTTCCTCGGCGACTGGTTTGCCACTGCCGTGCAGCACGTGCCCTTTGCCAACCGCAACGACGGCCTGCCACGGGTGGCCATCTATGGCGCCGGCTCGGCCGGTAACCAGCTGGTGGCGGCGCTGCGCATGGGCAAGGCCATGCGCCCGGTTGCGTTCATCGACGACGATGCCAGCATTACCGACCGGGTGATCGCCGGCCTGCAGGTGTACCAGCCGGAACAGCTGCAACGCATGATCGACGATACCGGCGCCGAAGAAATCCTGCTGGCGCTGCCCTCGGTCAGCCGCAGCCGTCGCCGCGAAATCCTCAACCTGCTGGAAGGCTACCCGCTGCACGTGCGCAGTGTGCCCGGCTTCATGGACCTGGCCAGCGGCCGGGTCAAGGTGGATGACATCCAGGAAGTGGACATTGCCGACCTGCTGGGCCGCGATGCGGTGCCGGCACAAGGCGACCTGCTACAGCACTGCATCATCGACCAGACAGTAATGGTGACCGGCGCCGGCGGCTCGATCGGCTCCGAGCTGTGCCGCCAGATCCTCGGGCAGACGCCGCGCACCCTGTTGTTGTTCGATCACAGCGAATTCAACCTGTACACCATTGCCGGCGAACTGGAACATCGCATCAATCGCGAAGGCCTGGCCGTACAGCTGATCCCTATCCTCGGCTCGGTCCGCGACCAGGCCAAGATGCTCGATGTGATGCGCGCCTGGCAGGTGGACACCGTGTACCACGCCGCGGCCTACAAGCACGTGCCGATTGTCGAGCACAACATTGCCGAAGGCCTGTCGAACAACGTGTTCGGTACCCTGTACACAGCCCAGGCCGCGCTGCAGGCCGGCGTTGCCAACTTCGTGCTGATTTCCACCGACAAGGCCGTGCGCCCCACCAACGTGATGGGCAGTACCAAACGCCTGGCCGAAATGGTGCTGCAGGCCCTTAGCCGCGAGCTGGCACCAGTACTGATGGGTGACACCGGCAACGTCTCGCAGGTGAACAAGACCCGCTTCACCATGGTGCGCTTCGGTAATGTGCTGGGCTCCTCGGGCTCGGTCATTCCGCTGTTCCACAAGCAGATCAAGGCCGGTGGGCCGCTGACCGTTACCCACCCGAAAATCACCCGCTACTTCATGACCATCCCCGAGGCCGCGCAGTTGGTGATCCAGGCCGGTTCCATGGGGCAGGGCGGTGATGTGTTCGTGCTGGACATGGGCGAACCAGTGAAGATCGTGGAACTGGCGGAAAAGATGATTCACCTGTCCGGCTTCAGTATCCGCTCCGAGCGCAACCCGCTGGGCGACATCGCCATCAACTTCACCGGCCTGCGCCCGGGCGAGAAGTTGTACGAAGAGCTGCTGATCGGCGACAACGTGATTGCCACCCGCCACCCCATGATCATGAGCGCCCACGAGGACTACCTGCCCTGGGACGTGCTGAAGCAGCGTCTTGACGCCCTGCGCGAGGCGACTGCGGAAGATGACTTTGCCACTGTGCGACAGTTGCTGCGCGACACCGTAAGCGGTTACGTGCCTGGCGGGGAAATCGTGGATTGGCTGTACCAGCGCCGGCGCATGGAGCCCTGAACGCTGCACTTACAAAATAAACGGCGGTGCCGATAAAGGAACGCCTACATGAACTTCAAACGTTGTGAAGTTTGAACGCGGGAATTGGGAAGAACTGAACGATGACTATTCTGGTAACTGGTGGTGCGGGCTTCATCGGCGCGAACTTCGTGCTGGACTGGCTGGCCGGCAATGACGAGCCCGTGGTCAACCTCGACAAACTCACCTACGCAGGCAACCTGCAGACCCTGAGCAGCCTGCAGGGCGATGCGCGGCACACTTTCGTGCATGGCGACATTGGGGATTCCGCGCTGGTGGAACAGCTGCTGAAAACCCACCAGCCGCGCGCCATCGTCAACTTTGCCGCCGAGTCGCACGTCGACCGCTCGATTCACGGCCCGGAAGACTTCATCGAAACCAACATCGTCGGTACCTTCCGCCTGCTGGAAGCCGTTCGCGCCTACTGGGGCGGCCTGGATGAGCAGTCGCGTCAGGCCTTCCGCTTCCTGCATGTGTCCACCGACGAAGTGTATGGTTCGCTGGCCGCCGACGAACCGGCCTTCACCGAAACCCATCAGTACCAGCCCAACAGCCCGTACTCGGCGAGCAAGGCCGCCAGCGACCACCTGGTGCGCTCGTACCACCACACCTACGGCCTGCCGGTGCTGACCACCAACTGTTCGAACAACTACGGCCCCTACCACTTCCCGGAAAAGCTCATCCCGCTGATGATCGTCAACGCCCTGGCTGGCAAACCGCTGCCAGTTTACGGCGACGGCCAGCAGATTCGCGACTGGCTGTACGTCAAGGACCACTGCAGCGCCATCCGCCGCGTGCTCGAAGCCGGCAAGACCGGCGAGGTGTACAACGTGGGCGGCTGGAACGAAAAGCCCAACCTGGAAATCGTCAACCGCGTGTGCGCCCTGCTGGATGAACTGCGCCCCCGCGCCGACGGCAAGCCCTACGCCGAGCAGATCACCTATGTGACCGACCGCCCCGGCCATGACCGCCGCTACGCCATCGACGCCCGCAAGCTCGAGCGCGAACTGGGCTGGAAGCCTGCCGAAACCTTCGAAACCGGCATTCGCAAGACCGTGGCCTGGTACCTCGACAACCAGGAGTGGGTGCAGAACGTACAGTCCGGCAGCTACCGCGACTGGGTCGAGAAAAATTACGCAGGGCGCTCGGCATGAAGATTCTGCTACTGGGCAAGGACGGCCAGGTAGGCTGGGAACTGCAACGCAGCCTGGCCCCGCTGGGCCAGGTGCTGGCGCTCAATTCCCGTAGCAAGGCACATTGCGGTGACCTGGCAAACCTGCCGGGCCTGGCCGAAACCGTGCGCGCCTATGCTCCCGATGTAATCGTCAACGCCGCTGCCTACACTGCCGTGGACAAGGCGGAAAGCGACCGCGAGCAAGCCTTCAAGGTAAACGCCGAAGCCGTCGGCGTGCTGGCCCGCGCCGCCGCCGACTGCGGAGCACTGCTGGTACATTACTCCACCGACTACGTGTTCCCGGGGCAGGGTACTCAAGCCTGGCGCGAAGACGACAGCGTCGGCCCACTGAATGCCTATGGCGAAAGCAAGCTGGCCGGCGAGCAGGCCATTCAGGCCTCCGGTTGCCAGCACCTGATCTTCCGCACCTGCTGGGTGTATGCCGCACGTGGCAACAACTTCGCCAAGACCATGCTGCGCCTGGCGGCGGAACGCGACAGCCTGGGCGTGATCGATGACCAGCATGGCGCCCCGACCGGTGCCGAACTGATCGCCGACATCACCGCCCACACCATCACCGCCACCCGCCGCGAGCCGGCCCTGACCGGCCTGTACCACCTGGCGGCGGCCGGCGAAACCACCTGGTGCGGTTACGCCCGTTACGTGCTGGAGCAGGCAGCGGCCCTGGGCGTGCCATTGAAAGCCCACGCCGAACAGGTCAACCCATTGACCACCGATGCCTACCCGACCCCGGCCAAGCGGCCGGCCAACTCGCGTCTGGATACCCATAAACTGCAGCAAGCCTTTGCCCTGACCCTGCCAGACTGGCGCCTGGGTGTGGCTCGCATGCTTACGGAAATACACGAGAAATGACCACTATGAAGCGTAAAGGCATCATCCTGGCGGGCGGGTCGGGTACCCGTCTGCACCCCGCGACCCTGGCTATTTCCAAGCAGCTGCTGCCGGTTTACGACAAGCCGATGATCTACTACCCGCTGACCACCCTGATGCTGGCGGGTATCCAGGACATCCTGATCATTTCCACCCCGCAGGACACCCCGCGTTTCGAGCAACTGCTGGGCGACGGCCACCAGTGGGGCATCAACATCAGCTACGCCGTACAGGCCTCGCCAGACGGCCTGGCACAGGCTTTCCTGATTGGTGAAGACTTCATCGGCAACGACCTGTCGGCGCTGGTGCTGGGTGACAACATCTATTACGGCCATGACTTCCAGCAGCTGCTGCGCAGCGCGATGGACCGTGGCGAAGGCGCCAGCGTGTTCGCCTACCACGTTCACGACCCCGAGCGTTACGGCGTGGTCGAGTTCGATGAGAAGGGCAAGGCGATCAGCCTGGAGGAGAAGCCGGCCAAGCCGAAGTCCAGTTATGCCGTGACCGGGTTGTACTTCTACGACAAGGACGTGGTCGAGATTGCCAAAGGCATCAAGCCATCTGAGCGGGGGGAGCTGGAGATTACCGATTTGAACCGGGTGTACCTGGAGCAGCACCGGTTGTCGGTGGAGATCATGGGGCGCGGGTATGCCTGGCTGGATACCGGGACGCACGACTCGTTGCTCGAGGCGAGTGGGTATATCGCGACCATCGAGCGGCGGCAGGGGTTGAAGGTGGCTTGTCCGGAAGAGGTGGCGTACAGGCAGGGGTGGATTGGGGCGGAGCAGTTGCTGAAGCTGGCGGAGCCGTTGGCTAAGAATGGGTATGGGCAGTATTTGAAGAGGTTGGTGGGGGATAGGGTTTATTAGGCGACACTTGAGCACATATCTTACGTTCTGTACGAAAGAAATTTTGAAACAGTGTATGGATTAAGCCAGCGAAACCATGGCGGTGGAGATTTCTAGGGCTTATTGATGCGTGACACGATCCGGCGGTTCATTTTCAGCGAGCCAAACATGCGCTCGATGATGTTGAGCTGCCGGACCTAAGGCCGATCAAACATCCAGATTCGCAAAGCGATCAATCCTAGCTCCGCTGGTCGCTTTAGCGATCGTTTTTGAGCATCTAATCGAATGCCGAACCCGAGCAGATCACTCGGAGCATGCCATCGCGCATCCGGTGGCCGTTTGGGTGGAACGAGCCACCGTCATGGATTTGGATAAAGAACTCAGCAACCACACGGATTACCGAACGCTGGCTAAGTCAAGGTCTCTTGATTTTGCGAATCCTCTTTCCAGAGGATAGTATTGCGGTTGCAAGGCCCGGGAGGGGCTATCTCTGGAAGAGCAATTCGTGAAAAGAAAGATTTTAGTTTTTGCTGCGGCATTAGTGATGGCAATATTGGTAATCGTTTCTCTGCCTAAAAGTGAGTTACCCCCGTTCAAGGGTACTGATTTCTGGTCTGCATCTGGCGAGAAAAAAGAAAGGGAAATTTCTGAACTTGGTTGGGATATCAGAGATGGAAAAGCTCTGCGTGTTTGGTGGGATGATGGCGAGCATAGCTATAGGGTTACATTCGAGCGCTGGGGTGTAAATAATTTGCCGAATATTCGTGCCGTGGAGCATCGAGAAAAGAATGGAAGTGCGTTCGGCAAATGGATGCTAGTAAACCGCACCGATAGTGGTTGGCTTCCACCGATGATTGTAAAGGCGCTCGGTAATTACGATAAGGGATCTACGGCGTATACTGGTGGCAGTCATGGATCTACAGGGGCCGTCGATGGTAAGCCCACAGCAAAAAATACTAACTTCCAGATAGTTATTGATGGTGTTGAAAAATCTGACCCGGGAAGAGGTAGGGCTGAAGATATTACGGTGTATGTGACAAACGAGATTGTTGGGTTTAATACAAAAGAATCCGGGCGCTTGGTTATGCGTCAGGAGTTTGTAGTAGAGTTTCGGAATGGCGGTATATATGTTGATGCTCAAAATACAGCTCTTGATGACGTCGGGGTTTTCGCCGATCACGGTCTGCAAGTTGTTACCACTGGTTTCAAAGATTGGCGGACGTTGTTTGGCTCTGAAATCTCAACTGAACAATATATTGATGTTGATTTTAATACTGGGCCAAAATCGCAAAACCCCAGCGTCTGGGCTGCGTCCTTTGAGAGTGAGCAGCACGGCGGCATGATGCTTTGGATGGATCGCGGCTACGAAGACGGCGATGCACGTTACGTGGACGAACGTCAGATGTTGATCAGAGGTAGCAAGTACTCTAAGTGGTATCTCGGCGTCGTATTGGCGGACAAGTCTACTAGACCAAACGGTTTCGAGCTCAAAAAGGGCGATAGTTACAGCTACAGGGCTGGAGTCGTGTTCACACCTCCGAATGAAAAGGTGTCAATCGTCAACTGGTAAATGCTTGCTCCAGCCCGAAGGTTCTGCGGGCTGGAGATTTATCAATGTCGATGTAAGAATAATGGTGGAAACGCTCACAATCGAGGTCTAGATAGTGAATAAGCGCTAAGCGAAGAGCACATTTAAAGCGTTCTGCTCATCCTATGCTGTGTTCTCGATTTTTATGAGGTTGGCTGAGAGTCAATATATCCTAGATCAAACCGATACGGTGCGGATCAGACTGATCGTGTCAGCTCTAGTATTTCACGCGCCATCTCCCCCATGATACGCTCGCGAGCGTAGCGCTCGACAAACTTCCGGCGATCGACACTAGCTAGTTTTACGGCTTCGAAAGCCTCAACCGCGCAGGCCACATTGCACGAAGGAAAAACGGCAGCATTGGATACCTCCTTGGCAATAAAATCAGTAGAAAAACCGGAGACACCTGCCCATATTGGTTTGCCCGACGCAGCATATTCGAAAAGCTTTGATGGCAATACTCGCTTGAAAGCCTGCAGGTCGTTCAGGTGCAGAAACAATACATCGGCCTGCTCATAGAACACCTTGATTTGCTGGCGTGGTACTGGCGCAAGAAGTTCTACATTGTCGAGCTGGCGCAGGCTAAGCGCTTCACGAAGAGTCGCCGAATGCCTGCCATCACCGATGACCTGAAACCTAATCCGCCCCCGCAAGCGCTCTGCCAAAGCAGGCAGGATTAAATGCAACCCCTGACCGTCACCGATGTTACCCGCATATAGCACGCGTAAAGGCTCTCCTTCTGCTCGGTCCTTTTCAGTGCAGACAAGCGGCTCGGTGAACTCAGCATCCACCCCATTGGAATAGAACGAGAACCTTCTGTCCGGATATCGCGACTGGAAATAAGGCAAAAAACCCGGTGAAACAAGGTTGACGGCAGTCGCTCGCCGAAGGACCCAACGTTCCAGCATCGAGAAACTCCATACCACCGGCCGCCAGATAGGCGAATTGAACACGCCAGCCAGGGTCTCAACAAAGATATCGCGGATATCAAGGTAAAGCTGCGCGCCTTTGCGGGCCGCCAGAAACGTTCCCAGCACCGCAGTCATCAACCGAGACGAGGTCGCGAACACTGCGTCGTACTCTCTACCCTGAGCGAATCGGTAGGCGCCTAGCGCAAAATGCAGGAATGACCATGCCTGCCCTAGCAGCCCACCCTTGTTCTTCGGCAGAACAATACGTCGTAGATGTAAGCCATCATGCTCTTCGCAGGTATCGGCGCCTCTTTTAAAGGTGTTGTAACGGTTTGGCTGGGTGGTGACCACATCAAGATGCAACTGTTCCCCCCCCTGCAAACGCAGCGCCTTGACCAGCGCAGCCGAACGAAACGAGCCAGCTGACAGATCCGGAGGGTAAAAAAAACTTAAAAAAAGGATTCGTTTTGTCATCATCGTACTGAATCAGCCTGCCATTGGCCCAAGCACCCGCTTATAGAGGTCGAGCAGATCGTCCTCCTGCGCCTCCCAGTTCAGTACGGCAGCGGCAGTGCGCGAGTGCCCGGCATGAAGCTTGCGTCTGACTTCGTCTTCAACCAACGATCGCAGTGCAGCGGCAAGAGCCTCGGTCTCCCCAGGCGGAACTAGCAGGCCCAAATCATGCTTCCTAACCACTCGCCGAATTTCTGGTAGATCGGAGACCACTACAGGCAAACCGGCCTGTACGTATTCGAACAATTTGTTTGAGTCAGTGGTGAAATGGTTTAAACAGGTATTCTCGATCGGCTGAACGCCGATATCAGCAGATGCGGTATAGCTAGGCAATTCTGCCAGTCCTACGGTTGGAATAAAGCGAACTCGCTCCCCTAGACCTAGTTCGGCTGCGATGGAGCGTAAACTTGCATCAAGCCGTCCTCCACCGATGAGAACGAAGTACGTGTACGGCACCAGAGCTGCTGCCCGAACAAGACGCTCCAACCCACGTCCCTGTTGCAGTCCCCCCTGGTAAAGAACGATAGGCCAGGGCTGCTCAAGCTGGAGTTCATCCCGAATGCGGGTGGATACCTGCTCCGGCTGAAGACGCGGCCGGTTCTGCAGCACGATTGGACGCGCAACTCCATATGCCCGTGCAAAGAACTTAGCTCGAGCGTCAGTAGTGGTGATAGTGCCCTGGGCTCGTGGCATCAAGGCTCGTTCAATGATCGCAACCAACGTCCGGAAACTGGCATAGCCTTCCCTACCGGTACTAATTTCGTGAGCGTCGTATATAAGCTTCGCCCCGCTCAAACGAGCAGCTAACCATGCCGTTGGAAGCACATTGACATCATGAGCATGTACCACATCCGCACTTCTGCGAGCCATGCGCCAACACAACATGGCATGCGTCCACAGCCTGGCTGCAATTCGGGACATCCGCCCTACAACCCCCAGTCGATCAATCCGCCCGACTCCTCTTGTTGAGGTGGGAGATGAATTTGGCCAAGAGAACGGACTGCGGGGGATGCGTATTATCCTGATTCGATCACTCAAAACCTGTGTGCGAGAAGTCACACCGTGCTTATGCAAGGCAAAAACTGTCACCTCATGGCCAGCGCTCTGGAGGGTTTGTGCCTCTTTGAGAACGCGAGCATCATTGAGGAAATCGTTCCATACGATCATTGAGACTGTTGCCATCATCCCTCCAAAGAAACCAATCGTTCAAGCGACATCAAGCTTCAACGAGAAATGCCTCAGCGGCAGACAGAATTTGAGGCAATAATTCTATTGCACTTCTAAACGACTGGCGCCGATAGTAGAAATCTAAGGCAGATATAAGTGAAACCAAGGTTACTTGTGCCTCAGTTAGCTTCTCGAGTTCTGGGCGTCGAATCTTAGCGAACTGCAGCCATTCATTTAAAAATCGATGGCCGCTGTCTTTGAAATACCATCCTACTCCAATAGGCTCGATGGACCACGCACCCCAGTGAGAAACAATAATCCGTTTCTCGGCACGTCGCATGGACGACAGGTTTAATTCCGGATTAAAGATAGAAAGCGGCATGCTCTGAATAAAATCTAATATATCAGGCATCCGGTTTGCACAATGCTCTACCACCGCCGACTCGTGTCCGGAGTAAGCCGCCAATCTCAAAAGACCAAAATCAAGAGCGGCAACGCGAGCAGATAGCGTTGGCTTTGAGCGAGCATGCATATCAACCAGAGAAGTAGGTGGTGGCAGCGACCAGAGCTCTGCCAGGACTTCCAAACCACAAAGGTTCTGTTCCGCCAATACAATATCCCTTGAAGGGTATGCGGAGAAAACACTGACCTTGAACCCTTCAAACACGGTACTTCCCAAAAACGAGAATGAAGGGAATGACCGATCGACAACCGAAAGAAGTGCCTGCTCGTGCACGAGCAAACCCTCTCGGCTGGGCTCGAACACTTTTACGACAAATGTCTCTGATTTACCATCTACCAGACACTTGGCCTCGAAGCCCAATACTCCAAAACAACCGACCTCACGCCACTTGAAATCTACGACACGGGCCTCTCGGCCAACCACATCCTGTACGACAGATTCAATCATTATGGTGTTCTTTTCACCAAGTAATGCCCAGAAGTCTGGACGATCGAAAACAGCATTACGGGCTGAGTAAGAATGCGCGTGGAAGAAGAGGGCGTTTATTTGATCACGCTGCGAAGACAGCGATATACCGTCTAATATACCCTGAGATGCACGAGCAAACATCTGTCTGACGAGAAGAAGCGCAATGATAGCGACATAACCTGACACGCCGCCACCCAACAAAAAATCCACGACTATGAAACAGAATCCAGCCATGAAAATAAGCGCCGCAACGGCATTGAAAACCACCACTCTGCTTCTGAAGATAACATCTCTTGAAGACTCGGAATGCTCGAGAAAAATTGCGATCCCTAAAAGTAATGCAAAAACAAGTCCGAACAAAAATAGCGCTAACGTACCAAAAACAAAAGCAATACAGCAAAATGCGATTAAGCAAAAAACGAATGCAGACAGCATTCCTGTATAGCGATGAAAGAAAACTTTTGCAAGATCGCGTTGATTGGGAAAAATGATAAGTTTGCGACTCTTAGACAAAAGTGTCGCTGCCCCCTTATCAGAGGAGACATGAATCAAGCGCTCGCAACCCCAATATAGAAAATAAAAAACAACGGAAAGTGCTACGAGAAAGAAAATAACATGGTTTTTCTCATACTGCATTAATACGCTTGGGAAGTAACCCGGCATGCCGTCCGAGCCCATTAGAATGATAACCTTCAATGGTAATAAGAACGAGGCCATCAGGAATAATTGAGATGCAATTGAGAAAATAACAACCAATATGGTGCAGAGTGTAGCCCCGACCAGAAGCTTGTTCAGTAGTGATAATGACCACTGAAAGAAGGAGCCCAGCACTGAGATCAACCACAAACCTTTCATCTCTACTACCTTATAACCTTGAATACGCTGGTGCTTCATTCTGCAAGAAGGCAGGAGCTCTTCAAAGCTCCTGCACCCACAATGCACTAAAGCTCGTCAATGAACCCATTAAGACCAATGACATTGGCAAGTACGGCGTTCGTTTCTGGCTTCAGGTTTCTACGCAGATGATTGCTATCCCGGTAAATAAACTCGCCACCAAAGAACGTTCCGCAACTATCCCGAGTGCACATCATTTGACTAGGAAGCAAGACCTTTGCCTTCCAATCCAATGCCAATTGTCTCAGTACTCTATTATAAGGTTCATGCCTGGCCGTAACAGTTGTGTAATTCAAGGTGCGGAAATCGTAATAACACTGGCGGAATGGGATGCCTAAGGAAGCCCCAGCGCAGGCGTTATAGCTGAAATTCAATCGCGGAATCTCACCAAGGAGGAGCAGTTTTCGCCCGTCAAGTCTCAAGCCACTAAGAAGGGCTGAGAATGAATCATACATCAACTCAGGACCGTGCTTGGTAACATCTGCCGAAATGGAGGCAAGATTCTCGCCATGACCACTCCAGGCAGCGGCCATAATAATGAAATCGATATCATTAGATTCATTAACCCACTTCAACATTAGCTCTTGCTTGGTCGAACAGCGCTGGCCAAAAAGTGGAGCATCAGGCCTGTTATAACCGACATATTTTAAATTTAGATAAGGAGGGCAAGACCGGGGAGCGATAACGATAGAAATATTTTTCTTGCTGGCAATTGAATCCAAGATGGCCGCGAAATGCTCAGAATGGCTATCGCCCCAAATAACTCCGTGTTTTTCAGCGCTTTTCCAACTGGCTCCAACTACACAGCTAGGTCCTCCTCCTGGAACAAGTTTCTGTTCTACACAAGTCCAGTCCCACATTTTCTTTATGTCTGTAAGTTCAGCAGTATTTCGTACGAGCCTGCTCTCGAAACCGTTGGAAAACAGTACCGTACCTGCCAGAAGTGCCAATAAACATGTTGCCATGGCCGCCGTGCCCACGACAAATCGAGGCCTTATGGGCGTCGTACGGATTTTTTCTTCTACGTATTTCCAAGATATCCAGCCCATAAATAGGCTAATGGTAAGAAGCACTAACGATTCTGTAAGAGAAAGTTCTTTTCCAGACCAATATGCGCGATAAAATACAATCAATGGCCAATGCCACAGATAAACAGAATAGGAAATTTTTCCTATAAATTGCATAGGCCAAAAGCCAAGGCAGCGCTCGGTAAAAGGAACTTCGCGGCCAAAGTGAATCAGCAACGCAGTTCCGAGCACCGGTATGGCAGCCCAATAACTTGGATAGGAAAGCCCTTTGTTCAATAGAAGCATTGAGCCAACAATCAATACCAAGCCCAAAAGGGCCAAACCTTGCCTTAGATAAGCCGAAGCAGAACTACCAATCGAAAAAGCAAGAAGACATCCGACGCCAAGTTCCCAGGCGCGCATTGGGAACATATAAAAGCCAAACATCGGATCATGAAAGGCCATGAACAAGCAAAAAATAAAAGACGCTACAAAAATTGCTGCGATGCCGAAGAAGGCAATGCGCCGACTGCGAGATAACAGTGCGATAACAATTAGAGGGAAAAATATATAAAATTGCTCTTCTACCCCGAGCGACCACATGTGTAATAGGGGGGACTCTTCTGAGCTCGCATCAAAATATCCGGAGTTCAAATAAAAGTATATATTTGCAGAAAAGAATGAAGCGTACAGTGCACTGGAAGCCAAATTCTCAAATCCCGCAGGGTCAAGCAGGAAGTAACCGGCAATCAAGCTGGATATCGTTACAACCAAGGCAGCAGGAAGCAGTCGTTTAATTCGTCGCAAGTAGAAATTAGAGAAGGAAAAAGTTTCGGACGCAGCATCACGAAGTAATATACTGGTAATCAAATAACCAGAGATTACAAAAAAAACATCAACTCCGGCAAATCCCCCTGGAACCCAGGAGAAGCCAAGATGGAATAGCAATACACCTATAACAGCAACAGCCCTAAGCCCTGCAATATCGCGCCTGAAAACAAGAGCAGAAGACATCACTTTACTCACTAAACGTTAAGAATGACATGAGAGGCTTTGTCAGCCCCATTTACCTTCCGACTGGCCTTCCAGTCGGGAGTATTGTTATCCTGCCCATCAATGAGGCGGCTAACGGAATCGAGAAACTCTTCTCTGTCAAGCGGCTCTTTCAGCGCCAAGATTCCAAATAGCGCTGCCATCTCCGCTCGTTTCACCTGATCGTCAGATTTTGTAGACACGTTAGGTATAAGAATTGTTGGGACTTCGTGATAAACGACCTCACAGACCGAATTATAACCTGCGGCACAAACCACCAGGTCGAAGGCAGAAAAATACCAACTCATCGGGTAGAGTTCGACATTCTTTACTCTAGGAAGAAAAAACGGGTGGAGGGAAATAGGCGAGTGAGCCACACAAACCTCCACATCGCCGCGGTCGTTCAAAAAGGAAACGACCTTCCCCAACTGCCCAGAAATGTCATTAATATTTCCTGCCCCGAGTTGAACTAGCACCCTTTTTTTGTCTGGCCGCAACCCAAGTCGCTCTATCGCAGTCTCAACGGGTAGAACCTCTTCCCTCTCACACATCACAATCGGCGGCACGAATACTACATTGCCGCTAGGGCCTGGAATATCATCCCCGATTTCACCAGGAATGATAACTGAGGAAAATCGCCGTACATGGGATTTCAATCTGTCATTCAGAGCGACATCCTTATAAAGCCCTCTTTTCACCCAAATAAACTTGATCGCAGGAAACCTTCGCATTCCCCTCAGCAAACCTTCGTAAGGGACAGTTCCATCAAAAACAACTTTGGAAGGCCTATAAAGTGAAATCAAACTTAAAAGTTGCGAAAAGAATAATCCATTCCAATCACGAGCGCCTATACCTCCCGCCATTGCAAATGGTGGTACATGAAAACAGGTAAACCCTTGGCGAAGAACCAAGGGAACACCAATGCTTGTGGTGAGAAAGATAATCTTCGTCTCAGGTCTATTTCGCTTCAATGCCTTTGCTATACCGAGAGCTCTGGTCAAATGTCCGAGACCGGCGCCATTTATTGCCAAAAAAAGGTAAACATCGTCATCGTATATTTTTTTGCGTAGGCAAAATAAACCAAATGCAAAATCTAGCGCATGATCGCCGATCTTTTTTATCAATTTGATCAGTCTATCTCGCACGTCAGGTCTCACAGCAGTACATGTCGATTATTTTTCATAGTCCGCCACTCATCCGGCCAAGACTCCAATGTATCCAAAACCTCATGAATGTTAGAAATATCTAAGGCTTTGAGTTTCTCAGGATCAAATTCATGCCAGCGTACTCGGCATAGTCGATCACGAACGGACTCGTCCTCGAATCGCCATTTCAAAGGTTTCGCAGGTACGCCGGCAACTACCGAGTAGTCAGCAACGTCTTTAGTTACAATCGATCCAGCGGCAATGACGGCGCCATTACCCACCGAAACCCCAGAAAGAATTATTGCACGATCTCCAACCCAAACGTCATGCCCTATTATCACGCGGATCCTTTTTTTGTAGTCCGCTAACTTGATACTAGAGCCTGTATTTGGCGGCGCATTGAAAAATGAACTTGTAGACAAAAAGCCCATTTCATGATGGCCTGAACCGATTATCACATTTCGACCAATAGAACAGTACCGACCAATTACAACATTAGAGCGGACAAAACCATCGTTTATGTAAGTATGCATACCTACACTGACACCCGCCTGTATTTCGCAGGAGCCAAGCGTCACCTTCGGTTCATAGCGAAATGGGGAGCGGGGGATGTACTGATCCGCTACAGACAACCCTCTCGCCTTCAATTCTTTGTTAAACGCCATTTTCTATACCTTTCATTTCAGCGACTAGCCATTACCATTTGCTGATGAATAGACGCAGAAATATGGTCTATATGGAGGCTTTGTGCACGAAGCCGTGAACTGACACTGTAACTATTCCAAATTGCCTCATCAGTGTATAAACACTTGCAGGCATGGACGAACTCTTCAACATTTTTCACTTCTATGCCCGAAACCGAAAGCACCTCAGAATGAGCATGCAGCATCGGTCGATAGACAGCAGGGATGCCTAAGCCAGCAGATTCAACAGGTATCATTTCAAAGGTGGCGTGAGGGGTTAAACATGTGACTATGCGGCAAGATGAGATGAAATTGTCCCACGCTTGACCAACGGTGTAAGGTATTACCTCAAGACCCAGGTCTCGATCGATCTTCCCACCATATTGACGAACAGCGTACAAAGGAACTCCGGGTAATTCCTTCCGCAACGCGTCAAGCCACGCGGCTATATCGCCGCCAACCAAATCCTTGTTTAGTAACTTTTGCAGATCGCCGAAGAATATTCCCTTGGTAGAATTGAATGTTGGACATGGAAAATCGACATTAAAGTCAATGGTCTTGGGCAAGCAAACCAAGTTGTCTTCAAGGCCGGAGAAAGAAGAAATACCTTTGAGCGTATTGGTAAACACACAAGCTTTTACACGGCTGCCATAGGCGAGCTTCCAGGCGGAAAGCCTTTCTACGATCCAGTCAGTTCTAGTAGGCATCGCATTAAATGAGAGGTTAACAAAAACGCTCTTGCCACTTCCCGCCGCGTGCTCAATCAGTTGCTCTACAAGACGAAAATCCGGGCGATTTGGATCCCCAGGATATATCCACACTATATCGGCATCTTTAATGCTAGCAATCTGGGCGCTGTATTCTGTGTCGAGCTCTACGGGAATAACTCTATGGCCGAATCGGCGCAAAGCGTTGATGATCATTTTCCCGGACTTGAGAATGCCGCCTTTTTTCCAGCGTTCTGTATCAACACGTCCTACATAAGCAACAGTTTTTGATTCGCGTGCTACAGCAATATCGGCAACTGGTGCGCTCCAATTTTTATGCTCTGCAACAAGTTTGTTTTGCAGTGCTTTCGTATCAGCTTTTGAACCAGTCGAGGCCATGGATTCCTTATGAATGGCCTTGTCGTCAGGGATATCTAAAGGCAGGGCCTCCCCAGCATCGTGTTTCAATACCACGAAAGGTATACTTTGCGCCTGTCCAATTAGGGCGAAATAGATATCCGCCATATTAGATGTTTTAAAATCTTCATATCTTAGCTGGATGGTGCTTGTATGGAAGGCAGTGCATCCAGTACCCAAAACGTGAACTGCAGTGTCCTTAGGGCGACCCGCTCGGAACGACAAGACTCGACGAGATGTGGGAGTGTAGTAATCTACAAACGGATGGAGAATAATCGACCCATGCCAGCCGACCACGGACTTCCGACCGTAACGCTCAATACCATCTATGCAATGCTTAACATAGTACGGAGGATAGGAGATGTCGTCGTCGCAGGTGAAGTAGTATCCTTCAAAGTTGATGAGTCCATAGAATTTTCCACGATCGCCAACATCACCTTTATCGTGAATTACAGTGATCTTTTCCCTGTTTAGGAAATCCGGAATGTACGAATAATCATTCAGGTAAATGTACAGCTCATCAACCTGGTCATATAAGCAGTCAATCACATGACTTAGAGCTGTTCTGCGAATCTCGATAGATGCAATGCCGACTCGCACTTTCGGAGTGTTTGCCGCATTGGTTTTCTTTAGGTTGGAATGTGCTAGATCTACGCGATGTTGTTTAATTTCCGAGGGCCGCTCTGCCACATAGGTGAGCGCCGGACCCTGCCGTTCCTGCGCTATACGGATTTGCCTATCCAACTGGCCGGAAAAAACATCCCAGCTTTTCCTGGCCGAGACCAAGCCGAATGTAGCCTTGTTGGATACAGAAAACATATTGCTTTGCAGTTTATGAAGCCTGCTATTGAAGCTCCGTTCCAGCGCTGAGTGCAGATGTTCAGATCTAATTTGCTCAAGCTTTAACCTTGAGGCTAGCGCCTGATTGCTGATTTCTAAACTGGATATAGTCTGTTCACAATTTGTGATTTTCTGCTCAGAGGTGCGACTGAGCTCTTCGAGCGAGAGTACTTGCCCTTTAAGTTTGGAGTTGCTCACCTTCAAATCAGATATAGCCTGCTCACAAGCTATCATTTTTTGTTCAGAAGCGCGACGATCACCCTCAAGCGATAGCACCTGTTCCTCAAGCTCAGAGTTATTTGCCTTCAAAGTACAAATGATTTGTTCGCAAACTGCTAGCTCCTGCTCAGACGAGCGACTGAGGTCCTCAAGCATGAGTACCTGTCCCTCAAGTTCGGAATTATTGGTCTTTAAAGCAGAAATAGTTTCTTCACAAGCCGCCAATTCCTGTTCAGATGAACGACTAAACTCCTCAAGCAAGAGTACTTGCCCTTCAAGTTCAGAATTATTCATCTGCAAAGCTGAGATTGTTCGTTCGCAAGCTGCTATTTTTTGCTCGGAAGAACGGCTGAGTTCCTCAAGCAAGAGCACTTGTTCCTGGAGCTCAGATTCAAGCTTTTGGCAACGGTGTTCAAATTCACGTACACGCCCGTCGTCTCGAAGATGCTCATTAAAGGTGGTAACAACACCTTCGAGTAACTGCTGCACCCCAGCGCTTGATCCCTTTAACTGCTGGATATCTGCAGCAAGATCTGAGCCGTCATACTCTAGCTTTTCACCGACAACCTTAATCGAAGAGAGAATTTTTGACTTAACGCCTTCCAACTGCCCCTGAACTCTACGCCGCGCTTCATCCACATCATTTCGCGAAAGAAACGGAATCATGTCTCGGTAAAGCGGCATATTTTCTTCATGCACAAAAAAAACAGTCGCCGTGTTTCCCTTCTGCCCAATGGGTACGTATCCATAATCCTGAAGGATAGAGCCAAGCTCAATAAAAGAAACTATAGACTGAGACTCGATAACCAATACAGGCTTGCAACGCTTTATCGTCTCAGTGGCTCCGCGCAATACCTGGCACTCATATCCTTCCACATCAATTTTGATCAGGGCGATGTTAGATTTGGGGGGGAGGATGGAATCCAGCAGCGATATTTTAACGCCGCCCCCTTCTTCCTCCACCAATTTGGAAGCACCGAGATTCCGCTCGTGAACCTGCATAACCCCGCGGCTCTCTGTGGCTCCTATCGCCACATTAAATGCTTGAACGTGCGACTCCACGCCATTGAGTTTTATGTTTTCAGATAGCAGTCCGTAGCTCTCCAAGACGGGCTCGAAGGAGTAGACATCTCGACCCAATATTCGAGAGAAAAAAACACTGTGATTACCAATGTTAGCACCGACATCGCAGAAAGCACCTTCAGCGATGGGTAGCCTGCTTATTTCGGCAAGCAAATCTTCTTCATAAAAGTTTGCGTTGGAAATAATCTTTTCTTTTATGTAATCCGAGCGTTCGGGAAACCTAAAAGCAATGGCAGCACCATGATAGTCAAACTCGAATATGTTGTCTTTCATATCAAGCACGCACCACGTTATTTGCAATGGCTTTGAAGCGCCCGCGGCAATCAATGACGAGTTGGGCGCTAGAACCTATAAGCTCATAATCAAAGCAGTCATGATCAGTAGCAAGGAGGACGCAGTCATATGCGGCGATACTTTCCGCAGATAGATGTACAGTGCTCAGATCAAAGCTGTGCTCCCTCATTTTTGGGAATACCGGAACATGCGGATCGCTGTAGCTAATAATGGCGCCCAGTCCACGCAGTTTTTCCATCATGAAGACAGACGGAGACTCGCGCATATCATCTACGTTTTTCTTATACGCAATACCCAGAACCAGTACCTTACTGCCTTTTACTGATTTTTCTCGATCATTCAGCGCACCAGTCAACTTGGAAATCACGTAGTCAGGCATTGCAGAGTTAACCTCACCGGCTAGCTCGATAAAACGAGTGTGCAGACCGTATTCGCGGGCCTTCCAGGTCAAGTAGAAGGGGTCGATAGGAATGCAGTGCCCGCCAAGGCCAGGCCCAGGGTAATAAGGTACGAAACCAAAGGGCTTGGTCGCTGCAGCACGGATGACTTCGTGAATATCAATATCCATCTTGTCTGCAACGATCTTCATCTCGTTGACTAGGCCGATATTTACGGCTCGGTGGATGTTCTCAAGAAGCTTGGTCATTTCCGCAGCACGGGTGCTGGAAACAGGTACTACATGGTCGATAACCTGACCGTACAGTGCCATCCCCACTTCTTGGCAGGCAGTGGTATGCCCACCACACACTTTTGGAATTGTACGTGTGGTGAAATTCGGGTTGCCCGGATCCTCACGCTCCGGCGAGTAAACCAGAAATACATCCTCTCCCACCTGGAAGCCACGCGATTCGATGCGTGGCAGCAATTCTTCCTCGGTGGTACCTGGGTAAGTCGTACTTTCCAATGATACGACCTGCCCCGCGCGGAGATGGGGCACCAGCGAATCAGTGGTATCCAATACGAAACTCAGATCCGGCTCCCGGTATTTGTTGAGCGGCGTAGGCACACAGAGAATCAGGGCATCAACATCACGGGCTTGCGAAAAGTCGGTAGTAGCCTTGAAGCCTTGCTCTACCGCGCGGGCGATAGAGGCTGCCGGAATGTGCTCAATGTAACTGGTGCCACCTTCGATATGGTCGATCTTCGATTGATCGATATCGAAACCCAGCACCTTGTAGCCGACTTCAGCGTAACGTAGGACCAGCGGTAACCCTACATAGCCAAGCCCGACGATACCAATGACGCCAGTCTTGTCATTAAGTTTTTCCAGAAGCGTCTGCTTCATTATCTACTCCGTGTTAATTAATTCGGGCTCGCGCCCACTAGAAAGGTACTAATTTAAACTGACGTCAAGCGAATACGCCCCGCGTATCCAAAAGCCGCTTCTCCTGACCCAGGTCGAACACCTGCTTCGAGAAGATTTTATGATCAACAAGTAACAATAGAACATCCGCCTTCATGGCGTCAGCGAACTCTATCAAAGGTACTTCAGCTTCGCGCAAAATATTCGGAGGCAAATCAATATTTGGCTCAACAGCAACTATTTGCCCAGGGAACAACCTCGCAAGCTCGAGAGTGATTGCCAATGCTGGACTTTCACGCAGATCGTCGATGTCTGCTTTGAAGGCCAGGCCCAAACAGGCAATTTGAACACTTCCTCTTTTTTTTCCAGCAATTTCACTTACTTCATCGACCAGTCTCTTTACCTTATCGATGACCCAAGCAGGCTTCCCATCGTTTACCTCGCGCGCGGTACGAATCAATGGGGACTGTTTGGGAGCCTGATTTACAATGAACCAGGGATCCACTGCGACACAGTGCCCACCGACGCCCGGGCCAGGCTTCAAGATGTCTACACGTGGGTGTCTATTTGCCAGACGAATCAGTTCCCATACATTTACACCCAATTTATCGCAAATAATAGATAACTCATTGGCGAAGGCGATGTTAACGTCGCGGAAACTGTTCTCTGTCAGCTTGCACATTTCGGCAGTACGAGCGTCAGTAATCACGCACTCAGCTTCTACAAAAATTTTATAGAGGCTAGCGGCCACTTCAGAGCAACGCGCTGTTATGCCGCCAATCACTCTATCGTTATGTACCAGTTCACGAAGGACATGCCCCGGTAATACGCGCTCAGGGCAATGGGCAATACGAATATCCGACGCTTCTCCCGCATCCTGAGGGAACGTTAAATCCGGACGTGCTTCTGCCAACCAAGCGGCCATCTGCTCGGTCGCCCCCACCGGCGAGGTGGATTCGAGCACTACTAGATCTCCAGGTTTCAAAACCGGCGCGATGCTGTTGCTCGCGGACTTGATGAACGATAGATCCGGCTCATGTCTTTCATTAAAGGGAGTAGGTACGGCAATCAGGAATGCATCGGCCGGTTCAGCTACTGATGTAGCCCGTAGATAACCCTCAGTCACAGCCGCATGTACGAGCATGTCGAGATCAGGCTCGACGATATGAACCTCACCACGATTGATTGCTTCTACTGCATGAAGGTTAACATCAACACCTATTACTTTTATCTTCCGAGAAGCAAATACGGCTGCAGTGGGCAGGCCAATATAGCCCAATCCAATCACGGCGATGGTACCCAAAGTCATTTACTGCCTCTTAATCAAATTGCTTAGGGTAGCGATGATCCGCGAGCACGCCTTTCCATCCCCGTAAGGATTATGGGCGTGACTCATGGCTCTATATATATTGTCATCAGTCAGTAAACTATGTAATCCATTCACAATGGCACTTACACTAGTACCCACCAGTTTTACTGTGCCAGCACTGACTGCTTCAGGTCGCTCTGTAGTATCTCGCATGACCAGAACAGGCTTACCTAGCGAAGGTGCCTCCTCCTGGATACCGCCCGAGTCAGTGAGAATCAGATATGCCTGCTTCATCAGGTAGACGAAGGGAAGGTAATCAAGCGGTTCAATCAAGTGTACATTGTCGAGACCGCCCAGTAAGCGGTTGACTGGCTCTCGTACATTCGGATTCAGATGCACCGGGTAAACGATGTCCACTTCAGGGAAGCGCTGCGCAGTCTCTACTAAGGCCTGGCAGATACGCTCGAAGCCGCTACCGAAGTTTTCTCGGCGATGACCAGTGACCAGAACCAACTTGCGCTCCGGGTGTAGAAATTCAAAGCGGGAGGTGAGCTGCGCCTTTAGCCCAAGATCAGTATCCAGTTTGGCGACCACCTGCAAGAGCGCATCTATCACGGTATTGCCTGTCACGACAATATTCTGTGGATTGACTCCTTCTCTCAACAGGTTATCGCGCGAGGTCTCGGTAGGTGCCAAGTGCAGCGACGCAAGTGCGCCAGCGAGTTTACGGTTGCCCTCTTCCGGCCAGGGGGAATAGATGTCGCCAGTACGCAGACCTGCCTCGACATGGACGACCGGAATCTGCTGGTAGTAAGCGGCGATGCTGGTGGCAAAGGTAGTGGCGGTATCGCCGTGCACAAGTACCACGTCCGGCTTGAAACTGGCCAGTACAGGTTTCAGACCCTGCAGGATGGCAGTGGTTACGTCTGTCAGGTCCTGTCCCGGCTTCATGATGTTCAAGTCGTAGTCGGGAGTAATCTCGAACAGTTCCAGAACCTGGTCCATCATCTGGCGGTGCTGGCCGGTTACGCAAACGCGCGACTCGAAGCGGTCGTCCTGGGCAAGGTCGCATGTCAGAGGAGCCATTTTGATGGCCTCTGGGCGGGTGCCAAATACGATGAGGGCCTTTAAGGACACGGCGACGGTCTTCTGTGTGTGAGTGAAGGCGTTTGGATCGGTGCTACGGGGCGGATCGTGGGTGTTACGCAAATCGGCCGGGGGGGCTGGCCTGGGTAGCGCCACGCACGTGAGCGGGGGGCTTGCTGGGAGGTGAAGAAAAATTCATGTTTGCCCGGATCCTTCAAGCATAGAGGTTGTCCAATTGACGCAAATTTATCACTTCGTCATCAATATGACATCCCTGTCTGGCACGTTTTTTTCCCCTGACCACCCGCTTCTGCCCCTTTTAATCGATTGATCGGATGATATTTTTATTAAATGAATCAATAAAAACGATTGTTTTAATCTATTCAGCCATCATGCCAACAAATTCAGTCTGACTGAGGCACACGACGAGCGGGCGATGGTCTTGTCTGGAAAGGTTTTCGGAAAAAACAACAGCTTTTGGTCTGAATGAAACCTATGTTAAAGCGGAATTTACCTAGCGGCGATTTGCCATCGCCTTTATTTCATCAAGTTAACCTAGAAAATGGCGTTATGCCATTTCTTTGGGTGGGCTGGTTGCGTTATTTAAGTGTTTACCATGCCTAACAACGTTCTGTTGTACCTGTGCGTCAGCCTGCCCTTTTCCGTTGCGCCGCCCAACCAGCGCCACTGTGTGCACGAGCTGGAGTCTGTGATAAACCCGCAGCAGACCTAGTACACGCAGCGGCTGGATCTGCACACGGCTGAGGTGCTCACTTCACAGAAGGAGTTGAATAGAATAGGAAAGACCAAGGCTATTGTGGCCTACCGGGAGGCCGATGGGCTGTTTGCTTCGGTGGATGAACTGCTGGCGCCTTCTCACCATTGAGCGTGTCGGCAAACTCAGCAAGCGCCTGCAATATCCTCCCACACGCTTTCCCGTCTCCATACGGATTATGCGCCACGCTCATCTCCCGATACGCTCCATGATCCGTTAGCAACCTAGCCAACTCACCGGCAATAGAACCTAGCTCCGTGCCCACGAGCTTCACAGTCCCGGCTGTAACTGCCTCCGGCCGCTCAGTGGTATCGCGCATTACCAACACAGGTTTGCCCAACGCTGGCGCTTCCTCCTGAATGCCCCCCGAGTCGGTCAAAATCACATAGGCACGGCTCATCAGATAAACGAACGGCAGGTAATCCAGCGGCTCGATCAGGTAGATATTCCCCACATCCGCCAGCAGCCGGTTGACCGGCTCGCGCACGTTGGGATTGAGGTGCACCGGGTACACCACATCCACCTCCGGAAACTGGCGCGCCGTCTGTACCAGTGCCTGGCAGATTCGTTCGAAGCCACCGCCAAAGTTCTCTCGGCGATGGCCTGTTACCAGTACCATGCGGCGGTTGGCAGCCAGGTAATCGAATTGGCGTTCGAACTGGGCCCTCAGCGCGGGGCTCTCCAGCTTGTGCACCACTTCCAGGAGGGCATCGATCACGGTATTGCCAGTGGTGAAAATGCTCGACGGGTCGATGCCTTCCCTTAGCAGGTTGTCACGCGAGGTGGCGGTGGGGGCGAAGTGCAGGGCGGCCAGGGTGCCGGTCAGGCGCCGGTTGCCTTCCTCTGGCCAGGGTGAATACAGGTTATTGGTGCGCAGACCGGCCTCTACGTGGGCGATGGGAATTTGCTGGTAATAGGCCGCCAGGCTGGTGGCAAACGTGGTCGCGGTGTCGCCATGCACCAGCACCACATCGGGCTTGAATTCGGCCAGTACCGGCTGGATACCCTGCAAAATCCCCGTGGTCACGCCGGTCAGGTCCTGGCCGGGCTTCATGATGTTCAAGTCGTAATCGGGAGTGATACCGAACAGTTCCAGTACCTGGTCGAGCATTTGCCGATGCTGGCCGGTGACGCACACGCGGGATTCGAAGCGGGCGTCCTGGGCGAGTTGCAGGGCGAGGGGGGCCATCTTGATGGCTTCTGGACGAGTGCCAAATACGGTGAGGGTCTTGAGGGGCACGGCGGTGATCCTCTTGCTGGACGGGGCAGTACTGGTGGGCCAAAGGGGCCGATCGGGCGCACGAAGGCTGGCCTGGTGGACGGGCTGGGTGCGAGGGCAGGCGGCGGGTGTATGGGGTATGCAGCTTGGGTCCTTCAAGCAAACGGCTGTCCATTGCTCAAAAATCTAGCAGTTGGTTTATGTGATGCCAGTTTTCAGGGGGGTGTTTGCCGGCGGGGGAGTGCGGTTGTTCGTGGTAAGGCCTTGTTCACCGGGGATTGTAGGAATGTGGGCGGGTTTTGCTGTGTATGCGGCGTCGGACAAACGGGTATTCGGCTACAGGCAATGGAGTGTGGCGCCAATGCTCTCGGGTCGGGGTGGGGGAGAGGGAAAAGCCATTGTCTCTGGGTTCGCGAAGTTGGCTGGGTGATTGATCGATTTGGTAACCATTCGCCGATGATGCTGGCTGTTTCGCTGTCAGGTTTGCCGCTAGGGTTGATTGCACAGCCGAAGGAAAACGGCTGTTGGAAAATGACCAACCTAAGGAGTGTTCACCATGCGTAACAACGTTCTGTCGTACCTGCTGCTGCCGCTGTTTGCCAGCCTGTCCTTTTCCCTTAGCGCCGCCCCGGCCAGCACCACGGCGGTACCCGAGCCGGCACCGGTGGTAACTCAGCAGCAGGCCCAGCCGCCGCAGCGGCTGGACCTGAACACGGCTGATGCGCTGACGTTGCAGAAGGAGCTGAACGGGATAGGCAAGGCCAAGGCCGAGGCCATAGTGGCTTACCGGGAGGCCAATGGGCCGTTTGCTTCGGTGGATGAGCTGCTGGAGATCAAGGGGATTGGTAATGCGTTGCTGGAGCGTAACCGGGACAAGGTGATGGTGGAGTAAGGGGGGAGGGGCTGGGGTTTGAGTCCTGGCCCTGACTTTTATCAAGATTCAATTGAGAAAACTGAATTCGAAAGCGGTCCGCGTACCCTGCGGGAGCAACTGTCTTGCCCCATCAGGTTGCCTCATAGCCTGTAGGAGCATGTCTGGAAGTTGGTGCTGACAATGTGGGAGCGGCTTTAGCCGCGAAGAACCCAACGCGGTGCATGGCACCGGCTGCGCCGGTATTCGCGGCTAAAGCCGCTCCCACAGGGGCCCCGCTGAGTCAATGAGTTATGTGCAACTCTATGAACGCGGCTTTGCGACGCTGGCGCGCTAGCGGTCCTGCGCATCCTTGGCATCCGCTTCGGCATTGCGCTCATGCACCTTGCGCAGCTGTTCTTCGGTCAGTGGCAGTTTTTTTGCCGTATCGCGCAGCAACATCAGCCCGCCGACGATCGAGCCGAGGGCTATGATGAGTATCAGCCAGGCATACCAGGGCATTGTCGTTCTCCTTTGCTGGTGATGGGCAGCGCTTGTACAAATGTTGAGCAATTGCCCGTTCCGTTGGTTCAATTATAGGAGCCAGCCGCTGCCGGGCCAATTCCGTGACCCGCGGGCCCCAAAGCCTGTGCCACATCGTTTACAATGCGCGCCGTTTTCGACTTGCCAAGAGACCCTGCCCATGTCCGCCTGCCAGACGCCCCTGATCGTCGCCCTGGATTTCCCTACCCGTGAGGCCGCCCTGAAGCTGGCTGACCAGCTTGACCCTGCGCTGTGCCGGGTGAAGGTTGGCAAGGAGCTGTTCACCAGCAGCGCTTCGGGCATTGTCGAAACCCTGTGCGACAAGGGCTTCGAAGTGTTCCTGGACCTCAAGTTCCACGACATCCCCAACACCACCGCCATGGCGGTGAAGGCTGCGGCCGAGATGGGGGTCTGGATGGTGAACGTGCATTGCTCCGGTGGCCTGCGCATGATGGCGGCCTGCCGTGAAGAGCTGGCCAAGCGTAGCGGCCCGCAGCCGTTGCTGATTGGCGTGACCGTGCTGACCAGCATGGAGCGTGAAGACCTGGCCGGCATCGGTCTGGATGTCGACCCGCAAGAGCAGGTGCTGCGCCTGGCCGCGCTGGCCGAGAAGGCTGGCATGGACGGTTTGGTGTGCTCGGCGCTGGAAGCCCCGGCGCTGAAGGCTGCGCACCCTTCGCTGCAACTGGTGACCCCGGGCATTCGCCCGGCGGGCAGTGCGCAGGATGACCAGCGCCGTATCCTCACCCCGCGCCAGGCACTGGATGCCGGTTCGGACTACCTGGTGATCGGCCGCCCGATCAGCCAGGCCGCCAACCCGGCGCAAGCGCTGGCTGCGGTAGTCGCTGAAATACGCGGCTGAACCTGACCAATGAAAAGGGCTGCGAATGCAGCCCTTTTCATTTTTGTGGCGTGATATCAGCCTTGAGCTGTCGACCAGTCGATCCAGCCGAACTGCCAGGTAGCCAGAATCAATAAACCGAAGACGATGCGATACCAGGCGAACGTCGCGTAGCTGTGGTTGGCGATGAACTTGAGCAGCGCACGCACGGCGATCATGGCGAAGATGAACGAGGTCACGAAGCCGATGGCAAACACCGGCAGGTCGCCGGGCTGGAACAGGTCGCGGTACTTGTAGCCCGAATACACCGCCGCACCGACCATGGTCGGCATCGCCAGGAAGAACGAGAACTCGGTCGCCGCCTTGCGCGACAGGCCGAACAGCAGGCCGCCGATGATGGTGGACCCGGAACGCGAGGTGCCCGGGATCATCGCCAGGCATTGGACGAAGCCGATCTTCAAGGCATGGGTCCAGCGCATGTCATCGACATGGTCGACCGCCACGCGGTGGGTACGGCGTTCGGCCCAGAGCATGATCACCCCGCCAACCACCAGGGCCGTTGCCACGGTGATCGGGTTGAACAGGTAGTGGTGAATCAGGTCGGCGAACAGCACGCCCAGCACCACCGCCGGCATGAATGCCAACAGCAGGTTGCCAGTGAAGCGCCGTGCCGTAGGCTGGCTGCTCAGGCCGAACACCACTTCCAGGATCTTGCCGCGAAACTCCCACACTACCGCCAGGATCGCTGCCAGTTGGATGATGATGTTGAATGCAATCGCGCGTTCACCGCCGAAATCGATCAAATCGGCAACGATGATCTGGTGCCCGGTACTGGAGATTGGTAGAAACTCCGTGAGCCCTTCAACCACACCCAGGATGAGTGCCTGGAAGGCAGTCCATAAATCCATTGATCCCCCGTTAGAGCCGTGCTGCTTGCCAGGCCCATGCTCTTGATTTAGCTGTGATTGCCGGTTGAGGCAGCGAAGATGTTGGTGCGGGGGCGGATGCTACCAGAGCGACGTTGCGAAGACTTGTGTGGGGTTGCCGGCTTCGAGGAAGGTTTCCAGGCCTGCGGTTAGGATTGGGGAGGGGGTGTACTTTTTCATAGTGAAAATCCAGTGCGTGACGAGGAGAAACCACCCGGATCTTTCTCACGGACAAGGGTGGCAGCCATTGCGCGGGGTGAGAAACCGGTGCACTGACGCCGGCCAAGCCGAAGCCTGCCCGCGAATGGCTGCCATTGAACAGTGGAGCAGCAGTGCATAACAGGTTCTCACACCCGGTCACCAACATGGCGACCCGGTGAAGTTATCCCTGAGGGATTTCCCCGACAATTCAGCTGCTTCCGACCGCTGCGTAGGATAGTTCGCTTGCTGCTTCAAGCTGAAGCGGTGGGGGCAAGGTTCAGGAAAGTCTGACGCGCTGCGAACGCGGTGCTGCAGTTATCGCCGGGGCCGCTGTGCGGCCCAATCGCCGGCAAGCCAGCTCCCACAGGTACAGCGTCGGGCTCAAGGGTGGCGCTGTACCTGTGGGAGCTGGCTTGCCGGCGATGAGGCCAGTATTGGCTACCTCAATCTCAAACCTTCAGCACCAACTTGCCAAAGTTCTCCCCACTGAACAGCTTCAGCAGTGTCTCGGGGAAGGTCTCCAGCCCTTCCACCACATCTTCCTTGCTCTTCACCTGCCCGCTGGCCAGCCACCCGGCAATCTCCAGTGCGGCCTTGCCGTAGTCCTTGGTGTAATCCATCACCACAAAGCCTTCCATGCGCGCGCGGTTCACCAGCAGCGACAGGTAGTTGGCCGGGCCTTTCACTGCTTCCTTGTTGTTGTACTGGCTGATCGCGCCGCAAATCACGATGCGTGCCTTGAAGTTGATGCGGGTCAGCACGGCATCGAGGATGTCGCCGCCGACGTTGTCGAAGTACACATCCACGCCTTTGGGGCATTCGCGCTTCAGGCCGGCCAGCACGTCTTCGGCCTTGTAGTCGATCACCCCGTCAAAGCCCAGTTCGTCCTTCAGGTACTGGCACTTCTCGGCGCCGCCGGCAATGCCGACCACGCGGCAGCCTTTGATCTTGGCAATCTGCCCGACAATGCTGCCCACTGCGCCGGCTGCGCCGGAAATGACCACGGTGTCACCGGCCTTGGGCTGGCCAACGTCCAGCAGGGCGAAATAGGCGGTCATGCCGGTCATGCCCAGCGCCGACAGGTAGCGGGGCAGGGGCGCCAGGTTGGGGTCGATCTTGTGCAGGCCCTGGGGTTCGCCAGTGAAATAGTCCTGCACGCCAAGTGCACCGCTTACATGGTCGCCCGGCTTGTAGGCGGGGTGGTTGGAGGCGACAACCTCGCCAACACCCAGCGCGCGCATCACCTGGCCCAAGGCCACGGGCGGAATGTAGGACTTGCCTTCGTTCATCCAGCCGCGCATGGCCGGGTCCAGCGACAGGTACAGGTTGCGCACCAGCACCTGGCCTTCGCCGGGTTGTTCGGCGGGCACGGTCTCGAAGCTGAAGTCGTCACGGCGCACGGCGCCGACCGGGCGTTTGGCGAGCAGGAAGCGGCGGTTGGTGTTGGTCATGGCGGGTCCTTGTGGGCAGTGGAAGGGGGAGACGTCAAATCTACCCTGTTGATGTAGGCAGGTCCTTAACATCACTGACAAGCATGGTAGCCCAACCGGTGGGGTTATGATGCTGCCCGGCCGGGTGGTGGCTGACTATGCTCTGAACCCCACCAAGCACCCTTTGGAGCACGCGATGAGCATGACCTTTTCCGGCCAGGTAGCCCTGGTCACCGGCGGCGCTGCCGGCATCGGCCGGGCGACCGCCCTGGCTTTCGCCCGGGAGGGCTTGAAGGTGGTGGTGGCCGACCTCGACCCGGCCGGTGGCGAGGCCACTGTGGCACTGATCCACGCGGCGGGCGGGGAGGCGCTGTTCATTGCCTGCGACGTTACCCGTGATGCCGAAGTGCGCCAACTGCACGAGCGCCTGATCGCCGCCTATGGCCGGCTGGACTATGCCTACAACAACGCAGGTATCGAGATCGAGCAGGGCCGCCTGGCCGAAGGCAGCGAGGCGGAGTTCGATGCCATCATGGGCGTCAACGTGAAGGGTGTATGGCTGTGCATGAAGTACCAGCTGCCGTTGCTGTTGGCCCAGGGCGGTGGGGCCATCGTCAATACCGCCTCGGTGGCGGGCTTGGGTGCGGCGCCGAAGATGAGCATCTACAGCGCCTCCAAGCACGCGGTGATCGGCCTGACCAAGTCGGCGGCCATCGAGTACGCCAAGAAGGGCATCCGGGTGAATGCGGTGTGCCCGGCGGTGATCGACACCGACATGTTCCGCCGCGCCTATGAGGCCGACCCACGCAAGGCCGAGTTTGCCGCTGCCATGCATCCGGTGGGGCGTATTGGCAAGGTCGAGGAAATTGCCAGCGCCGTGCTGTACTTGTGCAGCGACGGCGCGGCGTTTACCACAGGGCATTGCCTGACAGTGGATGGTGGGGCTACGGCGATCTGATCTGATATCGGTGTGGCCTTCTTCGCGGGTAAACCCGCTCCCACAGGTACCCCACTGCTCTCGGGGCCGGTGATATCTCTGTGGGAGCGGGTTTACCCGCGAAGAGGCCCTTGCAGGCCACCACAAAGGCTAGCGCGAACCCTGTGGGAGCGGGCAGGCCCGCGAAGAGGCCCTGGCAGACCACCACAATGCCAGCCCAACCAGCAAACACCCCACCACCAGCACCCCACCAAACACCAGCAACGCCAACCGCGACCCCAGCCGGTCACTCAGCAAGCCGGTAAAGATCACCGGCAGGCTGAACCCCAGGTACGCCAGTAGAAAGAACCCGGCACTGGCCCGTGTCTTCTCGCTGCCGGCCAACTGGTTCACCGCTGCCAGCCCGCCCAGGTAGATAAACCCGTAGCACGCACTACTGGCCGCCACCGCACCCAGCAATACCGCGCCCAGCTGGCCGCTGTCCGCGCCCCAGGCCAGCACGGCATAGCTGCAGGGCAATATCACCAGCCCCAGCAAGGTGGCCGTACGGCTGCTGAGGCGTCGTGCCATGGGCTGGAACAACAACCCGCAGCTGATCACGCAAAAGGTCGAAAACCCCGACCAGGCGCTAAGCCCATGCTGGCGCAGGATGCCCGGCAGCAGGGCAATCACCAGCCCCACGCAGGCCCACGCCAGCAGAATGGCCAGGCCATAGGCCACGCTGCCACGCGGGTAGCAGGGCAGGCGCAGCATGGGGTTGCGTTGTGCCGGGCGTGGGTCGGGCAGGCGCCATGCCAGCAACATGGCCAGCGCCGCCAGCAGCAGTTGCAGGTGGAAGCTGCCCGGGGTCAGGCTGGGGCCGCGCAACAGGAACAGGCTGGTCAGCGCCGCGCCCAGGCCAAAGCCCAGCGAGGTGCTGGCGGTGACCCAGTTGGCGGCGCGGGTGTTGTCCAAGCCGCCCATCAGTTCTCCCATGTAGGCGGTGGCCGTGGCCGAAGCCAGGCCGGTACCCAACCCAAGGAACAGCCGCGCCAGGCCCAGGGTTTGCAGGCTGGGGGCCAGCAGCATCAGTACGGTGGCGACCATCGACAGGGCCAGTGCGGCAAGCACCAATGGCCTGCGCCCGACCCGGTCGGCCAGCCCGCCCAGGGCCAGCAGCACGGGTAGCACGCCGAGCACATAGCCGGAGAAGGCCACTGCGGTGGCGGCAGCGCCTTGGCCGGAGAGGTCGGCGTAGGTGATGTACAGCGGGGCCTGCAGGTTGACGGCCAGGGTGATCAGGCAGAGGGCGAAGGCCAGGCGGGCCGGGGCGGTGGGCATGGTAGGGGTCCTGGTTCTGTAGTGTCTGTACTGGCCCTTTCGCGGGTGAACCCGCTCCCACAGGTACGACACCGCTCTCGGGTTGGGTGCGACCCCTGTGGGAGCGGGTTCACCCGCGAAAGGGCCGGGCCTGCCAACTCTGATGCCTGCCCATTCCCCTCACCAGACACACCGCCAACCCTTTTATGCTTAACTGTTCGCTCAAAACCAGCGAACACTTGCCCCATGCACTTGCCACTCGACCGCACCAGCACCACCCCGCTGGTACAGCAACTCACCGACCACCTGCAAACCTGGATCGACCAGCAACGCCTGCGCCCCGGCGCACGTCTGCCGTCGATCCGGGCCTTGGCACGCAGCCAGGGCGTAAGTGCGTCGTGTGTGATCGAAGCCTACGACCGCCTGGTCGCCAGCGGCTGGCTGGAGGCCCGCCACGGCACCGGCTTTTTCGTCGCCGAGCGCAAACCCGGCCTGGCCGTGGAAGACGCCCAACCCTGGGGCGAGGCCGGGGACGGCAGCTGGCGGCAGTTCCGCGAGGGCCATGACGAATTGCTCAAGCTGGGCTGCGGCTGGTTGCCCAGCAGCTGGCGCGCCGCCACCGAACTGGCCCAGGCAGTGCGCCAGGTCAGCCGGGGCAACCCACAGGACCTGTTCGACTACTGCCCACCCCTGGGCCTGGCCAGCCTGCGCCAGCAGCTGCACAAGCGCCTGGCGCAGCTGGGCATCGCCGCCGGGCCCGAACGTATCCTCACCACCCACGGCGCCAGCCACGGCCTCGACCTGCTGGTGCGCACCCTGCTGCGCCCAGGCGACACGGTGCTGGTTGAAAACCCCGGCTACTACAACCTGTACAACCTGCTGCGCCAACACCAGGTGCACATGCTGCCGGTGCCACGCACCGCCGAGGGGCCGTGCCTGGCCACCCTCGAAGCCCTGCTGGCCGCGCACAAGCCGCGCTGCCTGTTCATCAACAGCCTGTACCACAACCCCACCGGCACCAGCTTGACGCCCAAGGTGGCCTACCGCCTGCTGGAGCTGGCCCGCGAGCACGATCTGCGCATCATCGAGGACGATATCTACGCCGACTTCCAGGAAGGCCCGGCCACCCACCTGGCCACCCTCGACAGCGAGCAGCGGGTAATCTACATGGCCAGTTTCTCGAAAACCCTCAGCAGCTCGCTGCGGGTCGGCTACCTGGTCGCCGACCCGGCATTGCTGGCGCGCTTGGCCGAATTGAAGATGGTCAGCGGCATCGGCACCTCGCGCTTTGCCGAGCAGGTGGTGGGGCAGATGCTGGCCAACGGCAGCTACCGCAAGAGCGTGCAGCGCCTGCGTGTGCGCCTGGGGCAGCACATGGCCAGGCTGCTCGGCCAGCTGGAACAGGCGGGCTGGCAGGTGTTCTGCGAGCCCTACGGCGGCATGTTCGTCTGGGCCTGCGTGCCAGGCCGGGATTTCGCCAGCCTGGAGCGCCTGGCCCTGGAACACGATGTGCTGCTCACCCCCGGCAGCGCCTTCGATTACCAGGGCGCGGCCAGCGCCTGGCTGCGCATCAATGTCGCCTACGGGCAGGACTCCCGCGCCCAGGCCTTCCTTCAGCACGCAGGGCGACCTCTGCCAAGCTGATAGCGACACGCTCATAGCTATTTGACACCATTCTGACGCCAGGCCCTTGTTCATCGGCTGGCAACGTTGCCACCCTTGGCCTTCGGGATAACCTCGCACGCAGAAGGGGAATCGGCATGGGCGCGAGCAAGCACGGTGTGCTGGCCAACCTGGGCATGGCCCGCAAACTTGGCCTGGGCTTTGCCCTGGTGCTGGTGCTGACCCTGGCGGTGGCGGCCATTGGCATTGCCGCGCTACACAGCGTTGGCCAGCGCTTCGACAGTTTGCGCCAGTTGGCCCAGTTCAATACCGACCTGCTGCGCTTGCGCCAGCACGAGCAGGCCTTTGCCCTGCGCTCCGACCTGCAGCAAGCCGAGGCCTTGCGCAGTGGCCTGCAGGGCCTGGCCGAGCGCGCCCGTGGCCTGCCGGCGCTGGCGGCGGCAGAAACCGACCTGGCGGCTTATGGCCAGGCGTTCGAAGCCTTTGTCGAGGCGGTGCAGGCCAAGGAGCTGGCGCTGGACATGGCCAGCTGGTCGGTGTCCAGCGTGGCCAACAACCTCGACGTACTGCAGGCCGGCCTGGCCGATGATGGCGTGTACACCCTCAAACAGTCCCAGGGCCAGCAAGGCGGTGCATTCCTCGAGCAGGCCGCGCAGGTGGCGCAGGTGTCGCGGCTGATGCTGCAGGCCATGGACGAAGCGCGGGTACGCCTGGAAAAAAGCCGCAAGGGCGAAGAGGGCGTCAGCCAGGAGCGCATCGCCCAGACTGTCGAGGCCGCCAGCCTGGTCAGCCAGTTACAGGGGGCGGTCAGCGATGCCGGCTACCAGAGCGTGCTGGGCGAAGTGGCGGGGCACATTGGCAGCTTCTCGGAAAAACTCAACGAATACACTGACCAGCTGGCCCGCGAGCAGGGCTTGAAGGCGCAGTTGCAGGCCAGTGCCGAGCAAGCCACCAGCCGGGTCGACCAGGCCTACCTGGGGCAGGAACAGGCCCTGCAGGGCGAACTGCAACGCAATGCCGTGGCCATCGGCCTGGCCACGGCATTGGCGCTGCTGGTGGGAGTGCTGGCCGCCTGGCTGATCACCCGCGCCGTGGTCGGGCCGCTCAAGCATGTGATTGCCCGCGCCCAGCGCATTGCTGCCGGCGAGCTGAGCTTTGACGCCCAGGCGCCACGCCGTGACGAAGTAGGGCAGTTGATGCAGGCCATGCAGCAGATGGCGGCGGGCCTGTCGGGCATTGTCAGCGGCTTGCAGCAAGGCATCGAGCAACTGGCTGGCAATGCGCAGGCGCTGTCGGCGGTGACCGAGCAGACCAACCGCGAGGTAGGCAGCCAGAAGGAAGAGACCGAGCAGGTGGCCACCGCCATGCAGCAGATGACCGCCACTGTGCACGATGTGGCGCGTAATGCCGAAGAGGCGGCGCAGGCGGCCCAGGCGGCGGACGAGAAGGTTGATTCCGGCCAGCAGGTGGTGCGCCAGAGCATGCAGCGCATCGAGCAGCTGGCGGCGGCGGCGGAGACGGCCAGCGCCGGTATCGACAGCCTCAGTGCCGAGATCCACACCATTGGCGATGTGCTGGAAGTGATCAAGAGCGTGGCCGAGCAGACCAACCTGCTGGCGCTGAATGCGGCTATCGAAGCCGCCAGGGCGGGTGAGCAGGGGCGTGGCTTTGCCGTGGTCGCTGATGAGGTGCGTGCGCTGGCGCGGCGTACCCGGCAGTCTACCGAGCAGATCGAGACCTTGGTCGCCAGCCTGCGCGGCAATGCCCAGCAGTCGGTGGCCCAGATTCGCGGCAGTACCGAGCTGGTGCGGTTGGCGGTGGCTGATGCGCTGCAGACCGAAAGCGCGCTGGGCAGCATTGCCGCGGCGGTGTCATTGATCCAGCAGATGAACCAGCAGATTGCCGCGGCGGCCGAGCAGCAGAGCTCGGTGGCGGAAGAGATCAGCCGCAGCGTCACGCAGATTCGTGGCAGTGCCGATCAGGCGGCGTTGGCGATGCAGGACAATGCCCGGTCGAGTATCGAGCTGGCGCAGTTGGGCACCGACCTGAAGGGGATGGTGGGGCATTTCAGGTTGTGATCCGGGCCTGGGCTTTGTGTTGCCTGTACCGGCCTCTTCGCGGGTGAACCCGCTCCCACAGGTACCCCACTGCCTTCAGGTCCAGTGAAGCAGCCTTGTACTGCGAAGGGGCCAGCAATGCTACAGAACACCTTCTGTCATACCGGCCTCTTCGCGGGCACGCCCGCTCCCACAGGGAACACACAGCCTTCAGCCCTGTGGTATTCCTGTGGGAGCGGGTTTACCCGCGAAGAGGCCGGCACAGGCAACAAATATCTTCAGGCCCTGCGCGGGTTGAGGATCATCAAGGCCAGCACCCCCGCGACAATCCCCCAGAACGCCGAGCCGATCGAGAACAAGGTCAGCCCCGAAGCCGTGACCATGAAGGTAATCACCGCCGCCTCCCGCTCACGCGCCTCGCTCATGGCCACGGTCAGCCCGTTCATGATCGAGCCGAACAGCGCCAGCGCCGCAATCGACAGCACCAGCTCTTTCGGCAGCGCCGCAAACAGCGCCGCCAGGGTCGCGCCGAACACCCCGGCAATGCCATAGAAAATCCCGCACCACACCGCCGCGGTGTAACGCTTGGCCGGGTCTTCATGGGCATGCGGCCCGGTGCAGATCGCCGCGCTGATCGCTGCCAGGTTGACCCCGTGCGAGCCAAACGGCGCCAGCAGCAGCGAGGCAAAACCGGTAGCCGAAATCAGCGGCGAGGCCGGCACCTGGTAGCCGTCCGCGCGCAGCACGGCCACACCCGGCATGTTCTGCGAGGTCATCGCCACCACGAACAGCGGAATGCCAATGCTGATGGTCGCCGCCAACGAGAAGCTTGGCGTGGTCCACACCGGTGTGGCCGCTTCCAGGTGGAAGCCGCTGAAGTCCAGCAGCCCGAGGGCGCCGGACAGCACCGTGCCCACCAGCAACGCGGCCAGTACGCAGTAACGCGGCGACAGGCGCTTGACCAGCAGGTAGCTGAAGAACATGCCCAGTACCAGCAAGGTGCGGTGCTGGGCGGCAACGAATATTTCGCTGCCGATCTTGAACAGGATGCCCGCCAGCAGCGCCGAGGCCAGCGAGGCCGGGATGCGTTTGACCAGGCGCTCGAAGCTGCCGGTCAGGCCACAGATCAGCACCAGCACGGCACAGGTGATGTAGGCGCCGATCGCCTCGCCATAGCTGACCCCGCCCAGGCTGGTGATCAGCAAGGCGGCGCCGGGGGTGGACCAGGCCACGGTGATCGGAGTGCGGTAACGCAGCGACAGGCCGATGCTGCACACCGCCATGCCAATCGACAACGCCCAGATCCATGAGGAAATCTGCGCGCTGGTCAGCCCGGCTGCCTGGCCGGCCTGAAACATCAGCACCAGCGAGCTGGTATAGCCGGTGAGCATGGCGATGAAGCCGGCGACCACCGCCGACGGGGAGCTGTCTGCCAGGGGCCGCAGGCGTGCGGAAGTGGCATCGGTCATGAACAAAATCCTTGTAAAGGTGTAAGCAGTTTTTTCAGACTACAGCGAGCAAGGTTGATCCTTGCCATACAGCGGCCATTGCTTTTAGCCGTACAGTCGCCAACTATTGGGCGCAAATGCAGAACTGCTTGGGAGTGGAAGGGCGATGTACAAGGTCTATGGCGACTACCAGTCGGGCAACTGTTACAAGATCAAGCTGATGTTGAGCCTGCTGGGCCGGCCGTACGAATGGCACCCGGTGGACATCCTCAAGGGCGAGACCGAAACGCCCGAGTTCCTGGCGATGAACCCCAACGGCAAGGTGCCAGTGCTGGAGCTGGAAGACGGCAGCTACCTGTGGGAGTCCAATGCCATTCTCAACTTCCTGGCCGATGGCAGTGAGTTCCTGCCCACCGAGCCGCGCCTGCGCACCCAAGTGTTGCAGTGGCAGTTCTTCGAGCAGTACAGCCATGAGCCGTACATTGCCGTGGCGCGTTTCATCCAGTTCTACCTGGGGTTGCCGGACGAGCGCCTGGAGGAGTACCGCAAGCTGCACAAGGGTGGGTACAAGGCGTTGAGGGTGATGGAGCGGCAGCTGCAGATGACGCCGTACCTGGTCGGCGAGCAATATTCGATTGCCGATGTGGCGTTGTACGCCTACACCCATGTGGCGCAGCAGGGCGGGTTCGACCTTGCCGACTACCCGGCGGTGCGGGCGTGGCTGGAGCGGGTCAGCAGCCACCCACGGCATGTGCCGATGGTGGGCTAGTTTCTAGCCTGTGCCGGCCTCTTCGCGGGTGAACCCGCTCCCACAGGGATATCACTGGACCTGAGGTCAGCGGGGTACCTGTGGGAGCTGGCTTGCCGGCGATAGGGCCAGTACAGGAAATCTACAAACTGTCAGGCCGAAGCGAACCGCTCATCCAGATAGGCAATGATCGCCTTGGACTCATACATCCAGGTCACCTTGCCCGCTTCTTCGATGCGCAGGCACGGCACTTTCACCCGGCCGCCACCTTCCTGCAGGGCCTGGCGGTGCACCGGGTCGTTCTTGGCATCGCGCAGCGCCACCGGCACGTTCAAACGGTGCAGGGTGCGGCGTGTCTTGACGCAGAACGGGCAGGCGTGGAACTGGTACAGCGCCAGGCCCTGGGCCGCTTGCTCGACGCGGGCCTGGGCGGCGGCGTCGCGCTTGCGCTTGGCCGGGCGGCTGATCCAGTCGCCGAACACGATGAGCTGGCCGAGGCCAACCCGCAGGGCTTTGACGATCATGGGCAACTCCTGAAATGAAAAAGCCGACCCGGCAGGGTCGGCTCGGGGTCAGCAGCCAATCACTTGATCAGGCTGAGGAACTCGCTGCGGGTGGCGGCGTTTTCGCGGAACTCACCCAGCATCACCGAGGTGATCATGGTCGAGTTCTGCTTCTCGACACCGCGCATCATCATGCACATGTGCTTGGCTTCGATGACCACGGCAACGCCGGCGGCACCGGTTACCTGCTGCACGGCCTCGGCAACCTGGCGGCTGAGGTTTTCCTGAATCTGCAGGCGGCGGGCGTACATGTCGACGATGCGCGCCACCTTCGACAGGCCCAGTACCTTGCCCTTGGGCAGGTAGGCCACGTGCGCCTTGCCGATGAACGGCAGCATGTGATGTTCGCACATCGAATACAGCTCGATGTCCCGGACCAGCACCATTTCGCTGTTGTCAGAGCTGAACAGCGCGTTGTTGGTGACTTCTTCCAGTGTTTGCTCATAACCGCGGCAAAGGTACTTCATCGCCTTTGCAGCCCGCTTGGGCGTGTCGAGCAGGCCCTCACGGGAGACGTCCTCGCCAATCTGGCTGAGGATCTCGGTGTAGTTCTGTTCCAGGGACATGGATCTACCTGTGGGAAAAAATCGCAAAAACGAAGGGTACGGCGGTGAGGGCGGCGCTGCAAGCGCGGCGTTACTCGTCGCGGCCTTCGAGCATGGTTCGCTTGAGCATCACATACACCGCGCCGGTGCCGCCGTGGCGGGCGTTGCACGAGGCAAAACCGAGCACCTGCGGGTGCTGGCGCAGCCAGGTGTTGACGTGGCTCTTGATCATCGGGCGCTTGCCGTCCAGGCGCGCGGCCTTGCCGTGGGTCACCCGCACGCAGCGCACTTCCAGTTTGGTGGCTTCGGCGATGAAGTCCCACAGGGTTTCGCGGGCCTTTTCCACGGTCATGCCGTGCAGGTCGAGGCTGCCCTCGAACGGGATCTGCCCCAGCTTCAGCTTGCGCAGCTGGCCTTCCTGCACGCCATCGCGGCGCCACATCAGCTCGTCTTCGGCACCAACGTCGATGACGAACTGGTCGGACATGCCGTCGATCACCAGCGCCTTGTCACTGCGCACCGTCGCCGCCTGGCGCAGGCCGGCCAGCTTCTGGCGGTCGGCCTTGGGCTTGCCGACTTCGGCGCGGTCGTGGCGGATCGGTTTGACACCGCGCACTTCGGCCTTGAACAGGGAAAAATCGTCGTCTTGCATGATGCCTCCACGTGGGCGGCGTAGTTTACGCGACTGTGGGGGCTTGTGCAGCCTGTGCCGACCCTTTCGCGGGTGAACCCGCTCCCACAGGGATATCACCGGACCGGAGGGCAGTGGGGCCCTGTGGGAGCGGGTTTACCCGCGAAGAGGCCCGCACAGGCGACACAAAATTATCAGTCGTGTTTTTTCATCAGGTGCGGCGACAGGTTCAGTTCCCGCCCGCGGCGCAGGCGAATGCGGCTGCGCCGCCAGAAGCGCACGCCCAGCCACAGCAGCAGCAAGCCGGCCACGGTGAGGATGCCGGCCAGCGGTTTGTTGGCATTGAGCTCCGCCAGGGCAGGGTAGTTGCCCAGCAGGCCGGCGACGCCGGCCATCGCCAGCAGCACGCCCAGGGTCGCCAGCATGGCCGACAGGCCGGCCGCCAGGCGGGCGCCCCAGTTACGCGGTTCGCGCGGGCGCAGGCGCTTGGCGTCGAAACTGCCTTTGAGCTTCATTCCGCTCTCCTCTGTGGATATCCGGAATTGGACCTGGGGCCGCCCATCGGGTTCCGCCCGGCTGCCGGGCGGTTGCCTGGCTGATCAGATCAGGCTGGCGGTGGGGGCCACGCAAGCGAAGTTGTCGGCCATCACGGCCATTTCGCACTGGTGGATCTGCGCGGCCGGGATCACCCCATCCTTGAATGCCAGGTCGCGGGTAGCCGAAGCGTCTTCCACCAGGGTGCAGCGGTAACCATAGTCCTTGGCGCGGCGTACCGTGGTGCTGACGCTGGAGTGGCTCATGAAGCCGCAGACGATCAGGTCCAGGTGGCCCAGCGCCTGCAGGGTTTCATGCAGCTGGGTGTTCTTGAATGCGTTGGGCATGCGCTTTTCGATGACGATTTCGCCTTCCAGCGGCTCCAGCCCCGGAATGAACTGGCCGGCCGGCCCTTGTGGGTCGAAGCGGCCACCGACAGTGCCCAGGTGGCGGACGTGGATGATCGGACGGCCGCTCTTGCGCGCGGCGTCGAGCAACCTGGCGATGTTGGCCACGGCCTCGTCCATGCCCGACAGCGCCAGGGGCCCGCTGAGGTACTCCTTTTGCGCATCGATGATGATCAGGCTGGCGTGGCTCAGCTTGGCCGGCGGGTAATCGCGGCCAGTGAGGCGAAACATCGTGGTTGGAACGGACATCAAGGGCTCCTTGGATAGGGCTTTTGTATACCTATTCTCCCCTGCCTTGGCGCCAATGGGAATGGTTGACAACGCAAGCGGCATGGTTACTGGCTTGTGGCTAGCCTTTGGGCAAGGCAAAGGAACAAATGTGCGGGTGGGGCTGTTAGACTTTTGTCCGGTCTGAATTAGGAGTACCCCGTGATCACATCCCGCCTGCGCACGCTGCGCGACTACATCCGCTGGGCGGTCAGCCGCTTCCACGAGCACGACCTGTTCTTCGGCCATGGTGCCGACAACGCCTGGGACGAGGCCCGCTTGCTGGTTCTCGGGGCGGTGCATCTGCCGTGGGAGGTGGCCGACAGCTACCTGGACTGCATGCTCGAGGACGACGAGCGGGTACGCCTGCAGCACCTGCTCAAGCGCCGAATCGAAGAGCGCGTGCCGGCCGCCTACCTGTTGGGCGAAGCCTGGTTCTGCGGCATGTCGTTCATCGTCGACGAGCGCGTGCTGGTGCCGCGTTCGCCGATTGGCGAGCTGATCGAGAAACGCTTCGAGCCGTGGCTGGCGAGCGAGCCGGCGCGCATTCTCGACCTGTGCACCGGTTCTGGCTGCATCGGCATCGTTGCCGCCGACGTCTTCCCCGAGGCCGAGGTAGTGCTGGCCGACCTGTCGTTCGAAGCGCTTGAAGTGGCCAACCAGAACATCGAACGTCACGGCCTGGACGGGCGCGTGTATACCGTGCAAGGCGACGGTTTTGGCGGTTTGCCGGGGCAGCGTTTCGATCTGATCCTGTCCAACCCGCCGTATGTCGATGCCGAGGACTTCGACGACATGCCGGCCGAGTACCACCACGAGCCGGAGTTGGGCCTGGCCTGCGGCAACGATGGCCTGGACCTGGTGCGGCGCATGCTGGCCGAAGCGGCGGACCACCTGACCGACAAGGGCTTGCTGGTTGTCGAGGTGGGCAACAGCCAGGTGCATGTCGAGGCGCTGTACCCTGAGGTGGACTTTGCCTGGCTGGAATTCGAGCGCGGCGGGCACGGGGTGTTCATGCTGACTGCCGAGCAGTGCCGCCAGCATCAGGAACTGTTCAAGGCCCGGGTCTGATTTCATGGCCTCTTCGCGGGTAAACCCGCTCCCACAGGTATGGCGTTGCCCTTAGGTGCGACGCAGTTCCTGTGGGAGCGGGCAAGCCCGCGAAGCAGGCGACGCGGCGTCAGCGCGTGGCAATCCAGATCAGCAACCCCGCCTGGAACACCGCAAACGCCACCAGGCAGGTAATGGTAAAGCGCAGCCCACTGTCTTCACGCTGGTACTTGGCTACCCGCTCATCCCGCTCACGCAGTTGCCCTTCCTTCTCTTGCAATTGCTGGTCAGCCTGCTGCAGCAGGCCGGCAGCATCCAGTATCTCCACTCGCTGCAAGCGCTCGCTGTTCCACGCGCCCTTGAGCTGGCCCACCGTCATTTCCACGGTACGGCCCTTGAGGTGCTGGCTGTCCTCGTATTCCACCTCGATCCCCACCCCGCGCAGGCAGTGGTCACGACGCAGGCGTGAGTCTTCGTTCAGCGCATCCTTGCTCGGCAGCGCCATGCCCTCGATCCGGTAGTGCGACCACTTGCGCTGCAGCCACTGCGCGGCCTGGGCCAGCAGGAAACGGCCCAGGCCACGGTTCAAAGGTTCCAGTTGCAGGCCATGTTCATCGCCAATGCGCACCAGGCGCGTGGCGTGGTCGACGCGTATGTCCAGGCGGTTCTTTTCCTTGTGTACCTTCTGCCCGGGCAGCTGGACTTCCATGCGCAACAGGCTGTGGGCCTGGTCATGGCGCTCGGCATAGCCGAACTGCACAAAGCGCAGCGGCCGCGCGCCGGTGTTGCGGTCGGTGGGCAGGGCGGCCAGGCGCAACAGCTGGAAATGTTCGACGGCCAGCTCGGCCCAGGGCAGGGCGGCGGTTTCCTCGGGCTCTTCGGCCGGCTCTACGGCGGCGGGGGCGGTTGTCATCAGGGCTTGTCCTTGGATACGAGCATGCGGCAGGGGCTGCTGTGCAGCCCATCGCCGGCAAGCCAGCTCCTACAGGGACCGCATGGCATTCAGGCCTGTGGTATTCCTGTGGGAGCTGGCTTGCCGGCGATGGGGCGCGCCAGCGGCCCCAATGTTCCGCTGATACCGAAATTATCGGCCGTACCGGCCAAGACCTGAGGCTCAGGCAGAAGGCAAATGCTGAATAAACGTCACAATCTGCTCGCCAAGCTCCCTGGCCAGCGGCAGTTCAGGGTTGAGGTAGCTTTCGCGCTGCTGGCTCATCGCCTTGGGGCTGATGCGCAGCATGTGGTTCATGCCATCGATCAGCACCAGTTGGGCGTCCGGCTTGGCCGCCTTCAGCCGTTCGGCGTCGACCACGCTCACTTGCACATCGTTGCGCCCCTGCACGATCAACGCGGGCATGGGCAGGCGGGCAAAGGCCGCCGCCGGGTTCTGCTGGAACAGCGAAATCAGGTAGGGCTGCACGCTGGGGCGGAACACCTGGCGCAGCGGCGCAGGCACCTCCAGGCTGGTCTGTCCGGCCTGCAGGCGGTCGAGCAGGGCACTGCCGCCGGCCAGTTGCGCCGGCGGCAGGCGCTGGGCCAGTTGCTCGCGCAGCACCTCGGCCAGCGGCCGACCGCTGCCGGCCAGGGTAATCACCGCGCTGGCGCCGGCCTGCTCGGCGGCCAGGCTGGCGATCAGCGCGCCTTCGCTGTGGCCGATCAGGATCAACGGGCCGAAGCGTGGGTCGGCCTTGAGCTTGTGGCTCCAGGCGACCACGTCGGCCACGTAGCGATCCACGCTGAGGTCACGCTCGTCGGGCGTGGCCGGCTGGCTGGCGGCCACCCCGCGCTTGTCGTAACGCACGCTGGCGATGTGCTCGCTGGCCAGCAGCAGGGCCAGGCGCTTGAGGTTGTCGACCCGGCCTGACGCCGGGTTGTTGCCGTCACGGTCGGTGGGGCCGGAGCCGGCGATGATCAGCACCACCGGCGGCGGGGTGGCCTGTTGCGGCAGCAGCAGGCTGCCGTGCAGCACGCCCTGGCCGGTGTCGAGGTCGATCGGGCGCTGCAGCACAGTGGGGGCGGCGGCCTGGGCCAGGCTGGTACACAGGAGGAAGAAGAGGGCGACGAGGCGCGACATCATGCGGTACTACTTGGGGAGATGAAGGTTTGACCCAGTGTGGGTGGGAAGGTTCTCGGACCGTGCATGCAGGTTCGGCCTCTTCGCGGGTAAACCCGCTCCCACAGGTACAGCACAATTTTTGCATCTTGTGATGACTCTGTGGGAGCGGGTTTACCCGCGAAGAGGCCAGCACAGGCGATCAATCCATCTGTATACTGCCGCTTTCGTTCACTTCAGGCAGATCTCGCGGAGCGTCCATGTCCGGCAATACCTACGGCAAGCTGTTCACTGTCACCACCGCTGGCGAGAGCCATGGCCCGGCGTTGGTCGCCATTGTCGATGGATGCCCACCGGGTCTGGAAATTTCCCTCGCCGACCTGCAGCACGACCTCGACCGGCGCAAGCCCGGCACCAGCCGGCACACCACCCAGCGCCAGGAAGCCGACGAGGTGGAAATCCTCTCCGGCGTGTTCGAAGGCCGCACCACTGGCTGCTCGATCGGCCTGCTGATTCGCAACACCGACCAGAAATCCAAGGACTACTCGGCGATCAAGGACCTGTTCCGCCCGGCCCACGCCGACTACACCTACCACCACAAGTACGGCATCCGCGACTACCGCGGCGGTGGCCGTAGCTCGGCCCGTGAAACCGCCATGCGCGTGGCCGCCGGTGCCATCGCCAAGAAGTACCTGGCCACCCAGGGCATCACCGTGCGCGGCTACATGAGCCAGCTGGGCCCGATCGAAATCCCGTTCAAGGCCTGGGAGGCGGTGGAGCAGAACGCTTTCTTCAGCCCTGACCCCAGCAAAGTGCCCGAGCTGGAGGCCTACATGGACCAGCTGCGTCGTGACCAGGACTCGGTGGGTGCCAAGATCACCGTGGTCGCCGAAGGCGTCATGCCGGGCCTGGGCGAGCCTATCTTCGACCGCCTGGACGCGGAACTTGCCCACGCGCTGATGAGCATCAACGCGGTCAAGGGCGTGGAAATCGGCGCCGGCTTCGCCAGCGTGGCCCAGCGCGGCACCGAGCACCGTGACGAAATGACGCCGGAAGGCTTCCTCAGCAACAATGCCGGCGGGATCCTCGGCGGTATTTCCTCGGGCCAGCCGATCGTTGCCCACCTGGCGCTGAAGCCGACCTCCAGCATCACCACCCCGGGCCGCTCCATCGATGTCGACGGCAACCCGGTGGACGTCATCACCAAAGGCCGCCACGACCCGTGCGTGGGCATCCGCGCCACGCCGATCGCCGAGGCGATGATGGCTATCGTGCTGATGGACCATCTGCTGCGCCACCGCGCGCAGAATGCCGATGTGAAGGTGAATACCCCGGTGCTGGGCCAGCTCTGATTCGCCAGTGCCGGCCTCTTCGCGGGTAAACCCGCTCCCACAGGAATATCACTGGGCCTGAGGGCAGTGAGGTACCTGTGGGAGAGGGTTCACCCGCGAAGAGGCCGGCACAGGTCCCCACAAGGCCACCCCCATGCAACCAATCCCCTACTGGCGCCTGTCCAGCTTCTACCTGTTCTACTTCGCCCTGCTCGGCTCAACCGCCCCGTTCCTGGCGCTGTACTTCGACCACCTGGGCTTTTCTGCGGCACGCATCGGCGAGCTGGTGGCCATTCCGATGTTGATGCGCTGCATCGCCCCCAACCTGTGGGGCTGGCTGGGCGACCGCACCGGCCAGCGCCTGCTGATCGTGCGCCTGGGCGCGCTATCTACCCTGGCCACCTTCGCCCTGATCTTCCTTGGCAAAAGCTACGCCTGGCTGGCGCTGGTCATGGCCCTGCACGCGTTCTTCTGGCATGCGGTGCTGCCGCAGTTCGAGGTCATCACCCTGGCCCACCTGCACGGGCAGACCGCGCGCTACAGCCAGGTGCGCCTGTGGGGCTCGATCGGCTTCATCCTCACCGTGGTCGGCCTGGGCCGGCTGTTCGAGTGGCTGAGCCTGGATATCTACCCGGTGGCGCTGGTCACGATCATGGCCGGCATCGTCGCCGCCAGCCTGTGGGTGCCCAATGCCCAGCCAGCGGAGCAGGGCGAGCGCAGCGGCGCGGGTGGTTTCCTGCAGCAGCTTCGGGCGCCCGGGGTGGTCGCGTTCTATGCCTGCGTGGCCCTGATGCAGCTCAGTCACGGGCCGTACTACACCTTCCTCACCCTGCACCTGGAACACTTGGGCTATACCCGGGGTGCCATCGGTTTGCTGTGGGCACTGGGGGTGGTGGCCGAAGTACTGGTGTTCATGGCCATGAGCCGCATCTTCGCGCGTTTTTCGGTACAGCGGGTGCTGCTGGCCAGCTTCGTGCTGGCGGCGCTGCGCTGGCTGTTGCTGGGCAACCTGGCCGATGAGCCGGCGGTGCTGGTTTTCGCCCAGGTGCTGCACGCGGCCACCTTCGGCTGCTTCCATGCCGCCAGCATCGCTTTCGTCCAGGCCAGCTTCGGCGCCCGTCAGCAGGGCCAGGGCCAGGCGCTTTATGCGGCGCTGTCGGGCACCGGTGGTGCGCTGGGGGCGTTGTATTCGGGCTACAGCTGGAACCTGCTGGGCCCCACCTTCACCTTTGGTATGGCCAGTGCCGCAGCCTTGGCTGCAGCCGTTATCATTGCCCTTTGTTCGCAACCGACCAGGACCCGTCCCTGATGAGCATTCTCTGCGTTTTCCACCCCTCCAGCCCGGACCTGCCGAACAAGGTGCTGACCCACCACGACGATATCGTCGTCACCCTGGCCGAGCAGGGCGTGCGCTTCGCCCATGCCGAGCATGGCCTGCGGGTGCGCCCGGGCACGGCTCAGGATGAGGTGCTGGAGGCTTGTCGCGAGCACCTGGACCAGTTGATGACCGCGCATGGCAGCAAGGCCTTCGTGGTGCTCAACCGTGATGGTGAGGCCCCGGCGCAGGTGGATGTGCGCGATGAGCATGTGCATGACGCCGACGAGGTGTTTGCCGTGGTCAGCGGGCGGGCACAGGTTGGCCTGCGTTTGGGGGATTGGGTGTATTCGGTGCTGTGCGAGAAGGGTGACCAGCTGGTGATGCCGGCGGGGACCCGGCGCTGGGTCGAGCTGGGCGATACACCGTTTTGCCTGGCGTTACGGTTGTATGGCAGTGAGCAGGGTATGCAGCCGAGGTTTACCGGCGATGTGACTGCGCGGGCGTTCCTGGGCATTGATGAATTGTGATGGCTTTGCCGGCCTGTTCGCGGGCTTGCCCGCTCCCACAGGGATAACGCCGAGCCTGATGGCGGCGCGATGCCTGTGGGAGCGGGCGAGCCCGCGAAGAGGCCAGATCAACCAACTCAAAACTCAGCGATAAGTCGGCAAGGCAAACCGCTGCTGGCTCTGCAGCATCGAAATCACCGGCAACTCGCTGGCCTGCTCGGCCAGATCCCGGCGAATCGCGCTGATCGCCCACGAAAGCTGCTCGGCGCTGTGCAGTTGCGCATAGGTCAGCACCCGGCGGGTGACCTTGCCGTCAGCAGCGCGCAGGGTCAGCATTACACCGCCGTCAGGGCGGGCCTGGGTATCCACCTGATAGGCCGAAAATACCGAAACGAACTTTTCCTGGATGAGGTCCATATCAACTCCTGGCTGTTGCGTGGCAGACATGAGTTGATGTTTGCAGTGACCGTGCCAGGATGTTTTTTCTGAAAAATCTCTTTGAATTCAGTAGGTTGCGTTTATCTGCTGAAAGCGTTGTCGTGCAACCTGCACGGTCGTGCATTTTGCACAGTGCATATTGCACGACTCGCCGCCAGCTATCGGCCCGATAGAATCTGAACCTTTGACCCGGCAGCCTTGCCTGACAAAAACTTGGGCAACGATTTCTGCCAGGAGGTTCCAAATGTCCAGCCAACCCACGCCCGCCACCATGACCGACGACGAAACAGCCGCCTTTGCCGAGCAGGTGTTCGAGCGTGCCCGCCAGGGCGATGCCGAGATGCTCGGGCGCCTGCTGGCCAGCGGCCTGCCGCCCAACTTGCGCAATCACAAGGGGGACACCCTGCTGATGCTGGCCAGCTACCACGGCCACCACGATGCAGTGCGGGTGCTGCTGGCGCATGGCGCCGACCCGCTGATTGCCAACGATAACGGCCAGCTGCCCATCGCCGGCGCTGCGTTCAAGGGCGACCTGGCCATGATCCGCCTGTTGCTGGAGCACGGCGTACCGGTGGACGCTGCCGCGCAGGATGGCCGCACCGCGCTGATGCTGGCCGCCATGTTCAACCGCAGCGAAATCCTCGACTACCTGCTGGCCCAGGGTGCCGACCCGGCCCGTCAGGATGCCCGTGGTTCCACCGCGCTGATGGCAGCGCAAACCATGGGCGCCGTGGACGCTGCAGCGCGCCTGCAAGTGCTGGCCGGCTAACCGCAAGGGGGCATTTGCGGCTATCCTTGGCGACTTTTCACCCGTCGCAGGCCCCCTTTCATGAAAACTCAGTTGCTCGAATTCATCCGCCTCATTGCCGCTGGCTGCATGCGTGAGGAAGACATCGAGCGCATCGCCGACGAGGCCGCCCAGGCCTACGCCGACCCCGCCGCGTTCCTGTCCGCCAACCCCGACATCAACTACGACGACAGCTTCCCCATCCCCCTGGGCGAATGGGTGGTGCTGGGCAGCCTGCCGGACACCGTGGTGTTCCAGGCCGACAGCTACCAGGAGCTGTTTCAGCAGATCAGCGATTCGTTCGACCAGAGCGTGCCGTTCACCCTCAAGCCCAAGCAACTGGCCCGCACCGAGCCGCTGACCGCACTCAACCGCATCCAGGTGCAGATGGGGGCGCTGAACAAAGAGGCGGGTGGTTACGTGCTGCTCAACTTCAGCCAGTTGCTGGATGACGAGCTGCAGATGGTGATGGTGGGGCAGAACGACCTGGCGCGGGTGCTGGAGCTGGGGGCAGAGGTGGGGATCAAGGTCGAGCCGGCCCTGGAAGCCCTGAAGGTCGCCGTGCACATCTGATTTCATCTTCTGCTTCTTCGCGGGTAAACCCGCTCCCACAGGGATATCACTCCCCTCAGGCCTAGTGATATCCCTGTGGGAGCGGGTTTACCCGCGAAGTGGCCGGCAGGCAGCTTCAAGCTTCAGCCCAGCGCAGTATCCAGGAACATCATCACCGCAAACCCACCCATCAACCCCAGGGTCGCGGCTGTCTGATGCCCATTGCGGTGGGTTTCGGGAATCACCTCGTGGCTCACCACAAAGATCATCGCCCCCGCCGCCAGCCCCATGCTCACCGGGTAGGCCAGGGCAAAGCCGGTCGAAATCCCCAGGCCGATCACCGCACCCAGCGGCTCCATCAGCCCCGACCCGATCGCCACCAGCGCGGCCTTCAGGTTCGACAACCCGGTGGCGCGCAAGGCCAGCGCCACGGCCAGCCCCTCGGGGATGTCCTGGATGGCGATGGCGCTGGTCAGCGGCAGGCCGATGTTCATGTCACCATTGGCAAAGCTCACGCCAATGGCCATGCCCTCAGGCAGGTTGTGCAGGGTAATCGCCAGCACGAACAACCACACCCGGCTGATGCGCTCGGCTTCTGGGCCACAAGGGCCGGTGCTCTCGTGTTCATGCGGGGTGAAGCGATCCAGGCCCAGCATCAGCAGCACGCCCAGGCCCATGCCCAGCACCACGGTAAAGGCCGCAGCCGGGCCGTTGCCGGTGATCTCGCGGGCGGCGTCCAGGCCTGGCAGAATCAGCGAAAACGAACTGGCCGCCAGCATCATGCCGGCGGCAAAACCCAGCATCACATCCTGGGTGCGTGCCCTGACATCGCGCAGCACCACCGCCAGCACCGCGCCCAGCGCCGTGGCGCCAAAGCCGGACAGCCCGCCCAGTGCGGCCAGGTGAAGATTATCGGCGTGGTCGCCGTTCACCGCGTTCCACAGGCTCGCCCCCAGCAGTACCAGTACCACCAGCATGCTCAGGGCCAGGCCTGCACCGATCCAGGGGTTTTCGTGCATCTGTTGGCGCCAGGCGCTGACGGGCGAGGGCAGGGCGACGCTGTGGGTATGGGCGGGGGGCATGGCAACCTCGAAATCGATGGATACAGCAGTTTAAGCAGTGACCCACGCAAACGGCCAAGGATTCCCTTCTATTGACGTGATAGCTGACTATGCTGTGCAGCAAAAGCCTTTCACGGGAGATTTGGCATGGGGTCGACGTTCAACAGCCTGGTCGGGCTGATCATTCTGGCGCTGGATATCTGGGCCATCCTCAATGTGATCAAGAGTGGCAGTGAAGTGGGCATCAAGGTGTTGTGGATCCTGCTGATCGCCTTGCTGCCGGTGGTGGGCCTGGTTATCTGGGCGATCGCCGGGCCGCGGGGGAATGTGCGGATCTGAATGCCTGTGCTGGGCTCTTCGCGGGTAAACCCGCTCCCACAGGGATATCACTGGGCCTGAGGGGAGTGGAGTACTTGTGGGAGCGGGTTCACCCGCGAAGAGGCCATCAGGGACAAAAACGGCAACACCCCCGTGACAAAATTTTCACATTGGTTTAAACAGAATCCGCACCCGCACAATGCTGCGTTGGTATACACCTGCGCCATCTCCGCAAACCCGCAATCCTAGGACCTTCCCATTCATGGCTAACCCGGACGCCTTGAAGCAACGGGGCGCGCGAGCGTCGTTCTCGCCCACCCTGAAATCCCACCTGGCCTACACCCTGCTCAGCGGCCTGGTGATCATGCTGATGCTCAGCCTCGTGCGCCTGGCGCTGCTGGTCTACAACAGCGACATGATCGGCGATACCCCCAGCGCGACCGTCGCCGAAGGCTTCCTCAACGGCTTGCGCTTCGACCTGCGCGTGGTGGTGTACATCAGCATTCCGCTGCTGCTGGCCATCCTCAGCCCCTGGGCCATGGCCCGCCGTGGCCTGTTCCGTTTCTGGCTGACCATCACCTCGAGCGTGGTGATGTTCCTCGGCCTGATGGAGTTGGACTTCTATCGCGAGTTCCACCAGCGCCTCAACGGTCTGGTGTTCCAGTACATCAAGGAAGACCCGAAGACCGTGCTGAGCATGCTCTGGTACGGCTTCCCGGTGGTGCGCTACCTGCTGGCCTGGCTGTTCGGCACCTGGCTGCTGAGCCTGCTGTTCAAGGGCATCGACCGCATCACCCGGGGCAACGGCGCCGGCGAGGTCACCCTGCAGCGCCGCGCGGCGCCGTGGTACAACCGCCTGGCAGTGTTCATGGTGATCCTGCTGGTGGCCGTGGTCGCCGCCCGTGGCACCCTGCGCCAGGGCCCGCCAATGCGCTGGGGTGATGCCTTCACCACCGATTCCAACTTCGTCAACCAGCTGGGCCTGAACGGCACCCTGACCCTGATCGATGCTGCCAAGAGCCGCTTCGGCGAAGACCGCGCCAATATCTGGAAGCCGGTGCTGGAGCAGGACGTGGCCACGCAGAGCGTGCGCGAGCAGCTGCTGACTGCCAACGACACCTTGGTCGATGCCGACGAGGCTGCCATCCGCCGCGACTTCGTGCCGCCGGCCGAGCGCACCCTGCCGATCAAGAACGTGGTGGTGATCCTGATGGAAAGCTTCGCCGGCCACTCGGTGGGCGCGCTGGGCAGCCCCAACAACATCACCCCGTACTTCGACAAGCTGGCCAAAGAGGGCCTGCTGTTCGACCGCTTCTTCTCCAACGGCACCCATACCCACCAGGGCATGTTCGCCACCATGGCCTGCTTCCCCAACCTGCCAGGCTTCGAATACCTGATGCAGACCCCGGAAGGCGGCCACAAGCTGTCCGGGCTGCCAGCCCTGCTCAGCGCCCGCGATTACGACGATGTGTACGTCTACAACGGCGACTTCGCCTGGGACAACCAGTCCGGTTTCTTCGGCAACCAGGGCATGACCACCTTCATTGGCCGGAACGACTTCGTCAACCCGGTGTTCTCCGACCCGACCTGGGGCGTTTCCGACCAGGACATGTTCGACCGCGGCAACGAAGAGCTGGCAAAGCACGATGGCAAGAAGCCGATCTACGCGCTGCTGCAGACGTTGTCCAACCATACCCCCTACGCGCTGCCCAAGGACCTGCCGGTAGAGCCGGTAACCGGCCAGGGCCGCCTGGACGAGCACCTGACCGCCATGCGCTATTCGGACTGGGCGCTGGGGCAGTTCTTCGAGAAGGCGCGCAAGGAGCCGTACTTCAAGGAAACCCTGTTCGTCATCGTTGGCGACCATGGCTTTGGCAACCACCAGCAGGTCACCGAGCTGGACCTGGGCCGCTTCAACGTGCCGCTGCTGCTGATTGCCCCGGGCATCCAGGAGAAGTTCGGTGCGGTCAACCATACCGTGGGCACCCAGGTCGACATCGTGCCGACCATCATGGGCCGCCTGGGTGGCCAGGCTCGTCACCAGTGCTGGGGCCGCGACCTGCTCAACCTGCCTGAGGGCGACCAGGGTGTGGGCATGATCAAGCCATCGGGCAGCGAGCAGATCGTCGGCCTGGTGCAGGGCGACCGCATCCTGATCGAGTCCAAGGACATGACCCCGCGCATGTACCGCTACCAGCTGGGCAGCGAGTTCAAGGCCGAGCTGATCGAAAGCCCGGACCAGCCGGAAATGCTGAAGAAGCTGGAAGCGTATATCCAGACCGCGACCAAGAGCCTGCTGGATAACACCGCCGGTGTGGTGCACGGCACACCGAAGTAAGGCTGCAACAGAGGCCGCTTTGCGGCCCATTCGCGGGCATGCCCGCTCCCACAGGGATATCACAGGGTCCGAGGGCAGTGATATCCCTGTGGGAGCGGGTTTACCCGCGAAGAGGCCGGCACAGACTGAACATTCTCACCGCCCCAAGGTCATTTATTCAGGCATCACACACCCGATGTTCGTTGACTGAGAGGGGTCGTTCGATGAAAGAGTGGGAAGTCATCTTTGCCGATCAGAAAGGCGTGCTCACCACCCTGACGCTGCGCGGCGACCAGTGCCCCAGCGAGGAGGATGCTGCGCGGGCCATCCGTTCGCACCTGTTCCCGGTGATGGACGAGCTGGACCTCAACGACTTCCAGGACCGCACTGTTTCACCCACCGCACGCTGGCTCAAGGAACAGAGTGGCGTGACCATCACCAGCATCCAGGAAACGCCCTGAACCACACGTTTGCGTGGTGCCCTGGCAGGCACTACGCTGCATGAAGGTGCCGGCCTTTTCTGCGGGCTGGCACCGCATCCCTTCGCGTCTTGCATCAGCTCGAACTGCCCGGCCGCTGCCGGCAGGTGCGTAGTGCACGGAAAGTCTATCCATCGCATTATTCAGGAGGACGTTTCATGAGCAGCCAGAACGACGATATCAGCAGCAACGTCCTGCGCCAGATGAAGGCAGGCGGTTTCGACTTCACCCAGATCCACCCCATCGAGTTCTACGCCATATTCCCCGACGAAGCAGGGGCCCGCCGCGCGGCCGGGCAGTTTCGCGGTGAATCGCTGAATGCCCAGGTTAAGGAGTTGGGCGACGGTGCCTGGCATCTGGAACTGAGCAAGGTCATGTATGCCACCCATGGCGGGATTGGCGACTTCGAAGAGGCCTTCGAGCAGCTGGTGACACCTTATGGCGGTGAGGTGGAAGGGTGGGGGGTCAAGCAGGAGCGGCCCATAGCCTGAGATTTTGGGAATTTGGGGCCGCTTTGCGGCCCATCGCGACACAAGGCCCCTCCTACAGGCGTGCGCGTACCCTTGTAGGAGCGGCCTAGTGTCGCGAAAGGGGCGCAAAGCGCCCCAGTTTCTCAAGGCCTGCGCCCAGCCATATGCCTCAAATAGGCCAGCAACTCATCCAGCTCCGGCTCACTCAAGACACTTTCCGCAAACCCCGGCATCTTCGCCTGCGGCCACTGCCGCAGGCTCTGCGGGTCACGAATCAGCTGGCGTAGATATTCAGGCCGAAAATACTCGGTCGGGTTATGCGGCACGTTCAGGTCCGGCCCCACCTGCGCATCCCCCGCGCCGTTCAGCCGGTGACACGCCAGGCAGTTCTGCTGGAACAAGGCAAAGCCCCGGCGCACCGGGCTGTCAGCCGGCAGCTTCGGGTCGGGCAGCAGTGCCGGCAAACGCGCCTCGACAGAGGCCAGCTTGCGAATCGTGGAAATCTGGAACGGCCACTGCTCCGGGCGGATGCCGCTGGCCTGCGGTGCAGTCCACACCAGGTAGAACGGCCCCGCACTCGGCTTGCCCTGGCCCAGCGGTGGCCATGGCCGGCCCGGCTCCTCCACCGCCAGCCAGGCCTGTGCCGGCCCGTGCTGCAATAGTGGCGCCGCTGGCATTTCGGCGGCAAAACCGTCCAGCGCCACCGCCTGCAGGTGGTCGTTGGCGCTCACACCGTCCAGCAGCACGGCCAGCGGCACCGCCCGGTAACGCATGGGCTGCTTGTAGGAAACGTCCTGGTCGATGCTGATGTCCCGGGCTTGCGGGTGGTCGAGCAGTTCGGCACTGCTCCACTGGCGCGTCGTGGCACCCAGTTCAAGGTGCAGTTGCGCCGCCGACAGCGGCAGGCTCAGGAGCAACACTAACAGTGCAAGGCAATGGCGCATGGGTAATCTCCGACCATCAAGGCCAGCAGGTTACCTGTGCGTTGCCTGTTGACGCCACAGCGGCAGTCAGCCGAACAAACGTGTGAGGTTCGGCAGGATCAGCAGCAAAGTCGTGGCGAAGAGAATCAGCCCAGCTTGGCGAATTTTCGATTGTCTGAACATGGCGGACCGCCTTCTTGTTGTTATTCCTGAATACCCGTTGGCTTCCCTGTCGCGCTTCGGGTCGATCGCAGTAGCGTTGGTGACGCCTTGACTGCTGCCTCTTGAAAGTGGATATACAACCAACAGTAGGGTGTACGTCATCCATGTTTGAGAACCCTTTGTTCTAACCCTGCTGATAATTGATTTCTTCTGGCTATGAGGCCAATTGCCATTCGGCTGGCATGCTCTCGCTAGACGGTGGCGCAAGTGCCAGCAAGTCACCGACGAAATGTGACCGTTCGTCAGTGCGGCCTACTTGCTTGTACGTGCCTTTCGCGTCAGTCTCTACAGCAGATTCCCACCTATGTCGTTCAGGACTATCCCTATGTCGTTACGCATCTGCATCCTTGAAACCGATGTCCTGCGACCGGAGTTGACCGCGCAGTACCAGGGCTACGGCAGGATGTTCGAGCAGCTCTTCTCGCGTCAGCCGATCGCCGCTGAATTTCGTGTGTACAACGTGATGAACGGCGATTACCCCGCCGACAGCGAAGTGTTCGATGCCTATCTGGTGACGGGCAGCAAAGCCGACTCGTTTGGTACCGACCCGTGGATCCAGACCCTGAAGGCCTACCTGCTGAAACTGTACGAGCGTGGCGAGAAGCTGCTGGGTGTGTGTTTCGGCCACCAGTTGCTGGCGTTGACTCTGGGTGGCAAGGCCGAGCGTGCCGAACAGGGCTGGGGCGTGGGTATCCATCGCTATTCGCTGGCGGCCCATGCGCCGTGGATGGACCCGGAGGTGTCGGAGCTGACCTTGCTGATCAGCCATCAGGACCAGGTGACCGAGTTGCCTGAAGGCGCCACGGTGATCGCCTCCAGCGACTTCTGCCCGAACGCTGCCTACCACATTCGTGACCAGGTGCTGTGCTTCCAGGGGCACCCCGAGTTCGTGCACGACTACTCCCGTGCGCTGCTCGATGCACGCCAGGAGTATCTGGGTGATGAGGTGTACCACAAAGCCGTGGCCAGCCTGGCCACCGAGCACCAGGGCGACCTGGTGGGGGAGTGGATGCTGCGGTTTATCCAGCAGCCGGTGCGCAAAGATTCTGCAGCGTGATGGCTGGGGGCTGCTTTGCAGCCCATCTACAGGGATCGCGAATAACCTGACTGACGCGATCCCCTGTAGGAGCGGCCTTGTGTCGCGATGGGCCGCAAAGCGGCCCCGACAATCTCAAAGCCAGCCCGATTTCTTGAAGCTGGCATACAACGCCGTACAGCCCAGCCCGATCACCCCCAGCACCCCGAAATACCCGTAGTGCCACCCCAGCTCCGGCATGTTCTGGAAGTTCATCCCGTACACCCCGGCAATTGCCGTGGGGAACGCCAGGATCGCCGCCCAGGCCGCGAACTTGCGCTGCACGATGCTCTGCCGTGACGACTCCAGCAGCATGCCGATCTCGATGGTCTGGCTGGCGATGTCGCGGATGCCGGCCAGGTCTTCCATTTGCCGCGTCACGTGGATCTGCACATCACGGAAGTACGGGCGCATGTTCTTGTCGATGAACGGGAAGCTCAGGCGCTGCAGCTCCTCGCTCACTTCCACCATCGGTGCCACGTAGCGGCGCAGGCGCAGGATATCGCGGCGCAAGCTGTGCAAGCGGCGGATATCGTCCTCTTGCAGCGAACCGCCAAGCACGCTCTGCTCGAGCTCTTCGATCTCGCCATGAATGGCCTCGCTGACCGGCTGGTAGTTCTCGGTGACGAAGTCGAGCAAGGCATACAGCACGAAATCTTCGCCATGCTCCAGCAGCAACGGCCGCGCCTCGCAGCGTTGGCGCACCAGGGCATAGGATTTGGAGTGGCCGTTGCGGCAGGTGATGATGTAGCCGTTGCCGGCGAAGATGTGGGTTTCGATGAACTCCAGTTTGCCTTCGTGGCGCACCGGCGAGTAGGTGACGATGAACAGGGCGTCACCGAAGGTTTCCAGCTTGGGGCGGCTGTGTTTTTCCAGGGCGTCTTCGATGGCCAGTTCGTGCAGGTTGAACTGGCACTGCAGGTTGGCCAGTTCCTCTGCGTTGGGCTCTTCCAGACCGATCCACACAAAGTGCCCTGGCTTGCGGGCCCATTCGCTGCCTTCATCGATGCTGATGTTGGTGACCTTTCTGCCGGCGCTGTACACCGCCGATGCCACGACTCGACCCATGGTTGTTCGCTTATTCCGGTTGGACACGGGTTACAGCTTGGGCTGTAGTGGGCTCAAGAGCAACCTAGCGCTTGGCCAGTTCCCCTTCCATGCGGTCGATGCATTGCTGCATCTGCCCCCGGCACTGTTCGATCAGCGCCGGCAGGTCCTGCAGGGTCATGCCCGTCGTTGCGATCGGTGGCAGCGAGCGCACGATCACCGTGCGCTGGCGCCAGCTGTTCAGGTTCAGGCGCCCGGCATAGCGGCTGACGCATACCGGCACGATCGGCACGCCGGCCTCGATGGCCATGTGAAATGCACCTTTCTTGAAGGCCAGCAGGTGCTCGCCGGGATTGCGTGTGCCTTCGGGGAAAATCCAGATCGAGGTGTCGTCCTGCAGTACCCGGGTGGTCTTCTGCATGGCCTTGCGTGCCTGGTAGGCGTTCTTGCGGTCGACCAGCACGTTGCCACCCAGCCAGAACAGTTGGCCGAACAGCGGGATCCAGCCCAGGCTTTTCTTGCCGATGGCGACAGTGCGCTGGGGCACCACCTGGCCCAACACGAACAGATCGTAGTTGGACTGGTGGTTGGCGACGATCACGCAGCCTGGCGGGTGATCCCATAGCGGGCCGACTTCCGCCTTGACCCTGATTCGCATCAGCCAGGTGGCCGGCAGGCTGTAGAGGCGGGCGAACACGCGGCTGTTGTCGGGGTTGAAGGGGCGGCACAGGCCAATGACCAGGCCCAGGGCGCCAACCACAAGGAAATGCAGCGCCAGCAGGAACATGCGCAATGAATAAAGCATGGTACGACTCACACCAGACAGTCGCCGGGGAGTGTACGGATGTGCACTGGTCGGGGCAAACCCTGAGGTGCGAACCTGTGATGGCCCTTTCGCGGGTGAACCCGCTCCCACAGGATCGCCACACCTTCAAGGTTGGGAGTTCCCTGTGGGAGCGGGTTCACCCGCGAAGAGGCCGGCCCGGCTAGCCCATATGCTGCTGATCCAGCTCGATCGCCTTGTCCAGTGCCTCCAGCAGCCCTTTGCGCACCTTCAGCTTGGTGTTCTTGTGCGCCAGCATGTTCAGCTTCTTCAGCTCCCGCGCCGCAGCCAGTGCCGCATCCTGCAACTGCTCGGCCGCCACCACCTTGTCGAGGAAGCCGGCGTCTACCGCGCCCTGCGGGTCAAACACCTCGGCATTGATCACCGAGCGGTGGAAGGCCGAGCGGCGCAGGCGGTCGCGGGCCAGTTCGATGCCGGCATGGTGCATGGTCATGCCGATCTGCACTTCGTTCAGGCATACCTTGTACGGCCCTTCGACGCCAATGCGATAGTCGCCCGACAGCAGCAGGAAGGCGCCCTTGGCCACGGCGTTGCCCGGGCAGGCGACCACCACCGGGAACGGGTGCGACAGCAGGCGGCGGGCGAGGGTGGAGCCGGCGGTGACCAGGCTGATCGCCTCTTTGGGGCCGCTGGTCATCACCTTGAGGTCGTAGCCGCCAGACAGAATGCCGGGCTGCCCGGTGATGATCACCACCGCGCGTTCTTCGGTGGCGCGGTCGAGCGCGGTGTTGAAGGCGGCGATGACGTCTGGCGAGATGGCGTTGACCTTGCCGTTGTTCAGGGTCAGGGTGACGATGCCGTCTTCGGCGTGGTAGGTAATCAGCTCGCTCATGGCAGAGTCCTTTTGTTGGCGTGGCGACGACGTTACCCAGCGCCAGGGGCGAGGTAAAGCAGTAAGGCTGACTGGTCGGTCAGCGTTCGCCGGGCCCTAAATGCAAATGCATGAAAAAATTGAAAAAAATGCTTGCCAAAGGGAAGGTCTTTCACTAAATTAGCGCACCTCGACAGGCTGCAAGGCTTGAAGAGAAACGGTGAAGTGTCCGAGTGGTCGAAGGAGCACGCCTGGAAAGTGTGTATACGAGAAATCGTATCAAGGGTTCAAATCCCTTCTTCACCGCCACATTCTACGAAGAGCCCCCGAGCTGAGAAGCCGGGGGCTTTTTGTTTTTGGGGCCTTTGGGGGCCGCTTTGCGGCCCTTTCGCGACACAAGGCCGCTCCTACAAGCGTGCGCGGTCCCCTGTAGGAGCGGCCTTGTGTCGCGAAAGGGCTGCAAAGCAGCCCCAAAAAATCTAGAAGCTGACCGAAGCCGAAAGCCGAGCCGTTCGCGGCGCCCCCTGGAACAGGTAGTTATCCCCCAGGTAATCCCCCACATCGCGCCAATAGCGCTTGTCGAACACGTTATCCACAGTCAGCCGCAGCACCGTGTCATATCCCCCAATGCGCGTGCGGTAGCGGCTACCCACATCGAATACCGTGTACCCACCAACTTCCACATTCCCTGCCTGGCTCGCATATTTGCTGGCGCTGTAACGCGCCCCGCCCAGCAGTGCCAACCCCGGTACCGGCAGGGTGTATTCCGCCTGCAGCGCTGCCCGGAACCTGGGCACGTTGATCGCCTGGTGGCCTTCATAGGCATCAGTCCCGCTGTTCTGCACTCGCGCCCGAATGGCCGCGGCGTTGGCTTGCAGCTGCAGGTTCGATGTCACCCAGCCACTGGCGCCCAGCTCCAGACCAGTGTTCTTCTGCTGGCCTTGCTGCACGTAGGTGAAGTGGCCGGCGCCGTCCGGGCGCGCGTACTGGTATGCCTGGCGGATCTGGAACAGTGCGGCGCTGAAGCTCAGGCCTTGCCAGTCGTGCTTGAGGCCCAGTTCCAGCTGGTGCGAGGTAGTCGGTGCGAGTATTTCGAATTTGTTCTCGGCGAACCAGGGTGCGGTACCGCCGGCCGACAGGCCTTTGGAATAACTGGCATATACCGTGGTATCCGGCTGTGGCTTGTAGATGAGCGCGGCGTTGGGCAGCAACTCGTACTGCCGGGTATGGCGACCGGCAACGCCGTCCTCATTCCAGGTTTTCTCGTCCAGGCGTACTTCTCGGGCACCCACTACGGTCTGCCACTGGTCGTTGAAGCTGATGCGGTCGCTCACGAACAACCCGTATTGGCGGCTGTCCAGGCGACGTTCGCTAGACCTGATGGGCTTGTCGGATGGGTCAAAGGCCGGTGCACCAGTGTAGATGTTGCCTGTACCTACCCATTCCATATAGCTGGGGCGCTGATCCAGCGTGCGCCGCTGCGCACTGGTGCCCACGGTCAGCTCATGTCCTACGCCCAGCGCATCGAAATGCCCGTTGAGCATGGCCTGCGCCTCGTCGGTACGGCGGGTGTCGTCGGGGCTGCGGAAGTCGTAGATGTCGTAGTCGCCGTTGCTGGCGAAGAACGCGCCTTCGCTCGAGCCCCAGGCAAACGAGCTGTAGTCATCGATCACCACCTTGCTGCGCGAGGCACTCAAGGCCGCTGTCCAGGCTTCGTTGAAACGATACTCGAAGCGCCCGCCCAGGTTCAGCGAATCGTTCTGCACCGGCTTGGCCCAGTGCTGGTAGGCCAGGCGGTCGTCCGGGTCGATGCCATGGGGTACTTCGCTGCCACCGAGCAGCTGGTAACCCGGCACCGAGCGCTGTTCGCGGTGCTGGTATTCGGCATCCAGCTGCAAGGTGGCATCCGGGTTGATCTGCCAGTCGAAGGCCAGCGAGGCGAAGTCGCGCTTGCCGTCGGCGTGGTCGACGTAGGAGCGGATGTCTTCGTGGGCCAGGTTGGCCCGCAGGCCGAACTGCCGCTCGCTGCCGAACCAGCCGCCCAGGTCGGTGGCCAGGTAGCGTTCGCCTTGTTCGTTGGCCGACACCGTGACGCTGCGCACGTCTTCGGCGCGCTTGGTCACGTAGTTGACCAGGCCGCCCGGCTCCGAGACACCGCTCTGCAGCCCGGACAGGCCCTTGAGCAGCTCAACCTGCTGCTTGTTCTCCAGGGCCACGTTCTGCTCGCCGGCGATGGTCTGGCCATTGATGCGGTAGCTGCTGGCGGCATTCAGCTCGAAGCCGCGCACATTGAAGTTTTCGTAGTAGCCGATGGGGGCGTAGCTTTCGCCCACCGAGGCATCGCTTTGCAGCACTTCGCTGAGCTGGCGCACCTGGCGGTCTTCCAGCAGTTGCTGGCTGAACACGCTGATCGAGGCCGGGGTGTCGAGCAAGGGCGCGGGCTGGAAGCCGCCCACGGCTGCCTGGCGTGCCTGGTAACCGTCGTTGGCGTAGGTGTCGGACACCTGCAGCGGGGCCAATAGCACGCTGTCTTCGGCAAGCACATGGGGGCAATGCAGGGCCAGGCCCAGGCTGAGCAGGCTCAGGGGCAGGCGGGGGTGACGCGGGGGCATGCGGTGGGGCTCCTGGATGCGCACTCCTGTGCCGGCCTCTTCGCGGGTAAACCCGCTCCCACAGGAAAATCACTATCCTCAGGTGCAGTGATATCCCTGTGAGAGCGGGTTTACCCGCGAAGAGGCCGGCACAGGCCATGAAAAAGGCGGCATCTTACAGCCGCCTTCAACATAAAACGATCCGGACCGTCCGATATCCAGTCAGCCTTTACTGGCCGGCCGCCTGTGCTGCCGCCAGTTGTCATCGATCTTCGACCAGGTCTTGCCATCGGTAATGGCCATGAGCTTGCGCCCGTCCTTGAAAGTAGCCAGGAAGGTAGCTTCTTCTTCCTTGCCACCCAGCCACAACCCGGCCAGCAACCCCACCGGCCCGGCCACCAGTGCACCGGCCACGCCCCAGCCCAGGGCACTGCCCAGGCTGCGGTTGGATTCCAGGCTGGCCAGCCGCAGGTCGCTGATGCGCGCCAGGGAAATCCGCTCGCCGGGGGAGGGGCTGCGCGGGGTCTTGAGTGTGAGCGATCCGTTGCGATATTCGCCTTCACCTTGCAAGAAATCGCCGGATTGCACCGTGAGTCTTGTCATGACGTCGTCCTGTCAGGGAAAGGGCATTGGCCAGCGACTACTGAGCGCTGCCGGGGCAGGCAAGTCAACGGCCATGCGACAGAGGGTCGTGCGGTGCATTGTCACTCTCAGGCTGGCGCTCCTACAGGGGTTATGCGTCAGCTTTGCGGGCGGAAGCAAGCCACGCCAGCAACGCCAGCCCGCCAATCACCAACCCGGCCACCACGATCCCTATCCAGCCCTGGCGCTGGAACAATTGCGTGCCCAGCAGCGACCCCAAGGCCCCGCCAATGAAGTAGCAGGTGATATACCCGGCATTCAGCCGCGTGCGCGCCTCGGGCCGCAGGGCAATCACTGCATTCTGGTTGCTCACATGCACCAGTTGCACTGCCAGGTCGAGCATCAGCACGCCCAGCAGCAAGGCCGGCAACGACTGCTCGGCAAAGCCCAGCGGCACCCACGACAGCAGCAATACCACCAGCCCCACGGTGGTGCCCAGCGAGCCCTTGCCACGGTCGGCCAGGCGCCCGGCCCAGTTGGCCGACAGCGCACCCGCTGCACCGGCCAGGCCGAACAGGCCTATCACTGCATCCGAATAGTGGTACGGGCCTTTCGCCAGCAGGAACGCCAGTGGCGTCCAGAACAGGGCGAACAGGCTGAATGCCAGCAGGCCGAGCAGCGAGCGCAGGCGCAGCACCGGTTCTTCGAGGAACAGGCGGAACACCGAGCCGATCAGCGCCGGGTATTTCAGCCCGGCATGGCTGTGGTGTTGCGGCAGGCTGCGGTACAGCGCCACGGCGGTGATGGCCATCAGCACTGCGGCCAGTACGTAGATGCTGCGCCAGCCACCGAGTTCGGCCATGAACCCGGCGGCGGTGCGTGCCAGCAGGATGCCCAGCAGCAAACCGCTCATCAACGTGCCGACCGCGCGCCCGCGCTGGTGTGGCTCGCTGAGGGTCGCGGCCATGGGCACGAGGATCTGCGCCACCACCGAGAACAGCCCGGTCAGCGCAGTGCCAAGGATCAGCCACGGCAGGCTCGGTGCGCAGGCGCTGATGATCAGGCCCAGGGTGGAAATGGCGGTCATCACGGTGATCAGCCGGCGCTGCTCGAACAGATCGCCCAGCGGCGCCAGCAGCAACAGGCCGGCGCCGTAGCTCAGTTGTGCGGCAATGACGATGCTGCCGGCACTGGCAGTGCTCAGGCCGAACTGCTGGGCGATGCTGTGCAGCAGCGGTTGCGCATAGTAGTTGCTGGCGACGGCCAGGCCGGTGGCGGTGGCCATCAGCAGGATCAGGGCGCGGCTGAGTGTGGGGGTGTGCATGTGCTTCTCGTGGCAGGTGGATAAGTGGATAGCCTGTGCCGGCCTCTTCGCGGGTAAACCCGCTCTCACAGGGTCACCACAGTACTCGAAAGCCGTGGTATTCCTGTGGGAGCGGGTTTACCCGCGAAGAGGGCGGAACGGGCAACCCGTCAATCAGGCGGCAAACCCGCCATCGACCGTCAGGCTGGCCCCGGTAATGTACCCCGCCTCAGGCCCCGCCAGGTAAGCCACGAAGCTGGCAATTTCATCCGCCTCGCCATACCGCCCGATCGCCATCAGCGGGATCAGGCTGTCCGCGAATTCGCCGCTGGCCGGGTTCATGTCGGTGTCCACCGGCCCTGGCTGCACGTTGTTCACGGTAATGCCGTTCGGCCCAAGGTCACGGGCCATGCCGCGGGTCAGGCCGACCAGCGCCGATTTGCTCATGGCATAGGGGGCGCCACCGGCAAACGGCATGCGCTCGGCATTGGTGCTGCCAATGTTGATGATGCGCCCGCCTTGGCCCATGTAGCGTGCCGCGGCCTGGCTGGCGACGAATACGCTGCGCACGTTCACCGCCAGCATGTGGTCGAAGTCGGCCAGGTCGAACTCGGTCAGCGGCGCTACCGCCAGCACGCCGGCGTTGTTGACCAGGATATCCAGCCGGCCGAAGGCCTTCACGGTGTCATCCACGGCCAGTTGCACGGCCGCCGCGTCGGCACTGTCGGCCCGCAGGGCCAGGGCTTTGCCGCCGTTTTCGGTAATTTCCTGCGCCAGTGCCTGCGCCGGGCCGGCGGAACTGACATAGGTGAAAGCCACCTGCGCGCCTTCGCGGGCCAGGCGTCGCACGATGGCTGCGCCGATGCCGCGGGAACCGCCTTGTACCAGGGCCACCTTGCCTTCGAGTGTGTGTTGCTTGGACATGTTGATCTCCTGCTGTAGCCAGGCTGGAATGCCTTGGATGGACGCAGTATCGGCGCTTGATTACCTGCTGATAAGATGGCAATCACTATCAGCAGAGTGAACCTTTGGTTGCCAATCATGGCCGTGGAATCGTTCAACGCGTTGGAATGCTTCATTCGCAGTGCCGAAGTCGGCAGCTTTGCCGAGGCCGCCAGGCGCCTCAGCATTACCCCGGCTGCCGTGGGCAAGCATGTTGCTCAACTGGAAGCGCGCCTGGGGGTGCGGTTGTTCCAGCGTAGTACCCGCAAGCTGACCTTGACGGAGGCCGGGCAGCGGTTTCTGGGCGAGGTCAGTGACAGCTTCCGCACCATCCAGTACGCCGTGGCCAACCTGGCCAGCAGCGAAGGCCAGCCGGCCGGGTTGTTGCGGGTGAGCATGGGCACGGTCTTCGGGCGCTTGTATGTGTTGCCGTTGCTGTCTGAGTTTCTGCGTCGCTACCCGGCCATTACCCCGGACTGGCATTTCGACAACCGCCAGGTCGACCTGATCGGCCAGGGCTTCGATGCGGCGATTGGCGGAGGCTTCGATCTGCCTCCGGGGGTGGTGGCACGCAAGCTGACCCCGGCGCACCGGGTGCTGGTGGCAGCGCCGGCGTACCTGGGCCGGCACGCACCGATTGACGACCCGCAGGTATTGCAACGGCATGACGGTATCCTGATCCGCTCGCCGCAGACCGGGCGGGTGCGTTCATGGCCGCTGACCAGTCGTTGGCAGGTGCAGCAGCCGTTGCAGTTGCGCCAGGCGATGACCATGAGCGATTCGGATGCGGCTTGCGCGGTGGCCGAGCAGGGCCTGGGGATTGCCCTGGTGAGCCTGCCGTTTGCCGTGCCGTACCTGGACGGCGGGCGGCTGCGGCGGGTGCTGCCGGACTGGTACGTGGATGATGGGCATATCAGCCTGTATTTCGCCGAGCACAAGCTGCTACCGGGCAAGACCCGGGCATTTATCGATTTTGTCGTGGAGCAGTTCGAGAAGCAGGGGCTGGCGGGGCGGTTCGATGCCTTGCAATCGGTGTAGGAGCAGCCTTGTGCTGCGAATGGGCCGGTAAGGCAAAAAGATTTTCTGTGTTGCTCAGGGACCCTTCGCAGCACAAGGCTGCTCCTACAGGGGCAACACCGGCTTCAGGAGCGAAGAGGCCTGCTCAGACAACATCGACAATGATCAAAGTCTGCGCCCCCAGGCTCACCTCATCATCAACTTTCTTGCCCAGCAACTGCTGCCCCAGCGGCGAGCGCGGGGTAATCACCGTCACCAGCCCATCCCCCGCGCCAATCTTCAACCCCGCCGCCTCGGGCCCGAGGAACAGTCGGCGCTGCCCGCCATGTTCATCCTCCAGCGTCACCAGGTTGCTCACCTGCACCCCGCGTGCCGGGTCATGATCGCGCAGCAGCAGTTGCTGGTAGGTCACCAGCGCCTTGCGGATCTCGGCGCTGCGGCGGGCCTGGCCGGTGGCCAGGTACGAGGCTTCCAGGCCCAGGGTGTCGTACTTGTTCTCGGCGATGTTCTCCTCGGCAGTGGCGGCTTCGTACGCGGTTTGCGCCGCGCGGGTCAGCACATTCAGGTCATGTTCGAGGGCGGCGACGATCTGCGCCAGCAGGCTGGGCTTGTCCATGGTCAGTAACAGAACTCCAGCACGTTGGCCTGGCTTTTGTCGGTGGGCGCGGTGCGGTTCTGCTGCAGCCAGAACTGGCACTTGGGGCTGTTGAGGTTGCGCGGGTTGCCCTGGGCGGCCTCGGCGGCCTGTTGCAGCTCCTGCTTGTGCAGGATGTCCTTGTAGCGTTCGAACATTTGCGCCTGGGCATCCGCCGCAGGGGCTGGCGCTGGCGGCGTGGCAGGCCGGTATGCGGCGGGGGCCATCGCCTGGGCCAGCGGCTGTACCTGCTGTGGCCACAGTTGCAGGGCCAGCCACAGGCTGGCGGCGATCGCCACGGCGCCCAGCCACAGGCCAAAGGCAACGCACACGATCAACGGCAACGGCTTGAGGGTGATCTTCAGTTCACGGTGGCGCGGCATGGCAGCCTCCTGGCAGGGTGTTCGGGGTGCATTGTCGCATGCGCCTGGGCATTTTTCCGCGCAGGTGCTTTTGTCAGCGACAATTTATGCGCAGAATGCGCGGTTTTTCCGCTGGGCGAGGGCAGGGCACATGAAAGCCACCTGGGACATCTTCTGCAGTGTCGTCGACAACTACGGCGATATAGGCGTGACCTGGCGCCTGGCCCGGCAGCTGGTGGCCGAGCACGGCCTGGCAGTGCGGCTGTGGGTGGATGACCTCAATGCGTTCACGCCCATGTGCCCCGGGGCCGATGCCAACGCCCCGCAGCAGTGGCAGCACGGTGTGGATGTGCGCCAGTGGCCGGTGGCCTGGCTGCCGGTGGCGCCGGCTGATGTGGTAATCGGTGCCTTCGCCTGCCAGTTGCCAGCAGCTTATGTAGAGGCAATGCGTGCTCGCGCCACGCCGCCGCTGTGGCTGAACCTCGAATACCTCAGTGCCGAGGACTGGGTGGAGGGTTGCCATGGCTTGCCTTCGCCGCAGCCCAATGGCTTGCGCAAGGTATTCTTCTTTCCCGGCTTTACCGAAAAAACCGGTGGCCTGCTGCGCGAGGGCTCGCTGCTGGCGCGGCGTGATGCGTTCCAGCAAGGCGCACGGCAGGCCTTCTTGCAGGGGCTTGGTGTTAACCCTGGAGCGGGGACGTTGCTGATTTCCCTGTTCGCCTATGAAAACCCGCAACTGGGCAACTGGCTTGATGCCCTGGCCTCAGGCGAGCAACCTTGTCACCTGCTGGTACCGCAAGGGCGCGTTGTCGCGGGGCTCAGCCAGTGGCTTGGCGAGGTGGAGCTGCAAGTGGGCAGCTTGTGCAAGCGAGGGGCGCTGACCGTGCAGGTGCTACCTTTCGTCAGCCAGGACGACTACGACCGGTTGCTGTGGAGCTGTGATTTCAATGCCGTGCGCGGCGAAGACTCGTTCGTGCGTGCACAGTGGGCCGGGCAGCCGATGCTGTGGCACATTTACGTGCAGGACGAGAATGCCCATTGGGAAAAGCTCGAAGCGTTTCTCGCGCATTATCGACACGGGTTGTCAGGCGATGCCGATGCCGCCCTGCTGGGCTTGTGGCGAGCCTGGAACATGGACCGTGACATGGGCCAGGCCTGGCAGGCGGCCCGCCAGCACTGGCCGGAGCTGCAGCAGCATGCGCGGCTTTGGGCGGCGCGACAGGCCACTCAGCCGGACCTTGCCACAGCGCTAGTACACTTTTACCGAAATTCGCTATGATACGCGGCCTCGATTTTTATAAATCCATCCAGATTCGGATACTTCGTAATGAAAACTGGTAAAGAACTGAAACCCGGTACCGTCCTGCGGATCGACAACGACCCGTGGCTGGTTCAAAAAGCTGAGTTCACCAAGTCGGGCCGTAACAGCGCGATCATGAAGACCAAGCTGAAGAACCTGCTGACCGGCTACAAGACCGAAACCGTCTACGGTGCAGACGACAAGCTGGACGACGTGATCCTGGATCGCAAAGAAGCGACCCTGTCGTTCATCAACGGTGACGAATACACCTTCATGGACACCACCGACTACACCATGTACGAACTGAACGCCGAGGACATCGAAGCCGTTCTGCCGTACATCGAAGAAGGCATGGAAGACGTCTGCGAAGCCGTGTTCTTTGAAGGCCGCCTGGTATCGGTTGAACTGCCGACCACCATCAGCCGTCAGGTTGTCTATACCGAGAACGCCGCACGCGGCGACACCTCGGGCAAGGTCATGAAGCCTGCCAAGCTGAAGAACGGTACCGAGATCTCGGTTGCCGACTTCATCCAGATCGACGAGTGGATCGATATCGACACTCGCGACAACAGCTTCAAAGGCCGTTCCAAGAAGTAATCCTTCTTGTGAAACGCAAAAACCCGGCCTTGGCCGGGTTTTTTCATGCCTGCGTTTTTGCGGTTCTCGATGCTGGCTCTTGCTTTTGTGGGAGCGGCCTTGTGTCGCGAAAGGGCCGCAAAGCGGCCCCGGCGATATCAAGGGTACCCGAGATTCTGGGGCCGCTTCGCGCCCCATCGCGACGCAAGGCCGCTCCCACAGCCTTACACGGTCACGTGCAGGCGCACATCCACATTGCCGCGGGTGGCGTTGGAGTACGGGCACACCTTGTGCGCCTTTTCCACCAGCCCTTCTGCATCCGCCTGGGCCAGGCCCGGCAGGTTGATGTGCAAGTCGATGTCCAGGCCGAACCCCCCCGGAATCTGGCCGATGCCCACCTTCGCGGTGATCGAGGCGTCCGCCGGCAGGGCCTTTTTCTCCTGCCCGGCCACGAACTTCAGGGCACCGATGAAGCAAGCCGAGTAACCGGCGGCGAACATCTGCTCGGGGTTGGTGCCGTCACCGCCTGCGCCGCCCAGTTCCTTGGGGGTGCTCAGGCTGACCACCAGCTTGCCGTCACTGGAACGGGATTTGCCGTCGCGCCCACCGGTGGAGGTAGCTTCTGCGATGTACAGCGGAGTGACCTTTTGCATCTTGAGCCTCGCTAATGTGCTGTGCGCTCCCCGTCTGGAGGAGGGCGCGGGTTGGTGTGGGATTTAAATTAGCGCGCAATTAGTTTGTGCGCAAGATAAATCTTCGCCGCTCATCCGAACGGCCATTGCACAGCATAGCTGTCAGAGGTTTTTCTGCAGGTTCTCGCGTAGCGCCAGCAGGTCGGCCTGCAGTTGCTGCAGCTGTTCCAGGCTGTGGCCGCTGGCCTTGAGAATGCACTGCGGCACTTCTCTGGCCTGCTGCTGCAAGGCGCGGCCCTTGTCGGTCAACTGCACCAGTACCACTCGCTCGTCCTCGCGGCTGCGGTTGCGCTGCAGCAGGCCTTCGCTTTCCAGGCGCTTCAGCAGCGGCGTCAGCGAGCCAGGGTCGGTGAGCAGGTGCTGGCTTATCTCGCCGACGGTCAGGCCGTCATGCTCCCACAGCACGAGCATGGCCAGATACTGCGGGTAGGTCAGGCCCAGGGCCTGCAGCAGCGGTTTGTAGACCTTGGTCATCAGCAACGAGGTGGAGTGCAGGGCGAAACAGACCTGGTTGTCCAGCAGCAGCTCGTCACAAGAGGCTTGGGTGTTGGCGTTCATGCAGGTCCTTGAAAGTAATCAATGGGAAAGTCTGGCACGCTGATCGTTAGTGCGCGCTTTATTCGCGCAGTTCACTGCGCAAGGCCAGGTCCCAGGGTGGAATCGGGCTGAAGCGGCTCTTGAGAAATTCGAGCAGCAAACGGCTGCGAGAGTTCGTTTCATGTTCCAGGCGAAGCGCGTAGATACCGCTGCTTTCCGCTTTGGGCAAGCCACCGTCGCAAAACAACGGCATCAGCTCGCCGCGCAGCAAGTATTCGCTGATCAGCCAAGTGGGCAGGTGGGCGATGCCCAAGCCGGCGAGGGCGCCGAACAGTAGGGTTTCGGCATTGTTGGCGGCCATGCGCATGCGCGAGGGGCGGTACAGGCGGGTTTGCCCGGCCACGTTGAAACGCCAGGCGAATGGCGGCGCCAGGCCGTCCCAGTCCAGGCCGTCGTGCCCGGGCAGCTCGCTGGGGCAGGTGGGCATGCCGCGGCTGGCCAGGTAGGCAGGGCTGGCACAGGCGATGCGCACCATGTAGGCCAATGGCGTGGCGACCAGCCGGGTATCGGCCAGGGGGCCGGCGCGCAGCACCAGGTCGACCTCGCCCAGGTGGCTGCCATGCAGGTCGACAAAGCTGTCGATCAGGCGCAGTTGCACATCCAGGCCCGGGTAGGCGACCAGGAAATCAGCGATGGCCGGGGCCAGGTGGCGGCGGCCGAATGCGGCGGGGGCGTCGATACGGATCAGGCCTTCGGGGGCATTGCTCAGCGACACCGCTTCGGCGCGAGCCAGGCGCAGTTCCTCGATGATGCGCCTGGCCCGTTCGGCAAAGGCATTGCCTGCAGGTGTGGCGCGCACGGCGTGGGTGCTGCGGGTGAACAGGCGGCTGCCCACGGCGCTTTCCAGGTTGTCGATGCGCCGGGCCACGGCGGACGGCGTCAGCGGGTGGCGGCGGGCGGCGGCAGAAAAGCTGCCGGTTTCCAGCACATCGAGGAACAGGCTTAGCTGGTCGGTCAGGGTATCGGGGCTCATGGCTGCCTTGCTTTTGCGAAAAACGCATAGCCATTGTGCGCTGCTGTGCGTTTCCCCGCCAGCCCGCAATCGTTAGCATGCTCGCATTGTATGCATAGGCGGGTGAGGCCGTGATGATCGAGTGGTTGTTGTATATCGTGCTGGGTGCGGCCCTGGGAACCATGGGCGGCCTGTTCGGCATTGGCGGTGGGCTGATCGCGATTCCCGCCCTGGGCGTTCTGTTCGGCCTGGACCAGCAACTGGCGCAGGGCACGGCGTTGGTGATGGTGGTTCCCAATGTGCTGCTGGCGCTGTGGCGTTATCACCAGCGTAACCGCATCGAGTTGCGCCATGCGCTGCCGTTGTCGCTGTGCAGCTTCGTGTTCGCCTGGCTGGGGTCGATCTGGGCGGTGGGGCTGGATGCGCATTCCATGCGTCTGGGCTTTGTCGGCTTTCTGGTGGCCTTGGCAGTGTGGAACGTGGCGCGGATGTTCATGAAGGTGACACCGCCCAGCGCCGAGTTGCGCTATGCCTGGCCGTGGCTGGGTGTGCTGGGCAGTTTTGCCGGGACCATGGGTGGCTTGTTCGGGGTGGGTGGGGCCGTGGTGGCCACGCCGATCCTGACCAGTGTGTTCGGTACCACCCAGGTGGTGGCGCAGGGGCTGTCACTGGCGCTGGCGGCGCCGAGTACCTTGGTAACTCTGGTGACCTACGGGGTGCACCACAGTGTCGACTGGGGTGTGGGGGTGCCATTGGCGGTGGGCGGCTTGCTGAGTATCAGCTGGGGGGTGAAGTTGGCCCATGCGTTGCCGGAGAAAGTGTTGCGGACAATGTTCTGCGTGTTTTTGGTGGTGTGTGCGGTGATGCTCGGGTTTGAGCTTTGAGATTTTGGGGCCGCTTTGCGGCCCATCGCGACACAAGGCCGCTCCTACAGGGGATCGCGTTCCCTTGTAGGGGCGGCCTTGTGTCGCGACGGGCTGCGCAGCAGCCCCAAATCACTTGAACCCTTCGACAATGTAGTCGGCCATGCAATCGGTGATCGGTGAAGGGTTCTGGGTACTGCGCACCAGCATCACATTGGCCACGGGCAACTGCGGCAACCCTTCGCTCTCCCCCAGAATGCGGATATTCCCGCCAATCAGGCTCTGCAACTGTGCGGTCACCGCCAACCCTGCGGTGACAATGGCAAAGATCGCGGCCAGGCTCGGGCTGGTATAGGCGATGCGGTAGTCGATGCCCTGGGCCTCGAGGGCATTGCAGGTCCAGGCCCGGCAGAAGCAGTCGGTATTGAACAAGGCTACCGGCATGGGGCGTTGCTCCTGCGGACAGAAGCCTTCCGCGGCGGCCCAGACCAGGCGTTCCTGGCGCAGCAGCTGGCCAATCTCGTTGCCCGGCTCACGGGTGACGATGGTCAGGTCCAGGTCCTGGCGCAGCATCAGCTGTTTGGAGGAGTCGCAATGCACCTCCACCTGCACCAGCGGGTAAGCCTGGGCAAAGCTCGACAGAATGGTCGGCAGGAAGCGCATGGCATAGTCATCCGGCGTACCGATGCGTACTACCCCGACCATGTGCGGCATGCGCAGGGTGTTGAACACTTCGCCATGCAACTTGAGGATGCGCCGGGCATAGCCCAGCAACACCTGGCCCTCGGCGGTCAGGCGCACCTGGCGGCCGTCGCGCTCGAACAGCTGGCGCTGCAGGATGTCCTCCTCCAGGCGTTTCATCTGCATGCTCACCGCCGACTGGGTGCGGTTGACCACCTCGCCGGCGCGGGTGAAGCCACCCTGCTCGGCGATGGCCACGAAGGTGCGCAGTACGTCCGCATCGAGGCTCTGGTACTGGGACATTGCATCAATCTCCGAGATGCATGGCATCAGAAACATTCGTTGGATTGATCTTATGCCTGGCGCGAGACTGGAGCCATCAACACGGAGGGCTTCACGATGAAAGGTCATGTCAGCAGCATCCAGCAACCTGCCTTTTCCCTGAACCACCTGTGGCATGCCGCCCTGCAGCGCCCGGCGCGCTGGCTGCAGCTGTACCGCCAACGTCAGGAACTGGCCAGCCTCAGTGACGCAACCTTGCACGACCTGGGGTTGAGTCGGGCGGATATCCAGCAAGAGGCCGAACGGCATTTCTGGGATGACCCGCTGAGCAAGTGATGCCAAGCGTGGCAGCCGCTCTTGCTCTTGCTCTTGCTCTCGCTCTCGCTCTCACTCTTGATTTTGCTTCTAAGCGCGCGGTAGTCCAGCCGACGCAGATTGCGACTTCAGGAGGCCGAGCGAAGGGCTTGCGGAGGGAGGTGACGGGCATGGATGCCCGTCAAGCGCTGAGGCCCCATGGATGGGGCCTGCAGCGCGTACTCCCGGGAGCAAGTCCGTAGTGAGGGGACCCCGTAGCGAAGCGAAGGGGCCGGATGATGGGAGCCGACGGTTTTTGGTTCCTTTTTGCCACGACAAAAAGGGACCCGCCGTAAGGGCGGAAAGGTGATTTCGCGCCACCATCGCGAATGAATGTCTGCTCGATGTGAATGCCCGCATCCAAAAAAGCAAAAAGCAAAAGCCAAAAGCCAAAAAGCTTAAGCGCCGGTTTTGATAGGGCGAACAGTCCGTTTGCGATGGCGACGCTGGCTCACCCTTCCGCCCTTACGGCGGGTCCCTTTTTGTCGTGGCAAAAAGGAACCAAAAACCGTCCGCTCCCATCATCCGGCCCCTACGCTGCGCTCCGGGGTCCCCTCGCTACGGGCCTGCTCCCGGGAGTACGCGCTGCAGGCCCCATCCATGGGGCCTCAGCGCTTGACGGGCATCCATGCCCGTCACCTCCCTCCGCAGTCCCTTCGCTCGGCCTCCTGAAGTCGCAATCGGCAGCGCCTGAACTATCGCGCGCTTAGAAGCAAGATCAAAAACGAAAAGCGAAAAGCGAAAAGCGAAAAGCGAAAAGCGAAAAGCGAAAAGCGAAAAGCGAAAAGCGCTCAGCGTCGCACCTGCTTGAGGGTTTCGGCGATCAGGAAGGCCAGCTCCAGCGACTGGTCGGCGTTCATGCGCGGGTCGCAGTGGGTGTGGTACCGGTCAGACAACGCATCTTCGGTGATCGGCCGGGCGCCGCCGATGCATTCGGTGACGTTCTGCCCGGTCATCTCGATGTGGATGCCGCCGGCATGGCTGCCCTCGGCCTGGTGCACCTGGAAGAACTGCTTCACCTCGTCCAGGATCTGCGCAAAGTCGCGGGTCTTGTAGCCGCTGCTGGCCTTGATGGTGTTGCCGTGCATCGGGTCGGAACTCCACAGCACCTTGCGCCCTTCGCGCTCGACGGTGCGGATCAGCCCCGGCAGATGGTCGCCAACCTTGCCGGCGCCCATGCGCACGATCAGGTTCAGGCGCCCGGGGTCGTTGGCCGGGTTCAGCGTGTCGATCAGGCGGATCAGTTCTTCAGGGTTCATGCTCGGGCCAACCTTGACCCCGATCGGGTTGTGCACGCCGCGCAGGAACTCCACATGGGCACCGTCCAGCTGGCGGGTGCGGTCGCCGATCCACAGCATGTGCGCCGAGCAGTCGTAGTAATCGCCGGTCAGGCTGTCCTGGCGCACGAAGGCTTCTTCATAGTTCAGCAGCAGTGCTTCGTGGGCAGTGAAGAAATTGGTTTCGCGCAGCTGTGGCGCGCTGTCCAGGCCGCAGGCGCGCATGAATGCCAGGGTTTCGTCGATGCGGTTGGCCAGTTGGTGGTACTTGTCGGCCAGCGCCGAGTTGGCGATGAAGTCCAGGTTCCACTTGTGCACCTGGTGCAGGTCGGCAAACCCGCCCTGGGCGAAGGCGCGCAGCAGGTTGAGGCTGGCGGTGGCCTGGTGGTAGGCCTGCAGCAGGCGCTCCGGGTCGGGAATGCGGCTTTTCGCGTCGAAGCCGATGCCGTTGACGATGTCGCCACGGTAGGCGGGCAGGGTGATGTCGCCGATGGTTTCATCGCCCGCTGAGCGCGGCTTGGCGAACTGCCCGGCCATGCGCCCGACCTTGACCACCGGGCAGCCGGCGGCGAAGGTCATGACAATGGCCATCTGCAGCAGCACCTTGAAGGTGTCGCGGATTTTCGCCGCCGAGAACTCGGCGAAGCTCTCGGCGCAGTCGCCACCCTGCAGCAGGAAGGCGCGGCCTTCGGTGACCTCGGCGAACTGCCGGCGCAACTCGCGTGCCTCGCCCGCGAACACCAGCGGCGGGTAGCTGGCCAGCGTCTGTTCGACCTTCAGCAGGTGCGCGGCATCGGGGTAGGTCGGTTGCTGCTGGATCGGCAGGGCGCGCCAGCTGTCGGGGCTCCACGGTTGGTTCATCTCGGGCTCGGTCTTGTCGGTTGTAGGCTATGGGCCATGGTAACAGTTGGCGCTGCGCTTGTTGCATCGAGGGTGTTGGCGGACAATGCGCGTTTTTGCGCGGGTGGGTGGCAAGCATGACGGCGGAACGGCAAGAGCGGCTACTGGCACGGGTGGAGGACGCCTTTGGCGTCATCAGCGTGTATGAAGTCGACGACTACCGCTTTCTGGAGTTCGGCGATGCGATCGAGCAGAGCTGCGTGTTCACGGCCGACCCCAGCTGGCTGGAGTATGACTATACCCGTGCCATGCTGGTGGGCGCGTTGTGCCACGAGCAGCCGGAGAGCGCGCTGTTTCTCGGCCTGGGTGCCGGCACGCTGACCCAGGCCTGCATGAAATTTCTGCCGCTGGACGATATCGAGGCCATCGAGCTGCGCCCGGACGTACCGCGCCTGGCCATGGAGTATCTGGGCCTGGACGACGACCCGCGGCTGTATGTACGCATCGGCGATGCCCTGGAGCTGTTGCCCACGGCCGAGAAGGCCGACCTGCTGTTCGTCGACCTGTACACCGACCATGGGCCGGGGGTGGGCCACCTGGCGTGGAACTTCCTGGAAAACTGCCAGCAGCAGCTGAACCCGGGTGGTTGGCTGGTGATCAACCAGTGGGCCACCGACGACGGCAAGCCGCTGGGCGCGGCGTTGCTGCGCGGGTTGTACCACCGGCATTACTGGGAGCTGCCGGTGAAGGAGGGCAATGTGATCCTGCTGGTGCCGTCGGACCTGGAGCAGACACTGGACCTGGATGGGCTGAGGGCCCGGGCCGAGGCGCTGGCGCCGCGTCTGGGGTATAGCCTCGAGGGGCTGATCCGCGAGATTCGGCCGGCTACCTGAATACCGCGTCGCCTGATTCGCGGGTAAACCCGCTCCCACAGGGATGTCATGGACCTGAGAGCAACGCTGTACCTGTGGGAGCGGGCGACGCGGTATCGCAGACTGGAATCGTTTCAGCCGCATATTGCTGATGGCCTGATACTGGCCGGACACCCTGAAAATATTCCTCACGTACCCGCACTATTTCGGGTATAGTACGCGCCGGTCTTTTAGCGGACCGCAAAATCAGGTGGTGCAAACCCTCCGAGTCCAGCTTCGGCTGCACGTCCGCTAGGCGGACTTTCCCACGTTTTCTTTTTCAATCGTTTTCGCAAATCCCCGCCGCCAAAGCTGCCTGGGTGACCTGTCGGTCTTTCATGGCTTGTGCAGCTTTGGAGCATGGGTCTTTGCGGATGCACCTAGAGGCAGACCCATGACCCAGGAAACCGGCGGCTTCGCCGCTCTCGATCTCAATCCGAATATTGTTGCTGCCGTTCTGGCGACCGGCTACGAAGAGCCGTCCGCCATTCAGCAACAATCGATCCCGATCATCCTCGCCGGTCACGACATGATCGGCCAGGCGCAGACTGGCACCGGCAAGACCGCTGCCTTCGCCCTGCCGATCCTCAACAAGATCGATGTGAGCAAGCGCGAACCGCAAGCCCTGATCCTGGCGCCAACCCGTGAGTTGGCGCTGCAAGTTGCTACCGCTTTCGAAACCTACGCCAAGCAGATGCCGGGCGTGAACGTGGTCGCCGTCTACGGTGGTGCCCCGATGGGCCCACAGCTGCGTGCGATCCGCAACGGCGCGCAAATCGTCGTGGCCACCCCGGGCCGCCTGTGCGACCACCTGCGTCGTGACGAAAAAGTCCTGTCGACCGTGCAGTACCTGGTACTGGACGAAGCCGACGAGATGCTCAAGCTGGGCTTCATGGACGACCTCGAAGTGATCTTCGATGCCATCCCGGCCAGCCGCCAGACCGTGCTGTTCTCCGCCACCCTGCCGTCGTCGATCCGCTCGATCGCCGAACGCCACCTGCGCGAGCCCAAGCACGTCAAGATCCAGAGCAAGACCCAGACCGTTACCGCGATCGACCAGGCCCACCTGATGGTCCACGCCGACCAGAAGATCCCGGCTGTGCTGCGTCTGCTGGAAGTGGAAGAGTTCGACGCGCTGATCGCCTTCGTGCGTACCAAGCAAGCCACCCTGGACCTGGCCTCTGCGCTGGAAGCCAAGGGTTACAAGGCTGCCGCGCTGAACGGCGACATCGCCCAGAACCAGCGTGAGCGCGTGATCGACTCGCTCAAGGATGGCCGCCTGGACATCGTTGTCGCTACCGACGTCGCTGCCCGTGGCCTGGACGTACCGCGTATCACTCACGTGTTCAACGTCGATATGCCGTACGATCCGGAATCCTACGTACACCGTATCGGCCGTACCGGCCGTGCCGGTCGCGAAGGCCGTGCACTGCTGCTGGTCACCCCGCGTGAGCGCCGCATGCTGCAGGTGATCGAGCGCGTAACCGGGCAGAAAGTTGCCGAAGCCCGCCTGCCGAATGCCCAGGCCGTGCTGGACGCCCGCATCAAGAAGCTGACCAACAGCCTGGCGCCGCTGGTAGCCGAAGCAGAAGCCACCCACGGCGACCTGTTCGACCGCCTGACCAACGACCTGGGTTGCAGTGCCCGCGCTCTGGCTTCGGCCCTGCTGCGCAAGGCCACCAATGGCCAGGCGCTGGACCTGGCTGCGGTAGAGCGTGAGCAGCCACTGGTGCCGAGCTTCGCCCCGCGTGGTGAGCGTACCGAGCGTGGTGAGCGTGGCGAGCGCCCGGAGCGTGGTGACCGCGAGCGCCGTGCGCCATTGCCGCTGGCTGAAGGCCGTGTGCGTTGCCGCACTGCCCTGGGTGCCCGTGACGGCATCGCTGCCAAGAACCTGCTGGGCGCGATCCTCAACGAAGGTGGTCTGGCCCGTGACGCCATCGGCCGCATCCAGGTGCGTGATAGCTTCAGCCTGGTCGAGCTGCCGGAAGATGGCCTTGAAAAGCTGCTGTCCAAGCTCAAGGACACCCGCGTGGCTGGCAAGCAGCTGAAGCTGCGTCGCTACCGCGAGGATTGATCCTGGCGCAATGAAAAAATCCCCGGCCTTGGCTGGGGATTTTTTTGCCTGTGCCGGCCTTTTCGCGGGTAAACCCGCTCCCACAGGTACAGCACAAGCCTTGAAATCTGTGGAGACCCTGTGGGAGCGGGTTCACCCGCGAAGAGGCCTTTCAGTCGAACCGATAAATGTCCATCCCCAGTGCCCCCAAGGTGAACCCTTGGTGCACCACTGCAAACTTGCCCCCAGCCCCAAGGGCAAAGAACAGCGGCAGCAAATGCTCATCACTGGGATGGTTACGCACCGCAAATGGCGCCTGCTGCCGATAACCCAGCAACGCTTCCTGATCATCCGCTTGCAGCTTTTCCACTACCCAGTCCCGAAACGCCTGCGCCCAAGGCTCGATCACATCCGGCCCGGCATGCCAGTCCAGCTCGCCCAGGTTATGGGTAATGCTGCCCGAACCAATCAGCAGCACACCCTCGCCACGCAGCCCCGCCAGCGCCTTGCCCACCCTGACCTGCAGCGCCGGCCCCATGTGGCTGGGCAGTGAAACCTGCACTACCGGTATGCTCGCATCCGGGTACATCAGCGACAGCGGTACCCAGGCGCCATGGTCGAATGGCCGCTGCGCGTCCAGTCGGGCTGGCAGCCCGGCAGACTGCAGCAGTTCGCTGACCTGGCCGGCAAGGGTGGGGTCACCTGGCGCCGGGTATTGCACTGCATACAACGCCGGTGGGAAGCCATAGAAATCATGCCAGGTCTCTGGTCGTGTGCTGCCGGTCACCAGCAGTTCGCGGGTTTCCCAGTGCGCCGACACCACCAAGATCGCTTTCGGCCGGGGCAAGGTGTTGGCCAGCCGTGCCAGCGCCGGCCCGCTGGCGCCGGGTTGCAGGGCAAGCATGGGGGAACCATGGGAAATGAACAGGCTGGGCAGCATGACGGGGTCCTGGCGGTTAAGATGCAATCATCTTCGATCAACCACAGATCGAAATCCAAACCAACTTTTACCGACAAACCATCTAAAAATCGGGAGTGATCATGGAGCCAGCGTTCTGGCAGCAGCGGTGGGCCGACAACCAGATCGGCTTTCACCAGGCGCAGGTGAACCCTTATCTGCAGAAGTATTGGCCAACGCTTGGCCTGGTGCCGGGCAGCCGTGTGCTGGTGCCGTTGTGCGGCAAGAGCCTTGACCTGGCCTGGCTGGCCGGGCAGGGGCATCGCGTGTTGGGCGTAGAGCTGTCGCGGCGTGCGGTTGAGGCATTCTTCCGCGAGCATGGGCTACAGGCCGAGGTGGGGCAGCGGGGGGCTTTCGAGGTTTGGCGCAGCGGTGACGTGGAGCTCTGGTGTGGGGATATCTTTGCGTTGCAGGCAGAGGATATCGGGGACTGCGCGGGGCTTTATGACCGGGCTGCGGTGATTGCCTTGCCGTCGCAGATGCGTGGGGCTTACATGCAGCTGTTGTCGGGTTTGCTGCCGACGAGTTGCCAGGGGGTGGTGGTGACTCTGGATTACGACCAGGCTTTGCTGGGCGGGCCGCCGTTTTCGGTAGGGGATCAAGAGCTGCGGCAGGGGTTTGCCGGCTGGCAGGTGGATGAGCTGGAAGTTGTCGAGGTGATTGAGGAGAGCCCGAAGTTTTTGCAGGCCGGGGTATCGAGTTTGCTGGAGCGGGTTTACCGAGTCAGCCGCTGACAAGTGTGTAGCCTGTACCGGCCCTTTCGCGGGTGAACCCGCTCCCACTGGAACACCACAGGCCTGAAGATTGCGGGATCCCTGTGGGAGCGGGTTTACCCGCGAAGAGGCCGGCACAGGTGTACAAAAAAGGGCGACCGAAGTCGCCCTTTCCGCTTACCAGTTGGATCAACCGCGACGGCGCAGGGCCTCGATACGGTCTTCCAGCGGCGGGTGGCTCATCAGCAGCCCGGCCAGGCCGTGCTTCAGGCCACCATTGATGCCGAACGCCTTCATGGTGTCGGGCATGTGCACCGGCAGGCCTTGCTCCACGCGCAGGCGCTGCAGGGCGCCGATCATCGCCGTGGTACCGGCCAGCTGTGCGCCGGCTTCGTCGGCGCGGTATTCGCGGCGGCGCGAGAACCACATCACGATCATGCTGGCCAGAATGCCCAGGATCAGCTCGGCAACGATGGTCGCCACGTAGTAGGCAATGCCCTGGCCTTCTTCGTTCTTGAAGATCACCTTGTCGACGAAGTTGCCGATGATGCGCGCGAAGAACATCACGAAGGTGTTCACCACGCCCTGCACCAGCGCCAGGGTGACCATGTCGCCGTTGGCCACGTGGCCGATTTCGTGGGCCAGCACTGCGCGCACTTCATCGGGCGAGAAACGCTCCAGCAGGCCCTGGGACACAGCGACCAGTGCGTCGTTGCGGTTCCAGCCGGTGGCGAAGGCGTTGGCCTCGTATGCCGGGAAAATACCCACTTCAGGCATCTTGATGCCTGCTTCACGAGACAGCTCTTCGACCGTTTGCAGCAGCCACTGCTCGTGGCGGGTGCGCGGCTGGCTGATGATCTGGGTGCCGGTGGTCATCTTCGCCATCCACTTGGAGATGAACAGCGAGACGAGGGAGCCGGCAAAACCGAACACGGCGCAGAACACCAGCAGGCTGCTGAGGTTCAGGTCGACCCCGTTGGCGGCCATGAACCCGTTGAAACCGAACAGGCTCAGGGTAATGCTTGCAACCAGCACCACCGCAAGGTTGGTGGCTACAAACAACAGAATGCGCATCATGGTTGTTACGTTCTCCTGACGGATGAATTGTCGCTTACTGCGGGGTATATAAGGTGCCGGCCGTGTCGATTCAATCGGGCGACTATTTCAAACTGTGTACGGCGGAGTATGGCAGAGGATGGCGTGGGGGCTGTGGGATAGAGCGTTGCAGGATGTAAGAAACATCCTGTGGGAATGTTGGGGCCGCTGTGCGGCCCATCGCGACACAAGGCCGCTCCTACAAATGATCGCGTAATCCTGTAGGAGCGGCCTTGTGTCGCGAAAGGGGCGCAAAGCGCCCCCAGGGCCAGCACTTACTGCGAATAACCCTTCAGGAAATTCCCGATCCGGCCAATCGCCGCCTCCAGGTCATCCACCCGCGGCAAGGTAACCACACGGAAGTGGTCCGGCCACGGCCAGTTGAACGCGGTACCCTGAACGATCAGCAGCTTCTCCGACAGCAGCAGGTCAAGGGCGAACTTCTCGTCGTTGAGGATCGGGCACACTTTCGGGTCGATCCGCGGGAATGCATACAGCGCCCCCATCGGCTTCACGCAGCTCACGCCCGGGATGTCGTTCAGCAGCTCGTAGGTGCGATTGCGCTGCTCCAGCAGGCGGCCCGGTGGCAGCACCAGGTCGTTTATGCTCTGGTAGCCGCCCAGCGCGGTCTGGATGGCATGCTGGGCCGGCACGTTGGCGCACAGGCGCATGTTGGCCAGCATGTCGATGCCTTCGATGTAGCTTTGCGCGTGGTGCTTGGGCCCGGAGATGATCAGCCAGCCGGAACGGAAGCCCGCCACCCGGTACGACTTGGACAGGCCGTTGAAGGTCAGGCACAGCAGGTCGGGGGCCAGCGAGGCGGTGCTGATGTGCACGGCTTCGTCGTACAGGATCTTGTCGTAGATTTCGTCGGAGAACACCACCAGGTTGTGCTGGCGGGCCAGTTCCAGCATGCCCAGCAGCAGTTCTTTGGAGTACACCGCGCCGGTCGGGTTGTTCGGGTTGATGATCACCAGGGCCTTGGTGTTCGGGGTGATCTTGGCCTTGATGTCCTCAAGGTCGGGGAACCAGTCGGCCTGCTCGTCGCACAGGTAGTGCACCGGTTTGCCGCCGGCCAGGCTCACGGCGGCGGTCCACAGCGGGTAGTCGGGAGCCGGGATCAGCACTTCGTCGCCGTTGTTGAGCAGTGCCTGCATCGACATGACGATCAGCTCGGACACGCCATTGCCGAGGTAGATGTCCTCGATGGTGACGCCTTCGATGCCTTTTTGCTGGCAGTACTGCATCACTGCCTTGCGCGCGCTGAACAGGCCTTTGGAGTCGCTGTAGCCCTGCGCGGTGGGCAGGTTGCGGATCACATCCTGGAGGATTTCGTCAGGCGCCTCGAAGCCAAACGGCGCCGGGTTGCCGATGTTCAGCTTGAGGATGCGGTGGCCTTCCTCCTCCAGGCGTTTGGCGTGCTTGAGCACTGGGCCGCGAATGTCGTAGCAGACATTGGCGAGCTTGTTCGATTTGCTGAACTGCATGATGGGATCCCGATTGAGAAAACGCGCTACGCCCCGCCGAAAGGTTTGAAAGGGCAGGAAGCGGGTGCCAGACTGAACGCCTGGCACACGAAGCCAACTAATATACGTGCCACCCGCGCCCCGGAAAAGACGGTGCGCAGCGAAATTCAGCCTGCCGAGGTCCCTACATGCAAAAGATCGAGAAAACCCTGGAACAATGGCGGTCGATGCTCGACCCCGAGCAGTACCAGGTGTGCCGCCTCAAAGGCACCGAGCGGCCGTTCAGCGGCAAGTACAATAGCGAGCGCCGCGACGGCATCTACCACTGCATCTGCTGCGGCCTGCCACTGTTCGATGCGCAGACCAAGTTCGATTCCGGCTGCGGCTGGCCGAGCTTCTACGCGCCCATCGAGGACAGCGCGATGATCGAGATCCGCGACACATCCCACGGCATGATCCGCACCGAAGTCACCTGTGCCCGCTGCGATGCGCACCTGGGCCACGTGTTCCCCGATGGCCCGCCACCGACCGGCCTGCGCTACTGCATCAACTCGGTGTGCATCGACCTGCGCCCGCGCGACTGACCGGAGCCCGACCATGGCTGGATCGATACTGGACATCCCCTGCGTGACCCTGGGCGGCGAGCACAAGAAGCTCGGCGACTTCCCCGGCAAGGCGCTGCTGGTGGTCAATACCGCCAGCCAGTGCGGCTTTACCCCGCAGTACAAAGGCCTGGAGCAACTGTGGCAGGCCTATCGCGCACGCGGCCTGGTGGTGCTGGGCTTCCCCTGCAACCAGTTCGGCAAGCAGGAGCCGGGCGATGCGCGGGAAATTGCCCAGTTCTGCGAGCGCAACTTCGGCGTGAGCTTCCCGCTGTTTCGCAAGGTCGAGGTCAACGGCCCCGGCAGCCACCCGCTGTTCGCCGAGCTCAAGCAGCGCGCCCCGGGCATTCTGGGCAGCCAGAAGATCAAGTGGAACTTCACCAAGTTCTTGGTCGACCCGGCCTCTGGCCAGGTAACGCGCTACGCTCCCACCACCAAGCCGCAGGCCCTGGAAGCCGACATCGAGCGCCTACTCAGCCGTTGACGGGTACCCAGTGGTCGACCAGTGCCAGCAGCTCTTCGCGGCGGAACGGTTTGGCCAGGTAGTCGTTCATGCCCGCTGCCCGGCAGCGCTCGCGTTCTTCGGGCATGGCGTTGGCGGTGAGAGCGACGATCGGCAGGTCGGGCCAGCGGCCGCTCTGGCGGATGCGCCGGCTGGCCTCGTAGCCGTCCATCACCGGCATGTTGCAGTCCATCAGCACCAGGTCGAACTCGTCCTGTTCCAGTAGCTCCAGGGCCTCGGCGCCCTGGGTGGCCAGCTGCACCTGGCAGCCGAGCTTGGCCAGCATGCCCTTTGCCACCAGCTGGTTCACCGGGTTGTCCTCCACCAGCAGGATGCGCGCGCGGCCTTGCTCCAGGGTGATGGCAGGGGTGGCCAGCGGGTGTTCGGGCTCGTGGCCCTGCAAGGTGCGGCGCAGGGTCTGGTACAGGGCGTTGCGCGACAGCGGCCGGGCCAGTTGGTGCAGGGGGGCGAGGGCGACCGACTGTTCGCTGGGCAGGAAGTTGCCGTAGGCAGTCACCAGCAAGATCGGTGTCTTCAGCGCCGGGCGCAGTTCGAACAGTTGGTCCAGGCTGTCGGTGATCAGCAGGTCGATGGCCGAGGCGTCCAGCCCCGCGCTGCTGTCATGGCGCTGGTAGGCAAGGCCCCAGGCGGGCAGCAGGTCCTGCAACAGTTCATCGAGCCCGCTGCCGGCTGCGTTCAGCGCAGCCACATGCCCGTGCAACGGTGCTGGCGGGATGGCCTCGGTGTGCACGGGCAGCGGTAGCTCGGCGGTGAAGCGGCTGCCGAAGCCCGGGTCGGACTTGATATGCAGGTGGCCCTGCATGGCCTTGCACAGGTTGCGCGTCAGCGCCAGGCCCAGGCCGGTACCGCCGTACTGGCGGGTAATGCCGGCACCGGCCTGGGTGAACGGCTGGAAGATCCGCGCCTGGGCTTCTTCGGGGATGCCGATGCCGGTGTCGCGCACTTCCAGGCGCACACCGCCGACAATGGTCGTCAGCCGTACATCCACGCGGCCGAAGCGGGTGAACTTGAGGGCATTGGACAGCAGGTTGCTGACGATTTGCCGTACCCGTGTGGGGTCGCCAAGCACGCTGCTGGGGAAGTCGCGGGCGATCAGGCAGGTCAGCTCCACGCTTTGCGCGGTGTTCTGTGACAGCAGGTTGGCGGTGTCCTCGACCATCGAGCCCATGTCGAACGGAATGCGTTCAAGCTCCAGCTGGCCGGCATCGAACTTGGACAGGTCGAGAATATCGTTGAGCAACTCCACCAGCACCTTGCCCGAGTCATGGGCAATCGCCAGCTGTTGGCGTTGCTCGCTGGGCAGCGGGCTGTCCAGGGCAAGGGCGATCATGCCGAGCATGCCGTTGAGCGGGGTACGGATTTCGTGGCTCATGTTGGCGAGGAAGGCGGCGCGCGCCTGGGCCATGTCCAGCGCCCGGCGGCGGGCTTCTTCCAGCTCCTGGTTGGACAGGCTCAGGCTGCTGTTGCTGGCCTTCAGTTCGTTGGTGCGTGCCGAGACGATATCTTCCAGCTCGTTGAGGTACTGGGTCAGGCGGTTTTCTGCGGTGCGCCGCTGCTCGATCTCGGTGGCCATGCTGACAAACTGCTGGTTGGCGACCCTCACCAGTACGCCGATCTCGTCGTGTTCGTGGCCATGCGGGCAGGCCACGCGGGTTTGCCGGGGCTTGCGCGGGTCACTGCCACTGAGCGCGCCGATCACCGTCACCAGCGGCTTGGTCAGCATCATGTAGAACAGCGCCAGGAGGATGCCGGTCAGCACCAGGCTGCGGGCGAAACCGTTGAGCAGGGTGATGCCGGCACGGTCGAGAAAGCGGCTGCCGAAGGCATAGGTGTCTACCTCCAGGTACAGGGTGCCAAGGTATTCCTCGGGCATGTGGGTCAGGTACAGGCGTTCCCTGAACTGGCGCTGCTCGCCGAACAGGAAGTCGCTGAGCGGCCGGTAGCGGTCCTCCAGGCGCGGCCGTTCGACGTCGGCCAGCACTGTTTCGTTGTTATCGATCAGCCGCGCACGGACGATCGCTGGTGACTGCAGCAGGCCGCGGGTCAGCTCCAGGGCCAGTTCCGAGTCGATGTTGTAGGCGATGCGCGAGGCCGGGTTGTGGCTGATTTGCAGCAAGGCACGCACTTCACGGTTGATGGACGCGTCTTCGCTGGCATAATCGATGCCGATCTGGATGAGACTGAGCAATGTTCCCAGGATGAAGCCGACCAGGACTGTCAACCGGGCTTGCTTGTATGACAGGCGATTGGTGAACTTGATATCCATGTGTCCCGAGCCGGTTTCACGTCCCTTGCGCTGCGCAAGCATAGCCGATCAACCCCGGCTACTGGTGGGTCTGTCGCACATTCAGCCTTGATTGCTCAATTGCTGGTGCCGGCCTCTTCGCGGGTGAACCCGCTCCCACACGTACTGCAACGCCCTCAGGCCTGGTGCGAGCCCTGTGGGAGCGGGTTTACCCGCGAAGAGGCCGGCACAGCAGCCTAGAATCCAAAAATTTGCAGGAGTTTTCATGGACGCCCGCTTGATTGCTTTCCTGGACCGCGCCGAATCGGTACTGGCCCGCCTCGAACCCCTGTTGCCGGCCCAGCGCCCGGACATCGACTGGGCCACCACCCTGGCCGCGCGCTGGCAGCGCGATGGCCGCAGCGGCTACCTGCTGCCGCTGGAAGTCAGCCTGGATATCCGCCTCAGCGACCTGATCGGCGTCGACCAGCAGCGTGACCAGCTCGGCCGCAACACCCATCAGTTCATCAACGGCATGCCGGCCAACCATGCACTGCTGTGGGGCTCGCGTGGCACCGGCAAGTCGTCGCTGGTCCGCGCCCTGCTGGCCGAGCACGCAGGTGCCGGCCTGCGCCTGATCGAAATCGAGCGCGACCACCTGGCCGACCTGCCGCGTGTGGTCGAGCAGCTGCAGAAGTTGCCGCAGCGCTTCATCCTGTTCTGCGATGACCTCTCGTTCGAAGCCGGGGAGGGCGACTACCGGGTGCTCAAGAGCGTGCTCGACGGCTCGCTCGAGCAGGCTCCGGACAACGTGCTGTTGTACGCCACCTCCAACCGCCGCCACCTGGTGCCGGAGAAGGAGAGCGACAACGAAAACTGGAAGCGCGTTGACGGCGAGCTGCACCCCAGCGAAGCGGTGGAGGACAAGATTGCCCTGTCCGACCGTTTTGGCCTGTGGCTGTCGTTCTACCCCTTTACCCAGGAGCATTTCCTGAACGTGGTCGAGCACTGGATCGGCCAGCTCGCGCAAACTGCCGGCCTGGCCTGGCAGCGCAGCGAAGAACTCGACATCCTCGCCGTGCGCTGGGCCACCGGCCGCGGTAACCGTAATGGCCGTTGTGCCTATCAGTTCGCCCGCTACTGGGTCGGGCTGCAATTGCTGGAGCAAAAGTAAATGATCGACCTCAATGCCAGTGGCGCCGGCCTCGACGGCTACAACCTGCTGGCGGCGCAAGTGCAAGCGCTGTTTGCCGACGAGCGTGACTTCATCGCCAATGCCGCGCAGTTTTCGGCATTCCTTTATAACCAGGTGGACGACCTGAACTGGGCCGGGTTCTACCTCAATCGCAACGAAGAACTGGTGCTGGGCCCGTTCCAGGGTCAGGTGGCGTGCGTGCGGATCCCGTTCAGCAAGGGCGTGTGCGGAGCAGCTGCGGCCACCCGGCAGACCCAGCGGGTAGAGGATGTGCATGCGTTCCCTGGGCACATTGCCTGTGACAGTGCGTCCAACAGCGAGCTGGTGATCCCGCTGGTGAAGGAGGGCAGGTTGATTGGTGTGCTGGACCTGGACAGCCCGAAACTTGGGCGGTTCAGTGAGGCGGATCAGGTAGGGCTGGAGCGGTTGGCGGCGATTTTTCTGGAGCTGACCGACTGCTGATGGTCGTTGCCTGTACCGGCCCTTCGCGGCTAAAGCCGCTCCCACAAGGATGGCATCAAGCTTGGGGGCGATGCGCTCCCTGTGGGAGCGGCTTTAGCCGCGAAGAGGCCGGTACAGGTTAAAGCATCAGTCGTACATCACTTTCTTCTTCCAGGTCTCTTCCTCATCGGTCTTGAGCCCCTGGGTCAGTTCATTCTGCTCATCCTCCGCCGGGGCCATGCGGTCCAGCACCTGGGCATTGGCCCGGGCCAGCAGCTTCTCCAGGTAGGTCAGCTGCTCTTCATACACCTTGGGCTCCGGCTGCTTGCGCAGGTACTGCACGCCGCGTTCGAAAGCCAGGCGCGCCTGGCCTGGCTGGTTCTTCTGCAGGGCCTGCTGGCCGAGGTTGTTGAAGAACTCGATATGCAGCAGCACCAGGATATGGCGGACTTCCTTGACCCATTGCTTGGCCTCGGGCGTGGGCAGGAAGCCCTCCTGGGCGGCGCGAGTCACCTGGTTGTGCAAAGCCTCCAGCAGGAAGCGCACATCCTTGGCCTTGATCTCGGTCTGGATCGGGTTGGGCGGGTTGTTCACCGGAATCTGCCCGCCTAGGGCAATCAGCGCCTCCAGTTCGGCAATACGCGCCTTGAATCCGGCGTTGTGCTTGTCCATCGCCAGTTGACGCTGGTTCAGGTTGAGCTCCAGGCGGGTCAGCAGCAGCTTCAGCGCCGGGGTCATGAACTGGCCGGGGAAGGTCTCGGTGATTTCGCCACAACGGCGCAGGCGGTCGGCCAGCTCGACCTTCATCCGGGCGCGTTCGAGCTTGCCGTTCTCGACCACATTGTTGAGGTAGCCGATCACGATCAGCAACGCGATGCCCGCCACGATGAGCAGGGTGATCAGAAGTGGTGTCACCGTTAATGCCTCATTGAAGAAGAATTACACCCTTGAGTGTAGTGAGTTCGCCTGGAGACGAACAGCGGCTACATGCCTGCACTGGCCACTTCGCGGCTGAAGCCGCTCCCACAGGTACATCACAGGCCTCAAGTGCAGTGATGTACCTGTGGGAGCGGCTTCAGCCGCGAAGTGGCCGGTACAGGCACCCCTCCATCTATATCGGCACACCGGCCCGCAACTGCACCCCAACCCATCCGGAAGTCATTGATTTAAATAAATTTCTACAAAGGGGTTGACGCCTGTACCAACCATCCATAGAATGCGCGCCACTTGCAGCGTAAAGCACACAGCGAAACGCCGCAGGGAGTGAAAGCAGGCAGTAATGCCAGCAGCGTGTCCCCTTCGTCTAGTGGCCTAGGACACCGCCCTTTCACGGCGGTAACAGGGGTTCGAGTCCCCTAGGGGACGCCAAATTGCGGGAATAGCTCAGTTGGTAGAGCACGACCTTGCCAAGGTCGGGGTCGCGAGTTCGAGTCTCGTTTCCCGCTCCAGTTTCTCCGGCAACGCCTGACGGCGGGGCAGGAAAAGAAAATCCAGACTGAATCGTGAGGTTCAAACCTGGTGCACTGAAAAGTGTCGTGTGTCCCCTTCGTCTAGTGGCCTAGGACACCGCCCTTTCACGGCGGTAACAGGGGTTCGAGTCCCCTAGGGGACGCCAAATGCGGGAATAGCTCAGTTGGTAGAGCACGACCTTGCCAAGGTCGGGGTCGCGAGTTCGAGTCTCGTTTCCCGCTCCAGTTTAAATACTGTGGCGTCTATGCGGTGCAGTGGTGGTGAAGGTCTTCAAGGCGCTTCACGCCGATAGTGGTAAAGCTTCAAAATGCGGGAATAGCTCAGTTGGTAGAGCACGACCTTGCCAAGGTCGGGGTCGCGAGTTCGAGTCTCGTTTCCCGCTCCAAACATGTAACGCAAAAAGGGACCCTAAGGTCCCTTTTTGCGTTACATGTTTAAATTTCGCAAGCCCCCCAGTGGGCGCGTCCTGCGCCCCTGGCATAGGGCATCAGCGATAGCTGATGGTGAACTTCAGTGCCCCGCTGGCGGGCCCTGCCGTAACCGTTGGGCCATTCTGGTAGTAACGTGCCTTGAAATCCAGGCGTGTGTCGCCGATCGTCAGCCAGGTTACCGGCTCGTCTTGTTCAAGCGTCATGGGTGAGCTGTCACTGCGCAGTAGCTGGATGGCAATGCCTTGCGCCGGAGAGCTGTCATTGAGGCTGAATAACCCGAGGCTGGGGTCGATCACACTTGAACCCAGTGCGCCTTCCAGGCGAATGTGCGCACGCGCCACGCTGCCTGCCGGGTCATCCTCGCAGTCGCTCAATGTGATGTGGAAGTTGACCGGCGGCGAAGTATCACCAGGCGTGGAGAAGATGGCGGCATCGTGGGGGCCCAAGCTAACCGGGTTGTCGCTCACCGCATCGGCTTTGAGCGTGCATTGCGCCTGGTTCACGCCTGCTCCCACGCTCAACTGAAGCGCCGGACCGAGGTCGGTGATGGTGCCTGTTGCAACTCGTGTGTTGAAGTGAGTGCGGCCTGCCGGTATGGGGCCAGTCTTGATCAGGTAGTAATCGGCATTCAGGTCGTTTATCAGTAGCGGTGATGGCGAGATGTTTACCGTATTGTGGCCTTCATAGGGTACGGCTGGATGACCGTCGACGGGTCGAAAGCCGTTGTTGGCCCCGGTATAGGGGTGCCTGAGGCGGATGTACAGGCCGACCCCCGTAATGCCGGTTTCCAGTACTTTACCGGTGACGTCCCAGCCGTTAACGGGCGGTAGCGGTTTGCCATGCACCGGTACAGTGGCAGGCATGAGGAATGTCAGTACGCTGCTGCCGTCGTTGTCGCAGCGGATTTCCCGATTCGAGGGGTCCTTTGAAACCAAGCGCTGGACGGAGCCGATGACGGTGCCGAGCTCGGCATCCCTGGGCACCCAGAATTCGCCCAGGTTGACGCTGTGGCCGACCGTGCCGCTCGCCCCTTGCCAGGTGCAACCTGGAATGGCGTGGGCCTGCGGTAGGTTGATTAGCTGTGTGCCAAGGGCCAGGCCCAGGGCAAACAAGCTTGGCAGGTATCGTTGAGGTCGCATGAATAGGTTCCGTTGTTGGGCAGAAGTCATCAGGCTTCAGTGGCGGGGCAGGTCAGGGTTTGAAAGTAGAAGCCCTGCTGCTGACGCATGCTGGCGGGCTTGATCGATAGCTGACATTGCTCGGCCAGTTGCTCGCCCCATCGCACCTTCAGCACCTGACTGGTTGCTTCGGTAGCCACCAGCGCTTGGCCGCCTTGTCCCACCACCGCCAGCGTCTTGCCCTGGGTATCCTGGACCTGAGTACCGAAAGGCAATGGTTTACCCTCGGTGTTCAGCAGGGTCAGTACCAGGCGCGCAACACGACGTGCGGCGAACGTGCGCTGCACGATTGCGCCTCGTCTCGGTATGGCCTGGGCTGTGCCGTTGTCGATTTCCACATCCGGTTCGAGCTGGTCGGTGGTGAGTGTCAGGCGGTTGATCCGATAGGGCTGCAGGTGCGGTGCAAGGGCATAACCCTTGGCGTTTGTGCGCGCAGCTGTCGCGTTTTCCATGCCGGCGCCGGGGGTGTCGGGTACATGGATCAGCGCGTTGGTCTCGCCGAAACTGGGGCTGAACACCAAGCCATCGCCGTGCACCAGCGCGGAGCCGCTGGCGTTGACCGACAAATTGCGGTAGTCGTTGCCTTCAAAATAGCCGGCACCAAAGTTGACGTGCGGAGTCAGGTAGCCGGCCGATAGCTCGGCACTCTTGTTCTGCTGGCCATCATTGGCCAGAGCTGCCTGATAATTGAGGCGGTTGTCCAATGCACCGCCACTGAGGCTGGCGCGCTGGCTGAAACGCCCAGCCTGTTGCTGGGTGTCCAAGGTGACGCTGCTGCCCAGGCCGAAGTCCAGAGGGAAGGACAGACTGAGGCCGAGAATGCGGTCGTTGTCGTGGGTCTTGTTGAGTGACTGCGAGGCGAACAGGCTGTAGTTGATGCCTTTGTGATGCGTGTTGAAGTAGAACTGGTATTGACGGCGCTGGCGCTGGGTTTGCCAGTAGTCATCCTGGCTCAGGTTGAAGCTGAGCGAGCTGCTGCGGCCCAGTTGCTGGTAGATCGATGCTTCCAGGCGGCTGCGGCGGCTGCCTGGCCAGTGCTGGTCGTTGTTCCGTTGCGCCACGGCTTCGTCAAAGTCGCGAAAGCCCTCGGTGGAGTAGCGATAGCCGGCAAAGCGCAGGTGTGTACGGGTAGGAAACGCCTTGCCATAACGGGCAGCGTAACTGTTGCCGCTGACCTGGCCAAGTGCTGTGCCCAGGTCGCTGCGGGCATGGGTGACATCGAACGACAATGCGCCGGCCGCGCCAAAGTCCTTGCCTAGCCCCAAGGCGTTGGCGCTGTAGTCGTCGCTGGTCAACATGCCACCATACAGGGTGCTGCTCCAGCCGATACCACGGGCAAGGGTGCCCTGCAGCAGCTGGGGTGTTTCGTCACCGTTGGCGGTGTTGTAGCGCCCGGCCGCGAGGTTGTAGCGCCAGATGCCATCGCGCAGCAGGTTGGTCAGGGTCGAGTAGGGCTGGGTGAAGCGGCGTACCTGGCCGTCGGCCTCGGTCAGCACCACTTCCAGTTCGCCGCTGCCGCCACCGACACTGAGGTCGTCGATTTCATAGGGACCGGCGGCGACGTAGGTGCTGTAGATGGGGAAGCCGTTCTGCAGTATCTCGAGTTTGGCGCGGCTCTGGGCCACGCCGCGTATTACCGGGGCATAGCTTTGCAGGGTATCTGGCAGCATGCCCAGGTCGGAGGCCAGTTGCAGGCCTTTGATGGGTTGGCTGCGAAACACCTCGCCACCGCTGTAGGTTTCGCCCAGGGTCAATGTGCCCCAAGTGGCGGGCAGGTCGGTCTGGGCATAGGTATTGCTGTGGCGCCAGCGACGGTGCCCTTGGCCATCCTCGCGCAGGCTCTGGCTGCTGCGCAGGCGCCAGCCGGCCAGGTTCAGGCCGCTGTTGAGCAGCAGGTCGTGTTGGCTGCGGCTGCGCCCGTCGCGCTGGCTGCTGTGCATGGCCGAGGCTTGGTAATTGACGAATGCAGCATTTATACCGTGCTCCCACTGGTCCGGGGCGACGGTGCCGGCCTTGTCGCGTTGCAGCGCTGCCTGGGGAATGGACAGGTCGAGGCGCAGGCGGCTCGAATCGAACTCCACCTGGGCACCCTCCACCAGGGCGGGCAGGTCGATGCACAGTGCCTTGGCCAGTTCCGGTTTAGCCAGGCTGCGTTCGCGCAGCCCAAGGCTGAACAGCAGCCCTGGGGCCAGGCATGGGTTCAGTGTTGGCTGGCCTTGGCGTTGCTGGAATTCGATGTCGTGTTCGCCAGCGGGGGCCAGGTTGACGCGGACCTCCACGTGATATCGCCCGGGGGCCAAGCGTTGCTCGTTTGCCAGGGCACGCAGGGCGGGGTCGGCGCTGCCGGGGGCGTGGCCGCTGGACTGGTGCAGGAAGCCGGATTGGAATTGCAGCGGGGGTTCGTTGGCCAGTGCCAGGCAGGCAGGCGCTGCCAGGTAACTGCCACCGAGGGCGAGCAAGGGCGTGATGCCTCGCCAGCGCTGGGGGAGAGGGCACATAGGTATTCTCGGTAATCTACTCGGTGGCGAGCCACCGCGCGCAGGTGTTGGCTCAACTCCGGTGCCGGTAGGGCCGGGGATGTGAGCGGTGAGCGCGTGAGATTAAGGAGAGCGTCGGGTAGGAGATGTAGGGGGTGTCTGAGAGGTTGGGGGATAAGTCGTTTGGTAAAATAGCCACCATTACTCCCCTTTCTTAGCGAGAGTAATGGTGGCTAGGGCTTACTTGTCCATGAATGCTTCGGGAGTCGTATGACGTAAGTCGCTTGTCACGATCTTCTTGGGTACATTGAATGAACCTTTGTTTTGGAATGGCCGGCTAGTAGACGGTACGTCATTGTGTACGTTACCGGTCATATCAGCGACTATTTGCCGCACGTCTTCTTTAGTTAAGCCTGATCCTCGCTTGCCTGCTGGTCCTCGCTTGCCTGCTGGTCCTTGCGGGCCTTGCTCGCCTGCTGGTCCTTGCTCGCCTGCTCGTCCTCGCTTGCCTGCCGGGCCTGCCGGCCCAGCAGCACCAGTTTCTCCTGGCTTGTTCGCTCCCATTTGTGTCAGTGCCTGCGCCTTGTATCGGTTAAAGCCGAACCCACTTGTCGACTGTACAACAACGAGATTTTCGGGGCTGCTTGATGCGAACTTAGCAATATCTTTGACCAGGCTAGATGAACCATAATATGCAGCCGCGCCTGTCAGCATGCTCCCTAGGAAAACCAGCCCACCACCAATTGCCGTCAGCACATTGCTCTTGTTCGGATCGTCCTCCGTGACGCCAAGACCCTGAACAGTCAAACCAGCGACTATCAAGCTAGTGCCGATAGTTCCCACAGTCAGCCAGAAGGCGGTTTTAGCACTCAAGGCTATCCCGGCAGCCGCTGCGGTGACCGCCCCGAGCGCGACTGGCGCGAAGGTGCCAACGGTAAGGATGGCGGCGGCTATTGACACCCCAAGTGTGACCCACGCAGCTGTCTTGCTCGGCTTTTTACGCCTGCTTCCAACCTGGTCGGGAGGCGCCATGGGGCTGGCGGCATGCCCAGTAGGGTCGCGCCACATGACAGGGTTGCCATGGCAGTAAAGGTACGGGTTGATGCCGACGTCTTCCTGGTCAAGCTCATCAGGGCTGTGGAAGCGCATCAGGCCAGGGTTGTAGGCTCGATAACCGCGGCCCAGCAGGTACCAGCCCATGGCCCGTTCTCGGACTTCGCCGTTGAAGGCCAGCAGCCCGGTCAATGCAAGTGACTCTGGGGTATCGCCCCACGCGGTGTAGTTGGCATCCTCAAGATCGGCCTGCGCGCTTTCGGCAATCACACTGTTCGCCATATTGGTCCAGTACAGCCGCGGCGCAGCAGGGGCTTTGCCGTGTTGCAGGCCCAGTGGGCGTTCGCCATCGTGCAGGTAGTAGAGGTCGGTCGTGCCTGCCCGGGTACAGACCAGTCGGTTGCCTTGGTAGCGCCGTAGTTCCTCTTCTCCCTCGGCCGCTTTCACGCCGATCAGGTGGCCATGGCCGTCGTAGCGGTAGGTCAGCAGCGTTTGCTTGTCGTCTTGGCTGCGCACTTCCTGCAAGCGGCCAGATTCGTCATAGCGCAGCTTGTGTCCCCACTCGTCATTGAGCATGTTGCCATCATCGTCGTAGGCGAAATCCATTGAAGGCAGGTAGTCGGCATGGGTGTGGGTGGCGTTCTTCAACTGGAACCCTTCGCAGTTGAAGTAAGCCTTGTCCGCATCGCCGCCAGCGAAGTCGGTACGGCTGTAGATCAGGTTGTCGAGGTCGTCGAATTCATAGGACTGTTCCTTGATCGGGCGGCCTTTGGCATTGCGCGGGTAGTCACCCGTTTCGCTTTCGCAGACATAACCGATGAGCCGGTCGAGGGGATCATAGCTGAAGATCTCCTGCAGCAACTGCTGGTCCCCACGCCAAAGAGACCTGCTGTGCAGCATGCCGTCGTCGCGCCAGCGTTGCCTGATGATCTTCAGTTCGCCGGGCGTTTCACCCTTGAACAGCGTCAGGATGCGGGTTTCTTCCCGGCCGCGGCTGTCATACTGTTGCTCGCACTGCAGGGTGTAGTCGCTGTCAAGGTCGCGCGTACGGGTAAATTGCAGGCGGCCATTGTTGTCGTAAGTGAAATCGGCGCGCAGTCGGCCCTGGGTGGTCCATATCAGGCGTCCATGAGCGTCATAGCCGTGGTGGGTCGACATGCCATTACTGTCGTCCAGTGCGAAGGTGCGGCCTTGCAGCGAATCACGGTAATCACGATGGTAGGTGTCCGGTGTCTGAGTGTCGGTCCATTCCTCGTGAAGCAGGTAGCCTTGGTCTGTGTAAACGTATTTGCGTTTGCCTTGATCGTTATCGGCGTTGTTGAGTGCGGCACTGGTGGGGTCGAAGGTGAATACGCTGCGCTTCCCACCCGCAGTGATGGCGCTTGGCGTAGTGGTCAGGTCCAACAAGTACTCGTAGTCGAACGTCCGCAGTTTGCTCGTGCGCCGGGAAGGGACCATCTGGTCATTTTTTTCGCCATAGGTGTACTTCTCAGTGCGCGGCCCTGCCACCCGGCTTTTCAGGCGGCTGAGGTCGTCGTATTCACGCAGGGACACTACTGTGCCTTCTTTGTCACCTGCGGCGTGCAGGCGCAGTTGCTCGACCAACTCTTCGGCGGAATGGGCGGCAAATTTGCGACTGAGTGCAGTCTGGTTCGGCCGTATGGTTTTGGTCATACGGTCATAGGCATCATATTCAAAGCGTGTGATGCGCAGCAACTCGGCCTTGCTGTCAGGTTCACGCACCCGGCTTTCCTCGCGGGTGCAGCGGCCACTGCCGTCATAGTAATAGTCATAGCGATCGAGCGCTTCCTTGGCTGGCCCAAGATTTTTCACCTGTACGGGTTTGTTGAACAGGTTTCTTTTTTGGATCTGGTGATTGAGCCGTACATCGGGGGTATCTGGGTTGGTCTCCCAGTTGGCGGTGAAGTCGTAAAGGTAACGGTCCTCGTCATTGACCTTGCTCAACGGGCGATAGGCACTGTGCAGGCAAGTCTTGTCAGGATAGGTGGTCTTGGTCAGCTCGCCCCAGGGGCCATAGCTGAACAGGGTGGTCATGGACAACTGCTGGTCTTCAAACCCATCACCATGGTCGAAGAAGGTCTCTTCGACCAGTTGGCCCAGGCCGTTGTACTTGGCCAGGTAGGTTTGCATCTCGGGTAGACGCAATGTCGAGTACTGTGGGTCGCTGATTTCGCGCCATTGTTCCACGACCTGGTTGGCGCCATTGAACACCGTGCGAGTGATTACCCCATTGGCATCCTCGGTGATCTGAGTCAAACGTTCGCCGGCAGATGTTGCCAACTGGTAGCTATACCTGCGCTTTGCCTTGTTACCCGTAGGTGACACGATTGCCTGCGTCTGGCGGTTCAGGTCGTCATACTCATAGATTGTCTGTGTGCCGTGCATGTCTTCAGTTGAAACGACAGCGCCGGACACTGCAGACAGGTAATGTGTAACTTTTCGTTCGCTAAGCTCGAAACCTTTGACCGTCTCAGTGATGCCGTAATCGGCGTATGGCTTCTCTGGATCGCGTGGCAGGTGGGTCCAATCCGTGCGGGTGGTCATCTGCTTGAGCAGGTTGCGCAAGGTGCCCGCAGGTGCGTCGATTGGGTAAAACGTTTGTTCTTCGTAGGCCTGGCGACCATACAGGTAGGGCGAATTCTCGTCCTTGTAGATGCCCTTGTTGAGGGTGTGCAGCAGGCGTTCACCCTCGCTGATCTGTTCATGCAACGTCTGTTGTGTCAGCACAAGCCATTGATCGGTAACGCCATGAGGGCGTGTCGCGTCGGGCAGCGCATTGTACAACGTATAGGTGTATCGCTCGATCAGTACCGGGGCAGTGCTTTCCAGTCCCGGCTTTTTGCTAGGCGTGGTGGTGGTCGACTTGAGGCTGCGCTGGAACCCTTGCGGGTCCGGTGGGCAACCGTCCTCACCGTCCTTGTCGTAGTAGGCGTAGGTGGTGACGATGCCGTTGGGCTGTTCTTCAAGGATCAGGTTGCCATGTTCGGGATCGTACTCGGTGGTGGTGACTTCTTCACGCAGGGCGGTGCTGTCGCTTTCCAGCCGCCAGCGCTGGGTCACGGTGTAGGGCTGCTGGAAGTTGTTCAGCTGATACTCGAAACCGACGTTCGGGATTTCGTGGTAAACCGTCTCGGTTTCCTGGATATGCCAGTCCTGCTTGCGCGCATCTTCCGTCACATCTTCGATGACATCGCCGTACTGCGCGGTGGTTTGCAGGGTCAGCAGGTGATGGCGGTTATAGCGGTAGCTGGCCTTGCGCAACTCTTTGCCTTCGCTGGCCTCGCTGACGTGGACTTCATAGAAGTAATCGCTGCTTGCCCGGTACAGGTTGTCCTTGTCCTTTTCCCAGTTCAGCCCGCTGCCAAAGCCCAGGAAGTTGCGGTCGTTGGGGTAGCTGTAGGTGGTAGTCAAGGCCGGCTGATTGGCAAGAGGATCGACCGTGTGGGTTTTGACCCGTGGGATGCGGGCCACTGGGGCGCCGGCGAGGAGCTGGTGACCGGCATCGTCGTAGGTGATCGTCTCGATGCTGCCCAGCGGCGTCTCGACCCGGGTCAGGCAGGTCATGTTCTGCGTCGTGGCGCTGTTCTCATATTTGAACCGCCAGCTACCACGATCATGGCTCGGCAGGGTCACGCGCTCTACCCGACGGTCCTTGAGCGCTACCTCGTAACGGGTTTCGCCGAAATCTGGGTGCAGATGGTAGGTGATCAGGTTGTTCTCATAGGTGACGGACAGCAGCTTCAGGCCGCTACGGTCGACGATGCTGGACAGGCAGCGATGTTCGCCGAACCGGCCTTCATGGCTCAGCTCGATCCAGCGGCCCGATGGCGCATAGACCCGATGAGGCACGGCAATATCGAGCCCGCCCGAGCGGATGACTTTCAGCTGTTCCACCATGCCCGTGCGGTGCACGATCCTGTACTCGCCGTTGCCATCGTCCAGGAAGCGGAAGCTCTTGAGCTTCTGCTCGCTGATTTTCGGTTCGGCGCCACCGCCATCGACATGGAATTGTTCGCCGGTGTGTACCTGCAGCGAGCTGGTGGTGGGGGTGTAGCGGCTGAGGTTGAGGGTCCAGCCCTTGCCAAAGCCAGTGTCTTCTGGCGTCAGGGCGTTGAAGGCCAGACGCAAGGGCAAGTTGGGGCCGATCAGGTAGTTGCCGACCACTGCCATCAGGTCAATGCCAAGAGTGTACTGGCCGGTGCGTGGGTCGACGCTGTGATTCACAAAACTGAGGTTGTTGTACGCGTTGGAGTGGGCCGCTGAAAGCGTCATGATAGGCTCCTGTGTATACCGATTGGCTTAATTGGCTTAATTGGCTTAATTGGCAGACTTAGGAGCTTTCAGGCTCGCGCATTGCCACTGGGTATAGCCATTTTCGTCTGACCGGTGAGCTCTACCAATCAGTACCTGGTTGTCAGGGCAGGTGTAATCGCTTTCGCTTTCCGCCACGGGGCCCTGCCATCTGGAGGGTATTACCTGTAACCGGTTTTCTGGTTTATTGCTGTCTTGGTAAAGTTTGCTGCATTGAATTTGCGATAATTGATTTTCATCGCCTTCATGGAAGCGCCCGACCATGACTTCATCTGGGTTGCAGGAGGCATAAATATATTCTTGTTTATTCTTGTCGTAATTCAAGGCGTCGGTGCAGGTTGTGAAATCGTCGTCGTCGTCCTCTTTTAGTCGGTAGCCACATTCCGGGAACTTGACGGTCCATGTGGATTTTTCTTGTACTATATCGCTGCCAAGTTTGGCGCACTTGTAATAAGTTTTTGCATTCTCATTACCCAGATGCTGGCGCCCCACCATTACGGTGCCTTCAGGGCAATCGAAGTCTTCGCTTTCGCTTTCTTTGCCGGCGTCGATCCAGTCTGAGGGTGTAGTAAATTTGACATCGACCGTTTCAGGGGGGCTAGGGCCTTCTGAAACGGTGACCTGCACGCAGGAAAGGTTGTAGCTGATTCGATCATTGGCCGTGGCGGAAGCGTTCTCGACTCTGAAACCCTTGCTGCGATTGTTCATGTTGTCCATGTTGGTGACGAACTTACCTTTATAGGCCATGAGTCCGCTGAGACTTTCCGAGACGAGCGTTGAACCAGCAAGCGTTGTTTTAAGTTCGATGGAGAAATTTTTATTGCTCTCCGGGTCGCGACGAGCATGATGTTCGCTGCCCAATTCGGTCGAGCAGTGATAATCATCGGTTAACAAGATGCTTACTGCAGAAGGCGCCTTCTCGATTTCTATTGTGTCAACTCGAAGCGTGTAGCAAGGGGAGGCGGGGCTATTGATCTGGTATCGGATCGTGCGCCCCGCGGCGACACTGGGAATAGAAAGTTGACACGAACCGCGGCTGTCATTTTCTGGGTCTAGCACATCACCTGTTTTACCTCTGAGCGTAATTGTTCCCTCCCCCGCAGCCAGGGCGGAGCTGGTATGGGTCAATATGCCCATTGAAACGATGAAGACCGAGGAAAATAACAGCCCGCAGCGCAGGTGCCGTGAGGGATTTTTTATTCCGAATGCCATGGGGTTGTGCTCCTTTGATAGATAAGCGCGTGCCCTAGGGGCCGCAGCATATAAATAACGTACTTGCAGGTGATAAGGGCGCCTGATGCAAGGTTAACGAATGTAGAGGGTGTGGGCACCTGACAGTTTTGCTAGGTGGCTGACCTAGCATTTCTGACAGTAGGCAAACCAGTGGAAGCCTTGAATAATCAGGCGAAATCACTATCGCTCAGGGCGTTGCAATGAAAACGACGAACAGTAGGCCTGTGAGAGCAGAACGGCTCCCAATGCCTAATATTCCCGGCTTGACGGCCGACCATGAAGTGGATGTCGTGGGGCTGGGGGGGGAGGATCTTGATACTTATATAAAGTATGACGGCATGAAGGATGGCGATGAAATCCACGTGAGATGGGTGGGGGCCAGCCCTGCGGGGGAACCATTTGACGATATTGAGCAGATCATACCGGTCAGAGATCCTGACCCGCAGGGGCAGTTAATCAAGATCAGCAATCGCATTCTGAGCGAGGCGCTGGGTGGGACGGCCTACTATTCTTATTACATTAATGACGCTGAGCAGAATGAGTCCTTCCGGGTTTTTTGCAACATTGGTTTGCTTCCATCCGTTGAGCAGGCGCTCTCAGTGCCACTCATTCTTGAATCGCATAATCGAGTTATTGCGGTAAGCGAACTGGATGGTAGTGGTGCCAATATCTGGGTCGCACCCTATCAGACCATGGGCGAGGGCGATACCGTAACGTTGTGTGCAGAAATCCGCGACGAAGACGATGATCTCATACCGCCAGTACCGACGAAATATACGTATGTCTTGGAAAAGGAAGATGTAGGAAAAGTTCTGCGTTTCAGGGTGCCGAAGAATAAGTTTCGCGTTGGCGGTCGTGCGCAATTTTACTACCTGCTGAAGCTGGAGGGGCAAGCCGTTGAATTGAGATCTTCGGCTCAAGATTTCGAGATACGTGATAACTACCCTGCCCGGAAGGACGATGAGGCACTACTTGACCCACCAACGATCGACAGATACGCCGGTGGCCCACTCGATCCTGGGCGTTTTCCACAAGGTCTGACCGTTCGCATTCGGCAAGCACCGGGTGTGAAGGCTGGAGATGTCGCGCTGTTGTACTGGTGGAGTGGCGAAGCCGATAGCACTCAGGTGCAGAGCATTCACTTGGATGCCAGCAGTGTTGAAGGCAGTGAGATGCAATTTGTGATACCGCCCGATTCGCTGCGTGCCAGTGTTGACCTTGAGGTAAACCTCTTTTATCAGATCGCCCGCAAAGGCCGCGGCGTGACATCCCAGCGACTGCAGTTGATGGTGGAAAAACCCCGTAAATGGGTACTTCCTAATGTGGTGGGTGCGGCAGCAGAAACTGACGGTGCTGTTATCCCAGCCGCTAACGTGACGCTCGGGATGTTTGTCGACGTGCCGGAAGAGTTTGAGTTGCGTCCAGGCGAGAAACTCAGTGTGAATGCTGACGGTGATCCGGTACGTGGAAAGTGCATTGTCCTTGAGCATGAACCTGACAAGCCTCGCCGATTTCGGGTACCACCAACTGCCTTGGGTGCCAACATGGGGCGCGACGCCGCTGACACGAGCAAGCGCTTCCCGGTGAGATATCGCGTTGACGGTACTTCGGACTCTCCAGCCTTGGAGTTGCGTATACAACCGTTGCCGCGAACAAGTTATCCGCTGATTAGATGTGAAGAAGTGAAGCCGGGGGGGCTTTCGATCAAGTCTCTGGGCGAGAAGGATGCCACGTTGGTGCTACGGCGATGGACGTTCATAGCCGAAGGGCAACCGCTGACTATTGCACTGGTAGGGGTTAAAGAAGATGGATCGGCTTATGCACTTGACCTGCGTGCGGGGCGACCGGTAAGCAGTGAAGAGATTGAGAACATAGAGTTTACCCTACCGCTGCCGCTGGTTGAATTGAAAAAGCTGAAGGTGGGTCAACTGTTATACGTAAATGTGAGCGTACGATTTGATGATGTATCCGAAACATTGTTCCCATCGCTGGATTTCCAGATTCTCGAATGAGTGGCGACCGCTCAGTGCCAGGAGGTACCATGAAAAAGCAAACTGTAGAAGAATTTATAACAAAAATGAAGGAAAAGCCTCAGACCTTTCGCTGGGATGCGGTGCTGGCGTTCGCCAGGGGTAAGACTAATCAGATAATGCAGCAAGACTATATCGATCGTTTTCACGCTAACGAGTCTTACCTGCCGTTAATCGACGATAAGGTCGAAACGGTTGCTGGCAGGGTTTATCACTATCTCGAGAGTCTGCAGGTCACTACGCCAGTGTTGTCATTCATCAATGCCTCGATTGACGATTCGATGGCGCGTTTGCAGTTGCGTAGTGTATCGGGGAAGATGATCGAGGCTGAACAGCCGCCGGGCACCACTCGGCGAGAAATCATGCGTGTCGCAATGGTTGATGGATTGGTTGGGCCGACGCTGCAGATGGATATTAAGCTCAAAGCGGTTACTGGTGGCGTGGGCAAGGCGGGTGAAGTCGTACTCGATATGAGTGCGAAAAACGTGCTTCAGAGCTATTTTAATGGTGTTGATAATGACATTCAGGCTGCGATTCTCGCGAAGCACTTGCAAAACTATATTGACGAAAATTTCAAAGAATCAGAAAAGGTCTACCCTCTGAGCCAGTTGAGGCTCAACGACGAGGATGCATTGCAGCCTGGGGTTTTCATCATCCGCACCCAGGCAGGTGACGAGGCAAATGTCTGGGGTAGCGACGGCTTTGAAGACGGGCTGGTCTTGATATTCGTCGCGCTGAAAGGGAACAAGGCGGGGGACGGTCCCAATAAAGACATGATGTACCTGTTGCCCAAGGGGGGGAGTATACGAGCAACTTGGTACTTTCCAATGATCTGATTCTCAGGCAATTGTTTGTCCATGAGCTTGGCAAACGTGAACAGTTGAAAGGGGTAGAGTTCAAGCCGAGCACTAAACCGGGAGAGTTGGTGCGCGCCTACTATGCGACTAATGGAAGCATGCAGTACGCGTGGGAGTCAGATGGCTATGAAGAGTCAAATGTTTGGAGAGGGTTCAAGGTAGATAAGTTTGAATGTAAGTTTTCGAAATACGTAGCGGGGGACGATCAGCGTTTGCGTGCTGAAATTATTGGCGAAGATTTTGCCGTGAATTGGAGGGGTTCCACAGAGGAGTGTGAAGGGACCGGGCGTTACAGTCACTATCAAGGTACAGGATGGAGCAGTGTTTATTATGAAGGCTATTACATCTCGAGTTGGACGTTCAGTCAGCGTTTTCAGTGGTCATTGACATCCGTTGACGGGCGTAAACACATAGCGCTCAAGGCAGGGTCGGGTAATTACACCTTCGATACCGTACATCAGCGTGTTCGTGGAAGCGATAATGTAGTAGCCAGAGATGAATACAACAAGGGTCTGGTTAGCGTCAGGCAGGACATGCGTGAAAAGTTCGAATGGCTGCAGGAAGACCTCAGGGCCCTGGGTTTGGAGCTCGATGCCTTCCGGCTCAACGGGCTGCTATTCAGTGATGAAAGTGTTGTGGAGCCCGACGTCTTGCGGGTGCCCGGTGACATGTGTGTGTTGGGCAAACTGTCGGCTGCACGCACTGAATACACACTGACGCCCGCGATGCCCGTTGTCGCAGCGGGGGTGCCTTTCACATTCACAATTGAACCCGCCTCCAGCGGATTCCACTGGGATGTCGAAAATGTGCCTGGTGATACGGGAAATGCGGGAGAAATCGTAAATGGTGTGTATACACCACCGCCTGCCGAAAGTTTTGGGCACACGTTCAAGCGGGTGATTGTAACTGCCAGTAAAGGGGAGTGGACGGGCAAGGCTTTGGTCAACGTGGTAGCTACTCCGCTCTCGGTGTTCCCTTTGGTGGCGAGTGTTGCCACAGGAGCCGAGTTCACCCTATGGGCAGCATCAGTTGATGGAAAGGCATTGACGGCAACAGTCGAAGGTAATGCGGAAGGCGACGTGGTTACGGACGATGATCCTCTTGTACAACAGATCTGGAAGTATAAAGCGGAGATTAAGGTGCCTGAGGAAGGCTGGTCATCTCCTCTGGAGGACCTGCTGGATTACGTGTTGCGTGTGGACAAAGTGATGATCAAGAGTGCGTCCCACGGTGTTTCGAACGAAATAGCCATGATTGTTCCCTTGATGTCGGTAGGACAATACTTCGTCAAGGTCCAGGAGGCTAAGTCGAGAGGGGAAACGGCTGCATTGCAAATGGGACTTTGGACTAAGACATTCACCGGAGGTGAACGCCAGATACAACCTGAGGAAGTATGGTGGCGTTTGCTGGTGGGTAAAGGGACGCTTGACGAGAACACGGGAGTCTATACGCCGAAGGCAGGTGTACATGAGCATTATATCGCCGTTGCAGGGTTACATATTACGTTGGCCTACGATGAAGACGGCAAGGAGATAATTGACCTGCAGGCCTTCGGCTACAAGATCATTCCGGTGCCATTTGTTTCGCTGGAAAAATTGAACAGTATTCTCGGTGACGCAGCTCAGGAGGTGTCTCATGGCTAATGATATCGTGCAGGGTTCAAGCGCCAATATTGAAGTTGATTCAACGCTGGGCTGGGGTGCGATCTTTGGCGTGAGCAAAGCTGCCCTGGATCTGCAACTGCAAGAGCGGTTTCTTGAGCGCTATCGCCTGCAAAGCTTTTCACCTGCGTTCAATGATACCTTTGCCATCCATAATGGTGGCCGGCAATGGGCTGAGTTTTCCGGGCTGGTCATGGGGCCACCTGAGCTGGACTTCAGCAGAACAAACCAGCTGGACGACTGGGTCAATGCGCGCCTGGAGTTGATTACAGGCGACTTCACAGTGGTTACCAGGCTGCCCGGTCATCCGCCGTTGATCGAGTCCAGTTCAAACATCGTCAAGGGCATGGGGCTCTATCTACAAGCGCGGGTTCAGGTGAGCACTGCTGTCGATAGTGATAACGGCTACCTGACCGTGAACATTGACTGGTCCAGTGCCGAGCAATTCAGCTGCAACCTGGGGCGCACGGATTACGCCCAGCAAGTCATAGCGAATGCCTTGGGTAAGTGGCTCAAGACGATGCCGGTCAGCGAGTTGCTTAGCTGGGATCTTCGCGGTTACGGCGCTTTCGATCCTAATTATGTGAAGGTGCTGACACAACCCGCCCCCTGGACAGCGGAGCCTGATGCCGAGGGTGATGGCGCGGTGCTGTTGTTCATGCAATTGAACAGTGATGTCAAAGAGGGAACCCTGCCGTTGCCCAACGCTCCGTTACCCTATTGGTTGACGCGTGATGCGGGCCCGCAAGTGGCCATATTGGGCGCGGACTACATTGACAAGTGTGGCTACCATGCCACTGTCGCGGCTCAAGCACTGAGCCTGCGAAACCAGCGGCAACTTACCTGGAAGATGAAAGGCAGAAATGGTGTAACGCTGGGTAGTCTGGAAGACACCCCGGAAACACGTCGAGTCGAGCCTGCCTTGGCAACGCTTGCCGCAGGCAATACTCAGGCCTTTGCCTTGAAGGGTGTCGCCAATGCGGACTGGAGCGCGACCAATACCTACCTTACCAGTGCCAGCGGCAGCATGACCCAGGAAGGGGTTTACACCAGCAAGGCGTCGACGGAGTTTGTCAAGCAAACGCAACTGGTCCTGGTGGACGGGCAGAAAACTGGAGAGGAATCATCCGGTACAGCCTTGGTGGTGGAGGCCCGTGAGGCGATTCAGATCTACCCGCGGCTTGCAGTCTGGGAGCTCGGTCAGCCGGCGATCGAGATGCGAGCATCAGGAGGGAATGGCAAAACCTTGAAGTGGAGAGTGGTGGGTGAGGTATGGGGCGAGTTCGGTGCCTCGGAAGGTGCAGAGAATAGCTTTACGCCGCATATATCAGACACTTTTCTACCATTGGTTCGGCTACAGCAGTTTGAGGTTACCGATGGTGAGGTGACGGGCAGCGCCTGCGTGGTCATGATTGTCTGGCCGGCGGCCCGGGTGGTAACCCCGCATTACGTGCGCAGGGAACACACCACCGGCCCAATGGACTTCAAAGTTAGCTGGGGAGCAAAACCAGGCGTCAACCTTGACGGCTATAGATGGGAGGTTTTCGGAGACGGTCATATCGATGAAAACAGTGGGCGCTATACACCACCCGCAGCTTCGACAAGGTCCTGCAGTGTAGTCATGGCAAGCCAGGACGATCAGTTTACCGGTTACGCAATTATCGAGCACGGTACACGCACGGCCAAATCCATACAGCCGACCAGTTGGGTGGATTTGGACAAGTTCTATGTGAAGGCAACAGGGGCGGGCCGAGGGTATGCCAATGGCCTGCAGCAGATCGAGGTATTGGTAACCATTCAAACGAAGGTAAATGAAGGGGAACCGGACGTTAAGGTCAGCCCGGAAGACCTCAGTACGCTCAGGTTCTACTCGAGGGGTGGCAGCGAACTGCCAATTATTGAAGGCGATGTGGGCTTTACACCCCCCGAGGATAGTTCTGACCCAGGTTCCTGGAAAGTCAATTTGCTTCATAACCCTCGCTATGCAATGTTGACTGGCTCTGGCGCGGTGTCAGCTGCCGAGCTCCATAATGAACAGGCTACGGTGTACAAACGATACTATCTGCAAACGACGAGCGTGCTGGCGCAGGAGTTCTATGCTGTTTTTACCCGAGCGGCTGATGATATGCCTTTTAATTCGCAAGTCGTATCCTCAGATAATGGGGTGGTCAAGCTCCAGGGGGTGGAGCGTCCGGCTTATTCAGTTGACGCTTACACTGTCGGGGTCACTCGTGTTGATCAGGACCCGAATGGTCAAATTTATGACGGTGATACGTTCAGTTACATGGAGTGGACGAAAGATAGCTACCGACTCAACCTGCAACGGCAAGGCGTGCGTATTCCATTTGTAAGTGTGGTGCTGGGCCCCGATGACAATAAATCCGCCGTACGCTGGGAGTCAGAGCAATTCTCTGAAGGAGGCGTAAGTTATACGTGCTTTGCCTTGGGAGGCAGTGAGTCAAATGAGAAGTTTACGTTGTCTGGGTGGTTGCAGCGGTTGAATGCACAGCGCCGTGTTCAGTTGAGAGATGATTTTGCAGACCATCAAGGGCCTGCACGGGGTGAGTTTATGGTGGGCCTGGTTCGGCTGTCGAATTTTTCGTACCGTCATCCGGAAGATAGTCTTGAACTCTATGAGATACCCGAGGGGTTGGATCGGCCATTCAAGTTCATGCTTGTAGATAATGAAGGTAATCGCCACTACCTTCAATTCAATTACGAAGTGGGTGCTCATCGGCGCAACAAACTGTTACTTGAATTGCAGTCGGGTGTGAACTAGCTAAGTTCGCCCCGCGCTTCCTACACGAGCAGAGTTTATTTGTATGAATAGCCAACCGATCGTCCATTCGAATGCGTTCAATTTTTTAAGTTTCCTGAATCACAGCGTCGACCCACGCACCGGCCAGTACACCCTCGGCATCGAACTGCTGTCACTGGTCGGTAACTACCTGATCGGCCCCAATCTCCCCTTGCGCCTGGCCTTCAATGCCCTGACGCCAGAAGACACTGGCTTTGGCAAGGGCTGGACCCTCAACCTCAGCCGCTACACCCCCACCACCAGCTCGCTGCAGGTACACACCGGCGAACAATTCCATGTCGATGGCGGTGGCGCCGAACCGAAAATCAGCGAGCAGAAGCTCAAGAGCTTCCGCTTCCTGGACGATGGCAACGGCGAGTACAGGATCGTGCACCGCACGGGCATGGTGGAACAGCTGAAAGTCATCCGCTCGGGCGGGCTCGATATTGCCGTGCCTCATCGGGTCTATGCGCCATCGGGCCGCTGGATCGAGCTGAGCCATGAAGGCCGGTTCGGCGAACATCGCTGCCTGTCCAGCATCGTCGACCGTAGCGGCCTGAAGCTGCTGTCCGTCACCTATGAGAACAACCTGATCACCTACCATCTGCACCCAGATTTCGGCGAAACCCGTTACGAGGTAGCGCTCAAGGACCGTCGGGTAGAGCGCGTGACCCTGCCGAGCCATGATCGTGGTAGCTGGCGGTTCAAATATGAGAACAGCGCCACGACGCAGAACATGACCTGCCTGACCCGGGTCGAGACGCCGCTGGGCAGCATCGAGACGATCACCTACGACGATGCCGGTCACCAGCTCCTCGCCGGCGCCCCAGTGGCCCGCATCCCACGGGTCAAAACCCACACGGTCGATCCTCTTGCCAATCAGCCGGCCTTGACTACCACCTACAGCTACCCCAACGACCGCAACTTCCTGGGCTTTGGCAGCGGGCTGAACTGGGAAAAGGACAAGGACAACCTGTACCGGGCAAGCAGCGATTACTTCTATGAAGTCCACGTCAGCGAGGCCAGCGAAGGCAAAGAGTTGCGCAAGGCCAGCTACCGCTATAACCGCCATCACCTGCTGACCCTGCAAACCACCGCGCAGTACGGCGATGTCATCGAAGATGTGACGGAAGATGCGCGCAAGCAGGACTGGCATATCCAGGAAACCGAGACGGTTTACCACGAAATCCCGAACGTCGGTTTCGAGTATCAGCTGAACAACTTCCAGCAGCCCTACACCGTGACCCAGCGCTGGCGGCTGGAAAGCGACAGCACCGCCCTGCGTGAAGAAGTCACCACCACCGAGTACGATCCCGAACATGGCAACCTGATCCTTGAAGAACAGCCCAACGGCATCGTCACCACCTACGCCTACTACGACAAGGACGGTGAGGACGGTTGCCCACCGGACCCGCAAGGGTTCCAGCGCAGTGTCAAGTCGACCACCACCACGCCTAGCAAAAAGCCGGGCTTGGAAGGGCAGGCCAGGGTGCTGCTCAAGCATTATCGTTATACGCCTATCGACTGTATCGTTTCCAAACTCGATCGGACGCTCCGACGCAAGCTGGGCGAGTACTGGCTGGAAGTGGAGCGCGAGAGCCTGTACGAGGGCAGCATGGAACCCGGTGGGCTGTTGAGTGAAACAAACTACGTGCATATCAGGTCGACATCGGACAGCTTGCGTCATGGCCGTATTGAATCCCAGACGGTTGTGCGAAATGAACAAGAGACACTGACCACGTATGGCTATGAGATTTTGACACCACAGTCACATCCGATACTTGAAGAAACTCAGACGGTTATCGGCTTTGATCATGACGAAGTGATGGAGGACGGGCAGCTACGTGATTCCAGCAAGGAGATAACGGTTCAGCATTCGGTATTGTTCGGTGAACCGATGCTGAGCCAGGATGATAACGATGTAAAAATTGCCTGTGAGTACGATGGGCTGCGCCGCGTCGTCAAGGAGACCGTGTCACCCGATGATCCCGACTATGAGGCCTCTCGCCGTTATCAATACTTCCTTACCTCCACCCTGGGCCAACAAGCCAGCCAGATTGAGTATAACGTCAGCGGCGTGGCCACCCAGACATACGTCAATGGAAACAACAAAGTCGTCAAAACCCAGCGGTATGACGCCGATGCGGCGCAAGCCTCGCGGCGGGATACGTTCCGGACGAACTATGAGGCTTACTTCGATCCGCTGGGCAATTTGATTGCCGAGGATGAGTATGACTGGTTGGGGGATAAAGACCTGGTGCTTTCCAGTACGATGCTGTTCGATTCCTGGGGCCAGCAATATTGTGAAATTGGCCCTGACCATATCTGGCGTTACGATGTGACGGACCCGATTGGCACAGTGGCATCGGGGGGAAGGCCAATCCAGACCAGCTGGACGCAGACAAAAGATGGCAAATTCAAGACTGGCAAAAGCATCACTTTGAATCGCCCCTGGTTTTCTAGACACTCTCCAAGCTCAGGAAATAGCGTTTCTCATACTCTACTGGAGACAGCTGCATAGCACTGCTGTGTCGGCGTTTAGGGTTATAGAACATCTCGATGTAATCGAAAATATCACTTCGGGCTTCTTCACGGGTTGTGTAGATCTTTCGTCGGATTCGCTCTCGCTTCAAAAGCTGGAAAAAGCTCTCGGCTACGGCATTGTCGTGGCAGTTTCCCCGCCGGCTCATGCTGCTGATTACATTGTTGGCCTTCAAAAAGCTTTTCCAATCCGAGCTACTGAACTGACTGCCTTGATCTGAGTGAATCATAACTTGCTGCTGAGGCTTGCGTCGCCAAACAGCCATCAACATCGCGTCGATAGCCAGGTCGCTGCACATCCTTGGCTTCATTGACCAACCAATTACTTGGCGTGAGAACAGATCCAGCACTACCGCGAGGTAGAGCCACCCTTCATAGGTGCGGATGTAAGTGATATCTGTCACCCAGACCTTGTTCGGCTCACTTACCTTGAACTGCCGCGCGAGGTGGTTGGGCGAGGCCACTGTTGGTTTTCCACCATAGAACCCTGGACGCCGCCGATAGCCCGTTTGAGAACGCAGCCCCTCCGCCTGCATCAAGCGCCTGACTCGATTTCGGCCGCATTCCTCTCCCAGCTCACGCAGGTCATCGTGAATTTTGCGGTAGCCGTATACACCTCCGCTTTCCAGCCAAGCGTGTTTGATCAAGCCAAGCAGACGTTGATCTTCTTTTGCTCGGGCAGATTGAGGCTCGGCCAGCCAGGCGTAATAGCCGCTGGGGTGCACCTTGAGGGTTTGGCAAAGGCGCCGCACCGGGTAATCAGTCGAGTGCTTCTTGATGAAGGCGTACTTCAGCCGCACTCCTTGGCAAAGTACGCGGCGGCCTTTTTTAAGATGTCTCGCTCTTCCGTCACGCGCTTGAGTTCAGCGCGTAGCTTGCGCAGTTCGGCCTGCTGATCGTCGTCTTGCTGACGCTGCTCTTGGGGCTTGCTGTAGACCTTGATCCAGGCGTAAAGACTGTGCACGGACATGCCCAGGCGCTGGGCGACATCGGCGACAGGTTTGCCTTTCTCGGTCACTTGCTTGACCGCTTCGATCTTGAATTCTTCGGGGTAACGCTGACGACTCATGGCACCTCCTATTTGGGCCTCATTATGAGGCTTGGAGGTGTCTACGAAACCAGGGGCGATTCATTGTACACACAGCGAGAACCTTCACATCGAAAGTGTTGCCTGCGGATTTGATCATTGAAGTGGGAACCGAGTACTTGTTGCACGGCAGACCAACGCTTCATTACGAGGTTCAGATCTACAATGGGGAAACCGGCCGATCGAAGGTTTTACAGCTGACAATCGACCGCGAGCCGCCTGCACTCGGCGGGGATGAAGGCATGTTGGTGTTTCCGGACGAGGTCTTGAACAACGGCGTGACAGCCCAATACCTGGCACTCAACGGCGATAAGTTGGAGGCCCTGGTGCCTGATTACAAGGTACTTGCGGTGGGTGACACGATCACTTACTTCTGGAACCGTAAGCTGAACGATGAGGAGTACGCGGGCGAGCGCACCCTGAACCTGGCAGATATCGGCCAACCAGTGAAACTGGTGTTCGACGGCCAGATGATTCGTGACCGCGAGGATGGTGTGCGCTATGCGTATTACCGTATCAAGGACCGTGCGGGCAACCAGAGCCCCCGTGCGCGTATCGTCGATCTTGATGTCGCTGCAGAAATTGTTCCTCGGCAGTTACCGTGGCCGGAGCTACCGAAAGCAAGCGGCACGGGAGCTACGCTCACGCTTGATCTGAAAGCCTTGACTGGCGACCTGTTTGGAGTACTGCCTGAGGAGGCGGAGGTCTATCCGCAAGACACGCTGGTGCTGCAATGGGGGGAACCCGGTGAGTTGGGCTCGTTGACCCTGGAAGAGTCAGAGGTCAAGGGGCAGTTCCTGATCCCCCGGGACAAGCTCGCCATGCAATCTGGCAAAACGTTGCCCTTTTATTATCAGGTCACCACCTTCGATGGTCAGGTAGTTGAGTCGGTCACTCCGCATCGACAGGTGAGGGTGTTGGCCTTTGCTCCCTACTACCCGATTCCGCAGATCAACGAAGCGGAGGTGGGCTACTTGAAATTAAGCGATGTTATTACCGATGAGGCGCACCTTCGCATCGGTACATGGGCCTATGTAAGCACGGATCATGTGCTCAGGATTGACCTCAAAGGCATTGACCCAACCAAGCCGGTGACATTTGAGGTGGGACCCCACCAGGTGAATGAGAATGAAATCAGGGATCGACTGATTGGCGGTGATGATACGTTGGTCGTGCCCAAGAGCTGGCTGCAGACGCTCAAGCTGGGATCCAGGCTGCAGCTGTTTGCAACGGTCAGCTTCGATGGGGGCCACACGTGGCCCTCTGCACCGAACCTGGGCTCGCAAGATCTGGAAGTGTTGCCTTGATTTCATTCGTCGAGTTGTAGCACTGCAGTGGTGGCAGCGCTTGCGACACCATAATCGTTGATCGTGGAAAACGTGAGTTGCAACTTTGCTCGCAAGGCGGTGTTGCTCAGACGGTAGGTTTGCTCGCCGAATGGCACAGCCATGGCCATGCTGCGCACTTTCTCGGTCTGCTTGCCATCGCTCAACTCCAGGCGGCTGAAAGTGTAGTGGTAGGGGGAAGGATTGTTCACCACCAGGTGGCGCACGCCTTCAATCTTGCGTATCGACCACTGCAGGTGCTTGACATGGTCTTCAGGGCGCCCCTTTAGCTGGCTTGGGCGATGGAACACCTTGATGCGCGTGCGCATCGCGATGTTCAGCACGTTTTCGCTGCGGTCTTGTACTTGTGGAATCTCTTGCAGGTTGAAATAGAACAGGGATTCCCTGTCGGTTGGCAGGTCGTTCGGCAAGTTCTGAATCTGCACAAGTTGCTCCATACCAGGGTCCAGACGGAACAGGCTGGGGGTAGCAATCAGGGGGACGGCGGTGTCGGTATTGTCCTCGTGGGTATTGACCCAGGTCTGGGCGGCGAAAACCTTGGTGCTCGGGTTGGCGACCACGACCGAAGAACTGCGCGCGTCGCTGGCATGGACCACGCGTGTATTACTGATGGTCAGGGCTGCCTCGGCGGCAGGTAGGCAAACGGCCAGACAAAGGCCGAGCATGGCTTGTCGCAAGCCGAGGGAGGGTTGGATGGATTTCATGTGAAGGCCCATGTGTAGCGGGTGGATCCAGGCGCACATCGTGCGGCCTGGAACGGTGTTACTTGAGATCAAAGACGAAGCCGATGTCCGTGTTCGCGTCGCCTGCCGTGACAGGGATGCCGAAGGCGCGGTAGGCCGCGTAGAACAGCATGTCGGTCGGGGCGCTGTCGTCCAGGTCGTAGGCTTTGGACTCGCTACCATTGGCAATCAGGGTTCCGGTATTGTCCTTGATGGCCAGGCCCAGGTTGGTTGCCCCGCCAGCGACCAGTGCGTGCAGCTCGCCGGCAGCGCCTACAGCGCCGTATTTGTCTTTGAACGTTACATAGCCCTGGTTGGTGGTGGTATCACATCCAGTGCCGGGAGTGACACGCATGGCAAAAGGGTGAGAGTTGCCTTCGTCGCCAATTGTGTTGAAGCGTCCGCTGGCGACATTGCCCATTCGGACGTTATCCATTTTGCCCCCGGTTACCGGGTCGATGATTTCGATCGAGCAGGTGCCACTGGTGATCGCCCCTTTGAATTGAATGTTGCCCGTGTTGGCGAATGCCGTGCTGCTCAGGCCCAAGGCCAGGGCCGCGGTTACCAATAACTTTTGCATGACTGTTATCCCCGTTCTCTATAGGAAGGCCTGACATCAGACAGGCGTCAGGCCGGATCTGTCGATACCGGCTGGTCTTGTGAAACCAGCCGGGACGGGGAGCTTAGGAGGGCGGAGGCGGCGGGTATGTAAGTTAAATCAGCATGTGTGGTGGATCATTCGTTTGCCTGTGAGTCGCCACAGGTTTCAGTCATCGGTGGGCTGACCTGCCTGGCTGAGGAGTTGCTTTTGCTGGTGCCAGTCAAAGGGCTCACCGCGTTGCTCGGCTTCATGGCGACGCTCTTCCAGGCTCTGATAAAGCGCCAGCTCCTCGTCCGGCATGAAATGCAGGCAGTCGCCGCCGAAGAACCACAGCAGGTCACGGGGTACCAGATGGGCAATTTGTGGGTAGCGCTGAATGACCTGGCAGATCAGGTCCTGGCCAAGGTATTGGCTTTCCAGCGGGTCCTGAGGCAGCAAGGTGAGCAGTTCGTCGAAGCGTTCGAGGAACAGGGCGTGGCTTTCCTCTGGTACCTGGTCGGCTTCACCCAGCGCTACCAGAATGGTGCGCAGGTGCTGGAGGAGTTGCAGGTGATAGTCCAGGTTAGGGGTGGCCATGGTGAGGTCCTCGAAATGTTGAAACGGGCGCGAAGTATACGTGGCTTGTGGCCAGGTGAAAGCCTGGCAGGGCCGCTTGGCGGCCCTGTTTGAAACCTGGTCAGCGTACCTGGCCCGGTATGGGCTGCAAGTATTGCTTGTCGAAGGCATCCACTGCGATCACCGCCCGGCGCGCTTGCTCGGCGGCCTGCAGCTGCTGGCCTTCTTGCTGTTGAAGGACACCCGCTTGCACAGCGGCATCGATCGGGCACTGCCCCGGCGCTGGCTGCACCACGCCCTCCTTGAGCGCCTGGGCCAAACGTTTGTGCAAGGGGGCGGTGTCGTCCAGCGCATCGCATGCACGCTGCAACGCAGCCACCGCATCACCGTCGGCCTCGGGCCGGAAGCAGCCGGCCAACAGCTGCTCCAGGGCAGGGTCGCCCTTGCGGCGCCCCAGCAACTCGGCCACTTCGGCATCCAGTTCGTCGCTCGGCCCGGTGTGGCGGCGCCCAAACGGGAATACCAGCACGCGCAAGGCGCAGCCGACGAAGCGGTTGGGGAAGTTGTCGAGCAAACGGTCCAAGGCACTTTCCGCCTGGCCCAGGCTCTCCTCCAGCGCCCAGCGCAGCAACGGCTGCATGTACTCTGGCGAGCCCAGGTCGTGGTAGCGCTTGAGTGCAGCAGATGACAGGTAGAGGTAGCTCAATACGTCGCCCAAGCGGGCACTCAATCGCTCGCGGCGCTTCAACGCCCCGCCCAGCAACATCATCGACAGGTCGGCCAGCAGGGCGAAGGCGGCAGCCTGGCGATTCAGTGCGCGGAAGTAGCCTTGGCTCAACCTGTCGCCAGGGGCCTTTTCCAGCGCGCCCAGCCCCAGGCCAAGCACCAGTGTGCTGGCGGCATTGCCGACCGCGAACAGCATGTGCTTCAGCAACAGGTCATCGAATTCGCCGAGTGCCTGGTCGTGGTCCTCACGCCCGGCAAGCGCCATTTCCTGGAGTACGAACGGGTGGCAACGAATGGCGCCCTGGCCGAAGATCATCAAGTTGCGCGAGAGAATGTTGGCGCCCTCGACCGTGATGAAAATCGGCGCGCCCTGCCAGTTTCGCCCCAGGTAGTTGTTGGGCCCCATGATGATGCCCTTGCCACCATGCACGTCCATGGCGTGGCGGATGCATTCGCGGCCGCGTTCGGTGAGGTGGTACTTGAGGATGGCCGACAGCACCGAGGGTTTTTCACCCAGATCCACGGCTTTGGTTGTCAGCAAGCGTGCGCTGTCCATCAGCCAGGCGTTGCCGCCGATGCGCGCCAGGGACTCCTGGATGCCCTCGAACGCGGCCAGCGGTACGTTGAACTGTTCGCGGATGCGGGCATATTGCCCCGTCACCAGGCTGGTGTACTTGGCCGCGCCGGTGCCAACGGCCGGCAGCGAGATCGAACGGCCGACCGACAAGCAGTTCATCAGCATCATCCAGCCCTTGCCGAGCATGTCCTTGCCGCCGATGAGAAAGTCCAGCGGTACGAAGACATCCTTGCCGCTATTGGGGCCATTCATGAATGCGGCACCGAGGGGCAGGTGGCGTTTGCCGATTTCCACGCCCGGTGTATCGGTAGGGATCAATGCCAGGCTGATACCCAGCTCCACGCGGTCACCCAGCAGGTGGTCCGGGTCGTAGGCCTTGAATGCGAGCCCCAGCAGGGTGGCGACGGGCCCCAGGGTGATGTAGCGCTTCTCCCAGTTCAGGCGCAGGCCGATCACGGTTTCACCTTGCCACTGCCCTTGGCAGACTACGCCGGTATCTGGCATGGCGCCCGCGTCGGAACCGGCCATTGGGCCGGTGAGGGCAAAGCAGGGAATTTCTTCGCCCCGGGCCAAGCGCGGCAGATAGTGGTTTCGCTGTTCTTCGGTGCCGTAGTGCAGCAGCAGTTCGGCAGGCCCCAGGGAGTTGGGCACCATCACGGTAGAGGCCAGGTCGCCGCTACGGGTGGCGAGCTTCATCGCGACCTGGGAATGGGCATAGGCCGAGAAGCCTTTGCCGCCATATTCCTTGGGAATGATCAGGGCGAAGAAGCCTTGGGACTTGATATGGGCCCAAGCCGCGGGCGGCAGGTCCAGATCCTGGCCGATCTGCCAGTCGCTGACCATGGCGCAGAGCTGTTCGGTGGGGCCGTCGATGAACGCCTGCTCCTCTTCTGTCAGCGTGGGTGACGGGTAGTCGAGCAAGTTTTGCCAGTTGGGGCGGCCACTGAACAGTTCACCATCCCACCACACGGTTCCGGCGTCGATGGCCTCGCGTTCGGTCTGCGACATGGGCGGTAGCGTGCGCCGGAACCAGTTGAAAACAGGGCGTGTGAGCACCTGGCGGCGCCACTGCGGCAGCATGAGCAAAGCGGCTTTGAGTGCCAGCGCCAGCCACAATACCGCCAACAGCCAGCCGGGTGCATTGCCGAACAGGCCCATCAGCAGCACATAGATTGCCACCGCGCCGAGTATCTGCAAGGGCGGCAAGCGCCGGTGGGTGAGATAGGCTGCGCCTAGTACCATGACCGCCAACCACAACAGCAACATAGTCTTTTCTCCGTGACCGTGGGCTTCAAGCCGATGCAACAAGCGTAGACAGCCTGGCTGCAAAGGCCTGCTCAGAACAGTGACAGAGTATGGTTGGCGGAGTTCGTGTGCCGTGATGCTTGGGAGAGGCAGTTGCTAGTCGCTGAAAAGCTCGAGCATGGCGTCTACCTCGAGGAACGGGTGTGGAATGATGGTCATGGCCCAGTACCAGCTTTGATCCGCCTCGGTCTCGTCAACATCCACGGCCAATATCACCGTGCAGGGTGACGGCGCCTCGCTGTCAGGCGTGAATACCCCTTGGCTGTTGACCTTGCCGTTGCCTGCCAGAACATGCCAGGTGATGTTTTTTAATGGCACGGTCACTTCGTTGCCTGTCATCGAGGTGTAATACATCGACAGTTGCAGTTTGCCTAGTTGTTTCGCGGCCTTGAAATAGTGCGTTTGAGCGAAGTATTCCGATACCCAGGTGGCGTGGGCTTCACCGATACTGGCGGTTGCCTTGAGAATATCGGCCACCGCCGGCAGGAGTATTTGCCGCGTACTGCTTTTGAGCATGGCGGGGATGAGGGTCTTGCAATCGGGGTTGACAATGGCGTTAGGGCTGAGGGGCGCGGGGGGCTGATAGTGCTGAACGCCGTCAATGGTCTTGATCGATCCTGCGCCCGGTTGCTCGACGCTCCAATTAGGTTTGGCAGATTGCGGGGTGGCTATCAGCTTCTGTGGCCCTGCGGTCGAGGAGATGGTCGTGGCCAGCGGAACCGCTCGCAATGGCTCAGGCGTATCGCCAAGGTGGTTGTTGCTCATGTTGTTGGGGTCGATGTTGGAGAATGTTGCCACGAATACATCCGGATACATCAAGCCCCCCTCGGTATACAGCCAACCGAGGGGAGGCAAGATGATGCCGGGAAAAAAACCTATATCGCTCGGCGGGGTGCCGCCCGCAACGATGGGATAATATTTGGCAACAAGGGACATGATCAAGTTGACATTATCTATTTGTTGCTCAGGGAGCGCCAGGGGGGCAGGGGGCTCCTCATAGGGCAATGTGTAGGCCATCCACTGCACGGTATCCTTTATACTGAAATCAAGGTAAATCCAAAGATTCAGTTTGTGCACCAACAGTGGCAAGCGGGTCAAGAGGATTTTCTTCTGTTCTGCATAGTACCTTTCAAAGATCAACATGTCCTCGGGGGCGCCGCTCCAGCTCAGTTTTGGCGTCTTTTTCCAATGCCAGCTTACCGCAGAAACATCGTCATATTCGAGGGTCAGGTAGCTGCTGTCCAGGTCGATAACGAAGGTGAGTGTGCTTTCATCTCTGGGCCCGTAATCACTGAGCTCTCTGATGGTGCTTCCTCGCATCCCTTTGTCCCTGCTGGTCACGATGCGGGTATCTTTTGCTACTCGACGGCGGATAGTAGCGCTTCGAAAGTAGGTGTCGTATTCATGTATTGTCGGCCCGAGGTAAATTGAACTTCTCTCCCAACGTTCACCGGTAACCAGATCTCGTTTGGTAGTGATGATTTCATTGTTTAGCGTATTTGTTGATTGGGCTTGGTAAAAATTTTTCCAGTGCTGGTGGACTTTGTCAATCGGGCAAAACCCATAAAGTACCCATTCTGGGTTTAGTTCTTGAGAGGGTGTGCTCATTGGCTGGATCTCAGGAGGGAGTATTTTTTAGTGTTGGGCTGTAATTACTATATGTCTACTGGCATTTTTATCAGTTGAAAGTTTAAAACGCGTCATTTGAAGGCTGCGGTCAATCTCGATAACGGAGGACGATTGCAGTACACTGCTGGCCTCTGCACTCATGCATAAGGACGTTGTCATGCTGAAGATCTGGGGCCGCAAGAATTCGAGCAATGTGCGCAAGGCACTGTGGATCGCCCATGAACTGGGCCTGGACTTCGAGTCGATCGACGCCGGCGGCGCCTTCGGCGTGGTCAACGAGCCGCACTACCGCGCGCGCAACCCCAATGGCCTGGTGCCGATGCTGGAAGACGGCGACCTGACCCTGTGGGAATCCAACACCATCGTCCGCTACCTGTGCGCCGAGTACGGCGCGGAGCAGGGCTGGTACCTGAGCGACCCGCGTCAGCGCGCCGTGGCGGACAAGTGGATGGACTGGACCACCTCGTCCTTTGCCACGCCGTTCCGCCCACTGTTCTGGGGCCTGTTGCGCACCCCGGAGGACCAGCGCGACTGGGTGGCGATCAACGCCGCGCACAAGCAATGCGCCCAACTGCTGGCCATTGCCGACGAAGCCCTGGCCAAACAACCGTACCTTTCCGGTGACCAGATCGGCATGGGTGACATCCCACTGGGTAGTTTCATCTATGCCTGGTTCGAAATGCCCATCGAGCGCCCGGCCATGCGGCACCTGCAGGCCTGGTACGAGCGCCTCAAGGCCCGCCCTGCGTACCAGGCAGCGGTAATGACCGCGCTGACCTGATCGAACACCACGGCTACTTCGATAGTCATTATCAATACACATGACTGTACTTGTGCGGCCAGGCCAAGCACCATTGGCCGCACTCACTGCGCCAGTGCCTTTACCTGGCGTGTCCTGCACCTTTTTCTCGGTAAGTGACCCGCTATGAGTTCCGCCCTGTCCATCCGACAGCTGACCAAGACCTACGGCAACGGCTTCCAGGCCCTCAAGGGCATCGATCTGGATGTTGCCGAAGGCGACTTCTTCGCCTTGCTCGGCCCCAACGGCGCGGGCAAGTCCACCACCATCGGCATCCTCTCTACCCTGGTGAACAAGACCAGCGGCACGGTCAACGTGTTCGGCCACGATCTGGATCGCGAGCCGTCGGCACTCAAGCGCTGTCTGGGCGTGGTACCGCAGGAGTTCAACTTCAACCAGTTCGAGAAAACCTTCGACATCGTCGTGACCCAGGCCGGTTATTACGGCATCCCGCCCAAGGTGGCCAAGGAGCGTGCCGAGCAGTACCTGACCCAGCTCGGCCTGTGGGACAAGCGTGACGTGCAGTCGCGCTCGCTGTCCGGCGGCATGAAGCGCCGCCTGATGATTGCCCGTGCTTTGATCCACGAGCCACGCCTGCTGATTCTCGACGAGCCAACCGCTGGCGTGGATATCGAGCTGCGCCGGTCGATGTGGAGCTTCCTTACCGAGCTGAACCAGAAGGGCATCACCATCATCCTCACCACCCACTACCTGGAAGAGGCCGAGCAGCTGTGCCGTAACATCGGCATCATCGACCACGGCACCATCGTCGAGAACACCAGCATGCGCCAGTTGCTGGGCAAGCTGCATGTCGAAACCTTCGTCCTCGACATCAGGCAGGACCTGGCCACTGCACCGGTGCTGCAGGGCTACCCGTGCCGGCTGCTGACCCCGCACACCCTGGAAGTGCAGGTGGACAAGGACATTGGCATCACCGCGCTGTTCGGCCAGCTGGCGCTGCAGAACATCGAAGTGCAGAGCCTGCGCAACAAGACCAACCGACTCGAGGAGCTGTTCGTGTCCCTGGTGGAAAAAAACCTGTCGAAGGTGGCCGTATGAGTGTGGAAATGCGCACCAACTGGGTCGCCCTGAACACCATCGTCTACCGCGAAGTGCGGCGCTTTCTGCGTATCTGGCCGCAGACCCTGCTGCCGCCGGCGATTACCATGGTCCTGTATTTCGTCATCTTCGGTAACCTGATTGGCCGGCAGATCGGCGACATGGGTGGCTTCACCTACATGGAGTACATCGTGCCGGGGCTGATCATGATGTCGGTGATCACCAACTCCTACGGCAACGTGGTATCGAGCTTCTTCGGCAGCAAGTTCCAGCGCTCTATCGAGGAGCTGATGGTATCGCCGGTCTCACCGCACACGATTCTCGTCGGTTATGTGCTGGGCGGCGTGCTGCGCGGGCTGGCGGTGGGCGTGATCGTGACCTTCCTGTCGCTGTTCTTCACCCACCTGCAGGTGCACCACCTGGGCGTGACCGTGGTCGTGGTGCTGCTGACTGCCACCATCTTCTCGCTGCTGGGCTTCGTCAACGCGGTGTTCGCGCGCAACTTCGACGACATCTCGATCATCCCGACTTTCGTTCTGACGCCGCTGACCTACCTGGGCGGGGTGTTCTACTCGATCAACCTGCTGCCACCGTTCTGGCAGACCGTGTCGCTGGCCAACCCGGTGCTGCACATGGTCAACTCGTTCCGCTACGGCATCCTAGGGGTGTCGGATATCAGCATTGGCACGGCGATTACCTTCATGCTGGTCGCTACCGCAGTGCTCTACCTGGTGTGCGTGCGCCTGCTGGTCAGCGGCCGCGGCATGCGTGCCTGAAGCCTTGCACCGGCATTGGCGGCGACGCCACTGCCGGCCCACCCACCAGCGCCAGTAGAACATGGTGGTGAAGTAGCCAAGGATCCCCAGCACCACGCCGCACACCACCGAGCCGAGCAGGAAGGGTTGCCACAGCGTCGACAGCTGGTCGGTAATCCACTGGAAAGTCAGTTCGTCGGGCAGGGTACGCGGCGGTACCTGCATAAGCCAGGCGCCGGTCATGTAGGTGACGAAGAATACCGGTGGCATGGTCAGCGGGTTGGTCAGCCATACCAGGCTGACCGCGATCGGCAGGTTGCCGCGCAACGGAATGGCCAGCGCGGCGGCCAGCAGCATCTGCGCCGGCATCGGGATCAGCGCCGCGAACAGGCCAACGCCCATGGCCCGCGCCACCGAGTGGCGGTTCAGGTGCCAGAGGTTCGGGTCGTGCAGCAACTTGCCGAAAAAGCGTAAGGACTTGTGTTCCCGAATACTGGTCGGGTCCGGCATGTAGCGTTTGAAAAGTCGGCGCGGCATGTAGGCTCCCGGAGCGTTTATCCGGGCAGTATGCCCTGATTCCCGCTCAGCCTCGTTTAGAGTTTGTGACAATTGTTGAGCAAGCGCTGCCGGCAATTGGGCTATCCCTCAGAAGATGATTTTGCTTCTGGAGCTCTACTTCTATGCGCACAGGGATGCTTGCGCTCGCGCTCGGGCTGTTGTGCCTGGGCTTTCTCCCCGCATTGCCATCGGTCGGATGGCTGGTGCTGCTGGCAGTAGCCGGTGGCGCCGGCCTGTTCACCCGGCTGTGGCCGCTGGGCTGTTTTCTGTTAGGCCTGTGTTGGGCCTGCTGGTCCGCACAGCAGGCGCTGGATGACCGCCTGGCCGCCGGGCTGGACGGACGCACCCTGTGGCTTGAGGGCCAGGTGGTCGGCCTGCCGACCCGGACTGCGCAAGGTGTGCGCTTCGAGCTGGACGCGCCCCGTTCGCGGCGGGCAGAACTGCCACAGCGCCTGCAACTGAGCTGGTTCGATGGCCCGCCGCTGCGCACGGGCGAGCAGTGGCGGCTGGCGGTGACCTTGCAGCGCCCGGCCGGGTTGCTTAACCCGCATGGGCCGGATCGTGAGGCGCAACTGCTGGCGCGGCGGGTCGGTGCGACCGGTACCGTCAAGGCCGGGCAGTTGCTGGCGCCGGTTGCCGGCGGCTGGCGCGACACGCTGCGCCAGCACCTGTTGGCAGTCGAGGCCAATGGCCAGCAGGCAGCGTTGGTGGCGCTGGTACTTGGCGACGGGGCGGGCCTGGCCCGGGAGGACTGGCAAACGTTGCAGGCCACCGGCACGGTGCACCTGCTGGTGATCTCTGGCCAGCACATCGGCCTTGTTGCCGGTTTGCTGTATGGTCTGGTTGCCTGGCTGGCGCGTTGGGGGCTGTGGCCGGCACGGCTGCCATGGCTGCCTTGTGCCTGCGGTCTGGCCATGACCGCAGCGTTGGCGTACGGCTGGCTGGCCGGTGCAGGCGTGCCGGTACAACGGGCCTGCCTGATGCTGGCCGTGGTGTTGTTCTGGCGCCTGCGCTATCGCCATCTTGGCGCGACCTTGCCGTTGTTGCTGGCGCTAGACGCGGTGCTGCTGGTCGAACCGTTGGCCGCGCTGTTGCCGGGGTTCTGGCTATCGTTCGCGGCCGTGGCCACGCTTGTCTATTGCTTCAGTGCCCGCCTGGGCGGCTGGCGCCCTTGGCAGGCCTGGACCCGGGCTCAATGGGTGATTGCCATCGGCTTGCTGCCGGTACTGTTGGCTACGGGTTTGCCAGTGAGCCTGAGTGCGCCGCTGGCCAACCTCGTTGCGGTGCCGTGGATCAGTCTGGTGGTACTGCCATTGGCGCTGCTGGGCACTTTGTTGCTGCCGTTGGGCGAGGTAGGGGAGGCATTGCTCTGGCTGGCGGGGGGGCTGCTCGATGTGCTGTTCCGGCTGCTGGCGCAGGCCGCGCAGCAGCAGTCGGCGTGGCTGCCACCAGCCCTGCCGTTGTGGGCCTGGTTGCTGGTGTGCCTGGGCGCTCTGCTGGTACTGCTGCCCCGTGGCGTGCCGCTGCGTGGTTTGGGCGGCATCATGCTGCTGGCCCTGTGGGTGCCCAAGGCGCCGGTGCCTTTCGGGCAAGTCGAGGTCTGGCAGATGGACGTCGGCCAGGGGCTGGCGGTGCTGTTGCGCACCCGCCATCACAACATGCTCTACGACGCCGGGCCGGCCAGGGGAGAGAGCGACCTGGGCGAGCGGGTGGTGTTGCCAACCTTGCGCAAGCTGGGGGTGGGCAGCCTGGACCTGATGCTCATCAGCCATGCCCATGCCGACCATGCTGGTGGTGCTGGGGCAATCCAGCGTGGCCTGCCGGTCAAACGGGTGATCGCCGGCGAAGTGCTGGATGACATGCAATTGCAACCTTGTGCCAGTGGCGAGCGATGGATGTGGGATGGCGTGCGCTTTTCGCTGTGGCGCTGGGCTGATGGGCGCAGCAGCAATGACCGTTCTTGTGTGTTGCTGGTGGAGGCGCAGGGTGAGCGGTTGTTGCTGGCGGGGGACATGGAAGCCGGTGCCGAGCGAGCCTGGCTGTCGGCCACCGAGGCGCCGCGTATCGACTGGTTGCAGGCGCCGCACCATGGCAGCCGCAGCTCGTCCAGCGAGGCCTTCATCCGCGCCACGGCGCCGCGCGGGGTACTGATCTCGCGCGGGCGCAACAATAGCTTCGGCCACCCGCATGCGCAGGTGGTCGAACGTTATCGGCGGCATGGGGTGGTGATGCATGACACGGCGGAGCAGGGGGCGTTGCGTTTGGTGTTGGGGAGGCTGGGGGAGGTCGAGAGTATGCGCCGACAGCGGCGCTTCTGGCGTGATGTTGGCGGTAGCTGAACTGGCCCTTTCGCGGGTTAACCCGCTCCCACAGGTACGGCGCAAGGCTTGAGAGCAGCGCAATACCTGTGGGAGCGGGTTCACCCGCGAAGAGGCGAGTTCAGACGCCCCAAAGCCCAAGGTGGAAACTGGCCCGGTCAATTCCCTGACCTCCGGCAGATGAGCCCCCGGCGCGCCTATGGTAGAGTGGCGGCCTTTTTCCAAAGGGGCGTTTACTGTGTGGGAATTGGTCAAGTCCGGTGGCTGGATGATGCTGCCGATCATTCTGAGCTCCATCGCAGCCATGGCTATCGTCGTCGAGCGCCTGTGGACCCTGCGCGCCAGTCGCGTGACCCCGCCGCACTTGCTGGGCCAGGTGTGGATGTGGATCAAGGACAAGCAACTGACCAGTGACAAGCTCAAGGCCCTGCGCGCCGATTCGCCACTAGGCGAAATCCTTGCCGCCGGCCTGGCCAATTCGCGCCATGGCCGCGAAATCATGAAGGAATGCATCGAGGAGGCCGCCTCGCGTGTCATCCACGAACTGGAGCGCTACATCAGCACCCTCGGCACCATCGCTGCCATGGCCCCGCTGCTGGGCCTGCTGGGCACCGTGCTGGGCATGATCGACATCTTCAGCGCTTTCATGGGCTCACAGATGACCGCCAACGCCGCAGTGCTGGCCGGTGGTATCTCCAAGGCCCTGGTCACCACAGCGGCCGGCCTGATGGTCGGTATCCCGGCGGTGTTCTTCCACCGCTTCCTGTTGCGCCGCATCGACGAGCTGGTGGTAGGCATGGAGCAGGAGGCGATCAAGCTGGTGGAAGTGATCCAGGGCGACCGTGAAGTGGAAGTGGCCGGAGGCAAGGCGTGAAGTTCCGGCGCAACCGCCAGCGGGAGAACGTCGACATCAACCTGGCGTCGCTGATCGACGTGGTATTCGTCCTGCTGCTGTTCTTCGTGGTCACCACCACCTTCACTCGCGAGACCCAACTGCGCGTCGAGTTGCCCGAAGCCGCCAGCGCCGAACAGGCGCCGCCCGACCAGGGCAAGCTGGTGGAAATCACCATCAGCGCCGAAGGCGTGTACTCGGTGAACAACCACCTGCTGCCCAAGAGCGACCTGGCCACCCTGAGCGAGGCGATCGAGCGTGAGTCGGGTGGTGACAACAAGCTGCCGCTGGCGATCAGCGCCGACGGCAAGACCCCGCACCAGGCTGTGGTCACCGCAATGGATGCTGCCGGCAAGCTCGGTTTCAGCCAGTTGCGCATGACCACCGTCGAGGCGGCCCAGGGCACGCCTTGATGGCCTTCGCCGACCGTCTGCTCGCCGCCTGGTACGCCGGGCACCCGGCCCTGGCGCTGCTGCGCCCGCTGGAGGCGCTGTATCGCCGCGTGGTCACGCGCAAGCGGGCGCGTTTTCTCAGTGGCGAAAGCGCCAGCTACCGGGCCCCGGTGCCGGTCATCGTGGTGGGTAACATTACCGTGGGTGGTACCGGCAAGACGCCGATGATCCTGTGGCTGATCGAGCACTGCCGGCAGCAGGGGCTGAAGGTGGGCGTGGTCAGCCGTGGCTATGGCGCCAAGCCGCCGCAGCTACCTTGGCGCGTGCAGGCCGACCAGGTAGCCGGGCAGGCCGGAGACGAGCCTCTGCTGATCGTGCAGCGTACCGGCGTGCCGCTGATGATCGACCCCGACCGCTCCCGCGCCGTGCAGGCCCTGCTGGCCAGCGAACCCCTCGACCTGATCCTGTGCGACGACGGCATGCAGCACTACCGCCTGGCGCGCGACCTGGAGCTGGTGCTGATCGATGCCGCCCGAGGCCTGGGCAATGGCCGCTGCCTGCCGGCGGGGCCGCTGCGTGAGCCGGCCGAGCGCCTGCACGAGGCTGACGCAGTGTTGTTCAATGGTGCCAGCGCAGACCGCGCCGATGGTTTCGGCTTCCGCCTGCAGCCGTCCACCCTGGTCAACCTGCGGACTGGTGAGCGCCGCGCGCTTGACCATTTCCCCGCAGGCCAACGCCTGCATGCGGTGGCCGGTATCGGCAACCCGCAACGTTTCTTCAATACCCTGCTGGGGCTAAACTGGCAGCCGGTGCCGCATGCCTTTGCCGACCATGCACAGTTCAGCGCACAGAGCCTGGCCTTCAGCCCGCCGCTGCCGCTGGTCATGACCGAAAAGGATGCGGTGAAATGCCGGGCCTTCGCTGCTGACGACTGGTGGTACCTGGCCGTCGAGGCGCAGCCCACCCCGGCCTTCAGCGCCTGGTTCGACAACCAGTTGCAACGCTTGCTGCGCAAGCCCTGAGCCCTTTTTCAATTCCCGGCCACCTGGCCTAAAGGAAGCCTCCAATGGACACCAAACTGCTCGATATCCTGGCCTGCCCGATCACCAAGGGCCCGCTCAAGCTCAGTGCCGACAAGACCGAGCTGATCAGCAAGGGCGCTGGCTTGGCCTACCCGATTCGCGACGGCATCCCGGTCATGCTGGAAAGCGAGGCACGCACCCTGACCGACGACGAGCGTCTGGACAAATGAGCCTGGACTTCACCGTGGTAATCCCCGCCCGGCTGCGCTCCACGCGTCTGCCGGGCAAGCCATTGCTGCCGATCGCCGGCAAGCCGATGGTGCAGCATGTATGGGAACAGGCCCGCAAGAGCGGCGCCAGCCGCGTGGTCATCGCCACCGACGACGCCAGCATCGTAGAGGCCTGCAAGGCCTTCGGCGCCGAAGTGCTGCTGACTCGTGCCGACCATGAGTCAGGCACTGACCGCTTGGCCGAAGTGGCCGTGCACCTCGGCCTGCCTGCCGAGGCCATCGTGGTCAACGTGCAGGGCGACGAACCGCTGATCCCGCCGGTGATCATCGACCAGGTGGCAGCCAACCTGGCGGCGCATCCGGAAGCCGGCATCGCCACCCTGGCCGAGCCGATCCATGAGCCGGAAACCGTGTTCAACCCCAACGCGGTCAAGGTAATCAGCGACAAGAACGGCCTGGCCCTGACCTTCAGCCGTGCACCGCTGCCCTGGGCCCGCGATGCGTTTGCCAAGGACCGCAACCTGTTGCCGGAAGGCGTGCCGTATCGTCGCCACATCGGCATGTACGCCTACCGCGTCGGTTTCCTGCAGGACTTCGTCAGTTGGGGCCCGTGCTGGCTCGAGCAGACCGAAGCGCTGGAGCAGCTGCGTGCCCTGTGGCATGGCGTACGCATCCACGTCGAAGACGCCATCGAGGCGCCTGCCGTGGGCGTGGATACCCCTGAAGACCTGGAGCGCGTACGGCGCTTGCTGGAGGCCTGATGCGCGTCCTGTTTGTCTGCCTCGGCAATATCTGTCGCTCGCCCACCGCCGAAGGCGTGCTGCGCCATCAATTGCAGGCTGCCGGGCTTGCCGACCGGGTGCATGTGGCCTCGGCCGGCACCGGCGACTGGCACGTCGGCAAGGCGCCTGACAGCCGCACCTGCAAGGCAGCGCTGGCGCGTGGCTATGACCTGTCGCAGCAGCGCGCCCAGCAGGTCAAGGCGTCGCACTTTGCCGAATATGACCTGATCCTGGCGATGGACGAGAGCAACCTTGGTCACTTGCGTGCGATGCGCCCGCACACCGCAGTGGGGGAGCTCGACCTGTTCCTGCGGCGCTATGGCGCAGCACTGGATGAAGTGCCAGACCCGTACTACGGCGGTGCCGACGGCTTCGAGCAGGTGCTCGACCTGGTGGAAGCGGCGTGCCAGGCGCTGGTCCTGGAAATCAAGGGGCGGCTATGACAGAGCAGTGGCAGGAGCAGGTATCGCTCAAGCCTTACAACACCTTTGGCATCGATGTGAAGGCGCGCTACTTCAGCCAGGCACATGATGACCAGGAGGTACGTCAGTCGCTGGCCCAGGCGCAGCAAGGCGGCGTGCCGGTGCTGGTGATTGGCGGTGGCAGCAACCTGCTGCTGACCCGCGATATCGATGCGCTGGTACTGCATATGGCCAGCCGTGGCCGGCGCGTGCTCAGCGACGATGGCGAACGGATCGTGGTCGAGGCCGAGGCCGGTGAACCATGGCACCCGTTCGTGCAGTGGACACTGGCGCAGGGGTATTGCGGGCTGGAGAACCTCAGCCTGATCCCTGGCACCGTGGGCGCCGCGCCGATGCAGAACGTGGGCGCCTATGGCGTGGAAATCAAGGATGTGTTCGCCGGCCTGACCGCCCTGGATCGCGAGACCGGCGAGTTGCGTGATTTCGGCTTGGCGGAGTGCGCTTTTGGCTACCGTGACAGCCTTTTCAAGCGCAACCCTGGCCGTTGGTTGATTCTGCGTGTGCGTTTTGCCTTGAATCGCACTTTGCAGGCGCACCTGGATTACGGCCCGGTGCGTCAGCGCCTGGCCGAGCAGGGCGTAACCGCGCCGACCGCGCAGGCGATCAGTGATGCAATCTGCAGTATTCGCCGCGAAAAGCTGCCAGACCCGGCAGAGCTGGGTAATGCCGGGAGTTTCTTCAAGAACCCGGTGGTCTCGGCGGAACAGGTCGAGCGTATCCGTGCGCAGCACCCGGGGGTGGTGGCTTATCCGCAGGCCGATGGCCAAGTGAAGCTGGCGGCAGGCTGGTTGATCGAGCAGGCAGGCTGGAAGGGCCATCGCGAGGGGGACGCCGGGGTGCATCGTTTGCAGTCGTTGGTGCTGGTCAACTACGGCCAGGCGAGCGGGGCGCAGATGCATGCACTGGCACGGCGGATCCAGGCCGATATCCTCGAGCGGTTCGGGGTGGAGTTGGAGATGGAGCCTAACCTCTACTGATTCATTGACTGGGCTGGCCCTTTCGCGGCTAAAGCCGCTCCCACAGGGGCCTCGCAGGGCTTGAGGGTGGTGGTGGCCCTGTGGGAGCGGGTTTACCCGCGAAGAGGCCGGTACAGGCAAAACGCCCAGCCAAGAAAAAGCCCCGCCAGTTCGCACTGGCGGGGCTTTTTCATTTAGCCTTGGCTATCAACCGTGATGAGGCTTTTGCTCATCGGTGGCTTCCAGGGCTGGCTCCTCGGCGGCTGCAGCAGCTTCCTGCGCGGCTTTGGCGGCAGCCTCGGCCTCACGCTTGCGGCGGCGTACTTCACGCGGGTCGTTCGGCGCACGGCCGTTGGCCAGCATGACAGTGGCAGGTTCCACCGCCGCAGGGGCTTCGACCGGTGCAGGCTCGACGGCCACTGGAGCAGGCTCGGCCACCACTTCTGGCTGGGCTTCGACAATTGGAGCGGCTTGCTCGGCAACCGGAGCAGCTTCGACCACGGCCGGGGCCTGCTCGATTTCACCGGCCTCGACGGCAGGCGCTTCTACCGGTGCCTCGGCAACCACTACCGGTTCGGCAGCAGGTGCTTGCTCGACCACTGGCTGCGGAGCGACTTCGACCACGGGCTCGGCAGTTGCCTCGACCACGGCCACAGGCTCGCTGACCGGCTGCTCGACCACTGGGGCCACGGCCACTTCTTCAGCCTTGGCGGCAGCTTCGACCTGCTCGACCTTCTCAGCCTGCTCGACCGGCTGGGCGACTTCGCTGTCGTCGGTTTGCGCAACGGTGGCGACTTCGGCGGTGGCCAGCTCGGCCTGCTGGTTGGCCTGGGCTTCGGCGTCGGCACTGATGTTGCTGCTGGCGACAGCGGCGGTTACGGCCAGGCCGGCAGCCAGTTCGGCACCCAGCTCGGTGGCCTGGTGCGGTTGTGGCTGCTCTTCGCTGCCTTCTTCCTCGCTGCCATCGATCAGCTCGCCGTTGGCGTTGCGCTGACGCTCACGACGGTTGCTGCGGCGACGCTGGCCACGGGAACGGCGGCGCGGGCGCTCGCCATCGGTGCCTTCCTGTTCGTCCTGCAGCAGCTCTTCGTTCGGCAGTTGCTCTTCGGCCAGCTCGGCAGCCTGCTCAGCGGCTTCTTCGGCTACGCGTGGCTGACGCTCTTCACGTGGTGGGCGTGGGGCGCGTTCTTCGCGAGGAGCACGCTCTTCACGAGGTGCGCGCTCTTCACGCGGAGCTCGTTCTTCGCGAGGTGTGCGTTCTTCGCGAGGTGTGCGTTCTTCACGCGGTGCACGTTCTTCGCGTGGGGCGCGTTCCTCGCGAGGTGCGCGCTCTTCACGCGGGGCACGTTCTTCGCGGGCGACACGTTCCTCACGCGGCTGGCGTTCCTCGCGCTCGGCAGGGGTGGCGTCCAGTGGCTCACGCAGTTCGCGCACGCGCTCTTCGCCACGGTTGCCGCGGCGGTCTTCGCGTGGCTGGCGCGGTGCGCGCTCTTCACGCGGTGCACGTTCTTCGCGTGGGGCCCGTTCTTCACGTGGTGCACGCTCTTCGCGCGGTGCGCGTTCCTCTCGTGGAGCACGTTCCTCACGAGGTGCGCGCTCGGCACGCTCTTCACGCGGTTTGCGTTCTTCGTCGCGGCGGCCGTTGCGGTTGCGGCTCTGCTGGCGGCCGTTGCGGCGTTCTTCGTTGCGTGGGCTGCGCTCGGCGGCCGGTTTCTCGGCGGCAGCTACAACTGGCGCAGCGGCAGGCTCTTCCTTGCCGGCGAACAGGCTTACCAGCGACTTCACCAGGCCCTTGAACAGGCTTGGCTCCGGAGCGACCGGGGCAGGGGCGGCCGGTGCGGCAGGCTGCGGCTCTTCGACAGTGGCCGGTACCGGTGCGTTGGCGCGGGCCGGGGCAGTCTTGACCGCGGCCTCCTGGCGAACCAGGGTGCGGGTGGCGGTCGGCTGCGGCGCTTCTTCGGCTTCGGCGGCGGCGATCTCGTAGCTGGACTGGTTGTTCATCACTTCCGGGTTGTCGTCGCGCAGGCGCTGGACTTCGAAGTGTGGGGTTTCCAGGTGATCGTTCGGCAGGATGATGATGCGCGCACGGGTGCGCAGTTCGATCTTGGTGATCGAGTTGCGCTTCTCGTTGAGCAGGAAGGCTGCCACCGGGATCGGCACCTGTGCACGAACTTCGGCGGTGCGGTCCTTCAGGGCTTCTTCTTCGATCAGGCGCAGAATGGCCAGCGACAGCGATTCGACGTCACGGATGATGCCGGTGCCGGAGCAGCGAGGGCAGACGATGCCGCTGCTTTCGCCCAGCGACGGACGCAGGCGCTGACGGGACATTTCCAGCAGGCCGAAGCGCGAGATGCGACCGACCTGGACGCGAGCGCGGTCGGCCTCGAGGCATTCACGCACGCGCTCTTCCACCGCGCGCTGGTTTTTCGCCGGGGTCATGTCGATGAAGTCGATGACGATCAGGCCACCGATGTCACGCAGACGCAGCTGACGGGCGATTTCCTCGGCCGCTTCCAGGTTGGTCTGCAAGGCGGTTTCTTCGATGTCGCTGCCTTTGGTGGCGCGTGCCGAGTTGATGTCGATGGACACCAGGGCTTCGGTCGGGTCGATCACGATCGAACCGCCGGACGGCAGGTCGACCACGCGCTGGAAGGCGGTCTCGATCTGGCTTTCGATCTGGAAACGGTTGAACAGCGGCACGCTGTCTTCGTACAGCTTCACCTTGCTGGCGTACTGCGGCATTACCTGGCGGATGAAGGTCAGGGCTTCTTCCTGGGCGTCGATGCTGTCGATCAGCACTTCGCCGATGTCCTGGCGCAGGTAGTCGCGGATGGCGCGGATGATGACGTTGCTTTCCTGGTAGATCAGGAATGGCGCGGCGCGGTCCTGGGACGCTTCCTTGATGGCGGTCCACAGTTGCAGCAGGTAGTCGAGGTCCCACTGCATTTCTTCGCTGCTGCGGCCAAGGCCGGCAGTGCGCACGATCAGGCCCATGTCGCCCGGCACGGTCAGGCCGTTCAGGGCTTCACGCAGTTCGTTGCGCTCTTCGCCTTCGATGCGGCGGGAGATGCCACCGGCGCGCGGGTTGTTCGGCATCAGCACCAGGTAGCGGCCAGCCAGGCTGATGAAGGTGGTGAGGGCGGCGCCCTTGTTGCCACGCTCTTCCTTCTCGACCTGGACGATGACTTCCTGGCCTTCGCTCAGCACTTCCTTGATGTTGACCCGCCCTTCGGGGGCCTTCTTGAAGTATTCGCGGGAGATTTCTTTCAGCGGCAGGAAGCCGTGACGTTCGGAGCCGAAGTCGACGAAGGCGGCTTCGAGGCTGGGTTCGATGCGGGTGATCTTGCCTTTGTAGATGTTGGCCTTTTTCTGCTCGCGCGCGCCGGACTCGATGTCCAGGTCGTAGAGACGTTGGCCGTCCACCAGGGCTACACGCAACTCTTCGGGTTGAGTCGCGTTAATCAGCATTCTTTTCATGTTGTACCGTCGGTTTCCGGGCTGCCGGAAACGGCGTTCGGCACACACGACGTCTCATGGTCGGTGCCAAGGTGCGCAAAGGGTGGCCGGGCCACCCCCGTGTCGAGCGACGTTCGGCACCAGCCGGTTGCCCAGCCTGCCGTTGTCGCGACGACGCGTCCTGTTTGCTGCGGTGCCAACAAGGCCCCGGTGGCTTCGAATTGGAATCCGAATCAACCAAGCGGGCCTTGTGCACTCAGTCAGGAGGAGGAATCAACCGTCAGCCGTGGACGCCCGGGGGCATCTGTTCAGGACCTTATCCGCTCGCCAGCCGTCAGTGGACTGGTGGGCCGGACGCGGTGCTACACGGTCCGAGGGCTGTGCATCTCCACCCTGCACGTATCCCTGATAATTCGGGTGCTGCCGCGCGCTGAATCCGCAACGGGTTGCATTTTTCGCCAACGCAGGTTCTGCGCTGGCGCCATTCATGTCCAAGGCAGGTATTTCCGAAGCATTCGCCGGGCGTTGCGTGGAAGCGACGGGCGGGCAGAGGTGCAGCGAAAAGAATCGGGTAAGCAGGTGAAACACCGCACTTGTCGTTTTTTTTCGGTCTTCTCTACACAGCGCTGGTGGCGATTCCAGGCAATTCGGTAAACTGGCGAACACCCCGTAGGACGGCCTCGCGTCCTGGAGAATTGCGTTGGTCAGGGACCGGCAACGAGCCTGGTGCCACTGGCCTGCCGCTTTTGGCGGCGTTCGCGACTATAGCAGCAATGATTAAGTGCTTCAATTCCATAAAAAATTGTTATGATCCCGCAATGACGACCAATACCCCTCCGACTTCCGGCGTTCAGCTGATCGAAGTCGCGCCGGAGCTTGCCGGCCAACGCATCGACAATTTCCTCATCACGGCCCTCAAGGGCGTGCCCAAGACTTTGGTGTACCGCATCCTGCGCAAGGGTGAGGTGCGGGTCAACAAGGGGCGCGTCAAGCCGGAATACAAGATCCAGGCGGGCGACATCGTGCGGGTACCGCCCGTCCGCCTGCCGGAACGTGACGAGCCGGCGCCGGTAGCGCAGGGCTTGTTGCAGCGCCTGGAAGCGGCCATCGTCTACGAAGACAAGGCGCTGATCGTGATGAACAAGCCGGCCGGCATCGCCGTGCATGGCGGCAGCGGCCTGAGCTTCGGCGTGATCGAGGCGCTGCGCCAGTTGCGCCCGGACGCCAAGGAACTGGAGTTGGTGCACCGCCTGGACCGCGATACCTCCGGCCTGCTGATGATTGCCAAGAAGCGCAGCATGCTGCGCCACCTGCACGCCGCGCTGCGCGGCGACGGGGTCGACAAGCGCTACATGGCGCTGGTGCGCGGCCACTGGCCGACCTCGAAGAAGCAGGTCAACGCGCCGTTGCTCAAGAGCAACCTGCGCTCCGGTGAGCGTATGGTCGAAGTCAATGATGAGGGCAAGGAGGCGCTGACCCTGTTCCGCGTGCTGCGCCGCTTCGGCGAGTTCGCCACCATTGTCGAGGCACGTCCGATCACCGGTCGTACCCACCAGATCCGTGTGCACACCCTGCATGCCGGGCATATGATCGCTGGCGACAGCAAGTACGGCGACGAAGACTTCAGTCGTGAAATTCGTGACTTGGGCGGCAAGCGCCTGTTCCTGCATGCCTACGCACTGACCGTACCGCTGCCGGATGGTGGCGAGCTGAAGCTCGAGGCGCCAGTGGATGAAGTCTGGGCGAAAACCGTTGAACGTCTGAGTGCGTCCTGATCCATGAAAAAAGGCTATGAGCTACTGATCTTCGACTGGGACGGCACGCTGGCCGACTCGATCGGGCGTATCGTCGAGGCGATGAATGCCGCCGCCGAGCGTGCTGGTGAGGCGCAAAGCAGCGAGGATGCGGTCAAGGGCATCATCGGTCTGGCCCTGGGCGAGGCGATCCACACCCTGTACCCGCACCTGGCGCCTGCGCAGGTCGAAAGCTTTCGTCAGCACTATGCCGATATCTACATGGCCCTGGACCAGCAGCCCTCGCCGCTGTTCGAGGGTGTGGTCGAGTCGCTGGATGCCTTCCGTGCCGAGGGTTACCGCCTGGCGGTGGCCACCGGCAAGGCCCGTCGCGGGCTGGATCGGGTGCTCAAGGCCAACGGCTGGGAGCAGTTTTTCGACATCACCCGCGCCGCTGACGAGACCCGAGGCAAACCGCACCCGCTGATGCTCGAGGAAATACTCGGCCATTGCGGCGTCGAACCCGCGCGTGCGCTGATGGTCGGAGATTCGGCGTTCGATCTGCAGATGGCCAGCAATGCCGGCATGCATTCGGTGGCCGTGGGCTATGGTGCCATGTCACTGTCGGCGCTGGCCGAATTCGGCCCGCAGGTATGCATTGATCATTTTTCCCAGTTGCGTGAGTGGCTGGGTGGTTCCGCAATTCCATTTCCAAGGTAGGTAAGCATGGCAGACGAATGGAAAGCCCCCGAGGCCGAACCCGAGGAGCGCGAAGAGCGCAAGAGCTGGAAGCTGCTGGAAAAGACCCTGCTGGCGAGCGTTCAGGAGCAGCGCCGGGCGCGACGTTGGGGGATCTTCTTCAAGTTGCTGGCCTTCGTCTACCTGTTCGGCATCCTGATCCTGTTCACACCGTTGATGGACATGGACAAGGCGGCGTCGCGCAGTACCAGCCATACCGCGCTGGTCGAGGTGCGCGGGGTGATTGCCGACCAGGAGCCGGCCAGCGCCGACAATATCGTCAAGAGCCTGCGCGAGGCGTTCAAGGACAGCAAGACCAAGGCTGTGGTGATGCGCATCAACAGCCCTGGCGGCAGCCCTGTGCAGTCGGGCTACGTGTATGACGAAATCCGCCGCCTGCGGGCTGAATACCCGGCCATCAAGCTGTATGCAGTCATTGCTGACCTTGGTGCTTCCGGCGCCTACTACATCGCCAGTGCCGCGGACGAGATCTATGCCGACAAGGCCAGCCTGGTGGGCTCGATTGGTGTGACGGCGGCCGGTTACGGCTTTGTCGGCACCATGGAGAAGCTGGGAGTGGAGCGGCGTACCTACACGGCGGGCGAGCACAAGGCCTTCCTTGACCCGTTCTCGCCGCAGAAGCCGGAAGAGACCGAGTTCTGGCAGGGCGTGCTGAATACCACGCATCAGCAGTTCATTGCCATGGTCAAGCAGGGGCGGGGCGAGCGCCTGAAGGACAAGGAGCATCCGGAGCTGTTCAGTGGCCTGGTCTGGTCGGGTGAGCAGGCCAAGGAGCTGGGGCTGGTCGATGGGCTGGGCAGTGCCAGCTATGTGGCGCGCGAGATCGTGGGCGAGAAGGACCTGGTGGACTTCACCGTGCAGGAGTCGGCGCTCGATCGCTTCTCCAAGCGCGTGGGGGCCAGTGTGGCCGAGCGTTTGGCGATGTGGATGGGGTTCCAGGGGCCGCAATTGCGCTGATTTTGTGCAGCATGGCTGTCTTGGGTTTTGCGTCGTCTGTGAGATCGAGCGCCGCCCGCGCGGCGCTTCGCGGGGCAAGCCCGCTCCCACATTTGTTGCAACGTGCCGAACCTGTCAGGCCATGGTTGCAAACCTTGGTGCATGTCTTGAGACGGGGGGCGCCAATGCCCACCTCGAATTCCAGTCATGCCGTCAAGACTGACAACCATGGCCTCACAGGCATGGCCACGTTGCAACAAATGTGGGAGCGGGCTTGTCCCGCGAAGCGCCGCGCGGGCGGCGCTCGATCTCCCAGGCGCCAAAAATCTTGAGGCGAACTACGGGATAACCACCCCTTCCCTGGTCAACATATCCACCAACCTAATCAGTGGCAGCCCGATCAGGCTGGTCGCATCGCACCCGTGCGTGCTCTGGAACAGACTCACTCCCAGTCCCTCGGCCTTGAAGCTGCCGGCGCAGTCCAGCGGCTGTTCCGCCGCCACATAGCGCTCCACCCGCTCCCGGTCCAGTTCGCGCAGGGTCACGGTAAACGGCACGCAGTCCACCTGGCAGTGCCCGGTGGCGCTGTTCAGCAATGCCAGCCCGGTCAGGAAGCTCACCTGCTGCCCGCTGCACTCCAGCAGCTGCTCGCAGGCCCGCTCGAAGGTGTGCGGCTTGCCCAGTACCTGCTCGCCCAGTACCGCAACCTGGTCCGAACCGATGATCAGGTGCCCGGGGTGGCTGCCCGCCAGGGCCTCGGCTTTTTGCCTGGCCAGCCGGCGCACCAGTTCCATCGCCGGCTCATCATCCAGGCGCTGCTCGTCTATATCGGGGCTTGCCCAGGTGAAAGGCAGGCGCAGGCGCGCAAGCAGTTCGCGGCGGTAGGCAGAGCTGGAAGCCAGTAACAGAGGAAGCATGGTAGACTCCTGAATCAGTTGAACAAATTCTATCACGCACGATGCCGCCGAATTTCCTTTGACAGGGGCGGGGGGCATCCCTAGAATGCTGCGCCTATGTTGAATGACCCGATTCCACCTCACGTTGACCCGCGCAAATTAGCCGATCGTGGCGTAACCCTTAACGGTTCGCTGCAACTCGCTGATTTGGAAAGACTCTGCGACCCGCTTTCCGACAATGTCGGTACGGTGCAGGCGAAGTTCGATTTTGAACGAGATGAACAGCACGTAGTGGTTATCCACAGCGAGCTGGACGTCGAGGTCAAGATGGTTTGCCAGCGTTGTCTTGAGCTGGTCACCCTGCCGATCCACAGCGAATGTACTTACGCCGTGGTGAAGGAGGGTGCGAATACCCAGTCGTTGCCGAAAGGCTATGACGTGCTGGAACTGGGCGAAGATCCTTTGGATCTGCAGGCATTGATCGAGGAGGAGCTTCTGCTCGCCTTGCCAATTGTGCCTGCTCACCATCCGGAAGAATGCCAGCAGCCGGCGGGCGCAGACGAGCCCGAATCGAGCAAGGGCGAGGTATCGCGGTCCAACCCGTTCAGTGTTTTGGCGCAGTTAAAGCGTGACCCAAACGTTTAGGAGTTAATCAATTATGGCTGTTCAGCAGAACAAAAAATCCCGCTCTGCCCGTGACATGCGCCGTTCGCACGACGCCCTGTCGGAAAACGCGCTGTCGGTAGAGAAAACCACCGGTGAAGTACACCTGCGTCACCACGTTTCGCCAGAAGGCGTATACCGTGGTCGCAAAGTGGTCGACAAGGGCGCTGACGAGTAATCCTTGTCCGCTCAGATCATCGCGATCGACGCAATGGGCGGGGACTTCGGTCCCCGCAGCATTGTCCAGGCTAGCATTGCCTGCCTTTCGGCTACCCCCTCGCTGCATCTGACCCTCGTCGGTCAACCCTCCCTCCTTGAAGATCTTGTCAGCGGCCTTGCGGCTGCGGATCGCGCGCGCCTGCAAATCGTGGCCGCCAGCGAGGTGGTCGGCATGGACGAGCGGCCATCCCAGGCGCTGCGCGGCAAGCCGGACTCGTCGATGCGCATCGCCCTCGAACTGGTACGCGACGGCAAGGCCCAGGCCTGCGTCAGTGCCGGCAACACCGGGGCGCTGATGGCGCTGTCGCGTTTCGTGCTCAAGACACTGCCGGGTATCGACCGGCCGGCCATGGTGGCTGCGATTCCGACCCAGGCCGGTTACTGCCAGTTGCTCGACCTTGGTGCCAACGTCGACTGCAGCGCCGAGAACCTCTACCAGTTCGCCGTGATGGGCTCGGTGGCCGCCCAGGCCCTGGGTGTGCAACGGCCGCGCGTGGCGCTGCTGAACATCGGTACCGAGGACATCAAGGGCAACCAGCAGGTCAAGCTGGCGGCCAGCCTGTTGCAGAACGCCCGCGGGCTCAACTATATAGGCTTCGTCGAAGGTGACGGGTTGTATCGCGGCGAAGCCGATGTGGTGGTGTGCGACGGCTTCGTTGGCAACATCCTGCTCAAGTCGAGCGAGGGGCTGGCGACGATGATCGGCGCGCGCATCGAGCAGTTGTTCAAGGGGGGCGTTTTGTCGCGGGCTGCCGGGGCTGTGGCCATGCCGCTGCTCAAGCGCCTGCAGGCCGACCTGGCGCCGGCGCGGCACAATGGCGCGAGTTTTCTGGGGTTGCAGGGCATCGTCATCAAGAGCCATGGCTCGGCCGGGGTGCAGGGCTTCCAGAGTGCCATCCAGCGGGCCTTGATCGAGATCCAGGAAAACCTGCCGCAGCGCTTGCATGGGCGGCTGGAAGATCTGTTGCTGTAGCCTGTGCCGGCCCTTCGCGGGTAAACCCGCTCCCACAGGTGCCCCACATCCTTCAGGCCTGTGGTAACCCTGTGGGAGCGGGCAAGCCCGCGAAAGGGCCGGTACAGGTAAACAAAGACCTTAGGCATATCGCCGATGAAGTGCTTAAATGTGACCGCTTAGGTTCCGTCTCCATCCAATCTTTCAGATTCCGCGCCTGGCCCAGGGCCTGGCGCACCCTATCCGACGACAAGATCATAAGGGCTTGTTCAATGTCTGCATCTCTCGCATTCGTCTTTCCCGGTCAAGGTTCCCAGTCGCTGGGCATGCTCGCCGAGCTCGGCGCCGAGAAGCCAGTGATCATCGAAACCTTCAAGGAAGCGTCCGAGGCACTCGGTTACGACCTGTGGAAGCTGGTCCAGGAAGGCCCGGAAGAGCAACTCAACCAGACCGACAAGACCCAGCCGGCCATCCTCACCGCGTCCATCGCGCTGTGGCGCCTGTGGCTGGAAGAGGGTGGCGCCAAGCCAGCCTTTGTTTCCGGTCACAGCCTGGGTGAATACAGCGCCCTGGTTGCCGCCGGCAGCCTGAGCCTGAAAGATGCCGTGCGCCTGGTCGAGCGCCGTGGCCAGCTGATGCAGGAAGCCGTGCCGGCCGGTCATGGTGCCATGGCCGCCATTCTCGGCCTTGATGACGCCGTGGTCGTGGAAATCTGCGCCGAAGCGGCCGAAGACCAAGTGGTCAGCGCGGTCAACTTCAACTCGCCAGGCCAGGTTGTCATCGCCGGCAACAAGGCCGCCGTCGATCGCGCCATCGAGCTGTGCAAGGCCAAGGGTGCCAAGCGCGCCCTGCCGCTGGCGGTCAGCGTGCCGTCGCACTGTGCGCTGATGAAGCCGGCTGCCGAGCGCTTTGCCGAGTCGGTCAACGCCATCGAATGGCACGCCCCGCAAATTCCTGTAGTGCAGAACGTCACCGCTGCCGTTGCCGCTGGCCTCGATGCCCTCAAGCACGACCTGCTGGCGCAACTGTACCAGCCCGTGCGCTGGGTCGAATGCGTGCAGACCCTGGCCGCCAACGGTGCCGTCAACCTGGTCGAGTGCGGCCCGGGCAAGGTGCTGGCCGGCCTGAACAAGCGTTGCGCCGATGGCGTGACCACCTACAACCTCAACACCCCTGACGCCGTCGCCGCCACCCGCGCGGCGCTGGCCTGATTTGGAGAAGCTTGCATGAGCCTGCAAGGTAAAGTTGCACTGGTCACCGGCGCCAGCCGTGGCATTGGCCAGGCCATCGCCCTCGAGCTGGGCCGCCAGGGCGCGACCGTGATCGGCACCGCCACTTCGGCCTCCGGCGCCGAACGCATTGCGGCAACCCTGAAAGAGCACGGCATCACCGGTACCGGCATGGAACTGAACGTGACCAGCGCCGAATCGGTTGAAGCTGTACTGGCCGCCATCGGCGAGCAGTTCGGCGCACCGGCCATCCTGGTCAACAACGCCGGTATCACTCGTGACAACCTCATGCTGCGCATGAAGGACGACGAGTGGTTCGATGTGATCGATACCAACCTGAACAGCCTCTACCGTCTGTCCAAGGGTGTGCTGCGTGGCATGACCAAGGCACGCTGGGGTCGTATCATCAGCATCGGCTCGGTCGTCGGTGCCATGGGTAATGCCGGCCAGGCCAACTACGCGGCCGCCAAGGCCGGCCTGGAAGGCTTCAGCCGCGCCCTGGCGCGTGAAGTGGGCTCGCGTGGCATCACCGTCAACTCGGTGACCCCGGGCTTCATTGACACCGACATGACCCGCGAGCTGCCAGAAGCGCAGCGCGAAGCCCTGCAGACCCAGATCCCGCTGGGCCGCCTGGGCCAGGCCGACGAAATCGCCAAGGTGGTTTCGTTCCTGGCCTCCGACGGCGCAGCCTACGTAACCGGCGCCACCGTGCCGGTCAACGGCGGGATGTACATGTAAAACTGCAACTCAATGTGACGGATTTCGTAAAAAAAGAGTCATACTGCGAGCCTAAAATCCGTTATAAAGCTGCAACCAGATTCCAGGCAGCGGGTGTGGTGACTGGTGTGAAGGTGCGTTTAGCTTGAAAAGCGAACGTCTTTCTATAAAATTAGCCACCGGCCAGCTGCCTGACATATATCCATTAGGAGTAAACCTAGGTATGAGCAACATCGAAGAACGCGTCAAGAAAATCGTCGCCGAGCAACTGGGCGTCAAGGAAGAAGAAGTGACTCTCGAGAAGTCCTTCGTCGATGACCTGGGTGCCGATTCGCTTGACACCGTTGAGCTGGTGATGGCTCTGGAAGAGGAATTCGAGACCGAAATCCCTGACGAAGAAGCCGAGAAGATCACTACCGTTCAAGCTGCCGTAGACTACGTCAAAGCCCACCAGGCCTAAGACGCTCCAGTCGACGCTACTTGTCGGGGAAAACCGCACTGCCTTCGCCGGCGTGCGGTTTTTTCTTTGCGAGCGCCCCGCATTTCAGGCCGCTTTGTTCACCGCGCACCAAGAGCTTGTTGCCATTTCATTCCATTGCTTGAATGCAATGGCAAGAAACTCTGTGATTAGAAAAGGAGAGTACTGTGTCGCGTAGACGCGTCGTGGTCACCGGTATGGGTATGCTGTCGCCTCTGGGTACCGATGTACCGAGCACCTGGCAGGGCATTCTGGCTGGCCGCAGTGGCATTGGTCCGATCGAACACACGGACCTGTCTGCCTACTCCACCCGTTTTGGCGGCTCGGTGAAGGGCTTCGAGGTCGAGCAGTACCTCTCGGCCAAAGAGGCCCGCAAGCTCGACCTGTTCATTCAATACGGCCTGGCGGCCGGTTTCCAGGCGGTGCGTAATGCCGGCCTGGAAGTCACCGACGCCAACCGCGAGCGGATTGGCGTGGCCATGGGGTCGGGCATCGGTGGCCTGACCAACATCGAGGAAACCAGCCGCACCCTGCACGATTCGGGGCCGCGTCGTATTTCGCCATTCTTCGTGCCGGGCTCGATCATCAACATGATCTCCGGTTTCCTGTCGATCCACCTGGGTTTGCAAGGGCCGAACTACGCCATCGCCACGGCCTGCACTACAGGTACCCACTGCATCGGTATGGCCGCGCGCAACATCGCCTACGGTGAAGCCGATGTGATGATCGCCGGTGGCGCCGAAATGGCCGCGTGCGGCCTGGGCATGGGCGGCTTCGGTGCCTCCCGCGCACTGTCCACTCGCAACGATGAGCCAAGCCGGGCCAGCCGGCCGTGGGACAAGGGCCGTGACGGCTTCGTGCTGTCCGACGGCGCCGGTGCCCTGGTGCTCGAAGAGCTGGAGCATGCCAAGGCACGTGGTGCGACCATCTATGCCGAGCTGGTCGGCTTCGGCATGAGCGGTGACGCCTACCACATGACTTCGCCGCCCGACACCGGCGAAGGCGCTGCCCGTTGCATGACCAACGCCTTGCGCGATGCCGGCATCCAGCCGCAAGAAGTCAGCTACATCAATGCCCATGGCACCTCGACCCCAGCGGGCGACATCGCCGAAGTCGCGGCGATCAAGCGCGTGTTCGGTGAGCATGCCTACAAGCTGGCGGTCAGCTCGACCAAGTCGATGACTGGCCACCTGCTGGGCGCTGCAGGTGCCGTGGAAGCGATCTTCAGCGTGCTGGCGATCAACAGCCAGATGGCCCCGCCCACCATCAACCTGGACGAGCCGGACGAAGGTTGCGACCTCGACTTCGTGCCGCACCAGGCACGCAGCATGCCGATCGATGTGGTGCTGTCCAACTCGTTCGGCTTTGGTGGCACCAACGGTTCGCTGGTGTTCCGCCGGTTCGCCGGTTGATGCAAAGCTGGCTCGATGGCCAGCCGGCGGCTGCGGTGAACCTGCAGAACCGCGGCCTGGCCTACGGCGATGGGCTGTTCGAGACCATCGCCGTACGTGGTGGCCGGCCCAGCCTGCTGGACGGCCACCTCGCACGCCTGGCGCTGGGTTGCCAGCGGCTGGCAATCAGTGCCGACCTGGCGCTGGTGCGCGACGAACTCCTGCGCTATGCCAGCCAGCTCGGAGATGGCGTAGCCAAACTCATTCTTACTCGTGGCGACAGCCAGCGCGGTTACGCGCCGGTTGCCGGTGCCGCGCCGCGGCGTATCCTGCAGGGCAGCCCATTGCCCAGCTATCCTGTCGAACATGCCGAGCATGGCGTGCGCCTGTTCCCGTGCCAGACCCGGCTCGGGGAACAACCGCTGCTGGCCGGTCTCAAACACCTCAACCGCCTGGAGCAGGTACTGGCCCGTGCCGAATGGCAGGACAGCGAACATGCCGAAGGCCTGATGCGTGACGGGCAGGGCAGGGTGATCGAAGGGGTGTACAGCAATCTGTTCCTGGTGCGCGATGGTGTGCTGCTCACGGCTGATCTCAGCCGCTGTGGCGTCGCTGGCGTGATGCGCGCTGCGTTGCTGGAGCAGGCAGCGCTGCTGGGCATCCCGGGGCAGGTGTGCGACCTGCCGTTCGAGGCGCTGGAGCAGGCCGATGAAGTATTTGTCTGCAACAGCGTCTACGGTGTCTGGCCCGTGCGCGGCGTTGCCGCGCTAAACTGGTCGCCGGGCCCGCTCACCCGTAAACTGCAGGCCGTTGCCCGTACGTTACTGGAAACCTGAATTCGTGAGACGTAAATTCCTGCTGCTGCTGGAAATGGGCTTGATCCTCGCCGGCCTTGCCGTGGGCTGGTCGGCCTGGAAGGTCAACTCGGTCCTGCAGCAGCCCCTGCACGTGACAGAAGAGCGTCTGCTCGACGTGCCCAATGGCACCAACCCCAATCGCATGTTCTATCGCATGCAGAGCGAAGGGTTGCTCAACGATGCCGTCTGGTTGCGCCTGTACTGGCGCTTCAACATGGCCGGCACTCCCCTGCACACTGGTGAGTACCGCCTGACCCCTGGCATGACCGTGGAGCAACTGTTCGATGCCTGGCGCCGGGGCGATGTGGTGCAGTACAACCTGACCCTGGTCGAAGGTTGGACCTTCCGCCAGGTGCGCTCGGCCGTGGCCAGGCATGAAAAGATCAAGCATACCCTGGACGGGCTTTCCGATTCGGAAGTGATGGACAAGCTTGGCCATACCGGCGTGTTCCCCGAGGGGCGCTTCTTCCCGGACACCTACCGCTTCGTGCGTGGCATGACCGACGTCGAGCTGCTGCAACAGGCTTACATGCGCCTGGACGAAGTGCTGGCCAAGGAGTGGGCCGAGCGCAGCACCGACCTGCCTTATCGTGACCCGTACCAGGCGCTGATCATGGCCTCGCTGGTGGAAAAGGAAACCGGCATACCCCAGGAGCGCGGGCAGATCGCCGGCGTTTTCGTACGGCGCCTGCGTCTGGGCATGATGCTGCAGACTGACCCGACGGTAATCTATGGCATGGGTGAGCGCTACAACGGCAAGATCACCCGCGCCGACCTGCGCGAGCCGACGCCCTACAACACTTACACCATCACCGGCCTGCCACCGACCCCGATCGCGATGGTTGGCCGCGAGGCGATTCACGCGGCGCTCAACCCGTCCGATGGCACCAGCCTGTATTTCGTCGCCCGTGGCGATGGTAGCCACGTGTTTTCCGACGACCTCGACGACCACAACTCTGCTGTGCGCGAGTTCCAGCTCAAGCGCCGTGCGGACTACCGCTCCAGCCCCGCGCCGCAATCGCAGCCAGACACACAGCCACAACCAGGTGCCGACGAGGCCCAGCAGCCCGAGGCGCCTGCCGATGAGTCACCTGCGCAGCCAGCGCCCGACCAGCCGCCTGTGCAGGACGCCCCTGCCGGCGGCGCGCAAGCGGCCGAGCGGCCGATGCCTGACGAACAACATTAAGGACTGCCTGTGAGCGGCTTGTTTATTACTTTGGAAGGCCCCGAAGGCGCGGGCAAGAGCACCAACCGCGACTACCTGGCCGCGCGCCTGCGCGAGCAGGGCCTGGATGTGGTGCTGAGCCGTGAGCCCGGCGGCACACCGCTGGCCGAAAAGGTCCGTGAGCTGCTGTTGGCGCCCAGCGATGAAAGCATGGCGGCCGACACCGAACTGCTGCTGGTGTTCGCGGCGCGTGCCCAGCACCTGGCGCAGGTGATTCGTCCGGCGCTGGCGCGCGGGGCCGTCGTCTTGTGTGACCGGTTTACCGATGCCACCTACGCCTATCAGGGTGGCGGCCGCGGGTTGCCGGTCGAGCGTATCGCCACCCTGGAGCAGTTCGTCCAGGGCGACCTGCGCCCCGACCTGACCCTGGTCTTCGACCTGCCGGTAGAAGTGGGCCTGGCCCGCGCCGCCGCCCGCGGTCGTCTCGATCGTTTCGAACAGGAAGGCCAGGCGTTCTTCGAAGCCGTGCGCCAGGCTTACCTGCAGCGCGCCGAGCACGCGCCACAGCGCTACCGTCTGCTCGACGCCGGCCAGTCGCTGGAGGCCGTGCAGCGCGCCATCGATGCGTTGCTACCAGGCATCGTGGAGCGTTGCCGTGGCTGAGGCCTACCCCTGGCAGCAGGCCCTCTGGCAACAACTGGCCGGTCGCAGCCAGCATGCCCACGCCTATCTGCTGCACGGGCCGCAGGGTATCGGCAAGCGCGCCCTGGCCGAGCGCCTGATGGCGCGTCTGCTGTGCCAGCAGCCCTTAGGCCTGGATGCCTGTGGCGGGTGCAAGTCCTGTCTGTTGCTCAAGGCCGGCAGCCATCCGGACAACTTTGTCCTCGAACCCGAGGAAGCTGACAAACCGATCAAGGTCGATCAGGTGCGCGAGCTGGTGGCCTTCGTAGTGCAGACCGCACAGCTGGGTGGGCGCAAGGTGGTGCTGATCGAGCCGGTGGAGGCAATGAACATCAACGCCTCCAATGCCCTGCTCAAGAGCCTCGAAGAACCCTCTGGCGATACCGTGTTGCTGCTGGTCACCCACCAGCCCAGCCGCCTGTTGCCGACCATCAAGAGCCGTTGCCAGCAGGTTGCCTGCCCGCAGCCCAGCCTGGCCCAGAGCCAGGCCTGGCTGGCCGGCGCGCTGCCCGACAGTGACGAGGCCGAGCGCGACGAGTTGCTGACCCTGGCTGCCGGTTCGCCGCTGATGGCGGTCAGCCTGCAGGCGCAAGGCGTGCGCGAGCAGCGCGCGCTGGTCACCGACGGGGTAAAGAAGCTGCTCAAGCAGCAGCAATCCCCCAGTCAGCTGGCTGATGCCTGGAACGGTGTGCCGCTGTTGCTGCTGTTCGACTGGTTCTGCGATTGGGCGCACCTGATCCTGCGCTACCAGTTGACCCAGGACGAGGAGGGGCTAGGCTTGGCCGATATGCGCAAGGTGGTGCAGTACCTGGCCCAGAAGAGCCGTCAGGCCAAGGTGCTGGAGGTACAGGCATGGATCCTGGAGCAACGCCAGAAGGTGCTGGGCAAGGCCAACCTCAACCGCGCCCTGCTGCTTGAATCGCTGCTGGCCCACTGGCTGCAGTTGCCGGGCGCCCGCTGATTTTCATTTTTCATGTGTGCCGTTATCCCATGCTCGTAGATTCCCATTGCCACCTCGACCGTCTTGACCTGAGCGCCCACCAGGGCTCCCTCGATGCTGCCCTGCAGGCGGCGCGTGAGCGAGGGGTCGGGCACTTCCTCTGTATTGGCGTCAGTGCCGAAAATGCTGCTGCGGTGAAGGCGCTGAGCGAGCGCTACGCCGATGTCGATTGCTCGGTGGGCGTGCACCCGCTGGACCTGGCACCGGGTGAAACGCCGGCGCTGGAATGGCTGCTGCGCGAACTGGCTCACCCACATGTGGTGGCGATTGGTGAAACGGGGCTGGATTACCACTACGAGCCGGAAGCAGCCGAGTTGCAGCAGGCCTCGTTCCGCCTGCACCTGGAGGCCTCGCGGCAGACCGGCAAGCCGGTAATCGTGCACACCCGTGCGGCGCGTGCCGATACCCTGGCGCTGCTGCGCGAGGCCAGCCTGCCGCAGGCCGGCGTGCTGCACTGCTTCACCGAAGACTGGGACATGGCCAAGGCGGCGCTGGACCTGGGGTATTACATTTCGTTGTCTGGCATCGTTACCTTCCGCAATGCCGATGCCCTGCGCGATGTGGCGCGGCAGGTGCCGGTCGATCGGCTGCTGGTGGAGACCGATTCGCCGTACCTGGCGCCGATCCCGCATCGGGGCAAGCCGAATTTGCCGCAGTACGTGCGTGAGGTGGCGGAGTATGTGGCTTCGTTGCGTGGGGCCAGTTATGAACAGTTGGCCGAACAGACCACTGCCAACTTCAAGCGCTTGTTCCCGTTGGCGCGGGTGAGCTGAGCCGTAGGGCTTTGAGGTGGTGCCCGGGCACCAGGAGCCTGCCACAACAATTTCAGCGCCTATGAGATCGAGCGCCGCCCGCGCGGCGCTTCGCGGGACAAGCCCGCTCCCACATTTGTTGCAACGTGCCAAATCTGTCAGGCCATGGTTGCCAGCCTTGTTGCCTTGACTCAATTTCTCGGCTGGCGCTGCTGCCGCCCAACCTACCTCAAGCCATGCACCAGGGCGGGCAACGCCTCTCCCACAGACATGGCCACGTTGCAACAAATGTGGGAGCGGGCTTGTCCCGCGAAGCGCCGCGCGGGCGGCGCTCGATCTCACAGGCGCCGCATGGGTTGTGGCATGCACCTGCAAGCTCCCATGCAATCCCCCGAAATCCCTTACCGCGCCCTCGCCCCCGAAACCCATAAAAAAAACCCGGGTTCTGGGGGGGGAATCCGGGTTAAGACCATTAGGAGTAAAACAAAGGTACGCGGTCCCTGAGCACCTTTATCGGCGCGCCACTTGGGGGGGATGCGCCGCGCCAACACTTCAAGTATTGGTCAGGTTTGGCGCAGTGCCAGCGCATATTGATCGTTTTTTAAACAGATTTGGAATACGCCAAGGTTTCATTCCTCCCGCAGCGCATGGCAGTAAGCATCGTGAAACACAGACATGCTTGGATGATCCGTGCAATTTCCCGCAAGATAGGCATAATAAACCGCTTCGATTGTCATCCAGTCCTTCCTATGCAGAAAGAACCTCGTAAGGTCCGTGAGTTTCGCCGTCGCGAACAGGAAATCCTCGACACCGCGCTCAAGCTGTTCCTGGAACAGGGAGAAGACAGCGTCACCGTCGAGATGATCGCCGACGCCGTGGGCATCGGCAAAGGCACGATCTACAAGCACTTCAAGTCCAAGGCGGAGATCTACCTGCGCCTGATGCTCGACTACGAGCGCGACCTGAACGCGCTGTTGCATTCGGCCGACGTCGATCGCGACAAGGAAGCCCTGTCGCGAGCCTACTTCGAGTTCCGCATGCGCGACCCGCAGCGCTACCGGCTGTTCGACCGCCTGGAAGAAAAGGTGGTCAAGGGCAACCAGGTGCCGGAAATGGTCGAACAGCTGCACAGCATCCGTGCGTCCAACTTCGACCGCCTGACCCAGCTGATCAAGGGCCGAATCAGCGAAGGCAAGCTCGAAGACGTTCCGCCGTATTTCCACTACTGCGCCGCCTGGGCGCTGGTACATGGCGCCGTGGCGCTGTACCACTCGCCGTTCTGGAGCAATGTCCTGGAGGACCAGGAAGGCTTCTTCCAGTTCCTGATGGACATCGGCGTGCGCATGGGCAACAAGCGCAAGCGCGATCCCGAACCTTCCAACTGAGATCAGCTCATCAAGTTTGCACGGCCCTGTGGGAGCGGGTGTGCCCGCGAACACCGGCACAGCCGGTGCCAGCCACCGCGTTGAATTCTTCGCGGGCACGCCCGCTCCCACAGGGGCCGCGTTGCGCTTACAGGTTGAGTTCTTCGGGCGACAGCGGTCTCATACAAAATTCGGCAAATCTCTTGGGGGCTTGCAAAAACCTGATTTATGAGTCAGGTTTTGCCAGCCCCATCATCCATGCCGGAGTCATTCATGATCGTCGATCGTCAAGGCAGGCGTTTTCGCAACCTGCGCGTCAGCCTGACGGCTGCCTGTAATTATGCCTGCACCTACTGCGTGCCAGACGGCAAGCGCCTGGTGGCAGCACAGGACGAACTGCCGGCGGATGCCCTGGCGCGCGGCGTGGCCTACCTGATCGAAGCCGCCGGCATCGAGCGCTTGCGCATCACTGGCGGTGAGCCATTGGTCAGTCCGCGCCTGGATGCCTTCCTGGCTGCCGTGGCCAAGCTCGACCTTGACGATATTTCGCTGACTACCAATGGCCAGCTGCTGGCGCGCAAGTTGCCCCAGTTGCAGGCGGCAGGCATCCGCCGCTTGAACGTTTCCCTCGATACCCTCGATCCACACGCCTTCCGCCGTATTGCCCGGGGCGGCGACCTTGCCAGCGTGCTGGCGGGTATGGAACAGGCCAGCGCCATGGGCATGCAGATCAAGGTAAACATGGTGCCGATGCGCGGGGAGAACCTCGATCAGGTGTTGCCGCTGCTGGATTACTGCCTTGAACGCGGCTTCGAACTGCGTTTCATCGAACTCATGCGCATGGGTCACCTGGCCCGTGACCACAACGCCTTCCTGCAGCAGTTCGTCGGCCTCGACCAATTGCTCGCACTGATCGCTGACAAGCATGGCTACGTTCAGGTCGATGCGCCGTTGGATGCCACCGCCTTGCGTTATCAGGTGCCCGGCAAAGGCCACTTCGGCGTGATCGCCAACGAAAGCGTACCGTTCTGCCGTACCTGTTCTCGGCTGCGCCTGTCCTCCACGGGCTGGTTGCATGGCTGCCTGTCCTCGGGCAATCGCCATTTCGTCGGCGACTTGCTGGAAAAGCCGCGCCATCAGGCGCTGCCGGCCCTGCAACGCTTGCTGGTCAAAGCCTTGGCAGACAAGCAGGACCTGGCGTTTTCTGGCGATGTGATGGTGATGAAGGTGATCGGTGGCTGAAGCTGGCGCAAAAGCTGCATCCGCCGGCTATTCGCCGGTTTTTCGTCGCCGGCCACTGGAGGAAAGATGCGTAGCCTGGTTTTGCTGCTGGCGCTGATAGCGCTGGGCGGTTGCATGAATGTCAGCGATATGGGCGAGGGCGTCCGTTACCACCTGAGCGATGCCGGTCTGCTGGACCACAGCGATACCCGTCGTACCCTGTCAATCCGCCTGCAGCCTGATTCGTTCATCTTCATCGGCCAGGGCGCGTTCGTGCCGCCGGGCAAGGGGCCGGTGCCGCGGCAGAATGCGGTGGCCGAGCAGGCCTTCAAGAGCTTCGTCGAGTATTTCCCGCTGGTACGCCGCGCTCAAGGGCCACTGGGCCTGGAAGATGCCATAGCCCAGGCGCGTTCGGTGGGTGCCGACTACGTGCTGTATACCCGCTTCGCCCGCACCGACGACCGTATCGGCAATGGCGACGAGTGGTATGACGAGCAGGCAGTCGACCGCCTGGGCTGGGACACCGGTGTGGTGCAGATGATGCTCATCGAAACCAGCACCCGCTACCTGATCGATACTGCGCGGATCAAGAGCCGTGGCGGTTTGTTGACGTTCCACGATAATACCCCGGAGGATTTGCTTGGCGCGCCGATGCGCGAGTACGCTCGTAGCCTTCTGGGTATGAGTGAATGAGGCAAGCGTGATGAGCGATTCCGGCAAAGCCAATGATCTTCTGGCGCAGATCCCCAAAGCCAAGGGCTTGCCGCCGGTGCATCTGTGGAACCCGGACTTCTGCGGTGACATCGACATGCGCATCGCCCGCGATGGCACCTGGTACTACCTGGGCACGCCGATCGGTCGCAAGCCGATGGTGCGGCTGTTTTCCACCATCATCCGCCGCGATGGCGATGATTACTTCCTGATTACCCCGGTAGAGAAGGTGGGCATCCGCGTCGACGATGCGCCGTTCGTGGCCGTGGCGCTGGAAGTGGAAGGTGAGGGTGAACAACAGGTGCTGCGCTTCACCAGCAATGTCGAGGACCAGGTCGAAGCCGGGCCGGCCAACCCGCTGCGCGTGGTGATCGACCCGGACACTCAGGAGCCATCGCCGTATGTGCTGATGCGCAGCAACCTCGAGGCGCTGATTCATCGCAATGTGTTCTACCAGTTGGTGGAGCTGGCGGTGCCGCGCGAGATCGAAGGGGAAGAGTGGCTTGGGGTGTGGAGCCAGGGCGAGTTTTACCCGATCGGGCGTAGCAGCTGAAATTGTGTTGCCAGTGCTGGCCTCTTCGCGGGTGAACCCGCTCCCACAGGGTTCTCCACAGGTTTCAACGGCTGCGCTGTTCCTTGTGGGAGCGGGTTTACCCGCGAAAGGGCCGGCACAGGCAAAATCGGCCCCCTGCTTTTCCCCCGAATTGGCCATTTGCCATCGGCCAGTCAGGGCCTAACCTGCCGGCAACCGCCCTCAGGAGAAGCCCCCATGAAACCCCTAGCCATCATCCTCTTCGCCCTGCTCGCCACCCAAACCCCCGCCTGGGCACACGGCGACACCCCCGACCAGGTCAAGGTGCTGCAGCAGCAACAACCTTCGAACGCCCCCGGCAAGAACGCCGTGATGCTCACCGTCAGCTATGCCCCCGGCCAGGCATCACCCGCACATCGGCACCCAGGCGCGGTAATGGCCTACGTACTGGAAGGGGCAGTGGTATCGAAGCTCAACGATGAGCAGGAAAAGACCTACAAGGCAGGCGAATACTGGTACGAGGCGCCGGGTACCGTACACAGCGTGTCACGCAACGCCAGCAAGACCCGGCCGGCCAAGCTGCTGGTCTGGAGCCTGGTGGACGAGGGCAAGCCGGTGACCGAGCCGCTGGCTCAATAAGCCCGACGCAACGAAAAGCCCCCGGTCGCTTGCGCACCCGGGGGCTTTTTCAGTGTCTGGCTCCGCGACCTGGACTCGAACCAGGGACCCAATGATTAACAGTCATTTGCTCTACCGACTGAGCTATCGCGGAATCTGTGCGTATCTTACTGATTGCCTAGGGGAAGTCAAGCCACCCCTAGGCAAAACAAGGAGTTACAGCACCTGGACGATAGCTTTGGTCACCACGTGGATGTTGCTCTGGTTCAGCGCGGCCACGGCGATGCGGCCGGTGTCCAGCGCATAGATGCCGAACTCGTTCTTCAGGCGGGCGACCTGTTCGACGGTCAGGCCCGAGTACGAGAACATGCCGACCTGGCGACCGACGAAGCTGAAGTCGCGGTTGGCGCCATACTCGGCCAGCAGCGAAACCATCTGCTTGCGCATGCCGTGGATGCGCTCGCGCATTTCGGCCAGCTCGGTTTCCCACATCTGGCGCAGTTCGGCGCTGTTCAGTACGGTGGCAACGATGGTTGCACCGTGGGTCGGCGGGTTGGAGTAGGTGGTGCGGATCACGCGCTTGACCTGCGACAGCACACGGGTGCTCTCGTCCTTGGAGGCGGTAACGATCGACAGCGCACCGACGCGCTCGCCGTACAGCGAGAACGACTTGGAGAACGAGCTGGATACGAAGAACTCCAGGCCCGACTCGGCAAACAGGCGCACGGCGAAGGCGTCTTCGGCGATGCCGTCACCGAAGCCCTGGTAGGCCATGTCGAGGAACGGCACGTGGCCCTTGGCCTTGACCACTTCCAGGACGTTTTTCCAGTCGTCCAGGCTCAGGTCGACGCCGGTCGGGTTGTGGCAGCAGGCGTGCAGCACCACGATCGAACCGGACGGCAGGTTGTTCAGGTCTTCGAGCATGCCAGCGCGGTTGACGTCGTTGGTCGGCGCGTCGTAGTAGCGGTAGTTCTGTACCGGGAAGCCGGCCGATTCGAACAGCGCGCGGTGGTTTTCCCAGCTCGGGTCGCTGATGGCAACCACGGCGTTCGGCGACACACGCTTGAGGAAGTCGGCACCAATCTTCAGCGCGCCGGTACCGCCGACGGCCTGCACGGTAACCACGCGGCCAGCGGCCAGCAGTGGCGACTCGGCGCCGAACAGCAGCTTTTGTACAGCCTGGTCGTAGGTGGCGATGCCGTCGATCGGCAGGTAGCCGCGCGAGGCGTGCTGGGCGGCACGCTGGGTCTCGGCTTCGATCACGGCGCGCAGCAGCGGAATGCGGCCTTCCTCATTGCAGTACACACCCACGCCCAGGTTGACCTTGTCGGTACGTGGGTCGGCGTTGAATGCTTCGTTGAGGCCCAGAATAGGGTCGCGGGGTGCCAGCTCGACAGCGGAAAACAGGCTCATTGTTACCTTGGCTCTGATTGGAGTGTGATAGGACGTACACGCTCCAGCCCGAATGCACTGAAGCGGTGCACAAACGGGGAGTCAGTATAGTGATACCGACCGGTCACCGCGACAGTCCCGCATCGCTTTTCCGGTCATTTGCGCAAATATTTTTCGACCATTGGTCTAATTGCCGGGTCCACCGTAACAAGCGCTCACAGCTGTGCCTTGAAAGCGTCCCCCGGCGGGCGTATTTGGGTATAGACTACTGGCTAAATTTACAGTTGCTGCAACACCGCGAGGTCCGTCATGTCCGAGTTCCAGCTCGTCACCCGTTTCCAGCCGGCCGGCGACCAGCCCGAGGCCATCCGCCAGATGGTCGAAGGCATCGAGGCGGGGCTGTCGCACCAGACGCTGCTCGGGGTGACCGGTTCTGGCAAGACCTTCAGCATCGCCAACGTCATCCAGCAAGTGCAGCGGCCAACCCTGGTGCTGGCGCCGAACAAGACCCTGGCCGCGCAGCTGTATGGCGAATTCAAGGCGTTCTTCCCTAACAATGCGGTGGAGTATTTCGTCTCCTACTACGACTACTACCAGCCTGAAGCCTATGTGCCGTCGTCCGACACCTTCATCGAGAAGGACGCTTCGATCAACGACCACATCGAGCAGATGCGCCTGTCGGCGACCAAGGCGCTGCTCGAGCGGCGTGACGCCATCATCGTCACCACGGTGTCTTGCATCTACGGCCTGGGTAGCCCCGAGACCTACCTGAAGATGGTCCTGCACGTGGACCGCGGCGACAAGCTCGACCAGCGCGCGCTGCTGCGCCGCCTGGCCGACCTGCAATACACCCGCAACGAGATGGACTTCGCCCGCGCCACCTTCCGCGTACGCGGCGATGTGATCGACATTTTCCCGGCCGAATCGGACCTCGAGGCCATCCGCATCGAACTGTTCGATGACGAGGTCGAGAACATTGCCGCCTTCGACCCGCTGACCGGCGAAGTCTTCCGCAAGCTGCCGCGTTTCACCTTCTACCCCAAGAGCCACTACGTCACCCCGCGGGAAACCCTGCTGGAAGCAGTGGAGGGCATCAAGGAAGAGCTCAAGGACCGCCTGGAATACCTGCAGAAGGCCAACAAGCTGGTCGAGGCCCAGCGCCTGGAGCAGCGCACCCGTTTCGATCTGGAGATGATCCTGGAGCTGGGATACTGCAACGGCATCGAGAACTACTCGCGCTACCTGTCCGGCCGCCCGGCCGGGGCGCCGCCACCCACCCTGTACGATTATCTGCCAGCCGATGCGCTGCTGGTGATCGACGAATCCCACGTCAGCGTTCCGCAGGTCGGTGCCATGTACAAGGGCGACCGCTCACGCAAGGAAACCCTGGTCGAGTACGGCTTCCGCCTGCCTTCGGCGCTGGACAACCGGCCGATGCGTTTTGACGAGTGGGAGGATGTCAGCCCGCAGACCATCTTCGTATCCGCCACCCCAGGCCCCTATGAGGCCGAGCATGCCGGGCGCGTGGTGGAGCAGGTGGTGCGCCCGACCGGGCTGGTCGACCCACAGGTGGAAGTGCGCCCGGCGCTTACCCAGGTGGATGACCTGCTGTCGGAAATTCGCAAGCGCGTTGCGCAGGGCGAACGGGTGCTGGCCACCACGCTGACCAAGCGCATGGCCGAAGACCTTACCGACTATCTGGCCGACCACGATGTGCGGGTGCGTTACCTGCACTCGGACATCGACACCGTCGAGCGGGTGGAGATCATCCGCGACCTGCGCCTGGGTACTTTCGATGTGCTGGTGGGCATCAACCTGTTGCGTGAGGGCCTGGACATGCCCGAGGTGTCGCTGGTGGCGATCCTCGATGCAGACAAGGAAGGCTTCCTGCGCTCCGAGCGTTCACTGATCCAGACCATCGGCCGTGCTGCGCGTAACCTCAATGGCCGGGCCATCCTGTATGCCGACAACATCACCGGTTCCATGCAGCGCGCCATCGACGAGACCGAGCGCCGTCGCGAGAAGCAGATCGCCTTCAACCTGGCCAATGGCATCGTGCCCAAAGGCGTGGTCAAGGACATCACCGATATCATGGAAGGCGCCACCGTGCCGGGTTCGCGCAGCAAGAAGCGCAAGGGCATGGCCAAGGCGGCGGAGGAGAGCGCCCGTTACGAAGCCGAGCTACGCACGCCGGGCGAGATCACCAAGCGCATCAAGCAGCTGGAAGAGAAGATGATGCAGTTCGCCCGTGACCTGGAGTTCGAGGCCGCGGCGCAATTGCGCGACGAAATTGCCCAGCTGCGTGAGCGGTTGATTGCCAGCTGATTGCTTTGTCACCTGTATTGGCCTTTTCGCGGGTAAACCCGCTCCCACAGGAATCACGCAGTTTTCGATAGCTGTGTAGTATTTGTGGGAGCGGGTTTACCCGCGAAGAGGCCAGTACAGGCAGCCATCCACTCAATTGGATTTTCCAGCCTTCAATCCTTCATGCAACCTGCGGGTCGACACCACCGCCACCCTGCTAACCGCCAACCCGATCTCCACAAAACGGAAGGCATCGCACCATTGCTGGAGCCCGATGCCTGCCTCCTGCTAACATCCCGCCTTTGTTTCATCTTTCGTTCGAGACCCTCCATGACCACCGTACGCACGCGTATCGCGCCATCGCCTACCGGCGACCCCCATGTTGGCACTGCCTACATCGCCCTGTTCAACTACTGCTTTGCCAAGCAGCACGGCGGTGAGTTCATCCTGCGCATCGAAGACACCGACCAGTTGCGCTCCACGCGCGAGTCGGAACAGCAGATCTTCGATGCGCTGCGCTGGCTCGGCATCGAATGGAACGAAGGCCCGGATGTCGGCGGCCCGCACGGCCCGTACCGGCAGAGCGAGCGTGGCGAGATCTACGCCAGGTACGCCAAGGAACTGGTTGACGCCGGCCATGCCTTCTACTGCTTCTGCACCGCCGAAGAGCTGGAGCAGATGCGCGCCGAGCAGCAAGCTCGTGGCGAAACCCCGCGCTACGACGGCCGCGCGCTGTTGCTGAGCGCCGAGGAAGTGCAGCGCCGCCTGGACGCTGGCGAGCCGCACGTGATCCGCATGAAAGTGCCGAGCGAAGGCGTGTGCGTGGTACCGGACATGCTGCGTGGCGATGTCGAAATCCCGTGGGACCGCATGGACATGCAGGTGCTGATGAAGAACGACGGCCTGCCGACGTACTTCCTGGCCAACGTGGTCGACGACCATCTGATGGGCATCACTCACGTGCTGCGCGGCGAAGAGTGGCTGCCTTCGGCACCCAAGCTGATCAAGCTGTACGAATACTTCGGTTGGGAACAGCCCAAGTTGTGCTACATGCCGCTGCTGCGTAACCCGGACAAGTCCAAGCTGTCCAAGCGCAAGAACCCGACCTCGGTGACGTTCTACGAGCGCATGGGCTTCATGCCCGAGGCAATGCTCAACTACCTGGGGCGCATGGGCTGGTCGATGCCGGACGAGCGCGAGAAGTTCTCGCTGGCCGAGATGGTCGAGCACTTCGACCTGTCGCGTATCTCGCTGGGTGGCCCGATCTTCGACATCGAGAAGCTGTCCTGGCTGAACGGCCAGTGGCTGCGCGAACTGCCGGTCGAGGAGTTCGCCGCGCGCCTGCAGAAGTGGGCGTTCAACAGCGACTACATGATGAAGATCGCCCCGCACGTGCAGGGCCGGGTGGAAACCTTCAGCCAGGTTGCGCCGCTGGGCGGGTTCTTCTTCGAAGGCGCGCTGAAGCTGGACGCCAAGCTGTTCGAAAGCAAGAAGCTGTCGGCCGACCAGGTGCGCCAGGTAATCCAGCTGATCTTGTGGAAGCTCGAAAGCCTGCGTCAGTGGGAAAAAGAGCGCATTACCGGTTGCATCCAGGCGGTGGTCGAGGCGCTGGAGCTGAAGCTGCGTGACGCCATGCCGCTGATGTTTGCCGCCATTACCGGCCAGGCCAGTTCGGTTTCGGTACTGGATGCGATGGAAATCCTTGGCCCGGACCTGACCCGCTACCGCCTGCGCCAGGCACTGGACCTGCTGGGTGGTGTGTCGAAGAAAGAAAACAAAGAGTGGGAAAAGCTGCTGGCTTCTATTGCCTGATAACGCTCCTGAGGCCATCGCCGAACCTGTGGGAGCGGGTTTACCCGCGAATACGAGGGTGCATGCACCGCCGCCTTCGCGGGTAAACCCGCTCCCACAGGGCTCACTGTTCAGCTTTTGGTAGGGGCAGGGCGGTAAGTGATTGTTATCTGTGAAAATTTTTTTGAATATTTTGAAAAATTAGTTTGACAGCCCTGCAATCCGATCTTAATATGCGCCCCGTCCACAGCGATGAACGAAAACGGAACGCCAGGCACCCAGCCAGCGCTTCGGTTCAAAGCGACATTGTGGGGCTATAGCTCAGCTGGGAGAGCGCCTGCATGGCATGCAGGAGGTCAGCGGTTCGATCCCGCTTAGCTCCACCAAATTCCGCTTGGCAGTCAAGGCTGTCGGGCAAGACCGGGTCCAGCAACCGGGTCTTGAAGGTAAGAAGGTTCGTCCCCTTCGTCTAGTGGCCTAGGACACCGCCCTTTCACGGCGGTAACAGGGGTTCGAGTCCCCTAGGGGACGCCAGTTTTGTACAAGCGATGTTTCAGGATGTCGCTGGGCCGAGAGGCTAGAAATCCGGGGCTATAGCTCAGCTGGGAGAGCGCCTGCATGGCATGCAGGAGGTCAGCGGTTCGATCCCGCTTAGCTCCACCAATTTTGCCGCGGTTCGCGTAAGCGGATCGGCACGAAGGTTACGTCCCCTTCGTCTAGTGGCCTAGGACACCGCCCTTTCACGGCGGTAACAGGGGTTCGAGTCCCCTAGGGGACGCCACTTTTCCTGCGTTTTGCAGGGCTTTAAAGGCTCGTCGATTACTGATGAGCCTTTTGTTTCGGGGCTATAGCTCAGCTGGGAGAGCGCCTGCATGGCATGCAGGAGGTCAGCGGTTCGATCCCGCTTAGCTCCACCATTTCTGCCAGGGTTCACACGCGTGAATCTTCGCGAAGGTTACGTCCCCTTCGTCTAGTGGCCTAGGACACCGCCCTTTCACGGCGGTAACAGGGGTTCGAGTCCCCTAGGGGACGCCACGTTTACCCGCGTTTTGCGGGACTTTGAAGGCTCATTCGATTATTGAATGGGCCTTTTGTTTTTTTCCCCTGCTCATAAATTCGCGACCGACAGTCGGCTGCAGATTCTGCTTGCCAAAAAATATTATGAGAATAATATTTCGATCATCATATTTTGATCGGCGAGTGGCCTGATGAGCGACAAGAAGAGCAGAACCCGCGAGCGCATTCTCGAGGCGGCACGAAGTGCGCTGATCCAGCACGGGCCGGCCGAGCCCAGCGTCAGTCAGGTCATGGGCGCAGCAGGCCTGACCGTTGGTGGCTTCTATGCCCACTTCGACAGCAAGGACGAGCTGATGCTCGAAGCGTTCCGCCAGTTGCTGGGCGAGCGCCGCGCCTTGCTCGCGCAGATCGACCCCAGCCTTGATGGCGCCGGGCGACGAGCGCTGGCCAGCGCCTTCTACCTGTCGCGCAAGCACCGTGATGCCGAGGTGCACGCCTGCCCGCTGCCCAACTCGCTGGGCGAGATGCAGCGCCTGCCCGAGGCCTTCCGTGAGGTGCTGGCCGAGCATATCGAGTTGATGACTGCCGCCATGGTCGACCGCCCCGAGGACGCCGACAAGGCCTTGGCCGACCTGGCCCTGATGGTTGGCGGCCTGGCGCTGGCCCGTGCCCTGGGCACCAGCGAGCTGTCTGATCGTATTCTGCGCGCCGCCAAATCGGCGGTGCTTTGACCCTGGAGCATGGCGATGACTACCCTGAGCTGGATTCGTGGTGTCAATGGCACCCTGGGCCGCCTGGCCCCTGAGCATGTCGCGGGCAAGATGCGCCGTGCCTTCATGACCCCGCGCAATCTGCCGCCGCGGGATTGGGAATTGCCCGTGCTGGCCAGCGCCGAGCGCATCACCCTGCGCTTCGGCTTGTCGGCCTTGCGCTGGGGCAAGGGGCCGACCGTGCTGCTGATGCACGGCTGGGAAGGGCGCCCGACCCAATTTGCCGCGTTGATCGAAAGCTTGGTCCAGGCCGGGCACACGGTGGTGTCGCTGGAGGGACCGGGGCATGGGCGTTCGCCCGGCGAGCAGGCCAATGTGGTGCTGTTTGCCCGAGCGCTGCTGGAGGCGGCCGCCGAGCTGCCGCCGCTGCGCGCGGTGATTGGCCATTCCATGGGCGGCGCCAGCGTGCTGCTGGCCTTGCAGATGGGCCTGCGCGCTGAGGCGGCGGTGAGCATTGCTGCCCCGGCGCGATTGTTGGGCGTGTTGCGTGGCTTTGCCCATCGTCTGGGGCTGCCGGCACGAGCGCGGGCGGCGTTCATTCGCCAGGTGGAGCGGGATGTGGGCATGCAGATTGCGCGGCTGGATGTGACTGGTTACCAGCTGGAGTTGCCTGGGCTGGTGGTGCATGCCGCCGATGATGCGTTGGTGGCAGCCGATGAGGCCCAGGTTATCCACAAGGCATGGTTCGATAGCCGCCTGGTGCTGCTGGAGGCGGGTGGCCACCAGCGGGTGCTATCCGACCCGCGCCTGAGTGAAGCGGTGCTGGAGCTGCTGGCCCGGGCTTGCGCGGTCCCTGTAGGAGCGGCCTTGTATCGCGATGGGCTGCGCAGCAGCCCCGGCAATCTGTGTCGGGACTGAGATTTTGGGGCCGCTGCGCGCCCCATCGCGACACAAGGCCGCTCCTACTGGGACCGCGTAGCCCCGCAGGCAAGTGCAGAAGGGCTGGACTTTCCCCCGGCGGTCCCTGCTAAATCCACTTTTGCTCCAAGGAAGCGAACATGAGCTGGGACCTGGCAACACCCTTCATCATCGATCTGCGCGTCGGCAGCGAGGATATCGATGGCCTCGGCCACGCCAACAACGCGGTCTACGTTACCTGGCTGGAGCGCTGCGCCTGGCGCCACTCCCAGCGCCTGGGCCTGGACCTGGCCGAATATCGCCGGCTGGACCGGGCGATGGCCGTGGTGCGCCACGAAATCGACTACCTGGCCGCTGCCTACGAGGATGACGAGTTGCAGCTGGCTACCTGGATCATCGATTGGGACCAGCGCCTGCGCATGACCCGGCGCTTCCAGCTCAAGCGCCCGCGCGACGGCGTGACCTTGCTGCGCGCCCAGACCACCTTTGCCTGCATCGAGCTGTCCAGCGGCAAGCCCAGGCGCATGCCCGCGGAGTTCCTCGACGGTTACGGCCCGGCGCTGATCGGCGCCTGAAACAGCGGCAAATTTTGTTAGACTGCCGGCTTTTTCCGCCGAGACCCCGACATGCAAATTGCCCTGGCCCCCATGGAGGGGCTGGTCGACAACATCCTGCGCGACGTGCTGACACGCGTGGGCGGTATCGACTGGTGCGTCACCGAGTTCATTCGCGTGTGCGACCGCCTGCTGCCGCCTTCCTCGTTCGACAAGCTGGCACCCGAGTTGCGTAATGGCGCGCGAACCGCCGCCGGGGTGCCAATGCGCGTGCAGTTGTTGGGTTCGGACCCTGTGTGCCTGGCGGAAAACGCCGCCCTGGCCTGCGAACTGGGCGCACCGGTGATAGACCTGAACTTCGGTTGCCCGGCCAAGACCGTCAACAAGTCACGCGGTGGAGCGGTGCTGCTCAAGGAGCCGGAGCTGCTGCACGCCATTGTGCGTGAAGTGCGCCGTGCCGTGCCGGCGGATATCCCGGTCACCTCGAAGATGCGCCTGGGTTTCGACAGCCCCGATGGCGCGCTGGAGTGTGCCACGGCGCTGGCCGAAGGCGGCTCGGCGCACCTGGTGGTACATGCGCGGACCAAGGTCGAGGGCTACAAGCCGCCGGCTCACTGGGAGTGGGTGGCACGGGTGCAGGATGTGGTCAAGGTACCGGTGTTCGCCAATGGCGAGATCTGGACCGTGGACGACTGGCGGCGTTGTCGTGAGGTCAGTGGCGCCGAAGACATCATGCTGGGCCGCGGGCTGGTCTCGCGCCCCGACCTGGGGCTGCAGATTGCCGCGGCGCGTGACGGGCGGGAGTATCGGCCGATGAGCTGGGACGACCTGCTGCCGTTGCTGCGCGAGTTCTGGCGGCAGGCCCAGGCCAAGTTGTCGCCGCGCTATGCGCCGGGGCGGATGAAGCAGTGGTTGGCAATGCTGACCCGCAGTTATCCCGAAGCGGTTGTGCTGTTTGCCGAGTTGCGGCGAGAAGATGATTGTGCGCGGATCAGCCGGTTGCTGGGGGTTGAGGTGCAGGCGCTTGAGGCTTGTGTTGCCTGACCCGGCCCTTTCGCGGGCACGCCCGCTCCCACAGGTACTGCGCAGGGCTCAAGGCCTGTGGTGATCCTGTGGGAGCGGGCGTGCCCGCGAAAGGGCCATTGAATCCAGTAAAAAAATCGGATTTTTCATGCTCCCCCCTTGAAAGCATTTCCCTCGGCCATATCTCTTGAGTACGCGATGCCGAAGACGGGTCGCGTAATGACTTACTTGCTGAATCTCAGGAGTTAATGACCATGACCACTGCTTTCTCTCTCGCTCCACTGTTCCGCCATTCCGTTGGTTTCGACCGTTTCAACGACCTGTTCGAATCCGCGGCACGTAACGAGGCCGGTAGCAGCTACCCGCCCTACAACGTGGAAAAACATGGCGATGACCACTACCGCATCGTGGTTGCCGCAGCCGGCTTCCAGGAAGAAGACCTCGACCTGCAGGTTGAAAAAGGCGTCCTGACTGTTACTGGTGGCAAGCGCGACAATGGCGCTACTGAAGTGACCTACCTGCATCAGGGTATCGCGCAGCGCGCCTTCAAGTTGTCGTTCCGCCTGGCCGACCATATCGAAGTCAAGGCCGCCGGTCTGGCCAATGGCCTGCTCAGCATCGACCTGCTGCGCATCGTGCCTGAAGAAGCCAAGGCCAAGCGCATTCCGATCAACGGCGACAAGCCAGCGCTGAACTGATCGTGTAGATGTGAAGAAGGGCACCCTTAGGGGTGCCCTTTTTATTGTGATCGCCTGAAGGCCGGCTCCCACAGGAATCGCATCCGCATCGGTTTCAGTAATCCGCCGGCGCCTCCAGCAACATCTGCCGAAACTCCGGCAACGGCAGCGGTCGGCTGTGCAAGTACCCTTGGTACAGGTGGCACCCCAGCCGTTCCAGGAACTCCAGCTGTTCGGTCAGCTCCACCCCTTCGGCAATCACCGCCAGGTCCAGGCTGCGAGCCATGGCGACGATGGCGCGGACGATTTCGGCATCGTTGGGGTCAACCGGTGCATCGCGCACGAAGGTCTGGTCGATCTTCAGCGCATCCACCGGCAGGCGTTTCAGGTAGGTCAGCGAGGAATAGCCAGTGCCGAAGTCATCCATCGCAAAGCTCACCCCATAGCGCTTCAGTTCGCGCATCTTGCTGATGGTGTCTTCCAGGTTCTGGATAACGATGCCTTCGGTAATTTCCAGCTTCAGCATCTGCCGTGGCAGGCGGTAATCGTCCAGGCTGCGTAGCACTCGCCCGACAAAGTCGTTCTGGCGGAACTGCCGTGGGCTGATGTTCACGCACAGGCTGAAATCATCGGCGTCGATCAGCCCGTCGGCGAGCATGCGCGCGCAGGCATCGCACGCTTCATCGAGGATCCAGCTGCCAACCTCCAGGATCAGGCCGCTTTCTTCCAGCACCTGTATGAATTGCGCGGGCGGCTGCTGACCCAGTTGCGGATGATGCCAGCGCAGCAGTACCTCGGCGCCGACGATGCGGTTGTCACGGGCATCCACCTGTGGCTGGAAGTGCAGCGCCAGCTCGCCGCGGGCCAGGGCCAGGCGCAGGTCGTTTTCCATGCGCAGGCGCTCGCTGGCAGCTTTCTGCATGGTGGTATGGAACAGCTGGGTGGTGTTGCGCCCGGAATCCTTGGCACGATACAGGGCGATATCGGCACGCTTGAGCAGGTCGGCCGGGGTAGCGCCGTGGTCAGGGATCAGCGCCACGCCGATGCTGGGTGTTACCTGCAGGCGCTGGCCATCCAGCGACATCGGCTCGGCCAGCAGTTCGCGCAGGGTGTCGGCCAGCCCGCGGACTTTCTCTTCGACCAGCTCGCGGCTGCCCTCAAGGCCGCTGAGCAATACCACGAACTCGTCGCCACCCAGGCGCGCCACGGTGTCTTCCAGGCGCACACTGGCTTCCAGCCGCGCCGTGATGATCTTCAGCACCGTGTCGCCCACCGGGTGGCCCAGCGAGTCGTTGATGTGCTTGAAGTGGTCGAGGTCGAGGAACAACAGGGCGCCGCGCAGGTTGTGGCGCCTGAGCAGGGCGATCTGCTGGCTCAGGCGGTCCATCAGCAGGGCGCGGTTGGGCAGATTGGTCAGCGGGTCGTGGTAGGCCAGGTGACGTATCTGTGCCTGGGCGTTCTTCAGCTGGCTGACATCACGGGCGGTCAGCAGCAGGCAGTCCACTTCGTTGAGGGTGATCGGCTCCACCGACACCTCTACGGTAAGTATATCGCCACGCTTGTTGCGCCCGAGCATCTCGCGGTGGTGCACCCGGCCACGCTCGCGCAATTCGGCCAGCAGGGCGCTGCGCTGCTTGTCGTCGGCCCAGATGCCGATCTCGTACACCGTGTGGCCGACCACTTCGGCGGCGCTGTAGCCGGTCAGGCGGCAGAAACCGTCGTTGATTTCCAGGTAGCGACCGCTATGGCGTTCGGTGATGGTGATGGCGTCGGGGCTGGAGTGGAAGGCCTTGGCAAACTTTTCCTCGCTGGATTTGAGCGCCGCTTCGGCGCGCTGCTGCTGGGTGATGTCGCGCAGGGTGGTCACGCTGCAGGGCTGGTCATCGACGGTGATGAGGCGGCTGGAAATCACGCAGGTCAGTGGTGCGCCATTGCGGTGGTTGACCACCACGGCGACATTGCTCAGTGCCTGCTCGCGGATGACCCGCTCGATGCGTTGCGCGCGTTCGATGGACTCCGCCCACAGGCCGATTTCCTCGGCGGTGCGGCCGATCACCTGGTCGGTACCCCAGCCGAAGGTCTGGGTGAACGCCGGGTTGATCTCGATGAACTGGCCAGTGTCCTGACGGGTGACGCAGATCGGGTCGGGGCTGACCTGGAACAGGCTGGCGAACTTCTCTTCCGAGGCGCTCAGGCGCTGTTCGCGTTCCACCTGGTCGGTGATGTCGAGCAAGGTGCCGGCCATGCGCAGTGGGTTGCCCTGCTCGTCGCGGTACAGTCTGGCGCGGCTTTCGATGTAGCGCGAGATGCCGTTTTCCAGTTGTACCCGGTAGGTGATCTGGTAGTTGCCGGCAGGCCCTTCGCGCAGGCTGCGATAGGCCTGGCGCATCGAGTTGCGTTCCTGCTCCGGTACCCCTTCGAAAAACGCGTCGAACGATTCGTGAAAGGGGATTGGCGGCAGGCCGTGCAACTGCGCGGCGCGGGCCGAGCCGTAGAGCATGCCGCTGGGGATGTGCCAGTCCCAGGTGCCCAGCTGTGCCGAGTCCAGGGCCAGGTCCAGGCGTTCCTGGCTGTCCTTCAGGGCTTGCTCGGCGCGCTTGCGTTCGGTGGTGTCGATGAAGGTGCTGATCAGGAAGGTCACGCCTTCCAGCTCGATGCCCTGGGTGCAGAGGATGCCGTCGTGCACCTTGCCGCTGATGGCGCGGAACTGCACCTCGAGAATCAGCGGGCCACTGTTGGCGCGGGTCGATTCCAGCATCTGCTGGCGCTGTTCGGGGTTGACCCACAAGCCCAGTTCCAGGCTGGTCTTGCCGATCACCTGGCTGCCGGGCCAGCCGAACATGTCTTCGAAGTGCTGGTTGACCTCGAAGATCATGCCGTCGTGGCGGCGGGTGAGCAAAATGGCATTGGGGCTGAGGTGGAACAGGGTGGCGAAGCGTTTTTCCGAATTGATCAGCGCCGTTTCCCGCTCGCGCTGACGGGTGATTTCGCGGATCACCCCGATCATCTGTGGCCGGCCGTGCAGGTCGTGGGTCAGGCTGCCGTTGATCTCCAGCCAGTGCAGGCTGCCGTCCGGCCAACGGATACGGTGGCGCATGGCCTGTTCCACCGGTTCGCCGTTGAACACTGCCTGGAACACCTGGCGCGTGCGCGCACGGTCTTCCTCGGGCAGCAGGTCGAGGTAGTCGATATCGGCGGGGAGCGGGCGCTGCGGGTCGAAGCCGAACAGGGCCTGGGTGCCCCGTGACCAGCTGACCCGGCCGCTTTCGATATCCCATAGCCAGGCACCCAGCCGGGCGCCGTTGAGCGCAGCCAGCAGTTGCGGGGCGTTCTGCCAGGCCTGTTCCGACTCCTGAGGGTCGGCCGCGGGTATGCGCGGCAGGCGCAAAAAGCGATTCGCTGATTTGGGCATCGGTACCAGACCTTTGGCGTATGACGCGTCCTTGGAGGTGGCAATACCGGGCTTACGACCGGTCAGGCGGGCCCCGCGTGGCTGTCGAGCAAGGCCATGAATGCCCTGGCCGCGTTCGACAGCGTGCGCTCCGTGTGCAAGATGTAGCCTAGCTGGCGCGACAGCTGTATGCCCGGCAAGGCGATGGGTGCAACCTGTTCGTCGAGCATGGTGCGCGGCAGCACGCTCCAGGCCAGGCCGATCGACACCATCATCTTGATGGTTTCCAGATAGTTGGTACTCATGGCGATGTTCGGCGTCAGGCCCTGGCTTTCGAACAGGCGCTGGACAATATGGTGGGTAAAGGTGTTGCCGCCGGGGAATACGGCCGGGTGGCGGGCGACGTCGGCCAGGCTGACCTCATGGTTGTTGGCCAGCGGGTGCTCGGGTGCGGCGACGAAGTCCAGGGCGTCGTCCCACACCGGCACGGCCTTGACCAGGTGGTGCGGCTCGGGCGCCAGGGTGATAACGGCAATCTCGGCGCGGCCATGCAGAATCTCGTCGTAGGCCTGCTCCGAATCCATGAACTGAATATCCAATGCCACTGCAGGGTATTCACGCGTGAAGGCCCGCAGCAGCGGGGGCAAGCGGTGCAGGCCAATGTGGTGGCTGGTGGCCAGGGTCAGGCGACCGCTCACTTCTCCGGTCAGATTGGTCAACGCGCGGCGGGTATCATCGAGCACATTGAGAATCTGGTAGGCCCGCGGCAACAAGGCGCGCCCGGCTTCGGTCAGGGTCACCTCACGGCCCAGGCGGTCGAACAGGCGCACATCCAGCTGCTGCTCGAGCCCGGCGATGCGCTTGCTGATGGCTGGCTGGGTCAGGTGCAGGCGCTCGCCGGCGCCAGAGAAACTGCCGGTTTCGGCGATGGCGATGAAAGCACTGAGGTTGGCCAGGTCCATTGCTTGAATTCCTGATGGTTATGCAAAGCATGAAAATTATGAATTTGAGTTATTCAATCTATCGCCATAGCATCGTCCGTACAAGCCAAGGGGTCTTTGGCATAGAAAGACGCTGATGAGGAACAGTCTGATGGCTGGCAAAACGCTTTACGACAAACTCTGGGAAGCCCATGAGGTCAAGCGCCGTGATGACGGCTCGTCCTTGATCTACATCGACCGTCACATCATCCATGAAGTGACGTCGCCCCAGGCCTTTGAAGGCCTGCGCCTGGCCAACCGCAAACCCTGGCGCATCGACGCCAACATCGCCACGCCGGACCACAACGTGCCGACCACGCCAGAGCGCAAGGGCGGTATCGAAGCCATCGTCGACCAAGTGTCGCGCCTGCAGGTGCAGACCCTCGACGAGAACTGTGACGAATACGGCATCGTCGAATTCAAGATGAATGACGAGCGTCAAGGTATCGTCCACGTTATCAGCCCTGAGCAGGGTGCCACCTTGCCTGGCATGACCGTGGTCTGCGGTGACTCGCACACTTCTACCCACGGCGCCTTCGGTGCCTTGGCCCACGGCATCGGCACCTCCGAGGTGGAGCATGTGCTCGCTACCCAGTGCCTGGTCGCCAAGAAGATGAAGAACATGCTGGTGCGGGTGGAAGGCCAGTTGCCTGCCGGCGTTACTGCCAAAGACATCGTCCTGGCCGTGATCGGCAAGATCGGTACCGCCGGTGGTAACGGCCACGCCATGGAATTTGCCGGCAGCGCCATCCGCGAATTGTCGATGGAAGGCCGCATGACCATTTGCAACATGTCCATCGAAGCCGGTGCCCGCGTAGGCCTGGTGGCGGTGGACGACACCACCGTTGCCTATGTCGAAGGCCGCCCGTACGCGCCGAAGGGCGAGCAGTGGAAGCAGGCGGTGGAGGCCTGGAAAGGCCTGGTTTCCGACGCTGACGCGGTGTTCGACACCGTGGTCGAGCTCGATGCTGCGCAAATCAAGCCGCAGGTCAGCTGGGGCACCTCGCCGGAGATGGTCCTTGCCGTCGACCAGCGCGTACCGGACCCGGCTGCCGAGCCAGACCTGATCAAGCGTGGTTCGATCGAGCGTGCCCTCAAGTACATGGGCCTTGCCGCCAACCAGGCGATTACCGATATCAAGCTCGACCGCGTATTCATCGGTTCGTGCACCAACTCGCGCATCGAAGACCTGCGCGCCGCCGCCGAAATCGCCAAGGGCCGCAAGGTCGCTGCCAACGTCAAGCAGGCGCTGGTGGTACCGGGCTCGGGCCTGGTCAAGGCCCAGGCCGAGCGTGAAGGCCTGGACAAGATCTTCCTCGAAGCCGGTTTCGAATGGCGTGAACCAGGCTGCTCGATGTGCCTGGCGATGAACCCGGACCGCCTGGAGAGCGGCGAGCATTGCGCGTCCACCTCCAACCGCAACTTCGAAGGCCGTCAGGGTGCCGGTGGCCGTACCCACCTGGTCAGCCCGGCCATGGCCGCCGCCGCCGCGGTGACCGGCCACTTCATCGATGTTCGCGAGTTGATCCAAGGGAGCGCAGCATGAAAGCCTTTACCCAGCACACTGGCCTCGTCGCGCCGTTGGACCGTGCCAACGTCGACACCGACCAGATCATCCCCAAGCAGTTCTTGAAGTCGATCAAGCGCACCGGCTTCGGCCCCAACCTGTTCGACGAGTGGCGTTACCTGGACGTGGGCCAGCCCTACCAGGACAACAGCAAGCGCCCGCTGAACAAGGAGTTCGTGCTCAACCACGACCGCTATCAAGGTGCCAGCGTGTTGCTGGCGCGCGAGAACTTCGGTTGCGGCTCCAGCCGCGAACATGCCCCGTGGGCGCTGGACGAGTACGGTTTCCGCAGCGTGATCGCGCCGAGCTTTGCCGACATCTTCTTCAACAACAGCTTCAAGAACGGCTTGCTGCCGATCATCCTCAGCGATGAGGAAGTCGACGAGCTGTTCAAGCAGGTAGAAGCCAACCCGGGCTACCAGCTGGTCATCGACCTGCAGGCCCAGGCGGTGACCCGCCCGGATGGCAAGGTATTGCACTTCGAGATCGATGCGTTCCGCAAGCACTGCCTGCTCAACGGCCTGGACGACATCGGCCTGACCTTGCAGGACAGCGACGCGATCAAGGCCTTCGAAGGCAAGCACCGTGCAGCGCAGCCTTGGCTGTTCCGGGATGCCTGAAATATGTAGGTGACAGTACCGGCCTCTTCGCGGGTGAACCCGCTCCCACAGGTACGGCGCAAGATTCGAAACCTGTAGAGGACCTGTGGGAGCGGGCATGCCCGCGAAAGGGCCGGTACAGGCAGCAAGAAACCAAAAGGATCGAGACATGACCAGCACCCAGCACACCGATGTGGTCCAACGCCAGTTCGGCGAACAGGCCAGCGCCTACCTCAGCAGCGCCGTGCACGCCCAGGGCAGTGAATTCGCCCTGCTGCAGGCCGAACTGGCAGGGCAGGGCGCTGCCCGCGTGCTGGACCTGGGCTGCGGCGCCGGTCATGTCAGCTTCCACATCGCCCCGCTGGTCGCCGAAGTGGTCGCCTACGACCTCTCGCAGGCCATGCTCGATGTGGTCGCCAGTGCCGCCGCCGAGCGCGGCCTGGCCAATATCACCACCGAGCGCGGTGCCGCCGAACGCCTGCCGTTCGCCGATGCCTCGTTCGACTTCGTCTTCAGCCGCTACTCGGCCCACCACTGGAGCGACCTGGGCCTGGCCCTGCGCGAAGTGCGCCGCGTGCTCAAGCCGGGTGGCGTGGCGGCGTTCATTGATGTGATGTCGCCGGGCAGCCCGCTGCTCGACACCTACCTGCAAACAGTCGAAGTACTGCGCGACACCAGCCACGTGCGCGATTATTCCGCCGCCGAATGGCAGCGGCAGGTCAGCGAGGCTGGTTTGCATGTGCGCAGCCACACCCGCCAGCCGCTGCGCCTGGAGTTTTCCAGCTGGGTCGAGCGCATGCGCACCCCCGAGCCGATGCGCGTGGCAATTCGCCAATTGCAGCAAGCCATGGGTGAAGAAGTGCGGCAGTATTACCAGATCGAGGCCGACGGTTCGTTCAGCACCGATGTGCTGGTGTTGTGGGCCGAGCGTTAAGAACTTTTCGGTGGGGCCCGCTTGGCCGCACCGCGTGAATGGATAGAGGAAAGCATGAGCAAGCAGATTCTGATTCTCCCAGGTGACGGTATCGGCCCGGAAATCATGGCCGAGGCGGTCAAGGTGCTGGAGCTGGCCAACGACAAGTTCCAGCTCGGCTTCAGCCTGGAGCACGATGTGATCGGTGGCGCCGCCATCGACAAGCACGGCGTGCCGCTGGCCGACGAGACCCTGGAGCGTGCGCGCAAGGCCGATGCCGTGCTGCTGGGCGCAGTGGGCGGGCCGAAGTGGGACAAGATCGAGCGTGACATCCGCCCCGAGCGCGGCCTGCTGAAAATCCGTTCGCAACTGGGCCTGTTCGCCAACCTGCGCCCGGCCATCCTCTACCCGCAACTGGCCGATGCCTCGTCGCTCAAGCCCGAGATCGTTTCCGGCCTGGACATCCTCATCGTCCGTGAGCTGACCGGCGGTATCTACTTCGGTGCCCCGCGTGGCCAGCGCGAGCTGGAAAACGGCGAGCGCCAGGCCTACGACACCCTGCCGTACAGCGAAAGCGAAGTGCGCCGCATCGCCCGTGTCGGCTTCGACATGGCCCGCGTGCGTGGCAAGAAGCTGTGCTCGGTGGACAAGGCCAACGTCCTGGCTTCCAGCCAGCTGTGGCGTGAAGTGGTCGAGGACGTGGCCAAGGACTACCCGGATGTGGAACTGAGCCACATGTACGTCGACAACGCCGCCATGCAACTGGTGCGCGCGCCCAAGCAATTCGATGTGATGGTGACCGACAACATGTTCGGTGACATTCTGTCGGATGAAGCTTCCATGCTCACCGGTTCCATCGGCATGCTGCCTTCGGCGTCGCTGGATGCCGACAACAAGGGCATGTACGAGCCGTGCCACGGCTCGGCGCCGGACATCGCAGGCCTTGGCATCGCCAACCCGCTGGCGACCATCCTGTCGGTATCGATGATGCTGCGTTACAGCTTCAATCAGTCGGCTGCCGCCGAGGCGATCGAGAAGGCCGTGAGCCTGGTCCTGGACCAGGGCCTGCGCACCGGCGACATCTACTCGGAAGGCTGCCGCAAAGTTGGTACGCAGGAAATGGGCGACGCAGTAGTCGCAGCGCTGCGGAATCTGTAATCTCTCTGGCCCGCCACCCAAAATTCCCGGTGGCGGCCCACTTTTAGCAAAGGTGTAGTTGCGATGAAACGTGTAGGTCTGATCGGTTGGCGCGGTATGGTCGGTTCCGTGCTCATGCAGCGGATGCTGGAGGAGCAGGATTTCGACCTCATCGAGCCGGTGTTCTTCACCACCTCCAATGTTGGCGGCCAGGGCCCGAACGTGGGCAAGGATACAGCTCCGCTCAAGGACGCTTATTCGATTGAAGAGCTCAAGACCCTCGACGTGATCCTGACCTGCCAGGGCGGCGACTACACCAACGAGGTCTTCCCCAAGCTGCGTGAAGCCGGCTGGCAGGGTTACTGGATCGATGCCGCCTCGTCCCTGCGCATGCAGGATGACGCGGTGATCATCCTCGACCCGGTCAACCGCAAGGTCATCGACCAGCAGCTGGACGCGGGTACCAAGAACTACATCGGTGGCAACTGCACCGTCAGCCTGATGCTGATGGGCCTGGGCGGCCTGTTCGAAGCCGGCCTGGTCGAGTGGATGAGCGCCATGACCTACCAGGCGGCCTCGGGTGCCGGCGCGCAGAACATGCGCGAGCTGATCAAGCAGATGGGTGCTACCCATGCAGCCGTTGCCGATGACCTGGCCAACCCGGCCAGCGCCATCCTCGACATCGACCGCAAGGTTGCCGAGACCATGCGCAGCGAAGCGTTCCCGACCGAAAACTTCGGCGTGCCGCTGGCTGGCAGCCTGATCCCGTGGATCGACAAGGAACTGCCGAACGGCCAGAGCCGTGAAGAGTGGAAGGCCCAGGCCGAGACCAACAAGATCCTCGGCCGCTTCAAGAGCCCGATCCCGGTCGACGGCATTTGCGTGCGCATCGGCGCCATGCGTTGCCACAGCCAGGCGCTGACCATCAAGCTGAACAAGGACGTGCCGCTGGCCGACATCGAAGGCATGATCAGCCAGCACAACCCTTGGGTGAAGCTGGTGCCCAACCAGCGTGAAATCAGCATGCAGGAGCTGAGCCCGACCAAGGTAACCGGTACCTTGAACGTTCCGGTTGGCCGCCTGCGCAAGCTGAACATGGGTTCGCAGTACCTGGGCGCGTTCACCGTCGGTGACCAGCTGCTGTGGGGCGCGGCCGAGCCGCTGCGCCGCATGCTGCGGATTCTGCTGGAGCGTTGATCGTTCCGGTCTGACCGAAAACCCGCGCTGGCGACAGTGCGGGTTTTTTTATATCCGAGCCACCCCAGTCCGCCAGGCTCTTGCTGGCTTTGGCTTTGGCTTTGGCTTTGGCTTTGGCTTTGGCTTTGGCTTTGGCTTTGGCTTTGGCTTTGGCTTTGGCTTTGGCTTTGGCTTCTAAGCGCGCGGTAGTTCAGGCGCCGCCGATTGCGACTTCAGGAGGCCGAGCGAAGGGACTGCGGAGGGAGGTGACGGGCATGGATGCCCGTCAAGCGCTGAGGCCCCATGGATGGGGCCTGCAGCGCGTACTCCCGGGAGCAGGCCCGTAGCGAGGGGACCCCGGAGCGAAGCGTAGGGGCCGGATGATGGGAGCCGACGGTTTTTGGTTCCTTTTTGCCACGACAAAAAGGGACCCGCCGTAAGGGCGGAAAGGTGACTTGGCGCCACCATCGCGAATGAATGCCTACTCGATGTGAATGCCCGCATCCAAAAAGCAAAAAGCCAAAAAGCTTAAGCGACGGTTTTGATATGGCGAACAGTCCGTTTGCGATGGCGACGCTGACTCACCTTTTCGCCCTTACGGCGAGTCACTTTTTGCCAAACGCGGCAAAAAGTAACCAAAAAACGCTGCGCTCCCATCATCCGGCCCCTGCGCTGCGCTCCGGGGTTCCCTCACTCCGGTCTTGCTCCCGGGAGTACGCGCTGCAGGCCCCATCCATGGGGCCTCAGCGCTTGACGGGCATCCATGCCCGTCACCTCCCTCCGCAAGACCTGCGTTCGGCCTCCTGAAGTCGCGAAGATCAAGATCAAGATCAAGATCAAGATCAAGATCAAGATCAAGATCAAGATCAAGAGCAGCGCAGCTCTAGGTTTGGGCCAGCACAGACAAAACTCTACAATCCGAGTAAAGTGCCGCCCCCGCCGTTTTCAGCAAAAGGATCCCTTCCATGACACACCCTTTGGACATCGCCGTCGTCGGCGCCACCGGCAGCGTCGGTGAAGCCCTGGTGCAGATTCTCGAAGAGCTGGATTTCCCGGTCGCCACCCTGCACCTGCTGGCCAGCATGGAATCGGCGGGTAGCAGCGTGATGTTCGCTGGCAAGAAGCTGAAGGTGCGTGAAGTGGACAGCTTTGACTTCGCCCAGGTCAAGCTGGCCTTCTTCGCCGCAGGCGCGGCAGTCAGCCGAAGCTTTGCCAGCAAGGCGCTGCAGGCAGGCTGCACGGTCATCGACCTGTCCGCTGGCTTGGACGACGCCCTGGCCCTGGTGCCCGAAGCCAACGCCGAACGCCTGGCCGGCCTGGCATTGCCCGCCCGCATCGTCAGCCCGTGCTCGGCCGCGGTTGCCCTGGCTGTTGCCCTGGCACCGCTCAAAGGCCTGCTGGATATCGAGCGGGTGCAGGTGATGGCCGCTCTGGCGGTGTCTGCACAAGGCCGTGAAGCGGTCACCGAGCTCGCCCGGCAAACCGCCGAGCTGCTCAATGCCCGGCCGCTGGAGCCGCGCTTCTTCGACCGGCAGATGGCGTTCAATATGTTGGCCCAGGTCGGCACCGCCGATGAGCATGGCCACACGGCTCTGGAGCGCCGCCTGGTCAGCGAGCTGCGCGTGCTGCTGGGCCTGCCGGAACTGAAGATTTCCGTGAGCTGCGTTCAAGTCCCGGTGTTTTTCGGCGATAGCTTCAGTGTGGCGGTGCAGAGCCGTCGCCCGGTAGACCTGGATGCGGTCAACCAGGCCCTCGAGGCGGCCGACAGCGTCGAACTGGTGGGGCTCGACGATTATCCGACCCCGGTAGGCGACGCAGTGGGCCAGGACGTGGTCTATGTTGGTCGTGTACGGCACGGTGTTGATGAAGACCAGCAACTCAACCTCTGGCTGACCACCGACAACGTGCGCAAAGGCGCCGCGCTCAATGCCGTGCAAGTGGCGCAATTGTTGATTAAACACATGCCGTAAAAGATACTGGCGAGCACTATTGTCCTGCTCCGCATGCAGGTTTCAGGACGCTTCATACAAGGGAAGAGGTCATGCTTCGAATTCGCAAACTGGTTCTGGCCATGGCTGCAGCATCGGCGCTGTCGTCGGGCATGGCGAATGCCCTGGGCCTGGGGGAGCTGACCCTCAAGTCGGCACAGAACCAGCCCCTGGACGCCGAGATCGAGCTGCTCGACGTGCGCGACCTCACCGCCGCCGAAGTGGCACCGAGCCTGGCGCCACCGGAAGAGTTCAGCAAGGCCGGGGTGGCACTGCCGACATACCTCGAAGACCTCACCTTCACGCCGGTGATCAACCCCAACGGCAAGAGCGTGCTGCGGGTTACCTCCAGCCAGCCGCTGCCTGAGCCGGTGGTAAAGTTCCTGGTCCAGGTAATGTGGCCGCAGGGCCGCCTGCTGCGTGACTACAGCGTGCTGCTCGATCAGGCCAAGGCCCAGGGCGACAAGCCTGCGGCAGCCAATGTGGCGCCAGCGGTGACCGCTGCCGGCAGTTACACCACCCAGCGCCGCGACACCTTGTGGCAGATTGCCGCGCGCAATGCACAGGGCGGCTCGATCCAGCAGACCATGATCGCGATCCAGGCGCTGAACCCGGACGCCTTCATCGGCAACAACATCAACCAGCTGAAGGTTGGCCAGGTGCTGCGCCTGCCCGACCAGCAGCAGATCCAGAACATCCCGCAGGGCGAGGCGACCGCCGAGGTGGCCGAGCAGTATGCCGCCTGGCGGGAAGGCCGCCGCCTGGGCCCGCGTGCCCGCCAGCTGGACGCCACCCGTCGCGGTGCCGCCGAGGCAGCGCCGGCACGTATAGCCCAGGGCGACAACCTGCGCCTGGTCAGCCCGGGCAACCAGGCTGGTGCCGACCAGGCCAAGGCCCTCAACGACAAACTGGCGGTGGCCCAGGAAAGCCTGGACACCAGCCGTCGCGACAACGAAGAGCTCAAGAGCCGCATGGCCGACCTGCAGAGCCAGTTGGACAAGCTGCAGCGTCTGATCGAGCTGAAGAACAACCAGTTGGCCCGGCTTGAAACCCAAGGGGCGGCTGCGCCGGCCCAACCGGTCGTCAAGCCGGCTCCTGCCGCTGTCGATACCGCACCCAAGCCGGTGCCTGCCGCCGAGGCCGCACCTGCTGGCGAGCCTGGCAGCGCGGTCGATGAAATCATGGGCAACCCGCTGCTGCTCGGGCTGATTGCCGGTAGTGCCTTCCTCGTACTGCTGCTTCTGTTGCTGTTGCTGGCGCGCAAGCGCAAGGCTCAGCAGGAGGCGGAAAAGCACCTGCGCATGGCGCGGGCGCTGGAAGAAGAGCAGGGCGCAGGCTTCGACAGCGACAGCGCAAGCCTCGATGGTGTCGAGGTCTCGGCTCCGAGTGTGACCTTGTCGCCGGCTGTGGTCGCCGCTTCGGCAGCCGCCGCTACCGCCGCGGAAAAAACATCGGTACCCGCCGTCGAAGTGCAGCCTGAGCCGCAAGCCGACCCCTACGCCGCGCTGCTGGCTGAGGTCGAGCAATGCGTGGCCGAAGGCCGCCTGAACCGCGCTGCCGACCTGCTGGAGCCTGCCGTGGCGGCCGCGCCGCAGCGTGACGACCTGCGCCTGAAACTGATGGATGTGTATGCCCGCCAGGGTGACCAGAGCGCGTTCGCCGAGCAGGAGCGCAAGCTGCCGGCCAGCGAGCAGAACAGTGCAGCGGTTGCCGGGCTGAAAGAGCGCTACCCGGCCATGCTCGGCCTGGCCGCTGCCGGCCTGGGCGCGGCAGCCCTGGCTGCCGAGATGGATGAGCAGTACGTGCAGGAACTGCTGCAGGATCAGCCTGAAACGCCAGTGATTGCCGACATGGCGCCCGAGCCAGAGGTGGCGGTTGAACCAGAGGCCGTTGCCGAAGCCGAACCTGAGGCAGTGCTCGAGCCGGAAGTTGATCTGGATGCTGAGCTGGATGCCTTCGATGAAGTGCCGACCCTCGATGCGCCGGACGAGCAGGACCTGGACAGTGCCTTCGACCTGAGCCTGGGTGACGAGCTGCCCGAGCAAGACCCGCTGGCAGCGCCGCTGCTGGACGAATCGCTGGCCCAGCAACCTGTCGTCGACGAGCCGGTACTGGATGAACCGGTGCTGGAAGCGGCTCAGCCGGAAGACGAGCCGTTTGCCGTGGATGCCGAGCTGCAGGCTGACGCCGACGCCGAGTTCGAGGCCATGCTGGCTCAGGCCGATACACAGCCCGCTGTGGACCTGTCCGACTTCGACCTCGACGTCAGCGAACCGGTTGCCCCGGCCGCCCCGGCTGCAGTCGACGAAACCCCGGTGGATGTCGCTGCCGAGCTGGCTGCCTTCGACAGCGAGCCAGCATTCGACCCGCTTTCCGAGTTCGACCTGCCGTCCGACTTCGATCTTTCGCTGTCGCTGGAAGACGATTCGCCGGCAGCCAAGAGCTTTGCCTCGGAGCTGAACGACGTCAACGCAGAGCTGGACAAGCTGTCGCAGAGCCTCGAATCGCCGTCGCTGGAGCCGCACTTCACCAGCGAGGACGCGGCTGCCCAGCCGGAGCCTGAACCACTGGACGACCTGGACTTCGACTTCTTCTCCGGCAGCGACGAAGTGGCCACCAAGCTTGACCTGGCCCGCGCCTATATCGACATGGGCGACAACCAGGGTGCACGCGACATCCTCGATGAAGTGGTCAAGGATGGCGATGACAGTCAGCGTCAGGAAGCCGAGGACATGCTCTCCCGACTGGTCTGAGGTTGTCTGTACCGGCCTCTTCGCGGGTAAACCCGCTCCCACAGGTGACTCACAGGATCTGAAATCTGTGGGGCCCCTGTGGGAGCGGGTTTACCCGCGAAGAGGCCCTCAAGCGCGACACACATTCAGCGGCAGCCCTACACGGCTGCCGTTGTCGTTATAATCCCCGCCATTCCGTACACCCCCACAGGTTTCATGCTCTTGGACATCATCGACACCGCCGCCGAGTCCGCGGCCGAAGGCTACTCCCGCATCGCCCTGGGCGTGGAATACAAAGGCGCGCGCTACCGTGGCTGGCAGCGCCAGGCCAGTGGCGTGCCCAGTGTCCAGCAGGCCCTGGAGCAGGCGTTGTCCAAGGTGGCCAACGAGCCGATCTCGGTAATCTGCGCCGGGCGCACCGACGCCGGCGTGCATGGCTGCGGGCAGATCGTGCACTTCGACACCCGCGCCGTGCGCGACGAACGCGCCTGGACCATGGGCACCAACTTCAACCTGCCCCATGACATCAGCGTGGTCTGGTCGCGACCGATGCCGGCCGACTTCCATGCCCGCTTCAAGGCCTGCGCCCGGCGTTACCGCTACGTCATCTACAACGACCCGATCCGCCCGGCGCACCTGGCCGAGGAGGTGACCTGGAACCACCGCCCGCTGGATGTCGAGCGCATGGCCGAAGCCGCGCAGTACCTGCTCGGTACCCATGACTTCAGTGCCTTCCGCGCCAGCCAGTGCCAGGCCAAGTCGCCGATCAAGCACATCTACCACCTGCGCGTCACCCGCCATGGCCAGATGATCGTGCTGGATGTGCGCGCCACGGCTTTCCTGCACCACATGGTGCGTAACATTGCCGGTGTACTGATGGCCATCGGTGCCGGCGAGCGCCCGGTCACCTGGGCGCGCGAGGTGCTGGAGGGGCGCAACCGCCGCGAAGGCGGGGTCACGGCGCACCCGTACGGGCTCTACCTGGTGCAGGTGGAGTACCCCGAGGAATACGCACTGCCCAAGCGTTACATCGGCCCGCACTTTTTGACCGGCTACGAGGCATTGGCAGACTGACGGGCGAAAAGTCATTTGCTAACATCCGGCCTTTCACCGTAACAAGCAGGGTTCGCTGTCCATGAGCAATGTTCGCAGCAAGATCTGCGGGATTACCCGCATCGAAGACGCACTGGCCGCTGCCGAGGCGGGGGCCGATGCCATCGGCTTGGTCTTCTATGCCAAGAGCCCGCGCGCCGTGGATGTGCGCCAGGCGCGGGCGATCATCGCCGAGCTGCCGCCGTTCGTGACCACGGTCGGGTTGTTCGTCAATGCTTCGCGCTGCGAGCTGAACGAGATCCTCGAAGTGGTTCCGCTGGACCTGCTACAGTTCCACGGCGACGAAACCCCGCAGGACTGCGAAGGCTACCACCGCCCCTGGATCAAGGCCCTGCGCGTGCGCCCGGGCGACGACCTGGAGGCGGCCTGCCAGCTTTACGCTGGTGCCCGCGGCATTCTGCTGGATACCTATGTGCCGGGCGTACCCGGAGGCACCGGTGAAGCGTTCGACTGGTCGCTGGTGCCGGCGCGCCTGAGCAAGCCGATCATCCTGGCAGGCGGGCTGTCTGCCGACAATGTCGGCCAGGCCATCGCCCAGGTGCGGCCGTACGCGGTGGATGTCAGTGGCGGCGTGGAGCAAGCCAAGGGCATCAAGGACGCGGCGAAGATCGAGGCATTCATGCGTGCGGTGAAACAGGCGTGATAGCAGATGTGACGGCTGGCTGCGCGCCATCGTCCATAGCTTTCGCAGCCCTGCGGGGCAGCCGCCTGCGCCTGTGGCGGCAAGACAACACATTAGCGGTGGGGTGGCGCGCTGGAAGTCCTGGCGGCCGGTCCATCATCGTTTCATGAAAGATTTTGAGCTCAAGGGCAGGGTAGGGCCGGCGACACCGGCCCACGCCTGCCAATACTGGAGAAAGAAAGCATGAGCAACTGGTTAGTCGACAAACTGATCCCTTCGATCATGCGTTCCGAGGTGAAGAAGAGCTCGGTGCCTGAAGGCCTGTGGCACAAGTGCCCGGCCTGCGAGGCCGTGCTGTATCGTCCGGAGCTGGAAAAGACCCTGGATGTCTGCCCCAAGTGCAACCATCACATGCGCATCGGCGCACGTGCGCGCATCGATATCTTCCTCGACGCCGACGGCCGTGCCGAGCTGGGCGCCGACCTGGAGCCGGTCGACCGCCTGAAGTTCCGTGATGGCAAGAAGTACAAGGACCGCCTGGCAGGCGCGCAGAAGCAGACTGGCGAGAAAGACGCCCTGATTTCCATGAGCGGTACCCTGATGGGCATGCCGATCGTGGTCAGCGCCTTCGAGTTCTCGTTCATGGGTGGCTCCATGGGTGCCATCGTCGGCGAGCGCTTCGTGCGCGCGGCCAACTATGCCTTGGAGCACCGCTGCCCGATGGTCTGCTTCTCCGCCTCGGGCGGTGCACGCATGCAGGAAGCGCTGATTTCGCTGATGCAGATGGCCAAGACCTCGGCCGTGCTGGCGCGCCTGCGCGAAGAAGGCATCCCGTTCATCTCGGTACTGACCGACCCTGTGTACGGTGGTGTTTCCGCCAGCCTGGCCATGCTCGGTGATGTGATCGTCGGCGAGCCGAAGGCGCTGATCGGCTTCGCCGGCCCGCGCGTTATCGAGCAGACTGTGCGCGAGAAGCTGCCGGAAGGCTTCCAGCGCAGCGAGTTCCTGCTGGAGCACGGCGCCATCGACCTGATTATCTCCCGTGGCGAGCTGCGCCCGCGTCTGGCCCGCCTGCTGGCGCAGATGACCGGCCAGGAAACCCCGGAGCAAGCGCGTGAGGCGGCTGCCGTCGCGTGATGAAACAACGATCCCTGGGCGAATGGCTCGCCTACCTCGAGCAGTTGCACCCCTCGGCCATCGACATGGGCCTGGAGCGGTCGCAGAAGGTGCTGGCCCGGTTGGCGCTGGGTAAGCTGGCGCCACGCGTGGTGACGGTAACCGGCACCAACGGCAAGGGCTCGACCTGCGCCTTCGTGGCCTCGCTGCTGCGTGCCCAGGGGCTCAAGGTCGGCGTGTACAGCTCGCCGCACCTGTTGCGTTACAACGAGCGGGTGCTGATCGATGGCCAAGAGGCCAGCGATGAGCGCCTGTGCGATGCCTTCGCCGCCGTCGAGGCGGCGCGGGGCGAAATTTCCCTGACCTACTTCGAGATGGGTACCCTGGCCGCGTTCTGGTTGTTCTACCAGTCGCAGCTGGATGCCGTGGTGCTGGAAGTGGGCCTTGGTGGCCGCCTGGACACCGTGAACGTGGTGGATGCCGACCTGGCCCTGGTGACCAGTATCGGCGTCGATCATGTCGATTACCTGGGGGATACCCGCGAGCTGGTGGCTTTCGAGAAGGCCGGCATCTTCCGTCAGGGCAAGCCGGCACTGTGCGGTGACCTGGATCCGCCGCAGCCGTTGCTGGACAAGGCTGCCGAACTGGCCGCGCCGCTGTTCCTGCGCGGGCGTGACTTCGACCTGGCCAGTGCCGATGGCAGCTGGATCTGGCGCGGTATTACGGCTGATGGTGCGCAGGTAGAGCTGCGTGACCTGCCTTTGCTTGACCTGCCCATGGAAAACGCCACGCTGGCCCTGCAGGCCTACCTGCTGATGGGCCTGCCCTGGGACGCCGGGCAGATTCGCCAGGCGTTGTTGGCTACGCGCATCACTGGCCGCCTCGACCGCCGCCTGCTGAGCTGGCAGGGCAAGCCGGTGGAGCTGTTGCTGGATGTGGGGCACAACCCGCATGCTGCGCAATACCTGGCCCGGCGCCTGGCGGCTCGGCCGCTCAAGGGGCGCCGCCTGGCGGTGTTCGGCCTGCTCGCCGACAAGGACCTGGACGGTGTTGTCGCGCCGTTGCAGGGCCTGATTCACGACTGGGCGGTGGCGCCGCTGGATACCCCGCGCAGCCGCCCGGCTGCGGAGCTGGCCACGGCCTTGACGAACGTCGGCGCCGCGGTGAAGTCTTATGCCAGCGTCGACGCTGCCCTTGAAGGGCAGTGCGCGCAGGCAACGGCGGATGACCAGATCTTGCTGTTCGGTTCGTTTTTCTGTGTTGCCCAGGCACTGGAATGGCTGGAGCGGCACGCCCAGGAGGGTGGAGTAGATGGCAGTGCTGGATAAAGGGATGAAACAGCGCATGGTCGGTGCGTTGGTGCTGGTGGCGCTGGCGGTGATTTTCCTGCCGATGCTGTTCACCCGCGAGGACGAGATGCGTCAGGTGCGCGTCGAGGCCCCGCAGGCGCCGGCCATGCCAAGCCTGCCGGAAGTGAAGGTGGAGCCGGTCGCCGTGCCGGAGCCGCAGGCTATTGCGCAAGAGCCGCAACAGCCACCGGTGGTGGTGGACGAGTCCACCGCGCCGGCGAGCACGCCCAGCCAGCCGATTACACCCTCACCTCAGACCCAGCCTCAGGTGCAGGCACAGGCACAGGCCCAGGCCCAGGCCCAGCCCGCCAAGCCGCAGGCGCCCGTGTCCAAGGTCGAGCCTCAGCCGGCAGCCAAGCCGGCCGCGCCGTCGAAGATCGACGTCAATGGCCTGCCGGTCAGTTGGTCCATCCAGTTGGCCAGCCTGTCCAACCGTGCCGGGGCCGAGAAACTGCAGCAAACCTTGCGTAGCCAGGGTTACAACGCCTATATCCGCTCGGCCGGTGGCATGAACCGCGTTTACGTAGGGCCGCTGATCGAGCGTGCCGAGGCCGAACGCGTACGTGACGCGATCAATCGCCAGAACAGCCTCAAGGGCTTTGTGGTGCGCTTCCAGCCTGAGCGCAGCTGATATCCCTGGGGCGGCTTTGCCGCCCATTCGCGGGTGAACCCGCTCCCACAGGGAGCGCGCAATGGCAGGGTTTGCACATCACCTGTGGGAGCGGGTTTACCCGCGAATGATCCAGCACCAATCCACCTGACATTCCGCTTACCCAACCCCCCACCGCTCTGTTAAAATGCGCCGCCTCAAACGTCTGCAGGCAGCACCGTGGCATTTACCTTGGTCGATTGGGCGATCATCGCGATCATCGCCGTCTCCACACTGATCAGTCTCAAGCGCGGCTTCGTCAAGGAAGCCTTGTCCTTGCTCATCTGGATCATTGCCGGTGCGGTTGCCTGGATGTTCGGCGGTTCGCTCTCGGTGTATCTTGAAAGCTACATCCAGACGCCGTCGATGCGCGTCATCGCCGGCTGCGCCATTCTTTTCGTCGCCACCTTGCTGGTGGGGGCCATGATCAACTTCCTCATCGGCGAGCTGATCCGCGTGACCGGGCTGTCCGGTACCGATCGTTTCCTGGGCATGGCCTTCGGCGCCGCGCGCGGGGCCTTGCTGGTGGTGGTGGCCATCGGGCTGATCAGCCTGGGGCCGGTTCAACAGGACACCTGGTGGCAGGAATCACGCCTGATACCACAATTTCTCTTGGTCGCCGACTGGTCGAAAAACCTGATCCTGGGTTTTACCGGCCAGTGGACACCCAGTGGGCTGATCGGCACTCCAGCTGATCTTCCGTTCAAGGAACAGTTGCTCGGGCCGGCAAAGCCCTGAGCGCTATTCACTCAAGTTTCGTCAAAGTAGGGGTTGCGTCGCATGTGTGGCATCGTCGGTATCGTCGGTAAGTCGAACGTCAATCAGGCGCTGTATGACGCGCTTACGGTCCTCCAGCACCGCGGCCAGGACGCTGCCGGTATCGTGACCAGCCATGACGGCCGGTTGTTCCTGCGCAAGGATAATGGCCTGGTGCGCGACGTGTTCCAGCAGCGCCACATGCAGCGCCTGGTCGGCAGCATCGGCATCGGCCACGTGCGCTACCCGACCGCGGGCAGCTCTACCTCGGCCGAGGCCCAGCCGTTCTACGTCAACTCGCCGTACGGCATCACCCTGGCACACAACGGCAACCTGACCAACGTCGAACAGCTGGCCAAGGAGATCTACGAGTCCGACCTGCGCCACGTCAACACCAACTCCGACTCGGAAGTCCTGCTGAACGTGTTCGCCCATGAGTTGGCGGTACGTGGCAAGCTGCAGCCGACCGAAGAAGACGTGTTCGCCGCGGTTTCCCACGTGCACAGCCGCTGCGTCGGCGGTTATGCCGTGGTGGCGATGATCACCGGCTACGGCATCGTCGGCTTCCGTGACCCCAACGGCATCCGCCCGGTGGTGTTCGGCCAGCGTCACACCGACGAAGGCGTGGAATACATGATCGCCTCGGAAAGCGTGGCCCTGGACGTGCTCGGCTTCACCCTGATCCGCGACCTGGCGCCGGGCGAAGCGGTGTACATCACCGAAGAAGGTCAGCTGTATACCAAGCAGTGCGCCGAAGCACCGAAGCTGCAGCCGTGCATCTTCGAGCATGTCTACCTGGCCCGCCCGGACTCGATCATGGATGGCGTATCGGTGTACAAGGCCCGTCTGCGCATGGGTGAAAAACTGGCCGACAAGATCATGCGCGAGCGCCCCGAGCACGACATCGACGTGGTCATCCCGATCCCGGACACCAGCCGCACCGCGGCCCTGGAGCTGGCCAACCGCCTGGGCGTGAAGTTCCGCGAAGGTTTCGTCAAGAACCGCTACATCGGCCGTACCTTCATCATGCCCGGCCAGGCCGCGCGCAAGAAATCGGTACGCCAGAAGCTCAACGCCATCGAGCTGGAGTTCCGCGGCAAGAACGTGATGCTGGTGGACGACTCGATCGTGCGTGGCACCACTTGCAAGCAGATCATCCAGATGGCCCGCGAAGCCGGCGCCAAGAACGTCTACTTCTGCTCCGCAGCGCCTGCGGTGCGCTACCCCAACGTCTACGGCATCGACATGCCGAGTGTTCACGAACTGATCGCCCACAACCGTACCACCGAACAAGTGGCCGAGTTGATTGGCGCCGACTGGCTGGTCTACCAGGACCTGCCGGACCTGATCGACTCGGTCGGCGGCGGCAAAATCAAGATCGACCACTTCGATTGCGCGGTATTCAACGGTGAGTACGTCACCGGCGATATCGACGAAGCCTACCTCGACCGTATCGAGCAGGCTCGTAACGACCTGGCCAAGGTCAAGAACCAGGCGGTCAGCGCGATCATCGACCTCTACAACAACTGATTTCGGGAGCGACGGCATGACGGATCAATGGGATGCCGGGCGACTGGACAGTGACCTCGAGGGTGTCGGTTTCGACACCCTGGCGGTGCGCGCCGGTCAAAACCGTACACCGGAGGCCGAGCACAGCGAAGCGCTGTTCCTGACCTCCAGCTATGTGTTCCGCACGGCTGCTGACGCGGCCGCACGCTTTGCCGGCGAAACGCCGGGCAACGTCTATTCGCGCTACACCAACCCGTCTGTGCGTGCCTTCGAGGAGCGCCTGGCGGCCATGGAAGGCGCCGAGCAGGCCGTGGGCACCTCCACCGGCATGGCGGCGATCCTTGCCGTAGTGATGTCGTTGTGCAGTGCCGGTGACCATGTGCTGGTTTCGCAGAGCGTCTTCGGCTCGACCATCAGCCTGTTCGAGAAGTACTTCAAGCGCTTTGGCGTGCAGGTGGACTATGTGCCACTGGTCGATCTCGCTGGCTGGGAAAAGGCCATCAAGGCCAATACCAAGCTGCTGATCGTCGAGTCGCCGTCCAACCCGCTGGCCGAGCTGGTCGATATCACCGCGCTCAGCGAAATCGCCCATGCCCATGGTGCGATGCTGGTGGTGGACAACTGCTTCAGCACCCCGGCGCTGCAGCAGCCTTTGAAACTGGGTGCCGACATCGTGTTCCACTCGGCCACCAAGTTCATCGACGGCCAGGGCCGCTGCATGGGTGGCGTGGTTGCCGGCCGTGCCGAGCAGATGAAAGAAGTGGTGGGTTTCCTGCGTACCGCAGGCCCGACCCTCAGCCCGTTCAACGCCTGGATCTTCACCAAGGGCCTGGAAACCTTGCGCCTGCGCATGCGTGCGCACTGCGAAAGCGCCCAGGTACTGGCCGAATGGCTGGAGCAGCAGGAGGGCGTGGAGAAGGTGCACTATGCCGGCCTGCCGAGCCACCCGCAGCACGAACTGGCCAAGCGCCAGATGAGTGGCTTTGGTGCGGTGGTCAGCTTCGAGGTCAAGGGTGGCAAAGAGGGCGCCTGGCGCTTCATCGACGCTACCCGGGTGATTTCCATCACCACCAACCTGGGTGACAGCAAGACCACCATCGCCCACCCGGCCACCACCTCCCACGGCCGCCTGACGCCGCAGGAGCGTGAAGCCGCCGGTATCCGCGACAGCCTGATCCGCGTTGCCGTGGGCCTGGAAGATGTGGCCGATCTGCAGGCCGACCTGGCGCGCGGGTTGGCTGTCCTGTGATTGAAATCCGCGGCGGTACGCCCGGCCATAACGGCCGGGTAGCCCTGGTGACCGGTGCCGCGCGCGGCATCGGCCTGGGCATTGCCGCGTGGTTGATCTGCGAAGGCTGGCAGGTGGTGCTCAGTGACCTCGATCGCCAGCGCGGCGCCAAGGCGGCCAAGGCCCTGGGCGACAATGCCTGGTTCATCACCATGGACGTTGCCGATGAGGCCCAGGTCAGCGCGGGGGTGTCCGAGGTGCTGGGGCAGTTTGGCCGCCTGGACGCGCTGGTGTGCAATGCGGCCATCGCCAACCCGCACAACCAGACCCTGGAAAGCCTGAGCCTGGCGCAGTGGAACCGAGTGCTGGCGGTCAACCTCAATGGCCCGATGCTGCTGGCCAAGCATTGTGCGCCGTACCTGCGTGCGCACAATGGGGCGATCGTCAATCTCACCTCCACCCGGGCGCGGCAGTCCGAGCCCGATACCGAGGCCTACGCGGCGAGCAAGGGCGGCCTGGTGGCCTTGACCCATGCACTGGCCATGAGCCTGGGCCCGGAGATCCGCGTCAATGCGGTCAGCCCGGGCTGGATCGATGCCCGTGATCCGTCGCAGCGCCGTGCCGAGCCGTTGACCGAGGCGGACCATGCCCAGCACCCGACGGGCAGGGTAGGGACGGTGGAAGACGTTGCGGCCATGGTGGCCTGGTTGTTGTCTCGGCAAGCAGCGTTCGTCACCGGCCAGGAGTTCGTGGTCGATGGCGGCATGACCCGCAAGATGATCTACACCTGAGCATTCTGCATATCCTGTACCGGCCTCTTCGCGGGTAAACCCGCTCCCACAGGTACTGCACAGTTCTCAAGACCTGTGCAGTACCTGTGGGAGCGGGTTTACCCGCGAAGAGGCCGGCACAGACAACCACACCGCTTTTGCTTTTTTGAAAAAAATCCAACGGGGCTATTGACTTAGCTTCGCCATCTGCGTAAATTTCGCGGCCTCAGCGAAGCAAACGCAACAAGCAACATCGCGAGGGTGATTAGCTCAGCCGGGAGAGCATCTGCCTTACAAGCAGAGGGTCGGCGGTTCGATCCCGTCATCACCCACCACTTCCTGAGATGTTCCTGGTGCTTCAGGTTTCGCAAGAAGCCGATAGCCAGAGAGGAACGCACTGCGCAGCGGTAGTTCAGTCGGTTAGAATACCGGCCTGTCACGCCGGGGGTCGCGGGTTCGAGTCCCGTCCGCTGCGCCATTTTTCAGTACAGATGGGTGCCTGGCACCGGTCTGAAGCCACAAGGTAAAACGCCTTGGGCTGATCCCAGTTTCAATCGGGCGAAAGCCTGAACGATACGCAGCGGTAGTTCAGTCGGTTAGAATACCGGCCTGTCACGCCGGGGGTCGCGGGTTCGAGTCCCGTCCGCTGCGCCATCTTCGTTTCAAGGTCCCTTGAACACCTTGAAGCAAACACAAGAGAAGCGATCATGTTATCGCTTTTTTTGTGCCTGCCCTGAGGCCATCGCGCCGAATGGGTAGACCCAGGTTTCAATCGGGCGCAAGCCTGAATGATACGCAGCGGTAGTTCAGTCGGTTAGAATACCGGCCTGTCACGCCGGGGGTCGCGGGTTCGAGTCCCGTCCGCTGCGCCATCTTCGCCTCGAGGCCCCTTGAACGCCTCGAAGCCACGAGAAAGCGACCTTCGGGTCGCTTTTTTCGTTTTTGCGCTTGGCAATTGCCGCCGTTGACCCAGATTTACACGAACCTGACAGACTCTTCACCGATCAGCGGTTCCTGTGCCTGCCTGCTGTGTTGCACAATAGGCACCTTCTCGACTTACCCGGAATTCGCAATGACCAGATCTTCCGTCTTTGGTGCGCTCGGGCTGGCCCTGGTGCTGGCGGGCGTGACCGGTTGTTCCTCGAAAAAAACCGCCGTCTACGAGCACGAGAACTTCGATGACTCGGGCACCTTCTCGCGCAGCTTCCCGGTGACCGATGCCGGCTCCTGCGAGGCCGCCCGGCGCGCCTTGCTAAGCCAGGGCTACATCATCACCAGCAGCGGCGCCAACCAGGTAGTGGGCAACAAGAGCTTCCAGCAGAACAGCGAGAACCACCTGCAGATCAGCTTCAACGTCACCTGTGCGCCGGATGTGAGCGACGAGCAGCGTTCGACCATGTTCGCCAACGCCCTGCAGGACCGCTACGCCCTGAAAAAGTCCAATACCTCCGCCAGCCTGGGCGTTGGTGTACTGGGATCGGTGTCGATGCCGATCGGCTCCAGCGACGACTCGATGGTCAAAGTGGCCAGCGAGACGGTGACGGCGGCGCAGTTCTATGACCGCTATTTCGCCCTGGTGGAGAGCTACCTGCCAAAGCCCAGGCCTGAACAGCAGAGCAAGACCAAGGTCGAGCAGCCCGCGCCGAAGGTCGAGGCGCCAGCGGCTGCCCTGGGGCTTCCGGAGCAGGCTGCGGCGGCGCCGGTGGCACCGGCCCCGACAGCGGCACCTTTGGTTGAAGCGGCGCCCGCCCCGGCTGCCGTCACCCCAGCCAGCGAGGCAGTAGCGGCACCGGTGGTGGATGACAGCCAGGGCTCGCAACCGGTGGCCCCGCCAGCGGAGGCGGCACCTATTGAAGTACAGCAGCAAGCCCAGCCTGCCGAGGCCGACGAGACCGCGGCCCCCGCACTTTGATGGCTTGCCTGTACCGGCCTCTTCGCGGGTTTACCCGCGAAGAGGCCGGCGCAGCCAGTGCACATCCCCTGTTACAGACACCCGCTGATAACTTCTTGAACACCTGCTACGTTTACCACTCATAAGCTTGTCATCATTCCTTCACTCCACCTGCTTAGGTTGAAGGCGACACCGATAAAGATCATGAGATGAGAGGACGCAGGGCTATGGACGAATATCAGGAAGAGCTTCTCGAATTCCAGGCTTATGAACTGGACACCCCGGAGCCGGCTGACGACGCTACCGAGCTCTAGCCTACCCGCCGCTGGCTGCGGCGGAACTCCCCCGGTGTAAGGCCCGTCCAGCGCTTGAAGGCGCGCTGGAAGGCCTCGGCCGATGCAAACCCCAGCAGATAGGCAATTTCGCCGAAGGCCAGCTCCGTATCGCGGATATAGGTCTCGGCGAGGTCGCGCCGTGTTTCGTTGAGCAGGTCGCGAAAGCGCGTGCCTTCCTCGGCCAGTTTGCGGCGCAAGGTCCAGGTTGGCAGCTGCAGGTGCAGCGCCACTTCTTCCAGGTCCGGTTCACGGCCACCATTGAGCAACGGGCCCAGCAGATGGGTGATGCGCTCACCCAGGCTGCGTACGCGCGTGCGTTGCAGCATCTCCGTTTCGCACAGCTGCAGCAGGTGCTGCCAGGTGCTCGGGCAGTGCCTGGGGTTGGCCAGTTGCAGCGTGGCGCGGCTCAGGCGCAGCTGGTTGGCGTCGGCCGCGAACTGCACGGTTGCGCTACATAGTGGTTGGTAGCGCGCGGCGTAGGCGGGTGCGGCGAACTCGATATCCATATGTTCGGCCTGCACCGCCGTACCGACCAGGTCGGCGAGCTGGGCAAGCCAGCCGGCGAGTAGCGAATCGACCACGAAACGGTTGTAGGCGTTGTAGGGGCTGATGGAGTAGAAGCGTAGCCAGGCGCCCTGGGCATCTTCCTGAAAACTGGAGTGGCCGCGGTAGTTGGCGGCGTAAAGGGGCTCGAAGCGCAACAGGGTGCGTGCCGCCTCGCCCAGGTTCGGCGCCTGCGCAGCGGTGACCCCGGCCAGGCCTGCATGCGCCAGGCGGCTCAGGCGCCCCATGTGCAGGCCAAGTGCGGCCTCGCCGCACAGTTCGATGGCGGCGTGCCCCAGGTGCATGTAGCGCGGGATCGACAAGCGTGCATTGGCCTCGCCCAGGCGTGCCGCGTCCAGGCCATAGCGCTGCAGCAGCGGCTCCGGGTCGTGGCCGAGCTCGCGCAGGGCCTCGCTCAGCGGCTGGACAAAGCCGACCGAAAGGTCGCCCAGGCGCACACGGGGGCGAGCCATTGGCCTACAACCACAGGTTCAACAGGCGGGCGCCAGGGCTGGGCGTTCCCGCCAGCAGTTCGCCGGCCTGGCGGGCAAAGCCCTGGCCGTCGCTACCCTGTTCCCAGAACTGCCCGCGCATGAACACGCTCATGCTGCTGACGCCGGCCCCGCCTGCCTCGGTCAGGCGTTGCCAGGCGGCCTGTTCACTGACTTCGCCGCGCTGCAAGGCCAGCCCGGCGCTGGCATCCTGATGGCGATTGCCGCGCCACGGCGCTTGCCAGCTGCCCTTGCCGCTTAGAAACACCGGGTTGGCGACCAGTTGTACCGCCTGTCGTGCCAGTTGCTGGTGGTTTTCCGGGTACCAGCTGTCACTGCCCACCAGTACGCCCAGGCGCCCCGCAGGGGTTTGCAATACCTGCAGCGGGTGCTGGCGGCCATCTTGCACATAACGGCGCATTTCGCTGTCGGGGAACTGCTGGTGTTGCGGTTGGCCCAGCAGCGAGCCGTCACCGGCGAACACCACGCTGCTGTTGAACAGCGGGCCGCTACCGGCATGCAGCACACCCTGTTTCACGTAGGGGGCGGGCAGCACGATGGAGCCGGCTACCAAAGTGACGTTGAATTCCTTGGCCAGGCCACCGAACAGTTGCTGGTAGTCCGCAGCCATCTGCTCGGCCTTCATGCGCAGGTGCGCGTCGGCGCGCCAGTCGTCCCCGTCGGCACGGAGCATGGCCAGGCCATAGCGCAGCGGGTTGCTCAGTTCCAGCCATTGCAGGGCTTCACGGCTTTGCGTGACCTGGTACAACTCGTTCTTTTCCCCACGCGCCCACAGCCAGGTACCGATGTGCTCCGGTAGCACCACCACCGTGCGCGGGCCCACCAGCCCTTGGGCGCGGGCCTGCTCCAGGTACGCCGCGAGCTTGCGACGCAGGCGTTGCAGGTTCTGGTAATCGCCAGGGTAGAGCACCGGCTCGATACCCAGCAGGTTGCCGTGCTCGCCCGGCACGCCATGGTTGAGCGCCAGTTCGATTCGTAAATCGGAAAGGTAGTGGCCTTCCGGGCGTTGCATCGTCCAGAAGCCATAGCCGCAGAGGGCGGCGATCATCACCAGCGCCAGGGCGCTTGCCAGGAGTTTTCGCATGGAGCAGAACAGCGCCTTGGAAACGAGAGTTTCCTAGGGTAGTCGCGCTGTGCGCGATGATCAATAACTTGTCAGTTTCGATCATTGAGCCCATTCAAACGGCTGTTTAATGTCGCAGGCAGACAAACGACGGGGCCCGCCAGCCGGTGCGGCGCCCGCATCCCGTGATCACGCCACCTGGGGACCTTCTTCCATGGCCGCCGACCGCTACCCGCACCTGCTTGCCCCGCTCGACCTGGGCTTCACTACCCTGCGCAACCGCACCCTGATGGGCTCGATGCACACTGGCCTCGAAGAGCGCCCGGGCGGCTTCGAGCGCATGGCGGCGTACTTTGCCGAGCGCGCCCGCGGTGGCGTCGGCCTGATGGTCACCGGCGGCATTGCACCCAACGATGAGGGCGGGGTGTATTCCGGCGCGGCCAAGCTCAGCACCGAGGAAGAGGCCGACAAGCACCGTATCGTCACCGATGCCGTGCATGCCGCCGGTGGCAAGATCTGCCTGCAGATCCTGCATGCCGGGCGCTATGCCTACAGCCCGCGCCAGGTGGCGCCCAGTGCGATCCAGGCGCCGATCAACCCGTTCAAGCCCAAGGAACTGGACGAGGCGGGTATCGAGAAGCAGATCGCCGACTTCGTCAATTGCGCAGTGCTGGCCCAGCGCGCTGGTTACGACGGCGTCGAGATCATGGGTTCGGAAGGCTACTTCATCAACCAGTTCCTCGCCGCCCACACCAACCACCGTACCGACCGCTGGGGCGGCAGCTATGAAAACCGCATGCGCCTGGCGGTGGAAATCGTCAGCCGGGTGCGCGAAGCGGTAGGGCCGAACTTCATCATCATCTTCCGCCTGTCGATGCTCGACCTGGTCGAGGGCGGCAGCACCTGGGATGAAATCGAGCTGCTGGCCAAGGCTATCGAGAAAGCCGGCGCGACCTTGATCAATACCGGCATCGGCTGGCACGAAGCGCGTATCCCGACCATTGCCACCAAGGTGCCGCGGGCAGCATTCAGCAAGGTCACCGCCAAGCTGCGTGGCGTGGTGAACATTCCGCTGATCACTACCAACCGCATCAACACCCCGGAAGTTGCCGAGGCGGTGCTGGCGGAGGGCGATGCCGACATGGTCTCGATGGCTCGGCCTTTCCTGGCCGACCCGGACTTCGTCAACAAGGCCGCTGCCGGCCGCGGCGACGAGATCAACACCTGCATCGGCTGCAACCAGGCCTGCCTGGACCATACTTTCGGCGGCAAGCTGACCAGTTGCCTGGTCAACCCGCGTGCCTGCCACGAGACCGAGCTCAACTACCTGCCGGTGCGCACCGTCAAGCGCATTGCCGTGGTCGGCGCCGGCCCGGCGGGCCTGGCAGCGGCTACGGTAGCGGCCGAGCGTGGCCACGTGGTGACCTTGTTCGACAGCGCCAGCGAAATCGGTGGCCAGTTCAATGTGGCCAAGCGGGTGCCGGGCAAGGAAGAGTTCCATGAAACCCTGCGCTACTTCCGCAACAAGGTCGCCAGCACCGGCGTGGACCTGCGCCTGAACACCCGGGTCGATGTGCAGGCCCTGGTGGACGGTGGCTACGACGAGATTATCCTGGCCACCGGCATCGCCCCGCGCACGCCGGCCATCCCCGGTATCGAGCATGCCAAGGTGCTCAGCTACCTGGACGTGCTGCTCGAGCGCAAGCCGGTGGGCAAGGCTGTCGCGGTAATTGGCGCGGGTGGCATCGGCTTCGACGTTTCCGAGTACCTGGTGCATCAGGGCGTGGCCACCAGCCAGGACCGTGAGGCGTTCTGGAGGGAGTGGGGTATCGACACCCACCTGCAGGCACGCGGTGGCGTGGCCGGGATCAAGGCCGAGCCGCATGCCCCGGCGCGGCAGGTGTACCTGTTGCAGCGCAAGAAATCCAAGGTGGGTGACGGCCTGGGCAAGACTACCGGCTGGATTCACCGTACCGGGTTGAAGAACAAGCGGGTGCAGATGCTCAACAGCGTCGAATACCTGGGCATCGACGATGCCGGCCTGCATATTCGCGTGGCCGATGGCGAGCCGCAGATGCTGGCGGTGGACAACGTGGTGATCTGTGCCGGGCAGGAACCGCTGCGCGAACTGCAGGACGGGCTTGTGGCGACGGGGCAGTCGGTGCACTTGATCGGTGGCGCTGATGTGGCGGCCGAGCTGGATGCCAAGCGGGCGATCAACCAGGGTTCGAGATTGGCGGCTGAACTCTGAGATCGCCGGGCCGCTGCGCGGCCCTGTGGGAGCGGGTTCACCCGCGAAGAAGGGCACGCGGTGCATGGCACCGGCTCTGCCGGTGTTCGCGGGTGAACCCGCTCCCACAGGGGCGTAACGGGCTCCCAAGGTTTCCCTGTAAACTGCGATCCATGCCTGCACTCGACCTTCCCCAAGCCCCATTGCACCCCCTGAACCTGCCCTGGCTGCAGCAAGCCAAGGTCGCAGCCGCCATCCTGCGCCTGGACCTGATCGACCCGCTGATCAGTGGCAACAAGTGGTTCAAGCTTCGCCACCACCTGCAACAGGCCAGCGCCAGCAACGCCCCGGGCCTGATCAGCCTGGGCGGCAACCATTCCAACCACCTGCACGCCCTGGCAACCGCTGGCAAGCGCTTCGGCTTCGCCACCGCCGGCCTGCTGCGTGGCCACGCCCAGGACACGCCAACCGTGCGTGACCTGCAGGCGCTGGGCATGCAACTGCACTGGCTGGGCTATGGCGGCTACCGTGCACGAAACGAAGCGGGTTTCTGGGAGCCCTGGCAGGCACGCTACCCGGGTTGGCACTGCATCCCCGAAGGGGGCGGCGGGCTGGCCGGAGCACAGGGCTGCGCGCTGATCATGCAACAGGCGCAAGCGCAGATCGCGGCACTGGGCTGGTCGGGCTACGACGCCTGGTGGCTGGCCAGCGGAACGGGGACTACCTTGGCCGGCCTGGTAATGGCCGAGGCGGGCGCACATGTCGTGCATGGTGCATTGGCTGTACCCAGGAGCCATGGTGTACCGGAGGCGGTAGCGACATTGGCCGGTGCGCATGGCTACCAGCTGCACGACGCCTGCCGTGGCGGTTTCGGCAAGTTCGACGCTGAGCTGCTGGCGTTCGTTGCCGACTGCGAGCGGCACACCGGCGTGCCGCTCGAAGCCCTGTACACCGGCAAAGCCCTGCTGGCCCTGCGTGAGCAGGTCGAGGCCGGGCTGTTCGCGCCCGGCACCCGTCTGCTCTTCGTACACACCGGCGGCCTGCAGGGCCGGCGCGGTTACTTGTAGGGCAGCATGCGCAACAGCGTGTTGTCGCGCTTGATGTAGTGGTGGTACAGGCCGGCCACCGCGTGCAGGCCGATCAGCCAGTAGCCCCAGCTGCCGATGCGTTCATGCCAGCCTTTGATGAACTTGGCCTGGTCCGGGTTCGGGCCGATCAGGTGCGGCAGCTCCAGGCCGAAGAACGGCACCGGCTTGTCGGCGGCGCTGAGAATCAGCCAGCCGGCCAGCGGCAGGATGATCATCAACAGGTACAACGCCAGGTGCATCAGGTGCGCCAGGCCGGTCTGCCAAGCTGCAGGCTTGGGCACGATGGGTGGGGTCGGGCGGCTCAGGCGGATGGCCAGGCGCAACCAGACCAGCACGAACACGCTGAGCCCGAGCATGAAGTGCAAGTCCTTCATCAGGTTGCGTTCGACGCTGTCCTTGGGGAACAGGCCACGCAGTTCGATAAGGGCATAGACAGCGGCCAGCAGCACCAGCATCAGCCAATGCAAGGCGATGGACAGGCGCGCGTAATGGGTCGCGGAGGTGGATGAAACCATTGATCGGTCCTCGTCATCAGGTCGGAATGGCGCTCTTGCTGGCGCTCAGGTAGTACTGTAATGGCTATGGGGGCACAAATCTTTGCGCCAGGTCTGTGAAAATTGTGTTGTCTGCACCGGCCTCTTCGCGGGTAAACCCGCTCCCACAAGGACTGCACAGTCTTCATGTGCTGCGCGGAACCTGTGGGAGCGGGTTTACCCGCGAAAGGGCCAGTAAAGGCAACATCAGACATCGGGTAGATGCGGCCAATCGTCAGCCACCAGAAACACCCGCTCGGCCTCCTGCCACGCCCCGTCAGCCTCTTGCTCCAACCTCACCAGCAACTGCGCCGGAGCCTGCCGCTCCAGCACGTAAAGCCACGCCGCAAACTGCTCCACCGCCCAGCACTCATGCGCCTCGACCCGCGCCAGCGCCAGCCAGGCATGCCGTTGCAGCGGCTGCCATCGCTCACCTTCGCCCATGACCCAGTCTCGCCGCCGCAGCCAGCGCCCGCGCAAATGCTGCGGGTTGGCGCCCAGTGGTGGCTGCGCATGCCCAGGCCACGGGTAGAACAGATAGCCACCCAGCCATACATGCGCCTGCACCTGCTCCACCCCCAGCCGTGCCAGCACCTCGCGGCTGTGTACCCCGGCCGACATGGGCAGTTGGTGCCGTGCAAGGTGCGCCAGTTTGCTTCCCAGGCGGTCATGGCAGCCTGGCCCCAGCCAGGCGCCGGGGTCGTGCCCGGCGTGCTCCGGGCCCAGGTACAGCTTGATGGCCAGTTCCAGGTGGTGCACGCCGTCGCGGTCGCGCAGCACCACATCCAGCTCACCCAGGGTGCGCCCGGCTTCGCGAATCGCCAGGTTGGCCGCCAGCAGTTCGATGCCCGGCGCCTGGCCCAGGGCGAATTGCCACAGCCGTTCGTAGTAGTGCCCCAGGCGCCGGCTGCCCAGTTGCGCCAGCCAGTCGCGCAAGGGGCGGTCATCGTCATCCAGCGCCCGCAGCCAGTCTGCCAGGCACTGTGGCTGGTCCGCCCACAGGCTGCCCGCCAGCGGGTGGCGCTGGGGGCAGGGCGGGGCGCTGAGCAACGGGGGCGACAGCAGGGCCCAGGCCAGGTCGCGCACGTTGGGGCGACGTAGTTGCCGGGGCAGGTCGTGGAGCAGGGCGAATGGCATCATCCTGCGAGCATAGCCGGTTTGCCGCTAGCCGGTGGTTTCGCCCATAATCGCGGCATAGTCACCCGCCGCAGAGCCTCGCAGGAGCCCCATGGAGCAATTTCGCAATATCGGTATCATCGGCCGCCTTGGTAGCTCGCAGGTGCTCGACACCATTCGCCGACTGAAAAAATTCCTCCTCGAGCGGCACCTGCACGTGATCCTCGAGGACACCATTGCCGAAGTGCTGCCCGGCCATGGCCTGCAAACCTCAACCCGCAAGTTGCTGGGCGAGGTCTGCGACCTGGTCATCGTGGTCGGCGGCGACGGTAGCCTGCTGGGCGCCGCCCGCGCCTTGGCCCGGCACAACATTCCAGTGCTGGGCATCAACCGTGGCAACCTGGGCTTCCTCACCGACATCCGCCCTGACGAACTGGAACAGAAGGTCGCCGAAGTGCTCGACGGCCACTACCTGGTAGAAAACCGCTTCCTGCTGCAGGCCGAGGTTCGCCGCCACAACGAAGCCATTGGCCAGGGTGATGCACTGAACGACGTGGTACTGCACCCGGGCAAGTCCACGCGCATGATCGAGTTCGAGATCTACATCGATGGCCAGTTCGTCTGCAGCCAGAAGGCCGACGGCCTGATCGTCGCCACCCCCACCGGCTCCACCGCCTACGCGCTGTCGGCCGGCGGCCCGATCATGCACCCCAAGCTCGACGCCATCGTCATCGTGCCGATGTACCCGCACACCCTGTCGGGCCGGCCGATCGTGGTCGACGGCAACAGCGAGCTGAAGATCGTGGTGTCCAAGGACCTGCAGATCTACCCGCAAGTATCCTGTGATGGCCAGAACCACTTCACCTGCGCCCCCGGCGACACCATCACGGTGAGCAAGAAGCCGCAGAAGCTGCGCCTGATCCACCCGCTGGACCACAATTACTACGAGGTCTGCCGCACCAAGCTCGGCTGGGGCAGCCGCCTGGGAAGCAGGGACGACTGATGCTCGATCCGGCGCGTAGTTTCGACATCATCGGTGACGTGCACGGTTGTGCGCTGACCCTTGAACGCCTGCTCGACGCCCTTGGTTACAAGCGTGTGGCAGGCGTGTGGCGCCACCCGCGGCGCCAGGCGCTGTTCCTTGGCGACATCGTCGACCGCGGGCCACGCATTCGCGAGGCGCTGCACATCGTCCACGACATGGTCGAGGCCGGCCAGGCGTTCTGCATCATGGGTAACCACGAGTACAACGCCCTGGGCTGGGTCACTCCGGCACTGCCTGGCAGCGGCAAGGCCTTCGTGCGCGAGCATACGCCGCGCCACGCCCGGTTGATCGACGAAACCCTGACTCAGTTTGCCCACCACCCCGCCGACTGGCACGACTTCGTCAACTGGTTCTACGAATTGCCGCTGTTCGTCGACGCCGGGCGCTTCCGCCTGGTGCATGCCTGCTGGGACCCGCGGCTGATCGAGCCGCTGCGCCAGCAGTACCCCGACGGGCGTATCGACGAGCACTTCATCCAGGCCTCGGCGGTGAGCGGCAGCTTTGCCGCCACCGCGTGCAACCGCCTGCTGCGCGGCACCGACATGCGCCTGCCGGACGGCCTGACCCTCACCGGTGGCGACGGCCTGACCCGTGCCTTCTTCCGTACCAAGTTCTGGGAAGAAGACCCGCAAACCTACGGCGACATAGTGTTCCAGCCAGACGCCCTGCCCGCGGAAGTGGCCAACACCCCGCTCAGCCACAGCCAGAAGAACGCCCTGCTGCGCTATGCCGAAGACGAGCCCATGCTGTTCGTCGGCCATTACTGGCGCAGCGGCCGCCCGGCGCCGATCCGCGCCAACCTGGCCTGCCTGGACTACAGCGCCGTGCTCTACGGCAAGCTGGCTGCCTACCGGCTGGATGATGAAACCCGCATCGACCCACACAAGTTCGTCTGGGTCGATGTCGACCGCCCACAGGCCAGCCAATGAACATTATCGAAGTGATGCGCCTGCCGCTGTCGGTCGACCTCAGCGGCTTCGTTCACCTGCTACAGCGCCTGCAAGTGCCGCACCGGGTCAGCGAGGAGGGCGATGCCCAGGTGCTCTGGGCCCCCGACACCCTGGCCGATGACGTCCGCGAACTCTACCAGCGCTACCCTGACGGCAACGCCGACCTCGAACTTGCAAAGGGCCCTGTGGGAGCGGGTTCACCCGCGAATAGCCCCACACAGCCCTCCCTTGCGGAACAGGCCAAAGCCTGCAAAGTCACCACTATCACCCTGCTGCTGTGCTTCATCGTCGCCGGCCTGACCGGCCTGGGCGACAACTTCACCACCATCAGCTGGTTCACCTTCCTCGATTTCCGCGTCCAGGGCGACTACCTGTACTTCAGCCCGCTGGCGCAAAGCCTGGACGAAGGCCAGTGGTGGCGACTGGTATCGCCCATGCTGTTGCATTTCGGCGTGCTGCACCTGGCCATGAACAGCCTGTGGTACTGGGAGCTGGGCAAACGCATCGAATTGCGCCAGGGCCCGTGGGCGCTGCTGGGCCTGACCTTGCTGTTCAGCCTGGTGTCCAACCTGGCCCAGCACTACAGCAGCGGGCCGAGCCTGTTCGGTGGCTTGTCTGGTGTGCTGTACGGCCTGCTCGGGCACATCTGGCTGTTCCAGTGGCTGGCGCCAAACCGTTACTTCAACCTGCCCAAGGGCGTGCTGGTGATGATGCTGATCTGGCTGGTGGTGTGCCTGAGCGGCGTGATCGACACCCTGGGCCTTGGCCAGATCGCCAACGCCGCCCACGTCGGCGGGCTGCTCATCGGATGCCTGACCGGGCTCTTGGGTGGGGCGCTGGCCCGGCGTAAACTGTCGGCTTGAATCAGGAGACACTATGTCCACTTTCGCGCAAATGATTGAAAACATCACCCCTGAAATCTACGAGAGCCTGAAACTGGCCGTGGAAATCGGCAAATGGTCGGACGGCCGCAAGCTCACTGCCGAGCAGAAAGAGCTGTCGCTGCAAGCGGTAATCGCCTGGGAGATGAAAAACCTGCCCGAAGACCAGCGTACCGGCTACATGGGCCCGCAGGAATGCGCCTCGAAGTCCGCGCCGATCGCCAACATTCTGTTCAAGTCGGACTCGGTACATTGATCGAACTCGCTCGTGGCTCGTTGAGCAAGATGGCGGTAAGCCTGCAGGCGCCAGTGGTGCAGTACAGCTTCCGCCTGGATGACACCCAGGTGCCGGTCAACCCGCTGATCGGCCAGCGCCTGCGCCTTGAATACCTCGGCGCCATTCACTGCAGCCATTGTGGCAAGCGCACCAAGACCAGCTTCAGCCAGGGTTACTGCTACCCGTGCATGACCAAACTGGCCCAGTGCGATGTGTGCATCATGGCCCCGGAAAAGTGCCACTACGACGCTGGCACCTGCCGTGAACCGTCGTGGGGCGAACAGTTCTGCATGACCGACCATGTGGTCTACCTGGCCAATTCGTCGGGGATCAAGGTCGGTATCACCCGCGCCACCCAGCTACCCACCCGCTGGCTCGACCAAGGTGCCAGCCAGGCCCTGCCGATCATGCGCGTGGCCACCCGCCAGCAGTCCGGCCTGGTCGAAGACTTGCTGCGCAGCCAGGTGCCGGACCGCACCAACTGGCGCGCCCTGCTCAAGGGCGATGCCGAGGAGCTCGACCTGGTCGCCATTCGTGAACAGGTGTTCGACGCCTGCGCCGACGGCCTGCGCGAGCTGCAGGGGCGCTTCGGCCTGCAGGCCATCCAGCCGCTGGCCGACGCCGAAGTGGTGCAGATGAAGTACCCGGTCGAGGCCTACCCCTCGAAGATCGTCAGCTTCAACCTCGACAAGGACCCGGTAGTGGAAGGCACGCTGCTGGGCATCAAGGGCCAGTACCTGATCTTCGACACCGGTGTGATCAATATTCGCAAGTACACGGCCTACCAGTTGGCCGTGCTCCAGTAAAAGGACCTGCACATGCGTACCGAACAACCGCAAGTGATCTACCTCAAGGATTACCAGGCGCCCGAGTACCTGATCGACGAGACGCACCTGACCTTCGAGCTGTTCGAGGACCACACCCTGGTTCACGCGCAACTGGTCATGCGCCGCAACCCGGCACGCGGTGCCGGCCTGCCGCCACTGGAACTCGATGGCCAGCAGCTGGAGTTGCTGCGCGCCGCGCTGGATGACCAGGAGCTGCAGCCGGGCGATTACCAGCTCGATGCCGACAGCCTGACCTTGCAGCCCAAGGCCGAGCGCTTCACCCTCGACACCAGCGTGAAGATCCACCCCGAGAGCAACACCGCACTGGAAGGCCTGTACAAGTCGGGCAAGATGTTCTGCACCCAGTGCGAGGCCGAAGGCTTCCGCAAAATTACCTACTACCTCGACCGCCCGGACGTGATGAGCACCTTCACCACCACGGTCATCGCCGAACAGCATCGCTACCCGGTGTTGCTGTCGAACGGCAACCCCATCGGCAGCGGGCCGGCAGAAGACGGCCGCCACTGGGCGACCTGGGAAGACCCGTTCATGAAGCCGGCCTACCTGTTCGCCCTGGTGGCCGGTGACCTGTGGTGCGTCGAGGACAGCTTCACCCGCCAGTCCGGCCGTGATGTGACCCTGCGCATCTACGTAGAGCCCGAGAACATCGACAAGTGCGACCACGCCATGGTCAGCCTGAAGAAGTCCATGCGCTGGGACGAAGAAGTCTATGGCCGCGAGTACGACCTGGACATCTTCATGATTGTCGCGGTCAACGACTTCAACATGGGCGCCATGGAAAACAAGGGCCTGAACATCTTCAACTCCAGCTGTGTACTGGCTCGTGCCGAAACGGCCACCGACGCCGCGCACCAGCGTGTTGAAGGCGTGGTTGCCCACGAGTATTTCCACAACTGGTCGGGCAACCGCGTCACTTGCCGTGACTGGTTCCAGCTGTCGCTGAAAGAAGGCTTCACGGTGTTCCGCGATGCCGAATTCAGCGCCGACATGAACTCGCGCACGGTCAAGCGCATCGAAGACGTGGCCTACCTGCGAACTCACCAGTTCGCCGAAGATGCTGGCCCCATGGCCCACCCGGTACGCCCGGACAGCTTCATCGAGATCTCCAACTTCTACACCCTGACCGTGTACGAGAAGGGCGCCGAAGTGGTGCGCATGGTTCGTACCCTGCTGGGCGCCGACGGCTTCCGCAAGGGCAGCGACCTGTACTTCGAGCGCCATGATGGCCAGGCGGTGACCACCGACGATTTCATCAAGGCCATGGAAGACGCCAACGGCGTCGACTTCACCCAGTTCAAACGCTGGTACAACCAGGCCGGCACCCCGCGCCTGGAAGTCAGCGAGGCCTATGACGCGGCCGCGCAGACCTACAGCCTGACCTTCCGCCAGAGCTGCCCGCAGACCCCGGACAAGGCCGAAAAGCTGCCGTTCGTGATCCCGGTGGAGCTTGGCCTGCTGGATGCCGCAGGCAACGACCTGCCGCTGCAGCTGGCTGGTGAAGCTGCGGCGCAGGGCACCAGCCGCGTACTGTCGGTGACAGAAGCCGAGCAGACCTTCACCTTCCAGGGCATCCAGGCCAAGCCGCTGCCGTCGCTGCTGCGTGGTTTCAGCGCACCGGTCAAGCTGAGCTTCCCCTATGACCGGGACCAGCTGATGTTCCTGATGCAGCATGACAGCGATGGCTTCAACCGCTGGGAGGCGGGGCAGCAGTTGTCGGTGCAGGTGCTGCAGGAGCTGATCGGCCAGCATCAGCGTGGCGAAGCACTCAAGCTCGACCAGCGCCTGATCACCGCCCTTGGCACCGTGCTCGGCAACGAGTCGCTGGACCCGGCCATGGTTGCCGAAATGCTTTCGCTGCCAGGTGAGGCCTACCTTACCGAAATCAGCCAGGTGGCCGACGTGGACGCCATCCACGCCGCCCGCGAGTTCGCCCGCCAGCAGATCGCCGAGCAGTTGTTCGACGCCCTGTGGGCGCGCTACCAGGCCAACCGCGAAGTGTCGCGCAGCACCGCCTATGTGGCCTCGGCCGAGCATTTCGCCCGCCGCAGCCTGCAGAACATCGCGCTGTCGTACCTGATGCAGAGCGGCAAGCCGCAGGTGCTGCAGGCGACCCTGGAGCAGTTCAAGCACTGCGACAACATGACCGAGCGCCTTACCGCGCTGGCCGTGCTGGTCAACTCGCCGTTCGAGGCCGAACGCGCGAAAGCGCTGGAAGCCTTTGCCGAGCATTTCAAGGACAACCCGCTGGTCATGGACCAGTGGTTCAGCGTGCAGGCAGCCAGTGCGCTGCCGGGCGGGCTGGCGCGGGTCAAGGCGCTGATGCAGCACCCGGCGTTCACCCTGAAGAACCCGAACAAGGTACGTGCGCTGATTGGCGCCTTCGCCGGGCAGAACCTGGTCAACTTCCATGCGGCGGATGGCTCGGGCTATCGCTTCCTGGCGGACCTGGTGATCGAGCTGAATGCGCTGAACCCGCAGATTGCCTCGCGGCAACTGGCACCGCTGACCCGCTGGCGCAAGTATGACGATGCGCGTCAGGCCCTGATGAAGGGCGAGCTGGAGCGGATTCTGGCTTCTGGGGAGCTGTCCAGTGATGTGTATGAAGTGGTGAGCAAGAGCCTGGCTTGAGTTTTCTGTAGCCTGAGCTGGCCTCTTCGCGGGTAAACCCGCTCCCACAGGTACTGCACTGCTTTCATGGGCGGTGGAGGACCTGTGGGAGCGGGTTTACCCGCGAAGCTTTTTGGGCCGATAACAAAACATAACACCCCGTTCGTTGTGTTCCCGCAAACATCCCCGCTACGATCCCCTCAAGCTATTGCAGGCCTCTAGATCAGGCTTTTCGCAGTACCTGCAATGCATTGACCCGCCAAATAAAAACACAAAGGGGACAGTCATGAGGGAACAGAACAGGCGCTTTGCCTGGCCATTGGCAGCCGGCGCGGTACTGGCGCTGGGGCTTGGCGTGTGGGCTGACAGCGTGCAAGCCGCTGCCGCCGACGAATACTCCACCGAATCGGCCAAGGCCAGCCAAAGCCTGCTGATCGATGCCACACACGCCGGCAAGCGTCTGGTGGTGGTGGGCGATCGCGGTCATATCCTGTTCTCCGACGACCAGGGCAGCACCTGGACCCAGGCGCGGGTGCCCACCCGGCAACTGCTGACCGCAGTGTTCTTCCTCGACGACAAGCGCGGCTGGGCCGTCGGCCATGATGCGCTGGTCCTTGCCAGCAGCGATGGTGGTGCCACCTGGAGCAAGCAGTTCGAAGACCTGTCCCGCGAAGCACCCTTGCTCGATGTCGCCTTCCTCGATGCCCGGCACGGCTTTGCCGTGGGTGCCTACGGCGCCTTGCTGGAAACCACCGATGGTGGTCAGCACTGGCAGGACGTGGCCGAGCGCCTGGACAACCCCGACCAGTTGCACCTGAACGGTATCGCCCAGGTGCGCGATGCTGGCCTGTTCATCGTCGGCGAGCAGGGCGGCATGTTCCGCTCCGCCGACAACGGCCAGACCTGGGCCAAGGTCGAGGGCCCGTACGAGGGGTCGCTGTTCGGCGTGATCGGTACTGCCCGGCCGCACACCCTGCTGGCCTACGGCCTGCGCGGCAACCTGTTCCGTTCCACCGATTTTGGTAACAGCTGGCAGCCGATCGAACTCAAGGCCGCACGTGGCACCCTCGAATTCGGCCTGGCAGGCGCTACGCTTGTCGAGGACGGTAGCCTGGTGCTGGTCGGCAATGGCGGCAGCGTGCTGCGCAGTGCCGATGATGGCCAGACCTTCAGTGTCTACAACCGCGCCGACCGCATCGCCCTGGCCGGCGTCAGTGGCCGGGCCGATGGCGGCCTGCTGCTGGTAGGGCAGGGTGGCGTGCACCTGGCTGACCCGCAGGGTGCTGACCAGGAGGTGCGTCCATGACCAGCAGGGAGAGCATCACCATGCACCCGCATCACCAGGACAAGGCCACGCTGCTCGAACGCCTGATCTTCAACAATCGCCCCGTGGTCATCGCCCTGTGCGTACTGGTCAGCATCTTCCTGTTCTGGCAGGCCACGCAGATCCGCCCGTCCACCAGCTTCGAGAAGATGATCCCGCTGCAGCACCCGTTCATCGAGCAGATGATGGAGCACCGCAACGACCTGGCCAACCTCGGCAACACCGTGCGCATCTCGGTGGAGGCGGTGAATGGCGACATCTTCGACAAGGATTACATGGAGACCCTGCGGCAGATCCATGACGAAGTGTTCTACATCCCTGGCGTCGACCGTGCCGGGCTGAAGTCGCTGTGGAGCCCCAGCGTGCGCTGGAGCGAGGTCACCGAAGAAGGCTTTTCCGGTGGCGAGGTGATCCCCAACACCTACAACGGCTCGCAGGACAGCCTCGACACCTTGCGCGACAACGTGCTCAAGTCGGGCCAGGTGGGGCGCCTGGTGGGCAACAACTTCAAGTCCAGCATCGTCGATGTGCCGCTGCTGGAGAGCTACCCCGACCCGCAGGACCCGGGCAAGCAGGTGAAGCTGGACTACCAGCAGTTCTCGCACCAGCTGGAAGAAAAGATCCGTGACAAGTTCCAGGCGCAGAACCCCAACGTGAAGGTCCACATCGTCGGTTTCGCCAAGAAGGTCGGCGACCTGATCGACGGCCTGGTGATGGTGGCGATGTTCTTCGGTGTCGCCCTGGCCATCACCTGGGTGCTGTTGTACTGGTTCACCTGGTGCATCCGCAGCACCATCGCCGTGCTCATCACCACCCTGGTGGCGGTGGTCTGGCAACTGGGCCTGATGCATGCGGTGGGCTTTGGCCTGGACCCGTACTCGATGCTGGTGCCGTTCCTGATCTTTGCCATCGGCATTTCCCACGGGGTGCAAAAGATCAACGGTATCGCCCTGCAGTCGAGTGGCGCCGACAACGCCCTGACCGCCGCCCGGCGCACCTTCAGGCAGCTGTTCCTGCCGGGGATGATCGCCATTCTTGCCGACGCCGTGGGCTTCATCACCCTGCTGATCATCGACATCGGGGTGATCCGTGAGCTGGCCATCGGAGCTTCCATCGGTGTGGCGGTGATCGTGTTCACCAACCTCATCCTGCTGCCGGTAGCCATCTCCTATGTCGGCATCAGCAAGAAGGCCGTAGAGCGCAGCAAGCAGGACGCCACCCGCGAGCACCCGTTCTGGCGCCTGTTGTCGAACTTTGCCAGTGCCAAGGTGGCGCCGGTGTCGGTGGCTCTGGCGCTGGTCGCCTTCGCCGGTGGCCTGTGGTACAGCCAGAACCTGAAGATCGGCGACCTCGACCAGGGTGCGCCGGAACTGCGCCCCGACTCGCGCTACAACCAGGACAACAACTTCATCATCAGCAACTACTCGACCAGTTCCGACGTGCTGGTGATCATGGTCAAGACCCCGCCGGAAAGCTGCTCGATCCACTCGACCATGGCGCCGATCGACGAGCTGATGTGGACCATGCAGAACACCCCTGGCGTGCAGTCGGCAATTTCCCTGGTGACCGTGTCCAAGCAGGTGATCAAGGGCATGAACGAGGGCAGCCTGAAATGGGAAACCCTGTCGCGCAATCCGGACATCCTCAACAACTCCATCGCCCGTGCCGATGGCCTGTACAACGGCGACTGCTCGCTGGCGCCGGTACTGGTGTTCCTCAACGACCACAAGGCCGAAACCCTGGAGCGGGTCACTGCCGTGGCCAAGGCGTTTGCCGACAGCCACAACAAGGAAGGCCTGCAGTTCCTGCTGGCAGCGGGCAACGCCGGGATCGAGGCAGCGACCAACGAGGTGATCAAGTCGGCCGAGCTGACCATTCTGATCCTGGTGTACATCTGTGTGGCGGTGATGTGCCTGATTACCTTCCGCTCGTTTGCCGCCACCCTGTGCATCGTCCTGCCGCTGGTGCTGACCTCGGTGCTGGGTAACGCGCTGATGGCCTACATGGGCATCGGCGTCAAGGTGGCGACCTTGCCAGTGGTGGCGCTGGGTGTGGGCATTGGCGTGGATTACGGCATCTACATCTACAGCCGGCTGGAAAGCTTCCTGCGCGCCGGGTTGCCGTTGCAGGAGGCTTATTACGAGACCCTGCGCTCGACTGGCAAGGCGGTGCTGTTCACCGGCTTGTGCCTGGCCATCGGCGTGTGCACCTGGATCTTCTCGGCAATCAAGTTCCAGGCGGACATGGGGCTGATGCTGACCTTCATGCTGCTGTGGAACATGTTTGGCGCGCTGTGGCTGCTGCCGGCGTTGGCGCGGTTCCTGATCAAGCCGGAGAAGATGGCGGGCAAGGAGGGCGGGTCGATTTTCGCCCATTGAATTGCAGGGGGGCCGCTTTGCGGCCCATCGCGACACAAGGCCGCTCCTACAGGGAACGCGTATTCGCAGATTGACGCGCTCCCTGTAGGAGCGGCCTTGTGTCGCGATGGGCTGCAAAGCAGCCCCAGGGTTATAATGCCGCTACATCCCTCACAGGTACCCCCATGTCCCCCCTCGCCACCGCCCTGCAGTCCTGCGACATGCTCCTGATCGACGGCCTGCACGCCTTCGACTTCACCTCCGATGAGTCCGGCCTCACCATCGAATGCATGGACGGCCGCCAGCTCCGCCGCTGGTCGTTCACCCCCGAGCAAATCACCGCCGCTATCGCCAGCGGTGATGAATGGCAGCTCGACGATGCCAACGGCGCGCATCGGCTAGTCTGTATGAGTGCCTTTCGCGCCCCGGATGATGACGAAGATGAACCGGACCTGGACGAGCCTGCTGACCGCTAGCCTGATGAGCCTGACCATCCCCGCCCACGCCGCCACCTTGCTGGTGGGCAGTTACACCGATGGCGCCAGCCAGGGCATCTACCGCTATCAGTTCGACGAAAAGACCGGCCATATCGACCCTGCCCCCCAGCAGGTGGTGAAGAGTGTCAGCCCTTCGTGGCTGGTATTGTCGGCCGATCAACGCCAGCTATTCGCGGTCAACGAAACCCCGAACGGCCATGCCAGCAGTTTCAGCGTCAGTGCAAAAGGCGAGATCAAGCTCCTCAACCAGGTGGCCAGCCAAGGTGATGAGCCGACCCACGCCAGCCTCAGCCAGGACCAGCGTTATCTGTTCGTGGCCAACTACGCGGTCAAGCCCGACCCCGGCGGCAGCCTGGTGGTTGTCCCGGTGGCCAAGGACGGCAAGCTCAAGCCGGTAGTGCAACAGGCTCGCCACAAGGCGAGCGGGGTCAACCCCGAGCGCCAGGCCGGCGCCCATGTGCATTCGCTGGTGCTGTCACCGGATGGCCAACACCTGTATGCCAGCGATCTGGGTGCCGACAAGGTGTTCATCTACCGTTACGATGGTGCCAGCGCAGACCACCCACTGACACCGGCAATACCCGCGTCGGTGGGCCTGCCGCCGGGCAGCGGGCCGCGCCATCTGTTGTTCGACGCCAGGGGCCGGCATGCCTACCTGACCCTGGAGATGAGTGCCGAAGTGGTGATGTTCGATGTGCAGGAGGGCAACCTGGTCGAACGCCAGCGCCTGCCCCTGACCGAGAGCAAGGAAGCCGCGGCGAAAGCGGCAGGTGGCTTGCACCTGTCGGCAGACGGTCGCTTCCTGTATGTGAGCAACCGTGGTACGGCCAACGAGATCGTGGCATTCAGCGTGGGCAAGCAGGACGGCCAACTGGCACTCCTGCAGCGCCGTTCGGTGGAGGGGGATCATCCCCGCGAGTTCGCCCTCGACCCGAGTGACAACTTCCTGCTGGTGGCCAACCAGAAGAGCAACCAGATCGTGGTGATACGCCGCGATCCGCGCAGCGGCAAGCTGTTGGAGACGGTGCAGACGCTGAAGCAGGATGCACCGTCGGACCTGAAGTTCATCGAGTGATATCGATCGGCGTGATAATCGATACTGCCGCAATGAATTTTTGCCTGCGGCTTCGGCGGCGTAAGTTTGACCCAAGGCCCAGAAGGGCCAACGTCAAACCACCGCCGTCGAGGTCAGCCCAGATGAACTTCAATCTCTTCCCGGTCATTGCTGCATCCGCCATTTCCGCTTCGGTCGTATTGCCGACGCATGCCCATGCCGACAGCAGCGGCAAGGCGTCTGCGACCCACAGCTACACCGAGCAGTACCTGCGCCAGAGCGCCAATTTTCATGCGGCATTGAGTGGTAAGCACCACCATTGAACCTGACTCGGTCCCCTGTAGGAGCGGCCTTGTGTCGCGATAGGGCCGCAGAGCGGCCCCGGCAATTTCTGCTGTGACGCAAAAACCTGGGGCCGCTGCGCGCCCCTATCGCGACACAAGGCCGCTCCTACAAGGGATCGCGCGAAGCTACCTGGCCATGACTGCCCTGAACAGCTCCGAAGCCAACCACCCCTCCAGCCAGCTCCGCACCCGCGGATAAGCCGCCTCGGCGAACCACTGCGGTTCGACCCCGGCAAACTGGCGCATCAGGGGCAGCAACGCGGCATCGGCAATGCTCGGGTGTGTGGCCAGCAAGTAGGGCCTGCCTGCCAGCAGGCCTTCGAGCTCCGCCAGCCACGCTTCGGCCTGCTGGCGGTAATGCTCGCGGGTATGCTCGGGGTAGCGTTCGGCATACTTGTACAGGTTGACCTGCGCCTTGAACGTGCTGTCGTTGCGCGCAATCAGTGTTTCAGCATGCTGCGCTGCCACAGGGGCGGCCTTTAGCTGCCAGTCCTGCGGGTCGTTTTGCGCCAGCGCCCAGCGCATGATGTCCAGGCTTTCTTCAAGCACCCCGGCACCGGTATCCAGTACCGGCACCGTGCCCTTGGGTGACAAGGCCAGCAGTTCTGCCGGCTTGTTTTTCATCGCCACCTCGCGAATCTCCACCTCGCACCCCGCATAGCGCAGGGCCAGGCGCGCGCGCATGGCCCAAGGGCAGCGGCGGAACGAGTAGAGGATCACCCGCACACCTCCACATCACTCAGGCCATTGCCTTGGCGGCGCACCTGGATCTGCACCGGGATGCGTTCGTGCATTTCCTGCACGTGGGAAATCACCGCGACCTTGCGGCCCTGGGCCTGCAAGCCGTCGAGGGCATCCATGGCCAGCTGCAGCGACTCGGGGTCGAGGCTGCCGAAGCCTTCGTCGATGAACAGCGATTCGATGCGCAGCGTGCTGGAGGCCATCGAGGCCAGGCCCAAGGCCAGGGCCAGCGACACCAGGAAGGTTTCCCCGCCAGACAGCGAGTGCACCGAACGCAGTTCGTCACCCATCTCGGTGTCCAGCACCAGCAGGCCGAGGGCGCTGCCGCCGCGCTTGAGGCGGTAGCGGCGGGCCAGCTGGCGCAGTTGGGTGTTGGCGTGGTGCAACAGCAGGTCGAGGTTGTAGCCCTGGGCGATCTTGCGGAACACATCACCCGAGGCCGAACCGATCAGGGCATTCAGGCGAGCCCAGCGTTGCCACTGCTGGTGGGCCTGTTCGATTTCCGCTGCCAGCGCCTGGTGCGCCTGTTGGCGACGCTGGTCATCGGCCTGCTGTGCACGCAGTTCGGCGCATTGCTGCTCATGCCCGGCCAGGCGCTCGCGCAATTCGGCAAGGGCCTGTTCCAAGGCATCGGCCGAGGTGTCCACGGTCATTTGCGCGGCATGTTGCTGCAGGCGTTGTTCACGTTCCTGCAACAGCACGCGGCCTTGTTCGATGGCCTTTTCGGCGCCTTGCAGACGCTGGCGCAGTTCGTTGACCTGCGTGTCCTCCATGGCCAGCAGGCGATCCAGGCCGGCGTCGTCCAGTTCCGGGTGCTCACCGCGCCACTGGGCGATCTGGCCCTGCAGCTGCTGACACTCGGCGGCCAGCGCTTGCTGCTGCTGGGTGTTGGCCTTGAGTTCGCTGGCCAGTTGCACGCCCTGGGTGCGCAGGTCTTGCAGGCGCTGGGCAGTGTCGGCGTCGAGGGCGCGGGCCTGCTCCAGCGCGGCGTCCATGTGCTGTTGCCAGGCCTCGGCGCTGGCGTGCTCGCCAAGCAGTCCGCCGAGCGAAGCCTGGGCCTGCTGGCGCTGCTCGTCGAGGGCGGCAAGTTTCTGCTGCAGCTGCTGTTGGGTCTGCACGCGCGCCTGCTGCTGGTCGCGCAGCTTGTCCAGCTGGGCCTGGCGGGCTTGCTGTTCTTCCTGCTCGTCCTTGCGCTGTTCCAGTTGCTGCAGGCGTTGGGCGATCTGCTGGTCCAGGGCGAGGAAGGCATTGGCCGGGTCGTCGTTCAAGGCTTTGAGGGCCTCTTCGGGCAACACGTCGGCCAGGTCGTCAAGGCCTTGCTGCAACTGCTGCTCGTCGCTGGCCAGGGCCTGGTGCTGTTGCTCCAGGTGGCGCTGGGCCTGCTGCTGGGCCTGTTGGGCGGCCTGCAGTTGCTGGTTGAGACGGGCTGCATCCTTTTGCAGGGCGAGCAGGGCGCTCTGGCGTTTCTCGTCCTTGCTGATTTCTTCTTCCAGGCGCTGCAGCTGGCTGTCGAGCCAGGCACTGCGGGCCTTGTCATCCTGCGGCGCCAAGGCTGGCCACAAGCTGTGCGCCTGCACCTGGGCCACCAGCGGTTGCAACTGTTCGCCCAGTTGCTGTTGTTGCTGCTGGTAATCCTTGAGCTGGGCGTTGACCACTCCCAGCTGGGTGCGCAGTTCCACCAGCTTGCCGTTGAGGGTTTCGACCTGCTTCTGCGCGGCGTCTTCCTCGGCCTGGTCATGGCGACCCAGGCTTTGCAGCAGCGCTTCAGGCTGGTGGAACGGGTGCTCGGCGCTGCCGCATACCGGGCATGGCTCACCGTCGCGCAATTGGCCGCGCAATTCTTCGACGCTGGTGTTACGTGCCAGGCGCTGGCGCTCCAGCAACTGGCGGGTGAGGTTGAGCGCTTGCTCGGCGGCTTCCAGCTCGGCCTTGGCGGCGGTGCCTTCGCCAATCAGCTGCTGGCGCTGCTGCATGGCCTGCTGCTGACGCACGCGCACGGCCTCCAGCTGCTGGCGCAGTTCCAGTTCACGGCCATGCAGGCGTGACAGTTCTTCCACGGCGCGTTGCTGCTTGCGGTTGTCCTGCAACATGCCACCCAGCAGGTCGATCTGTTCTGCCAAGGCCTGGGGTTCGGCCTTGGCTTCGCGGAACAGCAGCTCGAATGCATCGCGCTCGGCCTGCAAGTGTGCATTGGCCTGGCTGGCCTGGGCCTGCAGGCCGGGCAGCTCCTCACGGCCCTTGGCCAGGCGGCCACCGATCAGCATCACTTGCTTCAGTTGTGGCAGGTAGGCGTGCCAGGCATTGGCCAGGCCCGCAAGGTGCTGGCTGTCGGCGAGCGCGGCGTCGATCTGCGCCAGTTGCTGCAGGCTGCGCTGCTGGTTGTCTTCCAGTTGCTGCAAGTGCTGCTGGCCTTCGGCTACCTGCAGCTCGGCCTGCTCACTGGCGCTGCGCTGTGTTGCCAGCTCCTGCTCCAGGCGGGCCAGGTTGTCCTGGGCGGCAAAGGCCTGGCGCAGGCGAGGGGCGTTCTCGCTGTGTTGCACCTGGCTATCGGCAAGCGCCTGGCGCGCAGCGTCCAGCGCCTGTTCGAGCTCGCCGGTGCGCACTTGCAGTTCGGCTTGCTGCTGCTGTTGCTCGCTGATCTTCGCTGCCACCGGCGCCAGTTGTGCGGCCAGTGTCTGCTGGCGGTGGAACTGGTGGCGCTGCGGGGCCAGGCGCTCCAGGCGCACGAGGTCCAGGCGCTGGTCAGCCAGTTGCTGCCAGTCTTGTTCGGCAGCCTGCAGTGCGACGCCGGCCTCGGCGTGCTGGGCCTGCAGCTGGCGCTGCTCGTTCAGCCAGTTGCGTTGCTGTTCCAGCTGGCGCTCGCCGGCCTGGTCGGCCTTGAATTGCAGTTGCGCCTGCTCCAGGCGCTGGTCGAGCTCGGCGCGGGCTTCGGCGGCCATCGGCAGCAGATGGCTGGCACGGTCCTTCAGGGCATTGTGGGCCTCGCCGGCTTCGCGCGCCTTGCTGAAGGCGCGCTGGCCCAGGCGGGTGTAGATGGCGGTGTTGGTGAGCTTTTCCAGCAGCTCGCTGCGCTCTTTGTCGTCGGCCTTGAGGAAGGCGCCAAATTCGCTCTGGGCCAGCATCACCGCGCGGGTGAACTGTTCGAAGTTCAGGCCCAGGCGGGCTTCGACCAGTTGCTTGTATTCGTTCTTGCCGCTGCCCAGTACCTGCTCGCTGTCCAGGTCGTAGAAACTCTGGCGGCTGTGCTGCAGCTTGCCGTTGGCCTTGTCGCGGGCGCGGTTGGCTTCCCAGCGGGCGCGGTAGCGGCGGCCATCGATGCCGACGAAATCGACTTCGGCAAAGCCGCTGCCGGTACCGCGGCGCAGCAGATTGCGTGGGTCGGAGGTAGGGATTTCACCGTCGGCATCCGGCACCTTGGCCTCGCGGCCAATGTCGTTCAGCCGTGGCACGGTGCCAAACAACGCCAGGCACAGGGCGTCGAGCAGGGTACTTTTGCCCGCCCCCGTAGGCCCGGTGATGGCGAACAGGCCGGCGCTGGCCAGCGGTTCGGCGGTGAAATCGATGTCGACCGGGCCGGCCAGGGAGGCCAGGTTCTTCAGGCGGATGGCAAGAATCTTCATGGCTGTTCCTCTTCCTGCTGCACGTCCTGCAGCAGCAGGGCGAAGTCGGCCAGCGCCTGTTCGTCGGCGGGGTTGCCATAGGCCTGCTCCCAGGCGCGGCTGAACAGGTCTTGCGGGGTCATCTGGGCCAGTTCGACAAAGGCCAGGTCATCGTCTTCGGTGTTGTTGCGGCCGGCGTATTCGGCGCTGATGCGGATCAAGCGCACGGCCTTGCCTTGCAGTGCGGTTTCGATCTGCTGGCGCAGGTCGGGTTGCGGCTCGTCCAGTATCACCCGCACCTCCAGCCAGGGCTGGCGGTTGGGGTCTTCGAGCAGGTCGATCACTGGCAGGTCGGCCAACTGCTCCAGCAGTTCGCCCAGTGGTGCCGGGCCGACCCGCTGCAGGGCCACGGCGCGCGGCACCGGGCGCGGTTCGACGCTGACCAGGCCGGTGCCGTCCAGCTCCACTTCCAGTACCTGGTGCGGGTAGTTGATTTCGGCGAACGACAGCGGGATCGGCGAGCCGCTGTAGCGGATGCGTTCTTCGCGGTTGACCTTCTGCGGCTTGTGCAGATGGCCCAGGGCGACGTAGCTGATGGCCTTGTCGAACAGCTTGGCCGGTAGCGCCTCGGCGTTGCCGATGATCAGGCTGCGCTCGGAGTCCTCCGACACTGCGCCACCGGCCATGTGCGCGTGGCTGATGGCGATCAGCGCCTGGTCCTTCTTGCGCTTCTTTTGCGCGGCGGCGATCAGCTGCTGGTGCACCTGGGTGATGCCTTGCAGGTAATCGTCGCCCAATTGCGGGCCAGTCACCTCGGCCGGGCGCAGGAAGGGCAGGGCCAGGCACCAGGCGGCGACCTTGCCCCGGCCGTTGGTCAGCGGAATCAGCAGGCGCTCGGCATCCAGCTGGCCCTCGTCCAGCCAGTGCACACGGCCCAGGGCATGGGTGCGCAGACGCCGCATCAGCGCCGCGGGCAGCTCGATGCGCGAGCCGGAGTCGTGGTTGCCGGCGATCATCACAATGTCCAGCTTCGGCTGTTGTTCGTGGGCCTGGACGATGAAGTCGTAGAGACGTTCCTGGGCTTTGACCGGCGGGTTGACCGTGTCGAAGATATCGCCGGCGATCAGCAGCGCATCCGGCTGGCGCAGGCGCAGCTGGCCGAGCAGCCAGTCGAGGAAGCAGGCGTGTTCGAAGTCGCGTTCCTGGCCGTGCAGGCTTTGGCCCAGGTGCCAGTCGGAGGTATGAAACAGACGCATGGATGACCTGTTGGTGTCGAGTCGAGCAAGCGGAGAAAGGGCGGTATGGTAACCCAAGCATGGGGCCGCTGTGCGGCCCAATCGCCGGCAAGCCAGCTCCCACAGGTTCTGCACTGTCCTTGAGCTTTGTGCAGTACCTTTGGGAGCTGGCTTGCCGGCGCTGAGGCCGGTCGACTTTCCCTCAATACCAGGTAATATCACCGGTATGCCGGGGTGCCTGGCACCGGCTGCGCCGGTGTTCGCGGGTGAACCCGCTCCCACAGGTACTGCGCAAGGTTCTCGGCGTACGCGGTCATTGTGGGAGCGGGTTTACCCGCGAAGAGGCCTGCACAGGCAGCACATCACTTGGGATAGAGCGGCGGCAAGCTGCCGTTCTCCCCGGCTGGCAACAACACCTGCTCAGCCGGCGGAATCGTACCAATCGCCCGCCACAAATCTTCACCCTGCCAGTACTGCCCGCTCTCGCTATACAGCGCCCCGTTCAACCCATCCAGTGCATCCGACAACGGCACGAACCGCGCCGCCATCTCGGCCAGGGTCTCCGGCTGCTGGCGGGCCCAGGCGTCCAGCGCCTGGCGGGTGGCCTGCGGGTCGTTGGCCTGGCACGCGCGCTTGAGATCATCCAGCAAGGTACGCGGGCTCGGCCCGGCCTGCGCGGCGCGCAGCACCGCTGGCTGCGAGCGGGCGCGCCACCACAGGGCAAAGCCCAGCAACGTGGTGAGGGCGAACACCAGGGTGGCCAGCTGCCAGGGCCACAGCAAGCTGCTGGCACTGCTGTTGTCACCAACCGGGGTGTCGGCGCTCAGTGCCGGGTTGTCCTGCACGTTCAGCGTGCGCGCCGGCAAGCTGCTGTGCTCCAGGTGGTCTTCGCGGGTGTTCCACCAGGCCACTTCCAGCGCCGGCAGGGCCAGCGTACCGCTGTGGGTCGGCACCAGGGCTTCGCGCTCTTCGCGGTTGGCGGTCATGCCGCGGTCGCTGATTTCGTTGCGCAGCAACGGCTGGTCGGGATAGCGGCGCAGGCCGGTGATTTCGGTGGCTGGCAGCGGCGGCAGTTGGGTGCTGGACAAGCCTTCGGCACGCAAGGTGATGTTGCGGGTCAGCGAGTCGCCAATCTGCACCTGCTGGTTGCCAGGGTCGGGGTTCCAGTGCTCTTCCAGAGTCAGGCTGCGGGCCGGTAGCCATGGCACGCCAGCAGGCCAGGCCGCCGGAATCGGCCGTACGGCCAGGCGCAATGGCAGCGAGCTGACCTGCACCTGGTGGCCGGCCCGGGCCGTGCCGTTGGCTTGTGGGGCTTGGTCCGGGCTGGCGGCGGCGGTGGCGGTGAAGGTCAGTGGCGGGATTTCGAGGGTGCCGCTTTGCTGGGCATACACGGCATAGCGGGTTTCGATCACGCCGTGGCGGACGCCGTTGATTTCCTTTTCATAGGTGCGCGATTCACCCAGCGGTTCGACTTTGGCCTTCTCCAGTTGAAGCGGGCTGAGGCTGCTGTCGTCGTACAGTGCCACCGAATGGTAGATGCGCAGGGTGAGCACGGCCTGGGCCTGGACGTAGACCTCGCTGCTGTCGAGCGTGGCTTCGATGAACACCTGCGAGGCACTGTCCTGGCGGCTGGCATCGGCCTGCAGCACTTGCAGTTCGATGGCCTGGCTGTGCGACTGGCCCAGTTGCAGTTCGGGGATGCGCAGGCTGCCGCTGCGCCGCGGCAGCAGGGTGATGATCCAGCGGGTGCTGGCGCGGGTTTCGCCGTCGAGGCTGTGCAGGCTGTTCAGCTGGCGCGTGCCGCGCACTTCGAAGTCACCCTCCAGCGCGCGCAGGTCGGGCTTGCCGAACTGGGTGACGTCCTGGCTTTCCAGGGTCAGCTCCAGGCTTTCGCCGGCTTCCAGGCGGGTACGGTCGACGCTGGCTCGCAGCAACGGTTCGGCCTGGGCCTGCACGGCCCACAGCAGACTGAGGAGAAAGACGCCGAAGCGACTCATCGTGGGGTTTCCTGATGCAATTGCTGTTCATACCAGAATTTGCGCCGCAGCAGCTCCGCCGGGTTGTCGGGGATCTCCCGCAGCCATTGTTCCAGGGCCTGGCGCTGTTCGGCATCGAGGCTGGTCGATACCGGGCGCTGCGGCGGCTGGATGACGCTGTCATCCGCGCCCGCCTGGTTGCCGGGCGCTACCTGGCTGTTGCTGCTGCCTTCGCCGGGCTGTTCGGCGCTGGCTTGTTCGTCGTTGCCGGGCGTGCCCTGGGCCGGGCTGCTGGCCGAGCTGCTGTTGCCTTCGGTTTCGCTGCCGGGCGTGCCTTGGGCATCGCTGCTGGCCGGTTGTTCCTCGGCCTTGGCTTCGCGCTGTTGCAGCAGTTGCTGCACCAGTGCCTGGTTGTCCAGCGCCACTTGCAGGTCGGGCTGGCGTTCAAGGGCTTGTTCGTAAGCGTCCAGGGCCGCTTCCAGTTCACCGCTGCGGGCCAGGGCATTGCCTCGATTGTAGTGGGCGGCGGCGGTGTCGCCTTGGGAAAAGGCTTCGGCGGCACCGGCATAGTCGCCCGCCTGGTACAGGGCCATGCCGCGCCATTGCGGATCCTGGAACTGCCGCGCGGCGCTGGCCGGGCGGTTTTGCTCCAGCAAGCGCTGGCCCTGCTGGTCGGGGCGCAACCACAGGTCGTTGAACTCGAAGGCCTGGCTGGGTTGGGGCAGGGCCAGCAGCAGCGGCAGGCAGAACAACCAGCCGCGCCGGCCGGCACAGGCGGCCAGCAGCAACAGCGGCAGCAGCAGCCAGTAACCCTGGTCGGCCCAGCTGTCCAGTTGCAGGGTCTGGCCGTCATTGCGCCCGGCGCGCGGGTTGTCGAACAGGCCCAGGCCACGCAGGTCGAGGTCGTCGATGCGGGCATGCCGGTAGCGCCCGCCGGTGCCGCTGATGAAGCCCTTGAGGCTGGCGCTGTCCAGGCGTGGCAACAGGATGCCGCCCTGGTCGTCCTTGAGGTATTCGCCATTGGCCTGGCGTACCGGTGCGCCTTCGCGGCTGCCGATGCCCAGCATCAGCAGGCTCGGGCCCTGGCGGCCGAGGGCCTGGGCGATGCCTTGGCGCTCCGGGGCGCTGAGCGACGAGCCGACCAGCAGCAGGCGGCCCTGGCCCAGGCCGCTCTGGGCCAGCAGGGCCAGGCCTTTTTGCACGGCCAGGTCGGCGCGCTGGCCGGGTTTGGGCATGATCGACGGGTCGATCGCCTCGAGCAGGTTGCGGCTGGTGGCCAGGTCATCGGACAGTGGCACCAGGGTGTGCGCGGAGCCAGCGTAGACCACCAGCGCGGTCTGGCTGTCGCGGCGGTGCTCCAGCAGGTCGAGGATTTTGCGCCGTGCCTGCTCCAGGCGGTTGGGCGGGCTGTCTTCGGCGAGCATCTGCGGGGTCAGTTCCAGCAGGATCACCAGTGGGTCGGCCGGGCGCTGGCGGCTTTCCTCGACGCGCTGCCAGCTGGGCCCGAGCAAGGCCAGGATCACCAGCGTCCAGGCCAGGCCCAGCGCTACCCACGGCAGCTTGCTGGTGCTGCCGCTGCCACCGCCGAGCAGCACGCCATGGAACGCCGGTGGCAGAATCATCTGCCAGCGCCCGGCGCGCTTGCGCCGGTGCCACAGTTTGTACAGCAGCCAACCGAGCAGGGGCACGGCCAGCAGCCACAGCGGGCGCAACCATTCGGGCCACAGTTGGATCATCGCCGCCTCCTCAGGCGCAGGCGCTTCAGGCGCTGGCGCCATTCCGGGTGCGGTTGCAGGAAGCGCGGCTTGCGCAGCAGGCGGTGCAGCAGGTTGTCGGGCCATTGCACGGCCAGCACCAGTAGCACGCTCAGCAGCAGGGCCAGGGCCAAGGGCCAGGCATACAGCGCCTTGGCGGTGCGTGCCTGGGTCGGTTGCTGGGCCACCGGTTCGAGTTGGTCGAGGGTGTCGCCAATGGCGTCCAGTTCGGCGCCGTCATGGGCGCGGAAGTAGCTGCCGTGGGTGATGTCGGCAACTTCCTTGAGAGACGCTTCGTCCAGGTCCAGGCTCGGGTTCAGGCCGAGCAGGCCAGGGGTGCCGCTGGCTTCGGGGTTGGCGCCGATGCCGATGGTATAGATACGCACGCCTTCCTGGGCGGCCAGGCGGGCGGCAGTCAGCGGGTGGATCTGCCCGCCGTTATTGGCGCCGTCGGTGATCAGCACCAGCACCCGGCTTTGTGCCGGGCGTTGGCGCAGGCGCTTGACCGCCAGGCCAATGGCGTCGCCGATGGCGGTGTTCTTGCCGGCGATGCCGATCTGCGCCTCGTCGAGGAAGGTGCGCACGGTGCGCCGGTCGAAGGTGAGCGGGGCCTGCAGGTAGGCCTGGCTGCCGAACAGGATCAGGCCCACGCGGTCGCCCTCGCGGTCCTGCAGGAAGTCGCCGAGCAGCGCCTTGACCAGGTCGAGGCGGCTGATCTCTTCGTTCTGCCATTGCATGTCGGGGAAGTCCATCGACCCGGACACATCCACCGCCACCAGCAGGTCGCGGCCGCTGGCAGCTACCGGCACCGGCTCGCCCAGCCATTGCGGGCGGGCGGCGGCGCACAGCAGCAACAGCCAGATGACGACAAAGGGCGCCTGTTGGCGCCAGGTCGGCAGGTTGAGCCGCGCGCGGCGCCCGGCCAGGCTTTCCAGCTCGTCGAGGAAGCCCACCTTGAGCACCGGTTCGCCGCTGTCGGCGGCCGGTAGCACCAGGCGCGCCAGCCACGGCAGCGGCAACAGGACGAACACCCACGGCCAGGCCAGTTCAAACATGCTTGCGAATCCAGGTTTCGACGGCCTGGCTGAGCCCGGCGATGGCCTTGTCGTCGAGCTTGCACTCGGGTTTGTAGGCGCCTTCGACCAGTACCATCCAGCGGGTCAGGCCGGCGGCCGGGCAGCGGTTGTCGAGAAACGCCAGCCACTGGCGGCCGTTGAGGGTATGGCTGTTGGCGCCCGGGTAGTGGCTGCGGCACAGGCGCTTGAGCAGGGCGTTGATCTGTTGCAGCCATGCCCCGGCCGGGGCGCCGTCATAGGGGCGCGGCAGGCGCGCCAGTTCGGCCAGCGCTTCCACGCGTACCGGGTCCAAGGGTTGTTCGGCACGCACGATGCGGCGTTTGCCCGGGCGCCAGCGGCGCACCCGCCACAGGCCCCAGGCCAGCAGCGGCAGCACGGCCAGCAGCAGCCACCAGCCAGGTGCCGGTGGCCACAGGCCGATCGGCGCGGGGGCGATCAGCGGCTGCAGTTGGTCAAGCGGGTTCATTGGCCGCTGCTCTTCATGACGCGCTCCGCGGCCGCTGGGCATTCAGGTATTCGCGCAGTTGCTCGATCATTTCGCTTTGGGTACTCAGGGGCATCAACAGCACACGCAGCTTTTGCGCCATCAGTTCCCAGCGCTCGATACGCGCTTCGGCCTGCTGGCGGTAGGCCTGGCGCAGGTTGGCGTCCAGGGTGTCGAGCTCCAGCTGTGCGCTACGCTGGGCGAAGCGCAGCAGGCCGGCGGCGGGCAGGGCGTGGTCGAGCGGGTCTGACACCGGCATCAGCAGCAGGTCGCAATGGCGCGAGAGCATGGCCAGGTGCTGCTCCACCTGGGCGGTGAGCGAGCGCTCATCGCAGATCACGATGGCCAGGCTGCCGGGGCGCAGCACTTCGCGGGCGCGGCGCAGGGCCAGGCCGAGGCTGTCGGCACCGGGGCTGGCCTCGGTGTGCAGCGCCTGGTTGACCTTGGCCAGGCGGTTGAGCAGTTGCAGCAGGCTCTGCTTGCTGCGCCGGGGCTTGATTTCGTGGTGCTCGTTGTCGCCGAACACCAACCCGCCGATGCGGTCGTTATGGCCCAGTGCGGCCCAGCCGAACAGCGCTGCGGCCTGGGCGGCCAGCACCGACTTGAACATCAGCCCCGAGCCGAAGAACAGCCGTTGGCTCTGCTCGACGAGGATGAAGATGGGGCGTTCGCGCTCTTCATGGAACAGCTTGGTGTGCGGCTCCTGGGTCCGCGCGGTGACTCGCCAGTCGATGTTGCGTACATCGTCGCCGGCCTGGTACACGCGCACCTGGTCGAAGTCCACACCGCGCCCGCGCAATTTGGAGTGATGCAGGCCCACCAGCGGGCTGCGCTGGCCGGGCCGGGAAAACAGCTGGATTTCGCGCACGCGGTGGCGCATGTCGATCAGCTCGGCAAGGCCGATGCGGATGCCGGGTTCGGCCAGCGACGCGGTGGGCATGGGCTCAGGCAACGGCGACGACGTCGAGGATGCGCTGGACCACGCGGTCCTGGTCGATCCCTGCCGCCTCGGCCTCGAAGGAGAGGATTATGCGGTGACGCAGCACGTCGAACAGCACCGCCTGGATGTCTTCGGGGCTGACGAAATCGCGCCCGGCCAGCCAGGCGTGGGCACGCGCGCAGCGGTCCAGCGAAATGGACCCACGCGGGCTGGCGCCGTAGGCGATCCAGTCGGCCAGTTCGCTATCGAACTTGGCCGGGGTGCGGGTGGCCATCACCAGCTGCACCAGGTATTCCTCCACCGCGTCGGCCATGTACAGGCCGAGGATTTCCTTGCGGGCAGCGAAGATCGCCTGCTGGCTGACCCGGCGCTCGGGCTTGGTCTCGCCGCCCAGGGCTTCACCACGGGCCTGCAGCAGGATGCGCCGCTCTACCGCAGCGTCGGGGAAGCCGATTTTCACGTGCATCAGGAAGCGGTCGAGCTGGGCTTCGGGCAGCGGGTAGGTGCCTTCCTGCTCGATCGGGTTCTGCGTTGCCATCACCAGGAACAGCGGCGACAGGTCGTAGGTGCTGCGGCCCACGCTGACCTGGCGTTCGGCCATGGCTTCGAGCAGGGCGGACTGTACCTTGGCCGGGGCACGGTTGATTTCGTCGGCCAGCACCAGGTTGTGGAAGATCGGCCCCTGCTGGAACACGAAGCTGCCGGTTTCCGGGCGGTAGATTTCGGTACCGGTGATGTCGGCCGGGAGCAGGTCGGGGGTGAACTGGATGCGATGGAACTGCGCCTCGATGCCTTCGGCGAGCTCTTTGATGGCCTTGGTCTTGGCCAGGCCCGGCGCGCCTTCGACCAGCATGTGGCCGTCGGCCAGGAGCACGATCAACAGCCGCTCGACCAGTTTCTCCTGGCCGAGGATCTGGGAAGAAAGAAAGGTGCGCAGCGCGATCAGCGCTTCACGGTGTTCCATCGGTGACGGTTCCTGGTATGGGGCCGCAGGCGGCTGGAAGCAGCTGCCCTGGCAAGGGGTGATACTTTAATCCATCCGGGGGGGTGGCGACCAATGGCGGCAGGGAAATTTATCCTTGCCAGGGGCCATGCAGGTCCGGAATTGTCCTGCATGTGGCTGGCCATTGGCTGATAGCCCGCAGCGGTGTGCTGGCGCCTGCTTGTGCTTTTTGCACAAGCAGGAGGCACCAAGATGGACCTGAACAGCTGTAGCACTGCACGCATCACGCCGCTCACCCTGCGTTTTGGCGTGTTCTTCGATGGCACCGGTAACAACCATCACAATGTGATGGCGGTGGATGCACCGGCGGGCAAGGGGGCGAGTTATGCCAATGCCTTGAGCAATGTGGCCCTGTTGCATGCGCTATACCCGGCGCAGGGGGCCAATGCTGACGGGACCATGGCGTTTCTGAAGCGCTATGTCGAGGGCGTGGGCACCCTGGCGGGGGAGGCGGACCATGCCTATGCCTCGGCCACCGGGTGCGGAAGCAGGGGGACCGAGGCGCGGGTCGAGGAGGCCTTGGCGGGGATTGCCGGGCAGCTGCGGGACTGGCTTCGGGCGCACCCACAGGCAAGGCTCGAGCGGGTCGAGTTCGACCTGTTCGGTTTCAGCCGGGGCGCGGCGGCGGTGCGGCATCTGGCCAACCTCTTGCACGATGGCGGCGGCGAACGCTTGGCTGCACCCTGCGGCATCGTGATCAACTTCATCGGCCTGTTCGACACAGTGGCGGCGATCATCGCGCCGCTGCAGGGTGACTTCGATCCCGCCGACGACCGCCATGGTGGCTTGCGCCTGGGCCTGGGCGCGGGCATTGCCCGGCAAATGGTGCAACTGGTGGCGGGTGACGAGCAGCGGCACAACTTCCCGCTGGTGCGCAGTGGCCATGACATCCTGTTGCCGGGCGTGCATTCGAACATTGGCGGTGGTTACCCGGATACCGCGCAGGAGCAGGTGCTGCTGTGCAAACCGCAGTCACAGCGGGTGCCGCAGGGTATGCGCGCCGAGAAGACTCGCGTGCATGCCAGCGTCAGTGCCTTGCTGGGGTCGGCATTCGGCGAACTGGGGGCGCCCAGGCCGCAGGTGCTGGTCTGGGAGGAGCCGATTCCCGGTGGCCTGCCGAGCGAGGCGCAGAAGCAGGTTTATGCGGCGGTGTATCGCGAGCGGGAAGTAGCGGGGCAGCTTTCCCGGGTTTACCTGAGCATCATGCGCGAGTTGGCGGTGCGGGCGGGTGTGCCGTTTGCGCCTTTGGGCGGGCAGGCTGAGCATCGGTTGCCGGAGGAGTTGCTGGGCATCAGCCGCAAGTTGCACGGATTTGCTTTGGGTGAATGCGAAGAGCCTGGGTTGACCGAGGATGAGCTGTGTTTGTTGCGCGACAGGTATGTGCATGCGTCGGCGAACTGGAATGCGTTGAAGGGGTTGCGTAACAGTGTGCTGGATGTGTTGTTCGTCAATCGGCCGAGGGCAGGGGGGCGGGTGATGCATGCCAATCCAGTCGCTTGAGCCGCCTGTGGGAGGGGGTTTGCATGGCACCAGCTGCGCCGGTGTTCGCGGGTCAACCCGCTCCCACAGGACCTGCGTCAATTGCCGAGAACGGCGTCCAGCAGGCCCTTCAGGTAGGCGCTGCCTTGCGCATCCAGCGGCTGCAGGGGCAGGCGTGGAGCGCCGACATCCTGGCCGAGCATCTGCAAACCGGCCTTGATGGTGGTGGGCAGGCCGCGCCGGGTGATGTACTCCAACAGTTCGTACTGGCGGTAGAACAGCGCGCGGGCTTCAGCCAGGTCGCCTTGCTGGACCGCATCCCACAGCGCCAGGTTCAGCGTCGGGATCAGGTTGGGCGCGGCGGTGCACCAGCCGGTGGCACCGGCCACCAGGGCTTCCAGGGTGAGCGGGTTGCAACCGTTGTAGAAGGCCACCTGGCCATCGGTGGCCTTGAACAGGCGGTGCATGCGCTGGATGTCGCCGGTGCTTTCCTTGACCATGGTCACATTGTGCACTTCGCCGAGGATGCGCAGGATCAGCTCCACCGACAGGTCGGTGCCGCTGGTGCCCGGGTTGTTGTAGAGCATGATCGGAATGTCGATGGCCGTACCCACCGCCTTGTAGTGGGCAACCACTTCGGCTTCGGTGAGCTTCCAGTAGGAGATGGGCAGTACCATCACCGCCGTGGCACCGCATGCCTGTGCCAGGCGGGCGCGTTGCACGGTGCGCGCGGTGGTCAGGTCGGAGACGCTGACCACGCTGGGCACGCGGCCGGCAATGCGCGCTTGGCTGAAGCGCACCACGGTTTCCCATTCGCTGTCGGACAGGTAGGCGCCTTCGCCGGTGCTGCCCAGCGGTGCGATGGCGTGCACGCCGTCGGCGATCAGGCGGTCGATGGACAGGCCCAGGGCATCCAGGTCGAGCGTGCCGTCTGCCATGAAGGGAGTGATGGTGTAACCGATAACGCCGCGAATTACAGGTGTAGACATAACCAGGCACCTCTGCCGTTGTTGGGGAAAGCGTACAGCTTCAGTCAGCCCAGGCAGTCGCCATGGGCACGCAAGGCACGGCGCGCGTAGTAGCTGAACGCGGCACCATGACGTTTGGGGGTGGAGATCCAGTCGTGGGCTTCCTTGCCCAGGGCATCCGGGATGGGGCGGATGTCACCGGCACCCATGGCCAGCAGCTGCATCTTTGCTGCGCGCTCGAACAGCATGGCAAGGACGCAGGCTTCCTCGATCGAGCGACCGGCGATCAGCAAGCCGTGGTGGGAAAGCAGGATCGCGCGCTTGTCGCCGATCGCCCTGGAGATGATTTCACCCTCTTCGTTGCCCACCGGTACGCCGGGCCATTCCTTTAGAAACGCGCAGTCGTCGAACAGCGGGCACAAGTCCATGTGCGAGATGGCCAGTGGCACTTCCAGCATCGACAGGGCGGCGCTGTGCAGTGGGTGGGTGTGGATGATGCAATTGACGTCGGGGCGTGCGCGGTACAGCCAGCTATGGAAGCGGTTGGCCGGGTTGGCCATGCCGCGGCCTTGCAGCACGGTGAGGTCTTCGTCGACCACCAGCAGGTTGGAAGCGGCGATCTCGTCGAAGCCCAGGCCAAGTTGTTGCGTGTAGTAGGTGCCAGGCTGCTCGGCGCGGGCGGTGATCTGCCCGGCCAGGCCGGAGTCGTGGCCACCGTCGAACAGGATGCGGCAGGTGAGGGCGAGTTTCTGTCGAGGGGTGTAGGTGTTGTCGGCCAGCGCCGTCAGCATCTGCTGCTGGGCGAGTTTGACCAGTTGGTCCTTGGGGGTCTGCATGGTGGTCGTCATGGGCGGTACCTGCACGGAAAGGGCGATGGTTGGCTGATCGGCGAGGAACACCGTCAGGACACAGCTGCGATATTAATGACACAAAGTGTCATATGCAAGCGATGTGTCATCGACAGCGCCAGTCATGCGGACTGCGCGGCGGCGAGGTATGGCGGGTTGTCAGAGGTGGTGCAGGCAACGATCGGCAGGCCAGCCCTGATCACAGGGCTGGCACGTGCCCTTCAAGGCGCGCCGAACAGCATCGTCCAGTAAACGCCGTTATCGCTACGCGAGTTCTCGGCAAAGGCCGCGCCCACCTGGGTAAACATCGGGTTCATCAGGTTGGCGCAATGCCCGGGGCTGGCCAGCCAGCCTGCCATCGCCTTGCTCGGTGAGCCCTGGCCTGCGGCAATGTTCTCGCCGATCTGCCGCCCACGGTAGCCGGCATCCCAGGCCCGATCCGCGGGTAGATCACCGTCGAGGTCGCGGTGCGCGAAGAAATTGTCGTTGGCCATCGCCCGGCTGTGGCGCTGCGCCGCCGTTCCCAGGGCGGTGCTCCAGGTCAACGGGCGTGCAGCGGCAAAGCGCTGGCGACCACACAGGCGCGGCTTCGCCCGTGCAGCGTTCACCTGTGCCAGCAACGCGTTGCTGGCCGATCGCCCATCGCCGAGCCGGGCATCGAGCAGAGGCCGAGCCAGCAGCACTCGCCATTCGTTGCGTGAGCGACTGACACCGATATCGGCATACTGGCTATCGAGCAGGGCTGCGCAATAGTCGCTGCGGAGCATGTCAAAGGCCTCCTCGGCATCCTGCGCGCCGACCAGACGGATGGCCCGCACCTTCACCGCCTGATAACCCGCAGCTTTCAATCCCTGCCGCAACTCCCCGCTGTAGCCGACCGGCAACGCCAGTTTCGGCTTCAGCACCAGCGGCGTCGAGCCTCGGATCACGCGCCGTTCGCAGCGCTGTGGCTGGGCGCGATAATCGTTGATGGCTGCCACAAGCTGCCTTTCCCCACTGGCATGGGCGGGGTTGGCGAACAGAGGGAACAAAGGAATGAGGCAGAGCGAGACGAAGGGGGAGCGACGGACTGCTTGGCGCATGGGGTGAATGGCTCGGGTGAATGACGGCGGCAAAGCCGAATTGAGGGCTCGGCTAAGACTGTGCGCCTCAATACAGGTTCACGTGCACGGGGTACAATTTTTCGCTAGTACTCAACTTGAATGCTGCAACAAGGTAAACGCAATGACACAAGCTACCGATCAGGCTTTTTATGACCGCGCCGATGCGCATATCGACCTGGCGAACCAGCAGATCGAGAAAATCGAAGACCTGGGCAAGGTCAGTGCCTCACTGACCTTCGGCGCCTCGCGCTTCAATGCCTGGATGAGCGCCCGCAGCTTCAAGACCAGTGCCGAGCTGGCTGCCGCGCGGGAGGAGCTGTTGAAGTATTTCTGCGAGCAGTACCGGATGATGCTCGAGGACAACCTGGACGAGCACATCGAGCATTTTGACCGGTTTGTGCTAGGTAAAGGCGACTGAACCATGGGGGCGCGATCTCATGGAACTGCACACGGCTCATTGAACTAGCAGGGACCCTGTGGGAGCGGCTTTAGCCGCGAACACCGGCGCAGCCGGTGCCATGCACCGCGTTGGATTCTTCGCGGCTAAAGCCGCTCCCACAGGGTACGCGGACCGCTTGCGGATTCAGTCCTCTACCTGCCAGTGCAGCCTTATCGGGCCTTCTTCTCCAGAATCCGCGCCCCGGTACCTTCCTTGCCCAGCACATCCTCGGGGTTGCGCAGCGGGCAATCCTCCAGCGACAGGCAGCCGCAACCAATGCAGTTGTCCAGGCTGTCGCGCAACGCTTCCAGGGTGCGAATGCGGGCGTTCAGGTCTTCGCGCCAGGCGGTCGACATCTCGCCCCATTGCGCTGCGGTGAGCTTGCTGTTGGGCGCATAGCGGCTGAAGGCCTGCTTGATCTCCTCAAGCGGAATACCCGTGCGCTGCGCCACCTTGATGATGGCCAGCGTGCGCAAAACCAGTGAAGGATAGCGGCGCTGGTTACCCGCAGTACGCACGCTGGCGATCAGCCCCTTGGTCTCGTAGAAGTGCAGCGCAGACACCGCCACGCCGCTGCGCTTGGCCACTTCCCCTACCGTCAGCATCCGTGTGTTGTCCGCTGCCATCCCTGTTGACCTCAAGTTAAGTTGAGCTCTTATAGTCCTGCCCGATCTTCTCTGCAACCGCTTTCCCTGATGATCGGAGCACTGCATGAACAAAAGGACGTTGATGGCCTGGGCTGGCGCTGTTGCAGGTGTGCTGGGCGCTGCCCATGCATTGGTCGGCAGCGGCTCGGCGCCGCCGGCTGCAGCGGCATGGCCGGCGACCAAGGTGGCCCTGGCCACGGCCGAGCAGGTGCAGCTGGCACGGCAGAACTTTGCTTCGGGAGAGCTGGAGGCGGTCAACCAGGTACAGGTGGCGGCCGAGACGGCGGGGCGCATCACCCGCATCGCCTTCGAGTCGGGGCAATTGGTGAGTGCAGGGCAGTTGCTGGTGCAGCTGAACGATGCTCCCGAGCAAGCCCAGCGTGTGCAGTTGCGGGCCAAGCTGCGCAATGCCGAAGTGGTGCTGCAGCGCAGCCGCAAGCTGCGCGCGGTGAACGCCGTGTCACAGGAGCTGCTGGACAATGCCGCCACCGCCGTGGACGTGGCCAGCGGTGAGCTGCAGCATGTCGAGGCGTTGATCGCGCAAAAGGCCATACGTGCACCTTTTGCCGGCAAGCTCGGCATTCGCCGGGTGCATCAGGGCCAGTACCTGAGCGCTGGTGAGACCATCGCCAGCCTGGCCGATATCAGCCAGCTGCATGTCAATTTTTCCCTGGGCGAGCAAGCCGCCCCGCAGGTGCACGTGGGGCAACCGCTGGCGCTTACGGTGGATGCGGTGCACGGGCAGGACTTCCAGGCCCGGGTGGTAGCGGTGGACCCGGTGGTCAGCAAGGCGCGCCTGGTGCAGGTGCAGGCGGCCTTGCCGAACCCGGGCGGGCAGTTGCAGCCGGGCATGTACGCCGGCGTGCGTCTGGATGCCGCGCAGCCGTCAAGCGTGCTGGCCGTGCCGGAAACCGCGATCACCTACACCGCCTACGGGCAGACGGTGTTCGTCGCTACCCGGGACCCGCAGCATGGCACCCGGGTCAGCCGGGTACGGGTGACTACCGGCGAGCGCTGGCAAGGGCGGGTGGAGATCACCTCAGGCCTGGCGCCCGGTGACCAGGTGGTGGTTTCCGGGCAGCTGAAACTGAGCGACGGCATGCCGGTCGAGCCCGTGGCGCAGGACAGCCTGCAGGCCAGCCAGGGAGGGCGGCAATCGTGAAGTTCACCGACCTCTTTGTCCGCCGCCCGGTACTGGCGCTGGTGGTCAGCAGCCTGATCATCCTGCTGGGGCTGTTTGCCATGGGCAAGCTGCCGATCCGCCAGTACCCGCTGCTGGAAACCTCCACCATCACCATCAGCACCGAGTACCCCGGTGCCTCCGCCGAGCTGATGCAAGGCTTCGTGACCCAGCCGATCACCCAGGCGGTGTCGTCGGTCGAGGGCATCGACTACCTGTCCTCGTCGTCGCAGCAGGGGCGCAGCCTGATCACCTTGCGCATGGTGCTCAACCGCGATTCGACCCAGGCACTTGCCGAGACCATGGCCAAGGTCAACCAGGTGCGCTATCGCCTGCCGGAAAAGGCCTACGACCCTGTGGTGGAGCTGTCGGCAGGTGACTCCACCGCGGTGGCCTACGTGGGCTTTGCCAGCGAAACCTTGTCGATACCCGAACTGAGCGATTACCTGTCGCGGGTGGTGGAACCGCAGTTCTCCGGCATCGACGGTGTGGCCAAGGTGCAGTCGTTCGGCGGGCAGCGCCTGGCCATGCGCCTGTGGCTGGACAGCGAGCAGATGGCCGGGCGCGGTGTGACGGCCGCGGATGTGGCACAGGCGGTGCGTGCCAACAACTACCAGGCGACGCCGGGGCAGGTGCGTGGGCAGTATGTGCTGGCCGATATCCAGGTCGATACCGACCTGACCCGGGTCGAGGACTTCCGCGAGCTGATCATTCGCAACGATGGCACCGACCTGGTGCGCCTGCGCGATGTCGGTACCGTCGAGCTGAGCGCGGCAGCCACCCAGACCAGCGCCACCATGAACGGCAAACCCGCCGTGCACCTGGGGCTGTTCCCCACCCCGACCGGCAACCCGCTGGTGATCGTCGAAGGCATTCGCCAGCTGCTGCCGCAGATCCGCCAGACCCTGCCACCTGGGGTGGAGGTGGCGCTGGCCTACGAGACCGCACGCTTCATCGACGCCTCGATCGACGAAGTGCTGCGCACCCTGGTGGAAGCCATGCTGATCGTGGTGCTGGTGATCTGGCTGTGCCTGGGTTCGCTGCGCAGCGTGGTGATCGCAGTGGTGGCCATCCCGCTGTCGATGCTCGGTGCGGCGGGCTTGATGCTGCTGTTCGGCTTCAGCCTGAACCTGCTGACCTTGCTGGCGATGGTGCTGGCCATCGGCCTGGTGGTGGACGATGCCATCGTGGTGGTGGAGAACGTGCACCGCCATATCGAAGAGGGCAAGTCGCCGGTTGTCGCGGCGCTGGCCGGGGCGCGGGAAATCGCCGGGCCGGTGATCGCCATGACCCTGACGCTGGCCGCCGTATACGCGCCAATCGGCTTGATGGGCGGGCTGACCGGCACGCTGTTCCGTGAGTTTGCCCTGACCCTGGCCGGGGCGGTGATCGTGTCCGGCATCGTCGCGCTCACCCTGTCGCCGGTGATGAGTTCGCTGTTGTTGCAACCCGGCCAGCAGCATGGCGCCATGGCCAACATGGCCGACCGCCTGTTCGGCATGCTGACCGGGGCCTATGGGCGAGTACTCGCCTACACCCTGGCGCATCGCTGGATCAGTGGTGGGGTGGCGCTTCTGGTGTGCCTGAGCCTGCCTTGGCTGTACCTGCTGCCGCAGCGCGAACTGGCCCCGCCCGAGGACCAGGCGGCGGTGCTGACAGCCATCAAGTCGCCGCAGCATGCCAGCCTGGATTATGTGGAGCGCTTTGGTCTGAAGCTGGACCAGGTGATGAAGTCCCTCGCCGAAACCACCGACACCTGGATCATCAACGGCACCGACGGCCCGGCCGCCAGTTTCGGCGGCATCAACCTCAGCGCCTGGCAGGCCCGCGAGCGTTCCGCCGCGCAGGTGCAGGCGCAGTTGCAGCAGGCCGTGGCGGACATCGAGGGCAGCAGCATCTTCGCCTTCCAGGTGGCCTCGCTGCCGGGTTCCAGCGGTGGCTTGCCGGTGCAGATGGTGTTGCGCAGCGCACAGGACTACCCCAAGCTGTACCAGACCATGGAGATGATCAAGCAGCGCGCCCGCGACAGCGGCCTGTTCAGCGTGGTGGACAGCGACCTCGACTACAACAACCCGGTGGTCAAGGTGCGCATCGACCGCGCCAAGGCGGCCAGCCTGGGCATCAGCATGCAGGCCATCGGCGAGTCGCTGGGTGTGCTGGTGGGCGAACAGTACCTCAACCGCTTCGCCCTGTTCGGGCGCTCCTACGACGTGATCCCGCAAAGCATCCAGGACCAGCGCCTGACGCCAGCGGCGCTGAACCGCCAGTACGTGCGCGCCGAAAACGGCAGCCTGGTACCGCTGGCCACGGTGGTGCACCTGGACATCGAAGTGGCGCCCAACCGCTTGCTGCAGTTCGACCAGCAGAACGCCAGTACCCTGCAGGCGATCCCGGCGCCCGGTGTGTCGATGGGGAATGCCGTGGCATTTCTCGAACAGCTTGCCGCCGAACTGCCACCTGGCTTCAGCCATGACTGGCAGTCGGAGTCGCGCCAGTACGTGCAGGAGGGCTTTGCCCTGATGTGGGCATTTCTCGCCGCCCTGGTGGTGATCTACCTGGTGCTGGCCGCGCAGTACGAAAGCCTGGTGGACCCGCTGATCATCCTGGTGACCGTGCCGCTGTCGATCTGCGGTGCGCTGCTGCCGCTGGCGCTGGGCTGGGCCACGCTGAACATCTACACGCAGATCGGCCTGGTGACCCTGATCGGCCTGATCAGCAAGCACGGCATCCTGATGGTGGAGTTCGCCAACGAGATCCAGGTGCGTGACAACCTCGACCGTGCCAGCGCCATCGTCCGCGCTGCGCAGATACGCCTGCGGCCGGTGCTGATGACCACGGCGGCGATGACCTTCGGCGTGCTGCCGCTGCTGTTCGCCAGCGGCGCCGGGGCCAACAGCCGCTTTGGCCTGGGAGTGGTGATCGTGTGCGGGATGCTGGTGGGGACCTTGTTTACCCTGTTTGTGCTGCCGACGATCTATGCCTTGCTGGCGCGAGACCATCGGCTGACCACGGTGCGGGGGCAGCAGTTGGCGGAGGCTGAGAGGGTGCTGGGTATGTGAAGGGGAACCGGGCCATTGGGGCCGCATAGCGGCCCCGATTACTCGATCAGGACGGTGACCTGTCCCGGCGCATCTGGGTAACGAGGGTAAAGCGGTCATCCGGGTGCACCGTCTCGGACACCGCCATCAGGTCGCCGTTTTCCTCGCGGTAATGGCGAATGATCTTCAGCCCCGGTGCGCCTGCGTCGGCCTTCAGCACCCGGGCCATTTCCGCGCTCAGCAACACTGCCCGCACCTGCTGGTCGACCACCGCGATCGCCCGGCCATAGTGCTGCTCGATCAGCCCCGCAATCAGCTGGTCGGGGTGTTCGCGGGCCAACTCGATGACCTCGGCATAGTCGCGCTGCGCGTACACATCGGTCCAGCACAGCGGCGCCGCGTTGTGCGCGCGGTCGACACGGATGCTCGACACGCAGAAGTAGTGCTCGCCCGGAACCAGCCCCAGCCGCGCCGCCTCGCTCAGGTCGGCGACGAAGTGGCGCACGTCCTGGATTTCCCGTTGCTGGGTTTGCGCCAGGTGCGCCAGTTCCGCCACGCTGGCCAGTGACTGCGAGTAGCCACCGCGCGGGCTGCTGGCCTCCACCCGGGTACCCACGCGCTTGCGCCGTGATACCAGCCCTTGGTCGAGCAACTGGTTGATCGCCGCGCGCACCGTGTGCCGGCTCACATCGTACAGCTCGCACAGCGCGAACTCGGTTGGCAGCAGGCTGCCCACCGGGTAGCGGCCGCTGGCGATGCCTTCCATCAAGTCCTTGGCCACGGTGCTGTAACGCGTCGGGTTCATACCTTTGCTCTGTCTCGCGAATTTGTAACTGCGGCCCTGGAAATCAGGCCTGGGCGGGCAAGCTCATATGCAACAAAGGGAACGGCCGGCCTTCGCCATCCAGCGGTGAGCGGCCAGTCTGGATGAAGCCGTAATGCTGGTAGAAGCCCACTGCCTGCGGGTTCTGCTCGTTGACATCGACGCTCATCGTGCTGCGCGATTGGCGGCCGAAATCCAGCAGTGCGCGGCCTATGCCCTGGCCGTGACGCTCAGGGTCGACGAAGAGCATTTCCACGTGGTCGCCATTGAAACCGATGAAGCCCAGCGGGCGGTCTTCGCTGTCAACCGCAACCCAGAGTTCGACGGCCTGAAAGTAGACGTCGCGCAGTTGTGGCAGCAGCGCGTCGATGTCGGAGGCTTGCAGAAAATGATGGGTGGCGCGTACGGCGCGCAGCCAGATATCGAGCAGTTGCAGGTGATCTGCAGCGATGCTTTGGCGAATGATCATGGAGTCGTGCCTGGCGGTATATGGTCGGGGCAGGGAGGAAGAAAAAGGGTACCCGGATTATGTGAGGCGGGGCAATGGACGGTGGGGCAAGGCACCAGCTGATGTGTCGCCCGGGCCGGCCCTTTCGCGGGTAAACCCGCTCCCACAAGCAAGCACTGCCCTCAAGCCCGGCGCCGTACCTGTGGGGGCGCCATACCTGTGGGAGCGGCTTTAGCCGCGAACACCGGCGCAGCCGGTGCCATGCACCGAGTTGGATTCTTCGCGGCTGAAGCCGCTCCCACAGAGGTTGCGCACATGCCTGGAAAACAGTGTCTAGAAGCCCGCCTCCAGGCCCAGCAGGTCCTGCACCGTCTGCCTGCGGCGAATCATCCGCAGCGCCCCATCCTCGATCAGGAATTCCGGCAGCAACGGCCGGCTGTTGTAGTTTGACGACATCGACGCGCCATAGGCCCCGGCGTCGTGGATCACCAGCAGGTCACCCACCTGCGCCTGGGGCAGGTCATGTGGGGTCAGTTCCTGGTCATCCTGGGTAAATACATCACCCGACTCGCACAGCGGCCCGGCCACCACGGTCGGCTGACATGGGCGCTGCACCGGATGGCCGTCGGCGTCGAGCAAGGTCATGCTGTGGTAGGCGCCGTACATCGCAGGGCGCATCAGGTCGTTGAAGCCGGCGTCGATCATGACGAAGGTATTGCGGCCCACCTGCTTCACGGCGCGTACCTCGGCCACCAGGTAGCCCGATTCCGCCACCAGGAAGCGCCCTGGCTCGATCTCCATGCGCACGGGGTGGCCCAGCATCGCTTCGATTTCCTTGCGGGCCACGGCCCAGGTCCGGGCGTAGCGTTGCAGGTCGACCGGCTTGTCGCTGCTGCGGTACGGGGTGGAAAGGCCGCCGCCAATGGAGAACGCCTCGATGTCCACGCCCAGGCGGCCGATCAGCTCGATCATCGAGCGCGCCACTTGCTCCAGATGCTGATAATCCACCCCCGAGCCGATGTGCATGTGCACCCCTACCAGGTGCAGGCCATGGGTTTTCACGCAGGCCAGCGCTTCGCCCAGCTCTTCATGCCAGATGCCGTGCTTGCTGTTCTCGCCGCCAGTGTTGGTCTTGCGGCTGTGGCCGTGACCGAAGCCGGGGTTGATGCGGATCCACACGCGGTGGCCAGGCGAGCGTTCACCCAGTTGGCGCAGCATGTCGATGGAGCCGGCGTTGACTTCGATCTTCGAGGCCACCACCCGCTCCAGAGTCGGCCGATCCAGCGCGTCGCAGGTCAGCACCACGCCGGCAGGGTCGCCATCCACGCTTGCACCCGCAGCAAAAGCCCGTTCCATTTCGCCCAGCGACACTGCGTCCAGCACCAGGCCGTGGGCGCGCATCAGGCGCAGCACATGCAGGTTGGGGTTGGCCTTCTGGGCGAAGCGCACGGTGTCGAACACCTTCAGCTGTTCGACACGCTCGGCGATGGTGCCGGCGTCGTAGGCCCACAGCGGCGAGCCGTGCTGGCGGACAGCCTCGGCCAGAAGAGTGAAGGGTGCAGTCATGGCGGCGCTACTCATATAAAGAAGGCCATGAGGATGAGCCAAAGCAGGAATTCAGAAAAATAGCTATTTTTCTGTCAGCCATTCATATCTGATATGGCTATTGCCGACTTACCAGGTATCGCTGTGAAACTGTCCGTCCGCCATATCGAAGTGTTCCGCGCCATCATGGCCGCTGGCAGCGTCACCGGGGCTGCGCGCCTGCTGTTCACCTCGCAGCCCACTGTCAGCCGCGAACTGGCGCGGCTGGAGCAGGTTACCGGGCTGAACCTGTTCGAGCGCGAAGGTGGCCGCCTGGTGGCGACGGCCCAGGCGCTGCTGTTGATCGAGGAGGTTGAGCGGGCTTACGTGGGGCTGGAGCGCATCGACCGCTTTGCCCAGGCCATCCGCAATTTCGAGCAGGGCCGGCTGGCCATTACCTGCCTGCCGCTGTTTTCCCAGACCTTGCTGCCCAAGGCTTGCCAGCGCTTTCACCAGCAGCACCGGGGCGTGAGCGTGAGTATCCTGGCGCAGGAGTCGCCGTTGCTGGAGGAATCACTGGTGGCCCAGCAGCATGACCTGGGCCTGACCGAGGTCGAGCAGATACCGCGTGGCGCCTACGGCGAATTGCTGTTCAGTGCCAACATGGTGTGCGTGCTGCCCGACGGGCACCCGTTGCAGGCCAGGGCAGAGCTGGAACTGAGCGATTTCCACGAGGTTGACTTCATCAACCTGGCCAGGCTGGACACCTACCGGCAACGCCTGGACCAGCACTTTCGCGCGGCAGGGGTGAACCGCCGCACGGTCATCGAGACCACCAGTGCTGCCTCGGTCTGCGCCATGGTCAGGCAGGGCCTGGGGGTGGCAATCATCAACCCGCTGAGCGGCCTGGAGGCGGCGCAGGGCGGGTTGCCGATCCGGCGGTTGCGGGTGTCGGTGCCGTATCAGGTGATGCTGATCAGGCCGGACCACCGGCCGGCGTCGGCGGCGGTGGAGCCGTTTTGTGAGGCGTTGCGGCAACAGGCCCAAGAGATGCAGGCGGCACTGATCTGATGCCCTCTGAGCCACCGCGGCGCCTGCTTCGCGGGTAAACCCGGTCCCATAGGGATCGCGCAGGTTTCGGGTTCATGCGGTCCCTGTGGGAGCGGCCGTGGCCGCGAACACCGGCGTAGCCGGTGCCAGCCACCGCGTCGCCTGCTTCGCGGGCACGCCCGCTCCCACAGGGGCCGCGCAAGTGTTCAGATTTCGCAGACGAAGGTACCAGTCCCGGCCAGGATGTTCTCCAGGGTTTCCTTCACTTCATCCATGTCGCTCAACTCGCTGGTCAGGTTGATTTCCAGCACCTCATCGCCCTTCAGTGCGTCGCGGTCGCCGGCCGCCACCTCGATCAGCAGGCGCTTGGCGCTCAGGGTCACTTTCAGGCCATCCAGCGTCGACGGCTCGTCATCCAGTGTCAGGTCAACGGTGTCTTCGTCCGGGTAGCGGGTCAGCAGGAACATCTGACCCTTGTCGCTGTGGCAGCACAGGGTCGCCATGTTGTCTTCCTCGTCATCGCAAGGGGTGGCGAACAGCAGGGCAGTATTGATTTGCATGGACAAGGCTCGGATCAAGGGGAACGGAAGGGAATTCTGACAGCCTTGCCGACAGGCATAAACGTAAAGTTACCCCCCCTTGACCGAAATTGTCGCAGCGCTGCAAGCCTTGATGACCGATCAGTCGTTAAGCTTCGGCGAGCCCTGGGCGTGCCTGCGCACGTTCAACGCCTGGTTTTACCGTCCGCCTTGCCACGGGTTGGCTATCGTTGATCCGTACACGGCGCACGCAGCGACGCTTCAATTATTACAAAGCCCAAGCGGAGTACCACAGATGGCGTTCTTCACCGCAGCCAGCAAAGCCGACTTCCAGCATCAACTGCAAGCGGCCCTGGCGCAGCACATCAGCGAACAGTCCCTGCCACAAGTTGCGCTGTTCGCCGAGCAGTTCTTCGGCATCATCTCTCTGGACGAACTCACCCAGCGCAGGCTTTCCGACCTGGCCGGCTGCACCCTGTCAGCCTGGCGCATCATCGAGCGTTTCGACCCTGAGTACCCGCAAGTACGGGTGTACAACCCCGACTACGAACGCAATGGCTGGCAATCGACCCACAGCGTGGTCGAAGTGCTGCACCACGACCTGCCGTTCCTGGTCGACTCGGTACGCACCGAGCTCAACCGCCGCGGCTACAGCATCCACACCCTGCAGACCACCGTGCTCAGTGTGCGCCGCGGCGCCAAGGGCGAGCTGCTGGAACTGCTGCCCAAGGGCACCCAGGGCGAGGGCGTACGCCATGAGTCGCTGATGTACCTGGAGATTGACCGTTGCGCCAACGCTGCCGAACTGACGGTACTGGCCCGCGAGATCGAGCAGGTGCTGGCCGAGGTGCGGGTGGTGGTGGCCGACTTCGAACCGATGAAGGCCAAGCTGCGTGAAGTGGTGGCGGAGGTGGAGCAGACCGCCTTTGGCCCGGCGCACCACGAAAAGGGCGAGGTCAAGGCGTTCCTCGAGTGGCTGCTGGACAACCACTTCACCTTCCTGGGCTATGAAGAATTCACCGTCAAGGGCGACGCCGATGGCGGCCAGATGGTCTACGACGAGCAGTCGTTCCTCGGCCTGCCGCGCCGCCTGCGCGTGGGCCTGACGAGCGACGAGCTGCGCATCGAAGACTACGCCGTGGCCTACCTCAACGAACCGTTGCTGCTGTCCTTCGCGAAGGCCGCCCTGCCAAGCCGCGTACACCGCCCGGCCTACCCGGACTACGTGTCGATCCGCCAGCTGGACGCCGATGGCAAGGTGATCAAGGAACATCGCTTCATGGGCCTGTACACCTCGTCGGTGTACGGTGAAAGCGTGCATGCCATCCCTTATATCCGGCAGAAGGTCACCGAAGTCGAGCGCCGCTCTGGCTTCGATCCCAAGGCCCACCTGGGCAAGGAACTGGCCCAGGTGCTGGAAGTGCTGCCGCGCGACGACCTGTTCCAGACCCCGGTCGACGAGCTGTTCAGCACTGTCATGTCGATCGTGCAGATCCAGGAACGCAACAAGATCCGCGTGTTCCTGCGCAAGGACCCATACGGCCGCTTCTGCTACTGCCTGGCCTATGTACCGCGGGAAATCTACTCCACCGAAGTGCGGCAGAAGATCCAGCAGGTGCTGATGGAGCGCCTGAAGGCCAGCGACTGCGAATTCTGGACCTTCTTCTCCGAATCGGTGCTGGCCCGTGTACAGCTGATTCTGCGGGTAGACCCGAAAAACCGCATCGACATCGACCCGCAGCAGCTGGAACGCGAAGTGATCCAGGCCTGCCGTTCGTGGCATGACGACTACTCGGCGCTGGTAATCGAAAACTTCGGCGAAGCCCAGGGCACCAACATCCTCGCCGACTTCCCCAAAGGTTTCCCGGCTGGCTACCGCGAGCGCTTTGCCGCGCATTCGGCAGTGGTCGACCTGCAGCACGTGCTGAACCTGTCGGAAAGCAAGCCGCTGGCGATGAGCTTCTACCAGCCGCTGACCCAGGTCGGCGAGCGCACCCTGCACTGCAAGCTGTACCACGCCGACACGCCGCTGGCGCTGTCCGACGTGCTGCCGATCCTGGAGAACCTTGGCCTGCGCGTGCTCGGCGAGTTCCCGTACCGCCTGCGCCATGCCAATGGCCGCGGCTACTGGATCCACGACTTCGCCTTCACCTACAGCGAAGGCCTGAGCCTGGACATCCAGCAGCTCAACGACACCCTGCAGGACGCCTTCATCCACATCGTCCGCGGCGATGCCGAGAACGACGCCTTCAACCGCCTGGTGCTTACCGCCGGCCTGCCATGGCGTGATGTGGCGCTGCTGCGCGCCTACGCCCGTTACCTGAAGCAGATTCGCCTGGGCTTCGACCTGGGCTACATCGCCAGCACCCTGAACAACCACACCGACATCGCCCGCGAGCTGACCCGGTTGTTCAAGACCCGCTTCTACCTGGCGCGCAAGCTCACCCAGGAGGACCTGGATGACAAGCAGCTGCGCCTGGAACAAGCCATCCTGACCGCGCTGGACGACGTACAGGTACTCAACGAAGACCGCATCCTGCGCCGCTACCTGGACCTGATCAAGGCCACCCTGCGCACCAACTTCTACCAGCCGGACGCCAACGGCCTCAACAAGTCGTACTTCAGCTTCAAGTTCAACCCCAAGTTGATCCCCGAGCTGCCCAAACCTGTGCCAAAGTTCGAGATCTTCGTCTACTCGCCACGGGTCGAGGGCGTGCACCTGCGCTTTGGCAACGTGGCCCGCGGTGGGCTGCGCTGGTCCGATCGCGAGGAAGACTTCCGCACCGAGGTGCTGGGCCTGGTCAAAGCCCAGCAGGTGAAGAACTCGGTCATCGTGCCGGTCGGCGCCAAGGGCGGCTTCCTGCCGCGCCGCCTGCCGCTGGGCGGCAGCCGTGACGAGATCGCCGCCGAGGGCGTGGTGTGCTACCGCATCTTCATTTCCGGCCTGCTCGACATCACCGACAACCTCAAGGACGGTGGCGTGGTGCCGCCGGCCAACGTGGTACGCCATGACGATGACGACCCGTACCTGGTGGTGGCGGCCGACAAGGGCACCGCGACCTTCTCGGACATCGCCAACGGCATTGCCATCGACTACGGCTTCTGGCTGGGCGACGCCTTCGCCTCGGGCGGCTCGGCCGGTTACGACCACAAGAAGATGGGCATTACCGCGCGCGGCGCCTGGGTGGGCGTACAGCGCCACTTCCGCGAGCGCGGCATCAATGTGCAGGAAGACCCGATCACCGTCATTGGCGTCGGCGACATGGCCGGCGACGTGTTCGGCAACGGCCTGCTGATGTCCGACAAGCTGCAACTGGTGGCCGCGTTCAACCACCTGCACATCTTCATCGACCCGAACCCGGAGCCAGCCGCAAGCTTTGCCGAACGCAAGCGCCTGTTCGACCTGCCGCGCTCGGCCTGGAGCGACTACGACACCAGCATCATGTCCGAAGGCGGCGGGATCTTCCCGCGCAGTGCCAAGAGCATCGCCATCAGCCCGCAGATGAAAGAGCGCTTCGCCATCGACGCCGACCGCCTGACCCCGACCGAGCTGCTCAATGCGCTGCTCAAGGCACCGGTAGACCTGCTGTGGAACGGTGGCATCGGTACCTACGTCAAGGCCAGTACCGAGAGCCATGCCGATGTCGGCGACAAGGCCAACGACGCGCTGCGGGTCAATGGCAACGAACTGCGCTGCAAGGTGGTGGGCGAGGGCGGCAACCTGGGCATGACCCAGCTTGGCCGGGTCGAGTTCGGCCTGCACGGCGGCGCCACCAACACCGACTTCATCGACAACGCCGGCGGCGTGGACTGCTCCGACCACGAGGTCAACATCAAGATCCTGCTCAACGAAGTGGTGCAGGGTGGCGACATGACCGAGAAGCAGCGCAACCAGCTGCTGGGCAGCATGACCGACGAAGTGGCCGGCCTGGTGCTGGGCAACAACTACAAGCAGACCCAGGCGTTGTCGCTGGCGGCCCGCCGTGCCCGCGAGCGCATTGCCGAGTACAAGCGCCTGATGGCCGACCTGGAAGCCCGTGGCAAGCTGGACCGCGCCATCGAGTTCCTGCCGTCCGAGGAACAGTTGGCCGAGCGCCTGGCCGCCGGCCAGGGCCTGACCCGCGCCGAGCTGTCGGTGCTGATCTCGTACAGCAAGATCGACCTCAAGGAACAGCTGCTCAAGTCGCTGGTGCCGGACGACGACTACCTGACCCGCGACATGGAAACCGCCTTCCCACCGTCGCTGGTCAGCAAGTTCGCCGAATCCATGCGCCGTCACCGCCTGAAGCGCGAGATCGTCAGCACCCAGATCGCCAACGACCTGGTCAACAACATGGGCATCACCTTCGTCCAGCGCCTGAAGGAGTCGACCGGCATGAGCCCGGCCAACGTGGCCGGGGCCTATGTGATCGTGCGCGACATCTTCCACCTGCCGCACTGGTTCCGCCAGATCGAGGCACTGGACTACCAGGTGCCGGCGGAGATCCAGCTGACCCTGATGGACGAGCTGATGCGCCTGGGCCGCCGTGCCACCCGCTGGTTCCTGCGCAGCCGCCGCAACGAGCAGGACGCCGGGCGTGACACCGCGCACTTCGGGCCGAAGATCGCGCAACTGGGGCTCAAGCTCGACGAGTTGCTCGAAGGCCCGACCCGCGAGCGCTGGATGGTGCGCTACCAGGGCTTCGTCGACGCCGGTGTGCCGGAATTGCTGGCGCGCATGGTGGCTGGCACCAGCCATCTGTACACCCTGCTGCCGATCATCGAGGCGGCTGATGTCACCGGCCATGAGCCGGCGCAGGTGGCCAAGGCGTTCTTCGCCGTGGGCAGCGCGCTGGACCTGACCTGGTACCTGCAGGAAATCAGCAACCTGCCGGTGGAGAACAACTGGCAGGCGCTGGCCCGCGAGGCGTTCCGCGACGACATCGACCTGCAGCAGCGGGCGATCACCATCTCGGTATTGCAGATGGCCGATGCGCCGGAAGACATGGACGCCCGCGTGGCGCTGTGGGCCGAGCAGCACCGGGTGATGGTGGAGCGCTGGCGCGCCATGCTGGATGACCTGCGCAATGCTACCGGTACCGACTATGCGATGTACGCGGTGGCCAACCGCGAGCTGGTCGACCTGGCCATGAGCGGGCAGGCGGCGGTGGTGCCGTCCTGAGCCATGAGCTGAAATGAAAAGCCCCGGCAGTGATGCCGGGGCTTTTTTGTATTCCTGTGCTGGCCCTTTCGCGGGTGAACCCGCTCCCACAGGGATATCACAAGACTTGAGTGTAGTGAGTCCCTGTGGGAGCGGGTTTACCCGCGAAGAGGCCGGTACAGGCTTACTTGAACCTGCGCTCCACCCCTTTCTCGACCAGGATCTTCGCCGAAATCTCCTCCACGGAAAAATGCGTGGAATTGATGTTGGGAATGTTCTCCCGGCGGAACAGGCTTTCCACCTCGCGCACTTCGAACTCGCACTGGGCAAAGCTGGAATAGCGGCTGTTGGGCTTGCGCTCATGGCGGATGGCGGTCAGCCGGTCCGGGTCGATGGTCAGGCCGAACAGCTTGTTGTGGTGTTTTTTCAGCACCGCCGGCAGTTGCAGGCGCTCCATGTCGTCCTCGGTCAGCGGGTAGTTGGCGGCGCGGATGCCGAACTGCATGGCCATGTACAGGCAGGTTGGGGTCTTGCCGCAGCGCGATACGCCTACCAGGATCAGGTCGGCCTTGTCGTAGTAGTGGGTCCGCGCGCCATCGTCGTTGTCGAGGGCGAAATTCACCGCCTCGATGCGTTCCATGTAGTTGGAATTGCCGCCGATCGAGTGCGATTTGCCGACGGAATACGACGAATGGGCAGTCAATTCCTGCTCAAGCGGGGACAAAAACGAAGAAAAGATGTCGATCATGAAGCCATTCGAGGTCGCCAGGATCTCACGGATGTCCTGGTTGACGATGGTGTCGAAGATGATCGGGCGTACACCATCGCGCTCGGCCGCAGCGTTGATTTGCTGGACCATGGTCCGCGCCTTTTCCGGCGAATCGATGTAGGGGCGGGTGAATTTATTGAACGGAATGCTCTCGAATTGAGCGAGCAGACTCTGGCCCAGGGTTTCGGCAGTGATGCCGGTGCCGTCGGAGATGAAGAACGCGGTTCGTTTCATTTGCGATCTGGGCCTTAAGCTGATGACGTTTTCTGGATATGATAAGTTCGGTTTGCCGAATGCGGCTGTCTGCATTCTCACTTATTTTCCGGGTACAGGCCACAAGCGTCCGGCCAAGTCAACGAAGGCAGGCGGGCGCCCTTGAGCTTTTCCAACACAGTTAGTGGAGAGATCACCTTGGTAGAGTACGTAGTTTCCCTCGATAAGCTCGGCGTCCATGATGTGGAGCATGTGGGGGGCAAGAACGCATCCCTGGGCGAGATGATCAGCAACCTCGCAGGTGCTGGTGTATCGGTGCCGGGCGGCTTTGCCACTACGGCGCAGGCGTACCGCGATTTTCTCGAACAGAGTGGTCTCAACGACCGTATCCACGCCGCGCTCGACGCACTCGATGTGGATGACATCAACGCCCTGACCAAGACCGGCGCGCAGATTCGCCAGTGGGTCATGGAAGCCGACTTCCCGGCCCGTCTGGATTCGGAAATCCGTACGGCCTTCGCCGAAATGGCTGCCGGCAACGACAACATGGCGGTTGCCGTGCGTTCCTCGGCCACTGCCGAAGACTTGCCGGACGCCTCGTTCGCCGGCCAGCAGGAAACCTTCCTCAACATCCGTGGCGTCGACAACGTGATCCGCGCGGCCAAGGAAGTGTTCGCCTCGCTGTTCAACGACCGCGCCATCGCCTACCGCGTGCACCAGGGCTTCGATCACAAGCTGGTGGCCCTGTCCGCCGGCGTGCAGCGCATGGTCCGTTCCGAAACCGGCACTGCCGGCGTCATGTTCACCCTTGACACCGAGTCGGGCTTCCGCGACGTGGTGTTCATCACCGGCGCCTACGGCCTGGGCGAAACCGTGGTGCAGGGTGCGGTCAACCCTGACGAATTCTACGTGCACAAACAAACCCTGGAGGCCGGCCGCCCGGCCATCCTGCGCCGCAACCTGGGCAGCAAGGCGATCAAGATGGTCTACGGCGAAGAAGCCAAGGCCGGCCGTTCGGTCAAGACTGTCGAAGTGGACCGTGCCGAGCGCGCGCGCTTCTGCCTGACCGATGCCGAGGTCAGCGAGCTGGCCAAGCAGGCCATGATCATCGAGCAGCACTACCAGCGCCCGATGGACATCGAATGGGCCAAGGACGGTGACGACGGCAAGCTGTACATCGTCCAGGCGCGCCCCGAAACGGTAAAAAGCCGCTCCAGCGCCAACGTCATGGAACGCTACCTGCTGAAAGAGAAGGGCACCGTGCTGGTCGAAGGCCGTGCCATCGGCCAGCGCATCGGCGCCGGCAAGGTTCGCGTGATCAACGACGTATCGGAAATGGACAAGGTCCAGCCGGGCGATGTGCTGGTTTCCGACATGACCGACCCGGACTGGGAACCGGTAATGAAGCGCGCCAGCGCCATCGTCACCAACCGCGGCGGGCGCACCTGCCACGCAGCGATCATCGCCCGTGAGCTGGGTATTCCGGCCGTGGTCGGTTGCGGCAACGCCACCCAGGTGCTGAAAGACGGCCAAGGCGTGACCGTTTCCTGCGCCGAAGGCGATACCGGCTTCATCTTCGAGGGCGAGCTGGGCTTCGACATCAAGCAGAACTCGGTCGATGCCATGCCCGACCTGCCGTTCAAGATCATGATGAACGTCGGCAACCCGGACCGCGCCTTCGATTTCGCCCAGCTGCCCAACGCCGGTGTCGGCCTGGCGCGCCTGGAGTTCATCATCAACCGCATGATCGGCGTGCACCCCAAGGCGCTGCTGAACTATGCAGGCCTGCCTGCCGACCTGAAAGACAGCGTCGACAAGCGCATCGCCGGCTACAACGACCCGGTAGGCTTCTATGTCGAGAAGCTGGTCGAGGGTATCAGCACCCTGGCTGCGGCCTTCTACCCGAAAAAGGTCATCGTGCGCCTGTCGGACTTCAAGTCCAACGAGTACGCCAATCTGATCGGCGGCAAGCTGTACGAGCCGGAAGAAGAAAACCCGATGCTGGGCTTCCGTGGCGCTTCGCGTTACATCAGCGAATCGTTCCGTGACTGCTTCGAGCTCGAATGCCGTGCGCTCAAGCGCGTGCGCAACGAAATGGGCCTGACCAACGTCGAGATCATGGTGCCGTTCGTGCGTACCCTGGGCGAAGCCAGCCAGGTCGTCGACCTGCTCGCCGAAAACGGCCTGGCCCGTGGCGACAACGGCCTGCGCGTGATCATGATGTGCGAACTGCCGTCCAACGCCATCCTCGCCGAAGAGTTCCTGGAATACTTCGACGGCTTCTCGATCGGCTCCAACGACCTGACCCAGCTGACCCTGGGCCTGGACCGTGATTCGGGCATCATTGCCCACCTGTTCGACGAGCGAAATCCTGCGGTGAAGAAGCTGCTGGCCAACGCCATTGCCGCGTGCAACAAGGCTGGCAAGTACATCGGCATCTGCGGCCAGGGCCCGTCGGACCACCCGGACCTGGCCAAGTGGCTGATGGAACAGGGCATCGACAGCGTGTCGCTGAACCCGGACTCGGTACTCGAAACCTGGTTCTACCTGGCCGAAGGGCAAGGCGCGGTCTGAAGCAGTAAAACGCGGGGGTACGTCTGGCGTATCCCCGCCTGGTTTTTTCCAGGGCGAGCTCCAGTAATGGATCCCGCCCTTTTTTGTGCACCAAGCAACCTTATGCAAAGCAGCAGCACTCTATTCCCCGTGGCCTTGCTCAGTGCCGAACGCCGCGGCGACCTCAGCGAAGACGTGTACCGGATCAAGGCCGGCAACAGCCCTGACCCCAGCGTCGAGCTGGCCGTCACCCGCCTGGGGCTGGCCGATCAGGGCCAGGCCCAGGGCGTGCCGGTCATTCTCCTGCATGGCAGCTTTTCCAACCGCCGCTTCTGGTACTCGCCCAAAGGGGTTGGCCTGGGGGCCTATCTTGCCCGCGCCGGCTTCGATGTGTGGATCCCGGAAATGCGCGGCCACGGCCTGTCGCCGCGCAACCATGACTGGAAGCACAACAGCGTTGCCGCCTATGCCCGCGATGACCTGCCGCTGATTGCCGCGTTCGTGCGCGAGCAATCGGGCCAGGCGCCGCACTGGGTCGGCCATTCCCTGGGTGGTACGACCCTGGCGGCAGCGCTGGGCGGTGGCTTTCTGCCTGCCGAGCAGGTAGCCAGCGTGGCGCTGTTCGGTACCCAGATCAGCCGCGTGTACTGGCCGTTGAAGGTGCCGCCGCTGGCCTGGGGGGCGAAGCTGCTGCTCAAGCGCTGGGGGCAGATTTCCGGTCCGCGCTTCAAGCGTGGGCCGGAGGATGAGCCGATCGGCCTGGCCCTAGAGAGCATGCGCTGGCATGGCCTGTTCGGGCGCTTTGGCGACAGGCAGAGCGACTGGTGGGCGGGGCTGGCCGAGGTGGATGTGCCGCTGCTGGCGGTGGCGGGTGCGGGGGACTTCCAGGACCCGGTGTGGGCCTGCCGCAAGCTGTTCGAGCAATTGGGCGGTGAGCGCAAGCAGTTTCTGCGGCTGGGGCTCGAGGAAGGCTTCGAGGCTTTCGGGCATGTCGACATGCTGGTGAGCAAGGCCGCGCAGGTGCAGGTGTGGCCGCTGGTGGAACGGTGGCTGCGTGACCCGCTGGTGCCGGTGCATGAGTCCACTGTGGTGGCGGAGCCGGTGCCCGCCAGTTGAATGGATTGCGCCTGTACTGGCCTCTTCGCGGGTAAACCCGCTCCCACAGGAACTCCACAGGGCTCGAGTGCAGTGAGGACTCTGTGGGAGCGGGTTTACCCGCGAAGAGGCCGGTACAGGCAAAACACAACTGACTGCTTGGTCCCGGATGACTGCAATGGGCTCTACGGTGTAGCCTTGGCCGATACCCGCTTTCGTTGTGACTGACAGGAGCTTCCCATGCAGCATTACGTTACGCCCGACCTGTGTGATGCCTACCCGGACCTGGTGCAGGTGCTGGAACCGATGTTCAGCAATTTCGGCGGCCGCGATTCGTTCGGTGGCCAGATCGTCACCATCAAGTGCTTCGAAGACAACTCGCTGGTCAAGGAGCAGGTCGAGCTCGATGGCAAGGGCAAGGTCCTGGTCGTCGATGGTGGTGGCTCGCTGCGCCGCGCACTGCTCGGCGACATGCTCGCCGAGAAGGCTGCCAAGAACGGTTGGGAAGGCCTGGTGATCTACGGCTGCGTGCGTGACGTCGACGTGCTGATCCAGACCGACGTCGGCGTGCAGGCCCTGGCCAGTCACCCGATGAAGACCGACAAGCGCGGCATCGGCGACCTCAACGTGGCAGTGACCTTCGCCGGGGTGACCTTCCGCCCGGGCGAGTACGTGTATGCCGACAACAATGGCGTGCTGGTCTCGCCAAGCCCGCTGAAAATGCCGGAGTGATGCGCCGCCCGCGCTGATGGAGCTTTGATGTTCGAGGAAGACAACGCGCAGTGGGGGCTGGTACACGCCCTGGTGCTCGATGGCAAAGGCGGCGCGCACTCGATTGCCCGTACCGAGCTGGACGACCTGCAGCTGCAACCCGAGCAGAGCCTGTGGCTGCACTGGGACCGCAGCCATCCGCAAACCCGCACCTGGCTGCTGCACGACAGCGGCCTGAGCGCGTTCGCCTGCGAGCTGCTGCTGGAAGAAAACACCCGGCCGCGCCTGCTGCCCCTGGCCGATGAACAGTTGTTGCTGTTCCTGCGTGGGGTCAACCTCAACCCGGGGGCAGAGCCTGAAGACATGGTCTCGGTGCGCATCTTCGCCGAGGCGCAGCGGGTCATCTCGCTGCGCCTGCGGCCGTTGCGCGCCAGTGACGAGATTCTTCAGCAGCTCGAAGAGGGCAGGGGCCCGAAATCGGCTTCCGAGCTGTTGCTGCTGATGGGCGAACTGCTGACCGAAAAGGTCCAGGGCCTGGTCAGCGACCTGTCCGAACTGGTCGACCTGGAAGAAGAAAAGGTCGAATCCGACGAACGGTACACCCCGGAGAATGGCTGCCTGCAGCAGATCCGCCGGCGTGCCGCCGGCCTGCGGCGTTTCCTGGCTCCGCAGCGGGAGATCTACGCCCAGCTGTCGCGTAGCAAATGGAGCTGGTTCGTCGATGCCGACGCCGATTACTGGAACGAGCTGAACAACAGCCTGATCCGCTACCTCGAAGAGCTGGAACTGACCCGCGAACGGGCCGCCCTGGTGCTGGAAAGCCAGGATCGCCGGCGCAGCGAGCGCATGAACCGCACCATGTACCGCTTTGGCATCATCACCTGCATCTTCCTGCCCATGAGCTTCATCACCGGGCTGCTGGGCATCAATGTCGGCGGCATCCCGGGGGCGGAAAACCCCTATGGCTTCCTGTTTGCCTGCATCGTCGTGCTGGGGCTGGCGGTGGGGCAGTGGTGGCTGTTCCGGCGGTTGCGGTGGGTATAGATGCTCATTGACCTGCACCGGCCCTATCGCCGGCAAGCCAGCTCCCACAGGTGCACCACAGGTTTCAAGGCTTGTGGTACCCCTGTGGGAGCTGGCTTGCCGGCGATAGGGCCAGTGCAGGCAAGCGCCATTCATTTTGAAACACTCGTCCCAATGCGATGTGTGACCCATCGACCGGCCATCTCGTCTCTGACTGACACTGCGCGAGGTGCCTATGCACGATCCGTTTGAAGAATCCCTGCGCGACCTGCTCAAGGCGTCACCCTCCGGCAATGACCGGGACGACCGGGACGACGCCGCCTGCCTGGGTCGCGTACTGAAAACCGCCAACCGCCAGGTTGGCGCGGGTGATCTGTTCAGCCTGCTTGGCCGCTGGAGCCAGGCGCTGCTGATCGCCGTGAACAATGGCGCGGCGCATGTTGCGCCGGTGCGTCGACACTCTTCCCGCAACGCTGCCAACGGCAGCAAAGCAGATAAGGCCGATTGAATATGGAACTCGATCTCTGGACCCAGAGCCTGGTCACCGCCATGACTGCCCTTTGGACCAAGGTAGCGAACTTCATCCCCAACCTGTTCGGCGCGCTGGTCGTGGTGCTGCTCGGTTTCGTGGTGGCCAAGCTGCTCGACACGCTGCTGTCCAAACTGCTGGCCAAGTTCGGCCTGGACCGCCTGATGGCCGGCACCGGCCTGACCAAGATGCTCGGCCGGGTCGGCATCCAGGTGCCGATCTCCACCTTGATTGGCAAGATCGTCTACTGGTTCGTGCTGCTCATCTTCCTGGTCTCGGCCGCCGAGTCGCTGGGCCTGGAGCGGGTCTCGGCAACCCTCGACATGCTTGCCCTGTACCTGCCGAAGGTGTTCGGCGCAGCCTTGGTGCTGCTGGCTGGCGTGCTGCTGGCCCAGGTGGCAAACGGCCTGGTACGCGGCGCAGCCGAAGGCATCGGCCTGGAATACTCGGCAGGCCTGGGGCGTATCACCCAGGGCCTGGTGATCATCATCAGCATCTCGGTGGCCATCAGCCAGCTGGAGGTGAAAACCGACCTGTTGAACCATGTGATCGTGATCGGGCTGATTACCGTTGGTCTGGCCGTTGCGCTGGCAATGGGCCTGGGCAGCCGCGAAATCGCCGGGCAGATCCTGGCCGGCATCTACGTGCGCGAACTGTATCAGGTCGGCCAGCAGGTGCGGATTGGCGAGGTCGAAGGGCATATCGAGGAGATCGGTACGGTCAAGACGACGCTGCTGACCGATGATGGCGAACTGGTATCGCTGTCCAATCGTGAGCTGCTTGAACAGCGAGTCAATAGCCGCTAACCGCACAAAGCTGTTAATGTATGCCGCCGCGAAAATCGACCCACGGGGTCGCGCGGCGACATTGACCTGACTGTCGGCCAGATCCGTTTTGAATAAAGTTCATTCGCCGCCCATGCGTTATGACCCCCGCGAGCTCACCGACGAAGAGTTGGTGGCGCGTTCGCATGAGGAGCTGTACCACGTTACCCGCGCCTATGAAGAGCTCATGCGGCGCTACCAACGGACCCTGTTCAACGTCTGCGCGCGTTATCTGGGGAACGACCGTGACGCGGACGATGTCTGTCAGGAAGTCATGTTGAAAGTGCTGTACGGGCTGAAGAACTTCGAGGGTAAGTCCAAGTTCAAGACCTGGCTCTACAGCATCACCTACAACGAATGCATTACCCAGTACCGCAAAGAGCGCCGTAAACGCCGGTTGATGGATGCCTTGAGTCTGGACCCTGTGGAAGAGGCGTCCGAAGACAAGGCGCCGAAGCCGGAAGAAAAGGGCGGGCTGGACAAGTGGCTGGTGCATGTGAACCCGATTGACCGGGAAATCCTGGTGCTGCGATTTGTCGCAGAGCTGGAATTTCAGGAAATTGCCGACATCATGCACATGGGCCTGAGCGCAACGAAAATGCGCTACAAGCGCGCGCTAGACAAGCTTCGGGAGAAATTTGCCGGCCTCGATGAAACTTAGTGGCATGCAAATATCTCTAACGAACCGGCGAGTTCTGCTAGACTTGCCGTCGAGTTGTCCCCCTTGTTTGTGGTGGGACTGCTTAACTATCACCAGATGGGGATTTAACGGATGAAATTGAAAAACACCTTGGGCTTGGCCATTGGCTCGCTCGTCGCTGCTACTTCGTTCGGCGTTCTGGCTCAAGGCCAAGGCGCTGTGGAAATCGAAGGCAACGTTACCAAGCAGTACTACGACAGCGAACGTAACTTCAAGAACGACGGCACCAATCCTGGTGTTCGCCTGGGCTACTTCCTGACCGACGACGTTTCCCTGGACCTCGGCTACAACGAGACCCACAACGCTCGTGGTGAAGTCTTCAACAAAGACATCAAAGGTTCCAAGGCCAAGCTCGACGCTACCTACCACTTCGGTACCGTCGGCGACGCTCTGCGTCCGTACGTTTCCGCCGGTTTCGCTCACGAGAGCCTGGGCCAGGCCACTCGTAGCGGCCGCGACCACTCCACCTTCGCCAACGTTGGCGCTGGCGCCAAGTGGTACATCACCGACATGTTCTTTGCCCGTGCCGGCGTAGAAGCCATGTACAACATCGACAACGGCAACACCGAGTGGGGTCCGACCGTTGGTGTTGGTCTGAACTTCGGCGGCAGCCCGAAGCAAGCTGAAGTCGCTCCGGCTCCAGTTGCCGAAGTGTGCTCCGACTCCGACAACGACGGCGTTTGCGACAACGTCGACAAGTGCCCTGACACCCCGGCCAACGTTACCGTTGACGCTGATGGCTGCCCGGCTGTTGCCGAAGTCGTTCGCGTTGAGCTGGACGTCAAGTTCGACTTCGACAAGTCGGTCGTCAAGCCAAACAGCTACGGCGACATCAAGAACCTGGCTGACTTCATGAAGCAGTACCCACAGACCACCACCACCGTGGAAGGTCACACTGACTCCGTCGGCCCAGACGCTTACAACCAGAAGCTGTCCGAGCGTCGTGCCAACGCTGTCAAGCAGGTCCTGACCCAGCAGTACGGCGTAGAATCCAGCCGTGTTGACTCGGTTGGCTACGGCGAAACCCGTCCGGTTGCCGACAACGCCACCGAAGAAGGCCGCGCTGTCAACCGTCGCGTTGAAGCTCAGGTAGAAGCCCAGGCCAAGTAATTGGTTTGAAGCTTCATGAAAAACCCGGCCTCGGCCGGGTTTTTCTTTGCCCGTAATTTGTGCCACTTGTGACGGCCCTTTCGCGGGTAAACCCGCTCCCACAGGTACTGCACCGATTTCAGCAGAGGTACAGTACCTGTGGGAGCGGGTTTACCCGCGAAGAGGCCAGATCAGGCACCCTATCATCCAGCAATTGCCACAAGGTCCCGCGCCACCTGCCCCCCAACCACCTCCCCAATCACCAATATCGCCGGGCTACGCAAGCCAAACCCCCGCGCATCCTCAACCATCCCCCGCACATCGCTCCTGCACTCCCGCTGCTGCGGCAACGAGGCATTTTCGATCATCGCCACCGGCGTCCCCGGTGCCATGCCCCCGTCCAGCAACCCTTGGCGCACCTGCTCCAGCCTGGCAACACCCATATACACCACCAGCGTCGTCCCGCCCTGGGCCAAGGCTGCCCAGTTCAGTTCGCTGTCGTCCTGGGTATGTGCCGTGACCAGCGTCACGCCCCGGCTCACGCCTCGCGAGGTCAGGGAAATCCCGCATTGCGTGGCGCCGGCCAGACCGGCGGTGATGCCGTTGACCACTTCCACCTCGATGCCATGCCCCTGCAGCCACAGCGCCTCTTCACCGCCACGGCCGAAGATGCATGGGTCGCCGCCCTTGAGCCGCACCACGCAGCGCCCTTGCCGTGCATGGCGCAGCATCAGGCGCTGGATGAACGCCTGTGGCGTGGAGCGGCAGCCGCCGCGCTTGCCCACGGCGATCACCCGGGCCTGCGGGCAATGCTCCAGCACCACCGGGTTGACCAGGTCGTCGATCATCACCACCGCAGCTTGCTGCAACGCGCGTACAGCCTTGAGGGTGAGCAGTTCTGGGTCGCCAGGGCCAGCGCCAACCAGCCAGACTTTCGCATTCATCAGGGTTTCCTCATCGGCAAGGTGCGTTCAGCCCTTGAGCAGGGTGAGCAGCAATATCAGGTTGAACAGCAAGGACAGCAGCGCCAGGGTGCGCCATACCTTCAATGGCTCTCGCTCCAGCAACGGCCGTGGCCGGCTGGGCAGTTCCTGGCGGTCGCCACGTTCGAGCAGCAGCAGCCATTGTTCGGCGGTTTCGAAGCGCTGCGCCGGGTCGGCTGCCAGTGCCTGCTGCAGGTTGTGCTGCAGCCATTCCGGCAGGTCGGGGCGGTAGCGTGCGGCGTTGACCGGCTGGCCGAAGCGCGGGCGCTGGAAGGCCTCCACTTCACCGTAGGGGTAGTGCCCGGTCAGCAGGTGATACAGCGTCACGCCCACGGCATACAGGTCCTGACGTGGGCTGGGCGGTTGGCCATCGAATGCTTCCGGGGCAATGTATGACGGCGTGCCCGGCAACTCGTGCAGCGGGTCTTCGGACAAGCCCGGGCAGTAGGCCAGGCCGAAGTCCAGCAGGCGCAGCTGGCCATCGCTGCCCAGGTGCAGGTTCTCTGGCTTGATGTCGCGGTGCAGCAGGTTACGCCGGTGCAATACGCCGACCGCCTGCAGCAGTTGCCGGGCCAGCTCCAGCCACTGCGGCATGGGCAGCGGGCCGTGCTCGGCCAGCAGCGCTGCCAGGCTCTGGCCGGGGTATTCGCGCATCACGTAGTACAGGTGCTGGCGCTGGCTGGCGGTGTGCAGCTCGGGGAAGTGCCGGCCAGCGACCCGGCGCAGGAACCATTCTTCCAGCAACAGCCCTTGCGCTGCGCCAGGCTCCTGCCCGCGCGCGGGTGGCAGCGTCTTCAGCAGCCAGGCTCGGCCATGGCCATCGCACACCCGGTACAGCAGCGACTGGCGGCTGTGCGAAAGCAGCTTTTCGGTTTGCCAGCCATCGATTACCTGGCCTTCACGCAGCGGGCCGGGCACAGGCCATTGCTGCAGTTGCGCCAAGGTGTCGCCCAGGTTGGCTGTGCCCAGTTGCTCGACCTGCACCAGCAAGGCACTGGCGTTGTCCTGGCTGCCGTTGAGGTGCGCGCTGGCGACCAGGGTGTCGACGGCCAGTTGCAGGTCGGGTTGCTCGCGCAGCACCGCCTGGATGTGTTGGTCGCCCAGGCTGGCCCATACGCCATCGCTCAACAGCAGGAAGCTCTCGCCCGGCTGCAGTTCGCCTTCCAGGTAATCCACCAGCAAGTGCTGGTCCAGGCCCAGCGCGCGCTTCAGCACATGCTGCATGCCGGGCTGGTCCCATACGTGGTCTTCGCTCAGGCATTGCAGGCGCCCGGCGTGCCAGCGGTACGCGCGACAGTCCCCTACGTGGGCCAAGGTAAAGCGCCGGCCACGCAGCACCAACGCGCTGAGGGTGGTCAAAAGTGGCTGGCCGCTGCCTTGGGCGCGCAACCAGCGGTTCTGTGCCAGCAGCAGGCGGTCGAGTGCCTGGGCCACGCTCCAGGTCGCAGGGGTGGCGTAATAGTCCAGAGCCAGCGCCTGCAGGCTGGCACGGGCTGCCAGGCCACCATCGGCACATTGGCTGACGCCGTCGGCGAGGGCGAACAGGTAGCCCTTGCTGGCAGCCAGCTCCGGCGCCGGGGTAACCAGGCGCAGAGCGTCCTGGTTTTCCTCGCGCGGCCCGGTGGCGCTGGCCTGGGCAAACTTAAGTTGCAGGCTCATGGCTGTGCCTCAGACTCGCGCCGCAGTAACCGCAGCCGAGCCCCAGGTGGTGCGCCAGCGCTGTTTCACGCCGTGCAGGCCGAACCAGGCCAGCAAGCCCAGGCTGGCGAACAGCCACAGCCCCAGTTGGTAGTCTCCGGTGTGCTGCTTGATGGTGCCAAGCCCGGCGGCCAGCAGGAAGCCTCCGATGCCGCCGGCCATGCCGATCAGCCCGGTCATCACGCCGATCTCCTGGCGGAAGCGTTGCGGCACCAGCTGGAACACTGCGCCATTGCCGGCCCCCAGGCCGAGCATGGCGCTGACGAACAGGGCCAGTGCAGCGGCTGCGCTAGGCAGGTTGAAGCCGACTGCGGCGATGCAGATGGCCGCCACGCTGTACATGCCCAGCAAAGTGCGGATACCGCCGAAGCGGTCGGCCAGGGCGCCGCCGAGTGGGCGCATCAGGCTGCCGGCGAACACGCAGGCAGCGGTGTAGTAGCCGGCGGTGATCGGGCTCAGGCCATACTGGTCGCTGAAATAGCCGGGCAGGGCGCTGGCCAGGCCGATGAAGCCGCCGAAGGTGACGCTGTAGAAGAACATGAACCACCAGCTGTCACGGTCGCCCAGGGCCTTGAGGTAGTCGGCCATGGCTTTTGGCTTGGGGCGCTGCGGGGCATTGCGTGCCAGCAGGGCGAACACCAACAGGGCCAGCGACAGCGGGATCAGCGCGAAGCCGAACACATTGTTCCAGCCAAAGCCTGCAGCCAGCGCAGGGGCCAACAGGGCAGCGAACACTGTGCCGGAGTTGCCGGCACCGGCAATGCCCATGGCTTTGCCTTGATGCTGAGGTGGGTACCATTGCGAGGCCAGCGGCAGTGACACGGCGAACGAAGCGCCAGCAAAGCCGAGGAAAACACCCAGCAGCAGCGCTTGTTCATAGCTGTGCACGCCCAGGTACCAGGCAGCGGCGAGGGCGACGATGACCACCACCTGGCCGATCAGCCCGGCGGTCTTGGGCGACAGGCGGTCGACCAGCACGCCCATGGCAAAGCGCAATATCGCCCCGGCCAGGATCGGTGTGGCCACCATCAGGCCCCGTTGTTGTGCACTCAGCTGCAGATCGGCGGCAATCTGCACCGCCAGTGGGCCAAGCAGGTACCAGACCATGAAGCTGAGGTCGAAGTACAGGAACGCGGCGAACAGCGTGGGCACATGCCCGGATTTCCAGAAGCTGGTACTCATCGAACACCTCACTCGGCAATGCAACGGAACGAAAAAGACGCCGCTACCCGCTCCACATGGGTGGAGGGGAGAGCGACGTCTTTGTCGGGATCAAGTGGGCAACCGCCGTTGGCTACCGGTGATATTTGTTCAGCAAGAGATGGGCCAACTCTGAGAAGTTGCTGTCCCCTTGTAGGAGCGGCCTTGTGTCGCGATGGGCTGCGCAGCAGCCCCGGCAATCTCTGCCGCGAAGCTGAGATCCTGGGGCTGCTGCGCAGCCCATCGCGACACAAGGCCGCTCCTACAGGGACCGCGTGAAGCAGGTTGCTAGCCCAGCATTTCATGCATGGCAATGATCTGCTCGGCCACCTGGATCAGCTTCTGCTGCCGGCTCATGGCCTGGCGGCGCATCAGGGTGTAGGCCTGTTCTTCGTTGCAATCCTTCATCTTCATCAGCAAACCCTTGGCCTGCTCGATGCGCTTGCGCTCAGCCAGTTGCTGGTCGCGCGCCAACAATTGTGCCTTCAGTGCCTGGTCACTTTCGAAGCGGGCCATGGCCACATCCAGGATCGGCTGCAGCCGCGCCGCATGGATGCCTTCGACGATGTAGGCGCTGACCCCCGACTGAATCGCCTGGCGCATCACGGCGGGGTCATGCTCGTCGGTGAACAGTACGATGGGGCGTGGCTGGTCACGGCTGACCAGCACCACCTGTTCCATCACATCGCGGTCCGGTGAGTCGGTATCGATCAGCACCACATCCGGGCGCACCGTTTCGACGCAGGCGGGCAGGTCGATGGTCAGGCCGGGGGCTTCGATGACCTCGAAGCCGGCCTCGCTCAAGGCCGCCTTGAGGCGACCGAGTTTGCTCTGGGTGTCGTCGATCAGCAGGATGCGCAACATGAATGGTACCCCTCACGCGCCGACACGGGCATCGGGCAGGTCGCCCATGGCATGCAGGCTGAAACTGCGGGCATAACCGTAGGGGTCGCTGCCGTCCCAGCGGCTGCCATCAATCAACAGGCTGCTGCGCATTGGTTCAGGGCAGGCCACGCCGAGGCTTTGTGCCGCCTCGCCATACAACGCCAGCTGCTGGACCTGGCGGGCCACGCCGAGGTAGTCGGGATCATCGCGCAGCAGGCCCCAGCGGCGGAACTGGGTCATGAACCACATGCCGTCGGACAGGTACGGCAGGTTGGCCCGGCCATGGTCGTGCAGGCGCAGTGCATGGGGATCTTGCCAGTGGTTGCCCAGGCCATCGTGGTAGCTGCCCAGCAAGCGTGGTTCGATACTCGCCAGCGGGGTGGCCAGGTAGGCGCTGCCGCTGAGCAGTTGCGCAGTGCTGCGGCGATTTTCCGGGCTTTGCTCGATGAAGCGGCTGGCGGCCAGGACCGCCTTGATCAGCGCGCGGGCACTGTTGGGGTATTGCTCGGCAAAGGCGCGGGCGCAGGCCAGGACCTTCTCCGGATGGTCCGGCCAGATCGACTGACTGGTGGCCAGTGTGAAGCCCTGGCCCGTGGCCACTGCATCGGCAGCCCAGGGTTCGCCCACGCAGAAACCGTCGATGCGCCCGGCCTGGATATGCGCGGCCATTTGTGCCGGTGGCACCACCACGCTGTCGACGTCGCGCAATGGGTGGATGCCCTGGCTGGCCAGCCAGTAATACAGCCACATGGCGTGGGTGCCGGTGGGGAAGGTCTGGGCAAAGGTGAGGCGTGCGCCATGCTGGTGCGCCAGGCGCGCCAATGCTTCAGGGTTGGTCACGCCTTTGCGCTGCAGGGCCGGAGACAGGTTTATGGCTTGGGCGTTCTGGTTCAGCCCCATGAGCACGGCCATTTCGCTGGCCGGTACACCGCCGATGCCCAGGTGCACGGCATAGACCAGGCCATACAGGCAGTGCGCCGCATCCAGTTCGCCGCTGACCAGCTTGTCGCGCAGCCCGGCCCAGGAACCCTGGCGTTTGAGGTTGAGGGTAAGGCCGTGCTGCTGGGCAAAGCCCTGGGTGGCGGCGACTACCACCGAGGCGCAGTCGGTCAGGGCCATGTAGCCGATGTTCAGGCTGGGCTTTTCCGGCGCGTCGCTGCCGTTGACCCAGGCCAGGGGCGTTGCTCGGGGTACAGTGTTCACAAGGTTCCTCGCCCGTACTGATAAGGCTGTGGGCTTTTCCGGTGCAACGCATGTGCCAAAGGCCCTGGGGTCGCATTGCGGCCCCGTGAAAGCAACTGTCTTGCGCAAAGCTAAAAGCTTGTGCGATCCCTGTGGGAGTGGGTTCACCCGCGAAGCAGGCAGCTCGGTGGATGGCACCGGCTTCGCCGGTGTTCGCGGGTGAACCCGCTCCCACAGGTACTGCACTGGCTGTCAGAGCTTCACCGGCCCCACGATTTGCTGTCATGCCGGCCCCACGCTGGCTATAATCGCCCCCTCATTCACCCCGAGCCTTGCCCGCCCATGTATACCCTGGCCCGCCAGCTGCTGTTCAAGCTTTCCCCGGAAACCTCCCACGACCTGTCCCTGGACCTGATCGGCGCCGGTGGCCGTCTTGGCCTCAACGGCGTGCTGTGCAAGCAGCCGGCGGCTTTGCCGGTTACGGTCATGGGCTTGAACTTCGCCAACCCGGTGGGCCTGGCGGCCGGCCTGGACAAGAACGGTGCGGCCATCGACGGTTTCGCCCAGCTGGGCTTCGGCTTCGTCGAAATCGGCACCGTCACCCCGCGACCGCAGCCGGGCAACCCCAAGCCGCGGCTGTTCCGCCTGCCGGAGGCAACGGCCATCATCAACCGCATGGGCTTCAACAACCTGGGTGTTGATCACCTGCTCGGCCGGGTGCGGGCTGCGCGTTACAACGGCGTGCTGGGCATCAACATCGGCAAGAATTTCGACACCCCGGTGGAGCGTGCCGTCGATGACTACCTGATCTGCCTGGACAAGGTGTACACCGCGGCCAGTTACATCACGGTCAACGTCAGTTCACCAAACACCCCGGGCCTGCGCAGCCTGCAATTTGGCGATTCGCTCAAGCAGTTGCTCGATGCCCTGGCCGAGCGCCGTGAGCAACTGGCCGGCACGCATGGCAAGCGCGTACCTCTGGCAATCAAGATTGCCCCGGACATGAGCGACGAAGAAACTGCCCTGGTGGCCGCAGCGCTGATGGAGTCGGGCATGGATGCGGTGATCGCCACCAACACCACGCTGGGGCGTGAAGGTGTCGAAGGGCTGCCATACGGTGGCGAGGCGGGCGGCCTGTCGGGCGCGCCGGTGCTGGAAAAGAGCACCCACATCGTCAAGGTGCTGGCGGGCGAATTGGGCGGCAAGCTGCCGATCATTGCCGCTGGCGGCATTACCGAAGGCCGCCATGCCGCCGAGAAGATCGCTGCCGGCGCGAGCCTGGTGCAGATTTATTCGGGCTTCATTTACAAGGGGCCGGCGCTGATTCGCGAAGCGGTGGATGCTATCGCTGCGATGCCGCGGTGACCTGACACGGCCTCTTCGCGGGTAAACCCGCTCCCACAGGGACTACACAAGCTTGAGAGCAGTGAAGTACCTGTGGGAGCGGGTTTACCCGCGAAGAGGCCAGTGCAGTTGGGAAGGTTTGCCAAGGCAAAAAAAGGGCCCCATCAAGGGGCCCCTGGGCCTTCGCCCGCCGCCCGGATAGGGCGTGCATGGTGAATCGAATTCAGTGTCCTCGTTCAGCCAACGGCGTGATTTTCGTTGAGTCTATGGATGCCAGCGGTGCCAGTCATTCCGTCCCAGTTATCACCGCGACCTTCACGCCAGCCGTTGATCCAGGCTTGGCGAACAGAAGGAAGATTGAAGGGGCAAAGTTCGCGGGATTTGCCGGTGACCCCGTATTGGTAGCCACGTGAATATGCTCTTTCCAACGGATCACGCTTAAGTCTTCTCATAGGGTGTTGCCCTCACTTGTTGACTGTAATGTCCCGTCGGCCTCTCCGAGGCCGGGCAGAGTCTTTCTGCCGGTGTGCGCTCGCTGCCGGCGTGGCGAGCTGAAAGTGCCGCCTCGTTGCGAAGCGGCCTGAGACCAGTTCTATCGAATGCGAGTCACGGTGTGAATGATCGATTTGTCATAAGCACGTAACCTTTCCAAGGGTGAGGGGATAAGTAAATAAATGCGACTCAACCTTGTTTAGCGTTGAGCCCGCTATGATCAGGGTTTGCCGATCATTGACGTCATTTCGCCAGCGTGGCTTGCGGATGACAGAAATAATTTGAAATGCGACGAAGGGTCACATCGGCCCCGGTATCGCCAGAATTTTTCGTACTGCCTGATGATCTAAGCTGTCTTTGCCACTGGGCCAAGCACAGATCGGTCAGGCGGCCCGGCCTTTCACCGCACGCTCGCGTGCCACGAAAGGCCACCCGCACGCCTGCTGGAAAGGTGTGCGGGCAAACATCGCGGGGCGATGCGTCGCCCCGTCAGTCAAATAGCCCAAGGCGCTGGATTACTCATGTCGGACCGTTTCGAACTTTACCTCACCTGCCCCAAAGGCCTGGAAGGCCTGCTTGCCGAAGAGGCCCGGGCCCTCGGCCTGGATGACGTGCGCGAGCACACCTCGGCCATTCGCGGCGCCGCCGATATGGAAACCGCCTACCGCCTGTGCCTGTGGTCACGCTTGGCCAACCGGGTGCTGCTGGTACTCAAGCGCTTCTCCATGAAGAACGCCGACGACCTCTACGACGGCGTGCACGCGGTCGACTGGGCTGATCACCTGGCAGCCGACGGCACCTTGGCAGTGGAGTTCAGCGGCCATGGCTCGGGCATCGACAACACCCACTTCGGTGCGCTGAAGGTCAAGGACGCGATCGTCGACAAGCTGCGCAACCGCGAAGGCTTGCGCCCGTCGGTGGAAAAGATCGACCCGGATGTGCGCGTGCACCTGCGCCTGGACCGTGGCGAAGCCATTCTCTCCCTTGACCTTTCCGGGCACAGCCTGCACCAGCGTGGCTACCGTCTGCAGCAAGGCGCCGCGCCGCTGAAGGAAAACCTGGCGGCGGCGGTGCTTATCCGCGCCGGCTGGCCGCGCATTGCCGCCGAAGGTGGCGCGCTGGCCGACCCGATGTGCGGTGTGGGTACCTTCCTGGTCGAAGCGGCAATGATCGCCGCCGATATCGCGCCCAACCTCAAGCGTGAACGCTGGGGCTTCAGTGCCTGGCTTGGCCACGTACCGGCATTGTGGCGCAAGGTACATGACGAGGCGCAGGCGCGGGCACAGGCCGGCCTGGCCAAGCCACCGCTGTGGATCCGTGGCTACGAGGCCGACCCGCGGCTGATCCAGCCGGGCCGCAACAACGTCGAGCGTGCCGGCCTGGGCGACTGGGTCAAGATCTACCAGGGCGAAGTCAGCACCTTCGAGCCGCGCCCGGACCAGAACCAGAAAGGCCTGGTCATCAGCAACCCGCCCTATGGCGAGCGCCTGGGTGACGAAGCCAGCCTGCTGTACCTCTACCAGAACCTCGGCGAGCGCCTGCGCCAGGCCTGCATGGGCTGGGAAGCGGCGGTATTCACTGGCGCGCCGCAGCTGGGCAAGCGCATGGGTATTCGCAGCCACAAGCAGTACGCGTTCTGGAACGGCGCCTTGCCGTGCAAGCTGCTGCTGTTCAAGGTGCAGCCCGACCAGTTCGTTACCGGCGAGCGCCGCGAGGCGCAGCCTGAAGGTGCGCAAACCCGCCAGCAGGCAGTACCGGCCAGCGAGCCGGCACGTTTGTCGGAAGGTGCGCAGATGTTCGCCAACCGCCTGCAGAAAAACCTCCGGCAGCTGGGCAAGTGGGCCCGCCGCGAGCAGGTCGATTGCTACCGCCTGTACGATGCCGACATGCCCGAATATGCACTGGCGGTCGACCTGTACCAGGACTGGGTGCACGTGCAGGAATACGCCGCGCCACGTTCGGTCGACCCGGACAAGGCTCAGGCACGCCTGCTCGACGCGCTGGCAGCCATCCCGCAGGCCTTGGGCATTTCGCCGCAGCGTGTGGTGCTCAAGCGTCGCGAGCGGCAGAGCGGCACGCGCCAGTACGAGCGCCAGGCAACCGAAGGCCGCTTCCAGGAAGTGAACGAAGGCGGCGTCAAGCTGCTGGTCAACCTTACCGATTACCTCGACACCGGCCTGTTCCTCGACCATCGCCCGATGCGCATGCGCATCCAGCGCGAAGCAGCCGGCAAACGCTTCCTCAACCTGTTCTGCTACACCGCCACGGCCAGCGTGCATGCGGCCAAGGGTGGCGCGCGCAGCACCACCAGCGTCGACCTGTCGAAAACCTACCTGGACTGGGCGCGGCGCAACCTGGCGCTTAATGGCTTCTCGGATCGCAACCGCCTGGAGCAGGGCGATGTGATGGCCTGGCTGGAGGGTAACCGCGACAGCTACGACCTGATCTTCATCGACCCGCCGACCTTCTCCAACTCCAAGCGCATGGAAGGCGTGTTCGATGTGCAGCGTGACCACGTGCAGCTGCTTGATTTGGCCATGGCCCGCCTGGCGCCGGGTGGCGTGCTGTATTTCTCCAACAACTTCCGCAAGTTCCAGCTGGACGAGCACCTGATGGCGCGTTACGCGGTGGAGGAAATCACGGCCCAGACCCTGGACCCGGACTTCGCCCGCAACAACCGTATCCATCGCGCCTGGCGCCTGCAGCTTCGTTGAGGCGACGAGGTACATTGCGCGGCTAATGGCCAATAGCTATAACTGGGGACAGGGCAAGATAATCCGCAGGACGCTGACGTGACGAGATGGGTGTATGTCAAAGGGTGGCGTGTGCGCGCGGTTGCTTGGCCTGTGCACAGAGGCATTATCCGCCTGGGCGGTAGCCTTGGTCGCCCTGGTCGTGGGCGGCCTGTTGACGGCCGTCCTGGCGCTAGCCGCGCAAACCTTTTACAAGCAGCAGCTGCGCCAGCGCTTCGAGCTGCTGGCAAGCGAGCGTTTCAGCCGTATCGCCGAGCGGTTTGATGAACAGCAGCAGCGCCTGGACGGGCTGCGGCGGTTTTTCAGCTTTTCCAACGAAATCACCCCGCACGAGTTCGACGGCTACGCCCGGCCATTGCTGCAACGGACCCTGGCCTACGCCTGGGCGCCGCGTGTCGAGGCCGCGCAACGCGCCGAATTCGAGCGCCAGGCCAGTGCGCATTCCGGCCCGGGCTATGTGATCCGCGACCAGGATGAACAAGGCCAGTGGCACCCATCCCCCCAGCGCGACCATTACTTCCCGGTACTCTATACCCAGTCGGGTGAATTGCCCGGGCTGCCCTATGGGCTGGACCTCGCCGGCCAGGAAGTGCCCCTGGCGGCCTTGGCGCGGGCGCTTGGGCCGGGCAGCATGGCGGTGTCCGAGCCACTGCCCATGTTCGATACCAGCTCGGATGCGCGTGGCCTGCTGATGGTGGCGCCGGTGTTTTCCGATGCCAACCCCCGCGGCGCGGCAGTGGGTTATGTGATGGCCTTGCTGAGCATGCGTGAGCTGATCAGCGACGGGCGCCCGGTTACGGCAGACGATAACCTTGTGGTGCGTATCGTCGACCCCACCGGGCTACATGGCCCCGAGGTGATGTTCGACTCGCAGAACCCGGTCGCACCCCTGCCGCTGGCCAGCAACCAGCTATTGCACCTGGCTGACCACCACTTCCAGTTGAGTATCCGGCCGAGCCAGGCGTTCGTGCGCGCCAACCGTTCCTCCGCGGTGCTGGCAGTGAGCCTGCTGGGCAGCTTGTTGAGCCTGTTGCTCAGCGTGTTGCTCTACAGTCTGTTCAGCCAGCGCCAGCGCGCATTGGCCCTGGTGGAGCAGCGCACTGCCGAGCTGCGTGTCAGCGAGCAGTCACTGCGCGGTACCCACAACCAGCTGCGCAGCGTGCTGGATGCCGCAACCCAGGTGGCGATCATCGCCACCAACCTCAAGGGCGTGGTCAGCACTTTCAACGCCGGCGCCGAGCGCATGCTCGGTTACCCGGCCAGTGAGGCGATCGGCCAGCTGCGCCTGGAGGACCTGGTGCTGCCCGAAGAGTTGAACCTGCGTGCCCATGCCTTGAGCCTGCGTTACGGCCGACCGATTGAAGGTGGCCAGGCCATGTTCGCCGAAACAGCGCAGGAGCATGGCGCCGAACCGGGGGAGTGGACCTTGTTGCGTGCCGATGGCAGCCAACTGGTGGCCAACATGCTGGTCACCGCCATGCTCGATGAACAGGGGTTATGGATCGGTTACCTGGCGATCTGCATCGATGTTACTGAACGGCGTCGGGTGCATGAGGCGCTGGCAGCGCGTGACCGTCTTCTGGAAAAGCTCAGTGCCGAGGTGCCGGGCGGCATTTACCAGTACCGCCTGGATGGCAACGGCCACTCCTGCTTTCCGTATGCCAGCATGGGCCTGTACGACATCTACGAAGTCGACCTGCAGCAGCTGCGCGAGGACGCCACCGCGGTGTTCGAGCGCATCCACCCGGACGACCTGGAGCGCGTGCGCCGCTCGGTGCGTTACTCGGCCGAACACCTGTCGCCCTGGCGCGAAGAATACCGCGTCTGCCTGCCGCGTGCCGGGTTGCGCTGGGTGCGTGGCGAGGCGACACCGGAGGTGGGCGAGCAGGGCTGCACCTTGTGGCATGGCTACCTGACCGACATCTCCGACCTGAAGGGCGTGGAGGAAGAGTTGCGTGCGCTGTCGGTGACCGACTCGCTGACCGGCATCCATAATCGCCGTTACTTCCAGGAGCGGCTCAAGCTCGAACTGGAACGAGCCCAGCGCGATGGCCTGGCGCTGGCGGTGATCATGCTCGATATCGATCACTTCAAGCGCATCAACGACCATTTCGGCCATGCCGTCGGCGACCGCGTGCTGCGCAGCCTGTGCCTGCGTATCGGCCAGCGTTTGCGGCGTACCGATGTGTTCTGCCGGCTGGGCGGCGAAGAGTTCATGGTGCTGTGCCCGGGCAGCGATGCCGAGCAGGCGCGGCTGCTGGCACTGGAGCTGTGGCAAGGCGTGCGCAATGTGCCGGTGGAGGGCGTGGGCAGGGTGACCGCGAGTTTTGGTGTGGCGGGTTGGCGACCGGGGGAAGGGGCCGATGCCTTGCTGTTGCGGGCTGATGCCGGGGTGTATGCAGCCAAGCAGGCTGGGCGGGACCGGGTGGAGGGGGAGTTGGCCTGACAGCTGTCAGTTGCCAATGCCGGCCCTTTCGCGGCTGAAGCCGCTCCCACAGGGAAATTGCAGGTCTTGAACCCTGCGCTGAACCTGTGGGAGCGGCTTTAGCCGCGAAAGGGCCGGTACTGGCTACCTGTCAGTTGGCCGCTGTGCTGCCGGCCAGTTTCGGCTGGCGATACAAATCCAGCAGCACCTGGTCGAGCACCTGCGAGGCGCCCCACGGTTTCGGATCGTTGAGGATCGCCGCCACTGCCCAGGTATGGCCGTTGCTGTCACGGCTGAAGCCGGCAATTGCCCGTACGGTGTTCAGCGTACCGGTCTTGATGTGCCCTTCGCCGGTCATGGCGGTGCGCTTCAGGCGCTTGCGCATGGTGCCGTCCATACCCACCAGCGGCATCGAGCTCATGAACTCGGCAGCATAAGGGCTCTTCCAGGCCGCCTGCAGCATTGCCGCCATCTCCCGCGTGCTGACCCGTTCGGCACGCGACAGGCCGGAACCGTTTTCCATCACCAGGTGCGGCGCGGTAATACCCTTCTTCGCCAGCCACTGGCGCACCACGCGCTGGGCGGCGCGAGCGTCGTCACCGTCGGCATCGGTGCGGAACTGCGCGCCAAGGCTCAGGAACAGCTGCTGGGCCATGGTGTTGTTGCTGTACTTGTTGATGTCGCGGATCACTTCCACCAGGTCTGGCGAGAAGGCACGGGCCAGCAGGCGAGCGCCCTTGGGCACGTTCTCGAAGCGGTCGCCGCCCTGGATGCTGCCACCCAGCTCGTTCCAGATCGCGCGCACGGCACCGGCGGCGTAGGTCGGGTGGTCGAGCAGCGACAGGTAGGTCTGCGAGTTGCAGCCGTCACCCAGCTGGCCGCTGACCGTTACGCTGATGCCGTCGGCTTGCTGCACGGGGTTGTAGCGCACATCACCCGAACACTGTTTGGAGGCTACCGCCTTGACCTGGTTGTCGATACGGATGCTGGCAATCGGCGGTTCGACCGCGATGGTGACCTTGCCGCCATCGTTGCGGGCCACGAAACGCAGGGCTTTGAGGTTGACCAGCAGCGAGTCGGGCTTGACCAGGAAAGGCTTGTTCTCATCGCCGCCGTCATCGTTGAACTGCGGCAGGTTCGGCTGCACGAAGTGGCTGCGGTCCAGCACCAGGTCGCCGGTGATGGTGCGCACGCCATTGGCGCGCAGGTCACGCATCAGCAACCACAGCTTTTCCATGTTCAGTTTCGGGTCGCCGCCACCTTTGAGGTAGAGGTTACCGTTGAGTACGCCGTTGCTCAGGGCGCCGTCGGTGTAGAACTCGGTTTTCCACTGGAAGGTCGGGCCGAGCAGTTCGAGGGCGGCGTAGGTGGTGACCAGTTTCATGGTCGAGGCCGGGTTGACCGAGACATCGGCATTGAACACGGTCGGTGTGCCGGGGCCGTCCAGCGGCAGCATCACCAGCGACAGTGCAGAATCTTGCAGTTTGTTGGCCTTGAGGGCCTGTTGCACTTTGGCAGGCAGCGTGGTGTTGACGGCGGCGGCCTGGCTGGGCAGGGCGAATGGCAACAGCAGGCCGGCAAGAACGAGGGGACGAAGCGTTTTGATCATGATCGATAAATACCCTACGGCGAGGGAAAAGGGCATTGGGGCTGTAAGGAATGATGGCCCCAGAATGAAAGAATACGCATTATGCCCCAAGCGCAGCGACGATGCGCCACGTTCGACGGAAAAGCACCCCCAATAAAAAAGCCACCCCTAAGGGTGGCCTTTTCAGCGATCGAGCCGGGCCGGTATCACTCGGCCTTGTTGATCGGCTTTTCCGGGTACCAGGCGTCCAGCAGCGGGCTGACCTCGATCTTGGTCAGTTCGCTACGGCCTTTGAGCCAGGCTTCAACGGCTGCACGCTGTTCTTCGCTGACCGAGCCGCGTTTGACCGAGCACACCAGGCCGAAATCGTCACCGCCTACATAGTCCAGGCCATTGGCGTCCATGGCTTCTTCCAGGAACGCGTCGAGGAAAGCATCGATTGCCTGGTCGTCCAGATCTTCCTTGAATTCCAGGTTCAGCTCGAAGCCCAATTCCTGAAACTCGTCGACACACAGCTTCTTGCGCAGACGACGGGAGCGGTTTGTGGCCATGAAACAATCCTCTTAGGTAATAACGCCGCGCAGTCTACCAGTTAACACGCCTGGCTGCCTGCCTGTGTGCAGCTACCGGTGGCCAGCTCCCTGGCCAGGGCACGTTCTACCCGGCACATATGCCGTGCCAGTGCCTGGCGCCGCAGGCGTATCTGGGCGGTAGGCAAGCCGCCTGCCTCCAGGGCTTCGCAAGCCTTCATCAGTTCGGGGGCTTCCAGCATCCGCGCGGCGCTGAGCACCTTGTGCGCCTGTTCGGCAATGGCATCGCTGTCGTGCTGCGGATGCAATGCCATCAAAGTTCCCAGGTCGGCCTGCAGGCTCTGCTGCAACGCCATCAGGAAGCGCTGGCGGTCGTTCGGGTCATGCCCGACCACTGTGGCCAGGCCGTCCAGGTTGTACAGCTTGCGCCGCGATTTCTGCCGGCGGCGCGGGCGGATGCCGGCCAGGCGCTGGCTGAGCGTACCCAGGCTTATGGGCTTGAGCAGGCAGTCGTCCATGCCGGCGCTCAGGCACTTGCGGCGTACCTCCGGCTGCGCGTTGGCGGTGTAGCCGAGAATGGTGCAGCGCGGCCGCTTGCCATGGCGTTCCTCGGTACGCACGGCGGTGGCCAGCTGGTAGCCGTTCATGTGCGGCATGTTGCAGTCGAGCACCAGCACATCGAAGTCCCCCGCCCGCCAGGTGGCCAGGCCTTCGCGACCGTCGCGGGCGCTGGTGTGCTCCAGCCCCAGGTAGCCAAGCTGCTGTGCCATCAGCTGCAGGTTGGCCGGGTGGTCATCGATCACCAGTACGCTCAGCCGCGGGTCCGGCACATCGAGGTTCTCGATCAGCGGGGCCGGCGGCGCTGCAGCGTCAACCCGCTGCAGCGGCATCTTCAGGCGCACCTGGGTGCCGACATCCTCCAGGCTCTTGATGGTCAGGCTGCCGCCCATCATTTCGCACAGGTTGCGACAGATGGCCAGGCCTAGCCCGGTACCCGCGCGGGCGCTCTGGCTATGCGGGTTGGCCTGGATGAACGGGTTGAACAGGCGTTGCAGGTCGTCGGCGTGGATACCGATGCCGCTGTCGCGCACTTCCAGCTCCAGCACGGCGGGAGTGGTGGCGCCGTCGTCTTCCAGGCCTACGCAGATGCGCACCTGACCATGCTCGGTGAACTTGATGGCGTTGCTCACCAGGTTGGACAGGACCTGCTTGAAGCGCAGGGGGTCGAGCAGGGCATGGCAGCGTGCGGCCGGAGCGATCATCACCTCCAGGGCCAGGCCTTTCTGCCGCGCCTGGCCTTCGAAAATACGCCCCACCGATTCGACCAGGGCCGCCAGGTCGACGGCCTCCGGAGCGAGGGACAAGTGCCCGGATTCGATGCGCACGATGTCGAGGATATCGCCGATCAGGCCCAGCAGGTCCTTGGCCGAATGGTGGGCCAGCTCCAGCGCGCAGCGGTCTACCCGGCCTTGGTCGGCACGCTTGACTGCCAGCTCGAGCATGCCGATGACCGCATTCATCGGGGTGCGGATTTCGTGGCTGATGGTGGCCAGGAACGTGCTTTTGGCGCGGTTCGCATCGTCGGCCTGCTGCTTGGCCTGGCGCAACTCCATGACCAGATGGCGGCGCTCGCTGATGTCGATCCAGCCACCGATGATGCCCTGCACCTCACCCAGTGAGTCGCGGTACGGCAGAATCCAGTGGTAGATGGTCATCTCCCGGTCCTGGATCCGTAGTGTCCGGTCCATGATCAGTGGCGAGCCTTCGGCCATTACCTTCAGGTAGTCGGCGTGGATCTGCCGGGTCTGCTCGCAATCGGCGAACAGGCTCCCCTCCAGGTTCTTGCCGATGACCTCCTCGGAGCGCGCCTGCACGGCTTCCAGGTAGCTGTAGTTGCAGCTTTGCAGGCGGCCCTCGCGGTCACGCACGTACATGGGGTGGGGCGTGCCGTTGAGCAGGGCGCGCATGAATGCCACCTGGTCGTTCAATGCCCGTTCGGCGCGTTGCCGCTGGCGAATCTGCAGGCGCAGGCGGGCATTCCACAACAAGGCCAGCAGCAACAGCACGGCGGTGCCGAGTACCACCTGTATCGCCAGCCTTCGGTAACCGTGGTCGTTGCCATCCTCGTGCAGGCTGAAGCCGCGCCAGCGGTTGTTGATGACCCCCAGTTCTTCCGGCGAGATGCTCAGCAGCGCCTTGTCGAGGATCGACACCAGCGCCTGCGACGGGGCACTGGTGGCCATGGCGAAGCTGGCAGGGTCGCTGCCGACAGTGGCCCGGATGACCAGTTCAGGGTTGCCGGCCAGCGCGTGGTTGGCGTCGATCAAGGTGGTGATCACCGCATCGACGGCACCACTGTTGAGCAACGCCATGGAATAGAACGAGCTTTCGGTCTCGACCCAGCCGATTTGCGGATAGTGCCGCGACAGCATGGCGTCCATGGCACTGTAGCGGGTAATGGCGATGCGATGACCCTGCAACTGTTCCAGCGAGGTGAAGGGTTGCTTGTCCTTGCGGCTGACCAGCACATAGGCGCTTTCCAGGTAGGGCTGGCTGATTTGCAGGTCGTCTTCGTTCACCCCGCCGGTGGCCAGTGCGGCGATGACATCGGCGCGGCCGTCCTTCAGGCGGGCAATCATGTCTGCAAGGCCGCTGGCGCGCTGCACTTCGAAACGCAAGCCGGTGCGCAGGCGAAGCAGTTCGAGCAGGTCGGCGGTGATGCCGCGAAAATGCCCCGAGCCATCGAAATAGGAGACAGGTGCAGCGGTGTCATCGATTGCCACACGCATTACCGGGTGGTCCTTCAGCCACTGCTCTTCGGTGTCGGTCAGTTGCAGCTTGCGGTCGGTCAGCAGCAGGTCGCTACCGGCGCTCCAGCGCTTGAAGATACTGGCGCGTATGGCCGAGGTCTGTCTGTCCAGGGTGGCGTTAACCATCTCCATCAACACCCTGTCCTCGTGACGCAGGGCAAAACCGAAGCCGATGGCTTCGTGCTTGCCGAAACTGGCCATGCGCAGGCGTGGCAGGTGGCCGCGGTTGAGCTGGTAATGGGTGGAAATGGTATCGCCGATGAACACGTCGGCCTGGCCGAACGCCACGGCACTCAGGGCCTGGCTGGACGAGCCGAAGGCCAGGAGCTCGGCCTTGGGGTAGGTTCTGTTCACCTCCTGCCGGGGCAGGTAGTGGTAGAGCATGCCCAGGCGCATGCCGGCCAGGCCCGTGTCCAGCGCCCGGCTTTCGTCCTCGCGCGTTACCAGTACCGGTTGGTCGATGGCATAGGGGTGCGACAGGGCCAGGCCATCGCTGGCCGCTTCGTAGCCGTTGGCGCTGCCAAGCAGGTCGATATCGCCATGCCGGAGCGCTTCCACCGCCGCTTGTCGGCTGGAAAAGCGCAGAACCCGCACGGGCAACTGCAGGGCCTTGCCGATCAGGCTCGCGTACTCGGCGGTAAGGCCTTGGTAGTCGCGGCCCCCACTGGTGATGTCGAACGGCGGGTAGTCCGGAGCCGAGGTCCCCAGCACCAGTTCCTGACGGCCTTCGAGCCATTGCCGTTGCTCGTCGGTGAGCGCAGGCAGTGCCGGCTTGGCCGATGAGCGTGCCAGCAAGGTATAGGATGAAGCCTCGTGATGGGTAGCCTGTGCCACGCCGCTGAACAGGAGCAGGGTGAGCAACAGGCGAACGATAGGGTACGCCATGACTACCCTCAAACCAGCGCGTTGCGTTTGGCCATTTCAATCAGGTCGACCAGCGTATTGACCTGAAGTTTGTACATGAGGCGCTTCTTGTAGGTACTGACTGTCTTGCTGCTGAGGAACATGCCCTTGGCAATTTCCTTGTTGCTGCGGCCTTGGGCGAATAGTTGCAGTACCATCAGTTCGCGGTCATTCACCTGGCGGAAAAGTTGCAAGTCGGCATTTACCGCCTGGTCATGCTTGATTGCCTGGCTGGGGAAATAGTTGTAACCAGCCAGCACGGCCTTGATTGCACTGAGTAGTTCGCTCAGGTCTTCCTGCTTGCATACATAGCCTGCAGCGCCAGAGTGCATGCAGCGCACGGCAAACAAAGCCGGAGATTGTGCGGTCAGTATCAGCACCTTCAGGGGTAGGGCCATGGCCTGGAACCGGGCAAGCACCTCCAGCCCGTCCAGCTTGGGAATGCTGATGTCGAGTATGACCAGGTCGGGAGCGGTTTCGCGAATCATCTGCATGGCGTCCACGCCGTTGTCCGACTCGCCGACAACTTTGTAATTCTGGTTTTCCAGCAGCATACGAACAGCCAGGCGGATGACGGGATGGTCGTCGACAATAAATATGGAATGCATGTTCAACTTCCCTACGGGCGATTGAGGGTGACAGGCGGCACCTTATCGCAGTTGAAAGTCATCGGGCATGCGAGGAAGGGCTATCAGCCCTATATGGGAAATGGCTTACAAGATAAAACAATTCGGGCTACGAAACAGACGCGTTTAACCCAATGTCAAAATGTGATTGGTAACTTTTCATTTATTTTTATTCGTGTTGTGCATCTTGTCGCCAGCATATGTAGGAAGTTTCCCACAATATACGGTGCAGCTCCGAGGGATACCCGGGCTGCACCGGCAGGGCTCAGGTCGGGCTGGAGCGCCCGGTCATTTCCCGGGCCATTTCGCTGGCATAGCTGTCGGTCATCCCGGCGATGAAGTCGATCATGCGCAGGAAGGCGCTGTGCAGCGAGCCGTGCGGGTCGGGGGCATTGTTGCCGATCAGGTCCAGTACCCGGCGGCTCTTGAACGAGGGCGTGCGTCCACCGTGCTGTTCGAGGGCGGCCCCGCAGAAGGTGTTGAGCAGAATCTCCAGCGTGGTGTAGGCGCCGATCTCGTGCAGGGTCTTGCGCTTGTCCTGAAAGATCTTGTTGCGTGCCATGTCCTTGGCCTGCAGCACGCAGCGCTTGGCCGGGCCATGCATGTGTTCGACCAGGTCGCCCGCCAGCTGCCCGGCCAGCAAGGCTTGCTGCTGTTCGACGAAGGCGTGGGCGGCAGCGTTGGTCAGGTGCTCGATGGCCTTGCCGCGCAGGATCGCCAGCTTGCGCCGCCTGGAGTCGCCAGGGCCGAGTTGGCGGTAGGTTTCCGGCAGATCCTCGCCGACCAGGTCGAGCAGCAGCGCTTCGACTTCGGCATATTGCAGCAGCTCCATTTCCAGGCCGTCTTCCAGGTCGATCAGCGCGTAGCAGATGTCATCCGCGGCTTCCATCAGGTAGACCAGCGGATGGCGCGCCCAGCGCTGATGTTCCAGTTGTGGCAGGCCAAGCTTGCGGGCGATCTGCTCGAGCAGCGGCAGTTCGCTCTGGTAACTGCCGAACTTGTGCTTCTTGTAACCCAGGGCGTCGGCGTGGCGTGCGCTCCACGGGTACTTCAGGTAAGTGCCGAGGGTGGCATAGGTCAGCCGTGTACCACCATCGAACTGGTGATATTCCAGCTGGGTGAGTACGCGAAAGCCTTGGGCGTTGCCTTCGAAGTTGAGGAAGTCGGCGCGCTCGTCGCCGCTCATGTCGTCCAGCCAGCCGCGCCCGGCCGCCTGCTGGAACCAGTGGCGGATGGCATCTTCGCCAGAGTGGCCGAACGGTGGGTTGCCGATGTCATGGGCCAGGCAGGCCGACTGCACGATCATTCCCAGGTCACTGGGAGCGCACCAGTCCGGCAGGCTGTCGCGCAGGGTTTCGCCGACGCGCATGCCCAGCGAGCGGCCGACGCAGCTGACTTCCAGCGAGTGGGTCAGGCGTGTGTGGATATGGTCGTTGCTGGAAACCGGGTGCACCTGGGTCTTGCGCCCGAGGCGGCGGAAGGCACCGGAGAAGATGATGCGGTCGTGGTCCTTGTGAAAGGGGCTGCGCCCGAGTTCATCGGCGCTGTACAGGGCTTTGCCCAGGCGTTCGCGGGTGAGCAGGGTGTGCCAGTCCAAGGCGCGGTCTCCTGTGGATCGAAGGCATTAGCTTCCAGTGTCGCGTGCATATGCGCAAGGGGCAGGTCGATACCGACCCTGTGGGAGCGGGTTTACCCGCGAATGCGTCGGTGTCTCCAGTGCCGCATTCGCGGGTAAACCCGCTCCCACAAGGGGCAATACAGATCGTCAGGGGCGGCGGCTGCCTTGCAGGTACAGGCGCAGCAACGGCAGCAGGCTGGTGCCCAGACGCACCAGCCGCGCCAGGTTGCCGCTGCGCACGCCCTTGCCGGTGAGGAAGCCCAGCGCCACCACGGCGCCTATCCCCCACAGCGGTGCATGCTTGATGCCCAGCCCATCGTGCAGCGAGCTGCCCATGCCGCGCACGCGGCGCAGTGGCTCCAGCAACTGCGCGGACTCGTGGCGGATTTCCTGGCGGTGCATTTCCATGCGCAGGCGCAGCAGCGCCTTGCGCAGTTCGCGCGGGTTACGGGTGTTTGGCAGTTCTGGCAGGTTCATGGCAACAGGCGCTCCCGGTCCTTGGCAAGTTCCTCGAGGGTGGCGCCGAAGGGCGACGACTCGTCGAACACCGCTGCCTTCAGGCGCAGGCCGCAATACAACGCGGCGATGCCGTAGAACACGCACAGGCCGATGATGCCGGCCAGGCGATAGCTGTCCCACAGCAGCACCAGCAGCAGCCCGGACAGCGCCGTCAGCAGCAGCAGGGCGAATACCAGGGCCAGGCCAGCGAACAGCAGCAGGCTCAAGGTGCGGCCCTTCTGCTCCTGCAACTCGATGCCAAACAGTTCGATATGGCTGTGCAGCAGCCCCAGGACAGCCGCACCCAGGCGCTTGCCCGAGGCGCTGGCGCCGTTGGCGTCGTTCTCCATGGGAACCCCTTAGCGCCGGTTGGCCAGCAGGCCGATCAACAGGCCGACGCCAGCGGCAATGCCGATCGCCTGCCATGGTTTTTCCTGTACGTATTGTTCGGCACTGCCCAGTGCTGCCTGGCCGCGCTCGCGCACCGAGTCCTGGGTCAGCTGCAGGGTTTCGCGGGCCAGGGTCAGGCGGTCGTGGATCTGTTCACGCAACTCGTCAGCCTGGTCGCCTGCCAGGTTGGCGGTGTCGGCCAGCAGCTTCTCGGTGTCGCGGACCAGTGCCTGGAAGTCAGCCGTCAATATCTCTTGTGCAGTCTTTGCCGATTTGCTGGCCATGGGTGTCTCCCTGTCGATGAATGTTGGTAGTTCGAGTGATCGCACGCGCGGAAGGTTCAAGTGCCGACGCTGGTATGAGCCTTGCTATGGCTTTGCCACGTTGCGGGGCGCCCAGGGCGAGTATTGCGCCGATTCAGGGCGCCAGCGCAGCGGATACCGATAAACCTTAACCCAATCCACGACAAACCCAAGAAAAAACCACGCAGGCTCCGCCCGGCTCACCGGAACAGGGCAGGGAGCTGGCACCGATTCGGTGCAGGGATGCAGGTTCTTGAACTGTCCTGGTGCCTTTTTCAGCAGGCCTGCCTATTTCATGGAAAACATGCACAGCGCGATGGACTCTCTGGTCCACGGTTCCAACACCCTGTTCATTCTCATGGGCGCCATCCTGGTGCTGGCCATGCATGCCGGCTTCGCGTTTCTCGAAGTGGGCACGGTGCGTCACAAGAACCAGGTCAATGCCTTGTCGAAGATTCTCAGCGATTTCGCTATTTCTGCATTGGTGTACTTCTTCATCGGCTACTGGATCGCCTACGGGGTCAGCTTCTTCCAGCCGGCGGCGGCGCTGGCTGCCGACCATGGCTATGCGCTGGTCAAGTGCTTCTTCCTGCTGACCTTCGCCGCGGCGATCCCGGCAATCATCTCCGGGGGCATCGCCGAGCGGGCACGCTTCGTGCCGCAACTGTGCGCCACGGCGTTGATCGTGGCGTTCATCTACCCATTCTTCGAGGGGGTGGTGTGGAACGGCAACCTGGGCGTACAGGCCTGGTTGCAGGCACGCTTCGGTGCGCCGTTCCATGACTTTGCCGGCTCGGTGGTGGTGCATGCCATGGGCGGCTGGCTGGCGTTGGCGGCGGTACTGCTGCTGGGCGCGCGCCGCGGGCGCTACCGTGAGGGCCGGCTGGTGGCGTTTGCGCCGTCGAGCATTCCTTTCCTGGCATTAGGGTCGTGGATCCTGATCATCGGCTGGTTCGGGTTCAACGTCATGAGTGCCCAGACCCTGCAGGGTGTCAGCGGCCTGGTGGCGATCAACTCGCTGATGGCCATGGTCGGTGGCACCCTGTCGGCCTTGCTGGCCGGGCGTAACGACCCAGGTTTCCTGCATAACGGGCCGCTGGCCGGGCTGGTGGCGGTGTGTGCCGGTTCCGACCTGATGCACCCGATTGGTGCGCTGGCCACCGGCCTGGTGGCGGGCGCGCTGTTCGTCTGGACCTTCACCGCAGCGCAGAACCGCTGGAAGATCGACGATGTGCTGGGTGTGTGGCCGTTGCATGGCCTGTGTGGCGTATGGGGTGGCATGGCCTGCGGCATCTTCGGCCAGGAGGTTCTTGGTGGAATGGGCGGCGTCAGCCTGGCCAGCCAGGTGCTGGGCAGCCTGATGGGCGTGGTGGTGGCATTGGCTGGCGGTTTTGCCGTGTATGGGGCAATCCGCGCGCTGCACGGGCTGCGCTTGAGCCATGAGCAGGAGTTCCAGGGCGCGGACCTGTCGCTGCACCGTATCGGCGCCACCAGCCAGGATTGAGCCAGGTCAGGTGCACTGTGCGCAGGACGGACCTAGAATAGGTTTCCCTCCTGCCAACGCGGACTTGCCCCATGCTGCCTGAATGCCAACTGTTCGGCACCCTCGGCTGCCACCTGTGTGAAGTGGCCGAGGCCGTGCTGATGCCCTTCGTCGACCATGGCCTGCTGGTGGAGCTGGTCGACATTGCCGAGAACGAAGCCCTGTTCGAACGCTATGGCCTGATCATTCCGGTGCTGCGCCGCTGTGACAACGGCGCCGAGCTGCACTGGCCGTTCGATGCCGAACAGGTGGTGGCGTTTCTCGCGCAGTAATTGCGCCAGGGGAGGTCTGTCCCTGCTCCATGCGGCATGCTGCGTTGTGATGATCGGCTGCCGGCACCTTGAGGCCGGCATTTTTCACCGGTCATCAGGAACCCAGCCATGCTCATTTCACCCCATTTCACCCTCGATGAAATGACCGTTTCGCAGCTCGCCGCCAGGGAAGGGCTCGACAATAATCCACCAGCCGAGGCGCGTGCCAACCTGCAGTTGCTGTGCAATTCACTGGAGCAGGTGCGGGCGCTGTTCGGCGCACCGGTCATCGTCAGTAGCGGCTATCGCAGCCCCGCGGTCAACCAGCGCATTGGCGGGGCGCGGACGAGCCAGCATTTGCAGGGGCTGGCGGCTGACTTCACGGTGTTTGGAGTGAGCCCGCGCGAGGTTGTGCTCCGGGTCAGCGAAAGCGCCATTCCCTTCGACCAGCTGATCCTCGAATTCGATAACTGGGTGCACCTGGCCGTATCGCGCGGCGTCCCTCGGCGCCAGGTGTTGACCATTCGTAAAGGCAGCGGCTATCTGCCGGGGCTGCAATGAAGCGCATTGACGGCGGCAAGGGGATGTTCGTATGCTGTATATAAATACAGTATCGAGGTGAAGCCATGCTCAATGTCGAGCAACTCAAGTACAGCGTCAACCGCATGCCCGTCGAGCGGGTGGCCGATGCTGTTCTGGAACTGCGCCTCGAAGGCCTGGTTACCGACGACCGTACGCCGTTCGGCAAGGTCCACTTCAATACCTGCTTCGCCGAGATCGAGGCCTTGTTCCAGCGTGCCGGCTACCACCGTGGGCTGGATGTGGTGGGTTACCAGGGGCTGCTGTATGCCCTCTATGACCCTGGGCGCTGGGAGCCGGTGCAGGTGTTGCGCTGGCTGAAGGAGCGCTGTGAGGCCATTGCCCAGGCTGGTTGAGGGCGCGGGCTTGGGGGATAATGCGCGGCCGTGAACGTTTCGAGCCCTGCCATGACCACGCCTTTCGACCCCGCCCGCCAGCAAGCCAGCACGGTGTGCCTGCCCCCCGGTAACTGGGCGACGGTGCTCGACTGCCTGTGTGACCATTTCAAGACCATCGACCGCGCCCAGTGGCTCGACCGCTTTGCCCGTGGCCGGGTGCTGGATGCCGAGGGCAGGGCGGTTTCTGCCGAACTGCCTTACAAGCGCGGTATGCGTTTGCACTACTTCCGTGAGGTGCCGAACGAGCGGCCGATCCCGGTGCAGGAGACCATACTGCATGTGGATGAGCACCTGGTGGTGGCCGACAAGCCGCATTTCCTGCCAGTGACGCCGACTGGTGAATACGTCGAACAGACCTTATTGCGCCGCCTGATCCGCCGCCTGGGCAACCCGCATCTGGTGCCGTTGCACCGTATCGACCGGCATACCGCCGGGCTTGTGCTGTTTTCCGCCAACCCGCAGAGCCGCAGTGCCTACCAACGGCTGTTCCCTGAACGTCGCATCGACAAGCGCTACCAGGCCATTGCCGCGGCCATGCCGCAGCACGTTTTCCCGCTGGTGCACAAAAGCCGCCTGGGACATGGCGAGCCGTTTTTCCGCATGCATGAGGTAGAGGGGGAGGCCAACAGCGAAACCCTGGCCGAAGTGCTGGAGAAGAACGGTGAGCTGTGGCGTTACGGGCTGTCGCCGGTGACTGGCAAGACCCATCAGTTGCGTGTGCACATGGCAGCATTGGGGGCGGGGATCTGCAATGACCCGTTCTATCCGCAGTTGGTCAATGAAGAGGATGACTACCAGCGGCCGCTGAAGTTGCTGGCGCAGAGCCTGCGCTTTGCAGACCCGTTGAGCGGGGAAGAGCGCTACTTCGAGAGCCGCTTGCGGCTGGATTGGTAAAGCACACGCTCATTGCAGGAAGCAGTTGCAGTGAATGCACTCTGAAGGCTTGCGCGGTCCCCTGTGGGAGCGGGTTCACCCGCGAATAAGCCTGTGCGCTGGATGGCACCGGCTTTGCCGGTGTTCGCGGGTGAACCCGCTCCCACAGTGACCGCGCAATCTTCTGAGTTTTGCGCAAAGCAGTGAATCCCAAAGGTACGGCGCAGCTACAAGTGCATGCCGTACCTCTGGAAGCCGCCCTAGCGGTTGAACCGTTCCACCAGCGAATACTGGCTGCCAGCAGTACTGGTCAGCTCTTCGCTGAGCAGCGCAGAGTGCTGGGCCTGTTCGGCAGTCTGGTCGGCGAGGTCGGCGATGGTGCTGATGTTGCGGCTGATCTCGTCAGCCACCGCAGTCTGTTCCTCGGTCGCTGCAGCAATCTGGGTTGCCATGTCGGTAATGTTGGCAACCGCCTCACTGATGCCCACCAGCGCCTCGTCGGCCTGCATCACACGGTCGACGCCTTCCTGCGCCTGGCGATGGCCGGTTTCCATGGTCAGTACGGCATTGCTGGCGGTTTGTTGCAGCTTGGCGATCAGGCCGTGGATCTGCCCGGTGGATTCGGCAGTGCGCTGGGCCAGCTGGCGCACTTCGTCGGCCACCACGGCAAAGCCTCGGCCCATTTCACCGGCACGTGCCGCTTCGATGGCCGCGTTCAGCGCCAGCAGGTTGGTCTGGTCGGCGATGCCCTTGATCACATCGACCACGCCACCAATCTCATCACTGTCCTTGGCCAGTTGCGTCACCGTCTGGCCGGTCTCGCCCACCGCCGCCGAGAGGCGTTCGATGGCCTCGCGGGTTTCACCGGCAATCTGCCGGCCCTGGCTGGTCAGGCGGTTGGCTTCCTGGGTGGCATCGGCGGTGCGCTGCACGTGGTTGGCCACTTCCTGGGTGGTGGCGGCCATCTGGTTGACCGCAGCGGCAACCTGCTCGGTCTCCACTCGCTGGCGTTCCAGGCCCGAAGAACTCTTGTGCGCCAGCACATCGGACTGACGCGCCTGTTCGCTGAGGTGTTCGGCGCTGTCCTGCAGGCGGGTCAGGCAGGTTTTCATACGTGCGTCCTGGCTGAGCATGGCCATTTCCAGGCGCGCCTGCACGCCACGGCTGTCGGTGTACATCTGCGCGATCAGCGGGTCGGAGGTGGTCTGTTCGGCCAGGCGCAGCAGGCGTTTGAGGCCGCGCTGCTGCCAGCTCAGGCCCAGCAGGCCCAGCGGTACGGAAAGCCCGGCAGCCAGGGCGAAGCCCCAGGAATGGCCCAGCCAGTTGCCGATCAGGAAGCCCACCTGGCTGATCAGGATGAACGGCAACCAGTCCTGCAGCACCGGCAGCCACTTGTCCCGGCGCGGTACCGCCGGCTTGCCCTGGTTGATGCGCTGGTACAGCGCCTCGGCGCGGCGGACCTGCTCGGCGGTAGGCTTGACCCGCACTGATTCGAAGCCGACCACCTGGTTGTTGTCGAAGATCGGCGTGACATAGGCATTGACCCAGTAGTGGTCGCCGGACTTGCAGCGGTTCTTGACGATGCCCATCCACGGCTGGCCCTGCTTGAGGGTTTGCCACATATGGGCAAACACCGCTGGCGGCACATCGGGGTGGCGCACCAGGTTGTGCGGCGCACCGGTCAGTTCTTCGCGGGTGAAACCACTGATCTCGATGAAGGCATCGTTGCAGTAAGTGATCACACCTTTGGCATTGGTGGTGGAGATCAACCGCTGCTGGGCAGGGAAAGTCCGTTCTCTCTGGGTAATCGGCTGGTTGTTACGCATGGGTTGATAGTCCGCAGGGCTTTCGACAGGTATCGGCAAGCCGCTGGTTTTATTGAATGGATATTTAATGTGCTTGATCTGTGGCAATAAGCCATCACTCGATCTGCGTTAGCCAACGAGCACATTTGAGCAAGTTGGGCTCATTATTGCGTTTTTACTGCTGTTTCATGACGGATAAGTCGAATGATGACCGATTGGCTAGCCAAGAGCCAGCATCGGATAGCTGAACAGGGTGAAGTGCACCAGGTTCAGGGCGAAATGGCAGAGCACCGCCGCCGCCACGCCGCCCCAGCGGTACGCCAGGCCGTAGCCGAAACCGGCAAGCGTGGCCAGGTACACCCATTGCCAGCCGGCCCCCAGGTGGGCCAGGCCGAACAGCAAGGCGGTGGTGAGCAATGCCAGCCCTTGGTGGCGCAGCAGCCGTAGCAGGCCGGCCTGGATGTAACCGCGGAACAACAGTTCTTCGGTCAGGCTTACCAGCAGCAGGTTGTTCAGCAGCCAGAGCCAGGCCTGGTCGGGCCATTTCGGGGCCCAGGCAAGCGTGCCCAGTGCCCAGGCACCACCCAGGCAGGCAAGCAGGGTCAGGGGCAGGGCGAATAGCAGGCTGGTCGCCAGGCCCTGGCTGCGCCACAGGAACAGCCAAGGGCAGGCCAGCAGCAGCCAGGCGCCAATCAGCGGTTTGTCCAGGTTCAGGTACATCGTGAAAGGCAGAGCGCCAGGGCTCAGGATGACGCCGTCGATGACCTTGGTTGAGTTGAAACCGGGCAGCCAGTGCAATGCCAGGGCGATGGCCAGCAGGATGAACGATGCGTGGCCCAGGGCTTGTAGCCAGCGCTGGGGGCGACGAGCGAGCAATGCGCTGGCGAGCAGGGCGAGGAAGGTGGGCAGGGTGGTGATGTCGAGGCTGCCATGGCTCAGGGCGAGGGTGTAGCCGAGTGCCAGGAGTAAAAGTGCGATCAGGTTGAAGCGAGGCACGAGTAGTCCTTCTCGTTGAACGATATTGGGGCCGCTGCGCGGCCCATCGCCGGCAAGCCAGCTCCCACAGGGATAGCCTCAAGGCTGAGGGCTGTACTTTGCCTGTGGGAGCAACTGCCTTGAATATCTCTTCAAGCCAGCACTGGCCCTTGTAGGAGCGGCCTTGTGTCGCGATGGGGCGCGCAGCGGCCCCGGCAATCTTTGCTGCGAAGCTGAAAACCCGGGGCCGCTGCGCGCCCCATCGCGACACAAGGCCGCTCCTACAGGCGATGGGCTGCACAGCAGCCCCAAGCATACGCGCCTCAACCAGCAATCAGCTGACGCAACACATAATGCAATATTCCCCCCGCCTTGAAGTATTCCACTTCATTCAGCGTATCGATCCGGCACAGCACCTCAAACTGCTCCTGCTGCCCATCCTCGCGGGTGATGCGCAAGGGCAGGCTCATGCCCGGGCGAATCTGTGCGCCGTTCAAGCCCAGCACATCGATCTTCTCCTTGCCGGTCAGCCCCAGTTGCTTGCGGTTGTGTCCGGCCTTGAACTGCAGCGGCAGCACGCCCATGCCTACCAGGTTGGAACGGTGAATGCGCTCGAAGCTCTCCGCCAGCACCGCCTTGACCCCCAGCAGGTTGGTGCCCTTGGCCGCCCAGTCTCGGCTCGAGCCGGTGCCGTATTCCTGGCCGGCGATCACTACCAGTGCAGTGCCTTCCTGCTGGTAGCGCATGGCCGCGTCGTAGATCGACAGTTTCTCGCCGCTGGGCACGTGCAGGGTGTTGCCGCCTTCTTCGCCCGCCAGCATTTCGTTGCGGATGCGGATGTTGGCGAAGGTACCGCGCATCATCACTTCATGGTTGCCACGCCGCGAGCCGTAGGAGTTGAAGTCGCGGGGCTCCACTCCCTTCTCGCGCAGGTAGCGCCCGGCCGGGCTGTCGGCCTTGATGTTGCCGGCCGGGGAAATGTGGTCGGTGGTCACCGAGTCACCCAGCAGCGCCAGAATCCGCGCACCCTGGATGTCGGTGATTTGCGGGGGAGGCCCGCCGATGTCGTCGAAGAATGGTGGATGCTGGATATAGGTGGAGTCGGCCTGCCACACGTAGGTGGCCGCCTGGGGTACCTCGATGGCCTGCCACTGCGCATCGCCGGCGAACACTTCGGCGTATTCCTTGTGGAACATTGCCGTGTCGACCTTGGCCACGGCAGCGGCAATTTCCTGCTGGCTGGGCCAGATGTCGCGCAGGTACACCGGCTGGCCATCCTTGCCGGTGCCCAGCGGGTCGCGGGTCAGGTCCAGGCGCACGCTGCCGGCCAGGGCATAGGCCACCACCAGCGGCGGCGAGGCCAGCCAGTTGGTCTTGACCAGCGGGTGCACCCGGCCTTCGAAGTTGCGGTTGCCCGACAACACCGAAGCCACCGTGAGGTCAGCGCTGCCGATGGCTTTTTCGATCGCTTCATCCAGCGGGCCGGAGTTGCCGATGCAGGTTGTGCAGCCATAGCCGACCAGATCGAACCCCAATTGGTCCAGATAGGTGGTGAGCCCGGCGGCCTTGAAGTAGTCGGTGACCACCTTTGAGCCCGGCGCCAGCGAACTCTTGACCCAGGGTTTGCGTTGCAGGCCTTTTTCCAGGGCCTTTTTCGCCACCAGCCCGGCGGCCATCATCACGCTGGGGTTGGAGGTGTTGGTACACGAGGTGATCGCGGCAATCACCACGGCGCCATCGCGCAGGGTGTGGGTCTGGCCTTGATGGCTGTAGTCGATCTCCCCGGCCTGGTCGGCGTTGCCCACCGCCACGCCGCCGCCACCTTCGCTTTCCAGGCGGCTTACCTCTTTGGCCAGCGGTCTGGGTTGCAGTTCGATGAAGTGGTCGAAGGCCTGGCTGACCTGGCCCAGGGCTACCCGGTCCTGCGGCCGCTTTGGCCCGGCCAGGCTGGCCTCGACCTCTTGCATGTCCAGCGCCAGGCTGTCGCTGAACAGTGGCTCCTGGCCCGGCAGCCGCCACAGCCCTTGGGCTTTGCAGTACTGCTCGACCAGTTGCACGGTCGCCTCGGGGCGCCCTGACAGGCGCAGGTAGTCCAGGGTCACCTGATCGACCGGGAAGAAGCCGCAGGTGGCACCGTATTCCGGGGCCATGTTGGCAATGGTCGCACGGTCGGCCAAGGGCAGCTCGGCCAGGCCATCACCATAGAACTCGACGAACTTGCCCACCACGCCCTTCTTGCGCAGCATCTGCGTCACCGTCAGCACCAGGTCGGTGGCGGTGATGCCTTCGCGCAGCTTGCCGGTCAGCTTGAAGCCGATCACTTCGGGGATCAGCATCGACACAGGCTGGCCGAGCATGGCCGCTTCCGCTTCGATGCCGCCCACGCCCCAGCCGAGCACGCCCAGGCCATTGATCATGGTGGTATGTGAGTCGGTTCCGACCAGAGTGTCGGGGAAGGCGTAGGTGCGACCATCGGCCTCACGGGTCCAGACGGTGCGGCCGAGGTACTCCAGGTTGACCTGGTGGCAGATGCCGGTGCCCGGCGGTACCACGCGGAAATTGTCGAAGGCACTCTGGCCCCAGCGCAGGAAGGCATAGCGCTCGCCGTTGCGCTGCATCTCGATGTCGACGTTCTCGCTGAAGGCCTGCGGCGTGCCGTAGCGGTCGACCATCACCGAATGGTCGATCACCAGGTCCACGGGTGACAGCGGGTTGATCCGCTGCGGGTTGCCGCCGGCCTTGGCCATGGCTGCGCGCATGGCGGCCAGGTCGACCACGGCCGGCACACCGGTAAAGTCCTGCATCAGCACCCGCGCCGGGCGGTACTGGATCTCGCGGTCGGAGCGTCGGTCACCCAGCCATTGGGCGAGGGCGCGCAGGTCGTCGCCGGTGACGGTCTGGCCGTCCTCCCAGCGCAGCAGGTTTTCCAGCAGCACCTTCAGCGACATGGGCAGGTGCTGCAGGTCGCCCAATTGGCGGGCGGCCTCGGGGAGGCTGAAGTAGTGGTAGGTCTGGTCGCCGACCTTGAGTGATCTGAGGGTATTCAGGCTATCGAGCGAGGGCATTGCCAACTCCTTCTGCGCCGGTGCCTGGCAAGATCTGCCGGTGGCACCGCTGTGTATCGATCCGCACGGCACGGACCTGGCTGAAAGGTCAGGTTAGACTGCTTTGCGCCACCTGACCCTTTTCTGGACCGGCGGGGCGTGTCGCAGGTTCCGATCTTCCTTTATCATCGCCGCCCTGCCAGCGCCTGTGGTGCGCCAGCCGTAGTGGAGTGAGAGATGAATACCCTGTTCATGCATTGCCGGCCCGGTTTCGAGGGTGAGGTGTGCGCCGAAATCAGCGAACATGCCGCCCGCCTGGGTGTTGCCGGCTATGCCAAAGGCAAGCCGCAAAGTGCCAGTGCCGAGTTTGTCTGTAGCGAGGAGGGCGGTGCCGAGCGCTTGATGGGGGAACTGCGCTTCAACCAGCTGATTTTCCCGCGGCAGTGGGCCCGTGGCGGTTATGTCGAGCTGCCGGAAAGCGACCGTATCAGTGTGCTGTTGGCGCACCTGGCCGACTTCCCGCTGTTCGGCAGCCTGTGGCTGGAAGTGCTGGACAGCAACGAAGGCAAGGAACTGTCCACGTTCTGCCGCAAGTTCGAGGTGCCGCTGCGCAAGGCCCTGGAAAAGGCCGGCCGCCTGGTCGACGACGCCAGCCGCCCACGCCTGCTGCTCACCTTCATCAGCGGTCGCCGCGTATTTGCCGGTGTTGCCCCGGCCAACAACAGTGCGCTGTGGCCCATGGGCATCCCACGCCTGAAGTTCCCCCGCGAGGCGCCCAGCCGCTCGACGCTCAAACTGGAAGAGGCCTGGCACCAGTTCATCCCGCGCGAGCAGTGGGAGCAGCGCCTGGGCGATGACATGACCGGCGTCGACCTGGGTGCGTCGCCGGGTGGCTGGACCTACCAGCTGGTGCGCCGGGGCATGCTGGTGACTGCCATCGACAACGGGCCGATGGCCGAGAGCTTGATGGACACCGGCTTGGTCCAGCACCTGATGGCCGATGGTTTCACCTGGCAACCGAAGCAGCCGGTGGACTGGATGGTGTGCGACATCGTCGAGAAACCGGCGCGTACCACCTCGCTGATCGAGACCTGGCTGGGCGAGGGGTTGTGCCGTGAGGCGGTGGTCAACCTGAAGTTGCCGATGAAGCAGCGCTATGCCGAAGTACGCCGGCTGCTCGAGCGCATGGAGGCGACCTTCAAGGCGCGCAAGATCAAGGTGTCGATTGCTTGCAAGCAGCTGTATCACGACCGTGAGGAAGTGACCTGCCATCTGCGTCGGCTCGATCTGAAACTGCGGTGATTTCGCGGGCTGCTTTGCAGCCCAATCGCCGGCAAGCCAGCCCCCACAGGGATGCAATTGTTTCAGGCTTGCTGCAATCCTGTGGGCACTGGCTTGCCGGCGATTGGGCCGCACAGCGCCCCCTTGGTCCACGCGGTACTATGCGCGACAATAGCGATCATTTGCGGAGTCCCTCATGACCGATTTCACCCCCGACGCCATCCTCGATGCCACCGGCCTGAACTGCCCGGAACCGGTGATGATGCTGCACCAGCACGTGCGCGCCCTGGCCGCTGGCGGCCTGCTCAAGGTCATCGCCACCGATCCCTCGACCCGCCGCGACATCCCCAAGTTCTGCAACTTCCTCGGCCACGAACTGCTGCAGCAGCAGGAAGACGCCGGTACCTTCCTGTACTGGATCCGCAAGAAAGCCGACTGAGCCGCTCTGGAACACGCCCGGCGTTGCGCCTACACTGCGTTCCCCAGACAGGAGAGCGCCATGCTGATAGTTGCAGACGAGAACATCCCGCTGCTCGATGCTTTCTTCCAGGGTTTCGGCGAAATCCGCCGTTACCCCGGCCGAAGCCTCGATGCCGCCAGCGTAAGGGACGCCGACATCCTGCTGGTGCGCTCGGTGAGCAAGGTCGACCGCCAGTTGCTCGAAGGCAGCCGCGTGCGCTTTGTCGGCACCTGCACCATCGGCACCGACCACCTCGACCTGGACTACTTTGCCGAAGCCGGCATCCAATGGAGCAGCGCACCGGGCTGCAATGCCCGCGGTGTGGTCGATTACGTGCTGGGTAGCCTGCTGACTCTGGCCGAGCTGGATGGCGTGGCACTGCCCGAGCGCGTATATGGCGTGGTCGGCGCGGGTGAGGTGGGTGGCCGCCTGGTGCGGGTGCTGCACGGCCTGGGCTGGAAGGTACTGGTATGCGACCCGCTGCGCCAGGCCGCCGAGGGCGGCGACTACGTCAGCCTCGAAACCATCCTGCAACAATGCGATGTGATCAGCCTGCACACCCCCTTGCAGCGTGGCGGCGAGCACCCGACCTGGCATCTGCTGGGCCAGGCGCAGCTGGCACAGTTGCGCCCGGGTGCCTGGCTGGTCAATGCCAGCCGTGGCCCGGTAGTGGACAACGCCGCCCTGCGCGAACTGCTGCTGGACCGCGAAGATGTACATGCAGTGCTGGATGTGTGGGAAGGCGAGCCGCAAGTCGACCTGCAACTGGCCGACCTGTGCACACTGGCTTCGCCGCACATTGCCGGCTACAGCCTCGATGGCCGCCAGCGCGGTACGGCGCAGATCTACCAGGCGCTGTGCCGCTTCCTTGGTGTCGGTGAACAGGTGCAACTGGCCGACCTGCTACCGCGGCCGCCGCTGGCGCAGATCGAGCTGGATGCCAGCACCGACCCGGCCTGGGCCTTGGCCACCTTGTGCCGCGCGGTGTACGACCCACGCCGCGACGATGCAGATTTCCGTCGCAGCCTCAGCGACGACCCGCAGCAACAGCGTGCAGCGTTCGATCAATTGCGCAAGCAGTACCCGCCACGGCGTGAGATCGAAGGGCTGGCGGTGCGCTTGCGCGGGGAATCGCCGCAGTTGGCGCAGCTGGTCAGTGCCTTGGGTGGGGTGTTGGTCTGACAGCCTGTCGAAGCTGTGCCGGCCTCTTCGCGGGTAAACCCGCTCCCACAGGGACCGCACAAGCCTTGAGGTCAACGGGTACCTGTGGGAGCGGGTTTACCCGCGAAAGGGCCAGCACAGGATTCAGGCAAATAAAAACCCGGCGCAAGCGCCGGGTTGCAAGAATTCGCCGATCAACCTTTGCGTACGCGCTCGACCCGGCTTTCTTCCAGGGCCTTGCAGGCCTGCTGGATCATCTGCTCGGTGATCGGTACTTCGCGCCCCTGGGCATCGATGATCGAACCGCACACCTGCGGCGGTGGGGTGGTCCGGGGCTTCTGGTTGTCGCTGCCATGCTGCAAGCTCATGTATTGTCTCCTCATCAGGTTCAAGCGCAGGTTAACCCTGTGCCGTGACTGGCCTGTGACAGTGCCGGCAGGGTCACGGCAGGCACAGTCCAGCAGAAACGGCAGCAAAGCTCCATAGCCTGGTTAGATCGATAGGCTATAGCAACCCGGCAAGGGTTCCATAGGCGTGGATGAGTGATAGGCTGCGGTTTCCCTCTATCGTGGTCAGCGCCATGCCCGAATCGGTTTCCCCGCGTCAACGCCGCGCCTTGCGCCTGGGTTGGCAGTTTGTCCGCCCATACCGTCGGCAGGTGCTGCTGGCCTTGTTGGCCCTGGTAGTCACCGCCGCCATCACCCTGTCCATGGGCCAGGGCATCCGCCTGCTGGTGGACCAGGGCTTCATGACCCGCTCCGCGCATCAGCTCAACCAGACCATCGGCCTGTTCCTGTTGCTGGTGGTGGCCTTGGCGGTGGGTACCTTCAGCCGCTTCTACCTCGTGTCGTGGATCGGCGAGCGCTGCGTGGCCGATATCCGTCGGGCCGTGTTCGACCACCTGATCGGCTTGCATCCTGGTTTTTTCGAAGACAACCGCAGTTCCGAGATCCAGTCGCGGTTGACCGCCGACACCACCTTGTTGCAATCGGTAATTGGCTCTTCGTTGTCGATGTTCCTGCGCAACGCACTGATGGTCATCGGTGGCGTGGTGTTGCTGTTCGTCACCAACCCCAAGCTCACCAGCATCGTGGTGGTGGCTTTGCCGCTGGTACTGGCGCCGATCCTGCTGTTCGGCCGCCGGGTACGCAGCCTGTCGCGACAGAGCCAGGACCGGGTGGCCGATGTGGGCAGCTATGTGGCCGAGACCCTCGGGCAGATCAAGACCGTGCAGGCCTACAACCACCAGGCGCATGACCGCGAACTGTTCGCCGGCACGGTCGAAGCGGCGTTTGCCGTGGCCCGGCAACGGATTGCCCAGCGTGCCTGGCTTATCACCCTGGTGATCGTGCTGGTACTGGGAGCGGTGGGGGTGATGTTGTGGGTCGGCGGCATGGACGTGATCGCCGGGCGCATTTCCGCAGGCGAACTGGCCGCATTCGTGTTCTACAGCCTGATCGTCGGCAGTGCCTTTGGCACCCTCAGCGAGGTGATCGGCGAGTTGCAGCGGGCGGCGGGCGCGGCCGAGCGCATTGCCGAACTGTTGGCTGCACGCAGTGCGATCCTGCCGCCCGCTGTGGCGCAGGCGCTGCCCCAGCAGCGGGCCAGTGGGCGTATCGAGTTGCAGCAGTTGGTGTTCGCCTATCCGTCACGGCCGTCGGTGGCGGCTGTCGATGGCCTGAGCCTGGTCATCGAGCCGGGGCAGACCGTGGCGCTGGTGGGCCCCTCGGGGGCGGGGAAGTCGACCTTGTTCGATTTGTTGCTGCGTTTCTACGACCCCCAGCAAGGGCGCATCCTGCTCGATGGCCGGGCTATCACCGAACTCGACCCCGAACAACTGCGCCAGCAGTTCGCCCTGGTGGCACAGAACCCCTCGCTGTTTCGCGGCACGGTCGAGGCCAACATCCGTTATGGCAGGCCCGAGGCGACCCTGGCCGAGGTCGAGGCAGCGGCCCGGGGCGCCTATGCCGACGCATTCATCCGGCAGTTGCCGCAGGGCTACCAGACACCGCTGGGCGAGGGTGGCATCGGCCTGTCCGGCGGGCAGCGGCAGCGCCTGGCCATCGCCCGTGCATTGCTGGTCGATGCGCCGATCCTGTTGCTGGATGAAGCCACCAGCGCACTCGACGCACAAAGCGAACACCTGATCCAGCAGGCGCTGCCAAGCCTGATGGCCGGGCGCACCACCCTGGTTATCGCCCATCGCCTGGCTACAGTGCAGCATGCCGACCGTATCGCGGTCATCGACAAGGGCCGGCTGGTGGCAGTGGGGACGCATCGCCAGTTGATCGAAGAGAGCCCGCTGTATGCCCGGCTGGCGGCCTTGCAGTTCACCACGGGGTAGCTTGTAGTGGCGTTGTAACATTTCTGTAGTATTTGCCTGAGAGTATCTAGCTCAACTGTTGCGTAAGTGCTCGACCTGGCTGCCATTGCTTGATGGCAGCCTTTTTTTGGCCTGCCAGCAACCGGGCTGCGTTGCACCCTATTGCCAACTTGCGCGGCCCCCGGTCTTCCTCCTGTTTTCCGAGATCCAAGATGCTGCGTAAATCCCTCAGAGTGCAAATTCTCTCCCTGCTCGGCGGCAGTCTGGTGGCGATGTTGCTGATCGCCCTGGTGTGCTTCCAGTTTCTCTCTTCCAGCGTGCGCGGCTACGCCGAGCTGGTTGACGGGCCGCTGCGGGCCTCGCAATTGATCGACGAAGCCAACCTGCAGTTCAAGATCCAGGTGCAGGAGTGGAAGAACGTGCTGTTGCGCGGGCGCCAGCCGGCTGACATGGACAAGTACTGGCAGCAGTTCCAGGCTCGCGAGCAGCAGGTGCAGCAACTGCTCGGGCAATTGATCGATAGCAGCGACGCCAGGCTTGAAGCGCCGCTGCAGCAACTGCGTGATAGCCACCGACAGCTGGGCCAGGCCTATGCGCAGGGGCGCCAGGCATTCCTGGCGGCAGGCGGCGATCCGGTGGCTGGCGACCAGGCGGTAAAGGGTGTGGACCGCGCTGCCAGCGAGCAGATGAGCGAACTGGTCGAGCAACTGCGTGCCGAAGCCCGTCAGCATGCCGCCAGCCTCAGTGCTGGCGCCGAACGCACGGTATGGCTGGGCCTGCTGGTGATGCTGGCTTCAGCCGTGTTGGTGGGGCTGCTCAGCCTGTGGCTGGTCAACCGCAGCCTGATCGAGCCGATCCGCCAGTTGATCGAGTATGTCGCGCAGCTTAGCCAGGGCCGCTTTGCCGCCCGGGTAGACAGCCGCCGCGAGGACGAACTGGGCCGCCTGGCGCGGGCCGCCAACACCCTGCGCGACTTTCTCGCCGACACGGTAGGCCGGCTGCAGGACAACGCCCAGGAACTGGAAGGCGCCAGCGGCCAGTTGCGCAGCATTGCCGGTGACATGGCCCGTGGTACCCACGACCAGTTCCAGCGCACCGACCAGGTGGCCACGGCCATGCACGAGATGTCCGCCACCGCCCAGGAAGTCGCCCGCCACGCCGCCGAGGCCGCTCGCGCGGCGGACGATGCCGACCACAGTGCCCAGGCGGGCGAGCAGGTGATGCAGCAGACCATCGACATCATCGGCGTGGTCAACCGCGAAATTGCCGGCACGGCGGCGGTGATTCGCGATCTGGAGCATGACAGCACACGCATTGGCAAAGTCCTCGAAGTGATCCGTGGCATTGCCGAGCAGACCAACCTGCTGGCGCTCAACGCGGCCATCGAAGCGGCCCGTGCCGGCGAGGCCGGGCGTGGTTTTGCCGTCGTTGCCGATGAGGTGCGCAGCCTGGCCCAGCGCACGGCGGCGTCGATCGCCGAAATCCACCAGATCATCGAAGCGGTGCAGTCGGGGGCGGTGGAGGCGGTCAAGGCCATCGAAAGCGGCCAGCAGCGCAGTGAGGAAGGTGCCGAGCAGGTGCAGCAGGCCGGGCAGATGCTGCAGCGCATCACCCTGGCGGTGGAGGCGATCCGCGACATGAATCGGCAGATCGCCACGGCAGCAGAAGAACAGACCAGCGTGGCGGAGGACATCTCGCGCAACCTGATCGAAATCACCCGCATCGCCACGGCCAATCAGCAGGCGGTGCAGCATACCGAACAGGCGGGGCAGCGCCTGCATGGGCTGTCGGGGCAGTTGGGCGAAGTCACCTCCCGCCTCACCGCCTGACGCCTCCACATGCCTGACGCGGTCCCTGTAGGAGCGGCCTTGTGTCGCGATGGGCTGCAAAGCAGCCCCCTTCGATATCAACATTTTTGCGAAATACTGGGGCTGCTTTGCAGCCCATCGCGACACAAGGCCGCTCCTACAAGGGCTGCGCAAGGCGGGGAAATCCGCCATTTCATTGCAATGCATCCGGCCCTCTGGCGGATTTTCGCCATCCTCCCAGTCATCTGTCCCCTGTATTCACTGCTCCAGACCCAGTTGGCACGTTCCCTGCTCAAGGCGCCGCGCGTGTACACAACAACTGGATAACATCAATGAAGAAATTCCTGCTGACGTTCCTCTGCCTGGGCGTCATCGGCTGCTCCAAACCCGCGGAGCCGGAAAAGACCGTCGACGTGTTGCTGATTGGTGGTGGCATCATGAGTGCCAGCCTGGGCACCTACCTCACCGAACTGGAGCCTTCCTGGAAGGTCGACGTCTACGAACGCCTGGATCAGGTAGCCGAAGAAAGCTCCAACGCCTGGAACAACGCCGGTACCGGCCACTCCGCGTTCTGTGAGCTGAACTACACCAGCGTCGGCAAGGACGGTAGCATCGACATCAGCAAAGCCGTGGGGGTCAACGAGCAGTTCGAGGTTTCCAAGCAGTTCTGGGCCTATCAGGTCGAACAGGGCGTGCTGAGCAACCCGAAGTCGTTCATCAACAACGTGCCGCACATGAGCTTTGTGTGGGGTGATGACAACGTCGCCTTCCTGCACAAGCGCGTCGACGCCCTGCAGCACAGCTCGCTGTTCCGCGGCATGGAAATTTCCGAAGACCATGAGCAGATCCGCAAATGGGCACCGCTGGTGATGGAAGGCCGTGACCCGGACCAGAAAATCGCCGCCACGCGCATGGCCATCGGTACGGACGTGAACTTCGGCGAAATCACCCGCCAGTTGTTCGCTGCGATGAGCCGCAACCCCAATGTGTCGCTTAACCTGCGTCATGAGGTGCGCGACATCGTGCGCAACGATGACGGCACCTGGCATGTGCGGGTGGCTGACCTGGCCAACGGCGGCGAGGAAAAGGCCGTCAACGCCCGCTTCGTTTTCATCGGTGCCGGTGGTGGCGCGCTGAAGCTGCTGCAGAAGTCGGGCATCCCCGAAGCCGAAGGCTATGCCGGCTTCCCGGTCGGTGGCCAGTTCCTGATGACCGACAACCCCGACCTGGTCGCCCGCCACCAGGCCAAACTGTACGGCAAGGCCTCGGTCGGTGCACCGCCGATGTCGGTACCACACCTGGACACGCGGATGATCGATGGCAAGCAGGTGCTGCTGTTCGGCCCGTTCGCGACCTTCTCCACCAAGTACCTCAAGCACGGCTCGCTACTGGATATGTTCGCCTCGCTGAACAGCCACAATGTGCTGCCGATGGTCAATGCCGGTATCGACAACATCGACCTCAGCACCTACCTGATGGGGCAGTTGATGCTCAGTTTCGATGACCGCATGAACGCGCTGCGCGAGTATTTCCCCAACGCCAAGAACGAGGACTGGAAGCTGCTGCAGGCCGGCCAGCGGGTGCAGGTGATCAAGAAGGACCCGGTACTGGGCGGTGTGCTGCAGTTCGGTACTGAAGTAGTGGCGGCACAGGACGGCAGCATCGCTGCGTTGCTGGGCGCCTCGCCGGGCGCCTCGACTGCGGCGCCGATCATGCTGACCGTGCTGGAAAAGACCTTCAAGGACCGTATCCAGTCGCCAGCCTGGCAGGCCAGGCTCAAGGAAATCGTGCCGAGCTATGGGCAGAAGCTGAACAACAACCTGGCGCTGACCAACCAGACCCGGGCATGGAGCAGCGAGCGCCTGCAGTTGCTGTATGTGCCGGTGGAGGCCGAGCAAGCGTTATGACCGGTTGACGCAGCCCTTTGTAGGAGCGGCCTTGTGTCGCGAGAGGGCTGCGAAGCAGCCCCGGCGATATGTGCAGCGATGCCGGGATCTGGGGCCGCTTTGCGGCCCATCGCGACACAAGGCCGCTCCTACAGGGACTTTTCAATGCGCAACAAAAAGCCCGCACAAGGCGGGCTTTTTGATGAGGATCTGGTCGGAGAGACAGGATTCGAACCTGCGGCCTTCTCGTCCCGAACGAGACGCGCTACCTGGCTGCGCTACACTCCGATGAAAGAAATCCTACTGCATACTTTTTTTGCACGCAAGCCCTTGTTGTTGAAAGGGCCTTTGCAAAAAACAGGCTGCGATCAGAGCTCTTTCACGGTGCGGATCTGGTCCTTGTTCAGGCGCGTGCGCTTGCCGTCCAGCTGCTCGAATTCGTAGAAGCCCGAGTCTTCGTCGAACTTCGGTGTGTCGGTGGCCTGGATTTCGCGACCGTCGTTCAGGGTAATGACGGTTGGCGATGCGCAGCCAGCGAGGGCGCCCAGGCCCAAGGCGAGCAGGAAGGCGGGTAGGGTCCGTTGAATCATCGTGTTTCTCCAGTGCGATGGTGCTAGATGACATTAAGACGCAGGGCGTCCACGCAAGTTCCGTCTACAGTGCAGCATAGCGGCAAAACCGTGGCATTGATCGAGGGCAAGGGCCATGGGCGTCACGCTGTGATGGGCGTGCGCTGTGTTATAACTGCCGCCATCCCATCCTGTTGTGACGGACCCCCATGAAAGCCAAGGCAGATACCCCCTTCGTGCCGCTGAACATCGCCGTGCTCACGGTCAGCGACACACGTACCTTCGACACCGATACCTCCGGCCAGCTGTTCGTCGACCGGCTGAGTGCAGCTGGCCATCGCTTGGCCGAGCGTGTGCTGCTCAAAGACGACCTGTACAAGATTCGCGCCCAGGTCGCCACCTGGATTGCCGATGACAGCGTGCAGGTGGTGCTGATCACCGGCGGCACCGGCTTTACCGGTCGCGACAGTACGCCCGAGGCCGTGGCCTGCCTGCTGGACAAGCAGGTAGAAGGTTTTGGCGAACTGTTCCGGCAGATTTCCGTGGCCGACATCGGCACCTCCACCGTGCAGTCGCGCGCCCTGGCCGGGCTGGCCAACGGTACCCTGGTGTGCTGCCTGCCGGGTTCGACCAACGCGGTGCGCACTGGTTGGGACGGTATCCTCGCCGAGCAGCTGGATGCCCGCCATCGCCCGTGCAACTTCGTGCCGCACCTGAAGCAGGCAGCGGCCTGCGACAGCCGTGGCTGAGGTGCGCCAGGCCCGGCCGCTGATGCCGGTGGAACAGGCCCTGGAGCAGCTGCTGGCGTTGGCCGAGGCGGCACCGATCCGCGATGCCGAGAACCTGCCGCTGGCCGAGGCGGAGGGCCGAGTGCTGGCCACCGACCTGGTGGCCTCGCTCGACCTGCCGCCTTGGCCGAACAGCGCCATGGATGGTTATGCCTTGCGCCTGGCCGACTGGCAGGGCGAACCACTGCCGGTCAGCCAGCGGATTTTTGCCGGCCATGCGCCGCAGCCGCTGCAACCGGGCACCTGTGCGCGCATCTTCACCGGGGCACCGCTGCCCGAAGGTGCCGACTGCGTCGAGATGCAGGAAAACACCGAAGTGACGGAGGATGGCCGGGTACGTTTTCTCGAAGCGCTGAAGACCGGGCAGAACATTCGTCCCCAAGGCCAGGAAACCCGCAAGGGCGAACAGGTGATGAGCGCCGGCACCCGGCTGGGGCCGATCGAGCTGGGCCTGGCTGCGACCTTGGGCCACGGCCGCCTGGATGTGGTGCGCAAGGTGCGGGTAGCGGTGCTGTCCACCGGTGACGAACTGGTCGAACCCGGCCTGCCGCTGGGGCCGGGGCAGATCTACAACAGCAACCGTCGGCTGCTGGTAAGCTGGTTGCAGCGGCTGGGCTGCGAGGTGGTCGATGCGGGCATCCTGCCGGATGACCTGGCACGCACCCGCACCTGCCTGGCCGAACTGGGCGATGTCGACCTGATCCTGTCCACCGGCGGTGTCTCGGTAGGCGAGGCCGACTACCTCGGCGCCGCCCTGCGCGAAGCTGGCGAACTGGCCTTGTGGAAGCTGGCGATCAAACCGGGCAAGCCGCTGACCTTCGGCCACTTCCAGGGTGTGCCGGTAATCGGCCTGCCGGGTAACCCGGCCTCGACCCTGGTCACCTTCGGCCTGCTGACACGACCCTACCTGTTGCGGCGCCAGGGCGTGACCGATGTCACGCCGTTGCGCTTCGACATGCCGGCCGGCTTTGACTGGCCCAAGCCCGGCACGCGCCGCGAGTACTTGCGCGCCCGCGTCGAACAAGGGCAGGTGCGCATCTACAAGAACCAGAGTTCTGGCGTGCTGCGCAGTGCGGCCTGGGCCGATGGGCTGGTCGAAGTTCGTGAAGGCAGTACGCCGAAGCAGGGTGACAGCGTGCCGTTCATCCCGTTCAGCGAACTGCTTGGCTGAGCGGGTCAGTCAGGCACTGGCCAGCGGCACGGCCGCGACTGGTGCCGCCTGAGCCAGGCGCATGTGCACGTTCTCCAGCTGCTGGGCGGCCACGCTCCAGTCGTGGCGCTGGCGGGCGAACTGGCGCCCGGCATCGCTCAACTGGCTCATGCGCCAGGGCTGGTTGAGCAACTGCGTGATCAGCAGGGCCAGCTGGTCGCCATCCTCACTGCCCAGGTAGTGCTCACCGTTGTTCGCAGCCAGGCCTGAAACACCTTTGCCGGTGGTGATCACCGGCAAACCGGCGGCCATCGCTTCGAGGATTTTCACCTTGGAGCCACCGGCATAGCGCAGCGGTGCGAAGAACAGTGCCGAACGCCGCTGCAGCTCACGCAGGTCTGGGCGGTAGCCGAACCATTCGATGCGCGGGTCGCTCCAGTGCAGTTTCCAGCTGGCCGGCATGGCATGCCCGGCAATCGCCAGGCGCACTGCCGGGTTGCTCATCCAGACCTGCGGCATGATGTCTTCCAGCGCCCATTCGATGGCCTCCAGGTTGGCGCCATACTCGAAGTTGCCAACGAACAGCAGGCGCTGGCTGTGTAGCGCAGGTTGCACGTGCTGGTAGAAATCACAGTCCACGCCATTGACCACCACGTTCACCGGGCGCCCGCTGATCTGCGCGATCAGCTCGGCATCGTGGGCGCTGACCGCCACCAGTTCGCTGGGTTGGCGCAATACTCGCTGCTCCCAGCGTCGATAGCGCCAGCGGTCGAAGGCGTTGAGCGGGCGCAGCCACAGCGGCAGGCGATCGTGGCTGGCGCTACCCATCACCGATTCCAGGGTGTGCTCGCTGAGCATGTATGGCAGTCCGCGTGCCTGCAGGGCCTTTTCGAAGGGCTGGAAACTGTAGCTGTGCTCGATCTGGATCACATCCCAGGGCTCGTCCAGCAATTGCTCGAAGCGGTGCCGCAGGCAAGGAGCCAGGCCATTGATGATTGCCCGCATAGGGTAGGCGATGATCGGCGAGGCCAGCAGATTGAGCGGGCTGTGCAGAGGGCGGCGGGGGATTACGATCAGGCGTTCGAGCAGCGGTTCCAGGGCATCGCGGGCGGCATCGCCGAGGGGCATCTTCGATTGCACCAGCAGGGTAATCCGGTGGCCCCGCTGGGCCAGTGCGCGTATCAGGTGGTATTGCCGGGTCTTGCTGCCGCTGGTGGTCGGCCAGGGCAGATATGGCAGTGTCCAGAGAATGCGCATGACCCGAAATCCTCGCTAAAGGCTGCGGATAGCAAGACGCGCCCGATGGCGGCAGTGGTGAAACCACTGCCGGGGCGCGTCCATGGCAAGAAAACGTATCTGCTGAGCATAGCTGTCCATTGCCAGGCGTGTGGGAATTGACCGGCCTACGCAATTAAATACTGGGAGCGGCCTAATGCCAGTCAGTTAAGGTTTCTACAGGCTTTACTGGGGCTGCTTTGCAGCCCATCGCCGGCAAGCCAGCTCCCACCCCGACCGCATAGACCTCAAGCATTGTGCAGTACCTGTGGGAGCTGGCTTGCCGGCGATGGGCCGCAAAGCGGCCCCGAATTGCTTAACTGACAGGAACTGGGGAGCGGCCTGCTATTTTTTTGGGCGCATGCAACGATCCGCGATTGCAAAGGGTCGAGATCTGGGTTGATCACTTCACGGAGGCGCACACATGCAAGGGCGCAAGGCAATGCTGATCCTGCACGGCAAGCAGGCCATGAACGAAGACCTGCGCGGTGCCGTGCATGGCTTGCGCGACAGCGGCTGGGTGCTGGATGTGCGGGTCACCTGGGAGGCCGGTGATGCCCAGCGCCTGGTCACCGAGGCGCTGGCCGCCGGTTATGGCCATATCGTCGCCGGAGGCGGGGATGGCACGCTGCGTGATGTCGCCGAGGCCATGGGGCTGGCCGGTACCGAGGCCAGCCTGGCGTTGTTGCCGCTGGGCACGGCCAACGATTTTGCCAAGGCCGCCGGCATACCCCTGGAGCCTGCCACGGCCCTGGCCTTGCTCAACATACCCGCAAAGCCGATAGACCTGGGCCAGGCCGGCGACCAGTTGTTCCTCAACATGGCCACCGGCGGTTTTGGCAGCCAGGTCACGGCCAATACCTCCGAAGACCTGAAGAAAGTGCTGGGCGGGGCCGCCTATCTGTTCACCGGGCTGTCGCGCTTCAGCGAACTGCAGGCAGCCTCGGTGGAGCTGCAAGGGCCGGGCTTCGAATGGCAGGGTGACCTGCTGGCGCTGGGGATCGGCAATGGCCGCCAGGCCGGGGGTGGGCAGGTGCTATGCCCCGAAGCCCTGGTGGACGACGGCTTGCTCGACATCGCCATCCTGCCGGCACCACAGGAGATGGTTGGGGCGCTGCGTGAGCTGTTGGCCGGTAACGGTCTGTTCGTCAGGGCCCGGTTGCCCTGGGTCGATATCAAGTGCTCGCAGGGGCTGGACATCAACCTCGATGGCGAGCCGGTGCAGGCCGACACGTTGCGCTTCCAGGCCAGGCGCGCCGCATTGCGCTTGCACCTGCCAGACGGGTCGCCGTTGCTCAGTCGTCCAGGCTGATGATTTTCTCGCGCACGGCGAACAGCACCAGGCCGGCCACGTCATGGATCTGCAGGCGTTTCATGACTTGCGAGCGGTGGGTTTCCACTGTCTTGATCGACAGGCCCAGGCCGTTGGCGATTTCCCGGGTGGACTTGCCGCGCACGATCAGGCGCAGGATTTCCAGCTGCCGCGCCGTGAGGTTATGCCGCTCGCCAGCGGGTTGCTTGCCCTGCCTGTTGTGCTGCAGCGCCTGGTTGATGACCGTATGGGCGATGGCTGGGCTGAGGTAGCGCTCGCCGTTGCGCACCGCCGCCAGGGCCTGCTCCAGTTCAGTGGCGCTGGTGTCCTTGAGCAAGTAGCCGTGGGCGCCGCTTTCCAGGGCGCGCATGATCAGGTCCGGGTCGGTGTGCATCGACAGGATCAGCACTTTGCAGGTGCTGCCGCTGGCGCGCAGTTGGGTGAGGGCGTCCAGGCCGCTGGTCGAGCGCATGGAGATGTCCAGCAAGACGATGTCCGGCGTCAGCGTGCGCACCTGCTCGAGCAACTGGCTGCCGTCGTCGGCTTCACCGATCACGTCATAACCGGGGATGTCGCAGACCAGCGCGCGCACACCGGCGCGGATCAGCGAGTGGTCGTCTACCAGCAGCAGTTTACAGGTCATGGGTAGCAGTACTCCTGGCGCGTTGCTGGGTGCGCGGTGGCCATGGGAACATCGCCTCGATGTGCGTGCCCAGGCCGAGCTGGCTGGTGATGTCCAGGCTGCCCCGTAACGCGGTTACCCGCTCCTGCATGCCGGCCAGGCCCCGTTGACCTGCTTCGGCCGGTTGCCTGGCGGGCACGAAACCGCGGCCATCGTCGTGGATCGACAACGCCAACCCCTCGGGGGTGCGCTGCAGGCGGACTACCAGGTTGCGTGCCTGGGCGTGACGCAGCATGTTGGTCACGGCTTCCTGGGTAATGCGGAACACCGCCATGGCCACGGCCTCGTCGATGCCCCCCAGGCGCTGGTTGCACGCCAGGCTCCAGTGCACGCCGCTGTTGCCCAGGGTGCGCACCAGGTGTGCGCGCAGGCTGGCTTCCAGGCCCAGGCTGGCCAACTGCCGCGGGTTGAGGAGGGCGGAAACATCGCGCACGTTGCCCAACGTGTCATCCAGCGTGCTGCGCAGGGTGTCGCAGTGGCCTTGAAGCTCATCGGGCATGCGCTTTTGCAGCCACTGCAGTTGCAGCTTGGCGGCGGTGAGCAGCTGGCCGATGTCGTCGTGCAGTTCCCGGCTCAGGTGCTGGCGCTCGTCCTCCTGGACTTTGAGCATGCGCTCGGCCAGTTCCGCCGGGCGCAGGCTGATCGACCTGGCGCCCAGGGCCAGGTGCACGGCTGCGCCCAGCGTGGCGGCGAGCTGCAGCACCAGCAGGCTGGCCGGAATCGCCTGGTCGGCCAGGTACAGCATCAGGTTGGCGACCAGCGAGGCCACGCACAGCCCGACCGTCGCCCAGCGCAGCAGGGTGGCGCGGAAGCAGCACCGCAAGGAAGTCTTCAAGTGTGGAAACATAGGTAGAGGAGCCACTGAAGTATTGCTGATGGAGGCCTTGCACTATCCATGTCAGAGGCTTTGTAGCAGTACTTGCTATTTACTTTCGAGCACGTGATCTTGCCACCTTGTTGCAGGGTGCAAGCGTTTGTGGGGGCGCATATTACCACTTCGCAGTGCATTGGTCGCGGTCGGGAAACGCCATGAAACGCTTGCGGGGCGGGCGCTGAAGGGTAGCAATGTGCCACTCGGCTTGATCACGCAACAGGCACTTGCCATGCAACTTGCGCGCTGTTGATTCAACTTGGCCCATGGCAACCTGGAAAACTTCTGGAACTTTCCAAGTTCGACCAGAGTGGGCTTGAATAAACGTGCCCGGCTGCATCTTGCGCCAGTTCAATAGGTGGTGGATGAGCGGCCGGAGTGCGTGCTGCCTGCCGTCTCGGAATGCGGGTGGATGCACACGCTGCCTTGCTCCTTGCAGGACGTGCAGGGTTGTGCGAACGGTTGCTGCACGGCCTTGGCCAGTTCACCTAGCAGCACCAGCTGTTCGCCGATGTCCAGGTTGAGCCGCCCGGTGCAAGGGTCGACCAGTTCCAGCTGCCAGGCCAGCAAGGTCAGGCAGGCCTCTACCGCAGGCAGGGCTTCGCGCTGCAGGCAACCGCCCTGGCAGGCCGGTGCCAGCAGCTGCTGCAGGGCGGTCGTGTAGTGGGCCACTTCGCGCAGGCCCAGGTGTGCGGCCTGTCGAGCGAGGTTGTCGAGGGCATTGTCCAGGCAGTGGCAAGCATCCGGGTCGTTGTCGATCAGTTCCAGGTGCTGCAGGCATTCCTGGGCCTGGGTCAGCAGGACCTGGGCATCCAGCAGGAACCCCTGCAGGGCGGTATCGAACGACAAGGCGCTGTCCATCATGATGCACCCGCGCGTGGGGCAGGCGCAGGGGACGGGCACGCCAAAACGATAGCTAACAAAAGCCTGACTCCATTCATGCAATGAGAATGGCGTCACATTAATGGCTAAAGGATATCGCGAACATCAGGTTGCGCCCGATTGTGGCTAAGGGTTTCCCTGATAAGGGGCTCAGGTGGGGAACTTTTACCGTTCCGCTCAATAACCTGCGCTTCTCGCAGTAAAGCATGATGGTAAAGTGATATCAATTACCTTCCCGGCATTTTCCCGAAGGGGTCAAGGTGTGGGTGAAGCCGCCGATACAGGGTAGATGATTTCACTTTTTCCGACTCAAGCCTGGGGGCTTTCCAATGGCTGGCATTCTCGACACGGTAGACCAACGTACGCAACTGGTGGGTGAGAACCGCCTGGAAATCCTGATGTTTCGCCTGGCCGGCCGCCAGCTGTTCGCGATCAACGTGTTCAAGGTGCAGGAAGTGCTGCAACTGCCCAAGCTGACCCTGATGCCCCAGCGCCACGCTTTCGTCTGCGGCGTGGTCAACCTGCGCGGCCAGACCCTGCCGGTGATCGACCTGTCCCAGGCGATCGGCATGCGCCCGCTGCAGCCGGGGCCGGACAGCACCATCATCGTCACCGAGTACAACCGCTCGGTGCAGGCCTTTCTGGTGGGCGGTGTCGACCGCATCGTCAACATGAACTGGGAAGCGATCATGCCGCCGCCGTCCAGCGCCGGGCGCCAGCACTACCTGACGGCCATCACCAAGGTCGACGACAAGCTGGTGGAAGTGATCGATGTGGAGAAGGTGCTGGCCGAGATCGTGCCGTATAACGCCCGGGTTTCCGGTGACAAGCTCGCCGACCCGGTGCTGGCCCGGGCTCGCGGCCGCGAAGTGCTGCTGGTGGACGACTCCAGCGTGGCCCTTGCGCAATTGCGCGACACCCTGTCCCAGCTGGGCGTGAAGCTGCACGTGGCCAGTGATGGCTTGAAGGCGCTGCGCATGCTCAAGGGCTGGGCCGACGCTGGCGAGAACGTGTGCGAGAAGCTGCTGATGGTGTTCACGGACGCCGAGATGCCGGAAATGGACGGCTACCGGTTGACCACCGAGATCCGTGGCGATGCCCGTCTGCGCCAGCTGTACGTGGTGTTGCACACCTCGCTGTCGGGTAGTTTCAACGAATCGATGGTGAAGAAGGTGGGCTGCGACAACTTCCTGTCCAAGTTCCAGCCCGATCGCCTGGTCGAAGTGGTCAAGCAACGCCTGTTGCTGGATGCCGCTACCGCGTGATCCCGGCCCCCTGCTGGGTATAAGCTTGGCGTTTTGGCATGACGCGAGGCGGCAGGGATGTTTCTCAGTGAGCTGTATCGGTACCCGGTGAAGTCGGGGCAGGCGCAACGCCTGCAGGCTTCACCGGTGGGGTTGCTGGGGTTGCAGGGCGACCGGCGCTGGATGGTGGTGGAGGAAGAGAACGGACGCTTCCTTACCCAGCGCGCCTGGCCTCAGCTGGGCCAGATCAAGGCAAGCGATGATGACAGCGGCCAGTTGCTGTTGGAAGCTCCTGGGCAGGCACCGTTGCGAGTGCCTGTGCCACCTGCCGATGACGCCCTGCGTGGTGTGACCATCTGGCGCGATACCTTGCGAGTGCCGGATGCGGGCGATGCGGCGGCGGTCTGGCTGAGCCAGTTGCTGGGCAAGGCCGTGCGCCTGGTCCATTGCCCGGAGCAGCGTGCGCGTTATCTGCCTAATGGCTATGGCTTCAACAGTGACCGGGCGGCGTTTCCGGACGGTTTTCCACTGTTGCTGATCGGCCAGGGTTCGCTGGATGAACTCGACCGGCGTGTCGGCCGGCCCATGGAAATGCTGCGTTTTCGGCCCAACCTGGTCGTGCAGGGGGGTGAGCCGTTTGCAGAAGACGGCTGGAAGCGGATTCGTATCGGCAGCCTGGAGTTTCGCGTGCTCAAGCCCAGTGTGCGCTGCATCTTCACCACTATCGACCCGGCTTCCGGCGAGCGCAGCGAGGACCGTGAGCCGATGGCCACTCTCAGGACCTTCCGCGAAAGGGAAGGGGATGTGCTGTTCGGGCAGAACCTGGCGGTGGATGGCAGCGGGTGGTTGGAGGTAGGGATGCAGGTCGAAATCCTGGAGTAGCTGTGTTGCCTGGGTCGGCCTCTTCGCGGGTAAACCCGCTCCCACAGGTACTGCACCGCATTCAGGACCGGTGAAATATCTGCGGGAGCGGGTTTACCCGCGAAAAGGCCGGCACAGGCTCAGCGACGATCACATGTCATCGAAGTACCGCTCATGCCAATCCACCAGCGGCTGCGGCGAGTTCAGCTTCTGCCCGTAGATCACCGAATACGACAGCACGTTCTGCACGTACTGGCGCGTTTCATCGAACGGGATCGACTCCACCCACACATCGAAGCTCAGGTGCTTGGCGCCTTTGAGCCACTGTCGCACCCGCCCGGGCCCGGCGTTGTAGGCTGCCGAGGCGAGCACCCGGTTGCCGTTGAACTGGCTGTGCACCTGGCTCAGGTAGGCAGCGCCCAGCTGGATGTTCTTGTCCGGGTTGAGCACCTGCGCCGGTGATGCCAGCGGGATGCTGAACTTGCGCGCGGTTTCCTTGGCCGTGGCCGGCATCAACTGCATCAGGCCGCTGGCACCTACCGGGGAGCGGGCATCCTCCATGAATGCGCTTTCCTGGCGGGTAATGGCGAATACCCAGCTCGAATGCAGGCCGCGGACCTTGGCCTCGCGCACCAGCGTGTCGCGGTGGGCCATCGGGAAGCGAATGTCCAGGTCGTCCCAGTACTGCGCCTGGCTGATGGTGCGAATGGCCGGGAAGTACCAGCGCAGGTCGTAGCCCAGGCGTGCCTGGGCGACCATTTCGTCGCGGCTGAAGTGGCGGCTGACGTGGTACCACTCGCGGCGGCCTTCGACGATCTGGCCGCGGGCGTGGAACTCCAGGGCACGGCGAATGCCTGGGGTGTTGCGTACCTTGTTGACCAATTGTGGGCTGAGCACCAGCGGCTTGTTGTTCAGCTGGTAAGGGGTTTGTGCCCGGTCGGCGGCGAGGAAGCCGTAGAAGTCACGCTCGCGCGCCACGGTCTTGTACAGCAGCGGGACCTGTGGATTGTTCGGCTGCGCCAGCTCCAGGCTGCGCGCCTGCCAGTACTTCCAGCGGCTGCTGCTGGCCAGGTCCTGGGGCAGGCGGCGGGTCAGCTCGTAGGCGTCTTCCCAGCGGCCCAGGCGCAGCAGCAGGCGCAGGCGCCATTCGCTGACGGTGTTGTCACGCAGTTCGGGGTCGTAGCGGGTCATCAGGTCGAGCGCGCGCGGGTCGTAGCGGCGCGCCAGGGTCAGGCCGATTTCGCGGGCGATGGCTACCTTCTCGTCACGGGAAAAGTGCATGCGCTGGGCGTAGTCGTCGAGCAGCGCCATGGCCCGCTCAGGGTCCTGCCGGGCCAGGCGGCGCAGGCCGAGGCTGACCACGTCGGACATGGCATCGTTGACCGGGGTGAAGCGCGACGGCTGGTTGAGCAGCTCGGGTTTCTGCGCTACATCGACCAGCAGGCGCCCCTGCGGGGCGAGGGTGGTCAGGGTCTTGACCAGGTTGTTGGCCAGGCCGTAGTTGCGCGCCTGGGTCGCCAGCTTGGTGCGTTGCCAGCGCTTGGCCTCGGTCAGCTGGCCCTCGGCCGCCCACATGCCGAACAGCGTGTCGCAGGTGGCCGGCTGCGACTTGCCGACGTTCCACAGTTTGTCGGCCGTGGCAAAGCCCTCGGCGCGCAGGCCGTGGCTGAGCTGATACTGGCCGTTGAGGCAGTCCAGTTCGGTGAAGTTGAGCTTGGGGTCGTAGTACTTGACGAAGGTGTTCCATTCGCCGCGTTCGGCCAGCCAGCGCAACCAGCGCAGTTTCATCCAGTTGGCCTGGGGCAGGTCGCCATGCTTGGCGAGGAAGCCTTCGATTTCCTGGTTGCTGGCGGTTTTCAGGCGGGCGGTGAGTTCGTCATAGGCCAGATAGGGCGTCAGCGGGTAGTCGCTGAGGGCCTGGGCATAGCGCAGGTAGGGGCCTTTGTCGCCCTTGGCCAGTGCACGCTTGGCCTCGTCATAGTACTGACGTTGCAGGGTAAGGTCGGCGGCCTGCGCGGCGCAGGTGGCAGCGCTGAGCAGCAGGCAGGAAGCAATTTGTAACAGGCGGCTGCGCATGATACGTCCGGGCAGTTGAACCATGGGGAAGTGACGGCGGAGCCAGCACTGATGGAAGCTATTGCCTTAGCTTAGCTGTTTGCCGGCGGCGGGTGAAAGCACTGTGCTTGTATCCGGATATTAAGTTCGACCGGATGTCGCAAAGCCCTCGCCGGCTGGTCAGGCGGATGCCGTCGCAGGCCAAGTCAGGTAGAATGCGCGCCCGATTTATGGAGACCAACATGACCCTGCTCAAATTCAGCGATGTGTCCCTCGCATTCGGTGCCATGCCGCTGCTGGATCACGTGTCCTGGCAGATCGCTCGTGGCGAGCGGGTGTGCATCATCGGCCGCAACGGCACCGGCAAGTCGAGCATGCTGCGCCTGGTCAAGGGCGAGCAGAAAGGCGACGACGGCGAAATCTGGCGTGCCCCGGGCCTGAAGATCGGCGAGCTGCCGCAGGAGCTGCCGGTGGCCGACGAGCGCACTGTGTTCGACGTGGTGGCCGCAGGCCTGGATGGCGTGGGCGAGTTGCTGGCGCAGTTCCATCACCTGAGCCTGAACATCCAGGGCGATGAAGACCTGGAAAAACTCATGCATGTCCAGCACGAGCTGGAAGCCCGTGACGGCTGGCGCCTGCAGCAAGTGGTGGAAAGCACCCTCAGCCGCCTGCAGCTGCCGGCCGACAAGACCCTGGCCGAACTGTCCGGTGGCTGGCGCCGCCGCGTGCTGCTGGCCCAGGCGCTGGTGTCGGAGCCCGACCTGCTGCTGCTCGACGAGCCGACCAACCACCTGGACATCGGTGCCATCGCCTGGCTCGAAGAGGCCCTGCGCAGCTTCAACGGCGCCGTGCTGTTCATCACCCACGACCGTTCCTTCCTGCAGAACCTGGCCACCCGCATCCTGGAGCTGGACCGCGGCGGGCTGATCGACTGGAACGGCGACTACGCCAGCTTCCTGGTGCACAAGGAGGCTGCGCTGGCCGCCGAGGAAACCGCCAACGCGCTGTTCGACAAGCGCCTGGCCCAGGAAGAGGTGTGGATCCGTCAGGGCATCAAGGCCCGCCGTACCCGCAACGAAGGCCGCGTGCGTGCGCTCAAGGCGCTGCGCGTGGAGCGCAGCGAACGCCGCGAGCGCCAGGGCAAGGCCAACATCCAGATCGAGGCGGCGGAAAAGTCCGGCAAGCAGGTAATGGTGCTGGAAAACGTCAGCTTCCATCACCCTGAGGGGCCGGTGCTGGTCAAGGACTTCTCCATGGTCCTGCAGCGTGAGGACCGCATCGGCCTGCTGGGCGCCAACGGCACTGGCAAGACCACCCTGCTCAAGCTGATGCTCGGCGACCTGGAGCCGACCACCGGCAAGGTCGAGCGCGGCACCAAGCTGGAAGTGGCCTATTTCGACCAGATGCGCCACCAGCTCGAGCTGGAAAAGACCGTGATCGACAACCTGGCCGAAGGCCGCGATTTCATCGAGATCGACGGCCAGAACCGCCATGTGCTGAGTTACCTGGGCGACTTCCTGTTCAGCCCCCAGCGTGCCCGTACGCCGGTGAAGGCGCTGTCGGGTGGCGAGCGCGCGCGGCTGCTGCTGGCCAAGCTGTTCAGCAAGCCGGCCAACCTGCTGGTGCTTGACGAACCGACCAACGACCTGGATGTGGAAACCCTCGAGCTGCTCGAGGAAGTGCTGTCCAACTACAAGGGCACCGTGCTGATCGTCAGCCACGACCGGGCGTTCCTCGACAACGTCGTCACCAGCACCCTGGTGTTCGAAGGCGAGGGCAAGGTGCGTGAGTATGTCGGTGGTTACGAGGACTGGATTCGCCAGGGCGGTTCGCCGAAGCTGCTGGGCGTGACCGAGAGCAAGGGCGGCAAGTCTGCGCTCAACAGCGCGGTGGTGGAGAAGGTCGAGGCCAAGCCGGCGCCAGTGGCTGCTCCGGTGGCCGAAGAAGCATCGAAGAAGAAGCTCAGCTACAAGCTGCAGCGTGAGCTGGAGATGCTGCCAGGGCAGATCGACGCGCTGGAACAGCGCATGGCCGAGGCCCAGGAAGAAGTGAATGCGGCGGGCTTCTATCAGCGGCCGATTGCAGAAACTTCGGCGGTGCTGGCGAAGATCGAGAAGCTGCAGGCGGAGCTGGATGTGCTGGTTGAGCGCTGGGCCGAGCTGGAAGGCTGACCGGCGTTAGCCTGATCCGGCCTCTTCGCGGGTGAACCCGCTCCCACAGGTCCTCCACAGATTTTCAGGTCTGTGCGGTCCCTGTGGGAGCGGGTTTACCCGCGAAAGGGCCGATACAGGTCAAATCATTCTTTTTTCTGCAGCCTTACCGCCAGCACATCGCACGGCGCACTATGCAGCACGTCATTGGCCGTGGAACCCAGCAGCAATGCCAGGCCGTGACGGCCATGGCTGCCGACCACGATCAGGTCGCACTTCTGGTCCTTGGCCAGTTGGTGGATTTCCTGGCGCGGCTGGCCATAGGTCAGGTGCGAGTCGCCGCGGTGGATGTCCGGGTATTTGTTGAACAGCCGGTCCATGCGCTCCTTGGCCTGGTCGAACTGCTGCTGTTGCAGCTGCGACAGGTCCATTGGCACATCACCACCGAATGCCATGGCCATCGGCTCGACGATGTGTACCAGCGAAACCTTGGCATTCGACGGTGCAGCCAGCGCCATGGCACGCTTGATCACCGGGTCGCATTCTTCGGTCAGGTCGACGGCGACCAGAAGATGTTCGTAGGACATGAGCGGAACTCCTGACAATCGCGATAGAAGAAGTATGGTCGCTTTCGGGCGGGTCTTCCGTGAAAAATGGCTAACCAGCTCATTTGCAACGTTTTATGGGAACTACAGATATGACGGTATTGCTGGTGGTGTCAATCCTCGCGCTGATTCTCAGCCCGCTTTCCTGGCTGCGCACCTCGCGCAAGCAGAGCGAGCAGATGAAGCTGCGCCTTGAGGCTCGGCGCATGGGCCTGGCCATGCAGCTGGCGCCGCAGCAGTGGCCGCACTGGCTGGAAAAGGAGCCGCCAAGCCCGTGCCCGCAGTACCACCGGGCACGCCGCCGCGGGCATGAGGACTGCTTCAGCTTCTGGCAGATCACCCCGGGGGTTTGGTGGAACCAGTGGCGTGAGCCCTGCGAGGATCCGCGCTTCATGGAGCCCCTGTCGCGCTTGCCGGCGAGCGTCTACAAGGTCGAGGCCGATGCCCGGATGATCGCGCTGTACTGGACCGAGCGGGGGGATACGGCTGTGTTGCAGGATGTTGCCTACGTCCTTGAAACCCTGGCCTGATTGATGCTTTTACGCGGTCCCTGTGGGAGCGGGTTCACCCGCGAAGAAGACGACTCGGTGTATGGCACCGGCTTTGCCGGTGTTCGCGGGTAAACCCGCTCCCACAGGGCCGCTATGCCCCTCCGTCAGCCTTTTCTCTATAGGTAAGCCCAAACGACAAAGCGGCGGCTTGGCCGATCCCCTGAAGGGGTGGGGTGCCAAGTCGCCGCTTTGCGTTCTGCTGCGCAGAAAAGGCCAGGCAGGCCGGGTATGCATCAAGCAACTGCCAGTGTAGCCGTTCTAGGTCGCCGCGCAAGGCAATCGCCGACATGAATGGCCGGCAATCACTGTCATCATGTTTCGTACCAGAACGCTACAAAATGACCGGAAAGTCGTGTTTTCACCTTGCTCGCGAGCATTTGACAACGCCGATCTTTTCGGAGAATGTGTGCACACCCAAATCAAACGGGCGTATGAATTGAGCGTTTGTATGTCATGACGCCAAGCCATACTTCCGACTAGCGCGCTGACGGGTGTGCCTGGGGCAGGGCGGCTATGCCTGCTTTTGCTGCAGCGATCGGCGTGTACAGTTCAGCTTCCATATCGTGGAGATCAGTTGATGATTTACGAAGGTAAAGCCATCACGGTTAAGGCTCTTGAAAGTGGCATCGTCGAGCTCAAGTTCGACCTCAAGGGTGAGTCCGTCAACAAGTTCAACCGCCTGACCCTGAACGAACTGCGCCAGGCCGTCGATGCCATTCAGGCCGACGCCTCGGTCAAGGGCGTGATCGTCAGCAGTGGCAAGGACGTGTTCATCGTCGGCGCCGACATCACCGAGTTCGTCGACAACTTCAAGCTGCCCGAGGCCGAACTGGTCGCCGGCAACCTGGAAGCCAATCGCATCTTCAACGCCTTCGAAGACCTCGAAGTGCCGACCGTCGCAGCCATCAACGGTATCGCCCTGGGCGGCGGCCTGGAAATGTGCCTGGCCGCCGACTACCGGGTCATGTCCACCAGCGCCAAGATCGGCCTGCCGGAAGTCAAGCTGGGTATCTACCCGGGCTTCGGCGGTACCGTGCGCCTGCCGCGCCTGATCGGTTCGGACAACGCTATCGAGTGGATCGCCGCCGGGAAGGAAAACCGTGCCGAAGACGCCCTGAAAGTAGGTGCCGTCGACGCCGTGGTTGCGCCTGACCTGTTGATGGCTGGCGCCCTCGACCTGGTCAAGCGCGCCATCAGTGGCGAGCTGGACTACAAGGCCAAGCGCCAGCCCAAGCTGGAAAAGCTCAAGCTCAACGCCATCGAGCAGATGATGGCCTTCGAGACCGCCAAGGGCTTCGTCGCCGGCCAGGCCGGCCCGAACTACCCGGCCCCGGTCGAAGCCATCAAGACCATTCAGAAGGCCGCCAACCTCGGCCGTGACAAGGCCCTGGAAGTCGAAGCCGCAGGCTTCGCCAAGCTGGCCAAGACCTCGGTTGCCCAGAGCCTGATCGGCCTGTTCCTCAACGACCAGGAACTCAAGCGCAAGGCCAAGGCACATGACGAAATCGCCCACGATGTGAAGCAGGCCGCCGTGCTCGGCGCCGGCATCATGGGGGGCGGCATCGCCTACCAGTCGGCGGTAAAGGGCACCCCGATCCTGATGAAGGACATCCGCGAGGAAGCCATCCAGCTGGGCCTGAACGAGGCCTCCAAGCTGCTCGGCAACCGCGTCGAGAAGGGCCGCCTGACCCCGGCCAAGATGGCCGAGGCACTCAACGCCATTCGCCCAACCCTGTCCTATGGCGATTTCGCCAATGTCGACATCGTCGTCGAAGCCGTTGTCGAGAACCCGAAGGTCAAGCAGGCCGTGCTGGCCGAAGTGGAAGGCCAGGTGAAGGACGATGCGATCCTCGCCTCCAACACCTCGACCATCTCCATCAACCTGCTGGCCAAGGCGCTCAAGCGCCCGGAAAACTTCGTCGGCATGCACTTCTTCAACCCGGTGCACATGATGCCGCTGGTGGAAGTCATCCGTGGCGAGAAGTCCAGTGAAGTGGCGGTCGCCACCACCGTGGCCTACGCCAAGAAGATGGGCAAGAACCCGATCGTGGTCAACGACTGCCCGGGCTTCCTGGTCAACCGTGTGCTGTTCCCGTACTTCGGCGGCTTCGCCAAGCTGGTAAGCGCCGGTGTCGACTTCGTGCGAATCGACAAGGTCATGGAGAAATTCGGTTGGCCGATGGGCCCGGCGTACCTGATGGACGTAGTCGGCATCGACACCGGCCACCACGGCCGCGACGTGATGGCCGAAGGCTTCCCGGACCGCATGAAAGACGAGCGCCGCTCGGCCGTTGACGCACTGTACGAGGCCAACCGCCTGGGCCAGAAGAACGGCAAGGGCTTCTACGCCTACGAAACCGACAAGCGCGGCAAACCGAAGAAGGTCGCCGACGCCAGCGTGCTCGACGTGCTCAAGCCGATCGTTTTCGAGCAGCGTGAAGTCACCGACGAAGACATCATCAACTGGATGATGATCCCGCTGTGCCTGGAGACCGTGCGCTGTCTGGAAGACGGCATCGTAGAAACCGCCGCCGAAGCCGACATGGGTCTGGTCTACGGCATTGGCTTCCCTCCCTTCCGCGGTGGTGCGCTGCGCTATATCGACTCGATCGGTGTGGCCGAATTCGTTGCCCTGGCCGATCAGTACGCCGACCTGGGGCCGCTGTACCACCCGACCGCCAAGCTGCGTGAAATGGCCAAGAACGGCCAGCGCTTCTTCAACTGAGCGGTCAACGAGCTAGAGCGAGAGATTTGATATGAGCCTGAATCCAAGAGACGTGGTGATTGTCGACTTCGGTCGCACGCCGATGGGCCGCTCCAAGGGTGGCATGCACCGCAATACCCGCGCCGAAGACATGTCGGCGCACCTGATCAGCAAACTGCTGGAACGCAACGACAAGGTCGACCCGAAAGAAGTCGAGGATGTGATCTGGGGCTGCGTCAACCAGACCCTCGAGCAGGGCTGGAACATCGCCCGCATGGCCTCGCTGATGACCCAGATCCCGCACACTTCTGCGGCGCAGACTGTCAGCCGCCTGTGCGGCTCGTCGATGAGCGCGCTGCACACCGCCGCCCAGGCGATCATGACCGGCAACGGTGATGTGTTCGTGGTCGGTGGCGTGGAGCACATGGGTCATGTCAGCATGATGCATGGCGTCGACCCCAACCCGCACCTGTCCTTGCATGCCGCCAAGGCTTCCGGGATGATGGGCCTGACCGCGGAAATGCTCGGCAAGATGCACGGCATCACCCGTGAGCAGCAGGACCTGTTCGGCCTGCGTTCGCACCAGTTGGCCCACAAGGCCACGGTCGAAGGCAAGTTCAAGGACGAGATCATCCCTATGCAGGGCTATGACGAGAACGGCTTCCTGAAGGTGTTCGATTTCGACGAAACCATTCGCCCGGAAACCACCCTCGAAGGCCTGGCGTCGCTGAAGCCTGCGTTCAACCCGAAAGGCGGTACCGTCACTGCCGGTACCTCGTCGCAGATCACCGACGGCGCATCGTGCATGATCGTCATGTCCGGTCAGCGCGCCATGGACCTGGGTATCCAGCCATTGGCGGTCATCCGTTCCATGGCGGTGGCGGGTGTCGATCCGGCGATCATGGGCTACGGCCCGGTGCCGTCGACCCAGAAAGCCCTCAAGCGTGCTGGCCTGACCATGGCCGACATCGACTTCATCGAGCTCAACGAAGCCTTCGCCGCGCAGGCCCTGCCAGTGCTGAAAGACTTGAAAGTGCTCGACAAGATGAATGAGAAGGTTAACCTGCACGGCGGCGCGATTGCCTTGGGCCACCCGTTCGGTTGCTCCGGGGCACGGATTTCCGGCACCCTGCTCAACGTCATGAAGCAGAATGGCGGCACCCTGGGGGTGGCGACCATGTGCGTCGGCCTCGGCCAAGGTATCACCACTGTCTTCGAGCGCGTCTGATCGCGTAGCGGGACAGCGACCGGGGCCTTGTGCCCCGGTTTTGTTTTTTACAGGTTTTATTCAAGAGGGTGGGCAACATGCAGATACAACCAGGCGTATACCGGCATTACAAAGGGCCTGAGTACCGTGTCTTCAGTGTTGCGCGGCACTCCGAGAACGAAGAGTGGATGGTGTTCTACCAATGCCTGTATGGTGATTACAGCTTCTGGGTACGGCCACTTTCGATGTTCCAGGAGTCCGTCGAGGTTGACGGCGAGCAGGTGCCACGCTTTGCTTTGGTCAAGGCCGAAGAGGGGCTGCTCGAGGTGCTGGGCAAGTCGCACGAGTGATAGTCCGAACTTGACCTCACACTTTTGCCACTATATATAGCGGTGCCGCGTCTGGCACCTGACGCGTTTTTCATCTTCAGATTCAGGAATACTCCGATCCATGGGCAAATCGCTGGTCATTGTGGAATCCCCGGCCAAGGCCAAGACCATCAACAAGTACCTGGGCAACCAGTACGTGGTGAAGTCGAGTATCGGCCATATCCGAGACCTCCCCACCAGCGGTTCGGCCAGCGCCAGCAAAGAGCCGGCCGCAAAGCGTGGCAAGGCCGCGGGTGAGGCTCCGGCCCTGTCGCCGAAGGAAAAGGCCCGCCGCCAGCTGGTGGCGCGCATGGGCGTCGACCCCGATCACGGCTGGAAGGCCAAGTACGAGATCCTGCCTGGCAAGGAAAAGGTGATCGAAGAGCTGCGCCGCCTGGCGAAGGACGCCGACACCATCTATCTCGCAACCGACTTGGACCGCGAAGGGGAAGCCATCGCCTGGCACCTGCGCGAGGCCATCGGCGGCGACGACACCCGCTACAAGCGCGTGGTGTTCAACGAAATTACCAAGAAGGCCATCCAGGATGCCTTCTCGCAGCCGGGCGAGCTGGATATCGACCGGGTCAACGCCCAGCAGGCTCGACGTTTCCTCGACCGCGTGGTCGGCTACATGGTTTCGCCGCTGTTGTGGGCCAAGATCGCCCGTGGCCTGTCCGCCGGCCGTGTTCAGTCGGTGGCGGTAAAGCTGGTGGTTGAGCGCGAGCGTGAAATCCGCGCGTTCATCCCGGAAGAATACTGGGAAATCCACGCCGACCTCGGCACTGCCAAGAACGCCAAGGTGCGTTTCGAAGTGGCACGCGAGAAGGGCGAGGCCTTCAAGCCGCTGAACGAAGCCCAGGCCATGGCGGCGCTGGAGAAGCTCAAGGCTTCCAGCTTCAGCGTGGTCAAGCGCGAAGACCGCCCGACCAGCAGCAAGCCGTCGGCACCGTTCATCACCTCCACCCTGCAGCAGGCAGCCAGTAACCGCCTGGGCTTCGGCGTGAAGAAAACCATGATGATGGCCCAGCGCTTGTACGAAGCCGGCTACATCACCTACATGCGTACCGACTCGACCAACCTGTCGGCCGACGCCCTGGACATGGCGCGCAGCTACATCGAGCGCGAGTTCGGCAAGCAGTACCTGCCCGAGGCGCCGCTGGTGTACGGCAGCAAGGAAGGCGCCCAGGAGGCGCACGAAGCGATTCGTCCTTCCGACGTGAATACTCACCCGAGCAAGCTCAGTGGCATGGAGCGCGACGCCGAGCGCCTGTACGAGCTGATCTGGCGCCAGTTCCTGGCCTGCCAGATGCCGCCAGCGCAGTACCTGTCCACCAGCGTCACCGTGGCAGCGGGCGACTTCGAGCTACGTGCCAAGGGCCGTATCCTCAAGTTCGACGGTTACACCCGTGTGCTGCCGCAGCAGAGCAAGCCTGGCGAAGATGACGTGTTGCCGGAAATGGTCCAGGGTGAAGCGCTGAAGCTGATCCAGATCGACCCGAGCCAGCACTTCACCAAGCCACCGGCACGCTTCACCGAAGCCAGCCTGGTCAAGGAAATGGAAAAGCGCGGCATCGGCCGCCCGTCGACCTATGCGGCGATCATCTCGACCATTCAGGACCGTGGCTATGTGACCCTGCACAACCGCCGCTTCTATTCCGAGAAGATGGGCGACATCGTAACCGAGCGCCTGTCCGAGAGCTTCTCCAACCTGATGGACTACGGCTTTACCGCCGACATGGAAGAGAACCTCGACGACGTGGCTCAGGGCGAGCGTGACTGGAAGAACGTGCTCGACGAGTTCTACGGCGACTTCAGCAAGAAGTTGCAGACCGCCGAGTCCAGCGAAGACGGCATGCGCGCCAACCAGCCGACCATGACCAACATTCCGTGCAAGGAATGTGGCCGGCCGATGATGATCCGCACCGCCTCTACCGGCGTATTCCTCGGTTGCTCGGGCTACAGCCTGCCGCCGAAAGAGCGCTGCAAGGCCACCGTCAACCTGGTGCCGGGCGACGAAATTGCCGCTGATGACGAGGGCGAATCGGAATCCCGCGTGTTGCTGGGCAAGCACCGCTGCCCGATCTGCGCCACGGCGATGGATGCCTACCTGCTGGACGAGAAGCACAAGCTGCACATCTGCGGTAACAACCCGGATTGCGCCGGCTACGAGATCGAGGAAGGCAACTACCGCATCAAGGGTTACGAAGGGCCGAGCCTGGAGTGCGACAAGTGCGGCAGCGAGATGCAGTTGAAGACTGGCCGCTTCGGCAAGTTCTTCGGTTGCACCAACCCGGCATGCAAGAACACCCGCAAGCTGCTCAAGAGCGGCGAGGCGGCGCCACCGAAGATGGACAAGGTGGACATGCCAGAGCTCAAATGTGAAAAGGTCGACGATACCTACGTGTTGCGTGATGGCGCTTCGGGGCTGTTCCTGGCCGCCAGCCAGTTCCCCAAGAACCGCGAAACCCGCGCACCACTGGTGTTGGAGATCGTGCCGCACAAGCACGAGATCGACCCGAAGTACCACTTCTTGTGCGATGCACCGCAGAAAGACCCGGAAGGCCGCCCTGCGGTGATCCGCTACAGTCGCAAGACCAAGGAGCAGTACGTGCAGTCCGAGGTGGACGGCAAGCCGACCGGCTGGAAGGCGTTTTACGACGGCAATGCGTGGAAGGTTGAAGACAAGCGCTGATTCTTTATCAGTCTCTGGCCTGCGCGCGCCCTTGTAGGAGCGGCCTTGTGTCGCGAAAGGGCTGCAAAGCAGCCCCAGGATTTCAGCGCAGATGCACAAATTGCTGGGGCTGCTTTGCAGCCCTTTCGCGACACAAGGCCGCTCCTACAGTTGACCGCGTTAACCGGTCAGGCGGGGCAAGCCCGCGAAGGGGCGCAAAGCGGCCCCAATCATTTATGATGCAGCTATCCGCCTTGCAGCCTTAGGGAGGGCACCGAAATGGCCCAGGAACTCTACACCCGCAGCAACCAGAAACTGTTCTTCGCCGGCCTCGCCCTCGAGTCCATGGCCAAGGCTGAGCAAAGCCAGGCCATGAATGCCCAGGGCCTGGTCCAGGCCGAACGCGAGGCGGCACTGTTCCATCTCTACGGCGCACTGCTGGGCCTGTGCCATGAAATTGGTGGGTTCTACCGCCTGCCTGTGGTTGCAACGGTCGAGCAAGCACTGGCCGACGATGCCCTGAACGGTATCGCCATCCCGGAAGTAGCCGAGTTGCTGGAACTGGCCCGCCAGCGCGAAACCTGGCTGGCGCAAATGCTCGGTGCTTATGCCGATTTGTTCCGACCACCGGTCGCGAGAAAAGCACCTAAAACCGACGTTACCCAGCCCCTGATCCAGGCGGTCAATCTCGATGAACCCGAGCATCCGGCGCTGTCGCGTGCCGAGCTGGAAAGCTGGCGCAGCAACCTCAAGGGCCTGGTGCGACGTTTCCGTGACGCGTTGAGTGAGTGCTGATAGCTGCTACGGCTGGTACAATACTGGCCTTTCGCGGAGAACTGCCATTTATGTCTACGTCGTTTCTGGAAATTGTCGAGTTGCCTGATGGCCGCATCGAACTGCGTCGCGCCGAGGATGAGGGCTCTCTGGTAACCCTGGATTTTTCGGAAGACGCCAAGGCGTTTCTGCAGGGGCAGCATGTGGAAGTGGCCAAAGCCATGCTCAGCGTCGGCGTGCAGATGGCCGGTCGCCTGATGGATGGCGAGCTTGAGCGTGATGAAGGGCCGCGTGTGCTGCACTGAGGTGCAGCAGGGCGTCAGGTTTCATGCAGTGACAGGCAAAGCCTGAACATCAGCCGAGGCGGATGTTCAGGCTTTGTGCGTTTCCAGTACCGGCAGCGCGCAGCAATTGCTGGCGTGCAGTGGCGTTGACGCTGCCCAGCCAGCTGACCACGGTGTGGCTACGGCCCAGGCGCAAGGCTTCGCAGGCCAGTTGAAGCGGGCTTTGATTGCCGCGAGGTTGCAGCAGCAGGATACGTTCACGGTTGAGCCCGGCATCGCGCAGCCAGGCCTGGGTCAGGCTCGACGGCGGGGCGATCAGGGTCAGCCAGCGCGTCTCGTCCTCTTCGCTCAGTTCGCGTAACACTGGTGCCAGGAGGCTCTGGCAGTGCCCCGGGGCTCCGCGCAGCGACAGTTCGCTGAACAGCTCGGGCTGGCTGCTCTTGCGCGCCACTTCGCTGGCTTTCAGGCCAGGCAGTACGGGCTGAGCGAGGAATGCTTCGAACAATGGCAACTGGGCTTGCTCGGGTGCGTGAATGAACTGCTGCATGACGCCTCCTGGATCAGCGGCGAATGACGCCGACGCTCAAGCCCTCGATCACCAGCTCCTGTTCTTTCAGGTCGACTTCGATGGGGGCGAATTCGGGGTTTTCGGCAAGCAGCCAGACCTTGCTGCCTTCGCGCTTGAAGCGCTTGACGGTCACTTCGTCGCCGATGCGGGCCACGACGATCTGGCCATTGCGGGCTTCGCGGCAGGTGTGTACCGCCAGCAGGTCGCCATCGAAGATGCCGACGTCCTTCATGCTCATGCCGTGGACGCGTAGCAGATAGTCGGCCTGGGGGTGGAAGAAGTCGGGGTTGATGTTGCAGGATTGCTCGATGTGCTGTTCAGCAAGGATCGGCGCACCGGCGGCAACCCGGCCGATGATCGGCAGGCCGCTTTCTTCGGCCTTGGCTTCGAGGCCGGGAATGCGAATGCCACGGGAGGCGCCCGGGGTCATCTCGATCGCGCCCTTGCGGGCGAGGGCCTTGAGGTGCTCCTCGGCGGCGTTGGGCGACTTGAAGCCCAGCTCCTGAGCGATCTCGGCGCGCGTCGGCGGGAAACCGTTGTCTTCCAGGCAACGCTTGATGAACGCGAGAATTTCGGCTTGGCGTGGCGTCAGTTTCAACATGGTGAGCGCTCTGTCTTTTTGTACAGTGACTGGGATTATATACAGTACTGGATGCGCTGCAAGCCAAAACCTGCAATAACAGCAGGAATGGCGCTTGCAGCCGCCCGTCTGGCGCTTTTAAATGGCGACCGGCCGGTCACCGAGCCTTGACAGAAGCAGGGCTGAAACGTATGTTTCAAACACCTGTTTGTCTGGCGGAGTAGTCGGAGTAGTCATGGCCCAATCGGAAACCGTTGAACGCATTCTCGATGCTGCCGAGCAGCTGTTCGCGGAAAGGGGGTTCGCCGAAACCTCGTTGCGGCTGATTACCAGCAAGGCCGGGGTCAACCTGGCGGCGGTCAACTATCACTTCGGCTCCAAGAAGGCTCTGATCCAGGCAGTGTTCTCGCGCTTCCTGGGGCCATTCTGCGCCAGTCTCGAACGTGAGCTGGAGCGGCGCCAGGCCAAGCCGGAGCAAAAGCCGAGCCTCGAAGAGCTGCTGGAAATGCTGGTCGAGCAGGCGTTGGCCGTGCAGCCGCGCAGCAACAACGACCTGTCGATCTTCATGCGCTTGCTGGGCCTGGCCTTCAGCCAGAGCCAGGGCCACCTGCGGCGGTACCTGGAAGACATGTACGGCAAGGTGTTCCGCCGCTACATGCTGCTGGTCAACGAGGCCGCGCCGCGCATCCCGCCGCTGGAGCTGTTCTGGCGCGTGCACTTCATGCTTGGCGCCGCCGCCTTCAGCATGTCCGGCATCAAGGCCCTGCGTGCGATTGCCGAGACCGATTTCGGCATCAACACCTCGATCGAGCAGGTAATGCGCCTGATGGTGCCGTTCCTGGCTGCGGGCATGCGTGCCGATAGCGGTGTTACCGACGACGCCATGGCCGCCGCACAACTGCGCCCGCGCACCAAGACCAGCGCAAGCGCCACCACCGCCAAGGCCTGAAGGCTGGGCGGGGCAGGGCGCTTCGGCTAAGCTAGCGCCCATGCCCGACCTCGACTTCCTGTACATTTCCCTCGCCGATCAGCGCCTTTATGGTTTTGCCGATGGCCAGCTGCGCGTGCGCCTGCCGGTTTCCACGGCGCGCAACGGTGCTGGCGAGTGCAACGGCTCGGGTTGCACGCCACGTGGCCTGCACCAGGTGCGGGCGAAGATCGGCGCGGGCTTGCCGCTGAATGCGGTATTGGCCGGGCGACGCTGGACTGGCGAGGTATGGTCGCCGACTTTGCATGCGCAATACCCCGGCCGGGACTGGGTCCTCACTCGCATCCTCTGGCTCAGTGGCTGTGAGCCGGGGGTCAACCGCCTGGGCACGGTCGACACCTTCCGCCGTTATATCTATTTGCACGGCACCCCGGATACGGAACCCTTGGGCGTAGCGCTGTCCCATGGTTGCATACGCCTGCGCAACACCGATTTGCTAAGCCTGTTCGAACAGGTGCCGGCCCATTGCCCGGTGCGCATCGAGCAGGCCGCCTGCCCCCAGTGGGCTTCTCTCAGTCTTCAATGAAGGATTACCCATGACTGTCAGCCTGCAAGGCTCCTTGATGGTGGATATCGCCGGTAAATGGCTGACCGCCGAAGACCGTCACCTGCTGCGCCAGCCTGAAGTGGCCGGCCTGATCATCTTTGCCCGCAACATCGACAGCCCGCGCCAGGTGCGTGAACTGTGTGCGTCGATCCGTGCCATTCGCCCCGACCTGATCCTGGCGGTGGACCAGGAGGGCGGCCGGGTACAGCGCTTGCGCCAAGGCTTTGTGCGGCTGCCTGCGATGCGGGCGCTGGCGGATAATGACAACGCCGAGCACCTGGCCGAGCAATGCGGTTGGTTGATGGCGACCGAGGTGCTGGCGGTTGGCCTGGACCTCAGCTTTGCCCCGGTACTTGACCTGGACCACCAGCGCAGCGCCGTGGTGGGCAGCCGCGCCTTCGAGGGTGACCCGCTGCGTGCCACGCAACTGGCCGGGGCGTTCATCCGTGGCATGAATGCGGCGGGCATGGCGGCTTGCGGCAAGCACTTCCCAGGGCATGGCTGGGCCGAAGCAGACTCCCATGTGGCCATTCCCACCGATGAGCGCAGCCTCGAACAACTGCGCCAGGCCGACCTGGTGCCGTTCACCCGCCTGAGCGGGCAACTGGCGGCAGTGATGCCGGCACATGTCATCTACCCGCAGGTCGACAACCAGCCGGCTGGCTTCTCGCGGCGCTGGTTGCAGGACATCCTGCGTGGCGAGCTGGGTTTCGACGGGGTGATCTTCAGTGACGATTTGTCGATGGCCGGCGCACATGTTGTCGGGGATGCGGCCAGTCGCATCGAAGCGGCACTGAGCGCCGGTTGTGATATGGGGCTGGTTTGCAACGATCGGGCGGCGGCGGAGCTGGCACTAAGTGCGGCGCAGCGGATGAAGGTCAAACCTTCGCCGCGCATCGCAGGCATGCGCGGGCAAGGGTTTGCGCGGACTGACTATCGTCAGCAGCCTCGTTGGCATCAGGCATTGTGCGCATTGAGGGAGGCCCAACTGGTCGACTGACGAGGCTCGACCCTGCTCGGTCCGAAACAGGATCCTGCGTTTGCGATGCGCGTATTGCGTGAGTACACCGGGAAATGCTCTCCGGTGTACCAGGCGACCCGCATTCCAGAGACTCGGGCAAAGCGGAGATTTCTCCGTTTTGCCCGTAATGGGTTTCTGATTTTCGCTTAGAGGATTTTGTCATGACATTTTGTATGCAGGGGGCCTTGATGGTCGATATCGAAGGCACCGCGCTGACGCCCGAGGATCGTCAGTTGTTGGTCCAGCCTGAAGTAGCTGGTTTGATCATCTTTGCACGTAATATTGCCCACCCGCGTCAGGTGCGGGAGTTGTGTGCATCGGTACGCGCTCTGCGCCCTGACCTGCTCATAGCGGTCGACCAGGAAGGCGGGCGGGTGCAGCGCTTGCGTGAAGGGTTCGTCAGGTTGCCATCCATGCGGCAGATCGCCCAGAGCGATGATGCCGAGCGATTGGCTGGACATTGTGGCTGGTTGATGGCAACCGAGGTGCTGGCGATCGGGCTGGATTTGAGTTTTGCTCCAGTGCTCGATCTGGATCATGGGCGCAGTGCTGTCATTGGTGCACGTGCCTTCGATGGTGATCCTGAGCGTGTCACGCAACTGGGTGCAGCGTTCGTCCGTGGCATGACTGCGGCGGGCATGGCAGCATGCGGCAAGCATTTTCCGGGGCATGGCTGGGCTGAGGCTGATTCGCATGTGGCCATTCCCGTGGATGATCGCAGCCTGGATGAACTGCGCAAGGCGGATTTGGTGCCATTTACCCGATTGGCACGCCAACTGTCGGCAGTGATGCCAGCACATGTGATCTATCCCCAGGTCGATAGCAAACCTGCCGGTTTTTCCAGGCGCTGGCTTCAGGACATTCTCAGGGGAGAGCTTGGCTTCGAAGGCGTGATTTTCAGTGATGACCTGTCCATGGCCGGTGCCCATGTGGTCGGAGACGTTGCTGGTCGCGTCGAGGCTGCTTTCGGTGCGGGTTGTGATGTGGGCCTGGTATGTAATGACCGGGCTTCGGCAGAGCTTGCTCTGCTGGCTGCGCAGCGCTTGAAAGTCACGCCATCACCGCGCCTTGCTATGATGCGAGGCTTCAGTTTTGCGCGGACTGATTATCGCCAGCAGCCGCGGTGGCTGGAGGCGTTGGCGGCGTTGCGGGAGGCACAGTTGGTCGATTGACCGCGCCGGCCCCTTCGCGGGCATGCCCGCTCGCACAGGTGCAGCGCTGGTTTCGATATTAGTGTTGTACCTGTGCTGGCCTCTTCGCGGGTGAACCCGCTCCCACAGGTCCTGCGCTGTCCTTGAGGGCACTGGTGTCCCTGAGGGAGTGGGTGCGGCGCTGTTCTTGAGGGCACTGAGATCACTGTGGGAGCGGGTTTACCCGCGAAGAGGCCAGTACAGACAACATAAGACTCAGGTTCTACCGCCCGCGCTTCCCGGGCAGTGGCGCAAACAGTGCCTCGATCTCCTCATCCCCCAGCCGCCATTGCCCGGCCTGCCCGCCATCGAGCAGGCTCGCGGCCAATGCCGCCTTCTCCTGCTGCAACAGCTGGATCTTTTCTTCCACCGTCCCCCGGGTGATCAGCTTGAACACGAACACCGGTTTGTCCTGGCCAATACGGTAGGCGCGGTCGGTGGCCTGGTTTTCGCTGGCCGGGTTCCACCAGGGGTCGAAGTGGATGACCGTGTCTGCGGCCGTCAGGTTCAAGCCCACGCCACCCGCCTTGAGGCTGATCAGGAACACTTCGCTGTCACCCTGCTGGAACTGTTGCACCGGCGTGCGTCGGTCGCGGGTATCGCCGGTCAGCAGGCTGTAGCGGATCTTGCGCTTCTCCAGCTCCTGTTCGATCAGCGCCAGCATCGAGGTGAACTGCGAGAACAACAGCACCCGGCGCCCTTCGCTGAGCAGCTCTTCGAGCATTTCCAGCAGCGCGCCCAGTTTGCCCTTGTCGGCCTGGTTGCCTTTGCTTTCCACCCCTTTGACCAGACGCAGGTCGCAGCAAACCTGGCGCAGCTTGAGTAGGGCATCGAGAATGACGATCTGGCTGCGCGCGGCGCCATTGCGGGTGATCTCATCGCGGACTTTCTTGTCCATGGCCACCCGCACGGCCTCATAGGTGTCACGCTGGGCATCGCTAAGCTCGACCCAGTGCACCATCTCGGTCTTGGCCGGCAACTCGGTGGCCACCTGCTCCTTGGTGCGGCGCAGCAGGAATGGGCGGATGCGGCTGGCCAGGTGGGCCATGCGCTCGCTGTCGCCGTGGCGCTCGATCGGTGTGCGGTAATCCTGGTTGAAGCGCTTCAGGTCACCCAGCCAGCCAGGCATAAGGAAGTGGAAAATCGACCACAGCTCGCCCAGGTTGTTTTCCATTGGCGTGCCAGTCAGGCAGACCCGCTGATTGGCCCGCAGCTCGCAAACCGCGAGGGCGGCCTTGCTGGTGCTGCTCTTGATGTTCTGTGCCTCGTCCAGCACCAGCACATGCCAGGCCTGGGCACGCAGGTGTTCGAGGTCGCGCGGCACCAGGGCATAGGTGGTCAGGACCAGGTCGTATTCGTGCAGTTTGGCGAAATGCTTGCTGCGCCCCGGGCCTTGCAGGGCCAGCACGCGCAGCCCGGGGGCGAAGCGCTGGGCTTCGTCCAGCCAGTTGGGTACCAGGCTGGTCGGCATCACCGCCAGGGCCGGTGCGCTCAGGCGCCCGGACTGTTTCTCCAACAGCAGGTGTGCCAGGGCTTGCAGGGTCTTGCCCAGCCCCATGTCGTCGCCAAGGATGCCGCCGGTGCCCATCTCGCGCAGTGCCTGCAGCCAGTTCAGGCCTTGTTGCTGGTAAGGGCGCAGGCTGGCTTGCAGCCCGGTTGGCGGTTCTACCTGCAAGTCACGGGCATCGCGCAGGCGACGGCCCAGTTCGCGAACGTGCTCGCCGCCTTCCCAGTGCAGGGGCAGGCCTTCGATTTCGTTCAGGCGCGCGGCATCTGCACGGTCCAGGCGCAGCGTCGGGCCTGCGGCGTCTTCGTGCAGGTACAACTCGCCCAAGGTACCCATTACCGCCTTGATCCGGCCGTAGGGCAGGGCAACGCGCAGGGCCGGGGCATCGAGGCGGCCACGGTTGAGGTCGATCAGCAGGTGCTCGTCGTCACTGCGCCGGGCCAGTTCGCTGGGGCGCAGCAGTTCCGGGTTGCTGCGCAGCAGTTGCAGCACGATCGGCAGCAGGCTGTGGCGCTGGCCATCGACCACGATGCCCAGCTCCAGATCGAACCACTCATGACCGGGCGCTTCGTCGATGCTGGCGTACCAGTCGTCCACCTCCTGCAGGTTGAAGGCGAAGTCACGGTGGATGTCGATGTTCCAGCCGGCTTCGCGCAGGCGTGGCAGGCCTTCGCGGGCAAAGCGCAGCCAGGCTTCGTCATCGGGCAGCTGGAGCATTTCGCCGGCGCTGTCAGGCAGTGCCTTGCTCTGCCGGGTGGCGGCCTTGAAGCCCAGGTCGCGCAGCACCTTGCGCAGCGCCTGCTCGGCCTGCGGCTGGCGGCGGATGCGCTGGCTGGTGTTGTCGACCAGGCGGGTCAGCGGTTTTTCGTCGCTGCCGCTGGCGCGTAAACCGTCATAGTCGAACGCCAGTGCGGCCCGATGCTGCATCTGCCGCTGCATGCGGCCGGTCTTGGGCATGTAGGCGCTGAATTCAAGGCTGCCCAGCGTCAGGTGCGGTCTGGGTTGAACACTGTCGATTTCTTCACTGCGTACGCTTGTAGGCGTTGGCACCTGCCGATTCAGCGCATTCAACCGGTGGCTCAGGGGGATGATCAAGTGTTCGGGCACCGTAGGTGCGCTTGCCAGTTGGCTGGCAATGAACGGGTCAAGATCATGCACAAGCTTGCCAGTCATGCCCGTCTGGGTATCGATGTAATAGAGCGGGTCGAGCGGCAGTGCCAGGTCATGCATTCGCTCATCATGGTGCCACGCCCCACGATAGCTGCCGTTCTCAAGCCTCATCCAGCGAAACTCGGCCGGCAGTGTCGGCCCGGGGGCTAGTGGTAACAATTGCTCGCCATAGATCAGGCGGCCACTGCCCAATGCGAACTCGTACAGCTCTGCGCCTTGCTTTCCTTCCAGTCTTGCGATTGGCATGTTGGTGTTTTTGCCTAGGGCGTCAATCAGCCTGAGGATGCGCAGGTCCTCATCAGTTACGTAACGTGGCGTGTAGTAGAGCATCTCAGGCAGCGAGCTGGCACGGGCGAGTTTCAGCTGGCCATCGGCTTCGCGGGTGCCTTTGGATACGCTGAGCGTGCAAAGGCCGCGCTCATTAACGACCTTGTAGTAGAGCGACGGGCCTTTGCGTTTGGCAGGCTCGGCAGGCTTTGTCGGAGCTTCCAGGGCCTCGACCCAATGGGCGAGTTCAGGTGGGAGGTCCAGAGATTGCCGGGCTGCGTCAACCGTTGGGTGAGGGGCATCATGGCTGCCCTCGGCGTAATCTGGCCCACGTTCCAGCAAATAGAGTGCAGCCGCACAATGCTTGCAGTCTTTGCCCACCGGGCATGAGCAAGTGCCTCGGCACTCCAGGCCATCTTCCGTCATGTCCAGCGTGATGCGCTGGTAGTAGGTCCGGCCGCCGGAACCTGCGCACTGAGCGCGGACGGTCATGTCGAGGATGGACACGATTTCGCTTCTGCCTTCCTCGGCATAGTCCAGGCCGCGTTGCAGGGACTTGCGGTCAAACGCGAACGTCCAGCCGTCGTGCTCCCGCACAAAGAACTGTGCATCGCTCTCGCTCACATCACTGCTCCATCATCTCCGGGTCCATCACCGGCATTTTAGGCGTGCCTGGTGGTGTCACCTTCAGTAGCACCGCCAGGTGCCCGCCGTCGAGGAAGGTCAGCTGGCCGCCCTTGACGTTGCTGTTGCTCTGCTTGAACTGCTCGCTTTGCAGCACGCTGCCGTTGCCGTCCAGCTGGTTGACCCAGAAGTTGGCCTCGACCGCGATGAAGCGGCCCTCGGCGATGCTGAGGTTGCCTTCGATGGGGAAGTGGCCGAACTGCTCGGCGCCTTCGCCCAGGGCGATGCGGCTGGGCTCGCTGCCCACTTGCTGTTGCCAGGCCTTGTGCAGCAGCACGGTGTAGTCGGCGGTAGCTTCCAGGCGAGTGGCTTCGTCTTCCAGCGCCAGGCGGCGCTCGGCGTCCTTCTCCAGGCGTGGAGCGCCAGCGCTCCAGTCTTCGGGGGCGAACGGGCTGGTGAAGGCGGGCACGCTGTTCTGCCGCACCAGGATCATTTCTACCTGATACAAGCCTTCGGCGAAGGCGGCCGGGGCGAACAGCGCCAGCAGCAGGGTCAGGCAACGGATGGCACGCATGGATCTTCCTTAGGCAGGCTGTGGGGTCAGGCGCTCGAACAGCGCCTCCAGGGTATTGAAGCGTTCGTCGGGGCGTTCCATGGGCACCAGGAAGCGGAACTGGGTGGCGCCTTCGAACTTGTAGCGTTTGGGCTGGCCCTGGATCAGCTTGATCAGGGTCAGCGGGTCGACCGGGGTCTCGGCTTCGAACTCGATCTTGCCGCCGTTGGGGCCGGCGTCGACCTTCTTGATGCCGAGCTTTTCCGCGTGCAGCTTGAGCGAGGTCAGGCGCATCAGGTTCTTGGTCGGCTCGGGCAGCAGGCCGAAGCGGTCGATCATTTCCACCTGCAGGTCCTTGAGGCCTTCTTCGTCGGCAGCCGAGGCAATGCGCTTGTACAGGATCAGCCGCGCATGCACATCGGGCAGGTAGTCCTCGGGGATCAGTGCCGGCAGGCGCAGGTTGATTTCCGGGCCGCCGCCCAGCGGCTGCTCGAGGTTGGGCTGGGTGCCCTTGCGGATCGCCTTGACCGCGCGCTCGAGCATTTCCATGTACAGGGTAAAGCCCACCGCCTGGATCTGCCCGCTCTGGCCTTCGCCCAGCAGCTCGCCGGCGCCGCGAATTTCCAGGTCGTTGGTGGCCAGCACGAAGCCGGCGCCGAGGTCCTGGGTGTTGGCGATCGCCTCCAGGCGTTTTTCGGCGTCGGCGCTGACCTTCTGCCGGGTTGGCGTCAGCAGGTAGGCATAGGCCTGGTGGTGGCTGCGGCCAACCCGGCCGCGCAGCTGGTGCAGCTGGGCCAGGCCGAACTTGTCGGCGCGCTCGATGACGATGGTGTTGGCGCTGGGCACGTCGATGCCGGTTTCGATGATGGTGGAGGCGACCAGCACGTTGAAGCGCTTGTGGTAGAAGTCGCTCATCACCTGTTCCAGCTCGCGCTCGCGCATCTGCCCGTGGCCGATGCCGATGCGTGCCTCGGGCACCAGCTCGGCAAGCTCGGCGGCGCATTTCTCGATGGTTTTCACATCGTTGTGCAGGTAGTACACCTGGCCACCGCGCAGCAACTCACGCAGCAGCGCTTCCTTGACCGTGCTCTTGTTCTGCTCCATGACGAAGGTGCGTACCGACAAACGGCGCGCCGGCGGCGTGGCGATGATAGACAGGTCGCGCATGCCCGCCACTGCCATGTTCAGCGTACGCGGGATCGGCGTGGCGGTGAGGGTGAGGATATCCACCTCGCTGCGCAGGGCCTTGAGCTGTTCCTTCTGGCGCACGCCAAAACGGTGCTCTTCGTCGATGATGGCCAGGCCCAGGTCCTTGAAGCGCACATCGTCCTGCAGCAGCTTGTGGGTGCCGATGAGGATGTCGATCTTGCCTTCGGCCAGCTCGGCGGCGGCGCTGGCCACTTCCTTGGCCGACTTGAAGCGGCTCATCACCTCCACGCGCACCGGCCAGTCGGCGAAGCGGTCGCGGAAGCTGTTGTAGTGCTGTTGGGCGAGCAGGGTGGTGGGCACCAGCACGGCCACCTGGCGGCCGCTGTGCACGGCGATGAACGCCGCGCGCATGGCCACTTCGGTCTTGCCGAAGCCGACGTCGCCACACACCAGGCGGTCCATCGGCTTGGGTGCCAGCATGTCTGCGCGCACGGCTTCGATGGCGGCCTGCTGGTCGGGGGTTTCCTCGAACGGGAAGCCGGCGCTGAAGGTGGCGTAGTCGGCGGATGGGTCGGCAAATGCATAGCCCTTGCGCGCGGCGCGGCGGGCATAGATGTCGAGCAGTTCGGCGGCCACGTCGCGCACCTGTTCGGCAGCTTTGCGCTTGGCCTTCTGCCAGGCCTCCGAGCCCAGCCGGTGCAGTGGTGCCAGGGCGTCGTCGCTGCCGGTGTAGCGGGCGATCAGGTGCAGGTTGGCCACGGGCACGTACAGCTTGGCGCCCTCGGCATATTCCAGGGTGAGGAATTCGGCGGCCTGGCCGTCGATTTCCAGGGTGGCCAGGCCCAGGTAGCGGCCCACGCCATGGTCGATGTGCACCACCGGCGCACCTTCGCGCAGCTCGGTCAGGTTCTTGATCACCGCGTCGTTGGCGGTTTCGCCACGCTTGTCGCGGCGCCGGCGCTGCATGACCCGCTGGCCGAACAGCGGGCTTTCGGCGATCAGGGCCATGGCTGGCTCGTCCAGCAGCAGGCCCTCGTCCAGCGGGGCGATGGTGATTGCCAGGCGCTCGCTGCCGGTGATGAAGTCGGCCCAGCCGTCGACGGTGTGCGGGCGCAGCTTCAGCCGGTCGAGCAGTTCCAGCAGCACTTCGCGGCGGCCCGCCGATTCGGCGGTGAATAACACCCGGCCGGGGAACTGGTCGAGGAAGTTGGCCAGTTCGGCCAGGGGCTGGTTGGCCTTGGCCTCGATTGCCAGGTTGGGCAGGGCGCGCGCCGGGAAGCGCTCGCGGCCCACGCCCGGGTCGAGGTCTTCGGTGCTGACCACTACCCGTGGCCATTGCTTGAGCCGGGCGAAGCAGTCTTCCACTGGCAGGAACAGCTCGGCCGGCGGCAGCAGCGGCCGGCTCAGGTCGCCACGGCGGTCTTCATAACGCCCGCGCACGTCGTTCCAGAAGTGTTCGGCGGCCTGTTCCACACCGGGCAGCGAGAACACCTGGGTGTCGGCCGGCAGGTAGTCGAACAGGGTCGAGGTTTCTTCGAAGAACAGCGGCAGGTAGTACTCGATGCCGGCGGGGATGATGCCGCTGGCCAGGTCCTGGAAGATCGCGCTGCGACGGAAATCGACATCGAAGCGTTCGCGGAAGCGCGCCTTGAAGCGGGTCACTTCCTCTTTCTGCATCGGGAACTCGCGCGCCGGCAGCAGGCGCACCGAATCCACCTTGTCGATCGAACGCTGGGTCTCGGGGTCGAAGGTGCGCAGCGTCTCTATCTCGTCATCGAACAGGTCGATGCGGTAGGGCAGCTTGCTGCCCATCGGGAACAGGTCGATCAACGCGCCGCGCACGGCGAACTCGCCATGCTCGTAGACAGTGTCGACGCAGCGATAGCCACTGGCCTCCAGGCGCAGGCGCATCTGCTCCACATCGATGGTCTGGCCCACGTCCAGCACCAGGCTGCTGCCTAGCAGGAAGCGGGTCGGCGCCAGGCGGTGCAGGGCGGTGGTGACCGGCACCACGAGGATGCCGTGGCTCAGCTCCGGCAGGCGGTAGAGGCTGGCGATGCGCTGGGAAATGATGTCCTGGTGCGGCGAGAACAGGTCGTAGGGCAGGGTTTCCCAATCGGGGAACGGCAGCACCGGCAGGTCCGGGGCAAAGAAGCGAAGTTCCTGTTCCAGACGATCGGCAGCCTGGCTGTCGGCAGTCAGCAGCAAAGTGAAGCGGCCCGCGCTGCTGGCGGCCTCGGCGATGGCCAGGCTGAGGGCGGCACCAGGTAGATTGCCCCAGGTTTGTTTGCCGGCCGTGGCCGACATTTGCGGTAGGCGCAGAACTGACACGGGAGATTGCACTCCAAGCGTTGCGGCAAAGAGATCAATTGTACCGGTGACGGTGCCGGCTGTCAGGCTCGAAAGGGCGTGTTCGCTGGCTTGCGTTACCGCGACAGGCGCTCATTGCCCGTAACGCGTTGGGGCGTCATAATGTAGCCCCTTTTTTCTGTCCCTACATGTGGAAGGTTCCCGTGACTCAGAAGCCCGACCAGTGTCTTGGTGAGTGGATCGATCGTGAAGCCCTGGCTGAAGCGATGATCCCGCTTATCGGTCAGCTCTACCGCAACAACAACGTGGTGAGCTCGATTTATGGCCGTAGCCTGATCAACCGTTCGGTTATCTCGATCCTCAAGGCGCACCGCTTTGCGCGTCATCGTCAAGCCGACGAAACCGAACTGTCCGTCCACGAGACATTCCCCCTGCTCAAGGCCATGAGCGAGCTGAAACTGGGCGCCGCTTCGGTCGACCTGGGCAAGCTGGCCAACAAGTTCAAGCAGGAAGGCAATGGCCGCACTGCCGAGCAGTTCGTCCGTGAAGAACTGGCCGAGGTGGTTGGCCAGCAGAACGCTTCGGCGCGCAAGGGCACCGACGTTGTCCTGTACGGCTTCGGCCGCATCGGCCGCCTGCTGGCACGCATCCTGATCGAGAAGACCGGTGGCGGCGACGGCCTGCGCCTGCGCGCCATCGTCGTGCGCAAGGGCGCCGAGAACGACCTGGTCAAGCGTGCCAGCCTGCTGCGCCGTGACTCGGTGCACGGCCCGTTCGATGGCACCATCACCATCGACGAAGCCAACAACACCATTACCGCCAACGGCAACCTGATCCAGGTTATCTACGCCAAGAGCCCGAGCGAAGTCGACTACACCCAGTACGGCATCGACAACGCGCTGATCGTCGACAACACCGGCGTATGGCGTGATGCCGACGGCCTGGGCCAGCACCTGGCCTGCCCGGGCGCTGCCCGCGTGATCCTCACCGCACCTGGCAAGGGCGCGCTGAAGAACATCGTGCACGGCATCAACCACGGTGACATCACTGCCGATGACAAGATCATCTCGGCCGCTTCCTGCACCACCAACGCCATCGTGCCGGTGCTCAAGGCCATCAACGACCAGTACGGCATCGTCAACGGCCACGTCGAAACCGTTCACTCGTTCACCAACGACCAGAACCTGATCGACAACTTCCACAAGGGCAGCCGCCGTGGCCGTGCCGCGCCGCTGAACATGGTCATCACCGAAACCGGCGCCGCCACTGCTGCCGCCAAGGCACTGCCAGTGCTGAAAGGCAAGCTGACCGGCAACGCCATTCGCGTACCGACGCCGAACGTTTCGATGGCCATCCTCAACCTGAACCTCGAGAAGGCCACCAGCCGCGACGAGATCAACGAGTACCTGCGCCAGACCGCCATGCACTCGGAACTGCACAAGCAGATCGATTACGTCAGCTCGCAGGAAGTGGTTTCGACCGACTTCGTGGGCTCGCGCCACGCCGGTGTGGTTGATGCGGAAGCGACCATCGCCAACGACAACCGTGTTGTTCTGTACGTCTGGTACGACAACGAATTCGGTTACAGCTGCCAGGTGGTTCGTGTGATGGAAGAGATGGCCGGTGTGAACCCGCCAGCGTTTCCACGCTGATACGCTTGTAAGGCAATGAAAAAACGGGAACCTTCGGGTTCCCGTTTTTTTATCCGGAATTTTTGTTGCCTGTGCCGGCTTCTTCGCGGGTAAACCCGCTCCCACAGGGCCGCAGCGTCCGTGAGGGCAGTGGTATACCTGTGGGAGCGGGTTTACCCGCGAAGAGGCCGGCACAGGCAACCGAGAAGTCAAACCTTGCGCACAGTCTTGATGCTCATCCTCATGCTCCTGACCGCCTGCAACCAGGGCCCCACCCTGGAGCGCCTGGGCGGCCCGACCATGGGCAGCAGCTACAGCATCCAGTATGTGCGCGAACCCGGCGGCCCGGCGCCGGTCCAGGTGCAGGCGGCGGTCGAAACCATCCTGCACGACATCGATCAGCACTACTCGACCTACCGCGGCGACTCCACCGTCAGCCAGTTCAACCAGTTGCCCGCCGACCAGTGCCTGGTCTTGCCGCCCGACATGCTCGAACTGGTCAGCCTTGGTCAGCACCTGGCCGAGCAGAGCAAGGGCGCCTTCGACCTCACCGTCGAACCCTTGCTCGACCTGTGGGGCTTAGGCCCCCAGGCCCGTCACGAGCAGGTGCCCGAGCCGTCGGCCCTGGCCCAGGTGCGCCAGCGCGTGGGCTACCGGCATTTGCACATCGACGGCCAGGCCCTGTGCAAGGATGCCCCGGTGCAGCTCGACTTCAACAGCATCGCCGCCGGCCATGCCGTCGACCTGATCGCCGCGCGCCTGCAGGCCATGGGCGTGGCCAGCTTTGTTGCCGAAGCCACCGGCGAGCTCAAGGCCGCTGGCCGCAAACCCGATGGCAGCCCCTGGCGCATCGCCCTGGAGCTGCCCCGTGAAGATCGCCAGATAGCCCGCCAGATCATCCCGGTCAATGGCCTTTCGGTATCAACCTCGGGTGACTATCGGCACTATTTCGAGGAGAATGGCCGGCGCTATTCGCACACCTTCGATGCCCGCCTTGGGCGCCCGGTGCAGCACGACCTGGCCGCGGTCACCGTGCTCGATGCCTCGGCGCTGCACGCTGACGGCTATTCGACGCTGTTGTTGATCCTTGGTCCGGAACGTGGCTGGGATTTTGCCGTGGCGCATGGCCTGGCCGCGGTATTGGTGACTCGGGCCGAGGGTGGTTTCGTCTCCCGAGCTACGCCCGCATTCGAACGGGCAGTGAAAGGCGAATGAAAGCACAAGCAGGGATGATCGCCGCCAGGGAATGGTTCACACATGTAGTGCGGGCAAAATTGGCCTACGACGCGACCAAGGGTTAATGTGCGCGGCGTTCACGCTTGATTAGACTGCACCCGAATTTTCTCATGACGCCCCGGCGGCATGATCGCGCCCCGCGAGCGACCGTGGCTTGCGGGCCAGTTCTGAAGGAGTACGCATGGCTGTCTACAACTACGACGTAGTGGTGCTGGGTTCCGGCCCGGCCGGAGAAGGTGCGGCAATGAACGCCGCCAAAGCAGGGCGCAAGGTGGCGATGGTCGATAGCCGTCGCCAGGTCGGGGGCAACTGCACCCACCTGGGCACCATCCCGTCCAAGGCACTGCGTCACTCGGTGCGGCAGATCATGCAGTTCAACACCAACCCGATGTTCCGTGCCATCGGTGAGCCGCGCTGGTTCTCGTTCCCGGACGTACTGAAAAGCGCCGAAAGGGTCATCGCCAAGCAGGTAGCGTCGCGCACCGGCTACTACGCACGTAACCGCGTGGATGTGTTCTTCGGCACCGGCAGCTTCGCCGACGAGCAGACCGTCGAAGTGGTCTGCCCCAATGGTGTGGTGGAAAAGCTCAACGCCAAGCACATCATCATTGCCACCGGCTCGCGCCCGTACCGCCCGGCCGACATCGACTTCCACCACCCGCGCGTCTACGACAGCGACACCATCCTCAGCCTCAGCCATACCCCGCGCAAGCTGATCGTGTACGGTGCCGGCGTGATCGGTTGCGAATACGCCTCGATCTTCAGTGGCCTGGGTGTATTGGTAGAGCTGGTGGACAACCGTGGCCAGTTGCTGAGCTTCCTCGATTCGGAAATTTCCCAGGCGCTGAGCTACCACTTCAGTAACAACAACATCACCGTGCGCCACAACGAAGAGTATGAGCGCGTCGAAGGCCTGGACAATGGGGTGATCCTGCACCTGAAGTCGGGCAAGAAAATCAAGGCCGACGCCTTGCTGTGGTGCAACGGCCGTACCGGCAACACCGACAAGCTGGGCCTGGAAAACATTGGCATCAAGGTCAACAGCCGTGGCCAGATCGAGGTCGACGAGGCCTACCGCACCAGCGTGCCGAACATCTACGGTGCCGGCGACGTGATTGGCTGGCCGAGCCTGGCCAGTGCCGCCCATGACCAGGGCCGCTCTGCCGCTGGCAGCATCGTGGATAATGGCAGCTGGCGCTTCGTCAATGATGTGCCGACCGGCATCTACACCATTCCGGAGATCAGCTCGATCGGCAAGAACGAGCAGGAACTGACCCAGGCCAAGGTGCCGTACGAAGTGGGCAAGGCCTTCTTCAAGAGCATGGCCCGTGCACAGATCGCAGGTGAGCCGCAAGGCATGCTGAAGATCCTGTTCCACCGCGAAACACTGGAGGTGCTGGGCGTGCACTGCTTCGGCTACCAGGCTTCGGAAATCGTCCACATCGGCCAGGCGGTGATGAACCAGCCGGGCGAGCTGAACAACCTGAAGTACTTCGTCAACACCACGTTCAACTACCCGACCATGGCCGAAGCCTATCGGGTAGCGGCCTATGACGGCCTGAACCGGCTTTTTTGAGCGGCTCCGACCGGTGGCCTGAGCCGGTCGGAGAGACCGATTTCAACCCTGCCCGAGGGTGGTCCTGGCCAAACCGGGAAAGTCTGTAATCAGGCTGTCCACGCCAAAATCAGCGAGCCGGCGCATCAGTGCCGGTTCGTTGACCGTCCACACCGACACGTGCAAACCCTGGCCCTGGGCTTTCAACAGGCGCTCGGGGGTGCACAGTGTCCAGTTCAATGCCAGCAGATCGCAGCCGTAGTTCTGTGCCACTTTCAGCGGGTCGAGCCAGGCGTACTCGGCAACCAGCCCGCGCTTGACGTCCGGCACCAGTTCCAGGGCAGCACCCAGCACTTCGCGTGAGCTGGAGGTGATGGTCACCTTGTCCAGCAGGCCGTACTGCTGGGCCAGTTCGCGTATCGCCAGCACGGTGGTGGCGGCTCGGGTGCGCGAGGCGCTTTTCACCTCCAGTTGCCAGTGCTCGAACGGGCATTTCTCGAACAGTTCCTCCAGTGTCGGGATCGGGCAGGGCTGGACGTGGCCCGGGCCGCCTTTGCGGGCATCGATCCTGACCAGTTCGGCGGCCGGGTGCTCGACCACCTTGCCGCGTTTGCCGGTGGTGCGCTTGAGGGTTGGGTCGTGGATCACCATCAGCTCGTTGTCGGCCGACAGGTGCAGGTCCAGCTCGCAGCGGGTCACGCCATGGGCGAGGCACTGCTGGAAGCTCTTCAGGGTATTCTCGGGCGCTTCGCCCTTGGCGCCGCGGTGGCCGTAGATCAGGGTCACGTTCGTTCCTTCAAATCAGAGAAAAATGGGCTCAGGAGGCGGGGTCGTTCTGTTCCAGCTGCTGGCGCCGTTGCTGCTGCTGGCGCTGCAGGATGTAGCGGGCCAGCAATTGCCGTTGGGCGTCGGTCATGTCGATGAATTCGGTGCCGACCTCGAAGCCGCCTTGCGGGCGCGGGTCGCAATGGGTGACCTTGCCGCGCAGCAGCAGGCCATGGGCGCGCGGCATCAGCACCATCTTCACCTTCACCCGGGTGCCGGGGGCAACCGCTGTGGCTTGCGCGAACTCGATGCCGCCCTCGGAGATGATCACCGGCTGGGGCTGGCCAATTTCGCCGATCAGGGTCTGGGCAACCACCGCGCTGAGCAGGTCGAGGCGTTTGTTCTGCGCACGCAGGAAGGCGGCGAGGGTGCGGTCCTTTTCGCTCAGCTGGCGCAGCAGGTGCTGCGACTCGAAGTCGGACAGGTGCAGTTCGCTGAGCAGGTTGAACAATGGCGAATCATCTTGCAACACATCTGGGTCAAGGGCTTCGGCCGCACTGAGGGGGCTGATTTGAAGTGCGATCCGATCTTCGATGCGGTAGTATTCGCGGCGATCTTCTTCGTCTAATGTCGTCATGGCGAACCCAAGGTAGCGGCGGTGGTCCGAGTGTAAAGCCGCCGTAGGCGCCTCGCCACAAGGACGTTCCCTTTCATCCGAACAAGCCCCGACATGTTCAGACCTCTTTTCGCATTCATCGGCACGCGTTATACCCGTGCCAAACGTCGCAATCACTTCGTCTCGTTCATTTCCCTGACCTCGATGATCGGCCTCGCCCTGGGCGTGGTGGTGATGATCGTGGTGCTCTCGGTGATGAACGGTTTCGACCACGAGATGCGTACCCGCGTGTTGGGCATGATCCCCCATGCCACGCTGGAGAGCGGCCAGCCCATTGCCGACTGGCCGGCCCTTGCCCAACAAGTAAAGCAGAATCCGCAGGTGGTGGCGGTTGCGCCCTTCACCCAGATGCAGGGCCTGCTGACCCATGAAGGCAAGGTGCAGAAGGTGCTGCTCAACGGCATCGACCCGGCCCGCGAACGCGAAGTGTCGATCATCGACAGGTTCGTCCTGCAAGGCCGCCTCGACCAGCTGGCGCCGGGCGAGTGGGGCATCATGATCGGCGACAAGGCCGCGGCCAAGCTGGGCGTGGGCATCGGCGACAAGCTCACCTTCGTCGCCCCCGAGGTCAGTGTGACCCCGGCCGGCATGTTCCCGCGCATGAAGCGTTTCACTGTAGTCGGCACCTTCCACGTGGGCGCGGGCGAGATCGACGGCTACCTGGGGCTGACCAACATCAGCGACCTCTCCCGCCTGCACCGCTGGAAGCCCGACCAGGTCCAGGGCCTGCGCCTGAAGTTCGACGACCTGTTCCAGGCGCCGCGGGTGGCCTGGGACATCGCCCAGCACCTGGGTGACCAGGAGTTCTACAGCCGTGACTGGACCCGCACCCACGGCAACCTGTACCAGGCGATCCGCATGGAAAAGGCCATGATCGGCCTGCTGTTGTTGCTGATCGTGGCGGTGGCGGCGTTCAACATCATTTCCACCCTGGTGATGGTGGTCAACGACAAGCGTGGCGACATTGCCATCCTGCGTACCCTGGGCGCCACGCCCGGGCAGATCATGCTCATCTTCATGGTCCAGGGCACGGTGATCGGGGTGATCGGTACCTTGATCGGCGCCGTGGTCGGGATCGTCGCCGCGCTGAACGTGAGTGCGGTGATCGCCGGCATCGAGAAACTGATCGGGCACAAGTTCCTCAACGCCGATGTGTACTTCATCGATTACCTGCCGTCGCAGATCCAGGCCCAGGACGTGTACATGGTCTGTGGTGCAGCGCTGGTCCTGAGTTTCTTCGCCACCCTGTACCCGGCCTGGCGTGCGGCCCGCACCCAGCCTGCAGAGGCGCTACGTTATGAGTGAGTCGCGCATGAGTGATAAAGCCGTTCTGAGTTGCCGCAACCTGGGCAAGTCCTACGACGAGGGCCCGGAGTCGGTGCAGGTGCTGTCCGGCCTCAACCTCGAGCTGCACGCCGGTGAGCGGGTAGCCATCGTGGGTAGCTCCGGTTCGGGCAAAAGTACCTTGCTCAACCTGCTGGGCGGCCTCGACCGGCCGACCCAGGGCAGCGTCTGGCTGGCCGGTGAGGAACTGTCGGCGCTGGGCGAGCGTGCCCGTGGCCTGCTGCGCAACCGCGAGCTGGGCTTTGTCTACCAGTTCCACCACCTGCTGCCGGAATTCACTGCCATCGAGAACGTGTGCATGCCGTTGCTGATCGGCCGCACAGCCATCCCCGAGGCCCGCGAGCGTGCCGAGGCGCTGCTCAAGCGCGTGGGCCTGGCCCACCGCTTGAACCACAAGCCGGCCGAGCTGTCCGGTGGTGAGCGCCAGCGGGTGGCGATTGCCCGGGCACTGGTCAATCGCCCCGGCCTGGTAATGCTCGACGAGCCGACCGGCAACCTCGACCACCACACCGCCCAGGGCATCCAGGAGTTGATGCAGGAACTGTCCAGCGCGTCCCGCACGGCGTTTCTGGTGGTCACCCACGACCTCAACCTGGCACGCCAGATGGACCGTGTATTGAAGCTCGACGACGGCCACCTGGTGGCGATCTGATCGACTGCACGGGGCGGCCGGTGCCGCCCCGTTTTCCTGTTTTCATTGGGTGATTTCGTACATGTTCAGACCCTTGCCCATCTTCATCGGCGCGCGCTACACCCGAGCCAAGCGCCGCAACCACTTCATCTCGTTCATCTCGATGACCTCGATGATCGGCCTGTCGCTGGGCGTGCTGGCGATGATCGTGGTGCTGTCGGTGATGAACGGCTTCCAGCGCGAAATGAGTTCGCGCATCCTCGGCCTGGTGCCGCATGCCGCCATCCTCGGCGTGCAGCCGCTGGACGACTGGCACAAGGTGGCCGAAGCGGCCATGCGCGACCCGGCGGTGATGGCGGTGGCGCCGATTACCGAAATGGAAGGCATGCTGTCGTTCAAGGGTGCGATGCAGCCGATCCAGGTGGGCGGTATCGACCCGGCCGAAGAGGGCAAGGTTTCGATCGTCGGTCAGCATATCGTCCAGGGCCGGCTGCAGGACCTGCAGCCGGGTGAGTTCGGTGTGGTCATCGGTGAGCTGACTGCGCGGCGCTTCCGCCTGAACACCGGCGACAAACTGACCCTGATCGTGCCGGAAATCAGCAAGGAGCCTGGCGGCATCACCCCGCGCATGCAGCGCCTGACCGTGGTCGGCATCTTCAAGGTCGGCGCCGAGCTGGACGGCTCGCAGGCTTACATTCATGTCGCCGATGCCGGCGCCATGCAGCGCTGGGCGCCGGGCCAGGTGCAAGGCGTGCGCCTGAAACTGCACGACCTGTATGCCGCGCCGCAGGTGTCCAAGGCCATCGCTGCCGGGCTGGGCGATGCCTACCGCGCCGATGACTGGTCGCATACCCAGGGCAGCCTGTTCAGCGCCATGAAGATGGAAAAGACCATGATCGGCCTGCTGTTGCTGATGATCATCGCGGTGGCGGCGTTCAACATCATCGCCACCCTGGTAATGGTGGTGAACGACAAGGGGCCGGACATCGCCATCCTGCGCACCCTGGGCGCCACGCCGGCGCAGATCATGGGCACGTTCATGGTCCAGGGCAGCCTGATCGGCATTGTCGGGACGCTGATTGGTGGTGTGCTGGGGGTGATTGCGGCGTTCAACGTCAGCCAGATCGTCGGTTGGCTGGAGCGGGTGAGCGGGCAGCACATCTTTACTTCGGATGTGTACTTCGTCAGCAGCTTGCCGTCGCAGCTGCAGTGGGGGGATGTAGCGCTCATCTGCACTGCCGGGTTGGTGATGAGCTTCCTGGCGACCATTTACCCGGCTTATCGGGCATCGCAGGTGCAGCCGGCGATTGGCCTGGCAGTTTGAGTAACTGTTGAGGGCCTCATCGCCGGCAAGCCAGCTCCCACAAGTACAGCGCATGCCTTGGGCTTGATGCGATCCTGTGGGAGCGGGTTTACCCGCGAAGAATCCAGCACGGTGCATGGCACCGGCTTAGCCGGTGTTCGCGGGTGAACCCGCTCCCACAGGGATCGTGCCAGCCCCGATGTCACCGGTCTTCAGTGAAATCGATCACGAATCGCGTCCATCCGTCCGCACACTCCGCCCTGATGCGCCCACCATGGGCCTGCACGATCGACCGGGTAATCGCCAACCCCAACCCGGCATGCTCACTACTGCCTTCCCGCCGCGCCGGGTCCACCCGGTAGAAACGATCGAACAGCCGCGGTAGCACCGTCGGCTCGATAGCCGCCCCGGTATTGGCCACGCCAATCCTCGGCCCTGGCCCCAAGGTCACCCGTATCTGCCCTCCCGCCGGGGTAAAGCGCAAGGCATTGTCCAGCAAGTTGGACAGCGCCCGGCGCAGCATATGCCGGTCGCCCTGCAGCAGCGCTTCACCCTCGCGCAGCATCTGCACGCCGCTGTCTTCTGCCAGCGGCGCGTAGTACTCCAGCAGCGCATCCACCTCATCATTCAGCACCAGTGGTGCTTGCCCCGGTACCAGCAGGCCATGGTCGGCCTTGGCCAGGAACAGCATGTCGTTGATCATCTGCGCCATCCATTGCAGCTCTTCGAGGTTGCCGTGCAGGGCTTCGCGGTATTCCTCCAGGCTGCGTGGGCGGGTGAGGGTGACCTGGGTGTGGGTCAGCAGGTTGGACAGCGGCGTGCGCAGCTCATGGGCGATGTCGGCAGAGAATGCCGACAGGCGCTGGAAGGCATCGTCCAGGCGCTGCAGCATGGCGTTCATCGCGGTCGCCAGCTCGGCCAGCTCCTCGGGCATCTGTGCCACCGGCAGGCGGGTGGTGAGCGAGCGCGCCGATACGCTGGCCGCCACCTGGCCCATCTGCCGCAATGGGCGTAACCCGCGGCGTGCTGCCCAGGCGCCGAGCAGCGCCGTGGCCAGCGCCGACAGGCCTACCGTCAGCCAGATCAGCCGTTGCATGCCCTGCAGAAAGTGCTGGTGGTGGGTGATGTCGAGGTACAAGGTCAGTTGTGGCGACTGTGGGGCGCCTTGCGCCAGGTGCACGGCCAGGCTGCGGTAGTCGGTGCCTTGCGCATGCAGGGTGGCCAACCCGTCGGGCAGTGGCGCCGGGGGCAGGCCTGTGCGGCTTTCGAACCAGGTGGCGCCGTCGCTGCCGTTGATGCGCAGGGCCAGGTCGGCCTGGTGGCCCAGTTCATCGCGCAAGGCGGGCAGGCGCGCCTGCAGCTCGGCTGGGGTGGTGATGCCGGCGAGTTGGGTGCGGAACAGCGACAGGCGAGAGTCCAGCAGCTGTTGGTCCAGTTCGACGAAGTGCTGTTCGCTGGCCCGGCTGAATATCAGGCCGGCGCCGAGCGAGACAGCGGCAGTGCAGGCGGCGAACAGCAGGGCCAGGCGGCTGCCGAGTGAGACCCGGCGCATCACTCAGTGCGCTCTTCGAGTACATAGCCCATGCCGCGTACGGTATGGATCAGCTTGTTGGGGTGCGGGTCGTCGATCTTCAGGCGCAGGCGGCGGATCGCCACCTCGATCACATTGGTGTCACTGTCGAAGTTCATGTCCCACACCTGCGAGGCGATCAGCGATTTGGGCAGCACCTCGCCCTGGCGGCGCAGCAGCAGTTCAAGCAGGGCGAACTCCTTGGCGGTCAGGTCGATGCGCTGGCCGGCGCGTTCGGCGCGGCGGCGGATCAGGTCCAGGCGCAGGTCGGCAAGGCCCAGGGTGGTGTCCTGGCTGGGGCTGGCGCCTCGGCGCAGCAGGCTGCGCACCCGCGCCAGCAGTTCGGAGAAGGCGAACGGCTTGACCAGGTAATCATCGGCGCCCAACTCCAGGCCGTGCACCCGGTCTTCCACGGCATCGCGGGCGGTGAGGAACAGCACCGGGGTGTCCAGGCCTGCCTGGCGCACGGCCTGGAGGATCTGCCAGCCGTCACGGCCGGGCAGCATCACGTCGAGAATGAGCAGGTCGTGGTCGCCGGTCAGGGCGAGGAACTGGCCGGTCTCGCCGTCGGTGGCCAGTTCGGTGGCGAAGCCAGCCTCGTTCAGGCCCTGGCTCAGGTACTGGCCGGTGCGGGCCTGGTCTTCGACGATCAGCAGTTTCATTGGGTGAATTGACTCCAGCAAACGGCACAAAACCCTGTGGGAGCGGGTTTACCCGCGAAGAATTCAACACGGTGCATGGCACCGGCTTTGCCGGTGTTCGCGGGTGAACCCGCTCCCACAGGGATTGGATGATGCTGAGATGATACGTGACGATGCACTCGCTCGCCGCAACCTGACGAAGATGTAATCCCGCTGACTTGCGCTCCAAGGCGAGGTGCAAAACCGGTAGACTAGGGGCAATTTCGAACCTTCAGGTCAGTTTCCATGCATCCCGCTGCCGAACATTCCCCGCTGGGCAAGTCCAGCGAATACATTGCCACCTATTCCCCGGAGCTGCTGTTCCCGATTCCGCGTACCGCCAAATGGGCCGAGCTGGGCGTCACCGCCCAGACCTTGCCGTGGCAGGGTGTGGATTACTGGAACTGCTTCGAGCTGAGCTGGCTGCTGCCGTCGGGCAAGCCGGTGGTGGCGATCGGTGAGTTCGCCATCCCCGCCGATTCGCCGAGCATCATCGAGTCCAAGTCGTTCAAGTTGTACCTGAACTCGTTGAACCAGACGGTGTTCGCCTCGCTGGGCGAACTGCAGGCGTGCCTGGAGAAAGACCTGTCCGCCGCTGCCGGCAAGCCGGTTGCCGTGAAGGTGCGCACCCTGGCCGAGGTCGAGGCCCAGGGCGTGGTGGCCTTGCCGGGGCAGTGCATCGATGCGCTGGACGTTGCCATCAGCAATTACGAACAACCACAGCCGGAGCTGCTGCGCTGCAACCCGGAGCAGCAGGTGGAAGAAACCCTGCACAGCCACCTGCTGAAGTCCAACTGCCCGGTCACCGGCCAGCCGGACTGGGGCAGTGTGGTGGTCGAGTACAAGGGCAGGGCGCTGGACCATGCCAGCCTGCTGACATACCTGATCAGCTTCCGCCAGCATGCCGACTTCCACGAGCAGTGTGTGGAGCGGATTTACCTGGACCTGAAGAACCTGTTGCAGCCGGAGCATTTGACGGTGTATGCGCGCTATGTGCGCCGGGGTGGGCTGGATATCAACCCGTACCGCAGCACCGGGGCGATCAGCCCGGATAACAAGCGTCTGGTTCGGCAGTAAGGTTAAAGCGGGGCCCTGTGGCAGCGGGTTCACCCGCGAATTCGTCGGTGGCATCACCACGGCATTCGCGGGTGAACCCGCTCCCACAGAGGGCCTTGGGCAGCTTAGATCCCCATGCTGTGCAGCGAGTTGGCAATGCTGCGCAGGGTGGCGGTAAGGTCGGGGTGGTCGGCCTCGAAGCGTTCGATGGCCAGGTTCACGCCGTCCACCAGGTTATTGTCTGGCGTGGCTTCCTCAAGTTTGAGTTGCGCCTCGATCTGGCGCGCTTCTTCGTGCAGCGCGGCCAGCTCCTCGTCCGAAAGCGGCACGTTGCGGTCCAGTTGCTCGCGCAAGCTGTTCAGGCGCTCTTGCAATTCGCGGGCAGGCATTGGCATTTCTCCATCAATGGCTTGGCAAGCCATGGACCTCAGCGAAGCGGCAAAGGTTCTGGCCTGTCTTCAGCGTAATCCACCTGCCGTTGCTTTGCATGATCCGCATCAATGATGCTGTATCAGGGTTTTTCGCCTTTGCGCCGGCGCTGCGCGATGTCTTGCAGGCAGGTATCAAGCGCTTCCAGATGGTCGATCACCGAGTGCACACCCAGGCCGAACAGCTCCAGCGTTGCCTTGCCGCGGGCCAGGTCCCGCTCTTGCGGGGTCATGGCTTGCCATTGCTGCGAGCTGCGGTCGCAAAAGGGACTGCAGGCGGCCAGCCCCACCGTCCACAGGCCCGCGTTCAGGCCAGACTGCAACAGGCGTGGGTCGCCGCTGACCAGCACGCAGCCGTCCAGGCGTTCGCTGTCCAGCGTCATCAGGGCCTGCCAGCAGGCGTTCGGCGCCGGCCAGCGCACGCCGTTCACCGAATGCCCCGGCAGCCAGGCGGGCAGTACATGGGCCAGGCGCTTGCTTTGGGTGGCGTCCAGGTCGTCCAGCCAGATGCATGGCACCTGGCGCTGGCGCAGGCCGGCGAGGGTGGCCAGGGCGCCGGGGGCGGGCGAGGGGGCGCCATCATTGGCGGCTTGCACCAGGCAGCCGCGCAAGCCGAACAGCACAGCGGTGAAGGCGGGTGCAGCGTCCATGGCAACTTCCCTCAAATAGTCCGCAGGCTATTCGGCGATTGTTACCACCCTGTGACAGCGGGCGCCGCGCAACAGTTGTTCACAAATTATTGAGCAGAGGTGTGTAAAGCTGTTTATCAGCCCGCAAGCCTCTATACTGCCGCCGTACAGCAGCGCACCCGTTTGCGCTTGCGGCCGAGAAATTCGATGGAGAAACACCTATGCGTAGGATCGGTGCCAGTGTGATCGAACGAGTCACCCAGGCCTGTGTATGCGCCAGCATGCTGCTGGCGCCCGTGGCAGCCACCCAGGCCGCCACCGAGGAAGATCCCTGGGAAGCGGTCAACCGCCCGATCTTCCGTTTCAACGATACCCTCGACACCTATGCCCTCAAGCCATTGGCCAAGGGCTACCAGGCGGTTACCCCGCAGTTCCTCGAAGATGGCATCCACAACATCTTCCGCAACCTGGGTGATGTGACCAACCTCGCCAACAACCTGCTGCAGTTCAAGCCCCATGCGGCGGGCGTGGACACGGCGCGGCTGATCGTCAACACCACCTTCGGCCTGGGCGGTTTCTTCGACGTGGGCACCAAGATGGGCCTGCAGCGCAACGACGAGGACTTCGGCCAGACCCTCGGCTACTGGGGCGTGCCGAGCGGCCCGTACGTGGTCATCCCGCTGCTGGGCCCGAGCACCGTGCGTGACGGCGTGGCCAAGTACCCGGACACCTACACCGAACCCTACCGCTACATCGACCATGTGCCGACGCGCAATTCGATCTTCGCCCTGGACATCATCGACACCCGCGCCGACCTGCTGTCGGCCGAGAAGCTGATCCAGGGGGACAAGTACATCTTCATTCGCAATGCATACCTGCAGAACCGCGAGTTCAAGGTCAAGGATGGCGAGGTCGAAGACGACTTCTGATTGCAGTGCTGGCTTCATCGCCGGCAAGCCAGCTCCCACGGGAATTGCACCTGCCTCAAGGTCGGTGTGGGAGCCGGCTTGCCGGCGATGAGGCCGGGGCAGGCGCTATCAGTGCATTGCCAGAATCCGCAACCCGAACTTCTGCTGCCCGCCCGGCTGGTCGGCAATCCACACCACTTCCGTGCTGGCATGCAGCCCTTTCAGCGCCGGGTGGTCGGACTCGATCCGTACTTCGATATGGTCACTCACCTGGAAGCGCTGCGGTGCCTGCACCTGCATGCCGCCGCTGGACAAGTCCAGGCACACCGCCGCAATCACCTGGCCTTCGTGCAAAAGGCTGACCTCGGTGTCGATGCGCATGCGGATGAAATCGCGTTTCTCGCCATGGCTGGAGGGCGTGTGAGGCATGCTGCATCCTTCCCATCGGGCTGCGCTGGTCGACTTTCTTATAACTCCCGGTGATTTGCCCTGTAAAGTGCGGCGGGGTCGACCCTTGCATGCTTGAAACGCTGGGCGGATGGGAGTACCGTCTGCGCCTTACAAGGTAGCTCTCACAGTTGCCGGACAGTTGCCGGGCAGGTGTTCTTGTCCTACAACTCAAGTAGAGTGTGACCACAAAGAATTCCCGTAGCTGGCCGTCTGCCTTGCCGACACCGCTGCACCAACCTAAATCGGCGCCGTTCGCCCACATGCAGAAAACCAGTGCAACGCTGCTGATCATCGATGACGACGACGTGGTCCGTGCAAGCCTCGCCGCCTATCTTGAAGACAGTGGCTTCAGCGTCCTCCAGGCCGGCAATGGCCAGCAGGGGCTTCAGGTCTTCGAAGAACACCAGCCCGACCTCGTCATCTGCGATCTGCGCATGCCGCAGATGGGCGGCCTCGAGCTGATCCGTCAGGTCAGCGAGCGCGCCCCGCAGTTGCCGGTAATCGTGGTGTCCGGTGCCGGCGTCATGAGCGATGCGGTGGAAGCTTTGCGCCTGGGCGCTGCCGACTACCTGATCAAGCCGCTGGAAGACCTGGCCGTGCTCGAGCACTCGGTGCGCCGCGCCCTCGACCGCTCGCGACTGGTACTGGAAAACCAGCGCTACCGCGACAAGCTCGAAGCCGCCAACCGCGAACTGGAGGCCAGCCTGCACCTGCTGCAGGAGGACCAGACCGCCGGTCGCCAGGTGCAGATGAACATGCTGCCGGAAAGCCCCTGGGCGGCCAGCGAGTTCGCCTTCGAGCACCAGATCATCCCGTCGTTGTACCTGTCGGGTGATTTTGTCGATTACTTCCGTGTCGACGAGCGGCGCATTGCCTTCTACCTCGCTGATGTGTCCGGGCACGGCGCGTCGTCGGCGTTTGTCACCGTGTTGTTGAAATTCATGACCACTCGGCTGATGTTCGAGCTCAAGCGCAGCAGGATGCGTGAGTTCAAGCCCTCGGAAGTGCTCAGCCACATCAACCGCGGCCTGATCAACAGCAAGCTGGGCAAGCATGTCACCATGGTTGGCGGGGTGATCGACGAAGAGTCCGGCCTGCTGACCTACGCCGTTGGCGGCCATCTGCCATTGCCGGTGCTGCACACCCCCGAGCACACCCGCTACCTGGAAGGCCGTGGCCTGCCGGTGGGGCTGTTCGACGAGGCCACCTACCAGGACCTGGTAGTGGAACTGCCGCCGCAGTTCAGCCTCAGCCTGATGTCCGATGGCATTCTGGACCTTTTGCCGGGTGACACGCTCAAAGATAAAGAAACCGCCCTGCCGGAAATCGTCAGGGCAGCAGGTGGCAGCCTGGATGGGCTGCGTCAACGATTTGGATTGGCTACGCTTGGGGAGATGCCGGATGATATCGCCCTATTGGTGTTGAGCAGGAACCTTCAATGAGTACCGGTAGAATCCAGTTCGCCGAGCAGAGCGGTACCTTCGTCCTGAAATTTGTCGGTGAAGTGCGCCTGACCCTGTGTTCGGCATTGGATGCAACGATCGAGAAGATTTTCACTGCGTTGAACTTCTCGGCGATTGTCATCGACCTGACCGAAACCGAGAGCATCGACAGCACCACCCTGGGCCTGTTGGCCAAGCTGTCGATCCTGTCGCGCCAGAAGGTGGGCCTGTTGCCGACCGTGGTCACCACCAACCCGGACATTTCCCGGTTGTTGCAGTCGATGGGTTTCGATCAGGTGTTCAACATCGTCGATCGGCCCATTCCTTGCCCGGAATGCCTGACCGACCTGCCGTCCCAGGACCAGAACGAAGACGTGGTGCGCTCCAAGGTACTGGAGGCGCACAAGATTCTCATGGGCCTGAACGACTCCAACCGCGAAGCTTTCCATGACCTGGTCAATGCCCTGGAGCGGACCTGATCTTCAGCCTGTACCGGCCTATTCGCGGGTGAACCCGCTCCCACAGGGTCAACACGGGTTTCGAATGCAGCACAGTACCTGAGGGTGCAGTGCATGACTCAAGGCTGGTGCATAACCTGTGGGAGCGGGTTCACCCGCGAATAGGCCGGCAAGGCCGACACCAGCTACTTGCCTGACCACTCCCGCCGAGCAAACTCGGTAGCCTCACCCCCACCCGCATCCAGCTGATACACCCGCGCCGGCCGCCCCTGTTCATCGAAGAACACCTGCCCCAACCCCGCGCCATTCCACAACCGCTCGCCAGCCTTGCTATGGCTGGGCGTACGCGGCACTACCTCCATTTCCCGCCGCTTGGTAAACCAGTTCAGCGGCGAGCGCGGCGCATACAGCCAGCGGTTGAGCCGGTCGAGCACATCCAGCAGGCGCCGCGGGAATTCGTTCTTGATCCCGCTGCTGGTCACCTGCCACAAGTGCGGGCTGCGCTGGCGGTGGCGGATCAGCACCTCATAGACGAACGAGTAGTGCACATCGCCGGACAGCACCACGTAGTGCCCCGGCGTGCGCGAGTGGCGGAAGATGTTGAGGATGACCTGCGCTGCACCGCGGTGGGCCATCCAGTTCTCGGCATCCACCAGTAGCGGGTAGCCCAGCCAGCTGAACAGTTTCTGCACTGTCTCGATCAGTTTCACGCCAAAAATCGGCGCAGGCGACACGATGATCGCCGACGGGTGGTCCAGCAGTGCTTGCTGCAACTCGCTCAGCGCCTCCCAGTCGAGCAGGCCGGACGGCTTGGCCAGGCTGCTTTCGCTGCGCCAGCGGCGGGTGCGGGTGTCCAGCACCAGCAAGGGTGGGTTGGTGGGCAGGCTGAACTGCCAGCCCTGGAAGCGCAGCAGCGCGCCGATCAGCTCATCCTGTGTCTGGCTGTCCAACGCCTGGCATTGCCCGACCAGGGCCTTGCAACCCTGCGGGTCGTTACCCCAGGCCTGGCACAGCAGGTAGCCGAGCAGGGCATTGCCGATGATCCGCCGCGAGAAGGGGTGGCCGTAAGCGGTTTCTTCCCACTGCGCCGAGAGGTTCCAGTCGTCGGTGATGTCGTGGTCATCGAAGATCATCAGGCACGGCAGGTGGGCCATCACCCTTGCTACCTGGCCCAGGTTGCCGGCAAACGCCTGGATCAGCGGCAGTTCCTGCTGGTAACGGGCCTGGCGCGGTGCGGTGAGCCCGTTGGGCATGTCCAGGTTCACCAGCTGCCACGGCACCGGTGACCACACCAGCAGGTACATGGCCATGACCTCAGCGAAGGTCACCAGGTGGTTGTCGGCGTTGCTGGAGGAGAAGATCGGCTTGCGCTTGCCGCCGAAGAAGCGCTCGCGCAAGGTTTCGTTGCGCTCCTGCGCCGGCAGCAGGTCGGCGCGGTGGTAATAGCAGGCCGGGTGCTGGTACAGCGCCTGGCTGTCGGGCACCACCGCGCCCTCCAGTTGCTCGTCGAACAGGCCAAGGCGCGCTATCAGGCTGTGGACGGCGCGCAGCATCGGGCCGGCGACGTCGTCGGCATAGACCTGGTCGCCGGTCATCAGCAGCACGGCGGGGCGGTCTGTGGGTTTTTCGCAGGCCTGCAGCAGGCGGTCGGCGCACAGCAGGCCATCGGCGGCCGGAAAATGCGGCTTGCGGCAGGAACCGTGCAGCAGGTGGTCGAGCCGATCGCGCAGTACCAGGTTTGGCCGCTGGGTGCCAGGGTAGAGCAGATGTGGCGCCCAGCCGGCGATGCCCTGGCCGTTGATGAGCAGGTCATAGTCGAGCAACTGGTTGCAGGGCAGCGGCTGGGCGAAGTGGATGTACAGCAGGTGAATGAAGGCGTGCTGGCCCACCGCGACCACCTGGCAATCGACTTGGGCCTTGCTTGCCGGGAAGATGAATTCGGGTTGCAGCGGTTGCGTGGCGACCAGCCAGATGGCCAGGCGCTGGGGTTCCAGGCGGCGCAGTATCGGGCCGGCGAGAACGAGGGGCAATGGGGTAGAGGAGGTCATCGACAGCTCGGGTGGCTTATCGGGCCTCTTCGCGGGTAAACCCGCTCCCACAGGTACAGCGCCAACTTCGGACCCGTGCGGATCCCTGTGGGAGCGGGTTCACCCGCGAAGAGGCCCTGGGATTCAATACACATCTGAAGCCAGGCAAAACAAAACGGGCGGAAAATGCTGAACACTTCCCGCCCGTCAGGCAATCCCGAAATGTATCAGGCCTTTTCAGCCATCAACTTCTCCAGCTTCTCCTGGTCCCGCGCGAACTGGCGAATGCCCTCTGCCAGTTTCTCGGTACCCATGGCGTCTTCGTTCATGGCCCAGCGGAACTGGCTCTCGTTCAGCTGCTGCTTGGGCTCGCCGGCATTGCCCGGCTTCAGCACCTGCGGCAGGTCACCCTGGTCATCGCTGAGCTGCTGCAGCAGCTCTGGGCTGATGGTCAGGCGGTCACAGCCGGCCAGCTGTTCGATCTGGCCGATATTGCGGAAGCTGGCGCCCATGACCACAGTGTTGTAGCCGTTGGCCTTGTAGTAGTTGTAGATGCGAGTGACCGACTGCACGCCCGGGTCTTCGGCGCCCACGTATTCCTTGCCGGTGCTCTTCTTGTACCAGTCGTAGATACGGCCCACGAACGGCGAAATCAGGAACACACCGGCATCGGCGCAGGCCTGGGCCTGGGCGAAGGAGAACAGCAGGGTGAGGTTGGTCTGGATGCCTTCCTTCTCCAGCTTTTCGGCGGCGCGGATGCCTTCCCAGGTGGAGGCCAGCTTGATCAGCACGCGGTCGCGGCCAACGCCGGCGGCTTCGTACAGCTCGATCAGCTTGCGCGCCTTGGCCAGCAGGGCGGGCTCATCGAACGACAGGCGGGCATCCACCTCGGTGGAGATACGCCCCGGGATGACCTTGAGAATGCCCGAGCCCACGGCCACCGCGAACTTGTCGCAAGCCAGGTCGACATTACCCTTGGCATCGGCCTTTACCTGCTTGAGCAGCTCGGCGTAACCCGGGATGGCCGCCGCCTTGAGCAGCAGCGACGGGTTGGTGGTGGCATCGACCGGTTTCAGGCGGGTGATGGCGTCCAGGTCCCCGGTGTCGGCGACCACGGTGGTGAACTGCTTGAGTTGTTCCAGCTTGGAGGTCATGGGCGTGCTCTGTCCTGTGCAATGACTCGACATTACCCGAGCCCCGACGGCCGCTCAAGGGCCTGCGAAGCGCGGTGCGAAAGGTGAGGATTCGAGTCGCAAGCGGCCTCGAGGTTCCGCATCTGCTTGCACGGGCCGCTGGAGATACAACTGGCTTACACAAAATGTGGTGGTTTGCGCCATCCCTGTGTGAGCGGGTTTACCCGCGAACACCGGCGAAGCCGGTGCCACACACCGCGTTGTTTTCTTCGCGGGTAAACCCGCTCCCACAGAATCTGCATACATCTGAACCCCTGCAACATCCCGCAGGGGCTGGCTTGTTGGCGATCAGGCCCGCCTGCTGAATCACCGCCCCTGCAACAACTCCACCGCCTGGTCGAACACAGCCAACGGCTCTGCCGCCTTGTGAATATCCGCCGACAGCAGCTGGCGGAAGCGCCGGGCACCCTTGAACCCTTGGGCCAACCCCAGAATATGCCGGGTAACGTGGTGCATCGCGCCACCACTTTCCATGTGCGCGACAATATAAGGCCGCAACTGCGCCAGCGCCTCGCTGCGGCTGACCACCGCCGCCTCGCTGCCGAACAGCTGCTGGTCCACCTCGGCCAGCAGGTAGGGGTTGTGGTACGCCTCACGCCCCAGCATTACCCCATCGAAGGTTTCAAGGTGTGCCTGGCACTCGGCCAGGGTCTTGATCCCGCCGTTGAGCACGATCTCCAGGTCCGGGAAGTCCGCCTTCAACTGCGCCGCCACGTCATAGCGCAAGGGCGGAATCTCACGGTTCTCCTTCGGCGACAGCCCTTCCAGGATCGCGATGCGCGCGTGCACAGTAAAACTCCGGCAGCCTGCCTCGCGTACCTGGCCGACGAAGTCGCACAGCTCGGCGTAGCTGTCGCGGCCATTGATACCGATGCGGTGCTTGACCGTCACCGGGGTCGATACCGCGTCACACATGGCTTTCACGCAATCTGCCACCAGCGCCGGGTGGGCCATCAGGCAGGCGCCGATCATGTTGTTCTGCACCCGGTCACTCGGGCAGCCGACGTTGAGGTTGACCTCGTCGTAGCCGGCCTCCTCGGCCAGGCGGGCACAGGCGGCCAGGTCCGCCGGCACGCTGCCGCCCAGTTGCAGGGCCAGCGGGTGCTCGGAGACGTCGTGGCGCAGGAAACGCTGGGCGTCGTTGTGCAGCAGGGCACCGGTGGTGACCATTTCGGTGTAGAGCAGGGTGTTTTTGGAAAGCAGGCGCAGGAAAAACCGGCAGTGGCGGTCTGTCCAATCCATCATGGGGGCAGCGCTGAACCGGCGTGACGGCTCAGGGCGCGTGGTTTGTGGCTTTGAGGCTGATTCTAGGGGCATTCTGGTCTACGCATTTTTGTGCCGTTTTTGGGGGTTTTTGGGCGTTTTTGGTGTGACAGTGGTACGATGTACCACCCCCAATCACGCTTGTACCACCGAAAATCATGGCAACGATCAGAGCAAGGAAAAAGGCCGATGGGACGGTCAGCTACACCGTCCAGATCCGCCTCAAGAAAAAGGGTGTCATAGTTTACCAAGAAGCCCAGACATTCGCCCGCAAGCAGGCTGCTCAAGCCTGGGCGAAGCGACGGGAGACCGAATTGGCGGTACCTGGCGCTATCGAGCGGGCCAGCCGCAAGGGGCACACGGTCAAGGACATGATCGAGCGCTACCTGGTCGAAGCCGAGAAAGCCCGGCCGCTGGGTGAGACGAAGCGGCGAACATTGAATGCCATCAAAAAAAGCTATTTGGGCGAGAAGGTGGATTCCGACCTCACTCAGCAGGTGCTGGTGGATTACGCGCTCTGGCGCATGAGTCCTGAAGGTGGAGGCATTAAACCGCAGACGGCCGGCAATGACCTGGCGCACTTGGGGTCGGTACTGTCGCTGGCCAGGGCGGCGTGGGGCTATGAGATTGACGCGCAAGCAATGCCAGATGCGCGCCTCGTGCTGAAGAAATTCGGGTACAACCTTAGAAGCCGTGAGCGGGATCGGCGCCCTTCGCTGGATGAGATCGATAGGGTGATGGAGCACTTCTTCGAGATGTTGCAGCGACGTCCGAGCGTCATCCACATGCCCAAGGTAGTAGCGTTCGCGATTTTTTCGACCCGCCGAATGGACGAGATCACACGAATACGTTGGGAAGATCTGGATGAGCACCGGCAGGCAGTGAAGGTGCGGGACATGAAAAACCCCGGTCAGAAGATCGGCAACGATGTCTGGTGTTACTTGCCGGACGAGGCGTGGATCATCGTGCAGAGCATGCCCCGAGAGTGTCGCGAGATATTTCCGTATAACACGGACTCAATCGGCACAGCCTGGTCGAAGGCATGCAAGATGAAAGGGATAGAGGACCTGCACTTCCACGACTTGCGTCACGAAGGGGTGAGTCGGTTGTTTGAAATGGACTGGGACATACCCAGGGTCTCAAGCGTATCTGGTCACCGTGATTGGAACTCGCTGCGGCGATATACCCATTTGCGTGGGCGAGGGGATGGGTATAAAGGTTGGAAGTGGCTGGATCGGATCATTCAGGCACCGGTTAAACTCGGCGCCCGGGCTGGGTAGGCGGGTGGGTAACGATGCTACTTCTATCAGCGCTTACTCGTGATAGGCATCGGCTTTGGGTCGATTGCCGTCAGTCGCGAACGGCTGCTTTCGACCCATAGCTGCGATTCACGAAGGGCAGGAATCGGCCAATAGCTGCCAATGGCGAGCGCCATTGCGGCAAGATAGGGGCTCTCAGACACGCTAGTCAGCCTTGACTGCGCAATATCCTGCATGACACCGAGCCAAGGACATGAGCGTCACTTCAATTCTCCGCTTAACGCTCAGCATATCCAGAGCACGCCATGAACCCGGGGCGACCAACCACCCTCCTACCTAATGGCACCAAAGTTTTTTCAGAAAATTTGGTCAGCGTAGCAACCTTACCTTTACCTAAGGATTTTTGCCCGCTAGTCTGACTCATTATGTTGTGGCCATGAGCCATCTCCTGCGATAGGGAAATCGATAAAATGAGCAGCTCTAACGGTTTTTTTGCTTATGCTTCGCAACCTTCAGACATAGGGCAAGTAATTGAGCGTGCTGTTGGTATCGTGTCTAATACCTGCTCAGAAGTTAAGGTTAAAACCTGGGCGGCTCTTGATATTGTCGGTCACTTTATTAGCAATGAGGTTTTGGCTGGAATTGACGAGGCTGATTTTCTATTGGCTGACATCACTGAGCTAAATTTCAATGTTACTTACGAAATTGGATATGCGATTGGTAAGGGCAAGCGAATCCTACTTGTAAGAAATAGAGCGCTTGCCACACAGGGCGTTACTATCGCCAAGGTAGGTATATTCGACACCTTGGGGTATCGGGAGTACCAAAACTCTACTGATCTTGCCGCCTTTATTGCTGGTGCTTCTACTGCAAAGTCTTTGGACGTGTCTGCCCCAATGAACTTGAAAGCCCCGGTTTATTATTTGGACTTGCCAGTAAAGTCGGATTGGTCTACCCGGATTATCTCTAGAATCAAAAAGGCCGGGTTTACCTTTAGGAATTTTGATCCTAATGAGATCCCAAGGCTTTCGGCTAATGATGCGATATCGCAAGTAGCACAGTCCTATGGGGTGATTGTTCCTCTGCTAGGCTCTAATTATCAAGGGTGGGAAATCCATAATCTCCGCGCAGCCTTCATAGCGGGTTTAGCAGAGGGCATGGGGAAAGTTATTCGTATCCTCCAGTGGGGTGATGACCCTGTCCCTCTGGATTACAGGGATTTTGTTAGCGTCAATTACCACCCTGATGATGTGAATGTTGTAGTGGAGGCGTTCGCTGTTGAAGTAACCCAGGCATTCCAGCTAGTAGAGAATGCAAACTTCAAGCAGGAAAGGTCTTTTCTAAAGAGGCTTAATCTTGGTGCAACCTCTGCCGAAAATGAGATGCGTGATTTGGATCGCTACTATCTTGAGACGGATCAATTCCTAAAGTCTTTAAGAGGAGAGGCCCATCTGGTAGTAGGTCGTAAAGGATCAGGAAAATCCGCTATTTTCATACAAATCAGGGATGCCGAACGCGATAAGAGCCGAAATAAAAACATCGTACTCGACTTGAAGCCGGATGGTTACAAGCTTGTTAAATTTAAAGAAAGAATTTTGAAATTTCTTGCAGAGGGCACTTATCAGCACACTATCACTGCCTTCTGGGAGTATGTTCTTCTTCTTGAGATTTGTTATAAAATTCTGGAGAAGGATAAGTCTCGTCACATTCATGATCATAAGCTTTATGATGGCTATAGAGAGCTGGCAGAGCTTTACCATGCAGAAGGTTATGATTCAGAAGGAGATTTTTCCGAGCGCATGTCCGTTCTTATGGAAAAAATATACTCCGAGTATCAGTCATTGTACGGCGATAAAGAAAATACCTCTCTGAGTGCTGCGCAGGTTACAGAGCTACTGTATAAGCATGATGTTAAGCAGCTAAAAAATAAGTTAGGTAAGTACCTGGAGAATAAAGAAGTACTTTGGCTTTTGTTTGATAATATAGATAATGGTTGGCCTACCTCAGGTTTACAACACGAAGATTTACTTATTATTCGAGCGCTCATTGAGGCCACCAGGAAGATTGAGAGGCAGTTTGGCTCTGACGAATTCTCTGTGCACTCAGTGGTGTTTTTGCGCAATGATGTCTATGAGCTATTGGTTCAGGAGACTTCTGATCGCGGAAAAGAAGCCAACGTTGTTCTGGACTGGACAGACCCTGATCTTCTTCGAGAAATGGTGCGCCTCCGCATTGTTTCAAACGGTTTGGATGAGGATGCTGATTTCAAGACGGCGTGGCTTAGTGTCTTTGTCAGTCACTTTAAAGGGGAGGAAACATCTCAGTTTCTTATTGAGAGGTCGCTGATGCGCCCCAGATTTCTACTAAATTTGATCAATCAGTGTAAGGGGTTTGCAATCAACCTCAATCACGAAATTATTGATGCAACTGATATAGAGAAGGGGATTGCCGCTTACTCTTCTGACTTGCTTCGTGATATTGGATACGAGTTGCGTGATATTTCCGGTAATGCTGACGGAATCCTCTATGCATTTGTTGCGTCAAGCTCAGTACTTTCCGAAGTCGATGTTTTAAGCAAGCTAAAAGAGTCTGGCCTTGATGAGTCGCAGACCGCTAATGTTCTTGATCTTTTGCTGTGGTATGGGTTTCTTGGAATAAAGATAAACTCTGATGAGCCAAAGTTTATCTACGACTTCAGTTACAACAAGGCGCTTCTGGATGGCATTAAGCGCAAGGCGGGGCTTGTGAGCTTGGCTATTAATCAGGCCTTCTGGCCCGCACTTATGATTGATCAATAGTTCATTTTTCTACGCCAAACTAATCGCCTGAATTCAAAGAATGCAGGCTTAAAACAAAGCGCGCACTTGGCTTGTCTTGCTCGTTCAAGAAAAAAGGGGGGCAGATCTATTTACTGGACTGATTGTCCGCTTCTGGCCAGTAGTTGCCCTTCGCGACAGGCCGCTATGGGTCGTTAGCTGCCCTCGCCAAGTGCCGGTCCGGGTTGATCGTCGACGATGTCGACGGCCACCGGCACCTGGCCAGGCGAGGTGCAATCTCCCGGTTAGCCGGCCCGAAGCGTCTTGTTCAATTGCGCACACTCCTTGCGGGCAGCCTCCCGCTGCTGATCCAAGTATTGCGCCAAGTCGGCAATATGAATGCCTCGTGCGCTCTTCTGGCTTGTCTCGAGCCTAGTGATAGGAAGCTTGATCTGTCCGGCAAGAACCTTCCGCTGAAACATGTCAGGGGTGAGGTGGGTGAAGTAGTCGGTGCACACCTGGTCGATTGGGATGATGGCGAGTCCGTTGTATTGCGCCATTAGCATGAATGCAGTGTTCATGGCTTGCGCCCTCGCATGATGATGAAGCCAGCTGCTTGACGGGTTTTGGAGCATTTGTCGTGATTGCCCTTCACGCGAGCCTTACCGCAGATGTCGCAAATGAACGACATGGCTGGCCGAAGCATCGGCTGCATGCCCTTGGGCGTGCGGGTGGTTGGGGTGTAGGTCGATGTGTCGATCACAGCGAATACCTCTCATGCACTCTGCGAGCATTTGAACTGAGGACGAGATGCTCAAGACTTGTGGCGCTGTTTACAGTCGGTAATGTGCCTGGCACTGAGCTGCGGTCGATGCTGCTGCGATGCAACTCGACCAAGTCGGTGATGAGTCGCACGACAAGAGCAAGGCTGATCAATTGCCAGATGCGTGTTGGGTTAGGCATGGATGCAGGCCTCGAGAACGTGTTTGCGCGCGAGTTCGAATAGCTCGTCTGCTGACACTGGCTCCAAGAGCTGCTCGCCGTTCTGCACCGCTTCAAACCGAGAGCGGTACAGCCCGGCCTGGCCGAGCCACGCGGCTGCGTTGAGTTTCGCATCGGGTGCGGGATGGTCGTGCTGGCTCATGCCGCCTCCCGCTGGTACAGATCGATCAGATCCTTGGCATTGGCGGCGATCAGATCCTCCGCCTCGTCAGGACAAACACTGTTGCCGATAAGTCGGATCTGGTCGGTGTTGTTGATGGCGCGCCACTCCAGCTGGCCCGTGTGAGGATTCTCAAAGAGTCCGCGATCGAGGATGTAGTCAGGGCTGAACCCTTGAGCCAGCTTCAGCTCTGGTGCCTTGAGCATGCGCAGGGTGAAGTCCACCAGGGCGTACTCGCCGAGTAGCACCACATCCACTGGCTCGGGGAAGTGTTCAGGCAGGTACTTGTGCAGGAAGTGGGCGCACTTCCGGGCTCGTTCCATCAGTGCCGGCGGCAGGATGGCGGCTGGCACCTGCACGATGGTGACCAGCGCCATGCGCTCTCTTGTTGGCAGCGTGTGCATAGGCTCTTCCACGCCTTGCCACTGTCCACCCGTGCCGTAGTACTTCACCAGGTAGGCAGTGGCCAGACGCTGATTGGTGCCTCGTCCGAGAATGGTGCTCAGGGGAGCCTTTGCAGCCCGCCCGTCACCGTTGTAGAACCCACCGTTGGCTTGCTCGAAGTGAGATGCGGCAAGAGCGTGGTGCCTGCTGCCTGTGGGCAGGTGCGTGAGGTGTGCTGCTGCCAGGGCGAAGTGGCCGCCTTTCACTTGGGCAACTTGGGTGCGCAACGGCTCTGCAATGCTGAAGGTCCGCTGGTTGCTCGCGTTGGCGAACTCGGTGAGACTGGCGGCAGCAAGCTGCTGATCGTTCAACGGGATGACAAACGGTTGCTCGGCCAGCACGGTGTGCCGCCAGAATCCCTTCGCGACCCGGCGGCAGGTGTTGTCCACCAGCGGGCGCTTGCGGTCTAGGATGCTTTTGCCCAGGTCGGAAAAGTCGATGCACTCCGCCGCGGTTCGCCATGGCAACTGGTCGGCCTGAGGGTTCTCGTGTCTCTTGGGTTTGGTCCACACAATGGGACGGCCATCGGTGCGACCGATCAGGAACAGGCGCTTGCGGATGGTCGGTGACCCAGCGTTGGACGCACGGCGTTCTTTCCATTGCACGTTGCAGCCCAGGCCGCGCACCAGAGCGTCCATGGGAACCCACTGGCCGATGCAGTCCATGATTTCCGCCATGTCGGGATGATCGGCAGGCAGGCCGGTGGTGAGGCAGGATACGAACGCCCTGAAGGTGCGGCCCATCTCGGTCTTGCGCGGTTTACCAGCATCGTCCAGCGGTCCCCAGGCCTGGAACTCCTCTACGTTCTCCATGAGGAACAGGCGCGGGCGTGTCGCAAATACCCAGCGGACAACGACCCAAGGCAGGGAGCGAACGCTTTTGCTGCGTGGCGCGCCACCTTTGGCCTTGGAGAAGTGCCGGCAGTCCGGTGAAGCCCACAGGATGCCAACTGGCTGGCCGCCGGTGGCCTTCAGTGGATCAACTTCGTAAATGTCGCTGATGTAATGTCGGGTCTTGCGGTGATTAGCTCGGTGAACAGCGATAGCAATAGGGTTGTGGTTTATGGCCACATCCGGGTCGCGATAGGCGCGTGCGCCGCCGCTGCTGGCTCCGCCCGCGCCTGCGAACAGATCCACGTACAGCTCCCGCTGGAAGGGAAGGGCTTGCTGCTGCGCGCCTGCAACGTTGATGTGCTGAGCGGTCGTCATGCTGCCACCTCAGCGCTTGCGGCACTGGCTGGGGTTTCGCGCAGTTGGGTGTGAATGCGTTTAGCCAGACCGTCCAGTCCTGCGGCTTGTAGCTTGGCACGTGATGCCTGCTGAGTTGCCTTCATTGCGGTTAACGTCCGCTCGGTGAGGCTCAGGGTTTCCAAGGCGCTGATGAGCAGCTCGTAATCCGCCCTGGTCACTGCCAGTCCGGTATACGACATGATCCTGGCTTCGAGCTCGCGGACGTTGCCTTTGAGATGGGCTATAGCCATGTGGTGCTTGCGCTGGCTCGCCTCGGCTTGAACTCGCGCTTCGTCCAGGTCCACTTGCAGGCTTTGTATCTGCAATTTCAGATCGGCTTGCAGACGCTGTTTCCCGATTTCCAAGCCCCTGTTGAAGGCACGATGCCGAGCTTTCGCGAACAGGAAAGGCAGGATGGCCAGGGTGACCAGAACGATGATGCCCAAGGCAAGAACTTGTTGATGCGGTTGCATGTGCTGTGCTCCAAATGTAGCCCTCCGCCGTTGGTGTGAGAGTCGGAGGGGGCCATGTGCCCCTGATGGCCGGGGCCGCCTGGTCAAGCAGATTGGGTAGAGCGTTCGGCCTGCCGGTCGAGATAAGCGGCAAGGTTGTGCAGGTAGACCACGTGCTGGGCTTTCTTCGAGCTGTCGATCTTGCTCAGCTGAAGATCAATACGCCCTTTGTTGATCAGCTCTTTGAACCGCCTGTCTGACCCGATGTGGGGGAAATATCGCTCTCTGACAGCAGTGAGCGTTGGGCAGGGGGTGGTCCACTCGCTGCGGAGCTGTTCCAGCGTACTCATGCGCATTTCCCGATACCGTCAGGGCTGGGCCGGAGCTTCGCGCGGACTGCTGCTGCGAGCTGCTCTTTAGTGGCTCCCGTCACTGCAGCGCAGACATTGCCCTGGTCGTCAGTCACCACGGCGCCAAGGGGAAGCTGTCGGTTTACGGTGGCGATTACGTAGGCTGTCTGACCCGTCTGCAGGACCTCTTCAACGCTGACTTGCGCCTCCATGAGAGCAAGCGCTTCTTCCGTTTGGGCTGCGGAGTCAGCCCGGCCATTCGCGATGTCCTGCACAAAATCTCTTAAGGACTGGCACTTGGTGGAGAGGGCGCGCGGAAGTTTCAGGCTGCTGCAAAGCGGCCCAAGGGTCACCTTGATGCTGTGATGCGTACTGTCATTTTCGATCTCGATCTGTGCATCGACCGTGGCTTCGGGACGCTGCAATTTGCAGGTCGCAGTGCCGCCGTTATCCAAGCTGCGTTGCAGCAGCATGATCTGGCGAAGGGAGATCCTGAATTCGCTCATGCAGCACCCCCATTGGCAGGTACAGCATGGGCTTTACCTTCGAGCGTGACGACCAGCTGCAAGCCAGTGCTGCGCTGGAATGCCTGTATTTTTGCCACGCTGCTGCAGGCGGTTGGATGGATCAGAATTGCTACCGATCCGTTGTGCTGTGCTGATTTCATTCTTCGTGTCCTTGATGTGAGAGAGGGGCACGAAGCTGAAATTAGCAAAAGCTAAATAATTGTTCAATAGCAGATGCTAAATTGCATGGGCGTGATTGCGCCCCGGCGGATGGCCGGTAGGACACAACCCGAGAAGGCGTTAGAGCTTTTTCGCGTTCCAGGCCAGTAGGACACGGGCCTGGATATGCATCCGCTCGATCATCGACTCGTCGATGGTAATCGGCGGGTAGATAGGATTGTCGGAGATCATTCGGAGCTGGCCTCCAGTCAGACGCTGCAGGCGTTTGATGTAGAGATCGCCATCGAGGGTGAAGACATAAATTGCGTCTGTCTTCACTTCGGTGATCCCGCGATCCACAAGCAGGGCATCACCGTCTGCGAATGTGCCAGACATGCTGTCGCCGTCGCCAGTGATGATCGCCAGGTTGTCGATGTTGGAGAAACTTAGGCCCTGCATCCTGAGCCAGTCGAGGTGAACCGTCATGTCGCGGATGACTTCAATGTGCATTTCCGGGGCTGCCTTGCCATGCCCCATAGAAGCCGCGACATCGAGATGCGGAATCAGAACGTAGTTCTTGTCCTTTGCTGCCCTGGTGGGCAGGCGAACCACGTTGGTTGGGGCTGCGATGGAGGGTTCCTCCATTGGAGGAGATGTCAGCGTCCCTGCTGCAAGCCCAATCTTGAGCTCGAGATTGAGCGCAGCCTTTTCCCCCAGCTTGCGGTGGCCGTTGAGCAGTTGCGACAGGTACGACGCGTCTAGGTCGTGAGCCTCGGCGAATTCCTTCTGGCTCAGATTCCCCATGATCGTACGGAGGGAGGCGATGCGCCTTTCGTTAATGTCCATCTGCAGATGATTGCTTTCCGTTAGCAAACAGTAAATTACGAGTTGCTATTGCCTTCATAATTAGCAATTGCTAATCTGCCGGGCATTGGAGGTGTCTATGACGCTTAGCGAATATTTGAAAACGATAGACAAGGAAGGGGTCGACGCCCTCGCACGGCACTGCGGGACATCGGTCGGCCAACTGAAGCAAGTGGCTTATGGGAACCGCCGCGCAGGTGCGGGGTTGGCTGTCAATTTGGATCGAGAAACGGGAGGGGAGGTTACTTGTGAGTCGCTGCGACCGGACATTGACTGGGGGTACTTAAGACAAGGAAAGGGGTAAGAACGCTGGGCCAGGTCTCTCACCTCCCAGCCCAGCTATGACAGTACGAAGCACCATCACTCTCGTCGGCCGGTGGCCTCTCTCACAAGTTCAGCCGGACGACTATTACCACATGCCATGCCCGCACAGCACGCAAGGCACAGCACACAGGTCGTGGTCGTAGGATAGGTCTTACATGATCCTATGACTAGGCCGTAAACCGAGGATTTACGGTTATGAGCAGGATTGATCTTTTGCCGGGCGCAGGTCCGGTTCTCACTTTGCGGCAAGCGCTATACCGCGCGGGTCGTGATTATCACGGCGGTATCACCAGACTCGCGTTTGACATGGGGCTCGAAGTGGATGCCCTGCAGAAGAAGTTGCACCATGCAGACGACCGCCGCTGGCCAACCCCTGACGAACTGGAAGAGATCGTGCAGTGGACCGCTGATCCTCGGTTGCTCGATGCGCTGGTTCGTCCTGCCGGTGCGGTCTGGTATCGCCCCAAGCCTGTGCCTGCTACCAACGATGCCTTGCAGGCGGTTGCGAAGCTTCTGGCCGAGTCCGGTCAATTCGTGGGTAGCCTGCATGATGGTGCCTCGGACAACGTTTGGACCTTGGCGGAGGTGTTGAATCTGGAGCAGCGTGGCATGGAAGTTATCCGGCAAGTTCTCGCCATCATGGCGGGCGCGCGCGAAGCCATGGAGGACGCAAGCCATGGCTGATGCCGTCGATTTTGCCAATGACCGCGCTGAGTATTTCCTCCAGTTGTCGCTGCAGCGTCTTGCGCGACTCCCGGTCAAGCCAAGCGCGCAGATCTGCGAAGACTGCGATGAGCCGATCCCGCTGGCCCGTCAATTGTCGGTCTCCGGCTGCGAAACCTGCATCGATTGCCAGGAGTTGCGGGAGCGCCGGAGATGAGCGAACGCCCAACTCCTACCACAGCTGATTGGGCGCGGCGTTACATTGAAACCTTCGGTCTGGCTCTGGTTCCTATCGAACCGGGTGAAAAGGGACCGAAGGGGGCTGGATGGAACAAGCCTGGTGGCTATTTCACGGATGCCTCGAAAGCTGAAGTGTTCTGGACTGCGAGCCCGAACCACAACCTTGGAGTTGTGCTTGGGCCGAGTCGTGTCTGCTCGCTCGATGTTGATGATGTCGAGCTGACCCGGCAGGTGCTGCAGCAGACGCTTGGGCTTGATGTCGACGCACTCGCTGACGCGTACCCCACCTCCGTGGGCAACCCTGAACGATTCCGCGTGATGTTCCGCGTCCCTGAGGGGGTGGAGCTGAGTCGCCACGCCTTGGTTTGGCCAAATAAAAACGACCCGGATGGCACCATCTACAGAGGGCTCATGGTGCAAGTGAAGGCTGCCATGGACGCGGGGGATGCAGGCCGCGAGGCCGCCTTCCGCATGGCGGCTGAGCCTTTCAAGAAAGTGACAGTCTTCGAGTTGCGGGGTGGCCTGGTGCAGGACGTATTGCCACCATCCATTCACCCGGGTACTCACAAGCCTTACACATGGCGTACCCCTCCGACAGCTGAAGGCTTGCCAGAGCTGCCTGCCGACTTGTTGGCCATCTGGCAGGACTGGGATGAGTTCAAACCGAAGGGGGAGGCCGTTTGCCCGTGGAAACCGAAGGCGGCAACGCCTACGCCTGCAGCTCGTCCCATGGCCAAACCATCAACAGCTACAGCACAATCTCGTGATCGGCTCCCCGAGGTTATCCCTGAATTCAATCGTACCCATGACATCGCAACGATGATTGAGGCGCACGGTTACAAGCGCGTCGATGGGAAGTGGTTAAGCCCGCACAGCAGCTCAGGCCTACCCGGTGTGACAATCACGGAGGGCAAGCTCTACTCGCATCACACCTCGGACCCGCTGGCGAACGGACACAAGAATGATGCTTTCGATGTGTTCTGCATCCTGGAGCACGACGGCGACCAGAAGGCTGCGACTAGGGCGGCAGCCCGGATCCTGGGTATTGACGCGAAGTCCCGTCCGCCGGCACCGCCGCCATTGGGCGAACTTCCCCGTGCCCCATCGGTGGCGGAGCCGGCCGAGCTACCTCCGGTCGTCGATAGCAATGTCGAGCATCTTCCCCGCACCCCATCAGACGTCGAGGCCATCAGCCCGGCCGGCTCCTCGGCCACCGGGGGGCCGGGGGGGGATGCCCTGGACATTGATGCTGCGATGCGCCGATTTGCGCTGGTCGAAGGTTCCACGAACGTATGGGACTTCGACAAGCGACGGTCGATGAAGCGGACAGGCTTCGAGGCCTTGGTCGGCAAGCCACTCTCGAAAGCGTGGATGGAGCGGACCGACAAGAAGCTCATCGCCTCCGAGCAGGTGCAAGAGCTTGAGCAGGCCCGGAAGATGTCCAGCAAGAAGGGTGGGGCGCTGAAGCTTGAACCGCTCGACCGGTACATCTACATCGATGGGACAAAAGAGGCCTGGGATCGTGAGAAGAAGCGTCGGTTGCCCGAGGGCAGCGTCAAGATGGCCTTGGGGGATGCCTATCAGCTCTGGCTGAACAGCCCGGAGCGGCGGGTGGTGGACGTCGATCACATCGTGTTCGACCCAACGATGACCAAGGACCCGGCGATCTACATCAACACTTTTGAGGGCTTGCCGCTTGAGCCGGTCCGTGACGATGCTGCGTGCGAGAACCTGCGGTGGCTGATCTCGTTCCTTTGCAACAATGACGCCGAAGCGTTGGATTGGCTGGTCAAGTGGCTGGCCTACCCGCTGCAGCACATGGGCGCAAAGATGGACACCGCGATTCTGTTCCACTCAACCATGGAGGGCTCGGGCAAAAGCCTGCTGTTCGCGGACATCATGGGCGAGCTGTACGGTCGTTACGGTGCCACGGTTGGCCAGGCGCAGCTGGAGGGCAATTTCAACGCCTGGCAAAGCGGCAAGCTTTGGGCCGTGTTTGAAGAGGTGGTCAGCCGTGATCAGCGCTACAACCAGGTAGGCAAGATCAAGCACATGATCACCGGCAAGACGGTGCGCATGGAATCCAAGTTCATCAACGGCTGGGAAGAATCCAACCACATGAACTCGGCGTTCTTGAGCAACGAGATCATGCCGTGGCCGATCAGTGAAGACGACCGCCGGATGCTAGTGATGTGGCCAATGGAGACTCTGCCCGCCGAAAGGCAAAAGGCTATCGCCCGAGAGTTGGCCAACGGTGGGGTGGCAGCCTTGTACGGGTGGTTGCTCGATGTCGACCTTGGGGATTTCAACCAGCGCACGCGTCCGCCAAAGACTGAAGCCCGCCAGAGGCTTGTTGAGCTGAGTCGCACGGCTTGGCAGACCTTCTTCTACCTCTGGCGAAACGGCGAGTTGGGGCACGGTCTATGGGGCTGCTGCCTGACTTCCGATGTGTACGCCATGTTCCTTGAGTGGTGCTCCCACAACAAAGAGAACTCCATGAGCCACACGAAGTTCTCGCTGATGTTAAGCGCGAAGGTGGAGAAGACACGCCCTATCCCCTGGACTGATGGCAGTTCTCGCCGATTTGCGGCGTTCTTTGTGCCCAGCGAAGGTGATCCTTCCCTGCCCCCATCCATGAAGTCGGCCGAGCTGGGCAAGACCGTTGTCGAGTGGCGTGCCCGAGCAAAGCTGGCGGGCTGGAGCGTGGACAGTTGGGACCACATCAAGAGGCTTGCGGCATGACTCTGCCATTAAGTGTGTTGGGTGTGTTGGGTTTGTGTTGGGTTGGTTTCAGTAAGCCAACACACATTCAGGCCCCGGAATCTTTGGCTTTGGGGGTATGTGTGTTGGGTGTGTTGGGTTTGTGCGCACGCGCGCGCGCGCGATTTTTTTTAATCGCTGAAATCGAAGGGGGAAGAAATCTCTATGCGAACCCTGAAAAACCCAACACACCCAACACACTCAACACAGTTACTTCCAATCCATTGAATTCATTGAGTTTTGAGTGTGTTGGGTTTGTGTTGGGTTTGCCAAATGCGTGTTGGGTACTGGCCGGGGAGGGCTGGCGATGACGAAGGACCAAGGATTGCGCCTACAGGGGCAGGTGGATCACGCGCTGCACCGCATCGATATGGCGGCACTTATCGACCAGTCCGAACGCCTGCGTCTGGTTTCCGAGCTGATGAAGCATTGGGGAGAGCGGCGTGGACAGCTTGGGCTGGATGCCGGCTTGGGCAGTCAGATGGGCAGCATCATGGAATGGAAGGGGGCTGCACCGCGCGGAGGCTCATCCGGTTCGCGAATTTTGGTCAGCGGTGCAGGCCTTGATCACGCGGCAGCAGAGGTTGACGCGGCAGTGGTCCAGCTGGAGCGGCGTGATCCGCGCGGGGCTACGCTGGCCAAGCTGGCCCAACTGCGCTACCTGTATGGGGCCACGGTGCGCGAGCAGATGCGCGAGGTTGGGCTGGCTGAGGACGCCGACCGCACCTACCGAAACTGGGTTAAGGCCCTTCACCTGCAGGTGTTTGCCATCCTGGCCGCCCGCGCTGGCCGCGTCCGCCAGCAGACCGTTCGTCGGGTGAATATGCGACTTGCGTGCAACATTGATGAGACATAGCCACCACATGGCGACGAACCGAAAATAGGCCCTTTTCGGTTTTTCCGGTGGCATGTAAAAAGGCGCCACGATATCAAAAGTGCGCTTAGGCGCTTCCCCCACAAGCACTGTGCTGTGCAAGCCGCTCCGAATTTTCGGCGCATCGAGAACCCTGCCAACTGGCGGGGTTTTCTTTTTCCGGCGCCGTGCTTTGCCAATGAGGCTTACATGAACAGCGAGCAACAAACGTTAGCCGAACTGCCAATCTGGATGGTGATCGTGCTATCCCTGGTCGGCGGTGTTTCGGGAGAGATGTGGCGGGCGGACATGGCGGGCGCTCGCGGTTGGGGGCTGATTCGCCGGTTGGCGTTGCGCTCTGGTGCCTGCGTGACCTGCGGTCTTTCGACCAACATGCTGCTGTACGCTCTCGGCGTTTCGGTATGGGCGGCAGCAGCGGTTGGTTGCTTGGCTGCGATGGCCGGCGCCGATGTCGCGATCAACCTTTACATGCGCTGGGCCGCCAAGCGGCTGGGGCTGGAGCAGGCGCCGCCCCAGGCCGGCGAGCCGGGGCAATGACCCGGCCGGCAGCCCCGGCGGGGCGGGGGACCCTGGCGATATGGCCGGGGTACGGGACGGGAAACCCGCGGGTCTTTGTTAGCGGGAGGTTCACCAGCTTAGTGAACTGCGGTGAACTGGTTAACCCCTCGAATTCATTGGGTGAACTGGACGTTTCGACATGACGCACCTGACGAAATCGGAGTTCGCCGCCCGGCATGGATGGTCGAAATCCTACGTTTCCAAACTGGCCAAGCAGGAACGCCTGGTGCTGACTGTTGACGGGAAGGTCGACGTCGAAGCCACGGAGCTGCTGCTGGCTGATTCAGCCGATCCGAGCAAGGCGGCTGTCGCTGCCCGGCACGAGGAGAACCGTGTCGAGCGGGATGTCCGAAGCCAGCTCCAGCCCGGGACCGGCCCAACTGCGGTGCTGCAACCGGATCCGGCGCCCGGCGGTACTCACAACTTCCAGAAGGCGAAGGCGCACCGCGAGTATTATCTCGCCCAGCTGGCCGAAGCCGAGTTCAACAAGGTCCAGGGCAACCTGGTCGAGCGGCAGGCAGTAGAAGATGCCGCGTACTCTGCGGGTCGTATGCTTCGCGATCAGTTCTTCGGTCTTGCGCCACAGTTGGCCGCCGAGTTGGTTGCGATGAACGATCCCTGGGACATCGAGAAACACCTCGTTGACGCCTTCCGTCGCGTCTTCAACGAAGTCGGCAAGATGAACAGCGCCGACCTTTCGCAAGCCATTACACAGAGCTGAGCCTATGCCCACCGGATACGCAGACGGTGCCGAGGTGTACCGCGAAGCGTATTGCAGAGGGCTGAAACCTGACCCCGATCTTTGGGTCGACGAGTGGTCGGACGAGTACATGCGGATCCCGCGTGATACCGGCGCCGCAGAGCCTGGCAAGTACCGCACCGCGCGTACACCGTACGCCCGCGAACCCATGCGCTGCCTGTCGCCTGCTCACCCGTGTAAGCGGGTGGTGACCAAGGTCGCTTCGCAGCTGATGAAAACGCAGATTGCCCTGAACTGGATCGGGGCGCTGATCCACATGGCGCCTTCAAACATCCTGACGCTGCTGCCCAGCTTAGCCCTTGCAAAGCGAGTATCGTCGCGGATCGGCAAGACCATCGACGCAACGCCCGAGCTCAAGGAGCGTGTTGCCACGTCCCGCTCCAGGGATGCCCGCAACACCATGGACACGAAGGAGTTCCAGGGCGGCACGCTGTACGCCACCACGGCTGGCTCGGCCGCGAACCTGTCCGAGCTGTCGGCTCGGTACATTTACGGCGATGAGGTTGATCGCTGGGATGTCGACGTCGACCAAGAGGGCGACCCCATCAAGCTGGCCGAGGCCAGGGGGAGTACCTTCGGGCGCAACGCCAAGTTCTATTTCTCCAGCTCACCACTCATCAAGGGGGCGTCGCGGATCGACGACCTCTTCATGATGGGCGATCAGCGCCACTTTTACGTGCCGTGCCCGACTTGTGGGCACATGCAGGTGCTGAGCTGGGACCGTCTTCTGTATTCGCCTGACTTCAGCACGGTGCACTACCAGTGTGCCGGCTCGGATTGTGATGTGCTGATCGAGGAGCACTACAAGAGCGAGATGCTGGCCAAGGGCGAGTGGCGTGCCCATGCGAAGGGTGACGGCGAGACAGTGAGCTTCCACCTCAACGCGCTGTATGCCCCGCTGGGCTGGCACTCGTGGACGATGTTGGCCCGCGAGTTCGAGGAAGCCAAGCGCGCTCAGGACCACGGTGACCTAGAGCCCATGCAGGTGTTCTACAACACTCGCCTGGCTGAGGTCTGGGACAGTGCGGTCGAGCAAACCAAAGCTGAGGTGCTGCAGGCCCGCGCGCTGCAAGAGGACTATGTCCTCGGCACCTTGCCCGTGGGGGCGCTTGCCTTGACTGCCTCCGTCGACGTCCAGGCCAACCGCCTGGAACTGATGGTGATGGCTTGGGGGACCGGGATGGAGCGCTGGGTGGTCGATCACCAGGTGATTCCCGGCGATCCGGCCGACGAGCGTACCTGGTCGCTGTTGGACGAGCGGCTGAAAGTCCGATACCGGCATCCTTGTGGCGTGAGCTTGGGGATCCTGGCCACGGGCATCGACTCGGGTGGGCACCATACCCACGAGGTCTACCAGTTCACCCGCGTGCGCCGCTGGCGCAACGTGTTCGCGCTCAAGGGGGCGAGCAAGCCAGGTCGCCCCGTGATCGCCCAGCGGCCGTCCCAAGTGGACGTCACCTGGAAGGGCCAAACTGAGCGCAACGGTGCGGAGCTGTGGATCGTCGGTACCGACACGGCCAAAGACTGGATCTACAACCGCTACAGCTTCGAAAAAGGGCCTGGCGCGTTGCATTTCGCCAAGGACCTGCCCGACGAGTTCTTCCAGCAATGCGTGGCCGAGCGAAAGGTCGCCCGCTACGTGAAGGGCTACAAGCGGATTGAGTGGGTCAAGGGCAAGGCCGACCGCAACGAGGCGCTCGACCTGATGGTGTACAACCTAGCCATGGCCAACTTCCTCGGCCTGCACCGCTACGGCGAACAAGACTGGGACAAGCTGCGGCAGGCGCTCGCCCAGGCCAACTTGTTCGAGCAGAGCGAATCAGACCCAGTCCGGCCCCAGGCCAGTGAGACCGATGTCGGCGACCAGGACGAAGAGATCGATCCGCCGGCCCCTGCGCCTGTTCCGACCAAACGCAACGATCCGCCGCCACCACCACCGCCGGCTCCTCGAGCTGCGCCCCGACCCATGCAACGCCGCAGTTCCAGTAGCGGCTACCTGAAGAGACGCTGACATGGCCTATACAAAAGCACACCTCGACGCTGTCGAGCGGGCGATTGCGCGCGGTGAAAAGATCGTTCGCTACTCGGACCGCACCGTCGAGTATCGAACTGTCGACGAGCTGATCAAGGCTCGCGACCTGATCCGCACCGAATTGGTGGCCGCCGCCGGGCGTCGCTCGCGGGTGACCCGCGTCTACCATGGGGGCAAGGGGTTGTGAGCGGACGCTACCTATCCCTCGGTCGCTCGGGCATTTTGGTGCCCGAGCGGATCAAGGCCAGCTACGAAGGCGCCGCAGAGGGGCGGCGCTCATCAAACTGGGATGCGCCTGACACCGGCGTGAACAGCTTGATCATGCCGGCCCTGCGCAACCTGCGCTCCCGCTCCCGTAGCGCGGTGCGTAATGACCCCTACGCCGCCAACGTCATTGACAAGCGAGTCAGCAACCTGATCGGTACCGGCATCACGCCACATCCGCGGCTGCTCGACAAGGCAATTCGCAACGTGATGCAGGAGCTGTGGGAGGACTGGGTGGACGAGGCTGATGCTGATCAACTCACGGACTTCTATGGCTTGCAGGCGCTGGTGGCGCGCACGGTAGAGCAATCGGGCGAGTGCTTCATTCGACTGCGCCCGCGTCGGCTGCAGGATGGCTACGCGGTGCCGCTGCAGCTGCAGTGCCTATCGCCGGAGTTTGTGCCCCATGACAAGTTCGAAATGACCCGCTTCGGCAACGTCATTCGGGCCGGTATCGAGTTTAACGCCATGGGCCGGCGCGTGGCGTACTGGTGTTATCGCAACCACCCCAGTGACAAGTCCTCGCTCAATGTGGGCTACAACCAGCTGGTGCGGATTCCTGCGGAGCAGATGCTGCACGTGTTCGAGCCTCTGGAGCCCGGCCAGCTGCGCGGCGTTCCGCGTTTGGCGCCGGTCCTGAAGCGCCTGCGGAGCTTGGATAACTTCGACGACGCAGTGCTGTTCCGCCAAGAGGTGGCCAACCTGTTTGCCGGTTTCGTTCGCAAGCCAGCCCCAGATGGGCCGCCGCAACTCGACCCGCTTACAGGGGCCCCAGTCAAGTACGACCGCGACGGTTTTACCCCGATGGTGGGGCTGGAGCCCGGCACGATGCAGGAGCTGTTGCCTGGTGAGCAAGTCGAGTTCTCGGACCCGCCAGACGCCGGCAACAACTACCCCGACTTCATGCGGCAACAGTTGATGGCCGCTGCCGCTGGGTCTGGGCTGCCGTACGAGCTCATGACTGGCGACATGCAGGGCGTGAACGACCGGGCGATCCGCGTGGTGTTGACCGAGTTTCGGCGGCGGCTGGAGCAGCTCCAGTTCCAGGTGTACGTCCATCAGCTGTGCCGGCCGGTGCGCAAAGCTTGGATGGATATGGCCGTGCTCGCTGGTGCGCTCGACCTGCCGGACTACGCGCAGCGTCGCCGCGAGTACCAGCGTACCCGTTGGGTGCCGCAGGGCTGGGCCTATATCCACCCGGTGCAGGACGTTCAGTCTCGCAGCATGGAAATCGCTGCGGGGTTCGCTTCGCGTAGCGAGGTTTGCCTGCGCAATGGCACCGATGCAGAGGTGGTCGACGAGGAGAACGCCGCCGATATCGCCCGGGCGAAGGCCCTGGGTCTCAACTACAGCAGCTTGCCGGCCGTCGAGGATGACCCTGACGAGTCCAGCGACAAGGGGAAAACATGAATCAATTGATGCCGTTCCGCATCTTCAACAAGGTGCCGTTGGTGCAGCAGATCGAAGACCAGCACTGGTACAAGATCAGCGCGGCGGCTGAGGGGCAGAGCGATGCCAAGGCCGACGCCACGCCCATCGAGATCTACATCTACGGTGAAATCGGGGGCTGGGGCATCACCGCGAACGAATTCATTCAGGACCTCAAGGCGATCGATGACGGTGTTTCCCCGGTGGTGGTGGCATTCAACACCATCGGCGGCGATCTGTTCGACGGCTTGGCCATTCATAACGCGCTGAACCGGCTGGGTGAGCGCTGTACTGCACGTGTTGATGCATTGGCGGCCAGCGCAGGTAGCGTCGCTGCGTGCGGCGCGCACCGCCTGGTGATGGCTTCGAACGCAATGCTGATGGTGCACAACCCGTGGACCTGGACCAGCGGTGATGCTGAGGATTTGCGGCGGGTGGCAGACGTCCTCGACCAGACCTTCGAGGCGATCATCGCTGCTTACAAGGCCAAGGCGCCGGACATCGACGACGCCGAGCTGCGGCGCATGGTCAACGACGAGACCTGGCTGACCGCGCAAGAGGCCCTCGCGCTGGGTCTGGCCGATGAAGTGGGCAACGGGGTCGAGGTCAAGGCGTGCCTGGGCCAGGGAGCCGCGATGAAGCGGTACCGCCAGACGCCCAAGGCGCTGCTGGATCAGCTGGCCGACCAGCCCCAGGCAGAGGGTGGGGATCCGGCACCGCTAGCTGACCCGCCGGCCGCTGGCGCTGGCGCTGGCGACTCTACCGCACTGGCCTTGATGATCACCCAGGACTGCGCCAAGGCGGGAATCAGCAACCTGGTCGAGCCGCTGATCGCTTCCACCAAGCTGACCGACCAGGCCACGGTCCAGGCCGCGCTGAAGCGCGCCAAGGGCATCCACGATCTCTGCGTTGCGGCCCGCCTGCCGGAGCTGACTGCTGAATACGTGAAGGCCGGCCTGGAGCCCGATGCGGTGCGGGCGCGGCTGTTTGAGAGGCTGGTTAGCTCCGGCAAGGGTTTCGAGATCGATAACAGTCTGCCGCCCGCCGACGACGAGCCGGAGAAGATCAAGGCACAACTCCCCAACCCAACTGACATCTGGGCTGCCCGCCGGCAGGCCGCCAATAAAGGAGCACGACCATGAGCACCATCCACGAGGAACCGGTCCACGCCGGTGAATTTCTGCTTTCTGAAGGTGAGGGGAGGATCTCCCGCGAAGCCATCAACGTCGTCGCGGGCCCGGCCCTGGTTGCAGGCCAACTGCTCGGCCTTGTTACTGCAAGTGGTGAGTTCGCTCCCTACAATCCTGCGGCTGAAGACGGCAGCGAGAACGCCGTCTGCATCCTCTTCGCTCCGCTCGGCGAATCGGACGTCCCGCGTCGTGGGCGCGCTGTGGTGCGGCTGGCCGAGGTCACCGAGGCGCTGTTGACGGGCCTCGATGGCGATGCGGAAAAGTCACTGGCGGCGAACTTCATCATCCTGCGTTGACTGAACCATTCTTTCTCCCAACCCCGCCTCGAGCGGGGTTTTTACTTTCTGGAGTACCCCATGGCTGAGATTGCCATTTTTCAAGATGATGCCTTCAGCGTTGCAGCATTGACTGCGGCCATCAACGAGCAGGAGTACGTGCCGGGCCGCCTGGCTGCCCTCGGACTCTTCCGCGAAGAGGGTGTCTCGACCCTGACCGTTCAGATCGAAAAGGACGGCGATACGCTCGCCCTGGTGCCTGCGGGTGAGCGCGGAACCTCTGGGTTGGTGGTCGGTGGCAGCAAGCGCAAGCTCATCCCCTTCAACACCATTCACCTGCCGCAGCGTTTCTCGATCAAGGCTGACGAGATCCAGGGCATTCGTGCGTTCGGCTCCACCACCGAGCTGCAGGCCGTTCAGGCGGTTGTGAACAAGCGCCTGGGCAAGGCCCGGAGCCAGCTGGACGCTACCCATGAGTATCACCGCATGGGGGCAGTCAATGGCCAAGTGCTCGACGCCGACGGCTCGTCGGTGCTGCTGGACATCTACAAAACCTTTGGTGTGTCCCGACAGACGCTGTCGATGGGCCTCAACGACCCGAACACCAACATCCAGGCTCAGTGCGTCGACGCGTTGGATATGCAGGAGGATGCGCTCGGAAATGTCACCACCACCGGCGCACGTGCGTTCTGTGGCAAGACTTTCTGGAAGAAGCTGATCTCTCACCCGTCGGTGGTCGAGACCTACAAGGGCAGCCAGCAAGCCGCAGCCCTGCGGGGTGATGGACGGGAGGGTTTCGAGTTCGGCGGCATCAGCTGGGAGCGCTATCGCGGCAAGGTCGGCGGCAAGGCCTACGTGTCGGATGACGAGGCCCGCCTGGTCCCAGAGGGTGTCTCGGATCTGTTCCTGTCGATCTACGCGCCGGCAGACTACATCGAGACCGTCAACACCGAGGGCTTGCCGTACTACAGCAAGATCGAGGAAATGCCTTTCGGGAAGGGTATTGACGGTGAGGCGCAGTCCAACCCGCTGCACATCTGCACCCGTCCCCGCACTGTCATCCGTCTGACGCTCTGACCATGGGCTTTCGCGAGCTGCTGGCCGACGTTGACGACACGGTTTTCGAGGTGCTGGGCGATCCGGCGCAGATCGAGGGGCGCGATGTGCTCGGCATGTTTTCCGCGCCCTGGCTCCAGCCCAAGCTCGGCCAGATCCGCACGGCCCTGCGTGAGCCGCACCTGGTGATTCGGGTCGGCGACAACGCGGGGGTCGAGGTCAAGCAGAAGGTGTTCATTGACCTGCCGCCTGAGGATGGCGGTGGGAACTACACCATTGTGGCGAGCGAGCCGGGCGGTGATGGCCTGGTCACGCTTGTGCTGAGGAAGGCGCCATGAGTGTTGGTAGCTATTACAAGCAGTCGGCCTCCAGCGGAATAATCTCGCTGAGGATCGATCCGCAGGATGTGAAGGGCTTTCAGGACTTCATACGGTTGGTCCCCAAAGCTGTTGCTGCGGCGCAGCGTCGAGCCATCAACAAGGTGTTGCGCTGGCTTCGGACGCACATTGCTCGCGATGTCGGGCGTCAAGAGCGCATCGCGATTGCCGCAGTGCGACAGCGACTCAAGGCGTTCCCTGTCTCCAGCAATGGGCAGGGCCGGTTGTGGTTCGGCATCAACCCCATCGAAGCCAGTCGGGCTGGCCGGCCACGACAAACCCGCTCGGGCGTGTCGGTGGCCGGGCGGCGTTATGAGGGGGCCTTCTTCAAGCGTGTCTACGGCGGCAGTCCGGACATCTGGATCCGTACGGCCAGCAAGCACTTCGACGCGAGCGACTACCCCGACAGCGAGGTGTCAGGCGGTGGTGGCCGTCGGTCTGGTTGGATCTCTGAGAACGACAGCCGCTTCCCCTTGGCCAAGGCGAAAATCTCACTTAATGACACCCGGGCGCACTTCGAGGCCTGGACCAATCGAGCGCACGAACGCCTGCAGGTAGTGATGGAGCAGGAAATGAACTTCGAGCTGCAGAAGTATTTGCGGAGAGCGGGCAATGGATGACGATCCGATCCCCCTTGGCCAGGTGTATGCCGCCATTGAGGAACATATCAAGGCGGCGATCCCTGGCCTGGCCTACGTCGGGACCATGCCGGAGAGCATCAGGGTTATCCCGCCGCCGGCAGTGGTGCTCGAGCTGGCTGGGTTTGAGGCTGCAGATAAGGACCCAGGCACCGGTGAAGTCGCGGTGGAGGCGCGCTTCGAGGCCCGCGTGATCGTTGGCCAAGAGGAGACGAACTGTCTGCAGGTAGCGGCATTCGTCGCTGCGCAGTTAGCGGTGCTGTTGCGAATGCAGTCCTGGGGCTTGCCCGTTGAGTTTGCCGAGTTTGTGCGGGCGGAACGTGATTGGACGCGGCCTGAGCTGGATGGTTATGCCGTATGGGTCGTCGAATGGGTGCAGGTCATCTATTTAGGGACCGAGGAGTGGCCGTGGGAGAACCAACCGCCGGGCTCTCTGGTGTTCGCCTTCGACCCCGACAGCGGCACAGGCAGCGAGCATAACTACCAGGCGCCGGAGGACATGGAATGAGCTATGTAGCTGGGCAACACGACCGCATTTTGGCCGGCCTGGTTATTCCTTGCTATGTGGTGGGCGTCGACCTGGGGGCCGCCCGGGTGCGCGTCTCCGACGGCGGCGACTGGACCAGCGCCTGGGTGCGTTGGCATTCCCTGGCCGCCGGCAAGGCTCGCCACTGGCGTGCGCCAAGCTTGGGCGAGCAGGGCGTGCTGGTCAGCCCGAGCGGTGAACCGGCACAGGGCACATTCGTGCCGGGCCTATACGGCAACGCCGGCGCGCCACCGGATAACCGCGACCATGTCGAGGTGTGGCGGTTCGATGATGGCGGCTCGCTGGTCTACGACTGGCAGGCCAAGAGCTACACCATCACGCTCCCCAGCGGCACGGCCAAGGTCAAGGTTGGCGGCAGCGAAGTGGTCGTTACGGATAACGCGATTGTCGCCAAGTCCGGCGCGGTCACCATCAACGGTCCCGTCACGATCAATGGCACGTTACTGGTAACGGGCGATATCACTGGCGGCGCTCGCATCATCGACACGACCGGTAACACTGCCAATCACAAGCACTGAGGTGCCTATGAGCGAGAAAGACCCACTGCCGCCAATCAATGGGGCGGATCGAGACGTAGTGCGAAAGATGGTGGAGCACAGCATCACCGGTTTTGCCGATCACATCCGCATGCTGAGCTTTTGGCGTCGCCTGCTTGCGGGCGACAACGACCCCGAGGAAATCGCTCAGGGTCTGGTGATGGCACTGCAAAGTGGTCGCTACATCCGCAACCCCGGCCCTGGTCGTAGCATGGCCGTCACAATCAACATTTCGGGCAACCCCGATGCGCAGGCGTTGGCCGACGCGCTCAATGGCGCGTTAGGCATTCGCTAAGCCAGTCAAGGCTGCACCCACTATCAACCCTATAGGCCCGCTATCGCGGGCTTTGTCATTTCTGGAGGGCCCTATGGCTACCAAGAAAACCCCGGATGCCGCGCCCGGTGCGTCAGCGACCGTGACCTACCGCGACAAAACCTACACCTCGCGCGTGCTGATCCTGGGCCAGCGTGAGCTGAAAGTGGCCGGCGGCCAACTGCAGATCGAGGAGGGCGACACCGAGGCGCAGGCCTATCTGGATGCGCGCGCCGACTTCGAGCGCCTGACCCTGGCGGGGTAAGGCCATGATTGGGCTGGATCGTCGTACCGGGCAACTGCTATCCGGCGTGGCCCACCTGAAACAGTCCATTGAGGACATTCTGACCACGCCTGTCGGTAGCCGGCGCATGCGGCCGGAGTACGGTAGCCACCTGCGCCGTTACGTCGACCTGCCGGTTAACGAAGGCTGGAAAAGTGCAGTGCAGGCTGAGGTGGCGCGCGCCCTTGGGCGCTGGGAGCCGCGCTTGAAACTGGAGCGTGTGCGCGTGGTGGCAGTGGTCGGCGGGCAAATCACGCTGTCGCTGTCTGGTGCCTATCTCGGCGACGGCGTTGTACTTGAGGTGAGTGCATGATTGACCTGTCTTTGCTTCCCCCGCCTAATGTGGTGGAAACCCTGGAGTTCGAGACGCTGTATCAGGAGGTGTTAGGCATCTTCCGGGCTCATATGGGCGATCAGTGGACCGCGTTGTTGGAATCCGACCCGGTGGTCAAGCTGATCGAGACCATGGCCTACCGCGAGTTGTTGATGCGTGCGCGAGTCAATGATGCGGCCAAAGCTAGTCTCCTTGCCTATGCCAAACGCGCCGACCTGGATAACCGAGCGGCTGACTACGGCGTGCAACGGCTGACCATTCGGGCAGCTGATCCTGACGCGGTGCCGCCGGTGGAAGCGGTCATGGAGGGTGACGATGAGCTGCGTTACCGCACGCGGTTGTCGCTTGAGGCGTTATCGGTCGCAGGCAGCAGCGGGGCGTATGAATACCACGCCCTGAGTTCGTCCGCTGATCTGGCGCACGTTTCCGTCGATTCGCCCCGTTTTTCCGGGGTGGCGGTAAGTGATGCGGTTAGGGCGCAGTTACCGGCCGGGGCCATCGTGGTGGTGTGTGACTACGCCGCCGGCCTGGACAGCCCGCTGCCCGGCGACGTATCGCTGACTGTTCTGGCGGGGCCGAACAGCACTACACCCTCGGCGCAGTTGGTGGCTGGGGCTCTGGCCGCTTTGTCGGCGGAGGATGTGCGCCCGGTGACTGACCGCCCGCGTGTCCAGGCCGCAATCCCCACTGACTTTATGGTGGAGGCCGTGCTTTGGGTGGAAAACGGGCCAGACCCTAACGTTGTCCTGGCGGCAGCGCGGGCCAGCCTGGATGCCACCATTGCCGAGGCTCGGCGTCTCGCGGGTCAGTTGCCGCTTTCGGCGGTCTATGCCGCATTGCACGTAGCGGGAATCAACCGTGTGGACCTGGTCAAGCCCGTGGAAGGGGTGGTGTGTGACAAGCGGCATTACCCGCGCGCTACGTCGATCACCCTGACCGCGAAGGTGGTTGCATGAGCCTGCTGCCGCATAACGCCACGCTCCTTGAGCGAGCACTGGAGGCGGCCAGCGAGCGGGGGGTAGACCCGGGAATCATCCGGGGAATGGCGGACTCGGCGCGCTGCCCGCCTAGTTTCCTGCCGTGGCTGGGCTGGGCACTCAAGGTCGAGGGCTGGGAGGCGGCGGATGCTGAGGAGCAGCAGCGCGACCTGATCCGCGAGGCAATCCCAGTGCACAAGACCAAGGGCACCGTTGGCGCGATCCGACGGGTGCTCAAGGCTGTGCGGGTTAACGCCGAGTTCAAGGAGTGGCGCCAGATTCCGAATGCCGCGCCGTACACCTTTCAGATCACCGCGTGGGCGAACGATAACCGGGGCGGCGAAGGCTCGATTATCTCGCCGCAACTGGCCGAGCGGTTGCGTGCCTTGGTCGATGCGGCAAAGAACGAGCGCAGCCACTACGAATTCCGCCTTGGCGCGCGATTCGACGGTGGCCTGGTGCTTGCCAATGCCGTGCAAGCACGCACGCTGCAGCGTCGGACCATGGAGCCGGCGCCGGTGCCAATCGATCCATCGGCGCAGACGCTACAACTCGCCAACGCCGCCAACGTGCTCGGCGTCCATCGGCGATCTGCCGAGGCGCAGGGTGTTCCTATCAACGCTGAATCGGGCCTTGTCGCCGCCAACGCGGCCCAGGGTTACGTCGTCGTGCGCGGCACGATGGAGGCTGTTCTATGAGTACTGCTTTACAACCTGTCATTACCAAGGCCGGCCTGGCAGCGATCTTCAACGCGACCAATTCAGGCTTTTCGGCTGAGATCACCCACATTGTGGTTGGTACCGGAAATTACATACCGAGCAACGAGCAGAAAACCCTGCGCAACCAGGTGGCCAAGTACCCGATTGCCGGCGGCGAGAAGCTGACCAGCACGTTGCTGCACCTGACCGCCGTCGCGGATGGGGCCGCCGCTTTCTGGGTTCGTGAGATCGGTTTTTTGCTAAGCGATGGCACCTTGCTCGCGGTCTGGTCGCACGCCACCGAGGCGCTGGCGTACAAGCCCGCCGGTGACCAGCTGCTGCTGGCCTACGACCTTTCACTTTCGGTTCTGCCGGCCAATAGCGTGACGATCAACACCACTGCGGCAGGGCTGAATCTGACCCTGGCCGAGCCGCTGGCGGCGCTGGCGGCCTCGCTCATGGGCGAGCAGCTGCGCAACTTCCAGCAGCAAGAACAAATCACTGAGCTGACGCGGCTGCAACGCATCACCAGCGAGCAGCTGGGGCGGCTGCAGGTACGCATGACTGAGGCCGAACGCGTACATGCCGTTGATCATGAGGGCCTGCTGAGCATGGGTATTAGCGCGGCCGATTCGATCCTCTCCACCCAAACCCAACTGACCCAACATATTCACGGAGCATGAGAACCCTATGAGTCTCGAAACCGAAATTGCTGCGCTGACGTCGACAGGCAAGGCCCTGATCGACACGATCAACGGTAAAAAGGCAGGTATCGATGCGGCGCTGGCCGCTGCTGTAGCCGCTGCCCCGGCCATCGGCCGAACCTTCTACGTCGACCAGGAGCTTGGCGTGGATACCGCAGCGGGTACCGTCGATGCCCCGCTGAAAACCATCAACCAGGCGCTTGCCAACACCCCTAGCGGTGGCACGGTGGAAATCGTCTTTGTCAAGGACTACGTGCTTGATTCGGTAATCTCCGCTAGCAACCGGGGTATTGTCATCCGTGGCGATACCGTTGGGGGTAATGTGCGCAAGCTGACACTGAGAGACTTTCCGACGGGTACCGGCACCAAGCGCATGGGGGGCTTCCAAGTGGGGCGCCGGGTTTCCATTACCTTTGCTGATTTGACCTTGGCGCTGCCAGACACGGCCGGACTGACGCTGCCGCTCGACAACTTCTACGCCTTGCTCTACGCCGGCGGTAATACCATTCCGCCCTTCCTGCCGTTCAACCTGTACAACGTCGCGTTCACCTTGGCCGGCACCTTCGCCGGCAAACTTGTCGGCCCAGGCATCAACTCCCTCGCTTTTGTGGTGATTGCCAGCACTATCCCGACTGCTCTTGAGGGTTCGCTGATTACCGGCGTGGCTGCCGGCAAGGATCCAAACACCGTCCCTTGGCTGATTACCAACGTCACTAAGCTGTGAGGCACCCATGCGCAAAGAATCCCTGAACATCACGTTTGAAGGCTCCAACTACAACGGCTTCGACTACGCCCGTCTGCCGATCGGCGCGGCCCGCCTGGTGGCAGCCCAGCAGATCGAGGAAGCGGCGGACAGCGCCCGCTCTGCTGTCGTGGGCAACAACCTGCGTGTGATCGAGTACCAGCTGACCGAGCAGGAAGCCTCTGCGTTCAAGGCCGCCGGCTTTGAGGGTGAGGTTCCGGCCACTGTCCAGGCCTGGGTCGATGCGGCGGGCCTGAGCCCCCAGGCGGCGGCCGAGAACATTCTGGAAGAAGCGGCCGCCTGGAAAGGCGCGCTCTACACCATCCGCGCGGCGCGCCTCAAAGGCAAGGTTAATGCGCTCAAGGCGGCCAGCCATGACGAGGCCGAGGCTATCGCGGATCACGCCATTGCGGCGATCAATGCCAGCGTCGTAGGCGTCGGCAACGCCTGACCCTCTCGTCACCCCTTGAGCGCCCCGATTACCGGGGCGTTTTCGTTTCTGCAGGGCCGCCCAGTGCGGCCCTTTCTTTTGGAGCTATTCCATGGCTGGATTCTTTCACGGCGTTACCGTAACGAACGTCGACAACGGCGCGCGCACCATCGCCATCCCATCTACCTCGATCATTGGCCTGGTCGACACCTTCACCCCCGGCCCTGGTGTGGATAGCACCCCAACCGCGAAGGCGAACGAACTGGTGCTGGTCACCAGCTTGCGCGAAGCCGTCGCGGCTTGGGGGGCTGATTCGGCCATCACCAAGGCCTGCGAGGCGATCTACACCCGCGCCAAGGCGGTGATCGTCGCCTGTGGCGTGACCAAGGTGGAGGATGCGGCCGCGCAGACCTCCGCGATCATCGGCGGTGTGCTGGCCGATGGCACCCGTACCGGTCTGCAGGCGCTGCTCGATGGCAAAAGCCGCTTCAACGCCAAGCCGCGGCTGTTGGTGGCGCCCAAGCACAGCTCCACCCTGGCGGTGGGTACCGCGCTGGTGGGCCTGGCTGACAAGCTGCGCGGTCTCGCCATCCTCGACGGCCCTGGCACTACCGACGAGGCCGCCCAGGCCTACGCCGCAGAGTTCGGTGCTCGGCGCGCGTTCATGGTCGATCCGGGCGTTAAGTACTGGGACACCATCGATTCCGCCACGGTGGATGCGCCGGCCTCGGCCTGGACCGCCGGCCTGTTCGCCTGGACCGATGCCGAATACGGTTTTTGGGCATCGCCATCGAACAAGGAATACGTCGGGGTCACCGGCACCACCCGCTCGGTGGAGTACCTGGACGGCGACGAGACCTGCCGGGCCAACCTGCTCAATAACGCCAAGATCGCGACCATCATTCGTGATGACGGGTACCGCCTGTGGGGCAACCGCACGCTGTCGAGTGATCCGAAATGGGCCTTTGTCACCCGCGTGCGGACCATGGATATCGTCATGGACGCGATCCAGTACGGCCACAAGTGGGCGGTCGACCGCTCGATTACCGCGACTTACGTCAAGGATGTGACCGAGGGCCTGCAGGCCTTCATGCGCGACCTCAAGAACCAGGGCGCCATTATCAACTTCGAGGTGTACGCGGACCCCGAGCTGAACACCGCCAGCCAGCTGGAGGAGGGCAAGGTGTACTGGAACATCCGCTTTACCGATGTGCCGCCGGCGGAGAACCCGAATTTCCGCGTTGAAGTTACCAATCAATGGCTGACCGAAGTTCTCGACTCGGCTGCATAAGGAGCGTTTTACATGGCAATGATTCCCGAAACCCTGGCCAACATGAACCTGTTCGTGGACGGCATCAGCTTTCAGGGTGATGTTCCCAGCCTGACCCTGCCCAAGCTCACCCTCAAGATGGAGGAGCACCGCCCCGGCGGCATGGATATGCCGGTGGAGATGGACCAGGGCATGGAGAAGCAGGAAGCCGGCTTCACCACTACCGGCGTGCGCCGCGAGTCGCTGAAGTTCTTTGGCCTGGCCGACGGTACCGCCTTCAATGGCGTGTTCCGGGGCGCCTTCAAAGGCCTCAAGGGCCGAATCACCCCGGTAATCGTCACCCTGCGCGGCAGCCTCAAAGAGGTCGACATGGGTGACTGGAAGGCCGGCGACAAGGCCGAGATCAAGCACGCTGTCAGCCTGACCTACTACAAACTGGAGGTCGACAACCGCACGGTCTACGAGATCGATGCGCTGGGCATGCGCCGCGTTATTGAAGGCGTCGACCAGCTGGCCGAACAGCGCGCCGCGCTCGGCCTGTAACCCCACCTCCCCACGAATTCAAGGAAGCACCCTCATGACCAAGAAAACCCCAGCCTGGCTGACCCTGTCGGCCGACCGCGTTACCGTAACGCTGAGTAAGCCAACCGAACTGAACAGCGTGATGGTCGACACCATCACCATGCGCTCGCCGACCGTGCGCGACATTCGCGTGGCGCAGCGGGGCGCAGGCGACGATGACGAACAGCGCGAGCTGAACCTGTTCGCTTCGCTGGCCGAGGTTAGCGCCAAGGAACTGGAGGGCATGGACCTCAAGGACTACACCCGCCTGCAGACCGCGTATTTTCGCCTGGTGCAAGACGACGACGTTTGATGCGGCCACGCAGAAACGGCTGGCCAAGCGGCTGGCCAAGGAGCTGAATTTCTCGGCCACTGAGATATCCGGCATGTCCTTCGCGGACATGCAGTGGTGGCTCGGCGACTGAGAAGGGGGTAACCGATGGCAAAAATGCAGTTAGCCCTGGTGATCGGCGGCGCCGTCGCGTCGTCGGTCGGCGCCGCGTTCAAGAACGTCGAAGGGCGCATTTCCAAGCTCGAACAGAAAGGCAACAAGGCCAAGGTGCTCAAGAGCACCATTGGCGAAACCATGAAGCTGCAGGCCGAGTGGAAGCGGGCACACGATGCCGGCGCCGCCGGCGCCGACAAGCTGCTGCGCAAGCTCAATGGCAACCTGGATTCGCTGCGCAAGCAGGGCGTCGAGGTTGGCCGCCTGAGCCGGGAATATCATCGCCTGGCCCGCGAGGCGAAAGGCGCCGACCTGCAGCTTAAGGGTCACCAGCAAATCGACACCGGCCGCTCGGGGCTCAAGTCCAACGCGGCAGCGGCCGCTGTGGGCGTGGGCCTGGCGGCCGTGCCGACCAAGATCAGCGCCGACTATCAGGCGATCATCCGCGACATTGCGATCAAGGCCGATGCGGTCAACAAGCCCGAGGAGGTTCAGCTCAGCCGCACCGTGATTCAGACGGCCAAAGGCACCGGCATGGGCCGCAATGATGTGGCCGATCTGATCAACCAGCTGGTCGGCGCCGGCATGGAGCTGGACAAGGCCATGGCCTATGCGCCGACGGCGGCCAAGTTCGCAGTCGGCCAAGGCGCCTCGGGCGTCGACACGGCCAGCATGATCATGGCGCTGCAGCAAAACGCCAAGATCAGCGATCCCAAGGTCATGGAGCAGGCCCTGGAGGCCATCGCCTACCAAGGCCAGGCGGGTAGCTTCGAGGCCAGCGACATGGCCAAGTGGTTCCCGCAATTGCTCGCCGGCATGGAAAAGAACGGCATCACCGGCATGGACTCGGTTTCGTCCCTGGGCGCCATGCTGCAGGTGCAGATGAAGACTGCCGGCAGTTCGGATGAGGCGGCGAACAACTTCAAGAACTGGATGGAGAAGATCGGTTCCAGCGATGTGGTCAAGGCCTACAAGGATGCAGGTATCGACTACCAGGAATCGCTGAACACCGGCCTGCAGAAGGGCATGAACGTTATCGAGTCCTCCATGGCCCTGGCCATGAAGTACGTCGAAGCGACAGACCCGGCGAAAGCCAAGAAGATGAAAGAGGCCCAGGCCAACATCGACAAGGAGGTTGACCCGGAGAAGGCCAAGGCGGCGCTGGAGGCGCTGGAAAAGACCCTGCGCACCGGTGACCTGTTCGCCGACATGCAGGTCAAGGCGGCGCTGACCGCCTATGCGCAAAACCGGGGCCTGTATGCCGACCTGAAAGCCGATTCGCAGAAGGCGACGGGCATTCTGGAAAAGAACCTGGCCGAGCGCCGCGAAACATCGTCCCAGCAATGGGCCGAGACGGCCCAGGCGGTCGACGATGCCATGCGCAGCATTGGCGATGCCATCCGCCCGGCCACCGACATGGCGGCCAAGGGGCTGACGGCGGTTGCCCAGGGCATCACCACGCTGTCGGACAAGTTCCCGGCGGTGATCATGGGGCTGGCAGGGTTGGCTGCGGGCATCAGCGGGTTGCTGGCTGTCCGCAGTGGTGCCAAGGTCGCGCGAGGCGCGTTCAACGTCGCGCGCGGCCGCGCCTGGAGCGCTCGACGCGGCGGCAAGCTCGAGGAGGCCCCGGCTGAGGCGGCGCTACCCAAGACCGGCAATCGAGTGCTGGACGCCGGCATGGGCGCGCTGGGCAAGGTGTTTGGCGTGCCGGCCAGCAATGACCCGGCCCCAGGAGTCGGCAGCGAGCCGCAGCGCGTGTTCGTGGTCAATGCCGACGCTATCGGCCGGCTTGGCGGTAGCGTGGCTAATTCGGGCCCTGCAGAGGCTGGTAGCCGTCGTGCGCGTCGTCGTCGCCGGCGCCGTGCTGGGACAATGGCCGATGTGCGCCGCGCGCCGGGTGCGCCAATGGCCGGCGTGGCGGCGCTCGCTGGCGCAGCGGAGGCGGCCGGTGAAGCGAACAAGCTGGGGCGGATGGTGCGCAGCGTGCGCGGCATCACCCGAGCCGCTGGCAAGCTGCCGGGTGGCAAGCTGATTGACGCGGTACCGGGCGCGCTCGATGTGGCGTTGAACGCCGAAACCCAGGACGAAAAGGCCGAGGGTTACGGCGGGGTGGCGGGCGGCATGGCCGGCGCCATGGCGGGTGCGGCCGCTGGTGCAGCGATTGGCTCGGTTGTGCCGATCATTGGTACCGCTGTCGGTGGCGCCATTGGCGCAGCCCTCGGTGGCCTCGGCGGTGAGTCTGTCGGTGGCTGGCTGGGCAAGAAATGGTTCGGTGAGGAACAGCCTGAGTCGGACCAGGTCGCAAGCGCTGAGCCAGCGGCACAGCAGGGCGAGGCGCAGGCCCCGGCGACCAAGGAATCGGCCCCTGTGCCGGCCCTGCCGGTGGCGGCTGCGATGCCGGCACCGGTGGTCAAGGACCTGGCCCCGCTGGCCGCCATGCCTGCACCGGCGGCGGTCACCACCCGGCCAGCCGCGCCGTCCAAGTCGGTCGATCAGATGACTGACGCCGAGGTCGAGCAGGCCTATGCCAAGCTGCCGAAGTTCGCCCAGCGCGACCTGTTCGACGGGGTTGGCGGGTTCGGTGGTACCGGCGCGGGCCTGGGCGAGGGCTTCGCCCCGACCTTGACGCTGGATGCCAAGCCCGCCAAGCCCGCCAAGCCGCGCCCTGCGCCGCCGGTGGATCAGACCCAAGCGCTCGGCATGGCTGTGCGCGAGCTGCAGAAGGTGCCGCAGCTGCCGCCCTCGATTGCCCCGGTGGTTTCGCAGGTGGTCAAAGGTGGCGGTGAGCCTGGCGCTATGGGCGATGTGGTGCGTTCCCTGGTGGCATCGGTGCAGTCGCCGGCGGTGACCCTCCCGGCGGCTAAGTCCGTCGAGAAGGCCAAGCGCGAGCCGGCGAAGGTTGACCAGTCGTTTACCTTCGCACCGAACATGCCCATTGTCGTGCATGGTGATGTGAAAGACCCCAACCAGATCGTGCGCGAGGCCGAGCAGGCGCTGCGCGTGATGTTTGAAGGGTTCCAGCGCGAGGTGGCGGCCCGCCAGGCCTCGGTTAGCTTGTTTGATGCGGCGGATGTCGCTTAAGGAGGTGCCATGGCCTACATGGAGCTGATGGGCTCGACGCTGTCGGCGCTGGTGGCGGCTGGCCAGGCCGGCCGTACCAGTCTCGACGGTATGCTGGGCCCGCTAAACGGGGCTGTCCGTGACATGACGGGCGCCGCCTCAGAGCTGGAAAGCCTGCCGATTATTGGCCCGATGGTGGGCGAAAAGCTGCAGCGCACCATGCGGCAGATCAATGCGGCCCACTCCGCAGTGGGGCAGGTGGCGGCGAAGTACAGCCGGGCCGTTTCGGCGGCCTCCCAGGTGGAGCAGCGCCTGGGTACGCTCAAGGAACAGGCGGCCAAGGCCGGGGCGGCGGTCAATCGCATTGGCGGGAAGCTCAGCCCAAGCCTGGGCAATATCTTCCCGAGCAGTGTGCTCGGCGCCGACATGACGCCGGCGGCCGAGGCGGTGAAGCCGTTCCCGCATCTGCTGATCATCCAGCCGCAAGACCCGAAGCTTAAGCCCTACTACTTCAACCTGGACACGGCCGCGTTTGATGAGCTGACGCGCAAGACCGCGTTCCGCTGGGCCGGGCAGGAGCGCCTGACGCGTGAGATTGCGCAGCAGGCGGTGGGGCAGGGTGAGGACAAGCTGACGATCAAGGGTGCGATCTTCCCGCTGTTCCGGGGCGGTATCGGCCAGCTGAACGAGTTGCGCAGCATCGGCCGGCGCCTGCAGCCGCTGACCCTGACCACGGGTTACGGTGAGGTGCTGGGTACCTGGTGCCTATTGAGCGTGGACGAGGAGCAGGGGGCGCTGCTACCTGGCGGCATCCCGCGCAAGCAGGGCTTTAACCTGGAGTTTGTCGCCTATGGCAATGACATGCAGAACGTCTGAGGGCGACCTGCTCGACAGCCTGTGCCACGCCTACTACGGCACCCTGGTGGGTACCGTCGAGGCGGTGTTGCAGGCCAATCAGGGCCTGGCCGAGGAGGCGCAGCCGTATCGCGCCGGCGTGCTGATCTACCTGCCCGACCTGACAGCGGCCGAGACCGAGCAAGTCACCTTGTGGGATTGATCCCGCGTTACGCGTAACGAACCCCGCCCTGTGCGGGTTTTTTCTTTTCTGGAGCAACCCCATGAAGCCTGTGTTCCAAATCGTCGCGGATGGCAAGGACATTACCGCGCTGATCAATGATCGCCTGTCGCTGCTGCGCACCTCGGACAAGCCCGGCATGGAGTCGGACGAATTCGAGCTGCGCATTGACGACCGCGCCCAGGCCGTCACGTTGCCCTCGCGCGGGGCCAAGATCGAGGTCTTTCTAGGCTACAGCGCGCAGGCCATGGCGCGCTTGGGCAGTTACACCGTGGACGAGGTCGAGGTGACCGGTCCGCCGGACACCATCACCTTGCGCGGCAAGGCCAGCGACATGCGCGGCAGCGGCAAGACCACCCGCAGCGGCAGCTGGGAGGATGTGGCGTTGGCCAAGATCGTCAGCGATGTGGCCGCCCGCAATGGCTGGGAGCCGGGCTGTACGGTGCAAACCAAAGTGCCGCGCGTCGACCAGCGCAACGAATCCGACTTCAATTTCATCACCCGCCTGGCCAAGCAGTACGACTGCACCGCCAAGGTGGCCAGCGGCAAGCTGGTGGTGCTGCCGCGCCAGGGCGGGCAGAGCGCGAGCGGCAAGGCAATCGGTGTCGTCACCATCAGCCGCGCCGATGTGAGCCGCTATTCGTTCCGCCTGGGCGACCGCAGCACGCAGAAGGCGGTGAAGACCCAGCACCAGGACAAGGCCACCGGCAAGTTGAACGTGGTTGAGCTGGGCAACGACGACGCCCCCACCGGCCTGCCGGGCGTGCACACCGACCGCCATATCTACCCCAACAAGAGCGCCGCCGAGCAGGCCGCCAAGGCGCGGCTGGCCGCGTTCAACCGCAGCACCGCCGCCGTGCGCCTGGAAATGGTTGGGCGTACCGACCTGTTTGCCGAACGGACCATCAACGCCCAGGGCTTCAAGAACGGGCTCGATGGCGAGTACCTGGTGGACAGCGTGGAGCAGGTGTTTACCGCCTCGGGCTGGACCACGACCGTCGAATGCAACGGCGGCAAGAAGGGCAAGGCCACCGCCAAAGGCAAGAAGAAAAAAGAAACCAAACCATTGCGCACGGTGGATGTGTCGCCTGCGTGAACCTTACGGAGAGAAGCAATGCCGATCACTGAAAAACAGCTGCAGCAGATCCTACCGAACGCCGGCCGCAAAGCCGGCGTTTTTGTTCCCGGCCTCAACGCCACCATGGGCAAGTACGCCATCATCACGCGGCTACGCATGGCTGCGTTTCTCGCCCAGGTGGGGCACGAGTCTGGCCAGTTCCTATACGTGCGTGAACTCGGTAGTGATAGCTACCTGTCGAAGTACGACACCGGCCGCTTGGCACAACGCCTGGGCAATACGCCGCAGGCTGATGGCGATGGTCAGCTCTACCGTGGTCGAGGGCTCATCCAGGTGACAGGTCGCGACAACTATGAAGCCTGCAGTGAGGCGCTATTCGGCGACAGCCGACTGCTCAACACACCAGAGCTGCTCGAACAGCCCGTCTATGCCGCGCTGTCTGCTGGCTGGTTTTGGCACAGGGAAGGCTTGAACAGCTTGGCCGATAAGGGCGACATCCTCGCCATCACCAGGCGGATCAACGGCGGTACTAATGGGCTGGAGGATCGAAAGGCCATCTACAAACGGGCACTCGAGGTGCTGCAGTGAGCGCCTGGGGCACTCGCCACATAGTCTTGGCAGCGCTGGTGATCACGTGTGCCATCGGCGCGCGGGCGGCTTGGGTTTGGCAGGCCAACGCGTTCGGAGCGCAGCTCGCAGAGCAGGCCGATGCTTACGGCAAGCAGTTGGCGGACAAAGACCGCGCGCATGGCCGTGAGCGTGAGGAAGCCGCAGCAGCAGCGCTCGACCAACTCGCAGAGCAGCAGGATGCGCGTCGCGCCCTGGAGGCTCGCCTGCAGGATCAGACCAAAACGCACTGGAAGGAAATGAACGATGCTCAACAAGCTCAGGCTCGTCTGCGTGACCGGCTTGCTACCGCTGATCTGCGGCTGTCAGTCCTTGTCGACGCCGAAGCCCTTGCCACCCAGGGTTGTGACAGTGGGATGCGAGAAGCCGCCGGCTCCCGAGGCGTGGTACATGGCGCCGTACGCGCCCAACTTGACCGAGCGCATGCTCAACGAATTGTCGCCATCACCGATGAAGGCGACCGGGGACTGATCGCGCTGCAGGCCTGCCAGGCCTACGTCCGCGAAGTCACCAAGTGAAAAGAGGCGAGCCGGGTGGATGCGCCAACATCCAGCCCGGCCCGCCGAACCCGCAGACCCTTCCTGCAAGTCCAGCCGTGGCCTCTGCCTTGTGCACAAAGCGCGGCGAGCCTACACCTGTTTATTCATACAGTAAAGACTTGCATACCTATGACCTCACCAATCATCCCCTGGATGGGTGGCAAACGCCGCCTGGCCGACCGCTTGATCCCTCTGTTCCCCCCTCATGAATGCTATGTCGAAGTCTTCGCCGGCGGAGCCGCGTTGTACTTCATGCGTCCCCAGCCAGCCCCGGTGGAGGTGCTGAACGATCTCAACGGTGACCTGGTCACCCTTTACCGGGTTGTGCAGAACCACTTGGAGGAGTTCGTGCGCCAGTTCAAGTGGGCGCTCAGTTCCCGTCAGATCTTCGAATGGCAGAAGATGACCCGTCCCGAAACGCTGACGGACATCCAACGTGCTGCCCGGTTCTTCTATCTCCAGCAGCACGCTTTCGGTGGCAAAGTCACCGGGCAGACGTTCGGTACCGCGACCACCGGGCCTGCCATCAATCTGTTGCGTATCGAGGAGAACCTATCCGCCGCGTGGCAGCGACTCGCCGGCACCTACGTCGAGAACCTGTCCTGGCTCGCCTGCGCCGAGCGCTACGATCGAGCACACACGTTCTTCTACATGGACCCGCCGTATTGGCAGACCGCCGGCTACGGCGTGGATTTCCCCTTCGAGGAATACGAGCGAATGGCGGAATTCATGCGGCGTTGCAAGGGCAGGGTGATGGTCAGCATCAACGACCATCCAGACATTCGGCGTGCATTTGAAGGCTTCCACTTCGAGTGTGTGGATATCCGCTACAGCAATACGAACCAGCGTCAGGGCAAGGCCGATGTGACGGGAGAACTGGTTATCATGAATTGGGACCCAGCTCCGCTAGGGCAGCTGTTCTGATACCTGCACGGGCTCGATGAGCTCTGCTCCCTGATTGCGCACGTTGCCAACCAGCTTGCTCACTGGATGCCACTTGAAGTCGCCAGCTGGGCGGCAGCCCAGCTGTGCGATCTCTTCGGCACGCGCTGCTGTTGTGGCTGGATCTATCCACTCTCTGGCCAGCTCGGGCCTTAGGACGAGTGGCTTGCGGTCATGGATATCGACCATGCCTTGGTCCGCTGCGGCGGTGATAATCACAAACCCGTCGCGGTCGTCAGGCTCGATCCCTTCATGCACTTCAGCTAGTGCAGCGAAGAACAGCGGCTCATCGTCTGCAGCCGTAATGTAATAGGGCTGTTTCCGCTTCGGATCGGCTGCGTCGGGTATCCACTCGAACCAGCCGTTAGCCGGTGCGATAGCCCGGCCTACTGGCCATAGCGCCTTGAAGAATTTCCCCGTCATCACTGTCTCGGCCCTCGCATTAATCGGGTCGGGACGCTTCCCCTTTGCCCAAAAGGGCGCCCATCCCCATTTGACTCGATCCACCCGCAGCCCTGCAGCGTTCTGCCGGATCAGCTCGACCCGTGTTGATGGCGCGACGTTATAGCGGTTGATCCGCTCATGGTCATAGCCATTGATCACCACCAGGTCGAGTGCCAGCTGCCTGAGGTAAACATCCATTGCCTCGTAGATCGAGTACCTTCCGCACATACCTACCTCTAACGTTTATCGGGATCCTCTCGCTCAGACATTGACCGGAGCGCGATCTATCAGTTAACTGTATGTTTATACAGTTTTCCGAGTCCGTCCATCATGTCCATCACATTTTGGGGAACGCCAATCGGTGGCCCCACGCAGTTGCCGGTGTATTCGTTCCGCGTGCCTGCAGGCTTCCCGTCGCCGGCGGCGGATCACCTCGAGCGGCACATTTCCCTGGACGAGCTCTTCGATCTTCGGGCGCCGCATATGTACCTGGTGCAGGTTGAGGGCGACAGCATGCAGGGCGCCGGCATTTACTCCGGGGATTTGCTGATCGTAGATCGTAGTCGTGATGCCGAGCACGGTGACATCGTGATAGCGGCCATCAACACAGAGCCGGTCTGTAAGCGGCTATACCGGCGTAACGGTGTGGTGATCCTGCAATCTGAAAACCCAGCCTATCCACCGAGGTATGTGATGGAAGGTGATGACCTGGTGATCTGGGGTGTGGTCCGCTACAGCGTGCGTGACCATGCGCAGTGACCAAGTGTTCGCGCTGATTGACTGCAACTCGTTCTATGCGAGCTGTGAGCGCGTGTTCCGGCCGGATCTGGCCAAGACCCCCATCGTGGTGCTGAGCAACAACGACGGCTGCGTGATCGCCAGGTCGTACGACGCGAAGCCATTCGTCAAAATGGGCGAGCCTTACTTCCAGTGCAAGGACAAGCTGCAGCGGCACGGCATTGTGACCTTTTCATCAAATTATGCGCTTTACGGCGACATGAGCGAGCGCGTCATGTCGCTGATTGAGTCGATGGTGCCAGCCGCAGAGGTGTATTCGATCGATGAGTGCTTTGCCGATCTGACTGGGGTTCAGGGCAACCTTACCGAGTTCGGCCGCCAGGTGCGTGCCAAGGTGCTTAAGTGCACCGGTATCCCGGTAGGGGTAGGAATTGCCCGTACCAAGACGCTGGCAAAACTGGCCAACCATACCGCGAAGCGCCTGCAGGCGCAGACCGGGGGCGTAGTCGATATCTGCGACCCGTTCAAGCGGGACTGGGTATTGCGCAACACCGAGGTCAAGGAAGTTTGGGGGATCGGCCGGCGGATGACAGCGCACCTTGAGTCGATGGGAATACGCACGGCAATGGACTTGGCCAAGACGGACCCGTGGACGCTGCGCCAGAAGTTCAGCGTGGTCGTTGAGAAGACAGCCAGGGAGCTCGCCGGCACACCGTGCCTAGAGCTCGAGGAGGCTGCCCCGCCCAAGCAAGAGATTTGCTGCAGCCGGATGTTCGGCAAGCGCCTGACTGAATTGGCACCGATCAAGCAGGCGGTGGCCAGCTATGCCGGCCGGGCGGCCGAAAAGCTACGAGGGCAGGGTTCTGTGTGCAAGCGTATGCGAGTGAGCATCCGCACAGGCATGTTCAACCCGGACGAAGCCAAATACGCCAAGGGCGTCCTGGTAGAGCTGCCGTATCCCACTAACGATACGTTGTTGCTCACCAGGGCGGCTACCGAGGCGGTGGACAAGGTCTATCGCCCTGGGTACCGATACAGCAAAGCCGAGGTGCTGCTTATGGATCTGCGGCAGCCGGGCGAGTTCACGGATGACTTGTTCGCGGTAACTCAGCCGGTGGCCTGTGACCGGCTGATGTCGGTGCTGGACGAAATTAATGGCAAGTACGGCCGGGGGACGATGCGTTCGGCCAGCGTCCCCCGCGCCCCCGATTGGGTGATGCGCCGCGAGATGATGAGTAGGTCGTATACTACGCGAATCGATCAGCTATGGCGGGTGCGCTGAGCCCGCTTAAGAGCTGATATCGTACCGTTTCTGGTGGGGGAGGTGGCTGGCTGATTTCATGCGCCGCTGCAGGGGCAGGGTAATGGTTGGCATCAACGACCATTCAGATATCCAGTATGATTTAAACGGCTTTCCCTTCGAATGTCTTAATCATCACTCCAGCAGTGCGACCCAGCATTAAGGCGAGGCCGAATTGGCTGGAAAGTGCTAGTCATGAACGCGTCCAACAGAGCTAGATTTACTATTCTAGCTCTCGTCGGACGTTGGTAAACTATATGGTTGATAACTACTTTGATCTTGAACGGAGACTCATTAATATTTCGTCCGCTTTGGGGGAGTCTTTGAGAGTAGAATAAATCCCAAGGGCAGCTACATTGGCAGTGAAGGCCTGTTCTAAGGACGACGGCTCATCCCTGTATCTCGCACCTGTGGCACAGTGGGCGCTACGGATAAGATATGGATCAATAAAGATGTTGAGCTTTACTCGTATTAACTCGCTCAGGGTTGCGAGGTCGTGACCTTGTGCGCCTTTCGGGTACTTTTCTTCTGCCAGTTCTAAAAAGCCCTTTAACGTCTTTTCAACGCACTGCTGAGACGCCCATCGGCTTTGTGAGTAGCGATCAGATAAAATGTCTTCGGTCGAGGAGCTGTAGTCGTCCTTGCCAGCTTCGAATAAATTTGTAGTCGGGAGGTTGTTTCGCCATTGAAGAGCATGTAAAGCGAACATATGATATCGGTGATGGTTTATTATTTCTGCATCACTTAGCCTGTCAACCATGCCTTGGGGTAAATTATCCACAAGGGTTAAGATGTTTAAGCTCGGTCCGTCTTTGTTCGTGCCTTTTTGATTGCCACGGTTTCCTAAATTTCGGTGTGCGAAGAAATTTACAGTGCCCGCCCACTCACATAAGCGGACTCGCCATATGGCATTGCCGATTTTTGCGGGGACGTCACCTAAAGACAACTGTATTTTAAGCCGCTGTCCTAGGACGTCTTCGTACCATCGATTGGCTTTGGCCATCAAGATATCACCAGCGAAGCCGGTTTGTTCTGCCAAAGAGTCGGGTGGGAAAACCCGTCCACCCCAACCGAATGCCTCCCAGAATTTTCTACCAACGTGTAGGGGGCGCTGATGTGGCTTTACACCTTCGGAGTGGAGTACGCGATCTATCTCCATCATAAGTGCATCGAACTCAGCTGTATTCGCAGGGTAATTCGGCCATGAAAATTTTGGCATTCCGATATAACCTCTGAATCATATGTTCTGCAAGCTTCAAGGAAATCAATTAGTGGTGAAGTTTTTAATGGTTGGAAAGATGCTGCCAGCGAAGCAGCGTGAAGGCTCACTCCCGCAAGCTTTCTATTCCGGATGTGATCCCCTCAACATGGGAATCAAGGGTCGCTAGAACGCCCATGACGTTTTCATGGACGTGGACAGAGCCGCGATGACTTACCCATAGCGAGAGTTCCTCCAGCGCCGCTCTGATGGCAACCTGGTTCAGAAGCATAAGCTCAAGCGTGTCAGCTGTGATTGAGGCTTGTTCATCCATGACCATACTCCTAGTCTGAGAGTTCTTAGGATAGATTAGGGAAAATTCTAGGGCGCACTAGACCTAGACAGACCATTCGCTGACGCGAGAATAGCCGTTTTTCTGATCTATAGCAGCAAATTGAGAAGGTTGAGGCGGGCTCAAGATCCTATCTCTGGTCGCTGAAGATGCAGTACAGGCAGGGCCTCCCATACATTTCCGTTCTTATGCTGCAATGCGAAAAGGCGCACAAGCCATGATTTCTGCCTTGCGCGCCTTTTTCTGTCCCTTTAGCAACACAATTAAAGTAAGGTTTGCTTTTGCCGCTCAGGTTAAATGGAAATGCTATGTGGAGAGTTCTTTATTGAAAGCGTAGCGCCGGTGTGGTTAAAAAAATCAATGCTTCGTTTGCGGGTAGTAGCTCCGTGTTTCGGCACGCGCGTAGTGATGGCGTAGCATTCTCGTGCGTACCGAGAGTACTGGGCTTTGGTGTCGCTTATAGTGGATTTTAATTGTGAAATGGCTTTGTCCAGGTCGCATCCTTTTAATTCTATATATATAGCTTTCGGGGTCGGTTGTTCGCAAGTGATTAGCCAGTCACATTTTTCTTGGTTTTTGGCGATTAGGCAGCCATCAACTTGTATCTTATTCACCTCAAGGCGATTAATGTTTAGGATTTCTATGCGGCTTTTATTTTCGCTGACAACAATTTTGGGGTCTGTAACGGTGGTTGTACATAGCGCGTAATTCATTGTTCAGATCCACTAGAAATCATTTTGTTCATGACGTGCTCAAAGTGCTCAGAGATGTCGTCAAGTAAATCAGCGCCTATCATTCTATACTCAGGGTCAGCAATAGGAGTTGAGACGCCATCTAGGATCGTATAAGCTGCAGTATCCTCGAAGCTAATTGGACTGCTTGGTCCGTTGAGCTCTATGAAGTCTTCTAGGCTCATATTTCCGTTGGAAATTGTATCGTTGGCCAAAATTAAATTATTAATGGCTGAAAGTATGTATGGGCTATGCGATGTTATGAAGTAGCTATTGTTTGCGCGATCTTGGATTTTAGAGAGAAGTGAAATAACTTTGTTTTGAGCCGTTGGGAAGAGGTGTGCTTCTGGCTCTTCGATGAAGTACATGTCACCTACTGAGTTACTTCTGAGTACAGGCCAGATCATTAATACCAGTAGCATTGGTAGCGACTCTTGCTGGCCTGAAGATGCATTGGCTAAGTTTATCTTTCTTCCCTTTGTCACAATCCAATCTTGTTCGTCTTCGTATTGGTACTTTCCGCTAACGACTGTTTCAAAAATATCAGAGTAATTTGCAACGGCTTCGTCGACGCGGCCAATCAGATATGGTTCTCCGTAAAATCGCTTAGATTGCTCATAAATACGGCCGAAGTCTTTTAGGTAAGGGTCGATTTCAAGGTTGGACGCCAAGAAGGTGAAAATATTTTTCTGAAGATTGGCAAAGAAACTTCGGCTGGCAGGGATAAAAATTGGCTCGCCATTGAAGAATGAATACTCTGATCTGAGTGGCTCGGTGATGTGATTTCGCACCAAGCTCCAGTCTTCTAGGAAGTCATCCTCGGGCGCCTTGAGTTTGTGTTCTTCAGTTTTACGTTTGTATGTGGCTTTTTTTGCATTGAAAGTTTTGGTTAGGTTTTCAGAGTATTTAAGGGTGATGGTTGTCTTGTTTTTTTTATTAGACTTTCCGTCAATGGCTATACTGATTTCACCATTGACGTATAGGATATTGAAACTAGAGCCTTCCCAGGAGTACCTAGGAAACCGCTCTTCGAATTTGGAAAGAATTTTTTTATCAAATTCTCTTTTTGTATCGAAAGTGCGAATGCTTTGGATAAATATATTTGGGATGGTTTTAAAGAAGTTTGTAAGTTTTGCTAATAGACTCTTGCCGTTGGCTTGAGGGCCTATGATGACATTGAGTTTTTTGATTTCTATTTCAGCGTTCTTTAGTACTACGAAGTTTTTTACTTTGAGTTTTTCCACTCGATAATCCCTTATTGTGACTCCAGTGCGATACGTATAATGCAATGGGCCGAACGGAACCCATCTGCATCAAATGAGTGTGGGCAGATTGATATTATTTGCGTTGCAAGTCAATACGCAAAAACACGGTAGCGAGGCCTATTGGTGCGGGTAATTAGGATGACGAACGGCAAGGGCAGAGCAGTTGATGAAAGAGAGGTAGGAGGCGGGCGAGTTGCTGACGGGGGCTATAGGACAACGCGAAGCATTTTCAAACAGCGAAGGGTTATTCGGCGCTTTGGTTTGTCCGCTGAGCTCTAGGTGGACGCAGGCGGAGGGAACCGATTAAGGGCAAGGTCTACTTTGACTGGCAGTAGGAAAGCCGATCAGCTTTTGGCACATTGGTAGTGGTAAAAAAATGGTACAGGCTCAAGCTAGGAGGGATAGAGGCCAATTGAGTAGCGGGTTTCAGGAAGCACCTGCCCAATCCATCATCGGTGCAACGCTGAAGCGACGGGAAGGCTCAGGGCGCGTGGTTGCTGGGTTAGAGCCTGGGTTTGTGGTCATATCGTTCAACGTGTCTTGTACCAAATTCAGCAATTTCGAGGGGGTTTGTAGCAATCCGAGGGCGCGAGGTAGCAAAAGTCGACGGCGGGAGATCGGTGATTGCTAGGGCAGGCGGCTAGTTTATCAAGAGAGCAGGGTATCCGTCTGGACTCGATCTATGCGCGGCCCTGCAGCCTTATGCCGGATCACCTCCGGCATAGGGCACGCGTTTCCCGCCGATCTCAGCCGAAAACGGACGAAGGTCTCGCAGATGGCATACCTCAAAACCCCTGGCGGCCGTCTAGCCAAGTTACTTGAGCGGCACGTAGATATCCGTTTGCCATTGCTCCAGCGGCGTTTCCGGATACACGCTCAAATAGTGAAAGAACAACGGATGGTCACGCAGTTCCTCGTTACTCGAAGGCAACCAGTCCCGATAAACCGGATAGATGGTTTCACCAATGTAGTCAGGCGACCCGGTATGCCGGAGTACGGCGCAGCGGCCCGCCGGGATGATGCGTTCGTGCACGCCAAAATCATTCGGCTGCACGGCTTCGTCTATCTCGCCACACACGGCGAAGCGAAAGGCGTGCGCCGGGGTGGTATCGGGGTTGTCGTGGGGAATGCCGAAGGTTCGGCTGCTGGCCACCGGTGACTGACCGCTTTGAATGCGCCATTGGCGAAAACGCGCAACGCTTTCACTGATGAGGCTGGGCGCCCCTTGGTGTTCGAGCGCGGCTACATGAGTTTCGGCGAAATCCACGATACGGATCTGCATGGTGATGCTCCTGGAATGATGGGGAACAATGAAAACCGCACTCCAGGCCTGCCAGTTCGGGGCCTTGGCGAATACGCTCGGCGCCATGCCAAAAGCACGCTTGAAGGCCCTGGAAAAGGCTTCGGGGCTTTCGAAGCCGGCGCCGAGAGCTGCTTCCAGCACCGAGATGGCAGGCGAGGCGACCAGTTGATGCGCCGCGCGTCGAAGCCTCATCAGTTGCACATACCGTGAAACCGGAACGCCGATGTATGCCGTGAACTGCCGATGGAAATGAAATGCCGAGAAGTGGGCGACGCGGCTCAGGGCAGTTACCGACAGGTCACCTTCGAGGTGGCTGTCGATGTAGGCAAGCACGGCTTCGAACCGTTTTGCGTAGGTTGGGTTGTGCTGTGAGTCAGTCAACGAGCGGAATCTCCGGAAGGTGCGGTGAGCGCTAGCATCCGTTGTTCAGGCATGGAGGTGCCTAGCCGTGATTGCTGTATCCGGGATTGTCCTGACCGTACCGTGGATGGTACCGGTGCTTGCGGTGTTCGCAGGGGAGGGCAGTAGGGTGAGTGCGATCGCTGGCGCTTCCGTGCAAGGGAAAGCGCCAGCGTAACTGTCCCGGCATGATCAGTCGACTGGCCGCAGCGGTAGTTCACCCCGATCAATGAGGCGCGCTGGCTACCGCATTGCGTTCGCCAGAAAACGCTTGTAGGCCACCTGGGTCAGAATGCGTACACCAAGGTGGCCGTGGCGCTACGCGGGCTGCCATACCAGCCACGTGAGCCGATCGCCGTGTAGTAGGTCTTGTCGAACACGTTGTCGAGGTTCAGCGAGACGCTGGTTTGCGGCGTGAGGGCATATTGCGCCATGAGGTTGACCACGCTGTAGGCACCCTGGGTGAAGGTCTCGTGGTTGGGGCCTGCGTTTTTCTCGTACTCCGAGCCTTGCCAGCGCACACCACCGCCCACTTTCAACTGTGGCAGTGACTGCAGTCGGTAGCTGGTGAACAGTTTGAGGGTGTCGCGGGGTACTTCGGTGAGCAGGCGGTCGCCATCTGAGTTCTTGCTCACGGCATAGGTGTAGCTGGCCGATACTTGCCAGTCAGGCAGGATCTCGCCCGCCATTTCCATCTCGAAACCGCGGGTCCTGGTGCCGGACTCGGCACGGTAGGCCTGGTTGCCGTCCGGCGCCTTTTTGTCGCCGTCCTTCACGGCCAGGTTGTCCTGGTGCACTTCGAACACGCTGAGTGCAGCAGTCAGGCGCTTGTCCCAGAACTCGCTCTTCAGGCCCAGCTCGTAGTTCACGCCCTCCAACGGGTCGATGTAGCTGCCCGATGCAGTCTGTTTGTCTTGCGGGTTGAAGATGGTGGTGTAGCTGGCATAGGCCGACCAGTTGTCATTGATGTCGTAAACCAGCCCGATGTAAGGGGTGACGACCCCGGTTTCGCTGCGCGAGGTGTGTTTGGTTTCACCGCTCGCCAACTGCTCCTCGGTTTCGTCACGTCGCCAGTCGATCACCCGCGCGCCGGTAATCAGCGACAGGTCATCGGCCAGGCTCCAGCGCACCGAAGCCACCAGGCCGTCCTGGGTTTCGTCCAGCGCATTTTCCGTCGTCTTGTTGTGGATGGCGTCAGGTATTGGCAACGAGCCATCCCAGTCATGGATGTTGTCGATGTCCTGCCAGGTCCAGAGATGGTAGCCGTCGTTGCGGTAGTAGGCCCGGTAGTGGCTGAGCCCGACGTACGCTTGGTGCTCGCGCGATAGCACTTCGAACGGGCCCGTAGCCGACAGGTCGAACGAGGTCTGCCGAGGTTCGCCTGCCCAACGACCAGTCCAGGTCTGGATGCCGCTGCCATCAGGGTTGACTGTGCCGCTGGCGGCGGTGGCAAATACGTCGTCGTAGCTTCGGCGACTGTGCTCAGCGTTGAATTTCAGGTGCCAGCCGTTGGCCAGGTCGTGATCCAGTGTGGTGAACAGGGTCTTGGTGCGACGCTTGTGATAACTCCAGTCCGAGGCCGAATTGAACGAGCGGGAAGGGCTGAAGTGACTGCCATCGGAGTTGAACATCGGGAAGCCGTGGTTACCGGCGCCGTCGTTGTCCATTTCCTGATATTCGGCCCCCACGGTCAGCATCGTGCTGTCGGTGATATCCCATTCCAGCACCCCATAGGCCACCTGCCGTTCCAGGGACTGGCGGTCTACGTAGCTCTGGCTGTCGGTGTTCGAGGCCACGAGGCGCCCGCGTACGTGGCCGCTTTCGGACAGCTTGCCGGACACATCCAGCTCGGTGCGGTAAGTGTCCCACGAGCCTGCTTTCAGGGTCAGCTTGCGTTGCGTTTCAAAGGTCGGCTTCTTGCGAATCAGGTTGACGGTCGCACCGGGGTCACCGGTGCCGGACATCAGCCCCGTGGCACCGCGTACCACCTCGACCCGGTCATACGACACCATGTCGGCAAGGTCATCGCGAAAGCCAAAGCTGTTGGGCCGGTTGAGGCCGTCGACCTGGATGGTGCCGACTTCAAAACCACGTACGTAGATATGGTTGGCGTCGCTGCCGGCCGGCCCCATGCTGTCGACGACCACGCCTGGGGTCTGTTCCAGTACCTGGGCAACATCGTTCAGGTTCTGGTCTTCGATCTGCTGGCGGGTCACCACGCTTATCGACTGTGGTGTCTCGCGTGCCGAGAGGCGCAGCCCGGTTGCCGTATTGGCCGAACCTGTGGTGTAGCTGCCGCTGCCTTCGGTGGTGGCACCCAGCCCTACGCTGGAGACCGTCGTTGCAGCGAGTTCCATCGTGCCGTCCTGGCCGGGTCGGGCCAGCATGTAGTGCTTGTCTCCCGCTTGCTGCACCTGCAGGCCGCTGCCTTGCAGCAGTTGTGCGAGGCCTTGCTCCAGCTCGTAACTGCCCTGCAGGCCCTCACTGCGCAGGCCAGTGATTTCTTCGTTGCTGGCGCTGACAGTCACCCCGCTTGCCGTGGCGAACTGGTTGATTGCAACTTCCAGCGGCCCCGCCGGGATGCTGTAGCTGACAGGCACGGCCCAGGCATTGGCACTGGCCAGCAGCGAACCCGAAAGGCTCGCCATTAGTGCGGCTTGGCGAATGCTGAAGGCGGGGGGAGAAAAACAGGCGGACATCCATTGGCTCCTTTCGATGGACTTTGCGGACGCAATAGTGAGAAGCGTATTGATAATAATAATGCTTCGCATAAAGGCGGCCGGATACTTGTCTTTCCTCCTGCTGTTGTCAATCCGTGTCTTGCGTTTTTGCGGGCGGGTGCAAGCCACTGCCCGTTGCTTGCAGCACCAGGCCATGCATAAAACCACTGGAGTAAATAAATCTGATTTACAATTGCGTCCCTTTTGCCGAGGCTGACGATTCGTGGATGCGCTGTCGCTTGTCTATCAGCACCTGACCGAGTGGGTAATCACGCCTGTTACCGACCAGTTGCTCGGCATTTTCAATATGAACGGCCGTTTCGGGGCCTTGTTCCTTTGCATATCCTACGGTGCAGCCTATGGCCTGTTCCGCGTCAGGAAGCGGCGCGGCCTGAGCAGCGCCCATTCGTTCTGGCAATTCATCGGCGGCGCCCGTGTACATCTTCATCCCTCTGCGCTGCTGGATTACCGCTACTACTTCGTGCGGGCAATCCTCAAGGTTGCGCTGGTGCTGCCTGTCGTCCAGCTGGTCGATCCGTACATCCTGCGCTCCGGCGATTACCTGGCCTTTTTCAGCAACCTCTGGGGCGCACGCCCGCGCGTGGGCGAGAACCTCGCCCTGTCCCTGCTTTACGGGTTGGGCGTGTTCCTGCTCAAGGACTTCATTCATTACTGGGCGCACCGGGCCTTCCACTCCCGTTGGCTCTGGGCCTTTCACAAGGTCCATCATTCGGCACCCGTGCTGGTGCCGGCGACGGCGAGCCGGGTACATTTTGTGGAAAAGATCGTCGAGAAACTGAGCACCGGCATTTGCATCGGCCTCTACGCCGGGTGCTTCTGGTACCTGTGCGGCGGTGAAGTCAGCCGCTATACCCTGTTCGGCGTGACCTACCTGGTGTTCATCTTCAACAGCCTGGCGGCCAACCTGCGGCATAGCCATGTCTGGCTGTCGTTCGGCCCGCAGCTGGAGCATGTGTTGAACAGCCCGGCCCAGCACCAGATCCATCACAGTGACGCCCCACGCCATTTCAACCGCAACTTCGGCACCAACCTGTCCCTCTGGGACTGGATGTTCGGCACGCTCTATGTCACCACATCGACGCCTGAAAGCATCCGCTTCGGCACCGGCGAGCAAGACCACCAGCGTTACCTGACGGTCTATAGCCTGGTCATCACGCCATTTGTCGAAACAGGCCGCAAGGTCCTGGTGAAACGCCAGCGCAAGGCTGTGCTGGGCGCATCCGGCAGGGCAGGCCGTTAGCTGATCCCGCTGTTGGCAAATTCGTCGCCGAGAAAGTCCAGTAGCGCCCGCACCGATGGAAGCAGACCACGACGGGACGCATAGACGGCATGGACAACTCCCGTGCGGGGCGCCCAGTCTGGCAGCAGGTTCACAAGCTTGCCGTCATTCAGGTCTTCACGCACCACCACGGCGGGCATGTGCACCGCACCGGCTCCCGCAAGCGCGGCCTGGCGCAGGGCGACAAGGTCGTCGGTGACCATTCGCGGCTGATAGCGCACTTGCGCGCTGGCATCCTCGGGGCCATCCAGCTGCCAGTAGTATTCGCGTTGTACAACGCCCCAGTGCAGTGTCGGCAGGGCAGCAATATCGGTAGGGGTCGGCCTTGCCGGAAGGTGCTCGCGCAATGCCGGGGCGCCCACCACATGCTGCCGGCTTTCGCCCAGCACCTTCATCACCAGGTCACTGCTCTCCAGTGGGGGAAAGCGCACCCGCAAAGCGATGTCGATGCCTTCCGGGATCAGGTCCACCTGGCGGTTGGTGCTCTGCACATGCAACTCCACCAGCGGGTACCGCACCATGAATCGCGCCAGCATCGGGCCGACCCAGAAGTTCAGCAGCGCCGTGGGACAGCTCAGGTTCACCACTCCGCGCGGCTCGGCGCGGTGCTGCTCGACGGCCTCGGTGGCCGCCGCCGCTTCCACCAGCATCGCCACACAGTGCCGGTAGAACACCTGGCCGATCTCGGTCACCGAGAAGTGTCGCGTCGAACGCTGGATCAGCCTCACGCCCAGGCGCTCCTCCAGCCCGGCAATGCGCCGGCTGAGCTTCGACTTGGGTTCGCCCAGTGCGCGGCCGGCCGGGTTGAAACCGCCGTGCTCCACCACCTGGGCGAAATAGTAGAGGTCGTTGAGGTCTTGCATTTCAGTGTTCCTCTGGCAGAACACTGATAGTAGTTTTTGCCAACTACCGAAGCAATTGTTCCATCCGTATCGTGACTCCATAGCAGAGCGGACATTTCGGGCAGATGGCCCGCCATGTCACACCCCCGGACTTAGGCGACGCCTGGTCCGGATGAACGCCCGCGCAGGAGGCGCGGGTTTCCCGGCCCGGATGCCCTGTCAGGAGAACCGACATGACCAACTTCTCGCAGATTGCCAACTTCAACGGCCAGCGCCCGGTGATCGACCCCGACGACACTGCCATGCTGCTCATCGACCACCAGAGCGGCCTGTTCCAGACGGTCAAGGACATGCCCATGACCGAACTGCGCAACAACGCCATCACCCTGGCCAGGATCGCCACCCTGGCGAAGATCCCGGTGATCACTACCGCCTCGGTGCCGCAGGGCCCCAACGGCCCGCTGATCCCAGAGATACACGAGGCTGCGCCCCATGCGCAGTACGTGGCGCGCAAGGGTGAGATCAACGCCTGGGACAACCCCGAATTTGTCGCCGCTGTGCAGGCCACCGGCAAGAAGACCCTGGTCATCGCCGGCACCATTACCAGCGTGTGCATGGCCTTCCCGGCGATCGCCGCAGTCAACGCCGGCTACCGTGTGTTCGCGGTGATCGATGCCTCCGGTACCTATTCCAAGGCCGCCCAGGAAATCACCCTGGCCCGCGTCGTCCAGGCCGGCGTGGTGCCTATGGACACCGCCGCAGTCGCCTCGGAAATCCAGCGCACCTGGAACCGCCCCGACGCCGCGCAGTGGGCCGAGGCCTACAGCCTGATCTTCCCGCACTACCGCCTGCTGATCGAAAGCTACGCCAAGGCCCAGCAGGTCGTGACGGAGCACGAAGTGCTCGATTCGCAACGTTGATGGCTTGCGGCCCGGTGGTTTGCTGCCGGGCTGTACTTGTGGGAGCAACTGTCTTGCCCCATCAGGTTGCCTCATTGCCTGTAGGAGCAGCCTTGTGCTGCGAAGAGGCCGCTACCGGCAAAGAGGATTTTTTGCCCTACCGGCCTCTTCGCAGCACAAGGCTGCTCCTACTGATCCTGTGCATGTCTGGAAGTCGGTGCTGATAATGTGGGAGCGGCTTTAGCCGCGAAGAATCCAACTCGGTGCATGGCACCGGCTGCGCCGGTGTTCGCGGCTAAAGCCGCTCCCACAGGGGCCCTGCTAATGCAATGAGTTAGTGCTGCTCCATGAGAGCCCACGCCGCCGTGTTGCTGCTGTGCCGTGAGAATGGTTGTTCCTACAAGAACTAATCAGATTTTTCCCCTTCCTCGTAGTCCATTTCTGAATCATCCTTTTCAAGCCGTTTCACCATTGCGATGGAAACCTGAGCCCCCTAGTCTCGCCTTGTCGTTGCAAATTCAACGACCGGGTCTGCAAGCCCGTTGCTTGGTTTGGTCTCAGTTTGCTGTTGGCTTCGTTCAATGGTGGCTGCGTGCGGGTGGTCTTCGGGCCAGCCGGGAACCGACCTCCAAGCCCGGTCTTGCAGGCCCGCATGTAGCCGCCACCCTATCATCTGCAAGTGATCTGGCGACGGTCCGACTTGTTATTGTCTGGAGGCTGTCATGCTTAAACTCGTTCCCGATCCACCTTTCTCAAACGACCCATCTCATCACCTGGAAGACACCCTGACCCAGGCCACGGAATACGTGCTCTGCGCCTTGTCCGTAGGTCATCACGCCGTAGCCTCGCTGCCCAGATCTCCCGCCACGATCATGACCCTGGCGGTCATGCATGAAATGGAGGCTGTGCGCATGCTGCTGGAGTCGGCGATTGCGCAGGTGCAGCTTCGAGACGGGCAGCCGATGCATACATTGCATTGATGGGCTGACTTTCAAATTTTGCCAGCCTGGCGGTGCGGTTTTCCTACCAGGGACTGCAACCGGGAAATCGCACTGGCCGGCAGATTCAAAAGAGGGTTTCAGATGGACAAGGAATTGGATGACGACACTGGCACGCTGGGCCTGACCGTAGGCGCGGCCACCTTCCTGGACGGTGTGCTGGACGGCAAGAAACTGTTCCGCGTAGAGGCGGGAAACTGCTGTGACCATGCCATCGAACAAGCGTCGGTATTGATGGATTGCTCACGGCGAGCATCGTTTATCGGGGTGATGGACAACGAACCGGTGCTGGTCTGGGCTTCGCACTTTCTGTGCGACATGGCCAAGGCGCTGATGGATGACGCGCATATGGGCATGCGCAAGAACCGCTGACCTGCCCCCGGGGCGGCGATGTTGTGCAGGCAACAGCGTTCCAGCAGCTTGTTTGACCGCATGCAGCCAGCATCGCCGACAAATTGAACTAACCGATTGAAATAAGGGCACTTTAAAGCCTGGCATGTTTGCTGCTCCTGTCTCCTTGAACCCAAGGGTCACCAAGGAGCCTTACCATGAGCCAAGCCCCAATCAAGTTCGCCTACTGGGTCCCCAACGTCAGTGGTGGCCTGGTGGTCAGCACCATCGAACAGCGCACCAGTTGGGACATCGACTACAACCGCAAGCTCGCGCAAATCGCCGAACAGGCCGGTTTCGACTACGCCCTGTCGCAAATCCGGTTCACCGCCGGCTACGGCGCCGACAACCAGCACGAGTCGGTCACCATCAGCCACGCGCTGCTCGCTGCCACGGAAAAGCTCAAGGTCATCGCTGCCATCCTGCCGGGCCCGTGGAACCCGGCGCTGGCGGCCAAGCAGCTGGCGAGCATCGACCAGTTCACCAACGGCCGCATCGCCATCAACGTGGTCTCGGGCTGGTTCAAGGGCGAGTTCCACGCCATCGGCGAACCCTGGCTGGACCACGACGAACGCTATCGCCGTTCCGAGGAATTCATCCGTGCGCTGAAGGGCATCTGGACCCAGGACAACTTCACCTTCAACGGCGACTTCTATCGCTTTCGTAACTACAACCTCAAACCCAAGCCGCTGCAGCAGCCGCACCCGGAGATTTTCCAGGGCGGCAGCTCGCGCGCCGCAAGGGACATGGCGGCGCGCGTGTCGGACTGGTACTTCACCAACGGCAACAGCGTGGAAGGGATCAAGGCGCAGGTCGACGATATCCGCGCCAAGGCGGCGGCCAACGGCCATTCGGTGAAGATCGGAGTCAACGCCTTCATCATCGCCCGCGACACCGAAGAGCAGGCGCGCGCGGTGCTGCAGGAAATCATCGACAAGGCCAACCCCGAGGCGGTGCGGGCGTTTGGCCAGGAAGTGAAGCATGCCGGTTCTGCCAGCCCGGAGGGTGAGGGCAACTGGGCCAGGTCCAGCTTCGAAGACCTGGTGCAGTACAACGATGGCTTCAAGACCAACCTGATCGGCACACCGCGGCAGATTGCCGAGCGCATCGTTGCGCTGAAGGCAGTGGGTGTGGATCTGATCTTGTCCGGGTTCCTGCACTTCCAGGAGGAGGTAGCGTACTTCGGCGAACATGTGCTGCCGCTGGTGCGTGAACTGGAGGCCGGGCGCAGCGTGGACAAGGCTGTGGCCTGAAGCCGGGCGCAGGGCGGGCTCGGCACCTTGCCTTGGGCTGCCGGAGCACCCCGTGGGAGCGGGCATGCCCGCGAACACCGGCGTAGCCGGTGCCATGCACAGCGTTGGATTCTTCGCGGGCGCGCCCGCTCCCACAGGGTACGCGGACCGCTTGCGCATTCAGTTCTCTAAGCCACAGCGCGGCAGACTGCATAAGGCCAGAAACAACCCGCGTCGGTTTCAGGATGCGCCTGGTCGTTCGCACGCAATCCCCGGGCGCCACAAGTGCCATGCTTGCAGGATGCCTCGGACCAGTGCGCGCAGACGTGCGGCCGCAGGCAAGGAGGCCGCTGGCACCACGCAACCGTGACGTGGCCGGCGCGCCGCAGCAGAACACGCCGGATACCTGCCCTCACAACAATTCAGGCAGGGTCCGTGATGCCGAGGTCCGCTGTATGCCTGATGAATTGCTCCACCTGCCTGTGATCCACCGCATTCTGGCCCGTGACAAGGATACCCCCGGCGCGCTGTTGCCGATCCTGCATGCCATCCAGCACGACATCGGCTACATCCCCGATGCCGCTGTCGCCGAAATTGCCCATGCCCTGAACCTCAGCCTGGCCGAGGTGCGTGGGGTGATCAGCTTCTACCACGATTTCCGCACCACGCCACCGGCGCGCCACACCCTGCGCCTGTGCCGCGCCGAGTCGTGCCAGAGCCGGGGCGCCGAGGCGCTGGCCGCGCAACTGCGCGAACAGCTGGCGCTGGACGACCACGGCACCAGCGCCGACGGCTCCATCAGCCTGCGCCCGGTGTACTGCCTGGGTGCCTGTGCCTGCTCGCCAGCGCTGGAACTGGACGGCCAGGTGCATGCGCGCCTTACCCCTGAGCGCCTGCGCGCGCTGGTCAACGCCTGCCAGGAGGACGCAGCATGCTGAAGCTGTATATCCCCTGCGATTCTGTAGCCCGCGCCGTCGGCGCCGACCAGGTCGCTGATGCCTTGCAGCAGGAGGCCGAGCGCCGTCAGCTGCCGCTGGACATCCAGCGCACCAGTTCCCGCGGGCTGTACTGGCTGGAGCCGCTGCTGGAGTGCGACAGCGCGCAAGGGCGCCTGGGTTTCGGCCCGGTCACCCCGGAAGATGTGCCGTCCTTGCTCGACGCCCTCGCCAGTGAAGCCGATGGCCACTCGCTGGCGCTGGGGCCGGTCGAGGACCTCCCTTACCTCAAGACCCAGCAGCGCCTGCTGTTCGCCCGCGCCGGTATCACCCGCCCATTGTCGCTGGACGACTACCGCGCCCATGGCGGTTTCGCCGGCCTTGAAGCGGCCGTGGCCATGGACGGCGCCGAGGTGGTCGCCGCCGTGCTCGATTCCGGCTTGCGCGGCCGCGGTGGTGCGGCGTTCCCGGCTGGCATCAAGTGGCGCACCGTGCGTGACGCCGGAGCCGGGCAGAAGTACGTGGTGTGCAACGCCGACGAGGGTGACTCCGGTACCTTTGCCGACCGCATGCTGATGGAAGGCGACCCGTTCCTGCTGATCGAAGGCATGATCATTGCCGGCCTCGCCGTGGGTGCCGACAAGGGCTACATCTATGTGCGTTCGGAATACCCAGACGCCATCCGCGTGCTCGACCAGGCCTTCGCCATTGCCCGTGACGCCGGCTACCTCGGCAGCGACGTGGCCGGCAGCGGCCAGGCCTTCGACCTGGAAGTGCGGGTCGGCGCCGGCGCCTATATCTGCGGCGAAGAAACCGCGCTGCTCGAATCCATCGAAGGCAAGCGCGGCATCGTCCGCGCCAAGCCTCCGCTGCCTGCGCTGCAGGGCCTGTTTGGCCTGCCGACGCTGGTGCACAACGTACTCACCCTGGCCTCGGTACCCATCATCATGGCCAAGGGCGCGGCGTTTTATCGCGACTTCGGCATGGGCCGCTCGCTGGGCACCATGCCGTTCCAGCTGGCCGGCAACATCCGTCAGGGCGGCCTGGTGGAGCGCGCCTTCGGCCTGACCCTGCGCGAGCTGGTGGAAGGCTATGGCGGCGGCACGGCCAGCGGCCGGCCGCTGAAGGCCGCGCAGGTTGGTGGCCCACTCGGTGCCTGGGTACCGCCAAGCCACTTCGACACGCCGCTGGACTATGAAGCCTTCGCCGCCATGGGCGCGATGCTCGGCCATGGTGGTGTGGTAGTGGCCGATGACACCCTGAACATGGCCAGCATGGCGCGCTTCGCCCTGCAGTTCTGTGCCGAGGAGTCCTGTGGCAAGTGCACCCCGTGCCGCATCGGCTCGACCCGAGGCATGGAAGTGGTCGACCGGTTGATCGCCACCAGCGACATGACCGAACGCCACGACCACGCGCTGTTGCTGCGTGACCTGTGCGACACCATGCAGTACGGCTCGCTGTGCGCCATGGGCGGCATGACTGCCTATCCGGTGGCCAGCGCGTTGAAGTACTTCCCCGCCGATTTCGGGCTGACCCACACGGAGGCCGCGCAGTGATCAATTTCTTCGACCCCGCTTCTGATAAAAGCAGCGACCTCGGCACCCCGGCCCGTGACAGCGAGGTACAGGTCAGCCTGAGCATCGATGGCCGTGCCGTCACTGTGCCCGCCGGCACATCGGTGATGCGCGCTGCAGCCATGCTCGGTACCAGCATCCCCAAACTGTGCGCCACCGACAGCCTCGAAGCCTTCGGCTCTTGCCGCATGTGCATGGTGGAAATCGAAGGCATGCGCGGTTACCCGGCCTCCTGCACCACCCCGGTCAGCGAAGGCATGGTGGTGCACACCGAAACCCCGCGCCTGGCCGGTTTGCGCCGCAACGTGATGGAGCTGTATATCTCCGACCACCCGCTGGACTGCCTGACCTGTTCGGCCAACGGCAACTGCGAGCTGCAGACCGTGGCCGGCCAGGTGGGCCTGCGCGAGGTTCGCTACGGCTATGACGGTGCCAACCACCTGGCCGAGAAGAAGGACGTATCCAACCCGTATTTCGACTACGAGCCAAGCAAGTGCATCGTCTGCAGCCGCTGCGTGCGCGCCTGCGAGGACATCCAGGGCACCTTCGCCCTGACTATCACCGGGCGCGGCTTCGAATCGCGCGTAGCGGCGGCGGGTGGGGAAAACTTCCTTGCCTCGGAATGCGTGTCGTGCGGCGCCTGCGTACAGGCTTGCCCGACCGCGACCCTGACGGAAAAGAGCCTGGTGCAGCTGGGCCAGCCCGAGCGTGCGGTCATCACCACCTGCGCCTACTGCGGCGTCGGCTGCTCGTTCCGTGCCGAAATGAAGGGCGACCAGTTGGTGCGCATGGTCCCCGACAAGAACGGCGGCGCCAACCACGGCCACGCCTGCGTCAAGGGCCGCTTCGCCTGGGGCTACGCCACCCACCCGGACCGCATCACCAAGCCGATGATCCGCAAGCGCCTGGAAGACCCGTGGCAGGAAGTCAGCTGGGACGAGGCGGTAACCTACGCCGCCAGCGAGTTCCGCCGCATCCAGCTGAAGTACGGTCGCGATTCCATCGGCGGCATCACCTCCAGCCGCTGCACCAACGAAGAAGCCTACCTGGTGCAGAAACTGGTGCGCACGGCGTTCGGCAACAACAACGTCGACACCTGCGCACGGGTATGCCATTCGCCCACCGGCTATGGCCTGAAGCAGACCCTGGGTGAATCGGCTGGTACGCAGAGCTTCGACTCGGTGATGCAGGCCGACGTGGTGCTGGTGATCGGCGCCAACCCCACCGACGCCCACCCGGTATTCGGCTCGCAGCTCAAGCGCCGCCTGCGTCAGGGTGCGCGGCTGATCGTGATCGACCCGCGGCGCATCGACCTGGTCGATTCGCCGCACGCCCGCGCCGAGCTGCACCTGCAACTGCGCCCCGGCACCAACGTGGCCATGCTCAATGCCCTGGCCCACGTGATCGTCACCGAAGGCCTGCTGGCCCAGCGCTTCATCGATGCCCGCTGCGAAACCGAGGATTTTGCCCGCTGGCGCGACTTCGTCAGCCTGGCGGAAAACGCCCCCGAAGTGCTTGGCCCGGTCTGCGGCGTGCCTGCCGAGCAGATCCGCGCCGCCGCCCGGCTGTACGCCACCGGCGGCAACGCGGCGATCTACTACGGCCTGGGCGTGACCGAGCACAGCCAGGGCAGCACCGCGGTGATGGGTATCGCCAACCTGGCCATGGCCACCGGCAACATCGGCCGTGAAGGGGTAGGGGTGAACCCGCTGCGCGGGCAGAACAACGTGCAGGGCTCGTGCGACATGGGCTCGTTCCCTCACGAACTGCCTGGCTACCGGCACATTTCCAACGAAGGCGTGCGCGCCGAGTTCGAGCGTGCCTGGGGCGTGACCCTGCAGCCCGACCCGGGCCTGCGCATCCCCAACATGTTCGAGGCGGCGCTGGATGGCAGCTTCAAGGCCTTGTACTGCCAGGGCGAGGACATTGCCCAGAGCGACCCCAACACCCAGCACGTCACCGCAGCCCTGCTGGCCATGGAGTGCGTGGTGGTGCAGGACATCTTCCTCAACGAAACAGCCAAGTTCGCCCATGTGTTCCTGCCGGGCAGCTCGTTCCTCGAAAAAGACGGCACCTTCACCAACGCCGAGCGGCGCATTTCGCGGGTGCGCAAGGTGATGGAGCCGCTGGCTGGCAAGGCTGACTGGGAGGCGACCGTGGCCCTGGCCAATGCCCTGGGGTACCCGATGAACTACCGCCACCCGTCCGAGATCATGGACGAGATCGCCCGCCTGACGCCTACCTTCCACCGCGTCAGCTACGCCGAGATCGACCGCCACGGCAGCCTGCAGTGGCCGTGTAACGACGCAGCGCCGGATGGCACGCCGACCATGCACATCGACCAGTTCGTACGTGGCAAGGGGCGCTTCATGCTCACCGGCTACGTGCCCACCGAAGAGAAGGTCAACAACCGCTACCCGCTGCTGCTGACCACCGGCCGCATCCTCAGCCAGTACAACGTCGGCGCCCAGACCCGGCGTACCGGCAACGTTGCCTGGCATGACGCCGACCGCCTGGAAATTCACCCGACCGATGCCGAGAGCCGTGGCATCCAGGACGGTGACTGGGTCGGTATCGGCAGCCGCGCCGGGCAGACGGTGCTGCGCGCCAAGGTCAGTGCACGGGTAGCGCCGGGCGTGGTGTACACCACGTTCCACTTCCCCGAGTCGGGGGCCAACGTGATTACCACCGACAACTCCGACTGGGCCACCAACTGCCCGGAGTACAAGGTGACGGCGGTGGAGGTGGTGAAAGTGTTCCAGCCTTCGCAGTGGCAGAAGCGCTATCAGGACTTCAGTGACGAGCAGCAGCGCTTGCTGAAGGAGCGCCGTATTGCGGAAAAAGCCGAGGTGCGCCGATGAGCAGTGAGAGCCTGGTCAAGATGGCCAACCAGATTGCCCATTACTTCGACAGCGAGCCAGACCGGGCGCTGGCGGTGCAAGGGGTACGCCAGCATCTGCAGAGCTTCTGGACGCCGGCGATGCGTCGGCAGCTGGCGCAATGGATCGAGGCCAATGCAGGAGAAGGGCTGGACCCGAAGGTCCAAGAGGCGTTGGCCTAGAGATTTTTTGTAAGAAATCTCCTGTGGGAGCGGGTTTACCCGCGAATGCGTCGTTGGACTCACCGCCGCTTTCGCGGGTAAACCCGCTCCCACAGGGGCCCTGCAATTTCAAGGAATCATGTGTCCTCCTGAGGAAGGCAAACTCAACCGCGGGCCAATTCCGCCAGGTGGGCAATTGCCTCCTCGCTCTTGAGCACCAGCACATCCCCCTCCAGCGCATCCAGCACCACCTCCGAGGTATTACCAATCAACGCCCCGGAAATCCCCGTGCGGCACACCGTGCCGATCACCGTCACCACCGCGTCCAGCTTCTTCTCGGTATGCGGAATCAGCACATCTGCAGGCCCTTCGGCCACATGCAGGCGGTCTTCGCTGATGTCGTACTCTGCCTGGAACGCCTTGCAAGCCTCGCGGTAGCGCTTTTCGATGGTCTCGCTCAGCTGGTACACCGGGTCCGATGCCGACAGCATCGGCGACGGATGGGCGCTGATGACGTGCAACTCACCCTTGGCCAGTTCGGCAATCTCGAAACCATGGTCGATGATGCTGGCATGCAGGCGGCGGTGGTCCTCGTCCTGGTTACCTACGTCCACCGCGGCCAGGATCTTGCCGCCGGTCCACGGCCGCTCGCTCTTGACCATCAGCACGGCACACGGGCACTGGCGCAGCAGCTTCCAGTCGCTGGGGGTGAGCAGGGCCTTTTTCAGCGGGTTGTCCGGGCGGTGTTCCTTGATCACCAACTCGCAGCCCTCGGCCTGCTGCACAGCGATGATGGATTCATGCAAGGTGTCATGCCAGGCCTGTTCATGGGTAACGTTGTCATAGCCATCATCATGCAGTTGGCTGCTCAGCAGGCTCAGCAGCGCGCTGTGGTCGTGCCTTTTGTCGCACATCAGCAGGTGCAGGCGGGCGCCGGTGAGGCCGGCGATCAGCTTGGCCCGGGTCAGCGCCCGGCTGTGGGCGTGCTCTGGGTCCAGGACGACGAGGATGCTGCGGACGGCTTGCATGGGCGTTAGCTCCCTTCAAAGGTGGCGACCAATGCCTGACTATAGTCGGCGCTTCCCCCGCTGGCGCTTGATGTACATCAAGCATAGTCACTGGCGCCGCCCGCCGCCGCCGGTATAATCGCCGGCCCTGCCTGTCCTGTGTGGTTGCACGTCATGTCCCTGATCCCCGAAATCGACGCCTTTCTTGGTTGCCCGACACCAGACGCCTGGATCGAAGCGGCGCTCGCCGACCAGGAAACCCTGCTGATCGACCACAAGAACTGCGAATTCAAGGCTGCCAGCACCGCCCTGAGCCTGATCGCCAAGTACAACACCCACCTCGACCTGATCAACATGATGTCGCGCCTTGCCCGCGAGGAGCTGGTGCACCACGAGCAGGTGCTGCGCCTGATGAAGCGTCGTGGCGTGCCGCTGCGCCCGGTGTCGGCGGGGCGTTATGCGTCGGGGCTGCGGCGGCTGGTGCGCGCCCACGAGCCGGTCAAGCTGGTGGATACGCTGGTGGTGGGGGCGTTCATCGAGGCGCGCAGCTGCGAGCGCTTTGCCGCGCTGGTACCGCACCTGGACGAGGAGCTGGGCCGCTTCTACCACGGCCTGCTGAAGAGCGAAGCGCGCCACTACCAGGGTTACCTGAAACTGGCGCACAACTACGGTGAAGAGGCAGATATCGCCCGCCGGGTGGAACTGGTGCGCGCAGCAGAGGTGGAACTGATTCAGTCACCGGACCAGGAGCTGCGCTTCCACAGCGGTATCCCGATGGCGCAGGCCGCCTGACTCGCGCCAGGCGGCCCAGGTGTCAGTGGCGGCGGCCCAGCAGCAGGCCGACCACCAGCCCGAGGCCTGCGGAAATGGCCACGGTCTGCCACGGGTGGCCACCGATGTAGTCCTGGGTAGCGTCCATCACCGGTTGCGCCTTGCTGCGCACCTTGTCGGCGGCATGGCGCGCCTGGCGTAGCTTCAGGCTTACCTGCGCGCGCAGGGTTTCCGCCTCGTCACCCACCAGGGCGGCGCTGTCGTTCAGCAGCCTTTCCGATTCTTCGATCAGCGCCTGCAGTTCGCTGAATACCTGGTCCTTGATCTGATCGCTGTCGGCCAGCGCGGCTTTTTTCCGGGCCATGAACTCGTCCTCGTCGATGGTGTGGCTTGAACAATGGATGCCGGCGCGTCGGGAAAGTTGCGGCGGCTTTGGGCTGTTGCAATACCTGGGTGTAAGATAGCGGCCATTTTCAAACTTGCAGGTACCTTCATGAGTTTCAATCTGGCCAACATGAGCTTCGAGGAACGGGCGCAGATCGAGGCAGAGAAGGCCCGGCTGTTCGAACTGTGGCAGAACAACCTGGGCAAGGCCAAGGGCGAAGCGGCGCGGCTGATCGCCGAAAAACCACGGCGCAAAGGCAAATGGGCCGAGTGGGTGCGTGCCGAGCTGGATGGCATGTCGCCGCCCGAATACGCCAACATGGTGCGCAGCGAAGTCAACAAGCTGATGGCCGCAGCCAGCGCCAGCCGCTGATCTCACTCTGCCAGGCGCTTACCAGTAAGTGCCCTTGGGCAGGTCCAGCTTGCCCTCGTCGGTAAAACGCACGGTCCCCAGCAGCCCGCCGGCCAGCTTGCCGCGCAGCACATAGGGCAGGCCCTGCAACGAGCCCGCCTGGCCCAGCCCATAGGCCTGGCGCAGGAAGGAAAACGCCGTGATGCTCACCGGCACCACGACCACTGCTTCGCCATAACGGCCGATGTGCCCCTGCTGGTCGCTGACCCCTGCAGCCAGCGGCTGGCCGTTCACTTCCAGGTTCAGGGCGATGCCGTTGTAGTCGATCGGCGCCTCGTTGGGGTTTTGTACCCGCATCTTCACCGCCATGCGCAGTTCCAGCTCCTGCCCGGGCAGCGGCTCGATACCGATCACGCTGATATTGACCGGGTCGCGTGCCTGGAACAGCGCACAGCCTCCCAGGCCGAAGGCCAGCAGCAGGACCAGAAACAGGCAGGCGTAGCGGTGCAGACGGGCAGCCATGGGGAGCGACCTTGCAAGGTTGGGCGAATGGGCAGTGTGGCAAATACGCGTCGGCGTTGAAAGTCTCCTTCCAGATGAAAGATACTGTTTCTCATTAACGCCCGATAACTTCTCCTACTGGCCGTTCCCAAACCCATGCTGACCTCTCCCGCGCCGGGCTTGCTGGCAAGTTTCCAGGAGCACTACGACGACCTGCTGCAGTTCCTGACCCGGCGCATGAGCGACCGCCAGCGCGCTGCCGACGTCGCGCAGGAAACCTACCTCAGGCTGGTGAGCATCGACCAGCAGGCGGTGCCGGTGTTACACGCGCGCAGTTTCATCTTCCGCGTCGCCGGCAACCTGGCGATCGATGCCTTGCGCCGCGAGCAGCGCATTGCCGCCAGCCACGACGACAGCGAGCGGGCAGGTGAGGTCGCCTGCCCGGCACCGGCCCCCGAGGCGGCCTTGCTGGCCCGGGAGCGCCTGCAGATCCTCGACCAGGCGCTGCTGCAGCTGTCCGACAATGCCCGCCAGGCGCTGTTGCTCAACCGCGTCGACGGCCTGACCCAGGCGCAAATCGCGCAGCGCCTGGGGGTTTCCGAGAGCATGGTGGCAAAATACATCGGCCAGGCCTTGCGCCATTGCCGTAACTGGCTGAAACAGGCTGGGGTGGCGGCTGCACTGGTGTTGGCCGTTGCTGTGGCGGGTTGGCAGCAGGCGCCGGTGCTGCTGGCGGATTACCACACCGGGGTCGGCGAGCGACAGGTGATCACCCTGGCCGATGGCACCCGGGTGACGCTGAACAGTGCCAGTGCCCTGAGCGTGGTGTTCAGCGACGATGAGCGGCGGGTGGTGCTGGAGGCTGGTGAGGCCTTGTTCGAGACCACCGATGATTCACGGCCCTTTGTGGTCGATACGGCTGGTGAGCGGGTGCAGGGGAGCGCGGCCATCTTCAGCGTGCGTCGCGATGGCAGCGTGGTATTGGCTCGTGGCGAAGCCAAGGTTGGCGCGCATGAACTGGCAATAACGGCCGATGCCGGCACGCAGTTGGCCTGGCAGCGCGGCAAGCTGATCTTCAACGGCAAGCCGCTGGGGCAGGTGCTGGCGGAGCTGGAGCGTTATCGGCATGGGCGGATCGTGCTGTCGGATGGCAAGCTGGCGGCGATGGAGGTGAGCGGGGTATTCGACCTCGATGAACCTGAGGCCCTGTTGCGCACCCTCGAGCAGCGCTATGGGCTGAAGGTCACCTACCTGCCGTGGTTGGCCGTGGTTCATTGATTCGCCTGTGCCGGCCTCTTCGCGGCTGAAGCCGCTCCCACAGATACTGCACAGGTCTGGAAGTCTGTGGAGATTCCTGTGGGAGCGGCTTCAGCCGCGAAAAGGCCGGCACGGGAAAAATTTTTTATCTTGCACTGCAAGTTCCTGCCAGCCAGATCGTCGTAGTGGGACTGATCAGCAACCAATTCTCATTTACGACTTGTCAGGAAGCTCATTCGTGCCTCTGATGCTCAAGCCTTTGCACCGCCGCCGCGGTCCGTTTCACCATGCCCTGATGTCCTGCAGTGCCCTGGCCATGCTGGTCGGTCCGCTGCAGGCGTTTGCCTCGCCCGCCACCGAACAGGCGCAGACCCAGGCCCGCCAGGTCCAGCTCGACCTGCCGGCCCAGCCGCTGGATCAGGCCCTGACCACGTTCGCCGACCAGGCCGGCCTGCACCTGCTGTACACCACCGGCGATGTCGCCGGCCAGGCCAGCCCGGCCTTGCAAGGCAGCTACAGCATCGAGCAGGCCCTGCAGCAGTTGCTGGCCGGCAGCGGCATGAGCTGGCAATTCAGCGATGCCCGCACGGTAACCCTGCGCAAGGTCGACCCCGCGCCGCAGGCGGTCAACCTCAAGCCGATCGAGGTCAGCGTGGCCTCGCGCACCAGCACCGCGATCAGCGAAATCCCCGGCACCGTGTGGGTGGTCGACCAGCAGCAGCTGCGCGAGCAGATCGACAGCGGCGTCAGCCTGAAGGAAGCCATCGGCAAGCTGGTGCCAGGCCTCGACCTGGCGCCGGAAGGGCGTACCAACTACGGCCAGAACATGCGCGGGCGCAACGTGCTGGTGATGATCGACGGGGTCAGCCAGAACAGCTCGCGCGGCCTGTCACGCCAGTTCGACAGCATTTCGCCGTTCAACGTCGAACGCGTCGAAGTGCTGTCTGGCGCCAGCGCCATCTACGGTGGCGGCGCCACCGGCGGCATCATCAACATCGTGACCAAGAAGGGCGAACCCGGCCCGGCGCGCTTCGAGACCCAGCTCGGTGCCAGCAGCGGCTTCAACAACAGCGACGACCTGGCCACCCGCTTCGCCCAGTCGATCAGTGGCGGCAACGAGCGGTTCAACGCCCGGCTGGGGGTTTCCGGCGAGCAGAACGAAGCCTTCTACGATGGCGCCGGCGACCAGATCTTCATCGACAACACCCAGACCGACCTGCAGTACAACCGCACCATCGACGTACTCGGCACCTTGGGGATGCAGCTGAACGACCAGCAGAGCCTGGACCTGTTGGCCCAGTACTATGACTCGGGCAACCACGGCAGTACCGGCATCTACTTCCCCAACCTGAACTACAACGCCCCATCCGACCTGGAAGATGCCGAACTGCGCAGTGGCTACTCGTCGGACCTGGAGCCACGCACCCGGCGCCTGCTGCTGAACGCCAACTACCACCACACCGACGTGCTGGGCCAGGACTTCTACCTGCAGGCCTCGTACCGCAAGGAAGACGACAACTTCTACCCGTTCCCGTACTACAACCGCGCCACGCCCACCGGTTCGCGCGGGGTGTACTTTGCCGCCTCGCAGCAGAACTTCGAAGTCACCAGCCTCAAGGGCCTGTTCGCCAAGCAGTGGGACGCGCTGAAGCTGACCTACGGCGTCGACCTGGACCGCGAGCGCTTCAACGCCGAGCAGACCACCTTCAACGCCCAGACTTCGTCCGAGTCGGGTGGCCTGGAGCTGGAAAAGGACAGCAAGGCCGCACGCTACCCCAGCTACCGGGTCGATGGCGTGTCGGTATACGCCCAGCTGGACTGGCATGCCACCGATAACCTGACCCTGTCCGGCGGCGCCAGGCGCCAGCAGATGGATGTGGACGTCAGCGACTTCAAGGGTGTGCCGGGCGGCAGCAACGATTACCAGGTCAACCTGTTCAACGTCGGTGCCATCTACGACTTCAAGAATGGCCACCAGGTATGGACCAACTACGGCGAAGGCTTCGACCTGCCCGATCCGGCCAAGTACTACGGCAAGCCCGGGCTGAGCGTGGCCGACAACCCGCTGGCCGGCATCAAGAGCCGCCAGGTGGAACTGGGCTGGCGCTATGCCGACCTGGACTGGGATGCCCAGGCGGCGCTGTACTACATCTGGTCGGACAAGATCATCAACGTCGACTCGCAGACGCTGACCATCAATGTGGAAGATCAGAAGAGCCGTGACTTCGGTTTCGAAGGCGCACTGACCCGGCACTTCCAGACCGGCTGGGAAGCTGGTGGCACCCTGCACCTGACCCGCTCCGAGGAAGAAGATGCTGATGGCGGCTGGATCAAGCGCGATGCCCGCTATGCCTCGTTGTCGAAGGCTACCGCGTTCGTCGGCTGGAAGGGCGATGGCCGCAGTGCACGGCTGCAGGCCAACCATGCCTTCAGCCTGAAGGACGATGCCGACCACGAGATCGACGGCTACACCACCTTCGACCTGCTGGGCAGCCAGGACACCGGCTTCGGTACTTTCAGCGCCGGCATCCAGAACCTGCTGGACAAGCAGTACAGCACGGTCTGGGGGCAGCGTGCGACGCTGTTCTACTCGCCGACCTACGGGCCGGCGTACCTGTATGACTACCAGGGGCGCGGGCGTACCTACACCCTGACCTGGAGCATGGCTTACTGAGCCTGCGCGGTTCTGTGGGAGCGGCCTTGTGTCGCGAAAGGGGTGCGAAGCGCCCCCAGGATTTCAGCTTTGCAGCACATATTGCCGGGGCCGCTTTGCGGCCCTTTCGCGGCACAAGGCCGCTCCTACAGAGACCGCACATGCCTGAGGAAGTCGCGGTCCCTGTGGGAGCGGGTTTACCCGCGAAGAGGCCCGGTCAGGCAAACGCCGCCAGTAAATCCTGCGCAAACGCCTGCTGTGCCTCGCCAACCACCTGCGCCCGGTGCCTGGCCAGGGTAAACGGCACCACGAAGTCCAGCCCAGGGTTCAGCGCCCACAGCAGCCCCTCAGCCTCCCACGCTTGCGCGCAGTGGCACGGCAGATAACCAATATGCCGCCCCGACAGAATGAACGTCAGCACGCTCTCGATCTGCTCCGCCACCGCCATGCTGCGCTGGCTCTGGAACGGCTCGCCGCCCTTTAAAAACCGGTACGGATGGCGCACCTGGTCCATCGCCGACAACCGCTCCCGCCCAACGCCAGCCTCACCGAACAGCACATGGCCCTTGCCGCAATACAGCCGTTGCCGTTCCTCGAACAGCGGCTGGTAATCGAAGGCTGCCTGGTTGCCGGAAAAGTAGCTGATGGCGTAATCCAACCGCTGCTCCAGCAACAACCGCTCCAGCTCCGCCGGCGGCGCACTGATCAGCTCCAGCTGCACCGCCTCCTCGCGCCTGCGAAACGCGGCAATGGCCGCCGCCAGCTTCAGGCTCACCGCCTTGTCCTGGTTCTCCGCCATGCCTAGGCGCACGGTCCCCAGCAGCCGCCCGGCAACGCCATTGGCCTGCTGGCGAAACTGTTCGATGTTCAGCAACAAGCCACGGGCGGCGTCCAGCAACAACGTGCCTTTCTCCGTCAGGTGAAAACCGCCCTTGCCGCGACTGCACAGGCGGTAACCCAGCCGCGCTTCCAGCTGCGCCATGCGCTGACTGATGGTGGGCTGGCTCAGGCCCAGCACCCCTTGCGCGGCGCTGAAGCCACCGGCCTCGACTACAGTGACGAACAGCCGCAGCAGGTGCAGGTCGGGGTCATGCACTTGTCCGAGCATTACATTGCTCCTGATGAATGTCAGCTTTGCAAACTTGCCATTTCAGCAATGTAACCCGGCTGGCATGCTCGCGGCATCCACCCATTTGCCGAGGTGTCCGCCATGCGTCGATCGTTGTGCCTGCTGTCCCTGGTCCTGGCCTTGCCGCTGCAGGCCGAAGAAAAGGTCGTCAACCTCTACAGCTGGGCCGACTATGTCGCCCCGCAAACTCTCCAGCGCTTCGAGCAGGAAACCGGCTACAAGGTGCGCTACGACACCTTCGATACCACCGAAGTGCTGGAAACCAAGCTGCTGACCGGTGGCAGCGGCTATGACGTGGTGGTGCCGTCGTCGGCGGTGCTGGCCCGGGCGCTCAAGGCCAACGCCCTGCAGCCGCTCGACCCCCAGGCCATGCCCGGCTATGCCAACCTCGACAAGGACCTGCTGGCCAAGCTCGCCGAGGCCGACCCCGGCAACCGCCATGCCGTGCCCTACACCTGGGGCACCTTGGGCCTGGGGGTGAATGTGGAGGCTGTGCGCCAACGCCTGGGGGATGTGCCGCTGGACAGCCTCGACCTGCTGTTCAAGCCTGAGTACGCCAGCCGGCTGAAGGACTGCGGCATCGCCATGCCCGACTCGCCCCAGGAGGTGATCGGCGTGGCCCTGAACTACCTGGGCAAGGACCCTTACAGCCAAGACAAGGACGACCTGGCCGCCGCGCAGAACCTGCTGAGCCAGCTGCAGCCGTCGATCAGCTACGTCGCCAATGGCCGGCAGATCAGCGACCTGGCAAACGGTAGCGTGTGCCTGGCGCTGACCTACAACGGCGATGCGGCGATGGCCGCCGACCAGGCGCGCCGTGCCGGCAAACCGTTCGAGCTGATCTACCGCATCCCCCGCGAAGGCACGCTGGTGTGGCAGGACAACCTGGTCATTCCCAAGGACGCCCCGCACCCCGAGGCCGCGCGGGCGTTCATCGCCTTCATGCTCAAGCCCGAGTCGGTGGCCGCGCTGACCAACACGCTGTTCTTCGCCAACGCCAACCAGGCGGCCACGCCGTTGGTGGACGAAGCGGTACGCAACGACCCGGACATCTACCCGTCGGCCGCAGTACGCCAGCGCCTGTATGCCGACCGCAGCATGGCCCTGGCCGACCTGCGCCAGCGCAACCGCCTGTGGACCGCGTTCCGCAGCCGCCAGTAACCAATAACGACAAAGGAGCCCGACCGTGGAGCAAGCCGCAAACAACGACCAGGCCATCACCCGCGACAGCCTTTATGGCACCGCTGCGGAAAGTACCTACGCAGGCATTACCAGTTTCTCCCGCCGCCGTTACAGCCGCGACCTGCGTGGTGTCGATGTGGTGGTCAGCGGTGTGCCGTTCGATACTGCCACCAGCAACCGCCCCGGTGCGCGCTTCGGCCCACGGGCGATTCGCGCCGCCTCGGTGCAGCAGGCCTGGGCCCGGCACTGGCCGTGGGCGTTCGACCCGTTCGACCACCTGGCGGTGATCGACTATGGCGATTGCGCCTTCGACAGCGGCACCCCGCAGTCGGTACCGGACAGCATCGAGGCCCATGCCACGCATATTCTGGAAGCAGGCTGCGCCATGCTCACCCTGGGCGGCGACCATTTCATCAGCTACCCGCTGCTCAAGGCCCATGCCCGCCGCCATGGCCCGCTGGCGCTGATCCACTTCGATGCGCACAGCGACACCTGGCCGGACGAGGAAGGCAAGCGCATCGACCACGGCACCATGTTCTGGCATGCGGCCCGCGAAGGCCTGGTGGACCCGGCCAGCTCGGTGCAGATCGGCCTGCGCACCACCAATGACGACAGCCAGGGCTTTGCCATCCTCGACGCCCGCCAGGTGCATCGGCAGGGCACCGAGGCGGTGATCGCGGCGATTCGCCAGCGGGTGGGCGAGCGGCCGGTGTACCTGACCTTCGATATCGACTGCCTCGATCCGGCCTATGCGCCCGGTACCGGCACACCGGTGTGCGGCGGGCTGAGCACGGTGCAGGCGCTGGAGATCCTCGGCGGGCTGCGCGGCATCAACCTGGTGGGCATGGACCTGGTGGAGGTGGCGCCAGCCTATGACCATGCCGATATCACCGCGCTGGCGGGGGCCACCCTGGCGATGGAAATGCTGTGCCTGTATGCGGCGCGGCACAAGGTGGACAAGGGCCAGTAACCTGGGGCCGCTTTGCAGCCCATCGCGACACAAGGCCGCTCCTACAGGTAATCGCATACCCCTGTAGGAGCGGCCTTGTGTCGCGATGGGCTGCAAAGCAGCCCCCAGGGCCCATACTGAAACATCAGGAATCATCTCCACCCGCATTCACACTTTTGCCGCGAACCCTTCGCGCCTTAGGCTATCAAACCCACCAGGCGCGGCATTCTCGTACAGGAGGTGAAGCATGACCCCGACATTGCCCATCCTGGCCCTCGGCCTGGTGCTGTGGTTGCCCGCGCAAGCAGCCCCGGAGCTGCCCGTGCAACTCGCCGCCGGCAACAACAACCCCTATAACAGCCCGATCCAGCGCGCCAACCCCAACAGCCGCCAGGGCAGCATGCCGGCCGCACCTCCCGTGCGCGGCCCATCCACCGACCCATACCAGCGCACGCCCACCCTGGACAACCGCGGCATTGGCAACGGCGACAACCTGCGCCGCCAGCAGCAAACCCCGAGCCTGGAGCCCACCCGACCACCTCGCGACAACCCGCGCGCGCCATGAGCGCCCTACGAAAGGAATCCTGCATGCTTCGAGCACCCTGGCTTGTAACCCTGACCGCCGCCGCACTCCTGCCCCTGCTGGCGCAGGCGGCGGCCGAACAGCAGCTGCGCAGTGAAGAAGGCACCTTGACCGTCAGCACAGTGGCCGACGGCCTGCGCAACCCCTGGGCTTTGGCGTTCCTGCCGGGTGGCAAGGACATGCTGGTCACCGAGCGCGCCGGCAACTTGCGGGTGGTCAATGCCGAAGGCAAGGTCGGCCCACCGATCAGCGGTGTGCCCAAGGTCTGGGCCGAGGGCCAGGGCGGCCTGCTGGATGTGGTGCTGTCGCCGGAGTTCGCCAAGGACCGTACCGTGTACCTGTCCTACGCCGAAGAGGGCAGTGACGGCAAGGCTGGCACGGCGGTCGGCCGTGGCCAGTTGTCCCAGGACCGCGCCCGGCTGGAAAACTTCAACGTCATTTTCCGCCAGCAGCCCAAGCTGTCGGAGGGCAACCACTTCGGCTCGCGCCTGGTGTTCGACCGCGACGGTTACCTGTTCATCGCCCTCGGCGAGAACAACCAGCGCCCGACTGCCCAGGACCTGGACAAGCTGCAAGGCAAGATCGTGCGTATTTTGCCGGACGGCGAAGTGCCCAGGGACAACCCCTTCGTCGGCAAGGACAACGTACGGCCGGAGATCTGGTCGTTCGGCCACCGCAACCAGCAAGGCGCCGCACTCAACCCGTGGACCGGCAAGCTGTGGACCCACGAACACGGCCCGCGCGGTGGCGACGAGATCAACATTCCCGAGCCCGGGAAGAACTACGGCTGGCCGGTTGCGACCCACGGCATCAACTACTCGCTTCTGCCGATCCCCGAGGCCAAGGGCAAGCATGTGCAGGGTATGGTCGACCCGCACCATGTGTGGGAGAAGTCGCCGGGTATCAGCGGCATGGCCTTCTACGACAGCCCCACGTTCAAGGCCTGGGACCACAACCTGTTCATTGGCGCGCTGGCCACCCAGGAGCTGATCCGCCTGCAGCTGGATGGCGACAAGGTGGTGCATGAAGAGCGTTTGCTGGGTGAGTTGAAGTCGCGTATCCGCGATGTGCGGGTGGGGCCGGATGGTTACCTGTATGTGCTGACCGATGACAAGGACGGCGCGCTGCTCAAGGTAGGCCTGGGCGACGCTTGATCACCACTGTTGTACGCGGCCCCTGTGGGAGCGGGCGTGTCGAGGCGTCGAACCGCCGCGAAGCAGGCGCCGCGGTGGATGGCACGGGCTTCGCCCGTGTTCGCGGGCACGCCCGCTCCCACAGGGATCGCCGCAGCCTTTTGAATTTGGGTAATACCGTTGTTCCCACAAGGTCCGCGGTGTGTCAGCCGTGTAGAATGCCGCATGGCTATCGATCCCCACTCCCTCTACCAGCAGGCCCTGACCACCCAGGGCTATGTCGCCGACCCTGCCCAGGCCTGCGCTGTCGAGGCCTTGCAGGTCTGCTTCCAGGCCCTCGAACAGGGCCGCCCAACCCAGGGTATCTACCTGTGGGGCCCGGTCGGCCGGGGCAAGACCTGGCTGATGGACCAGTTTCACCGCTGCCTGCGGGTACCCAGCCGGCGCCAGCACTTCCACCACTTCATGGCCTGGGTCCACCAGCGCCTGTTTCAGCTCAACGGCACTGCCGACCCGCTGCTGGCGCTGGCCGGGGAACTGGCCGGGCAGATTCGCGTGCTGTGCTTCGACGAACTGTTCGTCAACGACATCGGTGACGCGATCATCCTCGGCCGCCTGTTCCAGGTATTGTTCGACCAAGGCGTGGTGATCGTCGCCACCTCCAACCAGCCACCCGAGCAGCTGTACCGCGACGGCTTCAACCGCGAGCGTTTCCTGCCGGCCATTGCCGCCATCCAGCGGCACATGCAGGTGCTGCCGGTAGCCGGCGAGCAGGACCACCGCCTGCACCCCGGCGCCGAGCGCCAGCGTTACTGGGTGGCGCAAGCGGGGCAGGCCAGCCAGCTGGACGAGGTGTTCCGCCAGCTCAGCCCCGGCGATGCAGGCCAAGACCAGCCCTTGGCGATCGGCTCCCGGCAGGTGCAGGTGGTGCGGCGCAGCGCGCAGGCCATCTGGTGCCGCTTCACCGACCTGTGCGAGCAGCCGCTGGCAGCCATGGAGTTCATGGCCCTGTGCGACCGGTTCCCGGCCATTCTGGTGTCGGGCATTCCGGCGCTGGGTGGGGAGCAGCGGGCCGGGCGCATTGCTCGGGGCACCGAGGATGCTGCGGCGCGGGTGGTGGCGGGTGACCGCGAGCTGCCGGCGCTGTCGCCCAAGGACGACGCAGTGCGCCGCTTCATTGCCTTGGTCGACGAATGCTACGACCGCCGGGTGGCGTTGTACCTGGAGGCACAGGTGCCGCTGGATGCGCTCTACACTCAAGGGTATCTGGCGTTCCCGTACCAACGGACCCTGAGCCGGCTACGGGAGATGCAACTGCAACGCTTCGCCTGAAAAGGAGCCGAACCATGGAGCCGTTGTCGCATCATCTGCTGACCCAGGCCTACAACAATGGCTGGGCCAACCACCGCCTGTACAAGGCCTGCCTGCAACTGACCCAGGACGAATTCGTCGCACCCCGCTGCAGCTTTTTCCCCTCGATCAAAGCCACCCTCAACCACCTGCTGACGGTGGACTGGTTCTACCTGCACATGCTCGAGTGCGAGCAGCGTGGCGAGCAGCCCGACGCCGACGGCGAGCGCTTCTTCGAGCCGGAACAGCCGTTTGCCACCTGCACCGACCTGCATGCCGAACAGGCCCAGGCCGACCACCGGCTGATCGCCTATTGCCGCGGCCTGCGCGACGGTGAACTGGGGCGCTATGTAAGCATCGTGCGCCCCGAGCGGGTGCAGCGCGAGCAACGGCTGCGGCTGTTGGCGCACCTGTTCGAGCACCAGGTGCATCACCGTGGGCAGGTGCATGCGATGCTCAGTGACACGGCAGTGAGGCCGCCGCAGCTGGATGAGTTTTTCTGTGAAGAAGAGGCAGGGTTGCGGGCGGTGGACTTTGCCGAGCTGGGCTGGACAGAGGAGCAGGTCTGGAAAGTGTAGGGGGCCGTAAAGCGGCCCCCCGCCTATTGGCTCACTTGCCCAACCACTCCACCAGCGTACGGTTGAACCGCACCGGCTCCTCGATCTGCGGCGCATGCCCCATGCCTTCAAAGGTAATCAGCTCACCCTTGGGAATCAGCTTGGCCACCTGCGGCCCCAGCTCTGCATACTTGCCCAGCTTCGCTTTCACCTCTGGCGGCGCGATATCACTGCCGATGGCCGTGGTGTCCTGGTCACCGATCAGCAGCAGGGTGGGCATCTGCAGGTCCTTGAATTCGTGGTACACCGGCTGGGTGAAGATCATGTCGTAGATCAGCGCCGAGTTCCACGCCACCGCTTCATGCCCTGGCCCCTTGTTCAGGCCCACCAGCATCTGCACCCAGCGCTCGTACTCCGGCTTCCAGCGCCCGGCGTAGTAGGTCTTGCGCTCATACTCGCGCACGCCTTCGGCATCCAGCTTGAGTTCGCGCGCATACCACTGGTCCACCGTGCGGTAGGGCACGCCCAGGGCTTTCCAGTCTTCCAGCCCGATGGGGTTGACCATCGCCAGGCGCTCTACCTGCTGCGGGTACATCAGCGCATAGCGGGTGGCGAGCATGCCGCCGGTGGAGTGGCCAAGCACGATGCTTTGCTTCACGCCCAGTTGTTCGAGCAGGGCATGGGTGTTGCTCGCCAGTTGCTGGAAGCTGTACTGGTAATGGGCTGGTTTGCTGGAGCTGCAGAAGCCGACCTGGTCGGGGGCGATGACCCGGTAGCCGGCCTTGCTCAGGGCATCGATGGTGGTTTCCCAGGTGGCGGCGCAGAAGTTCTTGCCGTGCATCAGCACCACGCTGTGGCCGTTGGCCTGGCCCTGGGCGGGTACGTCCATATAGCCCATCTGCAGGGCCTGGCCCTGGGTCTTGAAGTCGAAATGCTTGAGCGGATGCGGGTAGCTGAAGCCCTCTAGCTGGGGGCCATAGGTGGGCGATTCGGCAGCGATGGCCGAACTGCCGGCGAGGCAGGCCAGGGCCAGGGCGGTTGCGCGCAGCATGGGGGCACTCCGTGTAGGGCCATGTAGGAAGGGGCGACTGTAACAGCCAGTGGACCACGCGGAACGTGAAAGGTGTTACCAGGCGTGAAACCAGCCCAGGGTAATCATCGCCAGCACCCCATAACGGCCGGCCTTGGCCAGGGTCACCAGCAGCAGGAAGCGCCAGAACGGCTCACGCATGATGCCCGCGATCAGCGTCAGCGGGTCGCCGATCACCGGCATCCAGCTGAGCAGCAGCGACCATTGCCCCCAGCGCTGGTAGCGCTGTTGCGCGCGCTCTAGCTGGGCAGGGCTGAACGGGAACCAGCGCTTGTCGCGCAGGTGCTCGATGGCCCGCCCCAGCACCCAGTTGAGCACCGAGCCCAGCACATTGCCCAGGGTAGCCACCAGCAGCAGGGTGGTCCAGGCTTCGGGCTGGCGCAGCAAAAGGCCGACCAGCACGGCCTCCGATTGCAGCGGTAGCAGGGTGGCGGCACCGAAGGCGCTGAGGAACAGCGCCCAAAGGCTGAGCATCAGTAGTTGGCGACCACGGTGTCCTTGCCGTCCTGGGTCACGCCGATGACCTGGTAGGCATCCTTGTGGTCACCCATTTCCATGCCGGGCGAGCCCATGGGCATGCCCGGCACGGCCAGGCCCTTGAGGTCGTTGCGCTTGGCCAGCAGGCGCACCTGCTCGGCCGGCACGTGGCCTTCGACGAACTTGCCGTCGATCATCCCGGTATGGCACGACGCCAGGCGTGGCGCCACGCCCAGGCGTTGCTTCACCTCGCTCATGTTCGGCTCGACATGGTCGTTCACGGTGAAACCGTTGTCGCGCAAGTGGTTGATCCAGGCCTTGCAGCATCCGCAGTTGGGGTCGCGGTAGACGTCGATGGTCTCGGCGGCCTGGGCCAGGCCAGTGACGGCCAGCAGGCCCAGGGTCAGCAAGTGTTTGCGCAGCATGGTGAAGCACTCCTTCCAGCGGTAGTTCAGCAGCATAGCGTAAGCGGCTTGCACGATGTTCGCCGCTGGCACCTGTCAGGTACCTGAGGCGCACATTACAGGTTTGTCAGCTGGCCGCCTCGTCGGTGCCGAGGTCGCGCATCAGCAAGGCGTAGTCGAGCGTGACCTGCTCCGGAATCGGCAGGTACACCACGTGGCCGTCACCCGGAGCCACCTCGATGGCCTGCTGCTGGCGGTCGCACAGGCGGTGCAGGTCGAAGTGGTAGTTGCCGCGCGGGGTCATCAGCTCCAGGTGGTCACCCACGGCGAAGCGGTTTTTCACCTTGACCTCGGCCAGGCCGTCGACGCGCACCCCGGTCAGTTCGCCAACGAACTGCTGGCGCTCGGACACCGAGTTGCCGCGCTGGTAGTTCTGGTATTCGTCGTGCACGTGGCGGCGCAGGAAGCCTTCGGTGTAACCGCGTTGGGCCAGGGATTCGAGGTTGTCCATCAGGGCGCGGTCGAATGGCCGCCCGGCCACCGCGTCGTCGATCGCCTGGCGGTATGACTGCACGGTACGGGAGCAGTAGAAGTGCGACTTGGTGCGGCCTTCGATTTTCAGCGAGTGCACGCCCATGGCCGCCAGGCGCCCGACGTGCTGGATGGCGCGAAGATCCTTGGCATTCATGATGTAGGTGCCGTGCTCGTCTTCGAACGCCGGCATTTCGGTACCGGGGCGGTTGCTTTCCTGCAGCAGGAATACCTGCTCGGTGGGGGCGCCCAGGCCCAGGGTCGGCTGCACTTCGCGCACGATGTCGCCGTTGGCGTTCTCGGTGGCCGGGGTGGCGTCATACTTCCAGCGGCAGGCGTTGGTGCAGGTGCCCTGATTGGCATCACGCTTGTTGAGGTAGCCCGACAGCAGGCAACGGCCGGAGTAGGCCATGCACAGGGCACCGTGAACGAACACCTCCAGCTCCATGTCCGGCACCTGCTGGCGGATTTCCTCGATCTCTTCGAGCGACAGCTCGCGCGACAGGATCACCCGGCTCAGGCCCAGTTGCTGCCAGAACTGCACGCTGGCCCAGTTGACCGTGTTGGCCTGCACCGACAGGTGCACCGGCATCTGCGGGAAGTGCTGGCGTACCAGCATGATCAGGCCTGGGTCGGACATGATCAGCGCGTCCGGTGCCATCTCGATCACTGGTGCCAGGTCCTTGAGGAAGGTCTTGAGCTTGGCATTGTGCGGGGCAATGTTGACCACCACGTAGAAGCGCTTGCCCAAGGCATGCGCCTCCTGGATGCCCAGGGCCAGGTTGGCATGGTCGAACTCGTTGTTGCGCACCCGCAAGCTGTAGCGTGGCTGGCCGGCGTAGACCGCGTCGGCGCCATACGCGAAGGCGTAGCGCATGGTCTTGAGGGTGCCGGCGGGGGCCAGCAGTTCGGGCTTGGCGATAAGGGTCATGTGCGCACCGGAGCGAAAGGCGCGGATGCTAGGGTTGGCAGACACGGCGCGTATTGATTTGCATCAAGGGAATGGCGGCACTTTTGCCCAGGTGCGGTGCACTAATAACGCATAAGCCATGCGAGGACCCGCAATGAACCAGACCGCCCTGCAGAACAAAGCCCTGGCAGTACTGCTGGCGCTGGTGACCATAGCTTTCATCTGGATCCTGCTGCCGTACTACGGTGCGATCTTCTGGGCGGTGATACTCGGCATCCTGTTCGCCCCGCTGCAGCGCCACCTGCTGCTGCGTTTCGGCCGCCGGCGCAACCTGGCCGCAGCGACCACCTTGCTGGTGTGCCTGCTGGTGGCGATCCTGCCGGTGATCATCACCAGCGCGCTGCTGGTGCAGGAGGGAGCCGCCCTGTACCAGCGCATCGAGCACGGGGAGCTGGACATTGCCGGTTATGTCGAGCGCGGCAAGGAGATGCTGCCGGCGTTTGCCCAGCAGGGCCTGGACAGCATGGGCATGGGCAACCTCGACGGGCTGCGCGACAAGATCAGCAAGTGGGCCACCCAGGGCAGCCAGGTGTTGGCCAGCCAGGCGTTCAACTTCGGTCAGGGAACGTTTGAGTTCGTGATCAGCTTCGGCATCATGATGTACCTGTTGTTCTTCTTCCTGCGCGAAGGCGCGGAGGTGGCCCGCCAGGTGCGTCTGGCAGTGCCGCTGCCCGAGCAGCAGAAGCGCCGTTTGCAGTTGAAGTTTAACCGTGTGGTGCGGGCGACGGTGAAAGGCAACGTGCTGGTGGCCATTACCCAGGGGGCATTGGGCGGTTTCATCTTCTGGGTGCTGGATATCCCGAGTGCGCTGGTGTGGGCGGTGCTGATGGCGTTTCTGTCGCTGCTGCCGGCGGTAGGGGCAGGGATCGTGTGGGCACCGGTGGCGGCGTATTTCCTGTTGACCGGGGCGATATTGTCGGGGGTGATCCTGACCGCGTTTGGCGTGCTGGTGATCGGCCTGGTGGACAATTTGTTGCGGCCGATTTTGGTGGGCAAGGACACGCGCATGCCGGACTACCTGATTCTGGTGTCGACGCTGGGCGGGCTGGCGGTGTTCGGGCTCAACGGTTTCGTGATCGGGCCGTTGATCGCGGCGCTGTTTGTGTCGAGCTGGGCGATCTTCGCGGCGACCAAGCCCCAGGTGCAGTTGCCGGAGTAGGGGTGGGCCTTCATGGGGCCGCAAAGCGGCCCCAGTGGCCGGGTCAGGATGTTTGCGGCATCTCACCCTGGGCCAGGCGCCGGTTGATGTCGGCGATCACTTCGGGCAGTTCGTTGATGGTGTCTATCAGATAGTGCGGTCGAGAGCCGGCGAACAGGGCGTGGATGCGCTGGCGCTCGCTTTCCAGCTTCTCGGCGCTAAGCGCGCGGTAGCCTTCCCAGGTCAGCCCCAGGGCATTGCCCGAGCACACCAGGGCCACGGTCCACATGCCGGCGCGGCGGCCTTCGAGGATGCCCGGCACGGTGTCGTCGACCTTCACGCAGGCCGCCACATCGTCGATACCCAGCGCAATCACGTTGGCCAGGGCCTGGGCCGGCCATGGGCGGCCGTTCGGGGTTTCGTCGGTGGCCACAACATGGTCGGCCACGTAGCCGTTCTGCGCGGCCAGCTCCACCACCTTGTCCATCACCACCTTCGGGTAACCCGAGCAAGAACCGATCTTCAGGCCGTCCTGGCGCAGCCCGGTGAGGGTGTCCAGAGCGCCGGGGATCAGCGCCGAGTGCACGGCGATCTTCTCGATCTGCAGCGGCATGAAGCGGTTGTAGATGGCGGTGACATCATCGTCGGTCGGGGTACGGCCGAACACCTTGCGGTAGCGCTCGGCAATTTCCGGCACATCGCACAGGGTGCGGATGTGGTCCCACTTGCCCATGCCCATCGGGCCGCGGGCTTCTTCGATGGACACCTGCACATCGAATTCGGCAAAGGCTTCGACAAAGATCTGGGTCGGGGCGAAGGAACCGAAGTCGACCACGGTGCCGGCCCAGTCGAGGATGGCGGCTTGCAGCTGCGTTGGGTTGCTGTAGTTCATGTGCGCGTGTTCCTGAAATTGGGTGGGCAAAGGGTCAGATATCCAGCACTTCCATTTCCCGCAGCACTTCGGCCACGGCATTCACGGCAGCCTGCATGCCATCGGCTCCGACCACGCCGATGCAGCCGACACGGAAGGTTTCCACCTGGGTCAGCTTGCCCGGGTAGAGGATGAAGCCCTTGGCCTTGACCCGCTCGTAGAAGTCCTTGAACTGATAGCGGGGATCCTTCGGTGCGTGGAAGGTGACTATGATCGGCGCCTGGATATCGGCAGGCAGGAAGCTGAGCAGGCCGATGGCGGCCATGCCGTCGAGCAGGGTCTTGCAGTTGTCGGCGTAGCGCTGGTGGCGCGCTGGCAGGCCACCTTCCTCGTTGTATTGCTGCAGCGCCTCGTGCAGGGCAGCGACCACGTGGGTCGGCGGGGTGAAGCGCCACTGGCCGGTCTTGGCCATGTAGGCGTGCTGGTCGTGCAGGTCCATGGCCAGCGAGTGGGCGTTGCCTTCGGCGGCGGCCAGGGCGGTTTTCTCGGCGAACACGAAGCCCATGCCGGGTACGCCTTCCAGGCATTTGCCGGAGGCGGCAATCAGCGCCTCGAAGGGGATCGCGCGGGCATCGATCGGCAGTGCGCCGAACGAGCTCATGGCGTCGATGATCAGGCGCTTGCCGTGGCCTTTGATCACCTGGGCGATCTCGGGCAGCGGGTTGAGGATACCGGTGCTGGTTTCGCAGTGGATCAGCGCGACATGGGTGATGGTCGGGTCGGCGGCCAGCAGGCGGTCGACGTCGGCGGCGGTGGTCGGTTGGTCTTCGGCGGTTTCGAAGGTGCTGTAGTTGCGGCCCAGTACCTTGCAGATCTTTGCCAGGCGCTGGCCATAAGCGCCATTGATCAGGACCAGAACCTTGCCATCACGTGGCACCAGGGTGCCTATCGCGGCTTCCACGGCGAAGGTGCCGCTGCCCTGCAGAGGCACGCAGTGGTGGCTGGCGCTGCCATCGATGATGGCCAGCAGTTGCTCGCAGACACTGGCAGTCAGTTGGTTGAAGTCGCGGTCCCAGGAGCCCCAGTCCACCAGCATGGCTTGGCGGGTGCGGATTGATGTGGTCAGGGGACCGGGAGTCAGCAGAATCGGGGCGTTGCTCATTCCGTTATTCCTCACAAGCGGTGGGCTGAAACTACGGGGCCTAGGTTGCAATTGGCGCTGTCATCAATCAAATTGTTTGTTGTTATCCGAGCTATAAGTCGTGCCGATAAATGGCCCCGCGTTCCTCTGCTTTACGCCTGTTTCCCTCGACGATTTCATCGCGCAGCACCTGCCTGCCTGGCCAGTCAGAAGCAACTGGCCACGTTTACCGGTCCACCTGTCATACGTGCTATCGCGCTCATTCGAGAAGCAGTTGGTACCTGGCCACACATGCCTTCGCTGATTGCCCTTGCTAGCTGACGCCCTCATCAGTCAAATTGCTCGCAGACAATTCGAGCATTAGCCAGGCCTATGTCCATGAACCTGTTCCAGTTGCGTGCTTTCGACGCGGTAGCCCGTGAAGGCAGTTTTACCCGCGCCGCCGCACGCCTGTTCATCAGCCAGCCGGCGGTGACCGGTCACATCAAGGCGCTGGAGGAGCATTATCAGATTACCTTGCTGCGGCGCACGGCCCGCCGGGTGGAGCTGACAGAAGAGGGCACCCGCCTGGCAGCCATCACGCGGGCCATGTTCAGCCTCGCCGACGAAGCGCAAGCCATGCTCGAAGCCAACCGGCAACTACTGACCGGGCGTCTGGAAGTGGCCGCCGACGGCCCGCATCGGGTCATGCCGATGCTGGCAATACTGCGCGAGCGCTACCCGGGTATCACCGTCAATCTGCGGCTGGGCAATGCCCAGGAAACCCTGGCCGCGTTGCTCGGTGAACATGCCGATGTCGCCGTGCTGACCGAGATCGAACCGCGCAAGGGCTTGCATTTGCAGAGCCTTTGCCAGTCACGCCTGTGTGCCTTGCTGCCAGTGGGGCATGCCTGGGCGGCAGAGCAGGGCGACCTGCCGCTGACAGCGCTTCATCAGCAGATCATGGTACTGCGCGAGCCCAGTTCCACTACCCGCCGCACGTTCGACAAGGCCTGCCTGGCGGCGACGGTGCAGCCGCGCGTACTGCTGGAGCTGGACAGCCGCGAAGCGGTCACCGAGGCAGTGGCAGCGGAACTTGGCATTGGCGTGGTTTCGTCCACCGAGGTCGCCAGTGACCCGCGGGTGGTCGCCCGGCCCCTGGCCGGGCAGGGGCTGGTCAACCAGCACCTGGTCGGCTGCCTGGAGCGGCGCCGGGAACTGCGCCTGATCCAGGCTTTTCTGGGGCTGGCGGCAACACTCTGATGGCGGTTGCCCAAGGTGGCCGTAACTACCGAGATCAAGCCGACGGGACGGCCGATGAGCGAAAAAGACACCATCTCCATGCACCTGGTGCGTGAGGCACTTTTACAAACCTGCCCGGCCGGCGAGCCTGACAGGGGTTTGCTGACGCGCGCCGGTATCGACGCCGACCAGTTGCACCAGCCGGATGCGCGCGTTGGGGCGCAGGCCTATGCCCGGCTCTGGCGCCTGCTGGCGCGGCGTTGCAACGATGAGTTTTTTGCCATGGACCCGCGCGGCTTGCGCAATGGCAGCCTGGCGTTCATGTGCCGGGCCAGCATGGCGCAACCTACCCTCGGCGCCGGCCTGGAAACGGCCCTGGCCTTTTTGTCATTGATGCTGCAGGACCTGCAACCGGCCCTGGTGCGTCAGCAGGGCTTGGCCGAGATCGTGATCAACGAACCCCGCGATCAACCCCGCCGGGCGTTTACCTATTTCACCTTCTGGATGATCGTGCATGGTGTTGCGTGCTGGTTGGCCGGGCGACGCATTCCGATACTGGCCATCGACCTGCGTTGCAGCGCGCCGCCATTTTGCGAAGACTATCGCGTGATGTTCTCGGACAACCTGCACTTCGAGCGGCCATTGACCCGGCTGGTAATGGCGGCAGACGGCCTCGACCAGCCGCCGCGTCGTACCGAAGAAGAGCTGCAGCGCTTTCTTGCCGAAGCGCCGGGCAATATCCTGGTGAAATACCGTGACCCAGCCAGCCTGGGCCTGCGTATCCGGAGCGATCTATTGGGCCTGGACCCTGGCCGTTGGCCCGACAGCGACAGCCTGGCAAGGCGTCTGTGCTTGTCACCTTCCACCTTGCGCCGTCGCCTGGCTGAAGAAGGGCAGTCGTATCAAGGCCTTAAAGACAGCGTCCGGCGCGAGCTCGCCATTGCCTGGTTGAGCCAGCCACAGCCAGGCATGGTTGAAATTGCCGAGCGCCTGGGGTTTGCCGACAGCAGCTCGTTCTACAAGGCATTTCGCAAATGGTTTGGCTGCAACCCTGGGCAATATCGCGAGCAGACCCAGGCCCGCGGCAGGCGTTGACGGGCTGTTGAAGGCTAGCGGGTGAGGTAATTCCCCCTGACCGGCAGGGCGCTTCGATGAAAGATTGTGCGTCTCTTTCCGCCGATCAGAGCACAGCCCATGCGCCAGTTTGCCGCCGTTTCGCAAAAGCCCCTCGCATACACCGTGGAGGATGAGCAACGGGCCACCGACCGTTTCATCCAGCAGCGCTTGCCAGACTGGCTAAAAGAAGCATCCGTGGGGCAAATCAGCGAACTACGCCGCCTGCTCGACGCGCACAAGGCCAGCCAGAAGCGAGTGAAGGATGCGACGCAAGCGGTCGCCCCAGTGCAGCAGTTTGCCGCAACCCAGTTCGCCCGGGCCCTGAGCCGGTTTCTGCCAGCGGGCAAATCACTCAGCAAGCTGCAGTGGCGAGACAAGGGAGTGGAGCTGCTGGGTGTCTCGCTGCCCCACCTGGAATACTCCTACAAGGCTGGCCCTGCCTTACTGCGCCTGATGCAGAACTTCGCCGAAGGCGCCACCCCGCTGGATGGCAGTGGCCTTTACGATCCTGTCACGCAAACGCTGGTGTCCGAGGATATCGATTCGCTCGTGTTTGCCTGCCGAAGCCTGGATGCGGGTGGCAGGTATCAGACCTTGCTCACCGACAACTTCAGACGCCACCGGGCGGTACTGGTCGGTGACAAACTCGCCGCGCTGCGGCTTGCCGCGCAGGTCGCGCTCTTGCGCGGGCAGATCGACGCGACAGTGAAAGCAGCGTTGGATGCCTGTTTCGCGCCCAGTGCCAGGGCACCACAGGATCCCGCTCCCGCATTGATCGCGTATCCTGGCTTGCTGAGCATGCTCGGCCATACCGTGCACGAGGCGCTGTACATACAGTTGCGCGGCCACGATGACAGTGATCAAGGGGTAATCCTGTACCTGGCAGATGGCTCCGATCATCCGTTGCGCCGCTATGACTCGAAGCTGGCCCTTGAGCAGGCGCTGGTCCGCCAGTTATCGACGCCGGAGCCCCTGGCAGCATTCAGCCAACGCATAGCCCTGCGCGAGCGAAAGCCGTTTCTTGATCAACTGGGATTGCGCCTGGCAGATGCTGAACCCGATCTTGAAGTGGAAGGCGAGGCGGGGCATGGCGCCATTGGCGAGCGTTGGGTAGCGGCGCTGATCGATCGGGCCAAAGATGATGCGCGGCTGCTTTTGGTGCCCACCGCTGATGCCGACGCCAAGGCCAGTCAGGAGCGCCTGGCGACCTGGAGTTCGGCCGGTTGGAACCTGGCCAACCTCGCCGGATTCTTCATTCCGCTGGTGGGGGCAGCATTGCTGGCCGACTTGCTGCGCCAGGTTTGTTCCCATACCTATGAAGGGATGGCCGACTGGGCCGAGGGGCATGACCACGAGGCACTTGAACATTTGCTTGGCGTTGCGCAGATTGCTGCGGGCGTAGCCATCACCACCGGCGCGGTGGCGGGTGCCGGGGCTGTGGTACGGCTGTTACAGCGCAGTACATTCGTCGACGGCCTGGTGCCGGTCAGCCTTGAAGGTGTTGGCGCGCGTCTCTGGCAAAATGATCTGACGGCCTATGCCTGTGATCTGGAGCAAAATGCGTTACTCGATGAGCGAGGCCTCTATAGCACCGGTCAGCGGCACTGGCTACGCATCGCTGATGATTACTATGAGGTGCACCAGCCGCACGCGGGTAGCGGCTGGCGCTTGCGTCATCCGCTGCGCAGTGAGGCCTACGGGCCCGCAGTCAATTTCAACGGGGAGCGCTTTTGGCACTTGCCGCAAGAGCGCCTGGCAGCCTGGAGCGATCCAGCGCAGATGCTCAACCGGCTGTGGCCGCAGGCACAGCCACTGGACTCACAGCGTGCCCAGGCAATATTGCAAGTAGCAGGCAGTGACCTGGACGAGCTGCGCGGCATCGTTCTCGATAACCGCGCCTTGCCAGCCAACCTGCGGGATACCTTGCGCCGCTTCGCGGCGGATCGGCGCATCGAAACGTTTTTTGCCGCGCTCGGCGCCGCCAAGGCTGGGGCGGATCCAGCACTCATCCAGTACTGCCGGCAACGTCCGCAATTTGCCGGCGTCGACGACGCCGGCCTGGCTGCTGCGGTTGTCGAACAGAGCTCGACATTGCGTGCGGAGCTGTTTGCCCACCTGACCCAGGAAGCGACCACGGAGGACCGCGTTGCGGGCGTAGTCTTGCGTGACTTTGCCGGGTTGCCTGTTGGCTATGCCCTGGAGCTGGCGTATTCGGTTTCTGGCGAAGAGCGGCAGCAGATCGAACTGTTGCAGCGGCTACCGCTGCCGGTCGCCGAAAAAGCCCGGGCGTTGCTGCAACTGGCCAGGCTGAGCCGGGCTCAACAAGGCCTGCTGCTGCGCAACGCTTACAGCGACGAAAGCGGTGAACTGCTGGTGCAACTGTTACCACGCCTGGCCAACTGGTCTTTCCGGCAGCGGCTGGAGCTGCGCGCAAAAAGCGCATCGGGCCGCCTGATCGCGATCCTCAACTCACAAGCGCCCGCAGAGGCCGGGGTAGTACTGGTGCGCGCCGAGGGGCAGTTCAAGCTGTATGGCCACCTTGGCACGTCGCTCGATACTGAGGTGGATGCACCAGACGACATCTTCGCGGCGGTTGTAGCCCTGCTGTCACCCGGACAGCAAAGCCGGTTGATGCTTGATCCCGCGAATCCGGCCGGCGCGCTGCGCCGACTGATTATCGAGGCGATACCGACGACGCGTACGCAATTGCTCAGGCGGCTCGGCTGGCGAGAGCAGCCAGGTTGGTTCAACCCCGGGCAGCGCTTGCCTGACGGGCGAGTGGGTTACCCTCTGGGCGGTCAGCAGTCAACCGAACAGGGCTACGTGGGCCAACTGCGCGCGCGGCTCAGAAGCCTTTACCATGGTGCGAGTGACGCAGAAATCGATGAACACCTGGACAGGATCAACCGCAGCGAAGACCCGTTCGCAGCGATGCTTGCCGAGGAAGACAATTTTCGTCTGCTCAACCACCGTCTAGGCCGATGGGTTTCGTATGCCAGGGGCAACGAGGCGGGGCCGCGGCGGTTGTTTGCAGCCAGGTTACGTCAGGCTTGGCGCCGGCAATTGCCCCTCGACAGGATGCATGCCGAATTGGGTGGGCGGATTCTTGACCTGAGCGGCTTTCAGGTCAGCAGCCTGCCGGAACTGGCAGAGGCCCTCGACTTCCATTTCGTGACCACGCTGGTGATGATCAATACGCCGCTGGTCGTGGAGCCTAACGAGTTCTTCAGCTGCTTCAGAGAAGTGCGCAGGCTGAATTTTTCCAGAAACCACCTGCTCCGGGTGCCCGCCGGGCTGCGGCATATGGCCAACCTGGAAAGCGTGCAACTGTCTTATAACCGCATCCGGTGGGGCGAAATGGGAAGCGAAACCTTGAGCGGGTTACAGCATCTGGCCGTGCTGGACCTGAGCGCGAATCCGTTGCGGCGCCTGGCACTGCGTTTCAACCCGGCTGCGCAGTTGCAAGCGCTGCATCTGCGCCATTGCAGCCTGGTGGAATGGCCCGCAGGGCTGGAACAATGTGCCCTGCTTACCGTGGTGGATCTGCGCTGTAACCAGATTACCGAGGTGCCACAGGCGATCATGCAAATGCCGTATGAATTTCGTATGGCTTTTCAGGTGCAGAACAACGCCATCTCTGCACGCCAATTGGCCAGATTGCACGCTCCGCCGGCCCATTTGGCGCACCCACAAGCCGCTCCGGTGGTGCAAGTTCCGGCTCGCCAGCTGTGGCTGGGCGAGGCCGCCACCCAGGTGCAGCGCGATCTTTGGGACCGAGTGTTCGGCGTGGCGGGCCGTGCGCGTGTGCTGGATATCTTGCAGGCGCTGCAGAACACCAAGGATTACCACAGGCACCGAGCCGATCTGACACTGCAGGTGTGGGGGCTGCTCGAGGCGATGGATGAAGATGCCGAGCTTGCAGGCCAGGTGACAGCCATCGCCGAAGACAGGACGACCTGCGCCGACAGCATTGCCGAACGCTTCAGCGAAATGCATCTGCAAGCCCTGATCGCCCAGACCAACCGAGCCACCGACGTCCAGCAGGATGGCTTGTTGCAACTGGGGCTTGGCTTGTTCCGGCTGGAAAGGTTGCAAAGGTTCGCACGCATGGACATTGCCACGCGCGAGAGCCTGCACCAACAGGTAGACCCGATAGAGGTCAAGCTCGCCTACAGCGTGGCATTGGCGCAGGAAATGGGCTTGCCAGGGCAACCCTCGTCATTCAGGTACGGCGATCTGGCCAATGTTACCCCAGCTCAGCTGGAAGCAGCGCGCGCATTCGTCCGCGAAAGCGAGACCGTAGAGGCGCAGGCCGAGTTTCTCGCGTTGCAACCGTTCTGGAGCGGTTGGGTGGAAAGCCAGAATCAGCAGCGCTTCGAGGAGCTCGATACGCACTATGCGCAGCAGGCAAACGCATTGTCCGCTCAGACGGAGCAGGGCGCCGGCGCGCAGGCACCTCAGGCTGAATGGGATGAGCTTGAATACAGGCGGACCTCGGACCGCTACAGGTTGGTTGTGGAATTTACCAAGGAAATATTGCAAGCCAGGCCTGACCACGGCGCCTGATCGCCCTGCTATCGATCGCGCAGGAGAGTGAAATTCGTATCTCGCCCAGGACGCTTGCCCGAGATGGTTGCTGCCCAGAGGCAAGCGTTCCTGCTGTCTGTACCGAGGCTGGCTGATCATGGTGATGGCCCTTCAACCAGACAGGGCTCTGCCTATGTGTCCCGCAAAGGCGCTCCGCGCCTCCTCTTACCCTGGCAATGGCTTCATTGCCAGTCATTTGCCCGAGTGGCTTGCCAAAGCCAGTGCGCAACAAGTCAGGCGCTTGCATGACTGTGTGACTGCGCATTTGCAAAGCCAGAAGCAGATGGCCCGTTATAGCGGCCAGTTGCAACCGCTTGGGGAATTCGCGAAAGGTCTGCTTCAACCAGCCATTGCAAGCCGGCTGGGGCAGGTGATCGAGCTGGATACCGCCGTCTGGCGAGAAGCGCGCATTCATGTCAGCCAGCGGCCATTCGAGCCCATTCCGGGTTTGCTTCCGCCAGACTTCGAAACACGTTTCGTCCAGCAGCCGTTGCTGCAAAAACTGCTGCAAAATTTTACTGCAGGCGAGTCTTTCGCCAACCAGACCGCAGTGCTCGGGCCACAGGCTGCGGGCCAGCAAGCGCCCGTCATATTGACCGACCGAATCGATGATCTGGTCGCCGTCTGCCGGGAAGTCGATGTCGGGGCCGCTTACCAGGCGCATCTTGCCCGGGTACTGGGCCCAGCCTTCGTCGATGCGCTGGCGCAAGACAAACGCCAGGAGCTGGCACTCGCCATCGAGCTGGCCTGCCTGAAAGGGCAGCTCAACAGTGCCGATGGCATGGCGTTAAGCTTGATTTGCCAAGACAAGCCAGCATTCCATGCCGAGGGGCTGGTCGTTGACACCGGGGCGTTAAAGGTTCTGGGAAAACGGGTCGACGGCGCCCTGGCCTTCGAGTTGCGCGAGCCGATCCGGCGGCAGAGCGATTTCCCGGTGGGGCCGCCTGATCGTCTCAAAGGCGTGATCATTTACCTCCCCGGCGCGGCGTCAGCGTCGTTACGTCGTTTTGCGGATTGGGGCGCTGTCAAGCAAGCTCTGGTCCGTGAGCTGGCGCAAGTGGCATTTCAGCATGCTTTGCTGCAGCGCATCGCTTTGCATGATCGGGCGGGTTTCCAGGCTTTGTTGGCTGTGCGCTTGAGTGATGCCCAGCCAGACTTGCAGCCTGGCCGGTCGAAAACCGATGGTAAGTGGTTCATCGATATGGCCCGCTGGCAGGCGCGTCGTATCAAGAACGACGCGATGTTTGTGGCGGTTCCCTCGGCTCGCGTGGATAGCCAAGCGGCTGCGGTGCGCCTGACCGCACTGAAAAACGCCGGCATCGGTCTGCTGACCCTGGCCGGTTTGTTCGTGCCTGTGGTGGGCACCTTGCTGTTGGCAGACATGGCCAGGCAAGTGTTGGGGCATGTGTACGAAGGCGTCAGCGACTGGTCCCAAGGTCACCAGCACGAAGCCTTGCAGCATTTGCTGGAGGTGGCTGGCGCGGTTGCAACGCTTGGGGTGGCGTCCGTGGCGGCCTACACGGCGCGTAGCGTTTTTGTCGAGACGCTCGAACCCGTTATCACTGAGCAGGGGCAGGAGAAACTCTGGTTGTCCGATCTGGCGCCGTATCGACAAGCAGACCCTGATGTTGAGATGACTGAACGCCACGACGGGCTGTTCAGCGGTGCCGGTGAATTATGGTGGCACAACGATGGGAAATTTTACGGCGTGTATCAGGACAGCAAGGGCGCGTGGCGCTTGCTGCACCCGGATGGCCCGCAAGCATTCGGCCCGCTGCTGCGCAGTAATGGCGAACGCGGCTGGTGGCTGAGCCTGGACCGGCCACAGCAATGGCAAGGGAGCGCGTACTTGCTCACACGCCTGTGGCCGGCGGCCAGAACCCTGTCAGCCGAGCAGGTGGCGCAGATACTGCTGGTTGCGGGCACAGACGAGGCGGGGTTGCGTCGGCTGGTGGTCGAATCCCGACCGTTACCGGTGACGCTGCGCGACACCCTCGAGCGGTTCGCGGTGCATACTCAGAACCAAGCCTTTTTTGACGGTTCGGCTGAAGGCGCGGCCTTTGCCGATCGGCTCAACTGGTGTAGCCAGAAACTGGGTGCGCCAGTGGATGCCGCGAGCGACCAGGCCGGCCAACTGCGCCCTGCCATGCTGGATCATTTTGCTGAGCGATACCTGCGCGAAGAGCCGTTGTGGCCGTTGTTCGCTCGCCATTTCCCGCAACTGCCCAAAGCCTATGCGTCGGATATCCTCAGAACGGCCACCAGCGAAATGCGAGCAAGCATGCAGAGCAGTTCGCGCCTGCCGCTGGTATTGGCTCAACAGGCGCGGCTGCAGCAGCAGCGTGCTCGGCTGACCCGCCTGCGCGAGGCATTGTGTTTGCGTGACAGCTACAGCCATGATGCCGTTACTTTGGTATTTCGTCTGTTGCAACGTCAGGGGCTCGCTGCCGACCAGACCGACCTGGTGCTGCATGAGCGCTCGTCCAGCAGCCCGGTACTCGAGCGCTTGCTGCCGGCATTTGGCAAGCCGCCGCAAAGGCTGCACATGGTCTGGTCAGCGGGGCGCTTCGAGCTGTATGACGACGCTGGCAGGCGCAGCGACCTGGATGTCGCGCAGCCGCAAGGCTTGTTCGAAGTGCTCGCGGCCTGCCTTTCCCCTGCCTACTGCCGTCGGCTGGGCTGGCTGGGTGACGATGCGCCGCAGCGCATCCGCGCGCAGATACAGGCCTGGCTGCCATCTGAACCCAAGGAACAGCTGGCCTTGTTAGGCTGGCGTGAAGCCAGGCCGCTTGGCGCCACCTTCCAGCGGCTCGGCGATGGCCGCGCCGGCTACCCGCTCGGCCCGGTGCTGTCGTGCCTGGACTCGCCTGAGTGCGTGTTACGCCGCAGGATCCTCGCGCTTTATCCGAGCTTGAATGAAGTGCAGGCCGAGCATTACATCGATTTGCTTTACCAGCACAGCGCGTCACCGTTCAGCTCGGTACTGCGGCTGGAGCTGGAATACGATCAGCTGTCCCAGCGCCTCAATGCCTGGGCGCGGCATGCCAATAGACATGTGCGTGATCATCGCCTGCAAGCCAGCATCGAATTTCAGCGGGCGTGGCGAATGGAGACCTTCCGTTTGGCGGCCCGGCCGCAGGGCGGCAGGCAGGCAAACGTTTCTCTGATCTCCATTCCTCTGGGCGAGCTGCCCGAATTGCCCGCCGGCACGGATTTTGGCCACATCGACCAGTTGGTGTTGGTCAACCTGCGCCTGCCGGCGCTGCCTGAGGATTTCCTGTCGTTCTTCCCCAATGTGCAGGTACTCAACCTTGCCTACAACGATCTGCATGCACTGCCTGCCTGCTTGGAGAACCTCGGCCAGCTGCGCGAGCTGAACCTTGCCGGTAATCAGATTCGCCTGGACGAGGACCAGGCGGCGGTGCTGGCTGGCCTCGGCGAACTGCGCAGCCTCGAGCTCAGCGATAACCCGTTGGGCGCGGTGACTCTGCAGTTGGGAGCTCTACATAGCCTGGAAACCCTGAGCCTGCGCCGCGTTGGCCTGACGGCAATGCCCGAAGGGCTAGAGCTTTGTGAACAGCTGACCTATGTCGACATGCGTAACAACCAGATCACCGACCTGCCGCAAGCACTCATCGATTCACCAGTGCCGCGGCGCCAGCTGCTTATCCTGTCTGGCAACCCATTGTCGGAGCAAGTGATGGACCAACTGCGCAACCCTGCGCACCCCGGCCAGCCGACGCTGGTCGAGCTGGAGCCCGTCGTATCGAAGAACACCTGGCTGGGCACGCTCGATGACAACCAGCGTCAAGCCCATGAAGCGCTGTGGGATGCGCTGCGCATCGAAGCGGACAGCGATGCATTTTTCGGGCTGCTCGACGAATTGGTGGAAAGCGCCGATTTCAGGGCAGCGCCGCAGGAGACCGGGCGAAGGGTATGGAGGGTGGTGGCAGCAGCCAAGGGCGATGCCCGGGTGCGCAGGGACCTGTTCGACTTGGCGGCCGACCCGCGTACTTGTGCCGACAGCGTAGCGCATTGTTTCAGTCAGTTGGAGGTGGGTATGCATGTGGCCGAGTTCACCCACAACGGTGAACCCGGCGCAACTGCCAAGGAACGCCTGATGCTCGCTCGGCGCCTGTTCCGCTTGGACCAGGTCGAAAAGCTCGCCCGCGCGAACATGGACGCAAGGTATGCAGATGGCCGCTGGGAGCAAGGTGAGCACGACGAGGAGGAGGTGGAGGTCAGCCTGGCTTATCGGGTGGGGCTGGCGCAGCGTCTCAATCTGCTCGGTCAGCCCACCAGCACCTATTTTGCGCACATGGTCGAGGTTAGCCCGGCAGACCTGGACGCGGCCTATGTTTCGGTGCTTACAGCTGAAGCCAGCGAGGAGCGACCTGCATTCATCAGCAAGCTCGGGTTCTGGATCAAGTCCTTGCGGGCACTTCATCCATCGCTCTACAGCGCGGTCGAGGACGACTTCCTCGAACAATGGCAGGCTGTGGAAGCACAAGGGCAGGCGCAGCGCAGTGCTGCCGCCGCGCTGGGTGACCCTGGCTATCTGCAGCAGGCGCGAAACCTTCAGCAAGCCCGCGCACGGGCGCTTGCCGCGCTGAACTTGCGCCTGACCAGAGAAGCGCTGGCGCGGCCGGTCTGACGCGCCCAAACGGCCAAACCGGTCATCCATATTGACAGCTTTGGCCATTGTCGCCGCGCCCGGGCAGCGCGAATATCGTCGAACCGATGGTTAACAAAAACAACAAACCAGGAGTTCGACGATGCGCGACTACGCTCAGGCCGCTCGTACGTTTGACCATGACCAGGCTGTTGCGGCGGCGCTGCAGGGTAGCCTTGAAGCCCTCAATGCCTGTGTCGAATGCTGCGACCGCCACGCCGGTACCGGCAAGCTGGCGCTGGTCTGGGAAGACCGTGATGGCAACAGCGCACGATACAGCTTCGATCAGCTCAAGGACCAGGCTGCGCGGTTCGCCACGGTGCTCAGGGAGCATGGCGTAGGCGCCGGCGACCGGGTCGCCGGACTGATGCCGCGTACTCCCGAGCTGCTGGTCACCATCCTCGCCACCTGGCGTCTCGGGGCGGTGTACCAGCCACTGTTTACCGCGTTCGGCCCCAAGGCCATCGAACATCGCCTTGAGCAGTCCCACGCCCGCGTGGTCGTCACCGACAGCCACAACCGCGCCAAGCTGGACGATGTGCACGCCTGCCCGACCATCATCACCGTCAATGCCCGCAGTGGCGAGCTGGACTTCCAGCAGTGCCTGGACAATGCCGCAGACCAATGCGAGCCGGTCATGCGCTCGGGCAACGACCCGTTCCTGCTGATGTTCACCTCCGGCACCACCGGCCCGGCCAAACCGCTGGAAGTGCCGCTGCGTGCCATCGTCGCGTTCCAGGGCTACATGCGCGATGCCATCGACCTGCGCCCCGAGGACAACTTCTGGAACCTGGCCGACCCGGGCTGGGCCTATGGCCTGTATTACGCGGTCACCGGCCCGCTTTCGCTGGGCCATGCCACCACGTTCTACGATGGCCCGTTCAGCGTTGAAAGCTGCGCGCGGGTGATCGACAAGCTGGGCATCACCAACCTGGCCGGCTCGCCCACCGCGTACCGCCTGCTGATTGCCGCCGGGGATGACTTTGCGGCACCGATCAAGGGCCGCCTGCGGGTGGTCAGCAGTGCCGGCGAACCGCTCAACCCGGAAGTGATCCGCTGGTTCGCCGACGAACTGGGCGTGACCATCCACGACCACTACGGGCAGACCGAACTGGGCATGGTGCTGTGCAACCACCATGGCCTGCAGCACCCGGTACACCTGGGCTCGGCCGGTTTCGCCATCCCCGGCCACCGCATCGTGGTGCTGGACGAGCAGGGCAACGAACTGCCTGCCGGCCAGCCGGGCATCCTCGCGGTCGACCGCGAGCAGTCGCCGTTGTGCTGGTTCGCGGGTTACCACGGCCTGCCGACCAAAGCCTTCGTCGGCAAGTACTACCTCAGCGGCGACACCGTCGAACTGAACCAGGACGGCAGCATCAGCTTCGTCGGCCGCAGCGACGATGTGATCACCACCTCCGGCTACCGGGTCGGCCCGTTCGATGTGGAAAGCGCACTGATCGAGCACCCGGCGGTGATCGAAGCGGCGGTGATTGGCAAACCGGACCCGGAGCGCACCGAGCTGATCAAGGCCTTCGTGGTATTGGCCAGCGGTTACCAGGGCAGCGCCGAGCTTGAAGAGGCTTTGCGCCAGCACGTACGCCAGCGCCTGTACGCCCATGCCTACCCAAGGGAAATCGAATTCGTCAGCGAGCTGCCCAAGACCCCGAGCGGCAAGCTGCAACGCTTCATCCTGCGCAACCAGGAAGTCGCCAAACAACAAGCGCAACAGGCCACCCCTGCCAGCGCCTGAAAGGAAACCGATCATGCAAATAGCCAACAAACACTTCATCGTCAGCGGCGCTGCCTCCGGGCTGGGTGCTGCTACCGCACAGATGCTGGTCGAGGCCGGCGCCAAGGTCATGCTGGTCGACCTCAATGCCCAGGCCGTCGAAGCCAAGGCACGCGAGCTGGGCGACAATGCCCGCTTCGCGGTGGCCGACATCAGCGACGAGCAGGCCGCCCACGCGGCAGTGGATGCGGCTGTCAACGCCTTTGGCAGCCTGCACGGGCTGGTCAACTGTGCCGGTATCGTCGGTGCCGAAAAAGTGCTGGGCAAGCAGGGCCCGCATGGCCTGGCCAGCTTTGCCAAGGTCATCAACGTCAACCTGATCGGCAGCTTCAACCTGCTGCGCCTGGCCGCTGCGGCCATGGCCGAAGGGCCGGCCGACGATGGCGGCGAGCGCGGGGTGATCATCAACACCGCCTCCATCGCCGCCTATGACGGGCAGATTGGCCAGGCCGCCTACGCGGCTTCCAAGGGCGCCATCGCCAGCCTGACCCTGCCGACCGCCCGCGAACTGGCGCGCTTCGGCATCCGTGTGATGACCATCGCCCCGGGCATCTTCGAAACGCCGATGATGGCCGGCATGACCGAGGAAGTACGCGCCTCGCTGGCCGCCGGCGTGCCGTTCCCGCCGCGCCTGGGCCGCCCGCAGGAATATGCCGCGCTGGCCCGCCACATCATCGAGAACAGCATGCTCAACGGCGAGGTGATCCGCCTCGACGGTGCACTGCGCATGGCTGCCAAGTAAGGAGAGCGAACATGACCCTCGCCAATGACCCGATCGTTATCGTAAGCGCCGTGCGCACGCCCATGGGCGGCCTGCAGGGCGACCTCAAGAGCCTGACTGCGCCGCAGCTGGGCAGCGCCGCCATCCGTGGTGCCGTGGAGCGCGCCGGCATCGATGCTGCCAGTGTCGAGCAGGTGCTGTTCGGCTGCGTGCTGCCGGCCGGCCAGGGCCAGGCACCGGCGCGCCAGGCCGCGCTGGGCGCCGGCCTGGACAAGCACACCACCTGTACCACCCTGAACAAGATGTGCGGTTCGGGCATGCAGGCGGCAATCATGGCCCATGACCTGCTGCTGGCCGGCACCGCTGATGTGGTGGTGGCTGGTGGCATGGAAAGCATGACCAATGCGCCCTACCTGCTGGACAAGGCCCGTGGCGGCTACCGCATGGGCCACGGCAGGATCATCGACCACATGTTCATGGATGGCCTGGAAGACGCCTACGACAAAGGTCGCCTGATGGGCACCTTTGCCGAAGACTGCGCCCAGGCCAATGCCTTCAGCCGCGAAGCCCAGGACCAGTTCGCCATCGCCTCGCTGACCCGCGCCCAGGACGCTATCAAGAGCGGTCGCTTTGCTGCCGAGATCGTGCCGGTCGAGGTCACCGAAGGCAAAGAGAAACGCGTCATCAAGGACGACGAACAGCCGCCCAAGGCACGCCTGGACAAAATCCCGCAGCTCAAGCCGGCCTTCCGCGAAGGCGGCACGGTGACCGCCGCCAACTCCAGCTCGATTTCCGACGGCGCTGCGGCGCTGGTGCTGATGCGCCGTGCCGAAGCCGACAAGCGCGGCCTCAAGCCGCTGGCGGTGATCCACGGCCATGCCGCCTTTGCCGACACCCCGGCACTGTTCCCGACCGCACCGATCGGTGCCATCGACAAACTGATGAAACGCACTGGCTGGGACCTGGCCGAGGTCGACCTGTTCGAGATCAACGAGGCCTTCGCCGTGGTCACCCTGGCGGCCATGAAGCACCTCGACCTGCCGCATGACAAGGTCAATATCCATGGCGGCGCCTGCGCCCTCGGCCACCCGATCGGCGCTTCCGGCGCGCGCATCCTGGTGACCCTGCTGTCGGCCCTGCGCCAGAACAACCTGCGCCGTGGTGTGGCGGCCATCTGCATTGGCGGCGGCGAGGCCACTGCCATGGCTGTCGAATGCCTGTACTGAGGTGAACCATGCTGGTAACTGACGAGCAACAACAGATCGCCGACGCGGTTCGCGCCTTTGCTCAGGAGCGCCTGAAGCCGTTTGCCGAACAATGGGACAAGGAACACCGCTTCCCGAAGGAGGCCATCGAGGAGATGGCCGAGCTGGGCCTGTTCGGCATGCTGGTGCCGGAGCAGTGGGGCGGCAGCGACACCGGCTACGTGGCCTATGCCATGGCCCTGGAGGAAATTGCCGCGGGTGACGGCGCCTGCTCGACCATCATGAGCGTGCACAACTCGGTGGGCTGTGTGCCGATCCTGCGCTTTGGCAGCGAGCAGCAGAAAGAGCAGTTCCTCACCCCGCTGGCCAGCGGCGCGATGCTCGGTGCCTTTGCCCTGACCGAACCACAGGCCGGCTCTGACGCCAGCAGCTTGAAGACCCGTGCACGTCTGGATGGCGACCACTACGTGCTCAATGGCAGCAAGCAGTTCATCACCTCCGGGCAGAATGCCGGGGTGGTGATCGTGTTCGCCGTGACCGACCCGGACGCCGGCAAGCGCGGCATTAGCGCCTTCATCGTGCCCACCGATTCGCCGGGCTACCAAGTGGCGCGGGTCGAGGACAAGCTCGGCCAGCACGCCTCCGACACCTGCCAGATCGTATTCGACAATGTGCGCGTGCCGGTGGCCAACCGCCTGGGTGCCGAAGGCGAGGGCTACAAGATCGCCCTGGCCAACCTCGAAGGCGGCCGTATCGGCATCGCCTCGCAGGCGGTGGGCATGGCCCGCGCGGCGTTCGAGGTGGCGCGTGACTACGCCAACGAGCGGCAGAGCTTTGGCAAGGCGCTGATCGAGCACCAGGCGGTGGCCTTCCGCCTGGCCGACATGGCGACGAAGATTGCCGTGGCCCGGCAAATGGTGCTGCATGCCGCCGCGCTGCGCGATGCCGGGCGCCCGGCGCTGGTTGAAGCGTCGATGGCCAAGCTGTTTGCCTCGGAAATGGCCGAAAAGGTCTGTTCGGACGCCTTGCAGACACTGGGCGGTTATGGCTATCTGAGTGACTTCCCGCTGGAGCGCATCTACCGCGACGTTCGGGTTTGCCAGATCTACGAAGGCACCAGCGACATTCAGCGCATGGTCATTGCGCGCAATCTTTGAAGGAGCAGACTGCATGGCATTCGAAACCATCCTGTTGGACATCCACGGCAAGGTCGGCCTGATCACCCTCAACCGCCCGCAGGCGCTGAACGCGTTGAACGCGCAGATCGTCGGCGAGATCAACCAGGCGCTGGACCAGCTCGAGCGCGATCCGAACATCGGCTGCGTGGTGCTGACCGGTTCCGCCAAGGCCTTTGCCGCTGGCGCCGACATCAAGGAAATGGCCGAGCTGCAATACCCGCAAATCTACGTTGACGACCTGTTCAGCGATGCCGACCGCATTGCCAACCGGCGCAAGCCGATCATTGCCGCGGTGTCCGGTTTTGCCTTGGGCGGTGGCTGCGAGTTGGCGATGATGTGTGACTTCATCCTGGCGGCGGATAACGCCAAGTTTGGTCAGCCAGAGATCAACCTGGGCGTGCTGCCGGGGATGGGCGGCACCCAGCGCCTGACCCGCGCGGTGGGCAAGGCCAAGGCCATGGAATTGTGCCTGACCGGTCGCCTGATGGGGGCTGAGGAAGCTGAGCGTGCCGGGCTGGTGGCGCGCATCGTGCCACAGGCGGAGCTGGTGGAAGAGGCGTTGAAGGTGGCTGCGACCATCGCCAGCAAGTCGATTCCGGTGAGCATGATGGTCAAGGAGAGCGTCAACCGTGCGTTCGAAGTCACCCTTAGCGAGGGTGTGCGCTTCGAGCGGCGGGTGTTCCATGCGGCGTTTGCTACCGAAGATCAGAAAGAGGGTATGGCTGCGTTCATTGCCAAGCGCGAGGCGCAGTTCAAGGATCGCTGATTCTGGTTGTGGATTTGCGTTGGGCCTTTGGGGCATGCCTTTAGAGGTCCGGCGCCTGTGAGATCGAGCGCCGCCCGCGCGGCGCTTCGCGGGGCAAGCCCGCTCCCACATTTGTTGCAACGTGCCGAACCTGCCAGGCCATGGTTGCCTGCCTTGGAGCACGTCTTGAAACTGGTGAGGCGGCAGCAGCGCCAACCGAGAAATTGAGTCAGACCAACAAGGCTGACAACCATGGCCTAACAGACATGGCCACGTTGCAACAAATGTGGGAGCGGGCTTGCCCCGCGAAGCGCCGCGCGGGCGGCGCTCGATCTCACAGGCACTGAAAATGTCATGGCAAACACCTGATAGCCCTAACCCAATCTCCAGACATGCACCTGGCGGCCCTGACCCAATTCCCCGCCATACTCCACGGCCCCTACCAAGCATCTTCTTTGCACCGACCAGCGGATTCCGAGCGCCGAAAGCAAATTCCCACCCAATTGCAGTTGCTCCACGCGACGCGGCGCCTTAGACTGCCGCCCCCTGTAAAAGAGTGCCGGTTGGCGCTTGAAGAATTCCGCTGCCGATGCCAAGGCGTCGGCGGCACCGGGAATCGCCCAAATGCACATTTTTTCATAGAGAAATCGATGACCAAGGAACAGTTGCTGGCCATGTCGGCCGATGACTACATGAACGCTGACCAGCTGGCTTTCTTCGCTGGCCTGCTGCAGGCGATGAAAGTCGAAACCCATGAACGCATCGAGCTGAGCCGTGCCACCATCGAAGGCCTGGACACCCCGTCGGACCCTGCCGACGTGGCTTCGGTCGAAGAGGAGCGTAGCTGGCTGGTGAATGCCATCGACCGCGACCAGCGCCTGCTGCCGCAGCTGGAAATGGCCCTGGACCGTATTGCCGACGAAAGCTTCGGCTGGTGCGATGACAGTGGTGAGCCTATCGGCCTGAAGCGTCTGCTGATCAGCCCGACCACCAAGTACTGCATCGAAGCCCAGGAGCGCCACGAGCAGCTCGACCGCCACCAGCGCCAGGTGTAACCACGCGCGGTGTGCCAAGCCCCACGGAGCGATCCCTGGGGCTTTTTGCGTTTCTTGTCGGCTGCGGTTTTGTTGCCCCGTACGTAACACTGCTATACCGGGATGCGCTGTTTCCGCGCCGTAAGCAGGCGTATCATGGCTCTATCGTTAGGGTGCTAATTAAATTCCGGAGGGAATGATGAATAGCCGGGTCGATGTAGCCGTGATGATTGGTTCGGGTGTGCCTGCCGCACTACGGGCGCTGGGTGTGCGCAACTGCTGGGTAGTGCTGGTCAATGGCGAACGCCGTGGCACCGCATTCGCCACCCGTGAAGAGGCGCTGGAGTGCCAGGCGGCCTGGCAGCAGCAGTTGAAGAAGGGCTTGGCTGCCTGAGCGCCGTGAGTGCTGTCGGCGAGTGAGCAGGGTTGTTCAGGGCGTTCCCTGTAAGAAATGTACTTTACCTCTCGACGAATTTCGGTGTTTTCGTGCATATTCTTCCCCCAGTAATGCGCTGATGGATTGCAGGGCCCGTTCTCACGTGCGCTCTGGCATTGCCTGCCGCATCTTTTCTGGCGGTTTTGTTGTCAGACATTACGCTTCCCGAATTGGGAATATGCCGAAAGCCTGTATTCGAGGCCAGATCTGGCAAGCCAGAGTAAAGATTCCTGCACGCTGCAGCGCCAGCGGGCACAGACATTTCGCATATCGCTTTATTATTCTTTCGCCTATCGATAAGAAATGACCGTGCCTCACCGAGCTTTGGGTGAGGGCGGGTTGTAACCGGTTGAGGATTACTTCATTGGCAGTCAGCACTCTTGATACCCATGCGTTGTTCGCCCTGGGCGACTTGCGCGGTAAATTGGCCCAGTTGTTTCAGGGCCGCTTTGTCTATGTCACCGAACAGAGTCCCGAAGGCCTGTACATGGCCGAAATCGACACCGAAAGCGCATTGGTCGTCGATGACAAGCAACGTTTGGAACTGAAGGTCGGCGACCACTTTCGCGCCGCGGTACTGCCCAGCCGTGAAGGCGGCAAACTGGAAATGCGCTTTCGTGAAATCAAGCTGAACGTATATGGCGTGGGCGACTATGCCTTCGTGTCGGTGCCCGAAGGCGAAGGCATCGTGTTCCGTGAAGGCCACGGTGTGATGCTGGTGTTCGCTGCGCAGCAGCAAGTGCAGGAAGGCCTGGGCAAGTTGCTCAAGGCGGTGACCGGAAAGGTTGCCAAATGGCGCAAAGGTGAGCTGACCACCTTCAAGGCCAGTGAATGACCCACAGTGACGAGGTGCCCGCCACGCGTGCCGAGTTCCATCGGCAGCACCTGGCGGATGCCCTGGCCGAGGCCGAGCGTTTGCTGGCCAGGCGCGATGAACTGCAAGGCGCCTGGTTGACCTGGGTGGCAGGCGAATTATATCGCCTTGGCCCGCCGCCTTATGTGGCCATGGTCCGGCGCGAGTTGCAGCGCCTTGCCCAAGGGTGAGGCCGCGATCTGTCAGTTGCCTCGATCGCGGCCGCTGCTGACTTCTTCAGGTACCGGCTCTTTCGCCATGCGCTTGCGGAACAGTGCTGCCCGGGCCAGCAACAATGTGGTCACCGGTACGGTGATCGACAGCAGGATCGGAATCAGCCAGGCGTGCAACACCGGGGCTTCCTTGAGCCAGGAAAAGTAGATGATCGAAGCCAGTGCCACGCACCAGGCGCCAATGGTCGAGGCCAGTGCCGGTGGGTGCATGCGCTGAAAGTAGTCCTTCAGCCGCAACAGGCCCACGGCGCCGATCAGGGCGAAAAGGCTGCCGGTCAGCAGCAGTGCGGAAGTGACCAGCTCCAGCCAGAAGGGGAGTTGCAGGTTTTCAGTCATTCGATCACCTCACCGCGCAGCAGGAACTTGGCCAGGGCAAACGAGCCAACGAAACCGAACAGCGCAATCAGCAGGGCACCTTCGAAGTAGGTGTCACTGGCATAACGGATTCCCAGTACCAGCATGGTCAGCATGGCCAGGATGTACAGGTAGTCCAGCGCCAGCACCCGGTCCTGGGCGGACGGGCCGCGGAACAGCCGGATAAGTGCCAGGGCCATGGCCAGGGCAAAGATGAACAGGCTGGCGAGGACAGCATTGGCGAGCAGGCCTGTCATTGGAAAATCTCCATAAGCGGGCGTTCGTAGGTGTCCTTGAAGTGCTGGATGAAGGCCGCCTCGTCATCCAGGTCGAACACATGCAGCAGCAACACGCTGCGGTCCAGCGCCAGTTCGGACCAGACCGTGCCGGGCACCACCGTGGTAATCATCGACAACGCTGCCAGGCCATGCGGGTCGCGCAGGGCCAGCGGGATGTGCACGAACGCAGAGCGTGGCGGCTGCTTGCCGGCGCGCAGCACGCCACGGGCAACCAGCAGGTTGGACATGATCACATCGATACCGACCCGGCCAATCAGCCGGGCGATCGCCAGCGGCCGTCGCACATGGGCATGCTGCGGGCGCAGTGGCGCCATCAACAGAGGCGCCAGCACGCCGAGCGCGGCAGCCAGCGACAGATTGCCGGGGCTGACCGAGAGGTTCAGCAACAGCCACAGTGCGAACAGCGAAACCGATAAGAGCGGTGCGGGGAACAGTCGATTCATGGCTGCACCTGTACGTCAAGCGAGGTGGGGCCAGGAATCGGCCGCGCGGCCATCACGGCTTCGATATAGGCGTCGGGGGCCTGCAGGCCGGCAGCGGTGTCCTGGGTGTAGCGCAGCAGTGGCTCGGCCTTGAAGCTGAGGATGATGCACAGGCCGAGCAGGATAACGATGGGCAGGCATTCATAGCGGCGCAGCACCGGCGAAGGGCGTTCCTCAGGCTTCCAGAAGCGCTGGATGCCGACACGGCCGAAGGCGATCAGCGAGGCCATGCCAGACAGGATCAGCAACGCCACCAGGCCCCAGCCTGCCGCCCCCAGCGGCTGCTCGGCAGGCACACCCAGCCCTTGCGGGTTGAACAGCGCGCTGATCAGGTTGAGCTTGCCGACAAAGCCCGACAGCGGCGGCATGCCGATGATCAGCAGGGCGCAGGCGATGAAGCTGAGGCCGAGGAAGGCCATGGTCCACGGAATGATCTGGCCGATCACCACCTTCTGTTCGTCGTCGAGGTTGATGCCCTTGGGTGGGTGCAGTGATTCCAGCGGTGGCGGCATGGCGTCTTCTTCGTCGTCCAGCGGTGCTTCGTTGGCCGAGCGCGAACGCTCGACCAGTTCGGCGAGCAGGAACAGCGCGCACAGCGCCAGGGTCGAGTTGACCAGGTAGAACAACGCCGCGCCGGTCAGCGCCGATTGAGCGAAACCGACGGCGCCGAGCAGGGTGCCGGCCGAAACCAGGATGCTGAGGGCGGCCATGCGCTCCAGGCGCTGCGCGGCCAGGATCGACACCGCCGCCACCGCCAGGGTGACCAGGCCACCGTATACCAGCCATTCACCACCGAAGTGCGCCGAGGCCCCGGCCTGCCCGGAGAACAGCAGTGTCCACAGGCGCAGTACGGCATACAGGCCGACCTTGGTCATGATGGCGAACAGCGCAGCCACCGGCGCGCTGGCCGAGGCATAGGCCGGCACCAGCCAGAAGTTCAGCGGCCAGATGCCGGCCTTGACCAGGAACGCCATGGCCAGGATCGCCGCGCCAGCGTGCAGCAGGCCACGGTCGGCCTCTGGCACCAGCGGAATCTTCAGGGCCAGGTCGGCCATGTTCAGGGTTCCGGTCACGCCATACAGCATCGCGGCGCCGATCAGGAACAGCGACGAGGCGAACAGGTTGATGGCAATGTAGTGCAGGCCGGCTCGCACCCGGGCGCGGCCCGAGCCGTGCAGCAGCAGGCCATAGGAAGCCGCCAGCAGCACCTCGAAGAACACGAACAGGTTGAACAGGTCGGCAGTGAGGAAGGCGCCGTACAAGCCCATCAGCTGGATCTGGAACAGCGCGTGGAAGCTGGCCCCCGCACTATCCCAGCGAGCGCGGGCAAACAGCAGGGCACTGAAGGCAATGATCCCGGTGAGCGTCAGCAGCAGGGCCGACAGGTGGTCGACCACCAGCACGATGCCGAACGGCGCCGGCCAGTTGCCCGGCAGGTAGACACCGATGGATTCCGCCTGGCCCTGGGTGCGCACCCACAATAACAGGCTGACCGCGATGCCCAGGCCGGCGAAAGTCGACAGGAGGTTCAGCCGGGCTTTTGTCTGCCGGTGTTTCTCGCCCAGCAGCAACATCACTGCCGCGGTCACCAGTGGCAGCAGGATGGGCGCGATGATCAACTGGCTCATGCCACTCATTCGTCACGCTCCCGGCCATCCACGTGGTCGGTACCGGTCAGGCCGCGCGAGGCCAGCAACACCACCAGGAACAGCGCGGTCATGGCGAAGCTGATGACGATGGCGGTGAGCACCAGGGCCTGCGGCAGCGGGTCGGTGTAGTGCAGCAGGTCTTGGGGCACGCCGTCCTTGATGATCGGTTCTTTGCCAATGAACAGGCTGCCCATGCTGAAGATGAACAGGTTGACCCCGTACGACAGCAGGCACAGGCCCATGATCACCTGGTAAGTTCGCGGGCGCAGGATCAGCCATACCCCCGAGGCGGCCAGCACGCCGATGGCAACTGCAATCACTTCTTCCATCAGGCGGCTCCTGCTTGGCTGGTTTTCGCCGGGTTGCCCGGGCGGTAGGCGCGCACCGACTGGTGCGCCAGGGCAGTGAGGATCAGCAGGGTCGAGCCGACCACCACGGTGAACACACCGACATCGAAGAACAGCGCGCTGGCCACGTGCACATCACCGAGCAACGGCAGGTGCAGGTGGGCGGTATGGGTAGTGAGGAACGGGTAGCCCAGCAGCATCGCGCCGGTGCCGGTCAGGGTTGCGCACAGCAGTCCGGTGCCCATCCAGCGCAGCGGGCGCAGGCTCATCTGCGCCTCGACCCACTGGGTGCCGGCCACCATGTACTGCAGGATGAATGCCACCGACATCACCAGGCCGGCGACAAAGCCGCCACCGGGCTGGTTGTGGCCACGCATGAACAGGTACATCGACACCAGCAGGGCGATCGGCAGCAGCAGGCGCACCAGCACAGCGGGCACCATCATGAAACCCAGTGCGGTGTCGGTGGCATGCCGCGGATTGATCAGGTCGGTGACCACATCGGGTGCCAGCTGACGCTGCTGCGCCGGCAGTTGCATGCTTTCCTTCGGTGGGCGGAAGCGCCGCAGCAGGGCGAACACGGTCAGCGCCACGGCCACCAGCACGGTGATTTCACCAAGGGTATCGAAACCACGGAAGTCGACCAGCATGACATTGACCACGTTGGTGCCACCGCCCTGGGGCAGTGCCCGGCTCAGGTAGAACGAGGAAATGTCGTTCGGCGTCGGTCGGGTCAGCATGGCATAGGACAGCACGGCCATGCCGCCACCTACCAGCACCGCCAGCAGCAGGTCGCGCAGGCGACGCATGCGTGCACGCTCCAGGCTGCCCGGCAGCGGCGATACGCCTTCGATCCGCCGCGGCAGCCAGCGCAGACCGAGGAGGATCAGCACGGTGGTGACCACTTCCACTACCAGCTGAGTCAGGGCCAGGTCGGGCGCGGAGAACCAGACGAAGGTGATGCAGGTCATCAGGCCGCAGACGCTGACCATGATCAACGCTGCCAAACGGTGGTACTTGGCCTGGTAGGCGGCGCCGATGGCGCAGGCGATGGCAATCAGCCACAGCGCGACGAACACGCCCGAACCTGGAATCTTCGGCCGATCGCCCCAGCTCAGGCCGCTGTAGAGCATGGGCGTGAGGCCGGCGAGGAACGCGGCGAGCACCAGCATGAACAGCTGCGACTGCAGGCGGCGGCTGGTGAGCAGGCGCTCGATACGCCGCGCCAGCAGCATCAGCTGCACCTGACCGTACTCGAACAGGCGCTTGCCGTTGAAACGCTCGATCACCGGCGGGTAGGGGAAGCGGCCCAGGCGCAGCTGCTTGCGCAGCAACAGGTACAGCACGATACCGCCGCTCATGGCCACCAGGCTCATGACCAGCGGCGCGTTCCAGCCATGCCAGATGGCCAGGCTGTATTCCGGCAGGGTGCCGCCTACCACAGGCAGGGCGGCAGCGGCCAGCAGCGGGCCGACCGACTGGGCAGGGAAGATGCCCACCACCAGGCAGGTGAGCACCAGCAGTTCGACCGGCGCACGCATCCAGCGTGGCGGTTCGTGCGGGGTGTGCGGGAGGTCCTGCGCAGTGGGGCCGAAGAACACATCGACGGTGAAACGCAGGGCATAGGCCACGCTGAAGGTGCCGGCCAGGGTGGCGATTACCGGCAGCGTGGCCTCGACCCAGGCGCTGGAGCTGATGAACACCGTTTCGGCAAAGAACATTTCCTTGGACAGGAAACCGTTCATCAACGGCACGCCGGCCATCGAGGCGCTGGCCACCATGGCCAGGGTGGCGGTGTATGGCACCAGGCGTATCAAACCGCTGAGGCGGCGGATGTCACGGGTGCCGCTTTCGTGATCGATGATGCCGGCGGCCATGAACAACGAGGCCTTGAAGGTGGCGTGGTTGAGAATGTGGAATACCGCTGCGACCGCGGCCAGCGGGCTGTTCAGGCCCAGCAGCAGGGTAATCAGGCCCAGGTGGCTGATGGTCGAGTACGCCAGCAGACCCTTGAGGTCGTTCTGGAACATGGCGGCGAAGGCGCCGAGCAGCAGAGTGAGGGCACCGGCACCGCCGACGATCCAGAACCACTCCTCGCTGCCCGACAGCACCGGCCACAAGCGCGCCAGCAGGAATACCCCGGCCTTGACCATGGTCGCCGAGTGCAGATAAGCCGATACCGGGGTGGGCGCTGCCATGGCATGGGGCAGCCAGAACTGGAAGGGGAATTGTGCACTCTTGCTAAGGGCGCCGATGAGGATCAGCGGCAGCAGCACCGGGTACAGCGCATGCTGGCGAATGGTGTTGCCGGCAGCCAGGACCTTGTCCAGGTCGTAGCTGCCGACCACATGGCCGAGCAGCAGGGCACCCACCAGCAGGCACAAGCCGCCCGCGCCAGTGACCATCAGCGCCATATAGGCGCCGCGGCGGGCGTCGGCACGGTGGTGCCAGTAGCCGATCAGCAGGAAGGAGAACAGGCTGGTGAGTTCCCAGAAGAACACCAGCTGGATCAGGTTGCCGGAGATCACCAGGCCGAGCATGGCGCCCATGAAGGCGAGGAAGAAGGCGAAGAAGCGCGGCACCGGGTCTTGCGGTGACATGTAGTAGCGGGCATACAGCGACACCAGCGTACCGATGCCCAGCACCAGCAGCGAGAACAGCCAGGCGAAGCCGTCCATGCGCAGCACCAGGTTCAGCCCCAGGCTGGGCAGCCAGAGGAACTCTTCGCGAATCACGCCACCGTGGGCGACCTGAGGGTACAGCAGTGCTACCTGGACAGTGCCGACCAGGGCCACGAGCCCAGCGAGAATGGACTCCGCGTTACGTGCGTTGTGCGGCAGCACGGCTGCCAGGCAACTGCCCACGAACGGCAGAAGCAATAGCACTATCAAAGACATAGCGGCCTATTCTGGAGAAGTTTGCAAAGAATCATACGTGCCGAGGGGATGATCACCAACACGCAAGCTGTCGCAGAATCCTACAAACAGGCTGTGACAAGCTGTTTTTTTATAACAGATTCTTACAAAGCATAGCCGCAGTTGACGGCTTTACAGGCCAGCCTGGCGTTCGCCTTCATCCTGCACTTCCCGCGCTTCGACCACCTCGCGCGGGCGGCGCACCTTGAGTTCGCTTACCACCACCGCGATCACGATCAGCAGGCCGCCGAGCAGTGCCACGCCCGGCAGGCGCTCACCGGCGATGCGCCCGACGATTCCGGCCCATACCGGTTCGCCGGCATAGATGAGGGTGGCGCGGGTGGGCGAGACCGACTTCTGCGCCCAGTTCATTGCCACCTGGATCACCGCGCTCATGGCGCCCAGGCCCACGGCACTGGCCAGCAACAGCCAGGAAAAGTCAGGTATGCGCTCCTGAGTCGGCACGATCATCAGGAACGCCAGCAGCGAGGCGGTCGCCAACTGAACCACGGTGACCCGGCGCACATCGACCTGGCCGGCGTAGCGGCTGATCAGGATGATTTCGCCGGCAATGGCCACGGCGCTGACCAGGGTTACCAGTTCACCTTCGCTGAAGTGCAGGCTGCCCCCTTCCGGCCCGGCCAGCAGCATCAGGCCGATGAACGCCAGGCAGATGCCGATGCTGGGCATCAGGCCGGGCCGCCGGCCCAGCACCAGCCACTGCAACAGCGGCACGAATGGCACGTACAGCGCGGTGATGAACGCCGACTGGCTGCTGCTGATGGTTTGCAGGCCCATGGTCTGCAAGCCGTAGCCGAGCATGATCGACACACCGATCAGCATGCCGGCCTTCAGTTCGGTGAAGGTCAGCCCAGGCAGTGCTCGCGCCGAGACCACCCCGACGAACAGCGCGGCTGCGGCGAAGCGCAGGCCGACGAAGAACATCGGGCCGCTGACGGTCATCACGTTGTGCACCAGCAGAAAGGTGCCGCCCCACAGCATGGTGATGAACACCAGCACCAGTTCGGCCTTGCTCAGGCGAAAGGTAATGGCAGGGGCCGGTTTGCTGCTGGGCTGGGTCATGGTCTTGCGCACTCGGAGGGGGCGGCGCACAATCGCCGCAAAATGGGCAGTATACTGCGCAATACCGACCAGTGAGCAATATAGTGCACAAAGATTCCTCGCACCGGGCATCGGTGCTGCAACATGTCAGCCTCAATGTACGCGGCCTGCGTAACGCCGCGGGCATGAGCCAGACGGCGCTGGCGGAGCGCTCCGGTGTCAGCCGGCGCATGCTGGTGGCGATCGAGGCGGGCGAGAAGAATGTCAGCCTGACTACCCTCGACCTGATTGCCGAAGCCTTGGGCGTGGCTTTCAGTACCCTGATCCAGGCACCTGACCAGCGTGACCCCGGGCGCATCGAAGAGTTGGCCTGGGCCGGCGAGCATCCGCAGAGCCGGGCGGTGCTGCTGGGCAGCAGTGTGGCGCGGCGCGAGGTGGAGCTGTGGGAATGGACGCTGGCACCGGGCGAGTGCTATTTCAGCGAGGCTGATGCCGAGGGCTGGAGCGAGCAGATCTATGTGGCGCAAGGGCAACTGACGCTGATTATCGAAGGGGTCGAGCATCGTCTGCAGGTCGGGCAGTTCCAGGTGTTTCCCAGCAATTGCCGGTATGCCTATCGCAACGATGGGGCGGTGGCGGTGCGATTTGTGCGCAATGTGGTTATTTGAGGTAGCAGGTTTTGGGGCTGCTGCGCAGCCCATCGCGACGCAAGGCCGCTCCTACAGGAGATCGCGTACCCCCTGTAGGAGCGGCCTTGCGTCGCGATGGGGCGCAAAGCGCCGCCAGACCTCAAGCCTGATCAGCGATCCAGCAATTCATCGGTCTTCACCACCTTGGCATAGGCAAACGCCAACGCCGCCATCGCCGAATCATGTACCTGTGCCGCCGGCACCCGCTTGCCATCGAACTCCAGTGGCAGCGTGGCACAGGCGTCGTGCGCCACGGTCACCTCGTAACCCAGATCGGCTGCGGCCCGGGTGGCGGCGTCGATACACATGTGGCTCATGCTGCCGACGATGGTCAGGGCCTCGACACCATGCCGGTCCAGCGTATTCTCAAGGTCGGTACCGAGGAAGGCGTTCACCTTGTGCTTTAGCACTACGGGCTCACCGGCCCTGGGCTCGACCTTGGCGTGGATGGCCGCACCCTGCGAGCCTGGCGCGAAGAACGGCGCATCGGCACTGTCGAACTCATGCCGTACATGCACCACCAGGTCGCCCCGTTGACGTGCCGCTGCCAGCAGACGGGCAGCATTGTCCGCCGCCTGGTCGGCCCCATCGAGGGTCCATTTGCCGCCCGGGAAGTAGTCGTTCTGGATATCGATGATGATCAGCGCCTGCTTGCTCATGCTGCCTCCTGTGGCAGTAGTCGTTGGATGACGTTAGTTATAGGCTGTGCGCACGGACCTGAGGATTGGCGCGAACGACACTATGCGGGCAAAAACTGACAACCACGCCAGCCTGGACATCGGCCTGCTGCTGTACCCAGGCGCGCAGCGTGCCGCCGTGCATGGCTTGGCCGACCTGTTCCTGGTGGCCAACCGGGTGGCTGCGGAACTTGGGGCCGTCGAGTTGCCATCGGTGCGTATCAGCTTCTGGCAGGCGGACGAGGCGGGGCAATTGCAGCCTGCCCCTGAAAGCCCGCCCGTCGCCGTATCCGATCTGCGGGTGCTGATCATTCCGCCGAGCCTGGAGTCGGCACCACAAGGTGAGCTGCTTGAACGCCATCGCGCGACGTTGTGCCAGTTGCACGGGCACGGCACGGTACTGGCATCGGTGTGCATCGGGGTGTTCTTCATCGCCGCCAGTGGCCTGCTCGACGGGCGCCCGGCCTGTACCCACTGGAACTACGTGCATTCGCTTGCCCAGCGTTTCCCCAAGGTGCGGGTCGAGGCCCAGCAACCGTTGCTGGACGATGGCGACATTGTCACCTCGGCCGGGCTGATGGCCTGGACCGACCTGGGCTTGCGCTTGCTTGAGCGCTTCATGGGGGCGACGGTGGCGCGGGAAACTGCCCGCTATCTTGCGGTCGACCCGGTCACGGCGCCGCTGCCCGGTGCAGTGTTCAATCCACGCCTGGATCATGGCGATGAGGCGGTGCTGAAAGTACAGCACTGGTTGCAGGGCAACGGAGGGCAGGATGCCGACCTGGCCGGCATGGCCGCCTGCGCGGGGCTGGAGGAACGCACCTTCCTGCGGCGTTTTCGTGCTGCCACGGGGCTGCGGCCAACCGAGTACTGCCAGCAGGTGAGGGTGGGGCGGGCGTGTCGCTTGCTGGAGTTCACCCGGCGCAATGTCGAGCAGATCGCCTGGGGCGTCGGTTACCAGGACCCGGGAGCGTTTCGCAAGGTATTTCAGCGCATCACTGGCCTGACCCCGAGTGATTACCGGCGGCGCTTCGCCGTATCCGGTTAGGGCGTACCGGGTGTTCCCGTTGCGGAAAACCGCTTGACCTTGACATAACTTGAGGTTTTACCCTGCTCGGCATTGCGCTGTACGCGTCCGTCAGCAGGAGAACGTTCATGACGGCAACAACTCAAGCTCTGTGGTTTACCCAGATGATCGAATATGAAGTGCCCGGCAGGTTCCAGCAGGCGTTGGCCCAGGCGCTGGTAGTACGCAGTGAAGCGTTGGCCGTGCATTGCGAAGGGCTGCAGGGTGTCAGTATCCAGGCCAGCGACGACGGCAGGAGGGTGCTGCAGTACCTGCAATGGCAGTCCCGCCAGGCGTGGGCAGCGGCGGCGGCGTATTTCGTCGGGGAACCTTTTCTCGAACTGCTTGGCCAGCACCAGGCCCGTGGCGTCAACTTTGCTGCCTATCAGACCCTGCGCAGCCTGGTGCGCGGCGCCGATGGCGGCCTGCATTGCCAGGTGGGTGAGCCTCAGGCATACCAGGGCGCGTAGTGCGGGTAGCGGTCCAGGCGGGCGCCAACGACCATTTCGCTGACCCATGCCGCCAGGATCGAACTGTAGGCTTTCTGGCTTTCTTCGCTGGACAATGCGTGGTCGGCACCGTCGACAATGCGGTGGGTGAGCGAATGGGCACTGACGAATGCCGAGCGGTAGCTCATCAGTGTGCTGTGCGGCACGTAGTCGTCCTGCTCGGACTCCACCAGCAGTACATCACCACCGAATTCGGCACAGGCTGCCAGCGCGCGGTTGTCCGACGGCCCGAGCGGTCGCTGGCGGTAGGCGTTCAGCCGTTGCCGGTCGAGGGTTTGCTTGGGGAGGTTCCATTCGTCGTCCCAGTACATGGCGGGTACTCGCAGGGCCAGCCATTTGACCGGCCGTTCGCGGGTCAGCAGGGTGGCCAGGTAGCCGCCATAGCTGCTGCCGATGATGGCGATGGCACTGGAATCGACGGCCGGGTGACTTACCAGCCGGTCGTAGGCCACCAGCAGGTCGGTCAGGTTCTGTTCGCGGGTGACCGTCAGCCGTTGGCTTTCGGTTTTTTCGTGGCCGCGCAGATCGAAGGTCATGCACACGCAGCCCAGCCCGGTGATCTGCCGGGCGCGGGCCAGGTCGCGCTGCTGGCTGCCGCCCCAGCCGTGGACGAAGAGAATGCCCGGCATCTTGCTGCCGGGGCTGACCAGGGTGCCGACGATGCTGTCATCCTCGACCTGCAGTTCAACGGTTTCACTCTGAATGGTCATGTTCGCGAATCCGCGCAAATTTGCTGAGTTGTCCGAGTTCACTGTCGTTTCCTTGGTAGAAGAGGGTGGCGTCAGCGGGCAGTTCGGGAGTGCCGAACACTTCATGGGTAGAGGCACGCACCCGTTGCAGTGCCGGGTCGTCGGCGAACGCCTGCAAAGCCAGCAGCTCGGCACTGCTGGCACCGCCCAGACGCCAGGATTGTTCGAGTACGCCGCTGCGCAGGTGGCCTTGGGGGGTCACGCCGCGGGCGATGTCGTAGTTGCGCCGTGAGGCGATGAAGCCGGGGAAGTGCTGCTCGGCGGCCTGTTCGTAAGCCATCGCCTGGTTTATGGCCAGGCGCAGCGGCTCGTCCAGGGGCAGTTGCAGCAGTGCCTGGTAGTCACCGCGCACCACTACCAGGTCGGAGCCGCCATACACTTCCGTGCCCTGATGGTCGCGAGTCAGTTGCTGGGTGCCGTGATAGCTGCAGGTCAGGCCGGCGACGCGTACCTGGCCGACGCTGAAGGTTTGCACTTCGCTCAGGTCTTCCTCGAGCACCAACCCCCATAGCGCAAGGTCCTGGTCATTCATGCCGGTCAGTAGCGGTTCCAGCTCATCCGCCGTGTTGATGACCTGCTGTCCACGGCCTGCACAGGCCAGTACCGGCTTGATTCGCAACGGGCCGTCCGCCAGCAACAGCTGTGCGGCGCTGCGCGCATCGGCCTTGCTGAACACGGTGTAGCCGCGCAGCAGGGCGTCGCTGGCTTGCCGGGCGAAGGCATCGGTCCAGCCCGGCGGGAAACTGGCCCCTGCCGGCAGCGGGTGGGAAATCGCCTTGGTTGCCATGTATGGGTGTGCGACCAGGCCGCCGAACAGGTCCTGTTCGCTGCAGATACCCAAGGCGGCATGGCGCCTGGCATCGACCAGGGTTTCGGTGGGCAGGTAATAGTAGCCATCGGTGGCGCTTGGCGGCTGGCTGGGTTGCACGTGCGCGCAGCCCAGCAGGCGGGCCAGGCCATCGGCAAGCTTCAGGTGTACGGCATGCTCGTGGTCGGGGGTGTGCGCGCGGGTGTCGAGCAGCACCACGCCGCTTTTAGGGGCGCCGGCATTGGGCATGGTCATCTGCCTGTGTGCAATGAATGTACTGAGTGTGAAGCCGGTGCTTTGAGGAAGTTCAGCGAAACTTGATCGGTGGTCCTGACCCTTCTGGAGGAAATGTCCGGTATGCGCAGGGCGTGGCGGGCAATGCATGCCGTGTGTCGGTCGCCAAGATTGCAGGGCTTCGGCGGCTGTTCCATTATCGACGCATTGGATAAACCGTGATGTAGCCGCAGGAGAGCGCATGAACGTTCAGACCATCCTTGGGCAAAGCGTGCCGCAGCGCCTGGCACAGGTACGCCAGGCCATGGCCGCAGAGGGCATCGATGCCTTGCTGGTACCCTCGGCCGACCCCCATCTTTCCGAATACCTGCCCGGTTACTGGCAAGGGCGCCAGTGGCTGTCGGGTTTCCACGGCTCGGTCGGCACGCTGGTGGTCACGGCTGATTTTGCCGGGTTGTGGGTCGATAGCCGCTACTGGGAACAGGCGGAGCACGAGTTGGCAGGCAGTGGCATCGAGCTGATGAAGCTGTTGCCGGGCAAGCCTGGCGCGCTGGAATGGCTGGGCGATCACGTTCAGCTCAATGGCAGCGTGGCGGTAGATGGTGCGGTCATGGCCCTGGCTTCGGCGCGCCAGCTCGGCGACCGGCTGAAGGCGCGTGGGGCGCGCCTGGTGACTGACAAGGACCTGCTGGGCCAGGTCTGGGAAGGGCGCCCGGCGCTGCCAGGCAACCCGGTCTACCAGCATTTGCCGCCGCACGCCACGGTGAGCCGTGCGGAAAAACTGGCGCAGTTGCGCCAGAGCGTGCAGGCCAAGGGGGCCGACTGGCATTTCATCGCCACCCTGGATGACATCGCATGGCTGTTCAATCTGCGCGGCAGCGATGTGTCCTATAATCCGGTGTTCGTGGCCTTTGCCCTGATCAGCCAGCAGCAGGCCATTCTGTTCGTTGGCCAGGACAAGCTCGATGACCATCTGTGCCAGGTGCTGGCGGTCGACGGCATCGAAGTGCGCGACTACACCGAAGCAGGCAAGGCCCTTGCCGCCATACCTGCCGGCAGCCGGTTGCTGGTCGACCCGGCCCGGGTCACCTGCGGCCTGCTGGATAACCTGCCGGCCGAGGTGGAACTGGTCGAGGGGCTCAACCCCAGCACCCTGAGCAAGTCGTGCAAGAGTGATGACGAGCTGGTGCACATCCGCCAGGTAATGGAGCAGGATGGTGCGGCCTTGTGCGAGTTCTTCGCCTGGCTCGAGGCCAACCTCGGTCGTCAGCTGGTAACCGAGCTGACGGTCGACGAGCAATTGAGTGCCGCGCGTGCCCGCCGCCCGGGCTTCGTGTCGTTGAGTTTTTCTACCATTGCCGCCTTCAATGGCAATGGCGCGATGCCGCATTACCGTGCCACCGAGCAGTCGCATGCGGTCATCGAGGGCGATGGCCTGCTGCTGATCGATTCGGGCGGGCAGTACCTGGGCGGTACCACCGACATCACCCGCATGGTGCCGGTGGGCAACCCGAGCCTTGCACAGAAGCAGGATTGCACGCGTGTGCTCAAAGGCATGATCGCCTTGTCGCGCGCTACCTTCCCGCGAGGCGTGCTGTCGCCATTGCTCGACGCCATTGCCCGCGCGCCGATCTGGGCTGACCAGGTAGATTATGGCCACGGCACCGGGCATGGGGTGGGTTACTTCATGAATGTGCACGAGGGGCCGCAAGTAATTGCCTACCAGGCCGCGCCCACACCGCAGACCGCGATGCAGGTGGGCATGATCAGCTCGATCGAGCCGGGTACATACCGCCCTGGGCAGTGGGGTGTGCGCATCGAGAACCTGGTGGTCAACCGCGAGGCCGGCAAGAGCGCCTTCGGCGACTTCCTGAAATTCGAAACCCTGACGCTGTGCCCGATCGACACCCGCTGCCTGGTGCCCGAGCTGCTGACCAGGGAGGAGCGGGACTGGTTGAACGGTTATCACGCCAGTGTGCGCGAGCGCCTGGCGCCCTTGCTCAAGGGTGACGCGCTGGCCTGGCTGGAGGCGCGTACCGCGCCCTTGTGAGGTAAATGAAAAGGGCAGCTTGAAAGCTGCCCTTTCTTCTACTTGCAGATGACGATCATGCTGCGGCTGGTATAACCCGCCGGGTTGATACCGAACAAGTAGTCACCGGGTTCTTCATCGCTATCGCCCGAGCGTGCAACGACCCGATAGCCGCGCGTGCTGCAGGAGCTAGCGGCCTTGCTGTAGCAGTTGTCCCACGAGGAAGACAGGCCGGAACAATTGATATGCAGGCCCTTCTTGCCCCTTTTGACCTCAGTCTTGGCCGTGGCGGCACATCCAGCAATAGCCAAGATGGCCAGGATGAGCAAAATACGTTTCATTCCTGTCCTTAAATGCGGGGCGGATCAGTTGTCTGACCCCGTCGTTATCGCTTCGGTTCGTCCTGAAAATTCCCCAGCGTCCGTGTTCGGTCCAGTAGATAGCGTAAAGATGATGATTCTGTGACAGCTTAATCAGCGAGACGGGTCGCTACAATCACTAATCCTGTCTCAAATGAAAATATTTCTCATATCAGTCTGCTGCGACAGCCGGGCTGGGCTCCTTGCGCATGGACAGGGTGGTGCCGACCGATGCGGTAATGATCGCCAGAATAGCCAGCCACTGGGTAAACGTCAGTACCTCCCCCAGGAACAGCAAGCCGGACAGTGCGCCAAATGCTGGTTCGATGCTCATGAGGGTGCCGAAAGTGCGTGCCGGGATGCGCGTGAGGGCAACCATTTCCAGGCTGTAGGGCAGGGCGGTCGACAGCACCGCGACGCCCAGCGCCATGGGGATCACGGCGGGTGTGAGCAATGCGCTGCCAGCGTGGGCGATACCGATGGGAGCAACGAACAGCGCGGCGACCACAACACCCAGCGCGGCGCTCTGGATTCCATGCTCGGCCCCGGCACGCTGCCCGAACAGGATGTACAGCGCCCAACACACGCCCGCGCCCAGGGCATAGGCTGCGCCGACCGGGTCGAGAGCCTGCCCGCCATGGCCGGCCGGCAGCAGCAACAACAGGCCGACGATGGCCAGGGCAATCCACAGGAAGTCGATCGGCCGACGCGAGGAAAAGATCGCCACGGCCAGCGGGCCGGTGAACTCCAGTGCCACGGCGATGCCGATGGGTACCGTTTGCAGAGCCATATAGAAGAGGAAGTTCATGCCGCCCAGCGCCATGCCGTAGATTATGACGTTGCGCAGGGTATTGCGGGTCATGCGCACACGCCACGGGCGCAGTATCAGCAGCATGATGATGCTGGCGAAGATCAGGCGCAGGGTGGTGGTGCCTTGGGCACCGATGATGGGGAACATGCTTTTGGCCAGTGAGGCACCGGACTGTATCGATGCCATGGCGATGAGCAGCAAGCCGATCGGGAAGAAGGTAGCGGCCAGGCTGCGGGGTTGGGTGTTCATTTCTGCGCGGCGATCCTTGAGCGGGGTGGGGTGAGCAATATAGTGCGCAATTATGAGGGTGGGGGGCAAGGTGCATGGCGTTGTACTTTCGGTGCCTGTGAGATCGAGCGCCGCGGGGGCGGCGCTCGATCTCACAGGCGCTGCGGGGCTTGCGGCGAGCACCAAGCGGCCCTGACGCAGTCTTTTCAAAAAAAACCTAAATTATTGAAATCAAAGGTTGACCTCCTGAAAAGCCGCCCTATAATGCGCACCACTCCAACGCGGTAGCGAAGCGAAGCCAGCCACCCTGTTGAGTCAAGTGTTTGAAGCTAAACGAGTTTCTCGCAAAAAACTTCAAAATAAACGCTTGACAGCAAATGAGGAAGGCGTAGAATGCGCGCCTCGGTTGAGACGAAAAGCTCTTAACCAAACGCTCTTTAACAAATCGAATCAAGCAATTCGTGTGGGTGCTTGTGAGTATGGACTGATAGTCAAAAAGATTATCAGCATCACAAGTGACCATGCGAGAAATCACATAGTCATTTGAGATTGCTGAGCCAAGTTTAGGGTTTCTTAAAAACCCAAGCAGTATTGAACTGAAGAGTTTGATCATGGCTCAGATTGAACGCTGGCGGCAGGCCTAACACATGCAAGTCGAGCGGATGACGGGAGCTTGCTCCTTGATTCAGCGGCGGACGGGTGAGTAATGCCTAGGAATCTGCCTGGTAGTGGGGGACAACGTTTCGAAAGGAACGCTAATACCGCATACGTCCTACGGGAGAAAGCAGGGGACCTTCGGGCCTTGCGCTATCAGATGAGCCTAGGTCGGATTAGCTAGTTGGTGGGGTAATGGCTCACCAAGGCGACGATCCGTAACTGGTCTGAGAGGATGATCAGTCACACTGGAACTGAGACACGGTCCAGACTCCTACGGGAGGCAGCAGTGGGGAATATTGGACAATGGGCGAAAGCCTGATCCAGCCATGCCGCGTGTGTGAAGAAGGTCTTCGGATTGTAAAGCACTTTAAGTTGGGAGGAAGGGCAGTAAGCTAATACCTTGCTGTTTTGACGTTACCGACAGAATAAGCACCGGCTAACTCTGTGCCAGCAGCCGCGGTAATACAGAGGGTGCAAGCGTTAATCGGAATTACTGGGCGTAAAGCGCGCGTAGGTGGTTCGTTAAGTTGGATGTGAAAGCCCCGGGCTCAACCTGGGAACTGCATCCAAAACTGGCGAGCTAGAGTACGGTAGAGGGTGGTGGAATTTCCTGTGTAGCGGTGAAATGCGTAGATATAGGAAGGAACACCAGTGGCGAAGGCGACCACCTGGACTGATACTGACACTGAGGTGCGAAAGCGTGGGGAGCAAACAGGATTAGATACCCTGTTAGTCCACGCCGTAAACGATGTCAACTAGCCGTTGGAATCCTTGAGATTTTAGTGGCGCAGCTAACGCATTAAGTTGACCGCCTGGGGAGTACGGCCGCAAGGTTAAAACTCAAATGAATTGACGGGGGCCCGCACAAGCGGTGGAGCATGTGGTTTAATTCGAAGCAACGCGAAGAACCTTACCAGGCCTTGACATGCAGAGAACTTTCCAGAGATGGATTGGTGCCTTCGGGAACTCTGACACAGGTGCTGCATGGCTGTCGTCAGCTCGTGTCGTGAGATGTTGGGTTAAGTCCCGTAACGAGCGCAACCCTTGTCCTTAGTTACCAGCACATTATGGTGGGCACTCTAAGGAGACTGCCGGTGACAAACCGGAGGAAGGTGGGGATGACGTCAAGTCATCATGGCCCTTACGGCCTGGGCTACACACGTGCTACAATGGTCGGTACAGAGGGTTGCCAAGCCGCGAGGTGGAGCTAATCTCACAAAACCGATCGTAGTCCGGATCGCAGTCTGCAACTCGACTGCGTGAAGTCGGAATCGCTAGTAATCGCGAATCAGAATGTCGCGGTGAATACGTTCCCGGGCCTTGTACACACCGCCCGTCACACCATGGGAGTGGGTTGCACCAGAAGTAGCTAGTCTAACCTTCGGGAGGACGGTTACCACGGTGTGATTCATGACTGGGGTGAAGTCGTAACAAGGTAGCCGTAGGGGAACCTGCGGCTGGATCACCTCCTTAATCGACGACATCAGCCTGCTGATGAGCTCCCACACGAATTGCTTGATTCATTGTAAAAGACGATGCTGTAACGCGACCCTGTTATAGGTCTGTAGCTCAGTTGGTTAGAGCGCACCCCTGATAAGGGTGAGGTCGGCAGTTCAAATCTGCCCAGACCTACCATTACATGGTTCAGCCGTAGAATACGGGGCCATAGCTCAGCTGGGAGAGCGCCTGCCTTGCACGCAGGAGGTCAGCGGTTCGATCCCGCTTGGCTCCACCACTTCCGCAGTACACAGTAACTTGTCAGAACTTAGAAATGAGCATTCAGATCGAATGTTGATTTCTGACTTTTGTCAGATCGTTCTTTAAAAATTCGGATATGTGATAGATATAGACTGATAGCCAGTTTCACTGCTGGTTAATCAGGCTAAGGTAAAATTTGTGAGTTCTGCTCGAAAGAGCAACATGCGAATTTTCGGCGAATGTCGTCTTCACAGTATAACCAGATTGCTTGGGGTTATATGGTCAAGTGAAGAAGCGCATACGGTGGATGCCTTGGCAGTCAGAGGCGATGAAAGACGTGGTAGCCTGCGATAAGCTTTGGGGAGTCGGCAAACAGACTGTGATCCAGAGATCTCTGAATGGGGGAACCCACTCAGCATAAGCTGAGTATCTTGTACTGAATACATAGGTGCAAGAGGCGAACCAGGGGAACTGAAACATCTAAGTACCCTGAGGAAAAGAAATCAACCGAGATTCCCTTAGTAGTGGCGAGCGAACGGGGACCAGCCCTTAAGTTGATTTGAGATTAGTGGAACGCTCTGGAAAGTGCGGCCATAGTGGGTGATAGCCCCGTACACGAAAATCTCTTGTCAATGAAATCGAGTAGGACGGAGCACGAGAAACTTTGTCTGAATATGGGGGGACCATCCTCCAAGGCTAAATACTACTGACTGACCGATAGTGAACCAGTACCGTGAGGGAAAGGCGAAAAGAACCCCGGAGAGGGGAGTGAAATAGAACCTGAAACCGTATGCGTACAAGCAGTGGGAGCCTACTTTGTTAGGTGACTGCGTACCTTTTGTATAATGGGTCAGCGACTTATATTCAGTGGCGAGCTTAACCGAATAGGGGAGGCGTAGCGAAAGCGAGTCTTAATAGGGCGTTTAGTCGCTGGGTATAGACCCGAAACCGGGCGATCTATCCATGGGCAGGTTGAAGGTTAGGTAACACTGACTGGAGGACCGAACCGACTACCGTTGAAAAGTTAGCGGATGACCTGTGGATCGGAGTGAAAGGCTAATCAAGCTCGGAGATAGCTGGTTCTCCTCGAAAGCTATTTAGGTAGCGCCTCATGTATCACTCCAGGGGGTAGAGCACTGTTTCGGCTAGGGGGTCATCCCGACTTACCAAACCGATGCAAACTCCGAATACCTGGAAGTGCCGAGCATGGGAGACACACGGCGGGTGCTAACGTCCGTCGTGAAAAGGGAAACAACCCAGACCGTCAGCTAAGGTCCCAAAGTCATGGTTAAGTGGGAAACGATGTGGGAAGGCTTAGACAGCTAGGAGGTTGGCTTAGAAGCAGCCACCCTTTAAAGAAAGCGTAATAGCTCACTAGTCGAGTCGGCCTGCGCGGAAGATGTAACGGGGCTCAAACCATGCACCGAAGCTACGGGTGTCATCTTACGATGACGCGGTAGAGGAGCGTTCTGTAAGCCTGTGAAGGTGAGTTGAGAAGCTTGCTGGAGGTATCAGAAGTGCGAATGCTGACATGAGTAACGACAATGCGAGTGAAAAACTCGCACGCCGAAAGACCAAGGTTTCCTGCGCAACGTTAATCGACGCAGGGTTAGTCGGTCCCTAAGGCGAGGCTGAAAAGCGTAGTCGATGGAAAACAGGTTAATATTCCTGTACTTCCAGTTATTGCGATGGAGGGACGGAGAAGGTTAGGCCAGCCTGGCGTTGGTTGTCCAGGTTTAAGGTGGTAGGCTGAAATCTTAGGCAAATCCGGGATTTCAAGGCCGAGAGCTGATGACGAGTTGCCGTTAGGCGACGAAGTGGTTGATACCATGCTTCCAAGAAAAGCTCCTAAGCTTCAGATAACTGGGAACCGTACCCCAAACCGACACAGGTGGTTAGGTAGAGAATACCAAGGCGCTTGAGAGAACTCGGGTGAAGGAACTAGGCAAAATGGCACCGTAACTTCGGGAGAAGGTGCGCCGGCGAGGGTGAAGGACTTGCTCCGTAAGCCCATGCCGGTCGAAGATACCAGGCCGCTGCGACTGTTTATTAAAAACACAGCACTCTGCAAACACGAAAGTGGACGTATAGGGTGTGACGCCTGCCCGGTGCCGGAAGGTTAATTGATGGGGTTAGCGCAAGCGAAGCTCTTGATCGAAGCCCCGGTAAACGGCGGCCGTAACTATAACGGTCCTAAGGTAGCGAAATTCCTTGTCGGGTAAGTTCCGACCTGCACGAATGGCGTAACGATGGCGGCGCTGTCTCCACCCGAGACTCAGTGAAATTGAAATCGCTGTGAAGATGCAGTGTATCCGCGGCTAGACGGAAAGACCCCGTGAACCTTTACTATAGCTTTGCACTGGACTTTGAATTTGCTTGTGTAGGATAGGTGGGAGGCTTTGAAGTGGGGACGCCAGTTCTCATGGAGCCATCCTTGAAATACCACCCTGGCAACTTTGAGGTTCTAACTCAGGTCCGTTATCCGGATCGAGGACAGTGTATGGTGGGTAGTTTGACTGGGGCGGTCTCCTCCCAAAGAGTAACGGAGGAGTACGAAGGTGCGCTCAGACCGGTCGGAAATCGGTCGTAGAGTATAAAGGCAAAAGCGCGCTTGACTGCGAGACAAACACGTCGAGCAGGTACGAAAGTAGGTCTTAGTGATCCGGTGGTTCTGTATGGAAGGGCCATCGCTCAACGGATAAAAGGTACTCCGGGGATAACAGGCTGATACCGCCCAAGAGTTCATATCGACGGCGGTGTTTGGCACCTCGATGTCGGCTCATCACATCCTGGGGCTGAAGCCGGTCCCAAGGGTATGGCTGTTCGCCATTTAAAGTGGTACGCGAGCTGGGTTTAGAACGTCGTGAGACAGTTCGGTCCCTATCTGCCGTGGACGTTTGAGATTTGAGAGGGGCTGCTCCTAGTACGAGAGGACCGGAGTGGACGAACCTCTGGTGTTCCGGTTGTCACGCCAGTGGCATTGCCGGGTAGCTATGTTCGGAAGAGATAACCGCTGAAAGCATCTAAGCGGGAAACTTGCCTCAAGATGAGATCTCACTGGGATCTTGAATCCCCTAAAGGGCCGTCGAAGACTACGACGTTGATAGGTTGGGTGTGTAAGCGCTGTGAGGCGTTGAGCTAACCAATACTAATTGCCCGTGAGGCTTGACCATATAACACCCAAGCAATCTGCTACGCAGATTGTGGTGGTGAAGACGAAACGAACCGAAAGTTCGCACTGTTCACAAAGCACCACAAATATCGCATATCCGAATTCGCTGGGCTGTCCATCTGGACATTCTGGCAACAGAATTTCTTGACGACCATAGAGCATTGGAACCACCTGATCCCATCCCGAACTCAGCAGTGAAACGATGCATCGCCGATGGTAGTGTGGGGTTTCCCCATGTGAGAGTAGGTCATCGTCAAGATTCATTTCGCAAAACCCCTATCTGCTCATGCAGGTAGGGGTTTTGTCTTTCTGGCCCGGAAGTCCCGGGCCGGCACAACCCTTCTCTGTGGGAGCGGGTTCACCCGCGAACACCGGCAAAGCCGGTGCCATCCACCGCGCTGCCTGCTTCGCGGCTAAAGCCGCTTCCACAGGGGCCCGCGTAGCTCTCAAAAGCAATCATGAAATGTGCGTCATTTATGCCTGACGAATCACAGGTCGATGCTACGCTCGCGGAAATACTCAGCACGGATACCCATCATGGAAATGAACTGGCACCAGGCGCTGCAAGAGAGCCTGAGCTGGCTGGCAATCGCCTCGTTCATCACCCTTGTCTGCTTCACGGCAGCCGCCGCACTGGCCGTACGTTATACGCGTTGGGGCAGCCAGTTCTGGCAGCTTGCCGGGCCCTATTTCAGTTTCAGGCGCAGTTGGCGGCCGTTGCTGGTGTTCGCCCTGCTGCTGGTACTGACGCTATTCTCCGTGCGCCTGAACGTGCTGTTCTCGTTCTGGTACAACGGCTTCTATAGCGCCTTGCAGGGCCTTGACCAAACTGCCTTCTGGTACCTGCTCGGCGTTTTCGCGGTGTTGGCCACAATCCATGTGCTGCGTTCGCTATTCACCTTCTATGTAAGCCAGGCGTTCAGCATCCAGTGGCGGGTCTGGCTGACCGAGCGCCTGACCGAGGACTGGATGCACGGCGATGCCTACTACCGTGGCCAGTTCCTCGCCCAGCCCGTAGACAACCCCGACCAACGTATCGAACTGGACGTCAACGCCTTTGTCAGCAATTCGGTGACCCTTGCCTTGGGCGCGGTCAGTGCGCTGGTTTCGCTGGTGGCATTTACCGGCATCCTCTGGGGGCTGTCGGCGCCGCTGGCTGTTGCCGGTGTGGAAATTCCCCGGGCGATGGTGTTTGCCGTGTACCTGTATGTCATCGTCGCCACCTGGATCGCCTTCCGTCTCGGGCGACCGCTGATCCGCCTGAACTTCCTCAACGAAAAGCTCACTGCCAACTTCCGTTACGCGCTGATGCGCCTGCGCGAGAACGCCGAGAACATCGCTTTCTACCAGGGCGCGCAGGTCGAGCGGGGAACCTTGCTGGGCCGCTTTGGTGCCTTGATCGTCAATGCCTGGGCGCTGGTGTTCCGGAACCTGAAATTCAGTGGTTTCAACCTGGGCGTGAGCCAGGTAGCGGTAGTGTTCCCGTTCATTCTCCAGGCACCGCGCTTCTTCAGCGGGGCGATCAAGCTGGGTGATGTCATGCAGACCTCCCAGGCCTTTGGCCAGGTGCAGGATTCGCTGTCGTTCTTCCGCGAGTCATATGATGCGTTTGCCCAGTACCGGGCTACCCTCGACCGTCTGACCGGCTTCCTCGATGCCAACGAGCAGGCGAGTGCTTTGCCGCGCGTCATCACCGAGGACCAGGAGCATGCCTTGGCGATAAGCCGTCTGCAGGTGCTGCGCCCGGACGGGCATGCCCTTATCGCCAACCTGGACCTTGACCTGCATGCCGGCCAGGCGCTGTTGATCAAGGGGCCGTCGGGCAGCGGCAAAACCACGCTGTTGCGTGCGCTGGCGGGCCTCTGGCCGTACGCCGAGGGTGAGGTCAGGCGGCCGCTGGGCCACCAGGCGCTGTTCCTGTCGCAGCGGCCCTACCTGCCGCTGGGTGACCTGCGCGCCGTTATCGCCTACCCAGCGGCCGGCAAGCCTGAGGATGAGTCGCGGATGCAACAGGCCTTGTGCCAGGTCAACCTGGCCCACCTGGCCGAGCGATTGGACGTCAGCTGTGACTGGTCACACATTCTCTCGGTCGGCGAGCAGCAGCGCCTGGCATTTGCCCGGGTGCTGTTCAACCGGCCACAGGTGGTGTTCCTCGACGAGTCCACCTCGGCCATGGACGAAGGGCTCGAGCATGCCCTGTATTCGCTGTTGCGCACGGAAATGCCGGCGGCGTTGCTGGTCAGTGTCGGGCACCGCAGCACGCTGGCAGGTTTCCATACCCATCGGCTGGAGGTGGATGGGCATGGTGGCTGGTCGCTACTGGAGCAGCAGCCAGTGCTGGCCTAGTTCGGCTTGCCGGTGATCGGCCCTGGCCTGAGCAATGCGACCCCGACCAAAGTGCTGCCGGCGCACGCTGCGCCAAGCAGGAATGTCGCCTTGAAGCCGACCCCGTCCCACAGCAGCCCGGCGACCACGCTGGCCGCCAGCAGCGCCACCCCGGTCAGCAGGTTGAACAGGCCGAAGGCTGTACCGCGCAGGTCGGCGGGGGCGCTGTCGGCAATCATGGCGGCAAACACGCCCTGGCTGAAGCCCAGGTGCAGCCCCCAGGCCGCCACCCCCAAGGCCAGGCCGCTCCAGCCCGGGAGCAGGGCCAGCAGCAGGTCGGCGGTAACCAGCAGCCCCAGCCCGGTCATCAGCACGCCGCGGCGGCCTACGCGGTCCGACAGTACCCCGGCGGGGTAGGCCGACAGCGAATAGGCCAAGGCCATGAGCACCAGCACCGCCGGCGCCCACAGCGGCGCCAGGCCCATGTCCTGGGCGCGCAGCAGCAGAAACGCCTCGCTGAAGCGGGCGAGGGTAAACAGCGTGGCCAGGCCGATCAACCGCCAGTAGGCCGGGCCCAGGCGGGCCAGCTCATGCAGCGCCAACGGTGAGCGCACTGGCCGGGTGCTGGCTGGCGTTTCAGGTTCGCGCACGAAGGCGATGAGGATGTATACCGCTACGAACGCCGGGATCACCGCCACCCAGAAAACCGTCTGAAAATGGCTCGCCGTAAGCCACATCAGCACGATCGCCAGCAACGGCCCCAGGAAGGCGCCCACGGTATCCAGCGCCTGGCGCAGGCCGAAGGCTGCACCACGCAGTTCAGCAGGCGTAACGTCGGCCACCAGCGCGTCGCGCGGCGCCCCACGAATGCCTTTGCCGACCCGGTCGACGAAGCGTGCCACGGTCAGCCACTCCAGCCCGGAGGCCATGGGGAACACCGGCTTGGTCAACGCCCCCAGGCCGTAGCCAAGCACCGTGAGCAGCTTGCGTTTGCCCAGCCGGTCGCTGAGGGCGCCGGAAAACACCTTGGTGATCGAGGCGGTCGCCTCGGCGATGCCTTCGATAAAGCCCACCGCCACTACCGAGGTGCCAAGCACGGTGACCATGTACAGCGGCAGCAGGGCGTGAATCATTTCCGAGGAAATGTCCATGAACATCGATACGAAGCCCAGCGCCCAGACACTGCGAGGGATCTTCGACAGGGACCTGGTGGCGTTCGTGGCGTGGCTTTCTTCATGGCTGCGCATCAGGAGGCTCGGCAGAGGGGCTACGATCGAAACTTTAGGAGCCCTCACGCAGGATGCAAATCGGCAGCTGTATGAAAGCGCTGGTAGCCGGACTGCACCGCAGCATCGGCAGCTCCATCGTGTCAGCAAAGTTCCGTTACAAATATGTAAACTTCGTAAATAAGATTTAAACTCATTTGCGAATCTCTATATTTACCATCCCTGTTGGCCACCAAACTGTGTTTGCGAGGCCGGTGGGCGAGGGCTCCCGGTTTCCGACAGGGATGTGCCGTTTCGCTCATGAATCGCAGGAGATGTACCCATGCAGTGCAAGACTTCACCCAACAGCCTGGCCCTGGCGTTCGTCGCGCTGGCGTCACCGGCCATGGTGGCCACCGTGGCCCAGGCCGAAGAGCAGCGCACGGGTGAGGTGCTGGAGATGCCGGTCGCCGACAACGCATTGGTGATCCAGGACACCCTGGTTACCGCCGAGCGCGAGGCACGCCAGGCCCTGGGTACGTCGATCATCACCGCCGAAGACATCAAGCGCCATCCGCCGGCCAATGACCTGTCCGACATCATCCGCCGCGAGCCCGGGGTCAACCTGACCGGCAACAGCGCCAGCGGCGCACGTGGCAACAACCGGCAGATCGACCTGCGCGGCATGGGCCCGGAAAATACCCTGATCCTCATCGACGGCAAGCCATCCAGCGCACGCAACGCCGTGCGCTATGGCTGGAACGGCGACCGCGATACCCGCGGTGAAACCAACTGGGTACCGGCCGAAGCGGTCGAGCGCATCGAGATCCTGCGTGGCCCGGCGGCCGCACGTTACGGTTCTGGCGCCATGGGCGGGGTGGTCAACATCATCACCAAGCGGCCCACCGACGAACTCAAGGGCAGCGTCAGCCTGTATACCCAGCTGCCGGAAGACAGCGCCGAGGGCGCCAGCCGCCGGGCCAACTTCAACCTCGGCGGCGGCCTGACCGACAACCTCGGCTTGCGCCTGTACGGCGGCCTGGCCAAGACCGATGCCGACGACCTGGACATCAACGCAGGGCATGCCACCAGTGCGCTGGTGGCGGGCCGCGAAGGCGTGCGCAACAAGGACATCAATGGCTTGCTGAGCTGGAAGCTGAACGACGAGCACCGCCTCGAGGCCAGTGCCGGCTATAGCCGCCAGGGCAATATCTTTGCCGGCGACACCATGAACAGCAACGGCGGTGGTGACGTCGAATTCGTGTCCAGCCTGTACGGCCACGAAACCAATGTGATGCAGCGCAGTACCTACGACCTGACCCACCTGGGCGATTTCACCTGGGGGACCAGCAAGACCGTGCTGGCCTACGAATACGTGCGCAACTGGCGCCTCAACGAAGGCCTGGCAGGCCGCACCGAAGGCGCCCCCAATGCCGAAGGCGCCGCCATGTCGCGCCTGCGCAACACACGCCTGAGCAGCGAAGTGAACCTGCCATTCGCCATGGGCAGTACCGAGCATGTACTGACCCTGGGCGGCGAGTACCTGTACGAAACGCTCAATGACCAGGGCTCGCTGCGCCCGCAAAGTTCGGACCCCACGGGTAATGACGGGCTTGTCGGTTTCGACCGTAGCAGTTCGAAGATGACCGCTCGCAGCTATGCACTGTTCGTCGAGGACAACATCATTGTCGGCGATACCACCATTACCCCGGGCCTGCGTTTCGACCACCACGAAACCTTCGGCGACAATTTCAGCCCCAGCCTGAACCTGTCGCACCAGCTGACCGAAGCACTGTCGGTCAAAGGCGGCATCGCGCGCGCCTACAAGGTCCCGAACCTGTACCAGTCCAACCCCAACTACCTGCTGTACAGCCGCGGCAATGGTTGCAGCGTGCAGCAGACCAACAACGGTGGCTGCTACCTGCAGGGCAACGCCGACCTCAAGCCCGAGATCAGCGTCAACAAGGAAATCGGCCTGCTGTACGACCGTGGCACCTGGCGCACCAGTGCCACGTACTTTCGCAACGACTACAAGAACAAGATCGTCGGTGATACCGATGTGCTGTACGCCATCGGCACCGGCAGCCGCGTGACCCAGTGGGACAACGCCGGCAAGGCGCGGGTGGAAGGTATCGAAGGCAACCTGTTCATCGAGTTGACCCCGGCCCTGGACTGGAACACCAACCTGACCTGGATGCTCGACAACGACAATCGCGAGACCGGCGAACCGCTGTCGGTGATACCGGAATACACCGTCAACACCACCCTCGACTGGCGCGCCACCGACAAGCTGTCATTCCAGGTGGCAGCGACCTACTTCGGCAAGCAGAAGTCGCCGACCTTCAATGACCGCACCCAGCAAGACTACGACAAGGCCGCGCAACAGGACGTGGAAGCCTACGGCCTGATGGATGTGAGCGCCGGGTACAAGTTCAACGCCAACTACGACGTACGGGTGGGGGTGAACAACGTGTTCGACAAACAGATCCTGCGTGGTGGCAATGCCAGTACTTCGGGCGCCAATACCTATAACCAGCCGGGCAGGGCGGTGTTCGCTGCGCTGAACATCAACTTCTGATCCAACGGGCCGCTGTGCGGCCCATTCGAGCGCATCGACCTCAAACCATGCGCTATCCCTGTGGGAGCGGGCGTGCCCGCGAACACCGGCGCAGCCGGTGCCATGTTGTTGCGGCAAAAAGTGCCAAGGCATGTTAAACCATGCGCCCCAACCCGCCGCGAGAGAAACCCGGTGAAAGCCGTCCGCCTGACCCTGATCTGCCACGCCCTTACCCAGGCCCAGAAGAGCGGGCGCCTGCACCGTGCCGACGATGGCATCCTGCCGTTGGGCCAGCAGCCTTTCGCCGACCTTTTCGGTGTGCGGGTGCTGACTGCACCAGAGCGGCGAGCCTGCGAGACGGCGGCGTGGTTTTCGGGGCCGGTGCAGGTCGAGCCGGCCTTGGCCGATTGCGACCTGGGGCGTTGGCAAGGGCTGACGCTGAAGCAATTGCAGGCCGAGCAACCGCAGGCGATGGCCGAATGGCTGCAGGCCCCGGCCAGTGATGTGCACGGCGGCGAGTCGTTCGCCGTGCTTTGCCAGCGCATCGCCGCCTGGCTGGCAGCCTTCGACAGGCCGGGTGAATGGGTGGCGATTACCCACCCGATGGTCGTGCGCGCCGCGCTGGTGCACGTACTTGGCTGCCCGATGAGCGCCAGTCAGCGGGTCGACGTGTTGCCGCTGTCGCGCCTGGAGCTGAGCTTTACCGGGCAGTGGCGCCTGCGCCTTGGCTGAAGGTCAGAACGCCAGCTTGTAGCCGATCAGCAGCAGCATCGCCGCCAGGCAAGGACGCAGCACGCGGTCGGAAATCCGCCCGGTGAGGTGGCTGCCCAGGTAGATGCCTGGCAGCGAGCCCAGCAGCAGGTAGCCCAGCAGCGACCAGTCCATGTTGCCCATGCCGGCATGGCCCAGGCCCGCCACCAGGGTAAGTGGCACGGCGTGGGCGATTTCGGTACCGACCAGGCGGCGGGTGACCAGGAACGGGTACAGCAGGAACAACGCCACGGTACCCAGTGCGCCGGCGCCGATGGAGGTGAGGGTGACCATCACCCCCAGCACCACGCCGGTGAGCACGGTAAGGGTGTTCAGGCTGCGGTCGCTGAGGTGGTAGTGGTCACCGGCATGGCGGCTGGCGAAGGCCTGCAGGCGCGATTTGAACAGGATGGCCAGCGCGGTCAGGATCAGAACCACCGCCAGGCCTTGCTTGATGATGGCGTTCAGCGCCGAGGTGTCGGTGTGCAGGGTGCTGAGGAACCACAGGGTCAGCGCCGCCGCGGGCACGCTGCCCAGGCTGAGCAGGCCGGTGATCTTCCAGTCGACGTTCTTGTTGCGCGCATGCACCCAGACGCCACTGGCCTTGGTGATGGCGGCATAGAGCAGGTCGGTGCCGACGGCCGTTGCCGGGCTGATACCAAACCACAACAGGATCGGGGTCATCAGCGAGCCGCCACCGACGCCGGTCATGCCGACGATAAAGCCCACGACCAGGCCCGCAATGGTGAAACCGAAAGAACCTACATCCATACGCTACTCGACTGCCCAACTTTGCCCGTTATCGGATGCAGCCAGCATATAGATTTTTTTATAGCCAAATAGACTTGTTCGTTATTAGGTTATAACCGGGTCAGGGGTTGCAGAGGTTCCCTGTGGGAGCGGGTTTACCCGCGAAGCAGGCGCTGCGGTGGATGGCACGGGCTTCGCCCGTGTTCGCGGGTAAACCCGCTCCCACAGGGGATCTCGCCAGTTTTCAGATTTTCAGCTAGGCAGTTGCTCTCATGAAAGCCTGTCAACGATCAGTCATCACCACCATCACATGCGCATCTGCGCCATCGTCACTTTCCGACAGGTAGATATGCCCCACCTGGCTGTCGAAATACGCCGTCTCCTGCGGCCCGATGCTCACTGCTTCGCCGGTTTCGAACTCGATACGAACGCGACCGCTGAGCACCAACGCGAACTCTTGCCCGGGGTGGCGGATAAAATCGTCGAACTGGCCGCGTTCACGGGCAATGATGCGGGCATAGGCGGGTGTCATGCGCCTTTCGGGGAAGTCGCCGGCGAGCGGGTGATAGTCATAGGTGCCGGTCGAGTAACCCGCCGCCGCTGGCAGCGAATCGACCACCACCGTCACCGGCACTGGCGCCGTGACCGTGCCGCTGGCGCGCAATAACTGGGCAATATCGACATTCAGCGCCCGGGCGGCGGCGGCGAGTTTTTCATAGCTGACCGACACCTGCGCCAGCTCCATCTTCGACAGGGTGGACAGCGGTACGCCACTGGCTTCGGACAATTGCTTGAGGGTCATCTGGCGCGCCTTGCGCACCTGGCGCAGGCGCTGGCCGACTACGGCACGGTCCAGCAGGGGTAGGGCAGCGGGCATTCGGGGTCTCGGTATGCGGCGTTGGTCGGGCATCTTACCTTGGACCCTTGCGTATTCGTAAATTCTCATATATTAGAATTCTCATAAATGATAATTTGCTGGCAGGAGCGTGCATGACCCCGATCTACGACACCCTGATCATCGGCGCCGGCATTGCCGGTGCATCCCTGGGTTATCGCCTGGCCGGCCGGCAGAAGGTGCTGCTGCTCGAGCGCGAGGCGCAGCCTGGCTACCATTCCACCGGGCGTTCGGCAGCCATGTTCATGGAGGCCTACGGCACCCCGCAGATCCAGGCGCTTACCCGCGCCAGCCGGGCCTTCTACGAAGCACCACCGCAAGGGTTCTGCGAGCACCCGCTGCTGGAACCGCGCGGCTGCCTGTACGTCGCCAGCCTGGAACAGCGGGCGCTGCTCGAGCAGACCCATGCGCAGAACCTGGCCAATGGCACCGAGGTCAGCCTGCTCGACCGCGACGCCGCCCTGGCCTTGGTGCCGAGCCTGCGTGGCGAGAACCTGGCCGGCGCGGTGCTCGAAGCGGGTGCCATGGACCTGGACGTGCATGCCCTGCACCAGGGCTTCTTGCGTGGATACCGCGCCGCTGGCGGCGAACTGCGCTGCAACGCCGAGCTGATCCAGGCGTGGTACCTGGATGACCTGTGGCAGGTGGAATTGGGCGATGGTAGCCGCGTGCAGGCACGCCAGTTGGTCAATGCCGCTGGCGCCTGGGCCGACCGTGTGGCCGAGCAGTGCGGGGTGGCGCGTATCGGCCTGCAACCCTGCCGGCGCAGTGCCTTCACTTTCCCCGGCCCGTCAGACCAGGACTTCGCCCACTGGCCGGCGGTAATCGGCGTGGACGAAAGCTTCTACTTCAAACCCGATGCCGGCCAGCTGCTGGGTTCGCCGGCCAATGCCGACCCGGTCGAACCCCAGGACGCCGCGCCCGAGGAGCTCGACGTGGCTTTGGGCATCTACAACATCGAAGCCATGACCACCCTGGTGATCCGCCGGCCAAGCCACACCTGGGCCGGGCTGCGCTCGTTCGTCGCCGATGGCGACCTGGTGATCGGTTTCGATGCGCACGCGCCAGCGTTCTTCTGGCTGGCGGCACAAGGTGGCTATGGCATCCAGTCGGCGGCGGGCGCCTCGCGCCTGGCCGCCGACCTGCTGCTGGGCCAGCCGCTGTGTCCTGGCCTTGTCAGCCAGGGGGTGGTGCCCGAGCGCCTGTCCCCGGCCCGTTTCCAGCAATCCTGAAAGGAGCATTCCATGAGCAATGATATCCAGCGTTTCCCCAGCAGCCTGCCGTTCCCGTTCTCCCGTGCGGTGAAAGCCGGCGGCTTCCTGTTCCTGTCCGGCCAGGTGCCGATGAGTGCTGGCGGCGAAGTGGTGCGCGGTGACATCCAGGCCCAGACCCGCGCCGCCTGCGAACGCATCGGCGAAAGCCTGGCGGCCTGCGGCGCGCGCTTCGACCAGGTGGTCAAGGCCACGGTGTGGCTGTCGGACATGAGCCACTTCGCCGGCTTCAACGAGGTGTACAAGGAGTTCTTCGGCGCAGCGCTGCCGGTGCGCTCGACCGTGGCCTCGGCATTGGCGCTGGGGGTGGATGTGGAGATCGAAGTGCAGGCGTTTGTCGGCGAAGCCTGAGCGGGCAGAAATCTGCGCATGAACAACTGTCTTGCGCAAAACCAGGAAGATTGCTTGGCCCTGTGGGAGCGGGTTTACCCGCGAACACCGGCGTAGCCGGTGCCATGCAGCGCGGTACCTTCTTCGCGGGTGAACCCGCTCCCACAGGCCAGCGCTGCATTCAAGGACAGTGGATTACCTGTAGGAGCGGCGGTCTGACTTGCCCGCCAAAAAGCAAAACAACAATAAATCCAGAGGTTCACATGCAAGAGCAGCTGAAGATAGCCGGCGCGTTTGTCGGCGTGATCGTGGGGGCGGGGTTCGCTTCGGGCCGGGAACTGTTGCTGTTCTTTGTCGATTTCGGTGTGTGGGGGCTGGTCGGTGCACTGGTAAGCGCAGCCCTGTTCACCTTCCTCGGTATGGCCCTGGCCGGGCTGGGCAATCGCCTGCAGGCCACTTCGCACAAGGATGTGATCCAGGCCATCTGCGGCCGTCACCTGGGCCTGTTCGTCGACTGGCTGATCACCTTTTTCATGTTTGCCGTCACCGTGGTCATGCTGGCAGGTGGTGGTGCCTTGCTGGAGCAGCAGTTCGGCATCCCGGCGCTGACCGGCAGCGTGCTGGTGACGCTGGTGGTGGTGGGTATCGTGTGCCTGGACGTGCGCAAGGTGATCCTTGCCATCGGTGCCATCACACCCTTACTGATCCTGGTGGCCTCGGCGATTGCGCTGTACGCCGTGTTCAGCCGGCAGCAGAGCTTCGCCCAGCTCGACCAGCTGGCCAGCCAGCAACAGGCGGGCACCCGTCACTGGCTGCTGGGGGCGTTCCTGTACGTGTCGTACAACATCGTTGCCGGCGCGCCGATCCTGGCCATCCTGGGCGGCTCGGCCAAGGGCGAGAGAACCGCGGTATGGGGTGGGCTGCTCGGTGGTGCAGCACTGGGTGGGCTGATGCTGGTGATGAGTGCCGGGCTGTTGTCGCGCCTGGACAGCGTGGCTGACTTGCCGATGCCGATGCTGTCGATCGCCAACGAAGTATCGCCACTGCTGGGGCTGGTGATGTGCCTGATCATCTTCGGCATGATCGTCAACACAGCGGTGGGTACGTTGTTCTCGTTCCTCTCGCGGCTGATGCCGGCGGGTACGGCGAAGTTTCGCTGGGGTTCGGTGGTGACCGGAGTGGTGGCGTTCGGCTGCAGCCTGGTGGGGTTCATCAGCCTGGTGGGTGAGGTGTACCCGCTGTTCGGCTACCTGGGCTTCGTGCTGATGGCGGCGGTGCTGCTGGCCTGGGTGCGGCGGGGTAAAGTGGTTAAAGCGGCGGTGGCGTAGGGGGCTGCTGCGCAGCCCTATCGCGACACAAGGCCGCTCCCACAAGGATCGCATGGCACCTGTGGGAGCGGCCTTGCGTCGCGATTGGGGCGCAGAGCGCCCCCCTGGCCATCAGATCCTGAAGCTGCCTACCAGCTGCTTCAGTCGCCCGGCCTGCTGGGCCAGTTGGTCGCAATGGCGCAGGGTCTCGTTGAGGTTCTCCACCCCTTGCTGGTTCAGGGCGTTGATCTGGGTGATGTCCAGGTTGAGGCTCTCGACCACGGCGGTCTGCTCTTCGGTAGCGGTAGCCACCGACTGGTTCATGCCATCGATCTCGCCAATGCGCTGGGTCACGCTGGCCAGGCGTTCGCCTGCCTGGTTGGCCACCTGCACGGTCTGTTCGCTGGAAACCTGACTGGTATTCATGGTGTGCACCGCTTCGCGCGAGCCCACCTGCAGGCTGGTGATCATGCGGTGGATTTCTTCGGCCGATTCCTGTGTGCGGTGCGCCAGGTTGCGTACCTCGTCTGCCACCACGGCAAAGCCACGGCCGGCCTCACCGGCACGGGCCGCTTCGATGGCGGCGTTCAGCGCCAGCAGGTTGGTCTGCTGCGAGATGCCCTTGATCACGTCGAGAATCTTGCCGATCTCGTCAGTGCTGGCGTTGAGCGTTTCGATTTGCGCGCAAGATTCGCTGATGCGCTGCGACAGGGCGGTCATGGCGCTGATCGCTTCTTCGACCACTTCACGGCCACCGTGGGCCTGTTCGCTGGCTCCGCTGGCATGCTGCGAGGCATCGGCGGCGTTGCGGGCGATTTCCTGGGTGGCGGCCCCCAGTTCGTTGATTGCTGCGGCCACGCTGTTGGTGCGCATGCTTTGCTCTTCGGAACCGATGATCGACGCATTGGAGGCGTTGACCACCTTCTCCGACAGGTCGTGCACCAGGCGGGTTGCAGAGGACACTTCGCTGATCGAGGCATGAATGCGCTCGACGAAGCGGTTGAACGAAGTGGCCAGTTCGCCGAACTCGTCCTTGTTCTGCACGGTCAGGCGGCGGGTAAGGTCACCTTCGCCCTCGGCGATGTCGCGCATGGCGCGGCCCATGGTGGTCAGCGGGCTCATCAGCACCGGGATCAGCAGGCCGAGCAGGCCGGCGATGGCAGCCACGGCGATCAGCATGGCGATGATCGCCGAGGTGCGGAACTGGCTGAGCGCGGCGTAGGCCTTGTCCTTGTCGATCGACAGGCCGATGTACCACTGTGCCGAAGGCAGGCCGGCCACCGGGGCGAAGGAGATGATGCGGTCCTGGCCATTGAGGGTGACATCCTGCATGCCGGCGGCGACTTGCAGGTTGCTGCCGGGGTAGATGTCCTTGAGGTTCTTCATTACCTGGTCTTTGTCGGGGCTGACGATCACCTGGCCATTGCTGTCGGCCAGGAAGGCGTGGCCGATGCCGCCGAAATCGACCGAGTTGATGATCTCGACCAGGGTATCGAGGGTGACGTCGCCGCCGACCACACCGATCAGCTCGCCATTGCCCTTGCTTTTCACTGGCGTGGCGATGGTTACCATCAGGCCGCCGACAGCACCCTGGTACGGGGCGGTCAGCACGGTCTGCCCGGCGCTGGCCGCGGCGCCGTACCACGGGCGCTGACGTGGGTCGTAACCGTCGGGCATCTGCGTATCGGGGCGCTGGGTGAACACACCGTTGGCCTGGCCCAGGTAGGTGAACAGGAAATTACGCGTGTAGGACGGCTGCTCGATCAGCCCGGCCAGGGTATCGCCGGCGCCTTGCTGGGCGATGTCCTGGGCCAGGTTTTCCAGGACCAGGATGCGCCCGCTCATCCAGTTCTGCACGCTGCTGGCGGTCAACGCGCCGGACTGCTGCACCGAAGCTTCGATGTTCTGGCGGATGGTGTTGCGTTGCAGGTAGTCGTTGTAGAGCGTGAACAGGGCAAATGCCAGGACCACGACGCCGCAGGCGCTGAGCAGGATCTTGTGGCGAAATTTCAGGTTCATGTTTCGAGACCTTGAGCCAATGAGGGGAGGGCGCAGTGCGCTCATGACGCATTGCGCAACCTATCGTTCGGGATATCGGCTCAAGGGGTAAAAGATTGAAGTGCTTACAGAAATTTCTTACGGTCGTTTCGACAGACGGTAGTCACTGGCTACACAACTGCTCGATCAACAGGCGTGCAGCCTGCTGCAGCGGTTGTTGCTTGCGCCAGAAGATGTGTACCGGCAACTGCAGCTCGTTGCGGGTGTTGCGAAAATCCAGGCGCACCAGGCGCCCGCTGGCCAGCAGCGGCGCGACCCGCGACAACGGCAGGTCGCCCCAGCCCAGGCCGGCCTCCACCATCTGCAGGGCGAGGTCGAAGCTGTCGGTTGACCAGTGCGTGGCGCCTATCAACGGGCGTGGGTCGGCCAGCGGCAGGTCACGGCTGCGCACCAGGATCTGGCGCACCCGGGTCAGGTCTTCCAGGTAGTGGATTCGCCCCTCGCGCAAGGCCGGGTGGGTGGGGGACAAGGTGGCCACCAGCGACTCCATGCCGATGTGCTGGAAGCCGCGACGGGCATCGACCTGCAGCCCGGCAAAGGCCACGCAGAGGTCGGCGCGGCCGCTGTCCAGCAAGTGCACGGCCTCTTCCTGCGGGGCGCTGAGCAGGGCGATGTCCAGCAGCGGGTGCTGCTCACCCAGGCGTGCGATGGCCGCCAGCAACGGGCGGTGGTCGATGTCCGGCACCACGGCCAGCGTCAGGCTGCTCTCCAGCCCTTGGGACAGCTCCAGGGCATGCACCTGCAGCAGCCCCAGTTGCTCGGCGATCAACCGGGCATGGGGTTCCAGCGCCATGGCCTGGGCAGTCGGGCGAACTTCCCGTGGGCCACGCTCGAACAGGCTGTAGCCCAGTTCGGCCTCGAGGTTGCCGATGGCCATGCTCACGGCCGAAGGCACCCGCTGCAGAGCGCGCGCGGCGGCGGAAAACGAACCGCGGTCGAGCACGGCGAGAAACAGTTGGATATTGTCGCTGGAAAAGTTCATGGCAGCCTCCTGTCAGTCGATCTGACAGCTGCTGACTTTTGCTGTCAAGCACGATGAAGCATGATCGCGCCCCATCGCTTTGTCATTGGAGGTAATCCCGGGTGCAGGGAATCAAACGCAAATTGGTCTACGTGACTTTCTATGAACTGATCGGGCTGTGCATGTCGACCCTCGGGCTGGCCTACCTGTCGGATACCCAGGCGTCGCATACCGGGCCTCTGGCGGTGATGATCACCACCATCGCCATGCTCTGGAACCTGATCTACAACACCCTGTTCGAGCGGTGGGAGAGCCGCCAGGTCAAGCGCGGGCGCAGTGTGGCACGGCGGGTAGCGCATGCCATCGGCTTCCAGCTGACCCTGGTGGTGTATTTGATCCCACTAATTGCATGGTGGCTGGACATGACATTGCTGGAGGCGTTGCTGGTGGACATGGCGTTCATCGTGCTGGTGCCGTGCTACACCTTTGCCTACAACTGGGCGTTCGACCGGATCTTTGGCTTGCCCAGCTCTGCGTTGGCTACGGCCTGACACGTTACCTGTGGCGGCCTCTTCGCGGGTGAACCCGCTCCCACAGGGATATCACAGGCTTTGAATGCTGTGAACGACCCTGTGGGAGCGGGTTTACCCGCGAAGAGGTCGGAACAATCAACCACTAGGGCGCCAGGCGAATGATCAAAGGCTCCTGCTGCTTCACCTGCTGCTCGACCGGTTGCTCCGTCGGCCTCGGTGCACTGGCCAGCAAGCTGTCCTCGACCTGCCCCGACAGGTAGTACACCCCCGACATGGCCCCGCTCTGGCGATTCTCCATCAGTTCCTGCCACTCCTGGTTCAGCGCCACGTTGAGGATCACCCGCAACTGCTCGACCATCTGCGGGTGTTCGCGGTCATGGGTCATCATCCCGTAGCCAGCCGCCGCAATCGAAATCATCGCCCCCGCCACCTTGCCCACCGCCGACGCCACGGCACTGGCGATGCCGCGCGGTGCCAGGGTGGCGCCGAGCTTTTCGCTGGCCTGGTTGGCCACCGAGTTCAGCCCGACATCGGTTTTTCCGGGGCCTTTGCTGGCCTGCAGGTGCTGGCGCATGGCTTGCCACGCCGGTTGCTGGGCCAGCGACTTGGCCCGCAGCAGTTGGTACAGGCTGGCATTGCGCGCATCCGGCGGCCCCAGGGCGATGGCGGGAATGCGGTTGAGGCGCTGGCTGAACTGCTCGGGGGGCGCGTTGTAGCGGCTGATGATCGCTGGCAGCTGCTGGCCGAGCAGCTGCAAGTACAGCTCGCTGGCACGGTCGCGGATGCCTTCGGGGTTGATCTGCTCGGCCACCGGTTCGATCACCCGCTTGTGGTACTGCTCCTGCAGGTACAGCGCCAGGCGCTTTTCCGCCGGCTCCCGGCCTTCACCGCTGTCGATCTTGTACCAGGCCACCTTGAGGGTCAGCCACTGCTGGGTCCAGTAGCCGGTAAACCAGGGGATGAAGTCGCTTTCGGTGCGCTGCTGTACCTGTTCCTTCCACACCCGCATGGAGCGCCGCGCATAGTCGTTGGCCGAGCTGCCGGCGCCGACCGAGGCTTCGATCAGTTCCTGGTCGATGCGTTGCCAGGCGGCGGGGGTGAGCACCACCGGTGGTGGCGGCACAGGTGGGGGCTTGCCTGCGCAGCCGGCCAGGGCCAGCAGCAGGCACAGCAGCAGGGCTCGAATGCTCACGCAACCGCCTCCCTGGTAGAGGCTGGGATGGTTCTCGGAGTATAGGGTGGGGAGTGATGGGCTGCCGTGCAGCCTATCGGCCGTTCAGGATCAACGCAGATTTCTGCGTGAACGCGGTCCCACAAGGATCGCGTTCACCAGAAAGAGCATGGGTCATTCCAGGTCGAGCTTTTCTTCCAGGCGGTCGAGGTGCTTGTGCATCAGCCCCAGCGCCGCCTCGGCATCGCCGTGCTCCACGGCATCGATGATCGCCGCATGTTCCTGCCACGCGCAGTGATCGCAGCATGGCGACTCGTAGCGGGCGATGATCAGCGAGGTCATCGGCACCAGGCCATTGAGAAACCGCGCCAGTGGCGCATTGGCGGCCACCTGCGCCAGTTTCAGGTGAAACTCGCCACCCAGGCGGATCGCTGCACAACGCTCGCCGTTTTCATGGTGCTGGCGCTCGCGCTCCACCAGTTGTCGCAGCTGGCGAATCTGCGCCGGCCGGGCGCGTTGCGCAGCCAGGGTGATCAGCGTGGTTTCGGTCAGGCGCCGGGCGCTGAGTACCTGGCGTGCCTGCTCCGGGTCGGGCGCGGCCAGATGCGCAGTGTGGCTGGGGCGTTGCACCACAACCTGCTGGTCGGACAGGCGCCCGAGTACGCGGCGGATCACTGTACGGCTGACACCAAAGGCATGGCCCAGTGCCTGTTCGGGCAACAGGCTGCCAGGTGGCAGGCGCTGTTCGAGGATGGCATCGAACAGCCGCGGGTAGATCTGCTCGGCCGACAGGCGGGTTTCGCCGGCCGCGAGCAGGGCCGGCAAGTGAGGGGCGGCGTTCATGGTCGCTCTCCTGGGGTCATGGATGCGGGTGTTCTTCCGGGATGTTCAGCGGGATGCCCATGCGCAACCCTTCGGCCAGGATGTGCTGGCGCATCTGGGCACTGGCCTGGGCGCTGCTGCGCTCACGTATGGCGCGCACCACCGCTTCGTTTTCCTTCAGCCGCGCGGCCAGGTGCTCTGGCGAATTGCGCAGCATGTCGGCGCTCTGCTTGAGGGCATTGCCGGTCTGTTGCACCACGCTCTGGAAGATCGGATTGGTGGTCAGGGCGAACAGCGCTTCATGGAAGGCGATGTAGGCCCTGACGCCGGCTTCGCTGTCATCGGCCTCCAGCGCTTCACGCATGTCCATAAGGGTCAGGCGCAACTGGCCGATGTCCTGGCTGTTGGCCGACTGCGCCACCAGGCCGACGATGAAGGGCTCAAGGGTGTAGCGCAGCTCCAGTACGTCGGCCAGGCTGGCTGCGGTGCTGGTGTCCAGGCCCGGTTCCTGCGCGGCGGCATCGGCATCCAGTACCAGTACGCCCTTGCCCGGTAGCGAGCGCACCAGGCCCAGGGTTTCCAGCACAGTCACCGCTTCGCGCAGGCTGGGGCGGCTGATGCCCAGTTGTTCGGCCAGTTCGCGCTGGCCTGGCAGCATGTCGCCGGTACGCCATTGGCCTCGGGCCAGGGCCTGGCGCAGTTTTTCCACCACTGAGTTGACGACGGTCGATGAGCTGATCACGGTTCGCTCCTGGAAGGGCCGGCATCAGTGCCGGCCACGTTCGCTCAGAATTCCTGTTGATGAGGGTTGGGCTGCTTGCGTGGCGTGGGCGCGAAGCCGGGCTTGCCATCGAGCACGTTGTGCGCACGTTCCAGGTCGATGTCCTTCTCCCAGCGGGCAATGGCCACGGTGGCCACGCAGTTGCCGATCAGGTTGGTCAGCGCCCGGCCGATGCCCATGAACCAGTCCACCGCCAGTACCAGTACCAGGCCGACCACCGGGATCGCTGGCACGGCGGTCAGGGTAGCGGCGAGGATCACCAGCGCCGAGCCTGGGATGCCATGAGCACCCTTGGAAGTCACCAGCGACACCAGCAGGATGGTCAGCAGGTCGGTCATCGCCAGTGGCGTGCCGGTGGCGTTGGCAATGAACACGATGGCCAGGGTCAGATAGATGGAGAATCCATCGAGGTTGAACGAATAGCCGGTGGGGATCACCAGGCCGACGGTGGAGCTGCCGATACCCAGGTGCTCCAGCTTGCGCATGATCTGTGGCAGTACGGCGTCGGACGAGGCGGTGCCCAGCACGATGGTCAGCTCTTCACGCAGGTACTTGATCAGTGGCAGCAGCTTCAGGCCCGACAGGCGCATGACCGTGCCCAGTACGATCAGTACGAAGCCGGCACAGGTCAGGTAGAACAGCGCCACCAGCCCGCCCAGGTGTTGCAGCGATTCCAGGCCGTACTTGCTGGTGGTGAAGGCGATGGCGCCGAACACGCCGATCGGTGCCAGGCGCACGATCATGCCCATGATGCGGAAGATCACGTGGCTCAGTTCGTTGATCAGCCGCGAGATGCCGGCTGCCGAGTCGCCCACCAGGTTCAGCGCGCTGCCGAACAGTACCGAGAACAGCAGCACCTGGAGGATGTTGTTGTCGGCAAAGGCGCCGATCACCGAGGTGGGGATCAGGTCCATGAAGAATGCCGTGGCACCGTGGATATGCTGGCCACGCTCTGCCAGGCTGCTGGCGTCGGCGCTGGACAGCTGGTCCAGGTGGATGTTGGCGCCGCTGCCGATGCCGCTGGTGAAGGCGAACACCAGGCCGATCACCAGCGCCAGGGTAGTCAGCACTTCGAAGTAGATCACCGACTTCAGGCCGATGCGCCCGACCTTCTTCAGGTCGCCGGCACCCGAGATACCGCTGACCACCACGCAGAACACGATCAGGCCGATGAGCATCTTGATCAGCTTGATGAAGCCGTCGCCAAGGGGTTTGAGTTGCAGGGAGAGGTCGGGGAAGCTGAGACCGCAGGCGATGCCGAGGGCAAGGCCGAGCACGACTTGAAGGAAGATCGAACGCGAGCACCATTTGAGCATGGGAGGGATCTCTGATCGGTGTCCTTGCTTCGGTAGCCGCACGGGGCGAAAGAGCGCAGGACTTAATTATTGTGGTCTTACCGGTTTGTTCAGCGCGAAGCCATGAAAGCGCGAAAAATCTGACATTGCAAGGGTTTTCGGCCTTACCGGTCTGACCAGTTGTGGGGCGTTCCGGCCTGTCAGGCTCTAGTTCGGTGCGTGCCGTGAATGACTACACGTGAACCAGAGCAGGGTTTGGCCAGCGCCTGGGACACTGTTGCAATCAGCGGGCCATTGACTGGACCTCGGCCAGCACCGGATGTGCCACCAGCTTGTCGATGTGCAGGGTGTCGTCGTTCATCCAGCTTTCGCTGAGCAGCCGGTAGTGCTCCATGTCGCGGCAGCGCAGGCGCAGGCTGTAGTCGAAGTGGCCGCTGATCAGCTGGCATTCGTGCACTTGCGGGCAGTTGCGCAGAGTGGCTTCGAAGGCCTTCTGCGCGGCCCGTCCACTTTGGTTGGACAGGGCGACCAGCACCAGCAGCGACACCCCGGGCGCGACCTTCTGCAGGTCGATGATCGCCCCGTAACCGCGGATCACGCCACGGCGCTCCAGCTTGCGTACACGCTCCAGGCAGGGGCGCGGGGTGAGGTGGACGAGGCTGGAAAGTTTCTCGAAGGTGATGCGGCCGTCGTGGCGCAGGATGTCGATGATCGCTTCGTCGATGCGGTCGAGGGGGTGGGCGTTGGCGTCCTTGGTGTCCATGCGCTTGGGCTTCGTTCGGAAGAGGGCATTGGACAGGTTAGGCGGTAAAGGGGGCCGCTGCGCGGCCCATCGCGACACAAGGCCGCTCCTACAAGGGATATGCGGTCCTTGTGTAGGAGCGGCCTTGTGTCGCGATGGGCTGCGCAGCAGCCCCAATGTCTATCAGGCGCAGACAGAACCAGCCTTGGGCACCGCCCGCAATTCCACCACCCGCGGCTGCAACAACCCATACAAATCCTTCGGATCCTCCAGCACCGGCACCAGCCCGATGTCTGTGCCGATATCCAGCGCTTGCGCCGTATCCAGCACGTAGCGCAACGCCGAATAATCCTCCAGGGCAAACCCTACCGAGTCGAACAGCGTCACTTGTTCGGCGCTCTCACGCCCTTTGGCCTCTCCGGCAACCACCCGCCAGAACTCGGTCACTGGCGAGTCCGCCGGCATCTGCTGGATCTCGCCTTCCACCCGGCTCTGCGGCTCGTACTCGACGATCACCCGGGCCCGCTCGACGATCGCCCGGTGCAGCTCGGTCTTGCCCGGGCAGTCACCGCCCACGGCATTCAGGTGCATGCCTGGCTCGATCATCTCCGGGGTAAGGATGGTGGCGCAGGCCTTGTCGGCGGTAACCGTGGTGACGATATCGGCGCCGCGCACCGCTTCGGCCACGGAGCTGGCGATGCTCAGCTTGAGCCCGGGGCGGTTGGCCAGGTTGGCGACCAGTTTGGCCGAGGCGGCCGGGTCGATGTCGTACAGGCGGATTTCATCGATGCCCAGCAGGGCATTGAAGGCGATGGCCTGGAACTCGCTCTGCGAGCCATTGCCGATCAACGCCATGCTGCGACTGTCTGCGCGCGCCAGGTAGCGGGCGGCCAGGGCCGAGGTGGCCGCAGTGCGGATGGCGGTGGTCAGGGTCATTTCGCTGAGCAGCAACGGTGCACCGGTATCGACGCTCGCCAGGGCGCCGAAGGCCATCACCGTGGGCAGGCCATGGCGAGTGTTCTTCGGGTGGCCGTTGACGTACTTGAAGGCGTAGCGGCTGGCGTCCGAGATTGGCATCAGCTCGATCACGCCGTCCGCTGAATGGTTGGCCACCCGGGCGCATTTTTCGAAGGCATGCCAGCGTAGGTAGTCCTGGCGGATGTAGTCGGCCATTTCCAGCAGGCAGGTGGGCAGGCCTTTGCGGTTGACCAGGCGGGCCAGGTCTTGCACATCGATATAGCGGGTCATGAGGGGTCTCCCTGCGGCGACGCTTCCAGAGTGGGCTCTGGTTTCATTGTGCGGCGGAAGGGGAGGTAAAGCTGGCTGTAATGGGCTGTGGCAGCAGCGGCTTTGGCTGATTACGCTGCGCTGGCAGCCGAATCGGCTGTGGCTGCCTGGGCCGGCCCTATCGCCGGCAAGCCGGCTTCCACAGGGATATCACCGGCCTTGAGAGCGCGCTGTAGGAGATAGCCCAGCGCTATGGGCCGCGCTGTCGCACAGATAACTGAATTCGCAAGCGATCCTCGTACCCTGTGGGAGCGGCTTTAGCCGCGAAGAATCCAACGCGGTGCATGGCACCGGCTGCGCCGGTGTTCGCGGCTAAAGCCGCTCCCACAAGGTCCCTGCTAATTCAATGACTTATGTGCAGTTCTATGAGAGCTGGCTTGCCGGCGATGAGGCCAGCGCAGGCCAAGGCAATCATCGCTCACGCAGCCGCTTGTACAGCGTGGTGCGGCTGATCCCGAGCCCGCGCGCCACCGCCGAGAGGTTGCCGTTGGCTTGCTCCACCAGCGTGTGCAGGTCCGCCTCTTCGGTCGCGACCGGCAAAGGCACCTGCGCCTCGGCGAGAAAACCCGCAGGCAGGTGTTCCAGGCCGACAGGCCCATTGCCCGCCAAGGCCAGCGCCACCTGCAGCACACTCACCAGTTCACGCATGTTCCCCGGCCAGGGGTGCCGATCGAGCAGCTCGATAACAGCCGCAGGCAGCCGAACTGGTTGCCCGGGGTCGCGGTAGCGCGCATGCACTTGCTCGATCAGCTGCCGTCGGTCACTGCGCTCGCGCAGCGGCGGCAACACCACTGCCAGCCCGGCGATGCGGTAAAACAGGTCCTGGCGAAAACGCCCGGCGCGCACTTCTTCGGTCAAGTCGCGGTTGCTTGCCGACACCACGCGGATATCCACCGCCACCGGTTCGCCGCTGCCCAATGGCTGGATACTGCGCGTCTGCAGCACGCGCAACAGGCGGGCCTGGGTGGGTAACGGCATGTCGCCGATTTCGTCGAGGAACAGGATGCCGTGGTGGGCCTTGCGGATCAGCCCCGGGTTGCCCTTCTGGTGGGCACCGGTGAACGCGCCCTTGTCGTAGCCAAACAGCTCCGACTCCACCAGCTCGGCCGGGATCGCCGCGCAGTTGACGGCGATCAGCGGCTGGCTGGCGCGGCTGCTGGCCCGGTGCAGGGTCTCGACGAATACCTCCTTGCCTACGCCGGTTTCACCCTGCACCAGTACCGGAATGTCCTTTTCCAGCAGCAGGCCGGCCTGCGCCAAGGCCTTCTCCAGGCGTGGCTCGGCGCTGCTGGCGGCGGGGCGGCCGGGGGCTTCGCGCGGCAGCTGCCACTGGCAATGAAAGCGGTTGCGCCCGATGGCTTGCAGGGCGAAGGGCTGTTGCTGGGGATGGCCAAGCAGCTGTTGCAGAGGCAACTGGAACAGTTGCGCGATGTTCTGCTGCAGCGGGTTGCCCCCAAGCAGGGTGTCGGCCCGGTGATTGGCGGCCAGAACCCGCCCGTGCTCATCGAACACCAGCAGACCGGCCCAGGGGCTGTCGAGGTTGTCGGAGGCGCTGTTGAAGATCAGTTGCGCGTGCTGGCCGGCATGCTCGGCGAGGATCAGGCGGTTCTCCAGGCTCTGGCCCATCATGCGTACCAGGCCCAGGGTCTGGCTGGCGGGCAGGTAGCCGTCGCTGGCCACATCGAGCACCCCGACCAGCTGCCGCTCGGCATCGAACAACGGCGCGGCGGCGCTGGACATATAGCGGTTCTGGCGCAGGAAGTGCTCGTCCTGACCCACATGGATCGCCTCGGCGCAGACCAGCGCGGTGCCCAGCGCATTGGTACCGACACCGCGCTCGTGCCAGTGGGCGCCGGCGCTGAAGCCGTGCTGCTGGCGCGGCTCGATGAAACGCCGCGAGCCCCAGCTGTCGAGCAGGCAGCCGCTGGCATCGGCCAGCATCACCAGGTAGCTGGCATTGCCCAGCAGGTGCGCATATTGCGGCAGCACCGCTTCGCGGGTCAGGCGTAGCAGGGCCTGGCGCTGCTCCAGCAGGGCGTTCAGCTCGGCGCGGGTCAGGCAGTCGAAGTCCGGGGCGTGCTGGGGTTGCAGGCCGTGGTCGCGGCAGCGGGCCCAGGAGGCCTGGATCAGTTGGGCATGGGGCGAAGCGGATGCGGCCATGGGCCTGTCCTGTGTGATTGTTGTCATGGGGCCGACCGCTGTTCAGTGTCGTGCACGGTTGTTCAATGTCAAACCGGCAAGTGTTCAGTTGTTCAGTGCTTGTGTTCACTTGTGAACCTGCGATTGGCCGGTGTTGCCAGCAAGGCCCCGGGCCAGACGGTCGCGGCGCAACTGGCACGAAACTGGCTGTGCCCGGCAGACAAAAACCACAAGAAGGCCACGCCATGTCCCTGGTGCTGGAACAGGTCAGCCGCAGCGTCGACAACCAGGCCTGGATCGTCGATGCCTCACTGCGTTTCGAACCCGGCTCGTTCAACGTGCTGCTGGGTCGCACCCTGGCCGGCAAGACCAGCCTGATGCGCCTGATGGCCGGGCTCGACCGCCCGGACCGGGGGCGGGTGCTGATGGATGGCCAGGATGTGACGGGCATGCCGGTGCGCCAGCGCAATGTGTCGATGGTGTATCAGCAGTTCATCAATTACCCGACTCTCAGCGTGTACGAGAATATTGCGTCACCGCTGCGCCAGGCACGCATGGCCGAGCCGCAGATTCGCCGGCGGGTTCAGGAAACTGCCGAAATGCTGCGTATCGAACACTACCTGCAGCGCCTGCCGCTGGAGCTGTCCGGTGGCCAGCAGCAACGCACGGCGATGGCCCGGGCGCTGGTCAAGGATGCCTCGCTGATCCTGTTCGACGAGCCTCTGGTCAACCTCGACTACAAGCTGCGCGAGGGCCTGCGCCAGGAGCTGCGCGAGCTGTTCGCGGCGCGCCACTGCATTGCCGTGTATGCCACCACCGAGCCCAACGAGGCGCTGGCTCTGGGCGGCACCACCACCCTCGTGCATGAGGGCCGTATCGTCCAGAGCGGGCCTACTGCCGAGGTCTACCAGCGCCCATGCAGCGTGCTGGCTGCCGAGCTGTTTTCCGAGCCACCGATCAACCTGGTGCCTGGCCGTATCAGCGGCAATGACGTGAGCCTGGCTCAGGCCGTGCACTTTGCCCGCAATGCCGACTTGCAGCCGCTTGCCGAGGGTGACTACCGCTTTGGCGTGCGGCCCAGCCACATCAGCCTGGTGCCGGCCCACGACGACGACCTGGAGCTGGCGGTGCTGGTGGAACTGGCCGAGATCAGTGGTTCAGAGACCTTCCTGCATGTGCGCAACGAACACTGGCGCATGATCCTGCACCTGCCAGGGGTGCACGAATACCAGGTGGACACGCCGATCCGCGTGTTCATCCCCACCCACAAGCTGTTCGTGTTCGACAGTGCCGGGGCGCTGGTGCAGGCCCCGGGGCTGCGCCAGGCAAGGAGAGGGTGATGGCCGAGATCCGCCTGCGCCAACTGGCGCACAGCTACAACCGCCAGCCCGCCAGCGAGGCGGACTATGCCCTGCACGCACTGGAGCATGTGTGGGAGCAGGGCGGTGCCTACGCCTTGCTCGGGCCGTCCGGCTGCGGCAAGTCGACCTTGCTCAACATCATCTCCGGGCTGCTGACACCATCCCACGGCGAGGTGCTGTTCGACGGCAAACCGGTCAACCAGTTGTCACCGCAGGCCCGCAACATCGCCCAGGTGTTCCAGTTTCCGGTGGTGTACGACACCATGACGGTGTTCGACAACCTGGCCTTTCCCTTGCGCAACCAGGGGCTGGACGAAGCCCGGGTGCAGGCCCGGGTGGAGGAGATTGCCGAGGTACTCGACCTGTCGGCCGTGCTGCGCAAGAAGGCGCGCAACCTCAGTGCCGACGAAAAGCAGAAGGTCTCCATGGGCCGTGGCCTGGTGCGCGATGACGTCTCGGCGATCCTCTTCGACGAGCCGCTGACGGTGATCGACCCGCACCTGAAGTGGAAGCTGCGGCGCAAGCTCAAGCAGATCCACGAGCAGTTCAACATCACCATGATCTACGTCACCCACGACCAATTGGAGGCCTCGACGTTCGCCGACAAGATTGCGGTGATGCACGGCGGGCGCATCGTCCAGTTCGGCACCCCGCGCGAACTGTTCGAGCGACCGCGGCATACCTTCGTCGGTTACTTCATCGGCAGCCCGGGGATGAACCTGATCGAGGTACGCGCCGAAGCGGACGGGGTGGCGTTCGGCGATATTCACCTGGTGCTGCCTGGGCAACTGCGGGAGCACCTGCGAGAGCGCCTGGCGGCCACAGGCGGTGGACGCCTGCAGGTAGGCATCCGCCCGGAATTCGTGCAGCTGTGGGACAGCCCGTTCGATGACGCTTACCCGGCCCGGGTGCTGGACGTCGAGGACCTGGGCACCTACCGCATCGTCACCCTCGAACTGGGCGGTGTCGCACTCAAGGCACGCCTGGGCGAGGACCGCCCGCTGCCGGTGGCCCAGGCCTGGGTCAGCCTGCCGGCGCAGTGGCTGATGCTGTACCTGGACGATGAGCTGCTGGAGGCCGGGCCATGAACAAGGTGCCGAACAACAAGGCCTGGTGGCTGGTGCTGCCGGTGTTCCTGCTGGTGGCATTCAGTGCGGTGGTGCCGATGATGACGGTGGTCAACTACTCGGTGCAGGACATCTTCGACCAGACCAACCGCTACTTCGTCGGCGCCGACTGGTACCGCCAGGTGCTGCGCGACCCGGCACTGCACGATGCGCTGCTGCGCCAGTTCATCTATTCCGCCTGCGTGCTGCTGATCGAGATCCCGCTGGGCATCGCCATTGCCCTGACCATGCCGACCAAGGGGCGCATGGCCTCGGTTTGCCTGATCGTCATGGCCATCCCGCTGCTGATCCCGTGGAACGTGGTCGGCACCATCTGGCAGATTTTCGGCCGGGCCGACATCGGCCTGCTCGGCGCCACCCTGGCCAGTCTCGGGGTCAGCTACAACTACGCCGGCGACCCGTTCGACGCTTGGCTGACCGTGCTGGTGATGGACGTGTGGCACTGGACATCGCTGGTGGCGTTGCTCTGTTATTCGGGGCTGCGCGCCATCCCCGACGTGTATTACCAGGCTGCGCGCATCGACCGCGCCTCGGGCTGGGCGGTGTTCCGCCATATCCAGTTGCCCAAGCTGAAGAACGTGCTGCTGATCGCGGTGATGCTGCGCTTCATGGACAGCTTCATGATCTACACCGAGCCCTTCGTGCTGACCGGTGGCGGGCCCGGCAACGCCACCACCTTCCTCAGCCAGACCCTCACGCGCATGGCTGTGGGGCAGTTCGACCTGGGCCCGGCGGCGGCATTCTCGCTGGTGTACTTCCTGATCATCCTGCTGGTTTCGTGGCTGTTCTACACAGCCATGACCCATGCCGACAAGGACTAGGCCATGAGCACGCGCAAATCGCTGGCCCTGCTGCTGTACTTCTTCTTCCTGCTGGTGCCGATCTACTGGCTGCTGAACATGTCGTTCAAGAGCAACACCGAGATCCTCGGTGGCCTGACCCTGTGGCCGCAGGCGTTCACCCTCGACAACTACCGGGTGATCTTCACCGATGCCAGCTGGTACAGCGGCTACATCAATTCGCTGTACTACGTGTGCCTGAACACGCTGATTTCGCTGCTGGTGGCGCTGCCAGCGGCATATGCCTTCTCGCGTTACCGCTTCCTCGGTGACCGGCACCTGTTCTTCTGGTTGCTGACCAACCGCATGGCGCCACCGGCGGTGTTCCTGCTGCCGTTCTTCCAGCTGTATTCGTCGATCGGCCTGTTCGACACCCATATCGCCGTAGCCCTGGCGCACTGCCTGTTCAACGTGCCGCTGGCGGTGTGGATCCTCGAGGGGTTCATGTCTGGTGTGCCGAAGGAAATCGACGAAACGGCCTACATCGACGGCTACAGCTTTCCGCGCTTCTTCGTGAAGATCTTCGTCCCGCTGATTGGCTCCGGCATCGGCGTGACGGCGTTTTTCTGCTTCATGTTCTCCTGGGTCGAGCTGCTGCTGGCGCGCACCCTGACCTCGGTGAACGCCAAGCCGATCGCCGCGGTGATGACCCGTACCGTGTCGGCCTCGGGCATCGATTGGGGAGTACTGGCGGCGGCAGGGGTACTGACCATCCTGCCGGGCATGCTGGTGATCTGGTTCGTGCGCAACCATGTGGCCAAGGGCTTCGCCCTCGGCCGGGTGTGAGGAGGGCAAGGCATGGAGTGGATGGCCTGGACCTTGCCGACGGCGCTGTTCTTCGCCGCCGTTGGTGTGCTGCTGCTGGGCATGACCCTGCTCGAACTGCGCCGCCCCTGCGTGGAGCGACGCGGTTTCCTGCCGCTGGTCACCAGCCGTGGCGACCGCTTGTTCATCGGCCTGCTGGCCAGCGCCTACCTGCATTTGCTGGTGGTTGGCGTCAGCGAGTGGCCATTGTGGGTGGCCTCGCTGCTGTCGCTGGCGTGGCTGGTGGTGGTGCTGCGCTTGGGCTGAGCGAGCGGCCCTGTGGGATAACTGAAACGGGAGATCACAATGTTCGACAACAAGTACAACAGGCGACATTTGACCCTGGCCGCGTTGCTGGTACTGGCCAGTGCGCAGGGCACGGCCTGGGCCGACCAGTACGAGGACGCGGCAAAGAAGTGGCTCGGCAGTGAGTTCAAGCCTTCGACCCTCACTCCTGAGCAGCAGCTGGCCGAGTTGAAGTGGTTCATCAAGGCTGCCGAGCCGTTCCGTGGCATGAAGATCAACGTGGTGTCGGAAACCATCACCACCCATGAATACGAGTCCAAGGTGCTGGCCAAGGCCTTCAGCGAGATCACCGGTATCCAGCTGACCCACGACCTGCTGCAGGAAGGCGACGTGGTGGAAAAGCTGCAGACACAGATGCAGTCGGACAAGAACATCTATGACGGCTGGGTCAACGACTCCGACCTGATCGGCACGCACTTTCGCTACGGCAAGGTGGAATCGATCACCGACCTGATGGCCAACGAAGGCAAGGCCTACACCTCGCCGACCCTGGACCTGAAGGACTTCATCGGCATTTCCTTCACCACCGCGCCGGACGGCAAGGTTTACCAGTTGCCCGACCAGCAGTTCGCCAACCTGTACTGGTTCCGCGCCGACTGGTTCGAGCGGCCTGAACTGAAGGCCAGGTTCAAGGAGAAGTACGGCTACGAGCTGGGTGTGCCGGTGAACTGGTCAGCCTACGAGGACATCGCCAAGTTCTTTACCGAAGACGTCAAGGAAATCGACGGCAAACGCGTCTATGGCCACATGGATTACGGCAAGAAAGACCCGTCGCTGGGCTGGCGCTTCACCGATGCCTGGTTCTCCATGGCCGGTGGCGGCGACAAAGGTTTGCCCAATGGCTTGCCTGTGGACGAATGGGGCATTCGCGTGGAGGACTGCCACCCGGTGGGCTCCAGCGTGACCCGTGGCGGCGACACCAACGGCCCGGCTGCCGTGTATGCCACGCAGAAGTACGTGGACTGGATGCGAGCCTATGCGCCCAAGGAAGCCCAGGGCATGACCTTCTCCGAAGCCGGCCCGGTGCCGGCCCAGGGCAACATCGCCCAGCAGATCTTCTGGTACACCGCGTTTACCGCCGACATGACCAAGCCGGGTTTGCCAGTGGTCAATGCCGATGGCACGCCGAAGTGGCGCATGGCGCCTTCGCCGAAGGGGCCGTACTGGGAGGAGGGGATGAAGTTGGGCTACCAGGACACCGGTTCGTGGACCTTCTTCAAGTCCACCCCCGAGAAGCAACGCCTGGCTGCCTGGCTGTACGCCCAGTTCGTCACCTCCAAGACCGTGTCGCTGAAAAAGACCATCGTCGGCCTCACGCCAATTCGTGAGTCGGACATCAACTCCCAGGCCATGACCGAGCTGGCGCCCAAGCTGGGCGGGCTGGTGGAGTTCTATCGCAGCCCGGCGCGGGTACAGTGGACGCCAACCGGTACCAACGTGCCGGACTACCCGCGGTTGGCGCAGTTGTGGTGGAGCCACATCGCCGAAGTGGCCAGCGGCGAGAAGACACCGCAGGAAGCCCTGGACGGCCTGGCCCGCGACCAGGACCGGATGATGGAACGCTTGCAGCGCTCCAACGCCCAGGCGACCTGTGCACCGAAGCTGAACCCGGAGAAGGACGCCCAGTACTGGTTCGACCAGCCCGGTGCGCCGAAGCCGAAACTGGCCAACGAAAAGCCCAAGGGCGAGACGGTCAGCTACAGCGAGCTGCTGAAGTCGTGGGAGGCGGCCAGGAAGTGATCGGCTGAAGACCTTCGCTGGCTTCTTCGCGGGTAAACCCGCTCCCACAGAGAGATCGCCATCTTCTGGGGCGGCGCGCACCCTGTGGGAGCGGGTTTACCCGCGAAGAGGCCGGCAAAGCCAATAAATAAATCACAGGCAAAAAAACGGCACCTGCCAGAGGTGCCGTTTTCATGTCACGCGGTATTACTTGTGCAGCTCTTCGGCCGCATACAGCGTGTTTTCCAGCAGGCACGCCCGGGTCATCGGCCCGACGCCGCCCGGCACCGGCGTGATCCAGCCGGCGCGCGGCAGGGCAGTCTCGTAGACCACGTCGCCGACAAGCTTGCCGTCTTCCTGGCGGTTGATGCCCACGTCAATGACGATGGCACCTTCCTTGATCCACTCACCCTTGACCAGGCCTGGCTTGCCTGCGGCCACTACCACCAGGTCGGCGCGGCCGACATGGCCGGCGAGGTCCTTGGTGAAGCGGTGGCAGACGGTCACGGTGCAGCCGGCCAGCAGCAGCTCCATGGCCATCGGGCGGCCAACGATGTTGGAGGCGCCGACGATGACCGCGTTCATGCCGTACAGGTCCTGGCCTGTGCTTTCCAGCAGGGTCATGATGCCCTTCGGCGTGCACGGGCGCAGCAGCGGGATACGCTGGGCCAGGCGGCCGATGTTGTATGGGTGGAAGCCGTCCACGTCCTTGTCCGGGCGGATGCGCTCGAGCAGCAGCGAGGCGTCCAGGTGCGCCGGCAGCGGCAGTTGCAGCAGGATACCGTCGACGGCCGGATCGTCATTGAGGCGGTCGATCAGCTCGGTCAGGGCCTGCTGCGTGGTTTCGCTGGGCAGGTCGAACGCCTGCGAAATGAAGCCGACCTCTTCGCAGTCCTTGCGCTTGTGCGAGACATAGACTTGGGAGGCGGGGTCGGTGCCGACCAGGATCACCGCCAGGCCCGGCGTACGCAGGCCTTGCTGGCGACGCTCCACGACACGTTGAGCGATCTGCTGGCGCAGGCTGGCGGCGATCGCCTTGCCATCGATTAGGTGTGCAGTCATAGACGCGTGATTAACCATCGAGAAGGAAACAATTAAAGAGGGCGTATTCTCGCACGACACGGGCCAAGGGCAAAGGCGGGTGGTCGGGCAAATCCCCTAAGCCCTTAAATAATTTAAATTTTTTTGAGAAAGGTGTTGACGACTTTCAGGCTCGCCTATAAGATTCGCCGCACTTGTCGGGCACAGCCTAGCACTGGTTGGCTAAGTCGGGCAGAATGAGTGGTTTAACAGTTACCTGTTAAGGTCTCGTTCGGTTAGGCTTCAAGCTTAAGCGCCCGTAGCTCAGCTGGATAGAGCATCCGCCTTCTAAGCGGATGGTCGCAGGTTCGAGTCCTGCCGGGTGCGCCATTAGGCAGCTTTGGCAAGCAGGTAGTTGTAATGCAATATGGTGGGCGTAGCTCAGTTGGTAGAGCGCTGGATTGTGATTCCAGTTGTCGTGGGTTCGATTCCCATCGTCCACCCCATATTCTTCAAAGGCGCCTCGATAGCATCTGGCGCCTTTGTTTTAAGCGTTACGCGGACGTGGTGAAATTGGTAGACACACTGGATTTAGGTTCCAGCGGCGCAAGCTGTAAGAGTTCGAGTCTCTTCGTCCGCACCATGCTTCTGTAAAAGCTGTATCGCAAGACCGCAATATGGTGGGCGTAGCTCAGTTGGTAGAGCGCTGGATTGTGATTCCAGTTGTCGTGGGTTCGATTCCCATCGTCCACCCCATATTTTGAAAGGCGCCTTGGTCGTGAGATCGGGCGCCTTTTTGTTTTGGGCTTGTGTGGCTGCGGTGTGCATGTCTTGGGTGTTCTGGCGCCTGTGGGATCGAGCGCCGCCCGCGCGGCGCTTCGCGGGGCAAGCCCGCTCCCACATTTGTTGCAACGTGCCGAACTTGTCAGGCCATGGTTGTCAGCCTTGGTGGGGTGGCTGTATTTCTGGGTTGGCACTGCTGCCGCCTCACTGGTCTCAAGCCTTGCACCAAGACTGGCAACGCCTCTCCCACAGGCATGGCCACGTTGCAACAAATGTGGGAGCGGGCTTGTCCCGCGAAGCGCCGCGCGGGCGGCGCTCGACCTCACAGGCGCAGAAAGTGTCAAGGCGAATACCCGCGAAGCGCCGCGCGGGCGGCGCTCGATCTCCAAGGCGCCACAAGGCCCACGCCAGGAACTTAGCGTCCGCGACGCAATTCCCCCTTGCAATCCTCTGGTGGCACCCCAATAAAAGCTGTTAGATTTCAGCCGGTTGAAACACCGGCCCAGCTGGCCGGCAGAGGAACAACCCGATGATCGCAAAAGAAGCCCGTCAGGCCCTGGCGCTACAGCGCTTTGCCGAGGCCAATCCGCAGTTGCTCGAGGAGATCCGCGACCTGGATGCGCGCGAGCAGGCCCAGCAGATCGAGTGGGCGTTCGAGGATGCGGCCGAGGAGCAGGGTATCCAGCCTTGGGAGTTGGCCCTGCAACTGATCGCCGAAACCCCCGAGCAACTGCAGGCCATGCGCCTGGAGACGCACCGCGAGGTAGCCGAGGCGCTGGGGATGGAGTGGGAGGAGTACTGCCAGTTCAACGAAATCGATCCTGACTAAAGGAAGCGAATTCGTTCGTGGCAGTTGTTTGACAAGGTATTTCGGCTGCAGGTCGCCCCGGGCGTCGTGCGGCCCCCATTGAAGCAGGCTCGGTGCTATGTCATGCGGGCCTTGAAAGTTAATCGACCGGCGTGGTTTCCCGTCGTCCCGAGTGGGGTGACTTCTGCTGCGCGACTCACTAGAATGCTTGCCCTTGATTCTGGAGTCGGGCAAACGCCGGCTAACGTCTGTGCAACGAGGAATATCCATGCAAGTTTCTGTTGAAAACACTTCCGCTCTCGAGCGCCGCATGACCATCGCCGTTCCGGCCGAGCGCGTCGAGAACGAAGTCAACAAGCGTCTGCAGCAGACTGCCAAGCGCGCCAAGGTTGCCGGCTTCCGCCCAGGCAAAGTGCCGATGAGCGTGATCCGTCAGCGTTTCGAAGCCGATGCCCGTCAAGAGGCTTTCGGTGACCTGGTCCAGGCTTCCTTCTACGAAGCCATCGTCGAGCAGAAGCTGAACCCGGCTGGCGCCCCTGCGGTAGAGCCGAAGTCCTTCGAAAAGGGCAAGGACCTGGAATTCGTCGCCATCTTCGAAGTGTTCCCGGAGTTCACCGTTGGCGGCCTCGAGTCGATCAGCGTCGAGCGCCTGAGCGCCGAAGTGGCTGACGCCGACCTGGACAACATGCTGGAAGTGCTGCGCAAGCAGAACACCCGCTTCGAGGCCGTCGAGCGCGCCGCGCAGAACGACGACCAGGTCAACATCGACTTCGTCGGCAAGGTCGACGGTGAAGTGTTCGCCGGTGGTTCGGCCAAGGGCACTCAGCTGGTGCTGGGCTCCGGCCGCATGATCCCAGGCTTCGAAGACGGCCTGGTTGGCGCCAAGGCTGGTGAAGAGCGCGTTGTTAACGTGACCTTCCCTGAGGACTACCAGAACCTGGACCTGGCTGGCAAAGCCGCCGAGTTCACCATCACCGTCAACAGCGTTGCCGCCCCTGTGCTGCCAGAGCTGAACGAAGAATTCTTCGCCCAGTTCGGCATCAAGGAAACCACTCTGGAAGGCTTCCGCACCGAAGTTCGCAAGAACATGGAGCGTGAACTGCGCCAGGCCATCAAGGCCAAGGTGAAGAACCAGGTAATGGATGGTCTGCTGGCAGCCAACCCGATCGAAGTGCCGAAAGCCCTGCTGGAAAACGAAGTCAACCGTCTGCGCGTGCAGGCTGTTCAGCAGTTCGGTGGCAACATCAAGCCAGAGCAACTGCCAGCCGAGCTGTTCGAAGAGCAAGCCAAGCGCCGTGTGGTCCTGGGCCTGATCGTGGCCGAAGTGGTCAAACAGTTCGAACTGAAGCCGGACGAAGGCAAGGTTCGCGAAATGATCGAAGAAATGGCTTCGGCTTACCAGGAGCCTGAGCAGGTCATCGCCTGGTACTACAAGAACGACCAGCAACTGAACGAAGTCCGTTCGGTTGTGCTGGAAGAACAAGTTGTAGATACTGTTCTGCAGAAAGCGACTGTGACCGACAAGTCGGTCTCGTACGAAGATGCCGTTAAACCAGCACAGGCTCCAGCCGCCGCTGAGTAACGGGCTTCTCTCGTAGGAAACCCCCACAAGCCAGCCTTCGAGCTGGCTTGTGCGTATTCAAGCCATGACTATTTGGGAGTGAGCGCAGGACATGTCCCGCAATTCTTATATTCAGCAGAGCTCTGACATCCAGGCCGCAGGCGGCCTGGTCCCGATGGTTATCGAGCAGTCCGCCCGTGGCGAACGCGCTTACGACATCTACTCGCGCCTGTTGAAGGAGCGTGTGATCTTCCTGGTTGGCCCGGTAGAGGACTACATGGCCAACCTCGTCGTCGCGCAACTGCTGTTCCTTGAGGCGGAAAACCCGGACAAGGATATCCATCTGTACATCAACTCGCCGGGCGGTTCCGTCACCGCCGGCATGTCGATCTACGACACCATGCAGTTCATCAAGCCGGACGTCTCGACCATCTGCATCGGCCAGGCCTGCAGCATGGGCGCCTTCCTGCTGGCTGCAGGTGCCAAGGGCAAGCGTCACTGCCTGCCGAACTCGCGCGTGATGATCCACCAGCCGCTGGGCGGTTTCCAGGGTCAGGCCACCGATATCGAGATCCACGCCCAGGAAATCCTCAATATCAAGGCCCGCCTGAACGAGCTGCTGGCTTACCACACCGGCCAGGATCTCGAGACCATCAAGCGCGACACCGAACGTGACAACTTCATGAGCGCCTCGCGCGCGGCCGAGTACGGCCTGATCGACTCGGTCTACGACAAGCGGCAACTGGCCTCCTGAACCGGGGTGCCAGAGCAGGTGGGCGCGGAAAGCGCCTACCTGCGGACTTGAAAAAGCCCGCAATTGCCTTCATCTTGTGTTGCAAGCCTACCGGATTGGATCGATCGAATGACTGACACCCGTAACGGCGAGGACAGCGGCAAATTGCTTTATTGCTCCTTCTGCGGCAAAAGCCAGCACGAAGTGCGCAAACTGATTGCCGGGCCCTCGGTATTTATCTGCGACGAGTGCGTCGACCTGTGCAACGACATCATCCGTGAGGAGGTGCAGGAAGCCCAGGCCGAGAGCAGCGCGCACAAATTGCCTTCGCCGAAAGAAATCAGCGGTATCCTGGACCAGTACGTCATTGGCCAGGAACGCGCGAAGAAGGTGCTTGCCGTAGCGGTGTACAACCACTACAAGCGCCTGAACCAGCGTGACAAGAAGGGTGATGAAGTCGAACTCGGCAAGAGCAACATCCTGCTCATCGGGCCGACCGGCTCGGGCAAGACCCTGCTCGCCGAAACCCTTGCACGCCTGTTGAACGTACCGTTCACCATTGCTGACGCCACCACCCTGACCGAAGCCGGTTACGTGGGTGAGGACGTCGAGAACATCATCCAGAAGCTGTTGCAGAAGTGCGACTACGATGTGGAAAAGGCCCAGATGGGCATCGTCTACATCGACGAGATCGACAAGATCTCGCGCAAGTCGGACAACCCGTCCATCACCCGTGACGTCTCGGGCGAGGGCGTGCAGCAGGCTCTGCTGAAGCTGATCGAAGGCACCGTGGCTTCGGTTCCGCCGCAGGGCGGCCGCAAGCACCCGCAACAGGAATTCCTGCAGGTCGATACCCGCAACATCCTGTTCATCTGCGGTGGCGCCTTCTCGGGCCTGGAAAAGGTCATCCAGAACCGCTCCACCAAGGGTGGCATCGGTTTTGGCGCCGAAGTACGCAGCAAGGAAGAGGGCAAGAAGGTTGGCGAGTCCCTGCGTGAGGTCGAGCCGGACGATCTGGTCAAGTTTGGCCTGATCCCGGAATTCGTCGGTCGCCTGCCGGTACTGGCAACTCTCGACGAGCTGGACGAGGCTGCGCTGATGCAGATCCTCACCGAGCCGAAGAACGCCCTGACCAAGCAGTATGCCAAGCTGTTCGAGATGGAAAGCGTCGACCTCGAGTTCCGCAGCGATGCGCTCAAGGCCGTGGCACGCAAAGCCCTGGAGCGCAAGACCGGCGCCCGTGGCCTGCGTTCGATCCTCGAGGGCGTGCTGCTCGACACCATGTACGAGATTCCTTCGAAGAAGGATGTCAGCAAGGTGGTGATCGACGAGAGCGTCATCGATGGCACCTCGCAGCCGCTGATGATCTACGAGAACAGCGAGCCGCAAGCCAAGGCCGCGCCGGACGCCTGATCCAGGCAATGGCCGGTTGACGGTTGCAAGCAAGAAGGGGCCTACGGGCCCCTTTCTGCTTTTCCTGCGCTAGCGCTTGTAATTTCCCAAGCGTGCCCCCACATTAGGTCCAAGCATCATTTCCACCGGTTTCCGGCCATAAGGCCGCTGTAGAGGCGAAATCATGAAGACCACCCTCGACTTGCCTCTTTTGCCATTGCGCGATGTCGTTGTTTACCCGCACATGGTCATCCCGCTGTTCGTGGGGCGCGAAAAGTCCATCGAAGCCCTCGAGGCGGCGATGACGGGCGAAAAGCAGATTCTCCTGCTGGCCCAGAAAAACCCGGCCGACGATGACCCGGGCGAAGACGCCCTGTACCGCGTCGGTACCGTTGCCACCGTATTGCAATTGCTGAAACTGCCCGATGGTACCGTCAAGGTGCTGGTCGAGGGCGAGCAGCGCGGCGCCGTGGAGCGTTTCAGCGAAGTGGAAGGGCACATCCGTGCCGAAGTTTCGCTGATCGATGAAGTCGACGCCGCCGAGCGCGAGTCGGAAGTGTTCGTGCGCACGCTGCTGTCGCAGTTCGAGCAGTACGTGCAGCTGGGCAAGAAAGTCCCTGCCGAAGTGCTGTCGTCGCTGAACAGCATCGAAGAGCCGGGGCGCCTGGTCGACACCATGGCCGCGCACATGGCGCTGAAAATCGAGCAGAAGCAGGAAATCCTCGAAATCGTCGACCTGCCGACCCGTGTCGAGCACGTATTGGCGCTGCTGGATGCCGAAATCGACCTGCTGCAGGTCGAAAAGCGTATCCGCGGTCGGGTCAAGAAGCAGATGGAGCGCAGTCAGCGCGAGTACTACCTGAATGAGCAGATGAAGGCCATTCAGAAAGAACTCGGTGACGGCGACGAAGGCCACAACGAAGTCGAAGAGCTGAAAAAGCGCATCGAAGCTGCTGGCTTGCCCAAGGACGCACTGGCCAAGGCCCAGGCCGAGCTGAACAAGCTCAAGCAGATGTCGCCGATGTCGGCCGAGGCCACTGTGGTGCGCTCCTACCTTGACTGGCTGGTGCAGGTGCCGTGGAAGGCCCAGAGCAAGGTGCGCCTGGACCTGGCCAAGGCCGAGGAAATCCTCGATGCCGACCACTATGGCCTGGAAGAGGTCAAGGAACGCATCCTCGAATACCTTGCCGTGCAAAAGCGCGTCAAGAAGATCCGCGGCCCGGTACTGTGCCTGGTCGGCCCGCCTGGCGTCGGCAAGACCTCGCTGGCCGAGTCGATCGCCGCTGCCACCAACCGCAAGTTCGTGCGCATGGCCCTGGGTGGTGTGCGTGACGAGGCCGAGATCCGTGGCCACCGCCGTACCTACATCGGTTCCATGCCTGGCCGCCTGATCCAGAAGATGACCAAGGTAGGGGTGCGCAACCCGCTGTTCCTGCTGGACGAAATCGACAAGATGGGCAGCGACATGCGTGGCGACCCGGCCTCGGCACTGCTCGAAGTGCTCGACCCGGAGCAGAACCACAACTTCAACGACCACTACCTGGAGGTCGACTACGACCTCTCGGACGTGATGTTCCTGTGCACCTCGAACTCGATGAACATCCCGCCGGCATTGCTCGACCGGATGGAAGTCATCCGCCTGCCGGGTTACACCGAAGACGAGAAGATCAACATCGCCGTCAAGTACCTGGTGCCCAAGCAGGTCAAGGCCAACGGCCTGAAGAAGGAAGAGCTGGAGGTCGACGTTTCGGCGATCCGCGACATCATCCGCTACTACACCCGCGAAGCCGGTGTGCGTGGCCTGGAGCGGCAAATTGCCAAGGTCTGCCGCAAGGTGGTCAAGGAACATACCGGGCAGAAGCAGGTCAAGGTCAAGGTGGCCAGCGAGCAGCTGGAACACCTGCTGGGCGTGCGCAAGTTCCGCTACGGCCTGGCCGAGCAGCAGGACCAGATCGGCCAGGTTACCGGCCTGGCCTGGACCCAGGTGGGCGGCGAACTGCTGACCATCGAAGCCGTGGTCATCCCCGGCAAGGGCCAACTGATCAAGACCGGCTCGCTGGGCGACGTCATGGTCGAGTCGATCACCGCCGCGCAGACCGTGGTGCGCAGCCGTGCCCGCAGCCTGGGTATCGCCGCCGACTTCCACGAGAAGCATGACGTGCATATCCACATGCCTGAAGGCGCCACGCCGAAGGACGGCCCAAGTGCCGGTATCGGCATGTGCACTGCGCTGGTGTCGGCGCTGACGCAGATTCCGGTACGTGCCGATGTGGCCATGACCGGCGAAATCACCCTGCGTGGCCAGGTGCTGGCGATTGGCGGGCTGAAGGAAAAACTGCTGGCGGCACACCGTGGCGGGATCAAGACGGTGATCATTCCCGAGGAGAATGTTCGCGATCTGAAGGAGATTCCGGAAAATATCAAACAGGATCTGCAGATCAAACCGGTCAAATGGATTGACGAAGTCCTGCAAATTGCGCTGCAATACGCCCCGGAGCCCTTGCCAGATGTGGCTCCGGAGATTGTCGCGAAAGATGAAAAGCGCGACGGCGATGCTAAGGAAAGAATCAGCACGCACTAGTAGTTTTTTGCTGGGGGGCTTTCCTTGACAGTTTTTTCGGGGCCTTGCTATAAAGCGGCACGCTATTGTCATCAGGCCACCCAGCGCACGTTTCATAAGCTTTTCATTACATACTTAGAAACAAACTCAATAGAGAATAAGGGGACTTAGAGTGAACAAGTCGGAACTGATTGACGCTATCGCCGCATCTGCTGACATCCCGAAAGCTGTAGCCGGCCGTGCGCTGGACGCAGTCATCGAATCCGTCACCGGCGCCCTGAAGCAAGGTGACGATGTGGTACTGGTTGGCTTCGGTACCTTCTCGGTCAAGGAGCGCGCAGAGCGCACCGGCCGCAACCCGCAAACCGGCAAGGCGATCAAGATCGAAGCCGCCAAGGTTCCAGGTTTCAAGGCCGGCAAAGGCCTGAAAGACGCCGTCAACTAAGTCGTCTTTCAGCCGGACCCGGCCCTGGCCAGGTCCGAGTACGGTGACGGCGGGGCGCAAACGTTCCCGCCTGACACGTTTGCTAAGCAAAGGCGCATCCTCGGATGCGCCTTTCTTTTATCAGGTTTCTACCCACGCTCCGCGGTTGTCGACGCAGTGGTACAGCCGTTTCTGGGGGACGCATGCTGCAAAATATCAGGGACAATTCACAAGGTTGGATTGCCAAGACCATCATCGGCCTTATCGTCGTGTTGATGGCGTTGACCGGCTTCGAAGCCATTTTCCAGGCCGCCACCCATAGCCAGGACGCCGCCAAGGTGAACGGCCAGACCATCAGCCAGAACGAGCTGAGCCAGGCGGCCGACATGCAGCGCCGTCAGCTGATGCAACAGTTGGGCAAGGATTTCGACCCGGCGCTGCTGGATGACAAATTGCTGCGCGAAGAGGCACTGAAGGGCCTGATCAGCCGCAAGCTGCTGCTGCAGGGTGCCGAAGATGCCAAGTTCGCCTTCTCCGAGACCGCGCTGGATCAGGTGATCCTGCAGACGCCGGAGTTCCAGGTGGACGGCAAGTTCAGTGCGGACCGTTTCGACCAGGTCATTCGCCAGATGGGCTATGGCCGCATGCAGTTCCGCGACATGCTCGCCGAAGAAATGCTCATCGGCCAACTGCGCACCGGCCTGGCCGGCAGCAGCTTCGTCACCGACCAGCAGGTCGATGCCTTTGCCCGCCTCGAGAAGCAGACCCGCGACTTCGCTTCCCTGACCTTCAAGGCCGACCCGGCCGCGGTCAAGGTCAGCGATGAAGAGGTCAAGGCGCATTACGACAAGCACGCCAAGGAGTTCATGTCGCCAGACCAGGTAGTGATCGACTACATCGAACTGAAGAAGGCGGCGTTCTTCGATCAGGTCAAGGTGACCGACGAAGAGCTCAAGGCCCAGTACGAGAAGGAAATCGCCAACCTCGCCGAGCAGCGCCATGCCGCGCACATCCTCATCGAGGTCAACGACAAGGTCACCGACGCCCAGGCCAAGGCCCGCGCCGAAGAGATCCAGCAGCGTCTGGCCAAGGGTGAAGACTTTGCCGCGCTGGCCAAGGAGTTCTCCCAGGACCCGGGTTCGGCCAACAGCGGCGGTGACCTTGGCTTTGCCGGCCCGGGCGTTTACGACCCGGCGTTCGAAGATGCACTGTACAAGTTGCAGGATGGCCAGGTCTCGGCGCCAGTGCGCACCGAGTTCGGCTACCACCTGATCAAGCTGCTGGGCGTGCAGGCGCCGGAAGTGCCGAGCTTCGCCAGCCTGAAGGACAAGCTGACCCGTGACTTGAAGATCCCGCTGGTCGAGCAGCGTTACGTAGATGCCAGCAAGCAGCTGCAGGATGCCGCCTACGAGGCTTCCGACCTGGCCCAGCCGGCCCAGGACCTGAACCTGAAGGTGCAAACCTCCGCAGCCTTCGGCCGCGAGGGTGGTGAAGGCATCACTGCCAACCGTTCGGTTGTGCAGGCCGCATTCTCCGAAGAAGTGCTGGAGGAGGGTGCCAACAGCACCGCCATCGAGCTCGATCCGGAAACCACCGTGGTGCTGCGCGTCAAGGAGCACCGCAAGCCTGAGCAGCTGCCGCTGGAAGCCGTGGCCAGGAACATCAGCGAGCACCTGGCCAAGGAGAAGGCGACAGCCGAGCTCAAGGCCAAGGCGGACAAGCTGATTGCCGGCCTGCGTGACGGTTCCATCGCAGCGGGCAGTGTGCACGAAGGGCAGGGCTGGAAGGCCTATGAAGCAGTTACCCGCGGCGAGGACGGTATCGACCCGGCCGAGCTGCAGGCGCTGTTCCGCCTGGGCAAGCCGCAAGCCAAGGACAAGCCGGTTTATGGCAGCGTCGTGCTGCGTGACGGTAGCCTGGTGGTACTGCAGCTCAAAGGTGTCAACGAAGGCGCTGCTGCCACCGACGAAGAGAAGCAGCAAATTCGCCGCTACCTCGCGTCGCGTGCTGGCCAGCAGGACTTCGCGGCGTACCGCAAGCAGCTGGAAGCCAAGGCGGACATCACCCGTTACTAAGGTGATGGAAGCATGAACGAACAGGCCGCCCAGTGCGGCCTGTTTCGTTTCTGTTGTCTGTGCCGGCCTCTTCCGGGTAAACCCGCTCCCACAGGTTCAACACAGGTTTCATGTACTGTGGTGAACCTGTGGCAGCGGGTTTACCCGCGAAGAGGCCAGCACAAGCAGCACAAGGCCTAGCGCTTCACCCCTTCATAGCTATCCAGCGTATCCCGCGCAATCTCCCGCCCCAGGGCAATCAGCTCCGGCGCCTTGTAGAACTCGAAAAACCGGCACACCCGTTTGGGCACGTTGATCAGCACATCCGGTGGATAGCCGGCAATCTTGTATTGCGCCAACGAGGTCTGCATGACCTCGAAGCTCTGGTTGATCAGGTCCAGCAGTGAAGCGGGCCCCACGTTGTCGATGATGAACGAGCCGGTCGCCGACTTCGGCGCGCCCTCGCGCTCCGGCGCCGCCGCCGGTTGCTGGCCCTCCGGGTCGGCGGCATCGGCCAGCCACGGGCTCGGCGGCGCCAGCCCTTCGGCGACGATTTCCTGCTCGATGCGGATCAGCTCCTCCGCCGGCTTGCGCCGGAACGGCAAGCGCGAGCCCAGCGAGCTGAGCAGTGCATCGAAACGCATCTTGAACGCCGCCGGGCGCTCGATCACCGGTAACTGGTACTGCTTCTGGTTGGTGGCGTTGAGATTGACCGCGATGATCAGGTCGCAGTGGCTGGACACCACCGGCACGATCGGTAGCGGGTTGAGGATGCCGCCGTCGACCAGCATGCGGTTGCCTTGCATCACCGGGGTGAACAGGCTCGGGATGGCTGCCGAGGCACGCATGGCCTGGTGCAGGCAGCCCTCCTGGAACCAGATCTCCTGTTGGTTGGTGAGGTCGGCTGCAACCGCTGTGTAGGGGATGCGCAATTGCTCGATGTTGATCTCGCCGACGATCTTGCGGATTTGCCCGAACACCTTGTCGCCGCGAATTGCGCCGAGACGAAAACTGACATCGACCAGGCGCAACACATCCAGGTAGTCGAGGCTCTCGATCCAGTTGCGGTACTCTTCCAGCTTGCCGGCGGCATAGATGCCGCCGATCACCGCGCCCATGGAGCAGCCGGCGATGCAGGCAATGTCGTAGCCGCGGCGCTCGATCTCCTCGATCACTCCGATGTGTGCATACCCCCGGGCTCCACCCGATCCCAGTACCAGTGCCACGCGTTTGCTCATGAACATTCCCCGGCCAGTGCAACCATGGTCCTACAATGCACCCATCGCCACCTGTGCTTCAATGTGCATCGCGCTGAGCTACTGTAATAAAACTGGCTGGGCCAAGCCGGCTGGGCAGGGCACTTTTCAGCTGCCAGGGCGTCGAACAGCCAATGTTTTTTTCCATTGAGGTATTACTAATGAAAGCCTGGATCTGCCTTCCACTGATTGCCTTGGCCCTCGCTGGCTGCGCGGGCAAGACGGCCTACCGCGAGAGTTGCGCGACCCAACTGGATGCCGCCTGGAAGGAGCTGGACCTGGCCAAGGCCGAAGGCTTTGCCGGTGCCGTGAGCTACTCCAAGGCCTTGTCGCTGCTGACCGGGGCCAAGACCCAGCAGCAGTTCGAAGGTTATGAAAGTTGTACCAGAAAAGCCGAAAAGGCCCGTTTCTACATTCGTGAGTCTCGCGCCGGGCGCTGACCAAGGAGCGTCTTTCAATGTCTGCCATGCTCGATCATGTGGTTGCCCAGATAGTGGCCTTGCACGTGCGCCTGCTGGCCTGTCGCGAGCGCCTGGCTGCCGATACGGACAGCGAGGCCTTGCATGACCTGCGCACCACCCTGCGGCGCCTGCGCAGCCTGCTGCGGCCACTGCGTGGGTTACCGGGGGTGGAGCAGCTGGAGGACGCCGCCAGGTCGTTGGGTACCCTCACCACGCCGTTACGTGACCGTGAGGTGCTGGCGGCCGAACTGATCGGGCGTGGTTTTGCCGAGGCCGGGCAGCGGCGTCTGGAAGGGCGTGACAGGACCTTCGCCAGTGTTGCCGCCAGCCCGCAGCTGACCCGGGTGCTGGCGATTGTCGACGCGTTTCCGCTGTTCCTGCGGGCAGCCGGCCGCGAAGGGCTGGTCAAGGGGCTGGAAAAGCGTATCGACAAACGCCTGGTCAAACAGTGGCGCAAGTTGCACAAAGCACTGCAGGACCCGGCCCACGACCGCCACCGCCTGCGTTTGTTGATCAAGCGAGCGCGTTATGGCGATGAGGCTTATCCGCAGCTCGACCATGCGGGCAAACAGTTGCGGCGCTTGTTGAAGCAGGCTCAGGGCGACCTGGGTGACTGGCATGATCGCCTGCAATGGCTGCTGCAGGCTCGCGACCATGCCGACCTGGCACCATGCAAGGCCGCCTGGGAGCAGGAATTGCACGAGGCCGAGCGCCATTCGGATGTAACGCTGGATGCACTGCAGCAGGCGTTGGCGCGGCGAAAGCCCGAAAAATGACCGATATGCGGGCTGATCGGCAAGGGTTTGCTGGCTAGGATGGGCAGACCTTTTTCGCTGCAGGCAGGAGCCGGCCAATGAATTTCAACCAACTGCTCGACGCCGTGCGGGCCAACCCCGATGCTGTGAGCATCCCGCCAAGCTGGGCCCAGGGGCGCGCTGCCTTTGGCGGGCTGATGGCGGCCATGGTTTATGAAGCCATGCGCCAGAAAATCTCCGATGGCCGCCCCGTGCGTTCATTGGCCATCAGCTTTGTGGCGCCGGCCGCGGCGGATGTGCCAATCCGCTTCGACGTTGAGGTGCTGCGTGAAGGCAAGGCTGTCAGCACCTTGCTGGGCCGTGCCGTTCAGGGCGGCCAGGTGGTGACCCTGGTGCAGGGCAATTTCGGTGCAGGGCGGCCGTCGGTGGTCGATGTGCCGGCGTTGCCGGCGGCGGAAATGAAAGCGCTCGAAGACGCCGCTCCCGAGCTACCCCATATCAAAGGCGTTACCCCGGAGTTCATGCAGCATGTCGCCTTGCGCTGGGCGGTGGGCGGGTTGCCGTTCAGTGGCAATCAGTCGCGCCAGATGGGCGGTTGGGTACGTTTGCGCGGAGTGGCAGAAGAGCCGGTCAACGAGGCGCACCTGCTGGCGTTGGTCGATGCCTGGCCACCGAGCCTGATGCCGTTTCTCAAGCAGCCTGCTGCCGGCAGCACCTTGACCTGGACCATCGAATTCATGCAGCCCACGGCGCAGCTGTCGACCCTGGACTGGTGCCGTTATTGTGTGGAAACCGAACATGCGCGGGATGGTTACGGGCATGCCGCCGCCGCGTTGAGGACGGCCCAGGGCGAATTGCTGGCCTTGAGCCGGCAGACGGTTACCGTGTTTGCCTGACCGAGCCCGGGAGCGCGTTGCGCTCCTATCGCGACACAAGGCCGCTCCCACAGGATCGCGTGAATCTCAGGAGATGCGCGATCATGTGGGAGCGGCCTTGCGTCGCGATTGGGCTGCAGAGCAGCCCCAATAGCATCAATGCCGATGCTTGTGTCGTTCCCGCCAGGCCTTCCACCAGGCCCCGCTCAGCAAGAAGCGCGGAAAGGTGATGAATTGCTCGGTCAGCAGGCGTTGCACAGCATCCTTGCGGTTGGCGAAGGGCTCGGGTTGCTCTGCTTCCAGGCGATGGCCCTGGCGCTGCAGGCCCAGGCCAGCGATCAAGGCAATGATGCCAACGGCAATCTGGCCCAGATCCAGGCCGAACAGCCCGGACAGAATCAGCAACGCGCCAAGGATGAACAACGGCACGGCGATCAGGTGCAGCACCAGGTTGGCCGGGTGGCGGTGGTTGTGGTGGTAGCCGCGCCATTGCCAGGCGGGCAGGTTGGGCAGGCGTTTGCTCATGGGCATTTCCTCTCGGTCATGCCCAAAGCTTAGTGCGCCCCCCAGGCGGGAGCCAATCGAGGCTGGCTATGGTGACTATAGCTTGAGCTGGCCAATGGCCTTGTTCAGTTCACCGGCCAGGGTTGCCAGTTCGCTGCTGGTGGTCGCGGAGCCCACGGTCTGTTGCACGGTCTGTTCGGTGACATCGCGAATGCTCACCACGGCGCGATTCATTTCCTCGGCCACCTGGCTTTGCTGCTCGGCAGCCACGGCAATCTGGGTATTGCTTTCGCGCATCTGTGCCACGGCACCCGTGATCTCGGCCAGTGCTTCGCCGGCTTCCTGGGCCTGCCTGACGCAGTCGTCGGCCTTGTACGAGCTTTCCTGCATGAACTCCACTGCATCGCGGGTGCCCGACTGCAGGGCCGAGACCATGGTGGTGATCTCGTCGGTGGAGGTTTGCACACGCTTGGCCAGGTTGCGCACTTCATCGGCCACCACGGCAAAGCCGCGGCCCAGGTCGCCGGCGCGCGCTGCTTCGATGGCGGCATTGAGGGCCAGCAGGTTGGTCTGCTCGGCGATGCTGTGGATCACACTGACCACGCCATTGATCTTCTGGCTGTCTTCGGCCAGTTGGCGAATCATCTCGGCAGTTTGCTGCACGCCGCTGGACAATCCGGAAATCGAGTCCTGCACTCGGCTGACCACCTCCTGGCCGCTACCGGCCAAGGTGTCGGCTGTTTGTGACAGATCACGGGTGGCGCCAGCATGCTGGGCGATGTGGTGCACCGTAGCCGACATTTCGTTGATGGCGGTAGCGGCCTGGTCGGTCTCGCTCTGCTGGCCGAGCATGCCGTGGCGCACATCGCTCATGCTCGCGGCCAGGCGAGCGGCGCCGGAGTCCAGTTGCGCAGCGGTGTGGGCGACGGTACTGACCACGCGGTGGTAGGTCGCCTGCATGGCATTGAAGGCCCCGGCCATCTGGCCGACCTCGTCGCCACAGGCCAGCGGCACTCGGGCCGAAAGGTCGCCGGTTTTTTCCACGTGCAGCATCACGTCCTTGAGGGTGTTGAGCTGGCTGAGCAGAAAGCGGATCAGCAGCTGCGAGGCGCCGAGCATGGCCAGCATCAGGATCAGTACACATACCGCGTAGTTGCTGAAGCGGTCGAAGAACACCTGGCGCAGGCTTGGCGACTGGGCCAGCACGGCCATTTGCTGATCGCCGTTGCGCAGTACCTGCGCGCCCTGTAGCGGGTTGTCGCCCAAGAGCCGGGCGGCGGGCAGCTCGACCCAGCCTTGGGCATCGCGCAGGGCTTCGAGGGGTTCGCCCGCGAAGGTGGGCGTTTGCCCGGCGGTCCAGCTGATGACGTTGGCCGGGCGGGGCAGCGGCTGGCCGGCCGGCCATGCAGCCAGCAGTTGTGCCTGTGCAGCTGCCTGGGCCTGCGCGGCCTCGGCGCGTGCGCGCTGCTCCAGGTGTACGGCATAGAGCACCAGCAGCAAGGTCGTGACAAAGGCCACCGCGTTGACGGCCCAGAACTTGTACTTCAGGGAAACATTGCTAAGCCAGGCACCCATGGGCAGGTCTTCTCTGAGTTGAGCGGAAACAATATTGGCAAGGTGCCATCATTGTGCCTGCGCAAGCCATGGCCTTTCTTGATATGTATCAAGAAAATTCCTGCGCCTGTAATAGGTTTTCTTGGGACAACTAATTTGTACTGCCTGTACAGGCCTCATCGCCGGCAAGCCAGCTCCCACAGGTACTGCACATGGCTTGAAGTCGATGCGATCGATGTGGGAGCTGGCTTGCCGGCGATAGTGCCCCTACAGGTTCAGGGGAGTTGGAAAAACGCCCGCGCCGTCGCTGTGGTATGCGCCGCCGTATGCTCGGCCGATTCACCCCGGTGCAAGGCCACTTCGCGCAACACCTCCGGCAGGAACGCCGGTTCGTTGCGCCCGTTCTTAGGCTTGGGCCGCAGGCTGCGCGGCAGCAGGTAAGGCGCATCGCTCTCCAGCATCAGCCGCCCCTCGGCAATGTTGCCCACCAGCGGGTGCAGGTGGGTGCCACGGCGTTCGTCGCAGATCCAGCCGGTAATACCGATGTGCAAGTCCATGTCCAGGTAGGCGAACAGCGCATCGCGTTCGCCGGTGAAGCAGTGCACTACTGCTCCGGTCAGGTGGTCGCGGTAATCCTTGAGGATCGCCAGCAGGCGTTCGCTGGCGTCGCGTTCGTGCAGGAACACCGGCAGGCGCAGCTCGGCAGCCAGCGCCAGCTGTGCCTCCAGGGCTTTTTCCTGGAGTGGGCGAGGGGAGAAGTCGCGGTTGAAATCCAGGCCGCATTCACCCACGGCGCGTACCCGTGGGTCACTCAACAGCTGGCGCAACTGGCACTCGCTGCCGGCATCCCAGGCCTTGGCATCGTGAGGGTGCACGCCTGCCGTGGCGAACAGGTGCGCGCCGCTGGCATCCAGTTGCTGGCAAAGCTCCAGCGCCTGTTCGCTGACCGCCAGGCTGGTGCCCGTGAGCACCATCTGCATGACCCCGGCTTCGAGGGCGCGCTCGACGATTGCCGCCTGCTGGTCGTGGAAACTGCTGTTGGTCAGGTTGACGCCGATATCGATCAGTTGCATGGTGCTACCTCGTGCCGCGGGGCGGCCAGCATAGCAAAAACCGTGTTTTTCTGAAAAAACCAAGAACTTCATGCTGTTGCCATGGTCTTTTGCCGTCATTTCTCTCCTGGCGATGCAACCCCATGGATGCCGCCCACCGACCACGGACACGTTTCGCATGCAGCGATGCTGGCTCATTTTCCTGCTGACGCTTGGGCTGACCTTGACCGGGCCTGCCCACGCACGCGCGCCGGGCCCGCAGCAGAACATTGCGCCGACCAAGGTCCGTGACCTGCAACAGATTCGCACCAGCCAGGTGTTGCGGGTGCTGGTCAACCAGAGCCGCAACAGCTCCGGTGAGGTCAAGGGTGAGCCGGTCGGCATCGAATACTATCGCCTGCGTGCCCTGGAACATTATCTCAATGCCCGCGCCGCCGACGGCCAGGAGATTCAGCTCAAGCTGATCCCCCGGGCCAAGGAGCAGCTGCTGGGCGCCTTGGCCCGTGGCGAGGGTGACCTGGCCGCGCCGGGCGAGCTGCTCGACCCCGCTGTAGTGCGCGGGGTCAGCAGCAGCGCACCGGTGCTCGACCGGGTGCAGTTGCTGCTGGTGGGGCGCAAGGGCGAGCGCAGCTTCAGCCATGTCGAGCAGCTGTCCGGGCGTACCGTGGCCCTGACCAGCGCCAGTGCCGCCGGCCCGTTGATCCAGCAGGTCAACCAACAGCTGGCGCTGCGCAAGCGCGCGCCGATCAAGGTTGAGTGGGTCGACTCGACCCTGGCGGTGGAGGACGTGCTGGAAATGGTCCAGGCCGGCATCTATCACCTGACCATGGTCGAGCAGCCGATCGCCCGGCGCTGGGCCCGGGTGATGCCGCGCCTGCGCCTGGACAGCCGCGTGCAGCTGGGGGCGCCGCAAGCCATGCGTTGGTATGTTGGGCACGATGCGCCGCAGTTGCTGGCCACGGTCGATCGCTTTCTGCAGGGCTACCGCGCGCCGGACAACCAGGACGCCGCGTTCGAGCGCATCTACCGCCGCCAGTACCGGGTGCACGACCCGCTGGTCAGCAAGAATCGCCAGCGCCTGACCGCGCTGCGTGCCGTGCTGCAGAAGCACGGCGAGGCGCAGCAGATCGACTGGCTCAACCTGGCCGCGCTGGCCTTCAAGGAATCGACGCTCAACCCGGCAGCGCGCGGCACCGGCGGGGCCCATGGCCTGATGCAGATCACCCCATCGGCGGCGCAGCGCGTGGGGGTGAGCAACACCGCCACGGTGGATGGCAATGTCCAGGCCAGTGCCCGCTACCTGGCACTGATCCGGCGCAAATTCTTTGCCAGCGCCAAAATCAACGAACGCGAGCGCATGGCTTTCGTGCTGGCGGCCTACAACCTGGGCCCCGAACGGGTCCAGGCCATGCGCGCCGAAGCGCGGCGGCGCGGGCTGAATGGCGACCAGTGGTTCTTCCAGACCGAACGCATCGCCATGGAGCAGGTGGGCATGGGGCCCGTCAACTTCGTCAATAGCGTCAACAAGTACTTTGTAGCGTTCAATCGGGAGCGTGCTGCGCTGGAGCGTGTGGCGAAGCGCTGACAAATCGATTTTGTCGATTGTTGTGTTGGGTTTTTTGCGATTTTCATATCTATTGAATCGATTATGATGACGCCCATCCCAACACAACTTTCCCGCTTCAAGGAGTCTTCGACATGAACAACGCTACCCTCAACGCTCTGTTCTCTACCCGCGCCGGTGCTGGCCTGAGCGTCATCCGTATCTTGGTCGGCATCATCTTCATCGCGCACGGTGCGCAAAAACTGTTCGGCATGTTCGGTGGCTATGGCCTGGAAGGCACCGGCCAGTGGATGGAGAGCATCGGCCTGGCCCCGGGTTACCTGATGGCGCTGCTGTCCGGTAGTGCCGAGTTCTTCGGTGGCCTGGCCCTGGTGATCGGCCTGCTGGCCCGTCCCGCAGCCCTGGTGCTGGCAGTGACCCTGGTGGTGGCCATCTTCTCGGTGCACATCGGCAATGGCCTGTTCATGTCCAACAACGGTTACGAGTTCGGCCTGGCCCTGCTGGCCGGTACCGTCGCGGTGCTGATTGAAGGCGCTGGCCGCTTCTCGCTGGACCGCCTGATCGCTCGCTGATACACCACGAACGCCAAGATACAAGCCTCAGGCCGATCACTTTCGGCTTGAGGCTTGTATCTTGGCGCTTGTAGCTCTAGCATACCGCCTGCGCCGATTTAAACAGCTACTTGCGGGGCGCAGGAAGCCCCCCCCGGGTCATCCGAAATACCGCTAAAGCGCTGGTTCGGTGACGCCTCCCACCGCTGCCCAGCGGGTTTCGCGAGGCGGAGAGAAGCTCCATGAGTTGCCCACGTACCAGTGTCTGTTTGAGCCCCTTGCCTGCCAGCCAGGCGTCCCGCACACCGCGCATCCTGCTCGGCGGCCAGCATCAACCCACGCTTTTGCGTCACCTCGAAGGCCTGTCCCGGCGCAAGGGCCAGGCGCGTGCATTTCTGATCCAGTTCGCCGATACCGGCTGCCACCTCGCGCAGTATGGCAATGACCGTTTCGACCTGGCCGTGATCCAGGCTCCGGCACCGGACGAGGCCGCCGAAATCATCGGCCACCTCACCCGTATCGCGCGCCAGGGCCTGATTACCCGCCGCTGAGGAGCGCGCTGTTGAGTACCAACATCATCACCACGGAAGGCCATGAGGCGCTGAAGAAAGAGCTGGACCACCTGTGGCGAGTGTACCGCCCGGAAATTACCCAGAAGGTTACCTGGGCGGCATCGCTGGGCGACCGCAGCGAGAACGCCGACTACCAGTACAACAAGAAGCTGCTGCGCGAGATCGACCGTCGGGTGCGTTACCTGCGCAAGCGCCTTGAGGATGTAAAGGTAGTGGCCTACTCGCCGCAGCAGGAGGGCAAGGTGTTTTTCGGGGCCTGGGTGGAGATCGAGAACGATGAGGGCGAGACGATGAAGTTTCGCATTGTCGGTTATGACGAGATCTATGGGCGCAATGACTACATCTCGATCGACTCGCCCATGGCTCGTGCCCTGCTGAAGAAGGAGGAGGGTGACGAGGTGGTGGTGCACACGCCTACCGGTGAAGCGACCTGGTATGTGAACAGCATCACATACGGCCAGTGAGTTGATGTTGCCTGTGCTGGCCTCTTCGCGGGTAAACCCGCTCCCACAGGTCCAACACAGGTTTCAAGTACTGTGGCGAACCTGTGGGAGCGGGTTTACCCGCGAAGAGGCCGGCACAGGCTGTCATCAACTCTCGCGTAAAACCGACAACGGGCTGGCATTCAACGCCCGCCGCGTTCCCAGCACCCCCGCACCACCCACCAACAGCGCCCCTGCCAGCGGCAACACCAGCAACCACACATGCGGGCTCCATTGCAGGTCGAAGGCATAGCGGTACAGCACCAAGGTAATCAGCTCGCACCCGACCGCCGCCAGCAAGCCGCTGGCCGCCCCCAGCAAGCCGAACTCGATCCGCCGTGCCTTGACCAGCAATGGCCGCGCCGCGCCCAACGCACGTAGCAAGGCACCCTGGCGAATGCGCTCGTCCAGCGTCGCCTGCAAACCAGCGAACAACACCGCCAGCCCGGCTGCCAGCACGAACAGCAACACATACTCCACTGCCAGGGTGACCTGGGCGAGGATGCTGCGCAGCTGATCGAGCAAGGCGTCCACCTGCAGGATGGTCACCGCCGGGAATGCGCGTGACAGCGCCACCACATCCAGGTCATGGCCCGGTGCCAGATAGAAGCTGGTCAGGTAGGTGGTCGGCAACCCCTGCAGCGTGCCGGGTTGGAATATCATGTAGAAGTTCGGCTGGAAGCTGTCCCAGTGCACGCTGCGCAGGCTGCTGACCCGGGCCTGGCGCTGCTGGCCGCCGATATCGAAGGTCAGCAGGTCGCCCAGTTGCAGCTTCAGGCTGCTGGCCAGTTCCGCCTCTACCGACACACCGGGGGTTTCATCTTCGGCGGGCAATGCCTGCCACCAGTTGCCGCTCGCCAGGGCGTTGCCTTCGGGCAGTTCGGCCGCCCAGGTCAGGCTGAGGTCGCGCTGCACGGCGCGTTCGCCTGCCGAGTCCTTGCTGACCACCTGCTGCACCGGTTGCTCGTTGATACGCACCAGGCGGCCAGGTGTTACCGGGTAAAGCGGCGCCGAGGTGGCGTTGACCTGCTGCAGGTGTCGGGCGAAGGGCTCACGGTCATCCGGCAGGATGTTCAGGGCGAAATGGTTGGGTGCATCCTTGGGCAACTGCGCTTGCCAGGTGTCGAGCAGTTCCGCGCGCAGCAGCGCGACGAGGGCCATGGCCAGCAGGATCAGGCCAAAGGCCAGAGCCTGGCCGGCAGCGGCCATGGGGTGGCGCAGCAGTTGGCCCAGCCCCAGGCGCCAGGTCAGAGGGGCCCCGGCCAGCAATTGGCGCAGGCTGCGCAAACCGAGCAGCAGCAGGCCACCGAGCAGCAGCGCGGCGACCAGGCCACCACCGAGCAGGGCGAAGGTGAGCAGCAGGTCGAGGCTAAGGCGCCACATGATCAAGCCCAGGGCGAACAGGGCCGCGCCGTACACCAGCCAGCTGCTGGGCGGTATCGGCAGCAGGTCGCGGCGTAGCACGCGCAGCGGTGGCACCTGGCCCAGCGCCGCGATTGGCGGCAGGGCGAAACCAGCCAGGGCCACCAGCCCGGTAGCGATACCGGCCATTGCCGGGACGATGCCGCCTGCAGGTACTACGCTTGGCAGCAGGCCATGCAGCAGGCGGAACAGGCCCAGTTGGGCCAGCCAGCCGAGCAGGGCGCCGGCCAGCGCGGCGACCAGGCCAAGCATGGCCAATTGCAGGCAGTACAAGCCCAGTGCCTGGCGGCGCGAAAGGCCGAGGCAGCGCAGCAGGGCGCTGGCGTCCAGGCGGCGTGCGGCATAGCGGCTGGCCGACAGGGCCACGGCGACGCCTGCCAGCAGCACTGCTACCAGGCTGGCCATGTTCAGGTAGCGCTCGGCCTTGCCCAGTGCGCCGCCGACCTGCTGGTTGCCATCGCGGGTGTCGCGCAGGCGCTGGTTGGCGGCCAGGTCCTTTTTCAGTGCCTCGCGGTACCGGGCCAACGTTTCGGCATCGCCGCGCCACAGGTCGCGGTAGGTGACCCGGCTGCCCGGCTGGATCACGCCGGTGGCATGCAGGTCGGCCAGGTTCATCATTACCCGTGGGGTAAGGCTGTAGAAATTGTTGGCGCGGTCCGGTTCGTAGGTCAGCACGCGGCTCATTCGCAGCGTCTTCATGCCCACATCGATGCTGTCGCCAACCTTCAGCCCCAGCGCCGCCAGCAGGCGTGGTTCAACCCATGCTTCCCCAGGTGCCGGGCCGCCTCCCGGGGTTTCTGCGCCATACGGCGCCGCGGCGCTACGCACTTGCCCGCGCAGCGGGTAGGCACCATCGGTAGCCTTGACGCTGGACAGCTGGATGCCGTTGTCGCCGCCGACCACGCTGGTGAACTCGACCACCTGGGCGTGGCGCAGGCCGAGCGCCTTGCCAGCCTCGATCTGCTGGTCGCGGGCCGGGGCGCTGCCCTGCAGCACCAGGTCGGCACCGAGGAACTCGCTGGCGCGCAGTTGCATGGCGCCGTTGAGGCGGGCACCGAAATAACCGATGGCAGTACTCGCCGCCACTGCCACCAGCAGGGCGAAGAACAGCACGCGCACTTCGCTGGCGCGAATGTCGCGCAGCAGCTGGCGCAGGGCCAGGCCGCACAGGCGGGACAGCGGCATGTGGGTCATCAGGCCTCCACCGGGGCCACCAGGCGGCCCGCATCCAGGCGGATCTGGCGACGGCAGCGCCGGGCCAGGCGTTCGTCATGGGTAACCAGCACCAGGGTGGTGCCGCGCTCCTTGTTCAGTTCGAACAGCAGGTCGCTGATGCGCTCGCCGGTGTGGCTGTCGAGATTGCCGGTGGGTTCGTCGGCGAACAGCACTGCCGGTTGCGCGGCGAAGGCGCGGGCGATGGCTACCCGTTGCTGTTCGCCGCCCGAAAGCTGGCGCGGGGTGTGGCTCAGGCGCTTGCCCAGACCGACCCGTTCGAGCAGGGTGCGCGCGTGTTCGCGGGCATCGCGGCGGCCGTCCAGCTCCAGCGGCAGCATGACGTTTTCCAGGGCGTTGAGGCTGTCGAGCAGCTGGAACGACTGGAACACGAAGCCCACATGCTCGGCGCGCACCCGCGCGCGTTGGTCTTCATCCAGCGGCCCCAGGTCGTGGCCAGCGAGGATGACCTTGCCGGCACTGGGCTGGTCGAGGCCGGCAAGCAGGCCGAGCAGGGTCGACTTGCCCGAGCCCGAGGCGCCGACGATGGCCAGGCTGTCGCCCTGGGCCAAGTCGAGGGACAGTGCGTGCAGGATGGTCAGGTCACCTTCCGCGCTGGGGACCACTTTGCTAAGGTTCTGCGCAACGAGAATGCTGGGGCCCATGGAGAATCCGATGCGAGTGTGGTGGTTGAGTGCCGGTCTGGCCCTGTATTGCCTGGCCCAGAGCGCGGCGGCGGGAACATTGCTGGTTGTCGGCGATAGTATCAGCGCCGGTTTTGGCCTGGATACCCGCCAGGGCTGGGTTTCCCTGTTGCAGACCCGCCTGAAGGATGAAGGTTTCGACGACAAAGTGGTCAATGCATCGATCAGTGGCGATACCAGTGCAGGTGGCCAGGCGCGGCTGCCGGCGCTGCTTGCAGCGCACAAGCCGAGCCTGGTGGTGCTGGAGCTGGGCGGCAATGATGGCCTGCGCGGGCAGCCGCCTGCGCAATTGCAACAAAATCTTGCCTCGATGATCGAGAGTTCGCGCAAGGCCGGTGCCAAGGTCGTGCTGCTGGGCATGCGTCTGCCACCCAATTATGGCGTGCGCTACACCACCGCCTTCGCCCAGGTGTATGAACAGCTGGCGAGAGAAAAACAGGTTCCGCTGGTGCCGTTCTTTCTCGAAGGGGTAGGGGGCGTGCCTGAGTTGATGCAGGCGGATGGCATTCACCCGGCTCAGGCCGCCCAGCAGCGCCTGCTGGAAAATGCCTGGCCAGCGATAAAACCCTTGCTGTGACGCTTTAAACGGCGCCGGCTTTCGGCTAATGTTGCGCCCCCCGTTTCGAGTGCCACCGATGCCGCGCCCTGCCTGGTCCCTGTATGCCTACCAACTGATCGAGCCTGATGAGCAGCTCGACCTGTTTGCCTGCCAGGAAATCCGCGTTCACCTCGTGGCCCGTCAGCTCGAGCTGGGCGTACCGGCCGACCGCACGCTGTGCGGTGGTCTGCTGCCGGCGCAACCACGCTGGTCGGGGGTGCCGCGCTCGATCTACCGTGACGGCCGCCTGTGCGACCTGTGCCGCGCCATCCTCGATGCCCAGCGGCGCGGCATGCGCCCGGTGTGGCCGGAGCTGCAGGGCGGCTGAACACCGCGCCTTTCATCATCTGAAACGCTTGCATGGCGCCAATGCCTCCCGCTTGCATCGGCGCGGGTGTACAATCGATTCTCTTGACCCACCTTTCGAAGGATTTACCGGATGTTGCCGCGCTTTCCTGCCGTCACCCGTAGCCTGTCCCTGGCCGCCCTGCTGGTAGCAGGCCCCGCTGTTGCGCTGGAGCTGCCACTGCCACCACCCGGTGAAGACATCATCGGCCAGGTGCAGGTTATCAAGGCAAAGTACGAGGACACGTTCGCCGATATCGGCACTGCCAACGACCTCGGCTACCTGGAAATGATCGCCGCCAACCCTGGGGTGGACCCGTGGCTGCCAGGTGCCGGCACCGAGATCATCCTGCCGACCCGCTACATCCTGCCGCCTGGCCCGCGTGAGGGCATCGTCATCAACCTGGCCGAGTACCGCCTGTACTACTTCCCGAAAGGGCAAAACGTGGTGCATACCTTCCCGCTGGGGATCGGCCGTGAGGGCTGGGGATCGCCGATCGCCAATACCAAGATCACCGCCAAGACGCCGAACCCGACCTGGACCCCGCCGGCGTCGATCCGTGCCGAGCACGCGGCTGACGGCGACATCCTGCCGAGCGTGGTGCCGGCCGGCCCGGACAACCCGCTGGGGCCGTTCAAGTTCACCCTCGGCGTGCCGGGCTACCTGATCCATGGTTCGAACAAGAAGTTCGGCATTGGCATGCGTACCAGCCACGGTTGCTTCCGCATGCTCAACAACAACGTGCTGGAGTTGTCGAAGATGGTCCCGGTGGGTACGCCGGTGCGCATCATCAACGAGCCCTACAAGTTCGGTATCAGTGGCGGCAAGGTCTATCTGGAGGCGCACACGCCGCTGGACGACCAGGGTAATCCGTCGGTGGTCGATAAACACACTGCTGTTATCAACGCCTTGCTCAAGCGTGAGGATCTGGCCAATAACCTACGCATGAACTGGGACATGGTGCGTGATGTGGTGGCCGCTGAAGATGGCATGCCGGTGGAAATTGCCGTGCCGACTGAAAGCCAGGGTGGCGCACCGATGGTTTCGAGCATTCCGCCCGAACTGCAGTAAGGTAATTGCGACACACCCGGGCCTGCCTTAGTGCAGGCCTTTTCGTTTCTGCCTGGCGCGTTTGCCTTGTGCGCAGGCAATAAAAAAGCCGACCCACAAGTGGGTCGGCTCCATAACAATCCGTGAGGATTATTACTTGCGGCTGGCTTTGTCCAGCATACGCAGAGCGCGCTCGTTGGCTTCGTCAGCGGTCTGCTGAGCCTTCTGAGCGGCTGCCAGTGCGTCGTCAGCCTTACGGTAGGCTTCGTCTGCACGAGCTTGAGCGCGAGCTGCTGCGTCTTCAGTCGCAGTCAGACGAGCTTCGGTTTCTTTGGATACGCTGCTGCAACCGGTAGCCAGAACTGCGGCCAGAGCCAGAGCAGAGAATTTCAGAACGTTGTTCATCGTGTTCCCCTTCAAGGACTTTCTATTAAATAGCCATCTCTCGGAAAAGAGAAACTGGCCGGCGTACATAGTACCCATTACTTGTAGTAAGTAAACTGACTAAGCGCAAGAACTGCAAAAAAAATGTTGCTTGACGCCTTTCCGACAAGATTTGCGACACGCTTGTGAAAAAAACGTACAGGGTTCGCAAGCGACTGTAGTACAGGAACTTTTTTGTTGAACTAAGGGTGACTTTAACTGTCCTTCAGCGTCTTAAGCCCTAGTACATCCGGTGGCTGCCGGGCCGGCAGGCAAGAATGGCACTTGGCTGCATTTTCGCCATTTTTAACCGCCACCACCTTGAGCAATCCCGCCTGCGGCGCCTACTATCTTGTGAGTGCCAGGGGATCCGAACGATTGCAATCGTCCAGTGGTCGAAGGGGCAACAGGTGGCGTAGAGGATTCTGTGCCGGATAAACCACCATCGGTTAAGGTATGGGTCTGCCGAGAAGACCTGCGAGGAGTAGTGATGAGCGAAGCGCTGACCATCCACCATGACCAGGCCGGTCATCAGTTCGAGACCAATGTGGACGGTCATCGTGCCTATCTGACGTACATGGACCTGGGCAAGCAGACGCTGGACATCTATCGCACCTTCGTACCCAACGCCCTGCGCGGCCGCGGGATTGCTGCTGCCCTGACCGAACGGGCCCTGGAGTATGCTGAACAGATGGGCTACACGGTGATTCCGTCCTGCTCGTACGTGGAGCGCTACATGGAGCGCCAGCAGCGGCATTCGAGCAAGGTCTGATTCTGAAAAAAAGCGGGGCCGCTTCGCGCCCCATCGCGACACAAGGCCGCTCCTGCAGGGTTATGCGATTTCCTGTAGGAGCGGCCTTGTGTCGCGATGGGGCGCGAAGCGGCCCCGCTTTCTTTTATCAGCCGCGCTTACGCTGCGGCAGCACATCCTTCAGCTTGGCCCGCATGCTGCGCAGGGTCTTCTCGGTAGCCGACCAGTCGATGCAGGCATCGGTGATCGAAACGCCGTACTGCAGCTCGTCCAGGTTCTTCGGAATCGATTGGCAGCCCCAGTTCAGGTGGCTCTCCACCATCAGGCCGATGATCGACTGGTTGCCTTCGAGGATCTGGTTGGCGACGTTCTCCATCACCAGCGGTTGCAGGGCCGGGTCCTTGTTGGAGTTGGCGTGGCTGCAGTCGACCATGATGTTGGCCTTGATCTTGGCCTTGGCCAGGTCCTGCTCGCAGAGGGCGACGCTGACCGAGTCGTAGTTCGGCTTGCCGTTGCCACCGCGCAGCACCACGTGGCCGTACGGGTTGCCCTTGGTGGTGACGATCGAGACACCGCCTTCCTGGTTGATGCCGAGGAAGCGGTGCGGCTTGGAAACCGACTGCAGGGCGTTGATGGCGACGGTCAGGCCGCCGTCGGTGCCGTTCTTGAAGCCGACCGCCGAGGACAGGCCAGAGGCCATTTCGCGGTGGGTCTGCGATTCGGTGGTGCGGGCGCCGATGGCCGACCAGCTGATCAGGTCCTGCAGGTACTGCGGGGAAATCGGGTCGAGCGCTTCGGTGGCGGTTGGCAGGCCCATTTCGGCCAGGTCCAGCAGCAGCTTGCGGCCGATGTGCAGGCCATCCTGGATCTTGAACGAGTCATCCAGGTACGGGTCGTTGATCAGGCCTTTCCAGCCGACGGTGGTGCGCGGCTTTTCGAAATACACGCGCATGACCAGGTACAGCGTGTCGGACACTTCCTCGGCCAGCACCTTCAGGCGCTCGGCGTACTCGTGGGCGGCCTTGATGTCGTGGATCGAGCAAGGGCCGACCACGACGAACAGGCGATGGTCCTTGCCGTCGAGAATATTGCGCACCACTTCACGGCCGGCAGTCACGGTCTGCAGGGCCTTGGCGCTGAGGGGGATTTCCTTCTTGAGCTGATCGGGGGTGATCAGGGTCTCGTTGGAGGCAACGTTCAAGTCATCGATCGGTAAATCAGCCATCGTGTTACTCGTCAGGTCACGGTGCCGGCCGCCAACTATCCCCGTGCGGCCCAGCAGCAAGAATAATCGCAGCGGGGAGCCGAACCTTAGCGCGTTACAGGTGGCGCGACAATGGGCTGGGCCCAGTCCGTGTGGGGTTTTTCCGAGATGGCAGGTGTTTGCCATGCATGGGCTGCCCAGCGCTGCGCAACCTGTGTAAAAAGAGGGCTGACTTTATACCTGGAGATCGGCATGCATCCGCACACACCACGTATCGGCATCATCGGCAGTGGCGCCATCGGCGGCTTCTATGGGTTGATGCTGGCCCGAGCCGGCTTCGATGTGCATTTTCTGTTGCGCAGCGAGTACGAGGTTGTCCGCGAGCAGGGGTTGACCCTGGACAGTGCCGTGCATGGCAACTTGCAGATAAAGGTGCAGGCCTATGCCAGTGCCGCCGACATGCCGCCCTGCGACTGGCTGCTGGTGGGGGCCAAGGCCACCAGCAATGACCAGTTGGCGCCACTGATCGTGCAGGCGGCCGCACCGGGTGCCAAGGTGGTGCTGCTGCAGAACGGCCTGGGCGTGGAGGAGCAGTTGCGCCCGGCCTTGCGTAGCGACATGCACCTGCTCGGCGGCCTGTGTTTCATCTGCGTCAACCGCCAGGCGCCCGGCGTGATCCGCCACCAGGCCCTGGGCGCGGTCAACCTCGGCTACCACAGCGGGCCGGCCAACGATGGTGGTGCCGAGCTGGTCAATGAGGGCGCGGAGCTGTTCCGGGCTGCGGGCATCGACTCGCAGGCCATGCCCGACCTGGCCCAGGCACGCTGGCAGAAGCTGGTGTGGAACGTGCCCTACAACGGCCTGTCGGTGTTGCTCGGTGCCAGCACCACGCCGCTGATGGCCGACAGCCATGCTCGCGCCCTGATCCAGGCCTTGATGGCCGAGGTGGTGCAGGGTGCGGCGGCGTGTGGCCATGTGTTGCCCGAGGGCTATGCCGAGCACCTGTTCCAGGTGACCGAGCGCATGCCCGACTATTGGCCCAGCATGTACCACGACCATGTCCACAAGCGCCCGCTGGAACTGCAGGCCATCTATGCCGAGCCGTTGGCGCAGGCGCGCGCGGCAGGCTGCCGCTTGCCGCGCATGGAGATGCTGTACCAGGCGCTGGCTTTCATCGACCGAGGTGCACAGCCTCGCTGAGCGTGGCTTTGGTCCTGCCACGGCTCTCCAGCCCGCGTCGGCAGCGCGCCGGACGGCAAAGCGTGCGTCCGGCGCGCTGCTAAGCTGAAGCTTGCCCTGCCGCAGCGGCAGTCGAGGAGGTCGAATGATCCACTCCATGCTGTACGCCACCGACCTCGGTGTCTACGCCCCTTTTGTCATGCAACACGCGCTGGCGCTGGCACGCACGTTCGGCGCCGAGTTGTATGTGATCCACGCGGTAGAGCCCATGGGCCAGTTCGCTGAATCTCTGCTGCAAAGCTACCTCGATGAACAGACGCTCGACCAGTTGCACAGTCAGGGGGTGAACACGGTGATGGCCAATATCGAGCAGCGTGTACTGGAAAACTTTCGCGACGAACTGGGCGAGGAGGCCGACCTGGCGGTGATCAAGGCGGTGCGGGTACGCCAGGGCGACCCGGCGCAGGTGATCCTCGACCAGGCGCAGCGGCTGAGCGTCGACCTGCTGATTTTCGGCAGCCACAGTGCTGGCGCCGGCGTGGATGTGCCATTGGGGCGCACGGCGGTAAGGCTGCTGCAGCTGTCGCCGGTACCGGTGTACATGGTGCCGCTGGCACAGCATTTGGGGCGTAGGAAAGCATGAAGATGGCCGTAGGCCATTTCGGGGTGGCATGTAACAAAATAGTTCTAGATTTATTTCCAGAACCACTAATATAGTTATATATCGTCGCTGCCTGCTGCCGCGGACTCATCGCTGAACCGAGGGGAACCTATGAAGCTTCAACAACTGCGCTACATCTGGGAAGTGGCGCACCATGACCTCAACGTCTCCGCGACGGCGCAGAGCCTGTATACCTCCCAGCCAGGTATCAGCAAGCAGATCCGCCTGCTCGAGGATGAGCTGGGTGTTGAAGTCTTTGCCCGCAGCGGCAAGCACCTGACCCGCGTTACCCCGGCCGGTGAGCGCATCATCAATACCGCCGGTGAAATCCTGCGCAAGGTCGAAAGCATCAAGCAGATTGCCCAGGAGTTCTCCAACGAGAAGAAGGGCACGCTGTCCATCGCCACCACCCACACCCAGGCGCGTTACGCCTTGCCGCCGGTGATCAGCAACTTCATCAAGCAGTACCCTGAAGTGTCCTTGCACATGCACCAGGGTTCGCCCATGCAGATTGCCGAAATGGCCGCGGACGGTACCGTCGACTTTGCCATCGCCACCGAGGCGCTGGAGCTGTTCGGCGACCTGATCATGATGCCGTGCTACAAGTGGAACCGTTGCGTGGTGGTGCCGCAAGGTCACCCACTGGCCAAGCTGCCGAAGCTGACCCTGGAAGCAGTCGCTGAATACCCGATCGTCACCTATGTGTTCGGGTTCACCGGGCGCTCGAAGCTGGACGAGGCGTTCAACCACCGTGGCCTCACGCCAAAAGTGGTGTTCACTGCGGCAGACGCCGACGTCATCAAGACTTATGTACGCCTGGGGTTGGGCGTGGGTATCGTCGCCGGCATGGCCGTGGACGCCAAGCTCGACAGCGACCTGGTAGCACTGGATGCCAGCGAGCTGTTCGAAGCCAGCGTCACCAAGATCGGCTTCCGCCGTGGCACCTTCCTGCGCGGCTTCATGTGCGACTTCATCGAGAGGTTCGCCCCGCACCTGACCCGTGAAGTGATGGCCAAGGCCATTCAATGCCATAACAAGCAAGAGCTGGAAGAGCTGTTCGAAGGTGTCGAACTGCCGGTGCACTGATCCAGAAATATAGGGGGCCTCACGGCCCCTGTGGGAGCGGGTTTACCCGCGAAGAAGGCGACGCGGTGTATGGCACCGGCTTCGCCGGTGTTCGCGGGTGAGCCCGCTCCCACAACGGCCCCAGTCGTTTATGCCTTGCTGATCAGGTTGCCAGCGTGCAACCCGCATTCCTTCTGCGTCGACTCTTCCCACCACCAACGCCCTTCACGCTCATGCTGGTTAGGCAACACCGGCCGGGTGCAGGGCTCGCAGCCAATGCTGATGAAGCCGCGCTCGTGCAGGCTGTTGTACGGCAGTTCCAGCATGCGGATATAACCCCACACTTCTTCGCTGCTCATCTGCGCCAACGGGTTGAACTTGTACAGGGTGCGCTCGGGGGTAGAGAAGGCGCTGTCGATTTCCACTGCCGCCACCTGGCTGCGAGTGCCCGGGCTCTGGTCGCGGCGCTGACCGGTGGCCCAGGCGCTGACGGTGGCAAGCTTGCGACGCAGCGGCTCGATCTTGCGGATGCCGCAGCACTCGCCATGGCCGTCCTTGTAGAAACTGAACAGGCCCTTTTCCTTGACGAACGGGTCGAGCTTGGCACGGTCGGGGCTGAGGATTTCGATCGGCAGGTTGTACTGCTCGCGCACCTGGTCGATGAACCGGTAGGTCTCCGGGTGCAGGCGGCCGGTGTCGAGACTGAACACCTTGACCTGCTTGTTCAGCTTCCAGGCCATGTCCACCAGCACCACATCCTCGGCGCCGCTGAAGGAGATCCACAGGTCATCACCGAAGTGCTCGAAGGCAAGCTTGAGGATGTCTTGCGGGGACTTGTTGGCATAGGTCGCGGCCAGGGCGGCGACGTCGAAGGGTTGGCTCATCAGGCGGTTTCCATCTTGGCTGTGGCGCTGTGCGCTCGTAGTGAGGTGATGGTAACAAAAAATGGCGGGGTAGACGGGCCGATATCGGTGGCGCCTGCTTCGCGGGTAAACCCGCTCCCACAGGTATGATGCAGCCCTTCGGATATGCACAGAACCTGTGGGAGCGGGTTTACCCGCGAAGCAGGCGCCACCGATCACAAGCCTTGCAGGGTCTCCATCAACACCCGCACCTTGGCAATCGACTCTTCATATTCGGCCTGCCACTCGGAGTCGGCCACCACCGCGCCGCCGCCCCAGCAGCTGACCTGTCCGCCCTTGACCAGCAGGCTGCGAATGGCAATCGAGCTGTCCATCTCGCCGCGCACATCCACGTAGAGCAGTGAGCCGCAGTACAGCGCCCGGCGCGCCGGCTCCAGTTCGTCGATGATCTGCATGGCGCGGATCTTCGGCGCGCCGGTGATCGAACCGCCGGGGAAGCTGTCGCCGATCAGGTCAAGGGCGTCCTTGTCGCTGGCCAGCTGGCCGGTGATGCTGCTGACCAGGTGGTGCACATTGGGGTAGCTCTCCAGGCTGAACAGCTCCGGCACCTTCACCGAGCCAATCTCGCAGGTACGCCCCAGGTCGTTGCGCAGCAGGTCGACGATCATCAGGTTTTCCGAGCGATCCTTGGGGCTATGCAGCAGCTCCTCGGCATTGCGCATGTCTTCGGCCGGGTTGCTGGCGCGCGGGCGGGTGCCCTTGATCGGCCGGGTTTCCACCTGGCGCTGGCTGACGCGGATGAAGCGCTCGGGCGAAAAGCTCAGCAGGGCGCTGCCGTCGGCCAGTTGCTGGTAGCCGGAGAAGGGCGTGGGGCAGGCTTTGCGCAGGGCCTGGTAAGCGTGCCACGGGTCGCCCTGGCAGGGCGCGCGGAAGCGCTGGGTAAGGTTGATCTGGTAGCAATCGCCCGCCTGAATGTAGCGCTGCACCCGGTCAAAGGCGGCCTTGTACTGTTCGGGCTGAAGGTCGCCGGCCATCGGCGCGAGTAGTTGGAAGCTGCCACGTTCCGCGTTGTCGACACCTTCGAACAGGGCGATCAGGCGTTCCCGTTCGCTGCCCGGCAGGCTCGGGTGGAACACCAGTTGGCTGGTCGCGCACTGGTGGTCGGTAACCAGTGCCCAGGCGTACAGGCCCAGTTGCGCATCTGGCAGGCCAAGGTCGTCCACAGCCTGGCTGGGCAGGTGTTCAAGCCGGCGGCCGAAGTCATAGCTCAGATAGCCGATCAGGCCGCCAGCAAACGGCAGCTCGCTGCCTGCGGGCAACTGGGCATGGCCTAGTTGGGCCAGGCCGGCGCGCAGGCGCTGGAGGAAGGTGCGGCCATCTTCGTCGGGCTGTGCCTGCAGGTGTTGCAGCGGCCAGGCGCTGAGCAGGTCGAAGCGCCCGCGCTCGGCGCCGGGGCGGGCGCTGTCCAGCAGGATCGCGCCGGGGGCCTGGCGCAGGCGAGCGAAATAGGCGGCAGGGTCGGGCTGGTAGGGCAGGGGGTGGAGCGTACAGGTCGGCATCAGTGTGGACGGCGATGTAAAAGCGAGGAGGGCGATTGTAGACCTGTGCAGGAAATGCGCCTAGCACTGGGCGCGACATTCAACATTGTGTTTGGCATCTGGGGCTGCTCTGCAGCCCAATCGCGACACAAGGCCGCTCCCACAGGATTGCGCGATCTCCTGTGGGAGCGGCCTTGTGTCGCGAATGGGCCGCAAAGCGGCCCCCGGGTTGCTAGCGCGGATGCACGTGCCCGAACAAACCTTGCGATACACGCACGCGCTGTTCGGCATCTTCGCTGATGCCATCCTTGGCCAGCGCTTCCAGGTGCGCCTCGATGGCGTGGGTACGCTGGGTCAGGCCGCAGTCGTTGGCGATCTGGATGTTCAGGCCAGGGCGGGCATTGAGTTCGAGAATCAGCGGCCCCTTGTCCTGATCCAGCACCATGTCGACACCGATGTAACCCAGGCCACACAGCTCGTAGCAACCGGCGGCCAGCTTCATGAAGCCGTCCCAGTTCGGCAGTTGCACGCCATCCACCGCGTTGGTGGTGTCCGGGTGCTTGCTGATGATGTTATTCAGCCAGGTGCCGCGCAGGGTCACGCCGGTGGCCAGGTCGACACCCACGCCGATGGCGCCCTGGTGCAGGTTGGCCTTGCCGCCGGACTGGCGGGTCGGCAGGCGCAGCATGGCCATTACCGGGTAGCCCATCAGCACGATGATGCGGATGTCCGGCACGCCTTCGTAGCTGATGCTCTTGAAGATCTGGTCGGGGGTGACCCGGTACTCGATCAGCGCACGGTCGCGATGGCCGCCCAGCGAGTACAGGCCGGTGAGGATGCTCGAGATCTGGTGCTCGATTTCCTCGTGGCTGATGATCTTGCCCGACACCGTGCGGTAGCGGTCCTCGAAGCGGTCGGCGATCACCAGGATGCCGTCACCGCCGGCGCCTTGCGCCGGCTTGATGACGAAATCGCTGCGCCCGCCGATGATCTGGTCGAGCTTGTCGATCTCTTTCTCGGTCTCGATGATGCCGTACATTTCCGGCACATGGATACCGGCCGCCAGGGCGCGCTCCTTGGTGATGATCTTGTCGTCGACGATCGGGTACAGGTGGCGCTTGTTGTACTTCAACACGTAGTCCGCGTTGCGCCGGTTGATACCCATGATGCCCCGGGCCTCCAGGGCTTTCCACGTCTTGATCAGGCCAAACATCAGGCGTCAGCCTTCTTCAGGAATGCCTTGAAGCGCACGAGCTCGGTCAGGCGGTAGCCGCGGTAGCGACCCATCGCCAGCATGAAGCCCACCAGGATCAGCAGCACGGCCGGGAAGGTGAACACGAAGTACACCAGCTCCGGCACCATCATCAACAGGTGCGCCAGGGAAGCGGCGAACAGGGTGCCGATGGCCACTTTCATGGCATGGCCGCCGCCACGCTCTTCCCAGGTAATGGACAGGCGCTCGATGGTCATGGTCAGGATCACCATCGGGAACAGCGCTACCGACAGCCCGCGCTCCAGGCCCAGCTTGTGGCTGAACAGGCTGATGGCGGCAATCAGTACCACGACGAAGGTCAGTACCACCGACAGGCGTGGCAGCATCTGCAGTTTCAGGTGTTCCAGGTACGAGCGCAGCGACAGGCCCAGGGCGGTGATGACCGTGAACAGCACGATGCCGAAGCCCAGCTGGGTCTCGCGGAAGGCCAGGGCGATCAGTACCGGGGTGAAGGTACCCAGGGTCTGCAGGCCGATCAGGTTGCGCAGCACCAGGATCACCAGCACGCCGATCGGGATCATCACCATGATCATGAAGGTTTGCTGGGTCTGCAGCGGCAGGCCGTACAGCGAATATTCGAGGAAGTCGGCGTCGGTATTCTCGTCGGTCAGCTTGGCCAGGCGGATGGCGTTCATCTCGCTGTTGTTCATGCTGAAGGTAACGTTGGCCTTCTTGCCGCCATCGACGGTGATCAGGTTGTCGTCACCGGTCCACCACAGCAAGCGATCGCTGGGCAGGCCCTGCTCGCCAGTGTCCGGGTTGAAGTACAGCCAGTCGTTGCCGTTGAAGCTGCGCAGCCACAGTTCCGGGGTTTGCGGGGTGTCGGCGACCAGGCGGATGGTGTGCACCTTTTCCATCGGTACGTGGGCGATCGACAGCAGCAGGTCGATGACCTGGGCTTTCTTCATGGCCGTGGTGTCGCCGGCCAGCAGCAGCTTGACGTTGTCGTCGTTGAGGTTGTTGACCCGCTTGATGGTCTCGCTGACGAAGGTCTCGACGTCGGCCGAATGCTGGCGGATCGGCGCCATCAGGGCCTCGGCGGCGATCTTCTCGGGGCCTTCCACTGCCAGGCTGTCACGGAAGGTCGGGCCTTTGACCGTGGTCTTCTCGTTGCTGTAGCGCTTGGTCAGTACCAGGCGGTAGTAGAGGGTCTGGTTGCCGCTGGCGCGGCGGGCCGACCAGGTGACCTTGCGGTTGCCGTCGGCACGGTTGACGCTCACCCCGTAGTTGTTGGAGATGAAGCTCTCGTTGAGGCTGACGTAGTCGCGGTTCAGCGGTGGCACGAACATCTGCACCTTGACCGGGTCCTTGGTGCTGGCCACGAACTCGACCTTGGCGTCGATGTTCCACAGGTCGTCGGTTTCATCCTCGGTTACCGGGATGCCGAGTACGAAGATCTGATAAGCCGTGACCGCCACGCCCAACAGCACCAGCACGGTGATCAGGACTTTCAGATGGAGGGTAAGAGAGCGCATCGGGATTACTCTGCTTTGGGAGCGTCGGTGGCACAGGCAGGTTTGCCGGCCGCGTATTTAAGGCTTGGGTCGACCAGCGCGTCGAAGTGCTTGAGCGCCTCGGAGCCGATCAGCAGCGGGAACTGGAAGGCGCTGCGGTCGGTGAGGTTGACTTCGATGGTGCGCACGGCCTGGCCCATGCAGATTTCAAGTTCGATGACCGGGCGTGCGGTGTAGGCCTTGCCCGATTCAGCATCATAGTCGCCGGCCCGGCGCTTGATCTTGCTTACGCGTGCCAGCGGGCGTTCGATAGGGTGCGAATGGGCGGCGTCGATGGCCAGGTAGAAGCGCACCCAGCTTTCACCGTTGCGCTTGAAACGCTTGATGTCGCGGGCGCTGAGCGAGGCGGTCTTGGCGCCGGTGTCGAGCTTGGCGGCCACTTCAAGATCCAGGTCGCCCAGGCGTGCATATTCGTTGAGACCGTACACGGTCTTGCCTGCGGCCTGGCCAAGGGCCGGCAGCAGGGTGAGGCAGAGCAGCAATAATGCGGGTGTAAGTCTCATATTCCTGGCGCGGTGCAGTGCAAGGTTCGGGGCTGTTTTCAAAGCCATGTTCAGGGCCGTGTTCAGGGCAAGGCGACTGGCAGCGACTGCGCAAGCTTCCTCGTTCATCTGTCAACAGCATGAATGGATGACAGACAGGCTATCCATACTCCAACGGAGGCGCGGCATTCTATCACGCCGGCGCCTTGACGCCAGCGGTGCGCGTTCAGACAGCATCGGGCAGGCGTTAGTTCGTTCTTAGACGATTGTCGACAATATTCATTTTGTCTTTGACTGCAACGGTCGAATTAGCTAATTTCTGGCAAAGAGATTTGCAAGGTGTCGACAATATGCAAGACCTATCCACCCCCAGCCCGGGGCTGGCAGACGAAACGGAAACCTTGTCCGAAAACGTCTTCCGGCGCATCCAGGCGGCCATCGTCAAGGGCGATATCGCCCCCGGCAGCAAGATTTCCGAGCCGGAGCTGGCGCGCACCTACGGCATCAGCCGCGGGCCGCTGCGCGAGGCCATCCACCGCCTCGAAGGCCAGCGTCTGCTGGTGCGCGTGCCGCATGTGGGGGCGCGGGTGGTTTCGCTCAATCACGCCGAACTGATCGAGCTGTACGAAATTCGCGAATCGCTGGAAGGCATGGCCTGCCGCCTGGCCGCCGAACGCATGAGCCAGGCCGACATCGACGAACTGCGCCGGGTGCTCGACACCCACGAGCGCGATGCCGCTTTCCAGGCCGGCCTGGGCTATTACCAGCAGGAAGGCGACTACGACTTCCATTACAGGATCATTCAGGGCAGCGGTAACCAGACCTTGGTCAAGATGCTGTGTGGCGAGCTGTACCAGCTGGTGCGCATGTACCGCATCCAGTTCTCGGCCACGCCCAACCGGCCGCGTCAGGCCTTTGCCGAACACCACCGCATTCTAGATGCCATCGCCGACCGAGACGGCGAGCTGGCCGAACTCCTGATGCGCCGCCACATCGGCGCGTCCAAGCGCAATATCGAGCGTCACTATCTGGACGCCTACAACAATAGCCCACGAGGTGAGAAATGACTGTGAAGAGCACCCCCGGTCAGCGTTTCCGCGACGCCGTTGCCGCTGAACATCCGCTGCAGGTGGTTGGCGCCATCAACGCCAACCATGCCCTGCTGGCCAAGCGCGCCGGCTTCAAGGCCATCTACCTGTCCGGTGGCGGCGTCGCCGCTGGTTCGCTGGGCCTGCCGGACCTGGGCATCAGCGGCCTGGACGATGTACTCACCGATGTGCGTCGCATCACCGATGTGTGCGACTTGCCGCTGCTGGTGGATGTCGACACCGGTTTCGGTGCTTCTGCCTTCAACGTTGCCCGTACCGTGCGCTCGATGAGCAAGTTCGGCGCTGCCGCCATCCATATCGAGGACCAGGTTGGCGCCAAGCGCTGCGGCCACCGCCCGAACAAGGAAATCGTCAGCCAGCAGGAAATGATCGACCGCATCAAGGCCGCAGTCGACGCCCGTACCGATGACAGCTTCGTGATCATGGCACGTACCGACGCCCTGGCCGTCGAGGGCCTGAACGCCGCCCTGGACCGCGCCGCCGCCTGCGTCGAGGCCGGTGCCGACATGATCTTCCCGGAAGCCATCACCGAACTGCAGATGTACAAGACCTTCGCCGACCGGGTGAAGGCACCGATCCTGGCCAACATCACCGAGTTCGGCGCCACGCCGCTGTACACCACCGAGGAGCTGGCCTCGGTCGATGTGTCGCTGGTGCTGTACCCGCTGTCGGCGTTCCGCGCCATGAACAAGGCGGCCGAGAACGTGTACACCGCGCTGCGCCGTGACGGTACGCAGAAGAACGTGATCGACACCATGCAGACCCGCATGGAGCTCTACGATGCCATTGGTTACCACGCCTTCGAGCAGAGCCTCGATGCGCTGTTTGCCCAGAAGAAAGGCTGAAGATTAAAGGCGTTCGTTGGCGCTGCCGGCCTCTTCGCGGGTAAACCCGCTCCCACAGGGATCCCACATACCTGTGGGAGCGGGTTTACCCGCGAAGAGGCCGGCACAGGAAAACCCGATTAGCCAGCAAGATTTCCATAACAAGTTCAAGAAAGGAGAAACACCATGGCCGAAGCAAAAGTACTCAGTGGCGCAGGCCTGCGCGGCCAGGTGGCCGGCCAGACCGCGTTGTCGACCGTGGGCCAGGCCGGTGCCGGGCTGACCTACCGGGGTTACGATGTGCGTGACCTGGCCGCCGGTGCCGAGTTTGAAGAAGTCGCCTACCTGCTGCTGTACGGCGAGCTGCCGAGCAAAGCCGATCTGGCCGACTACAAGCGCAAGCTCAAGGGCCTGCGTGACCTGCCGCAAGCCCTGAAGGAAGTGCTCGAGCGCATCCCGCGTGACGCCCACCCGATGGACGTGATGCGCACGGGTTGCTCGGTGCTTGGTACCCTCGAACCCGAACTGACCTTCGATGAGCAGCGCGACAAGACCGACCGCCTGCTGGCGCTGTTCCCGGCGGTGATGTGCTACTGGTACCGCTTCACCCACGACGGCGTGCGTATCGACTGTACCAGCGACGAAGACACCCTCGGTGGCCACTTCCTGCACCTGCTGCACGGCAAGAAGCCGAGCGAGCTGCATGTCAAGGTCATGAACGTGTCGCTGATCCTCTACGCCGAGCACGAATTCAACGCCTCGACCTTCACCGCGCGTGTCTGTGCCTCGACCCTGTCCGACCTGTATTCCTGCGTTACCGCTGCCATCGGTTCGCTGCGCGGCCCGCTGCACGGCGGTGCCAACGAAGCGGCGATGGAACTGATCGAGCGCTTCCAGAGCCCGCAGGAAGCCACTGCCGAGCTGCTGTGCATGCTCGAACGCAAGGACAAGATCATGGGCTTTGGCCATGCCATCTACAAAGAGTCCGACCCGCGCAACGAGGTGATCAAGGGCTGGTCGAAACAGCTCGCCGACGAAGTGGGTGACAAGGTGCTGTACCCGGTTTCCGAAGCCATCGACAAGACCATGTGGGAGCAGAAACGCCTGTTCCCCAACGCCGACTTCTACCATGCCTCGGCGTACCACTTCATGGGCATCCCGACCAAGCTGTTCACCCCGATCTTCGTCTGCTCGCGTCTGACCGGCTGGGCGGCGCACGTCTTCGAACAGCGCGCCAACAACCGCATCATCCGCCCGAGCGCCGAGTACGTCGGCGTCGAGCAGCGCCAGTTCGTGCCGATCGAACAGCGCTGAATAGATATAGAGAGGCAACCCGTTTCCCCTGTGGGAGTGGGCGTGCCCGCGAATGCGCCCGTAGGGGCAACCGCTTTGCACCTGCTGACGCATTCGCGGGCACGCCCGCTCCCACAGGGGGCGGTGAAACCTTCCGAATCCTGTGACCGAGCCTGATTCCATGATGAACACTGCATTCCGCAAGCACCTGCCTGGCACCGACCTGGACTACTTCGATGCCCGCGCGGCGGTCGAGGCCATCAAGCCCGGCGCCTACGATGGCCTGCCTTACACCTCTCGGGTACTCGCCGAAAACCTGGTGCGCCGCTGCGATCCGGCTACCCTCGACGCGTCGCTGGGCCAGCTGATCGAGCGCAAGCGCGACCTCGACTTCCCGTGGTTCCCGGCCCGCGTGGTGTGCCACGACATTCTCGGCCAGACCGCGCTGGTCGACCTTGCCGGCCTGCGTGACGCCATCGCCGACAAGGGCGGCGACCCGGCCCAGGTCAACCCTGTGGTGCCGGTGCAGCTGATCGTCGACCACTCGCTGGCCGTCGAGTGCGGTGGCTTCGACCCGCAGGCCTTCGAAAAGAACCGCGCCATCGAAGACCGCCGCAACGAAGACCGCTTCCACTTCATCAACTGGACCAAGAAGGCGTTCAAGAACGTCGACGTGATCCAGCCGGGCAACGGCATCATGCACCAGATCAACCTGGAGAAGATGTCGCCGGTGATTCACAACGATCGTGGCGTGGCCTACCCGGACACCTGCGTCGGCACCGACAGCCACACCCCGCATGTCGACGCCCTGGGCGTGATTGCCATTGGCGTGGGTGGCCTGGAAGCCGAGAACGTGATGCTTGGCCGTGCATCGTGGATGCGCCTGCCGGAAATCGTCGGTGTCGAGCTGACCGGCAAGCTGGCACCGAACATCACTGCCACTGACCTGGTGCTGGCCCTGACCGAGTTCCTGCGCAAGCAGAAAGTCGTCGGCGCCTACCTGGAGTTCCACGGCGAAGGTGCCCGTGCCCTGACCCTGGGCGACCGCGCCACCATCTCCAACATGGCCCCGGAATATGGCGCCACTGCGGCGATGTTCGCCATCGACCAGCAGACCATCGACTACCTGCGCCTGACCGGCCGCGAAGAGCAGCAGGTCAAGCTGGTGGAGACCTATGCCAAAGCCACCGGCCTGTGGGCCGACAGCCTGGGCGGCGCGGTCTACGAGCGCACCTTGAGCTTCGATCTGTCGAGTGTGGTGCGCAACATGGCCGGCCCGTCCAACCCGCATGCCCGCGTCGCCACCAGCGACCTGGCGGCCAAAGGCATCGCCGGCAGCTGGGAAGAAGTGCCGGGGCAGATGCCCGATGGTGCGGTGATCATTGCCGCCATCACCAGCTGCACCAACACCAGCAACCCGCGCAACGTGATTGCCGCGGGCCTGCTGGCGCGCAATGCCAACAAACTGGGCCTGGCCCGCAAGCCGTGGGTCAAGTCGTCGCTGGCGCCTGGCTCCAAGGCCGTGCAACTGTACCTGGAAGAGGCGGGGCTGGAGAAGGAACTGGAGCAGCTCGGCTTCGGCATCGTCGCCTTTGCCTGCACCACCTGCAACGGTATGTCCGGCGCCCTGGACCCGGTGATCCAGCAGGAGATCATCGACCGTGACCTGTACGCCACTGCCGTGCTGTCGGGCAACCGCAACTTCGACGGGCGTATCCACCCGTATGCCAAGCAGGCCTTCCTCGCTTCGCCGCCACTGGTGGTGGCCTACGCCATCGCCGGTACCATCCGCTTCGATATCGAGAAGGATGTGCTGGGCGTGGTCGATGGCAAGGAAATCCGCCTCAAGGACATCTGGCCCAGCGACGAAGAGATCGACGCCGTGGTGCGTGCCGCGGTCAAGCCGGAGCAGTTCCGCAAGGTGTACATCCCGATGTTCGCCATCGAGGAAGACCGTGGGCCGAAGGTGGCGCCGTTGTACGACTGGCGCCCGATGAGCACCTACATCCGCCGCCCGCCGTACTGGGAGGGCGCCTTGGCCGGTGAACGTACCCTGCGCGGCATGCGCCCGCTGGCAGTGCTGCCGGACAACATCACCACCGACCACCTGTCACCGTCCAACGCCATCATGCTGGACAGTGCTGCCGGCGAATACCTGGCCAAGATGGGCCTGCCGGAGGAGGACTTCAACTCCTACGCTACCCACCGTGGCGACCACCTGACGGCCCAGCGCGCCACCTTCGCCAACCCCAAGCTGTTCAACGAAATGGTGCGCAAGGAAGACGGCAGCGTGAAGCAGGGCTCGCTGGCGCGTATCGAGCCGGAAGGCAAGGTCACCCGCATGTGGGAGGCGATCGAGACCTACATGGAGCGCAAGCAGCCGCTGATCATCGTCGCCGGCGCCGACTACGGCCAGGGCTCGTCCCGCGACTGGGCGGCCAAGGGGGTGCGCCTGGCCGGTGTCGAGGCGATCGTCGCTGAAGGCTTCGAGCGCATTCACCGCACCAACCTGGTGGGCATGGGTGTGCTGCCGCTGGAGTTCAAGCCGGGCACCGACCGCAAGACCCTCGGCCTGGATGGCAGCGAGACCTATGACGTACTGGGCGCGCGTACGCCACGGGCGACGCTGACCCTGGTGGTGACCCGCGCCAACGGCGAGCGCCTGGAGGTACCGGTGACCTGCCGCCTGGACACCGCCGAGGAAGTGTCCATCTACGAGGCTGGTGGGGTGCTGCAGCGCTTTGCCCAGGACTTCCTCGAAGCGAGCGCCTAATCAAGAGCAGCGCGCTCCCACAGGGGCTGTGCAAGACAGGAATTGAACATGGCACATGTACCGCAAATAAAAATCCCCGCCACCTACATCCGTGGCGGTACCAGCAAAGGCGTGTTCTTCCGCCTGCAAGACCTGCCCGAGCGGGCGCAAGTCCCTGGCCCGGCCCGTGACGCACTGCTGCTGCGGGTGATCGGCAGCCCCGACCCGTATGGCAAGCAGATCGACGGCATGGGCGGCGCCACTTCGAGCACTAGCAAGACCGTGATCCTGTCGCAAAGCATCAAGCCCGATCACGATGTCGACTACCTGTTCGGCCAGGTCAGCATCGACAAGGCCTTCGTCGACTGGAGCGGTAATTGCGGCAACCTCTCCGCCGCGGTCGGTTCGTTCGCCATCAGCAGCGGCCTGGTCGACCCCGCGCGCATTCCGCGCAACGGAATTGCCACCGTGCGCATCTGGCAGGCCAACATCGGCAAGACCATCATTGCCCATGTGCCGATCACTGAAGGTGAAGTGCAGGAAACCGGCGACTTCGAGCTGGACGGGGTGACCTTCCCGGCCGCCGAGGTGCAGTTGGAGTTTCTCGACCCGGCGGCCGACGAAGATGGCGACGGCGGGGCGATGTTCCCCACCGGTAACCTGGTCGATAACCTCGAGGTGCCGGGTGTCGGTACGTTCAAGGCGACCCTGATCAATGCCGGTATTCCGACCATCTTCGTCATTGCGGCGGATATCGGCTACACCGGCACCGAACTGCAGGATGCCATCAACGGCGACCCGCAGGCGCTGCTGCGCTTCGAGACGATTCGCGCTTATGGCGCCGTACGCATGGGCCTGATCGACAACGTCGACCAGGCTGCCGGGCGTCAGCACACGCCGAAAGTGGCTTTCGTCGCGCCGCCGAGCACCTACACTGCGTCCAGTGGCAAAGTGGTGCAGGCAGGTGATATCGACCTGCTGGTACGGGCCTTGTCGATGGGCAAGCTGCACCATGCAATGATGGGTACGGCCGCGGTGGCCATCGGTACCGCGGCGGCCATTCCGGGCACGCTGGTCAACCTCGCCGCAGGCGGGGGCGAGCGCAGCGCCGTGCGTTTCGGCCACCCCTCGGGCACCCTGCGGGTTGGGGCCGAGGCGCGTCAGGTGAATGGTGAATGGACAGTGACCAAGGCAATCATGAGCCGCAGTGCTCGCGTGCTGATGGAGGGCTGGGTTCGCGTGCCTGGCGATAGCTTCTAACGCACCACTGGCGCTCGGCTTTAGTTCGTTGGGGCCGCTTTGCGCCCCTTCGCTGGCTTGCCCGCTCCCACAGGTAATCACAGATTCCGAAGGCTGTGGTGTACTTGTGGGAGCGGGCGAGCCCGCGAAGGGCTGCACAGCAGCCCCGGCAATTCTGAAGGGAGCTGGATATGAGCGCCAACGTAGACCTCAATGCCCGCCCGGACTACGACCGGGTGCTGCAAACCCTCGCCGAATACGCCCTCACGTACCGGGTCGACTCCGCCGAAGCCCTGGATACCGCGCGCAACTGCCTGATGGACACTCTTGGCTGTGGCCTGCTGGCCCTGCGCTTCCCCGAATGCACCAAACTCCTCGGCCCCCAGGTAGAAGGCACCGTCGTGCCCAATGGCGCCCGCGTGCCCGGCACCGCCTACCGCCTCGACCCGGTCAAGGCCGCCTGGGACATCGGCTGCACGGTGCGTTGGCTGGACTACAACGATACCTGGCTGGCCGCCGAATGGGCCCACCCCTCGGACAACCTCGGCGGCATCCTGGCCGTTGCCGATCACCTGTCGCAGAAGCGCGTGGCCGCAGGTGAAGCACCACTGCTGATGCGCGATGTGCTCGAAGCCATGGTCATGGCTCATGAGATCCAGGGCGTGCTGGCGCTGGAAAACGCCTTCAACCGCGTTGGCCTCGACCACGTGATACTGGTCAAGGTGGCCTCCACTGCAGTGTGCGCCAGGCTGATGGGGGCCAACCGTGAGCAGATGCTGAGCGCCTTGTCCCACGCCTTCGTCGATGGCCAGGCGCTGCGTACCTACCGCCATGCGCCCAACGCCGGTTCGCGCAAATCGTGGGCCGCCGGTGATGCCTCCAGCCGTGGCGTGCGCCTGGCGGATATTGCCTTGCGTGGCGAGATGGGCGTGCCGGGCGTGCTTACTGCGCCGCAGTGGGGCTTCTACGATGTGCTGTTCAGCCACACCAACAAGGACCTTGCGCTCAAGCCATCCGAGCAGCAAGAGCTGCGCCTGCCGCAAGCCCTGGGTAGCTACGTGATGGAAAACGTGCTGTTCAAGGTCAGTTTCCCTGCCGAGTTCCACGCCCAGACCGCCTGCGAGGCCGCGATAACCTTGCATCCACTGGTGCGTAACCGCCTGCATGAGGTTGACCGTATCGTCATCACCACCCAGGAATCGGCGATCCGTATCATTTCCAAAAGCGGCGCGCTGGCCAACGCCGCCGACCGCGATCATTGTCTGCAATACATGGTGGCGGTACCGCTGATTTTCGGTCATCTGGTGGCCGAGCATTACGAAGACGCCTTCCATGCCAACCACCCAAGCATCGACCGCCTGCGCGAGAAGATGGAGGTGGTGGAAGACCCGCGCTTCAGCCGTGAGTACCTGGAGCCGGACAAGCGGTCAATCGCCAACGCATTGCAGGTGTTTTTCAAGGATGGCAGCAGTACCGAGCAGGTGGTGGTGGAATACCCGATCGGGCATCGCCGGCGGCGAGGGGAGGGCATACCGTTGCTGGAGGCGAAGTTCAGGGACAACCTGGCGACGCGCTTTGCGCGGCAGCGGTGCAGGGAGATAGTGGATGTGTGCAAGGACCAGCAGAGGCTTGAGGGGATGGCGGTGCACAGGTTCGTCGACCTGTTCGTGATCTGAGATTGCCAGTGCTGGCTTCTTCGCGGCTAAAGCCGCTCCCACAAGGTCTTGCGCAGCCCTTGAAAACTGTGGGGTCCCTGTGGGAGCGGCTTTAGCCGCGAAGAGGCCGGTACAGGTTCAAACAAGAAAGCCCCGGCATCTCTGCCGGGGCTTCCTGTTACATCCTACAACTCAGCTTACGCCTGAACCACCGGGATCTTGGCGTTGGCTGCCGCTTCGCGGAACTCGGCGATCTGGTCGAAGCTCAGGTAGCGGTAAACGTCGGCAGCCATGCTGTCGATGTCCTTCGCGTACTGCATGTACTCTTCGACGGTCGGCAGCTTGCCGATGATCGAAGCGACAGCAGCCAGTTCGGCCGATGCCAGGTACACGTTGGTGGCGTCGCCCAGACGGTTCGGGAAGTTACGGGTCGAGGTGGAGACCACGGTCGAACCGGTCTGCACACGTGCCTGGTTACCCATGCACAGCGAGCAGCCTGGCATTTCCATGCGCGCGCCGGCCTTGCCGTAGATGCCGTAGTAGCCTTCTTCGGTCAGCTGGTGAGCGTCCATCTTGGTTGGCGGAGCCAGCCACAGACGGGTCGGGATACCGCCCTTGACCTTGTCCAGCAGCTTGCCGGCGGCGCGGAAGTGGCCGATGTTGGTCATGCACGAACCGATGAACACTTCGTCGATCTTCTCGCCCTGTACCGAAGACAGCAGGCGGGCATCGTCCGGGTCGTTCGGCGCGCAGAGCACAGGCTCCTTGACGTCGGCCAGGTCGATCTCGATGATTTCGGCGTATTCGGCATCGGCGTCGGCCGACAGCAGCTCAGGCTTGGCCAGCCAGGCTTCCATGGCCTGGGCGCGGCGCTCCAGGGTGCGGGCATCGCCGTAGCCTTCGCCGATCATCCAGCGCAGCAGGGTGATGTTGGACTGCAGGTACTCGGCGATGGCCTTCTCTGGCAGCTTGATGGTGCAACCGGCAGCGGAACGTTCGGCCGAGGCGTCGGACAGCTCGAAGGCTTGCTCGACAGTCAGTTCGTCCAGGCCTTCGATTTCCAGGATGCGGCCGGAGAAGGCGTTTTTCTTGCCCTTCTTCTCGACGGTCAGCAGGCCTTGCTTGATGGCGTAGTAAGGGATGGCGTGGACCAGGTCACGCAGGGTGATGCCTGGTTGCAGTTTGCCCTTGAAGCGCACCAGGATCGACTCTGGCATGTCCAGCGGCATGACGCCGGTGGCAGCGGCGAACGCTACCAGGCCAGAACCGGCCGGGAACGAGATGCCGATCGGGAAGCGGGTGTGCGAGTCGCCACCGGTGCCCACGGTGTCAGGCATCAGCATGCGGTTCAGCCAGCTGTGGATGATGCCGTCGCCCGGGCGCAGCGACACGCCGCCACGGGTGCGTATGAAGTCTGGCAGGGTGTGGTGGGTGGTGACGTCGATCGGCTTCGGATACGCCGCGGTGTGGCAGAACGACTGCATTACCAGGTCAGCGGAGAAGCCCAGGCATGCCAGGTCCTTCAGCTCGTCGCGGGTCATCGGGCCAGTGGTGTCCTGGGAACCGACAGTGGTCATCTTCGGCTCGCAGTAGGCACCTGGGCGTACGCCCTGGCCTTCAGGCAGGCCGCAAGCGCGACCAACCATTTTTTGCGCCAGGGTGAAGCCCTTGCCGGTGTCGGCAGGCTGCTCTGGTTTCTTGAACAGGTCCGATGGGCCCTGGCCCAGCTCGGCGCGGGCTTTTTCGGTCAGGCCACGGCCGACGATCAGCGGGATACGGCCGCCAGCGCGGACTTCATCCAGCAGAACTTCGGTCTTCAGGGTGAAGCTGGTAACCAGTTCGTCGCTGCCGTGACGGCGTACTTCACCTTTGTATGGGTAAACGTCGATGACGTCGCCCATCGCCAGGTTGGTGCAGTCGAATTCGATCGGCAGGGCGCCGGCGTCTTCCATGGTGTTGTAGAAGATCGGGGCGATCTTGGTGCCGAAGCAGAAGCCACCGGCGCGCTTGTTCGGTACGTACGGGATGTCGTCGCCGAAGAACCACAGCACCGAGTTGGTGGCGGATTTGCGCGAGGAACCGGTACCGACCACGTCACCGACGTAGGCAACCGGGAAGCCCTTGGCCTTGACGGCTTCGATCTGGGCCAGCGGGCCGACCGAACCAGGCTGCTGCGGCTCGATGCCGTCACGGGCCATTTTCAGCATGGCCAGGGCGTGCAGCGGGATGTCAGGGCGCGACCAGGCGTCCGGGGCAGGGGACAGGTCGTCGGTGTTGGTTTCGCCAGGCACCTTGAACACGGTGAGGGTGTACTTGTCGGCGATGGCCGGACGCGAGGTGAACCACTCGCCGGCAGCCCAGGACTCCAGCACGGCCTTGGCGTGAACGTTGCCGGCCTTGGCTTTTTCGGCCACATCGTGGAAGGCATCGAACATCAGCAGGGTGTGCTTGAGCTGTTCGGCCGCGACGGCGCCCAGTTCGGCGTCATCCAGCAGCGCGACCAGCGTTTCGATGTTGTAGCCGCCCTGCATGGTGCCCAGCAGTTCGGTGGCGTGCTTGCGGTCGATCAGAGGCGACTTGGCTTCGCCCTTGGCGACGGCGGAGAGGAAAGCGGCCTTGACGTAGGCAGCTTCGTCGACCCCTGGCGGTACGCGGTTGGTGATCAGGTCTACGAGGAAGGCTTCTTCGCCGGCCGGCGGGTTTTTCAGCAGCTCGACCAGGCCTGCAGTTTGTTCGGCGTTCAGCGGCTGGGGCACGATGCCCAGGGCGGCACGCTCTTCGATGTGTTTGCGGTAGGCTTCAAGCACAGTTATTTCCCTCATCAGTGGTCCCTAAAGGGGGTCCGGGACGCTCATCCAGCATTCGATGCACCCATGCGCTGCCACGGCTTTGTGGGCCGCCCAGCCAGAGTCGCAAAGAATCCTTACAGAAGCTGCTTTCAAAGTTTTACGCCAGCAGAACGGGGAGCTGATGAGGGCTGGCACGGGCATGCGAGGGTTGCATGGCCCGGGCCAACGCCGTTCTACCGGATGAACTGTGCTCGTGACGCTTTGAAAACAGCTTCCAACGGACATTGTTGCCTTTGAAAAGGCCGGATGATTCTACGGCAAAAAAAGCCCGAAAGTAAGGCGGCGATGATGACTTTAACGAGTGACCCTGGTTAGACAAAGGGCTAACATGAGCCCGTGTTCCACCGCCAAGCTGTTGTTTTTCATGTCCAACAAGTCCATCAAGACCCCTTGCGTCGGCCTGTGCTCCACGGTTTACGGAGACACGGTGTGCCGTGGCTGCAAGCGTTTCCACCACGAAGTGATCAACTGGAACGGCTACGACGATGCGCAGAAGCGCGCGGTGTGGCTGCGCCTGGAGCAGTTGCTGGTGCAGGTGATGATGGCCAAGCTGGAAGTGTTCGACAAAGGCTTGCTGCGCCAGCAACTGGAGCAGCGCTCCATCCGCTTTGTCGAGCAGCAGTCGGAGTATTGCTGGGCGTACCAGCTGATTGCCCGCGGGGCGCGGATGATCCGCGACCTGGAGGCCTATGGCATGGTGCTGCTGCCGGAGTTTCGCGATTGGGATTTGCCACAGCTGCGCGATGCCATCGACCGCGAGTTTTTCCTGCTGTCCGAGGCGCATTACCAGCGCTACATCGCTCCGGCGTTTCTTGGTCAGGCTCTGCTGTAAGGCCTTCCTTCTGCCTTCCATCGGCTGCGACCGATAGCGTTCGGCTCACTTCCTCCATACAAGTGAGCGATCATGAGCGACTACATTCATTATCCCGAGTTTTCCTTCCTGGCACGTTGCTGGTGGCAGTTGTCCGACTATCTGCTCAACCCGGCGCGATGGGATGATTCGCTCGACAAGCTTGCCCCTCTGTGGCTGCACACCGGCGGCGCCGCGATTCATAACGACCACTGGTACAATTACCTGCGGGCCGAGCCCGCTGGCCAGGGGCCTTTGCAACTGGGAGCCGAGGACTTTACCACCCCGGCGCACGTCTACGGCGAGCTGTTCTGGTTTGGTGCCTACGTGAAAGGTTCTGACCGGCACACTTCAACGCTCGGTTACGAAATCAGGCCGTATGACAGGGCCTGGAAGCCACTCAACCGAATCGTGCGTAGCAACCCCAGCCCGTTGTCGGGCTATGCAGGAATAAAGGATCAGGTTGAACCAGCAGCGGGCAGCGCCCGGTTGAGCTCACCGACGCATCTGTGGACGCTCGAAGGCATGAGTACCAAGGCTCTCCAGCGTGGCGCGCGTATCTGCAATGTGCTGCTGCTCGATGCTGATGGCCGGCAAGCCAGGCGCCTGGAGAACCGGGAGGCCTGGCTGATCAATACCCGGAATGGCCAGCTTGGCCTGATGGCACTGGAAATCCTCGACTTCGCGCATGAGGCCCGGGATGTAGCCTGGGGTTCGGGCTTGCGCCGAATCGCAAGCAAGTATGAATTCAAGCCCGAGTACGGCTTTATCGCACGCGCCTGGTGGCGCCCCGAGGCGTTGTCTGGCGCAGCGGACACCGCCAGCGATGAGCAGGCCGGACTGGTGGTGGCGCGATTCGATCAAGGCCACGAGTGGAACCCCAGAGCAGCGCTGGAGGTCGAGCTCGGTGATGTACTGCAGGACCATTGGCGCAGCGATGAGGCTCGCCCGGCCTGCCAGCGCTTCTGGTTTGCCGTCTATGAGGAGAATGGCGCTTACGCTTATGAAATCTGGCCACTCGATGCGCGGGGGCGACGGTTGAACTTTACCTTGAAGCACGAGCGGGGCTGGAGCCTGAGCCTCGCTCGGCGATGGGAAAAAGATCGCGCCGAGCCGGCATTCCTCTGGCGCCTGGACGGGGTAAGCCCGGCATCACTGCAACGGGGAGCTCGCATCAAAGGGGTGAAGTTGAAACATATCAGTGGCCCGGACCTGAAGATGGTCTACCCGCAGGGTCAGCGCACTCTGGACACGGTATGGCTGGGAGGGGAAGGTACTCTCGAGCTGGAAGTGCTAGAGGTGTCAGCCAGGTGCTAGCGCCTGAAAAGGGCGCTCGTGCAGCGCCCTTGGTTCGCAGTCAGTCGCCAGTGTACTCGCAGCCACTGGTGCAGGTCTCGTGGATGCGCACCTTCGACAGCTCCGGCATCAGCGGCTTGACCTGGTCCCAGATCCACTTGGCGATCACTTCGCTGGTGGGGTTTTCCAGGCCCGGGATATCGTTCAGGTAGTTGTGGTCCAGCTGCTCGTAGATTGGCTTGAAGATCGCCTTGACCTCGGCGAAATCGCGGATCCAGCCGGTATGCGGGTCGAGCGGGCCGGTCAGGTGCAAGCCGACCTTGAACGAGTGGCCGTGCAGGCGGCCGCATTTGTGCCCGGCAGGGACGTTGGGCAGGCGGTGCGCCGATTCGAATGTGAACTCTTTGAAAATTTCCACGCTGGCATGACTCTGTGTGAATCGATAATGCGCGCAGTCTACCAGCATGGCCGCTACAAGGCTTGCAGGCGTTCGTGCAACCGCCCGGTGGCGATCAGCTCCAACAGCTCGTCACCCAGCCGCTGGCTCTCGGCAATGGCCTTGTACCAGTAGCGCTTGCGGCCAGGCGCATCGCCCATGAAGCGCTTGAAATCGTTGCGATCGGGTAGCTTGCCGTAGGGCAGGGCCGCCAGGTACTGCGGCGAAGGCGTCATCAACAGCACATTCTGCAGGCGTGTGGCATCGCCCCTGCGCCAGGGCAGGGCCTTGTCGAACCAGCCTGGCACGACCTTGTCGGTGAAATGCGGGTACAGCACCAGGTCGTCGCCGCGGTAGGGCAGGTCGAGGTGGTAGTCGAGCAGGCCGCCGTCGCGGTAGGTACCCGTACCTGCGCCGGGGATGTCTTTCACACCTGCCATGACCATTGGGATGGAACCCGAGGCGAGCAGGGCATGGCGGAGGTTGGCCAGGTCCAGCGGCAGGCAGCGCGAGGGGAAGTCGGTCAGTGCATCGAGCGGCGGCGTGGCGCGGCCGTCGTGCAGGATGATGCGCTCGAAGTGCCGAGCCAGGCGCGAACGGCCGAGCAGGTTGCTGGCTATCACCGCGCCCAGGCCGAGGCCCAGGCGGCCGCGATGGTCGTGGGCGAGCTGGCCATGGCTCTTCACCACCAGGATGTTCAGGCGATAGTGCGGATTGGCCAACAGCTGGCCGTCGCGGCCTTGCAGCAGGTCATCGAGCATGTGCTGGCAGCTGCGGCTGATTTCGGCCGGGGTGACGCCCTTGGCGAAATCCTGCTCGGTGTACAGTTCGCCAAGGCGACGGATGCCTGTGACCGGGTCGTCGAGGCAGGCACTGGCGAAGCGCCAGGCGCCGATCGAGGCGCCAATCAACGCACGCTGGCGTGGTGCCGACGGTAGCCACTCACCGAACAGCGCCAGGTCCAGGCCCTGGATGCCCAGCGGCTTCGGCCCACCCGCCGCACCCGGCAGCACACCGACATCGGCTGCCTGCAGGCCGCGCTCGCGGACCTGCCGCAGGGCACGTTGGCCGGCCTTGAAGGTGAGGGCGGGGTATTTGATGTGAATGGCGCTCATGGCGGGACTCTTCGGCGGCAGGCGGTCATTATAAGGCTTCATGCGGATACCCTGTGGGAGCGGGTTCACCCGCGAAGCATGCAACGTGGTGTATGGCACCGGCTGCGCCGGTGTTCGCGGGCAAGCCCGCTCCCACAGGGACCGGGCAGGATTCAGCGATGGCGAGACAGCAGCCTGACCTGCGCTATCATGCCGCCAGTTGTTTTCAGGTTGAATTAAGGACCGGTGGTTAATCTTAACCCCGTAGACAACTTGCACAGTTCTCAGGAGAGAAGAACGATGAAACACATGACTGCCCTGTTCACCGTAGCCGCCGCCCTTGCCCTGGGCGCCCATTCCGCCATCGCCAAGGATGTGCAGCCCGACGAAGTGGTCAAGCTGGTCAATGCCAAGACCGTCAAGTCGCTGGACGAGCTCAAGGCCGCCGCCGTGGCCAAGCACCCGGGTGCCACCGTCACCGACTCGGAGCTTGAAGACGAGTACGGCCGTTATATCTACAAGGTCGAGCTGCGCGACACGCAGAACGTCGAATGGGACGTGGCGCTGGACGCCAAGACTGGTGAAGTGCTGAAGGACGAGCGGGACAACTGATGATCCACCTACTGCGGCCGGCGCGCTACCTCGCGCTGGCGCTGCTGGCCGTGTGTTCCCTGGCCGTTGCCCGCGACCTCGACCAGGACGAGGCCCTGGAACTACGCCAGAAGGGTGTCATCCTGCCGCTCGAGCATCTGCTGGAAACCGCCCTGGGGCGTCACCCCGGGGCGCGCTTGCTGGAGGCCGAGCTGGAAGAGGACGACAATCGCTACGAATACGAAGTCGAGTTGCTGACGGCTGAAGGCGTGGTGCGCGAGATCAAGCTCGACGCCAGCAGCGGTGCCCTGCTCAAAGACGAGGAAGACGACTGAATGCGCCTGTTGCTTGTCGAGGACAATGTACCGCTGGCCGATGAACTGACCGCCGCCCTGCAGCGCCAGGGCTACGCCGTGGACTGGCTGGCCGACGGCCGCGACGCGGTGTACCAGGGCCAGAGCGAGCCCTACGACCTGATCATCCTGGACCTTGGCCTGCCGGGCCTGCCAGGCCTGGAGGTGCTGGCCCAGTGGCGTGCCGCCGGCCTGGCCACGCCGGTGTTGATCCTTACTGCCCGTGGCTCGTGGGCCGAGCGTATCGAAGGGTTGAAGGCGGGGGCCGATGACTACCTGAGCAAACCCTTCCACCCCGAAGAACTGCAGTTGCGCATCCAGGCGTTGTTGCGCCGTGCCCGTGGCCTGGCCAACCAGCCGACGCTGGAAGCGGCCGGCCTGCACCTGGACGAAAGCCGCCAGTGCGTGAGCCGTGACGGCGTGGACATCCAGCTGACCGCCGCCGAGTTCCGCCTGCTGCGCTATTTCATGCTGCATCCGCAGCAGATCCTGTCCAAGAGCCACCTGGCCGAACACCTCTACGACGGTGAAACCGAGCGCGACTCCAACGTGCTGGAAGTGCACGTCAACCACCTGCGGCGCAAGCTGGGTCGCAGCGTCATCGAGACCCGCCGCGGGCAAGGCTACATCTATGCCGGGAGCGCTGCGTGAAGTCGATCCAGGCACGCCTGAGCCTGGGCCTGGTGGCGGTGCTGGTGGTAGTCGGCCTGGTGCTGGCGCAACTGACCCTGTGGTTGTTCGAGGTCGGCCTGCAGCGCTACCTGGAGAACGGCCTGCGCAAGGAAAGCGAAAACCTGCTGGTGGCCCTGGTGCGCGGGCCCTCGGGCCTGCAACTGGATGAGCGGCGTATCTCGGCCGCCTACCAGCGGCCGTTTTCTGGCTATTACTTCCGCATCGATTTCGATAAAGGCACCTGGCGTTCCCGTTCGCTGTGGGATCTGGACATGCCCAAGCCTGCTGCGCCGGGGCTTTCCGACAGCCACGAACTTGGCCCGGAAGGCCAGCAACTGCTTGCCCTGCGTGCCGACTACCGGCGCCTGGGCCAGGACATCTCGATCAGCGTGGCACAGGATTATTCGCCGGTGCGCGAAGGTTTCCGGCGCCTGCAGCAGATCGGCCTGGGCATGGGCCTGGTGGCGCTGATCCTGGTGCTGGTGCTGCAGCGCATCACCGTGACCCGCTCGCTGCAGCCACTGGAGCGGGCACGCCAGCAGATCGCCCAGTTGCAGCAGGGCCAGCGCTCGCAGCTGGATGCCGAAGTGCCCAGCGAACTGGCGCCGCTGGTGGGGCAGATCAACCATTTGCTGAGCCATACCGAAGACAGCCTGCGCCGCTCGCGCAATGCCTTGGGCAACCTGGGCCATGCACTGAAGACGCCGTTGGCGGTGTTGCTGAGCCTGGCCTCCAGCGAGCGCCTGAAGGACCTGCCGGATGTTCGCACGCAGATGCGCGAGCAGCTGGAGCAGATTCAGCAACGCTTGGCGCGTGAGCTGAACCGTGCGCGCCTGGCGGGGGATGCGCTGCCGGGCGCGCAGTTCGACTGCGACGTCGAACTGCCGGGGTTGCTGGGGACATTGGGCATGATTCATGGCGAGGGCCTGCTGCTGGCCAGGGATGTACCGCCCGGGCTGCTGCTGCCGTGGGACCGCGAGGACTTCCTGGAGCTGCTCGGCAACTTGCTGGACAACGCCTGCAAGTGGGCCGACAGCGAAGTGCGGCTGGGTATCGCGGCGAATGCCGAGGGCTACCAGGTGTGGGTCGATGATGATGGCCCCGGTATCCCCGAGGGCCAGCGGCAGCAAGTGCTTGAGCGTGGTTCGCGGTTGGACGAGCAGGTGTCAGGGCATGGCCTGGGGCTGGGCATCGTGCGCGATATCGTCGAGGCCTGGGGCGGGCGCCTGGCGCTGCTGGATAGCCCCCTGGGTGGCTTGCGGGTGAGCATTGACCTGCCGCGCAAGGCTCGGTAATACCGGGTCCCTGTGGGAGCGGGTTTACCCGCGAACACCGGCGAAGCCGGTGCCATGCACCGTGTCGCATTCTTCGCGGGTGAACCCGCTCTCACAAGTTGCGCGGCGCGCTTGAGGAATTTGCTGGCCATATCACCACTGCAAAAAAATTGCAGTACAGCCGCATTTTTTTGAATTGGCCCAATCTCACCCCACCCGGCAAAATTCCCCCACGAAACCCTGCGGTTTCCATCTCTCCATGGACGGAGCCCCTTGTGATATTGCACTCGCAATACGAGGCCCAGGCCACCTCGGCTGGGCTTTCTTTTTAATCAAGAAAACCAAAGATCTCGATTACTTACATGTCTGCCTCGCGTTCCGAAAGTCGTCTGCAGCGGCTGTTGCCAGCGCCTTTGAATATTCCCCCCAAAGAATGGTTGCGTGCCGGTATCGGCGCGTTGTTCGGCCTGTTCCTCGCCGGCTGGCTGACCAGCATGGCCTATGGCCCCAGTATTGCCTTGCACCTGCTCGGCCCGCTTGCGGCATCGGCCGTGCTGGTGTTCGCCGTGCACTCCGGCCCGTTGGCCCAGCCTTGGCCGGTATTGGGCAGCTATGCCCTGGCCGGTGCGGTCGGTCTGGCCATGCGCCAGGGCTTCGGCCCGGAGCTGTGGGTGGCTGCTGCCGCTCTGGGTATCTCGATCCTGGTGATGTGCCTGCTGCGCTGCCTGCACCCACCCGGTGGCGGAGTGGCAGTAAGCGCAGTACTGGCCGACCCGGGGCTGAGCGCCATGGGCGACCACCTGCTGGAGCCGGTGCTGCTCAACGCGCTGATTCTGGTAACTGTGGCGATCTTCTACAACCGCCTCACCGGCGTGCGTTACCCGAAAGGCGCGGTGCCGCGCAAGGACCTGCACCACACCCATGACCCGCTGCCCAGCGAACGGGTCGGCATTCGCGCAGAAGACCTGGACCAGGCCCTGGAGGAACTGGGCGAGTTCGTCGACGTCACCCGTGACGAACTGGAGCGCATCATCCTGGCCACCGAGCAACACGCCCTGCAGCGCAGCCTCGGCGGCATCACCGCGGCCTCGGTCATGTCCCGCGACGTGCAGTTCGCCACGCCCGACACCACCCTGGAGCAGGCCTGGAAACTGCTGGCCAGCCACCACCTGAAAACCCTGCCGGTGCTGCAGCAGGGCAAGCTGGTGGGCATCGTCAGCCTCAGCGACCTGGTCGGCCCGGCCATGCAGCGTGGTCACTTCAGTTGGCGCGGCTTGTTCGGCCGCAAGGCGGTGCGCATGGAGCAGGTGATGAGCCGCCGGGTGATCAGCGTCAGCAGCCAGCACCCGCTGGAGCGCTTGCTGCCATTGCTGTGCGAACAAGGCCTGCATTGCCTGCCAGTGCTCGATGGCGACCAGTTGGTGGGGGTGATCACCCAGACCGACCTGATCGCCGGCCTCAAGCGCCAGCTGCTCAGCAAGGCCGAGGCTTCAGATAACCGGGTCCCAGCGTTGTGACCAGTCGCTGGCGCCGGCGGCCACCAGCCGGCGCAGGATGGCAAAAGCCTGTTGCAGGGCTTCGCTGTCGCGTTTGCGCGGGTACACCAGGAAGGTCGGGTAGGTGAACTCCGGCGCCTGCGGTACCCGCTCGAACACACCGCTGTCCAGATAGGCCTGCACCACCCGCGTGCGGAAGTAGCCACTGCCGCCCTGGTCGAGTATGAACTGCAAGGCCAGCGGGCCAAGGTTGAAGCTGAGCGCCGGGCGCGCGCAGTCGGGCAGGGCAGCATCATGCTGGCGCCGGAAGGCCTCGCCCCAGTCGATGTAGATGTACGGGTCTGGCTGGTCGACCCGGCGCACACGGATCAGCTTCTCCTCCATCAACTGCTCCACCTGCAGGCCCGGGCCATAGGTAGGCTGATAGACCAGCGCGGCATCCAGCAGCCCCATCTCGACCTTGCGCAGCAGCGATTCGCCATCGCTCACCTCGCTGCGGATGGCATGGCTGGGCAGCTCGCGGTGCAGGGCGCTGACCCAGTCGAGCATCATCGGGTTGCCCAGGCTTACTTCACCACCCACGTGCAGCACCTGCTGGCAGCCTTCGGGCAGCGGCAGGTCGCGGCGCGCCGCTTCCCAGGTTTGCACCAGCTGGTTGGCATAACTGACGAACGCTTCGCCGTCGCTGGTCAGGCTGGCACCGTTGCGGCTGCGCACGAACAGTTGGCAGCCCAGTTGCTGCTCCAGGCGCTGCACCCGCGCGGTGATCGCTGTCTGTGACACGAACAGGCGTTCGGCGGCGGCGACCAGGCTGCCGCAACGCACGATTTCCAGAAAGGTACGGGCCTGATCGATGTCCATGAGCTGCTCGGTGGCGGAAGGGGTGGCCTATTCTAGAGGCTTTGCACCGTTGTGGGGCGTTTTTGCCTTGTCTGCAAATTTGCAGGTCGGTTGTGACTTTAGTCCCATGGCGGCGCGGGCGTAGCGGTCCATACTCAAGTTTCGCCCTTCAATAACAACAAGTACCGGGTTCCCTTCGATATGAGCTACCAGCACAGCTACGCCCATTCCATTTCCGACCCTGCCGCTTTCTGGGCGGAACAGGCCGCGCACCTGGCCTGGCACCGCAAGCCTGCCCTCACCCTGCAAGACAACGCCGACGGCACCCACCGCTGGTTCGCCGATGGCCGCCTGAACAGCTGCTACCTGGCCCTCGATCACCAGATCGAGCAGGGCCGTGGCGAGCAGTTGGCGCTGATCTACGATTCGCCGGTGACCGGCGTGCAGCAGGCCTACACCTACCACCAATTGCGTGACGAGGTGGCGCGCCTGGCCGGCTTGCTGCGCCAGCTGGGGGTGAACAAGGGCGATGGCGTGATCATCTACATGCCCATGGTGCCGCAGGCGGCCATGGCCATGCTGGCCTGCGCACGGATTGGCGCGGTGCACTCGGTGGTGTTTGGTGGTTTTGCCGCCAACGAGCTGGCCCTGCGCATCGACGATGCCCGGCCGACGCTGCTGCTGACGGCATCGTGCGGGCTGGAATTCGACCGGGTGATCGAATACAAGCCGCTGGTAGACCGCGCCCTGCAACTGGCCCGGCACCAGCCGCGCAACGTGCTGGTGCTGCAGCGCCAGCAGGCGCATGCCGAACTGCAGGCGGGCCGCGACCTGGACTGGCAGGCAGCATTGACCGGCGCCGAACCGGTGGCCCCGGTCGAGCTGGATGCGGGCGACCCGCTGTACATCATGTACACCTCGGGCACCACCGGCAAACCCAAGGGCATCGTGCGGGAAAACGGCGGCAACGCCGTGGCGCTGTGCTATGCCATGCGCCATATCTACGGCATGCAGGCTGGCGATGTATGGTGGGGCATTTCCGATGTGGGCTGGGTGGTTGGCCATTCACTGATCGTTTACGGGCCGTTGATGAGCGGCTGCACCACGGTGTTCTACGAAGGCAAGCCGATCCGCACCCCGGACGCCTCCGCCTACTGGCGGGTAGTGGAGCAATACAAGGTCAACGCGCTGTTCTGTGCACCCACTGCCATGCGTGCCATCCGCAAGGAAGACCCGGAGGGCGAGCTGATCCGCAAGCATGACCTGAGCTCGTTGCGCCAGTTGTTCCTGGCCGGGGAAAAACTTGATTCCAGCACCCACGAATGGCTGGAACGGGTCAGTGGCAAGCCGGTGCACGACCACTGGTGGCAGACCGAGACCGGCTGGCCAGTCACCGCGCCCTGTGTGGGGCTGGAAGGCAGCGCGGCGAAGCCGGGGTCGAGCAACCGGGCGGTGCCGGGCTATCACGTGCGCGTGCTGGATGACGAGGGCAACCTGCTGGGGCCGAACCACCAGGGCTCGATCGTCATCGCCCTGCCATTGCCGCCCGGGTGCAGCCAGACGCTGTGGGGCGACCACGAGCGTTACCTGCAGGCTTACCTGCGTACTTACCCGGGGTATTACCACACTGGCGATGGCGGCTACCTCGACGATGACGGCTTCGTCTACATCATGGGGCGCACCGATGACGTCATCAACGTGTCCGGGCACCGGCTGTCCACTGGCGAGATGGAGGACCTGGTGGCGCGCCACCCGGCAGTGGCCGAGTGCGCGGTGATTGGCGTGCATGACGAGATCAAGGGGCAGGTGCCGTTGGCCCTGGTGGTGCTCAAGGACGGCGAGGGCATTGCCGAGGCTCAGCTGCTGGTGGAGCTGGTGGGCAGCGTGCGTGAGGAAATTGGTCCGTTGGCCTGCTTCAACCGGGTGCGTCTGGTCAAGCGCTTGCCCAAGACCCGCTCGGGGAAGATTCTGCGGGCGGTGCTGCGCAAGATTGCCGATGGGCAGGACTATGTGCCGCCTTCGACCCTGGACGACCCTGCGGTGCTGGGCGAGATCGAGGCGGTGCTGGCGGATTTGCCCAGGGCGGGTTGATGTTTTGACTTTGCTGGCCTCTTCGCGGGCATGCCCGCTCCCACAGGGATGTCGCAGGACTTGAAAACTGCGCAGCATCTGTGGGAGCGGGTTTACCCGCGAAGAGGCCGGCCCAGGCAATGCAGTTCTAGGGGGCTATCTGATGCAACTGCCCCAACCGGCTACGGGTACGCATCAGGTCGGCAAGCGGCCCGTCCAGGCTTTCTTCCAGCGGACGCTTGCCGATCACCAGCACCTGCCGGTCCTGGTCATACAGCACATCCACCAGGTTGACGAAGCGCTGCTGCGCTGCCAGCGAACATTCCGACAAGTCATCCAGCCCATCGATGATCCACTCATCGTACTGCCCGGCCAGCACCAGGTAGTCGATCACTGCCGTGGCCTTTTCACACAGGTCGTCAAAGCCCAGCAGCACCCGCCGGCCATCGACGGCCAGTGCGCGCAGCGGGCGCTTGTTCACTTCCAGCATTACCGGCTGTTCATCCGGCACCTTGAGCGCCTGGCGCTGCGCCGCATTCCCCGGCCATACATAGTGGCCCCGGGTAAAGCGCTGATGCTCGCGGTTGGCCGGGAGGCTGCGGAAATCGGTGTCACCACCCACTTCGAGCACTGTCATCGAGCTGTTGATCAGGCGGATCACCGGCAGGAAGCGCTCGTGGTACAGCGGATTGGGCAGCAGCCCTTCGGGCGCATAGTTGGAGGTCACCAGCAAGAACACGCCACGGGCGAACAGAGCATTGAACAAGCGGGTGAGCAACATGGCATCACCAATGTCGTGCACATGGAACTCGTCGAAGCACAGCACCCGACAATCTCCCACAAGCTCGTCGAGGGCCGCGCCCAATGCGTCGTCCAGCGCCCGGTGGCGGTGCATGCCCTGGTGCAGGCGGGCAAAGAAGTCATGGAAGTGCAGGCGCCGCTTGGCCTGCACCGGTACGGCCTGGAAAAAGCCATCGAGCAGCCAGCTCTTGCCGCGGCCCACCGCGCCGTACAGGTACAGACTGCGCGGCTGGCCTTGTTCGAGCTGCGCCAGTTGTTCGGCCATGCAGTGGATCACCCGGCGTTGGCCGTCGCTAAGCTGGTAGCCGCGGCTGTGCGCCTTGTCCTCGAACCAGCCGAGCAGTTCACTCTGGTTGGCGGTGGCGCCGAGCAGGCGCTGACCAAGCTGGCGTAGCGGGATAGGGATCCAGGCAGGCAAAAGCAAAGCTCCTCGGGTGGCGGGGTAGTGTGACGGGGTAGCGTGCAGCTTGCCCGACAGCGGCCATTTTGACTAATACAGAAAATGTGCGGCATTGATCACCTGACGAGATAGGTTTGCCATGCAGGCGTACAGTAAAGGCTGAACCAGAGCGAGGAGGGGCGAGCATGCATGCCGACGTCGATCTGCAGCGCTTCGTCGAGGCGCAGAACCCTGTGTATGACCAGGTGATGCAGGAACTGCAGGCCGGGCGCAAGCGCAGCCACTGGATGTGGTACGTTTTCCCGCAGCTCGATGGCCTGGGCCACAGCACCATGGCCGCACGCTATGCGCTGGCCGGTATCGACGAGGCCCGTGCCTACCTGGCTCATCCGCTGCTTGGCCCGCGCCTGCAAGCCTGTGTGACTGCGCTGCTGCAGCACCGCGACAAGAGCGCCCGTGAAATGCTCGGCAGCCCCGACCACCTCAAGCTGCGCTCGTGCCTGACCCTGTTCGCCCAGGCAGCGCCCGGCAACCCGTTGTTCCAGGCGGCGCTGGTGCAGTTCTATGACGGTGAGCCAGACGCCCTGACCCTGGCCAGGTTGCCGGGTTAGCTCAGGCCTTGCGCTCCAGTTGGCGCTCGATCATGTACTTCACGGCCAGGCGGCGTTCCTTGAGGTGACGCAGGTCTTCGTCCTCGAAATTGCCAGCCGAGATCGACTCGGCAGCAAGCACCTGGTTGTCGATGTCCATGTACTCGTCGAGCAGCCGGTCCAGCGCCTTGTCCTGCTGGCGGCGTTGCTGGACGATTTCACGCGGGTAGTGCAGGTCCTGGTAAAGATCGTGCGAAACAGGCATGGGAGTCCTCCATGGTCAATGCAATTGCCTCATCTGATTGGAAGGGAGGAATGCGATTGTGTTGAAGCGAGGCGGGGGGAAAGCGACGGATGGTCGCCGCCTGAAAGGCGAAAATGACTAACTCGCTGTTTTTTGGTAATTTTTTTTCATCAGGGGGTTCACAGACCGAAAGTTTGTTGTTAAAGTGCCGCGCATTCCAAGACAACAACCCAGTTGTCACTCAGTTGGAATTGTCAGAGCAGCTAACGCTGCATCCGATACAGGGGCGTCGCCAAGCGGTAAGGCAGCAGGTTTTGATCCTGCCATGCGTTGGTTCGAATCCAGCCGCCCCTGCCATTTTCTGCTTAAAACGTATCTCGGTCCGGTGCTTGGAAAGACAAGCGCTGGGCTTTGTCGTTTCCGCACGTTTTTCCGGGGGCTCTGTCAGGTCACCTGGCAGTTCCAAGCATCTCGTTCAGCAAGCGGGCCAGTTCATCGGCTTGTACCGGCTTCTGGATCACCAGGCTGCCCGGCAACTCCAGGCCCTGCAACTCCGCATAACCGGTAAGAAGTACCACCGGCAGCTGCGGGTAGCGCTCGCGTGCCGCCAGTGCCAGTTGCGCGCCGTTGAACTCGGGCATGGCGAAATCGCTCAGTAGCAGGTCGATCTGCTCATCCAGCAAGGCCAGGGCCTGTTCGCCACTGTGCGCCTGGCGCACCTGATAGCCGTACTGGCGCAACACATCACCGAGCATGTCGCGTACCAGATGGTCGTCATCTACCAGCAGCACGGTGCGGTTATGGCCGCTTTCGCTTGTCGAGTGGCTGAGCAGCGACGGCATCGGTTCGCTGACGGCTTCACCCTTGACTGCCGGCAGATACACGGCCACCTGCGTGCCACGCCCAGGCGTGGTGTCGATGCGCACGCCACCCCCGGACTGTTTGGCGAAGCCGAATACCTGGGCCAGGCCCAAGCCCGAGCCCTTGCCGATATCCTTGGTGGTGAAGAACGGCTCGAACACCTTGGCCAGCACCTCTTCGCTCATGCCGCAGCCGGTATCGCGGATGCTCAGCATCACATATTCGCCGGGGTCCGGGTCTTCCGGGCGCTGCGGGCGGGCGTCGATCCGGGTGTTGCGGGTAGACAGGGTCAGCTGGCCGCCGTCGGGCATGGCATCGCGGGCATTGATCGCCAGGTTGAGAATGATCATTTCGGTCTGGGTCGGGTCGGTCAGTGCCTGCCACAGGGTTGGTTCCAGGTCCAGGCGCACCGAGACGTTGCCGCCCAAGGTGCGGCGCAGCAACTCTTCCAGGCCGGCCAGGGTGCGGTTGAGGTTCAGTGCCACCGGCTCCAGGCGCTGGCGCCGGGAGAACGCCAGCAACTGCGAGGTCAGCTTGGCGCCACGCTCGCCGGCTTCGCGAATGTGCTTGAGCCGCGCACGGGCCTTGTCCAGGTCGGCTTTGGCCAGATCGCGCTCGAGGAAGCTGGCGCCGGTGAGGATGACCGTCAGCAGGTTGTTGAAATCATGAGCCACACCGGCAGTCAGCTGGCCGACCGCTTCCAGCCGCTGCATCTGCTGCAGCGCAGCCTCGATGCGTTCGCGTTCGGCGATCTGCTCGCGCAGGCGGGCGTTGGCTTCGGCCAGGCCGAGGGCGGCCTCGCGCTCGCTGGTGATGTCGCGCGCCACCACGTACAGCAGGGTGTCTTCCGGCACCACCACCCACGACAACCAGCGTTGCTGGCCACCGGCATCCAGGATGCGCCCGACAAAGCGGGCGCTGGTGCGGCCATGGGCGAGGGCGGCCAGCTCGGTGAGCAGCAGTTCCTGGTCGTGCTCGGGCAGCAGGTGCAGCAAGGACGACTGGCTCAGGCGTTCGCGGGACAAGCCCAGGCTGGCTTCCCAGGCGGGGTTCAGCGCGACTGGGGTCAGGTCCTTGTTGAGCACGGCCAGCAAGTCTTGCGACAGTTCCCAGGCGCGGTCGCGTTCGCGGGTGCGGCGTTCTACCCTTTCACCCAGCATCTCGTTGAGCTGGCGCAGTGCCTGGTTGGCCAGCCGCTGGGTGTGGATGTCCTGCAACACCCCGGAAAAGCGCACGCACTGGTCGTTGACGAACTGGCTCTGGCCGCTGCTGAGCAACCAGCGCGGTTCCAGGCCAGCGGGTTGGGCGATGCGGAATTCGACCCGATAGTGGCCGCCACTTTCCGGGCACATGGCATGTTCCACCGCTTCGCGCACCTGCGCCAGGTCGTCGGGGTAGATGCCGGCGTAAAATACCTCGAGGCTCATTTCGGTATCGGCGGGCAGGCCGAACAGGGTCTTGCAGCGGTCATCCCACAGCAACAGGCCTTCTTGCGGGCGCATGTTCCAGGTGCCCATGCCGGCAGCGTCGATGGCAATGCGCGCACGTGCCTCGACGTCGGCCAGGGCCTCTTCGGCGCGGCGTCGGCGCTGGCGCTCCTGCACTTCGGTCAGGGCCCGGCGTACGGCCTTGGGCAGCAGCGGCAGGTTTTTCTTCAGTACATAGTCGGTGGCGCCCAGGCGGATCATTTCCACCGCATGTTCTTCGCCGTAGATGCCAGACAGGAAGATGAACGGCGTGTCCGGTGCCAGGCGCTGGGCGATGGCAAGCACTTCAGTGCCGGACGAGCCCGGCAGCACGCAGTCGCACAGGATCAGGTCGTAGCGGGCTTCGCGCAGGGCCTGCTCTACACCGGCATGGTCGAACACCAGTTGCGCCTGCACCTGCAGCCCGCTGCGTTCCAGGCGCATCAGGGTCAGCTCGGCGTCCATCGAATTGTCTTCGACCATCAGCAGGTTCAGCGGTGTTGGCTGCATCGTCGCGGCCACCTCAGATGCCGCCACGCCGGTTCAGGCGCAGCGAGCCGGGTGGCGGTTCGTTGAGTACCGCCCAGAACACCCCCAGGTCGGAAATGGCGGCGACGAATTCCTTGAACTCCACCGGTTTGACCACGTATGCGTTCACCCCCAGCTCGTAGGCGCGCAGCAGGTCAGGCTCCTCGCGCGATGACGTCAGCATCACCGTCGGGATGCTGCGCAGCTCGGCGGTGGCGCGCACTTCCTTGAGCACCTCCAGGCCGTCGACTTTTGGCAGTTTCAGGTCCAGCAGCAACACGGCGGGGTTGCCATCGTCACGTTCGGCATAGGCATTGCGCCTTAGCAGGTAGTCAAGTGCCTCGGCGCCATCGCGCAGCACGATGACCTCGTTGGCCAACTGGCTGCGCTCCAGCGCCAGGAGCGTCAGCTCCAGGTCCCGAGGGTTGTCTTCGACCAGAAGGATGGGTTTGAGCATGATGGTAGCGGTGCCTCAGGTGGTCGCGGGGTGGCGCGGGAGGGTGAAGTGGAAGGTAGCACCCTGGTCAACCTTGCCATGGGCCCATACCCGACCGTCATGGCGTTCGATGATGCGACGCACGCTGGCCAGGCCGATCCCGGTGCCTTCGAAGTCTTCCATGCGGTGCAGGCGCTGGAACACGCCGAACAGCTTGCCGGCGTAGGCCATGTCGAAGCCCACGCCGTTGTCACGAATGCAGATCTCGGTTTCACCCGGGTGTTGCACGGCGCTGATGCCGATGCGCGCCGGGGTGCGCCCACGTGTGTACTTGATGGCGTTGGCCAGCAGGTTGTGCAAGGCCATGTTGATGAACGCCGGGTCACCGATCACCTTGGGCAATTGCGCGATGTCCCAGACAATTTCGCGGTTTTGGTAGTCGGGCGCAAGTTCGCTGCGAATGGCCTCGACCAGGGCGTTTAGGTCGACCTCGGACAGGCGCAGGGCCGAGCGGCCCATCTGCGAGAAGTTGAGCAGGTTGTCGACCAGGCTCCCGGCAAAGTGCGCGGCTTCCTCGATGTGTTGCAGAAAGCGCCTGCCGCGCTCGCCAAGGCTCTGGCCCTCGGTTTCGCCGAGCAATTCGGAGTAGCCGGCAATATGGCGCAGGGGCGCGCGCAGGTCATGGGACACGCTGTAGGAAAACGCTTCGAGCTCCTTGTTCGAGCGGCGCAGCTCGCCGGCCAGCTGCGCCAGCTCCTCGGCCTTGCGCAGGACAATGCCGAGCACTGCCGTGCGCAGTTCCTGCACGCCTTCGATGACCAGCGGGTGCCAGGGTTCGCAGTAGCCGCGCAGTTTTTCCTGCCAGCGTTCGAAACTGTGCCGTGGGTCGAGGTTGCCCTGCGGCCCTACCTGTTTGTTCGGCTGCCCGGCCCAGTTCACCGTGCGCACTTGCTCGGGGCGGAACCAGAGCAGGTAGTGCGAGTGGATCTGCGAAATGGCTACTGCCAGGACACCGCCAGCATGGGCCGCGAGCTCGGGCAGCTCGTCGATGTCGCGGCGCAGGTTGTCGCTGTGGAACACACTTTCTTCGCTACGCTGCGATAGCCAGTGCACCAGGGCGTTTACCTGAGCGGCCGGTGGGGTCTTGCCGATCAGGTCGCAACGTTCGGCGGAAATGACCGCGGCACCTTGGGCGCCGGCGAAGGCCAGCAGTACTTCGGGCAAGTCGCGCAGGCCGTCACCAACACTGTCATGGTCGGCCATGGACGAGATCATGCGCACGATGTGTTGGCGCAGCTCCAGCAACTGGCGAGTGTTGGCGTGGGACTCGCGCGACTCGATCTGCAGCGACAGCACACTGGCCAGCAGCTCGCAGGCGGTACGGGTGCGCAGGTCCACCGGGCGTGGCTGTTCGTGGTGACAGGACACCAGCCCCCAGAGTTGCCCGTCGACCACGATCGACAACGACATCGATGCCAGGGTACCCATGTTGCGCATGTACTGCAGGTGTACTGGCGACACGCTGCGCAGTGCGGCAAAGCTCAGGTCCAAGGGCTTGCCGGTGCGCGGGTTGGCAGAGGGCAGCAACGGCGAAGCCTGGTAGTTGGCGTCCTCGATCACGCGGATGCGGTTGATTCGGTACAACTCGCGCGCCTGGCGTGGTATGTCCGAAGCGGGGAAGCACAGGCCCAGGTAGCTCGGGTACCCCGGGTCGGCCACCTCGGCCAGCACCTGGCCGTTGCCTTCGGCATCGAAGCGATAGGCCTTGACCCGGCCAAAGCCGGTGATGCGCTTGAGCTGCAGCACTGCTTGCTGCAGCAGTTCCTCGAGGCTGCCGGCCTGGTGCAGGCGGCCTACGAAGCTGCGCACCAGTGGGTAGTAGTCGCCTTGCCCGGCAAGGTCCGCTGGCAGGCGAGGGGGTTCGAACTCGGCGATCAGCACCTGGTCGTGGCGATGGACCAGCAGGTGCAGGTTGCCGCGAAAAGGAGCGTCCTGGCGCAGCTGCACATCGCTGATGTGGAACGGAAAGACCTCGTCCTGCGGCAGGCGGGCCAGGTGCAGGCGCAGGTCGAAGGCACCGCTGACCAGTTCGGCAAACTCGCGACCTATCAGTTCACTGGCCGGTAAGCCCAGCCAGTGCTCGACATTTTCACTGGCCTGGAGTACCTGCATGTCGGTTTCGTCCAGCACCAGCAGGAAGCCGTGGGGCTGAATGCTGCCAGGCAGCTGGATCGGCTCCTGGGCGCAGCGCTCGAGGGCTTGGGTGAGCGTGCTGTCTGCAATCATCTATGAAAACGCTCCTGTCGTGTCCTTCCATGCATGCCGCATGAGTCTAGGCAGGATGAAAGGGGTACACCCTAACAGAATATCGACCCGGATAACGGCCTTTGGCCATTTGAGGGGAATGCTGGCAATGCGTTCTGTGGCGTGCGGTTTTTTTTTCAAGTGATAGCGCTTTTTGGCTAATACAAAAAAATGGCTGCATGCCAGTACTGTGACACCATCTCGCTGCTACGCTCAGACCAGCAGACATCGACAAGGAAAATAAGGTGACGGAGCGCTTCCTGGCCGCCCTGTTGGGCCTTATGTTGAGCAGCAGTGCCATGGCGGCGGACTTCCTGGTGGAAGTACGAGTGCTGGTGCAGCGCGGTTGCATGCTGGTCAACCAGGCCCCCGATGCCGGCGCACAGGCGCTGGGGCGCATCGATCTGGGTGCTGCTGCACGGCTGGATGGCCCTGGCGCGCCGCTGACCGGCGTGCTGCCGAGCCAGCGCCCGCCACGGCTGGAATGCAACCCTGGCACCCCCTACCAGGTCCGCGTTGACGGTGGCCAGCATGGCGGCGTCGGCGAGCTGCGCTTTCTGGCCAGTGACGATGACACGGCCCGGCCCATCCCGTATCGCCTTTATCGCGACGCTGCCTGGCGCGAACCGCTGGCGGTGAATGTGGCGCATTCGGCGCGGGTGCCGGACAGCGGCTCGGTCGAGCTGCCGTTGCATGCACGCATCGACAAGCTGGCCTGGGTACCGCCTGCAGGCGTGTATGCCGACCTGCTCAAAGTCACCGTCACTTGGTAGGGATGCCACCATGCTCAAGGACCCGACGCCATGAACCGCACCTCGATCCTGCTGCTTTCCCTGGGCCCACTGCTGGTACCAGGTGGTGCTGCGCATGGCACCAGCACCGGTTTCATCCAGGCGCGGCTGGTGATCAGCAGCGCATGCCAGATCAGTAGCAACGAGACGCAACCGGCAACGGTGGGTAACCCCGGCGTGATGGACTTCGGCGAGCGCGGACCGAACTGGGACCAGCCGCTGCGCAGCCGGGTTGACGAGGTGAGCGGCGAGGGCAGCCTGCAGATCAGTTGCACGCCCGAGGTGCGGGCGTTCAACGTGCGCATCAACGGCGGCCTGAATGGCAGCGACGGCATACGGCGGCTGAGCAACGGCCGCGAGCTGATCCCCTACCAACTGGCGATCGACCCGGGCGGTAACAGCCGCTACGGCATCGGCCAGGCACGTGCCTTCACCATCAGCAGTACCCGGCAGATCCCGATCCCGATCTACGGTGTGGTAGTGGCGCACCCGCGCGCACTGCCGGCCGGGCTGTACCGTGACACCCTCAGGGTGACCCTGGACTGGTAACGACGCAAGGAGACTTCGATGCGAATGAACCTTTCACGCTGCATCCTCGCCGGTCTGGGCCTGGTGCTGGCTTCCCAGGCCCAGGCCGCCACGACCGGAACCATCGACTCGAAGCTGACCTTGACCGCGGCGTGCCAGGTCAATGGCAGCTCGGGCACCTCGGGGGTGAACTTCGGTGCCTTGGACTTCGGCACCAAGGATGCTCTGTTCACCACCGTCGACGCCCAGGTAATCGGTGGCGGCGGAGGGGCGATCAGCATTCTCTGTTCGGCCGGCACGGTACCCGTGATCCGTGTGGGTGCCGGTGCCCACGATGGCCAGTCGGCCGGCGGCAGTCGTGCGCTGGCGGATGGCCTCGGCAACTTCGTGCCGTACGACTTCTACACCGATACCGGGCGCACGCAGCTGTTGGCCATCAACGGCACCATCACCTTGCCGACCAGCAGCGGTGCGGCCCAGACCGTCAACCTGTATGGCCAGGCACGCGGCAAGGCCGGCCTGCCGGCGGGGGTGTACACCGACACGGTGTCCGTCGAGCTGTCGTTCTGAGCCATGCGCATCTGGCTGGCGGGCAGCCTGAGCGGCCTCGGCGTACTGCTGGCCGGGCCCCTGGATGCGGCGACCACCAGCAGTTTCATGGTGACGGCGCAGATCGTCGCCGGGTGCCTGGTGGTTGGCGGTGTGAGCAGCTACGGGACGCTCGACTACGGTACGCAATCGGCACTCGCCACCGGGGCCATCGGCACCTCGTTGGGCGGTACCACGGTGACCTTTCAGTGCACCCCGGGGGTGGCCTTGAGCATGAGCGTGGATGGTGGGCAGAACAGTGCCAGCGGCACACGCAACCTCAAGCGCACGGGGGGCACGCAAGTGCTGGCCTATCAGTTGTACCGGGACGCGGCCTACAGCCAGAGCCTGGGGATCGGCCAGAGCGTGGCCGTGAACTACAGCGACCCGACGGCGATCAAGCTGCCGGTGTACGGGCGGGTCCAGTTGAGCGGCACGCTGCCGGCCGGGACCTACACCGATGTGGTGCAAGTGACGGTGACCTGGTGAATGCACCGGCACCAACGACCAGTAGCCAAGGAGAGTTTCATGGGGGCAGGCGCGAAGTGGGCGCGTGGATTGACAGGGCTATTGTGGCTGGCGAGCCTGCCGGCCTGGGCGGCCACCTCGGTGCTGATCTGGCCGATCGACCCGGTGCTGGAGGCTGACCAGAAGGCTGGCGCACTGTGGCTGGAAAACCGCGGTACTGCACCGGCCAACCTGCAGGTGCGGGTGTTCGCCTGGCGTCAGGGTGACTATCAGGAACAGTACCAGGCACAGCGCGAGATCATCGGCAGCCCGCCAGTGGCCAGCATCGCACCCGGACAGAAGCAGCTGATCCGCCTGACCCGCACCGGCCCCTCGCCAGTCGGCCAGGAGCAGGCCTACCGCATCATCATCGACGAAATCCCTGCCGCCATCCCCGTCGACAAGGCCGAGCCCGGCACCACCGCGGCGATCCGCCTGCAGATGCGCTACTCGGTACCGCTGTTCGTCTACGGCGAAGGCCTGTGGGGCAAGGCCGATCCCGCGGGCAAGCGCAATGCCGAGGGCGTCGGAAAGCCGCAACTCAGCTGGCGTGCGGTGACCATACAGGGCAAGCCGTACGTGGAACTGCGCAACACCGGCGCGGTGCATGCGCGTTTGACCGATGTGGTGGTGCAGCAGGGCAGCCAGAGCAAGCCACTGGCCGATGGCCTGCTGGGTTATGTGCTGCCGGGGGCCAGCATGCGCTGGCCGGCACCGCTGGTACCGAATGCCGGCAGCGTGCTGAAGGGCAGGGTAAACGGCCAGAGCAGCGCGGACGCCATCCGCCAAAGCCAATGAGCCTGCGCCTGAATGCCGCGCAGGGGCCATGGGGGACCCGGCAATGGTTGGAAACCGTGTGTGAGGTGGCTGACAGGGGGTACCCACCGCTGGTGCCTGGGGCTTGCCCTGGTCGGCCCTGGCCTGGTGTTGGCCGACGACCTGCCGCCACCACCTACGGAGCTGGCCGCCATCGCCGATGCCACGTTGTACCTCGAGCTGCTGGTGAACCAGATGCCCAAGGCTGAGCTGGTGCCGGTGCAGCAGCGCGCCGGGCGGTTGTATCTGGACAGCGAGGTGTTGCGGGCAGCCGGTATCGCGCCGCCTGGCAACCCCCAGGGCGAGGTGGCGCTGGAGGCCATCGTGGGGCTGCATGCCGACTACGACAGCCAGAACCAGCGCCTGCTGCTGCAAGTGCCGCCGGCCTGGCTGCCCGAGCAGCAACTGGGCGACCGCAACCTGTACCCGGCCAGCGATGCGCGCAGCAGTTTCGGCGCCTTGTTCAACTACGATCTGTACCTGAACGACACCGATGACGGTGGCAGCTACCTGGCGGCCTGGAACGAACTGCGCCTGTTCGACAGCTGGGGTACGTTCTCCAGTACCGGGCAGTGGCGCCAGTCGTTCAATGGTGCGCCGACCGACGACGTGCGCCAGGGCTTCTTGCGCTATGACACTACCTGGCGCTTCACCGACGAACAGCGCCTGCTGACCTACGAAACCGGTGACCTGGTGACCGGGGCCTTGCCCTGGACCAGCTCGGTGCGTGTCGGTGGCCTGCAGGTGTCGCGCGATTTCGCTGCACGTCCCGACCTGGTCACCTATCCGCTGCCGGCGTTCTCCGGTGAAGCGGCGGTACCCACCTCGCTGGACCTGTTCATCAATGGCTACAAGTCCAGCACCGCCGAATTGCAGCCGGGCCCCTACACATTGACCAACGTGCCGTTCATCAACGGCGCCGGGGAGGCTGTGGTGGTCACCACCGATGCCCTCGGCCGGCAGGTGTCGACCACCTTGCCGTTCTACGTCACCAGCAGCCTGCTGCAGCAGGGCCTGGCGGATTATTCGGTGGCGGCCGGCAGCCTGCGCCGTGACTACGGGCTGCGCGATTTTGCCTACGGCCCCGGGGTTGCTTCGGCAAGCCTGCGCTATGGGGTCAGCGACGTCTTCACCCTGGAGACTCATGCCGAAAGCGCCGAATCGCTGATGCTGGGCGGCCTGGGCGGCAACATGCGGTTGGGCAATTTCGGCGTGCTCAACGCGGCCTTGGCGCAGAGCCGGTTCGACGGCGACAAGGGCCACCAGGTCGCCCTCGGCTACCAGTACAACAGCCAGCGCATCGGCTTCAGCTACCAGCGCCTGCAACGTTACGGCGACTATGCCGACCTGACCCGGGTCGACAGCCGTGACATTCAGCTGAGCCAGCGCAGCGAACAGGTCACGTTGAGCCTGAACCTGAACCAATACGGCAACATCGGCGCCGGCTATTTCGATGTGCGCGCCGGCGACGGCACACGTACGCGCTTGATCAACCTGAGCTACAGCAGGCCGCTATGGGGCAACAGCAGCGTGTATCTGTCGGCCAACCGTGAAGTGGGGGACAGCCAGTGGGCGGTGCAGGCGCAACTGGTGATCCCGTTCGACCTGCACGGCACCCTGGCCCTGGGCATGGAGCGCAGCCAGCAAGGCGAAACCCTGCAGCGGGTGAACTACAGCCGCGCCACGCCGGTGGGTGGTGGTGTCGGTTACAACCTGGGCTACGCCGCCGGTAGCGAGCGCGACGCCTACCGCCAGGCCGATGTCACCTGGCGCTTGCAGTCGGTGCAGTTGCAGGCCGGTTTGTATGGCAGCAGTGGCGAGATGACCCGCTGGGCTGACGCCAGTGGCTCGCTGGTGTGGATGGATGCCGGGCTGTTCGCTGCCAACCGTATCGACGATGCCTTCGTGGTGGTCAGCACCGGAGGTTACGCCGATGTGCCGGTGCGTTATGAAAACCAGGAAGTCGGCCGTACCGATGCCGACGGCCACTTGCTGGTGCCGTACAGCAGCGGTTACTACCGCGGCAAGTACGAAATCGACCCCATGGACTTGCCGCCGGATATCCTCGCGCCGGAAGTGGAACAGCGGGTGGCGGTGCGCCGGGGCAGCGGTTACCTGCTGGAGTTCCCGCTCAGGCGCGTGCTGGCGGCCAGTGTCGAACTGGTGGACGCTGACCGGCAGGCACTCAAGCTGGGCAGCCGTGTCACCCATGCTGAAAGCGGCAGCCAGGCGGTGGTCGGTTGGGATGGCCTGGTGTATCTGGAGAACCTGACGCCGCATAACCGACTGCAGGTGGAGCTGGAAGGGGGCGGGCATTGCCAGGTTGCGTTCGACCTGCCTGAAGCGCAAGGCTCCATCCCGTTGATTGGCCCGTTGGTGTGCAAGTGAACGCCTGCTGGCGTGGGTTGTTGGCATGCGCCTTGTTGCTGTGGGCGGGCTCGGCCTGGGCCAAGTGCACATCAGTGTTGACAGCGCCGGCGGCGTTTGGATCGCTCAACTCGACCCAGGTACGTGGCACGGTACAGACGGCTTCCAGCACCAACTCTGGCCTGCAATGCAACGGTTCGGTGATCAGCCTGCTCAGTAGCAGCGACTCCTTCAAGATCAAGATTACTGCTACTACCAGCGGCCTGGTTGGGCCTACCGGGGATATCATCCCCTACACGCTGTATGCCGACGCCACAACCACCTATCCGATCACCCGTGGCACCCCCTTCGAATTCAGGACTACCGGCATCCTCGACTTGCTCGGGTTGCTTAACGGTACACCGAAGAACGTGCCCATCTATATGCGCACGCAGGTAGGCAGCAACGTATCGGCGGGGCTGTATCAGGAAACCCTCGATGTCCAATGGGAGTGGGACTATTGCGACGGGATTGGTGTTGGCGGGCTTTGCATCGGGCGAGACCAGGGCTCCGGTACCAGGACCCTGCTGGTAAGCATGACGGTGACCAACGACTGCCAGATCAGCACACCCAGCATCAACTTCGCCAGCGCCCCGGTGGTGGCGGGGTTCGGCACGGTGAGCCAGAGCCTGAGCGTTTCGTGCACCAAGGGCAGCAACTACACCGTGGGCCTGGATGACGGGCAGAACGTGGCCAATGGGCGGCGGCGGATGAAGTCGGCGGCCAACAACTACCTGGCCTACGACATTTTCAAGAGCGCCGGTGCGGTGCGCTGGGGTTCGGTAGGGGCTGCGCGACGGGCCAGCGCCGATGCCGACGTGAACCCCGGCACAGGTACCGGCACCGGTAGCCAGGTGTTCAACTACAACGCCAAGGTCTACACCGACCAGGCTACACCACCGGCGGCGACCTATACCGACAGTGTGATTCTGGATGTGCAGTTCTGAGCGCAGGGACCTGTGGGAGCGGCTTTAGCCGCGAAGAATCCAACACGGTGCATGGCACCGGCTACGCCGGTGTTCGCGGCTGAAGCCGCTCCCACAGGGGCCCTGCTAATTCCGTGAGTCATGTGCAGTCCTGTGAGAGCCGGCTTGCCGGCGATGGGCCGTTTCACTCAGCGCAAATCACCAACCATCTTCGCCAATGTCTCCAGCACCGCCCCGGCCAGCGCCTTCGAGCGCGCCCCCGACCAGCCGGTGACGGCATCCGGCGCGTCGTCATGGTCCTTGAACGGCATTTCCAGGGTCAGTGACAGGCAGTCATGCGCCATCCCCACCGCGTTGCAGGCCAGCGTCGTGTTGGCCTGCCCCGGTTCGTCGCGGGTGTAGCCATGCACGGTCTGGAAGTCGCGGGTCAGGCTGCACAGGGTGCTGCGGAACTGCTCCTCCAGTTTGGCCAGCCGCGGCGTGTAGCCTGGGTTGCCCTCGCAGGCCGCGGTGAACACATGGGGAATCTCTTCGTCGCCATGCACATCGATGAACGCATCCACGCCGTATTGCTTCATCTGCGCCTGGGCGAAGAACACCTCGGGGCTGAGCTCGACGCTGGCGTCCTGCCACGCGCGATTGAGGTCCTTGCCCTTGAAGTTGGTGCGCAGGTGGCCGAGGAAGGCACCGTCGGGGTTCATGTTGGGGATCAGGTACAGGTCGGCCTTGGCCAGCAACTGCTGGATCACCGCGTCGTTACCCTGCAGGCGGTCGATCACGCCCTCCATGAACCATTCAGCCATGTGTTCGCCCGGGTGTTGCTGGGCAATCAACCACAGCTTGCGCTTGCCTGCGGCACCATCACCGGCACGCAGCAGGGGAATGTCGCGGCCCTGTACGCTGCGACCACTGGCGAGCAATTCGACCCCCGGCAGTAGCCGTGCACGTTCGATCAGCTGGTTGTGGCGCGCGCGCGGGTAGGGCTCGAAGTAGGCGAACCAGATGTGTGGCTGTTCGGCCTTTACCTCGAACGACAGCGCCGTGCCGTCGAACTGGCTGGGGACGCGGAACCAGGTTTGCTGGTCGTAGGAGGCCACGGCGTTGTAGCCGCTCCAGGCGTTTTTGTAGGAGGAGCCGGAGGCATTGTCGAGGCTGAAACGATGGACCTGGCCCGGCGTCAGCCCGCTGACCTTGAAGTGGAACCACTGGTAGTGGCCGCTGTGGGTGTCGGGGCGGATGGCCAGGTGCACCCGGGCCGGGTTGCTGGCATCCAGCACCTGGATGTTGCCGGAATCGAAATCGCAGTCGATCTGCAGGGGGGACAGCGTCACGCTCATGTGCCAGGCTCCTTCTGGGGGCTTTGTTGTGAGGGTACTGTACACGGCTTGGCAGGGTTGCTGCGCGAGATCAGGCGACGCGGGGGCGATCTCATATGTTTCCTACAGGCTATTTGAAGAACTGACTCGGCGTGATGCCGAACTGGCGCTTGAACATGCTGGCGAAGGCACTAGGGCTGTCATACCCCAGCGTCCCCGCCACATCGATGATTCGCTCGCCCAGGGCGATCCGCTCCAGTGCCTGCATCAGCCGCGCCTGCTGGCGCCACTGGCCGAAGGTCATGCCGGTTTCCTTGCGGAACAGGCGCTGGATGGTCTTTTCGTCCACCCCCAGCTGCTGGCCCCAGTCGGCCACGGTGGCGTTATCGTCAGGCCGCTCGTGCAGCGCGGAGCAGATTGCCTGCAGGCGCTTGTCGCCGGGCTGCGACAGTTTCAGTGGCAAGGTCGGCAGCACGCAGATCTCGTCGAGGATCAGGCGCATCACCCGGGCTTCACGCGAGTCTTCGGCAAACGGCGCGGTAAAGCCTACGGAGGCCTTGATCAATTCGCTGAGCAGCGGCGAGATGCTGATAGCCTTGCTCTGCGCAGGCAACTGCACTGCCGCGTCGGTGCGCACGAACACACTGCGCATCTTCACATCGCCCACGCAGCGGATCGCGTGCACCTGGCCGCAGGGCATCCATACGCCGCGGCTGGGGGGCACGGTCCAGCGTTCGTTACCGGACTCGACGATCATCAGGCCTTTGATGGCATAGATCAGTTGGTGCTTGGCATGGCTGTGGGGCTCGATGAACCAGTCGGTCGGGTAGTCCGTCGCACGGCTGCCGACCTCCCCGGTCCACTCATCCACTTCCACCAGCAATTCATGCTGCGGCTTCAGCATTTCGCTCCCCCTTGTACTGGCCAGCCTGGCGCGCCCACTTTAACAGCAGCGGCTGGGGCGGGCTTGCGAGCGGGTTGCCGGCAGCAGCGCCGTGGCCAACCCCAGCAGCGGCAGGAAGGAAATCATCTGGTACACCCAAGCGATGCCATGCCGGTCGGCCAGTTCGCCGAGCCCGGCGGCGCCGATGCCGCTGATACCGAACATCAGCCCGAACATCACCCCCGACACCATGCCGACCCGGCCCGGCACCGCCTCCTGGGCATACACCACCAGGGCGGCGAAGGCCGAGGACATCACCAGGCCGATGGCCACCGCCAGTACCGCAGTCCAGGCCAGGTTGGCGTAGGGCAGGGCGAGGGCGAAGGGCGCCACGCCGAGGAACGAGACCCAGATCACCGCCTTGCGCCCGATACGGTCACCCACCGGGCCACCGGCGAAGGTACCCAGTGCCACGGCCGCGAGGAATATGAACAGGTACAACTGGCTGTGCTGCACGCTCAAGCCGAAATGCTCGATCAGGTAGAAGGTGAAATAGTTGGTGAACGAGGCGATGTAGACGAACTTGGCGAACATCAGCACGGCGATGACCGCCACGGCACGCCACATGGCGCCACGCGACAGGCCGGGGGCCTGCTGGCCGGCGAAGGTCTTGAGCCGGGTCTGGCCGTGGCGCACGGTCCAGCCGGTCACCCGCAACAGCACGAATACTGCCAGCGCAGCTGCCAGCATGAACCAGGCGATGGCCGGCTGGCCGTAGGGTATGACGATGGCAGCGGTCAGCAGCGGGCCGAGGGCCGAGCCGGTGTTGCCACCGACCTGGAAGGTCGATTGCGCGGTGCCGAAGCGCCCACCAGAGGCCATCCTGGCCACTCGCGAGGCTTCTGGGTGGAAGGTCGCCGAGCCCACGCCGACCACCGCTGCGGCCACCAGCAGCATTTCATAGCTGCCGGCGAAGGCGAGCAGGGCGATGCCCACCAGGGTCACCAGCATGCCGGCCGGCAGCAGGTAGGGTTGCGGGTGCTTGTCGGTGTACAGGCCGACCCAGGGTTGCAGCAGGGAGGCGGTCACCTGGTAGATGAGGGCGATCCAGCCTACCTGGGCGAAGCTCAGCGTGAAATCGCTCTTGAGCATCGGGTAGATGGATGGCAGCACGGCCTGGATCAGGTCATTGAGCAGGTGGGCGAATGCGGCGGCGCCGACGATGCGGACCAGAAAGCCCTGGGGTTGATCGGCAGGTGTGGTGGCGGCCATGGAGGCGGTGGAGGTCGTCATGGGCGATCTTCTTCTGGCGAAAGGGAACAAGGCATTGCGGGGGCAGGTTAGCCAGTACCCGGGTTGCCTGTCTCCCGCCGAACAGGCAGCTACTGTCGCGTTTCGGACATCTTGGGCCAGACGCCCAAACGCAATTCCTTTAGGAAATTTGCCGAGGCCTTTGGGCTGCACTGTTGGGTAGAGAATTGCATTTGCAAGCGGTCCGCGCGCCCTGTGGGAGCGGGTTTACCCGCGAAGAATCCAACGCGGTGCATGGCACCGGCTGCGCCGGTGTTCGCGGCTAAAGCCGCTCCCACAGGTCCCTGCTAATACCCGGCCGCACTCGGATTCATCGCTCGTGCCGCGCCACCCAGCGCAGCAATGCTGCAATCGGTACGCTGCGGTGAGCCTCATGCCGGTAAGGTTTGCCATCGGCGGTAAGGCGTTCGCGATAGCGGCTCAACACCAGGCTCCGGCCATCGGCCGAAACCCGGGCCTCCAGTTCGTGCAGCAACAGCGGTTGCCGGGCGGCGCCTTCCAGGCGCCTGAACAGCAGCATGGCGGCTTGGGCATCATTCTTCACGGGCACCCCCTGCACAATCCACTGGCCACGCTCCCGGCTCGCCGGCCTTGCCTTCTGCCACCCGGTTGCTGCGCCGCTGCGCGTTGTAGTCGCGCAACGCAAGGTAGTAGTCAGGCCAGGTGCGCAGCAGGTCGGTCAATGGCAGTGCTTCGGCCCGTGCATCGACAATGCCGCCGGCCGTGGCTAGGTTGCCCATGGTTTCGACGGTATCGCTGTTGCCGCCAAACGGGTCCAGCGCCAAGCCCAGTACTGTGCCAGTGGCATCGCGCAGGTTGTGGGTGCCCAGCAGTGGCAGTTCGACGATGGGGCCAGCGGCAATGTTCCACACCCCGAAGGTCTGGCCAAAGTCCGAGCGATGCTGGCTCAGCCCCATCTTGCCAGACACATCGACCAGCCCTGCCACACCCAGGGTGGTGTTGAAGATGAAGCGGCTGAGGCTGGTCATCGCCCGTTCGCCATTGCCCTGCAGCAGGTCGTTGACGAACACCTTGGGCTCACCGAAGTTGCTGGCAAAGTTGTGCATGCCCTGTCGGGCAAAACCGGGCAGCGCGCTGTAGCCCCGTGCGACGGGGGCCAGCAGATAGTCGTCGACCCTGCGGTTGAAAGCGAACACGGCACGGTTGGCGGGCTCGGCCGGGTCACTGACCTGATAGGCGACATTACCGCAGGCAGCCGTGGCCGGCGCACGTTGGCTGCAGCCTCCCGCCGCAAGCAGCGACAAGGCCAGCGCGGCAGAGCGCACTGAGCGGGAGGCGGATGATGAACGGGACATGGATGCATTCCTGGCAAGAACTGGCGGCGATGCTGCGCAGTTTTCTTTGCCTGGGAATGTCCGGATTGTCTCGGCATCGACACTTTGTTTCCGGGTTGAAATATATGACGGCTGCGTGGGGATGGCCTTAAAGTACGGCTTGGTAACCTTGTTTTGCGGTGCTTTTGTGAGCCATTTGCTGATAGTCGACGATGATGTCGAGGTGCTCGACCTGCTGCAGAAGTTTCTCTGCCAGCATGGCTACGAGGTTGATGTGGCCAGGGATGGCAAGGCGCTCTGGCAGGCCGTCGAGCGGCGGGTGCCGGACCTGGTCATTCTGGATGTGATGCTGCCAGGCGACAGTGGCCTGGTGTTGTGCCAGCGTTTGCTGGCCGAGCACAAGGTGGCAGTGATCATGCTCACCGCCATGGGCGAGTTGAGTGACCGGGTGGTTGGCCTGGAGCTGGGGGCAGACGACTACCTGACAAAACCGTTCGCCGCCCGTGAACTGCTGGCCCGGGTGAGGGCAGTGCTGCGACGTGCCGGTGAAACTCCCGGTGGCACGGCGGGCCATGCCTGCGCGACCCTGGAGTTTGCCGGGTGGCGGCTGGATGTGGTGCGGCGCGAACTGCGTTCGCCGGACAACGTCATGATCCCCTTGTCCAACGGTGAGTTCGAGCTGCTGCTGGTGTTCGCCGAGCATCCACGGCGGGTGCTCAGCCGCCAGCAGTTGCTGGACATGGCCCGTGGCGATGCCTACGACGCCTATGACCGCAGCATCGACGTACAGGTGAGCCGGCTGCGTCGCAAGCTTGAAACCGACAACGGCAACGAACCCCTGATCCGTACCCTGCGCAACGCCGGTTACCTGTTCACGCCCACGGTCGCGAAGCGATGAAGTTGCTGGCCAGGGTTCGTCAGGCCCTGCCGCGGCCCAGAATCACCATCGCCCGCTGGATCGCGTTGACCACTCTGACGGCGATGCTGTTCTTGCTCTTGCTAAAGGTGCTGTTCAGCCTGTTGCTGAGCGTCTGGGCGCAGCCACCACTGCTGGAGAGTGGGGTGATCGAGAAGGTTGCAGCGGTCACCCGCATCCTCGACGCCGCGCCTGTGGCGCAGCGTGCCAACATCGCCAGTGCGGCGGGCGACGGCTCATACTCCGTGCGATGGTTGCACCGCCATGACGAAGCGGGCGTGCCGGCGCTGGTCGATGCCGAGTTCAGCCAGGGCACGCCTATCCTGCGCGCACTGCTCAAGCGCCCGGACGCCAGGATCGAGGCTTTCGAACCGTCCGATATGCCGCAGTACGCACCTGAACGTGGTTATGCGCTGATGATCGAGCTGAGCGACAAGTCCTGGGTGCTGTTCCGTGCCACCAGCCGTAGCTGGGGCCTGGATGAACTGCCGCGCAACCTGATCATCCTCGGGCTGATGCTGGTTTCCAGCCTTGTCGTCGCGCTGCTGGCCACGCGCTACCTGGCCAAGCCGCTGGAGCGCTTTGCCGAAGGTGCGCGGCGTTTTGGCAAGGACTTCAATGCCCCACCCATTCCGGTGGTCGGCCCGCACGACCTGCGCCAGGCCATTCTCGCGTTCAATGCCACCCAGGCGCAGCTCAAACATTTTCTCAACGACCGTACCCAGATGCTTGCGGCCATTTCCCACGACTTGCGGGCACCGCTGACGCGCATGCGCTTGCGCGCCGAATTCATCGACGATGCCCAGCTACAGGCCAAGCTATTCAAGGATGTCGACGAGATGCAGGCGATGGTCGATGCGGCGTTGGGGTTCTTCCGTGATGACGCGCGGCTGGAACAGAGCACCGTGTTCGACCTGGGCCAGTTGCTGCTGACCGTGGTGGACGACTTCAAGGATGCAGGGGTAGAGGTCGGCCTCAGCGGGCCCCGCCGCTGCGTGTATACGGGGCGGCCAGTGGGTATCAAACGTGTGCTGGTCAACTTGATCGACAATGCGGCGAAGTACGGCCTTGAGCCCATGGTGGTGTTGGCGGTAAGTGCCAGGCAGATCGAGATTACCGTGCAGGATCGCGGGCCGGGTATCGCGCCGGAGCTGCATGAGCAGGTATTCGCGCCGTTCTACCGTATCGAAGGTTCACGCAACCGCAATACCGGTGGCGTGGGGCTGGGCCTGCCCGCAGCACGGGCCATCGTGCTCGAGCAGGGCGGCAGCGTGACCCTGGCCAACCGCCCGGGTGGTGGGCTGGAAGTCAGGGTCATGCTGCCGCCGGGCTGATCACAGCCCCAGTTCGCTGAGCCCGGGATGATCATCCGGGCGCCGGCCCAACGGCCAGCGGAACTTGCGCTCCGCTTCGCTGATAGGGTGCTCGTTGATGCTCGAATGGCGGTTCTGCATCAGCCCGTCGTCGGCAAACTCCCAGTTCTCGTTGCCATAGGCGCGGTACCACTGACCGCTGTCGTCGTGGTACTCGTAGGCATAGCGCACGGCAATGCGGTTGCCGGTGAAGGCCCACAGCTCCTTGATCAGGCGGTACTCCAGTTCATGGTTCCATTTACGGGTCAGGAACGCCTCGACCTCGGCACGGCCGCGGGGGAACTCGGCGCGGTTACGCCAGACGGTGTCGATGGTATAGGCAAGCGCGACCTTGGCCGGGTCGCGGCCGTTCCAGCCATCCTCGGCCAGGCGGACCTTTTCGATGGCGCTTTCGCGGGTGAAGGGTGGCAGGGGTGGGCGGGACATCGGGATACTCCTCAGTTCGATTGGCCTGTAGGAGAGTAGTAGCCGCTGGCCGAACAGAGAATGGGTGTGCCTGGCACATCATAATTGCAGCGTGTGGAACAATGCCGAGGTGCCATGCCAGGCGCGGTCCACGTGTAGGAGCGGCCTTGTGTCGCGACAGGGCTGCGTAGCAGCCCCAATAGCTCCAGAGTTGACGCAAGCACCTTGGGGCCGCTTTGCGGCCCATCGCGACACAAGGCCGCTCCTACAAGGGGGGCTTTATCAGGCTGCGTCGGCTGCGGTTTTTCCGGCAGCCTTGCTACGCCCGCCCAGCCACACCAGCAGCAGCCCGGCAGCCGCCAGCACGCCTCCTGCCATCGGCACTGCCGCATAGCCCAGGTCCAGGCTGATCACCGCACCACCCAGCGCCGCGCCCACGGCATTGCCCAGGTTGAACGCGCCGACGTTGATCGACGAGGCCAGCCCCGGTGCTTCGATGGCGGCAATCATCACCCGCATCTGCAGCGGCGGTACCACGGCGAAGGTGAACATGCCCCACACCAGCAAGGCGATGGCGGCGCCGATGTGGCTGCCCAGCACCAGCGGCATCAGCAGCATGATCACCGCCAGTGCCGCGAGGAAGATCCGCGCCGCCCCATTCAGCGACCAGTCGGCCAGGCGGCCACCCAGGCTGTTGCCCAGGGTAAAGCCCACACCGATCAGCACCAGGCCGAGGGTGACGAAGCTGTCCGAGGCGCCGGTCAGTTCGGCCAGTACCGGTGCGACATAGGTGTACAAGGTGAACATGGCGCCGGCACCGAGCACGGTGGTGGCCATTGCCAGCAGCACGCTGGGGCGGGCGATGACCGCCAGCTCCTTGCGCACGTGCGGCACGCTGCCGCGTTCGCCCTTGGGCAGGGCATACCACAGCGCGGCCATGGCCAGCAGCCCCAGCACGGCGGTACCGGCAAAGGCCATGCGCCAGCCGACCTGCTGGCCGACCCAGGTGGCGGCCGGCACACCGCCGATGTTGGCGATGGTCAGGCCCATGAACATGGTGGCCACGGCACTGGCCTGTTTCTCCTTGGGCACCACACTGGCAGCCACTACCGCGCCCAGGCCGAAGAACGCGCCGTGGTTGAGGCTGGTGACCAGGCGTGAGGCGAGCAGGGTGTAGTAGTCCGGTGACAGCGCCGACAGCAGGTTGCCGAGGGTGAAGATGGCCATCAGCGCCATCAGCGCGGCGCGTTTGCCGAAACGGCTGAACAGCAGGGTCATGATCGGCGCGCCGACCATCACTCCGATGGCATAGGCGGTAATCAGCATGCCGGCGCTGGGGATACTGACATCAACCCCTTGGGCGATCACCGGCAGCAGGCCCATCGGGGTGAACTCGGTGGTGCCGATGCCGAAGGCGCCGATGGCCAGGGCAAACAGGACGCGTCCGGCGTTCATTGCGCGTGCTCCGGCGCGGCCAACTCGGTCAATGGGCATGGGGTGGCCTCCGTCAGTTTGACTGGTGTCTCATGGAACTGTGGCAGTACGTATTCGGCGATTTCGTGCAGGGTTTCGTCCAGCGGTCGCACGTTACGCCGCAGGTGCAGGCCGATATGGTCGACGCCCGCCGCGCGCAGGGCGCCCAGCTCGGCCACCAGCGCCTTGCGCCCGCCGCGGAAACCGAAGCGCCAGCGTTGCAGCGGTTCGTCGGGGTTGTCCGCCAGGTCCAGGTGGATGAAGCTGCTGTAGGGCTTGTTGCCCGCCACCGCGCGCCAGGCGGCGACTCGGTGTCGGTGGTCTTCCGGTGTGCCGGGGTAGGCCAGGCAGCCGTCCAGGTTGCTGCCGATCCATTCCGGGCTCTGCTGCGCCAGGCCGGCTACCAGCAATGGTAGCGGCGAAGCGGTGCCGGGTAACACGGCCAGCCCTTCGGGCAGGTGGCCTTTGGCACCATCACGCAGCAGTGCAACCTGTTCGCGGAATGCGTTGCCACGCCCCTCGAAATCCCGACCGAACAGCGGGTACTCCACCGGCCGGTCACCACTGGCCACGCCCAGCAGCAGGCGGTTGCCACTGAGGCGCTGCACGCTGTTGGCCGATTTCAGGGTCAGCAGCGGTTCGCGAATCGGCAGCACCACGGCAGCCGTGCCGAGCAGGATGTCGCGGGTTACCCCGGCCAGGTAGCCGAGGTAGGCAAACACCTCGAACACCTGGGCGGCGTCGCCGAACGACGGGTCGTACAGCGGCACATCGCGAACCCACAGGGCGCGGTAGCCCAGGCGGTCGGCCAGTTGTGCCAGTTCTGCGTGGCGGGCCAGGTCCGGCTCGCCGAACTGGCGGCCGTCGCGGCGCCGCGCCTGGTCGCCGGCGGGCGTCCAGTCGTGGTCCAGCGGCGCTTCCAGGCCGATGCTGAAGCCGCCAGCCGTCAGGCGTTCAAGGGGCGTGGTCATGGCTTCAGTCCCAGATTGGCGCCAGGCCGTCAGGGCTGACTTCGCGGCCATTGCGCTCGAGCTTGGCGATGCGTGCCATGTCGTCGGCGTCCAGCTTCAGGTCATGGGCGAGCAGGTTGCTGGCCAGGTTTTCGCGCTTGGTCGACGACGGGATCACCGCGTATCCCAGCTGTAGGGCCCAGGCCAGGGCAACCTGGGCGACGGTGGCCTTGTGCTTGGCGGCGATGTCGGCCAGTACTGGGTCTTTCAGCACCTTGCCGTAGGCCAGGGTCATGTACGAGGTGACGGTGATGCCTTGCTCCTTGAGGAACGCTGTCAGCTTGACGTTCTGCAGGTACGGGCTGAGTTCGATCTGGTTGGTTGCGATTTCGCCTTTGCCGACCACTTCGATGGCCTGGCGGGTCAGTTCGATGTTGAAGTTGGACACACCGATCTGGCGCGTCAGGCCCAGTTTCTTGGCTTCGGCCAGGGCGGCCATGTACTCGGGCAGTTCAACGCCGTTGCCTGGGGCTGGCCAGTGGATCAGCAGCAGGTCGACGTAGTCGGTACGCAGTTTCTGCAGGCTGTCGCGCAGGCTGGCGATCAGCTTGTCGGCGGCGTAGTTCTCGACCCAGATCTTGGTGGTGATGAACAGCTCGCTGCGCGGTACGCCGCTTTCGGCGATGGCCTGGCCGACGTCGGCTTCGTTCTGGTAGATCTGTGCGGTGTCGATGACCCGGTAGCCCAGTTCCATGGCGGACTTGACCGAATCGATGACGGCTTGGCCGGTGAGTCGGAAGGTGCCGAGGCCGAAGGATGGAATGCTCATGGATCTGCTCCTGCTGCTTGAGAGAGGTGAACGGAACCGAGGCGGGACGCTCGGTACGTTCGTGTGGCAGCAGTGTGCGGGTTTGGCGGGGATAGATTAAGGGGCGGCGGGGCCAAGGTCCTTTGATCCGCAGTCAACAATAGGCAGCTCGGTCGTGATCGTGAGCCACCCAATCTGCCCCAAGCGCCCATTGAAGGGCGATAGGGGCAGGCAGATGCAATGATCAGTCGTCGATCAGCGACGGGTTGGACTGCAGCAACCACAGGCCTCGCAGCGACTGGACCTGTTGCTCCAGACTCGAGGCGAGGCCAAGTCGCCGCGCCTGCCGGTCCTGGGCCAGAAGTTTTTCGAGCATGTCCAGCAGGTCGCGTGACTGTTCGGCCGAGGCAGAGGTGGTGACATCGGACTGCAGTTCGGCTTGCTGGTAAGTGCGTACACGCTCCCGCTGGCTGGCCTGTTGCGTAGCAGTGGCCTCGACCAGGACGTTGTTGACAAAGCCTATGCGGGTCGAGCTGCTGGCTTCGTCATCCACCTCATGGTAACGGTAGTCCTGCGATTTGCTGTCGAGGCTTAGTTGCAGCTCTACCCAAGGGTTGAGGCTCTCGTGCCAGGAGGCCTTCAGCGCGCTCTGCTGGTCCTGTTGCAAGCTCAGGTTGGCTGCTCCGCCCTTGCGGGTGGTGGTTTGTGAAACGTTGTAAGTGAAGCTGTCTACTTCCTCCCGCCGCATGGGGTTGGTTCGCTTCTCGGGTGTGGTGAGCGAAGCATTGAAGTCGGCCATGCCACTCAGCAGCAGGCGGCTGGTCCTGCTTGACCAGGTGTCATGACCCGCCGGGCGCAGGGCGGCGTCGTCGACGCTATTGAGTTGGCGGAAAGCATCCTTGAACAGCGTCATCAGCTGTTCATCGCCGTTTCCGCGTTGCTGTGCAGCATCGAACTGGGTCAGGTAGTTCGACACTGCTGCCTGTCGTTGCGTCTCGCTGCCGAGCAAGGTGCCGCCCTGGGTGTCGAAGTTCATCTTCACATTGCCGGACGGTCCCTGGAGTTCAAGGCTGCGCGTATGCTCATCCATCTGCAGGGCAAAGGTCTGCTGAGCGCCGCCTGCGGTTTGCAGTTGTGCTTCGAATTGCAGGCCGGTGAAAAGCGCGGGGTCGAGCTTCACCAGCGAGCCGAGCTTCAGGCTCGGAGGTTCTTGAGCAAGGCCGTTGACGGCGGTCTGGAAGCTGTCCGCCATCATCGCCAGGCCTTTTAGTTCACTGGCTGTCAGGTCGCCACCGAGCACCTCGGCATCTACCGCCAGGCCCCTGTCGCTGTTGAACAGCCCCAGTGAAACGGTCGCGCCGGACGCGGTGTTCAGGGTGAAGGTCACGCGGTCGGTGGCGAACTCGCGCAGCCTGGCCTGTTGCAGGCCAAGCAGCAGGGGCTCGGTTGCCGTACCGCTGTCAACTGCCAGGCCTGACTGGGCGATACGTTGCCCGCCGTTGGCTGCCAGTTGTTCCAGCAACGCTGCGCCCAGGCCCTGGAACCGGGAAGCGGTGGAAGAGGCCTGAATCGCGCTGTACATGTTCAGGCTCAGCTTGTCGATGCCGTTGTGCTCCCAGATGTGGCGAACCTGCCCATTGCCGAGGGTGCCTTTGGCGTTGTAGATGCCAATGTCGGCGCTGGGCGGCGACTTGCCAATGCTGACCTCGTTGCTCGCAGCTGTGGATTCTGCGGCTTTTATGGCAATGCCTGGAGGTGCGGTAGCGGCAGGCATGTAGGTCTGCGTCGTGCGTATGATCGGTGTAATCGGATTCATTCACGCTCCCTGCGTTTTCTGGTACGTTCGTACGTGATGTCGGCGCGCCATCAGCGAACTTGAATTTTGACCCGAAAACGCAACGGCCCGCCATGAAGGCGGGCCGTCAGGCACAGCATGACGATCAGCGGCGGCGGAACAGCGGCAGCGGCTCGTCGGTGGCGGCCTGGTAGGTCACCGAGAAGTCCTTCAGGCTTTGCAGCGCGTCTTCCGGGTCCTTGTCGGCACGGATGGCGAACGCGTCGAAGCCGCAACGGGCCATGAAGAAAAGCTGGTCGCGCAGCACGTCGCCAATGGCGCGCAGCTCGCCCTTGAACTTGTAGCGGTCACGCAACAAGCGCGCATTGGAGTAGTTGCGCCCGTCGGTGAAGGCCGGGAAGTTCAGGGCGATGACCTGGAAGTGCTGCACGTCTTCGCCGATTTCTTCGGCTTCTTCGTCACTGTCCAGCCAGATGCCCAGGCCGCCGTCGCGGGCTTTGAGCGCGTGGGCATGGTCGCGCCACATCTGTAGCGGGACGATGTAGTCGTCGCAGTTGGTCAGCTCGTCAAACGAGGTTTCCTTGGGCAGCAGGTGCCAGGTTTCGTCGACGATCTGGTTGTTCTTAATGATTCGCTGCATAGACGCGTTCCTTGAAGGGGTCGATGCCGATACGCTGGTAGGTGTCGATGAAACGCTCTTCCTCGGTACGTTGCTCGACGTACACGGCGATCAGCTTCTCGATCACATCGGCCATGTCATCCTGGGCGAACGACGGGCCGAGGATCTTGCCCAGGCTCGCGCCACGCGCGGCGTTGCCACCCAGCGACACCTGGTAGAACTCTTCGCCCTTCTTGTCCACGCCGAGGATGCCGATGTGGCCCACGTGGTGGTGGCCGCAGGCGTTCATGCAGCCGGAGATGTTCAGGTCGATTTCGCCGATGTCGAACAGGTAGTCCAGGTCGTCGAAGCGGCGCTGGATGGATTCGGCGATCGGGATCGACTTGGCGTTGGCCAGCGAGCAGTAGTCACCGCCCGGGCAGCAGATGATGTCGGTCAGCAGGCCGATGTTCGGGGTGGCGAAGCCGCCTTCGCGCAGTTCCAGCCACAGGGCGTGCAGTTGACGCTGCTCCACGTCGGCGAGGATGATGTTCTGCTCGTGCGAGGTGCGCAGGAAGCCGAAGCTGTAGCGCTCGGCCAGGTCGGCCACGGCGTCCAGCTGCTTGTCGGTCACGTCGCCAGGGGCAACGCCGGTCGGCTTCAGCGACAGGGTCACGGCCACGTAGCCAGGGCGCTTGTGGGCGCGGGTGTTGCGCGAGCGCCAGCGGGCGAAGCCCGGGTTTTCGGCATCCAGAGCGCTGTAGTCGACATTGTCGAGCGCCAGGTACTCGGGGTCGACGAAGTGGCGCGATACGCGTTGTACTTCGGCTTCGGTCAGGGTAGTGCTGCCGCCACGCAGGTGGACCATTTCGGCCTCGACCTTTTCGGCGAACACTTCCGGGGTAAGGGCCTTGACCAGGATCTTGATGCGCGCCTTGTACTTGTTGTCACGGCGACCGTAACGGTTGTACACGCGCAGGATGGCGTCGAGGTAGCTGATCAGGTCCTGCCACGGCAGGAACTCGTTGATGAACGAGCCCACCACCGGAGTACGGCCCAGGCCGCCGCCGACCAGCACACGGAAGCCCAGCTCGCCAGCGGCATTGCGCACCGGCTCCAGGCCGATGTCATGCACTTCGATGGCGGCGCGGTCTTCCTGCGAGCCGTTGATGGCAATCTTGAACTTGCGCGGCAGGTAGGCGAATTCCGGGTGGAAGGTAGTCCACTGGCGGACGATTTCGCACCACGGGCGCGGGTCGACGATTTCGTCTGCGGCCACACCGGCGAACTGGTCGGTGGTGGTGTTGCGCAGGCAGTTGCCGCTGGTCTGGATCGCGTGCATCTGCACGGTGGCCAGCTCGGCGAGGATGTCCGGGATGTCTTCCAGGGCCGGCCAGTTGTACTGCACGTTCTGGCGGGTGGAGATGTGGGCGTAGCCCTTGTCGTAGTCGCGGGCGATCCTGGCCAGGGTGCGGACCTGGGTGGCGTTAAGCTGGCCGTACGGCACGGCGACGCGCAGCATCGGTGCGAAACGTTGGATGTAAAGGCCGTTCTGCAGGCGCAGAGGGCGGAATTCTTCTTCGCTCAGCTCACCGGCCAGATAGCGGCGGGTCTGATCACGGAACTGCTTGACGCGGTCCTCGATGATCCGCTGATCGTACTCGTCGTATACGTACATAAAAGTCCTGTCTCAGGCATGCAGCTATTCGCGCGCACGGCCGCGCACTCCGCTTCGGAGCCGGGGAACGATAGCAGGTTGCGTTTATGCGCTAAAGTGATGTTTTTGCATATGAAAAGAACCAAATGGACTATGTGAGACTGACTGCCATTTGTGCGCTGGGTGTGGCCTGGCGTTTATAATCCGATGTTTGCTTTGCAGGGATGTCAGCCCATGCTCAAGGCGTTGTGCCAAAGCTTGTGTCTTGCCTTGCCGCTGGCGGCAAGCGCACAACCGGCTTCGGTGGTTTTCCTCAACCCGGGGCTATCCACCGAGGCGTTCTGGACCAGTTATACGCGTTTCATGCAGGCCGCCGCGAACGAGCTGGGCATGACCCTGCGCGTTGAATACAGCGAACGCCGCGCCGACCTGGCGCTGACCCAGGCCAGGGCGATCCTGGGCGGGCCGCAGCGCCCGGATTACCTGGTAGTGGTCAATGAGCAGTACGTGGCGCCGGAGATCCTGCGGCTGTCGCGCGGCAGCGGGGTCAAGCTGTTCCTGGTCAACAACGGCCTGACTGCCAGCCAGGCCCGCAGCATCGAGGCCCAGCCCGACAAGTATGCCGAGCTGCTGGGCACCTTGACGGCCAACGACGAGCAGGCGGGCTTCCAGATGTTGCACCAGATGGTCGCGCAATTGCCCCGTGACAGCGGGCCGGTAGACTTGCTGGCGTTTGCCGGGGTCAAGACCACTCCGGCCTCGCAGCTGCGCGAGGAAGGCATGCGTCGGGCCCTGGCCGACTTCCCTCAGGTGCGCTTGCGCCAGGTGGTGTATGGCGGCTGGAGCCGTCAGCGCGCCTACGAGCAGGCGCAACAACTGCTGGAGCGTTACCCGGCCACCCGTCTGGTGTGGTCGGCCAATGACGAAATGGCCTTTGGTGCCATGCAGGCGTTCGAGGAGGCGGGGCGCAAGCCGGGGCGCGATGTGCTGTTCAGCGCCATCAACAGCTCGCCCGAGGCTCTGCACGCACGTATCGACGGGCGCCTTAGCGCGCTGATGGGCGGGCATTTCACCCTCGGCGGCTGGGCCATGGTGATGCTGCACGATGATGCCCTGGGGCTGGCGGTGAACCGCGATGGCGTGCGCGAGCATCGCGTGCCGGTGTTGCAACCGATCGACCAGGCCAAGGCAACCCATTGGCTGAAACTGCTGGAACAGCCCGACTACGGCATCGATTTCCAGCATTACAGTGCCGAAGGACGGCCGCCCGACTACCAGTACCCATTTCTGACATCACCGATCAATTATTGAAAGACCCTGCTTGAGAGAAGGGCATTGCTCGTCTTAACTGCTGGTGGTGAAGTGCATTCCCATAACCACTACAAGAGGCAATGCAATGGGAAACTCAACCAAGGTCCGCAAAGCTGACAGCAGCGTCGATGCCTGGGCGATCCTCTGCCTGATCGTCCTGGTGGTGGTCACTGCCGTGTATTGGGTCAGCCACCAGTAGACTTGTATTCAAGACCATGATGCAGCCTGAGCGCCTGCGGGAGGGAATCCTGCAGGCGTTTTTGCTTTACCTGTGCTGGCCCTTTCGCGGCTGAAGCCGCTCCCACAGGTACTGCACAGGCCTTGAGCACTGTGGTGTCCCTGTGGGAGCGGCTTTAGCCGCGAAGGGGTCGGCACAGGCTAGCGAGCAAGGTGCAGGGCCAATTGCACCAGGCCGATCAGCACGGCAATGAATATCAGGGTGAACAGCGTCCCCAGCGCAATGAAATGGCTGGCCTTGCCGTGGGTGAAGTCGCGGGCGCGGTTCTTGCCGCTTTGCACGCCGAAGGCTGCAGCAAGGATGCTGTGCAGCATCTGCCAGAAGGTCGGGGGCTTGCCCTGGCTGGAATCGTCCATGGTGGCTCCTGAGGAAATCAGAGGCAATCAGGGACAGTGTAGGCAATGAGGGTGAGGTTGGCTTTGCCGGCCTATTCGCGGGCTTGCCCGCTCCCACAGGTACTGCGCAGCCCTGAAGAGCAGTGCGGTCCCCGTGGGAGCGGGCAAGCCCGCGAAGAAGCCAACGCCGATTTAGCTGTCGTACCCGAGGTTAGGCGCCAACCAGCGCTCGCTGACACTCACATCCTGGCCCTTGCGCGCGCTGTAGCGCTCGATCTGGTCCTTGTCGACCTTGCCCACGGCAAAGTACTGCGCCTGTGGGTGAGCAAAGTACCAGCCGCTGACTGCCGCCGCCGGGAACATCGCGAAGTGATCGGTGAGGAACACGCCGCTCGGCCCGGTCTCGCCGATGGCAGTGCCATCAAGCAGGCGGAACAGGGTTTCCTTCTCGGTGTGGTCCGGGCAGGCCGGGTAGCCGGGAGCCGGGCGAATGCCGCGGTACTGCTCCTTGATCAGCGCTTCGTTGTCCAGGTGTTCGTCGCGGGCATAACCCCAGTGCTCTTTACGCACCTGTTCGTGCAGCCATTCGGCACAGGCCTCGGCCAGGCGGTCGGCCAGGGCCTTGACCATGATCGAGCTGTAGTCGTCGCCCTTGTCCTGGTAGGCCTTGGCCACTTCCTCGGCACCGATGCCAGCAGTGGTGATGAAACCGCCGACGTAGTCGGTAACGCCACTGGCCTTCGGCGCGACGAAGTCGGCCAGCGACCAGTTGGGCTTGCCGTCCGGCTTGATGGTCTGCTGGCGCAGGTGATGCAGGGTAGCCAGGGCCTGACCGTCCTCACCGTACACTTCGATATCGTCATCGGCCACCTGGTTGGCTGGCCAGAAGCCGAACACCGCGCGGGCGCTGATGAGCTTTTCGTCGATCAGCTTGTCGAGCATCTCGCGGGCATCCTTGTACAGCGCCGTGGCAGCCTCGCCGACCACTTCGTCGGTGAGGATGCGCGGGAACTTGCCGGCCAGGTCCCAGGAGATGAAGAACGGGGTCCAGTCGATGTACTCGGCCAGGGTGCGCAGGTCGATGTCTTCCAGCACCTTGACGCCGGTGAAGGAGGGCACCGCTGGCTGATAGCCAGCCCAGTCGTACTGAGGTTTGGCGGCGACAGCCTGGGCATAGCTCAGGCGCTCGGTGCGGGCGCTGCGGTTGGCGGTGCGCTCGCGTACTTCCACATAGTCCTGGCGAGTTTTCTCGACGAAGCCCGGCTTCAGTTCTTTGGACAACAGCTGAGTGGCCACGCCGACCGCACGCGAGGCGTCGGTCACATAGACTACGGCGTCGTTGCTGTACTTCGGTTCGATCTTGACCGCAGTGTGCGCCTTGGAAGTGGTGGCACCGCCGATCATCAGCGGCAACTGGAAGCCTTGGCGCTGCATTTCGCGGGCAACGTGGACCATTTCGTCCAGCGACGGCGTGATCAGGCCGGACAGGCCGATAATGTCGCACTTCTCGTCGCGGGCGGTTTGCAGGATCTTCTCGGCCGGCACCATCACGCCGAGGTCGACGATGTCGTAGCCGTTGCAGCCCAGCACCACGCCGACGATGTTCTTGCCGATGTCGTGCACGTCGCCTTTTACCGTGGCCATCAGGATCTTGCCCTTGGCCTCCGGTTTGTCGCCTTTCTCGGCTTCGATGAACGGGATCAGGTGTGCTACCGCCTGTTTCATCACGCGGGCCGACTTGACCACCTGGGGCAGGAACATCTTGCCCGCGCCGAACAGGTCGCCGACCACGTTCATGCCATTCATCAGCGGGCCTTCGATCACTTCGATCGGGCGTGCGCACTGCTGGCGGCATTCCTCGGTGTCTTCGACGATGAACGCGGTGATGCCCTTGACCAGTGCGTGCTCCAGGCGTTTTTCCACCGGCAGCGAGCGCCACTCTTCGTTTTCAACTTCCCGGGTTGCGCCGCCGCCCTTGTAGTCGTCGGCGATGGCCAGCAGTGCGTCGGTGCCATGCGGGGTACGGTTGAGCACCACGTCCTCGACCTTTTCACGCAGTGCAGCCGGGATCTCGTCATAGATTTCCAGCTGGCCGGCGTTGACGATACCCATGGTCAGGCCATTCTGGATAGCGTGGTACAGGAACACCGAGTGGATGGCTTCGCGCACCGGGTTGTTGCCCCGGAACGAGAACGACACGTTGGACACACCGCCCGAACTCAGGGCGTGCGGCAGGTGGTCACGGATGTAGGCACAGGCCTCGATGAAGTCGACGGCGTAGTTGTTGTGCTCTTCGATGCCGGTGGCGACGGCGAAGATGTTCGGGTCGAAGATGATGTCTTCCGGTGGGAAGCCCACTTCGTTGACCAGGATGTCGTAGCTGCGCTGGCAGATTTCCTTCTTGCGCGCTGCAGTATCGGCCTGGCCGACTTCGTCGAACGCCATCACCACCACGGCAGCGCCATAGCGCTTGCACAGGCGGGCGTGGTGCTTGAACTGCTCGACGCCTTCCTTCATGGAAATGGAGTTGACGATGCCCTTGCCCTGGATGCACTTGAGGCCCGCTTCGATCACTTCCCACTTGGACGAGTCGATCATGATCGGCACGCGCGAGATGTCCGGCTCGCCGGCGATCAGGTTGAGGAAGCGGACCATGGCGGCCTGGGAGTCGAGCATCCCCTCGTCCATGTTGATGTCGATCACCTGGGCGCCGGCCTCGACCTGCTGCAGGGCGACTTCCAGCGCTTCGGTGTAGTTCTCTTCACGGATCAGCCGGGCGAATTTGGCGGAGCCGGTGATGTTGGTACGCTCGCCGACGTTGACGAACAGCGACTGGCGGTCGATGGTGAACGGCTCCAGGCCGGACAGGCGGCAGGCCTTGGCGATTTCCGGAATCTTGCGCGGCTTGTACTTGGCCACGGCCTCGGCGATGGCCTGGATGTGGCCCGGAGTGGTGCCGCAGCAGCCGCCGATGATGTTGAGGAAGCCGCTGGCGGCGAATTCCTCGACCACCACGGCCATTTCCGCCGGGGTTTCGTCGTATTCGCCGAAGGCGTTCGGCAGGCCGGCGTTGGGGTGGGCCGAGACATGGGTGTCGGCCTTGGTCGCCAGCTCTTCCAGGTAGGGGCGCAGGTCCTTGGCGCCGAGGGCGCAGTTCAGGCCCACGGAAATCGGCTTGGCGTGGCGCACCGAGTTCCAGAACGCTTCGGTGGTCTGGCCCGACAGGGTGCGGCCCGAGGCATCGGTGATGGTGCCGGAAATCATGATCGGCAGTTCGATGCCGTCTTCCTCGAACACCTGCTGTACGGCGAAGATCGCCGCCTTGGCGTTGAGGGTGTCGAAAATGGTTTCGATCAGCAGCAGGTCGGCGCCGCCTTCGATCAGGCCGCGGGTAGCCTCGATGTAGTTCGTTACCAGCTCGTCGAAAGTGACGTTGCGGTAGCCGGGGTCGTTGACGTCCGGGGAAATCGAGCAGGTGCGGCTGGTAGGGCCGAGCACGCCGGCGACGAAGCGCGGCTTGTGCGGGGTTTCCAGGGTCTTGGCATCGGCCACCTGGCGGGCGATGCGCGCGCCCTCGACGTTCAACTCGTAGACCAGCGACTCCATGCCGTAGTCGGCCTGGGAAATCTGCGTGGCGTTGAAGGTGTTGGTCTCGAGGATATCGGCGCCGGCATCCAGGTAGGCCTTTTCGATGGCGGCGATCACATCCGGGCGGCTGAGCAGCAACAGGTCGTTGTTACCCTTGACATCGCTTGGCCAATCGGCGAACCGCGTGCCACGATAGTCGTGTTCCTCGAGCCGGTAGCTTTGGATCATAGTACCCATGCCGCCGTCGAGGATCAGGATGCGCTCTTCGAGTGCGTTCTGGAGTGCTTGGAGACGAGCGCTGCGGTCGGACATAGGAACTACCTGGTCGGGCGAATTTCAGAAGGTGCAGAATCATAACAAAGCTGCGCGGTTTTTAGGTGCATCGCCCATTTGCATGAAAATGCCTCATGTTGGGCGGGCGTCGGCAAAGCAGGGCACCCAAGGACGACCAGGCAACAAATCGTGATGGCTTTCATACCCAGGACTTTCCGCACATGGTGCATCGTATTCTTGCCGGCGTTTTCGCCCTGCTCATCAGCAGTGTGGCGTTCGGGCAAGCCCCCCAGTCGAGCCCGGCTATTTCCTACACCCGGGACATTCAACCGATCTTCACCGAGAAATGCGTGGCCTGCCACGCCTGCAACGACGCGGCCTGCCAGCTGAAGCTGGAAAGCCCCGAAGGCGCGGTGCGCGGCGCTACCAAGGTTCCGGTGTACCAGGGTGAGCGCAGCAAGGCAGTGCCCACCACGCGGCTGTTCTACGACGCCCACAGCGAGGGCGAATGGCGCAAGAAGGGCTTCTACTCGGTGCTCGATAACCAGGGTAGCCAGGCTGCGCTGATGGCGCGCATGCTCGAGCTGGGGCACAAGACCCCGCTCACCCCCAACGCCAAGCTGCCCGAGGAAATCGTCCTGGGCCTGAACCGCAACAACATGTGCCCGTTGCCGCATGAGTTCGATGCCTATGCCGGCGCCCACCCCAAGGAAGGCATGCCACTGGCGGTGACCGGCCTGACCGACAAGGAATACGACACCATGCGCCGCTGGCTGGCCGCAGGTGCACCGGTCGAGCACCAGCCGATCAAGCCAAGCGCGGCCGAAGCCACTCAGATTGCCGATTGGGAAGAGCTGCTCAACCGCCCGGGTTCCACCGAGGCGCTGGTCGGCCGCTGGTTGTACGAGCACCTGTTCCTGGCGCACATCTACTTCGTGGGTGGCGAGCAGGGCCACTTCTTCCAGTGGGTACGTTCGCGTACACCGAGCGGCCAGCCAGTCGACCTGATCGCCACGCGCCGCCCCAATGACCCACCGGGCACCGACTTCTACTACCGGTTGATTCCGGTGCAGGGCGTGATCGTGCACAAGACGCACATCACCTACCCGATGGGGCCGCAGAAGCTCAAGCGGGTCAAGCAACTGTTCTACGCCGGCGACTGGCATGCCACTGCACTGCCAGGCTACGGCCCGCGCCACCGGGCCAACCCGTTCGAAACCTTCGAAGCGATCCCGGCCGTGGCGCGCTACCAGTTCATGCTGGATAACGCCGAGTACTTCGTGCGCACCTTCATCCGTGGCCCGGTATGCCGTGGGCAGATCGCCACCGACGTGATCCGCGACAACTTCTGGGCGTTGTTCCAGGAACCGGCCCACGACCGCTACATCACCGATGCCAAGTACCGTGGCGAGGCCACGCCGTTGCTGGCCATGCCTGGGCAGATCGATGACGTGGGCAGCGTGCTGAGCCTGTGGCACGCCTACCGTGACAAGCGCAACGAGTACGAAAAACTGCGCCGCGAAGCCTATGCCGACATGCCGGCACCGGGCTGGGCGACGCTGTGGGCCGGTAACGACAACGCGCTGCTGAGCATTTTCCGCCACTTCGACAGCGCTGCGGTGACCAAGGGCCTGGTCGGTGACGTGCCGCTGACCGTGTGGCTTTTCGACTACCCGTTGTTCGAGCGCACCTATTACCAGCTGGCGGTCAACTTCGATGTATTCGGCAACGTCTCGCACCAGTTGCAGACGCGCCTGTACTTCGACCTGATCCGCAACGGCGCCGAGGTCAACTTCCTGCGCCTGATGCCGGCCGACCAGCGCAAGGCGATCCTCGGCGACTGGTACCAGACCAGCGGCAAGGTGAAGATGTGGATGGATTATGAAGACATCGACACCGACACCCCGAGCGGTATCCAGCTCGACCCGCGCAACCCCAAGCGCGACTTCGGCCTGAAGCTGTTGCAGCGTACCGGTAGCCTGAATGCCGCGCCTGACCCGATCAACCGCTGCCAGGGCGCGTTCTGCTCACGGCCGCAGGTGAGCGAAGAGTTCCGCAATGCCGAGCAGTCGCTCAGCCGCCTGGTGTCGCGCCCGGCTGCCGGGTTGAAGGTGATCAACCAGCTGCCCGAGGCGACCATGCTGCGCATCGAAGGGCAGGGTGGCCAGCGCCAGGTGTACAGCCTGTTGCGCAACCGCGCGCACAGCAACGTGGCGTTCCTGTTGGGCGAGGCATACCGCTACCAGCCGGGGCTGGACACCCTGACCCTGTACCCGGGCGTGCTCAGCAGCTACCCCAACTTCATCTTCAACATCCCGACCAAGGATGTGCCGGAGTTCGTCGAGGACATGGAGTATGCGAAAGATGACCCGGCCAGGTTCGAGCGCATCGTCATGCGTTGGGGTGTGCGCCGCAGTCACCCAGAGTTCTGGCGCTACTTCCATGACCTGACCAGCTTCATCAAGGAGACCGAGCCGGTCGAGGCGGGCGTGCTGGACATGAACCGCTACGAGAACCTCTGATCGGTTGGGCTGACCTTTCCGATTACCCTGCGGTCGGACTTGCTGGGTGGTCCTGATCGATTGCAAGGGGCTGCTTTGCAGCCCTTCGCGGGTAAACCCGCTCCCACAGGCATGGCACCACTCTCGAGGTCAGCGCTAACCCTCCCACAGGAATGGCACGACTCTCGAGGACAGCACTAATCCTGTGGGAGCGGGTTTACCCGCGAACGGGCGCGTAGCGCTCGCCCTTGCATTCGAGCCTGGGCCTCAATGCACCGGCAATCGCAGGGTACTCCATGCTGTATTCGCTTCAAGCACTGCGGGCGTTCGCCGCCTGGGTGGTGGTCTGCCACCATTTCATGCAAATCTTCTTCGACTTCCAAGCCTCCGGCCCCATCGGCCAACTGCTCACCGACCGTGGCGCCGCAGGCGTCGACATCTTCTTCGTCATCAGCGGGCTGGTCATCTACCTGTCGACCTGCGACAAGGCCATCGAGCCCCGCCAGTTTCTGCTCAACCGGGTGCTGCGTATCGTCCCGGCCTACTGGTTCTATACGGCATTGATGGCAGCCCTGCTGCTGGCCTTCAGCCAATGGATGCCGCACCAGGCATTCACCTGGCACCACCTGCTGCTGTCGCTGCTGTTCATCCCGGCAGAAAACCCCGGTGGCTACGGCTTGTACCCGACCCTGAACGTGGGCTGGACACTGAATTTCGAGATGTTCTTCTACCTGCTGTTCGGCCTTGCTTTCCTGGTGCGCCAGCGTCATCACCAGCTGCTGGTCACCGCCGTGCTGCTGCTGGCCAGCGAGATACTGGGCCGGCTGGGCGTGCTCAGCCGCTTCTACAGCAACGACATCATCTACGAATTCCTGCTCGGCATCGGCCTGGGCGTGTTGCACCGGCGCGGGCTGATCCAGCAGGGCCGCTGGCTGCCGTTGGTGCTGCTGGCGGCGGCGGGCCTTGCCATCTACCACCTGGACGCTTCCCGGCGCTTGCTGCACTGGGGCGTGCCGAGCGCAATGATCGTGCTGGCCTTCGTTGCCCTGGAGCCGGTGTTCCGTGGCAACCGGCTGCTCAAGGCGCTGGGCGACTGTTCGTATTCGGTGTACCTGGTTCATGTGCTGGTGCTGTATGCCGGTTGGTTCGCCAGCCAGCGCCTGCAGTTGAACCCGTACCTGGTGTTTGCCCTGTGCGTGCCGTCCATTGGACTAATGTCGTGGTTCAGCTACCAGTGGCTCGAGCGCGGCCTTTACCGGCGCATGCAGGCCTGGCTGGCGGCGCCACGGGGGCGAGCCCCTGAATATGCGCTTTCCCGAGTCAAATACTAGGACTTTGTTCGAAGGCCGGGTTGGCGTACACTTGGCCGCAAGTCTGTGAGGAACCTACATGAGCGCTATAACCATTACCGACGCCGCCCATGACTACCTGGCCGATCTGCTTTCCAAGCAGAACACGCCTGGCATCGGCATTCGCATTTTCATCACCCAGCCGGGCACCCAGTACGCCGAAACCTGCATCGCCTACTGCAAGCCGGGCGAAGAGAAGCCTGACGACACCGCCGTGGGTCTGAAGAGCTTCACCGCTTACCTGGACGCGGTCAGCGTGCCGTTCCTGGAAGACGCGCTGGTCGACTATGCCACCGACCGCATGGGTGGCCAGCTGACCATCAAGGCGCCGAACGCCAAGGTACCGATGGTCAACGAAGACAGCCCGATCAACGAGCGCATCAACTACTACCTGCAGACCGAGATCAACCCCGGCCTGGCCAGCCACGGCGGCCAGGTGAGCCTGGTGGATGTGGTCGACGACGGCATTGCCGTGCTGCAGTTCGGTGGTGGTTGCCAGGGTTGCGGCCAGGCCGATGTGACCCTGAAGGAAGGCATCGAGCGCACCCTGCTCGAGCGTATTCCCGAGCTGAAGGGCGTGCGTGACGTGACTGACCACAGCCAGAAAGAGAACGCCTACTACTGAGGCTGACGCGCTCTGTCATGTGTAGGAGCGGCCTTGCGTCGCGAAAGGGCTGCGGAGCAGCCCCGGGATATTGGCGGCGAAGCTGGTATTGCCGGGGCCGCCTCGCGGCCCTTTCGCGACACAAGGCCGCTCCTACAGGGATCGCATTGAACCCACTTCCTTAGCAACAAAGTGTTACTGTTTCAACCCCTGCGACAACAGGCCGCAGCCCGTATTCAAAGGGCTGCAGCCGATCCTCGCCTTCGTCGGGTAGAACCCCTCAGGGTGCCGTGCCAGAATGCCCCCGTTTTTCGACCGGCCCGTCCCGAGGGCCGGCACCTTCCCTGTAAAGGATGGTTTCATGAATGATCTATATACCCGGCGCGCAGTTGTCGCCGGGATGGGCGTTCTCGGGCTTGGCCTGCTGGCAGGCTGCAGCCCGGCCCGGGGGCTCGAGTTCAAGTACGGCAAGAACATGAGCAATGAAATCCTTGGGCGCAAGTTCAGCCTCAAGGACACCCAGGGTAACGTGCGCACCCTGTCGAGCTTCTACGGCAGCATGCCGATGATCTTCTTCGGCTTCACCCAGTGCCCGGCGGTTTGCCCGACCACCCTGGCGCGCGCTGCGCAAATCCGCAAGCTGCTGCGCGGCCGCGATCGCGACCTGTTCCAGGTGGTGTTGATTACCCTGGACCCGGAGCGCGACACCCCCGAAGTGCTCGATGCCTACGTCAAGGCGTTCGACCCATCGTTCACCGCGCTGACCGGCACCCCCGAGGAAATCGCCGCGGTGGCCAAGGAATTCAAGGTGTTCTACGAGAAAGTCCCGGCCGGTGACACCTATACCGTCTCTCACTCGTCCACCAGCTACGTCTACGATACGCGTGGCACCCTGCGCCTGAGCCTGGGCCATTCCCTGACCGCCCAGGAATGCGCCGAAGACCTGGTCACCCTGATGGAGATCTGCTGAATGTCGATGCAACCGATCAAGCAAGGCCTGGCTGCCCTGGCCCTGTTGGGCCTGGCGCTGCCGGCCCTGGCCCAGACCACCGTGAGCGACGCCTGGGTCCGTGCGACCGTGCCGCACCAGCAGTCCACCGGTGCCTTCATGACCCTGACCGCCAGCAGCGACAGCAAGCTGGTGGGCGTGGCTTCGCCTGTGGCCAAGACCGTGCAGGTGCACGAGATGACCATGAACGGCGACGTGATGGGCATGCGTGAGGTCAAGGCGGTCGAGCTGCCGGCTGGCAAGGCGGTGACCCTCGATCCTAATAGCCTGCATGTGATGCTGATGGGCCTGAACAACCAGGTGAAAGAAGGCGAGAAAGTGCCACTGACCCTGACCATCGAAGATGCCAAGGGGGACAAGGAAACCCTGGATGTGCAGGCCGAAGTGCGTGCGCTCAACGCCGAGGCGGGCGCTGGGCATGATCACATGCACATGAAGCACTGATCAGGCTGAACCCTTTGGGGGCGCTTTGCGCCCCATCGCGACACAAGGCCGCTCCCACAGGAGAACGCGTATCCCCTGTGGGAGCGGCCTTGTGTCGCGATGGGCTGCCAGGCAGCCCCGGTTCAATCAGCTGCGAAACCTGGGCAGCGGCCTGTCGAGGGTTAGCGAGGTCAAGGTCTTGCGGACCTGGGCCTCATCGGCCTCCAGGGCCTTGAGACTTGCGCGGATCTTGCCGGCGGCGGGCACGTCGCCCTGCCGGTCGATCCAGTCGGCTATCTCCTTGCAGGCACTGCTCAGGCAGGCCTGGCGCTGGTTCATCAGCGACAGGAGGGTGGTGAGCTCTCTTTCGGACATGGCAGGATCCTCCATTCAGCCTTGTCAGTGTAGCAGTGGCTGGCCGACCTGCCCGAGGCCGGTTGTCGCAGCTCAGCCTTGCAGGCAGGCGCTGCGATAGGCCCCTGGCGTTACCCCGTAGGCCTGCTTGAACTGCCGGCTCAAATGGCTCTGGTCGGCAAAGCCCAGGTCGAACGCCACCTCCGAGGCAGCCCACCCACGCTTGAGCATTTCCCGCGCACGGGCCAGGCGCCGCTGCTTGAGCCAGGCATGTGGCGGCAGGCCAGTGGCTTGGCGGAACACCCGGGCGAAATGGAACGGCGACAGGTTGACCGCCGCCGCCAGAGCTTCGAGCGAGGGCGGGTCGGCCAGCTGGCTTTCCAGCAGCTCACGGGCGCGGGCCACTGCCAGCGGCTCGTGCCCGGGGGCGGCGGGTTCGGCGCATTGCCCGTGCCGTTGCACCAGGGCCAGCACCGCCTGGCGCCAGGCGGTCTGCTGCTGCAGGGCACTGGCGCCGGCTTCGGACAGTTGGTGCAACTGGCTGAAGGCAATCGCCAAGGCCGGGTCGTGGATCACGCTGTCCTTGAAGCTGGGCATGCCGTGGCGGCCCAGTTCCAGTTCGTCGAGCACCCCGGTTACCCGTTCATGTTCCGGGTAGAACCCACGGTAGCGCCAGCCCGCTTCGTGGGCGGTGGCACCGGTATGCAGCTCGTCGGGGTTGATCAGCACCATGCTGCCGACCGGCGCCAGGTGCTCGCTGCCGCGATGCCAGAAGCGCTGTGCGCCCGACTCGATCACGGTGAAGACATAGCCTTCATGCACATGCGGGGCGAAACGCTGCTGGAAATAGCGCGCGTGCAGCATCTCGACGTCGCCCAGTGCCGGCGCCTGCCAGAGGTGTGTCTGCTCGCGCAGGGGCGTGCTCATGCCAGCCAGCTGCGCAGGAGGAAGAAGATCAACATGCTCACCAGCATGCTCAGCAGCACGCTGCGGGTCAACAGCACCAGGGCAATGGCCACCAGCGAGCCCAGCAGGTAGGGGTTGAGCAGGCTCAGGTTCAGCTGGTGCTCGGGCATGAAGATGATCGGGCCGCAGATAGCGGTGAGCATGCCCGGCACGGCAAAACCGAGGAATTGCCGTGCGTTGGAGCTCAGGCGCAAGGGCAGGCGCGGCTCCAGGAACGCATAGCGGTTGAGGAACACGATGGCGCCCATGGCGAAAATAAGGATCCAGGTCATGCGCGGGCTCCGGCGAATTTCTGGCAGATGAAACCGGCGCTCATGCCCAGCAGGCCTGCGGCCACCAGGGCGGTTTCCCAGTGCCAGTAGCTGAACAGCACCGAACAGAACAGCGACACCGCCACGCACACCAGCGTGGCCAGGTTGCGCACCAGTGGCGCGATCAGGGCGACGAAGGTGGCGACGATGGAGAAGTCCAGGCCGAGCTGGTCCAGGTGCGGAATGTTCTGCCCCAGCAGGATACCGGCCAGGGTGAACAGGTTCCAGGCGACGTAGAAGGTCAGGCCCACGCCCAAGGCGTACCAGCGGTTGAACTGCTGCTGGTCGTACTGACTGGTCAGGGCGAAGAACTCGTCGGTCAGCAGGAAGCCCAGGCCCAGTCGCCAGCGCAGCGGCTGGCTGGACAGCACCGGGCGCATTGTCAGGCCATACAGCAGGTGCTGCGAGGTCAACAGCAGGGTGGTCAGCAGGATCGACGCCAGGTTGGCGCCGCCCTTGAGCATGCCGATGGCCACCAGTTGCGCGGCACCGGCGAAGACGATGGCCGACAGCCCTTGCCCCTGCCAGGCGCTGAGGTTGGCTTCGATGGCCATGGAGCCGGCCAGCAGGCCCCAGGGGGCAACGGCCAGGGACAACGGGAGAATGGCGATGGCGCCGTGGAGAAAGGCTTGGCGGGCGATGTGGGGCATGGTGGCTGCAGTGCGTGTAGGTGGTAGGCCAGCATGCCAGACGGGGCGGGGGATGGCTTGAACGATCTTGCTATGCCTGGCACGTTCCCTTGTAGGAGCGGCCTTGTGTCGCGATGGGGCGCGCAGCGGCCCCGGCAATATCTGCGGCGAAGCTGAAATCCTGGGGCCGCTGCGCGCCCCATCGCGACACAAGGCCGCTCCTACACGGAAACCGTGTCCGTGTTACGGACGGCTGGTCAGATGCTGCTGCGCCGTCACGCAGCCGTTGGTGTCCACGGCCTTCTGCAGCAGGCTCTGGCGATGCTGCGGGTCCAGGTCGCCGAGCAGGCGGTAGACCTCGGCCTGGTAGTCACGCTGGCGCCCCCACTGCATTTCCAGGCCTTGTGGCCGGTTGCGGTTGCAGGCCAGGCGCGTGGCCGGCTGTGGGTAATAGGGCGCATACAAGGTGGCCATGTTGGGGATGGCCTCCAGCGCAGTCCGGTACTCGTTGCTGACGTTATAGGGCGGGCACCAGGTAGCGATGGCCGGGGCTGGTGCGGCAAAGCCCTGCCTGAGGCTGGCTTCGAGCAGCGGGCAGGCGGCATCCGGGATTTGCGCGGCGGGCAGGTAGGTCATGTAGTACAGCGCCAGGCGGTACTGTGCGACCGGGTGGCCCAACTCCACGGACTTTTTCAGCAAGGCGACTGCTGTCGGCAGGGTGTGGGCCATGGCCTGGCCCTGGCGGCTGAGCTCCGGGTCGCCGCCGATGGCCGTGCGCAGCGTGCTGGCGCCGTCGTCCTGGCTGTCTGCCTGCTCCAGCAAGGGCAAGGCCTGGCGGTAGAGCAGGTCGGCATGAGGGTCGATGCGCACTTCCAGCGCATGCGTGGCCAGTGGCATCAGGGCGATCAACAGTGGGGGCAAGCGCAGCATGCGGCTCACAGGCAAGCTCCATGGGGTGCCAGGTACTGATGGATGGCTTCGATGTTCATGGCGGTCAAGCGTGCGCCTCGGGCAGATCGGAACGACGGCCTATTCTAGCCACCCAAAGGGTCTGGCCGAAAGTCCACCCGGCAACTGTCAGACGAGCTTGATCGGCGTGACCTTGCGCTGGGCATGTTTTTCCTGGGCCAGGCCAAGCTTGGCGGTAATGACCTTGGCCAGGGCATTGTTGCCCAGGTCGTTCAGGTGCAGGCGGTCGATGAACAGGTCGGCGCCGAACACCGGTGAGCTGCTGAGCATGCAGTTCATGTCGTAGCAGGGGACCGGTTCGGCCTGGCTCTTGATACGGCGGAAGAAGGCCGAGTGCAACTGGCTGTCGAACGCGCCGTCCAGCAGCCGGTCGAAATTCGCCGGTCGCCGCTGTAGCGCGTCCAGCATGGTCTGCTCGCCAGCGGGCAGGCTATCCCGGCACCAGGGCAGCAACGGCTGCAGGATGAAGGTGAGGGTGGAATGGCTGTCTGCCAGCAGCCGGTCCCATTGGCGCAAGGTCCGGCCAATGCTGTCGGCGGCACGGGCCAGGCGCTTTTCCGGGGGCGACAGCGGCCAGGTCGCAGGTGTTGCGACCGAGGGCGTGGCCAACGCCTGGCCGATACGCTGCCATAGCGATTGCCGGCGGGGCGACGTCGAGGGCTGCATGCCTTCGCTGAAACTGTTGAGAAAATCCTGGTAGGCCTTGGCGTGCTGAGGGTCATTCAGGTTGGCGAGGACCTCGCAGAGGGCTTCGTGGGCCAGGGTGTTGAGGCCGCTGAGCACCACCACATGGCCGAGCTGGCCAAGGCGATGTTGGTGGGTCAGGAACATCAGCAGTTCCTGGCTGGCATTCAGCCCGCAGCCGGCCAGGCTCAGCCAGACTTCGCCGGTAAGCATCGACAGGTGCGAGGCCACTGTGTGTCCGTCGGAGCTGGCGCCGATGCCCAGGGCAGCGGAGCCGCCGACCAGCAGGTTGATGCGTGACGCCCCACCGCGTTCGGCCACCGAAAAGCGCTTGCCGGCGCAGTGGCTGTAACGCAGGCCCAGGGCATCGGTGTTGATGGTGCCGGAGCGGTAGCCGGTTTCGTGCACATGCACGGTGTGCGGGGCACGCCGGCTGCCCAGCAGCAGAAAGCGCTGGTAGTCCTGTTGCAACGGCGAAGGCGAAGGGCTCGTGTCAGTCGCGGTCATGGGTTCTCCTTCTGTTGCAGCGGGCGCTTTGCATCACATTCAGGCCGCCAGCTCCTTGACGTTGTACAGCAGGCCGCCAGCGGCGATCAGCAGCAGGGCGACCCCCGAGGCCAGGCTGATCATGCGGTTGCTGCGTTGCGAGGCGATCTTGCCGATGGCGAAGATGTACAGGCTCAGCACGGCAAAATCGATGGCCACCCACAGCATCGACAGCACCACCATGCTCTTGCCGAACGACTCGGTGATCTGGATGAACTGCGGGAAGAAGGCGATGAAGAAGATGATGTCCTTCGGGTTGGAAATGCCCACCATGAAACCTTGCAGCAGCCCGCCGCGGCCAGGCTTGGCGAGCTCGCCCGGTGCCTCGGCTGCTGGCGCCTGCAGGGCGTCCCGCAGCGTGCCGACGGCAATGTAGCCGATGAACAGGCAACCCAGCAGGCTCATGGCGCTGAGCCAGGCCTTGTCGATGGCGGCGCTGGTGAGGATGATCCAGGCCGCCGCGCCGATCAGCACCAGTGATGCCCAGTTGGTGCCGACAGCCGTGAACATGGCCTTGCGTGAACCGGAGGCGGCCGCGGTGTTGACGATCAGTGCCACCACCGGGCCGGGGGTGGCGATCAGTAGCAGGACAGTAAGGGCGTAGGTAGCGGTGAGTGCGGTATTCACGGTCAGGTCTCGATCAGTATGTCGGGTGTTGCCGGCTGTACGGCATGGGCGTGGAACGGGCAGCGGGACGGGTTGAGCGACCCTGCCTCCTGCAGTTGGTACTGCTTCCACTCGTAGTTGTCGGCATCGCCGAAGAAACCAAGGGTGTCGGGCATGACGCCGTCGTTGTAGTGGTGCACGCGCTCGCGGATGCGTTCGCGGATACGATGGCCGCTTTCGGTGTTGACGTTGGCCACTTCGTCGAAGTTCGCCCGCGGGTTGATGACGAAGGTGATGTGTGGCCCCAGGTTGCGGCTTTTCATCTGCTGGTGGCCGGGGAAGTTCATGTTGATGAACAGCGGCATGCCGGCAAAGCAGAACGACCAGGCGTTGTCGTCGGGGTCGGTCGGGATGCCCTGCGGCCAGGGATGCGGGTCGCGCGCGTGCACGCCACGCAACACCTTCCAGGCCAGCGCCTGTTGCTCGGCCAGTGTGTAGTCGGCGGCGGTTTCGAGAAACACCACCAGTGGGCTGCCGATACGCTGCTTGGGTGGGATAGGTGCGACTGTGCGCACGTAGTCGGCCAGGCCCATGGCGATGTCATCGGCCAGTTGCCCGGCGCGGGCGAAGAGGATGTGGCAGGTTGCGCCGTTTACCGCCTTGCGGCCGAACAGGCAGGGAAACTCGGGGTTGGCGAGGACACTGCGAAAATGTTCTACGGCTTTGTAGGTCCAATGTTGCGTGTTGCGCACATGGTCAGCGGCCAGCTCTAGCGCATCCAGGCGATAGCAAGTTCCATAACCCGTCGACATGATTTCCCCAGGCGTAAATTCTATGAACGTTCAAGTCACATGCAGGCAGGATCTTGGTTATGTTTGTTATTTACCTGCATTTTCCGAGACGTCCTTGGCGTTGTAAAACGCGTGGAACTATGACCTACTATTAGTCTTACTCATGCTCAGGGCGTCGCCATGTCGGAACGGATTCAGGCTTTGCACGCGCTGCGTGCCTTCGAGGTGGCCTCTCGCTATGGCTCATTTACCCGTGCCGCGGAAGAGCTGGCCCTGACCCAGGGCGCCGTCAGCCACCACATCAAGACCCTCGAAGCCATGTTCGGCTGCGACCTGTTCGAACGCCGCGGGCCGAAGCTGGCCCTGACCGAGCACGGCCGCCTGCTGGCGCAGGAACTCAAGGTTGGCTTCAAGATCATCGAAAATGCCTGCGCCCTGCTGCGTCAGGACCGCTACGGCCTGCGTCTGAAGGCGCCGTCCACACTGACCGTGCGCTGGCTGCTGCGGGCGCTGGATGCGTTCAAGAAGGTCGAGGACAACTGCAGCGTGCAGCTGTCCAGCGTGTGGATGGACATCGACAGCGTGGACTTCTACTCCGAGCCCTACGACTGTGCGATCCTCCTGGCCAACGGGCGTTTTCCCGCCGATATCGAGAGTTTCAAGCTGTTCGATGAATGGCTGATCCCGGTGTGCCACCCGGATTACATGGCCCAGGCTCAACCGGTCCTTGCCGACCTGGCCCAGTGCGAATTCCTGCACCCGTCCCCTGACCGACGAGACTGGCGGCGCTGGCTGGCTCGCATGGATGCGCTGGACATCAGCATCGACCACGGGCAAGTGTTCGATACCCTCGACCAGGGCATCTCGGCCGCACAGCAAGGCCTGGGTATTTCGGTGGTCGACCTGGTGCTGGCCAGCGCCGACCTGTTGGCCGGGCGCCTGGTAACGCCGTTCAAGCACGCGGTGGCCACCGGCGACGGCTATTACATGACCTGGCTCAAGGCCAGCCCCAAGGCGCGGCAGATGCACAAGCTGCGCGAGTTCCTGCTGGGCCAGGTGCCGCCGCTGGCCTGCAAGGACATCAATTACCTGTACGGTTGAATACGCGTTCGAGCATGAAGTCGATGAAAACCCGCAATTTCGGCGGCATCTGCCGCCCGGACGGCCATAGCAGGTAGAAGCTGCCACGCCGCTCCATGAAGTCGTCGAGCACGCTGACCAGCGCACCGCTGGCCAGTTCGCGGCGTACGGTGAAGTCCGGCAGGCAGGTGATGCCGCGGTGGTTGACGGCAAAGCAGACGCGCGTCTCGACGTGGTTGCAGACCATCGAGATAGGAATGTCGTAACCCTGCTCGGGGTGTTCCTGGCGCAGCGGCCAGGTTTCCAGCTTGCCGTTGCTGGGAAAGCGGTAATGCAGGCAGGTATGCGCCGCCAGATCGCGCGGGTGCAGCGGCGTGCCGCGTTCGCGCAGGTACTCGGGCGAAGCCACCAGGCAGTGCTGGAAGTACCCCAGAAACTTGGCGTTGAGCCGCGAGTCCACCGGCTGCCCACCTCGCATCACCACGTCGAAGCCTTCGCCGACGATATCCACCATGCGGTCGGAAAAATCCAGGTCCAGCTCCACCTGTGGGTACCGCGCCATGAACTCGGCCAGTGCCGGCATCACCAGCCCGGTGACCTGCGGCATGCTCACCCGCAGGCGGCCAGTCGGGGTCGCGCTGGCCTGGGACAGCTCCTGCTCGGTGGCCTCGATTTCAGCGAGGATGCGCCGGCTGCGCTCAAGGAACAGCGTGCCTTCGGCGGTGAGGGTAATGCTGCGCGTGCTGCGGTGGAACAGGCGTACCCCCAGGCGGCTTTCGAGCCGCGCCACGCGTTTGCCCACGGCCGAGGCACTGATGCCCAACGACTGGCCGGCGGCGACGAAACTGCGGGTTTCAGCCACCCGGTTGAAGACCACGAAGCCGCTGAGGCTGTCCATGCTGCATTCCTGATTGCGGACATTGACGTCCTGGGTAAGCGGCATTGTACCCATCTTTTTCCATAATGCTTTTGGCTTGCAGACTGTTCGCCTCGTTTTCCAATCAAGGCATCTGCAATGTCCCAGACATCTTCCGCACCGCTGCTGGCCAACGGCAGCGAACGCTTGCCCACCAGTGGGCTGCTGGCGCTGGCTATGACCGGCTTTATCGCCATCCTCAGCGAAACCCTGCCGGCCGGCCTGCTCGACCAGATCGCCGATGGCATGCACATCAGCCAAGCCATGGCCGGGCAATGGGTCACGGCGTATGCCCTCGGCTCGTTGCTGACCGCCATCCCCTTGGTGACCCTGACCCAGGGCTGGTACCGCCGCCGTGCGCTGTTGCTGGCGATCGTGGGTTTCGTGTTGTTCAACGGGTTGACCGCCGTGTCGACTTCCAACACTTTGACCTTGGTGCTGCGTTTTTTCACTGGCGCCGCGGCCGGGCTGGCCTGGGGGCTGATTGCCGGCCATGCCCGGCGCATTGTGCCGGTGGCGTTGCAGGGCCGGGCCATGGCCATGGCAATGCTCGGCCAGCCCATTGCCCTGTCGCTCGGGCTGCCGATAGCCACCTGGCTGGGGGCGGGGCTGGGGTGGCGGGCCACTTTCGTGGTGGTCACGGTGGTGGCGCTGCTGCTGGTAGCCTGGGTACTGCGGTCGGTGCCGGACTACCCGGGGCATGCCGCTGGTAAACGCCCTGCGGCCCTGCAGGTGTTGCGCACGCCGGGGGTGTTGATCGTGCTGTTGGTAATCCTCAGCTGGATCCTTGGCCACAACATTCTCTACACCTACATCGTGCCACTGCTGGCGTCGGCCGGCATGGCTGCCGACATCGGTCCGGTGCTGATGGTGTTCGGCCTGGCGGCCATGGCCGGAATCGGCTTGGTGGGGCTGCTGGTCGACCGGCATCTGCGAACCCTGGTGCTGCTGAGCCTGGCCGGTTTTGCCTTGGCCACGCTGGTAATGGGGCAGGCGTCGCCGTGGGCGATGTACTTGAGCATTGCCTTGTGGGGCGTGACCTACGGCGGTGCGCCGACCCTCCTGCAGACTGCCTGCGCCGATGCTGCGGGCGAGGGTGGTGATGTGGCGCAATCGATACTGGTAACGGTATGGAACAGCGCCATCGCCCTGGGTGGGATCATTGGCGGGTTGTTGCTGAACGGGGCGGGGGTAGAGTGGTTTGCCGGGGTGGTGTTGGGGCTGATCGCGCTGGCCTGGCTGCTGGCTTGGGCTGGGCGTCGCAGTGGGTTTGTGTTGGGAGCCCGCTAGACGGGCAGTACCTGTCACAGCACTATCGCTGGCAAGCCAGCTCCTACAGAAGCTGCGCCGGTCTGTAGGAGTGGCCTGGTGTCTCGAAAGGGCTGCGAAGCAGCCCCAGGTTTCCAGCGCAAACGCACAAGTGCTGGGGCTGTTTTGCAGCCTTTCCGCGACACAAGGCTGCTCCAAAAGCCCGCGCAAGGCCAGGAAATTGATGTAAGGCAGTTGCCTTTAAAATCCCTGAGCTTCAGCGCAAGGTATTCTTGGTCAGCTCAACCTCGTTCATCAAGGCCTTGGCCAGTGTCGTGAGGTAATCGGCGGCGCCCAGGAACTTGTGGTCGTCCTCCATATCGCCTTCGCGCAGCAGGTGCTTGATATAGCTCAGCAGGATCGACACTTGCTCGTAGGCATCATCAATAGGAATGCCCGGCTGGACCCGCAGCAGATTGATCGGCGGGTTGCCGACCTCGAGGAAGGTCTCTGCGCCGATGGTGAGGATGACTTTGGGTTCGTCTGTCATGTCGTCACTCCTCTTCCTTTTCCTTTGCGCCGAACAGCCACGCATGTGAATGCGCTACCAGCGAGTGAGCGATTTCAGTTGCATGCAAGGCATTGCACAGGCCGGGCTCGCCAGCGTAAGTGCGGCAGTGTTCGTCGAGGGTATCGATAACGCCGCGTAGTAGTTCGATGACGTGGGCGAGGGCGTGGGGAGGGTAGATGTCGGATTTGACGGTGAAGAACGGGGTATTGACGGGACGGCGTGGTGAATTGGGGACGATCTTTTTCATTGTGTAATTCCAGCTTCTTAGCACAAAGGAACTACCACCCGAATCTTTCTCATGGATTTGAGGGTGGCAGCCGTACGCGGGTGTGAGAAAGCCGAGAAGAAGCTAGCAAAGACCCGGCCAGGCGAAAGCCCGCCCACGTACGGCCACCATAGAGGTGCTGCTAGCTTATCTGTCGGGTTCTCATGCCCGGTCACCGAAGCGACCCGGAAACGTTATCCGTGAGGTGTTTCCCCGACAACAGCGATAGTTCGGCAGCGCGCGTAGGATAATTCCTAAGCGGGTTCATTCTGAAGCATTTGGTTTCATGTTCAGAAATGTCTTACAGGATGGCTTTGTTGGCTGTGGGGTGTAGGGCGAGAGGTTGGAGTCAGGGCTACTATGTGTCCGGCACTACATTTTCAGCGCCTGTGAGATCGAGCGCCGCCCGCGCGGCGCTTCGCAGCACAAGGCTGCTCCTACATCTGTTTCTGGCCAGTAACGCCTGTGCCAACGCGCGCGATCGCCTTTTTTGTCCGGCACAATATCGAGGTCGAGGCGAAGGGGGCGCGCCTTTGCTTCAGAAGCGGCCTAGTGTCCCGATCGGGCCGCAAAGACCTCGCTGGCGGTGTTGATCAGTTTGGCCAGCTGACCCAAGGTATTTCCTCACCGCTGGCTTGAGTTGGGGGCGGCGGTACAGGATTTTTGGTGAAATGCCATACCGCCGCCTCCGCTTGTTTTTCGCACTTTAGCGATGGACGCTGCCGTCTGGTGTTAGTTCCTGAGATGTCATGGTTCTGGGTCACTTGCTGTCATGGATATTAATTAGCTTGAATTTCTCTGAAAGCTCAAGAATTCTCTCGATGAGTGCCTCGCTATTTAGTTTGATAAGCGGCGGGAGTTCGTCGAATTTTCCAAACACATTGGCTGGAATAAGCTGTCCCTTTGATACAACTAGGCGAATGTCGGGCCTGATCTCAGATACCTGCTTCCTTGGGGGTGGCCATGCTGAGTCTTCGTTTGGGAATGGAATATTTACGACTCTTGGCCATTCACCGCTCTCCATGGGCTTTCGTATGGTCAGGACATCTTGGTAAGATGTTAGATCAGCAAAGTCTGAAGCGTTTAATAATATTTCTCTAGAGATTATGGGGAGAATTGCTATGTCGGGGTCTTGATATGCCCGGATATAGCCGTAAAGCGGCTCTCGTGTTGACAGTGGAACCGCGAATACGTCTCCGGTAATAATTCTAATTTTTTTCGATTTCATTTTGATAGGTGCCTTTCTGCACATTCTATATAGGTCGGTTTGTTTTTATTTCGATTCCCAATAGGGTTATTCTGTTTGGTCGCTCTGTCTCCGAGTTGAACCTTTTCCATGTGCTCAATGCCCCTTACCGCTGCATATGAGTCTGTAGTGTGTATGATAGTGACAGAACTTAGGTCAATTTTGCGGTGATGGCCACCGCTGAAACGTCTACTGAGAACGCTTGTTGGTACCCCGTAGCCTGAGGCTTTTCCTGTATAAATTAATGGATTTCCGTCTGCATCGGTATGTTTTGGGTCTGGAGCTTGATATACGATGTGAGTCTTGCCGTCATCGGCGCAGGGGTCAATCTCTATTGGGCAGCAAGAGGATACGGCTTTCTTCTTAAGCCCGTATGGGTCAATCCACTGGACTGGATTGACTGCAAAGATGAAGATGTTTAACCCGCCGGAGAAACCAATTGGATCTCTGCCTACAAAGCGGCCAATACTCGGGTCGTAATATCGATATCGGTTGTAGTGGAGCTTGGTTTCGATGTCGAAATACTGACCTTGGAAGCGGATATTGGTGTATCCATTCTCTGGCGGGTCGATACTGATCTGATCTGCTGTGGATCCCCAGGCTTTGTAGCTTCCCTTCCAAAATACCTGGCCGCTGGCGCCGGTAGTTTCCATTGGAGTGCCGAGCTGATCACACTGGTACCAGCCAAGAGTGTCAAACGGCTTCGGCGTTGGTTTTTCCTGCCATACCGGATCCCGGTTGATGTTATAGGGGAAATCATAGCTCGGCTGATGCAGCATCTCCTCAATATGATTCATCACTCCCTGTGCCACAGGAACGAAGGTCCCCGGTTCAAACACATAGTGCGTAGTCCGTCCTTTACCATCCCGACCGCGCTGCTCGAACGCCAGCGTATCGCCGTCCCAGATGAACAGCGTCAGATCGCAGCCCAGCTTTTCATCCAGCGCACGCCGCGCATTCTCGTTCCAGACCGGCCCTGCTTGTAACCGTTTGCGGTATTTCGAGCGTGAGTCCTTGTACACCCGGCGGCCTAACGCGTCATACCCGAACTCGACAACCAGCCGCTCATCCTCGTAGCGCCGCAGCCGGTCATACAGGTCCCAGGTAAACTTGCCTGTCTTGCCGTTCTCAATCCGCTCCTGCAGGTTGCCGCGCTCGTCGTACCGATACTGCGTGCCGCAGTAGCTGCGCAGCACGTTGTCCATCAACTTGTGCGGCGAGTGCGGATTAGGATTGGGTGGTGCCTCGGGGTCCAGCAGGTTGCTCGCCGGGTCGAAGGCGAAGGTTTCCTTCTCGTAATTGCGGCTGGCTTCAAGCAAACGGCCAACCGGGTCGTAGCGATAGTGCAGGTCGCCACGGTTCAGGTCGTCGATGTGGCACAGCTGGCCGGCTTCGTCGTAGCGGTAGCTGCGCGCCGCGATGCGTCTGGATTCACCTTGGCGAACCAGTGTCTGCTCCAGCAACTGGCCATTCGGGCTCCAGGTTTGGCGCTGGACCAGGCCATTGCCTTGCACGCGGCCGACCTCCCGGTGCAGATCATCTCGCTCGTAGCTGATCAACTCCTGGTCATCGAGCTTGAGCGCAAGCAAGTGGCCGCTGCCGTAGGTCAGCCAACTGACCCGATGCCCATCGGGGCGGGTGGTGGCGATGCGTTGGTTGAGGGCGTCGTACTCATGCCTGAACACGGCAACCTGTGGCTTGACCAGATAATCCAGCCACTGATGCTCGCGCGTGTTGTTGCCGGCAGCATCGTAGAACCATTGCAGCCTGCAGGCCTCATTGTTGGCCGCCAGCAGGTTGCCATTGCCGTCATAGGCAAAGGTTTCAACCTCCCACTTGTCACCGCCACGCCGAGCGGCCTTGCGCTGGATGAGCCGGCCCATGGGGTCGTATTCGAAGTGCGTGGTCCGGTCGCCATCCACGCGGCGGGTGGGCAGGTTGCTGCCGTTGTCGTAGAGGTAGTGAGTGGTCTCTTTGTCGAAGCCGGTTTCCTTGAGCAGCCGCCCGACGGGGTCATATTTGAAGCTGGCTTCGCTGTTGTTCTCGTTGCGCAGGCGTACCAGTTGGCCGAGCTTGTTCCAGTGGTAGGTGAGGGCGGTGTCGTTGGCGTTGTGACGCTGGTGAATCAACCCTGCTTCGTTGTAGGTCCAGGCGGTTCGGCGATACAGGGCATCGGTATGGCTGAGCAAGCGGCCTTCGGCATCACGTTCGAAGCGTTCGGTGGTCTTGTCCGGGTGGATGAGCAACACCAGCTGACCTGCTTCGTATTGGTATTCGGTAACCTCGCCGGCGGCGTTGATCAGTTTGGCCAGTTGCCCCAACGCGTTGTATTTCCACTGCGTGGTCTTGCCTGAGCAATCGGTGTAGCTCGTCAGCTGGCCATCAGGGTTATAGGCCAACGTCTTCTCACCGCCGTTGGCGTCGGTGATGGCGATGGGCAGGTTGTCGCTGTTGTAGGTATAGAGGGTCTTGTTCTCCAGTGGGTCCTGGGTTTCGATGATGTTGCCGCGCTGGTCTTAATCGTACTTCCACAGGCCGCCCTCGGCATCGCGGGTCTTGAAGCGCTGGTCCAGGTCGTCGTAGGCGTGGTGGACGGTCGTGTAGTCCGGGCGGGTGTGCTGCAGTAGATTGCCGCGATTGTCATAGACGTAGTGGTCAGCGGTGCCATCAGTATGCACATGCTGGGTAACGTTCTTGTCCCTGTCACGGTACAGCCATTCTTCGTCACCATTCGGATGGATGATGCGGTAGGTGTAACCCAAGCTGTCGTAGAAGTGCTGGGTCTGGTTGCCGTTGGCATCGGTCACGCAGGTCAGGCGAACATCTGGGTCCCAGTTCAATCGGGTATCCAGGCTGCCGTCGTCGGCCCACTCGCGGATGGCCTTGGCGTCGGAGCCTTCGCCGGCCCATTCAAGGTTCATGCCCCGGCCCGTACGGTCGGTGTAGCGGGTGATCAGGTGATGGGCGTACTGGTAGGTCCATTGCGCGCCATGTTCGTCACGCGTACTGCACAGGTCGCCCTGGGCATCGAATTCATAGCCAGCGACTTGACGCTCTGGCTGGCCATCACGCATCAACCACAGGGCGACGATCCGGCCGTGATCGTCCAGTTGCGTGTGGATGTGCTGGTGGGCGGTTTCGTACTGGTAGGTCACCAGGTCGGACAGCACAGAGCGGTCGGCATGGCGGTGCTCATAGAACAGTGCGATGCGTGCACCGCCCTGATGCGAGATCAGCTCCAGCCGGAACTGGTCACCGTCGCGCACGTACACCTCATGCATCACATGCCCGCGCGCCAGCACCAGCTTGTCAGCCTCTGGTCGTCCGACCCACAGGTTTTCGATCGGGTCGTGGTGATGCTTGCTGACATCAGGCAAGGGGTAGTGCTGGCTACGGCCATCGATGCCGTGGTACACGAGCTCGTCCCCGGCCAGGTCGAAGCGGCTGGAGAACGGCGTGATCCAGCGGGCGCCGAACGGGCTATGGTCGTAGGCGCCTAGAGTCGAGCGATAGGTTCTGTTCCAGTTGATGGGAAACACGCCGGGTAGCGCGAAGTCCGTGTGGCTGATCGTTTCGCTGCCCAGGGCAAAACTGATGCTGCATCCTGTGCCGCCGGCGACCCCGGCTTTGCGGCAGTTGGGGTCGGCACGGGCAGGGCGTTGCCGCGGGGCTGCTTCGGTGCCGTTTTGTGGGTGAACGCGCCGCACTTGGGTGACCCTGCCGTCGGCATTCACGTTGGCCCGCATCACTACAGGCTTGCGCTTGCTCAGGGCCAGCTTCAACGCATCCAGGATCGCCGCCAGGCTGCCTGGGGTGGCCTTGTTGCCGATCTGGGCGATCTTGTTGCCTGCCATTCGGCCGAGGCTTTCCAAGCTGAGCGCAATGGGTTCGAGCAGTGCCAGCAGTTTTGGGTCCGGCCCCAGGCCAAGCTGGTCTCTGCTCAAGCCGTAGCCGGTTTTGCGTTTGGCGTAATCGGAGGCTTCGGCAACCAGGCGTAACCCCGGGAAGATAACGGTCAGGGCAGTGCTTTTGACGGTGCCGTCTGCGGCCGAGCGGATAAGGTCTGCGAAGAACTGGCAGATATCCACGACCTTCTGCGCAAAGCCGGCCAGGATGGTTTGTAACTGCCGGTCGATTTCCTTGACGAAGTTTTCCAGGTCGCCCCGGCAGACGTCGGCGAGGGCGTTTTCCATCGCGATCAGCAGGGCTTGGGCCATGCCGTCCTTGGAGGAAGCCCTCGCGGACTTCAACACCGGCCGCATCACTTTGCGAGCGGGACCCATGCCGGGTATTGGTGCAATGGCGAACAGGTTGATGCCAAGGCCAACCCAGTTGAACAGGTCGGCCCGGTATTCCGGAGTGCCCTGGACAAGGCTGATGATGTCCCCGATGGCGTCGGTGGCGGCGAATACCGAACCGGCGACGGGCATTACCTCCGCGACGGTGATGACGGTGCGCCAGTTGACCAGATGGCCGGTGAGGTCAGTCAGCCATTGCGCCAGCAATTCGGTGCTGGCGCCGACATCGTCCTGGTCGAAGGTCTCGGTGGGGGCGACGACGCCGGAGCATTTATCCATGGTGGGTACCCCAGGTGACGGGATGAATCATCCAGGCTGGAGTGAGGGTATTTGGGGTAACGCGTAGAGTGTGTTGTGCGCTCATTAGTGTTCCTGCTGTTCATTCCATCGGGCAGGTGAACGCCGGCATGCAGCCTCCTGGCGCATGCGGGCACGTGTGGTGAATTGCACGGGGTGCAAGCACCGGACACTAACGAGGCAAGGGTTCCGGGTCGCTAGTCCGGCTTCCGAAAAATGTGTAGGAAAGTTCGACTCGTGACGTTACAGGGTGTTGGGGATGTAATAAGTGGTCACAGGCCGGTCTTTGAACCAAGCGATGTGATGGATGGCACCGGCTGCGCCGGTGTTCGCGGGTGAACCCGCTCCCACATCGACCGTATCGGTTTCAAGGTTTTAGGTAAGGCAGTCGCTCTTCATGCATGGCGCATGCCCAGCGCAAACAGCCGCCATGGAGGTAGAATCCCCCCTGGACAAACGATTCAGAGGTCGACGCGGTGGAGTTGCAGCAGGGCTTTGTCCTGACCCGACATTGGCATGACACGCCCGAAGGCACCTGCGTGGAATTCTGGCTGGCCACCGACCAGGGGCCACGGCAGCTGCGCCTGGCGCCACAGGTATCGGTGGCATTCATCCCCCAGGCGCAGGAAGCGCACGCACGGGTGCTGCTGGCCAACGAAGCCGGTGTCGAGTTGCGGCTGCTGCAGCTGAAGGACTTTGACCAGCGCCCGGTGCTGGGCTTGTACTGCCGCCAGCACCGGCAACTGATGCAGTTGGAGCAACGCCTGCGCACGGCCGGTATCGAGGTGTTCGAAGCCGATATTCGCCCGCCAGAGCGCTACCTGATGGAGCGCTTCATCACCGCCCCGGTGCAGTTCACCGGCCAACCGGATGCCCAAGGCGTGTTCTGCGATGCCCAGCTCAAGCCCCTGCCGGGTTATCGCCCGCCGCTGCGCCTGGTGTCGCTGGACATCGAGACCAGCGAGCGGGGCGAGCTGTACAGCATTGCCCTGGAAGGCTGTGGCCAGCGCCAGGTGTACATGCTCGGGCCGGCCAACGGCACGGCTGATGACCTCGACTTCGACCTGCACTACTGCGCCGACCGCGCCGACATACTGGCCTGCCTCAACCAGTGGATGGCCGAGCACGACCCGGATGCAATCATCGGCTGGAACCTGATCCAGTTCGACCTGCGCCTGCTGCATGAGCACGCCAAGCTGCTGCAGGTACCGCTGGCATTGGGGCGCAACGGCGCGCCGATGACCTTGCGCAGCCATGCCGGTGGTGGCCACGTGTTCGCTGATGCCCCGGGGCGGCTGCTGATCGACGGCATCGAGGCGCTGCGCTCGGCGACCTGGAGCTTCCCGTCGTTCAGCCTTGAAAGTGTCGCCCAGACCTTGCTCGGTGAAGGCAAGGCCATCGACACGCCGTACCAGCGCATGGATGAAATCAACCGCCGCTTCGCCGAGGACAAGCCGGCTTTGGCGCGCTACAACCTCAAGGATTGCGAGCTGGTGACACGCATCTTCGCCCACACCCGCCTGCTCGAATTCCTGCTGGAGCGGTCTTCGGTCACCGGCCTTGCGGTGGACCGCAGCGGTGGTTCGGTGGCCGCGTTCTGCCACTTGTACATCCCGCAGATGCACCGCCTGGGCTTCGTCGCCCCCAACCTCGGCAGCCGCCCCGACGAGGCCAGCCCCGGTGGCTTCGTCATGGATTCACGCCCGGGCCTGTACGACTCGGTGCTGGTGCTGGACTACAAGAGCCTGTACCCGTCGATCATTCGCACCTTCCTGATCGACCCGGTGGGGCTGGTCGAAGGCTTGCGCCTGCCCGACGATGAACACTCGGTGGAAGGCTTCCGGGGCGGGCGTTTTTCCCGTAGCGAGCATTGCCTGCCGGCCATTGTCGAGCGGGTATGGCAGGGCCGGGAAGCAGCCAAGCGCGAGGGCAACGCGCCGCTGTCGCAGGCGCTGAAGATCATCATGAATGCCTTCTACGGAGTGTTGGGTTCGAGCGGCTGCCGCTTCTTCGACCCGCGCCTGGCTTCGTCGATCACCATGCGCGGCCACCAGATCATGCGCCAGACCCGTGCACTGATCGAAGCCAGGGGCTACGAGGTGATCTACGGCGATACCGACTCCACCTTCGTCTGGCTCAAGGGCGCCCACGGCGAGGAGGCTGCAGCACGCATTGGCCGCGAGCTGGTGGCGCAAGTCAATCAGTGGTGGCGCGAACACCTGCGCGAGCAGATGAACCTGGAAAGCGCGCTGGAGCTGCAGTTCGAGGTGCATTACCGGCGCTTCCTGATGCCAACCATCCGCGGTACGGACGAAGGCAGCAAGAAGCGCTATGCCGGGCTGGTGCAGCGGGCCGATGGCAGCGAGCAGATGGTCTACAAGGGCCTGGAGTCGGTGCGTACCGACTGGTCGCCGCTGGCCCGGCAGTTCCAGCAAGCGCTGTACGCGCGGATCTTCCGTGGTGAGCCGTACCGCGACTACGTGCGTGACTACGTGCGGCAGACGCTGGCCGGTGAACTGGACGCGTTGCTGGTGTACCGCAAGCGCCTGCGCCGGCCGCTGGCCGACTATCAACGCAACGTGCCCCCCCATGTGCGCGCTGCGCGCCTGGCAGATGACTACAACAGCCGCCTGGGCCGGCCAAAGCAGTACCAGCGCGGCGGCTGGATCAGCTACCTGATGACCACCGCGGGGCCCGAGCCGCTGGAGAACCCACAGGCGCCCATCGATTACGATCATTACCTGAGCCGCCAGCTGCAGCCGGTGGCCGATGCCATCCTGCCGTTCGTGGGGGATGATTTCGCTGCGCTGACCGATCGCCAGCTCCTGTTGTTCTGACGCGGTGGTACCTGGCTAACACTCGCTGGCCAGTGGCAGCTACTAGTTTCGCACCTCCTTTTACCCTGGAGGCGCGACATGCAGAACCGTCTGAATCCGACCCGAGCATTACCCACCACCCTGGACCTGGAGCGAGGCTTTCAGGACGGCATCCTTGCCCGCCGCTTGCCGGCCTGGCTGAGCGGGGTGCGCCTGGCAAGCCCCGACAGGGCGTCGCAGTCGCATTTTTCGGTCACAGCAGAACAACTGACGACGCTGCTGCAGGCCCTGCAAGACAGTTTCGACTGCCGCCAGCGCCTGCAGCGCCAACTGGCGCCGCTGCAAGGCATTCACGCGTTCTGCAAACCGCTGCTGCAGCGGGCGTTGCAGGAGAAACTGCATTCCCTGCACGACCCGGATACGTTGTTCTACCGCCACACCTACTTCACCGTTTCGCCTGATCCCGAACTGGCCACAGGCCACTTGGCGCAACAGGAAGAGAATCACTACGACATCGCACTTGTCGACGCTGCACTGGCCAATTTCACCGAGGATGAAGCGAGACCGGGCAACCTGCCGCGTAGCGACTGCCTGGTGGATGCGGCGGGTTTGATGGTGCCGGGGGTGAGCGCGCCGGCGTTGGCCAAGATGTGCCGCCAACTGGACCTGGGGGGGCGTTACCAAGAGCACCTGGATACCGTTCTGTACCCGCCCGCCAAGGGGGCCGAGGGCCTGCAAGCCACGCTCAAGGCGCAGCTGGTGTCGAACATGCAGGTAGATGCCTTCAAGGCAATGACCGAGGCGGCCCTGACCCGTGCAGAACTGGCTCTGATCCTGGGGTTGTGCAACAGCGGCGCACCTGGCAGGTTCGAGGGCGACCCAGTCGCCGCCAGGCATCTGCAAGCCTTTGGGTGCACGCTGGAGCAGGTCATCGTGCTGCATGTCACCCGCACGACACTGGGTTTTACCAGCACCAGACGCGTGCTGGTGTACCTGCCCGGCGACCCGGTCAGCCCCTGGTGTGCCGCGCCAGATCTCGACACGTTTATTCGCAGGACCTTGGGCAAACGCCTTGCCGACCCTCAGTACCAGCGTTTCTTCAGGCGTTTCGTGCGCCTGCGGGATCAGGCCGGTTTTTTTACCCGGGTTACCGACGAACTTGCGGATGTGACCGAAGCAGTTTCGCGGGATATGGAGCAGCACCTGGCTGATTGTACATTGCCCTTGTTCGACCATCAGGCACAGGCGCGTATCGATGTGATCAAGGATGACGCGGCGTTCATCGCGGTACCGGTGCGCATGATCGACAGCGGCGTTCAACAGGCACAGCGTGAACGTCTGGTGGCCAGTGCCTGGGCTGGGGCAGGGGTAGTGGGGGTGTTCGTGCCGGCCATTGGTGCGGTGATGGTGGCTGCCATGGCTTGGGACATGCTCAAAAACGCATTCCATGCAGTGGAAAGCTGGCGAGAGGACGATACCCGTGCTGCGGTCGAGCACCTGTTGAACATCGCCAGGACGCTCATCACGGTGGGTATCACCTCCGTGCTGGCCGGCGCGGTGATGCGTAAGACCGACCTGGTCGAGCAACTGGTCACGGCGCGGCTCGAGGATGGCAGCGAAAAGCTCTGGCGCTTCGACCTGGCCCCTTTTCGCACCGAGCCGCCAGCGCTGCAAGCTCAGCCCGATGACGAGGGTGTGTATCGCCTGGGTGAGCGTCGCTGGGTGAACATCCAGGGCTACTTCTACGAAGTGGTACAAGGCGACGACGATCAATGGCGCATGCTGCCCAGGCAAGGGCACGGGCCCCAGTTGCGCCACAACGGCGCCGGTGCCTGGCGGGTATGGTGCGAGCAGCCGGTGGAGTGGGATGACACGCACGCCATGTTCCGGCGGCTGGGCGGTGAGTTTCAGCAACTGGAAGGCGACCAGATCGATCACGTGCTGGCCATTCATGGGATGGAACCGGACGACTTGCGCGGCTTGCATGTCTGCGGGCAGGCGGCGGATGCCTGCCTGGTGGACACCGTCAGCCGGGTCAGGCTGGCGAATCGCATCAAGGTATTGGTCAGCCAGCTGCGCGCAGGCGGGGCGGTGACCGATACGGCACTGCTTGCCCGGGCACAGCGCTGGCAGGATACAGAGGGTGTGGCGAATGACGAGCTGGCCGATTACCTGTGGAACCGTCGCCGTTCGTTGCTGGGGCAGTTGTACTACGAACAGTACCCGGTGACCGGCGATACGCAGGCGTTACAGCGCGATTTTGCCAGCCTGCACCGGCTGGCAGCGGAACACCTGCTGGCTACGGCAAGCCCGGACGACCTGTGGATCTCGGCTGCGGCACTAGTCAAACGTATTCGCTGCATACGTGTACACGAAGCCTTGGTGTTCGATACGCCGCAAACCCTGGACCTTGCGCGCTTCGCCCTGGGCATGCTAGACCGCATGCCTGGCGTGGACATCGGTCCGCACTGGCAATTGTTCGACGGTGACGCCGGTACGCCACTGCTCGGCACCCATGGGGGCGGGCGGCAGTTGCAGCTCAGGTTCCGGGACGGCCTGTTCCATCTCAGCGATGACCAGGGGCCGTTGGGCGCAGCGGGGGAGTTGTTCCAGCAGATAGCCAGCGGCTATACCCGTGAGCAGCGCGCGGCACTGGCCATTGGCAAACCGTTCGCCTTGCAGCTACGCAGCGAGCTGGCGCGGCGGGTGGCGCAACAGCGGGAAGTGATCGCCGAAGTGCTAGGCATCAGGCCCTCGAACGGCGCTGTGTTCTTGCCGCAACGCCTGGCCAACGGCCGCATCGGCTACCCGTTGAGTGGCTGGCGCCAGTGCCTGGGCCTGGACCGGGCTGTGGTCAGGAACCTGGCCGCCGAGCTGCGTGACCTCTACCCGGGCTTCGACGATGACGAAGTCGAGCACTGGCTGGAACGGTTGCGGGCGTCGCAACGTGACCCCGCCACGGAGCTGGCCGAGTTGAAACAACAGCTGGGCACGTTGCGTCAGACCCTGAAGGGCTGGCAGGTGGGTACGGTCAAAGCCTGGGCCTGGAAGGCGCGTCGCGAGTTCGCTCGAGGCCTCGTTGACTGTTGGCGCTACCTGGTGCCCAGACAGCTGGGGGCTGTCGAGGCAGACCGGGGCTATTTGCTGAGTTGCTACAGCAGTGACCTGGATGCGCTTCCGGCTATCCCGGCGACGGTCAGCTTCGCGCATGTGTCGGACCTGGCATTACGGTCACTGCAGATAAACACCGTGCCGGATACGTTTCTGCACGCCTTCTCCACGTTGAGAACGCTGAATATCACCAATTGCCGACTGCGTACGCTGGCGTTGACCCAGGCCATGGCTGAGCGCCTGCAGGTGCTGGACCTGTCGAACAACCAGATCGGGCCCGAGGGCGGCATGCCGGCCCTGCTGCAGGCCTGTCGCTCGCTGGTTTACCTCAACCTGTCCCACAACCCGTTGCGCACTGCGCTGTCAGTGGCAGGCCTGCCCCGGCTCAATGTCCTGATGCTGCGGGGGACGCAGTTGACACAGATGCCTGCCGGGGTCGTGGAAGCGCCGCACCTTCATACGTTGGACGTGAGCCACAATGCGATCCGCACCTTGCCCTACGGGTTCTATCGCTCGTACTTGTGGCACGCGGGGCGGGTCCGGCTGGCGGGCAACCCGTTGCTGCTTGACCAAGATAGCTGGAATGAGGTGCTCGAAGACCAGGTGCCGACGATGCTGCGCTGGGTCGACCTGGTGTCCCCCGCTGAACGAGATCGCATGGCCGATATCTGGGGCAAGCTCAATGGCCAGGAGGCGTCGAGAGACTTCTTTCACCTGCTGCAGCGCTTGACCAGTTCGGCCGATTTCCAGCAGGAATTCCTGGCCCGCTACCTGGCACTCAGGGTGCTGCGCATGCTGGTGTCCATGAGCGAACAACCACTGTTGCGCACGGAACTGTACGCGCATGCGCTGACCGAGCACTGCCAGGACAATGCAACATTGCGCTTCAGCGACCTGGAAGTACGTGTGCGCAAATGGAAAGCACTACACGGCAGCGTGGGCGAAGACCCGGAGCGGGCGCTGTTGCATCTGGGCGGGCAATGCTGGCGACTGGATACCCTCGACCAGGTAGGCGGCCTGCACGCCGTGCGTGCCGGCCGGCCTGATGAGTCACTGGAGTTCGCACTGGCCTACCGGCTGGCGCTGGCCGACGACCTGGACCTGCCTGTCGAGCACGACGAAATGCTCAACCCCGGCGTTGCCAACCTGTCGCGGCAGGATATCGACGCCGCCGCGCAGCTGGTGCGGGTTGCCCAGTCCAGGGACGCGCTGGTCGATTATCTATCGACCACACCGTTCTGGAAGGAGCACCTGGCACGCGCCTTCGCTACGCGCCTGAGTACGCCGCACTTCTTTCATGCCGAACTGGAAGGGCTGGTCGAGCGCGACGCAGCGCAAGCGGACATCGACCGGCTTCAGGATCGCGTGCAACAGTGGGAACTCAATGTGACCAAGCAACTGACACGGGAGGCAATGGGCCGCCACCTGGCGGTTGTGATGATACCGGTGGCTGCGCCCAGGTAGCATTACCTGACCTGACCTGACCTGACCTGACCTGACCTGGCAGCTGCAGCCGGTGGCCGATGGCATCCTGCCGTTCGTTGGCGACAGTTTCGAAGGGGTGACCGGCCAGCAGCTGGCGCTGTTCTGAAGGGGTGGTAGCTATCTAGCTAATCGCTTGCCGAGCCTGCGTCTAATGTCGGGCCTTTGGATCAGCCCGAGGCGCAACAACGTGACTACACCCCGCCAGGAACTACCGCCAACTGCCGATACGCTGGCCATGGAGCAGGCTTATCAGGACAGCCTCATCGTCAAGCGGCTGCCCAGATGGATTCTCCGGCTGCGTATCGTATCGCCGACCGAGCAGAACATACCGGTCAACGGTTTGTATGAATCACAGCATGCTGCATTGCGCGATGCGTTGAAAGACAGCCTGGCCTGTCGACAGTGGCTGGCAAAGGAGCTTGCGCGAATCGAGGGTATCGACCATTTCGTCAAGCCGTTGCTTCAACGTGCCATGCAAAAAGAATTCGGCATCCGGGAAAATGTAGATGGCATGTTTTTCAGGCGTTGGTACACCTACACAGCTCCAAGCCAGGGCACTGTGTGGGGGCGCTACCCGGTAGCGGACAAGGACTATTTCGAAGTGCCGTTGATCGAGGCGGCACTGGACAACTTCACGCCCGGCGAGGGGCGAAACGAACAGCACAAGGACAACTGCATCGTCGACAGCCTGTCGCAACGGCTCACCTCACCAACCGCACCTGCCTTCGCACGCGTGTGCCGTCAGCTGGATCTGGGCAGGCGCTATCAAGAGCATCTGGACACCGTGCTCAAAGCACCGAGCACCCAGGCGCGCGGCTGGCGCAGCATGGCTTCGACGCTTGCCCAACTGTACAGCTCGGTCATGTTGATCGATGCGTGCAAGGCCAAAAGCGATGGAATACTGAGTGCCGCCGAACTGGACCTGGTGCTGGACCTGTGCAAGAACGGACGGCTCGGCACGTTCTACGAATCGAAAGTGGTGGCCCGGCAACTCAAGGCGTTCGGCTGTGATTTGCAACAGATCGTGATACTGGAGGTACTTCACGAAGGTTGGCTGTTCAACGCCAGCCGCAAAGTCATTGTCTACATTCCTGATGACCCCAATGGCCCCTGGAGCGTAAGCCCCGATCTGGAAAGCTTCACCCGCAAGGTACTGGGCAAGCGTCTGCGGGATACGCGCTATCAGTCGTTCTTCAGGCGTTTTGTACGACGACGTGACAGCCAGCAGTTCTTCTGCAAGGTTGCCAAGGAACTGGTGGACGTTGCCGATTGGGCAACTCGGGAAATGGACCAGCACATGCAGGACTACCCGCTGCCTTTGTTCGAGCACCTTGCCTCCGCGCGCATTGCTCACATCAAGGATGATGCCGCGCTTATAGCCACGCCCGTGTCAGACCTGGATCGCCAGGCCCAGGAAGCACATCAGCAAAGGTTGGCTGCCGAGGGATGGACATTGGCCATGGTGGCGGGCGTGTTCGTCCCCGCACTCAATACACTGCTGCTGGCGGTAATGATCTGGGACCTGCTGGGCGAGCTGTTCCAGGCGGTGGAAGACTGGCGCGAGGGTGATACCAATGCAGCAATGGACCATTTGCTCAGCGTAACCAAAGACCTGGCCGTGGTTGGTGCCACCGCTGTGATATGGCGGGAAGCTAGTCGGGCCTGGGCCAAATTGGACCGGTGGTTGCCAGCGCGCCTGGAAAACGGGACCCAGAAACTCTGGAATGGAGACCTGCTACCGTTCCGTAGCGCTGCTCCTCCCGCTGGGGCGGTGGCCGACGCCATGGGCATCTACCGTGCACAAGACAGAAGCTGGATGCTCATGGACGGCCGTTACTACGAAATCGTCCAGCGCGCAGATGAAGAGTGGCAACTGGCGCCACGAGGTGGCCATGGACCTTTGTTGCGTCATAATGGCGCCGGTGCCTGGCGGCTTTGGACCGAGCAACCTGCCAGCTGGACAGACAAGCACTGGATGTTCCGCCGCCTGGGTGAGCGTTTCGCTCGCCTGGATGATGAGCAGATTGACCAGGCCATGGCCCTCCATGCCCTGGATACAGATCATCTTCGGGCGTTGCATGTGTACGGCCGGCCGCCTGAGGCCGAGCTGGTCGATACCGTAGAGCGGCTGCTGATCGACCGCCGGCTGCGGGCCCTGCTGAACGAACTGCAGCTTGGGCGAGTGCCAGAGGACGCGCTGTTGCTGGCGGAGGCGCGCGCCTTGTCGGGTGTCACCGAGCTCGACGGGCCAGCATTGGCAGCGCAGGTCTCGACAAGGCGGCGCCAGCTGTTTCAACTGGTGTATGACGGGCAGCAGGAGCCAGACGATGCGGCGGTGGCTACGTTGCGCAGGGCATTCCCGAGCCTGCATCGCCGAGCGGCGCGCGAGCTTGTGGATGGGCTCTCGGCAGAAGGTGCAGAGTTTCAGGAACTGGTCAGCGGCACGGTGCCGTTTCGCCTGGTCGAAAGGGCCAGGCTAAGCGTACTGCGCATACGTGTTGCGCGCGCCTGCGAGGCGCTGTTCATCGATACGCCCCAGACCTTGGACCAGGCCAAGGTCGCACTGACTCTGCTGGAGACTCTGGATGTCGGTAGGGTCAGACCGAGCTGGCGGCTGTACGACGGCGATAGCCCGCGGCCGATAATGACTACCGCTGGCGACAGGCAGAACTACAGGTTGGTGCATTACAACGGGCGGTTCGAACTTGAGGACGCGCTAGGCCTCGAGCTGCGCGGCCCCGGCGAGCTGTTCGAGACCTTGGCGGATGCGTTTGCCCCGGCTGATCATGCGGCACTCGGTATCGATGAGCCCTACGGCCCGGGCTTGAGAGCAGTGTTGGCCCGGCAAATGCCCGGGAACAGCAAGGTTATCGCTCAGGTGTTGGGCAAAAGCCCTCGACAGCCATGGTTGCTGACGCCAATGCGCCTGGAGGATGGCAGGGTCGGCTACCCGCTGGGTGGCGGCCTGGGGCGCGTTGCCCGGCCTGCATCTCGACCCCGGGCGTTTGAGGCGCGTCTGCGTGATCTTTACCCAGCGTACAGTGATGAGCAGATCGAAGCCTGGCTGACCACGTTGCACGCTTCGGGGCGCGATACCGACACTGAGCTCGGTATGCTCGAAGAGCAGGCACGCCGATTGAACGAGCACCTGAAAGACTGGACGCTGAAAGGGGTGCTGGCCGGTGAGCGAACCGAGCGCAAGCGGTTTCGCAAAGCAATCATGCAATGCTGGCGGGAACGGGTGCCCGATCAGGTTACCCCTGAGAATCAACGGCTGTCTGTAACTTGGCACTACAGCGGGCATGACCTGCGCTCATTGCCTGAATTGGGGCCACATTTCACCTTCCCGCATGTTACCGAACTTTCCCTGCGCAGCCTGCTGCTGGAGGAGGTGCCGGAGCGATTCCTGCTTTCATTCCCCAATCTGACGTCTCTGGAACTGAGCTACAACCGGTTGCGACGGCTGCCAGGCAGTCTGACGTTGCTTAATGAACTGCACATACTCGATTTGTCCGGCAATCGCATTTCGCTGGATTTGCCTCAAGCTCAAGTGCTGTCGCTCTGCCGACGGTTACGTTACCTGAATCTTTCGGACAACCGATTGAGCATGACCTTTTCGGTGGCTCAGATGGACCAGTTGGCCGAGCTGCGCTTGCGCAATACAGGGTTGGCATCACTGCCCGAGGGCATCATGGAGTGTGAGAGGCTGTACATGCTCGACGCTTCCAGCAACGTCATCACCTCGTTGCCCCCTGACTTCACCCAGTCCCGGTTGTGGCAGACCGGCTACGTGGCGCTGTCAGACAATCCCGTGTCGGTGCACCAGACTGAAGCGGTGCAGGAGGCCTGGGAAATTCCGGAGACTAGTTCAGTCCCTTACAAGCTGCGTTGGTTGGACCGGCTGGACGGTGAAAAGCGCCAAGATCTGGGTAGCCTGTGGGTCAGCATCGAGCAGATGGATGGGGTGACGAACTTCTTGCAGCTGCTGGCACAGCTCACGCGCTCGAAAGACTTCCTTCATCCTCGATATGGGGAAATGCTGGCTTCACGCGTTTTGGCCTTGATGGAAAAGCTCCTTGATTCACAAGCACTGGCCAATGAAATCTTCGCCAATGCATTGATCGAGAACTGCGCCGACAACGCTACGGTGGTCTTCCAGCAGCTTGAAATCCGCTGTCTTGTGTGGGCTGCCGAGCAGGCTGCCCCTTCTGGTCGCAAGGAGCGAGCATTGGTGAAACTGGCACGGCAGTTGTGGAGGCAAAAGGAGGTTGACTTCATCGCCTTTCGCGACGCTGAGGCCGTAGGTGCGGGCAATGAGTCGATTGAATGGGCGCTGGCCTATTCGATCCGCTTGCGCGAGGACCTGGACCTGCCTGACAACGCGCGGAGCATGCTCCACGCGGGGATCCCGCGCCTTAACGACGTGTCGGTGGCGCGCGTGAGTGATGAGATAAGGCGTAACGAGACAGAGGAAACGGTCGCAGCGTGGATGCTCCAGCAACCGTTCTGGAGAAATTTTCTCGAGAAACGTTACGTATACGAACTGGAAGTGCCGCCAAGGTTTCAGAGCCAGTTGGCAGAGGATGCCAGCGCCGAGGACACCGACAGGTTGATGGCGGAAAGCAGGCAGTGGACCGAGGAGACCGAGCTTCAATTGACCATCAAGGCTCTGCAACGGCCGGCATGACAAGGGCGCGTTGGACTATGCTCAAGCTACAAGTGACAGAGGTACTTTTTCGGCTCGGGAAGGGGAATGATCTCACTTGGTAACCGCCGGTTACTGTTCATTGAACATGGAGGCCTCTGGGTGGTTTACGCTCGCTCGTCGGATCTTTCGCTCTGATCTGTAGTCTTCTGGTTTATCGAGAGAATAAGGAGATACGCATGCTCGTCCGGTCATTGACCCTCGCCACCTTGCTCGCGCTTGTCGGCCCTGTGTTTGCCGCCGACAGTGACGCGCCGCTGGCCAAGGAACTGGGCAAGGCCAGGCCCTTGGTTGTCATTGCGCCCAGCAGCGCCGACCCGACGTTGCGGGGGTTGAACGAGGCCCTCAAGGACCCGGCCACCCAGGCCGCCTTCAAAGAGCGCAATCTGGTGCTCTACAGCGTTGCCAACATGATGGGCAAGCGTGAGGACAAGAACCTCGAGCAGCAGACCACCATGGCCCTGATCCGCGAGTTGAAGCTGGGTGCCAGCAAAGGCACCAAGGTGATCCTGGTGGGCAAGGACGGCGAGCGGCACATGCTCAAGGACGACGAGGAGGGCGGAGCCATCGATCCGCAGGTGATCTTGAAGGCGGTCGATGAACTGCCTGCCAGCGAAAAGGCCGTGACGGCACCCGAGCCTGTGGCTGCCGCGGTACCGGAAGCAAAAGCCAAGGACAGCAAGCCTGCCAAACCCGCCAAGCCGGCCGCGCCACCCAAGCCGCTGGAAGACTGACCCGGCACAACGGCCCCAACGCACCTTGGGGCCGCTGTGTATCCCTCTGTATCTGCCCACGCCGCAGACCCATTCCCATACAAAACTGCATCCCGCGCGATACATCCACGACATACCGCAACGGCCTAATGGCTCCACATTCCAACCACAGTGGAGCGACACCATGACTCAAGTACGAAACACTCTCGGCCTGCTCGGCGCAGCCCTGATCGGCAGCATGGCATTGAGCAGCAGCGCCTTCGCCGTCGAGCCGTTGGCCCAGGGTTACCAGCTGGCTTCGGCCAAGGTGGCCGGCGAGGGCAAGTGTGGTGAGGGCAAATGTGGTGGCAGCGCCAAGGCCTCCCAAGGCGAAGGCAAATGCGGTGAGGGCAAATGCGGCGCCAGCGCCAAGGCCGGTACCGAAGGCAAGTGTGGCGAGGGCAAGTGTGGTGATGCCTCGTTCGCCAAGACCGACAGCAACCACGACGGCAAGGTCTCGCGCGACGAGTTCCTGGCGGTGGCCAAGGACCGTGCCGGCGACTTCGACAAGATCGACAGCAACCATGATGGCTTCATCTCCGAACAGGAGGCCGCGGATCACCTCAAGGCGATCTACCAGGCCAATGGCAAGGCCATGCCCGAAGGCTTGTTCAGCCACCTGACTGGCAAGTCCTGACCTTCTACCCCATGAACCGCGCAACGCCCCTCCTGCTGGTCAGGCGGGGCGTTGTGCCTGTTGCGGAGAGCTGTTCATGCACCCCACATCTTTATCCTCTGTTCCCTTACAGGCAGGGCTTGGCCTGCGCCGTGGCCTGTTGCCGGAACTGCTGGCCCTGGAACCTGGCACCGTGGACTTTCTCGAATGCGCACCGGAAAACTGGATTGCCGTGGGTGGTGCCTATGGCAAGGGCCTGCCGCAGTTGGCCGAGCGTTTTGCCATTACCTGCCACGGGCTGTCGTTGTCGCTGGGTGGCAGCGAGCCGCTGGACCGCCATTTCCTTGGCCAGACCCGCCAGTTTCTCGATCGCCACCAGGTGCGTCTGTACAGCGAGCACCTGAGCTATTGCAGCGATGACGGGCACCTGTACGACCTGATGCCCATTCCATTCACCGACGAAGCGGTGCGCCATGTAGCCGCGCGGATTCGCCAGGCCCAGGAATACCTGGAGCGGCGTATTGCCGTGGAAAACATCAGCTACTACGCCGCGCCGTACCAGGCGATGAGCGAACTCGAGTTCATCCGTGCGGTACTCGATGAGGCCGATTGCGACCTGCTGCTGGACGTCAACAACGTCTTCGTCAATGCCTGCAACCACGGTTACGACGCCCGCGAATTCCTTGCCGGCTTGCCGCTGTCGCGGGTGACCGGCATGCACGTGGCTGGCCATTACGATGAAGCGCCGGACCTCAAGGTAGACACCCACGGGGCTGCGGTGAAGGAAGATGTGTGGGCGTTGTACGCGGTCGCCTGTGCGCGCTTCGGTGTGCAACCGACCGTGCTCGAACGTGATTTCAACTACCCGCCGCTGGCCGAACTGCTTGCCGAAACGGCGCGCATTCGTGCAGTGCAAAGAACCTCGGGAGGGCAGGCAAATGAATGAGACCTTGCGAGAGCAGCAGTACACCTTGGCCCGGTACCTGCGTGACCCGCAGCGGCATGCACCGCCGCCGGGCGTGGAGGCCCGCCGCCTGAAGATATACCGCGAATTGTTCTATGGTGCTATCGAAGGTTTGCTGGCCGGCAGTTTTCCGGTGATGCGCCAGGCATTGGGCGAGCAGCGCTGGCATGCCCGAGTGCGAGATTTCTATGCCAACTATCGCAGCCAGACACCGTTGTTTACCGAGATTGCCCAAGCGTTCGTCGATTACCTGCAAGGTATCGAACTGGATGCGCCCTGGCAGCTGGAGCTGGCGCACTATGAGTGGGTCGAGGCGCAGTTGTATCTGAGCGATGCCGAAGACCCGGCCCATGACCCGGCAGGCGACCTGCTGGAAGGGGAGCCGCTGTTGTCGTGCGTGGCGCGGGTGTTGGCCTATCGTTGGCCGGTGGAACGTATCGGGGCGGATTACCAGCCAGCGGTCGCGCCAGCGGCGCCGACCTTGTTGCTGGTTTATCGCGATGGGCAGTTGAAGGTGCGCTTCGCGCGCCTGGCGCCGCTGGCGTACCGGTTGCTGGCACTGGAGCAGGGCAGTGGGCGGGCGCGGTTGGAGGCGCTGGGAGGTGGTGTGGAAGAGGGGTTGGCGTTGCTGGAGGGATTGCGCGAGCAGGGGGTTATCGTCGGTACATGTTGAGTGCGGCACGGGGGGCGCCTTGCGCCCCTATCGCGACACAAGGCCGCTCCTACAGAGGTACGCGATCCCTGTAGCAGCGGCCTTGTGTCGCGATGGCCTGCAAAGCAGCCCCCGGCTATATCACTTGGCGAACCGCCCTCTGAGCCAATGATCCAGGCTCAACCGCCCAGCCCCTTTCAGCAGCAGTGGCAGCAACGCCACCAGGTAGATCAGCGGCAACTTGAAGTTGCCAAAGCCCTGGTCGGTAATCGCATACCCTTGGGCCAGCTCGGCCAGGCTCGACCAGTGCGCCGGCCAATGCACCGCGGCGATCGCCACAACGGTCACCACCATCAGCCCCAATGAGGCCAGCCGGGTACCCAGCCCCAGCAACAGCAGTAACGGCAGGGTCAGCTCCGCCCACATCGACAGCTGCCAGTTCAGCTCTGCAGGCAGCAGGTTGAAGGGGAACGGGAAGTTCGCTTGCAGGTCGGCGAACCAGTTGCTGCCATTGAATTTCTCCCAGCCGGATTCGAAAAATTCCCAGGCCAGGAACAGCCGCAACGGCAGGTCGGCGCTCCAGATACCGAAACGGTCGAAGGTGGTCAGGGTGCGGGTCAAGGTGGTCATGCTGGTTTTCTCTCTTCAGGAAGGGCACGTGCGTTACGGCGTTGCTGGCGGGCCAGCTTGGCGGTGAGCTTGACGGCGATGGCGCTGAACATCAGGGCGAACGCCAGCGGGTACCAGCCCCCCATGGGGATGCGTTTGTAGAACGACAGGCAGAACACCGCGGCCAGTACCCACATGCCGGTGCTGTGCAGGGCCTGCCAGGCGCGGCCACCCAACAGGCGCATGGGGGCCTTGAACGAGGTGATGGTGAGTAGCAGCAGGAACAGGTAGCCAAGGGTGCCGGGCAGGCTGGAAGTGAGCGTGCGGCCGGCCCAGAACAGCTCGGGGAATTGCTGGGCGTAGCGGTAGATCAGTACCCCATGCACGGTGTGGGAAAAGGCGAATGCCAACCCCAGGTAGCGCCGTTCCTGCAGGATGCGGCGGCTGCTGGTGCCTGGCAGCAAGATCACCAGCGACGAGGCCAGGAAGGCCAGCAGGAATAGCGCGAAGGAGCTGCGCGCAGTGGCACGGATTGCGCTGCGCAGGCCGTCCGGATCAGGTTGGCTGGCCAGCACCACGGCGGTCATCGCCAGGGTCAGGCCGGCGAGCGTGGCGAACAGCCTCCAGCCGGAGGGAAGGGTGAGGGGTTTCATCAGGGAGGCTCCCGGGGTGTGGTTATGTAACCGGGAGTGTGTCGGGGTGGGGTATCTGCAGTGTGTCGGCGGTGGTGGGGTTGTGTATCGGATTGTAGAAAGCGCTCAGACGCCGCTCCTACAAAGGACTGCGAGCCATTCATTTGAGTTCGATCTGCGCGCACAGCCCGCCGCTTGCCCGGTTACTCAGGGTCAGCCGACCGCCCATGGCCTGGATCAGCTGATGGGCAATCGCCAACCCCAGCCCGGTACCGCCGGTGCTGCGGTTGCGTGAGCCTTCCACGCGATAGAACGGCTTGAGCACTTCATCCAGTTCGCCACCGGGTATACCTGGCCCGTTGTCGAGCACGCGGATCACGGTCATGTCACCCTCGCGGCATACTTCCAGTTCGGCAGCGCCGGCAAACTTCAGGGCGTTGTCCACCAGATTCACCAGCACCCGGCGCAGGGCATGCGGGCGGGTTTCCAGCAGGCTGCCGCTGCTGCCATGGCGCTCGACCTGGGCGCCACTGTCCTGATAGTCGAACACCAGGCTGTCGAGGAATGCATCGAGGTTGACCCGGCACGGTGCCTCTGTGCTGGTGTCCATGCTGCGGGCATAGGCCACGCCTTCACGCACCAGGTGTTCCATCTCGCCAAGGTCGCTCCACAGCTTGTCTTTTTCCACCCCTTCGTCCATCACTTCGACACGCAGCTTCATGCGCGTGATCGGCGTTTGCAGGTCGTGGGAAATGGCCGCCAGCAATTGCATGCGTTCCTTGAGATAGGCAGCGATGCGCGCCTGCAGGGCGTTGAAGGCCGCGGCGGCGTAGCGCACCTCGCGCGGGCCGCTTTCATCCAGTTGCACGCCAGGCTTGTCCGGGTCGAGGTTGTCCACCGCGCGGGCCAGGCGGGTCAGCGGGCCGATCGCCAGGCGTACCGCCAGCCAGGTGCACAGCAACAGCACGGCCAACTGGATCAGCAACACCACGGGCAGCCAACGTGCCACAGGGACCGGCGATGGGGTTACGTCGATGGTCAGCGGTGCACCATCGGCCAGTGTCAGGTGTGCCTGGAAGTGCGCATTCGGGCCGGGGATTTCCTGGAAGGACAGGCGATAGTCGGCACCAATGGCCTTGACGATCGAGTCGGCGGCCATGGGCGGGTCGCTGGTCGGCATGGCTTCGCCCGCCAGGCCCTGGTCCAGCCGGTAGCGGTAGGTACGCCGCTCCAGGCGCGGCAACCAGGCGGCGCGTTCGGCCGCGGGCAGGCGATCGAGGATGGCCACCGAGGTGGCCACGTCCTGCTCCAGGGTGCTGAGCATCATCGAGCGGCTGCTGATGTAGCGCTCGTACGCCTGCAGGCCGAACGACAGGCCGTAGGCCAGCACCAGGCCGGTGAAGAAGATCAGTGCCAGGCGCGAGGCCAGGGTACGCGGCCACTTCATGATGGCGACTCGAGCAGTTGCACCGGCAGCGAGAATACGTAGCCCTCGCTGCGCACGGTCTTGATGCAGCTGGGCTCGCGGGCGTCGTCACCCAGGCGCTGGCGCAGGCGGCTGACCAGCAGGTCGATGGAACGGTCGAAAATGTCGGCTTCGCGGCCCTGGGTCAGGTTGAGCAACTGCTCACGGCTGAGTACCCGCTGCGGGTGGTCGAGAAACACCCGTAGCAGGCGGTATTCGGCACCACTCAGGGCTACCAGGGTGCCTTCGCTGTCGAGCAGGTGGCGCGCGGTGGTGTCCAGCCGCCACTGGCCAAAGCCGAGCAGGCGGCTGCTTTCGCTGATGGTCAGGTTGGGCGGCAGCATGCGCGTGCGGCGCAGCACGGCGTTGATACGGGCCAGCAGTTCGCGGGCCGAGAACGGCTTGGTCAGGTAATCGTCGGCGCCCATTTCCAGGCCGATGATACGGTCGGTTTCGTCGTTGCGGGCGGTCAGCATCAGCACCGGGGTATTGCGGTGCTTGCCGGCGCGCAGCTCGCGGCACAACAGCAGGCCATCGTCGCCGGGCATCATGATGTCGAGGACGATCAGGTCCACGCTGTTGGCTTCGAGAAAGGCACGCATCTGCCGGCCGTCGGCGACGATGCTGGTGCGCAGGCCGTTCTTCTTCAGGTAGTTGCCGACCAGTTCGCGGATTTCGCGGTCGTCGTCGACGATCAGAATGTGATCGACATGTTCCATGCGCTGCGTTCCTGTGCAAAAGGGATGGGCGCAGTGTACCGAGCGCGTTCGCGCTTGCCTGCGGGGCTTTGTATTGCAGTGTATCTCGCTCGTGTACAGACACAGGAGGAAGCACATCACAGCTTCGGGCGACACATGCGGGATACCTGGCCGGCGTGAAATGGCTCTCGACCGGGGAGCACGACTCCCCACCCTCAAGCGTTACACAGGAGAGATGCCATGAACTTCAAAACCTTCGCCCGTGCCAGTCTGTTCGCCGTGCTCAGCATCGGCGCCATTGCCGCCCAGGCCTCCACCATGCCGATGGACGACACCGGGGTCATGCAGTACCGCTACGGTGATCACCTGGACGTGAAGAAAGTGCTGTCGATACAGGATGACCAGAGCGACGCCTGCGGCCTGGTGAATACCCGCATGGACTACCTCGACTCCAAGGGCCAGCAGCAGAGCGTGCAGTATCGTACCTACGCCACCGGCGGTTGCCATGAAAATTGATCGCCGCTTGTTGGTTGGCGGAATTGCGGTGGTGCTGGCCGGCCTGGGCCTGGCCGGGCACCTGATGGCCCGCGACAGCTACGGTGCCATGCCGTCGCTGTCGGGCGCCAGCCAGTGGCTGAACTCGGCGCCGCTGGATGGCCCCGGGCTCAAGGGCAAGGTGGTGCTGGTGGACTTCTGGACCTGGGACTGCATCAACTGCCGACGCAGCCTGCCGCATGTGAACGAATGGGCGCGGCGCTATGCCGACCAGGGCCTGGTGGTGGTCGGCGTGCACACCCCGGAATACGACTACGAGCACGATGTGGTCACCTTGCGTGACAAGGTGACCAGGCTGGGGATCGGTTACCCGGTGGCGGTGGATAACGACTACAAGGTGTGGAACGCCTGGGGCAACCAGTTCTGGCCGGCACACTACTTTGTCGACCGCAAAGGGCAGGTGCGCCATGTGCACTTTGGCGAAGGGGATTATGGTGGGCAGGAACAGGTTATACAGGCGTTGCTGGATGAGAAAGGGTGAGTGGTCTGTGCCGGCCTCTTCGCGGCGGTTCGACGACTCGATGAACCCGCTCCCACAGGTACTGCACCGCTTGCAAGCTGTGCGATCCCTGTGGGAGCGGGTTCACCCGCGAAGAATCCAACAACGATCTGTCAGGTGAAACTGGCAAAATGCGCCTGCATCCGCGCCGCATCCGCCTGTCGCCCGCTGAACAGTTCGAACGCCTTAACCGCCTGGAACACGGCCATGTTGCTGCCATCCAGGGTGCGGCAGCCCAGTGCCCGGGCGGCGCGCAGCAGTTCGGTCTCCAGCGGGAAGTAGATGATTTCCGCCACCCACAGGCGCGCATGCAGCAGCTCCACCCGCAGCGGCGTGCCCGGCAGCTTGGCCATGCCCACCGGCGTGGTGTTGACCAGCCCGTCCGCCTCGGCCAAGGCCGTGGCCAGGTCGGTGCCGACCACGGCACGCCCGGCACCGAAATGGCCATTCAGGTTGTCCACCAGGGCCTGCGCACGGGCCGCGTCCACTTCGAACAGTACCAGCCGTTCGACCCCTTCACCCAGCAGGGCATGGGCGACGGCCGAGCCTGCACCACCGGCACCCATCTGCACAACCTGGCGCCGTGCCACATCCGGCAGGCCACGGCGCAAGCCTTCGGCAAAGCCCAGGCAGTCGGTGTTGTGGCCAACCCGCTTGCCGTCCTTGAGCACCACGGTGTTCACCGCGCCGATGCCGCGGGCTTCGTCCGACAGTTCGTCGAGCAACGGCAGGATCGCCTGCTTGAACGGGTAGGTGATGTTGAGCCCGGTGAAACCGGTGTGCTGGGCCGCGTCGAGCAAGCCGGGCAGGGCGCTGTCGTCCAGTTGCAGCTGGTCGGCATCGATCAGCCGATACAAGTAGCGCAGCGCCTGGGCATCACCTTCGTGCTCGTGCAGGGCTGGGGTGCGCGAAAGCTGGATGCCGCGGCCGATCAGGCCGGCGAGGATGGCTTGCTGGCTCATGCGCTGTGCTCCTGCAGCATTTCGGCGAAGTGGCTGAGGGCCATGCGGTAGCCATGGCTGCCCAGGCCGCAGATGACCCCGACGGCGATGGACGATACGAACGACAGGTGACGGAACGGTTCGCGCTTGTGCACGTTGGACAGGTGCACTTCGATGACCGGCACTTCGCTGGCTACCAGGGCATCGCGGATGGCCACCGAAGTGTGAGTCCAGGCACCGGGGTTGATCACGATGCCGGCGCAGCGGCCACGGGCGGCATGGATCCAGTCGATCAGTTCGCCCTCATGGTTGGTTTGACGGAACTCGATTTCCAGGCCGTGGGCATGGGCGGTATCGGCACAGCCCTTGGCCAGGTCGGCGAGGGTTTCGTAGCCGTATTGGGCAGGCTCACGGGTGCCCAGCATGTTCAGGTTAGGGCCGTTGAGCACGAGAATAATGGGCTTCATGACGGGCATCGCTTTGTTGTTGTTGGATGCGTTTAGTTTTGTACCGCCTGGTTAGTTTAGTCAATTGGACTAAACCGCTGCACCCGGAAAGTGGGCGATTATCGAACCCTCAACACACCCTCTGTAGGAGCAGCTGAATTACAAAATTGTAATTTTCCCGCCACCGCCCCGATAAGCACGGCTTTCTACAGTCCCTCGCCAAAGCTCGCCGACGAGGACCTGTTTCGTGCCCATCCCCCGCAAGACCGCCTTGCTCTGCCTGTTGCTGGCCGGCGCCGCCAGCGCCCAGGGCAACCAGAGCCTGAGCCTGCCCCAGGCGCTTGATGCCGCCTTTGCCCAGAACCCGGAGCTGGCCGCGGCTGGCCGGGAAATCGGCATTGCCGATGGCGAGCGGCGCCAGGCCGGGTTGATCCCCAACCCGGAACTTTCCTGGGAGGTCGAGGACACCCGCCGTGACACCGGCACCACCACTGTCACTCTCAGCCAACCGCTGGAGCTGGGCGGCAAGCGCGGCGCACGTGTCGCCGTGGCCGGTGCCGGCCAAGCCATTGCCAAGCTTGACCTGGAGCGCCAGCGCAACGGCCTGCGCGCCGATGTGGTGCAGGCCTTTCACGCGGCCCTGCGCGCACAGACCGCGCTGGAGCTGGCGCAGCAATCGCAGGCATTGACCGAGCGTGGACTGCGGGTGGTGCAGGGGCGGGTAACCGCTGGCCAGTCATCGCCCGTTGAGGCCACCCGGGCCCAGGTGCAGCTGGCTCAAGCCCAGGCCGAAGTGCGTCGTGCGCAAACCCAGCGCAGTGTGGCCTACCAGGCCTTGGCATGGTTGACCGGCAGCCCGCTGGCAAGCTTCGACCAGTTGCAGGCAGCCAACCTGTCCCCTGGTGATGCGCCCAGCGCCGACGGCCTGCTCGACCAGGTCGAGCAGACAGTCGAATGGCGCCTGGCCGCTGCCCAGGTCGAGCGCGGCGAAGCGTCCCTGGGTTCGGAAAAGGCCCTGCGCATTCCCAACCTCACCGTCAGCCTGGGCAGCCAGTACAGCCGCGAAGACCGCGAGCGGGTCAATGTGGTGGGCCTGTCGATGCCCTTGCCGCTGTTCGACCGTAACCAGGGCAACGTGCTGGCCGCGGCCCGCCGCGCCGACCAGGCGCGTGACCTGCGCAACGCCGTGGAGCTGCGCCTGCGCAGTGAAACCCGCAGCGCCGTGAGCCAGTGGGCCACGGCCATGCAGGAAGTGCAGGCCTATGACCGCACCATCCTGCCCTCTGCCCAGCAGGCCGTGGACACCGCCACACGCGGTTTCGAAATGGGCAAGTTCGCCTTTCTCGATGTACTCGACGCCCAGCGCACGCTGATCGAGGCGCGCGGGCTGTACCTCGAGGCGCTGGCCACTGCGACCGACGCGCGGGCGCAGGTCGAGCGGATTTATGGCGACCTCGATGGCCTGAGCAACAAATTGAACAGCAGGAGCAACAATGACTAATCCACGCAAGCTAGCCCTTCTGGCTGCCGCCATCGCCGCGCTTGGCCTCGGTGGCCTGGCCTGGACCGGCAACCTCGGCAACGCGTCGAGCACTGAAACCCGGCACGATGACCACGGCGAAGACAGCCAAGGCCACGGCGAGCAACAGACTGGCGAAGGCCACGAAGAGGAGGAGGGCAAGCTGCACCTGTCCACCGCCCAGATCGAGGCCGCCGGTGTGCAATTGGCCGATGCCGGCCCTCGTGAACTGGGCACCGCCATCAGCTTTCCGGGTGAAATCCGCTTCGACGAGGACCGCACCGCCCACGTCGTGCCACGCGTGCCTGGTGTGGTCGAGTCGGTGCAAGCCGAACTGGGCCAGGCGGTCAAGCGTGGTCAGGTGCTGGCGGTAATCGCCAGCCAGCAGATTTCCGACTTGCGCAGCGAACAGCAGGCTGCCCAGCGCCGCCTGGAACTGGCGCGCCTGACCTTCCAGCGTGAACAACAGCTGTGGCAGGAACGCATCAGCGCCGAGCAGGATTACCTGCAGGCTCGTCAGGCGTTGCAGGAAGCCGAGATTGCCTTGGCCAACGCCCGGCAGAAGGTCGCCGCCGTGGGCCCGGCCGGCGCCGGCAACCGCTATGAACTGCGCGCGCCGTTCGATGCCGTGGTGGTGGAAAAACACCTGACCGCAGGCGAGGTGGTCGATGAGACCAGCAATGCCTTCACCCTGTCTGACCTGAGCCGGGTCTGGGCTACTTTCGCCGTCGCCCCGCGCGACCTGGACAAGGTCACCACAGGCCGCAATGTCACGGTCAGCGCGCCGGACCTGGGCGCCCAGGTCGAGGGCAAGGTCAACTACGTCGGCAGCCTGCTCGGCGAGCAGAACCGTGCCGCCACTGTCCGCGCCACGCTGGCCAACCCCAACGGCGCCTGGCGCCCAGGCCTGTTCGTCAATATCGCGGTCAGCGTCGAACGCTTCGACGCCGCCGTGGTGGTACCGGAAAGCGCCCTGCAAACCTGGGAGGAGCAGACCGTGGTGTTTGCCCGTACCGAGGAAGGCTTCGAGGCCCGCCCGGTGAAGACCGGCCGCCGCGACGCCGGCCAGGTGGAAATCACCACCGGCCTTGCCGCCGGAACCCAGGTGGCCGCTGCCGGCAGCTTTGTCCTCAAGTCCGAGCTGGGCAAGGGCTCGGCCGAGCATAGCCATTGATCACGGGGACACCTGTATGTTCGAACGCCTGATCCAATTCGCCATCGAGCAGCGCCTGGTGGTGATGCTGGCCGTGGTCCTGATGGCCGCGATGGGTATTCACAGCTACCAGAAACTGCCGATCGACGCTGTACCGGACATCACCAACGTCCAGGTGCAGATCAATACCGCCGCGCCCGGCTATTCGCCGCTGGAGACCGAGCAGCGCATCACTTTCGCCATCGAGACCGCCATGGCCGGCCTGCCCGGGCTCAAGCAGACCCGTTCGCTGTCGCGCTCGGGCCTGTCCCAGGTCACGGTCATTTTCGACGACGACACCGACCTGTTCTTCGCCCGTCAACTGGTCAACGAGCGCCTGCAGGTGGCGCGTGAGCAGTTGCCCGCCGGCATCGAAGCGGGCATGGGGCCGATTTCCACCGGGCTGGGTGAAATCTTCCTGTGGACGGTGGAGGCCGAGCAGGGCGCGCTGAAGGAGGACGGCACGCCCTACACACCGACTGACCTGCGGGTGATCCAGGACTGGATCATCAAGCCGCAGCTGCGCAACGTGCCCGGGGTGGCCGAGGTCAACAGCATCGGCGGCCATGCCAAGCAGTACCTGATTGCGCCGGAGCCCAAGCGCCTGGCGGCCTACAAACTCACCCTCAATGACCTGATCGCGGCGCTGGAGCGCAACAATGCCAACGTCGGTGCCGGCTACATCGAGCGCAATGGCGAGCAGTTGCTGATTCGCGCGCCAGGCCAGGTGGCGTCGGCCGAGGACATCGCCAATATCGTCATCTCCAGTATCGATGGCACGCCAATCCGCGTCAGCCATGTTGCCCAGGTTGGCCTGGGCGAAGAGCTGCGCTCGGGCGCGGCCACCGAAAACGGCCGGGAAGTGGTGTTAGGCACGGTGTTCATGCTGATCGGCGAGAACAGCCGCACGGTGTCCCAGGCGGTCGCCGCCAAGCTGGTCGATATCAACCGCAACCTGCCCAAGGGCGTGGTCGCCGTTACGGTGTACGACCGCACCAACCTGGTGGAAAAGGCCATCGCCACGGTGAAGAAGAACCTGGTCGAAGGCGCCATCCTGGTCATCGCCGTGTTGTTCCTGTTCCTGGGCAACATCCGCGCTGCGCTGATCACTGCCATGGTCATTCCGTTGTCGATGCTGTTCACCTTCACCGGCATGTTCAGCAACAAGGTCAGCGCCAACCTGATGAGCCTGGGCGCCCTGGACTTCGGCATCATCGTCGACGGCGCGGTGGTGATCGTGGAGAACGCCATCCGCCGCCTGGCCCACGCCCAGCAGCGCCATGGCCGCATGCTCACCCGCAGCGAGCGCTTCCATGAAGTGTTCGCGGCCGCCCGTGAGGCGCGCCGGCCGCTGATCTACGGCCAGCTGATCATCATGGTGGTGTACCTGCCGATCTTTGCCCTGACCGGGGTGGAAGGCAAGATGTTCCACCCTATGGCCTTTACCGTGGTCACCGCCCTGCTCGGTGCCATGATCCTCTCGGTTACCTTCGTGCCGGCGGCCATTGCCCTGTTCGTCACCGGCAAGGTCAACGAAGAGGAGGGCCTGGTAATGCGCACGGCGCGTCAGCGCTATGCCCCAGTGCTGGCCTGGGTGCTGGGCCGGCGCAAGCTGGCGTTCGCTGCCGCCGCTACCCTGGTGTTGTTGTCCGGGGTTATGGCCAGCCGCATGGGCAGCGAGTTCATCCCCAGCCTCAGCGAAGGCGACTTCGCCCTGCAGGCCTTGCGCGTGCCGGGCACCAGCCTGTCGCAGTCGGTCGACATGCAGCGGCGCCTGGAACAGGCGATCATCGCCCAGGTGCCGGAAGTGGAGCGGGTGTTCGCCCGCACGGGCACTGCCGAGATCGCCTCCGACCCGATGCCGCCGAACATTTCCGATGCTTATGTGATGCTGCGCCCGCGTGAGCAATGGGCCGACCCAGGCAAGCCGCGTGATGAGCTGATTGCCGAGGTACAACGTGCCGCCGCCAGCGTGCCGGGCAGCAACCATGAACTGTCGCAGCCGATCCAGCTGCGCTTCAACGAGCTGATTTCCGGGGTACGCAGCGATGTGGCGGTGAAGCTTTTCGGTGATGACATGGATGTGCTCAACCGCACTGCCGCGCAGATCGCCAGCAGTCTGCAAGGCGTGCCGGGCGCGTCCGAGGTAAAGGTCGAGCAGACGACTGGCCTGCCAGTGCTGACCATCGATATCGACCGCGACAAGGCAGCCCGCCATGGCCTGAACGTGGGTGATGTGCAGGGCGCCATTGCCATTGCCGTGGGTGGCCGCACGGCCGGTACGCTGTACGAAGGTGACCGCCGTTTCGACATGGTGGTACGCCTGTCGGAAACCCTGCGCACCGATGTCGACGGACTGGCCAGCCTGCTGATTCCGGTGCCGGCCAATACGGCTGCGGGTGCCGGGCAAATCGGCTTTATCCCGCTGTCGCAGGTAGCCACGCTGAACCTGCAGCTAGGGCCGAACCAGGTCAGCCGCGAGGATGGCAAGCGAGTGGTGGTAGTCAGCGCCAACGTGCGTGGGCGTGACCTGGGCTCGTTCGTCGAGGAGGCCGAACAGACGCTGATCGAGCAGGTGCAGATACCGCCGGGTTACTGGACTCGCTGGGGCGGCCAGTTCGAGCAGCTGCAGTCGGCGGCCAAGCGCCTGCAGGTGGTGGTGCCGGTGGCCTTGCTGCTGGTCATGGCGCTGTTGCTGATGATGTTCAACAACCTCAGGGATGGCCTGCTGGTATTCACCGGCATCCCGTTCGCCCTTACCGGCGGGGTGCTGGCGCTGTGGTTGCGGGACATTCCGTTGTCCATTTCCGCTGGCGTGGGGTTCATTGCCTTGTCGGGCGTGGCGGTGCTCAACGGGCTGGTGATGATTGCCTTTATCCGTGGCCTGCGGGAAGAAGGGCGCACGCTGCGGGCAGCGGTCGAGGAGGGCGCGCTGACGCGCTTGCGGCCGGTGCTGATGACGGCACTGGTGGCGTCGCTGGGGTTCATCCCGATGGCCTTGGCTACCGGCACCGGGGCCGAGGTGCAGAGGCCGCTGGCGACCGTGGTGATTGGCGGGATTCTGTCGTCCACCGCACTGACTTTGCTGGTGTTGCCGGCGTTGTATCAGTGGGCGTATCGGCGGGAAGAGGTGCAGGAGGGTTGAGCGTTTTGGGGCTGCTTTGCAGCCCATCGCGACACAAGGCCGCTCCTACAGGGGATCGCATCAGCCGCAAATTGACGCAATCTCTTGTAGGAGCGGCCTTGTGTCGCGATGGGCCGCAAAGCGGCCCCAAATTCTCAAACAGTACGACGAGCCCCAGCTCTTGCACTGTCGCCCCTAGCCTCATCATGCAACGAAATCCGCGAAGTTTCCGGCAACGCCAACCCGCCCGCCAGCGCCACCAGCGCAATCACCACCAGGTAGAACGCCGGTGCCAGGCTGCTGCCGGTCTGCCCGATCAGCCAGGTCGCCACCAATGGCGCGGTGCCGCCAAACAACGTATAGGCCACGTTGTAGGTAATTGCCGAAGCGGTATAGCGGGTGCGGGTAGGGAAGCTTTCCGACAGCAATGCCGCCGTGACCACGCCACTGCACAACGCCCCCACCGCCAGCAGGATCACCCCCAGCAGCGCACCGGACATCGAGCCGGAGCTGGCCAGCCAGTACGCCGGGAACACGCACAGCATCACCCACAGGCAGGTAAAGCCGATGGTCTTGCGCCGCCCGACGCGGTCCGAGAATGCCCCGGCCAGCGGGCAGCCGACCGCAGCGAACAGCAGCGCCACGGTGGTCACCAGCAGTGATTGCGCGCGGGTCAGGTTGCCGACCAGTTGCAGGTAGGTGGCGAAGTAGGTGGTGAACATGTAGAACGACAGCGCGGTCAGCGAGATGAAGGCACCCAGGTTGCGGATCGTTCGGCCATGGTTGCGCAGGGTTTCCTTGAGCGGCGAATGTTCATGCTCCTTGCCTTGGGCGATGGCTTCGCGGAACGCGGGGGTTTCTTCCATGCGCCAGCGCAGGTACAGGCCAACCAGCCCCAGTGGCGCGGCGATCAGGAACGGTATGCGCCAGCCCCAGGCATTCATCGCCTCGGCCGACAGGCTGGCTTCCAGGCCATAGGCGATCACCGCCGCGCAGGCAAAGGCGGAAAAGGTCGACACCGGCACGAAGCTGCCATAGAAGGCGCGCTTGTCGTTGGGCGCGTGCTCCATCAGGTAGGCGCAGGCCCCGGCATATTCGCCACCGGCGGAAAACCCCTGCAGGCAGCGCGCCAGGGTCAGCAGCGCAGGGGCTGCCAGGCCGATGCTGGCGTAGGTCGGCAACAGGCCGATGAGGGTCGTGGAGCCGGCCATCAGCAGGATGGTCAGCGACAGGATGCGCTTGCGCCCCAGGCGGTCACCCAGCGCGCCGAACACGATGCCGCCCAGCGGGCGCAGGGCGAAGGCCACGGCGAACACCGCAAAGGTCTTGAGCAAGGCCACGCTGGCGTCTTCGCTTGCGAAGAACTGGCTGGCGATCAGGGTAGCGAGAAAGCCGTAGACGGCGAAGTCGAACCATTCGACGAAATTGCCGATGGCCGAGGCGGCGATCACCCGGCGCAGGGTGGCGGGGGATACCTCGTGAGGTGCGGGCATGCGAGTGCTCTCCGGTTCCATTGGCAGGCATGATGAAAGTGGCGCGGTCGGGCCGCGCCATCATTGTTGTGCTTGTCAGTAGATAACCGGGCGCTGCAGGGCGCTTTGTCGAGGGCGACCTCGGGATGCCTGATTCAACCACCAGCTATGCAGCTGACGCAGGCCTTGTAGGAGCGGCCTTGTGTCGCGATCGGGCTGCGCAGCAGCCCCAGGATCTTGAAGTAGGCGCAGGCATCGCCGGGGCTGCGTTGCAGCCCTTCGCGACACAAGGCCGCTCCTACAGGAACGCGGGCAATAAGCTCAGAAACGCATATCCAGCGCCAGTTCGAAGGTACGCGGCGGCCCCATGTAGTACTGGCTGTTGTAGGCCTGCTTGGCATACACCTCATCGGTCAGGTTGCGTACCCGCCCGGTGAGCGTGGTGTGTTCATCCAGCCGGTAGCGGGCGAACGCACCGAACAGGGTGTAGGCCGGGGCCTTGAGGCTGTTGGCATTGTCGGCATACACCGAGCCCACGTAGCGCCCGTCCGCCCCCACCGACCATGCCGGGGTCAGGCTGTAGGTCAGCCACAGGTTGGCGACGTTGGCGGGTACGTTCACCGGTGCGTTGCCCTTGCGCGACACCGATACACCGTTGACGGCCTCGTTGAACTCGTCGTACTGCGCATCGACATAGGCATAGTTGGCCTCGGCCAGCAGCTTGGATGTCACCTGCAGGCGCCCGGACAACTCGACACCCCGCGAGGTCTGCTGCCCGGCCTGGACCGTGAGGTTGGCGTCGTTGGAGTCGCGCACGGCAAAGTCCTTGCGCACGATCTGGTACAGCGCCAGCGTGGCCGCGCCGCGCCCGTCGAGGAAGTCGAACTTGCTGCCCACTTCCCACTGTTCGCCCTTCGACAGGTCGAACAGCCCGACGTTGGAATAGGTCGCTGCTGCCAGCGAGCCGGCCGGCAAGTCGGCAGAGGTACTGTACTGTGCATAGACGCTGGCGGACGGGGTCAGCGCATAGGTCAGGCCGATACGCCCGGAAAGCGGTTCCCAGCGCCGTTCGAAGAACGCCGGCGAGGTTGGCGTTACCGCGCCGTAGTTGGTCACCTGCATGTCCAGGTAGTCGTAGCGCAGGGCGGTCAGCAAGGCCAGGCGTTCGGTGAGTTGCACGCGGTTTTCGGCAAACACCGCGCGGTTGGTCACCTCGTGGCGGCGTTGCTTGGTAAGGCCGGCGTTCACCCCGGGGATGTCGTCGAAACTGCCGGGGTCGAAGTGCTCGGCATCGACCACATCGCTCCAGCTGCTCGAGGTGGGGTAGAGGGTCTGGCGCATGCGCGAGTACTCCAACCCCAGCGACCACTGGCTGGCCAGGCCGAACAGCTGGTTGTCGTGGCGCAGCTCGATGCGGTCGCCCAGCAGGTTCTGGTCGTGGCGCTGCAGGTAAGGGCTGCTGCGCTGTACCTTGTCATCGTTGGTGTAGCTGTAACGTTCGAGGTTGCGGTAATCGCGCTGGGCGTTGTAGTGGTACAGCGTGTTCTGCACGCTGGTGCTGTCGCTGAGCTGGTAGTCGAGGATCGAGCGTAGCCAGCGTACCCGCTGCTCATAGCGCCCGTCACCGACGTTGTAGTTTTCGAAGCGGCGGCTGTTGTCGATCTTCATCGTGCTGCGCCCAGGCAGGATCGGCGAGCCCCAGTAAGGGCTGTCTTCGCGGTCTTCCTGGTATTCCAGGGCCAGGGTGTGGGTGAGGTTCGGCGTGAGGTCGCTCAGCAACGAGAAGGCCAGGCTGTCGGTGTGCCGTTCGTTGCGGTCGATGTAGCCGTTGCCATGCCCACGGCTGAAGTCCAGGCGCATGAAGTGGCGGGCATCGGCGGGGTTGCTGGCCAGAGCCTGGTTGATGCCGAACGCCACTTCGCTGTCGTCGAAGCTGCCGTAGCGGATGCGGCCATCGATGGTCTGCTGATCGCGGCTGGCCAGCTTGGTGATGTAGTTGATCGAGCCGCCCACCGCGCCCGCACCATGCAGGAACGACGACGGCCCGCCAATCAGTTCGACGCGGTCGAGTACCCAGGCATCCACGGGCCGTGTGGCGCTGCTGTAGCCCAGGTTGATGCCGTTGTACAACTGGGTAACCTGGTTCTGGGTAAAGCCGCGATAGGCGACGAAGCCGCCAAAGCCGGGGTTGGCCGAGGCGTTGACGCCGGTCATGGCGTTGATCACGTCCTGGCTGTCCTTGGCGCCGCGCTCTTCGATCAGGCGGCGGTCCGAGACACTGACCGAGGCCGGCGTTTCCCGCGCGGTGAGGGCCAGACGCGAGCCGGTGCGGATCGGCTCGTCCAGTTGCACGCCGCTGGCGGCGTCGCGTTTACCGTCGATGGTGGTGGCGTTCAGTTCCACCGGGGCAGCATCCGCCCAGGCAAGGTTGCAGGTGCCCATGAGGAGCACCAGGGAGGTATTGCGAAGCATGTTGATGTGTCTTCCACGCAAAGGTCATGGCTGACCGCGAGCGCGCGCAGTCAGGCGCGCCCGGCTGAGGTCAGGCGAAATGAAGTACGGCTGCGGGGAAAGCGACGGGGGAGGCGCGGGGGTTGAGGGCGGGGCGTTGATAGCGCGGTGGCGGTTGCGCCCAGCTGCGCACCACTATGGGCGAGGTGGCCACGGTTTGCGCCGGGGTGAACGACCAGCCGCTGCTGCTGAGCGGTACGGCCATGCCGAACGAGGAGCACACCGGGCAGTCGAGCTGTGCCATGTGCTGGTCGCCGCCGGCGCCATCCAGGTCGATGGCTACGCCGTGTTCGCTGTTGATCGAGCAGAAACCGCCTTCCAGGCCGGCCAGGCGCAGGCCACCCATCTGGCCATGGTGCAGGCCGCACAGAACCAGGCTGAACAGGACGCTGGCGTAGAGCGTCCAGGCGGTCAGCGTGCGGGTGTGCCGGGTGGTTTTCATGACGGCGAATCTACCACCCGGACGAACGGTCGGGTAGTGCTTCGGGATTGATATTTTGGGGCCGCCTTGCAGCCCATCGCGACACAAGTCCGTGCACAGCTTTCAAAGGCGGCGCGGTCTTTGTGTACCGGCCTTGCGTCGCGAAAGGGGCGCAAAGCGCACCCAGGGTTCTGTCAGGCCGCACGCTCCAGTACATCCAGCAAATCGACAAACTCCAGCGCCAGTTTATGCCGCGGCGCCAGATGTACCAGTGGCACCGAGGCCTGGTGCGATTCACGCATCTTGATCGAACTGCTCAGGTACACCGGCAACACCGGCATGCCTTCACCGCGCAATTGCTCGACCAGGGTCTGGTGCAGCGCGGTGCGCCCGGCGAACTGGTTGACCACCACACCTTCCACTTGCAACGTCGGGTTGTGGTCCTGGCGCAGTTCTTCGACCTCGGCCATGACGCAGTGCAGGGCCTGGCGCGAGAAGCTGTCGCAGTCGAACGGGATCAACAGCCGCTCGGCCGCCACCAGTGCGCTGAAGGTATAGAAGTTGAGCGCCGGCGGGGTGTCGATGTAGATCCGCTCGTAGTCCTCGCCCAGTTCCACCAGCAGCTTGCGCAGCTTGTTGATCTTGAACTTGCTCTCCAGCTTGCCTTGCAGGTCGCTGAGGTCGGGGCTGGCGGTGATCAGGTGCAGGTTGCGGTAGCGGGTTTCGGTGATCGCAACCCGGTGCTTCTTGCCGGCAGCGGTGACTGGCGACAAGGTCTGGCGGAAGAAATCGGCGATGCCGGAAGGAATGGCGTCATTGACCAGGCCGGTCAGGTAATAGGTGGCATTGGCCTGCGGGTCAAGGTCGACCAGCAAGGTCCGGTAGCCTTCGGCGGCACTGGCGGCGGCAAGGTTGCAGGCGATGCTGGACTTTCCGACGCCACCTTTCTGATTGAAAACCACACGACGCATGAGACGCTCATCCATGAAGTGAAAATGTCAGGCTGGGGTCAATCCTATGACCGAAACAAGACAGTTTTATGACAATGAATGTTACAACCTGCCAAGTTCATTGCTTCATGTGGCGATAGGTTTGCCTTGAGCTGTGTAGTGTCTGTTCGGGCCCTTTCGCGGGTGAACCCGCTCCCACAGGTTATGCACCGTCCTTGAGGGCAGTGGGGGACCTGTGGGAGCGGGTTTACCCGCGAAGAGGCCGGAACAGGCAGGCAAGGGCGCTCAGGCAACCACCACCCGATTGCGCCCCTCCTGCTTGGCCCGGTAAAGCGCCCGGTCAGCCTCGCTCAACGCATCCCCCGGTTCGCTCTCTGCCTCGCCATCCCAATGCGCCACTCCCAGCGACACCGTCACCGCCCCCACCGGTTCCACCGGCGTATCCTGCACCGTAACCCGCAGCCGCTCGGCCACCACTGCCGCAACGTCCAGGCTGGCCCCCGGCAGCAGCATCAGGAACTCCTCGCCGCCGGTGCGGCACAGCAAGTCGCCCTCGCGGCAGCAGCGGCGCATCAGTTCCGCCAGCCGACGCAGCACCTGGTCTCCCACCTCGTGCCCGTGGCCGTCATTTACTCGCTTGAAATGGTCGACATCCAGCACGATCGCCGCAAACGCCCGACCCTCGGCTTCCAGCAACGACAGGCTGAACTCCAGGCTACGGCGGTTGCCCAGGCCGGTCAGCGGGTCGGTCTGGGCGTCACGGTTGAGCCGGCCGATGCGTTCATGCAGCAGGTTCAGCCCGAATAGCAGCGCGCGCTTCAGCTCGGCCGCCTCGAAGTACCAGGCCGGTACCCGATGCAGGCGCTCGGCAGTGCCGGCCCGGTCCATCGAGCGGGCGCCGGCGGCCAGCTGCCACAGCGGGCGGGCGATGGTCATGGCCAACCACCACAGCAGCACGCTGCCCACCAGTGCCAACGGCACGGAGGTGCCGACCACGCTGAGGATCAGGTGGCTCAGTGGCGTCACCGTCTGGGTCAGCGGCTGCTGCGCCACCACGCCCCAACCGGCGCTGGGCACGGTGGCGAACCCGGCGAGCATTTCCACGCCGAGGCTGTTGGACAATTGCCGGGTACCACTGCCCAGGGTCGCCAGCTGGTCGATCAATGCGTTGCCTTCAACCACCGTACCCACGCGCTGGCTGTCGGGGTGGTACAGCAGGCGGCGGTTGCGGTCGACCACGTACAGGTAGGAACCGTCCTTGTAGAAATGCTCGCCCAGCAGGCTGTTGAGGATGTTGCGTTCACGCAGGTACAGGCTGCCGCCGACATACCCCAGGTAGCGGCCGTTGCTGTCGAAAATGGGTTGCGACAGCGCCACCACCAGGTTGTTGGCCGCCGACATGTAGGGCGTCGACACCAGTGGGCGGCGCGCCTGTAGCGCCTCCTGGACACCGGGCGAGTGCATGTGGCTGCCGACCAGGTGCCGCAAGGGCGGGGGGGAAATCGCGAGCAGTACTCCGTCGGCATCGATCACGAACGTGGAGTTGAAAGCCATGCTCTGGCTCAGGACGCGCTCGGTCTCCGCCTGCAGGGCGACGGCGTCACCCAGCTGTCGGCCTTGCACGCCGGCGCTGAACGACAGCTGCTGCAAGGCGTTGCCGATAAAGGTCTCGGTGATGCTGGCCAGCTTCATCGCATACACCCGGTTGGCTTCCAGGGCATGGTCGATCAGCAGCTGGCGTTGCACCCGGTAGCTGGCGAAATAGCTGGCGCACAGCATGACCACGGCGGTAAGGGCGCAAAGCACCAGAATGAGTGTGCGTAGATCCAGACGCAGTCCGTGCTTGGTGTGTGGCAATCCTGACCTCGAGTGATCGAAAAACAGCTACGAAATGGGAACAACCTTACGCCTTGTGAGCGCAGTGGGGAACCGCGTTCAGGAGCCCGCGTCTTCCAGCGCGTCCAGCTCGTCTTCAACCTGTTGCATGCGCTGCTCGGCCAGGGCCTGCACCTTCGCGTCGCGGGCCGATTCGCGCATCAGGGCGGTGAGCTTCTCGCTCAGGCGCTTGCCTGCCTCGGTGTCTTCCAGGGCGCGAGCCTTGGCCGGGTCCTGGGTGGCCTCGACGATGGTGGCGAACTCGGCATCGCTGAAGTTCTTTTCGCTGTACAGGCGGAACAGGTCCTGGCGCTGGTCCTCGACCGTCAGGTGCTTGCGCAGCACGCCCTGGATCGTCGCCTGCGACAGCTGCGGGTGCGTGCGGCCGAGCAGCGCGGCCATGCGCTCGATGTTGTGCGTGTAGGCATCCTGCAGCGGCAGTTGGGACAGGATCTGTTCTTCGCGGGAGGGTTTCTGATCGCAGGCGGTGAGGGCTGCAGCCAGCAGCAGGGGTAACAGCAACTTCTGGAGGCGAGGCATGGCGTGGCCTGGTTGGGCAGTGGGTGCTGGCGATTATACGGCAGTTGGGTTGCCTGATGGATTTTGGGGGCCGCTGTGCGGCCTTGTGTCGCGAAAGGGGCGCGCAGCTGCCCCAGAATTTTTTCAGGTCACGCGAAACATCAGAACCCACCCCCCAAGGGCCATTCCACCGCCAACCGTATCTGGTCCCCATCCAGCTCCGCCTGCGCCGTATTGCCCCGATGCACGTTATGCCGCAACGAAAACACGGTGCCCTTGGCCTTGCCACCCTGCACCACATACCGTGCCTCGAGGTCGCGCTCCCAATGCTTGCCCCCCTTGCCATACCCCAGGTACGCGTAGCCGCCCGCAGGGTCGACATGGCTGCCGTCGATATCGAACCCGCGCACGTACAATGCCGTCAGGTTCAACCCCGGTACGCCGTAGGCGCCCATGTTCAGGTCATAGCGCGCCTGCCACGACTTCTCGTTCGGTGCGTTGAAGTCCGACATCTGCACCGCATTGGCAATGAAGATCGCCCCTCGCGTCACGTAGTCGAACGGCGTGTTGCCGTCCACCTGCTGCCAGCCCAGGCTGAAACCGTGCGGCCCGTGGTCGTAACGCGAGACCAGGCTCCAGGTGGTGTTGTCGATGCGCCCGGACAGCGCCTTGCCGGTGTCGGTGGTGCGGTACAGGTTGAGGTCGAGAGTGAGGCTGCGGCGTTCATCAAGGGCATGGCTTAGGGTGCTGCCCAGGTAATGCTGGTTCCAGCTGTCCTGATAACGTGAGGTGTACAGGCTGCCGCTGAAGGCGGCACCGGGGTTCCACACCACGCCGGCCAGGTCGAAGCTGTTGCCCTGGCGGCCATTGGAGTAGTTCACCACGAAGCCCTGGTCATGGCTGGAAGCGTTGCGGTCGGCGCTCTCGTTGAAGTGCCCGGCAACCAGCCTGAGGTTGTCGAACTCGGTGCTGTCAAGGAAGAACCCGGTTGCGGTCTCGGGCAGCAGGCGGCTGTCGGAGGAGCTGAACACCGGGGTCTTGACCCGTTGCTCACCGTAGGACAGCACGGTATCGGACATGCGCAGTTTCACTGCCGCGCCGGCACGGCTGTATTCGTTTTTCGGGTGCCCCTCGTTATCCACCCCGAGCAAGCGTGCCTTGCCGACGCGCCCGCCGCCGCTGTCGAGTTGCACACCCAGGTAGGCGTGGGCGTCGACCCCGACACCGATCAGCCCCTGGGTGAAACCGGACCGGAAGGTACCCATCAGGCCATAGGCCCATTCCTCGGCCTTGCCGCTGCGTTCATTGCGCGGCTTGTAAGCGTTGCGCCCGGCACTGTTGCGCCCGCCATGCTTGTAGTCGCGTTGGTCGAATACGCTGCGGTTGAGCAGGCTCCAGCGGCTATCTTCGATGAAGCCGTTGCTTTGCGACTGGGCGGAGTCGGCCAGCGCTGGGGGCGCGAGCAGGGCGCTGGCAAGCAGCAGGGCGACAGGGCGCGGCATGGGCAGAACTTCCTGTTCAGGGGGCGCGAAAACGCAGGATGCGCGCGCCGTCGAAGGGGTCGATGAGGTAGTGGGCGTGCACGCCGAAGGTGTTCAGCAGGCGCTCGGGGGTGAGCACCTCGAGCGGTTTGCCCAAGGCGACCAGGCGGCCCTTGTCGAGCACCGCCACGCGGTCGCAGGTGAGCGCCTGGTTGAGGTCGTGCAGGGCCACCAGGCTGGTCACCGGCAGGGCCTGCACCTGTTGCAACAGGCTCAGCTGGTGCTGGATATCCAGGTGGTTGGTCGGCTCGTCCAGCAGCAGCACCTGCGGCCGCTGTGCCAGGGCACGGGCGATGTGCACGCGCTGGCGCTCGCCACCGGACAGCGACCCCCACAGGCGTGCGCGCAGGTGCAGGGCATCGAGGTCGGCCAGGGCCTGCTCGACGATTGCGTGGTCTTCCCGAGAGAATGGCGCCAGCGCCGACAGCCAGGGGGTGCGGCCCAGGGCAACGGCGTCGAACACGCTGATTGCATCGAGGGTGTCGGCCTGCTGTTCGACCAGTGCCAGGGCCTGGGCGACACGGCGGCGGGGCAACCGTGCCAGTGGTTCGCCCTGCAACCGCACGCTGCCGCTGCCTGGCTTGCGCAGCCCGGCCAGCACTTTCAGCAGCGAGGATTTGCCGGAGCCGTTGGGGCCGACGATACCCAGGGTCTCGCCGGCGACAACGCTCAGCTCGATAGCGCTGAGCACGGTGTTGCCGGCCAGCTGCAGTCCCAGGTCGTGGCAACTCAAGGGGGCCATCCGTAGCGTCGTCATGACCGTCATGGGTGCCCCCGGCGGCTGACCAGGATCAGCGCGAAGACCGGTGCGCCAAGCAGCGCGGTGACCACGCCAACGGGGACCACCTGGCCAGGGATCAAGGTGCGCGACAGGATGTCGGCGGCAATCAGGAACAGGGCCCCGCCCAGTGCGCTGGCGGGCAGCAGGCGGCTGTGCCCGGGGCCGAGCAGCAGGCGCAGGGCATGGGGGATCACCAGCCCGACAAAACCGATGGCGCCGACGATGGACACCATCACGGCGGTCACCAGCGCCGCGCAGCTGATCAGCAGCAACTGGGTACGCCGCACCGGGATGCCAAGCGACGCCGCCGAGTCGGCACCGAAGGTGAAGGCATCCAGGGCACGGCGATGCCACAGGCACACCAACAGCCCGAACAGTACAACTGGCACGGCCAGCCACACCGAAGGCCAACGTACGCCACTGAGGTTGCCCAGCAGCCAGAACAGGATGCCGCGCGCCTGCTCGGCAGTAGCCGACATGGTGATGAGGAAGGCGGTAAGGGCGTTGAACAGTTGCGAGCCGGCGATCCCGGCAAGGATCACCTGGGCGTTGTTGTTGCTGGGGCCGGCTGCCCTGGACAGCACCAGTACCAGAGCGAACGCTGCCAGGGCGCCGATGAAGGCGCCGCCGGACATGCTCAGCGCCAGGCTGCCGAAGCCCAGCAGGCCGACCAGCACCGCACCGGTCGAGGCGCCTGCAGACAACCCCAGCAGGTAAGGCTCGGCCAACGGATTGCGCAACAGTGCCTGCAGGATCACGCCGCAGGTGGCAAGGCCTGCGCCGCAGGCCGCAGCGACCAGGGTGCGGGGCAGGCGGTAGTTCCAGACGATGCCGGCGTCGATCAGGTCGACCGGATAGCCGGCCTGCCACAGGTGGTTGGCCAGCACCTGGCCGACTACGCCGGGCGCCAGGTTGGTTTCACCGATGGCAGTGCCGGCCAGCAGGGCGGCCAACAGGGCGGCCAGGGCAACGGCGATACAGGGTAACAGGCGCATCATCATTGGGCTGCTTTGCCGCTGGCGAAGGCGGCGGCCAGCGTCTGCACGCCGCTGAACAAGCGAATGCCGGCCTGCATGGCGTCGGCGTCGAGGATGACGATGCGATCGTGCTTCACCGCGTCCATGTTGCGCGTTACCGGGTCGCTACGCAGGAATGCCAGCTTCTTCTGGTAGTCATCGGCGGGGTAGCGGCGGCGGTCCATGCGGGCAATGATCAGCCACGAGGGGTTGGCCTTGGCCAGGGTTTCCCAGCCTACGGTCGGCCACTCTTCGCTGGACTCGACCACGTTGCGCACGCCGAGGGTACGCAGCATGAAGTCGGCGACCCCCTGGCGGCCCGCCACGTAGGGGTCGATGTGCAGGTCGGCGCTGGAGAACCAGAACAGCGCCGAGGTGGCGGACAGGTCCTTGCCGGCCAGTTGCGCCCTGGCACTGTCCAGGCGGCCTTGGAGCTCGGCATTCAGGGCCGAGCCACGGTCCTGCACGTCGAAGATTGCCGCCAGCTGGCTGACGCTCTTGTAGATGGTATCGACCTGGAACGCCTGCAGACGGGTGCCATCGGCACCCACCAGGTTGTCCTTGCCTTCGCAGTCCGACGGCAGCAGGTAGGTGGAGATGCCCAGTTCATCGAACTGCTCGCGGGTGCCGACCACGCCCTGGGCGCCGACCATCCATTCGAACTGCACCGTCACCAGCTGCGGGCGCTTGCCCACTACCGCCTCGAAGCTGGGCTCGTTGTCGGCCAGGCGCGGCACCTTGGCGTTCTGCACCTGGTACTCGGGCAGCACGTTGTTGAACCACAGCGAGGTGGCAGCCAGTTTGTCGCCCAGCCCCAGCGCGTAGAGCAGCTCGGTACTGGCCTGGCCAATGGTGACCGTGCGTTGCGGCGCCTGGGCGAAGGTTTGCGGCTTGCCGCAGTTGTCCAGCGTCAGCGGGTAGTGGGTGGCAGCAGCCTGGGCCAGGCCGGTGAGGCCCAGGCCGGCGAGCAGGGTGGCAAAACGGGGCAGCATGCTGGGCGATCTCCTATCGGACAGTTCGGGTGAGGAACGCACGGACAGGCATCGCCGAGCCCCCGCTGGTGGCAGGGGCAACACTGATGGCCAATCCCGGACACCCCGCCGGTTGGTGAATGTAGGCCGGCAGGTCTCCTGACTGGTGCGTCATCGCCTGGCTCCGGCCTTCCCGGGTTCGTGGCCCAGTGGCATCGATGGAGCAGGCTCGGCACCTACAGTTGCGGGGGCAGTTCCGTTTGGCCCGAATTGGCGGGCCTGGGATTCCCTATTGTTTCCGTGGTGGAAACCGGCGGCCGGCATGGTAGACCATCGTGCCGCCGGGTGAAAACGCTTTTCAGAAGTACTTCAGCCAGGTGATGTCGCGCCGCCGCGCCTTCAGGCGGGCGAACCAGCGCACCGGCAGGTACAGCGAAACCGCGAGCAGCACTGCCGCCAGCCACACCGCGGCAATGCCGTCGAAACCGAAGTAGTCGCCATGGTTGCGGCCGAACAGCGCCAGGCTGGCCAGATACAGCAGCTTCAGCACATACAGGTGCAGCAGGTAGAAGAACATCGGTGCCGCACCGCACACCGCCAGGGCACTGATCCAGCGGGCCTGGCCGGCACGTTCGAAGGCGCGCAGCAACAGCAGGCCACTGCCCAGGGTCAGTGCCAGGAACAGCAGCGACGGCGGGTACTTGGTGATGTTGAAGAAGCTCATCAGGGTTTGCGTGACGGTCGGATAAGTGCTCCACGGCGCCTCACCGTAGCCGTTGACCAGGCGCAGCACGACAAAGCCCAGCAGCGCGATCAGCCCGGCCAGCAGCAGGCGATGCTGGCGTTGGCCGGCCTCGCTGCCACGGGCGAACCAGGGGCCCAGGCCGTAGCCCAGGGCGATGACACCGATCCACGGCAGCACTGGGTAGGAGGTGCGCAGGCGCAGGCTTTCGGAGAACTCCAGCCAGCCCCGGTCATGCAGGATTGCCCACGGCACATGCAGGGCGGATTCGGCGCCAAAGTGCAGGCCATCGAGCAGGTTGTGGCCGGCGATGATGATTGCGCCCAGGGCGATCAGGGCGGCACGTGGCAACCACACCAGCAGCGACAGGGCGATCATGCTCACGCCGATGGCCCAGATCACTTGCAGGTAGATGACGCTGGGTGGCAGCTGGAAGGTCCAGGCGAAGTTGACCAGGGTGAATTCCAGCGCCACCAGGAACAGCCCGCGCTTGAACAGGAACGCCGCGACATCGCTGCGGCCCTGGTGTTTCTCGCCGTACAGCCAGGCCGACAGGCCGGTCAGCATGACGAACACCGGCGCGCACAGGTGGGCCAGGGTGCGGCTGAAGAACAGCGACGGCTCGGTGGCGTCGATGGCCATCGGGTCGCTGACCTGGCGGTGCAGAAAGAAGGTTTCACGGACGTGGTCCAGGAGCATGAACAGGATCACCAGGCCGCGCAGGGCATCGATGCTCTGCAGGCGCTGGGTGAGCAGGGTGGGGGTGGCGCTGGCGCTTGTCATGGGAGGTCGCTGTTAGGAATCGATGTCAACTGAAACGTTATCTTATAACTAAATTATCCCGGAGAGGTAGATGTTTTTGTGCTGCCTGTGCCGGCCTCTTCGCGGGTAAACCCGCTCCCACAGGTACGTCACCGTATTCGAATTCTGTGATATCCCTGTGGGAGCGGGTTCACCCGCGAAGAGGCCGGTGCAGGCAGTTCAGATCAGAAGCTGTAATCCACCGTCGCAAAGTACGACCGTGGCATCCCCATCAGCCACTGCTGCCCACTGAACGCCGACTGCACATACTCACGGTCGAACAGGTTGTTCAACTGCAACCCCAGCCGCACGTCCGGCAACACCTGCCAGCCGATGTTGGCATCGACCACGGTGTAGCCGGGGGCGCTCTGGGTGTTGGCGGTGTTGGCATAGCGCTCATCCACATAACGCGCGCCTATGCCGGCCTCCAGCCACTGGCCGAAGCCTTTGCTCAGCCACAGGTTGGCGGTACGCCGCGGCACATTTGCCGGGCGATTGCCCGCACGGTCCTGAGCCACGCCGCCGACCATTTCCTCGAAGTCGTCATACCTGGCGCGCACGATCGCCGCGTTTGCCGATACCTGCCACTGGTGCGCCAGCGCCAGTTCCAGGGTTGCCTCCAGGCCGTCGGAGGTCTGCTGGCCAGCCTGTTGCTTCTCGTGGGTGAGCGGGTCATCCACCAGCAGCTTCTTCTTGACGATGTGGTAGGCCGCCAATGTCCACTCGCCACGCCCCTCCCAGAAGCGCTGCTTGAGGCCCACCTCGGTCTGCCTGGCCTCGGTCAGGTCGTAGTGCATCTGGTTGGCACTGAGGCTGATGAGGTTGTCGACCCCGTCCTCGCTGGTGGAGTACTGGCCATACAGCGACAGGTCTTCGCTGACCGCAAACACCAGCCCTGCGCGCCAGTTGCCCCCTCGCAGGCTACGGTCGCTGTGGCTGTCGGTGGTCAGCCTCTCCTGGACGATGTGGTTCTGGTCGCGGCGTACACCGGTGACCAGTGACAGGCGATCGCTCAACTGCAGACGGTTTTCGGCGAACAGGGCAAAGGTGTGGGTGCTGGACAGGGTTTGCGGGCGCAGTGGCGAGGCGCTGTGGAACCAACCTGGTTGCGGTTGCCACGGGTCGACGTAGTCGCCGCCCACATCGTTGTAGGGCGCGTTGCTGTCGACGTTGAAGCGGACCTTGTTGTACTCGGCGCCGACCACGGTCTTGCTGGCCAGACCGAACAGTGTGTGGTCGAGGGTGAAGGCCTGGCGATCGCCGAACTGTTCCTGGTTGTGCTTGATCTGCAGGTAGCTGCCACGCAGCAGTTGCTGGCGCCCTGCATCCCAGCTGTAGTCCTCGGCATTGCGCCAGTGACGGCGGCTCTTGATGTAGTACAGCTGGTTGCTGGCGCTGAGGTGGTCGTTCAACGTCCAGTCGGTGTTCAGGCGGGTCCATTCATCGACGTAATGCTGCACGTCGTTCTGCACGTTGTAGTTCTTGTCGCGCAGGCTGCTGCGGTAGCGGCCGTCGATCAGCGGGGTGCCGTAATAGTTGGCAGGCTGCGCATCGCCACGGTCGTGGGCGAGGGTGAAGCTGAGGTCGTCGCTGGCATCGAAGCGCAGTGCGGCGCTCAACGCCAGGCTGCGCGACGGCGTGCGGTCGACCCAGCCGTTACCGGCTTGCTGGTTCAGGGCCAGGCGGTAGCTCAGGCGCTCGCCAAGGCTGCCGCCGCTGTCCAGGCCGAGCTGCTGGCGGTCCCACGAACCGTAGCCCAGGCGCAGGTGGTTGCGCACCTCGCCGGCAAACGGCTTTTTCGGGACCACGTTGACCACCGCACCGGTGGCCCCTTCGCCATACAGCACCGAGGCCGGGCCGCGAATCACATCGATGCGCTCGACCATCCACGGGTCGATCGGGAACGTCTGGGTGCCGGCACCAGTGTACAGGCGTGCGCCGTCGAACAAGGTCATCACCGAGTTGTGCCCGGTAAAGCCGCGGGCGGACAGGCCCGTGCCGCCGTCGCCCGGGGAGCCGATGTAGCTGATGCCCGGTGAGCGGGTCACCGCGTCCTGCACGGTGAGGTTGTTGCGCTGCTGGATCTCCTCGGCGCTGATGCTACTGGTGCTGGCCGGTGTCTCCAGGGCGCTCAGGCCCAGGCGCGAGCCAGCCTGGGTCGGGGTGGCCAGGTCGATGGCGTGGCTGTCGAAGGTGTCGGTGATGGCCGTTGAGGGCAGGGCCAATGGTTGTCGGTCGAGGTCATCGGCCAGGGCCGGCAGGGAAACGGCCAGGCAGGCCGCCAAGGGGTGAAGCTTGAAGATACGGGACATGTCGTTCCACTACTGCAGGAATGAATGGATCCCGGTGGAAAACACGCAAAGGCACACCGTGCACGCAGGCGCGCGCACCGATACCGGCCTGCGCCCGCCCACCGCGGGTTGCCAAGTGAAGCTCCAGGCCGGTCTCCGGGCTTGCGAGGGGCATGAAACCTTCACCTTCCCATGCAGGTGCACAGTGGTATCTCGAAGGGTTCGCTCGCTTACCGTTGCGGGGGCAGCGCCGGACTTGTCGTGGGGTAACACGACGCACCGGCTTCCCGTTTCACCCTGCGCGCGGCGGCGCAGGGCACCTGAAACTGGCAGGCATATGACCATTGAAACGCGGGGGCGTCAAATCTGCCCTCTACCAATGAAACAACTCCCGTCGCGCCCCCTCGGTAATCGCCACGATCCCCGGGTGCTTGACCTTGCGCTCCACCGAAATGGCATAGAACGACTCGTGCACCGCCTCGGTCTGCCCGATCAGCTCCACGCCGTACTGGCGGCACACTTCCTCTGCGATCACGCTGGGCGCGACGAAGATGCCGCTGCCCGACTGCCCGAATGCCTGCATCAAGGCACTGTCATCGAACTCGCCCACGATCCGTGGCTGCACCTGCTGTTCACCCAGCCAGCGCAGCAGGCGGCTGCGTACCACGGTTTCCTGCCCGGGGATAAGCAATGGCGCATCCTGCAGGCAGGCGGGGAAGGGGCCTTCCAGGCGTTGTGCCAGCGCCAGGGTGGCGAAGAAGCTCAACCCGCATTCCCCCAGTTTCTGGCTATAACCTTTGATGTCCAGGTGGCTGGGCATGGGGCTGTCGGAAATCACCAGGTCCAGGCGCTGGATCGCCAAGTCGGCCAGCAGCCGTTCGAGCTTGTCTTCGCGGCAGTTGATGCGCAGCACCTCGTCCAGCTCCATGGTCGGTGCCAGCAGGCGGTAGACGATGGACTTGGGCACCACGTCCGCCACACCCACGCGGAACAGGATCTGTTCCTGCGGACCGGCCCGCAGCATGGCCTCCAGCTCGCTACCCAGCTGGAACATCTGCTCGGCATAGATCAGCGTCTGGCGCCCTGTTTCGGTCAGCTCCAGCTGGCGCCCCACGCGCTGGAACAACTCCAGGCCGTAGGTCTGTTCGAACAGGCTGATCTGCCCGCTGATGGTTTGCGGGGTGAGGTTCAACTGTTCGCTGGCGCGGGCGATGCTGCCGGTCTTGGCCACGGCCCAGAAGTAGTGCAACTGCCGATAGTTGAGCATCGGTATGTTTCCGGATTCGTAAAACCCGAAGTATAACCGCTGAAAAAACGAATTTTCCTGATGTATTACGCTCTTTAGAATGCGGCTCCATCAGGCGCCGTGCGCGCCGCCGGAATATGAAAGCGAGGAACCCATGCTGCAACTCAAATCCATCGGCACGCCGCTGGTGCTGGCCTTGGCCCTGTTCACCCTGGCCGGTTGCGAGCAGGCCGAGAAATCCGCCCAGCAGATGCTCGACCAGGCCGCACAGTCGGCCAAGCAGGCCATCGACGACACCAACAAGGCTGCACAGCAGGCGTTGAGCGAGGCCATCGGCAACGAAGGGCACAAGCCCAAGGACGCCGACAAGAAAGAAGACACCCAGGAAATCTGACCCCCAACCGCTGCTGCAGGATTTGAACAATGGAATATTTGCTGGAACTCGTCGCTAGCCCTACCGCCTGGGTTGCCTTGGCTACGCTGGTGGCCATGGAAGTCGTACTGGGCATCGACAACCTGATCTTCATCTCCATCCTGACCAACAAGCTGCCGCTGGAGTATCGCTCCAAGGCGCGCCGTATCGGTATCAGCATGGCCTTGGTCATGCGCCTGGCCTTGCTCAGCACGGTGGCCTGGATCGTCCAGCTGACCGACCCGGTGTTCGAGGTGTTCGGCAATGCCTTCTCCTGGAAGGACGTGATCCTGATTGCCGGTGGCCTGTTCCTGCTGTGGAAGGCGACCAAGGAAATCCACGAGAACGTCGACCCGCACGGTGCCAAGGAAGAAGCCAAGGTATCGTCGACGGTTACCCTGGGCTTTGCTGCGGCGATCTTCCAGATCCTGTTGCTGGACATCGTGTTCTCGGTTGACAGCATCATCACCGCCGTGGGCATGACCGAGCACCTGCCGATCATGATCATCGCCGTTATCACTGCCGTGATCGTCATGATGGTGGCCGCCGACCCGTTGGCCAACTTCATCAACGACAACCCGACCGTGGTGATGCTGGCCCTGGGCTTCCTGATCATGATCGGCATGACGCTGATCGCCGAAGGTTTTGGCGCCCATGTACCGAAGGGTTATGTGTACGCAGCCATGGCCTTCTCGACGGCGATCGAGATCCTCAACATCCTCGCCCGTCGGGCGCGGTTGAAGCGCGAAGCCGCAGAAGGTTGATGTAAAAAAGCGGGGCGCTTGCGCCCCGTTCGCGGGCTTGCCCGCTCCCACAGGTAATTCGCCGCTTCTGAAGGCAGTGGAGGATCTTGTGGGAGCGGGTTCACCCGCGAATGGGCCTCGAAACTTCTGAAATCAGTGCACCCCGGCATGCCGCCGCGCCCGGCGCACAGGCTGTGGCTTGGCGAGGGCCTGCGGTGGCAGGTGGTGGGAATGACGCCGCACGATACGCAGTACACCCCACAGCATGGCGGCTGCAACGCTCAGCCACATGCCCACCAGCATGAGGATTGCCATGGTCAGGCTCATTTGTGCCTCCATCTCTATGGGCCGCGCTCGGTCGCCGACGCTGGCCCTCCAGACACTGCTTTAGTCTAGCCCTTCGCCTGTGACGTTCCATTGACCAAAGGTCTATCGCTTGGTCCGATTTGGCACTAGCCGGTGTCGGACTATACCCGCGCCGCTGTCCGACCTATGATCGTTGGCCAGAGCCGGGCGCTGCCTGCCTGGCGTTGAAGCAAGCGAGTGTCCATGCAGCAACTTTCCTTCAAGACCATCCCTCGTCGGCTGCTGGCTGCCTGCCTGGTAGCGGCCAGCCTGGCCGGCTGTGCCGGCGGACCCTCCGCCAACCTCAAAGGCCTGCCACAGCGGGTCGAGATCAGCAGCGTGCCGTTCTACCGTGGCAACGCCAACCACAGCGGGGCCATGGCATTGGCGGCGGTGCTGTCGCAACAGGGGGCCCCGATCACGCCGGGGCTGCTGGACAAGCCGCTGAACCTGCCCCAGGGCGCCGAGGCGCTGGACACGGGTATCCCCCGGGTAGCGCGCGACTACGGCATGGTGGTGTATCCGCTGGACAAGCAACTGGACGCGCTGTTGACCCAGGTGGCGGCGGGCAACCCAGTGCTGCTGCGTTACGAGGATGGTTCGGCCTGGTGGAGCGAGCCACGCTATGCCGTGCTGATCGGCTACGACCGCTACAAGCAGCGGGTGCTGTTGCGCTCGGGCATGCACCGGCGGCAGCTGATGGCGTTCGATGACTTTGCCTCGGCGTGGGCGAAGCTTGGGAGTTGGGCAGTGCTCGTGCAGCCACCGCGGCAACTGCCGGCCCAGGTGGACCGCCAGCGCTGGTTGCAGGCTGCGGATGAACTGGCCCGGGCGGGGCAGGAGATTGCGGCCAGGCAGGCTGTGAGTAGCCTGAACAAGTAGCTTCTGCCTGTTCAAGCCCTTTCGCGGGCATGCCCGCTCCCACAGGTACTGCACAATATTCAAATCCTGTGCTGTACCTGTGGGAGCGGGTTCACCCGCGAAGAGGCCAAGCCTGCTTACATCAGAAGCCCAGGCGATCACGCAGGCTGTAGTACCAGGCGCCAAGGGCGCTGAACGGCACGCGCAGCATCTGGCCACCCGGGAACGGGTAGTGCGGCAGGCCGGCGAAGGCGTCGAAACGCTCGGCCTGGCCACGCATGGCCTCGGCCAGCACCTTGCCCGCCAGGTGGGTGTAGGTCACGCCGTGACCCGAGCAGCCCTGGGAGTAGTAGATGTTGTCGCCGATACGGCCAACCTGTGGCAGACGCGACAAGGTCAGCAGGAAGTTGCCGGTCCAGGCGTAGTCGATCTTCACGTTCTTCAGCTGCGGGAAAGCCTTGAGCATCTTCGGGCGGATGATCGCCTCGATGTTGGCCGGGTCACGCGCGCCGTACACCACGCCGCCACCGAAGATCAGGCGCTTGTCGCTGGTCAGGCGGTAGTAGTCGAGCAGGTAGTTGCAGTCTTCGACGCAGTAGTCCTGCGGCAGCAAGGTGCGCGCCAGTTCGTCGCCCAGCGGCTCGGTGGTGATCACCTGGGTGCCGCATGGCATGGACTTGCTGGCCAGCTCCGGCACCAGATTGCCCAGGTAAGCGTTGCCGGCAACGATGATGAACTTGGCGCGGACCTTGCCCTGCGGGGTATGCACCACCGGGTTGGCACCACGCTCGATGCGTACGGCCGGGGTTTGCTCATAGATGATGCCGCCCAGCGACTCGACCGCGGCGGCTTCGCCCAGGGCCAGGTTCAGCGGGTGGATGTGGCCGCCGCTCATGTCCAGCATGCCGCCCACATAGTTGTCGCAGGCGACCACTTCGCGGATGCGCTTCTGGTCCATCAGCTCCAGCTGGTTGTGGCCGAAGCGTTCCCACAGGCGCTTTTGCGACTCCAGGTGGCCCATCTGCTTGCTGGTGAGGGCAGCGAACACGCCACCGTCCTTCAGGTCGCACTGGATGTTGTACTTGGCCACGCGCTCACGAATGATGCGCCCACCTTCGAAGGCCATATGGCCCAGCAGCTGGGCCTGCTTGGGGCCGACGGTGCGTTCGATGACGTCGATATCGCGGCTGTAGCTGTTGACGATCTGGCCACCGTTGCGGCCCGATGCGCCGAAGCCGACCTTGGCCGCTTCGACGATGCTCACCTTGAAGCCGTTCTCCAGCAGGAACAGGGCGCTGGACAGGCCGGTGTAACCGGCGCCGATGATGCACACATCGGTTTCCACCTCACCCTGCAGCGCCGGACGTGGCGGCACCGGGTTGGCCGAGGCGGCGTAGTAGGACTGGGGGTAGGGGGTGTTAGCCATGCTGCAGGAACCTCGTGTTTTATATTTTTAACGAATGTACCGATGCTATCAATAATAATAAACACCCGCTAGTCGTCCGGTGAAAATCCTTTACTCGGTCCTGCCAGCGCGCCTTTCTATAAAGAGTTTAAGATTCAGTAGGTTAGCGCGAAAAAAAGTGTTGACACGGTTTTTGGAATGAGTAGAATGCGCACCACACGACAGGCACATAGCTCAGTTGGTTAGAGCACCACCTTGACATGGTGGGGGTCGTTGGTTCGAGTCCAATTGTGCCTACCAAATCGAAGAAGGGGTGATCCGCAAGGGTCATCCCTTTTTTCATTGCCCGATTTTGTAGGTAGTCGTTGAATTGTAGGGGCAGCCTTGTGCTGCGCAGACGCCAGTCCTGCCGCCGGTATTGAGTCGCCCATGCCGGTCCTTTCGCAGCACGAGGCTGCTCCTACAACAAGCGCGATGCGTTCGGTTTCGAAAGTTTTTGATTTTTCTGAAAAAAACGCTTTACAGCTACGCTTTCGATCACTAATATGCGCCCCACACGACAGGCACATAGCTCAGTTGGTTAGAGCACCACCTTGACATGGTGGGGGTCGTTGGTTCGAGTCCAATTGTGCCTACCAAATAAAAGTCCCGGTTTCCGGGCATCAAAAGGGCGACCCCAAGGGGTCGCCCTTTTGTTTTTGTTGTGCCCGGCGGAGGGCGATTTCACGCGCTACAGCCTGCTCGGATAGCCCCATGGCGAATTGTGACTATAGTGAGTCTCTAGCGATGGGTTCAGAGATGCGGCTATGCCTTCGATAGATGTGTCGCTTCCGTTGAGCCTGCGCAAACGGGCCATGTGGGCCAGTGCGTTGAACCTTGTCGCTGTCTTTGCTTCCCAGGTCATGCGCCTGGGCGGCAATCTGGTTATTACCCGCTTGCTCGTGCCGGAAATGTTCGGCGTGATGGCCATTGCGACCACTGTATCCGTGCTGCTGCAAATGCTTTCCGATGTCGGGCTGCGGCCGAACGTCATTCAGAGTTCGCGCGGCGACGAACCGCTGTTTCTCGATACCGTGTGGACGGTGCAAGTCATCCGTGGGTTTGTGCTGTTCCTTCTCACGTTGCTGTTGGCCCTGGGGGCACAATTCACGCAACACATCGAGCTGTGGCCGGCCCATTCCACCTACGCCGCTCCAGAGCTACCGATGGTACTGGCTTTGTCTGGGGTCGCCGCAATCATCTATGGCTTCCAGTCGCCCAAGGTCGATGTGGCCATCCGTGTCTTCCAGCAGAAGAAGGTGGTGATCGCCGAGCTGATTGCGCAGTTTGTCGGTTTGATAGCCATGCTCGTGGCAGGCTATCTCACCCGCTCCATCTGGTCATTGGTGGCCGCAGGCCTGCTGAGCACACTGGTTTTCACCGTACTCAGTCACCTGATCTTCCAGGGGCCGCGCAACCGCCTGCGATTGGAACCGGCTGCGCTGCGCGAGGTGTTCGATTACGGACGCTGGATATTGTTGTCGTCCTCCGTAGGGGTCCTGGCAATGCAGGGTGACCGGATCTGGTTCGGCGGTAGTATGTCGGTCGCGGAACTAGGGGTCTATTCCATCGCTGTCGCCATCCTCGGGGCCATTCAGTCGGTCCTGCTGCGGCTGGCGGGGGCAGTTGCCCTGCCGGCCTTCAGTGAGGCGACGAGAAGTGGCGACAAAGAGCGGGTGCGCAGCCTTTACTACCGCTCCAGGGCGCTGTTCGACCTGACCTCGCTGTTTGCTTGCGGTTTTTTGCTGACTGCCAGCCCACTGATGATCAGTTGGCTTTACGACGACCGTTATGCCGGCGCCGGCAATACCATGGCCATTCTCTCGCTCTCGCTTTTCACCTTGCGCTTCACGCTGGCACACCAGCTCTGGTTGGCCCTGGGGCTGACCAAATACGTGGCGATGGACAACATCATCCGGGTCGTTTCGCTGTTTATCCTGCTGCCGGTCCTCATGGCCATCGGTGGCGTGACCTATGCCATCTGGGGTGTGGCGCTGCATACCTTCTTCACGCTTTTCCTGATTTTTCCGGTCAACCGCAAGCTGGGCCTGCTGGACCTGAAGCGCGAGCTTGTAGTGCTGCCCGCCCTGCTGATTGGCGTCCTTTTCGGTGAAATGATTACCAGCCTGTTCACCTGATTGGGCCGTGAAGATGTTCCACAAGAAAAAATGGCGCCATAAAACATACTGTTTTCACTGGCTAACCATTGAATATTCAATGATTAAGCGTGTTTGACAGATCTTTTTCGCGGATCTTTAATATTTTTGTATCTGGCAGCCTATGGCGTTTAAGTGCCAAAGGTGATTGGGTGTTTATTTGACAGCATATAACCTGTTATCCGGGTAAACTAAAATGAGAGAGCACATACGAAAGCTCATAACGCCGTCGATGCGCTTCGAAATAAGAAAGCTCTTGATTTGGACCCAGGATATAATGGGGCGCGCGTGTTTGTGGCGCTGGGAAATCGCCAGGTTCCGGCTACAGAAAAGTAACGACTACGAGGTCTTGTATGTCGGGCGAAAGAGCCGCAGGGAAATGGCCAGGCTGCTCATCGGCGGTAAGCCCGAGGTCGACACCCAGCCTGGCGATGGCCCGCAACAATCTGGCGCCGCGTCCCATAGGTTGTTAATCAGCGAGATGCCCAGTGCAGGGGCCCTGTACGTGCCCCATTACCTGAGTGCCATCATCCCCCTGGGGCGTCCGCTGGAGGAGATCATCGCCCGCTACGACGGTGAACTACGCCGCAGTATTCGCAAGTGCCGGCCGCTGTACCGTATGCAGCAGGTGCTGACGGACGAGGCGATTGGCAAGGCCGACCGGGAAATGTTGCAGCCTTATGCTCAGGCGCGGCATGGCCTGTATGCCAAACAATTCGACTCGCAGGAAGTGGTGCGCATCGCCCAGACCGTTGGCCGACTCGACCTGATAATGAAAGGCGACGAGGTTGTCGCCTGTCATTTCGGTTGTGTAATAACCCGGGCCGGCAAGCGCTATTGGAGCACGCTTCGCTTTGGCTACCCGGAGGCTGTCTTCAGCGACCCCAAACGACTGCGCGAGGTCAACTCCATCACTACTTTCATGGCCCTGGAGTGGGCCATCGAGCAGGGTTTCGATTATTACGATATCGGCCAATGCCTGGCACGTCCGGACGATGGGCTTTTGAAATGGAAGCGCCGGCGCGGCGGTGATGTGGATACCTTGGGCAACCAGGCCTATATGTTCGTCCGGCTACCCAAGACCGGCATCGCCAAGTTCCTCTGGGAGTTCCCGTTATTCGCCGTCGAGGACAGTAAGCTCACACTGCATCTGGGGCTGCCGGATGGGCCAAGTGACCAGGAAGTTGTCGACCGCTATCGTGAAATGGTCTTCGGTGGTTTGTTCAAGATATACATTTACTGTGCGAAAGCGCCTGGTGAACTATTGCTGGAGAACTTGCGAGATCGGTATGCCCACTTCCAGTCTCCCCCCATTCTGGAAAGAGTAGCGTCCAACTGAGCGTGAAAGATTGCCTTCAATGAGAGTGCTGCATGATGAACGATATTTCGAATGTAGAGACGAAGGGATCGGACCGTAAAAGCTGGAGCTTGGCCGCATACACGTACCTGGCAAGAAAGCGGTTGGTACGAAAGCCGTCGGAGAACCTCAAGAGCCTTGCAGTCAAGACCTGGGATATCGCGCCGGCCGAGGTCACCCCGGCGCCTCCCGCTTTCTTCCTGCCGAATCAGTTGGAGCGAGTGACCGGCTGGGAAGCAAAACGTTTCTTTCCCTTCGAGCATCCGCGGCGAACCATGGAGGGGTTGGGCAGCGTCGAACAGGCTCCTACCAGGGGCTATCTGATCAAGGATGTCATTCTGATCGATGGTGCTCTGTACAAGAACAATGCCAGCTTCTGGCTGTCTGACCGACCCAACGGGTTGCCACGGGTTGTCGTGGAGCAAGAGGTCGAGCGTGGGGCCGCTTATTGTTCACGTTACGGCAACCGTTGGTTTGGAACATGGCTGGCCGAGGATTGCGTCACCTATGCTTTGGCCCGTAACGAAGGGGTGCCGGTGACCACGGCGCCTTCGGGCAGGTTCCCGCTTTTTTCCCAGGCTCCGCAGTACGAAGAATGGCTTTGCATGCATCCGCTGCGGCTGCGCACTGCCTTTTTTCGAGAGTTGGTGCTGTTCGATGACTTCAGCCACAACACAAACCAGTCCGAGCGATTCCGCGCCATGGGCCAGAAGTTGTTGTCGCGGGTGAATTACCAGCCCCACCCGGGGGTTTTCATCCTGCGGGGCTGTGACGGAGATCCGCGCCTGCTGCACAACGAACTGGAAATTGCCGAGCATCTGCATAAACATCGCGGCTTTCGCATCCTTAATCCTTTGAAGTGCGACCTGGCAACCATCGTGCAAACTTGTGCCGGGGCGAGGGTAGTGGCGGGCGTCGAGGGCAGCCAGCTGATCCACGGTATCAATGTGCTATCGCCCGGCGCTTCGGTGCTGACACTGCAGCCACCTGATCGCTTTGTCTGCTTCTACAAGTACCTGACTGATCGCGATCAACAGCATTTCGGCTTTGTCGTCGGGATACCCAATGGCATCGGCTTCCGTATCGACCTCGATGAACTCGAACGGACCTTGGATCTGCTGCCGTCATGACGAGGCGTGGCATGCCATGACTGCCTGAGGTGCAGGGCCACTGGTCGCACGGTGTAACGTATGTTCGCGGTCCTCGCCCAGGGCGGGCGTGGTAGAATCCGCGCCTTCGAATCTGGAGGTACACGCGTGCGCAAACTGGCTGTGGTAATGGCAGTGCTCGCCCTGGCGGGCTGTGAGAACGAGGTCGAAGGCGTGCACAAACAGGTGGCCGAACACCTGCACAACCCCAAGACCGCCAAGTTCGGCAACGTGCGGATCGACACCCAGGGCACCATCTGCGGCCAGGTCCGTGGCAAGGATGATGCCGGGCAGTACGAAGCCTACCGCAGCTACGTGGCGATCAAGCGCGATGGCCAGTACGAAATCATCGTCGACGACAACGGCAACAACCTGCGCATCCGCGAGATGTGCGGTGGCGCCGAGCTGCAGCGCCGTGCCGAAGCCCTGGCTGGCCAGCCAGCCCCGCAAGGCTGGGATGTGGAAGTGATCCAGGGCGCCAACATGGGGGCGCTCAGTGACATGACCGCACGCCTGATCGAAAAGGGCATCCCGTCCTCGGTAGAGTACCGCGACGGCAAACCGGTGGTGCTGATGGGGCCGTTCCCCAGCCGTGAGGAAGCCGAAGCACGCAAGGCCGAGGTAATGGCCAAGCTGGGTACCGATTCGGTGGTCATCCAGCACGGTGCTGCGCGCTAACCCAGCTTCCTGCAGGGAGATAACGGTGTTTGCTCAAGATTCAGATGCTTGCGCAATCCTTGTGGGAGCGGCCTTGCGTCGCGAAAGGGCTGCGTAGCGGCCCCGATATCTGAACCTGGCACAGATGGCCGGGGCCGCTTTGCGGCCCATTCGCGACGCAAGGCCGCTCCCACACATTGTCCGCACAGTTTTGGCTATGCTTGGCAGGAGGAAGCTGAACGGGGAGGGCCTCATGTCTACACTGGAGCGGGCCATTGCCGTGGCCGCCAGGGCGCATGAAGGGCAATACGACAAGGGTGGGGCTGCATATATCCTCCACCCGCTACGCGTGATGATGCGGGTTGGCACAACCGAACAACGGATTGTCGCGGTGCTTCACGATGTGATCGAAGACACCCCGCTGACCCTGTCCGACCTGGCGCGGGAGGGTTTCGCGCTGAAAATCCTTGCCGCCTTGCTGGCGCTGAGCCGCCGTGAGGGCGAGGCCTACCAGGACTTCGTGGTGCGCCTGGGCGGTGACCCGCTGGCGCGCACCGTCAAGCTGGCCGACCTGGCCGACAACAGCGACCTTTCGCGCATCCCCTGCCCAGGCCCCACCGACCTGGCGCGGCTGGCGCGTTACCGCGAAGCCAGTGCCTACCTGCAGGCACTGGCTTGAGGTTGATGCGCGGTCAGTCTTCCTTCGGTACTGTCCAGAAAATCTGCACACCGCCATCGTCGCGGTGGGCGAGGGTGACGTTGTCGTTTTCGGCGATTTCCCCAAGCAGGGTTTCCCAGTCTTCCGGGGTTTCCTGTTCCAGGCGAAAGATCAACGCCGCACGGCTGCGCTGTGCCGTGGGGCTGTTGATGATCTTCTGGATGCGCATACCCAGTTGTTCGTAGCTGCTCGGGGTGGCGGAGGCGGTGCTGGACACAAGTGTTTCCTTGTTTTTGCTGTATGCACATACAGTATTTCACTGTAAGTAATTTCGCAACAGCTTGTCAGGCGGAAACTGTGCTCAAGCCTGGGCTGATCCATGCGCAGTGTTGTCCAGGGTATTCCACAGGCTTCTCATCGTAGGGTTCTGATTCAACAGCGAGCAGTACGAGCGGATCTCCAGCCGAGTGCTCCATTCGGCGCCTCCGGCCTGCACGAGCAACCCTCTTTCCAGTTCGTCATTTACTGCACTGTGGGGCAGCCAGGCTACCCCATAGCCCTCGACAGCCATGCGAACCAGCAGCATCGCCATATCGGCCTCATAGCACCGTTCCAGAGGGGCGACTTCAGGTGCGTTGCGAATGACGACGTCTGCCACTTTCCCCAGAAATGTCGTAGCCGTGTACGCCAGGTGCGGAATAGGCTTGTTGCCTGCGCAAAGCCGGAACATCGGCTTGCCCTGCGCGTCGGGCGCACACACGGGGATGAATGCATCGTGGCCGAGCGCCAGGCTACCGAAGCGCTCAGGGTCCAGGGAGATGGGGGTGAGCGGATGATGGTAGACAATCATCAGGTCGCAGCTGCCTTCTTCAAGGGCGATGACGGCGTCATTGATGTTGGCCGCCACTACCCGGGCATTGAAGCGCTCGTTTTGCTGCTGGAACTGGCTGAGCCATTTCGGCAGGAACGTCATGGACAGGCTGTGGGCTGCCGTGATCTGGATCGAGCGCCCTGGCATCCGTTTCACGTCCCTCAGGTCGGCGCGCAGCGCCATCAAGGCAGCGAGCGCCTGGCGGGCTTCAGCGCAGAAGGTCTGGCCGGCGGGCGTAAGCTGTACCGGGTAGGTTGCACGATCAACCAGTTCGACACCCACCCACTCTTCGAGCGAGCGGATTCTCCTGGAAAGCGCGGACTGTGTAACGCAACGCACCTCGGCGGCGCGAGAAAAATTCTTCCACTCGGCGATTGCCATGAGGTCGTCCAGCCACTTGATTTGCATCGCTGATCTCCTTCGCCAGGCGCTCAGTGTAAGCGTGTTCGCATAAGCCTCGACAGCGATGCCTGTAAACTATTCCAAAAACGCATAGGGTCAGCCCTATTACTCATCAACTTGTTTTTTCGCGGCGATAAACTTGTCCCCAGCACTCGCTCGGCGAGTTGCTGTTCCTGTCTTTATCCAGATCCTGCCAAGTAGAAAAAATAGAAAATAACTTGAGGAATACATCGTGAAAAACAATAAACTTCCGCGCCGGATTGCGATAGGTATCGCCTTGGGCGTAGTCGTCGGCTGGGCATGTCATCATTTCGCAGGCAGCGAACAGGACGCCAGGCAGATAGCTGGCTACTTCTCAATGGTGACGGATATCTTTCTGCGTTTGATTAAGATGATCATCGCGCCGTTGGTGTTCGCCACGCTTGTCGGCGGGATCGCAAGCATGGGCAATTCGCGCTCGGTCGGCCGCATCGGCTTTCGTGCCATGGCCTGGTTCGTCTGCGCTTCGGCCATTTCACTGGCGATCGGCATGGCGCTGGTCAACCTGTTCGAGCCAGGCGCTGGCATCAACTTGCAGGTCGCGCATCACGCTGATGCCGTTACAACCCCGGTGAATACAGGCGACTTCAGCCTCAAGGTATTTATCAGTCATGTATTCCCTCGCAGTATTGCCGAGGCCATGGCCAATAATGAAATACTTCAAATTGTGGTCTTCTCTTTGTTCTTTGGCTTCGCCTTGGCAGGTGTCAACCGAGCCGGCCATACAAAGATTGTGGACTGCATCAATGAACTTGCGAAAGTGATGTTTCGCATCACTGACTATGTCATGGCGTTTGCACCGATCGGGGTTTTTGCAGCGATCGCTTCTGCAATCACTACTCAAGGCCTGGGGCTGCTGACCGACTATGGCAAACTCATTGTCGAGTTCTATCTGGGCATCCTGCTGCTGTGGGCAGTGCTGTTCGGTGCGGGTTACTTGTGCCTGGGCAAGTCTGTTTTCACGCTCGGCAAACTGATTCGCGAGCCTGTGCTGCTGGCGTTCTCCACGGCCAGCAGCGAGGCGGCCTACCCGAAAACGATGGAAGCGCTCGAGAAGTTCGGTGCGCCGAAACGCGTGTCCAGCTTCGTCCTGCCGTTGGGCTACTCATTCAACCTCGACGGTTCGATGATGTACCAGGCGTTCGCCATCATGTTCATCGCCCAGGCATACAACATCGACCTCAGCTTCACCCAGCAGGTGTTGATCCTTTTGACCCTGATGATTACCAGCAAGGGCATGGCGGGCGTGGCGCGGGCCTCGGTGGTGGTGGTCGCTGCGACTTTGCCGATGTTCAACCTGCCTGAGGCTGGCCTGCTGTTGATCATCGGTATCGATCAGTTCCTCGACATGGCACGTACCGCTACCAATGTCGTGGGCAACAGCATTGCCACGGCTGTGATCGCCAGATCAGAGCCACAGACCGAGCCGCAAGCGGCAAGCGAGGCGCCCACCCTCGACCGCCCGGTATCGGCCGCCTGAGGAGTTTGCTCATGAAGTCGAAGAAGGCAGCAGTTCCACAAGCTTTTGCCCACACGATCGGAATTGTCGGCGGGCTTGGTTCGCTCGCGGGGGGCGACCTTTTCTACAAGCTTTTGAAGTCGCGGGCGGTGCTGGAGGACCAGGGGCGTTTTCATTTCCTGCTCGAGCAACATCCCTTCAAGGATGTAATGCTGCCTTTGGATGCAAGCGCGAGCATGACCTCGCGAAAGTTCTATGTTTTCGAGGTGTGCAGGTCATTTGAAGCTAGCGGTGTGGATGCAATCATGCTGCCTTGCTTCGCCAGCCAGACGTTCCGCACGCAGATCCAGGAAGAGCTGGGGACTCCGGTGCTGGACATGATGGAAGCCTTGGTGCAACACATCCGTCAGGTCGCGGAGCCAGGCAGTACACTCGGCGTGCTTGCTTCGGATTATGTGCGTCATTCCGGGCTCTTCGAACAAGCGTTGGGCCACCAGTACAATGTGGTGTACCCCGATGCACAAGCGCAGGTCGCGCTGATGGAGGCCATGTATGGCGTCAACGGCATCAAGGATGGGCACCTGGATGGCATGCCTCTGGAGTCCGTGTACCAGGCATGCCTGTCAGTGCAGGCACAGGGTGCCAGCTTGGTCGTGCCGGGCATGACCGAGCTTTCGCTGGTGTGCGCCGACCTGCAGCGCCGCGGCATTGCCGCACTGGATATCAACGAGCTCTACGCCACGTTCGCGACCCAAGGCTCAAGTGCGCCCCGTGAACTGCCATTCAAGCTGGGTATCGTGGGTGGGGTCGGCCCCGCAGCTACGGTGGACTTCATGGGCAAGGTGGTTGCCGGTACGCCAGCAGGCCGGGATCAGGACCACATCAAGATGGTGGTCGAGCAGAACCCGCAAATTCCGGATCGCACGGCCAGTCTGCTGAATGATGAAACCGACCCGACGATGGCCCTGTATGCGACCTGCAAACGCCTGGAAAGCGCCGGTGCCAATGCAATTGCAATCCCGTGCAATACCGCTCACGCGTTTGTTGAACGCATCCAGGAGCACCTGCGCGTGCCAATCGTCAACATGCTCACCGAGACGATCGACTGGATAAGACAAACATACGGCCGCGACAGGACGGTCGGCCTGCTGGCGACGTCAGGCACCGTCGCCAGCCAGGTCTATCACCAGGCAGCCAGCCGCGCCGGGCTTGAGATTGTTGTGCCGGCGCCGGATTACCAGAAGCTGGTCATGGAGGCCATCTATGGTGAGCGGGGCGTCAAGGCTGGCTTCACTGAAGGACTGTGTCGAGACCAGCTGTTGATTGCGGCCGAGCATCTTACGGAAGTGGGGGCGACGGTGCTGATTCTGGGCTGTACGGAACTGCCGCTGGTGCTCAGCCACTGTGATGCTTATGAACTCAGTGGCAGGACGGTTGCTCTGGTAGACCCCACGATGATCCTGGCACGCAGATGTGTCGTGTTGGCTGGAGGTTCAGGTAGTTAACCGCATTCTCATGCCTTTTCCCTGTGGGAGCGCGTTTACCCGCGAAAAATGCGAGGCGGTGTATGGCACCGGCTTTGCCGGTGTTCGCGGGGGAACCCGCTCCCACAGGGTGGCAGCGGGCTGTTTGCATTTCAGGGGGCAGTAGTGATCAGTACTCCCAGAAGATCCGCTGCAGCTCCTTGCTGTCCTGGGTCCTGGTCATCGCCACCATCGCCAGGATCCGCGCCTTCTGCGGGTTCAGGTCATGGGCCACGACCCAGTCGTTCTTGTCATCCGGCTGTTCGGCGTTGCGCAGCACGAAACCACCCTGGTTCACATGCGACGAGCGAATGATCTGCACGCCGTTCTTGCGCAGTTCCTGCAGCGCCGGCACCACCCGTGACGACACCGAACCGTTGCCGGTCCCGGCATGGATCAGTGCCTTGGCGCCGTTCTGCGCCAGCGCCTTGTAGGCGGTGTCGGTGACGTTGCCATAGCCATAAGCGATGTCCACCTGCGGCAGGCTGCTGATCTGCTTGATGTCGAACTCGGAGTTTACCGTGTGGCGCTTGGCCGGCAGGCGGAACCAGTAGGACTTGCCTTCCACCACCATGCCCATCGGGCCCCAGGCGCTCTTGAAGGCTTCAGTCTTGATGTTGACCGACTTGCTCACATCGCGGCCGGACTGGATCTCGTCATTCATGGTCACCAGCACGCCCTTGCCGCGCGACTGCTTGTCGCTGGCCACGGCCACGGCGTTGTACAGGTTGAGCATGCCGTCGGCGGACATGGCGGTGCCCGGGCGCATCGAACCGACCACCACGATTGGCTTGTCGGTCTTTTCCACCAGGTTGAGGAAGTAGGCGGTTTCTTCCAGGGTGTCGGTGCCGTGGGTGATGACGATACCGTCCACATCCTTGCTTTCGGCCAGTTCGGCAACGCGTTTGCCCAACTTGAGCAGGTCGTCGTTGGAGATGCTTTCAGAGGCGATCTGCATGACCTGCTCGCCGCGTACGTTGGCCAGGTCGGCCAGTTCCGGCACGCCGGCGATCAGCTTGTCGACGCCCACCTTGGCGGCCTGGTAGGTGGCGCTGTTGGCGGCGCTGGCGCCAGCACCGGCAATGGTGCCGCCGGTGGCGAGAATGACCACGTTGGCCAGCTTCTGCTGGGTTTCGGCTTCTTTGGCCGAGACGGTGGTAGGCAGAGCCAGCAGCAGGGCGAGGGCGGTGGGGGCGAAGGTTTTCAGTGCGGCATTCATCGTTATTGTTCTCTCTCTTCCTAATGAGATGGTTGTTTTGTCGCACAGGGTGCAAGGCAGGTTTCGTACCACTTGCGCGCACGGCCTTTGTGGGAGCGGCCTTGTGTCGCGAAAGGGGCGCGCAGCGGCCCCGGGTTCCGGCGCAACAGCACACATTGCCGGGGCCGCCTTGCGGCCCTTTCGCGACACAAGGCCGCTCCCACATGAAGGGGGGCCATTCGAGATTCCGAACAAACGTAGGAAAAGACGTTCGGCTTTTCGGAAAAAATCCGGATAAACTGCCCCGGGCTCGACTTGACCTCCGACAGCCAAACGGATTTGACAAACCCCGGTCCTGTTTCCATAGTTAGGCAACGCAAACGTTTGCGATCCGACAAAAAACACAAGATTCGGAGTCATCGTCCATGAAACTGCCGTTCCCCGGTCGTCTGCTGGCCCTCGCGGTCATTTCCTCGCTTTCCCTGGCCCTGCCGTTTTCTACCGCCCACGCCGAAGACAAGCCCAAGGTCGCCCTGGTCATGAAGTCGCTGGCCAACGAGTTCTTCCGCACCATGGAAGACGGCGCCAAGGACTACCAGAAAGCCCACGCCGATGAATTCGAGCTGATCGCCAACGGCATCAAGAACGAGACCGACACCGGCGAGCAGATCCGCATCGTCGAGCAAATGGTCAACGCAGGCGCCAAGGCCCTGGTCATCGCCCCGGCCGACTCCAAGGCGCTGGTATCGGCGGTGAAGAAGGCCATGGACCAGGGCGTGGTGGTGATCAACATCGATAACCGTCTGGACCCGGCGCTGCTCAAGAGCAAAGGCATCAGCGTACCCTTCGTGGGCCCCGACAACCGCAAGGGCGCGCGCCTGGTCGGCGACTTCCTGGCCAACAAAAAGCTCAAGGCCGGCGACCAGGTCGGCATCATCGAAGGCGTGCCGACCACCACCAACGCCCAGCAGCGTACCGCCGGTTTCAAGGACGCCATGGAGGCCGCGCAGGTCAAGATCGTCTCGGTGCAGAGCGGCAATTGGGAAATCGACAAAGGCAACGCCGTCGCCGCCTCCATGCTCAACGAATACCCCGACCTGAAAGCCCTGCTGGCCGGTAACGACAGCATGGCCCTGGGCGCCGTGTCGGCCGTGCGTGCCGCCGGCAAGACCGGGCAGGTGCAAGTGGTGGGCTACGACAACATCAACGCCATCAAGCCGATGCTCGCCGATGGCCGTGTGCTCGCCACCCTCGACCAGGCGGCCAGCCAGCAGGCGGTGTACGGCATCCAGGCGGCGCTGAAAATGGTCAAGGGCGAGAAACCCGACGTGGATGCCGACAACGTCATCCAGACCCCGGTCCAACTCATCACCAAGCCCTGATTGCTGGCAGGAGATACGGCCATGCCTGCATCGGCCAATGAAGTGGTGCTCGCCGCCAGCGGCCTGGGCAAGACCTATGCCCAGCCCGTGCTCGGCGAGGTCAGCCTGAACCTGCGGGCCGGCGAAGTGCTGGCGCTGACGGGTGAGAACGGCGCGGGCAAGAGCACCCTGTCCAAGCTCATCAGTGGCCTGGAAACCCCCACCACCGGGCACATGCGCTACCGCGGCCAGGCCTACGCACCCGGCAGCCGCAGCGAGGCCGAGCGCCTTGGCGTGCGCATGGTGATGCAGGAGCTGAACCTGCTGCCCACGCTGACCGTGGCGGAAAACCTGTTCCTCGACAACCTGCCCGGCCGCTTTGGCTGGATCAGCCAGAAGCGCCTGCGCCAGCTGGCCACGGCGGCCATGGCCCAGGTCGGCCTCGACGCCATCGACCCGGACACCCCGGTTGGCGAACTGGGCATCGGCCACCAGCAGATGGTCGAGATCGCCCGCAACCTGATCGGCGACTGCCATGTGCTGATCTTCGACGAGCCCACCGCCATGCTCACCGCGCGCGAGGTAGAGCTGCTGTTCACCCAGATCGAACGCCTGCGCCAACGTGGCGTGGCCATCGTCTACATCTCCCATCGCCTGGAAGAACTGCAGCGCGTGGCCCAGCGCATCGTCGTGCTGCGCGACGGCAAGCTGGTGTGCGACGAACCGATCCAGCGCTACAGCAGCGCCGAACTGGTCAACCTGATGGTCGGCCGCGAGTTGGGCGAGCATATCGACCTGGGCCGCCGGCAGATCGGCGCGCCGCTGCTCAAGGTCGACAAGCTCAGCCGTGCCGACAAGGTGCGTGAAGTGACGTTCGAGGTCAGGGCAGGGGAGATTTTCGGCATCTCTGGCCTGATCGGTGCCGGCCGTACCGAACTGTTGCGCCTGATCTACGGCGCCGACCGTGCCGACAGCGGCAGCGTCGCCCTCGGCCAGCCGCCGCAGGTGGTCACCATCGACTCGCCCAAGGCTGCCGTGCAGGCCGGTATCGCGCTGATCACCGAAGACCGCAAGGGCGAGGGCCTGCTGCTGACACAGTCGATCAGCGCCAATATCGCCCTGGGCAACCTCGGCGCGGTATCCCGGGCCGGGGTGCTCGATGGCGAGGCCGAAGCGGCATTGGCCGAGCGCCAGATCCAGGCCATGCGCATTCGCAGTGCCGGCCCGCAGCAAGTGGTAGGCGAGCTGTCTGGTGGCAACCAGCAGAAGGTGGTGATCGGCCGCTGGCTCGAGCGCGACTGCCGGGTGCTGCTGTTCGACGAGCCCACCCGTGGTATCGACGTCGGCGCCAAGTTCGACATTTACGGCCTGCTGGCCGAACTGGCGCGCCAGGGCAAGGCCCTGGTGGTGGTGTCCAGCGACCTGCGCGAGCTGATGCTGATCTGCGACCGCATCGCCGTGCTGTCGGCCGGTCGCCTCATCGACACCTTCGAGCGTGACCATTGGAGCCAGGACCAGCTGCTGGCTGCAGCCTTTGCCGGTTATCAGAAACGTGACGCACTGCTGCATGACGCAGCTCCCAGGATGGATGCATGAAAACCACCCCGCTCGACAGCCAAGGCGCCGTACCGGTGCGCCGCAGTGGCACCTATCTTGGCCTGGGTACCTACCTGGGCCTGGCCGGCGCCTTGCTGGCGATGATCGTGCTGTTCTCGTTCCTCAGCAGCCACTTCTGGTCGTACAACACCTTCAGTACCCTGGCCAACCAGATCCCCGACCTGATGGTGCTGGCGGTGGGCATGACCTTCGTGCTGATCATCGGCGGCATCGACCTGTCGGTGGGCTCGGTGCTGGCGCTGGCGGCTTCGACGGTCAGCGTGGCGATCCTCGGCTGGGGTTGGGGTGCGCTGCCTTCGGCCCTGCTGGGCATGGCCGTGGCCGCGCTGGCCGGCAGTATCACCGGCGGCGTCACCGTGGCCTGGCGCATTCCGTCGTTCATCGTCTCGCTCGGCGTGCTGGAAATGGCCCGCGGCCTGGCCTACCAGTTCACAGATTCGCGCACTGCCTATATCGGCGATGCCTATGCCTGGTTCTCCAACCCCATTGCATTCGGCATCTCGCCGGCGTTCATCATCGCCTTGCTGGTGATCGTGCTGGCCCAGCTGGTGCTGACCCGCACGGTGTTCGGCCGCTACCTGATCGGCATCGGCACCAACGAAGAGGCCGTGCGCCTGGCCGGCATCGACCCGCGTCCGTACAAGGTGCTGGTGTTCGCCCTGATGGGCCTGCTTGCCGGCCTGGCCGCGCTGTTCCAGATCTCGCGCCTGGAAGCGGCAGACCCCAATGCCGGCTCCGGCCTGGAGCTGCAGGTGATCGCCGCCGTGGTGATTGGCGGCACCAGCCTGATGGGCGGGCGCGGCTCGGTCATCAGCACCTTCTTTGGCGTGCTGATCATTTCGGTGCTGGCCGCAGGGCTGGCGCAGATCGGTGCCAGCGAACCGACCAAGCGCATCATCACCGGGGCGGTGATCGTCATCGCCGTGGTGCTCGACACTTACCGTAGCCGGCGTGCAGGCCGGCGGAACTGAGAACATGGCAACCATCAAAGACGTCGCGGCACTGGCGGGCATTTCCTACACCACTGTGTCCCATGTGCTGAACAAGACCCGACCGGTCAGCGAGCAAGTGCGGCTGAAAGTCGAAGCCGCCATCGCCGAGCTCGACTACGTGCCCAGCGCCGTGGCGCGCTCGCTAAAGGCACGCAGCACGGCCACCATTGGCTTGCTGGTGCCCAACAGCGTCAACCCGTACTTCGCCGAACTGGCGCGGGGCATTGAAGATGCCTGCGAGCGCAACGGCTACTGCGTGATCCTGTGCAACTCCGACGACAACCCGCAAAAGCAGCGCAGCTACCTGCGCGTACTGCTGGAAAAACGCATCGACGGCCTGGTGGTGGCTTCGGTAGGCCAGGACAGCGACCTGCTGCAAAGCCTGGCTGGCGTGCGTACGCCAATGGTGATCGTCGACCGCGAACTGGATGGCGTGGATGCCGACCTGGTGCGCATCGACCACGAGCAGGGCGCCTTCCTGGCCACTCGGCATCTGCTGGAGCTTGGCCACCGTGACATCGCCTACATCGGCGGCCCCGCCGAAACCGGGGTCACCCAGCTGCGCCTGAGCGGCTTCCGCCGCGCCATGGCCGAGGCCGGTGTGGTGGTGCTGGGCGACCGCGTGCTGCACTGCGACTTCACCAGCCCGGGTGGCCATGCGGTGGCAAGCCGGTTGCTGGAGGGCAGGCGGCCCACGGCGATTTTCGCCGGCAACGACATGATCGGCTTCGGCGTGCTGCGTGCCGCGGCCGAACGCAATATCAACGTGCCCGGCGAGCTGTCGGTGATCGGTTTCGACGACATCGAACTCAGCCGCTATGTGTACCCGCCGTTGACCACGGTGGGCCAGTCGATCCGCGAGCTGGGCGAGAGCGCCGCGTCACTGTTGCTGACGCGTATCGGCACACCCCGGCAGGGCGCGGCAGAGCAACGCATCGTCGCCCCGCGCATCGTGCTGCGCGAGTCCACCGGGCCGCGCCCGGACCTGTTCAACGATTACCGCTAACGCTAAGGAAATGTCATGAATGCCAAGGTCGTGGTAGTCGGTAGCCTCAACATGGACCTGGTGGCCCGCGCCCAGCGCCTGCCCCGGGCCGGCGAAACACTCCCCGGCGAAAGCTTTTTCACCGTGCCGGGCGGCAAGGGGGCCAACCAGGCGGTGGCCGTGGCGCGCCTGGGCGGCAGCGTGGCGATGATCGGCAACGTCGGCGACGATGATTATGGTCGGCAACTGCACCGGGCGTTGTATGTGGAAGGCATCGACTGCCAGGGCGTCATCACCTGCCAGGGCGTGTCCAGCGGTGTGGCGCTGATCACCGTGGATGCCGCCAGCCAGAACTGCATTGTCATCATCCCGGGTGGCAACGGCCTGCTGACCCCGCAGTCGGTGCAGCGGTTTGATGCGCTGCTGCAGGCGGCCGAGGTGATCATCTGCCAGCTGGAGGTACCCACCGACACCGTGGCCTGGACCCTGGCCAGGGGGCGCGAGCTGGGCAAGCAGGTGATCCTGAACCCGGCGCCGGCGACCGGCCCCTTGCCGGCGGACTGGTTCCCCCACATCGACTACCTGACGCCCAACGAAAGCGAGGCCGAAGCCCTGACCGGCGTGGCGGTTGCGGACCTGGACAGTGCCCGGCGTGCCGGCGAGCGCTTGCTGCAGCTGGGCGCGGGCAAAGTGATCATCACCCTGGGCGCGCAAGGGGCCTTGCTGGTCACCCCCGAGGGCCACCAGCACTTCCCCGCGCCGGTGGTCCAGCCGCTGGACACCACGGCAGCCGGCGACACCTTCATCGGCGGCTTTGCCGCTGGCCTGGTGCGCGGCCTGGATGAGGGCGAAGCCATCGCCTTCGGCCAGCGCGCCGCGGCCCTGTCGGTTACCCGCGCCGGCGCCCAGCCGTCGATTCCCTACCTGGCGGAGCTTGCGCCATGAAGAAAACCCCACTGCTGAACGTCGCCCTGTCGCGGACCATTGCCGGCATGGGGCATGGCGACATCCTGATAATCGGCGATGCCGGGCTGCCGGTGCCACCGGGGGTAGAACTGATCGACCTGGCCGTCACGCCTGGCCTGCCGGATTTCGCCAGCGTGTTGCGGGTTGTGCTGAGCGAGTTGCAGGTAGAGCGCCACGTGCTGGCCGAAGAGATGCAGAAAGTGGTGCCGCCGGCGCTGGTCGAGATCGAGCGGCTGAAGGGCAAGCTGGGCAAGCGCGAATGGCTGAGCCATGAAGATTTCAAGGAATTGTCACGCAATGCCCGTGCGGTAGTGCGTACTGGCGAGTGCCAGCCCTACAGCAACATTGCGCTGATCTCCGGCGTGACCTTCTAACTCGCCATCTTGCCCAACGCAGATCCCCCTGTGGGAGCGGGCATGCCCGCGAACACCGGCAGCGCCGGTGCCATCCACCGCAGGCCCCTGTGGGAGCGGGTTCACCCGCGAACACCGGCGAAGCCGGTGCCATCCACCGCAGGCCCCCTGTGGGAGCGGGTTCACCCGCGAACACCGGCGAAGCCGGTGCCATCCACCGCGCTGCCTTCTTCGCGGGTAAACCCGCTCCCACAGGGATTTGCGGTGTTTCAGGAATACCAACCCAGGCAACAGGAGTGCCACCCATGCTCAAACCCCTGCTACAAGGAATCGCCCTCATGGCCGCAGCCACCACCCTCCAGGCCGCCCCCATCGACCTGATCATCGACACCGACCCCGGCGCCGACGACGTGGTCGCGCTGTTCCTGGCCATGGCCTCGCCCGACGAACTGAACATTCGCGCCATCACCACCGTGGCCGGCAACGTGCGCCTGGAAAAAACCTCGCGCAACGCCCGCCTGGCCCGCGAATGGGCTGGTCGCGAAGACATCCCCGTGTACGCCGGCGCCGCGCGCCCGCTAGTGCGCAAGCCGATCTACGCCGCCGACGTGCACGGCGAAGAAGGCCTTACCGGCATCCAGGTTCACGAACCGAAAGCGCCGCTGGCCCAAGGCAATGCCGTGCAATACCTGGTCGACACCCTGGCAAGCGCCAAGCCCCACAGCATCACCATCGCCATGCTCGGCCCACAAACCAACCTGGCCCTGGCGCTGATCCAGCAACCCGAGATCGCAAAAGGCATCAAAGAAGTGGTGGTCATGGGCGGTGCCCACTTCAACGGCGGCAACATCACCCCGGCGGCAGAATTCAACCTGTATGCCGACCCGCATGCCGCCGAAGTGGTGTTGGCCAGCGGTGTGCAACTGACCTACCTGCCGCTGGACGTCACCCACAAGCTGCTGACCAGCGACGCCCGCCTCAAGCAACTGGCGGCGGTGAACAACCAGGCCAGCAAACGGGTAGTGGATATCCTCAACGCCTACATCACCCACGACATGGACCTGTACGGCATGCCCGGCGGCCCGGTGCACGACGCCAGCGTCATCGCCTACCTGCTCAAGCCCGAGCTGTTCAGCGGCCGGCGCATCCACATGAGCATCGACAGCCGCGAAGGCCCCGGCTTCGGCCAGACCATTGCCGACTGGTACGGCGTGCTCAAGCAGCCTGCCAACGTGATGTGGGTGGAGGAGGGCGATGCCCAGGGCCTGTTCGACCTGCTCAGCGCCCGTTTGGCGCGATTGGAATAGCCGTGTGCGGCGCGAAGCGCTCGAACACCTGGTCGATGAAGCTGCGTGCCGCCTCGGCGCCGCGATCGCGCACCAGCAGGTCGATGGCAATCAACAGCAACTCTTCTGGTGTGCCAGGGCTGTACGCGCTCTGGCCCTCGGCCCATTTGACCTTGATATCGGCATCGATGCTGTGGCTGCTCATGAAAAGCTCTCGCTTGGGGCCCGGGACGAAGGGGCGAACACCTGACCCTGGTGTTCGATGGAGGCGGGGTGCGCTCCACTTCTTGCACTGAATCATGACTTTGCGTCAGTGACCTTGTGGCTTAAGCATATGGCAAACGCAGCGGGTTGTGCAAAATCCGGTCACGATTGCGTTTTCGCCTCTGCCGGCCAGTTCAGGCAGACTTGACCGGTTTTGCAACAAATGATGAGTGGAACTGTCGGATCAGACAGTTCCCGTACCGATTTAGGAGGCTTCATGTTCCGTACCCGTGCTTACCTGGCAACCCTGGCGGTGGCTGCTGTCCTGGCTGGTTGCAGCACTGGTGGCAATTCTGCGGGTGGCGCTGCGCCAGCCACGCCGGCAGGCAACGATGGCCGCTGCGAAGCCAGCGGCGCCGATTTCGCCATTGGCAAGCCGGCCAGCGCCGAACTGCTGGAGCAGGCGCGCAAGGCCAGTGGCTCGCAGATGGCCCGCATTCTCAAGCCGCACGACGTGGTTACCCTGGAGTACCGTTCCGAGCGCTTGAACCTGAATGTGGACGAGCAGGGCAAGGTGGTTCGCGTCAACTGCGGTTGATGCCTTGCCGGCCTCTTCGCGGGTGAACCCGCTCCCACAGGGATAGCGTTAGCCTCCAGGTCTGCGCCGTCCCCTGTGGGAGCGGGTTTACCCGCGAAGAGGCCAGCACAGGCTGGGCATATCTGCCAGAGCAAGTTCACACCCATAAAAAAACCCGCCACAAGGGCGGGTTTTTTTACAGCTATCCGAATTACTCCGGACGAACCTGTGCAGCCTGCATGCCCTTCTGGCCGCGCTCGGCGACGAAGGAAACAGTCTGGCCTTCTTTCAGGCTCTTGAAGCCGTCGGATTCGATGGCCTTGAAGTGAACGAACAGGTCGTCGCCGCCGCCTGCTGGGGTGATGAAGCCGTAGCCTTTCTCATCATTGAACCATTTGACGGTGCCTTGTTGGCGATTGGACATGGGTGAATCTCCAGAACATTTAGTTTTTTCAGTGGTGCAATGCGGCCGAGGCTACGGAGCACGGAACACATCATAGTCTAATTCTGCGCATCTAGCGCCTTTTACCTTCGCAGGATATTGATCCATCTCAAAGAATGGCTAGCCCGCGTCGGCTTCAACGTTTCAGCTTTTCGGTGCGCAGGCTTTCTTCACCACGGTTTGCGCCTTCTGCATCAGCTTGGCGTCAACGCCATCGTTGCTGTCCAGGTCGGCGATCTCCGCATCGGTGAAATTCTTTTTGATGGCTTGGGCACCGCAATCGCAGTGCTTTTTCGCGGTCGCGGCGTCAACGCCTTGGCCGCTGGCCACCTGGGTGCACTGGGTCATGTAGGCGGCCTCCTTCCCGGCTGGGAAGTTGCCAGCGTTCGCAGCTACAGGCAGCAGCAGGGCGCCAGCGGCCGCCAGGGCCAGAAGAGACGGAACTCGCATAACCAGTTACTCCTTGGGTCAGGTCTCATCAAGAGTAGGTTGCTTCCCAAGGTCTGATAGGAATTTTTCCGCGTTAGTTCACCCAAAGGCTGTAATTTCCAAATATTTCTGCGGCCGCGCAACCTGCGTGCTAGCATGCTCGGCTTGCGGTTGCGCCGTTGCGCGCCGCAGCTATCTTTTTTCTCCCCAGTCACTCTGGTTCGTCCCTCGCAAGCCGAAAGGCTTCTGCCACTGTGAGGCAGGCTTCCTTTGCGGGAAGGCAGGTCGGATCTTGTACTGGCTCATCCCAACCCACGTGACCTTTGGTAGGGGTCACCACTAGGAGAGGAGGCGCCATGCCCGTTATTACTCTTCCCGATGGCAGTCAACGTTCGTTCGATCATGCCGTATCCGTAGCCGAAGTCGCCGCTTCCATCGGCGCCGGCCTGGCCAAGGCCACCGTGGCCGGCAAGGTCGACGGCAAACTGGTCGATGCCTGCGACCTGATCAGCAACGACGCCACCCTGCAGATCATCACCCCTAAAGATGAAGAGGGACTGGAGATCATCCGTCACTCGTGCGCCCACCTGGTCGGCCACGCGGTGAAACAGCTGTACCCGACCGCCAAGATGGTGATCGGCCCGGTCATCGACGAAGGCTTCTATTACGACATCGCCTACGAGCGCCCCTTCACCCCTGAAGACATGGCCGCCATCGAAAAGCGCATGATGGAGCTGATCGACAAGGACTACGACGTCATCAAGAAGGTGACCCCGCGCGCCGAAGTCATCGACGTGTTCAAGGCCCGTGGCGAAGACTACAAGCTGCGCCTGGTCGAAGACATGCCGGACGAACAGGCCATGGGCCTGTACTACCACGAAGAATACGTCGACATGTGCCGTGGCCCGCACGTGCCGAACACCCGCTTCCTCAAGGCATTCAAGCTGACCAAGCTGTCCGGCGCCTACTGGCGCGGTGATGCCAAGAACGAACAGCTGCAACGCGTGTACGGCACCGCCTGGGCCGACAAGAAGCAGCTGGCTGCGTACATCCAGCGCATCGAAGAAGCCGAAAAACGCGACCACCGCAAGATCGGCAAGCAGCTCGACCTGTTCCACCTGCAGGAAGAAGCCCCGGGCATGGTGTTCTGGCACGCCAACGGCTGGACCGTGTACCAGGTACTCGAGCAGTACATGCGCCAGGTCCAGCGGGTCAACGGCTACCAGGAAATCAAGACCCCACAGGTTGTCGACCGTATTCTCTGGGAGCGTTCCGGCCACTGGTCCAACTACGCCGAGAACATGTTCACCACTTCGTCGGAAAGCCGTGACTACGCGGTAAAACCGATGAACTGCCCGTGCCACGTGCAGGTGTTCAACCAGGGCCTGAAGAGCTACCGCGACCTGCCGCTGCGCCTGGCCGAGTTCGGTGCCTGCCACCGTAACGAGCCATCCGGCGCCCTGCACGGCATCATGCGCGTGCGTGGCTTCGTGCAGGACGACGCGCACATCTTCTGCACCGAAGAACAGGTGAAGAAAGAAGCCGCCGACTTCATCAAGCTGACCCTGGATGTGTACAAGGACTTCGGCTTCACCGACATCGCCATGAAGCTGTCGACCCGCCCGGCCAAGCGCGTGGGTTCCGAAGAGCTGTGGGACCGTGCCGAAGGCGCGCTGGCCGACGCCTTGAACGAATCGGGCCTGGAGTGGGAATACCAGCCGGGCGAGGGCGCCTTCTACGGCCCGAAGATCGAGTTCACCCTGCGCGACTGCCTCGGCCGTAACTGGCAGTGCGGTACCCTGCAGTACGACCCGAACCTGCCAGAACGCCTGGATGCCAGCTATATCGCCGAAGATAACAGCCGTGTTCGCCCGGTCATGCTGCACCGCGCCATCCTCGGCTCGTTCGAGCGCTTCATCGGCATGCTGATCGAGCACTACGCCGGCGTGTTCCCGGCCTGGCTGGCACCTACCCAGGCAGTGATCATGAACATCACCGACAAGCAGGCCGATTTCGCCCTCGAGGTGGAAAATACCCTGAACGGTAGCGGTTTCCGTGCCAAGTCGGACTTGAGAAATGAGAAGATCGGCTTTAAAATCCGCGAGCATACTTTGCTCAAGGTCCCGTACCTTTTGGTTATAGGGGATCGCGAAGTCGAAACACGAACCGTTGCTGTGCGTACTCGCGAAGGCGCAGACCTGGGCTCCATGCCCGTCGCCCAGTTCGCTGAGCTCCTGACACAAGCGGTTTCCCGGCGTGGACGCCAAGAATCGGAGTAATGACTATTAAGCGTGAAATGAGAAACGATAAGCGTGCTGTACCGAAGGCCCCGATCAACGAGAATATCTCGGCCCGCGAGGTTCGGTTAATTGGCGCTGATGGCGAGCAGGTTGGCATCGTCTCGATTGATGAAGCGCTTCGTATCGCTGAAGAAGCGAAGCTGGATCTGGTGGAGATCTCTGCAGACGCGGTACCGCCTGTCTGCAAGGTGATGGACTACGGCAAGCACCTCTTCGAGAAGAAGAAGCAGGCCAACGAAGCCAAGAAGAACCAGAAGCAGATCCAGATCAAAGAAATCAAGTTTCGTCCAGGGACGGAAGAAGGGGATTACCAGGTAAAACTACGCAACCTGGTACGTTTCCTTACCGATGGGGACAAGGCCAAGATCTCTCTGAGATTCCGCGGCCGTGAGATGGCCCACCAGGAGCTGGGCATGGAGCTGTTGAAGCGGGTCGAAGCCGACCTCGCCGAATACGGCTCCGTTGAGCAGCATCCGAAGATGGAAGGACGCCAGCTTATGATGGTCATCGCCCCCAAAAAGAAGAAGTAATCTCCCGGGCACGGCAGGCCTGATGATTATTGTGTAATTTTTATCGAATGCGGAGTTCCAACATGCCAAAAATGAAAACCAAGAGCGGTGCTGCGAAGCGCTTCCTGAAGACCGCTTCCGGCTTCAAGCACAAGCACGCTTTCAAGAGCCACATCCTGACCAAAATGTCGACCAAGCGTAAGCGTCAACTGCGCGGTGCCAGCCTGCTGCACCCGTCTGACGTGGCAAAAGTCGAGCGCATGCTGCGCGTACGTTAATTCTGGTTTAGATAGAGGAAGTTACTCATGGCTCGTGTTAAGCGTGGCGTCATCGCTCGTAAGCGTCACAAGAAAATTCTGAAACTGGCTAAAGGCTACTACGGTGCACGCTCGCGCGTATTCCGCGTTGCCAAGCAGGCTGTCATCAAGGCGGGTCAATATGCCTACCGTGACCGTCGTCAGAAGAAGCGTCAGTTCCGCGCACTGTGGATCGCTCGTATCAACGCCGGTGCCCGCACCAACGGTCTGTCCTACAGCCGTCTGATTGCTGGCCTGAAAAAGGCTTCGATCGAAATCGACCGTAAGGTTCTGGCCGATCTGGCAGTGAACGAAAAAGCGGCGTTTGCTGCGATTGTCGAGAAAGCTAAAGCCGTTCTGGCTTAAGTACCCGCGACAATCACCCGGCGGCGCTAGCGCCGTCGGGCATTGAACGTCATCGATAGGGGAAGAGCCTTCAAAGCTCTTCCCCTATTTTCGTATCTGGAGTCTGTACATGGAAAACCTGGATGCGTTGGTCTCCCAAGCCCTAGAGGCCGTGGAGCGCGCTGAAGACATCAATACCCTGGAACAGATCCGGGTTAACTATCTCGGCAAGAAAGGCGAGCTGACCCAGGTGATGAAGACCCTGGGCAACCTGCCAGCCGAAGAGCGGCCGAAAGTCGGCGCGCTGATCAACGACGCCAAAGAGCGCGTCACCGTTGTGCTCAATGCCCGCAAGGCCGCCTTCGAAGAAGCAGAGCTCAGCGCTCGCCTGGCTGCCGAATGCATTGACGTCACCCTGCCAGGCCGCGGCCAGGCCACCGGTGGCCTGCACCCGATCACCCGTACACTCGAGCGCATCGAGCAGTTCTTCACCCATATCGGCTACGGCATTGCCGAAGGCCCAGAGGTGGAAGACGACTACCACAACTTCGAAGCGCTCAACATCCCCGGCCACCACCCGGCCCGGGCGATGCACGACACCTTCTACTTCAATGCCAACATGCTGCTGCGCACCCACACCTCGCCGGTGCAGGTGCGGACCATGGAGTCCAGCCAGCCGCCAATCCGCATTGTCTGCCCGGGCCGCGTATACCGCTGCGACTCGGACATTACCCACTCGCCGATGTTCCACCAGGTCGAAGGCCTGCTGATCGACCGCGATATCAACTTCGCCGACCTCAAGGGCACCATCGAAGAATTCCTGCGCGTGTTCTTCGAGAAAGAACTGGCGGTACGTTTCCGCCCATCGTTCTTCCCCTTCACCGAGCCGTCTGCCGAAGTCGACATCCAGTGCGTGATGTGTTCCGGCAAAGGCTGCCGCGTGTGCAAGCAGACCGGCTGGCTGGAAGTGATGGGCTGCGGCATGGTGCACCCGAACGTGCTGCGCATGTCCGGCATCGACCCTGAAGAGTTCCAGGGCTTCGCCTTCGGCATGGGCGCCGAGCGCCTGGCCATGCTGCGCTACGGCGTCAACGATTTGCGTCTGTTCTTCGATAACGACCTGCGGTTCCTTGCCCAATTCCGCTAGGCCCAATCGACGCACATTCTAGGAGAACAGCATGAAATTCAGTGAACAGTGGCTGCGCGGTTGGGTAAACCCGCAAGTCTCCCGTGACGAACTGGTCGCCCGCCTGTCCATGGCCGGCCTCGAAGTCGACAGCGTTACCCCCGCTGCCGGCCAGTTCAGCGGCATCGTCGTGGGCGAAATCCTCGCCACCGAACAACACCCGGACGCCGACAAGCTGCGCGTGTGCCAGGTAAGCAACGGCCAGGAAACCTTCCAGGTCGTGTGCGGCGCCCCTAACGCCCGCCCAGGCATCAAGATTCCGTTCGCCATGATCGGCGCCGAACTGCCAGGCGACTTCAAGATCAAGAAGGCCAAGCTGCGCGGCGTCGAGTCCTTCGGCATGCTGTGCTCGGCTGCCGAGCTGCAGATCAGCGAAGAGAACGACGGCCTGCTGGAACTGGCTGCCGACGCCCCGGTTGGCGAAGACATTCGCCAATACCTGAGCCTGGACGACGCCAGCATCGAAATCGGCCTCACCCCTAACCGCGGCGACTGCCTGTCCATCGCCGGCCTGGCCCGCGACGTCAGCGCCCTGTACGACACCCCGGTCACCCGCCCGGTAGTGCCAGCCGTAGCGGCTGCCCACGACGAAGTGCGCCCGGTCGAAGTCAGCGCCCCGGCTGCCTGCCCACGCTACCTGGGCCGCGTCATCCGCAACGTCGACCTGAGCAAGCCGACCCCACTGTGGATGGTCGAGCGCCTGCGCCGCAGCGACGTGCGCAGCATCGACGCAGCCGTCGACATCACCAACTACGTGATGCTCGAACTCGGCCAGCCGATGCACGCCTTCGACCTGGCAGAAATCAACGGCGGCATCCGCGTACGCATGGCTGAAGAGGGCGAGAAGCTCGTTCTGCTCGACGGCCAGGAAGTGGCCCTGCGCGCCGACACCCTGGTCATCGCCGACCACACCCGCGCCCTGGCCATCGCCGGCGTCATGGGTGGCGAGCACAGCGGTGTGAACACCGAAAAAACCCGCGACCTGTTCCTGGAAAGTGCCTTCTTCGAGCCGATTTCCGTCGCCGGTAAAGCCCGTTCCTACGGCCTGCACACCGACGCCTCGCACCGCTACGAGCGCGGCGTAGACTCGCAGCTGGCCCGCGAAGCCATGGAGCGCGCCACCCAGCTGCTGCTGGACATCGTCGGCGGCGAAGCCGGCCCGGTGGTCGAAGCCGTCAGTGAACAGCACCTGCCGCAAGTGGCCCCGGTCACCCTGCGCGCCGAACGCATCACCCAGATGCTCGGCATGGAAATGGACCCCGCCCAGGTCGAGCAGCTGCTCAACGCCTTGGAGCTGACCACCACCAACAGTGGGGAAGGGCAGTGGACGGTCAACGTGCCGAGCCACCGCTTCGACATCAGCCTGGAAGTGGACCTGATCGAAGAGCTGGCCCGCCTGTACGGCTACAACAACCTGCCGGTACGCTACCCGCAAGCCCGCCTGGCGCCGAAAGGCAAGCCAGAAACCCGCGGTGACCTGCCGACCCTGCGCCGCCTGCTGGTTGCCCGCGGCTACCAGGAAGCCATCACCTACAGCTTCATCGACCCGAAACTGTTCGAACTGTTCAGCCCGGGCGTAGAGCCGCTGCTGCTGGCCAACCCCATCTCCAGCGACATGGCCGCCATGCGCGCGTCCCTGTGGCCGGGCCTGGTCAAGGCACTGCAGCACAACCTGAACCGCCAGCAAGACCGCGTACGCCTGTTCGAAAGCGGCCTGCGTTTCGTCGGCCAGCTCGGCGACCTGCAGCAGCAGCCAATGATCGCCGGCGTTGTCACCGGCAGCCGCCTGCCAGAAGGCTGGGCCAACGGCCGCGACGGCATCGACTTCTTCGACGTCAAAGCCGACGTGGAAGCCCTGCTGGGCTACTCCGGCGCCCTGAGCGACTTCACCTTCAGCGCCGGCAAGCACCCAGCCCTGCACCCAGGCCAGACCGCCGCCATCGAGCGTGACGGCAAGCTGGTCGGCTACCTTGGCGCCATCCACCCAGAGCTGGCAAAAGCCCTGGACCTGGACCGCCCGGTGTTCCTGTTCGAGCTGGTGCTGGGCGATGTGGTCGAAGGCCGCCTGCCGAAATTCAGCGAGCTGTCCAAGTTCCCGGAAACCCGTCGTGACCTGGCTTTGATCGCAGGACGTGATGTAGCTTCTAGCGCGGTGCTTGAAGTAATTCGTGACAATGCAGGCGAATGGCTTACAGACCTCAGGCTGTTTGACGTCTACCAAGGTAAAGGTATTGATCCTGATAGAAAAAGCCTTGCCGTTGGCTTGACCTGGCAGCATCCATCGCGCACTCTTAACGACGATGAGGTGAACACTACCCTGCAAAACATCCTCACCTCGCTCGAACAAAGGTTGAACACCACGTTAAGGAAATAACGGCATGGGTGCTCTGACGAAAGCTGAGATGGCCGAAAGGCTGTACGAGGAGCTGGGGCTTAACAAGCGTGAGGCCAAGGAGCTGGTCGAGCTGTTTTTTGAAGAAATTCGGCACGCACTTGAAGAGAACGAGCAGGTCAAGCTGTCCGGTTTCGGCAACTTCGACCTTCGCGACAAACGCCAGCGGCCGGGCCGCAACCCCAAGACAGGGGAAGAAATCCCGATCACCGCACGGCGCGTCGTCACCTTTCGTCCAGGGCAGAAGTTGAAGGCCCGGGTTGAGGCCTATGCTGGAACCAAGCCATAACGACGAACTGCCCCCCATACCGGGCAAAAGGTACTTCACCATTGGTGAGGTGAGTGAGCTTTGTGCGGTAAAACCGCATGTGCTGCGGTATTGGGAGCAGGAGTTCGATCAGCTCAATCCCGTGAAGCGGCGGGGGAACCGGCGGTATTATCAGCGGCAGGATGTGCTGATGATTCGCCAGATTCGTGCGCTGCTTTATGACCAGGGGTTCACCATTGGCGGGGCTCGGTTGAGGCTTTCCAGTGATGAGGCCAAGGATGAGTCGAGCCAGTACAAGCAGCTGATTCGGCAGATGATTGTTGAGTTGGAGGATGTGCTGGTGGTGTTGAAGAAGTGACCTGGATTTTTGATGAGTGGAAATTTTTTTGAGAAAAAGCTTTCATTTATCAGGAGGTTAGGGTACATTCTTCAACGTTCTCGGTAGGATTGAGAACATGCTTCAAGCCCAGTCGGGGCGTAGCGCAGCCCGGTAGCGCACTTGCATGGGGTGCAAGGGGTCGAGTGTTCGAATCACTCCGTCCCGACCATTATTTAAACAACTAAGCCACCTTCGGGTGGCTTTTTTGTTTCTGGGTGTATTGGGATTGAGAAGGCTTCGCTTGTTCCATTAATCACGTACTGCGTAGGCGTTCCGTAAAGGGGTGGGCTACCCTGGTTCATTCGCTGTCCAGAGCGGATGCTCCCTGCGTTAAGCGATGAGGGCCGATGTGGGCGCACGGATTTGCGGGCTGAACTCTTTGTGTTGGAGCGTAAGCAGCTTGTCACTGGTCGTGCTACGGAGTGCGCATGCCATGTCTCGGGAGCGCCGGGGGGAACTGAACCCGCGTCCGCCATCCGCTAACGTATCGCTAGTTCATAAGCTACAACCTTGTGAGGTTGGAATGCTGTGGGTAACGACATACCCCCAAACAGGAATCTCGGCGGTGTAGGACATGGCGAGTTCTACAACCGCCGGAAATGGAGCTCACTGATCGCGTCCGCTTAAAAATACGCGGACACCATCGCCCTTAATTCTGGAGTTCGGAAGTTGAGTTTGCCGGACGCTTCTTTCTAAGGACGGAAGCTAACTCTTGGGACCATTCAAATAAGCTTTGGTAGAAACGTTAGCCATCTACAGCTGCCTAGCGTCTTGCCGGATTCACCATCACTGTCGACAAGGACGATAAGAAACGTCGCTCTGCTAAGCCGACTCTCGGCTCAAAGATGCGACTCAGAGGAAAAACCTGGCGGAGCCTGTCAAGGGTGGCAAGATGGATTTCTAGTTTGGCGTCTGAATGGGAACACAATGCCGCTCATCCACGACCAACCGCCCGGCTTCCAGGTCAAACGGCAACACCCACAGCCGCAAGCCTCTCCCGTAATCGAAAGCAGGTAGTCCCGCCTGCAGACCCGACCAACACGGGTAAACTAAAAAGAGGTTAGGTACGCCCCCATCTGTACGGTATTGATGGCCATAGGCAAAAAGCTGATAAAAATCCGCTTGGCTCAGATGATAGTTTTTCTCGTGTTTCTCCGCGTCGATTCGCTTCCACTTAGTATCCAAAATCCACCGCTGTGCAGGCAGATCGATCAAAATATCCGGTCGCAGGCAAAACATCTGCCGATCATCATGCTCGCACAGATATTTGCTCCGCGATTGGGCGGTCATCTTGGCTTCAGGTATGAGGTTACGTTGTAGCCAATCCTGCACATAGCGCTCGAATAGCCGTTCCATTGGGAACAGCAAGCTCATGCCGGCGGTTCGACCAACCAGTGCTAGGGGAACGTGCTGACTAAGGATCAGTTCGCACCAGGGTTTAACCGGTCTGTAGTGACTCATCAACCGATCATCGCTCCAGGCCTGTAGGTCTTGAGCGATATTGCGGCTACCTCGAATGCTTGCCGTTAATGCCTGTAGTTCAGTTGCAAGTCGCCAGTTTCGGGGGCTAGTCGTGAGTTTCGCAACCTGGTCCAGCGCAAGCTTAAGCAGGCGGTTCTCAGCACGGTCCGGTAAGAATATGTCATGGCGAATTTGAAAGTGGTGCTGTCGCCCCGGTGGCTGGCGCATTTGCGCTACCACATTCAACTGACCTCTGAGGTAACGCTGCTCTTCCTCGACCCGTTCGTAATCAAAGCGTATGCCGCGCTTGAGCAACAAATCGAGCTCGTTTAGGAACTGCTCCATCACCCACTCGCTGAGTGGTGCATCAAACGCTTCGACGTTTGCAGCTCCTGCTTTTCGCGGTTTCAGTTGAAGCGCGTTTTGAATCAGCTTACGTAGCAACTGGCGACTTTTTGCTACGCAGCCATCCTCCTCGTGATGCTTAGGGAGGATTTCCAAACGGGTGCCACAGGGGGTTTCCAGCACCCCGACATACGAGTCCCACTTCAAAGTGCGCCGATTTGTAAGCTTTAGGACGCTTGCGCCACTGGCTTCCGAGCACCCGCTGAAGTCACACAGCCAATCGAACGCGCTTTGTGAGACCTGGGCTAAATCGAGCGAAGGCTGCACTTCTTGTGTCGTGAGGCGTGCGTATTCGCGGATCGTGACGGTTGTTTTCACGATTCTTGATTCTGTAGGTGGCTAAGTAGCTGACGCCCCAAGCGACGGGTGTTTAATCTATTGCCGGTCTCTCCGTGCATGCTCAACCCGATCGTGTTCGCCAATTCCCGTAGCGCTGGGTATGTGGGTTGTTGTCGCTGTCCTTGGCGTAGTACTTCGATGGAGCCACTGGCGAGTTCTCGCAAGACCAAATCGCCCGATGAGGCTTCGCGCTTTACGGCTTGTACGCTGCTCGGCAGCTGGATGTCGAGAATGCTGAGGTAGGCTTCCAAGCGTTGAAAGGCTTCGTCGTTTAATTCCCAAGACGCTTTCTCAAGGCCGAGAGCGATTTCGCTACCAAACAAAGCTTCCGCTTGGCTCGGGCGCTGTTGGACGAATTGATCACAGCTTGGCTTGCGATGGTCATTGAGGATCCAGGCTATGCGTTGCCAGTCCTCGAAGAAGTATTCCTGCAGCAATGGAAGAATCTGATTGTGAAAAATCTCTTCCAGCCGCGTGATCGAATTGTCGTTTTGCAACGGCATGAAATAGGCATGACCCAAGCGGTGATCCCTATCCAGCAGCGCTTCTATCCGCTGGTTCATCACGCGCAGCAGTTGTCCGATGTTGAGTTGACCATTAATCACCACATCGTCTAGCAGCTCGGGTTTGGGTGGCATTTCCCGGAAAGTAAAGCGGCGTCGTAGAGCAATATCCAGACCTGCAAGCGAGCGATCGACAGTGTTCATTGTGCCGATCAGAAACAGGTTGCTGGGGACGCTGAACGGTTTTTTCGAATACGGCAGCATCACGGAGAGTGCTTCATCGGCATCGGCTCGCTTGCTGGGCTCGATCAAGGTGATGAGCTCGCCGAATATTCGAGACATATTGCCGCGGTTGATTTCATCGATAATGAGCACTCGCGCATCATTGAGCCTTGGCGCCTCGGTCGGCTCAAGCAGACGCTCCACTAGCGCTGCGAAAAGGTTCTGATAGCCGTTGACGAGGTACTTCTCTAGGTCGGACTCGGCTACCCGTTCGAATACCCGTTTCTGTCGAATGTCCTCAACCGTTATACGGCCGCCCTGAACGTAGGTGAGGAGCTGGCGGATGATGCTCAACGGCAGTGGCAGACTGCCCCCGCTAGGCTTATCGAATTCGATTTGTTCGCTGCCAACTTTACGCACTACATAGCTGCCGAAACGTTGATCGACTTGCAGAGCGAGCTCTCCGCTACTGGCTACGTTACCGAGAAGCCCGGCCAGCTTGTCCCGGTCCAAGGTGGTGCTGCTCATCTCATACAAGGTCATTTGGCTGAACTGGCCGTTGAGCAACTCGGTGTGCGGCAGGGAAGGGGCGTACTCACGTAGCCACTTCACTGAGCGCATCTGCGAGTAGCCGGCATCGAACTCTGGGTGAGGCTTGTACTGGTAATCGCCGGTCACCTCTGCGATCGCGCGGAATTTGAAGTTGCCATCGGATACGACGATCAAATCACCAATCTTCATACGCGTAACGAAGGCTGTGACGCTGGTGATGCCATAGTCATTGGCCGGGTTGGCGGGCATTACGCCAGCTGAAGCGAAACGTTGTTGCACTTCCAGGCGGCTGGTACACCCGGAAAAGTCAATAGCATCGCCATACCCGAGCAGCACGTAGCCGCCCTGTAGGCACTCCTGATAAACGTGGGAGTCATCCCCTAGTGTATTACCGAGGGACATCTTCCAGACACGTCGTCCCCTAAGGTCACTTGGGCCTTGAGCTTGGTGCGTCACCTTGGCTGCTGCGGCTTCACAGATTGATTTGAAAACACCATCCACGACTTCATAGCGCAATTGTTGGGTGCTTTCATCGGTCATGGCGCGCAAGCCCTCTACGAAGTCTTCGTAGCTGAAGCTTTGGTGGAATGTGACGAAGCGAATCCGTTCTTGCTGGACGAGTTCATCGAACCGACGCTTGAGGACGGCGCGGTTTTTTGAGTGCTCCCGCAGCGTCTCAGGGTCCAGAATCTCCAGAGCTAAGTCGATCGTCGCATAGGTTTTCCCGGTACCGGGTGGACCAAAGAGGATCTGGTTAAGTGCCACGCCGCGTTGCTTCAATGCAAATACTCCATGCCAGTGGATCCGCTCGAGAGCGCGCCGAACGCTGGCGTTCTCCGAGACCTTCGACCCAGATGCGATGGCGAGCGCCGTGGTTTGCTGCTCTGTAGCGCGGGGTGAAGGCGTAAGGTGTGCCAATCCTACACCGGGATCGGCCCTTTCCTACAGATGTAGGTTCGCATTCGATGGGGGAGACACGCCGAAGATGAACTGCCTGACCTTAATCCAATCCTCCATGAGCCCGCTGCTAATGCACTCCTGATCATCACTGAAAATTTGATGGAGGCGTAAGGGTAGGGCGAGTCTTATGCGAACCGCTTATGTTTTGAGGTCTAACTAGGTAAGCTTGCGCGGTTGGGTTGAAAAACATTGGAAAGGAGTGCAAGGGATGTCTGAGCAGAATAAGGAGTTGCTGGATAAGATTCACCGCCAGCTAAGCGGGACTGAATCGGATCTGTCGTCAGACGGGAGGAAATCGATAAATTATCATATATCTAACATTGCTGCCGATATTAGGAAATGGTCGCGAGAGCGTAGGGATGATCGTGATAGTCGGACAGAAACCACTACGTGGGCGCTGGGTATTCTGGCCATATTCGCGTTTGCTCTGATTCAGCTTGGCGGGCAGGAAACTTCTGACTTCGAGTGGGTGCGGCAGAACCGAATCGCAATTAAGATTTGGGGTGTAGTACTGGCCGCGGTTTACATTGGTGTGTCGGTGGAACGTTCAGAGTTGGTGAAGTCGATCTGGATGTTCTCATTTACCAAACTCGTTGCCTCCCTTGCAGCTTCAGGGTTGATCGTATATTCGACGGGTAAGGCTGCAAGCGCTATCAATGGTGTGTTTGGCGTTGATGCCTCGGTGTTCCCTGTCACGCTAGTGTTTACGACTGCAATTATCCTATTTCATTTGGTGGCGCCTTTTTTGCTTGGCATTTCAGTGGCGGCGCTTGTTCATCTTTTCAATTTTATCGGGTGGGTCAAAGCTCAATTCGATGGTCCGAATTACCGGTTGCCTCCTTTTCACTCAGCCATGTTTCTGGTGGTTGCTGTTATTCTTATGTTTCAGGGTTGGGCGTGGTCGAAGAATGAGCTGAGCATGGAAAGACTTCCCGAAAAAATCTATCTAATTGCCTACAAGCTAGATTTTAACGAGAAGCATCAGTGTGGTAACTTGAAGAAAGATGTGTCTGTCGTCTATTTGGGGGCAGATCAACAAAGCGTACTTGCGAACCCTACAAAACTGAGGGATTTTGATTTTTCTGACTTTTTCTCTGCGACGGTTAACGTGCCAGCACATTTCTTTAAGATGAAGTGTGAATATCCTAGCTATGATCAAACTGAGAAGACCTAAAGCCATGGACCCTCTACCGACGCTCTTCACCGACCGCCTCACCTTCTGAAGATGAGTAGCTGGAGCGCCTTCAAAACGGGGGATGGACCTAGGCTTTGAAGGCATGCAGTGAGAGGAGGGTGAATCAGCGCATCATGCCCAGCTCGGCATCATCCATCAGCGCCTTGGCCAATGCGCAGAGGTAATGCGAAGCCCAGATCAGCTGGGGTTTGTCTTCCATCAAGCCGTCCAGGGTCATATCCCGCGCGTAGCCCATAAGCTCCGAGGCTTGTTCGCGGGCGCTCTGGCAGGGGATACCGGCTTCAATGCGGAACAGCGGATGGGTCTGGTTTTCGCCTTGGTAGAAGGTGGTTTTGCCGACGGTGAATTTGGTTTCTTCTGTGGACATTGTTCTATCTCCCCGAAATCTCTAGTGCCTGGTCTGGCCTCATCGCCGGCAAGCCAGCTCCCACAGGTACTGCACAGGCCTCGAGATCTGTGGCGCAGCTCAGATCTACGTGGGAGCCGGGCTTGCCGGCGATAGGGACAGCCCAGGCGACACATCAATGAAGCCTTAGTGCAAGGTCCTAGGCTCAGTGGGCATCTGCACCTGGACTATTGCGGACTCAAGCAAAGCTCGCAGCGTCTCCAGCTCATGCATCGAGGCCATCATCAGAATCGACGCGGGCGATTTGGGCTGCAGCAGTATTGCCTGATGCACAACGGTAGCCGCGCATAGCGCGTAGTCCGTGGCTTGGATCAGAGTGTCTTCAAGGGATAGAACGTTGTGGGGTGGATCAGGGACTATTTTCAGCATAAACCCTCTCAGTGCCTTTAAGGGCTGCCGCAGATCCGCTGTCAAACGGAAGGGTGGCAGCTGTTTGTGGGTTGACAGACCGGGGGCACTGAGAATCCCGGCGCACACAGAGGTGCCCCACGCACAGCTGCCATAACTGGCATTGCACATGCTCTCAGTGAACCACGGCCTGTCAAAACCGTGCCGCCAATTGGTAGCGGCAGGTCGAGACTATGGTTCACGATTTCCATGTGCAACGAAAAATAGGCGCAGGGAGTATCTTTGGGAAATGGCCTACAAGGAAGGGGTTAATTCTGACTTTTTTCGCCCATCCACCTTCACAGCATGCAACGCCGGCTGCTCTGTTAACGGTTTGTGGCTCTCAAAAAGCTTTCCACTCACGAATCCCTGTATCCAGTTATGTCGCGATGCCAACAAACGACCCAGCATGGACTTTCACCACTCAAGCCCTGAAACTGACCCGCTCGCATCTGGGCCGTGGCAGGTCATGGGTCTGCCCCCTTACAACGGACGCCAAGTGACAGCCAATGGAATGCACCAACGATGACTATCGAAGCTTTTGCCCCGTTCCCGCGCTTTGCCGCTGACCTGATGAAGTACTTGCCAGCCGACCAGCAGGACGGTTCCCACGACCTGTCCCACATCCATCGCGTATGGGTCAACGTACAACGAATACAGCGCGTAGAAGGCGGCGACCTGGAAGTGCTGCTTGCAGCGACTGTGCTGCATGATTGTGTCGCGGTAGAAAAGAACTCGCCCTTGCGTGGGCAGGCGTCAACGCTGTCTGCACAAAGGGCGGCGTCAATCCTGGCTGATATGGGCTGGCCCTTGCAGCGCATCGAGCAGGTGGCGCATGCGGTCAAAACCCACAGCTACTCGGCTGGCTTTGAACCACTCACCCTTGAGGCCAGGATTCTTCAGGACAGTGATCGCCTGGACGCCATAGGTGCAGTGGGTATCGCCCGGTGTTTTTACGTCTCCGGGCGAATGGGGTCGGCGCTGTACGATTTCGAGAACCCTGCTGCGCTGGGGCGGGAATATCAGGACAAGGCGTATACGGTCGAGCATTTTCATACCAAGCTGCTCAAGCTTGCGTCAGGGTTTAAAACTGGTGAAGGGGCTCGGCTGGGTGCTGAGCGGCATGCTCGGCTTGAGGTGTTTCTTGGGGATTTCATGGATGAGATTGGGGCGGGTGGGGCAGGGCTGAAGTGACGCGGTTTGGGGGGATTGGCAGGTTGTTTGTGGCGTGAGGCAGCTGCCTAAGAGCTGCATACGACTGATTGGTTTTGCAGGTGTATTTGGGATGTAGCCAGGTCTTGGGCTTTGCGGGCGGCGGGTAGATAGCTGTGGCCGCGTGGCTCTGGGCAGTTTGTTTAGGCGGGGAAGAATTTGGCGGGGCATGGCACCGGCTGCGCCGGTGTTCGCGGCTGAAGCCGCTCCCACAGAGGGGGTGGGGCTGCTGAGTGTTTTGAGGACGGGCTGCTCGTGGAGACTGCTTCGGCGATGCCATGCGGTGTGTTGGGGTGTTCGTGGGCATGTCGGGCTGCAGCATTGTCGGCCGCTCAGCGGCAGGGTCAGGGGTTACTGGTTAGGCTATCGGTGCGGTGATGCACCGATGTGCTGGGCCTTCTTGTACCAGGTCTGCTGATTAGTGAGTGGTATGCCGTGTTTTGGGCGGGGTCGCACTGGATGGCACGGGCTGCGCCCGTGTTCGCGGGCGCGCCCGCTCCCACAGGGATTGCGTCATCTTTTGGAATTTGAGCAAGCAGTTGCTTCCACAAGGATCGCGTCATGTTTTGGAGTTTGAGCAGGGCAATGGCTTTCACTGGGGCGCGGCACTTTTTTGGAGTTTTTGCTGGGCGGTTGCTTTCACAGGACGCGCGCAGGGTTTGAGCGCTGTGCTTGTGGCCTTTGGATGATCCAGCTTTGGCGGAAAGGGCATGCCTAGTGGGGCGGCTCGGGGAAATGAATAGCCGGGCTGACGTGCGAGTTAGAGATGCCGTGCAGCCCGGTTCGTGCTCGTCTCAGAGCGGCGGCGCTACATATACAACCCGGTCACGCCCGTTCTGTTTGGCGGTATAGAGCCCCTTGTCGGCGCGTTCCAGTGCGTCATCCAGCGTTTCACCCTTGGCGAACAGGGTGCACCCTATGCTCAAGGTTACGTTCAACTGACCACAGGACAACTGCATCGGGCTGGCACCCACCTGTTCGCGAATCCGCTCAGCAATCCGTGTCAGCTCTTCACTGTCTTTAACGTGCAAAACAGCGACAAACTCCTCACCCCCATGGCGCACCAGCAGGTCGTCGGGGCGCAGTGCTGCGCGCAGGCGACGGGCAGATTCGCAAAGCACTTTGTCACCGCCGCCATGGCCGTACTTGTCGTTGATGGCTTTGAAGTGATCCAGGTCGGCATACACCGCACCCAGTTGTAAGCCGTTCACCTCCGCCAACCGCCGTTCATGCTCTTCAAACGCCGACAACGCACCGCGGTTCCACAGTTGCGTCAAAGGGTCGAGCAGGGCTTTGCGCTGCTCGCGATCCATTTCAAGGCGCAAGTCGCGGTTTACCTGCGCCAGGGTGCGCAGCTGCAAGTATCCCTCGGCGAGCGTGGCCAGGTCCCTGAAGTTCGCTTGCTGAGCCTCGCTGAGCACGCGCGGGCGCGGGTCGAACATGCACAGCGTACCGATGGCTTTGCCGTTACCCGCGCGCAAGGGGTGGCCGGCGTAAAAGCGGATGAAGGGCGGGTTTAGCACCAGCGGGTTATCGACGAATCGCCCGTCGCACTTGGCGTCGGGCACCATCAGGGTACCCTCGCCGAGAATGGCGTAGCCGCAGAAGGAAACACTGCGCGTCGTTTCGCTTGCCTCCAGCCCGATGCGGGCCTTGAACCACTGTCGGTCCTGGTCGATCAGGCTGATAAGCACGGTATCCACGTGGGCCAGGTCCTGGGTGAGCCGCACCAGGGTATCGAGGTAATGCTCGGCTGGCGTGTCGACCAGGTTCATGTCATCGAGCGTGCGCTGGCGCAGCGCTTCGTCAGCGGGTAAGGGGCAAGCTGGCATCGTGGGTCCTCTATTCCTTGGTTGGCGGCTTCTGCACCTGGCTGGGGCACGTTCGCTGTGTCGTCGAAACAAGCACAGCATAGGATATGGCGTGGCACACGGTCGGCCGGTCATTTCTTGCCAAGAGTGTGATTTCTTTCGCTCGATCTTCGTCAAGAATGCTACCCCTTAGCCGTCGTCTGGGGACTGATACAGGGCCTTCCATGCAAACGCTGTTGAACGAGATTCTCGAAGAAGTACGTCCCTTGATCGGCAAGGGCAAAGTGGCCGACTACATTCCTGCGCTGGCCGATGTGCCAGCGAACCAGCTGGGCATCGCGGTCTATGGCAACGATGGCAGCTATTACTGTGCAGGCGATGCCCTGGTGCCGTTCTCGGTGCAGAGTATTTCCAAGGTGTTCAGCCTGGTGCAGGCGATTGGCCATTCGGGGGAAGCCATTTGGGAGCGGCTTGGCCATGAGCCTTCCGGCCAGCCGTTCAACTCGCTGGTGCAGCTTGAGTTCGAGCGTGGGCGGCCGCGTAATCCGTTTATCAATGCGGGTGCGTTGGTGATTTGCGATATCAACCAGTCGCGCTTTGCTGCCCCCACGTTGTCGATGCGCGATTTCGTTCGCCGGCTTTCGGGCAACCCCCACATCGCGATCGATGCCCGTGTTGCGGATTCGGAGTATCAATTCCGCGCGCGTAACGCGGCCATGGCTTACCTGATGCAGTCGTTCGGCAACTTCCATAACGAGGTGGAGACGGTGCTGCGCAGCTATTTCAGCTATTGCGCGCTGCAAATGAACTGCCTGGACTTGGCTCGGGCGTTCTGTTTCCTGGCCAATGATGGGTTCTGCAAGCACAGTGGTGAGCAGATTCTGACCCGGCGCCAGACCCAGCAGGTGAACTCGATCATGGCCACCAGTGGGCTGTATGACGAGGCAGGGAATTTCGCCTACCGGGTGGGGTTGCCAGGCAAGAGTGGTGTGGGGGGCGGGATTGTGGCCATCGTGCCGGGGCAGTTCACGGTGTGCGTGTGGTCGCCGGAGTTGAATGCGGCGGGTAACTCCCTGGCGGGGATGGCGGCGCTTGAGTTGCTGAGTTCGCGGATTGGGTGGTCGGTGTTCTGATTGGCGGGCTCACGCGGCGCAGTGGCTGAGGTGGGCCCGGATGGCTCCTCAGCTTGTCGGGTCCTGGCCCAGCACCTTGGCCAGGGCAACCCGGGCATCTTCCAGCTGTACCAGTGAGGCATGCCGCGCGCCCAGTGCGTCACCGTTCTGGATGGCGGTCAGAATCGCCTTGTGCCGGGGCAGGGCGAGTTCGTCGAAATTCGCCCGCTGGTTGGAGTAGCGCACCGACTCGCGCAGTGCCATCGACAGCATGTTGCACAGGTAGGCCAGCAGGTCGTTGTGGGTGGCGTCGGCGATGCGGGCGTGGAAGTCCAGGTCCGGCTGCAGGCGTTCTTCATGGCTGCGTGCGGCTTCCATGCGCTGGTAGGCCTCGGTGATCGAATCGACATCCTCGGCGCTGGCGTTGGTGGCGGCCAGCGCGGCGGCAGCGGGCTCGATGACCCAGCGTACGCTGCTCAGCATGTTGAAGAATTCCTGCTGTGGTGTGGCCTGCATCAGCCAGTGCAGTACATCCGGGTCGAGCATGTGCCAGTCATGACGGGGCCGGACCAGGGTGCCTACCCGCGGGCGGGCCTCGATCAGGCCCTTGGCGGTAAGGGCGCGCATCGCCTCGCGGAACACCGGCCGGCTGATCGCGTAGGCTTCGCACAGGCTGGCCTCGGAAGGCAGCTTCTGCCCGGGTGCGAGTTGGCCGGAGACGATCTGGACGCCAAGGTCCTGGACCAGGGTGGCGTGCATGCTCTTGCGCGTGGTGGGCTGGCGGTAGTTCATGTGGGGCGGGGCGGATCCTTCGGGCGGGGCAGCATCATAGCATTAGCGCGTCGACGCGGTGCATGGCACCGGCTTTGCCGGTGTTCGCGGCTAAAGCCGCTCCCACAGGTATAGCGTGAACCCGAAGCCCGCATAGTACCTGTGGGAGCGGGCATGCCCGCGAAGCAGGCGACGCGGTGGATGGCACCGGCTATGCCGGTGTTCGCGGCCACGGCCGCTCCCACAGGTATAGCGTGACCCCGAAGCCCGCATAGTACCTGTGGGAGCGGGTTTACCCGCGAAGCAGGCGACGCGGTGGATGGCACCGGCTACGCCGGTGTTCGCGGCCACGGCCGCTCCCACAGGTATAGCATGAACCCGAAGCCCGCATAGTACCTGTGGGAGCGGGTTTACCCGCGAAGCAGGCGACGCGGTGGATGGCACCGGCTTTGCCAGTGTTCGCGGCCACTCCCACAGGTACGGCGCAGGCCTCAAGACTTTCGCGGTCCCTGTGGGAGCCCGGCTTGCCGGCGATGGGCTGCGCAGCAGCCCCAATGACGTCAGGCCTTAGTGCGAGTGCTTGGGCACCGCCGCGCCGCGGCAACCGACCAGGAAGTCGAAGTCGCAACCCTCGTCGGCCTGCATCACATGGTCCAGGTACAGCCTGGCGTAACCACCGCTGATCAACTGCGGCGGGGCTTGCAGGTCAGCCAGCCGGCCAGCCAGCTCCTCGGCAGAAATGTCCAGATGCAGGCGGCCTTCCTTGCAATCGAGTTCGATCCAGTCACCTTCGCGTACGGCAGCCAATGGCCCGCCAGCTGCCGCTTCCGGCGCCACGTGCAGCACCACGGTGCCGTAGGCGGTGCCGCTCATGCGGGCATCGGAAATGCGCACCATGTCGGTCACCCCTTGGGCCAGCAGCTTGGCCGGCAGGCCCATGTTGCCGACCTCGGCCATGCCCGGGTAGCCCTTGGGCCCGCAGTGCTTCATCACCAGCACGGAACTTGCGTCCACATCCAGCTCGGGGTCGTTGATGCGTGCCTTGTAGTCGTCGAAGTTTTCGAACACCACGGCGCGGCCACGGTGCTGCATCAGCGCCGGGGTGGCGGCCGATGGCTTGAGCACCGCACCTTTGGGCGCCAGGTTGCCGCGCAGGATGCAGATGCCGCCATCGGCCACCAGCGGCTTGTCGATCGGGCGGATCACCTCTTCGTCATACAGCGGTGCGGTCTGGCAGTTGTCCCACAGGCTCTTGCCGTTGGCCGTCAGCGCGGCAGGGTTGGGCAGCAGGCCGTGTTCGCCCAGGCGGCGGATGACCGCAGGCAGGCCGCCGGCGTAGTAGAACTCTTCCATCAGGAAGCGGCCCGAGGGCTGCAGGTCGACCAGGGTCGGCGTGCCGCGGCCGATGCGGGTCCAGTCTTCCAGTTGCAGGTCCACGCCAATGCGCCCGGCAATGGCTTTCAGGTGAATCACCGCGTTGGTCGAGCCACCGATGGCGGCGTTGACGCGGATGGCGTTCTCGAAGGCTTCGCGGGTGAGGATTTTCGACAGGCGCAGGTCTTCGCGCACCATGTCGACAATGCGCATGCCCGACAGGTGGGCCAGCACGTAACGCCGTGCATCCACCGCCGGAATGGCGGCGTTGTGCGGCAGCGAGGTGCCCAGCGCTTCGGCCATGCAGGCCATGGTCGAGGCGGTGCCCATGGTGTTGCAGGTACCCGCCGAGCGCGACATGCCGGCTTCGGCCGAGAGGAACTCGTTGAGGTCGATCTGGCCGGCCTTGTAGGCCTCGTGCATCTGCCAGACGATGGTGCCGGCACCGATGTCCTTGCCTTTGTGCTTGCCGTTGAGCATCGGGCCACCGGTAACCACGATCGCCGGCACGTCACAGCTCGCCGCGCCCATCAGCAGCGCCGGGGTGGTCTTGTCACAGCCGGTCAGCAGCACCACCGCGTCCACCGGGTTGCCACGGATCGCTTCCTCCACATCCATGCTCGCCAGGTTGCGGGTGAGCATGGCGGTGGGGCGCAGGTTGGACTCGCCGCTGGAGAACACCGGGAACTCCACCGGGAAGCCGCCAGCCTCCAGCACGCCCTTCTTGACGTGCTCGGCAATCTTGCGGAAGTGCGCGTTGCACGGGGTCAGCTCCGACCAGGTGTTGCAGATGCCGATGATCGGCTTGCCCTGGAATTCGTGGTCCGGAATACCCTGATTTTTCATCCAGCTGCGGTACATGAAACCGTTCTTGTCGGCGGTGCCGAACCATTGGGCGGAGCGCAGTGGGCGTTTGTTATCAGACATGGGAACACCTAATTAGTATTACTATTTGTCGTTGTGCGGTCGACTGTACTGATAAAAATGGTCTCTGTGAAGGCTTGTTGGTGCAATTAGTAATACTATAAGATCATTCTCCCAGGTCAGAGGTCTGCCAAAAAGTCCCCGGCCAGGTGCTGTACCCATTACAAGAACAATTGGAGACATCGCCATGATTCAGGAGCAGCGGCTCGTCCGCCTGATCACACTGAAACTCATCCCTTTTCTGGTACTGCTTTACCTGGTGGCCTATGTCGACCGTTCCGCGGTGGGCTTCGCCAAGCTGCACATGGGCGCCGACATCGGCCTGGGTGACGCGGCCTATGGCCTGGGTGCCGGGCTCTTCTTCATTGGTTACTTCCTGTTCGAGGTGCCGAGCAACCTGTTGCTCGACCGCTTCGGCGCGCGCCGCTGGTTCGCCCGCATCCTGGTTACCTGGGGCGCGATCACCGTCGGCATGGCCTTCGTTACCGGGCCCAACGGTTTCTACGTGATGCGCTTTCTGCTGGGGGCGGCCGAGGCGGGCTTCTTCCCGGGCGTGCTGTACTACATCACCCAGTGGTACCCGGTGCGCCATCGCGGCAAGATCCTCGGCTTCTTCATCCTTTCCCAGCCGTTGGCCATGCTGATTACCGGGCCGCTTGCCGGCGCGCTGCTGGGGCTTGATGGCAGCTACGGCCTGCATGGCTGGCAATGGCTGTTCATCTGCATCGGTACCCCGGCGGTGCTGCTGGCCTGGCCGACCCTGCGTTTGCTGCCGGACGGCCCGGCCAAGGTGCGCTGGCTCAGCGACGAGCAACGCAGCTGGCTGCAGGAACAGCTGGCCAACGATTTGCGCGAGTTCGGCCAGACCCGCCACGGCAACCCCCTGCATGCCTTGAAGGACGGCCGGGTGCTGCTGCTGGCGCTGTTCTACTTGCCGGTGACGCTGAGCATCTACGGCCTGGGCCTGTGGCTGCCGACACTGATCCACCAGTTTGGCGGCAGTGACCTGGTGACCGGTTTCGTTTCGGCCGTGCCTTACCTGTTCGGCATCATCGGCCTGCTGATTGTGCCGCGCAGCTCCGACCGCCTGAACGACCGCTATGGCCACCTCGGCCTGTTGTACGCACTGGGTGCGATCGGCCTGTTCCTCAGTGCCTGGCTGAGCGTGCCCGGCCTGCAACTGGCGGCGCTGTGCCTGGTGGCGTTTGCGCTGTTCTCCTGCACGGCCATCTTCTGGACCTTGCCAGGCCGGTTCTTCTCCGGCGCCAGCGCCGCAGCGGGCATCGCGCTCATCAACTCCATCGGCAACCTCGGCGGCTACCTCGGCCCGTTTGGCATCGGCGCGCTCAAGGAGCACACCGGGCAGCTGTCGTCGGGCCTGTATTTCCTGGCAGCGGTGATGCTGTTCGGCTTGCTGCTCACCGGTGTGGTCTACAACCGCCTCGAGCGCCGTCAGCGCCTGGCTTCTACGCGGGTAGCCCCGGCCTCCCGCTAACTTTCGCAACCGAAAAGCGAGCACAAGCATGCGATTGATTCAATTCGAAACCGCCACCGGCGAGCGCCGGGTGGGCGTGGTGGAAGGCGAGTACGCCCTGGAAGTACGTGGCGCCGGCAGCACCCGCGAGCTGGCCCTGCAAGCCATCGCCGCCGGCCGTGACCTGGCCAGCGAAGTACAGGCTGCCGGCCTGGGCGAGCGTCACGACTACCTGGCCCTGCTGGCCGAAGGCCGCGTATTGCCACCGCTGGACCATCCGGACCCGGCGCATTGCCTGGTCACCGGCACCGGGCTGACCCATCTGGGCAGTGCCGCCACCCGCGACAAGATGCACCAGCAGCAGGCCGAAGGCGCCGTTACCGACAGCATGCGCATGTTCCAGTGGGGGCTCGATTGCGGTCGGCCGCCGGCAGGCGAGGAGGGCGCGCAGCCGGAATGGTTCTACAAGGGCGACGGCGGCATCGTCGTGCGCCCAGGCGCCGACCTGCCGCTGCCGGCATTCGCCGAAGATGCCGGCGAGGAGCCGGAGCTGGTCGGGCTGTACCTGATCGGTGCCGACGGCACGCCGTATCGCCTCGGTTACGCGCTGGGCAACGAGTTTTCCGACCATGTGATGGAGCGGCGCAATTACCTGTACCTGGCCCACTCCAAGCTGCGCGCCTGCAGCTTCGGCCCCGAGCTGCGCCTGGGCGCGCTGCCGGCCCACCTGGAAGGCACCAGCCGCATCCTGCGCGACGGCCAGGAACTGTGGCGCAAGCCGTTCCTGTCGGGCGAGCAGAACATGTGCCACAGCTTCGAGAACCTCGAGTTCCACCACTTCAAGTACCCGCAGTTCCTGCGCGCTGGCGATATCCACGTGCATTACTTCGGTACCGCCACGCTGTCATTCGCCGACGGCATCCAGGCGCGCCCGGGCGATACCTTCGAGATCAGCCTCGACGCCTTTGGCCAGCCGCTACGCAACGGCATTGCAGCGGCGCCCGGGCAGGTACGCCCCGGGGTGGTGAAAAGCCTTTGAGCTCGCCGCCAGCCAGTTGATGAATCGGGGCCGGTTTGCGGCCCTTCGCGGGCTCGCCCGCTCCCACAGGTACAGCGCAGCCTCCGGAACTGCGCGGCCCCTGTGGGAGCTGGCTTGCCTGCGATGGGCTGCGCAGCAGCCCCCTTTCCGCTAACTGCCTGACACAAGCATCTGAACCTTCCTTCTCATTTACAGGAGCCAACCATGACCGGAAGCAACTTCATTGGCGGCCAGCGCAGCGCTGCCGGCAGCGTGCGCCTGCAAAGCCTCGATGCGCGTACCGGCGAAGCCTTGCCGCTGGCCTTTGCCCAGGCCACCCCGGAAGAAGTGGACGCCGCCGCGCAGGCAGCCGAAGCGGCCTTTGCCGAATACAACGCCATGGCACCCCAGCGCCGTGCGCAGTTCCTCGATGCCATTGCCGATCAGCTGGATGCGCTGGGCGACACCTTCATCACCACGGTGTGCCGCGAAACCGCGCTGCCGGCCGGGCGCATCCAGGGCGAACGGGCGCGTACCAGTAATCAGATGCGCCTGTTCGCTACAGTGCTGCGCCGCGGCGACTTCCTCGGCGCGCGCATCGACCGTGCCCAGCCACAGCGCCAGCCGCTGCCGCGTCCCGATCTGCGCCAGTACCGCACCGGTGTCGGCCCGGTAGCCGTGTTCGGCGCCAGCAATTTCCCGCTGGCCTTCTCTACCGCCGGCGGTGACACCGCCGCAGCGCTGGCTGCGGGCTGCCCGGTGGTGGTCAAGGCGCACAGCGGCCACATGGCCACGGCCGAGCAGGTGGCCGAGGCGATCGAGCGCGCAGTGGTCGCCACCGGCATGCCCGCCGGCGTGTTCAACATGATTTACGGTGCTGGTGTCGGCGAAGCGCTGGTCCGCCACCCGGCGATCCAGGCCGTGGGCTTTACCGGCTCGCTCAAAGGCGGCCGAGCCTTGTGCGAGTTGGCTGCGGCGCGCCCGCAGCCGATTCCGGTGTTCGCCGAAATGAGCAGCATCAACCCGGTGCTGGTCTTGCCTGCGGCCTTGCAGGCCAGGGGCGAGCAGGTGGCCAGGGAACTGGCCGGTTCGGTGGTGCTGGGCTGCGGGCAGTTCTGCACCAACCCCGGGCTGGTCATTGGTATTGCCGGCGAAGCGTTCAGCACCTTCCTCAGGGCCCTTGGCGCGCAACTGGCCGACCAGCCCGGGCAGACCATGCTCAATGCCGGCACCTTGCGCAGCTATACCCAGGGCGTGCAACGCCTGCACCAGCATCCGGGCGTGCGCCATCTGGCGGGTGCTGAGCAGGCGGGTGACCAGGCCCAGGCACAGCTGTTCCAGGCCGATGTGAGCTTGCTGCTGAACGGTGATGCATTGCTCCAGGAAGAAGTCTTCGGGCCTGCCACGGTGGCCGTCGCAGTGGCCGACGAAGCCGAACTGCGCCGCGCCGTGCAAGCCCTGCATGGGCAACTGACCGCAACCCTGATTGCCGAACCGGAAGACTTCCAACGTTTTGCCGCGCTGGTGCCGGTGCTGCAGCGCAAGGCCGGGCGACTGTTGGTCAACGGCTACCCGACCGGCGTTGAAGTGTGCGATGCGATGGTGCATGGCGGGCCGTACCCGGCCACATCCGATGCTCGTGGCACCTCGGTCGGCACCTTGGCCATCGACCGCTTCTTGCGCCCGGTGTGCTACCAGGACTATCCGGACGCGCTGCTGCCTGATGCCCTGAAAAACGCCAACCCGCTGGGCCTGCAACGCCTGGTCGACGGCCAGCACAGCCGCGAGGCGCTGGCCTGACGCCAAGGGCTTCGGCGTGGTACCGCTGCACCCCGCCCGGGCAGGCCCGGGCGGGTTGTCAGATATGCGGCCAGAGCGCCAGCAGCAGTCCACCAGCGATAAGCAGGGCGCCACTGTAGCGGCGCCAGGCCGTGCCCAACCGCAACACTTTCTCCGCCAGTACCAGCATCGCCAGCGCGGCCATGCCCCACAGGCTCATGGCGCCAACCACCAGCAGCACCAGCATCAGCGCCCAGCAGCAACCAATGCAGTACAGGCCATGCTGCAACCCCAGCCTCCAGGCGCCGCCAAGGCCCGGGCGCACATGGTGCTGAAGAAAGAACAGCGGGCTCTGGCAATGCTCCAGGCAAGCGGCCTTGCCTTGGCTCATCTGGTAGCCACCGGCCAGCAGAAGCAGTAGCGCACCCATGAGCGGTGGCAGGCGCAGGGTCATGGGGTCGAGCCAGCCAAGCCATTCGCCAAGGGCCTGCAGCAGGGTCATCAGCAGGGCGAAGCCACACCAGAGCAGCGCATAGGTCGCGCAGAACAGCAGCAGCTTGAATGGGCCGGCGCTGTCGCGCAGCAGGCAGCGTCGGTAAAGCAGGAACACCGGCAGGGCGGCCGGCAGCATCATCGCTTGCATCATCGCCAACCACATCAGCAGGGTCAGCGCGCCCTGGCGCGACCACCAGGCGGTGGGTGGCATCTGCATCTCGCCCATCGCCGCCATGGTCGCTGCCTGCTCGACGTGCCACCACCAACCCAACGCGCTGATCATCAGCACCAGCGCGCCGGTCAGCAGCGCGCCCGGGGCTGGCCAGCGACTAGCCGCGGATGATGCCATTTGGCCCCATATCCAGGTCGTAGAGCATGGCGTTGCGCCCGGCATAGTCCAGCTTCACCGCCCCGGAGCAGTTGAAGGTGGCGCTGGCGCAGTCCGTCTCGCCGAACTCGAAGCCCTCTGGCAGCACCAGCCTGGCCCGGTGCACCGATCCGTCCACGGGGTTGCGGATCGGCTCGGCCCGGCCATCCAGCACCCCGGGCACGTGGATGCTGGCGGTCAGTGCGGCGCGGTCGGTGTGCACCTCAACCGGCACGAACTGCGGTGCGTGCGTGGTCTGCACCGTGCTGGCGAAAATGGCGAAGAAGGCCGTGGGTTCCTGCTCCTGGCCGCTGAGAATGGTCAGCAATGCCTGGCGCTGGGCATCACTGGCGCGTTCATCGATAAAGGCCTGGCATTGCCCACCGCCCTCGTGGATGGGCCCAGGCCAGGCGAAGGTGCAGGCCACATTCAAGCCGGCCAGCGACACCTCGTCGAAATACCCCTCCTCGATGTGATAGCCCACTGCCGCTTCGCAAGTGCCATGGGTGGGCAAGGCATTGAACTGGCAGGGGCAGCCATAATCGCAGTTGCAAAGGTCGACCCCTGCGCCGCGCAATCGCCAATCGACATAGGCCATGATCCTGTCCTCGCAAACAAGTGCCACTTTTTAGTTTAGTTCCGGATCATGCCGCCATATTTAGATAGATTCGGCATCTGACACGGGCCGTATAAAACCGCTGCGTCAAAGCATCGGCCTTCTCAGTCAGATGGGGCAGTGCGGGATTCACGGTCAATGTCCTCCGGCCAATGAACCTTTGGTGCCAGGCAATGCATGTGGCTCAGGCCATCGTCGTCGTTCCAGTCACGAGGTGGGTGCACGAACTTCGGCAGGGCTTCGGGGCCTTGCTGCATGAATAACCGGGCGATGGCCCAGTAGGCTTCGCCTTGGTAGAGGTTGTGGGTGAAGAACACGCGGTCGATGACTTCGTTGGTTTCCGGGTTGCGTATCGACAGCATGACGTTCTCGACCAGGCCGCCGTGGCCGGGGGCGTAGACTCGGTAGACTTCGGCGGTCACGTCGTCCCAGTTGTAGGCGACAGGTCTCACGCCCCAGTGTTTGCGGCTGAACAGATAGATGTAGTGGAATCTGAATTGATAGAGATAGATTTTGCGTCGTAGGCGATTGAAGCGGATTGGTTCGTCTCGTGGGAGCAGCAGGTCCATCTTTACATATGTCGCAGTAGCCCACATGCCGACCAGAAGCATTAGCGATGCGAGGAGGTCAACATGCCAGTCATTCGACCAATTAATACCAAATAATTTTCCAGGCATGTAGATAATAGCGCCAACAGTAAAAGCCAGTATTGGCCCTCCTATTAATACGGCGATGCCACGCAAACTGACAGTGGATCGAGGGAGTTCCAGGTACACCGAATCACAAAAATTTGGCGAGGGATCTATATCCTCAAAACTTAGTCGCGGGACTGCATCCGAATTGACGTCCGGCAAGTCATGACTCCAGTGCAAAGCCCGCTCGCAAAGAACTCTGGATTTGGCTCTCATTCGTTAGCTTCCCTAATGCAAATTTCGACATATGCATCTGGTAGTCGTCTATCTGGCCAATACCTTACCAGCAGTGTCGCGGCTCTTATTGTATGCTGCCCAACGGCCCCCATAAGCTCCGCCGTTCCAGTGAATTCTAGCCAAGACTGATATGGCTTGTCCGGGTCAGGCGAGCGTCGAATTTTTTCAATTAAAACATCATTTTTATAATCTGGCAGTCTTGGCTGAGAAAAGTCGTGAAATATAGCCGTCTTGGTAAGGGCTTCAACTTGAACAGGTTGGTGCTCATCAAAAACGAGAGTCTCTCCACCAATGAAATCGGGGAAAGCTCCGTCACCATGGCGATGTACTGACAGGGTCCACCGATAGGCTGAGTACTCATCATTGTATTTGGGTAATATGATGTAAAATTTTAGCTTGTGCTCTAGTTCCAAACTGACCAAGCCTCCCATTTTGGAAGTGGTCGGGTCACTTATGCGTTTGGATTCGAAATGAACCGCCGCGTGCACGCCAAGCGTGGCGGCATTGAGTTCTGCAAACGCTATATCTGCATATTCGGGTGTCCCCCAAGACACAACCGGACTTTCGTCGCCTCTACCAAAGCAGCAGCGTCGCGCCCAACGCTCTAATGCATTAGATTCGCTTTGTTCAGCTGAGCGTGTAAGTGCATAGGCGGCGAGCGCCAGTATTATAGCCAGGCCTAAAGGTCCTAACAGGATGGGCTTAAATACTGCGTAGACAAACACTCCAGTTGAAAAGGCATACAAAAAACCTGCGCGAAAATAATGCGTTTCTGCCGTGTTGTCCCCGGATGCCATTGCACGTTTAGCAGCAGAAAATGCTTGCGCTGAGTCAATCACTCCGGTTATTGCACCTATCATCGCACCGATTTTTATCAGCGACACTCCAGTTTCTGAGACGCCCTTAGCCCACGACTTTCCAATGGGTTTAGTACTTGAGCTCAACAAGAGCCCAATTAGCTCGATACTCCCTCCCAACACTCCCAAGTACGATCCTTGCAACGCCAACTTGGCCTCATACGCCTTGGGCCCAATCTCCGTTTCCGCCTTTTCCTGATTCCTGCCCAGGCTGTCCTGTTGCAAATACAACCCGCCTATCGCCAGCAGAACCTCCCAGCTGCCAGCAATCCCGCGCAACCCGGAAAAACCGGTTTTTACCAATCGGGCCACCTGCTGCGACGTGATCCTCATCCCCTGCAACAGCTTCCGCGCATCGGCTTCCAACGTCCCCGCTGCCACCGAGATATCCACCAAGGCAAGCTGCGCCGCACTGCTCGCCTGCGTTACGCCCATGTTGGCTTCCTGGAACAACCGCCCATGCACCTCCTCAGCCTTCCCTTCGACCCACACCGTCACAGTGATCATGGTGTTGGTGAACCGCGGGTCGAGCACAGCCAGGCTCATCAGCCCGTGCTGGATGATCGGCCGCACCTTGCGCATGGCCTTCATCGAGCCAAACTCGAAGTCATCGATATTGCGGCGCATCCGGTCCCGCGCCTCGGCGATCGACGCATTGGCCTTGTGCTGCAACTCCCGAAGGTGCGCACTCTGTAAGGCGTAGTACTCGCCCAGCTTCATCTTCACTTCCAGTTCGATCAGGTGCACGCCGTTGTAGAGAAACTGCGTGGCACTGTTCAGATGCCGCACGGCCTTCTGAATGCCAGGCGACAGACAGGGCGCCAGCCGCTGACTGGCCGCATTGAGCGCGCTCTGCGTTTCAGCAATGGCCTGCTTGAGGGTATTGCGCATGCGCAAGCCGGCGTCATCGCTGGCGATGATCTTGCTCAGCATGCCGTAGAGCTTGTCACTGTCGTTCCAGTTGATCGCTTCTGTGGCGGAGAAACTGGGCAGCAGCCCGGCCAGGAGAGAGCGATCCCGCATCAACAACGCGCGGTAGGGCGGGCTGTCCGGGTCCTGCAGCCATTTCAACCAGAGCAGTTCGCTGGTGCCGGAAGCGGGAACATGCGGTTCAAGGCGGGGGACGACAGCTTCGGTAACGCCACCACCCAGGCACAGGGCCATGGTCTTGGCGTAGGCCACCCCGGACTCACGATCGTTACCGTCGTAGTCGTACGCCTCGGCCAGCTTGAACATGGGCGTATCGAACAAGGCTACGTACGCCTGCGCATCCTTGTCGATGTAGCGCTGAAACTCACGTTCCTGCTGGTCGTATTCAGCCTGGAACGCGGCCCGCTGCGGCTCGTGGTAGCGTTGTTCAAGCCGCTCGTCACTCTCCTGCTGCGCACGCTCGACCAACCGCTGCCGCTCGACTGTCGGCTCGACGAACGCTGGCGGCCCATCGCCAGTCATTGGCTCCAGCGACGGCACCTCCTGCGCCGCCCACTCCCTGTGCGTGACACGAATGATCTGCAGGATCTGCGAGGTCTGCAGCTGATAGGCGCGCATGGGGTCTTCCCGCCACACCTGGCGTTTCACCACCCAGTTCAGCCGCTGATGGTTGTACTCCTGAATCAGCCCGACGGTGTCGTCGAGCACCACTGCCAGCACGCCGTTTTCCAGCTGGTGCCGGTTGATCGCATTGACCAGATAGCCGCGCAGGGCGAACCGGCGCAGCCAGCGGCTGTGGAAACCATGCGCACTGTCGAAGGGGGCGCAGCCATGCTGGGCGTACTCGAATACCTGCTGGTCGACCCCAAGCTTATCGGGCGTCATGGCAATGCCCAGCAGCTCGGGATTGCTGCGCGCCTGGATCAGGTCCAGGCCCTCGAAGCGATGCGCAGGCGATGCGCCGCTCTTGTAGGCGTTCAGCACACTGACCGGCCAAGGATCGCTGGAGAAGGCCAGCCAGGCACTGGTGTACCTGCTGGTATCGATGTTGAGAAAGGCCGAAGGAATGTCGTGGTCTGCGTTCACGCATTTTTCGGGCAGCGGCGATGGCGGGCCGTCTGGCGGCTCGTAAGGGTTGAAGCGGCGCAGGTGACCCTGCTCGCTGACGGCATAGGCATGCCAGACCTGCTGGTCGAGCAGCACATACAGGTAGCCCATGCGCAAGGTGCGCACACCTATCTTCGTCGAGATATGCCGGTTATCCGCGACGGTGGAGACACACTCGGGGCGGGTATCCGGCACCAGGGCGCGACGCAGCGGCAGGATCGGCAGGCCCTGGCGCTCGCAGGACATGCACTGGTCGTGCGGCAGCGCGGCTTCGGCGACTGCAATGGCAATACGTTGGCTGATGGTCATGAGCGATCCTTGTGTTGGACAGGTCCTTGACGGCCTCTGAACACTAACGGGGAATCGCTTTCCAGAGAGGCATTGGGCTTCCTAAAAGCTTGTAGGAAACGTCTCTGAATAACGGGTGTGCTCAGTATGTGGCCATGATCAGTACCCCGGCCTTTTGTGCCACCTGTCGAACCCAAGGCACTGCTGATGCTGTTTTCCGTCCGATCTGTATGCGCGACCAACGCGCAAACCCAGGAGAACTTCCATGGCAAACGATCAGAAAGACCCCGGCCTCGAGCAAACCGAATCCCAGCCCGGCAGCGGTAACGGAGAGGTCCCACTACCTTCGGATGACGAAGGCCCGATCGAGGAAGAGATGGAGGACGTGCAGGCCAACAATTCGGTTTCTGCCGAGCACCCGCAGCCTCGCTGACGGGATTTGTCTGGAACGAATGCGGTTCACACCTTTCTTGCGAGGTATGCAGCGATGAGCCCCGCCCCCAATGCACAAGGCGGCACGAACCCGGACATGCCCACTTCACCCGACCCGGCCGTTGACCCTGACCGCCCGACCATACCCGACCCTGACGACGACCCGCTCATGAACGAAGAGGAGGGTGGTGGTTGGCAGGAGGAAGACAGCTTGGCTGATGACGGCAGGCAAAGCGTGGAGCAGCCTGCGGTAGACCTGGATCAGCGCAGGTAATGACCATTGATAGGGCATAGCCCTGTGGGAGCGGGTTTACCCGCGAAGCATCCAGCGCGGTGGCTGGCACCGGCTGCGCCGGTGTTCGCGGGTGAACCCGCTCCCACAGGTACGGTGGCTGCCTTGAAGGTTGTGGTGATCCTGTGGCTGCCTTGATGGCTGTAGTGATCCTGTAGGAGCTGGCTTGCCTGCGATGGGCTGCGCAGCAGCCCCAATGGACACAGCGCTAGCATGCGCCGGCGTATCACCCCCGTCGCAACGCAGCCGCCAGCCCCACGGTCAGGATCACGGCACAAAGCATGGCCAGGCTGATGGCAATTGCGACACCCCAGGCATCGAGCAGCCCTGCCAATACCAGATAAAACGCGATCACCCCCACCGCCCCGATCGCATTGCCCCGCACCATCGCCGCCATCCCTGCACGGCCATTCTGCACATGGGCGAACACCACCAGCGGCCAGGCAATCACCGGGATCGGCGCCAGCATCCCGCTGGCCGCGGGGCCCAGCCAGTTGGCCAGGCTTGTGATGACCATCAGCAACGAAGTGGCAGACACCATGCGCAGAGGGATCTCCCAAAACCGCTGTCGTGGCCGGGCCAGGGCATCCGGCCTGGGCTCGCGGCCGCTGGCGCGTATCAGCACGCCGATCAGCACCAGCGCCAGGGCAATCGACAGGTACTGGTTGCCCCCATGGGTAAACGCATAGGCCGTTACACCATAGAACAGCATCGCCAGCAATACGGCCGGGCCGATGCCGAGCCTGCGTGTGGCGAACAGGTAGAAGGTGTACGTAGCCTGCACCGCCGCCAGGCCACCCAGCGCGCCGGGCACCGCCCCCAGGGCAAAGGCCGTGCCCTGTTCCAGGCACAGGAATGTCATTACCAGTGCCGAGGTGATCGGCAGGCCGGACAGCAACCCGCCGAGCAGGCCACCCCAGCGACGCGAGGCGAGGGAGATGGCCCACATCAGGAGAGGGGTAACGATCAGCTTGAGGTAGAACAGGGTCATCGCAGCGCTATCCAGGTGTGCGAAAGGTGCGCCCGCCGTAGGCATTGGGTGGGGCGCAGATGAATCAACCGCGGCTGGCCTCCAGCGCCTGGGCCAGGTCGGCAATGATGTCGTCGCTGTGCTCGATGCCGATCGACAGGCGCACCATGTCCCGTGGCACGCCGGCCTTTTCCAGTTCCTCGTCGTTGAGCTGGCGGTGGGTGGTGGAGGCGGGGTGGCAGGCCAGCGACTTGGCGTCGCCAATGTTCACCAGGCGCACCACCAGCTGCAACGCATCGATGAAGCGCGCACCAGCCGCCTGGCCACCCTTGATGCCGAACGACAGGATCGACGCCGGCTTGCCGCCAGTGTAGCGCTGGGCCAGTGCATGCTCGGGGTGGTCAGGCAGCCCTGCATATTTCACCCACGCCACCTGCTCGTGGGCTTGCAGGTAACGGGCTACCTTAAGCGCGTTCTCGGTGTGGCGCTCCATGCGCAGGGCCAAGGTTTCCAGGCCTTGCAGGATCAGGAAGGCGTTGAACGGCGACAGCGCGGCACCGGTGTTGCGCAACGGCACCACGCGGCAGCGGCCGATGAAGGCGGCGGGGCCGAAGGCTTCGGTGTAGGTGACGCCATGGTAGGACGGGTCGGGGGTGTTGAGCAGGGCGAAGCGTTCCTTGTTGTCGGCCCACGGGAACTTGCCGGAGTCGATGACGATGCCGCCGATGCTGGTGCCGTGGCCGCCGATATATTTGGTCAGCGAATGCACGACGATATCGGCACCATGCTCGAACGGCCGGCACAGCACCGGGGTAGCCACGGTGTTGTCGACGATCAGCGGCACCCCATGGCGGTGGGCGGCCTCGGCGAGCGCGGCGATGTCGACGATATTACCGGCAGGGTTGCCGATGGACTCGCAAAACACCGCCTTGGTGCGTGAATCGATCAATGCTTCCAGGGCGGCGATGTCGTCATGGGCGGCGAAGCGGGTGTGGATGCCCATGCGCGGCAGGGTGTGGGCCAGCAGGTTGTAGGTGCCGCCGTACAGCTTGGCCACCGAGACAATGTTGTCGCCGGCCTCGGCGACGGTCTGGATGGCATAGGTGATGGCCGCCATGCCCGAGGCCACCGCCAGCGCGCCGACCCCGCCTTCCAGGGCGGCCATGCGCTGCTCAAGCACGTCGTTGGTGGGGTTCATGATGCGCGAGTAGATGTTGCCGGCCACCTTCAGGTCGAACAGGTCGGCGCCGTGCTGGGTGTCGTCGAAGGCGAAGGAGGTGGTCTGGTAGATCGGTACGGCCACTGCCCGGGTGGTCGGGTCGTGGCTGAAGCCTGCGTGGATGGCGAGGGTTTCCAGCTTCATGCAATCGTTCCTTGAGCGTGGGTGGAGCGACCGAGCATGTGGCGGGGGGAGGGTGTGGGTCAAGCGTGAGCGCGCGATGGGGCTGCCCGGCGGTAGCCCCTCGCGTTCAAGGTGCTTCTACTGGTCCTGTCGGCGCACGTGCATCACCCACTGGCCTGCATACCAGGCGCCGCCTACCGCGATCAGGCCCGCTACTGCGCGCCAGTCACGGAAGAACAGCCGCATCGCATTGATGGTGGGCGGTGCGTCGCTGCTGCGGACGAAGATGCGGATGCGAGAGGGTTGTGGTGCGGGATCGGTCTCCTCGCTGCGGTGCTGCAGCTGCGACGCCGGGCGCAGGCCCTCCTGGATGATCAGGTAGTCACGCCCCTGCTGCTCCACGCGGGCGTTGATGTTGCCCTTCTTCAACTGTTCGACCAGGCCCTTGGTGACGCTTTCGATTTGTCGATCCACGGTATGGACGAAGTTCAACAACTGGGCGCCAGTCACATTGGGCTCGGCGAGAAACGCCAGCGGGCCGGCGTCGATGGTGGCGATGTCGATGGGTTTGTTCATTTTCAGCTCCTTGCCGAATCCGGCGACAACCAGGCCGGCGCGTTGCAGCGCGCCGGCCGCAGGCTCAGGCGTGTTCGAGAACCCTGCCAAGGCGTTCCTGGCGGGCAGCGATCAACCGTTGGGTAGCCTCGTAGGACACCTTGGTCACCTGGGTGTAGGTGAGCGTCAGCTTGATATTGGCGCCATCCATGCGCGCAGTAGCGGTTGCGCAGTTCATGCCACTGGGGAACTGGATCTGCATTGGGCCGACTACGACGTTGCTGCTGATGACTTCACCCAGCTGTACCTTCTGGAACAGCCCCAGGTAATACGTGGGCGTCACCTTGAACTGGGCCTGGCCGCCACCGACCACATCCGGCTTGAACACCGAACCCTGGCCGCTCATGCCGATACCCAGGTTGGCAGGCAAGTTCGACTTGTTGTTGATCTGGATGCTGTCTCCAGGCGCCGAGCCGCTACCCAATACCAGTTGCTGGACGTTGTCCTTGAACACACAGTCCCAGACCGATCCGAGCTGCGTCGACAGTGTCTGGCTGGCCTTGTACACCCCAACGCCACCGACCTGCCGATAATTGGCGATCACCACGTTGTAGTCGATGGTCCACTCCACCCCGCTGAAGCCCTGGGTGGGCACGGTGGTCTGCTTCCACGACACGCTGTCGAGCCCTACCGAGCTTGGCAAGGTCTGGTAGACCGCGAGGGTCCAGGTATCGTTGGTCTGGTTGTCGAAGTCTACATAGTAGTCAGTGCTCATGATGCTCTCCTTGTCATGTGGGCCGAGCGTGTGGGGTCACGCGCCCGGCCCAGTGACAAGAGCATCGATCATGCCAGGCTGGTGATTGCTTTCCTTTCAAGCAGTTAGCCCAGAAAGCCGCGGCGCAGGTGGACGTTTTCGTCCACCTTGGGGAACCCATGGCGGACGCATCCGGCCGCCTCAGCCAAGGGCCGCTCTGGCATAGCACAAACGGCTCGGCCGCACCTTCATCCGCACCAGCGACAGCAGAAAGCCGAAGCCACACTGGTTGGGGTCCAGCACCGGTACGTAGCAGCCAAGGTCCTGCTCGATCAGCTTGGACAAGCGCTCGGCGACACCCATGAAGCCAGTACAGCCGAGCAACAGTGCCTGCGCGCCGTCCTCGTTGATGGCAGCCAGCCCGGCTTGCAATGCCTTGACCAGTACCACCTCCACATCACCCAACTGGGCTACCGGGCAGTCGATGGCACGGATCGAGGCAAAATTGATGCTCTGGCCATAATTGGCCACATGGCCGCGTTGCAGGGCCAGGGTGCTCTGCAAGATGGTGATGATGGAAAACCGCTGGCACAACCCCAGGGCACTGAACGCGGAGGTGGGGAAGCCGCCAATGATCGGGATATCGATCACCTCGCGGGCAGGCTCCACGCCGCACATGTCGAAATCGCTCAGCCAGATGCCGTCGAACCCCTGCTGCTCAAGCTGCTGCGCCAGGCGCACCACCGCCAGGGCGTTCTCGGTGAGATTCAGCCGGTTCTGGATACACGGGCTGCCCTGGTCGATATTGAACACCTGAACCTCGACATCCGGGGGCACCACTGGGGCAATCGAGGCCAGCAGGCCCTCGTTGTAGTCGCTGCTGTTGACCGGCGCGAGTACCGCAATGCGCAGGCTCACGGTCGTAACTCCTGCAGTTGCTCGATGCTTCGGTAGGCGCCCATGTAACCCAGGTCTGCCAGTAACTGCTCGAAGCTCCAAGCGATCAACCCACCGGGTTGGCGTAGCGGCGCCGCTGCCTGCCAGCCGATCAGGCTGGCACCGCGCCCGGCATAGCTCGGGTCCAGCGAGCCATCGGCGCGCACCAGGTCGCCGTTGGAGGCCAGTGCCGGCCCCGGGCCTTCGAAGAACCAGGCAATGCTGTCCGGGGCCATGGCCAGCGGTTGCGGCTGGCGCTTGTCCCACAGCAACAGCGACTCGTTCTCGTAGCACAGGCGCAAGCTGCCTTCCGGGCTGTCGAGGTCGATGCGGCCGATGTCAAAGCCGCCCTGGGTAGTCACGCCGGCGTGGCTCAGGCGCGTATTGCGGGCCAGGCAGCGGGCCATCAGGCCGAACTGGCCAAGCCAGTCGAGCACGGCCTGGCAAGTGGGCAGCTGCCCCGCAGCCAGGGCTCTGCCCAGCGCCAGGGCGCGGCTGAGGGTGCCGCGCAGCGGCAGCGCGGAAGGCAGCTGGTCGGGGCTCATGCACCATAGCGCAAGGCCACCGAACTCACCGAACGCCGGCGAGCCGACCACAGGGCGCAACATTTGCTCGGCGATCACATTGGCGTTTTCTGCATACCCCTGGGCCTTGGCCGGCGGCGTCACATTCAGTTCCACCACCAGTCCGCCCTGGCTGACCACGAACGCCGGCCGCGGCGGTATACCGGCAGCCGCGAAGGTGAGCATCGGCAGCGAGGGCACTGCGCGACCGGCGCCGTCCGCATCGACCACCGCCAGGCCCAGCTTGGCAGCGGCCAGGCACGCAACCAGAAAGCCCAGCGCGCCGCTTTCCGGTGGCACGACATAGGCAAGCTCGCGGCCCTGCGCATTCAGGCGCTGGCGCAAGCAATCCAGGGCCTGAATCGGCCCGAGGGGGTACTCGCAACCCCCGATCGTTTCCGGTGCACCCATGTACGCCACTACCGCGGCGTCGCCGGCACGGGCCTCATCCACCGTGACCACCGTGACCCGGTCGTGCGGGTAGAAATCCCCGACCTTGAACGCGGCCAGCAAGTGCCGGGCCGACGCCAAGGTGCCGCCACCACCACTGCCAAAGAAACAACCACCGTTGATCAACGCTTGCAGATCCTTAAGCTCCAGCTCAAACGCCATGATCGTGCTCCTGCTTTCGGGTTGAGGGGTCAGCTCGACAAACGTGCCAGCCAGCTACGCACGGTGCTGGCGGGCGGGTAGTCCAGTTGCGGGTCGAGGCCGCGCAGCGCCCGCACCAGGATCGACTGCACCTGGGCGCCACGCTCGCTGCGTTCGAGCAACCGGGCCAATTCCACGGCGGCGTGCAGCCGCGCCGGCACCACGCCGAGAGTCAGCGCGGTGGACAAGGCGACGCGCAGGGTTGCCTCGGCTTCGCGGTCGTCGCCAATGGCCAGCAGTGCCCGGCCGCGTAACAGCATCAGTTCGCACAGGTAGGCGCGCTCCTGATGGTCCTGGGCCAGGTCCAGGGCGACATCCACCAGTTCCAGGCAGGCCTCCGCACGCCCGCCCAGCAACAGCACTTCGCCGCGCTTCCAGGCCTGGAAGCCATGGAACAACAGGCCGCCGTTACGCAGCACATGCTGCTGGTAGCCTTCGGCAATGGCCTGTTCACCGGCTTCGTACTCACCCGATATGCCCTGGTGATAGCCGCGCAGGATCATGCCCACGCCACGGTAGAAGGAGAACTCGTGGCGCGCACTGAGCAGCTCCAGCTCGCGGGCCAGGTGCCCGAGTGCATCGCGCTCGCCCAGCACTGCAGCGAGCCAGGCTGCGCCCTGCAGGGCGACCGCGCGGTTGAAGGGGTTGTCGACTGCCTGCTCGGCGCGGGACTGCAAGCGGGCCAGCGCCTGGCGCGCCTGGCTGAACAGGCCCAGCTCGAAAGCGGCCAAACCTTCGAAAGTGCGGGCCAGGCCGACCAGGTCCAGCCCCTGGTTCGATGGCCAGCAGGCCTGGTCGTCCTCCAGCAGCCTGCCGCGCGTCAGGCAGGCCAGGCTTTCCTCGAAATCGCCGAGCCAGAACAAGGTGTTGGCCATGGCCAGGTGGGCCTCGATGCGCAGTGCCTCGCCACCGGCGACCTGTGCCTGCTGCAGCATCTGTTGTGCCGTGGCGCGGGCTTCCGCCAGCTCCAGGCCCATCAAAAGGGTGGTCCACAGCCCGAACGACACAGACGCCATCTCCTGCGCCTGGCCTTGGCGCGCGGCCAAGGCCTGGGCGTCCCGATAGCTGGCCAGGCTGGTGATGCTCAACCAGCCTTCGATACTGCGAAAGCTCACCCCCAGTAGCCGGTGCAATTCAAATTGCAAACGCCACAGGTCTTTGCCCTCGTAGACCCGCTCGGCCACTTCCAGGCCTTTCTGTAAAGGGCCCAGGGCGCCGCGAAAGTCAGCCCCGTCGATCAGCTTGCGGCCTTCGGCCAGGTAGCGCTCCACGGTCAGGCGCAAGTCCTGGCGCAACCGGACCCGCCGCTCGATCACCTTGCGATTCACCCCCAACAGCTGCGCTGCAGCACTCTTGTTGCCATTGCAGCGGTTCAGCGCATGCTCTATCAGCAGTGTCTCCACCGCCGCCAGTTTGTCCGGCCCCTCAAGCCCGAGCAGCGCTTCGGCCAGCTCGACGGCAAGCGCAGAGGCGGGCGAGGGCGGTGCCAGCAACTGCTCGAGGGTTTCTCGATCGACCAGTGGTGACGGGGCCAGGGTGCCGATGCGGTCGATCGAATTACGCAGTTCGCGCACATTGCCGGGCCAGTCTCGCTGGCACAATAGCTCCAGCGCTGCGGCATCGAAGTGCAGCGGTCGCCGTTGCTGACGGCAAAAGTGCTCGATCAGGTCCGGGATGTCCTCACGCCGCTCGTTCAGCCCCGGCAGCTCGAGCTCGAATACCGACAAGCGGTAGTACAGGTCTTCGCGAAAGCGTTCCTCGGCCACCAGGCGCTTGAGGTCACGGTGGGTAGCCGCCACCACCCGGCCGCGGAAGTGCCGGCTCTCGCTGCTACCGAGCGGCCGGTACTGCCCGGTTTCCAGCACACGCAGCAGCTTCGGCTGCAGGGCCAGTGGCAGTTCGCCGATCTCGTCGAGGAACAGTGTGCCCGCGCCGGCCATCTGCAGGTGGCCCATGCGCTCGCCAACCGCGCCGGTGAACGCGCCGCGGGCATGGCCAAACAGTTCGGATTCGAGCAATTGCTCGGGGATCGCCCCACAGTTGAGGTCGATGAATGGTTTGCCAGGCGCGCTCAGGCGGTGCAGTTGCTGGGCGATGACTTCCTTGCCGGCCCCGGTCGGGCCGAAGATCAGCACCGGGCGGTCGCTCTGCGCCACCCGTCGCAGCAAGGCGTGTAACGCCTGCATGGCAGGCGAACGGCCAGGCACGCCGTCCTCTTCGCCCGGGCGCGTGGAGTAACGTGGCTCCATGAGAATCCATCCTCGTTGGGGTGAGCCAGGCAATGAGGTATAGCAGAGCGGCGCGGCCGCTGCTGCGTGTACGGGTGGCCATCGGTCAGAACGTCGTAAATGGCGCGCGGGTGCGGCATGGCCGCGCCATTGCCAAGCGCTACAGCATCCGCACCATCTCCCAGAACGATGCCGCCACCCCGGTGATGCTTTCCCCGGCAATCAGCCCCGCTGCGGCCGTGATCGCAAACCGTTCTGTAATGCTCGGCCAACGGCAACCGACCAGCCAGGTAACCACCGCGCCGAGCCCCATCATCATACTGATCGACGCCGGCAGTATGAACGCCAGCCCCAGCGCGCCGGTACTCGGCAGCCAGCGCGCCACCCGTTGCGGCAGCAGGCTGTCCAGCGCGCCCAGCAGTACGCCTGCCGCGCTGCCGGCCACGATCGCCCAGCGCAGCTCCGGCGACAGCGCCCCCAGCCCCTGCATCAGGGTCTGGGCCACGGCCTTCCAGGTCGCCACGGCCGGTGCTGGCCATTGCTCGGTAAGCAGCAGGGTGTGCGGATCGGGAATCAGCACCAGGTACACCAGCACGCCCGCCACGCTGCCGACGAGAATGCCCAGGCACTGTGCAATCAGTTGCTTGTGTGGCGTCGCGCCGATCGCCTGGCCAACCTTGAAGTCATTCATCAGGTCGGTAGCTTGCCCGGCCGCGCCACCGGCAGTGTTGGCACTCATCAGGTTGATGGCTACCTGGCCCGGGGCAACCAGGCCAAAGCTGAGCTGCGACAGCTTGCCGATGGCGCCGATCGGCGCAATGCCGGTGGCGCCGACCACGCGCGCGGCGACCACCGCAAGGCATATCGCCAAGGGAATGCTCAGCAGCGCCATCCACCAGTCGATGCCGAACAGCAACGCTTGTAGCGCCACCACCAGCGCAATGGCCAATAACAGCCCGCACGCAGGTGCCAGGGAGAACCGCCCAAGGGTGTGCGCTGCCCGATTTGCCTGCAGCTCGGCGGGCCTTTGCCGGGGCATTTGCAACAGGCGAACCGACAATGAAGTCAGGGTCGCGCATACCATCAGGCTCACGCCCGGCCACAATAGCCATTCCACCAGCGCGGCGAACTGTGGGCCGCTGGCGTTCGGGGCCAGCACCACCAGGGCGTGGTCGATCAGCCACGGTGCCAGCCCGCCCCAGGCCAGCGCGGCGCCGAACAGCAGCGTCAAGCCCACGCGGATGCCGATGATGCCGCCGAAGCCGACCAGCATCAGCGAAGGATCGAGCGTGAAGGTCAGGCGCTCGAGCGCAGGCGAGGGTGCCCAGCGCGGTATCGCCCAGACGAACCCGTCAATCCACTTCACCAGCCCCGACAGCAACGCGGCACTGCACAGCACCTTGATCCGCATCATGGCTTCGTGGCCGTGGTGGTAGATCTGCTGCAATGTCTCCAAGGTCGCCATACCCTCGGGGAACTTCAGGCCATGGTCGTCGAGCAAGGCGGGGCGCAGATACCAGGCGATCCAGATGCCCAGGAAGCTCACGGAAAACACCCAGGCCATCATCGGCAGCGGGTCCAGCTGGTGACCGGTGAGCAGGGTATAGGCGGGGATCGGCGCGACCAGCCCGCCGGAAACGATCGACGCGGCGGCCGAGGCCACTGTCTGGTTGATGTTGCTTTCGTGCAACGTCCAGGCGGGCCGGCCCTTGCTGCGCCCCGCCAGGCCCTGCCACAGCGCGAAGCCGACCAGCAAGGCGATGATCGACATGTTGAACGACCAGCCGATCCGAAGGCCCGCGTACACATTCGAGGGCGTCAGCAGAATGCCCAGCGCTACGCCGGTGAGCACCGCCCGCAGGCTCAGTTCACGTTCGATGCGAACCGGGGGAAGGGCGGCGGACGGGGCAGGTCTCATGGCAATCCCTTGACGCAGTGGTAAGCGCGCTTTGCACAACTGAGCCCCTGCTGCCGCAAAGGTTCACTGTTGCTTGCGGTTGTGCAGGCTGCTTACCAACAGGTACATCGTGCTTGTCCGCCCTGGCGACTCACTGGGTCAGTATTTCGACATACTGACGATAAAGAGCCTCCTTCTGCGCTGGCGACATGTTTTGCGCAGGTACGTACTCGCTGAAAATGACTCCGGTGTAGTCCGGGAAGCTGGCCTCCGTCAGGCGCTCCAGCGGCAAAGCGAGCAGAGCCTCGTCTGCGGCTTCGATAAACTTATCGAGGCTGACAGGCTCGCCTTCACTGTTCAACACTGCCCACAAAGCGCCCTCTTCGAAAACAGTACAGTCCCACACCCCGCTAAACAGATACTGCGCTAGCAGCTTCAGCGCGTGGTCATCCCACAGACGGTAGGTTTTGTACCTTTGCTCATATTCATCACAAACACGACCGACGATATCCTGGAACGTCAGGCCCAGCTTCCCTGTGTTGCAGCGCAGGCGAAAATCATCGTCTTCTCGGGCAAAGCCGAATTCGCCTTTCACGGGGTGCGAGCTGCACAGCTTGAGCGCTACCGCATGGGAACTACCGATCAAGCGATCATCATTACGCCCCATGGCGGCAACATTGCGTAGGATCAGTTGCGCGAGGTAACTGAGCAGGTCCTCGCGGACATGGTCTCGCTTCTTCCGAACCCAGGCTTCATCGTGAACAGGGCGACGATTGCCATAGACGATGTTGCCAGGTATGCCCGGCTCCAGCGGGCGCTCGAAGCGCTCCAGCGGCAACCCCAGCCCATAGGTTTCATCAAAATTGCGCAGCCCTTGCTTTATGTCCTCGATCAGTTGGTCGCGTTCGGCGATCTGATACTCGTCCAGGCCATGATCGGCGCCGTATTTCATTCCATTGCCTCGGTTGTCGAAGGGGCCAGAGTTGGTCGTGCGGCAAAATACTATCACCGAGTAGACCGGGGCAGGATAGCCCTTCAGCGTTGGCAATGCTGCTGTCGCAGCCCATGCGTACGCTTGCCGAAGCCAGCATAAATTGGCACTCTGCGTTGCAATATCAAAAAGATATCATGCAGTGTTCCAGGCCCTGTGCATGGACGCTTCGATAAAAGGGATTTCCCATGCCGCACGCTGTAAAAACGATCACTCAGGCGCTGGACGAAGCACGCGCCTTGATGGCCGATTGGGTTGTACCAGAAGGCGCCAGTGACGCCGATACATTGGGTGAGCTCGTCGGGGTGCTGGATAACCGCACCCTGAACAACGCAATGCGCACGCTGTCCGCGCCATTCCACCAGGGTATCAACCGCAAACTTCTGGCCCCGCGTTACAAAGTCGCCTTCGACCTGCTGCACAAATACGGGGTGATGGTTGACCCTGGCTCGCTCAGCGATGAGGTCATCGAGCGCCTTTATCCGCGGGTCAACTACCCCCGCTTCAGCTACGGGCAGACCTTGCGTGAATGGAGCGACGCGGTGCTGGGGGAGGGTGAGCAGGTGCAGTTCTTCCTGCCGCAGGCACCGCGTCGCAATACGCACCTGGCTACCGTGCAGTTTCTCAGTGATGACATTCGCGAGCTGACCGATGCGTTGGTCAAGGCCGCCTGTTCGGCTGATGAGGCAGAGGTGGAAGCCGCTGTCGAGGACAGTGCCTATGAGCCGGAAGTGCGAGCGGAGCCGTCGTCGGGGCTTGCCACCGAGGCTCAGGACATTACTTCGGGCGCGCGGCGTGGCATCAACACCCTTATTGCCTTGGGCGAAGAGGCCGAGGAGCGCTGGTCGCCCGCCATGCGCGAGTGCATTGCCGCGGTGAGAAAGGATCACGAACGAGATGATGAGGCCGACACCCTGGAGGTGATGGTCGAGCTGGTCGACCGTCTTGACAGGCTGGCGCGTGAGGCCCGCAGGCTTCTTCAAGAGCGCGGCACAGCTGCAAATTGACGGCTTTTCGTCCCGACACGCCGCAGTGGTGAAGAAGCAGATCGAAGCCCGCTCGCGGGCGATGCTGGCACTTGTCTTGGCTTACTGCGGGTTCCGGTCAGTTAAGTAAATTGGGGCTGTTTTGCGGCCCTTCGCGGGCTTGCCCGCTCCCACAGGTATAGTCTGGAGTCAGAATGCGCACGGTTCCTGTGGGCGCCTTGAGCAAGAGTATCTCCCCAGAACACCAGTAGAACTCGCCATCAGAGAGTGGGCGATGTGAGCGATGCGCTGTGCGCAGGTAATCTGGTTCGGGTGCACCCTCTTGCATTGCGTTGCCGAATCAAGTGAAATTAGTTAAGTTATCTAAATTCGATAACTTTCTTAATCTCGGTATAAGTCATGGACCCGATCGCTAATCCCTATTCCCCGGGAGCAGGCGCGCCGCCGCCGGCATTGGCTGGTCGCGACGCATTGCTCAAGCAAGTAAGCATCGCAATCGCCCGCATTCGCCGGGGCCGGGCGGCGAAGAGCGTGCTGATGGTCGGCTTGCGCGGCGTGGGCAAGACTGTACTGCTCGAAAAAATGCGCATTGAAGCCGAGGCCGAGGGCGTTCATGCCATACGCATGGAGGCGCCGGAAAACCGTTCGCTACCCGCACTGTTGGCGCCTCAACTGCGCTTGGCGCTGCTTCGCCTGAGCCGGGTGGAAGCGGCTCGGGACCTGGCTCAACGGGGGTTGCGAGCCCTTGCCGGTTTTGCAAAGTCGTTGAAGGCTGCCTACGCGGACATAGAAGTAGGCCTGGACCTGGAGCCGGAACCTGGCCTGGCTGATAACGGTGACCTGGAAGGCGACCTGGCGACCTTGCTGGAGGAGGCCGGCAAGGCCGCACAGCGCGCCGACACGGCGCTGGTGATGTTCATCGACGAGTTGCAGTACGTTGCCGAAGATCAGTTGGCCGCGTTGATTACAGCCTTGCATCGCTGTGCCCAGGGCCAGTTACCTGTCACGCTGGTTGGGGCTGGCCTGCCTCAATTGCGCGGCCGTTGTGGTAACGCGAAATCCTATGCGGAGCGACTGTTCGATTTCCCTGAGATCGGCCCGCTTGCTCCTGAGGCCGCAAGGTTTGCGGTAGTACGGCCTGCAGAAGATGAAGGCGTGGAATTCGAAGAGGCGGCGCTGGGAAGTGTGCTGGCACATTCACAGGGCTATCCCTACTTCCTGCAGGAGTGGGGCAAGCATTCATGGGATGTAGCCTCGCAGAGCCCCATCACCAGCGCCGATGTCGAAACCGCTTCAGAGCAGGCGATTGCCACACTGGATGAGAGCTTCTTCCGGGTGCGCTTTGACCGCCTGACGCTTGCGGAAAAGAAGTACCTGCGTGGCATGGCGGATCTGGGGGCCGGTCCGCATCGCTCTGGGGATATTGCGGCGCGCCTGGAGCGGAAGGTTTCCACGCTCGCGCCGTTGCGTAGTGCATTGATCGATAAAGGGATGATCTATAGCCCGAACCACGGTGATACGGCGTTCACGGTACCGCTCTTCGATGAGTTCATGCGACGCATCATGCCGGGCGATGATTGGCGGATGGCGTAGGCAGCAGATCTAGCCTTGTGGCGACTGCTCTTGCAACACCTCGCATACCTGAACATTCAGCTTCACAAACTCATCCCAGCCATACCGGTTGGCGTAGTGCAGCTCATATTGCCGATCCACCCGACATATATCGGGCCTGTCGTTGTAGATCGTGCAGCGCCTGCCGGGCACGTCATGATGTCGACAGGTACCGTCCCCCCGGTCGAGGAAGCGCGTTTCCTCGGCCAGGTGAACGTTTCGGCAGCACAGGCCGCACTGGTTACACGGAAACGGCTGCATCCTTACACCAGCGAGGCCAGCCAGTCGCGAGTGCTCGCACTGTTGCCCATTTCAAACGGCAGCTCGATGTTGCGCTTGGCGACCTCTGCTTTCAGCACCATGCCGCGCTGCAGTTCATCGTTGCACGCTATCAGTGTCAGCGAAAACGCTTCAAGTTCATCAGCATCCAGGTTGAACTCAAGCTTGCCCAGCTCGGTCAGGTAACGGTCCAGCTCTGCGTTTACCGACTCGAAGTGCTTGACCACGCCGGCGTGGGGCATGATCGACTCGATGAAGGCCCAAAGCTTGTGGGCCACTGGGCTGTGCAGCAGGAAGTAGTTCAGGCCCAGGGTGACCACGCCGGTGACCAGTGCGCTGGCAAACGCCACCAGTTCACCGCCGAACGGGAAGCTGCACAGTGGCAGCAGTTGGGCATGCACCATGGTGCCCACCACAGTGGCGGCGCCGAGGGACATCAAGCTGGTAACGGCCTTGCAGAGGTCGACGAAGCCCAGTTGTTCGGGGTTGAAGATCATCAGTTTGATGGCCTTGACCAACTGGCCCCAGACCTCGCGGATGATCTTGACTGCCATGACCTTGGTCGTGGCGAACACATTGAACAGCGTGGTGGTCGCGCTGGCCATGACGCCAGCGAAAACACCATCCTTGAAACCGATGAGAAAGTCCGTGAAGCGTTTTTGCACGCGCGTCCAGATGCCTTTCAAGGTGCTGTTGACGCTGTCGATGAAGGTTTCGAAATCGAACTTGTGCTTGAGTTTTTCAAGCAGCGCCGGCACCTGCCCGCGCAATTCGAACCACACTTCGGCCAGCACCAGGCCAAGCATCTGGCGGGCACCCATTTTCAGGCCTGCATCCAGCGACGCGCAAGCGCTCTGCTTCCAGAACTTGCTGCTGGTGTAGTAGGCGCGGTTGATCTGTTCGTTGTAGGGCGCCCGGGCAGCCTCGTCCCGTTTACGCATCTCATCGGGGTCGATGGCCTTCAACGTTTCGATCTTGTTTTCGTCTTTGCGAATCTGATCTTCCAGCACGCGTGCGTTGTGCTGTTGCTCGGGGGTGTCACGCGGCAAGGTAGCCAGGCGTGCTCGGTCCTTTGCCAGTTTGGTTTCGCTTCTGCCGATCAGCTCGGGCAAATCGCGGAGGTAGTCGTTGATAGGCGTCTGGCCTTTCGACTTGTTGATGCTCTCGTGGGTCGTTTGCAGGTTGCTGCTTTGGTTCGCCAGCTCGACACCGTCTAGCCCGGCCAGCACGCGGCCGGCATCGTCATGAATTTCCTTGGCACTGATAACGTGATCAAGGTTGCGCTTCTGGGCTGCAGTCAACGTGGTGTTGCGGTAAGGGTCGTGAAGTTCGCCAGCCAGGTGGGTGGCTTTGTCCCTGCGCCCTGTCTCGATGTAGTTTTCGTGCTGATGGTACGGATCCGGGTTGTAGTCGCCGCGCTTTTCAAAGCGTTGCTTTTCCTGCTCCGTTGCCCAAACGCCATTGCGTGCATTGTGGATGGTGTCCACCTCGCCGCCGTGTTTGTCCTGGAACAAAAGAAAGTCCAGGCCAAAACTGGTGGCCAGGCTGGTGACTACGGTTTTCTCGAGCTCTTCAGCCCAGGGATAGTCTCGCGCTGCGGCGTGCATGTTCGGATCCATGAAAATCGAAAAGGGGGAGGAGGGGAAGGCGAGCCTTCCCCGGGACGGCATCAGGCTGCTTCGACCTTTTCTGCTTCAGTGCTGGCGCTGACCATCACTTTGTCGAGTTCGCTCTCGTTCAGGATCATCGAACCGTCGTTGTCCAGTTCCATGGTCGGAACGCCATCTTTGTCCTTGGCGACCTGACCGTTGACCTTCTTGAGCTTGAAGATCGGGGTGGTGATTACGTTCACCAGAATGGCCGCCAGGGCGTAGCCGTTTTCGATGGTGCGCACGATCGACTCGTTGTGCTTGGCCAGTTCCGCCTTGGCATCGACGTTGCGGCCTTTGAGGTCCTGCAGGAAGCTGTCGATGTCCTTCAGGCTGTCGAAATACTGATTGAACTGGGCGTAGATGGACATCAGCGAACGACGGATCTTGCGGGTGTAGTGTTCTGTTTCACCGAGCATTTCGGTGGCGCGGGCAAGCTTGCCGACTGCCGCTGTAACGTCCTGGTCGGCTTTGCGGGCGTTTTTCAGCGCTTCCTCGCCGTGGCTGTTGTAAGCCCAGCCAGCAATCGCCAGAACCGGGGCGGCCACTGCGGCGCCCAGAATTGCGGTACCGCCTGCCATGCCCAGGCCACCAGTAGCCAGAGAGCCGCCACCGATTGCCGCCAGGGTGGCGTTGGTAGCAGCAACACCAGCCAGCGACGAAATGGCGGTGCCGGTCGAAGCCGCACCCAGGGCCATTACCCCGCCATAGACGGCGAAGCCCGCCGCAGCGCCTGCAGTACCTGCACTTGCTACGGTACCCAGCACGCCAACAGCAGTGAAGCTGTAGCTGTCGACCTTCTGCAGGTTGTGCTTGGGAATGTTGACTTCCAGTTTGTGCTGGCGGCCAGCGTTCATCTGGTCCAGCAGTTTGTCGGCCAGTACCTTGAATTCAGCAAAGCTCTGGCCGATCTCCAGTTCCTTTTTCCCCAAAGCTTCGAGAGCGGAAGTTGTTTTGGTTTCCTGCTCGTCAAAGATTTCCTTCTTCGCCTCGTAGCGTTCTTGGGCGCCTTTGACAATTTCGTCGGCTTCCGAATGACGTTGGTATCCGTCGTAGCCTTTCTTGGCTCCGTAAGCAGCTGTAACCAGAGCGGCGGCGCCGAGGATTAGAGGAAGCGGCATGGCAATGTCCTTTTGGTGAATATCGATATCTGTCTAGGTTTGCTTTCGCGCTCACATTGAGCGGAGGCAGCGGAAAATCGGCACAACGTACTGCAGGGTTGAGGTCAGGCGGGGCAAGCTTCCAGGTAGAACGCTTGCATCGAGCGCAAACGCTGGCGGATCTCGTCGACCCAGACCTGTGGGGCATGTAGGCGGATGTTGTCGTTGAGCGCGAATATCCACCAAAGCGTCTCCCGGTCCAGTGGTACCGTGGCACGCAATCGCTTCCAGTCCTCTGAAGGCAGGTCTGTCAATTCCTGTTGGTGGCTGAGGGGCGTCTCGTGCAACAAGGTGGCGATCTGCGGATGAACATCGGCGATCAGTTCTACATGGGCGTCGGACTGGCGCAGGTTGAATACGCCGCTGGCGATGTAGTCATCGACATCGAAGCTGCTGTGCAACTCGGCAGCTTCGCCGAGCACTTCGATTTGCTGGATGCGATGCAATGCAAACTGGCGCAGGTCACTGTAGTCATCAACCGTCGCAACCAGGTAGCTGATGGCATGGCGCGATACCAGCCCGGCCGGATGCAGGCGAAATTGCTTGATGGCATCTTTGCTGCGGCTTCGATAGCTCACCTGCAATTGCCGACGCTCGAGCAAAGCGCTGGATACCTGTGCCCATACTTCAGGCAACACCGCAGCCGGGATCAAGGTTTTACCGTTGGGCAATGCACGAACGCGCCGCGCCCAATCGGCCAGGCTATTGGTGCCTACGCCATGCAGGTAGTTACGGGCGCGGCGGAACTGCGGGCCCAGTTGGTCCAGGACTGTTTGCGGCAACAAGGCATGCAGATGGTTTTCGGACAGGTAAAGCGCCAATGCCGTAGGTGCATCCATGTCTTGCAGTTGCAAGGGCGCGTTACGGGTGAAGCTCCAGCGAAAAGGCATCTCGCTGTCGTCGCACACAAGGGAGAAGGGGATGGACAACCGATTCAGGTCGCGTTGAATGGACCGCAGCGTGACCGAAAATCCGCGATCGCGAAGTTTCTCCAGCAACGTGGGGGTGGCAATGCGCTGCGGCTCTGTCGGGATAAGACGGAGCAAGGCAAACAGTCTGAGCAGCGTGTCCTTCGCTTGTGACATGAAAACGACCTTGTTCTGGATCACCGGCTGCCCGGCACGACTTCTAGCTGTGCGGATCGTACCGGTGAATGGTGGCCATATGCTAGTGGTAATGGCGGTTTAATGGCGCTTTTGCGCGCCAATTTTTATCGCCTTGGTATTGCGCGGGCTTTGCGGGCTCACTGCCGTTGCGCTTTTTCGCGTTTGAGCTCGCTGTACTCGCGATACCACTCGTATCCCTTCTTCACCACCACGGCAAAGCCGATGACTGCAAACAGGTCTCTCATATTCGTTTTCCTCCTGGCTTGGTGTGGGTAGCTTTTGCCAGGAGGACGACAACCTGTGTCGCTGGGGGGCTGATTGGCGTTGCACAACGCGTGAACGCCACGCTTATCAAGGTCTCCTCACCCCGACCGCCCAAACCGCTTGCGATACTCTGCCGGCGTAACCCCCACATGCTTCACGAACGCCCGCCGCAACGTATCCGGATTGGCAAACCCGCACAGCGCCGCCACCTGCTTCGGTGCCTCCCGCCCAGCCTCCAGCCGCGCCCGCGCGGCATTCACCCGTGCCAGCTCCACCCACGCCGCCGGGGTCATCCCCACATCACCCTGAAACACCCAAGGCCAGCGCCAGGTCCAGCCCGGCCGTTACCCCCGCAGCGGTACGCAGGTTGCCGTCATGCACCTGAATGGCATCGGCATCCACCTGCACCCGCGGGTAACGCTCGGCCAGCGGCTGCGCCACGGCACCCGCTGATCGCTCTGGTCACGGCGGGGGTGGAAACCGATGTGCTGGGGCTGCACCACGAAGGGCTCGGGATTGCCGCACGGGATGCCGTGGTCCAGGCGCACCCGCGTGGGGAGCGGTTCAAGGAGGCGATCATCCAGGCGTTTTACGACGGGATCCGGCACAAGCCGCAGACCACGTTTGGCAACGTGAAGGCGGATGTGATCGCGGACAAGGAGCCTGCATTCCGGCCGGGGAATTTCTGCAGTGTTATTCGGCAGTCCTGCTGGGCGAGCTGAGTAAAGCGGGCGCAGGATGGGAGCAGCTATCTTGCTCAAATTCTAAAAGTTGGCGCGAATCCCTGTAGAGCGGCCTTGTGTCGCGATGGGGCGCGAAGCGGCCCCAGGTTTTCAGCTTCGCAGCATAGATTGCCGGGGCCGCTGCGCGGCCCATCGCGACACAAGGCCGCTCCTTGTATCTCGACTTTCGCCTCACAAGAGGCGAAAGTTCTCGACTGATCATCGAGGGAGGGTCATGAAGCGGAGCCGCTCCAAGGGCATCGAGCCCGTATTGTAGATAACGCTCTGGCCCTCCAACCCCACTCGAACAGTTCGAACGGTATCTAGTGCCGCCCCCCGGCGTGAGCACGCATTCGCAAGGTTGAACCGAGTGCTGGGTGATCGAAACTTCGTTGTCTGAGGGAGAAGATCATGTCTGTTGTTGTTGGCGTCGATGTAGCCAAGCGATCTTTCGATATTGCAACTCCACTTCCCAATGGGAAAGTCCGTACCAAAGCCAAGCTGGCCAATAATCCGAGTGGTTTTGAGCAATTCGCAACCTGGCTTGAGCAACATGCCGAACCACGTGCCTGGGTTATCATGGAGGCCACTGGCACTTATCACGAAGCGCTTGCTGAGTGCTTTCATGCCAAGGGTTACCGGGTGTGTATTCTGAATCCCGCCGTGATTGCCAAGTTTGCCGGAGCGGACCTTCGACGCGTCAAAACTGATAAGGCTGATGCCAAGGTTATTGCTGCTTACGGCCAGCAGAAAAAAGATTTGCTTCGTCAGTGGAAGCCTGAGCCGCCAGCTCAGCGGCGCTTGCGGGCCTTGGTGCGGCGTCTGGACGACCTGAAAGAGATGCAGCAGATGGAGCAGAACCGTCTGGATGTGTCGCAGATCGCTGTCCAGGAATCGATCAGAGCTGTAATTGGGCACATCAGCGAAGAAATAGCGAAAACCCGTAAGGCTATTGAGCAGACGATCGATGACGATCCAGACCTGCGCCAGCGACGAGAACTGATTACGTCGATTGATGGCCTGGGAGACACCACGGCCGCGCTGATCCTTGCAGAACTGGGTGATCCGCTGAAGTACGAAAGCCCGTCAGCCATGGTTGCGTTTGCAGGCCTCAACCCGATGATCCATCAATCGGGAGAGAAGATTGGCCAATCGACCATTTCCCGTACAGGAGCCCCAAGATTGCGCGCCGGCTTGTGGATGCCAGGCACTGTCTCGATCAGATACAACCCGGTCGTGAAGGCACTGGCAGAGCGTTTGAGCAATCGGCGTAAAGCCTACAAGCAGATAGTCTGCGCTGCTATGCGTAAGCTTTTGCACCTGGTGTATGGCGTAGTGAAATCCGGCAAACCGTTTGACCCTCAAATCGCTCTTGCGGGGTGAGGGTCAAGACGGTATCTACAAGGGCCAGTGCTGGCTTGAAGAGATATCCAAGACAGTTGCTCCTACAGGCAATGAGGCAACCTGACGGGCAAGACAGAGCCCGGTCGCCTAGCGCTCGCGATTCGCCACCCCGAACGGCACATGCACCATCGGCAAGTCCCCCGCCGGCGACTGCAGGTGGCTGCGCTGGTCATCAAAGAACACATGCGGCTTCAATATCGACAGCACCCTGGGTTTTTCCATCCCGCCCAGAAAGAAACACTCGTCCGGCGATACGCCCCAGTCCTTCAACGTCGTCACCACCCGCTCATGCGAAGGGGCATTGCGCGCCGTCACGATGGCAATCCGCAAGATTCGCTTGTACGCCGGGTCTTCGGCCAGCTTGCGGTCCTCGAGCATGCGAATCAGCGAAAGCTTGCGGTACAGGTCCGCCAACGGGCCCGGCGAATGCGGTATGCCTTTGCGCGCACGCTCATGCTCCTGAAACTCGTTCAGGTTGTCGTCGCGCTTGTACACGCGCTCGGCCTCGTCATCGGCAATCACCCCGTCAAAGTCGAAGGCCACCCGCAGTTCGGTATCGATCTCGTCATCGTAGATGCGTGTCGGCAGCACCCGCCCGGCCGGGTAGTCGGCGTCGATGGCTTTCTGCACATCCTCCTCGTTGGCGCTGAGGAACAGCGAGGCATTGAACGCCGGGATGTACTCGTAGGGCGAGCGGCCCGACATGAACGCCGCGCGGGTGATGTCCAGCTGGTAGTGGCTGATCGAGCGAAACACCCGCAGGCCGGTTTCCGGCGAGTTGCGCGACAGCAGCACCACCTCCACCGGCAACTGCTCGGGGAAGGCCTGGTTGATGCTCAGGAAGCGGCGAATGAACGGGAACGCCACACCCTTGGGGAAGGGTTCGTCCAGGTTCTGCTGCTGGTGCTGCCGGTACGCCTCGACGCCCTGGGTCTGGTAGATGTCGTCCGAGACGGTGAGGTCGAACAGCGCGCTCGAAGCAACGCCGATGACCAGTTTCTGTTCGATGGGGTAGGGCATGAAGCAACTCCTGAGCATGAGCTGAAGGCAAGTGTACCCGTGCGCTGTGACGAAAGCCTTCGGTACCAGCACGCGCTATCGGCATCAGATGAGGATGTAGTCGCTACGCACCATCAGCGGCTCATGCGCCCCTTCGACCAGGTGCACGAACTGCCCTGCCACCTGGTCGATCGCCAGGCAATCGTCGACATCCAGCAAGGCATCGGTATGCGGCTTCAGCCAGTCCGCCTGCATGCGTTGCTTGCCCAGGGCCTTGGCCTCGGTCTTGCTGTGGGCGGTGACCAGCAGGTAGCGGTGGGCCTCGCCGAACACTTCGCGTTCATAACCACCGAGGTTGATGAAGTACAGGCGCAGCGCACCGGGGGCGGGGGCGTGCGGGCGCAGTTCGATGCGCTGGCCGTCGACACCATGCACTTCCAGCCACGAATCGATGTGCAAACCTTTCGGGCTGCCGAACCAGGCCTGGCGCAACTGCGGGTAGGCCTGTTCGAAGGTGTCGGCCAGGGCGAACACCACATCGTGGACTTCGATCTTGGCGCCGGGGTGGCGGCCTCCGAGCATGACGACGTAAAGCATGGGTGGTCCTTTGCGGGGCTAACGTAAGAATGCGGCATTGTACTGCCTGATTCGCGGATGCCGCTTTCATGGAACTGCACAGGACTCATTGAATTAGCAGGGCCCCTGTGGGAGCGGCTTTAGCCGCGAACACCGGCGCAGCCGGTGCCAGGCACTGTGTTGGATTCTTCGCGGCTAAAGCCGCTCCCACAGGGTCCGCGTACCGTTTGCGAATTCAGTTCTCTGCGCGACAGCTCCGGCCTGACAGTTGCTCCACCAGAAAATCCACGAACACCCGCACCCGCGCGGGCATCGCCGGGCCGCCGACGAACACCGCATGGATCGGCTCGCGATCACCGGGGTTGTACACCTCCAGCAACGGCACCAACTGCCCGCTGGCCAGGTCATCGGCCACGGTAAAGGTACCGATGCGCGCCACGCCGGCGCCGAGCCTGGCCAACTGCGCCAGAGCCTCGCCGCTGCTGCATTCGATATTGCCCGTCACCTTCAATGAAAACCCCTGCCCGTCGCGGCAGAACGGCCAGTCGGGCGCGGCGCGGCGGAAGTTGAAGCGCAGGCAGTTGTGCCGAGCCAGGTCCTCCGGCACAAGCGGCGTACCGCAGCGCGCCAGGTACTCAGGCGAAGCGACGATCACCTGGCCGGTTTCGCCAATGGCACGGGCGCTCAACGAACTGTCCGGCAGGTGGCCGAAGCGCAGTGCCACATCGGCCTGGCCGCCGAGAATGTCGGCCACTTCGTCACTGAGGGTAAGGTCGACCAGCACCTGCGGGTAGCGCGCACTGAATGCTGCCAGCAACGGCACCACGGTCAGGCGACCATGGCCCAGCGCTGCGCTGACCCGCAAGCGCCCGCGTGGCACGCCCTGGTCGGTGATGGCCTCTTCCACTTCGAGCAGGTCGGCCAGCACCCGCCGTGCACCGCGCAGGTACGCTTCACCCTCGGGCGTGAGGGTGATCGCCCGGGTGGTGCGCAGCAGCAGGCGGGTGCCCAGGCGCTGTTCGGTGCGCGCGAGGATGCGGCTTACCGCCGAAGGCGTCAGGCCCAGCGCCCGGGCGGCAGCGGACAGGCTGCCCTCCTGCGCCACCTTGGCGAATATTTCCATCTCCCCGGATCTTCCACTGAAGTCCATTTGTGCCTCTTCAGCAAAGGTGGTTCGCAAAAATGCAGTCTAGTGCGGCTCAGCTTCGGATCGTAGCATTTGCAGCACAGATAAGGAGCTTGCCATGCGTATCAATCCACCTCTTGTCGCACTCGCCATCGGTGCCTTCGGCATCGGTGTCACCGAGTTCGCCCCCATGGGCATGTTGCCCAGCATCGCCACCGACCTTGGCGTCTCCATCCCCGCAGCCGGGCTGTTGGTCAGTGCCTATGCGATCGGTGTGCTGATCGGTGCACCGTTGATGACCCTGGCCACGGTGAAGATCCCGCGGCGTTACCTGCTGATTGGGCTGATGGCCATCTTCACCCTCGGCAACCTGATGTCGGCCCTGGCCAGCGACTACGCCAGCCTGCTGGTCGCCCGCGTGGTCACCTCGCTGAACCACGGTGCGTTCTTCGGCATCGGCTCGATCGTCGCGGCCAGCGTGGTGCCGCCCGAGAAGCGCGCCGGGGCCGTGGCCGCCATGTTCATGGGGTTGACCCTGGCCACCATCGGCGGTGTGCCGCTGGCGACGTGGTTCGGTGAAATGCTGGGCTGGCGCACGGCATTCTGGGGCATCGCCGGGCTCGGCCTGGTGGCAATGACCACCCTCTGGTACGCACTGCCCAATGTGCCCTCGCCCAAGGGTGGCGGGGCCATGGCCGAAATCCGCGTGCTGGGCCGCGGGCCGGTGCTGGCGGCGTTGCTGCTGACCGTGGTGGGCTCCAGTGCGATGTTCACGGTATTCACCTACATCGCGCCGATCCTGCAGAGCGAGGCGGCAGCGTCAACCACCTTCGTCACGGCCATGCTGGTGTTGTTCGGTGTCGGCCTGACCCTGGGCAACGTGTGGGGTGGCAAGGCCGCCGACCGCTCGATCGACCGTACCCTGATGCTGTCGCTGGCCGTGCTGATTGCGGTATTGCTGGTGTTGCCACTGGTGATGGACTGGTCGCTGCCGACTGCGCTGGGGATCCTGGTGTGGGGCGTTGCCAGCTTTGCCCTGGTGCCACCGCTGCAGATGCGGGTGATGGAGGCGGCCAAGGATGCGCCCAACCTGGCGTCGGCAGTGAACATCGGGGCGTTCAACCTGGGTAACGCGATTGGTGCGGCACTGGGCGGGGCGGTGATCAATGCCGGGCTGGGGTATTCGGCGGTTTCCCTGGCGGGGGCGGCGATGGCGGCGGTTGGTTTGGTGATGGTATTGATGTTTGCCTGGCGTGGGCGGGCGGTAGTGTTGGGGGATCGGGCAGCGGTGTAATGGCTTGAGATCCTGGGGGCGCTTTGCGCCCCTTTCGCGACGCAAGGCCGCTCCCACAAGTCAAGCGAGCGCCATCCTGTGGGAGCGGCCTTGTGTCGCGATGGGCTGCAAGGCAGCCCCACAGTCCTGCCCCGGTCGTTAACCTGTTGCCATCACGGCGTACCGTTACGGCCATGCAGGTGATAGGCCGGGCGTTCGCTCAGTCGCTCGTAATAATCGCGCACTGCCGGCAGGTGCGGGTGCTCGAACGGCGTTTCGAACCAGCGGTTGACTGACAGGCCAATGGGGATGTCGGCCAGGGTGAACTGGCCGCCGGCCACGTAGGCACCGGTGTTTGCCAGCTGGCGGTCAAGAATGTGCATGTAGCGCGCCCAGTCCGCGCAGCCGGCGGCCAGGGCCTGTGGGTCCTGGTGGGCGGGCGAGTGCCTGACCAGCGACATGAACGCGTAGCTCCAGGACCGGTTGAGGTCTGAGGCCTGCCAGTCGATCCACTGGTCGATCCTGGCCCGCGCCTGCGCCTCGCCCGGGTAGAACGCGGTGGCGCCATAGCGCGTGGCCAGGTAGCGGATGATGCTGTTGGATTCCCACAGGGTGAAGTCGCCATCCTGGATCACCGGGATCATGGCGTTGGGGTTCAACGCAAGGAATTCGGCGCTGTCCGTGGGCTTGAAGCCTGCCCCCCAGTCTTCGCGCTCGAACGCGACCTCGAACTCTGCGCACGCCCACAGGACTTTTCGAACATTGATGGAGGAGGCTCTGCCCAGTATCCGTAGCATGGTGTTCATCCTTGTGGAGGGAGATTGATCGTCCGTCACTGTCGGTTGCCGGTCAAGAGCCTGAGTGGTGGCGGAGCATCCTCTTTGTAGGGTTCTTGTAGTCCATTTCCGAAAGTAAGCCTTTCCACCCCCAAGGTTATTGTGGCGGGGCAGGCAGGGCCCTAGTCTCGGCACGCTCGTAACCCCGAGGAATGGACATGGACAAAGACAAAGACACTTCGAAAGAAAACAGCAAACTCAATGTCGTGAGCGCAGCAAGCCGTTTTGGCAACGGCGGTACCGAACTGGTGCAGATGAACGCTCAGCTGACGATGCGCACCGCGTTGATGGAGGCCTCGAGCATCATGGGCTGCATTACCGAACTCACCCGCAAGGCCATCGACCGGCCCGGTGACCGAAAGGCGATGATGCAGGCCACGTACTACCTGGCAGGCATGGCCAAGGCATTGATCGATGGCCAGCTGCAACAGTTGCGCCAGGCGCGGGCAGGCGAGCAGGAGCCTTAGTCAGGCTTGCCTGGGGACCATGAACTTGGCACCCTTGGCCAGCTTGAATCGCCTGTATCACGACAGAAGGAAGTTCGCATTGAGCTGGGACAAGGTGGGGAAACTCCTCGTAGCCGTGCTGCTTGGCCTGGTGGTCCTGCTGGCCGCCTATGGGGTGCTCAGGGGCAACCCGCGCCTGGAGGCATCGCTGACCTATGCCTACCTCACCTATCCCAGCCAGTTCAGCGAGCGCATCAGCAAGGCCAGCGAACAGCTCAAGTACGAGCAGTTGCAGGGGCGTATCAACTCAATCAGCGAGGGCAGGCTGAGCCACGATCAGGTCGAGCGGCTGATCGAAACGGCCCAGGCGCCGTATGCCCAACTGTTCGCCAAGCCCTTCGAGGCCGGGCTGGTCGACCACCGCACCGGTCTGCTCATCGAGCTGCGCAACAGCGGTGATGCGCAGGTGCGCCAGGTAAAAATCCGCCTGCCGGCGAAGGGCCTGGTGCAGGTGCGTGATGCAGCTGGCAATGACACCATCCTGGAAACCTCCACCATGCAAGCGGATATCCCCGTCATCGAGCCAGGTGGTACATGCAAGGTATGGGTGTATTTCGACGCGGACTATTCGCAGATCCGCCAGGGCGGGGTCAGCATCAGTCACGCCGATGGCAATGCCGACATACAGGTGTCCCGCGAGGTCATCGGTTTCCCGGCCTGGGTAGCGCGCTACAGCCGCGAGCTGTTGGTACTGCTGGGCGTATTGGCGGCCAGCGTGCTGGGCCTGGGGTATGCCTGCCTGTCGCGTCGCAACCCACGCTGAATGCTCCTACAGGCAACGCGGGCATGTTTCTGGGGCAAAGGTCATTTGCCGCGAACTCAACAATCGCCCGTTGACTACCCTCTATAGTGCTCGGCATTACAAGACCATGCCGAGCCTGCCCGATGATTCCCTCCCTGGACTCCATTTTTTCCCGCCTGCGCCTGCGTCAGTTACGCCTGCTCATCGAACTGGACCGCTGCGGTTCCCTGCACAAGGCGGCAGAGGCCATGGCAATTTCCCAGCCCGGAGCCACCAAGGCCTTGCGCGAGGTGGAGGAGGTGCTGGGTGTGCCACTGTTCCAGCGTCTGCCCAGCGGCCTGGTGGCCAATGACGCAGGTCGTTGCGTGGTGCGATATGCGCGGTTGATCCACAGCGACCTGGGGCATTTGCGGGAAGAGGTGCTTGGCATCGTCCAGGGCCAGGGGGGACGGCTGGCGGTAGGCAGCATCATGGGGGCCATGCCGACCCTGGTCGGCGCCCTCGGGCGTTTGCGCAGCAAGCAGCCGCAACTGGCGGTGGAAATTGCCGAGAACACCAGTGCCAACCTGCTGGCCCAGCTCGATGAAGGTCGCCTGGACCTGGCCATCTGCCGGCCAGGGCTGGGCCGTAACGCGGCGGACTATGCCTTTGTCGAACTGGCCCACGAGCCGCTGGCGGTAGTCGCGCACCCGCAGCACCCGCTGGCCGGGGCGGCGGCGCTGGAAGTTGGCGACCTGAGCCAGTACCGCTGGGTTGTCTACCCGGCCAACATGCCCATGCGCCAGGCGCTGGAGCGTGAGTTGAGCGAGGCGGGGGTGGAGGTGCCACGCTATCCGCTGGAAACCTTCTCTACCTTCGCCACATTCATGTTGCTGGAAGACGACCCGGCACTGGTGGCGGTGATCCCCAGTGCGGTGGCGGCCTTTGCCGAGCAGCGCGGGTTGCTGGTGTCGCTGGCAGTGAAGCTGCGGGCACTGAGCGAGCCGTTCGGGATCGTGCACCGGGTAGCAGCGCCGCTGTCGCCGGCGGCGCGGTTGCTGGTGGAGGAGCTTACGGCCGGTTGAGCCCTGTTGCGGCCCCCTGTGGGAGCGGGTTTACCCGCGAAGAACACGACGCGGTGGATGGCACCGGCTGCGCCGGTGTTCGCGGCCACGGCCGCTCCCACAGGTACAGCGTAAGCCCGAAAGCCTGCGCCGTATCTGTGGGGGCGGGCATGCCCGCGAAGCAGGCGACGCGGTGGATGGCACCGGCTGCGCCGGTGTTCGCGGCTGAAGCCGCTCCCACAGGTACAGCGTGAGCCTGAAAGCCTGCGCCGTACCTGTGGGAGCGGGCATGCCCGCGAAGCAGGCGACGCGGTGGATGGCACCGGCTGCGCCGGTGTTCGCGGCCACGGCCGCTCCCACAGGTACAGCGTGAGCCCGAAGCCAGCGCTGTACCTGTGGGAGCGGGTTCACCCGCGAAGCAGGCGACGCGGTGGATGGCACCGGCTCTGCCGGTGTTCGCGGCCAAAGCCCCCAGGAATCTCGCAATCTCGATCTCAGAACTGCCGCTCGCGGTAATCGATCAAGCTGGAAAACACCGCAATCAACACCGCCGCTACCACGAAGAAAATCAGCGCGAAGAAGTAATCGCCGGTGAACTGCACGATCAGCCCGATCACGATCGGCACCAGCACTCCGGCCATGTTGCCGCAGAAGTTCATGGTGCCACCCAGCACGCCGGTGCGCGACGGCCCACCAATGATCGCCGGCAGGCACCAGTACATCCCGCACCAGCGGATGAAGAACATCGCCACGCACAGCAGGCTGATCACCGCGACGGTTTCGCCCACATAGGCTGCCGCCAGGATGCACAGCGCCGCCACCAGCGCCGAACCGCTGAACATGGTGCGCATCACCAGGTTCGGCGAGGCACCGCTGGCCCGCCAGCGGTCACCGATCCAGCCTCCGATCAACTCGCCGACAAACCCGCACATGAAGATCAGGAAGGTCGCCCCGCCCATGGCCGAGATGTTCAGGCCATGCGCCTTGTGCAGGTAGCTCGGCATCCAGGTCAGCAGGCCGTAGAACACCGCCAGGATGCAGCTGTAGCCGGCGAACATGGCAAAGATCGAACGGTCCTTGAGCAGTTCGCGCAGCGGCAGGCTGGCCTTGGCTGCCGCGGCATGGGCGCTGGCGTTGCCTTCGGTGATGTGGCGCAGTTCGGCCTCGTTCACCCCCGGGTGCTCGCTGGGGTGGTTGCGGATGTACTTCCACGCCAGGATGCCGGCCAGCACGGTGCCGACCCCGGCCACCACGAAGGCCAACCGCCACGAGCCCAGCCAGGCAATCAGCCCGGAAATCAGGATCGCCCCCAGGGCGCTGCCCAGCGGCGCACCGCCATCCACCAGCACCGCGCCACGGCCACGTTCGTTGGGCGTCAGCCAGGCGCCATTGAGCTTGGCCCCAGCGGGCATGATCGGCGATTCGGCTACACCCAGGCCGATGCGTGTCAGCAGCAGTACCAGCCAGTTGTGCGAGGCCGCACCCAGTGCCTGGAACAGGCCCCAGGCCACGGTCGCCGCGCCAATGATGCCGCGGGTGTGGAAGCGGTCCAGCAGCATGCCGCCAGGGATCTGCATCAAGGCATACGACCAGAAGAATGCACTGAGCATCAGCCCTTCCATGGCCGGCGTCAGGTTGAACTCGGGGGCAATCAGCGGCAGCGCTACCGACAGCGAGGCGCGGTCGATGTAGTTGATTGCGGTCAGCAGCAACAGGATCAGGAAGATGCGCCAGCGCACCGTGGTCATCGGGGCCGCAGCGGGCAGCGCCAGGTCGGCCGGGGAGGGGATGGTCTTCATCGCAGGAGCTCGTTGTTGTGATTATCGGGAGGCGTAGCAACTACGCAGGCCGATTGTTGGAGCGCTGCCAGCAGAGCGGGTAATGAAAAGAGCTGATCCGCCAATAACGCCAGCTTATTACCCAGCCAGGGGATAAGCAGCGGTTATTGGCGGATCAGCTCTTTTCATTATCTGCGGCCCTGGTCCGCGCTCTAGATTGCCCCGGCACGGCCCGCCAGCGTCACGGTGGGCACAACAAGAACAACGCAGTTGCCTGAGGACCCCTCATGAGCCAATTCCAGTTCCATTTCCCCACCATTGCCAAATGTGGCGCGGGCCTGGCCGACCAGGCCGGTGCGCTGCTCAAGCCGTACGTGGACGGCACCCTGCTTGTGGTCACCGACCAGGGCCTGATCGACGCAGGCATCCTGGCCGGTTTCTTCGCCTCGCTGGAGCAGGCGGGCATCGACTACCAGCTGTTCAGCGCCGTTGAAGCCAACCCCAGCACCGACGTGCTCGATGCTGCCGTGGCGCTGTTGAAAGAGCGCAACTGCACCGCCGTGATCGGCGTGGGCGGCGGCAGCAGCATCGACACCGCCAAGGGCGTGGCGGCGATGGCCACCAACCCTGGCAACATCCTCGACTATGAGGGCTACGACAAACTGACCCAGCCACCGCTGCCGATCTTCGCCATCCCGACCACCTCGGGTACTGGCAGCGAATGCACGGCGTCGACCGTGTTCACCAACAAGCGCACGCTGTTCAAGACGGTGATCGTCAGCCCGCGGCTGTTCCCGCGCCTGGCCATCCTCGACCCGGCACTGACCCTGAAGCTGCCTGCGGCCATCACCGCCGCCACCGGCATGGATGCCCTGACCCACGCCATCGAGTCGTATGTGTCGCGCCAGGCCAACCCGATCAGCCAGGCCATGGCCCTGCAAGCCATTCGGATGATTGCCGGCAGCCTGGAAAAAACCTACTTCGTCGGCACCGACATGGCGGCCCGCGAGCAGATGCTGCTGGGCTCGTTCCTGGCCGGGGTGGCGTTCTCGCAATCCAAGCTGGGCAACGTGCATGCCATTTCCCACACCTTCGGCGGGGTGTTCAACATCCCCCATGGCATCGCCAACGCCGCCCTGCTGCCTTACGTGATCAAGTTCAACCTGCCAGCCTGCCCGGAGCGCTTCCGCGACATCGCCATTGCCCTTGGCGCCGATGTGACCGGGCTCGGCGTGGAGCAGGCTGCAGCGCGCACGGTAGATGCGGTGGTGGCCCTGAACCAGGCCATCGGCATCCCCGCCACCATTCGTGAACTGGGTGTGGATCTGGAGTTCCTGCCGCAGATGGTCAGCGACTCGATGCGCAGCGGCAACGTGCTGGTCAACCCACGCCTGACCACTGCACGTGATGTCGAGCGCCTGATCACCGACGCCTACCACGGCAACCTCTGAACCTTAACGGAACCACGACCATGTTCTATGAAATGCGTACCTACACCCTGCACATCGGCAAGATGAAGCAATACCTGGAGCACTTCGAAAAGGAAGGCTTGCCGGTGATCTCGCGCTACGCCAAGCTGGTGGGCTGGTGGTACACCGAGATTGGCGAACTGAACCAGGTGGTGCACATCTGGGCCTACGAGAGCCTTGACGACCGCATCGAGCGCCGCGCGGCCCTGTACCGTGATGCGGACTGGCTGGAGCGCTTCATCCCCGTAGCTTTCCCGATGCTGGTGCGGATGGAATCGAAGCTGTTGATGCCTGCCGCGTTTTCGCCGATCCAGTGACCTGTAACTGCATTGCATCAAGGAGCAACCCAATGGATCTAGGCATTACCGGCCGCTGGGCCATCGTCTGCGCGGCCAGCCAGGGCCTGGGCAAAGGCTGCGCCGAGGCGCTGGGCAAAGAGGGCGTCAACCTGGTCATCAATGCCCGCACCCAGGCCACCCTGGAGCAGACTGCCGCCGAGTTGCGCGCGGCCTGCCCGGGCATCGAAGTGCGCACCGTGGCCGGTGATGTCGCTGACGCCGAAGTGCGCCAGGCGCTGCTGGCAGCCTGCCCGCAGGTGGATATCCTGGTCAACAATGCCGGCGGCCCGCCTCCGGGCGACTTCCGCGACTGGGGCCGCGAAGACTGGCTGAAGGCACTGGACGCCAACATGCTTACCCCCATCGAGCTGATCAAGGCGGTGGTCGATGGCATGGCCGAGCGCGGGTTCGGCCGAGTGGTGAACATCACCTCCGGCGCGGTGAAGGCGCCGATCGATATTCTTGGCTTGTCCAATGGTGCACGCAGTGGCCTGACCGGCTTCATCGCCGGCCTGGCCCGTCAGCAGCGCCTGGCGGGCAGCAACGTGACGCTGAATAACCTGCTGCCTGGGGCGTTCGACACGGCGCGCCTGCAGAAGACCTTGAAGGCGGCAGGTGGCGATGTGCAAGCAACCGCCCAGGCGCGGCGCAAGGCCATCCCGGCGGCGCGCTTTGGCAGTGCCGATGAGTTCGGTACTTACTGCGCGTTCTTGTGCAGTGCGCATGCCGGGTACATCACCGGGCAGAACCTGTTGATCGATGGTGGGGCGTTCCCCGGTACCTTCTGAATCGCCTGACTGAACTGTCATTCGAAAAAAAACGCAGCCCCCTGTGGGAGCGGGTTCACCCGCGAAGAAGGCGACACGGTGTATGGCACCAGCTTCGCCGGTGTTCGCGGGTAAACCCGCTTCCACAGGTACCATGTCATCCTTCAGGCGCGGCGATCAGTGAATCGCTACAGGGTTGATGTTCACCTGGGTCGAGCCCTTGTACAGCGGCTGGCCCAGCACGAACAGGAACTCGAACGCCTTGTCCTTCACCAGCGCGCGGGTGTCGATCAGCTCCAGGTTGTAGATGCCGCGCTTGGCCAGCATGAACTGGTTGACCGGGAATTCTTCGCCGGTCGGGTTCGGGTACACCTCCGACGCCCAGGTATCGCCACCAAAGGCGACAATGCCCTGGTCCGCCAGCCACTCGGCAGCCGGCAGGTCGATGCCCGGTTCGGTGGCGAGGAATTGCTGGTTGTCCTTGCCGATCAGTTCCAGCCAACCGGTGTTGAACAGCACCACGTCACCCTTGCGCAGGGTAATGCCTTCTTTCTTCAGCACAGCCTTGATGTCGTCGACGGTGAACGAGGTGCCACCGGGCACGATGGTCTTGCCGTAATGAGCGGTCATGTCCAGCACCACGCCGCGGGTGACCATGGGCGGTACCTTTTCCACACCCAGCTTGGTCACGCCTTCGACGGTGACGAAGTCGGCGGCCTTGTTGCCGTTGTAGTAGACGTTGTCGATACCGATGTGGCCGATGCCGTTGAGCTGGGTGCCGACGCCGGTCCAGCCGTTGACCAGTTCATCGTTGAAGCTGAACTTGTTACGGCCCAGGGTCTGGCCGGCCTGCTCGCCAGGCTGGATGTTGTACAGGTGGAAGCTGCGGTGGCGGAAGGCTGGCAGGTCTTTGCTCACCGGTACGGCCAGCGGGTAGGTCTTGCCGGTCTTGACCAGGCCGACCGCCTGCTTGACCACTTCGGGGGTGAGCAGGTTGGCGGCACCGATTTCATCCTGCTTGCCGTAGGGCGAGGTCTGCCAGTCGGCGGCCAGAGTGGCCTGGGCAGTGGTCGCCAGGGCGACGGCGAGCAGCAGGGGCTTGAAGCGTTTCATCGGGTACTCCTGATAGTGAGGCGTTGTCAGGAGCAGATTCTGCGCAAGGCCACCCATGGGAAAAAGCGGCCCGGGGGACAATGACTTTTGCTTGCCGGTCAACAACCTCCCTCGTGCAGCGCCAGGCTCTGGCGCAACTGCTCGAGCATGGCCTGGCGCAGTGCCTGCGGTGCCTGCACACGGATCGAGCCGGCCTGGGACAGCAGCCAGCCCATCAGCGCACGGTTGTCGTCGACGGTTGCGACCAAGGTGGCGCCGCCGTCCGCTAGCAGCGTCAGTTGCATATCTGCAGACAGTGGCGACGCATCCAGGCGCCGGGCCAGCGCATCATCGACCCAGGCGTGCAACTCGATGGGTTGCGGGGGTGTGAGCGCATCGGGCTGCAACTGCTGCACTTCGCCTGGGCCAAGGCCCGGTTGCCAATACCAGCCGTAGGGCATGCCTTTGCTGTTGCACTGCAGCGGGAACAGCGCTGCGAGTTCGATCAGGTCGCGCTCGACGGTGCGTTTGCTGGTGATATGGCCCACGGTTGCCAGGGCGGCCTGCAACTGGGTGGAACTCATCCCCGGGTGGCGGCCGGGCAGCAGCTTGAGCAGCTGCCACTGGCGAGCAATGGTGTGGCGGGTAGGGTTGCTGGGCAAAGGGCTCGTCCTTGAAGGCAGGCACGAAGCCTGCCTGGGTGGTGGCGTTTAGCTATTGCCCAGCATACCTTGTAGCAGAATGGGATCCAAGTTTCGCGCGCGGCGTTCAGCCGAGGCGCGTCACCCATTTGCCTGAGCCTTGGCCCTCTTTCAGCTGCCGTAGAGCCTGTGGCAGTGTCGAGAAGGCGAACTCGCGGCGCTGTGGCGTGATCAGGCTGCCATCGGCGACGGCCTGCAGCAGTCGTTCACCGACCACGCGCAGGGCTTGGCGATCTGCCAACCGGCCGTGGGCATGAATGCTGTTGAGCGCCACTTCATGCAGCGAGATCGCTGTGCTGAAGGCGGGCGTCGGCGCTGTTTCCTGGCGGTCCTGAATGCACACCAGGTGGCCGTTGTAGCCGAGCAGGTGGGCAAGGCTGCCTGCATGGGCACCGCTGACGGTGTCGAACAGGGCATGCAGCGGGCGCTCGCCCAAGGCGGCCTGCAGTTGGTTCTGCCAGTCAGCGTCGTGGTAATCGAACACCCCGCTCACTCCGAGGGCCTTGAGCGTGGCGTGGTGGCGTTGGCCGGCACTGGCCCATACGCGCAGGCCACGTTGCGCGGCCAGTTGCGCGAGGTAGAAGCCCACCGCGCCACCGGCGCCGATCACCAGCACGTCGCGGCTGGCACCCTCGGGTACTTTGGCCAGGGCCTGCCAGGCGGTCAGGGCGGGGCAGGGCACGGCGGCCGCGGCAGTGTCGCTGAGGGCGCTTGGGACATGCATCACCAGGCTTGCATCGAGCAGGCAGTGCTCGGCAAAACTGCCGTCACGCGCCAGCGATTGGTGGTAGGCAACGCGGCTGCCCAAAGGCATGTCGACGCCTGCGCCAACGGCGACTACCACGCCGGCGCCATCCACGCCCGGGACCGTGCCCTGCTGCCAGGCCGGGTGGCCCCACTCGCAGATCTTCCAGTCCACCGGGTTGAGGGCAATGGCGCGGTTGGCCACCAGCACCTCACCGTGGCCGGGTTTTGGCAGGGGTTTACGCAGCAGTTGCAGGCCGTCGAGGCCGGCGTTCGGGGTCCAGGCCCAGGCTTGATGATCGGTTGGCATGGTGCGGGTCCTTTCGAGACGGGTGTGGGCGGCAGGCTAGCGGGGATCGGGCGGGAGAAACAGGTGCGGTGAGGGCAAGGTGTCTTGATTTCAGGGCAAAAGTCTGGGGCTGCTCAGATAGCCAGGCTGTCGACCACGCCGCCATCGACCCGCAGCGCTGCCCCGGTAGTGGCGGAGGAGTAAGGGGAGGCGAGGTACACCGCCAGGTGGGCAACTTCGTCGACATCGGCGGCGCGCTGGATGATCGAGCTTGGCCGCGCAGTCCGCACGAAGTTGTCGGCTTCTTCACGAATGCTGCGCCCGGACGCCTCGGCTGCATCAGCCACCAGCGCGGCCACGCCGTCGGTCAGGGTCGGGCCAGGCAACACTGCGTTCACGGTTACCCCGGTGCCGGCCAGGCGCTTGGCCAGACCATGCGATACCGCCAGGTTGGCAGCCTTGGTCACGCCGTAGTTGATCATGTCGGCAGGGATGGCGATGCCCGATTCCGAGGAGATGAACAGGATCCGACCCCAACCTTTCTCGACCATGCCCGGGGCATAGTGGCGGGCCAGGCGCACGCCGCTCAGCACGTTGGTGTCGTAGAAGCGCGTCCACTCGCTGTCGGCCACATCGAAGAAGTCGACGTCGTCGTAGATACCCAGGTTGTTGACCAGTATGTCGGCCCGTGGGTGAGCGGCGAACAGGGTTTCGGCACCCGCGGCGGTGCCCAGGTCGGCGACCACACCGTGGACCTGCCCACTGCCACCTTGCTCGCGCAGTTCGGCCATGGCGGCATCCAGTGACTTCTGGCTGCGGCCGGCAATGACTACGTCAGCGTTGGCGCGGGCCAGGCCGCGGGCGATAGCCAGACCAATACCGCCGGTCGAGCCGCTGATGATGGCGGTGCGTCCGCCGAGGTCGATGTTCATGGAATGGCTCCTGTGGGTGAGTTGCATCGATGGGAGCCATCCTAGAGAACCACCGTCAGACTGTAAAAGACGGAGTTCGACTGAGTTCAGACCTGAGTTGGCTTATCAAGCCCTTACTCGGCCAATGCCAGCACCTGCTCGCGGAAAATGCCCACGATCGGTCGTAGGTCGACCTGGTGCCAGACCGCCCACAACTGCTCGCTGGGCTGGAACCAGTCCAGCTGGCGCAGCACCACGGTCGGCCCGGCGCTGGCCGACAGGCTGCTCTGCACCATTGCCAGGCCTAGCCCGGCCGATACCAGGCCGAGCACGCTCAGCGGGTCGGTAGCCTCCAGCGACAGGCGCGGGGTGAAGCCGGCATCGCCACAGCGGGCGATGAAATCGTCGCGCTTGTGGACCTGGTCTGGCTGGCCGCCGGTGATGATCCAGTCCTGTTCGTGCAGGTCGGCGGGGGCCAGTTCGGCCTTGCTGGCCAGTGGATGCGCGGCCGGGATGGCCAGCAGCAACGGGTCGTCCAGCACCGGCTGGCCGCGCAGGTCGGGGTCGTCCTTTGGCGGCCGGTCGCAAACCAGAGCAATGTCCAGGCTGCGCTGGCGCAGCCCCTCGAACTGTTCGTTGGAGGTCATGTTGTACAGCGCAATGTGAATGTTCGGGCGTTCGGCACGAATGGCCCGCACCGCGCCCGGCAGCACGCCGGCATGGATGGCGTGGTTGACGTAACCGATGCACAGCCCGCCTTCCTCGCCACGGCCCAGGCGCTTGCCCAGCGATTCCAGGCGCTCGGCATGCTTGAGCAGGCCACGCGCTTCGGCCAGGAAGGTGCGCCCGTCCCTGGTCAGGTACAGGCGCTGGTTGCGCCGTTCGAACAGCGCCAGGCCAAGGTTGTCCTCCAGCTGGGCGATCTGCCGGCTGAGGGGCGATTGGGAAATATGCAGCTGCTCGGCGGCTCGGCCGACGTTTTCGCATTCGGCGACGGCCACGAAGTAGCGCAGCTGACGTAGATCTTGCATGAGACCTCCAGGGACTTAACTATTAGCAATTATGACTTGGGCGGTCTCGATCTTGCCAGCCTGGGATGCGTTCACTTCGTCGGGTTGATGAACGTTGTAAAGCGGCCTTGTGTCGCGAAAAGGCTGCAAGGCAGCCCCAGGGGTTCAGCACAAATGCACAAATTGCTGGGGCTGCTTTGCAGCCCTTTCGCGACACAAGGCCGCTCCTACAAAAGCCGCGCAGGCCGGAACATTGTTTTAAAGTTGACCCGCTCGCAATAGCTTGAAGATAACCTTTGCCTTCAAATCAAAACTCATTGTCCCGTCCCCATCTTTTTCCCATTCCCATGTCCCCCCGAGAATTCACCCATCCCAACCTTCCACAGGTGATTCTCAAATGCCTCTCGCCTTGTTAGCCCTCACCCTGGCGGCCTTCGCCATCGGCACCACGGAGTTCGTGATCGTCGGCCTCATCCCGACCATCGCCAATGACCTGGCAGTCACCCTGCCTTCGGCCGGCCTGCTGGTAAGCCTTTACGCCCTGAGCGTCGCCATCGGCGCGCCCCTGCTCACCGCCATGACCGGCCGCGTGCCGCGCAAGCTGTTACTGGTCGGCCTGATGGCACTGTTCACCGCCGGTAACCTGGTGGCCTGGCAGGCGCCCAGTTACGAATCGCTGATCATGGCGCGCATTCTCACCGGCCTGGCCCACGGGGTGTTCTTCTCGGTCGGCTCGATCATCGCCACCAGCCTGGTGCCGAAAGAAAAAGCCGCCAGCGCTATCGCCACCATGTTCAGTGGCATGACCGTGGCCTTTGTCACCGGTATCCCGCTGGGTACCTTCATCGGCCAGCATTTCGGCTGGCGCGTGACCTTCCTGGTGGTGGCTGCCTTCGGCCTGGTGGCGCTGCTCGGCGCACTGCTGTTCGTGCCCAAGCGCATCCAGCACAGCCAGCCGGCACCTCTGCTGCGCCAACTGCGGGTAATGCTGCAACCGCGCCTGCTGCTGGTGTATGCCATGACTGCCGTGGGTTACGGCGGCTCGCTGATCGCCTTCACCTTCCTTGCCCCGATCCTGCAGGACATCGCCGGCTTCGGCGCCAACAGCGTCGCCCTGGTGCTGCTCGCCTACGGTGTCTCGGTTGCCCTGGGCAACATCTGGGGCGGCCGCCTGGCCGACCGCAAAGGCCCGGTCAAGGCACTGTCGATCATCTTCCTGCTGCTGGCCGTGGTGCTGCTGGCGCTGACCTTCACCGCGCCGCATCCGGTGCTGGTGGTAATCACCGTCCTGGCCTGGGGCGCGGTGGCCTTCGGCAATGTGCCGGGCCTGCAGGTGTACGTGGTGCAGCAGGCGGAAAAGGTCGCCCCCGACGCAGTCGACGTAGCTGCCGGTTTCAACATCGCCGCCTTCAACCTGGGTGTTGCCGGTGGTTCCTGGGGCGGTGCCCAGGTGGTGCAACAGCTCGGCCTCGGCCACACCCCGTGGATCGCCGCGCTGGTTACCCTCGGTGCCCTGGCTCTGACCCTGTACAGCGGCCGCCTCGACCGCCGCGTACCTGCCCAGCCACAACCTGTCGTCAGCCGCGCCTGACCCCTGATTCCACTTACGGAGATGCTCGTAATGACTCAAGATCCGCTGTTCCAGCCCCTGCAATTCGGCGCCCTGAACCTGCCCAACCGCGTGCTGATGCCGCCGATGACCCGCTCCCGTGCCGCCCAGCCTGGCGATGTACCGACCGCGCTGATGGCCGAGTACTACGCGCAACGCGCCAGTGCCGGGCTGATTGTCAGTGAAGGCACCTGGATCTCGCCACTGGGCAAGGGTTACGCCCGCACCCCAGGTATCCACACCCAGGCGCAGATCGACGGCTGGCGCCTGGTCACCGAGGCGGTACATGCCGCAGGCGGGCGCATCTTCGCCCAGCTCTGGCATGTCGGCCGCCTCAGCCACAGCAGCCTGCTCGGCGGCCAGGCACCGGTGTCGTCCTCGGCGATGCAGGCCGAAGGCGTGAATGTGTTCATCGACAATGCCGACGGCACGCCAGGCTTTGTCCAGGCCACCAAACCGCGCGCGTTGAGCGAAGCGGAAATTGCCGAGATCATCGAGCAGTACCGCCAGGCTGCGCGCAATGCCATGGTGGCGGGTTTTGACGGTGTCGAATTGCACGCGGCCAACGGTTACCTGGTCAACCAGTTCCTCGACTCCGGCGCCAACGACCGCACCGACCGCTACGGCGGTTCGCTGGAAAACCGCCTGCGTTTCCTCGACCAGGTCAGCCGTGCGTTGGTCGAAGGCACCGGCGATGCGCTGCGCGTAGGCGTACGCCTGGCGCCGCTGACCACGCTCAATGGCTGTGTCGATGCCGACCCGGTCACCACCTATACCGCCGCGGCCAAGCGCCTGGGCGAAATCGGCATTGGTTACCTGCATATTGCCGAAGCCGACTGGGACGACGCGCCGGACATGCCGGTGGACTTCAAGCAGCAGCTGCGGTCGGTGTTCCCCGGGGTGATGGTGTATGCCGGCAAATACACCGGCGAACGTGCACGGCGCGCGCTGGAGGAGGGCTGGGCTGACCTGATCGGCTTCGGCCGACCATTCGTGGCCAACCCCGACCTGCCGGCGCGGCTGAAGCTGAATGCGCCCCTGGCCGAGCACGAACGGGCCACGCTGTTCGGTGGTGATGCCCATGGCCTGACCGACTACCCGGCCCTGGCAACAGCCTGACCCCGACCGCTCCTCATGGAACTGCAAATGACTCGTTGAGTTAGCAGGGACACTGTGGGAGCGGCTTTAGCCGCGAACACCGGCGCAGCCGGTGCCATGCACCGCATTGGATCCAAAGGGCGATCTCCCACAGAGACGGCATTTCGCATGTCGTGTCTCACCGCTGTGCTTGAGCAGTGACGACTTGTTTGTGTCCTATATATGGACCAAAATATGGCTCTCTATTGAGGGTGAAAAAATGCAAAACATATTCGCTGACGTGGCCGTAAGCGTGTCGGAACTGAAAAAGAACCCATCCGCCGTGATGACCGGCGCTGCGGGTATGCCCGTCGCCGTGCTCAATCACAACCGCGTGATGGGTTACATGGTGCCGGCCGAACTGTACGAGGCCATGATGGAGCGCCTGGAAGATCTCGAATTGAGCGAACTGGCCAAGTCGAGGTTGGGTGAAAAAGGCGTACCGGTATCCCTGGATGACCTATGAACTCGAATTCCTGCCTTCGGCGCTGAAAGAGTGGGGCAAGCTAGGCCACACCGTGCGCGAACAGATCAAGAAAAAACTCGCCGAGCGCCTGCAGTCACCCAAGGTACAGGCCGACGCGCTGCGTGACCTGCCGAACCACTACAAAATCAAGCTCAAGGCCTCTGGATATCGCCTCGTCTATCGAGTCGAGGACGAGCGTATCGTTGTAGTGGTGGTATCGGTTGGCAAGCGCGAGCGTAGCGAGGTGTATCGATCCGCTCAGAAGCGGTAAACGCCATCATGGCCATCAACCAAACGCCGCACGCTGCCAATGCGCCTCGCTTACGATCGCAATGTTCGCACCCGCTTCCCTGATTTCCACTGCTCTCTTGATCTTCGTGCCATAACTGCTGTGCAGCCACTGCTCGTTGCCAATACTGCCAATGACCAGGTAGTGGATCTTCTTGCTCACCCCCGCAGCGATTGAACCCCCACGTTCGACTACCAGCGCTTCGCATGCTTTGCGAGGCCCGTAAGCCATTGTGCCGGTAAACAGGAACATACGGCCTGCCCACTCCAGTGTGGGTTCGGGGTTATCGAGTGGCAGTGAGGTGGGTGAAAGAATGGGTTGTCGCTGCAGCGCGGCTTGCCGGTGAACTGCTGCAATAGCCCAAGCAGTTCAGCCGACTCAGCAGCATCCAGCATATTGTCCTTGAGCATGTCGCTCAGGCGCCGGTACAACAAATTGATTACCGGATCCTCAAGATGAACGAGTTGCTGCTCCATCCATCTTTTGAGGAACTCGGCTTCTTGTTGATTGACCTGATTGTCAGCAGTCAGGCCTGCAGCGATTCCAATCAACCCATCAACCGAGCGCTGCGCGATCCGCGCTTCGTGAAAAAAGCAGGTGATCAAAGTGCGGATGGGGTGATGAATAGGGCGTCGAATAACCCCGGTAGCTCGATCCATGACTGAGATTGTCCGTAATGTTCAGTTGATCTGGATGCTACTAATTGGCCACTATCGTGTCCAGTGCTCGCCGACCCCCGCGCTGCGTTCACTACAGGCTCTGCTGCAATGCCTCGATAAACACTTCTTCGGCGCGGCTGAAGCGCTGCTCCCTGTTCCACAACAAGTGAATATCCACATCGGCAATGCCTTCCTGCGGTGGTAGCTTCCACAGCAACCCGGCGTCTACATCCGGTGCCACCACATGCTCGGGCAGGCAGCCTATGCCAAACCCGGCAATCACCAGCCGGCGTACTTCTTCAAGGCTGGGTGACGATGCCACGATCCGCCCGGCAAACCCTTGCTGGTCGCGGAAAATGGTCAGTGGCGACAGCATGCCGCCAATCTGGTCACTGGTGAAGCTGACGAAGTTCTCCCGCTGCAGGTCGCCTTCGGCCTGGCCGAACAGGTCATGGTGCTTGCCACAGAAGAACGCATAGCGCTGGCGCAGGAACAACCGTTGCTCCAGGCGTGGCTGCGCACGCCGGTTCAGGCTGAGGCCCGCCGTTGCGGTTTTTTCCTGCAGGGCGGCGACGATGTCGGAGCTGCGCATCACGTCGATCTCCAGTTCCACCCGCGGGTGCTGGCGGTGGAAGTCGGCGAGGAAGTCGTCGAAGCGTTCGTTGACGATACGGCTGATCATCAGCAGGCGGACCTTGCCCACCAGTTCGTCCGCCGGCTGCTCCAGCAAGCCGCCGATTTGCGACATCTGCCCATAGACCTCGCCGGCCAGCTGGAACAGCTGCTCGCCCATTTCCGTCAGCACGAAGCGCGGCCCGCGGCGGGCAATGAGCTGGCGGCCAAGCTGTTCTTCAAGGCGCTTGAGCGCCTGGCTCACTGCCGGCTGGGTGAGGTGCAGGCGCGCGGCAGCACGGCTGATGGACAACTCCTGGCCGATGACCCGGAAGGTACGCAGCAGGTTCCAGTCGAGGCGGTCGTTGAGCAGACGGTCGGACATGGCAGGGCTCGATAATAAGCAAGGCTAATACTGCGAATAATAAATAGAAAATTGACTAATCATAGCCCCGGGCCGATAAATCGCAGGCATTGAGGCCTGTTGCATCAGTGCTGGCTTCTTCGCGGGTAAACCCGCTCCCACAGGGATTGCACAAGGCCTGCAAGCGCTGCAGTACCTGTGGGAGCGGGTTTACCCGCGAAGAAGCTGACACCAGACCAACAGGCCAAGCGCCACAAGAGCGCCACCGTGCCCCCGACAACTCCTGCCAGAACAACAAGCAAAGGAGCCCCCATGAAGCCCACCGCTTCCGCCCAGCCACGCCGTGCCGCCGCCGCCGCGTTCATCGGCACCATGATCGAATGGTACGACTTCTACATCTACGCCACCGCCGCCGCCCTGGTGTTCGGCGCGCTGTTCTTCCCGTCCGACAACAGCCTGTTCAGCACCATGGCAGCGTTCGGCACCTTCGCCGTCGGCTTCTTCGCCCGACCTCTGGGTGGCATCGTCTTCGGCCACGTGGGCGACCGTATCGGCCGCAAGAAGTCGCTGGTCATCACCTTGCTGATGATGGGCATCGTCACCGTATGTATTGGCCTGCTGCCAACTTACGCGCAGATCGGCGCCACCGCACCGGTGCTGCTGATCATCCTGCGGGTGATCCAGGGCATCGCCGTGGGCGGCGAGTGGGGCGGGGCGGTACTGATGGCCGGCGAACATGCACCCAAGGGCCGGCGCAACTTCTTTGCCTCGTTCGCCCAGCTGGGCAGCCCGGCGGGCCTGATCCTGTCGTTGCTGGCCTTCGGCGTGGTCACCCGCCTGCCGGAGGAAGACCTGATGAGCTGGGGCTGGCGCGTGCCGTTCCTGGCCAGCGCGCTGTTGCTGGTGGTGGGCCTGGCGATTCGCCTGGGGGTCAATGAGTCGCCCGAGTTCATTGCCAGCCGCGAGCAGGCGGTCAAAGCCCAGCGCAAGGAGCAGGCACCGGTACTGGAAGTGCTGCGCACCGCCTGGCGCCCGCTGCTGCTGTGCATCGGGGCCAATACCCTGGGGATCGCCGGGGTCTACTTCACCAACACGTTCATGATCAGCTACACCACCCAGCAATTGCATCTGCAGCGCTCGCTGATCCTCGAATGCCTGTTCTTTGTGGCAATCATCCAGTTCTGCGTGCAGCCGTTGGCCGCGTGGCTGTCGGAAAAGCTCGGCGCCACCCGCTTCCTGGCCCTGGTCGCGCTGCTGGCGATGGCCTCGCCCTACCCGATGTTCGTGCTGGTCAGTTCGGGCCAGGGCCCGTTGATCGTGCTCGGCATCGCCCTGGCGGCCGCGTGCATGGCGTCTTTCTACGCAGTGATCGCCGGCTATGTCAGCGGCATGTTCGACACTCGCGTGCGCTACACCGCCATTTCCCTGGCCTACCAGATCTGCGGCGCCATCGCGGGCGGCCTGACCCCGCTGATCGGTACCTGGCTGGCCCACACCTTCACCGGCCAATGGTGGCCGATGGCGGTGTTCTACACGCTGATTGCAACCATTTCGCTGGTGTGCGTGCTCGCCCTGGCACGCCAGTACGCCCGCAGCCAGCGTCTGGAACTGGCCTGATCGAACCGCTTTTTTCTGGAGTACCCGCACATGTTGAAATGCAATGGCGAACGCCTGTGGGCGAGCCTGATGGCCATGGCCGAAATCGGCGCCACCGCCCGTGGCGGTAGCTGCCGCCTGGCCCTGAGCGACGAGGACAAGGCAGGCCGGGAACTGTTCAGCCATTGGTGCCGCGAAGCCGGCCTGACGCTGACTGTGGATGCCATCGGCAACCTGTTCGCCCGCCGCGCTGGCAGCGACCCGGCTGCAGCGCCGGTGATGATGGGCAGCCACCTCGACACCCAACCTGAGGGCGGCCGTTTCGATGGCGTCTATGGCGTGTTGGCCGGGCTGGAGGTGGTGCGCCGCCTCAACGACCTGAACATTAACACCCGCAAACCGCTGGAAATAGCTGTCTGGACGAACGAGGAGGGTGCGCGCTTCACCCCGGCCATGTTCGGATCGGCGGTGTTCACCGGTACCCTGGCGCTGGACGAAGCGCTGGCCATTCGCGACGCCGATGGCATCAGCGTCGCTGACGAACTGCGACGCACCGGTTACGCCGGCCAACGCCCGCTGGGCGGTCCGGTCGATGCCTATTTCGAGGCGCATATCGAGCAAGGTCCGATCCTTGAAGACAACGCCAAGGCCATCGGCGTGGTCAGCGGCGGGCAGGCCATCCGATGGCTGGATGTCAGGGTCGAAGGTATGGCCGCGCATGCCGGTACCACGCCGATGCCGCTGCGCAAGGATGCCCTGTACGGTGCGGCACGGATGATCCAGGCGGTCGAGCAACTGGCTGCCGATTTTGCCCCCGAAGGCCTGACCACGGTGGGTGAACTGTCCATCGCCAAGTCCTCGCGCAACACCATTCCGGGGCTGCTGCAGTTCACCGTCGACTTGCGTCATCACCGAGATGAAGCCATCGAGGCGATGGAGCGCGACCTGACATTGAAGCTGCAAGCCATCGCCGATCAGCGCGGGCTGCAGGTGCGTATCGAGCGCCACTGGGTCAGCCCGGCCACACCATTCGATGCCGGTTGCGTAGCCGCCGTGCAGCAAGCGGTGGACGGCCTCGGTTATGCCCAGCAGTCCATCGTCAGCGGCGCCGGCCACGACGCCATCCTGCTGGCCCGCTACTGCCCGACGGCGATGGTGTTCATCCCTTGTGTCGGCGGCCTGAGCCACAACGAAGCCGAAGACGTGTTGCCCGACGACGCCCGCCAGGGCGCCGATGTACTGCTCAATGCCGTGCTGGCCCGCGCGGGCCGTATCGAACAAGGAGACGCCTGATGCGTTGCTACTTCCACCCCGAACAGCTGCTGCACCACCCGCGCAGCTACTACTCGCGCGGCGCCATGCGCACCCCGCAGGAAGTCCCCGAACGCGCCCAGCGCCTGCTGCAGGCCGCCAACGATCTGGGCTTTGACATCCGCCAGCCTGAGGACGCCGGCCTCGAGCCGCTCAAAGCCGTGCATGGCGAGGCCTACCTGGCCTTTCTCGAAGAGGCCCATGCGCGCTGGAAGGAAGTGCCCGAGGATTGGGGCGACGAGGTCATGTCCAATATCTTCGTGCGTGAACCCAACGCCCTGCGCGGCATCCTCGCCCAGGCAGGGCGCTACCTGGCTGACGGCAGCTGCCCTGTAGGCGAAAATACCTGGCGCTCGGCCTATTGGTCTGCGCAAAGCGCTGTGGCCGGTGCCAAGGCCATTCTCGACGGCGAGCCGGCGGCCTATGCCCTGTGCCGGCCGCCAGGCCACCACGCGCGCTTCGATGCAGCCGGTGGTTTCTGCTACCTCAACAACGCCGCTGTCGCTGCCCAGGCCTTGCGCAGCCGCTACAGCCGCGTGGCCATCCTCGATACCGACATGCACCATGGGCAAGGGATTCAGGAGATCTTCTACGACCGCCGGGATGTGCTGTATGTGTCGGTGCATGGCGACCCCACCAATTTCTACCCCGGCGTGGCCGGTTTCGAGGATGAGCGTGGCAGCGGTGCGGGGGAGGGGTACAACCTCAACTTGCCGATGGCGCATGGGGCTAGCGAAGCGGACTTCATGGGCCAGCTGGAGATCGCGCTGGCTGCGGTTAAGGACTTTGGCGCCGAGGCGCTGGTGCTGTCGCTGGGGTTCGATATCTATGAGCTCGACCCGCAGAGCAAGGTGGCGGTGACGACGGAAGGGTTTGCGGTATTGGGCGAGCGGATTCGGGCGATGTGCTTGCCTTGCCTGATCGTGCAGGAAGGGGGATATCACCTGGAGAGCCTGGAGGCGAATGCGCAGGCGTTTTTTGCCGACAAGGCGGACTGGTGATAAGGCCAGGGGCCGGCGGCTGAGGAATGGCTGCCGGCCTCTTCGCGGGTGAACCCGCTCCCAGAGGGATCGCGAAGCCCTTGGGCCTTCAGCAGGGCCATTGCTCCCACAGGGATATCACTAACCTCGAGGCTGGTGGGATCCATGTGGGAGCGGGTTTACCCGCGAAGAGGCCGGGGCAGGCAGCCCATCGGCGCCAGCTATGAAGGTGGATTCACGGAAAGCCGAAGTAGCCCGTTACATCCCACCCCGCCGCACATGCTTCACCAGCACCTTCTCCAGCAACTCCCACATCGCAGGCTCGGTACTGAACGCCACGTTGAAGCGCATCCACCCGGTCGCCTTGGCATCGACCATGAACAACTGCCCGGGCCCGAGCATGATGCCTTTCTCCAACGCATCATCCAGCAACGCCGCGCTGTCCGGAATCGCCGGGTGCCGGGTCCAGATATACATCCCTTCATCCGACTCGGTGAACAGCTCGAAGCCCAACCGATGCAGGTGCCGGCCAACTTCCTGGTGCGCCTCGGCCAAACGCTGGCGCAGGCGCTTGAGGTGCTTGCGCCAGCGCCCGTCGATGATCGCGGCATACACCACGCGCTCCATCACCTGCGAGGTAGTCAGGCCCGAGCGCATCTTCAGGTGCAGCAGCTTCTGCATCAGCTCGGGGTTGGCCAGCATGTAGCCGACCCGCACGTTGGGCGAAATGCTTTTCGAGTAGCTGCCCACATACACCACCTGCTGCAGGTGGTCGAGGCTGGCCAGGCACGGCTGTGGTTCGGCGACCATGTCGGCGTACAGGTTGTTCTCCACCAGACGGAAGCCGTGCTGGCTGGCCAGTTGCAGCAGACGGTGCAGCTGCGGCAGCGGGGTGCGCGAGCAGGTCGGGCTGTGCAGGTGTGGCTGGGTGAAGAACGCAGTGGGCCGGTGATGAGTGAGCAACTGCTCCAGCTGATTCAGGTCGTAGCCGGCGGGTGTGCGCGGCACGCCGACCAGGGTCGCGCCCTGGGTGCGCAGGATGCTCATCAGGTTGGGGTAGCCGGGGTCGTCCACCAGCACCACATCGCCCGGGCGCACCAAGGTACGCGCGGCCAGGTCCAGGGCCTGGCTGGCGCCATGGGTGAGCATCAGCTGCGCCGGGTTGGCAACGATCGACAGTTCCTGCTGCAGGTTCTGTGCGGTCAGGGCACGCAGCTCCATCAGGCCCATGGGGTCGCCATAACCCGACAGCTCCAGCGGGCTGCCGGCCACCTGGCGCAAGCCACGGCGCAGGCCGTCTTCGTACATCCAGTCGTTGGGCAACCAGCCGCACCCCGGCTTGAACGGCAACTGGCGGATTTCGAAGATCTGCTGCAGGTACCACTCGGAGTTGAACGTTGGTCGACTGGTGTCGGCCTCGGTGTTGTGCGGGTCGAGCAGTTCGCCGGCCGCCCGGTTGACAAAGAACCCCGCGTTGCCACGGCTCACCAGCAGGCCTTGGGCGACCAGGCGGTCGTAGGCCTCGACCACGGTGAAGGTGCTCACCGAATAGCTCGCGGCAAAGGCGCGGATCGAGGGGACCTTGGCGCCTGGCTTGAGGGTCTGGTTGTCGATCAGCTCGCGCAGCCCGTCGATGATCTGGTTCACCAGCGGGGTCGAGGAGTCTGGATGTAATTCGAACATTCGGGGCCTTCAGGGTGCGTATCGCCCGGCGTTTGCAAGGTGTATTGCATGGGCGACCTGTACAGTGCAGTGCGAGATTCATGCCACTGTGCATGGCTCTCTGCGTCGGACATTTTTACATTAGGTGTCAGATATCGCCACCTAAAGCATGTTCAGTTCGCCTCAGGCGCCTGCCCTGGGGCGCGTCAGCAGGCCGCCATGGAAGGCCTGCGTGTGTTCGCTCACACCATCCTGCGCGCATTAGCACTGATGTACGTGAAACCGCCAGCCATCGGGGTTTCACAGTTTTCCTTGGATAAAAAGAAGCACGGGGTACACAACTGATGGACGCAACATCCACAACCACCACCGCGAAAAGCGGGCACGAGAGCAAGCTCAGTGCCTCGCTCAAGTCGCGCCACCTGACGATGATGTCGATCGCCGGGGTTATCGGCGGCGCCTTGTTCGTCGGTTCCGGCAGCGTGATTCACAGCGCCGGCCCAGCTGCTGTGCTGGCCTACCTGGCAGGCGGCATCCTGGTGGTACTGATCATGCGCATGCTGGGTGAAATGGCGACTTCCTCGCCAGACACCGGTTCGTTCTCCACCTATGCCGATCGCGCCATCGGCCGTTGGGCCGGTTTCACCATCGGCTGGCTGTACTGGTGGTACTGGGTGATCCTCATGGCCTGGGAAGCTTATGTGGCGGGCAAGATCCTGCATGGTTTCTTCCCCGACGTCAGCGTCAACGTGTTCGTACTGGCCACGACCCTGCTGCTGATCACCGTCAACTTCTTCAACGTCAAGCACTACGGTGAGTTCGAGTTCTGGTTCGCCTTGATCAAGGTGATCGCGATCGTCTGCTTCCTGATCGTGTGTACCGCTGCCGTGCTGAACATCTGGCAGTTCGGTGAAGTGCGTGGCATCAGCCACCTCACCGCAGAAGGTTTCATGCCCAACGGCATCACCACCGTGATCGGTGCCTTGCTCGGGGTCATGTTCGCCTTCCTCGGCGCGGAGATCGTCACCATCGCCGCTTCCGAAGCCAAGGACCCGGCCGCGCAGATCGTCAAGGCGACCAACTCGGTGGTCTGGCGTGTGTGCCTGTTCTACGTGGGTTCGATCTTCCTGATCGTCTGCCTGGTACCCTGGAACGACCCGCACCTGGGCGTTTCCGGCTATGGCGCCTACCGCCGCACCCTGGAGCTGCTGGGCGTGCCATATGCCGAGCTGCTGATGAACTTCGTGGTGCTGACCTCGGTGAGCAGCTGCCTGATCTCGGGCCACTACACTGCTTCTCGCATGCTGTTCTCCCTGGCCCAGCGTGGCGACGCGCCGTCGTTCTTCAAGATCACCCGCGCCGGCACCGGTGTACCGGTGTACGCGATCATGGGTTCGTGCGCCGTGGCCGTGGTGTGTGCGCTGATCAACTTCAGCGAGACCCTGCGCCCGAAAGACGTGCTGGAAACCCTGATGAACACTACCGGCATGATCGCCTTGCTGGTGTACCTGGTGATTGCCTTCTCGCAGCTGCGCATGCGCCGCAAGCTGATTGCCGAAGGCAAGGAAGTACGCCTGAAGATGTGGCTGTTCCCATGGCTGACCTACCTGGTGATCGCGTTCATCGTGGCCGCCCTGGTGACCATGGCCTTCATGCCTGACTACCAGATCCTGGTGATCTCCACTGGTATCGCCGCGGCAATCGTGGTGGCGATGGGTGTGGTGCACCAGATCCGTTCTGGCAAGCAGCACTAAGCGTCACTCGCTTCTCGAAACGGCCGGCTCCCTCGGGGACCCGGCCGTTTCGCGTTGTTGGGCCAGTTCCGGCTTGTGCGCCGTTGTAGGAGCGGCCTTGTGTCGCGATCGGGCCGCAAAGCGGCCCCAGATTTCTCGATTGCTGCGACTATCGCTGGGGCCGCCTTGCGGCCCGATCGCGACACAAGGCCGCTCCTACAGGGATCGCGCCGCCTGTTACATGGCATATGCTGAACACACATTGCCCGCCCAGAGGAGCTTCACATGGCCTGGTCCGCCACCCAATATTCCCTTTTTGAAGACGAGCGCACCCGTGCCGTGCGCGACCTGCTCGCCGCTGTGCCACCACGCCCGGTCCGCCACGCCACCGACCTGGGCTGTGGCCCTGGCAATTCCACCGAGGTGCTGCTGCAACGTTACCCGGATGCCCAGGTGACGGCCCTGGACAGCGACCCGGACATGATCGACAAGGCCCGCGAGCGCAAACGGCTGTGCATCCCCCGCGTGCGCATGGTCATCGGTGACATTGCCGGCTGGTCCGCCCCCGAACCGCAGGACCTGATCCTGGCCAACGCCTCGCTGCAATGGGTACCCGACCACGCCTCGCTGTACCCGCACCTGGTGCGCCAGTTGAGCGAGGGTGCCAGCCTGGCCGTGCAGACCCCCGACAACCTTGACGAGCCGGCCCACCGGCAATTGCGCGAGATCGCCAGCCAAGGCCCTTGGGCAACGAAATTTGCCGATTTCCAGCTGCCGCCGCGGCACAACGCAGCGTTCTACTACGACCTGCTCAGCCCGCTGTGTGCGCGCGTGGATGTTTGGCGCACCACCTATCACCACCCGCTGATGGGCGGCGCTGAAGCGGTGGTGGAATGGTTCAAGGGTTCGGCGCTGAGGCCATATCTGGCCAAGCTCGATGAACGGGAGCAGGCCGACTTCCTGCAGATGTACCTGCAAGCCATGCAGCGCGACTATCCGCCGGCCAGCGACGGCAAGGTGCTGTTGCCGTTCCCGCGCTTGTTCGTGGTCGCTACCCGCTAGGCCGGCGCCAGCGCCAGGCCGCGTAACTGTAGATGCCGAGGTTGAGCAGGAGCACGAAAGTGCCTAGCAGCAGCTGGAGGTGCGGGGTCAGCCCGGCGGGGTAGATCAACGGCCAGATGTAGTGCTCGACGAAGCCTCCCTGGTAGCCCGCGTCACCGGCCGCGCTGCGCATGCGGTTCTCCCAGGTGGTCAGCGGGCAGCCCAGGTGCAGGCACTCCACCGCCAGGCCCCAGGCCAGGGCTGGCAGGTGCAGCAGCAGGGCAGGGCGCCAGCGCAGCACCAGCAGGCCGCCGAACAGCACCAGCAGGATGAAGGCCAGGTGCAGCAGCACCAGGGTGTCGGCGGCCAGGCGGTAGAGCATGGGTTGAATGCCGGAGAAGGAGGTTATCCCAGCATAGTTGGGTTGCCTGTAGCGGCCTCTTCGCGGGTGAACCCGCTCCCACAGATACTCCACAGAGCTCGAGTGCTGTGGAATACCTGTGAGAGCTGCCTGTATTGGTCCCCCACAGGTACTGCGCCAATCTGAGCTCTGGTGCGGTCCCTGTGGGAGCGGGTTCACCCGCGAAGAGGCCGGCACAGGTTTACAACCCTTCCTCCACCATCTGCAGGAAGGTCGCCACCACCCGCCGCGTTCGCTGTTCACTCAGGCACACCAGTGTCTCGGTCAGGTGCCGTTGGCAATCGACGATCGGCAACGCGCACACCCGCGCATCCGCACCAAACTCCGCCGCCGACACCACTCCCACACCAATCCCCACCACCACCGCTTCGCGCGCCGCTTCGCGACCTTCCACCTGGATCGCCGGGCGAATCCGCAGCCCGGCCCGTTGCATTTCTTCTTCCAGCGTCTGCCGCGTCACCGACCCGGGCTCGCGCAGCACCAACGGCGTATCGTCCAGGTCCGCCAGGCTGATCGCGCCGCGGCTGGCCCACGGGTGCTGGTGGGAAACAAACGCCACCATCGGGTCGCGACGCAGCGGCAGGCAATGCAGCCGCTCATCGTCCACATCCCGCCCCAGCAGGGCCAGGTCGGCCTGGTAGCTGAACAGTCGGGCCAGCGACTCGTCGGTGTTGCCAGTCTCGATCTTTACCTGGATGCCCGGGTAGCGTTGGCAAAAGCGGGCGATCTGCGGCAGTACATGCACCGGCGCGTCCACCGCCAGCACCAGGCTGCCGGTGTGAAGCGCACGCGAATCCTGCAGCAGTTCATGGGCCTCGGCCTCGCAGGCGAACAGGCGCTGGCTGATGCCCAGCAGGCGCTCGCCGAGGTCGGTGAGCTGCACCGAACGTTTGTTGCGGTGGAACAGCAAGACGCCGAAGCGCTCCTCCAGTTTGCGCACCTGGTCCGACACCGCGGGCTGGGTAAGAAACAGTTTTTCCGCGGCGCGGGTGAAGCTGCCGTGAACCGCCACGGCATGGAAGGCCTTGAGTTGTGCGTGGGAAACCGACATGACCACCTCAGTAACAAGCTGGGCTTATGTGTGAAATACGATAAATCGATTTTATTTATCTTAGCGCAACTGTTTCCATGCATGTCAGCCCGACGCTGGCACCACAAGTGCCGCCAGGGCCATGGCACCCACACGGCGCCATCTGACCCGATGACAGCCTCGTCATCGCTGTGCGTAACACAAGAACAAGACAGGCGTTTCTTCACATTCTGCCGGCACACTTGAGCAAGAGGTCAGACTTACATGAACCAATCCCTAGCCGCGTTCAAACGCTGGCGTATCCAGATTTTCGCCATTACCTGGCTGGCCTACGCCGCCTTCTACTTCACCCGCAAGGCCTTCTCGGTGGCCAAGCTGGGCATCGGTGAAGACCCCAACTTCATGCTCGACAAGGCCGCCATGGCCAACCTCGATGCCATCTACCTGGCCGCCTACGCCGTAGGCCAGTTCACCTGGGGCATGCTTGCCGACCGCTTTGGCCCACGCGTGGTGGTACTCGGCGGCCTGCTGATTTCTGCGGCGGCGGCGGTGGTGATGGGCAGTTACGCCACCTTCCCGATCTTTGCCACCTGCATGCTGGTGCAGGGGCTGGCGCAATCCACCGGCTGGGCCGGGTTGTGCAAGAACATTGGCAGCTTCTTCCCGGCATCGCAGCGTGGGCGGGTGCTGGGCCTGTGGAGTTCCTGCTATGCCTTCGGCGGCCTGGTGGCTTCGCCGTTCGCCGGCTGGTGGGCCTATACCCTGGTCGGTACCTGGCACGCGGCGTTCTTCTCCAGTGCCGCGGTGGTGGCGCTGGTGGCCGTGCTGTTCTTCTTCCTGCAGCGCAACAAGCCTGAAGACGTCGGCCTGCCGGCAGTAGAGCCCGAGCCGCAGAGCATGGCCCCGGCCGGCAACCTGTGCAGCGTGTGGGCGCCGCTGAAGGAGATCATGCGCAACCGCACGGTGCTGACCCTGGGCCTGGCGTACTTCCTGTTGAAACCGGCGCGCTACGCCATCCTGCTGTGGGGGCCGGTGATCGTCTTCGAGCAGATGCCCTCCGTGGGCAAGGTGGGTGCAGCGATCATCCCGACAGCCTTCGAACTGGCTGGGTTGCTCGGCCCGATCATCATCGGCCTGGCCTCCGACAAGCTGTTCGGCGCACGACGCATGCCGGCCTGCGTCATCAGCCTGGTGCTGCTGACCATGGCCCTGGCGGCCTTCATGGCGGCCATGCACACCGGCAGCGTGATCCTGGTGGTGGCCCTGCTGTTCGTCATGGGCCTGACCCTGTACGGGCCGGACTCGATGATCAGTGGCGCCGCGGCCATCGACTTCGGCACCGCCAAGGCCGGCGCCACCGCGGCTGGCTTCGTCAACGGCTGCGGCTCGGTGGGGGCGGTGTTGGGCGGGCTGCTGCCGGGGTACTTCGATGGCGTCACGGTGTTCATCGTGTTCGCCGGCTGCGCGCTGTTCTCTGCACTTGTGCTGCTGCCGCACTGGAACAGCCGCCCGGCCAGCGCTGCGCAAAGCAATGACGTGGCACCGAATACCAGCATGGCAATCAAGCCACTGCGTACCTGAAAGGAAAGCGAGCGAATGAGACCCTTCTGGCTGCAACAGGCCCTGGATTCGGCGCAAGAGGCAGTCTGCCCGCCGCTGCAAGGCGATGCCCGTTGCGATGTGTGTATCGTCGGTGGCGGCTATACCGGCCTGTGGACCGCACTGATGCTCAAGGAAGCGGTGCCGGCCCTGGATATCGTGCTGATCGAGGCCGATATCTGCGGCGCTGGAGCCAGTGGCCGCAATGGTGGCTGTGCGCTGTCCTGGTCGGCCAAGTACTTCACCCTCGAGCGGCTGTTCGGGGTGGCCGAGGCGGTGCGCCTGGTGCGTGAGTCGGAGCGCAGCATCGGTGAAATCGGCACGTTCTGCGCGGCCAATGGCATCGACTGCGACTACCGCCTGGACGGCACGCTGTACACCGCCACCAATGCCGCCCAGGTCGGTGCCACCGATGCGGTGGTGGCCGCACTGGAGCGCAAGGGGATCAATTCGTTCAGCCGCCTGCCGCTGGAACAGGTGCAGCGCCTGGCGGGTTCGGCGCGGCACCTGGAAGGCTGGTTCTCGCCGGCCGCGGCCACAGTGCAACCGGGCAAGCTGGTGCGCGGCCTGCGCCGGGTGGCCTTGCAGCGTGGCGTGCGCATCCATGAGGGCACCGCCATGACCGGCCTGGAGCACGGCACCCCGGTGCAGGTGCGCACGGCCCAAGGCACGGTGCGTGCCGACCGCGTGGTATTGGGCCTGAATGCCTGGATGGCGCGGGCTTTCCCGCAGTTCGAGCGCAGCGTGGCGATTGTTTCCAGCGACATGGTAATTACCGAACCTTGCCCCGAACTGCTGCACCAGATCGGCCTGGACAGCGGTATCAGCGTGCTCGATTCGCGGATATTCGTGCATTACTACCACAACACCTCCGATGGTCGGCTGATGCTCGGCAAGGGCGGCAATACCTTCGCCTATGGCGGGCGCATGCTGCCGGTGTTCGACCAGCCTTCGCCGTACCGGCCGCTGCTGCGTGAAAGCCTGGGCGGGTTTTTCCCGGCGCTGGCCGAGGTGCCGCTGGCGGCCAGCTGGAACGGGCCGTCCGACCGCTCGGTGACCGGTTTGCCGTTCTTTGGCCGGCTGGACGGGCAGGGCAACGTGTTCTATGGCTTTGGTTATTCCGGCAGCGGCGTCGGGCCGTGCCACATGGGGGGGCAGATTCTGTCGTCGCTGGCACTGGGGCTGGACAACCCATGGACCCGTTCGCCGCTGGTCAAGGGGCCGCTGGGGCTGTTCCCGCCCGAGCCGATCCGCTACCTGGGCTCGCTGATGGTGCGTAATGCCATCCGCCGCAAGGAGCGGGCCGAGGACCGTGGGCTGCGGCCGCGGAGGCTGGATGTGCGGCTGGCGCGGTTTGCGGCGGCGGCGGGCAAGGCCGATAAAGGCTGATTTTTTGGGGGCGCTTCGCACCCCTGTCGCGACACAAGGCCGCTCCTACAGGGGGACGCGCAAGCCCAGATTGGCGCGCTTCTTCTGTAGGAGCGGCCTTGTGTCGCGATTGGGTCGCGAAGCGGCCCCAGCGATTTCTTGTCGAACACAGGCCGGAGGGCGTATAAACTGCACCCACTTTTGGCCGGTCGCTTCCTGAACCGGCCGCTGAAACAAGAGAGTCGACATGGGCGCACAGTGGAAAGCCAAACATAAAGAAGCCGCGGCCAACGCCAAAGGCAAGATCATGGGCAAGCTGTCCAAAGAGATCCAGATCGCCGCCAAGTCCGGCGCCGACCCGGACATGAACCCACGCCTGCGCCTGGCCATCGAGCAGGCCAAGAAGGCTTCGATGACCCGCGAGACCCTGGAGCGCGCAATCCGCAAGGGCGCGGGCCTGGACGGCGATGCCGTGCAGTACTCGGCGGTAAGCTACGAAGGCTTCGCCCCGCACCAGGTACCGCTGATCGTCGAGTGCCTGACCGACAACGTCAACCGCACCGTCGCGCAAATTCGCGTGCTGTTCCGCAAGGGCCAGCTGGGTGCCAGCGGTTCGGTGGCCTGGGACTTCAACCATGTCGGCCTGATCGAAGCCACCCCGAACGGTGACGCTGACCCGGAAATGGCAGCCATCGAAGCCGGTGCGCAGGACTTCGAGGAAGGCGACGAAGAGGGTTCGACCCTGTTCATCACCGACACCACCGACCTGGACGCGGTGCAGAAGGCCCTGCCGGAGCATGGCTTCACCGTGACTTCGGCGAAGATCGGCTACACCCCGAAGAACCCGGTGAGCGCGGCCAGCCTGAGTGCCGAAGCGCTGGCCGAGGTGGAAGCGTTCCTCGAGGCGATCGACGAGAACGATGATGTGCAGAACGTTTATGTTGGTCTGACTGACTGATCTGCGTATCCGGGGCCGCTTTGCGGCCCATCGCGACACAAGGCCGCTCCTACAGGGGAACGCATGACCCATGTGGGAGCGGCCTTGTGTCGCGAAACGAGGGCAAAGCCCTCGCCAGCGGTCTGGAGCTGAACCCCGATGAACCCCACCTTCGCCTCCCTCAGCCTCGCCCACCTGCGCACCCTCGACCACCTGCTGCAGCTGAAGAACCTCAGCCATGCCGCCGAGCGCCTGGGCGTCAGCCAGTCTGCCCTCAGCCGCCAGCTGGCCCACCTGCGCGAAGCCTTCGACGACCCGTTGCTGGTTCGCCAGGGCCGTGGTTACGTGCTCAGTGAACACGCCGAAGCCCTGGTCGAACCCCTGCGCCAGGTTCTCGAAGAGCTGCACGCCCTGCGCCAGCCCGCGGTATTCGACCCGGCGCGCTGCGAGCGGCGTTTCTGCCTGGCCGCTTCGGACTACGTGGCCGAGCACATGCTGCCGCTGCTGGTGGCGGCGCTGGAGCGCGAAGCACCGGGCGTATCGCTGGAGTACCGCACCTGGCAGGCCGGCCAGTACGCCTTGCTGGCCAGTGGCGAGATCGACCTGGCCACCACCTTGTTCGACGAGTCGCCACCCAACCTGCACGGTCGGCTGTTGGGCGAGGACCGCGCAGTGTGCCTGATGCGTCACGACCATCCGCTGGCTGCCCACGGCGCACTCAGCCAGGCTGACTACCTGGCGCACAAGCATGTGCGAATTTCCGGCGGTGGCGACAAGGACAGCTTCATCGACCGCCACTTGCGCGCCCAGGGCCTGCAACGGCGGGTCAGCCTGGAAGTGCCGTTCTTCTCGGCCACCGTGCAGGTGATCGCCAACAGCCAAGCGCTGGCCACCGTGCCCGAGCACATCGCCCGGCAGCTGTGCCGCCTGCACGACCTGGCCTGGCGGCCGTTGGGCTTCATCGACCACAGCCAGCGCTACTGGGTGGTATGGCACCAGCGCCTGCAGGCCTCGGCAGAGCACCGCTGGTTGCGCAACCGGGTGTTCGAGTTGTGGCGCCAGTCGCAGTTCGGTGTGCAGGGTGGGCATGCGGGTTTGCCATAGCAGCTATGCGCGAAGCGGGGTTATTCGCCTGCGGATAGGTGCCTAGACTGGGGACATTGTGTTGCCTGTACTGGCCTCTTCGCGGGTGAACCCGCTCCCACAGGACCGCCACAGTTTCTGAAAGCTGTGGGGTATCTGTGGGAGCGGGTTCACCCGCGAAGAGGCCAGTACAGCCAGCGAACCACCCACAGGAGACCCCCAGGTGACCCCCGAACAATTCCGCCAGTACGGCCACCAACTGATCGACCTGATCGCCGACTACCGCCAGACCGTGGGCGAGCGCCCGGTCATGGCGCAAGTCGAACCCGGCTACCTCAAGGCCGCGCTGCCCGCTCAAGCCCCCCGGCAAGGCGAGCCTTTCGCAGCGATCCTCGACGACGTCAACCAGCTGGTCATGCCCGGCCTGTCCCATTGGCAGCACCCGAACTTCTACGGTTACTTCCCTTCCAACGGCACCCTCTCGTCGGTCCTCGGTGATTTCCTCAGCACCGGCCTGGGCGTGCTGGGCCTGTCGTGGCAGTCCAGCCCGGCCCTGAGCGAACTGGAGGAAACCACCCTCGACTGGCTGCGTCAGCTGCTCGGCCTGTCTGGCCAATGGAGTGGGGTGATCCAGGACACCGCATCCACCAGCACCCTGGTGGCGCTGATCTGCGCGCGGGAACGCGCCAGCGACTACGCACTGGTCCGCGGCGGCCTGCAAGCCCAGGCCAGGCCGCTGATCGTCTATGTCAGCGCGCACGCCCACAGCTCGGTGGACAAAGCCGCTTTGCTGGCCGGTTTTGGCCGCGACAATATCCGCCTGATCCCGACCGACGAACGCTACGCCCTGCGCCCGGAAGCACTGCAGGCGGCGATCGAGCAGGACCTGGCCGCCGGCAACCAGCCCTGCGCCGTGGTCGCGACCACCGGCACCACCGCCACCACGGCCATCGACCCGCTGCGGCCGATCGGCGAGATCGCCCAGGCCCATGGCCTGTGGCTGCATGTGGACTCGGCCATGGCCGGCTCGGCGATGATCCTGCCGGAATGCCGCTGGATGTGGGACGGCATCGAGCTAGCCGATTCGCTGGTGGTCAACGCGCACAAGTGGCTGGGCGTGGCCTTCGATTGCTCGATCTACTACGTGCGCGACCCACAGCACCTGATCCGGGTCATGAGCACCAACCCCAGCTACCTGCAGTCGGCGGTGGATGGCGAGGTGAAGAACCTGCGTGACTGGGGTATCCCGCTGGGCCGCCGGTTCCGCGCATTGAAGCTGTGGTTCATGCTGCGCAGCGAGGGCGTCGAGGCCTTGCAGGCACGGCTGCGGCGTGACCTGGACAATGCCCAGTGGCTTGCCGGGCAAATCGGGGCGGCGGCGCAGTGGGAAGTGCTGGCGCCGGTGCAGTTGCAGACGTTGTGCATTCGCCATCGGCCGGCGGGGCTGGAGGGGGAGGCGCTGGATGCGCATACCAAGGGCTGGGCCGAGCGGCTGAATGCGTCCGGGGATGCCTATGTGACGCCGGCGACGCTGGATGGGCGGTGGATGGTGCGGGTGTCGATTGGCGCGTTGCCGACCGAGCGGGAGCATGTCGAACAGCTTTGGGCGCGCCTGCAGGAAGTGGTCAAGGGCTGAAACTGCCGGGGCCGCGCTGCGGCCCATTCGCGGGCAAGCCCGCTCCCACAGGGACTGCATCGGCCTAAAGCTTGATGCGACCCTGTGGGAGCGGGCTTGCCCGCGAATGGGCTGCAGAGCAGCCCCCTGCAATCGGTCAGTGGCTCACCGCCTGAAAGCTCCCTTTACGGCTAGCCTCATACGCGGTCTTGTCCATCGGCTTGGCATCCGGGTTACCCAGGTCTTCCATCGCCAGGCGATGGGTTTCCGGGGCAATGTACGCTGCCAGGGCGCACACGCAGGTGATGAAGAACGCCAGGCCACCGACCACCAGCGGGATGTTGTCCGAACCTGGCGGGGCAACCAGGGCGAACAGTGCCGGCAGCATGGCGGTCAGCATGGTGCCGATGTTCTGCGCGATGGCCATGGCCGAAACGCGGTAGCGGGTGTGGAACAGCTCTGGGTAGAAGCTTGGGAACACCGCGTTGTAACCCTGGTACACCATGCCCCACATCACGATCGACGAGGCGAACGCCAGCGGTACGTTCTGGATGCTGATCGCGTACAGGTAGACGAAGGCCAGCAGGCCCGAGCCCAGGCAGCCGGCGATCATGGTCGGGCGACGGCCGATCTTGTCGGACAGGTTGCCGACAAACGGAATCACCAGCACCGCGACGATGTTGCCGACTACCGGTATCCACAGGTACACGCTCTTGTCGAAGCCGATGCCATAGGCCGGCTGCACCGCGTAGGCCGCACCGAAGATGGTCGCTACCACAGGGATCACGTTCATCAAAGCCATGAACATCACCAGCACCATGTGCTTCCAGCTGTGGCGGAAGGCCTCGCTGATCGGCGACCTGGCGACTTTGTCCTGCTTCTCTTCTTTCACGAATGCCGGGGTTTCGTGCACTTCCTTACGGATGATGAAACCGGCGATCAACACGATGGCACTCATCAGGAATGGAATACGCCAGCCCCAGTCGTTGAAGGCTTCGCTGGGCATGAAGTAGGCCAGAGGCAGGAACACCGCCGCCGCCAGCACCTGGCCAGCCTGCACGCCTTGCAGGGTGAAGCTGGCGTAGTAGCCCCGTCGACCGAATGGCGCATGCTCCATGATCATCGAACTGGCACCGGAGATTTCACCGGCCACGGCAAAGCCCTGGACCAGGCGCAGCAGCACCAGCAAGGCCGGGGCGAGCAGGCCGATGTCGTGGTAGGTGGGCAACAGGCCGACAGCCATGGTCGAAAGGCCCATCAGGAACATGCACAGCAGCAGTACGTTCTTGCGGCCGCGGGTGTCACCCCAGTGGCCCAGCACGAAGGCGCCGACCGGGCGCGCCAGGTAACCCACGCCGTAGGTGGCCAGCGAGGCAATGATGGCCATTTTCGGGTCGGTGTTGGGGAAGAAGATCTGCGGGAAAATCAGCGCAGCAGCCTGGGCGTAGATGAAGAAGTCGTAGTACTCGAGTGCCGAGCCTATCCATCCACTGGCGGTCGCTTTCTTGGCTTGAGAGCTGGAGTGAGCCATCGTTGTCTCCGTTGTTATTGTTGTTTGCACAGGTTCCGCTGGAGATTCGCCAAGGCAGGAGGCGAGGGTCGGTGTGCCTGCGTCTGTGGTTCATGTTGACCACGGGCCAGTGGGCTGGCAATTCGCTAAAACCGGTATTGTGCGATAATCGAACGCAAAACTAACCATTCCGTACAAAGGGATTGAAGCGACGACTTTACCTGCGAATAATCGATCGTGCCAGGAACTGTGGTCCTGATTTTCCAGGGCTGGCCCTGGCCTTGACTGCACTGTAATCCTCCAACAACAAGGAACTCCCGCCATGCAGCGTTCGATCGCTACCGTGTCCTTGAGCGGCACCCTGCCGGAAAAGCTCGAAGCCATCGCCGCCGCCGGTTTTGACGGCGTCGAGATCTTCGAAAACGACCTGCTCTATTACGCTGGCAGCCCGCGCCAGGTACGGCAGATGTGCGCAGACCTGGGTATTGCCATCACCCTGTTCCAGCCGTTCCGCGATTTCGAGGGCTGCCGCCGCGATCGCCTGCAGAAAAACCTCGACCGCGCCGAGCGCAAGTTCGACCTGATGCAGGAACTGGGCACCGACCTGGTGCTGGTATGCAGCAACGTCCAGGCCGATGCCTTGGGCGAAGAACAACTGTTGGTCGACGACCTGCGCCTGCTGGCCGAGCACGCCGGCAAGCGCGGCCTGCGCATTGGCTACGAAGCCCTGGCCTGGGGCCGCCACGTCAACACCTACCAGCAAGTCTGGAACCTGGTGCGCCAGGCCGACCACCCGGCCCTCGGGGTGATCCTCGACAGCTTCCACACCTTGTCGCTCAAGGGCGACCCGAGCGCGATCCGCGACATCCCCGGCGACAAGATCTTTTTCGTGCAAATGGCCGACGCGCCGATCCTGGCCATGGATGTGCTGGAGTGGAGCCGCCACTTCCGTTGCTTCCCGGGGCAGGGCGAGATGGACATGGCCGGTTTCCTGGCGCCAATCCTTGCCACCGGCTACCGCGGGCCGCTGTCGCTGGAAATCTTCAACGACGGCTTCCGCGCCGCACCGCCCCGGCAGAATGCCGCCGACGGGCTGCGTTCGCTGCTGTACCTCGAAGAGCACACCCGCCTGCGCCTGGAGCAGGAAGGTACCTCGATCGAGCCCGGTGTGCTGTTCACTCCACCGGCGGCCAGTGCCTATGACGGCGTGGAGTTCCTCGAATTTGCAGTCGACGAAGCCGTCGGCGCGCGCCTGGGCAGTTGGCTCAAGCGCCTGGGCTTTGCCGAAGCCGGCAAGCACCGCAGCAAAGAAGTGCAGTTGCTGCGCCAGGGCGATATCAACATTGTGCTGAACGCCGAACCCTATTCTTTCGGCCACAACTTCTTCGAGGCCCACGGGCCGTCGCTGTGCGCCACCGCGCTGCGAGTCAAGGACCAGCAAGCCGCCCTGAAGCGCGCCACCGCCTTCCGTGGCCAGCCGTTCCGTGGCCTGGTCGGGCCCAACGAGTGCGAAGTGCCGGCGGTACGTGCGCCAGATGGCAGCCTGCTGTATCTGGTGGAGCAGGGCACTGCCGGCCAGACCCTGTACGACACCGACTTCAGCCTGGACAAGAACGCCAGCGCCACCGGCGGCCTGCGCCGTATCGACCACATGGCCCTGGCCCTGCCGGCCGAGTCGCTGGACAGCTGGGTGCTGTTCTACAAGAGCCTGTTCGATTTCGCTGCGGACGACGAAGTGGTGCTGCCGGACCCTTATGGCCTGGTCAAGAGCCGCGCCCTGCGTAGCCAGTGCGGTACCCTGCGCCTGCCGCTGAACATCTCGGAAAACCGCAACACCGCCATCGCCCATGCGCTGTCCAGCTATCGCGGTTCGGGCGTGCATCACATCGCCTTCGATTGCGACGACATCTTCCGCGAAGTGGCGCGGGCCAAACTGGCAGGGGTACCGTTGCTGGAGATTCCGCTGAACTACTACGACGACCTGGCGGCGCGTTTCGATTTCGACGACGAGTTCCTCAGCGAACTGGCCTACTACAACGTGCTGTACGACCGCGATGCCCAGGGCGGCGAGCTGTTCCACGTGTACACCGAGCCGTTCGAAGAGCGTTTCTTCTTCGAGATCATCCAGCGCAAGGGGGGGTATGCCGGTTACGGTGCGGCCAACGTCGCGGTGCGCCTGGCGGCCATGGCCAAGGCCCGCAGCGGGGCGGCGCGCAAGCCGGTCCTCTGAACCCGGCGCGGTCCCTGTAGGAGCGGCCTTTTGTCGCGATGGGCCGCAAGGCGGCCCCAGGATTTCAGCGATGCTGCATGAACTTGGGGGCCGCTTTGCGGCCCATCGCGACACAAGGCCGCTCCTGCACCGACCGCGTATGCTTCAAGGCCGCTCAGCCACCAGCAGCAACGACTGCGGCAGCGCGCTCTGCGGGTGCTGTGGCTCCTGCAAGCCGACCAGCCGCAACCCCGCCATGTCCAGCGCATTCAGCCAGCTGGCCAAGGTGCGGAAGTACCACGGCATCACCTGCCAATCCCCGGCGAACCCGGCAAACGACTCCTCCCGCCAGCCATCCTGGTAATCCCCATCCGCCATGCCCCACGGGTGCAGGGTCTGGATCACCAGCGCACCGCCGGGCACCAGCAACGCATTCATCGCCGTCAGCAGCGGGATGATGTCCTGCTGCAACAGGGCGAAGTTGGCACAGATCAGGTCATAGTCCTTGCCGACACAGGCCTGCCCAGCGGCCAGCTTTGCGTAGCTGGCCAGGTGCACCTCGGCGGAGCCCGCAGCGCGCGCGGCATCCACCAGCGCCCGCTCACCGTCCACACCTACCGCCTCCACACCCCGGTCGCCCAGCGCGCGCAGCAGCCAGCCTTCACCACAGCCCAGGTCGAGCACCCGTTCGGGCTGGCGGCCCAGAATGGCCAGCAGGATGGCCTGGTCGGTGACCTGGCGACGGCTCTCGATGCTGCCGCTGCGCACCGCATCGATCCAGGCCTGGGCGTTGTGCTGCCAGCTGTCGAGCAAGGCGTCTTCAGGGTTGCGCATGGTCATCTCCGTTGTGCTCGATTCCGCCTGCGGCCGCCAGAGCGCTCAGCCGGCCGCAGTGCGCTGTCGCTTGATCCGGTACATATCGCCATCGGCATGGCGCAGCAGCATGTCGGCATCGTTGCCGTCTTCGGGGAAACGGGCCACGCCAATGCTGCAGGATGGCGCGCCGATGCCCGCAAACTCGGCGCCGAGTGGCTCGGCCATGGCTGCCAGGATGCGTGCTACCTGCTCGGCAATGGCCTCTGGCGACGCGTAGTCGGTCAGCAGCACGGTGAACTCGTCACCGCCCATCCGCGCCACTGTATCGGTCGCACCTACGCAGCCTTCCAGGCGCCGCGCCAGGGTGCAGAGCACCCGGTCACCCACGCTGTGGCCGTGGTTATCGTTGATGTCCTTGAAGTCATTGATATCGATGAACAGCAACGCAAGCGGTTGGTTGTGATGGCGGGCCGCGGCGAGGGCAGTATCCAGCCGCTCGTTGAACATGGCCCGGTTGGCCAGGCGGGTGAGTGGGTCATGGTGGGCCAGGAAGCGCAGCTCTTCCTCGGCGTGACGCTGGGCGGTGACATCCCGCGCCACACCGATGCGGGCATTGGCCTCATCGGACCAGGAGGCCGCCCACAGGATATGCACGATACCGCCATCCTTGCGGATGTAGCGGTTGCGGAAGTCGTAATGGGGTTGGCCGTTCATCACCCGGACGATTGATGCGCGGGTGATCGCCAGGTCGTCAGGGTGCATGTAGTCGGTGATCGGCGTGCCGATCAGTTCGCAGGCCCGGTAGCCCAGCAGCGCCTCGCAGGCATCGCTGACGAAAACGATCTGGTTGTCCCTGTCGACCACGAACACCGTGTCCAGCATCAGGTGGATCAGCCTGGGGTACAACGCTTGGAGGTCTACGGGCATGGGGCAGGGCGTCCGCGGCGGGGTGACCGATCATAGCCTGAAATGGAACAAATTGCGGTAGGCGCCATATGCCCTACGGGAGCTGAATGAATATGCCGCACCTGTGGGAGCGGGTTCACCCGCGAACACCGGCGAAGCCGGTGCCACCCACCGCGTCGCCTGCTTCGCGGGTAAACCCGCTCCCACAGGGCACCCGGTTTGCTATCAATTGCTTACCACCAGCTCCGGCCCGAGGTAGTCGTTGATCTGCTCGATATCATCATCCCCAAGGTTGCCCACCGATGACGCCAGGCGCAGCCGCGACATCAGGTAGTTGAGCTTGGCCTCGAACAGGTCGTGGCGGGCGTCAAACAGCAGTTCCTCGGCATTGAGCACATCCGAGTTGGTGCTGGTGCCGCCTTCCCTGAAACCCTTGCGGGCCGAAAGCAGCGAGCGTTCGTTGGAGGCCACGGCCTTTTCCAGCGCCTGAATGCGCAAGGCGCCACTCTGCACGCCGCGGTACTCGCGGGTGGTGCCGGAGATCACTTCCTGGCGCGTGGCGTCCAGTTCATCCAGGGCCTTGGAACTGTTGGCGCTGGCCTGGCGGGTGAGGGCGCTGGTGCTGCCACCGCTGTACAGCGGAATGTTCAGCTCCAGCCCGATCGAACTGTAGTGGTTGCGCTGGTTCAGTTCGGAAATCGACTGGCTGCTGCCGGCGGTATAGCCCGCCACGAAATCCAGGGTTGGCCAGTGCCCGGCGCGGGCGCGGTTCACTTCTTCTTCGGCCAGCTCATAGCTGTGCCGGCGCGCATGGATCAACGGGCTGTCGGCCTGGGCCTTGACCAGCCAGTCCTGCAGGTTGCCTGGCATCAGCGGCGGGGTGTTGAAGCCCGGCTGCAAGGTGGTCAGCGACTCCGGCGTTTCACCAATATATTCCTCCAGCTTGCGGCGGGCGTTGACCAGGTTGTCCTGGGCCTCGATCAGGTCGGCCTCGGCCAGGTCGCGACGGGCTACCGACTCGTCGATGTCGGTGATGGTGCCGGCACCCAGCTCCATGCGGCGCTTCGCCGACGCCAATTGCTCTTCGAAGGCATTCAGCTTGGCCTTGGCCAGGGTGATGGTTTCGCTGGCCAGCAGCACGTCGAAGTAAGCCTCGGCCAGGCGCACCGCGGCGTCCTGGCTCTTGGCATCGAACACCGCCACGCTGTAGTCCGCACGCTGCTGGCCCTGACGGTATTCGGCCATCTTCTGCTTGTTGAACAGCGGTTGGCGCAACCGCACGTTGGCGCCCTTGGAGTCATAGTCCAGGTCGCTGTCCCGGCCATTCTGACGTTGGCTGCCATTGACCCTGTTGAAGTAGCCGGCAGCGTTGATCTGCGGCAGCAGGCCGGCCTGGCCGATGGCGCGGTTCTCGCTGCCGGCTTTTTTCTCGTGCACCGCGGCGCGGTAGATCGGGCCCTGGTACTGCAGCAGGTCCCAGGCTTGCTTCAGGTCCATGGCACTGGCCTGTACGGACAACCCCAACAGGCACAACATCAGGCACGGGCGATTCATGTCATTGCTCCTTGAACGAGGCGTCCACGCGTTCGAGCATCGGCTTGAGCAGGTAGCTGAGCAGGTTGCGCTCGCCGGTCTTGATGGTGACGGTGGCCGGCATGCCGGGGCGGATGTGGTTGCTGCCCAGCAAGTCCATGCCGCCCTGCGTCACTTCCACCTGGGCCAGGTAGTACGGCTGCTTGCTCTCTTCGTCCATCAGGCGGTCGGCGGAAATGGTCATGACCCGTCCCGGAATATTCGGCGTCTTCGCATGGTTGAAGGCCGGGAAGGCGAGGTCCACGTCCAGGCCGGGCACCATCTTGTCGATGGCCTGCACCGGGATCATCGCGTCGACCTGCAACGGCTGGTCGAGCGGCACCACCTCCATGATCTTGGCCCCAGGCTGGATGATGCCGCCGACCGTGGCGATGCTCAGGGCCTGGACCATGCCGTCGATCGGCGAGCGAATCACTGTATGGGTCACTTCATAGTCCAGCGCGCGCAGGCGATCGGCCAGGGTGGTGTTCTCCTTGGCGGTATCGGTCAGTTGCGATTCCACTTCCTTGAGGTAGTCGTGCTGGCGTTGCAGGATGCGCAGCTTGATCTCGGTGGCCTGGCTGCGCGCCCGGGCAATGTTGTTGAGGTTTTCGGCCTGGCCGGCGGACAGGTCGGCATTGTTGCGCTCCAGCTCCAGCAGGCGGTTGCGTGGCACATAACCTTCGGCGGCCAGCACGCGTGTACCTTGCAGCTCCTGGTTGAGGAAGCCGATCTGCGAGGCGCGGGCGCCGTACACCTGCTGCAGGCCCTTGAGCTGCACCGCCGTGGCGGCCAGGTTTTCCTCGAGGATGCTCAGTTCGCCGGCAAGGCCCGCGCGGCGGGTGTCCAGCAGGCGCTGTTGCAGGTCCATGGCTGCCAGCAGGCGCGGGTCGCTGCGGTAGTGCTCGAGCAGGGCAGGGTCGAAGGTGACTGTGTCGCGGCCATCGCGCTCGGCTTCCAGGCGGTTTTCCACGGTCTTGCTGACGATGTACTGGGCACTGATCGCGCCCTGTTCGGCCACCGCGCGCAGGGCGTCCAGGCGTACCACCTCCTGGCCTTTCTTCACCCTGTCGCCTTCACGCACCAGGATCGCCTCGACCGTGCCGCCGGTCAGGTGCTGCACCGCCTTGCGGTTGCTGGTGACCTTTACCGTGCCGGTGGCGACTACCCCGGCATCCAGTGGCGCCAGGCACGACCACAGCAGGAAACCGCCAAAGCCGGCGATGACCATCCATACGCCCCAGCGTGCCGGCCGGCCCATGTCCAGGTCGATACTGTTGCGGGCCTCGGCGGGAATCAACTCGGTGTGTTGGGTCATCTGCATGATCGATCACTCCCGTACTTTTACCGAGGCCAGCGGCGCTGCGGTCGCCGCCGGGATCACGCTGGCCTTGCGCAGCGCAGCGAACACTTCGTCGCGGCTGCCGAGCATGTGCACGGTACCGTCACGCAGCATCAGCACCTTGTCGACCGCGCACAGTACGTTGGGCCGGTGGGAAATCAGGATTACCGTGGCCCCGCGCGCCTTGAGTTCGGCTAGCGCATCGACCAAGGCCTTTTCGCCAACGTCATCGAGGTTGGCGTTGGGCTCGTCCAGCACCACCAGGTTCGGCTCGCCGTACAGCGCACGGGCCAGGGCGATGCGCTGCTTCTGGCCGCCGGACAGCGGGCTGCCGTCGGCGGCCAGGCGGGTGTCGTAACCCTGCGGGAAGCGCAGGATCATGTCGTGCACGCCGCTGCTGCGGGCAGCGCGGATCACCGCTTCGCTGTCCACTTCGGCGAAGCGTGCGATGTTCTCGGCGATGGTGCCCTCGAACAACTCCACGTCCTGCGGCAGGTAGCCGAGCCACGGGCCGAGTTCGGCCTTGTTCCAGGTGAAGATGTCGGCGCCGTCCAGGCGCACCTTGCCGGCCTGGGTCGGCCACACGCCTACCAGCAGGCGGGCGAGGGTGGACTTGCCCGAGGCGGAAGGGCCAATGATGCCCAGGCTTTCACCCGGGACCAGGCTGAAGCTCACCCCGCGCACGATGCTATTGCTGGTGCCGGGGGCGCCGGCAACCACGTTTTCCACGGCCAGCATGCCCATTGGCCGCTGCAGCGACATGCTCGGTGGCCGCTGCGGGTAGTCGTGCAGCAGGTCGTTGAGCCGGCCCCAGGCGGAACGGCAGCCCAGCAGTTGCTTCCATGCGGCAATCACCTGCTCCACCGGGGCCAGGGCGCGGCCGGTGAGGATCGAGCAGGCGATCATCATGCCGGGGGTGATCTTGCCCTCGATCGCCAGCAGTGCGCCGGCACCGAGGATCACCGACTGCAAGGTAATGCGCACGAAACGCCCGGTGCTGCTGATCACCGCAGCACGGTCCGAGGCCAGGGTCTGCATCTGCAGAATGCGCAAGTGGCCCTGGTACCAGCGCTTGCCGATCGCCGGCAGCATGCCCATGGCTTCGATCACTTCGGCATTGCGCAGGTTGTTGTTGGCGTAGCTGGCCGACGACATGGCCGCCTGGTTGGCTTCGGCCAACGGTTTTTGCGTCGCCTTCTCGGTGAGGTAGGCCAGGCCCACCAGGATCAGCGAGCCGATCAGCGTCACCAGCCCCAGCAGTGGATGGATCAGGTAGCAGACCAGCAGGTAGATCGGTGTCCAGGGGGCATCGAAGAAGGCGAACAGGCCGTTGCCGGTCAGAAACTGGCGCACCTGCGCAAGGTCCTGCAGGGCCTGGGCCGGGTTGCCGCCGGCGCGGCTCAGGTTGCGCTCGAAGGCTGCGCTGAAGATGCGCCGGTTGAGGTCCATGTCGAGGAAGTTGCCGACCCGGATCAGTACGCGGGTGCGGACCATCTCCAGGGCCGACATCAGCATGAACAAGCCGATCACCAGCAGGGTAAGCATCGACAGGGTAGTGACATTGCGGCTGACCAGGGCGCGGTCGTACACCTGCAACATATAAATTGCTGGCGTCAACATCATGACGTTTATCACGCCGCTGAAGGCGGCCAGGGCAAAAAAGCTGCGGCGCAGGCGAAACAACACCTCAGCCAGCTCGGAACGGGTGCGTGGCGGCTTGTGCATCGGGAGCCTCCCTTTATCACAATCGGGAAGCCCTTGCGGCGGCCCGTACAGCGGTAGTTGTGGCTTCTGGTCGGCTCGCAGGCGGGTCGCTCTCAGGGCGAATGGTCCAAAACGCTGCGTTGCTCCCACATGCAGCAGCGTAGGTTGCACTGAAACACTCGGTAATATCTTTTTGCTCTATAAAGACTTTGAACTTTTCATAAGTGCCATTAAAAACAGCGAGTTGTATCGCGTTATCAATGCCGAACGAATTTTTTGACGGGATATTGACAAGTTTTTCTTCTGCGACTTTAGTCTGATGTATTCGGACCCTCTGCGAGCTGGGGTCGATGCATGTGCGGTGCCTACCTGTATCGCACCGTTTACAAGGTTCCCGCCGTTACTGTGGGAGCCGGCTTGCCGGCGATGAGGCCAGTGGCGACAACACAGCACCGTAGTGCCCAACTGCCCCAGAACCCAGAATCAGAAACTGCGCACGTCACACTGACTGGGCGCGGGAAGGACCCTGTTGCCCTGAGTCATCTCCCGACAGATCGAGGGCAATTGAAATGGCAGATTTCAGCAAGTCGGACCTGGAGTTCATCCTCCAGCAGATCTTCATCGCCGAAGCCCATGCCGATGGCACCAGCCTGACCGACCTGCTGCCCAACAGCCAGGTACCGTTCGGCCTGCGCACCGTGGACGGCAGCTACAACAACCTGGTGACCGGGCAGAGCGAGTTCGGTGCCGCCGACAACTCGTTCCTGCGCCTGCTCAGCCCATCCTTCAGCGGCGACTATGCCGGCACCGGCACGGTCACCGATTCGCAACCACGCACCATCAGCAACCTGATCGTCGACCAGACGGCGAACAACCCGGCCGCGGTCGAGGCCAATGGTGGTGCCGCTCCGGTGATCAGCCCCGGCATCGACGGGGTGTTCGGCACCGCTGACGACACGGAAGTGTTCTTCATCCCCAACGTGTCGCCCGACGTCGGCTTGACCGCCGGCTTCAACGCCTGGATGACCTTCTTCGGCCAGTTCTTCGACCACGGACTGGACCTGGTCACCAAGAGCAGCACCGACTTCGTGTTCATCCCGCTGCAGCCGGACGACCCGCTGTTCGTCGAAGGCAGCCCGACCAACTTCATGGTGCTGCCACGGGCTGTGCGTACCGCAGGCGCCGATGGTGTTGTGGGTACCGCCGACGATGGCCAGACCAACACCACCTCGCCGTTCGTCGACCAGAGCCAGACCTACAGTTCGCACCCCTCGCACCAGGTGTTCCTGCGTGAATACACGCTCAATGCTGCAGGCGACCCGGTAACCACCGGGCGGCTCATCACCAACCGTGACCTGGGCGCCGATGGCCGCTTCGGCACCGCCGACGATGGCGACGGCGAAAGCGGTGGCATGGCCACCTGGGCAGTGGTCAAGGCCCAGGCCCGTGACCTGCTCGGCATCAACCTGACCGATGCCGATGTGCACAGTGTGCCGCTGCTGGCCACCGACCCCTACGGCAACTTCCTGCGCGGGCCCAACGGCATGCCGCAGGTGGTGATGCGCGTCAACAATGGCGCCGACGGCATCGCCGGTACCGCCGACGACGTCACCACGCTGGTCGAAGGCAACCGCGACGCGCCGATCAGCCTGGCCAATGCCGTGAGCACCGGGCATGGCTTCCTTGACGACATCGCCCACAACGCCGCGCCGGTGATCGTGAACGGTGTGCTGCAGGCCGACGCCGATACTGCCGTGGGCAACGCACAGCCGGTGGGGCCGGGTGGCAACAACCTGACCTACGACAACGAACTGCTCGACGCCCACTACATCGCCGGCGACGGCCGGGTGAACGAGAACATCGGCCTGACTGCCGTGCACCACGTGTTCCACTCCGAGCACAACCGCCTGGTGCAGCAGACCAAGGACACCCTGTTGGCTTCCGGCGACGTGGCATTCCTCAACCAGTGGCTGATCGATGATGTCGCTGCCATCCCCACCACGCCCGCCGAAATCGCCGCGCTGGTATGGGACGGCGAGCGGCTGTTCCAGGCCGCCAAGTTCGGCACCGAGATGCAGTACCAGCACCTGGTGTTCGAAGAGTTCGCCCGTACCATCCAGCCGCAGATTGACGAGTTCCTTGCCCCCAACGGCTACGACACCTCGATCGACCCGGCCATCCTCGCCGAGTTCGCCCATGTGGTGTACCGCTTCGGTCACTCGATGCTGACCGAAACCGTCGACCGCTTCGACCCGGCGTTCGCCCCGGTGGACGGCGACCCGCAGCTCGGCCTGATCGCTGCCTTCCTCAACCCGCTGGCCTTCGCTGGCAGTGGCGCCACCGCCGACGAAGCGGCCGGCGCGATCATCCGTGGCGTCACCCGTCAGTTGGGCAACGAAATCGACGAGTTCGTCACCGAGGCGCTGCGCAACAACCTGCTTGGCCTGCCGCTGGACCTGCCCGCGCTGAACATTGCCCGTGGCCGTGACACCGGCATCCCCACCCTCAACGAGGCGCGGCGCGATTTCTATGCGATGACCGGCGACAGCCAGCTCAAGCCTTACATCAGCTGGGCCGACTTTGCCGACCATCTCAAGCACCCGGCGTCGCTGATCAACTTCATCGCCGCCTACGGTACCCACGCCACCATCACCGGGGCGGACACCGAAGCGGCCAAGCGCGCCGCCGCCGTGGCGCTGGTGCTTGGCGGTGAGGGCGCGCCAGCGGACCGCCTGGACTTCCTCAACGGCACCGGCGCCTACGCCAATGTGACACTGGCCGGCGCGGACGGCATCCCCGGCACCGCCGATGACATCAGCGGGGTGACCGTGACCGGTGTCGATGACATCGACTTCTGGGTCGGCGGCCTGGCCGAGCAGAAAATGCCATTCGGCGGCATGCTCGGCGCCACCTTCAACTTCGTCTTCGAAACCCAGCTGGAAGCGCTGCAGAACGGCGACCGGTTCTACTACCTGGCGCGTACGGCGGGCATGAATTTCGGCACCGAACTGGAGAACAACTCCTTCGCCAAGCTGATCATGCTCAACTCCGATGTCGCCCACCTGTCCAACACCGTGTTCCTCACACCGACCTTCACCCTGGAGGTGAACCAGGCCAACCAGTTCACCGGGCTGGGGGTCGATGGCCGGGCTGACCCGACGGGCGGCATCATGATCAACGGCGTCGAAGTGGTGCCGCTGGTGATTCGCGACAACCCCGATACCGTGGGCACCGACACCAACTTCCTGCATTACACCGGCGAAGACCACGTGGTGCTGGGCGGCACCGCCGGCAACGACATCATCATCTCCGGTGAGGGCGACGATACCGTCTACGGCGACGCCGGCAACGACACCCTGGAAGGCGGTGCGGGCAACGACGCGGTGCTGGGCGGTGCCGGTGATGACATCATCACCGATTCGTTCGGCGACAACCGCCTGGAGGGCAACGACGGCAACGACGTGATCGTCGCCGGCAGCATGCTGGTGGGCGGCAACCTGATCCTGGGCGGCAACGGCCAGGACTTCATCATCACCACTGAAGACATCAGCACCACCTTCGGCGGCCAGGGTGACGACTTCATCCTCGGCGCCAAGACCAACCTGCCACCGACCGGCAACGAGGGTGACGACTGGATCGAGAAGGGCACCCAGGACGGTGCGCCTGGCGACAACTTCGCGCCGCTGCTGGGTGACGAAGTGATAGGCAACGACATCTTCGTCGGTGGCGCTGGCTTCGACGAGATGATCGGTGAGGGCGGCGACGACATCTTTGTCGGCAGCGATGCTCAGGACAAGATGGACGGCATGTCCGGTTTCGACTGGATTACCCACAAGAATGACCAGGTTGGCGTTACTGTCGACCTGACCCTGGCCGCGCTGGCCCAACCCCATGGCAATGCACCGCCCCAGAACACTGGTGTGTTCGAGCCGGTAGGCGCTTCGCCGGCCTCAATACTGGACCGCTTCGCCGAGGTCGAAGGCGTGTCCGGTTCGAACTTCGCCGATGTGCTCAAGGGCGATAATGTCGATGCCGTGACCATCCTCAACCACGGTGGTGCCACCGGCAGTGCGCTGACCAACGTGGCGCTGATCCGTGGCCTGCAGCAGTTCCTGGCCGATGCCGGGTTGCCGACCACCGGCTTTGCCACCGGCAACATCATGCTTGGCGGCAACGGCAGCGACCTGATCGAAGGCCGTGGGGGCGATGACCTGATCGACGGTGACAAGTGGCTCAACGTGCGTATCGCCGTGTATGCCCCGGGAGACGTCAACCACACCGGCCCTGAGATCGCCAGCTTCGACAGCATGGCCGACATGATTCCGTTCATGCTCGACCGTACCTACAACCCTGGCCAGTTGAAGGCCGTGCGGGAAATCCTTCCTGGCACCTCGACCGGTGGCGCAGCCTTCGATACCGCGGTGTTCTCCGGCCTGCAGAACGAGTACGTGGTCACCCAGAACACCCGTGGCACCGCCGATACCAGTGACGATGTGTGGACGGTGACCGATACCGTGGACGGCCGCGATGGGGTCGATACCCTGCTGCACATCGAACGCCTGCAGTTCTCCGACGGCCAGCGCGTGCTGGTGGAGGGCGTGAATGCGCAGCCTACCGGCAGTCCTGCCATTACTGACGGCAACGGCGGCGCGATCACCGTGGGTGATATTCTCACCGTGAACGTGGCCGGCGTACTGGATGCCGACAACATCAGCGCCGGCAACCCGCTAGGCACGCTCACCGGCCGCTCGGTGTCGTACTACTGGCAGTTCGAGGCCGAGCCGGGCAGTGGCGTGTTCGAGGACATCATCCTGCTGCCGGCCGGCGACCTGGCGTTCCAGAGCGCCGACGGCACCACGTTCAAGGTGTCGCCAGACCTGGCGGGGCTGGCCCTGCGGGTCAAGGCGATCTACCAGGACGCCCACGGCACCACCGAAGTGCTGTTCTCTCAGCCTACCGCCGTGGTGCAACCGGGTGCGCCTGTGGTACCGACGCCGGCCACACCGGTGGTGGATGCCACTGCCGGCGGTGCTGGCCTGCACATGGTGCGCTCCGACCTCAACTTCATCCTCGACCAGATCAGGATCGCCGAGGCCGACGCCGACGGGGCAGACATCCTCTCGCTGCTGCCCAACATTCGTGCGCCGCTGGGCCTGCGGACGGTGGACGGCTCGAACAACAACCTGCTGAACCTCAACGGCATCAACAACACCCAGTTCGGGGCCGCCGACAATATCTTCCCGCGCGTGACCGACCCGGTATTCAACCCGGCCGAAGGTGCGCCGGCCGGCTTCTTCGGCCCTGGCTCGCCGGCCATTCCGGGCTCGTCGTACGAGCAGACCAGCGGCCCGGTGTTCGACTCGCAGCCGCGCACCATCAGCAACCTGGTCGTCGACCAGACTTCCAACAACCCGGCGGCCTATGCCACCGCGTATGACCCGGGTGCGGACGGCGTGCTCAACTTCGGTGCCGTGGGCAACGACGACGTGCTCAAGGACGGCGTGCGCATCGTCGCCAGCCCGGGCCTGGACGGCCAGTTCGGCACCGGCGACGACCACGACGTGTACCTGTTCGAGAACACCGCCGCCGATGCTGGCCTGTCTGCGCCGTTCAACGCCTGGATGACCTTCTTCGGGCAGTTCTTCGACCATGGCCTGGACCTGGTCACCAAGGGGGGCTCGGGCACCATCTTCATCCCGCTGCAGTCGGATGATCCGCTGTTCGTGGAAGGTGGCTCCGCCAACTTCATGGTGGTGACCCGTGCCACCAACCTGCCTGGGCCGGATGGCATCCTCGGCAACGCCGATGACATTCACGAGCACACCAACACCACCACGCCATTCGTGGACCAGAACCAGACCTACAGCTCGCACCCCTCGCATCAGGTGTTCCTGCGCGCCTACGTGATAGTCGACGGTGCACCTGTCGCCACCGGCCGCCTGATTACCAACCGTGACCTGGGTGCAGATGGCAGGTACGGTACCGCGGACGATACCGAAATCGGTGGCATGGCGACCTGGAAGGTGGTCAAGGCCCAGGCTCGCGATGTGCTCGGCATCGACCTCACCGATGCCGACGTCGACAACGTGCCGCTGCTCGCCACCGACGCCTACGGCAACTTCCTGCGCGGACCTACCGGCATGCCGCAGGTGGTGATGCGCGTGAACAATGGCGCTGATGGCATCGCCGGCACCGCCGACGATGTGACCCAACTGGTCGAAGGCAACCGCGACGCGCCCATCAGTCTGACCGACGCCGTACGCACCGGTCACCAGTTCCTTGCCGACATCGCCCACAATGCCGTGCCGGTGTTCAGCGGTGGCGTGCTGGTGCCTGATGCCGATACCGATGTGGGCAACGCCGTGCCGGTGAACCCAAACACCGGTGCCAACCTGGCCTACGACAACGAACTGCTCGACGCGCACTACATCGCCGGCGACGGCCGGGTCAACGAGAACATCGGCCTGACTGCCGTGCATGCGATCTTCCACTCCGAGCACAACCGGCTGGTGGCGCAGACCATGGACACCGTGCTCGATTCGGGTGACCTGGCGTTCATCAACGAGTGGCTGCTCAACCCGATAACCGTGCTGCCGGCCGACCAGGCCGCAATCGACGCGCTGGTGTGGAATGGCGAGCGGCTGTTCCAGGCCGCCAAGTTCGGTACCGAGATGCAGTACCAGCACCTGGTGTTCGAGGAGTTCGCCCGCACCGTACAACCGCGGGTCGACCTGTTCTTCGCCCCGACCCAGGTGTATGACGTCGACCTCGATGCGTCGATCGTGGCCGAATTCGCCCACACCGTGTACCGCTTCGGCCACTCGATGCTGACCGAGACCGTCGACCGCTTCGACGTCGACTTCACCGTCATCAGCGACCCGGCCAGCGCCAACCCCGACCAGCAACTGGGCCTGATCGCGGCGTTCCTCAACCCGCTGGCGTATGCCGCCAGTGGCGTCACCCCCGAGGATGCCACCAGTGCCATCGTGCGCGGGGTCACCCGCCAGGCCGGTAACGAGATCGACGAGTTCGTCACCGAGGCGCTGCGCAACAACCTGCTCGGCCTGCCACTGGACCTGCCGGCGATCAACATCGCCCGTGGCCGCGACGTCGGTATCCCTTCGCTGAACGCTGTGCGCCGCGACATCTACGCGCAAACCGGCGATACCCAGCTCAAGCCTTACACCAGCTGGGTCGACTTGGTGCAGCACCTGAAGCATCCGGAGTCGCTGATCAACTTCATCGCTGCCTACGGCACCCACAGCACCATCACCGAAGCCACCACGCTACTGGAAAAACGCGCGGCGGCCATGGCCCTGGTGTTCGGCGGCGATGGCGCGCCAGCCGACCGCCTGGACTTCCTCAACAGCACCGGCGCGTACGCCAACGTCAATCTGCCTGGCAGGGATGGTCTGCTGGGTACCGCCGATGACCTGAGGGCAGTGACCGTGACTGGGGTCGATGCCATCGACCTGTGGATCGGCGGCCTGGCCGAAGCGAAAACCCCGTTCGGCGGCATGCTGGGCAGCACCTTCAACTTCGTGTTCGAGAACCAGATGGAGAAACTGCAGGACGGCGACCGCTTCTACTACCTGGAGCGCACTGCTGGCCTGTCGATGAACGCCGAACTGGAAAGCAACTCGTTCGCCAAGCTGATCATGGCCAACACTTCGGCCACTCACCTGCCAGGCTTGGTGTTCTCCGACGTTGGCTTCTACCTGGAAGTGGACCGGAGCAAGCAATTCAACGAAGGCCTGGGCAATGCCGACCCACTGGGCGAAAACGGCGAGCAGGTGGTGTTCCGCGACAGCCCGCTGACGGCAGGCCCGGACACCAACTACATCCGCTATGCCGGTGACCAGCACATCGTGCTGGGCGGCACCGAGGGTGACGACATCCTGGTGTCCAGCGAGGGTGACGATACGGTCTGGGGCGATGGCGGCAACGACCGCATCGAGGGTGGCGACGGCAACGACCAGCTGCGTGGTGGTGCCGGCGACGACATCATCAGCGACATGGGTGGTGACGACAACATCCAGGGCGGCGACGGCCACGATGTGCTGCACGGCGGTAATGGTGTCAACCTGATCATCGGCGGTTTCGGCAACGACTTCATCGTCACCGGTGAGGACGCCTCCGAAGCCATTGGCGGCCAGGGCAACGACTTTATCCTGGGCAGCAAGGCCAACGAGCAGGACATGGGCAACGAAGGTGACGACTGGATCGAGAAGGGCACCTCGGACGGTGCGCCCGGCGACAACTTCGACCCGCTCGGCAACGACCCGGTCATCGGCCACGACGTGTTCATCGGCGGCAGCGAGAACGACAAGTTCAACGGTGAAGGCGGCGACGACATCATGGTCGGCAGCCTGGGCTTCGGTGACCGCTACATCGGTGGTTCCGGCTACGACTGGGCGACCTTCAAGGGCCTGGCCCAGGGCGTGACTGTCGACTTCAGCGACCGCTTCTTCGATGTACCGCCGGTACCGGGTTCGGGCGCGTCTACGCTGGTGCGCTTCGACATCATGGAAGGCCTGTCGGGTTCGGCACATGGCGACTTCCTGCGCGGTGACAGCGAAACCGCTGCCACCTTGCCAACCAACGGCGCCAACGGCAGCGTGCTGACCAACATCAGCCTGATCAACGGCCTGTCCAGCCTGCTGGCCGCCGGAGCAACGTTCTACGACGGTGGCAACATCATCCTTGGTGGCAGCGGCAGTGACCTGATCGAAGGCCGTGGCGGCGACGACATCCTCGACGGTGACAAGTGGCTGAACGTGCGCATCAGCGTGCGTGCCAACAGCGATGGCACCGGCCCGGAAATCGCCAGCTACGACAGCATGGAGCCGATGGTGCCGCTGATGCTCAATGGCACCTACAACCCGGGCCAGCTGGTGATCGTTCGTGAAATCCTGAGCGGCACCGACAGCTACGACACGGCGGTGTTCTCGGGGGTCGCCACCGACTATAGCGTGGTGGTCGATGGCAATTCGGTGATCGTCACCGACCTGGTGGACGGGCGTGATGGTGTCGACCGCCTGACCGGTATCGAGCGCCTGCAGTTCTCCGACAGCGCCCAGGCCTCCGGTGTGGGCACTGCGGTCAACGCCGGCCCAACGGGCCACCTGGCGATCCTCGATGCTGTCACCGGCCTGCGCAACGACACATCGGTCAGCGGCCAGTTGCTGCGGGTGAGCAACGTAGCGGTGCACGATGCCGACAATGTCAGCGCCACCAATGCGAGTGGCGCCATCAACGGCCCTGTGGCGTACTACTGGCAAGTCGAGACCCTGCCAGGTTCGGGTGTCTATGAAGACATCACCTTCGTTGCTGCCGGCGAAGTTTCCCGGGCCACCGGCGCCACTTACCGGGTCACGGACGATGTGGCGGGGCTGAACATCCGCGTACGGGCGGTGTACCAGGACGCCAAGGGCACGCTGGAAATCGTCGATTCGTCGCCGAACAGCGCACCGACTGCCGGGCCGACCGTGACCGGGCTGCTGGTGCAGAATCAGACCCTCACCGCCAACACGGCGACCATCGTCGATGCCGACGGCCTGAGCAACCCGCAGTTCACCTTCCAGTGGCAGTCCAACCGCGGGCTCGGCTGGGTCAATATTGCCGGCGCCATCAGCAGCACCTTTGTCCTTACCCAGGACCAGGTGGGGCAGAACATGCGGGTGGTGGTCAGCTATGTGGATGACATCGGCGTGCAGGAAAGCATCGCCTCCGACATCCTCGACCCGGTGGCCAACGTCAACGATGCGCCTACCGGTGCCGTGCTGATCAGCGACACCACGCCAGAGGTGGGCCAGACACTGACGGCCCTCACGGCCAGCATTGCCGACCTGGACGGGCTGGGTGCATTCAGCTTCCAGTGGCAGCAAGGTAGCGGTACAACGTTCACCAACATTGCCGGTGCGACCGCTGCCACCTTCACCCCAGGCCCGTTGCACGCCCATCTGCAACTGCGCGTGCAGGTGCGCTACACCGATGGTTTCGGCGCCCAGGAAACGCTTACCTCCGCAGCGACGGCAGTAGTGCCAGGGGTGCCAGGTGTGACGCTAGTGGGTACAGGCGCTGCAGATACCCTGACGGGCACCGTGGGTGACGACGTACTGTTGGGGCTGGCGGGTAACGATACGCTTGTTGGCCTGGCCGGATTCGATCAGTTGTTCGGTGGTGATGGCAACGACACGCTTGAGGGGGGGGAAGGCAACGACACTCTCGACGGCGGCGCCGGAGACGACGTGCTTAATGGTGGGCTGGGTGTTGATGCCATGACCGGAGGTTCCGGCAACGACACCTTTGTGGTCGACAACGTAGGTGACACCATCACCGAGGCGGCAGGCGGAGGCTCGGATCTGGTGCAAACCACCTTGACAACCTACAGCTTGGCCAGCAATGCCAACGTCGAAAATCTGAGCTTCATCGGTACTGGCAATTTCTTTGGTGTTGGCAACGCCTTGGTCAACATCATCACTGGCGGCGCCGGAAACGATTTCCTCAACGGTAGCTTAGGCGCCGACCTCCATGTGGGTGGTGCCGGCAACGATAGCTATGTTGTCGAGAATATCGGGGACGTGATCGTGGAACAGGCGGGGGCTGGTACCGACTTGGTGCGCACGACGCTGACCAGCTGGACGCTGGGCAACAATTTGGAGAACCTGACCTACTTCGGTGCCGCCAACTTCGTCGGCATCGGCAATGGCCTGAACAACGTCATCACGGGTGGTTCAGGTAATGACATTCTCAACGGTGGTGATGGCAACGACACACTCAACGGTGCGCTCGGCGCAGATCTGATGATTGGCGGCACCGGCAACGACACCTTCGTGGTCGATAACGTGGCTGATGTTGTCACCGAGGCAGTCGGAGGGGGCTCGGATCTGGTGCAGACCACATTGGCAAGCTACGCCTTGGGCGTCAACGTCGAGAATCTGAGCTTTACCGGCACTGGCAATTTCCTGGGTGTGGGTAATGCCCTGGCTAATACCATCATTGGCGGCGCCGGAAACGATTTCCTCAACGGTAGCTTGGGTGCCGACCTGCACGTAGGCGGCGCCGGCAACGATAGCTACGTGGTCGAGAATGCCGGGGACGTGATCGTGGAACAGGCAGGAGGCGGTACAGACCTGGTGCGCACGACGTTAGCTAGCTGGACGCTGGGCAATAACCTGGAGAACCTGACCTACTTCGGCGCTGCCAACTTCGTGGGTACCGGTAATGGCTTGAGCAACGTCATCACTGGCGGTTCGGGCAACGATGTCCTAAACGGTGGGGCGGGTGCAGATGCCCTGATAGGCGGTGTCGGCAATGACACCTATGTCGTCGACAATGCGGGTGACATCGTCACCGAAGCAACTGGTGGTGGCACGGATTTGGTGCAGACCAACTTGCTCAGCTACACGCTCGGCGCCAACGTCGAGAACCTGAGCTTTACTGGCACTGGCAATTTCCTGGGTGTCGGTAATGCTTTGGCCAATACCATAACTGGCGGCGCCGGAAACGACTTCCTCAACGGAAGCTTGGGTGCCGACCTGCATGTGGGTGGCGCCGGCAACGATAGCTACGTTGTCGAGAATATCGGGGACGTGATCGTGGAACAGGCCGGCGGCGGTATTGACCTGGTGCGCACCACGCTGACTAGCTGGACGCTGGGCAACAACCTGGAGAACCTGAGGTACTTCGGCGCCGCCAACTTCACCGGTACCGGTAACGCCCTGGACAATGTCATCACTGGTGGCTCAGGTAATGACACCCTCAACGGTGGCGACGGCAACGACAGCCTGGATGGTGGTCTCAGCGTCGATGTCCTGAACGGTGGGGCAGGCAACGACACGCTGTTCGGCGATGCCGGCAACGACATCCTGTCGGGTGGCAGCGGCAGTGACTTCCTCAACGGCGCAGCAGGCGATGATACGGTCAACGGCGGTGCCGGCGATGACACCATGATGGCTACGGATGGCAATGATGTCTTCCAGTTCGCCGCAGGCTTCGGCAATGACCTGATTATCAACTTCGACAGCAACGCGACGGGTGGGCAGGACCTGCTGGATATCACTGCCTTCAATATCACCGCGGCCACCTTTGCCGCCAACGTCACCATCACCGATGTCGGCGCGGATACGCTGGTCAGCATTGGTGCTACCGACTCCATCCGCCTGGTGGGAGTGGCGGATGCAACCACGGTGACTGCAGCGGACTTCAACCTGGCAGGTTGAGGGACTTAGAGGACGTGGCAAGGGCCGCTCTGCGGCCCATTCGCGGGCAAGCCCGCTCCCACAGGGATATCACTGGCCTCTGGCTTGGTGATACCCCTGTGGGAGCGGGCTTGCCCGCGAAGAGGTTGGTACTGGCAACAGATAACCCAAAGGTAACCCACAATACTCCGCCCTGTGGTGAACCTGTGGGAGCTGGCTTGCCGGCGATTGGGCCGCAAGGGCGGCCCCATGTCGCACGCAGTTATTTGATGAACCGCACCTGGCTGTTGATCTTCTCGATCACCGCCCCCTTGCGCTCGTTGAAGCGGGCCTTGTTCTGCTCGAACAGGTTGTTGCCCTTGGTGTCGATGGAGATGATCAACGGGCCGAACTCGCGCACGCGGTTCACCCACAGCGTCTCCGGCATGCCCAGGTCCTGCCATTCCGCACGCTCGATCTCTTCCACCTGGGTCGCCGCCAGCACCGCGCAACCGCCCGGGAACACGGCATGCACTGCCTTGTTCTCCAGGCAACCGGTCGTGGTCTCCGGGCCCATGCCGCCCTTGCCGACGATCAGCTTGACGCCGGTCTGCTCGATGAACTGCTTCTCGAACTTTTCCATGCGCATGCTGGTGGTCGGGCCGATGGAGACCATCTCGAAGCTGCCATCGTCCTTCTTCCTGACGATGGGGCCTGCGTGGAAAATCGCGCCGCCACGCAAGTCGACCGGCAGCTCGCGGCCCAGTTCGATGAGGCGACGGTGGGCAACGTCACGGCAGGTCACCAGCTGGCCGGTGAGGTAGACCACATCGCCCACGTTGAGGTTGGCCAGGTCTTCGTCGCTGATGGGTGTGCTCAGGATCTTTTTCACAGTACTACCCCTTCGTGCGAGAGGATGTCGTAGGACAGGTCGGCGTTGATGCGGATCTTGCCGCGGCGGTGCGCCCAGCAGCCGGTGGACACCGCCACACCGATGGTGGACGGGTGGCGGGCCGAAGACTCGATGTTCACGCCCATCACGCTGCTGTTGCCGGTCAGGCCCTGCGGGCCGATGCCGATTTCGTTGAGGCCATCCTCCAGCAACCTTTCCATCATCGCCGCGCTTTCGTTGGGGTGGCTGGAGTCCACTTCGCGCAGGATGGCCTTCTTCGACAGGCGTGCCGCTGTCTCCACCGAGGTCGATACCCCTACACCCACCAGCAGTGGCGGGCAGGCGTTGACACCGCGTGAGGTGATGACATCGAAGACGAACTCGGTCACCCCTTCATAACCTTGCCCTGGCATCAGTACCTTGGCCGAGCCCGGCAACGTGCAGCCGCCGCCGGCCATGTACACGTCGACGATGGCGTAGTCGGCATCGGGGATGATTTCCCAGTCCAGCCACGGGATTTTCGAGCCGGTGTTGGTGCCGGTGTTCTTCTCGATGAAGGTTTCCACCGCATTGTGGCGCAGCGGCCCCTGGATGGTGGCCTCCCTGGTGGCGTTCTCGAGGATGCTTTCCATCTCGCCCAGCAGCGGGAAGCGCGCGCCCGCCGAGACGAAGTACTGGATGACGCCGGTGTCCTGGCAGCTTGGCCGGTTGAGCTTGTCGGCGTATTCCTGGTTGTCGGCCATCGAGTCGTACACGGCGATGGCCAGCGGGTTGGTTTCGGCGGCGCGCAACTTGGCGGTCTTTTCCTTGACGTCGCGGGGCAGGCGCTTGCCGATATAGGCGGTGAACTTGGCCATCACGTCGGTAAGCGATGACACGGCTGTTTCTTTGTCCATGATTATTTCCTCACTGCATCACAAGGCGGGTTCTTTTTGCTGTTTTTCGAAAGGTCAGGGTGCGGGTGTGCCGGCCTCCATGCGTGCAAGGGCAGGGTGCGGCGCAGCGGCCTCGGGTTCGGGGGCGGGTTCGACCGGCAGTTGGCCGTCCAGGGCCTGGGCCATGCGCTGCTTGTCCAGCGCACCCACCCAGTTGGCAATGGCCACGGTGCCGACCGCGTTGCCGATGGTGTTGGTGATGGCCCGGGCTTCGGACATGAAGCGGTCCACGCCCAGCAGCAGGACCATGCCGGCCACCGGGATGTTGTCCATGGTCGCCAGGGTCGCGGCCAGGGTGATGAAGCCCGAGCCGGTTACGCCTGCAGAGCCTTTGGAGGTGAGCAGCAGCACACCCAGCACGATCAGTTGGTCCATCAGGGTCAACGGTGTGTTGGTGGCCTGGGCGATGAAGATGGCGGCCATGGTGTAGTAGATGCACTGGCCGTCCGGGTTGAAGGTAAGGCCCGAGGGGATCACCAGGCCGACCACAGGCTTGGACACGCCAACCTTTTCCAGCTTGTTCATCAGTTGCGGCACCACCGACTCGGATGAGCTGGTACCCAGTACCGTGAACAGCTCTTCCTTCAGGTACTTGAGGAACTTCCACAGGTTGAAGCCGGACAGCCGGGCAATGGCGCCCAGCACCACCACCACGAACAGGAAGCAGGTCAGGTACATGGTCGCCATCAGCTTGCCCAGCGAAACGATCGAGCCCAGCCCGTACTTGCCCACGGTGAAGGCCATGGCCCCGCAAGCGGCCAGCGGTGCCACGCGCATGATCATGCCAACGATGAAGAACATGCCGTGGGAGAACGCTTCCAGCACATCCACCATCGGCTTGCCGCGCGGGCCCAGGTGGGAGAGGGCGATACCGAACAGGGTGCTGAACAGCAGGATTGGCAGGATCTCGTTCTTGGCGAAAGCATCGGTCACGCTGCCGGGTATCACATGCAGCAGGAAGTCGATGAAGCCGCCGTTGTTGCCGGCTGCCGCGGCGGTGTAGGTGGAAATGCTCTTGGCATCGAGGGTGGCGGGGTCGACGTTCATGCCCTGGCCGGGCTGCACGATGTTGACCACCACCAGCCCCAGCACCAGGGCAAAGGTGGACAGCACTTCGAAGTAGATAAGCGCGCGCACGCCGACGCGGCCGAGTTCCTTCATGTTTTCCATCTTGGCGATGCCAAGCACCACCGTGGCGAAGATGATCGGGGCGAAGACCATCTTGATGAGTTTGATGAAGGCATCACCGACGGGCTTCAGGTCAGCGCCAACCTGTGGCCAGAACACCCCGATCAGCACCCCGAGGGTTACGCCGATCAATACCTGTACGTAGAGCTTGCCGAACAACTTGCCGAACAATCGCTTGGCCATTGCCGTCTCCGAATTATTGTTGTGAGTCGGATTTATCTGGCGGCCGGGCTGCTCGTGAGGGTGCAGGTCACACCTGGCCTTGGCGGCCGAAGAGCCCAGCTTTGTTGTGGTTAATCACGCAGGGCAAAAGGTAATGGTTTTTCAAAAATGCTGTAATACAATGAAATTCAACTCATTGTTTCCTTCAGGTTAATTATGAATCCGGTATCGGAACTGGCTTTCTTTAGCCAGTTGATCAGGGTGGGCAGCCTGGCGGGCACCGCTCGCGAACTGAACCTGACCCCGCCAGCGGTCTCCAAGCGCCTGGCGCAGCTGGAACAGCGCCTGGGCGTACGCCTGCTGAACCGCACCACACGCAGCATCAGCCTTACCGCCGAGGGCGAGACTTACCTGGTGAATGCCAGGCGCATACTGGGCGAGATCGAGGAAATGGAGCGGCAGGTGTCCAGCAGCCGTGCCGAGCCCAAGGGCTTGCTACGGGTCAATGCACCGCTGGGTTTTGGCCGTACCCATGTGGGGCCGGCGGTGTCCTCGTTTGCCCGGCGCTACCCCGAGGTGGAAGTGCAGTTGCACCTGACCGACCGGCCGATTGCCCTGCCGAATGACGCCATCGATGTGGCCATCCGCTTTGGCGAGCTGCCTGACTCGCGACTGATCGCCCGCAAGATCGCGTCCAACCGCCGCCGCTTGTGCGCATCGCCTGGTTACCTGCAAGTCCACGGGACCCCTGAATCGCCAAAGGACCTGGCCAGTCACAACTGCATCGTGCTGCGCCAGAATGACGCCGCGTTCGGTATCTGGCGGCTGAGCCGCGGCAAGCAGAGCGAGTCGGTGAAGGTACATGGCAGCCTCAGCACCAACGATGGCGAGGTCGCCCTGAACTGGGCGCTGGACGGGCAGGGCATCTTGCTGCGGGCCGAGTGGAACCTGGCCGATCACCTGCGCAGCGGGCGCCTGGTGGAAGTGCTGGGTGATTACCAGACGCCGCCTGCGGATATCTATGCGGTGTACCTGGAACGCCTGAACCTGTCGGCCAAGGTGTCGTGCTTCGTCGAGCACCTGAGGGCGTTCTTCCGCCAAGGGGACAGCCTGGCAGCGTGGCATTGAGGCCTTTCCCACAGGCGATCGCGTTATACTCCGCGCCTTTGCCCATGCCCGGAATCCGCCCATGCGCCAGGTTTTGCTCATCGTCGATGTCCAGTCCACCTTCAGCCCGCCCGAGTGGCTGGTCGATGGCTTGCGCCGGTTGTCGGCGAACATCCCCACCATCGCCTCGGTCGAGTTGCACGATGAGCAGGTCACGCCGTTCGAGCGGCAGCTTGGCTGGCACCCGGCGGCCGAGGACGACAGCCTGGTCGAGGCCGACCAGGTGTTCGTCAAGCATGGCTACGGGCAGAGCGCCGAGGCCATCGACTACATCAAGAAATTGGGTGTGGAACGCGTGCTGGTATGTGGGTTGCAGACCGAAACCTGTGTGCTGGCCGCCGGTTTCGCCCTGTTCGATGCAGGGTTGATGCCCACCCTGGTCACCGACATGACGGTAGGTTCTTCGCTCGACAGGTCGGGCAAGCTGGGCATCGACCTGTGGAAGCATCACTTCCGCCAGGTCACTACCTCGGCCGAAGTGCTCGCCGAAGTGGCTGTACCAGGCTAGCGCTTGCAGGCCCATTCTCATAGAACTGCACATAACTCATTGAATTAGCAGGGACCCTGTGGGAGCGGCTTTAGCCGCGAACACCGGCGCAGCCGGTGCCATGCACCGCGTTGGATTCTTCGCGGCTAAAGCCGCTCCCACAGGGTACAAGGATCGCTTGCGAATTCAGTTATCTGTGCGACAGCGCAGCCCAAAGGGCTGCGCAATCCACAGGGGAACACCTGCATGCGAACCTGCAGGGGCAGGCCTCAGGCCACATCCACCAGCACGATCTCGCTGTCCTCGATGGCGGTCACCCGCAGCACCTCCTCCTGCTCGATCGCCACGCCATCACGCGCCTTGGCACGCAGCCCGTTGACTTCCACCAGCCCCTTGGCCGGCACCAGGTAGCCCCGGCGTGCGGCATCGAAACGGTACTCGGCGGTTTCACCTGCACGCAGGGTGGCTGCCACCAAGCGCGCATCGGTGCGGATCTGCAGGCTGTCCTCATCGCCCGCACGGCCGCTGGCCAGGGTCACGAAGCCTTCACCACGCTCCCCTTTGGGGAACGGCCGGCTACCCCATTGTGGTGCTTCGCCGGTGCGCTCCGGCACGATCCAGATCTGGAAAATACGTGTGTCGACGTCTTCCAGGTTGTACTCGCTGTGCACGATGCCGGTACCGGCGCTCATCACCTGTACATCACCGGCTTCGGTACGGCCTTTGTTACCCAGGCTGTCCTGATGGCTGATCGCGCCCTCACGCACATAGGTGATGATTTCCATGTCGCGGTGCGGGTGCGGTGGAAAGCCGCTGCCGGCAGCGATCAGGTCATCGTTCCACACCCGCAGGTTGCCCCAGTGCATGCGTGCCGGGTCGTAGTACTCGGCAAACGAGAAATGGTGGTGGGCGTCGAGCCAGCCGTGGTTGGCGTGGCCGAGGCTTTCGAACGGTCGCAGTTGCAGCATGGTCGTGCTCCTTGAATCAGTGGAATGAGGCCATGATGCGCTAAACAAGTATCGAAAATAAGCGTAAATATCGGCTTAAAATAATCAGTAAAATAGATTTGTCTGGATGGCGTGTTTTATCCGTTTCATCGCCTAATCCACTGATCTGCAAGCATTCGCTGGCGATTTTTTGTCGATGCGGCGAACATGCCCGCTGATTTTGTTCATCAACGGAGTGACCGTGGCCCAAGAGCAACCCAAGGCCCCCGCCGACCTTACCCCTCCTGCCCAACTGCCCTGGTTTCGCCGCCTGGCGGCCCGCCTGCTGGGGCGTGGCCTGACCCGCCTGCAGGCCCAGCACCGCGACTCCTGGTTCCTCGGCCACGCCAGCGGCCAGCGCAGTGGCCATGCCGATGGCGTGCGTGAAGGGTTCGAACGCGGGCGGGTGGAAGGTTACGAGGCCGGGCGTCAGGTGCTGGTGATCCGCGATACCCGGCCCGACACCGCCGCGGTGCCGGGCCGGGATGACAACCTGTTCGATGACTGGCGGCTGCCCCTGACTGCCGAGCTGAAAAAGCGCTTCAAGGCCGATGTCGCCCAGCGCTTGCCCGCCGAGGCGCAGCCCAGCGCCGCGCAATGGAAGCTGATTTTCAGCGACACACCGTCCACCTGCGTGGTGGCCGGGGCAGGGGCCGGCAAGTCCACCTCGCTGGTGCTGCGCATCCTGCTGTTGCGCCATTACCTGGGCTACGAGCTGGATGCGATGACCGTGGTCACCTTCACCCGTGAGTCGCGCAAGGACTTCATCAAGCGCCTGCTGCAGGTATTCGCCTTGTGGCAGATCAACCTGCAACCGCTGCAGGCCCGCGAGCTGGTGCGCACGTTCCATTCGCGCATCCTGCCGCTGGTGCGCAGCTTGCCGGGCTTTGGCCAGGTGCGCGCGTTCGAAACGCTGGGCAACGAGATGCCGGCCGGGCGTGAGGCCGAGGCCGAGAGCAACCCGTTCGACCTGCGCCTGAACGATGCCCAGCGCCAGCAGCTGAACCAGTGTTACAGCACCCTGCTGGGCGAGAACCCGCGGTTTGCCGAGCTGGTTGGCCTGTTGCGCAGCGAAGCCCTGCAGCTCAAGCCGCTGGACCCGAACAACCCCGATGTGCAGAAGCGCGCCCAGGTGACCCAGCTGGCGGCCCAGCGCGACGAAGAACTGTGCGACGTGATCGAGGACCTGTGGTTCGCCGCCGGTGCCTGGCCGATCAAAGGCATCGAGCCCTGCCGCGAGACCATCGAGATCCGTGGCAGCCGCTTCCATGTGCATGGCCGCCTGGCCGGCCAAGGGCCTTTGCTCGTGCTGGGCTTCGACCCGGCGGAGAGCGCGCAGTACCAGCGCCCTGGCGCCAAGCTGGCAGTGCGTGCCGAGTGGGCGGTCAAGCGCACCCTGTTGCAGGCCTTCTGCGACCAGCCGCTGATCTGGCTCGACAACTACGCCATGGCCCGGCGCCTGGCAGCCTCGCTGGCCGGTGACGCCGTGGCCGGCCCCGGCTTCGAATACAAGGTCAAGGGCGAACTGGCCCCGGCGCCACTGCTCGATGCCTTTGTCGGTGCGGCGAATTTCATCGAGAACCTCGGCCTGGAGGTGAACACTGCCGTGGCGGCGATGAGCTTCCCCTCCGGCGACAGCGATGCGCTGTTCTTCGAGGCATTGGCCCTGTACTGGAAGGCCCTGGAGGCGCACCTGCTGGACCAGTCGCCGCCGGTGATGAGCTACAACCGCATGTTCGCCTTGTTCGGCGAGAACAACCCGGAAAACCTGCAACTGCTGCCCGACCCGTTGCTGCGGCCGCTGGCGCACCTGATGATCGACGAGTTCCAGGACGTGTCACCGCAGATCGTCAGCTGGCTGCGTGCCAGCCTCGCCGAGATCCGTCGTCGTGGCCCGGCGATGCACACCGGGCGCCATGCCCAGCATTCGTCGCTGTTGTGCGTGGGCGACGACTGGCAGTCGATCTACGGCTGGCGTGGCAGTTCGCCCAAGTACTTCATGGAGTTCACCAAGGCCTTCCCGTCACCGGCCAACACCCGGGTGATGCTGGTCGACAATTACCGTTGCCAGCAGCAGGTGATCGATGCGGCCGAGCATCTGGTCAAGGGCACCCCGGCGATTGCCGGCAAGAAAGCCCGGGCCAGCGGCCCGGCTGCCGAGTTGCCGGGCACGCCGGTCAAGGTGTTCGACCGTGACGAGGCCGCGCTGGGTGAAACGCTGATCGAGCATTACCAGCGTGGCGAGACGGTGATGATGCTGTACCGCAAGGGCAGCGACCGGGCGCTGATGAACGAGCACCTGCAAGGCGTACTGCACGCCGAGGCGGCGCTGCCGGCCGAGCAGCGTCGGCTGCGCCAGTTGACCTACCACAGTGCCAAGGGCTTGCAGGCCGATGCAGTATTCATGCTGGGCGACTGCCAGTACCTGACCAGTTCGCCCTACAAGAACCAGGTGTATCGCCAGGCCGGGCTGGGCAAGGCCGGTGATGCCCAGCCGTTCGATACCGCGCAGAAAGAAGAGGTTCAGCGCCTGGCCTATGTAGCGGTAACCCGCGCGGTGCAGCACTGCTACTGGCACGTGGAAGCCGCCAACGGTGAAGTGGCAGCGGCGCCGCGCGCGTCCAGCCAGGTGGATGGCAGGCAGGCGTTCTTCGAGGACTTGCGCGGGCAGTGAGGGTCGGTGACGGTTAAGTCACGGTCGGTGACGGGCCAGTGGTGTGCCTGAGGTTGCGCCAAGGTAACGTGTCGGAGCCCTGAATGGCCCGGCGCAAGGGTTGCCGCTGGCGACAGGAGGCGAAGGGGCCGGCGGCGTATTCGGCCTGGCATGGTCATGCCAGGCTTCAGTCAGGAAGCGTACCCATGCGTTCTTCATCGACACCCAAGGATCACCTGCTGGACCTCGACGGTATTGAAATAGCGGTACGGACCTGGGGGAGGGAAGACGGCATCCCCGTGCTGGCCTTGCATGGCTGGTTGGACAACGCCGCCTCGTTCGAGCGCCTGGCACCGATGCTTGACGGCTGCTTCGTGGTCGCCCCCGACCTGGTCGGCCACGGCCGCTCGGACCATCGCCGCCACGACAGTGGCTACTACCTGTGGGAACATGCCCAGGACATGCTGGCGGTTACCGACAGCCTGGGCCTGGCGCAATTCCATGTGCTGGCCCATGGCATGGGCACCGGGGTGGCGTCGTTGCTGGCGGCCATGACCAGCGGTATTGCCAGCATGACCTTTCTCGACGGCATGGGCGCACCGTTCACGGTGGCCGAGGATGACCGCGTGCAGCACCTGGCCCGGGCCTACCGGCTCAAGCGCATGGTGCAGCGCAGCCAGCTGCAGGGTTTTGCCGAGCCGGACGTCGGCCGTTTCGAGGACCTGGACACGGCGCTGGCGCAACGCCGCGAGCGCCTGGACACCGAGCTGTCGGAAGAGGCGGCACGGCTGCTGGCACTGCGCGACCTGCTGCAACTGGGCGAGGGCTATTGCTGGCGTCACGACCCACGTCTGGTGCTGCCCGAACCCATGCCGCTGACCGAGCGCGAAGCCTGCGACCTGCTCAGCCAGATTCGTTGCCCGTTGTACCTGCTGTTCGGTCGCCAGGGGGCATTCACCGGTGACGCCTTTACCCGGCGCCAGGCGGCCTTGCCCAGCCAGGCGAAGATCTCCTGGCATCCGGGCGGGCACCACTTCCACCTGGATGCGCCGGATCGCGCGCTGGTCGATCAGTTGCTGCGTATCCTGGCCCGCCATGAAGGGGGCGTGCTGCAACGGTTGGTAAACGAGTAGGTGAGCATGGTCATGCCGTGCGGACCTGGGCTATGGTGGCTGTGGGAGCTTAGCTGCGAACACCGGCGCAGCCGGTGCCATGCACCGCGTTGGATTCTTCGCGGCTGAAGCCGCTCCCACAGGGTACCTGGATCGCTTGCGAATCAGGTTCCCTGCGTGACAGCGCAGCCCAAAGGGCTGGGCGAGCCTCTACAGGAATTCAGCGGCCACAAGGAGCCTTGGCATGCGACCGTTCACCATCAAGCATATCGACCACCTCGTTCTGCGCGTCAGCGACCTGGATCGCAGCGTCGCCTTCTACACCGAACTGCTCGGCTGCACGGTCAGCCGTGTGCGCAAAGACCTGGGCATGGTCCACCTGGCCACGGGCACGGCAATGATCGATCTGGTGACCCTGGACGGTCCCCTGGGCCAGCCTGGCGGCGCGGCGCCGGGGGCCGAAGGGCGCAACCTGCACCATTTCTGCCTGCGCATCGAGCCGTTCGATGAGGCTGCACTTACGGCCTACCTGCAAGCTGCGGAGGTTGAAGTCGAACCTGCCGAGAAACGCTATGGCGCCGAAGGCGAGGGGTTGTCGCTGTACTGCTACGACCCCGATGGCAACCAGGTCGAGTTGAAAGGGCCGGTACCGGCAACGGACGCTCCATGAGTAACCTGCACTCTCGCGAGCACTGGATCGACACCGCACAAGCCAAGTTGTTCGCCCAGGAATGGGCGCCGCTGCAGGCGCAGGGCGCGCCTGTCAGCCTGCTGCACGATTCGCTGGGTTGCGTTGCCTTGTGACGTGAGTTCCCGGCGCAGCTTGCGCAAGCCACCGGGCGTCGGGTAACAGATCGCGCAAGGTTCAAGTGGATATCCCGGCAAAGCCTATTATGCTTCAGTTACCTTGCTGCGATCCGAGGCGGCCCGCCTCGTCGTGCTTCGCATATCCAAAGCAAGCCCCCCAGGGCCTGGGTGCGATGGTGAAAAAGATATGAGGTGCTCCCGGCCTGCATGACGACAAGACGGAGGCACCCCATGGCGGTTCTCGACAGCACATCCACGGGCAGCGCGCCCCAACGCGGTATCACCCGGGAGGAGCGCAAGGTCATCTTCGCCTCGTCCCTGGGCACGGTATTCGAATGGTACGACTTCTACCTGTACGGCTCCCTGGCGGCGATCATCGCCAAGCACTTCTTTGCCGGGGTCAATGAAACCACCTCGTTCATCTTCGCCTTGCTGGCCTTTGCCGCCGGCTTCGCCGTGCGGCCATTCGGCGCCATCGTGTTCGGTCGCCTGGGCGACATGATCGGGCGCAAGTACACCTTCCTCATCACCATCGTCATCATGGGCCTGTCCACCGCCGTGGTGGGCCTGCTACCCAGCTATGCCACGATCGGTGTGGCCGCGCCGATCATCCTCATCAGCCTGCGCCTGCTGCAGGGCCTGGCATTGGGTGGCGAGTACGGCGGCGCGGCCACCTATGTGGCCGAACATGCACCCAAGGGCCGGCGCGGCTTCTTCACCGCGTGGATCCAGACCACCGCCACCCTGGGGCTGTTCCTCTCGCTGCTGGTGATCATGACCTGCCGCACGGTCATGGGTAACGAGGTGTTCGAGGCCTGGGGCTGGCGGGTGCCGTTCCTGCTGTCGATACTGCTGCTGGCAATCTCGGTGTACATCCGCATGCAACTCAACGAGTCGCCGGTGTTCATGAAAATGAAGGCCGAGGGCAAGTCGTCCAAGGCGCCACTGACGGAATCCTTCGCCCGCTGGGACAACCTCAAGGTGGTGATCATGGCGCTGCTCGGCGGCACCGCCGGCCAGGCCGTGGTGTGGTACACCGGGCAGTTCTATGCGTTGTTCTTCCTGTTGCAGATGCTCAAGATCGAGCCGCAGACCGCCAACCTGCTGATTGCCGGTTCGCTATTGATCGGCACACCGTTCTTCATCTTCTTCGGCAGCCTGTCCGACCGCATCGGCCGCAAGAAAATCATCATGGCCGGTTGCATCATCGCCGCGCTGACCTACTTCCCGATCTTCAAGGCACTGACCCAGTACGGCAACCCGGACGTATTCGTCGCCCAGGAGCAGAACCCGGTGGTGGTGATGGCAGACCCTGCCCAGTGCGCGTTCCAGTTCGACCCGGTGGGCAAGGCCAAATTCACCAGCTCGTGCGATATCGCCAAGAGCCTGCTGGCCAAGCGGGCCATCCCCTATACCAACGAAGCGGCCGAACCCGGCAGCGTGGCGCAGATCCGCATCGGTGAACGGGTGCTGCCAAGCTTTGATGGCAGCGGCCTGGCGGCAGCGGACTTCAAGGCACGCAGCGACGCCTTTACCGCAACCTTGACCGGGGCGTTGAAGGAAGCCGGCTACCCGGAAAAAGCCGACCCGGCGAAGATCCACTACCCGATGGTACTGTTGCTGCTGACCATTCTGGTGATCTACGTGACCATGGTCTACGGGCCGATCGCGGCCTGGCTGGTGGAGCTGTTCCCGGCGCGTATCCGCTACACCTCGATGTCGCTGCCTTACCACATCGGCAACGGCTGGTTCGGCGGCTTCCTGCCGACCGTGGCATTTGCCATGGTGGCGGCGACCGGGGATATCTATTACGGCTTGTGGTACCCGATCGTGATTGCGGTGATGACGGCGGTGCTGGGGATATTCTTCCTGCCCGAAACCAAGGACCGGGATATCAACCACACCTGAGATTGACATTGGCAGGACTGGCCTCTTCGCGGGTAAACTCGCTCCCACAGGGATATCACTGCACCTGAGGGCAGCGGGGAACCTGTGGGAGCGGGTTTACCCGCGAAAGGGCCGGCACAGGCGCTCAATCAGTCAAAGTAGCCCCGCAACCCAAACACATACCCTGTATCCACCCCAACAGCCTCGCCCCGGCTCCAGCGCTTCTTCAACACGAACTCGAACGCCGGCTCATACATCCCGTCACGCACCAGCGCACCCGCCAGCACTTCCACGTCATACCAGCCATTGTCCAGCTCGATGATCGGCCGCCCCGGCACCTGGTAGCGGGCCATCAGGTCACCCAGGGTCTTGGGCGTGAAGTGCTGCAGGATGCGCCAGGTGTACAGCATCAGCGCACCGTGCTCGACTTGCAGCACATAGCCATTACGGCGGTGCTTCAGGCGGCTGCCGGGTTCGCGCAGGGCCGGCGTATGGTTGTCCAGGGTGAACAGGATGCGGTAGGGCAGGTTATCGACCCCGGCCAGTGGCAGCACGACCCCTTCGCGCACGGCCTGGTCACCGCTGTCGCCGTGGGTGAAGGCATGGGCCAGGTCGTCGGGCAGTTCACGTTGGTGTTTGAAGCGCTCGAGCAGCTGGATATCGCCGAGCAGAAAGTAGTCGACCAGGTCGTTGAGCACTTCGCTGAATTCGTGGCGCATCTGTTTTCCTTGTTGGTGCGCATGAGGGCTATGGCAAATGTAGCACTTCAGATTGGCTTCAGATTGCCCCCGGATACTGCCCCCAAGACCTGACTTGAAAGGGGGACAGCCATGACCCAGGCAGACAGCGCCAGCCTGTTTCCGCTGGCTATCGGCAGCCACGGCGATCGCCTCGCCCACATGACGCTGACACACCCGGGAGAGCCGGGGCGCGAGGAGCTGGAACAGTTCATTCACGCCCGCTTTGCCTGCGCGCACCACGCCGACGTGCAGCATTACCTGCCCGAACTGCTCGGCCTGCATGACAGCCACGGGCGCCTGATGGCCGCCGCCGGCATACGCCTGGCCGGCAGTGGTCCGACCTTCATCGAGCGTTACCTGGATGAGCCGCTGGAAGTGGCCGTGACCCGGCTGTCGGGCAGCCCGGTGAGCCGTGCGCAGTTGGTCGAAGTGGGCAACCTGGCCGCGCTCACCGCCGGCAGCGCGCGGATCATGATCATCGCAGTGACCTGGTTGCTGGCTGCCCGCGGCTTGCAGTGGGTGGCCTTCACTGGGGCCGCGACCCTGGTCAACAGCTTTCATCGCCTGGGCCTGGTGCCCACGGCGCTGGCCATGGCCGACCCAGGCCGGCTGAATGGCGATGCCGACAGTTGGGGCAGTTACTACGCGCAGCACCCGCAAGTGTTCGTCGGCAATATCGACTACGGCCATGCAGCCCTGGCCCGCAGTGGCGTTTTCGAGCGGCTGGGCTTGCCCGCGAACGTGCAGGAGGCCGGCCATGCCGCGTGAATGCCAGTTGTTCAGGGAAGTGTTGCAATTGCATGCCCGCCACCGAGGGGCGCAACCGGCGTTGCTGGGCCTTGGCAGACAACATACCTATCAACAGTTGCTGGACGAGGTCGAGCAACGACGGGCCTGGTTGAGCGCGCAGCCACCGGGCACCTTCGCCCTGGCCCTGGAAAACGGCCCCGAGGCGCTGTTCTGGGACCTGGCGGCGCTGTTCGCGGCGCGCCCCATCGTCATCCTGCCGGCGTTCTTCAGTAGCGCCCAGCGCCGCCACTGCCTGGCACAGAGCGGGGCGGTGCTGGCGCTGGCTGATGAGACCTTCGCTGACGATTTGCACGCCAGCGGCTTCACTGCCGGTGAGCGCTTCTGGAGCCGGCAGCCGCCAGCGGCCGTGCCCTTACCGCCGGGCACCGCGAAGATTACCTACACCTCCGGTAGCACCGGTGCACCCAAGGGCGTATGCCTGAGCGCCGAGGCCATGCTGCGGGTAGCGGGTGAACTGGAGGCCGCCAGCCGGCCCACGGCGCCAGGCAAGTACCTGGCAGTATTGCCCCTGGCGGTGCTGCTGGAAAACCTGGGCCTGTACGCGGCCCTGCTGGCCGGGGCGAGCATTGCCCTGTACCCGCAGGCGCAATTGGGTTTTCGCGGTGCCAGCCAGGTCGACTTCAAGCAATTGCTGGGCGCCATCGCCTTGAGTGGTGCCGAAAGCCTGATCCTGGTGCCGCAACTGCTGCTTGGGCTGGTCACCGCCATCGAGCGCGGCCTGATGCGTGTCGGCCCGTTGCGCTTCGTGGCGGTGGGCGGCGCGCGGGTGGCGCCGAGCCTGCTGGCCCGGGTCGAGGCCGTCGGGCTGCCGGTGTTCGAGGGCTATGGCTTGTCCGAATGCGCCTCGGTGGTGTGCCTCAATCGCCCCGGGGCGCACCGTCCGGGCAGCGTCGGGCGGCCGCTGCCGCATGTGCAGGTGCGCATTGCCGAAGATGGCGAAGTGCACGTGGCCGGTTCGACGTTGCTCGGCTATCTGGGCGAGCCACCCTTCAGCGAGCCGTGGTTGCCGACCGGTGACCTGGGCCACTTCGACAGCGACGGCTTCCTGTACCTGGCCGGGCGCAAGAAGCACCAGTACAGCACCAGCTTCGGGCGCAACGTCAACCCCGAGTGGGTGGAGGCCGAACTGACCCAGGGCGGGGTGATCGCCCAGGCGTTCGTCCACGGCGAAGGCCTGGCACACAACCTGGCGCTGATCTGGCCGCTGGACCCGCAGGCTGACGACCACACCCTCGAACAGGCCATCCGCCAGGCCAATGCCGGCCTGCCGGATTATGCCCGGGTGCATGCCTGGCGGCGCCTGCCCGAACCCTTGAGTGCCGCCGGGCAAACCCTGACCGCCAACGGCCGGCCACGCCGCGAACAGATCCTGCGGTGTTACCAGTCCCTGTTATCCGACCTTCAATGATCCGCGAGGTTTGCCATGCTTTTCTTCGATACCCTGCAGCAGGAAACCGCCGACGAGCGTACGGCATTGTTCAGTGTCCCGGTGATCCGCGACGCGCTGGCCGGCAAGGCCAGCCTCGAGGCTTATGTGGCCTTTCTCACCCAGGCTTACCACCACGTGCGGCACACCGTGCCATTGATGATGGCTTGCGGGGCCCGTTTGCCGGTGCGGCTTGAGTGGCTGCGCGGGGCAGTGTGCGAGTACATCGAGGAGGAGTACGGCCATGAGCGCTGGATTCTCGATGATATCGCCGCCTGCGGTGGCGACCCGCATCAGGTGGTGGGCGGCCGGCCGGCATTGCCCATCGAGCTGATGGTGGCGTTTCTCTACGATCAGATTGCCCGCGGCAACCCGGTCGGGCTGTTCGGCATGGTCAACGTGCTCGAAGGCACCAGCATTGCCCTGGCCACCCAGGCTGCCGGTACCCTGCAGAGCAGCCTCGGCCTGCCGGACCAGGCGTTCAGCTACCTGAGTTCCCACGGCGCCCTGGACCAGGACCACATGGTCACCTACCGTGACCTGATGAACCGCCTGGACCAGCCCGAGGACCAACAGGCGGTAATCCACGCTGCCAAAGTGGTGTATCGCCTGTATACCGCCATGTTCGAAGGGCTGCCGCGCGCCGCGCAGCAGGAGGTACAGCATGCGCTTGCCTGATTGCGTGGCGGTGCTTACCGGCGCCAGCGGTGGCATCGGCCTGGAACTGGCAGCCCAGCTATGCAGTGCCGGTGCCCGTGTACTGGCGGTCAGCCGGCAGCAGGGCAGGCTGACCGAACTGATGGCGCGCTACCCCGGGCAACTGCGTTGGCAGCAGGCCGACCTGCGCTGCGCCGAAGGCCGCCGTGACGTGCTGGAGGCGACGCGGGCGATGGGCAGTTGCAACCTGTTGATCAACGCCGCCGGGGTCAACCGCTTCGCCTTGCTCGAACAGATGGACGAGGCTGCCCTGGACGAGTTGTTCGACCTCAACATCAAGGCCGCCGTGCAGCTCACCCGCCTTTGCCTGCCGCTGCTGCGCGAGCAGCCCAGTGCGCTGGTGGTGAACGTGGGGTCGATCTATGGCTCGATCGGCTACCCGGGCTATGCCACCTACTGCGCCAGCAAGTTTGCCTTGCGCGGGTTCTCCGAGGCATTGCGCCGCGAGCTTGCCGACACCTCGGTGAACGTGCTGTATGCCGCACCGCGCACCACCCGCACGACGATGAACAGCAGCGCCGCGCAGGCCCTGAACCAGGCGTTGAAGGTAGGCGTCGACGACCCGCATGACGTCGCCCGCGCGGTGCTCGACGCGGTACAGGCCGAGCGTAGCGAACTGTACCTGGGCTGGCCGGAAAAACTCTTCGTACGCCTGAACGGCATGCTGCCGGGTGTGGTCGATCGCGCCCTGCGCAAGCAACTGCCGCTGATCCGTCGCTACAGCACCTGGCACAGCAAGGAGTCGAGCAAATGAAACGTCTGATACTGGCCAGTCTGCTGGCCATCGCCCCGTTCACCTGGGCCCTCGACCAGAACGCTACCCAGCAACTCGATGCCATCCAGCAGCGCTGGGCGGTGATTCGCTACAACCTGCCCGAGGCTCAGCGTGCCGAGGCGTTCGAAGCCCTGGCGGTGCAGTCGGCGGCGTTCGTGCACCAGCACCCGGGTTCGGCCGAGCCACTGATCTGGGATGGCATCGTCAACAGCAGCTGGGCTGGTGCCACCGGCGGGTTGGGTGCACTGGGCAAGGTCAAGGCCGCCCGCGCCAGCCTGGAAAAGGCCCTGGCCATGGACCCCAAGGCGCTGCAGGGCTCGGCCTACACCAGCCTGGGCGCGCTGTACGACCAGGTGCCCGGCTGGCCGCTGAGCTTCGGCGACCAGGCCAAGGCCGAGGCCATGCTGCGCCAGGCGCTGGCGATCAACCCCGACGGTATCGACAGCAACTACTTCTGGGCTGACCACCTGTACCGGCAGAACCGCTACGACGAAGCCCGCGCCGCCCTGCAGAAGGCATTGCAGGCACCGCCCCGACCCGGGCGGGAGCTGGCCGACCAAGGCCGGCGCGGTGAAATCGATGCTTTACTCAAAGCGATCAAGGACAAACAGGATTGAGCATGCGCCTGCTGCTGGTAGAAGACGACGCCGCGCTGGGGGAGGGGATCTGTGACGGCCTGCGTCGCGAGGGCTATACCCTCGACTGGTTGCAGGATGGCGCCAGCGCCTTGCATGCCCTGTGCCACGAGGAGTTCGACCTGACCATTCTCGACCTGGGTTTGCCGCGCCTGGATGGCATCGAGTTGCTGCGGCGCCTGCGTGCGGCCGGAAAGAGCCTGCCGGTGCTGGTGCTGACCGCACGCGACGCCACCGAGGACCGCATCGCCGGGCTGGACGCCGGCGCCGACGACTACCTGGTGAAACCCTTCGACCTCAACGAACTCAAGGCCCGCTTGAGGGCCTTGCTGCGGCGCAGTAGCGGCCGCGCCCAGGTGCTGATAGAGCATGCCGGGGTGTGCCTGGACCCGGTCAGCCAGCAGGTACGCTACCTGGGCCAGCCGGTGGTGCTCACGCCCAAGGAATACCTGCTGCTGCACGAACTGCTGGCCCAGCCGGGCAAGGTGTTCACCCGCGAACGCTTGACCCAGTTGCTGTATGGCTGGGATGAAGAGCCGGAGAGCAACACCCTGGAGGTGAATATCTACCACCTGCGCAAGAAGCTGTTTAACGGCCTGATCCGCACCGTGCGCGGGATTGGCTACCTGGTGGAACGCAAGGCATGAGCTCGCTGCGCCAACGCACCTTGTGGCGGGTGATGCTGCTGTTGCTGGTCGGCAGCGGGTTGCTGGCGCTGTACAACTACCACGACAGCCGCCACGAAATTAACGAGGTGTACGACGCCCACCTGGCGCAAAACGCCCGGCTGCTGCAGGGCATCATGAGCCTGCCGGTGCAGGAGCAGAGCCGTGACGAGTTGTACCGCGCCTTCGACGAGGCCTTGAGCAAGGCCGGGCAGCACAAGGTGGGGCACCGCTACGAGAGCAAGCTGGCCTTCCAGGTGTGGGCCGACGACGACGGACTGCTGGTGCACACGCCCAGCGCGCCGCAGTTGGGGCAGACGCCGCGGGTGCCGGGTTTTGCCGACGTGGTGGTCGATGGGCGCCGTTGGCGCAGTTTCGTCTTGCCCGTGCCGGAAAAACACTGGGTGATCTGGGTGGGCGAGCGCAACGATGTGCGTGATGACCTGATCGAACGCATCGTGCGGCACACGCTGTTGCCATTCCTGTTCGGCAGCCTGGCCCTGGCCTTGCTGGTGTGGGCGGCCATTGGCTGGGGCCTGCGGCCGCTGCAGAACATGGCCAGGGTTATCCGCGCCCGCCACGCCGAGTCGCTCGAGCCGTTGCAGCTGGTGCCGTTGCCCAAGGAGCTGGAACCGATGCAGGCGGCGATCAACCGCCTGCTCGGGCAGATCGAAGATCTGCTGCGCCGCGAGCATCGTTTCATCGCCGACGCTGCCCACGAGATGCGCACGCCCTTGGCCATCCTGCGCCTGCATGCGCAGAACGCCCTCAATGCAGAAAGCGCTGCGGAGCGGGACAAAGCTCTGCAGTTCCTGATGGGCGGTGTCGACCGCCTTGCCCGGGTGGTCAACCAGCTGTTGACCCTGGCCCGCCTGGAGCCGCGGCCGGGCCGGCATGACTGGCCGCGGGTGGACCTGGAGGGCGTGGTGGCCGAGACCCTGGCCGAGCTGACCCCATGGATTCTGGAGCGCGGGCTGGAGCCTTCACTGGACATCACCGCCGGCGACTACCACTTGCACACCGACGCTGGCGCGCTGGGTATTGCCTTGCAGAACCTGGTGGCCAATGCCGTGGACCATTCGCCGGCAGGCGGTCGGGTTACCGTGACACTGCAGCGGGAGGGGCAGGCCCTGGTGGTCAGCGTCGACGACGAAGGGCCGGGTATCGCCGAGGTCGAACAGCAGCGGGTGTTCGAGCGTTTCTACAGCAAGGGCTCGACCAATGGCGCCGGGCTGGGGTTGTCGATCGTCAGCACCATCATGACCCGCCTGGGTGGCAGCGTGCAGTTGCGCAACCAGCTACCGCACGGGTTGCGCGTAACCTTGCGGCTGCCCGTGGGGCCGTGAACAGCGCTAGTGCTTTTGGGCGATCTGGATCAGGTTGCCGCAGGTGTCGTCAAACACTGCCACGGTGACAGGCCCCAGGGGGGTAGGCGGCTGGGTGAACTGCACGCCCGCCGCGCACAGCCGGGTGTATTCGGCCTGGATGTCACGCACGCCAAACGAGGTGGCGGGAATGCCGTCCTGCCTGAGCGCGGCCTTGTATGCCTTGGCGGCCGGGTGCGCGTCGGGTTCGAGCAGCAACTCGACGCCGTTGGGGTCGTTGGGGGAGGTCAGGGTCAGCCAGCGGTGGCGGCCCATGGGGATATCGTGCTTTGGCTCGAAACCGAGCACGTAGTGGTAGAAAGCCAGGGCTTTGGCCTGGTCGTCGACGAGGATGCTGGTGACCACGATCTTCATGAACGCACGCCCTATGCCTGGAACCGTTGAGTATCAGTAAAGACAATCGGGGGCTTTTGGCCAAGTTCCTGCTGGTTCACCCGCGAAGAACGTGACGCGACGAGACGCACGCCGTCCCTCGTGAAAACCTGTTCAAGCCATAGGTAAATCCTTCATCAGCCAGCCCCCATCCACCCGTTGCCAAGGGTAAAGTGGCAGGCACGATTCCAGCGCGCCCAGACCGGCGTCAGAGAGGTGCCCGTGGCGGCCTATACATTGCGACAACTCAAGTACTTCGTCACCACCGTCGAGGCCGGCAGCGTGGCCGAGGCTTCACGCCAGCTGTACATCGCCCAGCCGTCCATTTCCACGGCGATCAAGAGCCTGGAGGAAAGCTTTGGCGTGCAGCTGTTCATCCGTCACCATGCCCAGGGCGTGTCACTGACGCCCAGCGGCAAGCGCTTCTATGCCAAGACCAGGTCGCTGCTGCAGATGGCCCACGAATTCGAGCAGAATGCCCTGGCCGACAACGATACCGTGGCCGGGCAGATCGACATCGGCTGCTTCGAAACCGTGGCACCGCTGTACCTGCCGCGCCTGATCGCCGGCTTTCGCCAGCGTTACCCGGGGGTGGATATCCGCCTGCGCGACGGCGAGCAGCAGGACCTGATCCAGGGCCTGACTGCAGGTACCTTCGACCTGGCGTTCCTCTACGACCATGACCTGGACGGCACCATCGAGGCCGAGCCGCTGATGCCGCCGCAGAAACCCTATGTGCTGCTGCCCGAGAACCACCGCTTCGCCGGCCAGGCCCAAGTGTCGCTGCGTGACCTGTGCCCCGAGCCGATGATCCTGCTGGACGTTGCCCCCAGTCGTACCTACTTCGTCAGCCTGTTCAACGAAATGGGCCTGACGCCCAACATCGTCTTCAGCTCGCCATCGATCGAGATGGTGCGCGGCATGGTCGGGCAGGGCTTCGGCTTTTCGCTGCTGGTGACGCGGCCGCATTCGGAGTACACCTACGACGGGCAACGCCTGGCCATGCTGGATATCGCCGAGCCAGTGGCGCTGTCAGGGCTGGCGGCAGCATGGTTGAAGCGTGTGCAACTGACCAAGCCGGCACAGCTGTTCGTGGAGTTCTGCCGGGAACAGTTGGCGAAGTTCTGAAACAGGCACGCCATGCAGAAGCATGGCGTGCCCGCTGATCAAGGGTTGACCTGATAGCCGCGCCCTTGCAGGCACCCGGCGTAAGCACTGGCGTGGGCCTGGGCTTTCGCTTCGTCCTGGCCGCGCCGGTCCTGACGGCGGTCCTGACGCTGGCGCATGCCACCGACCGCAGCACCGGCGGCGGCCACTTCACCGGCGCGGTTCTGCCGGTATTCCTGTTTGGCATCATCACCGACCCGGTCATACAACTCGTCGTGCTGGTTGCCGCGCACCTGTGCGCCTGCCGCACCGGCAACCGCGCCGGCGGCAGCACCGCGTACCCGGCCACCGACATGGGGGTCGCTGGAGGTCGCCGCACTGTTCGCGGCATTGGTGGCGACGGTATTGCAGTCATTGATATCCAGTTGCATCTGCTGGCTGCTCTGGCCCTTGAGCGGCACCACCGACTGCGCCTGGGCTGCCGATGCCGCGCACAGCAGCACCAGCAGGCAACTCCACGTGAACGTACGCATGGCAAACCTCCAGCGGGTGGGGATCCCGTTTCACAGGATAGTTCGACTTTGCTGTCAATGATGGCGGTTTTGCCGGGATGGTCTAAACCGGATATCAAACGTGGATCGCTCGCGTATCACGGCGGGAATCCGGGCCACCTGTGGAAACCCCATGAGCCAGACCCAGCACCTGATCATCTGTGAGTACTGTGACACGGTGTACCACCGTGCGCCGCTGCTCAAGCACCAGCGCGCCGTTTGCCAGCGCTGTGGCGGCGTGCTGTACCGCCACACTTCGCTGACCGTGGAGCAACGGCTGGCCCTGAGTGTGACGGGGGGCATCCTGCTGGTGTTGGCCAATTTCTACCCGGTGATGACCATCGGCATGCAGGGGCTCACCCATTCCGCGACATTATGGGACTCGGTGCAGATCCTCAGCCACGGCAGTATCACCTTCATCGCCCTGGTCATGGCGTTGTCCATCATCTTTGCGCCGGTGCTGCAGATCGGCCTGCTGTGCTGGCTGCTAGGCTTCGCCCTGGCGGGCCAGCGCGCCCCCGGCTTTGCCCTGTGCATGCGCAGCCTGGAAGGCCTGAGGCCGTGGAGCATGCTGGAAGTGTGCTTGCTGGGGGCGATGGTGGCGGTGATCAAGCTGGCGGGGTTGCTTGACGTCATACCCGGCATCGGCCTGTTGGCGCTGGCCGCGCTGAGCATGCTGATCATCCATGTCGCCGGCAAGGATATCCGCGACCTTTGGGAGCAAGTATGAATACCCCGGCCAACGCCGACGACCTGGGCCTGTGCCTGTGCCATGGCTGCGGTCAGGCCTGTGAACTGGGCAGCGGCAAGCACACCTGCGACCGCTGTGGTGCCGCCATCCACCGACGCAAGGCCAATGCCATCAGCCGCGGCTGGGCGTTTCTGCTGGCGGCGCTGGTTTTCTACATCCCCGCCAACCTGCTGCCGGTGATGCACACCGAAATGCTCGGCAGCGGTAGTGCAAGCACCATTGGCGGTGGCGTGCTGGAGTTCTGGGAGGCCGGCGCCTGGGACATCGCGCTGATCATCTTCATTGCCAGCGTAGGCGTGCCGGCCATCAAGTTCTTCTCGCTCGGGCTGTTGCTGTTCACCGCCCAGCGCGGTTCTACCTGGGCCTGTCGGCAGCGCTCGCAGCTGTACCGTTTCGTCGAGCTGATCGGCTACTGGTCGATGCTCGATGTGATGGTGGTGGCGCTGGTGGCGGCGCTGGTGCAACTGCGCGGGCTGGGCACCATCGAGCCGCGAGTGGGCATCCTGTTTTTCGGCATGGTGGTGGTACTGACCATGTTTTCTGCGATGAGCTTCGATCCACGCCTGATCTGGGATAGCCGTGGCAACGAGGGAGGCCGCATTGATGGTGCAACAGACTGACAAGCGCGAGGGAGCGGGGCAGGTTGAAGTGCACACCCGGCGCTGGAGTGTGTCGCTGGTATGGATCGTGCCGATACTGGCGATTCTGATCGGCGCTTCGCTGGTGGTGCGCAACTGGATGCAGCAGGGGCCAGTCATCGCCATTTCCTTCCACACCGGGGAAGGGCTGGTGGCGCACAAGACCCAGGTCAAGTACCGCAGCGTAGTAATTGGTGAAGTCACCACGGTGGACCTGGCCGACGACAAGAAGAGCGTGGTCGCCAAGGTCCAGCTGTCCAATGACGCACGCGCGTTCGCCACCCAGGGCGCGCGCTTCTGGGTGGTGCGGCCACGCATTGGCGTGGGCGGCGTGTCCGGTGTGGATACGCTGCTGTCGGGCAGTTTCATCGGCGCGGATTCCGGCGAATCGAAAGTGCCCGAGAAGTCCTTTGTCGGCCTGGAGCTGCCACCGCCGATCACCTACGACGAAAAGGGCAAGCGCTTTGTCCTGACCGCCAGCGACCTGGGGTCGCTGGATATTGGCTCGTCGATCTATTACCGCAAGATCCCGGTGGGCGAGGTGGTGTCCTTTGCCCTGCAGGGCGATGGCAAGGGCGTGGAGATTGGCGTGTTCGTGCAGGCCCCCTACGACAGCTTCGTCACCGCCGATACCCGCTTCTGGAACGCCAGTGGCGTCGACATGCAGATCGGTGCCAACGGCCTGAAGATCGATACCGAATCACTGTCGTCCATCCTGGTGGGCGGGCTGGCCTTTGGCTCGCCCGACCTCGCCCCGCAAGCCGAGCCCGCTGCCGACCAGGCGCGCTTCCAGCTGTTTGCCGACCGCGACACCGCCCTGGCACCGCCCAGTGGCCAGGCGCAGTACCTGCAGTTGCGCTTCGACCAGGCCATGCGCGGTCTGTCGGTGGGAGCCCCGGTGGAGTTCAAGGGTGTCGAGTTCGGCAGGGTCACTTCGGTCAAGCTCGACTACGATGCTGCCCGGCAGACTTTCCCGGTGGTGGTCGATGCGGTGATCTACCCGCAGCGGTTGGGGCCGGTGCACCGCAAGATGCTGTCCGTGTTCAAGCATGCAGAAGGCGACATGGACGGCGCACGGCGGCTGATCGGCACCTTCGTCGAGCACGGGCTGCGGGCCCAGGCGCGCAGCGGCAACCTGATCACCGGGCAGATGTTCATTTCCCTGGACTTCTACCCGGATGCCCCCAAAGTGGCCTTCGACAAGACTGCCGACCCCATCACCATCCCCACATTGCCCGGCAGCCTGGAGCAGTTGCAGGAGCAGCTGCAGCGGGTGGTGGAGCGCATCAGCAAGTTGCCGCTGGAGAGCATCGCCAACAACCTGGATGGCAGCCTGCGAGAGTTGCGCGCCAGCCTCAAGCAGTTCAATGGCCAGACGCTGCCGGACGTGAAGGTAGCGCTGGACGAAGTGCACAAGACCCTGCGCACGGCCAATTCGGCCATCTCCGAGGACTCACCGCAGCGCGAGCGGATGGGCGAAACCCTGGACGAACTGGAGCGCATGTCGCGTTCGCTGCGTGACCTTGCCGATTACCTGGGCCGGCACCCCGAGTCGCTGATACGTGGCCGGCCGAAAGCCGCCACTGCCACCGACCTTGAACCCTGAGGAGACAGCCGATGCATCGACTGCGCAATGTGTGTGGCGCCGGCCTGCTGGCCGTGCTGTCGGGCTGCAGCAGTACCCCGAACAACTATCACACGCTGGTACCGAGCGAGCCGATGCGCGACGGCGGCCAGCGCATCCAGGTGGAGAGGGTAGCCGTGCCACCGCAGGTGGACCGCCCGCAGCTGGTGGTGCGGCAAGGGCAGAGTGGCCTGGCCATCCTCGAAACGGAGTGGTGGGGGGCCAACCTGGTAGATGAGTTCCGCAGCGCCTTGCAGGACCAGTTGGGCGGGCCGGTGGGGGGCGGCAAGGCGTTGTTGCGGGTGGACGTGCAGCGCTTCGATAGCGTGCCGGGGCGCTACGCCTCGCTGGAAGCGGTATGGCGCCTGACACGTTCGGGTGAGGCCGAACTGACCTGCCGTACCTCGCTGCAGGCGCCAGCGGACAACAGCATCGCCAGCCTGGTCAATGCTCACCAGGCCAACCTGCGCAAACTGGCCGAGGTGGTGCGGGGCAGTGCCAGGCAGGGCAGCTGTGCCCGACCTGCCTGACGGGCACCTGTGGGAGCGGCAGTGTGTCGTGAAAGGGGCGCAAAGCGCCCCCGGCAATTTCAACGACAAAACAATCAGTTCAGGCGCCCAGCGTTCTGTGTCTTGCCACTACTGACCGTCTCCTGCTCCCGCTCGGCCTTGTCCAGCGGCAAGTCGTCGAACTCGCGCAGGCCATCCTTGCGGTACGGGTCGCCAATCCAGCGCGGTGCCACCACGAACTGCGGGCTCACCAGGCTCTTGGCCGGTTCGTAACGGTCATAGCTCAGCCCGGCCAGGTCGGACAGGGTATGGATCAGGTGCGAGCTGCTGTAAGGGCGGTCGGCCATCGCCTGCAAGTCGCGCGGGTGCTCGGCCTGCCAGCTGGGCGAAGTCCACAGCAGGAAGGGGATGGTGTACATCGGCCGGGTCGGCGCGCCTTCGTTGCGCCCCAGGCGGTCGTGGTTGCCAGAGCTGTATACATCTTCACCATGGTCGGACAGGTACAGCAGGAAACCATTGGCGGTACTGGCCGAATAACGCTTGATCAGGCTCGACACCACGTAGTCGTTGTAGCGCACCGCGTTGTCATAGAAGTTGTAGGTTTGCACCTGGTCGTCCGTCAGCTTGGCGGGCACCCCCTGGCGGTCGTTGAAATGCGCGTAGTCGTCGGGGTAGCGGTAGCGATAGTCCATGTGCGTACCCAACAGGTGCACGATGATGAACTTGTTCGGCGCCGGGTCCTGCAGGGCCTTCTCGAACGGTGTCAGCACCACATCGTCGTACTGGCTGGCATTCTGGTTGCGCTGGTTGTTCAGGTACACCGGCGCGTCCGTCTGCTGCGAAAAGGTGGTCAGCATGGTGTTGCGCTTGGTCATGGTCTGCTGGTTGGTGATCCAGAAGGTCTTGTAGCCGGCCTGCTTCATCAGGTTGATCAGCGACGGGTCGGTGAGGAAGCGGTCCGGGTTCTGCTCGTTGCCGAAGGTGAGGATCTGCTGCATGACTTCGATGGTGTACGGGCGTGGCGACACGACGTTGCTGAACACCGTCAGGCTCTTGTCGCTGGCGGCCAGCGCATCGAGGTTGGGTGTGGTGTCGCGGTTGTAGCCGTACAGGTGCATGTGCTCGCGGGTGGTGGATTCGCCCAGCACCAGCACCAGCGTGCGTGGCGCTGCACCGCTGTTGTCACGCAGGTTCTGCAGGGGCGGCAGCGCGGCGTTCTGGGCCAGCAGTTCCTGCATGTTGTCCAGCTGCTGGCGGTACTGGCGGTAGCCGACCAGTAATTGCCAGGGCACGGCGGGTTCCATGCGCTGTTGCACTTTTTCCGCCGCGTCGGCGAAGCTGCGCTCCTGGGTCACCATCTGCTTGTAGAACGGGTACACCAGGTTGGCCAGCAGCAACAGGGCGACCACCGGCAGGCGGCTGCGCAGTGGCAGGCTGACCGGGCGTACGCGCTTCCACAACAGCACCGCCACCAGCGTGTACAACAGCAGTGCCAGGCCCAGCCAGGCGCTGAAGTACTGGCTGAAGTACTCACCGGCCTCGGCGGTGTTGGACTCGAACATCACGAAGATGACGCTTTGCGAGAACTCCTGGCGGTAGATGCCGAAGTAGCTCAGCCCCACCAATGAAGCGGCCCACAGCACCAGGCCGATGACCGCTGCCGTGGCGCGGGTGAAGCGCGGCAGCAGCAGTACCGGTGCCAGCCACAGGCTGCTGAGGAAGAATGCATCGCGAAAACCGGCGAACCCGGTGGTGCCACTGAACAGCAGCAGCGCCTGGGTCACGCCCGAGAAGTACCAGAAGAACAGCAAAAGCCAGCCCAGGCCGGCCCAGTCCACGCGCTTGGGCGAGGAGGGGGATGGAGTGTGTGACACGTATGCCTCGTCGTACTTGGCAGCCAGCGGATGTGCCCGTGACCGGAAAGGGCGTGACGCTAATCTGCCGGGTGTGAAAATAACGTCAACGAGACGCTGGCCCAGGCAAGGTATGATGTGCCCAGCCAAACCAGACTGACAGGTCGAGTGAGAATGAACCGTCGCAAGAAGATCAAGCAGCTAATGCAGGCGCATGCCAAGAAGGCCAGCGCCAAGCTGGCGCCGCGCAAGCCCAAGTACATTTGCAAGGCCGACCGGTTGAAGATGGAGGCCGAGGTGGCGGGGGATACCCCAGGCCTTACGGAGAACTGATGCCTGTCACGCGACCCTGTGGGAGCGGCCTTGTGTCGCGATAGGGCCGCAGAGCGGCCCCAGGTTTCAGCATTACGGCAACCAACGCTGGGGCTGCTGGGCAGCCCTTTCGCGACACAAGGCCGCTCCCACATCGAGCGCGCCAACTGCGGATCAACGATCAACGGCGGTAGTAACGGTGGTCGTCATTGTAGCGGTGGTGCATGGCCCGCTCATGGCGGTGCTCCCAGTCGCGGCGCCGTTCCCAGTCGCGTCGGCGTTCCCAGTCTCGCCGGCGCTCCCAATCACGGCGGGCCTGCTCGCGGCGCCACTGTTCGCGGCGCCAGTCGCTGCGGTGGTCGTGCCAGCGGTCGTCATCGTGAGCCAGCAGCGTGGCTGGCTGTGCATCGGCCACACTGGCTACCCTGGACCAGGGGTTGCCGGCAGGCTGCAACGGTGATTGAACCGCCGGGGCAGCCACTACGGGCGCCTTCATTTGTGTTGCCGATGCCGTGCCCATCGCCGCGAACGAGAACAGGCCGAGCAGCATCAACCTTGCGACATGCATTTTCATGAGCGAAGCCAACCTCTGATAACAATTGAGCCATCTGGCCAGCAGGTGGTCGGCGAACCTTGTCTCGCGTTCCGCTACCTTTCTGTGCCTCCCACATAGACCGGTAAACGGGAAAAAGTTCGCAGCGGCAACAAGTTGTACAACTTTTGCGCTTCAAAAAAGATGGTCACGTGGCAGCGGGGCTCATTTACCATGGCGGCTGTTTTCAGCCATTGCCAAGGATACCCGCCATGAGCCCCCCTCAGTTCCGTACCCCCACAGCCGCCGACGCCGAACGCTGCTACGCCATCGAGATCGGTGCCTATGAAGGCGATGAGGCGGCCACGCTGGAGAAGATCCGCACCCGCATCGCGCAATACCCGCAGGGCTTTCTGGTATTGGAAAACGCGGGCGAGATCGTTGGTTTCATCAACAGCGGCTGTGCCCACGAAGTGGTGATGTCCGACGAGGCATTCAAGGAGCTGGTCGGGCATGACCCGGCGGCGCCAAACGTGGTGATCATGTCGGTGGTGGTGGACCCGACGCACCAGGGCAAAGGCTACGCCAAGCGGTTGATGGAAGAATTCATCCTGCGCATGAAAGCTGCGGGCAAGCTGACCATTCACCTGATGTGCAAGGAGCAGCATGTGGCGTTGTACCAGAAGCTGGGGTATCAGTACGTGAAACCCTCGCCGTCGGACCACGGCGGCATGGCCTGGCATGAGATGGTCATGTTCCTCTGAGTTCGCAAAACACGGAGGCTTTGCCAGCGATGGGCCGCAAAAGCGGCCCCTGATGGCCGCTTATTCGCCGCTGACCAGCTGGCGTGCCAGCTGGTTGTGGCGCTCCAGCACCCGTGGCAGGTCAACCGTGGCCAGCTGGCCGTCCTTCACCACCACACGGCCATTGATGACACTGGTATGCACCTGGGTCGGGGTGCAGAACACCAGCGCCGCCAGCGGGTCATGGTGGCCACCGGCATAGGCCACGTGGCCGAGGTCGAAGGCGACGAAGTCGGCCACCATGCCTGGGGCCAGGGCTCCGATGTCATTGCGGTTGAGCACCTTGGCACCGCCGAGCGTTGCAATTTCCAGCGCCTCGCGTGCAGTCATCGCGTCGGGGCCGAAGCCCACCCGTTGCAGCAGCAAGGCCTGGCGCACTTCACCGATCATGCTGGCGCCGTCGTTGGATGCCGAACCGTCGACCCCAAGGCCCACCGGCACCCCGTGGTCGCGCATCTTGCGCACCGGGGCGATGCCCGAGGCCAGACGCATGTTCGAGCATGGGCAGTGGGCGACACCCGTGCCGGTGCGGGCGAACAGCTCGATGCCATGCTGGTCGAGTTGCACACAGTGGGCGTGCCATACGTCGTGGCCGACCCAGCCGAGGTCCTCGGCATACTCGGCAGGGGTCATGCCGAACTTCTCGCGGCTGTAGGCGATGTCGTTGACGTTTTCGGCCAGGTGGGTGTGCAACGACACCCCGTACTGGCGCGCCAGCACGGCAGCTTCGCGCATCAGGTCGCGGCTGACCGAGAACGGCGAGCAGGGCGCCACCACGATGCGGCGCATCGAGCCGTGGCTGGCGTCGTGATAGTCCTCGATAAGGCGCTGGGATTCCTTGAGGATGTCGGCTTCCTTTTCCACCACCGAATCAGGCGGCAGGCCGCCCTGGCTGCGGCCCACGCTCATGCTGCCGCGCGCGGCGTGGAAGCGCATGCCGATCTCGTCGGCGGCATGGATGCTGTCGTCGAGCTTGCAGCCGTTGGGGTAGATGTACAGGTGGTCGCTGGAGGTGGTGCAGCCGGACAGGATCAGTTCGGCCATGGCGGTCTGGGTCGACACCGCGATCATTTCGGGGGTCAGGCGTGCCCAGATCGGGTACAGGTTGGTCAACCAGTTGAACAGCTCGCCGTCCTGGGCCGCCGGCACCACGCGGGTGAGGCTCTGGTACATGTGGTGGTGGGTGTTGACCAGGCCAGGGATGACCACCTTGCCGGCCATGTCCAGCACCACATCGGCGTGCTGTGGCAGGGTGTCGCTGGGGCCGACCTGGCGGATCAGGTTGCCTTCGATGAACATTCCGCCGTTCTTGATCTCGCGGCGCTCGCCGTCCATGGTGACCAGAAGCTCGGCGTTTTTGATCAGTAACGTTCTTGGAGCATTTGTAGATGACATGGCTTAAGCCTGCCGCAATACGCATCGGCGATTACCGATGTCATAGGCGCATGGCATTGTAAGCAAGAGTTTTGCAGATTGTATACAGGGGTGGTGATCCTGTGCTGGCCTCTTCGCGGGTAAACCCGCTCCCACAGGTACTACACAGAATTCAAGCACTGTGCAGTACCTGTGGGAGCGGGTTTACCCGCGAAGAGGCCAGCACAGGCTACCTCAATGTCAGATCAAACCGCCCCACGGCTGGCGACCCCATCCACCAACCGCGCAATCCCAAGCGGGTTGGCACTTTTCAGCGCATCCGGCAGCAGCGCATCCGGGTAGTTCTGGAAGCACACCGGGCGCAGGAAGCGGTCGATGGCCAAGGTACCAACCGAAGTGCCACGGGCATCAGAGGTGGCCGGGTATGGCCCGCCATGCACCATCGCGTCCGATACCTCTACGCCGGTCGGGTAGCCGTTCAGCAGCAGGCGCCCGGCCTTGCGTTCCAGCAGCGGCACCAGCGTGGCAAAGGCGCTCAGATCGTCCGGTTCGGCAATCAGGGTGGCCGTCAGCTGGCCTTGCAAGTGGCGCAGCGCTTCGGCCAGTTGCTGGGCATCGGCGACTTCCACCACCACGGTGGTTGGGCCGAACACTTCTTCCTGCAGCAGTGGGTCGCTGTCCAGCAGCAGGCTCACATCAGCCTTGAACAGCTGCGGCTGGGCCTGCTTGCCGGCGTGTGGCTGCCCGGCCAGGTGCTGGATGCCAGGGTGCGCCAGCAGGTGCTGTACACCGTTCTGGTAGCTGCGCAGGGTGCCGGCGTTGAGCATGGTCTGCGGTGCCTGGTCGGCCATGCGCGCCACCAGTGTGTGCACGAAGCGCTCGAACTGCGGCGACTTGATGCCCACCACCAGGCCCGGGTTGGTGCAGAACTGCCCGCAACCCAGCACCACCGAGGCGGCCAGTTCACCGGCTACTTGCTCGCCACGGGCCTGCAGCGCCTGGGGCAGGACGATTACCGGGTTGATGCTGCTCATTTCGGCGAATACCGGAATCGGCTGCGGGCGCGCAGCCGCCATGTCGCACAGGGCGCGACCCCCACGCAGCGAACCGGTGAAGCCTACCGCCTGGATGGCCGGGTGCTTGACCAGAGCCTCGCCCACGCCGGCGCCATAGATCATGTTGAACACGCCTGCTGGCATGCCACTGCCGGCTACCGCGCGGTCGATCGCCGCGGCCACGTGGGCGGCGGTCAGCATGTGCCCGCTGTGGGCCTTGAACACCACCGGGCAGCCGGCCGCCAGCGCCGAGGCGGTGTCACCGCCGGCGGTGGAAAAGGCCAGCGGAAAGTTGCTGGCACCGAATACGGCCACCGGGCCGACGCCGATGCGGTACTGGCGCAGGTCCGGACGTGGCAGCGGGGTGCGCTCGGGCAGCGCGCGGTCGATGCGCGCACCGAGGAAGTCGCCACGGCGCACCACATCGGCGAACAGCCGTAGCTGGTTGCTGGTGCGGGCGCGCTCGCCGCGGATGCGTGCCTCGGGCAGCGCGGTTTCGCGCATCACATGCTGGACAAAGTCATCAGCCAGTGCGTCCAGTTCATTGGCGATGGCGTCGAGGAAGGCGGCGCGCTGTGCCGGGCTGGTGCTGCGGTAGGCCGGGTAGGCGGCCTCGGCGGCCAGTACGGCAGCATCGACTTCGTCGCCGGTCGCCTGGTGGAAGGCGTATGGCAGCGGCTCGCCGGTGTGGGCGTCGACGCTGTTCAGCAGCACGTCACCGTTGCCGCTGAGCTGGCCGGCGATATGGTTCAGGCGATGTTCGATGGACATTTCGTTTCCCGTTGGCAATGACAGTCGTTGGGCTGGGACTGTAGGGGGTGAAATGTGTGCTGAATAATGATTAATGCGGATCAGGTGATAACAGATCGTTATCGCAACGGCCTTCTCCAAAAGTTTCCATCGTATGCACGGCCCCCTGTGGGAGCGGGTTCACCCGCGAACACCGGCGAAGCCGGTGCCATCCACCGAGTCGCCTGCTTCGCGGGTAAACCCGCTCCCACAGGGACCGCGCAAATGCTCGAAAGCGCGTGGGTCACTCGGCCATCTGCAACTCCGGCAACTTCACCCGGAACGCCCGGGTAAGCCCCAGCAGCACCACAAGGCCCATGCCCATCCAGCACAAACCGATGGTGAACGACAGGCTGGTCAGGCTGCTCCACAGCCACAGCGTGCTGAGAAAGCCCAGGCCGGGAATGGCGCCATACAGCAAGTAGTTGCGACCTCCACGCAGCTTGTGGTCGACAAGGTAGTGCTTGACCACGGCCAGGTTCACCGCCGAGAAGGCGAACAGCGCGCCAAAGCTGATCATGTTGGCCACGGTGTCGAGGGTGATCACCAAGGCAATCAGCGACAGCAGGCTGACCAGCAGGATGGCCGTGGCCGGTACGCGCTTTCTCGTCACCAGCTGGCCGAACGCACGGGGCAATGCACCGTCGCGGCCCATGGCGAACAGCACCCGCGACACACTGGCCTGGGACACCATGGCCGAGGCGAAGCAGCCGGCTACGTAGGTGGCGGTGAAGGCGGTCACCAGCAGCTCGCCGCCGACCCGACGCATCACGTCCACCGATGCCGAGTCCGGGTCGGCGAAGCTGCCCCAGTCAGGGAACACCATCTGGGCGCAATACGACACCACCAGGAACAACATGCCGCCGATCAGCGACACGGCGAGAATCGCCACGGGAATGCGGTAGGTGGGGTTGCTGGTTTCCTCGGCCATGGTCGAGACCGCGTCGAAGCCCAGGAACGACAGGCACAGCACGGCGGCGCCGGTCATGATCAACGGCACGCTGAAGCCTTCGTGGTGGAAGGGCGCCAGCAGCGACACCGGCTGCGCCTGCCCGCTGAGGTTGTGGATGGACAGGGCGACGAACACGATGATGAACACCAGTTGCATCACCACCAGGATCCAGTTGACCCGGGTGATCGACTCGATGCCGATCAGGTTGAGGAAGGTGACCAGGGCAATGGAGCCCGCCACCCAGACCCAGGCGTGGATGGCCGGGAAGTACTCCGACATGTAGATGCCGATCAGCAGGTAGCTGAGCAGCGGCAGGAAGATGTAGTCGAGCAGCAGGGTCCAACCGGCGATGAAGCCGATATGGCTGCCGAAGGCCTTGCGGGTGTAGGTGTAGACCGAGCCGGAGTAGGGGTGGGCCTGGACCATGCGGCCGTAGCTGTAGGCGGTCAGCAGCATGGCGGCGAGGGTCAGCAGGTAGGCGGTGGGCAGGTGCCCCTTGGTCATCTGGGTGACCAGCCCGTAGGTGGTGAATACTGCGAGGGGGACCATGTAAGCCAGGCCGAACAGCACCAGGGCGGGCAGCCCCATGGACTTGCGGAAACGGCCGTTGCTGGCGGTGGGTTGCGACGGGCTATGTGCAGGGCTATGGGCTGTACTTGTTGTTGTATGCATTGCTAACTCCTGAAAAGGGATGCAGGACGCCGCGGTATGCGAGCGGGCTCGATACCGGTGGGTGTTGTGCAAGGAGGTCGAGCGAGTGGCTCGCAGCGCTGGGGCGGGTTGATGCTCCCACACCCCGCCGGTACCCGGAATCACCCTTTGGGGTGAGCCGGGAAACGGCTTTGCCTGCTCACCCCAAAGGGTGATTTCGGTGTTTGCAATGCCATGGGAGTATCTGGCCAACGACGCACCGCACTGGCGGCGGTGCCTTTACTTGAGACGGCAGGCCCACAGTGACTGATCAATTGCTTTCGCAACAGTGGTTCGAGCACCTGGCCAAGGTTACCGAGGCGATCGGCCGACCGGGCTTTGCCGCCACCCTGTTTACTGCACTTGGCGTGATCCGGCCGATCCAGGCGACCACGGTGTACCTGTACCCGCACGACGGCATGCCCTGCGCGCTGTTCGAGCAGGACGACAAGGCGCCCTGGCAGCCCGAGGGCAATGTCAGCCGCTACCTGTCCGGTTTTTATCTGCTCGACCCGTTCTACGGGGCCTGTGTGGAGCAGGTCGAGTCCGGTTGCTACGGCCTGTTCGAAGTGGCGCCCGACCAGTTCGAGGTCAGCGAGTACTACCAGTCGTTCTACCGGCACTCGCACCTGGAGGATGAGCTCAACTACATCCTGCAGGTCGCACCCAGGCAGAGCCTGGCGGTATCGCTGGCGTTCACCGACAAGCTCGATGGGCAAACCCGTGCGTTGTTCGCGCTTATCACGCCCTGGGTGCTGGCGGTGCTCGGCAAGCACTTCGCCGGGCTGGACAGCCGCGCCGGGCGCTTCGAGAACATCCTCGAGCAGCGCATCCACGCGGCGCTGAACAACTTCGGCAGCTCGCTGCTGACCGAGCGTGAATGCCGTATCGCCCAGTTGATCCTGCGTGGCCACTCGACCAAGTCGCTGGCCGAGCGCCTGGCGGTGTCGGAGGACACCATCAAGTCACACCGCAAGAACGTCTACGCCAAGCTCGACATCGGCACCCAGTCCGAGTTGTTCTCCCTGTTCATCGACGCGCTGGCCAATGCCCAGGGCGTGCTGGGCAAGGACCCGCTGGAAAGCTACATGGGCAAGCTGCGCTGAGCGCAAGCCACCCTGCAACCCCACCGCAAAGGAAAACCAACAATGAATGCGCCTTTCGCCCCGCAACGCCAGACCCGCGACTACCAGGCAGCCGATGCCGCGCACCACATCCATGCCTTCCTCGATCAGAAGGCGCTGAACGCCGAAGGGCCGCGCGTGATCGTCGGCGGCGAACGCCTGCACCTGTGGGACAGCGAGGGCAAGCGCTACCTGGACGGCATGTCCGGCCTGTGGTGCACCCAGCTCGGCTACGGCCGTCGCGACCTGACCGCCGCCGCTGCCACGCAGATGGACCAGCTGGCCTACTACAACATGTTCTTCCACACCACCCACCCGGCGGTGATCGAACTGTCCGAGCTGCTGTTCAGTCTGTTGCCGGGGCACTACAGCCACGCGATCTACACCAACTCCGGCTCCGAGGCCAACGAGGTACTGATCCGTACCGTGCGCCGCTACTGGCAGGTAGTTGGCCAGCCGAACAAGAAGATCATGATCGGCCGCTGGAACGGTTACCACGGTTCGACCCTGGCTGCCACGGCGCTGGGTGGCATGAAGTTCATGCACGAAATGGGCGGGTTGATCCCGGATGTGGCGCACATCGACGAACCCTACTGGTACGCCGAGGGCGGCGACCTGACCCCGGCCGAGTTCGGCCGCCGCTGCGCCCTGCAGCTGGAGGAGAAGATCCTCGAACTGGGTGCCGAGAACGTTGCCGGCTTCATCGCCGAGCCGTTCCAGGGCGCCGGCGGCATGATCTTCCCGCCGGAAAGCTACTGGCCCGAGATCCAGCGCATCTGCCGCCAGTACGATGTGTTGCTGTGCGCCGATGAAGTGATCGGCGGCTTTGGCCGCACTGGCGAATGGTTCGCCCACGAGTACTTCGGCTTCGAGCCCGACACCCTGTCGATCGCCAAGGGCCTGACCAGCGGCTACGTGCCCATGGGCGGGCTGGTGCTGAGCAAGCGCATTGCCGAGGCGCTGGTGGAGCGGGGCGGGGTGTTCGCCCACGGCCTGACCTATTCCGGCCACCCGGTGGCGGCGGCGGTGGCCATTGCCAACCTGAAGGCGCTGCGTGACGAAGGCATCGTGCGCCAGGTAAAGGACGACACCGGGCCGTACCTGCAGCGCATCCTGCGCGAGGTGTTTGCCGACCACCCATTGATCGGCCAGGTGCAGGGCGCCGGTTTGGTGGCGGCGCTGCAGTTCGCCGAGCACAAGCCGACACGCAAGCGCTTTGCCAACGAGAACGACCTGGCCTGGCAGTGCCGCACCTTCGGTTTCGAGGAGGGGGTGATCATTCGCTCGACCCTGGGCCGGATGATCATGGCGCCGGCGCTGATCGCTAACCACAGCGAGCTGGACGAGCTGGTGGAAAAGACCCGCATTGCCGTGGACCGCACGGCGCGCATGGTCGGCAAGCTCTAAAAACCTGCGAGAGCTCCGCAGCCCCTGTGGGAGCGGGTTCACCCGCGAACACCGGCGAAGCCGGTGCCATGCACCGAGTTGCATTCTTCGCGGGTGAACCCGCTCCCACAGGAATCATGTAGGGCGCTAGATAAAGATCTGCTCCAATATTCATCAGGAGTACAAATGTACACCCTCGAATTCTGGCAACAACGTGCCTCGGACCTCTACCTCCCGGCAACTGCACTGATCGACGGCAAGCCCGTCAGCGCACAGGACGGCGCCACCTTCGCCGCCATCAACCCCGCCACCAACAAGGTACTGGCCCAGGTCAGCGCCTGTGGCCAGGCCGAGGTCGACCTGGCCGTTGCCAGCGCCCGCCGGGCTTTCGAGCAAGGCCCGTGGGCGCGCATGGCCCCAACTGAACGCAAGAAAGTGCTGCTGCGCCTGGCCGAGCTGATCATGGCCAATCGCGAAGAACTGGCCCTGCTCGACTCGCTGAACATGGGCAAGCCGGTCATGGACGCCTACAACATCGATGTGCCGGGCTCGGCGCAGGTGTTCGCCTGGTACGGCGAGGCGCTGGACAAGCTGTATGACCAGGTGGCACCCACCGCGCCCGACGCGTTGGCCACCATCACCCGCGAAGCCCTCGGCGTGGTCGCCGCCGTGGTGCCGTGGAACTTCCCGCTCGATATGGCCGCCTGGAAGCTCGCCCCGGCATTGGCTGCCGGCAACAGCGTGGTGCTCAAGCCCGCCGAGCAATCACCGTTCTCGGCCCTGCGCCTGGCCCAGCTGGCGCTGCAGGCCGGTGTGCCGGAAGGCGTGCTGAACGTGGTGCCGGGCCTGGGCGAACAGGCCGGGCAAGCGCTGGGCCTGCACCCGGACGTGGATTGCCTGGTATTCACTGGCTCCACCCAGGTGGGCAAGTACTTCATGCAGTACTCGGCACAGTCCAACCTCAAGCAGGTGTGGCTGGAGTGCGGCGGCAAGAGCCCCAACCTGGTGTTCGAAAACTGCCAGGACCTGGACCTGGCGACGGAAAAGGCGGCATTCGGTATCTTCTTCAACCAGGGCGAGGTGTGCTCGGCCAATTCGCGGCTGTACGTGCAGCGCTCGATCCATGACGAGTTCATCGAGCGCCTGCAGGCCAAGGCGCGCCAGTGGCTGCCAGGCAACCCGCTGGACCCGGCGAGCCGGGCCGGTGCGATTGTCGATGCCGGGCAGACGGGCCGCATCGAAGCTGCCATCGCCCGCGCCGGGCAGGAGGGGGCGCGGTTGGTATGCGGTGGTCGCCGCCTGACTATCGACGGTTCGGACAATTACATCGAGCCGACCATTTTTGCCGGGGTCGATGGCCGTATGAGCCTGGCGCGGGAGGAGGTATTCGGGCCGGTGCTGGCGGTCAGTGCCTTCGACAGTGAAGAGCAGGCCGTGCGCCTGGCCAACGACAGCATCTACGGCTTGGCGGCGTCGGTGTGGAGCGATGACTTCAACCAGGTGCACCGAGTGGCACGGGCGTTGAAAGCCGGCACCGTGTCGGTGAACACGGTCGATGCGCTGGACGTGACGGTGCCGTTCGGCGGTGGCAGGCAGTCCGGGTTTGGCCGCGACCTGTCGCTGCATTCGTTCGACAAGTATTCGCAGCTCAAGACCACCTGGTACCAGTTGCGCGCCTGATACCCTGAAGGCATACCCAGGACCTGTAGGAGCGGCCTTGTGTCGCGATAGGGCTGCAAAGCAGCCCCAGGGTTTCAGCACGGATGCACAAATTGCCGGGGCTGCTTTGCAGCCCTATCGCGACACAAGGCCGCTCCTACAAGGGCCAGTGCTGGCTAGAAGAGCCATGCAAGACTAAATTTCTTCTCTAACCCGGCAAAAAGCCCGTCCGCCCTCTACACTGCTGCGGGTATCAGCCAAGGCAATGTGCCATACATGGAGTACCTGTGATGGGCTGCGTGTCGAATGGTCGTGCTGCTGGCAACGCCGAACGTGGCATTTCACTACAGTGGCTGGTGGCACTCGCCATCGTACTGGGCATGTTGTTGCTCGGCGCCGCCCTGGCCTGGCAGGGCTATCACGGCATTCGCCAGACCTTGGTGGCCGCAGCGGGTGATTCTGCCCAGCAAATTGGCAAGACCATCGACGAACGCGCTCGGCGCCTGATCGACCCGGTGCACAGCAGTATCCGCCTGCTCGCCCACAACCCGTCTGCGCAAAACTCGGCGCAGCGCCTGGAACGCTTGCCGCAACTGGTCGAGACGCTGGAAGCCAACCGCATGCTCAGTGCTGCCTACATGGGTTACCCCAGTGGTGATTTCCTGCTGGTGCGGCGCCTTCGCGATCCGCAGTTGCTGCAGCGTTTCGCTGCGCCGCCGGGCTCGGCATTTCTGGTGCAGAGCGTCAGCCGTGAGGGTGGAGCGGTGCAGGGTGAATGGCGCTTCTACGACCGCGCGCTGAACCTTTTGCAGGCCCAGGCCAAGCCCCAATACCGCTACGACCCGCGCACGCGCCCATGGTTTGTCGAAGCCAGCGCCCAGCCCACCACCGTGCTGACCCACCCCTATGTGTTCTTCACCACCCGCGAGATCGGCCTGACCATGGCCCAGCGCAGCGTCGACGGTGGGGCGGTGATCGGCATGGACGTTTCGGTCGACGACCTGGCCAGCGAGACCCAGGGCCTGCGCATGACACCCGGCACCGAGATCGTCGTGGTCGACGATCAGGGCAGTGTGGTGGCCTACCCGGAACTGCAGCGGGTAATCGTGCACGAAGGGCAGGCCGCACGCTTGTCGCGTATCGGTGAACTGGGCATTCCCAGCCTGGAGCATCTTTACGCCGACCTGCCGCAAGGTACCCGGCCGCAGCCTTACCAGGTGGACGGTCAGACCTGGTATGGCATGCATGTGCAACTGACCAACCTGGCCGGGCAGGACCTGCAGGTGCTGATTGCCGTGCCAGGCCATGAATTGCTGGCCGGTGCGCGCAAGGTACTGCTCGAGCAGTTGCTCTGGACCGCTGCCCTGATAAGCGTGCTGCTGGTGCTCGGTGGTGTGCTCGGCCGGCGTATCGGCCGCCCGTTGCGGCTGCTGGCTGAGCAGGTACAAGGCCTGGCAGGCTTTGATTTCAGCCGCGAAGTCGGGGTGCGCTCCCGGGTGTCCGAGGTGCGTGAGCTGAGCCGCGTGCTTGGCCGCATGTCCGGGACCATCCGCAGCTTCCAGGCGATTACCCTCACACTCAGCAGCGAGCGCGACCTGGAGCACATGCTCGACGGTGTGTTGACCCATCTGGTGGAAGCCGCCGGGGTCGATGCCGGCGTGGTGTACCTGTTCGATGCCGAACACGCCTTGCTGCGCCTGGCCGCCGCCTGCCGTGGCGAGCAGTACCCTGGCGAGCTGGCCGTGGACGAGACGGCCCAGCAGCACCTGGCCGCGGCGGTGACCCAGGCCCTCGGCCTGCATGAGGGCAGCATGGCCCTGGTGTTGAATGACCGTAGCCAGGCGCTGTTGGGCATTCTGGTCCTGCAACTGGGCGATGGGCCTGTACACGAACAGGCAGGCCAGCCGTTCCGCAGCTTTGTTGCGGAACTGTCCGGGGTGGCGGCGGTGGCCATCGAGACGCGCCAGCTGGCCGAAGCCCAGCAACGCCTGCTGGATGCCATGATCAAGCTGCTGGCCGATGCCATCGATGCCAAGAGCCCCTATACCGGCGGCCATTGCGAGCGGGTGCCACAACTGGCGCAGATGCTGCTGGACCAGGCGGTGGCGGCCGAAACCGGCCCGTATGCCAGCTTCAGCATGACCACGGCTGAACGCTACGAATTCCACGTGGCGGCCTGGCTGCACGACTGCGGCAAGGTCACCAGCCCCGAGTATGTGGTGGACAAGGCGACCAAGCTGGAAACCTTGTACAACCGTATCCACGAGGTACGCATGCGTTTCGAGGTGCTCTGGCGGGATGCCGGGCTGGCCTATTGGCAAGGCCTGGCCAGCGGTGGCGACCAGCAGGCGCTGCAAGCCACCCTGGCGCGCAGCCAGGCTCAGTTGCAGGACGACTTCGCCTTCGTCGCCCAGGCCAACATTGGCGGCGAGTTCATGCAGGACGCCGACATCGAACGCCTGCAGCAGATTGGCCAGCGCTGCTGGCAGCGCCATTTCGACAACCGCCTGGGCATTTCCCGTGATGAAGCGGAACGCTTTGCCGACGTACCTGCGCCTGCACTACCGGTTGACGAGCCACTGCTGGCCGACCGCCCTGAGCATCGCGTGCCCTGGGGCCCCCGCAAGCCGCCGGTGGCCAAGGACGACCCGCGCAACCGCTGGGGCTTCGACATGCGCCTGCCGGCCTGCGCCAGCAATTACGGCGAGCTGTACAACCTGGCGATCCGCCGCGGCACGCTGAATGATGAGGAACGCTTCAAGATCAACGAGCACATCGTGCAGACCATCATCATGCTCAGTTCCTTGCCGTTCCCCCGCCACCTCAAGCGGGTGCCGGACATTGCCGGCAACCACCACGAGAAAATGGACGGCAGCGGCTACCCGCGCCGGCTGGGCGAGCAGGACCTGGGCATTGCCGAGCGGGTGATGGCGATTGCCGACATCTTCGAGGCGCTGACCGCGACCGACCGGCCCTACAAGGCGCCGAAGACCTTGTCCGAGTCGGTGAAGATCCTGGTGGGCATGGCCCGCGACGGGCACATCGACGGGCAGTTGCTGGAGCTGTTTCTCAGCAGTGGGGTGTACCGCCAGTATGCCGAGCGCTTCCTGCGGGCCGAGCAGATCGACGAGGTGGACGTGGCGTACTGGTTGGAGCAGATGCGTTGCCCGGCTTGAGCAAAAGTCCCCGATCCACCCACACCCCCCATTTCTTCGAAGACACCTTGATCCAGGTGCAGATGCCCAATGGGCGCAGCACTTTGCATTAAGGCTTTATTGATGTGTCGCCAGGGCTGGCCTCTTCGCGGGTGAACCCGCTCCCACAGGATCACCACAGACTTCAAGACTTGCACAGTACCTGTGGGAGCGGGTTTACCCGCGAAAGGGCCGGCTCAGGCACTCGAGATATTTCAGGGGGATTGAATAATGACCACAGAAGACACTCAATTCACTGTCGGCAAGACCACGTTCTACCAAAGGCGCAGATGGATGATGCCGAGCTGGGCATGAAGCAGTGAGAGTTTGCCTCCGGGGCGCATGAGGGCCGCAAGGCGTTTGCCGTGGCAGTTTTAGCGCCTGTGAGATCGAGCGCCGCCCGCGCGGCGCTTCGCGGGGCAAGCCCGCTCCCACATTTGTTGCAACGTGCCAAACCTGTCAGGCCATGGTTGCCAGCCTTGTTGCCTTTGTGCGGTTTCCCGGCTGGCGCTACCGCCGCTTCTCCGGTCTCAAACTCTCCACCAAAGCGGGCAACGCCTCTCCCACAGGCATGGCCACGTTGCAACAAATGTGGGAGCGGGCTTGCCCCGCGAAGCGCCGCGCGGGCGGCGCTCGATCTCACAGGCGCTGCAAAATTGCCGGCCTTACCTTACTTCACTCATACCCCTGCGCCCCGGCAATATGCCGCCCGGCCACATAGCCAAAAGTCAGCGCCGGGCCCAGGTTGATGCCACCCGACGGATACCAGCCGCCAAACACGCTGGCCATGTCGGTACCCGCTGCATACAGGCCTGCAATCGGCTGCCCAGCCTCATCCAGCACCCGGGCATTGCCGTCGGTGCGCAGCCCGGCAAAGGTACCAAAGCAACCGGGTTGCACCTTCACCGCATAGAACGGCCCTTGCTCGATGGGCGCCACGCAAGGGTTTGGCCCTTTGTGCTGCGGGTCGCCCTGCTTGCGGTTGAACGGCGTGGAACCACGGCCAAACGCCGGGTCATGGCCGTTGCGGGCATGGTTGTTGAAGTCGCTGACCGTGGCGCGCAACCCTCCCGGGTCGATGCCGCAGGCCTGGGCCAACTGTTCAAGGGTGGCCCCTTGCTTGAGATAGCCGCTGCGCACGTGCGGCCACACCGGCAGCGGCGCCGGGCGGGCGTGGCCCAGGCCGTAGCGACGCAGGAAACGGTGGTCGCAAACCAGCCACGAACACACCTCTTCGCCCTGCGGCACCGCCGCGACCATCGCTGATACATAGTCGTAATAGCCATGCGCTTCGTTGACGAAACGCTTGCCGTCGGCCAGCACGCCGATGATGCCCGGTTTGCCGCGTTCGATGATGTGCGGGAAGTGGCCAACGCTGCCGTCGCGGTGCGGCACTCGCGAAACCGGCGCCCAGGCCACCGGCGACTTCAGGTCGGTGGCGACCACACCGCCGGCCGACTCGCCCAGGCGCAGGCCGTCGCCCGAACAACCTTTGGGGGGCAGGGCCAGGTTGTCATGGCCGCTGGCATCGCGCGGAAACAATTGCCGGCGCCGGGCGTTGTCGTTAGGGAAACCACCCGCCGCGAGCACCACGGCCTTGGCACGGATCAGTTGCTCGCCCTGTGGTGTAGCCACCAGCGCCCCGCGCACCTCGCCATCCTCGACCAACAGGCGTTTGGCCGGTGCCGACTCCTGTAGCTGCACGCCCAGGTCCTGCGCCGACCTGGCCAGGCGGGCCACCAGTGCCACGCCGTTGACCAGGTGCATCGCCCGGCCATACCGGGCCAGGTGGTACAAGTGGCGGCCAAAGCGTTTGCACACGTGCAGCAAGGCCTTGGGCGAGCGGGTCATGTTGAGGAACGCGGCAAGGTCGGCACCGGCCATTATCGGCATGCCCATGAACGAGGTTTCGCGCATGGTCTTGCGTAGGCGTGGCAGTAGCGCACCCACCTCGCGGGCGTCATAGGGCGCGGCAATCACCTGGTGCCCGCCCTGGGCCGCGCCCGGTGTGTCGCCATGCATGTCGGGGATGCCGTTGCCGTCGGCAAACTGCAGCGCCGTGTGCTTTTCGAAGAACGCCACCATGTGCGGGCAGGCTTCGAGGAAGGCGTCGACGCGTTCGGCGTTGTAATACGCCCCCAGTTCATTGCGCAGGTAGGTACGCGGCTGCTCGATGTCTTCCTCGATGCCGGCCCGGCGCGCCAGCGGGTTGCGCGGCACCCAGGCCCAGCCGCCGGACCAGGCGGTGGCGCCGCCGAACACTGGTTCCTTCTCCACCACGATCACCTTCTGCCCATGCCACGCAGCCGTCACGGCCGCAGCCAGCCCGGCGGCACCAGAACCTATGACCAGTACATCGCATTCGGTTTCGTAGGGAGCGGAAGGCATTGCGGGATTCCTGTATTGTTATTGGAACAAGGTTCCACATTCTTGTCGGCAGTGAGTCTGTCCGCAAGGGCATGACGGCCTTGCCGGGCAAGAAATGGGCGATAACCGGACAGTTCCTACAGCACTAGCCGCGGTGGCTATCAGCGGTATGGAATCATCTTCTAGAATTCGCAAAAATTTTCAGGGACCTGTGTCATGGCTGGTAGTCAGATCGAACGCGCCTTCAGTCTTGTAGAAAGCCTTACCGGTGAGCCGCAGGGGCTGCCGTTGCAAACCCTGGCCGAGCGCCTGGACATCCCCAAGAGCGCCACCCATCGCATGCTCACCGAGCTGGTGCGGCTGGGCTATGTGCGGCAGAACCGTGACAATAGCCGCTACCAGCTGTCGGCCAAGCTGGTGGCGCTGGGCTTCCGCTACCTGGCCAGCAGTGGTGCCGACATCATCCAGCCGATTCTTGACCGCCTGGCCCAGGACAGCGGCGAACTGGTGCGCCTTGGCGTGATCGACGGCGCGCGCCAGACCTGGATCGCCAAGTCCCAGGGCGCCCGCTCCGGGCTGCGCTACGACCCGGACATGGGCCGCGACGCACCGCTGTTCTATACCGCGTCCGGGCATGCCTGGCTGGCCAGTCTGGATGATGAGCAGGCGCTGCAGATGGTGTTGCGCCAGGGCATTGCCGACCCGGCGCAGTTCGGCCCGAATGCGCCGCGCTCCACCGACGAATTGCTCACCTACCTGCGCCGCGCCCGCGAACGCGGTTATGCCTGGGTCGAGGAAACCTCGGCCATTGGTACCTCGGCCCTGGCTGCGGTGGTGCGCCGCCCGCAAGGTGACGAGGTGATCGGTGTGCTGAGTATCGCCGGGCCCAGTGCGCGCCTGGCGCAAAGCCGCCTGGCAGAACTGGCGCCGCTGTTGCTGGCGGCGGCGGAGGAACTGTCGGCGGCCAGCCGGGCCAGTGAGTTGTTTGCCTGAAGTGCATTTCCGGTCGATTACCGCACACTCTGTTCTGCGGCTTCTTCTGAAAAGCTGAACCTGGTTCTAAATTGTTCAATGTGGATTATGGAATCAGATTCCGGAATCTGCATGACAATAATGACAAGAGGACAGGCTGTTGAACGCACCCCTTCGTATTGCCTTGATCGGCGCCGGCATCATGGGCCGCCAGCATTACCAGCATTTGCTAAATGTACCGCAGGCCCAGCTGTGCGCTGTGGCCGACCCGGGCCCGCAGGCCGAGGCTTTCGCTGCCGAATGCGGCGTGCCCTGTTTTGCCGACCACCGCCAGATGCTGGAGCACGCACGCCCCGAGGCAGTGATTGTCGCCAACCCGAACAACCTGCATGTCGCCACCGCCCTGGATTGCGTCGAAGCTGGTGTACCGGTGCTGGTCGAAAAACCGGTGGGCGTGCATCTGGATGAAGTCCGCGCGCTGGTGGAAGCCTCGCGCCGCCACAATGTACCGGTGCTGGTCGGCCATCACCGCCGGCATAACCCGCTGATCGCCAAGGCTCACCAAGTGATTGCCGAAGGCAAGCTGGGCCGGTTGATCAACGTCACCGCACTGTGGCAGTTGCAAAAGCCCGACAGCTATTTCGAAACCCCGTGGCGCCGCGAGCCGGGTGCCGGTTTCTTGCTGACCAACCTGATCCATGACCTTGACCTGCTGCGCCACCTGTGCGGCGAAGTGGTGCAGGTGCAGGCATTCACCCGCAACGATGTGCGCGGTTTTGCCAACGAAGACAGCGCCGCGGTGCTACTGCAGTTCGCCAATGGCGCATTGGGCAGCCTGACCGGCTCCGACGCGGTGGCCGCGCCGTGGAGCTGGGAGCTGGATTCCGGCGAAAGCCCGGTCTACCCACGCCAGGATGGTCAGCCGTGCTACCTGCTGGCTGGCACCCGAGGGGCACTGAGCATTCCGCAACTCAAGCGCTGGCACTACGCCGAGGTCGGTTCGGGCTGGCACACGCCGTTGTTGCAGAGCGAGGAATGCATCCCCGCCGGCGAGGCATTGACCTTGCAGCTGCAACACTTCGTGCGGGTTGCCCGGGGTGAACAGGCGCCGCTGATCGATGCCGCCGACGGTGGCCGCACCCTGGCGCTGATCGAGGCGATCCGCCTGGCAGCGGAAACTGGCCGGGCCTGTGCGCCCGAGCACATTGCTTGACTGGTCTGGTGACGATAATGACTGATCGAATTTTCTCCCTGGCGGCCCTGACGGTACTCGAACTGCCCCCGCCGGACATGGTCGAGGCAGCAGCCCGCGCCGGTTACAGCCATGTAGGCCTGCGCCTGGTGCCCGCCACCGAGCAAGAGCAGCATTTCCCGCTGGTGGCCGACGCCGACCTGCGCCGGCAGACCCAGGCGCGCCTGCGCGACACCGGTATCAAGGTGCTCGACCTCGAGATCCTGAGGCTGAAGCCGGAAACCTGTGTAGCCGACTTCGAGCCGATCCTGGCGGTGGGCGCCGAGCTGGGCGGCACGGAGCTGCTGGTGGCAGGCAACGACCCTGATGAAGCGCGGCTGACCGAGCGCTTTGCTGCGTTGTGTGACCTGGCGGCGGGGTATGGCATTCATCCGCATCTGGAGTTCATGCCCTGGACGGATGTGCGTGACCTGCGCCAGGCCATGCGGGTGGTGGCCAACGCCGACCGCGCCAATGGCTGCGTGCTGGTGGATGCCTTCCACTTCAACCGCTCCGGTTCTTCACTGGACGATCTGGCGCAACTGGCGCCTCAGCGCATGCGCTATGCCCAGCTGTGCGACGTTGCCGGCCCGGTGCCGGCCGACATGGACGAGATCCTGCGCCAGGCACGCAACGAGCGGCGCTTCCCGGGTGAGGGCGATGCCGATCTGGTCAGCTTGCTGCGCGGCTTGCCGCCAAGTGTGCCGTTGAGCCTGGAGATCCCCACACGGCAGTTGCTGGAGCAGGGCATGAGCGGCGAACAGCGCGCGCGGATGGCGCTGGAGAAGGCCATGGCAGTGTTGGCCAGAGTCTGATTGACAGAGCGCGGCGCTTGGCACGGGCTACCGCCCGTGTTCGCTGGCACGCCCGCTCCCACAGGGATCGCGCCAGCTTTTAGAAATGGAGCAAGACACCTGCTCCCACAGGTACAGCGCATGGATTGAGCCCTGTGGAGCCCTTGTGGGAGCGGCTGCGAACACCGGCGCAGCCGGTGCCAGGCACCGCGTTGGATTCTTCGCGGCTGAAGCCGCTCCCACAGGTACAGCGCATGTCCTGACTCAGGCGCTCTCGACCTTGCGTGGCGCCATGAAGTACATCCACACCAGCGCCAGGAAGTACATCGCCGGGATCATGGTGAACAACACGGCATAGTTGTTATTGGTAGCGGTCAGCACGCTACCGACGATCTGCGTCATGAACATCCCGCCAATCGCCGCGCACATGCTGCCGAAACCGAACACCGTACTCACCAGGTGCTTGGGCGTGTAGTCCATCACCAGGCTCCAGATATTCGCCGTCCACGCCTGGTGCGCGCCCACCGCCAGCGAAATGGCCGCCACCGCGACCCACAGGCCACTGGCGTTGGCTGCAAAGATGACGCTGACCATGGTGCAGGCGAAGATCAGCATCGACACCAGCCGCGCCGTGGTAGCGCGCATGCCACGGCCGATCAGCCAGGATGACAGGATGCCACCGCCGATGCTGCCGAAGTCCGCCGTCAGCCAGATGATGATCAGCGGGATGCCCATCTGGGTCACATTGATGCCCAGGCTGTACTGCTGATTGAGAAACGGTGGCAGCCAGTACAGGTAGAACCAGAACACCGGTGCGGTAATCGCGTAGGCCACCGCGAAGGCCCAGGTGCCACGCAGGCGCAGGATACGGCTGAACGGCACGCGGGTCGGCTCGGGCTCGTCATCCTGCTGGATGTACTCCACCTCGCTCTGGCGCACGCGCGGGTGATCTTCAGGGTTGTAGTACTTCAGCACCCACAGCACCACCCACACCAGGCCCAGGCTGCCCATGGCGATGAACGCGGCCTGCCAGCCCCACACGGCCAGAATCAGCGGCAGCAGGGCTGGCGTGACCATGGCGCCGACGTTGGTGCCGGCATTGAACAGGCCGGTGGCGATGGCCCGCTCGCCTGCCGGGAACCACAGGCGCACGGTCTTCACGCAGGCCGGGTAGTTGGCGGCCTCGGTCAGGCCGAGGATGAAGCGGCAGACCATGAAGCCAGCGGCCGAGGTGGCCAGGCCGTGAGCGCCGGTGGCCAGGCTCCACAGCAGCACGGCGAAGAAGAACGCGCGTTTTACCCCGACCTTGTCGATCAGCCGGCCTTGCAGCAGGAAGCCGACCGCATAGCCGACCTGGAACCAGAAGTTGATGTTGGCGTAGTCCATCGCCGTCCAGCTCATTTCCTTGGCCAGGACCGGCTGCATGATGCCCAGCGCGGCACGGTCGATGTAGTTCAGGGTGGTGGCAAAGAACACCAGGGCAAGCATGCCCCAACGGGTCTTGCCGACGCCAAAGGCGCCGCGAAGCTTGTCGCCGATCGAACCCTGGGGCATCCGGGGGGCGGCGGGGGTGATCCTGGAGTGGTTCATAAACTGCTCGATTCTTGAAATTGTATTGGCTGCGGTGCTACGGGTACGTGACCAAGTCCCAGGCAGGGGGCACGCAAGGCCGGTGCATGGTGAGCAGTGGAGGCGGCAGCGTCAATTCAAGGGAGGGGCTAGTGTTCGGTTATCGAACGGTTGCGTTGGCCTGCGTGATCAATGAAGGATGTTGAGATGACGGGGGACTGGCTTAGCGGGGCAGGTTGTCATGATCAGGAAAGTGTCTCGTTCAGCTTGTCACTATTGGGTGTGTGATCTCAACGCCGTAAGTCGCAGCGCCCTCCATGGGCAGTACCGATAGAGCAGTCGACCGCCACGTGCCAATCGCATACTGCCACTCCATGATGTTTCAGTGCTCAACGGTTGCGGCGTGACGAGACCTCTGTTGGTGAGCGGGCGAAAGAATACAGGTAAATATTCCTACGATACTTATCCGAGAATCTTACAAATGAAAGTGCATAGGGCTAAGGCGTAAATTTTTAGTTTGCGACAGTCCATGGGTGCTACTGGAAGAAATAGTTCAATTAAATCTTTATGACGCCGATTGTAGGACGTTTCCGAATTGACTCGGGTAGGTGGAATTTAGCTAATATTTGCGCATTCGGGGTTGTGTGGTTTGATCGTGGATTGTTGTTGATATGGATCAATGCGTTGTCGGTGGGCGAGTTGCTCTTGTGTGAGAGGGCGCGGTTGGCTTGGCTGCAAAATGGATGTGGTTCATCGACTATAGACTGTTGTGCGTTTTTTTGTAGGACGTTTCCTAGTTTGGTGTGAGGGGTAGCAAAAAAGCAAAACATGGTACACATTTGGTGGGGAAATATTTTGGGATGCCAGCGGGGTGAGGCGCCATTACTGAGTGAGCCCAGTCTCACCAAGTGGTGACGGTTTGATTCGGGGCATCTATATCCGGGACTACTTTCGGGAGAGATCATGGCTTCAAATAGCTTTCAGAATGAGGTGCCAAAGGCGCGCGTCAATATCAAGCTTGATCTGCATACAGGCGGTGCTCAGCGCAAGGTGGAGCTTCCGCTAAAACTCATGTTGATGGGGGACTACAGTAATGGGAAGGAGCAGCGTCCGCTGTCAGAGCGGCCCAAAGTAAATATCAACAAGAATAATTTTGATAGTGTGCTGTCCGACCTCTCTCCGAGTCTCAAGCTTGTTGTTGAAGATACGCTGTCGGGCGACGGTGGCGAGACGCCGGTCGAACTGAGCTTTCGGCGCATGAAGGACTTCGAGCCAGAGCAGGTTGCTCGACAGATCCCCCAGTTGCGTGCACTGTTGGCGATGCGAAATTTACTGCGCGAGCTGAAGGCCAATCTTCTGGATAACGCAACGTTCCGTGCTGAACTGGAGCGGATACTTAAAGATGAAGCGTTAAGTGACGAGTTGCGTAAAGAACTCGCTGCCCTTGCATCGCAAAGCGAACGCTAGAAACCATCATCTCGACAGACGGGAAGCTAAAAATGTCCGAAGAGCAATCTTCTGCGCAATCGCGTGGCGCCACCGTGCAGGTGGAAGAAAACCAGAGCGTCTATCACGCGCTGTTTGAAAGAATAAACCTTGAGCCGCTTGATCAGATGGGTGGCATTGAAGCGTTCCAAAGTGTCGATGCGTTGTCAGAAGCGACGGCTAATGAGCGCGTGACTGCATCGGTGAGCGTTTTTCTGGACCGGCTCAAGCAGGTCTCTCCGAAGGTGGAGAAACTGGACAGGGCTCTGCTGGATGAACACATTGCCTCAATTGATGCTCAGATCAGCAGTCAGCTGGATGCGGTCATGCATCACCCGGATTTCCAGAAGGTCGAATCCATCTGGCGCGGCGCGAAGTCATTGATTGACCAAACGGACTTCCGTCAAAACGTCCGAATTGAGCTGCTCGATATCAGTAAGGAGCATTTGGCGCAGGACTTTGAGGACGCGCCTGAGATCTCGCAAAGCGGTTTGTATCTGCATACCTATACTCAGGAATACGATACACCTGGTGGTGAGCCCATTGCGGCGGCGGTTTCGAATTACGAGTTTGGGCGAGAGCCGCAAGACATTGCATTGTTGCGGAATGTCTCGAAAGTGGCGGCTGCATCGCATATGCCATTCTTATACTCGGTTGGTCCGGAATTTTTCGGAAAGAACACCATGGAGGAAGTTGCCGCGATCAAGGATCTGGGTAGTCACATGGATAGGGCTGAGTATATTAAGTGGAACGGTTTCAGGCAAACTGACGATGCCCGGTATACGGGCGGGATGACACCGCGCACATTGGGGCGTCTTCCCTATGGGGCTGCCACGAACCCTGTGCGATCTTTCAACTATGAGGAGCGAGTCAAGGGGCCGGACCACAGCAAGTATTTGTGGATAAGTGCAACCTTCGCGTTCGCGGCCAACATGGTCAAGAGCTTCATCGCTAATGGTTGGTGCGTGCAGATTCGCGGACCACAGTCCGGTGGCGCTGTCACGAACTTGCCGATCCATTTGTACGACCTGGGGACAGGTAGTCAAGTCAAGATCCCTTCGGAAGTGATGATTCCGGAGACCCGAGAATTTGAGTTTGCCAACCTGGGCTTGATTCCACTTTCGTATTACAAAAATCGCGACTACGCGTGTTTTTTCTCGGCCAACTCAGCGCATAAGCCGGCCATCTATGACACAGCGGAAGCCACGGCAAATAGCCGTATCAATTCGCGGTTGCCCTATGTGTTCCTGCTTTCTCGCATTGCGCACTATTTGAAACTGATCCAGCGGGAGAATATCGGTACAACCAAAGACCGTCGCCTGTTGGAGTTGGAACTCAACAGGTGGGTAAGCGGTTTGGTCACCGAGATGACGGACCCAGGGGATGACTTACAGGCTTCTCACCCACTGAGGCAGGCAAAAGTGGTTGTCGAAGACATTGATGACAATCCGGGCTTCTTCAGGGTCAAGTTGTTTGCTGTGCCGCATTTCCAGGTTGAAGGTATGGACATCAATCTTTCCTTGGTTTCGCAGATGCCCAAAGCAAAATCTTGATTGCGGTTGCAGGAGTGTATGACGTGAAAATCGATCGGCCTTTATGGGCGTCCGGCGTGGTGTTGTCTGCGCAGCAATTTCAGCAGCAGGCCCGCTTTGAATCGTGGACTAATCAATGTATTGCCTCACTGGCCCTGGTTCACCCTTGGGGCATCCGTCATGTAGCGTTTGATGCAGAGGCGCTGAGGTTGGGCAAGCTGATGGCCACTCGGCTTCAGTTGTGCCTGCCAGACGGTACTTTGATTGACACCGATCGGTTGGATCGACTGCCCGGTGCCCTGGAACTCTCTCGGGTATTGCCCGGTGATATCCAGACGGCAACGGTTGTGCTCGCTTTGCCACTGGAACAGGCCAATGGTAACAACTGCCTGTTTGAGGGCAACAGCGTCGAGCGGCCAGTCAGATATCACCAGGTATGGCGTGATACCAAGGATCTGTACACCGGCGAAATGCAGTCAATCAGCGTGCTCGAACAGGCGCTGAGCTTGCGTCTGGCTGACGACGATAATGCGGACTATCTCACGTGCCCGGTGGCCCGTTTGCTGCGTGATGGCCGGGATGGGTGGGCAATTGATGATAGCTACATCCCGCCCTTGCTGAGATTTGATGCTCATGCCGGGTTGTTGCTTCAGCTCGACAACTTGCTGACCCAGCTGTCCGCCAAGCGTGAGCGGTTGATGGGGATGCGTCGGGAGAGCAACCAGCGCATGGCGGAGTTTGCTGTTGCGGATGTCACGCTGTTCTGGTTGCTCAATGCGCTGAACACGTATCAGCCAGTGCTGGCTGACCTGAAAGCGCAGCCTGGTCGGCATCCGGAACAGGTGTATCAGCAGTTGGTGAAGTTCGCAGGCGGTCTGCTCACCTTTTCCTTGGACCAGCATATCGAGGACATACCTGCCTACCAGCACGCAGATCTTGAAGCAGTCTTCCCGCCGTTGATGCGTACCCTTTCTACATTGCTGGAGGCGAGCCTGCCGTCACGTGTGCTGGCCTTGTCCCTGGAGGCACGCAGCGCAAACCGTTGGCAGGTTTCCCTGAGCGATCCACGCTTGCTTGAGCCAGAAGGTGCTGACTTCTATCTCTCGGTTCGCTGTCGGCTGCCGGCCGTTCAAGTTCAAAGCCAGTTCCCCCGGCTGTGCAAGGTCGGCTCCCCCGATGATGTGGATCATCTCGTCAATGCGGCGCTCGATGGCGTTCCTCTGAAACCTTTGAGCCATGTGCCGGCGGCAATACCGCTGCGTCTGGATAATCAGTACTTCGCACTCGACCTTAGCCATGCAAAAGGGCGTGCGATGCTGGCTGATGGGGTCTGTGCGCTCTATGTTCCGAGCGTGTTTCAGGATGTCCAGCTCGAATTGTTCGCGGTGCTTCGCTCATGAACCATGCGACCCCACAGAACGCCGCAGCCAAGGTGGATATAGACGCGCTGATGCAGGATACCTATCTGCTGGTAGTCGAGTTGCGACACGGTACCGAGGCGCACAGCAGCCCGCAGTTATGGTCGCGCTGTGTTGCTGATGTCGAGCATGTACGCGCCACGCTTCAGGAGCGTGGCCTGGATCGCCGTAGCATCGATCTGATCAGCCATGCGCAATGTGCGCTGCTGGACGAGACGGTGCTTGCTTGCGCGGAGGGTCGAGCCCATGAGGATTGGGCGATGGAGACCTTGCAGGCAAAGTTCTTCAGCAGCCACCAGGCGGGTGAGTCGCTCTACGAGGATATGCGCACTGCGCTGCGCGAAGCCTCTGTGCACCCTCATGTACTCACTGTATTTCATCGAGTCCTGATGCTTGGATTCCTGGGGCGCTACCGAGAAGTCAATCACCCGGAGCGCCAGCAGTTGTTGACTGCCATCTCTGCCGAGGTGCCGCCTCTGGTCACAAGCCAGTCGTTGGTCATCCCGTTAGGCACTGGTCCGCGGATGCCGATGTGGCATTGGTTGCGCTCTCCTCTGGTTCACATCGTGATGGCCGCTGCCCTGTTGGTAGGCGCCTGGTGGGGGCTTGATAACGCGTTAGGTGAGGCCGTGGGCTCACTCTTGCCGGTGCAGGAGTGAGCGTAATGCCGCGGATACACAAACAGGGGCTTTGCCTATGGGCCGGTGCGCTGTCCTTGTTGTTGATTGCCACGTTGCCGCTGGCTGCAGCGGTTCAAGCCATCGCGGCTCTGCTAGTCAGTGCTTTGGTGATGGTGGGTTGGCGCCGGATATCGCGTGCTGCCGGAAAACGTACACAGCTGCAGTGGAGCAGTGGTGCCAGCCTGCCTGCTGGATCGTATCGTCATCCCGTTGTTCTGGTGGTCGGCGATAGTTTGACTGAACTGTTTGAGGCCTCGTCTGCCGAGCAGTTGGTTCCACGAGTAACAGGGGAGGGGTGTTATGTGCCAGTGCCCGACCTTTCGAAGTTGCCCGCAACTGTAGCCGATCTCTTGCTGGAGCGGCCAGAGTGGGGTGGGCAGCTCAGCATCATGTGGGTCGTGACCCCCAGTGCCCATACAGACGGCGCAGTGCTTGCGAACCAGATACAAAGCTTGTGCCATCAGGTCGCGATAGTGCGCAAGCGAGGTACACCGCTGCCGCTGCTGATTGTGAGCTATTTCCACAGCGCGAGCGGGGCTTCGCCCTGGTTCAGCTGGGAGGCTGAAGAGTCGAGTGTGCGAGTACGAGAGGCGGGTGACTGCCTGAGCCTGTCCGAATGGCAGCGCAGGGGCAAAGATCCTGAGCACCAGGCTGACCGACTACGCACCACGGTGCAGTTGAACGCTGCCGTCGGTTGGCTGAACGAAGCGTGCTTGGCGGAAATGGACACAGAAAGTCCCCGTCAGCAGATCGCAACTGCGCTCACCCTTGCGGTTGCATTTGTTCCGAGGATTGAGGGGGCGCGTGACAGCAATCTTTGGCACCGCTGGCTCCAGCAGCGGACCGGCCTTTCCTACATTCGTGATGGGGCTAATCACGCAAACGCGTCGTTACCCTTTCCTGATTCACTGCTTCATTTGCTGCCCGGCAGGGCTCCGTACAGTCCGCGAAGCAGGGCTGTGGTGATTGGGGTCTGGTTGTTGGTGCTAGCGGCTTGCGTCGCATTGATCAGCTCGGCGAGGCAGAACACGCTCCTGATACGTCAGGTCACCGATGATTTGCGACGCTACAGCACCGCTTCGCTGAGCCCCGATTCGGCCAGCGTATCGCAGCGCCAGGAGGCACTGATGGTGCTTCGCCAGGATGCGCAGCGCCTGGATCACTACTACCGCCAGGGGGAGCCGTGGTCACTTGGTATCGGGCTGTATCAAGGCGAAAGATTACGTCCGTCACTGCTGGCGGCGATCAACGGCCACCGCATCCCGACCGTGCCTCAAGGCCTGCCTGACAAGCCACGCACGGTTCGCCTGGACAGCTTGTCGCTGTTCAACAGTGGCAGCGCGCAGTTGAAGCCAGAGTCGACCAAGTTCCTGGTAAATGCGTTTGCGGGCATCAAGGCCCAGCCAGGTTGGCTAATCGTGATCACGGGCCACACGGATGCGACGGGCAGTGACGAACAGAACCTGCGCTTGTCGCGAGCACGCGCCGCTGCGGTTCACGACTGGATTCAACACATGGGTGACATACCCAGCAACTGCTTCGCAGTACAAGGCTTGGGGGCGAGTGAGCCCGTAGCAAGCAATGACACGGAACAAGGACGGTCGGCCAATCGCCGAGTTGAAATTCGCCTGGTGCCGGAGGCGGGGGCTTGTCAGTCCTCGACTACGGCCTCGGGATTGCAACCCCTGTCGCACTTCGCGACGCCCAACGCTTGAAATGAGGAACTTCTAAATGGCTATTCCTGTTTACCTGTGGCTGAAAGACGATGGCGGCTCTGAAATCAAAGGCTCTGTCAATGTCAAAGATCGCGAGGGCAGTATTGAAGTGGTTGCCCAGGATCATGATCTCTATATACCGACTGATAACAACACCGGAAAGTTGACGGGGACCCGGATTCATACCGCTTTCGTATTTACCAAGGAAATCGATTCGTCCACGCCTTACCTCTATAAGGCTGTCACGACTGGGCAGACGCTGAAAGAGGCCGAATTCAAATGGTACAAAATCAATGATGCCGGGCAGGAGGTTGAGTATTTCAATACCAAGCTGGAGAACGTCAAGGTCGTAAAGGTTGCACCCAAAATGCACGATATCAAAGACCCTGCGAAGGAAAAGCACAATCACCTGGAGTTGGTCGAGCTTCGCTACGAGAAGATTATCTGGACTTACAAGGATGGCAACATCATTCACTCCGATGCGTGGAGTGAACGCGCCACCGCCTGATAGATATTGGCCAGCAGCCAATGGTGGTTGATGGTTTCCAGTGTCTTGGGTTGAGCGCCCGTGCGCGGGCGTTCAGCCAAATACACCTCAGATATTCAGACGCGCTCGCACTTGTGGCGACATGCTGATCATTGACGACAAGGATGCCCTGTATGGCACACGATCCTACACGCCTGCTTCGCCGGCTAAACGCCTATTGTACCCAGGCACTCACGGCAGCAGCTTCACTTTGCCAGGCACGTGGGCACAGTCATATCACCGTTGAACACTGGCTGTTGAAATTGTTTGAACAAGGCGAGGGCGATCTCGTGGTCATCGCCCGCCGATATGAGTGGGATATGGATGCCATCTGGCAGGGACTGCTTGACCACTTCAATACATTGCCGCGCAGCGTTCTCAGCAAACCTCAGCTGAGCGGTGAAGTGCGGCAGCTGATCACCAATGCCTGGTTGTTGGCATCGCTGGATCGTGACTGTGAGCAGTTGCGATCCGTTCACTTGCTGGGGGCGCTATTTGAAGCGCCAAACTTGCTTAAGTGTTCAGCCGCTTGGCCTGCATTGAGCATCGGTCCTATGCAATCGGAGCAAGTGAAAGCGCTGCTTGAATTCGATTCGGAAGAACGTCAATCAGAGCAGAATTCATTGTTCAAGCCAGAAGTGCCAGGAGAGTCTGAGGCTGTGGGCGGCACAGGTGGTGATTCGGCACTACTCGCCATCTTGGATCAGTTCAGCCATGACGTTACTGCCAAGGCTGCAGCAGGGCAGATCGATCCGGTCTTCGGTCGCGACGATGAGATCCGTCAGGTGATCGATGTGCTGAGCCGTCGGCGCAAGAACAACCCCATTCTGGTAGGCGATCCAGGTGTCGGCAAAACCGCGCTGGTCGAGGGGCTGGCTTTACGCATCGCCAGCGGCGATGTCCCCGATAGCCTGAAACCGGTGTGCATCCGTACGCTGGACCTGGGGTTGCTCCAGGCGGGCGCCGGGGTCAAAGGCGAGTTCGAACAACGCTTGAAGAACGTGATCGATGCAGTCCAGCGGTCAGAGACTCCGGTGCTGCTGTTCATCGATGAAGCCCACACCTTGATCGGCGCTGGCAACCAGGCTGGGGGCGCAGACGCGGCGAATCTGCTGAAGCCGGCCCTGGCGCGTGGCGAGCTGCGCACCATCGCTGCCACCACCTGGAGTGAATACAAGCAGTACTTCGAGCGCGATGCGGCGCTGGAGCGTCGCTTCCAGATGATCAAGGTCGATGAGCCAGATGATGCCAATGCCTGTGTGATGCTGCGAGGGCTCAAAGCGCGTTATGCCAGCTACCACGGCGTGCATGTTCAAGACGCTGCGGTGCAGGCGGCGGTCAGCTTGTCTCGCCGTTTTTTGACGGGGCGACGTTTACCGGACAAAGCGGTGGATCTGATTGATACCGCCTGTGCGCGGGTTCGCATGAGCTTGGACTGCGAACCTCAGGCTCTGGTCCAGCTGAAGTCGCAGAAGATGGCTTTCACCGCAGAGCGGATGGCGCTGGTAGACGACGCACAGCTTACCGGTAATTCGGATGAATCTCGCTTGGCGAAGATCACTGACCAACTGGTGCAGCTGGAGAGTCAGCAAGCCGCGTTGGAGTTGCAGTACCAACAAGAGCTCGATCTCACCCACCAGCTGCTCAATGCTCGCCAGGCCGAGCAGGTCGATACAACTGTCTGCGCTCGTCTACAAGAGCAACTCAACTACGTGCAGGGCGGTCGGCCACTGCTGTCACTCGACGTGTGCGCCCGCAGTGTGGCTGAAGTGATCGCCGACTGGACGGGCGTGCCTCTCGGCAGCTTGCTGAAGGACGAACATGCCAGCTTGTTGAACCTGGAAGATCAGTTGGCCGAGCGTGTTGTTGGTCAAGACCCCGCGCTGCTTGCACTTGCCCAACGGTTGCGCGCCGCCCGAACGGGCCTCACTGATGACAAAGCACCGATGGGCGTGTTCCTGCTGGTCGGGACCAGTGGTATCGGCAAGACAGAGACGGCCCATGCATTGGCCAGCAGCCTGTTCGGTGGTGAGAAATCGTTGATCACGCTGAACATGTCGGAGTACCAGGAGGCGCATACCGTCAGCCAACTTAAAGGTTCGCCGCCTGGGTATGTGGGCTACGGTCAGGGCGGGGTGCTCACCGAAGCCGTCCGCCAGCGCCCTTATAGCGTCGTGTTGCTGGATGAAGTCGAGAAAGCCCACCGTGATGTGCTCAACCTGTTCTATCAGGTGTTCGACCGCGGCTTCATGCGTGATGGAGAGGGAAGGGAGATCGATTTTCGCAATACGGTCATCCTCATGACGTCCAACCTCGGCAGCGACCTGTTGCAGGGTTGTGTCGAGCGGCAGCCAGATACTGAAGACGCCGCTCTTCATGAACTGTTACGGCCAGTATTGCGCGAGCACTTTCAGCCCGCACTGTTGGCGCGCTTCCAGACCTTGATCTTCCGCCCGTTGGGGGGCGATGCACTCAAACGCATAGTCGCCATCAAGCTCGATCAAGTGGCCAAACGCTTGCTGCGCCATTACGGCCTGCAATGTGAGGTTGATGACACGCTCTACGAAGCACTGGTCGCCGCCTGCCTTTTGCCCGATACCGGCGCTCGCAACATCGATAGCTTGCTGAACCAGCAGATCCTGCCGGTGCTAAGCCAACAGTTGCTGCAGCGCCAAGCCCTCGGTCAGCCAACACAAGCTGTGACGCTCGGGTACTGCGAAGACGCTGGTATCAGTTTGAGCTTTTCGGATGAACACGACCCGGCGCTGCTGGCTACCGAGAGGACCTGATCATGGCGAAGTCAATAATGGGTTCCACCCACAACCTCTATCAGTTAGAAGTTGAAGACCTCACGGCCGAACTCGATGTACTGTCATTCAAAGGCGAGGAATGGCTAAGCCAGCCATTCAAGTACACCATTGCGTTCACTTCCCAAGAGCAGGATATCGAGGCGGCGCAAATCCTCGGGAAAGATGCCAGCTTCTATCTGGGCAAGTCTGAACTGACCACTCAGCTTCCAATGCCTGACGGGGCATCACGCACAGTGCATGGCGTGATCACGGGTTTCAAGCGTGTCTCCGGCTCCCGGGATGAAGCCCGCTACCAAGTCGCACTTGAAGCGCACCTGGCATTGCTCGGACGTGGCAAGCAGTACCGGATCTATCAGCATCAGTCGGTACCGGAGATTGTTGAAAGCATCCTGCGCAGTCGCCATCAGCTGGAAGGGCAGCACTTCGTGTTCGACCTGGCGCGCGAATACCCCAAGCGTGAACAGGTCATGCAGTACGGTGAGAGCGATCTGACTTTCATCAGCCGTCTGCTGGCGGAAGTCGGCATCTGGTATCGCTTCACCCACGACGATCGGCTTTACATTGATGTGGTCGAGTTTCACGACCATCAACGGCATTACCAGTTTGGCGTCAAGTTGCCGCATCGGCCCCTGTCGGGCTTGACCAGCAATGGGCAGGACGGCGTGTGGGCGCTGCAGGTTGAGCATCAGGTAGTGGAACAGCACATCAACGTGCGGGCGTATCACCACCGGGACGCGGCTGCTTTCCTGGATGGTGAGGTTGATCACAGCCGGGGTGCCACCACTACGTACGGCGAAGGCTATCACTACGGTGAGCCCTATACCGCGCTGGGTGACGCAATTGACCAGGATGAGGACCTGCTCAGCGAAAGCGGCTACTTCTATGCACGCCTGAATCATGAGCGCTTTCTCAACGATCAGACCCGTTGTAACGGTGTCAGCAGCAGCGTGAGGCTGGCCCCAGGGCAAGTGCTGACGGTCTCTGACGGGGCGCCACAGGTCTTCGAACCTGGCGTGGTCATCACGCATTTGACCGTCGAGGCAGCTCGCGATCGGAGCCTGGAAGCCAAGTTTGACGCGATTCCCTACTCGGAGACGATAGGCTTTCGGCCAAGCTTGCTGAGCAAGCCGCAGATCGCCGGTACGGTGCCGGCGCGAGTCACCAGTACCCAAAAAAATGATCCTTACGGCCATATCGATATGGAGGGACGTTACCGGGTCAACTTCCTGTTCGACCGGGACAACTGGCGGGCAGGCGAGGAGAGTGTCTGGCTACGTCTGGCACGCCCTTATGCGGGGGACACTCATGGCCTGCACCTGCCGTTGATCTGCGGTACCGAAGTAGCGGTGGCGTTCGAACAAGGCGACCCGGACCGCCCCTACATCGCTCATGCGTTGCACGACAGTGAACATCCCGACCACGTGACGCTGCGAAACTACAAACGCAATGTGCTGCGCACCCCGGCCAACAACAAGTTCCGCCTGGACGATACGCGTGGGCAGGAGCACATCAAGCTCAGTACGGAGCACAGTGGCAAGACTCAACTAAATCTCGGGCATCTGGTCGATGCCGATCGCCGGCCTCGCGGGGAGGGCGCGGAACTGCGCACCGATGGGCATGCCGCGATCCGTGGCGGCAGTGGCATCTTCATCAGTGCTGATGCTCAGCCTCAAGCCCGAGGGACAATGCTGGAGATGGGAGCAGCGTTGGCTCAGCTCAATAACGCTCTGGCATTGGTGAACGCACTGGCACAAAGCGCAGCTGTGTCGGGAGCATTACCAGCTGATAATCAGGCCCAACAGAGCCTGCGGGAGGCATTGGCGCGGCTCAAAGATGCGGGACTCCTTGCCTCGGCACCTGCCGGGATAGCTATGGTTACACCTGCAAACATCCAACTATCGGCAGAAAACTCTATTACAGCTACGGCTGGTGATAGTGCTGACTTCAGCCTATTCAAACGTTTTAGCGTGGCCGCAGGTGAGGCAATCAGTCTGTTCGCCCAAAAGTTAGGGCTCAGATTAATTGCGGCTCGTGGCCCTGTGGACATTCAGGCACAAAGCGATGCGATGACGTTACAAGCAGACAAGGAACTTGCTTTAAATAGCAGTAATGGCGAGATCGTTCTCAATGCCCAACACGGCATCACTCTGGTTAGCAGAGGTGCCTATATCAAGATAAAAGACGGATCTGTTGAGATCGGTGCCCCGGGTGAACTGCATATCAAGAATGACAATATCGCTTGGGGAGGCACTGCCTCACTGGAGAAGGCCCTGGCACCGATGATTCTGGAAGATCCTGTTTACAGCAATCCCATGCAAGGTGGCTTTCAAGTTAGAGATAAAGTCAGTGACAAGCCAAAACCTTACGTACGGTATCGAATTGAAGCTGCCGATGGCAGCGTGCTGAGAGGCATGACAGATGGGAATGGTTATACACAGTCCCACTATGGAATTGATCTTCAAAGCATAAAGTTATTCTTTGAGTAACTTCGGAGTGATAGGAAATGGGCGGAGCGGATATCTTGGTAGCAGAGAGCAGGGTTTGCAAAAGTAAACCCGTTGTAGTGGCTCATCATCAATCGGTACAGTGTTATTTTTGTCCGGAAACCGAGGAGTTGGTTTTTATTGCTGACAGTGAGGCTGCAGAGTTTGAGGCGCATTGGAAGGAAATGCAGCAGTGCGTAAATGATTTTCATCAGGAAAAAATTAATTACTCCGTTGCAATTGAAAAATATGGAATTGCTGCAGAAACCACAGCAGCGCCTGAGGCGTCATTTAATGACGCTGTAGTGCGAGCTGAGAAAAATTTGGAGTTGAAGCGAGAAAAGTTAAAAGAAAAAATTGGTGAGTTTTCTACCCAAGACATGAAATATAATGATGTTGTGGAGCTTGTTCCTGTTAGGGGGCAGACTGCTAAAAGAAAAGCTGGTGAGAAACGAGCGCCTGTAGTTTATGTAAAAAAAGGTTACTACAGTAAAGGCAAGGATGGCAGAAAACTCCATACTGTGTCGTTGAAAAGTAGTGACAAAAAAGGCGGCGCTGAAAGTATCTTTGAGCGACGCAGTGATGGAAAAATTCGACGCATAGACGACAAGAAGCTTAAGAGGCAACTTGCCGGATTGAATTGGCCAAAAATAAAAATTGATCTGAAGGATGTTGTTAAATGGGCAGGCCTTGGTTTTGATCCTGAGGCGCTGAGTATGGATTGTTCACTTTTTGACTGGGCGGATAGCTGGAATGCTGCCGCACAAGGTGAGGCAACGTGGGGGGATCATATTGATTTTGAGGGTGGAGCACAGTTTATGCGCTTTGTTTCCAATTTCGGCGCAAATGTTGAAATTGATCCACGTAAGCAACAATTCTCCATCAAAGGAGAGGGTGGCGGCAGCTTAACTGCGGCTGCCGGCATAGCGTCCTTTTCAATTTACGCCCCGGATCGCATCGGATGGAGGCTTACAGTTAATCCCTCTGATGGGAACGAGGTCCCGTTTGACTTAGGGATGATGCGCCTAAGTTTGAACGTTCGCTTGGCCGCATTTATTGGAGCGACGCTTCAGGTGGAGGCTCAATTCCAGGTGGTCAGGAGTGGTGACCAGCAAACCGTCATGGGCCAACCTGGTCGTTTGAGACCTTTCAGTGAAAGAAAAAGCAAAGCTTACGATTTTCATCAGCAGATGAACAGTGAAGATGAAGGGATAAAACTTTCGGCAGAAGCTTTTGCGGGTGCGAGGGCGGAAGGAACACTGACGGGATCACTGCAATGGTTAAAGCCGACAGCGGCAGGGGAAACAAATGGCGGTATACTGGAGACTACTGGAGAGTACGTCGATTTTTGTAAAATAGGACCCAGCATTGCAGGGTTGGCGGGGGTGGGCGCCGGCTTAAGTTTTTATTGTACTTTTATTAATGGGAAGTTTTGTTTTAGTTTTGCAGCCTCTCTATGCAAAGGGGCGGGTGCCAAAGGTGGCTTTATTTGTGAGGTGGATGGCAATACCTTTCTGGAGTTCGGTGCTTGGTTGATTTATCAACTGAACCAAAGGGATTATGGTTTTTTTAAAGTCATGGATAAGGAAGCATTTAGTGTGTATACGAAGTATTGTGTTATGCAAATGGAGGTAGTTGAAGCTAATGTATATGAGTATTACTCACTCGTAAAAAAATCAATTGAAAACATTGCAGATGATTTCACAAAACAGGTTGGTGAATTGGCTGATGAGACGAAGAAGAGTATTGATGCTTCGAGACGACGGAATCAGTTAGCTAAAAATGTTATCACTCGACAGTTGGATCTGTTGCGCTACACACCTGAAGCTAAGGGTATATTGCTTCACCTTCTAACGCGTCATGGTAAGTGGGATAATATAGATCCAGGAAACATAGGGTTTCTCGATCGCTACGGCGAACGAAAAGAGGCGGTGCTTTGTGTGCTCAGAAGTATTCAGAGCAAGCCGGAGTGGCATAAAGTATTGTCTCGTGTCAATGCGCAAGGGAATGGCCCATCAGAGGGATACGATGAGTTGGACGCCGTCGAGCGGCATGAGCGAAGCTTGGTAGACTTTCTTGAGTTAGGGAGGGATCGAGACAGAGAATTCTATGAAATAAAATATGAGCGAAGCGAATTGGCCATAATTTATGATCGGTTGAAGGAGTTTGGTTCTTCTGGTTATGCGCTCGCTATGAATGATACAGTCTATTATAAGCTAAACGTTGGTCGTAATCCGAATTACCCGCGACGCTGCAAGTTTGGTCCTTGTAGTGCGGATATTGTCTGAGTAAATCTAATTGGAGTGGTCGTGAAGATTTTTAAGGTGTCTATATTTTGTTTGGTTTTTTTGAGTTTGTCAGGCTGTGACCAGTTGGCGAGCGGAGTTGATTATAAGGAACTCGGGATAACGCCGATAGAGATGAAGCATTTTGTCGAAGAAGTAAAAAGGGACTTGGTGTTTGTTGAGGGTGGTGAATATTTGATGGGGGATTATGGCTTGGAGTATGGGTCGGAGCAAATGTCTTATGATAGTGATGGAGATAGCCGGCCAGTACATAAGGTCAAGTTGAGTACCTTTTCTATTGCAAGATTTAAGATCTCAAATAAAGAGTTTGAGATGTATCTTAAAAGCACTGGTCTTAAGTTGCGTTCTTTTGAAGTGGGGGGGATACAGGAAAAGTGGAAGAACATTCATTCTTTACCTAATTTGCCAGCGCATATGGACTGGTATGAAGCCGACCGCTATTGCAACTGGCTGGCTAAAGTGTCCAATCTTCCTTTCTCATTACCCACTGAGGCCCAGTGGGAGTACGCGGCACGCAGCCGCGGGCAGTTTTTGATGGTGGCCACTGATGACGGTACTTATAAGCAGACAAATGATGGTTTTACTAAATATGGGGGAGGGCCGAAAGGAATTAACATTTCTACTTATCGAGATCGTGAGGATTTTGCTAGACAAATGGGGTGGAGCACGGGCGGGCTTACGCCCTTGCCGGTAGACAGGTTTCCTCCCAATCCGTTGGGCCTTTATGCCATGTCGGATAATGGGCTGGAGTGGGTCAAGGATTGGTATGACGAAAATTATTATCAGTACTCCCCTGACATTGACCCTCAGGGGCCGGAAACACCAGTGACCAAGGACTACTATGGCCGGGATACAAAAGTTGCACGTGGTCAGGCATATGCCAATCCAAGCTGGGGAGGAGGAGTGAATGTGCACAGAACCCCTGAGAATCCGCATGGTTATGCATTTGAACATAAAATGATTGTGTTGGGCGATAAAACGGCTAGGTGTGTTGTTAATAGTGACAATCGGATTGAGTAGCGGTGAGCTCTATATTTCAGGGGGCATTTGAATTTGGGCTGCCTGAAAGGCGGGTAGTGATTTTATTATTGGGTGCTTATTGATATGCGCGGAGTTATTCGTGTTGGCGACAAACTGTCTTCGGGAGGCAAGGTACTTGCCGGCACCAGTGGGTTGAAATTTATGCAGCTTGATGTCGCTTGCGTAGGTGATGCTGTGTTTTGCCCAATACCTGGGCACGGCGTGAATGAAATAGCAGAGGGGGATACAGGTTCGAAAGTTAAAGGTCGGCCCATTGCTTTAGACGGTCATTGCTGCTCCTGTGGTTGTGAGTTGATCACGTCACTTCCTCAAGCAGGTAGGCTGTGAGATGGCAGTTGACCTGAACTCATTACCCGAGAGGCGATTGCTACCCCGGCAACCTCGGCACTGGCGATGGGGTGTGGTCATCTTGCTTTGTTCGCTCGTAGTTGGCGGGTTGATGGTCCTGCTTTGGCGGGTGGACAGTTGGCATACATCATTTTGGTTTTGGATCTGCGCATTATTAGGAGTTTTGATTACCGGGTTAGTGTGCTACGCACTGCGTTTGTTGGCGTACGAAAAACATCGAGATTATATAGAGAGTTGGAATGAGAGTCGCGATGAGTTGGAGCGGTCACTCATTCGGCGCGGCCAGCGTACGGTTGCCGTATTGGCCGTATCCTATTGTTCCGGGGCGGGTAATAATAAACTTGCTCAGGCCCTGCGTTTGGGTAGTAAGCCTCTCCAACCTATTTTTCTGGAAGGACAAGCCTTGACAATGCGGTTGAGCCAATTAAAACCGTGGGTACAAAATCACTCAAAGTCCGAATACGCTAAGCGTTTACATAGATTTTTACAACAAGTTGTACGTGGGTTGGAGTCTGATTTAGAGATCGGGGTGCGCAGTCTTGCTGTGGATGTTCGTATCAGGCATAACCAAGTGATTTGCAATGAAGAGCTTCTGTCGATTTGGTCTGCAGTTACCACCAGCCACCGTTTAACTGATAACGTGGTCTTTGCAATGGACGATGATGGCGTAATGTGGCTGGACACTTGGTTGGATGCGCCGGAACGACATCAACTGTTAGTGTCCGTCGAAATTAATCTTTTTCTAAACCCCGTTGCTGAACAGGCCGAGACCGTGACAGCTGTGTTGTTGGGCTCTTCGCAGTGGTGTAACACGCAAAAAATTGATTCGATCGCCCTGGTTCATCGCCCTGTCCAACTTGAGTGCGCTGGTCGCTCTATCAAGGATGCAGTTACGGATGCATTTCTTTGGGGGCAACTGCGTGCCGGAGAAGAAACGTACTTCAGTTGGCAGGCTCAGGTGCCTGGTGACGTTTTACGTGAGACAAGTATCGCTGTGAATGCAGCACGTTTCCCTTTTAACGTGGCCAGGTGTCATCGATTGGATGATTCGTTTGGTTTGCCTGGATGTGCAGTAGGTAATGTCGCATTAATCGTTGCTAGTGAGTGTGCCAAGGCGGAGGACGGTCCGCAGGTGGTCCTGCTACACGATGCCTCTGCTCAAATTTTTATTGTCCGGCCTGCATGAGATCTTGAAATAGGGATTGATCGTGAAAAAGAAGAGAATCAGCGTCTGGATAGTGATCCTGTGTTTGCTCGTTGCGGGTGGGGTATTGATCTGGGTCGATAATCCCGTAGTGCAGGTGAGGAGTGAGACTGCACGCTTGCAATGGTCAGCAGTGTTGTTGATCGGCTGTTTGATATTTCTCTTTCTCGATGGCGTCGGCGAATTGGCTATCCGAATGTTGGGCGCGAGAGATTTTATTGCTCTGATGGGACAAAAGCACGGAGTCAACTGGACTCGTTCGACTGGTAGTAACATGGTTTCTAATGCTGAGGATCCATTCGGCGTACCCGAGTTGAGGGCGCATTTGAAGGGACGCTACGGCTTCTTCTGGCGGCGCAAAATTCGACTGTTGTTGGTGGTCGGTGAGTCTGAGCAGATCGAGGCGATTGCCCCTGGGTTGAGCGAGCAGCGTTGGCTGGAAGGGCAAAACACCGTGCTGCTGTGGGCCGGCAGCATCCAATGTGAACCGCAAGACGCGTTGCTTTTGCAGTGGCGCGGCCTATGCCGCAACCGTGCGCTCAATGGGGTGGTCTGGGTGTTGAACAAAGACCAAAGCAATAACGTGAGCGCGATGAACGATAGCGTTCGTCGTTTGCAGAATCTGGCCAAAACCCTTCGCTGCCAATTGCTGCTGCATGTGTGGCAGGTCTGCGACAGTATGTGGCCGCAGCACGCGCGAGAAATCGGAGCGGTAGGCTGCATGCTCCCGGTACCATTATCGCCAGTGCGGCTCGCCGACCACTTAGGCATGCTCGCACAACCCTTACGTGAGCAGGGTCTATCGCAGCTTCAAAAAGACTCTGATCATGATTTCTTGCTTCGATTGTCACGCGATGTTGCGACCGAGGGTGTCTCCGGATGGTGCGCTGCATTGTCCGCGCTGTTCCGGCGACGCGACGTTTGGTTGCGTGGAGTGTGGTTCAGCTTACCGCTGCGACTCCAGAACAACCTTCGCGTGGATCATCACTGGCCTGAAGACCCAGCATGGTCCGGGATCCTCAATGATCGCTCCGCCCGAGCCCGCCGACTGGGTTGGCACCCAGCCAGAGTCGCCTACGTTTCTGCGCTCGGCCTCGCTTTCATTTGGGGCATCGGCTTGCTGTTGTCGTTTGCGAGCAACCGTGCCGAGGTCGGTCAGATCGCGGCGGCGTACAGGACGCTGCAGCAGCCCGTAGCAGGCACCGACACCAAACAGGCACTGGGCGAGCTGGTACGCGAACTCTCCCGCCTGGACTACCGATCAGAACACGGCGCACCGTGGTACCAGCGCTTTGGCCTGAACCGGTCGCACGAGCTGTGTGACGTGGTGTGGCCGCTCTATATGCAAGCCAATAACCAGCTGCTCCGTGACCCAGCCGTCGCTGAGCTGGAAAAACGGCTCAAGGCGTTGGTCAACTTGCCTCCGGCGAGCTCTCAGCGGGCACAGCAGACGTACGACTACCTCAAAGCCTATCTGATGCTGGCGCGCCCGGAAAAGGCCGATGCCGCGTTCTTGGCCCAGACCCTGGGCGGTACCGAACCGGCACTGTGGACGTTCTACGGCCAGCATCTGCCCGAGCACCCTGACTGGGCGATCAAGGCCGACCTCAGGTTGATCGCCCAAACACGCCAGGTGCTGCTGCGTGAACTAGGTCAGCGAAACGCTGAAAGTAGCCTCTACCAACAAGTCCTCGACACCGCGGCGAACCACTACCCGGCGTTGGGCTTGCAGCAGATGGTCGGCGACACCGATGCAAGCGCCCTGTTCGCCAGTGCAGAACAGGTCCCCGGTGTATTCACCCGCCAAGCGTGGGAAGGGCAGGTTCGTGCAGCCATTGAAGACGCGGCGCAAGCGCGGCGCGAAGAGATCGACTGGGTACTCAGCGACCACCCTAACGACATCGCCAAGGCGCTGAGCCCCGACCAACTCAGGGAGCGGTTGACCGCACGCTACTTCCAGGATTACAGCAGTGCCTGGCTGGGCTTCCTCAACAGCCTGCGCTGGCAGCAGGGCCATGGCCTGAGCGATGTGATTGCACAGTTGACGCTGATGAGTGATGTGCGTCAGTCGCCATTGATTGCCCTGATGAACACGCTGAGTTACCAGGGCAAGGCCGGCGTTCGTGGTCAGGCCCTGGCCGATTCCCTGATCGAATCGGCACAGAAGTTGGTGGGGCAAAAAGCAGCGCCGATCGTCGATCAACTTCCCCAAACACCCAGCGGCCCGCTCGACAGCACCTTTGGCCCCTTGATGGCGTTGCTGGGCAAGGAGTCTGAAGGGCGATCAGTCGATGGCCGCCTGAGCCTGCAAGCCTTCCTTACCCGGATCACCGGCGTGCGCTTGAAGCTGCAACAGGTCGTCAATGCACCCGACCCCGAGGCGATGATTCAGACCTTGGCGCAGACGGTATTCCAAGGCAAAGGCGCGGACCTGACCGATACCCAGGCCTATGGCAACCTGATCGCCGCCAGCCTCGGCGCCGACTGGGGGCCAGCGGCTAATACGTTGTTCGTGGAGCCGCTGGATCAGGCATGGCAACAGACTCTGCAGCCGTCGTCGGCCGGCCTCAACCGGGCGTGGCAGCGCGCGATCGTCGATGAGTGGCAGGGCGCTTTCAGCGGCCGTTATCCCTTCGCCGCCACCAGCAGTGATGCTTCCTTGCCCATGCTGGGGCAGATGATCCGTGCCGATTCCGGGCGGATCGAGCAGTTCCTGGCTCAGCAGCTCACGGGGCTTCTGCGCAAGGAAGGCAGCCGCTGGGTGGCCGACGCGCGGCAAAGCCAGGGGCTGCGTTTCAACCCGGACTTTCTCACCGCGATCAATCAGCTCAGTCAGCTGGCCGATGTGCTGTACACCGATGGCGGTATGGGCTTGAGCTTCGAGCTGCAAGGCAAGCCTGTGCGTGATGTGGTGCAGACCACCTTCGTACTCAACGGTGAAAAGCATCACTACTTCAACCAGCGAGAAAGTTGGCAACGCTTTCGCTGGCCCGGGCAGGGCGACCATCCCGGCATCAGCCTGACGTGGAGCAGCGTCCACACCGGTGAACGTCTGTTTGCGGATTACCAGGGCACCTGGGGGCTGATTCGGCTACTGGAGGAGGCCAATGTCACGGCGCTGGATGACGGCGACAGTCGTTTTCGGGTCGTGCTGGATGCGCCAGATGGCCTGGGCCTGACCTGGCACTTGCGCACGGAGTTAGGCGAAGGCCCGTTGGCACTGCTCAAGTTGCGCGGGTTCAGCCTGCCGCGAGAGATCTTTCTGGCAGAGGGCCGAGACACCCCGCAGTACACGCAGAACGGGGGCTTCGAATGAGCCTGAAAAGCTTGGTCGAAAGCTGTTTGCCCGCCAGCGAGCCGCTGGTCATTGCCCGCAAACACAGCGAATCCTGGGAGCCTTGGCTAACGCCCATCAACGGCGATGTACCGGTGGGAGAGGACCCAGGCTACGACGACGATTTCCAGCGCATGCGCGAAGAGGTCAACAAACTCTCCGGGGCGGATGTGGACCTTGTGGCGCAACTGGCGCAGAAGCTGCTCCAGCAGTCCTGCAAAGACCTTCGCGTTGCCACCTACTACCTCTGGGCTCGTTTGCACCGGGACGGTGAGGTCGGTTTGGCAGATGGCCTGAGTTTGCTGGCGGCACTGATGGAACGTTATGCCTGCGACATCCTGCCGGTGCGCCCCAATAGCCGCAAGATGGCCTTGGAGTGGCTTGCCGGCAGCAGGGTCCTGGCAAGCCTGACGCTGTACCCCCAGGTGGTCAAGGCTGAAACCGAGCGAACGGTGGCTGCGCTGGTGTGGCTGGAGCACGGCTTCAGCCGTTGGCCTGAAGACCAGCGGCCACGGCTGGACGCCTTGTACGGCGCCCTCAGCAATCGACTCGCCGTGTCGGGAGGTGTTGATGCAATCGTCCCGCAGACCAGCAGTGATTCACCGCTGAGAAGTAGCACCCCTGGCCCGAGCGCATCACCCATCAAGTCCGGTCGCGATTTGCTGGACAGTGGCCGGGGCCTGGCCACCTACCTGCGTGAGCAACCAGAAGGGTGGTTGGCAGCGCATAGGCTGATGAAAAGCTTGCGTTGGGACACCGTGCACCAGGTGCCGCCGCAAAATGCACAGGGGGTTACCCGCCTGGCGCCGCCTCGCGGCGAGTATCGCGCACAGCTAAAGCGCTTGCACTTGCAGCAAAGCTGGAGCGAGCTGATTGACTTGGTCGAGCAGATGTATGCCGAAGGCGTCAACCACTTCTGGTTGGATCTGCAATGGTACCTCCATCAGGCACTGAGCAAATCGGCTGAGCCTCACAAGAGCTGGGCGGATATCGTCAAACACGATCTGGCCATGCTGCTGCAACGTCTGCCGGGCGTGGAGCTGCTGTGTTGGAGCGATGGCTCGCCATTCGCTGATGAAACCACGCGTGAGTGGATCAACCAGCAGGTCAGCGGTAACCGCCCAGAACAATGGCTGCCCGCAGCGGCCCCCGCACTGCCGGCGGCCGCATGCGAAATACTCGCCTTGGAACCCGAGGCACTGGCGCAAGCGGATGCTGACGGTGTCGAGCAGGCGCTGGCCTGGCTGGCGAGTCGGCCCGATGTGCAGACCGGGCGACAGCGTTGGTTACTGCGTTTGCTGATGGCGCGAGTGGCCGAGCAGTGCGGCAAGGCCGAGCTGGCCATTCATTTGTTCACTGAGCTGGACGCTGCCGCGCAACGCCACACATTTGCCGACTGGGAGCCTGACCTGCTCTTCGAGGTCAAGGCGCGCTTGCTCAAGCTGCTGCGTTTGAAGGCCCAGCGCAACGACACTGACCGGCCTGCGTTGGCGCGGCAAATGGAACATCAGCTGGCAACCCTCGTATCCCTTGACCCGGTACGTGCTGCAGTGCTGTGCAGCTAATTCACTTTGATCAGGAATCTGTTTTGACTACGGACAACCTAACCCTGCGTTACTTCGACGCTGAAATGCGTTACCTGCGCGAAGCGGGCAAGGAGTTTGCCCAGGCTTTTCCGGACCGTGCGGCGCAGCTCAACCTGGATAAACCCGGCGCTGAAGACCCCTTTGTGGAGCGCTTGTTCGAAGGCTTTGCGTTCCTGATGGGGCGTCTGCGCGAGAAATTGGACGATGACCTGCCCGAGCTGACGGAGGGGCTGGTCAGCCTGTTATGGCCCCACTACTTGCGCACCATTCCGTCACTGGCCATCGTCGAACTGATGCCAGATGTCAGTCAGATGAAAGGCTGCGAGGCGGTTGCAAGAGGCTTTCAGGTGCTGTCACAACCGGTGGGGCAACACCGTACCCGCTGCCGCTACTCCACCACGCAGGATTTGACGTTACGGCCGCTCAATCTGGAAACCGTGCGACTTGACCATGAGCCAGATGGACGTGCAGTTCTACGCCTGCGCTTCGCGCGTGGAGCGCTGGCCAACTGGGATCAACTCGACCTCGCGCATATCCCCTTGTATCTGAATGCCGACGCAGCGCTTGCCAGTGTGCTGCATCAGGCGTTGACATTGAACGTGCAGGCGCTGCATGTGCGCTTGCCAGGCGCGGCGCAACGCAAGGCATTTGCGGGGCATTTCAAGCCAAAGGGGTTTGCCGACGATGATCGCCTTTGGCCTAAAGGCGACAGCGCGTTCAGTGGTTATCAGTTGTTGCTGGAGTACTTCACGTTCCGTGAGAAATTCATGTTCGTCACACTCTGTGGCCTCGAATCGCTCGCGTTGCCACCAGACGCCCCATGGTTCGAGCTTGAAGTCGTGCTCAGTGAGACCTGGTCGCATGCGTTCACGCCTACACAAGAGCACATTCGTCTACACGCGGTTCCCGTGATCAACCTGTTTGCACTGGAGGCGGACCCGCTCACCCTGGACCCGTTGCAGAATGAATACCTACTGCGGCCAATGCGCTTGCAGGACGGACATACAGAGATCTACTCGGTAGACAAGGTTTCTGGAACGAAAGACAGCGTGCGTCAGGACTACGTGCCTTTCAGCAGCTTTCGCCACAAAGGGGGCATGCTTCGCGATGAGGCCCCCGAGCGCTACTTCCATACCCGCTTGAGGCGCGGTGCCAATGGTCTTCATGACACCTGGTTGATCCTTGGCGGGGAGGGCTTTGACAAGGATGTGCTGCTCAACCGCAAAAGCCTGTCGTTGCGCCTGACCGGTACCAATGGCCAGTTGCCGCGCAAAGCCTTGCGCAGCACCTTGCTCGATGCTGCGGCGCAGTCCACCCAGGCAGGTTTGCGAGTGCGCAACCTGACCGCGCCGACACTACCGTGCTACCCGCCCAATCGCGACCGTTTTCACTGGCGTGTACTCAGTCACCTGGGATCGAATTTCCTGCCGATGCTCAACAGTGCTGAAGTACTGCGTGGCACATTGGCTTTGTATGAGTGGACGGGCAGCGAAACGAACCGCCGCCGTCTGGAGGCCATTGTTGACGTCAGGCATCACCTGATTCAGCGCTTCGAAAAAGGCTTCTTGCTACGAGGTGTGGATATCGAGGTGACGGTCGATGGCAACGGCTTTTCAGGAGAGGGGGACATCTGCCTGTTTGGTGAAATGCTCAGCCGGTTCTTCGCCTTGTACGCGGACATTCATTTATGCACTCAACTGACGATGATTCTGCAACCGACGGGGAGGTGCCTGCGATGGAACGAACATCACAGTCAGCGTATTCCCGGTTGAAGGCCGAGGGCATTCTGCATGTGTTGGCTGATCAGGTGTCGACGGCCAACGTCTACCGCTTCTGCCAGGTGCTGGAGCAGGTGTTGGTTGAACAACCACCGTTGGGCAGCACTGCACATCCCGGCGATGACCGGGTCAGGTTCCGGCCCGACCCTGGAATGGGATTTCCAGCAGGCGAGTTGAAGGCCATTGAAGTCGACGAAGCTTTTCCGGACCGACCGCTGACGATACGTACCCGGTTGTTGGGTTTGTATGGCGTCGACTCTCCTTTGCCCACGGGCTATCTGGATGATATCGCCCAGCGACGTGAAGGCCATGAGGCGCTGGAGCACTTCCTCGATATCTTCAACCATCGGCTATTCACCCAGTTCTACCGGATCTGGCGCAAGTACTCCTACCCGGCAACGTTCGAGCCGGGCGGGCGCGATGCCACTTCACAGTGTCTGTTGGGCTTGATCGGGCTGGGCATTCCCGGTACGGCAGAGCGCATCGCCACACCGATGTCACGTTTTCTGGCCCTGCTCAGTGTGATGCGCCTTCCCACGCGCAACGCGGAGGGGATCGGTGCCTTGGTGAAGTTGCTGGCACCGCATACGGATACGCACGTGACCGGTCATTGGCCGCAGAGCGTTGTGCTTGAACAGCCCGCCAGCTTGGCACCAGAGCACCCGGTGAGGCTGGGCGACGGTATGCCGTTGGGTGCTGTCGGGCACGACGCGAATAGCCAGCTGCGCCTGCGGCTGTGTACCGAGGACCAGGATGAAGCGCGGGAATGGCTTCCTGGTGGCCGACTGATCGCCGATTTGCGTGTGTTGCTTGAGGTGTATCTGGGCTGGCGTTGCACAGCGCTGCTACAGCTCTCGATTCCACGCGAGATGGTGCCGGCTCCTGTACTAGGACGCACTCGGTCGATGCTTGGCATGACCGCTGTTTTGATGCGGACAGAGGGCGTACTCGCATCGGCCCAAGACGACACGATCACGATCAACCTGGGCCGATATCAAGGTCTGCAGCCGAACCCTTGCAGGAAGGAGGTACAGCATGTGGCGTACCGTTTTTAAATGCTTCACGGCATCGACACTTGTTGCGGTGTTGAGTGGGTGTGGCCTTGCACAAAAGGTCGCAGACGGTACGGCGTCTACGGCCCAGGCGATCTTCTACAAGCAAGTAAAGACGCTGCATCTGGATCTCAACGGCCGGTCAGCGATAAATACCGATGGCAAAGAAATGAGCGGATTGTCGGTGCCGGTGCTGGTGCGGGTCTACCAGTTGAAGGGCAGCAAGGCGGTGGAGATCGCCACCTACGACGATCTGGTAGGCCAAGGTGAGCGAGTGCTTCGCGATGATCTGCTCGATGAGCGCGTTGTAGTGGTCAAGCCGGGTGAGGCGGCGCAACTGAGTGCACCACTGCTAGGCGAAGCCAAGTACGTTGCCGTGGTTGCTCTGTTCCGAAGTCCAGACGTTATTGAAAATACGTGGCGCGTTGTCTTGCATCGTGACGACCTCGAACCGGATCAGGCCAGAGTGCTCGAATTGGGCGATAACCGACTGACGCTTCGACAGCGCGCGGAGGGCTGAATACATGCCTGAGTCCAGTCCTTCTCTTTACGAAATCCTTTTGCAGAACTTCCGCGGTGAGCTAGCGCTGGACCAGGTGAATGAAGATGACCAGCTGACCCTCTCGGTGCTGGACAACATTCAGCGCATTCTCAACAGCCGTGCAGGTTCACTCTCGCATCTGCCCGACTATGGCTTGCCGGACATGGGCACGGTGCTGCAAGGGCTACCGGCTTCAGCCCATGGCTTGATGAACGACATCGCCCGCACCTTGCGCCGCTATGAGCCCCGGCTGGCGCAGGTGAGCGTTCAGCTGATACCTCAGTCTCGCCCTGGCCATCTTGACTATGCCCTTGACGTACTCATCAGGGGCGGCGGCAGGGCGTCCTTTGGGACCACACTCGGCGCCGAAGGCAGGGTTGTGGTGCGTCACCTCAAGCAGGAAGGCTACCTTCCCGTGCAATGGAACTGACAGGGGGCCAGATGACGGCGCTTTTCGAGATGCGTGTACGCCTGGGTGGGGATCCGGGCAACTTCGATGAGTTCAAAATGCTGCGCGGTGAGTTGGCAAAGCTCAATCACCCTGCCTGCCCAGATGTGGACTGGGCAAAAGTTGAGGGGTTGTCTTTGCGCCTCTTCGAGCTGAACGGGGTTGAGCTGCAAACAGCGGTGGCGTTCGTCCTGGCGCGTAGCTACCGCACGGGGCTCGCGGGCTTGACGGAAGGGTTGGCATTGCTCTCTACGTTGACCGATGAATGGCCGCGCCTGTGGCCGGTGCAGGCGTCAGCACGCATTGATCTCATAGCATGGCTGTTTACTCAGTTGCATCCCTTGGTTCGCATGGTGGAATGGGGCAGGTCAAGTTCGGCGGCGTTGAGCGAGCTGATTGTTGAGTTAAACCGGCTGGAGCACCGTTTGGAAAGCCTTGGTCATGCGCCACTGGTGTCGCTGCAGGTTTTTCGAAACCAGATAGTCAGCCTCCTGCAGCGCATATCTGGAAGCATGGCGGCACCGATGCCGCTTCTGTCACAGCCATGGATATCGTTTGCTGAACCATCGGTCAGACCTCAGATCACCTCCGTTGTGCCTGCGCCATCGACCTACACATTTGTAGTCGAGCATCCCGCGCAGAGGCGCGCTGCACTGCCGTGGCTGCTGACTTTGACGATCACTTGCGCATTTGCGGGTTGGTTAGGCTGGCAGGAGTGGGTCTCTAGACAAATCCAAGAGCCTTCCATGCCTAAGCCAATCCAGCTCGACAGCTTGACGCTGTTCGATCCTGGCAGTGCCGAGCTCAAACCCGGTTCAACCAAGTTATTGATCGGTGCACTGGTTGGTATCAAAGCCCAACCTGGGTGGTTAATCGTTATTTCCGGTCATGCCGATGCCCAGGGTGACGTTACCAGGAATCTTGATCTCTCTCGTGCTCGCGCCTCTGCTGTCCGCGACTGGATGCAGCGTATGGGAGATATCCCGGACAGTTGTTTTGCTGTTCAGGGAATGGCGGCCGGTCAGCCGATCAGCAGCAACCATACTCCGTCTGGTCGAGCAGCAAATCGGCGTGTGGACATCCGTTTAGTGCCTGAGTCTAGTGCGTGTGGAGAACTTGAGGCTGCAGGGCGTTTGGTTGGAAGCGGCGAGGGCGTGTAAGGAGCAATGGCAACGCGCGCTAACAGGCGACGATCAACTCATCCTCGGGAAAAACGTACCCTCATTTCCTTAGAGGCCGCTCAACGCTCTACCAGCCAGGTAACCGAATGTCATCCCCGGCCCCAGGGTAATCCCGCCACTCGGGTAATACCCACCCATCACACTGTGCATGTCGTTGCCCACCGCATACAGCCCAGGAATCGGCTGCATCGCGTGGTCCAGCACACGGGCGGCACTGTCCGTTGCCAGGCCGGCAAAGGTACCCAGGCTGCCCGGCAACAGTTTCACTGCGTGATACGGCCCGTTCAGCAAGGGGCGCAGCGATGGATTGGGTACCTGTAACGGCTCGCCCTGGGCCCGGTTGTAAGCCGATTTGCCGCGCTGGAAAACCGGGTCTCCACCCCGGGCTGCATGGTGGTTGAAGTCATCCACCGTGCGTTGCAACTGCTCGGCATCGATCCCGCAGCGCTGTGCCAACTGCGCCAGCGTGCGGCCGCTGTGCAAATAACCGCAGCGTTGATAGTGGCGGGTGGGGAAAGGGAAGGGCTTGGCCCAGCCGATACCATAGCGACGTTGCGCTGCATGATCGCAGATCAGCCACGCTTGCGGCGCTTCACCCTGCGGCGTGGCGGCGAACAGCGCGTTCATGAAGTCGTGGTAGCAATCGGCTTCGTTGACGAAGCGCCGGCCATCACGGCACACGGCGATGAAACCGGGCTTGGCACGATCGATCAGGTGCGGGAAATGGCCGAAACTGCCATCGCTGCGCGGTACCCGCGACACAGGTGCCCAGGCACCCGCATGGGCCAGGGTCGCCTGGACCAGGCCACCGGCCTGTTCGCCCAGGCGCAGGCCGTCACCGCTGTTTTCCCATGGTGCGGCAGAGTAGTGCTGGCCACCGTCCGGTGCATGCGGCATCAGTTGCGCGATGCGCTGGCGATCATGGGCAAAGCCACCGCAGGCCAAAACCACACCGCGGCGGGCGTGAATCAGCTGGCCGTCGGCAAACTGCGCGCCGCTGACCCGGCCTTCGCCCAGCAGGCCGCTGGCCGGCTTGTCGGTCAGCAGCGTCACGCCAAGGTCCAGGGCGCTGCGCAGCAGCCGTGCCACCAGTGCGTTGCCATTGACCAGTTGCAGGCCGCGCCGGTGCAGCAGCAGATCGCGGCCATGGCGCAGCAGGCGCTTGCCCACATGCAGCGCGGCCGTGGGTGAGCGCGTGGCGTTGAAGAAGGCGGCCATCTCGGCGCCGCCGGCAATGCCCATGCCGGCCAGGCTGACGATGTCCAGCGGTGGGCGCAGCTTGCGCAGCCAGGGGCCGAGCAGGCGCCCGTCGTACGGCAGCGCGCACAGCGAACGGCCACCGCGCGCGCTGCCGTCGCCATCGCGCATGTCGGGCATGCGGCTGCCGCACTGGAACTGCACGGCGGTGTGTTGCTGGAAGAACGCGACCATTTCCGGGCCATGGTGCAGGAAGGCGCGCTGGCGCGGGTCCAGTTCGCTGACGTGGGTTTGCGCACGCAGGTAGCGCTCCGGGGCATCGTCGGTCTCGACGATGCCTTCGGCAATGGCCAGCGGGTTGCGCGGTATCCACAGCCAGCCCCCCGACCAGGCGCTGGTACCGCCCAGTTGGCTGGCTTTTTCCGCGACGATCACCTGCAGGCCGTGATGGGCGGCAGTAACGGCGGCAGCCAGGCCAGAGGCACCGGAGCCGATGACGAGTACGTCACATTCGAGGGGTTGCATGGTGGGTTTCGCTCAGGCTTTGGAAGAAGGGCTACTGCAGCGGCGAAAAGCCGGTAGGCCGCAGCATTCGCGACTGCAAGCGCAGCACCGCGCCCAGTTCGCGGTTGCGCCGCGAGAACTCGGCCCAACGCGGGTCCGCTGCCATGGCTGCGCGGCGTGCCATGCGCTCGTCGAGGCTGGCATAACCCCAGACATGCACCACCTGGTTGACCTCGCCGAACTCGCTGGTGAAAAAGCCGATCAGGTTACCGAGATGCTCGCTTTGCACCTCCAGCGCGTGGCTTTGGTACAGGCTCAGCCAGTCGGCCATTTTCAGTGGGTCGAGGGTGTAGGTTCTCAGTTCGTAGTACATGCTGGGGTCTCCATGTGGGTGGTTGGCGCCTGCAGGCGCGCGGCGATGTGGTTGGCAGCGAGCCAGCCGAAGGTGAGGGCAGGGCCCAGGGTGATACCGGGGCCGGGGTAGGTGCCTCTCATCAGTGAGTTCATGTCGTTGCCGACCGCATACAACCCGGCAATCGGCTGGCCATCGCGGTTCAGCACGTTGGCCTGGGCGTTGGTCACCAGGCCGCGGGCCGAGCCGAGGTCGCCGGTGTGGATGCGGATGGCGTAGAACGGGCCGCTGGCCAGCGGCGCCAGGCATGGGTTGGGCGTGTGTTGCGGGTCGCCCATGTAGCGGTTGTAGCTGTTGCCGCCTTTGCCGAACGCGCGGTCGATGCCGTTGCGGGCGTCGGCGTTGAACTGCTCCAGGGTCTGCATGAACACCTGTGGGTCGACGCCAATGGCCTTGGCCAGGGTCTGCGCTGTGGGGGCGCGGTGCAGGTAGCCGGCATCGATCAATGCCTGGTTGTCCACCGGCTTCGGCCGTGCCAGGCCCAGGCCGTAGCGGTTCATCGCCTCGGCATCGCAGACCAGCCAGCAACTGGCAATGCCTTTGGCGAACATGGTCTGCACGAAGTGGTGGTAGGAATCGGACTCGTTGACGAAACGTCGCCCGTCCGGGCTTACCGCGATCACGCCCGGTTTGGCGCGGTCGGTGACCAGGTGCGGAAAGCGTTCATGTTCGCCACTGGCATGGCGCAGTTCGGAAACAGGCGCCCAGAAGAAGTTGGCCACCAGGCCTTCGCCCTGGGCTGCGGCCACGGCTTGGCCAAGGCGCAGGGCCGCGCCGTCATTGGTGGGCGGTGACATGGTCAGGTGCTGCGCTTGCCGGGCCGGCCGGTAGCTGTCGGCGAGCGCGCCTGCAGCGAACCCGCCCATGGCGCACACCACACCGCCCCGGGCCAGCACCCGTTCCCGGCGCCCTTCGCGTTGCACCACCACGCCGGTGACCACACCGCGTTCGACGATCAGCTCCAGGGCTTCGCTGCGCAGCCACAGCTGCGTGCCATGGGCGAAGGCGCTGCTGGCCAGGCGGGCGATCAAGGCGTTGCCGGTGGTAAGCCGCGTGCCGCGCGGATGGCGCAGGCGGTCCCGCGCGTAACGCGCCATCAGCTTCAGGCAATGCCACAGCGACCGGGGTGAGCGGCGAATACTGAGAAAATGCTGGATATCCACGCGATTGACCATCATGCCGCCGAACAGCAGCATGCCGGGCGGCGGCATCTGCAGGTTATTGAAGTGCGAGCCGAGCTGCTTGCCGTCGTACTCGACCATCTCCAGTGCCCGGCCAAACTGGGTGGCACCCGGGTCGTCCGGGTAGTAGTCCGGCGAATGCGGGCGCAGGGCGTAGCGCAGTTCGGTGTTCTGCTCCAGCCAGCGCAGCGCCTGATGGCCTTGCTCGATGAAGGTGTCGACCAGGGTGGGGTCGTAGCCGTCGCCGATGACCTGCCTGAGGTAGGTGCGGATGGCCTCGGGCGAGTCCACCGCCCCGGCGGCGCGGGCTTGATCGGTACCGTAGAGCCACACCGCCCCGCCGGAAATCGCCGAGGTGCCGCCAAAGTGCTCGGCCTTTTCCACCACCAGCACTTTCAGCCCACGGCGGGCGGCCGTGGCGGCAGCGGTAAAGCCACCGGCACCGCTGCCCAGCACGACCAGGTCAAAATTGTGTTGCGTATGTTCATGCGTCGGCATGGCTTCAGATCTCCAGCGGCGTGACGCCCATGAAGGCGCCCAGATGGCCGAGTTGGGCGAAGGCCATTTCCGGGCCGGTCTGGACCGCGCAGCCAACCTGGCGTGCCCGCTTCAGCAGCGGGGTGATCTCGGGCGAGGTGACCACATCGGCGACCAGTGTTTCGGCTTGCAAGGTGGCGAGCAGGGCGGCAGGCAGCGGCAGCTCCGCGCTGCCGCCCATGCCGACAGGGGAGGCGTTGACCAGCAGATCGAAACCCTCCAGTTCGTCGACCCGGGTGGCGATTGCAACCCTGGGGAAGGCATTGCCGAGCAGCTCGCACACAGCGGCCATGCGCGTTGTGCTGGGGTCGCTGAGGGTGACGCTGGCGATGCCGGCTTCGCCCAATGCATAGGCGATGGCACTGCCGACCCCGCCACAACCGATCACCAACGCACGCTTGCCTGCCGGCTCGAAGCCATGTTTGCGCGCAGCACCGAGGAAGCCGGCGCCGTCCACGTTGTCGCCCAGCAGGCGACCGTCACGTTCACGGCGAATAACATTGACCGAGCCCAGCGCGGCTGCGCGCTCGCTCAGGCCGTCAAGGCGGCTGGCCAGGGCCTGCTTGTATGGCACGGTGACCACGCAACCGCGCAGGTTCTGCCAGCCGCGCAGGGTGCCGGCAAAGGTATCCAGTGCGGCCTCATGCAGGTCGATGGGCAGCATGGCGAGGTTGCAGTTGTTGTTGGCGAACCAGGTGTTGAAGTTTTCGGGGGACTTCACCTGGGCAATGGGCGAACCGACGATGGCGACTAGTTCAGTGGAACCACGAATCATGCTGACCTCCCTTTTTTTGCGTTGTCATGGAGGGCAAGGGTGAGGCAAGGAGGCCAGGGCAACAATGCGCTGATCGGGCGTTTGATGCGATAATCGCAGCCTTGCTCCGGTTATCGCGTTAATCGGCTGTTTTTGCTTGTTTGCGAGTCGACTAGATGAACACCCCCGCTATCCATCCCCGTGACCTGATCGCCGGCTTGCAGAAGGGCCTGGCGCTGATGCAGCTGTTCAGCGCCGAGCAGCCGCGCCTGAGCGTGCCGCAGGCGGCCAGGTTGTCCGGCCTTACCCCCAGTGCCGCGCGGCGGTTTCTGTTGACCTTGGTGCACGAAGGGTTTGCCGAAACCGACAGCCGTGAGTACTGGCTCACGCCCAAGGCGTTGCGCCTCGGCCAGGCGTATGTGGACTCGGCACAACTGCCGCGCATGCTGCGGCCGATCGTCGAGCAGGTGGCGCGGCAGACACAGGAGCATGTGTCGGTGGGTACCCGTGATGGCGACGAGATCATCCACCTGGTACGCAGCCGCTACAGCCATGTGGCCTCGTTGTCGATCCGGCCGGGCTCGCGGGTGCCGATGTATTGCACCGCCGGCGGGCGTATCTGGTTGGCCTGGCTGGAGGAGGGGGAGCGGGATGCGTACTTTGCGCGTAACCCGCTGAGGGGGTTGACGCCTTATACGCAGACGGACCGGTTGCAGCTGGAGACGCAGTTGTTGCAGGTGAGGGCGCAGGGGTTCTGTATCGTGGACCAGGAGTATGAAATCGGCATGCGCGTGTTGGGTGTGCCATTGCTGGACCGCGCCGGCCGCCTGAAAGCGACGTTGACTATCACCACCCATGCTTCGCGGTTGAGTGTGGACGAAATACGCTTGCGGTATTTGCCGACCCTGTATGAAGCCCAGGCGTTGTTGCGGCCGGTGCTGGATTGAGGCGTCAGGGTTTGGTGGCGTGTTTCGCGGGTGAACCTGCTCTCATGGAACTGCACATGACTCATTGAATCAGCAGGGCCCCTGTGGGAGCGGCTTCAGCCGCGAACACCGGCGCAGCCGGTGCCATGCACCGCGTTGGATTCTTCGCGGCTAAAGCCGCTCCCACAGGGTACGCGGACCGCTTGTGTACTCCGCTCTATGCGTGACCGCGCAGCCCAAAGGACTGGGCGCACGGATCACGTATTGGTCCCGATACCTGTGGGAGCGACCAGGCCCTTGGCTTATCTCTCGATCTGGCGATTCCAGCGCGCGTTCCATTCGGGGCGCTGGGTGTTGACCTGGTCCCAGTCGATGGTCACGGCAGTCTGCAGGTAGGTCTGCATGGCTTCGACCTGGCCACGGGTCTTGTCGCTGGTGGGCGTGTTGGGGTTGGACGGGATCTGGTCACCCAGCTCCAGGGCCGGCGACTGCGCCTCGGGGCTGAGCAGGAACTCGGCGAGCTTCTGCGCAAGCTCCGGCTGGTCGTTGTTGGCCGTGACGCATTCGGCCTGGTTGAGCACCACGGCACCTTCCTTGGGCGCAGCGTACTCCACCGGGATGCCTTTGAGCTTCAGCGCCGTCACCTGGGTGGGGGTGAGCGGGAACAGCGCGGCTTCGTCGGTTTGCACCATTTCCGAAAGCTTGGCCGAGTTGGGGATGTACTCCAGCACGTTCGGGCCCACGTTCTTCTGCCAGGCAGTGAAGCCCGGGTTGACGTCGGTATCGCTGCCGCCGTGCAGGCGGTTGTACATCAGGAAACCATGCAGGCCGAAGGTGGACGATGCCATCGACTGGAACACCACCTTGTCCTTGAAGCGCGGGTCGGCCAGGTCGTTCCACGAGGTGGGCGCTGCCCAGCCGTTGGCCTTGAACAGGCGGCTGTTGTAGGCAAGCCCGGTCACACCCAGGCTGACTGCAGCGGCCTTGTCCTTGATCAGGGCCTTTTCCGGCAACTGGGCCAAGGTCGGGTTGGGCTTGAGCGTGCTGCACAGGCCCATGCCGATGGCGCGGTACATGATGCCGTCATCCAGCACCATCACATGGATCGACGGCTTGTTCGGCGTGGCCTGGACCTTGGCCAGGATGTCGGCCGAGGTGCCGGGGACGATCACCACCTTCACCCCGTTGGCCTGCTCGAACCTGGGCAGGATGTTGTCGCTGAACAACCGCTCCATGGTGCCGCCGTTCATGCCCAGGTACAACGTGGGTTGGGCCATGGCGGGCAGGCAGGCGAACAGGCCGGGCACGGTGCAGAACAGGGCGAGCAAACGTTGCTTGTGCGTCATGACAGGTTTTCCTTGTGGTGGTTGGGCTGAAAACGGTTGATGGAAAAGGCCGCCAGGCTGATTGCCGGTGCGCCGTGCACCACGCATTGCGCCAATGCTTCACCGGCGGCCGGGCCTATCTGGAAGCCGGCGCCGGCAAAGCCGAAGCCATGCAGCAGGCCAGGCTGGTGCAGGCTGGGGCCGAGCACCGGTTCGTCATCCGGCAGGTAGCCCTCGGTGCCGCTCCAGGTTCGAATGGCCTGGGCGCCGGCCAGTGCCGGGTACAGTTCGGTGGCGTTGCGCAGGATGTCGAGCACTGCGGCCTGCCCCGGGCGTGCGGTGGTCGGGGTCAGGGCAAAACCGCGCCCGCCGCCCAGCACGCAGTTGCCACGCGCCACCTGGCGGGCATAGATGCCGCCGCCTTCGACCCCGGTGCTGGCGGTCATGAACAGCGGCAGCGGCTCGGTGACCAGCATGGCTGGGTGGGCTGCGGTCAGCGGCACCGGCTCGCCGAACCGCTCGGCCAGTTGCGCCGACCAGGCGCCGGCGCAATTCAACAGCCAGGGCGCCTTGAAGCCTTGGCCGCTGCTGGTGTGTACGCTGAAGCGGTGGCCGTCGTGTCCCACCTCCACTACCTTGCACTGCTCATGCACCTGGGCGCCGCTGCGCCTGGCCGCCTGGGCGAAGGCCGGTGACACCAGCCGTGGGTTGGCATGGCCGTCCTCGGGGCAGTACGAGGCGCCGACGGCGATATCGCCCACCCAGGGGAAGCGCTGGCGCAGTTCGTGTCGTTCAAGCAGTTGCAGGCGCAGGTCAAAAGCCTGGGTGCGCCGGGCATAGGCCTTCAAGGCATCGAAATCGGTTTCGCTGCGTGCCAGCTTCAGGTGGCCGCTGCGGGCGTATTCGCCATCGATGCCGATCCATTCGCGCAGATTGCCCCAGATGGCATGGGCGCGCATCGATAGCGGCAACTGGGCCAACGAGCGGCCCTGGCGGCGCACACCGCCGTAGTTCACCCCGCTGGAATGCGAACCGCAGAAGTCGCGCTCCAGCAATGCCACTTGCCGACCAGCGCGGGCGAGGACCAAGGCAGCGCTGCTGCCGACGATGCCGCCGCCGACGATGATGGCGTCCACTTCGATCAGCTTCATGGTTTTATCTCCAGGCCGAAGGGCAGGGGCTTCACCGGTGCCTGGCCGCGCAGGCGCCCGACCTGGTCAATGGCCCGACCGCTTTCGCAGGCGATCAACTCGGCGGCAGCGGCACCGCACACGCGGCCCTGGCAGCGGCCCATGCCGACTCGGCACATGGCCTTGACCCGGTTTATTTCCCAGTGGCCGGCACGCACGGTGGCGCGGATTTCCCCGGCACTGATCTGCTCGCAGCGGCACACGGTGAGCTGGTCCGGGGCCTGGCGGGCCCACTGCTCGGGAAAAGGAAAGGCCTGCTCCAGCCCCTGGCGGAAGCGCAGCAGGGTGGCCAGACGCTTTTGCAGTTGCTGCTGGCGCTGCGGGTTGCCGGGCTTGCCGAGGTCGGCCAGCAGTGTCAGGGCGGCCAGTTCTCCGCTCATCTCGGCACCGTCGGCACCGAGGATGCCAGCACCGTCGCCTGCCAGGTACACGCCGGGGCTGCTGGCCCGGCCCTGGGCATCACGTACTGGCAGCCAGGCGCGGTTGAGCGCGTTCCAGGCGAACTGGCAACCCAGCAGGTCGGCCAGTTGGGTTTCACTGCGCAGCGCGTGGGCGAATGCCACGGCGTCGCACGGCAGTTCGTGTTGCTGGCCATCGTGCGACCAGCGCACACCGCTGGCGCGTTGATCGCCATCGATACCCAGCAGGGTCACGCCCTGATGCACCGGCACACCCTTGCGGGCCAACCAGGCGCGGTAGTACAGGCCCTTGGCAAAGGTGCCTGGTTGCAGAAGCAGGCGTGGCAGGGCACGCACCTGGGCGCTGAAGGGTGAACTGTCGAGCACCGCGCTGACCGTGGCCCCGGCCTTGGCGTACTGGTAGGCCACCAGGTACAGCAGCGGACCGCTGCCGGCCAGCACCACCCGTTCACCGATCGCGCAGCCCTGGAACTTCAGCGCGATTTGCGCAGCGCCCAAGGTATAGACCCCAGGCAGGGTCCAGCCGGGTATCGGCAATACCCGGTCGGTGGCACCGGTGGCGACGATCACCCGGTCGAACGCCAGGCGGTCGGCCAGTCGACCCTGGTGCAGGGTGTCCAGCACCTGCTCCTCGGCGTTCCACACCAGGGTTTCGGGGCGATAGTCGATCTGCTCGCGCAACTGTTCAAGGGTGCTGTGCAGCGCCTGGGCCTTGCCGGCCTCGAAGCCATACAGAGATTTGGCCGGGCGGCGAAAGTTGGCCGGTTGCTGGCGGTAGATCTGCCCGCCGCCGCGGCTGGCTTCGTCCAGCAGTACCGGGCGTACGCCGTGGGCCACCAGGGTTTGCGCGGCGCGGATGCCGGCCGGGCCGGCGCCGATGATCACGATCGCACTCATGGCTGGCGCCCCGGGTCGCGGGTCACGCAATGGCCTGGTTCCAGAAAGGTCGAGCAGGCGCGTACCCGGCGGCCATCCTGCAGGCGTACCCAGCAGTCCTGGCAGGCGCCCATCAGGCAGAAGCCGGCGCGTGGTTCGGCGCTGAAGTCGCTACCGCGCAGGTGCCCGGCATTGGTCAGGATGGCGGTCAGCAGGGTATCGCCGCTCATGCCTTTGGCTGGTTGGCCGTCGAGCAGGAAGGGCACAGGCTCGCGGTCGTGTTCGGCCACGCGCTTGAACAGGGGCATAGGGGCATTCCTTGTCATTGCTTGCCCACCAGCACGCGGTCCAGGCCATATACGCGGTCCAGGGCGACCATGGTCAGGGCCGTGACGGCGATCACCAGCGCCGAGACGGCGGCCATCATCGGGTCGATGGATTCGGTGGCGTACACGTACATGCGCACTGGCAGGGTCTGGGTGGCAGGCGAGGTGACGAAGATCGACAGGGTCACTTCGTCGAAGCTGTTGATGAACGCCAGCAGCCAGCCGCCGGCCACGCCGGGCAGGATCATCGGCAGGGTGACCTTGCAGAACAGCGTGACCCGGCCAGCCCCCAGGCTTTGCGCGGCCTGCTCGGCGCTGCGATCGATACCGATGGCTGCAGCCAGTACCAGGCGCAGCACGTAAGGGGTGATCACCACGACATGGGCGAACACCAGCCAGGCGAAGCTGCCATTGACCCCCAGCAAGGCGAACAGCCGCAGCAAGGCCACACCCAGCACCAGGTGCGGGATGATGATCGGCGACAGCAGCAGGCCGTTGAGGAAGCCTTGGCCGGGGAAGCTGTAGCGGGTGATCGCCAGGCCCGCCGGCACGGCGATCAAGGTAGCCAGCGAGGCAGCCAGGGCCGCGAGTTTCAGGCTGTTGTAGAACGCATCGAGGAAATCGGCACGCTCGAACACGGCGCTGAACCAGCGCAGCGAGAAACCGGCGGTGGGCAGGCTCAGGGTGTTTTCCGGGGTGAATGCCACCAGGCACACCACCACCAGCGGGGCGAGCATGAACAGCATCACCAGGGCGTGAAAGGACAGGGCCAGCGGGCCGTTACGGGTCATCGGTTCAGACTCCAAGTGCGCGTTTGTAGCGGCGTTCGACCAGCCGGTTCCAGCTGAGCATCACCAGCAGGTTGATCAGCAGCAGGGCCACGGCGATGGTGGCGCCCATCGGCCAGTTCAGTTCGGCCAGGTACTGGTCGTAGATCATGGTGGCGACCATCTTCAGCCGGCGCCCACCCAGCAGGCCGGGGATGGCGAAGGAGCTGGCGGCCAGGCCGAAGACGATCAGCGTGCCCGACAGTACGCCGGGCATGATCTGTGGCAGCACGATGCGGCGGAACACCGTCCACTGGCTGGCGCCCAGCGATAGCGCAGCCTGCTCGGCGGCAGGGTCGAGCTTCTGCAGCGAGGTCCACACCGGGATGATCATGAACGGCAGCATCACGTGGACCAGGCCGATGATCACTGCAAAGGGCGTATACAGCAGCTTCACCGGCTGCCCGCCGAGGGCGGTGATGCCCTGGTTGACCAGGCCGTCGGCGCCCAGCAGCAGGCTCCAGCCGAAGGCTCGCACCACCACCGAAATCAGCAATGGGGTCAGTACCAGTATCAGGAAGATCGAGCGCCACGGCGCGCCCATGCGGCTGAGCACCAAGGCCTCGGGAATGCCGATCAGCACGCACAGCAGGGTGACCAGGGCACTGATCCAGAAGGTGCGGAAAAAGATCTGGTAGTAGTAGGTGTCGGTCACCAGGCTCAGGTAATGGCCCAGGGTGTACTGGCCGGCCTGGATACCGCTGCTGTAGTCGAATGCGTTGAACGACAGCAGCACTGTCAGCCCCAGTGGCGCTACCAGCAAGGCCAGGAACAACAGCAGCGCCGGGCTGCTGAGGCCGTAGCCCCAGGCGCTGCTGCGCAGCTTTGCCGCGCTCATGCCGCCACCTCGCCAGCATTCAGCACCCGCAGCAGGGCATCGTTCCAGTCCAGGCCGACCTGTGTGCCTTCATCCAGCGGTGTGTTGCCGTCGTTGGCACGCACCACGGCCAGGTTGCCCAGGGCGGTGTCGACCCGATATAGCCATTGGCTGCCGAGGAAGTAGCGGCAGCTGATGCGGCCTGCGAGCTTGCCGCTACCGGCCGGGCCGAGGCTGATCTTTTCCGGGCGCAGGCTGAGGGTCAGCGGGCCCAGGGCATTGGCCTGCGGTTGCCCGCCGGGGCCGATTGCGCCGCGCAGGCGGTTGGCCTTGCCGACAAAGTCGGAAATGAAGGGTGTGCCCGGGTGTTCGTAGAGGCGGTAGGGGTCATCGACTTGGGTGATGCGCCCGGCTTCCATCACCACTACCCGGTCGCTGATCGACAAGGCCTCGGCCTGGTCGTGGGTGACCATCAAGGTGGTGATGCCGACCTCGTTCTGGATGCGACATATCTCGAACTGCATTTCTTCACGCAGGTGGGCGTCCAGGTTGGACAGCGGTTCGTCCAGCAGCAGCACCGGCGGTTCGATCACCAGTGCGCGGGCCAGGGCCACACGCTGGCGCTGGCCGCCGGAGAGCTCGCGTGGGTAGCGCTCGGCATGCTTGTCCAGGCGCACCAGCGCCAGGGCCTGGTCGACCCGGCGGGCGATCTCGGTGCTGGCCACCTTGCGCATGCGCAGGCCGAAGGCGACGTTGTCGCGTACGGTCATGTGCGGGAACAGTGCGTAACTCTGGAACACCACGCCCAGGCCTCGGCTGGCCGGTTTGGCATGGGTGATGTCGCGGCCGTCGAGGACGATGCGACCGCTGGTGACCTCGACGAAGCCGGCAATCATTTGCAGGGTGGTGGTCTTGCCGCAACCCGAAGGGCCAAGCAGGGAGACGAACTCGCCTTTCTCGATGGCCAGTGACGAGCTGGCCACTGCCTCCGTGGCGCCATAGCGCTTGCAAAGATTTTCGATCAACAGAAAGGTCATGGCTGTGCTCCATCGCAAACGGAACCGGGGTCAACCGGCAGTTTCAGGGTGGGCAGAGCGCCAGCGGCAAAAGCAAAGCTTTTACGGACGTTGGCGCTCGCTTCTGTGGCGGCGGCCGATGTTGTGATATCGCCCTATGGACCGGAGAGTAGGGCAATGATTAGGATGGCGACAAAGGGTAATTTCACTGAGTGACAGCTATTTTGAAATTATTCCGCTGAGTGGAATTTCTAAGGGTTGGATGAAAGATGGATTCCGATAAACGAAATGGGCAGCCCAAGGAAGTAGGTGTCAGTGCGGTGTCGCGATTGTTCGCCGTATTGCGTGCGCTGGGAGAATGCGGCGGCGAGGGCGAGAAGGTCAGCCAGCTGGCGCAGCGGGTTGGCCTGGCGCAGCCCACCACTCACCGCCTGCTGCGCAGCCTGATTGAAGAAGGCATGGTCGACCAGTGCGCGACCAGCAAGCGCTACCGGTTGAGCCTGGATTTTTTTGCCTTGGCGGCCAAGGCCGGGCAAGCCGGCAACCTGCGCGATGTGGTGCGCCCCAGCCTGCTGCGGCTATCGGCGTCGCTGGGCGATTCGCTGTTCCTGCTGGCACGCTCGGGGTTCGATGCGGTGTGCCTGGACCGCAGCGAAGGGCCGTACCCGATCCGTACCTTCACCGGCGATATTGGCGGCCGTGTAGCTTTGGGGGTGGGGCAGGGCAGCCTGGCCATCCTGGCCTTCCTGCCGGAGGAGGAGCGCGACGAGGTGATCCGCTACAACCTGCCGCGGTTGAAGGATTTCCACCATTACGACGAAGTCATGCTGCGCGCCGAAATCGACAATGTGCGCAGCCTCGGCTATGCCGGGCGCAACACCGGAGTGCTCGATGGCATGGCCGGCCTGGCGGTGCCGATTCTCGATCGTAACGGCCATGCGGTGGCGGCCTTGAGCGTGGCGACCATCAGCGACCGCCTGGGGCCCAACCGCATGCCGACCGTGGTGGCACTGCTCAAGCGCGAGGCGGCGGCGATCGGCGAGCGGGTCAACCCGTTCGACCCGGTGCTGCGCCGGCCTTCGCATGTGTTTGGTTGAGGGCCAGGATTGAGCTCAGTCCATCGTCGCGATGGAACACTGATGAAGGCCGACGCATGGCACCGGCTTTGCCGGTGTTCGCGGGTGAACCCGCTCCCACATTGAACCGTGCAAACGTTCGAGGTTCTGGTCAGGGCAGTTGTTTCTACCGGCATGGCACAGGCCCAGGCCGGCGGCTATCCCTGTGGGAGCGGGTTTACCCGCGAAGCAGGCAACGCGGTGCATGGCACCGGCTTTGCCGGTGTTCGCGGGTGAACCCGCTCCCACATTGAACCGTGCAAACGTTCGAAGTTCTGTTCAGGGCAGTTGTTTCTACCGGCATGGCACAGGCCCAGGCCGGCGGCTATCCCTGTGGGAGCGGGTTTACCCGCGAAGCAGGCAACGCGGTGCATGGCACCGGCTTTGCCGGTGTTCGCGGGTGAACCCGCTCCCACATTGAACCGTGCAAACGTTCGAAGTTCTGTTCAGGGCAGTTGTTTCTACCGGCATGGCACAGGCCCAGGCCGGCGGCTATCCCTGTGGGAGCGGGTTTACCCGCGAAGCAGGCAACGCGGTGCATGGCACCGGCTTTGCCGGTGTTCGCGGGTGAACCCGCTCCCACATTGAACCGTGCAAACGTTCGAGGTTCTGGTCAGGGCAGTTGTTTCTACCGGCATGGCACAGGCCCAGGCCGGCGGCTATCCCTGTGGGAGCGGGTTTACCCGCGAAGCAGGCAACGCGGTGCATGGCACCGGCTTTGCCGGTGTTCGCGGGTGAACCCGCTCCCACATTGAATCGTGCAAACGTTCGAGGTTCTGGTCAGGGCAGTTGTTTCTAACGGCATGGCACAGGCCCAGGCCGGCTGCTATCCCTGTGGGAGCAGGTTTACCCGCGAAGCAGGCAACGCGGTGCATGGCACCGGCTTTGCCGGTGTTCGCGGGTGAACCCGCTCCCACATTGAACCGTGCAAACGTTCGAGGTTCTGGTCAGGGCAGTTGTTTCTAACGGCATGGAACAGGCCCAGGCCGGCTGCTATCCCTGTGGGAGCGGGTTTACCCGCGAAGCAGGCAACGCGGTGCATGGCACCGGCTTTGCCGGTGTACGCGGGTGAACCCGCTCCCACATTGAACCGTGCAAACGTTCGAGGTTCTGGTCAGGGCAGTTGTTTCTGGCGGCATGGAACAGGCCCAGGCCGGCTGCTATCCCTGTGGGAGCGGGTTTACCCGCGAAGCAGGCAACGCGGTGCATGGCACCGGCTTTGCCGGTGTACGCGGGTGAACCCGCTCCCACATTGAACCGTGCAAACGTTCGAGGTTCTGGTCAGGGCAGTTGTTTCTGCCGGCATGGAACAGGCCCAGGCCGGCTGCTATCCCTGTGGGAGCGGGTTTACCCGCGAAGCAGGCAACGCGGTGCATGGCACCGGCTTTGCCGGTGTTCGCGGGTGAACCCGCTCCCACATTGAACCGTGCAAACGTTCGAGGTTCTGGTCAGGGCAGTTGTTTCTGGCGGCATGGAACAGGCCCAGGCCGGCTGCTATCCCTGTGGGAGCGGGTTTACCCGCGAAGCAGGCAACGCGGTGCATGGCACCGGCTTTGCCGGTGTACGCGGGTGAACCCGCTCCCACATTGAACCGTGCAAACGTTCGAGGTTCTGGTCAGGGCAGTTGTTTCTGGCGGCATGGAACAGGCCCAGGCCGGCTGCTATCCCTGTGGGAGCGGGTTTACCCGCGAAGCAGGCAACGCGGTGCATGGCACCGGCTTTGCCGGTGTTCGCGGGTGAACCCGCTCCCACCTTGAACCGTGCAAACGTTCGAGGTTCTGGTCAGGGCAGTTGTTTCTACCGGCATGGCACAGGCCCAGGCCGGCTGCTATCCCTGTGGGAGCGGGTTTACCCGCGAAGCAGGCAACGCGGTGCATGGCACCGGCTTTGCCGGTGTTCGCGGGTGAACCCGCTCCCACCTTGAACCGTGCAAACGTTCGAGGTTCTGGTCAGGGCAGTTGTTTCTACCGGCATGGCACAGGCCCAGGCCGGCTGCTATCCCTGTGGGAGCGGGTTTACCCGCGAAGCAGGCAACGCGGTGCATGGCACCGGCTTTGCCGGTGTTCGCGGGTGAACCCGCTCCCACATTGAACCGTGCAAACGTTCGAGGTTCTGGTCAGGGCAGTTGTTTCTGCCGGCATGGAACAGGCCCAGGCCGGCTGCTATCCCTGTGGGAGCGGGTTTACCCGCGAAGCAGGCAACGCGGTGCATGGCACCGGCTTTACCGGTGTTCGCCGGGCCCGCTCCGATACAAGCCTACTCCATCGCCTCGGCCACGCCCTGGTCCTCACCCAGGAACCCGCCACTCTGGTGCTGCCACAAGCGTGCATAGGTACCTTTCTTCGCCAGCAGTTCCGCATGGGTGCCTTGCTCGATGATGCGCCCTTCATCCATCACGATCAGCCGGTCCATGGCGGCAATCGTCGACAAGCGGTGGGCGATGGCGATGACGGTCTTGCCTTGCATCATCTCATCCAGGCTTTCCTGAATGGCCACTTCCACTTCCGAGTCCAGCGCACTGGTGGCTTCGTCCAGCAGCAGGATCGGTGCGTTCTTCAACATCACCCGGGCAATGGCGATGCGCTGGCGCTGGCCACCAGACAGCTTGATGCCGCGCTCTCCCACCAAGGTGTCGTAACCGCTGTTGCCCTGGCGGTCGCTGAGCTGGCTGATGAAACCATCGGCCTGGGCGCTGGCCGCAGCGGCGCGGATCTGCGCCTCGGTCGCATCGGGGCGGCCATAGGCGATATTGTCGCGAATCGAGCGGTGCAACAGCGAGGTGTCCTGGGTGACCATGCCGATGGCGCTGCGCAGGCTGTCCTGGGTGACCATGGCCACGTTCTGCCCGTCGATGCGGATTTCCCCTCGGTCCACGTCGTAGAAGCGCAGCAGCAGGTTGATCAGGGTGGACTTGCCGGCGCCGGAGCGGCCGACCAGGCCGACCTTTTCGCCCGCGCGGATGTGCAGGCTCAGGTCGTCAAGCACCTGGCGCTCGCCGTTGTAGTTGAAGCCGACCTTGTCGAAGCTCACCGCGCCCCCCTTGGTCACCAGCTCGGTGGCGCCCGGTGCATCCTTTACCTTGGGGCCGCGGGTGAGGGTAGCCATGCCGTCCTGCACGGTGCCGATGTTTTCGAACAGCGAGGTTATCTCCCACATGATCCAGTGGGACATGCCGTTGATACGCAAGGCCATGGCGGTGATCGCGGCCACCGCCCCGGTGCCGACCTGGCCCTGGTGCCACAGCCACAGCGCATAGCCACCGGCGGCAATGATCAGGCCCACTACCAGCGCCTGGTTGACGATTTCGAACTGGCTGACCAGACGCATCTGGCGAAAACCGGTCTGTTTGAAGTCTTCCATGGCTGCGCGCGCGAAGTGCGCTTCGCGGTTGGAGTGCGAGAACAGTTTCACCGTGGTGATGTTGGTGTAGGCGTCGGAAACCCGGCCGGTCATCGATGACCGGGCGTTGGCCTGTTCCTGGCCTACCTTGCTCAGGCGGGGCACGAAATACAGCATGGCCAGGCTGAACAGCACCACCCAGGCAATGAATGGCAGCATCAGCTTCAGGGCAAAGCCCCCGGCCAGGGCAATGATCGCGATGAAGTACACGCCGATCCCGGGCAGGATCTCGATGATGGTGAACAACACATCGCGTACTGCCAACGCCGTCTGCATCACCTTGGTGGTGACCCGGCCGGAAAACTCGTCAGAAAAGAACGACAGGCTCTGGCGCAGCATCAGCCGGTGAAAGTCCCAACGCAGGCGCAGCGGCAAGTTGATCGCCAGTACCTGGTGCTGAAGCATGGTGCGCAGCGCCACCAACCCGATGCTGGCCAGCAGGACGATGCCGATGCCCCACAGCACCCGGGTTTCTTCGGCGCCGACGGCACCGCCGGCCTGCCACGCCGAGAGCAGGTCTACAACTTGGCCGAGAAAGGCGAATAGCCAGGCTTCGTAGATCGATACCCCGGCACTGAGCAGCGCAAGCGCCAGGATGTAGCCGCGCGCCCCCCGAGTGCAGGCCCACATGAAGCGCAACAGGCCAAGCGGTGGCGGTGGTATCTCGTCAGGGGGGAAGGGGTCGAGCCAGCGCTCAAAGATACGAAACATGCTTGTCTCCGGAAATCAATTCTTGCCTGGCCGATGGCCATGACCCACAGCGATGCACGCGCTGTCGATAAGCCGGGCTTGGGCTGCAAGGCAGCCCGGTCAAGCCGGCAAACCTTAACTGACTGACACTGCCCCTACGGTTGTTGTTAACAAAACTTTGCAATTTATTACATTTCCGCTTGATTTCATTTTGCCTTGATGCTGTAGAATTGACGGGTTTTTATGTTGCTTGCTTGATTCGTCGTTTTTTTGACGAACATCATGAAAGCTCAGCGGCAGATGAGTCAAAGTTACCCTTCAACCCGCTTCAATTTACTTTTGCAGGGCCAGTGTTTTGACGAATGGAATGCCGTGGTTGGCTATTTCGGGCCTGGGCGCCGAAAGCAGCCAGCTTCATGTACAAGGACTGTATTGGTTGGCCTGTGACAGCGCAGAAGACGCCACCTTGCTATGCCGCCAAGTAATCGGGGGGTTGCCCGAGCATGTTCGGGCAGCCCTGGTCGCCGATGCACAAGCCATCGGCGAGGTGCTGGGTGCGCTCGATACCGCGCAGGGTCCCGGCGAACTGGCGCTGTACGAAGCCAACATGCAAGCCGTCCGGCACCTGGTCGACGACCTGCCGCGTATCGACGCCGCCGGGCGTGTGCTGGTGCTGCGGGCGCCCGCCGACGTCTGGGGTACCGGCAACGTCGAACGCTGGTGCAACGCGCTGCGCCCGGTCTTGTTGGCCGAGGCCGCGCTATTGCTGGTCATCAGCAGCGGCCAGAGCGCCGGGCTGGTAGAGCGCCTGCGTGCGTTCAACCAGGGCGTCGATGGCCTGGCCCAGGTTTACCGCGGCAAAGGCGGGGTGCGCTACCTGCAGCATTTCTGGAGCAACCCGCTCGGCAAGACCGGTACGCTCGACGTGGAGCTGACGCGGCTTGAAGCGGGCTTCGCCGCCACCGGGGCGCCGCAGGCCCCCAGCGATACAGGTGGCGACGAGCTGTTGTACCTGGCCCAGCGCCCGGTACTGGAAGGTGCCCCGGCCTTCTCGGAGCACTGGCAGGTCTGCGAGAGCCTCGAGGAACTCGGTGCCAAAGCTGGCAGGGCGGTTTCCGCCACGGTCATCTTTGCCATGGACGGCGGACAGCGCCTGGATAGCCTGGCGCGTCAGTTGCACCGCTTGCGCCAGTTGCGTGGCAATGCCCTGAAGCTGGTGGTGCGCGAGATGGCACCGACCCTGCGCTACCAGGATGAACAGCTGCTGCTGGCTTGCGGGGCCAGCCAGATCGTGCCGTTCGGCGCCAGCCTTTCGCGCTTCCTGACCATGGTCGAGAGCATCCAGGGTTACCTCTGGCGCCGGCGCCTGCCGAGCGATTTCGATGCCTTGCTCGCACGCCTGCGGCCGCTGGCCATCTGCGGGCTGGTGGCGCCGCGCGCGTTCGCCGAAGCCGTGCAGACCATGTGGCACGGTGTGCGCAACGGCGAAATCGCCCACCAGTTGCTGGTGTTGCGCCCGGCCCCTGGCCTGACCCCGCTGCAAGCCTGCTCGCGCACGGTGTTCCGCCGCGACGGCGACATCGCCTGCGTGGTCGGCGAGGTGCTGTTCCTGTTCCTGTTCGCCTGCCGCTCCGAAGGCGTCGAGCAAGCGCTTGACCACATCTTCCAGTTGTCGTGGAAAGAACTGTTCATCAGCCAGGAGGTGCTTGCCGGTGTCGACAGCCTGGCCACCCCGGCCTTCCTCGACGACAACGTGCCACAGCCACCCCGGCTCGACGCGGCGGCGCAGCTGCCCGCCCAGGCGAGGCCGGCCCTGGCGCCGCGCCGGGTCGCCCTGGGCAAGCGGGGTACAGCATGAACTTCGTGCAGCTGCTGCAAGTGGTCGGCATCACGGCGCTGGTGACCTTGGCGCTTGCCCTGCTGCTGTTGCGCCTGCGCGCCACGCTGCGTGGCTGGTTGCGCCGCCGTCTTCCACCCCGTTACCTGAAACCGCTGGGCGTACGCCACCGCGTTGCACGCCAGGAACCCCGTAATGACTAATGCATCCGCCACCCTCCCGGTACCGGCCCGCTGGCCTGGACTGGGAGGGTGGAACCTCTATTTCCTGGCCAAGTTCTTGCTGGTCGCCCTTGGCATGCTCGACTTCCAGGCGCTGCCGAACCTGTTGTTCGCCGCGTTTCTGCTGGTGCCGTTGCCAGGCAGGTGGCTGCGCGTTGCGCGGCAACTGGTGGCCGTACCGGTTGGCATCGCGTTGTTCTACCAGGACACCTGGCTGCCTCCCTTCAGCCGCCTGCTGGCGCAGCCGGGGGTGTTCGATTTCTCGTGGGACTACCTGCTCGAACTGCTCGGCCGCTTCATCAACTGGAACCTGTTGGGCGCGCTGGCGCTGTTGCTGGTGGGTTACCTGTACCTGCGCCATTGGCTACGGCTGAGTACCCTGAGCCTGCTGGGGCTGGCGTGGCTGGCGGTCGGCGGCCTGCCAGCGCTGGGGCGCGATGCGAGCCAGGCGCCTGGTGCCGCGGCTGTCACCACCGAACAGGCGCAGGCCACCGCGGTGGCCGACAATGCCACGCTCGACAGCTGGCTCGAGCGGTTCTTCGCCAGTGAGCGTGAACGGGTGACAACATTCCCGGCCATGAAGGCCGATGAACAGCCGTTCGACCTGCTGGTGATCAACATCTGCTCGCTGGCCTGGGATGACCTGTCCGCCGTCGGGCTGCGTGACAACCCGTTGTTCTCGCGCCTGGACGTGGTCTTCGACCAGTTCAACTCGGCCACGTCCTACAGCGGGCCAGCCGCCATCCGCGTGCTGCGTGCCAGTTGCGGGCAGTCGTCCCACGCTGGCCTGTACCAGCCCGCCCCGGAGCAGTGCCTGTTGTTCCAGAACCTGGCCAGGCTGGGCTTTCAGAGCAACACCTTGCTCAACCACAGCGGCCGCTTCGACAACTTCATCGGCGACATCACCCAGCAGCACATGCCTCAACCCGGCCTGCGCAACACCGACTTCCCGCGGGCACTGGTCGGCTTCGACGGCTCGCCGATCGCCAGCGACCTGGAGGTGCTGCGCCGCTGGTGGGGGCAGCGCAAAGGTACGCCGGCCGAGCATGTGACGCTGTTCTACAACAGCATCAGCCTGCATGACGGCAACCGAATCGTCACCGCCGACGGCGGTACCCGCGTGGCCGACTACGCCACCCGCGCCACCCGGCTGTTCGGCGAGCTGGGCAGCTTCCTCGATGAACTGGAGCGCAGCGGCCGTCGCGTGGTCGTGGCCATTGTCCCGGAACATGGCGCTGCGCTGCATGGTGACCGCATGCAGTTGTCGGGCATGCGTGAAATCCCCACCCCATCGATCACCCATGTGCCGGTGGGCCTGAAGTTCATCGGCATGGGCCAGCCTGCCCGCAGTGAACCGCTGCGCGTCTCGGCACCCACCAGCTACCTGGCGCTGTCCGAGCTTATCTCGCGCGTGTATGCGGGCCTGGGCCAGCAGCAGGTGCTGGATGTGCCCAGCCTGCTGATTGATCTGCCGACCACCGAACAGGTCGCGGAAACCGCAGGTGCGCAAGTACTGAGCTACCAGGGGCGCGCCTACATGCGCCTGCAAGGCCAGCCCGACTGGCAGCCTGTCCCGAAGGAGCGCCCATGATCACTGGCAAGGCAGACCCAGCCGACCGCAGCGACGATATCGCCCAGTTGCGCCAGCACCTGGACATGCCGGACCTGAACTACCAGGACATCTCGTTGCTGGTGGGTGTCCAGCAGGCCTTGCAGCGTTGGCCGTTGCTGGGTGAAAGCTGCCGAAGCAGTGCCTTGGGCACCTTGTACCTGGCGGCGCCGCGCCGCGAGGTGCTGTCACCATGACCAGCCTGTCGTTGCACGGGGTTCGCGGTGGCCTGGGGCGCAGTGCTTTGCTCGCCGCGCTGGGGCATGCGTTGCAGGGCGTAGGTGAGCGGGTGCTGCTGGTCGACCTGTGCCCAAGCAACCTGCTCGGCCTGCATTTCAACCTGCCCTTGGACACGCGCGAGGGCTGGGCGCTTGCCGAGCGGGAAGGGCGCCCCTTCAGCGATGCCATGTATGAAGTGCTCGATGGCCTGTGCCTGATACCGTTCGGCAATCTGCCTGCCGGCACGCGGCCGCCCTTGCCCGACGCTGAAGCCTGGCGTGCTCGCCAGGCCGAGCTGGCGGAACACTTCGACTGGTTGTTGTTCGACCTGCCGCAGCTGCCGGCCGATGCCGCTGGTCAAAGCGTCGAGACCGATGTGCGGGTGTTGGTGGCCGAGGCCGAAATGGCCAGCCATCTGCTGCTGGGGCGCCGGCAGGTCGAGCGCTACGACCTGCTGCTGGTCAACCGCTACGACCCCGCCAGCCGCTTGCAGAGCGACCTGTTGATGGTGTGGCGCGACCTGTTCCGTGATCGCCTGCCGATCCAGGTGGTGCACCGCGACGAGGCCTTCCTCGAGGCCCTGGCGTGCAAGGCACCGCTTGGCCACTACGCGCCGCACAGCCTGGCTAGCCGGGACGTGCAGAGCCTGGCGGTACGCTGCCTGACGAGGCGCCAGCCGTGACCCTGACCCCACTGTCGGCCTACGCCTGGTTCCGCACACGCGGCGCGCGGCAGCCAGTCGCATGGCTGTTTACCCTTGGCGTGTGGCTGGCCTTCCTGTTCCTGCGCCTGGAGTCGCCTGCCTGGCAAGCCCTGCTGGCCGAGCGGCAGCGGCTGTACCCGCAACTGGCGGGCAAGCGCCCAAGCCTGGGCGACCCACTGCGCTTGCTGATCCAGAGCCTGTGGCTGCTGGTGCGGCGCCAACCGCAGCCTCGCGAACCGGGGTTTGCCCGCCGTGCCTGGGGTGCAGTGCGTGCGCAGCTGCGCGGTGTGCGCCAGGTGCTGCGCCGTTACCATGGCCTGCTGATCGACCGCCTGCAGCAATTGCCTGCGCGCTATCGCGCCAGCGCGTTCAAGCAGCAAGCTTCGGCACGCCTGCGCGGCTTGAGCGTGTTCGCCCGGTGGGTTTTCTACAGCGTGCTGACCCTGGGCGCCATCGGCCTGGCCGTGTTGTGCGTGACCGAACCGTTCGGCTACCTGGCGCAGCTGGTGTTCATCTGCCTGCTGCTGGGCATCGCCCTGCTGGTGCGGCACATGCCGGGACGCTTCCCGACCCTGATGCTGATCGTGCTGTCGACCCTCATCTCCTGCCGCTACCTGTGGTGGCGCTACACCTCGACCCTGAACTGGAATGACACCACCGGCCTGGTGTGCGGGTTGGTCCTGCTGGCAGCAGAGACCTACTCGTGGTTCGTGCTGATCCTGGGCTACATCCAGACCTGCTGGCCATTGCAGCGCAAGCCGGCGAACCTGCCGGCAAATCCGGCGCACTGGCCGACCGTCGACCTGATGATCCCCACCTACAACGAAGACTTGTCGGTGGTGCGCACCACGGTGCTGGCTGCCCTGGGCCTGGACTGGCCGCGCGAGTGCCTGCGCATCTATATCCTCGACGACGGCCGGCGCGAGGCCTTCCGTGCGTTCGCCGACGAAGTGGGGGTGGGCTACATCGTGCGGCCGGACAACAAGCATGCGAAGGCCGGTAACCTCAACCATGCGCTGGGCGTGACCGACAGCGAGCTGATCGCCATTTTCGACTGTGACCACGTGCCGGTGCGTTCCTTCCTGCAAATGACGGTGGGCTGGTTCCTCAAGGACCCGAAGCTGTCACTGGTGCAGACGCCGCACCATTTCTTCTCGCCCGACCCGTTCGAGCGCAACCTGGGCTCGTTCCGCCGTCGACCCAATGAAGGCGAGCTGTTCTACGGCCTGATCCAGGATGGCAACGACATGTGGAACGCGGCGTTCTTCTGCGGCTCGTGTGCCGTGCTGCGCCGTAACGCGCTGGAGAGCATCGGTGGTTTTGCCGTCGAAACCGTGACCGAAGATGCCCATACCGCCTTGCGCATGCATCGCCAGGGCTGGTCATCGGCCTACCTGAGCATTCCGCAGGCCGCCGGCCTGGCCACCGAGAGCCTGTCAGCGCACATCGGCCAGCGCATTCGCTGGGCCCGTGGCATGGTGCAGATCTTCCGTACCGACAACCCGCTGTTCGGCCGGGGGCTGAGCCTGTTCCAGCGGGTTTGCTATGCCAACGCCATGCTGCACTTCCTGGCCGGCCTGCCACGGCTGGTGTTCCTGACCGCGCCGCTGGCGTTCCTGTTGCTGCATGCCTACATCATCTACGCCCCGGCGCTGATGATCCTGCTGTACGTGCTGCCGCACATGATCCACGCCAGCCTGACCAACTCGCGCATGCAGGGCGAGTACCGGCAGACCTTCTGGGGCGAGGTCTACGAGACCGTGCTGGCCTGGTACATCGCCCGCCCGACCACGGTCGCGCTGTTCGCGCCGAAGAAGGGCAAGTTCAACGTCACCGCCAAGGGCGGCCTGATGGCGCAGGAGCAGTTCGACTGGCGCATCGCCCAACCCTACCTGTGGCTGGCGGCGCTCAACGTGGCCGGCCTGGGCTTCGCCGTGTGGCGCCTTTTCACCGGCCCGGCGGCGGAAATCGGCACGGTGATCGTCAGCTCGCTGTGGGTGGTCTACAACCTCCTGATCATCGGCGCCGCCGTCGCCGTGGCCGCCGAAGTGCGCCAGGTGCGCCGGGCCCACCGGGTGCAGATGCGCTTGCCGGCGGGGCTGGTGCTGGCCAGCGGTCATGCCTTCCCCTGCACCCTGGTTGACTACTCCGACGGCGGTGTCGGCTTGCAATTGCACCGGGGCCTCGAGTTGCAAGCGGGGGAGCGGGTGCGCCTGCTGCTCGACCGCGGCCAGCGCGAGTTCGCCTTCCAGGCCTGCGTCACCCGCACCGTAGGCCAACACGTTGGCCTGGTGTTCCACGACCTCAGCCAGCAACAGCGTATCGACCTGGTCCACTGCACCTTTGCCCGCGCCGATGCCTGGCTTGGCTGGAACGAGCAGCACGAGGTCGATCGCCCGCTGCGCAGCCTGATCGACGTGCTGAAGCTGGGCGGTGTCGGTTACCTGCGGCTGGTCGAGCACTTGCCGCCATGGGTGGGTGCGTGGCTGCGCCCACTGCACGCACTGGCGAACTGGCTGGCCAGCTACAGGCCCCGCACACCGCGGCCTGTCCCTTCCTTGAACCTTGTTGATCGAGACGCATGATGACTGGTTATCCCGCGCGTACCTGGGGCCTGGCGATGGCGCTGCTTGCTGCCTTTTCGCAGAGCGCCGCTGCCGCCTCTGTAGCCCCGCTTGCCGAGCCAGCCGTACCAACGGTACCGAACTGGCCGGTTGCGAAAACCTTCGAGCAGCTCGGGCATGCGTCCGACAGCCTGCTGCTGGGCGTGCGCAACAGCGAGCATGTCGAATTCGGCCTGCGGCGTGACCGCCTGGCCACCGAAGCCAGCCTGCAGCTGGACTACACGCCATCGCCCGCGCTGTTGCCGAACCTGTCGCACCTGCGCGTGTACCTCAATGACGAACTGATGGGCGTGGTACCGGTGGAAAAGGACCAGCTTGGCCAGCGCGTGCGCCGCCAACTGCCGCTGGACCCGAAGCTGCTCAGCGATTTCAACCGGGTACGCCTGGAGTTCGTCGGGCATTACACCGACATCTGCGAAGACCCTGCGCACAGCGGCCTGTGGCTGAACCTGAACCGCAAGAGCCAGGTGCAGCTGCACGAACAGGCCCTGGCCCTGGACAACGACCTGGCGTACTTCCCGCTGCCGTTCTTTGATGTGCGCGATACCGGCAAGGTAACGCTGCCGGTGGTGTTCAGCGGCGTGCCGAGCCTGGGCGAGCAGCGTGCGGCAGCGATCCTGGCGTCCTACTTCGGCAGCCAGGCCGGTTGGCGCAAGGCGACGTTCCCGGTGCTGTACGGCAGCCTGCCGGCGCGTGGCGACCAACCCACGCCGAGCATCGTGTTTGCCAGCAACGACCGTCGCCCGGCCTTCCTTGCCGACCTTCAGCAATTTCCGCCGGTCGACGGCCCTGTACTGCAAATGATCGACCACCCGGACGACCGCTTCAGCAAGGTACTGCTGGTGCTGGGCCGCAACGACGATGACCTGGTCAAGGCCGCCTCGGCGCTGGCGGTTGGCAACAACCTGTTCCGCGGTGCCCGGGTGAAGGTCGAGCAGATGACGGCACTGCAGCCGCGCCAGCCTTACGATGCGCCGAACTGGACACGCACCGACCGGCCGGTCCGTTTCGCCGAGCTGCTCGATTACCCCGAGCAGCTGCAGGTCAGTGGCCTGCAACCGCGGCCGGTGACGCTGGAGCTGAACCTGCCGCCTGACCTGTTCGTCTGGCGCAACCAGGGCATTCCGCTGCGTACGCTGTACCGCTACACGGCCCCGGCAGTAACCGACGAATCGCGCCTGAGCATCAGCGTCAACGATCAGTACATCACCAGCATGCCGCTGGTGGGCAACGACCGGCGCGGTGGTACGCTCGAGGAAATGCGCCTGGCGGTGCTGTCCGGTGACAACAGCGCATTGACCGAGAAGTCGCTGGTACCGGCGTTGAAGATCGGTGACCGCAACCGCTTGCGCTTCGATTTCAGCTTTGCCAGCACCCTGGGCAGCGGCCAGCGCGACCGTTGCCAGACCTCGTTGCCAGTGGATGTGCGCGCGGCGATCGATGACAACTCGACCATCGACCTGTCCGGTTACCATCACTACATCGCCATGCCCGACCTGCGCGCATTCGCCCGCAGCGGCTTCCCGTTCAGCCGCATGGCCGACCTTTCCGAAACCCTGGTAGTCATGCCGGCCAAGCCCACGGCGATGCAGGTGGGCACCTTGCTCGATGCGGTAGGCGGGCTGGCCGGGCAGATCGGCTACCCGGCGCTTGGCCTGCGGCTGATCGATGACTGGAAGCAGGCCGCAGCGGCCGATGCCGACTTGCTGCTGCTCGGCAACCTGCCCGAGGCGTTGGGGGACGCACCCGACCTTGGCCTGCTGCTCAGTGCCCAGCGGGACTGGCTGCTGCAGGGCCGTAGTACCGGGCTGCCGGGCAGCCAGCGTTTCGATACCGAGCCGGTGGCCGCCAGCAGCCGTGTGGCAGTCAGCGCGCAGGCACCGATTGCCGCCATCACCGGGCTGAAGTCGCCATTCCACGAGCAGCGCAGCGTCGTCGCCCTGGTGGCCAACAGCGACAATGACTACGCGTTGCTGCGTGATGTGCTCGGCGATGTGGGCAAGCTCGATGCGGTGGCCGGTTCGGTGACGCTGGTGCGCAGCAGCGGTGTCACCAGCCAGTTCGTGGGCGAGCACTATTTTGTTGGCGCGCTGCCGTGGTGGCTGCTGCTGTGGTTCCACCTGTCCGAGCACCCGGTGCTGCTGGCGGCGATCGCGGCCATTTGCGTGGTGCTGTTCGCCTTCCTGTTGTGGCGGGCACTGCGCTGGGCAGGCAAGCGCCGCCTGGGTGAGGCGGGGTGATGAAGCGTCAATTGCTGGCAGGGCTGGTGGCCTTGGGCCTGCCCGTTATCACGAGTGCCGCACCGGCTTGCAAATGGCCGGCCTGGGACAGCTTCAAGGCCGAACTGGTGAGTGTCGACGGTCGGGTCATCGACCCGAGCGACGAGCGCCTGATCACCACCTCGGAAGGGCAGAGCTATGCGCTGTTCTTCGCCCTGGTGGGCAATGACCGGCAAGCCTTTGCGCAGTTGCTGCGCTGGACCGGCAACAACCTGGCGCAGGGCGACCTGGCCCGGCATCTGCCCGCCTGGCTGTGGGGCCGTAACGGCCAGCAGCAGTGGCAGGTGCTGGATGCCAACAACGCCAGCGATGCCGACCTGTGGATTGCCTACAGCCTGCTCGAAGCCGGGCGGCTGTGGGACGAGCCGGCCTACACGCAGCTGGGCCAGCGCCTGTTGTGGCGTATCGCCGCGCAGACCGTGCGCAAGCTGCCGGGCCTGGGGGTGATGCTGCTGCCTGGGGACTACGGCTTCGAGGATGCCCGCGGCGCCCGCTTGAACCCCAGCTATTTGCCGCTGCAGTTGTTCGATCGCTTCAGCCTGGTCGACCCGCTCTGGGGCGAACTGGCGGCCAACACGCGGCGTTTGTGGCTGGCTTCGTCGCCAAAGGGCTTTGCCCCGGACTGGCTGCTGTGGACGCCAGCCGGTGAGCTGGCAGCGGACCCGCAACATGGCAGCGAAGGTGACTACGACGCCATCCGCGTCTACCTGTGGGTCGGCATGCTGGCCAAGGACGCGGCGGGGCGTGCCGAGCTGGTGGCCCACTATGCCCCGATGGCGGCATTGACCGCTCGCCAGGGGCTGCCGCCAGAACAGGTGGATGCGCACAGTGGTGTCGCCAGCGGCCATGGCCCGGCAGGTTTTTCTGCGGCATTGCTGCCGTTGCTGGCGGCGTCGCCGGAGCATGTCGCGGGCCTGGCGGCCCAGCGTCAGCGCTTGCGCGAGCAGCCCGTCGAAGCCAAGGCCTATTACAGCCAGGTGCTGGCACTGTTCGGCCAAGGCTGGGACCAGGGCCGTTACCGTTTTGACCCGCATGGCCGCCTGTTGCCGGCCTGGAGTGCGCCATGCAGCGAATGATCGGCATGCTGATGCTGGCGGCCGTGACCTGCCAGGCCACGGCGCAACCCAAGGATGCCGGCGAACAGCGCCAATGGCTGCTGGACCAGGTGCGTCGCGGCGAGGCGCTGCATCGTGACGACCTGGTGCGCGATGCACTGGGGCGGCTGCAATTGCTCGAGCCGCGCAACCCGGATGTGTTGCTGGCGGCCCTGAGCCTGGCATTGCGCGAAAAGAACAGCACCGAGGCCGAGCAGTTGAGTGCGCGGATCAGTGCCATCGCGCCTGGCAGTTTGCAGGCCCGCCAGGCCAGGCGCCTGCTCGAGCTGCAGCATCCGGAGCGCGCTCGGCAGTTGCAGCAGGCCCGCCTGCTGGCGGTAACCGGGCGCAATGAAGAGGCGCTGGCAGCCTATGAACAGTTGTTCGCTGGCGAACCGCCAAGCCTGGAATTGGCCCTGGACTACTGGCGTGTGCGCGGCAACCTCCCAGGCCAGCGCCCCGAGGCAATCAGGCAGTTGCAGCAACTGGACCGGCAGTACCCGGGCAGTGCCGGGCTGCGCCAGACCTTGGCCGGCTGGCTGTTCGCCGAAAATCGCGACCGCGAAGCCTTGGCCTTGCTCGACCAGCTGTCGCGCGACCCTGGCGCACGGGATGCCGCAGCCCAGCGCGAGTTCGACTATCTGTCCGGGCAAGCGGTGAGCGCTGCCAGCGCGGCGGCCTGGCAAGCGTTTCTCCAGCGTTACCCGGCCTCACCGTTGCTGGCACAGGCCAGCGAGACCCTGCAACAACAGCGCAAATTGCTGGCCGACCCGTCCTGGCAGGCTGGCCAGCGGGGCTTGGCATTGCTCGACAAGGGCCGCAACGCTGAAGCCGAAGCACAACTGCGCCGGGCGCTGCGCCAGTATCCGGATGATGCCAGCCTGCAGGGTGCACTGGGCTACGCGCTGATGCGCCAGAGCCGCTACGAAGACGCCAATGCAGCGTTCCGGGCGGCGAGCGCCACGGAGCAGGACACCTACTGGATCAGCCAGTGGAAGGACCTGGAGTCGTCCAGCCAGTATTGGGCCCTGCTCAGCAAAGGGGAGCGGGCACTGCAGGCGAAAGACATGCGCGCGGCCCGCGCCTTCTACCAGCAGGCACGCCAGCAGCGCCCGAAGGAGGAATACGCTTTGCTGGGCCTGGCGGATGTCTCGCTGGCCGAGGGTGATACAGCGGCCGCCGAGCGGCAATTCCTGCAGGTTCGGCGCATGGCACCGGAAAACGAAAGTGCCGTGCGCGGCCTGGTGCGTGTGTACCAGGCGCAATCGCCCGACAAGGCGCGGGCGTACCTGGACAGCCTGTCGCCTCGCCAGCAAGCGCAGTTCGCCAGCCTGCGCCGTAGCCTGGAACTCGCACGCCTGCGTCAGCAAGGTGACCAGGCCGTGCAGCGCGCGGACTGGGCGGCGGCCAGCCAGGCGCTGGGCCAGGCCACGGCCTTGGCCCCCGATGAGCCCTGGCTGGTCTACCAGTTGGCCAACAGCCTGCGCCACCTGGGGCGCAGCGCCGAGGCTGACGCGGCATTCGCCAGGATCGTGCAGCGCCAGCCGGGCGACCCATCTACCCGCTATGCCCATGGCCTGTTCCTGGAGTCCAGCGACCGCGATGCACTGGCCCTGGACAGCCTGGGCGCGGTGCCGCAGCGCACCTGGAGCGCTGACATGCATGCATTGGAGCAACGTATCCGCCGTCGCATGACCCTGGCCTCGGCGCAGCAGCTGCAGGCACAAGGCCGCACGGCTGAAGCGACCCGCCTGCTCGAGGCCAGCCTGGCGCGTGGCGAAGGCAGCACCGACGACCTGATGCTGCTGGCTGACTGGGCGGCGGCCAATGGTGAGCCTGGCAAGGCGCGCGGTTATTACCAGCGCGTGCTTGCCGTGCAACCTGGGCAACCCCAGGCGCGCCTTGGCGTGATCGAAAGCGCGGTGGCCGAAGGCAACCTGGCACAGGCTCGGCACATGCTGGCTGTGCAGGTACCGCAACTGGCTGCCGATGACAGCAACGCCCAGCGGCGCCTGGCGGCTGTCTGGGTCGCCTTGGGCGAACACGACCAGGCGGCCAGAATGCTCGACCAGATCGCCGCGCAGCAGCCTCGCCCCGATCCGTTATTGCGGCGCGATGCTGCCCGCCTGGTGGCGCAGGATGAACCGCAACGGGCACTGGACCTTTACGCCGCAGCGATGGCCGATGCGCAGTTGCTCGAGCGTGCTGCCGTGTCGCCACGGGACGACCGTGCACTGACGCTGGCCAGCCGTGAGCAGGATGATGACGACTGGCTGGCACGCAGCCTGCGCAGCGATGTCGATGCACTGTATCGCCAGCGCAATACCCATGTGACGCTGATGCACGACTACGGTTGGCGTGAGGACGACGGTACGCCGGGCACATCCGAACTGAGTACCCAATCGACCTTGCTGCATGTCGATACCCCTTGGCAGGACGGTACCGCCTTTGCGCGGGTGGAGCGCCTCGGCATGGATGCGGGGTCGTTCGAGCAGAACGACCAGGGGCGCTATACCCCGGATTTCGGCAGCTGCCAGTTTGTTGGCAGCACCGCTGACGGAAAGTCGCTCCCCGCGTGTGAGGGCGGTTCGCAAACGGCGGACGGTAGCGTGCTGGCGCTGGGCTGGCAGGGCAGCCGCTGGGCCTTCGACCTGGGCACTACACAGGGCTACGCGATCAACAACTGGTTGGGTGGCGCCACGGTAAACGGTGACCTTGGCCAGGTTGGCTGGTCGCTGACTGCTTCGCGGCGGTCGATGAGCAACTCGCTGTTATCCTTTGCCGGAGCACGTGACCCGCGGACGGGCGTGCGCTGGGGCGGGGTCACGGCCAATGGCGCCACGCTCGGCCTGAGCTGGGACCAGGGCGGTGACAATGGCGTCTGGGCCAGCCTCGGGCACCACTGGTTGTATGGCGAGAATGTCGCCGACAACCAGCGCACCCGGGCCATGGCTGGCTGGTACCACCGCGTGGTGGAAAAAGCCGACGAGCGTGTGCGCGTGGGCCTGACGCTGATGCACTGGCGTCATGACAAGGACCTGGGCGGCTACAGCCTGGGGCAGGGCGGCTACTACAGCCCGCAGCGCTACGCATCGGTTGGCGTGCCGGTCAGTTATGCCTGGCGCAACTACGACTGGTCGGTGCTGCTGGAAGGCTCCGTCAGCTGGTCCCAGGCCCATAGCGGCCGCAGCCGGCTGTATCCAGACACGCACCTCAACCGCAAGTTGATGGATCGATTTGATGTTGAAGATTCGAACATCGATGCGGTGGGCGAAGCCAGCGACAGCAGCGGGCTGGGCTACCGCCTGCGCGGGCTGTTCGAGCGGCGCTTGAGCGACCATTGGGTGTTGGGCGGCGGCTTCGACTGGCAGCACAGTGATGACTATGCGCCTAGCCATGGCATGCTCTACCTGCGCTATCTGTTCGAGCCGTGGCGGGGCAACCTGGCGTTGCCGGTGACACCGCTGGAGCCCTATAGCGAGTGGCGTTGACTCCGAATGCAGGCGCTGTGTGCGGATTCACCCGCGAAGAGTCGCGCCTGCAGGCGGACGGTCAGCGCCGTGCCGACAACTGCTGCGGCGCCAGGAATGCATCATGGAAGTAATTGCGCACAGCCTGCATCGCCGGGCTGAACGCCCGTTCCCGATGCCAGGCCAAGCCAACGCTCATCGGCGTCACCGGGTCGCTGATGGTCACCGTTTCGATGCGCTTGCCCTCCAGCGACCAGGGCCGGTGCACCAGGTCCGACAGGATCGCCACACCGCTGCCATTGGCGACCATGCTGCGCACTGCCTCCACCGAACTGGTCCGCACCCGCACTTTCGGCCGCTGCCCGGCCTGTTCCCAATAGCGCATGGCGCTTTGCTCCGCCTCATCCACGGTCAGCAGGATGAACGGCTCGCAGGCCACATCAGCCAGGCTTACCGCCGAGCGCTCGCACAGCGGATGGTGGCCGGGCAGCCATAGGCGCCGTTCAGAGTTGAACAGGGTTTCCGAGACGATGTCCGGGTGGGTGAGGTTGGCGGTGAGCACCACAGCCATATCGAAACGCCCCTCCAGCAAGCCTTGTTCGATGGCGCTGCGCTCCTGCTCGAACAGCTCCAGGGTCACGTCCGGGTGCCAGTGTTCCAGCCGCTGCAGGTGATGGGGCAAGAAGTAGCCGATCACCGTATAGCTTGCCGCCAGGCGCAACAGGCCACTGGCGCGCACATCCGGCAGCGGGCTGTTCAGTGCGTCGTCCACGCTGCGCAGGATCACGTAGGCGCGGTTCAGGAAGTGCCGGCCGGCCTCGGTCAGGCTCATGCCCTGGGCCGAGCGCTGGAACAGCAACATGCCGAGCATCGCCTCCAGCTCCTTGATCGCCGTGGTGACCGCAGATTGGGAAATGTTCAGATGAATCGCCGCCTGGGAAATCTGGCCGATCTCGGCGGTGGCGACGAAATAGCGGACCTGGCGCAAAGTCAGTGACACGGTAGGCTCCCGGGGTATCTGATTTTCAGAAGACACCCTATCTGTTTATAAATCTTCCCAAGGGGGGTGCGCAGAATCTAACGTGGCTTGCATGTGGTCACAAGCGCCAGGAGAGACAGTCATGCAGGTGGTGGATTTCAACTCGGACATGGGTGAGGGGTTCGGCCCGTGGACCATTGGCGACGGCGTCGACAACGAGCTGATGGGCTATATCAGCACGGCCAACATCGCCACCGGCTTTCACGCTGGTGACCCCGGCACCATGCGCCGCACCGTCGAGCGGGCCAAGGCCCTGGGCGTCGCCGTGGGGGCGCACCCTGGGTTCCGCGACCTGGTCGGCTTCGGCCGCCGGCACATCAATGCCCCGGCCCAGGAACTGGTCGACGACATGCTCTACCAGCTCGGCGCGCTGCGTGAAATTGCCCGCGCCCAGGGTGTGCGCCTGCAGCACATCAAACCGCACGGTGCCCTGTACATGCATCTGGCGCGTGACGAAGAGGCTGCACGGTTGCTGGTGGAAAACCTGCGGGTGATCGAGCCTGAGCTGCTGTTGTACTGCATGCCGGGTTCGGTGATCTGCCGCATTGCCCAGGACCTTGGCCAGCCGGTAATTCGCGAGTTCTACGCCGACCGCGAATACGACCTGAGCGGTTCGATCGTGTTCACCCGAAATGTGCGGGGCCATGAGCCCAAGGCGGTCGCTGAACGGGTGTTGCGCGCTTGCCAGCAAGGCGTGGTGCGCACGGTCGAGGGGCAGGACCTGGCCATCGAATTCGACTCCATCTGCCTGCACAGCGATACACCAGGGGCGCTCGACCTGGTCGAGGCCACGCGCATGGCGCTGGATGCTGCCGGTATCGTGGTGCGAGCACCACGCTGAATCCGTGGGGCCTCTGGCAGGTATACGCCGGGGCCCGTGCAATTTGCTTTCGCCTGCCTTTCTGTAAAGACTCCAAAAAAAGGAACAGTCATGGCCGAACCGCTCGCTTCAACCCCTATCCGCTACAGCTTTGGCGCCGACGAGCACCTGTTTGCCGAAGTCAGCGAGAGCATGTCGCTGGAGGCCTTTTTCAAGGGCATGGCCGTCACCCGCGCGGTGGAGCGGCTGGCCCTGGATGGCGTGCTGGATGTATGCCTGGCCAACGCCTCATTCCAGATTCGCTTCGACCCGGACCGTATCGCGCCGCAGGCGCTGCTGGCGGCGGTGCGCGGTGCCGAAGCGCAGGCGGTGGCCGAGCGCTCGTTGCAGACTCGGATCATCGAGATACCAGTGCTGTACAACGACCCCTGGACCCATGAAACGCTGATGCGTTTTCGTGACCGCCACCAGGACCCGGGCAGCACCGACCTGGAGTACGCCGCGCGGGTCAACGGCCTGGCCGATGTCGAGGAGTTCATTGCCGCGCACAGCGGCGCGCCGTGGTTCGTGTCGATGGTCGGGTTCGTTGCCGGCCTGCCGTTCATGTTCCAGATGGTCGAGCGCGAGCGGCAACTGCAGGTGCCCAAGTACCTGCGCCCGCGTACCGACACGCCAAAGCTCACCCTTGGCCATGGCGGCTGCTTCGGCTGCATCTATTCGGTGCGCGGGGCAGGCGGCTACCAGATGTTCGGCGTCACCCCGGCGCCGATCTACGACCCGCAGCAGACATTGAACTACCTGAAGGAGCACATGGTGTTCTTCCGCCCGGGAGACATCGTGCAGTTCAAGCCCATCGACCGCCACACCTACGACCAGGCGGTGGCGGATGTCGAAGACGGCCGTTTCGACCTGCGCATTCGCCCGGTGGAATTTTCCCTGGATGCGTTTCTCGCCGACCCGGTCGGTTATCCACGGGCTCTGCAGGAGGTGCTGGCATGATCAAGGTACTCAAACCCGGCCTGGCCACCTCGGTGCAGGACCTGGGTCGCGAAGGCTACTACCATCTGGGCATCCCGCCATCCGGCGCCCTCGACCAGTACGCGCTGAGGGCGGCCAACCACCTGGTGGGCAACCCGGCCGGCAGCGCCGGCCTTGAGTGTGCGCTGGTGGGGCCGGAGCTGGAGTTCCAGCAGGATGCACTGGTGGCGGTTTGCGGTGCGCAGATGCCGGCCTTGCTCGATGGCCGCGAGCAACGCCCGGACACGGCGTTTGCCGTACGTGCCGGGCAGGTGTTGCGTTTCGGCTTCCCTACTGCAGGTGCCCGGGCCTACCTGGCGGTGGCCGGCGGTATCGATGTACCCGAGGTGCTCGGTAGCCGCTCCACCTATGCGTTGGGTGCATTGGGTGGCTTCCATGGGCGCAAGCTGATGGCGGGTGACCTGTTGCCGGTCGGCATGCCCAGCGGCAAGACCCGCGCCGGCGCGAGCCTGCCAATGGCCTTGCGCCAGGCCTTGGGCGGCGAGGTGGTACTGCGGGTGGTGCCGGGGCTGTATTTTCATCGCCTTACGAAAGCTGCAGCGCAAAACTTTTTCACCGAAGCCTGGACGGTCGGTTCCGAGGCAGACCGTATCGGCTATCGCTACAAGGGCGGCAGTGCCTTGAGCTTCCAGCCACGGGAGCAGCCGTTCGGAGCCGGCTCGGACCCGTCGAACATCGTTGACAGCTGCTACCCGATCGGTTCGATCCAGGTACCCGCGGGGCTGGAGCCGATCATCCTGCACCGTGATGCGGTGTCGGGTGGTGGCTACGCCATGATCGGCACGGTGATCAGCGCCGACCTGGACCTGATCGGGCAGATGCAGCCCAACCAGCAGGCGCGGTTCCTGGAGGTCAGCCTGGAGGACGCACTGGAGGCTCGGCGCTCGTACAAGAAGAAGCTGGGTTGCCTGGCCAGGTTGTTTGGCTGATTGATCGGTTGCGGCGCTGCGCCGCCCACACATGGGCTGGCGCAGATTCCGGCATTGCAGCGTCCAGACAAGCCAAAAGGCGAAAATTCCTACAACGTTTTGGGAAGCCCCAAGCTCCTCGAAGAATCGATTCCCCGATAGTGTTCATGTCTTCAGCCTACTGGAAGACAAGGACCTCTTCATGCCCGGCCCATCTGCTGTTCGTCCTGGAAAATTCCAGACCGCCAACGCTGCCCATGACGTAACCGAAAGCAGCCTGCATGCCATCCTCGATGTCCAGGAGGGCACCGATTCACCCTATCCGCCCGGTTAGGGCAGGTGCGCAGATAGTGAGGGTTATCCAGCCGACCCGGACTTCCAGCTTCGCGGCGGCTTCGCCAACCTGATGCTTGACGCGGCCAACCCGCTGTTCGGCCTGGCCATTCGCCTGCAAACGCTGGATGACCTACCCAACATCGAACAGGTGCACAAGGCCCTGCAGATCCAGGTCAGCGCCATCCGCGACGAAATACAGCAGCACGGTTACTCCACTGTGCACCTCGAAGCTTATTCCTATGCCTTGTGTCTTTATCTGGACGAGACCGTGATGAGCCGCCCCTGGGGGAACAATTCATGCTGGAGCCACGAACCGCTGCTCAGCATCTTCCATGACGAAACCCAGGGTGGCGAGAAGATCTTCGTGTTGCTGGAGCGCTTGATGCAGTCGCCCAAGGAGTTCCAGGATGTGCTGGAGTTCCTGTACTTCTGCTTTTGCCTGGGCCTGAAGGGCAAGTACGCCCTGGACCCGAAGTGCGATGAAATCATCAATGCCCTGATCTCGCGAATGCACAAGGTCATTCGTGAACTGCGCGGCCCCACGCCGCAATTCGCGGGCGATCCGTATACCAACGTGGTCCACCGTCCCCACCGCATGCTGCGCCGGGAATGGCCCTGGTGGAGCCCGTTGGTGATCTCCGCCATCGCCATGGTCTGCGCCTACTGCTACTACAGCTACCGCCTGAGCTTGATTACCGCCGAAGTGCTGGAGTCGCTCAACGGCATTTTGCAGCAGTAGCAGGGGGGGATCCGCATGCCTGGCCAATCCGATTTGCGCTTCACCTTCCAGCCGCTGGCTGGCCAGAGTGACTTCGAAGTGGTTTCGTTCGAACTCGACGAAATGATCAGCTCACCGTTCCAGCTGAAGCTGGAATTGATCAGTTTTGAAGACGAGGTCGACTTCGGCCAGTTGCTCGACAAACCGGTGCTGTTCACGATCTGGCGCGGTGAGCGCCCCCTGCGCTACGTGCATGGCCTGGTCAGCAGCTTCAGCCAGGGCGAGACGGGGTTCTATCGCACCCGTTACCGCGCCCTGGTCGAGCCCGTGCTGGCCCGTGCCGGCTTGCGCTCGAACTGGCGCATCTTCCAGCAGAAAACCGTACCGCAGATTCTCGAACTGATGCTCAGGCGCCAGGGCATTGCCCGTTTCGAAATCAAGAGCATGGGCGAGCACCAGGTGCGCGAGTTCTGCGTACAGGCCGGTGAAACGGACCTCGACTTCATCGCCCGCCTGGCGGGTGAAGAGGGTTTTGTCTATCGCTTCGAGCACACACCGAAACACCACCTGCTGGTCATCACCGACCGGCTGCTGGCGCTGGGGCAGATCAGCCGAGGCGCGATCAAGGCCGACGACGAGGATGAAGACTTCTTCGATGAAGACGACATCGGCCCCGACCAGGTGCTGTACCGCGCCAACAGCGGTGGTGACCAGGCCAGGCCTTGCCTGCGCCGCCTGCGTTACAGCGAACAGGTGCGCACCGCACGCCAGGTGCAGCGGGACTACACCTTCACCAACCCGCAATACCGGCAGGAACACCGCGCAAGTGACAGTGGCATCACCCATCAGTCCCGGGACTATGAGCGCTTCGACTACCCCGGCCGCTACAAGCGCGATGCGGTCGGTGTGCCCTTCACCGCTACCCGCCTGACGGCCCTGCGCCATGACGCCCGTATTGCCGAAGTCGAGGGTGACGATATACGCCTGCAACCGGGGCTGAGCTTTACCCTCATCGAGCATCCGCGCAAAGACCTCAACGCCCATTGGCGCGTAATGCGTGTACGTCACGAGGGCAGCCAGTTCACCAGCCTGCAAGAAGAAGCTGCCGGGGCCGAACAAGGAACGCGCTACTCGCAGGAAGCCGTGCTGGTGCCCGGTCGGATCGAATGGCGACCGGCGCCATTGCCCAAACCACGCATCGACGGCCCGCACATGGCCACGGTCGTCGGGCCGCCCGGGGAAGAGATCTACTGCGACGAGTGGGGCCGGGTCAAGGTGAGCTTCCCCTGGGACCGGGAGAGCGAGAACAACGAGTTCAGCTCTTGCTGGGTGCGCGTGTCACAGGGCTGGGCCGGCGGTAGCTGGGGCTCGATGGCTATCCCACGCATCGGCCAGGACGTGATCATCCAGTACGTCAACGCCGACCCCGACCAGCCGATGATCACCGGGCGTACCTATTGCGGAAACCAGCTGCCGCCGTACGACCTGCCCGAACACAAGACCCGCATGACCATCAAGAGCCAGACCCACAAGGGCGATGGCTTCAACGAGCTGCGCTTCGAGGACGAACTCGGCAAGGAAGAAGTGTTCATCCATGCCCAGCGGGACCAGAACAATGTAGTCGGTAATGATGAGACCACGCGTGTGGGGCGTAATCGTGTCGAACAGGTTGGCAACGATGAGCACTTGAATATCGGCCATGACTTCCACCAGGAAACCGGGCGTGACCATACCCAGCTCATCGGGCAAACCTGCCGCGTGGATATCAAGCATGACCTGATCGAGAAGATAGGCAACGATCGTAGCGAATCAACAGGGGCCAATCACCAGGCCTTTGTCGGAAAGGACGCCGAACTTGTCGTCAAAGGTGCACAAAAGGTCACGGTCGGGCAGGGCATGGAGCAACATACGACGATCTATCAGGTGCGCGCCAGTGAGCGCATCGAGTTCATGACCGCGGGCGGCAGCATTGTACTGGATGGGCAGGGCATCACCATCAATGGGCTGAAACTCGACCTGCTGGGGCAAACCAGCGCGGCTGCGTCAGGGGCTGGAGGCAGCCAGCCACTCGAGCTTGCGCCTGACGCCAGCAACAAGTGCGAGGCCAAGGTCTGATGCGCACTGATAACCTGGCCAGGCTCATCGAAAGCCACCATGGGGAGCACTTGTACTGCCACGTGCTGATAGATCCGCTTGCCACTGCTCACAAAGGCGATCACGCCGTACTTGCCCCGCTGCGCAATGCCCTGGGTGAGCAGGCATTGACCCGTGTGCACCGGGCCGACCTGGCCCACGCCCCTCAACTGCATCCTGTACTGGCCTGCCTGGCTTCGCCCGGAACGCTCCCCAGTCGCGGTCTGCTGGAACTGACCGCCCGGGCAGCGCAGAGGGCGCTGTTTCAGCAACGGCGTTACCTGTGTGGCTGGCTGTTCAGCGAGGCGTCTTCGGCCACTGTCGCATCCCATCTCACAGCCTTGTGCCGGCTACCCGATTCCAATCGGGAGTTCGGCAGCTACCCGGTCTACGAACCCGTGCGCCTGGAGTTGCTTGCAGCGATGTTCGAGCGGCTCGAACAAGGCCCATGGTGGCCGATCAGTGACTGGTTGTTCCTGAGTAGCGGTGGACGGTTGGCAAGCCTGAAAGGGCAGAGCGGGCGGCGACACCCTTTGCCGGCACCTGCGCGGCGAATTCAGGATGACGTGGGGCTGATCGAACGTGTGCTGGCTACCTGGAGAGTGTTGCGGGTGGGTTCGCACCATGTCGATCAGTGTCAGATTCCAGCGTTTGCTGCGGTGCGTGCTTCGAACCATGTCGATGATGCACGCAGGTTGGGCCTGAGCGAGAGGGAGGACATCGTGGCTTTCGCTCTCCATCACCTGTGCATTCACCCCAGGCTGCATACCGTACCTGCGGTAAGCGAAATGGTCGACGCAGCAGCCAGAGGCAGGGCCCCGCTTGCCGCGTTGCTTGCGCGCTACTCCGAGGCGCAATGGCGCCAACTGATCGAATGCCTGCCGAAGTCCGAGAGTCGCTTATGACCATCAGCCAACGTATTGCCATTGCAGTCGCCGAAGCCGCGCTGCCGCACGACCAGTGCATGTCCTGCGAGCGCCAGGGCCTGCCGATCCTGCCGCTGCGTCGCGCCCTGGTGCCGGATACCCGCCCCGAGTGTGTCTCCACCGTCGCGGATAACCGGCATATCTCGACGAAGATAGGTGTGCGCACCTTGCGCATGGGCTACCTGTATGTGCTGCTCGACCAGCAGGTCTGGCATGCCTATGCCGTCAGCGAGCAGGGTCACCTGCGCCGCTTCAACCCTTACGAGCCGCCAGACGGCCCGCCATCGCCGCTGCCCGAAAAATGCGTGAACGCAGACCACGACATTCCTTCGGCCTTTCTCAACATCGATACCAGCAGGTACACCAGTGCCTGGCTGGCCTTCTCCAGCGATCCTTGGCCGGTCAGTGTGCTGAACGCCTACAAGAGCGGCGCATCGCCTGCGCATCGCTTCGAGGGCCTGGACCTGATCCAGGCGCGCAGCAATCCCGAGCTGCTGGGCATTGCCATGACGCCCGATAAGCTTGGGGTCGACCAGCAGGTATTCGAGTACGCCCAGCATGGCTGCGCCCCCTTCGACAGTGCGCATGGTTTCCACAGCCGCTGGCTGCGCCGGTTCGCCCTGCGCGGCTATCTGGTCAATGCGATCAACCGGCACCAGCTGGAAAACGGCGTGCTGGCAGTGGTGCTCGACGACACCGTCGGGCTGATTCAGGAGTACAACCATCAGCGGCTGAACTGGGTGGTGAAACGCCAGGTGTGGCGGGAAGACCCCATGCGCGCCTATCAGCTGCAGACCTCGCAGATCCTGCAGATCATTCGTGTCACGCACAGGGAGTGGGCGGCGCAGGAGGTGCCGTCGCTGGAGCCAATGACTGGCGATGGGCCGCCAGCGTTCGTCGAGCCGACAGTCGAGCGGCAGCGGTTGGTCGAGCGTGCGCAGCAGGAGAGTGACGAGCGGCTTGAACAACGCTACCACGAGCCGCAGCGGGCCGCGTTCCAGGCTGAATACGACCAGCAGGAACGTGAGTTTCAGCGCTACATCGACAAGGATGCGCAGGCGTACGTAGCCTTGTTCGATACGCCCATGTTCAAGCTGGCCGAGGCGTACGACTACGACGGTAACGATCGTGAGTCCGGGGTGGCCTACGCCAAGACCATGGCCCTGTGCCTGGGTGGTGGCGTTACCGAAGCTGTCGTCCCCCGCCTTGAACCGCATGTTCCCGCTTCCGGCACCAGCGAACTGCTCTGGTTGAAATGGCTGCAGGACCCGGACAGCCCGCCCTACCGCGCGTTGTTGATGCGGGATCGCTCTCTCCTGGCCGGGCTGCTGCCCAGTTTCTCCGCCACAGAAGCGATCAACTGGAACGACAGTGACAAGCTCTACGGCATGCTGAGCAAGATCATCGCCAGCGATGACGCCGGCTTGCGCATGCGCAATACCCTCAAGCAGGCCATTGCTGAAACGCAGAGCGCGCTCAATGCGGCCAGTCAGCGGCTGGCGCCCTGTCTGTCGCCTGGCATTCAGAAGGCCGTGCGGCATCTGAACAGTGCCACGCAGTTTCTCTACAACGGCGTGCACCTGATCGAACTGGAAGTGAAGATGAAGCTGGGCGAGTACTACGCCTTACAGAGTGCGCACCTTCGGGAGTTGCAGCACAAGGCCAATGCGTCGATCGCCGAGGCGCGGGACCGGATGCGCCGCAATATCGATGACTTCGAGTTTGGCTCGATGAAGGCCATGCGCAAGGTGCGGCCGATCATCCAGCACGGGCTGATGAGCCTGGCTGTGCTCGACCCGCGGTTCACCAACACCATGATCACTGTGACGGTGTGGGTCGAAGGGAAGGCTGAGGAGGTGCATGGGCGGTTGTTCCAGGAAGCCAACATTGGCGTAACGCAGGCGAGCAGTGCGGCGCAGCTTGCCTTGGTGGATATCTCGGTGGCAGCGGGGACGTTGGAAGCCGATGCGCGCAAATTAATGCAGGGAATGAAGATCACGTCGCAGCAGGCGGCCCGATTGGTTAGAACCGGTTTTTCCGGGTTGCGCGGGATTGCTGGCAGCTGGGAGGTTCTGCTGGCGATAGGCGGGTTGTATTTGCAACAGGACAGCCTGGGCAGGAATCAGGAAAAGGCGGAAACGGAGATTGGGCCCAAGGCGTATGAGGCCAAGTTGGCGTTGCAAGGATCGTACTTGGGAGTGTTGGGAGGGCATACCGAACTGGTTGGGCTCATTTTGAGATCAAGTGCTGGTCCACTGAATTTGACTCGGGCAAAGAGTGTCGCAGCCACTGGGGAAGTCTTGATAAGGCTTGGTGCTTTGGTGAGTTCGGTTGCAGGAGTCTTTGACGCGGCTCAAGCAATCAATGCGGCCAGGCGAACTGCCGCTGCGGGTGATGATGCCGCATACCAGCGACATCTAATTTCGGCCGGTTTGTATGTTATTGGCACTGTCGCTTTCGGATTCGCAGTACTCAATCCCTTGGTTATCGGCCCGCTGGGATTGGCGATCGCCCTCACGCTTGCTGCTTATCAACTAAGCAAACGCGCTCAGGAAAATGAATCAACTGATCTGGAGCGCTGGGTAAGGCGGTGCTGCTTTGGAAAAGCAGACGAAAAGCCGACCATTCATTGGAATGTTCCAGAACAAGCGGATATCGCTTTTGCCGAACTCAATGCTGCCACGCTAGGCGTTCAGGCGAAGTTGAATTTTGAGTCGCGCTTGGCAACTGATCCAGGGCTTCCGAAAATCGGTGGCTTGATTAGCACGGAAATAATTAAGGAACTGAAATTCTTGATCGCTTTGCCTATATACGACGAACGTTCTTCGGGATATCGCTGGAAGTTGATTGCGCATCGTCACGGTGACGGTAATCACCCTGATTACATTGGCGGGGAAACTATTGCTTCGGGCAATTTTTTTGCGAGCTCTGAAGAATTCCTCTCGCCGTCCTCTTCATTTTCGAGCTTCGCGCCTCCACGAATACCCGACCACGACTGCAATTATTCAATTAGCGAGAAGCGAAAACCTTATTCTACTGAACTCAGCCAGTTAGAGATTTCGGGCTCGATAGCGCTCATGGCGACTATAGGAAAACACACAATTGAGGCAGCTACGCTGTTGGTCATGTACTGGCCGGATCGGAGCCTGCCAAGTGGGTACGTTGAGGTTTGTGCCAGGGAGGTTAACGAGTGAAACGTGATGGTAAAGTTTTGTGGGAGCACGCTTTAGGCTGGAGCCATGACCTTCCGAAAGTAAATGAGGTACCAAAATGGCGTAACGTGTGGGCGAGTGTCAAGCCTGCACCCAATTATTTCGATGATGTATATCTCGAATTACCACGGAGCAGCACCCTCCTTCGAGGTGTTATATTTTTGATTGGAGTTCCGGGTTTGCTATTTGCTCTGGGAATTACGCTTTACTTATACTGGATCCTTTTGCATGGCAGTTGGCCGCGCGACTGGCTTACAAACATATCAATAGCTCTTCTTCCGGTAGCATTATGGGCTTTGATTCCCTATGTCAGACTTGATCTGGTTACGCCTAGAGATGAACCAATTCGCTTCAATCGACTTCGCCAAAAGATATATATTTATGAGTTTCGATATGACCGCATATTCATCTTCAGCCGCAAACGCTGGGGCGTCAAACCGATCGCCTACAACTGGGACGACGTGACCGCCGAAGTCTACCGAGTCTACGCCCCCGGCCACGGTGGCCTGATCGAGAACGTCATGCTGTCGATCCGCAACCCGGAAACCAACGAAGTCATCGACCGTGTATTCTTCACCCACAACCTCTACCAAGGCGAAGCCTACTGGGCTATCGCCCGGCTATTCATGCAGCAAGGCCCCGAAGCCCTGCCGAAATTCGTGCACCCACCGCGCGACTGGAACGATGACGATGGCCTCAGCCACATGCACTGCCTGGCGCCGAAGGTTGATTGGCCTGAGGAAATGGACCGTGAATCGCGTACTGGGCCATCAGAAGGAGAAGCTCAATGAACCCTGTCGTACTTGTAGGTCATCGACATGTCTGCCCGCTACATGGCACCAACCAGGTGGAAAGCGGCAGTGCCACGTACACCTTCAATGGCAGGGCGGTTGCCAGGGTGGGGGATCGGACCACGTGCGGCGCTGTGATCGAAAGTGGGGCTGAGCATTTCCTGATCGAAGGCGCGGCCGTGGCGCGTAAAGGTGACAGGACGGATCACGGGGGTGTGCTGGACGAGGGCGATGCCGGGTGGCTGCTGGATTGATCAAATGCCTCTTGTGCAAGATCGGGCCTGCAGGGTACGTGCACCGCTTGTGAGTTCACTTCCCTGGGCAAAAGCGCAGCCCAATGGGTTTGCGATCTCGGTGTTGACACCGGGTACGCCGCGCCACCATTATCCAGCCATATCCACGCAACGGGCTTGCCGGCATGTCCATTTTCAACCACGCCATTTCCGCTTCGGGCTTCATCGCCCAGGCAGACGCGTGCGTTGCCGTTGCCAAGAAATCCAAGAAACAGCCGCTCATCTGACCGAGGCGCGCTGTCTCGTCAGGTGGGCTGACGAGACAGAAGGCGCCAGGTATCCCTGCCAGACCACTTCGACTCTTCGCCCTGCTGACGCTGACTTTCGGTCAACATCAGGAGTTTTTGCATGTCGAATTTCCGTGGTATCTGGATCGCCCTCGTCACGCCATTGCGCGCCAATGAAATCGACTTCGCCGCCCTGGAAAAACTGGTGAAGAAGCTGCTCGAAGAGGGAGTGGCCGGTTTTGTGGTGTGCGGTACCACGGGCGAGGCGGCGGCGCTGTCCAAGGCCGAACAACTGGCCGTGCTGGATGCTGTGCTGGCCTGGGTGGAACCGGGCAGTGTGGTGATGGGGCTGTCGGGTTACAACCTGTGCGAACTGTTGGCCTTCCAGGTTGAAATCCAGCGGCGTGACATTGGCGGGCTTCTGGTCCCTGCTCCGTGCTACATCCGGCCTTCGCAGGCCGGCATCGAGGCGTTCTTCACCAGGGTGGCGGATGCCGCCAGCGTGCCGGTGATCGTCTACGACATTCCCTACCGCACCGGGGTACGCATCGAGCGTGAAACCCTGCGCCGCATCGTGCGCCATCCGCGCATTGCGGCGGTGAAGGACTGCAGCGGCGACAGCGAGACCACCATGGCCCTGATCCAGGACGGCCACGCCCAGGTGCTGGCCGGTGAGGACGTGCAGATCTTCAACAACCTGTGCCTGGGTGGCTCGGGAGCCATTTCGGCTTCGGCGCATGTGCGCGCCGACCTGTACGTGCGCATGCTGCAGCAGGTCGACAATGGCGACTGGGTAGCCGCGCGCGGAACGTTCTATCAGTTGCTGCCGTGGATGAAAATGGCCTTTGCCGAGCCCAACCCGGCTGTGATCAAGGCGGCATTGCAGGTGGAGGGGCTGATGACCGACGAACTGCGCGAGCCCATGCAAGCCTGCACGGAAACGACCCGGGGCAAGCTGCAAAGCGTGCTGGCTTCGCTCGGCGCTTGAGGACGCTCGTTTGGCGCGCCCTTTGTAGGAGCAGCCTTGTGCTGCGAAGAGGCCGGTACTGACAATGCATATCTGTTGCCTGTACCGGCCTCTTCGCAGCACAAGGCTGCTCCTACAGGGCCCCTGCTAAATCCAATGAATTATGTTTCGTTGCAGCACTGCTTCGCGGGTGAACCCGCTCCGACAGGTATGGCGCTGGTTTCAGGTACCCTCGGTTCCTGTGGGAGCGGGCATGCCCGCGAACACCGGCAACGGCGGTGCCATCCACCGCGTTGGCTGATCAGGCTTGAGCGGGCTATTTGCGCTGCCACACTTCGCCTTGCTCGCTGAGCGTCGTCAGTGCGCAGCCGTGGGCAGCATGCCGGAGCCTTGGGCCTTGTGCGCGGCCTCTATCAACTGCAGGTTGCGGCTGCGCAGGGCGTGGTTGTTGCCGACCCGCAGGTTGGAGCGCAGCGCCAGGGTCTCGGCCTGCTCATACTGCCCTTGTTGAAGGCGCAGAACACCAAGGTAATGCAACGTTGCCGGGTTGTTCGGTTGAATGTGCAGCGCGCGCTCCAGGGTGGCCGCCGCCTGGTCCAGCTGGCCGTCGGCATATTGTTGCGAGGCGGTTTCGATCAGCACGGTCGAAGCATTATTGCTGCGTGTGGGCGCGGAGCGTTCACCGGCCAGTGCGCTCGGTGCCGTGAATGCGCTGAACAACAGGAACAAGGCTGACAGAACAGGTGTGCTGGGCATCGGCAGAGGGCTCGACAGGTGTTGGGCAGGCCCCCGCTTGGCGAGGGGATGCTATCGACCGGGAGTACCAGCCGAAGTTCCCGCTTGAACACGCCACGGCCTGCCCCCGGCGACATCTGTTCGATTACCGCCCATAACCGCATCCTGGCGTCTCAAGCCTGTGCCCGTACCTCCGATAGCAGCACACCCACCGTCGAATCATCGACCAGAAGTGGTGCCAACAAGGAGTACTGCCCGCATGCTTGCCAACCTGAAGATCCGCACCGGAATGTTCTGGGTGCTATCGCTGTTCAGCGTGACTCTGCTGTTTTCCACCGTCAGTGCCTGGCGGGCTGCGGTGGGCAGTGACCAGCAGATCACCGAACTGGACCAGACCGCGCACCAGTCGGACCGGTTGAACAATGCATTGCTGATGGCGATTCGCGCCAGCGCCAATGTGTCCTCGGGCTTCATCGAACAGCTGGGTGGTCATGAGGAAAGCGCCAGCAAGCGCATGGCGCTGTCTGTCGAGTTGAACGACAAGAGCCAGAAGCTGGTGGACGAGTTTGTCGAGAACGCCCGTGAGCCTGCGTTGCATGCACTGGCATCCGCGCTGCAGGCCACCTATGGCGAGTACGCCAAGGCGGTCGCAGGGCAGCGTGAGGCAACCCGTCAACGTTCGCTCGAGCAGTATTTCAAGGTCAATACCGACGCCGGCAACGCCATGGGCCGGCTGCAGGCGCTGCGCCAGCAACTGGTCGCAGCATTGAGTGAGCGCGGTCAGCAGATCATGCTGGAATCCGACCGGCGCCTGGCGCGCGCCCAATTGCTGAGCATGGGGCTGCTGGGCGTGACGCTGTTATTGGCGGCGCTGTGCTGGGCTTTTGTTGCCCAGCGTCTGCTGCACCCGCTGCGCGAAGCCGGGCGGCACTTCCAGCGCATTGCTGGCGGCGACCTGAGCGTGCCGGTGCAGGGGCAGGGCAGTAACGAGATTGGTCAGCTGTTCCATGAACTTGAGCGCATGCAGCAGAGCCAGCGCGATACCCTGGGGCAGATCAGCAGCTGTGCCAGGCAACTGGACGCAGCGGCCACGGCGCTGAATACGGTCACCGAGGAAGGTGCCAACAACCTGCGCCAACAGGGCCAGGAACTGGAGCAGGCCGCCACCGCTGTCACCGAAATGACGACGGCCGTGGAGGAGGTTGCGCGCAATGCCATCACCACCTCGCAGACCACCAGCGAATCCAACCAGCTGGCAGCGCAAAGCCGCCGGCAGGTCAACGACAACATCGACGGTACCGAGGCCATGACCCGGGAGATCCAGGCCAGCAGCGCGCACCTGGAGCAACTGGTCGGGCAGGTGCGGGACATTGGCAAGGTGCTGGAAGTGATTCGCTCGGTGTCCGAGCAAACCAACCTGCTGGCACTCAATGCCGCCATCGAGGCGGCCCGTGCGGGCGAGGCCGGGCGCGGCTTTGCGGTGGTGGCGGATGAAGTGCGTACGCTGGCCTACCGTACGCAGCAGTCGACCCAGGAAATCGAACAGATGATCGGGCGCGTGCAGGCCGGCACCGAAGCGGCCGTGGCCTCGATGCAGGCCAGCACCAGCCGCGCTCAGTCGACGCTGGACGTGACCCTGGCCTCGGGGCAGGTGCTGGAAGGCATCTACAGTGCGATCGGCGAGATCAACGAGCGTAACCTGGTGATTGCCAGCGCAGCCGAAGAGCAGGCCCAGGTGGCGCGAGAGGTGGACCGCAACCTGCTGAACATTCGCGAGCTGTCGACATTCTCGGCCGCGGGGGCGCAGCAGACCAGTGAGGCGAGCAAGGCGTTGTCGGGGTTGGTGGGGGAGATGACGACGTTGGTGGGGCGGTTCAAAGTTTGAGGTCTGTCGGGCAGGCTGCGGGAGCGGGCGCGCCCGCGAACACCGGCGCAGCCGGTGCCATCCACCGCATCGCCTGCTTCGCGGGTAAACCCGCTCCCACAGGGTCCTCACCAGCTGACGGAATGCGCCATGCCTGTGGGAGCGGGTTCACCCGCGAACACCGGCGCAGCCGGTGCCATCCACCGTATCGCCTGCTTCGCGGGTAAACCCGCTCCCACAGGGTCCTCACCAGCTGACGGAATGCGCCATGCCTGTGGGAGCGGGTTCACCCGCGAACACCGGCGCAGCCGGTGCCATCCCGCCTGCTTCGCGGGCATGCCCGCTCCCACAGGGTCCTCACCAGCTGACGGAATGCGCCATGCCTGTGGGAGCGGGTTCACCCGCGAACACCGGCGCAGCCGGTGCCATCCACCGCATCGCCTGCTTCGCGGGCATGCCCGCTCCCACAGGGTCCTCACCAGCTGACGGAATGCGCCATGCCTGTGGGAGCGGGTTCACCCGCGAACACCGGCGCAGCCGGTGCCATCCACCGCAGCGGCTGCTTCGCGGGCATGCCCGCTCCCACAGGGTCCTCACCAGCTGACGGAATGCGCCATGCCTGTGGGAGCGGGTTCACCCGCGAACACCGGCGCAGCCGGTGCCATCCACCGCATCGCCTGCTTCGCGGGCATGCCCGCTCCCACACGGACCCCGCCAGCTGACGGAATGCGCCATGCCTGTGGGAGCGGGTTCACCCGCGAACACCGGCGCAGCCGGTGCCATCCACCGCATCGCCTGCTTCGCGGGCATGCCCGCTCCCACACGGCCCCCCCCCAGCTGAAGGAGTGCGGATACCTGTGGGAGCGGGTTCACCCGCGAACACCGGCGTAGCCGGTGCTATCCACCGCAGTGTCCGGTTCGAGGGTACGACTTGCGCGCCTTCAGTTATCGATCGTGCTTCGAAGAGGAGCGCCCGGCCTTGTCGTGTTCCTTGGAATGGGCAATGCCGGACCGGGTAGTACCTCGGCCGTTGTCATCGTTGCGCAGGCTTCCATAGTGGTTACCGCTCTCGCCATGGTTGCGGGTGGCCTTGCCGGCATGATCACTCTCGTAGCCGCCGCCATTACCGTTGAACCCACCTTTGCCGCCGCCATTGCCATTACCTTTGGCATACGCGGAACCGATTGGCGAGACATCGGCAGGCAACAATGCAGTTGCGCCGAGCGCCAGAGCACAAGTAAAGACGGCTACCAGGGTTTTTTTCATGTTTGTTCGCCTCCAGAAGGCGCAGGGGGGAGCTTGAGTGCGGATACGACATGAGGTCGTCATTTAAGTTCCGCAGAGCGCGCAGCCGTTCGAAGAAGCGGCTGCCAGGCCCTTTCAGGACCTGGCAGCCTTCGCTTCATCGATCATTCTTGGAGGAGTTTTGTACCGCGCCGCTCAGCCCCTTGGCATTATGATCACCGGGCGTAGTCCCCGAGATAGCGGTAGATTTCGTCAAGCCGCGGGTATCCTTGGACTGCGCGATGCCGGAGGTCGTGGTTCCATGGCCATTGTCCTGGTTACGTGAGCTTCCATAGTGATTGCCGCTCACACCATGATCGCGCGTAGCCTTGCCAGCATGATCACCCGCGAGGCCTGCACCATTGCCAGTGCCATTGTGCCCACCCATGCCGGCGCCACGCCCGCCGCCATTGCCGCCGCCGTGGCCACCACCACCGTGGCCGCCACCGCCACCGCCACCGCCACCGCCACCGCCGCCACCACCTTTGGCATACGCTGAACCGATCGGCGAGATATCGGCAGGCAACAATGCCGTTGCGCCGAATGCCAAAGCACACGCAAAGACGGCCACCAGGGATTTTCTCATGTTGTTTCGCCTCCAACGGCGCAGGTAGAGCTCAGGTGCTGATAAGACTCGCGGCGGCTTTGCAAGTTCTATCGTCCTGACAGAAGGATCGCGATCCATGACGGCTCAGATTTCGACCTGAGTGCCAAGCTCGATCACCCGGTTAAGCGGCAGCTGGAAGTACTTCAGGTTGCTGTTGGCATTCTTCAGCAGGAAGGCAAACAGGTGCTCCCGCCAGCGGGCCATGCCCATCTTCCTGCCTGCAATGGCTGTCTCCCGGCTGAGAAAATAGGTGGTGCGCATGGGGCCGAACTCCAGGTCCGCACGTTGGCAGCGGCTTAACGCCAAGGGCACGTCGGGCTCCTCCATGAAACCGAAATGCAGGCTCACGCGGTAGAAGCCGTCACCAAATGCCTCGACCTCACAGCGCTTGCCAGCGCTGACCCGTGGCTCATCCTCGAACACGACGGTCAACAGCACCACTTGTTCATGCAGTACCTGGTTATGCAGCAGGTTGTGCAGCAAGGCGTGGGGCACCGCCTCTGGCCTGGCGGACAGGAACACGGCAGTACCGCCCACGCGATGAGGCGGCTGGGCCTTGAGGCTGGTAATGAACAGGTCCAGCGGCAGTGAGCTCTCGTCCAGCCGCTCGACGATGATCCTTCGCCCGCGCTTCCAGGTAGTCATCAGGATGAACAGCGCCAGGCCCGCAATCACCGGAAATGCACCGCCCTGGAGGATCTTCGGCGCATTGGCGGCAAAATACAGGCTGTCTACCAACAGCAACGCCAGCAGCATCGGCACGGCCAGCCAGCGTGGAGCCTTCCACAACAACAGCACCACTGCCGAAGCCAGCAGGGTGGTGATGAGCATGGTCCCGGTCACGGCTACGCCATAGGCTGCCGCCAGCGCCCCGGACGACTCGAAGCCAACCACCAGCAGCACCACGCCGACCATCAGTGCCCAGTTCACCATGCCGATGTAGATCTGCCCCTGTTCCTCGCTGGAGGTATGCTGAATGAACATGCGCGGTACATAACCCAGCTGGATGGCCTGGCGCGTCAACGAGAACGCGCCGGAGATCACGGCCTGGGACGCGATGATGGTGGCCAGCGTGGCCAGCCCGACCATGGGCAGCAAGGCCCATTCGGGTGCCAGCAGGTAAAACGGGTTGCGCACTGCCTGCGGGTCGCCGAGGATCAGTGCGCCCTGGCCGAAATAGTTCAGCACCAGCCCGGGCAACACCAGCAGGAACCAGGCCCGGGCAATGGGTTTGCGGCCGAAGTGCCCCATATCGGCGTACAGTGCTTCGGCGCCGGTCAGCGCCAATACCACCGCGCCCAGAATCGCCACCCCCATGCCCGGGTGCAGCACGAAGAACTTCACTGCCCAGAGTGGGTTGAGCGCTTGCAGCACCTCAGGGCGCTGGACGATGCCGTGCAGGCCCAGTGCACCCAGTACGATGAACCATAGCACCATGATCGGCCCGAAGAGGATGCCGATGCGCGCGGTGCCGTGCTTCTGGATAAGGAACAGCGCCACCAGCACCACCACCGACAGCGGCACGACCCAATGTTCGATGCCGTCGAAGGCCAGTTGCAGGCCCTCGACGGCCGAGAGCACGGAAATCGCCGGCGTGATCATGCTGTCGCCGTAGAACAGCGCGGCGCCGAACAGGCCGAGCAATACCAGTATCCTGCCCAGGCGCTGGTAGGGAGCCGCCGCCCGATGTGCCAGGGCGGTCAGGGCCATGATGCCACCTTCGCCCTGATTGTCGGCACGCAGGATGAACAGTACGTATTTGAGCGACACCACCCAGAGCAACGACCAGAACACCAGTGACAGAACACCGAGTACACCGGCGGTGTTGGCTTGCACGCCATAGTGCCCGGCGAACACTTCCTTGAGGGTGTACAGCGGGCTGGTGCCGATGTCGCCATACACAACGCCAACAGCGGCGACGAGCATGCCGATAGGGTTGGACTTGCCGGGAACGGATTGATTTGCGATGACGGTGGACTGGCTCACGAAAGGCTTCTCTGGACTGGCGGTTAGATATGCATGCCATCCCTGAGCATCGCGCGCCCAGTATTCCTTCTGTGTGTCGGCTCAGCCGTAAAAAGAGCGTAAAAAATCAGTGTGCGTCCCAATGCCTCTCATTACCCCTGGGGCCGCTTTGCGGTCCTCGCCAAGCCAGCTCCTACAGGTACAGCGCAGACTTCAAGAGTTACGCGGTCCCTGTAGGCGCTGGCTGGCCGGCGATGGGCTGCTCAGCCAGGTTGCGCCGCCAGGCTGTTGCTGACATTACGGCCCAACACCAGCACCGTAGCGAAACCGCAGCCCACCAGGGCCGTGGCCAGGCTCAGCAGCACCGAGCTGCCCAGTTGGTCGACGATCCGCCCGCCGAAGAACGAGCCCAGCGCAATGATCACCTGGAACATGGCAACGAACAGCGGCATGCCACGTTCGACATCCTTGGGCGCGACGACGAACATCCAGATACTGGCGCAGGCGGGGAACGCGCCGAAGGCGAAGCCCCACAACCCGATCAGCATCGCGGCACCGGTCATGCCGGTGGCGAAATGGGGGAACAGGGCCGTGCTGGTGCCGATCATCAGCGCTACCAGCAGCAGGGTGTGACGTACGCTGCGATTGGCGGCGAAACCGGCGAAGATATTGCCGAATACCCCGGCCACGCCATAAAGCAGCAGCAACGAGCCAATGGTAGGCCCATCGAAGCCGGAGCTTTGCTTGAAGAAGGGGGCTACATAGGTGTATGCAGCAAAATGGGCCAGGCCGATCAGCAACACGGCGATCAGGCCAACCCGCGCCTGTGGGTTGATGAACAGGGCCGGCAGGTCGCTGATGCGAATGGCCTTGTCCGGGTTGAGCCGCGGGAGCAACAGGATCTGCGCCAGCAGCACCGGTACGCCCAGTAGCGCAGTTACCAGGAAGGTCATGCGCCAGCCCATCAGGCCGCTCAACCAGGTGCCTACCGGCACGCCCAGCACGGTGGCCAGGGTTACACCGACCATGATGATCGAGGTGGCCTGGGCTACGCCCACGCCCTTGGGCGCCAGGCGGCCGCTGAGGGCAATGGCCGTCGCCCAGAAGCCGCCAATGCTCACGCCCAGCAGCACGCGGCCGAACAGCAGCAGATTGAAGTCACTGGCGTAGGCCACCACCGCGTTGGCGATGATCATGATCAGCGTCAGGCCGATCAGCAGGTAGCGACGGTCCAGGGCGCCAATGCCCACCGACAGCAATGGGGCGGCGAGGGCGGCCATGATGCCGGGCAGGGTGACCATCAGGCCGGCGTGGCCTGCACTGATGCCGAGGTCGCTGGCGACATCGTTGAGTACGCCTACCGGCAGGAACTCGCTGGTCACCAGGGCGAAGGCGCCGACGGCGACCGAAAGGATTGCCAGCCACTGCTGGCTGACGCTTTGTTGATCATGTTCGGGAAGGCCGCGAGGGGCCTGGCTGGCACTTGGCATGATATTGGATTCCAAGAGAGGGATGGCGCCTGAAGCAGGCGCAAGGAGCGGGGGAAATGTGCTGGCGATTATAGGGGACGGTTTTGCCAGGCCAACATGCGGGTCGCTCGATAGTAATCATCAGCGCAATCGATGAAACGCCTTGCGCAGAGCGCCCGCTGTTGGATGGGAGCGCAGAGAACAAATATTGCTCGTTTGAAGCGTCCATTGTAGGAGCAGCCTTGTGCTGCGAAGAGGCCGGTACTGACAAAGCCTTTGTATTGCTTGTCTCGGCCTCTTCGCAGCACAAGGCTGCTCCTACAAAACCTCACTTAACCAATGAGTCATGTGTTTCTATGAACGCGGGCTTGTCCGCGAAGGACACGCAGGCGTCCTCCACATCACTTGCATCCTATGGCGACACCAGCACATCGCACTGGGATTCGTTCAGCACATGCTTGGTGACGCTGCCTATCAGCAGCTCTTCAAGCGCGCTTTCCCCTTGCTTGCCGACTACGATCAGGTCGCATTCCAGCTCTTGTTCCTGCTCGGCAATCCGCCAGCCAGGGTCGCCATGCACCACGATTTGCCGAGCATCTGCCACTCCGGCGGTTTCGCTCAAGGCCGCGAGTTGCTTCACCGCCTCCTTGCGGATGACATTGCGATAGTGTGCAAGGGTGTCGTGGTCGATATGAGCAAAGCGCATGCTGCCTTCGAATGGCGCTTCGTACACATGCAACAGAATGATCTCGGCCTGTGGGGCGATGGCTTTTGCCAGTTCGATCGAGCGCAGTGACGAAGGCGAAAAATCGACTGCAACCAGCAAGGTCCGGTACGCATCGCGTGGCGCCTGTTTGACCACCAGCAAAGGGCAGGGCATGTGGTTCAGCATTTTCTGCACGGTTGAGCCCAGCAGCAGGCGCCGCGCCACGCTCTGGCCCTTCGCCCCGCATACCAGCAGATCGCTGCGTTTATCCTGCACCACACGGGTGATCTCCGTGGTCACCGAGCCGTGCGCGACCTGTACGCCAGCGGCGATGTCATGGCGCTGGAACAGCATTGCAGCCAGTGCGCGAATTTTTTCGCCAGCGGTATCCAGTACGCGCTTCAGCAGATCGTCACCGGGTGCGATCAGTTGCTTCAGGCGCTCGAAGGGGGCCGGGTTGGCAACGTACAGCAGGTCCAGTGATGCCTGTTGCGCCTTGCTCAGGTACGCAGCGCGCTCTGCCGCATTGCGGGCGGAGGTGGACAGGTCGGTGGCTACCAGTACGTGGTTGAGTTGGCTCATGTGGGGCTCCTTGTCCAAAGCCGCGCACGGTGATCGATGGCGATAGCCTTGAGCACGGCGCATGGCGGTTGTCGAGACGTTCCTTGCTGACAACCATCCTCGCGCGAACCCGGCCCGGCGGCTTGATGTGCGTCAATGAAGTGAGGCTCCGAGCTCGAGCTGACCACTTTTGCGCACCTCAAGGCCGGCGGCTGCCTTTTGGTAGAGCAGGTTTACCCGCGCAGAGGCGAACCCGGCGGATAGCCCTGTTCGAACGCCGCCAGCATTCTTTGCCGAGTCTGCGGGTCGGCAGGAATCAGATGCTCGATGCGCAGCGATTCCACGGTGATGTCCAGCGGCATGCCAAAGGTGGTGAAGGTGGACAGAAACCTCAGTTCACCTTCCGGGGTGTTCACACGTGTCAGCAGCACCGGCGTGGCACTTGTCGCCTGCGTGGAGGTGGATGGGGTGGGCAGGTCGCGCAAGCGCCTTGCCAGCGCAGGGTTGCTGGCGGCTTCCCTGGATGCGCGTTGCCAGGCAACGGCGCGGATCTGCGCTGCGTTGGCCAGATGGTCCCCCAGGCCGCCGGGGTGAAGCAGGGTTTCCAACAGATTGAGGCCTGACGCCGCGTGTGTGGGAATGCCCACCATCGCCAACAGCAAGCCGGTGCTCGCATTTGCGGTGATGACGTTCCAGTCGCTGTCGATGACGATCGCAGGTGCGGGGTTGTTTGCCTGCAGGATGTGCTCGATGGCGCCATGCACCAAGGCCAATTCAGGAGCATCGAGCGGCGAGGCTGCGTACCGGGGGGCGTACCCGGCCGCGACGAACACTTCGTTGCAGTGTTCCAGTGGCGCGCCAAGGGCTGAAAGCAGGGCATGCAGTGTGCTGGGGCTGGCTTTGGCCCGCCCTGTCTCCACGCAGCTCAGATGACGCTGCGACAGGCCTGCCAGCAGCGAAAGCTCAAGCTGGCTGAGCCCGGCTTGCTGGCGCAGAAGGCGCACATGTTGGCCTGCCGAGGTCAGCGGCGCAGGGCTTTTCCGGTGGAACAGTTGATGGCTCATGCGTTGACCCTGATCGTCCGTGAGTAAAGTGTCCATGACCTCACAGGTCATTGAGCGCAGACAACCCTATCACTACCTTGCCGGGAAACCCTACTCAGGAGAGGACGATGGGCTTGCGTATCTGTGCGTTGGTGTTGCTGGAACCGTTTCTACTCGATGCAGTGCGGCTGAAAGCCGTAGTCGTTTCGCTGGGTCATCTGCTCCATCTGGTGGCCAGCGGCGTTGCCGGGGAGCGTCATCCGTGAACAGTGCCTTGGCTGTATACGCGCTGTGCGTTGTGGTGCTGTTCTTCAAGATGTTTGTAGTCTCGTGTTATCAGGGCTATTACCGCTTGCGATTCGTGGCTTTCACAAACGTGGAGGATGCCGCTGTTTTCAAGCGAAACGCGCAGGAAGCGGAGCGGCCGGAGGTAGCTCGTGCCGCCAGGGTCTGGGCCAACGACCTGGAAAATATCCCAGCATTCTTCGCTCTCTGCGGGCTCGCCATTGCCCTCGACACAGCGGCGGGGCCGATCGTCTGGCTGAGCATCTTGTTCACCTTTGCCAGGGTCCTGCACACATGGGCTTATTTGGCAGGTGTGCAGCCGTGGCGCACGGTGTTTTATGGCATAGGGGTTGTTTGCTTGCTGGGCTTTTGCGTAGTTATCGCAGTGAAGGTGGTGAGTTCTTTTGCCTGGTGACGCAGTCTGGCTGCTAGTCTCGCAGTGGCATTGTGTTTGTATGTGGGCGCAACTGACTTTGCTCAATTTTCAAGGCATGCACCATTTGTGTGTATGGGGTTTGAACCGCGAACATCGGCACAGCCGGTGCCATGCACTGTGTTGCATTCTTCGCGGGTGAACCCGCTCCCACAGGGATTGCGCCTGGCCCAGGGGGGGCCATTCCTGTAAAGGCCATGGCTTCGGCCAAGGATCTTGAAGCTTGCACGGTCGGTGTGGGAGCGGGCATGCCCGCGAACACCGGCGCAGCCGGTGCCAGGCACTGCGTTGCATTCTTCGCGGGTGAACCCGCTCCCACAGGGATTGCGCCTGGCCCAGGGGTTGGTGCCATTCCTGTAAAGGCCATGGCTTCGGCCAAGGATCTTGAAGCTTGCACGGTCGGTGTGGGAGCGGGCATGCCCGCGAACACCGGCACGGCCGGTGCCATGCACCGTGTTGCATTCTTCGCGGGCGCGCCCGCTCCCACAGGGATTGTGCCTGGCCTAGGGTTGGTGCCATTTCTGTAAAGGCCATGGCCTTGGCCAAGGATCTTGAAGCCGGCACGGTCGGTGTGGGAGCGGGTTTACCCGCGAACACCGGCATAGCCGGTGCCAGGCACTGTGTTGCATTCTTCGCGGGTGAACCCGCTCCCACAGGGATTGTGCCTGGCCTAGGGTTGGTGCCATTTCTGTAAAGGCCATGGCCATGGCCAAGGATCTTGAAGCCGGCACGGTCGGTGTGGGAGCGGGTTTACCCGCGAACACCGGCACAGCCGGTGCCAGGCACTGTGTTGCATTCTTCGCGGGTGAACCCGCTCCCACAGGGATTGTGCCTGGCCCGGGGTTGGTGCCATTCCTGTAAAGGCCATGGCTTCGGCCAGGATCTTGAAGCTTGCACGGTCGGTGTGGGAGCGGGCATGCCCGCGAACACCGGCGCAGCCGGTGCCAGGCACTGCGTTGCATTCTTCGCGGGTTAACCCGCTCCCACAGGGATTGTGCCTGGCCCGGGGTTGGTGCCATTCCTGTAAAGGCCATGGCTTCGGCCAGGATCTTGAAGCTTGCACGGTCGGTGTGGGAGCGGGCATGCCCGCGAACACCGGCGCAGCCGGTGCCAGGCACTGCGTTGCATTCTTCGCGGGTTAACCCGCTCCCACAGGGATTGCGCCTGGCCCAGGGGTTGGTGCCATTCCTGTAAAGGCCATGGCTTCGGACAAGGATCTTGAAGCTTGCACGGTCGGTGTGGGAGCGGGCATGCCCGCGAACACCGGCGCAGCCGGTGCCAGGCACTGCGTTGCATTCTTCGCGGGTTAACCCGCTCCCACAGGGATTGCGCCTGGCCCGGGGTTGGTGCCATTCCTGTAAAGGCCATGGCTTCGGTCAAGGATCTTGAAGCTTGCACGGTCGGTGTGGGAGCGGGCATGCCCGCGAACACCGGCGCAGCCGGTGCCAGGCACTGTGTTGCATTCTTCGCGGGTTAACCCGCTCCCACAGGGATCGCGCCTGGCCCGGGGCTGGCGCGACTCTGCGGGTGGTTGAGGCTCGCATCATGCGTGCTTGAGCGCTTCCACCAATTGTGCCTTGGTCATGGTGGAGCGCCCCTTGATGTCTTTGCTGCGCGCTTCTTTCATCAGGCTTTGCTTAGTCTGGGTTTCCAGGGAACTGCCCGAGGTGCGGGAATGGCCCTGGCGTGACTTGGCAGCCCGTTTGGCCGAGTCCGAGCGGGCGGTTTTCTTCTCGCTGGAAGATGTGGCCTTACCCGAACCTCCTTTCTTCTCGCCACCCCCGGACTGTTTGTTGACGGTGGCCCAGGCGCGCGCTTCGGCCTGGTCTTTCGGCACGCCTTTTTCTTCGTAGCTTTCCTCGATATGTTCGGCCTTGCGCTTCTGCTTGTCGGTGTATTTGTCCTTGTCGCCGCGTGGCATGGCATTCTCTCCCGTCTGGTTTGCATGAGCGGTTGAATGCCGGGGCAACGCCAGAGTGCCCGGTAATGGACGAGCGGTGTCAGGAAACCCGCTGCCGCTGGAAACTGTCATTCAACCGACACATCGAGGCCCTAGGGTTGAGACAGGAACCGCTCCAGGGCTCTGGCTCCTGATGTTGCCGTGATGGCGCCGCCAGACGGCTCTACCGTGCGGCCTGCCATTCATTGGTCACAAAGCTGTAACATTGCTGCTGCAAAGTGTGCCGGCCATCACACGGAGCGCTTTTCGATGATACGCCTGATGAAGTCCGCTGCACTCGCCGTTGCCGTTTCTCTTTGCGCCACTTCGGCAACCTTTGCCGCAGAGAACGTCCGCCTGACCGGTTCCGGCGCAAGTTTCCCGGCACCGATCTACCTGACCTGGTTCAAGGCCTTCAGCAAGGAAACCGACGGTGTCACCGTTGACTACCAGTCCAAGGGGAGCGGGGCGGGTGTTCAGGACTTTCTGAACAAGACCGTCGACTTCGCCGCCAGCGACTCGGCAATGAAAGCCGAAGAAATCGCCAAGGTTGGCGAGGGCGTGCAGTTGCTGCCAATGACCGCCGGTGAAATCGTCCTGGCTTACAACCTGCCAGGCAACCCTAAAGGGCTGAAGCTGCCGCGCGATGTGTACTCCAACATCTTCCTCGGCAAGATCACCCAGTGGAACGACCCGCAGATCGCCGCTGCCAACCCCGAGCTGAAACTGCCAGCTACCCCGATCACCGTGGTCGTGCGTGCCGACTCCAGCGGTACCACCGCGGTGTTCACCAAGCACCTGTCGGCCATCAACGCTGACTTCAAGCAAGCGCTGGGTGAAGGCAACACCGTAAACTGGCCGGCCAGCGACAAGTTCATCAAGTCGCCGAAGAACGATGGCGTAACCGCCACGGTCCGCCAGACTCCAGGCGCCATCGGCTACATCGAATACGGCTTCGCCAAGCTGGCCAAGGTCGACTTCGCCCAGCTGCAGAACAAGGCCGGCCAATACGTCGTGCCGAACGCCGAGAGCGGTGCCGAGGCGCTGGCAGCGGTGAACATGCCGGAAAACCTGGTGGCCTGGCTGCCTGACCCGGATGGTGCCAAGTCCTACCCGATCACCTCCTACACCTGGATGATCTTCCGCAAGGACAACGGTAACCCGGCCAAGGCCAAGGCCATGCGCGAAATGGTCGAGTACAGCCTGACCGAAGGCCAGAAGATCGCCGACTCGATGGGCTACATCCCGCTGCCACCGTCGGTTGTCGAACAGGTACGCAAAGCGTCCGCCAACATCCAGTAACACACCCAGGCGCTCCCGGTGTGGTCTGGCGACCATGCCGGGTGGGTTTGCCCTCTGTCCCGGAACTTGCCAATGAACACTCCTTTTGCCATCCCGGCTAACCCCGACTCCGCGTGCCAGCCACCGTCTGCGAAAGACTTCCTGGTTGATCGCACCTTCCGTGCGCTTGCACGCATCGGTGTGGTACTGGTGCTGGCGCTGGTCTTCGCGCTGGTCTACGAAGTGGGCCGCAAGGCACTGCCTGGCATCGAGAAGCATGGCTTTGACGTGCTGTTCGGCAGTGTCTGGGACGTCAACCAAGGCAAGTACGGTATTCTGCCAGCGATCTGGGGCACGCTCTACAGCGCCCTGATCGCCTTGCTGATCGCCGGTTTCTTCGGCGTCAGCATGGCCATTTTCCTCACCCAGGACTTCCTCCCGGCCAGGCTGGCGGCGGTGTTCCGCACCATCGTCGAGCTGCTGGCTGCCATCCCCAGCGTCGTTTACGGCCTGTGGGGGATCTATGTGGTCATCCCGGCCATTCGCCCGCTGACCACTTGGCTGAACAGCGAGCTGGGCTGGATTCCCTTTTTCGGCACCTCGCTGAGCGGGCCCGGGCTGCTGCCTGCCGCGTTGGTGCTGGCGATCATGATTCTGCCGACCATCGCCGCCGTTTCGCAGGATGCCCTGACCAGCGTGCCGATGAAGACCAAGCAGGCCGCCTACGGCCTGGGCGCCACCCACTGGGAGGCCATCCTCAAAGTAATGGTGCCATCGGCAGCCACCGGCATCTTCGGTTCGCTGGTGCTCGGCCTGGGCCGTGCGCTGGGTGAAACCATGGCGCTGGCCATGCTGGTGGGCAATGCCAACAACATTTCGCTGTCCCTGTTCGCCCCGGCCAACACGCTGGCGGCCTTGCTGGCCCTGAACTTCCCGGAGGCCGGCCCGAACGAGATCGAGGTGCTGATGTATGCCGCATTGGTACTGATGTTCATCACCCTGCTGGTGAACGTGCTCGGCTCGATGATCATGCTCTACGCCCAGCGGGGTAACAAATAATGACCAACCTCACTACCCCTGCAAATGCGTTGCCCAGCCTGCAGCGCAAGCTGGAAGGGCGTTCCCTGCGCAGCCTGGTGTTGACCACGCTGGCATGGTTCGCGGCTCTGGTGGCCAGCGTGCCGCTGATTTCCGTGCTGTACATGCTGATCACCCGTGGCGGTGCACGCCTCAACCTGGAAGTGTTCACCGAGCTGCCACCCACCGGCTTCGAGATGGGCGGGGGCTTTGGCAACGCCATGGCCGGTACCTTCGTCATGGTCGGCATCGCGGCTGCCATCGCCGTGCCGGTCGGTATCCTGGCTGCGGTGTTCCTGGCCGAGCTCGGCCCGGATAGCAAGCTGGCCAACGCCGCACGCTTCGCCGCCAAGATGCTCACCGGCCTGCCGTCGATCCTGGCCGGCGTATTCGCCTACGCCCTGGTGGTGATGACCACCGGCACCTACTCCGCACCGGCAGGTGGTGTGGCCCTGGCGGTACTCATGCTGCCCATCGTCGTGCTGACCGCTGAAGAGTCGATGAAGATGGTGCCCAAGATCATGAAGGATGCCGCCTACGGCATGGGCTGCACCCGTGCCCAGGTGATCTGGAAAATCGTCCTGCCCACCGGCCTGCCAGCCATCCTGACCGGGGTCATGCTGGCCGTGGCCCGTGCCGCCGGCGAGACCGCGCCGCTGCTGTTCACCGCGCTGTTCAGCAACTACTGGATCCTGCATGACGGCGACCTGGCGGTCATGAACCCGACGGCCTCGCTCGCCGTACTGATCTACAACTTCTCCGGCATGCCATTCGACAACCAGCTCGAGCTCGCCTGGGCGGCCTCGCTGGTACTGGTGATGATCGTGCTGGTAATCAACATTCTGAGCCGAGTATTCGGCAAGCCCAAGTATTGAGAAAGGGAGCATCCGACCTTGAACGTATCCACTGCGCCAAAAGCCGCTCCCGTGGTCAGCGAAGCCCCCATCGTCATGGACTGCAAGCTGGACAAGATCTTCTACGGCAATTTCATGGCCGTTCGCGACAGCCATGTACCGATCAGGAAGAACGAGATCACCGGTTTCATCGGGCCGTCGGGCTGCGGCAAGAGTACCGTGCTGCGTAGCCTCAACCGCATGAACGACCTGGTGAAGGGCTTCCGCTTCGAAGGCCACGTGCACTTCCTGGGCCAGGATGTCTACGGCAAGGGCGTCGACCCTGTGGTGGTGCGCCGCTACATCGGCATGGTGTTCCAGCAGCCCAACCCGTTCTCGATGAGCATCTTCGACAACGTCGCCTTCGGCCTGCGCCTGAACCGCTACAAGGGCGACATCGGCGACCGCGTCAAGCACGCCCTGCAGGGCGCCGCGCTGTGGGACGAAGTGAAGGACAAGCTCAAGGTCAGCGGCCTGGCCCTGTCCGGCGGCCAACAACAGCGCCTGTGCATTGCCCGCGCCATCGCCACCGAGCCGGAAGTGCTGCTGCTGGACGAACCCTGCTCGGCACTCGACCCGATTGCCACCCGCCGGGTGGAAGAGCTGATGGTCGAGCTGAAGAAGGACTACACCATCGCCCTGGTGACCCACAACATGCAGCAGGCTATTCGTGTGGCCGACACCACCGCGTTCTTCTCGGTCGACATCTCCAAGGGCACCCGTACCGGCTACCTGGTCGAGATGGGCCCGACCACGCAGATTTTCCAGAACCCGCGTGAGCAGCTGACCGCCGACTACATCAGCGGCAAGTTCAGCTGAGGCCGTTCGTGCCAGGGTGGCCGGGTGTTGCCGTCAGGAAGGCAGCAACACCCGGCCGCATTACCTTCCGTAAGTGTTACCAGGGATTTCCAATGCCAGCGACGCGTCGTCTTGATCTGCCAGCGGTAGAGCGCGCACTGCGTGAGGTGCAGGCCCGCTTTGCCGAACTCAGCCAGCATTTCACCGAACCGCGGGATCCGTTTACCGACGAGGTGCTGCTGAATGTGGTTGAAGGCTATGCCCTGATTGACGACTATGTCGCCCGGGGTGTCGACCTTTTCGACCTTCAGCAGTTGAACCTGATGCTGGAGATCAATGCCACCGTGCTGTGCGGCAACGACCCGGCACGCCGGCGGGAGTTTGCCCCGCACCTGGCGGCGACCGAGGCGCACTTTTTCAACAATGTGGAGGGTGGCATCAAGGACCTCTACAACTGGTATTGCTCGTATGGCAGCGACTCGATCTGGAAGCGCGCGGCGGGTGTCTACGTTCGAATTCTCAGCAAGCCGCAGCTGTTCATCGAGGGCAACAACCGCACGGGTTCGCTCATTGTCAGCTACTTGCTGATGCGCGCGGGGCTACCACCATTCGTGCTGTCGCTGGACAACGCCGAGGGTTACTTCAACCCGTCCTCGGTCATACGCAACTCTGCCAAGCATGGTGTCAAGGCTTTGTACGAACTACCCAAGATCAAGAAAAAGTATGCAGCTTTCCTTGAAGCGCACGCGCCCGAGCCCGGCAAGTTCTTCTTGGGCGGCACATCCATGCCTGTGCGCGAGAGGTGCCGCTGATGCAAAGCACTTCTCTGTTCCAGCGCGGGCGGCAAGCCCTCGAGCGCACGTTCAATCGCCCGCAGGTACGCATTTCGTTCGATATCGACGACACGCTCGCCTGCCAGGCCGACCACGCCGCCGCCGAGGACAGCAAGCTGCCGGCGTTCATCCACCGCTGGTTGGGTGAACCCCTGCGCAGTGGCACGCGCTCGCTGATCCGCGACCTGCGCCGCCAGGGCTGCAGCATCTGGATCTACACCTCGTCGGGGCGCACGCCGTCCTACATCCGCCGTTGGCTGATGCTCTACGGTATCCGTGTCGATGGCGTGGTCAACAGTGACCGGCACCAGCATATCCTGGCCGTGAACGGGCTTGAGAATGCCCCCTCGAAGCTGCCCTCGGCCTTCGATATCGACCTGCATGTCGATGATTCCGAAGGCGTGCGGCTGGAAGGCGTCGACCACGGTTTTCGCGTAGTGGTGGTGTGCCCCAAGGACGAGAACTGGGCGCAGAAGGTGATGGATGCCGCGGCCGATGTCCAGGCACAGCTGGCCTGGCAGCAACCGCACCGCTATGAAATGCCGGTACGGCAGCGTCCGCAGGCCCTCGCGTCCTGAGGGCTTCAAGGTACTTTTCTCGTTACGCCTCTTCGCTACTTGTTGCCCCCCACATCTCCATTCGCGGCTTCCCATTTTCAGCTTCGGCTTGACTCGTGAAATTTTTCATGTAATTTTTCATGAAAAATAACTCTAAAAATTTCACGGCAGTCTCAATCGATGAAGATGCACGAAGAGGTTGAAGCCCTCGCGATCCTTATTCACGACCTGCGCAAATTCAAGAACCTGACCCTGGGCGAACTGGCCGAGCGCATCAACCGCTCGGTCGGCTTCCTGTCCCAGGTGGAGCGCGGGGTTTCGCGCCCGACCGTGGCGGACCTTACCGCCATCAGTGAAGCGCTCGGCGTATCCACCGCGTATTTCTACAACCTGAGCAAGCCCCGTAGCGTCAGCTGGGTCACGCGCCCCCACGAGCGGCGCACGCTGTACCTTGAGTCGGGTATCACCGATGTGCTGGCTTCGCCCACCATTGGCGGCGCGTTCTCCATGCTCGACAGCCATCTCGAGCCAGGCGCCAGCAGTGGCGAGCTGTACCTGACCGACCGTTCCGAGCAGGGCTGTTTCGTGCTCGAAGGCGAACTTACGGTCTGGCTGGACCACGGCGACGCCGTGACCCTGCAGGCCAACGACTGCTTCCAGCTGCACCCCCACGCGCAGTTCCGTTACGCCAACCTGACGGAAAAAACCACCCGCGTGCTCTGGGTCTTCAATTGAATTCGTACACCTCACAAGGACAAGAAGATGAGTGTCGTCTTTCCGGATCTGCTGACTGAAGTGCGCTCGTTCCGAGCGCAATACCCAGAAATACGTTATGTCGACCTGATTGCCCTGGATATTCCCGGGCACTTCTACGGCAAGCGCTACCCCATGGACATGCTGGAAAAAGTCGCAGCCGGCGCGCCGCTGAAGTTGCCGCAGAACTGCGTGCTGCTGGGCACCCAGGGTGGCCTCTACCCGATCGGTGACTACTGCTTCGCCGACGGCGACCCGGATGCCGCCCGCCGCCTGGTGCCGGGTACCCTCAAGCCGGTGCGCTGGGAAAAGGAAGCGATCGCGCAGATGCTCATCACCTCCGACGGCACCGCCAAGCCCATCGAGTTCGAGCCCCGTGAAGTGCTGGCCCGGGTGATCCAGCGCCTGGCCAGCCGTGGCATTCGCCCGGTGGTAGCCTTCGAACTGGAGTTCTACCTGTTCGACCGCAAGCTCGATAACGGCCTGCCACAGTACCCACGCGACAAGGCGACCGACGATCACGACGATCAGCCGAACATGCACATCGAGCGGCTGTCGCGCTTCGCACCGGTGCTGCACGAGATGGTCGATGGCGCCAACGAGCAGGGCGTGCCGGCAAACGTCATCACCGCGGAGCTGGGCCCAGGCCAGTTCGAGATCAACTTCTCGCACAGCGACGATGCGATGAGTGCTGCGGACTGGTCGGCGCTGTTCTGCCGCAGTACCCGCGGTATCGCGATGAAGCACGGCTACCGAGCCAGCTTCATGAGCAAGCCGTACCTCGACGCGCCGGGCAGCGGCATGCATGTGCACGTCAGCCTGTACGACAACGCCGGCAACAACATCCTGGCCGGCGATGACCAGCGCAAGCTGCGCCATGCGGTGGCAGGGTGCCTGGAGTTGCTTCCCCACTGCATGCCGATCTTCGCCCCCAACCACAATGCCTACCGCCGTTACGGCGCCATGGTCAACGCGGCGAGCAAGGCCAGCTGGGGTTTCGAAGATCGCGATGCGTGTATTCGCATCCCCGAGTCCGACCCGCGCAACCTGCGCATCGAACACCGCCTCGCCGGTGCCGATGCCAACCCGTACCTGGTGCTGGCGGCCATCCTGACCGGGATGGAGCATGGCCTGGAGCGTGGCGTCGAGCCCATCGCCCCGCTGAACGACAACCGCCAGAGCGGCATCGAGTTCCCCAAGGATGCCTTCAGTGCGCTGGCGGCCATGCGTCACCACCCGGACGTGAACAAAGGCCTGGGCAGTGAGTTCGTGATGGTCTACTGCGAAAACAAATACCAGGAGCAACTGGACTTCATGCGCCACATCGATGCCCGCGAATACCGCTGGTTCCTGTAGGTGCCGAGGTTGGGGCAGCGCCGCTGCACCCTCCGTTTCTACCGTTCAACACAACGCGCAATAGGGATTTGCCGGAGGAAGATATGCCACGTGTGCCCGTTATCGGCATTACCGCATGCACCAGCATGATCGAGCTGCATGCAACCCAGACCATCAGCGAGAAGTACGCGCGCGCGGCGGCCAAGGCAGCGTGTGGGCTGCCCATCGTGATACCCAGCCTCGCCGACCTGATGGACAGCGCCGATATTCTCGATGTGGTGGATGGGCTGATCTTCACCGGTTCGCCGTCCAACATCGAACCATTCCACTACAACGGCCCGGCCAGTGCAGCAGGTACCCATCACGACCCGCTGCGGGATGCCAGCACATTGCCGCTGATGCGTGCGGCCATCGCCGCCGGCGTGCCGGTGCTCGGCATCTGCCGTGGCTTTCAGGAAATGAACGTGGCGCTGGGCGGCACCCTGCACCAGAAGGTGCACGAGACCGGCATGTTCATGGACCACCGCGAAAGCAAGGGTGAGCCCATCGAAAAGCAATACGGCCCGCGTCACGCCCTGCATATAGAGCCAGGCGGCATGCTCGACCGCATGGGCTTGCCGGCGATCATCGATGTCAATTCCATCCACGGCCAGGGCATCGATGTACTGGCCCCCGGGCTGAGGGTGGAGGCGCTGGCGCCCGATGGCCTGGTGGAAGCGATTTCGGTCGAGAACAGCAAGGGTTTTGCCCTGGCCGTGCAATGGCACCCCGAGTACCAGGTCATGGACAACCCGCATTACCTGACCATCTTCCAGTCCTTTGGCAAGGCCTGCCGGCATCGCTCGGTACTGCGCCAGATGCTGTTGAAGTCAGCCTGACAGCGATCTTACCAATTACAAAAAAGTACCTGCGCAGCACGGCTGCGCAACCTGATGGAGTGAAGTCAATGAGTGAGCAGAATTCCCAGACCCTCGCCTGGCAAGCCATGAGCCGCGACCACCATCTGGCCCCGTTCAGCGATGTTCGGCAACTGGCCGAGAAAGGCCCGCGCATCATCACCTCGGCCAAGGGCGTGTACCTCTGGGACAGCGAAGGGCACAAGATTCTCGATGGCATGGCGGGGCTGTGGTGCGTGGCGGTGGGCTATGGACGCGATGAGCTGGCCGACGTCGCCAGCCGGCAGATGAGGCAGCTGCCGTACTACAACCTGTTCTTCCAGACCGCGCACCCGCCCGCGCTGGAACTGGCCAAGGCGATCGCCGATGTGGCCCCGCAAGGCATGAACCATGTGTTCTTCACTGGCTCCGGATCCGAAGGCAACGACACCGTGCTGCGCATGGTCCGCCATTACTGGGCGCTCAAGGGCCAGAAGAACAAGAAGGTGATCATCGGCCGCATCAACGGCTACCACGGCTCCACCGTGGCCGGCGCGGGCCTGGGCGGCATGAGCGGCATGCACCAGCAGGGCGGGCTGATCCCGGATATCGTGCACATCCCGCAGCCGTACTGGTATGGCGAAGGCGGCGACATGACCGAGGCCGACTTCGGCGTGTGGGCGGCCGAACAGCTGGAGAAGAAGATCCTCGAAGTCGGCGTGGACAACGTTGCCGCCTTCATCGCCGAACCGATCCAGGGCGCTGGCGGGGTGATCATTCCACCGCAGACCTACTGGCCTAAGGTCAAGGAGATCCTGGCCAGGTACGACATCCTCTTTGTCGCCGACGAAGTGATCTGCGGCTTCGGCCGTACAGGCGAGTGGTTCGGTAGCGATTACTACGACCTCAAGCCCGACCTGATGACCATCGCCAAAGGCCTTACCTCCGGCTATATCCCCATGGGCGGCGTGATCGTGCGTGACGAAGTGGCCAGTGTCATCAGCGAAGGCGGTGATTTCAACCACGGGTTCACCTATTCCGGCCACCCGGTAGCGGCTGCGGTGGGCCTGGAGAACCTGCGGATCCTGCGTGACGAACAGATCATCGAGCAGGTGCACGACAAGACCGCTCCTTACCTGCAACAACGCCTGCGCGAGCTGGCCGACCACCCGCTGGTGGGCGAGGTACGCGGCCTGGGCATGCTCGGCGCGATCGAGTTGGTGAAGGACAAGGCCACCCGCGCGCGTTATGAAGGCAAAGGTGTCGGCATGATCTGCCGTCAGCACTGCTTCGACAACGGCCTGATCATGCGTGCCGTGGGCGACACCATGATCATCGCGCCGCCGCTGGTGATCAGCATCGAGGAGATCGACGAACTGGTGGAAAAAGCCCGCAAGTGCCTGGACCTGACGTACGAGGCTGTTCGTTGAGCGTCTGGGCGAGACAGTTGCCCCCACCTGACCGGTTGCGCGGTCAGGTGTAGGAGCGGCCTTGTGTCGCGATGGGCTGCAAAGCAGCCCCGGCAATTTGTGCATCTGCACTGAAACCCTGGGGCTGCTTTGCAGCCCATCGCGACACAAGGCCGCTCCTACAAGGGCCCGCGTCAACCGACCAGGCATATCTTCGCCGGCTCGTGCAATGCCGCGAAGCATCTTGCTTTGTGAAATGAATCATGTACTTTTCAGGGCATCTATTTTTCCCATCCGAAAGTCGCGATTCAACCATGAAAGTGCACGAAGAAATCGAAGGCCTGGCCGTACTGATTCGCGACCTGCGCAAGTTCAAGGGCCTGACACTGGGCGAACTGGCCCAGCGCATCGGCCGTTCGGTGGGTTTTCTGTCCCAGGTCGAACGAGGCGTGTCGCGCCCGACCGTGGCCGACCTCACGGCAATCAGCGAAGAGCTCGGCGTCTCCACCGCCTATTTCTACAAGCTGGACAAGCCCCGCGAGCTCGACTGGGTCACCCGCCCGCACGAGCGTCGTACCCTTCACCTGGCCGGTGGCATCACCGATGTGCTGGCATCCCCGACGATAACGGGCGCGTTCTCCATGCTCGACAGCCATCTGGAGCCGGGGGCCAGCAGTGGCGAGGAGTACCTGGACGACAGCTCGGAGCAGGGCTGCTTCGTGCTCGAAGGCGAACTGACCGTCTGGCTGGATGGCGGCGAGCCGGTAACGCTGCGCGCCAGTGACAGTTTTCAGCTGCAACCCCACGCCAGTTTTCGTTACGCCAACCTCACTGACAAGCCCACCCGCGTGCTCTGGGTGTTCAGCTGAAGGGCGGTAGTAGACCCGACGCCTACTAAGGGTTACACCAGAAGTCTTGCCTCTGGGCGTAATCCGGTCCTGGGCCGGAATCATCACGCCCTGCGCGCCGGCCCAAAGCACCTGGCAGCCCCCTCCAAGGCAGCGTTTCTGGCTGTTTGCCCGCTTCTGATAATCGCCTCCGACATCCCGTCCCCGTTTCGGAGCGCGCCATGTACAACAATAAGAATCTATCCCCACGTTTGCTTGCGGCTGCTGCCGTCAGCCTGTCGACCTTCTGCCTGAGCAGCGTCGCCCAGGCCGAGATCATGCTGTACGACAAGGACCAGACGACTTTCTCCACCGATGGCTACATCAACGCCTTTTACGTGAACAGCGATGTTGATCGCGAAGGCGAGCAATTCGACCGCCGCCAGTCGCGGGTGAAGATGGGCTTTCTGCCCAACTACCTGGGTTTCAACATGGGCAAGCAGGTGGACGACCTGAAGCTCGGCGCACGCGCCTCGTTCTGGGTCACCATCAACGACAGCGAAACCAACGGCACCGACACCGCCATCGACGTGCGCCAGTTCTACGGTACCGTGGCCAACCCCGAGTGGGGCGAGGTACTGATCGGCAAGGACTTCGGGCTGTTCGCCCGTTCCAACATCCTGCTCGACGAACTGCTGGCCGGCTACGGCCAGGTCAGTGACACCCTCGGGCTGGTGGACGGTGGCGGTGTATCGTTCGGCAATATCGGCAGTGGCTACCCATACCCGTTCCCTACGTCGCAGATCACCTACCGCACGCCGGTGATGGACGGCCTGCGGGTGGCGGTGGGCATCATGGACCCGGTGGACACCAACGACAGCAGCCCGACCGGCAAGGCCTACCAGGAGAACCCGCGTACCGAAAGCGAGATCACCTACCAGTTCGACCTGGGCGGGGCGCAGATCTACAGCTGGGTCAACGGCAGCTACCAGACCTCCGACAACACCGACCCGGCGGTGCAGTCGGTCACCTCCAAAGGTGTCGGCTACGGTGTACAGGCGAAGATGGGCGGGCTGTCGCTGACCGGCTCGGGGTTCCAGGCCAAGGGCATCAACCCGTTCTTCACCAACAACGCTGGTGAACCGACCTTGCGCAATGTCGACAGCGATGGCTACCTGCTGCAGGGCTCCTACAAGGTCGGCAAGAACCGCGTGGCGCTGTCCTATGGCAAGACCAAGGACGACGGCAACGGTGCGGTGGGCAGTGGTGCGGATTATGAAACCCGTGGCGTCGCGCTGTTCCATGACGTCAACGACAACCTCAAGCTGGTTGCCGAGTACAACCAGTTTTCCATAGACGGGCATGAAACCAGTGACCAGAACGAAGACACCGATACCTTTGCGGTGGGGGCGGTGTTGACCTGGTAATGACCTTGCCTCCAGCCACGGTGTGCGCATCGCACCGTGGCTGAGGCCCCTGTGGGAGCGGCTGGCCTGAGGTTGGTTCCCTGCATTTCCGCCCATGGAACCGCCCACCCGCTACCCAAGTAGCATTCGTCCCCGGTACCCACCTTCGTACACTGAACCCTCAGCCACCCGCGCCGGAGACGACCATGCAGCAGGCTCACAACGACGGTGTGGTCAGCGCCATGTCGCAGGCAACCGATGCCCGGCAGGCAGCCCAGGAGCTGGCGGCGCAGTTGCTGCACCCGCATCTGGGCTTCGTGCTGTTCTTCTGCTCCGCCGAATACGACCTGCAGGCCTTGGGCGAAGCGCTGGAGCAGGGTTTTGGTGGCATCCGCCTGGTCGGTTGCACCAGCGCCGGGGAAATCACCCCGCTGGGCTACGGCCGCAATTGCATAACGGCGGTCGGGTTCGATCATCGGCACTTTTCCATCGCCACCGAGCTGATCGATGAAATGGAGTGTTTCAGCCTGATCGACGCCCAGCAGATGGTCGAGCGCCTGGTCGGCACTTGCCGCAGCAATGCCCTGGCGCCGATCAAGGGCCGCAGCTTTGCCCTGACCCTGCTCGACGGTTTGTCCAGCCGCGAGGAGATGGTGCTCGCCGCCCTCGGTGCGGCCCTGGGCGACATCCCGCATTTTGGTGGTTCGGCCGGCGACGACAACTACCTGACCCGCACCCACGTGTATTTCGGCGGCGCGTTCCACCATGGCGCGGCGGTAGTGGTGCTGGTCAATACCTGGCTCGACTTCGAAGTGTTCACCACCCACCACATCCTGCCGCGCCAGGAAAAGCTGGTGGTCACCGGCGCCGACAGTGCCCAGCGCCGGGTCTTCGAGCTGAATGCCGAGCCTGCTGCCGAGGAATACGCCCGGCACATCGGCGTGCCGGTGGCCGAGCTCGATCATCGGGTATTCGCCGCCCATCCACTGGCCGTGCGCATCCACGACCAGTATTACGTGCGGGCGATCCAGCAAGTGCACCCGGACCTTAGCCTGAGCTTCTACTGCGCGGTGGAAAACGGCATCGTGCTCACCGCCATGACCCCGGGCCCGCTGTTGCCGAACCTGCACCAGTTGTTCGACGGCTTGCAGCAGCGCCTCGGCCCGCTGCTGCTGACCATCGGTTGCGATTGCTTCCTGCGGCGGCTGGAGCTGGAAGCCCGGCAAGGCCTGGAACCGATCGGCGCGTTCCTGCGCGAGCAGCGGGTGATTGGCTTCAACACCTACGGAGAACAGTTCAATGGCATGCACATCAACCAGACCTTCACCGGGGTCGCCATTGCCCGCAACCGGCCTCCTGTCGGCCGCTGAACTGCAGGCCGAGGTCGCCCGGCTGCAGCATCAGAACCACAAGCTGCAGCGTATCAACGGCGCGTTGATCGAGCGTATCGAGTCTGGCGTAACGCGGGGCAACGACCCTTATGCCGCGTTCCAGCATTCGGTGGTGCTGGCCGAGCAGGTGCGCGAGCGTACCGAAGCGCTGAACCAGGCCATGGCCGAGCTCAAGGCCGTCAACCACCTGCTCAGCGAGGCCCGGCAGCGGGCCGAGACTGCCCACCAGCACCAGATTCGCCTGATCACCGACCATGTGCCGGCGCTGATCGCCTACCTGAATGCCGACCTGGTCTACGAATTCACCAACAAGGTCTATGAAGAATGGTACTGCTGGCCTCGCGGCGTAATGCTGGGCCAGAGCCTGCGCGAGGCCCACAGCGAGCAGCATTACCAGCGCCTGGAGGCCTACGTGGCGCGGGCCCTGGCAGGTGAGAGCGTCACCTTCGAGTTTGCCGAAACCAACATCAACGGCCAGGAACGCTACATGCTGCGCTCCTACGTGCCGAACCGCCTGGCCAATGGTGAAGTGGTGGGCATCTTCGTGTTGATCCGTGATATCACCGAGCGGCGCAATACCGCACAGGCGCTGCACCAGGCGTATCAGCACCTGGAGCAACGGGTGCGCGAGCGCACCGCCGAGCTGACCAGCCTCAACGAGCAGCTGCTGCGCGAAATCGAGGAGCGCAGCCGGGTGGAATCGCGCTTGCGCGAGGCCAAGCGCGAGGCCGAGCAGGCCAACCTGTCGAAAACCAAGTTCCTTGCCGCCGTCAGCCATGACCTGCTGCAGCCACTGAACGCGGCGCGGCTGTTCACCAGTGCCTTGCTGGAGCACCGCGAGCCGCACAACAGTGCTCATCTGGTGCGTAATGTCAGCAACTCGCTGGAGGATGTGGAGAACCTGCTAGGTACCCTGGTCGACATATCCAAACTCGATGCCGGTGTGATCAAGGCCGATGTCGCCCCGTTCGCCTTGCGCGAGCTGATGGACAACCTCGCTGCCGAATACGCCCAGGTGGCGCGCAGCGAAGGGCTTGAATTGCATTTCGTGGGCTGTTCCGCCGTGGTGCGCAGTGACATCCAGCTGTTGGCGCGGATCCTGCGCAACCTGCTCAGCAATGCCATTCGCTACACTCGCAGCGGCCGCGTGGTGCTGGGTTGCCGGCGCCAGCGTGGCGGCCTGCGGATCGAAGTATGGGACAGCGGAATCGGTATCGCCGAAGAGCACCTGGACGAAATGTTCCAGGAGTTCAGGCGCGGCGATGTGCAACGCCCGGACCAGGACCGCGGGTTGGGCCTGGGCCTGGCGATCGTGGAAAAGATAGCCGGCATCCTCGGCCACCGGATCCGGGTGCGTTCATGGCTTGGCAAAGGCTCGGTATTTGCGGTCGAAGTGCCGCTGAGCGCCACCGCGCCCAAGGCCCAGCCGAGCCTGGCGATCAGCGAGCCGATGCTCGAGCGCCTGCGCGGGGCGCGGGTGTGGGTGCTGGATAACGATGCGGCGATTTGCGCCGGCATGCGCACTCTGCTGGAGGGGTGGGGTTGCCGGGTGGTCACCGCGCTGTCGGAGGAGGATCTGGCGCGCCAGGTGGACAACTACCATGCCGAGGCTGACCTGCTGATCGCCGACTACCACCTGGACAATGACTGCAATGGCGTTGACGCCGTGGCGCGGATCAATGCCCGTCGCACTCAGCCCTTGCCGGCGATGATGATCACCGCCAACTACAGCAACGAGCTCAAGCAACAGATTCGCCAGCTGGGCCACACCCTGATGCACAAGCCGGTGCGGCCGATGAAGCTGAAGGCGGCGATGAGCCATTTGCTGGGCAGCAGTGTGGCCTAGCCGCCGGCCTCTTCGCGGGCTTGCCCGCTCCCACAGGATTCCCGCAGGTTTCAGTGTTGCGCAATACCTGTGGGAGCGGGCAAGCCCGCGAAGAGGCCGGTACAGGTCAACGCCGCAGGTAATCACCGAAATCGATATCACCGGCACTGAGGATGGCCTGCACCCGGTTGTGCACGTTGAGTTTGCGCAGGATCGCCGAAACGTGGGCCTTGACCGTGGTTTCGGCGATATCCAGGGTGTAGGCGATCTGCTTGTTCGACTCGCCCTTGGTCATGCGCTCGAGTACCAGCAGCTGCTTGCGGGTCAGGGCCTGGAGCATTTCCGGCGGGAAGCTCGGGGCATCGTTCAGGCGCCGGCTGGTGCTGCTTTTCTGGGCACGGATGATGTCGGGCGGCAGGTAGACATTGCCGTTGAGGATCTGCTCGATCGCTTCGATCATCTGCGAGCGTGGCGAGGACTTGGTGATGAAGCCCACCGCGCCATAAGTGATGGCCTGCAGCACGATCTGCTTTTCCTGCTCGGCCGAGACGATCACCACTGGCGTGGTCGGTGCCTCGTTGCGCAGGGTGATCAGGCCATTGAGGCCATGCATGCCAGGCATGTTCAGGTCGAGCAGGATCAGGTCGAGGTCGTCATGCTCATGGGTCAGCGCCAGGGCGCTGTCCAGGTCGGCAGTTTCCATGACTTCGCTGCCCTGGAAGCCATCGCTGATAACGTTGTGGATGGCTTCGCGAAACAGGGGGTGATCGTCGGCAATCAGAATTTTGTACATGGCCTTTTCACCTCGTTTTTATTGGATGTAGCGGGCACGCGTTCGCAGGCGATGAATTCAGGGGAAGGGTTCTGGCTGCGCCGGCTGCAGCGGCAGGTTGGCCTGCTGCCAGGCGTCCAGGCCATCGCGATACCAATACAGATTCTTATAGCCCAGGGCTTTGGCGCGTTTTACCGCGTTCCAGCTTAACCAGCAATCGGAGCGGCAGTAAAAGACCAGCGGTTGCCCCATGCGCCCGGCGGTGGCTTGTTGCAGGTTGCGCACGAAGTAATCGTGCCACGCCGGGCTCAGCTCGCCGTCGCCGGTGTTGGCCAGCCAGCGGCTGCCGGGGATGTTGGCGTGGGGTTCATCTTCGATGAAGCGGCCTTGCAGCCACTGGCGGCGGTAGACGTCGATCAGCACCGGCTTGGGGGTGTGCCCCAGCAGGCCTTGCAGCTCGGCGGTATCGATGACCTGGCCGCCCGCGACCTGTTGTGGGGTCGGGCTGCGGTAGAGGGTGGTGCGATAGCCCTCGGCGGAGAACAGCGGCGTGGTGTCGGCCTGGGCGATGCCCAGCGACAGGCTCAGGGAAAGCGCTGCCAGCAATGGGCATGGCAGCCGGGGCAGGGCACGTGGCATGGGGTTTGTCCTTTTTGTTATAGGCCCATTACATGCCAGTGGCGGTGCATTGTGAATGCGACGATCAGACAGCAAAGGCAGTACTAAAGTAGTAGACGGCTGGACGGCGCCTCTGGCCTGATTCTGCTCATCTGACTGCGTGCGCGATCCCTGTGGGAGCGGGTTCACCCGCGAACACCGGCGTAGCCGGTGCCATGCACCGCGTCGCCTCCTTCGCGGGTGAACCCGCTCCCACACGGACCTTGTTCACATCAGTCAGCGCGGCTTGCGCAGCGCGGCATGCTGGGGGTTGAAGGTGAGGATCGCCAGCAGGGTGAACAGCACGGTCAGCCCCAGGCATACCGCCAGCGCCAGAAGGTTGAAGCGCTCATACAAGGCAAAGCGCACCAGCTCCACGGCATGGGTGAACGGGTTAATGGCGCACAACCAGTACAGCCACTGGCTGGCCTCGCGCATCTTCCACAACGGGTATAGCGCCGAGGACAGGAAGAACAGCGGGAAGATCACGAAGTTCATCACCCCGGCAAAGTTCTCCAGCTGGCGAATCGCATTCGACAGCAACAGCCCCAGGGCGCTGAGCATCAGCGCCACCAGCAACAACGCCGGCAGCGCCAGCAACAGGCCCGCAGCCGGCGGCTGCACGCCATACAGCCAGGCGATGGCAAGGAAGGCGTATACCTGCAGCAAGGAAATCAACGAGGTCGCCAGCAGCTTGCTGCCGAGCAGGAATGGCCGCGGCAATGGGCTGGTCAACAGCACCCGCATGCTGCCCATCTCCCGGTCATAGACCATCGACAGCGAGCCCTGCATGCCGTTGAACAGCAGGATCATGCAGGCAAGGCCGGGAATGATGTACACCTCGTAGGGGATGTAGGTGTCGTAGGGCTCGATGATCGCAATGCCCAGGGCCGCACGAAAGCCGGCGGCGAACACCAGAAGCCACAGCAGCGGGCGCACCAGGGCGCTGAGAAAACGGGTGCGTTGCAGGACGAAACGCAGGCATTCGCGCAGGAGAATGCCGTTGAAGCACTGCCAGTAAGCGTTCATCGGGCATTGGCTCCTGTGGGGGCGCGGGTCAGGCGGGCAAAGGCATGGTCGAGGTTACCGCCGTGCTCCAGGCTCAGGGCGTCGGCCGTGCCGCTGGCCACCAGGCGCCCTTGATGCAGGATCAGCAGGTCATCGCTGGGCTGCACTTCGTCCAGCAGATGGGTGGTCCACAGCACACTCAGGTGCTGCTCGCGGCACAGCAGCCGCAGGTGCTGGTTGAGCGCCAGGCGGCTGGCCGGGTCAAGGCCGACGCTGGCTTCGTCGAGCAACAGCAAACGCGGTTCATGCAGCAGCGCGCGGGCAATCTCCACTCGGCGCCGATGGCCGGTGTTCAGCGCGCGGACGGGTTCACGGCGCCGTTCTTCGAGGCCCTGGCGGGCCAACTCGGCATCTACCCGAATACTGCCCTGGCGCCGCGACAGGCCATGCAGCGAGGCGTGGTAGCGCAGGTTCTGCTCCACGCTCAGGTCCAGGTCCAGGGTGCTTTGCTGGAACACCACGCCCAGCTGGCGCAAGGCCGGGTGTGTGGCGTTGCGCAGCGAGCAACCGCACACGCGGATGTCGCCGTGCTGCAGGTCGTACAGCCGGGTAAGCAGGGCGATCAAGGTCGACTTGCCGGCACCGTTGGGGCCCAGCAAGGCGGCGAAGCGCCCGGGCGCCAGGCTGAAACCGACCTGCCTGAGCGCCTCGCGCTGGCCATAGGAAAAGCTCACGTCACTGACTTCGAGGGTATTCATGGCGTCACCACCACGCCCCAGGGGTAGCGGCCGACCTTCACCGACTTGAGCACCTTGAGGTCTTTTGCATCGATCACCGAAACGTCGCCGCTGACCCCATTGGTGGCCAGCAACTGGCTCTGGTCCGGGGTGAACGCCAGTTGCCAGACGCGCCGGCCCACCAGCAGGTAGTCGAGTACTTCATAAGTCTTGGCATCGACCACCGCCACATGGTTGGCCGGGCCCAGGGCGACGAACGCGTACTTGCCATCGGCGCTGAGCTTGATGCCTACCGGCTGGACCTTGTCCGGGTGCACGCCCTTGATCTGGAAGTTCAGGGTTTTCAGTACCTGGCGGCTGGCCACGTCGAGGATGGTTACCGTGCCGCCGATTTCCGCCGAAGCCCACAACCGCGAACCGTCCTGGCTGAACTCGACGAAGCGCGGCCGCTGGTCCACCGGGGTGCTCTCTGCCAAGGTCTGGGTGCTGGTGTCGATCCAGTGCAGCATGTTGGTGGTTTCGCTGGTGTTCACCGCCCACTTGCCATCCGGGCTTACCGCCATGCCTTCAGGCTCGATGCCGACGTCGATCTGCCCGAGCACCTTGTCGGTCTGGGTATCGATCACCGTCACCAGCGCGTCGTCCTCGTTGGACACGTACAGCCAGCGGTCGTTGGGGTGCAGGGCGAACTGCTCGGGGTCCTTGCCGGAGGGCAGCTCCTTGATGATCTTGCGGGTGGCCACGTCCATCACCTGCACCCGGTCCGAATCGCTGGCGCAGATGTACAGCAGCGTGTTGTCGTGGGACAGCAGCAGGCCGCGCGGGCGCTGGCCCACCGGCAGGGTCTCGGTGACTTGCAGGGTCTGCATGTCGATCAGGCTGAGGCTGTTGTCCTTCTCGTTCGACACCCAGGCGGTGGCTGCCATGGCGTGCCCGCAAGCAAGCGCCAGGGCGCCCGACAGCAGGCTGGGGTAGAGCAGTGCCCGGTGAAAAGGGGAACGGCGCATGGCGAAATCCTTTTTTTTGTGGTTATCGGGTCAGGGGTAGCCGCAGGTCACTTCGGGCTTGTCGAAGCCCAGGCTGTCCATTTCGTTGAACGGGTGCAGGAAGCCCTCTTGCGGCGAGGTGCTGACCAGGGCTCGCGGCTGCACCAGCGGGATTGGTTGGCGCAGCTCGCCGTTCCATGGGCGGTAGCTGAGCTTGCGGCCTTTGAAACCGTCCAGCGGCAACTGCTCGCTGAGCAGCAGTTGCTGCAGGGCGCGGGGCTCGGCCTGGCGAAGTTTGCTCACCGCGCTGGCAACGCTGCGCACGGCCATCCAGGCGGCGAAGTCGCGGTCGTTCATCCAGCGCCCGGCCTGGGCTTCGAAGCGCTTTTGCAGCTGCGCCGCGCCGAAGGTTTCCACGGTCTTGTGCCAGCCGGTGGGGGTCAGGCCCTGGGTACCGGCCACCGGGCGCGGGTACCAGGTCTGGTAGGGCAGGTACTCGCCGAAGTCGCCGCGCTCGTCGGCCACCAGCACCACGTCGTACTCGGCGGTTTGGGTGAACAGCGGCATGTCGGCCTGGGCGCTGCGGCGCTGGTCGTTGTCGAATGTCCAGGCTTTTTCCGCGACCAGCTGCACGCCGAAGCGCTTCATGGCGCGGCGCAGGGCCGCCGCATAGGCCCGGTCGTCGTCGGTCTGGCCGACGATCAACAGCGCCCGCTGCCATTTGCGCAGCACCAGGAACTGCGCCAGGGCATCGGCCAGCATGGCGCGGCTGGGCAGGCTGTGCAGCACATTACCCAGGCACTGGCTGCTGCGCAGGCTGTCGTCCGGGCTGCCGGCGTTGAACAGCAGGCTGTCTGGCAGGGCGGCAGACAGCGCGCGCAGGCTGCCGGCGGGGGCATTTACCACGAACAGCCGCAGGCCCTGATCATGCTGGGCCTTGGCGGCTTGCAGCAGGGCTTCGGGGCTGTCGAGGCTGGCGTTGGCCAGGTGGAACTCCTGCTTGAGAAAGCGCCCGCTGCTGTTGCTGTCGACAATCGCCAGTTCGGCGCCCTGCAGCCCGGCATCGGTGGGCTCGGGAATGATGTTGGACAGCAGCGGGCCGGGATCGGGGCGATAGCCGAGGTAGCCGATGCGCACCTGCAACGGTTCCGCGCCCTGGGCCTGCGCGGCGGATGACGGGCTCGCAGAAAGCGTCGCGGCCAGGGCCAGCAGGCAGGTCAGGGCAAGGTGGGCAGGCTGGCGCATAAGGCAACTCCACGGCAGATGGCGCCAGCATAGGAAGCCCGCCGAGAGGGGGAAATATGCAGAAAGTAGCGCTCGCCCGGTACCAAGGTAGTAATTCACCACCTGTGCCCGGGTTTTACGATGAGCCGCAGCCCCCCAGAGGAGAACTGCCCATGTGCCTTGTCAACCTGTCGGCCCTGTGGCGCATCAACCTGTGGGTCACGTGCTGCTTTGCGATGGTGACGCTGGCCTGTGCCGGCGTGCTATTGCACCAGGCAGTAGCCGATGTGGAGCGAGAGTTGCAATCTGCAGAAGCCGTGGTGGCCTACCTTGGCGACACCGCCGAACGTGCCCCACAGAGCCTGCAACCCCGGCTCACGCAAAGCCTGCGCCATGTGCGGGTGCACTGGCTGGCGGCGGGCGAAGCCGCGCAGCTGCCGCAAGAGACCGGCCTGGATGCCTGGCTGGGCCGCCAACTGCTTGGCCAGCGCCACGGCAGCAGTCGGCTGCTGGAGCTGGGTGACGGGCGCCGGGTAATGATTGCCGTGGATGCGCGCGATGAGATCGACGAGGTCCGTGACTCCCTGCAGCAGCTGTTGGTCTTGTGCGGCCTGGCGTTGTTGCTGAGCTTGTTGACCATCCGCTGGGCGGTGCGGCGGGGCATGGGCTTGCTGGACGATTTGCTGCAGGCCTTGCGCCAGGTCTCGGGGGGGCAATTGACCGCGCGCCTGCGCGAGGCCGGCCTGCCGGAGGCGCGCCAGCTGGCCGAGCACTTCAACCGCATGACCGCGTCTCTGCAGCAGGCCCGGGCCGACAATACTCAACTCACCCAAGCCCTGCTGGCGGTGCAGGAGCGAGAGCGCACCCAGCTGGCGCAGACCCTGCACGACGACCTTGGGCAATACCTGGCGGGAATTCGCGCCCAGCTCTGCCTGCTGCGCATGTTCGCCGACCAGCCAAACGTGGTGGCGCAGACGACGCGCACCCTGGAGCTCGATTGCGAACGCCTGCAGCAAGGTTTCCGCGCCCTGGTACATGACCTGTACCCGCTAGCGTTGCAGCACATGCCGCTGGCTGAAGCCTTCGGCCTGCTGGTGAGCCAATGGCAGGCCAGTCAGGGTATCGATTGTCGCCTGCGGGTCGGCGAGCAGCTGCCGGCGCTGCCCGGGGCAAGCCGGACGCATTTGTATCGCTTGCTGCAGGAGGCATTGACCAACGTCGCCCGGCACGCTGGAGCCAGCCAGGTGCGGGTACGCCTGCAACGCAGCGCCAAGGGCTTGCGCCTGCTGGTTCGTGACAACGGCTGCGGTGCCAGCCAGCCCCAGCGGCCCGGGGTAGGCCTGCACTCGATGGCCGAGCGCGCCCGCAGCCTGGGCGGTGAACTGCGCATCCTCAGCCGCCCGGGTGCCGGCTGGGCGCTGGACTTGAATATTCCCATGGAGGTGTGATGAATATCGTGTTGGTCGATGACCACGCCGTGGTCCGCCAGGGCTATGCCAGCCTGCTGCGGGCAGTGCTGCCGACAGTACAGGTGCGTGAGGCTGCCAGTGGCGAAGAGGCGCTGGCCCGGGTTCAGGAGCAAGTGCCCAACCTGGTGATCATGGACTTCGGCCTGCCAGGTATCAGCGGCCTGGAAACCACCCGGCGCCTGCGCCAGCGCCTGCCGCAATTGCGGGTGCTGTTCTTCAGCATGCATGACGAACTGCCGTTGGTGCGCCAGGCGCTGGATGCCGGGGCCTCGGGCTACCTGACCAAGAACTCTGCGCCCGAGGTGCTGATCGAGGCGGTGCAGCGCGTGTTGGCCGGGCATGCCTATATCGAACAGCCCCTGGCCACCCAGCTGGCCTGCACCTCACAGCAGAATGCCAGCGACCCGCGCCTGCAACGCATGACCCAGCGTGAGCTGGAGATTTTCGTGATGCTGGCCAAGGGCACACCGGTGCGGGGGATTGCCGAGCAGCTGTGCATCAGCGCCAAGACCGTGTCCAACCACCTGACCTTGCTCAAGAGCAAGTTGCAGGTCAGTTCACATGCCGAGCTGGTGCATCTGGGGATTGATCTGGGGGTGGTGCGGGTGGCGGGGTGAAGTTTCTTTCTTCGAAGACCATCATGTGACTGATGGATTTAGCAGGGACTATGTGGGAGCGGGTTCACCCGCGAATGAGGCGACTCGGTATATGGCACCGGCTTTGCCGGTGTTCGCGGGTGAACCCGCTCCCACAGGGGAACAATGTGCCCAAGCACGCGTTGCTCAATTGTCCCAGGTCTCGGGGCACCCCTTGCACCCTTCCATATAGGCCTCCTGAAAATTCCCATAATGCTGGCGCGCCCCGCGCAAGTCGGCGCGGGCCAGGTTGCTCTGGCCAAACTTGGCCTCCTGCAGATTGGCATCGCCGAGGTCGGCATCTTGCAGGTCAGCCTTGCTCAGCCAGGCCATTTCCAGGTCCGCCGCCCGCAGGTTGGCCTGGTGCATCTTCGCCCCTGACAACCTGGCGAACTGCAGGTAGGCCGCGCTGAGGTCGGCATTGGCAAATTGCGCACCCTGGGCAAACAGGCCCCAGCCCTGAATGGCCACGAGCCGGCCATGGCTCAGGTCGGCCAGGCGCAGGTTGCTCTGCTGCAGGCTGGCGCGGGTCAGGTTGGCGCCTTGCAGGCTGGCCTTTTCCAGGTTGGCCAGGTCCAGCCGGGCATGGCGCAGGTCGGCACCGCGCAGGTCGGCGCCGGCCAGGTTCATCTTGCGCAGGTCCTGGTTGGCCAGGTTGGCGCCACGCAGGTCGGCCCCCGGGCACTGGCTGGCTTCGGCAATCACGCAGCCGTTGATGGCCAGGGGGGGATCGTTGCCAGCGTCGTCGGCATTCTTGGCAACGGCAGGGGACAGCACGATCAGCAAGGCAAATGGCAGGTAGTTCATGGCGAAGGCTCTCGATGTGAAGTCGGGTGTGCGTCCTGGGGCTGCAACGCAGCCCCAGTGATGCATCAACTCAGGCAGTCACCGCTGTGCAGTCTTGTTGTCCCAGCTGGGGATCTTGAACACCCAGAACGAACCGCCCTGGGCTACCGGTTTGGTCAGCTCGGCCATGTCGCCGCCCCACAGCGGTACCGCGCCGCCGTAGCCCACGGTCACGCCGATGTACTGCTCGCCGTCCTGTTCCCAGGTGATTGGCGGCGAGACGATGCCGCTGCCGGTCTGGAACTTCCACAGTTCCTTACCCGTTTTGGCGTCGAAGGCCTTGAAGAAGCCATCGCCGGTGCCGGTGAACACCAGGTTGCCCTTGGTCGCCAGCACGCCGGCCCACAGCGGCAGGTGTTCCTTGTGCTCCCACACCAGCTTGCCGGTGCTCGGGTCCATGGCGCGCAGGGTGCCGACATGGTCGTCGTACATGCGTTTGATACGGAAGCCCATGCCCAGGTAGGCCGAGCCCTTCTTGTAGTTCACTTCCTCGGTCCAGTACTCCTCCTTCCACTGGTTGCCGGGGATGTAGAACAGGCCGGTGTCCTGGCTGTAGGCCATGGGGTTCCAGTTCTTGCCACCCAGGAACGGTGGCGAGACCTCAACCGGCTTGCCCTTGGTTTCACCTGGCAGCGGCTTGGGCGGGCGTTGGCCGGGGTTTTCCACCGGGCGCCCGGTCTTGAGGTCGATGTGGCTGGCCCAGGTGATGTTGTCGACGAAGGGGAACGCGTTCTGCAGTTTGCCGTTGCTGCGGTCCACCACATAGAAGAAACCGTTGCGGTCGGCGTGGCCGGTGGCCTTGACCAGCTTGCCTTCCTTGTCCTTGTAGTCGAACAGCACCAGCTCGTTGTTGCCGGAGAAATCCCAGGCATCGTTGGGTGTGTGCTGGTAGAACCACTTCACTTCACCGGTGCTCGGGTCGACGCCGACCTGCCCTGAGGTATACAGGCTGTCGTAGTCATGCGGGTTGCCGTCCTTCGAGGTGCGCGCCCAGGTGTTCCAGGGGCCGGGGTTGCCTGCGCCGACAATGATGGTGTTGGTCTCGGGGTCGAAGCTGGCGCTTTGCCAAGGCGCGCCGCCGCCGTGGCTCCAGGCTTCGACCTTGCCGGTTTCGGTGCTGGGGTCGTCCGGCCAGGACGGTGCCTTGACGTCACCGGTCGGCGTGCTGTCCTTGCCGTTCAGGCGGCCCATGTGGCCCTCGACGAAGGGCCGCATCCACACCTCTTCGCCGGTGTCCGGGTCGCGGGCGAACAGTTGGCCGACCACACCGAACTCATCGCCGGAGCTGCCGTGGATCAGCAATACCTTGCCGCTGGTCTTGTCCTTGATCAGCACCGGGGCACCGGTCATGGTGTAGCCGGCGGCGTGGTCGCCGAACTTCTTGTTCCACACCACTTTGCCGGTGCGCTTGTCGAGCGCAATGACCCGCGCGTCGAGGGTGCCGAAGTAGATCTTGTCGCCGTAGATCGCCGCGCCGCGGTTGACCACATCGCAGCAGGGGCGAATGTTGTCCGGCAGGCGGTGGTTGTAGGTCCACAGGCGCTTGCCGGTTTTCGCATCGAGGGCGAACACCCGCGAATAGGAGCCGGTGACGTAGACCACGCCGTCACTGACGATGGCCTGGGATTCCTGGCCGCGCTGCTTCTCGTCGCCGAAGGAATAGGACCAGGCCGGGGTCAGCTTGAACACGTTCTGGTCATTGACCTGGGCCAGCGGGCTCCAGCGCTGGGCGTTGGTGCCCATGCCGTACTGCAGCACGTCCTGGGTGGTCAGGTGGTCGTTGGCGATGTCTTCCCAGGTGACGTTGTTGCCGGCAGGTGCAGCTGGGGCGGTGGCGGCTATGGCCGCGTTGCTCAGGGCCAGGCTACCGGCCAGCAGCAAGGCCCGCACGCTCAGGGCCAGAGGGGAAAGGGCGGGTAGCGTTCTTGTTGTCATGGTTGCAGTTCCCAGTGGAGGTTTTGGCCTGCACAGGGTGGGACGGGGCGGGTGTTGCGGGATACGGAAAAAGTCCCGCCCTTGCCGGGAATAGTTCCCGTAGGGCACCTCATTTGGCCCTTCGCCACAAGCCCTACTACCAAGGGAGTAAGGTGCGGCCACCAAAGCAGCATTCGGCCGCCTGCGGGCTGTTTTTAAGATGGCGACACGGCCTCTGTGGTTGAGGCCTTGCGTGCAACCGTGAGGGCATAAGAATGACAACAAAACGCAACGTCTTGCTGGCTGCCGGGCTGCTTGCCAGTGCGGTGCTGACCGGCACGGCCTGGGCACATGGCAATGTGGTACCCCAGGCCGTGGAAACCAAGGGCCTGACCCCGATCAAGGACGCTGGCGTAAGCCTGGACGGCGACGGCTGGGCGGCGGTCAACCCGTACCGCAGCTCTCCCGAGCGCGACAAGGCCGTGGAAATCGGCGCCTCGGCCTACAACCAGAACTGCGCCGCCTGCCATGGCCTGGAGGCCAAGTCCGGGGGTATCGCACCGGATTTGCGCATGCTCGATGCTGGCGAGGCCGGGGATGAATGGTTCGTCGAGCGCGTACGCCATGGTGCGGTGCGCGATGGCCGGGTGTACATGCCGAAGATGGCTGATTACCTGAGCCAGGAGGCCCTGTGGGCAGTGCGCACCTACCTGGACAGCGTGCACGTCGAGGAGTGACGGCCATGCGTCTGTTGGTGGCGCTGTTGAGTGGCTTGCTGCTGTGTTGCGCGGCGGCGCAGGCGCAGGTGCGCAGCTACGACGCGATCATTGCCGCCGGCGAACTGAAGGTGGCGGTGTACAAGGACTTTGCGCCCTACAGTTTCGAAGACCACGGCCAGCCGCGCGGTGTCGACGTGGAATTGGCGCAGGCCCTGGCCACGGCTTTGGGGGTACGCCTGCAGCTGATCTGGGCCCCACCAGGGGAAAAGCTCGACGACGATCTGCGCGACTACATCTGGCGCGGCAGCCCGCTGCGCCACCAGCAACTGGCCGACCTGATGATGCGGGTGCCGTACGACCATGCCTACGCGCAGCGGCGCAACGAGGTGGGCGAGCTGGAGAACGCCCAGGTGGTCATGTTCGGCCCCTATCAGGAGGAGCGCTGGCAGGTCGCTTACGATCGCCGCCGCCTGGCCTCGGTGGCCAGTGTCGCGGTGTTCCAGCAGCACCCGATCGGGGTCGAGGTGGACAGCGTGCCGTCGTTCTACCTGACTTCCGTGTTCAACGGCATGCTCAGCGCCAGGACCCATCATTACCCCAATGTGCAGCAGGCGTTCGGTGCCATGCAGGCCGGCCAGGTTGACGCGGTGATGGCGATGCGCGGCGAGGTCGACTGGCAACTGCACCAGGCTGCCGACCCGCAACTGGCCCTGGCGGAAAACGCCTACCCGAATCTTGGCAAGCAGGCCTGGGAGATCGGCATGGCGGTGCATGAAAGCAACCGGCAGCTGGCCTATGCGGTGGAGGAGGCGCTTGAGGCGTTGATTCGCGATGGGCGGATGAAGGCGATTTATGTCCACTACGGCCTGCGCTATCAAGTCCCGGAAATGTATCAGTAGCACTGGCGCGGTCCCTGTGGGAGCGGGTTCATCGAGGCGTCGAACCGCCGCGAACACCGGCGAAGCCGGTGCCATATACCGCGTTGCATTCTTCGCGGGTGAACCCGCTCCCACAAGGACCGTGCAATGTCAGCCAGATTTGCGTTGATCAAAGGGGGTGGGCGATGAACTGGCGAGCAACTTTGCTGCTGGCCTGCTGGATGCCCTGGGCCGCACAGGCCCTGGCCAGCGAGCCAAGTAACCACAAGGACCCGGTGCCGTCAGTGATGTGGGACTTCTATCACAAGCAGCTGCTGGGCCAGGCCGCATTCGTGTTCGACGACCGGGTCAAGCTGCTGGCGCCACCCTTTGCCGAGGACGCCCGTCAGGTGCCGCTGGAGATCGACGCCCGGGCGTTCGGCGGCGAGGTGGTGCGGATTGTTGCCTGGGCCGAACTCAACCCGCTGCCGCGCATTGTCGACTTCCAGCCCGGCGAGCGCGTGCTGCCCTGGTTGTCGATCCGCATCCGCATCGAACAGGCCACACCGCTGCGCGCTGCGGTGCTGACGCGCGACGGCCTGTGGCACGTGGGCTCGGCGTTGATCGATGCCGCTGGCGGCGGATGTACCGCGCCTAGTGTGGTACGCACCCAGCCTGGCTGGGAGGAGCACCTCGGTGAAGTCCTGGGCGGGCGCTACCCGCGCGGCGACAGCAGCCGCTTGCGCCTGCAGGTGGCCCACCCGATGGACAACGGCCTGGTCAGCGGCATTCCCGAATTCTTCCTCAACCATGCCGAGCTGCAAGGCGCGGACGGCCAGCGCCTGGCCAGCCTGGAGCTGTACCCGGCGGTCAGCGAAAACCCCAACCTGGGCTTCGACATCCAGGGCCCCGGGCCGACCCGGTTGGTGTTGCAGGACAACAGCGGCAACCAGTTCGAGGCGGCAGTGCCCTGAACGCGTTACCCGACTCCATCCCTGACCAGAGGCGCCCGTCATGCGTTGCATTCTGCTGTTGCTGCTGTGCCTGGGCCTGCCGGCCTGGGCAGACCTGAACTATCGGCTCAAGCCCCGGCAGATCGCCGAGGGCACCTGGCTGCTGGAGGGTAGCACCGACAATTTCGCCAAGGATAACGGCGGCAATATCGTCAACACCGCGTTCATCGTCACCGACAGCGGGGTGGTGGTGATCGACAGCGGGCCATCGAAACGTTACGGCGAGGCTTTGCGCCAGGCCATTGCCGCCACCACCGACAAGCCGGTGCTCGAAGTGCTGCTGACCCATCACCACCCCGACCATGTGCTGGGCAACCAGGCGTTTGCCGATGTGCCCATCGGTGCCCTGGCCGCTACCGGCGAGCTGTTGCAGCAGCAGGGCGAGGCCATGGCCGAGAACATGTACCGCCTGGTCGGCGACTGGATGCGCGGTACCGAGGTGGTACTGCCGACACGGGTGCTGGAGCCGGGTATCCACGAGGTGGGCGGGCACCGCCTGCGGCTGCTGGCGCTGGGCGGGCATACCGGTGCCGACCTGGCGATTCTGGATGAAACCACCGGCGTGCTGTTCGCCGGCGACCTGGTGTTTTACCAGCGCGCGCTGACCACGCCCAACAGCCCGGGGCTGGAGGTGTGGCTGAAGGACCTGGACACCTTGCAAGCGCTGCCCTGGAAGCAACTGGTACCCGGTCACGGCCCGCTGGCCAGCGATGCCCGGCCGTTTGCGCAGATGCGTGATTACCTGGGCTGGCTGGATGGGCTGATGCGTGACGGTGCGGCGCGTGGCGATGACATGGCCGAGATGATCCGCAGCCCGATACCCGAGCGGTTTTCCCGTATCAGCCTGACCCGTTACGAGCTGATTCGCAGTGTCAGCCACCTGTATCCGCGTTATGAACGCCAGCAGCTGCGGCGCGTGGATAGCAAGGGCTGACACGGCCCCTGTAGGAGCGGCCTTGTGTCGCGAAGGGGCTGCAAGGCAGCCCCGGCGATTTCAGCTATGGCACAAATCCTGGGGCCGCTTCGCGCCCCTATCGCGACACAAGGCCGCTCCTACAGGGGGCCGCGCAAGTTCACCGATACCAAGGAACTAGAAAACTCCGCACTGCGTGCAATTGTTGGCAAGCAGGTCGGGACCAAGAATTCCCGACACACCGGGAAGTTTTCCCGGATACAACAAAAAAACCAAAGGTAGCCGTCATGACCCGATCCACACGTCGTCCCGTGTTCGCCTTGAGCCTGGTGCTCAGCGCCATGCTGCTTGCCGGTGCAGCCCACGCCGCTGTCAGCAACGAAGAAATTCTCCAGGACCCGAAGAACCCGCAGCAGATCGTGACCAATGGCCTGGGCGTGCAGGGCCAGCGCTACAGCCCGCTGAACCTGCTCAATACCGACAACGTCAAGGACCTGCGGCCGGTCTGGGCGTTTTCCTTCGGTGGTGAGAAGCAGCGCGGTCAGCAGGCCCAGCCGCTGGTCAAGGACGGGGTGATGTACCTGACTGGGTCCTACTCGCGGGTGTTCGCCGTGGACGCCCGTACCGGCAAGAAGCTGTGGCAATACGATGCGCGCTTGCCCGATGACATCCGCCCGTGCTGCGACGTGATCAACCGCGGCGTGGCGCTGTACGGCAACCTGGTGTTCTTCGGCACCCTGGATGCCAAGCTGGTGGCGCTGAACAAGGACACTGGCAAGGTGGTATGGAGCAAGAAGGTGGCCGACCACAAGGAAGGCTACTCCATCAGCGCCGCGCCAATGATCGTCAACGGCAAGCTGATCACCGGCGTTGCCGGCGGCGAGTTTGGCGTGGTGGGCAAGATCCAGGCCTACAACCCGGAAAACGGCGAGCTGCTGTGGATGCGCCCGACCGTGGAAGGGCACATGGGCTACGTGTACAAGGACGGCAAGGCGATCGAGAATGGCATTTCCGGCGGCGAGGCAGGCAAGACCTGGCCCGGCGACCTGTGGAAGACCGGTGGTGCGGCGCCTTGGCTGGGCGGTTACTACGACCCGGAAACCAACCTGATCCTGTTCGGCACCGGCAACCCGGCACCGTGGAACTCGCACCTGCGCCCGGGCGACAACCTGTATTCCTCGTCGCGCCTGGCCCTGAACCCCGACGATGGCACCATCAAGTGGCACTTCCAGAGCACGCCACATGACGGCTGGGACTTCGACGGTGTCAACGAGCTGATTTCGTTCAACTACAAGGATGGCGGCAAAGAGGTCAAGGCCGCCGCCACCGCTGACCGCAACGGCTTCTTCTACGTGCTGGACCGCACCAACGGCAAGTTCATCCGCGGCTTCCCCTTCGTCGACAAGATCACCTGGGCCACCGGCCTGGACAAGGACGGCCGGCCGATCTACAACGAGGCCAGCCGGCCGGGTGCACCGGGTAGCGAGGCCAAGGGCAGCTCGGTGTTCGTGGCCCCGGCGTTCCTCGGTGCCAAGAACTGGATGCCGATGGCCTACAACAAGGACACCGGGCTGTTCTACGTGCCGTCCAACGAGTGGGGCATGGACATCTGGAACGAAGGCATCGCCTACAAGAAAGGCGCGGCGTTCCTCGGTGCCGGCTTCACCATCAAGCCGCTCAACGAAGACTACATTGGCGTGCTGCGCGCCATCGACCCGGTCAGCGGCAAGGAGGTGTGGCGCCACAAGAACTTCGCACCGCTGTGGGGCGGGGTGCTGACCACCAAGGGCAACCTGGTGTTCACCGGCACGCCGGAAGGCTTCCTGCAGGCGTTCAACGCCAAGACCGGTGACAAGGTCTGGGAGTTCCAGACCGGCTCCGGCGTGCTCGGCTCGCCAGTGACATGGGAAATGGACGGCGAACAGTACGTTTCGGTGGTTTCCGGCTGGGGCGGCGCGGTGCCGCTGTGGGGCGGCGAAGTGGCCAAGCGGGTCAAGGACTTCAACCAGGGCGGCATGCTCTGGACCTTCAAGCTGCCCAAGCAACTGCAAACGGCAAGTGCCAGCCGCTAAGCCGATCACCTGCCGCTTGTTGCCAGCGACCTTGGGGCAAGCGGCCCTACTACCAAATGACGAGAGCCCCGCTGCCAACGATGCATTCGCCCGGCAGGCGGGGCTTTTTACCATCGGCTCATCGCCTGTCGCCGGACAGGCATCGACCCACAGAGGCTCAGCATGATCTACGCACAACCCGGAACCCCAGGCGCCATCGTGTCCTTCAAGCCACGCTACGGCAATTTCATCAATGGTGAATTCGTGCCGCCGCTGGGCGGCCAGTACTTCACCAACAGCTCGCCGGTCAACGGCCAGCCGATTGCCGAGTTCCCGCGCTCTGGCGCCGAGGACATCGAGCAGGCCCTTGACGCCGCCCATGCCGCTGCCGAGGCCTGGGGCAAGACCTCGGTGCAGGACCGTGCCCTGGCGCTGCTGAAGATCGCCGACCGTATCGAGCAGAATCTTGAAGTACTGGCGGTTACCGAAAGCTGGGACAACGGCAAGGCCGTGCGCGAAACCCTCAACGCCGACGTACCGTTGGCGGCGGACCACTTCCGCTACTTCGCCGGCTGCATCCGCGCCCAGGAAGGCGGCGCCGCCGAGATCAACGAAGGCACCGTGGCCTACCATATCCACGAGCCGCTGGGCGTGGTCGGGCAGATCATCCCATGGAACTTCCCGCTGCTGATGGCCGCCTGGAAACTCGCCCCGGCACTGGCCGCCGGCAACTGCGTGGTGCTCAAGCCAGCGGAGCAGACGCCACTGTCGATCACCATTTTCGCCGAGCTGATCGCCGACCTGCTGCCGGCAGGGGTGCTGAACATCGTCCAGGGCTTTGGCCGCGAAGCTGGCGAAGCCCTGGCCACCAGCAAGCGCATCGCCAAGATCGCCTTCACCGGCTCCACCCCGGTGGGCTCGCACATCATGAAGTGCGCGGCCGAGAACATCATCCCGTCCACCGTCGAGCTGGGCGGCAAATCGCCGAACATCTTCTTCGAAGACATCATGCAGGCCGAGCCCGCGTTCATCGAAAAGGCAGCCGAAGGCCTGGTGCTGGCGTTCTTCAACCAGGGCGAAGTGTGCACCTGCCCGTCGCGGGCGCTGATCCAGGAGTCGATCTACGAGCCGTTCATGGCCGAGGTGATGAAGAAGATCGCCAGGATCACCCGTGGCAACCCGCTGGACACCGAGACCATGGTCGGCGCCCAGGCCTCTGAGCAGCAATACGACAAGATCCTTTCCTACCTGCAGATTGCCCGGGAGGAGGGCGCGCAGCTGCTCGCCGGTGGCGCAGCCGAACGGCTCGACGGCGACCTGGCCAGCGGTTACTACATCCAGCCGACCCTGCTCAAGGGCAACAACAGGATGCGCGTGTTCCAGGAAGAGATCTTCGGCCCGGTGGTGGGCGTGACCACCTTCAAGGACGAAGCCGAAGCGCTGGCGATCGCCAACGACAGCGAGTTTGGCCTGGGCGCGGGGCTGTGGACCCGTGACATCAACCGTGCCTATCGCATGGGCCGTGGGATCAAGGCCGGGCGCGTGTGGACCAACTGCTATCACCTGTACCCGGCGCATGCCGCGTTCGGTGGCTACAAGAAGTCCGGGGTGGGCCGCGAGACCCACAAGATGATGCTCGATCACTACCAGCAGACCAAGAACCTGTTGGTGAGCTACGACATCAACCCGTTGGGCTTCTTCTAAACCGCGTCGCGGCCTTCGCGGGCTCGCCCGCTCCCACACGTATTGCACTGGTCTTGAAACTTGTGCAGTCCCTGTGGGAGCGGGCGAGCCCGCGAAGAGGCCGGCACTGCAACAGCCAAATCCACAGTGATCCGCTGCCCCCTACCAACGCACCCCGCAAACCTGTCCCAAAGTAGCATTCGGCCCCGTCGCCCCTCGTGCATTAATGCCTCTACCGGAATCGCCCGGCACCAAGAAGAGGAATGCCCCATGTGGACTAAACCCGCCTTTACCGACCTGCGCATCGGCTTCGAAGTGACGATGTACTTCGCCAATCGTTGATGCCTGTCCGGCCATCACCACGATGGCCGGGTCTTCACTGAGCAAGCCTGTTGTGAACCTGATCGATCGCGAACAAGCCCTGGCCTTGCGCAAGGGCTTTCGCCTGCGCTGGGAGCCGCACCAGGCGTGCCATGTGCTGCTGTACCCCGAGGGCATCATCGAGCTCAACGCCAGCGCCGGCTGGGTGCTCGAATTGCTGGACGGCCAGCGCAGCGTGGCGGCTGTCATCGACCGTCTGGCCCAGCGTTTTCCCGGTGTGCCGGGGCTCGACGAGGACATCCTGGCGTTCCTGGAGGTGGCCCGTGCCAAGTACTGGATCGAATGAGCCGTGGTCACGCTTTGGTCTGGTTGCTTTCGCTACGGGATGCTTTACGCTGGCGGTTACCTTCCAGAACAATAAGAACAGGCTTCCCGATGAGCCAGAGTTTCAGCCCGCTTCGCAAGTTCGTTTCGCCCGAGATCATCTTTGGTGCCGGCTGCCGGCACAATGTTGCCAATTACGCCAAGACCTTCGGTGCGCGCAAGGTGCTGGTGGTCAGCGACCCCGGTGTGATTGCCGCCGGTTGGGTGGCCGACGTGGAGGCCAGCCTGCAGGCCCAGGGCATCGACTACTGCCTGTACAGCGCCGTATCGCCCAACCCGAGGGTCGAAGAGGTGATGCTCGGTGCCGAGATCTACCGGCAAAACCATTGTGATGTGATCGTCGCGGTCGGCGGCGGCAGCCCGATGGATTGCGGCAAGGCCATCGGTATCGTGGTGGCCCACGGGCGCAGCATCCTCGAATTCGAAGGCGTGGACATGATCCGCGTGCCCAGCCCGCCGCTGATTCTGATCCCGACCACGGCCGGCACCTCGGCGGACGTGTCGCAGTTCGTGATCATCTCCAACCAGCAGGAGCGCATGAAGTTCTCCATCGTCAGCAAGGCGGTGGTGCCGGATGTGTCGCTGATCGACCCGCAAACCACCCTGAGCATGGACCCGTTCCTGTCGGCCTGCACCGGTATCGATGCGCTGGTGCATGCCATCGAAGCCTTCGTTTCCACCGGCCACGGCCCGCTCACCGATCCCCATGCGCTGGAGGCCATGCGCCTGATCAACGGCAACCTGGTGGAAATGATCGCCAACCCGACCGATATCGCCCTGCGCGAGAAAATCATGCTGGGCAGCATGCAGGCAGGGCTGGCGTTTTCCAATGCGATTCTGGGTGCGGTCCATGCCATGTCGCACAGCCTGGGCGGGTTCCTCGACCTGCCGCATGGCTTGTGCAATGCGGTGCTGGTGGAGCACGTGGTGGCGTTCAACTACAGCTCGGCGCCGGAGCGTTTCAAGGTGATTGCCGAAGTGCTGGGTATCGACTGCCGCGGCCTCAACCATCGGCAGATCTGCGCGCGCCTGGTCGAGCACCTGATCGCGCTGAAGCATGCCATTGGCTTCCACGAAACCTTGGGCCTGCATGGGGTGCGCACGGCCGATATCCCGTTCCTGTCGCAACATGCGATGGATGACCCGTGCATCCTCACCAACCCGCGTGCGTCGAGCCAGCGTGATGTCGAGGTGGTTTATGGCGAGGCCCTCTGACGAGCAGCAACGGGCGCTGGCCGGGCTGCTGGGGCTGGGCGACCACTCGGCGCGCAAGAGCCATTACCCAGAGCTGGCGGCGCGCCTGGACGAGCTGGAGGCCGAACGCAACCGCTATAAATGGCTGTTCGAAAACGCCGTGCACGGGATTTTCCAGGCCAGCCTGCAAGATGGCATGCGTGCCGCCAACCCGGCGTTGGCACGCATGCTCGGTTACGATAACCCGCAAGCGTTGCTGTTTCCGCTGACGGACCTTGCCGCCAACCTGTTTGTCGGCGGGGCCGAAGAGCTGCACGCCATAACCGCGACCCTCGCCCGTGAACGCAGCCTGCACGGCTATGAAACCCGCTTGCGGCGCAAGGACGGCAGCCACCTCGATGTGCTGATGAACCTGTTGCTCAAGCCCGGGCAGGAAGGGCTGGTGGAAGGGTTTGTCGCCGACATCACCGAACGCAAGCTGGCCCAGCAGCGCCTGCAGCAACTGAATGACGAACTCGAGCAACGAGTGGCCGCCCGCACCGATGAACTGCTTGAGGCCAACCGCAACCTGCAACAGCAGATCGCCGAGCGCAAACAGATCGCCCGCGCCCTGCGCGATGCCCGCGATGCCGCGGAAACCGCCAACCGCAGCAAGGACAAGTACCTCGCTGCCGCCAGCCATGACCTGCTGCAACCGCTGAATGCCGCGCGGCTGCTGATTTCGACCCTGCGCGAAAGGCCACTGGCAGAAGCGGAAAAGGTGCTGGTGGAGCGTACCCATCAGGCCCTGGAGGGCGCCGAAGATCTGCTGACCGACCTGCTGGACATTTCCCGGCTCGACCAGGCGGCGGTCAAGCCGGATGTGGCGCTGTACCGCCTCGACGAACTGTTCGGGCCACTGGTCTCGGAGTTCCGCACGGTGGCCGATGCGGCAGGCCTGAAGCTGCGCGCGCGCATTGGCGACTACGCCATCAGTACCGACCTGCGGCTGATGACGCGTATCCTGCGCAACTTTCTCAGCAACGCCTGCCGCTATACCGACGAGGGCAGGATCCTGCTAGGGGCCAGGCGCCGCGGCGATCACTTGCGCCTGGAGGTGTGGGATACCGGGCGGGGCATCGCGGCGGATCGGCTGCAGGCCATTTTCCTCGAGTTCAACCAACTGGACGTAGGCCGCGCCGCCGACCGCAAGGGCGTGGGCCTGGGGCTGGCGATCGTCGAGCGGATCGCCAAGATTCTCGGCTACCGCATCGAGGTGCGTTCGTGGCCGGGGCGTGGCTCGATGTTCAGCATCGACGTGCCGATCGGCGAAGCCATGCCGCTGCCTATCCACCAGGCCGCGCCGCAGCCGGGCGCCGGCAACCCATTGCCGGGCCGCCGCCTGCTGGTACTGGACAACGAAGTGAGCATCCTCGAGAGCATGGGCGCGCTGCTCGGGCAGTGGGGCTGCGAAGTGGTTACCGCGACCGACCAGGCCGGGGCCTTGCTGGCCTTGCAGGGGCGGGCACCGGAATTGATCCTGGCGGATTTTCACCTGGACCACGGTGTTGTCGGCTGCGAGGTGGTCAGGCACTTGCGCGAGCACTTTGGCACCGCCATTCCGGCGGTGATCATCACCGCCGACCGCAGCGATCAGTGCCGACGCTCCCTGAACAAACTTGGCGCGCCGTTGCTGAACAAGCCCGTCAAACCGGGGAAGTTGCGTGCGGTATTGAGCCAGTTGCTGGGCTGAAGCCTCAATCCACGGCCTTGCGCGACAGATAACTCAATTCGCAAGCGATCCTCGTACCCTGTGGGAGCGGCTTTAGCCGCGAAGAATCCAACGCGGTGCGTGGCACCGGCTGCGCCGGTGTTCGCGGCTAAAGCCGCTCCCACAGGGTCCTTGCTGACTCAATGAGTTATGTGCAGTTTCATGAGAGCATCCTTGTGCTGCTCCTACAGGGGGGCATAGTGCCAGGTGGCTGTTCCCGAAATGGGACTCAGTGTTGCGGATGTCAGCCTGTCGCGGCTCTGCCTGGCTGGCTACCTTACCGGGGCGCACAAGCACTGGGAGCGCGACCTTGCTCTCAAGTACCAGGTACCAGCCGGCCCGGCGAAGGACCTGTCGCTGACCCTGCGCTGGGCAACGCATCGCGAGGGTGATGGCTATACCGCGCCCGGTAATACCCGCGGCAACTCCAGCGCCGATGAGTACCGGTTGATCGTCGATTACCCGATCAGCCTGTTCTGATTGCGTGATGAGCGTCGACCACGACGCACAGGCCCGTTCCAGGGCACCTCGGTCGCGTAATGCTTCACTGCGCCTCGCACGACTCCTGCGAAGGCACACCGTAGGACACGTAATACGCCAACCCCACGAAGATCGCCCCACCCACCGCATTCCCCAGGAACACGGCCACCAGGTTCTCCGCCAACTGCCCCCAGCTCAAGTACCCGGCAAAAATCGCAGCCGGGATCAGGAACATGTTGGCAACCACGTGTTGGAAACCGATGGCGACGAACGCCATGATCGGGAACCAGATGCCGAGAATCTTGCCGCTCATTTCTCGGCTGGCATACGACAGCCACACTGCCAGGCACACCAGCCAGTTGCAGCCGATGCCGGAGACGAAGGCGTGAAGGAAGTCGGCGTTGGTCTTGCTGGTCGCAGCCGCCAGCACCTTGTTCAGGTAGGCCCCCTCGGTCAGGCCCAGCAGGTGCCCGAAGCACCCGGCAACGAACAGTGCACCCAACATGTTGGCTACCGTCACCAGCAGCCAGTTGCGCGCCACGGCGCCTGGGCCGATACGTCGGGCGAACATCGCCAAGGGCAAGCTCATCATGTTGCCGGTGAGCAGTTCTCCACCGGCCAGAATCACCAGGATCAGGCCGATGGGGAATACCGCGGCGCCCAGCAGTGTGCCGAACGAGGCCCACTGTGCCGGGATCATGGTGCTGACGTGGATAGCCAGGAGAAACCCCAGCGAAATGAATGCACCTGCGAGAAACCCCAGGACCAGTGTCGCCTGGGTGGATAGATGGGCTTTTTTGACGCCGCTCTCGATGACAAGCTCGGTGATACGGGTGGGGCTATTGACGGACATTTCGGAAACTCGAACACAGTGACGGCGACTACAGCGGGTAGGCTCGCCGTGGTGGGGCTTTAACAGTACGGGGATAGACTGCGCAGTCGGCCCAGCGGTGTAACGCACACCTTTGGGCCAACTTCGAAGAGGGCGGCAAGCTACATGAGGCAATTTGACGCGGTCAAATCGATGGGATGGATGAACTGATAGATCGTGTCGATGACGTTCGCCAATCAGCGTGCGTAAATCTGTTTCCCGGCAAACCAGGTCTGCACCACTTGGGTATCGCGCAGTGTTTCGGCATCGACGTCGAGCACGTCGCGGTCAACCACGATCATGTCGGCTTGCTTGCCAACCTTGAGCGAACCGATCTGCTGCTCCAGGCGCATGGTGCGGGCGGCGTTGAGGGTATAGGCCTGGAACATCACCTGGCGGTCGATGGCTTCAGCGGCGTTGAGCACGCCTTTGGGCCCCTTGCGGCTGATGGCTTGGTAAATCGCTTGCCAAGGGTCCGGGGTGGTGATCGGCCAGTCGCTGGCGCCTGCAATGGTAGCGCCATGCTTGAGCAGCGAACGTGCCGGGAAGGTGTGCATGAAGGCCATGGCATTCACGTACGGCTTGACCAGTTCCATGTTCGATTGGTCGGCGCTGGCCCAGTACAGCTGCATTGCTGCAATCACATCGAGCTGTTTGAAACGGGCGTATTCCCTGGGGTTGACCATCTGCAAGTGAGTAATGGAGTGGGGGATGCCGCTGTGGCGATCACGCCGGGCCTGCTCGATGCCGTTGAGCGCCTCGCGCACGGCGCGGTCGCCGATGGCATGCACATGCACCAACCAGCCACGGGCATCGGCGGCGCTGACCAGTTCGCCAAAGTGTTGCGGGTCCAGCAGCAGTTCACCGTGCTTGCCGGAGTTGCTGTAGGGCTCGAGCATCGCCGCCGTCTGCGCTGGCGCTTCGGCAACGCCGTCGGCAAACACCTTGATGCCTGGCAGGGTAAGGTTGCGAACGCCGAGAAATTGCTGACGAACCTTGTCCAGTTCGTCCAGGTCGGCAGCGCGGGCCCTGGAATCGGCCATCAGCAGGGCGGCGACATGGGCGGTCAGCTCGCCACGCGCGGAGAGGTCCTTGTACACCGGCAGCACGCCCAGCGAATGGTTGTTCACATCGGCCCCCGGCAGCTCGTTGGCCAGCGGGTCCATCCAGCCGGTGATGCCCAGCTGCTTGTAGTGGTCAAGGGCCATGCGCCCTGCGCTCAGCAGGGTAGCGTGGGGCAGCGGGGGCAGCAGGTCGGTCACCGGGTAGTAGCTGGCATCGGCGAGGAAACCGTTTGGTGTGCCGTCCGGGTGTTGGCCAATGGTGTTGCGTGCCTCGGCAGGCAGGGCAGCGATGGTATCGGCATCGATTGCGGCACGCTTGAGCATGGCCTGGTTAGCCCAGCCGGTGTGCATGTCGTTGGCAGCGAACAGGATCGGTTGCGCGGCCCATTCGCCGTGGTTGAAGCGCTGTTCCAGCGCAGGGATGTCATTCCAGTAGGTGCCCGGTACACCACCGACGACAAGGAACTCGCCGCGCACGGCTTTGCCGTCGCTGCGCCATTGCTTCAGGCGCCGCTCCAGTTCGTCCAGGGCGACCTGCTCGCCTGCCAGGTCGGCCAGCACCAGTTGCAGGCCACCCTTGATGGCATGCGAGTGGGCGTCGAGCATGCCAGGCATCAGTACCTTGCCGCCCAGGTCGATGACCCGGGTGCCTTCAGCCTTCAGGCGTAGCACGGCCTGATCGGAACCTACCGCGACGATTTTCTCGCCTTCGACGGCCACGGCCTGCTGCAAGGGCTGGCCGGGCTCGGCGGTGTAGACCTTGGCGTTGTGCAGGATCAGGTCCACTGCCGCGAAACCCGGTGTGCACGTGCAGGCCAGGCCGGCGCTGATTGCCATTTTCAGGAGCTGCTTCATGCTGTGCCTCGTTCTTGTCGTGATGGCGCCGCAGCCTAGCCAAGGGGGCAAGGGCGGAAAAAGGCGAGGGCAGGCACAACTTTTTTTGCCATCGGGAAACAATCCCCAGCCATCGATTGCCAAGGCGCAAACAGCGGCCTTCGCCGTGCCTATTCAAATTGCCCGCATTTGCGGGTTTGATAGCGAGGGGCAGATACTCGCCACCTTCGCATTGCCCCCACCGTTTGTGCCGAACAGGAAGAAACCATGGACAAGATGATGGCCCTGACCATCTTCGTCGCTGCTGCCGAACACGGCAGCTTCAGCCGTGCGGCCGAGCAACTGGGCAAAACACCGTCTGCCATCACCAAGGCTGTTGCGCACCTGGAGAGCGAACTGGGCGTGCGCCTGTTCGAACGCACAACCCGGCGCATGGCCCTTACCGAGGCCGGTACCTTGTACCTGGAAGGCGCCCGCCAGGCGTTGATGCACCTGCAACGGGTGACGGAGGAAGTGGAGCAGTTGCAGCACGCGCTGCGCGGTACCCTGCGCATCACCGCGCCACCGTCGTTCGGCCCTGCGTTTCTCAACCAGGTGTGCTGCCGTTTCATGCGCGAGCACCCGCAGGTGCGCCTGGAGGTCAACCTCAACGATGCCAACGAGGACCTGATCGATGGCGGCTACGACCTGTCTCTGCGCGACGGCCCCACCGATCAGCCAGAGCTGATCGCCCAGCCGCTGATCGAAAACCGCGTGATCCTATGCGCCAGCCCTGCCTACCTGGCCCGACACGGCGAGGCGATTACCCTGGAGAACTACGCCCGGCACGACTGGCTGCTGCTGCGCCACCCGCTGCTCAACCGCAGCTTCTGGTGGATCGAACACGGCGGCCAGACGCTGCGTGTGCGCCAGCCCACCCCCCGACTGGTGAGCGACAACTTCGACTTCCTGCTGGCCTGCCTGCTCGATGGGCAGGGCTTGCAGTTCGTACCCACCTGGTGTGCCGCCCCCTACCTGGCCAATGGACAACTGGTGGAGGTAATGCCCGATTACTGGCGGGCGCTGAGCGCGTTCGGCCCCTGGGTGCACGTGCTGTACCTGCCGCACCGGCGCAATACCCGCAAGGTACAGGCGTTCATTGCCTTGCTGCATGAGCACTTGCATGGGCAGGAAGTGCAAACACTGGTGCGGGGCTGAGTTTTTCCATCGGGGCACAAAAGTTGTGCGGGTTGTGGCGATGATCGACTGGGGGGGCCTCGCTAGGCTAGCGGTACTTGCCTGACCACCCCGGCCTGTACCAGGAGTTCCCCGCCTTGAAGATCCACACCCATGTCAGCGACATCCGCAACCCCCTCGAGCGAGGCCACCAGACAGGTACGCGCTTCGCCGAGCAGATCCGTACCACCACTGCACTGTATCTGGACTTTTTTCCGCGGGTAGGCGTGCCCTTGAGTGAGGCGCAGCGCATCGGCGAAAACAGCTTGGCCGCCCTGGAGGCCTGGAGCCCGGGCCTGGCCGCTGAAGTGGTCGGCATGGCCAGCGGTGCCGAACTGCCGTTGTGGCAACTGGCGAGTCTGAACGCCCGCACCGAAGTGCTGGCGGCCCGAACCCGCCACAGCGAATGCTCGACCACCGTGCATGCACCCCGTGGCGCACGTGCGCCGCAGACCCTGCAGACCTGGGATTGGCATGACAGCCTGTGCCCCCATGGCCTGATGCTGGCGCTGCACACCGAGCGCGGCATGAACGTCAAGCTGTTCTGCGAGTTCGGCATGCTTGCAAAGCTTGGTGTGAACAGCGCGGGCCTCGGCCTGCACTTCAATATCCTCCACCACGCCAGTGACAACGACAGTGGTGGTGTGCCGGTGCACGCCATCGCCCGGCGTCTGCTGGAGGAAGCCAGCAGTGTCGAGGAGGCCATCGAGCTTGCCCGGTCGGCGCGGGTCAGTGCCTCTACCGTGCTGACAGTGTTCTCCCGCCAGGACAGCAGCCCGCGGGCGGCCAGCATCGAACTGAGCCCCGCGCGCACAGCGTTGGTCCTGCCACGAGAAGACGGCTGGCTGCTGCACACCAACCACTTCCTTGACCCACAACTGAGCCTGGGCGAGCAGGTCGCCGACCGCGCCGATACCCAATGCCGCCTGGGCCACCTTGAGCAGGTGGTCGGCCAGATGGCCAGCGCTGACCTGCGTGCCCGGGCCCAGGCCATGTGTGGCGCCGAGGGCGACAGGGCGCCGATCTGCTTCCACCCGGACTTGGCCATGCCTGATACCGAGCGCTGGGAAACCTTGCTCAGCGTCGGCATCGACACCGAACGCTGTGCCCTGCAGTACGTGGCCGGCACGCCTGTGCAACTGGCCAAGGCCGGCTTCGACACCTTCTGAGCCAACCCGGTGCCGCCAGCCCAAGGCGGCACCGCTGAACGAGAACAACAACAATGCATGCGCAACATTCCCGCCCTGCGTCATCCCGCTCCGCCCTGCGAACCTTCTGCGTCTCCGGCCTGGGGACGGCGCTGGAATTCTATGACTTCATCATCTACGGCACCGCCGCCGCACTGGTGTTTCCCCAGGTGTTCTTCCCGCAGATGGACCACCTGACCGCAACGCTGGTGGCCTTCAGCGCTTTCGGTGCGGGCTTTCTTGCCCGACCGTTGGGTGGCCTGGTATTCGGCCACTTCGGTGACCGCATCGGCCGGCAGAAGGTGCTGGTCGCCACCTTGCTGCTGATGGGCCTGAGTACCTTCCTCATCGGCTGCCTGCCCGGCCATGCCAGCGTCGGCGTGGCTGCGCCGGTGCTGCTGGTGCTGCTGCGCCTGGTCCAGGGCTTTGCGGCAGGCGGGGAGTGGGGTGGCGCCGCGCTGTTCGGCATCGAGTCTGCGCCACCAGGGCGGCGCGGGCTGTGGGGTAGTTTCACAAGCATGGGGATCGGTGTGGGTGGCATCCTCGGGGCTGGAGTGTTCGCCATCGTCAGTGCGGCCTTCGACGACAACCTGGTCGATTTCGCCTGGCGCATCCCGTTCTGGCTGGGCGGCACCTTGGTGCTGATCGGCCTGTACGCGCGCCTGAAGGCACCGGCAGCGGTCACCGCGCCCTTGACCAAGCCCGTACCTGCGCCGTTGGCCGCGGCCTTGCGCCAACGTCCGCGGCAGCTGCTGCTGTGCACCGGGATCGCCTTCGGTTACTGCACCATCGCCTATATCGGCAGCACCTTTTTCCTGACTTACGCCACGCAGGTGGGCTTTGGCAGTACCGACGCGTTGATGTTCGACCTGGCGCTGTCGGTCGCCATCGTGCTGTCGGCGCCGTTTTTCGGTTACCTGTCGGACCGTTTGGGGCGGCGTACGGTAATGGCCTTCGGCGCATTGGCCATGGCCCTGGGGCTGTTCGTGTTCTTTTCCCTGGTGGGCATGAAGAGCTTCGCCGTCGCCCTGTGCGCCTACAGCCTGACCGGCCTGCTGATGGGGGCGACCCAAGGGCCTATCCCGGCCTTCCTCGGCGAGCAGTTCCCGCGCAGCATGCGTTACTCGGGCATCTCGGCCAGCTACCAGATCGGCGCCGCGCTGGGCGGCGGCACTGCATCGAGCATTGCCACGGCCATCCTTATCCTCACCGACCATGACCCGCTGGGCGTGGCGCTGTATGGCGCGGGGGCCCTGGCACTGGTGGCGGTATGTTCGCTCATGCTGCGCGAGACAGCGCGGTTGAGCATGGCGCAGATCGATGAGGAAGCGCCGGGGCACGTGGCGTCTGTGGCTGTGGGCAATCCTTGAGGGTATTTGCACAGCCTGCCATCACCCAGGGCAAATTGAGGGTGCTGGCAGGCTGAAGGCGACAGACGGGGGCTGACAGTGCGTGGCGATCGGACTGGGGCTGGCCCTGGCCTGGTTGATGGCACTTCAGCCACCGCCACTGGCAAAAACGAGTACTGCAAAACGGCGAAATAGAGCATTCAAAGTCACTTGCGAAGTTTGGATCCAGTTGCCTGGTAAAACTTTCCATTCGGTCAAATTACAATAACTTAGCAAACTAACTAACTTCTTTTGGTGTGCCGCCTGTCGGTCGTTTTACTCGAGAAATGAACGATTTGGGTGACGCTGACTCCTATTTGCCAGCAGGTGCCTTCAATGTGATTGCACCTCGCGCCTTTCCCCAGAACATATGGACGTTCAACCTCATCGGCATCGCAGGGATGCTCATGGGGCTTTTTTTTTCCTGAATACTGGAGCAATGCCATGCCAAACCGAGGCTCTTCGGGTGAGCCACCGTGTGTATTGAATAACTATCTGCTTTTTCATTTAACGATTCGAATTTGACTTTGCCGCTGCGATTAAATCGTTCGCACGCCTATTGCAGGGTCATCTAGTGCTAACGCATTACGTGGAGAAAACGTCGTGGAGATTAATACAATTATTAGCCTGTTCGGGCAGAAAGAATCCATGGAGCTGGTGCGGTTGTCGGTGATTTACGTTCATTTACTGGCCTGTTGCATTGCCATTGGCCTGGTATTCGCCAGCGACGCCGAGATGGTCAGGAACTTGTTGAAAGGTCATAAAGAGGCCGGGCATGACAGCAAGCATATGACGAGCTTGCAGAAATCCGTGGGCAATGCCCTGATATTCCTGTGGCTCACGGGTGCCGCAGTGATTGGAATTGACTACCTTGATAAAGGTATGAACTATTTTGCCAATCCGAAACTTCAAGCGAAGGTCATTATTGTCATGTTGCTGACCTTCAACGGCATGTTGTTGCATCGCTATGTATTGCCTGCCCTGCTCAAAGCGGGCAACTTGCTCGACCTGAACTTTGGCGTGAGGATGTTCGCGCTGTTCTCCGGCGCACTGTCGGGTGTGTCCTGGCTGTATGCGGCGATGCTGGGCGTCGGTCGACCACTGGCCTGGAAATACTCCTTGACCGAGTTGCTGCTGGCCTATCCGGTACTGATCCTGCTCGGCTTTGCCATGATGGCTGCCCTGACCCAGTGGGCCCGCAGCCGCAGCCAGGCCGAACCGGTTCCAGCGCCTGTCTGGCGGCTGGCAGGCATTCCTGTCTGACTGCCTGAGTAACGCTTCGATTACGCCGCGAACCGGGCAACCTGGTTCGCGGCGAGCTCGTTTCATGCGCAGCATCTGGGCGGCGCGACAGGCCGTGGCGTTGAATTTGAACGTCGCTCAATGGTGGGGCTCTTAATGCAAAGGACACCGTGAGGGCTCCATCATGAGCATTGAACGCAGCATCCCCGAACTCGAGGCCTGGTACGCCCAGTACGACGATATCAGTTACCGCCGTGAGTCGCCGGATGCCTACCACCATGAACTGCTGCGTACCGCCGAGGCCCTGCGTGACGATGGCGCCATCGATTGGGACGACTGGCTGGCACTCAAGGCCTTGGCCGATGACGCCCATGTGCGCGCTCTGGAAGATGCCGTGCAGGCCCATGTCAGCGACCCCGACGCATGAAAGCGCTGAAGATTGCCACGTTCAACATCAACGGCATTCGTAGCCGGCTGCCGGCACTGCTGGCCTGGCTGGAGCGGGAAAGGCCCGACATCGCCTGCCTGCAGGAGCTCAAGGCGGCTGATCAGCAGTTCCCTCGTCAGGCACTCGAAGCGGCGGGCTATGGCAGCCTCTACCAAGGGCAGCCTTCGTGGAACGGCGTGGCCATTCTGTCGCGAGGCAGCGAACCACTGGAAGTACGGCGTGGCCTGCCTGGCATGGAGGATGACAACCAGAGCCGCTACCTTGAAGCCGCAGTGCAGGGGATAGTGGTGGCCTGCCTGTATCTGCCGAACGGCAACCCGCAACCGGGGCCGAAATTCGATTACAAGCTCCGCTGGTTCGAGAGCCTGATCGAGCATGCGAAAGGGCTGCATGGCAGTGGCCATCCCGTGGTGCTGGCGGGCGATTTCAATGTGGTGCCCACCGATATGGACATCTACGACACGCGCTCCTGGATGAAGGATGCACTGCTGCAGCCCGAATCACGCGCGTGTTACCAGAAACTGCTGCGGCAAAGCTGGGTCGATGCCCTTCGCCATCTATATCCGGACGAACGCATCTACACCTTCTGGGATTATTTCCGCAACCACTGGGCACGCAACGCCGGTTTACGTATCGACCACCTGTTGCTCAACCCCGAACTGGCGCCTTACCTGAAGCGGGCTGGCGTCGATGCCTGGGTGCGTAACGAACCCAAGGCCAGCGACCATGCGCCGGTGTGGATCGAGTTGGGCACGCGTCGCAAGCCGTAGGGCATTTAGAGAAACCTGCACCGTGGCAGGGTGGGCGACCGCCTTCAACTACCGGAGCCACCGCTGGAGCCCGAACCACCAGAGCCTCCGGTTCCGCTACCCGTCCCGCTGCCGCGTTCCGAGCCACTGCGGTCACTACCCGATTGGTCGGTGGTGCCATCGCCTCCAGTCTTGTCGGTATCATTGTTATCGGTTCCGCCAGAGCCCGACCCCATGGCGTCCGCAGGTGTACCGGAGCCTGTTGCCCCGCCTTGGCCGTTCATATGCCCGCTGTCATGCGGCTGCGTGCCAGGGGCACGCTGATCGTTCAGGTCGGTGGCGGCCAGCACCACAGGTGCACTGGCCCCCAGGCACAGCGCGAGCAGTAACGAGTGAGGCAGCATGATCTTCATGGCGATACTCCTTTGCGTATTGGTTACCTTTCGTTCGGCCAGCATTGCCCACGGCCGTGCCGTGAAATCGACGGAATGCATGGAGCGCTGACATGCACGGGGGCTATCCCACGTGAATACTTTGAGGCCCGCGCTTTGATTCCTCTGGCAAGGCCGTGACCTTGATCGCCCGTACCGGTACGGCAAATTTGGCACCGACCTTCGAGAAGCGCTCGAGCAAGTGGAAATTGATCGCTTGCTGGATGTCCATGTACAGGTTGTAGCCGGGGTCCTTGACGATATACACGCACTCGAATTCCAGCGCCTCTTTGCCGAAGCCGCGCAGGTGCGCGCGGTCGAAGCGCACCTGCTGCTGCGCCTTGATCGCTTCCTCGACGATGACGGGCGCTTTCTTCACTGCTTCGGTTGGCGTGTCGTAGGACAGGCCGAACTCGAACACGATCCGTCGTTCCTGCAGGCGCTTGTAGTTCTGGATGGTGCTGCTGATCATGCTGGCATTGGCCATGACGATCTGTTCGCCGCCCAGGCTGCGGATGCGCGTGGTCTTCAGCCCCACATGTTCCACCGTGCCGGCCAGCGGGCCGATGACGATGAAGTCGCCTACCTCGAACGGTTTGTCCACGGCGATGGATAACGAGGCGAACAGGTCGCCGAGGATGTTCTGCACGGCCAGCGCAACAGCGATACCGCCAACGCCCAGGCTGGCGACGAAGGCGGTGATGTTCACGCCCAGGTTGGAGAGCATCGCCAGCAGCACCACTGACCACAACAGCACCCGCGCGCCCCATGCCGACAGCGTGGCCAGCGCGCTGCCCTGGTTCAATCCGTCGGTGCGGTGCCGGGCGAAATAGCGGTTCAGGCCCAGGCCGATGGCGCGGTTGGCCCACAGCCCGATCTGCAATGCCGCGACCACGAACCACAGGCTACCGACCCGGGTCAGCCAGCGCTCGGGCAGGTCGAGCATGCTCAGGCCTACCAGCAGCGAGGCAAGGAACAGCAGAAAATTGCTGGTACCGGCAAGCACCTTGGCCAGTACCTGGCTGAGCGCGCCGTCATGCTCGGACCAGCGTTTGACCCGACGCAGCATGAAACTGATGGCCGCTCGAGCCACGAGGAATGTCAGCAGGGCTACCGTCAGTGCCAGCAACAAATTGAGAACGGAAACTCCGAACAGTGTGGTATCGGTGAACAACGCGATGATGCGATCACTCATGAGACACGTGCCTCCTTGCGCAAGGATTGGGTGACTGGGAAAGCGGCATTGCCGGCAAGGCAGGCAACGCCACTGCGCAGGCGAGCCTCAGCCGTCGGACTGCTCTTCTGGCGGCACCTGGCCTTCGGGCCAGTCGGGTGCTTCCTGCTCCTTTTCCTGCTCGGGCACAGGCTCGCCTGGGTTGTGCGGTATGTCGTCCAGGTAAGGGTCGGGGTGGTTGGGGTCGATCATGGTCTGGTTCCTCGCTGTCTGGCGTTCAGGCATGATGCCGGGCATTCAGCCCGACTCCGCTGCAGTGTTTTTCTTCCAGCCCCGCAGGTTCATGGCGCACAGGCAAACCTGCAGGAGGATCAGCGCCCAGGCTTGCGCCTGCCACCCCCACACGGCCCACAGCACGTTGCTGCCAATGAAACAGCAGAAACCCAGCTTGCGCCGGCCTGGGCGCCGTGAGCCGATGCACCAGGCGGCAAGTACCGTCAGGGCCATGGCGGGCCATTCAAGAAAGTCGATCCAGGCCTCCATCACGCGGCACGCTGTTCGCCCTTGAGCAGTTTCTTCTGCGCTTCCATGGCCTGGCCGAGCTCATCCAGCTGCTGCTTGCCCAGCAGTTTGCGGGCGGTCGGGAACAGCTCGCTTTCCTCTTCCTCGATATGGTGTTCCAGCAGTTCCTTCATCACCTTGACCCGCCCCGCGAACTCGACGGTGCCGGTGTCGGTTTGCAGCAGGTCCGGCAGCACCAGCGAGTCGACGGTACGGTGCTCCTCCTTGGCTTCGTAATACATCTTCGCTTCTTCCTTGCCGCCGGCCTGCTTGATGGCCGGGTACAGGATTTCCTCTTCCAGAGCGGTGTGGATGCTCACTTCCTGCTTGATGCGTTCGAGCAACTCGGCGCGCTTCTTCACCGCGCGCTCAGTGGTGGAGGAAAGTTCCTCCAGCAGCTTCTTCACCAGCTCATGGTCCTGGATCAACAGTTCGATAGCGTTCATGCTGCACCTCTTCAGGGACGGAAAAATCACGGTTGCCTTCGATGGAGTAGGACGCGCGCGTCAAGGTTCAAAGCGGATGATCAACGTACCGGTGTCGCGAAAGATCGGCCCCACAAGGACCCAAGCAGGTTGCACCGGCCACGCAGGGTCATTCCTGAGGGATGATCGAAATCTTGCCGTTGCGCTCGACGATGGCGAACTTGATCTGCCCGACGCTTTCGATACCCTGGCTGTCCCGGGCGGATTCGAGGATGTCGTCTTCGGTCAACCGTGCCCGCCGCATGCGGTGGTGGAGAAAGCGCCCCTGCTCCACGACCAGCGTCGCATGGCCGTCGACCAGCCGGGCAAGACGCCTGGAGTTGAGCTTGGCCAGCGACAGGCCGACATCCAGGACGATCAGCGTGGCGATCACCAGCATGGCGTTGGTGAACGAAAAGTCCTCGCCGAGCAATGCCTGCTGGGTTGCTTCGCCGATGATCAGCAGCAGGACAAAGTCGAAGGTGGTGAGGTCTGCCAGCGAGCGTCTGCCGGCCACGCGAAACAGCAGCATCAGCGCGATGTACATGCCTGTCGCACGAAGAATGGAGTCCATGTCGCGCTCCTAGGGGTAGAGAAAGGTCGAGAAATGCACTGCGCTGTCCGGGCCGGCGCTGACAACACCTTCCAGAGTGCCGACGTATTCGCTGCGCAGGGTCAGGTAGAGCGTGGCGATACCCTCTTTGCTGGTGCCGAGCTGGAGCAGAAGCGACCTGCCATGGGAACGCGATACTTGCGGCTCTGGCTGCAGCGTTTCGATGCTGGCTTCGCGTAGCAGGGTGCCCCCGAGCAGCAACATCACAGGCTCACCGGCAGTGCCGCGCACCGTGATGCGCAGGTTGTCGGTAGTGCCGCTGCGGCTGAGGCGCTGATATTCCACATGCACGCGGCCGTCTTCACTCATGACCTGGGCATCACTGAGCGGACCATTGCCGAACACCCCGGCCAGGGCCAGCAGCACGACCAGCACCAGGGCATACCACCCCAGCCGTTCGAAACGCCAGACCCGCTGCTGCATGCGCATGTCTTCCTCGACGGGGTGGTGCCTTGAAGCCAGCTCCTCTTCGTCCATGGTCTTGACCCCTCAGGCGCGCTCACCGCGCAGCCAGCGCTGGTGGTAATGGGCCAGGTGCGACAACCCGTAGAGCGCGCCCTGGCGGATTACATCCGCGCGCTCGCCAAAAAAACGCTGGCTGCGCGTGAATACGGCAAAGGGCTCGCCGGCAAAGGCCCAGGCAAAGCACACGGTGCCCGGGGGGATGGCGTCCTGTGGCTGCGGCCCGGCGACGCCCGTGCTGGCGATGGCAACGGTGGCGTCGCTGTCTTTCAATGCGCCGAGCGCCATCTCCCAGGCTACCGCCTCACTGGTCAGGCCATAGCGTTCGATAGTCTGTGGGTTGACGCCGAGCAGGCGTTTCTTGGCACTTGGCGAGTACACCACGTAGCCGCTTTCCAGTACCTCGCCGGTCCCGGGTACGGCTGCCAGCAGCGCAACCATGGCACCGGCCGTGCAGGATTCTGCAGTGGTCAGCACCAGCTTGTGGGCCTTGAGGTATTCAAGGGCCTCGATAACAGGGTCGGTTGCCATGGTCGGTCACTCGTGCGTTGTTTTGAGGTGGACGTGTTTCCTGCGGGATTGGTTCACTACTTGTGCGCCACCCATCAATGGCGGGAAAAGCTTCCTGAACTTTGCCCCACCTGCTGGCTTCCTCTGGATAGGAGGTAGGTGGCGCGGAGCACGCGCTGCTGCCGGAACATGCAGAGGAGAAGCGGTCATGACCGAGCCAGTGACGTATTTCTGGATCGCTGTTGCAGCGATCATTCTGTTGCTTGATGTATGGGCCATCGTCAGTGTTTTCCGCAGTGACAAGAGCGATGTGACCAAGGCGATGTGGGCACTGCTGCTGCTGGCGCTGCCCGTTATCGGCCTGGCCATCTGGGGCGTGCTTGGGCCGCGTGGAATCAAGCGCGGTACCGGGCCGTCTTCGCCTGAACATAGCAAGGGTTAGGAGGGGGGATGAGCAAAGAGTCGCAGACACCTCGTAGCGGAACCCAGGGTGAAGAAGAACGGGACAATGATGCGCAACGTCCTGATGGCTCCACTGGCACGTCGCATGATTCCACTGCGCAGAAAACAGCTCGTGATGAAACGCGACACAAGCGTTAAACGGGCCGGCGTGAAGAACTGAATTGGCAAGCGGTCTGCGTACACTGTGGGAGCGGCTTTAGCCGCGAAGAATCCAACGCGGTGCATGGCACCGGCTGCGCCGGTGTTCGCGGCTGAAGCCGCTCCCACAGGGATCGCGCCAGCGTTTGGAAATTGAGCAAGGCAGTTGCTACCCAGGGGTCCTGCTTATTCAATGCGTTATTTGCAGTTCTGTGAGATTACCCAGCCCTTTGGGCTGCGCTGTCGCTTGGAAAAGTGAATTGGCAAGCGGTCTGCGGACCCTGTGGGAGCGGCTTTAGCCGCGAAGAATCCAGCGCGGTGCATGGCACCGGCTGCGCCGGTGTTCGCGGCTGAAGCCGCTCCCACAGGGATCGCGCCAGCGTTTGGAAATTGAGCAAGGCAGTTGCTGTCGCAGGGTCCCTGCTGATTCGATGAGTCATGTGCAGTTCTGTGGGAGCGGGCAAGCCCGCGAACACCGGCGAAGCCGGTGCCCCGAGCCGCGTTGCCTGCTTTGCGGGTAAACCCGATTACCGGATCGATCAGCGCTGGATTCCCCCGAACGCATGGTCAGCGCCCAAGGTGCCAGCGGCAGCGCCCGGCACCAGGATGACCTTGCGGCAGTCGTCCTGCTTCTGGTCGAACAACTTGTAGCCCAGGGCCGCTTCTTCCAGGGCAAGGCGGTGAGTGACGATGAGTTCCGGTTCCAGGCGTCCGGCCTCGATATGCTCGAGCAGTTCCGGAAGGAACTTCTGCACGTGGGTCTGGCCCATCTTGAACGTCAGCCCCTTGTCGAAGGCATCGCCAAACATGAAGGCGTGGATAAATCCCGCATAGACCCCAGGCACGCTGACCACGCCGCCCCGGCGCACCGCGGCGATGCTCTGGCGCAAAGCCTTGCCGCTGCTGCCCTCGATCTTCAGTGTGGTGAGCACCGTTTCGGTGGTGCTGCCTTTGGCCTCGAAACCGACCGCATCGATGACAGCATCCACACCGCGCATGCCGGGGGTAAGGCGGATGATGCTGTCAGCCGGGTCGTCATCCTGCTCGAAGTTGATCGGCACCACACCGTAGGCGTCGCGGGCATACGCCAGGCGGTAGTCGTTGTCGTCGACCATGAAGATCGTCTGGGCGCCCAGCATGCGTGCGCAGGCTGCGCTCAGCAGGCCGACCGGCCCGGCGCCATAGATGGCCACTGTCGAGCCTGGACCGACCTGGGCATTGGTGACGGCCTGCCAGGCAGTGGGCAAGATATCCGAGAGGAACAGCACCTTGTCGTCCGGCAGGGCGGTAGGCACCTTGAACGGGCCAACGTTGGCCTTGGGCACCCGCACGAAATCGGCCTGGCCGCCGGGCACGCCGCCATACAGATGGCTGTAGCCGAACAAGGCGGCACCTGGCGGAATCGCTTTCTTGTTGATTATTGCGCCACGGCCGGTGTTGGTGGTTTCGCATGCAGCGAACTGGTCGAGTTGGCAGAAGAAGCAGCTGCCGCAGGCGATCACGAAAGGAATCACCACGCGGTCACCGACCTGCAGATTGGTGACCCCGCGACCGGTTTCCTCGACGATGCCCATGAACTCGTGGCCGAAGATATCACCCGGCTCGGTCTGTGGAATCTTGCCGTGGTAGAGGTGCAGGTCGGAGCCGCAGATGGCGGTGGCGGTGACCCGGAGGATGATGTCGTCCTCGTCCTGGATGAGCGGGTCGGGGACATTGTCGACCCTGACGTCCTGGGTTCCGTGGTATGTCAATGCTCTCATGGGTTCATCTCCTGCAGAGGGGGGGACCGGCTGGTCTATGCAGGGGAAGCCAGGGGGGGAGGTAAAGTTCAGGTGGAATCATCCAGTGGCAGGTTTCAGTGCCGAAGGAAACTTTAGCTGCCCTGCCAGGCTCAACCGTGCTCAAGCCGAGCGTAAAGCCATGACCAAGCATCCAGCGCTGCAAGCAAACTTTGCCCCGTCGGCCACGCCAAGGCAGGCTGCGGGCTTGCTCGCATCGGCCGCATTGATCGTGCTTGCCTCGGGGGTTGCGCCGCTTGACCGTGCAGATTGGTGGCTCGAAAACGTTCTGCCGCTGGCGCTCCTGCTCACCTTGGCCGCAACCAGCCGCTATTGGCGCTTTTCGTGGCATGCCTACCTGGCAATCGTGATGATGCTGGCGATCCATGAGCTAGGCGCGCATTTCACCTATGCCAAGGTGCCCTATGACGCTTGGCTGCGTGCGCTTACCGACCACTCTCTGAATGCCTGGATGGGCTGGCAGCGCAACCAGTTCGATCGGTTGGTGCATCTGAGCTACGGCCTTCTGTTCGTCTTGCCGATCAGGGAATTGCTCCAGCGCCAGGCCTTATTGCGAGGCGTGTGGTTGGCGTTGTGCACTGTTTCGCTGGTGCTTGCGACATCGGCGCTGTACGAACTGCTGGAGTGGATAGGCGGCCAATACCTGGGCGATGACCAGGCACAAGCCTTTCTCGCGACTCAGCAAGACCCTTGGGATGCGCAAAAGGACATGGCCCTGGCTTTGCTCGGCGCACTTGTCACCTTGTTGATCCAGTGGTTTGGGTTACGCAAGCTTTGGGGCAGAAGGGTAGTGTGTCTGAAGGACAGGCACGGCTGACGGGGCAGGACTTATCGCTGTGTAGGAGCGGCAGGTAGTATCCAGCGCGATCAGAACTTCAAAAGGCCTTTTCCATCGCTGGAAAGGCCTTTCGCAATCAGCCTGTGACCGTCGAAAAACGCTAAAGTTTCCACTGGGAAAACAGTAACTTGGAGAATTTTTCCAGGTCGTGTCATTCGTCGGATTTCCATTGTAAGCCCCTGCCCAGAGCCTCAGGATCGCCGCCGTATCCCTTTGAGGCTTTCACATATGAAGTACTCCTCGATTCTCTTGTTGTCACTTGGCCTGCTGAGCGGCGCTGCATCGGCAGGCGGCAATACCGAAGCAGGTATAGGTGGCGCATTGGGTGGAGTATTGGGCTCGGTAGTCGGCCAGTCGATCGGCGGCAGCACCGGCTCGGCAATCGGCGCCGGCCTGGGTGGTGCAGCCGGTAGTGCAGTGGGCGCCAACAAACACAGCCGTGGCGAGGCGGCCATTGGCGGCGCACTGGGTGCAGCTGGCGGCAACGTGGTGGGTCGCAAGATGGGCGGCACCACTGGCAGCATGATCGGCGCGGCAGCCGGTGGCGGTGTGGGCGGTGCCTTGGGCAACCACATGGGCCGGGACTACGATGACGAGAGTGGGCATCGTTATCGTGATGATGACGACGATGACGATGATCGGGGCTGGCGTCGTCACCGCCACGACCGTGGTCATCACTACGGCTGGCGCAACAAACACCGCCACGACGACTGACCCCGCCGAGGCGGTTACGCTGTTTTCTTTCCCTGCTTGGGGCCGCTTTGCGGCCCTTTCGCGACACAAGGCCGCTCCCACAAAGGCTTTGTTCCATGCGCGAAAGCGCAGCCATGAGGTAGAGGGTTGTTGTGGCCTGCCGCGCCTGGTTCGCGGGCAAGAGAATCACGAAGTTCTTTCATGTCTTCCAGCACGGTCCATTTACTCCAAGTGTCTATCCTGGATCACCCCTTTACCTTTTCTCTTCGCTAGCCTGAAGCACCCCTGCAGCATGCTTTGGCAATGCGATAGAAATCAGCGCAGCCAGCAGAACAAACGCTGTGGAGATCCACAGGCAGGCTCCCAGCCCATAAGCCTGGAATACCCAACCGGAAAGCAGCGTACCGACCAGCCGCCCTAGCGCGTTGGACATGTAATAGAAGCCCACATCCAGCGATACCCCGTCTTCCTTGGCATAGCTGACGATCAGGTAGCTGTGCAGCGAAGAATTCACCGCGAACAGCACACCGAACAGCATCAACCCACCGAGCAGCACCACCTGCGCCGACCAGCCTGCCGACAGGCCCACGGCGATGAGCGCCGGCAGCCCGGCAAGGGCGATCGCCCAGATGAAGGCCGCGCGACCGTCGGGCATATGGCCGCGATTCTTGCCAGTGATGCGGGGGGCAAGCGACTGGACGATGCCGTAGCCGATAATCCACGTAGCCAGGAAACCGCCGACCAGCCAGAAGTCCCAGCCAAAAGCCGTGCTCAGGTATACCGGCAATGCCACGACGAACCAGACGTCACGGGCGCCAAAGAGAAACAGCCGAGCGGCCGAGAGGATGTTGATGGCTCGGCTCTTGGACAGCAGGTCGCGAAACTTCGGTTTGGCCTTGGCCTTGCCCAGGTCCTTCTTCAGCAGCAACAGGCTGCCGATCCAGATCAATGCCAACACCGCTGCCATGGCCAGCACCGCCAGGGTGAAGCCGAGCAGGGCGAGCAGGGCGCCGCCAAGGAAGAAACCGACACCCTTGAGCGCGTTTTTCGAACCGGTGAGAATGGCTACCCACTTGTACAGGGTGCCTTGCTGGCTGTCCGGCACCAGAAGCTTGATGGAGCTCTTGGCGCTCATCTTGTTCAGGTCCTTGGCGATGCCGGACAACGCCTGGGCCGTCATCATCCAGGGTACTGTCAGCCAGGCTGCCGGCACCGTGAGCATCAGCAAGGCCAGCACCTGCATGCCCAGGCCGATGTTCATGGTGCGGTTGAGCCCCAGGCGGGCACCGAGGTAGCCACCCACCAGGTTGGTGATCACGCCGAACACTTCGTAGAACAGGAACAACGCAGCGATCTGCAGCGGCGAGTAGCCCAGCGAATGGAAGTGCAGTACCACCAACATGCGCAACGCACCGTCGGTGAGGGTAAAGGCCCAGTAGTTGCCGGTAACCAGCAGGTACTGACGCACTGGTGCGGGCAGGGCTGACAACGCCTTCATGATTGCCGGTTACTTCGCCATGCCGACCATTCGGGCCAGTTCCGCTGCACGGTTGGCGTAGCCCCACTCGTTGTCGTACCAGGCGTAGATTTTCACCTGGGTACCATTGACCACCAAGGTCGATAGCGCATCGATGATCGAGGACCGCGGGTCGGTGCGGTAGTCGATGGACACCAGTGGTCGCTCTTCGTAACCCAGAATACCCTTCAACGGGCCGTCGGCAGCCGCCTTCAGCAACGCATTGACCTCATCAGCCGTGGTCTCGCGCGCCACCTCGAACACGCAATCGGTCAGCGAGGCGTTGGCCAGCGGTACACGCACGGCGTGGCCATTCAGCTTGCCGCGCAGCTCAGGGAAGATCTCGGCGATTGCGGTAGCCGAACCTGTGGTGGTGGGGATCAGGCTCATCCCCGAGGCACGGGCGCGGCGCAGGTCCTTGTGCGGCGTATCGAGAATGCTCTGGGTATTGGTCAGGTCGTGGATGGTGGTGATCGAGCCGTGGCGGATGCCCAGGTTCTCGTGTATCACCTTCACCACCGGGGCCAGGCAATTGGTGGTGCAGGAAGCGGCGGTGACGATCCGGTGTTGCGCCGGGTCGAACAGGTGCTGGTTGACGCCCATCACCACGTTCAGCGCGCCTTGCTCTTTCACCGGAGCGCAGACCACCACGCGTTTGACACCCTGGTCCAGGTAAGCCTGGAGCACAGCTACCGACTTCATCTTGCCGCTGGCCTCGATGACCAGGTCGCAGCCCGACCAATCGGTGTCGGCGATCGCCGTGTTCGCGGTGACCTTGATGCGCTTGCCCTCGATCACCACCGAGTCGCCTTCTGCCCCGGCTTCACGCTGCCAGCGGCCGTGGACCGAATCGAAATTGATCAGGTGGGCGTGGGTCTGGGCGTCGCCGGCCGGGTCATTGATCTGGACGAATTCGAATTCCGGCCAGCCCCAGGATGCCCGCAGCGCCAGGCGACCGATACGGCCAAACCCATTGATGCCTACTTTGATTGCCATGGTCTCGTTCTCAAGTGTATTTCTCGGCTGTGGTCAGCAGCAGGCAGCGACGCGCTGAGGGCGGTCACCCATGGTGTCCAGTCGTTTGGCGCTGGTGCTCAACCATTCGCGATTGGCCTGCAGCGTTGTTACCAGGACATCGCGTACCCAGGCGGGCAGCTCTGGGTGCAGGCGGTAGTAAACCCATTGGCCCTGCCGGCGGTCTTCCAGCAGGCCGCAGGTGCGCAGTTGTGCGAGGTGGCGGGAAACCTTGGGTTGGCTTTCTTCCAGGGCGCAGATCAGTTCACAGACGCACAGCTCTTCCTCGCGAGCGATCAGCAGCATCATCCGAATGCGGTTCTCGTCGGCGAGGCATTTGAAGACCTGGGTCGGGGTCAGCGAGTCAGTCATGGGCGTTCTCGGCGCGGGCAGCGGGTGCCTATGGCGGGGTATTCAGAATATATGTTTTTCTGAATATACGTATTTTCGAATGTATTACAAGGCCGCTCCCACAGGTTCCCCGTCAACTTGATGAGGCACGGTAGCGTTCTGTCGATCCAGGCTGTGCAAATACGTTTAACATGCTCCAGGCCCGCCCCATCGTTGAAAGAGATCTGTATGGAGTTACGTCAGCTTCGCTATTTCCTCAGTGTTCTGGAGTACGGCAGTCTTGGCAGGGCTGCGCTCGAGCTAGGGGTTGGCGCCTCGGCATTGAGCCAACAACTGTCGAAGCTGGAGAGCGAGGTGAGTACCCGGCTTTTGACACGTTCGAGCACCGGCGTTTCGCCGACGGCGGCGGGCCTGGCCTTCGAATACCATGCGCGCCTGGCGCTTCGCCAGGCGGAACACGCCGTGCTGGCGGCACAAAGTGGCCGCATGAGCGGCTATGCCAGCGTGGGGCTGGCACCGACCACTGCATCGATTCTTGGCCTGGCGTTGATCGACAGGATGCGCGAACGCTACCCGGACATCCGTCTGCACCTGGTGGAAATGCTGTCCGGTTATCTGATGAACCAACTCAATGCCAGGCACCTTGACCTGGCGGTGCTGTTCCAGGCAGAAACGGGACCGCGGCTGGATGTCCGGACGCTTCTGACGGAGCGGCTTTTCGTGCTGGTTCCCGCCCCGCTGGTCAAGGCAGAGTGGGGCGAGTCGCTCACGTTGCAGCAGATCGCGACGCTCCCCTTGGTGATGCCCAGCACGCAACATGGCCTGCGCACGACGTTGCGCTCGATTTTCGAGCGGGCAGGGCTGGAGGCCAGCATCGTCATGGAAGTGGATGGTTTGTCATTGTTGATGGACTGCGTGTGTGCGGGCCATGCCGCCACCATCCAGCCCGGCGCGACAGTGGCCCGGGCGCATCAGGCGGGCCTGCGCGTGTTTGCCATCGATGAAGCTCAGGCGCAGCGTCGCAACGTGATTGTCAGCCTGACCGATGACGAGCTCTCGCCGGCCGCGTTGGCGACACGGATCGTACTGCAGGAGGTCGCTCGGGATCTGGTGGAACAGGGCCGATGGCCTGGGGCCCGGCTGCTTTGACCCAGACTCTGGGTTCACCCCAGCCCTTTAGAAAAACTGAATGCCTCCCCCCGACGATCGCGTTTCGCACCCTCCGGGCTCTCATTAAAGTCCGTGATCACGAGGAGCCACCGAACATTCGGCTCTTCGTGATCTGGAGGCGAAATGATCGATGTGCTAGTCATCGGAGGGGGCAATGCCGCCCTCTGTGCCGCGCTGATGGCGCGAGAGGCCGGAGCCAGCGTGCTGCTGCTCGAGGCCGCACCCCGCGCCTGGCGTGGTGGCAACTCACAACACACGCGTAACCTGCGGTGCATGCATGATGGCCCCCAGGACGTACTGCTCGAGGCGTACCCGGAAGAAGAGTTCTGGCAGGACCTGCTGAAGGTCACCGGTGGCCAGACCAATGAAAAGCTCGCACGCCTGGTGATTCGCGCATCCTCCCGCTGCCGTGGGTGGATGCGCCGCCATGGCGTGTATTTCCAGCCTTCATTGTCGGGTGCGCTGCACACCGCACGGACCAATGCCTTCTTCATGGGCGGCGGCAAGGCGCTGGTCAATGCCTACTTTCGCAGCGCCGAAAACCTTGGCGTACAGATACGCTACGACACACCGGTAGCCGACATCGAGCTACAGGACGGGCGCTTCGTCGCGGCCCATGTGCCGGCACGTGAAGTTCAGGGGCGACACCTGCCAGCCGAGCGCATCGAGGCGCGTACCTGTGTGCTTGCCGCCGGTGGTTTCGAGTCCAACCGCCAATGGTTGCGCGAGGCGTGGGGGCAGAACGAGCGAGGGGAGTGGCCTTCGGACAACTTTCTTGTCCGTGGCACGCGTTTCAATGACGGTGTGCTGTTGCGCCGCATGACCGAACAGGGCGCCGACACGATTGGCGACCCGACCCAGGCGCACATGGTGGCGATCGATGCCCGCGCACCGCTTTACGATGGCGGCATCTGCACGCGCATCGATTGTGTGTCGCTGGGCGTGGTAGTCAACCGCGACGGCCAGCGCTTCTACGATGAGGGCGAGGATTTCTGGCCCAAGCGCTATGCCATCTGGGGGCGCCTGGTGGCGCATCAACCCGGGCAGGTGGGGTTCTCGATCATCGACCGGAAGGCCCTCGGGCGCTTCATGCCACCGGTTTTCCCGGGCGCCACCGCCGATAGCCTGGAGGCGTTGGCCGGCCTGCTCGGTTTGCCTGTACAGGCGTTCCTCGAAACCGTGCATGCCTACAACCGAGCCTGCCAGGTGGGCACGTTCGACCACACCCGGCTGGACGACTGTCACACCGTTGGCCTGGATCCGGTGAAAAGCCACTGGGCGCGCCCGATCGATACGCCTCCCTACTACGGCTACCCGCTGCGCCCTGGCGTGACTTTCACCTACCTGGGGCTGCGCACCGACGAAACCGCCGCCGTGCATTTCGACGGGCGTCCCAGCCCGAACCTGTTCGTTGCTGGCGAGATGATGGCGGGCAATGTACTGGGCAAGGGCTACACCGCGGGTGTCGGCATGTCCATCGGTACCGCTTTCGGCCGTATCGCCGGGACCAGCGCCGCTGCAGCGGCGGGTTACCAACATCCAGAAAAAGAGAATCGTCATGACTGCGCAACTGCCTGAACCACGCCAGCCTGATGCCGCCGGGTCGGCCCTCGAACTGATCCCGGTGTTGAACGTCGAGGAGCGGGAAGTGGACCGGCAAATGCGGATATGCAACGCCTGTCGTTACTGCGAAGGCTTCTGCGCAGTTTTCCCGGCAATGACCCGCAGGCTGGAGTTCGGCAAGGCCGATATCCATTACCTGGCCAACCTGTGCCACAACTGCGGCGCCTGCCTGCATGCCTGTCAGTACGCACAGCCCCACGAATTCGCCGTCAACGTGCCCCAGGCGATGGCCAAGGTACGCGGGCAGACCTACGCCGAGTACGCCTGGCCGGCCGTCTTCGGGCGGCTGTACAGGCACAACGGCACCTATGTCGCCACCGCATTGGCTGTAGCCTTGTCGCTGTTCCTGCTGCTGACCTTGTTCGTCAACGGCACGCTGCTGCCGGGGCGATTGGCGGGTAATTTCTATGCGGTTTTCCCGCACAACACCCTCGCGTTGATGTTCGGTAGCGTGTTTGCCGCTGCAGCTCTGGCCTTGGCGGTGGCAGTACGTCGCTTCTGGCGCTCGGTCTCGCCTGCCGAGACGCTGGCGCAACCCGCCAAAGGGGCGCTGTTCGAGGCATCGAGCGCGGTGTTGAGCCTGAAGTACCTGGACGGTGGGCATGGCCAAGGTTGCAACAATGCCGATGATCGCTACACGCTCTGGCGCCGTCGCTTCCATCACTTCACCTTCTACGGCTTCATGCTGTGCTTTGCCGCCACGGTGGTCGCCACCGGGTATCACTACCTGCTGGGCCAGCAGGCGCCGTACCCGCTGTTTAGCGCACCGGTGTTGCTCGGCACCCTGGGCGGAATTGGCTTGATCGTCGGGCCGGCCGGGCTGTTGGCGCTGAACCTGCGCAGGGCGCCGGAGCAGGGCGATGTTGCCCAGCGGCCCATGGATCGGGCGTTCATCCTGCTTCTGCTGCTGGTCAGCGCCACAGGCCTTGCGTTGCTGGGCCTGCGTGATACCGCAGCGATGGCGATCCTGCTGGCGATCCATCTGGGCACCGTGATGGCGCTGTTCATCACGCTGCCCTATGGCAAGTTTGCCCATGGCCTGTTCCGCAGCGCGGCACTGCTGAAGTTCGCGATCGAGAAACGCCGGCCCAACGAGCTGGGTCTGGGAGGGGAGTGAACCATGCACGCAGCCGGTTTTTCCTCTGTGCCGCAACGCGCGAGATGCAAGGTGTTTCGCTTACCGGTTGGGCCACTTGTCCAGCAGGATCGACACGAACTTCTCCGCTGCTGGCGACAGCGACGCCCCTCTGCGATAGACCAGCCCCAGGGTGCGGGTGACCTGGGGTTCGATCAGCGGCACGCTGACCAACGTCGGGTGGTCGGCGTTGGGCATGGCCAGGCTGGGCATGGCCGACACGCCCAGCCCGGCTTCGACCATGCCCAGCGAGGTGGACAGGTGCTGAACCTCATAAAACCATTTGGGCCGCAGGTTGAGCCCGGACAGCGCATGGTCCAGCAACATCCGGTTGCCGCTCAACCGGCCTACGCCGATCAGGCGGTAGTCGGCCAGTTCTGTCCAGGTGACGGCGTCACGGTTCGCCAGCTTGTGGTCCCTGCGACAGGCCAGCACGAAGTGCTCCTGTACCAGGGAGACGAACTCGATGTCCGGGTGCTGGCCGCTCATCATGTTGATGCCGAAATCGGCCTCACCCCGCAGCACGGCTTCGAGCCCGTCGTTGGCGCTGAGGTCCAGCAGGCGGATGCGGATCTTCGGGTATTGCTCGTTGTAGTCGCGGATCACCGACGGCAGGAAATAGAACGCCGCGGTCGGGATGCAGGCGAGGGTGACCTGCCCGGTCTGGCGTTCTGCGAGTTCGCGAATGCTCAGGATCGAGTCTTCGAAGTCATCCAGCAGGCGCCTGGCCTTGGGCAGGAAGTCACGCCCGACGCTGGTAAGGCTGACGCGACGGGTAGTGCGTTCCAGCAGCGAAGTGCCCAACCCTTCCTCGAGCTTTTTAATCCGCCGGCTCAGGGCGGGTTGCGACAGGTGCAACGCTTCTGCAGCCTCGTGGAAACTACCGAGTTCGGCGATTTTCACGAAAGATCGTATGTCTTGCAGCTCATATTCCATCTCGGATCGCTCTTCGGTCCTGGTTCGGTATTGATGCTTGAATCGGAACAATAGCTACGATATTTGCATTGGATTGATTTATCCATCCCTGTCAATCTTTTGTCCACAGCATCAATGATGTCCATTGATCAACAAGAGTGCGAAATCATGCAACGAATTCCTTGCGTACTCATGCGCGGTGGCACCTCCAAGGGCCCGTTTTTCCATGCATGGGACCTTCCTGCCAATGTGGTCGAACGCGACGAATTGCTGATCAACCTGATGGGGTCCGGGCATGAACTGGAAATCGACGGCATCGGTGGCGGTAGCCCGCAGACCAGCAAGGTTGCGATTGTCAGCCCTTCGCTGCATGCCGACGCTGACGTCGACTACCTGTTCGTGCAAGTCATGGTCGCCCAGCGCCGGGTCGATACCGCACCCAATTGCGGCAACATGCTGTGCGCCGTTGGCCCGTTCGCCATCGAGCAAGGTCTTGTAAAAGGCCAGGACGGCAAGACGCTGGTGCGTATCCGCAACCTCAACACCGGCACTTTCGTCAATTCGCTGGTGGAAACCCCCGGCGGCATCGTGCGCTACGAAGGCCGCACGGCGATCGATGGCGTACCGGGCACTGCCGCCCCGGTGCACCTGACCTTCCTCGATGCGGTCGGCAGCAAGACCGGCAAGCTGTTCCCGACTGGCAAGGCCAAGGATGTGATCGACGGTGTAACGGTTACCTGCATCGACATGGCCATGCCGATGATGGTAGTGGAGGCCAGCCAGATGGGCGTCACCGGCTCGGAAACCCCGGCCGAACTCGATGCCAACGGCGGATTGCTCGAGCGCCTCGAGGCATTGCGCCTGAAGGCCGGCAAGGCCATGGGCCTGGGCGATGTCAGCGGTATGGTCATCCCCAAGCCTGTGCTGGTGTCCAAGCCCCGCTATGACGGCACATTGCAGGTTCGCTACTTCATGCCGCACAACTGCCACCGCGCCCTGGCCATCACCGGAGCGATAGGGTTGGCGACTGCCTGCGTCAGCCCAGGTACGGTAATCGGCGATTTACTGGGTGAGGGCGCCGAGCAACTGACCGAGGTGCGCCTGGAACATCCCGGCGGTGGTATCGATGTCGCGCTGTCACGCAGCGGTGCCGATGGCAAGACGATCCAGGCCTCGGTGGTGCGAACTGCACGGCGGCTGTTCTCTGGCTTCGTTTATGCCCCTACATTCCGCAGGTTGGCGGGGTAGGCCCAGGCGTTAGTCCAGACCTGTACATTCGCAACAAGCGCATCCGCACAATTTCAACAATGGGTGATGCCTCATGAGACTCGCCAAATCGCTGTACTTCCAGATCCTCTGCGCCGTCCTGCTGGGCGTGGTGGTCGGTCACTTCTGGGCGCAACAGGCCGTTGCGCTCAAGCCGCTGGGTGATGCTTTCATCAAGCTGATCAAGATGATGATTGCGCCGGTGGTCTTCTGCACCATCGTCACCGGCATTGCCGGAATGACCGACAAGCGCTCCCTGGGGCGTTTGATGAGCAAGACCTTGCTGCTGTTTCTGGTATTGACCGTCATCAGCCTGATGATCGGCCTGGCAGCGGTGTACCTGTTCCGACCTGGTGTCGGCATGAACATCGACCCGGCCACGCTAAGCACCGAGGGGCTCGGCCAGTACGCCGCGTCTGCGGCGAAGCTGAGCGTGGTCGACTTCTTCATGCATATCATTCCCGACACGTTCATCGGGGCGTTCAACAAGGGTGAAGTATTGCCGGTGCTGTTCATCGCGGTGCTCAGCGGTTTTGCCCTGTCGTCGATGGGCGAGAAGGGCAAGCCGGTACTCGATGTGCTGGAGTCTGCCTCGACCATGGTGTTTCGCATCTTCGGCTACCTGATGCGCTTCGCCCCGGTCGGTGCCTTCGGTGCCTTGGCCTTCACCGTCGGGCAGTACGGCGTGACGTCCCTGGGAGCATTGGCCAAGCTGGTCGGTACGCTCTACATCGCCTGTGCGTTTTTCGTCCTGGTGGTGCTCGGTGGTATCTGCCGTGCCCACGGCTTCAGCCTGTGGAAGCTGCTGCGCTACTTCCGCGAGGAATTTCTGGTGGTGCTCGGCACCTCGTCCACCGAGCCCGTGCTGCCACGCATGCTGGAAAAACTGGAGAAACTGGGCTGCAAGAAAGGTGTGGTCGGGTTGGTGCTGCCAACCGGTTACTCCTTTAACCTCGACGGTACTGCCATCTACCTGTCGTTGGCGGCGGTCTTCATCGCTCAAGCCTGCAACATCGACCTGAGCCTGGGTCAGACGGTGACGATGCTGGCGATCATGCTGTTGTCGTCAAAAGGCGCAGCGGGTGTGACCGGTAGTGGCTTCGTTGCGCTGGCCTCGACCTTGACTGTCATTCACGACATCCCGTTGGCAGGGCTTGCCTTGCTGATCGGCATCGATCGCTTCATGTCCGAGGCGCGTGCCCTGACCAGCCTGGCCAGCAACGCCGTGGCCACCGTGGTGATCTCGCTGTCGGAGAATGCCTGTGAACGGGAAACCTTGCTGCGCCGCCTGAACGGCATTCCGGCTGTACCGGACAAGGCGGATAGTGCGCAGGCCGACTGGTCTGCCGAGCCTCGTCATCACGGCTGAAAAGCCTCTTCCACACCCATTGTTGACTTAGAATCCCACTCAGCATCCCAGCGATGCCGAGTGGGGTAGGGGGCCGTCTGCCTTGCCGATGGCCGCAATAGAATAAAAACAAGAGAAAAGACCATGCTCGCACTCCTGGGCCTGATCATGGTGGTGACCTTCACCTACCTGATCATGAGCAAACGCTTGTCGCCAATCGTTGCGCTCACTGTGGTACCCATCGTCTTCGCAGTGATCGGCGGCTTCGCCCCCGAACTGGGCAAGATGATGCTCGATGGCCTGAAAATGGTGGCGCCCTCGGCGGCCTTGTTGCTGTTCGCCATCCTGTTCTTCGGCCTGATGATCGATGCCGGCCTGTTCGACCCGCTGATCCGCAAGATCCTCAAGCGCGTCAATGGCGACCCAGTCAAGATCGCCATCGGTACGGCGCTGCTGTCGCTGCTGGTGGCACTCGACGGTGACGGCACCACTACCTATATGATTACCTGCGCGGCCATGCTGCCGCTGTACAAGCGCATTGGCATGAACCCGATGATCCTGGCCACGGTGTCCATGCTGTCGTTGAGCATCATGAGTGGCATGAGCCCTTGGGGTGGGCCGGCCACCCGGGCCATCGCCGCGCTTGGGCTGGATGCCACCGAGTATTTCATCCCGATGCTGCCGACCGTGATCGGCGGTGCCGCCTGGGTGGTATTCACCGCCTACCTGCTGGGCCGTGCCGAGCGCCGCCGCATCGGCAACATCGCCCTGGAGTCGGGTGGCGGCAACTGCTACATCAAGGAAATCCTCGGCGACAACCCGCATAAGCGCCCACGCCTGGCGTACGTGAACCTGGTGTTGGTGATTGCCGTCATGGTGGCGCTGGTGATGGGCGTCATGCACTCCGCATTGTTGTTCATGATCGGTTTCGTGCTGGCGCTGATGATCAACTACCCGCAGCTGGACCTGCAGAAAGAGCGCATCCTCGCCCATTCGGGCAACGCCATGACCGTGGTACTGCTGGTATTCGCCGCAGGCATCTTCGCCGGGATCTTCTCCGGTACCAAGATGGTCGATGCGCTGGCGCAGACGCTGGTCGACTGGATCCCGGAGGCGTGGAGCCACTGGTTCCCGCTGGTGGTGGCGCTGACCAGCATGCCACTGACCTTCGTACTGTCCAACGACGCTTACTACTTTGGCGTGGTGCCGATCCTTGCCAACGCCGCGGCCGCCTACGGCATCGACCCGGTTGAAATCGCCCGCGCCTCGGTGCTGGGGCAGCCGGTGCACCTGATGAGCCCTCTGGTGGCCTCGACCTTGCTGCTGGTGGGCATGGTTGATCGCGACATCGGCGACTTCCAGAAGGCGACCGTGAAATGGGCGGTGCTGACGTCACTGGTGATCACCGCACTGGCCTTGCTCACGGGTGCGTTGTCCTTCTTCGTCTGACCTGCCTCGGGCGCTGCTGGCGCCCACCTCATCCAAGAACAACAACAGAGTATCGAACATGTCCCGAACTGTTTTCCGTGGGGCCACCTGTGGCCTGCTCTGCGGCTGGCTGCCTGTGGCCGGCGCTGCCGGATTCATCGACGACGGCAAGCTCAAGCTGCAGCTGCGCAACGTTTACTTCAACGAAAACTTCCGCGACGAACAAGGCATGAGCGCCCGCGCTGCTGCAAATGCAAAGAGCGAGCGGGTGGAATGGGCACAGGGTTTCCTGCTCGACTACCAGTCAGGGTTCACTCAAGGCCCGCTGGGTCTGGGGCTGGATGCCCTGGGGCTTGTAGGCGTAAGGCTCGACTCGGGCCGCGGACGCAGCGGTACCGGCTTGCTGCCGGTGCATGACGATGGCCGTGCCGCGGACGAGTTCGCCAGTGCCGGGGTGACGGCCAAGGCGCGACTGGGGCAGACCGTGGTCAAGCATGGCACCTTGCTGCCGAAGACACCGGTGCTGGTCTACAACGATGCGCGTTTATTGCCGCAGACCTACCAGGGCACGCAACTGACCAGTACCGATGTCGATGGCCTGACCCTGACAGCCGGCCACCTGGACCGCTTCAAGCAGCGGGACTCCTCCGACAGCACCGGCCTGTTCCTGGATGGTTACAGTGGCAGCGAGTCTGGCGATTTCAGTTTTGCCGGGGCCGACTATGCCGCCAGCAAGCAACTGCGCTTGAGCTATTTCCACGGCCAGCTCGAACACTTCTATCGTCAGGACTACTTAGGCCTGGTCCACGACCTGCCGTTGGCCGGCGGTGTGTTGACCACCGACTTGCGCTATTTCAAGAGCCGCGACAGCGGGGCCGCTCATGGTGGTCAGATCGATAACGACATGTTCAGTGGGCAGCTGTCCTACGCTCATTCCGGGCACACCTTCGGCGCCGGTTACCAGATTCTCGACGGCGAGGCTGGGTTGCCATACATCAGCGGCGCGACGGTCTACTCGTTCAGCAACGTTGGCATCGGCAAGTTCATCGAGGAGGAAGAGAAAACCTGGATGGCGAGCTATGCCTACAACTTTGCAGCGGCCGGTATCCCCGGGCTGACCTTCATGGCGCGCTACCTGAGCGGTGACAACGGTCGCTCGGCTGATGCCGGGCTGAGCGAGTGGGAGCGTGACGTGGAGCTTGCCTACGTGGTGCAATCCGGGCCTGTGAAAGGTCTGGGTGTGAAGCTTCGCAACTACGTCTACCGCTCTGACTTTTCCCGAGGGCGCGACAGCAACCGGATCTACCTGACCTACGATATTGCGATCTGGTAATGCGGCCATGCGAGCATGCATGCCTCGAGGTGCTTGCTCGCATGCGTTTCATGCTTTGGACGGCTGTGGCGCTTTCTTGCCCAGTCGGATCAGCTCATTGGAGAAGCACAGGCCGAAGAGAATCAGCCCGGCCCCCAGGTACAACGTGTCCCGCGGTACTTCATTGAGCACCACGAACGCCAGCAGTGCGGCAAACAGCGGCTCGGTCAGCTCCAGCGCCTGGACTTGCGAGGGTTTCAGGTACTCGATGGCCCTGGTGGTACAGAAGAAGCCGAGGATAGTCGGCAACGCAGCCAGCGCCAGCAATGCCAGGACCGCTCCCAGCGACAGTTCACCAATGATGAACCCATCGGTTGCAGCCGGCATCAGCAGGTAGAGGCTGCCGAAAAACAAGAGTTGCCGAGTGAAATGCAGCCCCCCGGAAACGCCCATGTGCTTCATGGCAACCGAAAATGCGCCATAACCGCAGCCTCCGATCGAAGCGAGTACTGCACCTTGCAGCGTAAAGCCTTGTTCCAGGTCGGCGCCAAAAATCACGGCAATGCCAGCTATGGTCAAACCGGCGCCTACCGTCGCGTTGGCGGTGATCGGGTCCTTCAGGACTATCCGTCCCAGCAATATCGAAGAAATGGACGCGCTTGCCATCAGGATCACCACGACGCCTGCTGCGGCGTAATGGCTATAAGCCGAGGTTTCAAAGTGGAACAACACAAAAATGCCGAGAAATGCGCAAACGGCGGCATGGAACCACTTGGCCGTACGCAGGGGCCGCTTTAGAAACAGGAGCAATGCTGACAGCAACAGGCAGCCGAGGACTGTTTTTATCAGGGCGATGCTGCTGGAGCTGAACCCACTGTTCATCAACACTTTGCTGAGTACACCGATCGTTGCATTCAGTGCAGCGGCGCAGAGTGCAAAGAGTACGCCTTTGCCGAAATGAGATTGCATTTGTACATTCCTTGTCATTGGCTTTATGCCTTTGCCCGGTCGACATGCAGGCGGTTGCGGCCCGCCTGCTTGGCGATATAGAGCGCCTGATCGGCGCGTTCAATCAGCGATGGCGGGTTGTCGAGGACCGTTCCATCGGCGCAGGCGATGCCGATACTGGCGGTCACATGCCCGAAAGGGCTGCCTTGGTGAGGGATGGCCTGCAAGGCCAGGCGCTCGAGCATCAGCCTGGCAACGACGGCTGCTCCGTCGTTGTCGGTATCGGGCAGGATCACCGCCATTTCCTCACCCCCGTAGCGTGCCAGCAGGTCGCGAGGGCGACGGATGCAGGAAGAGAGCAGGGAAGCGATCTGCTGCAGACAGGCATCGCCAGCCGGGTGCCCATAGGTGTCGTTGTAGCGTTTGAAATGGTCGATGTCGATCATCAGCAAGGCCAGCGTGGTGCCGTTTCGATGGGCCGTGCGCACTTCCTGGGTCAGTGCCTCGTCAAAGCAGCGCCGGTTGGCGAGCCCCGTCAGCGCATCGTGCATCGCCAGGCTTTCGAGCCGTTGGTTACTGTCCAGCAACTGCTGTTGGGTCAGTCGAAGTTCGTTTTCGACTGCGCTTCGCCGGCTCATGGCACGGATCAGCAGCCAGCCAATGGCTCCGATCAATGCCAGCAGCGCAGCGACCACCAGCGACGACAGCAGCGCCTCGAGCCGCCAGGCCGAGAGTGCTTCCTGCTTGCCCAGCGCGACCGTTGTCACCAGGGGTAGCTTGTCGCTCTTGCGAAACGCATAGAGGCGCTCCACGCCGTCCAGGCTGGAGGTAAACGATGCAGTGCCCGCTGACTGGTCGACGAGATACTTGGTGAAGATGGGCGACTTGGAGAAGTTGCGCCCCATGTCCTGTTCCCGAAACGGGTAGCGCACCAGCATGGAACCGTCGGTATAGGCCAGCCCGATGGCCCCCTCATGGCCGACATCCAGTTTGCCGAAAAGCTGCAGGAAGTTCTCCACGCCAAGCGTCATGGCAACGACGCCGGCAAACTCGCCGTGGTCATCGTTGAATCGCCGGCTGATGGTGATCACCCATTCCTGGTTGACGCGGCTACGGATTGGCAGCCCGATGAAGGGGTCGCGGGATGGGTCGTCACGGTGATGTATGAAAAAGGCCCGGTCGCTGCTGTTGGCCCCATCGGGCATCGGACGGTTGGACGACATCAGCCAGCGTCCATCCCTGGCGTAGATCGTGATGCCGCTCATCGGCGGCATCAACGGTTGCTGACGCTTGACCAGCTGACTCAGGCGTTCGATCTGTGCAGGCCCGGCGCCTTCGGTTTCCAGGCGCTCGACAAGGCCGAGCAGCAGCATCGAACTCTGCCGGACGATACCTTCCGAATAGGTGGACAATGCCTGGGTCAGGTTCAGGCCATGGACATTGACGTCTTCCAGGGCGCGCTCTCGCGAAGCCATGACCTTCCACAGCGTCAACGAGGCGAGTGAGCAACCGATGACCGATAGCAGTAGCACAACGAGGTGGATGTCACGCTTCACGTCAATTCACACGCCTTTTTCCCTTAAAGACCAAGTTGAGCGTCGACACGCTTTGACTAACTGGAAGGTCAGGAAGTAACTATCTGGTTCACGTGCAATAATATAACAGCTAAATTGCTGGAATGTCCGACAGAATTACGCGCTCTGGAAAATCTCGTCTCTTATCTTCCGGCAGGGTTTTCAGAAGTTTGAACATGACGATTGGGCAAGTAACCTTGGACGTGGCGCACGGTCTTTTCCAGGGTTCGCACCATATCGGGATGTGCCAGTTGATACTTTCGTTCCAGTTGCTGGCTGTCACTCATGTCAAAGCGCTGCGTCTGGATGAAGTTCAATGACTCGGCGCTGATCGAGAGTCGGGTGGCCAGCCCGGGAATCGCCAGTAGCCACTTGAGCAGCCCTATGGGTACATGGTGCCGGGGTGCCTTGATATCCAGCGTTGTTGCCAACTGCCCGAGCATTCCCTGCAGGTTCGGGGTGTTCTCGTAGAGCGCCAGTACTTGCCGGTTGGCCATCGAAGGGTCGAATGCCACGCAGGTCATCATCTTTACCAGGTAATCGACGCTGACCAAGGGCAACCAGTGCCTGGCGGAACCAGGGATAGCCTTGAACCGGCCCAGTGCCAGATTGCGAATGAGGTCGGCCAGAGGCTGCCCTTCAGGGATGTGCCCGCTCTCGCTGTGGCCACACACCGTAGCAGGATGAACGATCGTGTAATCCGCACCTACCTCCTGCATGTAACGGATGACTGCGAAATGGGACTCCAGCTTGCTGCCTTCGTAGCCACCTACGCGGCCGTAGACTTCGGGCCAATCGGTGTTCTCAGGGCACTCGTTATCAACCCCGATGCTCGCCAGGTGGGCAAGATTCTGCACCATGTAACCGCCCACCATCAGCAAGCGGATATCCTGGCTCGCCGCGAGCCTGGCGACTCTCAGCGCCCCTTGTACATTGACTGCGCGGGCCTGCTCCATTGTCAGGCCCCAGGTAAACTGCGCCGCGAGGTGGAAGAATACAGCGGCCGAAGACACGCATTGCTTGTCTGCTTCGCTGAGTCCAAGTTCTTCCCGGCTGATATCTCCTTCGACTGCATGGATATATGCAGGGTTACCTCCCAGTCGGCCTACCTGCTCTTTGAGGCGCTCGATGTTTTCAGGGTTGCGCATGAGCACCCAGGTCTTGTGCCCTGTCGCAGTAAGACGGGCCAATAGATGTTGACCCACAAACCCACTGCCGCCTGTGACGAAGCATTCCACGCTCATATCTGAATCCTTGTCTGGATGATGGGCGCAGGCTAAAGTGTCGAGCGTACTCTACAGTCAAGGAATTTTTACTGTGAATGTTGGAGAGTTGGAGCGCAGGAGTGGAGTTGGCCGCCATACATTGCGCTATTACGAGCAACTCGGGCTGATCGTGGCCCATCGCCAAGCCAACAACTACCGCAGCTACAGCGACCAGACCGTGGTTGACCTGGCCTTTATCCAGAGTGCCCAGAGCGGCGGTTTTTCACTCGCCGAGATCGGCGACATCCTTGCGGCCAAGCGGGGTAATACGATCGATTGCGCGCAAGGTGCGGCCTTGGTGACTAGCAAGATGGCCGAAATTCAAGCGAAGATCACCACGCTGCAAGCCGCCTATGCCTTGTTGGACACAGAGCGTGCGAAGCTGGAGGAAAGTGCCATTGCCAACGGGCTGACCATTACTCGCTTTCCCGAGATTTAGCATGGCTCGACGCTGTAGCTTGTTTATTCGCAATTATTTCTCATTTACACTTGTGTCTTGTTTCGGGGCCTACCTCTCATTCAGGATGCATCGTGTCGTTCGATCCCGCCAAACCGACGCTGCTGTCTACATTGGTACGTCACTATGACGAGCTGGTGGACCACATTCGCCGACGCTTCGGCGACAGAAGCATGGCGCGCGATGTAGTGCACGACGTGTGCGTGCAGTTGCTTGAGCGCGGCGAGAAAGAAGACGTTCGCACCCCACTGGCCCTGCTGCGAAAAATCTCCCACGACGCCGCCGTGAGTCGCTATCGTAGCGATCGCCGCCGAGGCGCGTGGGTAGAGGCAATCTCCGAGCTGCCTGAAGTGGCCTGCCCGGCAGCCACCCCGATGACCAGGTATGACACCGCGCGCGAGTTTCAACTGCTCGTCGACGCTATCGCAGGCCTCCCACCTCGCTGCCAGGCTGTTTTCGTCATGCACAAGATTCACGAAATCCCCCAGGCAGAAGTAGCCGCTCGCCTCGGTATTTCCATCAAGACTGTGGAAAAGCACCTGCGCCTGGGGTTGGCAGCGTGCAGGCAACGGCTTGGGCGCGATGAGGTGCATCCATGACCAAGCAGCCCGAACAGGCGCCATTGGACGAGGCTCTGGGGCGCCATCGTGACGAACTCAAGCAGCTGTTCCCCATGCCGCCGTCCAGGCCAGCGCCTTCGAAAGCGGTAAAGACCGCCGGTATCACGCTAGCGGTCGCGATCGCCTTTGCAGCCCTGGCCTGGCTGAACCCTGCCTACAAGAGCGAGCGTTTCGCTACCGCCATTGGCGAGCGGCGCGCTGTGCTGTTGAGCGATGGCAGCAAGCTGCTGCTCGACAGTGGCACGCATGTCGATATCAGTTGGCGTCTGCTCAGCCGCGAAGTCGATCTGCGCGCAGGGCAGGCCCTTTTCGATGTATCCGCGGCCGTGTACCGCCCCTTCGTGGTGTCCGCTGGCCTGGCGAAAGTCGAGGTGCTCGGTACGCTGTTCAATGTCAGGCGCCTGGATAACGACGCGGTGCGTGTGACCCTGGCCCGTGGGCGCGTGGACGTCGCCGTGGCTACTGCAGCACAAGCGCCTGTCACACTCAAGCCAGGGCAACAGGTCGACTCGATTGGCGGGCAACTGATGCCGGTTGCGAAGGCCGACGCTTCCAAGGCGATGGCATGGAAAGATGATCGCATCGTGTTCGAGCAGACGCCGCTGGATGAAGCGGTGTCGTTGCTGCGCCATTATCGCAAGGCTCCCATCGAGCTAAGCGACCCAGGCCTGGCCGCGCTCAAGGTGACAGGGGTATTCGAGGCGCACAATGTCGACCTGCTACTGGGCTTGCTACCGAGCATCCTGCCCGTCGCCGTGCTGCAACAAGGGGATGGCAGCGTCCGGATTCAACGCAAACCGATAACAAAATAATTCTCAGGCGCAGGTAGGGTTTCTCGATTCTCGTGGCGGCTACTGAAAAAGCCCACCTATAAAAAGGAACTCGAGAAGTGCTCTTTCCCCTCCGCAGTCGCCAGCTACGCCTGTCATTGCTTGCCAGTAGCCTGCTCATCGCAATGTCGGCCCAGGGCCGGGAAAAGGTGAACGTGGATCTCCCCGCCGCACCGTTGGGCGAGGCCATCAACGCGCTTGCACAGCAGTCTTCGGTACAGATCATTTTTGCCAGCGATCTCGGTGCAGGCCGAAACGCACCTGCGCTGAAGGGGCGGTTCACACCCGAGGAAGCACTTCAAACGCTGCTCAAGGACAGTGGCTTGCAGGTACAGGCCAAGGATGAGCGCACGTTCGTCATCGTCGCGCAGGGTGCCCCTGCATCAAGCCCGGAAATCCAGAGCGGGCCCGTGGAAATGGCGCAGATGGAAATCACCGCCTCGCGCACCAGCAGCAGCCTGGTTTCCGCAACGCGGCAATCCACCGTTCTCGAGCATGAACAACTGCAGGAACTGCGCCAGGGTTCGGAGAGCCTGGCCACGGTACTGGCCAAGGCGATTCCCGGCATGTCTGACTCCAGCCGTACCGTCACCGAGTATGGCCAGACCCTGCGCGGGCGCAGCATGCTGGTCATGGTTGACGGGGTGCCGCTCAATACCAACCGCGACTCTTCGCGCAACCTGGCCAACATCGACCCGGCACTGATCGAACGGGTCGAAGTCATTCGTGGCAGCAGCGCCATCTACGGCAGCGGCGCCACGGGGGGCATCATATCCATCACCACACGGCCTGCAGGTGGCGAAAACCGTGCCGAAACCAGCCTGAGCGCCACCTCGCCACTTACCCGCCTGGGCAGCGATGGCCTGGGTGGCCAGTTCCAGCAATATTTCGCAGGCTCTCAGGGCGCGGTGGACTATTCGTTCGACTTCGGTACCCGCCACATCGGTGCCTCGTACGATGCGCACGGCGACCGGATCGCCCCGGAGCCCAGCCAAGGCGACCTGTTCGATTCGAACATCTACAACATTGGCGGCAAGCTGGGGCTGCACATCGACGAAGACCAGCGAATCCAGCTCGCAGTCAGCCACTACGACGCCCGCCAGGACACCGACTACGCAACCGACCCAAGCGTCGCCAGGCTCCCCGCAGGCTCCGTGCCGGCCAATGCGATCAAAGGGCTGGATCTCGACGAACAGAACCGCATTCGCAACACGCTGGTGAACCTGGAGTACGAGAATCTCGACATTCTCGGAAGCCGGCTTTCTGCCCAGATGTACTACCGGGACTACTTCACCCGTTTTACCCCGTTCGACGCCCGGGCCGTTGCCACCCGCGGCGGCAACGTCGACCAGATCATGCAGAACAGTGAGGTCTTCGGCAGCCGCCTGACCCTGCGCACGCCACTTGGCGAAAGCGGCAGTACCGAGCTGGTGTGGGGGGGCGACTATAACCAGGAGCGCAGCGACATGCCGCTCGATGTCTTCGACCCTGCGGCTTATGACGGCAGTGGCGGCCTGGTATTCGACAAGATCGGCAAGCTCACCTACATGCCCCCGCTGAGGACGCGAAGCGCCGGTGCGTTCGCCCAGCTACAGCATCGCTTCGATGAGCATTGGTCTGTCGACGGCGGCCTGCGCTACGAGTACTCCACCGCCGAATTCGATGACTTCATCCCGTTGTCCGAATCCGCGGCTGCCTCCCCGGTTGCGGTGAAGGGTGGCGACATTCATTACGATGCGGTGCTGTCGAACCTGGGCATCGTCTACTCACCGGTACTCGGCCAGGAAATCTACGCCTCCTTCAGCCAGGGCTTCCAACTGCCTGACGTGGGTATTCAGTTGCGCAATGCGCGCCGTGGTTTCGACATCGACGCATCGAACCTGGAACCGGTCAAAACCAACAACTATGAGCTTGGCTGGCGAGGAGAGCTGAGTAGCAACACCCTCGGCACCCTGGCGCTGTTCTACACCACCTCCAAACTGGGTGACGTGCAAAGTTTCAACAATGGCCTGATTCTGACCCGCACCAAGGAGCGTATCTACGGTGCCGAAGCCAGTGCCGATTGGCTGTCGGATGATGCGGTGTGGGGCGCAGGGGGTAGTGCGACCTGGATGCGCGGGCGAGAAAAACCGGACGGCAAAGGTTGGCAGGACATGACCGGCTATCGCGTCCCGCCCCTGAAGCTGACCGCCTACGTTCAGTACAAGCCGACCCTGGATTGGAGCAACCGCTTGCAAGCCACGTTCTTCGATAGCAAGGACTACAGGCTCGATGGGGTGGACAGCTTTGGTCGGCATCAGGTGAGTACCTATACGACAGTGGACCTGGTCAGCCAGTACCAGATTTCCGCTGACGACAAGGTAAGCGTCGGCATTCAGAACCTGTTCAACCGCGACTACTACCCGCTCTACAGCCAATTGCTGCGCAATAACAACAACACCAGCCACTTGCCGGCACCCGGCACTGTGTTGACTGCCAGCTATACGCACAATTGGTAAGGTGGTGAGCAATCACCGGGCCGGTATCGGGCCCGGTGGCCATTTACATGTTCCACTTCACCAGGCATGAGGAAGGTGGGACGGAGTCCATACTGTGTAGATAGCGATCAGCACCAATGCTGTTGAACTGGGGACAGGGTCCAGACAGTTTGTGTTGCTTATGTACAGGTCAAGCCTTCGGGCTACTCGCTGAAAGCGGCAGTTGATCGTTGCATGCCTGGTGGCATGGCAGGTGCAGTAGCTGTGTTGAATACCCCTTTGAGGTCTGATCACATGGGTCCCGTCAGCGTGCTACCCGAGCCCCTCGTTCGCAAGCCCGTCAGCGCTGATGCCGCTGCCATTGCCACCCTTCACATCCGCAGTTGGCAGAGCGCCTATGAAGGGCTGTTGTCGAGCCGTTACCTGAGCGCTCTGGACAGCAGTGTGGAACGCCGTGTGGGATTCCTGAGCCAGGCAATCGAATCTGGCAATCCTTCCATTCGCGTAGCCGAATTGAATGGGCAGGTGGTTGGCTGGGTTTCCTTCGGCCCTAGCCGCGATGTTGACGCTGCCCAGTGCACTGCCGAACTGATGGCGATCTACCTGGACCCGGTTTTCTGGGCGCGGGGTATAGGTACGGCGCTGTGGGCAGAGGCCCTGCAGGCGATAAGGAGCAACGGGTATCAGCAGGTCTGCGCATGGGTACTCGATGGCAACGAGCGCGCCACACGCTTTTACCTCAAGCACGGTTTCACTGCGCAGGCTGCAAGCCAGCGCGTCGTTGAAGAGGACAGTGAACCACTTGCGATAACCCGCTTTGGCTTGATGCTCGAACCATGACGAGGCTTGTCGCTTTGCGTGCTCCAGGCCAAATGTCACGAACAAATGGCGAAGCCAAGGAGAGCGCACATGAACTTGCTCATTACCACGCCAGCCCGGTATTTACCTCAAGTTAAGTCAAGGTTTTAGAGTGTCGTCCGGACTCTCCCGCTACTTCCGGAAACGAACTCGCAAAGGACCAGGAATGGACGCTTCGACTTCACTGCTGATTTTCCAGATAACCTGCTGCATTGGCTTGAGCCTGTGGCTGAGCATCAGCCTGATCAACAACCTTCATGCCTTCGCCAGCTCGGCCGGGGCGATCGGGGCGACCATGTCGATGGCGCCGCTGGCCCAACCTCCCGCAATCAGCTTCCCTCTGCTGGGGCGAGCGATGACCTCTCCCTCCCTCCATCGCCTGGCCTTGGCGATCATCGTGCTGATACAGGCAGCTGCCGTGCTCACTGCCTGGGTCGGGTGCTATGAACTGGTGCTTGGCGCCGGCCTGGAAGCTTCGCTGCCCTGGCTGAACCTGGCCTTGAGCGCGGCGCTCGGGTTCCTGCTCGCCATGTTGCTGGGCGGGATATGGTTCGGCTACTGGATCCGTCAGGAGGGGTTGCAACTGACCCATCTGCTGCTGATGGTCTGGATCCTGCTGCACTTCGTCGTACTCAATGTCCGGTGGAGTTGATGGGCGATGGACACTTGCAGGATGCCAGGAAGGAGCAACAGCTGAAGACGATGAGCGTAGGGTCAGCGTTGATAGGACTGCTTTCTAGCCGAAGCAGACATCTGCTGTAGCCGCGGTCGAGCCGTAGCTGGCATGCTTGTCTGATCGCTAGCGGGAAGACGCAGGGAGTCTACGATGGAACGGTCTTGCATCACTTATTACCTGGAAATGACCTCGGCTTCCGAGTTGAAGGAAAAGCCACAGCGTCACGACCTCCAGATCATCGAATGTGAAGTGCCTCAGGCGGAATTCAATCGGTTTCTCTACAAGCTGGTAGGAACGCCCTGGGAGTGGGGCGATCTTGATAGCTGGAGTAGTTCCCAATGGCAGGCGCTGGTTGAACAGGAGTGCCACCGTACCTGGGTTGCCTATCACCGTGGTGCGATAGCCGGCTATTACGAGCTTTATCGCCCTGACGGCCGTAACTGCGAAATCCGCTACTTTGGCTTGGCGCCTCAGTTTCTGGGGTGTGGATTCGGCGGAGCGCTATTGAGCCACGCTGTTCGATCTGCGTGGGAATGGCATGGTACAGAGCGGGTATGGGTACACACCTGCACATTTGACCATCCTGCCGCACTGCAAAATTATCAGGCGCGTGGATTGCGTATTTTCAAGCAGGAGGAGGCGGAGCCAAGCCAATCATCGCTGGGTTGAAGCTGCTGGCCGCGAAAGGCAGCCATGGGCGTTAGCAGCCATTCGCGACTGACCGCTAACGACCCATAGCCGACGTTGCGTCTTACAGCGGACTTTGTGGGAGCGGGTTCACCCGCGAACACCGGCACAGCCGGTGCCATCCACCGCGGCGCCTGCTTCGCGGGTAAACCCGCTCCCACAGAGTGTGTGTCGCACTCACGAAGCCGGTTATTCTCAAGTGTCCGCTTCGGGTCGGTTGCAGCCATTCGCGAACGGCTGCCTTCGACCCATAGCTGCCGCTCATGGCCTCAGTAGAACGACAGGCGCTTCAACCATCATCGGCCGAGGATCGACTCACCTGTCGACATAGTGACGCGTCCCAAATAGCATGCCTCAATCCAATATGCCGAGCTGGTAAAATGATCTCAGACCCCGGTACACCAACTCTAGACCAGCTGAAAGTTCTCTTGACGGTCGTAGAAGTGGGAAGCTTCGCTGGCGCTGCAAGGAAATTGCATCGTGCAACGTCAGTAGTGAGCTATGCCATTTCCAATCTGGAGGTGCAGCTCGGCGTATCACTTTTTGACCGCAAGACGACACGTAAACCACAGCTGACAGAGGCTGGCCGTACAGTATTGGCCGAAGCACGAACCATCATCAACGGGGTCAACGGGCTGCGATCGAAGGTGTCTGGACTGCTGCATGGTCTCGAAGCAGAGGTGCATCTTGTTCTGGATGTAATGCTGCCAGCGGAGCGGGTCGTCGACGCGCTTAGTACTTTTAGGCAGGTGTTCCCAACCGTGGCTTTGCATCTACACATGGAAGCGCTCGGGGCGGTCACGCAACTAGTACTTGAGAAAAAAGCCGGCATTGGGATCAGTGGGCCCCTGGATACGGGGAGGGATGGCCTTGAGCGTGTCGGCGTAGGCAGTGTTGAGTTAGTACCCGTTGCAGCCCCGGCCCACCCACTCGCCCTCGCCGGCCGCAACGAGCCTGGGGCGGCAAGAAATCACGTCCAATTGGTGTTGTCAGATCGCTCAACGCTTACCGGGGACAGAGATTTTGCCGTAGTAAGCCCCCGCACCTGGCGGCTTGCGGACTTAGGCGCAAAACATATGCTACTTAAGGAAGGCATTGGCTGGGGCAACATGCCCTTACCTATGGTCCAAGCGGACCTCAATTCGGGACATCTTATCCATCTCGACCTGCCCGATTGCAAAGGCGGCTCTTACGCGTTTGACGCTATTTACCTTACTGATTCGCCGCCTGGGCCGGCTGGTCTATGGCTCATCCAACGCTTCGGTCAGCAAGCCGAAGCTCTCTAGACTTGTCGAATAAGTCGAATAAAACATTCGATATTCTTCTGGTTTTTAGCCAGGTAGCCCCCTGTTAGGCTGTGCTCATAGACCAGACCTGCGCTTCGGTGCCTGGCCTCAATGGTCACAATTTTCCGGTACCACGAGGTGAACCTATGTATTCGGCAGCCGAGCTTCTCAAACACCATTTCGAAACGTTTGTTGATAACCATGAAAAATGGAAATCCCTAATCGCCCCAGACATCGTCTGGGAGCTGCCCTTCGCCCCGAGTCTCGGTCACCCGGAAAAGCTGGTCGGCCGCGAGCAAGTGCTCAATCACGTCGCCTGGTTTGTCGGAGCGGTTGAATCGTTTCGATTCCACGATATACGTATTCAGCAATTCGCTGATTCACTGTCCGCCGTCGCGCAAGTCAAGGCGCAGGGGATCATCACTGAGACGGGTAAAACCTACTCACAAGAATATGTCCTTTTCGTTAGCGTTTCTGAGGGAAAGCTGACGCATATTCGTGAGTACTTCGATCCTGTCCAGGCATCTTACGCCTTGGACTCCCCCGTTGTGATGCCGGGCTAGCGCCCCTGCCTAGTACACGAAAGAAGCAAAACTCCGACAGGCAAAGCAAGGTCGCCAAGGAGTCGGATGTCAAAAAGAGAGAGATTGGGACCGTCGAAAGCGACAACCAATTCCTGACTTGGAGACATCAAAATGACTGACTTCATCCCAACCCCAAATGAAGTGGCAGGCAAAGTGGTGCTGGTAACCGGCGCGGCTAGCGGCATCGGGAAGGCCATCGCCGAGCTCCTTCACAGCCGTGGAGCGAAAGTCATCGCCGAGGATATCGACCCGAAAGTCAACGCCCTTGAGCGTCCCGGCCTGGTTCCTTTCATCGCCGATATCACCGTTGACGGTTCTGCCGAGCAAGCGGTGGCGTTGGCGGTAGAGAAGTTTGGCAAGCTGGACGTCTTGGTCAATAACGCCGGTCGCATCCTATACAAGCCCCTCGTCGAAATGACCCGTGAAGATTGGGAATGGCAGATGCAAACCAACGTTACGGGGGCCTTTCTTCATTCCCGAGAGGCGATGAAGGAGATGATGAAGAACAAGAGCGGCGCGATCGTGAACATCGCCTCGTACGCGTCCTACTTCGCATTTCCCGGTATCGCGGCCTATACCGCGTCCAAAGGCGCCTTGGCACAGTTGACTCGTACCCAGGCGCTGGAAGCGATTGAGCATGGCATTCGGGTCAATGCCATTGGCGTGGGAGATGTGGTTACCAACCTGTTGAACCACTTCATGGAAGACGGTCGTGGGTTCCTACAAGAGCATGGCAAGTCCGCGCCGATCGGTCGAGCTGCAGCACCGGAAGAGATCGCCGAGATTGTCTCTTTCCTGGCTTCCGAGCGCGCTAGCTTCATTGTCGGTTCGGTGGTCATGGCCGATGGCGGCATGAGCGTCCCGGTAGGTTAATCCTTCGCGTTGTCCGCGTTGTGCTGCATTGGCAGCACAACGCGTTTTCTTGCTAGCAGACCTTTTCAGCGGAGGCGTTATGACCGCACCTCGAAAATCCGACTTTCCCCTCATCGACGTTCGCCAGCATCTGGAAACCGGGCCCATCGTCCTCGTGACCTCAGCCTGGAAGGGCGAGAGCAACATCATGACCATGGGATGGCACATGATGATGCAGTTCGATCCAGCCCTTTTTGGCTGCTACATCTGGTCGGGGAACCACAGCTACGAACTGATCCGCAACAGCCAGGGATGTGTGATTAACGTACCCACCCTGGAGCTGGCGGACCAGGTAGTCGCGGTGGGCAACAGTACGGGCAGTGACGTAGACAAGTTTGGTGAATTCGGACTTACCGCGACAGCGGCGACGCGGGTTGCAGCGCCGCTGATAGCCGAATGTTATGCCAGCTTCGAATGCCAGCTGTACGACTCGAAGCTGATTGGCGATTACGGCTTGTTCATTTGGGAAGTCGTCAAAGCGCACGTAGATCGCTCCGTGAAGCAGCCCAGAACGCTGCACTACAGGGGAGGCGGTCAATTCATGGTGGCTGGGGAAACCTTGGATTTTCGCCAGCAATTTCGTCCGCAGAACCTCTGACTGGCGTAGCCCACTCACTATTTACGGTATTGAGTGGGCGTGACGCCAACCTCACGTTTGAACACCTGCGAAAAATGGCTTGGGCTGCTGTATCCGACCTCCAAGCCTATATCGATTACGTTCCGATCCGTTTCGACCAGGAGCTGCCGGGCTCTTGCCATCCTCAGTCTGATAAAGAACTGCGACGGTGAATAACCAGCGGCTTTTTTGAACAGCCGGCTGAAGTGGTACTCGCTCATCCCAGCTATTTCGGCCAAGTGCCCGAGATTGAAATCCTCAGCCAGATTCGCCTCCATCGCCGACAGCACGCGGCGCAGCTTGTAAGCAGGCAATGCGTTGCGGCGCACGATATCGTCCGCTGAGCTGTCTAGGTAGCTGCGGGCTAGGTGAATGGCGATGCACTGGGCCAGGCCCTGCAGATAAAGAGGACTAGCCCTGTGCCCCGTCAGCTCCAGGCGAACTTGCTCCAGTAGAACGGACAACCCATCGTCACGCCCGCCTGAGACTTCACGTAGTCGAACCGCTTCCACAGACCCGCCCAAGACCTCATGGATGGCTTTTTCCAAAAGCGGGATGCCGAGGTAGATATGCATGACTTCAAATGGTTCTACACCGTCTACGTTCCAGCGCATCTCGTAAGGCCGTGCCGAAGTAGTCAAGAAGAAATCACCTTTGGACACTTGGCTACATTGCCAGTCGCCGTCAAGCTCACGCTCCTGAACGGCAGCATTCCCGGAGATGATCCACACGAGCAAGGGCTCAGCTACGGCGGGCACGATAAAGCTCTCTTCTTTACGCTCCCGGTTAAAGATCTGCACCAACATATCCCTGTCGGCCAGGACGTCCGAGGCGGCAAGCCGCTCACCCCGAATGTAAGCCTCCAAACCATGGGCTGAAGTCCGCTCTATGACATCCATGGGAATCGTCGCCTCAGTCAGTACGCCTGCTCAAACGAGCCACCTCGGACATTGGTCTCACAGGGTGGACTTGAAGTTCAAGCCTAGGCTTTCAATGGTGAAGGCCCATCGCGGACCCGTTTGGGGATGTAAAGAACCCGCTCTGGATGCGTGTTCTGAAAGGTAAAGGTCGAAAAAAAGCCGGAATGTCTCCATTCCGGCCGGGCCTTCAACGCTCGGGATATAGAATCATCCCTGCGTGATACAGCACGTTGCTACGAAACTCCCCGTCGGCAGTAAATCCGCTGTCATCCACATACTCGATGTGATCACCCTCTAGCCAGTATCGACCTTGGTACGCGCTTTGTTGCCCTCCGCGGGCTTCGTCATAGCGGCCGCCAGGCAAGAGCTCATGGCGAATGCGTCCGTCAGCCGTCACCCACATGCCAACGTATTTGTCCTGATCTCCAGATGGTTCACCCATGGCATTTTCCTCGCTGTCGACCCGACATTCAGAATGGACTTGCGGTTGGACGCACGATGAGTTCGCTGACATCGACATCCGCAGGCTGTTCTACGGCGTAGGCGATCGCCCGGGCAATCGCCGAGGCAGGAATCGCGATTTTGCGAAACTCGCGCATCTCGGCCCGCCCGCCCTCATCGGAAATGCTGTCGGCCAGTTCGGACTCGGTGACGCCTGGGGCGATGACGGTGACCCGGATGTCACCCCCCACCTCTTGGCGCAAACCTTCGGAAATGGCTCGTACGGCATATTTGGTAGCGCAGTACACAGCAGCGGTCGGGCTCACCGCGTAGGCTCCGATCGAGGCAATATTGATGATCTGACCGGCGCGCTGTTCTTGCATGAGCGGCAGCGTTGCGGCAATGCCGTGCAGGACCCCGCGAATGTTCACATCGATCATCCGATTCCACTCATCTACCTTGAGCGCTTCGAGTTTCGAAAGCGGCATGACGCCGGCATTGTTGATCAGCACGTCGACGCGTCCGTGCAGTTCGACAGCGAAGTCTATAAAGGACTGCATGTCATCCAGGTTGGTGACATCCAGCGCCAGGACATCAGCGATACCGCCTGCTGAACGAATCTCCTTGGCCAGAGTTCCCAGGCGATCGGTGCGGCGGGCGCCCAGGACCACGCGAGCGCCTTTGCTGGCTAGCAGGCGGGCTGTTGCTTCGCCGATACCACTGCTGGCGCCGGTTATCACGATGACTTTTTGTTCGATGCCGTGCATTTTTTCGTACTCCTGTTTCTGGCTTGAGGGGCCACCGCCGACAGGCAGGTGGTGAAGCAAGAGTAAGAAGCCTGAGTTGGGCTGGGTTATCCCATTCCTATGGCCAACATGCACGATCCTGCGTTAGTGGTCGGGGTTGGAGGTCATCGCGTTATCAGTGGGCAAAAGGGAAGATACTTTTCAATTTAATCGAACATAAACCAAGAAATTAACCGGCTATTCAGTTATGTGAGGCTGTTCCAAACTTACTCCTACCAGCGTTCCATTCCGGAATGCGTACATTAAGGAACGTATGCCATGCCTCACGCCACCACCGTTTCAAGCTCAGCCTCTCATCCTTCGGCTGCGACAGCTGGTGCCGCCGCACTAGTAGGTCGCGTTTTTCTGAGCGCGATCTTCATCCTCTCCGGCATATCCAAGGTAAACGCGCCGGCCATGATGATCGGCTACATCAGTTCAGTGGGTCTGCCGTTTCCTTCCTTAGCGCTGACGCTTGCCATTCTTGTGGAAATAGCCGGCGGTGTAGCTCTAGTCGCCGGCTATAAGACCCGTGTTGTCGCAGCAGGTTTGGCGCTTTTCAGTGTCCTCACCGCGGTGATCTTCCACAGTGCTCTGGCCGATCAAAATCAATTCATTCACTTCTTCAAGAACATCGCGATGGCCGGCGGTTTGCTGCAGATCGTGGCCTACGGCGCAGGCCGCTTCAGCTTGGATTCGCGTCGCCATTAACTGACGCGCGCTGTCAACCATCGACTTAGATAAACCATTACCTACAGACGGGGAAGTTCATGAAAGCTATACAAGTGGCAGAGTACGGTCAGGTTGAGCGGCTTGAACTGATAGAGCTTGAAGAGCTGGTGCCCAACGATGATCAGGTTCTGATTGACGTTGCTGGGAGCGGAATCAATCCGATCGACTGGAAAATTCTCTCGGGGGCCATGAAGCAGTTCATCCCAATGTCCTTCCCCTATACGCCGGGTGTCGAGGTTGCTGGCACCATTGCAGCTGTTGGAAAGAATATTCATGAATACGCTGTGGGTGATGAGGTGTTCGGATTCATTGGAATAGTCGGTGGTTACGCCACTCAGGCTCTTGCAACGCCCGATAGGCTTGCGCACAAACCCGATGGGCTATCACTTCTTCACGCCGGTGGAATTCCTGCCGCAGCGCTTACTGCTTGGCAGGCGCTGCACGAACACGCCGAAATCAAGCCAGGCCAGACTGTTTTGATTCACGGTGCCGCAGGAGGGGTGGGTAGTTTCGCGGTCCAGTTAGCACGGCTGGCCGGCGCTCATGTAGTGGCAACGGGCTCGGCCAGAAACCGAGACTACCTCCGATCACTCGGCGCCCATCAGTTCATTGATTACACCGCACAACAGTTCGAGAACCTCGTCAGCAATGTCGATATGGTGATTGATCTGATCGGCGGAGAAACTCAGGATCGGTCCTGGACGGTGATCAAGCGCGGTGGGGCGTTAGTCTCGCCTGTCAGCACACCCAACGCGCAGAAAGCTCTTGAGTACGGCGTAGTCGGCAAAAACTTCGCAACCCGGTCGGATGGGCGCCAGTTAGCGGTTATAGCGAAATTGTTTGCTGAGAAGAAGCTACACGCCGAGGTTGAGGTCGTTCCGCTTTCCAACGCGGCTGAGGCTTTGATGCTAAGCCGTGGAGGACATACTCGCGGCAAACTGGTGTTCGATGTGAATCGGTGATTAACCTCGAAGGCCCTGCGCTCGAGTAAATCTGCCAGAAGGCGGCCCTGTGCAGAAATATGCAAAAGCCTCGCAGGAACCAAATAACGGCCTGCTTATCGCCGCCGTAATCTAAGCCCAAGCAGAAAGCGAGCCCGCTACTGCCGCCGGCCATCAGAGCGACCGAGCCTGCAAAAAACAGGAATCCACGTCACGCTTTGCACTGACAACCGGCAACGAATCCATCGCAAATTACGGAGTCGCTGTCATGAAAACTGTACATACCATGATGATTGGAATCGCCTTGTCTGCTCTCAGCGCAGGTTCGATGGCACTGCCAGCCAAAGAAATTGGTGGTTGGACCGATCGGACCTGCAAAGAAGTGATGGCTCCCCTTGTGGCGGAGGGTGGTGCGGGTCGCCTTAATGACCGCCGTGTGGCTGAAGGTGGTGCGGATCGCCTTAATGACCGCCGTGTGGCTGAGGGTGGTGCTGATCGGCTGAATGACTGCCGTGTGGCTGAAGGTGGTGGGGATCGTCTCAATGACCGCCGCGTGGCCGAGGGTGGCGGGGATCGTCTCAATGACCGCCGCGTGGCCGAGGGTGGTGGGGATCGTCTCAATGACCGCCGCGTGTCCGAGGATGGTTCGGATCGCCTGAATGACCGCCGTGTGGCTGAGGATGGTTCGGATCGCCTGAATGATCGCCGTGTGGCTGAAGATGGTGCGGAACCTCTTAATGCCCGTAGAGTGGCTAAATTCGATACAGATTGCGTCACCTATGCCTGACGTATATAGCCCATCCTACCGAGAGCCCGGCCTGCCGGGCTCTTGCATTTGAAGGGTGTCCATTAGCATCTATCCAAAAGGCTGCGGACCAATTTATTCTCTGCAATAGAACAAGCCTAACGGGAGGTAATGGCAATGGATGATAGGGACGAAGAGCTGACGCGTCTGAGAGCCGAGCTAGCATCAACCATGCATCGTTATGCTCCCACCTACGGCGTGTTTGAGACGGGGATTGCTCCGCTGCATTTCATACGCAGTGATGCTCCAACCGATGTGATCCACACTGTACATAAGCCGGGGCTATGTATCGTTGTGCAGGGCCGTAAACAGGTGCAGCTGTGGGAAGAAAGCTACGTCTACGACCCTTTGAACTATCTGGTCGTCTCGGTAACCCTACCTCTCGCGGGTCAAGTGACAGAGGCATCCTCAGAAAAGCCCTATTTCTGCATCCGCCTGGATATTGACCCGGCAGAAATAGCTCAGCTAATTGCAGACGTCAGTCCTATCGGCGTTCCGAGCCAACAGCCCCACCGAGGGCTATATCTGGATAAGATCGATAGCTCCTTGCTCGATGCAATGCTGCGATTGGTACGTCTGTTGGATGTGCCATCGGATATACCTGCGTTGGCGCCGCTAGCACTCAGAGAAATTTTCTACCGGCTGCTGAAAGGCCAGCAGGGTCAGCGTTTACATGAGATAGCCATAACCGATAGCCAGACCCATCGCGTTACTCGGGCCATTGAGTGGCTGAACAACAATTATGCAGAGCCGTTGCACATTGATGAGCTAGCGAGCTATGTCAATCTGAGTAACTCGACGCTTCACCATCGATTCAAGGCTGTCACCGCAATGAGTCCTTTGCAGTATCAAAAACAACTTCGCCTGCAGCATGCACGCAGGTTGATGATCTCAGAGGGTCTGGATGTTTCTACAGCCGGATTCAAGGTGGGCTATGAAAGTCCCTCACAGTTCAGCCGTGAATACAGCCGGATGTTTGGGGCCCCACCGAGCCGAGATATCGCGAAGCTTCGGTCTTTCGGGTAAGGTGCTGCTGAGGGCTCGGCTAAAACAACCCTGATGGCAGACGCCGAGCAGAAGGTGCTGCGGCAACTTATCGGCTGCTATGGGTCGGTTAGCGACGGTCTACCCTCGACCGTCGCTTTGGATGGTCAGACCTCCGTCTGCTCTGCCATCTCCAAGGCATCGTCGACCTCAATCCCCAGATATCTGACGGTGCTTTCAAGCTTCGTATGGCCAAGCAGGAGTTGCACTGCCCTCAGATTCTTGGTTCTGCGATAGATCAATGAGGCTTTCGTTCGCCGCAGCGTGTGGGTGCCGTACAGCGCTGGATCAAGGCCAATGGCTGTCACCCAGGCTTTCACTATTCGAGCGTATTGCCTAGTGGAGAGATGATCTGAACCATGTAGCCGACTCGGAAACAGACAGTCCTCGCTACGGAGGTGAGCCTGATGCATCCAGGCTTCCAAAGCCATACGTGTTTGCTCGGTGATCTCAAATTGCACTGGATGATGAGTCTTCTGCTGCATTACGATCGCTCGTGACGACACATGCTCTCCATGGGCTACGTCTCGTACACGAAGCTTGGTCAAGTCGCAGGCTCGCAGCTTGCTGTCGATGGCCAAGTTGAACAACGCTAGATCCCTAGATTTCTCCGCGATCTGGAGCCTTACCCGGATGGCCCAGATATCTTTAAGTCGGAGCGGGGCTTTCTGCCCGATTAGTTTTCCCTTGTTCCACGGGCGATGGGTGTAGGTAGCAGCGGTTTTCATGGATTGTCCTCCGCGTTAGAAGAGGACAAGGGTGAACTCGATACGGTGGACGGTCGCTAACCGACCCATAGCCGACGTTGCGTCTTACAGCGGACTTTGTGGGAGCGGGTTCACCCGCGAACACCGGCACAGCCGGTGCCATCCACCGCGGCGCCTGCTTCGCGGGTAAACCCGCTCCCACAGAGTGTGTGTCGCACTCACGAAGCCGGTTATTCTCAAGTGTCCGCTTCGGGCCGAATGCTGCCGTTTGCCGTCTATAGCCAAGGGCCATTGACAGCCATTCGCGAGCTGACCGCTATCAACCCGAAGAGGTCATCTGTAACCGGGGCCGCTTCGCGGCCCATCGCCGGCAAGCGCGGCTCCCACAGGTACAGCGCATGTCTGAAGGCTAATGATATTCCTGTGGGAGCTGGCTCATGGGTTGTCCTCGCGTCAGGGGAGAACAAGGGTGAACTCGATACGGTGGACGGTCGCGATCCACCCCATTGCTGTCCTTCGCGGAAGGTTGTTCATGGGTAAACCTCCGGGCAATACACCGGCGCCTTACTGAATGGCTTAACGTTTACTGAAGGCGAGACGAGCAGCAAAAAGAACGAAGAGCATTCCTGTTGCACGATCCATCCACGCAACCACCTTCTCACGCCGCAATATACCGGCCAGCGGTTGGGTTGCGGCGATCAGAATAATTGACCATAGCAACCCGATTACCACGTGAATACTTACCAAGCCGAACGTCCAAGTAATCAATGGCTGGCCTTGGGGAATGAATTGGGGCAAGAAAGAGACGTAGAAAATACCAATCTTGGGATTGAGGATATTTCCCATCACTCCCTTCAGGAACCAGTCACGGCTTGGCTTTGCTGCCGCTTGGACAGGCGACAATGATTTACGCGGACGTAAAAGCATATTCAGCCCGAGCCAGGCTAGATAGACGGCACCGCAGTATTTCAAGACGTTGAACGCCAACTCTGATACGGCAATCAGTGCGCCTAGTCCAAATGCCACAGCGGCGCCCCACAGCAAGCAACCTGTGTTGATGCCCAGCGCGGCGCGAAAAGCCTGCTGCTTTCCTTCCACGGTGGCCGTTCTCAATATCAAAGCAGTGTCGAGGCCGGGCGTCAGTGTTAACAGCGTTGCTGCGAAGGTGAACGCAAGAAGGTTGTCAGCAATTGACATAGGGAGATGGCCTCGGCGTGATTTTGAAGGGAAGTTAACCTCAAAAGCTGCCTGTTGAAAGTCGCATCTCCTTCGGTAGCAGCTTATGAACGTTACGGTTTTGCGTTGGCAAGGGGAGTGGGCGAAATTGCCGGGTTGGTCTATCAGCCGATGGAGAAGCGGCTGACCAATTGAATCGCCGCTTTCGACCCATAGCGAACATCTGTAACCGGGGCCGCTTCGCGGCCCATCGCCGGCAAGCGCGGCTCCCACAGGTACAGCGCATGCCTGATGGCTGGTGATTTTCGAAACATGCTGGGCAAAGACCGTCCCCACGTGACTTCGAGAGTGGGACAGCGTCGCTCGCCGTGCTGACGGTGTTCGCCTGGAGCATGATGGGGGCCGTTCAATCCGGCTACCCTGCCACCCAGTCAAAGGCGTAATCCTTGAAAACTGACCACCCGATCCCATGGGAGCACTGTACATGCCTGTCGATTTCAGACCCGCTCAAGCCTCGGACGCGCAAGATATTGCGCGCTTCTTTCAACTGACATCGGAAGGCATGGCCGATTACATATGGAGCAAGCTTGCCGCACCTGGAGAAGCGTTGCTGAGTGTCGGTGCGTCTCGCTATGCCAGGGAACAGGGCGACTTTTCCTACAAGAACTGCCTGATGGCCACTTCCGAAGGGCGCGTCATCGGCATGATGCACAGCTATGCCTTGCGCGAGACACCTGACAGACCTGTCGAGACAGACCCGGTCCTCGCACCTTATTCCGACATGGAAATACCCGACACCTTGTACATTTCCAGCCTGGCCCTGGATGAGGCGTGGCGCAGCCAGGGGCTGGGCGTCCAGTTTCTTCGCCACGCCCAGCAGCGCGCCGAGGACTCTGGCCTGGATGGGCTATGCCTGATCGATTATGCAGAAAACCACGGTGCACGCCGCTTCTACGAACGTCACGGTTTTCAGATTGTTAAAACCTGCCAGATCGTTCCGCACCCGATGCTGGGCGTAACCGGTGAAGCCTATTTGATGTATCGCCCTACCCACAACGTGCTCGAGAAAAAACCATGAACAAGAAACTGACCGTGTTCCGCGAACTGGATATCCAACCGGTGCGCGACCTGCCCTTTTTTGAAGAGGTCGTGGAAGGCACCCCTCATACGCTGACGTCCAAGTACTATCACGATGAACAGCAAGGTCGCATTTCCGGAGAATGGGAAGCCAGCACCGGAGCGTGGCGCATCGACTACAAAGTCTGGGAGTTCTGCCATGTCCTGAGTGGACGCTGCGTCATCGAGCTTGAGGGTTGCGCCCCCGTAACACTGGCCGCTGGCGACACGTTCATCATCGAACCGGGCGCCAAGGGCAAATGGACCGTGCTGGAAGACATGAAAAAGAACTTCGTGATCCTCTTGCACGCATAGTAGGCGCGAGGCACGCAACCACGACCAATGCGGCCAAGCCGCACCGGTCGTGAACCACTATCACTGCAGATGCTGTCTGATCGCCTGGGCAGCCTGGTCCATCGCACTGCGGGTACCGGGCACCTGGCCGAGTACGTTGAGCAGGCCGAAGTCGTGGATCATGCCGTTGTAGCGCACGGCGGTCACCGGTACGCCGGCAGCGCCAAGCTTGCGGGCGTAGGCTTCGCCTTCATCGCGCAGCACGTCCATCTCGGCGGTCTGTACCAGCGCGGGTGGCAGGCCTTTCAACTGCTCCAGGCTGGCGCGCAGCGGCGAGGCGTGGATGTCGTCACGCTGCCTGGGGTCGCTGGTATAGCTATCCCAGAACCACTGCATCATGTTGCGGGTCAGGAAATGGCCTTCGGCGAACTGGTTGTACGAACCGTTGTTGAAGTTGGCATCGGTCACCGGCCACAGCAGGGCCTGGAAGCGCAGCTTTGGCGTGCCGGCCTCCTTGGCCTTGAGCGCCACAACCGCCGCCATGTTGCCGCCGACGCTGTTGCCGACAACCGCCAGGCGCTTGCCATCGACGCCAATCTGCCTGCCGTTCTCGGCAACCCAGCGGGTGGCGGCATAGGCCTGGTTGATGGCGGTGGGGAATTTTGCTTCCGGCGATGGCGTGTAGTCGACATAGACGGCCGCTGCACCGGAGCCGAGCACCAGGTCGTGGATCAGGCGTTCATGGGTCGGGTAATCCCCCAGCACCCAGCCACCGCCATGGAAGAACATGAACACAGGCAGCTCGCCTTTCGCCCCTTGTGGACGTACCACGCGGATCTCCAGGACCTGCCCGTCGACAGCAATGGTGCGGCGCTCGACCTGGATGCCGGATACGTCCACATTCACGCTGGCCTGTGCGCCAGTGAGCACGCCACGGGCGTCTTTCGGCGACAGGGTTTCCAGCGGTTTGCCACCACCGGCTTCAAGGGCCTGGAGGAAAGCCTGGGTGGTGGTTTCCACACCGGGGCTACCGGCGGCGAAGGCGCTGTTGACGGCGAGCGCGAGCAGGCCGGCGGCGAGGGGGCGGGAGAGTTTCATGGTCAAGCTCCTGGGGCGCTGGGTAGGGTGATCAGTTCTGGTTGGCGTAGGTGGTCGGGCGCAGGTAGCTGACCTTCTGCAACTTGCCGTCGCTGTCACGGTAGGTCAGGGTGGCGGTACTGGCGTGCCCGGTGGCGTTGGCCGGGGCGTCCACGGCGATGACTTGGGCGATGTCCAGGTGCATGCCGTACTGGTACGGCGAGGCGGTCTGGGCGAAGGCACTGACGCTGGCGCCGAAAGTCAAGGTGGCGATGGTGATTGCTTTGCTGAAGTTCATGGTCATGCTCCGTTGGCTTGGGTAGGGGATCAGCGATTGGTTACTGCCTGACTGGTATGTTGCGCGATAATAGTTAGTGCGCAAAATATATTTCCGTTATCGGGCCGATCGACGCGCTGCATCAAGGCCGCAGTCTTGAACGGAACGGCGGTCGCTGCGCTTGGCGGATAGGCGGCACGCTAGGCCCGTTGAACCGCGAGTCAGTCGAGATCCATGGAGCGACGATGATTAGCGCCACTGATCTGCTATTCACGTATGGCACTGAACACTTGGGGTAAGGCCATTACCCCAACAGGGTAGGGCGCTTTTCCATCGCCCCTGACTTCTGGGAGTTCAGCATGAAAGCAATCGTTTATAACGGCCCGCGCGACGTCGCCGTCAACAATGTCGCGGATGCAAGGATCGAGAAACCTACAGACGCGCTGGTGCGCATAACCACTACCAACATCTGCGGATCCGACCTTCACATGTACGAGGGGCGCACATCGTTCGAGGCCGGGCGCGTGTTCGGTCATGAAAACCTCGGTGAGGTGATCGAGGTGGGTGCAGGGGTAGACCGGGTCAAGGTCGGTGATTGGGTCAGCCTGCCTTTCAATATCGGCTGCGGGTTCTGTGAAAACTGCGAAAAAGGCCTTACAGGATTCTGCCTCACTGCCAACCCGGGTGCTGCCGGGGCCGCATACGGCTTTGCCGACATGGGGCCCTATCAAGGCGGCCAGGCCGAGCTGTTGCGTGTACCGTACGCTGATTTCAACTGCCTGGTGCTGCCGGAGGACGCCCAGGAGCGTGAAGACGACTACGTCATGCTTTCGGATATTTTTCCCACCGGTTGGCATGCGACAGAGCTGGCCGGCCTACAGCCGGGCGAGAGCATTGCGATCTATGGAGCGGGCCCCGTCGGGCTGATGGCGGCCTATTCGGCAATCATCAAGGGTGCCTCCCAGGTGTTCGTGATCGACAACCAGCCAGATCGCCTGAGGCTGGCCGCGCAGCTTGGGGCAACCCCCATCAACGCGGTCGAGCAAAAGGCAGTGGAGGAAATCATGAACCTGACCCATGGCAAAGGCACCGATCGTGGATGCGAATGTGTGGGTTACCAGTGCTGCGACAAGCATGGTCATGAAGCGAACTACCTCACCATGAACAATCTGGTTGCCTCAACCAAGGCTACCGGTGGCATAGGCGTCGTGGGTGTGTTCGTGCCAGAAGATCCGGGTGCGAAGAATGAGCTGGCGAAGCAGGGCAAGATGGCCTTCGATTTTGGAGCGTTCTGGTTCAAAGGCCAATTCATCCGCACAGGTCAGGCAAACGTGAAGGCCTACAATCGTCGTCTGGCGCAGCTCATTCATCATGGGCGCGCAAAGCCTTCCCAGATCATTTCCCATCGTTTGACGCTTGCCGAAGGCCCCGATGCCTACAGGCACTTTGATGCGCGGGATGATGGCTGGACGAAGGTGGTGCTCAAGCCTGCTGCTTGATCCGTACACCGATGCTTCCAGGGAAGGAAGCTCGGCGAGGGAAGGGCTCGTCTTCTGTGCTAACCGGCACCTGCCTGAAACAAGGTCCGAACTACCTCCCTCATCCAGCGATTCCCGCTGTCTTGCTGGTACCGCGCGTGCCAATGCTGCTTGACCGTGAAGCCCTCCACTGCAAACGGGCAATCGTGCACCTGCAGACCATGCATGTCGGCGAGTGTCTGCCCGATGTGCCGTGGCAGCGTAGCCACCAGGTCGGTCGACCCGACAATCATGCCTAACCCCAGAAACGCCGGCAGCTCGAGCATTATCCTGCGCTCGATGCCGGCTCGAGCCAGGCCTGCCTCCAGCAACTTCTGCCCGGTACCGGCACTGATCTGTACATGCCCCTCGGCCTGGTAGCGCGCCACGCTCATGCCTTTGCCCAGGCGAGGGTGTCGTGGGTTGCTCAGGCAGACCCAGTCCTGTTCGAACAACACTTGCTGATACATCCCCGCACCCAGCCAAGGCACAAAACCGATGGCCAGGTCCGCCTCGCCCGACTCCAGCGCGCTCTCGGTATTGCCATCGATGCGCGCCGCCTCCAGGCGAATGCCCGGCGCATGGGTGCGCAGGTGGTTGAGAATGCTGGGCAGCAGGGTGATATGGCTGGCATCACTGACGCACAGGCGAAAGCGCCGCTGCGCCGTGGCCGGAACGAATTGCGGTTCCCAGGTAGTCAGGCGCCGCAGCGATTCCAGCACCTCGCGGCAGGGCCCGATCAGCTGGTCTGCTCGCGGGGTAGGGGCCATGCCGCCAGGGGTGCGCACGAACAGCGGGTCGTTCAATTCTTCACGCAAGCGCCCCAACCAGATGCTCACCGTAGGTTGGCTCTGGCCGAGCTGTTCAGCGCTGCGGGTCACGCTACGGCAGTGGTAAAGCACATCGAACAGCTGCAGCAGCTTTGGATCGGGCAAGGCATCGAGCGTGCTCATTATTGCGAAACTCAATAACTGTATTGAGCCCATTGTATAGCCGGAATAAGACCCGCTGCATAAGGTAGTCGCAAACCACAGGAGGTCTGCGATTTGAAAATCTGCATTCTGGGCGCCGGTGCCTTGGGTTGTGCCATTGGTGCAGCCTTGAGCGAAGCGGGGCACGAAACCTGGCTGTTGAACCGTGGCCGTGCGCATGTCGACGCGATGAACCTGCACGGGCTGCGGGTGCAGGACGAACGCGGCGAGCGGCAGGTCAGGGTGAAGGCGGCCTGCGACGCGGCAACCGTGGGCGTGGCCGACCTGGTGGTGGTGCTGGTCAAGTCGTTCCACACCCGCGAGGCGATTACCGGTGCCAAGGCGCTGATCGGGCCGCAAACGCTGGTGCTGTCACTGCAGAACGGTCTTGGCCATGAAGACATCCTGGCCGAGGCCGTGGGGCGTGAGCGGGTACTGGCCGGCAAGACCTACGTCGGTGGCGTGTTGCTGGCGCCGGGTTCGATCCGTGCCGGTGTAGCGGGCAAGCAGACCTTCATCGGCGAGCTCGACGGCCAATGTACCTTGCGAGTGCAGGCCATTGCCGAGGTCTTCAATGGCGCCGGGCTCGCCACCACAGTCAGCGACAACATTCTCGGCAGCATGTGGGACAAGCTGCTAGTCAACGTCGCGACAGGCGCGCTCAGCGGCATCACCATGCTCAGTTATGGCCAGCTGTACAGCGAGCCACTGCTGGAAAGCACCGCCAAGGCAGCGGTGAGCGAGGCCATCGCCGTCGCCGAGCGGGCCGGCATCCGCCTGAGCCTCACCAGCCCGGACGCCGCATGGCGTCTGGCAGCTGAAGGCCTGCCAGCGAGCTTTCGCACCTCGATGCTGCAGAGCCTGGAAAAGGGCTCGGTCACCGAGATCGATTTCATCAACGGCTCCGTCGTGCGCTGGGGCCAGCGCCATGGCGTGGCTACGCCGGTCAACGCGACCCTGGTGGCCTGCATCAAGGGTATCGAGCGCGCCATGGCCGATCAGCAGAAGGGGAATCATCCATGAGCCAGCCGAAAGCCTACCTTGAACACGTTGCGTTCTGGGTGCGGGACATCCAGTGGCACATCCGCTTTTTCAGCGAGGTGTGCGGCATGACCATGCGCGAGATGCAGGGCGAGGTCGAGCAGCCCGCGCAGTACTGGACCCTCGGTGGCCTGCAGTTCATCCACCAGCCGGACTTTGCCGGGCCGGAAGGGCGCTTGGCGCACCTGGGCATCATGTGCGAGGACCTCGAAGCTGCCCTGGCCGCCGCACATCGTTTCGGCGTCAGCGAAATGCCCCAGGGCCGCAACTGGCTGCGCCTGCCTGACGGCCTGGCGGTGGAGTTCATTCAGGCAGTGCCGTTGAAATGCGTCGCCCAGGCACTGGCGATCGACCCACGCGCAGAGGTGACGGCATGAGCGTGGTGGAAAGATACTGGGACGATGCCCGCGAAGGCGATGAGTGCATCAGCCCCAGCTACACCGTGACCCGCGAACGCATCCTGGCCTACGCCGAACTCACTGGCGACCACACCCCGGTGCATGTCGACGAGGCATACGCCAACGCGAGTCACTTCGGCTGCCTGGTTGCCCATGGCCTGTTCGGCCTGTCGATCGCCGACGGCCTGAAGACCCAGTGCGAATACCGCTTTGTACCGGGCATGTCGCTGGGCTGGACCTGGGACTTCGTGCTGCCGATCAAGGTCGACGATGTGCTGCACGTGCGCATGCGTGTGGGGGCGATGCGCCCGAGCAACAGCCGACCGGGCTGGGGCATCGTGGTCTTGCCGTCGGAGCTGATCAACCAGCACGGCGAAGTCGTGCAGCGTGGCGAGCACCGTCTGATGGTGCCGAGGAGGGTGCAGGCATGAGCCAGGCATTGCCATTGGCGGGTATCCGCGTCATCGACTATAGCCACTTCCTGGCCGGGCCCTACGTGGGCCGCTGCCTGGCAGCACTGGGCGCCGAAGTGATCAAGGTCGAACGGCCGGGTAACGGCGATGCCGGCCGCCAGCACGCGTTTACCCTTGATGAGCAGCAGAGCGGTTACTTTCTGCAGCTGAACATGGGCAAGCAGGGCGTCAGCGTGAACATGAAGGACCCGCGTGGTAAAGCGTTCATGCAGCGCCTGACCGACTCGGCCGATGTGTTCATCGAAAACTATCGCCCCGGCGCCCTGGACAAGCTGGGCCTGGGCTACGCCGAGCTGTCGGCGCGCAACCCGCGCCTGGTGTACTGCTCGATCTCCGCCTATGGCCACACCGGGCCAGATGCCCACCGTGCCGGCTTCGGGCTGATCGCCGAGGCCAAGAGCGGGATCATGCAGATGGTCGGCGTGCCGGGCGAAGCGCCGCCGTTGCTGCGCATTTCCCTGGGCGACATGTACACCGGGATCCATGCCGTGGCAGCGATCAATGCGGCGCTGCTGGGCCGTGTGAACAGCGGCCGTGGCCAGCACATCGACATGGCCCTGTACGACACGCTGGTGTCGATGCATGAATACGCGGTGCAGTGCTACACCTTGTCCGACGGCACCGTCCTGCCCGAGCAGACCGGCCATGACATGCCCACCTCCACCCTGTACGGCGTGTTTCGCGCTGCCGATGGCGACCTGGTAATCGCCGCCCAGGTCGACGACGCCTGGAAGCGCTTTGCCGCGATGCTCGAAGCCAACGGTGGCCCGCCCGGGTTCGGCAACGACAGCCGCTACCACAGCCTCAATGGCCGCAACGCCCACCGCCAGGCAATCCTGGCCGTGGTTCGCGACTGGGTCGGAGCGCGCCGGGTGGCCGATATCCTGCAGTTGCTCGATGACATCGACATTCCCAGCGCCAAGGTGCAGCGCATCGACGAGGTCGTGGCCGACCCGCAGATCCAGGCGCGCAACATGGTCATCGAGCAGCAGCACCCGCGCTACGGTACCTTGCGCCTGCCCAACCTGCCGTTCCGCTTTTCGGATTGTGACACCACGATCCGCCAGGTAGCCCCGGACCTCGGCCAGCACAATGCCGAAGTCGCCGCCGGGCTTGGCTTCAGCCCTGAAGAAATCACCGCCATGCAGGCAGACGGTGTGCTGTTCACCCATGGAGATGCACGATGAGCGACCGCTATGCAGTGATCGGCCGGCCGATCAGCCACACCAAGTCCCCGTTGATTCATGGCCTGTTCGCCCAGGCCAGCGGCCAGTGCCTGGAGTACGGCGCCCTCGAGGGCGAACTCGAGGGCTTCGAGGCCCAGGTACTGCAGTTTCGCAATGATGGCGGGTTGGGCATGAACATCACCGCGCCGTTCAAGCTGCGTGCCTTCGAACTGGCCGACCAGCGCAGCGAGCGCGCACAGCTGGCGCGTGCGGCCAATGCATTGAAGTTCGAGGAGGGTCGGATCTTTGCCGATAACTTCGACGGCATCGGCTTGTTGCGGGATATCGAGGAGAACCTCGGTGAACCGCTGGGCAATCGCCGGGTACTGTTGCTCGGCGCCGGTGGCGCGGTGCGTGGTGCGTTGCTGCCGTTCCTGCAGGCGGGGCCGAGCGAGCTGGTGCTTGCCAACCGAGACATGGCCAAGGCGCTCACCCTGCGCAACGAGCTGGATCACCCAAGCCTGCGCATCAGCCGTTATGAGGAGCTGGAGGGGCAGTCTTTCGACATCGTGGTCAATGCCACCTCCGCGAGCCTCACCGGCGAGCTGCCGCCACTACCTGAAGGTGTGCTCGGCGAGACGCGGCTGGCTTACGAGCTGGCGTATGGCAAAGGCCTGACGCCGTTCCTGCGCATGGCCCAGGCGCAGGGGGTGACGCGCCTGGCCGACGGTGTCGGCATGCTGGTCGAGCAGGCGGCGGAGGCGTTCGCCTGGTGGCGCGGGGTGCGGCCTGAAACCCGTGCCGTGATCGATCGCCTGACCATTCCCCTGGAGTAGCCCCTGCAACTGAGGGCTGCACAAGCGATCTACTGTGGGAGCGGGCATGCCCGCGAAGAATCCAACGCGGTGCCTGGCACCGGCTGTGCCGGTGTTCGCGGGCATGCCCGCTCCCACAGGGGCCCCTGCCAATCAGTAGGGCGGCGGTGGCAGTTCGGCCAACAGTCTTTTAAGCCCGTCGCTCCACTGCCTGCGTATCTGCTCGTAATAGGCATCGTCGCTGGCGATGCGCTGGCGCTTCGGTGTTTCCAGCCTGTCCTTGTGGTAGACCAGCAGGTCCAACGGCATGCCCACCGACAGGTTGCTGCGAATGGTCGAGTCGAACGAAATCAGCCCACAGCGCAACGCTTCATCGAGAGGCATGTGGTAACCAAGGTTACGGTCGAGGATCGGCCGCCCGTACTTGCTTTCGCCCAGTTGCAGGAACGGTGTGTCTGGCGTGGCCTGGAAGAAATTGCCCTGTGCATAGACGTTGTATATGCCCATGGGGCCACCGGCTATCTGGCCACCGACGATGAACGAGCTGCTGAGGTCGATGCCGGCAGACAGCTTGCTACGATCACGGCTGACCACCTCACGCAGGGTGTCGGCGACCAGTACCGTTGCATCGTAGAGCGTGGCAACGTTCAACAGGTGGGGGCCGGGGCCCCGCGTGCGTTGCTGCAGCAGGTTCACCACCGATTGCGAGGTCGCCAGATTGCCGGCGGTCTGAAGGACGATCAGGCGCTCCCCCGGCACGCCGAACACGAACAGCTTGGCAAAACTGGCAATCTGATCGATACCCGCATTGGTGCGTGAGTCGCTGATGAAGACCAGCCCGTCCGCCAGGTGCATGGCGACACAATAGGTCATGCTGTTTCCCTTGATTGCTCTATGAACGGATGCAGCGCCAGTTACTGGCGGTGCACATGCACGCTGGCCTGCATCGACTCGGCGCCACCTCCGCGGCGCACGCCCCTGACCGGGCAGGCATCGAGGTAGTCCAGGCCCACTGCCAGCTTCAGGTGACGCTCTGGCCGGGTAAGGCGGTTGGTGATGTCGAAGCTGTACCAGGCGTCGTCGACCCAGGCCTCGGCCCAGGCATGGCTGGCCAGGTGCTGCTCGTCCTCGGTGCACAGGTAACCGGAGACATAGCGTGCCGGGATACCCAGGCTACGTGCGCAGGCGAGGAATGCATGGGTATGGTCCTGGCAGACCCCGGCAGCGCCGTTGAACGCTTCGATGGCGGTGGTGCCCACCGACGTGGCACCGGGGCTGTATGGCATGTGCTCGGCAAGGCCCTGCATCAGCCCGACCAGCGCCGCCCGGTCGCGGTGTTCGCCGCAGTGCCGGTTGGCGAAGGCCTTGAGTGTGTCATCGGCCTGGGTCAGGTGGCTGCTGCGCAGAAATGGCAGGGGAGATTGTTCGCCAGCCTCCTGCTCGCGCTCCGGGTCGATCTCTACCTGGCCGCTGGCGGTCAGTGCCAGATGCCCGTGGGGTTTGTCCAGGGTCAGCACATGGAGGATGTTGCCATACGGGTCGATCTGGCCTTTGACCCTGCAGGGCAGGTCCAGTTGCCATTCGTTGATGCGCTGGCGCTCACTGCTGCGTGGCGTCAGGCGCAGGAACTGGATGCTGTTGCAGACATCGCTTGCGTAGCTGTAGGTAGTGTCGTGGCGAATGGACAGTTTCATACGACCTCCAGATAGGAGTGATGGACCGCCTGGCCCAGTTGATTGATGCGCCCGATGAAGTCGCTCAGCCATGGGTGCAAACCCGCTTCGAGGATTTCGTCGATCGCGGTGTAGCGCAGACGAGCGTTCAGTTCGGCGGCCATGCGCTGGGCGGCGCGCCCGGTGCTGCCCGGCAGGCTGGCAAGGATCTGGTCCAGCTCCTCGATGCAGGCATGCAGCGAGCGGGGCACATCGACCCGCAGCAACAGCAACTCGGACACCGGCCGTGCACTGGGTGCGGCGCGATAGAGTTCGTTGAAGGCTTCGTAGGAGGTCAGCGCGCGCAGCAAGGCGCTCCACTGGTAATAGCCGCGGGCAGAATTGTCGCTGACCTCCTCGGAGGCCTCACCGAACATCTCATAGCGGGCATCGAGCAGGCGCAGGGTGTTGTCGGCCCGCTCCAGGAAGGTCCCCAGGCGGATGAAACTGTAGGCGTCGTTGCGCATGATGGTGCCAGAGGTTGCACCGCGGAACAGGTGCGAGCGTTCCTTGACCCAGTCGCAGAACTGGCTGATGCCATAACGGCCGAGGCCATTGCTGGCAATGTTGCGCATCTCGATCCAGGTAGCATTGATGTTTTCCCACATGTCGGCGGTGATGCGGCCACGCACTGCGTGGGCATTGGTTCTGGCCGCCTGCAGGCAGCAATAGATACTGCCGGGGTTGGTCGCGTCGAGGGCGAAGAAGTGCAGCATGCGCTCGGTATCGAGTTCGGTGTGCCGGCGGCGGTAGTCGTCCAGCGTGCCGGATGCCAGCAGTGACATGGCCAGCTCGGCATGGCCGTCACTGCGGCCGGCCTGGGGCATCAGCGACAGCGAGTAACTGACCTCGAGCATGCGCGCAAGGTTCTCTGCACGCTCCAGGTAGCGCGACATCCAGTACAGGTCGGAAGCAGTTCTCGAAAGCATGGTTCAGTCCTCCACCACCCAGGTATCCTTGGTACCGCCGCCCTGCGACGAGTTGACCACCAGCGAGCCTTCTTGAAGGGCCACGCGGGTCAGGCCGCCGGGTACCAGCCGGGTTTCGCTGCCCGACAGCACGAACGGGCGCAGGTCGATGTGGCGCGGCGCGATGCCGCTGTCGACGAAGGTCGGGCATGTGGACAGACACAGGGTAGGTTGTGCGATGTAGGCATGTGGGCGGGCCTTGATGCGGGCGCGGAAGTCCTCGATCTGTGCGCTGGTCGCCGCTGGCCCGACCAACATGCCATAGCCACCGGAACCCTGGGTCTCCTTGACCACCAGTTCGGGCAGGTGGGCCAGGACGTGGGACAGCTCTGCAGGCCTGCGGCACTGCCAGGTAGGGACGTTGTTCAGGACCGGCTCTTCGCCCAGATAGAAGCGGATCATGTCGTCGACATAGGGGTAGATCGATTTGTCGTCCGCCACCCCGGTGCCGACCGCGTTGGCCAGCACCACGTTGCCAGCGCGGTACACCGAGATCAGCCCCGGCACGCCCAGCATCGAATCAGGGTTGAACGACAGCGGGTCGAGGTAGCCGTCGTCCAGGCGGCGATAGATCACGTCCACCTGTTGTGGGCCGGCGGTGGTACGCATGTAGACGTGCTCGTCACGGATGAACAGGTCCGCACCCTCTACCAGTTCGATGCCCATTTCCCGGGCCAGGAAGGCATGCTCGAAATAGGCACTGTTGAAGCGGCCAGGGGTGAGCAGCACGGCAGTGGGGTTTTCCAGTGGGCTGGCGCTCTTGAGTGTGTCCAGCAGCAGGTTGGGGTAGTGGTCGATAGGGGCGATACGTTGGGCGGCGAACAGCTCGGGGAACAGCCGCATCATCATCTTGCGGTCTTCGAGCATGTAGCTGACCCCACTGGGGGTTCGCAGGTTGTCCTCGAGCACGAAGTAGCTGCCATCCCCGTCACGGACAAGGTCGACGCCGGCGATGTGAGCATAGAGCCCGCGGTGCAGGCCCAGGCCCTGCATGGCGATCTGGTAGCCTTCATTGGCCAGCACCTGCTCCGGCGGAATGATGCCGGCCTTGAGGATGCGCTGGTCGTGGTAGATATCCTGCAGGAACAGGTTCAGGGCGTGCACCCGCTGAATACAGCCGCGCTCGACCATGCGCCATTCGCTGGCGCGAATACTGCGCGGGATGATGTCAAAGGGGATCAGGCGCTCGGTGTCCTGTTTGTCACCGTACAAGGTGAAGGTGATACCGGCCCGGTGAAACAGCAGGTCAGCTTCACGTCGGCGTTGCTCCAGCAACTCCAGCGGGGTGTTTGCCAGCCAGCGGGCGAACTCCTGGTAATGCGGTCGGCAACTTCCGTTCGTATCGTACATTTCATTGAAAAATGCCCGGGACATACCCACTCCTTGCCACCGTTGCCGGCAGCTTCATTGCGGTTCATCTACGTAATTCAGGGTGTGGCCTTGCGGGTCGGTGGGTGCTGTGTCTGTGGCAAGCCTCGAATCCGATCAAGTGCTGGTGCGTTGTGCACCAAAGGGGCCGTTGCAATGAAGGTGCCGAAAGCCCGCGCAGCTGCGCAATAGCAGGGATTGGTTAGTAAATTATTGAAATTGCAAGATTTTCGGGTGCATTCAACAACTGCTCAGCGCGCAGCCGTGCCTCAAAAAAAGGCGCGTCATGCTCCGGGCTGCAACTTTTGGCCCGAATTGGAGCGAGCCCATCCGCGCCTGGATGCATAGCTGTTGATTTTAGCCAATATTCATTTAATGTAGAGAAGTAAACATATTATGTTGAGCTTTCTACATGATCGATTGGTCGCTACTGATTCTCGGTTTGCCGACGGCCAATGCCACCGAGCGCATGCGTGCCTGGAGAAGCCTGAAGGCCTCGGGCGCAGCAGTGCTGAGGGATGGTGTTTACCTGCTGCCCGCACAGTGCGCAGGTCGGGAAGTTTTCGAAGCGGTCGAGCGAGATGTGCTGGCCATCAACGGCACGGCATTTCTCCTGTCGCTGCCTGAACGTGAGGAGCGCTTCAGCAGGCTGTTCGACAGGAGCGACGAGTACGCCAGGCTGATGGAAAAAATTGCCGGCTGCACGGCTGAGCTGGTGCCAGACAATGCGCTGCAGACAGCCCGGCAGGTGCGCAAGCTCAGGAAGGCTTTCAGCCAGTTGGCGGCGATCGATTTTTTCCCGGGTGAGCCCAAGGCGCGAGCCGACTCGGCGCTGCAGGAGCTCGAAGCCGCGATTGGCCGCGCACTGTCTTGCGATGAGCCGAGCGCCCACGATGAGGCCATCGTCCGACTGGAACGCAACGACTACCAGGGCCGCACTTGGGCCACCCGCAAGCGCCCATGGGTGGATCGGCTGGCCTGTGCCTGGCTGATTCGTCGCTTCATCGATGCCGACGCCCGGTTCATCTGGTTGGACAGCCCTGAAGACTGCCCGGGCGATGCGCTGGGCTTCGATTTTGATGGGGCCAGGTTCAGCCATGTCGGGCAGCGGGTGTCGTTCGAAACCCTCATCGAGAGCTTTGCCGTACAGCAGCCAGGCCTGGCACGCCTGGCCGCTGTCATTCACTACCTGGATGTGGGAGGCAACCAACCCTCCGAAGCACCAGGCATCGAACGTGTCCTCGCGGGCTTGAGACAAAGCATTGGCGATGACGATCAATTGACAAGGGTCGCCGGGGGCATCTTCGATGGCCTGCTGACGGCTTTCGCGAGTGAGGAAGCGCAAAATGGTTGATAGCACCTCGGCAGTGGGCGAACAGCCACCATCGCAAGCGGTACAGCGGCCGATCGGACTGTTCGAAGCATTCCTGTTCTGGCTCAAGCTGGGCTTCATCAGTTTTGGTGGGCCTGCCGGGCAGATCTCGATCATGCACCAGGAGCTGGTTGAGCGCCGGCGCTGGATCAGCGAGAAGCGGTTCCTCCATGCGCTGAACTACTGCATGTTGTTGCCAGGCCCCGAGGCACAGCAGCTGGCCACCTACATCGGTTGGCTCATGCACCGCTCCTGGGGTGGGGTAATTGCCGGCGCATTGTTCGTATTGCCCTCGCTGTTCATCCTGATTGGCTTGTCCTGGGTCTACATCGCCTTTGGCGAGGTCCCGGTGGTGGCAGGGATCTTCTACGGCATCAAGCCCGCAGTAACGGCCATTGTCGTTCACGCGGCTCACCGCATCGGCTCGCGCGCGTTGAAGAACGGCTGGCTGTGGGCCATGGCCGCAGCGTCGTTCATGGCCATCTTCGCCCTTGATGTGCCGTTCCCGCTGATCGTGCTGGTTGCCGGCATCATTGGCTATGTGGGCGGTCGCGTCGCCCCCGACAAGTTCGTGGTTGGTGGTGGTCACGGGGCTGCCAGGAACAGCTACGGCCCGGCCCTGATCGACGACGACACACCAACACCTGAGCATGCGCGTTTTCGGGGCGGGCATTTGCTGCGTCTGGCCCTGATCGGCGCAGTCCTCTGGACCTTGCCCATGGGGCTGCTGACCCTGACATTTGGCTGGGCCGGCACCCTGACGCAAATGGGCTGGTTCTTCACCAAGGCCGCACTGCTGACCTTTGGTGGGGCCTACGCCGTGCTGCCCTACGTCTATCAAGGTGCCGTCGGGCATTATGGCTGGCTGTCACCCACCCAGATGATCGATGGCCTTGCCTTGGGAGAAACCACGCCAGGGCCATTGATCATGGTGGTAGCCTTCGTCGGCTTTGTCGGTGGCTATGTGCATCCGATGTTCGGTGAGCAAACCCCGTTCCTGGCCGGTGCAGTCGCGGCGAGCCTCGTCACCTGGTTCACCTTCTTGCCATCGTTCCTGTTCATCCTGGCCGGCGGCCCGTTGGTGGAGTCGACCCACAACGAGATGAAGTTCACTGCACCGCTGACGGGGATCACGGCCGCAGTCGTGGGGGTGATCCTGAACCTTGCCATGTTCTTCGGCTACCACGTGCTCTGGCCAAACGGTTTCAGCGGGGCGTTCGACTGGCCTTCGGCGCTGATCGCCGTTGCTGCCGCCGTGGCCCTGTTCCGCTTCAGGCGTGGCGTGATCCAGGTACTGTTCAGCTGCGCCTTGGCCGGTGTGGCGGTCCATGTGTTGCGTGGTTGATACCGGTTCTTTCCATGTCCGCCTTCGGCCGATAGCGGTAACCATCAGGTAATGGGCTTGGCCATTTCCGACGTACCCGTCCAGCCGGCTTGCTCATAGACCGGTTTACCCGTTTCGGTGGCGTGCAGGACAGCGAAGGTGATACCTCGGCGAGCGAACTCGGCGTCGGCAGCCTGCATCAAGGCCGACGCCAGGCCGCGGCGCCGGTAGGCCGGCTGGACGAACACATTCAGCACGTACCCACGCTTGTCTACGGTCGGGTGCGATGGATGGGGAGGCCAGTCAATGCTCATCAGGCCAATGGCTGCGACCGGTTGGTCGCCATCCAGGAGCTTGAAACCGTAATACCGACCGTCACCGAGCCGCTCCTCCAACCATGGGCGAAAGTGCTGAGTCATGGTTAGCAGTTTTTCAGGGTCGCCACCTGCCTCAAGAAACATCTCCTGGCGATGCGAGCAGATCATTTCTGCGTCAGCGGGCCCGACGGGCCGGCACTCCAAGCCTGAAAATTCTGCACGTCCTTGTAGTTCGATCATCGTTTATCCAGTGTCAGTGGCCGATTCATGGGAAGCAGCCTATGGCACCTTCAGGCTTGCTTGCAATGGCTTGGTTCAATGCCTGCGCCGGCCAGACGGATGGATTCGATTGTGTCGAGCGTTCACTGTAGGGCGAGACAGGGGATTTCCTTACTGGCCGCAGGTTACGGCTGACCACACTCGACCCCGGACAGCGATCCAAAGCGCTGTAGTCAGTCCCGGCCTCATCGCCGGCAAGCTGCACCACCTCGACCACTCCGGCCTCAAGCCATGTGCAAACACCTGTAGATACCGTCTTGACCCTCACCCCGCAAGAGCGATTTGAGGGTCAAACGGTTTGCCGGATTTCACTACGCCATACACCAGGTGCAAAAGCTTACGCATAGCAGCGCAGACTATCTGCTTGTAGGCTTTACGCCGATTGCTCAAACGCTCTGCCAGTGCCTTCACGACCGGGTTGTATCTGATCGAGACAGTGCCTGGCATCCACAAGCCGGCGCGCAATCTTGGGGCTCCTGTACGGGAAATGGTCGATTGGCCAATCTTCTCTCCCGATTGATGGATCATCGGGTTGAGGCCTGCAAACGCAACCATGGCTGACGGGCTTTCGTACTTCAGCGGATCACCCAGTTCTGCAAGGATCAGCGCGGCCGTGGTGTCTCCCAGGCCATCAATCGACGTAATCAGTTCTCGTCGCTGGCGCAGGTCTGGATCGTCATCGATCGTCTGCTCAATAGCCTTACGGGTTTTCGCTATTTCTTCGCTGATGTGCCCAATTACAGCTCTGATCGATTCCTGGACAGCGATCTGCGACACATCCAGACGGTTCTGCTCCATCTGCTGCATCTCTTTCAGGTCGTCCAGACGCCGCACCAAGGCCCGCAAGCGCCGCTGAGCTGGCGGCTCAGGCTTCCACTGACGAAGCAAATCTTTTTTCTGCTGACCGTAAGCAGCAATAACCTTGGCATCAGCCTTATCAGTTTTGACGCGTCGAAGGTCCGCTCCGGCAAACTTGGCAATCACGGCGGGATTCAGAATACACACCCGGTAACCCTTGGCATGAAAGCACTCAGCAAGCGCTTCGTGATAAGTGCCAGTGGCCTCCATGATAACCCAGGCACGTGGTTCGGCATGTTGCTCAAGCCAGGTTGCGAATTGCTCAAAACCACTCGGATTATTGGCCAGCTTGGCTTTGGTACGGACTTTCCCATTGGGAAGTGGAGTTGCAATATCGAAAGATCGCTTGGCTACATCGACGCCAACAACAACAGACATGATCTTCTCCCTCAGACAACGAAGTTTCGATCACCCAGCACTCGGTTCAACCTTGCGAATGCGTGCTCACGCCGGGGGGCGGCACTAGATACCGTTCGAACTGTTCGAGTGGGGTTGGAGGGCCAGAGCGTTATCTACAATACGGGCTCGATGCCCTTGGAGCGGCTCCGCTTCATGACCCTCCCTCGATGATCAGTCGAGAACTTTCGCCTCTTGTGAGGCGAAAGTCGAGATACAAGGAGCGGCCTTGTGTCGCGAAAGGGCTGCAAAGCAGCCCAGGGTTTCAGCGTCACCGCATGGATTGTCGGGGCCGCTGCGCGGCCCATCGCGACACAAGGCCGCTCCTTGTATGTTGTGTCTGGCCTAGCGGGAGAGGTTATTCTCGTCGGGCTGAAGAAGCACTTCCGGGGAGGCCGATCGCTCCTGAAGGCAGGCATTGCCCCTGACCTTGTATGTAGAGAGGCCCCCCGCCTCATTGCCCACTGCGAAGAGTATCGAGAAGCCGACAAGTCGGACTTCGCATTACAAGGTTGCAGCAGCATGAAGTTCGAGGTCGGGGAACCGGAGGCCATTGTTACCTAACTCGCTTGGAGAGGGAAGAAATGAGTGTCTGGGTTGGCGTCGATATCGGCTCACGTACTTCGGTCGTTGGGGTGCGTAAAGATGGGCGTCCGGCCGGACAGTGGGATATCGCTCAAACCCCTGCAGGCCGTAAGGCTGCGGTGAAAAAGCTGCTGGCACTCAAACCCAAGTCGATCGTGATGGAGGCGACCGGAATCTATTACCTGGACTTGGCCCTTGAGCTACATGCGGCTGACCTCCCTGTATCCGTGATCAACCCCAAGAGCTTCCACAATTTCGCCAAACTAATGCTGGTGAACAGCAAGACCGATGCAATAGATGCTCAACTGCTGTCCGAGTACGGCGAGCGTATGACACCGCGCTTGTGGACACCTCCAAGCCTTGTGCAGCTTGAGCTGAGGGCTCTGGGGCGACACATCAATCGTTTGGTGGGGCATCGTACAAGGGCGAAGAACGAACTGCATGCATTGCAGGCGACCGCTACAACCGTGTCGATGCTGATCGAGGATCAGGAGGAAGCGATTGCTTCACTGGATAATCGAATTGAGCGCTTTCGTAAGGCGGGCCGCGAGCTGGTCGCCCAGTGTCCGACGCTTACTCGGCAGTACAAGCAGCTGCTCGCAGGGCCTGGGATGGGAGAAGTCTCGGCACTTGCGGCATTGGCTGAACTGACCATCCTTCCTCAAATACTCAAGTCCTCGCAGGTAGCTCGCCACGCGGGTCTCGATGTTCGACAGACCCAATCGGGAACGAGCATTGATAAGCCCGGCAGACTCGGCAAAAGTGGGAATGCTTATCTACGGGCAGCCATGTACATGCCTGCCTTGACCGCAGTGCGCTGCGACCCTTATGCGAAGGCTTTTTACGAGTCGTTGGTCAACAGGGGCAAGAAGAAAATGCAGGCTATCGCTGCTGTCATGCGCAAGTACCTGACAGGCATCTGGGCATGCATGCGCGGGGATGAGCCATTTGATACGGCCAAGCTTTTCAGCTCTGAACACCTCAGAAAAGCTTGACCGCCAACAGAGTATCTACAAGGGCCAGTGCTGGCTGAAGAGATACCCAAGACAGTTGCTCCCACAGGAATATATTCCTGCGGGAGCCGGCTTGCCGGTCGTCAGCTCCATCGACCTCCAATCCTGCTGCCCGGTCAACTGGAAGACCCTAGGCCGCGAAGATGAACCAATGGACGTCTCTGCTGACAATGAAATGTCGACCCGTAGAAATGTGGTCGGGCAATTGATCGTGGTGTTTTCCCTGATTCTGCTGTTGGCCCTGCTGCTGGGGCTGTTCTCCCTCTACCGCCTCGCCGAGGCGCTGGACGCCCGACAAGTGGAGCAAAGCCGCTTCTATGCTGGGTCCGCCATGGCCCAGTTACAGAAGAATGACAAGACGTTCCTGCTGACCCATGCCAACTGGCAGGCTGCCTATGATCACTTGGGCGGGCAGGTCGATACACATTGGGCATACGACGAGGACAACGTCGGTGCCACGCTCTATACCTCCGATGGGTATGACGGTGTATATGTGCTCGATGATGACGGGACTCGGTACGCAATCCTGGACGGTAAGCTCAGCCAACAGGGGCTGGAGCGTCATACCGCCAGTGCTGGCAAGATCCTGCAGGAGGCTCGTCAAGCAGCGCAGCACGAACAGGCGTCTTCAGGCTACCTCGTGTTTCGTGGCCAGCCGGCGGTGTACGTCGCCGCGCTGATCCGCCCGCAGACCCAGCCCGCCCAACCGCCGGGACCCACCGCGGTGATGGTGTTCATTCGGGTTCTCTCGCCCGAGGTGCTCTTGCCGCTGGGCCAGTCGGCGGGGTTGTCCGGCCTGGCCGTGGTCGATTCGGCCGATCAGCGCCATGGGCGCGGTGCCCTGCCACTCGAAGGCAGCGGCCATGCCTTGACGTGGGATATACCGCAACCCGGCACCGAACTGATCCAGACGGTAATCGCACCCTTGGCTATTGCGGTACTGCTCATCGCACTGAGCATGGCATTGTTTGCACGCTATGCGATCCGGGCCAGCACCAGGATCGATCGCAGCCACCGTGCCCTGATGACGTCCAGGGCTGCCCTGCAATCGAGCGAAGAGCGCTTCAAGGCCGTGGCCGAAGCCGCGTCGGACTGGATCTGGGAAACGGATGTGCTGCTTCGCCTGACCTACCTTTCGGACCGGTTCACCGAGCTCACCGGGCACCCCGTCGAAGCGTGGCGACAGCGCTCGATCACCGAGTTGCTATCGTGTGATACCAATAACCTCCGCACCTGCCTGCACAGCCTGGCCGCGGCAGGCTCTTCCGGCACGCTGCGCTGCCAGTACCAGGACCATCTCGGCCAACAGCGTATCTGCAGGATCGCTTCTCGCGCGATCGTGGCCGAGGGCGTCTGTACCGGCTTTCGTGGCACTTGCAGCGACATCACCGACGAAGTGGCCGCCCATGCCCAGATCCAGCACCTCTCTTTGCACGACGCCCTGACCGGCCTGCCGAATCGCAACAAGCTGTTCCGTTTCCTCGAGCAATCGGCTCCTGGCGCCGACCAACCCCAGGTGGCGCTGCTGATGCTGGATCTGGACAACTTCAAGCCGATCAACGATAGCCTTGGGCATCCGGCCGGCGACGCGGTGCTGCTGGAGGTAGCGATCCGCCTCGGCCAGGTTACCCGTGACAGTGATCTGGTCGCCCGTCTGGGAGGCGACGAGTTCATCGTCGTGCTCACCCGGCCAGGCGATCACGCAGACATGGACCGATTCTGCATGCGTGTGATCGAGGCGATCAAACGCCCCATTCAGGTCGAAGGGCATGTCGTGCAAGTGGGGGTAAGCCTGGGTGTAGTGCTGTCGGCCGAGTACCCCGGTACGCCGAGCGACCTGATCCGGCACGCCGACGTGGCCTTGTACAGCGCCAAGCAGGCGGGCAAGAACACTTGGCGCTTCTTTTCGGCACAGATGAACGCAGCATTGATGGAGAAGCGTGTGCTGGAAAGCGAACTGCGCGAGGGCATACCGCGTGGTGAACTGGTGCTGCATTTTCAGCCGCGCTTCAAGGTCGATGGGGTCTCGATCGCATCGGCCGAGGCCCTGGTGCGCTGGAAGCACCCGCGCCTGGGCCTGCTCCGACCGGATCGTTTCATCCCGCTCGCCGAAGAGTCCGACCTGATCGTGCTGCTTGGCAACTGGGTGCTGCACGAAGCCTGTATCAAGGCGCGGGGCTGGCCGCAGGCGGTGATGGTCTCGGTCAACATGTCCCCGGCCCAGTTCAGCCGCAGCGATGTGGTCCGCGACGTCGGCGATGCATTGCGCGCCACCGGGCTGCCGGCCCATCGCCTGGAGCTGGAAATTACCGAGAATGTCATGCTCAACGATGTTGAAGGCGCGCTGCACACCATGCTTGCGCTGAAGGAGCTGGGGGTGCGCCTGAACATGGACGACTTCGGCACCGGTTACTCCTCGCTGGGCTACCTGCGTACCTACCCGTTCGACAGCATCAAGATCGACAAGCGCTTCGTGCAGCACCTGGGCAAGAGCGGCAGCGACCGTAGCGTTGTCCAGGCCATCATCAATCTTGGCAACGCAATGGGCATGACGGTCACTGCCGAAGGTGTCGAGACCGCTGAGCAACTGGCCTTGCTCAGCGATGACCAATGCCATGAAGTACAAGGCTTCCTGCTCAGCAAACCGCTGGAAAACGAAGCGTTGATGGGAATGATGAAAGACCAGGTAGCGTTAGCGCGATGACGCTTCCCAGGGGCAGTTTCATTCGGATGCAAACGATGGGTGTTCCCTGAACCATGCCACCGCCAGCTCCTTGAACGCTTCAGCCGAAGGCGTCAGCGGATAGCGCTGATCATGTGCCAGTACGATGCTGTGCGTTGGCAGTTTCTCCTCGGTCGGCCGACAAACCAGCGCTTGGCCATCATAACTGCGGTCACCAAATGGCCGGGTATAGATCAGCGCCACGCCAAACCCGTTGGCGACGAGGCTACGCTGCAACTCGAAGGTGCGCACACGGTGCACAGCGGCGGGTGAGAGATCGTAGAAACTGAACAGGTCCAGCACATGCTGCCAGCTGTGGACCTGATCGGTGACTACCAGGGTGTATTCCGATAGCGCTTTGAGGCTGACGCGCGACTCCTTGGCCAACGGGTGATCGGCCGCCAGCAGTACCTGAGCGGTCAGCTGGCATAGCTGGATGCATCGAGTGTTCGGCGGCAGGCCCAGATCATAGGTGATTGCCAGCTCTATCGCGCCTTCACCCAGCCGCTTCCCGACATAATCGAAGCTGCCTTCGCGCATATCAACCGTGACCCTGGGGCAGGACTCCTGCATCCGCCGCACGATCTGTGGCAGGCAATAGGGCGCCAGGTCTTCAAAACATCCAACCACCAGCTCTCCGACACACTCTCCTGCATTGGCATTGATCTCGGCAAAGGTCCGAGCCTCGGTCAGGACGCGACGGGCCTGGGCCATGACGGTACGACCGAACGGGGTCAACGAAATGCCGAGGCCACGTTGGCGCACGAAAATCGATTGGCCCAGCACCTCTTCCAGTTCGCTGATGGCCGCCGAAATGGAGGGCTGTGAAACATGAAGCTCCATGGCGGCAGTCGTCAGGTTACCGTGCTTGGCCGCTGCGAGTGCATAGCGCAGTTGCCGCAGTGTGAACTTCATAGGTTTTTCCGTTGTGATACATCAGGACATATTATTTTATCCTTTTTTGAGGTTGTGAAATATTTCTCCTGCGCAGTGGCCGCCGCTCACAGGCGCCACGCCGATGCCGATTGCAAGGCTCATCAGCCAGTTTGGCGACCCTCTCTGGGCCGGATGCCCTCGACTACTGCAAACCATGTTCTTGTTTGGGAGCATCACAATGAAAATTACAAAGGCTCTGCTGACCACGACACTATCTTTCGGGCTGCTGGCGGCCGCTGGCGCCAGCCAGGCGGCCGGCTGGTGCGAGTCTGGCAAACCGGTGAAGTTCGCCGGGTTGAACTGGGAAAGCGGGATGCTGCTCACGGATGTGATGCAGTTCGTGCTGAAAAATGGTTATGGCTGTGATACCGACAGCCTGCCGGGCAACTCCATCTCCATGGAAAACGCCCTGAGCAGCAATGATATCCAGGTGTTTGCCGAAGAGTGGGTAGGGCGCAGCGAGGTCTGGAACAAGGCTGCGGCTGCCGGCAAGGTCGTTGGCGTCGGCGCCCCGGTCGTTGGCGCGGTCGAAGGCTGGTACGTGCCGCGTTATGTGATCGAAGGCGACGCCAAGCGCAAACTCGAAGCCAAGGCACCCAACCTCAAGACCATCGCCGATCTTGGGCAATACGCCCAGGTATTCAAGGACCCGGAAGAACCGGACAAGGGGCGCTTCTACAATTGCCCGGCCGGCTGGACCTGCGAGCTGGACAACAGCGAGATGCTCAAGCGCTACGGCCTGGAAAGCAGCTACACCAACTTCCGCCCGGGCACCGGCCCGGCACTGGATGCCGCCGTATTGTCGAGCTACAAGCGTGGTGAGCCGATCCTGTTCTACTACTGGTCGCCGACGCCGCTGATGGGCCTGGTCGACCTGGTCAAACTGGATGAGAAGCCAGGCGTGGATAAAACCCTGACCATCAAAGTGGGCCTGTCGAAGGCCTTCCACGAGCAGGCGCCGGAGCTGGTGGCGGTGCTGGAAAAGGTCAATCTGCCGATCGACCTGCTGAACCAGAACCTGGCGCGCATGAGCAAAGACCGTATCGAGTCGCCGGAACTGGCCAAGTTGTTCCTCAAGGAGCACCCCGAGGTCTGGCATGGCTGGGTCAGCGAAGACGCAGCCAAAAAGGTGGACGCGGCACTTTGAGCGTGTGGGCTGGTCCGGCTCCTGCCGGACAAGGCACGCGACAGTCCGTTTCATGCACTTGCTCGAGAGAATTCCATGTTTCCCAAGAACTTCACGTTTTCCATTGCCGACTGGGTCAATGGCTGGGTCGATGCGCTGGTAACCAACTACGGTGACGTGTTCCGGCACATCTCCGACACCCTGCTGTGGGCCATCGTCAACCTCGAAGGCCTGCTGCGCGCGATGCCCTGGTGGCTGATGCTGGCAGTCGTCGCCGGTATTGCCTGGCATGCCACCCGTAAAGTCGCGACCACTGCCGTGATCGTCGGCTTACTGTTCCTGGTTGGTGCGGTCGGCCTCTGGGACAAGCTGATGCAGACCCTGGCGCTGATGCTGGTAGCAACGCTGATATCGGTCCTGGTCGGCATTCCGCTGGGTGTGCTGTCGGCGCGCAACGATCGCCTGCGGGCGGTTTTGATGCCGCTGCTCGACATCATGCAGACCATGCCCAGTTTCGTGTACTTGATACCGGTCCTCATGCTGTTCGGCCTGGGCAAGGTGCCGGCGATCTTCGCCACCGTCATCTATGCCGCGCCGCCGCTGATTCGCCTGACCGACCTGGGCATTCGCCAGGTGGACGGCGAGGTCATGGAGGCGATCAACGCTTTCGGTGCCAACCGCATGCAGCAACTGTTCGGCGTGCAGCTGCCACTGGCGTTGCCGAGCATCATGGCCGGTATCAACCAGACCACCATGATGGCCCTGTCGATGGTAGTCATCGCCTCGATGATCGGTGCCCGTGGCCTGGGTGAAGACGTCCTGGTCGGCATCCAGACGTTGAATGTGGGCCGCGGCCTCGAAGCGGGCCTGGCCATCGTGATTCTGGCGGTCGTGATCGACCGTATTACCCAGGCCTATGGCCGACCACGGCATGGGGTGGGCAAATGAGCGCCAAACAGACGATGAACAAGATCGAAGTCAAGAATGTCTTCAAGATCTTCGGTGCTCGCGCCGAAGATGCCCTGAAACTGATCCGCCAGAAGAAGGCCAAGGACCAGGTCCTGGTCGAAACCGGCTGCGTGGTAGGGGTCAACGATCTCTCGTTGTCCATCGGCAGCGGCGAGATCTTCGTGATCATGGGGCTTTCGGGTTCGGGCAAGTCGACCCTGGTGCGCCACTTCAACCGCCTGATCGACCCGACCAGCGGCGAGATCCTGGTCGATGGCGAAGACATTCTGCAGTACGACATGCAAGCCTTACGCGAATTCCGCCGGCACAAGATCAGCATGGTGTTCCAGAGTTTTGGCCTGTTGCCGCACCGCACCGTGCTGGACAACGTCGCCTACGGCCTGAAAGTCCGTGGCGAGAACAAGGCCAAGTGCACAGAGCGCGCCCTGCACTGGATCGACACCGTGGGCCTGAAGGGGTACGAAAAGTCGTACCCGCACCAGTTGTCGGGCGGCATGCGTCAGCGTGTCGGCCTGGCCCGCGCTCTGGCTGCCGACACCGACATCATCCTGATGGACGAAGCCTTCAGTGCGCTTGACCCGCTGATTCGCGCCGAAATGCAGGACCAGTTGCTGGAACTGCAGAAGACCCTGCACAAGACCATCGTGTTCATCACCCACGACCTGGACGAGGCGGTGCGTATCGGCAACAGGATTGCCATTCTCAAGGACGGTCGCCTGGTCCAGGTCGGCACGCCGAAAGAAATCCTCTACCAGCCTGCGGACGAATACGTCGATCGTTTCGTGCAGCGTCGCGTAGCTTCGCTTTAAGGAACCGCGTGTATGTCGTTTGCTGAAAGAATCATCATCGCCGAAGCGCCCGTGCGTTGGCAGGATGTGGTAGCTGTGGCCCGGCATGGCGCGAAGCTTGAGCTGGCCCCATCGGCCTGGGCGCGGATCGAGAACGCCCAGGCGATCGTCCAGCGCATCGTTGCCAGCGGTGACCGCGCCTATGGCGTCAACACCGGGCTTGGTGCCTTGTGCAATGTCTCGTTGCAGGACGAACAACTCAGCAAGCTGTCGCACAACACCTTGCTCAGCCATGCCTGTGGCGTGGGTACGGCGCTGTCGGACGAACAGACCCGGGCGATAATGTGTGCGGCGATCATCAACTTCTGCCAGGGCCGTTCCGGCCTGCAGCGCAAGGTGGTCGAGGCACTGCTGACCCTGCTCAACCAGCACATCACGCCGCAGGTGCCGAAACAGGGGTCGGTGGGCTATCTGACCCACATGGCGCATATCAGCATCAGCTTGCTGGGCGTCGGCCAGGTCAGCTATCGCGGCCAGATCATGCCGGCGCAGCAGGCCTTGGCCGAGGTCGGCCTGGCGCCGGTCAAACTGGGTGCCAAGGATGGCCTGTGCCTGGTCAACGGTACCCCTTGCATGACCGGCCTGAGCTGCCTGTCTTTGGATGACGCCACCCGGTTGAGCCAATGGGCGGACGTCATCAGCGCCATGAGCTTCGAGGCCTTGCGCGGTCAAGTCGATGCCTTCGATCCTGAAATCATCGCGATGAAACCGCACCCCGGCATGCAGCGCGTGGGCAGTAACCTGCGGCGCCTGCTCGACGGCAGCGAAATCATTGCCAGCAGCCAAGGCATTCGCACCCAGGACGCCTTGAGCATTCGCTCGATTCCGCAGGTTCATGGCGCCGCGCGCGATCAGCTGGAACACGCTGCGCGGCAGATCGAAACCGAACTCAATTCCACCACCGACAACCCGATGCTGCTGGGTACGCCCGAGTCGTATCGGGTGGTTTCCCAGGCGAACCCGCACGGCCAGTCGGTGGCCATGGCGGCCGACTTGCTGGCTATCGCGGTGGCCGAGATCGGGGCGATTGCCGAGCGTCGTCTCGATCGCCTGATCAATCCGTTGGTCAGCGGTTTGCCGGCCTTTCTGGTCAGCCAGCCGGGGGTGAACTCGGGCATGATGATCGTTCAGTACGTGGCCGCTTCACTGTGTGCGGAAAACCGTCAGCTGGCACAACCGGCAGTCGTTGACAACTACGTCACCTCCGGCCTGCAGGAGGATCATCTGAGCATGGGCACCAATGCCGGGTTGAAGTTGCACCGCGCCCTGGAGAACTGCACGCAGATCCTCGCCATCGAATACCTGCTGGCGGCCCAGGCATTTGAATTTCTCAAGGAGCAGCGCTTTGGCGCAGGTACCAGCGTTGCCTGGCGGTTGTTGCGCGAACGGGTCCCCGCGTATGCCCAGGACCGTTGGCTGGCCCCGGATATTGCCAGCAGCGCATCGATCCTGAAGGATCCGGGCCTGCTTGGCGCTGCATTCCCCGAGCTGCTATGACCGATGCAAGGGTCACTCATGGCTTCGGATCGTGAGGGTCGAAACCTGTGCAATCGGGGGGTAAATGCCCCCTGATTGCGTACGACCAATAAAACGTTGACTTTGCGCGCGCCCAGGAACATTCATGATCCCAGAGGCATTGATGTTCGAGGTGAGATCATGGCGCAGACCGACGTACTCATTGTCGGAGCCGGCCCGACCGGGCTGGTTCTTGCTCTTTGGCTCAACAGGCAAGGCGTCGGCGTAAGGATCATCGACAAGAGCAGTGGGCCGGGTGAAGCTTCTCGTGCCATGGCTGTTCAAGCCCGCACGCTGGAGCTCTATCGCCAGCTCGATCTGGCCGAGCCAGTGATAGAGGCCGGCTATAAAACCCCAGCCATGAACATGTGGGCACGCGGCCGGCACAGGGCGCGTATACCCTTGGGCGACGCAGGCAGAGAAGTTTCTGCGTATCCTTTCGTGTTGGTCTATCCCCAGGACCGCCATGAGCGCCTGCTGGTGCAGCAGCTCCAGTCACTCGGCGTGGATGTGGAACGGCAGACCGAACTGCTGTCTTTCGAGGAGGGTGAAAGCCATGTCACGGCCCTCCTGAAACATGCTGATGGCCGAGAGGAATCCTTCACTGCGGCTTTTGTGGCCGGGTGCGATGGCGCTCGGTCGCTTGTTCGGCAAGCGATCGGCAGCGGTTTCGAGGGCGGCACCTACAAACAGCTTTTCTATGTTGCGGATGTCAGGGTCAATGGTGTCGAGCCGGCGGGTGAGGGGCATATCGCTTTTGACAAATCCGATTTCGTGCTGCTTTTGTGCTATGGCGAAAAGGACCAGTACCGCCTGATTGGCACTGTGCGTGACGAGCGAGCCGAGCATCCTGAACATCTGACGTTCGCGGACGTTGGTCATGATGCCATCAACGGGTTGAACCTGAAGATTACCGCCGTGAACTGGTTTTCCACCTACCGTGTTCACCATCGCGTTGCGGACCATTTCCGCCGTGGCCGGGCGTTTCTGCTCGGCGATGCTGCGCATGTGCATAGCCCGGCGGGAGGGCAGGGCATGAACACCGGCATTCTGGACGCGATCAACCTGGCATGGAAGTTGGCCGCGGTGTTGAAAGGGAAAGCGCCCGACACATTGCTCGACAGCTACCAGATCGAACGCCAGGCATTTGCCCGCACGCTGGTGGAGACAACTGACAAACTGTTCACCTTCGTTACCGCTCAGGGCGGATTTGCCGACTTTGTACGTACTCGCATCGCGCCGCTCTTCGCGAGTGTTGCGTACAAGAGCGAAAACGTCCGTGAGTACCTGTTCCGAATGGTTTCGCAAACCACACTCGATTACCGCGAAAGCCCGCTGAGCCAGGGCAAGGCCGGTGGCGTTGAGGGCGGTGATCGCCTGCCTTGGCTGTCTGTCGGCACCGAGGACAACTACGCTTCACTCGCAGCCATTCAGTGGCAAGTGCATGTTTACGGTGAAGCCAAGGCCGACTTGACCCGATGGTGTGCAAGGCAGGGCATTGCACTGCATGTTTTCGCTTGGGAGCATGCGTACGAGAAAGCCGGCGTTGCCAGAAATGCTGCTTACCTGTTGCGGCCTGACAACCATGTCGCGCTGGCTGATCCAGAGGGGGAGGTTAGTACCTTGAGCCGATATTTCGAGGCGCATGGAGTGATGCCATGAGCAGCGCCGACCAGTCTTGCGCAGGTTATGGTCGACACTGAGTCTGCCGCATTGCCACCTGCCACTCCGATGGAATTATTCCCGCCCTGTATGCTCAATAGCGCATGAACTAGCGATGCCGGGATTGTTTGGGTACTGGCAAAAGTACGTGGAATCTGCATCCAGTCCACTTGTTCGGAGGTATTGCCATGCAGCCGGAAACTGAAGGCTCTGAGGAAAAGGGGCCAAGCGACGTACCGTTCATCAACGATCCGGAAAAGCCCACCTCGCCGCCCTTGAACGACGCTGATGCCACGGATGCTGCCGAGGCGGAGGAAGAGATTCAGGATGACGGCGAATCCATTTGGCCATGAGGAGTGGACGATGGACAATTATCACCTCAGCCCGACATCGGATGGTTGGGAGTTGAAGAAAGTCGGTGCTGAACGAGCTTCCAAACGAGCGGCGACGAAGCAGGAACTAATCAATGCCCTTGCGGATTTCTTCGATGGCAAGACCGCATCAGTGAAGATCCACAGGGCGGATGGCACCCTCGAAGAGGAACGCACCTATCCACGTTCGGCTGACCCACGCCGTAGCAAAGGTTGAAGATTTCAAAAAAGAGGCCAGGGTGCCATGCACCCTGGCCGAACTCATTTCAAGTTAGCGGTTTTCGCTACCACGGCCGCCGCCGTGACTGTTCTCTCCGCCTTTGCGCCCAGCCTCGGAGGCGCGTTCACGGTCGTTGGCAAAGTTGCCCCCGGAGCTCTGGCCGCCTTTGCGACCTGCCTCCGACGCCTTCTCACGGTCATTGGCGAAATTGCCTGGATTGTTCTGGGCGGAACCACCTTGGCGGCCACGATTGCTTTGATTGTCAGCCATGATCTTTCACCTCATGTCGTCACACAGGAAAGTCTGTGTTCAACTCCGACTTCAAGCAGACAGCGATTTGCTCCCCGGCTTTGCGCTTGGGCCGACGGGTTGCACGAAAGAACTCGTGCGGGCATTTGTGGCGCCGCAGAGCTTTGTTCGCCAACTTTTGGAACTGATTTGCCTTGCGTCGAGTTTGACAGCACAGTTGTTCAGCTCCTGCGGCGTGAATGGGTGATCGCAAAACCTATGATGACCGCAAGCGCCGCTGCGCCGATCACTAGAGGCGTCGTGTCTTTTTTTGGCTTCCTCCAGCCGCCGTCGATACTCCTCCTGCCACTCGGCGGCTCAAAGAGGTTGCCTGATGAGGTTTCGGCTTTGGGGCTGCGGTTTATCCCCCAACGCGTCAGCCACCCCGATAACAGCGGCAGGCCTGGTACCAGGTAGCTGGCCAGATGCGCGAGGCGAGCCGTGGCGCCGACCGTGGTGTGAGCTCGAGGTGAGATTGCGCAGGCCACCATGGCCTTTGCCACAAGTTCGGGATCATATACAGGGCCTGGAGGTGTCAGCGCATGTCCTGTGTAGTTGCCGCCGTCTCGGAAGCCCGGTGTGTCCATGACTGCCGGATAGATATCGCACACGTGGATGTCGGGAAACTCCGTCAATTCCCCTCGCAGTGCCTCGGTCAGGCCACGCAAGCCGAACTTGCTCGCCGAGTACGCGGCTGCATAGGGTTGGGCCACCCAACTGCCCAGGGACAGCGTATTGATCAGGATGCCGCTGCCTTGGCGCTTGAAGAGAGGAAGGGCTACAAAAGCGCCGCGCAGGTAACCCAACAGGTCAGTCTGAATCACCTGCTCATGGGCCTCCAGTGGTGTTGCCTCGAAGTTGCCCACCGCGCCAACGCCGGCGTTGTTGATCCAGATATCGATCCGTCCGTGGCCAAATTCTGCTGCCCGGGCGGCCAGCGCTTGCACCTGGTCGTTGCGGGTGACATCGGTCGTGATCGCTATGGCATCCGTACCGCAGTCGGTGCATTCATCCAGGACGTCGAACAACGCTTCTTCATCGCGCGCAGCGAGCACCAGGCGAGCCCCCTTGCAGGCAAATGCGTGCGCGGTGGCACGGCCGATACCGCTGGAAGCGCCAGTTATCACCACGACTTTGCCACGCAGCGGCCCTCTGCTCGGGTAGCCCCCGCGGGGCGATTCCCGCTCCGTGGCAGACTTGTTGTGCTCGTCAAGTGGCGCGAACGTTTCGCTGGCCTCGATCCTGGAGATTTCAAGGGCGGTACCATCGACCAAGGTCAACGTCAGCCCTTCAATCGTGCCTGCCTCCCGGTTCGGAAACACCGGTTCGCCTTCGGCATCCACGCTGTCGTAGATGAAGCGCGTACCTTCGATCCACCCAACGGCGGTCAAAAGCTCAGGGCCCAGGTAATACTTGCCGTCTTGAAAGAAGCCTGGGAACTGATGCGCCCGCTCGATGTTTTCCACGCGATAGCGTTCACCTGCTTTCATGCCTGTCGCTTGATCGATCATTTTGCGAACCCCTGTAGGTGGATTGCCTTCAGCCGCATGTTTGCGTGCCAGGTATGCAGGGGAAGCCCGGGCGGACAGCAAAGTTCAGACCAACAAGTCCGGCGGTACTGAAAAATTGCCTCGATTGTGCCGCAGCCAGCAGTGCAAGAGGGCGAACAGTTGGGGGGGGGGAGACTGTGCCAGGCTAAACCGCCGGGGCGCCATGGCCGTTCAGAGGCGGCGGTGCGGATTCAGCGGGCTTTTTCCAGGTGTTGGAACTGGCATTGCATCTGAGCATCTTTGAGGCTCAGCTCAAACTCAACCAAGCCGTCATGCACTTGCTGCAGGGCCTGGATCTGCCCCATCAATTCCTGCTTTTTGTTAGCGATGGCCTGCATGGCCAGATCCCGAGGCAGCTCCTGGCCGCGATGATCCTGCAGAATGGCCTGCATTTCCTTGAGCTTGAAACCGAGTTGCTGAGCGCATTTGATGAAGGTCAGCAGCTCTACGCTTTGCTGGCTGTAGATGCGGTACTTGCCTTCGCGTTGCGGGGGTGGCAACAGGCCGATTTCTTCGTAATGTCGAATGCTTTTGACGGTGGTGCCCGACAGCTGGGCGGCTTTGCCGATGTACATGGAAATCCCTTTTTTTGACGCATCAGAAGCAAAAAGATGTCGCGCGCTCTTACAGGCGCGCAAATCTTTGCACAAGCGTCAAGGGGTGGGAAGCCAGGTTGGAAAGGGTGTCACAGCAGGGAGGCTCGGCTGGGCAGCGCAGGGGCGCGGCCCGACCGGGGCCGATCAGCGGCTTGCGACTGCCTGGACTTGTTTGAGCCAGGCTTCACGCTGTTCCGGCTTGGAGCCCAATACCGGACCGAAGGTCAGGGTTTTCAGGGGTTTTATGCCGCAGAACTCCAGGGTGGTCTTGCGCATTTGGTGCAGGCCCGGCATGCGATACACCCACCGGTAGTACCATGGCGGCGTGTCCATGGTCACCAAAAGGTGAGCCGTGCGGCCCTTGAGCAGCTTATCCGGGAAGGGCGAGCCCTTGCGGTACTTGAAGGCAAAACCGGGCAGAAACACGCGGTCGAAGAACCCTTTGAGCAACGCCGGAATGCCGCCCCACCAGATCGGGTACACCAACGTCAGGTGTTCGGCCCAGGTAATGTCGTTCTGTGCGTCGATCAAATCGGGCTCAAGCAACTGGATCTGGTTATAGCCATCGTGCAAGACCGGATCGAAATCCAGGGTGTCCAGGCGCAGCAGGCGCACCTCGTGGCCTGCTTCCTTGGCAGCCTCGACATAACGTTCGGACACAGCGCCGCAAAAGCTGTCGTTCGAAGGGTGGCCGAGGATTACGAGCATGCGTTTGCTCTTCATGACAAACTCCAGGTAATGAAGTGCCAAGGGTAAAGTCTGCCCCTTACGGTAGAGTCAAGCCTTGCCGGTTAGCGGTAGAGACAAACAGTCCAGCAGCGCTCGGGTGTAGTCCGGCAAAGCGTCGAATGAGCGGGCCCAGAAACGCAATGTGCGTTGAGCCCGCACTCGCACCTGCAAGCGCCAACCGGCTTGCATGGCTTGCGCCTCCAGATCGACGGCGAGGGTACTGTTGGCATTGAGGGCGACATAAGTGTGGCCGAGGGTGCCGTTGAGCGTCAGGGTGTCGTTCTGGAATACGCCTATGCCAAACGAGTGTGATGGGCTCCGTCTACCGGTAACACCACGCCATTGACGAAGGAGCCCGCCTCGCTAGCGAGCATGATCATCGGGCCAAGCAGTTCGTCCAGTTGGCCCAGGCGTCGAGATGGCATCGAGCGTATGGCTGCCTGCCCCTTTTCGCTGGCGAAAAATGCCTGGCTCATTTCTGTTTCGAACCAGCCGGGGGCAATGGCATTGACCCGTATGCCAAAGCGCATCAGGTCATTGGCAAGTGCGCGGGTCAACTGGACAACTGCGCCCTTGGACGCTGCATAAACACTGTAACCGGGCTGCACCCCGAGGCCGAGTATCGAGGCGATGTTGATGATCGCTCCCGGGCGCTTTGCCTCGGCAAGCCGACGTGCGGCCTCCTGGGATACACGCCAGATCCCCTTGAAGTTGGTGTCCAGCACCGCATCCATCGAGATTTCGTCGGTCTCCAGGAAGGGGGCAGGGGCCGCGATACCGGCATTGTTGATAATGATGTCGCACACGCCGACCTGGGCTGCCGCAGCGTCGAACGCGGCACGTACGCTGTCACTGGAGGTCACATCCATGGCGACAGCGATGGCCTTGCCACCGCTGTTATGGATGTCGTGCACCAGCGCCTCGATCCGGTCGAGCCGGCGAGCCGAAGCCACGATCGTGGCGCCAGCCTGCGCCAGGCCGCGGGCGAGACAATAACCGATACCGCTCGAAGCCCCGGTGACGAGAGCGACTTTACCAGCCAGCGAAAAACGTTCATTAACCATCGTATCTTCTCCAAACAACGGAAATTTCAGTTTCCAGGGGCAATGAGGTCCAAGCCCATTTGCGAGAGCGGCCGGGCCAGCTCACCCGTTTCGTGCGCCCGCGTATTGGAAGCGTTGCCTTCCAGGGCGCGTTTTTTTACACCTTGGGCGATCGCCGCAAGCCGGAAAAAACTGAATGCCAGGTAGAAGTTCCAGTTTTCGATCTTTTCCAGTCCCATGCGCGCGCAATAGTCGGCGACATAGGTATCTTCGTCTGGTATGCCCAATGCGTGGCGGTCGAGGCCGCCCAACCCTCGGATCAGGCCGTCATTCGGCATGCGCCACTGCATGCATTGATAGGCCAGGTCGGCGAAGGGATGGCCTAGAGTGGACAGTTCCCAGTCGACTACCGCGAGGATGCGCGGCTCGGTAGGGTGGAACAGGAAGTTGTCCAGGCGATAGTCGCCATGGACCAGGCTGACGCGTCCGTCGTCTGGTGGCAGCAGCCCCGGTAGCCGCTCGATGAGCTGGTTCATGGCAGGGTTGATATCGGTTTCGCTGGCTTGGTATTGCTGGGTCCAGCGCACGAGTTGCCGCTCGAAATAGTTACCCGCTCGACCATAATCGCCGAGGCCGATGGCTTCGACGTCCAGGCGGTGCATAGCTGCGAGTACGCGGTTCATTTCGTCGTAGTAGGGAGCGCGGTGGGCTTGCTCGATCTCCGGCAGTGCAGGGTCCCAGAAAATCCGCCCCTCCACGAACGACATGAGGTAGAAGTCGCTGCCGATGATGCTGGCATCCTCGCAGAGGTGGTACGGGTGGGCTACCGGGACCTCGGTGTTGCGCAGGGCTTGCATGACGCGGAACTCACGGTCGATCGCGTGAGCGGACTTCAGCAGTGCGCCCCGTGGTTTGCTGCGTAACACGTAATCGGTACCGCCAGCGCGTAGCCGGTATGTCGGGTTCGACTGCCCGCCAGCGAACTTTTCCAACGCGACGGGGCCGTTGAAACCGGGCAGAACGGCTTCCAGATAGGCGCCCAGGCGCTCGCTGTCGAGGTTTTCAATGTGGGTCATGTAGTCGTTCCTCAAGCTGTGTAGCGTTTGATCACCGCTTTGCCCAGTGAGGCCATGTGCACCTGATCGGGGCCATCGGCCAGGCGAATGGCCCGGGCATTGGCAAAGGCGCGCGGCAGGAAGCTGTCCTGACACAGGCCCAGTGCGCCGTGGGCCTGGATGGCGCGGTCAATGACCTGCTGCGCCATGGTCGGGGCAATGATCTTGATCATCGCGATGAGATCGCGCGCGTCCTTGTAGCTGGTGCGGTCCATCTTGTCGGCAGCCTTCAAGGTCAACAGGCGTGCCTGCTCGATTTCGCACAGCGAGCGCGCGATGTCCTCGCGTATCGAACCTTGCTCGGAGAGCTTCTTGCCGAACGCTACCCGGTGCTCGACCCGGGCGCACATCAATTCCAATGCACGTTGAGCGGATCCGATCAGGCGCATGCAATGATGAATCCGGCCTGGACCCAGCCGGCTTTGAGCAATTTCGAAACCTTGCCCCTCGCCGCCGATCCGGTTGCCAACCGGAACGCGTACATTCTCGAACAGGATCTCGGCATGCCCGTGCGGGGCATCATCGTCACCGAACACGCGCAGGGGGCGCAGTAGCTTGAGGCCGGGGGTATCCATCGGCACGATCACCTGCGTCTGCTGGTGATGAGGCGGGGCATCGGGATCGGTCTTGCCCATCACGATCAGGAACGCGCAACGCGGATCGGGGGCGCCGGTGGTCCACCACTTGTGCCCGTTGATCACGTAGTCATCACCGTCCCGTTCGATGCGGCATTCGATATTGGTGGCATCGGAGGAAGCGACCGCTGGCTCCGTCATGGCGAACGCTGAACGGATTTCACCGTTGAGCAGCGGCAGCAGCCACTGTTGTTTCTGCGCTTCGCTGCCATAGCGGGCCAGCAGTTCCATGTTGCCAGTATCCGGCGCATTGCAGTTGAACACTTCCGGGCCGATGAACGAGCGGCCCATGACCTCGGCCAGCGGCGCATATTCCAGGTTGGTCAGGCCCGAGCCGTAGTCGTCGAACTTCGCCAGAAACAGGTTCCACAGGCCTTCGCTGCGCGCACGCGCCTTGAGTTGCTCCATCACCGGAGGAATGACCCAACGGTTGTCGGAGCGCTCGATGAAGTCGTGGTATTCGTGCTCGGCCGGGTATACGTGATCTTCCATGAAACGCTCAAGCCGCCCGAGAAGGTCTCGAACTTTAGGGCTGTATTCAAAGTGCATGCTGTATTCCTCGATAGGACGCGGGGGCGTGTTGCGTTGACGGGGGTTGGAAGCGGGCAGGGTTCATGCGCCAGTGCATTACCGACCGCAAAGCCCCTGGCTTTGACGACTGGAAGTCGTGCTTGTCGGATGAAGGATGTGGGCACATCAGCATTAGATTGCCAATGCATCGCGCAGGGGTTTGAGGATGTCCGCGAAACTGGACATCAGGTAGACAGGCCAAGGGTAAAGGGGGCTGGTCTGCACGATTTGCTCTGCCGCATACAACGTGCCTGTGAGCAAAAGCGTGACCGTGCCGATGAACGCAATTCGGCGCATGAATCTCTCCGAGTCCAGCGATTGGCTGGTTGCCGGTTTTTGTTGTTGGTGATTTGAAGTCTAAAGGCTCCGCGCGGCAGAGATTTAACAGATCACGCCAGAAAATGTGCAATTCATGAATTTGCGTTCGAGGTGTTGAGACACCGTGGGGCTTTCTGGCTATCGATCTGGCTGTGTGATGCACACCTGAATCTCGGCACGCATTGCCGTTCTCAGGCAGGCGCCGACGGCTTTCTACACGTCAGGGCGGTGAGCCTGCACACCAATGGGGCAGCGACAGCACAGCCGAAAGGGCATTGCCAACGAGCAATTCCACGAATTAGCATAACGATGGTTTTCTTTAATTGTCGCCCGTTCCAGCAATAGCAGTAATCCGGTTGCCCTGTGTGCACTTCGCTCCCGGGATGCGCATCACCCAACTCATTTTCGAGAAATGCCATGTCTGATTACCAAGCACCCCTGCGGGATATGCAATTCATCCTCAATGAAGTATTCGAGGCCAGTAAACTGTGGGGCCAGTTTCCTGCTCTGCACGACTTTATCGACTCGGAAACAGCCGAGGCGATCCTGAACGAGGCAGGCAAGCTCGCAGCCGAGGTACTGGCACCGCTGAATCGTCCCGGTGATGAGCAAGGTTGCCAGTGGCAAGACGGGCGGGTAACGACACCTCAAGGGTTTGTGGAAGCCTACAGGGCCTTTTCCGAGGGCGGGTGGGGCGGGGTCGCCGGCGATGCCAGCCATGGCGGGATGGGGATGCCGAAGATGCTCTCGACACTGGTCGATGAAATCGTCAATGCGGCCAACCTGTCATTTGGTCTGTACCCCATGCTCACCGCTGGCGCGTGCATGGCAATCAATGCGCATGCGAGCGAAACGCTAAAGGGCCAGTATCTATCGAGGATGTACAGCGGTCAGTGGGCAGGCACCATGTGCTTGACCGAACCGCATGCCGGAACTGACCTGGGCATCATCCGTACTCGTGCCGAGCCGCAAGCGGATGGCAGCTACGCGATAAGCGGCACCAAGATCTTCATCACCGGCGGTGAGCATGACCTGACCGAAAATATCGTGCACCTGGTATTGGCTCGGCTGCCTGACGCCCCTGCCGGTCCCAAGGGTATCTCGCTGTTCCTGGTACCCAAGGTGTTGAGCAATGACGACGGCACATTGGCCGAGAAGAACAGCCTGAGCTGCGGATCCCTTGAACACAAGATGGGCATAAAGGGGTCAGCGACCTGTGTGATGAACTTCGATGGTGCCTCGGGGTGGTTGGTCGGCGAGCCGAACAAAGGCCTGGCTGCAATGTTCACCATGATGAACTACGAACGGCTCGGAGTGGGCGTCCAAGGGTTGGCTACCGGCGAGCGTTCTTATCAGAGTGCGATCAGCTATGCCCGTGAGCGTGTCCAGGGACGGGCATCGAGTGGACCTGCCGAAGGGCAGCAGATTGCCGATCCGATTATCGTCCACGCCGATGTACGCCGCATGCTGCTCACCATGAAAGCCTTGAACGAAGGCGGGCGTGCATTTTCCAGCTATGTCGCCATGCAACTGGACACGTCCAGGTACAGCGAAGACGCCGAGGCGCGCAAGCGTGCAGAAGAACTCGTCGCTTTGCTGACGCCGGTCGCCAAGGCATTCCTGACCGACATGGGGTTGGAAGCCACGTTGCACGGCCAACAGGTGTTTGGCGGGCATGGTTATATTCGCGAGTGGGGCCAGGAACAATTGGTACGTGACTGCCGTATCACCCAGATCTATGAGGGTACGAATGGCATTCAGGCTCTGGATCTGCTCGGCCGCAAGGTCCTGGGAACGGGTGGTGCCTCCGCGAAAACCTTGATCGACGAGGTGCTGGGTTTCATCCATTCGGCGCCACCAGCACTGGCCGAATTTACCGCACCATTGAAGGCTGCGGTCCTCAATCTTGAGGAATTGACGGCCTGGATCCTTGACCGCGCCAAGGGCGATCCCAACGAAGTGGGTGCTGCCTCGGTCGAGTATCTGCATGTGTTCGGCTACACCGTCTACGCCTATATGTGGGCGCGAATGGCTCATGCGGCGCTGCCCAAGGCAGGTCAAGACGACTTCTACGCCAGCAAGCTGGGTACCGCGCGCTTTTACTTCGCCCGCCTGCTACCTCGGATCCATTCATTGATAGCCTCCGTGAAAGCCGGGAGTGAATCGCTGTATCTGCTGGACAGTTCGCAGTTTTGAGCCATGTGCCTGGCAACCTTGTTGCCAGGCAGCATTACTCGGCAAGGCCGTTGTAGTTTTTTCGACCTCGGAGCAGGCGCGGTTGCCTGGCCAGCCCGGTTTTTCGTTGCCATTGGAGCGGGGTGAGGCCAAACCAGCGATGAAAGGCGCGGCTGAAGCCGCTCGAGTCTGCATATCCCAGAAGCTTCGCCAGCCTGCTCATGCTGATGGCAGGATCCTGCAGGTAGTGCTGGGCTGATTCCTGGCGCACTTCGTCCAGAAGCTGCTGGAATGACGTGCCCTCGGCGAAGAGTTGGCGTTGCAGCGACCGTGGATTCACGACCATCCAGCTGGCGGCCTTGTCCACTGTCGCACGGCCGCTGGGAAGCAGGTGGCGAAGCAGTTGCTTGATGGATCCAGGGAGTGCCGCGCTGGACAACCGCTCCATCCGGCCTATGTGCGTTTCCAGCAGCTGGTGCAACGTTGTGTCCTTGGCGTTCAGTGGCAGCGACAGGGCATCCCGTGGAAAGACCAGGCCGGTAAACGCCGAGGAAAACATCGCAGGTGAGCCAAGGATGCTCCTGTAGTCCAGCTCGCTGCCAAGTGGCGCGTGGGAGAAGGCCACATGATCAGGTTGCCATTCGTCACCGATCATTGCGCGCAACAGCTTCAGGGCCACGGCGCACATCAGCTCTGCGGCGTGGAACTGCCCGGGGCCGTACTGCCGAGGCGTTGAAAACTCAAGGCAGACCTGATCGCGTGCAGGTATGAGCTGCATGCTGACCGCACCATTGAAGACTGCATAGTTGTCCTTGAGCTCCAGCAGCGCTTCGCCTACCGAGTGGGTGCTGCCGACCAGATAGAGCATGTCACCGAATACTGCCAGCCCTTGGTGCATCCCGAACCGCAAACCGAACAGCGGCTGCTCGGCCTGTTGTGCGCACAAATCCAGCAACCCGCAGTAGCGCTGGTAGGCAAGGATCCGCTGGGGGAATTGTTCCACGTCCACAGGCAAAGCCATCAGCCGGAGCATCGCCGTTGGCCTGAGCCCTTCATTGCTGGCGAATTCGGTAAATTTGCTGAGCGCCAGCACACGGATGAACGAGCCAGTGGTCGTGCTGCGCTCGCTGGCCGCGGTGGATACCGCTTTCATGGCGGCGAAACCTCGTGGGTTTCCGGTGCAGCCAGTAGCCCATTGCGATGATGTTGCCGCCATTTCTGCGGGCTGATGCCGTTCCAGCGTGTAAATGCGCGGGAAAAGGCACCCAGGCTGGTGTAGCCAAGCAACGCGGAAAGCTGTGTCAGGTTCAAGGTGGAATCACAGAGATAACGCTTGGCCATGGCCTGCCGGGTATCGTCCAGTAAAGCCTGGAAGTGGGTACCCTCGGCTTGCAGGTAGCGCTGCAGAGTGCGCGGGCTGAGCGCAAGCTGCCCGGCTATGTGTTCAACACTGGCTTGCCCATCGCAAAGGCCGTGCCGCATTAGCCGTTGTACATGGGCGGGTAGCTCGCGCAGGGTGAGGTACGCAAGCTCGTCATAATGGTTTTTCATCAACACCTGCAGGCCAGCATCACGCTCACCGAGTGAATGGGTCAGCAGAGCGTGATCGAATACCCAGGCATTGACCGCACTGTCGAAGCGCGGAGTGATGTCCAGCAAGCTACGGTATGTGTTCAGACGGGCGCCGGCAGCGTGGCGAAGCAGAAGCTCCTGGGGTTTCCAGGCCCGCCCCAAGAGGCTCTCCATGATCTTGGTGCCGAGCGCCATGGCAAGCTCGACGGTCTGCCGGGTGACTGACACGTTTGCGTCTATCACATCATAGAGCAGCCAGGCCTGGTTACCCCGTTGCTCAAGTCTGAGCTCTGCGCCATTGCTGTGGGTAGGGAAATAGCGGATCAAAGCTTGCAACGCATCACCGACCGTATGAGCGCTGCTTATCACATAGTGCAGCGTGCCCAGCGCTGAAAGCCCTTGCTGCAATCCAAGCTGCAGGCCGAACAGCGCATTGCCGGACCTGCGCGACGCCAGCTCCAGGAGTGCGGCAAAGCGCTCGCCACTGAGCGGCAGGTCGGTCCGGCCTTCCATCACGCCTGCCTCTTCGAGCAGTGTGCGGGCATCCAGGCCCTGGCGGGTCGAAAACTCGTCGAAACCGAGCAGGGCGATGTCGAGGACGAAAGAAGTCATGTCGAAGGTTCTGGTCTGGCAGTGCGCATGCAGTGGCCGGGGTGGTGATGAGTCATCGTAACAGCTGTCCACCACCCTGGAACATGGCTTTCCAGGGTGTCATGAAAAGCCTGTTTAGTGGCGCGATATGTGAAGCATTCGAGCATGCCGGCCGTCAGACTCGGAGAGGACGCACCAACAAAAACAAACTCTGCTGCGGCGAAGCGCCGATTACGGAGATCGTCATGACTCGAATGCTTATTGTCATTGTGTTCGTTGTGCTGGGTGCAGGCAGTGTCTACCTGTCGACTGTGCGCGCCAATGCGAGCCCAGGCATTACCCCTCACGTTCATCCCGTTGCCGGCATCGGCGATGTCTTTCGGCATTAGGGCAACAGGTTCGTTCAACGTTGCCTTGACCAAAGCCTGTCTACGTACTTCAGCGTCCATTGCGTGCATCCGCTGTTCTTCTTTTCTCGATAACGCTGCCTGCCCCGGCTCGGACTCGCCCTGGGGCAGCGGGCGAAATCATCCTCCATTGATTTAAAGTAACAAGTGTTCCGTAATTGCACATCTCGCCGTTCTGCCTGCTGCAAAGGAGGGCATTTGAGTCGCCAGGTAGCACATATCAGTTGTTATAAAAATTGTAAGATATTGAGAGTAAACGTAAAAAAATATTGGCAAGTAAATTGCTTTTTTACCCTTGCGTGGTCGTCATCTGACCATGCCTTCGAAACAAACCCAGCCGTCAGTCCTGCCTCGAACGAGGCACGCCGAGCGGTCGCCAAGAGCTCGTGAGGAACCTCGCATGAAAGATGTGAATCAGCGCCTTGATGTTGGAACTTCCATTGCCTGCAGAGGGAGGTCATTGGCACTGGCGCTTGCGGCGCTGGCCGCCTGTGGCGCAGTGCAGGCTGCGCAGAACGATGCTTCGCAATTGGGAACGAAACTGACGCCCCTGGGCGCTGAAGTCGCTGCCAGCGCCGATGGCGTGATTCCCGCCTGGGCGCCACCTGGCAAGCAGGACACAGGCTGGAGTCATGGGCAGGTGCGTGGGCAGTCCTGGAAGTTCAAGGACGACAAGCCGCTCTATAGCATTACCGCAGCAAACGTAGCGCAGTACGCCAAGCAGCTTTCTCCAGGGCAGTTGGAGCTGTTCAAGAAAATTCCCGACTACCGCATGGATGTCTATCCGACCCGACGCACCTGCGGTGCACCAGACTTCGTCGTCGACAATACGCGCAAGAATGTCGGTTTCGCCACGCTCGACGCCGACGGGGTTGCGCTGCAGGACGCTCATGTTCCAGGCATTCCGTTCCCCATGCCGACCACCGGCGCCGAGGTCATGTGGAACATGAAGATGCGCTACCGCGGCGTAGGCTTCGACATGGCCAAGACGGTGTCCGGCATTTCACCGCGTCCCGGCGGCGGGAGCTGGTTGCAGACCTCGACCGACTGGTTCATGTACACGCCGTGGGGGCAGAAGGGCAGTGCGCTGTTCTCCTCGTTCGACCGACTCGAGGTCGCTACCTATTTCTCCTACAACGAGCCGGCTGCACTGGCTGGCCAGGCCGGGGTGGTCACGACCAAGGCCGGCGAGCAGGCGAGCACCTTCTACTACTTCCCAGGCCAGCGCCGGGTGCGTCGCATGCCGTCCTATTCCTATGACTCGCCGCAGATCGGCCTGGACAACCAGTACACCATCGACGAGTCGAACATTTTCTTCGGCCCGATGGACCGCTTCGACTGGAAGCTGGTCGGCAAGCAGGAGCTTCTGGTGCCCTACAACTCGTTCGGTGCTTATGACTCATCCGCCCGTATCGAGGATGTTGCGCAGCAGAACGCCTTTGCGCCGCAGTATCGTCGCTATGAGCTGCACCGGGTCTGGGTCGTTGAGGCGACCGTACGCCAGGGCATGCGCCACCAGGCACCCAAGCGTGTGTTCTACATCGACGAGGACAGCTGGAACGGTCTGGTTGCGGTCGACTACGACAAGCAGGGGCAGATCTGGAAAGTTCGCGAGGGCTACCCCATCCCTGTCTACGAGACCGGCACCTGCGATATGGAAGCCCAGGTCCAGTACAACCTGGTCGACGGCCGCTACCTCTACGACATGACCTCCATCGGCGTTGGCAAGAAAGATCATCGCTGGCTCACCGAGGATGCTGGCAACCCACGTCTGAAGCGTGACTTCTACACCTCGGACAACCTGCGTGCCATCAGCGAACGTTGAACTTTCCCACTTCGAGCGCCGACATGAAAACAACAATCACAAAAGCTTCAGGCCTTGCTATTGCGTGCATGACTCCCTTGGCAATGGGGTTCACTTTCGAGACCGAGTCCATCAGGGGCTCGTTCGATTCAACGATTTCCTACGGTATGGGTATCCGCACCGAGTCCCAGGGTTGCAATCTGATCAACCAGGGTACCAGCGGGCATCATCCACCCAGCGGCTGCCTGGCACAGACCTCCGGTATCGGCGACCAGGGCGACCTCAACTACGACAAGGGTGACCTGTTTACCCATTACCTCAAAGGCACCCATGAACTGCTGCTGAAAATGCCGGAAGACTTTACCTTCATGGCTCGCGGCAGCTGGATCCGGGATTTCGCAGCCACCGATACCAGCGGCGCTCTGTCGTTCTACACCCCTGATGGCGTTGGCAAGGACGGGCTGACCAGCGCCGCCCGCGATGACCTGGAATTCAAAGCGCGCCTGCTCGACCTTTGGGTGAGCAAGGGCTTCGATGTCGGCGAGCAGCGGGTTCGCGCCCGCCTGGGTAACCAGGTGATCAACTGGGGTGAGAGCCTGTTCGTGCTCGGCGGTATCAACAACACCAACGCCTACGACATCCAGGCGCTCTCGCGCCCGGGCGTGCAATTGAAGGAAGCGGTGCTTCCGGCACCGATGCTGAGCCTGGCATCGGGCCTCGGTAGCGGGGTCAACATCGAGGCCTATTACCAGTTCGCCTGGAACAAGAGCGAGGTGCCTCCGGTTGGCAGCTACTGGTCCTACACCTCGGCGCTGGGCAGCGGGATGAAGACCTACGGGTTCGATGACAAGGACGCCCGCGACAGCGGGCAATGGGGCCTTTCGCTACGCTGGCAGCCCCAGGACAGCGACCTGAACGTCGGCTTGTACGTGATGCGCTACCACGACAAGCTGCCATCGCTGACGATGCGTCTGCTGGACCCGGACACCTTCGCCGTGGCGCAGAAGTGGGAGTATCCGGAAGACCGCATGCTCTATGGCATCAGCGCGAACATGCCGATCGGCGACTGGGCGGTGGGTACCGAGCTGTCCTACCGGCCCAAGGACGCAGTGCCGCTCAACCCGGTGCTGGATTTATGCAGCAACAATCGCGGCAAGTGCTGGAAGGACGAGAAGAAGTTCCAGTGGCACCTCACCGGGCTTTACAGCATGACGCCGTCCAACTCGCCCACACTGCTCGATTTCACCGGCGCCAGCACCGGCACATTGCTGACCGAGCTGGTGGTCATCAAGTACCCGGGGCTGCACCGCAGCTATGACGGTGAAATCATCGCCGCCGGTGGCAATACCTGGCAGCTGGACCCTGCGACGGCGCCGAAGGCTCACGGTGACAAGACTTCATCCGGAATCAACCTGGACTTCAGCCTCACCTACGACGGCACCTTGCTTCCAGGCTGGCAGGTGACGCCAGGGGTCTTCTATTCGCGTTCCCTCGGGGGGCGGACTCCCAACCTCTCGGCGACGTTCACCGAAGACGCCAGCAGCATGAACCTTTACCTCAACTTCGTGCGTAACCCGGCCAGTTGGCAGGTGTCGTTCAACTACGCCAAGTTCATGGGCGGCGATACCCCCTATGACCAGTTGTTCCGTGATCGCGATTACGTAGGTGTCGTCGTTTCGCGCACCCTGTGAGGCCTGCTGTGAACATGTCTATTCAAATCAAGGAAACACAATCGCGCGGCCCGTTGGCGTGCACCGAGGCCTGGCTGTTCGGGCACCGCGGCTGGGTGCTGGCAATACTCGCGCTGTTTACCCTGGGTATGGCCTGGTTCGCCGTGCAACTGCGCATGGACGCTGGGTTCGAGAAGCAGTTGCCGATTGGCCATGAGTACGTCGAGACATTCAAGCAATACCGCGCCGATCTGCTTGGCGCGAACCGTCTCACCATCGTGGTCAAGGCGCGCAACGGGACCATCTGGAGCGAAGCAGGCTTGCGGCGGCTGGCTGAGGTGACCCAGGCAGTCACGTTTCTGCCCAGTGTTTCGCGCAGCAGTGTGCGTTCGCTCTGGACACCGAACGCCTTTGTCAACGAAATCACGGAGGAGGGCTTTCGTGCCGATCCGCTGGTGCCGGGAACGGTGACCCCAGAGCGGCTGGATGCCGCCATCATCGGGCGCATTGCTGATTCCACCGCTCAGGGCGGCTATATCGGCACCCTGGTCTCCAGGGACCAGACCAGTGCGATGATCACTGCCGAGCTCAACGAATACGATGTCCATGGGCAGCGCCTGGACTATGTGGCCTACAACCGCGTGCTGGAGCAGCAATTGCGACAGCCGTTCGAGGATGCCGACTTCGAGATCCAGCTGATCGGTTTCGCCAAGCAGATTGGCGATATCGCCGATGGTGCGGCAGCGGTGCTGGAGTTCTGCTTGCTGGCCCTGCTACTGACGGCGGCGGCGGTGTACTGGTACTGCCACTCGGTGCGCTTCACGCTGCTCGCGCTGGGTTGCTCGTTGACCTCGCTGATCTGGCAATTCGGTAGCTTGCGCCTGTTGGGCTATGGCCTCGATCCGCTGGCGGTGCTGGTGCCGTTCCTGGTCTTCGCCATTGGCGTTTCCCATGGTGTACAGCAGATCAACTACATCGTCCGCGAGATCGCCGATGGCAAGCCAGCCGCGCAGGCTGCCCGCTCCAGCTTCCGCGGGTTGCTGATACCGGGCACCTTGGCGCTGGTTACCGCCCTCGTGTCCTTCGTCACCCTGCTGTTGATCCCGATCCCCATGGTCCGTGAATTGGCGATCACCGCCTCGCTCGGCGTCGCCTACAAGATCGTCACCAACCTGGTGATGCTGCCGTTGGTGGCTTCGATGTTGAAGGTCGATGCCCGCTATGCCGCTGCCGAGGAAGTGTCGCGCCAACGGCGGTCGCGCTGGCTGGAAGGCCTGGCGAGGTTGGCGCAGTGGCGCAACGCCCGCTGGGTGCTGCTGGTTGCCGTGACCGTATTCGTCATGGCTGTGTGGCAAAGCCATGATCGCGTGGTCGGCTCGCTTCAGGCAGGGGCGCCGGAGCTGCGGGAGGACTCACGCTTCAATCGCGATGCAGTGGCCATTGCCAGCAATTATGACATCGGCCTCGACTGGCTGAGCGTGGTCTTCGAGGTACGGCCAGGGCCGGATGGCAGCGCCAACGCTTGTGAGGATGTTGCGCTGGGGCAGTACCAGGACCGCTTCGTCTGGGCCATGGAGGGGGTACCCGGGGTGCTCTCGGTGGCGTCGTTCTCATCAGCGATGCGCCAGTTCAACGAGGGCTACAACGAGGGCAACCCGAAGATGAGCGCGGTGCCCATCGACCCGATGAACTATTCGTCTCTGGCCGCCGAGGTGGGGCGCCTGCCCGGCCTGATGCGCACCGATTGCAGCATGACCGCGGTACACCTGTACCTTGCTGACCACAAGGCCACCACCATCTCCCGGGTGATCGATGCAGTGAAGGCGTTTCGCACTGCCTACCCACAGCATGGCATTGCCGTGCGCCTGGCGTCAGGCAATGCCGGGGTGATTGCGGCGATCAACGAGGAGGTCGAGAAGAGTGAAACGCCAATGCTGCTCTATGTCTACGCCGCGATCGCCTTGTTGGTGTTCATCGTATATCGCGACCTGAGGGCGGTGCTGGTGTGCTGTTTGCCGCTGACGCTCGGTACCTTCATCGGTTACTGGTTCATGAAGGAGCTGCAGATCGGCCTGACCATCGCCACCCTGCCGGTGATGGTCCTTGCGGTGGGCATCGGTGTCGACTACGCGTTCTACATCTACAACCGCATCCAGTTGCACCAGGCCCATGGCCAGCCCATCGCCACCGCTGTGGCCTGTGCCCTGCGCGAAGTCGGTATCGCGACCATCTTTACCGCACTCACGCTCGCAGTCGGCGTGGCGACCTGGTCGTTTTCCGAACTCAAGTTCCAGGCCGACATGGGCAAGCTGCTGGCCTTCATGTTCATGGTCAACATGGTCATGGCCATGACGGTGCTGCCCGCGTTCGCCGTCTGGCTGGAACGGGTGTTCCCACGCAAGCGCCCGGTGCGCATGGTCGGCGCGCTGACCCATTGAGGAGAATGACATGCACTACCTGAAACGGGTCATGGGCATCGCCCTGTTAGCGGCCATGCCAATGGCCGCGTCCTGGGCCGCGGGGCTGGAAGCGGTGCCGGCGGCACCTGCTGGCAATGCCGTGCAGGCCATGATGCTGGGTGCGGGCAAAGCGGGGGAGCGGGTGGTGGCCGTTGGCGACCATGGCATCGTGCTGCTTTCGGACGACCAGGGCCGCAGCTACCGGCAGGCCCGCGGCGTACCCTTGTCGAGCACGTTGACCAGTGTCAGCTTCGTCGATGCCAGCAACGGCTGGGCCGTTGGCCACTGGGGCGCGATCCTGGCCAGCGGTGATGGCGGAGAAACCTGGGCGGTGCAGCGCATCGACAGCGATGTCGACCGCCCGCTGTTCGCCGTGCACTTCTTCGATCGCCAGCAAGGCGTGGCGGTGGGGCTGTGGTCGTTGATACTGACAACCGACGACGGCGGGGTCACCTGGACCGAACGCACCTTGCAACCCCAGCCTGGAGCCAGTCGCGCCGACCTCAACCTGTTGAGCCTGTTCAGTGATGGGCAGGGGGCAGTCTATGCCACCGCAGAGCGTGGCAAGTTGCTGCGTTCGGATGACCGGGGCAAGACCTGGCGTTACCTGGACACCGGCTACCAGGGCTCGCTGTGGAGTGGTGCCGTGCTGCCGGATGGCCGTCTGCTGGTAGGCGGGCAACGCGGTACCTTGTTGCGCGGCACACCGGACGCAAGTGCCTGGCAGCGCATACCTCTGACCAGCCGTAGCTCGATTACCGCCATACAGGCAGAGGGCAAGCACGTACTGGTGGCAGGTCTTGATGGCCTGCTGGTGAACAGCCAGGACGGCGGCGCCAGCTTCGACGAGACGCGCAGTGGCGACGGCGTCTCGCTGACTGCTGCGCTGCTACAGGGTGACGGCCAGCCGTTACTGTTTTCCCGCCATGGCGTGAGCGAACCTCCTGCAGGTCGAAACCCTCGCTGACCCGCTCGGCCGCATCGTCTTCAAGTGGTGCGGCCGGGCTTATTCAAGCCTGCGAATAGCGTTCCATATGTGATGACGAATACGTGTAAAAAACAACATAACAGATGTTGCGTTAAATAGGGCGCAGCAGTAGAGTCTGCCAAAACAACAACAGATTTCGGAGGCAAACCATGTCCGAGCTCAGCAGCAACGTTGACAAGTTCCGCCTTCTCGGCGGATGGGTCGAACAACCAGACGATCTGCAGCCGGAGCTCGAGGATGACATCGATGCCGATGTGATCATCGTGGGCGCGGGCTTCGCCGGGCTGTCCACTGCCCTGGAGCTCACCGCGCTCGGTGCCAGCGTGGTGGTGCTCGAACAGGCTTTTGCAGGCTTCGGAGCCAGTGGTCGGAATGCCGGCTACCTTGCCGGCAGCATGGGCGTCGAGTTCGAACTGTTTCACAAACGGCTCGGCGCGGACCAAGCCAGCAAGGTCGTGTCCTTCTACGATGAAGGCGTGGCTTACGTGGAACGACGGCTGGGTGAGCTGGCCATCGATTGCGATTACCTGCCCAGCGGTGTCATCCGTGCCGTCATCCATCCCTCGCAGGAAAAGAGACTGCGCCACAGCATGGCGCTGGGCCAGCAGCTGGGTTCGGTCACACGGTTTGTGGATCGCGATGAAATGCGTGCTCGCGGTATCCCGCCTGCGTTCCTTTTCGGTTGCATCCAGCACGGTGGCACGCTCGATCCCGGCAAGTACGTGATGGGTTTGCGCCGGGCGGCATTGCGGGCTGGTGTTCGCTTGTTCGAGCAGACCAAGCTGCTGTCCTACAGTGACGGCCCAACAGTTACCTGCCGAACCAGGAAAGGCTCGGCAAGCGCGCCGGTCATGGTCCTGGCCACCAATGCCTACACGCCGCAACTGGGTTTGCTGCGGGACAAGGTCACGCCACTGCGGGTCTCGGCCATCGAGACACAGCCGCTGTCCGCTGCGCAACTGCAGTCATTGGGTTGGCAGGGCCGGGAGGGCATCGTGACCCCCCACTGGACCATGGAAAGCCATCGCCTGACCGCGCGCAACACCCTCCTGATAACCACCAAGCAACTGGGTTACGCCTACGGCTCGCAGACCCCGAACGAGCCGGACCGGACGGCGTACGCCGCGTTGCGGCAAGCCCTGGACGACCGATTCCCGTCATTGCGCGACGTGGCGATCGACAAGTGCTGGAGCGGCTATATAAGCCTTGCTTACGACGCCTTGCCGGTGGTGGGTGAAACCGGGCCGCACAGCAATATCTACTACACGGCTGGTTGCTCGGGGCATGGCGTTGGCACCCAATCGCTGATCGGCTTCCTGCTGGCGGAGCGTATCGGCGGCATCGAGCAGCCTTTGCTCACGGCACTGCGCCACAAGACCCCCTCGACGCTTCCCGAACCTTTGCAGTGGTGCGCGGTGAAGGCCGCCCTTGCGGGTGTAAACCTGCTCGACAACGCCCTCAATCGACGGGCACGAGCGTCGTAACTGCGATCAGGCGCTGGCCGCTCGCGGCGCGGCGCCTTGCCGATCTATCACCCCGGAGTTGCAATGAACAATTATTCGAATGAGGCCATGCGATTCACCGCGTGGGCTTCGATCATCGGCGGACTGTTCGCCTACCTCAATGTCGGTTTCATGCTCATGGTCACTCAGGGTGACATGGCCGTGACGTTGCAGGGTGCGACCATGCTGACCCTGCCGGCTGAAGCCAGGCAGTACTTCAGGCTGTCGATGTTCGCCGACATCCTGGGTTTCTACCTGCCAGTGCTGGCTGTAGGGGCGTATTTCTGGCGCGAGTTTCGCGATGAGGCGGGGGCGCTCGGGGACATGGCCCTCCTGGCCATCGCCACCTATGTGGTGCTTGGCGTAACCGGTGCGGGTCTGCAGCTGACGGGCAGCGAGGCCCTGCGTGCTGGCGCCGAGGCAGCATGGACGACCATTGCCGTGGGTAGCCAGCGCGGGCTCTGGTGGTGCGAAGGCCCTGTCGTCCTGTTCTGGGGCATCGTCGTGGGGCGCTATTTGAAGAATGCCGGTTGGGGCAGCTCGGTCCTGCTGCCGCTGAAGGTGGTGGGCTGGTGCTTCGGCCTGTACTTCGTTTCTGGCTTCTTTGCGGCCCTTGATCCGCTGACCAATGCCCTGCTGGTGCTCGTGGTACTGATCTTCCCGTTCTGGCTGGTGTTGTTCGGGTTGCAGTTGCGACGCCGGGCCCTGCGCCTGCCGCTGGGCGCCTGAACGATAACGCTCCACCCCTTGCTCGCTGGACCTGAAGCGCCACGCAGTGGCGCAGCACAATCGAACAACAATAGCGTGAGGCTCCTTTTATGGCTGAAAAGCCTACCTCCAATTCACTGGATCTCAAGCGCCGGCAGTTGCTGAAGTTTGCTGGCGCCACCGCCGCCGTAGGCGGCCTCGGCCTGCATGTCGGCCTGGCCAGCGCTGCCGAACCTGTGGCGGCTGCGCATGGCGACGAAGAGGGCATCCTGGATGTCGCCATCATTGGCGCCGGCATGGCCGGGCTCACGGCGGCCCGTGATCTGCTGAACGCCGGCTGCCGCTCGTTCCAGGTGCTGGAAGCCCGTGAGCGGGTCGGCGGGCGGGTGCTCAATTACGACTTGGGCTCGGGCTACATCTCCGAGGTCGGTGGGCAGTGGATCGGGCCCGGCCAGACGGCCGTCGCCGACCTGGCCCGTGAGCTTGAGGTGGACACGTTCCCGACCTACTACCAGGGCAAGACCGTGGTGCTAGGCGGGGAAGGGCGACTGGAGCTCGACCTGCACGGCACCTTCGGCACCGATGAACGCATTGGTGCCAAGCTCAGTGAGCTTTCCAGGCTGGTACCGTCCGGTAAACCCTGGGCATCTTCCAAGGTCGACGAACTGGACAAGCTCTCGGCGGGTGACTGGCTGGCGCAACAGGATATCAAGCCCGAGGACAGGTCTGGCTGGGACACAAGCTTCATGCTCACCTGTGGCGTGGCGCCGGCCAAGATGAGCCTGCTGCACTTCCTGTCGATGATCAATTCGGCAAGCTGCGACTACATGAAGCTGGACTCGATCAAGGACAGCGCCCAGGGCACCCGCTTCGTTGGTGGCTCGCAGATCCTGTGCACCCGCATGGCCGAGCAGTTGGGCGACCGGCTGCGCCTGGCCTGCCCGGTGCGCGCGATCAGCGAGTGGGACCGCGACGTCGTCACGCTGCACACTGACCAAGGGTTGATACGCGCCCGCCGGGTTATCGTCGCGATCCATCCAGCCCTGTGCAACCAGGTACGCTTCGAGCCCGCGCTGCCGGAAGGGCGCGCGGCGCTGCAGCGCGCCTGGCCGGCACACAGCCCGGCGCGCAAGACAGCGATGGTCTACAAGCGGCCGTTCTGGCGCGAGAAGGGCCTGAACGGCCACACCATGCAGGTCAAGGGGCCGCTGCTATGGGCTTGGGACAATTCCCCACTCAATGGCGAAATCGGTGTGATCAACGCCTTCGTCGTCAATGCAATGCTGCCCTCCGATCACCAGGCTGCGCAGCAGGTCCTCACCGAAATCTACGCCCGTTCCTTGGGCGATGAAGCCCTGCAGCCGGTCGCCTACCACGATCATGACTGGGGGCTGGCAGACCCCTGGAGCCTGACCTGCGTGTCGGCGATTCCGCCCGGTTTCTGGAGCGAGCATGGCGAATCGTTGCGTCCGCCGTGCGGCAACCTGATCTGGTCGGGCACTGAAACGGCCGATATCTGGGCCGGATACATGGATGGCGCCGTGCGTTCAGGTCATCAAAGTGCGCTGCAGGCGCTTGCTTCGCTGCGTCGGGCATAGGGGGCAGTGATGAAAAAGAAATTGTTGTGGGGTACGGCAGTGTTGCTGGTCGCCCTGCTGGCCTTGTTCGGGCGTGACCTGCTGGGCTTCTACCATCTCGTCACCTATATCGACAGCACCACCCAGGCCTATGAAGCGGACGGGCCGTGGCCCCAGACGGCCGATGCCTGCTACGGCTGCCATGGGCAGCGCGGGAGCTCGCAGCACCAGGGTTATCCCAGCCTGGCAGGGCAGCCCGCCGATTACCTGAAGGCGCAGTTGCACGGCTTTGCCAATGGCACCCGTCATTTCCCGAACATGCAGCCACTGGCGATGAGCCTCAGTGACGCTGAAATCGACAAGCTGACCAACTACTACGCCCGCCAGACGCCCGTGGATAACCACACGTTCCAGCCTGATCCTGGCCTGCGCCAGCAAGGCGAGAAACTGGTCAAGGTGGGCGCGTGTGCTGCCTGTCATGGCGAAAAGCTGATGGGCCAGGGCGCATTCCCGCGTCTGGCCGGCCAAGGTGCCGACTATTTGCTGGTTCAGCTGGACGCCTTTGCCCAAGGCAGCCGGGTCGATCCAACCGGTTCGATGAAGGCGGTTACCCAGACCCTCTCGGCACAGGACCGCAAGGCGCTGGCGCATTACCTTGCCGCCTTGGCGGCCACCCCGAAGTAAAGCCTTCATACCTACAAGAAAGAGACCTGAGCTATGGAAACCAAAGATGTTCTTGCGTTGCTCACTTGCGTCCTCCTGGTGGTTTCCGGGAGCACTTACGGCATCAAGTTCCTGCGCAGAGGCAACTTCCTGCTGGGCCTGGAGTGGCTGATCGTGGCATTTTCCGGTACCAACTTCCTGATCTACCTGCTGACCCAGTCGCAAATCTCCTACGGTATTTCGTATTTCTGCGATGCGTTTTCCCGCGGCTTCGGCATCCCGATCGTCACGGTGCTTGGCCTGATGGCCGTCACCCATGGCTTCCGGCCTTCGGCGGGCAAGGACGCTTTGATTTTCGCCGTCACCTTTGTCTGCACGTTCGTGATGATCAAGGCTGATTTCATGATCAAGCCGCTTCCCTACTTTTACGTAATCATGTGGGCTGGCTACACGGTCTACCTGGCGTACTTCATCAGCCGCCTGGCGCTGGTCGGCGAGTACCTGCACGCCTTCGGGGTCACGGTGGCGGCGATGCTGGGGCTGCTGGTGGCCTGCATCTATGACTTCTACCCCATACCCGGGGACGACACGAAGGCCGTGTTCATGTCGATAGCGCTGGCCAGCTGGTCGTTCATGATGATCCAGTTGTACTACGCGTTCTTCGCCCTGGAGCGGGCAAAGCACCAGGCGGTGGCAGCGCGCTGACACGCGTCGGTTTCCATGCTGGGGCCGCCTGCGCGGCCGCAGTTTGCAGTCGCAGTGATCCAAGAGATCCACCAGGAGTACTTACACAATGTCGATCGAGCAAGTCGCGCCAGCAGTAGAGCGGATGCGTGAAGTTTTCGCGCTTCAGCGCCAGGCATTCGCCGAGGAACGCTACCCGTCCTATCAGACCCGGCGGGCCAACCTGCTGGCGCTCAAGGCGCTGGTGCTGGAGAACGCCGAGCGGATCGCAGCCGCCATATCCAACGATTTCGGCCACCGCTCGGAGCACGAGACCAAGATGCTCGATATCTTCGGCCTGGTGAGCGAAATCAACCACGCCGTGCGCTGCCTGAAGCGCTGGATGAAACCGCGCAAGCGCGGTGTCGGGATCTGGTTCAAGCCCGCGCGTGCTGCGGTGCTGGCCCAGCCGCTCGGGGTTATCGGTATTGCGGCGCCGTGGAACTACCCGCTTTACCTGACGTTGGGCCCGCTATGCGGCGCCCTGGCTGCCGGTAACCGGGCCATGATCAAAGTGGCCAGCGACTCCAGCCACTATGGTCGCTTGCTCGCCGAGTTGCTGGGCAAGCGCTTCGACCAGGACCTGGTGGCGGTGATACAGCCAGGTGCAGGTATCAACGACGGTTTCTCCCGGCTACCTTTCGATCACCTGATCTTCACCGGCTCGCCTGCGGTCGGCCGGCAGATCATGCGCAATTGCAGCGAAAATCTTACCCCGGTGACGCTGGAGCTCGGCGGCAAGTCGCCTACCATCGTCGCCCCGGGTTACTCGTTGAAGCAGGCTGCCGAGACCGTTCTTTGGGGCAAATGCCTGAATGCCGGGCAGACCTGCGTCGCGCCTGATTACCTGTTCCTGCCTGCCGGCAGCGAGGAAGAATTCCTCGCGCATGCCAGGGCGGCGGTGGCTCGAAATTACCCGCAACCGTTGGCTGACAACCCCGACTACAGCTGCATGATCAATGCGCGCCAACTGGCACGTGTCGAGGCGCTGCTGGCGGACGCCCGGGACAAGGGCGCGCGCGTGGTGGCGCTGGCGGATGTGGAAGGTGCGCGTCGGGCGGGCAAGCTGACACCGCACCTGGTATTCGATGTGCGCGACGACATGCTGATCATGCAGGAGGAGATCTTCGGGCCCGTGTTGCCGGTACTGGCTTATCGCAAGCTCGAGGACGCAATTGGCTACATCAACGCCCATGAACGGCCCTTGGCGCTCTACCTGTTCGACGAAGACGCCGGCCGGGTCGAGACAGTGCTGCGCCAGACATTGTCCGGAGGCGTTTCGGTCAACAGCGTGATGCTGCATGTGCTGCAGGAAAACCTGCCGTTCGGTGGCGTGGGCAATTCAGGGCTCGGGCACTATCACGCCGAGGAAGGGTTCCAGACGTTCAGCAAGATGCGGCCGGTGTTCTACCAGGCGAAGTTCAATGGCAGCTTCCTGCTCAAACCGCCCTATGGTCGCCTGACCCAGGCCCTGATGCGCCTGATGTTGCGTTGAGAAAGCGTTTGCTGGGTAGGGCTGACGAGGCTACATCGAGTCGACGCTACGATCGTCATGCCCTTTTTAGCGCCCTTCGGGGCGCTTTTTTTATGTTCAGCTCACAAGTCATTCGCGCACCTGTGGGAGCGGGCGTGCCCGCGAAACAGGCGGCGCAGTGGATGGCACCGGCTTTGCCGGTGTTCGCGGGCTCGCCCGCTCCCACACCGCTTGCGCACTGGGTTCTCTGCGCGACAGCGCAGTTCTGAGGGCTGGGCGATCTTCACAAAAACTGCGCAAGCTTTCAGATGTTGAACAGGACAGTTGCTCCACAAGGTGGGGCAGGAAGTGCGGGAGGAGGGGGGGCGGGTATCCAGAAACCGCCCATGCACTCTGCAGGGCGGCTTCAGTTCGGGGGCGTGTCAGCCGTGGGCAATCCACTCAGCGGCGCGTTCGGCGATCATGATCGCGGCCGCGTTGGTATTGCCGCCGACCAGTGTCGGCATGATCGAGGCATCGACGACGCGCAGCCGCTCGATACCATGAACACGTAACTGGCTATCCACCACGGCCATCTCGTCCTGCCCCATCTTGCAGGTGCCGATCGGGTGGTAGATGGTGTCGGTGCGTTTGCGCAGTAGTTCGATCAACTGTTCATCGTTGTGCAGGCCGGCGCTGTACATATCCCTGAGGCCGAAGCTGGCCATGGGCGTCTGGGCAATGATGTCACGGGTGATGCGGTAGCCTTTGAGCAGTGTTGCGACATCGTCGTCGTGGGCAAGGAAGTTGGGGTCGATACGCGGCGCCTTGCGCGGGTCTGGCGAGGCCAGGCCGACGCTGCCGATGCTCTTGGGGCGAAGCACGCACACGTGGCAACTGAAGCCATGGCCCCAGTGCAGTTTGCGATTATGGTCATCCACCGTGCCGATCACCGAATGCAACTGGATATCCGGGCGCTCCAGGCCTGGATCGGTCTTGAGAAACGCACCGGCCTCGGCGCAGTTGCTTGCAACCGGGCCATTGCGATGGCGAGCGTAGTCGAACATGGCCTTGCCCATCTTCACGCCGCCGCTCAGGGAAAAGCCCAGCAGCGAAGTGTCGTTGCTCTTGTAGCACAGCACTACGTCGGCGTGATCCTGCAGGTTCTGGCCAACGCCCGGGAGCTCATGGCGCAGGGCGATGCCCTGGGGCTCGAGTTCGGCTGCCGAACCAATGCCGGAGAGCATCAGCAAGTGCGGGCTGCCAAAGGCGCCTGCTGACACTATGACCTCCTTGCGCGCCCTCAGGTGCACGCGCGAGCCCTTGATCAGCGCCTGGACCCCGGTCGCCTGCTTGCCCTGCAGGACGATACTTTCGACATGGGTATGAGTGAGCACGGTAAGGTTGCTGCGATGGCGGACCGGCTTGAGGAACGCCGTCGCGGTGCTCCAGCGGCGGCCGTCGCGAATCGTCACATCGTAATAGCCAGCGCCTTCCTGAGTGGCGCCGTTGAAGTCGGGGTTATAGCTGTGCCCGGCACGCAGCGCGGACTCCACGAAGGCTTCGCTGGCAGCGTGGCGATTGGCCGGGCTGACGTAGAGCTCGCCGTCGCCTCCGTGATACTCGTTACTTCCGCCGTGGTGCATTTCGCTCTTGCGAAAGTACGGCAGAACATCGTCGAAGCCCCAGCCTTCGTTGCCCAGCGCCTGCCAGTCATTGAAGTCGTCATGATGGCCGCGAATGTAGATCATGCCGTTGATCGAACTGCTGCCTCCGAGCACCTTGCCTCGGGGCTGGTAGCCTACCCGCCCGCCCAGACCAGGCTGAGGGGTGGTCTTGAATGCCCAGTTGACGTGGCGCGTTGGCAGGATGGCAGCCAGGCCCAGGGGCGTATGGATAAGTGGTGATCGGTCCTCCGGCCCAGCCTCGAGCAGGCAGACGGTGACACTGGGATCGGCACTGAGGCGATTGGCAAGGACACAGCCGGCAGAGCCGGCACCCACGATCAGATAATCGAATTCCATGTTGTTGTTCTCGAGGGAATCATTGGGAGGTCTGAACAGGACAGGAACAGGTTCGCTAGCCATCCCAGTTCGTGTGGTCGTTGACGAAGTCCAGAATATGGCGCTGTGCCTGGAGGGCTTGCGGAAGCGCCGCAATCATCTGGAACACGTGTGGCAGCTGTTGCCAGATTTCCAGGCGAACCGGCACTCCGGCCGCCGCCGCGCTGGCCGCCGCGCGGACCGAGTCGTCCAGCAGCATCTCGGTGCTGCCTACTTGCAACAGCAGTGGTGGCAAGCCGGCGAAGGAGCCGAACAAGGGCGACACTTCAGGCGACGAGTGCTTTTCGGCCGATGCGTAGAAGCCGCGGATCGCGATCGCGAAAGGCAGGGTGAAGATCGGGTCGTGACGGGCATTGCCCAGCGCGCTCGCACCACTGAGGGTGAAATCGAGGAACGGTGACAACAGCACTGCGCAGCTTGGCAGCTGCGCTCCCTCGTCCCGGAGCCGCTGCAGCAGCGCCAGCGCAAGGTTGCCGCCGGCGGAGTCGCCAGCGATCACGATGTGTTCGGGCTTGGTCCCCTGTTCGAGCAGCCATCGGTAGGTGACATGAGCCTGGTCAAGCGCCGTGGGGAAGGGGCACTCGGGCGCGAGGCTGTAGTCCACCATCAGCGCCCTGGCCTTGAGCGGTCTGCACCAGTTCGCCACCATCGCGGCATAAATCTGCGGGGTGTAGGCGACGAACGCACCACCGTGGATGTACAACAGCACGCGTTCCTGCCTGAAACTGGCCGGCGACAGCCAGTGCGCAGGGGTACCGTTGCAAGAGACTCTGGTCCGAAGCACGTCCGTTGGCAGCGCTTGGCCTTGGCGATCCAGCTGCGCGAACTGCTTGCGCAGGCGCTGGATATCGATACCCATGCCGTGGCGGGACTTCACCGACAGGCGCAACAGAAGGTTGAGCAGCCTGCGCTTCCAGCGACCTTCGCTCGGGTCGATGACACGGGTATCGGCCCGGCTTCCTGCAGGGGCGTTCATGACGCCACCTCGCGCGCTGGTGAGCCCGGCCATTGGTAGTCACGCAACGCCTGGCGCAACTGGATCTTGCTGACCTTGCCGGTGGCAGTGTGCGGCAGTGCCTCGACGAACACCACGTCGTCAGGGATGCAGAAGCGTGCCACTTTGCCGGTATAGAGCGCGAGGATCGCCTCACGGGTCGGCGCCTCTCCAGGCTTGGCGACAACTACCAGCAGCGGGCGTTCGTCCCATTTCGGATGGGCGATGCCCAGCGCGGCAGCTTCAGCGACGGCAGGGTGGCCCATGGCGATGTTCTCCAGCTCGATTGAACTGATCCACTCACCGCCCGACTTGATCACATCCTTGGCCCGGTCGGTGATCTGCATGAACCCGTCCTGGTCGAGACTGGCGACGTCGCCGGTCGGGAACCAGCCGTTCACCAGCGGCGTTTCATCACTGCGGTAGTAGCGATCGACCACCCAATGGCCACGTACGACCAGCGCCCCCGAGGTCTTGCCGTCACGCGCCACCTCGTTGCCGTTATCGTCCACGGTTTTCAGGTCGATGCCGAATGGTGGCCGGCCTTGCTTGATGCTGATGGCGAAACGCGCCTCTTCGTTCAGGCCCAGGTGCGACGCTTTCAGGGTATTCACGGTGCCCGTCGGTGACATTTCAGTCATGCCCCAGGCGTGCTGGATGCGTATACCGAACTCCTGTTCGAAGCTGCGCATCAGTGCAGGCGGACAGGCGGCACCACCGACCACCAGGCGCTGCAGGCTGGGCAGGCGCTTGCCGGTCTGCTGCATGTACTGCTGAAGGCTCAGCCACACGGTAGGAACGCCGGCCGAGAAGGTGACACCTTCCTGTTCGAACAGCCTGAAGACACTTTCACCGTCCAGGCCGGCACCGGGCAGCACCAGCTTGGCGCCTACCAGGGCCGCCGAATACGGTAGCCCCCAGGCATTGACATGGAACATCGGCACAATCGGTGCGACGATCTCGCGGGCCGACAGCGAGAGCGAGTCGGGCAGGGCACTGGACAGCGCGTGCAGCAGCGTGGCGCGGTGGGAGTAGAGCACGCCCTTGGGGTTGCCGGTGGTCCCGGAGGTGTAGCACAGCGCTGCGGCCGCATGCTCATCGAGTGTCGGCCAGACGAACGTCGCGGGTTCGGCAGCCAGCAGCTCCTCGTAGCACAGCAGGCGGGTCTCGCCTGCGGTCGGCATCTGCGCAGCGTCCGACAAGGCGATCCAGTGCTTCACGCTCGGGCACTGCGCCGCGATTTGGGCGACCAGCGGGGCGAAGCTTTCGTCAAAGCAGACCACCTCATCTTCGGCGTGCCCGATGATCCACGCCACCTGCTCCGGGAACAGTCGCGGGTTGATGGTGTGGGTGATCGCCCCCATGCCCGAAATCGCATAGTAGAGCTCGAAATGACGGTAGCCATTCCAGGCCAGGGTGCCCACCCGGTCGCCAGGTTTGACGCCCAGGCGGGTCAGAGCGTTGGCCGCTTGCCTGGCACGCTGATGAGCGTCGGCATAGGTGTAGCGGTGCAGGGCGCCACCAGGGAGGCAGGAAACGATCTCAGTATCGCCGTGATACCGCTGCGCATGCTCCAGCAGTGAAGGAATGGTCAGCGGGAGCGTCATCATTTGACCTAGCATGATATTCAGCCTTTTACCTTTCTTGTTTTTCACACACTGGCGGCGAGGCCGTGGGCGTCGTGGTTCAACCGGTGACCTTGGCGGGCCGCGGGGTGAGTGCTTGTTGCTGGGCGCGCTGGAACTCCAGGTGGTGGTCTTCGATCGGGTCCTTGAGCAACATCTTCTTGTCGCGCCCGTAGTGCATGAAGACGAACCAGGGGTGCGACCGGCCCTGACGCGGCAGGAAGTGCTGGTCACGCTGGATGTAGCCGGACTTCATCGAATTCAGGATCCCGTCGCTCAACGCGTTGTTGCCGTTGTCGTAAGGGGTCACGACATCCAGGTTGCGTTGTTCCATGTAGCGGAACAGGCGGCACAGGTAAGTGGCGGCCAAGCCGACCTTGAGTGTCCACGACACGTTGGTGTAGCCGAAGATCCAGGCCATGTTCGGCAGGTTTTCCAGCAGCACACCCTTGTAGGTCATCTGCTCGCCGATCGGGTACGGCGTGCCGTCGACCGAGACGGTCATGCCGCCCAGCAACTGCAAGCGCAGCCCGGTGGCAGTGATGATGATGTCGGCTGGCAGTTCCTTGCCCGACTTGAGGCGAATGCCATGCTCGGTGAAATGCTCGATCTGGTCCGTCTCCACCGACGCCTGGCCGTTGCGAATGGACTTGAACAGGTCGCCGTCGGGTACTGCGCACAGGCGTTCGTCCCAAGGCATGTAGTTCGGGGTGAAGTGGCGCATGTCGGCATTCGGGCCTACCTGGCGGCGCACGTGTGCCAGGATGATCCTGCGCATAAGGCGAGGCCATTGCCGGCAGGCAATGTACACGGCGCGGTACAGCATGATGTTGCGTTTACGTGCCAGGCCGAGCGCCCAGCTTGCAGGCATGATGCGGGAGAGCACGCCCGTGAGCTTATCGGTCGAAGGCAGCGAGTAGATGTACGAGGGTGAGCGTTGCAGCATGGTGATATGGCGGGTCTTGTCGGCCATCGCCGGAATCAGCGTGGCAGCGGTGGCCCCGCTGCCAATGACCACGACATTCTTGTCGCGATAGTCCAGGTCCTCGGGCCAATGCTGGGGATGGATCCGCACACCTTTGAAGTCGTTCTCCCCTGGAAAGGTGGGCAGAAAACCCTCGTCATGGTTGTAGTAGCCGGTGCAGCAGAGCAGGAATCGGCAGGTGTAATGCCGGATATCCCCGCTGGCTTCGTGCAGCACCGTCAATTGCCACAGGCGCTGCTGGCTGCACCAGTTCGCACCGAGGGTCCTGAGGCCGTAATGGATCTTGTCGGCAAGGCCGTACTGCTTTGCGGTGTCCTGGATGTAGCGCCGGATCGAGGCACCGTCAGCCAGCACCTTGGGGCTGTCCCAAAGGCGGAACTTGTAGCCGTAGCTGAGCATGTCGGAGTCGGAGCGGATGCCTGGATAGCGGAACAGGTCCCAGGTTCCGCCCATGCACTCACGCCGTTCCAGAATGGCGAGATTACGGTTGGGGAACTCGTCCATCAGATGGCAAGCCGTGCCGATGCCGGACAGGCCTGCACCGATGATCAAGGTATCGAAATGAAGGTTGCTCATGGAATCTCCGCGCCTTCGGGGTCTGACCGGGTCGTTGATTGAAAGGTGGGTATCAGCGCACAGGCGATCACGCGGCAGTCGTTCGGCAGCCGCGAGACGGCAGTGCTGAGGCCCGGAGGGGCGTGGACGGCAGCGGATGGGGCAATGGAGTCGTGCATGCGATGAGCTCCGTTGATTGTTGTTGTTTTACTGCACTGTAATCCGCTGTCGGCTTTAACGCAACGGCTGTTATGTTTAAGACCGAAACGATTTTTGCCTGCGGAGCCAAGCTTGCGTGATCACGCCTTGAAACAAGGGCGGAGGCAGAGCATCCGCCCTTCGACAGGTCAGCGGCTGGCGGCGGCGAGGCCTGCGAGGTAGTGCGCCAGCGCTTGTGCCTCGGCTGGTGAAAGCAGACCGGCGGTCGCGTTCATGGCCCCACTTGGGTCCGTCCGCGTGCCCTGCTTGAACGCCAGGAGCTGGCTGAGCAGATAAGCTTGTCCCTGCCCGGCGAGTCGCGGTCCAGTTGCCCCGCCCATGAAATCGCTGCCATGACAGGCGCTACAGCCCCGCGCTGCGGCACTCGCCTGGCCCTCGGCCGACAACCGCTCATCTGCCGCCGGTGTGTCGGTGCGCAGCGGCGTCTGTCGGGCAAAATACTGCGCCAGCGACGCGATCTGGTCGTCGCTCAATGTGGCGGCCAGTGGCTCCATTTGCGCACTGTGCCGTTTGCCCTGTGCAAATGCCTGGAGTTGTGCCTGGAGGTAGCTGGCTTGCTGCCCTGCGAGGGATGGGTACTGCTCGTTCTGTGACTGCCCGGAAGCCCCATGGCATGCGTTGCAGGTATCCTGGAGTTGCGGCCAGGTTCCGACATCGGCGTCGTAGCGGGCGTAGTGGCTGTCCAGTGCACTCATGAATCGATAGCCCGCCAGCATCTGCGGGCCGGCAATGACTGCCGCCAGCACAAGCCCGGTAACGCCGACCGCAACACCTATCAGCAAAGCGCGTTTCATCATGCGTTCCTCCGATTGGCAACCAGCGCCTGCAATGCTTCCAGGGCAGCTCGGTGGCCGGAGCGCACTGCGCCATCCATGCTGCTGGCCCAGATGTCAGCGGTTTCGGTGCCCGACCAGATCAGCCGACCGACGGCAGGTTTCAGGTAGCGGCCCCAACGGGTGAGAAAACCGGGAGGGATGGCGCCGACACAGGTCAAGGTCCAGGGGTCGACCTTGGCCCAGTCGTGATCGTGGTACTGCCTGAACTGCAAGGCTTCATCACCCAATGCCTGGGCAAAAATGCCAGCCAGCGTCTGGCTCGCCCGTTCGGCTTCATGTGTCAGCTGGGCGCTGCGCACGAACGCCGAAAGGATGCCGACGCTGCCATCGGCGGGCGAGTTGTCGCAAGAGAAGATCAGGGGGCCATCGGCCTGGCTGATCTGCCCATTGAGCCCTTTGTCTCGCCAGAATGGCCGGTCGTAGACATGCACCGTCTTGCGCATCGGTGCATGGGCAGGCCACAGCCGTTGCAGTTGCGCGCGCCCCTCGGGCAAAGCCGGCTCGAAGACAATCTGGTGGCACAGTGCGGGATGCAGTGCAACGATCGCCTGGCGGGCGCGGACCAGCCCCTGGTCTGTGTAGATTTCGACGATGTCCCTGTCCCAGTTGGCGATCTTGCGTACCGGGCTGGACAGCCTCATGCGATCGCCCAACGCCTCTGCCATGCGCGTGCTCAATACATGGGAACCGCCCACGAAGCGGGTCTCCTGGGCGCCGCCATGGAAGCCCTCCAGCCTTTCCATACTGCAGTCGGCCGAGTTGATAAGCGAGAGGTAGTGGAGCAGGGCCAGGCTGGCTGGCGGCGTACCGGTGGTCAGGCCTATGGAGGTGTCAAAGCTGAAACGGCTGGCATTGTCGATGCCTTGGTTCGTCAGCCATTGGGCTACCGACAGTTTGTCGATTTCGACCGCATCGGCTGCGGTCCACGGCTCCTTGCTCGGAACCTTGCGCGAGAGTTGGTTGAGCTTCGCAGTGACAGGGTTGCCATGGGCGGCGCTGAGATCTTCCTCGTATCGGGCGTTGCCCGCCAGATAGACATTGCGGCCCTGGTAGTAGCTCGGGAAGGTCTCGACTTCCAATTCGCGTGCCAGGTCGAAGATGGCCGTCTGTCCGGGGCCTGCCCATTGCCCTCCGGCCTCCGCGATCACACCGCCGCCGAGTTGATGGTTGACGGTCCGTCCGCCTACTCGATCCCGAGCCTCCAGTACGGCGAAGGAGGTGCAGCCAGCGCGATGCAGATCTCTGGCTGCGGTGAGGCCGGCAAGCCCGGCGCCGATGACAATCACGTCCAGTACATCTGGCGGGGTTGCCTCTACCGTCTGGGCCAGCGCTCGCCCGGCGAGCCCCGTACCACCTGCCAACGCCACGCCAGCGAGCGCCTGCAGAAGCAGACGCCGGCGGCATGCCGGCGAAGACGTGTCTTCAGTGTTCATTTTTGCCTCGGCACGCTATTGTTGTATTTAAATAACCGCAGTTATGTAAAATAGCGTAGCGCGATCGTCGTGCAAAGAGGGAGCGAGCGTCCAGTCATCGTTTCAGCCCCGAAAATCGGGCGTCGATCGCTACGCGACCTATATTAAATAGTCGGTGTTATCTAAATTTGCTGCACACAACCCAAGGAGCTACCCATGAACATGTTGAAAGTGATAGCCGTTGCATCGATCATCTGCGCGCCAGTGGTCTATGCCGCGGACAAGACCGAAACTGACAACTGTACTGCCAAGATCGACCAGCTCGACGCTATCGAGCGTTCCGAGGGCGCCGGCCAACACGGTGGAGTGGCCACGGATATTCGCAAACTGATTGCGCAGGCCAAGGAAGCTCGGGAAAAGGGCGATGGAAAAGGGTGCCTGGCCGCAGCCAACAGGGCACTGAGCGTGTACAAGAACGCATCCAAGTAGAGTGTCTCACCGGCCAAAGCGGGGCGCGATTGGCCAGGGCCGGACGACTTGTTGTCCGGCCCATGAGCTACAGATCAGGTTCGATCACTTGGCCTTGCGCGTGGTACCGCCCTTTGCAGGTGGCGCTATCAGTGTGATGAGCGCATCGAGCAGGGCATTCCCGCGCTCGGCGCTGAAGCGCTCGGGCTCGATCGGCATCATCATCAGCCAGCCGTCACAGATGGTGCTGATCTGGTCAGCCAGTACATCGGGCGGTATGTCGTCGCGGATTTTTCCCTGGCGCTGCTCTGCCTCGATCACCACGGTAAACACCTGGCGGAATCTGGCATAGCGCTGCTTTATGACATGCGCGAACGCCGGTTCGTGCCGGGCATGGGTGAGCAATTGCAACCAGGAAAGCCAGAGCGTCGACTCGCCGTCGTTGACCCACTCCATCCACTGCCGGAGCAGCGCGGGAATGTTCATCTCTGCCTGGTTCGCTGCCAGCATCGTGTCGACCTGGTCGAACAGGCTCTGGGCGACCTCGGTGATCATCTCTTCCTTGTTGGCGAAGTAATAGGTCACCGCGCCTGTGGTGCAGCCTGCGTGTTTTGCGACATTGCGCATCGAAGCCCCGGCGTAGCCATCCCGCGCGATCACGGTAATGGCCGCCTCCAGCAGTTCTGCACGTTTGGCGTCGCGGTCGCCCACGGGCCGTCCCCGGCGTGCCGAACTGCGAGGTGCATTCGTACCGGCAGAAGTGGTGGCTATTCTGGAAGGTGACTTGGAATCAGGCATGGGGTCTCAGGATTTCAGGACGAAAACGTTTCTGGATCAGGTGGCTGGTTTCCACGGTTGGCCCAGCATAGAGAAATCGAGCGTGGATTACACCTGCCTGAAGGCAGGAATGATTCTCCACGCCGATTGAAACGGCAGCCGGGCCTTTGCCAACCACCGCCGAGTCAGGCGCTACCGCTTCCTGCTACGGCCACCGCGCGAATCTCCACTACCAGCTCTGGCAGGGCTAGCTCTGTGATACCGACCGCAGTCCAGGAAGGATACCGTGAGGGGAAGTATTCATCCTTGATACTCGCGAATACTGGCATGTCAGCCCTTAGCCGGGTGTGAAAAGTGGTCAGTTCCACCACATCCTCCAGGCCTGCACCAGCTGCTTGCAGCACCTTGGCCAGCGACTGGAATGCCAGGTGTGTCTGGGCTGCCACGTCGCTTTCAGGTTTCATTTCGCTGTCGATGCCGACCTGCCCCGATACCCAGATGAGGTCGCCAACGCGGGTGGCCTGGGAGTAATGAAACTGATCATAGAACAGCTGGGTTGGCGGTGGATTGATCGATAGCCGTTTCAAGGGGTTGGTGTTCATGGTGCCTCCTGTTCAGACAACCTGGCGGAAGGTGGGATGGCGAAACGCGGCACCGGCCGTGAGCTGCTTGAGCTCCTCGGTGAACAGCACGCCTTGCGGTGGGTATCCCGCCTTGCTGTCCTGCGGTAGCGGCTTGAAGGTGGCGTCGTCACCGAAGAAGCGGAAAACGAAGGTGTGGCGGCTGGGGAAGGCACTGTCGACCGGAGCACCGCCATGTAAGGATGCCGGATGCAGCAAGATCACATCACCCGGTTCGGTGGCCCACGAAAGCACATCGTAGGCCTGTGGATTGAGTTTGCGCTCGGCTTCGATATCGGGCAGGCGGGGAAGGGCGCCGTTGTCGTGCAGCGGTTGGGTCGGATCGTCAGGGTCGGCGAATGTGGTGCCATCGTAGCGTGGCCCGCGATGCGAACCTCGGATGATCTCCAGCGCGTTGCGTTGCGGGATGGATTCGAAGCTGATCCAGGCATTGCCCCAATGCTCGCCGGCCCAGGGCAGGTAGGAGGTGTCCTGGTGCCAGAGGGTCCGGGAGCCTTGCCCGCCGGCTTTCAGGAAGACCTCTTCAGCAAAATACCAGACATTCCGCGAACCCCAGATTCGGGCGAAGAGGTTGCCCAGCGGCAGGGTTTCGACGAGCGCTTCGAGGCGCTGTTTGGCCACCGGGTTAGCATTGTCGACATGCGACTGCTGCGTGGTGCCAGCGAACATTCGGGTTGCATGGGGGCCATGGTTTTCCACGGCCCAGTCATACGCTTCACGACAGCGCGCCAGTTGCTCCTGGTTCAGAAGCCCCTTGACCAACACGGCGCCATCTTCATGAAAAGCCCTGCTTATCGAGTCTTGCATGAGCGTCCTCCCGGACCGTTTTTTTTGTAGGTAACCAGGAGGCTAGCAAGCAGCCACATATATGACAACAACAGTTATGTGAATATGTGTTTCCGAGAACAATCAGCTCAAGGCTTGGACATCCAGTCGATCACCGCTGCGTAGTCCTCTGCTGTGCAATCCGTGCACAAGCCGCGGGCAGGCATGGCGTTGAAACCTTCCGTGACATGCTTGACCAGCACATCCTTGCCTTGAGCGAGCCGCGGCTTCCAAGCTTCGGCGTCACCTTTTTTCGGCGCCATCGGTAGCTGGCCGTTATGGCACATCTGGCAACTGCGATTGAACACGCTCTCTGGGGGCTGTGTCGCATGGGCCAGGGAGGTGAGTGACACACAGACGGAAAATATCGATACCAAGGCGCTTTTCATGGTCATGCTCTCAAGATGTTGTTTTTAGATAAGGGATATTGTTATAGCGCTCGCGCCTGGCTTGCGAAGTTGCTACGCATCTTGTGCAGGGCGGGCATCACTATGCTGACTTACTCCGCTAATGGAGTTTTCCGGCTGATATCAAGTTCGAGTAGCGCATCCAGCTGTGTCTCAATCTGCAGGAAGCGCATGGCGCGTTTAGGGGAAACAGCACTAGCGATGCGCCGTGTGTACTTCTCACGCAGTTCTATGTGCTCTTCCTGGAGGGTGTAAATTCGATCGAGCAACTCTGTGGCCAGCTCATCGGTCACATAGCCTTTGTTATAGGCCTGGCCGTAGTCGATCATGGTTTCCAGGATGTTCTTGTTGATTTTCAGCGCTTCTGCACGGTAAGTGTTGTAGATCGGCCAGAATTTTTCGTTTTCCTGACCCTCCAGGCCCATGTTGTTTTTAACCACGATTTTGCGTTTGTAGTCGGCATCATCCAGGTTGTTCTGTATCTGTGCCTGGTTCTGTCGCATGACGTCCTTGCCCGAGGGAAGTTCGTGCCCGGCAGCCAACAATGGCAGGCTGCAAAATGCAAGTAGCATAGCGGTGGTTCTTAAAAGCATTTCTATTCCTTGGCAATTGCCCGGGGAGGGCGGCGCTTTATTTGAACAGTGCTGTGTCAGCGTCTGATCGATTTTTCGCGAAGTAAGTCCTGGGAAAACAGCTGTGCTGGCTTTAGGTAGTTTCGTGAGGGGCGAAGTCTTTCGTGATTACCCTTTCCAGGTGAGCCCCTCACGTGTAGCGAGATACCTGGAAAGGGTCTTTATGGGGTCATATGAGGCGATAATGACTCATTAGGGTCGAATTTATCACCACCCCGATACGCAAGCAAGACGCCTCAGCGGCTGCGCTCGAGATTCTTCTGCGCTGCAGCCGCCAAATCCGGCGGCAGGAAGTCCTTGTCCGGGTTGTAGTCCGGCTTCAGGTACCGCTTGAGGTCCTGCAGGTCCTGCGGGCTCAAGGTGCCGGCCGCCTGCTTCAGGCTCAGGTTGTCGAGGATGTAGTCATAGCGGCTGTTGTTGTAGTCGCGCACCGAGGTGTACAGCTGGCGCTGGGCGTCGAGCACGTCGACGATATTGCGAGTACCCACCTGATAGCCGATCTCGGTGGCTTCCAGCGCGCTCTGGTTGGAAATAATCGACTGCTTGCGCGCCTGCACCTGTTCCACATCGGTGTTCACCGCGCGGTGCAGGTTGCGGGTGTTTTCCACCACCTGGCGGCGCAGGCTTTCCCGCTGCTGCTCGCTCTGGCTCAGGCGCTGGTAGGCCTCGCGCACCTGCGAGCTGGTCAGGCCGCCGCTGTAGATCGGGATGTTCAACTGCAGGCCGATGCTGGTCTGCTCGACGTCGCCGCCATAGCGCGTGACGGGGGCCGGTGCGGGGTTGGTGAAACCGAAGTTGTCGTTGTCACCCTTCTGATACTTGGCGACTGCGTCCAGGGTCGGCGCATGGCCGGCCTTGCGCTGGCGCAGGGTTTCCTCGGCAGCGACCACCGCATGGTTGGTGGCCAGCAGGTTGAGGTTCTGACGCCCGGCGGTTTCGACCCAGGCCTTGGCGTCGTTGGGCGCAGGGACCTGCACCGGCAGGGTATGGACCACGCCCTGAATCGACGTGTATTCCCGGTTGGTCAGGGTCACCAGGGCCTCGAAGGCATCCTGTACTTGGCGCTCGGCAATGATCCGGTTGGCCCTCGCCGTGTCGTAGCTGGCCTGGGATTGCAGCACATCGGTCTTGTCGGACAGGCCAACGTCGAAGCGTTCGTTGGACTGGTCCAGTTGGCGCTTGAAGGCAGCTTCCTCGGCCTTGGTCGCAGCCAGGTTGTCCTGGGCGCGAAGCACGGCGAAGTAATTCTGCGCGGTTTGCAGGATCAGGTTCTGTTCGGTCGCCGACAGCTCCAGCGCCGCCTGTTCGTTGACCGCTTCGGCCGCCTGCAACTGGAACCAGCGGTCGGCGCGGAAGATAGGTTGCGCCAGGGTAGCGCTCCAGGTATTGCCGCTGCGGTTGCTGGTGGCCGATGGTTCGTCCAGCTTGGTGCGGGTGTTCAGCATCTCGGCACCGGCCGACAGGTTAGGCAGCAACCCGGCGCGAGCCTGTGGCACCACTTCGCGGCGGGCGCCGTAATCGGCGCGGGCCGCAGCCAGGTCAGCGTTATTGTCGACCGCTTCCTGATAGACGCTGACCAGGTCGGTCTTGACTGTTTGGGGCACGTCCGCTGCCCAGACCACTCCGTTGGACGCACAAGACACGGCTATCGCCAGTGAGAATTTGCGCAGCATAGAGGTAATCCTTCAATACTGATTTGTGGATAGGTATTCAGCCTGGCTTGTCCCGCCTCTGGCAGCCGCTTTTTCGAACTGCCGGAGGGCGCACACACGGCGCATAGGCCCTTGCCCTCTATGCACATGGATAGGACTGCATTTACAATAACGGGCGATATGCTAATGCTTGGGTCGTGCTGAGGCAACGGTTGAACAGCGGTAATTGCCTTGCGTTCAGTCACGGTCTTTGGATTGCGTACCTCGCCCATGCTGTGACAGCTCCTGCTGAGCCTGGACAAGGAGGTAGTGACGAGCAGAACGCTGTTTTGCTTTGCGCTTGAGGCAAGCCCCTGCAGGAGCAGGGAATGTATCGAGAGACCGGCTGCGAGTGCGCCCTTGGGGCATCGGCCGTGCGGAACCATTTCATGAAGAGGGCATTTGACATGACGCTGCTCAAGTCGGTACTGGCATGCGGTTTATTGGGCAGTCTGGGCCTTGCGCTTGTCGGGTGTCGGGAGGAGGTTCGTTCAGAGGAACCGCTACGCGCCGTTCGGACCCAGATCGTAAAGGCCGCCACCATCGGTGAGGAGGTTGCCCAGACGGGAGAGGTACAAGCTCAGGTCGTGACCGATCTCGGCTTTCGCATCGGCGGGCGCGTAGCCACTCGAACCGCGGAAGTCGGAATGAGCGTTGCCAAGGGGCAGGTTCTGGCGACGCTCGAACCTAATGATGTGCAAAACGAACTGCGGGCTGCGGAAGCCGAATTGACAAGCGCCGAAGCGACCGAGCAGCTTGCCAGGTCTCAGTTGAGCCAACAACGCACGCTGTTTGACAAGCAGTTCGTCGCGCGTGTACGTGTTGAAGAGGCCGAGGCAAACTGGCGAGCCGCGAACGCAAGACTGAATGTTGCGAAAACCAGATTGTTTACGACACGCGACAAGCTTTCCTACACGGAGCTGCGTGCACCAAGCGCAGCCATCGTCAGCGCTGTCGCTGTGAACGCAGGACAAGTCGTCGATGCGGGGCAATTGGCGATCAAGCTGTCCTCGACAAACGACCGCGTTGCAGTCTTCAACGTGTCCGAGCGGCTTTACACATCGGTTCCGTCCGATGTGAAAGTGGAAGTGGCACTCGTATCTGACCCGTCGATCAAAGTCATCGGCTCAATTCGCGATGCAAGCCCTACTGCTGATGTGGCAACACGTACTTACCGGGTTCGTGTTGCTTTACCGGATGCGCCTCCTGTCATGACGCTGGGGGCTACCGTGACCGGGCGCCTTGTTTTGAGTGGCAAGCCCCTGGTCATCCTGCCAGCCTCCGCATTGACCAGTGACGGTGCGACGCCTGCTGTTTATGTCGTCCAGCCCACCACGCATGAGCTGGTGCGCAAACCAGTCGTGGTAGCGCGCTACACGGCTGGCCAGACAATCATCGAATCCGGGCTGACGGAAGGTGAGGCGGTTGTAACCGCAGGGGTGAGCAAACTCAGACTTGGTCAAAAAGTCGCGTATGACGCAGAGCAGGTGATGAAATGAGTTCGAAGCCAAAACTCGATAAAGAGCAGGCCGGCTTCAACCTCTCGGCGTGGTCGATCGGTCAAAAGCCTCTGATGTTTTTCCTGATGCTCATTACGCTCGTTGGCGGAATGATCAGCTATGAAAACCTGAGTCGAAACGAAGATCCTGCGTTCACCATCAAAACCATGGTGGTCGCTGCGCGCTGGCCCGGCGCGAACATTGAAGACACGACCAATCTGCTGACTGATCGGCTGGAAAAGAAACTGGAAGAGATACCCTATCTCGACCGACTCGATAGCTACACCCGTCCAGGCGAAACCGTCATCATGGTCAACCTGCGCGATGATGCTCCGTCGCAGATCGTCCCTGATGCGTGGTACCAGGTTCGCAAGAAAATGGCAGATATCGGCGCAACGCTTCCGGCGGGTGTTCAAGGGCCATTTTTTGACGACGAGTTTGGCGATACCTATGGCCAGATTTTCGGCTTTACCGGCGAAGGCTTTTCCGACCGGGAGCTGCGTGACTACCTTGAGGGCGTGCGTGCGGAGCTACTGCGCCTTCCCAGCATTGGCAAGGTGCAACTGCTCGGTGTGCAAGAGGAGCAGATCGTCGTGGAATTTTCACCTGCCAGGCTTGCGGCTTTTGGCTTGGACGAAGAGGCGATCCTGCACGCGCTGAAGGCGCAAAACGCTGTCATTCCTTCCGGAACGGTACGGTTGCCTGATGACAAGATCGCGCTGCGAGTCAGCGGAGGGTTTGCCTCCGAGGAAAGTTTGCGCAGTTTGACGTTGCGAGCTGACAACCGGTTTGTGCCACTGACCGAGCTTGTCGATATCCGCAGAATCCCGGCCGACCCGCCAGCGCCATTGTTCCGGGTGAACGGCGAAAAAGCGCTCGGCCTTGCCGTTTCGATGGCTGCGGGCGGCAATCTCCTGGAGTTTGGAGAGGCGGTGCGGGCCCGTATGAATGAGGTCGGGGCGACCCTTCCCTACGGTATCGAAATGGCGCAGGTAGCCGACCAGTCTACTGTCGTGAAGCAGGCGGTTAGCGGGTTTCTGACGGTGTTGGCTGAGGCAGTTGCGATCGTCCTGGCAGTGTCGTTTCTGTCACTCGGTGTGCGTGCCGGCCTGGTTGTGAGTATTTCGATCCCGTTCGTGTTGGCGTTGACGTTCATCGGGATGGAGATCATGGGTATCGGTCTTCAGCGAATCTCTCTGGGCGCGTTGATTATTGCGTTGGGGCTGCTTGTCGATGACGCGATGATCACCGTCGAGGCCATGGTCGGGAAACTGGAAGAAGGCTGGAACCTGTCGCGGGCGGCGAGCTTTGCCTACGAGTCAACAGCGTTTCCAATGTTGACGGGCACGCTTGTCATGATTGCCGGGTTCATTCCAGTTGGCTTCGCGGCTTCAAGTGCCGGCGAATACTGCTACTCGATGTTCATGGTGGTATTGATTTCATTATCAGCATCCTGGGTGGTAGCGGTTCTGTTTTCACCCTTGCTTGGCACCATGATTCTACCTGAGGCTCTGCCGCACCATGAGCATGGCGGAGGTAAACTCATGGGCGCCTACCGGCGGGCCTTGGGCTGGGTTCTGCAGCATCGCGCAATAACGCTCGGCGCTGCAGTCACGGCTTTTGTCGCCTCCCTCGGCGCTGCATCTTATCTTGAGCAGCAGTTCTTTCCGCCCTCGGACAGGCCAGAGCTGCTGGTAAGCCTGACGCTGCCGCAAAATGCTTCCCTGGATGCGACGGAGCGCGAAGCGGCAAAACTCGAGAAGTTGCTTAAAGCTGACCCTGCTGTCGAGCGTTTTTCCACCTATATCGGCTCTGGGGCTATCCGTTTCTATCTGCCCATGGAAGTTTTGCTGCAGAACGAGAACATCACGCAAACTGTCGTGATCGCCAAAGGGGTCAAAGAACGGGATGCCCTGCAGGCGCGCCTGGCTGAGAGTTTCAAAACAGAGTTTTCCGGCCTCATCGCGCGCGCGACTCCGCTTGAATTGGGCCCGCCGGTGGGCTGGCCGTTGAAGTACCGTGTCACCGGCCCGGATCAGGCTACGGTGCGTGATTTGGCGTCGCGCCTGGCCAACATTTTATCTGCCAACTCCGACACCCGTGAGGTCCATCTTCTATCAGGCGAGCCGCAAAGAAGCGTCCTGGTCAAGGTTGACCAGACCCAGGCACGAGCATTGGGCCTGTCTTCAGAGGACGTTGCCAGTGCCCTGGCGACGATTTTCTCTGGCTCTGCGGTGACCAGCGTGCGTGACAAGGACCGTCTTGTGGACGTGATCGTACGGGCGCAAAGCGGTGAGCGAACCGACCTTGCGACCCTTGCGAACCTGCAGATACGTACACCTCAAGGCCATACCATTCCCTTGAGCCAGATTGCTGTCCTCAGCTATGGCGTTGAAGACCCGATCATCTGGAGACGGCAGCGTCTTCCTCTGATCACTGTGCAAGGGGATGTTCGCGAAGGGCTAGAGGCTGCAACGGTCGTGCAGGCACTGGCGCCAGCGGTAACGGATTTTGCTGCGCAGCTACCCAAGGGCTACAACATCGCGACAGGCGGAGCAGTCGAGGAGGCTGCGAAAGGCAGTGCGTCACTGGCTGCTGTTCTGCCTATTACGGCGTTGGTGATGTGCGTGCTGTTGATGGTGCAGTTGCGTAGTTTCTCGCGGATGTTCCTGGCGCTGGCGATGGCGCCGTTCGGCTTGATCGGTGTGGTCATGGCGATGTTGCCGACCGGGACACCTATGGGGTTCGTCGCACAGCTTGGTGTAATTGCACTTGTCGGTATGATCGTCCGCAATGCCGTTATCCTGATCGAAGAAGTGGATATCAACATCAGTACCGGCCAGTCGCCGCGTGAGGCTATCACGCATGCCGCCATTCACCGGGCGCGCCCCATTGTGTTGACGGCTTGTGCGGCAATTCTCGGGATGATTCCAATCGCGCCTCAGATTTTCTGGGGGCCCATGGCTTTTGCGGTCATCGGCGGGCTTGCCGTTGCCACGATCATTACGTTGACGGTTCTACCCTGTGCCTTGTTGCTTTTGCTGCAATGGGAACATCGAAATGGTCAACCTCGACACGCGGAACATCCAGTGGTGTTGCAAGAGCACAACTAGGGTCGGCGGATTGGCCATCTGAACGAGCTGGCATCCAGCCCCTAAAGATACCGGCGCCGATAACATCGATAACCAAGGTTCAACCTTGGTTATCGTGTTCTACGGGCCGTTGCCGGTTTCGCGTCGCTTTATCGCGTGTTGCCACCTGATGCTTCTTTCGCGGCTTGCAGAACGATGGTGTCAAACCATTTCTCCATGAAGGCGTCATTTTCGAACCACTGACATAGCGCAAATGCCGTTGCGGGAAAGCCGGAGATGGAACGCTGTTGCCTGATGTTCGTGATGGTCATTCTCGGGCCACCGCTTTTGATGGTGACGACATCGCCTCTAAACAGGTTGTTCATCCAATACCTCTGTTGAGTTTGCAGTGCTCTGTAGGCGGCTCGCTGCGCCTTGGAGGAGAGCCGGTGATCAACTCGCGACCCATAGAGAGAGGCGGTGCAACGTGGCACGCCGCGATCAGATACGCATGTTCTTTTGTGGCTCTAATGAGACATTATTGACTCATTAGTGATTCGAAGATATCATTCGGGTCGTTTTCAATCAAGGCTGTGGTGAGTGATGGGCAAGATACATACGATAGGGATGGGTGGGCTGCTAGCTGTTGCGGTGGCGTTGGCCGGTTGCGGAGCGGGTGAGGAGCCACAGGCCGCCTCTGCAGCGGTTGTGCCCGTGGAGACCGTGACGGTGACGACCGAACAGTTGGCGCTGGCCTCGACGCTGCCTGGCAGAGTCGAGCCGATGCGGGTAGCAGAGGTACGTGCCCGTGTGGCCGGTATCGTCTTGCACAAGCGCTTTGAAGAAGGTGCCGACGTCAAGGCCGGCGATGTGCTGTTCCAGATCGACCCGGCGCCATTCAAGGTGGCCCTGGCGCGCGCCGAAGGCGATCTGGCGCGTGCTCAGGCGGTACAGCAAGAGGCTCAGGCACGGGTCAAGCGCTACGAGCCACTGGTCAAGATCGAAGCTGTCAGCCAGCAGGATTTCGATAGCGCTACCGCCGAGCTGCGTAGTGCTCAAGCCGCTGTGCGTACGGCACAGGCCGATGTGCAGACCGCACGTCTGAATCTTGGTTATGCCACGGTAACCGCGCCCATTTCCGGCCGCATCGGCCGCGCCCTGACCACTGAAGGCGCGTTGGTCGGGCAGGGCGACGCCACGTTGATGGCGCGTATCCAGCAGCTTGATCCGATCTATGTCGACTTCACCCAGTCTGCCGCCGATGCCCTGCGTTTGCGTCAGGCGCTCAAGGAAGGTGCCCTGACAGGTGGCGAAGACAAGGCTCTGAGCGCCCAGGTGGAAGGCACCGATTACCAGCGCCAGGGCGCGCTGATGTTCACCGATGTGGCGGTCGACCGTGGCACCGGTCAGGTCACCTTGCGCGGGCGCTTCGACAACCGCGACGGCATCCTCCTGCCTGGCATGTATGTGCGCGTGCGCACCCCGCAGGGCACCGACCAGCAGGCCATCCTCGTGCCGCAACGGGCAGTGCAGCGTGGCAGCGACGGCATGGCACGGGTGATGGTCGTGGGGACCGACAACCTGGCCGAGGTACGCAGTGTGCGTACCGGCGTGATGCAAGGCTCGCGCTGGCAGATCAGCGAAGGCCTGCGTGCCGGTGACCAGGTCATTGTCGGCAGCCCGGCCGGATTGGCCCCTGGCATGCCCGTGGCGCCGGCTCAGGCGCAACAGGCCGCGGCGCACTAAGGCGAGGTTAGCGAGATGTCCAAGTTCTTCATCAATCGGCCGAATTTCGCCTGGGTCTTGGCGTTGTTCATTTCCCTGGCCGGCTTGCTGGTGATCCCGGCGCTGCCGGTGGCCCAGTATCCCAGCGTGGCGCCGCCACAAATTTCCATCACCGCCACCTACCCGGGTGCATCGGCCAAGGTGCTGGTGGAGTCGGTAACCAGCATCATCGAGGAGTCGCTCAACGGCGCCAAGGGCCTGCTGTACTACGAGTCCACCAACAACTCCAACGGTGTCGCCGAGGTGATGGTGACTTTCCAGCCCGGTACCCTGCCGGACATGGCCCAGGTCGATGTGCAGAACCGCCTGAAGAAGGCCGAGGCGCGCATGCCCCAGGCTGTGCTGACCCAGGGGCTGAAGGTGGAGCAGGCCAGTTCGGGCTTCCTGCTGATGTATGCCCTGACCAGTGCGACAGGTGGGCGCGACAATGTAACGGCGTTGTCAGACTACGCGGCGCGTAACATCAACAACGAACTGCTGCGCGTACCCGGTGTGGGCAAGCTGCAGTTCTTTGCCTCCGAAGCGGCCATGCGCGTCTGGGTCGACCCGCAGAAACTTGTGGGCTACGGCCTTTCCATCGACGACATCAGCAATGCCATCCGTGGTCAGAACGTCCAGGTACCGGCTGGCAGCTTCGGCAGCACGCCGGGCGCCAGCGAACAGGAACTGACCGCGACCTTGGCCGTGCAAGGTACCCTGGAAACCCCGGAAGCGTTCGCCGCTATCGTCCTGCGTGCCAACCCGGACGGTTCCAGCGTACGCCTGGGTGATGTCGCGCGCATGGCCATCGGCAGCGAGAACTACAACCTGTCTGCGCGCCTGGATGGTAAACCGGCAGTGGTAGCAGCAGTGCAACTGGCGCCCGGGGCCAACGCCATCCAGACCGCGACGCTGGTCAAGGAACGCCTGGCGGAGCTTGCGCAGTTCTTCCCCGAGGGCGTCGAGTATTCGGTGCCCTACGACACCTCGCGCTTCGTCGACGTGGCCATCGAGAAGGTGATTCACACCCTGATCGAAGCCATGGTGCTGGTGTTCCTGGTGATGTTCCTGTTCCTGCAGAACGTGCGCTATACCCTGATCCCGTCGATCGTGGTACCGGTGTGCCTGCTCGGCACGCTGATGATCATGAAGCTGCTCGGGTTCTCGGTGAACATGATGACCATGTTCGGCATGGTGCTGGCTATCGGCATCCTGGTGGACGACGCCATCGTGGTTGTGGAGAACGTAGAGCGTCTGATGGCTGAGGAAGGGTTGTCGCCGGTAGACGCAACCATCAAGGCGATGGGGCAGGTATCCGGGGCGATCATCGGTATCACCATGGTGCTGGCAGCGGTGTTCCTGCCGCTGGCGTTCATGTCCGGCTCCGTGGGGGTGATCTATCAGCAGTTCTCGGTGTCGCTGGCGGTGTCGATCCTGTTCTCTGGCTTCCTGGCCCTGACCTTCACCCCGGCGTTGTGCGCCACACTGCTCAAGCCGGTCGCACATGGGCATCATGAAAAGGGCGGCTTCTTTGGGGCGTTCAACCGCACATTCGCCCGCATGACCGAACGCTACTCGGTAATGAACAGTGCCCTGGTGGCCAGTGCCGGGCGTTGGATGCTGGCCTATGTCGGCATCCTGGTGGTCCTGGGTTACTCCTATGTACGAGTACCGGAGGCGTTTGTCCCCGCCGAAGACCTGGGCTATGGCATCGTCGACGTGCAGTTGCCGCCGGGTGCCAGCCGGGTGCGTACTGATCACACTGCACAGGCACTGGAAGGTTTCCTGATGTCCCGGGAAGCTGTCGCCAACACCATTGTCGTGACTGGTTTCAGCTTCTCGGGCCAGGGTGAGAATGCCGCGTTGGCATTCCCGACCTACAAGGACTGGTCGTTGCGTGGCAAGGAGCAATCCGCAGCAGCTGAAACTGCCGTGGTCAATGAGCAGTTCGCCGCTAACGGCGACGGGGCCATTACCGCGGTCATGCCGCCGCCGATCGACGGCCTGGGCAACTCCGGTGGTTTCGCCCTGCGCCTGATGGACCGTGGCGGCCTGGGGCGCGAGGCGTTGCTGGCTGCCCGCGACCAACTGCTGGCCCGCGCCAATGAAAACCCGGTGATTCTCTACGCGATGATGGAAGGCCTGGCTGAGGCACCGCAGTTGCGCGTGCAGATCGACCGCGAGAAGGCCCGCGCCCTGGGCGTGAACTTCGAGTCGATCAACAACACCCTGGCCACCGCCTTCGGTTCTGCGGTGATCAACGACTTCAGCAACGCCGGGCGCCAGCAGCGCGTGGTGGTGCAGGCCGAGCAGGGCGAGCGCATGACCCCGGAAAGCGTGCTGCGCCTGTATGTGCCGAACGCCCAGGGCGAGCAGGTGCCGTTCAGTGCCTTCGTCACCACCCAGTGGGAAGAAGGGCCGGTGCAACTGGTGCGCTACAACGGCTACCCGTCTATCCGTATCGCTGGCGACGCGTCGCCAGGCCACAGTACCGGCCAGGCCATGGCCGAGATGGAGCGCCTGGTCAGTGAGCTGCCGCCGGGGATCGGCTATGCCTGGACCGGCCTGTCGTACCAGGAGAAGGTGTCCAGTGGCCAGGCCGTGGGCCTGTTCGCCCTCGCCATCCTGGTGGTGTTCCTGCTGCTGGTAGCGCTTTACGAGAGTTGGGCGATCCCGCTGACAGTGATGCTGATCGTGCCGATCGGTGCGCTGGGCGCGGTGTGGGCGGTGCTGCTTACTGGCCTGCCCAACGATGTGTACTTCAAGGTCGGCCTGATCACCATCATCGGCCTGGCGGCGAAGAACGCGATCCTGATCGTCGAGTTTGCCAAGGAACTATGGGAGAAGGGCTACAGCTTGAGTGACGCTGCCATCGAGGCTGCGCGCCTGCGCTTCCGCCCGATCGTGATGACCTCCATGGCCTTCATCCTCGGCGTGGTGCCGCTGGCCATCGCCACTGGCGCTGGCGCGGCCAGCCAGCGCGCCATTGGTACCGGAGTAATCGGCGGCATGCTCAGCGCAACCTTGCTGGGCGTGGTGTTCGTGCCGATCTGTTTCGTCTGGGTGCTGAAGCTGCTCAAACGCAAGCCGGCCCCCATGCAACACGCTGTCGAGGTGGTGAAGTGATGGTCATGGGTAAACTTGCAATGCCGTTGGCGCTGGCCTGTGCCCTGGTCGGCTGTTCGCTGGCGCCGACCTACCAGCGCCCCGAGGCACCGGTGCCGACGCAGTGGGGCAATGCCACCGGGCAGCAGGGCCAGGCGGTGGCGCAGCGGGACTGGCAGGCGTTCATCCTTGACCCTACGCTGCGCCAGCTGATCGGCACCGCCCTGGGCAACAACCGTTCCCTGCGCCAGGCCTTGCTCGACATCGAGCAGGCCCGTGCGTTATACGGCATTCGTCGTGCCGATCGCGTGCCGGGGCTGAACGCCGGCGCTTCGGGCAATCGCCAGCACTTGCCGTCGGACCTCTCCAGCGATGGCCGCGAAGGCGTCAACAGCACTTATCAGGTAGGGCTATCGCTGCCGGAGTACGAAATCGACTTGTTCGGCCGCGTGAAAAGCCTGAGCGACGCAGCGCTCGAGCAGTATCTGGCAACCGAGGAAGTCAGCCGGGCTGCACACATTGCCCTGATCGCCGAGGTCAGCCAGGCTTACCTGACCCTGGATGGCGCCGAGCGTCGCCTGACGCTGACCCGCCATACCCTGGGCAGTCGGGAAGACTCCCTGGCCCTGATCGGCCAGCGCCGCACCGTAGGCACCGCGACGGCGCTGGATCATCAGGAGGCATTGGGGCTGGTCGAGCAGTCGCGAGCGGAGCTGGAGTCCGTCCTGCGAGAGCAGCAGCAGGCATACAACGCCTTGGTGCTGCTGCTCGGCAGCGCCAGCGCGGCCAGGGTGATCCCTGCCGAACGGCCCGAGGCACCGATGCTGCTGCAGGACATCGCCCCGGGTGCACCGTCGGCACTGATCGAGCGGCGTCCGGACATTCTTGCCGCCGAGCATCGACTGCGGGCGCGTAACGCCGATATTGGCGCGGCACGGGCGGCGTTCTTTCCACGGATCAGCCTGACCGGCAGCTTCGGTACCTCCAGCGCGCAGATGTCCGGGTTGTTCGAGGGTGGCTCGCGCAGTTGGGGCTTCATGCCGCAACTGTCGTTGCCGCTGTTCGACGCCGGGCGCAACAAGGCTGCCCTGAGCCTGGCCGAGGCGCGCAAGGACTCGGCGGTTGCAGCCTACGAAGGCACGATCCAGACCGCCTTCCGGGAAGTGGCCGATGCACTGGCCGCCAGCGATACCTTGCGGCGTGAGGAGATTGCACGCAAAGCGTTGGCCGACACCAGCCGCGCGAGTCTGGTACTGGCGAAGGCTCGCTATGAGGGTGGTGTGGACAGCCATCTGCGGTATCTGGATGCGCAGCGCAACACCTACCTGAACGAAGCGGCTGCTATCGATGCGAGTATCGAGCGGCAAAAATCGCTCGTCGACCTGTTCCGCGCCCTTGGTGGTGGCTGGCCTGCGCGGGGATAGCTCATCGATCCTTTGGTTGGTCTGGCCAACCGCTTTTGCCCCTGAGTGATCAGGGGCTTTTTTTATCTGGGCATCGGTAAACTAGCGAGCTGCCGCCACGGCGCCATTGAGGAACAGATTCTCGAGCGTCAATGCAGATGTCGCACTGGCCGCGCGACCGCGTCGTTCGGCATCGACAATTCCGTAGACCAGGCTCAGGAACATCTCGGTGAACACCGCAGCACTGATATCGATGCGGAAAAAACCGGCCTGCTGACCACGCAGGAAGTAGTCGTCCAGAGCGTCGGCATAGGCCCGCCAACCCTGGTTGGCTTCACTGCCGTCAAAGGTGTCCGGGCGGTACTGGAAGAGCAGGAACACCATCATTTCGCGATGCTTGAGATGCTCGGCGATCAACAGGCGCAATGCCGTCAGCGGTTCACTGTTTTCAAGATCGGCATCGGCGATCACTTCACGCAGAACCTGCTCACCGTAACCTTCCAGCAAGCTGACCAGATTGTCTCGAGTCCCACAAAAGCGATGCAGGGTCGCCTTGCTGACGCCAGCCGTTTCGGCCAGCTCTTTCAGCGTGGCTCTGGGGTGGATAACGATTGCTGCAGCGAGTGCCTTTAGCAGTCGTTCGTCGGTTGCTGAGAGGTTCATGAAAGCGTCTCTGTTGTTTGATTTTGATCATTGTGCAGCAATTGAATCAAAATCGCACCATTTGAGCTATTTTAGGGTCATGCGTGACTGGGTCATAACCAAAAAAAAATGCGAGTGGATTACAGTGGACGCACCGGGGCGGGGCTGGTGCAGAACATGCAATCCCTCACCATTTGCGCAACTTATGCTTTGGGCTCGTCCCAGTCGCTACGTGTTGCGGTAGTCAGCGCATCCCAGTCATCAGGAGGGTTGCCGCGTCCCAACATCCTCTCGAATACGGCGTAGGGATCGGATTTGCTGCCTGCGGACCGTAGGGTAGTTTCGTCGTTGACCCATGCATAGACGATGACCTTGGACCTTGAGTCGTAGCGAAAGAACAGCCGAAAGCGCCTACCGATTTTTGCCCGCCGCCAATGCCTGTAGGCGGTGCCCAGCGTGTTGCCTTGGCGGAACTCATCACGGCCCGGATCGGCAGGCACAGCCTCCATGATCAGATGGCTCAATGCCCGAAACAGCTTGACGTTGGCGTTGCTCTCAAAACCTTGCGGGTCGTTCTGCTCGGCCCGGGCGGCGGCTTCTTGCAATTTGCGTAGCTGTAAAGTCACACCTTCATGGAACAACAGTGTCCAGCCATGTCGCAGCATCAGATCGCGACCTCACCATCGATATCTTCGTCCAGGTTTACAGGGTGGTTTGCGTTGGCGAGCAGGGTTTGCGCCAAGTCTTCCGGCAGGGTGGTGAGGTTGCGGCCGCTTCGAATATCAGCTTCCAGCAAACTTAGGAACGCACCGATGGCAGGGTCTTCGTGGGTGGTTTCTACGCGGCTGACCACGATTTCACCCCCGCGTACGTCGAATGCGATCTTGCCACCAGTGTCAATGCCCAAAAGCTGGCGAACGGATTTGGGCAGTGTGACCTGTCCCTTCGAGGTTAGCGTTGCGATTTCGTGGATGGCAGGCATGGGCGTTCTCCCGGATGTATTGATTGAATGGTAAGGAATAATCCTTACTTGGTCAATCTTGGTTTTCTGCTGATTAAGCATAAGCAGAATGAAAGCTCAGACGCACCGCAGCATGAGTTACACCATCCCTTAGGACACGATAGGAGCTTTATACGGTGCCGCGAGTTTTGAGACTGACGCGGATTGATCCACAAATGGTTGGTTATATATCCAGTCTTTACGCATTCTCAGACGATTTGCACCAAAATTGTCCTCAATCTTGTTTACCGCTCCCCATCAATCACGCTAATTTGCGGAAACGCTGGCACAGTGCCGCTATCGGTCGTCCTTCGACTAGTCCTCGCATGCGCACACTGCTGCTCAGCTGGTGCCTACCCTTAAACAGGGCGGGATCATTGATCGTGCGCAGCAACCGTATGAGGATTCTGCGGTTTCGTGTTTGTGGGAAGTGTTATGGATGGCGTGAGCTTCAAGCAGGTAGATCAATATGCCCTGTGTTGTGTCGAGGATTTCTCTGAGGAGCTCAAGCTCGCGCTGAGGGAGAACCTCACGCGAATCTGCCACGGCGCCGACCAGGCCAGCAAGGACAGGGCCATCTACAAATACCCTGCGACGATCAGGCATTTCTGGAACGAGCGCTACTGCAAAAAGCCCTGGGAAACCCGGATCGGCATGCTCGGCGAGCTTCTGTCGCACGTCATCATTCTGAAGCTTTGAATCGCCCCTGGTTTTCTAGACACTCTCCAAGCTCAGGAAATAGCGTTTCTCATACTCTACTGGAGACAGCTGCATAGCACTGCTGTGTCGGCGTTTAGGGTTATAGAACATCTCGATGTAATCGAAAATATCACTTCGGGCTTCTTCACGGGTTGTGTAGATCTTTCGTCGGATTCGCTCTCGCTTCAAAAGCTGGAAAAAGCTCTCGGCTACGGCATTGTCGTGGCAGTTTCCCCGCCGGCTCATGCTGCTGATTACATTGTTGGCCTTCAAAAAGCTTTTCCAATCCGAGCTACTGAACTGACTGCCTTGATCTGAGTGAATCATAACTTGCTGCTGAGGCTTGCGTCGCCAAACAGCCATCAACATCGCGTCGATAGCCAGGTCGCTGCACATCCTTGGCTTCATTGACCAACCAATTACTTGGCGTGAGAACAGATCCAGCACTACCGCGAGGTAGAGCCACCCTTCATAGGTGCGGATGTAAGTGATATCTGTCACCCAGACCTTGTTCGGCTCACTTACCTTGAACTGCCGCGCGAGGTGGTTGGGCGAGGCCACTGTTGGTTTTCCACCATAGAACCCTGGACGCCGCCGATAGCCCGTTTGAGAACGCAGCCCCTCCGCCTGCATCAAGCGCCTGACTCGATTTCGGCCGCATTCCTCTCCCAGCTCACGCAGGTCATCGTGAATTTTGCGGTAGCCGTATACACCTCCGCTTTCCAGCCAAGCGTGTTTGATCAAGCCAAGCAGACGTTGATCTTCTTTTGCTCGGGCAGATTGAGGCTCGGCCAGCCAGGCGTAATAGCCGCTGGGGTGCACCTTGAGGGTTTGGCAAAGGCGCCGCACCGGGTAATCAGTCGAGTGCTTCTTGATGAAGGCGTACTTCAGCCGCACTCCTTGGCAAAGTACGCGGCGGCCTTTTTTAAGATGTCTCGCTCTTCCGTCACGCGCTTGAGTTCAGCGCGTAGCTTGCGCAGTTCGGCCTGCTGATCGTCGTCTTGCTGACGCTGCTCTTGGGGCTTGCTGTAGACCTTGATCCAGGCGTAAAGACTGTGCACGGACATGCCCAGGCGCTGGGCGACATCGGCGACAGGTTTGCCTTTCTCGGTCACTTGCTTGACCGCTTCGATCTTGAATTCTTCGGGGTAACGCTGACGACTCATGGCACCTCCTATTTGGGCCTCATTATGAGGCTTGGAGGTGTCTACGAAACCAGGGGCGATTCAGGTCTTACAGGCAAGTCGCCGACGAGACGGTGAGCAATACTGAGCAGGTGCGGGCTCTCGCAGACGTGATTGCTCTGTCGGCTCTAGAGGGTCTAGACCAATTTTATGAGGCCTACCTGTCCTTCACCTCGATTTTTGCCTATCAGCACCCAGAGATTTGCGTGGCGCTGGCCGAGGGGTTCCCGGAGATTCTTTCCACGCCCCCTGAGTTGGTTGATAAGGGCCAATGGAGTAGCGCGTGCGAGTCGCTTGGTAATACTGCAGCAGCTGCCGACAGTGCAGGCAAGACTAATTTGCGCGACCGAATCACGGCGGCGGGCGTTGTATTTGCCACGGCTCTGGGGAGCAAGCCTGGAATTAGGAGCTTTGACGCACGCGCAGTAGCCAAAATGTTCCTTTTCGCAAGGATGCCGGCGGAGGCGCTGGATGTAATCATGAAGATTCCGACTGAAGCCCTCAATAAGGACCATTGGCTCCTGTACCGCAAGGCTGAGGCAGAATTGGGAGTTCACAAGCTGGAGGATGGACTGAGCACCGCTGAACGTGCTCTTGCGCTTGCTAAAGATGATAAGAAAGGGCTTGAGCGCATTGCTAGTTATCATGAGTTGCTCAGTAAATGTCACGAAGCATTGGGTGCGACAGACTCTGCGATCGCGCAAACGGAGGCAGCGCTGGAGTCGTGCCAGGCGGGGAAGTATAGGGATGCGTTGTCGGGGAGGTTGGAAGAGCTGAAACGGCGAGCAAGCACTCACTGACCGAGGATTTAGAATCGCCTCGGGCGTTCTCAGACTCCTGCATTTGGCCGATTTCTGCCTATGGCCAAAGGCAGCAATCGGCCGACTTCAGTCGGTCGAGGACGAAGCCCCTAAAGACTGTCCGGGTCGCCAAAGAACATTCGGCTATGGCTCTAGAACGCTGGTTGCGACTCAAAAATACAGAAATATACCCGCAAAAATACCCTCGATACCCTCACATGGATGCGCGATCTAGAACGGCGATTTCTGACGGATGCCGAGAGGGGAGCCAGATGGAACTCAGTGTACCTCCATGGTGAGGGCGGCGGTACCGAGATAGCCAGTTCGCAATGGATTGCAGGCGAAGGGCAACTCAACGCAGGTAATTATCCATAGCAACGTTTTCACTGCGGGGGAGGTTGCTCAGATGGAGAAGTGTTTGTGGGGCCCTGTGCCGGCTGATCCGCACGCCGTGCTCCAGTGCTGCAGCGAGCGGTTCTAGCGCTTCCCGAATCCGAGCAGATCACAGCGATGGCTGACAAGCTGTGTGACTTTTCGCGACTTCTCATTGTTCAGTGATGCTTGCCCAGGCTTCAGTCTTGCTCCAGCCATTCAGCAAGTTTCTCCACCTCATCGATCGCGGCATGAAGCGCATCGCGGGTTACATGAACAGTTGGCGCCATCATCCAGCTGCCGCCTCTGCTAGCCAAAAGACTCTTCTCGTAGCTACTGACAAATAGAGGGCTTGGGTGCTTCCGAAGGGCTCTTTCATTGTGGATTGCCCGCGTGGACGTTATAGACGTTGCATGCTGACTAGCATTCCTAGCGAGCACCACCTGCTCCAGAATGGAGAAGTTCACAGGGCACTGGTTCCAGTCAACGCCATGCTTAGCGAAACAGGTTCGATAGCCTTTGATGAACCCTTTGCTGAAATTTTTTTCTCCGCACGATTTTTCGCAATCCAAACCAGCAATTTTTTCATGGGTGACAAAAAAAATTTTCAAGGATTCTGAGAGCATGGACACGCAGGTCTGACCCACAACCTCAAGTCCGGTCTGCGCGCGCAGCCACTCCTCCTGGAAAGCAGGCTCTGTTGGCATGGTTTCAGGATTGAAGTATGGCGGTTCAAACGGTGGCTCTTCCGCGTCGATCTTGCGCATGGTTTCGATGAAGGGAGCTGAAGCCTCATCAAAGTAGTGTTTGATGAATGCAGTGCGCTCCTTGAGGAAAAAATCTACGTCCAATGTGCCTACCTCATCAAAAGTCCGGAGGGCTTGATGGCCCTCGCTGAGGGAACTCAGTTATTGACCCGTGCAGTCCTGCGCCTCGAACGCATTATGGGTGTATTTCGGGTAGATGATTTCCCGCCAGCTAACAGGAGCAGCAGGATCAAACTGCAGCTTGCGCAGAGTGGCGAGCTGGGGAAAAACCTCCTTGACTGAGATCAACGCTGCGTGTGACGGGCATAAGGGTGGAGGTGGAGAGGTGGGAGTAGCCCATCGGCTGACTCCCTCACGCAGCTATGCGTAGATCAGCTTGTAAAAAGCTCTGGGTTACGTTGCACAGCTTCTACTAATGCATCTTCAGTGGTCAGTCCAGATCTGATCAGCTCCGCAAACGCTTCCAAGGCTTGCAGAGGAGTGTCCAGATCTAGAGTATCTCTCATGAATGCAGCCGCGAGCTCGTGGGCATCGCTATTGGCCACTTGCTGCTTACCCATTTGAGAAAACATGTAGAGCACTGATTCGCCCCGTGAGCGCTCATCAATGCCAAACAGCTCATTGAGTACCATGCCGAGCGTTCCGACGATGTGAGCCGGAGGACGACTCCAGGTGTCGCGGAGCTCGCCCGTTTGGTCGGCGTATTCGAGTTGCTTGCGAATTTTCGTGGGGATGGTTGCGGTGGCGCGCTCTTGGCTATAGTAGGAGCGCCGGGACAGGGCGGCAGCGTCACGCACCACTTTCCAGACGATAAACCAGAGCTGAGAAACGCTGTAGGTGCGCAAGCCATGACGAATGGTGTCCTGGATTTTCACAAGGGCGTCAGGTTCGATGAACTGGTTGTGCAGTTCGCACTGATCCATCAAGTACCGGATCACGTCATCGCAGGCGTAATCGAGCCAGAGCTTGCTGAGCGCTTCGGAGTTCTTGAAATCCCTGTCTATGAGTAAGCTGAACGCTTCCTCACCGCTACCGAATTCAACGTCTGGCGGCAAGAATAGTTTGGCGTATTCCAGACGAATTCGAACCTCGCCCTCACTCTGATAGTAAGTGCCTTGCCACGCTGCTTCTGGGTCATCCCCTAGCACACCTGCCCTGTAGAGGCGATTGGCGAATTTCCCGCTGTCGTAGGGCGACAAGTCACCGCAGTCGTCATGAGTGAATCGCCCCTCCCACAACCGAGGCCCCACAGAGGCGTACAAAGCCTGTAGCAATAGCACCGAATCGTCTGCCAAGTCTCGGTACGCCAACGTTCGATTCTTCATCCATTCAATATGCGGTGCCAGCTTCGCTTCGAGTTCGGCCCGGTCGGCAGCCTCCTTTGCCTGCTTTTCCAGCAATTGCTGTTCAAGGCAGCTCCATCTCTTCTGGATCTGTGGTTAGAAAATCAAGCTCAACTGCCATGTAAAAGCGACCTGGTTAAATGGTTGATGGCTAGCGCTGTGAGGCAATCTACCCCTGCAGCAGCTCAGCTGGGCTCATGGCGCCCAGGGAAGGAGTCAATTTATGCAAAACTGCGTGATGGGTGAAGCGGGGATCAGCGAATTTCAAGAATTGGATTTGTCGTGATTCTTGCCCAGGAAATGTTGGGTGGTGGCAGTCTGTCCACAGGGCCATTGACGATAAAACGGCAAAAATGCAGATAAATGATGATATATAACCTCTTTTCGAGGAAGTTATCGGCCTATTCTTGAGTTGTGCAAAGAGATTTAAAGTATCCATGGATGCTGGGGGCAAAGCTTCATAGGCTGGAATTTGGCGGTCATTCGATCGGCAGTTGACGTCCTCGGTCTAGGCAGCAGAAGCTACAGCTTCTCCACTGGAATGCTTCATCGCCAAGGAACGACTGATGCGAATAGTCAAATTGGTTGTACAGAACTTCCGAGGCATCCGGTCTTTGACATGGCAGCCTGGGTCACAGGCAATGAGCTGCATCATCGGCCCTGGGGACAGCGCGAAGACCACCGTCCTCGATGCAATCGAGGCGACGTTGTCACCTAGGTGGATCACGTTCAGCGAGGCGGATTTCCATCTTGGAAACAGCCAGACCCCCATCACAATTGAGGTGACCATCGCTGAGCTTTCAAGGTCGTTGCTCTCTGATCAGCGCTTTGGTCTGTACATTCGAGGCCTGGCCGATGATGGCACTGTCCATGATGAACCTGAGGCGCATGACGATCCGGCTTTAACTATTAGGCTCACGGTAGATGCGACCATGGAGCCAGTCTGGGAACTCATCTGTGATCGCTACCCCACTCCTCGTGTGCTCTCTAATCGGGATCGGTCTTTGTTCGGCGTGGTTAGGTTGGCCGGGGAAGAGGCTCGTCATCTGACTTGGGGGCAGGGGTCAGTGCTCGCCAGGATGACGGGCGATACCGAAGGCGCTACCAATCAGTTGGCAGATGCCTATCGAGTGGCGAAGCAGACCGCGAACCTATCTGCGATTCCTTCACTGGTTGAAACGGCGACTCGTGCCGAGCAGCTCGCCAAGCAATTGGGTGCTTATGTGAATTACGGCTATGGCCCTGACCTTGAATTGGGAAGAGGCGGGTTTAGCTCCGGCTCGATCGCTCTGCACGACGGCACCACGCCCTTGCGGATGTCCGGGCTTGGCACGAGACGACTCGCGACCTTGGCTATCCAGCGCGCGTCGATCAAGGAGGGCGCGATCGTACTGGTAGACGAGATTGAGCAAGGGCTTGAACCCCATCGAGTGCTAGGGGCTGTCTCGGCACTGCGTAGTGCCCAGGAGCTCGCAAAAACGAGTAACACACCTACCGGGCAGCTTGTGATCACCACCCATTCAGAGGTGGTGCTCTCCGAGCTTAAGAGCGACTCGTTGTTTATCATGCGCCGTAGCCGAGACGGTGATGCTTTCATCAATTCGGTGCCCGCTGACGCGTTCTCCAGGATTCTCAAACATGCCCCCAGGGCACTGTTTGCACGCCGGGTCCTTGTCTGTGAGGGCGCGACGGAGCTTGGGCTCATGATGGGGCTTCGCGAGCTATTCCGAGCTCGGCACGCTGATGTACCAATAGAGCATCTAGGCGTTGCTGTCGTGGACGGGAATGGGGCAGCAGCGCCGGGGCTGGCCATGTCGCTGGCGAGCCTTGGCTATGTGACCGCGTTGTTTAGAGATTCGGATCAGGCGCTGAAAGCGGGCGTGGCGGCTGCACTGCAAGCTCAGAATGTTCAGGTGTTTGAGTACGGCTCATTGCATTGTACAGAGCTTGCTGTATTTGAAGCGTGCTGGCCCGATATGATGGACAAGCTCATTCAGGCCGCCATCGCCTCTCTAGGTGAGGCAACAATCTTTGCTCAGTTGCGACCCGAGTTTCCTAACGTAAATGTGGCAGCACCATTTGCAACCTGGTTGCCGTCGATTCCAGGAGCGGACGCTAATTGGCTGCGCGTGGCCAAGCTTTCAGTCCACTTCAAGTGGTTTAAGTCCGAGGAGCGTGGACGGGGTATATCCGTCATCGTCGATCAGATCGTGCAGCAGGGCCAGCCTTCTTACCTATCTGGCTGTATCAATGGGATAGAGCGGTGGGTCTATGGCCAGTGAGTTCGATTGGCTGATGCGGCTCAGCACTCAATCGGTTGTAGCTCCCGCAGGTCATGGCAAAACCGAATTGTTGGCCAGGGCTGCCGCTCTAGGCCAGCAAACATTAATCCTCACTCACACCCATGCTGGTGTGCATGCTGTCGCTGCCCGTATACGGCGTTTAGGGGTAGCGAAGGACTCTGTCACGATTGACACCATTGCCAGCTGGGCCAGCCGCTACGCATACGCTTTTCCAAAACTGGCAGGCCATCCACCTCGAAACCCAAAGCAGCCTGCAGAATGGAATCAAGTCTACCAAGGCGCACTTAACGTCTTGTCGAACCCGACCGCGCAGCGGATCGTTCAGGCTTCCTACGACCGGATTTTCATCGATGAGTATCAGGATTGTGAGGGGTATCAGCACGCCATTGCGGTAACGCTGGCTCGAATTTTACCCACAGTCGTTTTTGGTGATCCCATGCAAGGGATTTTCGAATTCGTCGAGAGCAAGATCAGCTGGTGCGAGCGCGTCACTCCCGATTTTCCAGTGGCTGCGGAGCTCACTGAGCCGCATCGATGGAATGAATCTAACCCTTCACTGGGTCAGTGGATTGCGGACACGCGTGCTCGGCTTCTTGCAGGTCAGCCTATTGATTTGCGAGAGGGGCCTATCACCTACCACTCGGTGGATAACGCGTTCGACATGGGGCTTTTTTTCAACGGATTCGATGACAGGGTGGGTTCTACGGCTGCGATCCATTGCCGTCGGAAAATCTGCGATGGTCTGGCTAGTGCCTCGCGAGGAGCGTTTCAGGCTATCGAGGAAATAGCAGCCGCACGCCTGATGACCTTCGCGGTTCAGTGGGACGCGGCTCAGACAAACCGGCAAAGAGCTGAAGCATTGTGGTCACTGCTGGGTGACACGATGCTGCGCAATCAGCCTCAAGAAACTCCTCCCGATAACATCTATGTGCTCGATGCCCGCCGGCAACTGGCGTGGGATGAGCTGATTGAAACAGGAAGCGCTCAAAGCGGAAGCGATGTGATTGGCTTTGAGCGGGGACATCCTCAATCGCGCACTTTCAGGGGGGAGCTGCTCAACGATGCGAGGCGTGCACTCATTGAATTGGCTAATGGCCGAAACGATTCTTTGACCCAGGCATGTCAGCACGCTCGACTACGTTTGAGCCATACCGGTCGTCCTCCCATCAAACGAGTGGTCTCTACGCCCCTACTATTGAAAGGCTTGGAGTTCGACCATGTGCTTGTCCCTGATGCTGCGCATTTTCTCAATGAGCGCTTTGCGTCAGCCAAGCTTTTCTACGTCGCAATTTCGCGCGCGAGGCATTCGCTCTCGATTGCGTCGTCCAATCCCATCCTTCAGTTCCCTCTACCTGTCTTATAGGTTCAAGGGCGTCCGAAGGACGTGCGTTAGATCGTAAATGGTGGTCAATGGCTTACTGCTATGCCTCTGAACCGTTGATCTCGGTAGTCCAAGCTACCTGGCAGCCTCCGTCTGGGTAAGCCCTGGCCTTTGAGTTGCTGGACTTGAGAACCGATCTGTATAGGTTTGGGGCGTCATTTGAGCCCCAAGCCCTGGGTGCATTACCAGTGATCTCCAGGCGTTCCATCACCGTCCTCCAAAAGGAGGTGATGAGGTAGTGATTGAGGTGTTTGATGTTCGCCCGCGCGGTAAAAGGCCGTGGTTTCACTCACTGCCCAGGATTCCATCTGAGCCGTTGAATGCTCGGGGCGCAAGTAGTTGGCGTAGACGTACCTCAGCCTGGATCCTTCAGTATCGAAATTGAGCATCTCCATCCTGTTCAGATAATGACGAAGCTCATCGGCTGATGAACCGCCCAGAGTTTCGTAGCCGACATGGACAGCTGCAGGCATCTCCAGGGTTAACTGCTGAGTTGCTCGTCCCACAGTGCTCCGAAAATGCCTGGCCTTGGCCATTGCGGAGTCGAATGACGTGCTTTGCCAGCTCACTATGCTTGCGTGATGTACCAGGTGAGCGTGCAGAGGCATCTGCGCTGATGGTGTCCAGTCGGCGCTGAAACTATGGTCGTAGGCAAGATCATATTCTCCTTTGATGAGCTCAATCATTCGACTTGAGCCATAGAAGACGTCGTCATGCGCCATGACCGTGTCTAGCATTGTCCAATCGGCATCCCGTATGTGAGCGATGAGACTACCTTCTTCCCTAACCAGGCGTTCATGCGGATTTTCAATGTATCGCTCCACATGTTTTAACAGGGTATCGCTCGGATAATGCTTAAGCTCCTGAAGGTAGTGCACATCTACAACGAGCCTCCGGCGTATCCGACGCGCCAGGTCGTGCACGGGTTTGGCCAAAGCTTCGGCGAACGCGTGCTCTTCCGCTTCATATCCCGACCGGTTGATGCGCTTGCATTCCACTTGCCACCTTCGGCGATTTCCGCTGACCATGAGATCAGGGGTTTTGGAACTGGTTTCGGTGACGAACTCGACGTTTGCCCAGTCCCGGCTCTTGTAGGCTCCCGCTACAAGGATTTCATAAAGCCCGGCATCAGGTGTCTTACGTCCTTTTTTTAGCAGGGTTTCGATTCTGTCGCTCACACCCTTGACCTGCCTGAGGTGGCTCAGGAGGTGACCAACACGATGAATCACTGGTGCGATGCGGAACCCTTCGGGCACGAAGAAATTCCGTCGATCCTGCGCGAATGCATTAGCTTGGTGGATGTACCAGAAAATGGCATCGTCCTCGTCATACAGCGGGACTTTTTTGCCTTGTGCCCACTTGGACAGCGCAGCCTCGTAATTGGCTTGCACCGTGTCCATACGGGCCTCCCACGCTCGCTGCTCAAGCATTGAGCGAAACCACTCAATCACATCCAGGCATGGCTGGTCGATCCAATCTTGGCCCTCACGTGGGGCTATCCAAAGCGGTGAGTTCATTCTTGCAGGCCCTTCCTGGGAATCACTGGGTTTGGCGAAATCGCGTCAGAATTTCCAAGCATTTTCGACGGCATTTGCACAGTCGTATCGAGGCGATCGCAGGCCCCGCCCACACGACGTGCCAATGGGTTAGGGCGGGTTGCTAGGTTGCTCTGGAAGCAGCATCCCCGTCATCTCCATCAGCACCATTTTGTTCAGGTAAAACGCAATTTTCTCTGCTGGAATGAAGCTCAAAATTCCTTTTGGATCGCTTGCGAGTGTGACCATGCCAGCAAATTTCCAAATGTCATCGATGTCTGCGATTACCACTGAGCCACTCATGCCACGAAATTTTTCGGGGCGCTCACCTTGAATTTTGATGCTCATAAGGCCGGGAAGAGCTGGATCAACGAGCTGTCCACTGAGACACCGCAGATCACCCTCCAGTGATTTTTCCTCGTAGTCGTACCCCCGGCCTACATCGGGGTAGCCGAAAATATGAAACGTATCGACGGCGTCCATGTCTGCGTCTTCGACACAGTTCTCGGCATCCAGGGTAGTGAGTCCTGCTTGGAACAATGCTGCGTGCTGAGATCTCACCACCCGAAAAATGGCAAGATCTGAGTCTGGATCGGGATCATGTTCGTCGCGAAAGACTGCCCGCTGGTCAAAGATGACCGAGATGGGAGCATTGCGGAGCAGGATCCGCAAATCGTCGTGGGTTGCATTTTGGGCGTTCAGCACATGCTGGGCTGTGACGACGAAAATTTCGCCTGCGTATTCCAGAACGAAAGCTGTCCCTACCCCATGGTGTGAGTAATATTCGTCCTCGCTTTCCCTGCTGATGATGACCGGATGAACCTGGCCGTGCATCATGTTAGCAAAGGCTGAAAGGGTGATGAATTCTTCCGATTCCTGCATTCTCGATCTCGCCGCAGTGGGCTTGGAGCACCGCCCTAGATAGTCTCCGCTTCGAGTATACGTGGGCCATTCAACTACAGCACCGCCAGCTCAAGCTGTGATGACGCATGGGGCTTTCAGCAGCGCTGCAGGGAGGCCACTCTACAGGGACGCGGCGCTCAAGTCTGGAGACGAATCAGGCAGCGATTGTTGGGATCGTCGGAAATTTAAACCATCCCACCCCGCTCCTAGTGCGCCGCGCCCTTTTCGCATTGCGCGCGGCGAAAGCCTGGGTGGCTATACCATGCCGACATCACCTAGTGATAGCGAGACTAGGCTGCGGAATCATGTGTGCATTCGGTAGCCAAAGCTGAGATCTTTGATCATTTTGATCGTCGTTTTTACGGCATCTGGCAACGAGGTAAAAATCGTCTCCAGCTGGGTAAAGTAGTCTTGTGTGACTTCCCAGAAATGCCCTGGCATTTCGTGATCTGCCAGATTCTCGAACACCCCACCTTTGCCAAAAGTCCGCTCCAGGTACATAGCTACCCCATGGAGTTTGGATTGCCAATTCCACGGATAAACATCTTTCATTTCGTCCGACATTTTCACCGAGGGCTGAATGATGGCTGTTCCGTGAGATAGGACGTTTCTCAGTGCAAAAAGCACCGTGATAGCTTCTTTTGTCTCCGGCTTAACGGCCTTGTCGACGGACACATCGAGGTACAGTTCGATGTGTCGCTTCAACGCTTCCCAGCCTCCACTCATTTCGACTTCGGCTTGAAATTTCGCTAACAATTGCTCCATTTTATTTGGGGCGGTCTGGCCAGCTGCCTTGCCCTGAGCGACTGCTTCATTGACGTCGTGACGAAGCTTGTGAGTGAGGATGCTGCGAAGCGTACCCTCGATGATTGACGCATTGAGGATGAGGATTGCGAACGCGTTTTTGTAGTTGACCCAGACAACTGGGTCTTCCTTCTTGTCTTGAGCACGATAGCCCTCCAGGCTCCATTGCCTTCGGTGTTCTAAGCCGAGAGTTTCGTACGCAATAACCAGCGAAGCTGCCGTTTCAAAAACTTTAAATGCTGCCACAACCTATTCCTTTTAGGGATTGTCCGTTGTACGCGCAGTTGGGCCACCGTGTTTTCGTGGTAGGGGGCCTCACGCAGTAACCAGATCGGCTGTACGGGCGATTTCATGAACGCCGAGTTAACTACCCCCGGAAGCAGAGAACCCGTTCACTGGTTAGGGCATTGGTTAACCGCGAACGAAGGTCGCCGCTTCAGGGGGGGCTCATCCTCGTGGGCGCGCGTTCCGTTTGGCGCTTTCATGCTAGCCGGTGGTTGAGACGTATTTGAATTGCCAAGGGGTAATCGTCCTTGCAATCCTGCTGGCCAAGGCATCGAGCATCCAGGCACCTACTGTGATCTTTGACGATGCAATCAATGCGATCGACCACGAGCATCGGCAAGGGATCCGGGAGGCTCTATTCGAGAGCGAGCGCTTCGCGAATACCCAGATCATCGTCACGTGCCACAGCAACGAATTCATCAAGGACATCCAGAATCACGTCGATCAGAATCACTGGTTGGCCTATGCCTTCATGCACCATCAGGGGAATTATCATCCGAGAGTGATCCGCAACGTCCCACCACAGGCCTACCTTTTGTTGGCCAGGGCTGCAGTGAATCGTGGCGATCACCGAGCCGCACTCCAGTTCTCCCGGCAGGCATTGGAAATGCTCACGCTGAAAATCTGGAAGTGGTTGGGAAGATGCAGTCAGGGGGGGCTTAACCGTTCAGCTTGCTCGGGATGGAGATCAACCTGGCTTGAGTAACCTCTGCGCTTCGATCTGTTCAAAGCTGCGAGGAGCCAACACGTTTGAGCACGCAGACAAGCAGCCGTTAATCGATGCGCTGGTTCGGATCCTCGGTATCGGCGAGCAGACACTGGTCTGGAGATACCTGAACAAAGGCACACATGAAGAAGCTGACCGAGAGGATTTTGATGCGGGTGTGGTTGAGGACGTCGTGCAGTTGCTGGAGACCATGAATGCCTTACGACTGCGAGCTCCGTAGTTGAAGCTAGGTCGAGTAGGTTCTGGCTGGCACTTCCAGCCAGTTCTACGTTGTCCAATATCGGTTCCTCTCGGAAACGGAATTCAAGAAAATAGTGGGCGATCCTATTGAGCAGACCGAGAGCTTCTTTTACAGGGTCAGTTGCAAAGGTCTAACGATGCTCGGCGCTGCGGCGCTGAGAATCGCAGTCTTCGCCTTCGTTTACAACGCTCCATCCGCGGTAACACTGGCAGTCCCTGCTGCAGCAACAGCCCCCGCAAGCCCGCAGCCAACGAACCGCCACGCCAACTGAAACCGGTGCCAGCACAGAGAACTCCAGCGAAGCCGCCAGAAAAAAGACTCCCTCAGTGAGCTTTGACCGAGGGATCTTTGCCATGCGCATAGAGGCGATAGTGCCGCGCAGTTTCGCGAGTACGTAGAGGGCAGCCTAGGCACCATGGCCGGCCAAATCCCTCGGGCATGGATGCCTTCAATCCCTTTTAATCCATCAGGTTCTGAAAATCGCCCAGATACATCGGTTGCTCGAAACCGCCGAATCGTGGGAGCCACTCTGCATCCAGATTTGGATCAATTTCAAATCGATAGCTGGTTGTTGAGAATACAATCTGCGCATCGTTTTGAGTAGCGATTAATTTCAGGCGTTTAAAGTAAGCGTCCAAGTCTTCTGAGTGGATTTCTTGTTGGCGTGGCGTGTCAAAGATTAGCGTGCGAAATGGCGAGCTTGGATCGGAAGTGCAAATTTCAAACAGAGCGGCATGAAAGGCCAGGACCGTACGGGCTTTGGAGCTGCCTTTGATGATCCCAATTTTCTCTGTTCCGAGAACTGGCTTGAGGTCTGAGTCGATACGGATGTCTCTAGATATATTTTTTGAGTTCAGCGTGTTAAGCCAGTCGGCCATTTTTTCGGCCAGGTTTCGCTTAAATCTTACCACTTCAAGCGATTGCTCTCGTTGTGGGCCTAGTGATTCCTGTTCCGTTAACGTTTTGTTGCGGCGATTTTGAAGTTCAAAATGCGACTGTTCTTGCGCTTGGTATTTTTTGAATTTGGTTTTTTCCAGTTCAAGCTCGAAAATCTCAGACGCAATTTTGCTGATCGCTTCGATAAACATTTCGATGCCAGCTTCGCGTTCTGCTAAGCCACGCTTTTCCGAGAGCTCAGAGATTTGTCGTTCAACCCAGGATTTATGGGTGGCAATGGCCTCGGCCTGCTGTATATTTGCAGTGCTGACAGTGTCGAGGTCTTTAATTTGGTCGCGTAGGTAGAGCAGGCTCTTTCCATATGAGTCCGCGCTTACCAAGAACATCCCACACGATGGGGTAGTGCAAATTTCGCTGAAAGACATGAATGCTCGGCGAGCTTCCTCATTCAAGTCTAGTGTTTCGATCTCGCTTTCGATTTCCTGCCGGATTTGTGCAGAGCTCTTTATTTTCGCCTCAAGCGCCAGTTGTTGGGTCGTCATATCGCGGTGTTGGCGTCTCATCTCGGTGATAAGATGATCGAAGCTGTTTATGGTCTCGCTCCTGATATCCTTGGTAGATTTAAGTTCATCGAGCCTTGATTTAAGCGCTGAGATTTCGCGATCTGTATCCGTCTCGTTTTTTTTGGTTGGAGAAAGATCTTGTCGAAGACGATCAATGAGTTTTCGGCTGTCATTGATTGTCTTGTCTAAGTATTCAAGTTCTTGTTTTAGAGCAATTGATTTTTTCGCGCTATCGAACGAGCTTCTGGCTGGCAGTCCTACTGCCAGGCGAATCATTTCAGCGTACTGGCCCTTGATGAAGCTTTGGCGTGCAGGTACATAATAGTCTGAGTAGCCAGTATCTTGGTCAAGATAAAAAAGGGGCAGAATGGCTGAGAAATAAGGGATGGTGCTGGTGTTGCCGTTGGTGGTGAGTCTGTCATCACGAAGGCCCAAGACTTTAAGCATGAACCTAGAAAAGTCTTCTTCGTTGTAAAATCGATTAATGGTTTTCTCAGCGTTGCTTACGGTAAGGTCAAACTTTCCATCAAGCCTTCTGCTGAATGATAAGATCTGGCCTTTGATGAGTGTTTTAAGAGTGACTTTCGACGTGTTACGGACGACGTCCTCTCGGAATTGAACCTCCAGCCCGAGGCAGAACATAATCGACTGAATGAGAGGGGTTTTTCCGCTACCGTTAGGGGCGTAAAGCTGTGTCACGGCTCGGCCAAAAACTAGCTCTTCGGAAGCCCAGCCTGCGCCATGGCTTGGAGAAAACTGGAGGGATTCAAATTTCATCAAGCTTGGCCTCAATGTCACGTTCTTTACAGATGTTGCGGTACGACCGTTTTATAGTCAAAAGCGCTAAGCAAAGCTGGCTCTCTTGGTTGAGTACTTTGTCAATGAATTTTTTGCCGGAATCACTTGTCTCGATCCGCGAGGTGCTCTTGTTTACGGACACCAGACCGGTATCTTCCAAGAAGGTGAGGGCTTTAACCGTTCTCACACGAAGGTTTGCAGACCAGCCAAGCTCTTGAGTTGAGCCTTTAAAGCTCGCAATGCTTTGCTCAAAACAGGTACCTATGAGCATGCCTATGTCATCTCGTTTTGGTTTTGCACGGCTACCAGCTAACATCACGATGGTTAAGGCAATTAGCGGGATATGAAAAAGCGTCTCGTTACCCAATACGTCTCGGTAGGGCCTGGTGGAGTAGGATGTTCTAAGGTGCTGCGATTCCGCCCGCGCGACCCTCATAACTTCTTGAAAATTCATAGCAGCTCTTCCTTGACCATGTCAGATAACACCGCTCCGAATACCAGCCCGTCCTCTAGATCCGTCCGCCCAGATATTTTGCATAGCTCTGACCTGAGATTTTCGACGGCGCATGTGATTGTATCCATGTCAACCCTACCGCTGGATAGCTTTTCCGCAAGCTCGCCGATCTTGCTCTGCATTTTTAAAAGTGTGAACTCTTGTATGGAGTGACGGTTTACTCTATACCAAGCCTCCCATTGAGACTTAAATTCTGCAAAGCTGTTTATGGTTTCCTCTTTGAAGTTGTTGCGTTGTAGCATTCGCTGAAGAATGGATACGCTTTTTACCGCGTTAGGGTCGCCCCCAGATTTTAGTAGATGGTACGCAGATCGTGAAAGTGCGAGGATGTCCAAAAGGTCATCAACTGCAATGCTGGCCTTTTCATTCAGGATCTCCTCGGTGATCGTGCCATCAAGCTGATATGAGGACTTGTCTTCAATAAGAGAGAGGAGTTGAATGATGATTTTCTGAATTTCTTTGGGGTGAAGATTGATTTCGCTATATTTGTAGATTTTGCTGTGTGCGTTCGATAAAAATGAATCGTCTTCTTCGTTGAGTATCTGCTTTCTGGGCTCTAGTGAAAGATGGGACAAAAAACCTAGAATTTCTTTGTCCGTTTTTGCAGATAGGCTGGGAATCAGTTTTTTTGTTTCGCTGATCAGCGTTGGGGTAATTTTGCTGGATGAGATCCCCGAGTTTGCATCTGCAATCAGGGCTTCTACCTCGTCGTCAAAATTTACATTGGTACATATGACCACGGATAAGCAGGCATCCCCAAAGCTTTCAATGTGTAGTAGTAGTTTTCCTGCAAAACTATTCGCTAAGTCGTGCTCAGCATTTCTTGGTCTTTTTTTGATCCCGAATATTTCCAGGATATTATACAGGTGGTTTTGTTTGGTCTTTGTTTTTACTTGAACGAATCGGTATCGAGTGCCAGTCTCGTCAACCAGCTTGACTACATAGTCCTCATGGAAGTCACAGAACACCCGGTCGACAGAACTGCTTTCCAAAAGCGCCAGGCATTCTAGGCTAGCTGCTCTGAATTGTGCTTTAAAGCGATGAATTGTATCTCGCCCGTTGAGCTCGCGGGCTTTTACGTCATGAAGTTTCATAGAGGGCACTCAATAGCTCAGCGCTTTTCAGGAGCCGGACTGAGACGGTTAGCACTGGAAAGAGGTTGAGCGATGAACTCCCTCCCAGGTTGGCTAGGAAAGGAAAAAGTCAGCTTACAGGCGCCTGAATTGGGGCAAGCCTTGCAGAGGCGTACTGCTAACGTATCAGCGTGTGCTGGTGAGCTGCGCGTTGGGGATAAGAAAAAAGGTGGCATGGAAGATCGCATCCGCTGCAATTGGCCCTGATACCCAGGCCTTGTCCGTTCTGAGCTCAAGCATCATAAGTAGCAAAACGCTATCAGTAAACGTCTTCTTAGCTCTTTCGAACCTTCACGCGGACGTATCCGGAGGCACCTCTAACTTGTTGCTAATGATTTAGGCTCAGGAAAGGGTTGTCCGTAGGTGCCGGATCCTGCAGCCCCTGGGCGCTATGCAGGAGGTAGCCATTGAGGAGGGACTTTTTGCGTGGTCCTTTTACAGAGCACGACCAGATATTTTGCCCGCCTGGCCGCTTTACATGCATGCCCAGCTTCTCAAAATGGCGTTGAATTCGCCGCCAGGGTTCTTCCTGAGCGCTTCCTTCAGGGTGCCCTGGATGGTCAGCAACGTAGCGTTGGAAAATGCCCGGTGTGACTAGGAAGAATGTGCCATCCACGGTATGCACTTTAGCTTTACTATCGTTGACCACTAACCGATGACTGCGAATGCCCTCCCGCAGCCATTCGATAAAGGCTAATCCCTCGGCGTCCTGCTCCGGTGAAGTGGTAGGCGGGAGACCTGCTGCAGTTGGTCCCGCCTGAAGCTCGGCCGGCTCCTCGAGCATGCCCATCAGATCGTCGAGGTAGTCGAACTCCTGATTCAGCGGCACAGCGGCGGGCTGTTGTTCTACCACTGCAATCTGCGGCCCAGCCAGGGCCGACTGCCTGGCTTCATCAGACGGCAGGGGTGGGTCCATGGTCGGCTCAACGGTGCCACGGAAATATTCGGGGCGGGGCTCATCTGCCCAGACCAGGCTTGGCTGCAGGCGGAGAAAGGTAAAGCGATACTGCCAGTCACTGTCCGTGACAGTGGCGCTCCACACCGCTTTGCCTTCCGGTGTCGCCTCCACCAGTCCATGGGACTGCAGTTCATCGAATAGAGCGATGTTGGAGGAGGGGATACCGTCCACAGCCTGAGCCAGCAGATGCGCTCGCAGCCTGTCGGTAGTGGTCTTGCTGACCAGCCAGAGGTGGTCTTCGGTGAGCCAGCCGGCCGCGCCGGGCTGGTTGAGCTTGAGCTCGTTCTTGACCAAGTGGCGCAGACCCGTCAGCAGATGATGCTGCAGCGAGTGCTTGGGCGCCTGCAAGGCCTTTGCGGGATTGCCACCGATGTTTTGCGCGGTGGAGACACGGTCAGCCTTCAGCACCAATTCCCCGAGGGTCCCAGCGTGCTCGTAGTGGTCAGAGAGCAGAAACAGCAATTGGCTCCACAATTCGGAAAAGCTGCTGAGCCAGTCGAGCAGGGCTGGCGGCAAGAGTTGCGTATAGAGCAGCCCGGCCGCAGCACCGTGCAGCTTGTAATCGCGGTCGGGGTTGTAGCGGAAACGGTAGGGCTGGTTTATGGGACCGTGCCAGGGGTGCCAGCGCACTGCGTTCTGGTACTCCACCTGCAAATCGACGGCGATTTTGCCGATGTCATGGAGCAGGGCACCGTAGGCAATCGCGGCGCTCCAGGCATCGGCTTGTGCCGCCTGGTCTTCCGGTGCCGCGCCGCTGGGGAGTAGGTAGGACTGGCGTAGCTTCAAGCTGCAGGCCATCAGCTCCAACCCGTGATCGAGCATCCCCCCAGGATAAGCGTGATGATGGCTTTCACTCGCCGGGAGTTGCTGTACGTAGCGGGCGTAGCGACGGATGGGCTCGAGGTAGAGCCTATCAAACTGCGCTTCGGAGAGGGCCGTGTACTGCCAGATGCGTTCGAGCAGCTTTCTCCGGTGATCGGCGGCGAGTAGAGATTCGGCCGACTGGGGAAGCAGGAAGCCCTCGGCGATGGGCGTGGGGGTGGGCTCTGCCGCCTCACCTTTTTGAGATGTTAGCCACCAGCGTTTCATCGCATGACCTGCTGTTCGTTCGGGAGGTCCTTTTGCCTTTTCGGATAGAGCTCTTACCCTTGCGCCCCCTTCCATTGCCGCCGTTACCCTTTACCGCCTTGGCCTTTTTCGCGTGTGTGATAATTCGAAGCCAGGTCCATCGGGATCGGCGGCCTTTCGGAATAGCGGTCCCTTTGTTCAGGGCGTAGACTGCCCGGCACCATTGCTAGATCAGGGGTGCGGATGACGTTGAGTGATGCGGTATTGATCGTGTTGTTGGCCGATCGGATTCATGGCACGGATACGGCCATCCGGTCAGCGGCCAAACGCTGTGCTAAAAAGCTGCCCCGCAGCCAGCGCGATATCGTGTTCAAGATTGGAAACAGCGCAAATCCTCGGCAACTTGTGGCGCACCTGTGTCAGCACTTGTCTGATTGAGCGACCAAGCGAGGTCGTTTTAACCGGCACCTCGCAAGAGTGCGTGCGCCTCAAGTAAACCCTCGGATAAATCCGCAGTTTCAGTTATTATCCCAGCACTTGTCCCACACCTAGGAACATCATTCATGTCCAAACTTGCCGAGTTCAAAGCACTGGAAGCGCAACTGGCCGCGCAGCTGCAACAGCTGGATGCCATGAAAAACGACTCCGGTTTGAAGCAGGAAATCGAGTTTGAGCAGAAACTCAGAGCGTTGCTGGAACAGTACGGCATGGGCCTGCGCCAGGTAATCAGCATCCTGGACCCAGCCAAGGCCCTCAAAGTAGCCACCGTAAGTGCGTCCAGCACCGCTCAGCGCAAACCTCGTGAGGTGAAGCGCTACAAGAATCCGCATAACGGCGAGGTGGTGGAAACCAAAGGCGGTAATCACAAGACCCTCAAGCAGTGGAAACAAGAGTACGGCTCGGACACCGTTGAGAGCTGGGTAAAGTAATCACAGGCTTCATGACTGCGGCGAATGCTGCGCTGCAGATAAAATAAAGGCCCCGGAAAGGGGCCTTTTTGCTGGATGAGTGGAATCACGCGGTGAGACGAGCTGGCATATCCGTGATTTGATCAGACTGCAAGGCCAACAGGTACTCAGAGGCTTCCCGGGCCTGACCACTGGCGCGGAAAATGGCTCGTTTGTCTTCCTTGAGTATCTTCAGCCAGGACGCCAGGTATTCCTCGTGACGCAACTCACCTGTGGTACCGGTGAGTGCGCAGAGAAACGCGGCGCCCATTTCTGCGACCAGCTCCTCAAAGGCATACGCCGTAGAGCCGAATGCATGCCCGCCGGTGATACCTTCCCGGTTCAGACGAGTACGGTGGCCCGACCAGTGCGTCAGCTCATGCAGCGCCGTGGCGTAGTAGCTGCCGACGTCTTCGAACTGCGCCTTCGTAGGTAGTTGGATCAGATCACGAATCGGCAGATAGAACGCGTCATCGCTGTATCGATGCTCGATGCGCGCACCGCTGGCGACCAGCAGTTGCTCGGCCGGTTCATGATCGATGAAGGTCGCCGGCTCAGTGTGCTCGGTGGAGGCTGGCTCCTCGTCAGGCAAGTCTTCGGTCTGCTCGATGTTGAACAGGCAGTGCGTCCGAAGCAGCGCAAACTGCACCATCTTGATATTGCCCTGTTCATCACGAACGACCTGGCCGTTCTCGTCATGCGCCTCCTTGCTCATCGGTTTATAAAGTACCGCGAGGGTGGATTGCTCGCCCTTGCGCACATGGCCTCCGGCTTTGCGCGCCTGGTTGTAGGTCAGCCAGCGATCTTGGGTGAAGCCTCGCAGTCGCGCCTCCGCCCACAGCAGCGGAACGTTGATGCCGGCGTAGGGGCGCCGAGTGATGGCGTTGATGGGAAAAGGGCCGTCAGCGCTTGAACCTGTGGTGGTCCAGGGCTTGATCCAGGGGATCACACCTTGGCTAAGGGCGTTGAGGATCTTATTGGTGACGTCCAGATAGATGTCGGACATGACGTTCTCCGATTGTGAAGGGGAACGCCACCCCATCCGGGAGGTGTTCCCGGTTGGGGTAAGGGCAGAGGAAGTGCTGGTCGTGTCAGAGGATTGTGAGATCCACGGAATGTTCAGCTGGCAAGCGGATGTGCAGGAAAGAAGGGGCGCTACGTGGCGTGATGTGGGCCAAACGCAACAGCGAAAGTTGTTCGGCCGCAGATGGCACGCCGTCCTGTGGCAACTGAATGTGCAGATCAGTTGGACAGGGTGACGAATGAGTAGCAGCCGCCAGAGCACTGGTGAGCAGGATGGCCAGACGTTGTGCTACCTGATCTGCGGAGACGTCTCCTGGGCCAGGCTCCATGAGTTGCTGCCATACGCCAGGGCTGAGCACGACGGCCGTGGAGAGGCTGCAGTGGCTTGACATGAGTACCTCCAGAGTAGATCGCGCGAGCACCTCAGTCGAAGTGTGGCGGGGCTTAGTCGCTGTAAATATTGCCGCGAGCTGGGAGTGCCTAAGCAGTAAAAAACCTGTGTTGAGCGGTGGTCAATGGCCACTCAGGAACATCGCAAATACGCCTATCCAGAGCGTTCCAAGGAAGGCTGGGCGCTTTAGCTTTCTGATAAATGGCGACCTCGGATGGAACGGAAGGCACCCGGAAAGGCGCTTCCAGAGGTCCCGACAGCGAGCCCTCTGGAAGCGCCTGTGACTTAGGTCAGGTGGTCAAGATTTTCCCGTGGGCTCGACCTCGGCGGCCAAGTACAGGTGAGTGGAAGTGGCTTCAACCACCAAAGATCCTGCTGTCCCGCGAAGACTGGCCAGGACAGGATCTTCGATGTCGAAGTACTCAGCGAAATCGTCACCGCCGAATTCGTCTTTAGCGCGATTCCACCAGGTATCGAAGTCGTCGACCTCGGGGTTGCAGCCAATGGCATACGCCACTCGCTTGCGGCCACTTCCATCGGGTTTGCTCTCGCCGATCTCCGCCATCAGGTAAACGCCGTGGTCCTTTACCAGCATCACTTTGCAGCCATTGATACCGGCCTCGGCTAACACCGCGTGAAGTTCAGAGCCTGTGAAGCGCAGCATGATGAAATCCTCCAAAAGGTGCAGAGGAATGCCACCCGTGCGGGAGAATTCCCAGCACTGGAATGTTTGAGTAGGCGCGTCGAGGGTGCAGGCTTTGGGAGCCCGGGGATTTAGAGGGCGTTCATCACCGCGGGAGCGGTGACCATGCGAGCTGCCGAACGCGAATCGCACTTGGGACAACCATCACATGTGTGACGTAGCCTCGAAGGTCATGGCTACCTGGGATGCTGGATAACCAGCGATTGCATAGTTGGTTTAACAAGCGGACCGGCGGAGCGTCAAGGGCGTTATATGTGAGTCAGAGCGATGTGAGTCCGGGGAGTGCCACCAGTGATCACCACTACCAAACGAGGTGATCAGCGGTAATCGAAATCGGCGGAACAGGAGTAAGCTTTAGCTTGGATCCAAATTCTCACTAGCTCGTAATAATGAGCAGAGAAGGGCGGTGCTGAATGACTCATCAAGCCTTTTCGATTGCCGGTCGTACTACTCTTGGCAGGCATTTAATTCGCGCTGCTGTTCGCACAGGACGCGTGGCAAATCATCTCGAAACCCGCATTCTGCGATCGTCGTTATTGGCTTTTGTACCGTTTCAGTATCGAAAGGTAGGTATCCATATTATCAAGTTAGTGCTGGTGCTTGCCGTTGCATCTGTTGCGTTGTTCTTGGCGATTGGGATGATTGCGATATGGGCCCTAGCCGCACTGTCCATTTCTGAATCTTGTGATGATGAACCCGAGGTGCATGAAGTTAGTCACCCTCAGCATCAGCAAAAGTACCCAGAGCTGTATGATGAATATGGCTCGCTCAGATGAGCCGCTACTTCATTTTCTGAACACCAGTCATGAGGTGTGATGAACCTTTTCCGGCTTGTGTCTGGGCAGCTTCTGTCCCTCTGGTGAGGAGGGTTTGGATGCCGCTCCCTACGTTGTAGCCTGCCCAGCTCATAGCTCCGATGAAAAACATTGGCAACAGCACAAACATCGCGCCCATCACATATTCGATAACCTGAGCAGTGAGTGTTCCATCCATGAATCCGGCTGTCGGTAGCGACAACAACGCCTGATCTGTGGCAGAGACTTGGTTGTACAGGGTTTCGAGCATGCTCGAATCGATCCAGCGCGCGAGCTCCCACCAGAATGTCAGCATATGCAGGGTGAACAGCGCGAACGTGATCGTCATGAGCGCCTTGAGCTGGTAGGTGCTAATCAGCAGCACCAGTGGCAAGCTGATGATAGTGCCCATGATCAGGAAGGCTTGGACCATCGGTAAGGCGGCACGCAGCGCATTCATCGCCGGGAAATTGCTGAATGAACCCAGGGCCAGACCGGTGTTGGTGGCTAGGTTGTTGAGACCTTGTGTCAGGGAGCCGCCTCGGGCGCTGCTGCCGTAGTCCTGGAACACCTGCCCAGGTGCCATGCTCAACGATTGCTGCCGTGGGCTAACCAATTCGCGCAGGGTGGCGTCTTCAATCTCAGTAGAAGTGCGCCCGGTGAGCCAACCTCGCAGCTGCGACATCAGCGACGGATTGACCTCGGCCACCAAGCGGTCTCGCAGTCCGATCGTGCCATCGCTCCACCACTGTTTGCAGGTGGGATAGCCCGCACCGTTGTCGAGCTGGGGCAGCGAGGTATCCCGAGTCTCATCGTATGGCCAATCGACCCTGGGCATTCGCGAGCGATCGGTATCGTAGTAGCCCGGTGTGTTGAGTAGGTAAGTCGAGCCAATCCAGGACGCGTCGTAGCTCTGCGATTCGTCCAATTCAGGTCGATTGGTAAACAGCCGCGAGCGCGAAAAGCCGTAGCAGTCCCGGGTGAAGTCGGCGACCTCCTGCAGCAGCACCTGGTCGTTGATCCGCGAGCTGTCTATCTCCATGCGCATCGCACGGATGTCGGGTGCGCAGGGGATCGACGCCGTGGCGGCGGCGGTGATGCCTTTACTCATGGCATGCACCAGGAACCACCACACCGGGACATTCGCTGACTTCTCGCCGATAGTGTTGAAGGTTGTGCCCCAAGCGGTGTCTGCTGGCTTAGCCATGGAAACGCCACAGCGCTGGCTCGCGGCATCGTCGAAGCTCACCGATGACAGGTTGAGCGGAAAAAACGGCATGCAGCCAAACAGGATGACCACGTAGCTCATCCACAGTCGGTTCTCGACGCGGGGGATCGACAGCAGACCCTTGTTGCCCTCGTCGGCACCCTGTTGGCGGGCCGACAGCCACTCCTGCAGGATGATCGCACCGAAGGGGGCGGCGAACAGCCCGGTGTCTGCCAATGTGTTCCAGATGCCGTTGTTGATGATCCAGGCCAGCAGCGACAGGTAGTACTCGAGATAGCTGTTGGTGCTCATGTTCATGGTTGCACCTCACACGCGATACAGTTCGACCAGGATGATCGAGCTGAAGCCGACCAATCCCAGGCGCTTCAGCCGTTGCTCATCTTCAGGCTTGGGCCGCCTGCGCAACGCTGCGGCCCAACCGGCGAACATCAGGGTGTACAAGAGCGCGCGCCAGCATGCGAAGTAGGGTGTACTTGAGCGTGCTGTTTGGACCCAATCAAGCTGAGTGGCGGACAGGTGCAGCGCCATCCAAGCAATCAACAACATGGCCAGCATGGCACCGAGCACCAGCAGTACACGCGCGAGCGTGAACCTCACAGATAATGAGATCATGGCGTGCTCCTCTCCTGTTCGGCTCGGCGCAAACGGTCCGGCTCCGGATCACGCTGATCGATGCTACGCGAGGCGTCGGCACCGCCGGCGTGGCGATCGAGGACCAGGCTGGCGGTGTTGGTGGCCAGCGACTGGCGTACCTGTAGCTCGGTTTGCAGCAGGCGGATCTCGCGTTCAAGCGTTTCGATGTTGCTGTTGAGGGCGTTGGTGGCGGGCTGTGCGGAAGCCACGTTGGGCTCGTGGCTGCCGGCAAAAAGCGTGCGCTGTAACAGCATCGCTTTGTAGATCACACTCGATAGTGCGGTCTCGCTGGCCAGGCGCCGGGCCAGCAGATTCTGGTCGGGATCGTCGCGCAGCCCCTCGATGACACCTCGGGAGACCTGCAGCAACGGACTAGAGACTTTGTCCAGGTTCTCTGGTGTCGGCTGCTCGGCACCTGAGACCATGCGTTGTAAGCCTTCCAGGTTTTCCGTGTAGGTTTCCTGGATCAGCGGCGACAGGCCGGTACCGGCAGTTACCCGCAGCGTCTCGCAGTCGTCGCAGGTCTGAACCTCGGATTCCCCGAGCACACGCGTCGCCCACTCGGAGGCCTCAACAGGACTCGACCACGCTTGGCAGATGGCACCATTCTGGCAATCCGAACCAAGGGCCGAGGTATCCTCGACCGCCCGGTTGTGCAGCAGGTTGTAGCCGGCCTTGACCACATCCGAGGTCACCCGGATGGGTTGCTGGCCGTTGCCTCCGGCTTTCTGCCCACCGACCCAGCTGACGCCGTTGTTGCCGTTGTTCGCTTCGGTGTCCTTCACTGCCGTCACAGCGTCGCCGCCGGACTGCTCGAGGTTGTGCTGCATCTCCTGGTTCTGCGCCAGCGCACCCCAGCCGGCCTGGTCGACTTTGTCGGCCATCTTCGCGGCCATTGCCTGGCAGGTGAGCTTGGAGCGGTCGAAGTCGATCCGTCCCTGCAGCACTCCATTGTTGAGCAGCTCATACAGCCCGGGATTGGCCCGCTGGATGATCATCGCCGGCAGCGACATCACCGCCTGCGTGGCATTCTGGATGACGTTGCCCATGATCTGCTGGAAGCCCTGGGTGGCGCCATTGAGCTGGTTCTGCAGGGTGTTCGAGAGGTTCATGTTTCCGCACATCATGTTGGCGCGCCAAGACATGCCCACGCCAAGGCCATTGGGTCGGTAGAGTGAGGAGGGCGCCCCTGCCGCCGAACCGCCGCCGATGGTGTACATCACCCGGTCGTCCAGCACCGGAGCCTGGTCACCAAGGTGGTAGCCGTTCTCGGCGGCGTGGCCCACGGCATAGACGAGGAAACACAGCAGACTGAGCGAGAGGGTCTTCATCATTGGCCTCCGTCAAAATCAATGCTGAACAGGAAGGTCTGGCCCATGCGCTGGCAGCAGCGGTAGGGCCGCCACAGCGACCAGGCATAGGCGCCGTCGGCGCTCTGGATCGTTGGGCTGGGGAAGATGGCGCAGGTGTTCTGGATCAGCGGGACGAGCAGCTGCCAGCGGTGGTTGTTGACGTCGTTTTCCAGCACCGGCTGCGGCGGCCAGTAGCCGGGCGCAGGCATCGGCTGCAGCGGCAGGTAGACATGCGGCTGGCCAGCGCGGGTGATGAAGTCGCTGGCGCGCTGAGCCATCACGGCACCGGCCTTGAAATCGTCGGGCTGCACCAGAAATCCGTGGCGTGGGTAGACACTACCCCACATGTCGCCGAGTGCCTGGTTGCCGATCTCGCGCATTCCCGGCACCAGTGCCTGCGGGTAGACGGATTCGGGAATGGCCTGGCGCCACGCCAGCGGGTCGAGGGTACTGAGGTAGTAGGGCGCAAACGGCACGGCACCGCTTGGGCACGCATAGCCGAACGTATGCGCCAGGGCGGTAAGGGCAGCCCCGCCGGGGTGCCCGATGCCGTCGACATTCTTGAACCGTGGCAGGTTATCGCGCTGCGGTGACGGTGTGATCAGGTTGCCACCTCCTTGTGACGCTGGCGTCGGTGTCGACAGTGCCGACATCTCGCTCCAGGGGTTGGCGCCGGTGTCGGCGTAGCTCGACACCACTAGCTCGGGAATGAAATGACGAATCTTCGGCGAGGTGCGCACCGTGCAGCCGAACGGTGTGCACAGCAGCCAGTAGCAGATCCCGACGATCCGGTACTCCAGGCACTGCAGCGAAGTGACGGAGGCGATGATGGTTGAGGTGGTCAGTGCCAGGCACTGCTCGGTAGCGATGAGCAGAACGGCCGCAATGAATGCACGACTTCGACCAGTCTTCTTGGGCATCGGTGATCTGCAGCGGGTGGAGGCGGTCACGTTCATGGGCAACGCTCGGCAGGTGGCAGCGGTGTGCGTCCATGCGCCAAGTCTCAGCATCCCGGATCCGGTGCTGGAGGAGGGGAGACAAACTGAGCCTGGGTTTATCGATTTCGTCTGGCGAGCTGATTTGGCAGAGCGAGTCAGGCAAAATAGCGAAAGAGTACAAATGTGCTCTTTTCGATTTTTTGCTGAACTAAGGGATTGCGAACAGTCCTGGCGGTATCGGTCACTACATGCCGCGCAGGCGATCGATGTCCGTCGCGACCTGCAGGGCGGCCTCCAGCTCGGACTGCTGGTGCTCTTCCATCAATCGCCAGCGCTGGGCCTTTTCCTCGGGTTCGGTCATGGCCAGAGCGAGGTACAGGCTCGGCGGCACTGCGCGGAACAGTGTCTCCAGATTCTTCGACAGGACCACGCCCTCGGTGTACTTGCCCGAGGCCTTGCTCGCGGAGAGCAGCAGCGCCTTCTGCGCCGGCGTGAGTTTCTTGAAGCGAGCGATTTCCTCGATTTCCGCCGGCGGCATGTTCAGGCAGATCCACCACTCGATCATGTTGAGCATGGTCTGCGCCGCGTCTGGGAAGTCGGCCAGGTTCTGCGTGGCCAGCCAGAACCAGGCGCCCAGCTTGCGCCACATCTTCGTGCCCTTGACCACAAAGGGGGCCAACAGCGGGTTCTTGGTAATGATGTGACCCTCGTCGGTGACCATAATGATCGGCCGACCCAGGTACTGATCGCGTTCGGCAAGGTTGTTCACCGTGTTCATCAGGCTGATGTAGCTGATCGACATCTGCGCCTCGTAACCCTCACGGGCGTAGGTGGCGAGGTCGACGATCGTCACATCGCTCTCCGGCCAGGGCGTGCCGGGCCGGTCAAACAGGGCGCCCTCAAAACCCTGGCAGAACAGGTCGATGGACTCGGCCATCTCCTGGGCGCGCTCCCGGCGTTTTTCAGGCAAATGGGCGTCGCTGGCGACCTGGCGCAGGGCATCGCGCACATGGCGCGTCAGCACCTGTTGTTCGGTCGCGGCGCAGTGCTGGGCGGCATCGAGGATGCACTCGCGGATCAGGCTGCGATCCGCGCGGGTCAGGCGTGCCTCTTCCTTCGCTTCACCACCGGTGATCATCAGCCGTGCGGTGATCTCCAATTCGCCCAGCACATCGCGCTGCTCATCACTGTCCGGCGTGGCTTCATCCAGGTCTTCGGTTGACAGGCTGGCCACCTGATCCGGGTGCTCGATCAGCCGCCGAGCATCGGCGAACGGCGCCAGGCTCAGGCCACTGCCAGGTTTGAGCTGCACCTTGTTGACGGACAATCCGAGCGTGGCGAAGTAGTCGCCCTGCAGGCCAAAGGAGTTGCCTGCTTCGACGATGAACAGCCGCGGCCGGTACACGGCCATGACCTGCATCAGGATCGAGACCAAGGTGGCCGACTTGCCGGCGCCAGTCGGCCCGAACAGCAGCAGGTGGCCATTCATGGAGCGGTCGAAGCGGGACAGTGGATCGAACGAAAGCGGTGCACCACCGCGGTTGAAAAAGGTGATGCCTGGATTGCTGGTACCGACGCTACGGCCCCAGAGTGGCAGCAGGTTGGCTATGTGCTGTGCGAACAACAGGCGGGTGTACCAGTTACGCGTGTCTCGGACCGGGTTGTAGATCATCGGCAACCAGCGCAAATAGCTGTTGCAAGCCGCCACTTCGTCGCCCTCGCGCACCGGCTGCAGGCCAGCGCCGAGCAGCACGTTGGCGGCCTGCAGCGAGCGCTGGCGCAGCTGTTGTTCATCCGCACCGCGCAGGTACAACGCCAGCGTGCCGCGGTACAGCTTGTGCTGGCGCCCAATCAGCGCGCGCGCTTCTTCCACGTCCTGGCGGGTCTGGGTCGAGGCGAGGTTCTCGCCGATGGCTTTACGCGCGAGGCGGTTGAGCTGCTCCTCGAGCACATCCTGGGGCGTGATCACCAAAGTCAGGCACATCACCGCCTGCTCGGGTAACTGATCGAACAAGGCGTTCAACGCCTCGCCTTTACGCGTCTCGCCGGTCAGTTGGCCGATATGTGGCGGCCTGCGCAGCTTGTCGACCACCATCACCGTATGAGGCTGTTGATCGAAGTACCAGAGACCTTGTTCGCTATCGGAGCGCGGTTCCTGGAAAAACAGCCGCTCAGCAAAATCGTGGTCGAATGGCAGCGGCAGCTCCTCGCCGTCGTCCGTCTCCGGATAGGGCACGCGTCGATAGAACGCCGCGGGAGATTCGTCGGTGAGGGCTGGAGAAGGGTTGAACCAGGGGAGCAACCAGGCGTAGAAGTCGCGGCCGTTCAACCGTCGAGGGTTGACCCCGCAGGCCTGCAGCGAGGCGACTAGGCGGTCGCAGGTGCGGCTCAGCAGCTGAGTGGGGCTCTGCCCGTCTTCGTCACCCTGGCCCCCGAGCCAGCGGTAGACCACCAGGCGAATCCGCCGATTGCTGCCGCGCCACGGCAGATGTGACACGACCTGGTCGTCGAATAGTCCACCCGGTTTAGCAATGGCGTCGAGGTGACGCTGCATCGACGTGAAGAAGGCTTGGGTAAACGGTGTGCCGCGGGCGCGGGGCGCGATATAGCGCTCCAGGCGTTCCAGATATGGGGCAAAGTCACAGTCGTCTTGGCAGAAGAACTGCACCACCCAGGGCGCCTGGTCCAATTCGTCGAAGCTGTCCTGTAGCGCATCTTCCAGGGCGTCGCGGGCCGCCATCAACCAGTCAGGCTCACGACCCTCGGTCCCGATCGGCTGCAGCTCGAACACCGCGCCTACTGACCGGTTGTCGTCGAGCAGAAAACACTGCTCGTCCTCGAGGTATTCGACCCAGGGCAGGTGATCGGTGAAGCTGGGATTGTGCGCATACTGGGCGGCCTCATCGGTTAGCGTGGCGCGCCGACGCTGCGCCGCGCGCCAGGGTTTCCAGCGTGGCGGGTTGCTACTTGCGTCATCGGCCATCACAGATCGTCCAGGCGTTCGCCGGGCAGCGCGTACTGGACCTTCTCGTACAGCGGGAACACGGTCGAGTAGCCTGGCACCGGGGTCTGCTGAGTACCGGCCAGGTGCGGGTACACGTACATGACCAGATCCGGATTGGGCAGGCGCGGGAACTGGGCGCGGATCTCGTTGGCGGCGGTGCGCGTGTAAGCGCTTTGGTCGCCTATCAGGCGTTCGGGATCCAGCACCGGACGGCGCAATTCGCCACGAGCTTCCTGCAACTGCTGCTGGGAACCGACGGAGCCACCGCCATTCCAGATGTCCAGCATGGTTTGATCGCCGTGGGGCAGCATTTCCTCCTTGCTCGTGGAGCAGCCGCTCAGGTGCAGGGCGAGCAGCAGACTAATCCAGATCCAGTACTGAAACGGATGGGTTTTCATGGTTCACTCTCCGGCCTTTCGGCTCGTAGTCGATGCTGATTTCGTGATCCAAGTGCAGGGCAACCTTGGCCCCCGGCGGCACGTAGATGGCGGCAAAGGCTTCTCCATAGAGCTTGTTGATCCACTCCCGGATATCGCCAATACCACCGCTGATGACTGAGTTCAGTGCGCTGTTGCCGTTGCTCTGGGTCATGCCTAGGCTGCCGCCGGCCGAGTTGATGAACGAGGTGTTGGTCTGCTCGCTGCCCAGGGCCGCAGCGAAGCCGGCGCCGGCCGCGGTGATCAGGCTCTGGCTGCCCAGGTATTGCTGGGCGTTGGAGCTGCGCTCCCCAGAAATGCAGGGAATGCCGTAGGAATCGGAGATGTAGCCCAGCCCGCCGCGGATCTTCTCGGTGTCGGAGGTCTGGGTGCTGCTGCGATTGCGGCTGACGACCTTCTGCGGCTGTGGCACCGTGCGGACGGTGCCATCGCTGAAGACAAAGGTGATCGACTCGACCTGGCCGCGTACGCAGGACAACGTCCAGTCGCCGGCGGCGGTGCCGCTCATGACCGCGCCGACCACATCCGGCAAGTCGATGCCGTTGGCGGTGAGGTTGTCCGGGCCCACCAGCACCTTGAACGGGTAAGGATCGTTCACCGTGCCATCCACCGGGACCCGGCCAATCAGCGCGGTCATGGCGATCGAGCCCATCAGCGTCGAGTTTTCAGGGAGGGTGTAAACAGGCTTGGCGCCCTCGGCGCGATCCTGAGCGTTCTCCAGATCACGCTCGCCTTTGGCGACGGCACGCAAACGGTCCTGGCCTCGATCAATGGCGTTGTTGTCCAGGCCGTGCAGGTCCTTGAATGTCGACGTCAGCGATGACAGCGGACCATCAGCTTTGCTCGCGTCATCCTGGCCGACGCGGACATTTGACGGCTCGATCCACTGCACTGCATCAGGCGCTGATTGCGCACCCGAAAACTGTTGCTCGTCGCCGGGCTCAAGGCCAAAGCCTGCGGGGAGATCCGACTTCGCGGCCGGCTTGTTGGTGAGCTGGTCCTTGAGCCTGGACAGCAGACCCTGTGTTTCGCGGTGCTGCTGTTCGGCCTTTTGCCGGGCATCGTTGGCTTGCTGGCGCTGCTCGGTGACCTGCTGGGTGACGCTGCTCAAGGTGCTCTGGATGCGCGTGTCGATATTGCCTTCGCGCGAGCGCAACCGGTTGTTTTCGGTTTGCAGCGCATCGTTGCCTTTCTTCAGCGTCTGCATCTCACTACGCATCGCCTTGACTTGGCCGATCAGCGTGGCCACGGTGTCGCGTGGGGTGTCGCCCGCGATGCCCAGGGCCTTGGCTTGTTCCGCGCTAAGTGTGGTCTTGTCCGGATCGTGCGCGGTCTGGCTTTCCGGCGAGGCCATCCAGGATCTGCCGATGATCAGCACGATGCCCAGCAGGACCCCGGGCACCAACCACTTCAGCAGGCTGTTAGCTTTCATGACCGGCAGCCTCCGGTTTTGGTGGAGGCAACAGCAGCGCGTGCTTCAAGTCCCCGCCGCGGGTAACCAAGTAGGCGACGGTGGTGTCTTCAGGCGTACCAGCGAGGCCGAGGTCTGCGTGCTGGAACGTCGCAGCGTACAGCGTGGCCTGCAGGTGACGCGGGTCCAGCGCGACTTTGCCGGGGCCGCGGTTCACGATCTTCACCGCCGTTACCCAGTAATCGCCCAGCCGCCACGCTGCAAGCGCCTTGATCGAAACTCGCTCGGTCGGTAGCAAGGTGCTGAATGCGATGGAGTCGGTCAAAGGCACACGCCGCACACCGGGCAATGGCGCCACGGTACGCAGAGGCGCATAGAGGTTCTGCGCCGCATAACGAGTAAGCACCACCGGCACCGGAGTCGCTTCGGGTGCTGCATCTTTCTGGGGCTCCGTGTCCGGCGCCTGAGCCTGGGCCACGATCTTGACCGGTTCCAGCGACTCGCTGCCCTCGAGCGCTTCGATATCGATCAGGATGATGTCGCCCGACTTTACTGATTGCAGTTGGAGCCGGGTAGGGGGGAGTGCTTCGGCGGCGCGTAGATAAACTGTCCCGCCGACCGACTGTACGCGAAGCTTGCTGGCGATCGCACTGGGTAGCCCGATGCGAACGTCTTCGTCCAGCATCAAGACCCGCTCCTGGCCCACCGTGAGCGGAACGGCCAAGGGCAGGCGGTCCCAGTATTTGACCTCGACGGCGCCGACCGCTGAACACCAGCCGCTGGCCATCACCAGAATCAGGATCAAGACACGCATCATTACGCACCTCCCGGCAGCGTCAGCTTCTGCGGTGTGCCTTCGTAGCAGTCCAGCGCCAGGCCCCACTTGTTGCGTTCAGGGTCGACGTCGAAGCGCACCACCCGCAGCGGATAGCGCACTACCACGCGTTTTACCGGCTCGGCGGCGTAGTACTCGTCGGCGTTGAGGTCGAGCTTGACCAGCCAACTGTGCTTATCCAGCTGCTTCACCCGCAGGTCTGGGTCGTCGCTGTAGCCGCGGCCGAGCACCTCATACACCCCTCGCACCCGGCCACGCAGTTCGCCAGCAGCCTTGCGATAGTCGAAGTCACCGTCAAAAAACGTTTTACACGCGGGCGTCAGGTAGGGCTGCAGGGCAAAAATCGCGCGGTGGTAGTCGACTTCACCGTCGGTGGGCCAGCGGTTGAGTTGACCAAAGATGTACAGGGCGAAGGCGTAGATGTTCTCGGGCGGCACATCCCACCACTTGCGCGTGCTGCCGGAGCGCAGATCGGGCGGTACGTGAATGGTGAGTTCGGAGGGCGCTGCCTGCCAGCCGTACCACAGCCCGCAGCACAGCAGTGCCAGGATGGCCACGGCAAGGCGCAGGCTGAAAATATGCGCCTGCTGCGCATCCACCTTGTTGCGGAAGCGGCTCATGGGTTGGCCCTCCTATGCCGGCGCGTCCGACGCACGGTCCACGGCCCCGAATGCAGGATCAGTTGGTGCGAACTGATGCCCCAGTGCACCGCCAGGTGCCACTGCAGGCGCCGGTACAACCAGGTTTCCGGGCGGGCGCGCTTGGCCCGGCGCAGCAGCTTGCCGCCGCCGAGCAACACCAACGCCATGCAGACGAACATGCAGGTGGGGAGGGTGGCGATGGAGGCGGTAGCCACCGCCAGCGGCGCACCGAAGATCACACCAAGCCCGGCACCGACGATCAGGGATACCCACATCTCGTCGTTGGTGAGGCCGCGCAGGACCGCTGGGTCACGGTTAAGGCGCTCCGGCAGGAAGGTCAGCGTGCCGTCAGGCAGCGTGGCAGGGGTGTCGGACATGCGGACCTCACAGAATAGTCGCGGCTTTAGTGAGGAACCACAGGATCACCACCACCAGCAGCGCGCCGACCCCGACCACGGCTCCGAGGTCCTTCCAGGTCTTCCGCTGGTTCTGTACGTCGGCGTAAACCGTGAGCGAATGCCAGGCCACGCCAAGGAAGGCGAGGGTGGCGATCAACAGTCCGAGTAGGATCCCGCCGTCGTAGGCGTAGTTCTTGATGGTATCGATCAACCCCGAACCTTCACCCCGAGAGGGGGCCTCCATGGTCGGCAGGTCGGCCCTGGCAAATGTCGAGCTCAGCAAAACCAGGCCGCCGAACAGGACTTTCGAACAGAATTCCCGCAGCAGGAGAAGCGGGCGGTGGCGATGGTGGAAGAGTTTCATGGCAGGGCCTCCGGATTACGACAGCATGAAAAACATCAGCACGATCAGGGCGAGTGCTAGGCGCAGCGTGCTGCCGCCGAGTGCGCCAAAATTGAGGTTGCCGGCCGCCCAACCGCGGTAGCCGGTCCACAGCGCCCAGGTGCACCAGAGCAACGCGAGCACCAACACCGATGAGCGCCATAGCGCCGAGCTGAGTTGCGGCGTAAACCCGGCCACGGCAGAGAACGCGCTAAGTTGGGCATCACTCATGCTCATCGGAGTTACTCGAATGAAGCGCATCGGCACGGTAATCGCCGCTCAGCTCGACCAGGTCAGCTGGCTGCGCGCGGGAAGGCGACAGATAGTTGTTGATACCGTCCCGCACGCGCTCCAAGTCCGCAGTCAACCTGGGATAGTCGAAGCGATAACGAACTCGGTCAGCACCGGTAGCGCTGCTACGAGCTCGATCGGCCAACAGCTCGATGGCATCGATCTGCCGCTGCATCAAGCCAAAATCCGAATTTTCACGAATGTCTTGAGCGAAGGCGCCAAGTGGTACTGAGCATATGAGCAATAGGCAGGGAGGTCTCATGGCAAAATCCTTCTGGGGATCTGGTATTTACCTTGAGTTGGCAGACTGCTTTCAGACATGCGTTAAATGAAAAACGGTCCCTTCATTTTTAAATGTGATGATGGTGATAGGCGAGGCACAGGACTCGTCTAGGTGGTTGTATACGATGCAGGAGTGGCTAGAAGCGCCTTGCGCGGCAGCAGAGCTAGTGAGTATTTTACTCAATTGACATCAATTATCATTTGCGAATAACATCTCGCGCACAAATAGCTGGTCGGTTTTTATAAGGAAGTATGAGCGCCGATGGACAATCTTGATGAAGCGTTGTTTGCCCTCCTGCAAAGCGATGTCCAGGCGCAGCCAGACCCGCTCGTATCGCGCGCCCATGACGGTCCGCAGCTCCTTTCCTTCGCGCAGCAACGCCTGTGGTTCCTGCAGCGCATGGCGCCGCTTTCCACTGCCTACAACCTTGCCCGTGCCTTCCTGTTCAACGGCGAGCTGAACGTCCAGGCCCTGCGCCAGGCGTTCAGCGCCCTGGTCGAGCGGCATGGTGTGCTGCGCACGCGCTTCATCGAGGTCGATGGCGAGCCGCGCCAGGAGTTGCTGGCCGAGGCCGTGTTCGTCCTGCACGAGCGGGCCATGCCAGGTGTGGCTGAAGCCGAGCGGCGCGAACATCTGCAGGGCTTGCTGAGCATCGAGGATGGCATTGCCTTCGACTTGTCCCAGGCGCCGCTGCTCAAGGTCGAGCTGATCCGCTATGACGCCGCCTGTCACGGGCTGTTGCTGAAGATGCACCACATCGTCAGCGACGCCTGGTCCAACCCGATCCTCGTGGCCGACCTGGCCAGCGCCTATGCCCAGGCGCTGCGCGGCGACACCCCGCGCCTGCCGCCGCTGGCGGTGCAATACATCGATTACGCGCTGTGGCAGCGCGAGCGCCTGGGGGGCGCCGGGCCCCAGGCCGACCTTGACTACTGGAAACACTACCTGGGCAGCCAGGTACCGGTGCTCGAACTGCCCACCGATTTCCCTCGCCCCGCGCAGCAGGGCTTGCGCGGGCAGCGCCTGCGCTGGCAACTGCCAGAGGCGCAGGCCGAGCAGGTCCAGGCCTTCTGCCGCAGCAGCGGCAGCAGCGCCCTGGTGATCCTGCTGGCGGCCTGGCAACTGCTGCTGGCTCGCCATAGCGGCCAGCAGGCCTTCGCGGTGGGCGTGCCCCATGGCGGGCGCAACCGTGAAGAGCTCGACGAGCTGCTGGGCTTCTTCGTCAACACCCTGGTCTACCGCGTTGACCTGGGCCCGCGGTTGACCGGCCGCATGCTGTGCGAGCGGCTGCGCCAGGAGTCCCTCGACGCCCTGCAGCACGCCGAGATGCCGTTCGAGCTGCTGCTCGAACACCTCGACGTCGAGCGCGACGCCAGCCGTACCCCGGTGTTCCAGGCCATGTTCAACCTCAGCAGCGGCGCGGCGGTGAACTTCAGCTTGCCGGGGCTGCAGATCGAGCGTGTCCTGCCGGCGCAGGACAGCGCCAAGTTCGACCTGACCCTAGATGCCGCGGTACGCCCCGACGGCATCTTCTGTGAGCTGGAATACAGCCTGGAGCTGTTCGCCCCGGCGACCATCGAACGCCTCGCGGCCGGCTACAGCCTGCTGCTCGACGGCCTGATGAACCAGCCCGACACCCCGGTGTGGCAGTTGCCGCTGCTCGATCCGGCCCAGCGCACCCGCCAGCTCGACGGCTGGAACGCCAGCGAGCAGGCACTGGTACCGGGCGAGGACATGCTGGCGCTGTTCGAGCGCCAGGTCGCGGCCGCGCCGCAGCGCTGTGCGCTGATCTGCGGCGAGCAGACCCTGAGCTACGCCGACCTCGATGCCCGGGCCAACCGCCTGGCCCATTGGCTGGTGGCCAATGGGGTGGGTTGCGACGAGCGGGTGGGGATCTGCCTGGAGCGCGAGCCCGACCTGCTGGTGGCGCTGCTGGCAGTGCACAAGGCCGGTGGCGCCTACCTGCCGATCGACCCCGGCCAACCGGCCGCGCGCAACAGCGACATCATTGGCCAGGCCCGTCCTCGGCTGGTGCTGACCCGGGCGAACCTGCGGCAGGTGGTGGGCAGCACGGCCCGGGTGGTACTGCTGGAAACCCTGGACAGCGAGCTTGCACGGCTGCCCCAGAGCGGCCTCGGGCTGCCGGTACACCCTCGGCAACTGGCCTACACCCTGTATACCTCCGGCTCCACCGGGCGCCCCAAGGGCGTCGACATCGAGCGCGAGGCGTTCGTCAACTTCCTCCATGGCATCCAGGCCCATGTGCAACTGAGCGCCGCCGACCGGCTACTGGCGGTGACCACCCTGGGCTTCGACATCGCCGGGCTGGAGCTGTTCCTACCGCTGGTGCATGGCGCTGCCGTGGTGCTGGCCAGCCGCGCGGATAGCCTCGACCCGGGCGCATTGCTCGGCTTGATGCAGCGCCACGGCATCAATGTCATGCAGGCCACGCCAGCCACCTGGCAGATGCTGGTCGAGCACGACTCGCCGGCCTGGGCCGGGCTGCGCCTGCTGTGCGGCGGCGAAGCGCTCAAGGCCGAGCTGGCCGAGCGCCTGCTGGCCCGCCAGGTACGCCTGCTGAACGTCTATGGCCCGACCGAGACCACTGTGTGGTCGGCGGTACAGGCCGTCGAAGCCGTCACCCGCGCGATCCTGCCCATCGGCCGACCGCTGGCCAACAACCGCTTGTATGTGCTCGACGACTACCTCGAGCCGCAGCCGGTGGGTGTGGCGGGCGACCTGTACATCGGTGGCGCCGGCGTGGCCCGTGGCTACGCCGACCGTCCGCAGCTTACCGCCGCCGCCTTCGTGCCCAACCCCTTCGTCCAGCCGTTGGCGCCGGGGTGCGGGGCCGGCAGCCGCCTGTACCGCACCGGCGACCGGGCGTGCCTGCGCGAAGATGGCAGCCTGGAGTTTCTCGGGCGCAGCGACTTCCAGGTCAAGCTGCGCGGTTTCCGAATCGAACTGGGTGAGATCGAAAGCGCGCTGGTGGCCCTGCCGGGTGTCTCCCAGGCGGTGGTCACCCTGTGCCGGGCGCCGGCAGGCCAGGAACTGCTGGTGGCCTATCTGTGCCACGGCGCGGGCGCGTTCGACAGCGCCTGGGCGCAGCAGCAGCTGCGCGAGCGCCTGCCGGCCTACATGGTGCCGAGCGCGTTCGTGATCCTGGGCAGCCTGCCCCTGAATGCCAATGGCAAGGTTGACCGCAAGGCCTTGCCCGAGCCCGAGTGGGAGGGTGCCGGCGAAGCTGATGACGAAGCCTTGGCCGGTCCATGGCAGGAAGGCCTGGCGCATATCTGGCGCGAGGTGCTCGGTATCTGGCCCATCGCCCCGCGCGCCGAGCTGTTCCGCCTGGGGGCGCAGTCCCTGCAACTGGTGAGGATCCAGGCGCGCATCCGCCAGCACTTCGCCTGTGAGGTCGCCCTGGCCCAGTTGTTCGCCAATCCGGTGCTGGCCGACATGGCCACGGTGATCGAGCAGGCCTGCGCCACGCCGGTCGTCGATGAGCTGGCCGAGATCGAAAAGCTGCTGCTCGCCTTCGAGTGAACCATTTGGGCCATTGCACAGGCCACCCCGAGGATTTCGCATGACCCTGTTTCTATCACTACTCAAGCGTCATCGCGCCCTGCTCAGCCTGGGCTTGCTGGCCAGCCTGATCAGCGCGGCGGCCGGCATCGGCCTGATCAACGAGATCAACCGGCTGATCGCCGGCAGCGTCAGCATGAACCCGGCCCTGGGGGCCAAGTTCTTCGGCCTGTTGGTGCTGCTGTTCGGTTGCGGTTTCGGTTCCCAGGCATTGCTCACGGCCCTGGGCCACCGGGTGGTCTACGAACTGCGCCTGCAGATGGTCAAGCGCCTGCTGGACACCTCCATCGAGCAACTGGAAAAGATCGGCGAAGCCAGCCTGTACGCGACCCTGAGCAAGGACATCGTCAGTATTGGCCAGGCCTTCAACCGCATGCCGTTCGTGTTCTACAACCTGGTCCTGATGCTGGGGGGCTGCCTGTACATGGCCTGGCTGTCCTGGCAGTTGCTGCTGATCTGCGCGGTTGGCCTGGGCCTGGGCACCTGGCTGGCCCATGGCTGGTTCGCCAAGATGCGCCAACTGATGACGCGCGTGCGGGAAACCGACGATCGCCTGTATGCCGCTTACCAGGGTGCCATCGAGGGGCGATTCGAGCTGGCCCTCAATGCCCAGCGCAAGGAGCGCTTCTACACCCTCGACCTGCAACCGGCGGCCGAATACGCGCGGCGCAACGAGGTGCACGCCGACCGCTACTGGACCTTGAGCCTGAACTGGACCGTGGCGCTGATCCTCGCCCTGGCCGGCGGGCTGTTCGCCGCGGGCACCTGGCTGGGGGTGAGCAATGGGGTGATCGGCGCCTTCGTGCTGGTGCTGATGTTCCTGCGCATGCCGCTCAACGACCTGATCGGCAGCCTGCCGACCCTGGTGGCCGGCAACGTGTCCCTGGCCAAGATCCAGACCCTGGCCTTCGCCGACTACCGCGAGGCACCCTCGGCCAGCGGCGGCGAGGTCGATAGCGGCCAGCCGATGCTCGAGCTGCAGGCCCTGAGCTACGACTACCCGCACCAGGCCGACGAATATGGCTTCCGTCTGGGGCCGGTGAACCTGAGTATCGCCAAGGGCGAGATCCTGTTCATCGTCGGTGGCAACGGCAGCGGCAAGTCGACCTTGGCCAAGCTGCTCACCGGCCTCTACGAACCCAGTGCCGGCACCCTCAAGCTGCAAGGCGTGGCGATCACCCCGGCGTTGCGCGACTGGTACCGCGCGCATTTCTCCACGGTGTTCTCCACCTTCTACCTGTTCGAGCGCCTGGTCGGCCCCCAGGGCGATTTCGACCCGCAACTGGCCCAGGCCTGGCTTGAGCGCCTGCGCATGCAGCGCAAGGTCAGCATCGACGCCCAGGGCGGGTTGTCCACCACCCGCCTGTCCCAGGGCCAGCGCAAGCGCCTGGCCCTGCTGGTGGCGCTGGTCGAGGAGCGGCCGATCCTGCTGCTCGACGAGTGGGCCGCCGACCAGGACCCGGGCTTCCGGGCGTTCTTCTACCGCGAGCTGCTGCCCGAGCTCAAGGCGCAGGGCAAGACCATCATCGCCATCAGCCACGACGATCACTACTTCGCCATTGCCGACCGCGTGCTCAAGTGCGACGGCGGCCAGCTCTATCCCTATGACCCTGTTGCCCTCGGCAGCGGGGCAGGCGCGTCCAGCGAACTGCCGGCGCCGGTGTGACCGGCGCGCGATTTTCATAGCACAACACTTAAAAAAATAATGGCCCGAAAAAGGCCATGCACAGGAGCTTGCGATATGAGTCAAGTTGAAAAGGGGCGCCAGCCAGGCAAGGCGGGTAACTGGCTGCTGGTGCCGCTGGTGAGCAGCGGCATGCTGCTCGCCCCGGCGGTCTGGGCCGAGGAAAGCACCGAGGAAAAGGCGCCGCCGGCGTCCATCACACTGCCTGACCAGACCATCGTCGGCATGCAGACCGAAGCGCCGACGGTCTCGGTGGGCACCAAGGTGCCGCTGCGCCTGAAGGAAGTGCCGCAGACCATCAACGTCATCGGTCAGGAACGCATCCAGAAGCAGAACCTCTACACCCTCGAGGATGCCCTGGGCAAAGTGGGCGGTGTGACCGTGCAGCGCATCGACGCCAGCCGCCTGAGCTTCTTCTCGCGCGGTTTCGAGATCACCTCGCTGCAGCTGGACGGCACGCCGACCACCATGGACAACCGGATCTTCCTGTCGCCGGACCTGACCATGTACGACCGCGTCGAAGTGCTCAAGGGGCCGTCCGGCAGCCTGACCGGCGCCGGTGGTTCGGGTGGCAGCATCAACCTGGTGCGCAAGCGCCCGCAGGCTGACGCGGCGGTATCGGCCGAAATCAGCGCCGGCTCCTGGGACGCCTACCGTGGCATGGTCGATGTCACCGGGCCGTTGACCGAAGCCGGAAACATCCGTGGCCGCCTGGTGCTCAGCGAGAACAAGACGGCGTTCCCCTACGATGGCAGCGGCAAGCGTGAGACCAGCCAGGCCTACGGCATCGTCGACATCGACCTGACCCCGGACACCGTCTGGACCATCGGTGCCAGCAACCAGAACACCGACATCCGTGGCGCCCAGCGCTCGCTGCCGGCGTTCCGCTACACCAACGCCGCCGGCGAAGCGGCCATGTCGCTGCCGGACGTCTCGCGCAAGAACTTCTACGGCGCCAACTGGAACCGCGACTACTTCTGGAGCACCGCGGTGTTCACCGAACTCGAGCATCAGCTCGGCGGCGACTGGAAGACCAAACTGTCGGTGCGCCACGCCGACAACAACTACGACCTGACCCAGGCCTACGCCCGCAATGGCGGTGGCATCGACCCGGCCGACAACCTGGTGTCGATGAACTCGATCATGTTCGACTACCGCGAGAAACAGGACGAAGTCGACCTGTACGCCGACGGCCCGTTCAGCCTGTTCGGTCGTGAACACAAGCTGTTGGTGGGGACCAACTATTCGCGTTCGGAGTTCGCCTCCAACGGCGGCTACTTCTCCAGCTTCCTCGGTGACGTGGACCTCTACGACCCGCAGCCGAGCTTCGGCTACCCGGCGTTCCCGGATGCCGACCGTCTGCCGACCAACGTCGCCAACACCCGCTCCAAGGCGGTCTACGGCAACATGCGCATCAGCCTGGCCGACCCGCTGACCCTGGTCCTGGGCGGCCGTGTCACCTGGCTCGACATGCACCGCAGCCAGCACCAGCCAGAGGCCGGCTCGCCGTCGGAAAAGGCCAGCCAGAGCGAGTCGCAGAAGTTCACCCCGTTCTACGGGCTGATCTACGAGCTGAACGAAAACTACTCGCTGTACGCCAACTACGCCGAGGTGTTCAACCCGCAGCCGGTCAGCAACCTGGACATCAACAACAACATCATCGATCCGATCGAAGGCAAGCAGCATGAGCTCGGCATCAAGGGTGAGTTCCTCGACGGCGCGGTGAACGCCTCGTTGGCGGCCTTCCAGATCGAGGAAGAGAACCGTGCCATCCCCGACATGAACGACCCGAACTCGCGGGCCGTGGTGGCCGGTGGCAAGGCGCGCACCCGTGGCTACGAGGTGGAAGTGAGCGGGCAGATGACGCCTGACTGGTTCCTCACCGCCAACTTCACCCACACCTACAAGCGCTACGACAGCCCCAACGAGCAGCTGCAGACTTACCTTCCGAAAAACATGCTGCGGGTCTGGTCCCTGTACAAGCTGCCTGGCGAGCTTGAGAAGTGGAGCGTGCAGGGCGGCGTGAGCGTTGTCAGCGAGACCTACAACAAGCTGCACGTTCCCGGCATCGGCATGGAAGGCACCAAGCTGCAGCAGAGCGGCTACGCGTTGTACGACGCAGGTATCGGCTACCAGATCAACGAGAACCTGTCGGCGGACCTGCTCGGCACCAACCTGACCAACAAGAAGTACTACCAGCGCATCAATACCTTCCAGGACGGGAACATCTTCGGTGACCCTCGCGCGGTATCTTTGACCTTGCGCGCCAAGTTCTGACCCGCGACAGCGGCGGCGTCGCCCGGCATACTGCGTCGGCGCCGCTGCCGAGCATCAGTGCTCGGCCAGCACGCCCCCGCCGCGACCCTGCTGATCCAGCAGGGCCGCGGCGGGGGCGTGCTTGTTGAGGCGTCGAAACACTGTAAAGCAACGAGGAGAACAGGGTGAAACGACCGGCGTCACACAAGGCAAGCGTCCGGGGCCGACAGCGCGGGTTGTGGCTGCTGCTGGCCTTGCTGCTGGCCTACCTGTTCATCTGGCCGCTCAGCGCCCTGGCCGCGCTGGCCCTGGCCTGGCTTGGGCAGGCGCCCAGCGAGGCGGTGCTGAGCAGCTCTATCGCCGCTTTCGTGCTTTATCCGCCACTGGTGCTTTGGTTGTTGTGCGCGCATCGGCTGGTGCGCAACAGCCTGTGCCTGGCCGGCGTGTCGCTGCTGATGCTGGCGGCGCTGCGCGCGCTGGCGGGGGCGAGCTGATGTTCGACAGTGTCCGCCAGGCCATGCTGTGGGCGCACCGGGTACTGGGCCTGGGGTTTTCCGCGCTATTGCTGATCGCGTTTTTCATGGGCAGCCTGGCGTTGTACGACCGCGAGCTGGACAGCTGGATGCTGCCGGCGCTACGGGTGGCGCCGGCGCCCGCGCCGCTGTCGCTGGACCAGCAGGTGCTGCCACGGGTGGCTGCCCTGAGCGAGGGCAAGGCGCTGCTGCAGTGGTACGTCGAGTTGCCCGATGCGCGCCGCCCGCTGCTGCGCTTCCAGGCCTGGAGCGTCGAGCGCGAAGGCTTCAGCCGCTTCCTGCTGCCTGGCGGCGACGGCGTGCTGGCCGCCGCCGGTAGCCGTGGCGGCGACTTTTTCTACCGTCTTCATTACACCCTCAACATTCATGCCTGGAACCTCGGTGCCCGGCTGTTGGGCCTGGCCGCGATGGTCGGGCTGATCGCCCTGATCGCCGGCGTGTGCATCCATGCGCGGCTGTTCCAGGACCTGTTCACCTTGCGTGCCGACAAGGCCCCCCGCCGGTTGCTCGACCTGCACAACCTGACGGGCGTGTTCGCCTTGCCGTTTCATGCGCTGATCCTGCTGAGCGGCCTGCTGATCCTGTTCCCGCTGTACCTGCCGGCGGCCATCGATGCGCTGTATCCAGGCCAGGCCGGGCAGTTCGCGGTGCAGGCCAACGCCGCCTACAGCCGCCCGGCGGCGGACACACCGGGGCCAATGGCCTCGCTCGACGGCATGCTGGCCCAGGCCCGCCAGCATTGGGGCGGTGGTGAGCCTGCGTTCCTCAGGGTCTGGCACCCTGGTGACGCCAATGCCTATGTCGAGGTCAGCCGCAGCCTGGCGGACCGCCTGAGCCTGGATGGCCAGACCCTGTACTTCGACGGCGCCAGCGCACGGTTGCTGCACGAATCGCGGCTGCCGCCCGCGGCCGCGACCCTGGATGTGCTGGCCGGGCTGCATGTGGCGCACTTCCATCAGCCCGCCTTGCGCGCCCTGTACTTCTTCGCAGGCCTGAGCGGTTGCGTGATGCTCGCCAGCGGCCTGCTGTACTGGCTGGCCAAGCGCCGCCTGCAACAGCCTGCCCGGGAGCCGGGCGGGATGTCGGTGACCCTGTTGTGCAGCGTGCTGATCACCGGCATGCCCCTGGCCACCTTGGCGATGCTGGTGGCCAACCGCTGGTTGCCGTTGACCTTGAGCGGGCGTGCCGAGTGGGAGGTGCGGGTGTTCTTCGCCGCCTGGCTGCTGGCCGGGCTGCACGCGCTGTGGGTGATTGGCCGTTCCGCGCAGGCCCGTGCGCCCTGGGCGGCGCAGTGCATGGCGATCAGCGCGCTGGCGCTGCTGGCCGTGCTGTCCAACGCCTGGAGCACGGGCGATCATCCGTGGCGAGCGCTCAGCCAGGGCTTGTGGGCGGTGGCCGGTGTCGATCTGGCACTGCTGGCCTGCGCCCTGCTTGCCGGCGGCGTGGCCTGGCGCCTGCGGCGGCGCGTCGCGACCGGGCACAGGTTGGCGGAGGTCAAGGATGCCTGAGTGGTTGGCGAGCGGGGTGGGGTTGGGCTTGCAGACGCTGGGCCTGGCGTTGCTGGCCCTGAGTCAGGCCGGCCATTGGCGGCAGGTGATGCAGCCGCATGCGTTCCCCGGTACTCGGACGCTGCGCCTGTCAGCGCTGTTGGCGTCGGGCCTGGCATGGCTGGTGGGGCAGGCCGGCCTGGGGCTGGCGATGGGGACGTTGTTCTGGGTGCTGGCCCTGGTGCCGTGTGGCCTGGGCGTGACCCTGTTGTTGTGCTGGCGCAAGCCTTGGATGCACCGGCTGGGCCGGTGCTTTTGCCGCTGATCCCGCCCGCTGGCCTTGGCGAGGCCAGCAGGCGGTTCAGGGTCAGGCGTGGCTGTAGCGGCTCAGCACGTTCAGCAGGTCGCCCAGGCGCGGATTGAGGAACACCAGGTGGGCCGGCACCTGGGTGCCCCACAGCTGTTGCACGCGGGCACACAGCAGCACGGCCTTGAGCGAGCTGCCGCCTACCTCGAAGAAGTGCGCCTGCTCATCCAGCGTCTGCAGTTCCAGCACCTCGCGCACCAGCTGCGCCACTTGCTCCCGCGCCTCCGGCCGCTGCCCGGCGTGCGCCGCCGGTTGTGGCCGCAGGCGTTGCACCAGCGCTTCGAACGACGGCGCCGGCTGGCCGGGCAGGGCTTCGAGCAGGGCCTGCAAGTCCTCGCCAAGGGCCACGATGCTGGCGTGTTCGAACAGGTCGGTGCTGTAGGTGAAGGTGGCGATCAGCCCTTGCTCACGCTCACTGACGTCCAGCATCAGGTCGAACAGCGTGTTGCGCTTGCCGTGGTCTTCGTTCAGCGGCTCGATGCTCAGGTCGCCGAACGCCGACGAACGCAGGTTGCGCTCCTGGTGCAGGTCGAACATCACCTGCAGCAGCGGCACGCTGTGCTGCTGGGCGCCAGGCAGGGCCTGCAACAGTTGCTCGAACGGCAGGTCCTGGTTGGCGTGGGCGTGCAGCAGGTTGTCGCGCACCTGGTGCAACACGCTGTCGAAACGTGGGTTGCCGGCCAGGTCGGTGCGCAGCGCCAGGGTGTTGACGAAGAAGCCGACCAGCCCCTCCAGCTCCTGGTGATGGCGGTTGGCGATAGGAATGCCGATGCGGATCGCCGATTGCTGGCTATGGCCTGCCAGCAGCACGTTGAATGCCGTCAGCAAGGTCATGAACAGCGTGCAGCCCTGTTCGCGGCTGTAGGCGTGCAGGGCCTGGGCCAGTTGCGGGCCCAGCACCAGGCTGTGTTCGGCGCCACGGTGGCTGGGCAGGGCAGGGCGCGGCAGCATGCACGGCAGTTGCAGCAGGCTACGGTCCTCGCCCAGGTGCTCCAGCCAGAAGTCCAGCTGCGGCTTGAGCGCCGCCTGGCTCAGCTCACGGCGCTGCCATTGGGCGAAGTCGGCGTACTGCAACTGTGGCTCGGCCAGCGGCGAGTCCTGGCCATGGCTGAAGGCGCTGTACAGGGCGATCAGCTCGCGGGTGAACACGCGCATCGACCAGCCATCGAAGGCGATGTGGTGCAGGGTCAGCCACAGCACGTGTTCGTCGTCCGCCAGCCGCACCAGGCCGGCACGCAACAGCGGCCCGTGCTCCAGGTCGAAACGGTGCGCGGCCTGGGCCTGCAGCTCCTGGCTCAAGCGCAGGCTGCGCTGCGCCTCGGGTAGACGGCCCAGGTCGATCAGGCCCAGGGCGAAGTCCTCGGCTGCTTGCACCCGCTGCACCGGCAGGTCACCGTCCAGGGCGAAGGTGGTGCGCAGGCTTTCGTGGCGCTGCAGCAGCACGCTGAAGCTGCGCTCCAGGGCCGGCAGGTCGAGGGCGCCACGCAGGCGTACCGCCTCGGGCACGTTGTAGGTGGTGCTGCCTGGGTGCAGGCGGTCGAACAGCCACAGGCGTTCCTGGGCATAGGACAGCGGCACTGGCGCCTCGCGGCGTTGCGCCTGGATCGGCGGCAGGGTCGAGGCCTCGGCCCGGGGCAGGGCCTGCTCGACGAACGCGCCCAGGGTCGAGTGCTGGAACAGCGCCCGCACCGGCACTTCCAGGCCCAGGCTGCTACGCAGGCGTGAAACCAGGCGGGTGGCGGTCAGCGAGTGGCCGCCGAGTTCGAAGAAGTTGTCGTCCAGCCCTACCTGTTCAACGCCGAGTACCTCGGCCCACAGCGCCGCCAGCGTGGCTTCGCGTTCGGTGCCCGGTGCCCGGTAGCTGGCCCGGCGTTCGCGCACCGGGGCCGGCAGGGCCTTGCGGTCGAGCTTGCCGTTGGGGGTCAGGGGGAAGGCCGCCAGCATCACATAGGTTTTCGGCACCATGTGCTCCGGCATGTGCAGGCCCAGGTGCGCTTGCAGCGCGATGGCGCCCGGGCAGGCATCGCGGGCGACCACGTAGGCGACCAGCTCGTTGTCGCCGGCGTCGTTGGCGCGTGCCACCACGGCGGCCTCGCGCACGCCAGGGTGGTTGAGCAGGCGCGCCTCGATCTCGCCCAGCTCGATGCGGAAACCGCGGATCTTCACCTGGTCGTCGATGCGGCCGAGGAACTCGATGTCGCCCTGGGCGTTGACCCGGCCCAGGTCACCGCTGCGGTACAGCAGGCTGCCGGTCGGGTTCAGCGGGTTGTCCAGGAAGCGCTCGGCGGTGAGGTCGGGGCGGCCCAGGTAGCCCTGGGTGATGCCGGCGCCGCTGAGGTAGATTTCGCCGCTGACGCCGGCGGCCACCGGGCGCAGCTGGGCGTCGAGCACATACAGCTGCATGTTGGCGATCGCCTTGCCGATCGGCAGTACGCCCTGTTCGTCGCCCTGGGCGCGGTAGTAGCTGCACCACACCGTGCCCTCGGTCGGCCCGTACTCGTTGTACAGCTGCGCCTGGGCGCACTGCTGGCGGTGCTGGCGGGCCAGGCTGGCCGGGCAGGCTTCACCGGCGACGATGGCGCAGCGCAGGCTGCCCAGCTGGTCGGCGGCCTGTTCCAGCACCTGCCCGTACAGCGACGGCAGCATCAGGGTGTGGCTGATCCGCCGGGCGCCGATCAGTCGGCCCAGGGCCAGGGCGTCCTGCACCTGGTCGTCCTGGGGCAGGCACAGTTCGCCGCCTTGGGCCAGGGTCCAGAACAGCCCGGCCACCGAGCTGTCGAAGGCCAGCCCCGACACCAGCAGGAAGGCTTGCAGCGGCTCCTGGTAGGCGAGCAGGCGTGCGGCGGTGGAGTGCACGGCATTGCGGTGCGACACCATCACGCCCTTGGGCCGGCCGGTGGAGCCGGAGGTGAAGATCAGGTAGGCCAGGCTGTCGCCGTCGTTCAGCGGTTGCGGACGCTGCGTGGGCAGGTCGTGCTCGGCGAGGCGGTCGAGCCACAGGGTGCGGTAGTCGCCCTTGGGCAGCTGTGTCTCCAGGCTGCTCAGGCTCAGCAGCAGGTTGGCGCGAGTCTGCTCGAGCACGTCGCTCAGGCGTTCGGCCGGGTAGCTTGGGTCCAGCGGCAGGTAGGCGCCGCCGGCCTTGAGGATGCCGAGGATGCCGACGATCGCGTCGAGGCCGCGGCCCATGAACAGGCCCACGGCCTGCCCCGGCGCCAGGCCGGCGTCGCGCAGCCGGTGCGCCAGCTGGTTGGCCCGCGCCTCCAGTGCCTGGTAGCTCAGTTGCGCATCACCGTGGCGCACGGCAATGGCCTCTGGCCGGGCGGCGACCTGTTGTTCGAACAGCTGGTGCAGCAGCGCCGGGGTCTGTTGCCGCACCTCGGTGCGGTTCAGCGCCGCGAGCCAGTCCTGGTGCGCGGCACTGATGCCCGAGGCCTCGCCCAGTGCGCGCTGGCTGGCGGCGCTGGCCTGCAGGGCGAGGGTGAGGAACTGGTCGAGTAGCAGCCCGGCGGCGTCGGCGTCCAGGCGGGCGGCATCGTAGTGCAGGTGGAAGGCAAAGCCTTCGGGCTGTTCCAGGACTTCCAGCAACAGGGCATGGGCACAGGTTTCACCGTGCACCGCCAGCACCGGCCAGGCCGAGGCCAGCGGCTGGCGCAGGCGGAAGCCGAAGGGCGTGTCCTGGGCCTGGGCCGGCCATTCTTCCTGCCAGGTGCGGGCCTGTTCGAGCAGCTGGGTGAAGCCGGCGAGGGCGTTGGCCAGGGTGTCCTGGTCGTCCGGCTGCAGGTGCAGCGGCAGGCGTTTGCCGTAGGGGCCCTGGGCGTTCGTGGTGGCGCTGTTGCGACCATCGTGGGCCCAGCCCAGAAGCACCTGTGGTTGGCCCAGGTGGCGCTTGAGCAGCAGTGCCCAGCACCAGCCGAACAGCGCCTCGGCCGGAGCGTCGAGCCCGGCCAGGGCGCTGCCGATGTGGTCCTGGAAGGCCGCGTCCGGGGTGCGCGCAAGGCAGGCTGGCTGTGCCGGCAGCGCGGCCTCGCCGCGCTGGAACGGGTGCTGCACCAGGTACTGGTCGGCGGCGTCGGCCTGCTGGCGCTGCCAGAAGGCCCGCCCGGCGTCGCTGTCGCTGCTGCCCAGGTGCTCGAACTGCCATTCGGCGAAATCGGCGAACTGCACCGCTTCCTCGTCCGCTGGCAGGCCCTGGTAAAGCGCCTGCCATTGCTGCAACAGCAGCTGCAGGGTGGTGTGGTCGGCGTTGGCCGCCGGCAGCGCCAGGCAGGCCCGTGGCGGCGTTGCCTGGGTCAGCGCGACGGCCAGGCTGGCCTCGGCCAATGCCGCGCCCAGCAAGCTGTGCAGGGCGTGCTGGGGCAGGTCGTCGGCGACCTCGCGCCAGTCGATCAGCAGTTGCTCGGCGATGACCTGTACCGGCAGTTGCATGCCGGGGCTGGCCACCAGGCGGGTGCGCAGGATCTCGTGCTGCTCCAGCACCTGCTCTAGGGTCGTGCGCAGGCGGCTGGGGTCGGTGCCCTCAGGCAGGCTGAAGGTCAGGAACAGGGTGGCGTCGCGCCCGCTGGCATGGGACCAGTGAGCGTTTTGTTGCAGGGCGGGGCGAAAGCCCTCGATGGCGATGCTGGACATGATGTGGAGGCCTTGAATAGGGGGCAGAGTCGAAAACCGTGAACCGTGTGGGGGCGCGTCAGGGCTTGAGCGCCACGTCCGTGCTGTTCAGGGCTTCGGCCATCGACACCAGGATGCGTCGGGGGCTGTCGTATTCGTTGCGTGCGTGCACCGAGAGCATGTTGTCCAGCAGCAGCACGTCGCCGTGGCGCCAGGGGAACTCGGTCATGTGCTGCAGGTAGATACCGCGCAGGTGTTCCAGCACCTGCGGCTCGATCGGGCTGCCGTCGCCATAGAAGGTGTTCTGCGGCAGGTCATCATCGGCGAAGTCGGCCTGCAGCGCATCGCGCACGCTGGCCGGCAGGGTGCTGACGTGGAAGAAGGTGGCGTGGTTGAACCACAGCGTCTCGCCGGTGCGCGGGTGGCGCACCAGGGCCGGGCCTACCTGGCGGGTGCGCAGGCGGCCGTCGGCTTTCCACTCGGTCTGGATGCCGACGCTGGCGCAGTAGGCATCCACCTGGGCGCGGTCCTCGGTCTGGAACACGGTCTGCCAGGGCAGGCCGAAGCCGTCGCCATAGTTGCGCACGTACATGATGCCCAGGCGGGCGAAGCGCTCGCGCACCTCGGGGTCGATGGCCTGGCTGATCGCCCGGGTGTCGCCGATCGGCGTTTCGCCGCGGGACAGCGGCGCGATATCGCACCACAGGAAGATCTTCAGCGGGAACACCGGCGAGTAGGAGTGTTCGTTGTGCGGGAAGATCCGCTGGTCCTTGGGGTAGTCGGTGGAGGTGTAGATGTTCAGGCGCGGGTCCACCTGGGTGCGCGGCGAGGCGCGGAACTTGTATTCCAGGGCGCCGCCTGACAGTGCGCTGATGCAGTTGTCGAAGGCTTCGGCGTTGTCCACCTGGAAGTTGCGAAACAGCAGCGCACCGTGTTCGAGCAGTTTGCGCTCGATCAGCTCACGGTTGGCCTCGGCCCAGGCCACCAGGCTGATGCCGGGGCCGGCCGGTTCGCACACCGCGGTGTAGGTGCTGCCCGGGTTGAGCGGGGTGAAATGGACCAGTGCGTCTTCATCCACACGGATGGTTTTGCGGCGCATGCCGCCGAGTTTGGCAATCGCGGGGCCGTTCATGTCTTATCCCTCCATAGAGTCGGTGCTGATGCGGGCGCGGCGACGGCTGCTGCCCAGGCGGGCCAGGCTCTGTTCGCTGCGTGCGCTCACGTGCTGCATGCGTTGTTCCTGAAGCTGCCGGCGCAGCGGTTCGACCACTGTCTGCACGGGTACTTCAGGGGCTGCGACCAGCTGTTCGAGCAGGCTCACGAAGGCTGCGGCAAACGCTTCGGCGCTGTGGGCCTCGAACAGGTCGGTGCTGTATTTCAGGGTGCAGGCCAGGCTGCCCTGGCTTTCTTCCACGCTCAGGTGCAGGTCCAGCTGCGACTGGCCATGCTCGATGCGTTCGGGCGCGATCGTCAGGCCCGGCAGCTCAAGGGCGCCGTCCGGGTGGTTCTGCAGCACCAGCTTGGCCTGGAACAGCGGGTTGCAGGCCAGGCTGCGCGGCGGGTTGAGCACCTCCACCAAGGTGTTGAACGGCAACGCCTGATGGCTGAAGGCTTCCAGCACCTGAGGCCGCAGGCGTTGCAGCAGGGCGTTGAAGCTGGGGTTGCCGCCGACATCGACGCGCAGCGCCAGCTGGTTGATGAAGAAGCCCACCAGGCCCTCGGTCTCGCTGTGCTCGCGGTTGGCCACGTCGGTGCCGATCACCGCCTGGGCGCGTTCGCTGTGCAGGTACAGGTTCAGTTGCAGCACCCCCAAGAGGCCCATGAACAAGGTCGCGCCATGGCCCAGGCACAGCTGTTTCAGTGCCTGGGCCGGGGCCGCGGCGACCTGGAACGACAACCGTGCGCCCTGGCCGCTGAGCACCTGCGGGCGCGGGCGATAGCTGAACAGTTCGAGCGGCGGCAGGGGCTCGCCCAGGGCCTGTTGCCAGTAGCCCAGGTGGGCTTGCTGGGTGCTGGCCAGCTGCTGGCGTTGCCAGGCGGCGTAGTCGCTGTACTGTATCGGCAGTGGCGCCAGGGTCGTCGCGCTGCCGCTCAGGGCCGCGCTGTAGAGTTGGCTGAGCTCGCGCACCAGCACGCCCATCGACCAGCCGTCGGAGACGATGTGGTGCATCACCAGCAACAGCAGGTGCTGGCGCTCGTCCAGGCGGACCAGGTGCAGGCGCAGCAGCGGTGCCTGGCGCAGGTCGATGGGGCGCGTCGCCAGTTCGATCAGCAGGCGCTTGGCGCTGGCCTCGCGTTCGGCCTCGGGCACAGGGCCCAGATCATGCAGCTCGAACGGCAGTTCGAGGGTGTCCTGTACGCGCACATGCAGCGTACCGTCCTGTTCGTGGAAGCTGCTGCGCAACGCTTCGTGGCGCTGGCCGAGGTGCTGGAAGGCCTGGCGCAGGGCGGGCAGGTCGAGCTGGCCGAGCAGCCGCGCGGCACTGGGGATGTGATAGGCCGCGCTGTCCGGCTGCATCGCCTGTACCAGCCACATGCCCTGCTGGGCGTGGGACAGCACCCGGCGGCCATCGGCCGGCAGCGCGGCCACGGTGATCGGTGCCTGGCGGCTGGGCGCGGCGTTGTCCAGCAGCAACGCCAGCTGGGCGATGGTCGGCGCCTCGAACAGGCTGCGCAGGGGCAGTTCCAGGTTCAGCTCCAGGCGAATGCGCGCAACCAGTTGCGCGGCCAGCAGCGAGTGGCCACCAATGGCGAAGAAGTTGTCGTCCATGGCGATCGCCTGCTGCCCCAGCACGTTCTGCCAGAGCGCCAGCAACTGTTGCTCGCGCTCGCTCTGCGGCGCCCGCTGGCTGCTGCCCTGGGCGCTGTAGTCCGGTGCCGGCAGGGCGGCGCGGTTGAGCTTGCCACCGGGGGTCATGGGCATCTGCGCCAGGGTCACGAAGGCGGCGGGCACCATGTAGTCGGGCAACTGCGCGGCCAGATGCTGGCGCAGCTCGGCGGCTTGCGGGGCCTGCTCGTGGTACACCAGGTAAGCCACCAGGCGGCGGTCGCCGGGACGGTCCTCGCGTACCAGCGCCAGGGCCTGGCGCACCTGAGGGTGGCTGCGCAGGCGCGACTCGATCTCGCCCAGTTCGATACGGAAGCCGCGCAGCTTGACCTGCTGGTCGATGCGCCCGAGGTACTCGTAGGTGCCGTCGGCCAGGCGCCGGGCACGGTCGCCGGTGCGGTACATGCGGCTGCCGGGCGGGCCGTAGGGGTCGGGGCAGAAGCGCTCGGCGGTGAGGCCGGGCACGTCGTGGTAGCCGCGGGCGAGCAGCTCGCCGCCGACGCACAGCTCGCCAGGGACGCCCGGCGGGGTGAGGTTGTCGTCGCGGTCCAGCAGGTAGTAGGCGCGCCCGCGCAGCGGCGCACCAATCGGCAGTTGCAGTGGCAGTGGGTCGCGCTGCAGCAGCGCGTTGCAGTCCTGGATGCTGGAGACCACGGTGATTTCCGTGGGGCCGTAGATGTTCAGCAGGCGCACCGCGGCCAGGCCGGCCTTGCGCCAGGCATCCAGGCCGGCGCTGGGCATCGCTTCACCGCCGACGCTGACCAGGCGCAGCTCGCCGTAGGCCGCGTGCGGCTGCCGGGCGAAATCCTGGGCCAGCTGGAACCAGTATGCAGTGGTCAGGCAGGCTGCGACGGTGATCCGGTGGCGGTACAGGCGTGCATGGAACTCGGCGCTGTCCCACAGCTCCGGGCCGCGCACCACCAGGGCCGCGCCGCACACCAACGGCGGGAACAGCTGGTCGACGAAGCCGTCGAAGTTGAAGGTCGAGAACTGCAGCACCCGGTCGTCGGCAGCGACCCCGTAGTAGGCGCGCGCGACTTCGCTGTAGCCGGCCAGGGAGCGGTGGGTGACCGCCACGCCCTTGGGCTTGCCGGTGGAGCCGGACGTGTAGATGACATAGGCCAGTTGTTCGCGCTGCACCGGGCGTGTGCTCGGTACCCCGGCCAGTGCTGGCGCCGTGGCGTCCAGGGCGGTGACGTCCAGGCACGGGCGCTGGTAGGGCGCCATGACCGCCTGGGTCTCTGGGGTGACCAGCACCAGGCGGATATCGGCGTCGTCGATCATGTGCGCCAGGCGCTCGCCGGGGAACTGTGGGTCCAGTGGCACGAAGGTCAGCCCGGCATTGAGCGTGCCGAACACCGCGGCGACGATGTCCAGGCCGCGCGGCAGGCACAGGCCGATGCGCGCTTCGGCGGGCAGGCCCAGGGCCAGCAGGTGGCGGCTGATCAGCTGGACACGCTGTTGCAGGGTGGCGTAGCTCCAGGTGCTGTCGTCGTGGATCAGCGCGATGCGCTCGGGCTGCTCGGCCGCCTGCGCGGCCAGGCGCAGGTGCACCAGCTCCGGCAGTGGGCCGAGCGCCAGCGAAGCCTGGCAGTCGGCCAGCAGGCGCTGCTGTTGCTCGCCGTCGTACAGCGGCAATAGCGCGATACGAGCCGTGGGCGCCTGCACCAGGCTGTGCAGCAGGGTGGCATAGCTGTGGCCGTGGCCGACCAGGGTGGCGTGTTCGAACAGGTCGGCATTGCCGGTGAAGGTGACTTCCAGGGCGTCGCTGCGCTCGACGACGTTGAGCACCAGGTCGTAATGCGCGGTCAGCTGCTCGCGCTCGATCTCGTCGATCTCCAGGCCGGGCAGTTGCAGGCGGCGCGGGGTCTGGCCGTCGAGCAGGTTGAACATCACCTGGAACAGCGGCGAGTGCTGCAGCTGGCGCTCGGGTTCCAGGGCTTGGACCAGCCGCTCGAAGGGCAATTGCTGGTGGGCCAGGGCCTGGCGGCGGGTCTGCTCGATGCTGTCGAGCAGGGCGTTGAAGGGCTGGCGACCGTCGAGTTGGCAGCGCAGCACCAGGGTGTTGATGAAGCAGCCGATCAGGCCCTCGGTCTCGACCCGGGTACGGTTGGCCACAGGCACGCCGACGCGCAGGTCGGTCTGCCCGCTGAGGCGGTACAGCAGCACGTTAAAGGCGCCCAGCAGCACGCTGAACAAGGTGGTGCCACGGGCCTGGGCCAGCTCGCGCAGGGCCTGGCACAACGGCGCCTCGATGCGCAGCTGGTGACGCGTGCCGCGCCCGCTCGGCTGCCGGGGCCGTGGGTGGTCGGTGGGCAGCTCCAGGGTCGGCTGTTCGCTGCCCAGCTGCTCGCGCCAGTAGGCAAGGTCGGTCGCCAGCGCGCTGTCGCTCAGGCTGGTCTGCTGCCAGACCGCGTAGTCGTGGTACTGGATCGGCAAGCCCGGCAGGTCGCTGTCGCGGCCTTGCAGGGCGGCGCTGTAGAGGGCGGTCAGTTCTTTGACCAGGATGCCCAGCGACCAGCCGTCGGCGACGATGTGCTGGGCACACAGGATCAGCACGTGCTCATCGCTGTCCAGCCGCGCCAGCAGGCCGCGCAGCGGCGCCTGGCGCAGGTCGAAGGGGCGGTTGCTCTCGGCGTCGATCAGTTGTTGCAGGCGCACGGCCCGCTGCTCGGCGGGCAGCGCGCAAAAGTCCACCTGGGCCAGGGGCATCGGCAACTGCGGGTGGACGGTCTGGCGGGCCTGGCCGTCGACTTCGTCGAAGGTGCTGCGCAGGATCGCGTGGCGCTCGATCAGCTGGTCGAAGCTGCGTTGCAGCGCCGCGCTGTCCAGGTGACCGCGCAGGTGCAGGGCCGCCGGCATGTTGTAGGCACTGCTGGACGGCTCCAGGCGATGCAGGAACCACAGGCGCTGCTGCGCCCACGACAGTGGGTGCGGGCCAGGTTCGCTGGCCGCGACGATTGGCAGGCGGCTGAGGGCGAAGCCCTGGGCGGCCAGGGCCGCGGCGAAGGCCTGGCGTTTTTCCGGGGCGAGCCTGGCGATACGCTCGGCCAGTTGCTGGGGGTCGAGTTGCATGGCATCAGCTCCTTGGCGCAGCGGCGGATTGGGCGCGGGCCTGCAGGGCGGCGCGTTCCTCGGGCGACATCGCCGCCAGCATGCGACGCAGCTCGGCGATCTTCAGCAGCTTGCCTGGCTGGCTTTCCTGGGCGCGCAGGGCATCTGCCAGCGCCGCCACGCTGGGGTGGTCGAACACCAGCGCCGGGGCCACTTCCAGTTGCAGCAGGCTGCGCAGGCGAGTGCACAGCTTGATGACGATCAGCGAATGGCCGCCGAGGTCGAACAGGCTGTCGTCGATGCTCAGGGCCGCCCGTTCGAGCAGCTCCTTGTAGAGGTCGACGAGCAACGCATCGAGGGCGTCGCGCGGTGGCAGCTCGACCCGCTCGCTGGCCTGGCTGTCGGCGCTCGGCAGCGCGCCGAAGTCGACCTTGCCGTTGGCCAGGCGTGGCAGCTCGGCCAGGCACAGCAGTTGCGCCGGCACCAGGAAGTCGGGCAGCCGAGTGCGCAGTTCGCCGAGCAACGCGGCGCTGTCGCGCTGGCTGACGGCATAGGCCAGCAGCCTGGCGTTGTGGAACTGCACCACGGCCTGGCTGACCCCTTCGAGGGCGGCCAGGGCCGCTTCCAGTTCGCCGGGCTCGACGCGGAAACCGCGGATCTTGATCTGCTTGTCGCTGCGCCCGGCCAGTTGCAGCTGGCCACTGGCCGACAGGCGCGCCAGGTCGCCACTGCGGTACAGGCGCTGGCCGGGTTGCAGCGGGTCGTCGATGAAGGCATCGGAGCTGCGGTTCAGGTAGCCACGGCAGACCTGGGCGCCGCCGATGTACAGCTCGCCCAGGGCGCCGAGCGGGGCCGGTTGCAGGCCGGCCGGCGTGGCTTCGAGCAGGCGCACCCAGGTGTTGGCCAGGGCGTGTTCGAGGCCAAGCGGGGCGCGTGGGCTGTAGCCCTGGTCGAGGCTGTACAGCACGCCCACGGTGGTTTCGGTGGGGCCGTAGTGGTTGTGCACGCGGCTGCCCGGCGCCAGCTGTTCGATGCGCTGGCGCAGGCTGCCGGGGCAGGCCTCGCCGCCGAGGATCAGCACCTGGGGCAGGCTGCAGGCCTGCTGGCCTTCGAGCAGCGCCGCCAGGTGCGAAGGCACGATCTTCAGGCAGTCGACTTGCCCGGCTTCGAGATAGCGGGCGAAGGCGGCGGCATCGCGGCTGGCCTGGTCGTCGGCCAGCACCAGGCAACCACCGGTCCACAGCGCGGCGTAGAGGGTGGTGTTGCCAAGGTCGGCGGCCACCGAGGAAATCAGGGCGAAACGCCGGCACTGCGCCAGGCTGAGCGCTTCGCTGACCGCGGCAGTGTAGTTGAGCAGTTGGCCGTGCTCGATGAGCACGCCCTTGGGCTCGCCGCTGGTGCCGGAGGTGTACAGCAGGTAGGCGGCATCGGCCAGGCTGATGTCAGGGTCGGCCGGTGCGGCGGCGGGGGCTTGGAGCAGCTCGGCCAGGGCGTTGCCCTGCGGGCCGCCGATCAACAGCTGCGGCTGGGCGTCGGCGAGGATCCGCTCGACGCGCGCCTGTGGCCAGGCCGGGTCCAGTGGTACGTAGGCGGCGCCGGCGCGCAGCACGGCGAGCAGGCCGAGCAGCAGCTCGGCCGAGCGTGGCAGCAGCAGCGCGACGTTGGCGCCGCGACCGATGCCGCGCGCCTGCAGCACCCCGGCAAGGTGCTCGACCTGCGCATGCAGCTGGGCATAGCTCAAGGTCTGCCCCGCGGCCATCAGCGCCGGGGCGTCGGGGCTGTGCTGCGCCCAGTGGGCCAGGCGCTCGATCAGCGGGCGGCTGCCGAAGTCGCGCTGTGGGCCGCGCAGGCTTTGCTGCAGGCGCTGATGCGCCGCCGGGCTCAGTGGCAGTTCGCCGATGGCGCGCTGGCGTGGCTGTTCGACCAGTGCTTCGAGTAGCTGTGCATACTGCTCCAGCAGGCAGCGCAGGTCGGCCTCGGGGTACTGCGCGGTGGGTGACTGCAGGCTCAGTGGCTGCAGCTGGCCCTGGGCGTCGAGGGTTACCTGCAGCGCCAGTTCGAAGCCCGAATCGGCGCCGGGCAGGGTATCGACCGACCAACGCAGGCCGCCGCTGGCGAACGCCGCGCTGTGGCGCACCAGGTTGAAACCGACGGTGCGCTGCAGCGTCAGCGTGGTGTCGGCGACGTTCCAGTACTCCTGTTGCTGGGCATGGCTTTCGAGCTGTTCGGCCAGGCGTTGCAGCCAGGCGCTGAAGGGTTGGTCGAGCGCAGGTGCCAGGGCCAGGGGCAGGATCTTCTCGTAGACGCCGATGCCGTTGGCCAGGGTCTCATAGTCGAAGCGGCAGTCCTGTTGCCAGCCGGCGATGAACTCGGCGTTGCCGCCGATGCGCGCCAGCAGCGCCCACCAGGCTGCCTGCAGCACGGTATCCAGTGCTTGCCCGGCGCTTTCGGCCAGTTGTTGCAACTGTGCCTGCAGCGTTTCGGGCAGGGCCTGTTGCACGGCGTTGCCAGGGGCCTGCGGCGAGGCCTCGGCGAGGCTGCCCAGGCGTACCGGGGCCAGGTGTTCCAGGCGCAGGCCGGCCCAGTAGGCACGCCCGGCGGGGGCTTCCTCATCGGCGTCCAGGTCGTTGCGCCACTCGACGTACTGGCTGTACTGGAAGGCTTCCTCCAGTGGCGCATCGGGCTGGGCATACAGCGCGGCCAGCTCGCCGAGCAGGTTCTGCAGGCTCAGCCGGTCGCTGGCGCAGGTGGCGACGTACAGGTCCAGCCGCCACTGTTCGGGGCCCTGCTGGCGCAGGACAGCGCGCACCAGGGCACCCTGGTCGATGGCCAGCGGCTGGGCGGCCAGGGCCTGGGCCTCGGCGTGCTGCCCGGCGTCCAGCAGGTGCCAGTCGAGGGTGCTGGCGACCACGCTCTGGCGCAGGCTGCGGTAGAGGGTCGATGGGCGCAGCGCCACGCGCAGGCTGGTGTGGCGCTCGATCACCTGCAGCAAGGCTTCGTGCAGGCGGCCCGGCTGCAGGGGCCCGGCAAGGTTGACGCCCAGCTGCAGGGGCGCGCGGCCGTGCTGCACGGCCAGGGCCTGTTCGGCGCTGAGGGGTAGGTCGTGGCTCAAATCCAGGGTGTGGTTCATTGCGCGGTCTGATCCTGCAGTTCCATTGCGGTGTGTCGGGCGGCCAGCTGGGCCGGTTCATGCATGTCGCCCATGGCGACGGCGATCTTGCGCGGGCCTTCGTACGGGTCGCGGGCGTGGGCGGCGATCAGGTTGTCGAGCATCACCACGTCGCCGCGCTGCCAGTCGAAACGCACCGCGCAGGCTTCGTACAGGCGACCGATCAGGGCCATGCTGGCGTCGTCGATCGGGCTGCCGTCACCGAAGTACACCTGGCGCGGCATACGCTCCTGGCCGACCATGTTGAGCAGGTCTTCGCGTACCTGGGGCTCCAGGCACAAGGTGTGGTGCAGCTGCAACTGGTTGAAGAAGCTGCGCTCGCCGCTCAGCGGGTGGCGGATCACCGCCGGGCAACGGGTACGGGTTTGCAGTTCGTCGTTGGCCAGCCAGCGGAACTCGGTGTTGCTGGCCCGGCACAGGTCCTCGACCTGCTCGCGGCTGTCGGTCTTGAAGAACTCCCGCCAATTGACGTCCAGGCGCTCGGTGAAGGTGCGCACGTACAGCAGGCCCTTGCGTTCGAAGGCTTCGGCCAGCTCCGGCGGCAGTTGCCGGTACAGCTCGCGGCAGTCGACGATCGGCGTGGCGCCGCCGACCGGCGACGGTTGCTCACAGTAGAACCACTGCTTGCGCGGCGAGCGGGGCAGGTGCGAGCTCTCGTTGTGGAACAGGATCATTTCCCGCTCCGGGTAAGGCGTGGAGCGGTAGATGTTGCGCCCACCTTCCTTCTTCGGCAGGTCGCCGTAGCCGCCGAACAGGCCGGGGTGAATGGCTTCGGCGAAGGCTTCGAAGGCTTTCGGGTCGTCCAGGGCGAAACCGCGGAACAGCAGGCCACCGTGTTGGCACAGCAGGGTGTCGATCAGGTCGCGGGAGCTCTGCGCCCAACCCACCGGGTCCAGGTCCGGGGCCACGGGCTCGATCAGCAGCGGGAACTCGCGGCCGGGTTGCAGCGCCGAGGTGCGGATCAGTGGCCGGGGCGCGGCGGCGCGGGCCGGGAGTTTCTTCAGTTTGTCGAGCTTGCTGGACGATGGGGCTGGTTTTGCCAAGGCCGGTGTCTCCACGGTGGGCAGCGTGACGGTGAAATGGGCAAGGGCGGCGTGGGGCTGGTCGACCACCTGTTGCAGCAGGTTCAGCCAGGCGTCGATCAGTGCGTCGATGCGCTCGCCCTTGAACAGGGCGCGGGCGTAAACCCAGTCGCCGCGCATGACCTCGCCGTGGCGCTCGAGGAACAGCGCCATGTCGAACTTGCTGGTGCGTTCGGCGGCAGGCCGCATGCGCACCTCGAGCCCTGGGATCGAGAAGTCGCCCTCGGGGGTGTTCTGCAGCACGAACAGCGCCTGCACCAGTGGGTTGCGGCTACGCTCGCGCGGGACCTGCAGCGCCTCGACGATGCGGTCGAACGGCAGCGCCTGGTGCTCCAGGGCCTGCAGGCAGGTGTCGCGGGTGCGGCCGAGGAACGCGCGCAGGCTTTCGCCGGCCAGCCGGCGCGAGCGCAGCGGCAGGACATTGACGAAGAAGCCGATCAGGCCTTCGAGGTTGGCCTCCTCGCGGCCGGCGACGTCGGTGCCCAGCAGCAGGTCGTCGGCACCGGTGACCGCGTGCAGCAGCAGCTCGAAGCTGGCCAGCAGGAGCATGTACAGGCTCACCCCTTCGGCCAGGGCCAGGGCTTCCAGGCGGGCCAGCAGTGGCGCGGGAATTTCCAGCGCCCTGGCGGCGCCGCGGGCGTCGGCCTGGGCCGGGCGCGGCCAGTCGCTGGGCAGGGCCAGCACCTGGGGCGCGTCGTGCAACTGGCCCTGCCAGAAGTCGACCTCGCGCTCCAGTGCGGCGCCTTGCAGGCATTGGCGCTGCCAGGCCGCGTAGTCGGCGTACTGCACCGGCAGCGCCGGCAACGGTGCCTGGCGCCCCTCGCGCAGGTTGGCATACAGCTGGCTGAACTCGTTGACCAGCACGCCCACCGACCAGCCGTCGGCGACCATGTGGTGCAGGGCCAGCAACAGCAGATGCTGTTGTTCACCGAGCTTGAGCACCCGGGCCCTGATCAGCGGGGCCTGGCGCAGGTCGAATGGCAGGCGCAGGTTGTCCAGGCTTTCCTGTTCGGCCACCTGCTGGCGCTGGGCGTCGTCCAGCGCGCTGAGATCGCGCAGGGTGACGTCCAGTTCCAGCTGTTCGGCGATCAGGGTGATCGGCTCGCCGTCGATGTCCTGGTAGCTGCTGCGCAGCACTTCGTGGCGCGCCAGCAGGGCATTGAAGGTGGCGCGCAGCGCGGGCATTTCCAGCGGCCCGTCCAGGGTCAGGCTGGCGGCCATGTTGTAGGCCGCCGACGGGCCGTGCAGGCGATCGACCATCCACAGCCGTTGCTGGCTGAGCGACAGCGGCATGTGCGCCTGGCGCGCTACCGGCAGCAGTTGCGGGCCCGCCGTGGCCTGGGCCGGCTCGGCGGCCAGGGCATCCAGGCGGGCGGCCAGTTGCCACAGCAGCGGTGCCTCGAACACGCCGCGCAGCGGCAGCTCCAGGGCGCAGCGCTGGCGAACCCGGGCGATCAGCCGGGTGGCCAGCAGCGAGTGGCCGCCGGCCTCGAAGAAGTGGCTGTTGCGCCCCAGTGGCTGGGCGGGCAGCAGCGTCGCCCACAGCTCGCCCAGCAATCGCTCGTTTTCGCTGGCCAGGGGTTCGACCTCGGCCTGTTGCAGCGACGGTGGCGGCAGGGCCTTGCGATCGACCTTGCCGTTGGCGTTGGTCGGCCAGGTGTCCATGGCGACCCACAGCGACGGCACCATGTACGCCGGCAGGCTGTCGCGCACGTGCTGGGCCAGCAGGTTGTCATCGAGCTGATGGCCGCTGCGTCCCTGCCAGTAGCCAACCAGCATGTCGCTGCCGCCCAGGTGTTGCAGGCTGACCATGGCGCGCAGCACATCCGGGTGGCGCTCCAGGTGCGCCTCGATCTCGCCGGGCTCGATACGGAAGCCCCGCAGCTTGAGCTGGAAGTCCTTGCGGCCCAGGTACTGCAGGACGCCGTCGGCGTCCCAGCGGGCCAGGTCGCCGCTCAGGTACAGGCGGCTGCCCGGCGCGCCGAACGGGTTGGGGATGAAGCTGGCGGCAGTACGTGCCGGGTCGGCCAGGTAGCCGCGGCTGACACCGATACCGCCGATGGCCAGTTCGCCGACCACGCCGTCGGCCACCGGTTGCAGGTCGTGGCCCAGCACGTACAGCTCGCTGTTGGCGGTGGGCCGGCCGATGGCCACGTTGGCGCCTTGGCCAGGGGCCTGGTACAGCGGCTGGAAGGCTACGTCATCGGAGCATTCGGCCGGGCCGTAGGCGTTCATCAACGGGATCTGCGGGTAATGACGGAACCATTCCTGAGCGGTGGCGACCGGCAGCGCCTCGCCGGTGGGCAGTACCCAGCGCAGGTGCGGCAGTGGCAGCGGCTGGCCATCGAGGCTTTCGAGCATCGCCTGCAGCAGCGCCGGCACCGGTTCGAGCAGGCTGACCCGGCGCTCGCGCACCAGCTGCAGCAGCGCCTGCGGGTCGCGGACCAGATGATCGCCGATGATCTCCACGCAGGCGCCGAACAGCGGTGCGGTGAGGGTCTGCCAGACCGAGATGTCGAAACAGGCCGGGGCGGTCTGGGCGATCACGTCGTCGGCGTTCAGGCCCAGGGGCCGCAGCTTGGCCAGCATGTTGTTGAGCATGCCGGCGCGAGGCACCATCACGCCTTTGGGTTGACCGGTGGAGCCGGAGGTGAACAGCACGTAGGCCAGCTGGTCGGCGCGCGCCGGCTCGCTCGGCAGCATGCCGGTGGCGCTCATCTCCAGCAGGTCGGCAGGCAGTGCGCGGTGGCCCTGGTAGACCGAGGCCAGGGGTTCGGCGTAGGCCTGGCTGCAGACCACCAGTGGCGCTTCCAGGCGCGCCAGTACCTGTTGCCAGCGTGCCGGCGGCTGCGAGGGCTCCAGCGGCAGCCAGGCGCAGCCGGCACGCAGGGTCGCGACCATCAGGCAGAACCATTCGATGCCGCGCTCGGCCAGCAGTGCCACCGGCTGGTCGGGCCGCGCGCCGAGGGCCTGCAGGCCGCGGGCCAGGCGTTCGGAGTGCTGCCACAGTTGCGCGTAGGTCAGCGACTGCTCGGCACAGCGGGCGACAATGCGCTCGGGGTGGGCCGCGACCTGGGCGGCCACCCGCGCTTCCCAGCTGTGTTCGAGGCTGTAGTCGGCCGGGTTGAGCCCCCAGTCCAGCAGGCGTCGATGCTGTGCCGGGCTGAGCGTGGTGAGCTGCTCGAGGCGGGTGTCCGGCGGGCAGTCCAGCGCCTGCAGCAGGTTCAGCAGGTCATCGCCCAGGCGCTCCAGCGCGACGGCGGGCAGGCGCTGGGCGTCGGCGCTGAACAGCACTTCCAGGCAACGGCCTGGCAGCACTTCGACGGTCAGGCCGTAGCTGGTCTGCTCAAGGTTGTCGAGGACCTTGAAGGTCAGTTCGCCAGCCTGCAACTGCCGTTCGCTGAGCGCCGGCAGGTTCTGGAACACCAGCAGGGTATCGAACAGACCGGCACCGCGAGGGTGCTGCTGGAGGATCTGCGCCAGTGGCGTCTGCTCGTGCTCACGCATGGCCACGCTGACCGCCTGCACCTGTTGCAGGTAGTCGCACAGGGCCATGTCGGGGGCCGTGCGCAGGCGCAGCGGCAGGGTATTGATGAACACCCCGAGCATTTGCCCGGCATCGGCCAGTGCGTCCGGGCGGCCGCTGCTGGTGACGCCGAACATGACCTCGGTGTGGTTGTTGCCGCGGGCCAGTAGCAGGCCCCAGGCGGCTTGCATCAAGGTGTTGAGGGTGACCCGGCAGGCCTTGCCAAGGTCATTCAGGCGGCGGCTGTGGGCCTCGCTCAGGCGCAGGCTGTGGCTGTGGTAGCGCGGGGTGACGGGCTCGGCCGGGTTCAGGGCCGGCAGGCTGCCGACGCCCTCGAAGTTCGCCAGGTGCTGCTGCCAGTACTGCAGGCTGTGCTCGGCCGGTTGCGCCGCGAGCCAGGCGATATAGTCGCGGTAGGGCGGGCGGGATGGCACGGCGAGGCCGTTGTAGCGGGCCAGGATTTCCTCCATCAGCATCACCGAGCTCCAGCCGTCGGCAATCAGGTGGTGGCGGCTCCAGATCAGCCAGCTGTGCTGCGCGTCGAGGTAGATCAGCGCCACCCGCTGCAGCGGTGGGCGCTGTGGGTCGAAGCCTTGTGCGCGGTCGGCCTGGCAGTAAGCGTCCAGGGCCTGCTGGCGCTGCGTCGCGTCGAGGGCGCTCCAGTCCAGGCGTTGCACCGGCAGGGTCAGTTCACTGCACACGCCTTGCATCGGTTCGTCCAGCCCTTGCCACAGAATCGCCGTGCGCATCAGCGGGTGCGCGGCGAAGGTGGCGTGCCAGGCGGCCAGGTAGCGCTCGGCGTCCAGTGGGCCTTGCAGCTCGGCCTGCAGCTGGTTCACGTACACCCCGCTGGCGCCTTCGAGCAGGCTGTGGAACAGCAGGCCTTTCTGCAACGGCGAGAGCGGGTAGGCGTCTTCCAGGGCTGTGCCGACCAGCGGTTGCAAGGCTTGGCGCTGGTCGGCGCCGAGCGACACCGAGACGCTGGCTGGTGTTGCCGGCGCTGGCGTGACGGGGGCGGGCTGTGTCGGCTGGCGCTGGCTGACCAGCAGGGCCAGGGCGTCGATGCGCGGGTGGGCGAACAGTTCCTTCGGGCTGAATTTCACGCCCAGCTTGCGGGCCTTGGCGATCACCTGCAGGGCGATGATGGAGTCGCCGCCAACGCCGAAGAAGTCATCCTCGCGGCCGATGTCCGGGCGCTCCAGCACCTCGCGCCAGACCGCCAGCAATTGCGCCTCCAGGGCCTTGAGCGGCGAGTCCAGGGTGGCCGCGAGGCGGGCGATGGTGGGGTGGGCGAAGAAATGCTTGGGGGTGAACTTGAGCTGGGCCTTGCGTGCCTTGGCGATCAGTTGCAGCGCCATGATCGAGTCGCCGCCCTGGGCGAAGAAATCGTCATGGATCGACAGTGTCGGCTTGTCCAGAATTTCGCGCCACAGTGTCAGCAACACTGCTTCGACCGGGTCGCGTGGGGCGTCTTGCTGCTGCGCGGCGGGTTGGCCCGGGGTCGGCAGTGGCAGGTTGTGGCGGTCGACCTTGCCGTTGCCCAGGCGGGGCAGGCGGTCGAGCTCCAGGTACAGGCTGGGCACCAGCGGCTCGGGCAGTTGTTCGGCCAGTTGCCGGCGCAGTCGATCATGGTCCAGCCCGGGCTCGGCCACCAGGTAGGCGATCAGCCGTGGTGCTTCGCCTTCGTTGAGGGCACGGGCGAGCACCGCCGCTTCGCGCACCCCGGCACAGGCGCGCAGGCAGGCCTCGACCTCGCCGGGTTCGACACGGAAACCGCGGATCTTGACCTGGTCGTCCATCCGGCCGAGGAATTCGATGGCGCCGCTGGCCAGCATGCGCACGCGATCGCCGGTGCGGTAGAGGCGCTGGCCCAAGCCTGAGAACGGGTCGGGAATGAACTGGCGGGCCGTCAGGCCCGGTTGGCCCAGGTAGCCGTCGGCCACCCCGGCGCCGCCGATGTACAGCTCGCCGATGCTGCCCAGCGGCAGCAGCGTGAGGTGCTGGTCGAGCACCTGGGCCTGGACGTTGTCCAGCGGCTGGCCGACCGGGGCGAACCCGGACAGGCTCGGGGCGTCGTCCTGCACGGCGTGGGTCAGGCAGCCGACCGTGCTTTCCGTGGGACCGTAGTGGTTGACGATCCGGCAGCCCGGGGCCAGGGCCTGGATGCGCCTGATCAGGGCCAGGTCCAGGCCTTCGCCGCCGAGTACCAGGCACTGGTGGGGCAGCAGGCGTTGCGGTTCGGCCACGGCGAGCAGGGCACCGAGGTGCGAGGGCACGATCTTCAGGCAGTCGACCGGGTTGCTCGCCAGGAACTGGGCCAGTTCCTCCGGAGCGCTGGCCAGCTCGTCGCTGATCAACTGCAGGGTGCGGCCGCTGAGCAGTGCGCCGAACCAGGCGGTGTAGCCCAGGTCGGCGGCGACGCTGGCCAGTGCGGTCAGGCTGGCGTCAGGGCTCAGGGCCAATGGCTTGAGCACGGCCTCGGCGTAGTGGATCAAGTTGCCCTGGGTCACCCGCACCGCCTTGGGCGTGCCGGTGGAGCCGGAGGTGTAGATCAGGTAGGCCAGTTGCAGCGGATGCGCATCAGCGCTTGCGACGCTGGCGTTGCGGGCCAGGCCGTGCAGCGTGTGGGTGGGGTCGATCAGCACGCTGGCGGCGCTGTCTTCGAGCAATTGCCGCTGCCGTGCGGTGGGCAGGGTTGGGTCCAGGCACAGGTAGGCCGCGCCGAGTTTCCAGCTGGCCAGCATGGCGGTGATCAGTGCGCGGCTGCGGGGCAGGGTGATGGCGATGATCTGACCGGCGCCGGCGCCCGCTTCACGCAAGCGCTCGGCCAGCGCGCTGGCGGCCTGGTCCAGTTCGGCGTAGCTCAGGCTGCCGTCGGCATCGCGCAGGGCGGTGCGCTGGCCGTGGTTGCGGACCTGGTGATCGAAGGCGGCCGTGGCAGTGGCGAAGGCCGGCGGTTGGCAGGCACCGGCGCGACGCGCGCTGTTGGCCGGTGGCGCTGCGGGCAACTGGTGAACGGGGGCGTCCAGGTGCGCCAGGGCGTTGCCGGCGAACCAGGCGAAGTCTTCAGCCAGGCGGGCGATACGTTCGGCATCGAACAGGTCACTGCGATAGCGCCACTGCGCCAGCAATTGTACGCCGTCGTCCTGCCAGCGCAGGTTCAGTTCATTGGCGGCGCCACGCTGGGTGAACAGGTGCTCGCGTACGCTGTAGTCGGCGAAGGCATCGTCACGCCGGCTTGGCATGTAGGTCATCATGCAGTGGAACAGGGGGCCGCTGGCGACCTCCTGTTGCAGGAGCGCCGCCGGGTAGCGGCGATGGCGCAGGGCTTCGCGCAGTTGCTGGGCGGTGTCGCGCAGGCAGTCGGCCAGGCTCGGGGCATGGCCGAAACGGGCGCGCAGCGGCAGGCTGTTGAGGGTGAAACCGATCAGTTCCTTGTAGCGGGCCTTGTGGCGGTCCATGGTCGGCGTGCCGATCAGGAAATCGTCCTGGCCGGTGTAGCGGTGCATGAATACCTGGAACAGGGTCGCCAGCACCACGTACAGGCTGACGCCATGCGCCTCGGCCAACTGGCGCAGCTGGTCGCTGCGGGCCTGGTCCAGCAGTAATTCGACTTCGCCGCCGGCAAAGCCGGGCGTGCGTGGGCGAGGGCGGTCGGCGGCCAGGGTCAGCGCCGTCGGGTTGCCCGTGAGCTGCTCGCGCCAGTAGGCGGCGGCCGCGCCGAGCTTGTGCTCGGCCTGCAGTTCGCGTTGCTCGTCCAGCCAGTCGAAGTACAGCCCGGCCTGGGGCAGCACCAGCGGCTCGCCGGTGAGTTCGGCATGGTAGGCGGCGAAGGTCAGCTTGAGCATCCATTCGACGCTGAGGAAGTCGCCGCTGATATGGTGGGCGGCCATGCACAGGTACAGACGCCCCTGGCACTGCAGCAGGCGCAGTCGGCAGATGTCCGCCGCGGCCAGGTCGAACGGCTGGTCGGCGTGTTGTTCGATCCAGTCGGCGACGCCTTTGCTGTCCAGGCTATCGTTGTGCTCGACGCTGGCGTTCACCCGGACCTGCCCGGGGTGGTACATGAACACAACGCCGTTCTGCTCGCGGTAGCCGCAGTGCAGGGTTTCACAGTGCTCGACCACCCGTGCGAACGCCCGGCACAGGGTGGCGGGGTCGAGGTCGGCGCGCAGTTCGCGGGCGGCGACCATGTTGTATGCCGGGCTGGTTGGGTTGAGCTGGTGGTACTGCCACAGCGCCTGCTGGCCGGTGCTGGCGGCGTGCTGCGAATGGGAGGTCGTCATCCTGGGTCACTCCTGAGCCGGTTCGGCCATGGCCACGATCACTTGCCGTGGCCCTTTGAAGCTGGCGCGGCCATGGGCCACCAGCATGTTGTCGAGCATCAGCACATCGCCTTGTTCCCAGGGGAAGCGCACGGTGCATTGCTCCAGTACACCGCGGATTTCTGCCAGCGCGCTTTCCTCCAGCTCGCTGCCATCGCCGTAATACACATTGCGCGGCAGGTCGAGCGGGTCGTCGACCACGGCCAGCAGGCTTTCACGCACCGCTGGCGGCAGGTTGGAGACGTGGAACAGGTGGGCCTGGTTGAACCATACCCAGTCTTGCGTGACAGGGTGGCGAGCGGTGGCTTGGCACACCTGGCGGGTGCGCAGCTCGCCGTCGTCCTTCCATTCGAAGGCGATCTGGTTGGCCCGGCAGTAAGCCTCGGCGACGGCGCGGTCCTCGGTGTTGAAGGCCTGTTCCCAGGGCAGGTCGAGGCCATTGCCGTAGTTGCGCACGTACATCAGGCGCTTGTCGCTGAAACGTTGGCGCAGGGTGGGGTCGAGCTGCTGGTAGATCTGCCGGCTGTCGGCGATCGGTGTTTCGCCACCCTCTGCACTGGGCTGGACACAGTGGAACCAGATCTTCATCGGCCACTGCAAGGTATACGACTGCTCGTTGTGCAGCGGGATGACCTGGTGCGCGGGGTATTCGGTGGAGGTGTACACCCCCTGCTCGATTGCCTTGCGCGGGGTGGAGCCGAATTCGTAGTTGAGCAACGGGTGGCCAAAGCTGCGTACCAGTGCCTGGAACGACTGTTCACCCAGCACATCGAAACCCCGCAGCAAGAGGGCGCCACTTTCATGTAGGCACTCGTCGGCCAGTGCATGCAATGCCTCGATGCTCCATGCGCCGGGCTGCTCCGGCTTGACCAGCAGCGGCAGATTGCGGTCTGGCATGAGCGCTTGCACCGACAGGCCATTGTTCTGCCCGACACCTCGTCCCATGAGCTTGCTCCTTTGTTCTCTTAGTTGTCACAGCCAAATGCCATCGTGGGTAGACCACCGGGCGCCGGCGAAATATATACGAAAGATATAGCAAGTGTTAATGCTATTTATTAGCATTCGCACGTTTCGTAGCGCGCCTCGACTGGGCCTTAATCGGGCAGCCGGGATCCATGAAAAAACTCTTGTCCAAGGAATAGAAAATGAGTTGGGAAAAGGCTGAAAGCGGGTTCGTAGTGGTGGTCAATCATGAGGAGCAATATTCGATCTGGCCGGATTACAAGGCCCTGCCTGAAGGCTGGCGCGTGGTTGGCCAGCAGGGGGACAAGGCCCAGTGCCTGGCCTGGATCGAGCAGCACTGGACGGACATGCGTCCGCTGAGTCTGCGCGTTGCCCTTCAATCCGGCGGCCAGCGCTGATTACATGCAGACGAGGAGTTCATCCATGGAAGATGTTCAGTTCCCTCTGTTCAGCCTGGCGCATTTTCGCCAGCAACCCGCCCGCAGTTTCGAGGCTGAGCCAATGCTGGAGCGGCAGGCTGCGCGCGAGTCGAATGCTCGCTCCTACCCGCGTCGCATTCCGCTGGCGCTCAAGGAGGCGCACGGTCTCTATGTTCTCGACAGCCGTGGGCAACTGTTCATGGACTGCCTGGCGGGCGCTGGAACCCTGGCGCTTGGCCACAACCATCCGTGCACCCTGGCGGCGATGCGCGAGACCCTGGACAGCGGTGTGCCGCTGCACACCCTCGACCTGACCACCGCAGTCAAGGACGAGTTTGTCGAGACCCTGTTCAATGCCTTGCCGCCGGCCTTCGCCGCCCAGGCACGCATCCAGTTCTGTGGGCCGACCGGCGCTGACGGCATCGAGGCGGCGATTAAGCTGGCGAAGATCGCCACTGGCCGCAAGGGGATCTTCTGCTTCTCTGGCGGCTACCATGGGATGACCCACGGCGCCCTGAGCCTGATGGGCAACCTGGGGCCAAAGCAACTGCCGGGTTCGCTGATGCCTGATGTGCAGGTGCTGCCTTACCCCTATGACTATCGCTGCCCGTTCAGTATTGGCGGTGAGGCTGGGGTGGACGCCGGCCTCAGCTACATCGAGCAACTGCTGACCGATCCGGAGTCCGGCGTATCGCTGCCGGCGGCGGTGGTGGTGGAAGTGGTGCAGGGCGAGGGCGGCGTCATTCCGGCGCCGACGCGCTGGCTCCAGGGCCTGCGCAAGCTGACCCAGGCGCACGGTGTCGCGCTGATCATCGACGAGGTGCAGAGCGGCATCGGGCGCACCGGGCGGATGTTCGCCTTCGAGTACGCCGGCATCGAGCCGGACATCCTGGTGATTTCCAAGGCTGTCGGCGGCGGCCTGCCGTTGGCGGTAGTGGTTTACCGCGACAGCCTCGATGTGTGGAAACCAGGGGCCCACGCCGGAACGTTCCGCGGAAACCAGCTGGCGATGGCCGCCGGTACCGCGACCTTGCGTTACATCCAGGCGCAGGGCCTGGTGGCCAATGCCGAGCGCCTGGGCGAGCATCTGATGGCGCGACTGCGCGAGGTGCAGCGCGACTTTGCCTGCATGGGCGATGTCCGTGGGCGCGGTCTGATGGTCGGTGTGGAGCTCGTTTGCACGGCGCCGGGCCAGGCACGGGTGCCGGCTGGCGATGGCGCACTGGCCAAGGCCCTGCAGCAGCAGTGTTTGCGCGAGGGCGTCATCCTCGAACTGGGCGGGCGGCATGGTGCGGTGGTTCGGTTCCTGCCGCCATTGACGATCAGTGCCGAGGAAATCGACGTGTTGGTGGAGAAGTTCCAGCACTGTCTTTCTAGCGTTGTGGCCAGCACACACTGAAGTGTGTTTTGTTAACGCTGGAATAGTAGGTATGCAAAGCACGTCCCACATTGAATGGATCATCGAACAGTGAGTGGAAAAATCCGAATTTGTGGGATAGTGCGAGCTCTGATACTGCAGTCCATTTATCAGAGATATTTTTTGAAGGTAGCAGCTGTGATCGCCACCATGCAGCCGAGCAGTGCTGCACAAGGCACTAAGACCCAGATGGGGTTGAGTGTCCAAGGTAGGGAAAGGTAGATCACCCATGGGCTAACCATCAATGGAAATAATGTCCGCTTCGCTCGGTGGTAGACAAAACTGCTCTCGCGATCCGCGCTGAATTTGCGAAGGTCTCGGCGCATCAAGCCATCGACAGCGCCGGTGATCACGGCGAGCAGGAATAGCGGCGTGGCTAGGGTGAGGACGGCGAGGCGCACGACGAAGGTGAATACGGTGAATAGGGCGGCCAATAGGTAGTCCTGCAGCACAACGTACGCTTGAGCAAACTGACCCTGCACCGAGACTTCATGACTTAGGAGTTTCAGTTGAGTGTCTGAATGCGCCCAGCCGGTGCGGACCACGACCCAATCGCTCAAGTGCTGAAGCACTTTAGCGGTGGCTTGCGCGGGTTCCTCCACGAGCAGCGAGTTTTTGAAGTGATCGCTTAGCCATCCCAGCTCACTCAGCCACATGGCATGGCTGTGATGCCAGCCCTGCTCGGGCCAGAACCAGACCATGCCCACGAACTCCAGGATGATGGAGAAAATCAGCGAAGCGAACAGCAGACCGAGCAGCCGCAGACAAAGCTCAAGCGTGCCGAAGATCAGCCCCGGACGTTTTTGCGCAGGAGGTTGGCTGACTGGAGTGGTCGGCATAGGGGCTCCGCAGTACTTGGTCGCTTACGGCGCGTGCCTGCGCCCTGGTGGAGGCATCTCGGGATCGAAATCTGCCGTGGGTGCGCCTCCCGCGTTACTCCACCAACTCCCCGCATTGGCGTTATAGGACTCTCGCATACGCGCCGCCAGGGTCTGCAGGTCTTCTGGCATAGCATCATCGCTGGCCGGTTTCGGTAGCGGCATGCGCACCTTCCACAGTTGCCCGCCTTCCTGAAACGAGAACATCTGGCCCTTGGGCAGGGCGATAATGTGCGCCGGTTCGATCAGTGGTACGGCAGTGGTGGTGACCCGGTCCTGCGAAGAGGAGGTGAAGTCGGTACGGGCATCCGGATCGGCGGTGTCCGTCGCTCCGGAGACCAAAGTGCGTGTCTGCACGTTGACCTTGGGCAGCTGGTTGGTCAGTAGTTCAGCGGTGGCGGTTTCCCGTACGCGCAGCATCTGCAGGGTGTTGAAGTTGCCGATGACCTGGCCGGCCTTGGCCCGGTTGCCGATACGTGCCTCGATGTCGCTCAAGGTCTGGGTGTAGGCCGTGACCTGGATACCGGCACCGCCGCCCTTGTTGATCAGCGGGATGAACTCGTCGCCCATCAACTCGTTGAACTCGTCAGCGTGCAGGTTGATGGGCACCTTGTCCGCTGCGCTTGAGGAGCCGGGCAGGCCGTGATCGATGCCGTGTTTGTAGATGTGGCCGGCGACGGAGACCAGGTCGGCGAACATCGAGTTACCGACTGCGGCGGCCACTTCGGCATCCGATAACGCGTCCAGGCCGACGTAGACGATGCCGCGTTTGCGGATGACCTGTAGCCAGTCGAAGATCGGTCGCGGATCATCCAGGTCGGAGTAATTCGGGGCCAGCAGTTGTGCAGTCTTGCCACTGGTGAGTTTTTCCAACAGTGGCAGCAGCGACGCCACGATCTTGTCGAAGTAGGTGCGGTCGTAGCGCACGGCCGAGCGCAGGCCGTCCATTACCGGGTCGAAGATGCGCTTGGCGGTCAGGTACTGCTCGATGGCCACCACGCGCTTTTCCCGGCCAACCATATGCCGCGGAATGTTCTTCTCGTTCAAGCGGCCTTCGATCTGCACGATCGCTTCCCAGGCCAGCGGATCATGGCGGGCGAAGAAATGCTGGGCATACTCGATAAACAGCGCATCGATGTTCACCACATGGCGCTGGATCTGCAGGTAGTCCGGGCGGCGACCGAGCTCAATCAGCGCCCTCGCGATGATGTTGACGAAGCGCCAAGCAAACTCGCGAAAAGCCGCCGAGTTGCCTTCACCGCTCAACTGGCCGGCGATCCGGGTAGCGACTTCCGAAATGCGCCCGAAGCGGCCGATGGCGTTGTAGCGTGCGGAGATCTCCGGCCAGCCCAGGTGGAAGACATAGAACTCGTGCTCGCGGCCAGCGCGCCGCGCCTCGACGTACATGCGCTTGAGCAGGTCGGCGTCGCCCTTGGGGTCGAAGACGATGACCACTTCCCGGCTCGGTCGATGGATGTCCTGGGTGATATACACCTCGGCCAGGCGAGTCTTGCCCACCCGTGTGGTGCCCAGCACCAGGGTATGTCCAACGCGCTCGCTGAGCGGCAGACTGGCTTCCTGCTCCTTCGGTTCGACGCCGTGCAGCAATGGCGAGCCGCCCACCGGCGGTAATGGACGCACCGGATTGAACGGGCTGTCCCACGCGGTCAGGCGAGGCAGCAGTGATAGTACCGGTGGGGCTTTCTCCAGTAGCTGTTCCATGCGTCGCGCCCACTGGTGGGCAGTCGACTGGTTGACATAGCGGGCCAGCGCCGGGTCCTGAGCTTCGAGCAGGCGCTGCGTGTGCAGGCGGGTCCAGCGAAAGCCGCGGCCCATGAACAACCGCTTGCTGCTCACCGGAATCTGCCGGCTGGTCAGCGAATAGCGCGGCAGGCGGCGGATATTGCGCCGGTAGCGCAGGACGATCCGCGCTTCGTTGAGCCGCTTCAGACCGAACGCGGTGTAGGCCAGGGCCATGCCAGCCCCTACCTCAGGCGACAGGGCCACGGCCCAGGGTGAATGCAGGCACAGCGCACCGGCACCGGCGCAGAGACCCACGGTGTACAGTTCCACCGCCGGTCGCAGCAGGGATTCCATCGCATGCTCGCCCATGAAGTACCCTCACTGTTGCAGGTTGGTGGGCGTGATCAGCACCGGGTAGTGGTCCAGCTCCAACCGTTCGGCAATGTCGTCACCACTGACTGGCCAGATGTTCAGCCCGGGCGCTGCCGTCTGGATGCGACGCAGCGCCTGCACATTGTCTACTTCGACCGCCAGCCCGTTGGCGCCCAAGTCTTGTAGCGCCTGGGCGTGCCGCGACAGCCACTCCACGGAAGCAGGGTCCTGCCCAACCAGGAACAACGGCGTCATGCCGGGCAGTCTCAACGTCCTGGGCAGCACGGGACCTGGCGAGAGGCGAGCGCTGCGCACCGGCAGCACCCAATTCAACGTGGCTGGGTCGGGTGGGCTTTTGGACTCAGCGCTCGCGGCAAGTGACAGCCAGGGGCAGAGAGCTATGGCGACCAAGTGCAAACGTCTCATGGCAGGGACCGCCCTGGTGCCGTCGCGACGGGCTGGACGCGCTGCCAGTGACGGGTGAACTGACGGCGATAGTGCGCCGCAGGAGGACCACCGGCAGGCCGGTGATAGCGGCCGGCGGCGACAACCCAATCACCGGTATCGGCAAAGTGCGCGCGCAACAGCTCGGCGGTGACAGCGAGGTTGGTGCGGGGATCGAGGGCATCGCAAGCGCTCGGGTAGCGGTCCGGGTGATAACCCAGGTTGGTTTGTCCCAGCCCGACATCAATGCGCTTGGGGTCGTGGCGACTGAGCGCTTCCCTCAGTGCGGCACAGGCCTGGCCGCGTCGGGCAAACCGCAGTGGTGAACCCGCCACATTCAGGGTCCACGGCCAGGGCATAAGCTGTCCGCGCAGCGGTGTACCACTTTCGTGCAGGGCGATGGCGAACAGCACCGAGGCGGGGATACCGGCACGCGCGGCCGCCAATTGATAGGCCGGCGGCGGCAGAGTATCTGCGTGAACGCTGGCCGCCCCGACCATCGCCAGGGCGAGAATCAGTCGACGCGCTGCCATTTTCCATCCACCTGCTGATAGCGGGCTGGCAGGGGCCGGCTGGCGCCCAGGGCAAACCAGCGGCCGCGGTCATGGTTCAAGGTGACCTGGCCGCCGCTGACCTGTGTGGCGGTAATACCTGCACCCTGCGCCCATTGGCGCAACCGCGTATCGTTGCCTTGGCTGCCGACCAGGTACACATCCAGCCGCGCCCCGGCCCGCAGCCATTGCTGGAGGCTGGTCACGCAGGCGGCGCATTTGTCTTCCACGAAAAGCGCCGTACGGCTGCTGTTCGAGGGTTCGGCATCGTCGCTCATGCCCTGCATGGGCTGCAGACCTGGAAACAGCCGTGCCCAGGCCGCGGAGTAGGCCTTCTGGTAGGCCAGTTCGCGCTCGGCACGCTTGGCTTCCAGACGGACCTGCAGCTCGGCGTAGCGCTGCCGCTCCTGATCCGAGTTGGCCTCGACACCCAGGGTGGTGAGCGGGTCAAGTTGCGGCGACCAGTAATGGCGGGGGCCGGTCTGCAGGCGCTCAAACGTGGCCCATTCGTCATCCGTCAGGCCCCAGGTCTTGGCCTGGTCTGCAGCAGACGCCTGTCGTGCCAGCGGCGACTGCTCACTGAACTGCACCTGAGCGTCGACATGCTTGGGGACACTCGAGCCCTGATCGGCGAACACGTAAGCCGGCAGTAGGATGAGCGCAAGCGCAGAGAACCTATGCACGTTCACCTCCTCATGGGATGGGCAGGGTGCGATCGCCATGGCCCGGAACGTAGAACACGGCCTGGCCCTCCCGAATCGCCCGCAGTTGCCAGCCGTTCAAGCTGTCACCGGGCTGAAGCAGGTGCACGGTGGACAGTGCATGGGTGCCGGCAGGCAACGCAGTCACGAACCTGATGGTGCCGCGCATCTCGATACCCTGCAGGGTGAAAGGCGGCTGCGGCGCCGTGGCTTTTGATTTTTCGCGGAAGGAGGCAGGTTGGGATGCGGCGGTAGCTGCTGGCACCTTAGGACAGGTCGAGAGCTTCTCGAGTGCCGCTTCTGCCTCCCTCATGCGTTGCGCCAGGGCGGTCAGATCGGCGCTGCTCGGTCCTGGCGGTGCCGCTTGCAGGACCCTGACGGAGGTCGCCAGCTCGTCGAGTTGCTGGCCGAGCGTTGCCTGCGCAGTGGTCTGCTGGTGTTGTGCGTCTTCCAGGGCCGCGACTTGTGGCGAAAGTGTGGCGAGTGTGGTGCGCAATTCCCCGATGTCGCGACGCAGTGACGGGCCAGGGTCAGCCGGCGCATTCCGTGCAGCAGTCTGCAGTTCTGACAGTTGCTGATGCTGGTTGTAGCTTTCAGCCGCGAGGACGGCAGCCCCCAGGCATAGCGCGCCGATCACCAAGGCCTGAAAATGGTGAACCTTCATGGTGCGGTCTCCAGTGTCGAGAAGGGCGGCTTGGGCGGGGGCAGGCGCAGGGCGTAGCACACGCTCCGCTCGACCGAATCAATGTCCAGGCGCCAGGCGGGGCCGCCGATGACGGTCAAGGCATCCAGTAGTGAAATCGGCCCGAGGTCGTGATGCACGGCAGGCAAGGGGCGGTGGAACAACCGCGCCACGGCAGGGTCATCGGGACAGAGGGAGTAGCCCGAGTGCTGCAGCACGTGGCGCAGCGCTTCACCGACCGTCGCGTGCAGCGCTGGAGCGATCTGGACGTTGATCAGCTGATACAGCGGTTGGCGCTGCTCCAGCGTTGGCCGGGTGCTGGCCAAGGTGTAGCGGTCCTGTCGGACCCAGGCGGGTACCGGGGATTTTGGCTTGGCCATTGCGGTCGGGGCCGGTGCAGGTGGCGTAGGGGTGGGCGCCGGTTGAGGCGTGCTGCAGCCCAGCAACGTGAGCATCAGTCCGAGTGTGAGGAGCGTGGGGGTATGCATGACCAGATCTCGACAAAAGATGCCGACACCTTGTCGAAAAGCCAGAGCGCGCCCCTACCGAAAAATCGAATCTCCCCGGCCGATTTACGCTGGCGCAACCATGAAAAAGGCGCCCGGAGGGCGCCTTGAGGTCAATCTTCGGTGAACAACGGCAGTTCGGGGAGCGGCCGCGCATCAGGGGCGAAGATCAGCAAACGGGTGTCTGCTTCACCGGCCATCAAGAGCAGGCGCAGCAGGACCGGTGGCACATGATCTGCGCGCAGACGTGCAGTCACTTCCTCAATGCGGCAGTAGCTGCCGCTGGCGGCAATGTTTCTGAGCCAGGGCGTCGAGTACAGCTTGCAGCCCACCGCGTTGTTGCTAGTCAGCACGAAGCATTCGAAGAAGCTCGACGGTGAGCGACACCAGGCGCACATCTGCAGGAACTCGAACTCATCTGCTGGTAGGTGCGCACTGCTGATTTCCCAGCTGCGGCTGTAGTGCCCGTTGGTGAATGACAGCTGCTCAATCAAGTGCTGTGCGGCTTCCTCGTTGGGGAGATCGCTGACGTGTTGCCGGCGGCCATGGTGCAGCCCTGTGACCTGGTAGAGCACCTGGCTCACGGTACCGTCGGCAGGGAACGGCATACGGACAAACTCGGGCACGCTTTTGCCGTCGGTGATCACCGCGAAGTCATCATCGAACAGGCACGGCTGGAAATTAATGCCGTCATCCGGCAGGTCATGCAGCGCAGGGTGAAGGGATCGGTAGCAGGGCGGGCAATCGTCGGCGTAGCTGATTTGCACCACACGTTCGAAGCTCAGGTCCTGAAAGCCGCGGAGGAAGGGATTGCGAGGGGAAGTGGACATGGGGTGCTCCAAGAATGCGAAGGGCACCCCGTACAGGCAGTGACCCTCCAAGTGGTGGGGGTGGTCAGATCCAGCCGTAATCGGCCAGCGACAGCGGCGTGCCTTCACCCACGATGATGTGGTCCAGCACACGTACCTCAACCAGGGCCAAGGCTTCGATCAGGCGGGTAGTGAGCACCCGATCGGCGCCGCTCGGCTCCGAGCAGCCAGAGGGGTGGTTGTGGCTGAAAATCACCGCAGCGGCGTTGTGCTCGAGTGCCTTAACGACGACCTGGCGCGGGTACACGGAGGCACCGTCGATGCTGCCGGTGAAGAGGATGTCGAAGCTCAGCACGCGGTGGCGCGAATCCAGGCAGAGCAGGGCAAACACCTCATGGTGATAGGGTGCGAGCTGCAACTTCAGATAGGACGCTGCATCGCACGGTGTGATCAGTTGCTCGCCGCGCTGGAAGTAACGTTGATCCAGCAATTCCAGCGCTGCGGTCAGCAACGCATCCTCGCGGGCACGCTGGGCCAATGCAGGGTCAAGACGCTCGACTCGGTTCTGGGCAGTGTTCATGGGCAATTCCTCGTGGGAGACGGAGCGCCCCCAGGGGGAGAGCCCCAGGCTGGTGAGAGAGTGGTGAGTCACAGACGCGTAAAGCGATGTCGAGCTCCATGCAGTGGGCTGTGGCAGCCCTCACATGGTCGGGTGGAAAAGACCTCGATGCCGGTGCCAGTGCGGGGATCGAAATCAGCACTCAGTGGCAACAAGGTTTGCAGTTCGCTGCGCAGATGGGCGATGCGTTGGTCGACCTCAGCCTCGCTGTAGTAGAGCGACAGTGCACTGAAGTCGTCATACGCGACTGCCTGCAAGCAGTCCTCGCACAGCCAGAAGCTTTCCATGGCGGCCTCCGACGTAGATGAACCAAAGGCGTTCGGGAGAACGCCTATGGTTGCCGGTCAAGCTGCCTCAGGCAGGCTGGCGAGCGGCGGTGGATTTACGTGCAGCAGCCGGGGCAGGCTGACGCTGTTCGGCGTCAGTAACTGCCTCGTCCACTTCCGCTACAGCCTCAGGGGCAGCAGCGGACTCGGTGCGAGCGGGTGCACGGTAGCTGAATTGGCCATCGACCTTGATCCATTCGATGAAGATCAATCGGCCTTTGAGGCTCGCGCCGGGTTGCCCCTTGCGCTCGCCTTTCTCGTACATGAACGGATCAACCCAGAGGTCGCCAATGCGAAACGCGATGAGAACTTTGCGTTCCGCGCGGACGTCTTCCAGGTGCTCACGGATCAGCCGGTCGGCTTCACCGCTGGCAACCTTGCAGTCGAAGCGGGTGTACTCGACGTCGTCAGCGGCACCGTGCAAGGCGGCAATGTCACACGCCATGAACGCTTGCCCACGGCGAACCGGGACTTCGCGCACACGGTTCAGGTAACCGATGCCTTGGGTGTGCAGATTGAAGTAGGTGGTAGGGGCGTTGTTGCTTGCAGTAGTCATGATTGATCTCCTGGTGAGCAGAAACGCGGACAGCCACCGGCCCTGGCGGCTGGTGAATTCCGCAAGGGGACGTACACGAACGTGATCGTTTAGAGGGCGCTCATCACTGCCGGAGGCAGTAACCGTGCGAGCTACCGAACGCGGATCGCACTTGGGGAGAACCACCCGAAATGGGCGTAGCCTTGAAGGTTCTGGCTACCTGGACGCGGTCAACGACAGCGGTGTGCAGCCCATCTATACAACCCCGGGAAAGGCCCGTCAACTGCAGATTCGACGGGCTCTAGGCAAGCGGAAGTGGTTGGTGCTCAGTGGATTCTAAGCGGCGAAAAAATAGCCCGACGGTCGTCAGGCTAGGAGGAGATGGACCACGCTTGACCCGGCAATCGGATACCGGGGTTCGTCGCAAAACCACCGCTATCGATCCGCCTGAATCAACCGACCCTTGTCGTGGCCTGGGTCGGAATCAACTGGCACGCATCCGCGCACAAAAGGTGCCCAGTATTTCGCCGGCGGGCACCGGAGCTGAGCATCGTCGCCGAAGCGGATGACCTGTACGACCTGGCATAAGTCGTACAGGTCATCCGCCTGGGTAACTTGAAAACGCTGAGAAGCGATCCGAGGACGCTGAGTAGTGTGGCTCCGAACTCTACGAGTCCGACCGAGCTGCCCGGAGCGAATCGGTCTTTGGTCGCCAAGCGGCGAGGTGCCTGATCACTACACCAGCGGCGCTGTCCCGCGTCAAGTTATGCGTCCTTCGAGCGTTTGGACTTGGCCACCGGCTTGGTGCCCTTGCAATCCGGGTAGCGGGTGCACGACCAGAAGCTGCCGGTGCGGCCCTTGCGCTGGCGCATGGCGCTGCGGCAGACCGGGCAGTTCGGCCCTTTGACGGGAGGTGGGCGCAGGGCCAGCGAGGCGTGTGAGCGGACCAGGCGCGTCAACCACTCCGCCTGCTTGGCGAGAAAGGTGTCGACGCTCAATTGGCCCGCTTCAATGCGGTCCAGCGCCTGCTCCCACAGTGCCGTCAGCACCGGGTCAGCCACCTCCGGCGGCACTGCTTCAATCAAGGTGTGGGCTGCGGCCGATGCCGCCAGGCTGCGTTTCTTCTTGGTCAGATACCCGTGGTCGATCAGCCCCTGGATAATAGCCGCGCGGGTCGCTTCGGTACCCAGCCCGCAACTGTCTTTGAGCTTCTGCTTGAGGTGTGGGTCTGCCACCTGGTTGGCGATGGTTTTCATGGCCTTGACCAACGTGCCCTCCGTGTAAGCTTTGGGCGGCTGCGTACGCTGGGCCACGGCCGTGGCATCTTTCAACGCCACCACGGCGGATTCGCGTAGCGTGGGCAAACGCTGGGCCTGTTCGCCGACCTCGTCGCCGTGGTTTTCGTCGATCACCGCCTTCCAGCCACGCGCCAGGATCTGCTTGCCACGAGCCAGCAGAGCTTCGGTCCCGCTCTGCAGCAGCACCTGTGATTTCAAGTATTCGTGCTCCGGCAGAAACTGCGCCAGGTAGCGGGCGCGGATCAGCGCGTAGACCGCCTGCTCGCGCTCGGTGAGCTGGGCCAGGTCTAGGGAGACGGCAGTGGGGATTATGCCGTGGTGCGCGGTGATCTTGCTGCTGTTCCAGGCGCGAGAACGGCGGCAGGGTTCGACCTCTTGCAGTGCCTTACCCAGGGATGGGCTGGCGGCGGCCAAGGCTCGAAGGATTCGTGGCACCTCGTCGAGCATGCTCTCGGGCAGGTAACCGCAGTCGGTGCGCGGGTAGGTCGTTGCCTTGTGGGTCTCGTACAGGGCTTGTGCGGTGGCCAATGTTTCCTGGGCGCCCAGACCCAGTTTAGCGGAGCAGATCTCCTGCAAGGTGCCCAGGTCGAACGGTAGCGGCGGACCTTCGCGAACGTGCTCGACATCGATGCTCTGAACGCGCGCCGTCGCCTGCTGGTTCAGACGTCGAGCCGCTTGCTGCGCCGCGAGCTCTTCAGTGCAGTGGCCATCGGCGTCACAGGCTGTCTTCGGCGGCTGCCAACGCGCTTTGAAGGTGACGCCCTCAGTCTCCACTTGGGCATCGACAACCCAGAACGGCTGTGGCACAAAGCTCGCGATCGCCCGGTCTCGCTCCACCACCAAGCGCAGTGTCGGCGTCTGCACCCGCCCCACCGGCAGCAATCCCTCGAAGCCGGCGCGACGGCCGAGGAGGGTGAACAGCCGGCTCAGGTTGATGCCCACCAACCAATCGGCTCGAGAGCGGGCCAATGCGCAGTGGTACAGCGGCAATGTCTGCTCACCCGGGCGTAATGCGGCCAAGGCGCGGCGGATTGAGGCATCGTCGAGTGCGGACAGCCACAGACGCGAGATCGATCCCTGGTACTGGCAGCGTTCGAGAATCTCACGGGCGATCATCTCGCCCTCGCGGTCTGCGTCTGTGGCAATGATCACCTCGCTGCAGGTGCGCAGCAGTTGGCTGATCACCTTGAGCTGGCTGGCGACCTTGGGTTTGACCACTACTTTCCAGCGCGCGGGGATGATGGGTAGATGCTCAAGCGACCAGCGTTTGTAATCGCCATAGGCTTCCGGTGGCGCGGTCTCCAGCAGATGCCCGACGCACCACGTCACGGTAATGCCTTGCCCCAGCAGGCAGCCGTCGCTGCGACGATTGGCCTGTAGGACGCGGGCAATGTCCCGGGCTTGGGATGGTTTCTCGCAAATAAACAGGCGCATGGCTTGGCCCTCTCGGTGAATACCGACAGGGTGGCGGGGTGACTAGGGACTACTAGCAAAAATACGATGGCGCCGCGCTCATATCGGCGGGGAAAGGGCTATTTGCGCTGTGCGAGGTGGCTGGCCAGCGTTTGCAGAAACTGCAGGGCAAACTGCTTATCCGCTTCGCTCAGTTCCTTGATGATCGAGGTGATCTGCTGACCCTGATCCTGCGGGCGCGGACTGATGGCCAACAGCAACTCATCGGCAGGGCAGCCATACAGGTCGGCCAATCGCAGCAGCTTACTGACTGAGAGCTCGACCTCGCCACGTTCGAGCCGCGACACGGCTTCACCGGAGATCCCCAGGTGCTCGCCCACCTTCGCCTGGGTCAGATCGCGGGCGCGACGATACTTCGCCAGCTGGCGACCAATGTGATGTGGGCTAGGCTCTTTCACTGGCAATGGGGGCACTCTCCAATTCGACCCATATGGTCGACCAGCCACCCAAAGATATGAACGACCTGAAAGGTTGACTGCCAACCCTATGAGGCGTATCACCGAAAATACCTGTAAGACCCGCCCGTCACTACGGAGGCAAGCCCTTGCACGGATCAAACCAGAGTCAGACGGATGCGCTAGCGATCAAGGCCTACGAGTTATTCATGGCCACCCACCTGGAACCGGACAATGCCGAGGCGCGTGCCACGTTGATCGCCTGGGTTCAGGAGAGCCCGGAGCACTGGCAGGCGTTCCTTGCCCTGGACCAGTACCTGGCAGAGGTATCGCACGTGTTGCACGGCGATGGGGAAGGGAGGTCGCGACGGAACTGAACAGCGGCCGATAGCCGGGATTGCCCGCCGAGCAGGGCGTACGAACCCCAGTGGTATCGCGCGGCGGGCGCTTGCTCCAATGAGTACCACCTGATCAACCGGCCTTGCGTGGGGCTTTCTTGCCGCCCCCCTTGCGTCCGGAACCGGCGTTTTCCTGCGCTTTTTCACGCATGGACACCGACGCCAGGCGGTGCGGCAGGATGCCGATGCGCCGAGCCTCCACCTTGAAGGTCACCCGCGCGTTGTCCTCGCTGTCCTCCCATTCCTCCTTGACCGTGCGGCCCTCAACCAGGATCCGCATGCCTTTCTGGTACAAGGTGCTCCAGTGCTCGGCGTCGCGGTGCCACAACTCGACCGGGGCCCAGTAGCCGCCGCGGTCTTCGTAACCACCTTCACGCGGCACCGGGTTGTCGAAGTAGACGTTTAACCGCAGCAAGCGCCGCGGTTCATCCGGGTTGGTGTTGAACTCCTGAAATTCCGGCACGTTGCCGATGTTGCCTTCGCCAACAAATAACGTACTCATGGGGCTACTCCTCGGTGGGGGAACAGGAAAGGGCGTGTTCGGCGGCCTCGAGCTTGCAGACCCCGCTACTGGCTTGGCGATACAGCGATTGCAGGCTGCTCATCTGCAGGTTCAGCACCACGCGGTTGGTCTCCAGTTGATACAGCGCCTGCCGCAGCTCCGGGTGCAGGTTCGGATGAACCACTGCTGCCTGCCACACCTGCACGCCCATGCGCTGAAAGTCCGGACTGCGCCAGCGCAGGAAGTCGGTGCCCGTCGCGCTGTGCTGGATGACCAGTCGCAGGTCCAGCAAAACGAATGGCGGTTGCGCCATGATCGCCAGCATCACCCCCATCAGCTCGGCGACCTGGGTGCGCAGGCGCAGGATCGTGTCGGCGAACTGCTGCAGCTCCCCCTTACCCTTAAAAGGCTTTAAAAGGCCTTTTAGGGAGGCACCTTGTGCGAACTCGCGATAGGCATCCGTCGACAAGCGTCGGGCAATCGCCTCAGCCAAGGTCATGCCTCACCCCCTTCGTCGGAGACATCCGGTAGAGGTGGGGCCTCGGCCTCCAGCGATTCAGGCGGCTCAGTTAGAGAGCCCGCGCTGGTGCGCACAATCGGAGGCGCGAACTGGGAGCGGCGGGTGCCTTCCAGAATATCCAAGGGCGGCGTGCCAAACTTCTCGAGGGCTTCACGGGCCCGGGCGTTGTTGGCGGCCATATCACCCCGAGTGACGCCCGCCAGGCGGTAGTTCTGGGCCAGGCCGAGCAGGCTGCGTAGGTGATGGGCCCCGCCATCAATCCAGCTTTCCATGTCGACCCGGCCGATCAGCGCGGTGTGGTGGGCGAGCAGAACACGACGGACCAGGGTGTCGTAATCGGTGAGCAGGTAGACCGCGAGAAAACCGAGCTGGCTGCCGATGTACAGCGGCAGCGTCACCGGGTGGATATTGAGGTTGTCACCGACATCGACCTGGGTGGGCAGGTCGCGCTCCACCTGGCTGACCTGGTGGACCAAATTGCGCACCTCGGCCTTGGTCTGCAGCAGCTTTTCTTCCAGCTGCAGCATGAACCAGTCGGCGTAGGGGTCATCCTGGCTGCTGGCTTGCTTGAGCAGATTGGTGACGGCGATGTAGCCAGGCATGCCGAGGATGGGATGCACGCCCTCGCGCCGGGAGCGACCCTGCCACAGCCGCGCCGCATGATGGGTGTGCAGGGTCAGGGTGATGCTGCTACGCAGGGACCCCAGGTTGAGTTGGTAGTGATCGGCCATCGCCAGTACCTCGCCGTCGGAATGACGCCGACGATGGCCTAATCCGTGAAGGTCTACGAGCATCAACACGAAGATGATCAGGTCACATTTTTCCGGCTGTGGACGTCGCTGGAAATGATCGCATTGGCATTGATTCCACCGACGTCCAGCCTACGTCGGCGCACTGACCCCGCGACAGCGTTGCTTCAGCTCCTCGAGGCAGGAGAGGGCCAGGGGAGAGGCAGTACGCTGACCGCTGCGGCGAGGTGGTTCGCTGGATGGCTGCGACAAACGTTCGAACATCGCCGTCCGCGAAGAGGCGGGCGCCGAGGCCGACGCTTCAGCGCGGGCGGCCCACAAGGTGAATTCACCCTGACAAGCGCGTTTGATCAAACCCATCAGGTAGGCGACCGGTTTGCGGATCTCTCCGCGGGCACAGCGCACCGCTGCTTCGTTGATTACCGCTTGTTGCTGTTCCGGCTCGAGCTGACGCATCGCCTGGGAGGCCATGCGTCGCTCGGTCGGGTTTAGCGGTAAGTCTTCGGGCCATCGCGCTCGACCAAATTCCACTTGCCCCAGTACCGTACTTTTTTTGCTTTTGTCTTTCTGTACTGTACGGCCAGCGTCGGCATTCCGAACATCAGCTGAAACCGGTGCTTTGCCGCAGGGTTCGGAATCAGTTACTGCGGCGCCAAAATCCCGAACGGTGTGACGCTCGCCAGGTTCGGAATTTCCCATATCGCTACACGTCAGCGGCAGCGTCTGCTGTTGCACCGGCGGTTCAGCTGCTACTAGCCGATCCTTGTCGACCCGGGCCACCTGCGTATCGGCCTGGATTTCTTCAATGACGTGCTGTGTCACATCCCGCACGCCTTTGGTGGCGTGGCTGAGATTCTGCTGCAGCAGTGTCGCATAGCCGTTGTCGAGTTCGAGCTGCTCGGCCGGGGTCAACGGATCGCCGTGCAGCACGTAGACACAGCCACGCAGGCAGCCCTGGGCATCACGTGAGCGGTCGACCAGGCTAAGCCAGCGAGTGGTGCGCAAGACATTGAGTGCGCGGGCGATGGTCTCGCGTGAGGCTTGGGTGCCGCACGGACTGGTGGCTAGATACGGTTGCAGGTCTTGGTAGCGCGGGGTTCTGACCTTGCGCTCGGTGATGAGCCAGCGCAGCACCTGCCAGGTATTGCGTTCCAGGGGTGTCAGTCGACGATCCAGCAGCAGCGCCATCGGCAGCGGATTGTTGTCGCCGTAGTAGATGGTGCGCACCGCTGGCGTCTCATCGGCCTCGGCCAGCTTGGCCTGCGCCGCTTGCCATTCATTTCGCCGGCGCAGTGCGTCGTAGCACTGGCGCACCACGTCCTGCCAGTCGACTTCGTAGAAACTCAGCACGGTGCACCTCCGTACAGTTCGACCTGCTGCCAGACCAGGGTCAGCGTGATGTGTTGTTCCTCGGCCAGCATCATCATCGTGTCCAGAGGGTCATTGTCAGGGTCCTCCGCCCGCAGTTGGCTCCATCGGTTCCACACCGCATGCTCTTGGGCTTCGCTCAGCTGAACCGGTCGGCCGCGGTGGGTCTCGATCTTCAGCACGCGTCGGCGCAAGGCGGTTTCCGAGTGGTCCAGACCAAAGCAGCGGTACATGATGTTGGAGCTCGCTCCGAGCTTAAGCGCCCGGTTGATCAGCCGTTCGTTCTGCTCGTCACGTTCGGCCTGGGCGATCAGGCGACGCAGCACCGTGGTATCGACCTTTACTTCCACCCAGGCGATCGACGAATGCGCCAGGTGCGAAAGGGTGGTCGGCGGCAGAGACTGCAACACCTCGATGTCCTCATCGGCCAGCCCCAGGGCTTTGCAGCGCTGCAGCCGGCCATGGCGCAGCTCATGCAGCACCTGGTTCAACATGGCATGGTTCAACAGATTGAAGGTCGTGCTCATGAGGCAACTCCTCACGTTAACGAGTGGTCGACAGCGTCAGCTGAATGAGCTGCCGGGCGTGGCGAATCAGTGTGAACAGTTGCTCGAGTTGGGCGTCGGGGAGTCGCTCGAGACCCACCGTGAGCGCAGGTCGCTCGGCACAGGGGAGGTCATAGGCACCAATCAGCAGTTGTCCGAAGAGGGCGGAGGGTAACTGTTGGCGCTCTTTCCAGCTGACGTCTTCCTGCAGCCGTAGCAGCGCTGATAGCAGCAGTTGAATGCCGGTGTGACGGGCACTCATCTGTTCGCGGTGTTCGGGTGCCAGTGTGAAACCCAGGCCATCCGCATGTGGGCTGACCATGGCATGGGCATCGGCATACGCGGCTAGTTCGGAGGCCAGCGTGGCGCAGCGCTTACGCAAAGTGATAAGGTCATCCTCTGCCAAAGTCTGGAGTGGTGCCGAGTCAACCGGTACATGAACAAGTTCAGGTGCGTCTGACTTTTCACCCCGCGGCGGTTCGTCAATCAGTGCCTGGCGGATGTGGGGAAGACGTGGCGTTTGAAACGGGGGTGGGTCGCCGTCACTATCTTCCTTATCAGCGCTGGGAAATTCGGACGCTGGTTTGGGGACCTCTTCCATGAACAATGACTCTGGCGTTGCATCGGGGGGTAGGTCCTGGAGCAGGCGCGGGGCGGTACTCGACTGAAGCGGCGAGGGTTGGTGTTCCTGGTGCAACTCCAGGGCCAGCAGTCGAGGTGTCTGCTTGAGGATCTCCGACATCCTGGCCAGCAGTTCGTCCTGCAACTCGCCCGTATCCAGCTCTGGCTTATCACTGTCATACATCGACAGTACTTCGAGCCAGAGCTGCACGAACTGTAGGGCGTCGCCGAAGTGCTGGTTCCAGATTGATTCCGCCCGCCGTCTCAAGCTGATGAGCCGTGCGATGGTAGGTTTGCCGAGACCGGCGTACAGAATTTGAGGGATTGCAGGGAGCAGGTACTCAAGCGTGTCGAACATGCGGCTGATCTGCGATTGTGAGATCGGATAGCCGCCTTGGCTCAGGCGTAAAGAGAGCTCGCGTTGACTCAGTGATTCATCACTCCCCTGAAGCATGCCCTGCAGTTGCGCCACCGCCAGCGCCCGCTCAATGAAGGTGAGCTGTCCATGCAGATCGCTTTCGGCCAGGTGCCCGAGCAATGTATGCGCCTCGGACTGCCAAGGCCGGAACAGGCAGTGGATGCGGAAAAAACGTTCTTCGCGGGTTTCCTGCCAGAGTTCGCCAAGGATACTCAGGCGCGTATTGCCACCGTTACGGATGATGAAATGCGGTTCGCTAGGGCGGCGTGTGATGGACGGTGGCTGGTCCAGCCCACGTTCGCGGATCGAAGCCTTGATGTCGTCGTAAAGAGGGTTGCGCACCACGCGTGGGTTCAGCTCGTACGGGCGCAGTTGCTCAAGGCTGACCACCATCGGGGTATCAGCGATTGGTACGGACGAAACCTCGCGGCCGGGGTTTTGTGGAAAATGTGCCTGCTGCAGCTGACGCGTAATGTCTTCGGACGTTGGCGGTTTCATTACCCATCCTCCGTTTATCCGCGACGTACGAGGTCGTGCCCAGCAGACTTTTGGTTTGGCACGTGCACTTCCAAGGCCAGAAGATGTTCGGCCCTCTGAGGAAAGAGCTCGACTGCCAGTGCGCGCATTACCTGGGCAGCGCAAGGACTGCGGCTACCAGAAGTTGGCGTGGGTTCCACTCGGTGCACAGGAAGCCCCAGCGAGGCGGCATTTGTGTAGGCCACGCGGTCGGGAATCGTCGTGGTGCAAACGGTGACATGCGGATCCGCTTGAAAGGAAGCTTGCAGGCTCTGCATGATCAAGCGGGTGTCGCGGCGATTGGCATTGACCTGGTTGAGCAGCAGCTTTACTGACGGCAAGGCGACCCCCAGGTAGCGGTAGGGCTCCAATTCTTCGAACAGACCCAGCGTGCCGCGGCGCAGTTCGCGTGCAGCAAGCATTTCCGGTGGTACCGGGCACAGCGCGCAGTCGGTAGCAAGGATCACCATCTCGACCACGACGCTGCGTGCACCTTGGGTATCGATGATCAACACATCGTACTCATCCTCGAATGCGGACAGCAGGTTACGCAGCCGCAGGCGGCCATCGGCTGCGTGTAACAGCAGAGTGCTGATGTGCCCGGCGCGGTCGTTGGATACGATCAAGTCCAGGCGTGGAATGACGGTACTGGAAATCACCAAGTCTGCCGTCGTAAGCCCCTGTGCGATGAGTTCGTAGCTACCCGCTTCACGGGGTTCCCTCAAGCTGTAGTAACTGGACAGGGTGGGCTGGCTGTCCAAATCCAGCAGCAATACACGAAGGCCGGCATCGGCGAGCAATCCACCCAGGTTAGCGGCGACGGTGGTCTTGCCCGCCCCGCCCTTGGTTGAGATGAGCGAAAGGACGTCCATCATTCAGTTCCCGCTGGACAGCCGGTCTTGAACCCACTGCTCGATTTCCAGCGAATCCCAGCCTACGGCGCGGGTGCCTATGCGTCGACACTGCGGAAACTGGCCGGCCTTCATCAGGTTGTAGATGTGCGAACGTTTGAAGCCGGTTTTCTGCTCCACTTCATCGCGGCGCATGATGTGGCGGTCGGCATTGAGGGGGGAAGGGCAGGTCGGTTGCATGATGTCACTCCTTAGCGCCGGGTGGTGCGTGGTGGGATGTGACAGTCAGTGAAGGCTCATCGAGGCGAAAAAGCATTGTCAGGCAATGGCGGGCATTGCCTGACAATGCTGCGTCATGCCCGGAAAGCCTGGGCGAAATGGCGGCGAGCCTCGGCAAATCTCCGATCAAGGGTACTTTTGCTCAGGCCGCTGACTCCCGGGAAACGGCGGGTGATCTCCTCGACCAAGGCTGCCTGGCTTGGATAGATGGACTGCACCTGGCCGCTGTTCGATTTGCCCAACGTGACTTCCAGTACGGCGCCCACGAGCGTGTTATGCATACACTCGGAGGTCTCAGAGGGTATGCCGCAGGCCTCCAACCGTTCTGACAGCTCTCTGTTGGCGCTCACAAGCGTTGCCATTTCTTCCGTAGTGGCTGCGAGCTCTTGGCGCAGCTTTTCAATGGTGCGCTGGGAAGCGTCAATTTCTGCTTCCTGCACCAAGTGAGCGTTCAAGCTGATGCATTCTGAATGATCCAGATTTGGAGGGAACAGGAATGCAGGTCTCTGATCAGGGAAATTACGTAGGAACCAGGCCACTAGGTCAGCACGCCGTACTGAGCAATACTCATGATGCACTTGGTGGTCAGAAGTGATCGGGCGCCCTAAATAAGTCGCGGGGAGCTCGCCACAGATGATCGCATCGCAGATGCACTCAAGGTGTCTTTGCAGCGACGGCCACTGCGGAAAATGCTTTCGTAGGCAACCCGGTTGGGACGCGTCGACGCGCAAGATCTCGTCTTGGTAGGCGGCAAGGCCACACCACAAAATTGCGGCATCAATCGGGTGGTAGGAGCTTCTGATTGAAATCATGGCACACAGCCTCCAGCTGCGTTCGTCCTAGAATCGCTGGCGGAGGCGTGCGTATAGGCCCCGTCGAGCGAGCCGGGTTCCAATTTACGTATCCAATGTTGGTGACAACGGTTCCAGTTGATGGTTCCGGTGTAAATACACGATAGCGACGGGTTTTGACGCGATCCCTCCTTGCATCATTACGCTTTGAAAACGCCCCTCCGATACCCAGAGCCATTGCGAGCAGTCTGGGTCATCGTATTCGGGGAGGTTATGTGAGCGTTGTGGAGCGATATGTGGTCTCGAGCATTCGGCCGATCAGCACGTTGTGGATGACTTCAGAGGCCTCGGATGTGATGTTGAGGAATCCAGTGGCGTTTTCAGCTTGTCGTTGAGCGTGGAGAGGTCTGCCACATCACCAGCGGTGGCAGTGTAAGATAGCTGCAATTACTCGAGCGCACTGAGGGCAAATTCGAGCTTGGCTTGTTTCGCCAGATGTCTTTCAAGCTGGAGTGAACGCCGGCAGTGCAGATGGTGGATGATCGCGGTAAAGCGGTATCCACTTGCGGGCCAGGTTCGCGTTAATGCCGTGACGTAAAGCGATGCTGGCAATCGATACGTCGGGCTGTAGGCATTCCTGAGCGACCTGGGCCTTGAACGATTTTGGATAAGAGTTGCGCTGGCGCTTGGTGATCCTTGCGATAAGGGCGATGGTGTCCACGTTTATGTGGCCACCATCGTCCTTAATGCCTGGATTCGGAAGTTGTGTTCGCCGGCCCCTTACTTTCGGATTGCCACATCTCAATTAGTAGCGATCAAAATAGCCTTGGACGATCCGAAAATCACGGGTTTTGCCCAAGGCAAGCATCAAAAGTATTCGCGCTTTCTGCGGGTTAAGGGAGTTCGCGGTAACGAGCCCAAGAGTCTCATCATCAGCCGAGCCTGTTACGATCCCGTCTCCAGCCCGGCTGGAACGTACAAATAGCACACCATTACGAACAGCCTCTTCAGCCCCCGCGCGAGCCGATGGTGAGAGGCTGCCATTGCCCGTCGCTGCCAAAACAATTCCCTGTGCCCCCGCAGCGATTGCAGCATGGTACAGATGCGCGCCGGCACCTTGGTGGTCATAAATGATATCGACTTGAGGCAAACTTTCGATCGCATCGAGGAAAAATTCGCTTTCCCCTGTATGCGCATGCGTAGGACCACTGTAGAAATGCACGACATTTCCTACGATTTCTCCAAGATAGCCCTGCCCGACAGAACGAAACGCGTCGACGCCGGTAGTGCTCGCCTTGGTCATACTACGTGCCGAGCCGATTCGGTCATTGAGCATTATAAGGACACCTTTGCCAGAAGCACACGGTGTAGTGACCAGACGAAATGCGTTATACAGATTAAGTGGGCCATCTGCGCTCAATGCGGTTGCGGGCCGCATTGCGCCGACCATGACCACGGGTTTCGTGCTCTTAAGCGTCAAGTTCAGGAAGTAAGCGGTTTCTTCCAGCGTGTCAGTACCGTGGGTAATCACCACTCCGTCGACGTCTGGCAGTTTCAGCAGTTCGTCGACTCGTTTGGCAATGTGCAACAGTATCAGGTTATCGATCTGGTGGCTTTCAACATTGACCACCTGTTCGCAGCGGATCTTGGCCAAATCATTGACGTTTGGAACAGCAGCCAGTACCTCATCGATTGAGGCGGTCACCTTGTAACCCTGTAGTTCCGTAGCACTTCCCGCTGACGAAGCGATGGTGCCGCCTGTTCCGATCAGAACAATATTCGGCCTGTCGCATAGTGTCGAGGACGTCGACGTAATTGAAACGTTGCTCTGGGGGTTGGAGTTGGTAGTCATCGAAAGCATTACCCTGTTATCGCGAGTTTTAGGTCAATGTTCATAAAGTCCGCAAATGCTTTGACCAGCGGACTGCGTGGCGCGTTATGGCGCAAGATTAGGCTGAAGGGCGTCAACAATTTAACGACATCTGGGCGAATAGCCCGCAAACGCCCGTCTTTGACGAGTTGACTGGCATAATGGCATGGAAGAAAACCGATGAACCTGCCGGTCAGGATCAGCATCGCGACGGCTTCGACCTGCGTGGCAGACGTTGAACTTTCATCGTAGTCAAAGAACTCTCTTTTTGCTGCATGTATGGCATAGCGATGATTGACGAAGCTGTACTTTTTCAACTGTTCCAACTCAATTTCTTCATCCACCTTCTCAAACAATTCATGCCCTACAGCGCAATACAGTGTCGACTTTTCTTCGTACATTTCAAAATAATCAAATTCCTCCCTTCGCTGGTAAACTGGAACGATACCCGAAACAAATCTCCCCTCGACAACGCCCCGCTCCACTTCATCCAACTGCGAAACACTCAATCGCACCCTCACCTTGGGTGCCTCATCGGCCATCGTTCTGATCGCCGCAATCAGCGGAGAGCCTGAATCAAATATCGTGTTATCAATGACACCGATACTCAGGTCCCCAATCAATTCATTTTTCGTGGAACTTATCCTGTCTCGGAAGTTTTCCACCGAATTGAATAAGTCGATGGACGCCTGATAAACCACCTTGCCCTCGTCCGTCAGGCTGAAGCCCTCTCGACCGCGGCTGCACAGGCGCATTCCGATGCGAATTTCAAGGTCCGAAATCTGTTTACTGATCGCCGCGAGGCCCACATTCAGCTCGTTCTGGGCTGCACTAAAGCCCCCGGCTTCTACAACAGCTTTGAAGACTTTCAGCAGTTTGAAATCTTGTCCGCTCAGCGCCATCGGCGCTCTGATTCCTGTCTTTCCGGGCAGGTTTCCGGGCGTGGAAAGTGAGGTTTCCATGATGATTATTTACCTCGTAGTCGGCATACAACAGGCTAGATCACCACAACAAGAAATCAGCCGGCCTAATCATCATGAACACATGCAGCGGCGCATTGCAACAAACTTCACATCAGCCGTTTATTTCACAAGCGACTGATTTAAATAGGTTTTATCCTGCCCTATCGGCCAAAAAACTCTCGCCAAACACGTCTTGCTTCCACAGTAATTCCCAGGTATTTGCGCGCGCTGAATAGTACTTATCCGTATTAATCTCGCCCGTTCTATTTCAAAAAGTGAGGAACAATAATAATGACTCAACCTACTGATCGCCTTTGGGGTGCTCGTTTCAAGAGTGGTCCTTCGGAGGCGTTGGCAGCCCTCTCGCGTTGCCCTGAGCGCTACTTCCAGCTCGCCCCATACGACCTGGCAGGCTCTCGAGCACACACCCGCGAACTGCAACGTGCAGGGTTGCTGGACGAGACTGAAACCCAGCGCATGCTCGAAGCGCTCAATACCATCGAAGAAGAATTTCGCGGCGGCCGGCTCAGCCCTTCGCTGGATGACGAAGACGTGCACACCTTCCTCGAGCGCGTGCTAACTGAGCGCCTGGGGCCGCTTGGCGGCAAGATCCGCGCCGGTCGCTCTCGCAATGACCAAGCCTCCAATGATCTGCGGCTGTTCCTGCGTGACCACGCCCGCAAGTTGGCATCGCAGGTGCTGGACCTGCAAGACGCCTTGGTTGAGCAAGCTGAACAGCACGTCGAAACCATCTGCCCTGGCTTTACCCACCTCCAGCAGGCCCAGCCGATTACCTTTGCTCATCAGTTGCTGGCGCACGCTCAAGCCATGCTGCGTGACATCCAGCGCCTGGTCGACTGGGATGCGCGCACTGCGCTGTCGCCCCTGGGAGCAGCGGCCATGGCAGGTTCGGCGATCGCCCGTCAGCCTCAGCATTCCGCCGTTGAGATGGGGTTCACCGCGCCCTGTGAAAACTCCATCGATGCCGTGGCCAGCCGCGACCATGTCGCTGAATTCCTGTTCGTGACCGCTATGCTGGGCATCAACATTTCCCGAGTATCGGAAGAGTTTTGCCTGTGGTCCTCTCGCCAGTTCCGCTGGGTCGACCTGGATGACGCGTATGCCACCGGTAGCTCGATCATGCCGCAGAAGAAGAACCCGGATATCGCCGAGCTGTCCCGCGGCAAGGCTGGCCGTCTGATCGGCAACCTGACTGGGTTGCTCTCTACGCTGAAATCTCTGCCGCTTTCCTACAACCGGGACCTTGCCGAAGACAAGAACGAAGTCCTGGACACTGTCGAAACCCTGAGCCTGGTCCTGCCCGCCATGGCGGGTATGGTCCGCACCATGCGCGTACGCACAGACGAACTGCGCCGCCAGGCGCCGCTGGGCTTCACCTTGGCCACCGAGGTCGCCGACTGGCTGGCGGTACGCGGCGTGCCCTTCAAAGAAGCTCACGAGATCACCGGTGCTCTGGTACGAGCCTGTGAAGAGCAAGACATCGAGTTGTGGGAAGCCAGCCCGAGCATGTTGGCGGACATCGATGGGCGACTGACCCCCGATGTGAAGCAGAGCCTGACTCTGGAGGCTGCCATCGCCGCTCGCAGTGGCTGGGGCGGCACAGCGCCAGAGCGTGTCCGGGAGCAAATCACCCGGCTGAAATCGGCCTTGGAAGGTCAGCGCGAGTGGACGGCCAACTACACCGGCCCACGCATCTGAGTTTTGCCCAAACGGAGCGCGACCCCAGGGTAGTGCTTTCCAGATCGACCGATTAGCCGCAGCCCTCCAGTGCTGCCTTCGGAGCAACACCATGAGTCAATTACAAGCACAACGTCTTGCCGCCGAGCGCAAGCAACAGGAAAACCAATTCGACATCGCCCATTACGAACACGTGCCACGCCGATACTACGGGCGCATGTTCTTCGCCACATTGCTCGTGGTCCTGTTAATCGGCCTTGGGAATGCCTTCGCCAAAGGTCAGATCGAATGGTCCTATGTCGGCCAGTTCCTGACGTCCAAAGCGATTCTGTTCGGCCTGATGAACACCATTCTGATGTCCCTGCTCGCCATGACGCTGGGGATCATCTTCGGGGTCATCACGGCGATCATGAGAATGTCGCAAAACCCCATTCTGCAGTACGTCGCCCTGGGTTACACCTGGCTGTTCCGCGGCACACCGCTGATTCTGCAGCTTTTACTCTGGTTCAACCTTGCGTTGATCTTCCCGGTCATCAGCATTCCCGGCGTCTTCCAGATCGACACTGTGAGTGTGATGACGCCATTTGTTGCGGCCCTGCTCGGCCTGAGCATCAACCAAGGCGCCTACACCGCCGAAGTGGTGCGCGCCGGCCTGCTCTCCGTCGACACCGGCCAGTATGAGGCTGCGAAGTCCATCGGCATGCCGCGCCTTCAGGCACTCAAACGGATCATTTTGCCGCAGGCCATGCGGATCATCATCCCGCCAGTGGGTAACGAGTTCATCGGCATGGTGAAGATGACCAGTCTGGCCAGTGTCATTCAGTACTCCGAACTGCTGCACAACGCCCAGAACATCTATTTCGCCAACGCGCGCGTAATGGAACTGCTGATCGTCGCGGGTATTTGGTACCTCGCCGTCGTCACTGTCCTGTCGTTTGGTCAGAGCCGCCTGGAACGTCACTTTGCCAAAGGCGCAGGTAAGCGCTCCTAACCGGCCACGCACAGAGAGATATCCCTATGAGAAGCATCGTCAAGGCCGTCGGCCTGAACAAACACTACGGCGATTTCCACGCCCTCAAAGACATCAACCTGGAAATCGAACAAGGTGAAGTGCTCTGTGTCATCGGCCCTTCTGGCTCGGGCAAGAGCAGCTTCTTGCGCTGCATCAACCAGTTGGAAAAAGTCGATAGTGGCGCACTTTGGGTCGATGACGAACTGGTGGGCTACCGCATGGTAGGCCGCAAGCTCTACGAGCTGAACGAGACCCAGATCGCCCGCCAACGCCTGGTTACCGGGATGGTCTTCCAGCGCTTCAACCTGTTTCCGCACCTGACCGTGCTGGAGAACATCATTGAAGGTCCGTGCCAGGTTTTGAAGCGCTCGCCCAAGGAGGCCACAGAGGGTGCCATTGAGTTGCTGGCGCGTGTCGGGCTGGCTGATAAACGCGATCACTACCCGATCCAGCTTTCCGGCGGTCAGCAGCAGCGGGTTGCCATCGCTCGGGCGCTGGCCATGCGGCCAAAGCTGATGTTGTTCGACGAGCCCACCTCCGCACTCGACCCGGAATTGGTCGGTGAGGTGCTCTCGGTCATGCGTGATCTCGCTAAAACGGGGATGACCATGGTTGTTGTAACCCACGAACTGGGTTTCGCCCGCGAGGTTTCCAATCGCGTGGTGTTCATGGATGCCGGCCAAGTCGTGGAGGTCGGAAGCCCAGAAGAGGTGCTGTTAACCCCACAAAATCCACGCACTCAAAACTTCATTTCTGCCGTTCGCGCCTAGGCGCCAATAATAATTCAAGAGAACGTCGTACATGAAAAAGCTGATCCTCTCCTCCGTACTGATGGGCATTGCCGTTTGTGCACAGGCAACCGCAGAACTCCCCGCAGCCATCAAAGCCAAAGGCGAAATCGTTGCAGCGATCAAGCCCAACTATCCGCCGATGGACTTCAGAGACCCGGCCACCAACGAGCTGACCGGTTTCGACTATGACCTGGGCACCGCACTGGCTGAGCGCCTTGGCGTGAAGATAAAGTGGCAGGAAACCTCGTTCGAACAGATGATCAGCGCGCTGACTACAAAACGTGTTGACATCATCCTGTCCGGCATGACCGACACCAAGGAGCGGCAAAAGGCGATCACGTTCGTTGACTACTTCGTCAGTGGACCACAGTTTTACACCCTGCAGAGCCGCACCGACCTCAACGAGACAACCGACTTGTGCGGGAAGAAAGTGGGGACGAGCCGAGCCACAACATGGCCAGACGAGATCGCTGAGTGGAGCAAAGCGAACTGCGAAGCAGCAGGAAAGCCCGCGGTTGTTGTGATGGGATCAGAAGGGAGCGCTGATGCTCGTACTCAACTTCGTCAACGTCGCATAGACGCCGCCATGCAGGGCAGTGAGACCTTGCCCTACATCATGTCCCTGGACAAAAACTCCCTTAAGACCCTGGGCCCTGCCATTTCCACCCAGTTCACCGGGCTCGGCGTGAGCAATGCCAACCCTGAACTGACGAAAGCCGTGGCCGAGGCTTTGCAAAGCATGATCGCCGACGGCAGCTACCACGCCATCCTGAAGAAGTGGGACCTTGAGAAAGGCGCTGTCGAGCGCGTGACTATCAACGGCCAGTAACCAAGAGCCCACCCATGTCCTCTCCGACAACACTTCAGTGGCCCGGCGAAAGCAGGGCCTGCATGGCCCTGGCCTTCGACGTCGACGGTCCGACCGGCGATGCAATGCTCGACGGATCGATCTGGCGCAAGCCCGAATATTTCGGCTTTGGCAGTTACGGGCCCTATCGCGCCCTGCCACGTATCCTCGATCTGCTTGATGCCGTGCGCATACCGGCAACGTTCTTCGTGCCCGCATGGGTGGTGGAGAATTGGCCCAGACAGTGCCAAGCGATTGTCGAAAGGGGACATGAGGTGGCCTACCACGGCTACAGGCACGAATCCTTTTTTGCGCTGGAGCCGCAAGTACAACGCCAAGTGCTGGACAAGTGCCGGGAAGTTTTCTGGAACGTGCTGGGCGTGCGTGCAGAAGGGTTTCGTACCCCTTCCGGCGATTGGCACGCCCAAACCCCAGCAGTGCTCCTGGAGGCCGGCGTGACCTACTCCAGTAGTATGCGCGGCGATGATCGCCCCTATTTGATCAACGTTGCCGGCCACGCTCGCCCGCTGGTGGAAATCCCAGGCCACTGGGAGCTCGACGATTACGCCTCCCTGGCTTACACCAAGCGCCCAGACTTTCCCTGCGGTCTGGACCGGACGGCGAGCTATGAGCTGACCCTCGACAACTGGTGCCGCGAGTTCGACGGTGCCATGGATGAAGGTCTGTGCTTGACCACGCTGTTGCATCCGAAGATCACCGGAAAACCTGGCCGGCTTTTACTGTTGGAGCAGCTTTTCGAACATATGCGCCAACGTCAGGATGTCTGGTTCTCCACCTGCCGCGACGTTGCCCAATGGACGCTCAAGGAGCACGGAAATGACTGAGCTGCCAGTCTGGCCGGCACCCTACCGCTGCGCCGTAGTCGTGACCGTCGACTACAACGATACCCACGGCATTCTCACCCAAGCACCTGCTGTCGCAGGTCGGGACAAAACACTGTCAGTCTGGCGCTACGGCACCACACGTGGTGTGCCACGCCTGCTGCAGACCCTCGCCGATCTGCAGGTTCGTAGCTCTTGGTGCATTCCCGGCATCGTCGCCGAGCAGAACCCTGAGCGGATCGATGCGATTCTCGAAGGCGGGCATGAAATCGCCTGTTGCGGATACCGACATCAGGACTATGACTCGCTCAGCCTCTGCGAGCAGGCGTTCGAACTGGAGCGAGGCTGCAGCGTCTTGGCCAGCCTCTGCGGGCAAAAGCCGCGAGGTTTCCGTGTGCCTGCGGGCAATTGGGCTCCCGGTTTCCCCGAAGCCATGCGCCGCCAAGGAATACGTTGGTCGTCGTCCCTGCGTGGTGATGATCTGCCGTATGCGCACCTGCAGTCGGCGCCCGGCGGCGCGCCGTTAATTGAGTTACCCCTGCATTACGAACTGGAGGACGAGCCCTACTTCGCGTTCAACCTGAGCCCGGCAGTGCCGCCCGCTCAATCGCGCATCGCCTCCTACAGCCACACCCTGAAGAACCTGCAGATGGACTTCGCCGGGTTTCATCGCTATGGCCTCTGCTACGTGCTGCGCCTGCACCCGGAGATCATCGCAACACCGGGCCGCATCGGGCTCCTGCGCGAGTTGCTGGAAGGGATTCAGCAGCTTCCGGACGTCTGGTTCGCCACTGCCGAAGAAGTGGCGCAGTGGTGGGCGCAATCCGGCCCCGCGCTGCCCCTTGACCACCCTGCCGCTGTTTACGCACGCCATTATACGGAGCATCAACTGTGACTGAGCGCCTACAGAAACTGGCCCGTTTTGTAGTCGAGACCCTGTTCGACGATCTACCACCGCCCCTGGTAGAAAAAGCCAAACGCCATATCCTGGACACCTTCGGGGCGACTCTGGCGGGCGCCACCAGTGACATATTCAAGGCCTCCTGCCAGCTTTTCATTCAGCACGAAGCCTCAGGCAGTACCGTGCTCTGGGGCACCCACCACCGCGCCAGCCCACGCAATGCAGCTTTGTTGAATGGTATAGCGGCCCATGCTTTGGAACTGGACGATGCCGGTGGCTGTGATCATTCCGGCGCTGTTGTGTTGCCCGCCGTAATGGCTGCCTTGCAGGCCAGCAACAGGGCTGTCTCCGGCAAAGAGTTACTGGTGGCCGTGGTTATCGGCTATGAAGTCGGCCGACGTGTACTCGAGGCCTGCGGGAGCTACTCCGCACACAATGGTGCCGGTTGGCACTCCACGTCCACCTGCGGCGTTTTTGGTGCCGCAGCGGCTTGCGCGCGGATCTTCGGGTTGGATCAGGCGCAGACGCTCTGCGCACTGGGCATCGCTGGCAGTTTCAGCGGCGGACTGTGGGCGTTCATCCACGATGGCTCGCAAACCAAAAAGCTGCATACCGGCAGAGCAGCAGAAGGCGGTTTGCTGGCGGTCATGCTTGCCGAACAAGGCATCACTGGGCCGGCCTATTTGTTCGACGACGTGTGGGGAGGCTTCCTTAAAACCCTGGCTGGCGACGATGCCGAACCGCAAGCCTTGGACGAAACCCTGGGCAAGGTCTGGAAACTGGGGCGTTGCTCCATCAAACCCCATGCTTCCTGCCGTGGCACCCATGCTGCAATCGATGCTGTGGGTTTGCTCATGGAGCAACTGGAGATCACACCTCACGAGATCACTGAGGTGCGCGTGGAGATGTGCGCGTTCCTCAAAGACATGTGTGGCCATACCCGTATAGAAACGCTGGCCAGCGCACAAATGAGCCTACCGTATGCGCTCGCGGCGAGGCTCACCTATGGCCACGCAGGGCTGGACGCTTACGAAGACAAGTGTCGCGAGCATTCGATGATTAGCCACTGGTTCGAGCGCATCCACCTGAGCGTGAACTCCGCACTGTCCGAAGACGGGGAACCTATCGTCACCCTTCGTACTCATGACGGTCGCGAGGCCAGCCTGTGTGTCGAGCTGGCGCTGGGCGCACCAGGCAACCCCATCAGCGATGTGGCGCTGTTGGACAAATTTTATAGCTTGGCTGTGCGCGTGCTCCCTTTGCCGAAGGCCACGCACTTAGCCAATCTTCTTTTGAGCCTCGAAGACCTGCACACCACCGAGCAGCTTCCTGAATTGCTTTCGGTCGGATAACACCGCGTTGTCTTGCCCCCACCCATGACCGCAAGGACGTGCATGATCTCTGTGACTACTTACCCGCTCGCCATTCGCCGCCTGATGGTGTGCTCGCTGACCATCGTTATCAGCCGCGCCGTCACAAGCCCTCTGCTGGCACTTTTCATCAGCACCCAGCTTGGGCTGAATCAGAATGACGTTGGTCTGCTGGTGGGCATTGCTGCGTTCATTGGTACGTTTCTGGGGCTGTATGGCGGCTACGTAGTGGATCGTTTGGAGAAACGTCGGCTTCTCATCCTGTCGATGCTTTCCGGCGCCATCGGATTCCTGCTGTTGACGTTCGCCAATGACCTGCATGTCGCGGCGCTGGCCTTGATCATCACCGAGTCAGCCTCAGCATTGTTCGTCATTGGCTCCAAGGCCATTCTCAGTGACAACCTGCCTGTGGAGCAGCGAGCGAAGGCCTTTTCCCTGCGTTACACCCTGACCAATATCGGTTATGCCACTGGCCCGATGCTTGGCGTAATCCTGGCTGGCGTTCAGCCGATGGCCCCCTTCTGGACAGCCAGTGCCATCGCCTTTCTCAGCATCTTCCTGATGAAGGGTGTTCCCACCAGCAAGCGTTCAGACGCAGCTGCCACCCTTCAGCCTCCCAGCTTCCTCGCCACGTTAGCCACCCTCAGAGGCGATCGCATCCTGATCCTGTTCACGCTGGGAAGCCTTCTCAATGCGGTGGTTCATGGCCGATTCACCATCTACCTGTCGCAGTATCTGCTGGTTGAATATTCGTCCGACGATGCCATGAGTATTCTCTCTGCGGTGCTGGCTTGTAACGCGATCACGGTGATCGTCTTGCAGTATCAGTTCGGTCGCCTGCTCAAGCGAGAGCACCTGGCATTCTGGATGGGCATCGGCTCGGTGCTTTTCATCAGTGGCCTACTGGGTTTCATGTACGCCGAGAACAGCGTCAGTTGGTGCATTGCAATGTTTGTATTCACGCTGGGTGAAATGATCGTGCTGCCGGGCGAATACCTGTTCATCGACACCATCGCCCCAGAGCATCTTCGTGGCAGCTATTACGGCGCCCAAAACCTCGCGGCCTTGGGTGGCGCTCTCAGCCCGATTCTGTGCGGGTTCTTCCTTACCTACTCTGCACCCACCAGCATGTTCCTTGTGCTAATGGCATTCTCAGCATTAGGCGGTTTGCTCTGCTTCGAGACCGTAAGACGAGGCACGCGCAGACTCAGCGCAGAGGTTGGAGTTGTGCGATGAGTCAGACCACTTTGAAGGCAATTAAATGAACAACAGCCAAGAATTCCAATTTATCAATGGGGCTCCCAAGCGGCTGCTCCTTATCATCGAGCCAACCTCCAGCGAGTTCTGGATTGAAAGCCGTGCCACCGTGAAAATCCTCCTTGAAGGTGCCAATGTGCCGGCCACCTTCGATGTGGAGTACCTGGCCGGCGGTATGGTGTTCTACGCTTCTGAGGGGAGTCGGGTGCGGGTTTTCAAGAATGGTTGCCAGCTTCCCCAAGGCAAGTGCTCTAGACGCATGGCATCGAGACTGACCCGCCAAGGACAACGATAGAGGCTGACGTAATCAGCTTGTTCATAGCAGGACTGCACTTTAGACCAGCCTACGGAGCGATGCTTAACCCGGCTTAACTAGTGAGAAGAGGAAAACGAAAAGGGGTATTCTTTACAGATCCAAAATGCTGCATTGACGACTATACACTCAAATATATTTTTTAAATGTGCTCGTTGTTATGGCAACTGTGCATCCCAACAAAATTGCGGAGGGAAGCAGTATCCAAACAGGATCGAAAGACGATGGAAAAGAGAGATAGATCATCGATGGGCTGATTATGAGGGGCAATAGGGCTCGCTTCGCTCGGTGGTAGACATAGCTGCTCTCGCGATCGGCGCTGAACTTGCGAAGGTCGCGGCGCATCAAGCCATCGACAGCGCCTGTGATTATGGCGAGCAGGAATAGTGGTGTGGCTAGGGTGAGGATGGTTAGACGCACGACCAAGGTGAAAATGGTGAACAGGGCGGCCAATAGGTAGTCCTGCAGCACGACATAGGCTTGAGCAAACTGACCCTGCACCGACACTTCCTGACTCAGGAGCCTCAGTTGAGTGTCAGAATGCGCCCAGCCAGAGCGGACCACGACCCATTCGTTCAGGTGCTGAAGGACTTTGGCGGTGGCTCGCGCGGGTTCCTTCACGAGCAGCGAATTTTTGAAGTGATCGCTGAGCCATCCCAGCTCAGTGAGCCACATGGCATGACTGTGATGCCAACCCTGTTCGGGCCAGAACCACAGCATGCCCACGAACTCCAGCACGACGGAGAAGATCAGAGAAGCGAATAGCAGGCCCAGCAAGCTTAGGCACAGCTCGAACGTACCGAAGAGCAACCCCGGGCGCCTTGGTGTCGTTGGTAGGCTAGCGGGAGGAGTAGGCATAGATTCTCCACAGAATTCGGTTGCCGGAGGGGCTCTTATGGTGTGTGGTTACGACCCGGTGGGGGCTTCTCAGGATCAAAGTCCACCGTTGGGGCTCCGCCAGCGCTCGTCCACCAACTGCCTGCACTGTCGTTGTAGGACTCACGCATGCGCGCAGCCAGGGTCTGCAGATCCGCAGGCATCGCATCGTCGCTGGCTGGCTTCGGTAGTGGCATGCGCACCTTCCACAGTTGCCCGCCTTCCTGAAACGAGAACATCTGGCCCTTGGGCAAGGCGATAATGTGCGCAGGTTCGATCAGCGGTACGGCAGTGGTCGTGACCCGATCCTGCGAGGACGAGGTGAAGTCAGTACGGGCATCAGGATCGGCGGTGTCCGTCGCCCCGGAGACCAAGGTGCGTGTCTGCACGTTGACCTTGGGCAACTGGTTGGTCAGCAGTTCAGCCGTCGCGCTTTCCCGCACGCGCAGCATCTGCAGAGTGTTGAAGTTGCCGATGACCTGGCCGGCCTTGGCCCGGCTGCCGATGCGCGCCTCGATATCTCTCAAGGTCTGGGTGTAGGCGGTGACCTGGATACCGGCACCGCCGCCCTTGTTGATCAGTGGGATGAACTCGTCGCCCATTAACTCGTTGAACTCGTCGGCGTGCAGGTTGATCGGTACCTTGTCCGCTGCGCTGGAGGAGCCTGGCAGGCCGTGATCGATACCGTGCTTGTAGATGTGGCCGGCGACGGAGACCAGGTCGGCGAACATCGAGTTGCCAACGGCCGCCGCCACTTCGGCATCCGATAGCGCGTCCAGGCCGACATAGACAACGCCTCGTTTACGGATGACTTGCAGCCAGTCGAAGATCGGCCGCGGGTCGTCCAGGTCGGAATAGTTTGGCGCCAGCAGTTGTGCGGTCTTGCCGCTGGTGAGTTTTTCCAACAGCGGCAGCAGGGACGCCACGATCTTGTCGAAGTAGGTGCGGTCGTAACGCACGGCCGAACGCAGGCCGTCCATCACTGGATCGAAAATGCGCTTGGCGGTCAGGTACTGCTCGATGGCCACCACGCGCTTTTCCCGGCCAACCATGTGCCGCGGAATGTTCTTCTCGTTCAAGCGGCCTTCTATCTGCACGACGGCTTCCCAGGCCAGCGGATCATGGCGGGCGAAGAAGTGCTGGGCGTATTCAATGAACAGCGCATCGATGTTCACCACATGGCGCTGGATCTGCAGGTAGTCCGGGCGCCGGCCGAGTTCGATCAGCGCCCGGGCGATGATATTGACGAAGCGCCAGGCGAATTCGCGAAATGCCGCCGAATTGCCCTCGCCACTCAACTGGCCGGCGATCCGGGTGGCCACTTCCGAAATGCGCCCGAAGCGGCCGATGGCGTTGTAGCGTGCAGAGATTTCCGGCCAGCCCAGGTGGAACACATAGAACTCGTGCTCACGGCCGGCGCGACGGGCCTCGACGTACATGCGCTTGAGCAGGTCGGCATCGCCCTTGGGGTCGAAGACGATGACCACTTCGCGGCTCGGTCGATGGATGTCCTGGGTGATATACACCTCGGCCAGGCGCGTCTTGCCCACCCGTGTGGTGCCCAGCACCAGGGTATGTCCGACCCGTTCGCGGAGCGGCAGACTGGCTTCCTGCTCCTTCGGTTCGACGCCGTGCAGCAACGGCGAGCCGCCCACCGGCGGTAATGGACGCACCGGATTGAACGGGCTGTCCCACGCGGTCAGGAGAGGCAGCAGCGACAGCACCGGTGGGGCCTTCTCCAGCAGCTGTTCCATCCGTCGCGCCCATAGGTGGGCAGCCGACTGGTTGATATAGCGGGCCAGCGCCGGGTCCTGAGCCTCGAGCAGGCGCTGCGTGTGCAGGCGGGTCCAGCGAAAGCCACGGCCCATGAACAGGCGCTTGCCGCTCACCGGAATCTGCCGGCTGGTCAGCGAGTAGCGCGGCAGGCGGCGGATATTGCGCCGGTAGCGCAGGACGATCCGCGCTTCGTTGAGCCGCTTCAGGCCGAACGCGGTATAGGCCAGGGCCATGCCAGCCCCTACCTCAGGCGACAGGGCCACGGCCCAGGGTGAATGCAGACACAGGGCACTGGCACCGGCGCAGATACCTACGGTGTACAGCTCCACCGCTGGGCGCAGTAGGGATTCCATCGCATGTTCGCCCATGGAGTGCCCTCACTGTTCCAGACCGGTGGGCGTGATCAGCACCGGGTAGTGCTCCAGCTCCAATCGTTCGGCGATGTCGTCACCACTCACCGGGCAGATTTTGAGCCCAGGTGCTGCCGTCTGGATACGGCGCAGCGCGCGCGTCGTCGACCTCGACTGCCAAACCGTTGGCACCTAGCTGTTGTAGCGTCTGGGCGTGCCGCGACAGCCACTCCAGGGAACTGGTGTCCTGGCCTACCAGGAACAGCGGCGTCGAGCCGGGCAGGCTCAACGCCCTGGGTAGCACGGCGCCTGGCGAGAGGCGAGCGCTGTGCACTGGCAGCACCCAGTTCAGCGTGGTGGGAGCGGGTGGACTGCCGGACTCAGCGCTCGCTGTCAGCACCAACCAGGTGCAGAGGGCCAGGGCCACCCAGCGTAAACTGCTCATGGCTGTGTCAGTCCGGGTGCCGTCGCGATGGGCTGGACGCGCTGCCAGTGACGGGTGAACTGACGGCGATAGTGCGCCGCAGGAGGACCACCGGCAGGCCGGTGATAGCGGCCCGCGGCGATAACCCAGTCACCGGTGTCGGCATAGTGCGCGCGCAACAGCTCGGCGGTGACTGCGAGGTTGGCGCGGGGATCGAGGGCATCGCAAGCGTTGGCATAGCGGTCCGGGTGATAACCCAGGTTGGTCTGTCCCAGCCCGACATCAATGCGCTTGGGATTGTGGCGACTGAGCGCTTCCCTCAGTGCGGCACAGGCCTGGTCGCGTCGGGCAAACCGCAGTGGGGAACCCGCCACATTCAGGGTCCACGGCCAGGGCATAAGCTGTCCGCGCAGCGGTGTACCACTTTCCTGCAGGGCGATGGCGAACAGCACCGAGGCGGGGATACCGGCACGCGCGGCCGCCAATTGATAGGCCGGCGGCGGAAGTGTGCCTGCATGAACGCTGCCCGCCCCGACCATCGCCAGGGCGAGAATCAGTCGATGCGCTGCCATTTTCCGTCCACCTGCTGATAGCGGGCTGGCAGGGGCCGGCTGGTACCCAGGGCAAACCAGCGGCCGCGGTCATGGTTCAAGGTGATCTGTCCGCCGGAGACCTGGGCGGCGGTGATGCCTGCGGCCTTGGCCCACTGGCGCAGGCGCTCATCGTTGCCCTGGCTTCCGACCAGGTACACATCCAGGCGCGCACCACCCTGTAGCCACTGCTGGAGGCTGGTCACGCAGGCGGCGCAGTGGTCTTCCACGAAAAACGCCGTACGACTGCTGCTCGATGGGCCGGCATCGTCGCTCATCCCCTGCACGGGCGGCAGACCCGGGAATAGCCGCGCCCAGGCTGCGGTGTAGGCTTTCTGGTAAGCCAGTTCGCGCTCGGCACGCCTGGCTTCCAGGCGGACCTGCAGCTCGGCATAGCGCTGCCGCTCCTGATCCGAGTCGGCCTCGACACCTAGTGTGGTGAGCGGGTCAAGCCGTGGCGACCAGTAATGGCGAGGGCCGGTCTGCAGGCGCTCAAACGTAGCCCATTCGTCATCTGTCAGGCCCCACGCCTTGGCCTGGTTTGCTGCAGATGCCTGCCGTGATAGTGGCGACTGCTCGCTAAACTGCACCTGAGCGTCGACATGCTTGGCGACACTCGAGCCCTGGTCGGCGAACACGTAAGTCGGCAACAGGATGAGCGCAACCGCGGAGAACTTATACACGTTCACCTCCTCATGGGATGGGCAGGGTGCGATCGCCGTGGCCCGGGACATGGAACACGGCCTGGCCCTCGCGAATCGCCCGCAGTTGCCAGCCGTTCAAGCTGTCACCGGGCTGGAGCAGGTGCACGGTGGACAGTGCATGGGTGCCGGCAGGCAATGCGGTCACAAACCTGATGGTGCCGCGCGTCTCGATACCCTGCAGGGTGAAGGGCGGCTGCGGCGCCTTGGCTTTTGATTGATCGCTGACGGGGGACGCTGGGGATGCAGAGGCGGCCGGCACCTTGTGAGCGGTCGACAGCTTCCCGAGTGCCGCTTCTGCCGCACTCATGCGTTGCGCCAGGGTGGTCAGATCGGCGCTGCTCGGTCCTGGCGGTACCGCTTGCAGGATCCTGACGGACGCCGCCAATTCGTCGAGTTGCTGGCCGAGCGTTGCCTGTGCACTGGTGTGCTGGTGCTGGGCGTCTTTCAGGGCCGCGACTTGTGGCGACAGCGTGGACAGCGTTGTGTGCAATTCGCCGATGTCGCGACGCAGTGACGGGCTGGGGGCGGCCGGCGCATTGCGTGCGGCGGTCTGCAGTTCAGCCAGTTGTTGGTGCTGGTTGTAGCTTTCGGCAGCGAGGACGGCAGCACCCAGGCACAGGGCGCCGATTACCAAGGCCTGAAAATGGTGAACCTTCATGGTGCGGTCTCCAGTGTCGAGAAGGGTGGTTCGGGCGGGGGCAGACGCAGGGCGTAGCACACGCTCCGCTCGACCGGGTCAATGTCCAGGCGCCAGGCGGGGCCGCCAACGATGGTCAAGGCATCCAGCAGCGAGATCGGCCCGAGGTCGTGATGCACGGCCGGCAAGGGGCGGTGGAACAACCGTGCCACGGCAGGGCTGTCGGGACAGAGGGAGTAGCCCGAACGCTGGAGCACGTGGCGCAGTGCTTCCCCGACCGTCGCGTGCAGCGCGGGGGCGATCTGGACGTTGACTAACTGATAATCCCACGACACTGTCGTCCGCGTAGCGCACGACAATCACATCACCGCGAGCGTGGCGCTCGCGCCACTGCCTTGCCCATAAATCCAGCACGTAGTGAAGATAGATATTCGCCAGCAACGACGATATCACTGCGCCTTGGGGCGTACCCTTGGTCGCAGCCACCCTACGGCCATCCTCAATGACACCTGCTTTAAGCCACTTGCAGATATGCCCGAGCAAGCGCCGGTCTGCAATCCGGTACCCTAGAAACATCAGCATCCACTCATGATCGATCTCATCAAAGAACGACGTGATATCCGCATCAAGTATCCAGTTCACCTTTTGGCTGTTCAGCGCGACCGTTAACGCATCCAGCGCATCGTGCTGACTGCGGCCCGGTCGAAACCCATACGAGAACCCAAGAAAGTCTTCCTCATAGATCGCATTCAGAACGGTAACAACCGCCTGCTGTACGATCTTGTCCTCCAAAGAAGCAATACCCAACGGGCGTTGCCTGCCATCGGCTTTGGGAATGTAAAGCCGGAGCCCCTGACGGGTTCTACGGCTAGCGAAAGGTGGATGGTGGTGGAGTTCTGAAGTGCTACCGAACAGCGTATAGACACCTTAATTACTGCAACAGGTTGGCATCAGAAGGGCCATGGCATCATCCTCAAAGCCGAATCATACGGTGCTTTGGTAGCTGCTCTGTCCCGGCTCCTGACGGCCCTGCGCGCACTCAGGATTCGGTCGATCTCCTTGGCGAGGCCATGTGTATGGACGCTGAAACTGCAAGCGTTCGCAAACGCAAAGCGCTCTCAATCCGCTCCTTGGGTGCGGACGTGCGGTGCTTTGCTTGCTAAAAATGGATAGTGACCACCTCTCTCGAAAATCATACTGATGCTACCGGCAAAGTGACTCAAGCGGTCGCTTATAGCGCTTCAGGAATTTCGTAGAGTGATAATTGTGAACGCAGAGCTTAATAAAAAAACTAGTCAGTATGATTACGTAATAGTTGGTTCAGGATCGGCAGGGGCGGTTGTTTCCTACCGACTAGCGGCTGCAGGTCATAAAGTGTTGGTTCTGGAGGCTGGTGGAAGTGACTGGGGGCCTATTCTCCAGATGCCTTCAGCCCTTCAAGTCTCGATGAGCATTAAGCGATATAACTGGGATTATTCTAGTGTTCCGCAAAAAAATCTTAAAAATCGTGTGCTTTTCTGTCCGCGCGGTAAGGTAATAGGTGGGTCTTCTTCAATTAATGGTATGGTCTATGTGCGTGGGCATGCGCGCGACTTTGACAGTTGGGAAGTGTTAGGCGCCCAAGGTTGGTCTTATAAAAATGTCCTTCCCTATTTCATGAGAATGGAAAAATCTCATGCCGGGGAAGAAGGATGGAGGGGTACAGATGGGCCAATGCATGTAACGAGAGGTACGCTGGAAAACCCTTTGTACAAAGCCTTCATCGATGCAGGAGTGGAAGCTGGATACAATCGAACCCAAGACTATAACGGTTCATGTGGTGAAGGTTTCGGCGCTATGGAGCGCACAGTTTATAATGGTCGTCGTTGGTCTACAGCTAGCGCGTATCTGCGACCAGCTCTTGAGACAGGAAACGTTACCTTAATTAAGCACGCGTTGGTAAATAAAGTTATTATCTCGGAAAAAACTGCTCGAGGTGTCGCTTACTCTAAGGGGGGCGATAGCTTCGAAGTTTTTGCGAATAAAGAAGTTATTCTCTGTGCAGGGTCGATCAATACACCGAAATTACTTGAGCTTTCCGGTGTTGGCAGAGCTGATGTATTGCTAAGAAACGGAATCGATCTAGTGCACGAATTGCCTGGCGTCGGAGAAAACATGCAGGATCATCCTGAGGTGATCATGCAATGGCATTGTAAAAAGCCAATCACTCTCAATAAACACAACAATGTTCTATCAAAGGCATTCATTGGCGCTCAATGGCTGCTCACCAAGGAAGGTCTAGGTGCTACGAATCATTTCGAAGCCTGTGCGTTTATTCGAGATAGAGCGGGTATTGAGTATCCTAATTTAGAGTTTCACTTCATGCCGGCTGCCATACAGTATGATGGTACTGCCATTGAGCAGAAACATGGTTTCCAAATTATGGTTGCTTCTGCTCGGCCTCTTTCCAGAGGATCAACTCACATTCAGTCGAGTGATCCCGATGTATCACCAAGCATTGATTATAATTTCTACGATCACCCAGATGATATTGTAGAAATTCGCAATGGTATTAGGCTCGCTAGGGAAGTGATTGGGATGCCGGCTATGAATCAATTTGCTGGAGAAGAGCTTTTGCCGGGAGCCGGTTATGAAACTGACGAGCAGATCGATCAGTTCATCCTCGAGCATACTGGTAGTGCGTATCACCCTTGTGGAACCTGTGTTATGGGCGATCCGGCTAATCCGATGACCGTGGTTGATCCTGAATGCAGGGTAGTAGGGCTAATGAATCTACGTGTCATAGACTCTTCCATTATTCCGCTTGTTCCAATGGGAAATATTAACGCTCCTTCTATCATGATAGGAGAAAAAGGCGCGGATCATGTGTTGGGCATTGCGCCTATCGCCCCGGCAACCCGGCAACCAATATTTGTCGAAAATTGGCAGTCGAAACAACGTTGATACAACAAGAGTGAATTATATGAAAACTGTGCTGAATTACATTAATGGTGCTCAGGTTGAAGGGGGCGGGAAGCTCTTTGATAAATTCTATCCGGCTAGCGGGGAGTTATTGCTCAAGGTTAGTTTCGCAGCAGAGCAGGATTGCGATAACGCTATTGCTGCGGCTAGCGAGGGTTTTAAAAAGTGGGCAGTTACTCCCCCGGGGCAGAGGGCGGCAGTGCTGCGTAAAGCGGCCCAGTTGATGCGTGAGCGATTAGACGTTCTTGCTGAAGTTGAAGTGCTTGATACTGGTAAACCGTTGCGTGAAGCAAGGGCCGATGACGTAGTATCGGCTATCGATTGCTTGGAGTACATGAGCGCGCAAGCGGCAACAGTACATGCCCAGCAGTATGATCTGGGGGCAAATATGGCTTACACGCGACACGAACCGCTTGGTGTATGCGTAGGTATTGGTGCGTGGAACTATCCAATCCAGCTCATAGCTTGGAAGGCGGCGCCGTGCCTGGCAGCAGGAAACTCAATGGTATTTAAGCCATCTGAGATGACGCCTTCTAATGCAGTCTTGTTCGCTGAGATACTGAGCGAAGCTGGTCTACCGCCAGGTGTATTCAATGTCGTACAAGGTGATGGTCAGGTTGGTCGATACCTGGCTGAGCATCCGCAAGTGGCTAAAGTTTCATTCACCGGGTCAGTCGCTAGCGGTCTAAAGGTAGCTGCTAGCACCGCCCAAATGATGAAGAAAACTACTCTGGAGCTTGGTGGGAAGTCACCGCTAATCATTTTTGCTGATGCTGAGATTGATGTTGCAGTGGAGGCGGCCCTGTGTTCAAACTTTTCATCACAAGGTGAAAACTGCTGTAATGGAACACGAGTGTTCGTCCAAGCTTCGATTTATGATGAGTTTTGCGAGAAGGTGGCTAAGGCTACAAAAGCGCTCAAGGTTGGCAATCCTATGGATTTGGAAACCGAGATCGGTTCGCTCATTTCTCCTCAGCATAGGGATTCGGTGTGTTCGTACATTGAGAGTGGTGTTCAGCAGGGCGCAACTTTACTTGTAGGTGGTGGTGTATACGTTGTTGAGGGGCTGGAGGGTGGTAGCTTTGTATTCCCAACAGTGTTCTGTGACTGCACTGACGAGATGGATATCGTCCGAGAGGAAATTTTCGGCCCTGTTATGTCGATCTTGAAATTTGAAACCGAGGAAGAGGTGCTTGCCCGTGCTAATGACACTCTTTTCGGATTGGCTGCTGGGGTATTCACCCAGGATATTAGTCGCGCATTACGTATGACGAAGAACCTTGAGGCCGGTGTTTGCTGGACAAATACGTACAATGTCGTGCCTGCTGAACTCCCTTTCGGTGGGTATAAAAATTCCGGATTAGGAAGGGAGAATGGTGCTTACGCTCTTAAAGAGTATACTCAAGTAAAGAGTGTCTACATTCAAGTGGAGCGGCCATCCTTTCCGTTCAAGTGTGTAAAGTAATAGATTTGCATAACAAAGTGTTTCCTTAAAGCTGCCAGTGCTAAAAATTTTAAAATAATAACGTTATCTAACAGCTCTATATCCGATACATGCGTTCAGGACTGTTATCTAGCTGACGTAGTGCTTCGGTTGCAGGGTTAAAGGTGAAATATAATGGAAACTCAAAACAAGATGGCCGGTTTGCAAGGCAGCCTTGGTGTGATGGGCGTTGTATTGATGGTGCTAGCCCAAGCAGCTCCCTTGACGGTAATGGCTGGTACTGGGCCACTGATGATCGGGTTGGGTAACGGTATCGGTGTTCCGATGACTTCGGTGGTGGTTGGTTGTGCTTTGCTTCTGTTTGCATTTGGATTTGTGGCTATGTCCAAATATATTGAAGGGTCAGGCGCATTCTACGCTTATATTCTCAAGGGAATGGGGCCAGTTACAGGAATTGGCGGCGCAGCCGTTGCTGTGGTTTCATATACATTGGTATTGCTCGCACTTGAAGTGTTCTTATCTATTCTTGTAAAGGATGCAGTCGAGCGCTGGGTGGATGTGAATTTACACTGGAGTATATACACCAGTGCTATCATCCTAGTTATCGGTGTCCTTGGTTACAGAAATATTGAGGCGAGCGCCAAGGTTTTAGGTGTGGCACTGGTGGCGGAGATCGCTATCATAATTGTTGCGGATATTGTTGTTTTTTGGCAGCACGGCTTAGCAGGCCTGGATCCCACTCCTCTACTACCCTCCAGCTTCATGTCTGGTAATCCTGGTATTGGCATCCTCTTCACCGTGCTGTGCTTTGTAGGTTTTGAGGCAACAGTCGTTTACCGAGAAGAGGTCAAAGATCCGAATCGGACGATACCTCTGGCTACCTACTACTCTATCATTATCATTGTCGTGCTTTACTGTGTGTCGTTTTATCTTACTATCATTGGTGTTGGTGTTGATGATGTAGTAAAGCAGGCGCTAAGTAATACAGAATATATGTATATTGATTTTGTAGGTCATTATATGGGGAAGGTTGCCCAAGATATAGCTAATATCCTGGTGATTACCAGCTTGTTCTCCGCTGCACTGGCAAATCACAATGTGATAGCTCGGTATAAATATGTTTTGGGCCGTTCATCTGTTATTAATCCAAGATTCTCTGACGTACACCATGTTCATGGGTCTCCACATCGAGCTTCGTTTACACAAACTCTAACGGCTTTGGCATTGGTTGTCGGTTCGGTTGTATTCAACCTCGACCCTATCAAAGAGGTATATACTTGGGGGTCTGCAGCAGGTACCCTGGGTTACATGCTCATCATTACCCTAACTGCTCTTTCAGTCATTCTGTTCTTCAGGAAGGATTCACGCGCAGTTCCGGTGTGGAACTCCAAAATTGCACCGTACCTCTCTTTGATCTGCCTTGTTGGTTTCCTGCACCTAGCTCTTGTGAATATTTCCGCCCTGACAGGAAGTCAAGGTTGGAATTTTGTAAATATTTCGATAGTTGCGGTGGTGGTAGGCACATTTGTGATTGGGGCAACACGCGGTTTGTATCTCAAATGTTTATCGCCGTTGCGGCTGGTTCAGGTGTGTGAGCGGGTTTGAATCTGTGTATTAAACTGGCTAAGAGGTTGTTAGGCTGGACTGGTTGCCAGCCTAACTTACCTATGTTTAGGTTTAGTATAAAGATTTTCGAGTTTTGCCTTTAGTGTTTGCGAAGGTAGTTCACCAAATAGCTTTTTGTATTCTCTGGAAAAATGGCTGAGGTGTAGAAAGCCCCAGTTAGTAGCAGCCGTAGTTACCGATTCTCCTGATGACATGTTTTTCAGGACTTGATTTAACCGGATTGCTCTCATGAACTCGGCGGCTTTCATACCTACCGTTTGATGAGTTGCGTTTTGAAGCGTTCCACGTGAAATGTGTAATTCATCAATCAGTTGCGATATAGAACGGATCTCATAAGGCTGGGAAATGATTATCGAGTAAGCCCTTTTTATGATTTCCCAGTAATGATTAACGATGTAGCTTTCGATGTGGGATTTAGTTGAGTTCGTTTGTTTGCGCCATTCATATAGCGAGTCGGTGAATACGTCTATCAAGTTGACTGATGTGGAGGCAGAGTGTGTGTTCGCATCGCTGGACAGATAGAATGAATTTTCGAGTCTTTTCAAGTTTGGTTCGCAGATTGTTGCCAACACTCTCGGTGACGATTCAAGATTTAAAAGCAAATCATTTGTTAAGTGTTTTTCGAGTTCTGATCCCTTACGGATGCTGATCATCAGTGCCTTCATGTTCTCCGCGCTTTTGAATTCGTATCCGCACCGTCCTGATATCAGTACCACGTCCCCTTGGCTTACTGATCTTCCGCAAGTTGCCATCTGCTCATCACATTTGAGTGCAACGACGAGGCCGATTGAGTTGTCTGGTATACAGCCCTTCTGGTACGTGGCCTTATTCATTTGCTCAAAGTAAAAATCTGCCTGATCTAACGATAGGTCAATTCCGACACCCTTGAATACGCCACGAGAAATCTGCGCATATTGCTGCTGCCACTGCGATATAACTTGTGCCTGGGAGTGTACATCTCTAGAAAAACGTACTTTATGGTTCTTATCAAGGTCCATCGCTTTCCTCCTGTTTACCATGCTGGGTTGATTGTGCCTAATTTCCAGCAATTTTTATGCCAGCGCCATCCTCCCAGTACGTCTTTGAGCAACTTGGTATCGATTGTCAAATATTTAATGGGAAATCCGATATTCTGACAATTCCGTTATGTGGAAATGGAATAAAAATTTAAAGCCTGATTCTGCCGTGTCGAAGCGCTGAGCACATTGTCTCCACGAATTCTAGCGGTAGGGTCAACATAGCATGTTGCGATGTTTAGGTGATACTAAATGTAACGGCGCTGTTCAAGATCCAGGTCCATTAATTTTCGATAATATCTAGTTATATTATGCTGTTTCTGGTGCGTGTCATGAGACTTAATTTTGTTAGATGCCCATGGCCCGGTTCGCTGAAAAGGCTTTCCAGTAACGCAAGATGTAGTCCGAGGAGTGGTTTCATAGGCTACTATGCTAAGGGCAGAAAATGTTTGATGTGATTGGCGTAGCTGTATGTGAGAACTGATCAGGTATGGTGCAGTAGTTTTACGGGCATTGCGCCGGAGAGCAGAGGTTGTCTATATTTCTCAAATGACATAAAAATGTGGGGTTGTAGTCTGGGTGGGAATATTTATGAGGGGTTAAATTAAACACCCCGGCAGGGAGCGAAGAGACACTTCGCTCCCTTTATGTGTTTACAAAGCAGGCGCCCCGAAAGCTACATCCTTTTTCCCATATCTACGGACTCGGATGTTGGCTTGCTCAGCGTGACCGACAAACCCTTCCATGAGGCACAGGCGAGAGCAGTATTCACCGATGAGGGCTGATGCTTCATCAGTGAGGACGCGCTGGTAAGTACAAGTTTTGATGTATTTACCAACCCATAGGCCGCCTGTGTAGCGAGCTGCTTTGTTAGTTGGCAGCGTGTGGTTGGTGCCAATTACCTTGTCGCCATAGGAGACGTTAGTGCGAGCACCCACAAACAGAGCGCCGTAATTCCGCAAGTTCTTAACAAAATAGTCGTCATCTCGAGTCATAATCTGAACGTGCTCAGAGGCGTACTCGTCCGAAAACTTGACCATCTCCTCATAGGACTCACAGAGAATGATTTCACCAAAGTTCTCCCAAGCCTCCCCGGCGATGGCAGAAGTTGGCAGTAACTCCAGAAGGCGTGCGATTTCCTTCAGCGTGTCTTCCGCCAACTCGCGGGAAGTCGTCAGCATGACGGCAGGAGAATCTTTACCGTGTTCTGCCTGGCCGAGCAAGTCAGTGGCACAAAGCTCGCCGTCCACGCTGTCATCAGTGATCAGCAGAGTCTCGGTGGGGCCGGCGAAGAGGTCGATGCCCACTCGACCGAAAAGCTGACGCTTGGCTTCAGCCACATAGGCATTACCTGGGCCGACGATGATATCCACCGGATCGATGCTCTGGGTGCCGATAGCCATCGCACCCACGGCCTGGATCCCTCCGAGGCAGTAAATCGAGTCTGCGCCTGCAAGGTATTGAGCTGCCACAATGTAAGGGGCGGGCTTGCCTTGGAAGGGAGGGGCTGCCGTGGTGATGTTTTGGACGCCCGCCGACTTAGCCGTGACGATGGACATGTGGGCCGAAGCCAGCAATGGGTATTTGCCGCCTGGAACATAGCAGCCGGCAGCGCTTACTGGGATGTGCTTATGACCTAGGATAACACCTGGAATGGTTTCGATTTCGCAATCCAGCATAGAGGCACGTTGAGCATCAGCGAAGCGACGTACCTGAGCTTGAGCAAACAGAATGTCATCACGCTCACGATCAGTCAGTTTATTCATGCACTCTTGGATTTCCGCAGGTGTCAGGCGGTAGTCAGTGCGATCCCAACCATCGAATTGAGTCGATAGCTCGCGGACGGCGGCATCACCGCGCTTCTCGATGTCCAGGAGAATACGGGAAACGTCCGATTTTACTTTCTCGTTCGAGGCTACTTGCTGCTCCGTAGGGTTCGCTTTTTTGATCCACTCAGCCATCTCATCACCTTTATTGTAGGTATCAGAACCCTAGCGTCTCGCCATACTCCGACGCGTAGTTCTGAAATAAATAGTTTCAGGCAAAACGCCTTGTTTGTTTACATTGGTTGACCAAACCAAATGTGAGTCAATCGCTTCCGCTAGTTCGTGCGGATGCGGAGATCGACGCTCCCGGCAGAGCGGCTAAGCCTAACGACCAGAAGGCTTAATGCCCTGCCTAGTAAAGAAATTAATCGTTTATCTGAGTCGCCACAATTTCTCATAAGGACGAAAAGTGACGCACTGTGACGCAGGCTGGATTTGGAATGGGGAGGCTGGCAGCTGCGAGGTGATGATGAGCCTTAAGAAGCATTTTCTACGTCATATACGGGCAGAATCGATGAAGGAGTTATCACTGTCTAGGTAAGTAATGATTTCCTTGGGGATGGAAGGATCTGTGGGGGAAAGCACTGTTGCTCGCTTTATATGGGTTTTGCGTATTAAGCCTTTGCCCACAAATGCCATTGCGACCTTGGCTGCTACCGGTTGCCGCATCATTGAAGCGGCTATCCCGCTGGTGACTCCGAAGATAAATCTTTTTGAGTTGCGGTTCACAGACGCCAGGTTGCTGAATGTCAGTTCATTGCGCTGAATCGTCTCAAAGTCTATTGCGAAAATTCGGCCTGCAACAGGGAAGCACAATCCATGATATTTAAAGTGGTAATCGTTTTTACCTGTGCCATCGGCGCTAGGAAATCGCTCAACATAGTAATGCCTTAGGGATCCCTCCGCTTCGTAAATACAGAAAATCGAGCGAACGATCTGGCCGGTGTAAATTGACGAGTAGTGATAGCGTTCATAGACTCCAATTATACTGCTAGGTAAGGGGGTTGCGCTGGCAGTGATTTCGTCGATGAAGTTGATCATCTTGGGCGCTTGGATCAGACTTCGAAATAGATGAAAGTGGCTGCCGTCAATTATGGATCTAAAGTCACTAGGAGATGAAAAAAGAACTTCGGTTGATAAGCCAAAATGATTGGCAATAGCCCTAAGGTTGCTCTTGGAAGGCTCGTGAGTGCCAGCAAGATATTTGTTGAACTGTTGCCGGTTGAGACCAACTTTCCTGCAGAATTCTGTTACAGATCCCGACTTTTCGCACAGTGTTCGTAGGTTGGCGGATAGGTAATCAGATGAAGCCATGGACAAGACCTCCAGATAGAATTTCCATACAGGTGCGTAATCAAAAAGCCAAGCAACATTTCTACATGTTACCGCGTCAGATCGAAAAGGGTAGGGGTGATCAGACGTATTATTCTGCGACGCCGAATAGTAATCCTCAGAGAGCAGGTATCGTTAAGCCCCCTGACTGGTATTCATTTTCGCACATCCTAGCCATGGCTCCTTCGCGTTCAACGTGGCTCCAGTGAGCCTCTATGCATTGGCAGGAGGCGTAGATTATCGGGGTGGCTCCATTCTGTCACTCGTTCCCATTCAGATCTCCCAACCGCAAGCTCCGCTTGCCCTGGCGGTGAGATGCGGTCTACGACATCAGTTGAATTCAACTGCTCGAAGTTATCAACCGGAGCGGTGTCGTGGCTATAGATCAGCAGCGGGCTAAATGACATCGCTTCTGATACTGGAGCAGCTTACGGACACATCGGGCGCATCCATCTGGGTCAGAGACGGGCCAGTTCAGGGTCACGACTTGCTCACCGAAAGGCAACTCGACGGACACGGCACCGTAAGTTGGTTGTTTGGCTTTCGCCTTGGTCGGTATTGGGGCTTGCAAAGCTGCAGCAGACTGTTTGAGGAAAAGTGGCATCAATTTGTGAATGACTTCGGCGTTGATGTCATTGCTGGCACCTATGGATGGTCTGAAGTAGCCATGTATTTCTGGCTGACTTCAGCCCCCGCCGGTTTTGAAAGCGACGAATCGATCAAAAACGATCAGGTCACCCGCTCATTTCTGTGTTTTTAGCCGCCACGAGCACCTCGCGGCAGCCATATCCCGCATTACAGGCGCACCTCTCCCGTATTGCTCAGTAAGTGTCGGCGTGCCATCCACAGGTTCGACAGCGCAAACAGTGTCACCAGTTGCACGGTGTTCTTCGCTAGACCACGGAAGCGCGTCTTCACATAACCGAACTGCCGTTTGATCACCCGGAACGGGTGCTCGACCTTGGCGCGCACTTGGGCTTTGGCCTTCTCGATCTTGCGCTTGGCTTTGTACAAAGGGCTGCGCTTACCCAGCTTCTTGTATGTACTGCGGCGGGCGGCGATCTACCAGGTGACCTCTCGGCCTTCATGTTCAGGGCGTTTCTCGACGCCGGTGTAACCCGCGTCGGCGCCGACCATGTTTTCCTCGCCGTGCAGCAGTTTGTCGACTTGGGTGATATCCGCCACATTGGCCGCCGTGCCCACCACGCTGTGCACCAGACCCGACTCATCATCGACACCGATGTGCGCCTTCATGCCGAAGTAGTACTGGTTACCCTTCTTGGTCTGGTGCATTTCTGGGTCGCGTTTGCCGTCCTTGTTCTTGGTCGAACTCGGCGCATTGATCAGCGTGGCATCGACGATGGTGCCTTGGCGCAACGACAGGCCTCGATCACCCAGATAGCCATTTATCACGACCAGGATGCCAGCAGCCAGTTCGTGTTTCTCCAGCAGACGACGGAAGTTGAGGATCGTGGTTTCGTCGGGAATGCGCTCCAGCCTCAGTCCGGCGAACTGGCGCAGGATGGTGGTCTCGTACAGCGCTTCCTCCATCGCTGGATCGCTGTAGCCAAACCAGTTCTGCATCAGATGTACGCGCAGCATCGCCATCAACGGGTAGGCCGGACGGCCACCATCACCTTTCGGGTAATGTGGCTCGATCAGGGCAATCAAACCCTGCCACGGCACCACCTGATTCGTCTCGATCAGGAACAACTCTTTGCGGGTCTGCTTACGCTTGCCGGCGTACTCGGCATCGGCGAAGGTCATTTGCTTCATCGGAAAACTCGGGGGTAGAGTCCGGACATTTTGCCAAAATCAGGAAGTCTTCTTCAGGATTTCCCTAGCTGGGGGGGCGTTTTGCTGTGCCTGAAGCCTTCAGGCAAGGGCTGTCATGGCTGCTGCTTCGTCTTAGGGGCCGATCACCGTCGCAATTTCTCAGCGGGACGGTGGTTCATGGAGGTTTGTAGCGATAAGTCTTGTAAGAAATATACTGATATATTAGTGTTCTGCTTCGATTGGTTTTCTTGTAAGGCAAGCGCTGCCGTACCTCGGCATTGAGTCGTGCTCCATCAATGGGGCCTAAACCACAACTAATAGGTGAGTACATGAGCAGCAGTTCTACCCAGCACGAGACGTCCGGCCTTATCGGGCATTTCATCGATGGTGAGGTCGTTTCGTTCGAAGGCGAGCGCCAGGCCGATGTGTTCAACCCGGCGCTCGGCCAGGTCCAGGCGCAGGTCGCGCTGGCCTCGGCGATGACTGTCAACGAAGCTGTGGCTGCGGCCCGGGCGGCGTTCCCGGCCTGGTCGGAGCTGTCGCCGCTGCGTCGCTCGCGCATCCTGTTCCGTTTCAAGGAACTGCTCGACCAGCACCATGAGGAACTGGCCCGGCTGATTACCGCCGAACACGGCAAGGTGCTCTCCGACGCCATGGGCGAAGTGACCCGCGGCATCGAGATCGTCGAGTTTGCCTGCGGCGCGCCTTATCTGCTGAAAACCGCGTTCACCGACAATATCGGTGGCGGTATCGACAACTGGAACCTGCGCCAGGCCCTGGGCGTGTGCGCCGGCATCACGCCATTCAACTTCCCGGTGATGGTGCCACTGTGGATGATCCCGATGGCCCTGGCTACCGGTAATACCTTCGTCCTCAAGCCTTCCGAGCGCGATCCGTCGGCCAGTCTGCTGATGGCCCGCCTGCTCAAGGAAGCCGGCCTGCCGGACGGCGTGTTCAACGTGGTCCAGGGCGACAAGGTGGCGGTCGACGCACTGCTCCAGCATGACGACGTCGAGGCGATTTCCTTCGTAGGTTCGACGCCGATCGCCGAGTACATCCACCGCGAGGCGACCTCTCGTGGCAAGCGGGTACAAGCCCTGGGCGGGGCGAAGAACCATATGATTGTCATGCCGGATGCCGACCTCGACCAGGCCGCGGACGCGCTGATCGGCGCGGCCTACGGCTCGGCCGGCGAGCGCTGCATGGCGATCTCCATCGCCGTAGCGGTAGGCGATGTTGCCGATGAGTTGATCGCCCGGCTGCTGCCGCGTATCGATGCCCTGCGGGTGCGCAACGGTGTCGACCCGCAGGCCGATATGGGCCCGTTGGTCACGGCACTGCACAAGGGCAAGGTGGAGGGCTATATCGACAGCGGGGTCACGGAAGGGGCGAAGTTGATCGTCGATGGTCGCGGCCTGCAGGTGCTGGGGGCGGAGCAGGGCTTCTTCGTCGGTGCGACCCTGTTCGACCAGGTCACCCCGGAAATGACTATCTACAAGGAAGAAATCTTCGGCCCGGTGCTGGGTATCGTCCGGGTGCCGGACTTCGCCAGTGCGGTGAAGCTGATCAACGCCCACGAGTTCGGCAACGGCGTGTCCTGCTTCACCCGCGACGGCGGCGTGGCCCGGGCCTTTGCCCGCAGCATCCAGGTCGGCATGGTCGGTATCAACGTGCCAATCCCGGTGCCCATGGCCTGGCATTCCTTCGGCGGCTGGAAGCGCTCGCTGTTCGGTGAACACCACGCCTACGGCGAAGAAGCACTGCGCTTCTACACCCGCTACAAGAGCGTCATGCAGCGCTGGCCAGACAGCATCGCCAAGGGCCCCGAGTTCAGCATGCCCACCGCCAAGTGATGACCCGGCACGCCGGCGGCTGTCGGCGTGCCTTCCAACAACAAGACAGCGAGCACTGCCATGAGCAAACCCAAGCTGCTGATTACCGGCGCAGCGGGCCGGGTCGGGACCCTGTTGCGTCCGATCCTGCTCGACGACTACGACCTGCGCCTGTGCGACCTGAATCCCATCGAGGGCCTACGCGACGGCGAGCAGGCCGTAGTCGGTGACCTGGCCGATCCGGCCATCGCCAATGCCGCCGTGCGCGGCACCGTAGGGGTAATCCACCTGGCCGCCGCAGTGGCGCCGGACATCGCCTTTGCCGCGACCCTGGCGCCCAATTACGTCGCCGTTCTCAACCTGTTGGAGGCCTGCCGCGAGTTCGCTGTGGGGCGCTTCATCTTTGCCAGCAGCCATCACGCGGTGGGGCTGCACCCGGTCAGGAACGAGCCCTGGACCGCCAGCGCCTCGATCGCCCCCGACGGTTTCTACGGCCTGAGCAAGGCTTTCGGCGAGGCGGCCTGCGCCCTGTACGCTCACCGCTTTGGTATCGAATGCCTGGCCATCCGCATCGGGAATGCCGACCCGCAGGTGGTGGACGGTCGCCGCGAACGCCTGTGGGTCAGCGCCGCCGACCTGGTACAGATGATTCGCCTCGGCCTGGAAGGCCAAGGCGAGCCGTTCCGGGTGGTCTACGGCATTTCCAACTGCCCGCAGCCGCTGCTGAAGAACGATGAAGCCTTCGAGCGCCGCTATCGCCCGGTAGACCACTCGCCGCGCAACCACAGCGCCACGTTCCGCCCGTTCACCTACCTGACCGAGGAGGAGGGCGCCGGTTTTGTCGGCGGCTTCTTCGCCAAGAGTTCGCTCCCTGATCCGAGGAAAAACTGATGAAGATCGTCAAGGCTGAAGTCTCCATCGTCGAGATTCCCTTCCATCTGCGTGGTACCGGGGTCGGGATCATGCCCACCGCCTGGAAGAGCCTGGAGTTCGCCCTGATCCGTCTCGAGGACGAACTGGGTAATGTCGGCTGGGGCGAAGGGTTCGGCTACTTCACCGTGGATGCCACCAAGGCGATCATCGATCGCCTGATCCTGCCCAGCCTGATCGGCAGCACCATCGACGACATCCCGGCGTGGAACCGGCAGATGCAGCGCTCGATCCACATGTTCGGGCGCTACGGCATCACCATCTTCGCCATCGGCGGGGTGGATATCGCCCTCTGGGACCTGGCCGCCAAGCGCGCCGGCAAACCGCTCTACCAACTGCTCGGCGAGGGCCGCCGAGAGCAGATCCCGTTCTACGCCAGCATGGTGCGCTACGGCACCGAGGAACTGGCGACCATGACCTGTCGAGAGGTGATCGCCGCCGGGTTCAACAGTATCAAACTGCACGAGATCGACCTCGACATCATCGAGGCCTGCCGCCGTGTCGCCGGGCCGGACAAGAATATTTGCGTCGACGTGAACTGCGCCTGGTCGGTGGAGTTCGTCGAGCGCAACCGGGAGCGTCTCGAAGCCCTCAACCTGACCTGGGTGGAGGAGCCGGTGTACCCGCCGGAGGACTTCGCCGCACTGTCCAGCCTGCGTGGTTCGCTGCCGATCGCCGCCGGGGAGAACTGGACCACTTCGTTCCAGTTCGCCCAGGCCTTCCAGGCGGGCGCGGTGGATATCGTGCAACCCAGCGTGACCAAGGTCGGCGGCATTTCCGAATTCCTTGCCATCATCGAGCAGGCGGGCAAGGCCGGCAGCCAGTTGATGCCCCACTCGCCGTATTTCGGCCCGGGCTTCTTCGCCAGCCTGCACCTGGCGGCGGCCAACGCCTCGGTCCAGGCCTTGGAATACAACTTCGTGCAACCCGACGCCTGGCTGGCGGATGTGGAAGGGCTGCGCAGCGGCGACCTGATCAAGGTGCCGCAGGTGCCGGGCCTGGGTTTCGAGCCCGACTATGACGTGATGAACAAGTACCGCCGCGGCTGAGCTCGCGGCGTAACGAGAGGTACGGACTATGCAGCCCAACAAGATCAAGGCGCTCTGGCGCGACGGTCAGCCGGTGGTCAACGGTTTCCTGTCGATTCCCTGTGCGTTCGTCAGTGAACTGATGGCCGAGCAGGGCTATGACGCGCTGACCATCGACCTGCAGCACGGTGTGGTGGACTATCAGACTGCCGTTGGCATGCTCCAGGCTTTGCGCGCAAGTGGCGTGACACCAATGGTGCGGGTGCCCTGGCTGGAGCCGGCGAGCATCATGAAAGCCTTGGATGCCGGGGCCTACGGAGTGGTCTGCCCGATGATCAACACGGCGGAACAGGCGGCGCGGCTGGTCTCCTACATGCGCTACCCGCCGGCCGGGGTGCGCAGTTTCGGGCCGACCCGGGCGAGCATTTCCGCCGGCGCCGACTATGGCCGCGAAGCCAATGACAACATGCTCTGTTTCGCCATGATCGAGACCCGCGAGGCGTTGGACAACCTCGCCGAAATCGCTGCGACCCCGGGCCTGGACGGGCTGTACATCGGCCCGGCGGACCTGACCATCGGCCTGACCGGCATGCGTTATCCCACCGGCTTCGACCGCGAGGAGCCGGAAATCCTCGAGGCCATCCAGCATATTCTCTCCACCGCCCATGCCCATGGCATCAAGGCTGCGCTGCATTGTGGTTCGCCGGCCTATGCGTTGCGGGCGCTGCAGTGGGGCTTCGATATGGTCACCCTGGCCAATGACGTGCGCATGTTGACCAACGCAGCCGGGGCTGCCCTGAAACAGGTGCGCAGCGGACTTGGCGATCTGGCCGGAACGGGACAGCCGGTCGGGAGCCAGTACTGATGAGCCTGCTGGAGACCGTGCACCAGTTCGGCCACGGGCCGCACAAGGTGATCGTGGTGCACGGCTGGATGGCCGGTGCCGCGCTGTTCGATCCGTTGCACGGCTGGCTTGACCCTGAGCGCTTCACCTATGCCTTCATGGATTGTCGCGGCTATGGCGCGCGGCGCGAGGCGCCAGGGCCATTCACCGTGGAGCAGATCGCCCGGGATATGCTGAACCTGGCCGACCTGCTGGACTGGTCGCACTTCAGCGTGGTCGGCCATTCCATGGCTGGCATGGCAGCGCAATGGCTGCAGGCCCACGCTGCCGAGCGTCTGGTGTCGGTGGTGCTGCTGGCCTCGGTACCCGCCAGTGGCGCGACGCTTTCCCCGGAGCGCAGGGCCTTGCTGGGCGAAGCCTTGCACGAGCCGCTGGCGCGTCAGTTGCTGATCTCGGCCAACGTCGGGCATTGCCAGGACGAGGAATGGCTGCGCGGCATGCTGCAACTGAGCCTGCGCACTACCTGGGTGGAAGCGATGAGCCGGTACCTTGAGTCCTGGAGCGGTGATGATTTCGCCGAGGCAGTGAAGGGGGTGAGGGTGCCCACGCTGGTACTGGTGGGCGAACGCGACCCGGGTTGCACCGTGGCCTCGATGAACAACACGCTTATGCGCTGGTTGCCGACGGCCCGGCTGGAGATTCTGCCAGCAGTCGGTCACTATCCGATGCGTGAGGCGCCTGCGGAGCTGGCGCGTGTCATCGAGACCTGGCTGTTGGCTCGCGCAGAAAGGTGCTAAAGGACGAAGCGGACACTATGGGCGGGTTTATCCGCGATTACGCGGGTGGGCTCACTACCGCTATCGCGGTAAACCCGCTCCCACAAGGTCCGCGTAAATCAAGGCGTCATGTCTTGTTCCAGGGCCCTGCACGGCATAAAACCGCTGTTCCCCATTCCAGAAAAGAAACCTGAAACACCCTTGATAAGCTGCCAAATCCTGTTATCGTGATTCGCATACCAATATATTGGTATGCAGGAATACCGTAATTCGAGGAAAACCAACAATGAATAGCTCGAAATACCTCGCCTGTTCGGCTGTGGTCCTGACCCTTCTTTTCGGTGCCGGTGCGCACGCGGAGCAGAAGTCGCTGCGGATCGCCACCGAGGGCACTTATCCTCCTTTCAGTTACCTTGAAAACGGTCAGTTGACCGGCTTCGACGTCGATATCGCCAAGGCCCTCTGCGAGCGCATACAGGCCCGTTGCGAGATCGTTTCCCAAGGCTGGGACGGCATGATCCCCGGGCTGATGTCTGGCAAATACGATGCCGTCGTCGCCTCCATGGCGATCACCGAGGAGCGCAAGCAGAAGATCGATTTCACCGACAAGTACTACGCCACTCCAGCCCGCTTCATCGCCGAGAAGAGCGCAGGCATCAGCGATACCTCGGTCGCCGGCATGGCCGGCAAGGTCATCGGCGTGCAGGGCTCCACCACCCAGGGCAGCTATCTGGAGGACTTCTACAAGGACTCCGAGATCAAGGTCTACAAGACCGTCGACGATGCTGCAATGGACCTGGCCAACGGGCGTCTCGATGCGGTGTTCTCCGACTCGGCGATCCTCTATCCCTGGCTGCAGACCAGCCTCGGTACGTGCTGTGACTTCGTCGGCCAGGAAGTGCGCGACGACAAGTACTTCGGGGTCGGCAAGGGTATCGGCGTGCGCAAGGAGGATCAGGCCTTGCGTGGCGAGCTGGATACGGCGATCAAGGCCCTGCTGGCCGATGGCACCTACCAGCGCATCAACCAGAAGTACTTCCCTTTCGCTATCTATTAAGAACGCGCCCCCGACGCGCCTCTCAACCCACTGATAGCCCCGTGCTCCGAGCACGGGGGAGGGCCTGATCATGAGCGAATACCTGCAGTTGCTTTCCTTTTCACCCGAAGGCTGGGGCGCGGCCTTGCTGTCCGGCGCCATCCTGACCCTGCAACTGGCCCTGGCCACCTTGCCCCTGGGCCTGGCGCTGGGCCTGACCCTGGCGCTGTGCATGGACAGCAAGCGCCGTTTCCCCAGTCGTGCGGCCACGGTGTTTGTCACCGTATTCCGCGGTCTGCCGGAGCTGCTGACCATCTTCATCATCTATTACGGCGTCCAGTTGCTGGTCAAGGAAGCCTCCGAGGCCATGGGCTTCAAGCCTTTCCAGGTCAACGGCTTCTTCGCCGGGATGCTGGCCCTGGGGCTGGTGTTCGGCGCCTTTTCCAGCGAGGTGTTCCTGACCGCCATCCGCGCCATCGCCAAGGGGCAGCGTGAGGCGGCATTCGCCCTGGGGCTGTCGCGGGTCGACATGTTCCGCTTCGTCACCGCACCGCAGCTCTGGCGCATCGCCTTGCCGGGCCTGGGCAACCTCTGGCTGGTACTGCTCAAGGAGACCTCGCTGCTCTCGGTGATCGCCCTGACCGACCTGATGCGCCAGACCTACCTGGCGGTGAGCAACACCAAGGAACCGTTCTTCTTCTATGCCGTGGCCTGCAGCATCTACCTGCTGTTCTCCATCGTCTCCGGCCAGGTGCTGCACCTGATGGAGAAGCGCGCCAACCGATTCTACGTGCGGAGCTGAGCATGGAACTGGAACTGCTTTCGACCTACGGCCCGCGCATGCTCGCCGGCCTGTGCATGACCCTGAAGATCGTCCTGCTCTCGGTGGCCCTCGGCGCGCTGCTGTCGCTGCCGCTGGCGGCGGCGCGGATGAGCCGGATCGGCTGGTTGCGGCGCCTGGCGTTCTGCTACACCTACCTGTTCCGCGGCACGCCGCTGCTGGCCCAGACCTTCCTGGTCTACTACGGAGCCGGCCAGTTGCGTCCCGAACTGCAGGAACTGGGTGTCTGGTGGTTCTTCCGCGATGCCTACTGGTGCACCGTGCTGACCTTCACCCTCAATACCGCAGCCTATCAGGCCGAGATCTGGCGAGGTGCGGTCCAGGCGGTGCCCCAGGGGCAGTGGGAAGTGGCGCATGCCCTGGGCCTGTCGCGACTGTCCGGGATCAAGGACGTGATCGTGCCCCAGGCCTTCGTCGTGGCCCTGCGTCCGCTGAGTAACGAGCTGATCCTGATGCTCAAGTCCTCGGCCATTGCCAGCGTCATTGCCGTGCCCGAGCTGATGGGCATGACCAGCCTGGCGTTCTCGCGCTCCTTCGATTTCCAGGTCTACCTGTGGGCGGCGGTGCTGTACCTGAGCCTGGTGGAGAGCATTCGCCGGCTGTGTGGCTGGATTAGCAACCGCATCACCCGACACATCACTCATTGAGGGCCGCGCGATGATGCGATCACTCCCCATCGACAACAACCTGAACAAGCAAGCGGAGGCGCGAAGCATGGGCGCAGAACAACAGGTCGGAATGGGCAGCGCGCCCGCAGCGCAGGCCGCGACCGGACAACCCGTGGTGGTGATGCGTGACCTGAAGAAGTGGTACGCCGATTTCGCCGTGCTCAACGGCATCGATCTCGAGGTGCGCAAGGGAGAGCGCATCGTGGTCTGCGGGCCGTCCGGCAGCGGCAAGTCGACCCTGATCCGCTGCATCAACGGCCTGGAGGAGTACCAGGCCGGCAAGCTGATCGTGAACGGCACCGAAATCGGCACCAACGGCAGCGGCGTGGACACGGTGCGCAAGGAAACCGGCATGGTGTTTCAGGGCTTTCACCTGTTTCCCCATCTCACCGCCCTGGAGAACTGCATGCTGGCGCCCATGCGCGTGCTGAAAAAGAATAAGGTCCAGGCCCGTGAGCAGGCCCAGGCCTTGCTGGAACGGGTCGGCATGGCGGCCAAGGCCGGGCATTACCCAAGCCAGCTGTCCGGTGGCCAGCAGCAGCGGGTGGCGATCGCCCGGGCGCTGTGCATGAACCCGCAGATCATGCTGCTCGACGAGCCGACCTCGGCGCTCGACCCGGAAATGGTCAAGGAAGTGCTCGACGTGGTCCTGGGCCTGGCCGAAAGCGGCATCACCCTGTTGTGCGTGACCCACGAGATGGGTTTCGCCCGCCAGGCGGCGGACCGGGTGATCTTCATGGACCGTGGGCAGATCGTCGAACAGGCGGCGCCGGACGAGTTCTTCAAGGCACCGAAGAGCGAGCGGGCACGGCAGTTCCTGAGCCAGATACTGCACTGATCGGGCGCAACGGCGTGCGGAGCGGGGCAGGGTATGCGAGGCATCTTTCATCAGGACATGATCGACCAGGGGCGGCCGAAAGCGGCCCAGGTCTATCAACTGCTGCGCTCGGCCATCGTCGGGTTGCAGTACACCCCGGGCGACGTGCTCGGCGAAAAGGACATCTGCGAGGCACTGGGTGTTTCGCGGACACCGGTTCGCGAAGCGATCCTGCGTCTGGTCGGCGAGCAGATGCTGGTGGTGCGGCCCAACGCCGGGACCTATGTCAGCGCGATCCGCCTGCGCGACGTGCTGGAAGGTCAACTTGTGCGCGAGACCCTGGAAACCCGCTGCGTACGATTGGCCGCGAGGTTCTTCAAGCCGCGTTACGAGGATGAGTTCGAAACTCTGTTCCTGCGCAAGCAGAAAGCCTACGAGCGCATGGAGTGCAACGAGTTCTACGCCCTGGACGAGGCCTTCCACCGGCTGATCTGCGAGTGTGCGGGGTATGCGCACCTGTGGCAGGTGATGCAGGGCGCCATGGGCCCGCTGGACCGGGTGCGACGCCTGGCGTTTCCGGTGCAGGAACATTTCGACGAGGTGATCGACGAGCACCGGCAGATGTACCGGGCGATCCGGGCGCATGACGAGGAGGGCGCCGAACGCCTGATGACCTTGCACGTGAACAGCATCTTCGAGTCGCTCGAACACCTGGTGAAGGATCAGCGCGGGCTGTTTATCGAAGGCCTGGCCCAGGAGGGCGAGCAGTCTTTGCGGGAACTGGGTCATCGTGTCCGTTGAGGTGCTTGTTTTTTTTCTGGCAACTAATATATTAGTATTTCGAAAGCGAGGATTTCCTCTTATGAGCAATGAACACAAGCCAGGCGACAGCCATGCCAGCCTGACCACCGAAGCGGGGGAGATCAGCTGCGAGCAGGCCAGGCAGATCGCCGCCACCTGGTTCGGGGTCGAGGCCGGGGCGGTCAAGCGCCTGATCAGCGAGCGCGACCACAACTTCCACCTGCAGGCTGCCGAGGGCGCCTTCGTGCTGAAGATCGCCCACCCGGCGGAAGACCGCCTGCTGGCCAATTTCCAGAGCGAGGCCTTGCTGCATGTCGAGCAGCGCGATCCCGGCCTGCACGTGCAGCGGGTCATCCGGGCGCTGGGCGGCCAGAGCGAACTGGCCCTGGAGTTCGAGGGGCAGACCCGCATCGTGCGCATGGTCAGCTACCTGGAAGGCACCTTGCTGCGCCACGCCCCGGTCTCGCCCGAGCAGCAGTTCAACCTCGGTGTCGAGCTGGCCCGCCTGGGCGCGGCCCTGCGCGATTTCGAGCATCCTTCGGCCGATCACATGCTGCTGTGGGACATCCAGCACGTCGAGCGCCTGCGTCCGATGTTCGATGTTTTCGAGCCGCTGCACCGGGCCTGGGTCGAGGAGGCCCTGGCGCGTTATGTGGAGCATGCCAAGCCGATCCTTTCCGGCTTGCGCCGGCAGGTGGTGCACAACGACCTGAACTCCGACAACGCCCTGGTCGATCCGCAGGATCCCTCCCGCGTGGCAGCGATCCTCGATTTCGGCGACATGGTGCGTACCGCGCTGGTCAACGACGTGGTGGTGGCGGTTGCCTATGCGCTGGGTGATGGCGAGCAACTGCTGGACGCGCCACGGGCGTTCGTCGACGGCTACCAGTCGGTCACGCCGCTGACCGATGACGAGCTGGAGATCTTCCACGACCTGCTCATGGTGCGCATGGCCCTGCGCCTGACCCTGACCGAGTGGCGTGCCAGCCGCTTCCCGGAAAACCGCGACTACATCCTGCGCAACACCCCGCGCACCTGGACCCAGTTCGAGCAGCTGCGCGGCCTGTCCCGCGAGCAGGTCGAAAGCGCCCTGTTCGGCGAGCGCGGGCTCAGCGCCCGGGCCATTGAATGGCGCGCCTGAAGCCACCCGCCGACACCGTTTCGTGACACCCGGATACCAGGCCGCCAAGGCCCTACAACAATCGATTTTCTGGAGGTTGAGATGTCTGAGAACTATTCCGCCACTGCCGGCATGCAAAACGGCTTCGACCTGGCCCTGCTGCCGACCCTGAGCGCCCACGAGCAAGCCCTGGTCGAGCGCCGCCAGCGTCTGCTGGGCCCTTGCTACAAGCTGATGTACCAGCACCCGGTGGAGTTCGTGCGTGCCGAGGGTGCCTATATGTACGGCCCGAACGGCGAGCAGTACCTGGACTGCTACAACAACGTTCCGTCGGTAGGGCATTGCCACCCGCGTGTAGTCGAGGCCGTATCACGCCAGTTGGCGACCCTCAACACCCATACCCGCTACATGGACGAGAAGATCCTCAACTACTCCGAGCAACTGGTGGACACCTTCGGAGGTGGCATCGGCAGCGTGATGTACACCTGCACCGGCTCCGAGGCGGTCGACCTGGCCCTGCGCATCGCCAAGTTCCATACCGGTGGCACCGGCATCATCGTCACCGACTTCGCCTACCACGGCATCACCACCACGGTCGCCGCCATTTCCACCACCATGGGCAAGTACGTGCCGGTGGACCAGCACGTGCGTACCGTGCGCGCACCGGATGCCTACCATGCCGGCGAGGGCGTGGATGTGGGTGAGCGCCTGGCGGCGGATATCGAGGCGGCGATCGCCGACATGCAGCGCCACGGGATCCGCTTCGCCGGCTTCATCGCCGACAGCATCTTCTCCACCGACGGCCTGCTGCCAGGCACTGCCGGCATGCTGAAGAAAGCCATCGAGGTGGTGCACAAGCACGGCGGCCTGTACATCGCCGACGAGGTCCAGCCGGGCTTTGCCCGCACTGGCCTGAACTTCTGGGGCTACCAGCGCCATGGCATCCAGCCGGACATGGTGGTCATGGGCAAGCCCATGGGTAACGGCCTGCCGATCGCCGGTGTGGCGGTCAAGCCCGAACTGCTCGCCGACTTCGGGCCCAAGGTGCGGTACTTCAATACCTTCGGCGGCAACGCCGTGTGCATCTCGGCGGCCCAGGCGGTGCTCGACGTGATCCGCGACGAGGGCCTGCAGCAGAACTGCCATGACCTGGGCAACTACCTGCTCGACGGCTTCAAGACCATCGCCCGGGAATACCCGCAGATCGGCGATGTGCGCGGCGCCGGTCTCTATCACGCCGTGGAGTTCGTCACTGATCCCGAGAGCAAGGCCCCCGACGCGGCCATGACCAGCAAGGTGGTCAGCGGCCTGCGCGAGCGCAAGGTACTGATCAGTACCACCGGCGTGGGTGAAAACTCGCTGAAGATCCGGCCGCTGCTGTGCTTCAAGCAGGCCCAGGCCGACCAGTTGCTCGAAACCTTCGCCGAGACCATGGCGGCGATCCAGGGCTGAGTGCACGGGGTCGCGTTGCAGCCCTTCGCCAAGCCGGTTCCCCGGACGGTTCCACGCAAACCGTCGACTGTGGGCGCTGGCTCGCGAAGGGCCGCAACGCGCTCCCAACCCGCCACCTCGCACTCAAGGAGCACACATTGAATATCTGCATGATCGGCCACGGCATGATGGGCACTTGGCATTCGCAGAGCCTGCGCGATGCCGACTGCGTGCTGCACAGCCTGGTCGGCCGCGAGCCGGCTGCCACCGAAGCCTTTGCCCGTGAATACGGCTACCGCCACTGGTACGTGGACTACCGCGAAGCGCTGCGCTCGCCGGAAATCGACATCGTCATTGTCGCCGGCCCCAGCCAGAGCCACGCGGAAATGGCCCTGGCCGCCCTGGAGCAGGGCAAGCACGTGCTGGTGGAAATCCCCCTGGCGCTGAACCTGGAAGACTGTGAACGCATCGTCGACACTGCCGCGCGGCGGGGGCTGACGGTGGGCGTGGTGCACCCGATGCGCTTTCGCCGCGAACACCGGCAGTTGCTGGAGCGCCTGCAATCCGGTGCGGAAACCCTGCTCCAGGTGCATTCGCGGCTGTTCCTCCACCGCCGGGAAAACATCGGCTCCACCGGCCTCAAGCGCTGCTGGACCGACAACCTGCTTTGGCATCACGGCGCGCACCTGGTGGATGTCGCGCTGTGGCTGGCCGGCAAGGGCGATCCGGCTGCCGCGCAGGTGGCGGCGCTGAACGCTTCGCTGCCGGCCGCCGACCCGGTCACCGGCATTCCCATGGAGCTGGCGCTGCTGATGCACACCGAACAACGCCAGGCCCTGGTCTGCACGGGCTCGTACAACTCGCCGGAACGGATCTTCGACATCTTCGTCGTCACCGATCGCGATTCCTATCGCCTGGACATCCTCGCCGGCACCCTCAGGCAGGGGACGCAACTGCTGGAGGTGGACAGCGAACAGGACAACAACGCCCAGGTCGCCCGGGACTTCGTCGCGGCGTTGCGCGAAGGGCGCGAGCCGCAGGTGCCGGCCCGTTCCGTACTGCCGGCGATGCGCCTGCTGCAGCAGGTAGAACAGGCGCAACTTCCCTAGCCATCAACAGGACAACCCTAATGGCCGAGCACTCTTCAGACGATACCCGCGTCAGCATTCTCCGGGTCGTGCACCAGCGTCCCGCGATCACCATTCCGCCCGGCGCCTGCGACTGCCATGTCCATGTGTTCGGCCCCACCGAGCGTTTTCCCTATTCGTCGTCGCGGCCCTATACCCCGGCGCCAGCGCTGGTCGAGGACCTGATGGCGCACCAGCGCATCCTCGGCCTGGAACGGGTGGTGGTGGTGCAGCCGAGCGTGTATGGCAGCGACAACCGCTGCACCCTGGACGCCATCGCTCGTCTCGGCGAGGGCGCCCGGGGCGTGGCGGTGATCGACCCGCAGACCTCCCTCGGCGACCTGGAAACCCTGGCCCGTTCCGGTATCCGCGGTCTCCGCCTGAACCTGGCGGCGGCGGCGGCGGATGCCCCTGCCGCGCTGCGGGTGCTCAAGCATGCCAACGAGGTGGCGGCGCAGTTCGGCTGGCACATCCAGGTGTTCGCGCCCATCGAGGTGATCCAGGCCCTGCGTCGTGAACTGCGGCAACTGGACGTGCCCCTGGTGCTCGACCACTTCGCCGGGGTGCATGCCAGTGCCGGGGTCAAGAGCGAGGGCTTCAAGGTGCTGGTCGGCCTGCTCGATAGCGGCCACTGCCATGTGAAGGTCTCGGCGCCTTACCTGGTTTCGGAGCAGCCGTCCCTGGACGAAGTCGCGCCGTTGCTGCGTGGCCTGGTGGCCGTGGCACCGCAGCGTCTGCTGTGGGGTTCGAACTGGCCGCATCCGCTGGGTGGCGTCGGTGATATCACCCGCGGGCCGGTCTCGATGTTCCGTGAGATCGACGACGGCGCAGCCCTGCAGCGCCTGGCCCGCTGGCTGGAGGACGACACCCTGTTCGCCCGGATCCTGGTGGACAACCCGGCCGCGCTCTATGGATTCAACAACCCGACGTGATGCCCAACGCCTGACGGATGAACACCATGAACAAGAAGAAAGCCGAAGACCTGAGAAGCGCGCGCTGGTTCGCGCCTGACAACCTGCGCGGCTTCGGCCACCGCTCGCGGATCATGCAGATGGGCTATGCCCCGGCCGACTGGGCGGGGAAACCCGTGATCGCGATTCTCAATACCTGGTCGGACATCAACCCTTGCCATGCCCACTTCAAGACCCGGGTCGATGACGTCAAGCGCGGCATTCTCCAGGCCGGCGGCTTCCCGGTAGAGTTGCCGGCACTGTCGCTGTCGGAGAACTTCGTCAAACCCACCACCATGCTCTACCGCAACATGCTGGCCATGGAAGCGGAGGAACTGCTGCGCTCCCACCCGGTGGATGGCGTGGTGCTGATGGGCGGCTGCGACAAGACCACGCCTGGCCTGCTGATGGGCGCCACCAGCGCCGGGCTGCCGGCGATCTACGTGCCTGCCGGGCCGATGCTGCGTGGCAACTGGAAAGGCAAGATCCTCGGCTCGGGTTCGGATGCCTGGAAATACTGGGACGAGCGCCGCGCCGGCATGATCAGCGACAAGGACTGGCAGGACATCGAGGGCGGCATTGCCCGCAGTCATGGCCACTGCATGACCATGGGCACCGCCTCGACCATGACCGCCATCGCCGAGGCCATCGGCATGACCTTGCCGGGGGCGTCATCGATTCCCGCCGCAGACGTCAACCATATCCGCATGTGCGCCGAAGCCGGGCGCCGCGCGGTGGAGATGGTCTGGGAGGACCTGGTGCCGGCCCGGGTGCAGACCCGCGGCGCCTACGACAACGCGATCGCCGTGGCCATGGCCATGGGGTGCTCGACCAATGCGGTGATCCACCTGGTTGCCATGGCGCGCAGGGCAGGGCATGACCTGACCCTCGACGACCTCGATGCGGTCAGCCGCTATGTGCCGGTGATCGCCAACGTGCGGCCCAGTGGCAGCCAGTACCTGATGGAGGACTTCTTCTACGCGGGCGGCCTGCCGGCGCTGATGCGGGTGATCGGCAAGTACCTGTCTCTCGACGAGATGACCGTCAATGGTCGTACCCTCGGGCAGAACATCGCCGAGGCCGAGGTGTACAACGACGATGTGATCCGTCCGCTGGACAACCCAATTTATGCCGAGGGCGCCCTGGCGGTGCTCAAGGGCAACCTGGCCAGCGCCGGTTGCGTGATCAAGCCGTGCGCCATGGAGTCGCGTCTGCTCCGGCACACCGGGCCGGCCATCGTCTTCGACGACTACCCGGCGCTGAAGGCGGTGATCGACAGCGATGACTTCGAGGTCACTGCCGACCATGTGCTGATCCTGCGCAACGCCGGCCCGCAAGGCGGCCCGGGCATGCCGGAGTGGGGCATGCTGCCGATCCCCGGCAAGCTGGTGAAGCAGGGCGTGCGCGACATGCTGCGGATCTCCGATTCGCGCATGAGCGGGACCAGTTATGGGGCGTGCATCCTGCATGTTGCACCGGAAAGTTACGTAGGTGGCACCCTGGCCCTGGTGCGCAACGGCGACCTGATCCGCGTCGACGTGGATCAGCGCAGCATCGAGCTGCTGGTCAGCGATGCCGAACTGGCTGCACGCCGCGAGGCCTTGCCACCACCGCCACCGCGCTTCGGTCGCGGCTATGGCTGGATGTTCGCGCAACACATCCTCCAGGCCGACAAGGGCTGCGACTTCGATTTCCTCGAGACCGGCTTCGGCGAAGCCAGCGGCGAGCCGGCGATCTTCTGATGTCCAACCACTGTCCAAGGGAGTAACCCCCGCACCTGACCAGCACTCGAACAATGGCCTGTATGTTGCAACAAAACTAATATATTAATGTACGGCAAAATAAGGTGGTGTCTATGAAACTTGCTAAATGTGTTCTCCTCGCGGCCCTCGGCCTGGGCTCTGCCCTGATGGCGGGGATTGCTTCGGCCGATGAGCTCAAGGAAATCCGCATCGCCACGGAAGGGACCTATCCGCCCTTCAGCTACCTGGACAAGGGCAAGCTGACCGGCTTCGACGTGGATATCGCCAATGCACTGTGCGAACGGATGAAGATCAAGTGCGAGATCGTCGCCCAGGAATGGGACGGCATGATTCCAGGCCTGGTCGCCGGCAAGTACGACGCCATCGTCGCCTCGATGAACATCACCGAGGAGCGCAAGAAGAAGATCGATTTCAGCAACAAGTACTACGCCACCCCGGCGCGCTTCATCACCGTCAAGGATGGCGGCGTGAGCGCCATCACCCCGGCCGACCTGGCGGGCAAGAGCATTGGCGTGCAGGTCTCCACCACCCAGTCCAACTACCTTGAAGAGAACTACAAGGACTCGGACATCAAGCAGTACAAGACGGTCGACGACGCCGCCATGGACCTGGCCAACGGTCGCATCGACACGGTGTTCTCCGATGCCGCGCTGCTCTACGTATGGATGAAGACCAAGGATGGCGCCTGCTGCGCCTTCGTCGGTGGTGATGTGGTCAACGAGAAATACTTCGGGGTCGGCAAGGGTATCGGTGTGCGCCAGGGCGAAGTTGCATTGCGCGAGCAGTTCAACAAGGCCATCGCCGAACTGCGGGCCGACGGCACCTACGAGAAGATCAACCAGAAGTACTTCCCGTTCTCGATCTACTGAGTGCACCAGGAAACGCCAGCCGGATTGCTCCGGCTGGCGTTTTTCGGCTTAGGCATAGAGACGCTTGAAGTCTTCCAGGGAGTCGCAGTTGGTGATGGTCGCCGAGTCTTCGGCGAAGAAATCCGGATGCTTCACCGAGAGGACTTTCAGGGTCTCGTAGATGCTGTCGATATGTACGCGCATGGCTTCAACTGCGGCTTCCTCGTCGCTGGCGCGGATCGCATCGGCAATGCGCTCGTGCTCCTCGATCACCTCGGCGAACTGGTTCTGCGCCGGGAAGGCCATGCGCCGTACCCGGTCCAACTGCCCCTTGGCGCCGTTGAGCAGACGCCACAGGTTGGGGTAGCCGGAGCATTCGCAGATGATCCGGTGAAACTCCTCGTCTAGGGCGTAGAACTCGTCGACGCTGCGGTGCTCGGAGGCGAACTTCTGGCGCATCAGCAAGGTGGTGAAGGGGTCGATGCGGTCCTTCTCGTAGAAGCGCGCAGCCAGGCGCACGGTGCGGTACTCGATGCTCTCGCGCACGATCTGGCCTTCGATCACGTCCTTGAGCTTGATCAGGCTGACGCTGGTGCTCGAGTTGGGCTTGATGGTGATCAGCTTCTGGTTGGCCAGTTGCAATACCGCTTCACGCAGCGGTGTCCTCGAGATGTCCAGTTGCGCGCACAGCTCCTTTTCGCTGATCACGTCCCCCGGTTGCAGGCGCAGGGAAATGATCGCCGAGCGCAGCAACTCGTAGACCTGGGCTGTCTTGGGCAGGCGGTGGTCGAGCAACTCGGGATGGAAAACGGGGGCATTCAATGAGAGGACTCCGCGGAGGGGCTGGAAAGATGTACTCGTATATTAGCGAAAATGCAGGCATTCGTTGAGGGGCTAGTTTCCCTGGGCGGTGCCGATTGTTCAGGTGCGGGTCGTAGGTTCCCGGGAAATCCGCACGCCGAATCCGCCTTGTGTGCCAGCGGCAACCTCCAGCAGATCCTCCTGGACCCGCGTGGTTTCGATGCACAGCATGCCGTGCCAGGCCTCGGGGTGGAACTGGTCCAGGCTGGCTGCGCGTTCCGGTCCCGGATTCCAGAGGACGGCGGAGCGGCTGTCACGGGGTTCGATCACGATGCGCCGTTGCCAGGCTGGGTCCTCGAGGGTCAGGCGATCTGGCAGGCCCTGATAGACCCGTTCGGTCAGGCCGGCGATAGGCGGTTCATCAACCTGCTGGCACAGGACGCGGTCCTTGAGATTGTCCTGGTAGCGGGTACCGGCGAAGCCCTGAAGGCTGACTTCGCGGACATCGCTGACCGCGTAGTAGCTGTGCAGCGCGGCGGCCATGGCGATGCTCCGGGAGCCCGCGTTGCTGATCTCCAGGTGCAGTTCGAGTGCCAGGGGCTCCAGGCTCAAGTGGAGGCGGGTAGTCAGACCGTGGTGATCGACCGGGGATCGCAGGGTGAGGCGCAGGGCCTGTGGCTCCAGTGAGGTGCATTCGAGCCGCCAATCGACTTGCCGGACCAAGCCGTGGAAGGGTGGCTCGGCACATTGCCAGGCGTCGCGCACTGCCTGCGGGTTGGTTTCCAGCGCGGTGAACCAGGGCCAGCACACCGGTACCCCGCCACGGATTGGCTGGCCTGGGATAAAGCTGGCGTGCGGGTTGTTCCAGATCACTGCGGGTTCGCCGTGAAAGCCGTATTCGAGCAACTGCGCGCCCTGAGCGCTGATCAACGCGAAAGCGTCGCCCAGTTCCAGGCGCCAGGCGGGGAGGCCATTGATATTGACGGCGTGGATGGCTGCGGTGGCTAGCATGGATAAGGCTCCGGGGCAGTTGTAAGGAAGGACTGAAATTGCTACTAATATATTAGTATAACAATATTAAAGCAGAAATCTGCGCAAGAGACGGAGCAAACCGATGAAAGTTTTGCAGTGGGGGATTTCCGCGATGGAACGGTTTTCGTTCTCGCGAAAGTTCCAGGTACTCATGCTGGTGTTCCTGATCCCTTTGGGGTACGGCTTGTGGGCGTTGTGCAGCGGTTACCGCAGCGAATTGAGCCGCATCGAGGCGGAGCGCCGGGGAGTGGCCTTGCTGGCGACGCTGGGTGCCGGGCAGGCCGGGGCGGCGTCCGGGCGCAACCTGGCGGCGCGCTGGCGTGCTACGGATGTAGCCGCCCGTGGTGATGGTGCGTCGCTGAACGACATGACAGTGTGGCTAGGTGATCAGGACGAGCGCCGCGAGCAATTGCAGGCGCTGCTGGACCAAGGGGCATTAGATGCGTCCGGGAGACTGGAGCGGGCGCTGGCCAGCGAAGTCGAGTCGCTGTCCAGCGAGCACCAGCGGCTGGAGCGTGCCCGCCAGGACCCACAAGCGCTGGCCAGTTGGTGGGCCGATGCACACAACGCAGCGACCCGTTCGCTGCAGGCCACGGGCAAGCTGATCGAACTCGCCGCCAGTGACCATGGCTTGCGGCGCGATACTTGGGCGGACACCTCGGAACTGATCGATATCATCACCTTTCAGGTGCCGGATCTCACCCGCCAGTTGACCGCAGTGGGCAGCACCGGGCAGGGGGTGATCGGCTCCGGCGGTTTCAACCTGCTGACCCGCTCGCAACTTCGTGACGCACTCGCCGCCACCCAGGCGACGCTCGACACGCTGGCGCAGAGCACAGCCAGCACCGCCGTTGCCCAGGAGCAGGAGGAGGACTGGCAGCACGCCACTCAGGCCGGGCTGGAGCAGATAGCCAGTGTGGTCAGGAAACTGGAACAGGACTTCTTCCGACGTGATATCACCTCATTGCAGCCGATGGCCGTCAGCAATCAGATAGCGCAGGCACTGACGCTGGCAAACAGCTTGCAGGCCAGCACGCAGCGCTACCTTGACCAACGCTTGAGCCTTTATCAGGCACGAGCCTGGCAGGGTGGATTGCTGGCACTGTCGCTGTTCAGCGTGATGACGCTCCTGGCCTTGTACGGATTGCTGTGTGTGCAGGTCTCGATCCGGCGAACCACCGCAGGCATCACCCGGATGGCGCATTCGCTCAGCGAGGGGGATCTGCGTTCCCGAGTGAGTGTGCTCGGCAGAGACGAACTGGCCACTATCGGGCATGGCCTCAACGCCGCCCAGGAGCAGTTGCAGAGTACGATCCATGGGATCATCCAGCAGACACATGGCGTCACCGCCACGGTCTCGGTGCTGGATGAGCAGGCTGGCGCCTCGCTCCAGGCAGCGGACAATCAGCGTCAGCAGGTGGCGTTGATCGCCGCTGCTGCCGTGGAACTGGCCAGCACTGCGCGCAGCGTGGCGCAGACCTGTAGCGAGGCGGTCGTTCATTCCGCCGAAGCGCGCAACCTGGCCAGTGCCGGCCAGTTGCGCAGCCTGCAGACTACCCAGGGCATGCAGCAACTGACTGGACGCCTGGACGAAGCGGCGGTTGCCCTTGAGCAACTGCGCGAGCGGACCCAGCGGATTGACGTGGTGGTCGCGGTGATCAGGAACATTGCCGAGCAGACCAACCTGCTTGCGCTCAACGCCAGCATCGAGGCGGCCCGGGCGGGGGAGCACGGTCGGGGCTTTGCGGTGGTGGCCGATCAGGTGCGCGAGCTGTCGGCGCAGACCCAGGCCTCGACCGCCGAGATCGGCAGTACGGTGGCAGCGTTGCAGGAAGGCGTGCGGGTGACGGCCAGCTTCATGCAGAGCGCATGCGAGCAATCCAAGGGCGATGCTGGCGAAGTGGTTCGTCTGGGCGAGCAATTGCAACTGATTGCCGGCGCGTCGCGGCAAGTTGGGGATATGCTTGAACAGATTGCGGCAGCGGCGGATGAGCAGGCTGAAACGGCGCAAGCGATCAGTTCGAATATCCTGCGGGTCGACGAGGCTTCGATGCAGATTCTGGAGAGCGCCCGTGAAGTAAACGGTGTAGCGACGAGGTTGAAATCCGGATGCGCGTCTTTGAAGGACACTACTCAGCGTTTCCGTCTTTATACCCCAGCCTGAAATCGCGACGTGGAGCAGGCGGCAGGATCCCTACCGCCGTGTCATCGCGGTAGTCGTCAAGTCCTGAAGCCAGACATTAGGCGCTGCTGATCATTGGCAGGCCCATTGAGGCTGGTGTTGATGGTCGCAGCATGTTCCGAATGGCTCATCAGCGTCTGGCGATCCTCCGCCACAGGCGGACGTGCATGGATACTCACCGGATCGGGAAGGCTGATTACGGCGACCCACATCGCCCGAGCGTGGACTACGGTTGGGAGTTTCCTGACGCAGGCAGATGACCAGCGCTTAGCGCAGCGCTCCCACCGGCAACACATCGATAGCGTTGTAGACGATCTCGCGACTCTAATGCGCGCCAGGCCTGCACAGCTGCTGCAATGTACCGCGAGCTTCAGCAACAGCGGCCAGTGTTCGGCCAAGCGGGAGAAAGCGAGGCTCTCCTGAGTGGTGACCTTGATACCCGGTGAAACTGCGAGGTCCAGGCAGGCGAGTGCCTGACGCTGGGTCAAGCTCTTCGTTGAGACGGACAGTGTTCGAGCTTGATCCCCGAGGTCGAGCAATTCTCGGGCGTGGCCACTGACTTCCTATTTTCTGATTGGGAGTACTTGGACCGGACACCGATTACACGCTGCAGCGTGTTCCTGTGCGGGAACGGTTAAAACTCTGGAGCACCCTGCCGATCTTGAAGCCCACTGCGGTTGGTACTTGAGGCTGGGCCGTACCAGTGGGTGATGTGCGGTCGCCCCCAGAGGCCTGATAGCTGGAAATTGAGGGAATTTGAAAAATCTGATTGATTTAGCCGGTCTACGACGGGCTTTTCCAAAAATGCGCAGTAATTATGCGTGTTATGAATAACAAAGCAGTATTGCTGCGCTTAATGGGTTTTGAAGTACGTTTTTAAGCGCGCAAGATGCATAAGCTATTCAAACAGAACAACACATCTGAAGTGGTAGCTATGAAAAACCTTGCCAAGAATGCTTTGAGTCAGCTCAAGCGGCCAGATCTTCTGGAAACGCGTGCCTATATCAATGGGGAGTGGATCGATGATGGGAATCGATTGGATGTTACTGACCCGGGTACTGACGAGAAAATTGCAGAAGTCAGCCATTGCGATATCGTCTGGGTTGACCGCGCCGTTGAAGCTGCCAGCGCCGCATTCCCTGCATGGCGCGATCTGCTACCCGTTCAGCGTGGCGCTATCCTTCGCAAATGGGCTGCTCTGATTCGTGAGCATGCTCAAGACCTGGCTGTGATCATGACTGCAGAACAGGGTAAGCCTCTGGCTGACTCCGTTGGTGAAATCGCATATGGCGCCAATTTCATTGATTGGTTCGCCGCTGAGGGTGAGCGTTGCTACGGGGAGACAATCCCTAGCCATCTGCCTAACAGCCAGCTGCTGACTAAACTGCAGCCTATTGGTGTGACCTGCGCCATCACGCCTTGGAACTTTCCGAGTGCGATGATTACCCGCAAAGCAGCTGCCGCGTTGGCTGCGGGCTGCTCCATGATCGTTAAGCCAGCCCCTGAAACTCCGCTGTCCGCGTTGGCTTTGGCCAAGCTAGCAGAGGAAGCAGGTATCCCCGCAGGTGTGTTCCAGGTAGTTACGGGTGATCCGATCACCCATTCCGCACGCCTGCTGCAGAACCCTCAGGTACGAGCCTTCAGCTTCACTGGCTCGACCCAAATCGGGAAGATTCTGCTCAAGCAAGCGGGCGACACCGTCAAGAAGGTATCGCTGGAGCTGGGCGGTCACGCTCCTTTCATTGTTTTCGATGACGCTTCCATCGAAGAAGCAGTGAAAGGCTGCATTGGCGCTAAGTTCGCCACCTCGGGTCAGGACTGCTTGGGTGCTAACCGCATCTATGTACAGCGCTCCAAGTATGACGAGTTCGTCAAGGCGTTCGGGGAAGCGACCGCCAAGCTTCGAGTCGGTCATGGTTTCGAGGCGGGTGTTGATATCGGCCCAATGACTCGTTCAAGCGTGGCACAGAAGTGCCAGGAACACATCACCAACGCCTTGGCTAAGGGTGCTCGCTTGGTAGTTGGCAGCCCTGTGACTCAGGGTAACTTCGTTGTGCCAACAGTCCTGTCCGATGTTACTGACGACATGGCTATCGCGTACGAAGAAACTTTCGGTCCGGTTGCGGCAATTCTTCCTTTCGACACGGAAGCTGAAGTCCTGACCCGCGCAAATAACACCGAATACGGTCTAGCGGCGTATGTGTACACCAACGACTTGCGAAAGGCGCTGCGTCTTTCCGATAGTTTGGAGTATGGCATGGTGGCACTGAATACGCCAAAGTTCACCGGTGCCCCTATTCCTTTTGGGGGATGGAAACAGTCTGGTTTGGGCCGTGAAGGTTCCAAGCATGGATTGTCCGAGTACATGGAAATCAAATACGTCTGTTTCGGCGGCCTGTAATTTCTAGGAGTCAAAAATGAACAAACAAGAACATGATCTGATCTCTGCTCAGGATCGCAATTCCGTACTACACCCTTTCACCAACCTGAAAGATTTTGCTTCTGGTAAACTTGGGGATCCAACTATCGTTGAGTCCGGCAAGGGTCTTTGCATCACCGACTCGACTGGTCGTGAGTACATTGATGGTTTCGCTGGCCTTTACTGCATGAACGTCGGTTATGGTCGTACTGATGTAGCTGAAGCCATTTCACGTCAGGCCCACAAGCTCGCTTACTATCATAGCTATGCGGCGCACACCACTGACGAGCTGGCACGCCTGTCTGATCGTCTGGTGAAGATGGCTCCAGGTAAAATGAGCAAGGTCTTCTACGGCCTGTCTGGATCCGACGCCAACGAAACACAGGCGAAGCTGGTGTGGTACTACAACAACCTGCGTGGTCTGCCGAAAAAGAAAAAGATCATCACCCGTGATCGTGGCTACCACGGTTGCTCGGTCGTATCTGGCTCGATGACTGGCATGAGCTTCTACCACGATTACATGGATCTCCCGGTTAGCGGCATCCTGCGCACCGGTGCACCGCACTACTACTGGGGCGCTGAGCCAGGTGAGAGCGAGGAACAGTTTTCTGCACGTCGCGCCGCTGAGCTTGAAGAGCTCATCCTGCGCGAAGGCCCTGACACTATCGGCGCCTTCATCGCTGAGCCTGTTTTGGGTACTGGCGGTATCACGCCGCCTCCAGCCGGTTACTGGGCAGCAATCCAGCCGATCCTGAAGAAATACGACATCCTGCTGATCGCTGACGAGGTTATCACCGGCTTCGGTCGCACTGGCGCAATGTTTGGCTGTGACAAATACGGTATCGAGCCTGACCTCATCACCGTTGCCAAAGGCCTGACTTCTGCATACGCGCCGCTGTCGGCGTCGATTGTGGGCGAGAAGGTTTACAAAGTCATGGAAGAGGGCGCAGATAAAGTTGGCGCCTTCTCCCACGGCTACACCTACTCGGGTCACCCGATTGGTGTCGCAGCGGCGAATGCTGTTCTGGACATCGTTGAAGGTGAAGATATTCCTGGTAATGCCGCGCGTGTAGGTGAGTACTTCCAGAAGAGTCTGAAAGAAGTCTTCGAGGGTCTGCCGATTGTTGGCGAGGTGCGTGGTGTGGGCCTGATGGCTGCACTGGAGTTCGTAGCTGACCCAGCCACCAAAACCCGCCTTGACCCAGCTCTGAAGGTTGGTGCTCGCATTTCCAAAGCTGCCCGCGACCTTAATTTGATCGCGCGCGCGATGCCGCATGGTGAGATCTTGGGCTTCGCGCCTCCGCTGGTCGCAACCAATAATGATATCGATAAGATCGTTGATATCGCCAGCAAAGCTGTTAACAAGGTTATCAACGAGCTCACCGCTGAAGGTGCTCTACGCTAAACATTGTTTAGCAGTGAAGAACGGGCCGGCTCCAAACAGGCCCGTTTTTTAATGGCTACCAATTAAAGTTTGGTCTCAGCTAAAAGTCGTTGGGCTGATGCTGATGATTCAACCAATTTATTACAAAAGTTATAAAATTAAAAAACGTTGATGGGTGTAGCAATGGTTGATGTTGCCACAACTGGAGCGCAGAAGGAATCTGGCTCTGAAGAAGTGCAAGGATTGCATCGAGGACTCTCGAATCGTCACATTCAATTCATTGCGTTGGGTGGTGCAATCGGATCGGGTCTGTTCATGGGCGCCGCCATCGTAAGTACGGTCGCTTCGGTATTGCTCATCTTTATCTGGTCGCTGGTGCTGATTGCTTACCTGGTTTATCGCAAGGAAAAACCTGAGTTGCACGCTGCTTCTACCTTCAAGATGCCATTGGGTATTCCGCTCAGCTACTTCTCTCTGGCATTCTTTGTCTTCATCGTCGCGTTGTTGGCCCTGGAACCTGATACGTTATCGGCGCTTTACTTTATGCCTTTATGGTTTGGCTGGCTGACAATTGCCTACCTTGTGAAGTATCGCCGCTCACCCATCGCTAAGCCAAAATTTCAGGATGCAGATTATGGTCTTGATGCTGGGGCAAATTAATATCACTAGCTGATTTTCTGATACCTGTCGTTGGGTGTTTTGCGCATTGAGTTGGGTCTGGTCGTCTTTCTCAATGCGCTTTTTTGTGCGTTATCATTCAGTGAATTCCGATGTGCTCAGTCCAGAGAAAGATCTAAGTAAATTGATTGGCGGTTCACGCAGCTTGTGCTCGCATTGCCTAAATTATCTTTAATTGCTTAAATAGCCGAATAAATGGTGGGAAGTGCAATCTTGCGGTTGACAGCGACTTCGACTGGGTTTATATGTGGTGGGATAGGGTGATCTGCGTCTCAGGCGCAAACCTGATAAACGGCTAGGAGTGTGTCTTATGATTGAACTTGACAGAATTGATGTAAGAATTTTAAGCGCTGTTCAAGTAAACAATCGGCTGACATCTGATGAGATTGGTGAGTTAGCTGGACTATCACCGACTGCCTGCCAGCGTAGGCTTAAGCGCCTGAGGGCTGAGGGGGTGATCGAGGGTGATGTTTCCATTGTTTCCCCGAAAGCAGTGGGACGCCACGTAACGATGCTCGTCTTGGTTACCCTTGAACGAGAGCGGACAGATATCATCGACAAGTTCAAGCATGCTATACGTAACACGCCTGAGGTAATGAGCGGGTTCTACGTGACTGGGGATGCCGACTTTGTGATCGTAGTGACTTGTAAGAATATGGAAGACTACGAAAATTTCACAAGGCGCTTCTTTTACGAAAATTGCGATATCAAAAGCTTCAAAACCATGGTGGTTATGGATAGGGTCAAAGCCGGATTTACTATCCCTATCGAAGAAAGCCTTTGAAAGTCCCTGAGGGCGGTGTGTGAATACCGCCCAGCGAAAGCGCTTACTAGCTGATACGCTTTCAGTCTACTGCAGCTACAATCGAAATTTCGACCAGTAAGCTAGGCTTGAACATCGCAGCCTGGACGCAAGCGCGTGCTGGTTCATGGCCAGCGGCCACCCAGTCTTCCCATATTTCATTCATTTCATCAAAATCTGCATCGATATCGGCGAGATAGATGGTGGCCGAAAGGATACGCGTTTTATCGCTGCCTACTTCCTTGAGTAGTGTATCAATATTGTGCAGCGTTTCGCGAGTCTGGATCTTGATGTCGGCACTGTGTTGGTTGGCCAACTGTCCAGCAAGATAGACTACCCCATTGTGAACTACTGTATTGCTCAAGCGCTTGTTCGCGTGTAGTCGCGTGATGGCCATTTGGCGAATTCCTTGCTTGTATTGAATTGAAAAGCGAGCGGAAAGCTCACCCTGCTTTGTGGGGTTGATATTTTAAAGCTGCGATATGTAGGGCGCAGAAAAAATACTCGAGAAATTATAAGTGTGATTGGTCAGAGATATTGCCTAATTTTTATGATGAAAATGGGTAAAACTGGGGTCGCGATTTTATGTGAGAGTGGAAAGTAGCAGGGCACTAATCACTGCGTTTAAAATCTCACCATGTGGCTACCCTAGTCGTATAATGTAAAAAACGCTCGTCAGTTTTTCTGCGTTATTCGTGTAGATAACGCTGTTTTTGATCGTATAATGCCCGTTTCGCCGAGTAAATTTGATCAGTGCCATGAACACTAATACCCCTTTCCTTGCGGAGACTAGGGGTTGAGAAACGCTGAGGTTTGGTTTCATTAGCAAGATACTGGCTGTTGCTAGCATCGTGCTGGTTCTATCATTTGGAACATTTGGTGTGTTGGTATATCATCAGCAGCGAGATTGGATTTCCAGCGATGTAGAAAAATATTTGGATGATGTCGGTGCTTTGGCGACAAGCAATATTTACAGTTGGATGGGAGGGCGCATGCTCCCTGGTAGAGCACCTTGCACAATCGGCCGGCTCCCGTCCAGGCTACCTCACAGGGCTCTTAAATAATAGGATCCTCACGTCTAATTTTAGATATATATTATGGTTCTGACCAAGGGCAGTTTACGCAGATCCCTGATGAGCCCATGCTAGATGGCTATGTCCCACGGCAGCGTCCGTGGTACAAGCTTGCCAGTGTTAGTAGTCCAACTGTTCTAACAGCGCCCTATGTCGAATCTATTACCAATGGATTGACCATTATAGTCGCCACTGCCTTTAGGGCGAATAATCGAACCCTAGATGTGGTCAGGGGTGACCTCTATATTGGACATGCAGTCACAATTCTTAATTCTCTCGATTTGAAGGGCATGCGCCATGCTTTTTTGGTAAGCGGTCGAGCAGATATTTTGATGCACCCTGATTCAGGTTTGGTAGAAAAGCCACCTGCCGAGATTTACCCCATATTCAAGAATTTTACTGATTGGCGTTTACAGGAGGTGTGCTAGGGTAAGGATCTTGCTAGCGTCGCAGCCAAAACCGAATCTATGGATGCAATGAATCATTCCATCGCTGCTGCAACCGAGGAGCAGACGGCGGTGATTGATACAATAAGTTAAGACATCGCTCAAAAGAACGAGCTTAATCAGGGCGCGGCTAGAATCTTGAAACGCACCCTAGCGGCTTGTAATCAGATGGATATGCAAGTGTCGGAACTACAGCAGCTAGCTCGGGGCTTTAAAATCTAGTGTAGGGGGCCCAGACGATAGCGAGCCTGGGCTTTTAAAATAAATGTCAATCTCGACCGTATGATCGAATAACCTCAAGCCTCTTGAGTCGGGTTGAGGCGGTTTCGCCGAGCTCCTTAAGCAGAAGCATCGAAAGATACTCCAGTTGTGCCATGGCGGGCACTAAGCTGTCGTATGCCGACCCTGAAGAAATATCTGAGATAACTACATTATTGGTCAGCTCCGATATCGGGGATAGCCATTTATCGGTGAATAGTACAATTTGAGCGCCTTGCTCCGCTGCCAATCTGGCTAGTCGTACGGTGTCTTCTTGGTAGCGACGGTAGTCAAAGGCGATTAGAATATCTTTCTTTCCAATGTCAACTATGGTATCGAGGTCGTGCGCAGGTATCCTGCCTAAAATTTCAGTGTTGCCGCGCATTTCTTTTAAGTGGGCGTATAGGTATTCAGCCAAGGTTTGACTGAATCTTCCTCCACGGACATATACGCGTTGTCTACTGTCCGACAGCAGCTTTACAAGATCAAATCCCGCTGACAGCTCCGCAATAGCGTCTTCAACCATCGAGCCTAAACCCTTTGAGAACGTATGTGCTTCATCTTCATGAGGCTGATTGATCATTGTAAGGGGCGAGCTTAGCTTCAGTTCGAGCTCGTTAAGCCATGCTTTTTGAAACTCAGGAAATCCCGAATAGCCCAGCTTTACGGCAAAACGCAAAACCGTTGGTGCGCTGACATGTGCATGATTTGCCAACTCATGAATGGTACCCAGGGCCAGTATGGGTTTGGCCCCGGTCAAGAGTTTGACAAGCTTGCGTTCACTCGGAGTGAAGCTGGGTTTATTGGCTTGAATCAGCTGTCGAATGGTCTTGGGGGAGGTCATGGTTGGCCTAGTGAGTGATGCGTAGCACGAAATCGACGGTTGGCGTATGGCAACGGCAAGCTAGCATATTTTGAGGAGGGAGCGAAAAGTGGGCAGTGTTCGGATAGAGCATTCCCATAATCTGCGACCTTGAGATTTGCCCTATCACCTCTATCGGGATAGGGCAGCCTTTAGCTCGTCGCGCCCGTTTATCTTCCCAGTTCTGTAACGATTTCTTGTGTGGTCGAGACCCGGCAATATCCGCCAAACGCGGACAACGCCTGCTCGTGTCGAGCAGTGGTATAGCTTGCGCAAGCGTCAGATACACAGATCATGAAATAGCCCTTATCCGCCCCGTCTCTGACAGCCATGTCGATGCATTGATCGGTCAACACTCCTGCTACGACAACGGCCTCAACACCCAAGTTACGCAGCACGTAATCCAGATTCGTAGAGTTGAAGACTCCGGACGAGGTTTTGGGGAGAAGGATGTCATCCGCTTCTGGTGCAATAGCTTCAACGACCTTGCCCTCCCAAGACCCTTTAGCCACGAAAAGCCCGGACAGTTTGTGGTCAAGCGATCTGTCGCGACCATCGCTAGTGAGGCTTTCGATCACGGTGTACACAACCTCGCTCCCCGCCGCCCGGGCGGCGTCAATCAGCTTTCTGATTTGGGGTACGACGTGCTGGGTCACCTGCCGGTAGTAATCCGGTTGGTTTTCCTGGATGTACGGCGAAACCTCAGCGTTCTGGACATCGACAACCAACAGAGCGGTGCGCTTGGGATCGACCAGCGTGCTGCGTGACAGACCTTCCGGGTAGGTACCTTTCATCATTCTTCCTCTTGTTGTGGATGTGCGTTTCTTGAGCATTTTTCAAAGCGTCTCGGCGATCGATTCCCTCGCGAGCTAACACTCGCGCCGCCTGAATACGCCATGTCATCCCTGTTCACCCTCGACACGATGGCCATTCGACTGCTGACCGATCTGCCTGTTGCGGAGAACCGAGACCGCTGCTACTGTAACACCAGTTTCAGAGAATCGACAGTGTCGTAATCGTGAAATGGAAATTACGATGTCGATGCGGTCGAACCCTTTGGGCTAGCAAGGAAATCCGTCAAACCAAGTGGCTTTTTTTCACGTGATTGGCCGGTCGGCTGACGCCAGGCCAAGCGCGATTCGAAGAGTGAAAAGACGATGCAAAACAAGAATATAAGCAGCAACCTTGCCCATTTTATCAGTCACGACTACTGCGGCATTACCCGAGCTAGATCGTTTCCTGAGCATCGATTGGACTCTAACCTTAAAAAAGGGCTCTGCTGGACGCCGGCGAATTTGGCGTTGAACCCATTCGGTCAGATTGTGGAAAACGAATGGGGCGCGCTAGGCGACCTGATCATGCTGCCCGATGCCTCTTCTGAGGTAAGCGTGTCCGGTAGTGAATCGGTCAGTCCGCTTCGTTATTTTCATGCAGATTTTTTGAACATGGACGGTTCACCTTGGGAAGCATGTCCTAGGCAGTTTTTGAAGCGGCAGCTTAAAAAGCTGGAACTGCTCGGTATCAAAGCAATCGCGTCGTTTGAGCACGAATTCATGCTAACCGATGTCGCCACGCCTGCTGCGTGTTTCTCGCTGCAAGCAGCGCGGTCGGAGGAGAAGCTCTGCAATGCCATCACCGAGGCGCTGATTGAAGGAAAAGTAGATCCCGAGATGTGTATCCCTGAATATGCAGCTCGGCAGTATGAGGTGACCTGCAGCCCGACCGAAGCATTGCAAGCTGCCGATCGCGCAGTGAACGTGCGCGAGATCGTTCGCGAAATTTGCCGTCGTCAAGGGCGCTCCGTGTCCTTCTCGCCCATTCTTTCTCTGAATCCTGGGACGAATGGCGTACATGTCCACGTTTCGTTGTGGAGCATGGCGGGGGAGCCACTGACCTACGATCCTAATCGACCAGGTCAATTGTCTGACCTCGCGAGCCAGTTCACCGCTGGTATTCTTGAGCATATGGCGGCTCTCACTGCTTTGACTGCACCTAGCGTCGTGTCCTACCAGCGCTTGCGTCCTGATAGTTGGAGCGCGGCTTATGCTTGTATCGGTCAACAGAATCGAGAGGCTTCGATTCGGATTGCGCCGATTACCCACCTGGATGGCTGCGATGCAGCGAAGCAAGCGAACATTGAGTACCGTGCCGCCGACGCTCTGGCATCTCCCCACCTTACGTTGGGCGCCATCTTGGCGGCAGGTATAGACGGCATCAACAAGAAACTGGCCATGCCGGATCTAGTTGCCGTGAACCCTTCGTCCATTCCTGAGGATCAACACCATAAATATGGGATGCATCCATTGCCTTCGTCCCTCAGCCAGGCCCTAGAGGCACTGGGTAACGATGAAGTGATGAGATCCAGTATGGGAGAAATGCTCTTTGACTGCTATCGAGCAATCAAACAGAGCGAGATCACGCTGATGCGCGATAAGAAAGACAACGAAATCCGAGATTCCTATTCTGCTGTCTACTAATTAAAAGCCGTTTCAGAAGGCGGCTTAAGCCGTTCTTCTGAGTCTAGGAGAAAAGACATGCATTCTGGTAACGACGTTGAGCTCAAGCGTACATTGACCGTGCGCCATATGGTGATCTATGGAATGATCTTCATGATACCCATTGCGCCGATGGGTATTTATGGTTACATCGTGACTGAATCAAAAGGGATGGCCACAATGGCCTACCTGGTAGGAATGATTGCCATGATTTTTACGGCACTCAGTTACGCACGAATGTCATCGACCTGCCCAAAAGCAGGTTCGATCTATGCCTACGCTAGTCACTCGCTGGGGCCTAGAGTAGGTTTCTTGGTTGGCTGGTTGGTGCTGCTGGATTATATTCTGCTGCCTGCTCTTTGCTATATTGTCTCGGCATTAGCTCTAGAGGCTGTTACGGGGCTGTCTAAATGGATATGGCTGGTCGCATTTATTGTTTTCAATACTGCGGTCAACGTGCGAGGAATCCATATCACCGCTAAGACGAACGATTTCTTTGCCATCTGCCTGATGGGTGTCTTGGTCTGGTTTGTTACGCTTGGTCTCTACATGGTGTTTGGTGGATACCTCGGAGAGCCCAGTATTGCGCCTCTCTACAACCCGGAGACCTTTAGCCCTGGGCTGATCATGAGCGCAGTCTCGATTGCTGCATTGAGCTTCCTGGGCTTCGACGCCATCAGCACGCTTGCGGAGGAAAACTCTGGGAAGGCAAGCGACGTGGGTAAAGCAACCATCACGGTTCTTTTTATCATGGGTGGGCTCTTTATCCTGCAAACCTGGGTGGCAGGGATGGCCTGGCCAGACTTTGGCGCGCTGGCTCAGGATAAAGATAACGCTTTCTACACCATCGCTTATGCGGTGGGAGGGACGCCGTTGAAGGTAGCGTGTGCAGTAGCCACAGCGGTCTCCTGGGGCTTCTCGTGCGCATTGGTGGCTCAAACAGCCATTTCTCGCATCCTCCTGAGCATGGCAAGGGATGGCCAACTTCCGAAGGTGCTCTCCAAACTGCACCCTTCATATCAGACGCCGTTCGTAAGCACGCTGTTCGTCGCCGCCGTATCACTGGTAGTGAGTGTGTTGTTCATGGCTCACGTTGACTCGTTGACGTCCCTCGTTAACTTTGGCGCTCTGTCAGCTTTCTTCGTCCTACACCTGTGTGTGTTGAATCAGTTCATGGTCAAAACTCCATCGCACCGTTGGATTAAGGACGGCCTGATTCCACTGATGGGGCTGATGGTTATTGGGTATGTGTGGATGAGTCTCAGTGCACACTCACTTAAGATGGGTGCTGTATGGTTGGGACTCGGCATAATATATATGGCGTTAAACAATCGCCGGGTCAAAAAGCTTCAATTTTCTTAACTGCCATTGATTTGCGGCATCCCCTGATGCCGCAAATCGGAGTTTCAATATGATTGAACAAAAACATTTGCTGGGTGACGGATCTATTGGAACCTCGCGGGTCGTCCATAGCTTTCATTTTGGGGTTGCTGGTGGGCGGAAGGTCTATGTACAGGCTGGCTTACACGCCAGCGAACTCCCAGGTATGCTGGTCTGCCATTATCTGCGTGATATGCTGTCAGTCGAAGAGTCGCTGGGCACCATGCTTGGTGAAGTTGTTGTTGTGCCAGTAGCTAATCCGATCGGTCTTGATCAGACAATTCTGTCGTATCAAATGGGGCGATTTGATCTTGCAAGCGGTGAGAATTTCAATCGCCGCTTCCCTGACCTAGCGCTTGTCATCGCGTCACAACTGAAAGACCAGTTCAGTAGCGATGCCAAAGCTAATATCGAATTGGTCAGAGCTGCGCTCCGACAGCATTTGACTAAGCTTAGCTGCCAGAAGCAATCTGACTCCCTGCGTGTCCTGCTGCTGAGATTGGCATGCGATGCCGATATCGTCTTGGATCTGCACTGTGATTGTGAGTCAGTTCTCCACCTCTATGCTCACCCTTTATCACTCGACGAGGTCATGCCACTTGCAGCCCTAATGGGCTCACACGCTACGCTTTACGCCGCTGAGCAAGGTAATACGCCCTTTGATGAAGTATGTTCATCATTTTGGGTAAAGCTTCAAGAGCTTCTTCCGGAAGTAAGTCTTCCTCTCCCAACCATCAGCATCTGTATCGAGCTGCGAGGGCAGTTGGAGGTCAGCCATCATCAGGCACAGGAAGATGCTACCCGCATCGTGGAGTATCTGCGCCTTCAGGGGGTTATCGCTGGTCAGCATAAGATTCATCTCCCCAAGCTTTTGCATAAAGCGACCCCGCTTGGTGGAACCGAGGTTCTCTTCGCTGATGCGGCAGGGATAATCGTTTATCTCGCTGAGTGTGGACAGCTTCTCCTACCAGGCGATCCTGTTGTTGACGTCGTCGACCCGGTAACTGGAAAAAGCCAACGCTACAACGCTAGCGTCACGGGCGTGCTTTTTGCCCGACAAAACCGCCGTTATGCGATGCCGGGGATGGATTTAGCTTACATTGCAGGCGATGACGTTCTTCGTGAGGGAAAGCTACTGTCAGCGTGAAGCATTACTATGGCAGTAATCATTAGCCGTTCCTAGCATCCTGCGGATCATGTCCTCGGGATGCAGTTGATTTTGCGAAATTATATAGTTTAGCTAGCTCTCGAAATGCTCTGTCTTGACTAATATGAACTTGCAAGGGTGGATTTGTTTCCTTGTGCGGAACATGTTAAGTCGTTAAAAGGTGCATGGTGTTGTTCGAAGGCGGATGATGCTTTGGTGATGCCAGTTAATAGTATAATTACAATCATAGATGGTATAGGGTTTTTTATGTTGTCTGTCGTTAATTATCGTGAAGAAAAACTGCTAGAGAAGCCACCTTTTACATCCTATGATTTTGGTTGGCTCGTGCTTTGCATCGGTATGGCTATAGGGTCGGGAATTGTATTTATGCCCGTGCAACTGGGGCTTAAGGGGTTATGGGTGTTTCTTGTTGCTGTAATCCTATCGTATCCTGCTGTTTATCATTTACAGAGTCTTCTTCTTCGGACTTTAATTAATTCAGAGGGTGGCGGTGATTACACTGGTGCCGTTAGTTACTACTTAGGTAAAAATTGGGGGTGGCGCTAGGATGTGTGTATTTTATCATGCTGCTGAGCGGCATAGTCACGTATGCGAGCACAGTTGCCCACGATAGTGCATCTTATTTGCAAACTTTTGGGCTGATTGATCGTTCATTAGTAAATGAATGGTGGTATGGGCTGGTCGTGATGACTGTGTTGGTTGCCATATCATCGCAAGGGGAACGCCTGATTTTCAAAGTGGCAGGTCCAATGATTATGATTAAGTTTGGTATCGTAGTCGTCTTGGCACTGATTATGATCCCGCACTGGGATTTTTCGAATGTTGTAGCTTTTCCCGAAGTGGGTATATTTTTTCGTGATGTGTTACTGACGCTGCCATTTGCACTGTCGTCAATTATATTTGTGCAAATACTGAGCCCCATGAACGTTGCTTTTAAAAGTATAGAGCGCGACTGGTGTGTTGCTGCTTATAGAAGTATTAGGGTCAATAGGATTGCATACGTTATATTGGTGGTGGCAGTTCTGTTCTTTGCGCTCTCATTTTCTTTTTCTGTTAGCAAAAATGAAGCGGAAATAGCTTTAAAGCAAAATATCTCTGCCTTGGCTATTGCTGCCAAGGTAATGCCTGGCGCTGGCATACAGGTCATGTCGGTTATGCTTAAAGTATTTGCCATTGTAAGCGCTTTTTTTGGGATTTATTTGGGCTTTCATGAAGCGCTCAAAGGTATTGTGCTTAATTTGCTTTCTCGAAGGTTTAATCTGGGAGCCAATGATACAAGGAGGCTTGCAATTGCATTGTCGGTTACGATAGTTGCGTTTCTTTGGGGCTGGTTGCTAGGTGGTTTCTCCACTCTGTTACTTATTCAAGTGGTGGGCCCAATTTTTGGAGTTGCAACGTGCTTGGTGCCGTGTTATTTGGTTTATAAAATTGATGGTTTGAGTCACTTGCCTGGAAAGGCAGCCTGCTATGTCTTTGCCTATGGTGTGCTTTTGATAGTTTCACCTTTCTTCAAGTTTCTTGAGTAGGGATTCCTCGTGTTGTCTCGGATAGTTGGCGCAGGATTTACAGTCTTAGTCTATCAAGGTTACCCATTTTTTTGAATGTGGGTGCTCTGAGTTGAGTAAGTGCGCAGATTTCTCATTAATGACCCAGGGAGATTGATCTGGGCTTTTAATTCTAGGGTGATTGCAAGCTGGCTCAGCTTTAGGCGAGTTTCGTATAACATGTAAATTTATATCTGTCCACCCCCATAAAAACATATAGTGAGCGCCTAACTGAACACCGATGCTGCGCTCCCGTTTCATTTCTGGAGCCAGCGCGCCATCATGAGCCCCGACAGCAAAGTCGATAAAGTCTGCCTTTACCCAAGCCTGTTCATTTTCGAAAAAACACCGGCAGCCTCACCGCCCTAGGTGTTTGGTCTCGGAATGAGGTGGTGCGGGTTAATAGTGAAGCGGTCTGGATGTTGAGTCCAGACCTCACAGATGACCTTGAATAGCGTGCACCAGCGCAAAGTCTTCAGGTGCCTGGCAAAGTTGTAGGCCGTTACGAAAGCCAGCACATGCGCCTTTAGGGCCTCGATACTGCGGTAGTGGAGCGCCTCGATTGTCGCTTCTTTTATCGTCCGGTAGATGCGCTCGACCTGGCCATTAGTCCACGGATGCGCGTCTTTGAAGCACAATGCTCGGCGTTTCCGTCTTTATGCCCCGACCTGAAATAGCGACGTGCAGCAGGTGACAGGATCCCTGCCGTAGTGTCATCGCGGTCATCGTCAAGTCCTGAAGCCAGACATCAGGCGCTGCTGATCATTGGCAAGTCCATTGAGGCTGCTACTGATGGTCGCAGCATGTTCCGAATGGTTCGCCAGCTCCTTCGTCACGTCCCTGATGGCGATGACTGTCTTGCTCACTTCCTCGGATACGGCGCTCTGTTCCTCGGCGGCGCTGGCGATCTGCAGATTCATGTCGTTGATGACGGCCACCGCGGTGTTGATATCATCCAGCACTTTACTCGCCCGTCGTACCTCCTCGACACTGCTGGTGGCCTGGGCATGGCTGCGCTGCATAGCCTTGACCACCACCTGCGTGCCTGCTTGCAACTGTTCGATCACGACACGAATCTCGCTGACGGAGTCCTGGGTGCGCCGGGCCAGATGACGGACCTCGTCGGCCACCACGGCAAACCCCCGGCCGGATTCTCCTGCCCGCGCTGCCTCGATCGCCGCGTTGAGCGCCAGCAGGTTGGTCTGCTCGGCGATCGAGCGAATGACCTCCAGTACCCCGCCGATTTCATCGCTGCTGCTCGCCAGCCCCGAGACATCCTGTTGCGCCTGGTCGAGGTGCCGTGCGAGCTGGACGATCACGTCGCTGGTATGGCTGATGGCCCGCAGTCCCTCCTGGGTTGCTGCGTCCACATCCGCCACGGCGTTGGCGGCCTGGGCGGCACTTTGGGCCACTTCGTGGGACGTGGCGGTCATTTCCTGGGAGGCTGTCGCGACCAGGTCGATTTCCCTGAACTGCTGTTGCATGCCGGATAGACCCGAGGCCGCTACGGACGCGGCCTGGTCCGCGGTCGCCCGTGTGTCGTTCACCGAGCGGGTGACCGCTGCAATGACCGGTTGCAACTTGTCCAGGAAGCGGTTGAACGCAATCACAAGCCGGCCTATTTCATCGTTCTGGTGGTGTCTCAGCCTGTGGGTCAGGTCTCCGTCGCTGTCGGCGATCTCATCGAGTGCGAGTGCGACCCGCGTGATCGGTCGACTGATCGAATGGCCCAACCAGGCGATCAACAGCAATGCGGCCAGGGTAATGCAGCCACCGAGCAGCAGTTGGATCTGCATGCTGCGCGCGGAAACGTCGTCCAGTCGTTGCCCCAGCACCCGGGAGGGTTCCAGGAGGTGGCTTATGGGGACGGAGACAAGCGAGGTCCACCAGGTGCCGTCGGGCGCCTGGAAGGGAGCCACGGCAAAGATGCTGTCCGCCTGGCTGACGATCCTGGCCTTGTCTGCCTCATGCTCACCCTTCAGCAACGCGTCGACGCCGGCATCGATCGTTGCCAGGGGCTTGCCCAGGTGATCTGCGGAAAGGCTATCGGCGGCCACCTGGCCGTCCGGGCTGACCAGCAATACCCTGCCGTAGCCGCCATACAGCTGGCGAGATGCGGTTGTGACGTGGCTTTGCAGGCTGGCCAGGCTGATGTCGACGCTCATCACACCCTCGGCACGTCCGGTGGTGCGCAGCGGCACGGCGACAGTGGCCATCAAGGTGCTGACGCCCGAGGCATCCGTGTAGGTGTAGGGATTGGTAAGACAGACAGCAGAACGCTCGATGGCGCAGGTATACCAGTACGTCGCAGTCGTGCCGTCGTCGATGATCTCCTTTTCGGGGATGGTGTACCCAGGAATGTGGGTCGAGCGGTAAACCGCGAACCGGCCGCGTTCGTTTCCCTCGGCGCTTTTGTCGACGAAGGCCTTGTCCCCCTCGGCCGGTTGTAGCGCCACGCCCACGCCGAAGGGCAGGGGATTCGCTTTCACGTGCATGTCCAGGGCATGGCCGATATCGGCGCGGATCTGGCTCTCACTCGACTGCCTGGCCGTCTGGTTCTGGCGTTCAAGCATGAGCTGCTGGCTCAATGTCGTGCCGAACTCCGTCGCCTGGAGAAAGAATGCCTGGGTCTGCCTGGCCTGGGCGCGCCCGACCTCGCTCAGGTAGGTTTGTGCATCCTGCTGAAGCATTTGCTCACTGGCCTGCTTGACCATGAGTACCGAGCGATCGGACAGATACAAGGCGCTGCCGATCAAGGCGGCAACGGTGGCGGTGATGCAGAGACCGGCCAACAGACAGATCCGTGTTCTGATCGAAAGACTGCTGAAAACTTCCATGAGCGTGTTCCACTGAGCCCCCGCGGGCTCTGTTAGGGTGATGGCTGGCGAGCATGAAAAAGGCCGCGAACGCGGCCTTTTTCGTCAACGGTGGGAAATTACTGCGCTTTGCATTCGGCCCAGAGGAAGGGGGCGATGGCAGCCTGGTCGAGGGTGACCCCCAGACCAGGTTCGGCGGTGATGCCCAGCTTGCCGTCGGCAATACGATCTTCCGGGGCGTTGTTCAGGATCTGCACGTATTTCGGCGAGTCGCTGAAGTACGGGTAGATCTCCATGGTCATGAAGTTCGGCAGGGTCACGCCAACCTGCATGGTCGCGGCGGTGCACAGCGAGCTGGCGCAGTTGTGCGGGGCGACGCGCATATTGTAGGCCTCGGCCATGGCAGCGATCTTCTTGGTTTCGCCCAGGCCGCCGGTGTTGCCGACGTCTGGCTGGACGATATCGACGATCTGTTTCTCGATCAGGCGACGGAAACCCTGGCGGGTGTACAGCCGCTCACCGGCCGCCATCGAGGCCTGGGTAGCGTTGGCGATCTTTTCCATGGCGCCGACGTCGAAGGCATCGCACGGCTCTTCGATCCAGGTGATGCCCAGGTCCTCGTAGCGTTTGCATAGGCGGATGGTTTCGGCAGTGGTCATGCCGCCGCTGAGGTCGATGTACACCTCGGCCGCGTTACCAGTGACTTCCACCAGTTGCTTGACCCGCTGGTAGGCCAGTTCGGTGAACTCGCGGTCATGGGCGCGGCGCTGCACGTGCTGCAGGCGGCCTTTGTCGTCCTGGGTGGCCAGCGGGTAGCATTTGAGCGCCTTGTAGCCGTCCTTCATCGGGCGCTCGGCGGCCTGAGCCCATGAGGCGGCGTCGAAGCAGTGATAGTTCCAGCCGTTGGCGTAAACCGGCACCTCGTCGAAGACCTTGCCGCCGAAGAATTCGTAGATCGGCAGGTTGCTGGCCTTGCCCTTGATGTCCCACAGGGCGGTCTCGATGGCACTAATCCCGGCGAAGACGATGGCGCCGCCACCCTTGGCCCAGAAGGAATTGTCGTACATCTTCGAGTACAGCTCTTCGATGCGGAACGGGTCCGCGCCGATGATGACGCGCTCGCACAGGTCCTTGATCATGCCGGCCGCGGCGGTGGCTCCAAGGCCGTATGCGATGGCGGCTTCACCGATGCCGGTGATGCCCTGATCTGTGGTCAGTTCGACGATGATCGGTTTGACGTAGCCGCTTTCCACCAGGAAGACTTTTGCTGCGATGACTTTCATGTGAGCTCCAGTTTGTTGTTTGCGCTGCAAGGCGGGCTTGCAAGGGGTTATTGGAGAAGTATGTGATCCATGGCGCTGAGCAAGGGCGGATGGTCGGCACACAGCCGGTCCACGCTGGCTATGGCCAGACTCACGGTTTTCAGGTCGTTGGGTTGTTGCAGCGTGGTGCCGATGGCACTGGCCAGGCGTGCGCAGGCCTGGGGATCCAAGCCCCGCATGCTGGCCGGAAGGGTATTGAGGACAAGGTGCGTGTTGTGGAGGTCTAAGCGCCGTTCCAAGGTAATGCCTAGGCGACCGAGCGCCACTTGGGCCTGGCGGTTGGTCAACCCAAGAGGCGTTAGCTCCAGCATCACGGTCTGGGTATCGGTGCCGCCGGAAAACACCTGTAGCATTTGTTTGTTGAAAACCTCGGCCATGGCGCGGGCGTTGTCCAGAGCCATTTGTTGCCGGGCGACCTGCAACGGTGATCTCGCCTGTTGCAGGCAGCGCAGCAGCCCCAACCGTACCCGCTGCGGCATGCTGACGCCACGGCGTTGCTCGAACACCGCCTGGAGCCGGCCGAACAGCGCCTCGTCGCGGGTCATGAAAAAGCCGCCACGTGGACCTTGCAGGGATTTGTGGGTAGCGCCGGTAAGGACGTCGGCCCAGCCAAGGGGGTTGGGATGCAGTCCGGCGGCGACCAGCCCGGCGATCCGTGAGATGTCGATGATCAGCAGCGCGCCGACACGGTCGGCCAAATGACGCAGTGCCCGGTAGTCGTGCATGCGGGTATGGTTTGAATAGCCCGCGACGATGCATCGGGGCGGCGCTGCCAGCACCTGGTCGACCAAGGTCTGGTAGTCCACCAGGCCGTTGCCTTGGAACACTGCACGCTGGCGTACCAGCCGTGGCGTGGTAGCCGAGACGTAAAGCGTGTCAAGGGTGCTTTCCAGTTCTGCGTCGGGCAGGCACAGCACCCTGTCCCCCGGTTGCAGCAGGGCTCGGAACACCGCCTGGTTGGCCTGGGCGCCGCTGCAGGGGGCAAAGCTGGCGAACGGCGCCTCGAACAGATGCCGGGCCAGTGCCCGTAGCTCGCGCGTGGTTTCTTCTGGCCCCAGGCGGTACACCCGCTGCCCTGGCATGCAGTGAACATCGCTGAACAACTCGCGCTGTGCCAGGCTGTCCGACGGGCCGAGGTTAAGCCGACCGCGCTCGGCGCGCCAGCCGATCTTCACGGTACACAGCAATTCCTGCATAAACCCGTGGAGCGGGGTGGCCATCAGGCTCATGCTCAGTGCTCCCAGGTGATCAACGACTGGCCACATACTCGACCGCCTGGTGCAGGCCGCGGCCCTTCCACAGCAGGCATTCGTTCAGGTCCGCTTCGCACAGGGCGATCGACTCGATCAGGCCGACGAAGATCGTGTGGGAGAAGCCGTCGAAGCAGTTTCCGATCCGGCAGACCAGGCCAACGGGTGCATTGTTCAGTACCGGGGCCTTGCCGTTATCCAGGACCCAATCGTCGCGTTCGAAGCGCTCGGCGCCCTTGGCACTGTTGAAGCGGCTGACGACGTGGGCATGGGCCGGTGCCAGCAGGCTGACGCCGAAGTAGCCGTTGTTGAGGATCAGGTCGTGGGCCGAAGCCGTCTTGTTGACACACACGATGACCGACGGTGGCTCGCACGACAGGCTGCACACGGCGGTGGCGATCAGCCCCGCCGGTTGCTCGTTGGCGAAGGTGGTGATGGCGGTGACGGCGCCGGCGAACCGGCCCATGGCTTCTTTGAATTGTTGTTCGATCATGGCGTTGTCCTCGATGAAGGGCCGGCAGCGACCGCCACCGGCCCGTGGGTCAGGCGTGCAGGCAGGAAACGAAATGGGTGTGCAGGTAGCCGTCGAGGGCTTCGCTGCCACCCTCGGAGCCATGCCCGGAGTCCTTGATGCCGCCGTACGGGGTCTCTGGCAGGGCGAGGCCCAGGTGGTTGATGGTGAGCATTCCGGCCTCTACGCCCTGGGTCAGGGCATGGATGTCGGCCTGGCGTCGGGTCCAGGCATAGGACGCGAGGCCGAACGGCAGGCGATTGGCTTCGCTGATGGCCTCATCGAGATGATGGAACCGGATGAACAGGGCTACCGGGCCAAACGGCTCTTCGTTCATGATGGCCATATCGCTGCTGACATTGCTCAGGACGGTCGGCGTATAGAAGTGCCCCGGTCGATCCAGGCGCGCGCCGCCGGTTTCCACGCGGGCGCCCTTGGCCACGGCATCGTCCACCAGGCGCTCCACGGCTTGCAGGCGGCGCTCGTTGATCAGCGGGCCGACCTGGGTCGATGGATCGAGGCCGTCGCCTACCTTCAGGTAGGCCGCCGCATCGCGGAACATCTCGACGAAACGGTCATGTACGCCGTCCTGCACCAAGAAACGAGTCGGGGAGATGCACACCTGACCGGCGTTGCGGAACTTGAAGGCAATCAGTGCAGCACAGGCGGCTTCCAGATCGGCGTCATTGCAGATGATCACCGGCGCATGGCCGCCCAGTTCCATGGTGGCCGGCTTCATGTGCTGGCCGGCGAGGGCGGCGAGGTGCTTGCCCACCGGTACCGAGCCAGTGAACGAGACCTTGCGGATGATCGGGTTGGGGATGCAGTGCGCGGAAATCTCCGACGGTACGCCATACACCAGTTGCAGGGTGCCTGCGGGCACCCCGGCGTCGACAAAGCAAGCGAACATCGCCGCGGGAGCTGCGGGGGTTTCCTCGGGCCCTTTGATGAGCATTGAGCAGCCTGCGGCGAGCGCCGGGGCGATCTTGCGCAGGATCTGGCTGACAGGGAAATTCCACGGGGTGAAGCCAATCGCCGGGCCTACGGGCACGCGGATCGCCTGCTGAGTCACGTTGCTGGCGCGGGACGGGATTACCCGGCCATAGGTGCGACGTGCTTCCTCTGCAAACCAGTCGACCAGGTCGGCAGCACCATTGACTTCCATGCGCGCTTCGGCCAGTGGCTTGCCTTCCTCGACGGTGATCAGGGTGGCGATGGCTTCGCTGCGCTCGCGCATCAGGCCGGCGGCCTTGCGCATGATTTTGCTGCGCTCGAACACCGAGATCGCCTGCCAAGCCTTGAAGCCGGCCTGGGCGGCCAGGAGCGCTTCGTCAAGGTCGGCGCGGCTGGCATGGGCGAAGCGGCCAATGATGTCACCGCTGGCGGGGTTGCTCACGTCGCCCCTCACGCCATCGCCGCCGTTGCGCCATTGACCGTTGATGAGCAGTTTGACTTCTGGATAACTCATGGCATCTCCTGACCGTTCAGTGCATCCCCGGGAATCGCGGGATTTCTTGTTTAGTCAGGAGATAGCAATCGCTATGCCATTTTTTTTATCATTTAAAATCAATGACCTATGAGTTCCTGTCAGCGCTTTCTCAAGAATGAGAAGGCGTTCTCATCCAATGCTAAGGCCGCGTGTCACAGCCGGTCGGGAGAAAAGACAGAGCACCACCAGGGTAGCGGTGAGGCACCAGAACGCGGTGTGCAATGACGTCAGCTCGGACAGATGGCCGATGAAGCCCGGCCCCAGTAGGATGCCCAGGTAGCCGATGGTCGCGACCGTACTTAAGCTGGCCGCTGCGGGCATACGATTCTGTGTCAGTGCGGCACGGAACAGGATGGGTACCGCGTTTGCCATGCCCAACCCGGCGAACGCAAAGCCGACTAAAGCGCCTGTTAGCGACAGGGTCTGGGCAAGCACCAAGCCGAGTAGGGCGAAGGCACTGCCGGCGATCAGCAGCACGCTGTCGCCGAGCCAGCGGGCTAGCCGGTCTCCAACCAGGCGGGCACAGGTCATGGCCAGGGTGAACACGCTGTAGGCGATGCCGGCTGACTCCAGCGGCACGCTGTGGACACCTTCGAGGTAAAGCGCGCTCCAGTCGAGCATGGCGCCTTCGATCAACAGGCAGATGAATGCCAGTGCCGCGAGCAGCAGTACCACGCCCTTGGGCCACAGGAAGGATGCGCTGTCCAGCGCGTCGAGCTCGCGAATCTGATGGTTGCGCGCCAGTAACAGGATCATCAAGGTCACCAGTGCTGCTGTGAGTGCGGCCCACAGGGGCGTGGCACCCTGGTTGAGCAGGAGGGTCACGCCTGCCGCGCCGGCGAAGGTTCCGGCGCTGAACAGTCCATGGAAGCCTGACATCAGCGGTTTACCGGCAGCTTTCTCCACCATGGCGCCTTGCAGGTTGACGCAGATGTCGCCGAGGCCTAGGCAAGCGCCGAAGATGAACAGCGCCAAGGCGAACTGCCAGGCCGAGGAAAGCACCGCGAGAGCGACCAGAGCGGCACTAAAGCACACTCCGGAAAGTTGCATGAGGCGCCTCAGGCCAATGCGTTGGGCGATTCGACCAGCGAAGGGCATGCTCAACAGCGAGCCCAGGCCGATGCACAGCAACAGGCTGCCGAACAGGCCGTCGTCGAGCATCAGGCGTTGCTTGGCGTAGGCCACCAGGGGCGCCCAGGCGGCCATGGTGAAGCCGACGGCGAAGAACGTCAGGCGGGTCGCGCGTTGATAGGCGGGGCTTCCGAATATCGATTGCATGGGGCTTCCTTAAAGAAAGAAGGCCACCCAAGGGTGGCCTTCGTCAATGAATGATCGAGTTCAGACGTGCGCCTTGACCGGCTCGGCCTGCGTCAGGCTTGCACCTTGTGGCGCCTGCGGGAGCAGCGAGCGACGGCCCTTGATGAAGTCGGCCAGGCGCTCGCCGAGCATCATCGAGGGCGCGCTGGTGTTGCCCGAAATGAGCGCTGGCATCGCCGAGGTGTCGCATACCCGCAGGCCTTGCAGGCCGTGCACACGGAACTCCGGATCGACCACCGCCATGGCGTCGGTGCCCATCTTGCATGCACCCGAGGGGTGCAAGGCACCCTGGGCTGTCTCGCGAACGAAGCGTACACGTTCCTCGTGGGTCGACAACGGCTGGCGGGGGCGATGCACATGCGCCACGTAGGGTTTGAGTGCCGACTGTTCCATGATCTCCATGCCCAGGCGGACCGCCTCAGCGAGCTGTTCAACATCGTAGGGATCGGACAGGTAATTCGGGTCGACCCGTGGAGGGCTGTCCGGGTTAGCGTCGCGCAAGCGCACGGTGCCACGTGAGCGTGGTCGGGTCTGGTAGACGTTAACCGTACAACCGTTGCCGCTCGGGGTGGTCTCCGCGCCTTCCTCGACACCGGCGCCAGGCAGGAAGTGGAATTGCAGGTTCGGCAATGGATCGTTCTTGTCGCCGTACCACACCAAGCCACCTTCGCATATGTTGGAGGTGATGGGACCATTGCGGAATAACAGGTACTGCAGTCCGGCCCAGGCCTGCCAGTGCAGTTTCTTGTACTTATCGTAGCTGTGCGCGCCGGTCAGCTCATAGATCAGGAACATGTCCACATGGTCCTGGAAATTTTCCCCCACGCCCGGCAGGTCGTGCACTACGGGGATGCCAACTGAACGCAGGTGTTCGGCAGGGCCAATACCTGAGCGCAGTAGCAGGGTCGGTGAGCCAACAGCGCCTGCGCTGACGATGACTTCTTTCTCGGCGCGCAGCACCTTGACCTGGCCGCCCTGGCGGTATTCCACGCCGTAGGCGCGGCCGTTTTCGACCAGGATCCGCAAGACTTGGCAGCCGGTGCGGATTTTCAGGTTGGGGCGCTTGCGTGCCGGGTTGAGGTAGGCCACCGCTGCGCTGCAGCGCAGGCCGTTGCGCATCTTCACTTGGTAGAAACCGACGCCTTGCTGTTTGCCGGAGTTGAAGTCCGCGTTGAAGGGGATACCCAGTTGCTGCGCGGCCTTGACCCAGCTCTTGGTCAGGTAGTGGGTGGCGCGCTGGTCTGATACGCCCAGTGGTCCGCCCTGGCCATGGGCTTCGCCAGCGAAACGCTCGTTGTCCTCGCTGCGCTTGAAGTAGGGCAAAACTTCCTTGTACGACCAACCTGGGCAGCCCATGGCTTCCCAGTTGTCGTAGTCCTCGGGGCAGCCGCGCATATAGACCATGGCGTTGACCGAGCTGCCGCCGCCGAGTACGCGCCCCTGGACCATTTCCGGCTCGATGCCGTTCTGTTCGCGCTGCGGTTCGAGTTTGTAGCGGGTCAGCAGGTTGCCCTTGGCCGTCTTGAAGTAGGTCACGGGCATGTGGATGTAGGGGTTCCAGTCACGTGAGCCCTGTTCGAGCAGGGTGACCGAAACGTTCGAATCTTCCGTAAGCCGGGAAGCTGCCGCGCAAGCTGCCGGGCCTCCGCCTACCACGATGTAATCAACCAACTTGGGTACTCCTTTTTATTGCTGTAATAGGGGCGATCAATGGGTGAGCACGACCACGGCCTCATCGGGCCACGACAGGCGCACCCGGCTGCCGGGCGCATGCTCGATGCAGGCGACCGGACGGGCCTGCTGGCAGGTGAACAGGCTGTCGCCATGCTTGACCTGGTAGACCACGCGATTGCCGATGAACATGACATCTTCGATGTCGCCGGTAATGGCGTTGTGGCTGGGCGAGGTATCGTCTGAGGCAGCGGCGTCGAGGCGAATGGCTTCGGGGCGGATCGACAGTGACACGCTGGCGCCGGTACTGGCCCGGCGCACGGCCCCGCGGGCACTGAAGAACGCGGTGGATATATCTGCAAGGCCATCGCTAACCCCGCCAACCTGGCCCTCGACGATGTTGGTGTCGCCGAAGAAGCGCGCACAGAACAGCGATTCCGGTGCGGCATAGAGATCCTGAGGTGATCCGAGTTGTTCGATCTCACCCTTGTTCATCAAGACCACCCGGTCGGAAAGGATCATCGCTTCGTCCTGGTCGTGGGTGACGTAGACGAAGGTGGTGCCGGTTTCCTCGTGGATGCGCTTAAGTTCCTTGAGCATGTGATGACGGATCTTCAGGTCAAGCGCTGCTAGCGGCTCGTCGAGCAGCAGTACGTCGGGGCGATTGACCAAGGCGCGAGCCAGTGCTACCCGCTGACATTGGCCGCCACTGAGTTCGTTGATCCAGCGGTTGGCGAAGCTGTCCAGCTGTACCAGGTGCAGCATGGCATTCACCTGCTCCTTGATCTGTGTCTTGGACACGCCTTGTAAGCGCAAACCGAAGGCGACGTTGTCGAACACATCCAGGTGCGGGAACAGCGCATAGCGCTGGAACACCATGTTCACGCTGCGCTTCTCCGGTGGCAAGGCCACGGCGTCGTTGCCAGCGATCAGCAGGCTGCCGCTGGTCGGCGCCTCGAAGCCGGCGATGATGCGCATCAGAGTCGTCTTGCCGCAGCCACTGGGCCCCAGCAGGGTCAGAATCTCACCTTGGCGGATATCGAGGTTGATGTCATTCAAGGCCTTGAAGGGGCCGAACGACTTGTGCACGTTCTGCAGTTGCACGATCGGACGGTTCATGGGCATCGACTCCTGAGGACGAGGTACGGTAGGAAGTTTTTGCGCGGCGCTGCAGCCAGAAGGCGGCGCCGGCGGCAAGGATCACGATCAGCGACAGGGCAAAGGCGACCATGGAGGCGGCGTTGATGGTGGGGTCGACGGTACGCCGCATCATTGACCAGACCATCATCGGCAGCGTGGTTTCATTGCCGCTGACGAACACGGTGATGATCAACTCATCGAACGACAGGGCGAACACCAGGATGGCCGCGCCGATCAGGCTGGGCCGCAGGATGGGCAAGGTCACCATACGGAACGTCTGCATGGGGCTCGCGCCAAGGTCGCGGGCGGCCTCCTCCAGGGAGGGGTCGAAGTAGTCGATCCGCGAACGCAGCGTGGCCACGAAAAATGGCAGCGCGTACAGCGTGTGAGCAATGGTCACCGTGAGCAGCGAGCGGTTCAGGCCCATCTGCGCGAAGGCGCTGAGCAGCGCGATACCCAGGAACAGGCCGGGTAGGGCGATGGGCGCGGCGCAGAGGGTTGCCACCGCTTCGCGAACCTTGCCTTTCATGCGGATCAACGCCAGCGCCACGCTGGCGCCCAGCACCGTGGTTGCCAGCGAGGCCATGCTCGCCACCAGCAGGCTGTTGTACAGCGAACTGCGGAAGGTCTGGCTGGCGAAGATCTGCTCGTACCAGCGCAGGCTCCAGCCTTCGAAAGGAAACACCAGGGACGCCGAGCTATGGAAGCTGAACATCCCGATGACCACGATCGGCGCATACAGAAACAGCAGGTAGAACCAAAGATAGAGCCTCAGCATGATGCGTGCTCCTGCTCGTGGAAACGTAGTCCCGGCGCCAGGCGCAGTGCCCGCAGCAGTTGGGTGAAGACGACGTAGATGCCGATAAACAGGGCCAGGGTGATGAACGCCATCGCCGCACCCAGCGGCCAGTTACCGGCGCTGCGGAACTGGTTGGCGATCAACAGGCCGTTGGTCACCCCGTCACGTCCGCCGAGCAACTGCGGGGTGATGTAGTCGCCGGCTGCCAGGATGAAGGTGAACATGAAGGCCGAGACGATGCCTTTATAGGCCATTGGCACGATCACCCGCAGCAGCACCTGGGTGCGTGTCGCCCCTAGGTCGCGGGCAGCATCGAGGTAGTCCTGTTTCACGTCGCGCAGCGCTGACACCAACAACAGCAAGGCGAAGGGAAACATGATGTGAACCAAGGTGATGATCGAGGCGAAAGGGCTGAAAAGGAGGAACTCCAGCGGCTGCTGGATCAATTCCCACTGTATCAGCGTGCTGTTGATCAACCCGTTGGTGCCGAGGATGGTTCGCCAGGCGTAGACCCGTACCAGGTAACTGGAAAACCAGGACAACAGGATCAGGTAGAACGCGGCGTTGCCGCGGGCACGGTAAACGATGTAATAGGCCGCCGGAAAGCTCAGCACCACCGAGATGATGGCCGTCCACAGCCCGTTGTTCAAGCCGGTGAGACCGGTGCGCCAGAAGCCCGCTGCGGTGAGGGTTCGGATGTAATTATCGAGATTGAGAGTCGGTTCTATCACGAAGGACCGCGCGGTCCAGAAGCTGTACAGCAACAACAGGATGCAGGGGAACACGAAGAACACCAGCATGAACGCCATCGACGGCGCGGCGAGCACCGTACTCAGCGCTGTCTGGCGTTGGGTAATGTTCAAAGCCATGGCAACTCCTCGGCCGCAAGGCCACAGCAGCCTCGCCCGGGCGGGCGAATTGATCGAAACCTCATTGTTGTAATGAGTGCTCCCCGGTGAGGGGGAGCACCGTGCTTCTTCGGCAGTTCAAGGTGAAACCGATCGGGCGACTGCTCCGGTCGCCATGGCCGGGCTCAAGGGCCCGGCCTTTGTCACGCTACGTGCTTGAGCGTGGCGCAGTAGTCGCGCAGTTTCGGCATGACCGACTCACTGAGCAGACGCAGCGACTTCTGGTGCAGAGCTGGGTTTTCCCAGTCTTTCTGGGTGGTCAGCAGGGTGCCGAACGGTACGCCGACGTAGTCTACGAAGGCCACCAGCTTGTCGAGCACGGTTTTCGGCGAGCCGGACATGACCATCCAGTCCAGGCAGTTTTGCCGGGTGACTTCGCTGTCCGGGATTTCTGCCGACGGTTTGAGGATGCGCTGCATGTTGAACGCTGCCATGTCTTCGACGATGTAGTCGTAGTACCAGCCGTAGGTGCTGTCGGGGCGGGCCAGGTAGTCGGCGGCTTCCTGGTCGGTATCGGTCACCAGGATCGAACGGGCGATACGCCACATGGCCGGGTCTGGGCGACGTCCGACTTTCTCGCAACCGATGACGTACTGTTCCCAGTGCGATTTGACGTGCACTTCAGGGATGAAGTTGGCACTGACGATGCCCCAGCCGCGTTCGCCGGCTTGGCGCGCACTGCTCGACGATGGACTCATCACCGAGATGGCCAGTGGTGGGTGCGGTTGCTGGAACGGTTTAAGCATCGGCCCGAAGCCCAGCGACGGGATGATGTTTTTCTCCAGCTTCACATTCCAGTACTTGCCCTGGATGTTGTAAGGCGGGTCCGAGGCCCAAATCTTGTGGATGATGTCGACCGACTCAGTGGTCATCTCAGCGCGATTGAGGTCTTGCGTGCCGAACAGTTCCATATCCGAAACTAGGCCGCCAGGGCCTACGCCCATGATCAGACGGCCGCCGCTGAGGTGGTCGAACTGGGCGACGTCACCGGCGACGGTGGCCGGGTGGTGCTGGGGCAGGTTGAGTACGCCCGTGGCGAACTTGATGTTCTTGGTGGCGTCGAGCAGGGTGGCGAAGAACTGCAACGGGTTGGCCACTGGCTCGGAACTGCAACTGTAGTGTTCACCGACCCAGACTTCGCTGAAGCCAAGTTGGTCGGCGAGGATCGCGGCCTCGCGGTCCTGTTGCAGCATTTCGGTATAGTTACGCCGCGGGTCGTGCAGCGGCATCATGAACAGACCGAGTTCCATAGTATCTCCTGGCTTCGCTTGTTATTGGTGGTGTCGACGTCAGGGCAAGCTGGCGATGCGTGGTCGCTGGCAGCCATCCGTAACAGGACTTAGCAACAAGGATGCCAAGAGTTTTTTATCATCTAACTAATTGATATATAACGTTTTATTTTTGTTTTTTAACGATTGCCGCATTGCTGAGACAAGGTCGCGGGCAAGCTTCTCGATAATGAGACAGTGGGTGCGGGCGACGAGCTGTGCGCCGCTCGCAGGAAAATGTCCGATACTCTGGTAACGCCCGTCCGCTGGCGGCATCCTCAAGGATAAGGTGGCGGTGTCAGGGGGGGGGCTCGCGCGTGCCCGTGCCAAGGGCCTGGCAGGCATCTCGGGATCGGAAACCGTGGAGACTGAAACAGGCAGGTTTACTGGTTTCAATCTTGCATTAAATTTCGGTAAAACCGGCCATGAACCAGGCCGACAATCCCTGGATGTCGAGCAGGTACAATAAAAATGATGAGCGTGCAGCAACACCTGGCCCGGATTAGCTCCGGTGCCGATGGAGATTCACATGAGCTGGATCGTGACGCGTCGGGTGGCCAGTCCGGGTTGCTTCGAGAGCATTGCGGGCAATCCTGGCGACGTTGCCTGGAGGTCGGCCTGCGCCCCGACCAAGAACCGCTGGTGCCGGTGGTCGATGCCGCCGAGGTCCGCCGGTTGCAGCAGGCCTTTGGCGAGCGCGCGTTCGAACATGCGCTGAGTACGCTGAACGGCTTGATGAGCGTGCTCAGTGACGTCGGCTATCACGCCAGCCTGGCCAATGCCGATGGTGTGATCATCGCAGAGAGTATCAAGCCTTCCCATGTGTATTACTGCGAGAGCGACCGTATTGGTTCGATCTGGCGCGAGGAGGTGGGTGGTACCAACGGGATCGGTACCAGTATCGCCGAGCAACGCCCGGTCGCGGTTTTTCGCGATGACCACTTCTACTACGACCTTTCTGGCCAGGCGTGCGTCGCAGCGCCCTTCTACAATCCTGACGGCCAGTTGCAAGGCGTGCTCAACCTGACCACATGCAACCCTCACGTCGATATCAATGCCCATCATATCGCCTACAAGCTGGCAATCCAGAGTTCGAACAAGCTGGAGCAGCGCCTGTTCCGCCTGCGTTTTGAGGACTGTTTCATCCTTCAAGTGTGCGGTACCGCCGGCCTTGCGGCGTGGATCGCGGTCGACGCCGGTGGGCTGATCGTTGGCGCCACCCATGGCGCGCGGCGCCTGGTTGGCGTGGAAGCGAACCAGTTGGGCAGGCGCCGCCTGTGGGAGGTCATCGATTGCCCGCAGTCGGCCATATCCCTGGAGATTTTCCGCAGCGTGGCCACGGTGCAACTGCTCCACTCGGCTCAACGCCTGGACTTCCTGCTGATCGCCAGCCCAGCGCAGCCCATGCGCAGCGCCGAAGCTGAGAGGGCGAAGGCGCGCTCACGTGCGCCACGGGAGGTGGCGGGCTCCCTGGCACGCTGCGCCGGACAGGATTCGCGAATGCAGGACAACGTGCGCCTGATCCGCAAGGTGATGAACAAGAACCTGCCGTTGCTGCTGCTTGGCGAAACTGGCGCCGGCAAGGACACCCTGGCCAAGGCCATCCATCAGGAAGGCGAGCGCAGTGCGGCGCCCTTCGTCGCCTTCAACTGCGCTTCGGTGCCTGAATCGCTCATTGATAGCGAGCTGTTCGGCTATAGCAAGGGCGCTTTCACCGGGGCCAACAAGGATGGCAGTCAGGGGCGTTTCATGGAAGCCGACGGCGGCACGCTGTTCCTCGACGAGATCGGCGATATGCCATTGGCCCTGCAGACTCGCCTTCTGCGTGTGCTGGAAAGTGGCGAAGTTTCACCACTGGGCGGTGGCAAAGCGGTGCGGGTGGACGTGCAGATCATCGCCGCAACCAATCAGCGCCTGCATGAGAAAGTGGCGGCCGGCGAATTTCGCGAAGACTTGTTCTTCCGCCTGGCCGGGATGATCATCGACTTGCCTGCGCTGCGTGAGCGGGAAGACAAAGCGCAACTGATCGAGACGGTGCTGCAGGGTGTATGCGGTGACGATCCGGTGCCGGTGCTCAAGCCGTCCGCCTGGAAGAAGCTGCTTGAGTACTCATGGCCGGGCAACGTTCGCGAGCTGCGTCACGTGCTGCACCGTGCCTCGTTGTTCGCCGACGGTGGTGAGCTGCGTGCCAGCGACATCGTGTTGCCGTTCGAGAACCGAATCAGGCCCTTCGCCGAGCGCCTGGCGCCTGTCGCGCCGGAGCGGGCGGTACCAGAGCAGCCCGCGCCGGACAGGCCAGCAATCGATACCGAAGCACTGGACGATGCCGCCGACCTGGTTGTGCATGTTACCGGCGTGAATGCCCGGACCACCCTGGACCAGGTAGAAAGCAAGGCCATCAGCCAGGCCCTGGCCGCTAGCGCAGGCAATGTCGAGTCGGCCTGCAAGGCGCTTGGTATGAGCAAGGCGACGCTCTATCGCAAGATCAAGCGCTACGGTATTAGCCTGTAGCGAATCTGGCGTTGCAAAAATGAGCCTGCTGTCTCAATCCTGAAAGACAGCAGGTTTTTTGTGTTCAACTTTCTGATTTTATTGATTTTTTCTTTATGGCACGGCGCTTGCTCAAGTGACTTGGAGTTCACTTTCGGAGTAGAGCGCAATGACCAACGCCTCGCTGCCCACGGTTCTGCTGGCAGACCCTGACAGCGCCGAGCTGCATGTCTTGATTCGCCAGGCCCATGCACAACTGCCGCTGCGCACACGGGATGAAGTCGATGCCCAAGGCGACTGCGATGTCTGGCTGGGCGCGCCGGAACATGTCATCGAATTGCTGGACCGCGGCCTGCGGCCGCGCTGGGTCCAACTGACCTGGGCTGGGGTGACGCCCATGCTCGATCCCCGCGTACCGCGTGGTTATCAGCTCACCCGTGCCAGCGGGGTGTTTGGCGCAGCGATGCTCGAGTACGTCCTGCACCACATGCTGGCCCATGCCTGGAAGGCTGCTGATTATCCGTTCGCCCAGAGTCGCTTCAGTTGGCAACCGGCAAGTTCGCCTCGGCTCGCCGGCAAACGCGTGCTGATCGCCGGGCTTGGCAGTATCGGTGCCCATATTGCCGCCGGGTTGAGCGCCTTGGGCATGCAGGTATCCGGTATCCAGCGCAGCCCGCGCGCAGTGGTCGGCGTGGAGCGTGTGGGAAGCCTGGAAGCGCTACTGCCAATGGCGGCGCAAGCGGACTATGTCGTCAACGTCCTGCCCGACACCCCGCAGACCAGGGATCTATTCGACAGCGCCTTTTTCAGCGCGCTGCCTGGCAATGCGCTGTTTATCAATATCGGTCGTGGCAACGCAGTGGTCGACCGGGATCTGGTCCACGCGCTCGAACAGGGGCAACTGGCCGGCGCCGTGCTGGACGTGTTCCGCAAAGAGCCACTGCCGCCCTCGCACCAGTTCTGGGTCACTCCCAACCTGATGCTCACCCCCCATGTCGCCGGCCCCACCGACGCTGCGGCAATGATCGATTTCTTCTTGTGCAACCTGCGCAAGTACCAATCCGGCCAGCCCCTCGACGGGCAGGTCGGGTTCGAGCGCGGCTATTGAGACCCGAGCGCCCGATGCAACCTTCGGAGATAACGACATGATGAGCTCGATCCTTTCTCGCCACCGTAACGTCAAGGCCGCCGTCGACGCGTATCGACGCGGCCTGCCCGTTATCCTGCTCGACGACGACGATCGCGAGAACGAGGCCGACCTTGTGGTCGCGGCACAAAACATGACGGTGCAGAGCATGGCCATGATGATCCGCGACGGTAGTGGCATCGTCTGTCTCTGCCTGGACGAGGCCACGGTCGACATGCTACGGCTCAAACCCATGGTCCCGCACAACGAGTCGCGGTACACCACAGGTTTCACCGTAAGCATCGAGGCGGCGGACAACATCACCACCGGTGTGTCGGCCCAGGATCGCCTCACCACCGTGCAGGCGGCACTGGCCTCGACCGCGTTGCATCGCCGCATCGTCAGTCCTGGACACATGTTTCCGCTACGGGCCAGACGGGGCGGGGTGCTCGAGCGCCGGGGACACACCGAAGGCAGTGTGGAGATCGCCGTGCTGGCCGGCATGCGGCCGGCCGCCGTGCTTTGCGAACTGATGAACCCCGACGGCACGATGATGCGCGGCGCGGCCATCAATGCTTACGCAGCACGGTACAACCTGCCGATCCTGACCATCGCCGACCTGGTGGCCTGCCGCCTGGACATGGAGATGGGCACCCGGATCGAACAGGCCGAAGTCCCGGCTCTGCGCGTAGCGCTGAGCGTTTGAAGCCAAGTACCTGACCAACAACAACTCCAAAAGGAAAGACCCCATGAGCGTGCGTTTCACTCCCGATCACGAATGGCTGCGCCTGGAAGACAACGGCGAGCTGACCGTCGGCATCACCGACTATGCGCAATCGGCACTGGGCGACGTGGTTTTCGTCCAGTTGCCGGACCTTGAAACCTACGAGGCCGGCCAGGAAGTGGTGGTGCTTGAATCGGTCAAGGCCGCCAGCAACATCACCATGCCGCTTACCGGCCAGGTGGTTGCCGTTAACGAGGCTGTGGCCCAGGAGCCGGAGCTGGTCAACGCCTCTCCCCTCGACCAGGGCTGGTTCTTCCGTTTCCTGCCGACCGACGCCAGTGGCCTGGCCAACCTGATGGATGAAACGGGTTATCAGGATTATCTGCGCCAGCAGGAGTGACAGTGCTTATGAGCAATAAAGTACAACTCGACACCCGCGGTGAGTTCGTAGGGCGTCATATCGGGCCGGACGAGCGGGCGACCCAGGTCATGCTCCAGGTCGTCGGCTACGACAGTCTGGACCAATTGATCGCCAGCGTTGTGCCGGATACCATCAGCGGCACCAGCGTGCTGCCGTTGACCGTGGGGCAGGGCGAAGCCGAGGCCCTGGCCGACCTGAAGCAGATCGCTGGCAAGAACAAGCTGTTCAGCCAACACATCGGCCAGGGCTACCATCCGTGCTTCACGCCAGCGCCGATCCTGCGCAATCTCCTGGAAAACCCGGCGTGGTACACCGCTTACACGCCGTATCAGCCGGAAATTTCCCAAGGGCGCCTGGAAGCGTTGCTGAACTTCCAGACCCTGGTCAGCGACCTGACCGGGATGGACATCGCCAACGCGTCGCTGCTGGACGAGGCGACCGCCTGCGCTGAAGCCATGACCTTCTGCAGACGTCTGGCGCGCAACAGGGCGCCAGCATTCTTCGTCTCTTCCCACTGCCATCCGCAGACCATCGATGTACTGCGCACCCGCGCCGCGCCGCTGGCTATCGAGGTGGTAGTGGGGGATGAGTGTGAACTGGCTCCGGAAGACCTTGGTGCCTATTTCGGTGTCTTGCTGCAATATCCGGCCAGCACTGGCGCGGTTCATGATCATGCCGAGCTGGCGGGCCATGTGCGGGCTGCTGGCGGGTTGCTCGCGGTGGCAGCCGATCTGCTGGCCCTGACCCTGCTGACCCCACCTGGCGAGTTTGGCGCCGATGTGGTAATCGGCAGCGCCCAGCGCTTTGGCGTGCCCTTGGGCTATGGTGGCCCTCACGCGGCATTTTTCGCCACCCGTGACAGCTTCAAGCGTGACATGCCCGGCCGCCTGGTCGGCATTTCGGTGGATCGCCACGGGGCATCGGCCTTGCGCCTGGCCATGCAGACCCGCGAGCAGCATATCCGTCGCGAGAAGGCTACCAGCAACATCTGTACGGCCCAGGTGCTGCTGGCCAACATCGCCAGCATGTATGCCGTCTATCACGGCCCGCAGGGCTTGAAAGACATCGCCCGGCGCACCCACCGACTGACCGCGATCCTGGCAAAAGGCCTCGAACACCTGGGGCAGACGGTCGAGCAATACCATTTCTTCGACACCCTCAGCGTGATGGCGACCCTGCCGGCCAGCGAACTGCACCAACGTGCCGCCAAGGCTGGCATCAACCTGCGCTTCATCGACGATCAGCGCGTCGGCATCTCGATGGACGAGACCTGCACACCGGCTTCGGTGCAGCGGTTGTGGGCGTTGTTCGCTGGCCAGGCGAACAACGTTCCGGATTTCGACGACATGGCCGATCTGGCGGGCGGGCGCTTACCCGAGCAGTTGCACCGCCGCTCGGCGATTCTGGCCCACGCCGTGTTCAACCGCTATCACAGCGAAACCGAGCTGATGCGTTACATGCGCCGCCTGGCCGACAAGGACCTGGCCCTGGACCGCAGCATGATCCCGCTGGGCTCCTGCACCATGAAGCTCAACGCCGTCAGCGAGATGATTCCGGTGACCTGGCCTGAGTTCGGCAGCCTGCATCCTTTCGCGCCGGCCGATCAGGCCGAGGGCTACAAGGCGATGCTGGACGAGCTGGAGACCATGCTCTGCCAGGCCACCGGTTATGACGCCGTATCGCTGCAGCCCAATGCCGGCTCGCAGGGCGAGTATGCAGGGTTGCTGGCCATTCGTGCCTATCACCAGTCGCGTGGCGAGGGTGGGCGGGACGTCTGCCTGATTCCCTCGTCCGCTCATGGCACCAACCCGGCTACCGCGCAGATGGCCGGCATGCGCGTGGTGGTCGTCGCCTGTGATAGCCGAGGCAACGTCGATGTCGACGATCTGCAGGCCAAGGCCTTGCAGCACAGCGACAAGCTGGCGGCGCTGATGATCACCTATCCCTCGACTCACGGCGTGTTCGAGAGCCGTATCGGCGAGATCTGCGACATCATCCATGCTGCGGGCGGTCAGGTATATATCGACGGGGCGAATATGAACGCCATGGTCGGGCTGTGCGCACCAGGGCAGTTCGGCGGCGATGTCTCGCACCTGAACCTGCACAAGACGTTCTGCATTCCCCACGGCGGTGGCGGGCCGGGGGTTGGCCCTATCGGTGTGAAGTCGCACCTGGCGCCGTTCCTGCCGGGACACGCTCATTTGCAGCAGAAGGGGGGCGCCGTGTGCGCTGCGCCTTTCGGTAGCGCGAGCATCCTGCCAATCACTTGGATGTACATCCGCATGATGGGCGGCGTGGGGCTGCGCGAGGCCTCGAGGGTGGCGATACTCAATGCCAACTACATCGCCCGGCGCCTGGAGGAGCATTACCCGGTGCTCTACACCGGTGAAAACGGCCTGGTCGCCCACGAGTGCATCCTTGATCTGCGTCCGCTCAAGGACAGCAGCGGAATCAGCGTCGAGGACGTTGCCAAGCGCCTGATCGACTTCGGTTTCCATGCCCCGACCATGTCCTTCCCGGTGGCCGGTACGTTGATGGTCGAACCGACCGAAAGCGAATCGCTGGAGGAGCTCGATCGCTTCTGCGAGGCGATGATCGCCATTCGCAAAGAAATCCATGCGGTCGAAAGTGGCCTGCTGCACCGTGATGACAACCCGCTGCGCAATGCACCGCACACGGCCCATGAGTTGACCGGTTCCTGGAATCACGGTTACGACCGTGACCAGGCGGTTTTCCCTGCCGGGCATTCGAATGACAAGTACTGGCCCCCGGTGGGGCGTGTTGACAATGTCTACGGTGACCGCAACCTGACTTGCGCCTGCCCTTCGATCGAAAGCTATCAGGACGTCTGAATCAGCTTCGGAACACCGGCGCCGGTGCTGCCCCCGCCGGGTTCCCCCTCATCCAGGAAGAATCCCATGTTCCACAAAAGTCTGACCCTCAACGACTTCGACCCCGTCCTGGCCGCCGCGATCGACAGCGAGACCCGGCGCCAGGAAGATCACATTGAGCTGATTGCGTCAGAAAACTACACCAGTCCCCAGGTGATGGCCGCTCAAGGCACAGCCCTGACCAACAAATACGCCGAGGGTTATCCGGCCAAGCGCTACTACGGTGGCTGCGAGCACGTCGACGTCGTCGAACAACTGGCCATCGACCGTGCCTGTGCGCTGTTCGGTGCCGACTACGCCAACGTGCAACCGCACTCGGGTTCCTCGGCCAACGCGGCTGTCTACCTGGCGCTGCTCAGCGCGGGAGATACCATCCTGGGCATGAGCCTGGCCCATGGCGGTCACTTGACTCACGGGGCCAGGGTCAGCTCTTCCGGCAAGCTGTACAACGCTGTCCAGTACGGCATCGATGCCAAGGGACTGATCAACTACGACGAAGTCGAGCGCCTTGCGCTCGAGCATCGTCCGAAGATGATCGTCGCGGGTTTTTCGGCCTATTCGCAGGTCCTCGACTTCCAGCGTTTCCGCGATATCGCCGACCGGGTGGGGGCCTACCTGTTCGTCGACATGGCCCACGTCGCCGGGCTGGTCGCTGCTGGGCTCTATCCCAACCCGGTCGGTCTGGCGGACGTGGTCACTACCACTACCCACAAGACCCTGCGCGGTCCGCGCGGTGGCCTGATCCTGGCCCGTAGCAACCCCGATATCGAGAAGAAGCTGGCCTCGGCGGTGTTCCCTGGGGCACAGGGTGGTCCCCTGATGCATGTGATCGCAGCGAAAGCCGTGTGTTTCAAGGAGGCGCTGACGCCCGAGTTCAAGGTCTACCAACAGCAGGTGCTGGACAACGCCGTGGCCATGGCAGAGGTGTTCAAGTCGCGAGGTTACGAAGTCATCTCCGATGGCACCCGCAACCATCTGTTCCTGGTCAGCCTGATCCGCCAGGGGATCACCGGTAAGGACGCGGACGCTGCGCTCGGCCGGGCGCGCATCACGGTAAACAAGAACGCAGTGCCCAACGATCCGCAGTCGCCTTTCGTGACCTCCGGTATCCGCATCGGCACGCCGGCGATCACCACCCGGGGCCTGGGCGTCAGCGAAAGCCAGGAGCTGGCCGGCTGGATCTGCGACATCCTCGATCACCTCGGCGACGCCGATGTGGAAGCCCATGTGGCGCAACAGGTAGCACGCCTGTGCTGCGCATTCCCGGTCTACGGGCTGTGAAACCGAGGATGATGCCATGACACTCAAGCAAACCCCCTTGCATGACCTGCACCTGTCCCTGGGTGCAAAAATGGTGCCCTTTGCCGGCTACCACATGCCGGTGCAATACCCGCTGGGCGTGCTCAAGGAGCACCTGCATACCCGGGCCCGGGCAGGCCTGTTCGATGTTAGCCACATGGGTCAGATCCGCCTGGTCGGGGAGGGCGCGGCCAAGGCCCTGGAGACCCTGGTACCGGTGGACATCGTCGACTTGCCCGTGGGGATGCAGCGTTACGCGGTGTTCACCAACGAGCAGGGTGGGATCCTCGATGACCTGATGGTCGCCAACGCCGGAGATCACCTGTTCCTGGTGGTCAATGCCGGCTGCAAGGACCAAGACCTTGCTCACCTGCGGCAGTTGCAGGATCAGTGTGAAGTCGTATCGTTGTTCGACAGCCATGCGTTGCTCGCCTTGCAGGGGCCGCTGGCCGCGCAGGTGCTGGCGCGACTATCGCCAGCTGTGGCGCAGATGACCTTCATGCAGTTCGCGGCCGTCGAGATTCGCGGAATCGTCTGCCAGGTGAGTCGTTCGGGGTACACCGGCGAGGATGGTTACGAGATTTCCGTGCCGGTCGAGCATGCGGAAACCCTGGCGCGGCTGTTGCTGGATCAACCGGAAGTCGTCCCCATCGGCCTTGGGGCCCGCGATTCGCTGCGCCTTGAAGCGGGGCTGTGCCTGTACGGGCACGACATGGACAGCAGTGTCTCGCCCATCGAGGCCAGCCTGGGCTGGGCGATTTCCAAGGCGCGGCGGGAAGGCGGCGTGCGTGCTGGGGGCTTCCCCGGATACCAGCAAGTGTTCGCCCAGCAACGCGAAGGCGCTTATCGCAAGCGCGTTGGCCTGGTGCCGCTGGAGCGCATGCCGGTTCGCGAGGGTGTCGAGCTCTTCAGGGAGGATGGCGAGTTGATCGGCAGGGTGACCAGTGGCGGCTTCGGCCCAAGTTTCGAAGGCCCTCTGGCAATGGGGCTGCTGGCGGCGCCGTACGCGGGGCTGGACACGGTGGTTTATGCCCAAGTGCGGGGCAAGGCCGTGCCCATGCGCGTGTGCAAGACGCCGTTCGTGCCACAGCGCTACTACCGTGGCTGACGAGGCGACGATGACCCGACCTGATGTCGCAAACGAATTCGCCCGGCCGGTAATGACCGGGGTAAAACTGCGCGGCGCCGGCAAGGTGGCGCGCATTCCGGTCAAAATCCTGCCAACCGAGGACATCCCCCGCAAGCCGGAGTGGATCCGCGTGGACATCGCGGCGTCGCCGGAAGTATCGCGGATCAAGGCCCTGCTCAGGAAGCACAGGTTGCACAGCGTCTGTGAGGAGGCCGCCTGTCCGAATCTGGGCGAGTGCTTTAACGGTGGCACGGCGACCTTCATGATTATGGGCGACATCTGTACCCGGCGCTGTCCGTTCTGCGATGTCGGTCATGGACGGCCCAAGCCGCTGGACGTGGACGAGCCGCGCAATCTGGCGATCGCCATTGCCGAGCTTCACCTCAAGTACGTCGTGATCACCTCGGTGGACCGGGATGACTTGCGCGATGGCGGCTCGGCACACTTCGCCGCCTGCCTGCGGGAAATCCGCAGTCGTTGCCCGGAGGTCCGTATCGAAACCCTGGTGCCGGACTATCGTGGGCGAATGGATATCGCTCTGGCAGTGACCGCCGAAACACCGCCGGATGTGTTCAACCACAACCTGGAAACCGTGCCACGGCTCTACCGCGCAGTGCGCCCGGGATCGGACTTCGAATGGTCACTGGACCTGCTCGCGGGCTTCAAGACGAGAGTGCCCCAGGTGCCGACCAAGTCTGGCCTGATGCTGGGGTTGGGTGAAACCGACGATGAGGTGATCGAAGTGATGGCGCGGATGCGCGAACATCAGGTCGACATGTTGACCTTGGGCCAGTATCTGCAACCCAGCCGCAATCATCTTCCCGTGCAGCGTTATGTGCATCCCGATCAGTTTGCCCGTTTTGCGCAGATCGGCCGGGAGATGGGGTTCGACAATGTCGCGGCAGGACCGCTGGTGCGCTCCTCATACCATGCCGACGAGCAGGCACGCCTGGTCTGACTCGACAATGCGTCATCAGAGCCCGCCCGTGGTAACCACCGGCGGGTTTTTTCATCTTGCTTTCTCAGCAATGAAAGCCTCAGCTCGCATTCCTGAGAAAGCTCGTAAGTGGTGACTCCGGTTTTAATAAAAAGTCATTTAATTCAGTATCTTGCAAATACTCGTGAACTTGGCACCGGTCTTGCTCCTTCGGTTTATGGCGATCAGATCGGCCCACCAGAGGCGCGCTGACGCCAGAGCGTGACGAACAGCTTCAATCCTGCCAACAACAATTCTTCAGGATAGGAATGCGCCAATGTCAGCAGATCACAGAGATCCGACCGGTCTTTCCGGGATATCACCCCTCAATCCCCACCTGAGCCGGCGCGCGCTGATGCTGGGTGCCGCAGCAGTAGCCGCTGGTGCAACGCTAGCACGCTGGGTTCCCGAGGCTCGCGCAGCGGTTGGTGGACAACTGGACATCATGACCTGGGAAGGCTACACGCTGCAGAACGAAGCGGCGCAGTGGATCAAGCAGAACAATCTGCGGGTCAACGCGAGCATCATGGGCAGCCAGGACGACGTCACCGCCAAGCTCATGGGCGGTGGCGTCCGGCTGGACCTTTCGGAGTACTCCAACGGCTACAACGAACTTTACAAAGGGCTCGGACTGCTCAAGCCGATCGATGTGGCGCAGGTGCCCAACTACAACCCCACCGACATCATTTCCCGCTTCTACGACGGCGACATGTGGTTCTGGGACGGCCAGCGCTTCGGTATTCCCTGGACCTGGGGCGTCGACACCATCGTCATCAACCCGCAGGAAGTAAAGGAACCGGTCACCAGCTTCAAGGACCTACTGCGCCCCGAATTCAAGGGACGCCTGACCTTCCTCGACAATCCCCTGACTGTCTGGCCGCTTGCGGCCAAGGTGACCGGGCATGGCGACAAGTTCCCCAATGTTTCCCGCGAGGACCTGGCGGACATCTGGGAACAGATGATGCCCTACCGCGAGCAGTGCCGTACCTTCGCCTCCAGTAACGGGGACGTCGCCTCGCTGTTCGTCGCCAAGGAAATTTCCGCGTGCTTCTGCACCTGGACAGCGGCGACCTTGCAGACAGCCAAGCAAGGTGTGAAAACCGAGTACGTGTTCCCCAAGGAGGGTGGGGCTGTATGGGCGGATGCCTGGTTCATCCCGGTGACCTCGGTGAACGTCGAATCGGCGCTCGCCTTCATCAATCAGGCTCTGGACCCGCAGGTGCAGGCCGAGATGAGCAAGGCGGCCAGCTCGGCCGTGGTCAACCGCAAGGCTGTGCAGTACATGGATGCGGCAACCCGTTCGCTGTTCGACTACGAGCGGATTGACGAGGTCTTGCAGCAGTCGCCGCTCAAGGGCCAGCCACCTCGCGAATCGGAGCTGTATGCCACCTATGACGACTGGTTGCAGGCCTGGGCATCGTTCCGCGCAGGCTTCTGAACTAGCCTGCCAGGCTGTTGGCCCGGCAGGTCCTTTCCGCTGGCGATAGACGGCGGAGTATCCGACGGAATGTACAGGGCGCCCTCCATGGCTAATGGCATTCTGCATCAGCAGTGCGTGTAAATGAGAACAACAAGATGACCGATAAATCGTTCGACCCGGTGTATGCGCAAAAAAATATTTCCCGAGCATTCCTAGTGTGCTGGATAGCCCTGTTCGCGGCCGGATTCGCCATGATGCTCAAGCTTTCGTTCGCGGGAACGCTCAAGGCGGTGTTCTTCGATACCACCTCACCCTTGACCTCCGCGGCGCTGATCGGCGGTATTCTGGGGGTCACCTATCTGGGATTCACGATCTGCAATACTGTGTTGCCGCCTTTCATCGATGCGCTGAAGATCAAGCGTGTCCTGTTCGCTGGCCTGGTCATCTTCAATGCCGGCCTAATCGTCATGATCATGGCCGTGCCGGGCAGTGCGCAGGCCTACGACACCTTGTGGCTCGGGGCATTGCTGCATGGCGTCGGCTGGGGCTGCATCGAGTCTGTGGTCAATCCGGTGGTGCCTTCGTTGTACCCGGCCGACAAGGCTGCCAAGCTCAATCGCTTGCACACCAGTTGGCCGCTTGGCTGGATGCTGGCGGGTCTGCTGGCGGTGGGGCTGGAATCGGCGAGCTTTGACTGGCGCTATATGTTTGCCCTGTCGCTGTTACCGGCTTCGGTGGCTTTGCTAATGCTGTTTTTCGTTGATTTCCCGCCTACCGAGCGCGTCAGTAACGGCGTCAGCTTCAAAGGCATGTTCAAGGAGTTGTTCGTCAAACCCGGGATCTTCGTGATGGTCGGTGTCATGTTCTTCGCGTTGGCCTGCGAAACCGTGCCGCAGAACTGGCTGGATATCGTGGTCGGGCAGATTTCCGGGATCAAGGGCACCTGGCTGCTGATCTACGTGGCCATTGCCTATTTGTTTGCCCGTGGCCTGGCGGAGTTCGCCCTTAAGCGCGTGCATGCGGTCACCATCCTGTTGTTCGCCTGCCTGGCCATCTTCGTCTCGGTACTCGGTCTGGCCTACGCCAAGAACCCCTACGTGACCATGGCCGCCACGGCCTTGCTGGGCATTGGCGCCGCATTGCTGTGGCCGAACATGCTGGCGGTCGTTTCCGAGCGCTATCCGAACACCGGTTCGCTGGGGATCGGCTTGATGTGTGCTGCCGGCATGGCTTCCGGTTATGTCGTGGTGCCGTGGATGGGCGAGCTGTATGACGGCTTCAAGATTGCAGCGGCAGGTGGCAGCGACGCGTTCCGGGCTCTGGCGACGGAGTCCCCGGCCTGGCTGGAAGCCAACGCTTATGCAGCCACCCGATCCTTCGTCATGTTCTCGGTACTGCCACTGGCTCTGACGGGTTACTTCTTTGTCGACTACATGCTCAAGGTACGCAAGCCACATAAGGTCGACCTGAACATCAAAGTCGGCTACGTCAAGTAACCCACCAAAAAGGGGCCGCGCTGCGGCCCCTTCTGCATCAGCGAACCCCGATTCGCAACCCCAGCAATTTCGGCAGCGCAGCGACGCCTTTCGCGGTCCACCGTGCCCGCTCCCGACGCTGTTCTGCTTCCTCGCAGCTCAAGATGCCCCAGCGAATGGCGTTGGCTCCCAGATACTTGATGGGCTCCGGCGGCAGTGACGGTAGTGGCCGGGTGCAAAACAGCGACCGGCTCCATTCGTCCTGCTGGCCCAGCACAAGCGACGATAGGCATTGCCCGGCAATCCAGGTCGCTTGAACACCGTGTCCCGAGTAACCGCCGCCATAGTGGATGCCCGGTCGCAAGGTCCGGAAAAACGGAATGCGGTCAGCCGAGACATCGATGGGCCAGCCCCAGCTCTTCGCGATGGGGGTCGAGGCAAAGGACGGAAGCAAATGTGCCAGCCCGGCCTGTGCCCGCTGGATACTCTGCGGGTCCGAGCGCAGCCGCGGGTGATCAGCTCCCCCGGTAAAGCCGATCGGCCCGGAGCCCGAACCCATCAGTACCCGATCGTCAGCCGTCTTGCGAAAATAGTGCAAAAACATCCGCGCATCGTTGACGCCCACGGGCCGATGCCAACCAAGGCTCTTCAGGGCGTCCTCGGCAGGCTCGGACATGGCCGCGAAGCTGGAGAACACGCTGAAGTGCGACGCAAGCCCGGGGATCCTGGCAAGGTTGGCGTTGATCGCCAGGACCACCTGGGGCGACATGACGACACCGTCCGGCAAGCGTAGGGTCTTCACACCTTGGGTGTCATCGATCCGCAGTACGGAACTCCTCTCGAACAGCTCTACGCCAGCCTGCAATGCCGAGCGTTTGAGCGCCAGCATCAACTTTCCCGGGTGGACATTGCCGGCTTCCGGGAAGAACAGCCCCTTGCCGAAGGTGCGGCTGCCGATGATCTCGCTGACTTGTTCGGGCGCCAGCGCCTGGATGTAGCGCTCGACGCCCAAGCCTTGGCATTGCTGGTGGAACTCATCGAGCTGCCGCTCCTGGGCGGGGCAGGTCGAGACGCGCAGGTTGCCGGCTTCCCGCCAGTCGACATCGTTATCGCAAGCGCTGGCGTAAGCCCGAAACGCATCCTGCGCCCGGCTTCCGAGATAAGCGAGGTCAAGGGCGGCATCTACGCCCAGCGTCTTGACGTTGGACGCTAGCGACTGCCAGTACCCGTGAACGATTCCGCCATTGCGGGTGCTTGCGCCATCTCCAACGCGGAAGGCTTCAAGAACCGCGACCTGCAACTGCGGCCTGCGCTGCTTGAGGGTCAACGCTGTCCAAAGGCCGGTGAAGCCACCGCCGATGACTACGACGTCATATCTGGCCCCTCCCTTAAACGCGGGGGAGGGCTGACCTCTCGCAGTCTCGATATCGTACTGCCACCACGCTTGCTGGGACTCCAGATTTGCAGGAATAGGGCGGGGTATTTCCATGGCAAAGCACCTTGGGGAGAAATGGTAATTCACCTTGCAGCAATACGGGTGCCAAAATTTATTCATTTATAAATCAGGTGCTTAGCGTTAGTTGTCTCAAAAGTAAGAGTGTTATCTGAGCACTCGAACGGCATTGCCAACAAGGCAGAGCTATTCGCCAACCGATTAGTCGCGAATGGCTGCGTTGGCCGCAGATCAGGATTCTGCGGAATCTGATCATTGGTTAATATGATTTCTGCGACGTTGTGTCGATCTTCAAAAGGCCGACGTGACGAACCGTTCGTCCACAACTCAAGGGATTGCAAGCCTTGAAGAATGAGTCCAGAATCAAGGCCATCCCTGTTTCAGGGATAGCTGTAAACCCTTAGATTTCAAAAGCTCGCAGGCCCGATGCGAGTCTCGTTTCCCGCTCCGCTTTCATCGCTGCGGACGGTCCTTGCCGGACATGTGGACATTTGGCTTATTCCGTGTGCGCTAAAAGCGCGGCATTTTTGCGTAGCTGATCCAAGTAATTCGCCCATTGCTGTGCTGCCTCTCGGCGTTGTGGCAGCAGTTGGGCGCGCGCGTAAACCGAGCCCAGCGCGCCCGGCATTCGGTGAGACAACGACAACTCCAATACAATCGGATCAACGCCCAAATGCTCGTGGGCGATGGTGCGGTAGGTGGCGCGGAATCCGTGCGCGGTGATGGGGTAGTCCGGCCATATCCGCTGATAAGCCTTGGCCAGGGACGTGGCGTCAATTGGGTAGCCTGGATAGACTGGTGAGACGAAGACCCAGCCATTGCCTGCTTCATCCACTACCCGCCGTTCATGGAGTTCACGCAACAGCACAAGGGCCTGCTCCGGCAGTGGCACGATGTGTTTGCTCTTGTCCAGATGGCGGGTCTTCCCAACTATATAACGCCAATCGGCGCTGACCAGATCGACGTCTTCCCAGCGCATTTTCACCAGCTCGCCAGGGCGAACGGGCAGCATCACCAGCAAGCGCATCGCTGTGCTCACACTGCTTGGGCTGAGTTGATCCAGGCGCAGCAGAAAGTGACCCAAATCGGCTGGTCTTTCGATCGCGGGATTACTAGTCACCACATGGCGAACCTTGAGTTCTTCGGTGTTGCTCAGGGCCACGTTGCGTTCCACCCAGCCTCGACCCTCGGCGAAACCGAGCACGGCACGGATGATGGTCCGCACGCGCTTGGCCATGGCCAGTGTGCGTGCCCGGCGCAGGGTAGCGATGATCTCTACGATATGGTCCAGCTTGATCTCGCTGACGGGGATACTGCCGATCGTGGGCAGGATGTGATTGTTCAACGCGCCGCGAAAACCCGCGAGGGATTTGCTCACGAGGTCGTGCGATTTGAAGGCCAGCCACTGTTCGGCTACGTAACTGAAGGTGCGTTCCTCATTGAGTAACTGCTCGGCGATTTTCTTGCGTTTGGCCTTCAGCGGGGCGACGTGATGGGCTACGTTCTGGCGCGCGGCTCGGGCCAGGTCGCGGGCGTCTTTCAAGCCAATGTCGGGATAACGGCCGATCGCGTACACGTTTTCCTTACCATGCAGGCGATACCTCATCCGCCAGTATTTAGCAGCAGGCTTGTTCGACTTCTGCGAGGCCTGGACATGAAGATACAGACCGGGAACCTCGCCGTCAGCGTACTTGCCGGGTTCGGCAATGGCACGCAGGAAGGCATCGCTGAGTTTTCGCCGCAATCCAGGCGTAGAGAGGGAAGTCGTCATGTGCGGGTACTTTTTTTCGAAACAGGAAAAGTACCCAAAAATATACCCGCAGGTGCGTCGGAAATGAGTGGAATGCGACGGACGGCTTTGGATTAGATTAATAGGTAAGGTGCTGAATCTATTAGTATTTCTGGATCCCGGTGGAAGTCAGTCACAGGCTATCGGGATCCCCAAAAAACATCTGTATCCGCGACCGCAACCAACGCTCCGCCGGGTCATTGTCCTGCGCCCCGCGCCAGGCCATGTGCAGCTCGAAACTGCGCACCTCCAGCGGCAGGTCCTCGGCCCGCAGCCCACCCGCCGCGGTCAGCGCGTCCGCCGTGTAGTCCGGCACCGTAGCGACAATATCGGTGCCCGCCAGCAAGCTCCCCAGCCCGTTGAACTGCGGCACCGCCAGCACCACGTGGCGCTGGCGGCCAATTTCCTCCAGGGCCTCGTCGATGAACCCCGACAGGTCCCCGGCAAACGACACCAGCGCATGCGGGCGGGCGCAGAAGTCGTCCAGGGTGATGGCGCCGGGCACACTGTCGGCGCGCAGCAGTTTCGGCATGCTGCGGCGCAGCACCTTGCGCTTGGCGTTGGCTGGCAGTTCGCTGGTATAGCTGACCCCCACCGAGATTTCGCCCGAGGCCAGCAGCGTCGGCATCAGCAGGTAATTGACCCGGCGCACCACCAGCACGATACCTGGCGCTTCGGCGCGAATGCGTTTGAGCAACTGCGGTAGCAGGGCGAACTCGGCGTCGTCCGACAGGCCGATGCGGAACACCGCATTGCTGGTGGCCGGGTCGAATTCGGCGGCGCGGCTGACCGCGGTGGAAATCGAGTCCAGCGCCGGGGACAGCAGGGCGAAGATTTCGTGGGCCCGGGCCGAGGGCTCCATGCTGCGGCCGGTGCGCACGAACAACGGGTCGTCGAACAGGTTGCGCAGGCGCGAAAGGGCGGCACTGATGGCGGGCTGGCCGAGGAACAGTTTCTCCGCGGCACGGGTCACGCTGCGCTCATGCATCAGCGTTTCGAACACGATCAGCAGGTTGAGGTCTACACGACGCAGGTCGTTTCGATTCATCGTTGCGCTTCGCCTAAAGTGGGGCAGAGGTGAATCTTAAGGCCAAAGGCTGGTACCCTGCACGGGTTTAGGGGGACCAATCGCAGGGAAAGTCAGGTGCCCAATCGATGACAGGCATGTCGACTATTAATGACCACTGATGGCCTAACCGGCAAAGCCCGGATAAAGTCCGTGGTAATTAGAGGTTCACAAAGGCGAGGTATGCGATGTCCCGCATGATCCGTTTCCACAAGTTCGGCGCTGCCGATGTGCTCCGTTGCGAGGAGCAGGCCGAACCGTCACCTGCTGCCGACGAGGTACAGATCCGCGTCGAGGCGGTTGGCGTCAGCTGGTATGACGTGCTCTGGCGCCAGAACCTGGCACCGTCCCAGGCACGCCTGCCGGCGGGGATCGGCCACGAGATGGCGGGGGTGGTGACCGCGGTCGGTGAAGGGGTCGAGGATATTGCGGTGGGCGACCGGGTTGCCAGCTTCCCGGCCACCAGTGCCAACGACCACCCGGTGTATGGCGATGTCATCGTGCTGCCGCGTTCGGCCATTACCCGCTATCCGGATGTGCTCACCCCGATCGAGGCCAGCGTGCACTACACGCCGCTGCTGATCGCCTATTTCGCCTACGTCGACCTGGCCCGGGCGAAAGCCGGGCAAACCGCGTTGGTCACCGATGCCAGCCACTGCGCGGGCCCTGCCTTCGTGCAGTTGGGCAAGGCCCTGGGGCTGAAGGTGTTCGCTGCCACCAAGGAGGCGGAACAGCGTGAGTACCTGCTGGGCCTGGGCGCCGACAAGGTGATCGTCACCGAAGAGCAGGACTTGTTGCTGCAGGTCGGCAAGTACACCGATGGCCGTGGCGTGGACATGGTCCTCGATGGCATGGGCGGGCCGCAGATGTCGTTGTTGGGCGATGTGCTGGCACCGCGTGGCAGCCTGGTGCTGTATGGCCTGCAAGGTGGCAACCAGACGCCGTTCCCGGCCTGTGCGGCGTTTCAGAAGAACATCCAGTTCTATGTGCATTGCATCGGTAACTTCACCGGCAAGCCGGAACTGGGCATCAGCCAGGATCAGGTGGCGTTGCAGCGCGCCCTGCGCGATATCAACCAGTTCACTGCCGACCAGTTGCTGACACCACAGATCATCAAGGTGTACCCGTTCGAGCAGGTGGTCGAGGCGCATCGCTACATGGACCAGTGCCCGTGCGGCGGGCGTGTGGTACTGGACATGGCGCAGCACTGAAAGCGGTCTGCATTATCAGAAGCCCGGGCAGAGTCCCGGGTTTTTTGTGCCCGGTACAGACTGGTTGACGTTTAAAAAAAGAATGTTCCTACAATAAAAAACGACGCAGACTATATTTAAAACAGTCGCTCAGTTTCTCGTCGAAATATTCCGCCAAGCTTTTTGTCTTGAACTGTTATTGCCCGGCAGTCAATGTGTTTTCTCACTTCCGCTGAATGGTTTTTTTACCCTGATCTGTATCTTCTATTCGCCTTGCATCCCTTGATAATGGCTCAATGATGTTTAGCGCAAGGAGCGTGGAATGAGCATGGCTGTGCCCAGGCCAGGGCAGTGTATGGCAGCGGCGGGGCGTCGCGACGATGCGTTTTTCTCGATGTCATGGCGACAGTGACTGGTTACGTCATTACTTCCAATTAGTTGTAGGAAATTTCTTCGGGAAAAGTTCAGGGCATGTTGATGTTCAGGTCCTCTGAACAACGTGCGCTGGCTGCATGAAGTTGATGAGGTGATTTCGTGACTGCTATTCACGACCAGGCAATGCACTATATCTACCAGCAGGTACTCGAGCGCTTGCTCAGTCATATGTCACAAGCGCAGCGTGCTTCCTTGCAGTTGTTGATACAACGGCTACTGGTTGCTGCTGGCGGGCCCGAATACATCGGTACCTACCGCTTGCTGGTGCTGCAGGGCAACGATCGCCGCAGCGCCCGGCTGTTGGCCATGCTGCGTGCCGCACAACTGAGTATCGCCCTGCGCGCGCCGGTTACTTTCCAGCTTCGGGTGCTCGTAGTGAGCCTGCCCGTGGCTGACAGTGCCACGCTCGAATGCCATGAGCGCAGTTTCAATGCGCTGTTCTTGCAGGATGACCCGCGGGTGCAACTGCAGATGATCAAGGGGCGCGAAGTGGTGCCGTTCAGCCGGCATGCCCTTGCCGCGCCCGAGAGCTGGCTGTTGGCCAAGGACGCCATGCTGATGTTCGGTCACCTGGTCGACCCCAGGCCCGAAGCACTGTTGGGGAGTCGCCTGCACCTGGAGCTGGCGGCCGCTGTGGGCTTTGCGCTGCAGGCCCATTCACCTGCGGATGTATTGATCACCGCCATCCCCGCGCGCCAGCGCCGCCGGTACCTGGCCTGGGCACGGCGCAGCCTGCGCCTGGCAGGGGAGCATGGTCCGCATGTGGTGCATCAGTGCCTGGCGACGCTGGCGCAGGGGCTGAGTCGCCTGCTCGGCAACATCGGGGGCTCATCGGGCGTCCAGGCCGAACAGACTTCCGGGGCCACGCCGCAGATTACGCCAGTGCGAGTAATTGCCATTGACGATCTGCTGCCACCGTTGCTCGAAGAGCAGCAGCTCGACCTCATGCTCGGTTGTCGCTTCGAGGCCGCCCAGGAGGCCTGGCCATTGGCCGCGTTCGTCGAGCCGTTGGCCCCGGCGCAGTTGCAGGAACTGCACGCACGCAGTCTCGAGCCGCAGGCAAGTCGCCCGGCATTGCGGCTGGCCGGCCAGCCGGGTGCCAACAAGCGGCGCGATGTGCATCAGTTGCAGTTCGGCAAGACATACGGCATCAACCAGATCCAGCAGGTGTGCCTGCTGTTCAGCCCGTTTGCCAGGCAGGGGAAGAACCTGGAGCGTTTTCTGCAGTGCTGGCATGTCGATATGCTGGTGGCGCTGCCATACCTGCATCGGGCCTTGCAGGGTAAACCCTGCCCTGATGCGGTGAAAAACTGGCTGGTGAACACCAGCGGCCTGCCGCTGGGGCAACTCAGGCTGATCTACGGCGGGGGCCTGCCGCTGGCCTCGTGGCGCCTGATGAGCCACCTGGCCCGTCGCGATATACAGCTGAGGTTGCTGCCACGGCGGGCGGTGGGGCGGCGGCGTGGTCATGCGGGGCCGCCTTGATGGGGCAATCGGGCGCCGGCGAGTTCGCCTATCGCAAGGTATATCGCTACCTGGAAGCCCTGATCGACCAGGCTCCACGCAGTGGCCCGTGCCGTTTACCGTCGCTGCGCGTGTTGGCCCGGCGGTTGCGGGTGTCATTGGCCACCGTGCAGTGTGCCTACAGTCTGTTGGAAGAAGAGGGCCGTGTGCAGTGTCTGCCCAGGTCGGGCTATTACGTACAAGGCGTTGCCAAGAGGGATGCTGCAGCCATGCCTCGGCAGATGCCCTTGCCAGCACAGCCGATGCTGGAGCGTACCCTGTTCACCCACGAGCGGCGCCTGGCACGTCAGCGCACGCACAGTGTTGCCCCGTGGGACTCGCACGGCAGCGCCCGCCTGCGCAATGCCGTCGCCGAACGCTATACCCGTTCCTCCAACCAGTACTGGCGTGCCGAGGATGTGCAGCTGGCCCCGGATGTGCAGGCGTTGTTGGGGACCTTGCTGGCGGCGCTGGCCCTGCAAGGCGGGACCGTGGTGGTGCAGTCGCCCTGCTGCTGGCAGGTGCTACGCGCGTTGGCACGTGCCGACATGCGAGTGCTGGAGGTACCACTGGATGCCCGCGGCAATCCGGACCTGCGCACCCTGGCCCGGCTGCTGGCCAGCGAGCCGGTGTGCATGCTGGTCATGCCGTCGTGCCTTGGCATGCCGCAGGGGCGGCTGGTTTCACCGCACTACCAGCAGCAGCTTGGTCAACTGCTTGGCCAGCACCCTGTATGGTTGCTGGAAAACGACCTGGACAGTGAACACTGTTACAGCGGCCCGCCGAATGCGCGCCTGCGTGATTGGGTCGACCCCCGCTGGCTATTGGTGATGGGGGCGTTCGATGCTGCAGTGGGGAGCGAGGCGCCCTATGCCTATCTGCTGGGCCATGACGCCGGGCTGGCCAGGGCTTTCGCGGAGCGCGCGTTTCGGCTTGCACCGCTTCGCCTGCAAGCGCTGGCGCACATGCTGGGCAAAGGCGAGATCGAGGCGCAACTGGTACGACTGCGCACGGACCTGCAAAAGCGCATGCAATGCCTGGCGCGTGAGTTGCGACTGCAGTTCGGCCAGCGGGTGGCATTGGAAACGCCGGAGGGTGGCCGGGCACTATGGGTGCGCTTTCGCCAGCCGCTGCCTTGGGAGGGTATTGCTGCAGCGCTGGCTGGCTCAGCACTGCATGCTCTACCGGGCGAGCAGTTCAGCCTGCAGGGCCGCTACCAGCAGTGCCTGGCGATGGCGTGGCTGGGTGATCACCCGGGGGAGCTGCAACAGGCGGTGGAGCGCCTGGCCCAGGTGCTTGAGCTACGCTGCGGCAGGCCTGCCGGGGTTACACCTTGAGCCGCCGGGGTTGCGTTGCAACCCATCGCCGGGTCGCTTGGAGTACCGAGCCTGCAAGCGTTCCGCCTATCCTGTGGGGGCAACTGTCTTAGCCAGCACTGGCCCTTGTAGATACCGTCTTGACCCTCACCCCGCAAGAGCGATTTGAGGGTCAAACGGTTTGCCGGATTTCACTACGCCATACACCAGGTGCAAAAGCTTACGCATAGCAGCGCAGACTATCTGCTTGTAGGCTTTACGCCGATTGCTCAAACGCTCTGCCAGTGCCTTCACGACCGGGTTGTATCTGATCGAGACAGTGCCTGGCATCCACAAGCCGGCGCGCAATCTTGGGGCTCCTGTACGGGAAATGGTCGATTGGCCAATCTTCTCTCCCGATTGATGGATCATCGGGTTGAGGCCTGCAAACGCAACCATGGCTGACGGGCTTTCGTACTTCAGCGGATCACCCAGTTCTGCAAGGATCAGCGCGGCCGTGGTGTCTCCCAGGCCATCAATCGACGTAATCAGTTCTCGTCGCTGGCGCAGGTCTGGATCGTCATCGATCGTCTGCTCAATAGCCTTACGGGTTTTCGCTATTTCTTCGCTGATGTGCCCAATTACAGCTCTGATCGATTCCTGGACAGCGATCTGCGACACATCCAGACGGTTCTGCTCCATCTGCTGCATCTCTTTCAGGTCGTCCAGACGCCGCACCAAGGCCCGCAAGCGCCGCTGAGCTGGCGGCTCAGGCTTCCACTGACGAAGCAAATCTTTTTTCTGCTGACCGTAAGCAGCAATAACCTTGGCATCAGCCTTATCAGTTTTGACGCGTCGAAGGTCCGCTCCGGCAAACTTGGCAATCACGGCGGGATTCAGAATACACACCCGGTAACCCTTGGCATGAAAGCACTCAGCAAGCGCTTCGTGATAAGTGCCAGTGGCCTCCATGATAACCCAGGCACGTGGTTCGGCATGTTGCTCAAGCCAGGTTGCGAATTGCTCAAAACCACTCGGATTATTGGCCAGCTTGGCTTTGGTACGGACTTTCCCATTGGGAAGTGGAGTTGCAATATCGAAAGATCGCTTGGCTACATCGACGCCAACAACAACAGACATGATCTTCTCCCTCAGACAACGAAGTTTCGATCACCCAGCACTCGGTTCAACCTTGCGAATGCGTGCTCACGCCGGGGGGCGGCACTAGATACCGTTCGAACTGTTCGAGTGGGGTTGGAGGGCCAGAGCGTTATCTACAATACGGGCTCGATGCCCTTGGAGCGGCTCCGCTTCATGACCCTCCCTCGATGATCAGTCGAGAACTTTCGCCTCTTGTGAGGCGAAAGTCGAGATACAAGGAGCGGCCTTGTGTCGCGATGGGGCGCGCAGCGGCCCCGGCAATCTTTGCTGCGAAGCTGAAACCCTGGGGCCGCTGCGCGCCCCATCGCGACACAAGGCCGCTCCTACAGGTATTTGCACATGGCTTGAGGCCGGTGTGGTCGAGGTGGAAGCCGGCTTGCCGGCGATGAGGCCCTGGCAGGCAAACGCCTCTTGTCAGCGATTCGCTTGCTCCTGCCCTTGCCGCAAGCGTGTACTGGCCAGCGCTGCAACCACCAGCAACGCGGCGATGATCCACAAGCCATTGCGGGTACTGCCGGTGGTCTGCTCGATCAGGCCCATCACCGACGGGCCGACGAAACCGCCAAACAGGCCGCAGGTGGTGACAAAGGCCAGCCCTGCTGCCAAGGCGCTGCCACTCAGGCGGCTGGAGGGGAAGACGAAGATGATCGACTGCACCACGAACAGCATCAAGGCAGTCAGCGAAAACCCGATCAGGCCGATGAACGAATTGGCGAGCGACGCCAGCAGCAGCCCGGCCGCCATGGTCAGCAGGCCGCCGAACAGCAAGGTGCGGCAACGGCGCGGTGAGGTGGCCAGGCGCGGGAAGCTAGCAGCGCCGATGGCGGCGGCAATCCACGGTACGGCGGTCAGCAGGCCGACCTGGAAGGGCGACAGCGCGCCGTAGGTGCCGATGATGCCTGGCAGGAAGAAAATCACCGTGTAAATGGTGATCTGGTGCACGAAGTACACCACGATCGCCAGCCAGATCTGCCGGTCGCGGAACATCTGCCGCAACTTGCTCTGCTGCGGTGCGGCGGCCCGCTCGGCAGCCAGGCGGCGCTCGATGTCCGCGGCTTCGGCGGCCGACAGCCAGGGCGCCGAGGCCGGGCCATCGGGCAGTTTTTTCCATACCACATAGGCCAGGGCCACTGCCGGTAGGCCTTCGAGCACGAACAGCCATTGCCAGCCGTGCCAGCCCAGCACACCGTCCATTTCCAGCAGGGCACCGCCCAGCGGGCCGCTGAGAATATTGGCCAGGCACACGCCCAGCAGGAAGTAACCCGTGGCGCGGGCACGTTGTTCACGGTCGAACCAGTAGGTCAGGTACAGCATCACGCCGGGGAACAGGCCTGCTTCGGCGACCCCGAGCAACAGGCGCATGACATAGAACGAGGTTTCGCCCTGAACGAAGGCCATACCCGCCGAGAGCAGGCCCCAGGTGATCATGATGCGGGTGATCCAGAAGCGTGCGCCCACCCGGTGCATGATCAGGTTGCTGGGTACTTCGGCCAGGGCGTAGGTGAGGAAGAACAGGCCGGCGCCCAGGCCGTAGGCCGCTGCCGACAGGCCGAGGTCGATGCCCATGCTGGCCTTGGCCAGGGCAATGTTGGTCCGGTCAAGGAAGCTCATCACGTAGACAACGATGAGCAGTGGCATCAATTTGCGCAGCAGCAGGCCGTTCAGGCGCTGTTCGGTGGTGGCGGCAGGGGCGCGCGCCGCTGTAGTACCGGTGAGGATTGTCATTGTTGTTTCCCCGTTGAAAGTGCTGGTGGCGTGCCGCGCAAAGGCGGCACACCCAGGTAGGTGGGTCAGGAACGGTTGATGTCTAGCCACACCGCGCCGTTGGGGTACTGGTAGCGTTCCAGGGTCTCGGCATGCATTTCGATGCTGTAGCCCGGGCGTTGCGGCGGCATGTAGCGCCCGCGGCGGATTACCACCGGGTCGATGAAGTGCTCGTGCAGGTGGTCGACGTACTCCAGCACCCGGTTGTGCAGCGAGGCCGATACCGCGATGTAGTCGAACAGGGCAATGTTCTGCACGTACTCACACAGGCCGACACCGCCGCCGTGCGGGCACACCGGTACGTCGTACTTGGCCGCCATCAGCAGCACGATCAGCACTTCGTTCAGGCCACCCAGGCGGGCCGCGTCCAGTTGGCAGAAGTCCAGCGCGCCGGCCTGAAACATCTGCTTGAGCATCACCCGGTTGTGGCAATGTTCACCGGTAGCCACGCCAATCGGCGCAATGCGCTGGCGGATAGTGGCGTGACCGAGGATGTCGTCCGGGTTGGTCGGCTCCTCGATCCACAGTGGTTCGAAGGCGGCCAGGCGGCGCATGTTGGCGACGGATTCCTCGACGCCCCATACCTGGTTGGCATCCATCATCAGGGTGCGCTCCCAGCCAATTTCGTCGCGCAGGATGCTGGCGCGGCGAATGTCTTCTTCCAGGTCCGCACCGATCTTCTGCTTGATGTGGGTCCAGCCATCTTCCACGGCCTGGCGGGCAAGCTTGCGCATCTTTACTTCGCTGTAGCCCAGCCAGCCCGGCGCGGTGGTGTAACCGGGGTAGCCTTCGCGCAGCATCTGCGCTTCGCGCTCGGCCTTGCCCGGGGCCTTGCGGCGCAGCAGGGCGATGGCTTCTTCGGGGGTGAGCACATCGGTGACGTAGCTGAAATCCAGGCAGCGCACCAACTGCTCGGGTGTCATGTCGGCCAGCAGCTTCCACACCGGCTTGCCCTCGTGCTTGGCCCACAGGTCCCACACGGCATTGATGATCGCGGCGGTGGCCAGGTGGATCACGCCCTTTTCCGGGCCCAGCCAACGCAACTGGCTGTCGCTGACGGTGAAACGGTGCCAGAAACCACCCATGTCCGCCGTGATTTCCTCCAGGCTGAGGCCGACGATCAGCGGCGCAAGCGATTGCACCGCCGCTGCGCAAATCTCATTGCCACGGCCGATGGTGAAGGTCAGGCCGTGGCCTTCGAGGGCCTCGGCGTCGGTGTGCAGCACCACGTAGGCTGCCGAATAATCGGGGGCGCTGTTCATGGCGTCGGAGCCGTCCAGCGACAGCGAAGTGGGGAAACGAATGTCGCGAACGCTCAGGTGGGTAATACGTATGCTCATGGTCGGCTCTTGTTCTGTTCAAGCACTGGGAGACCTGACTGTAGGTTGTCGAGCGATACAGGCATAATCGCCAAATCTTAACCAGCGATACCGGATTCGATATGTCTCGCTTGCCACCCGACAGCGCCCAGGTGCCTGCCAGCCTCGGCGCATTGAAGATCTCCAGCCGTCAGATCACGCTGCTCAACGCCTTGGGCGAGTTCGCTAACCTGCGCCGTGCTGCCGCGGCGATGCACACCACGCAACCGGCAGCCAGCCTGTTGCTGCAACAGCTCGAGGAACGCCTGGGCGTACGCTTGTTCGAGCGTTTGCCCCGGGGCATGCAAGCGACGCTGTATGGCGAAGTGATGATCCGCTATGCGCAGAATGCGCTTCACGAGTTCGAGCACGCCCAGGCGCAGATTACCGAGCTGGCGCGCGGGGCACGGGGCCTGGTACGGGTGGGCAGCGTCATGGGCCCGGTGCCGGGCGTGCTGACCAAGGCGGTACTGGCCTACAAGCGCGACCACCCCAAGGTGCGCATTTCCCTGGAGGTCGGCACCAGCGACACCTTGCTGCCGGCCTTGCTGCGTGGCGACTTCGACATGGTGGTTGGTCGGCTGCCAGACCAGAGCGACAGCCAGGACCTGAACATCGAACTGTTCGAAGGCGGTGAGCAGATGCGTGTTATCGCCCGCGCCGGCCATCCGCTGGCCAATGCCGCCGGCCTGCAACTGGCCGACCTGGTGGCGTTGACCTGGATCCTGCACCCCATCGGCAGCCCGATGCGCCGCCGCGTCGAAAGCGCCTTGCAAGCCGGCGGCATGGTGCAGTCGCTGGATATCGTCGAAACCGCCTCGATCCTGGCTACCACTGCCATGCTCGAAGCCTCCGAGATGATTGCGGTGGTGCCCGATGACGTGGCCAAGCATTATGCCCGCTATGGCATGGTCGCCATCCTGCCGGTGGAGCTGCCGCTGGCCATGGCCAACCTGGGCGTGCTGACCCTGCGCTCGCGGCCCAACTCGGTTGCCCTGGACACCTTGCTGCACTACCTGCGGGCGCAATAGCCCCGCCTTTTCATTTGCCTGAGGCCTGCGTCAATGCCGCCGGACATGACCCATTCCAGCTTTTGCAACTGGATCCGCTACAAGCACCTGGTGTTGATCGACACCTTGGCGCGCACCCGCAACATGCACGCCACCGCCACGCGCATGAACCTGAGCCAGCCGGCTCTGAGCAAAATGTTGCGTGATCTTGAGGAGCAGTTCGGCTTCGCCCTGTTCGAGCGCCTGCCGCGGAGCATGCCACCCACCGAGCTGGGCGAATATGTGGTGCGCTATGCCCAAGGCGCGCTGGCCGAGTCGCAACAGTTTGTTGACCAGGTAAACCGCTTGCGCAATGGCGGGCACGGCTTTATCCGCGTCGGTGGGATTTTTGCCGCCACCGCGCTGGTGCTGCCGCAGGCCATCGCCGCGATCAAGGCACGCAGCCCGTTGCTGTCGATCGAAGTGGTGGAGCATTCCAGCGATCACTTGTTGACCATGCTGGAGCAGAACAAGCTCGACATCATGATTGGCCGCTTCACTGAAGAGCGTTTCAGCCAGCTGTTCGATTTCCAGCCACTGGAGCCAGAACCGTTCAGCCTTGTGGTCAACAGCGAACACCCACTCAACCAGCTGGAAAGCACGCCGCTGACGGCGCTGGGCGACTGGCCGTGGGTGCTGTACCCGGTGGGCACGCCGATCCGCAACCGCCTGGAGCAGGCCTTCCGGGTTGCCGGCATCGCCACGCCTGCCGACAGCGTCGAAACCATTTCCATGCCGATGTTCCTGCAATTGCTGCAGGCGGCACCGATGATCGCCATGTTGCCGCGCTCGATGGTTGCCGCGCAGCTGGCCAGTGGCCAACTGAAAGAACTGCGCAGCCCCTTGCACCTGGCGGCGCTGGAATACGGCGTGGTTACCCGCAAGGACGAGCCGCTGAGCGCTTCGGCCCGGGCGTTTGTCGAGATTTTGCTGGAGGGCGCTCGCCGTCGCCAGGAGGAGCATAGATAAAGCCGATACGCGGTCAACTGTAGGAGCGGCCTTGTGTCGCGAAAGGGCTGCGAAGCAGCCCCAGGGTTTCAGCGCAGAAGCACGAATTGCCGGGGCTGCTTCGCAGCCCTTTCGCGACACAAGGCCGCTCCTACAAGGATCGTGCAGCGGTCCAAGATTGTCTTCAAACGTGATTGATAAACATGCTCTGAGACCATCTTCTGATAACTCAGGGTTATCGTTCGATCGGATCATCTCATTGGGAATGTTGCCCAAGGCTTCTTACAGTGGTCGCAGCCATAACAAGAAGCCAGCCGCACCGCCCTGAGAGGTCCCATGCAACTGATTGCCAAGTCCGGTGACCTTGCCGTCATCCGCCTCAACCCGCTGGACAACGTGCTGATCGCTCGCCAGGCCCTGCCGCAAGGCCTGCGCCTGGACGCCGAGGCGATTATTGTGCGCCAGCCGATCCCCTCAGGCCACAAGCTCGCTACCGAACGTGTCGAGCAGGGCCAGCCTCTGCGTCGCTACGGGCAGATCATCGGGTTTGCCTCGCAGGCCATCGACGCCGGCGAGCATGTACATGTGCATAACGTGCAGATGGGCGATTTCGCCCGTGACTACGCCTTCGGTGTCGACACCCGCAACCAGCCCGGCAGCGAGGCGCAGTTCCAGGGCATAGTGCGCGCCGATGGCCGGGTCGCCACCCGCAATTACATCGGCATCCTGACCTCGGTGAACTGCTCGGCGACCGTGGCCCGGGCCGTGGCCGACCATTTTCGTCGCGATATCCACCCTGAAGTGCTGGCCGACTACCCGAACATCGACGGCGTGGTGGCGCTGACCCACGGCGCCGGCTGTGCGGTGGACCCCAGCGGTGAAGCCCTGGGCCTGTTGCGTCGTACCCTTGCCGGGTACGCCGTACACCCCAATTTCGCTGCCGTGCTGATCATCGGCCTGGGTTGCGAAACCAACCAGATCGAAAGCCTGCTGGAAACCCAGGGCCTGCAGGCCAGCGCCCAGCTGCGCACCTTTACCATCCAGGGTATCGGCGGCACCTGCAAAACCATCGCCGCCGGCATCGAGCAGGTCAAGGCACTGCTGGCCGAGGCCAACCAGGTGCAGCGCCAGCCGGTCAGCGCGCGGCACCTGGTGGTAGGCCTGCAATGTGGCGGTTCCGATGGTTATTCCGGCATAACCGCCAACCCGGCGTTGGGCAATGCCGTCGACCGCCTGGTGGCCGCCGGTGGCACCGCGATTCTCTCCGAGACCCCGGAAATCTACGGTGCCGAGCATTTGCTGACCCGCCGTGCGGTCAGCCGCGAGGTCGGCGAAAAACTGGTGGCCCGCATCCGCTGGTGGGAAGACTACTGCCAGCGCATGAACGCCGAGCTGAACAACAACCCCTCGGCCGGCAACAAGGCCGGGGGCCTGACCACCATCCTGGAAAAGTCCCTCGGCGCTGTGGCCAAGGCCGGCTCCAGCAACCTGGTCGATGTGTACCAGTACGCAGAAGCGGTGCGCGCCCAGGGCCTGGTGTTCATGGATACCCCCGGCTACGACCCGGTTTCGGCCACCGGCCAGGTGGCGGGCGGGGCCAACCTGATCGCCTTCACCACCGGCCGTGGCTCGGCCTACGGCTGTGCCCCGGCGCCATCGATCAAGCTGGCCACCAACAACCGGGTGTTCGAGCACCAGGAAGAAGACATGGACGTCAATTGCGGCGGCATCGCCGATGGTTCCACCAGCATCGAGGAGCGCGGCGCGTTCATCTTCGAACAGATGCTGCGCATCGCTTCCGGTGAGCGCAGCAAGAGCGAACTGCACGGCTACGGGCAGAACGAATTCGTGCCCTGGCAGATCGGCGCCGTGACCTGATCGCCAGCCCTGTGCCATTTCCGAGGCAACCGCAATGACTCAAGCCACACATTACAACGTGCAAGCGCTCAATACCTTCGTCGAGCGGCTGTTCGAAAAGGCCGGTGCCGATACCGAAGTCGCCCAGGTAGTGACCCGGGTGCTCCTCGAAGGCGAGTTGCTGGGCCATCGCACCCATGGCCTGAATTTGGTCAGCCGCTACATCGACGGCATGCTCGGCGGGCAGGTCAAGGCCCGTGCGCAGGTACTGGAGCAGGTGTCGGACAGTGGCATTTCCAGCCTGTTCGATGGCCACTACGTGTTGGGGCCGTACTGCGTCAGCCGTGCCCTGGACTGCGCGGCAAAGGGCGCCACTTCGCAGGGTATCGGCATCGCCGTGGTACGCCGCGCCGCGCATATCGGCTGCCTGGCAGCCTACCTCAAGCCTTACACCGACCAGGGCCTGGTGGCCATGCTGTATTCCTCGGACCCGTCGGTAGGGCTGGTCTGCGCCCATGGCGGCGTCGATCCGGTGTATACCCCCAACCCGATCGCCGCGGGTATCCCGACCCAAGGCGAGCCGATTCTGCTGGACGTCAGCATGTCCACCGTCACCCTCGGCCTGGTCGGCCAGTGTCGCGACGCCGGTAGCCGTCTGCCGCATTCGGTGCTGGTAAGCAATGACGGGCAACTGAGCGACGACCCGCGCGACTTCTTCACCAGCCCGCAAGGCAGCATCCTGCCTTTGGGTGGCCAGGCCTTTGGCCACAAAGGTTTCGCCCTGGCGCTGCTGGTCGAAGCCTTGACCTCGGGGCTGGCCGGCCATGGCCGCAAGGATGCGCCAGACCAGTGGGGGGCCTCGGCCACCGCCGTGGTTATCGACCCGCAATTCTTCGGCGGCCTGCAAGCGTTCACCGACGAAACCAGCTTCCTCGGCCGACTGATACTGGCCAGCCGGCCGCTGGACCCCGAGCGCCCAGTGCGCCTGCCTGGGCAGGCTGGCCTTGCCTTGCGCCGCCAAGCCCTGGAGCAGGGCGCAAGCCTTTCGTCACAGCTGGTGGCCGACCTTGACCGCCTGGCCGGGCAGCTGCAACTGCCGGCACTTTCCCAATGAATGACAGTAAGGGTACACAGATGACTGATCGAGCGAACGGCAAGCGACCGCTGCCTCTGAAACACGATGCCAGCGCGTTCGACAGCGGCAGTTGGGTAGGGCGGGTGTGGCTGCCGGAGCAGGGCCCTGCGGTAGTGCTGGTGAGATCTGGCGCCGTGCACGATATCAGCGCCCATGTAGCCACCGTCTCGGCCCTGCTGGAAGTGGCCGACCCGGTGGCCTACCTGCGCAGCCTGCCGCTGGCCGAGCCGCTGATCGGGCTGCCAGCCTTGCTGGGCAACAGCGACCCGGCCCGGCGCGACCCGCACCAGCCATGGCTGCTGGCTCCCATCGACCTGCAGGCGGTGAAGGCCGCTGGGGTGACCTTCGCCACCAGCCTGCTGGAGCGCGTGGTGGAAGAGCAGGCCAAGGGCGACCCGGCCAAGGCCGATGCCATCCGTGACACCCTGGCCAGCCGCATCGGTGCCGACCTGTCACAGATCGTGCCGGGCTCGGCCCAGGCCGAAGCGCTGCGCAAGGTGCTGGTGGAGCAGGGCCTTTGGTCGCAGTATCTGGAAGTGGGGATTGGCCCGGACGCCGAGGTGTTCACCAAGGCCCAGCCGCTGTCGGCGGTCGGCCACGGCGCCGACATCGGCATCCACCCCAAGTCGAGCTGGAACAACCCGGAGCCTGAAGTGGTGCTGGCGGTGTCGAGCGATGGTTGCATCAAGGGCGCGATGCTCGGCAACGATGTCAACCTGCGCGACTTCGAAGGCCGTAGCGCCTTGCTGCTGTCCAAAGCCAAGGACAACAATGCCTCCACCGCGCTCGGCCCGTTGCTGCGCCTGTTCGACGAAAGCTTCGGCCTGGACGATGTGCGCGCCGCCGAGGTGGAGTTGCAGGTGGTGGGTGAAGACGGCTTCATCCTCGCCGGCAGCAGTTCCATGCGCCAGATCAGCCGCGACCCGCAGGACCTGGTGCAGCAAACCCTCAACGAGAACCATCAGTACCCCGACGGCCTGGTGCTGTTCCTCGGTACCTTGTTCGCCCCCAAACAGGACCGCGACCAACCGGGCAACGGCTTCACCCACAAGCCGGGCGATGTAGTGAGCATCAGCAACCCTCAACTGGGTACCCTGTGCAACCGCGTGACCACCAGCGACCTGGCGCCGCAGTGGCACTTTGGCCTGCGTGCACTGATCGACAGCCTCGGCCGGCGCGGCCTGCTGGACGTTGCAACCACCGCGCGCCTGCCCTGAGCGGCGCGCTGCGTCAGGGAGGGCGCAGCTTGAACGAAGGATCGCCACGGCGCTGACAGCGCGGCAACAATAATAATAAAGGTCATCACATGAACCCTATGAAGAAGTACCAACGCATCACCGTCGTGTTCCTGCTACTGATCGGCATCGTCAACTACCTGGACCGTAGTGCACTGTCGATCGCCAACACCTCGATCCAGAAAGACATGATGATCAGCCCGTCGCAGATGGGCATCCTGTTGTCGGCGTTTTCCATTGCCTATGCCTTCGCCCAGCTGCCGATGGGCATGATCATCGACCGCCTGGGCAGCAAGATCGCCCTCGGTGCCTCGCTGCTGGGCTGGTCGGTAGCCCAGGCAGCGTTCGGCATGGTCAACAGCTTTGCCGGCTTCATGGGCCTGCGGGTGCTGCTGGGGATTGGCGAGGCGCCGATGTTTCCGTCGGCGGCCAAGGCCCTGTCGGAGTGGTTCGATGCCAACGAACGCGGCACCCCGACCGGCGTGGTCTGGTCCTCGACCTGCCTCGGCCCGTGCCTGGCGCCACCCTTGCTGACGCTGTTCATGGTCAACTTTGGCTGGCGCGGCATGTTCATCATCACCGGTGTGATCGGTGTGGTGCTGGCGCTGTGCTGGCTGACCTTCTACAAAAGCAAGGCACGCTACCTGGCGGAGCTGGCTGCCGAAGGCAAGCCGTTGCCGAGCGGGCAGCAGGCGCCGGCAGCCGCTGCACAAGCGCCGAAGGCCTCGTACTTCGCCGGCTGGCTTGACCTGTTCAAGCACCGTAGTACCTGGGGGGCGGTGCTGGGCTTCATGGGCGTGATCTACATGCTCTGGCTGCACCTGACCTGGCTGCCTGGGTACTTCGAGCGCGAGCATGGCCTGGACCTGTACAAGACCGCCTGGGTGGTGTCGCTGGCCTATGGCTTTGGTGCCGCGGGCACGATCGTCGCCGGGCGCTTCTGCGATTTGCTGGTCAAGCGCGGCATGAGCGTGCTGGCCAGCCGCAAGTTCAGCGTCATCACCGGCCTGGTGCTGGCGGCGCTGTTCACCCTGCCGCTGTCGTTCGTCACCGGCCTGACCGGTTGCGTCATCCTGCTGTGCCTGGCGCTGTTCAGCATCAACATGGCCAGTGCCACTGCCTGGATGATCGTCAACACCATCGTCGACAGCCAGCGCGTGGCCTCGTTTGGCTCGATCCAGAACTTCGGCGGCTACATCGCCGGCTCGGTGGCGCCGATCGTCACCGGCTTCAGCATCCAGTATTCGGGATCCTTCACCACGGCGTTCATGATCAGCGCGGTGGTGGCGCTGTGTTCGGCGGTGGCCTACTTCCTGCTGTTGCAGGCGCCGATTGGCAGTGCCAAGGTCAAGGCGGCGGAGATGGTTGCCGCGACGGAACAGGTGTGAATTCTGGGGGGCGCTTTGCGCCCCAATCGCGACGCAAGGCCGCTCCCACAGGTCTCGCGCGGGTTTCAGCAGCACTGCAATACCTTGTGGGAGCGGCCTTGCGTCGCGATTGGGCTGCAAAGCAGCCCCCAAGCCGATAGCCGATCGTTGAGCTGACCCACGGCACTTGCCAGGCATGCTGGTCTGTATGTATAACCAGTATTCATTCCAGCCGCCTGACCCCACACAGTGATCGCCCATTCCGTCGACGACCCGTTCTACTACCTGCACAATTTCCGCCAGGTGCTGCTGTGGGTCGAACAGCGCTACGAAGACCTGCTCGACGAGCAGGAACTCGCTTTCATCCGCACCTTCGGCCAACTGGACGCCCCGGCACAGGCCCTGATGGTGCGCATGGTCATGCGCAAGGGCGAGCTGTTTCGCAGCGACCGCCTCGATTATGCCGAAATCGGCGATACCGGGCAGGCCCTGCAGCCGCTGCTGGCCCTCGGCTGGGTGCGGGAACCCGCGCAACTGGCGCTGGAACAATTGTTTGCCCTGCTGCGCAAGGACGAACTTGCCCGCTGTTTTGCCCCACAGCTGAGCCGGCCCCGCGCCGCCAAGCATGACCTGCTTGCACAACTGCAACCCCTGGGCCTGCAAGCCCGGTCATTGGCCGAGTGGTTCCCGGACAGCGGCATGCGCATCCTCCAGTGGTGCCTGCAGCCTTTGTGCGACCGCATGCGCCTACTGTTCTTCGGCAACCTGTACCAGTCCTGGTCGGACTTCGTTCTCGCCGACCTCGGCCTGTTGCGCTACGAACAGGTGCCGTTCAGCACCGACTCGCGTGCCTTGCAGCAACGTGCCGAAGTCGACCTGGCCATGGCCTTGCACCAGTGCGCCGAGCGCCTGGAGCAGGGTGACGACCCGCTGTCGATCCTGGCAGCCATGCAGGGCCTGCACAGCGACAACCCGTGGCTGGCCCGGCGCCATGCGCGCCTGCAATTCGCCCTGGGCCAGCAATGCGAACGCCTGGGCGACTGGGCGCAGGCCATGGCCGTATACAGGCAGTGCAGCCATGCCCAGGCGCGCATCCGCCAGGTGCGGGTGCTGGAGCGCAGCGAGCAGTGGCCCCAGGCCCATGCGCTGGCGCTGCAACTGGCGGCGGCACCGGCCAATGCCCTGGAAGTGCAGGCGCTGGAACGTATGTTGCCGCGCCTGGCCCGCAAACTCGGTGGCCCGCCACAGCGGCGCCAGCGTGTCGCGCCCCTGGAACTGATCGAGCTGGAGCTGCCCCGGGAACTGGCAGCGCTGGGTGTGGAGGAGGCGGTATGCCAGCACCTGGCCGAAGCCGGTGGACATGTGCATTACGTGGAGAACACGCTGTTCAACAGCCTGTTCGGCCTGCTGTGCTGGGAGGCGATCTTCGCCCCGGTGCCTGGCGCGTTCTTCAACCCGTTCCAGGCCGCCCCACAGGACCTGCACGACGGCGACTTCCAGCAACGCCGCAGTGCTCTGTTCGAGCTTTGCCTGGGGCGGCTCGAAGATGGCAGCCATCACCGGGCGATTCTCGACTGCTACGCCGCCAAGCAAGGCCTGCAGTCGCCGTTCGTGTTCTGGTCCACGCTCAGTGAGCAATTGCTTGAGCAAGCCCTGGCCTGCCTGCCGGCGGCCCATTTGAAACAGTGCTTCCTGCGCCTGCTGCAGGACATTCGCAACAACCGCGCCGGCATGCCCGACCTGATCCAGTTCTGGCCCGAGCAGGGGCGCTACCGCATGGTCGAGGTCAAGGGCCCAGGCGACCGCCTGCAGGACAACCAGTTGCGCTGGCTGGAGTTTTGCCGCGCCCACGGCTTGCCTGTCGCGGTGTGCCATGTGCGCTGGAGCGAAACGCCGTGAGCTACAGCGTGGCGGTACGCGCCTTGTGCGAATTCAGCGCCAAGGTCGGTGACCTGGACCTGCGCTTCACCCCATCACCCACCGCCCAGGAGGGGATCGAAGGGCATCGGCGGGTGGTGGCGCGACGCGGTGCGGGCTATGAGTCGGAAATTGCCCTCGAAGGCCAGTTCCAAACCCTGAAGGTGCGTGGCCGCGCCGACGGTTACGACCCCGCCTGCAACCGCCTGGAAGAGATCAAGACCCACCGTGGCGACCTGTCGCGCCAGCCGGCCAACCATCGCCAGCTGCACTGGGCGCAGGCCAAGGTCTATGGCTGGTTGATGTGCCAGGCAAGGCAACTGCCGGCCATCGAGGTGGCGCTGGTTTATCTTGACGTCGACAGCGATGGCCAGACGCTGATCAGTGAACACTGCACGGCTGCCGAACTGCAAGCCTTCTTCGAAACCCAGTGCCAACGCTTTCTGGCTTGGGCACAGGGGCAGGAGCAGCGCCTGGCCGAGCGTAACCAGGGCCTGCAAGCCCTGGGCTTCCCTTATCCGGTGTTCCGCCAAGGCCAGCGACAACTGGCAGAAACCCTGTACAAGGCGGCGAGCACCGGCCGTTGCCTGATGGCGCAGGCCAGTACCGGAATTGGCAAGACCCTCGGTACGTTGTTCCCCCTGCTCAAGGCCATGGTGCCGCAGCAACTGGACAAGCTGTTCTTTCTCACGGCCAAGACCCCGGGCCGGGCCTTGGCCCTGGATGCCATGCGCCAGATCACCGGCGCCACGCCGCAGCCGGCCTTGCGCACGCTGGAACTGATCGCCCGCGACAAAGCCTGCGAGCACCCCGACAAGGCCTGCCATGGCGAGTCCTGCCCCTTGGCCGCAGGCTTCTACGATCGCCTGCCGGCCGCGCGCGCGGCGGCGGCAGCGTTGCCGCTGCTCGACCGCGCCCAGCTGCGCGAAGTGGCCCTGGCGCACCAGGTGTGCCCGTATTACCTGGGCCAGGAAATGGCGCGCTGGGTAGATGTGCTGGTGGCGGACTACAACTACTACTTCGATGCCCATGCCTTGTTGTTCGGCCTGACCCAGGCCAACCAGTGGCGGGTCGCGGTGCTGGTGGACGAGGCGCACAACCTGGTCGAGCGCGGCCGCGGCATGTACAGCGCCAGCCTCGACCAGGGCCAGCTGCTGGCCCTGCGCCAGAGCAAACCGCACGGGCTGACCGGTGCGCTGGACCGGCTGAACCGGCAGTGGAACGCCCTCTACAAGGAGCAGCGTGCGCCGTACCAGGCCAGCGAGTCGCTGCCAGACGCTTTGCTGCGTGCCTTGCAGCAATGCATCGGGCTGATTCAGGAGCAGATGAACCAGGCGCCTGCGCAAGTGGACCCGCAGGTGCTGCAGTTCTTCTACCAGGCGTTGCAGTTCAGCCGGGTTGCCGAGCTGTTCGACGAGCACTTCCTGTTCGACATCAGCCAACGCCAGGGCCCGCGCAAGCGGCGGCTGGCCACCCTGTGCCTGCGCAATGTCACCCCGGCGCGGCTGTTGGGCCCGCGCATGCAGGCGGCGCGCAGCGTGACGCTGTTTTCCGCTACCCTGAGCCCACGGCATTTCTACAGCGACCTGCTGGGCATGCCGGCCGATACCGCCTGGCTGGAAGTGGCTGCGCCGTTCCGCGCCGAACAGCTGGAAGTGCGCATCGCCAGCCAGGTATCCACCCGTTACCAGCAACGCCAGGCTTCGCTGGCGCCGATCGTCGAGCTGATTGCCCGGCAGTACGAGCGCATGCCGGGCAACTACCTGGCGTTCTTCAGCAGTTTCGAGTACCTGCAACAGGTGGCCGCGCTGCTGGCCGAACGGCATGCACAGATACCCATGTGGGCCCAGGAGCCGGGCATGGACGAAGCTGCTCGTCAGGGCTTTCTCGACCGTTTTGTGGCGGATGGCCGCGGGGTGGGCTTTGCGGTGCTGGGCGGTGCATTCGGGGAGGGGGTGGACTTGCCGGGCACGCGGCTGATCGGCGCGTTTGTCGCCACCCTCGGGCTACCCCAGGTCAACCCGGTCAACGAGCAGTTCAAGCAGCGCCTGGGGCGGCAGTTTGGTGCGGGGTTCGATTACGCCTATCTCTACCCGGGCGTGCGCAAGGTCATCCAGGCGGCAGGCCGGGTCATCCGGGGCGACCAGGACCGTGGCGTACTGGTTCTGATCGACGAGCGCTTCGCCGAACCCCGGGTGCAGCAGATGTTCCCTGGGTGGTGGCCGACGCCGGGAGGCTAGCCCGGCATACCGTCAACTCGTGGCCGCAGCAAAATGGGCAGGTAGTGGCGCAGGAACAGCAATAGTGCCAGGCTCCAGCACACGACCGAAAGGCTCACCCCCAGCGGCGTGAACAGCGGCAGCACCACCCTTGCCAGCGCCGCCAGTTGTATCAAGGCAAAGGCCCAGGCAATGCTGGTCGGCACGTGCAGCGGCCTGCCGGTGTGGCCCAGGCTGACCCGTGCCATCATCGCCAGGATCAAGCCGCTCATGGCGCCCACGGTCAGGGCGTGGGTCACCAGGCTCGGGCTTACTGCCACCCCGGCATGCCACAACGCCATGCCCAGGCAGGCAATGGCAATCCAGGCATAGGCCAGGTGCAGCGACCACAGCAGGGGCACCCGCCACAAACCACGTTCATGCCACAAGGCCAGGCGGGCCGTATGCAGGGCGAACAAGGCGCCGAACAGCACGGCCAGGGCGATACGTGGCGTATCGGCCGCGCCCGAGGCAAAGGCCAGCGGTACCGCCACGCTCAGCAGCAGGCATGCCCGGTCCAGCCAGGGGCGGGCAGGGGCCGGGGCCATGTTGCCCAGGCCGCGCCGGGTGAAGAACGGGATCACCCGCCCGCCAAGCACGGTCATCATCGCGACCACCAGCCACAACCCGGCAAACACCCCTCGGCGCTGCCACAGTTCGTCCTGGCGCAGCCAACCGACCAAGGTCAGCCACTGGCAGGCGGCGATCAGCAGCACCAGGCCGACGATCGGGTAGTTGTTACGCAAGCGCCGCTGCACGATCGGCCGTGCCAGGGCCAGTGCCACCAGTGGCAGGAAGCTGCCCTCGACAACTACCAGCAAGCTGCCCGGTAACGGCAGGAACCAACTCGCCCGGCCCAGCAGCCAAAGCAGGAACAAGCCCTGCAGCGCGCGCCCGCTCAAACCTGGAATACCGCTCCAGTTCTGCACTGCAGTGAGCAGGAAACCCGCGATGATGGCGACAGCGAAGCCATAGAGCATCTCATGGCGGTGCCAGGCAAGCATGCCGCCGGGGGGCGTGGACTGCAGTGCTCCGGCCAGCACGCCGGCCCACAACAGCAAGGCAAGTAGCGCGAACAAACTGCCACCCAGGAAGAATGGGCGGAAACCCAGGCCCCAGACGGCATGGCGTGGGCGTGAATCGACCGGCTGCACAAGCATGGGCGGACCTTCGTTCGTTCAGTAGGCTCAATTGGGGTAAGATCACGATCCGTGCCAACTTCAAACCCCTTGCATATCAAGGTGATGGCACCTCTTCGGGTCAGAATGACATGCGTATCCTGCTGTTGTTTTGACCTGCTTGTTTGTCGTATTGACTTGCTTCAGGGTTTGGCCCGTTCACCGCTGGCCAACGCTTCGCTACAGGATTCACGTTTTGTCCGACCTCTCGAAAAATCCGCTGCTGCAGTACATGGCCCGCCTGGCCCCATCCAGCCAGCAAACCATGCGCTACATCCTTCAGGACGCTGCCGACCGGCTGGGTTTTGTCGACTGCAATATCGTCGATGTGCCCTGGCATCGGCTGGAGCCCGGCCATGTGATCGCCCTGGTGGCGGCGCTGCGTGCTGACGGTTATGCCCCCAACAGCTCGTCGCTGTACGTCAACGCCATCCGCGGTGTGATGAACGAAGCCTGGCGCCAGGGCCTGATCGATCACGAGCAGTTGCTGCGCATTCGCGAGGTCAAGCCGGACACTGGCAGCCGGCTTCCGCCGGGGCGCAACCTGCGTCGCAGCCTGATTCGCGAGCTGATGGATGTGTGTGCGGCCGATCCACGGCCGCAGGGTGTGCGTGACGCGGCGATCATCGCCTTGCTTTACGGTACCGGCATGCGCAAGTCGGAATCGGTGGACATCGACCTGGACCAGGTCGACTTCGAGGCGCGCAGCCTGCAGGTGCTGGGCAAGGGCAACCGTCAGCTGATCAAGTACGCCCCGCCATGGGCGTTCGAGAAGTTGCAGGCCTGGCTGGACCTGCGCCGCCAGGACTTGCCGGCAGGGGCCGAGGACGACCCGTTCCTGTTCAACCGCATCCGCCGTGGCAGCCATATCACCCGGGCGCGTATCACCAAGCATGCCATTTACTACATCGCCCGCCAGCGTGGCGCGCAGGTGGGCGTGAAGATCATGCCGCACGACTTCCGTCGGGCGTTCATCACCCGGGTTATCGAAGAGCACGACCTGTCCATTGCACAGAAGCTGGCGCATCACGCGAACATCCAGACCACGGCCATTTATGACCGGCGCGATGACAACGAGCGTCGGCGTGCGGTGGACCGCTTCGATTACTGAGGCTCTGCCGCTGTATGGAAAACTTGCTCCATCCCTGTGGGAGCGGGTTCACCCGCGAACACGGGCGAAGCCCGTGCCATGCACTGAGTTGGATTCTTCGCGGGTAAACCCGCTCCCACAGAGGCCGTCTCGCAGCACCGGGTAATTTTTTCCTTGAGATGGCCCGGCACCGAAACAGGGCCAAAGCACGCCCCCGCTTTGTGCGCCATCCCCCTGTATGCCCGATGCCAGAGCGGCTTGGGCAAAAGTTTCATCTGCGTTTACCTGCGGAGTTGGCCCGCAACCTGCTATATCCAGCCTGCGAATTTGATCGAGTGGTCAGGCCGCACGCGCCGTAGCCGTGCCTGCCTGACCCTCTAAACGGCCAGCAGGCCACGGATTTCAGGGGCCGCAGGATGTCGCTCGCGGAGCAGATCGAACAACAACACGATGATGCAGGCTGGAGCGCTCACCTGCAGTTGCGCTTCGTCAGGCGCGACGAGGTGACCCGCCTTGGTGCGTGGCGGCATTTCGGACCTCTTTTGGTGCAGCGGCCGTTCTATCCGGAAGGTGCCCCGTGCCATGTCTACGTGCTGCACCCACCCGGCGGCATCGTCGCCGGCGACCGCCTGGAGCTGGACATTCAGCTGGAACCGGGCAGCCACGCGCTGCTGACCATGCCCGGCGCCAGCAAGTTCTACCGCAGCATCGGCCCGACCGCGCGGCTGGCCCAGCGCTTTCATCTGGGCGCCGACAGCACCCTGGAGTGGCTGCCGCAGGACAGCATCTTCTTCTCCGGCGCCCGCGCCAGCCTCGACAGCCGTTTCACCCTCGAACCGGGCGCGCGCCTGCTGGCCTGGGAAACCCTTTGCCTGGGGCGTCCGGTGATGGGCGAACGTTTCGACCACGGTGCCGTCGATAGCTGCCTGCATATCCAGCTGCCCGATGAAGTGGGCCTGCACGAGCGCCTGCGCATCGAAGGCGGGCGCCTGGACAAGCTTGGCGGGCACCCGCTGCTGGCCACCTTCTGCGCGGCACCAGCCGACCAGGCCGTGCTGGAGCGGGTGCGCCCGCTGTTCGACGAGATGGCCAACCCGGCCGGCGCGACCCTGCTCGGGTCGTTGCTGGTGATCCGCGTGCTCGACCATGACAACCAACACCTGCAACGCACCCTGCAACGCCTGTGGCATGTGCTGCGCCCGGCCGTCCTCGGCCTGCCGGCCTGCCCGCCGCGAATCTGGGCCACCTGAGAGAGCGCCATGGAGCTGACCCCGAGAGAGAAAGACAAACTGCTGCTGTTCACCGCCGCGCTGCTGGCGGAGCGGCGCCTGGCCCGCGGCCTGAAGCTCAACTACCCGGAAGCGGTGGCGCTGATCAGTGCCGCCGTCCTCGAAGGCGCCCGTGATGGCCGCACCGTCGCCGAACTGATGAGCCTGGGGCGCGAAGTACTGAGCCGCGAGCAGGTAATGCCTGGCATTGCCGAAATGCTCCACGACGTGCAGGTCGAAGCGACCTTCCCGGATGGCACCAAGCTGGTGACCGTGCATGACCCCATCGTCTGACATTGCCCAGGAGCCCCGCATGATCCCAGGTGAAATCCAGGTCGCCGCTGGCGACATCGAGCTGAACAGCGGCCGCGCGACGGTCAGCGTCAGCGTGGCCAACCATGGCGACCGGCCAGTGCAGGTCGGCTCGCACTACCACTTCTACGAAGTCAACGAGGCGCTGGTGTTCGAGCGCGCTCCGACCCTGGGCTTTCGTTTGGACATCCCTGCTGGTACAGCCGTGCGTTTCGAGCCCGGCCAGGCGCGTACCGTGCAACTGGTGGCTTACGCCGGCAAACGTGAGGTTTATGGCTTCCAGGGCAAGGTGATGGGCGCGCTGGAGGGCAGGGCATGAGCCGCATTTCCCGCCAGGCCTATGCTGACATGTTCGGCCCCACCGTGGGCGACCGCGTACGCCTGGCCGACACCGCGCTGTGGGTCGAGGTGGAGCACGACTTCACCATCTATGGCGAAGAGGTCAAGTTCGGTGGCGGCAAGGTCATCCGCGATGGCATGGGGCAGGGCCAGATGCTGGCCGCCGAAGCCATGGACCTGGTACTGACCAATGCTCTGATCATCGACCACTGGGGCATCGTCAAGGCCGATATCGGCATCAAGCATGGGCGTATCGCGGTGATCGGCAAGGCGGGCAACCCCGATGTGCAGCCGGGCGTGAACGTGCCGGTGGGCCCCGGCACCGAGGTAATCGCCGCCGAGGGCAAGATCGTCACCGCCGGCGGCGTCGACTCGCACATCCATTTCATCTGCCCGCAGCAGGTGGACGAGGCGCTGAACAGTGGTGTCACAACGTTCATCGGCGGCGGCACCGGGCCAGCCACCGGCACCAACGCCACTACCTGCACGCCCGGCCCCTGGTACCTGGCGCGCATGCTCCAGGCCGCCGACAGCCTGCCGATCAACATCGGCTTGCTGGGCAAGGGCAACGCCTCGCGGCCGGAAGCACTGCGCGAGCAGATCGCGGCCGGCGCCGTGGGCCTCAAGCTGCACGAAGACTGGGGTTCGACTCCAGCAGCCATCGACTGCTGCCTGGGCGTGGCCGAGGAAATGGACATCCAGGTGGCGATCCACACCGACACCCTCAACGAGTCCGGCTGCATCGAAGACACCCTGGCGGCCATTGGCGACCGTACCATCCACACCTTCCACACCGAGGGTGCCGGTGGTGGTCACGCCCCGGACATCATTCGCGCGGCGGGGCAGGCCAACGTGTTGCCATCCTCGACCAACCCGACCTTGCCGTACACGATCAACACCGTGGACGAGCACCTGGACATGCTCATGGTCTGCCACCACCTGGACCCGAGCATCGCCGAAGACGTGGCCTTTGCCGAGTCGCGCATCCGTCGCGAAACCATTGCCGCCGAGGACATCCTCCACGACATGGGCGCCTTTGCCATGACCTCGTCTGACTCGCAGGCCATGGGCCGGGTTGGCGAGGTGGTACTGCGCACTTGGCAGGTGGCCCACCAGATGAAGTTGCGCCGTGGGCCACTGGCGCCGGACACCAGCTACAGCGACAACTTCCGGGTCAAGCGCTACATCGCCAAGTACACCATCAACCCGGCACTGACCCACGGCATCGGCCACGAAGTGGGCTCGGTGGAAGTCGGCAAGCTGGCCGACCTGGTGCTGTGGGCCCCGGCGTTCTTTGCGGTCAAGCCGGCCCTGGTGATCAAGGGCGGGATGATCGTCACCGCGCCCATGGGTGATATCAATGGTTCCATCCCCACACCGCAACCGGTGCATTACCGCCCGATGTTCGGTGCCTTGGGCGCGGCACGGCATGCCACGCGCATGACCTTCCTGCCCCAGGCGGCGATGGACCGCGGCCTGGCCGAGGAGCTGAACCTGCGCAGCCTGATCGGCGTGGCCCACGGCTGCCGCCGGGTGCGCAAGCCCGACATGGTCCACAACACCCTGCAGCCGCTGATCGAGGTCGATGCACAGACCTACCAGGTGCGTGCCGATGGTGAACTGCTGGTCTGCGAGCCGGCCCGCGAACTGCCGCTGGCCCAGCGTTACTTCCTGTTCTGAAGGAGCCCCGATGATTGTCTTGACCCGCCGTATCACCGAGCCCGGCAAGCTGAGCGAAACCGGCACCGTTACCCTGGACGTGGACAGCCGCATCAAGAGCCGCCTGCGGGTGACCCTGGATGATGGCCGCGAGGCAGGGCTGATGCTCGAACGCGGCCACCTGCTGCGCGGAGGGGAACTGCTGGCCGATGCCGAGGGCACCCAGCTGATCCGTGTGCTGGCGGCGCCGGAGGCAGTGTCCACGGTGCGCTGCGCCGACCCGCACCTGCTGGCCCGTGCGGCCTATCACCTGGGCAACCGCCATGTGCCGCTGCAGATCGAGCCCGGCCTGTTGCGCTTCCAGCACGACCACGTGCTGGACGACATGTTGCGTGGCCTGGGCCTGACGGTAGACGCCGAACTGGCGCCGTTCGAGCCTGAAGCGGGTGCCTACCAAAGCGCGCCGCACAGCCATAGCCATGCCCACGGGCACGATCACCCGTTCGTGCGCCTGCCTGCCCATTCCTGAACTGCCTGGAGCAACCGATGAAAAAGACTTTCGCCCTGTTTCTGCTGATGCTGGCTCTGCCTGCCTTCGCCCACCCCGGCCACGACGCCAACCCGCTGCAGGACGGCCTGTTGCACCCGCTGACCGGCCTTGATCACCTGCTGATGCTGTTGGGCACCGGTGTGCTCGCCGCGTTGACCCGGCGTAGCCTGACACTACCCTTGGCAACCCTGGCGGCGATGTTCGGCGGTGCGGTGTGCGGCCACCTGTTCGGCGATGTACTGGGCATGGAAACCCTGATCGCCGTGTCGCTGCTGGTGGCTGCTGGTGCAGTGCTGCTGCCCAGCCGCCAGCTGCTGCTGGCCATGGCCATGCCGGTGTTCGCCCTGTTCCATGGCTGGGCCCATGGCGTGGAAGCCACGCCAAGTGCGTTCTGGCAGTTCAGCGCCGGCTTCGTCACGGTCAGCGGCCTGTTGCTGGCGGTCGGCTTTGCGGTTGGTTGCCTGTTGCGCAGGCACAGCGGCCTGCAGAAGGCCTTTGGCGGTGGCCTGCTGGCCGGAGCCGCGCTGGTTCTGGCCGGTTGATGGCCAGCGACCTGGCGCTGTTGCGCCTGCTGCAACTGGCCAGCCCTGGCTTGCCGGTGGGCGGCTTTACCTACTCGCAAGGCCTGGAGTGGGCGGTCGAGGCGGGCTGGGTACGGGATGTGGATGGTTTCGCTGCCTGGCAGCGGGAGCAGATCGACGACACCCTGGCCTGCCTCGACTGGCCGGTGCTGGCGCGCCTGTACCACGCCTGCCAGGCCGAGGACGCCGAGGCCTTCGGCCATTGGAGCCGCTTTCTGCTGGCCAACCGCGAAACCGCCGAGCTGCGTCTGGAAGAACAGCAGCGCGGTGCGGCGCTGGCACGGCTGCTGGACGGCTGGCAACTGGGCCAGGCGCCGGCCTGGCGGGCCAGCCTCGAACTCTCCCAGCTGGGCGGTATGGCCTGGCTGGCTGCGCACTGGAACATCCCGTTGCGCCAGTTGGCCCTGGGCCATGGTTTTGCCTGGCTGGAGGGCGCGGTAATGGCCGGGGTCAAGCTGGTGCCGTTCGGCCAGCAGGCTGCCCAGACCTTGCTGCATGACCTGGGGGCAGGGCTGCCCGCGGCCCTCGACCAGGCACTGGGCCTGGGCGACGACCAGCTAGGCGGCGGCCTGCCGTTGCTGGCCATTGCCTCATCGCGTCACGAAACCCAATACACCCGTTTGTTCCGTTCCTGAGGACTGCCTGCATGCAAAGCTATCAACAACCCCTGCGCGTCGGTGTCGGCGGCCCGGTCGGCTCCGGCAAGACGGCGCTGCTCGAAGCCTTGTGCAAGGCCATGCGCGACCACTACCAGATCGCCGTGGTCACCAACGATATCTACACCAAGGAAGACCAGCGCATCCTCACCGAAGCCGGGGCCCTTGAGCCGGAGCGCATCGTCGGCGTGGAAACCGGCGGCTGTCCGCACACGGCGATACGTGAAGACGCCTCGATGAACCTGGCGGCGGTCGAAGCACTGGCGCGCAAGTTTGGCAACCTCGAGGTGATCTTCGTCGAAAGCGGCGGTGACAACCTGAGTGCCACCTTCAGCCCGGAGCTGGCCGACCTGACCATCTACGTGATCGATGTGGCCGAAGGCGAGAAGATCCCGCGCAAGGGTGGGCCGGGGATTACCAAGTCGGATTTCCTGGTGATCAACAAGACCGACCTGGCGCCCTATGTGGGGGCTTCGCTGGACGTGATGGAGCGCGATACCCAGCGCATGCGCCCGCAGCGGCCATGGACCTTCAGTAACCTGAAGAAGGGTGAGGGGCTGCAGGCGGTGATCGACTTCATCGTCGAGCGCGGGATGCTGGGTGTGCGCGGGTGATGTAACTAGTTGAACGCAGTCTGCACCATGGCGCAATTCCTGTGGGAGCGGGTTTACCCGCGAACACCGGCGCAGCCGGTGCCATCCACCGCGTTGGCTTCTTCGCGGCTAAAGCCGCTCCCACAGGGATAAATGTTGCCTCACGTTATGTATGGCAGCAGTGGGGTTTGTCTGGCTGCCCTTCATAGCGATCATGGTGCCGCACCCAGTCCATGGTCCCACCTTCGTTGCGCCCCAGTGGCGCAATGTCGAGGAAGTTGTAGGTGTTGACCAGGATATCCAGCCCGCGAGCATAGGTTGAGTAGGTATGGTAAACGCTGCCATCCGGCTCGCGGTAGAACGCACTCAGCCCGGGAAGCTCGCTTTCATCGCCCTCATATGGCTCATAGTTGTACTGCCGCTGGCCCTCGCTGCCGACGCTGACGCCAAAGTCCTCGTTGAACCCGCTGCCATTCGACGAATACCAAGGGAACTGCCAGCCCATGCGCTGGCGGAACGCCTGGAACTCGGCATACGGCGCCCGCGACACCGCTACCAGCGACACGTCATGATGCGCCAGGTGCAGGTTGGCGCCGTCGAAATGGTCGGCCAGGAACGAGCAGCCGTGGCAACCTTCGCTCCAGCCCTCGGCGAACATGAAGTGGTAAACCAGCAATTGGCTGCGGCCAGCGAACAGGTCGGCCAGGCTCAGTTCGCCGTGCGGCCCCTGGAAGCGATAGTCGTGTTCCACCTTGACCCAGGGCAGGGCGCGACGGGCTGCGGCCAGCGCGTCGCGGTGGTGGGTAAAGGCTTTTTCGTGCAGCCACAGCTGGCGGCGGGCCGCCAGCCACTGGCTGCGGGAAACCACCGGGTGCCTGCTTTCGCTCGTGCTCATGGTGCTGTCTCCACATTGGGGGATTCACACACTAGTCGAGCACGGGCGGGTTGAATCGACAGGCCGCGGCGGCCGGGCGATGAGTGGTACTGCTCAGCCCGAATGGGCGATATGCCCATCGGCCAGTTCATCCGCTGCTTCATCTTCCCCAGGCAGCGCGGTGATCACGCTGAAGTCGCTGACCTCCACCTGGCCACCGCCATGCCCAAGCAAATGGAAGGAAAACGCCTTGCGCGCGGTCGGGTTGTCGAAGCTGAACTCCATCTCCAGCGGCTCGTCGGCGGTGACTTTCACTTCGTCAGGCAAGCCCAGCGGTACGTCCTGCTCCAGCTGCTTGGCCTTGAGCTGGATATAGGCTGCGCGCTTGGGGTCCAGCGAGCGTACCTTGACCCGTACGCGGGTATGCGAACCCTCGGGCATCTCCAGATACTGGGCGCCGATCAGGTTGTCGGCCCAGTCATCTTTGATGCGCTTGCGCAGCTGGATCGGCGACGGGCCGCCGAACTGGTAGCGCAGGTTGAGCGGTGTTTGCAGCAGGGACTGGTCGAGCACCCCGGCGAGGGCGCCGATCTGCTGGCCGAGCAGGTTGTCGCCCGGGCCCAGGTAACGCGCCTGGTCGGCGATGAAGCCCACGCTGGCGTAACGCCGACAACGCTGCTGGAAGTCGCATTCGGTGAACACCCCCTGGCCATCGTGATAACGCAGCATGCCGTTGGTGTAGGAGATCATTTCGCGACCGCTATCGTAGTCGCGGTAAAGCGAGCGACCGCCGAGCGCCACGGGGATGGGCAGGGCAAAGTAGTCGAGCAGGGAGGTGGCCAGGTCGATATGGCCGTAGGTACCGTGCTTGATCCGTGGCAACTGCGCCTGCTCCGGCGCCAGGGTGAGGTTGAAGCCCCAGGAAGAGGCCAGGCGCACACCGTCGATGCCGTGGGACTCGTCGGAAGTCACCACCACCAGGGTGTCCTTGAGTACGCCCTGACGCTCGAGGTTGTCGAGGAATGCACCGAGTGCGTCGTCCAGGTAGGCGACTGCCGCCTGTTTCGGCGTGTCGTAGCGTTCCAGGTACTCGGCCGGCGCCGAGTACGGCTGGTGGGTGCCTACGGTGAGCAGGGTCAGCATCCAGGGCTTGTCCTGCTTTTGCAACTGGCCGACGTAGTCCAGCGCACCCTCGAAGAAGGCGCGGTCATCCTTGCCCCAGGGGAAGTCCAGGTAGTTCTTGTTGCGGAACCATTCCAGGCCGTGCACCGCATCAAAGCCGATGTGCGGCATGATGCGGTCCTTGGCCATGAAGCGCAGGCCGGCGCCCTGCAGGAAGTGGGTGGTGAAGCCGGCCTGGCGCAACTGCGCCGGCAGGCAGGCCTGGTTGCGTTCGTTCTGGGTCAGCAGCTCCACGCCCTTGGGCGTACCGTTGGCCAGCTTGTCGTAGTCACCGCACAGCATCGCGTACAGGCCACGGATGGTCTGATGGGTATGCAGCACGTAGTCCGGGGTGTTCATGCCGCGCTCGGCCCACTGGCTGAGCTTGGGCATCAGTTCTTCGTCGAAGCGGCTCTGCAGGGCCTGGCGGTTGGGCCGCAAATAGGCCCCAGGGATGCCTTCCACGGTGATGACCAGCAGGTTGCGGGCATTGCCTGGCCCGGCGAGCAGGCGCTGGCCATGCAGGTCGGACTGGGTCAGGCCAGTGCTGGCCAGCGGGGTGAAGGTTTTTGTCTGGCCCATCCAGCCTTCGACCTGGCGCTGCAGGTTGCCGGCCCCGGCCGACAGCAACTGGTGGGTGAGGTTGTATTGCCGCCATTGGTCGGCGTCGGAAGGTACCAGTTGCTGGCTGCCCCAATGGACGCCAAACAGCAGCAACGGAATGGCCCAGGCCTTGCGTGGCAGCGGCTGGTCGGGTTGTGTGCGGCTGCGCCAGGCGATGGCCAGCCAGGTCAGCAGGCCGGCGCCCATGGTCCACGGCAGCCAGGCATGGGCCAGGCCGCCACCGGTCGAATTCTCCATGAACTGCGGGTCGAGCAGGTACGTCAGGTCGGCGCTGGTGGGCAAACGGCCCACCGCGCTCACCAGTTCGGCCGAAGCCACCCAGAGGGCCGCCCAGGCCAGCAATACGGGGAGCGCCAGCCACCATGGCCGACGGTGCAGCAGCAAGACCAGCAAGCTGCCGAGTGCAAGGTCGGACAGGTAACCGAGCGGGTTGGACCAACCCAGCATGGCGCGCGTACCCAGTGGGATCACCAGTACCAGGGCCGCCAGGGCGACAAGCCGGGTACGTGGGTGGTCTGACAGGTTCTTCACGAAAACATCCCTTTTGCCATTAAATCGTCATGCAACTGTGCTTGATGATAACAGGCCGCGACATGGAAGGCGGTCCGGGACAAGGTTGGTAACCATGAGCCGGGCCCTTTCGCGCAGGCCCGGCCGATGGCAAGTATCAGAAGTAGTAGGGGAATTTCAGGCTGAAGGAAAAGTCCGGCGCGTCATCGGTCAGACCAATGGCCAGGTTGGGCACGATGGTCAGGTTGTCGGTGGCGGCGAAGGTCATGCCGATGTTGAAGTTGGCTGCGTTGTAGTCGCTGTTGGAGATCGACTGCCAGTCGCCGCCATCCGGTTTTATCTTGCTCTTGCGGGCGAACTGGTCGGACACCGAGAACGACATGCTCATCTTCTCGTTCAGGGCAAAGGCGATACCGCCACCGATCTGCCAGGAGTCGCCCAGCTTCACGTCGCCCGGCACCTTGCTGTTGACCTGTGGGCTGATGTCGCTGAACGAGTCTTGCATGTTGTAGGTGTAGGACAGGCTGCCGAACAGCACGGCCGGGTCGAACGTCTTGACCAGCGAGATGCCCGGTGTGATCGACCAGACGCCATTGCCGGTCGGCAGGCTTTCCGGTACCGACAGGTTGTCGTTGCCCTCGACCTGGCGCAGTTTGATGCCATAGGGGTCTTTGCCGGTCGGCGCCTTGATGCGCAAGGTAGCGACGGCGTCAGGCCAGGTCTCGTCTTCGTCGAGGAACTTGTAGGCGACACCGACGTTGACGTCGCCGATTTCCGGGTCGCGGGTCACGGTTTCGTCCGAGGTGCTCGCCCCGGCGCCCCCTGCACCGCCGGAAGAGTAGGTGGATTCGCGGTACACCACCGGGACGTTGATGTCGAATTGCCAACGCTGGGCGAGGTTGTAGCGGGCGGTCATGTCCAGGGTCCAGTTATCTGCCTTCACCCGGTCAAGGTTGATACTGCCGAGGAAGATCGAGTCCAGTGCCAGGAAGCCGTTGAGCACCAGCGCCCGGGTATCGTAGTGGGTATAGGTGACACCGGTCTCGAAGCTGAACTTGCCGCCGCCGAAGAAGCCGCTGGCCTCGTCATACAGGTTGGAAACGCTTTGCGCAGGCTCCGCGTCGTCGGTCAGCGCCTGGCCATAGGAGCTGCCAGTGGTGCCCGGTGCGCCCGATGCCACCGTCTGTGCGCCTTTGACCCCTTCGGCCGGGGACCTGACCAGGCGTTTGGGCGGCGCTGCTGCCGGGGTTTCCTCGACCTGGCGTACGCGCTGCTCCAGCACCATCAGCGCCTGTTGCTGTGCCTCGTAACGCTGCTTGAGCTCGAGCAGTTCCTGCTTCAGCGCTTCGACCTGCGGGTCGGCAGCTGCGAAAAGGGAAGTGGCCGGAGCCAGGGTGGTCAAACAGACAATGGCGCTGAGCGTGAATGATCGGTGCATGGATTTGCCGTCCCTTTCGACTGCCTTAGAACTTGGAGATCAATAGCCGAATGTGCGCAGGCCCTTCAGCTGGTCGAGGCTGCCGTTCAACGAAGCGGCTGTCGGCACGCTCTCGCGCATGACCACATTCAGGGATGTGACGTTGTTGACATGGTTGCCATTGCCAAGCAGCGTCGAGTTCTGCATCAGCCCGCCCTGGGCCAGGCGCTGTACGCTGCTGCCCTGGTTGTTGCTGGCATTGATGTTCAGCTGCACGCCCGCACCGGTGGACGACACGCTGAGCGAGCCGGCACCGTTTTTGCCGACCAGGGTCTGGCCCGCAGCCAGTGCCTGGCCTTGCGGTTGCGTGGCTGGGGCCTGGTTGGCCTTGGTCACCTTGATGTCGACATTGTTGTAGGCGGTGTTGTTGTCACCGGCCGCGCGTACGACCTGGGTCACCCCTTCGGTGCTGTTGAGCCCGCTGCCCCCGGTGACCGTACCGTTGCCGGCAGGCGCGGCGCCGCTGGTGGTCGAACCGCTGCCTTTCTCGTCGATCATCGATACATGAAACTGCGGCTTGATGGTCGACTGCTGGATCTGCAGGGTGGAGGTCGCACCGATCACTTCACCGTTGGCGTTCTGCCAGGTGCTGGTCATGACGATGCCGAAACTGACGATGCGCCCCGGCAGCACATAGCGCCCGCGCAAGTTCGCCAATTCCTGGTCCTTCAGTTCGATGGGCTTGAACGTTTCGGCGTGGGCCGGCAGGCTGGCTGCCAGGCAAACCACTGCGAGCCATGGTGCAGTCTTCATAGGGGTGCTCCCCGGAGCCTCGTGCTCCTTGTCGTTGCAAGAGTCGTTAGAAGAAGTCGCTTTTGATGAAACCGAAGTCCAGCAGCTCTGCATCCTGCACCGGGGTGAAGTCGTTCACCCGGCCCTTTGCGGTCAGGGGCAGGGGCGGGTCGAGCAGGACGTTGTTCTTGTCGTAGCCTTGGCCGATCACGGCGAAGATGATGCCGTTCCAGCCCCTGAGAAAGTCGTCGACCTTGTAGCGCTTGTGGCCCAGTACCGGGTCACCGATATACACCCAGCCCTTGTCCACCTTCTGCATGACCACGAAGTGCTTGTAGCCACGCACGTCCATCAGCACCACGACCGGGATACGTACGCTGTGCAGGGTCTCGGCTGCCACCCGGTAGCCGCGGGCACGCATCCCCAGGCTTTCCACGTAGCGTTTCATGTCCAGCATCGAGAAGCCTTGCGTGCGCACCAGGTCCTGGTCGGCGTGGGCCAGCATGCCTTCGATGATTTGTTGCTCGTCCACGTCCAGCCAGTAGGCCTGGCGCAGGATGGTGGCCAGCGCGGCGGCGCCGCAGCTGAAGTCGGTCTTCTGTTGCACCAGGTCGGCGAACTTGCGCTCGCGCAGGCTCTGGATGGGCTTGAACACCACGGCGCCGCCCGGCAGGACGGACAGCGGCATTTGTGCGGCTTCGCTCACGCTGGCCAGGCACAGCAAAAACGCCAGAGCAATGATGCGCATGATCGGATGCCTTCCGGTTCTGTTGAAGAAAGGCCCCCCGAAGGGGGCCTCAAGCACAGCGATCAGAACGAGGTGTTGGAGATGGCCAGCGAGTTGCTCTGCTGGTTGCCCACACCGGCTGCCACGTTCACGCCCAGGTTGCCGCTGCCACCGTTCACCGAACCGCTAAGGGTTGCAGTGTTGGTAACAGGGTTGGCCCAGCCGGTCGGGGTCAGCACTTGGAAGGACACGGTATTGCTCAAGTCGTAAGCACTGCTTTCGCTGTAGCTCTTCGACACGTCGTTCGACGATTGAGACGATTTCTCGCCAGACTTTTCAAACGCCGATTCCGATGCGTTGGCATAGGACGACTCGTGAGCCTTCTCATACGAGGAGTCGCGAGACTTTTCGTAGCTCGATTGGCGGGCCTTGTCGTACGACGAGTCGAACGCCTTCTCGAACGACGCGTCGTGCGAGCTTTCCTGCGAGCGGTCGACATCCACGTTGAGCGAGGCATTGAGCGAGGCATCGAAGCTGTTGGTGCGAGTACGCTCGCGACGGCCGTCATCGGTGGTCACGGTACGCGTCGCATCGGCAGCAGCGGCCAGGGTGGCGTTCAGGCTGGAACTGCTGGACGAACTGGCGTTGCTGGCCATCGAACCACTGGCATTCCAGCTATTGGAGCCGCTGGCAGTGGAACTGCGCGAACCACTGGCGTTCATGCTGCTCGAACCACTGGAGGCCCAGCCACTGGAGCCGCTGGAACTCGCACTTTGCGAGCCGGCCACGCTGAAGCTCGAGGACGAGCTGCGGTCGTCAGTCGAGTTGAACGTGCCCTCACGCGAACTGGAACCGCTCTTGGTGGTGGTGATGGTCAGCGTATCCACCCGGTAGGTGCGGTCGGCGCCGTTGTTCACCGTCAGGCCTGGACCGTTCTGGTCGGCAGAGGCGGTGGCAGTGGCATTGCCCAGTGGGGCACCGGTGTTGGCGATGGCCATGGTGTTTTTCTGCTGGTTCAGGTCGCCGCCAGCAATGTTGACGCCGACGTTACCCTCCGCACCATCGGCCGAGCCGGTCATGACCGCCGAGTTCTGGGTGGACCAGTTGTCGACACGGTTGTTGTTGCTGAACTGGCGAACGTCAGCGGTGGCTTCGGCGGTTCCGAACACGAAGCTGTTGTCCAGGCTGGATTCGGACGAGGCGTTGGCGATGGCCGCAGCGTTGTCCTGCTGGTTGCCGTTACCGGCCGCCACGTTGACACCTACGTTGCCGCTGGCACCCGCGGCCGAGCTGCTCATCTCGGCTTCGTTGATGGTGCCCTGGTTGGTGATGGTGTTGCCGGTACTGCGCTGGCTGTCTATGGCATTGGCAGTGGCAAACACAGGGATCCTGGTGGGAGGAGGCGTGTGCTGCCCGTTGTTATGGTGACCATTGTGGTGCCCGCCACGCCGGTCGTTCTGATCAGCTTGTACAGCAACAGCCATGACCGCAGCAATTGCGAAAACCAGAGGCTTTATTGCCATCGAGGGTTTCATGGTGATTCTCCGTACGCTATTGGGTTAAGTGTCGTTCTTGACTGGAAGGGTCAATCCGCGACCCGGATGCTCAGGGTGTTGGCCATGCGGTTTCCCACCCCGGCACTCTGGTTCAACTGAATCACTCCACGGCTACCGGTGAAGGCCTGGTCACTGGTGGTGACCTGGCGATGGCCAGTTGAAGTGTCAATCGGACCGGAGTTGTTGAGCAGCGCCACGTTCTGCTGCATGAGGACGCTGTCGTCGATGCTTTGCGGATGGGCACCGATACTGATGCTCAGTGCGTTCGCTTGCTGGGTGTTGGCGCCGGCGCTCTGGTTGATCCCCAGGGCGCCGCTACCGTTGCTGAAGGCGTCGCCCTGTATGGTCGAGCGTGCGTCCATTGCGGGGCCTGCGGGGGTGTTCAGCCGTTGCCGGATCTGCGTGTTGGCGCTAGCTGCTGGCCCTACAGCGAAGGCGCGCGCGTTGGCCTGTTGCTGCTGGTCACCGGCCGCCTGGTTGACCGACAGGTTGCCCTGGTAACGGCTGCCCGAGCCGTCGATGTCGGCGTTGTTGATCACGGGAACCGGGGATTGCGCGAAGGCCGAGGTACTGCACAGCGTGGCCAGGATCAGCAGCGTGTGCTTCATCTCACTTGCCTCCGGTCAGGATCTGCAGCGGCGCCAGGCCGCGCTGCACACTCGAATTGACCATGTTCGATATGCCGTTGCCCGAGCCCGTACCGCGGCCACCGGCCAGGTTGGGCAGTTGGGACGGGTTGCCGAGGTTGCCGCCCAGGTTGTTGGTCTGCTGGGTGATCAGGGTGCCGATACCCGCACCGCTGCTGATGTTGGCAAAGTCTCCATCACTCAGTTCGCTGGTTTGCTTGAGGATGTGGGCGGAAGGGTTGGCATTGACGGTGGTGGGGTTGGGGTCGGGTCGTAACGGCGGGACTACGGCGTTGCGTGTCTGCACATCACGGGTTATCACGATGATGCCGTTGTCGGCCTGGGCCGACAGGCTCAACGAGCCCAGCACACAGCCCATCAGCAACAGGTGATAAAGGCGTTTGTCAGTTTTCCTCACGACGGCAACTCCTTCAATGAGCGCTGGCCCTGTTCAGCGATGCGAACGAGGGAGCAGAAGGTGTGCCGCTTTTGAGAAGCGTTTGCAGATCAAACGCTTAAGGTGAGCCCCACGGCAAGCTGCGGCGTATTCTGTCTCAGGGTTGAAACAGGTAGTCGCCAGCGGTGCAGGCAAAGCCAGTGCTGGCCTTGATTGGAAGGGTTTTTGCAGGGTTGTTTCAACTGCTTGACACTACCTTCGACGCCGCGGAAGGCTCCATGTTTTCGGGGGCTTCGCCGCACGGGGGTGTGTCAGTGGATTAACACTCGGTTGGGCAGGATGGCGCATCGCTACCAATGAGCCTAGCCACTGTTTGCAGTGCCAGCAACTGGCGTTGTGGCCAATTGCCCTCAATTATTTTGTACGCCTGGCCATGCCGTTGCAGCCAGTGCAGGCTGTCGTCGAAAAAGCGCTGGCGATCACGCAGTTCGGGCTGGCTGCGCTGGCCATCGGCAACCCAATCCACGCCCTGCGGGCTTAGCAACAGGTGCAGATGGTAATGCCGCGCCAGCAGCGCCTGCTCCACCCAGGCCGGGCAGTCGCCGAACAGGGCGTGGCTCCAGAGCATGTTGCTGAGCAGGTGGGTGTCGAGAATCAGCAGCGGCGGTGCCTGTTCGCGGGCGTGGTCTTCCCAGGCCAGCTGGCCGCGAGCGATGGCGGGGATATCGGCATAGCAGGTGTCGCGGCATTCCTGGTCGATGAAGTGGCGCACGTATTCGGCCACCACCACGCCGCCGAAATGGGCCTGGATAACACCGCTGAGCCAGCTCTTGCCACTGGACTCCGGGCCGCACAACACCAGCACTTTCATGGCCTGTGCCGCGCTCATGGCTGCACCAACGCCGGGGCACGGCGCCATTCCAGCCAGCCGCGCACGGCAATCAGCGTGAGCACGGCGAAGAAGCCTGCGGTGAAGTACAACTGCTGATCCAGGTACTGGCCCACGTAGACGATATCCACCACCACCCATAGCGGCCAGCACTGCAGGCGCTTCTGCGCCATCCACAATTGTGCCACCAGGCTGAAGCCGGTCAGGGTGGCGTCCAGCCAAGGCAGGGCGGCGTCGGTCCAGGTGGCCATGGCCGCGCCCAGGGCGGCGCTCAGCAGCACCCCACCGGCCAGGCCGACGAGCAATGCAGGGGGCTGCAGGCGGGTGACCTGGCGGGCGTCTTCTGCATGGCCCGGGCGCTTCCATTGCCACCATCCGTAGACCTGCAGGATGGCATAGGCCAGTTGCAGCAGCATGCCGGAGTACAGCTTCACCTCGTAGAACAGCCAGCCATAGATCAGCACCATGACCAGGCCGATTGGCCAGCACCAGGCGTTCTGCTTGACCGTGAGCCAGACAGCGGTGACGCCGAGGACGGCGGCGATGAGTTCAAGGCCGGACATCGGCGATCCTTGGAGACTACGGGGGAGGGGCGCGATTGTAGCTGGTCGGCCTAGGAAGGTGTAGCGCGTTGGGCCTTTGGGGCTGCTCCCACAGGACTGCACATGGCTGTGAGTCAGCAGGGATCCTGTGGGAGCGGCTTTAGCCGCGAACACCGGCGCAGCCGGTGCCAAGCACCGCGCTGGGTTCTTCGCGGCTAAAGCCGCTCCCACAGGGTACGCGCATTGCCTGCAATTTCAATTATCTACGCGACAGCGCAGTCCAAAGGGCTTGGCCATCTCCCACAGGAGCTTGGTCTTATACCCGGAACTGCCGCAACAGTTGCTCCAGCTCTTCGCTCAACTGCCCCAACGCCATCCCGGCATCGCTGGACTGGCGCGCCGCATCGGCGGTCTGCTGCGACAACCCGGCAGTATCCAGCACGTTGCGGTTGATCTCTTCGACCACATGCGACTGCTGCAAGGTGGCGCTGGCGATGGAGGCATTCAACGCCGTGAGGTTGTTCAGCGCCTGGTTGATGGCATCCAGGCTGGCACCGGCCTCGCGGGCTTGTTCGACCGTCTGGCGCGAGGCTTCGCTGCTGGTATCGATGGCTTTGACCGCAGCGTCCGACTGGCTTTGCAGGTGCTCGATCATGGTATGGATTTCGGCCGTCGACTGCGCCGTGCGTTGGGCCAGCAGGCGCACCTCGTCGGCGACCACAGCAAAGCCACGGCCTTGCTCGCCGGCCCGCGCCGCCTCGATGGCTGCGTTCAAGGCCAACAGGTTGGTCTGTTCGGCGATGGAGCGGATCACGTCCAGCACACCACCGATGCGCGTGCTGTGCCCGGCCAGGTCGCGGATCACCTGTACGGCCTGGTCGATGGTCAGCGAGAGCCGGTCGATCTGCGCCAGGCTGCCGTGAATGGCCTCCTGGCCGTGTGCCACCTGCTGTTGCGCGGTGCGCATTTCACCGGCGGCCTGTTCGGCGGTCTTGGCCACGTCCTGCACGGCGTAGGTCACTTCGTTGACTGCGGTGGCAACCTGGTCCATCTGCAGCGACTGCTGGGCGCTGTGTTGTTGCGCGGCGCCGGCATTGTCGCCGACATGCCCGGCGGACCGGGCCAGGGCATGGGCCGCCCCTTGCAACTGGCCGATCACGCCTTGCAGCTTGCCGTTGAAGCGGTTGAAGTGCTCGCCCAGATGGGTGATTTCGTCACGGCCGTGAGTGTCCAGGCGCCGGGTCAGGTCGCTTTCACCGCTGGCGATGTTGCCCATGGCCTGCACCGCTTCCTGCAACGGGCGGGCGATGCTGCGGGCAATCAGCATGACCACCAGCGCCATCAGCAGGGCGATGGCCACGCCCACCAGCGAGGCATCGCGCAACTGGCGGGTGAACTCGGCCTGCACATCGTCGACGTAGACGCCCGAGCCGATGATCCAGCCCCAGGGCTTGAACAGCTGGATGTAGGAAGTCTTGGCCACCGGCTCGCTGGCACCAGGCTTGGGCCAGCGGTAGTTGACCGGCCCGGCATCCTGCTGCCGCGCCAGGGCAACCATCTCGTTGAACACGGCAAAGCCGTCGGGGTCGCGGATGGCCGACAGGTCCTGGCCGTCGAGCTTGGGGTTGGCCGGATGCATGATCATCTTCGGCCCCAGATCATTGATCCAGAAGTAGTCGTCGTGGTCGTAGCGCAACGCGCGTACCACTTGCAGCGCCTGCTGCTGGGCCGCCTCGCGGTTGAGCGTGCCGGCTGCCTCCAGGCCTTGGTAATAGGCCAGCACACCGGCTGCGGTCTGGACCACGTGGCGGGTCTTTTCAGCTTTGGCCTGGTACAGGTCCCCGTGGATCTGACGCAGCATCAGCAGGCCCAATACCACCAGCATTGCCACTGCCACCAAAAGGATCAGCCACAAACGGCGGCTGATAGACATCGATCTCAGGGTTTTCATACCACAGCTCCCGCATTGTTCTTTTTATATAGGCGCATCCAAGCATGCTTTGCACCAGCCCCCCACTCGACCAATGGCTAAGTGCTATACATCCGATAGTCTGCAGCAGGTTGTACAAGGCGATTGCAAAGGCGCTCTGACAGGATTTCGGCCGCGCAAGATGAAACCTTTAGGCGGCGTGAACTTTTCTACTGGCATTGCGCCCAACAGTCGCTGTAAAACAGCCGGGCCGCGCGCGGCAATTTCAAGCAAATCAAGAACAAGGGGCCTGCCACGAGCAGCGCTCCATCGGGGGAACGATGGATTTTTGGACTGCCTTTCAGGCAATCATCTTGGGCGTGGTCGAAGGGCTGACGGAATTTCTGCCGATCTCCAGTACCGGCCACCAGATCATCGTCGCCGACCTGATCGGGTTTGGTGGCGAACGGGCCATGGCTTTCAACATCATCATTCAGCTGGCGGCGATCCTGGCGGTGGTGTGGGAGTTTCGTGGCAAGATCTTCGACGTGGTGTTCGGCCTGACCAGCCAGCCCACGGCGCGACGGTTCACCGGTAACCTGCTGTTGGCGTTCCTGCCGGCAGTGGTGCTGGGCGTGCTGTTCGCCGACCTGATTCACGAGTACCTGTTCAACCCGATCACCGTGGCGGCTGCCCTGGTGGTGGGCGGGGTGATCATGCTCTGGGCCGAGCGCCGCGAGCACCGTGTGGAGGTGGACCACGTGGACGACATGCGCTGGAGCCACGCACTGAAGATCGGCTTCATCCAGTGCCTGGCGATGATCCCGGGCACTTCGCGCTCCGGCTCGACCATTATCGGCGGCCTGCTGTTTGGTCTGTCGCGCAAGGCGGCGACCGAGTTCTCGTTCTTTCTGGCGATGCCGACCATGGTCGGTGCGGCGGTGTATTCAGGCTACAAGTACCGCGACTTGTTCCAGCCCGGCGATCTGCCGGTATTTGCCATTGGCTTCGTCACTTCGTTCATCTTTGCCATGATCGCCGTGCGCGGCTTGCTCAAGTTCATTGCCAACCACAGCTACGCGGCGTTCGCCTGGTATCGCATTGCCTTTGGCCTGCTGATCCTGGCGACCTGGCAGTTCGGCTGGGTTGACTGGGCGACGGCACATGGCTGAGGCAGCGCCGGGGCAAAGGAAGGAGGGCGTACGCAACGTGCGCCTGAAGCTGCTGCTGTTGGGCCTGCTGTGCCTGCTGCCGGGCCTGGGCGCGGCGCGCATGGCCTGGGTCGACCAGGCCTGGTGGCCGCTGGCGCTGTACCCGGCAATGAGCCTGATCAGCCTGTTGCTGTATTGGCAGGATAAACAGCAGGCGCGTACCCAGGCCTGGCGCACGCCCGAGAAGGTGCTGCATGCCAGTGAGCTGCTGGGCGGCTGGCCGGGGGCACTGCTGGCGCAGCAGCTGTATCGGCACAAGACGCGCAAGGTGTCGTACCAGCTGGTGTTCTGGGGGATTGTGCTGGTGCACCAGGTGTTTTGGGCGGACTGGCTGTTTCTTGGGGGGCGGTATCTGCCCTTCAATTGATGTTTGATTGTGCCGGCCTCTTCGCGGGTAAACCCGCTCCCACACGTACAGCACAAGTCTTGAGACCAGTGGAGAACCCTGTGGGAGCGGGTTTACCCGCGAAAGGGCCGGCACAGCGAATTCACAATACCAACCCCACCTGCAACCGCTTCGGCAACCGCCGCACCACCAGCTGGTGCGAGCGCTGCAACAGATCACACAGCTCCTCACACCCCATGGGGTAGGGCGACGCCATGCTGATCCACCGCGCCCGTGCCAGGTACGGCGCAGGCCGCACCCCCGGGCGATCGCAGTAGCCGAGAAACAGTTCGTCGGCCACCTTGAACGACAACCCCGCACCCGCCAGGTTGAGCACCGCGAACATCTTGTTGCCTGCTACCGAGAACACACGGATGCCACCCCATTTGTAGTCTTCCCGCGCACCCGGCAGGCTCAGGCAGAACGCTGCCACCTGGGCTTCGCTCATGTTTCGCTCAGACATACTTTTCTCCACAGGCCTCGAACGACGCCGCCAGGTGGTCGATCCACACCCGTACCGCAGGGAGCAAGCCGCGCCGATGCGGGTACACCGCCTGCAGGTAGCCGCCCGGCAGCGACCAGTCCGGCAGCAGGCGCACCAGTTCGCCTCGCTCCAGTTCCTCTTCACAGAACATGCTGGGCAGCGCAGTAAACCCAAGGCCTGCCCGTACAGCAGCATTACGTACTACGAAATCATCGATGGCGAGGCGTGGCTCCAGGGCAATTTCCTGTTGTTTGCCATGGGGGCCGAACAGGCGGAAGTGTACCAGCCGGTCCGCCTCGGCAGCGCCCAGCACCGGCAATGACGCCAGTTGGCCCGGTTCGCGAATGTGGTCGGCGAAACCGGGCGCTGCAACCAGTTGCATCTGCGCCTGGCGCAGGCGGCGAGTGACCAGGGCCGGGTCTTCATCGCCCAGGTCCCGTACACGCAAGGCCACGTCGATCCCTTCGGAAATCAGGTCGACCCGGCGGTTGAGCAACACCATGTCCAGTTGCACCAGCGGGTACTGCGCGAGAAAGCGGCTGATCACATCCGGCAGGAAGGCGTGGGCCAGTGCCACCGGGCAGGACACCCGCAAGCGCCCGCGCGGCTCGCTGCTCATGCTGGCCACGGCTTCGTCGGCGGCTTCGGCCTCCAGCAGCATGGCTTGGCAGTGGTGCAGGTAGCGCTCGCCCACCGCGGTGAGCTTCAGTTGCCGTGTAGTGCGTTGCAGCAGGCGCGTGCCCAGGCGTTCTTCAAGCTCGGCGATGCGCCGCGACAGGCGCGACTTGGGGATGCCCAGCTGGCGGCCGGCTGCGGCGAAACCGCCGGCTTCGACCACGCGGGCGAAGTAGAAAAGGTCGTTGAGGTCTTGCATGGGAATGTCTCACTGTTCCATGTGTAGGACAAACTAACGCATTTTTGCCGCCTTATCAGCCATTGTTGATGTGGGTAGGATTCTCTCCATCGTGATCGCCCAACGTCGCGGTCTTCATTCACAGGAGAGTCCCATGAAACTGTTGCATATCGATTCGAGCATCCTGGGCGACAATTCCGCCTCCCGCCAACTGAGCCGCGAAGTGGTCGAAGCGTGGAAAGCCGCCGATCCGAGCGTGGAAGTGGTGTACCGCGACCTGGCCGCTGACGCCATCGCCCACTTCTCTGCGGCTACCCTGGTAGCGGCTGGCACCCCGGAAGATATGCGCGACGCAGCCCAGGCCTTTGAAGCCAAGCTGAGCGCGGAAACCCTGGAAGAGTTCCTGGCCGCCGATGCCGTGGTGATTGGTGCGCCGATGTACAATTTCACCGTGCCGACCCAGCTCAAGGCCTGGATTGACCGCGTTGCCGTCGCCGGCAAGACCTTCCGCTACACCGAAGCTGGCCCGGAAGGCCTGTGCGGTAACAAGAAGGTAGTGCTGGTGTCCACCGCTGGTGGCCTGCACGCTGGCCAGCCGACTGGCGCCGGGCATGAGGACTTCCTCAAGGTATTCCTGGGCTTCATCGGTGTTACCGACCTGGAAATCGTCCGCGCCCATGGCCTGGCCTATGGCCCTGAGCACCGCAGCCAGGCGATCGATGCTGCCCAGGCGCAGATTGCCAACGAGCTGTTCGCTGCGGCCTGATCCTGCTGTCTTGCACAAGCGTCAAAGGCTTGCGCGAACTCTGTGGGAGCGGCCTTGTGTCGCGAAAGGGCCGCAAAGCGGCCCCAGAGATCTCTGTGTAAACGCTGACATCCTGGGGCCGCTACGCGGCCCTTTCGCGACACAAGGCCGCTCCCACAATCAACCTCAGGCTACCGGGATAGCCGGGTAGCCGACGCGGCGGGCCGATTCATCGATGTGGAAGGATCTGCTTCATGGTTGTGCTCCTCGAAAGTTCGGTTAACAAGGTAGACCCTGTTGCCGGATATTGGGGAGCGAGCTTGCTTCAGAATGTTGGCGGCGTGATCACCCAGATCACCACGGCATCCACCTCGCCGGGGTTGCCGTAGCGGTGCGGTTCCTGGCTCGAGAAGCTGAAACTGTCCCCTTCGCCCAGCTGGAAATGCCGCTCGCTCACCCACAGCTCGAAGCTGCCACTCAGGATGTAGCCGGCCTCTTCACCGTCATGGCTGTAGCTCTGCTGGCTGTAGCTACCCGGAGGGAAGCGTGAATGCAGGATCTCCAGCTGGCGGTTGGGCTGGGGCGTGAGCAGTTGATCGACGATGCCGTCTTCGTAATGCACGCTCAGGCGGCTGTTGCGCCGGACCACATAGCCCTGGTCCTCGGGCGCAGTGATGGCTTCGCTGGCGAAGAACCACTGGATGGTCACCCCCAGGCTGCGGGCGATGTTGAACAGCGCCGGAATCGACGGGTAGGAGAGGTTGCGCTCCAGCTGGCTGATGTAGCCGGCGGTCAGTTCACTGTGCGTGGCCAGCTCCGCCAGGGTCATGCCACGGCGCTTGCGCAGGCCGCGAATGCGGCTGCCGAGAAACTGCGGCGCGGCGCCCCCGGCTTCGCTGGCGGGGGGCTGGGGGAGTTGGCTCATGCACGTCGGTCCATCGTAAAAGCCGCAGTATGTACAGCCTCAGAGCGCCCAGGCAACCGTCAGGCCATCATGAATCGCTTCTTCGGCGGTACGCGGCGCCAGGCAGTCGCCAATGCGGCGCACCTCGACCAGGCCGGCCAGCTCCGTGGCCAGGCGGTCTTCTGGTTGATGGCCCAGGCACAGCACCAGTGTGTCGATGCCTTCGAAGATCATCGGCTCGCCGCTGGCAGTGTGCTGCAGGTATACCGTGTTGTCGTCGCTGCCATACAAGCGGGCATACGGCGTGATGGGAATACCCAGACGATGCAGCTCGCCGGCCAGTTGATCGCGCACGTACAGCGGCAGGTTTTCGCCGCAATGGGTGCCATTGACCGCCAGCTGCACCTGGTGGCCTTCGCGTACCAGGCGTTCGGCGATGCCGGGGCCGATCCAGTCGCAGCGCCAGTCGATCACCAGCACCGAACGCCCTGGCTTTGCCTCGTTGCGTAGTATCTGCCAGGCATCCACTACCTGTAGCTCACCGGTGCGCTCGAAGGCCGGCCAGTAGGGGGTTGCACCGGTGGCGGCGATCACCAGGTCGGGGCGTTCTCGCTCGACCAGTGCGCGATCGACCCGGGTATTGCGTACCACTTCAACACCCGCCAGGGCCATTTCCCGTTGCAGGTTGGTGCTGGCGCCACCGAACTCGCTGCGCCGTGGCAGCAACTGTGCCAGCAGCACCTGGCCGCCGAGCTGCGGGCCTGCCTCGTACAGTGTTACCTGGTGCCCGCGCGCAGCGGCCACGGCGGCGGCTTTCATGCCAGCGGGCCCGCCACCGGCCACGAGAATGCGCTTGGGGTGGGCGGTGGGGGTCAGTTGCCCGTATTGCAATTCGCGGCCGGTCTCCGGCCGCTGGATGCAGGAAATGGGCAGACCGCGATGGAAATGGCCGATGCAGGCCTGGTTGCAGGCGATACAGGCACGTACGTCCTCGACCTGGCCATGCTCGGTCTTGTTCGGCATCAGCGGGTCGCAGATCAGCGCGCGGGTCATGCCGCAGACATCGGCCTGGCCACGAGCCAGGATCAGTTCGGCTTCCTGAGGCTGGTTGATACGGCCGGTGACGAACAGCGGAATGCCCAGGTGTTGCTTGAAGGAGCCGGCCTCCCGGGCCAGGTAGGCCGGTTGAATGGCCATCGGCGGCACGATATGCACGGCGCCGCCCAGGGATGCCGACGTGCCGGCAACGATGTGCAGGTAGTCGAGCTGGCCCTGCAAGGCAACCGCTGCCGCCAGCGATTCGTCCTCGCTCAGCCCCTGGCTGTCGCGCTCGTCGGCACTGATGCGCAGGCCGACGATGAACTGCTCGTCGGTGGCCGCGCGTACGGCGGCCAGCACTTCGCGCAGGAACCGCAGGCGCTGCTCCAGCTCACCGTTGTAGCCATCCGTACGCTGGTTTACCCGCGGGTTGAGGAATTGCGCAGGCAGGTAGCCATGGCTGGCGACCACTTCAACACCGTCCAGCCCGGCCTGGTGCAGGCGGCGGGCAGCGCTGGCATAGCCCTGGACGATCTCGTCGATCATTGCCTGGTCCAGCGCACGCGGCATCACCCGGAAGCGTTCATTGGGCACCGCGGACGCCGAGTAGGCCACCGCCAGCAAACCGTCCGCCGTCTCCATGATCTCTCGCCCGGGGTGGAACAGCTGCGAAAGCACCACGGTGCCATGCTCATGGCAGGCCTCGGCAAGCTGGCGGTAGCCGTCGATGCAGGCGTCGTCGGTGGCCATCAGCACATGCGAGGTGTAGCGGGCGCTGTCATGCACCCCGGCCACCTGCAGCACGATCAGGCCGACGCCACCGGCGGCGCGAGCGCGCTGGTAGGCGATGAGCTTGTCGTTGACCAGATTGTCGGTAGGCAGGCAGGTGTCGTGGCCGGTGGACATGATGCGGTTCTTCAAGCGTTTGCCGCGGATCTGCAAGGCTTCGAACAGATGAGGGAAGGCGGTCTGCATACAGGCGGCTCCGGTACGGTGTTGTTCTTGTTTTTGTATGAAAGTGTAGCGTCAGTAAAAAATCAACTTGTTTTTTTACTGCTCGACGACTAGGTTTTTCTCACCCTCATGGCGAGGGCGTGACCTCACAACAACAAGAAAACGGGCCCCTCGGGCACCGGCAGGAGGCAACTACGATGCAGGTATTCCCACGTGTAAGCGGCCTTTGCGCAGCGTTGCTGGCCATGGGCCTGGGCAGTGCGCAAGCGGCACCGCAAATGGTCGTGGTCGGCTATGGCGGCGCCGGGCAGAAAGCCCAGGACGAGGCGATCTTCAAACCGTTCAGTGCCCAGGATGGCAGCAAGCTGATCCAGAGCGAGTACAACGGCGAAATGGCCCGGATCCAGGTAATGGCCGACACCGGCAATGTCGACTGGGACGTGGTGCAGATCGAAGGGCCTGACCTGATGCGCGGCTGCGACGAGGGCATCTACGAGCAGCTGGACTGGCAGCGCATGGGCCATGCGGGTGAACTGATTGCCGATGCCGCGCAGGCCTGCGGCTCGGCGGCGCTGGTATGGAGCGTGGCCATTGCCTATGACCGCAGCAAGCTGGCCCAGGCGCCTGCGTCGTGGGCCGATTTCTGGGACGTGAGCAAGTACCCGGGCAAGCGCGGCCTGCGCAAGCGTGCGGTGTACAACCTGGAGTTCGCCCTGATGGCCGACGGAGTCAAGGTCGAGGATGTGTACCAGGTGCTGGCCACACCGGCCGGGGTCGAGCGTGCCTTTGCCAAACTCAGCGAACTCAAGCCGCATATCCAGTGGTGGGACGCTGGCGCCCAACCGGCGCAGTGGCTGGCGGCGGGTGATGTGGTGATGACCTCGACCTACAGCGGGCGCATCGCCGTGGCGGCCCAGCAGGGCAGCCCGCTGGCGGTGGTCTGGCCTGGCAGCCTGTATGGGATGGATTACTGGGCGATCATCAAGGGCTCGCGGCATGTCGAGCAGGCCAAGCGGCTGATCGCCTACGCCAACCAGCCGGATACCCAGGTGCGTTATGTGCAGCAGATTCCCTATGGGCCGACCAATACCCAGGCGGCAGCGAAGCTCGACCCGTCCCTGGCCAGTTGGGTGCCTACTTCGCCGCAGAACCTGCAGGGGGCGTTGGCGATGAATGTGGAATTCTGGGTCGACCATGGCGAAGAGCTGGAGCAGCGCTTCAATGCGTGGGCCAGCAAATAGCGTGCTGCAAAGGGGCAACGATGATGACCGCAACGGAACAAAGCCTGCGCCAGGAGCTGGCCGCCTGCTATCGGCTGATCGCCCACTTTCGCATGAGCGACCTGATCTTCACCCATATTTCCCTGCGCCTGCCAGGGCCGCAGCACCACTTCCTGATCAACCCGTACGGCCTGCTGTTCGATGAGATCACGGCCTCCAGCCTGGTGAAGATCGACCTGCAGGGCCGGCCGGTCGATCCGACACCGCACCCGGTCAACCCGGCCGGTTTCGTCATTCACAGCGCCATCCATGCCGCCCGCGAGGATGCCCACTGCGTGCTGCACACCCACACCCGGGCAGGGTGTGCGGTGGCAGCGCTGGAATGCGGGCTGCTGCCGCTTAACCAGATGTCCATGGAGTTTTACGGCAAGGTGGCGTACCACGCCTACGAAGGGATAGCGCTGGACATGGATGAGCAGCGACGGCTGGTGGCGGACCTTGGCGACAAGCCGGTGATGATCCTGCGCAACCATGGCCTGCTGACCACAGGGCGCAGCGTGGCCGAAGCATTCCTGCGCATGTATTACCTGGAGAAGGCCTGCGAGATCCAGTTGGCGGCGCAGAGTGCCGGGCAAGTGATTTTGCCGTCGGCCGAAGTGTGCGCGCATACCGAGCGGCAGTTCAATGAGCCGGGGTGGGGGTTGAAGCAGGGCGAGCTGGCGGACCCGGATGCGTTGCAGCTGGCTTGGCAGGCATTGCTACGGATGCTGGAAAGGGTTGCACCCGGCTATCGGAACTGACGCCGCCCTGCAATCGCTGCGTCAAAATTTGCTCAATAACAGTCACTGTTGCGCAGCTCTATGCCGCAACTGTGCTGGTCCCTGTCAAAGGAATAGCCTTATGCTGTAACGAAATATGTCTAGAAAGCTTGAAGAAGGATGTCGCAATGCCGCTCAAGGACCTGCTCATCGCCCTGGTGGTGATTGTCGCCTGGGGAGTCAACTTCGTGGTCATCAAGGTTGGCCTCGATGGCTTGCCGCCGATGTTGCTGGGGGCATTGCGCTTCTTGCTGGTAGCGTTCCCGGCGATCCTGCTGGTCAAGCGGCCCAAGCTGCCCTGGCGCTGGCTGATCGCCTACGGTGCGACCATTTCGCTGGGCCAGTTCGCTTTCCTGTTCCAGGCCATGTACAACGGCATGCCGCCGGGGTTGGCCTCGCTGATCCTGCAGTCGCAGGCGTTCTTCACCCTCGGCTTCGCCGCGCTGTTTCTCGGCGAGCGGCTGCGCCTGGCCAGCGTGCTGGGGCTGTTGGTGGCCGCCAGCGGCCTGGCGCTTATCGGCAGCGAAGACGGCGGCCATGTACCGATGCTGGCGCTGGTGCTGACCCTGTGTGCTGGTGCGATGTGGGGCATGGGCAACATCATTACCCGGCGTTTTGGCTCGGTTGACCTGGTGGCGCTGGTGATCTGGGGCGGGTTGATTCCGCCACTGCCGTTCCTGGCATTGTCCTGGTGGCTGGAGGGGCCGCAGCGTATTGGCCATGCCCTTGCCAATATCAGCTGGAGTTCGGTGTTGGCCCTGGCCTACCTGGCGTTTGTCGCCACCATGCTTGGCTACAGCCTGTGGAGCAAGCTGCTGTCGCGCCACCCGGCCGGGAAGGTGGCGCCGTTTTCGCTGCTGGTGCCAGTGATTGGCCTGAGTTCGTCGGCGTTGTTGCTGGGTGAGCGTTTGACCGCGACCCAGGGCTGGGGCGCATTGCTGGTCATGGCCGGGTTGCTGGTCAACGTGTTCGGCGCCCGCATTGGGCAACGGCTGCGCGCGGTCAGCGCGTAGTTGACGCCTTCACGCGCTCAGCCTGACTGAAAATCTGAAAGCTTGCGCGTTCCCTGTGGGAGCGGGCGCGCCCGCGAACACGGGCGAAGCCCGTGCCAAACAACGCGGTGCCTGCTCCCACAATGGAGGCGTGTCTGCGGGTCAGCGCTGCGCTCTGTTAGAATCGGCCTCTTTTGCCAGGCCAATGGAGCGCACCCCATGATCATTTCCACCACCAGCCAGCTCGAAGGCCGCCCGATTGCCGAATACCTGGGCGTGGTCAGCTCCGAATCGGTGCAGGGCATCAACTTCGTGCGCGATTTTTTCGCACGTTTTCGTGACTTCTTCGGCGGCCGTTCGCAAACGCTGGAAAGCGCACTGCGTGAAGCCCGGGAGCAGGCCACCGAAGAATTGAAGGCGCGGGCACGCCAGTTGCAAGCCGATGCGGTAGTGGGTGTGGATTTCGAGATCAGCATGCCGTCGGTACAGGGCGGCATGGTCGTGGTATTTGCTACCGGTACGGCGGTGCGCCTGAAGTAGAGCGCCTGCCGCTGGTCGGGTCCAGGACCTCGGTCCGGGCGGTCCGCAAATGACCAGCTAGTCTCACTTTCACAGGTCGCGTTTAGTGGAGCAACTGTTCTGGTTGCCGACGCGTCCGCCACTGGAGGGAGACAGGGCATGAGCGAATCCTTTTTCGAAGACCTGAACGACGCGTTCCCGATCAACAGCCAGGTGCGTTGCGGCCAGGCGGCCTTCCGCCTGGGCTTTGCCCACATGACGCTGGATGATTCCGAACAGCTCCAGCCTGCACACCTGCAGCGCAGCAAAAAAGGCCGCTTCATGCCGCGGGTTCCACTGAAGAAGTGATCCCGCTCCAGCACAACCCCGCCGAATGGCGGGGTTTTTATTACTTTTCTTGATCCGCCTCATGGCATTGCCGGGTAGCGCTCGCGGGATAGCCAAGGCTGTGGTTTTCTTGCGCGGCATTCCAGCAACGGAGGATTGAATGCTCATGCGAGTCAGGGAAAAGACCTATTGGCAATGGGCCGATGCCCAGCTGCACAGCCGCTGCCACGACGAAGCGCTCAGTGACGGCACCACGCTGGACGTGCAGGTGCGCTTGTCGCGTCTGGGGGCGACCCAACTGTTCCTGGGGCTGTATGCCGCCGATGGCCGAGCATTGCTGGAGGAGTATTACCCCGTACGGCCAGGCGAGACCATGACCCGCGCCCTGGTGTGGGGTGTTGACCGCGCCCGGGCGATGGCAACCGGCGCCTTGCCGCTGCCGAAACCCGGCAGCCAGCGGCGCCAGGCATGAAAAAGCCCGGCCTATGCAGGCCGGGCTCAGGTAAGGGTGGGAACCGTCAGTTGAGCGGTTCGATCACCTTGACTGCCTGCTGCTCACGGGCAGCGGGCCATTCTTGTTGCAGGGTCTGCAGGACGCGGCCAACGAACTCGGTGTCGGCGGCGGCCTTCTTGCCGACGTAGCCTTGGCCACGGCGGTAGACCTTGAAGCGCGCCCGCATGCTGGGCAGGTGCTCTTCGAATTCATCTTCGACGGTGTTCGGTGGCAGGCGGTCGAGGCGCACTTCACCGGTCTGGCTGACCCACAGCAGGTGGTCGTCAAGGCTGTCCTTGCGTACGGCGAACAGCTGGGCCAATTGGTCGATAGTCGGATTGTTGTTCAAGTTCATCATAAAGCCCCCATTACCCATTCGTAGGTGATTTTTCACAGTTGGCGCTACCACGGTGTAGCGCACTACCAAGGCTGCTACAGCAGCATCGCAACAGGGGCTTTCTCACGCTGCCTTTTGGACAGTTTCCCTCTCCACGGACGGCCTGCGTTACCGCGCAGGCCGTCTGGAACACCCTTGCCACCGCTCCCGATCAGGGAGACGGCTTCATCATGCCCAAGGGCGATGAACGGCGTCAACCATTTTGTAGTGAATATTTTTGGTCACTACATTGTGTCGTTTTGTTCGACAATCGCTGCCCGCACTACAGCCCGGACAGAATCTCGAAGGCCGCGCGCACCCGGGCTTCGTTCGGGTAATTTCGGTTGGCCAGCAACACCACGGCCAGCTGTTCGGCGGGCACGAACGCGGCGTAGGCGCCGAAACCATTGGTCGAACCGGTCTTGTTGTACCAGGCTGCCGGCAGCGGTGGCAGGGCTGGTTGCAAGCGCGTGGTTGCCTGCGGTCCACGGACAAGCTGCGGGCCGTTGCCATCGACCAATGTGCTCAGCGTGACCGGGTAGGGGTAGCGCTCCCAGCCCAGCCCCTGGGTCATGGCGCCGACCTGGAAGTAGCCCCGCCGGGTAATGGCCGTGGCTTGCGCCAGCGCTGGTGGCAGCCCCTCCGGCTGCATGTGCAGGCGCACATAGCGCAGCAGGTCGCTGGCACTGGTCTTGATGCCGTAGGCTTCGTCGGCGTAAGGGCCGGGGGCCACCCGCACCGGTTTGCCGGCATTGTCGTAGCCTTGGGCATACAGCCCCTGGGCGCTGGCCGGGACCTGCAGATAGGTGTTTTCCAGGCCCATCTGTTTCAGCAGGCCCTCGCTCATCAGCGAGGAAAACGGCTGATGCTGCGCGCGGGCGACCAGGTCACCGAACAAGCCCAGGCTGGGGTTCGAGTAGCAGCGCTGGGTGCCAGGTTTGGCGCGGGGTTGCCAGTGACGGAAGAAATCGACCACCTGCTGCGGCGTCTGCACCGCATCCGGGAACTGCAATGGCAGGCAGTCGGCACTGTAGGCGCCCAGTTCCAGCACGCTCGCGTCGCCGATGGGGGCCCCGGCGAGGGCCGGGTGATAGCGCTTGGCCGGGGCGTCGAGGTCCAGCTTGCCTTCGGCACTGGCCAGTGCGGCCAGGGTGGCGGTGTAGGTCTTGCTCAGCGAACCGATCTCGAACAGCGTGTCGCGGCTGACCGGTACATTGTCAGCCTTGCTGGCCACGCCATAGCTGAAGTAGTGCGCGTGGTTGCGAGCATAGATAGCCACGGCCATGCCGGTGATGTCTTGCTCTTGCATCAGCGGGCGGATGATCTGGTCGACCTTCGCCTGCAACTGGTCGTCGGCCTGGGCGGCACTGTGGCCCAGGGTGAGCGTGATGGCGGCTGCAAGTGCAGCCAGGCGGGAGAGGGGCATGAGCGGGTCCTGTGCTGGAGCGTGTCCGTTGAGCGACACCGGTGGGGGTTCCGGCGTTAGCGGCGAAAAGCCGAAAACCTTATCGTCTGCCCTTGCACAATGACAAGATGGAAACTGCGATGAAGTATTTGCGAATGTTATTCGACAATTTCACCCTGGCCTTGCTCGGGGTGGTGCTGATTGCCACCGTGCTGCCTTGCTCGGGCGACGGCGCGGTGTACTTCGGTTGGTTGACCAACCTGGCCATCGGCCTGCTGTTCTTCCTGCACGGCGCCAAGCTGTCACGCGAGGCGATAATCGCTGGTGCCGGGCACTGGCGCCTGCACTTGCTGGTGTTCTCCTGCACCTTCGTATTGTTCCCGCTGCTGGGCCTGGCGTTCAAGCCACTGTTCGTGCCGCTGGTGGGCAACGAACTGTACCTGGGCGTGCTCTACCTGTGTGCCTTGCCGGCTACCGTGCAGTCGGCCATCGCCTTCACCTCGCTGGCGCGTGGTAACGTGCCAGCGGCCATCTGCAGCGCGGCGGCATCCAGCCTGCTCGGTATTTTCCTCACGCCGTTGCTGGTGATGATGTTGCTGGGGGCCAGCGGTGATACCGGTTCTGGCCTGGATGCAGTGCTGAAGATCACCCTGCAGCTGCTGGTGCCGTTCGTGGCCGGGCAGGTCGCCCGGCGCTGGATCGGTGCCTGGGTCAAGCGCAATGCGCGTTGGCTCAAGGTGGTGGACCAGGGCTCGATCCTGCTGGTGGTCTACACCGCGTTCAGCGAGGCAGTGGTCACCGGGCTGTGGCACACGGTATCGCCGCAACACCTGGTCGGGTTGTTTGCCGTGTGCGGGATCTTGCTGGCGGTGGTGCTGTACGGTACCCGCCTGCTCGGCAAGCTGCTGGGCTTTGACCTGGAGGATCGCATTACCATCCTGTTCGCCGGTTCGAAGAAGAGCCTGGCCACCGGGGTACCAATGGCGCAGGTGCTGTTTGTCGGCAGTGGGATTGGCGCGATGATCCTGCCGCTGATGCTGTTCCACCAGATCCAGCTGATGGTCTGCGCGGTGCTGGCGCAGCGTTATGCCAGCCGTGAGCAGGCGGCTGAAGAAGCTTCTGCGGCGTCCTGACACCTGGTTTGGCCACTGATGCGGTCGCAGTGTAGGAGCGGCCTTGTGTCGCGAAAGGGCTGCGAAGCAGCCCCTCGATTTCAGCTTGGAGCAGATATTGCCGGGGCCGCGTTGCGACCCTTTCGCGACACAAGGCCGCTCCTACACTGTGACCGCGCAATGACAAGGAATTATCTGGCCTGCACCGAACCACGCTCGCGCAGCGCCTTGCCTACTTCGGCCTCGATCTTGTAGGCCGGCGCTTCGAGGTCGTCGTAGTTGCGCGTGTAGCGCCGGGCGAACTCTTCCACGCCCAGCTGCTGATACTGCTGCACATGCTTGAGCTCGTGTGCCCACAAGGCCACGTTGTCCTCGGCGTCGGCGAGGCGGCGGAAGATGATCGTGTCGATCAGCGTCACGGCGTTCACATCTGGGTTCTGCAGCAGCGCGTTGGCCGCGCTCATTTGCTGTTCGTCGCCCACGCGGAAGCGCGCCGCGTCGAGTACGGCAAAGTCATACCAGGGTTCGAGTTGCGCACGGATATGCATCGGGATCGGCTCGACGCCGCTGGCGACGGCTTCGTCGCGGGCCTGATGCAATGCGTATGTCAGGCTGGAGGAAGCCAGTACTTCCACATCCTTGAAAATCTGCCCGGCCTGCCCGGGGTCGATGGGGGCACAGAAACACCCCATCAGGCATACCTGGTACTGCCCTGGCGGGCAGGCTTGTTCGGCGAGTGCAGGCAGGCTCGACAGTAGCCCCAGCAGTAGACTAATCCGCTTCATGCAGGGCCTTCTCGACAAAGTGGCGGCTGGCGGCCAGTACCTGCGACTGCACGCTTTCCGTGGCCAGCATGCGCCCGACCAGCAAGGCGCCGACGCACTGGCTGATCAGCACCCAGGCCAACTCGTCATCCTCCAGGGTCGCGCTCCAGGCCTGGTGCAGTTCCACCAGCCAATGCTCGGCCACTTCACGCACGGATGCTTCAGCCCGGGCAATTTCCACCCCCAATGGCGGCAGCGGGCAGCCACCCTCGGCATTGTGCAGGTGGGCCAGGCTCAGGTACTGCTGCAGGCAACGGCCCAGGCGTTCGCGGCTTGCGCCCTGGTTGGCCAGGCGCGCCAGCGGACTGTTGCACAATTCTTGCCGCACAACCTCGGTGAACAGGTCGTCCTTGGACGGGAAGTGGTTGTAGAAGGCGCCGCCGGTCAGGCCGATCGCCTTCATCAGCCCGGCCACGCCGGTGCTGGAAAAACCCCCGCGTTTGGCCAGCGCGCCACTGCTGGCCAGCAGCCGCTCGCGGGTTTGCTGCTTGTGTTCGTTGGTGTAGCGCATTCACTTGCCTCTGCAGGCGGGCTTGACGGTGGCAGCGATCATAACATAGCGTTCGTTTACTAAACGATCATTCATCAATGGAGACAGGCATGGCAGAACAACAAAAAGTGGTGCTTGTGATAGGCGCGGGGGATGCTACCGGCGGCGAAATCGCCAAGCGCTTTGCTCGCGAGGGCTACATTGCCTGTGTTACCCGGCGCCAGGTAGACAAGTTGCAGCCGCTGTTGGACGAAATTCGCGCTGCTGGTGGGCAGGCCCACGGTTTCGGCTCCGATGCGCGCAAGGAGGAGGAGGTGGCGGCGCTGGTCGAAACCATCGAGCGTGATATCGGCCCGATCGACGCCTTCGTGTTCAATATCGGTGCCAATGTGCCCTGCAGCATTCTCGAGGAAACCCCGCGCAAGTACTTCAAGATCTGGGAGATGGCCTGTTTTGCCGGCTTCCTTACCGCGCAGGCGGTGGCCCGGCGCATGGTCCAGCGCGAGCGCGGCACCATCCTGTTTACCGGCGCCACCGCTGGCACCCGTGGCGCGGCGGGCTTTGCGGCATTCGCCGGGGCCAAGCATGCCTTGCGCGCCCTGGCCCAGAGCATGGCGCGCGAGCTGGGGCCGCGGAACATCCATGTGGCTCACGTGGTGGTTGATGGTGCCATCGACACCGCCTTCATCCGTGACACTTTCCCCGAGCGCTACGCCCTCAAGGGCCAGGATGGCATCCTCGACCCGGCGCACATCGCCGACAGCTACTGGTTCCTGCATGCCCAGCCCCGCGACGCCTGGACCTTCGAGCTGGACCTGCGCCCCTGGATGGAACGTTGGTAAGCCCCTTTCCCAGAGCAAGGACCGTAACCATGCACAAGACTGTCGACTTCTATTTTGACCTGGGCAGCCCGGCCAGCTATCTGGCCTGGACTCAATTGCCTGGGCTGTGTGCCCGCCAGGGTGCCACGCTGCGCTACCGGCCGATGTTGCTGGGCGGGGTTTTCCAGGCTACCGGCAATGCTTCGCCGGTGATGATCCCGGCCAAGGGCCGTTACATGTTCACCGACCTGGCGCGCTTCGCCGAGCGCTACGGGGTACCGTTCGGGTTGCCGTTGGGTTTCCCGGTCAATACCTTGACCCTGATGCGCGGGGCAGTGGGCACCCAGTTGCGTTCGCCGGAGCGGTTCGAGGCGTTGCTGGCGGTGCTGTTCAAGGGGCTGTTTGCGCAGCGCCGCAACCTGGGCGACAGCGCAGTCCTCGACGATACGCTCAGCCAGGACGGCTTCGACCCGCAGGCATTTCGCGCACTGGCGGCTGATGAGGAGGTGAAGGCTGCGCTCAGGCACGCGACCGAAGAGGCCGTGGGGCGCGGGGTGTTTGGTGCGCCGACCTGCTTTGTCGGTGGCCAGATGTTCTTCGGCCAGGACCGCCTGGACTTTGTCGAAGAGGCCCTGCTTCAGGGCGCCGACAGCGCTATCTGAATGCCCCCTCCCACAGAGTTGGCGCTTTCCCTGTGGGAGCGGCTTCAGCCGCGAACACCGGCAAAGCCGGTGCCATCCACCGCTAATCAGGCAATCAGAAATTCGCCGGGGTGTTGGCGCTGATGATCTCGGCCTCGTCCGGGCCGATATTCTTGAAGCTGTGCGGCAGGGTAGTGGGGATGTAGTACCCGTCGCCCGAGTTGAGCACGCTCACCTGGCCATCGACCCACAATTCGACGGTGCCACGGGTGACCAGGCCACACTCTTCACCCTCGGCATGCACGATCGGTTCGCCCGAATCGGCGCCCGGTGCATACAGTTCACGCAGCATGCGCATCTGCCGGCCTTCGACACTGGCGCCGACCAGCAGCATGCGCAGGCCGTTGCGGCCCAGGTCTGGCTGTTCGCCGCCACGGAACACGTAACGCTCTTCGCGCACCGGTTCGTCGAAACTGAAAAACTCCGCCAGGCTCATCGGAATGCCTTCGAGCAGTTTTTTCAGGGAGCTGACCGAAGGGCTGACGCGATTCTGCTCGATCTGCGAGATCGTCGAATTGGTCAGCCCACTGCGGCGGGCCAGTTCCCGTTGGGAGAGGTTGTTGCGTTCACGCACCAGTTTGAGTCGCGTCCCCGTGTCCATAGCCGCCTTGTAATCAGAGGTGTCAATAATAATGAGCGATGCGCATTAAAACACACTCTGCACGCTTGCGCGCTGTGCTTGTCAGGCCCGCTGATCGCGCGGCATCGGCCATGACCCGACCAACAGCAACAGCGCCGCCACTGCCAGGAATGGCAAGCGTGGATCGACCGCATATGCCAGGGTGCCGGCCAGCGGCCCGATCACTGCGCCCATGCCTTGGGCAGCACCGATGGAGCCGGCCGTGGCGCCTTGCTCGGAGGCGTGCATGGCATTGGCCGCCAACGCCGAAAACGCCGGGAAGACAAAGCCCATGCCAGCCGCCGCGATGAAATAGCAAGCCCACAGCCAGGGGGCTGTGGTCGCCAGCGAGCCACAGGCAAAACCCAGGGCCGAAACCGTGGCGCCGACCCGGATCATCTTCAACGGCGGCCATTCCAGTTGGCGCAGCAGCACCTGCGCCAGGATCAGCGCCACACCTACCGTGGTCAGCGCGATGCCGGCGGCCTGGGCTGCCTCGGCAGGGCCCAGGTGCAGGCGGTCGAGGGCAAAGAAACCGACAATGATCTGCGATACCGTGACGCTGAGCATTGCGCTGAACGCCACCAGCAAGGGCCGGCGCAAGCGTGGGTCGTTCAGCCGCACCGGGCTGGGCGCATGGCTGTGCGACAGCGCCTGCGGCTTGAGGGTGAACAGCAGCACCAGGAAGGCACTGGCCGGCAGCAGCGACATGATATGGAACGGCAGGCTCAGGCTATGGCGCGCCAGCAGCGCCGCCAGCGCCGGCCCCACCACCAGGCCGACGGCGTTGGCCGCACCCAGCGAGGCCATGGCCCGGGCCCGTCGTTGCGGTTCGACATGGTCGGCGATCAGCGCATTGCAGCCTACCGGGATAGCAGCATAGAAGGCACCAATACAACCGCGCGCGACCATCAGGCCGATGAAGGCCAGGGTCGCCCCCGGTAGCCAGCGCAGCGCACCTTCGACAAACAGGCACAGCAGCCAGTAGGCCAGGGTGAAGCCGGCGCTGCCCAGCAGCAGGATGCGCCGTCGGCCCAGCCGGTCTGCGGCACGCCCCCAGGGCCGGGCCAGCAGCACCCAGATCACGCCCGCCACGGTCACGGCGGCACCGGCTTGCCAGGTGGCCATGCCGAGCTGGCGGGCGATCGGGCCGATCAGGGCGACGAAGGCCATCATCGACATGGTACAGGCCATGTTGGCCAGCAGCAGGGGGCGCAAGTCCAGGGTACTGGCGGGTGCGAGTGCGACAGGATCCTTTGCGACATTCATAGGGCAGTCCAGGGTGGTACGGCGAATAGAAAGCCGATCTTGTTAGGAATTGTTATCGATTGTCGACACCCTGAGCTGCCGAGCGTCATTCGCTACGGCGCAGTGGGCCAGGCCACATGCTACGCAACACGCCATCGCGGCGCACCCACGCGTGCATCAACGCCGCGCCCACATGCACCAGCACCGTGGCGAACAGCAGGTAGCCGGCCCAACCATGGGCCTGGCGCAGCACGGCGTACAGCTGCAGGTCATGAGGCGCGATCGCCGGCAAGCCCAGCGGGCGCGGGTAGCCACCAGCCGACAGCATGGCCCAGCCCAGCAGCGGCATGGCAAGCATCAGGCCGTAGAGCGCCAGATGCGAGGCCCCGGCAGCCCAGCGTTGCGCTACAGGCAGGTCGCGCGGCAGGGCCGGGTGGGGGAGGGCCAGGCGTACGCCGATGCGCAGCAGCACCAGTACCAACAAGGCCAGGCCAGTTGCCTTGTGCAACCCGATCAGCACGGGATGTCGCGGCGAAAGGTCGGCGACCATGCTCACACCAATGAACAACATCGCCAGGATCAGCACGGCCATCAGCCAGTGCAACAGGCGGGCGAGGGGGTGGAAGGCGTCGGTTTTCATGGGTGGGCTCCGGTGCCGAGCGATTCGCGGCTGCGGCGGTTGAAGGATTCCGAGTAGGCGGCCGAACGGGCGGCAAGGATCGGGTCGGCGGAGGGCTGGATGCCTCGGGGCAAGATCAGCGGGTCGAAGTTGAGGTCGCGGCAGGCCCCCTGCTCGGGGCCGTCGACCTGCTCCAGCACCAGCGTGCCGGCGTTCACGCTGCGCCGGTCGGCAGGCCAGGGGCTGGCAGGGTCGTCCACGGCATCGCCAGGCTCCGCCAGCACCAGGCGCAGTGTCCAGCGCAGCGGGCCTTGGGCCAGGCGTTGCTGCAGGTCATGCTGCAGGAACTGTTTGTCATCGACCTGGGCAGGCAAGGCGACAAACGCTGTTTGCGGCTCCAGTTGCCAGCGCACGGGGTGGTCCGCGCCGCTTGCGTCGATCAGCCGGAAGGCGTTGATGCTGTGGTACTGCGTGCTGGCGAAGCTGTTGCTGGGCTTGTAAGCCGCCGCCCATTGGCGAAACGCCGCGCTCTCCGGGTGGGCGGCGAAAAACGCCTGCAGTTTGCTCGGGTCCGGTTTGCCGGTGGCCGGGTCTGGCGCCCCCGCCAGCACTTGCTCATAGAAGGCTTGTGGCGTGCTTACCGCCAGCACCGGCGGGTTGTTCATGCCGGTACGCCAGACCTGCCCGTCGTCGGTGCTCAGCTCGATGGCCAGGCTGCGTACCGGTATGCCGGTATCCGGCGCGAACGGGTTGGCACCGCCGATGGCGAAGCGGCCGATCACTGGCACCCGCGGCTGGCTGAACGCCCGCGCCGTGGACAGGCTGGCGGCCTGCCCGCTGGGCTGGAAGTAGCCGCTGACGCACAGGCCCTTGGCGTGGTTCTTGCGGTAACCCGGGTAATGCCCGGCCTGGGCTTCGAAGGTGTCGATGATGCGTTGTGGGGTCAGGCGGGTTTCGCCAAGCCAGCCGGCGGCATAGGCAAAGGCGCCGCCCGCGGCCAGCATCACGGCGCCGATGGCGGCAAGGCGCAGGGCCTTGGCCGGGCCGTGCAGGGGTGAGTTCATGGTCATTGTCCGGTTCAGTGAAGGTGCCGGTACGACGGCGCAGGGAAAAACTTATTCCTTCGCCGGGAATAGATTTTCTTCACAGGCGTCTGCCTCTTACACTGACAACCCCAGACGCCGGGACTTTGCCATGCATGATCTGGACGACCACCAGTGGCGCGAGCTGCTGGCCCGCCTGCGCCGCTTTGCCGTGTGGCTGACCCGCGAGCCGGGCAGCGCCGACGACCTGGTGCAGGCCACGGTCGAGCGGGCCTTGAGCCGGCGCGACCAGCAACGCGACGCCGATGCCCTGCGGGCCTGGCTGTTCACCATCCTTTATCGGCTGTTCCTCGACGGAAAGCGTCGCGAGCGCCTGCACGCGCGCTGGCTGTCCTGGTTCGGCCGCGGTGAGCGCGACGACGAACCGGTCGGCGGCAACCTCGAGGCCATCGTCCTGGCCCAGGCCGACCTGCAGGCTTTCGCCCGGCTCACGGCAGAACAGCGTGCGTTGTTGTTGCTGGTCAGCATCGAAGGCTTGAGCTACAAGGAGGCCGCCCAGACCTTGGGCATCCCTATCGGCACTGTGATGTCGCGCCTGTCGCGCGCCCGCAATGCCTTGCGCGAACTGACCGAGGGCAGCCCCCAGCCCCCGGCCTTGCGGAGACTGAAATGACGCGCCTGATCCCCAGTGAAGACGAACTGCACGCTTACGTCGACGAACGCCTGGAGTCTGTACGCCGGGCCGAGGTGCAGGCCTGGCTGGCGGCCAACCCGCAGGCTGCGGCCAAGGTCGAGGGCTGGCGTGCCGACGCCCGCCGCCTGCGTACAGCGTTGGCCGGGCTTGGCGAAGTGCCCGGGGCTGCACAGCTGGATCTGGGGCAGTTGCGTCGACAATTGCGAGAACGCCGCCAGCGCCGCTGGGCCACGGCAGCGGTGTTGTTGCTGGCGTTGGGGGTGGGTGGCCTGGGTGGTTGGCAGGTACGCGACGCGACCTTGGCGCGTGGCGACCTGCCGATGGCAGATGCCGTCCAGGCACATCGCTTGTTTGCCGGCAGCCAGGCACTGGATATCCAGGCCAGCGACCCGGGCCAGTTGCGTGACTGGCTGGGGCGCCATTTCAGCCGCGTGGGCCAGTTGCCGGACCTGGCGGGCTACGGCTTCAAGCCAGTGGGCGCGCGCCTGCTAAGCAATGAGCGTGGGCCGGCGGCGTTGCTGGTGTTCGAGGATGGCAAGGGCCAGCGCATCAGCCTGTTCCTGCGCTCACCAGGTGATCAGTATCGGCGCATGCCGGACGGGCATCGCGTGGATGGCCAGCTGGAGGCACGGTATTGGTCGCATGGGGCCTACAACTTTGCTCTGGTCAGCGCGGCGGACGATGTGCGCGGGGCGGGGGTGGGGGAGGTGTTGCGGTTGGGGTTGTGAGTGGTGGGTTAAGGTGCATGCCTTGGGCTTTGTGGTGCCTGTGAGATCGGGCGCCGCCCGCGCGGCGCTTCGCGGGGCAAGCCCGCTCCCACATCTGTTTCGGGCCAGTCACTCCTGTGAGGTCACCTCTGTCCGCCTTGTTTGTTCCATTCGATATCAAGGGTGGGCAACTGCTCCTCATCCATCTCCAGCCATGCACCAAGGCTGCAACCCACCTGGTACAGGAATAATTGGCCCGAAACAGATGTGGGAGCGGGCTTGCCCCGCGAAGCGCCGCGCGGGCGGCGCCCGATCTCACAGGCAATACAAGATCCAAGGCATGCGCCTTGTGGCTTCACCGCTAAACTCAGCTTAATTCCAGCCAGATCGGCGCATGGTCCGACGGCTTTTCCATCCCGCGCAGTTCATAGTCCACACCCGCATCCTTTATCCGCGGCACCAGGTGCTGCGAGGCCATGATCAGGTCGATGCGCAGGCCGCGCTTGGGCTCGTCCTCGAAGCCGCGGCTACGGTAGTCGAACCAGCTGAAGCGGTCGGTCACTTCCGGGTACAGGTGGCGGAAACTGTCCACCAGGCCCCAGCCTTTCAAGCGCTCCATCCACTCGCGCTCTTCCGGCAGGAAGCTGCACTTGCCGGTCTTGAGCCAGCGCTTGGCGTTGTCCGGGCCGATGCCGATGTCGCAGTCCTGCGGCGAGATATTCATGTCGCCCATCACCAGCAGTGGCTGGTCGTTGCGGAACTGGCCTTCCAGCAGCGCCTGCAGGTCGCTGTAGAAACGCTGCTTGGCCGGGAACTTGGTGGGGTGGTCGCGGCTTTCACCCTGGGGGAAGTAGCCGTTCATGATGGTGATCGGGTTGCCATCGGCATCGGCGAAGGTGCCCCAGATGAAGCGGCGCTGGGCGTCTTCCTCATCGCTGGCAAAGCCCTTGTGCAGGCTCAGTGGTGCCTGGCGCGACAGCAGGGCCACGCCATAGTGGCCTTTCTGCCCGTGGTAATGCACGTGGTAGCCCAGCGCCTGCACGTCGGCCAGCGGGAACTGATCGTCGCTGACCTTGGTTTCCTGCAGGCCGATCACGTCCGGCTGGTGCTTTTCGATCAGCGCCGCCAGCTGGTGCGGGCGGGCCCGCAAGCCGTTGATGTTGAAACAGACGATCTTCATGGAAAGATGATCCCGGTAAAAGGCGCGATGCTAGCCGACATCGCTTGCCATCACCAGCATGGCGGCTTCGGGAGCCTGCTGCTAACGTCCTTGCCAGGGCACTGTAAGCCCATTCCAGGAGGACTGCCCGCAATGCCCGAAACCACTGCCACTCCGGCCCGTGTCTGCCTGCTCGATGACGGCTACAGCCGCGAGGCGCGTTCGCTGCTGTACAACGCCTACCGTCACGAACCTACCTTTGCCTATATCTTCGAGGCCCAGCGCCCAGGCTACGAGCGGCGCCTGCGGGTGATGGTGCGCGAGTGGGTACGCCAGCATTTCTACCTGCAACTGCCCGCCATCGGCCTGCTCATGGAGGATCGCCTGATCGCCCTGGCCCTGATCGTGCCGCCGATGCGCCGGCTGGGCGTGGCCGACAGCTGGGCCTGGCGCCTGCGCATGATGATGGGCACCGGCTTGCGCTGTACGCGCCGTTACATGGACTACCAGGCCGCCCTGGCCACCTGCCTGCCCACCGACGAGGTGCATGTGCTGCCGCTGTTGGGCGTGCACCCGCAATTCCAGGGCAAGCACTACGGCGAGCAATTGTTACAAGCTGTGCATGACTGGTGCGCAGACGACCCTGGTACCCAGGGTGTGGTGCTGGACACCGGCAACGAGCACTACCTGGCCTTTTACCAGCGCCAGGGCTATGAGGAAATTGGTGAGGTGGCTGTAGGACCAATCCGTGAAAGGGTGTTCTACCATCCCAACCCGGTCTCTTCCAATTCTGCTTTTGCCTGAGCAGACTGCGCGGCGGCTCCCTTGAGCGCCCGGCTCTGGTAGCATGCGCCGCATGACGTATTCAGGAAGATTGACCTGGGGCCTGGTTATCTGGGTCGCCAGTTTCGCAGCATGGGGCCAGAGCGAGTTGTTGGTGAAGGTCAAACCGGCCAACAAGGCGCTCAAGGCCAATGTCGAAGGCTATATCGGTACCCTTGGCGACCGCGATGAAGAAGCGCTGCTGCGCTTCAGACGCGGCGCCCAGGAGCAGGCGCGCAAAGCCGCGCAGGCACTTGGCTACTACCAGGCGCAGATCGACACGGAGGTCAAGCCCGCCAGCGAGGCTGACCGTTCCCCGCAACTGATCATCACCATCGACCCCGGCGAGCCGATTCGCCTGCGCAACGTGACCGTACGCATCGAAGGCCCCGCCAGCGAAATGAAGGCCTTTCGCGTTCCCGACAGCAAGGCCTTGCGCGCGGGCGAACAACTGAACCACGGCCATTACGAAGATGCCAAGCGGCTGATCCAGAACCAGGCATCGCGCTATGGCTTCTTCAGTGGGCGCTTCAGCCGCCAGCGCCTGGCGGTCGACCCCCAGGCGGGTGTGGCCGATATCGAACTGGTCTACCAGAGCGGCCCGCGCTATCACCTGGGCGCCGTCACCTTTGGTGGCGACACACCGCTGGACGACGACCTGCTGCAGCGCATGGTCTCGTTCAAGCCGGGTACACCTTACGACTCGGAACTGATCGCCGAGCTGAACAACGACCTGCAATCGAGCGGCTACTTCGAAGGCGTGCGCGTGGATGCGGCGCCCACCGCCGCCGTGGGCGAAGAAATTCCCGTGGATGTCCGCCTGGAAACCCGCAAGCCGCGCACCATGGGCCTGGGCCTGGGCTTCTCGACCGACGTCGGGCCACGTGGCAAGGCCAACTGGACCCGCCACTGGGTCAACCCGCAGGGCCATAGCTACGGCTGGGAGACCGAACTGTCGGCGCCCCGGCAGAACGTCGGGCTTTGGTACGACATCCCCCTCGACCCACCGCTGACCGACAAGTTGCGCTTTGCTGGCGGCTACCAGAACGAAGAAATTGCCGGCACCGACACCCTCAGCAAACTGCTGACGGTGGGCCCCGAGTGGCACAGCAAGCTGCCAAGCGGCTGGCAGCGGGTGATCTCCCTCAAGTACCAGCGCGAGGAGTACCGCCTGGGTGATGACTCCGGGCTGAGCAACCTGCTGATGCCCGGCGTGAGTTACTCCTTCCTGCGCAGTGACAACCGCATCGATCCGCATAACGGCTACCGCCTGCAGTTCGATGTACAGGTGGCCAAGGAAGGGTTGGTCTCGGACACCAACCTGCTGCATGGCAACGTGCTGCTCAAGGGCCTGACCACGCTTGGCCGTGACCATCGCTTGCTAGGCCGGGTGCAGTTCGGTGGCAGCGCGACCAATGGCTTCAAGAACAACATTCCGCCGTCACTGCGCTTCTTCGCCGGTGGCGACCAGAGCGTGCGTGGCTATGACTACCAGACCCTGTCACCGAAGAACAGCGACGGCGACCGCATCGGCGGCCGCTACCTGGTCGCCGGCAGTGTCGAGTACCAGTATTCGCTGACCGAAAAGTGGCGGCTGGCAACCTTCGTCGACCAGGGCAACTCGTTCAACGACCTGGAGCTGCCAAGCCTCAAGACCGGTGTCGGTTTTGGCGTGCGCTGGGTGTCGCCGGTCGGGCCGCTGCGCCTGGACCTGGCCAAGGCGCTGGATGATGAAGGGGGAATTCGCCTGCACTTTTCCATGGGGCCTGAGCTGTGAAACGCGTGATCAAGTACATACTGGCGGGCCTGCTCGGGGTAGCCGCAAGCCTGGGCCTGGTACTCGGCCTGCTGCTGGGGACCGAAGCTGGCAGCCGCTGGGTGCTGGGCAAGGTGCCCGGGCTTGAGGTGGCTGACTTCCAGGGCCGCCTGGCAGGTAGCTGGCAAGCCAGCCGCCTGAGTTGGGCCGATGACGGCAGCACGGTAGAGGTGCAGGCACCGCTGCTGGCCTGGTCGCCGGCATGCCTGCTGCGCTCTACCTTGTGCATTGACCAGTTGCAGGCGCAGCGCATCGACATGGCCTTTGCGCCCAGCGGCGAATCGGCCGACAGTGGCCCGCTGCAGTTGCCGGCCCTGCGCTTGCCGCTGGCCATCGAGCTGGGTGAGGTCAAGGTTGGCCAGTTGCGCCTGGATGGCAGTGACCTGCTTGGCAATTTGCAACTGGCGGCGCACTGGACCAGCACCGGGCTGCGCATCGACAGCCTGCACCTGCAGCGCGATGACCTGCAATTGAACCTGCAGGGCGACCTGCAGCCCGAAGCTGACTGGCCGGTGCAGCTCCAGGCGCAGCTGCAACTGCCAGCGGTAGACGGCAAACCGTGGCAGCTGGCGCTGACTGCTACCGGCGAGCTGCAGAAAACCCTGAAACTCGCCGGCACCAGCAGCGGTTACCTCGACGCCACGCTGAGCGGGCAATTGCAGGCGTTGGCCGAGCACCTGCCAGCGACCTTGCAGATCCGCTCCGAGGCATTCAAGCCGGCCGCCTCGTTGCCCGACACCGTGCAGTTCAACCAGCTCAAGCTCGATGCCAGCGGCGACCTGCGCAAGGGCTATCAACTTTCGGGGGCGGCCAGCCTGCCGGCCGAGCAGTCGCCGATCGCCTTGCTGTTGTCCGGGCTGGTCGACGGCAAAGGCGCCAGGCTCGATGCCCTGGACCTGAACGCCAGCGATACCCAGCAGGTCAAGTTGCAAGCCACCGCTGACTGGCAGCAAGGCCTGGTCGCCGATGCCCAGCTGGACTGGCAGGACTTCCCGTGGCTGCGCCTGTATCCACTGGAGACACCGCCCGAGGTCACCCTGAAGCGGTTCATGGCCCAGGTGCACTATCGCGATGGCAACTACCAGGGCACCTTCAATGGCGACCTGGATGGCCCGGCCGGCGCGTTCAGCCTGGCCAGCCCCTTCGAAGGTGACCTGAGCCAGGTGAAACTGCCGCAGTTGGCGCTGACCGCCGGGCAAGGCAAGGCTGCCGGCAGTGTCGCCGTGCGCTTTGCCGATACCTTGGCATGGGATGTCGACCTGCAGTTGTCGGCACTCGACCCTGCCTATTGGCTGGCCGAGCTGCCGGGTACCCTGGCGGGGCCGCTGCGCAGCAAAGGCGAGATGAAAGGCGACGCCTTGAGCCTCGATGCCCAGCTAGACCTGAAAGGCCGTTTGCGCGGCCAGCCGGCAATGCTCAAGGTCGAGGCCCAGGGGGCAGGGCAGAGCTGGACCCTGGGCGCGCTGGCAGTCCAGCTGGGGGATAACCGCATCAATGGAAGCGGCAGCCTACAGCAGCGCCTGGCCGGGCGGCTCGACCTCGACCTGCCGCGTCTCGGCCAGTTGTGGCCAAGGTTGCAGGGCCAGGTCAAGGGCCGGCTGGACGTCGCCGGCACCTTGCAGGCCCCACAAGGTACGCTGACCCTGCAGGGCCAACGGCTGGCCCAGGTGGAAAACCGCTTGCAGCAGCTGAACCTGGATGCCCGCCTGGACAACGCCCAGCGCGGCGTGATCGAACTCAAGGCCAGCGGCATTCACCTGGGTGAAACGGCCCTGGGGACTTTGCAGGCCAACGGCAAAGGTGACATTCGCCAGCAAGCCTTGACCCTGGCGCTGGACGGCCCGCAGCTCAAGCTCGACCTCGGCCTGGATGGCCAGTTGAACAAGGGGGACTGGCGTGGGCGCCTGGCCAGTGGGCGGATCCAGGCCGGCGGCCAGGACTGGCGCTTGCAGGCACCGGCGCGCCTGCAGCGGCTGGCCAGCGGCCAACTGGACTTTGCTGCGCACTGCTGGCGCTCCGGCCAGGCCAGCTTGTGTGGCGAGGACCAGCGCCTGGCCCCCGAGCCACGCTTGCGTTACCACCTCAAGCAGTTCCCGCTGGACAGCCTGGCCCAGTGGCTGCCGAAGGACTTCGCCTGGCAGGGCCTGCTCAATGCCGACATCAACCTGGACATCCCGGCCAGCGGCCCCAAGGGCAACATCGTCGTCGATGCCAGTGGCGGTACCCTGCGCGTGCGTGACAAGGACCGCTGGGTCGACTTCCCGTACCAGGCCTTGCGCCTGGACAGTACGCTGGCGCCACGGCGCGTCGATACTCGCCTGTCGTTCCGCGGCGAGCGCCTGGGCGAGCTGAACGTCAACACCCGCCTCGATCCACTGGGCAGGAACAAGCCGCTTTCGGGTGATTTTCGCCTGGCCGGCCTTGACCTGTCGGTGGTGCGCCCGTTCGTGCCCATGGTCGAGCGCCTGGCCGGGCAGCTCAATGGCAGCGGCCGGCTGTCGGGCACCCTGCTGGCGCCGCAGGTCAACGGCAACCTGATGCTCAGCGGCGGCGAAGTCAGTGGCGCCGAGCTGCCGGTGAGCCTCGAGGACCTGTCATTGCAGGCAGTGATTGCCGGCGAGCAGGTGCAGCTCAATGGCGGCTGGCACAGTGGCGAAGCGGGGCGCGGCCAGTTGAACGGCAACCTCACCTGGGGCCAGGCACTGGGCATGGACCTGCGCCTGCAGGGCCAGCAACTGCCCATCACGGTCGAGCCCTATGCGACACTGGAGGTCGCCCCGGACCTGACCTTGCGCCTGGTCGACGACAAGCTGGCGGTTACCGGCAAGGTACAGGTGCCCAAGGGCACGATCACCGTGCGTGAGCTGCCACCGTCTACCGTCAAGGTTTCGGATGACACGGTGATCGTCGGTCACCAGACCGAAGAGGGCAAGCCACCCATGGCGATGGCCATGGACATCGATGTGGAAGTGGGCCGCGACAAGCTTTCGTTCAGCGGCTTTGGTCTCAAGGCCAATCTGCTCGGCCATGTGCACATCGGCGACAACCTCGACACCCGTGGCGAGCTGAGCCTGGCCGACGGCCGCTATCGTGCCTACGGCCAGCGCCTGACCATCCGCCGGGCGCGGCTGCTGTTCGCAGGCCCGATCGATCAGCCGTATCTGGACATTGAAGCGATTCGCAAGGTCGACGATGTGATTGCCGGTATCCGCCTGAGCGGCAGTGCCGAGCAGCCCACCAGCAAAGTGTTCTCGGAGCCGGCCATGAGCCAGGAACAGGCGCTTTCGTACCTGGTACTGGGGCGGCCTCTGGGCGCTTCCGGCGAAGACAACAACATGCTCGCCGAGGCGGCCTTGGGCCTGGGCCTGGCGGGAAGCGCGGGCATCACCGGCAGCCTGGCCTCGAGCCTGGGCATCGACGACTTCCAACTGGACACCGAAGGTTCGGGCAATACCACCAGCGTGGTCGCCAGTGGCAACCTCACCGAGAAGCTGAGCCTGCGCTACGGGGTGGGGGTGTTCGAGCCCGCCAATACCATTGCATTGCGCTACAAGCTGAGCAAAAAGGTGTATCTCGAGGCTGCCAGCGGGCTGGCCAGCTCACTGGACATCTTCTACAAGCGCGACTTCTGAGCCTGCGCGGCGGCCGTCAACGCACGGTGGCCGCCTCGATGTATTCATTGGTATCGGGCGAGGGCGGCGGGCTGGGGGCGCGTACCGGGATGATCAGGCTGGTGTATTCCTCGATCAGCCGATTGAGGGCTTCCGGTGGCTCGCTGGCCTGGAACTGCATGCGGATCTGCACTTCATCGGGGTCACGGTTGTCGCCCTGACGGCCCTGGCCGCCGATGGTGACCTTGAAGCTCGCCGCCTTGTTTTCGCCTGCGGTCAGCAGTGCCTGCTGTGCTTCGGTACCTTTGACCCTTACCGAAAGGTCGACCTGCATGCGCTCGAGGGCCAGGCCCTTGGGCGACACCAGCGCGAACAGCGGCACGCGCATGATGTGCTGGCCGTCCATGGCCACTTCGACCATCTTGGCTTTCATGGGGCCGCCCAGCACCTCGGTGTCGCACTCGAAGAACTGGTCGAACAGGTTGATGTACTGTTGCGCGATCAGGCTGTTGGTAGCGCTGGCAGCTTCCTGCAGGCCACGGGTGATTTCGCGCAGGTCGATGGAAGTCATTGGGGCGGGGGATTTATCCAATGGTTCGACTCCTCAGGCCAGGTGGTGCCCCCCTGGTCAGGGGGGCTGTTCGGGGCGGGGAGGTGCGTCTCAAGCGGTTTCGGTGCCAAGGGCCGGGGCCCTGGCGGCCGCAGGGTGCCTCAAAGTATCGGCCTGGGAAATCACGTCCTCGCTTTCCAGTGTGGCGGTCTTGACCACGGTCGGCTTTGTCGCGGCGTCGGTCAGGAAGTCGATTACCCGCATCATCGCTTCAGGCGGGTCCTGGCGCTTCAAGGTGGTATTGAAGGCGTAGCGTGCGCGGGTATCAGTCTTGCGGGTTTGCGTGGACTTGTGGCTGACGCTGCCTTTCACGTTGAGCCTGAACGGCCCCCAGCCCAGCGATCCGCTTGCCTCAGCGCTCATGTCCTTGCTGGAAACGTCTTCCGACATCTGGTTGATGACCAGCTCGAACTCGACATTACCTTCTTCGATGGAAATGTTTGGGTGGGTGATTGCCGCGACAAGCGGCACTTTCATGGTCTTGCTGACCACGCCCTTGTACTCGCCTTGTTCGTCGACGATGGTTTCGTCGTAGTCGAACTGGATGGCCACGGCCTTGCCGTCCTGGACGCACACCTGCATCAGGAAGTCGGCGTAGGATTTGCTGGCGGTGACCTGGGCCTGGACCATGGCCTGCAGAGGGCCCGCGATCATGCGGTCCATCGGTAGGGCATTGATTACGGAGCCGATGAGGCTGTTATCTATCGACATGCTGGGGTCTCTTTCTGGTTGGGTTATACGTGGGCGTCAGTGTTGGTCACGATGCCGGCGCTTCAGCGAGCGCAATGTTCCTGGCGGCGAATGTTGCCGATCTGGCGCAGGCTCAGGCCGTACTTGTCGGCGAGCAGGCTGCGGGACAAGCCGTTTGCGCTTTCCTTCTGGATCTGCAGGTTGCGCAACTGGCGCATGAAATGGTCAGCCTTGGGGATTTCCAGGGCGACACCGGCAAAGCGCTTGATCAGCGCGTCGAGCGCTTCGGGCGGCAGCACGTCGGCAAGCTTGGTGCGCTCGCGGTGTTTGGGGATGTATTTGGGCCTGCCGCCATAGGCGCAGGTCAGCTGGTAGGCGTTGTCGATGCCGATGCAGTCGATCAGGGCTTGCAGCGAATGGGGCAGTTGGCTGATATCGATGCGGCTCAAGTCTGGCAGTTGCATATGGCGCTCCTTCGGGACGGATGGGCTGTGCTACACGATCACCAGCGGCGTTATGTCGAAGGTGTGACTGGATTTTCTGTGACGGCCGAGTCATGTCGCTAGGCGCCATATGGGTTGGGGCTTGTAGCTTCCGCGAACAGGTTTTGCAGGCAGCGATATCCGGTGTTGTAGGACATGGCTTCAATAATTGGCTGTAGCGGGCGATTTCCCATCAGGGAACTCCCTCTGTTGCGCATTGGGTGTGGTAACCCTCAATCACACGGATAGCTACTCAGCAGGCTGGCGCTGGGCAGGTACGCCTGGGGGGTATTGCGCATGCCTTGTGGCAGCGTGCGCCAATCGACCAGCAGGCACAGTGCATGAAGCGGCTGCCCGTCACGGTGGCCGATGACCTGGTCGGCAAAGTTGCGGCGGTACAGTGCCTGGGTCTGCTGCTGCGCTTGTACCTGGTCGGCCCGGGCCAGGGTTTGCCGGGCCAGTTCGGGCAGTTGCGCCGGGGGGACAGTGAAATGCACCGACGTACCGTTCGCCTGCAGGTAACCGGCCTGGCGCACGCGCTGCCACAGTTGTTGCCATTGGCTGGCCCCGGCACTGGCAGCCAGTTCGCGGCCCAGTTCGAGCAGTTGCTCGGTCGGGGTCTGGCGGGTGTCCAGCGCTTGGAGGGAAAAGGGGGTCAGCAACAGCGACGCGAACAGAAGGGGTTTGTACATGGTGCCTCCGGCATGGGTGCTTGGAAGCCCCATGCTTTCAGGCCGGCGCCGCCCCACCCAGCAGGAAATGCAGCGCCGGGGCCTATGGCCGTTGTATCATTGCCGCGGCTCGTTGCGAGCCATTTGCCCCTGATGTTGCAAGGAACCTTCGATGACACACGTGCAGCGCCTCAAATATTCCCTTCTGATCATCCTGGTGGTACTGGGCCTGATGCTGGGCCTGTCTCACCTGCAGAAGCAGGGCACGATCAGTGAGCAGACCTTCCAGATGCTGGCCATCGCCATCGCCGTGGTGGTCGTGGTGATCAACGGCATCCTGCGGCGCAAGGTCAAGCCCTGATCCTGGCGGGCCGGCCAGGCATGGCCGGCCATGCGCTCAGCGCACAGGCGTTCGCTCCAGCACCGCGCGTGCCTGCGGGTCGAGGCTGTAGCATTTGTCGCTGCCCAGCTGGATGACGCCCTCGCTGCACAGCCGCTTCAGCACTTCGCGCACGCTCAGGAACGACAGCGGAATATCCAGCTGTTCCAGCTGTGCGTGCACGCCGCGCACGCCAATGCTGCGGCCATTGCGGTCGGCGGCGTGCAAGGCATCGATGACCTTGAGGCGGATCAAGCTGGTACGCAGGCCGAAACTGCGCAACAGCTCGCGAATCTGTTCGTTGCCGATGCGTTCGTCAGCCAAAACGTCCTGTTCCGTGGGCGCTTTGCCTGGGACGCGCCCAGCCTGGATCTCGGGTTGCGGGTTGTACATGTGAATGCTCCTTTTCGTGGACGAACCCGAAATTTGGGTGCCTCACTTACTAGGACGAATGAGAACGGAAAAACTGCAGCCCAGTCGCAAAAAAAAGCCTGGCTCTGTTCAAGACGTTATATTTCAAGACGTTCCATTGCCTTGTAATACGTAAAATTTTCATCTGGCCATTCGTCTGATCGGGATGACCCCCGAAGCCGAGGAGTGCCCGTGTTTCAACTTTCCCGTCCCATGAATTGCGTTGGCCTGGCCACCGCGCTGGTAGCCTTCAACGTCGGCGCAGCGCCGGTGCAGTCCGCCGCAGCCGATGCCAGTGCGCAGATTCGCCGAACCAGTTACGGGGTGCCGCACATCGTGGCCAAGGACGAGCGCGGCCTGGGCTATGGCATCGGGTACGCCTACGCCCAGGACAACCTGTGCTTGCTGGCCAATGAAGTGCTGACGGTGAGTGGCGAGCGCTCACGCTACTTCGGTGCCAAGGGCAAGACCCTGGAACAGCGTGAAAACCTGGCCAGCGATGTGTTCTTCGCCTGGCTCAACACGCCGGCGGCAGTCGATGCGTTCTTGCAGGCGCAGCCGGCCCCGGTACAGGCGCTGCTGGCAGGTTATGCCAGTGGCTACAACCGGGCGCTGGCCGAGCGCCGCAGCCAGGGTCTACCCGCCGAATGTGGCAACGGCGAGTGGCTGCGGCCGATCAGCAGCGAGGATCTGGTCAGGCTGACCCGTCGGTTACTTGCCGAAGGCGGTGTCGGGCAGTTCGTCGAAGCACTGGCAGGGGCGCAACCGCCAACGCTGGCCAGCCAGCAGGCGCCGGCAGGGTTTGCTGCGGCGCTGGCCATGCAGCAACGCTTTGCCACGGAGCGCGGTAGCAACGGGGTGGCTGTCGGCGCCAGGCGTTCGGCCAATGGCCGCGGCTTGTTGCTGGCCAACCCGCACTTCCCGTGGATGGGCGGCATGCGCTTCTATCAGATGCAGCTGACCATTCCCGGCCAGCTCGATGTGATGGGGGCGGCATTGCCGGGCCTGCCGGTGGTCAACATCGGTTTCAACCAGCATCTGGCCTGGACGCACACCGTCGATACGTCGAAGCACTTTACCCTGTACCGCCTGCAACTCGACCCCAAGGACCCGACCCGCTACCTGCTCGATGGCAAGTCGCTGCCGCTGAACCGGCAAACCGTCAGTGTTGCGGTCAAGGCCGAGGATGGCAGCCTGAGCCAGGTCCAGCGCCAGGTCTACAGCTCGCAGTTCGGCCCGGTGGTGCAATGGCCGGGGCGCCTGGACTGGGATGCGCATGCCGCCTACAGCCTGCGCGACGCCAACCTCGAGAACACCCGGGTGTTGCAGCAGTGGTACCAGATCAACCGCGCCGACAGCCTTGCGAAGTTGAAGGGGTCGATCGAACAGCTGCAGGGCATACCCTGGGTCAACACGCTGGCGGTGGACCAGCCAGGCAAGGCCTTGTACCTGAACCAGTCAGTGGTGCCTTATGTGGATCAGCAACTGCTGAGTGAGTGCAGCAACCCGCAGGCACAAGGGCGCCTGGTGGTACTGGATGGCTCACGCAGCGCCTGCCAGTGGAAGGTCGATGCGCAGGCCGCACAGCCGGGGATCTTCCCTGCGCGGCTACTGCCGAGCCTGGAGCGCGAAGACTTCGTGCAGAATTCCAACGACACGGCCTGGATGGCCAACCCGGCGCAGCCGTTGACCGGGTATTCGCCGCTGGTCAGCCGCGATGACCAGCCGCTGGGCATGCGTGGCCGCTTTGCCCTGCAACGCCTGCAGGGTACGGCCCGCCTGGGTGCTGACGACCTGCAGCGCATGGTGACAGATGACGAGGTCTACCTGGCCAGCCTGTTACTGCCTGACCTGCTGCAGTGGTGCAAGGGCGCCGACGCGGATGTGCGGGCTGTGTGCAGCAGCCTGGCGGCCTGGAATGGCAAGGCAGACGTGGATAGTGGCATTGGCCTGGTGCATTTCCAGAACCTGTTCGATGCCATGGCCGAGCACCCGGAAAGCTGGCGGGTGGCCTTTGACCCGGCCGATCCGCAGCATACCCCGCGTGGGTTGGCGGTCGAGCAAGCAGCTGTGCGCAAACTGCTGCACCAGGCCGCGCTGGCTTCGCTCAAGCAGGTGAGTGACAGCGGTATAACGGGGGAGGCGCGTTGGGGGCAGGTGCAACAGGCAAGTGATGGCACGCCGGTGCCGGGTGGCCCGCAGGCGTTGGGCGTGTACAACGCGATCTACAGCGTCCCGCATGGGCAGGGCAAGCGACTGGTGGTCAGTGGTACCAGCTACCTGCAACTGGTCAGCTTTACCGACAAGGGGCCAGAGGCCCGTGGGCTATTGGCGTTTTCCCAGTCGAGTGAAGCGGCTTCGGTGCATGCCAGTGACCAGACCAGGGCGTTTGCGGCCGGGCAACTGGCGGTGATTCCGTTTACCGAGGCGCAGATCAAGGCTGATCCCGAGTACCGGGAAGTGGTGATCAGCGAGGGAGACACGGGGGCGGTGGTCAGCCGGCCTTGAGGCGTTAGCCTGTGCCGGCCTCTTCGCGGGTAAACCCGCTCCCACAGGTATCGCGGCGCATTCAGCCCTGTGCATTACCTGTGGGAGCGGGTTTACCCGCGAAGAAGGCGACTCGGTTGGTCAGGAAAACTCGAACGGCGCCAGCTGAAACCCTTGCTCGTCGACCTGCAAGGCCCAGCCGCGGCGGTCCCAGTCGCCCAGCACGATACGTCGTGCCGGTTGCCCGTCCACCACCAGCTTGTGTATCGCCGGCCGATGGGTATGCCCATGCACCAAGGTATGTACACCATGCGCCGCCATCACCTTCGGTACTTCCTCCGGCGTGACATCGACGATCTCGGTGGACTTCATCCGCGTTTGCGTGCGGCTTTCGCTGCGTAGCTTGCGCGCCAGCTTGTAGCGGGCCGACAGCGGCAGGTGGCGTAGAATCCACAAACTCAGCGGGTTGCGCAGCAAGCGGCGCATTTTCATATAGGCCAGGTCGCGGGTGCACAGGGTATCGCCATGCATCAGCAGTACCTGCTCACCCCCCAGCTTGATCACGCTGGGATCGTGCAGCAAGGTGCAGCCTGCAGCGTCGCAGAAGGCCTGGCCAATCAGGAAATCACGGTTGCCATGCATCAGGTAGATGGCCGTGCCGCTGTCGCTCAGCCGACGCATGGCCTGGCAGACCGAGTGCTGGAAGGGCGTCATGGCATCGTCGCCGATCCAGGCTTCGAAGAAGTCGCCAAGGATGTACAACGCCTTGGCGTGGCGGGCACGGCCATCGAGCAGATCAAGAAACGCCCGGGTAATGTCCGGGCGTTCTTCTTGCAGGTGCAGATCGGAGATCAGCAGGATCACTCAATGATCTCGGCTTTCTCGATGATTACGTCTTCTTTCGGCACATCCTGGTGACCAGCCTTGGAACCGGTGGCGACCTTTTCGATGGCGTCGACGATTTCACGGCCTTCGATCACTTCGCCGAATACCGCGTAACCCCAGCCCTGCACGTTCTTGCCGCTGTGGTTGAGGAAGTCGTTGTCGGAGGCGTTGATGAAGAACTGCGCCGAGGCGGAGTGCGGCTCCATGGTGCGGGCCATGGCGATGCTGTACTTCTTGTTCTTCAGGCCGTTGTCAGCTTCGTTCTGGATGCTGGCGCGGGTTTTCTTCTGGTTCATGCCCGCTTCGAAGCCGCCGCCCTGGATCATGAAACCTTTGATCACACGGTGGAACACGGTGCCATCGTAGTGGCCTTCCTTGACGTACTGAACGAAGTTTTCGGTAGTCAGTGGCGCTTTCTCGGCGTCCAGTTGCAGGACGATATCGCCGTGGTTGGTGCTCAGTTTGACTTTGGACATGCTGAAACTCGCTCTTTCAAGGCAATCAGAAATTGGGGTGCGCAGGGCGCGGGTTATCACCTGACGCAGGATCAGGCGATCACGACACATGGCGCGCACCGGCCATTTTGCCAGGCTGCGGCAAAAAGCCGTGATAAATCACGCCAGTTTGTCCGGGCCCGACTGTCAGCAGCTTGACTGCTTCGGCTATGATAGGCCCTTTGATTCAATCGGCCTACCCAGGCCGGACACGTGCATTCAAGGATCCTATGAGCAAGCCCACTGCCGACAACGCGCCCAACGCCGCTGCCAAAGGCGCCCCCGCTGTCCCTGCGAACTTCCTGCGGCCGATCATCCAGGCCGACCTGGACTCGGGCAAGCACAGCAGCATCGTCACCCGTTTCCCGCCGGAGCCCAATGGCTACCTGCACATCGGTCACGCCAAGTCGATCTGCGTCAACTTCGGCCTGGCCAAGGAATTCGGGGGCGTCTGCCACCTGCGTTTCGACGATACCAACCCGGCCAAGGAAGACCAGGAGTACATCGACGCCATTCAGAGCGATGTCAAGTGGCTGGGCTTCGACTGGGCCGGTGACGTGCGCTACGCCTCGAACTACTTCGACCAGCTGCACGACTGGGCGGTCGAGCTGATCAAGCGTGGCAAGGCCTACGTCTGCGACCTTACCCCTGAGCAGGCCAAGGAATACCGCGGCAACCTCAAGGAACCGGGCAAGAACAGCCCGTTCCGCGAGCGCAGCGTTGACGAGAACCTCGACCTGTTCGCCCGCATGAAGGCCGGCGAGTTCAAGGATGGCGAGCGCGTGCTGCGGGCCAAGATCGACATGGCCTCGCCGAACATGAACCTGCGCGATCCGATCCTGTACCGTATCCGCCATGCCCACCACCACCAGACCGGTGACAAGTGGTGCATCTACCCGAACTACGACTTCACCCACGGCCAGTCGGACGCGATCGAAGGCATTACCCACTCGATCTGCACCCTGGAGTTCGAAGGGCATCGTCCGCTGTACGACTGGTTCCTCGACAACCTGCCGGTGCCGGCACACCCGCGCCAGTACGAGTTCAGCCGCCTGAACCTGAACTACACCATCACGTCCAAGCGCAAGCTCAAGCAGCTGGTCGACGAAAAGCACGTCGAAGGCTGGGACGACCCACGCATGTCGACCCTGTCCGGCTTCCGTCGCCGTGGCTACACCCCGGCCTCGATCCGCAACTTCTGCGAAATGATCGGTACCAACCGTTCCGACGGCGTGGTCGACATGTCGATGCTCGAGTTCAGCATCCGTGACGACCTGGACCGCACCGCGCCGCGCGCCATGTGCGTGCTGCGCCCGCTGAAAGTGGTCATCACCAACTATCCGCAAGGCCAGGTCGAGCAGCTGGAACTGCCGCGCCACCCGAAGGAAGACATGGGCGTGCGCGTGCTGCCGTTCTCCCGTGAGCTGTACATCGACCGCGACGACTTCATGGAAGAGCCACCGAAGGGCTACAAGCGCCTGGAACCGGGCGGTGAGGTGCGCCTGCGTGGCAGCTACGTGATCCGCGCCGACGAGGCGATCAAGGATGCCAACGGCAACATCGTCGAGCTGCGCTGCTCGTACGACCCGGACACCCTGGGCAAGAACCCCGAAGGCCGCAAGGTCAAGGGCGTGATCCACTGGGTGCCGGCCGAGGGCAGCGTCGAGTGCGAAGTGCGCCTGTACGACCGCCTGTTCCGCTCGGCGAACCCGGAAAAGACCGAAGAGGGCGGCAGCTTCCTGGACAACATCAACCCAGGCTCGCTGCAAGTGCTCAGCGGCTGCCGTGCCGAGCCGTCGTTGGCCCAGGCGCAGCCCGAGGACCGCTTCCAGTTCGAACGCGAAGGCTACTTCTGCGCCGACCTGAAGGACAGCCAGCCGGGTCGCCCGGTGTTCAACCGCACTGTCACCCTGCGTGACTCCTGGGGCAGCTGAGGAACCGCCGTGCTTACCATCTACAACACGCTGAGCAAAGCGAAGGAAGTCTTCAAGCCGCTGGATGGCAACAAGGTGCGCATGTACGTGTGCGGCATGACCGTATATGACTACTGCCACCTCGGCCACGGCCGCAGCATGGTGGCCTTCGACCTGGTCACCCGTTGGCTGCGCAAGAGCGGCTACGAGCTGACCTACGTGCGCAACATCACCGACATCGACGACAAGATCATCAACCGGGCCAATGAGAACGGCGAAAGCTTCGATGCCCTGACCGCCCGCATGATCGACGCGATGCACGAAGACGAGCGCCGCCTGAACATCCTTCCGCCGGACCAGGAGCCGCGTGCCACCGACCATATCGCCGGCATGCACGCGATGATCCAGACCCTGATCGACAAGGGTTATGCCTACGCACCGGGCAATGGCGACGTGTACTACCGCGTTGGCAAGTTCGTCGGTTACGGCAAGCTGTCGCGCAAGAAGATCGAAGACCTGCGCATCGGTGCCCGTATCGAGGTCGACGAAACCAAGCAGGACCCGCTGGACTTCGTGCTGTGGAAGGGCGTCAAGCCGGGCGAGCCGAGCTGGGAATCGCCGTGGGGGCCGGGGCGTCCGGGCTGGCACATCGAATGTTCGGTGATGTCCACCTGCTGCCTGGGTGAAAGCTTCGACATCCACGGCGGCGGTAGCGACCTGGAGTTCCCGCACCACGAGAACGAGATCGCCCAGAGCGAGGCAGCCACCGGCAAGCAGTACGCCAACGCCTGGATGCACTGCGGCATGATCCGTATCAATGGCGAGAAGATGTCCAAGTCGTTGAACAACTTCTTCACCATTCGCGACGTGCTCGAGAAGTACCACCCGGAAGTGGTGCGCTACCTGCTGGTGGCCAGCCACTACCGCAGCGCGATCAACTACTCGGAAGACAGCCTGCGCGATGCCAAGGGCGCACTGGAGCGCTTCTACCACGCCTTGCGTGGCTTGCCACGGGTGGCGGCCAAGGGTGGCGAAGAGTTTGTCGAGCGCTTCAGCGTGGCCATGAACGACGACTTCGGCACCCCCGAGGCCTGCGCCGTGCTGTTCGACCTGGTGCGCGAGATCAACCGCCTGCGCGACAGCGACGTGGAGGCCGCTGCCGGCCTGGCCGGTCGCCTGCGCGAGCTGGGTGATGTGCTGGGTGTTCTGCAGCTGGAAGCCGATGACTTCCTGCGTGCCGGTGCCGAAGGCAAGGTGGATGCCGCTGAGGTCGAGGGCTTGATCCAGGCGCGCCTGCAGGCGCGTGCGGACAAGAACTGGGCCGAGTCCGACCGCATTCGCGACCAGTTGACCGCCATGGGTGTGGTGCTGGAAGACAGCAAGGGCGGCACTACCTGGCGTCTGGCTGACTGATCGATGCCATTGGGGCTGCTTTGCAGCCCTTCGCCGGCAAGCCAGCTCCCACAGGAACAGCGCAATACTGAAGAACTGCGCAGTCCCTGTGGGAGCTGGCTTGCCGGCGATGGGCCGCATAGCGGCCCCAGCTTCTATTTGGCTAGCCCGGTGAGCGGGCAGTGCAGTACCAGCCTCGCTCCACCCAGCTCGCTTTGCCCCACCTCCAGCCCGAACCCATGCAGGTCGACGATCGCCGCAACGATCGACAACCCCAGCCCGAACCCCGCATGGCGGTGGCCTTCCTCACTGCGATAGAAGCGCTTCAACACCGCAGCGCGCTCCTCTTCCGGAATACCTGGCCCGCTGTCCTCGATGGCCAGGTGCACGCCTTGCTCGTCCTGCGTCGCGCTAATCCGCACCTGCCCACCCTCGGGAGTGAACTTGATACCGTTGCCGACCAGGTTGGCCAATGCCTCGAACAGCAGTTCGCGGTCACCGTGCAATGCCGGCAGTTCAGCGGGCTGCTGCAGTTCCAGGCGAATGCCACCATCCTCGGCCAACGGCAAGTAGAAATCATGCAGCTCCACCAGCAGTTCGTGCGGGTCGAGCTGGACGAAACCGGCCCGTCGCTGGCGGTCTTCCAGCTCGCTGATGCGCAACAAACCGCGAAAACGCGCCATCAGGGTGTCGGTTTCGCCGATGGCCTGGTCCAGTGCCTCGGCCTGGGTGGAGTCGACGTCACTTTGCTGGCGAATGCGGTACAGCTGGGCGCGCAGGCGCGTGAGCGGGGTGCGCAGGTCGTGGGCGATGTTGTCGCACACGCCCTTGACCTCGTGCATCAGCCGCTCGATGCGGTCGAGCATGGCATTGACGATGGCCGCCAGCATGTCCAGCTCGTCACGCCGGGCCGACAGCGGCAGGCGGTGGGTAAGGTCGCCGGCGACGATCAATTCGGCCTGGGCCTGGATCGCGCGAATGCGCTTGAGCGGGCGACGCCTCAGCAGGTACCAGCCGGCAAAGCCCGGGATCAGGGTTAGCGAGATCCCCCAGAGCAGGGCATGCAGGATGATCCGGGTGACCACGAACAGCGAGCCGTTATCGCGCACCAGCACCAGCCAACGGCCATCCTGCACCTTGATCGCCACCGCGTCGCAGCTGTCGCGCGGCATGTGCGGGTCGTCGGCGTCCAGGCAGCGCTTGAGTTCGTGAACCTTGCCGTCCAGCCCCAGCTCTGGCGGGATGGCACGAATGCGCCCGCCGATCGGGTTGAGCTGGCTGTCGAACAGGCCGTAGGCGTCGAAGCTGCGTTCTTCGAAGGCCTGGCTGGCGACCAGCGCGTCGTCCAGCTGTTTGCCGCTCATGTGCGCGAACAGGTGTTGGCGCTGCAGCATGGAATGGCGGGTAAGTTTGTTCAGGTAGCTGGACACCTCGAAATACAGCACCCCCATGAGGATGCTGCTCCAGGCCACGAACAGAAAGCTGTACAGCGCCAGCAGGCGGCTGGTCGAGGAGCTCCAGCCCTTAGACGGGTTCAGCAATGGCATAGCCGGAGCCCCGTACCGTACGGATCAGCGGCGACTGGCCGGGGGAGTCGATTTTCTTGCGCAGGCGGCCGATGTGCACATCGATCAGGTTGGTGCCCGGGTCGAAGTGATAGCCCCAGACTTCCTCGAAAATCATCATCCGCGTAATCACCTGGCCGCTATGGCGCATCAGGTACTCCAGCAGCTTGTACTCGGTGGGCAGCAGGTTGAGGGTCTGTTCGCCACGGCGGGCCTCGTGGCTGATCAGGTCCAGTTGCAGGTCGGCGACCTGCAGGCGAGTCTGGGTCATAGGCACACTGTTGCGGCGCAGCAGCACTTCGACTCGCGCGGCCATCTCGTCGGAGGCGAACGGTTTGGTCAGGTAGTCGTCACCCCCGGCACGCAGGCCGCGCACCCGCTCGTCGACGTCGGAGAGGGCGCTGATCATCAGGATCGGTGTGGCGATCTTGAGACTGCGCAGGGTGGTGACGATGGTCAGGCCATCGACCTCGGGCAGCATGCGGTCCAGGGTGATCAGGTCGTAGCCGCCGGCAATGGCCTTGGCCAGGCCTTCACGGCCGTTGTCGGCCCAATCCACGTCGAGGCCGTGGCTGGTAAGTTCGGCGACGATTTCCTGGCCGGTGACGGCGTCGTCTTCGATGGTCAGTACGCGAGGCATGCTGGTTCCCGGGCATCTAATGGAGACTTGATTGTGCCAAAGAATAGCCAAACGGCGATTTAAGAAAAATTCATCTGGCGCGTTTTGCCTGCACTGGCCTCTTCGCGGGTAAACCCGCTCCCACAGGTGCAGCGTCGCCCCCGAGGGCGGTGACATCCCTGTGGAGCGGGTTTACCCGCGAAGCAGGCACCGCGCTGTTTCAGCGCGCGCCAATCCCCTCGGCATGCATGATCTGCGCAATGATCGGCACCGGGGTCATCAGGTGCGAACGCATCATGGCACTGGCGCGCTTGGCGTCGCGGGCGAGGATCACCTCGACCAGTGCGGCATGCTCCTGGCGCTTGAGCTCCAGGGCCTGTTCCGAAAACACCGTCTGGGTCAGCCAAAGATGCCGGTAGCGCTCGGCCTGGTCGAACAGGTAGGTGCGCGCCTGCAGCAGGTGCTTGGAGCCGCAGCCCGAGGCAATGGCCGTATGGAACGCCTTGTGCCGCTCGTCCCATACATCCAGGCGCTGCTCGCGGGTCTTCACTTCCACCACCTTGGCCAGGGTATGCGAGTGGGCCAGTACCGACGCTTCCCAGGCGTCGTCGCCACGCTCGATGGCCAGGCTGATGATCATCGCCTCCAGGTTGGCGCGGGCATCGTAGATGTCGTTCATCTCGTCCAGCGACATGGGCGCCACGCGGTAACCCTTCTGGCTGATAGCGTTGACCAGGTGCTCGGCCACCAGCTGCGACAATGCTTCGCGCAGCGGGCCCACGCCCAGGTCGTAGCGTTCCTTCAAGGTGCTCATCAGCAGCTTTTCACCGGGCTTGAACACGCCGCGGATGATGTCCTTCTTGAGCCTCTCATACCCGCTGAATGCTGAGTTTTGTCGGGGGGCGAGCGCTTCCAAGGTCCTGTTCCTCAAACGGTTTTGTCGATCATACCGAAAGCGTTCGCTGGCGAAAAACAATGGACAAACACGTCTTTTGTCGTTGTTAAATAAAAATGTAGACATTTTGTAGTTATGGCGATAATTTTACCTCGCCCGCACTGATCCAGGTCATGACCGGACGGCGCCACTCACTTTCTCTGCCAGGACACAGCCATGAACGCTTTTACGCAGATCGACGAACTTGTGATGCCACTGCCGCTCGAACCGCGTGGTTACACCATCGCCCCCTCGAAACAGTCGCCGCGCCTGCTTGAACTCACCTTCGCCCGTGAAACGGTCGAAGCGTTCGTCCAGGCGGTTGCCCAGTGGCCGGTGCAGGCGCTGGAGTACAAGTCGTTCCTGCGCTTCCGGGTTGGCGAGATCCTCGACGAGCTGTGCCAAGGCACCCTGCGGCCGGTGCTGCTCAATACCATCCTCAACCGCGCCAGCGGCGGCATGCTGATCACCCCGGTCGGCCTGGATGACGTGAGCCAGGCCGAGGACATGGTCAAGTTCACCACCGCCTGCGCACACCTGATCGGGCGCTCCAACTACGACGCCATGAGCGGCCAGTTCTATGCCCGCTTCGTGGTGGTCAACACCGACAACTCCGACAGCTACCTGCGCCAGCCGCACCGGGTCATGGAGCTGCACAACGATGGCACCTTCGTCGACCAGATCACCGACTACGTGCTGATGCTGAAGATCGACGAAAAGAACATGGAAGGCGGCAATTCGCTGCTGCTGCACCTGGACGACTGGGAGCAGTGCGACGAATTTTTCCGCCACCCGCTGGCCCGTCGCGAAATGCGCTGGACCGCACCGCCGAGCAAGAAGGTCTCCAAGGATGTGTTCCACTCGGTATTCGACACCGATGCCGAAGGCCGCCCGACCATGCGCTACATCGACCAGTTCGTGCAGCCGGAAAACTACGAGGAGGGCATCTGGCTGAACGCCTTGTCCGAATCGCTGGAAGGCAGCGAGAATAAGCTTTCGGTACCGGTTGGCGTGGGTAGCTTCCTGCTGATCAACAACCTGTTCTGGCTGCATGGCCGCGACCGCTTCACGCCGCACGAAGGCCTGCGCCGCGAGCTGATGCGCCAGCGCGGTTACGTGGCCTTCCCCAAGCCGCTGTACCAGCGCGGGCAATAATGACAGGGCGCGGGGCGGGCGCCCGCCCAGCGTCTTTGTACAAAACGATGCCACCAGGGCCCGCGCGGGCCGTGGTGAGCCAGTCAGGCAATGCCTGCGTGTGAGGTAAGGCTGTGTACGATTTCATCATCATTGGCGGTGGCATTGTGGGCATGTCCACGGCCATGCACCTGATCAAGGTCTACCCGGATGCGAAGATTCTCCTGTTGGAGAAAGAGTCCGGCCCGGCCCGCCACCAGACCGGCCACAACAGCGGCGTGATCCACGCCGGCGTGTATTACACCCCCGGCAGCCTCAAGGCGCGCTTCTGCCTGGAAGGCAACAAGGCCACCAAGGCCTTCTGCACCCAGCACGGTATTCGCTTCGATGAGTGCGGCAAGCTGCTGGTGGCCACCAACGACCTGGAAATGCAGCGCATGAAGGCGCTGTGGGAGCGCACTGCGGCCAATGGCCTGGAGCGCTACTGGTTGTCTGCGGGGGAGCTGCGCGAGCGCGAGCCCAATATCGTTGGCATGGGCGGCATCTTCGTGCCCTCCAGCGGCATCGTCAATTACGCCGAAGTGACTGCGGCCATGGGTGCCGAGTTTCAGCGCGCCGGCGGTGAAATCCGCTATGGCACCGAGGTGGTCGGCCTGCAGGAGCTGGCCAGCGAAGTGATCGTGCGCACGCGTGGCGAGCATCGTGACGACGAGTTGCGCAGCCGTTTCCTGGTGACCTGCTCGGGCCTGATGGCCGACCGCGTGGTGAGCATGCTGGGCTTGCGTACCGAGTTCGTCATCTGCCCGTTCCGGGGCGAGTATTACCTTTTGCCCAAGCAGCACAACCAGATCGTCAACCACCTGATCTACCCGATTCCCGACCCGTCCATGCCGTTCCTGGGCGTGCACCTGACACGCATGATCGACGGCACGGTCACCGTTGGCCCCAACGCCGTGCTGGCGATGAAGCGCGAGGGCTACCGCAAGAGCGATGTCAGCCCGGCCGACCTGTTCCAGACCCTGACCACCCCCGGCATCCTCAAGGTGCTGGCGAAGAACTTCCGCCCTGGCCTGATCGAGATGAAGAACTCGCTGTTCAAGGGTGGCTACCTCAAGCAGGTACAGAAGTACTGCCCGAGCATCACCAAGGCCGACCTCACGCCATACCCGGCCGGCGTCCGCGCCCAGGCCGTTTCGCGTGACGGCAAGCTGATCGACGACTTCCTGTTCGTCAACACCGCTCGCAGCGTCAATGTGTGCAATGCACCGTCGCCGGCCGCCACCTCCGCCATCCCGATCGGTGCCTACATCGTTGACAAGGTATGCGAGCAGGTCGGCCGCCAAGGCGGCAGTTTCCCCAAGGCCGACCTGGCGCCTCGCCAGCGGGCTGGCGGCTGACCTACCCGTAATACGTTCTGCGGTTTCGTTTTACTCAACCCGTACTGCCCTACTCACCATCTGGGGCAGGGCGGGCTTTTTCGCGCCTGCGTCGGTGACGTGCAAGCCGGCGGCCCCTGCGTGGGCATGACAAAAACAACAAGGTAGCGCCATGCAAACCCACAAGAACAATTTGAGTCATGGATTGAAATCCAGGCATGTCACCATGCTGTCCATTGCCGGCGTGATCGGTGCCGGCCTGTTCGTCGGCTCCGGCCGTGCGATTGCCGAAGCAGGGCCCGCCACCATCCTGGCCTATATCCTGGCCGGTGCGCTGGTGGTGCTGGTGATGCGCATGCTGGCCGAAATGGCCGTTGCCTCACCGGACACCGGTTCGTTCTCGACCTATGCCGACCTCGCCATCGGCAAGTGGGCCGGCTACACCATCGGCTGGCTGTACTGGTGGTTCTGGGTACTGATCATCCCCATCGAGGCCAATATCGCCGCCACCATCATCAATTCCTGGGTCCCGCAGCTGGAGATCTGGGTCTTGTCGTTGGTGATTACCCTGTTGCTGACCGCCACCAACCTGTTCAGCGTGAAGAACTACGGTGAGTTCGAGTTCTGGCTGGCGCTGGTGAAGGTGGTGGCCATTGTCGGCTTCATCGCACTGGGGGTGTGCGCCATCTTCGGCCTGTTGCCAGGCTCTGGTGTCAGCGGGGTGTCGCGCCTGTGGGACAATGGCGGTTTCATGCCCAACGGTTTTGGTGCGGTGCTCAGCGCCATGCTGATTACCATGTTCTCGTTCCTCGGTGCCGAGGTGGTGACCATCGCCGCGGCCGAGTCGGACGAAGCAGGCAAGCATATTTCCAAGGCCACCAACTCAGTGATCTGGCGAATCACCCTGTTTTATATCCTGTCGATCTTCATTGTCATTGCGTTGGTGCCGTGGACTGACCCGCGCCTGGCCACCGAGGGGTCCTATGTCACGGTGCTGGACACCCTGGGCGTGCCGAATGCCAAGGCCATCATCGACTTCGTGGTGCTGACGTCGGTGACCAGTTGCCTCAACTCGTCGCTGTATACCGCTTCGCGCATGGTCTACTCGCTGAGCCGCCGCGGTGATGCGCCGGCCTGTGCCCAGGTGACCAGCCGCAGCGGCACCCCCGTGGTAGCTGTGCTGCTGTCCACTGGCGCAGCTTTCTTGGCCGTGATCGCCAATTACCTGGTACCGGCCAAGGTGTTCGGCTTCCTCATGGCAAGCTCCGGCGCCATTGCATTGCTGGTGTACCTGGTTATCGCCGTTTCCCAGCTGCGCCTGCGCCAGCGCCTGACTGCACAGGGCAAGACATTGGGCTACCGCATGTGGCTGTTCCCGTGGCTGACGTGGGGCGTGATCCTGTTCATCAGTGGCGTGCTGGTGCTGATGCTGTTCCGCCCGGACCACCGCCTGGAAGTGGTATCGACCATGGTGCTGGCGGTGCTGGTGGTGTGTTCGGGCCTTCTGGTCACACGGCGCCGGGCGCGCGAGGTGGTGGTTGGCCGCGTAGGGCAGGGCGCCTGAGCCGTTCGGCCTGAAGACAGACGAGCAAGTCGCATCAGGCTGTGAGAGGATGTCCGCCATCACAGCCAGGACCCCGAACGCAGCCTGATGAAGACACCCAAAAGAATCGAACCCCTGATCGAAGACGGCCTGGTCGACGAAGTACTGCGGCCGTTGATGAGTGGCAAGGAAGCCGCCGTGTATGTCGTGCGTTGTGGCAATCAGGTGCGCTGCGCCAAGGTTTATAAAGAAGCCAACAAGCGTAGTTTCCGCCAGGCGGCCGAGTACCAGGAGGGCCGTAAGGTCCGCAACAGCCGTCAGGCCCGGGCCATGGCCAAGGGCAGCAAGTACGGCCGCAAGGAAGCCGAAGACGCCTGGCAGAACGCCGAAGTGGCGGCGCTGTTCCGCCTGGCCGGCGCTGGTGTGAGGGTTCCCAAGCCCTACGATTTCCAGGATGGCGTACTGTTGATGGAGCTGGTGACCGATGCCGACGGTGACGCGGCCCCGCGCCTGAACGATGTGCACCTCGAGGCCGAGGATGCCCGGGCGTTCCACGCCTTCGTCATTCGCCAGATCGTGCTGATGCTGTGTGCCGGGCTGGTGCATGGCGACCTGTCGGAGTTCAACGTGCTGCTTGGCCCGGACGGGCCGGTGATCATCGACCTGCCGCAGGCGGTGGATGCAGCGGCCAACAACCACGCCTTCAGCATGCTGCAGCGTGATGTGGCCAACATGGCCCATTATTTCGGGCGCTTTGCGCCGGAGCTGAAAAGTACCCGTTATGCGCAGGAGATTTGGGCCTTGTACGAGGCGGGCAAATTGCTGCCTGACAGCGAATTGACCGGCGTGTTCGAGGATGACGAACATGAAGCCGACGTAAGTGGCGTGATGCGCGAAATTGACGCAGCCCGGCTGGATGACGCCCGGCGCCGCGCGGCGCGCGCCGAGGCCGAGCATGGAGAGGCCAGGGCAGAGGAGCCTGCGCCGCCCTGGCTTCAGTGATGTGTTGCCTGTGCCGGCCTCTTCGCGGGCACGCCCGCTCCCACAGGAATCGCGCTGTACTTGTGGGAGCGGGTTTACCCGCGAAGAGGCCGGCACAGGAAAAATGCAGCCATTGCCTTTGACGCAAGACAATATCTCGTCATCTGGCCTTTTCACTGGCGCGCGACAGGCATAAGGTATACGCCGTTCAAATTCCCTGGAGCTGTCATGTCCAACCAATTCCCGTCCGTTCGCCCCCGCCGCCTGCGCCAGAACGAGTCCCTGCGCACGATCTTCCAGGAAACCGAGTTCCGCCTTGAAGACCTGATCCTGCCGATCTTCGTCGAAGAGGGCATCGATGACTTCGTGCCGATCACCAGCATGCCGGGCGTCAACCGCATCCCCGAGAAGCTGCTGGCACAGGAAATCGAGCGCTATGCCCGCGCCGGTATCAAGTCGGTAATGACCTTTGGCGTTTCGCACAACCTGGACGCCGTCGGCAGCGACACCTGGAACGAAAACGGCCTGGTCGCGCGCATGTCGCGCATCTGCAAGGACACCGTGCCAGAAATGGTGGTGATGTCCGACACCTGCTTCTGCGAATACACCAGCCACGGCCACTGCGGCGTGCTGCACGACCACGGCGTGGACAACGACGCCACCCTGGCCAACCTGGGCAAGCAGGCGGTCATCGCCGCCGCTGCCGGTGCCGACTTCATTGCCCCGTCGGCGGCGATGGACGGCCAGGTCCAGGCCATCCGTAGCGCACTGGATGGTGCCGGCTTCCATGACACCGCGATCATGGCCTACTCCACCAAATTCGCCTCGTCGCTGTATGGCCCGTTCCGTGAAGCCGGTGGTACCGCACTGAAGGGCGACCGCAAGAGCTACCAGATGAACCCGATGAACCGCCGCGAAGCCGTGCGTGAGTCGCTGCTCGACGAGCAGGAAGGGGCCGATGTGCTGATGGTCAAGCCGGCCGGAGCCTACCTCGATGTGATCGCCGACATCCGTGCCGCGTCCCGCCTGCCGCTGGCGGCGTACCAGGTGAGCGGTGAGTACGCGATGATCAAGTTTGGCGGCCTGGCTGGCGCCATCGATGAAGGCCGGGTGGTGCGTGAAAGCATTGGCGCGATCAAGCGTGCCGGTGCCGACCTGATCCTCACCTACTTCGCCATGGACCTGGCCCGCGAAGGCATCTGACCGCGAGCCGTTGCCCATGCAAGCCGCTGCCATGGCAGCGGCTTTTCTTTACCGGCCCAGCAATCGGTGAGGAAAAATACAAAAAAGCAGTAAGCGCTGAATTATTTAGTGTCCCGTTGTATCTCATCCCTTAGAGCATTCATCGACAGGGATACGGACATGAAACCTCGCAAGAAAAACCTCCAGCCAATCGGCCTGAAGGACATCACCATTGTCGACGACGGCAAGATGCGCAAGGCAATCACCGCGGCAGCGCTGGGCAATGCCATGGAGTGGTTCGACTTCGGCGTCTACGGCTTCGTCGCCTACGCCCTGGGCAAGGTATTCTTCCCCAACGCCGACCCAAGCGTGCAGATGATCGCGGCGTTGGCCACGTTCTCGGTGCCGTTTCTGATCAGGCCTCTGGGCGGGCTGTTCTTCGGCGCCTTGGGCGACCGATTCGGGCGGCAGAAAATCCTCGCTGCGACCATCGTGATCATGTCGCTCAGTACCTTTGCCATCGGCCTGATACCGTCCTATGCCAGCATCGGTATCTGGGCGCCGATCCTGTTGCTGCTGGCCAAGATGGCCCAGGGCTTCTCGGTGGGGGGCGAGTACACCGGTGCGTCGATCTTCGTCGCCGAATATGCCCCTGACCGAAAACGGGGGTTTCTCGGCAGTTGGCTGGACTTCGGCTCGATTGCCGGGTTCGTGTTGGGTGCCGGTGTGGTGGTGTTGATCTCTACGGTCCTGGGTGAGGACAAGTTCCTCGAATGGGGTTGGCGCCTGCCGTTCTTCCTCGCCTTGCCGCTGGGCATCATCGGCCTGTACCTGCGCCATGCGCTGGAGGAAACGCCAGCCTTCCAGCAGCATGTCGACAAACTGGAGCAGGGCGACCGCGAAGGCCTGGCTTCCGGGCCCAAGGTGTCCTTCAAGGAGGTTGCCACCCAGCACTGGCGCAGCCTGGTGACCTGCATCGGCGTGGTGATCGCCACCAACGTCACCTACTACATGCTGCTCACGTACATGCCCAGCTACCTGTCGCACAACCTGCACTACAGCGAAGACCATGGCGTGCTGATCATCATCGCAATCATGGTCGGCATGCTGTTCGTGCAGCCGATGATCGGGCTGCTCAGCGACAAGTTCGGCCGTCGACCGTTCATCATCGTCGGCAGCGTCGGCCTGTTCGTGCTGGCCATCCCGGCATTCATGCTGATCAACAGCGGTGTACTGGGGGTGATCTTTGCCGGGCTGCTGATCATTGCCGTGCTGCTGAACTTCTTCATCGGCGTGATGGCCTCCACGCTACCGGCAATGTTCCCCACGCACATCCGCTACAGCGCCCTCGCCAGCGCCTTCAATATCTCGGTGCTGATCGCCGGCCTCACCCCGACCATCGCCGCCTGGCTGGTGGAGAGTACTGGCAACCTGTACATGCCGGCCTATTACCTGATGGTGATCGCGGCCGTGGGGCTGGTCACCGGCCTGACCATGAAGGAAACCGCCAACAAGCCGCTGCGCGGCGCGGCACCGGCAGCATCGGATATCGAGGAAGCGCGTGAGCTGCTACAGGAGCACCACGACAACATCGAGCAAAGGATCGAGGACATCGATGCGCAGATTGCCGAACTTGAGGCCAAACGCAAGTTGCTGGTGCAGCAGCACCCGCGCATCGAGTGATCAGTGTGGCATGTAGCCACGCTGCCATGTCCGCGGAATGAACCGCGACACCAGGGCCAGCACGCAGGCCAGCGCGCAGCTGCCGGCCAGCGCCTGCAGGCCCAGGTGATGCTCCAGCCATGCACCCAGCGCGGCGCCCAGCAGCATGCCGGCCCAAGGCACCAGTTGCACCCGCCAGCCATTGCGCCGCTCGCCCAGCAGCCAGCGCGCCAGCCCACGACCGAAGCGTGACAGGGCGCCGGTGACGTAGGTCAGGCCGATCGGCAGGCCGTTCACCTGTTCGACCACGGCGTTGATCATGCCCATGGCCAGTGTGGCAGCGAGCAGCGCTGGAAGGGTCGCAGCCCAGGGCCATGCGGCTGCAAAGCCCAGCAGGGCGGCGACCACCAGCAGCACCGGCCAGGCCCGGCGGCGGAAAGCGCGCGCCAGCAGCACGCCCAGGGCGTTGCCGACGACGAAGCCCAGCACTGCAGCACTCAGGCGCAGCACCAGGGCCAGGTCTGCATCGCTGATGGCAACAGCCAGGCGCGTGGTGTTGCCACTCATGAACGACACGAAGTCGCCCAGCGCCAGCAGGCCAATGGCATCGGTCATGCCGGCCAGCACCGACAGGCCGGCGACCAGGCCTAGGCCGACACGACCACGCAGAACCTGCAGGCGTAGCCGCTTGGCTGTGCGCGCGGGAAGGGTGTTGGGCAGCATGCTCGGGAACTCAGCGAGGCATTTCGCGGGCCAGGGTGCTCTTGATGGTGCGCTCTACTACATCGACCAGCACCATGGTCTGGTGGTCCACTTCGATATTGAGCAGATCGCCGGCCTTGTAGTCAGGGAAGGTGGTCTGGCGCAGGGTTTCCGGGATCAGGTTGATGGTGATCACGTTGTCCTCGACATCGGCTACGGTCAGGCTGCAGCCATTGACCCCGATGAAACCGCGCGGGAACACGTACTTGCCCCATTCCGGGGGCATGCGGAACTTGATGAAAGCACCGGTTTCCTTGATCGACAGCTCGACGACTCCGGCGGTGGTGGCGATGTGGCCGGCCATCAGGTGGCCGCCGACTTCGGCGTTCATCTTCGCCGAACGTTCGATGTTGACGCCCTGGCCGGCCTTGAAGTTGCGCAGGTTGGTACGCTCCAGGGTGGCGGTCATGGCGTCGAACCGGACCTGGGTGCCGTGGATCTCGGTGACCGACAGGCAGGTGCCTTCGACACTGACGCTGGCGCCGATCTTCAGCTCGTCGAGCAGTTCCGAGGTGAGGTCGATGGTGAACTGGTTGTGGCCCGGGTAGGTGGTCACATCAAGTAGAGGGCGGACGGCCTGGACGATGCCGGTGTACATGGAGTTGCTCCTGGGCACGGGAAAGAAAACTTCCGAACGCTATGCCCGTGGAGCGGTAAAAGCAAGCTGGCCATTTGTCTGGGCACTTGGAGCCCCCGCGGCACCCTGTGGGGGCGGGCATGCCCGCGAAGCAGGCGACGCGGTGGATGGCACCGGCTGCGCCGGTGTTCGCGGGTGAACCCGCTCCCACAGGTATGGCGCATTCCTTCCGCTGACGGGGTCCTTGTGGGAGCGGGCATGCCCGCGAAGCAGGCGACGCGGTGGTGGCACCGGCCACGCCGGTATTCGCGGGCGCGCCCGCTCCCACAGGTATGGCGCATTCCTTCAGCTGGCGGGGGACTCTGTGGGAGCGGGTTTACCCGCGAAGCAGGCGACGCGATGGAGGGCACCGGCTACGCCGGTGTTCGCGGGCGCGCCCGCTCCCACAGGTATGGCGCATTCCTTCAGCTGGCGGGGTCCTTGTGGGAGCGGGCATGCCCGCGAAGCAGGCGACGCGGTGGTGGCACCGGCTGCGCCGGTGTTCGCGGGCGCGCCCGCTCCCACAGGTATGGCGCATTCCTTCAGCTGGCGGGGTCCTTGTGGGAGCGGGCATGCCCGCGAAGCAGGCGACGCGGTGATGGCACCGGCTACGCCGGTATTCGCGGGCGCGCCCGCTCCCACAGGTATGGCGCATTCCTTCAGCTGATGGGCCCCCTGTGGGAGCGGGTTCACCCGCGAAGCAGGCGACGCGGTGGTGGCACCGGCTGCGCCGGTGTTCGCGGGCGCGCCCGCTCCCACAGGTATGGCGCATTCCTTCAGCTGACGGGGGACTCTGTGGGAGCGGGTTTACCCGCGAAGCAGGCGACGCGGTGGATGGCACCGGCTACGCCGGTATTCGCGGGCGCGCCCGCTCCCACAGGTATCGCGTGGCTGCCGTTCAGAGCTTCACCGGCGAAGGCAATGGGGCGAATACAATTCAGACATGGCCGCTGCTGTTGACGATTCGCAGGCACAGCGCCTCATACGGGTCCAGGTTTACCATCAGTCGCCCATCCTCGGTCAAATCCCCTTCGACCGTTTCATTGATCATGTCCACCACCGGCCCCGGCGTAAACCCGCTCAGTTGCAGCTCCTCGGCAATCACTTCCTGGCCAAAGTTCAGCGCACTGATCTGGATACCGCGCCCGGCCGGCAGCTCATGCACCATCACCAGCAAGCCGGGGCTGCTGACTTCGGGCACCAGCACCTGGCGGCTGGTGGCAATGCCATAGGCCTGGCGCACCGCCAGCAGTTTCTTCACCTTGCAGGCAAACGAATCGCCATTTTCCAGCTGGCTGTCCAGGCTGCCATACAGCGCCCGGGCCCGGGGCATGCCACGTACCGATGACTGGGCCTGCGGCTCCAGGCCGGCCAGGTCGTAGCCGCCCCGGTGAATCCAGCGGGTATCGCCATCGAGCATCCGCTGCGCGACCGCTTCGGCGGGCAAGGGCAGGGCGCCCACCAGGTCCCAGCCGGACAACGCCACCACCCCTGGCTGCATGGCGTTGTACATGACCAGCAGCAGGTGCACCTTCTGGATCAGCTCGATTTCTGCCACCCCGATCTGCCCAAGGTCGCGGATGCCCAGGGCGGCAGCGATCAGGCTGGCCGTGGTACAGGCTATGCCATTGGTGACGAAACGCAGGTTGTACGGCGCATGCTCGCCCGACAGCCGTTCGTAGATCTCTTCGCGAATGTGCTCGCGCAGGATGCCGCCCGGCAAGGTCTGGCCTTTGTACAAGTACATGTCATGGGCATGCAGGGTCCAGAAATGCACCAGTTCCACGGTCAACTCGTCATGGTTCTGCAAGGCATGGATCAGCGAGGCCGGGTCGATGCCGAAGGCGTGCATTTCCTTGAGCATCAGGCGCAGGAACTCGGTGTCGCCGGTCAGCAGCGCATGCTGGTAGGCCGGCCGGGTAATGAAATCGTAGGACAGGTCGGCACCGCCTTTGGACATCTGCGCGATGTCGTCGAGGGTCAGGTTCAGCTCCTGGAAGCTGAAGCCGCCAGCCTTGCGGATCATGCCGCCGATCAGCTGGTTGCCGACGATCGACAGCGGGTGGCTTTCCGACCAGGCCGTGCCGCTGGCGCGCGTTTCCACGCCGAGAAAGCCGTTGGCATCCAGGCGCAGGCCGCGGGCACCCAGGCAGTCCAGGGCGTGCAGGGCATCGCCAATGATCATCTGCTGGGCGGCGAAGGTCGGGTCCAGCCAGTTCAGCGACGGCTGGCCTTCCTTGAAATAGTGCAGGTACACCCAGCGCCGGGTCTTGCCATCCACACCGGTCACCGGCGGCGTGGCGCTCCAGTCGGTTTCCTTCACCCCTGGTTCGAAGAAGATCACCCGTTGCAGCTGGCCGACGATGTAATGGCGGGCCTTGAGCTCGTCGCACTGGGCCGGCAGCAGGTTGACCGCGTCGCGCCCGGCAGGCACTTCGGGCAGCAGCGGCCAGTCTTCCTCGCGGATTTCGACCATGTGGTACAGCCCCGGGTAGGGGCCGTAGGCCAGCTCGGCCAGGCGGAAGTCGGCGCCCTTGCCAGTGTGCGAGGGGATCAGGTCGTCGATGGTCACGGCGTTGTGCGCGGCGGCCATGCGGCTCATCTGGACCAGCTCCTGCTCGCTGCCGTACAGCGGGTCGATGTCGAAACTGATGCGGTCGAAGTTGCCGTCCACGCTGGGGGTGAGTTCACGGCCGCGAATGCCGCCGGACAGCTTGATAGGGCCGGTGTGCAGGCCCTGGATGCCGATCTCCGACAGACGCTTCCACAGCGCCTCGTGGGCCAGGGCGCCAAGCACCGAACAACCTTCGGGGGCGATGATGGCATCGGGGTAGACGGTCAGCCAGACCGAAGCGATTTCAGTGGCGCGGCGGGGCTGGGCTTCTGCGTAGGGCTGTTGCCACAGGCGCGACTGGCCCGAGTACAGATGGGTGCGTTGCTGGGAGGCCCTGAGCATGGCGCGGTCTTCGAGCCATTTGACGTATGACGGGTCGGGTTGGGTCATTTCGCGTCCTCTTTGCGTGTCGGCAGCGGCTCAGGTTATGACGACTGTGGCGGCTGATCGTTCGGCTCGAGAATGGTGTGGGCTGCTTCGCGGGCTCGCCCGCTCCCACAGGGTAGGCGTACCGCCTGCACATTCAGTTGTCTAAACGACAGCGCAGCCCACAGGGCCTCCGCACACATTGAGAACTCACTACCGCATGGGCTTGCTGATTTGCTTGCCAGCCCGGGAGGCAACTTCCAGGGCTTGGCCGTCCCGTTGCTTGCCTTGCCGGGCCTGGCCTTCGAGCTGCGGAATCAGCATGCCCTCCGGCAAATGTCGCCAGAACCGCCCGGGCATGTGCAGGCGCAAGGCATCGGGGTTGAGGCGGGCAGGGTTGAAGGTATGGCGATAGTAGGTTCGCCATAACTCGGCGCCAGGGTCTTCGGCATTGCGGGCCCACTGGCGCCAGGGTTCGGGGCACTGGCGCTGGTAGTCGAATGCCTGGCCATCGAAGCGTATGCCGTCGTGCGCCGTGGCAATCATCCAGCGCAAACGCCCCAGGCGGTCGGCGAAATGTGCACTGGCGCTTTCCAGAATGTCATGCGCCGGCTCGTGATAGGCCACCAGGTCAAGGTGCAGCTGTTCAGCCAATACTTCGGGCAGTGGCACGAAGCGTACGAACGCATGCAGGTGGTGCGCTTCGCGATTGACCTGCTTGATCCGCCTTTGCAACTCACTGCCCAGTCGATCACCTGCCAGCATTGCCGTGCGGTCGCCATGGGCCACCCGCCAAAGTACCTCGTACAGCAGGTTCCAGCGGTGCTCGCCACGGTAGCGGGCGGCCTGTTCCAGCTGGCTGAGCAGCGCCGCTGGCACCTTGGCGCGAAAAGGACCGGCGCCTTCCGGCAACGCGGTCGGTACGGCCAGCAAATCTGCCACCGGCCCCTGCAGCCAGGTGACCTGCGACGGGTCGATGCCATGCCCCAACAACACCCGGGCCTGGTCACGCCAGATGGCGAACAGGCCGTCGCAGTCCAGCGCGATCATCCCCACAAGCCCATCTGCACCGGCGCCTGCGGCTCACGCAAGCGCGCCCTCAGCAGGCCGCTGCGCAGCTCGGCCTGGGCTGGGCGGTAGTCGCTGGTGACAATGAACGGGCGCGCCTTTTCCAGTACACAGCGCAACTGGATCAGGTCATCGTAGCGAACGCGCCGTTCGCGGCGCAGGGCTACCAGGCGCTGCACGCTGCGCAGGCCGATGCCGGGGATGCGCGCCAGTAGCGCCGGCTCGGCACGGTTCACATCCAATGGGAACACTTCGCGGTTGGCCAGCGCCCAGGCCAGCTTGGGGTCGATGTCCAGTGCCAGGTTGCCGCTCTGGCCCAGCAGCTCGCCGGCCTTGTAGCCATAGCCACGCAGCAGGAAGTCAGCCTGGTACAGGCGGTGTTCGCGCAGCAGCGGTGGTGCGGCCAGGGGTACGCTGCCGGGGCTGTCGGGGATGGGGCTGAAGGCGGAGTAGTACACGCGCTTGAGACCGTAGCCTTGGTACAGCGATTCGGCATTGCGCAGCAATGTGCTGTCGTCGGTGCTGTCGGCCCCGACGATCACCTGGGTGCTTTGCCCGGCCGGGGTAAAGCGCGGCGCCTTGGGCTCGTGGGCTACGGCTTGCTGGCCCTGATGGATCACGCCCATGGCCTGGCGAATGGTGTGCGCCTGTTTCTCCGGTGCCAGGCGTTTCAGGCTGGCATCGGTCGGCAGCTCGATGTTGACGCTGAGCCGATCTGCCAGGCGCCCGGCCTCCTCGATCAGCAGCGGGTCGGCATCGGGGATGGTCTTGAGGTGGATGTAGCCACGGAAGCCGTGCTCCTCGCGTAACAGCCGCGCCACGCGGATCAGCTGCTCCATGGTGTAGTCCGCCGAGCGGATGATGCCAGAGCTGAGAAACAGGCCGCTGATGCAGTTGCGCCGGTAGAAGTCCAGCGTCAACCGGACCACTTCCTCGGGGGTGAAGCGTGCGCGTGGCACGTTGCTGGAGCGGCGGTTGACGCAGTACTGGCAGTCGTAGAGGCAAAAGTTGGTCAGTAGCACCTTGAGCAGTGACACGCAGCGCCCGTCGGGGGTGTAGCTGTGACAGATGCCCATGCCATTGGTAGCGCCCAGGCCATCAGCCCCGCGCGAGTTGCGCTTGGGCGCGCCGCTGCTGGCGCAGGATGCGTCGTACTTGGCAGCATCGGCAAGGATGCCGAGTTTGGCGATGAGTTGCATGGGGCTGACCTGTAATACTGAGTATTCATACAGTATTTTGAGATGTGACGGATTGCAAGTGATTGTGCAACAGCGATGCCCGACCAAATCCGTCATCTAAGCTTGTGGCTGAACTTACGGATGGCAACGAGGCAAGGGAGAAATTATGAAGATCACCATCAAGCCGGTATTGGCACTGACCGGGCTGGCCTTGGCATTCGGCATGCTCGGTGCCCGGGCCGCGGAAACCAGGAAGGTCGATGTCATGCTGGTGGGCGGCGGCATCATGAGTTCAACCCTGGCAATCTGGCTGAATGAGCTGGAGCCGGGTTGGTCGATGGAAATGGTCGAGCGCCTGGACAAGGTCGCCGAAGAAAGCTCCAACGGCTGGAACAATGCCGGCACCGGCCACTCGGCCCTCGCCGAGCTGAACTACACCCCGGAGAAGGACGGCAAGGTCGATATCAGCAAGGCGGTGGAGATCAACGAGTCATTTCAGGTCACCCGCCAGTTCCTCGCCTGGCAGGTGAAGCAGGGCGTGCTGAAGAACCCGCATTCCTTCATCAATACCACCCCGCACATGAGCTTTGTCTGGGGCGACGACAACATTCGCTTCCTGAAGAAACGCTACGAAGCCCTGCAGGCCAGCCCGCTGTTCAAGCCCATGCAGTACTCCGAGGACCACGAGCAGATCCGCAAGTGGGTACCTTTGATGATGGAAGGCCGCGACCCCAACCAGAAACTGGCCGTGACCTGGACGCCGATCGGCACCGACGTCAACTTTGGCGAGATCACCCGGCAGTACGTGGGTTACCTGCAGACCCGGCCGAACTTCGACCTCAAGCTGTCGACCGAAGTGCAGGCCATCACCCGCAACGACGACGGTTCCTGGCATGTCGAATACAAGAACCTCAAGGACGGCAGCAACGCGGCCACCGACGCCAGGTTCCTGTTCATCGGCGCTGGTGGTGCCGCGCTGCCGCTGCTGCAGAAGTCGGGCATCGACGAGGCCAAGGACTATGCCGGTTTCCCGGTCGGTGGTTCGTTCCTGGTCACCGACAACCCGGCCATCGCCCAACGTCACATGGCCAAGGCCTACGGTATCGCCGCCACCGGCGCGCCACCGATGTCGGTACCGCACCTGGACACCCGCGTGCTCGATGGCAAGCGCATGATCCTGTTCGGGCCGTTCGCCACCTTCTCGACCAAATTCCTCAAGCAGGGCTCGCTGCTTGACCTGTTCGCCAGTGCCAGTGTGCACAACGCCTGGCCCATGGTAAGGGTCGGGGTGCGCGAATTCGACCTGGTGCAGTACCTGATCGGCCAGGTGCTGCAATCTGACGATGACCGTTTCGAAGCATTGCGCACCTACTTCCCCGAGGCGAAGAAGGAAGACTGGCGGCTGTGGCAGGCGGGCCAGCGGGTGCAGATCATCAAGAAGGACGAAGCATTGGGGGGTGTACTCAAGCTTGGCACTGAAGTGGTGACGTCCAGGGATGGCAGCATTGCCGGATTGCTGGGGGCTTCCCCTGGCGCCTCGACCGCGCCGCCGATCATGCTCGATGTGCTGGGCAAGGTGTTCAAGGACAAGATGGCATCCCCACAGTGGCAGGCGAAGATCAGGCAGATAATCCCGTCCCATGGCATTCGCCTCAACGACCACCCGGACCAGGTGCAGAAGGAGTGGGCATACACCAACGAGGTGTTGCAACTGAATCCTCCTGAGAGTGCCGTTACGCCTTAGGCAGGAGCAAGATTTGCTCCAATGCTGAAAGTTGGCGCGGTCTCCTGTAGGAGCGGCCTTGTGTCGCGATGGGGCGCGAAGCGGCCCCAGGTTTTCAGCTTCGCAGCAGAGATTGCCGGGGCCGCTGCGCGGCCCATCGTGACACAAGGCCGCTTCTACAAGGGCCAGTGCTGGTTTGAAGAGATATCCAGGACAGTTGCTCCCAAAGGGATAGCGCCCACCCAGGCGAAGTGGTAGGCATGGCTGGGGGCGGTGGCCTGGCACTGGCCGTTATCGGCATCGGCACCAACCACATACCATTCGGCGCGCGAGGTCTCGCCCAGCCTGCGTGCCTTGTCTGCACTGAAGCAGCGGCCCAGTTCCGAAGCCGGGACCAGGGCGAAGGCCGCAGGGTTGTGGCGCAGCCAGTAGACGGCCGCATCCGCCCTGGACTGGCCGGTGAAACCGAAGTGCACGATGGGTTGTCGGGCAAACAACCAATGCCCCTCGCGCCAGTTGACCAGCACCAACTCGGCGCCGCCGGTGGCCCGTGCGGCTTCAGTCATCAATGTCTCATGCGGGTTGCGGCCTTCCTTCAGCGGCTCGACGAAGCCGCGCGCAAACCACAGCGCGAACCATGCCAGGGCCACGGCAGTGAACGCCTTGCGCCAGGCCGGCCGGCCCCCTAGCCAGCGCTTGAGCAGCCACGGCAGCAGTGGCGCAATGGCCAGCACCAGGCCCGGCAGCGCCGGGAAGATGTACAGTTTGCGTTTGCCGCTGCTCAGGCTGAAAAACAACAGTACCAGCGCCACCCAACCGAGCAGCAACAGGAAGCGCCCATCGTGTTTGTGCAACTGCCGGCGCCAGGCCGGTATCAGCCAGGGCAGGGCCAGCACCAGTGGCAGCCAGTACTTGGGGATGACCTTGACGAAGAAGTACCAGAACGGTTCGCGATGGTCCCAGGCATTGGTATAGCGGCTGGCGGTCTGGCGCAGCAGGATTTCCTTCAGGTAGGCCAGCTCTGCCGCGCCACCGCCATGGGCAATCGATACCAGCAGCGGCAGCAGCCAGACCGCGCAACCGGCCAGCAGCCACGCCAGCCCCAGGCTCCAGCGCCAACCCTGGCCGGGCATGGCCACCACCCCGTGCCAGTGGTGGCGCACCGCCCAGGCATAGGGCAACAGAAGCAGCGCCGGGATAAAGCCCACGCCCTTGCTGATGATACCCAGGCCCATGGCCGCGCAGGCCAGGTAGAACCAGCCCCAGGCCGGCCCGAGCAGCAAGTGGCGCAGCATGCCGTAGAAACCCAGCGCCACCCACAGGCACAGGAAGCTGTCGATCTGCCCGGTGCGCAAGATGCTGTAGCTCTGGTAGGTAGCCAGGAACAGCAAGGCGGCGATCACACCGATGCGCCGGGTCCACAGGCGCCGCCCCAGGTCATGCAGCACCCAGGTGATGGTCGCCGCCGACAGCAGCCCTGGCAGGTACAGGGCAACCTTGGGCGAGCCGGTGAGGTGGCTGAACAGGGCCACGGTCCACATGAACAGCGGCGGCTTGTCGCCGTAGATTTCCCCCGCCCGGTGCGGGATGAACCAGTTGCCGCCCTGCAGCATTTCCAGGGCGACGCCGAGAAAGCGTTCTTCGTCCACATTCATCGGCTGGCGCCAGCCGATACCCGCGCCCACCAGCAGCACGGCGAGGGCAACCAGGGCCAGGCGTTCGGCCCCGAGCGTGCTGAACCTTGGCAAGGGCTATTCCTTCTGTTCCTGGTGTCGGGCGATCAGTTGCAGATTGCGCAGGTAGACCAGCAAGCCGAAGCCCTGGCCAATGATGAACACCGGGTCCTGGCGATAGATGGCATAGGTCAGCAGCAGCGCGCTGCCGAGCATGCTCAGGTACCAGAACCCCACCGGGATCACGCTGCGGCGCTTGAACTCGCTGTACAGCCACTGCAACACGAAACGCCCGGTAAATACGGCCTGGCCGGCGAAGCCGATGACCAGCCACAGGGTTTCGCGGGTCATCCTTCGAGCTCCTGGGGGCGCGTGTCCAGGCGGGTGCGCCGGATCAGCCACCAGACCCCGAACAAGTCGAGGATGCCGACCAGGGCGCGGTCCAGGTTGCCGTACTTGGACACCCCAGCCCGACGTGGGCGGTGGTTGACCGGGTGTATCAGCATGCGGCCATTGTGGCGCAGGATCAGCGCCGGGATGAAGCGGTGCATGTGGTCGAAGTAGGGCAGGCGCAGGAAGGCTGCGCGCTCGATCAGTTTCAGCCCGCAGCCGGTGTCTGGCGTGGCGTCCTTGAGCAAGCGGCTGCGCAGGCCGTTGGCAAGCCGCGAGGCCCAGCGTTTGCTGGCGCTGTCGCGGCGGTTGACCCGGTGCCCGGCCACCAGCTTGACGCCACCGGCCAGGTCCTGGTTGGCGCGTACCAAGGTCAGCATGCCGGGGATGTCCGCCGGGTCATTCTGACCGTCGCCGTCCAGGGTTGCCAGCCAGCGCCCGCGGGCAGCCTGGGCGGCATGCCACAGCGAAGTGCTCTGGCCCAGCGACTGCTGGTGACGGAGGATGCGCAGTTGCGTGTAGCCCTGGTTTTTCAGTTGCAGCAGTACGCTAAGGGTGCGGTCGCTACTGCCGTCATCGACCACCAGTACTTCAAAGTCTTCAGCCGCCAGTGCGGTGCGTATTTCCATCAGCAGTGATGGCAGGTTGTCGACCTCGTTCCTGGCGGGAATGAGCACCGAGAGGTCAAGTGGATCTGTCATGAGGCTACCTGTGCTTATTGTGATTGCGCGGCTCAAACCCGGTAGAAATCCCGGTACCAGCCAACGAAGGCGTTGACGCCGTGTTCCAGCGACGTGCCCGGGGAGTAGTCGATCCAGCGCGCCAGCGAGCCGGCGTCGGCCCAGGTTTCCAGCACGTCACCCGCTTGCAGCGGCAGGTAGTCGCGTCGGGCCTTGATGCCCAAGGCACGCTCCAGGCATTCGACGAAGTGCAGCAGCCGTACCGGTTGGCCACGGCCGATGTTGAACAGCTGGCAGGGCGGCTGTCCCTCGGCCGGCAGTGGCGGCTTCAGGCGCAGGCGCACAATGCTCTCGACGATGTCGTCGATGTAGGTGAAGTCGCGCCCCATCATGCCGTTGTTGTAGACCTCGACAGGTCGGCCCTCGATCATCGCGCGAGTGAACTTGAACGGCGCCATGTCGGGGCGGCCCCAGGGGCCGTACACGGTGAAAAAGCGCAGGCCGGTGGTTGGCAGCTGGTACAGGTGTGCGTAGCTGTGCGCCATCAGTTCATTGGCGCGCTTGCTGGCGGCATACAGCGACAGCGGTTGCTCGGCCGGGTCGTCGACGCTGAACGGCAGCTTGGCGTTGGCGCCGTATACTGAACTGCTGGAGGCATAGATCAGGTGGCGGGGCGGCTGCTGGCGGCAGGCCTCGAGGATGTTGAGAAAGCCGACCAGGTTGGCCTGGCCATAGGCGCCGGGGTTGTCCAGCGAATAGCGTACCCCGGCCTGCGCTGCCAGGTGGATCACCTCACTGAACGCCTGGCCGGCGAACAGTTGTTGCAGTTCGTTCGGGTGGGCGATATCGAGGGTGTGGAAGCGGAAATTGGCAAAGCCGAACAGTTGCTGCAGGCGCGCCAGTTTCAGCTGGACGCTGTAATAGGTATTGAGGTTATCAATGCCAACCACCTCTATGCCTGCTTCGCACAGGCGCCGTGCAACGTGGTAGCCGATGAAACCCGCCACGCCGGTAATCAATACGGGCATGCTGGCTGCACCTGGCCACGGCCGATGCCGTAATAAGTCAGGCCGGCGGCGGCCATGTGCTCGGGTTCGAACAGGTTGCGCCCGTCGAACACCACCCGGTCGGCCAGCTGTTGCGGCACCTTGTCCAGGTTGAGCACGCGGTAGTCCTGCCATTCGGTGACGATCACCAGGGCATCGGCGCCGTGCAGTGCGTCGTCCTTGCACGGCACCAGTTGCAGGTCGGTGCGCGGGCCGTAATGCCGCTGGATTTCTTCCATGGCCTGCGGGTCATGGGCCTGCACCCGCGCGCCGGCGGCCCACAGCGCTTCCAGCAGGACCCGGCTGGAGGCCTCGCGGATGTCATTGGTATTGGGCTTGAACGACAAGCCCCACAAGGCGAAGACCTTGCCCCGCAGGCCACGTGGGTAGTGGCGCTGGATCTTGTTGAACAGCCGGCCCTTTTGCTGCTCGTTGACCGATTCCACCGCACGCAGCAACTGCGGTTCGAAGCCTTCGGCCTCGGCGCTGCGGCGCAGGGCTTGCAGGTCCTTGGGGAAGCATGAGCCGCCAAAGCCGCAGCCGGCATAGATGAAGTCGTAGCCTATGCGCGGGTCCGAGCCGATGCCGCGGCGCACCATTTCGATGTCGGCGCCCAGGTGCTCGGCCAGGTTGGCGATTTCGTTGATGAACGAAATCTTGGTCGCCAGCATGCAGTTGGCCGCATATTTGGTCAGTTCGGCGCTGCGCGCATCCATGACCATGAGCTTTTCGCGGTTGCGGCTGAACGGCAGGTACAGCTCGCGCAGCAGTTCTACCTCGGCGGGTTCCGCGCCACCGATGATGATGCGCTCCGGGCGCATGCAGTCATCGACAGCCGAGCCTTCCTTGAGGAACTCGGGGTTGCTGACGACATGGAAGCGGCTGGTATCGGCCACGGCCTGGGCGATGCGCGCCTTGATGCGGTGCACCGTGCCGACCGGCGCGGTGGATTTGTTGACGATCAGCTTGGGGCCGTCGGCATGTTCGAGGATGCTGTCGACCACGGCGAACACGTGCTTCAGGTCGGCGCTGCCATCGGCCTGTGGCGGGGTGCCGACGGCGATGAACTGCAACCTGGCGTAGTTGGCCGCTTCGCTGGCGTCGGTGGTGAAGCGCAGGCGACCGCAGGCCAGGTTCTTCTCCAGCATCGGCGCCAGGCCGGGCTCGAAGATTGGGCAATGGCCTGCATTGAGGCTGGCGACCCGCTCGGCGTCGACATCCATGCATAACACCGAATGCCCCACCTGGGCCAGGCATACTGCCTGGGTGAGGCCGACATAGCCGGTACCGAAAACCGTGACCTTCATTCGACAGCTCCTTGGCGAGAAAGCTGTAAAAAAATGTCACATCGTTGTTTAGATATTGTTACTTGCGCAGGCCGCAGCCTCTTGTGCGACGTTCCACAGCTGCTGGCGGAACCAGCGCCGCAAGGGGTCGGCGTGGGTGCGTTCATGCCAGATCTGCATCACCTCGATTGCGGGCAGTGTCAGCGGCAGCGGGTACATGAGCAGGTCGTCATCACGCTCGGTGGCTTCGATGGCCAGCGAGCTCAGGCATGTGAGCAGCAGGTCGGTGCCGCGCAGCAGGCGCGTGGGGGCTACAAAGCTGGACAGGCCAGCCACGACCCGTCGTTGCATGCCCTGGCTGCGCAGGGCGCGGTCGACCAGGCCATCGAGGTCGCCGGTGAGGGTGGTGAGCAGGTGGTCGCTGGCGAGGAAGGTATCCAGGTCCAGGCCGTTTTCCAGGCCTGGATGGCTGCGCGAGGCCAGCACTACCAAGTGTTCGCTGAGCAGGCGTTGTTGGTGGAAGGTTTCCGGCAGGTCGGTGTAGAACCCGGCAACGGCCAGGTCACAGGTGCCTTTCTCCAGTTCTTCACGAGGTAGTTGGCCGCGAGTGTTGTGGGTGACCAGCGTCAGGTTCGGTGCCTGGCTGCGCAGGATCGGCAGCCGCCTGGGCAACAGGGTCTGCTCCATGAAATCGGTGCTGTACAGGTGCAGGCGGGCAGGGCGGGCGAGGAAGTCCTGCCCTTCGCAGCGCTCATAGAAACCTTCCAGGCCCTCTACCAGGCGTTCTACCTCGGGCGCCAGTTCGTGGGCACGTGGTGTCGGGGTCAGGCCCCTGGGCGCGCGGACGAACAGCGGGTCGCCAAACTGATGGCGCAGCTTGTTGAGTTTGTGGCTGAGGGCAGGCTGGCTCAGCGCCATGCGCTGGGCTGCAAGGGTAGCGTTGCGTTCCTGATACAGCACATGGAACAGGTACAGCAGGTTGAGGTCCTTGCTGGTGATATTCATTTTCTGGATCACAGGCATAAGAGCTTTCGAATTATCGAATCATAGCCTTGCCATTAGCATGAACGCATCCCGCCAACATGAGCGGACAGCTCTATTTGCCTGATCAGGAGAATGTTGCATGACCAAGATATCCCGGCTTGCCCTGGCTGTTGCCGGCACCCTGCTTGCAGCCGGCGCCCATGCCGCACCCAAGGGTGAAGTGCTGGTGCTGCTGTCCAGCGAAAGCCAGTTGCCGCTGCAGGACGGCAAGCGCTACGCCACCGGCTACTACCTCAACGAGTTCGGCGTGCCTGCCGACCAGTTGCTCAAGGCTGGCTACAAGCTGGTGCTGGTTACCCCCAAGGGTAATGCGCCGAGCGTCGACCAGCGGTCGATCGACCCGCGCTACTTTGCCGGCGATGCGGTGGAGATGCGCCGGATCGAGAAGGTCGTGCAAGGCCTGCCGGGTATTGACGATACCCTGTCGGTGAAAGAGGTATTGGCAGGTGACCTGGGCCGTTATGCCGGGCTTTTCATCCCCGGCGGCCATGCGCCGTTGATCGACCTGGCCAACAACCCGGACGTGGGCGCCTTGCTGCGGCATTTCCATCAGGCCGGCAAGCCCACAGCCGCCATCTGCCATGGCCCCATCGCCTTGCTCTCGGCCCAGCAGGACCCGGCGAGCTACCAGTCGGCGCTGGCGCGTGGTGAAAAGCCGGCAGCCAATGACTGGCTGTACAAGGGTTACAAGATGACCATCTTCTCCGACCCGGAGGAGCAGGTGTTCGAAGGTTCGCTCGAGGACCAGCGGCTGTTGTTCTACCCGGCCAACGCCATGGCAATGGCAGGGGGCGACATGGGCTATGCCAAGGCCTGGCAACCCAATGTGGTGGTGGACCGTGAGCTGATTACCGGGCAGAACCCGTTCTCGGACAAGGTCCTGGCCAAAGCGCTGCTGGACAAATTGGCCGGGCAGGGTGGCTGAAGCCTGCACCGGCCTCTTCGCGGGTGAACCCGCTCCCACAGGGACATCACAATACTCAAGACCTGTGAAATGCTTGTGGGAGCGGGTTTACCCGCGAAGAGGCCAGGCCTGCAAAAACAGAAAGGGCGCCATATCGGCGCCCTCTCTGTGTTGCTGCTTAGGCTTCAGCGTCCCATGGACGATCGCCTTTTTCATCCTTGACGCGGGTCGGCAGGCCCATCACGTCCAGCGCCTTGAGGAACGGCTCGGCTGGCAGCTCCTCGACGTTGACCATGCGCTTGGCATCCCACTCGCCACGGGCGACCAGCAGGGCGGCAGCCACTGGCGGTACACCGGCGGTGTAGGAAATGCCCTGGCTGTCGGTCTCGGCGTAGGCTTCTTCGTGGTCGGCCACGTTGTAGATGAATACTTCGCGCGGCTGGCCATCCTTGGTGCCTTTGACCAAATCACCGATGCAGGTCTTGCCGGTGTAGCCCGGGGCCAGCGAGGCTGGGTCCGGCAGCACGGCCTTGACCACTTTCAGCGGTACTACTTCCAGGCCTTCGGCGGTTTTCACCGGCTGCTCGGAGAGCAGGCCCAGGTTCTTCAGCACGGTGAACACGTTGATGTAGTGCTCGCCGAAGCTCATCCAGAAACGCACGTTCGGCACGTTGAGGTTCTTCGAAATCGAGTGAACTTCATCGTGGCCGGTCAGGTACAGGTTCTGCGAACCTACAACCGGCAGGTCGTCGGTACGCTTGACCTCGAACATGGTGTTGCTGGTCCACTGGCTGTTCTGCCAGCTCCACACTTGCCCGGTGAATTCACGGAAGTTGATTTCCGGGTCGAAGTTGGTGGCGAAGTACTTGCCATGCGAACCGGCATTGACGTCGAGGATGTCGATCGAGTCAATGCTGTCGAAATACTGTTGCTGCGCCAGCTTGGCGTAGCTGTTCACCACACCCGGGTCGAAACCGACGCCGAGAATGGCGGTAATGTTCTTTGCCTGGCACTCTTCGAGGTGTTTCCACTCGTAGTTGCCGTACCACGGCGGGGTCTCGCAGATCTTGCCCGGCTCTTCGTGGATGGCGGTGTCCAGATAGGCGACACCGGTATCGATGCAGGCACGCAGCACCGACATGTTGAGGAAGGCGGAACCAACGTTGATCACGATCTGCGATTCGGTTTCGCGGATCAGCGCCTTGGTTGCCTCGACATCGAGGGCATTGAGCGAGAAGGCCTGGATGTCGGCGGGTACCTTGAGGCTACCCTTGGCCTTGACGCTGTCGATGATGGCCTGGCATTTGGAGATGTTCCGTGACGCGATAGCGATACGACCCAGTTCGTCGTTATGCTGCGCGCACTTGTGGGCCACCACCTTGGCGACACCTCCTGCACCAATGATAAGAACGTTCTTCTTCAATTTATCCCTTGCTCCTTACTGAAAGCCGGTCTTACGACAGGCTGGAAACGTAGTCTTCGAAACCGAACTCGCGCACCACTTCGACGCTGCCGTCGAGTTGCTTGACCACGATGGATGGCATTTTCAGACCGTTGAACCAGTTTTTCTTGACCATGGTGTAACCCGCCGCGTCGACGAACGACAGGCGATCACCGATGGCCAACGGACGATCGAATTGGTATTCGCCGAAGATGTCACCGGCCAGGCACGACTTGCCGCAGACCATGTAGGTGTGCGCGCCATCATTGGGGGCCATCTTGGCGTTGAGGCGGTAGATCAGCAGGTCGAGCATGTGCGCTTCGATCGAGCTGTCGACCACGGCCAGGTGCTTGCCGTTGTACAGGGTATCGAGCACGGTCACTTCCAGCGAGGCGCTGTTGGTGATGGCCGCTTCGCCCGGCTCCAGGTACACCTGCACGCCGTACTTTTCCGAGAAGGCTTTCAAGCGCGCGCAGAAGGCGTCCAGCGCGTAGTCTTCACCAGTGAAGTGGATGCCGCCACCGAGGCTGACCCACTCCACCTTGTGCAGAAGGTGACCGAAGCGTTCTTCGATGTGCGTGAGCATCTTGTCGAACAGGCCGAAGTCGCCGTTCTCGCAGTTGTTGTGGAACATGAAGCCGGAGATCTGCTCGATCACCTGTTCGACCTTGACCGGGTCCCATTCGCCCAGGCGGCTGAACGGGCGGGCGGGGTCTGCCAGCAGGTAGTCGGAGCTGCTGACCTGCGGGTTGACGCGCAGGCCACGGACCTTGCCTTCGGACTGTTCGGCAAAGCGCTGCAGCTGGCCGATCGAGTTGAAGATGATCTTGTCGCAGTTCTCGAGCATTTCCTCGACCTCGTCGTCGGCCCAGGCCACGCTGTAGGCGTGGGTTTCGCCGGCGAATTTCTGGCGGCCGAGCTTGAGCTCGTACAGCGACGAAGAGGTGGTGCCGTCCATGTACTGTTGCATCAGGTCGAAGACCGACCAGGTGGCAAAGCACTTGAGGGCGAGCAGCGCCTTGGCACCGGAGTGTTCGCGCACATAGGCGATCTTCTCCATGTTGCCCAGCAGCTTGGTTTTATCGATGAGGTAGTACGGCGTCTTGATCATTTAGAGGCCCCCGGCCAGGCCGGCCAAAAAAAGGACACGCATTGTGCCTTCACTTGCCGCAGACCGAAAGGGTGGGTTACGCATTTCGTCGTGGTTGACGCCGTTGCGAGGTGATTTTTCCGGTTGCGGCGGGCTCAGTAGAACAGCGGCATGTGACTATCGTAATCAGCAGCCGGGTGCCGCAAGGGGAATCCGATGAACAACGTTCTGTGCAGGATGGCACGGGCTACGCCCGTGTTCGCGGGTGAACCCGCTCCCACAGGGACTGCGTTCTCTTCGAACCTTGCGCAGTCCTGTTGGTACTTCAATCTGTACAGTTCATTCTGTGGGAGCGGGTTTACCCGCGAAGAGGCCGGTACAGGCAACCTCAATCAACCTGCTGCAACCACGCCTGGATCTGCTCCAGCGTGGCGGTAGCCCCGCCACAAACCACCACCAGCACATTCTGGTACTGCGCCAGGGCGCCCGGTGCATAGGCCAACGCCAAGGCTGCACCACAAGCTGGCTCCACCAGCACGCGGTGGTCCAGCAGGAATCGCTCGCACGCGTCCAGCGCTGCGCGGTCACTGACCAGGTGGCTGTGCACCGGGTGCTGCTGCACGCACGCCAGCGCCTGATCAGCCACACGCTTGGCCCCCAGCGAAGTCGCCACCGAGGCAATACGTTCCAGCTCCACCGAATGCCCCGCCTGCATTGCAGCATGCAGCGATGCGGCGCCTTCGGTTTCCACCGCCAGCACCGGCACATCGCCCCAGCCGTTGCGCTGTAGCCCCTCGACCACGCCACTGAGCAAACCGCCGCCGCCTACCGACAACACCATGGCATCCGGTTTCACGCCGGCCTCGGCGACTTCATCCACAAGGCTGGCATGCCCGGCCCACAACAGCGGGTCGTCGAAGGGGTGGATGAAGGCGTCATCCGGGCCGACCAAGGTCTGTGCCAGGGCGTTGGCCTCCTGCCAGGAGCTGCCATGCACCACCACCTTGGCGCCCTCCAGGCGCAGCAGTTCCTTGGCCCGCTCAGTGGTGGTCTCGGGTACTACCACCGTCACCGGCACGCCCAGCTTGCGCCCGGCATAGGCCACTGCCAGGCCCGCGTTGCCGCCCGAAGAAGACACGAAATGCCGCGCGCCACGGGCATGGTGCACCTCGCAGGCATGGCCCACGCCGCGCAGCTTGAACGAGCCGCAGGGCTGCAGTGCATCGAGCTTGAGCCAGACGTTGCTGCCCGCGGCCAGCGACAGCGGACGGGATTCGATCAGGGGGGTATGGATATGCAAGGTCATTGGCTGGCTCCGCGCAGTTGCTCGAGGTAGTTGTAAACGGTGTAGCGGGTCACACCAAGGGCGCTGGCGGCCTTCTCCACGCCGCCCTTGACGATGAACAGACCGCGCTCCTGCATCATTCGCACGGCCTCGACCTTGGCCTGCTTGTTCATCCGCCCCTGGCCGCTGCGCTGCAGGGACTCCTGGATGATCTCGCTCATCAGCAGCTCCATGTCGGCGGGCTCACTGACGGCAGGCGTGGCCCCCAGCGGCTGAAGCTGCTGGAGAAAATTCATGGCGGCATCCAGGCCGGTGACGTCGGTGTTGACGCAAAGGCTGACGAACGGGTGACCGTTGCGGTCGCGGAAGATCGCCGTGGCGCTGCGCAGCGTGCGGCCCTTGAGCGTCGTTGGGTAATCGGGCAGCACCACCGGCTCACAGCCGTGCTGGTCGGTCGAGGCCTGCATGAGTGCCTTGAAACCCTGGTCCTGTTCCGGGGCGGCGAGGATCGGGCTACCGACGCTGCGGCCGGAAAGGTGGCCGTTGATGATCGCCACCACGGAGTGTTCCGGGTGGTCGAGGTCGTGCAGGAGGATCTCCATGTTGCGCGCGGCAACACTGCCCAGGGCCTGGATGGCGGCCTTGAGGACGGTGAGGGTTAGCTGGCGTTCTTCGCTGGGGGTGATAGGCATGACAGATCACCAAATCAACATTTTGTGTATTTTTACACATAAAGTTGAATTAGGCGATTTGCTTTTTCAGGCCCATTCGCGGGTAAACCCGCTCCCACAGGACCCGCACGGTATTCAATACCTGTGGTGAACCTGTGGGAGCGGGTTTACCCGCGAATGGGCCGCAAAGCGGCCCCTTTAACCCTCAGCCCAGAGGCGGGGTACGCGGCGGGATCATCCGGCGCGACCCGGTCGCCTCGAAGGCTGCACCAAAGCTCAGCAGCGCATTGTCACTGTAAGCCCGGCCAGCAAAGGTCAGCCCCACCGGCATGCCGATATCGGCCATCACGCCCATCGGCACTGTCACGGTCGGCACGCCCAGGTGACGGATCGCCAGGTTGCCGTTGGCCACCCAGATGCCGTTGCTCCACGCGATGTCCGCGGATGCCGGGTTGACGTCGGCATCCGCCGGGCCCACGTCGGCCACGGTGGGGAACAGCACCGCGTCCAGGCCCAGGTTGTCCATCCAGTCTTCCAGGTCGATCTTGCGGGTCTTCTCCAGGCCGCGCAGGCCGTCGGGCAGGGTCTCGATCTGGTCCCAGGTCTTCAGGCCACGCTTGGCCATGTTGACGTACTCGTCCATGCCGGCGGCCAGGTCGTCTTCACGGTTGGGCAGGGTGCCCGGGTCGTGGGGGAAGATCTGCGGCCCGTCGACGTCGGCCAGGCGGTTGAGTTTGGGGTCATCGTTGGCGCGCAGGAAGTCGTCGAAAGCCCAGCCCGACAGCTCCCACAGCTCGTCATGCAGGAACTCCTTGCTGACGATGCCGCGGTTGTACACGGTCGGTGCGCCCGGGCGGTCGCCCTCGCAGTTGGAAACCAGCGGGAAGTCCACTTCCAGCACTTCGGCACCAGCCGCCTCCAGTGCCTGGCGGGCCTGCTGCCACAGGTCGATGACCGTGGCGCGGGTGTTGATGCGCTGGCCAGTCGGGCCGCCGATGCCTGGCTTCTCGGAGGTACCGGCTTCGGCATCGGCATTGATGTACATGCGTGGCACGCCAAAGCGCTTGCCCTTGAGCGCGCTGGCATCCACGGCCAGGTCCAGGTACGAAGCCGGGCGCACCGTCGAGGCCGCCGGGATTGGCACCCAGGGTTGCAGGCGCCACAGGTCGCCGCGCTTGTCGGCGTCGTCGGCTACGACCACGTCGAGGATTTCCAGCAGGTCGGCCATGGTGCGGGCATAGGGAACCACCACGTCCATGGTCGGTGTCAGCGGCCAGTTGCCTCGCACCGAAATCACCCCACGCGAGGGGGTATAGGCGCACAGGCCATTGTTGGACGCCGGGCCACGGCCGCTGGACCAGGTTTCTTCGGCCAGGCCGAAGGCACTGAAACTGGCGGCGGTGGCGGTGCCAGCACCGTTGGACGAGCCCGAGGCGAACGGTGCGGTCAGGTAGTCGGCGTTGTAAGGGCTCTCGGCGCGGCCATACACGCCGCGTTGCATGCCTCCGTTGGCCATGGGCGGCATGTTGGTCTTGCCCAGGCACACGGCGCCGGCGGCGCGCAGGCGTTCGATGGTGAAGGCGTCGCGCTGGGCCACCAGGTCCTTGAAGGCCGGGCTGCCGGAGGCAGCGGTCAGGCCTTTGACCAGATAGCTGTCCTTGGCGGTGTAGGGGATGCCGTCCAGCGGGCTCAGGACCTGGCCTTTGGCACGACGGGCGTCGGAGGCTGCGGCCTCCTTCAGCGCTTCGGGGTTGCGTACCACCACGGCGTTCAGGGCAGTGGCGGTGTCGGCGCCATCGTAGGCATCGATGCGCGCCAGGTAGGCCTGGACCAGCTCGACCGCCGTCGTGCGGCCCGACTCGAGCGCGTCGCGCAGCTCGGCAATGGAAACCTCGGTTACCTCGATCATGCGTTCACCAAAAAAATGTGCAGGTGGGGGCTAATGCGAGGAGTGTACAAGAAGGGCTTGGCGGGCGCAGGTTTGCGCGGGGGCAAATGGTTTTTTGCAGGCGGGCATTGTCGGGGCCTCGCGAGCACTACGCGGACTCTTGTAGGAGCGGCCTTGTGTCGCGAAAGGGGTGCGTAGCGCCCCCAGGATTTCAGCCTCACTGGATGAGTTGCCGGGGCTGCTTTGCAGCCCGATCGCGACACAAGGCCGCTCCTTGTATCTCGACTTTCGCCTCACAAGAGGCGAAAGTTCTCGACTGATCATCGAGGGAGGGTCATGAAGCGGAGCCGCTCCAAGGGCATCGAGCCCGTATTGTAGATAACGCTCTGGCCCTCCAACCCCACTCGAACAGTTCGAACGGTATCTAGTGCCGCCCCCCGGCGTGAGCACGCATTCGCAAGGTTGAACCGAGTGCTGGGTGATCGAAACTTCGTTGTCTGAGGGAGAAGATCATGTCTGTTGTTGTTGGCGTCGATGTAGCCAAGCGATCTTTCGATATTGCAACTCCACTTCCCAATGGGAAAGTCCGTACCAAAGCCAAGCTGGCCAATAATCCGAGTGGTTTTGAGCAATTCGCAACCTGGCTTGAGCAACATGCCGAACCACGTGCCTGGGTTATCATGGAGGCCACTGGCACTTATCACGAAGCGCTTGCTGAGTGCTTTCATGCCAAGGGTTACCGGGTGTGTATTCTGAATCCCGCCGTGATTGCCAAGTTTGCCGGAGCGGACCTTCGACGCGTCAAAACTGATAAGGCTGATGCCAAGGTTATTGCTGCTTACGGTCAGCAGAAAAAAGATTTGCTTCGTCAGTGGAAGCCTGAGCCGCCAGCTCAGCGGCGCTTGCGGGCCTTGGTGCGGCGTCTGGACGACCTGAAAGAGATGCAGCAGATGGAGCAGAACCGTCTGGATGTGTCGCAGATCGCTGTCCAGGAATCGATCAGAGCTGTAATTGGGCACATCAGCGAAGAAATAGCGAAAACCCGTAAGGCTATTGAGCAGACGATCGATGACGATCCAGACCTGCGCCAGCGACGAGAACTGATTACGTCGATTGATGGCCTGGGAGACACCACGGCCGCGCTGATCCTTGCAGAACTGGGTGATCCGCTGAAGTACGAAAGCCCGTCAGCCATGGTTGCGTTTGCAGGCCTCAACCCGATGATCCATCAATCGGGAGAGAAGATTGGCCAATCGACCATTTCCCGTACAGGAGCCCCAAGATTGCGCGCCGGCTTGTGGATGCCAGGCACTGTCTCGATCAGATACAACCCGGTCGTGAAGGCACTGGCAGAGCGTTTGAGCAATCGGCGTAAAGCCTACAAGCAGATAGTCTGCGCTGCTATGCGTAAGCTTTTGCACCTGGTGTATGGCGTAGTGAAATCCGGCAAACCGTTTGACCCTCAAATCGCTCTTGCGGGGTGAGGGTCAAGACGGTATCTACAAGAGTCCGCGTAGTGCTGCGATTGCGGATCAGTCCAGGTCTGCCGCTGCATGCCGCTCGGGCACCTGGCTGGCTTCATCACCCCAGGTCCGGTTCACCCGGGTACCACGCTGCACTGCCGGGCGCAAGGCAATCTCCTCGGCCCAGCGCTGCACATGCGGGTACTCGTCCACCGCCAGGAACTCCGCCGCGCCATACAGGTTGCCGCGCACCAGCTGGCCATACCATGGCCACACGGCAATGTCGGCGATGCTGTATTCCTCGCCGCCGAGGTAGCGGCTTTCGGCCAGGCGCCGGTCGAGCACATCCAGCTGGCGCTTGGCCTCCATGGTGAAGCGGTTGATCGCGTACTCGAACTTTTCCGGCGCATACACATAAAAGTGGCCAAAGCCGCCGCCCAGGTAGGGCGCCGCACCCATTTGCCAGAACAGCCAGTTCAGGCTTTCGGTGCGTGCAGCTGGCGCTTTCGGTAGCAAGGCACCGAACTTTTCCGCCAGGTACAGCAGGATCGAACCCGACTCGAACACCCGCACCGGTGGTTCGACGCTGCGGTCGAGCAGGGCGGGGATCTTGGAGTTGGGGTTTACCTGGACAAAGCCGCTGGAGAATTGCTCGCCCTCGCCGATGCGGATCAACCAGGCATCATATTCGGCACCCAGGTGGCCCAGGGCGAGCAGCTCTTCGAGGGCGATGGTGACCTTGACGCCATTGGGCGTGGCCAGGGAGTACAGCTGCAGCGGGTGCTTGCCCAGCGGCAGGTCCTTGTCGTGAGTCGGGCCGGCAACCGGGCGGTTGATGCTGGCGAACTGGCCACCGGACGCTGCGTCGTTGCGCCAGACCTTAGGTGGCACGTAGGCGGATTTGCTCATGCATGAATCTCCTTCAATGGCGCGAAACGGTCACCTAGAAACGTGGACCTGCATCTATGCCACGGGTTCGACGAGAAGCGCAAATGCATAGGGCGCCGGCGTGAAGTGCATGACTCCGGTTTCATCCAGGTTTCATCCGGTGCAGCCCAGGCCGGTTCTATGCTGGGCTATCTCTTCGCCCTGCAAGGAGCCGCCGGCCGATGACTCTCTCACGCTGCGTGTTGGCGCTGGCCCTGCTCGGCAGCCTGCTGGCCCACGCCGAGGCTGCGCCCTGGGTTGCCGGCTTGCACCACATGACCCTGGCCGACCCGGTCGACGACCGGCCCATGCAGGCATTGGCGTTCTACCCGGCCAGCGGCAAAACCCACACCCGCCGCATGGACGGCTACCCGATCGACGTGGCTGAAGAGGCGCCGGTAGCATTGGGCCAGTTCCCGTTGCTGGTGTTGTCCCACGGCAATACTGGCAGCCCGCTGGCCTTGCATTACCTGGCGACATCGCTGGCACGGCAGGGCTTTATCGTAGTGGCGGTGGTACACCCGGGGGACAACCCCGGCGACCACAGCCGCCTGGGCGCCTTGAGCAACCTGTATGGCCGGCCGCTGCAAGTGAGTGCCGCGATTACGACCGCCCGCGATGACACCTTGCTGGGGCCCTACCTGAACGCTGGCAAAGTGGGGGTGATCGGCTATTCGGCCGGTGGTGAAACAGCCTTGATCCTCTCAGGGGCGCGCCCCGACCTGGACCGCCTGCGCAAGTATTGCCTGGATCGCCCGAACGACGCCGACGCCTGCAGGACCAACGGGGTACTGATTTCCGACCGCAGCGAGCTGGTGCCCGAGGCCGACCAGCGGGTGGGGGCGGTGATGCTGATGGCACCGCTCAGCCTGCTTTTCGGGCGCCATGCCTTGGCCGGGGTACAGGTGCCGGCACTGATCTACAGTGGCGACAGCGATCAGCTGGTGGCGGTCGACCGCAACGCCGAAGCCCTGGCTCGCAAGTTGCCGGTCACCCCGGACTATCGCCTGTTGGCGGGCGCCGGGCACTTCGTGTTCATGGCCCATTGCGATGCCGAGCAGTCCGTGCGGATGCCGGCGCTGTGCAAGGACGCCGCAGGCGTGGACCGCCGGCACATCCACCATTCCCTGCAACGCGAAGCCGCTTTGTTCTTCAGCCAGGCACTGGGTGCGCCGCAGCCGGCCGAGCGTTCAGCCGCGACCGGCGCGCCGCGCCAGCAACAGCGTTAGGCCGACACCGGCCAGGGCGAGCAGGGCAGCCACGCAGAAGATCGAGGCATAGCCCAGGTGCGCGGCCACCGCGCCCATCACCGGCCCGGCGATGGCCAGGGCCATGTCGAAAAACACCGCGTAGGCGCCCAGCCCTGCGCCGCGGCTGCTGCTGGGCACCTGCTTGATCGCTTCCACCCCCAGCGCCGGGTACACCAGCGACAGCCCGAAACCGGTCAGCCCGGCACCGATCAGCGCCCACGGCGGCGACGGTGCCAGCCACAGCAGGCTCAGGCCGAGCACTTCGGTGGCCATGCACGCGACGGCCACGTTGTAGCCACCAAAACGGTTGACCGCGTTGACGAACAGCAGCCGGGAAATGATGAAGCACACGCCAAAGGCACTCAGGCACCAGGCCGCGCCCACCCAGCCACGCTCCAGGTAATACAGGGTGACGAAGGTGGTCAGGGTACCGTAGCCGATGGAGGCCAGGGTCAGGCCCAGGCCGCAGGGTGCGACCCGGCCGAAAGCCGACCAGAAGGGCAAGCGCTCGCCGCGCACCACCACCACGTCCGGCCGTTTGCGCAGTACCAGCAGGGCCAATAGCGCCAGTACCAGCAATGCCGGCCCCAGCACGCCGAAGTCCAGCCCATCCACGGCCAGTACACCCAAGGGGGCGCCAATGGCGATGGCGCCATAGGAGGCGATACCGTTCCAGGAAATCACCCTGGCGGTGTGCTCGGGCCCAACCTGGCTGATGCCCCAGCTAAGCGTGGCCACGCCGATCAGCCCTTGGGCGATACCCAGCAGCAGGCGCCCGCCGAGCAACAGCGCCAGGCTCAGCAGCGGTAGTGTCAGGGTCCAGGCCGATAGCAGCGTCAGCACCCCGCAGCCGGCAATCCCCAGCAAGCCGAAGCGAATGGCCTGCTTGCCCCCCAGGGTATCGGCCACGCGCCCGGCAAGCGGGCGACTGAGCAGGGTGGCCAGGTATTGCAGGCCGATGGTCAGCCCGGCGACCACCGCGCCAAACCCCAGCTGGTCGTGCACATGGCTGGGCAGCACGGCGATCGGCAGGCCGATGCAGAGGAAGGCAATGAAGGTGTAGAAAACGATCGACAGGATCTGCAGGGTGATTTGCAGCGTATTGCTGGCGGGGGCGGGTTGTTGCGCGGTCATGGGCACGTTCGCGGGCGGGCGGTTGGGCGTTGCCCCATCATGGCCGTTGAGCGAAGGAAATGAAAGCAGGCTAACGAATTATTCGTCGGAGAATGCCAGCCTGTGGAATCGGCGGTGGATGTTTCGCGGGTGAACCCGCTCCCACAGGATTTGCATAGGCCTCGAATGCTACGCAGTCCCCTGTGGGAGCGGGTTTACCCGCGAATAGGGCAGCCCGGCCAGTGCAAATGGCCGAGCCCTTCCCAATCAGACCAGCACACCCTGGCTACGCAGGTAATCGTCATAGGTGCCGCTGAAGTCCACCACGCCATCAGCAGACAGCTCGATGATGCGCGTGGCCAGCGACGACACGAACTCGCGGTCGTGGCTGACGAACAGCAGGGTGCCCGGATAGTTTTCCAGCGCCAGGTTCAGCGCCTCGATCGATTCCATGTCCAGGTGGTTGGTCGGCTCGTCCATCACCAGCACGTTCGGCTTCTGCAGGATCAGCTTGCCGAACAGCATGCGGCCTTGCTCACCACCGGAAATCACCTTCACCGACTTGAGGATCTCGTCGTTGGAGAACAACATGCGCCCCAGGGTGCCGCGGATCACCTGCTCGCCGGAGGTCCACTGGCCCATCCAGTCGAACAGGGTCATGTCGTCCTCGAAGTCGTGAGCGTGGTCCTGGGCGTAGTAGCCTACTTCGGCGCTGTCGGTCCACTTCACTTCACCCTTGTCCGGGGTCATTTCGCCGACCAGGGTGCGCAGCAGGGTGGTTTTGCCGATACCGTTGGGGCCGATGATCGCCACGCGCTCGCCTGCCTCGATGGTGAAGCCCAGGTCCTTGAACAGCACCTTGTCGTCGAATGCCTTGGCCATTTTCTCGACGGTAACGGCCTGGCGGTGCAGCTTCTTGGTCTGTTCGAAGCGGATGAACGGGCTCACCCGGCTCGACGGCTTGACCTCGGCCAGCTGGATCTTGTCGATCTGCTTGGCCCGCGAGGTGGCCTGCTTGGCCTTGGAGGCGTTGGCCGAGAAGCGGCTGACGAAGGTCTGCAGTTCGGCGATCTGGGCTTTCTTCTTGGCGTTGTCGGACAGCAACTGTTCGCGGGCCTGGGTGGCAGCGGTCATGTACTCGTCGTAGTTGCCCGGGAACACGCGCAGCTCGCCGTAGTCCAGGTCGGCCATGTGGGTGCAGACACTGTTGAGGAAGTGCCGGTCGTGGGAAATGATCACCATGGTGCTGTTACGCGCGGTGAGGATGGTTTCCAGCCAGCGGATGGTGTTGATGTCCAGGTGGTTGGTCGGTTCGTCGAGCAGCAGCACGTCCGGGTCCGAGAACAGCGCCTGGGCCAGCAGGACACGCAGCTTCCAGCCCGGTGCCACTTCGCTCATCGGGCCGAAGTGCTGTTCCAGTGGGATACCCAGGCCCAGCAGCAGTTCACCGGCGCGGGATTCGGCGGTGTAGCCGTCCATCTCGGCAAACTCGGTTTCCAGCTCGGCGACGGCCATGCCGTCTTCCTCGGTCATTTCCGGCAGCGAGTAGATACGATCGCGCTCGGCCTTGACCTTCCACAGCTGGCCGTGGCCCATGATCACCGTGTCGATCACGGTGAATTCCTCGTAGGCGAACTGGTCCTGGCGCAGTTTGCCCAGGCGCGTGTTCGGCTCGAGCATGACCTGGCCGCCGGACGGCTCGAGGTCACCGCCGAGGATCTTCATGAAGGTCGACTTGCCGCAACCGTTGGCGCCGATCAGGCCGTAGCGGTTGCCGTTGTTGAATTTGACAGAAACGTTTTCGAACAGCGGCTTGGAGCCGAACTGCATGGTGATGTTGGCGGTGGAGATCAAAGGGCTTACCTATCAGTCACTTACAGAGCTGGCTTTCAAGCTGATACCGATTTGATACCAATTTTGAGTTTTCCAGCTCGCTCCAGTCGGAGCTTGAGTTGAGCCAACGGGCATACGTCGACAGCAGCATTTGGACGCTGTGACCCAGCTGTTGGGCGATAAATGCGGGGTTGAGGCCGGACATTAAGCATATTGTCGCATAGGTGTGGCGGCAGTTATATGGGGGGCGACGCCGAATGCCCAGCTCATTCAGCACCGGCACCCACTGTTTGTGCAGATCGGAGGTCTGTTTCACGTGCTCGGCGTTCTTCGACGGCGGGAACAAGAACGGCGTCTCGGTCACCGCTCCCTTCCCATGCCGGCGGCGGTCCGCGTATCCCCTGGCGAACTGGATCGCGCGCAAAGCGCGATCATTCAGCAGCACGAACCGATCCCTCCCTGTTTTCGTCCTTTCCTCCACCGCGCCCAAGGCGACGGTCCTCTTAACGTGCACAGTCCTCTTTTCCATATCGATCACATCCCAGCGTACGGCCAAGGCCTCCGACAGGCGGAGGCCGGTGAAGAACATGAATTCGAACAGCGCGGCATAGATGAGGCTCGGCCAATGCTTGTGTTCGTATAGCTTGTCGATGATGGTGTTGGCTTCAGCCAGGGTGAACGGGTCGATCTCCTTACGCGACCGCTTCGGTAACTCAATCACCTCAGCGGAGCGGGTTCCAGTGGGCGCGCACGCCGGACTGGCCTTTCAAGCGAAACGGCCATTTTGGGTCGCGGCAGGTGCAGGGCTCGATCTCCAGGCGACAACCCTTGGCTGCCAGCTTCAGCAGTTCGTGATTCAGGTTCTTTTCTTCGGGCACGATGATTCCTTGGCCGCCATTTCGCGGCAGTGAGTTGTACAAGGGGTTTGGATTGGTACAAGAAAATCGGCCAGTGGTCCGATTCAGCTCTCAAACTGGGATGCCGCGATTGCGTGCCGCCTCGCTTTAGCTATGGTGAGAGTTCACCAATTTCATACAACTAAAGTCGTAGGAGGTCGGCATGAGAAATCGTGGTGAAGTTTTCTGGGAATGGGCTGATCCAACTCTTCATCACCGCACTCACGACGAGACGCTCAACGATGGAACGTGCATAGATGTTCAGGTGCGACTGTCGCGCACGGGTAACACGCAGATGTTCATTGGGGTGTATGCCGCGAGTGGAATGGCCCTTCATGAGGAGGCATTCGATTCGCGTCCAGGTGAATCCATGACCAGGGCTCTGGCCTGGGGCGTGGGCCGGGCGCGTCGGATCGCCACTGATACCCACCCGGAATTCGATAAGGTCGCCTGCGCTAAATGAGCAGTGGGGTAGAGTACAAATGTTCTATTAGTTGACCTGATTCGCCTGGCGGACCTTGAACATACCCAGGGTCCGTCTGGCAGGTCACTTGTTATGTAATGGTTTTGCGGCGTGTCGTCGCCTTGACCCCTATTACTAGGCAAGTTAATAAGCAGAATGGGGTAGGATGGCAGTCGAGCAGGATGCTCACCGATGTTAGGCGCTTAGGTGATGCCAATCGACGGTGACAGGGAGCAAAAATCACAAGAGTGCTGTCCCAGCACCAGTGCCGGTTTGAGTTCTGCTGCCTTGCGAGACGACACATGCCATTAGATAAGAAATTTGCCGCATACCAACTCCTGAGAGAGCTGGATGCCGTGACCTCATCGATAATGAACCAAGTAGCCTATGGACGTATGGGAGAGCTATCGTGGATAGAGACCCAAGCCCTACATAGGGAAGCCTTCGAAAGATGGATGCGCTTCGCAGCTACTCTAGATTCACCCGATCTGTCCGGGAGTCTAAATGGAGGCCGTGATCCGGGTGAGCCGCGAACCAAGGATACTTATACATGATTCGCTGATTTGTATAAGCTTATGCCAGTCGTCTGGCGGCCATTTATTTGACGTCAAATATATTGAGTCAATTTAATTGTTGGGGTAAGAAATACCTTCCTCAGCAACTAAGGACCGATGGACGATGGTAAGGGAGCGTGGCGATTGCTTCTGGCAGTGGGGCGATCCGAAATTACATACCAGAACCCACAACGAAACGTTGAATGACGGTTCGCAAATCGATGTCCAGGTACGCCTTTCGAGCATCGGCGCGACCCAAATGTTCATCGGTATTTACGGCCCTAGTGGAGCGCTCATCCACGAAGAAAGCTTTGATTCTCGCCCAGGCGAAACCATGACGCGGGCGATGGCTTGGGGTGTCGGGCGTGCTCGCCAAATAGCAAGCGAAGCCCAATCGCCGTCCCGTAAGGTCGTGTCGAGGTGAGCAGCCTCGGCACTGTCGCCTGGCGCAACTGCACTCGGTCATAGGTCCCAGGCCGACCACAGTCTGGCCAACCTCGGCCGCATCCCGCTCAGCCTCTTCTTTGGTCCAACAGATGGCAGTACCAACCATCCAGGCTATAGGCTCGGCGTGGTGCTGCTGGGTCGGCTGGGCCAGTGCCGCTTGGATCTCAGTCGACTGCTGAAACATCTGCGCCTTCGAGAAACGCTGCTGCCAAGCCTGCAGCCGTTCGCGCGGCACGCTGACCATCTCGGTGTTGCTGGATCGGTTCTCTATTGACATTAGTTACTCCGTGTCGGACTGAGATTGCGTGCGTTAATTTATATAAGGTGGCATTAGAAAAGTTCTTTTCCGGTATTCTTCGGTATCTTGTTTTTGCTGCGCAATCAAGGCGTGTTGTTCCTTACAATGAACGAGAGAATGTATTTGGGCTTAGTCACAACATGGTAGGTTCTTATGCAGGTATCGTTGGTGATTTTTGCAATGACAACGATTGGCCTTTGCTCAATGCGCTAGTGATAAATACTACTACTTGCACACCTTCAAGTGGTTTCGATGATTATCTCGAGGGCGCTGAGATGGACTGGGGCCAATGTCTATCCGGATGCTGGCGTTTTTTCCATCTGAAAACCTCACGAGAACATCAGGTAACAAACTTCTCAGGACTCACTAGCTTGGTAAGAGAGTGGCACAAGTCTTAAGCAATGCTACCAGTGGTTTTTAAATCAAGCCCAGCCCCGCGCTGGGCTTTATGCGTCTGGGGTGGCTTTGCCGTTACAGCTGGGTGGATGGGTGGACAGGATTGCGGACCCCGCAGCTTTGGGGGATGAAGACCCATTGCCTTCCTCAAGGAGTCGAGCATGGCGTTGCGGTTCCGGAAAAGCTTCAAGGTCGCGGCGGGCGTGCGTATCAACCGTAAGCGTTCGCTGAAGTCACCTTGCATGGCTTGGGCGCGCATCGACTTGGCTGAATGCGCGCGAGACAGGATCGTCCTATGATTCGGTGAGTCCACGTCTGATAATGCCTCGGATATCAACATTCAACGCAGGGCCAATAATGGACTACCGTGCAACTCGCTACGCCCTATTTGCCGTTCCCTTCTTCGTAATGTGCCAGCCAGTGCAAGCATCGACGTGGCAAATTTGCCGTATGGAACTACATATCACTGATGTGTTGAAGCTTCCCTATCCAAAGCTACAGGCCCAGGTCGTAAAGGTAAGCCAGGCATCAACCACGGCAGAGTGCCCGGAAAAGGGGGCGACTATCACATTCGTACCGGAAACTGCTGATTACCAAAGCACGCTCCCACGCAGGCAGTGGGCCAAAAAAGGCCAGTTGATGCATATCAACTACCGATATCTGGATGGGACGTGTAAAGGCGATGGCCATCCCCATGAGTGCCGCATTGAACACTACCCCTTAGCGGGTGCTTGGTAAGCGTCCGACGAACACATGTTCGCCACATGCAGATCGAAGAATGGGCGGCGAGCATGGACCATGCAGCCAATTTCGGTGATAGCCATCCGATAGTCCTTTGGGATGCGAAAGCCCGGCGCTGTTCCTTTTTGTACGCTGCCGCCGGCACGGGGGCGCGGCGAGTCGGCACTCTTGTTTGGTGCTGGAGGAAAGGCGTGGGGTGTCAGGCGGCTTGCGAGCCGATGAAATTGCGCCCGCGTGCGCCCTGCATGGCCTCATCGATCATCGCTTCGGCCTCGGCCGCTGTCACGCCGTAGTCCTCGAACTCGGTGTGCACGCCCAAGCGATGGAGGAAGCCTCTCAAGCGCTGCTGCGCGCTGGTGAGGTCGGGGCCGAAAACCTTCTGCAAGGTACGGTCGCGCTCCCCATCACGGCCCCAGGCCAGGCCCAGGACCATCGGCAAAGTGAACGAACAGGCGATGCCATGGGGCAGGCCATGGCGCAAGGTCATTTCATAGGAGATGGAATGGGCAAGTGCGGTCTTGGTGTTCGAGAATGCCATGCCGGCCTTGAGCGCAGCCAGGGCCATGCGCGCGCGCAGCTCGGGGTTGGCCAAGTCCTGTTGCAGCTGTGGCAGGCAATCGAGGATGTCTTCGATGGCCGACACCGCGAAGGTGTCGGAGATGGGATTGGCGTTGTGGTTCCAGATCGCTTCCAGGGCATGCGACAGCGCATCCAGCCCGGTGGATACCGTCACCCGGCCCGGTACGCTGAGCATCAGCTGTGGGTCGATCAACGCCACCTGCGGCCAGGTGCACGCCAGGTGCAGGGAGTATTTCTTCTGCCGGGCGCTATCCCACAACGTGGCCCAGGGGGTCACCTCGCTGCCAGTTCCAGCCGTGGTCGGCGCGGCAATCAGTGGCTTGTGTCGCGCGGGGGTGAACGATTTGCCACTGGCGAGCAATTCCAGCAATTCATCGAAGCTTCCGGATTGTGTCCCGACGATCAGCGCTTTGGCGGTGTCGATGGCGCTGCCACCACCCAGGGCGAAGACGCTGTCACAGTCACCGTGCTCGGCCCAGAATCGTTCGTGTACGTCGCGCAACCAGGCCACGTCCGGGTTTGGCTGCACAGTGTCGATCACGCAGACCAGACGCTCGCCAAGCAGGCCGCGCACGCGCTCAACCAGCCCCAACTGAGCGGCCTCGGGGAACGTCACCAAAGTGACCTTGCCAGTGCACAGCTCGGCAACGCGAGCCAGGCTGCCAGCGCCGAACACGGTCGAGACAGGATTATGGAAACAGGCAGACATGGGCAGTTCCTTGTTGTTGTTTGAAGGTGCGGCCATGCTCGTTGGCGGGCAGGTTTCGTTCCAATCGTTTGATTGCAGGCAAGCATCGGTCAGGCCGATAACAGCGTCAGCGTGGATTGCGCAAACTCCGGGCTGGCAGTGCCCCTGCACATGACGCGCAGCGGGCAAGGCCGGTGGGTTGGGAGGGATCAGTGGGAATAGAGCACTGGAGCGTGCGCAAAGATTTGCCTGTGTTCAATGAAGCGGGTTAATCAACTCGGCACCCTGGTTACGCACATTCCCCACGGCCACACTCACCCGGTACCACTCGAAGGCTTCGGCCGGCTCACTGAGGTTGAGCACCAGTTGTTCTGCGTGCTCGCTCGGCATTGTTGCCGTGATCCACTCGTACGCCAGTTCTGGCGACAACACGACAGGCCGGCGGTCATGAACATCGACCATTCCGCCCTGGGAGTCGGCGGTAATGATGACGAACCCGTCGTGCTCGGTACCGGTGAACTGGCCGATCGAAGCGCAAAGGGCAGGGCGGCCATCCTGGCGCCGGATATGGTAAGGCTGCTTCTTCGGCCCGCCCTCATCAACCCATTCGTACCAGCCGTCGATTGGGGTGATGGCCCGGTGTGGCCAGATCGCCCGGAAGAATGGGCCATGCGCCACCTTCTCGACCCGGGCGTTGATCGGCGCAGCACGATCGGCAGCCCAATGCGGCCGCCATCCCCACCTCACCAGGTCCGCTCGTGGGCCTGCGTCATCTATCCGCAGTACTGCCACCGGCGTGGTCGGTGCGATGTTGTAACGGTCAAGCGGCTGGTCGCCGACGTTGTTGCGCCAGGCCTCAGGCAGGCTCAGGGTTTCAACGAAGTCATGTATGCCACGGTACTGGCTTAGCCTTCCGCACATGATCGCTTCCTCCTAAACCATGAGCATAGGCCAGGACATGGTTCCCGGGTACAAGGCTGCGGGGGCGCGGAGCATGGACGAAACGACCATGATCGGATGTGCCACTGTTCTGGAACAGGAATTGCTGGGACCCTGAGGCATTGATCATTCGGAGAATGCAAAAAATGACTCAGGATGACCGCTACTACTTGGTCTTCGTTGTGGTTGCCGTGCTGCTACTGGATCTGCTGGCGACCCTGGTGTTTCTGAAGGCCATTGCCTGACTCCCGATTGTGGGCCCAGCCGCCCCCGGATTCGGGGCATAGCGCAAGCACCCCAGGCTGCCCGGTCTGGAACTTGTCGGATGGCCCATGAACGAAGGTATCTTCACGGAGAAAGCCCGCCCCGAAACCGATATAGCTAACAAGCATATTGCCGGGCTGACGTTGAGCAGTAACATGGACAAACAAAAACAAAAAAGGTGCATGCGGCTTGGTAACACTTTCCAGGTTACTCGATGGGGCGGCAGGAGCGTGTTGCGTGAAAAGCTCAAGATCGGTAGCAGGTGCAATACTGATGTCCACCTTTGCCACACTGTTCATGGCAGGCTGCGTACATGGCCCCGATGTACGTGAGGGCCATGGGTATGTGGCCGGGGCTACGGAAAGAAGTACGCCGACATACCTGGGGTGCGTCCAAAGCGAACTTCAAGGGAACGTGAAAACCTACCAGGTCGATGACGTTAACTCGGTCAGACTGTTTGTCGATAGTACCGACCCCGACAAGGCGGGTGGCCTGGCCGAGGTGCGGGGCACGGGTACCCAGCGCCAGTTCGCGGCCTATCAACGCGATGCCTGGTACGACCATGGCAGGCTGCTGGACGCCGCGCTGATGTGTTCAAAAGCATGATCAACTAACCTTCGAGAACGAAAAGCCCGCGCTCGAGCGCGGGTTTTTTGCATTTGCAGACGCCAGCCGCAATAATCCGCTCATTTGAACGGAGAGTATAAGGTTGGAAACAAGAAGCGTTGTCGCGGAAATGTTTATTGGAATGCCGACGCATTTCTGGGTGTTGCCGGTTGCCGGCCTGGTCGCCTGGTTCGGCCTGAAATGGGCCGAGCAATCCCATGACCGCGCCACCCTGCTGCGGACCGTGACCTATCTGCTGCTCATCGCGTTGGCGGTGTTGCCCAACGGCTTTTATGCACTGTTCCCCCCTTCGCCCGACATGCCCGAGCTGTTGTTGAATCGTGAACCGCTCCCCAACTACGAAGGCCGCTTCTACCTGGATGCCTTTTACGTGTTCAGCGGATGGGCATTGAGCAAGGTGGCCAAGCTCAAGTTCAGCTAGGGAAGCGCTGAACGAACCGCTTGAAGGCCGGCACTGGGCGGCCTTCTGCCTCAGGCTGCTCGGTTCCGAGCCGATCATCGAGCTAACCGTTCTTGCTGGCGAGCTTACATGGCCAGGTTCAAGTTGAATAGATGGTCAAGAAATCTAAGCAAACACGATTGGTTCGCAACTATCAACGTGGGCGGGCGCGTACTTTTCAACTAGCACCTTCCTGATAAGAGCAACTTGCAGTTATGCGCCCCTGTGCGCAGCAAGGGCTAATTCAAAAGTAATAGGTCAAAAAGCTTTTTACGAGTTTTAATGATGAAACGCTTCGCCAGGGGCCTTCCGAAAATATTTTAAAAACCCTTCTGGCGTTTTATGGGGGGCGTGCTATTTCTGGATATACGCGTGCGATCGCTCGGTCGTGCTATTGACAAAAGGACTGTCAGGTATGTCGATTCAGGCCAAGGTGTCTCCCCTCGCTCAAAGTGTTACTTCTGCCGCTCCCATTGCAATCCCCGACAACGGAATCCTGACACTTACCCAGAGCAGTAACATTGTTCTTGATATTGCTCCAGAAAGTGTGACCGGCTACGAGAAAAGTGGCGCCGACCTGATCGTGCAACTGAAGTCGGGCGAAAGCTTGCGTATAGCCAACTTCTATGCCGAAGGGCAGCCTGCAAGCCAGTTGTATCTGGTAGACCGGGACAAACTGCTGGCCGTCGACCTGCCTCCGGTCGCTGCCGATGGGCCGCTGGTGGCGGGTTATGTGCCTCAGGAAACTCCGGCTGGGTTCGAGTCGCTCACCGGCACCGATGGCACCGTTGCCGGGCTCAGCCCTGGTGGTGCACTTCTGGCTGGCGCCGCGATCATTGGTGGCGGCGTCGCGATTGCCAACAGCAACGGCGGTGGCGGTGGCGGTGGCGGCGGTGACAGCAGTGTGCAGCCTGACACCACGGCCCCGGCGCCCGCCAGCGGATTGCAGATTGCCCCGGATGGCAGCAGCATCAGCGGCACGGCCGAGCCAGGCGCCACCGTGGGCATCGACAGCAACGGCGACGGGCAAACCGACGTTAGCGTGGTGGTCGGCTCCGACGGCAAATTCCAGATTCCGCTGGATCCGCCACTGACCAACGGAGAAACGGTTTCCGTGGTGGTGACCGATCCGGCCGGCAATAGCAGCCCGCCCGCGACCGTGCAGGCCCCCGACTTCCCCGATGCGCCGCAAATCAACCCGAGCAACGGCTCCAGCCTCAGCGGTACCGCCCAGCCGGGCAGCACCGTGGTGCTCACCGACGGCAATGGCAACCCCATTGGTCAGACTACCGTCGACAGCAATGGCAACTGGTCGTACACCCCCGACAGCCCACTGCCCGATGGCACGGTAATCAATGCGGTGGTCGTGGATGCCGCCGGTAACAGCGGCCCGCCCGCCAGCACCATCATCGATGGCGTGGCGCCAGCGGCACCGTTGATCAACCCGAGCAATGGTACCGAGCTCAGCGGTACCGCTGAGCCGAACAGCACCGTGACCCTCACCGATGGCGATGGTAATCCGATCGGCCAGGTGACGGCCGATGGCAGTGGCAACTGGACCTACACCCCGGGCACGCCAATCGCTGATGGCACAGTGATCAACGTGGTCGCCCAGGATGCAGCCGGCAACACCAGCGCTCCGACGAGCACAACAGTGGATGCGCAGGCCCCGGCCGCACCAGTGGTCAACCCCAGCAATGGCACCACGATCAGTGGCACCGCAGAGCCGGGCAGCACCGTCACCCTGACCGATGGCAGCGGCAACCCTATAGGCCAGGTCACCGCCGACGGCAGCGGCAACTGGAGTTTCACACCGGGCAGCCCGTTACCCAACGGCTCCGTGGTGAATGCCACCGCGACCGACCCGACCGGCAATACCAGCGCTCCATCGAGCACTACAGTGGATACGGTGGCCCCGGCCGCACCGGTGATCGAGCCGAGCAACGGTAGCGAAATCAGCGGCACCGCCGAGCCCAGCAGCACCATCACCCTGACCGACGGCAGCGGCAATCCGATCGGCCAGACTACCGCCGACGGCAGTGGCAACTGGTCGTTCACGCCAGGCACACCGTTGCCGGATGGCACGGTGGTCAACGCCACGGCGACCGACCCGGCCGGCAATACCGGCGGGCAGGGCAGCACCACCGTAGATGGCGTGGCACCAGCTGTACCCACCATCAACCTCAGCAACGGCAGTAGCCTTAGCGGTACCGCCGAGCCGAACAGCACCGTCACCCTCACCGATGGTAGCGGTAACCCGATTGGCGAAGCCACCGCCGACGGCAGCGGCAACTGGACTTTCACGCCAGCCACGCCGCTGCCCAATGGCACCGTGGTCAATGCCACGGCTAGCGACGCGGCTGGCAATACCGGCCCGGCAGCTACGGTCACCGTCGACTCCAGCGCGCCGGCTGCACCGGTAATCAATCCAAGCAACGGCGCGAGCATCAGCGGTACCGCCGAAGCGGGCGCCACCGTCACCCTGACCGATGGCAGCGGCAACCCTATAGGCCAGGTCACCGCCGACGGCAGCGGCAACTGGAGTTTCACACCGGGCAGCCCGTTACCCAACGGCTCCGTGGTGAATGCCACCGCGACCGACCCGACCGGCAACACCAGCGCTCCATCGAGCACCACAGTGGATACGGTGGCCCCGGCCGCACCCGTGGTCGAGCCGAGCAACGGCAGCGAAATCAGCGGCACCGCCGAACCAGGCAGCACCATCACCCTGACCGACGGCAGCGGCAACCCGATCGGGCAGACTACCGCCGACGGCAGCGGCAACTGGTCGTTCACACCAGGCACACCGTTGCCGGATGGCACTGTGGTCAACGCCACGGCGACCGACCCGGCCGGCAATACCGGCGGGCAGGGCAGCACCACCGTGGACGGCGTGGCCCCGGGTATACCCACCGTCAACCTCAGCAACGGCAGCAGCCTCAGTGGTACTGCCGAGCCGAACAGCACCGTGACCCTCACCGATGGCAGTGGCAATCCGATTGGCGAAGCCACCGCTGACGGCAGCGGCAACTGGACGTTCACGCCAGCCACGCCGCTGCCCAATGGCACCATGGTCAACGCCACGGCGAGCGACGCGGCTGGCAATACCGGCCCGGCAGCGACGGTCACCGTCGACTCCAGCGCGCCGGCTGCACCGGTAATCAACCCAAGTAACGGCACGACCATCAGCGGTACCGCCGAAGCGGGCGCCACCGTGACCCTGACCGATGGCAGCGGCAACCCGATCGGCCAGGTCACCGCCGACGGCAGCGGCAACTGGAGTTTCACACCGGGCAGCCCGTTACCCAACGGCACCGTGGTGAATGCCACCGCGACCGACCCGACCGGCAACACCAGCGCTCCATCGAGCACCACAGTGGATACGGTGGCCCCGGCCGCGCCGGTGGTCGAGCCGAGCAACGGCAGTGAAATCAGCGGCACCGCCGAGCCCGGCAGCACCATCACCCTGACCGACGGCAGCGGCAACCCGATCGGCCAGGTCACCGCTGACGGCAGCGGCAACTGGTCGTTCACGCCAGGCACACCGCTGCCGGATGGCACTGTGGTCAACGCCACTGCGACCGACCCGGCCGGCAATATCGGCGGGCAGGGCAGCACCACCGTAGACGGCGTGGCGCCAGCTGTACCCACCATCAACCTCAGCAACGGCAGTAGCCTTAGTGGTACCGCCGAGCCGAACAGCACCGTCACCCTCACCGATGGCAGCGGTAACCCGATTGGCGAAGCCACCGCCGACGGCAGCGGCAACTGGACGTTCACGCCAGCCACGCCACTGCCCAATGGCACCGTGGTCAATGCCACGGCGAGCGACGCGGCTGGCAATACCGGCCCGGCAGCGACGGTCACCGTCGACTCCAGCGCGCCGGCTGCACCGGTAATCAACCCAAGTAACGGCTCGACCATCAGCGGCACCGCCGAAGCGGGCGCCACCGTGACCCTGACCGACGGAAGCGGCAACCCGATTGGGCAGATCACCGCCGACGGCAGCGGCAACTGGAGCTTCACCCCCGGTTCGCCGCTGGCCAACGGTACCGTGATCATCGCCACGGCAACCGACCCGACCGGCAACACTGGTCCGCAGGCCGCCACCACGGTGGATTCAGTGGCCCCGGCCGCGCCGGTGGTCGAGCCGAGCAACGGTAACGAAATCAACGGCACCGCCGAGCCCGGCAGCACCATCACCTTGACCGACGGCAGCGGCAATCCGATCGGCCAGGCTACTGCTGACGGCAGCGGCAACTGGTCGTTCACACCAGGCACACCGTTGCCGGATGGCACTGTGGTCAACGCCACGGCGACCGACCCGGCCGGTAATACCGGCGGGCAGGGCAGCACCACCGTGGACGGCGTGGCCCCGGGTATACCCACCGTCAACCTCAGCAACGGCAGCAGCCTCAGCGGTACTGCCGAGCCGAACAGCACCGTCAACCTCACCGACGGCAGTGGCAATCCGATTGGCGAAGCCACCGCCGACGGCAGCGGCAACTGGACGTTCACGCCAGCCACGCCACTGCCCAATGGCACCGTGGTCAACGCCACGGCGAGCGACGCGGCTGGCAATACCGGCCCGGCAGCGACGGTCACCGTCGACTCCAGCGCGCCGGCTGCACCGGTTATCAATCCAAGCAACGGCGCGACCATCAGCGGTACCGCCGAGCCGGGCGCCACCGTGACCCTGACCGACTTCGGCGGCAACCCGATCGGCCAGATCACCGCCGACGGCAGCGGCAACTGGAGCTTCACCCCCGGTTCGCCGCTGGCCAACGGTACCGTGATCATCGCCACGGCAACCGACCCGACCGGCAATACCGGTCCGCAGGCCGCCACTACGGTGGATTCAGTGGCCCCGGCCGCACCGGTGGTTGAGCCGAGCAACGGCAGCGAAATCAGCGGCACCGCCGAGCCCGGCAGCAGAGTGATCCTGACCGATGGCAGCGGTAACCCCATCGGCCAGACTACTGTCGACGGCAACGGCAACTGGAGCTTCACTCCCAATACGCCGCTGGCCAATGGCACAGTAGTCAACGCCGTGGCCCAAGACCCGGCCGGCAACACTGGCCCGCAGGGCAGCACCACGGTGGATTCGATCGCACCCGCCGCGCCGGTGGTCAATCCGAGCAACGGCGCCGTGCTCAACGGTACTGCCGAGCCGAACAGCACCGTGACCCTTACCGACGGCAGCGGTAATCCCATTGGCGAAGCCACCGCCGACGGCAGCGGCAACTGGACGTTCACCCCCGGTACGCAACTGCCCGATGGCACCGTGGTCAACGCTACCGTGACCGATGCCGCCGGCAATACCGGCGCTCCTGGTAGCACTACCGTGGACGCGTCGCTGCCGTCGATTCCGCAGGTCGACCCGAGTAACGGCTCGGTGATCAGCGGTACCGCGGATGCGAATAACACCATTATCCTGACCGATGGAAGCGGCAACCCGATCGGCCAGGTCAGCGCCGATGGCAGCGGCAACTGGTCGTTCACGCCCGGCGTACCGCTGCCGGATGGCACCGTGGTCAACGTGGTGGCACGCAACCCCGGTGGGACCGATAGTGCACCAGCGATCATTACCGTGGATGGCGTGGCACCGGCCGCACCGGTGGTCGAACCGAGCAACGGCACGGAAATCAGCGGTACCGCCGAAGCGGGCGCGACTGTCATCCTCACCGACGGCGGTGGCAACCCGATAGGTCAGACCACCGCCGACGGCAGCGGCAACTGGTCGTTCACCCCCGGTACACCGCTGGCAAACGGCACAGTCATCAACGCCGTGGCCCAGGACCCGGCCGGCAACACCAGCGGGCCGGCCAGCGTCACCGTTGACGCCATCGCCCCGGCCGCACCGATCATCAACCCGAGCAACGGGGTGGTGATCAGTGGTACCGCCGAAGCCGGGGCCAAGGTGATTCTCACCAACAGTAGCGGCAACCCGATCGGCGAGACGACCGCCGATGGCAGCGGCAACTGGGCCTTCACGCCTGCGCCTGCGCTGGCCAACGGTACGGTGATCAACGCCGTGGCCCAGGACCCGTCCGGCAATACCAGCGGGCCGACCAGCACCACCGTTGACACCATCGCCCCGGCCGCCCCGATCATCAACCCGAGCAACGGAGTGGTGATCAGTGGTACCGCAGAAATTGGCGCCAAGGTGATCCTCACCGACGGCAGCGGCAACCCGATTGGCCAGGCTACCGCGGACGGCAGCGGTAACTGGTCGTTCACGCCTGGCACACCGCTGGCCAACGGCACGGTGATCAACGCCGTGGCTCAGGACGCCGCCGGCAATACCAGCGCCCCACAGGTCAGCACCACCGTGGATGCGATCGCCCCCGGCCAGCCGACGATCGAGCCGAGCAACGGTACCGAGATCAGTGGTACCGCCGAAGCCGGGGCCAAGGTGATTCTCACCGACGGCAGCGGCAATCCGATCGGCGAGACAACCGCCGACGGCAGCGGCAACTGGTCGTTCACGCCCGGTACACCGCTGGCCAACGGCACGGTCATCAACGCCGTGGCCCAGGACCCGGCCGGCAACACCAGCGGGCCGGCCAGCGTCACCGTTGACGCCATCGCCCCGGCCGCACCGATCATCAACCCGAGCAACGGGGTGGTGATCAGTGGTACCGCCGAAGCCGGGGCCAAGGTGATTCTCACCAACAGTAGCGGCAACCCGATCGGCGAGACGACGGCGGACGGCAGTGGCGACTGGAGCTTCACCCCAACCACGCCGCTGCCCAATGGCACGGTGGTCAACGCGGTGGCCGAGGACGCCGCAGGTAACACCAGTGGCCCGGCCAGTACCACGGTCGACACGGTGGCGCCGTCGGCGCCGCTGCTGAGCATCAGTGCCGACGGTGCGCTGCTGAGCGGTACCGCCGAGCCGAACAGCCAGGTACGTCTCGTGATCGACGGCGATACCGCCAACCCGATCACGGTGAATGTCGATGGCAGCGGCAACTTCAGCCTGCCGTTTGCGCCGCCGCTGATCACCGGCGAGCTGATCAGCGGGGTCACCGCCGATGCTGCCGGCAACCTCAGCGGCCCATCGACGATCAACGCGCCGGACCTGGCACCGCCGACCATCAGCGTGCCGGAGGCCGCCGATACCTGGATCAACGCTGCCGAGATCAGCAACGGGATCCAGGTCGACGTGACCATCCGCCCGACCATGCAGGCCGGCCAAGTGATCACGGTCGCCTTCGCCGGGCAGAACGGCTACGAGACGCAGGCAACGCACACCATCACCGCCGGCGATATCCTGGCCGGCAGTGTCACCGTGACCATTCCCCCTGGCGGTGGCATGGGGCCGTTCCCCGAGGGGGCCTCAACCGTCACCGCGGACATCAATGGCGGTACTACGTCGAGCGCGGTGCCATTCACCGTCGACACCATCCCGCCTGCGACCCCGGTGCTGTCGCTGGTGGGCAGCATCCTGACCATCTCCACCGACCCGGGAACCGACCTGACGGTCGAAGTGGACATCGGCGGCGTCACCGCCACCGCCACGGTGACTGCCGATAATAGCGGGCTGGCTTCTTTGAACCTGCTCACCGACCTGGACATCGACCTCACCCTGGACCAGTTGCTCAATGCCCAGGTTTCGGTGACTGGCGAGGATCCGGCTGGTAACACGAGCAATGTGGCCACCATCGGCGTCGGCAGCAGCATCGAGCAGCCAGTGACCATCGGCAACTTCGGCCTCGATGTCAGCCTCAACCCGCTGAGCCCACGGTTCGGTTTCAGCGGCACCACCGAGCCGGACTCCAGCGTGGTGATCCGTGTCATCACCCCGGCGCTGAACGTCGAGCTGCAGCCGATCACAGCGGACAGCTCCGGCGACTTCTCGCTGAACCTGCTGAGCCCGAGCGTGCTCACCCAGTTGGGGTTGAACATCACCGATATCCTCACCCTCGGTTCGCAGATCTCGTTCAATATCGTCGCCACCGATACCAACGGCAACGACAGTTCGGCCTACGGCATCACCCTGACCCCGAACGGGCTGTCGCTGAACCTGGGCCAGATCGACGTCAACGGTACCTCCGGGGACGATGTGATGTCCGGGGCGGACGGCAGTTCGGAGCACATCAACGCCGGCGATGGCAATGATCTGATCTTCGATGTGGGGACTGGCGACCACGTGGTGGCCGGGAACGGCAACGATGCCATCCAGATCACCGCGACCAACTTCGTCAGCATCGACGGCGGCGCGGGCTTCGACACTTTGGTCCTGGCCGACGGCATCGACCTCGACTACAACGCCGTCGGCGTCGGCACGCTCTCCAATATCGAGCGTATCGACCTCGGCAGGGGCGACTCTGGGAGCGTGCTGACCCTGACCGCGGCGGAGGTCGACGCCATCACCGATGCCAACAACGTCCTGCAGATCACCGGCGAGAGCAACGACACGCTCAACGTGGTGGGTGCCGTGAACACAGGGACCACCCAGCAGCTCAACGGCATTACCTACGATGTCTACAACTTTGGCAGCAGTACCCTGCTGATCGAGGACAACACGGTACAGGTCGTGGTCTGATGCGCGGCCTGTCCGTGCACAAGGGAAGGCGCCGTGGCGCGGGAGCCCTTTGGCTCCTGTGCCTGGGGCTACCGCTGTCCGCGTCGGGCATCCCGCTCGACCAGGCGGTGCGGGCGGGGTTGGCGATTCACCCACAGGTGCGTTCGGCGATGGCCGAGGCGGATCGTGCGGGCACCGAGGTGGAAATCGCCAAAGGTGGTTACTACCCCTCCGTCACCATGTCCGGGGGGCCGCAGGAATTCGATGTTGGCGAGGTCGTCTACGACGTGACCGTATCGCAGATGCTGTATGACTGGGGCAGGGTGACGAGCAAGGTCGACAGCGCCAGCGCGACCCGGCGCAAGCTGTCCGAGGCGGTGCTGGTGGCGCGCGACGATGCGGCGCTGGATATCGTCGAGACCTACCTCGACGTACTTGCCTCGGAGCGCCGGGTAGAGACGGTGCGCCAGCACATTCAGCGCCTGGACGGCATCCGCGAGATGACCCAGGCACGCGGCAGCGATGGTTACGCCGACCGCAGCGAACTGGACCGCGCCAACCTCGAACTGGCGCGTGCCCAGGAGCAGCTGTCGCTGGAGAAGGGCAACCTGCAGGACGCGCGCAACCAGTACGCGATCCTGGTTGGCCAGGACCCCGCCGAACTGGTGGAGCCCGAGCCGATGTCGCTGCAGCGCTACCTGGCTGCCAGCGACGTGGCGCGGGTGATCCGTGAGTCGCCGTTGCAGCGCAAGGCGTTGGAGGACGCCAATGTCGCCGAGGCGCAAGTCCGCGAGGCCAAGGCTTCGTTGCTGCCGCAGTTGAACCTGGAGGCCTCCGCGTTGCGCCGGGAGATCGGCGGTCGCCCGGAAAGCGACTCGGTGATGTCGCTGCGCTTTCGCATGGACACTTTCCAGGGGCTTTCCAACTTCCGCCGGCCGACTGCTGCGCAACAGCGTCTGGAGTCGGCGCAATGGACGGCCGATGCGATGCAGCGGGACATCCGCCGGCAGTTGCAGTCGCTGTTCGACAACGCTGACACGCTGCGCTGGCGGGAACAGTCGCTGAGCCAGCAGGTGACAGAGTCGGAGCAGGTTGGCGAGCTGTATCGCGAGCAGTTCGAGGTCGGCCGCCGCGACGTGATCGACTTGCTCAACGTGCAGCGCGAACGTTTCGAGGCCGAGCGGCAGTTGATCAACTTGCACATCGAGCGCAAGCGCATCGAGTACCGCGCGGCCGCGCAGGTCGGGCTGTTGGGGGCACTACTGGAGAATCGGTTGAATCATGGAAGTTGAACAATCCCCGGACAACGTCGTGCCCCTGAACCACGACGACCCGCTGCGCCAGGGCCTGTTGCTGCTATGTCGGCAACTGGGCCGGCCGCTGGGCGACGCCGAACTGGTCGACGGCCTGGCACTGGAGCACGGACGCCTGCCGCTGCGCCTGGTCGTTCGCGCCCTGCGCCGCGCAGACATCACTGCCAAGGTCGCGGAGCTGCCGTTGCGGCAGATGGACGCCTACCTGCTGCCGGCGCTGCTGCTGCTCGACGATGGCCGCAGCCTGCTGCTGGTTGGCGTCGAGGGCGAGCAGTACGAGGTGCTGGTGCCGCAAAGCGAGGGTGGCCGTGAGTGCATGGCGCTGACCGCTCTGGAGGCGCTTTACAGTGGCACTGCGGTGTTCGCCAAGTGCCGCTACCGCCCCGATGGGCGGGTGGGCGACTACGCCAGCGGCCTGCCGGAACACTGGTTCTTCGGGCCACTCAAGCGGCTCTGGCGCTCCTATGCGGAAGTCACGGCGGCAGCCCTGGTAGCCAACGTCCTGGCCGTCGCCTCGGCGCTGTTCGCCATGCAGGTATACGACCGCGTGGTGCCCAATGCCGCCTTCGATACCCTATGGATACTCGCCAGCGGCGTGGCCCTGGCGATCATCGTCGACGGAGTGTTGCGGATCCTTCGCGGGCACCTGCTGAACGTACTCGGCAAGCGCCTGGACCTGCAATTGTCGAGCCTGCTGTTCGCGCGCGTGCTAAGCACCCGGATCGCCGCCAAGCCGGCGTCGATGGGCGCGTTCAGTACCCAGGTGCGTGAGTTCGAGTCGGTCCGCGAGTTTTTCACTTCGTCCAGCGCCGCACTGATCAGCGACCTGCCGTTCGTGGCGATCTTCCTGTCGATCATTGCCGTGATCGGTGGCCATGTGGTCTGGGTGCCGCTGGTGGCCTGTGCGTTGATGCTGCTGCCGGGGCTGCTGACCCAGCGCCTGCTCGGGCACCTGTCGCGGCAGAACCTGCGCGAAGGGGCGATGAAGAACAGCGTGCTGCTGGAAGCCTTCGAACACCTGGAGACGGTCAAGGCCACGCGTGCCGAGGGCCGCTGCCGGCAGCAGTGGGAGACGCTCACCGGGGAACTGGCTGGTACCGCAATGAAGACCCATGCCCTGGCCTCGACCCTCAGCTATTCGGCAAGCATCGTCCAGCAGTTGTGCTATGTCGGGGTGGTGGTGTTCGGCGTCTACCGCATAAGCGACGGGGCGATGACCGTTGGTGCCCTGGTGGCCTGTTCGATCCTGGCCTCGCGGGCCATCGCACCGCTGTCCCAGGCTGCTGCCATCCTCGGTCGCTGGCAGCACACCAAGGTGGCGCTTGAAGGCCTGGACCAGCTGATGTCGGCCGAACAGGAGCGCCCCACCGGGAAGCGCTTCGTGCATCGCGACCGGCTGCACGGGCATTACCGCCTGGAGGCGCTGCGCCTGGCCCATGGCGACAGCCCGCCGGTGGTCGATGTACAGGCGCTGAGCATCCAGGCCGGCGAGCGGGTGGCGCTGCTCGGCGGCAACGGCGCCGGCAAGTCGACCCTGCTGCGGCTGCTCAGCGGCCTGCTCGACGCCCAATCCGGCCGGCTGTTGCTGGACGACATCGCCCTGAGCCAGCTCGACCCGGCCGACCGCCAGCGCGGCATCGGCTACTTGCCGCAGGATGTCGCGTTGTTTCACGGCAGCCTGCGGGAAAACCTCAACCTGGCGAACGCCGCGCTGGGCGACGAGGAATTGCTGGAAGCCCTCGATGGCGTGGGGCTGGGCACTTTCGTACGCGCCCACCCGTTGGGCCTGGACATGCCGATCCTGGGCAACGCCAGCCTCTCCGGTGGACAACGCCAGGCGGTGGGGCTGGCCCGGGTATTGCTGCAGGACCCGCCGATCCTGCTGCTCGACGAGCCGACCGCAGCCTTCGACCAGAACAGCGAGAAACAGGTCATCGATTACCTGCAGAAATGGCTGGGCCGGCGTACCTTGATCATCACCACCCACAAGAAAAGCGTTTTGGCGCTGGTGGACCGTGCAGTGGTACTGCGCAACGGCCAGGTGATCATGGACGGCCCGCTGAACCAGGTGGTGCTGGGCAATCAGGTGCAGGCGCCGCAGGTCGCCGAAGGAGCTGGCCATGGCAGCTGAAAAAAGTTCTGCAGTGCTGCGCCGGCAACTGGCCGACCCCTTGCTGGCCACCACTCACCCGGTCTATCGCCCGCTGCTCTGGACCCTGCTCGGCAGCGTCGTGCTGTTCGTCGCCTGGGCCGCCTGGGCGGAGCTCGATGAAGTGACGCGCGGCGACGGGCGTGTGGTGCCGTTCAGCCGCATCCAGAAGATCCAGAGCCTGGAAGGCGGCATTCTTGACCGTCTGCTGGTGCAGGAGGGCGACCTGGTGGAGGTCGGCCAGCCGCTGCTGCGCCTGGACGAGACGCGCTTTCTCACCAATTTCCAGGAGTCGGCCAACCAGGCCGGCGTGCTGCGCGCGGCCATCGCCCGGCTGGACGCCGAAGTGCTGGGCAAGGCGACCATCGAGTTCCCGCCGGACATCGACCCGCAAGGGCCGCTGGCGCGTTCCGAGCGCGAGCTGTTCAAGTCGCGGCGGGACAAGCTGCTCGAAGGTAGCCAGGCGATCCAGAGGCAGATCAGCCTGGCCCAGAGCCAGCTCGACCTGGTCCGCCCGCTGGTGGCCAAGCGTGCGGTAAGCCAGATGGAGGCGCTGCGGCTGAGCCAGGACATCGCTACCCTCAACGGCAAGCTGACCGAGCTGAAAAGCAGCTACTTCCAGGATGCCTATACCGAGCGCTCACAGCGCAAGGCCGACCTCAGTGCCCTGGAGCCGATTGTCCAGCAGCGACAGGACCAGTTGCGCCGTACTGGCATCGTTTCGCCGGTGCGTGGGCGGGTCAACACCGTGCTGATCAATACCCGTGGCGGGGTGATCCAGCCCGGCGAGGCGATCATGGAAGTGATACCGGTGGAGGACCGTCTGCTGGTCGAGGCCAGGATCAAGCCGCGTGACGTGGCCTTCCTGGTGCCGGGCATGCCGGCCAAGGTGAAGATCACCGCCTATGACTTCAGCATCTATGGCGACCTCAAGGGTACGCTGGAGCAGATCAGCGCCGACACCATCGAAGAGGACACGCCCCACGGCAAGGAGTCGTACTACCAGGTGCTGATCCGCACCGACGGCAGCCAGCTCAAGCGCGACGATGAAGTGCTGCCGATCATCCCCGGCATGGTAGCCGAGGTGGATATCCTCAGCGGTAAGCGCAGCGTGCTCAATTACTTGCTGCGCCCGCTGATCAAGGCCCGTCTCTACTGAACTGCAGCGTCAGATGGGCAGGCAGGCTCGTTCAGCCAGGCGTCAGGAACAGGAATTGCAAGATCCCTGCAAACCTGCCCATTTGGGGATACGGCCATGCTTCTACAAGACCTGTACTTCATGTTTCTCTTCGCCATTGCCGTGCTGGCACTGGATGTGGCTGCCATCATGCTCTATCGGAGTGCCAAGCCCTGACCCGCGTTTGGGGACTTTCACCCTGAACCGGGTTCTGGTCTACAGTGCTGGGACGTCACTGGTGCAAGGAAGAAGATATGGCAAAGCGTCGATGGGCAGTTATCGCTACCTCGATCGTGCTGGCAGCGGGGCCAGCGCTTACTTATGCCGACCCGGGTAATGGCAAGGGGCAGGGCCATGGCAAGGACAAGGGCCAGCATGGTCAAGGTCACGGGGGCTCGTATGGTGGCCCGTCCATAAATCGTGGCGATGTGCTTGGCATACTTGACGGGCACCGCAGCTACTGGAGCGCAGGGCAGGCGCTGCCGCCCGGCATCCAGAAGAATCTGGCCCGTGGCAAACCGCTGCCGCCGGGTATCGCCAAGAAGCTGGATGGCAGGCTGCTGGGGCAGCTCCCTCATTATGATGGCTATGAATGGATGCAGGCGGGTGCGGACCTGATCCTGGTGGCGGTCGCCACGGGGATCATCTATGAGGTGTTGAACGGCGCGCTGGATTGATCTCAGGCGCAGGTATCAGCGAGCGCCGTCAATTGTAGGAGCGGCCTTGTGTCGCGATGGGCTGCAAAGCAGCCCCCGGCAGGCGACGCGGTGGTTGGCACCGGCTACGCCGGTGTTCGCGGGCACGCCCGCTCCCACAGGAACGGTGCATTCTTTCAGCTGATGGGGTCCCTGTGGGAGCGGGTTCACCCGCGAAGCAGGCAACGCGGTGGCTGGCACCGGCTGCGCCGGTGTTCGCGGGTAAACCCGCTCCCACAGGTACAGCGCATTCTTTCGGCAGGTGGGGGCCTTGTGGGAGCGGGCATGCCCGCGAAGCAGGCGACGCGATGGCTGATACCGGATACGCCAGTGTTTTCGATAGCACCCGTTTCTCCAAAATCAGGTGTTTTCCTGCACGTTCAGCACTGACCATTGTCGTCCGTCGCCAGCAAGCCGCTGGAGTGCGTGCCCCGAAAATGTTGCGACCTTGTTCACCAACCGTCGGAGAGATCAGTTTTCCATTCTGATAGAAGATTCTGTTGGCTTCTTTTGCATGGTTAGCTATTGGCAGATTCACTCTCCCAGCCTTCACTCATCCAGGCCACTGGCAGTAATATCAGTTGCGGCCAGTGCAGCGAGACTTTGGTTGATTGGTAAGCCAATACAACCCCCGTTAGAATGCAGCGTATCCTTGATGGCCAATTGCAAATGTCTACTTTTCGTATCTTTCTTTGCGCTGTACTGGTCAGCAGCCTTGCCGGCTGCGCGACCCCAGGCAAACCCACTGCCAGCAAACTGACTCACAAATCGCCCCAGCAGTACGCCGCCTGCGTGCTGCCAAAGTGGCAAGCACTGGCGCCTCAGGCCACGCAGAAATCGATCGCCCACGGCTACCGGCTGACGGCCCCCAGCGCGGTAGCATCCGATGATGTGCTGGACGTAGTCGATTCCCGCGAGGGCAGCCGCGCGACCTTCTACAAGGGCAGCTTCCTGTCTGGCGACAAATTGCGCCAGGCTGCCAGGGAATGTCTGGACTGACTCAGTAACCCGAGCCGCTGGAGCCGCCCATGCTCGGCAGGCGGGCCTTGCGCTGGGCATTACTCCACTCTGCGCAGGTCATGAAAGCGGTATTGTCCACTTCGCCGGCACCGTCGAAGCTGACGCTATAGGGTTGACGGTTGTCGGCCTTGGTCAGCATGTAGTCAAAGCAGGTACCGGGCACCACGGTACGCCTGGATTGGGCATCAGGCTTGCCGCCGATCTGCATGACCTGGTCTTTGCTCATGCCGTTTTCGACTTTCGCTACCAGCGGCTGGTCATGGTATAGCGCGGAATTGGACGAGCAGGCAGAAAGCGCTATCAGTGTAACGATGAGTGCGTGAAGGGGTTTGTTCATGGCAGTGCTCCGGTAGAGAACGCCGATGAAGGCAGGTGCTGCGGATTGTGGGGCTGCTGGCGCAGCCCATCGCGACACAAGGCCGCTCCTACAAGGGCCAGTGCTGGCTTGAAGAGATATCCAAGGCAGTTGCTCCCAGAGCGAACGTGCGCCCCCTGGCTTTGCCGATCACACCATCAATCCGCTCGGCTTTTCATCATACGCCTGTACTGGCGCACCCGCAGTAACGTACAGCCTTGCTCCAGCAACAAGGCGCGCAATGGCGATGCATGCGCCTTGGGCCGGTTGCCGGCCGCCAGGCGGCGCATCTGCAATTTCACCAGGGCCATGTAGGCCAGTGCGGCTAACGCCTTGCGCTTCCAGCGAATGGGTTGTAGTTCGGCGGTTGCCGTCGGCTCGCCGTTCTGCCAGCGCCGGGGCAGGGCAGGCTCGACTGCCAACGCCGTGGCAATCCCCGCCATTGCCACACCGCTGGCCAGCACCTGCTCGACTACCGGCAAGCGCCGGATACCGCCGGTGACCATCACCGGCATCTTCGCGATGGCGGCGATTTCCCGGGCGAACTCCAGGAAGTAGGCCTCGCGAGCCAGGGTGCGTCCATCGCGGGCATCGCCTTGCATCGCCGGTGCCTCATAACTGGCGCCCGACAGTTCCACCAGGTCCACCGGCAACTCATTCAGCCACAGCACTGCCTGGCGCGCATCCGCCGGTTCGAAACCGCCACGCTGGAAATCCGCCGAATTCAGTTTCACTGCCACGGCGAAACCGGGTGAAACCACCTCGCGCACAGCCTTGACCACTTCCAGCAGCAACCGCGCGCGATTTTCCAGGCTGCCCCCCAGCGGTCCTGGCGCTGGTTGCTCAGTGGCGAAAGAAACTGACTCAGCAGGTAACCGTGGGCAGCGTGGATCTGTACGCCACTGAAACCGGCTTCTCCAGCCAGCGCGGCAGTGCGGGCGAAGCGCTGGATCAATGCGCCGATCTCGGCTTCATCCAGCGCCTTGGCAGCAGCGGCTGGCACAGAACCGCGCGCAATTGCTGGCGGTTATTGCGGGCATGGAAGGCAAGCCGCAGGGCATGGATTGCGAGGAGAACGCCCAGCGCCTGATTGCCGGTTGGCAGAAGGGCGAGGCCACGAACACGTAACCCCCTTGTAGGAGCGGCCTTGTGTCGCGATGGGCTGCGTAGCGGCCCCGGCGATCTGTGCATCAACGCAAGATCCGGGGGCTGCTACGCAGCCCATCGCGACACAAGGCCGCTCCTACAGGGATCGCGCAGGCGTCTGGATTCTGCGTAAGACAGTTGCGCCCACGATCAGCCTGCACCACCGCGCTTGTTCATCTGCTCGCACTGCATCAATGCATCCGTCCTGCTTGGATAACTGGGCTTGAGCCGCTCTTTCGCTTGGTTATCGTAAATGTCGAATCCCCCACAAACGGTAGCGGCGTAATACCGGCTACCCACGCGGAACGACTCCTTTTCGATCGGCACAGCGGGAACGATAACGAATCTTGGTTGCATTTTTCGTGCCTCCCCAGGCAGAGACTTAAGTATTAGTCTGACCATGGGAAAGCATCAAGGAGGCTCATGAATAAAACCCAGGTTTCGTGATTGGCAGGTCGATGCCCGCCCTGTCATCAAATGAAAACCCGCTGTCGTCCGATGCGAAGCACCCCGCACACCAAGGGCATACAGTCCAATCACCCAGAACTGACGCCATGCGTCCAGATCGATGATTGGAGAGACAAGCATGTCCAAAGTCGTACGTTTCCATCAGACCGGTGGCCCCGAGGTGCTGCGCTACGAGGACGCCGAGGTCGGCGAGCCCGGCCCGGGGCAGGTGCGCTTGCGCCAGGTGGCGGTAGGCCTGAACTACGCCGATACCTATTTCCGCAACGGCACCTACCCGATCCCGCTGCCCAATGGCATTGGCGTGGAAGCGGCCGGCGTGGTCGAAGCGCTGGGCGAGGGCGTGACCCAGGTGGCGGTCGGTGACCGGGTCACCTACACCGGTTTCCTCAACACCTTGGGCGCTTACTGCACCGAGCGCCTGATCCCCGCGGCCGCGCTGATCAAGCTGCCGGATACCATCGCCTTCGAAACCGCCGCTGCCATGACCATGCGTGGGCTGACCAGCGCCTATCTGCTGCGTCGGCTCCATGCGTTCAAACCCGGCGACAGCGTGCTGCTGCATGCTGCCGCTGGCGGCGTTGGCCTGATCGTCGCGCAGTGGGCGCAGCTGATGGGGCTGAGCGTGATCGGCACGGTGTCCACCGAGGCCAAGGCCGAGGTAGCTCGCGCCCATGGCTGCAACCACGTCATCAACTACAGCGTCGAGGACGTTGCCACACGTGTGCGTGAGCTGACCGACGGGGTAGGGGTGAATGTAGTGTTCGACAGTGTTGGCAAGAGCACCTTCATGGGCTCGCTCGATTCGCTCAAGCGTCGCGGCCTGATGGTTTGCGTCGGCACGGCGTCGGGCACTATCCCGCCGTTCGACCCGCAGCTGCTGGCGATCAAGGGTTCGCTGCAGCTCACCCGCCCGGCACTGGCCGACTTCATCGCCGACCCGGCGGAGAAGGCCGACCTGGCCGGCGAGCTGTTCGATCATGTCGGCAGCGGGCGCATCCGTATCGAGATCAACCAGCACTATGCACTGCAGGATGCCGTCCAGGCCCACCGTGACCTGGAAGCGCGCAAGACCACCGGCTCGTCGATCTTCGTCATCTGAAGAGGGCAACTGCATGCACATCGAACAACTGACCTGCGCGATCGGTGCCGAGGTAAGTGGGGTCAACCTGGCCGACGCGATCCACGACGACGACCTGTTCGCCCAGCTTCGCGCGCAGTTGCTCCGCCACCGCGTGCTGTTCCTGCGTGACCAGCACTTCAGCCGCGCTGAACATGTGGCGTTCGCCCGCCGCTTCGGCGACCTGGAGGACCATCCGGTGGCTGGCAGCGACCCGGAGCATCCGGGCCTGGTACAGATCTACAAGCGCCCGGACCAGCCCAGCGACCGCTATGAAAATGCCTGGCACACCGACGCCACCTGGCGCGAGGCACCGCCGATGGGCTGTGTGCTGCGCTGCATCGAATGCCCGCCCGTGGGCGGCGACACGATGTGGGCGAACATGGTGCTGGCCTATGAAAACCTGCCAGGCGATGTGAAGGCCAAGATCGAAGGCCTGCGCGCCCGTCACAGCATCGAGGCCAGCTTTGGCGCCGCCATGCCGCTGGAAAAGCGCCTGGCGCTGAAGGCGCAGTTCCCCGATGCCGAGCACCCGGTGGTGCGCACCCACCCGGAAACCGGCGAGCAGGTGCTGTTCGTCAACGCCTTCACTACTCATTTCAGCAATTACCACACCCCGCAGCGGGTGCGCTTCGGGCAGGACGCCAACCCCGGCGCCAGCGACCTGCTGCGCTACCTGATCAGTCAGGCCTACCTGCCGGAGTACCAGGTGCGCTGGCGCTGGAAGCCCAACAGCGTGGCGATCTGGGACAACCGCAGCACCCAGCACTACGCCGTCATGGACTACCCACCGTGCCACCGCAAGATGGAGCGTGCCGGGATCAAGGGCAGCCCCACGTTCTGAGTTCGTCGCCGTCGCTGGCGGCAACCGCACAATAACAATAGCGAGGACTACAGCATGCAATTCTTCGACGATTCGTTGCACCCGGAAAACATGGAAAAGGTGGTGATCACCGTGGCCCCCTATGGCCCGGAGTGGATGCCCGAAGACTTCCCTGAAGACATCCCCTTGACCATGGACGAGCAAGTGCAGAAGGCTGTCGACTGCTATGAGGCCGGCGCTACCGTGTTGCACCTGCACGTGCGCGAACTGGACGGCAAGGGCTCCAAGCGCCTGTCCAAGTTCAACGAGCTGATCGCCGGGGTGCGCGAAGCGGTGCCAGACATGATCATCCAGGTTGGCGGGTCGATTTCCTTTGCCCCGGAAGGAGAAGGCGAGGCGGCCAAGTGGCTGTCGGACGACACCCGGCACATGCTCGCCGAGCTGACGCCGCGCCCCGACCAGGTGACCGTGGCCATCAACACCACGCAGATGAACATCATGGAGTTGCTGTACCCCGAGTACCTGGAAGGCACCTCGCTGGCCAGCCCGGCGATTCATGCTGCCTATAGCGAAATGACCGTACCGGCCGGCCCGGCCTGGGTCCGCGAGCACCTGCGCCGCCTGCAGGCCAGCAACATCCAGCCGCATTTCCAGCTGACCGGCATGCACGCCCTGGAGACGCTCGAACGCATCGTGCGCCGCGGTGATTACATGGGCCCGCTGAACCTGACCTGGATCGGCATCGGCGGCGGTTTCGACGGCCCCAACCCGTTCAACTTCTTCAACTTCATCCACCGCGCGCCGGACGGTTGCACCCTGACCGCCGAATCGTTGCTCAAGAACGTGCTGCCGTTCAACACCATGGCCCTGGCCATGGGCCTGCACCCACGCTGCGGCAACGAAGACACCATCATCGACCAGCATGGCAAGCGCTTCACCTCGGTGCAGCAAATCCAGCAGACCGTGCGTGTGGCCCATGAGCTGGGCCGCGAAATTGCCAACGGCAAGGAAGCACGCGCGATCTACCGCATCGGGCAGCAGTACGACAGCATCGAGCAGACACTCAAGGCCAACGGCATGGCGCCAAATCGCCAGCCGGGCGTGAAGGGCGTGCCGCAGCGTACCTGACGCGGCAGGTACGGCCTCTTCGCGGGCATGCCCGCTCCCACGGGTGCGGCGCTGGCCCAACGGTCGACGCGGTCACTGTGGGAGCGGGCGCGCCCGCGAAGAGGCCCGTAAAGCAACATGAATATTGGCTGTAACCCATAACAACAAGAACAACCTCACGCCCCACACCAAGGAGGCAACATGGCCACCTATCTCGCCAGTGCCGAAGATTCCGGCACCGACACCGCCCACAGCGTCCCCCGGCGCTATGCCTGGGTGGTCTTCGCCCTGACCTTTGGCCTGTTGATCTCCGACTACATGTCGCGCCAGGTGCTCAACGCGGTGTTCCCGCTGCTCAAGGGCGAATGGGCATTGAGCGACAGCCAGCTCGGCCTGCTCAGCGGTATCGTCGCGCTGATGGTCGGCCTGCTGACCTTCCCGCTGTCGCTGTTGGCCGACCGTTTCGGCCGGGTGCGCAGCCTGGTGCTGATGGCGGTGCTGTGGAGCCTGGCCACCCTCGGCTGCGCCCTGGCAGAAAACTACCCGCAAATGTTCATCGCGCGGTTTCTGGTGGGGGTGGGCGAGGCTGCCTACGGCAGTGTTGGCATCGCCGTGGTGGTCGCCGTGTTCCCCCGCGACATGCGCTCGACCCTGGCCGGCGCGTTCATGGCCGGTGGCATGTTCGGCTCGGTACTGGGCATGGCCCTGGGCGGTGTGCTGGCCCAGCACCTGGGCTGGCGCTGGGCATTTGCCGGCATGGCGCTGTTCGGCCTGGTGCTGGCGATGCTGTACCCGCTGATCGTCAAGGAGGCGCGTATTGCGCCTCGATGCGCGCAGCAGTCGCAAGGCAAGGCCGGCCGCCCGCTGCGCACCCTGTACAGCAGCCGTTCGGTCATCGCGGCCTACGTCGGTAGCGGGCTGCAGCTGTTCGTCGGCGGCACCGTGATCGTGTGGATGCCCAGCTACCTGAACCGCTATTACGCCATGGGCACCGACCGCGCCGGGGCGATTGCCGCCGTCATCGTGCTGTGCAGCGGTATTGGCATGATCCTCTGCGCCATGCTCTGCGACCGCCTCGGGCGGCAGCGCCCGGACCGCAAGATCAGCCTGGCCATCGCCTACTGCCTGGGCAGTTGCGCACTGCTGTCCCTGGCGTTCGCACTGCCAGCCGGCAGCGCCCAACTGGTGCTGATCTGCCTGGGCATGATGATCGCTGCCGGCACCAACGGCCCGTCCAGTGCCATGGTCGCCAACCTTACCCACGCCGCGGTGCATGGCACCGCGTTTGCCACCCTGACCTTGGCCAACAACCTGTTGGGCCTGGCCACCGGGCCGCTGATCACCGGGCGCGTTTCCGACCTGATCGGCCTGCATGCCGCCTTCCAGCTGGTGCCGCTGATGAGCATTGGCGCGGCGGCGGTGTTTTTCCTTGCCAAACGACATTACCACCGCGACATGGAGCGTCTGCATGCGCCGGCAGGCGATGCTGCCGCACTCCGGGAGTTGAAACCGTGAAACAGCTGTTGTCCGTTGAAGTGTTCTTCGATTTCGTCTGCCCGTGGTGCCTGATTGGCCAGCGGCACCTGCAGGCCGCCCTGTTGCTGTTGCAGCGCGAACAGCCACAGGTGCAGGTGCAACTGCAATGGCGAGGTGTGCAGTTGTTGCCTGGCTTGCCAGCCAGTGGTGTGCCGTTCCATGCCTTTTACCTGCAACGCCTGGGTAGCGAGGAGGCAGTACGCGAGCGCCAGGCCCAGGTGCGCGCCGCTGCCCGTGTGGTAGGCGAGGACATCGATTTCTCGCGTATCCGCCGCATGCCCAACACCGCCAGTGCCCATCGGCTGCTGCAACGGGCCACCCGGCTGCTCGATGCAGCGCAACTGGAGGCCTTGCTGGCACAGCTGTTCATCGCCTATTTCCACCAAGGCCGCGACTTGGGGGATAGCCTAACCTTGCTCGACATCGCCCAGCGTTGCGGGCTGGAGGCCGCCCAGGTAGTCGACTGCCTGCGTGACGACGGCAGCCCGTTCCTCGATGGGGCGGGGCGCGCAGGCAGTGCCGTGCCGCGTTTTCGCTTCAATCAGGGGCCGCTCATCGCTGGTGCGCAGCCTGCCGAGGTGCTGTTTGCGGCCATGACCGAAGCACTGCAAGAGGTTGAACGGGCATGACCCGGCGGTTTGCATTGGCCCCCCATCAAGTGCCGGAACGAGGCAGCCGTGTGCTGTTGGCCTGCGAAGGGCGCAGCGTGGCGCTGTTCAACGTTGCCGACTCGCTCTATGCCATCGAAGACAGCTGCCCGCACCAGGGCGCGTCGTTGTGCGGCGGGCGGCTGGAAGGCCGTGTCATCCAGTGTTGCGCGCATGGCCTGCGCTTCGACCTGGCCAGCGGCTACCTGGTCAATTCCAGAGCCTTGAAGGTTGCCAGCTACCCGGTCGAGCAGCAGGGCGGGCAGGTCTATATCGTGTTTGACAGTGAGGAAGTGGGGCAATGAATACACTGGCACTTGGCGCTACCCATCAGCGTATCCGCACCCTCGCCCCGGGGGTGGTGGTCAGCCTTGTCGTCGGTGCGGCCGCCAGTTTCCTCAGTGAGCATTACGCAGCGCCGGTCATGCTGTTTGCCTTGCTGTTGGGGATGGCACTGAACTTTCTTGCGGTCGACGGCCCGTGCAAGGCCGGTATCGAGTTCACCGCCCGCACGGTACTGCGCCTGGGTGTGGCGCTACTTGGCATGCGCATCACCCTGGACCAGATCGCCAGCCTGGGCTGGAAGCCCGTGGCCCTGGTCATCGCCCTGGTGGTGGTAACGATCCTGGTCTCGGTGGTGGTGGCCAAGGCGCTAGGGTTTTCACGGCTATTCGGCATGCTTACCGGCGGTGCCACGGCCATTTGCGGTGCCTCGGCGGCGCTGGCGCTGGCGGCTGCCTTGCCCCAGCACCCGCGCAAGGAGCATGCAACGCTGTTCACCGTGATCGGCGTGTCGGCGCTGTCGACCCTGGCGATGATCCTCTACCCGATGATTGCGCAGTGGTTGCACCTGTCGCCAGCGCAGGCCGGGGTCTTCCTCGGTGCGACCATCCACGACGTGGCGCAGGTGGTGGGGGCGGGCTACAGCATGTCTACCGAGACCGGTGACATCGCCACCGTGGTCAAGCTGATGCGGGTGGCCATGCTGTTGCCGGTCATCGTCTGCGCCGCCGTGATCACCCGGCGCCAGGGCCTTGAGGCCGGCGGGCAAAGGCCGCCTTTGCTGCCATGGTTCGCGGTCGGCTTCCTGCTGCTGGCGTGCGTCAATAGCACAGGCTGGGTACCCGCCGTGGTGCAGGGCGGCATCAACGACCTGTCGCGTGGCTGCCTGGTGGTGGCGATCAGTGCTCTGGGCATGAAAACCCAACTCAAGGCGCTGGCCTCGGTCGGGGTGAAACCCATTGCGCTGATGGTGGGGGAGAGCGTGTTTCTTGTGCTTTTGGTGCTGGCGTTGATGCACTGGGGCCTTGCCTGACTGCTTGACGCGGTCGATTGTAGGAGCGGCCTTGTGTCGCGACAGGGGCCGTGCCAGGATCAAGCTAAAGCCCTTGATCATCCCGCTGTGCCCGCCAACTGGCCGGTGGCATGCCGAACTGGGCGATGAACCAGCGGGTGAACGAGCTGGGCATCGAATAACCCAGCATGTCGGCGATACGCCCCAGCGAATAGCCGGGGTTTTCCAGGTAGCGCATCACCAGGTCGCGGCGCACGCTGTTGATCAGGTCCTTGAAGGTCAACCCGCTTTCTTCCAGGCGCCGCTGCAGGGTGCGTACGTTCATGCCCTGGGTTTGCGCCACCTGCTCGATGGTGGCGCGGCCCATGGGCAGCAGCAGGTAGATGGTCTTGCGCAACTCCAGCTCCAGGGACGGCGTGCCGCCCGCCGGCAGGCTGTCCAGATAACGCTGCGCCAGGCGCGCCATCGCCTCGTTGGCCTGCGGGCTGGCGCTGTCGAGATCGGCGGCCGGGCAGACGATACCGTTGAACTCGCTGCCGAACACCAGCGTGCAACCGAAAATGCGCCGGTGGGTGGCCAGGTCGGCGGGAGGCGCGTGGGTGAAGTTGGCGCTGATCGGGTGCCAGTGCGTACCTAGCAGCGCCGCGCACAGGCGCATCATCACGCCGATGGCCAATTCGGTGGCCTGACGACTGCAGGGCGCGCGCTCGTTGATCACCTCCTCGCGAATGACCACGGTCTTGCCAGCTTCCTCGATATGAATGGCCAGGGCGTCATTGAGCAGGTGACGGTACTGCACGATCACCTGCAGCGCATCACGCAGGGTACGTTGGTGGCTGAGCAGCAGGCTGATTTCGCCGAAGTCCGACAGTTGCCGCAACTCGGCCATGCGCAGGCCGAAGCTTTCGCAACGGGTGGCGCTGGCGGAGGCCTCCAGCAAGCTGATGACGCTGGCAACCGGGATGCGCCGGTTGGGGTCATCGAGCAACGCGGCGCTGAGGCCAACCTGTGCCAACAGCGCGTGGGGATTGAGGCCCAGGTGGCGGGACACCTCGAGGTAATTGGTCAAGCTGGCGGCACGGACCAGGGCAGGCATTTTTATTGTTATCCATGTTTTCCAAGCTAACGGCTCCTACAAAAAGCGAGCGGCTGATTGGTTATAGCCTGCGTGTCATGAATTGAAAAGCAAAGCCCTGTATTGGCCATTGTCATCAAATGAAAAGCCCCTGACGCCCAATGTGAAGCACCCGGTGGGAGGGCTGTTTACTGTGAACCTCAAGAGCTACACCGCACACGAGGTTCACCGTGGAAAAACTGCAAACCGCTGCCACCGTGCTGATCATCCCAGGCCTGCGCGACCATGTCGCCGAGCACTGGCAGACCCTGCTCGCAGGCCGCCTGGCCAAGGTGCGCAGCGTACCGCCGCTGCAGGTCGACGGCCTTTGCTGCATAGCTCGGGTCGAGGCGATCCAGCGCGAGCTGGACCAGATTGAGGGTGAAGTGATTCTGGTGGCGCACAGCGCTGGCGTGTTGATGGTCGCCCATTGGGCGGCGCGCTACCGGCGGCCGATCAAAGGCGCATTGCTGGCGGCGCCACCCGACCTGAACGCGCAATGGCCGGCCCACTACCCAAGCCCGGCCAGCCTGGCCGAGCACGGCTGGACGCCCTTGCCCCAGGAGCCGCTGCCGTTCCCCAGCATTGTCGCGGCCAGCAGCAACGATCACCTGGCCAGCTTTGCCGCAGCCAGCACCCTGGCCCAAGGCTGGGATAGCGAACTGGCCGCACTGGGGGCCGTCGGCCACCTCAACCCGGCCTCCGGTTTCGGCCCCTGGCCGCAGGCCGAGGCTTTCATCCAGCGACTGGACCAACCCAACCTGCAATAGCGCATGGACGCCCCAGCCACGCTCGCAAAAGACGGGCGGCGTAAAAAACAATAACAATACGTGGAGCCATCGTAATGCCAGAACACCGCATTCACCGTGCTGTGAAACCACAGCGCTGCCTGCTCGCCTGCGCCATCGGCCTGCTCACGCTGCCCGCCGCTCAGGCGTTCGAAGTCGATACCGGTAATGAAAACTGGGCCGTGCGCTTCGACAACACCGTCAAGTACAACTACGGCGTACGCACCGAAAGTGCCGACAAACGCATGCTCGGCACGCCCAACAGCAACGACGGTGACTACAACTTCCGCAAGGCCGGCACCAACATCACCAACCGGGTCGACCTGCTGTCCGAACTGGATGTGGTCTACCAAGGCAACACCGGGTTCCGCGTCAGTACCGCCAGCTGGTACGACAAGGCCTATGACAACACCGGTTCCAACAGCAACCCGTTCGTCAACGGCAACGGCGACCAATCCGGCATCAACCCCAGCCTCAATGGCCTGCCTGGCACCGGTGTGCCGCTGGGCAGCCCGCACCTGAGTAACTACGCCCAGCGCTACTACAGCGGCCCGTCCGGTGAAGTGCTGGATGCCTTCGTGTTCTTCAGCCGTGAAGTCGGCGAGGCCTCGCAGGTCAGCGCCAAACTTGGCCAGCACAACCTGTTCTGGGGTGAAACCCTGCTCAACCCGGTGCATTCGCTGAGCTACGGCCAGTCGGGCCTCGACCTGGCCAAGCTGGCCGCCTCGCCGGGCACCGAGGCCAAGGAACTGTTCGTGCCGCGCAACCAACTGTCGACCTCCTTCCTGGTCAACTCGGAACTGACCCTGGGCGCCCAATACTTCTTCGACTGGGACGCCGCCCGCCTGCCCGAAGCCGGAACCTACTATGGTGGCTCGGACGTGGTAGGCGAGGGCGCCCAAAGCTTCCTGCTCGGCCACACCGGCGCCCCAGGGCTGATCCCTGTGCGCGGCGCGCTGACCACCATCCGCCGTGGTCATGACCTGAACCCGGGCAAGAGCGGCGACTGGGGCATCATGGCCAAGTGGTCGCCCGAGTGGCTGGGTGGCACCCTCGGCTTCTACTACCGCAAGACTTCCGAGATCCTCCCGCAAGCCTGGCTCGACGCGCGCGGCATGACCGTCGCCAACGGCCCGTTCGGCAACCCGCCGGGCAGCCGTCAAGGCGCAGTCGGCAACCTGTACAACTCGCTGCAAAGCACTACCTACCAGTTCGCCTATTCCGACGACATCGACATCTATGGCCTGAGCCTGTCCAAGGATGTGGGCGGGATCAGTGTCGGCAGCGACCTGAACATCCGCCACAACATGCCGCTGGCGAGTATCCCGGCCATCGTCAGTGCACCCGGCCAGGGTGGCCTGGGCGGCGGCTTCGGCCTGCTGCCGACACGCCTGCCCAGCAGCGGCGTGATCTACGACGTGCCCAAGGATGGCGACAGCCTGAGCGCCACCGGCGACACCCTGCACTGGACCTTGAACGGCCTGATGACCATTGGCGATACGCCGCTGTTCGATTCGGCAACCCTGCTTGGCGAGCTGTTCTACAGCAACCTGCTCAAGCTCGATGGCCACAACGAGGCCTTGTACAAGGGCAAGAGCAGCTACCGCGGCATCGACAAGGCCACCCGCGACAACTGGGGCATCGCCGTCAACTTCACCCCTACCTGGTACCAGGTGCTGCCCGGCATGGACCTGAGCATGCCGCTGTCGGTCAACGTCGGCCTCGACGGCGTGTCGCCGGTGCAGGGCGGTGGCGCCGAGAACACCGGCAACTATGCGGTAGGCGTGAGCGCCGCGATCTACAACCAGTACTTCGTCGACCTCAAGTACGTCGACAGTTTCGGTGAGACCAAGGCCTGCAAGAACGGCCAGACCGACGGCAGCACCCCCAACGCCCTGGACGGCGAACAGGATTACACCTGCTACGGCGGCGGCTACGCCTCCTTCTCCGGCGGTGGTGCCACCACCGAGGACCGTGGCGCCCTGTACCTGACCGTCAAGACGACCTTCTGAATCATGTTTCCTACAGCCTACACAGGAAGACAACCATCATGAATTTCGTACGTACCCTGCTGGCCTCGTGCCTGTCACTGGCCGCCCTGAACGCTGCCCAGGCCGCCGTTTCCACTGACCAGGCCGCGCGCCTGGGCTCCAGCCTGACCGCGATCGGTGCGGAAAAGGCCGGCAATGCCGATGGCTCGATCCCGGCCTACCAGGGCGGCCTGCTGACGCCGCCAGCCAGCTACCAGAGCGGCGCCAGCATGCGCCCCGACCCGTTCGCCAGCGACAAGCCGTTGCTGGTCATCGATGGCAAGAACGCCGAACAGTACAAAAGCCAACTGACCGCCACCACCCTGGAACTGCTCAAGCGCTACCCCAGCTACCGCGTCGATGTGTACCCGACCCACCGTAGCGTGGCGCTGCCGCAAGCGGTACTCGACAACACCCGCAAGAACGCCACTGCGGCCAACAGCCAGGAGGGTGGCACCGCGGTGGACAACGTGCTGCCGGGCATCCCGTTCCCCATTCCGCAGAACGGCGCCGAGGCCATGTGGAACTTCCTGCTGCGCTACCAGGGCGTGAGCATGACTGCCAAGTACGACTCGTGGAACGTCGACGCCGCTGGCAAGCCATCGCTGTCGACCACCGGCCAGGCCAATATCAGCTACCCGATCTACGAGGACATGGCCAAGCCGATCGGTGCCAAGGACACCTACTACCAGATGAAACTGGTGTACACCGGCCCCGCACGCCGTGCCGGCGAAGCGATGATGCTGCGCGATGCCGCCAACCCGCTGGTGCAGCCACGCAGCGCCTGGCAGTACCTGCCGGGCCAGCGCCGGGTCAAGCTGGCACCGAACCTGGCCTACGACACGCCCAACCCGGGCACCTCGGGTTCGGGTACCTACGATGACGTGTTCGTCTTCAACGGTGCGCTGGACCGCTACGACTGGACCCTGGTCGGCAAGCAGGAAATGTACGTGCCGTACAACACCTATCAGCTGACCTACAACACCGACGTCAAGCAGGTGATCACCCCCAACCACCTGGCGCCGCAGTTCGTGCGCTGGGAGAAGCACCGGGTCTGGGTGGTGGAAGGCAAGCTCAAGGACGGTGCGCGCCATATCTACCACAAGCGCCGCTTCTACCTCGACGAAGACAGCTGGATCGCCCTGGCTTCGGACCAGTACGACGCCCGTGGCCAGTTGTACCGCGGCTCGTTCGCCTTCCTCACCCAGAGCTACGACAAACAGACCCCCGACGCCACGCCTTTCATGATCTACGACCTGATCGGCGGCACCTACAACCTCAATGGCGTAGTGGGTGCCTACGGCGGCATCCGCTACATCGATCCGCTGTCAAAAACCCAATGGTCGCCCGAGTCGCTGGCCGGCAACGGCATTCGCTGAACGCACGCAGCAGAGGTGGCAATGTCTGTCTTCAAACGATGCAGCGTGGTAGTTCTGGCCTTGGCCGCGCTGCAGGGCGCGGCCCAGGCGGCGCCCTTCACCGATGTGCTGGACCTGCCCGCCATGCCCAGCGCCCTGGTCGCCAGCAGCGCCTTGCGCGATGTAGCCCTGGCCGGGCAGCGCCTGGTCGCGGTGGGCCCGCGAGGGCACATCCTGTACTCCGACGACCACGGCGCGCACTGGCAGCAGGCCCAGGTGCCGGTCAGCGCCGACCTTAATGCCGTGAGCTTCGCCACGCCCGAGCTGGGCTGGGCGGTTGGCCACGATGGCGTGGTGCTGCACAGCCGCGATGGCGGCGAGCACTGGCAGAAGCAGCTGGATGGCCGGGCGCTGGCCGAACAACTGCCGGGCACGGGTAGCGACAATGCCTTGCTCGACGTGTGGTTCGGCGATGCCCGCAATGGCTATGCGGTCGGCGTGTTCAACCTGCTGTTGCGCACCGTTGATGGCGGCGAGCACTGGCAACCTTGGCTCGACCACAGCGATAACCCGCAAGGCCTGCACCTGACCAGCCTGGCCGCGGTGGGTGACGAGCTGTACATCACCGGCGAGCAAGGCCTGCTGCTGAAGCAGGACGGCGAGCGCTTCAGCCGTGTCGAGACACCCTACGCCGGCACACTGTTCGGTGCTGTCGGCAAGCCTGGCGGACTGCTGGTCTACGGCCTGCGTGGGCATGCCTACCGCAGCACCGATGGCGGCCGGCAGTGGCAACCGGTCAGCACTGGGGTGAACACCAGCCTCACCGCCGCCGGCGTCGACCGTGACGGCCAGCTGTGGCTGGCCAGCCAGGCCGGCGACCTGCTGCTGAGCCGGGATGATGGCGCCAGCTTCAGCCCGGTGCCGCAAAGCGCCCGTGGCCCGGTGACCGCGCTCGCCACCGATACCGGCAACGGCCTGGTACTGGTCGGCGAGCGGGGCGTGCGCAACCAGGCCGGCAACCCCACGCTGCACCCATAACAAGAGAAGACCCTGATGGCCGCTACCCGCCAAGATACCCTGCCGGTAATCCGCAACCTCGACGATTTCGACCCAGGCTCGGGCAATGCCCTGGAGCGCCTGGTGTTCAACCATCGCCTGCCGTTCCTGCTGTGCATGCTGCTGGCGACCCTGGTGCTGGGCTACATGGCGCTGACCCGACTGGAGCTGCGCCCAAGTTTCGACAAGATGCTGCCGCAGAGCCACCCGTACATCCAGAATTACCTGGAAAACCGCCCATCGCTGCGTGGCCTGGGCAACGCGGTGCGGGTGGTGGTGGAGAACACCCAGGGCGACATCTTCGACCCGGGCTACCTGCAGACCCTGCGCCACATCAACGACGAGCTGTTCCTCAGCCAGGGCGTGGACCGGGCCTGGGTGAAGTCGTTGTGGAGCCCGGCGGTGCGCTGGACCGAGGTGACCGAGGAAGGTTTCCAGGGCGGCCCGGTGATGCCCGACGGCTACCAGGGCGCTGCGGGCGACATCGAGCAACTGCGGCAGAACATTGAGCGCGCCAACATCGTCGGCAGCCTGGTGGCGCGTGACTTCAAGTCGAGCATGCTGGTCGTGCCGCTGCTCGACCAGGATTCGGCCACCGGCAAGGGCCTCGACTACCACGCCTTCTCGCAGAAGCTTGAACAACTGCGCAGCCAGTACCAGGCCAGCGGCCAGTACCGTATCCATGTGATCGGCTTTGCCAAGCTGATGGGTGACCTGATCGACGGGCTGATCCAGGTGATGGCGTTCTTCGCCCTGGCGGTGCTGACCAGCCTGGTGATCATCTACTGCTACACCCGTTGCGTGCGCAGCACCCTGCTGGTGGTGCTGTGTTCGCTGGCAGCGGTGGTGTGGCAGCTGGGTATCGTCGCCTGGCTGGGCTACGCCATCGACCCGTATTCGATCCTGGTGCCGTTCCTGATCTTCGCCATTGGCGTGTCCCACGCTGCGCAGAAGATGAACGGCATCCTTCAGGACATTGGCCGTGGCACCCATCGCCAGGTAGCGGCGCGCTATACCTTCCGCCGCCTGTTCGTGGCCGGGGTGACCGCGTTGCTGGCCGATGCGGTGGGCTTTGCCGTGCTGATGCTGATCGACATCCCGGTGATCCAGGACCTGGCCATCACCGCCAGCATCGGTGTGGCGGTGCTGATTTTCACCTCGTTGCTGCTGATGCCGGTGGCGCTGTCGTATGTGGGTGTGGGCCGCAAGGCTGCCGAGCGGGCCCTGGAGATTGATGCTCGTTGGGGCCGCTCTGCGGCCCTTCGCGGGCATGCCCGCTCCCACAGGTATCGCGATAGACTTGAAGCTGACGCGGTCCCTGTGGGAGCGGGCATGCCCGCGAAGGGCTGCAACGCAGCCCCAATCAATCCATGGCGCGTGCTCGACCGCTTCACCGAACGCAAATGGGCCAGCGTCACACTGCTGGTGGCCCTGGCCCTGGGCGCCCTTGGCATCTGGGGCAGCATGCAATTGAAAATCGGCGATCTCGACAGCGGTGCCCCCGAGCTGCGCGCCGACTCCCGCTACAACCTCGACAACGCCTACATCACCCAGCACTACGCGTTGTCCAGCGATACTTTCGCGGTCATGGTCAAGACCGCTCCGGAAGGCTGCCTGCAATACCAGACACTGGTCCTTGCCGACCGCCTGGCCTGGGAGCTGCAGCAATTGCCGGGTGTGCAGACCACCGTGTCGCTGGCCAACGCAGTGCGCCAGATCACCGCCGGCACCTACGAAGGCAACCCGCGCCTGAACAGCCTGCAGCGCAACCAGGACGTGCTCAACTATGCCGCCCAGCAGGCCTCGGTCAACGCCCCCGAGCTGTTCAACAACGATTGCTCGCTGATGCCGGTAATCGCCTACCTCAAGGACCATCGGGCCGACACCCTGGCCCAGGTGGCCGCCGTGGCCGAACGTTTTGCCCAGGCCAACAGCAACGCCGATCACCAGTTCCTGCTGGCCGCCGGCAGCGCCGGTATCGAGGCCGCCACCAACGTGGTGGTCCGCGAGGCCAACCACCGCATGCTGTTGCTGGTGTACCTGGCAGTCACGCTGTTCTGCCTGTTCACCTTCCGCAGCTGGCGCGCAACGCTGGTGGCGATCCTGCCGCTGATGCTCACCTCGGTACTGTGCGAGGCGCTGATGGTAGCCATGGGCATTGGCGTCAAGGTCGCCACCTTGCCGGTGATCGCCCTGGGCGTAGGCATTGGTGTGGACTACGCGCTGTACCTGCTCAGCGTGCAACTGCATTACCAGCGCGCCGGGCTGAGCCTGGCCCAGGCCTACCAGAAAGCCGTGGCCTTCACCGGCCGGGTGGTGGGGCTGGTCGGTATTACCCTGGCGGCCGGTGTGGTCGGCTGGGCCTGGTCGCCGATCAAGTTCCAGGCCGACATGGGCCTGCTGCTGACCTTCATGTTCCTGTGGAACATGCTCGGTGCGCTGGTGCTGATCCCTGCGTTGTCGCATTTCCTCCTGCGTGGCCAGGCCGCCCCGGTGCCTGCCGAGGCCCAGGCCACGTCGCTTCCGCAAACCCAAGAAACCGAGTGTTCGCCTCATGTCTGATTACCTTCCGCCACTGCGCGACATGGATTTTCTGTTCAACGAAGTGTTCGACATACCGGCCTGGTGGGCGCAAACGCCCGCCTTGGCCGAGCAGGTCGATGGCGATACTGCCCGGGCCGTGCTCGAACAGGCCGGCAGGCTGATCGCCCAGGTGGTCGCACCGCTCAACCGCAGTGGCGACGAGCAGGGTTGCCGCTGGGAGGCGGGCCGGGTACGCACCCCCGATGGTTTCGCCGATGCCTACCGGGCATTTGCCGCCGATGGCTGGGTGGGCGTCGCCGGTGCCCCGGAATATGGGGGCATGGGCATGCCGAAAGTGATCGGCGCCCAGCTCGAAGAAATGCTCAATGCCGCCAACCTGTCGTTCGGCCTGTACCCGATGCTGACGGCCGGGGCCTGCCTGGCGCTGCTCAACCATGCCAGCGAGCCGTTGAAGGCGCTGTACCTGCCGCCCATGTACCAAGGGCGCTGGGCCGGTTCGATGTGCCTGACCGAGCCGCACGCCGGCACTGACCTGGGCCTGATCCGCACCCGTGCCGAGCCAGGCGCCGATGGCCGTTACCGCATCACCGGTACCAAGATCTTCATCACAGGCGGTGAGCAGGACCTGACCGAGAACATCATCCACCTGGTGCTGGCGCGGCTGCCGGATGCGCCCGCCGGGCCCAAGGGCATCTCGCTGTTCCTGGTGCCCAAGGTACTGGTAGACGCCGATGGCATGCTGGGCGAGGCCAATGCGGTGAGTTGCGGGTCGATCGAACACAAGATGGGCATCAAGGCCTCGGCCACCTGCGTGATGAACTTCGACGGCGCCATCGGCTATCTGGTCGGCGAGCCGAACAAGGGCCTGGCGGCAATGTTCACCATGATGAACTACGAGCGCCTGGGCGTAGGTATCCAGGGCCTGGCCCTGGGCGAACGCTCCTATCAGGGCGCCATCGCCTATGCCCGTGACCGCCAGCAAGGCCGTGCGCCGACGGGCGCCGAAGCGCCGACGCAAAGTGCAGACCCTATCGTCGTCCACCCGGACGTGCGGCGCATGCTGCTGACCATGAAAGCGCTGAACGAAGGCGGGCGGGCCTTTTCTACCTACGTTGCGCTGCAACTCGACCTGGCCAGGTACAGCGAAGTACCGGCCGCACGCGCCCAGGCCGAGGCCAAGGTGGCGTTGCTCACACCGGTGGCCAAGGCCTTCCTCACCGACATGGGGCTGGAGACCACCGTGCACGGCCAACAGGTGCTGGGCGGCCATGGCTATATCCGCGAGTGGGGCCAGGAGCAATTGATCCGCGACTGCCGCATTACCCAGATCTACGAAGGTACCAACGGCATCCAGGCCCTCGACCTGGTGGGGCGCAAACTGTTTGGCGATGGCGGCCAGGCCTATCGCAGTGTGTCCGATGAAATTTCCGCCTTTGCCCAGGCGTTGCCTGCAGCGAGCGCGGAGTTCGGCGCGCCGCTGCTGGCTGCCGTGCGCAACCTCGATGAGCTGACCGCCTGGTTGCTCGACCGGGCCCAGGGCAACCCGCGGGAGCTTGGTGCGGCGGCGGTGGAGTACCTACAAGTGTTTGGCTACACCTTCTACGCCTACCTGTGGGCACGCATGGCCGTGGTATGCCAGTGTCATTCGGCCCCCGAGCCGTTCCACCTGAGCAAGCTGGGCACCGCGCGGTTCTACTTTGCCCGCCTGCTGCCACGCATTCATTCGCTGAATGCCAGTGTGAAGGCCGGTAGCGACAGCCTGTATCTGCTCGAGGCTGGGCAACTGTGAAGGCCGCCGACATGATCACCACGCGCGTCATGCCCGCGGCCGAGCAGGCCTATGCCTATCCACTGCTGATCAAGCGCCTGCTGCTGTCGGGCGTGCGCTACCAGCCCAACCAGGAAATCGTCTACGCCGACAAGCTGCGCTACACCTACACCACGCTGCTCGAACGCATCCAGCGGCTGGCCAACGTGCTGACCGCCGCCGGAGTCAAGCCTGGCGACACCGTGGCGTTGCTCGACTGGGACAGCCACCGGGCGCTGGAATGCTTCTTTGCCGTACCGATGCTGGGTGCGGTGCTGCACACGGTGAACGTACGGCTGTCCACCGAGCAGGTGCGCTACACCATGAACCATGCCGAGGACCGCCTGGTACTGGTTCATGACGATTTTTTGCCGTTGATGGCGCAATTGCGCGATGACTTGCCCACGGTCAAGGGGTTCATTCGCCTCGCCGAAGGTGGCCCGGCAACACAAGACGTCCCGTTGCTGGGTGAGTACGAAGCGCTGCTGGCGGCTGCCGAGCCGCAGTTCGACTTCGCCGATTTCGACGAGCACTCATTGGCCACGCTGTTCTACACCAGCGGCACCACCGGCAACCCGAAGGGCGTGTACTTCAGCCACCGGCAACTGGTGCTGCATACCCTGGTCGAGCAGGGCACCCTGGCTGCCTGCGGCGAGGTGCCGCTGTTGCGCAGCGGCGATGTGTACATGCCCATCACGCCGATGTTCCATGTGCATGCCTGGGGCGTGCCCTACGTGGCCACGGCGCTGGGCATCAAGCAGGTCTACCCCGGGCGCTACGAGCCCAACCGCCTGGTGTGCCTGTACCGCGACGAGGGCGTGACGTTCTCCCATTGTGTGCCCACGGTGCTGCAGATGATGCTCGACAGCGAGGAAGGGCGCCGCGCCGACCTGACCGGCTGGAAGATGCTGCTGGGCGGCAGTGCGCTGACCCTGGGCCTGGCGCAGCGTGCCAGCGAGCGCGGCATCAGTGTGCATTGTGGCTACGGCATGTCGGAAAGCTGCCCGCTGCTCAGCATCACCCACTTGAGCGCCGACCTGCTGGCATTGCCCATGGCGCAACAGCTGCCGCTACGTATCGATGCCGGCGTGCCGATTGCCCTGGTGGACCTGCGCATTATCGACGCAGAAGGCAATGATGTGCCCCGTGATGGCGAAAGCCTGGGTGAAATCGTGGTGCGTGCGCCGTGGCTGACCCAGGGCTACCTGCATGAACCGGAGCAGGGTGCCGCGTTGTGGCTGGGAGGCTGGCTGCACACTGGCGACCTGGCCTGCATCGACCCTGTGGGTGTGGTGCGTATTCGCGACCGGATCAAGGATGTGATCAAGACCGGTGGCGAGTGGGTAAGCTCGGTGGCGCTGGAAAACCTGATCAGCCAGCATCCGGCTGTCGCATCGGTGGCGGTGATCGGCATCCCGGACGCGCAGTGGGGTGAGCAGCCGTTGGCCTTGGTCGTCTGTTGTGATGGCATGCAATTCGACCAGGCGGCATTGGCAGGGCATCTGCAGCCGTTTGTCGACAGCGGGCACCTGAACAAATGGGCGATACCACGGCAGTTGCGCTGCGTGGAGGAGATCCCCAAGACCAGCGTTGGCAAGATCGACAAGAAGCGGATCCGGCAGACATTTCTCTGAATGCTGGCCGGACTGGCTGGCACCGGCTGCGCCGGTATTCGCGGGCGCGCCCGCTCCCACAGGTATGGCACGTTCCTTCAACTGGTGGGGGCCCTGTGGGAGCGGGTTTACCCGCGAAGCAGGCGACGCGGTGGATGGCACCGGCTGTGCCGGTGTTCGCGGGTGAACCCGCTCCCACAGGTATGGCGCATTCCCTCAGCTGGTGGGGGCCCTGTGGGAGCGGGCATGCCCGCGAAGCAGGCGACGCGGTGGCTGGCACCGGCTGCGCCGGTGTTCGCGGGTGAACCCGCTCCCACAGGTATGGCGCATTCCTTCAACTGACGAGGGACTCTGTGGGAGCGGGCATGCCCGCGAAGCAGGCGACGCGGTGGCTGGCACCGGCTGCGCCGGTGTTCGCGGGTGAACCCGCTCCCACAGGTATGGCGCATTCCCTCAGCTGGTGGGGTCCTTGTGGGAGCGGGCATGCCCGCGAAGCAGGCGACGCGGTGGCTGGCACCGGCTACGCCGGTGTTCGCGGGTGAACCCGCTCCCACAGGTATGGCGCATTCCCTCAGCTGGTGGGGGCCCTGTGGGAGCGGGCATGCCCGCGAAGCAGGCGACGCGGTGGCTGGCACCGGCTGCGCCGGTGTTCGCGGGTGAACCCGCTCCCACAGGTATGGCGCATTCCTTCAACTGACGAGGGACTCTGTGGGAGCGGGCATGCCCGCGAAGCAGGCGACGCGGTGGCTGGCACCGGCTGCGCCGGTGTTCGCGGGTGAACCCGCTCCCACAGGTATGGCGCATTCCTTCATCTGACGAGGGACTCTGTGGGAGCGGGCATGCCCGCGAAGCAGGCGACGCGGTGGTGGCACCGGCTACGCCGGTGTTCGCGGGCGCGCCCGCTCCCACAGGTATGGCGCGTTCCTTCGGCAGGTGTGGGAGCGGGTTTACCCGCGAAACAGGCGATGCGGTGTTTGGTATCGGCTAGGCCGGTGTTACGCGGGCCCACAATCTCAGCTTTGGTGCTGAGCCCAAGGATACTGCAGCTCCCACTGCCACGCATGCCGCACAATCGGCTCCAGCGTGGCAAACTCCGGCCGCCAGCCCAGCACGTGCATGGCCCTGCCAGCATCCGCCACCAACCGGGGCGGGTCGCCGGGGCGGCGGGGGGCGTCGAGGGTGCGGATCTGCCGGCCAGTCACCGCGCGGGCCGTATCGATCACCTGCTGCACCGAAAAACCCCGCCCATTGCCCAGGTTGAACGCGGTTCGCTCGCCACCCGCCAGCAGGTAATCCACCGCCAGTGCATGGGCAACCGCCAGGTCGGCCACATGCACATAGTCGCGTATGCAGGTACCATCCGGCGTGTCGTAGTCGCGGCCAAATACCGTTACTGAATCACGCCGGCCCGAAGCGGCCTGCAGGATCAACGGGATCAGGTGGGTTTCCGGGTCATGACGCTCTCCCAGCTGGCCTTGCGGGTCCGCGCCCGCTGCGTTGAAGTAACGCAGGCATACCGACTTCAAGCCGTAGGCCCGATCGAAGTCCTCGAGAATCTGCTCGACCATCCATTTGCTCAGCCCATACGGGTTGATCGGCCCCTTGGCATGCGCTTCGTCGATCGGCACATACTGCGGGTTGCCGTAAACGGCTGCGCTGGACGAAAACACCAGGTGCCTGATACCGGCATTCACCATGGCCTGCAGGAGGGAAAGGGTGGCCGCGACATTGTTCTGGTAGTACTTGCCGGGCACGCTGACCGACTCGCCCACCTGGATGAACGAGGCAAAGTGGAACACGGCATCGAAACGGCAAACAGCAAACAGCACATCCAGGGCGGGCTCGTCTGCGATGTCCAGTTTCGCCCACTGCACACCGGGGCCGGGTGCGACCAGGTCCGCCACCACCACCTCATGGCCCGCACCGAGCAGGTGCTTGACCATGTGCGAGCCTATGTAGCCTGCGCCACCGACAACAAGAAACTTCATCCATGCCTCCTGGACTTTGCTGTTGTACAGCCGCGCTTTTCAGCTACAGGTCTGTTGTGAGGGTAGATGGCCACATACCCTATTTCAAGAACAGCCAGTTGGACATGTACTTGCCGTCGAACGTGATCGTGTAGCGCCCCTCCTGGTAAGCCATCGGCAACGGTTTCAACTGTGCCTGTGCATCCCGGGCGAACAGTTTCAGGCCAGCAGGCGCCTTGATGCTCAAGGTGCCGGCAAGCGGTTCGACGTTGAACGGTGTCTTGGCATCGGCCTTGGGCACGGCACGGGTACCTAGCGACAGCAGCAGTTCGCGCGACTGGCCCAGGGGGTTGCCGTCCAGGCTTTGCACCACGACGCTGGCGTACGGCGTTTTTGCTTGCACCTGAATGGCGCCCAGGCTGATCGAGTGACCTCCCAGCCATCCGGTGGCGGCCTGGGTCAGCGGTGTGTCGATGGTATAGATGCCCTGTTGCCAGTTGCGCTTGAGTTCGCCGGTGTCGCTGACCGCTTCCGTGGCGTCGGCCGGCAGCAAGGACTGCCCCGGGTCCTGCAGTACCTGCGCACCGGCAGGGATGGCGGCGGGTTTGAGCCAGGGCAACTCCGGTGTCTGTGGCAGGGCGATCTGCAGTTGGCCCTTTTCCATTGCCGTGCGCAGCAGCGGTGAATTGCGCGGGGTGATCTCCTGGTTGTACAGGGTGGCGGGTGTCGGCGCGAACACGTAGCGGGTGGTGGCGGGCTTCACGTCCGCACGGCGATAGAGCAGGGCGGCAGCGGGCAACGTGGCGATCATCGCCGGGTCGTTGTACGCGTGCCAGTTATCCGCCGTGCGCCAACCTGGGTTGAAGGCCTGCTGGCTGTAGGCGTATTGCAGCATGGCGTCCCAGCCCTGATGGGCAGCGGTGCCGGCCACGTACAGTGGCAGCGAGTGGCGGTCGGGCAGCGGGAAGGGTTCGGCGTTCCACTCGCTGACGGTCAGCGGCTTGCCAACTACCTGGGCGGCGGCGAGCCAGTCGATCAGGCCGTCGCTGGTCAGCGGGTTCTTCTCCAGTTGGCCATTGGCACCGTAGCCATGGGCGTCGATGACATCGCCTGTGGTCAGTGCCGGCAGCGCGCTCAGGCCATTGCCGCCCCAGGTACTGGTAGTGGCGATCGGCACTTTCACGCCGAGGCCGCGCAGGTGGGCGATCATGTCGGCGTCGAAGCGCTGCTCCAGGTCGTTGAGAAACAGCTTCGAGGGGCCATGCTCCCAGGCGCGCCAGGTGAGGTCGGTGGGCAGGTCATAGCGTTTGGCGAAAGCTTTGGCCGCTTCCATGTATCGCTCGCTGTGGTGCGGCACATCCTTGTTCGGCATCAGGGCATTACCATAATGCTGGGTGAGGTCGTTCTCATTGGTGAGCAGCACGGCAGCGATGGCCGGGTCGTCCTTGTAGGCCAGGCCGGTGTATTCGTTCACATGGGTCAGGTACTGCTCGGCAAAGCGCTTCATCGCCTGTTGGATACTGCGGTTCATATAGGCGTAACCCTTCAGGTCGACATGGTTCTCGCCCTTGGCCAGTTCCTCGAAGTCATCGATGTTGTCTTTGGCAGTAAGCGCCCGCTGCACGTGCAGGTCCAGCCAGATATAGATGCCCTCGTCCTTGAGCGCCTTGATCCACAGGTCGAGCTTGCGCAGCGATTCGGCACTGAGCTGCTGGGTATCGCGCACCAGGGTGCCGTCGCCAAACACGTTCGGGCTGACCCAGGGCGAGTCGTGGTGATGCAGACGCACCAGGTTGAAACCCAGGGCCGACAGGCGTTTGGCCTGTTGACGGATTTCTTCGTCGGGGCTCTTGAACAACGAATAGGCGGACAGGTTGGTGCCCCAGAAGCGCACCGGGGTGTTGTTTTCGAACATCAACTGCTCGCCGACAGCCTTGACGAAACCATGCTTGCCGGCAGGCTTTTGCGCAGCGTTGAGGAACGACAGGTCCACTGGCGAGGTGCGCCAGTCCAGTTGGTCGTCGGGCCAACCGGCGGGGTCGGCCAGGCCGAAGCGTTCGCTGGGCGTGGGCCCCAGGTCGATGTCGCCGGTAACGTTCAGCACCGCCTTGATCTGCTGCCGGCCGGCGTTGATAGGGTCGCTGTAGATGAACGCACGCAGTTCGGACGGGTTGCCGCGCTCGAAATACATCCTGGCCAGCGGTGGCTCGAAGCGCATTTCGATGCGCCGGCCCTGGTCAGCCTTGCCCCATGACCAGCCACGGTTGCCGGGCAGCAGCTGCGGGGCGCCCATGTCTCCGGCAATTTGCGCAGGGTCGAACTCGAAGACCATGCCGCCGCCCATCACCCCGGCCTGGCGGCTATGAGCGTCGACGTCGAAAGCCCAGCTCAGGGTTTGCGCCTGCTCCTTGCGGATATCCGCCGCCAGGTCGAAGTCCAGTTCCTTGTTCTTTCCCTGCAGCGTGTAGTGGTAGGGGCCATTGACCTTGAACGTGGTGGAGAAACCGGTCCAGCTCCAGTTGGCCGCCCAGAAGTCGAACTTGGCTTTCATCATCGGCCCACCACCGCGGGTCACCAAGGGCAGGCCGTTCTGTTCATCTACGCTGACTTGCCACGCTGATGCCCAGCCGGTGAGCGGTAGCAAGGCCAGGCCGGCAATGGCCGAAACCCGCAGCAGGATCTGAAAACCCAGGCTGCGCAGGGGTAGCAGGCTCATAAGGGTCACCTTGGTTGAAGGCCGGGGTCGGCCAGCGCGATGGCCTCGCTGTCATGCAGTCTGCGGGCCATCTGGATGTAGGCAACGCCCAGCCCGGCGACAGTCCAGTACACCACCGGGATGAAGGTGATGCTGCTGACGGTGAAGATGATCACCAGGATGCCGATCAGTGTCGCCAGCAATGCCCGGCCGAGCTGGCGTCGCTCGTCGTCCTTGTCGGGGAAACTGCGCATGGCCTTGCGGATACCGTGCAGTACGGTGACGAAGAACGCCACGAACAGGCCAAGCCCGACCAGCCCGACCCGTAGTGCCAGGTTGATATAGGTGTTGACGATGTCGATGATGCCTTCACCCTGGATCATCGATTGCATCTCCGGGGTGTTGCGAAAGTCGAACGAGCCGAACAGCGGATTGCGCTGAATGACGATCCACGAGTTGTCCATCAGCTGTTGGCGGTAGGTGATGTTCTCTTTCTCGAGGTTGCCAATGAACGGCAGCATGTCCAGTACCTTGTCGCCACCGGGCACGATGGCCAGCAAGGGCAGGGCCAGCATGCCGGCCACAGCGAGCAGCGCCAGGCGCCTGACCGCACCTTTGCCCAGGGCGATGAACACCACGACGATGACCACGGCGCCGATCCACGGGCCACGGGACAGTGGCGCGAACAGCCCGGCGGCCAGCAGCAGGGCGCCCATCGCACGGTGCAGGGGGCGGCGCACATAACCCTGGACAAACAGGAACAGGCCGATGGCCACGCTCATCACATAGCCCAGGGCAATCGCCTGCCCGGTGGTGACGCTGGCGCGCAGCGAACCGCCACGGCTCAGGTAGCCGGACATGCTCCACGGCACGCCCATGGCGTCGACCATGGCACTGTACAGCAGCCAGTGGCGCACGTACTCGGCCACGCCGATCAGGGCCAGGACGAAGGAGGCAAGCACGAAGGCCAGCAGGGTGTCCTTGAAGTCGCTGATCTGGCGCAGGCCACGGCTGGCCACGTAATACGGCAGGAGCACGTCGACATACAGGTACAGTGTCTGGCGCAGGGTGTCTGTCACGGTGGTTTCGCGCAGGTAGAGCACGCTCATCAGCAGCAGGCCGGCTGCCAACAGCCTGTCCGGCCAGGTGCGGCCGAAGCGCAGGGTGTCGCCTTGCCGGCGCAGGGCCAGTGCCGCCGGCAACAGCACGCACAGGGTCAGCAGGCGGATATGGTTGAGGTCGACCAGGTAATTGACCACACCGAACCCGGGCACCTGCACCGAAGCCGGCGGGATCAGGAACAGCAGCATGTAGAACAACGCCATGGGGTTGTGCTCGCGCCGCCCGGCGATGTACAGGATGACGGCGCCAGCACCCAGGTACAGCCAGAAACTGTGCGAAAAGAAGGCCAGCAGGGTAAGCAGGAACCACAGATTGCGCCGGCGCTTGAAATCGCCCAGCGGAATCAGGTCGGTGGCAGGCCGCCGCGCCAGCAGGAAGACCACGCTCGCCAGAAACAGGATGACGATCAACGCACGAAAATGTTCAGGCATTGGCTATGTGCACCTTTGCGTCGGTGGGCAACGGCTAGCATCGTGGCTGATTGAAACTATAGTGACCTTTTAGCCAATCAGTAGAGATTGACGTCATGCCGTCGATTGATGACTGGCTGCAATGCGGCTAGCCGGGTGAATCTTTCAAAGATGCAGGTCACTGGATCATGGGGAAGCTTACTTTTTGTACTGCGCAGTTGGGTCGTAGAGGGTTTCTCCAGAGTTGTGTCCTGCTGGGCGTTGGCGGTGTGGTGTTCGCTGCTACGCCAGCCGTCGCCCGCCAACCTGCCGGCAGGCCCGGGTTCGTGGTGATCAACGGCTGGGTATTGCCGTCCCGCTACTTTCGGGACAAACACCCATGATCAAGGACTATCAGCAGCAGAAGGCCCTGCGCGACAGTTACGATGTCTGCATCATTGGTGCTGGCCCCGCGGGCATCATCCTGGGGCTGCGCCTGGCCGCCGCCGGCTGGAGCGTCCTGCTAGCCGAAGGTGGCGGGCGCGAATACTCGGCGAACTCGCAAGCCTTGTACGCCTGTGCATCCACTGGCCTGGAGCTGTACGCCGGGGAAGCCCGCCTGCGTTACCTGGGCGGCACATCCAACCATTGGGCAGGCCGTTGCCGGCCATTCAGCCCCTCCGACTTCGCCGTTCCCCCCATTGGCGGGTTGCCTGGCTGGCCCATTCCTTATTCGGAGATCGCAGGCTACTTGCCTGCTGCCATGGAAATCGTCGACCTGCCCCCCGGGGCGGATTTTCACGCACTGAATGCCGGCCTCGACGGCGGAGACTTCGAGCCCGACCGCTTTCTGCTCAGCCCGCCAACGCGTTTTGCGCAAAAGTACGCCACGGCCCTGGAGCAGACCCCAGGCCTGGACGTATTCATCAATTGCAATTGCGTGAACCTGGAGTTCGACCAGTCTTCCGGCCACCTGGCCGCAGTCGTACTCTCCGATTACGCATGCAATCGCCAGCGCCTGGCTGCAAGAAACTTCGTGCTGGCCACCGGTGCAATCGAGAATGCCCGGCAACTGCTCAACAGCGAGTCGTTGCTGGCGGCGGGGATCGTGAGCAAGGGCGGGCTGGTCGGCGGGTGTTTCATGGAGCATCTGAACATTGATCTTGGCACCTTCATCCTCAGGTCGGGGTTGGCCCCGGAACCGCGCGAGTACTACACCACCGATGCCTTCGTTGACGAATACAAGGCAGGCAAGGGCAACGTCAGGGCCGCCTTGCTGGCCGATGTGCAAACCTATGGTCGTACTGCCGAGGTGAAACACTTTCTGGAGAACCTGGCATGCGACATGGGAGTAGCCAGCAAGATTGCCTTCGTGGCCAGGTTCAGTTGCCCCGGTGACGGCGTCATCAGCACCATGATCGAGCAGTTCCCCAACCTGCACAGCCGCATTTCGCTGCTGGACGAGAAGGACGCGCTGGGCGTGGCCAAGGTCAATGTCAACTGGGCCCTGAGCGCTGATGACCGGCACACCGTCAAGTGCATTGGCAGCGAACTGGCCAAGCAGTGGGCTGACATGAACCTTGGCTTCATCAAGCTCAATGACTTCGTTTACGACACTTCGATACCGCTGAGGTTGTCGCCACATGCCCACCACATGGGTACCACGCGCATGGCGTCGTCGGCGCAATTCGGTGTCGTGGATACCAACTGCAGGGTATTCGGCACCGAAAACCTTTATGTCGCCGGCAGCAGCATCTTTGCCACCGGCGGTGCTTCCAACCCGACCATGCCGCTGCTGCAGTTTGCGTTACGCCTGGCCGACCACCTCGATGCCAGGATGAACGCGGCCAGGGAAGCCGTGGCGTGACGAATGTTGTGCTGATACTGCAAAGGCGTGGGGCTTTCTTCGAGGGACAGCAACAATGGCTAGCAAACCTGTGGACGTCATGGTGGTCAACTTCAACACGGCCGGGCTGCTGCAGCCGATGTTCGATGCGCTGCGCCTTGCCGACAGCGAGCGGCTGGCCAGCTACCTGGTGGTGGACAATGCCTCGGTGGATGACTCGCTACAGCGCATGGCCGAGGTGTGCCCGCAAGCGCTGCTGCTGAGCAACAGGCAGAACGTGGGGTTCGGCCGGGCAAACAACCAGTTGCTGGCGCACTTGAAGGGCAAGTACGCCTTGCTGCTGAACACCGACGCCTTCGTCGCCGCCGATTCCTTGCAGAAAACCCTCGACTACATGGAAGCCCACCCGGAGTGCGGGGTGCTGGGGGTACGCCTGGAGGGCCGCGACGGCGACTTGCAGCCCAGTTGCCGCTACTTCCCTACACCGCTCAACGTGTTCGTCGGGCGTACCGGGCTGGGGCGCTTCTTCCCGGGCCTGAAGATGGTCGACGAAATGAACTGGGACCACGCTTCGGTCCGCGAGTGCGACTGGCTGCCTGGCTGCTTCTACCTGGTGCGCCGCGAAGTGCTCGACCAGGTGGGCCTGTTCGACCCGCGCTACTTTCTTTATTACGAGGAGGTCGACCACTGCAAGCGGGTGAAGGCGGCCGGCTGGAAAGTGGTGTTCTACCCGCACACCACGGTGGTGCACATCGGTGGGGAAAGCTCCAGATCGGTGGCCGAACTGGAGGCGGCCAGCCGGCAGATCTCCTCCTATCAGATCGAAAGCGAGCTACTGTACTTCCGCAAGCATCACGGGCTGGCGGGGCTTGCCCTGCACATGTTGCTGGTCACCTTGGGCGACCTGGTGCTGGCACTCAAGGCGCTGTTGAAACGACGCGGCCGGGGCGCGATACAGGCCTGCTGGCGTCACTGCCGGGCGACCTGGTCTCTGTTGTTCAAGACCCGGTACGCCAGCCAACCGACAAGGTAGGTGGAGCCATGTTCGAGAATGTTCGTGCCGACCTGCGTGCCCACGGTGGTGACTGGGGCGCCCAGGGTTTCTGGGTACTGCTGGTGTACCGCTTCGGCCGCTGGCGCTATGGGGTGCGCCCGGCACTGCTGCGCAAGCTGTTGTCGCTTATCTACAAGGTGCTGTTCAAGTTCGTGCAGATCATCACGGGTGTGGAGTTGCCGTGCGAAGTGGTGATCGGCCGCAACTTCGTGATCGACCATTTTGGCGGCATCGTCATCAGCGGCTATGCCCGTTTTGGCGATGACTGCCGCATCCGCAACGGTGTGGTGGTTGGCCTGAAGAACGTCAACGAGCCGATTGCGCCGGTGTTCGGCAACAACGTCGATATCGGCACCGGGGCCAAGGTGCTGGGTAGCATCCGTATCGGCAACGACGTGATCATCGGCGCCAACGCCGTGGTGCTGGTAGATGTGCCAGACAACTCGCTGGCGGTAGGGGTGCCGGCCATCATAAAGGCCAGGCAACCGGCCGCCACGGTGCCCGTCGAGTGAAGCCCATGGCGAGCGGGATCGGTGTGGTGGTGATTGGCCGCAACGAAGGCCAGCGCCTGGAGCGTTGCCTGCGTTCGCTGCTGCAGGGTGCGGACAAGGTCCTGTACGTCGACTCGGGCTCCAGCGATGGCTCACCGCATTTGGCCCGCAGCCTGGGGGTAGAGGTGCTGGCACTGGGAATGGACACTCCGTTCACTGCCGCACGCGCGCGCAACGAAGGCTTTTTCGCCTTGCAGCGGCAGCTGCCCTCGATGCAGCTGGTGCAGTTCGTCGATGGCGATTGCGAGGTGGATGGCGGCTGGCTGGCTGCGGCTAAGGCGTTTCTCGACGACCATCCCGACGTGGCAGTGGTGTGCGGCCGCCGCCGCGAGCGCTTCCCCCAGCGGTCGGTGTACAACCTGTTGTGCGAGCTGGAGTGGGACACCCCCATCGGCGAGGCCAAGGCGTGCGGTGGCGATGCCCTGATGCGGGTAGACGCCTTTGTCGCCGTCGGTGGCTTTCGCCCCGAGCTTATCGCCGGAGAAGAGCCCGAACTGTGCGTGCGCCTGCGGGCAAAGGGCTGGAAGGTCTGGCGCCTGGACGCCGAGATGACCCTGCACGATGCCGCCATGACCCGTTTCAGCCAATGGTGGCGGCGTAGCCTGCGCGCTGGCCATGCCTATGCCGAAGGGGCCTACCTGCATGGTCGGCCACCCGAGCGGCACTGGCTGCGCGAATCGCGCCGGGCCTGGCTGTGGGGCCTGGGCATCCCCGTGGTGGTCGTGCTGGCCTTCCTTTTGCTGGGGGGCTGGGGCCTGCTGTTGCTGCTGGTGTACCCGCTGCAGGCTGCACGCCTTGCTCGCCGCGGTGGCAAGTCGGTGCGGGAGAACTGGCTACAGGCGGTGTTTCTGGTATTGGGCAAGTTCCCGGAAATGCTCGGGCAACTGAAGTTCTTGCGCCACCGCATCGCGGCCGGCAAACCGACGTTGATCGAGTACAAGTGACAAGGACTCCGCTTACCCTGTGGGAGCGGCTTTAGCCGCGAAGAATCCAACGAGGTGCATGGCACCGGCTGCGCCGGTGTTCGCGGCTAAAGCCGCTCCCACAGGGCCCCTGCTAATTCAATGAGTTATGTGCAGTTCTAGTGAGAAAGAGGCCCATGATGCTCGGCACGATCGTGAAAAGCGTGTTTACCTTGCAACCGGGTTACTCGTTGCGGGCGCTGAACAACAAGTACAAGTTGACGCTGCAGATTGCCAGGCAATGGCCTGAACTGAATGCGTTCCTGCAGCGCATGACGGCGGCGCTGGGCCAGCAAGGTTTGCAGCGCCTGGGGGTGGATTGCATCGGTGTCGTGCAGTGGCCGTACCTCAGCAAATGCTGGGAAGCCCCGCAGCGCCTGGAGGTGCTGGCTTCGCACTTCGAGGTGCTGGCCGGGCAGTTTCCGGCGCTGTTGCTGCTGGGGCGGGACGAAAGCCTGACGCTGTGCGAGCTGTCCGGCTATTCGCCGGGCTGCCGCCTGGTCCTGGACCGGCCGATCTGGTTCAAGCGCGAAGGCGAGTTGGTGTTGAACCTGTTCCAGACTGACCTGCGCGTGGCTTCCCTGGCGTTCAGCCTGTGCCGCAGCCAGGGCGAGCTGTGCCTGTTCATCGGTGCAGTGCAGGGCATCCACAAGGGGATCGACAGCGAAACCTCCCTGGCCATCTACCGCGACCTGACCAAGGACTTCGAAGGGCTGCGCCCGCGCAGCCTGTTGCTCGAGGCATTGAAGTGCCTGGCCAGGACCTTGGGCGTGGCGCACCTGTATGCCGTAACTGATGCCTGCCGCCACCATCGGCACGCGTATTTTGGCAACCACAAAGGTCAGGACCTGGCGGCCAATTACGACGTGATCTGGCTGGAGCACGGCGCTATCGCATCGAACCATGCTGACTTCCTGGCCCTTCCGCTCGCTGCGGCACAGCGGGCGGAACAGGACATCCCGGCGAAGAAACGGGCGATGTACCGCCGCCGCCAGGCGTTGCTCGACCACGTTTTTGCCCGCTTGCAGGCGGCGTTGCCAGGCAGCGGTCACAACCTTGGACTACAAGAGGAACAGGGGGATGCACCTGACGAGCCGGCATCGGCGGCGCGCCGGCCGCCGGTAGTCGGCAACCTTGAGTAACGGCCGGCCCTGCAGTGGCAGATCTGCAGGTTCATCACGCGGGTCTTGATCTGGATTCCTATGCGCATTGCCTACTTCATAAACCAGTACCCGAAGGTCAGCCACAGTTTCATCCGCCGCGAGATCCTGGCGCTGGAGCGCCAGGGGGTAGAGGTGCAGCGCATTGCCCTGCGCGGGTGGGACGCCGAATTGCAGGATGCCGAGGATGCGAACGAACGGGCCAGGACCCGCTATGTGCTGCAGCGTGGCATCAAGGGTTTGCTGGCACCGGCCTGGCGAGTACTGCGCGCGCAGCCGCGCCGGTTTTTCCGGGCGCTGTGGCTGGCCCTGCGCCTTGGCAGGCGGGCCGACCGGGCCTGGCCGTACCACCTGGTGTACCTGGCCGAGGCCTGCCAGGTGCTGCAATGGTTGCAGGCGGGTGAGGCAAGACATGTGCATGCGCATTTCGGCACCAATTCCACCGAGGTGGTGATGCTGGCCAACGTGCTCGGCGGGCCAGCCTACAGCTTTACCGTGCATGGGCCGGAAGAGTTCGACAAGCCGCAGTTCCTGCACCTGGGCGAGAAAGTGCGGCGTGCCGCATTTGTCGCGGCGGTCAGCTCGTACGGGCGCAGCCAGTTGTATCGCTGGGTGGCACACGACCATTGGGCAAAGGTGAAGGTGGTGCATTGCGGCCTCGAGCGCAGTTTCCATGAGGTGGCGTCGGTCGGCGTGCCCATGGCGCCGCGCCTGGTGTGCGTCGGCCGCCTTTGCGAACAGAAAGGCCAGCTGCTGTTGCTCGAGGCCGCGCGGGTACTGGCCGACCGGTCGATAGCCTTCGAGCTGGTGCTGGCTGGCGATGGTGAGATGCGTGGGCAGATCGAGGCGTTGATTGCACGGCATGGCTTGCAGCAGCAGGTGCGCATCACCGGCTGGATCAGCAGCGCACAGGTGCGCGAAGAAATCCTTGCGGCGCGTGCGCTGGTGCTGCCCAGCTTTGCCGAGGGTTTGCCGGTGGTGATCATGGAGGCCATGGCGTTGCGCAGGCCAGTGCTGAGCACCTATGTGGCAGGCATTCCCGAGCTGGTGCGGCCGGGCGAGAACGGCTGGTTGTTCCCTGCCGGCGAGGTGGACGAGCTGGTGGCGGCCATGGCCGACTGCCTGGCGCAACCTGCCGAGGCGCTGCAGCGGATGGGCGAGGCGGCTCGCCGGCGTGTGCTGCAACGGCATGACATCGATACCGAAGCGGCCAGGTTGGCCAGCTATTTCAAGGCATCCGCATGATGAGTGTGTTGGCTTGGTTACTGGGCATGCTGGCGACCATCGTCCTGTTGCCGGTGCTGCTGCTGTTGGTGCAGGTACTCATGGCCTGCTTGCCTGCACGCGTGCAGCCGATGGGCAAGAACGCTCGTCCGCAAGTGGCAGTGCTGGTGCCAGCCCATGACGAGGCTTCGATGATTGGTGCCACGCTGGCAAGCATTGCCCCGCAGTTGCGGCCTGGCGACCGCTTGCTGGTGGTGGCGGACAACTGCACTGACGACACCGCGCGACTGGCGCGCGAGGCGGGTGCCGAAGTGGTGGAGCGCCACGCTACGCGGTTGCGCGGCAAGGGCTACGCCCTGGACTTTGGCGTGCACCATCTGGCCAGTCAGCCGCCCGAGGTGGTGATCGTGGTGGATGCCGACTGCCAGGTGGGCGAGGGGGCAATCGAGCGCCTGGCGCGGCGCTACTGTGAGGTCGCTCGCCCGGTGCAGGCACTGTACCTGATGCACGCACCGGCGGGGGCCGGGCTGGCAGTGCAGGTTGCCCAGTTCGCCTGGCGGGTCAAGAACCTGGTGCGCCCGCGTGGTTGGGCACGGCTGGGCCTGCCTTGCCAGTTGATGGGCGCAGGCATGGCATTCGGCTGGCGTGACCTGGCCTTGATCGACCTGGCCAACGGGCACCTGGTGGAGGATGTGAAGCTGGGCCTGGACCTGTGCCAGCAGGGCAAGCCGCCAGTGTTCTGCCCCGAAGCGGTGGTCAGCAGCCGGTTCCCTGCCAGCCAGCAAGGCCTGGGCAGCCAGCGCACCCGCTGGGAGCATGGGCACCTTAGCCTGATGCTGGCCGATGCGCCCAGGCGTGCCCTGACGGCAATCACCCAGCGTAACGGCAGCTTGCTGGCCATGACCCTTGACCTGCTGGTGCCGCCGCTGGCGTTGCTGGTGCTGGCCTTGCTCGGGCTCAACCTGGTGGCCTGGCTGGCATACCTGCTGTTCGGCCTGGCGGCACCTGCCTGGATCGCCCTTTGTGCGCTGGCATTGCTCGGCTTTGCCGTCGCACTGGCCTGGGCGCGCTTCTGTCGCGAACTGATCCCGTTCTCCGTGCTGCTGTACGCGCCGTTTTATGCGGTAAGGAAGGTCCCGTTGTATCTGGGGTTCCTGATCAAGCGCCAGATTGAATGGGTACGTTCAAAACGGGATAAAGACTGATGGCTGAGTGGCGGAAACGCTGGAACACCATTGTCGGCAAGCTTGAAGTGGTGGCGGATGCCACTGCCGCGCAGCGCCTGCTGGACAGGCTGACCGCCACGCAGGCCGCGACCGTGCTGGGCTTCGTCAATGCCCATGCAATGAACCTGGTGGTTCGCGATGGCGCCTGCCATCAGGCATTGTCGGCGGCCGACGTACTACTGCGCGACGGCTCCGGTATGGCGATCCTGTATCGGCGACTGGGGCTTGAACCGGGGCTCAACATGAATGGCACCGACTTCATTCCTCGGCTCCTGGCTGCCTACCGTGGGCGGCGAGTCGCGTTCTGGGGCACCCGGCAACCTTATCTGGACCAGGCCGTGCAGCGTAGCGCAGCCATGTTCGGGGTGGTGCCGGTGTCGGTCCACGATGGCTTTGCCAGCGTCGATAGCTACCTGCAACTGGCCAGGGAGCTGCAACCAGAACTGATCGTGCTGGGCATGGGCATGCCCAGGCAGGAAGTTGTGGCGGCAAGGCTGGCTGCCGCTGGCGTGCCATGCCTGATCGTGTGCGGCGGCGCGATCCTGGATTTTCTCGGCGGCAAGGTCAGCCGGGCGCCCGAGTGGTTGCGGCGGTTGGGTGGGGAGTGGCTGTATCGGCTGGCGCGCGAGCCGAAGCGTTTGTTCATGCGCTATGTGGTGGGCAACCCGTTGTTCCTGCTGCGTACCTTGCTGTACTGCCGCAACGGAGGGGCGGCTGGGCACACCGCATGAACGGCGGGGGCGGCGAGAACCGTGATTCCGGGGACACTGATGGCGGGTGGCTGCTACAGTGAGATCAATGGCCTGGGGTTGCACGATTCCGCTTCACGGGCTTTGCATGAGCCGTTGTCAAGTCTTGCTGGTTGCTGGAAGGCACTTGCTGCGCGCACATTGATGAGGTCTGAAATGGTCTTAGAGCCCAGAAGCAGTCGTTCCGTGCTGCAGAGAAGAAGCAGCGTAAGTAACGCCATTCAGGCCGGCCTCGATGGAATTGCAGTCACCGGTATTGCCTGGTATCTGATCTACGACCAGTTTGGCTACATCACTTCCGATTACGTGATCATGCTGCTGTTGCTGGTTGGCGCACTGGCAGTCATCTACGATCATTATGCGATCTACCGTACCAACGTAGGGCTTTCCATCAAGGCTTTTCGGCTGTTCAAGGCCTGGTCGGCAACCTTCTGCTTCCTGGTGGTCATGGCCTTCCTGGCCAAACAGAGCGAAACCTATTCGCGTCTGCTGGTCGTGCAGTTGTTCATCATCGGCTACATCGCCCAGTTGTTCCTGCACTTTGCCGTGCGTGAATTGCAAAAGCGCTTTACCGCGCATGCCCGCCTGGACAACGCCCTGATCATCGGCGCCGGTGACCTGGCCAACTTCCTGTACCAGAAAATCAGCAACAATCCCTGGTTCGGCGAGCGTGTGCTGGGTTGCGTGCTGGTCGACAATGCCGATGAGCCGGGGCGCGAGAGCGCCGAAGGCAAGCAGCGCATGCCGGTGCTCGGTCACATTGCCGCGCTCGACGATATCGTGGCCCGCCACGGCATCCGCACGGTGTACCTGGTGACCCCGCTGGGCGGTTCCGAGGTCATCAATGATGTGTATTTCAAGTTGCTCGACAAGTGCATTGCGGTGAACTGGGTGCCGGATATCTTCTCGTTGCGCCTGATCAACCACAGCGTGCGGGAAATTGCCGGCATCCCTGTGCTGACCTTGTCGGAAACACCGCTGACGGGCATGAGCCTGTTCCTGAAGAACCTCGAGGACAGGGTGTTGGCGGCGCTGATCCTGCTGCTGGCATCGCCGGTGTTGCTGGCCGTTGCGCTGGCCATCAAGCTCGATAGCCGCGGCCCGGTGTTCTTCCGCCAGGAACGCACCGGCTGGACCGGGGAAGCGTTCCGCATCTGGAAGTTCAGGAGCATGCATATCCATCAGCCGGAGGAGGGCGTGGTAAAGCAGGCGCAGAGGAATGACCCGCGGTTGACACGAGTCGGCGCCTTTATCCGCCGCACCAGCCTGGACGAACTGCCGCAATTGTTCAATGTGCTGACCGGGGAAATGTCCCTGGTCGGGCCGCGGCCGCATGCGTTGCAGCATGACACGTTGTATTCCCAGGACATCGTCGATTACTTTGCCCGCCACAATATCAAGCCTGGCATGACCGGCCTGGCACAGGTGCGGGGGTTCAGGGGCGAGACCAGGGATATCGAGCAGATGATCCAGCGGGTGGACTCGGACATCGAGTACATCAACAACTGGTCGCTGTGGCTGGATTTCGTGATTCTGGTGCGTACGTTGAATGCGTTTACTGGCAAGCAGGCTTATTGAATCCAGTGCTGCGAGGCGCTTGCCGTGACAATTGTATTGCCTATGCGATCGAGCGCCGCCCGCGCGGCGCTTCGCGGGGCAAGCCCGCTCCCACATTTGTTGCAACGTGGCCATGCCTGTGGGAGAGGTGTTGCCCGCCTTGGTGCATGGCTTGAGGTAGGTTGGGCGCAGCAGCGCCAGCCGAGAAATTGAGTCAAGGCAACAAGGCTGGCAACCATGGCCTGACAGATTTGGCACGTTGCAACAAATGTGGGAGCGGGCTTGCCCCGCGAAGCGCCGCGCGGGCGGCGCTCGATCTTTGCCCCCCCCACAAGGCTCAAGGCATTCACTGATCTATACCTTGTTCAACGGGTGCAACTCCCTGAACCCCCGTGCTTCCTCCACCAGCCAGTCGTGCACCGCCCGCGCCCCCGGCTGGCTCAGCCCGCCCGGCGGGTAATGCACCACATAACGCTTGTGATTGGCGATAGGCACCCCGAATGGCACGATCAGTGCGCCGCGCTCAAGCTCGTCGTTGAGCAGCGTGCGCCGGGCAATCGCCACGCCAATGCCGGCAATCGCCGCCTCGATGGTCAGGTGGTTGCGATTGAAGGTATGCCCACGCCGCACATCCAGGCCGGCGGCGCCGATGCCTTCCAGGTAGAACTCCCATTCGGCATATTCCGAACTGCCACGCCAGGCCGTGATGTCGTGCAGCAGCGGGTAGTGCGCAAGGTCTGCCGGCCCGTGCAGCGGCGGGCGCCCGCGCAGCAAGGTTGGGGAGCATACGGGGAAGATCTGCTCGTCCAGCAGCGGCGTCGAAAGCATGCCGGGGTAGCTGCCATCGTTCAGGTCGATGGCCAGGTCGAAATCGCCAGGGGTCAACGCCTGGGCACTGTCTTCGGCCACCAGGCGCAGCTCGATGTCCGGGTAGCGTTGTTGAAAGCGCGGCAGGCGCGGCGTGAGCCACTTGGCCAGGAACGACGGGATCGAGCGCAGGCGCAAGGTGCCACGGATTTCACCCGCGTCCAGGCGCAGCAGTTCGGCTTCGATGCTGCCGTAGGCTTCGGTCACCGTCTGCGCCAGGCGTTGCCCTTCGGCGCTCAGTTCCACACCCCGCGCCCGGCGCAGGAACAGCCGGTAGCCCAGGCGTTCCTCCAGCTGGCGCATCTGTTGGCTGACGGCGCCCGGGGTGATGTGCAGCTCTTCGGCACAGCGGGTGAAGGACAAGTGCCGGGCCGCACAGGCAAACACGTGTAGCCAGACGAACGTCTGGCCGTTGAGTTGTCGTCGCATCGTTTAGTACCACTAAAGCCTTGCTTAGGAAGTTTCGTTGGTCATCCATGAGTCAGCGCGGCAGTATCGCGCAAAATCGCAATACCGCTCAATTTCTCCAGATAACCGTGCTGCGGCTTCATACCCGGGTACGGTCAGGCATTAGCATGGCTATCAGTGTTTTCGACCTTTTCAAAATCGGCATCGGGCCGTCCAGTTCCCACACCGTCGGCCCGATGCGGGCGGCGGCTACCTTTGCCCAGGCCCTGCGTGAGCAGGGGCTGTTGGCCAGGGTAAGCCGTGTCGAGGTGCGGCTGTATGGGTCGCTGTCGGCCACCGGGGTTGGCCACGCCACCGATCGTGCCTGCCTGCTCGGCCTGATGGGGCAATGGCCGGACCGAATCGACCCGGCCACCATCGAGTCGCGCATCGGCCAGGTGACGCAGGAGCACTGCCTGATGCTCGATGGCAGCCACCCGCTGGCGTTCGAGTACAGCCGCGACATGCTGCTGCTCGACGAGAATCTGCCGTACCACCCCAATGCCATGAGCCTGGAAGCCATGGACGGGCAGGGCAGCCTGTTGCGCCAAACCTACTATTCGGTAGGCGGTGGCTTTATCGTCGAGCAAGCCGAGATCGATGCGCCAGCAGTCGAAGCGAACGCGGTGGTGCTGCCATACGAGTTCGATAGCGCTGCGCAGTTGCTGGCCTTGTGCAAGGACCATGGCCTGAGCGTGGCGCAACTGATGATGGCCAACGAATGTGCCTGGCGCCCGGAGGCCGAGGTACGCGAGGGGCTGCTGCGAATCTGGGGCGCCATGCGTGAGTGCGTCGACAATGGCCTGCGCAACGAAGGCATCCTGCCGGGCGGGTTGCACGTCAAGCGCCGTGCGGCGCGGCTGCATCGCAGCCTGCAGGAACTGGGCAAACCCAACGTGATCGGTTCCACCCTCAGTGCCATGGAGTGGGTCAACCTGTTCGCCCTGGCGGTGAATGAAGAGAACGCCGCCGGCGGGCGCATGGTCACGGCGCCTACCAATGGTGCGGCTGGCATCATCCCGGCTGTGCTGCATTACTACATGAAGTTCAACCCGGGCGCGTGCGACGCGGATGTGGTGGACTTCCTGCTGGCGGCAGCGGCGGTCGGCATACTGTGCAAGAAGAACGCGTCGATTTCCGGGGCCGAGGTTGGTTGCCAGGGCGAGGTGGGCTCGGCCTGTTCGATGGCCGCCGCCGGCCTGTCCCAGGTGCTGGGCGCCACGCCGCCGCAGCTGGAAAATGCCGCCGAGATCGCCTTGGAACATAACCTTGGGCTGACCTGCGACCCGGTTGGTGGCCTGGTGCAGGTGCCATGCATCGAGCGCAACGCGATTGCTGCGGTGAAAGCGATCAACGCCGTGCAGATGGCGTTGCGGGGGGATGGCGAGCACTTCATCTCGCTCGACCGGGTGATCCGCACCATGCGTGATACCGGGGCGGACATGCATGCCAACTACAAGGAGACCTCGCGCGGCGGCCTGGCCGTTGCCTTCGTCGAATGTTGACGCGGTCAACTGTAGGAGCGGCCTTGTGTCGCGAAAGGGCTGCGAAGCAGCCCCAGCGATTTTTCATCTTGAATAAGTGGATCGGGGGCCGCTGCGCGCCCCATCGCGACACAAGGCCGCTCCTACATGGGCCAGTGAGGCTTCAGCGGGCTTTCTGCTTCGCTTCCAGGAAACTCGCACGCATGTCCTTGGCCCAGCCGTCCAGCACCGGCTTGACGTCATTCAGAGTCAGTTTGGTGGTCTTGTTTTCCAGTTCCTGCCCCGTGCCCTTGCGCACCACCTGGGCCAGCACCTTCTGGCTGGCACCATCGAGGAACGCAGCCTCCACACCGACATCCACCTCCTGGTCACGGCCGCCCATGGCAGTGTTCACACCGGCCGAAATCAACGCGATCGGGATTACCTCATAGGGCTTGAGGCCCTCGTTGCTGGTGGACACCGCGGTAATGGCCGGGCGCACCACGATCACGCCCGGGCCGGGGCCTTTGGCCAGCGGTGCCACGCTGCCCATTTCCCGGCGTAGCGCTTCGTTGAAGTAGCGGGTGATGTCCTGCAGCGTCTGCGTCGAGATGACCTCCGTCGGCTGCGGCTTGGGGTAGAACTGGCTGGGCTCGATGAACACCTGGCTGTACTGGTTGACGTTGACCTTGGGGTCGATCCAGCGCATCACCGGGTCACCCGACGGGCTCTTGGTTTCTTGCAGCCGGCTGTAATCCTTGAGGAAGCCGGAGTAGTCCTTTGGGTCCACGCGGTTGCTGGAACAGGCGGCCACGGTAAGCAATGCGGCGCACAGCAGGGTAATGCGGGGCAATGATTTCATGATGAAGATGCATCCATGATAGGTCGGCCAGAACAACGCTAGCAGGTGCGCGACAGTTGGCCAGTGGGCTGGTTCAATCTGTAGTGGGAATTGGCTGCGGTAATATTCCCAGGCGCGCAAATTCCTACAGTGTCTTGGGACCTCGCTGGCTTTTCAATTACTACCGCCCTTGGAAAACTATGCCCGTTAAGGGTATGGTTGGGGTCCGGTGATGGAAATTCTCAAGCGCAAGGATTTCGCGCGTTGGCAAGCCGCTCACAGGCTCAGCGATGAAATGCTGTGTAAAGCAGTGGACGAGATGTGCAGGGGACTGGTGGATGCGAGTCTGGGTGGTGAATTGTTCAAAAAACGCGTGGCAGCGCCTGGTGCAGGCAAGCGCGGCGGTTATCGAACCCTTCTATCCGCCCGCATCGGCAATCGATGTGTTTTCTTGCACGGCTTTGCCAAAAGTGACAAGGCAAATATCACTTTGGAAGAACAGAAAGCGCTGCGATTCGCGGGCAAAGTCTTTCTGGATTTACCACCGCTAGCGCTCTGCCGAGCGTTGCAAGCGGGTGTGCTGATGGAGGTATGTTGTGAGCAGCAAACTGATTGAATCGTTACGCGAGGACCTTGTTGCCCTGCATGAGGCCGGATCGATCGGCAAGGTTACGCTTCGGGATTACGAAGCGTTGTGCCCTGCACCGGTCCGGGATTTCAGCGCGCTGGACATACGCTGTCTGCGCGAAACACTCAACTTCAGCCAGCCGGTCTTTGCGATGCATTTGCACACGAGCGCATCGACAGTGCGCAAATGGGAGCAGGGCGAGACGCGCCCGTCTGGACCGGCTTTGAAGTTGCTGAATCTCATTAAAAACAAAGGGTTGCAGGTTCTTCTTTAAGTGCTGTGTTTGGTTTGAAAATCTTTTTAAAACAGTGGATTACGGTGATTTTTGAAAAATCTCGTTTAACTTCCGATTCGCAGGCAAGATCGCTGACACCTCACCCCAGCACCTCCCGCAATCGATACCACAACATCCCCAGCGCCAGCAGTGGCGAGCGCAGTGCCTTGCCGCCGGGGAAGGTCAGGTGTGGCACGGCGCTGAACACGTCCAGCCCCTGGCTGTGGCCGAGCGCAATGCTTTCGGCCAGCAGTTTCGCCGTCCAGTGCGTCACGTTCAGCCCATGCCCGGAATAGCCCTGGGCATAGTACACATTGGGGTGCTGGCTGAGGCGCCCGACCTGAGGGAAGCGGTTGGCGGTGATGCCGATCATGCCGCCCCACTGGTAGTCGATACGTACGTTGGCCAGTTGCGGGAACACCTTCAATACCTTGGGCCGCATGTAGGCGGCAATGTCCTTGGGGTCGCGGCCGGAATAGTGGCAGGCGCCGCCGAACAGCAGGCGCCGGTCTGCCGTGAGGCGGTAGTAGTCCAGGCCGACCTTCTGGTCGCACAGGGCCATGTTCTGCGGGATCAGGCTGCTGGCCAATGCTTCGGGCAATGGCTCGGTGGCCACCACATAGCTGCCGGCCGGCAGCACCTTGCCGCTCAGGCGTGGTTCCAGTTCATCGAGGTGGGCGTTGCAGCCCAACACCAGGCTGTCTGCCCGCACCGTGCCACGGGCTGTGTGCAGGGTCACACGGGGGCCGTGCTCGATGCGCAGCACCGGGCTCTGCTCGAAGATGCGCACGCCCAGGCCGTGGGCGGCGCGGGCTTCGCCCTGGACCAGGTCAAGCGGGTGCAGATGGCCCGAGCCCATGTCCACCAGGCCGCCGGCGTATTGGTCGCTGGCGACGATTTCATGCAGCTGGCCGGCACTCACCAGACGGGTTTCGGGGCGATAACCGAGCGCAGCCAGGTCGTCCTGTTCGTCCTTGAAGGCAGCGAACTGCGCAGGGGTGTTGGCCAGTTCGCAGAAGCCCCAGCGCAGATCGCAGGCAATGCCGTACCGGGCGATGCGGCTGGCTACCAGCGCTACCGATTCGATGCCGGCCTGTTTCAGGTAGTGCACGCCGTCCTGGCCGACATGCCGGGCAAAGCCGCTGACGTCATGGCCTATACCGCGAATCAGCTGGCCGCCGTTGCGGCCGCTGGCGCCCCAGCCGATGCGGCGGCCTTCCAGCAGCACCACCGAAAGCCCGCGCTCGGCCAGTTCCAGGGCGGTATTGACCCCGGTCAGCCCGCCGCCGACAACGCATACATCGGCGGTCAGTTCGCCGTCCAGGCTGGGGTAGGGCGTCGCATCGCGTGCCGTGGCGGCATAGTACGAAGCGGTGTGTTGGGTAGTGAAAGACATGGGCGTTCTCGACTCAGCGGTTGGACTTGATCTTGCTCCAGGAGCGGGTCATGACGCGCATGATCTTAGGGCTCGGCGTGCTGGAGATGTACAGCTTGTCCAGCACGTCCTGGGGTGGGTAGATTTCGGGGTTGTTAACCAGCGACGTGTCCATGTAGGCCTGTGCATCCGGGTTGGCGTTGGCATAGCCGACGGTGGCGCTGACCTTGGCGATTACCTTGGGGTCGAGCAGGTAGTTGATGAACGCCAGGGCCTGTTCGGGGTTGTTGGCGTCCTTGGGGATGGCCAGCAGGTCGAACCACAGGTTGCTGCCTTCCTTGGGAATGCTGTAGGCGACTTTCACGCCGTTTTTCGCCTCCACGGCGCGGTTGGCGGCCTGGAACACGTCGCCGGAGTAGCCGAAGGCCACGCAGACATCGCCATTGGCCAGGTCGGAAACGTACTTGGAGGAGTGGAAGTAGGTGATATAGGGGCGCAGTTCGAGCAGGCGGGCTTCGGCCTTGGCGTAGTCGGCCGGTTTTTCGCTGCGCGGGTCCATGCCCAGGTAGTTGAGCACGGCCGGGAACAGTTCATCGGGCGAGTCCATGAACGCCACGCCGCACTGCTTGAGCTTTTTCAGGTTCTCGGGCTCGAACAGCACCGCCCATGAATCGATATGGTCGACGCCAAGCGCCGCCTTGACCTTGTCGATGTTGTAGCCGATGCCGTTGGTGCCCCACAGATAGGGTACGGCGTACCGGTTGCCCGGGTCGTTCTGTTCAAGCTGCTTGAGCAGTTTGGGGTCCAGGTGCTGCCAATTGGGCAGCTTGCTGCGGTCCAGGGGCAGAAAGGCACCTGCCTGTGCCTGGCGTGCGAGGAAGTGGTTGGATGGCACTACCACGTCATAGCCGGTGCGCCCGGCCAGCAGCTTGCCTTCCAGGGTTTCGTTGGAGTCGAATACGTCATAGACCACCTTGATCCCGCTGCTGGCCTGGAAGTCGGCCACGGTGGTGTCACCGATATAGTCGGTCCAGTTGTACACGCTGACCGAGGGCGTGGCGTGGGTGGTGGTGGCGAACAGCAGGGTGAATGCGGCGGGGATCAGGGCTTGCAGATGACGCATGGGGACACCTCGTTGGTCTTGTTCTTCGAGTTCGGTGCAGGGGCTCGTGCCCTGTGGGAGCGGGTTTACCCGCGAATACGTCGTTGAATGCACCACAGCATTCGCGGGTAAACCCGCTCCCACAGGTACCGCGAAAAGATCAGACGCTCAGCATCAGGAATTCACGCTCCCACGAGCTGATCACGCGCTTGTAGTTCTCGTGCTCGGCGCGCTTGACCGCTACGTAACCTTGGACGAACTGCTTGCCCAGGTACTGCTGCACGGTTTCGCAGTCTTCCATGTGCTGCAGGGCGTCCTCGATGGTGATCGGCAGGCGCAGGTTGCGCCGCTCATAGGCACGGCCCTGCACCGGCGCACTGGGCTCGATGCGCTCGACCATGCCCAGATAGCCGCACAGCAGGCTGGCGGCGATTGCCAGGTACGGGTTGGCATCGGCGCCCGGCAGGCGGTTTTCCACACGCATCGCCTCGGGGCTGGAGGTGGGTACGCGCAGGCCGGCGGTGCGGTTCTCTTCACCCCACTCGACGTTCACCGGTGCCGAGGTGTCCGGCAGGAAGCGGCGGAACGAGTTGACGTTGGGCGCGAACATCGGCAGCAGCTTGGGGATGTACTTCTGCAACCCGCCGATGTGGTTCAGGAACAGCTGGCTCATGCTGCCGTCTTCATTGGCGAAGATCGGCTTGCCGGTGGCGATGTCGACCACGCTCTGGTGCAGGTGCATGGCACTGCCGGGCTCGTCGGTGATCGGCTTGGCCATGAAGGTGGCGGCCACGTTGTGCTTGAGCGCGGCTTCACGCATGGTGCGCTTGAACACGGTGATCTGGTCGGCCAGGTCCAGGGCGTCGCCATGGCGGAAATTGATCTCCATTTGCGCCGGGCCGTCTTCATGGATCAGCGTGTCCAGGTCCAGGCCCTGGATCTCGCACCAGTCGTAGACGTCTTCGAACAGCGGGTCGAACTCGTTGGCGGCATCGATCGAGAACGACTGGCGGCCGCTTTCGGCACGGCCGGAACGCCCCAGCGGTACTTGCAGTGGCAAGTCCGGGTCTTCGCAGCGCTGGGTCAGGTAAAACTCCATCTCCGGTGCCACGATCGGCTGCCAGCCTTTGTCGGCATACAGCTTGAGCACTTTCTTCAGCACGTTGCGCGGCGACAGCTCGATGGGGTTGCCTTGCTTGTCGAAGGTGTCGTGGATCACGATCGCGGTCGGCTCGATCGCCCACGGGATCTGGTACACGGCGGCCGGGTCAGGGCGGCAGACCATGTCGATGTCGGCGGCATCGAGCAGGTTGTAGTAGATGTCATCGTCAACGTAGTCGCCGGTGACCGTCTGCAGCAGCACGCTCTCGGGCAGGCGCATGCCTCGCTCGTGAAGAAACTTGGCGGTGGGTGCGATCTTGCCGCGGGCGATGCCGGTCAGGTCGCTGATCACGCATTCGACTTCGGTGATCCGGTGTTCTTTCAGCCAGGTGGACAGCTGATCGAAGGGGGCGTTCATACAGACCTCTTGGTTGGGTTTTAGTGTGGGAGCGAGCGTGCCGGCGCAAACCGTCATATGGTTTCGAAGGCGTCCCGCTTCCCAGGTGACGCGCTGGAGACTATCTTGGTCGCAGCCCGCAAGGCTGATCTATCCACTTTCTCCGGCAATGAATGCACCAAAAGAGTGCAACTAGGACCGAGCGTGACAACCGCCAATGCCCTGCAAGTCCAGGCTTTCCACACCACCGACGTTACCGAACTGGTACGTGCCACCCCTGGCTGGCAGCAGCAGTACCGGCAGATGTCGCCCGGGCATTTCAGCGGTGAGCTGCGTTGCCTGGGGCTGGACGGGGTAGAGGTGTACGAGGAGCGGCTGAATACCCGGGTGGAGCAGTTTTTCCGTGCGCCGAGCGGTTCGCTGGCGTTCTGCTTCGACCGCAGCGAGAACAGCCTGTACCTGCTGAACGAACAGAGCCGCAATATCTGGATCACGCCGGAGAACTACCAGGAAGTGGCAGTTGTGTTCGACCAGGCCTTCCTGGCCCGCCATGGGCTTGACCCGCAGCGCCTGGAGGGGTTGTTCATGGTGCCGCTGGGCAGCGGGCAGAACGCGCTGTTCGGCAGCTGGCTGAGCGCAACGTTGACCCGCCTGGGCGAAGCCGATTGCCCGCTGCAGGGGCAGGCCCTGGCGGAGCAACTGCTGGAGGACTGCCTGTTCATCCTCGACAACGCCTGCCAGCGCCTGCAGGGCGTGGCGTTGGAGCGGCGTGACGAGGAACGGGCGATCATGCGCCGGGTGAGTGAGTGGGCGGCTGACTGCCCGGAAGAGACACTGAACCTGGTGGAACTGGCGGATGTTGCCGGCGTTTCCCTGCGTCAGTTGCAGCAAGCCTTCAAGGCGTTTACCGGGATGCCGCCGGCGCACTGGTTGCGCCTGCGCCGGCTGAACGGTGCGCGGCGTGATCTGTTGCGTGGCGGTGGCGTGACCGTGGCCGAGGTGGCGATGCGCTGGTCGTTCTGGCATTTGGGAAGGTTTTCAGAGAGTTATCGGCAGTTGTTCAAGGAGTTTCCTAGTGAGACCTTGAAGCGGGGCAGGGGCTGAATCTGGTGGTGTAGCTGCCGGCCTCTTCGCGGGTGAACCCGCTCCCACAGGGACCTCATGATGCCTGGCCCTGAGGTAATCCTGTGGGAGCGGGCAAGCCCGCGAAGAGGCCGGCAGCTACACCACCAAGCTACACCGTTCCCACAGGACTACATCAGGGCCAGCTATTGTGAGGTCCCTGTGGGAGCGGGTTCACCCGCGAAGAGGCCGGCCCAGGCACTACACAACCCAGCAATCCACCGCGAAAATTGCTATCGTGCCGCCCTGATTCCACCCGAGGTGCCGATGTTCTACCTGCCTTTGCCCAGCGACCAGGCCGACCGCCTCGCCAGCGAGCCCACTACCGATTTCTTCACCACAGCCAGCGTCCTCGACGCTGCCGCAGTGCTGTTCGTGCAAAACCTGCCGCGCCAGCCCGCCACCGCCTCGGCGGATGCCCAGGAGCGCCGCTTTGCTGAAATAGTGCGCATTGGCAACGAGGTCGAAAGCGCTGCACCGGGGCGCTTCCAGGGCCAGGTAGCGCAGCACTTCGATCGCGAAGCCTTCGCCATGGGCCTGGGCATGCTGGGCGAAAACGGTATCGCACTGCTGTCGACCGAGGTGGCGTACCAGGCCGACGAGCTGCTGGATGCCGAGGGCCAGTGGAACTTCCAGTTCGCCGACAGCTACCGCCAGCGAGCAACCCCGCTGCACCCGGTGTTCCTGCCCTCCCTGGCCAGCGACCTGATGCTCAGCGACCAACAGAACCGTCTGCTGCGCGAATTTCTCAGTGGCATCGATGAGTCGGTGGCGGTTCAGGGCTTTGCCGGCACCGGCAAGACCTTCCTGATTCACCAGTTCGCCCGCCTGCTGGAGCCGCAGCGCACGCTGTTGCTGGCCTTGACCGAAGGCCAGCTGCGCGCCTTGCAGGCGCGGGTCAAGGACGCTGCAGCCTACACCGCGCTGACCTTTGGCCAGCTGGCCGACGAGCTGCTCAACCGCGACCTCACCAGCAATGGCTGGCGCTTGCGCGACCCGTATCGCACCAAGCTGTCGTGGCGCCCGCAGGATGCGCAGGTGGTAGGTTGGCTGGCCATCCCCGACATCGGCCCACTCGCCGCGCGTGATGTGGTTGCCTTGTGCATCCGCGCAGTACGCACGTTCTGCCACAGTGCCGACACTCAGCTGCAGCTGCACCACCTGCCCTGGGCCGGGCCGGGAACCACGCCACTGGACCAGGAAGTGCTGCTGGAGAAGGCGCGCCTGTATTGGCAGGAGCTGATTCGCCCGTCGGCACGGGAGATCCAGTTGCCAGTGCGGGACTACCATCGGGTCAAACTGCTGTCGCTGACCGCTCATGTGATCGACAGCCGCTACACCCATGTCATCGTCGACGAGGCCCACGAGCTGTCGGCACCGATGCTTGCCGTGCTCGACCGCAGCCCGCAGTCGATCATTGCCCTGGGTGACGAGCTGCAGAACCTCAATGGCCTCAGCGCGCACCATGGCAGCTTCATCCGCCAGCGTTACATCGACCACTCACTGCGGGCCGGGCCGGCGATGGACAACGTGCTCAACCCGCTGATCCAGGCCCACCCGGCGTCGATCCAGGCAGCCTTCAGTGGCAGCGCCGAGCATTACACCCGGGTCAGCTTCTTCGATGCGGTGACGGTGCCGGAACAACCTACGGCGCTGATCGTCGACGATGAATGGGGCCTGTTTGGCTGGTTCCAGCGTCTGACCCACCAGGGCGTGCCGTTCGTGCTGCTGAAAAGCGCGCGCAAGGACTTCGAGTTGTTCGTCGAAGACTGCATCGAGTTGTACCGTCATGGCACCCGGCCGCGTCACCCGATGCTGTTCCGCTATGCCAGCTGGCAGGCGCTGGAGCAGGACAAGGGTGATGACAAGGCGTTCGTCGCGGTGGCCAACATGTTGCGCAAGGGCTACACGCCGGAGCACTTTGCCAAGGCCAAGAGCCGTTACCGTTGGGACAAGGCACCCAAGTTGTTCCTGGGGCGGGTGCGGGATGTGAAGAACATGGAGTTCGCCCGGGTGATGGTGTCGCCGGAGCTGATGGTAGCGCCGCAGGTGGCGGGCAACCGCAATGAACGGGCGCGGATGCTGGCGGGGTTGTATACCGCCTGTTCGCGGGCGCGGCATGAACTGATCGTGCCGGGGGGGATGCTGGACTGGGTCAAGGACCAGGTTCGGGATTGAGGCCGCTCGGGCTGCTTTTTCAGCCCTTCAAAGTCCTTGTGGGAGCGGGTTCACCCACGAACACCGGCGCAGCCGGTGCCGGGCACCGTGTCGCCTGATTCGCGGGTAAACCCGCTCCCACAGGGCCGCAATGCGGCCCCTGAGCATCGAATCAGTTACGGTCCAGCCACACAGTCTGGGCATTGGTGAACTCACGCACACCAAAGTGCGACAGCTCACGCCCGAAGCCGCTCTTCTTCACCCCGCCAAACGCCACGCGTGGGTCCGAAGCGCAATAGCCGTTGATGAACACGCCGCCGGTATCCAGCGCCGCGGTCATGCGCTCGGCCAGCGCGTAGTCGGCGGTGTAGATGGTCGAGGCCAGGCCGAATTCGCTGTCGTTGGCCAGCTCCACCGCATGCTCCGCATCCCGTGCGCTGATGATCGCCGCCACCGGCCCGAACAGCTCCTGCTTGAACGCGGTCATGTCCGGGGTGACGTTGGCGAACACGGTCGGCGCGTAGAAGTTGGCCACGCCTTCGACCTTGTGGCCACCCAGCAGCAGGGTGGCGCCTTCGGCGAGGGTCGCCTGGACCTGGCCATCCAGCTCGTCGCGCAGGTCGTAACGGGCCATCGGGCCGATGTAGGTGTCGTCTTCCAGTGGGTTGCCGATTTTCAGCTCGCGAGTGGCCTCGACGAACTTGCGGGTGAATTCGTCAACGATGCTTTCTTCGACGATCAGACGTTTGGCCGCAGCGCAGACCTGGCCGGTGTTCTGGTAGCGGCCGATCACGGCAGCCTTCACGGCGGCATCCAGGTCGGCGTCGGCCAGCACGATGAATGGGTCGGAACCGCCCAGCTCCAGCACGCACTTCTTCAGCGCGGCGCCAGCTTGTGCGCCAATCGCCATGCCGGCACGCACGCTACCGGTCAGGGTCACCGCGGCAATGCGCGGGTCGTTGATGGCGCGGGTGACGCCGTCCGGGGTCACGTTCAGCACCTCGAACACACCTTCCGGCAGGCCGGCATCCTTGAACAGTTCGCCCAGCAGGTAAGCGCTGCCCATCACGTTCGGCGCGTGCTTGAGTACATAGGTGTTGCCGGCCAGGATCGCCGGCACGGCGCCGCGCAGTACCTGCCAGACCGGGAAGTTCCATGGCATCACCGCCAGGATCGGGCCCAGCGGGCGGTACTCGATGCGGGCTTTCTCGACCTGGGTCGGCTCGGGGGCGAGCATGGCCGGGCCGTGTTCGGCGTACCAGCGGCACAGGCCGACGCACTTGCTGACTTCACCCCGGGCCTGGGTGACAGGCTTGCCGATTTCGCGGCTGATCATTTGCGCGAAAGCTTCGGCCTTGGTTTCGAGGGTGCTGGCCAGGGCAAGCAGGTACTCGCTGCGCTGACCCAGCGACACCTGGCGCCACTGGCGGTAGCCAACCTTGGCGCGTTGCAGCGCCGCTTCCAGTGCGGCGTCGGTGTCGAACGGGTAGGCGCCGATCTGCTCGCCGCTGTACGGGTCGAGGGAGATGGCGTGGGTCAGGCTGCTGATCGCGCTCATGGCGGGACACTCTCGTTGTTGTTGAACCGTGATGCCAGACTAGTGGGCTATGGCTTTAATGAAAACTGAATAATAATGAGCGAAACATTCACGTTTGGAGAAAGGCTGTGGACCTGGTGCAACTCGAGATCTTCAAGGCCGTGGCAGAGCAGGGCAGCATCAGTGCAGCTGCGCAGCATATCCATCGAGTGCCGTCGAACCTGACCACGCGTATCAAGCAACTGGAGGAGGACCTGGGCGTGGAGTTGTTCATCCGCGAAAAGAGCCGTCTGCGCCTTTCCCCCGCCGGCTGGAACTTCCTCGAGTACACCCGGCGCATCCTCGACCTGGTACACGAGGCGCGGCTGACCGTGGCCGGTGAAGACCCGCAGGGCACCTTCGCCCTGGGGTCGCTGGAAAGCACGGCGGCGGTGCGCATTCCGGCCTTGCTGGCGGCCTACAACCAGCGCTATCCCAAAGTCGACCTGGACCTGTCCACCGGGCCTTCCGGGACCATGCTCGAAGGCGTGCTGTCCGGGCGCCTGGTGGCAGCGTTCGTCGACGGGCCGGTGCTGCACCCGACGCTGGAGGGCATGCCGGTGTTCGAGGAAGAAATGATGGTCATCGCGCCGCTCAACCACGCCCCGGTAACCCGCGCCCAGGACGTCAACGGCGAAAGCATCTATGCCTTTCGCGCCAACTGTTCGTACCGCCACCACTTCGAGAACTGGTTCGTGCAGGATCAGGCGGTGCCGGGCAAGATCCACGAAATGGAGTCGTACCACGGCATGCTGGCCTGCGTCAGCGCTGGTGCCGGCCTGGCCATGATGCCGCGCAGCATGCTCGACAACATGCCCGGTTGCAGCACCGTCAGTGCCTGGCCGATGTCGGAGGATTTCCGTTACCTGAAAACCTGGCTGGTGTGGCGGCGGGGCGCGGTATCGCGCAGTTTGAGCATGTTCGTGAAGTTGCTCGAAGAGTGGCGTGCAAGCTGATGTTATTGCTAGCTATTTTCGTCAATCAAGCGAATTTCATCCACACGACCATGCATCAGCACGAACGCCGTTAGGCCCGAAGGATCAGATAATAGGTAAGCCATCCTCGAAAGGAGGGTCGTACCATGCGTAACCATCACTATGCCCTCGGCGCGGCGCTGCTGATCACCCTGGCCCTGCCATGGACCCTGGCGGCCGCCGCCGACCTCAATGCCCCCATAGACATGCAGGCCGTGCAACTGCAACAGCAGGAGCAGAACGGCGTCCGCTACCTGCAAGGCGGCATCGGCCAGGATGAAGCCAACGCCCTGCGCAAGACCCCGGGCTATGACCTGCACGTGGAACTCTCCACCGGCCCGGAAGGCAAGTTCCAGAGCGGTGCTACCGTCGACATCCAGAATGCACAGGGCCAGCCTGTGCTCAGCGTTACGGATGCCGGGCCGCTGCTGTATGTGCAGCTGCCTCCCGGCAAGTACAAAGTCACTGGCAACGCCCAGGGTGAGACGGTGCAGCAATTGGTGACCGTGAATGGCAAGACCCCCACGACCGTGAACCTGAACTGGCGGTGATGGGCAAACGGGCAGGAGTACGGATGTACTCCTGCCGAAAAGGAGCGCATCGCCATGAGCCTGGATCTTCAGCTGGAGATGTTGGACGAGCGGGGCTATGTGTTGCTCCCCGGTGTGCTCGAGCCCTTGCGTATCGCCTTGCTGCGCTGCGCCATCGATGACCTGCAGCCGATCCACTGGGATTACCAGGGGCTGCTGGAGCACTACAAGTGCGTATTCAACCGCAACCCGTTGTGGTTGCCCTTTCTCGACCTGCCGCCGCTGATTGCCCTGGCCGAAGCGGCATTGGGCGCCGATTGCCATGTGATCGGCCAGACCGCCTGGCGCAGCCACCCGGGCTATCCCGGTATGGCCCTGCACCTGGACCACCTGCCCATGCAGTTGCCCGACTGGCTCAGTGAGCGCGGCGACTTTACCCAACCCCCGCAGATTCTGACTGCGCAGTTGTACCTCAGCGATATCGACCATCACATCGGACCGACCTGGATTGTGCCCGGAAGCCATCGTGCGGCGCGGCCACCGCGGGCTGGCGAACAACACTGGCAGGGCCATGAGGCCCAGCCGGTGCTGTGCAAGGCAGGGGACGCGCTGGTGTTTCGCAGCGATGTCTGGCACAGCGGCGGGGCCAACTGCACCCAGTCACGCGCGCGCGACATGCTGCAAGTTCACTATGGCCGGCGCATGGTCGCGCAGAAGTTTTCGCCGTACCTGAACTGGCGTTTCAACCCGCAGGTGCTGGAGGTGGCTACACCCAGGCAAAGGCGCCTGCTGGGTGAACACGAAGAGGCGGAATACGACTGAGCCCTGCTGGCTGAAAGGGTGGATGCTGGCAGTCCGGAATTAGCCGATAGTGGCAATACACTTTCAACTTTCTGTTTATCTGGACGATAATCAGAAAAGTATTACTTCGTGTGACCGGGCTGGATGCATCCGGTCACCGCATAAGATCGAGGGGCCAGAGCCCCCGCTTGCCGTGTAGACCATCAGGAGAAGTCATTGATGAAAACCCGTCTAGCAGCCTCGCTGGCTGCTGCAGTGCTGGCCTTTGCCGGAACGAATCTGGCCCAGGCGGCACAGGTGACCGGTGCCGTTGGCGCCACTGGCCAAGGCGACATGACCTACCGTATCGGCCTGTCGTTCGACTGGGACAAGAAGTGGCTGGAAAGCAGTACCGGCCATCTGACCGGATACTGGGATGCGGCGTACACCTATTGGGAAGGCGGGGAGGCCAGTGGTGCGCACTCGCTGTCGTTCAGCCCGGTGTTCACCTACGAATTCAGCGGTTTCACCTATACCCCGTACCTCGAGGCCGGCATAGGCCTGGCGGCGTTTTCCAAAACCGATGTGGGTGACCAGCGCCTGGGCTCGTCGGTCAACTTCGAAGACCGCATCGGCTTCGGCCTGAAGTTGCCGGGGGAGCAGAAGGTGGGGATCCGCGCGATGCATTACTCCAACGCGGGGCTCAAGCAGCCTAACGACGGGATCGAGTCGTACTCGCTGTTCTATAGCAAGGGGTTCTGAGGCCCAGGGGCCGCTTTGCGGCCCATCGCGACACAAGGCCGCTCCTACAGGAAATCGCGGTTTCCTTGTAGGAGCGGCCTTGTGTCGCGAAAGGGCTGCAAAGCAGCCCCGGCAATTCAGAAGGTATAGGAAACCCCGGCCTGCACCGTGCGCGGCGCACCTGGGTAGGCGTAGAGGTTGAATGCTCCCTCGTCGTATTCCTTGTTGAACAGGTTCTTCAGGTCGAGATTGAGGCGAATGTTGTCGTTGACCTTGTAAAAGGCCAGCAGGTCGACAACGGTGTACTGGTCCATGTTGTAAGTCACTGCCTCGGTCTGGCCATTGCGGTCATCGACGTACTTCACCCCAACCCCCAGCCCAAGGCCTTTTGCCAATCCGTCCTGGAATTCGTAGGTGTTGAGCAGGCTGAAGCTGTTCCTTGGAATGTTCGCCAGCCGGGTGCCAGTGGGCAGGCGGTTGTCCTTGGTCACTTCAGCGTCCACGTAGGCATAACCACCGATCACGCGCCACTCCGGTGTCAGGTTGCCGGCGATGTTGATATCCAGGCCACGGCTACGTACTTCGCCAGCGGCAAGATTGTAGTTGGGGTCTGCCGGGTCGCGTGTCAGCACATTTTCCTTGACGATGTGGTAGATCGCCGCGTCAACGCTCAGCTGGCGGTCCGGCGCTTCCCATTTCACCCCCAGTTCATACGACTTTCCTTTCTCCGGGTCGAAGCCCGAACCTTGCAGGCTGGCGCCGCTGTTGGGCTTGAATGAACGGGCGGTATTGGCATAGACGGCGACAGTGTCGGTCAGGTCGTAGATCAGGCCGAAGCGCGGGGTGACGCCGTTTTCCCCCTTGCTGAAGTCGCGGTTTACGGGCCGCTTGTCGTCGTAATCATGCTCGAAGCGTTCGAAGCGCACACCGGCCAACGCCTTCAGGCGCTCGGTAAGGGCCACCTGGTCCTGGATGAAATACGCCCAGGTCTCGAGCTTCTCGCTGTCCCAGGTAGTGGGTACCGCTGCCAGCTCCGGCCGCGGCTGGCCTAGTACCGGGTTGTAGATATCGATCGTGTAGGGCGCGGTGGAACGTCGAATGATCGAACTGTAGTGGTAATTCTCGTACTCAACGCCGGTCAGCAGGGTATGGCTGAACCCACCTGTATCGAAATGCCCGGTGAGGTTCAGCTGCCAGTCGCGGTCGGTCCACTCCAGCTTGCGGTAATTGAAGTTGCGCTGCAGGGTACGGCCATCTGCGGGGGCACTGGTGGCCTCTACAGCATTGCCTTTGAGCGAGCCATCGAGGTACTGGAAGCCTCCACCCAGCGTCCAGTTGTCGTTGAGCAGGTGCTCGAAGCGCACCTGCGCCATGTTGTTGTCGTTGTGCAGCAGGTTGTCGCTGCCTTTTTCCCAGATGTAAGTGTCACGCGAGGCGCTGCCGGTCTGGGTCGGGTAGCGTGTCAGGCCACGGTCCAGCGGGTGGTTGTTGCGCATGAAATCGCCTTCGAAGACGATCTTGGTGCTGTCGTTGACCTGCCAGCTGAGCACCGGCGCCACGTCATAGCGCTCGCTTTCCACATCGTCACGGAAGCTTTCGCCGCCTTCGCCCAGCAGGTTCAGGCGGTAGGCCAGCGAGCCGTCCTGGTTCAGCGGCCCGGTGGCGTCCAGGGTCGCGCGGTGCATGCCTTGGTCATCGAACTGGCTGCCCAGGGTGACTTTCGACTCTGGCAGCGGCTGCTTGCTGACCACGTTGAAGGTGCCGCCGGGGTCGCCACGGCCGTACAGGCTGCTGGCCGGGCCACGGATCACTTCCAGGCGCTCGACGGTATTGGCGTCGGGGGCGTTGGGGTAGCCGCGGTTGATCGGGAAACCGTTGCGGTAGAACTCGCCGGTGGTGAAGCCGCGCACGGTGAAGGTGGTCAGGCCCTGGCCGCCGAAGTTGTTGGCGCGGCCGACACCGCCGGCGTAGTCCAGGCCGTCCTGCAGACGTGTGGCGCCAGTGTCTTGCAGTACATCCTTGGGCACCACGCTGACCGATTGCGGGGTTTCGTGCAAGGCGGTGTCGGTGCGTGTGGCGCTGGCCGAGCGGCTGGCCTTGTAGCCCTCGACCGGTCCATCGGCACGCTCGCTGTCGGCACTGCTGGTGATGTTCAGGGCCTGGAGTTCGATCTGGGCGGGTTCGCCGAGCGGTTCAGGCTCGGCAAAGGCCAGTGGGGAGACAGCATGAAGCACACAAAGCGAAACGAACGTGCGACGCATCGACAGTACGATCCTGGAGTAGGGCGCTGAGGGTAGGGTGAGCAAACGCCGAGAAACTACTACGAATCATTATCAAAAGCATTATTTTTGTGTGGTACTGGTGTACCAGATACCAAGAGTGAAATCCGTATTGGCCTCTTCGCGGGTAAACCCGCTCCCACAGGGGGTTCACCAGGCCTGAGGTCAGGGGGGGACCTGTGGGAGCGGGTTCACCCGCGAAGAGGCCGGTGCAGGTATACCAGCACTCAGCGAACCGCCTTGATCGCCAGCACATTGCACAACGGATGCTCCAGCACATGCGCCGTGGTCCCGCCCAGGAACGTCTGCATGGCGTCATGCCGGTGGCTGCCCATCACGATCACATCCACTCGGTTGTGGCCGACGAACTGAGCAATGGCCTTGATCGCGGTCCCTTCGAGGAAGTGCCTGCGCTCCAGCGGGATCTGGTGATGGTCGCCCAGCCGGTTGAACGCCGCCCGCTGCGAGGTCCGCACGCTGACATCGAAGCCGGGCATGGTCACCGTACCGGCGCCGAAGTCGGCTATGTGGGTCTTGGCCGCATCGCACACATGCAGTAGGTGCAGCTCGGCGTTGCACTGCAGGGCCAGGGCATGGGCGCAGTGGATCACCTGCTCATCCAGATGCTCGCCAGCGCCATGGCTGTTCAGGTCCACTGCGGCGGCTATCTGCCGGGGCAGGGGCAGGCGGATATCGCTGACCAGGTGCACGGCGACCGGGCTGTCCTTGAGCAGTTGCCAATCCAGTGGCGTTACCAGCAGGCGTTTGAGCACCGGTTCATGCTGCACGTCCTTGATCAGCAGGTCGCAACCCAGCTGTTCGACTCGCTCCAGCACGCTGGCCAGCGGGTCGCGGGTCAGCAGCAGCTCGGTAGACACATCCAGGCCGGCGTTGGCCAGTTGTTCGGCTTCATCTGCCAGCCATTGGCGGTTGTCGCTGAGTAATCGCTCACGCTCGCGGCTATCGCTCATCAAGCCGAAGGTGTCGACATCGTCGACGAACACGTTGATATCCAGCAAGGCACCGCTGGATTCCGCCAACGCCGCAGCGCGTTGCAGCGCCGGCGTGTGGCGCATCTGCGGGCCGAGCATGACGAACAGACGCTTGAACTGGCTCATCTCACACCTCCACGTGTGGCAGCCCCCCGATGATCTGGTCTTGTTCAGTCTAGACCGCGCCGGGCTGCATGAGCACCTGACGTCGGGTATGATGCGGGCCCCATCATTTTCACGAGGCCCGCCCCATGTCCCTGAGCGCTGAACAGATCGGCGAATTCCGTGCCTTCGCCGAGCAGCTGGCCGATGCTGCTGCTGTGGCGATCAAGCCATACTTTCGCGCCAGCCTGGACGTCGAGGACAAGGGGGGGCGGCTGTACGACCCGGTGACGGTGGCCGACAAGGCCGCAGAGGACGCCATGCGCGAGCTGATCCAGGCACGCTATCCCGAGCATGGCATCCTCGGCGAAGAAGCCGGCGTTGCAGTGGGCAGCAGCCCGCTGACCTGGGTGCTCGACCCGATCGACGGCACACGTGCCTTCATCACTGGCCTGCCGCTGTGGGGCACATTGATTGCCTTGAATGACGGCACGCGCCCGGTAGTCGGAGTGATGAACCAGCCGTTCACCGGCGAGCGCTTTGTCGGCACCCCGGAAGGCGCCTGGCGCGGCGGTACGCCACTGAAAACCCGTGCGTGTACTGACCTGGCTTCGGCCACGCTGATGTGCACCACGCCGGACATGTTCGATACTGCCGAGCGCAAGGCCGCGTTCGAAGCCGTTGCCGGCAAGGCGCGCTTGATGCGTTACGGTGGCGATTGCTATGCCTACTGCATGTTGGCTTCGGGCTTTGTCGATGTGATCGTCGAGGCGAGCCTGCAGCCGTATGACGTGCAGGCGCTGATGCCGATCATTGAAGGGGCGGGGGGGGTGATCACCGCCTGGGATGGCAGCAGTGCGCAGGATGGCGGTTGTGTGGTGGCCTGTGGTGACCCGGCGCTGCATGCGCTGGTGGTGGAGATGTTGCGGCACGCCATGTGATTCATGTGTTGCCTGTGCCGGCCTCTTCGCGGGTAAACCCGCTCCCACAGGTTCTCCACAGATGCTGAAAACTGTTTAGTAACTTGTGGGAGCGGGTTTACCCGCGAAGAGGCCGGCACAGGTATCCAAAACCCCCGATCACCGCACTTTTTCCGATTTCCGGGCTCTATGCTTGGCCAGGCCACACTGATCCTCGGTGCGGCCGCCGAATATCGACCCGGTGCCGATGGTTGCAAGCAATCCCAATGTCCTCTCCCGTCTGCTGCTGGCAGGCACCCTCACATGCCTGTGTGCCTGCACCCAGCAGCAGGGGCGCGACATGCTCGACCAGTTCGGCAACGGCAAGCCCAGCGAACTGTTCCAGACCAGCGTCGACCGCCTGGCCACGCTGTCGATGCGCGACAACCTGCAGAGCTTGTACCTGCTGATGAACAAGCTGTACCTGCGCAACCCCAACCAGTGGAAGATGTCTGGCTACGTGGATGCTGCCACTGCCGAGCGGCAGATCCGTATCGCCATCGAGCAACGCCAGCCCTTGCCGCAATTGGGCAACCGTCGTGATCTTGCAGCCTTGAGCTACGCCCTGAGCCCCGAGTTTCGCGGTGACCGGGTCGGTGCCTTCATCTACGCCATCGGCAGCATGCTGATCACCGCGCACGGCGGCCGTACCGAGTTCTACATGACCGATACCATCGACCCGCTGTTCGTCAACAACGCGGCGCGCAATATCGAGAAGGCCACCTGGATGTTGAGCCAGCGACAGGATGCCAATGGTGTGCTGCTGTTGTTCTCCAACGAGATCTCGGAAGAGGGCAGCAACCTGAGTTTTGCCGTGGAGTTCGGCAAGATCGTGGCGCGGCTGGACTTGCTGGCGGAGTTGCTGGATGAGCGTTATCGGCGCATTGGTTTGAATTACGCACAAAGCCTGCTGTTGATGAATTTCTTGCCGGTGCAGTGAATTGGGCTGGCCTCTTCGCGGGTAAACCCGCTCACACAGGTACCTTACCCCTTCAGGCTGGTGGTATCTCTGTGGGAGCGGGTTCACCCGCGAAGAGGCCAGCACAACCGTTCGATAAACGAACACTGACCCTGTCCTGCCTGTCCGCTATCCGCCCATCCATTCCCAAGGTCGCATTGCCCAACCCCCGCCTTTTTGCTTAAGTGTGCCCATCCACCGGCTGTCGCCTGCCCCCGCGACCCGCAGCCGGCTCGATAGAATGACTGTGACGACCGCAACCACAGCCCACCGGGCCGTAGGGAGCGGCAACCAGAACAATAACGATACCGAGTGCCTTGCCTATGGAAAGCCGCCTGCTGAGCGAGCGCAGTAGCGTGTTTCATCACGCCGACCCTTATGCTGTGTCCGATTATGTCAACCAGCACGTAGGCCAGCATTGCATCGGCTTGTCCCGCACCACTCATCCGCAAGCCAGCCTCAGCCACCGCAAGTTCGCTGAACTCGACCTGTGCCGCATCAGCTACGGCGGCAGCGTGCGCGTTACCTCGCCGGCACTGGAAACCATCTACCACCTGCAGGTGCTGCTCAACGGCAACTGCCTATGGCGCGGGCACAAGCGCGAGCATCATCTGGTGCCAGGCGAGCTGTTGCTGATCAACCCCGACGACCCGGTTGACCTGACCTACTCGGAAGACTGCGAGAAATTCATCCTCAAGGTGCCGACCCGGTTGCTGGACTCGATCTGCGATGAACAGCGCTGGCACCGACCCGATGGCGGGGTGCGGTTCTTGCGCAACCATTACCGGCTGGACGAGCTGGACGGGTTCGTCAACCTGCTGGCCATGGTCTGCCACGAGGCGGAGGTAATCGACTCGTTGCCAAGGGTACAGAGCCATTACAGCCAGATCGTAGCCAGCAAATTGCTGACCCTGATGAGTACCAATGTCCGTCGCCAAAGCCTGAGCGCCCCTCAAGCAGGCCTTGAGCGAATTCTCGATTACATCGAGCACAATCTAAAGCTGGAGTTGTCGGCTGAGGTGTTGGCGGAGCAGGCCTGTATGAGTTTGCGTTCGTTGTATGCGCTGTTTGACCAGCATTTGGGCACCACACCCAAGCATTACGTGCGTCAGCGCAAGCTGGAGCGGGTGCATGCGTGCCTGAGCGACCCGACTTGTGGCGTGCGCAGTGTGACGGAACTGGCCCTGGACTACGGCTTCCTTCATCTGGGGCGTTTTTCCGAGGTCTATCGGCAGCAGTTTGGTGAGTTGCCGTCGCAGACGTTCAAGCGGCGGGGATGACATCCGCCCGCTTGGCCACCTGACATTTCTGCCAGTTGTTTGCATTTCATGCACAACACACCATTTGCCTTATCGCGGGTAAAAGGTAGCAATCATGTCGACTTCATTGCAGTACACCGTTTATGGGCATGATGGATGCAGTCAATACGCACCAGTGCTGCGCTTCAGCGGGCAGAGAAAAGCGCCGGTTGCAGGGCATTATTTGCTGGGGAATGGATACCGTGCGTTCAATCCGGTTTTGATGAGGTTCCTCAGCCCTGACAGCTGGAGCCCGATGGGCGCTGGAGGGTTGAATTGTTACGTCTACTGTGCTGGGGATCCCGTTAATAATACTGACCCGAGCGGTCACTTCAAGCTTCCCCGAGTGCGGTTGCCGAGCGTTCGCCCTAAGGCAGGGTTTCACATGCGAAATACAGAATTCAAAGGGAAAACAACGACTTCTCCGGTAGTAAGCGAACGTATCGTGGGAACGGTCAATGAGCTGGGCCGTGGTTATGGGAATCAGTTGAGCCACATAATGACATCGGCGGAATGGTCTGATCCTCAAATTCTACTGGTGGAAGGCACCACGCTGAAACTGATCAGCAATTATGGAGAAAACTTGAAACGGGAAGCGGGTTGGGCAGTCAGCCAAGCTGCAGCACCTATCAGTTCGCAGAGTCGACTAAGCGAGGCGATCGGCGTGCTCGTTCCGCTCTACGAAAAGATGAAGCTCGCCAAAAATACTCCTAGTGCAATCAGCTGGCTACATGACCCCAAACGGCAAATTCCGAACGTGCGAGATCCCGGCAAAGCTGGATAGCACTCTGCACAATCCGGATAGTCTCCCACCACCCGTCTCCCTAACCTGACCAGGTCTAAACAATAACAAGGGAGACCCTGGCCATGTCCCTGGGATTCGACTACCTCAATGCCTTGCTCGAGGACGACCGTGAAAAGGGCATCTACCGCTGCAAGCGCGAGATGTTCACCGACCCACGCCTGTTCGACCTGGAGATGAAACACATCTTCGAGGGCAACTGGATCTACCTGGCCCATGAAAGCCAGATCCCCGAGAAAAACGACTTCCTCACCCTGACCATGGGGCGCCAGCCGATCTTCATCGCGCGCAACAAGGACGGTGAGCTCAATGCCTTCCTCAACGCCTGCAGCCACCGCGGCGCCATGCTGTGCCGACACAAGCGCGGCAACCGTTCCAGCTACACCTGCCCGTTCCACGGCTGGACCTTCAACAACAGCGGCAAGCTGCTCAAGGTCAAAGACCCGAGCAACGCCGGCTACCCCGACAGCTTCAACTGCGACGGCTCCCACGACCTGACCAAGGTGGCGCGCTTCGAGTCGTACCGGGGCTTCCTGTTCGGCAGCCTGAATGCCGATGTCAAGCCGCTGGTCGAGCATCTGGGCGAGTCGGCCAAGATCATCGACATGATCGTCGACCAGTCGCCGGAAGGCCTGGAAGTGCTGCGCGGCGCCAGCTCGTACATCTACGAAGGCAACTGGAAGCTTACCGCCGAGAACGGTGCCGACGGCTACCACGTCAGTTCCGTGCACTGGAACTACGCCGCCACCCAGAACCAGCGCAAGCAGCGCGAGGCGGGTGAAGAGATCAAGACCATGAGTGCCGGCGCCTGGGCCAAGCAGGGCGGTGGCTTCTACTCCTTCGACCACGGTCACTTGCTGCTGTGGACCCGCTGGGCCAACCCCGAGGACCGCCCGGCCTACGAGCGCCGCGACCAGCTGGCCGCCGACTTCGGCCAGGCTCGTGCCGACTGGATGATCGAGAACTCGCGCAACCTGTGCCTGTACCCGAACGTGTACCTGATGGACCAGTTCAGTTCGCAGATCCGCATCGCCCGGCCGATTTCGGTCAACAAGACCGAAATCACCATCTACTGCATCGCGCCGAAAGGCGAGAGCGCCGATGCCCGCGCCAAGCGCATTCGCCAGTACGAAGACTTCTTCAATGTCAGCGGCATGGCCACCCCGGATGACCTGGAAGAGTTCCGCTCGTGCCAGACCGGCTACGGCGGCGGCACCGGCTGGAACGACATGTCCCGCGGCGCTGCGCACTGGGTGGAAGGCGCCGACGAGGCGGCCAAGGAAATCGAGTTGAAACCGCTGCTGTCCGGCGTACGCACCGAGGACGAAGGCCTGTTCGTACTGCAGCACAAGTATTGGCAGGAAACCATGATCCAGGCCCTGAAGGACGAACAGCAACTGATCCCCGTGGAGGCCGTGCAATGAGCCTGTATGAAACCGTGCGCGACTTCCTCTACCGCGAAGCGCGCTACCTGGACGATGCCCAGTGGGACCAGTGGCTGGAACTGTACGCCAGCGATGCCAGCTTCTGGATGCCGAGCTGGGACGATGACGACACCCTTACCGAAGACCCACAAAGCGAAATCTCGCTGATCTGGTACGGCAACCGTGGCGGCCTGGAAGACCGCGTGTTTCGCATCAAGACCGAGCGCTCCAGTGCGACCGTGCCCGACACCCGCACCTCGCACAACATCAGCAACATCGAGATCGTCGAGCAGGGCGAGGGCAGCTGCCAGGTGCGCTTCAACTGGCACACCCTGAGCTTCCGCTACAAGACCACCGACAGTTACTTCGGCACCAGCTTCTACACCCTCGACCTGCGCGGCGAACAGCCGCTGATCAAGGCCAAGAAGGTGGTGCTGAAGAACGACTACGTGCGCCAGGTCATCGACATCTACCACATCTGATCCAGGGTTTTGCGAGCGCTGCCCGGTGCGTCCCGCGACGTGCCGTGGCCAGGCTCGCCCGCGAGGTGCAACATGAGCTACCAGATCGCACTCAATTTCGAAGACGGGGTCACCCGTTTCATCGAGGCCAGCGGCCATGAAACCGTGGCCGACGCCGCCTACCGCCAGGGCATCAACATCCCGCTGGACTGCCGCGACGGCGCCTGCGGTACCTGCAAGTGCAAGGCCGAGTCCGGGCGCTACGACCTGGGCGACAACTTCATCGAAGACGCCCTGAGCGAAGATGAAGTCGCCGAAGGCTACGTACTGACCTGCCAGATGCGCGCCGAAAGCGACTGCGTCATCCGCATTCCGGCCTCGTCGCAGTTGTGCAAGACCGAACAGGCCAGTTTCGAGGCTGCCATCAGCGATGTCCGCCAGCTGTCGGCCAGCACCATTGCCCTGTCGATCAAGGGTGAAGCCCTTGGCCGCCTGGCGTTCCTGCCGGGGCAGTATGTCAACCTCAAGGTGCCGGGCAGCGAGCAGAGCCGCGCCTATTCGTTCAGCTCGCTGCAGAAGAACGGCGAGGTCAGCTTCCTGATCCGCAACGTGCCGGGTGGGCTGATGAGCAGCTTCCTGACCAACCTGGCCAAGGCCGGCGACAGCATGACCCTGGCCGGGCCGCTGGGCAGCTTTTACCTGCGGCCGATCCAGCGCCCGCTGTTGCTGCTGGCCGGTGGCACCGGCCTGGCGCCGTTCACGGCGATGCTGGAGAAGATCGCCGAGCAGGGCAGCGAGCACCCGCTGCACCTGATCTACGGCGTGACCAACGACTTCGACCTGGTCGAACTCGACCGCCTGCAGGCGCTGGCGGCGCGCATTCCCAACTTCACCTTCAGCGCCTGCGTGGCCAACCCGGACAGCCAGTACCCGCAAAAGGGCTACGTGACCCAGCACATCGAGCCGCGCCACCTCAACGACGGCGATGTGGATGTGTACCTGTGCGGCCCGCCACCGATGGTCGAGGCGGTCAGCCAGTACGTGCGCGAACAGGGCATCACCCCGGCGAACTTCTACTACGAGAAGTTCGCGGCGGCGGCCTGATTCCTTTTATCTCGAACATTACACCGCCCCCTGTGGGAGCGGGTTCACCCGCGAAGAGGCCAGCAGATACAGCGGCTTTGTCTTGTCGGACGTATTCGCGGGTAAACCCGCTCCCACAGGGGCAGCGAGAAGGCGGAAATTTGCATATGAACAACCGATTCCAAGGCAAGGTCGCCCTGGTCACCGGTGCCGCCCAGGGCATCGGCCGTGGCGTGTGCTGGCGGCTCAAGGCCGAAGGCGCGCAAGTGGTCGCGGTAGACCGTTCCGAACTGGTTCACGAACTGGCCGGCGAGGGCATGCTCACCCTCACTGCCGACCTGGAACAACATGGCGACTGCGCCCGAGTCATGGCCAGCGCCGTTGAAGCGTTCGGCCGCCTCGACATCCTGGTCAACAACGTCGGTGGCACTATCTGGGCCAAGCCCTTCGAACACTACGAAGTGGAGCAGATCGAAGCCGAAGTACGCCGTTCGTTGTTCCCCACCCTGTGGTGCTGCCATGCCGCACTGCCGTACATGCTCGAACGCGGCAGCGGCGCCATCGTCAACGTCTCGTCCATCGCCACCCGTGGCGTCAACCGCGTGCCCTACGGCGCGGCCAAGGGCGGCGTCAACGCGCTGACCGCGTGCCTGGCCTTCGAAACCGCCGGCCGGGGCATTCGTGTCAACGCCACCGCGCCTGGCGGCACCGAAGCGCCACCCCGGCGCGTGCCGCGCAACAGTGCCGAGCAGACCGAACAGGAAAAGCACTGGTACCAGCAGATCGTCGACCAGACCCTCGACAGCAGCCTGATGCACCGCTACGGCAGCATCGACGAGCAGGTGGGCGCGATCCTGTTCCTCGCTTCCGACGAAGCTTCGTACATCACCGGCGTGACCTTGCCGGTAGGGGGCGGCGACCTCGGCTGAGCGACCCTCAAGGCAAAGAGCTTTCTTTCACAACAAAAACAAGAGCGACAGATGCCATGCGAACCCTTGACGTACACCCGATCATCGATAATGCGCGCTTTACCCCGTTCCACTGGATGGTCATGGCCTGGTGCGGCCTGCTGCTGATCTTCGACGGCTATGACCTGTTCATCTACGGCGTGGTACTGCCGGTCATCATGAAAGAATGGGGCCTGACCCCGTTGCAGGCCGGTGCGCTGGGCAGCTATGCGCTGTTCGGCATGATGTTCGGCGCCCTGGCGTTCGGCAGCCTGGCTGATCGTATCGGGCGCAAGAAGGGCATCGCCATCTGTTTCGCCTTGTTCTCCGGGGCGACCATCCTCAACGGGTTTGCCAGCAGCCCGAGCGAGTTCGGCATCTACCGTTTCATTGCCGGCCTGGGCTGTGGCGGCCTCATGCCCAACGCCGTGGCATTGATGAACGAGTACGCGCCCAAGCGGCTGCGCAGCACGCTGGTAGCGATCATGTTCAGTGGCTACTCGCTCGGCGGCATGCTCTCGGCGGGTGTCGGCATCTTCATGCTGCCGCGTTTCGGCTGGGAATCGATGTTCTTCGCCGCAGCGGTGCCACTGCTGCTGTTGCCGGTGATTCTCTACCACCTTCCGGAGTCGATCGGTTTCCTGGTGCGCCAGGGCCGTACCGACGAGGCCCGCAAGCTGCTCAAGCAACTGGACCCGGACTGCGACGTGCAACCTGACGATGTACTGGTCGCCCCCGTGGGAGCGGGCTTGTCCCGCGAAAGGGCCGGCAAGTTCACCGGTGTAGTCGAACTGTTCCGCAACGGCCTGGCCATTCGCACCCTGGCGCTGTGGCTGGCGTTCTTCTGCTGCCTGCTGATGGTCTACGCGCTCAGCTCCTGGCTGCCGAAGCTGATGGCCAACGCCGGCTACAGCCTGGGCTCGAGCCTGTCGTTCCTGCTGGCGCTGAACTTCGGCGGCATGGCCGGGGCGATCCTCGGCGGCTGGCTCGGCGACCGCTACAACCTGGTCAAGGTCAAGGTGGCGTTCTTCATTGCCGCCGCGCTGTCGATCAGCCTGCTGGGCGTCAACAGCCCGATGCCGGTGTTGTACCTGCTGATCTTCATTGCCGGCGCTACCACCATCGGCACGCAGATCCTGCTGTATGCCGGCGCCGCCCAGTTGTACGGGCTATCGGTGCGCTCCACCGGGCTGGGCTGGGCCTCGGGCATCGGCCGTAACGGCGCCATTGTCGGCCCGCTGCTGGGTGGTGCGCTGATGGGCATCAACCTGCCCCTGCAACTCAATTTCATCGCCTTCGCCATGCCCGGCGCAATTGCCGCGCTGGCCATGGCCGTGCACCTGGCCAGCGGCCGCCAGCATGCCCAGGCCATTGCGGCGCAAGCGTAACTCCAGAAAACAACATGAGGTAATCCACCATGACCGTGAAAATTTCCCACACTGCCGAGGTGCAGCAGTTCTTCGAAGAGGCCGCAGGCTTTGGTAACGACGCCGGCAGCCCGCGCCTGAAACGCATTGTGCAGCGCCTGCTGCAAGACACCGCGCGGCTGATCGAAGACCTGGAAATCAGCGAGGACGAGTTCTGGCATGCCGTCGACTATCTCAACCGCCTGGGCGGTCATGGCGAGGCCGGGCTGCTGGTGGCGGGGCTGGGCATCGAACACTTCCTCGACCTGCTGCAGGATGCCAAGGACCAGCAGGCAGGCCTGGTCGGCGGCACCCCACGCACCATCGAAGGCCCGCTGTACGTGGCCGGTGCGCCCATCGCCGTAGGTGAAGTACGCATGGACGACGGCAGCGAGGAGGGCCTGGCCACGCTGATGTACCTGGAGGGCCAGGTGCTCGACCCGCAGGGCCGGCCGTTGCCGGGAGCCACGGTTGACCTGTGGCATGCCAATACCCGGGGCACTTACTCGTTCTTCGACCAGAGCCAGTCCGAGTACAACCTGCGTCGGCGCATCGTTACCGACGCCCAGGGGCGCTACCGCGCGCGCTCCATCGTGCCGTCAGGCTATGGCTGCGATCCGCAGGGGCCGACCCAGGAGTGCCTGGACCTGCTGGGGCGCCATGGCCAGCGCCCGGCGCATGTGCACTTCTTCATCTCGGCGCCGGGGCACCGACACCTGACCACCCAGATCAACCTGGCCGGGGACAAGTACCTGTGGGATGACTTTGCCTATGCCACGCGCGATGGGCTGGTGGGCGAGGTGGTGTTTGTCGAGGGCGAGGCGGGGCGGTATGCCGAGCTGAAGTTCGACTTCCAGTTGCAGCGGGCCCAGGGCGGTGCGGATGAGCAGCGCAGTGGGCGGCCGCGGGCTTTGCAAGAGGCCTGATCCAGCGGGTTTGCCGCTTCGCGGGTAAACCCGCTCCCACAGGTACGGCGAAAATGCTGAAACCTGTGCAGCCCCTGTGGGAGTGGGTTCACCCGCGAAGAAGCCAGCACAAAACAAGAGCCAGCCACAAAGGCCGGCCGCCGCCTTGCGAGATATTCATGAAAACCCTGATCAAGGACTGCTCCCTGTCGGCCCTGGTCGCCGGCTGCATTGCCACGATGATCTCCTACGCAGGCCCTTTGGTGATCATCTTCCACGCCGCAGAAGCCGCCGGCCTGTCCCATCGGCAACTGTCCTCCTGGGTCTGGGCAGTGTCCATGGGCAGTGCCGTGCTCGGCGCGCTGCTCAGCCTGCGCTACCGGGTGCCGGTGGTGATCGCGTGGTCGATCCCCGGTTCGGCGTTGCTGGTCACCGCCTTGCCGCAACTGGGCCTGGAACAGGCCGTAGGCGCCTACCTGGTGGCCAACCTGGTTTTGCTGTTGATCGGCATCAGCGGGGCCTTCGACCGCATCATCACGCGCCTGCCAGGTTCCATCGCCGCCGGCATGCAGGCTGGCATCCTGTTCAGCTTCGGCATCGAGGTGTTCCGCGCCTTGCCGGTGCAACCGCTGCTGGTACTGGCAATGTTCGTCACCTACGTGGTGATGCGCCGGGTGCAGCCGCGCTACGCCGTGGCGGCGGTGCTGTGCGTGGGCACGGTAGTGACCATGGCCAGCGGGGCGTTTCGCAGCGAGGCGTTGGTGCTGGAGCTGGCGTCGCCGCAGTGGGTCACCCCGCAGTTCAGCATGGCAGCGGTATTCAGCCTGGCACTGCCCCTGGTGCTGGTAGCCCTGACTGGGCAGTTCATGCCGGGCATGGCGGTGCTGCGCAACGCCGGCTACCCCACGCCGGCCAGCCCGATCATCAGTGCCAGCGCCCTGGCCGGCGCCGCGCTGGCACCGTTCGGTTGCCACGGGCTGAACCTGGCGGCGGTCACCGCCAGCCTGTGCACCGGTCATGAGGCCCATGAAGACCCACGGCGGCGCTATGTCGCGGCGGTGGCTGGCAGTGCGCTGTACCTGCTGTTGGGGATCGCCGGGGCCACGTTGATGTCGCTGTTCGCAGCATTCCCCGCCGCCCTGATTGCCGCCCTGGCCGGGCTGGCGCTGTACGGCGCAATCAGCGAGGCCTTGGCCCGCAGCCTGGCAGAACCGGCCGAACGCGATGCCGGATTGTTCACCTTCCTGGTCACCGCTTCGGGGGTGGCCTTCCTGGGTCTTTCGGCAGCGTTCTGGGGCTTGCTGTTCGGCCTGCTGGCCCATGCGTTGCTCAGGCTGCGCCAGCCACGTGCCGGGGAGGTGCTGAGCCGTACCCCATGAACCGCCGTGTTTCCAGCGCTTTAACCATAAAAACAAAATCAAGAGAGCTTCGGAATGAACCACACCCCTTGCGTCGCCCTGGGCCTGACTTTGCTCAGCCAACCGTTGCAGGCCGCCGAAGGTGGCTTCTTCGAAGATTCGAAGGCCACACTGAGTGCCCGTAACTACTACTTCAGCCGCGACTTCTCTGACATCGTCGGGGCCAACCGGCAATCCAAGGCCGAGGAGTGGGCCCAGGGCTTCATCCTCGACTTCAAGTCGGGCTACACCCCAGGCACGGTCGGCTTTGGCGTTGACGCCCTGGGCCTGCTGGGCATCAAGCTCGACAGCAGCCCCGACCGCACCAATACCGGGTTGCTGCCGGTGCACAGTGATGGCCGGGCCGCCGATGAATACAGCCGCCTGGCGCCCACTTTCAAGGCCCGGCTGTCCAAAACCGAATTGCGCGTCGGCGAACTGCAACCCAACCTGCCGGTGCTGACCTTCAGCGACATCCGCCTGTTGCCACCGACCTACCAGGGTGCAAGCCTGAGCTCGGCAGAAATCGACGGCCTGACCGTGCAGGCTGGGCACTTGAAGAGCACCCACCTGCGCAACGAAGGCGGAGACGGCAAGATGAACGCCATGCTCGGCCATGTGCCGATGCGCCAGGCAGAAAGCGATGCCTTCAACTACCTGGGCGGGGACTATGCGTTCAATGCCAACCAGAGCAGCGTCAGCCTGTGGTACGGGCAGCTGGAGGACATCTACGAACAGGGCTTTGTCGGCCTCAAGCACAGCAAGCCTGTAGGCACCTGGGTGCTCAGCGCCAACCTGGGGTATTTCACCGCACGGGAGGATGGCGATGCGTTGCTCGGCAACATCGACAACCAGGCGTTCTTCTCTATGTTCACTGCCCGGCATGGCGGGCACAGCTTCCATGCTGGCTACCAGGGCATCTATGGCGACAGCCCGTTCCCACGGGTATTCGCCAACATCTCGCCGCTGGGTAACGAAGTGCCGACCTATGAGTTCGCCTATACCGACGAACGCTCGTACCAGGTGCGCTACGACTACAACTTCGCGGCCATGGGCGTGCCGGGGCTGACGGCGACCGTGCGCTACATCACCGGTAACAATGTCGACACTGGGCTGGGTTATGAAGGGCGCGACCGCGAGCGCGACCTGGACATCGGTTATGCGGTGCAGGGCGGGATGCTGAAGGGGTTGGGGATACGGATGCGCAATGCCATGGCCCGGTCCAACTACCGCAGCGACATCGACGAGAACCGTCTGACGCTGGTGTATACCTGGCAGTTGTTCTGACGCATCCACAGGATGCCTGCGGGACCTCTTTGGGAGCGGCCATAACCAAGGGAATTGCGCATCAGGGCTGGATGAAGGTAGCTTCTGGAAACCACCTTTTCAGGAATGCCACCCTTGGACTCCATCACCCAGGCTGTACTCGGCGCGGCCCTGCAAGGTACCGTACTCGGCCGTATCCAGGGCCGCCGCTCGCTGCTGTATGGCGCGGCGCTGGGCACGCTGCCCGACCTGGACGTGATCATCCGCTACGCCGACCCGGTGTCGCAGATGACCTACCACCGCGGCTTCTCTCATTCCTTGTTCGTGCTCACCGGGCTGGCCTTGCTGCTGGCCTGGCTGGTCAACAAGTGCTGGCCAGGCAAAGGCTATACCTTGCCCAGGCTGTTCCTGGCGTTCTGGCTGGTGCTGGTCACCCACCCGTTGCTCGACGCCTTCACGGTCTACGGCACGCAGTTGTTCTGGCCTTTGCAGGGCACCCCGGAAAGCTGGGCGGCGGTGTTCATCATCGACCCGGTCTACACCATGCCGCTGCTGGCGACGGTGATTTACGCAATCATCAGAGGGCTGACGAGCAGGGCTACGCGGTTACTGACCCTGGCCTTGGTATTCAGCGCAGCCTACCTGGGTTTCGGTCTGGCCGGACGCATGGCGGCCGAGCAGCGGTTCCAGGCTGCACTCGATCGCCAGGGTATCGCCGTCAGCGAGGTACGTGCCGTGCCGTTAGCGTTCAACAGCCTGGTCTGGCGGGTGCTGGCCAAGACCTCGGATGGCGATTACTACGAAGGCATCAGCAGCGGGTTCGACCAGCAACCGCCCGAAATGCAGCGTTTGCCGCGTAACCTGCAACTGGCGCAAGCGCTGGCCGGGCACCCATTGCACCAGCGCTTGCGCTGGTTCACCGATGACTGGCTGCGCTACGACCAGGTCGGCGATGCGCTGGTGGTGAGCGACCTGCGCATGGGCATCCCGGGGAACTATACGTTCCGCTTCAACATGGCCCACCTTGACAGCCAGGGGCACTGGATTGCCGATGTGCCGTCCATGTGGGAGGGCGCGGGGCCAGGGGCGGCGTTCAATGGCGGCGACCTGGTGCTGATCTGGCGACGGATCGTCGAACAGCAACCACCTTTGCCGCTGGCTGCCTGGACCGATCGTTACCTGGGGCCCGCCACAGTCGAGCCCGGGCGCTGAGGCATGCGTTCAGCCGGGCTGGACCTGGTCAAGTGGACGGCGATGCTGACCATGGTCGCCGACCACCTGCGTTTCCTGTGGCCTGCTGCCGATGGCCTGTTCGTACTGGGCCGGTTGGCGTTTCCGCTGTTTTGCCTGGCGATTGCGGTGAATGTGGGGCGCTCCAGAGGAGGAGCGCTCCATACCCGCGGCAACCTGCGTTATCTGGGGTTGATGCTGGTGTTCACGGTGCTGTCGGAACCTGCGTACCGTTGGCTGGACAGTGGTTCGCCAACATTCAGCGTGATGCCGACCCTGGTGTTGGGTTTGCTGGTTGCCTGGGGTATACATCATCCGTCGAGATCGGCGCGAGTGCTTGGCGTTGCCGGTCTGCTTGCAGGGTGGCTGCTAAGTGAACAGCTGATGTACGGACTGCCGGGGGTGATGCTGCCGGGCGCATGGTTGATGGCCCGCCGAACAGGAGGGGCGGCCTGGTTGTTGCCTTGCCTGTTGGCCATGGGCGGGAACCTGACCAACAGCTGGTTGAAGGAGCATCTGCTGGCGCCAATTACCGTGCTGACGCTTATTGCTGCAGCCTTGGCCATTCCGGTCGGATTGCTGTTGCTGCGTCATGATGATTGGCGGGTGCCAGCAGTCGGACGTTGGGGTTATCTGTTCTATCCGGTACATTTATTGGTGATCAAGGTCTTCGCTTGATCGCTCTGGCAGCCTCGACAGTCCTGCTTGCATTTCACAGACTCACACCCCATCTAAGCCGGCCGCATCAGATTCAGGAACCACCCATGGAACCCAACCGCTTCGGCGACATCGCCGCCTTCGTCAGTGCCGCAAAGGCCGGTAGTTTTACCGCTGCCGCCGCCACCTTGGGCCTGACGCGCTCGGCGGTGGGCAAGAGCATCGCTCGTCTGGAGTCGCGCATGGCCGTGCGCCTGCTCAACCGCACCACGCGCAAGCTGAGCCTGACAGACGAGGGCCTGGTCGCCTACGAGCGCTGGCGGCAGATTCTGGATGACCTGGACGAAGTGGAAAGCACCATGGCCCAGCGCCGTGGCAAGCCCACCGGCACTCTGCGCCTGACAGCACCTCTGTCGTTCGGCCAGCGCCATGTACTGCCGATTCTCGACCAGTACCTGAAGCAGTGGCCCGAGCTGCGCGCGGATATCCGCTTCACCGACCGTTTCGTCGACCTGGTCGAGGAAGGTATTGACGTTGCGGTACGTATCGGTGCACCGAAGGAAGACTCGCAACTGTTGACCCGCACGGTGGCCTGGCAGCAGTTCGTCACCTGCGCCTCGCCCGCGTACCTGGACACACGCGGCGCACCGCAGGTGCCCGGCGACCTCTACGGCCACGACAAGATCGCCTTCCTGGCCGGCGAGAAGGCCATGCCGTGGCGCTTCCATACCGAAGCGGGGCTGCATCTGTGCGAAGACCCCGGGCGGCTGAACATCGACAGCTCCGAGGCGATGCTCGATGGCGCGCGGGCGGGTTTCGGGCTGATTCACCTGCCCACCTACATCACTGGCGACGACCTGCGCACCGGCACCTTGGTGGAGGTGCTGCAAGCCTATCGGCCGCCGGCGGACCCGATTCGCATCGTGTACCCAAGCAAGCGCCACCTGTCGCCACGGGTACGCGGTTTCATCGACCTGCTGGTAGCCAGCTGGGAACCGGGTGTGCCCTGGGAATACTGATTGGGGACTGACAGGCCCCTGTGCCGGGCCAGAAGCCGGGTTTATCGCTGGCTGCGCAGCAGGGAAACTGGCAGTCACTGATAATCCCTGTGGAGACCCCATGACTGCACTGTCCGTACTGGACCTGGTCATGATCGGTGAAGGCAAGACCTTCGCCGACGCGATCGAAGAGTCCCGCCAACTGGCGCGCCATGTCGAGCAACAGCAATACAGCCGCTACTGGATCGCCGAACACCACGACATGCCGGGCATCGGCTCGGCCGCCACGTCACTGGTCATCAACGAAATCGCCAACGCCACCCGGCAAATCCGCGTTGGCGCTGGCGGCATCATGCTGCCTAACCATGCGCCGTTGGTGGTGGCCGAGCAGTTCGGTACGCTCGACACCCTGCACCCGGGCCGCATCGACCTGGGCCTGGGCCGTGCACCGGGCAGTTCCGGCCCGACCGTGCGCGCCTTGCGTGGTGCTGCGCCAGAGCGCGACTTCAGCCAGGACATCGCCGAACTGCGCGACTACCTGGCTGACAATGGCAAACGGCGGGTGCGCGGCGTGCCGGGCTCGCACGACGTCCCGGTGTGGATCCTCGGCTCCAGCCTTTTCGGCGCCGACCTGGCAGCGAAACTGGGGCTGCCCTATGCCTTCGCCTCGCACTTTGCCCCGCGCTACCTGCTGCAGGCCATTGCCCACTACCGGGCCAACTTCCAACCTTCGGCCCAACTGGCCAAACCGTACGTGATGGTGGGCATGAACCTGTTTGCCGCCGACAGCGATGCCGAGGCGGATTACCTGGCCAGCTCCCATCGCAAGTGGATGCTGGACTTGCATGTCGGGCGCTTCGGCCTGCTGCCCAAGCCGCAGGAGGGTTATGTCCAGAGCCTGCCGGACCATGAGCGCGCCGTACTTGAGCAGGTGATGGCCTGCACCGTGGCCGGCGGGCCGGAGCGGGTAAGGGAAGGGTTGCGCACGCTGATCGAGCAGACCGGCGCGGATGAACTGATGATCGACTGCCGCATCTACGACCCGCTGGCGCGGCAGCGTTCGCATGCCTATGCCGCGCAGGCCCTGGCGCAGTTGGTTTAAAGCTACCGGCCTCTTCGCGGGTGAACCCGCTCCCACAGGATAATCACAGGCTTGAACTTTGTGGGATCCCCTGTGGGAGCGGGTTCACCCGCGAAGAGGCCGGCACAGGCAACAAAAAGGGAGCCCATGAGCTCCCTTTTTCAGCATCAAGCCTGCTTCAGGAACGGATAATCCGTATACCCCTCAGCCCCATTGGCATAATCGAACTGCGCTCGGTGCGCATTCAACGGCGCCCGCACCCGCAACCGCTCTACCAGGTCCGGGTTGGCAATGAAGCTGCGCCCGAACGCTACGGCATCGATCAAGCCACGCCCGATCAGGTCTTCACCTTTCTCGGCGGTGTAGGCACCGGCAGCAATGATCACCCCCGGGTAGGCCGCACGAATCGCCTGGCGGAATTCGTCACGCAGCGGCTTGCCGCCGGCCCAGTCCGGTTCGGACAGGTGCAGGTAGGCGAGGTTGCGCTTGGCCAGTTCGCGGATCAGGTACAGGCCTGCGGCTTCCTGGTCCTCGCCATTGTCCACGCCATTGAAACCACCCAGCGGGAAAACTCGGATACCCACGCGCTCGGCGCTCCAGCTGGCAATCGCCGCATCCACTGCCTCAAGCACGATACGCGCACGGTTCTCGACGCTGCCGCCGTAGCGGTCTTCGCGTTGGTTGGCGCTGGGGGTGAGGAACTGGTGCAGCAGGTAGCCGTGGGCGGCGTGCAGCTCGATGAAGTCGAACCCGGCTTCACGGGCATTGGCGGCCGCCTGGCCAAAGTCGGCGACGATACCGGCGATTTCCGCCTCGCTCAGCGCTCGCGGCGCAGAGGTTTCCACACGCATCAGGTTGCCGTGCTCGTCACGCAGGGTAGTGCGGGCAGCTGCCGGCAGCGCCGAAGGTGCTACCGGGGCTTCGCCGCCGGGTTGCAGGGAAGTATGCGATACCCGCCCGGTGTGCCACACCTGCACGGCGCTGTGGCCGCCATCGGCGTGGATGCCCTCGTTGACATGCTTCCAGGCGGCGATCTGCTCGGCGCTGTGGATGCCCGGCGAGCCGGAATAGCCTTTGGCCTGGAAGGAAATCTGCGTGGCTTCGGTGATGATCAGCCCGGCGCTGGCGCGCTGGCGGTAATACTCGGCCATCAGTGGGGTAGGCACGTCACCTGGCTCCAGGCTGCGCAGGCGGGTCAGGGGGGCCATGAACACGCGGTTGGGCAGGGTGAGCGGGCCGACTTTCAGGGGTTGCAAGAGTTTCATTGCTGCTCCAGAGGTGGGAAACCAATGGTGCGCACGATACCGAGGTGATTGGGGAAAGGGGGGACCGGAAGCCTGGCATTGGGCTCCCCAATGGTTTGTTCTAGCAGCTTGGATGTCGCCTGTTCCGGCCTCTTCGCGGGTAAACCCGCTCCCACAGGAGTTGCACAGGCCCTGAAGGCATAGGTGATCCTGTGGGAGCGGGCGTGCCCGCGAAGAGGCCCGAACAGGAGAACGATCAGCTGCGGGCCAACCGCCCACTCACATAATGCGCCACATCATTGAACCCCGGCGTCGACGCATGCCCCGGCGTGACAAGTGAATCAATGAACGCTTCGTCCTCCGCGGTAATCTTCACCGCCAGCGCGCCGCCATAGGTATCCCACTGCTCTTCCGTCCGCGGCCCGACGATGGCCGAACTGACCGATCGGTTGTTCAGCACCCAGGCAATCGCGAACTCGACGATACCCACGCCCTTGGCCTCTACATAGGCCTGGATCTGCCGGGCAATGGCCAGCGACTCCTGGCGCCATTCCACCTCCATGATGCGTTTGTCCTGGCGCCCGGCACGGCTACCGGCATCCGGCACTGCGCCTGGCGCATACTTGCCGCTGAGCACGCCCCGCGCGAGCGGGCTGAACGGCACCACGCCCAGGCCATGGGCGGCCGCAGCGGTGAGCTGCTCCGGCTCGGCCTGGCGGTTGACGATGTTGTACAGCGGCTGGCTCACCACCGGCCTGGGCACGCCCAGGCGCTCGGCAATGTGGCAGGCTTCGGCGATGCGCCAGCCACGGAAATTGGACACGCCCCAGTAGCGGATCTTGCCCTGGCGCAGCAGGTCGCCGATGGCCTGCACGGTTTCTTCCAGCGGCACCTTGTGGTCTTCGCGGTGTAGGTAGTAGACATCCAGGTAGTCCATGTCCATGCGCGTCAGCGTGGCATCGAGGGCATTGAAGATGTGCTTGCGCGACAGCCCGCTGCGGTTGGGCAGGCCATCGGCCGGGCCAAAGCCGACCTTGCTGGCCACGATCCAGTCCTGGCGATGGCGGGCCACCGCTTCGCCGACGATTTCCTCCGCGCGTCCGGAGTTGTACACGTCTGCGGTGTCGATGAAGTTGATACCCTGGTCCCAGGCCTTGTCGATGATGCGCAGGGCATCCTCGGTGCTGGTCTGCTCGCCGAACATCATGCTGCCCAGAGTTAGTGCGGAAACCTGCAGGCCACTGTGGCCGAGGGGGCGGTAGATCATGCGCTTGGGTCCTTGTGCGGTCGGCTGAGCTACCCGTTTTACACACAACCGGGGCGCAATGAAAGGCAACCTCAACCGATCAGCGCCAAGGCCTCCTGCAAGGTCAGCGGACGCTTCAGGCGCTGCGACAGCGTCGCCATGGCATCGGAATAGCCTTTGGCAATGACCGCCTCGACCCGCTCATCTACGCATTGCAAGGCGATGAAGTCGCCTTTTTCCGGCTCGCCGACGAACTCGATACGGTTCCAGTCCCGCGCATGGCCCAGTACTTCGTAGGTGCGGCCGTGCTGGTAGGTCCAGAAGAACGGTACATCGGCGTAGCGGCGCTGCTCGCCGAGCATGTTGGCGGCGGCGATCACCCCATGTTGCTGGGCCAGGCGCCAGTGTTCGATACGCACCGGGCGCCCGCTGAGCGGGAAGGTGGCGATATCCCCCGCGGCCCACAGGCCATCTGCAGCGCGCATTTCAGCGTCGACTCGCACCGATTTGTCTTCGCTCAGCAGCACGCCTTGGATAAAAGCGGTCGCCGGTCTTACCCCGGTGCCCAGCAGCACCAATGGCGTCTGTAACCGCTCACCGTTGGCCAGCAGCACCGCCTCGACCTTGCCTTGGCCTTCGATCCGTTCGACCTCGGTGGGGCCGTGGAAGATGACCCCCTTGCGTTCGTGCAACTCGCGGATGCTACGGCCGATGCGCTCGCCCAGCTGGCGGGCCAGGGGGACCTCGTGGCGGGTGATCAGGTGCACCTGCACGCCGTACTTGCGCAAGGCCGAGGCGGCTTCCAGGCCGATGAAGCCGTCGCCGACGATCACTGCCGGCTGGCCGGGCTCGGCAGCGTCCAGCAGGAGCGCGGCATCCTCCCGTGAACGCAGGGTAAATACACCGGGCAGCCCCACACCCGGGATATCGGGCCGCAGCGCCTTGCCGCCGGTGGCCAGCAGGCAGGCGTCATAGTCGATCTGCTGGCCGTCGGCCAGTGTGAGCTGGCGTTTCTGGGTGTTCAGGGTACGCACCTTGCCATGCTTGCGTTCCAGCTGGCCTTTGCGCAGCGCGTCGGCTTCGAGCAGGCCCGGCACTTCATCGGGCGGCATCTGCCCGGCGATCACGAACTTGCTGAGGGAAGTACGATCGTAGGCTGGCTGGCGCTCCTGATCGACCCAGACCAGGCGGCCGGCAAAGCCATGGGCCAACAGGGTGGCGACTGCGGCACTGCCTGCGGCACCGGCGCCGACCACCACGAAGCAACGGGCATCACTGTGGCGGGGCGGCTCGGTTCTGGGCAGGGGTTGGTCGTCGACCCAGACCTCGTCACCCTTGACCCAGGTTCGATAGCGACGCAGGTCGGCCAGGGCCGGCGGCTCGCAGACCGCGCCCTCGTCCACGGCGAACGCGGCCTTGTGCCAGGGGCACACCAGCAGGCCGCCACACACCATGCCTTCATTGAGTGGTGCGCCTTCGTGGGGGCAGTTGCCCTGGTAGGCGTGCACCTGGTCGCCCTGGCGGATGAGGATGATTTCTTCGCTGCCGGCCTGCACGCGCAAGGGGCGGTGCTCGTCAAGTTGGGCCAGGCGGGCCACGGCGTGCTGGGTCATGAAGGCTCTCCAAAGGGGGCTTTGGAACCATTTGACGCCTGGGTCGGGGAGGGGATGCGTTGAGCTGACGATCGGTGGAGGGTGTGGATTGTGTGTGGTCTGGGCGGGCCTCTTCGCGGGTGAACCCGCTCCCACATGGATCCCACAATCTTCAAGTTGGTGGTGATCCTTTGGGAGCGGGTTCACCCGCGAATGCCTCAACTGGCCCTTGCAGTACTCAGCGCACCAGCCCGGGTAACCCGCAAGGCCACCAGGCTACCCAGCACGATCAACGCCGCCAGCGAATACAGTGCGGCATCGGTCGAGCCGGTCTGATCCTTGATGAAGCCGACCAGGTACGGGCTGAGGAAGCCAGCCATCTGGCCCACCGAGTTGATGATCGCAAGGCCCGCGACAGCCGCGCCAGCGCTGAGCAGTGCGGTGGGCATCGGCCAGAACATCGGCAGGCCGGTGAGCGCGCCCATGGTGGCGATCGACAGGCCGAGGATGGCAATGGCCGGGTTGCCGGCGAAGTTCACCGCGATCAAGAGCCCGATGGCGCCCATCAGCATCGGTACTACAAGGTGCCAGCGGCGCTCGTTGCGCAGGTCGGCCGAACGCCCGCAGAGGATCATGAACACACCGGCCAGCAGGTACGGGATGGCGCTGAGCCAGCCGATCAGCAGCGGGTTGTCGAAGCCCATGTTCTTGATGATCGACGGCAGCCAGAAGTTGATCGCGTACACACCGCTCTGGATGCAGAAATAGACGAAGCCGAAGGTCCAGATCAGCGGGTTGGTCAGCACGGCGAGCACGCTGTCGCCGGTGGTGCTCGGCTTGCCTGCGGCATCGGCTTCGAGGTCGGCAGCGATCAGCTGGCGTTCGGCCGGGCTCAGCCAGGCGGCTTTCTGGTAGCCGTCACTGAGCAGGAACACCGCCAGTACACCCAGGGCGACGGTCGGCAGGCCCTGGATCAGGAACATCCATTGCCAGCCGGCCAGGCCGTGCTGGCCAGCGGCGAAGTGTTGCAGGATCCAGCCGGAGAACGGCCCGCCGAGCAGGCCCGATACCGGGATCGCCGACATGAACAGGGCCATGATGCGACCGCGACGGGCCGCCGGGAACCAGCGCGAAAGGTACAGCACCACACCCGGGAAGAAGCCGGCTTCGGCGGCGCCGGTCAGCAGGCGCAGGGCGTAGAATTCGGTGGGCGTGGTGACGAACAGCAGGCAGGTGGAGAGGCTGCCCCAGGCGATCATCATCAGCGCGATCCAGCGTCGCGGGCCGAAGCGGTTGAGCGCCAGGTTGCTTGGTAGGCCGCAGAGCACATAGCCGATGAAGAAGATGCCGGCGCCAAGGCCGTACACCGTTTCGCTGAACTTGAGGGCGTCGAGCATCTGCAGCTTGGCAAAGCCGACATTGACGCGGTCCAGGTAGTTGAACAGGTAGCAGATGAAAATGAACGGAATCAGCCGCAGGGTGATGCGCCGGTACAGCGCGTTGCGGTTGGTGTCCGTGCCTTGGTCAGGGGCGGGGCTGTATGCCATGATCGGGTTCTCTGTTGTTATGGTTGTCGCCGCGTCGCCTGTTCCGGCGCTCGCCCTGACGAGTCTCGGGGACTGCGGCGTGCCTGTCTTTGTGCTTTTGCACAGCACTTGCACCGGGCTGCTGTGCCCGAGCCCAAAACCCTGACACCCAAAGGACCGTTCAATGTTCGAACTCGACCATGACCTGGCACAGGATATCGTTGACCGCGCGATGGCCATTCTGCCATGCAACGTCAATGTCATGGACAGCCAGGGGTTGATCCTCGGCAGTGGCGAACCGGAGCGTATCAACACCCGCCACGAAGGCGCGCAACTGGTGCTTGCCAACGGCCGCATCGTCGAGCTGGATAGCGACGCGGCCAAATGCCTGAAGGGTGTGCAGCCCGGGGTGAACCTGCCGCTGATGCTCGATGGCCGATTGATGGGCGTACTAGGCCTGACCGGTGACCCGCAGCAAGTGCGTACCTATGGCGAACTGGTGCGCATGACCGCCGAAATGCTGCTGGCCCAGCGCCATCTGCAGGCCGATCAGCAATGGCGACGGCAGCGCTGTGACGATCTGCTGGCCTTGCTGCTGGGCGGCAGCGGCGATTCTCCGCGATTGCTCGACGAGGCCCGACAGCTGGGCCTGAAGCCCCAGTTGCCGCGAGTACCGTGCCTGTTCGAACTGGCCTCGGGGTCGGCCGCCGAAACCCTGGCGGCATGGTTGATGAGCCGCTACCCGGACAGTTGGTGCGTCAGCCCGGCGCGCCAGTCGTTGTTGTGGTGTCGCCCGTCAGGCGTGGCGCTGGACGAACCTCGCCTGCTGGAGCGTCTGCTGCGCCATGGCTGGGAAGTGGAGCGGCTGGCCCTGGGCTGTGCCGCGCAAAGCCTGGAGCAACTGCGCCGGGGTTATCGCCGGGTGCGCGACCTGTTGGCTTATGGACGCGAGGTACTGCCGGACGAGCGCCTGCTCAGCCTGCAGCGCTACCGGTTGCCGGCATTGCTGTGGCGCCATCGCAACGATGATGCGCTGGATGAGTTGCTGGAGCCGTTGCAGCGTATTCGCAACAAGGACAGCAGTGGGCAGTTGCTCACCACCCTGCGCGCCTGGTGTGCCCATGACGGCCAGAGCCAGGCCTGTGCCGATGCCCTGGGCATCCACCGCAACAGCCTGCGCTACCGCCTGGAGCGAATTGCCGAACTGGGTGAGGTCGACCCCCTGCGCATGGAAGGGATGCTCAGCCTGTACCTCGGGTTGCAACTGCTGCCAGCAGACTGACCGAGACCTGTAGGAGCAGCCACGAAGGCATCTGCCCAAACAACCCGCCGAGCGTTTTGTGCATTTGACCGAGGCCTCCTTGCCAGTCACCTGTCAGCATGCCGCTCATCAGGACAGGAGAAAGCCCATGAAGATCGTCATTGCCCCCGACTCGTTCAAGGACAGCCTCGACGCTGCCGGTGTCGCACGCGCCATCGCGGCGGGCCTGGGCGAGGCCTGGCCGGAGGCCGAGCTGGTCGAGTGCCCGATGGCCGACGGTGGCGAAGGCACCATGGATGCGATTCTCGCCGCCAGCCACGGCGAACTGCGTCGTCAGACCGTACGCGGGCCGTTGGGGCAAAGCGTGGAGGCGGGCTGGGGCTGGCTGCCGCAAAGCCGCACGGCCATCATTGAAATGGCCCAGGCCAGTGGCCTGCAGCTGGTGCCGACCGGCCAGCGCGATGCCTGCCGCAGCAGCACCTGGGGCACCGGCGAGCTGATTGCCGCCGCCCTGGCCGCAGGCGCGCAACGGATAGTGCTGGCCATCGGCGGCAGTGCCACCAACGACGCGGGCAGCGGCATGTTGCGCGCGCTGGGCCTGCGCCTGCTGGACGCCGACGGGCAAGCACTGGAGGAGGGTGGACTGGCCTTGGCCAAGCTGGCCCGCATCGATGCCAGCGACCTCGACCCGCGCCTGGCCGAGGTGCAGTTCGAAGTCGCAGCGGACGTCGACAACCCACTGTGTGGTGCCAATGGCGCATCGGCTATCTTCGGCCCGCAGAAGGGCGCCAACCCACAGCAGGTGCAGGCACTGGACCAGGCCCTGGGGCATTTTGCCGACCATTGTGCGCAGCTGCTGGGGGAGGATGTGCGCGACTACCCTGGCTGCGGCGCTGCCGGCGGCATGGGGTTCGCGGCCCGGGCATTCATGGGCGCGCAGTTCCGCCCCGGGGTGGAAGTGGTGGCCGAACTGGCCGGCCTGGATACCTTGGTGCAGGGCGCAGCCTTGGTGGTGACCGGCGAGGGGCGCTTCGACGCCCAAACCTTGCGTGGCAAGACGCCGATGGGCGTGGCCCGGGTTGCCAAGCGCCATGGGGTACCGGTGGTGGTGCTGGCCGGGACCTTGGGTGAAGGCTACCAGCAGCTGTATGCCCATGGTGTCGATGCCGCCTTTGCCTTGGCCAGCGGGCCGATGAGCCTGGAGCAGGCATGCGCCAATGCCGCTGAGCTGTTGCAGGCGCGAGCTTGTGATATCGGGCGGCTGTGGCGCTGCGCAACGCGAACCTGATCGACCGCTGCAGTCAGCCGCAGCCCGCGCTTGGTCATTGATTTTTTTGTTGTTATCGTAGAGAGGAAAATCGAAGGTAATCAGCAAATGCCCGTCACAGAGCCTTTCCACGACAACGTCGCGGCCTTCACCGACGCCGCACAGGGCCTGGGATTGGCCTGTACCATGACGGTGGCTGAGGTGGACGAGCTGCGCAACCGCCTCAAGGCGTGCAGCTACGTGCCAGTCAACGTCGCCAGCACCCGCGCCGACCTGGGCGAAAGCCTGGTCTGGGATGAAGGCAGCGGGGCGTTGTACTTCGTCGATATCTCTGGCGGGCGCATCAACCGTCTGATACCCGATGGCCAAGCCGAGTGCCTGTACGAATCCGCGGCACGCATCGGCGCGCTAGCGTTGACCGACCAGGGCAACCTGATTTTCACCGAAGACGCCAGCGTGGCCATCTTCGATGTGTCGTTGCGCAGGGTGCGCCGGCATTCGGTTTCGGTTCACCCGCGGTCGACCTACCGTTTCAATGACGGCGCCTGCGACCCGCAGGGCCGCTTCGTGACCGGGCTGATGGACGATGCCCTGAGCGGCAACACCGGGGCGCTGTTCCGCTTTGACGGGAAGTTGACTGACCAGGTGATCCACGACGACATGGCATTGCCCACCGGTCTGGCCTGGTCGCAGGACGGCCACACGGTGTACTTCGTCGATTCGGCGGCGCGCTCGATCTACCGCGCCAGGTATCTGGCCGAAGGCCGGCTTGGCGCGGTCACACTGTTTGCCGAAACCCCTGCCGAACTGGGGCGGCCGGACGGCCTTGCACTGGACCGCGAAGGCGGCCTGTGGGTGTGCCAATACCATGGCAGTTGCCTGCTGCGTTATGACCGCCATGGCCAACTGACCGACCAGGTGCTGATGCCAGTACCGTGCCCTACCAGTTGCTGCTTCGGCGGGGAGGGGATGAATACCTTGTTCATCAGCACCGCGCGCTTCGGCATGAGTGCCGAAGACCTGCACCATTACCCTGATGCAGGCGACCTGTATGCCATCAGCCCGGCAATTGGCGGCATCCGCCGCCACACTTTCAAGGAATAAGCTTTTGCACCTGGCTGGCCGGTAGCACGGCCAGTTCGCCAAAGCGCTGCGCTGCGTCGATGTAGCGTAATGCCGACTTGGCGTCTTTCCAGCCCACATAGCTCATCAGCGCCTTCAGCTCCCAACCGTTGGCCGTGGCCCAGGTGGCGAAGCCACGGCGTAGCGAGTGGCCGGTGTACAGCGCCGCCGGTACCCCGGCGCGCTCCAGCATGCGCCGCAGAAGGCCGACCAGGCTGTTGCTGTTGAGCGCGGTGTCGCCGAGGTTGCCCCAGCGGTCGAGCTTGCGGAACACCGGCCCATGGGCGATGCCGGCGACCTCCAGCCATTGCAGGTAGGCCGTGACCGGGCACAAGGCCTTGAGCGCCGGGGTGCGGTGTTGTACGCCCAGGGCTTCGCGGTCGCCCTTGCTGCGCGGCAGGAACAGGGTGATGCCGACACCGGCCTCGGCCTGGATGTGCTCCACACGCAGGCGTGCCAGTTCATCGCCACGAAAACCACGCCAGAAACCCAGCAAAAGCAGTGCAGCGTCGCGACGCGCCCGGCGCAGGGTGGCCAGGTCATGGCGTTCCCGGGCTTGGCGGGCTTCTTCTTCGAAACACTCCACTGCGCTTTGCAGGTGCTGCAGCAACAACGGCGCGGCTTGCCTGGGTGGTGTCGGGTGCAAGGTGCGGATGCCGCGGAGTACCTGGCGCACCAGCGGCGCCTTGGTCGGGTCGGGGAAACCTTGGGCGACGTGCCATTGGCTGAGCGCCGCCAGGCGCTGGCGCAGCGTGCTGACGGCATGCTGGTCGGCGTGGTCGGCCAGGTAGCGGGCGATGCTCTCGGCCGTGGCCGGGAGAAAGCCGCCCCAGTGGGTTTCAAAATGCTCGATGGCGGCCTGGTAGCTGCGCCGGGTGTTGTCGCGGGTGGCGGCGCGGAGGTAGCGCTCGATGTCGGTCATGGTGCGGGTGTCGGTGGGTGATAGGCACACGATAAACCGAAATGGATTGCCTGTCCTGGCTGCGATGCTGGCGGGATTGTCGGGGGCGCTTTGCGCCCCTTTCGCGACACAAGGCCGCTCCCACATTATCAGCACCGACTTCCAGGCATGCACAGGATCAGTAGGAGCAGCCAATGAGGCAACCTGATGGGGCAAGACAGTTGCTCCCAGAGGGTTGCGCTGCCTGAAGGTCCAGCGCTGAGCCTGTGGGAGCGGCCTTGTGTCGCGATGGGCTGCGAAGCCGCCCCAATCTGGCGAGCCAAGGATGCATCACTCATCCGCTGCTCCCGGCCAGAGCTCGCGTTACACGCAGGCCTTGTCCTCGACACCATTGAACAGCGGGTACTCCCGCAGCTGCGCCGGCGACAGCGGCCGGCTGAAGTGGTAGCCCTGGGCGATATCGCAGCCGGCAAGCTTCAGGCACACCACTTGTTCGCGGGTTTCCACGCCTTCGGCCACTACTTCCAGGCCCAGGCGTTTGGCAAGGATGATGGTGGACGACACGATCGGGCTATCGTCGTGGCTGTTGGACAGCGGCGCAATCAGCGAGCGGTCTATCTTCAGCTTGCTCAGCGGCAGTGAGTACAGGTGGGCGAAGCCGGCATAGCCGCGGCCGAAGTCGTCCAGGCTGATGCCCAGGCCGGCGTCGCGCAGGGTGTGAAGGTGTGCCACCGCCGTGCCTTCGGCGTCGAGAATGGTGGTTTCGGTGATTTCCAGCTCCAGCCGCTGCGGGGCGAGGGCGTACAGCTGCAGTTTGCTCAATAGCCGTGCAGCGAAGTCCGCCTGGCGCAGCTGCAGGGCGGATACATTGACCGCCAGCCGTGTCTCCCGGCCCTGGGCGTCCCAAGCCGACAAGGCCTCGCAAGCCAGGCGCAACACCTCCCAACCCAGCTCGACAATGAAGCCGCTGCGCTCGGCAAGGTCAATGAACCGGTCCGGGTACAGCAGGCCGAACTCGGGGTGGTCCCAGCGCACCAGCGCTTCGTAGCCCAGCACCTGCTGGGTGTCGAGGCGGATCTGTGGCTGGTAATGCAGCACGAACTGGCGCTCGGCAAGGGCGCTGCCGAAGGCCTGCTCGAGGGTGAAGGCGTGGATGTCGGCCCGGTTCAGCGACGGGTCGAAGAAACGGTACTGCGCGCGCCCGGCCTGCTTGGCCGAGTACATCGCGGCATCGGCACTGCGGATCAGGCTGTCGATGTCCTGGCCATCGCGTGGGCAGATACTCACGCCCACGCTGGGGCTGGTGTTGACCTCCTGGCCGTCCAGCGCATAGGTGGCCGACAGCTTCTGCACCAGTACGCGGACCCAGGCATTGATCTGTTCCTCGCTGCGCTCGCCGGCCAGCAGCACCACGAACTCGTCGCCACCAAAGCGCGAAGCCTCGTCGCCGGGCTCGAGCAGGCGCTGGATGCGCCCGGCCACGGCCTGCAGCAGCAGGTCGCCAATCTTGTGCCCGAGCGAGTCGTTGATCGACTTGAAGCGGTCCATGTCGATGAACAAAATCGCCATCAGCCGGCGCTTGCCGCGCTGCCGGGTCAGCGCCTGGCCGGCCACCTCGACGAACTGGCGGCGGTTGTGCAGGCCGCTGAGATGGTCGGTGGCTGCGGCATGGCTGCTGCGCCGGTGTTCGTCCTCAAGCCGGCCGATCAACTGCTGGTTGACCTGCTGGGCCTGTTCCAGCGCGCAGAAGGCCTCCTGGCGCTTGTGCAACAGGCGCAAGGTCCACAGCAGGCTGGCGAGGATCATCAGGGTCATGCTCAGGTTCAGCCAGAACTGCCGGGAATAGGCCAGCGCGGAGGGCGCGAGTATTTCGTCCTGACGTTGGCTGACCACCACGCTGAAACCCCGCTCGGGCAGGCGCCGGTACAGGCTCTGGTACGGGTCGCCGGCTGCGTATTGGGTCAGCATGCCTGTTTCACTGCCGCTTTCCGGTAGCTTGGGCAGCAGTGCGTCACCGGCCACCACCACACCGCTGCTATCGATGCGCAACCGCTCCAGGCCGTCATCCTGCAACAGGCGCACCAGCCCGCTGCTGCCCAGGTCGATGTGCTGTAGCAGCACCGCCAGGTAGCCGATGTCCAGCTGCACCACCAGGATATTGTCGATTTCGCGACCGGGCAGATTGGTCAGCGGCAGCAGGAAGGGTAGCCGCCAGTTGGGCAGGGTGGCTGGCTGGCCGGGCGCCTGCACGCTGGGTAGAAGCGGCTTGAAACCGTAGCGGGCAACGTGCCGCTGCAGCTGGCGCAACCAGTCTTCGGGCAGTTCGGCCGCTTCGTCGGCGTGGCTGGCCGACAACAGCCGGCCTTGCCGGTCGTACAGGCTCATGCGCTTGAATACCGGGTCTTCGGCAAGCATCCGCGCCAGGCTGACACTGCCCTTGCGCAGCACCTTCATGTCGTCCTGGGTAACCCGGCCCACGGCCTGGGCGCGATCTACCAGCTGGCGCAGGCTTTCGCCGACGATACTGGCCAGGTTCAGGTGCTCGGCGGCCTTGGCCGACAGCGCATCCTGGCGGGCGGCGGCCTTCTGCGAAACGTGCAGCCCCCAGAGAAAGGCTAGGGTGGCTGCACAGAGCATCAAAATCAGCAGCCGCAGAAGGCTGGCGGATGAAAGCGAACGGCGAATCACTGCTGATAGTTCCCGACCCTGGGTGATGGGTCGAAAAATACGACAGTAAGATGACAGCCTAATGACTGATGGCTAATTGCCTTTAAGGATTTCCCTTATCTGCCAGGGGTGTCTGCAGGCGTGCGGTTTCTTCCTCCATGTAGTTCATCAGCGCGCTGACTTCGGTATCGCCCAGGCGCATGTTGGGCATGGCCACGCGGTTGTACTGTTCGTACAGCAGCATGGCCAGCGGGTCTTTCTGTGCCAGCATCTGGTCGGGCTCCTTCAGCCAGCGGGTCAGCCAGTTGGCATCACGCTGGCGGGTCACGCCCAGCAGGTCGGGACCGATGCCGGCTTGCCCTGGCTCGGCGTTGCCCAGGGTGTGGCAGGACGAGCAGCGGGTACGGAACAGCTGCTCGCCACTGCTGGGGGTGCGCACCTTGGGAGCCTGAGCGTAGTCATTGGCCATGGCGCTGGCCTGTTTCCAGTTGTGCAGGCTGTTGCCCAGGCGGTCGGCGAGGATGTACGGGTTTTCGAAGGGCGATGCTTTCATCCAGCGGCCGGTGGCCTGGTTGCCGATGATCAGGCTCAGGTTGTGGTCCTTGGAGCGGCCGTTTTCCAGTCCATCGATGTACAGGCCCAGGCTGCGGCGCAATTGTTCGATATCGGCCGGCTCGCCGGTGAGCAGCGTCCAGCCGGGGCCGATACCGAACTTTTCGGCGTAGCGCTTGAGGGTGGCGGGGGTGTCGTTGTAGGGGTCGATGCTGATGGAATAGAGGAAGATATCCTTGCCGACCCGGTCACCGAGGATTTTCTGCACCTGGCGCAGGCGGGCGGTTTCCACCGGGCAGGAGTCGGAACAGCCGGTGAAGATGAAGTTGATGGCAACCACTTTGTCCTTGATCAGGTCGTCGAAGAAATGCACCTTTTCACCGTCCTGGGTGAGCAGGGGGATGTTGGGGAAGTAATCGGCCCCCCAGGGGGTTGCAGCTTCCTCGGCCACGGGGTGCTGCGGTTGCAACGGCCAGAACGGGATGCTGGCGGCGAACAGCGAGAGCACCAGCAGGAAGCGCCATGAACCGGACATGAAGCAGTCCTCGTCGATAACGGGGTTGGGGGCCGCACAGCGGCCCCCGCTTTACCTCACTTGTATCTGACTGGCGCGGTCACGCTCTGCCCCAGCGCCGACTTCACGGTGACCGTCGCTGGCGTGGCCGGGCCGTAGCCCGAGGTGGTTGCCACCAACCGCCAGCTGGCACCGCTGCCCGTGGCGGTCATTGTGGCGATGCCCAGGTTCACCGGGCCGCCGGTAGTGGCCGCGGTCACGGTGATGCTGTTGCCCGAGGCCACCGAGGTAGTGCCAGTGATTTCCCAGGTGAAACGGTTGCTGCTGAGTACCTGTACCGTGGCACTGGTGACCTGGATCTGGTCGCTTACCACTGCCGAGCCTACCGCGATGCTGACCGTGGCCGGTGCTACCGATTCGGCGCCCTTGGCGTCACGCGCCGTGTAGTTGAAGCTGGCGGTGAACGGCGTGGGGACAGAGGCCGGCGGCGTGTAGGTCACCCTGGTGCCATCGGTGCTGGTGTTGCCCTGGCCAGAGTCTGGCTGGCTGAGGCCGACGACAGTCAGCGGCAGGTTGCCTTCCGGGTCGGTGTCGTTGGCCAGCACATTCAGGGTGATCGGCTTGCCGGCCGTGGTAGCCGCGCTGTCGTTGGCTGCGACCGGAGGTTTGTTGGCCGTGTCGTCGTCATGGTCTTGGGTGCGGAAGGTCGGCAGGCCAACCGAAGCCACATACTCCACGCCATCCCAGCCCGGCAGCGGGGTCGGCATCACCTGGAACTGGCCGGGGTGCTCCAGGTCCCAGCGCAGCAGCATCGACGAGTCTTCATGCTGGGTGTTGTGGCAGTGTTCCATGTAGGTACCGGCAAATTCGCGGAAGCGGATCGCCACTTCCACTTCTTCCGAAGAGTCGATGTCCGGCCCGATGCGATACACGTCCTTGCGTGCCCATTTTTCCCATTCTGGCGGTGCCTTGCCGTCGCGGCTCAGGACCACACCTTCCTCGAAGTGCACGTGCACCGGGTGGCTCCAGCCATTGCCGCCATTGATGATCCTCCACACTTCCAGGGTGCCGTCGCCGCTGAAACCGCCGTCGGTGGACTGCTGGGCCAGCTGTGGCGCCGCGCTGATGCGCCGTGGGTCCATGGCGTAGCCAAAGCCGCCGTCGGTCTTGATGGTCCAGGGCTGGGTGTCGGTACCGTCGGAGCGACCGAAGATGAACTCGCGGTGGCGGGCAGCCTTGAGCTTGGCCTGGTCGGCGGCAGAGTTGCGGTCGATCGGCAGCGGCAGCATCTTCATGCCTGCGGCCTTGCCTGGTTTGGCGGGCTCATAGGCTGCTGGATTCATGCTCAGGTCCTGGCCGCTGTAGGGCTGTACCACAAGCTGCAGGAACCTGCCGATTGCCGGGTCGCCGTTTTCCCAGCGAGGGCCGCTGCTGGTGTACTTGATCACCGGCTTGTACTTTTCCGACAGCACGTCGGCCAGCGCGATGGCGCCTTCCGGGCCCTTGCCGCTCTGGTGCTCCTCAAGATTGACGAAGTACAGCTTGTCGCCGACCTTGATGCCGTTCTTGGCGAAGTTGATGATGATGTCGTAGCGCTCGGCGATGCCTTGCAGCGGCAGGATACCGTTGTTGTCCTGCAGGTTGCCGTCACCGTTGAGGTCCAGCGTGCCGTCGAACGGCACGGTGTGTTCCATGATGTTGCCGTCGTTGGCGATCATGTGGAACGGCACCCGCGCATACGACAGGTTGGAGCCGGTAGGGCCTTTGAACTCGCCACTGGTACCGGCAATTTCCCGCACCACGGCGAACTTGAAGTAGCGTGACACCGAGCCGTTGAGGATACGGAAGCGGTAGCTGCGAGCACGTACCTTCAGCACAGGCCGGTACTGCCAGTTGACCAGGATCTGGTCGCCGAGGAAGCCATCGGTGTTGAACGGGTTGAACCACAGCTGGCCCTTGGCATCCCAGGCCTTGTCAGCGATCAGCAGGTTGACGTCGTAGTCGCGGTTGCCCCACGGCATGCCCGAACCACTGGGGAAACGCAGGTTGACGCCATCCTGCAGGGCCTCGTTGCCGCGGTCCAGGGCGCTGTAGTAGTTCATCATCACGGCGTTGCCTTTGTAGACGTTCTGCGCCGTGAAATCCAACATGTGGTCGTGGAACCAGTGAGTGCTCATGGTTTCGCGCCAGTCACCACGGATCTTGATACTGCCGTTCTGGCAGGTTTTCAGGCCTGGCGAGGCGTCATTGACGAACAGGGTTTCCCCCGGCGAGCAGGGGAACGCCGCACGCGCGTCCTGGGCGCGGGTGTTGATGGTGTCGTAGCCGGCCAGCTGCAACGGCCAACGGTAGTCGTAGTACTGGCCGGGGAAGAAATAGGCATTGGCAAAGCCGTCGCTCTCGGCCGGCGAATGGCCGTTGTGTTCGTGTGTGGAGAGTGTGTGCAGGCCAAAGCCGTTGTTGGCCGATGGGTCGATCGGTAGGGCGTTGTAATGGCGCATCAGGATCGGCTGACCATAGCGCGCCATCAGCAGTTTGGGTGGGAAGGTCCCGTCGAAGGTCCATAGCGATTTGTGGTTTTGCAGTGGCATTTTCGGGTGGAAGCGGGTGTCGATGCCCTTGGTGGTGCCCAGCGTGTTCGGGATATCTGAGGTCTGGTAGTACAGGCCGCCCGGGGCAAACTCGCCAACCGCATAGTTGTGCAGTTGCTTGCGGTCACGCAGGCCGAGATTGATGCGCGCACCGGCCTGGGCAGTCTTGAACCCTGCCTGCGGATAGAACTCGTTCCAGCGCTGGTGCGACCAGCCTTTTCCTGGCGGCCGGCCTTCCGCAGGCGAACCGACCGGCTGGCGGTTGAGGAACATCTCGATCTGCGCTTTCCAGGGGTTGCGGTCGAGCACGTTGGAATACTGGGTCGGGAATGGGTACAGGCCCGGTTGTTTGAGGAAGGCTTCCAGAGCCGTGCCGCTAGGGCCGCTGCGGGCCACCACATCAGGGTCCTGCGTCGGTGCTGCGCCGAGGGTGGGCACCGGGAAGGTCAGGGGCGGCGCCGGCAGCGTGGGGTCGAGTCTTTCCGTGCCGAACTCCTCGAACAGCAGTAACTGCTGGGTAAACGGCAGCGCCCCGAACAGCGGGCTGGGCTTGCCGTTGGTTGGGTATTTGTTGTCGGTCTGCAGGGCCGGCGGCAGCACGTTGTTGGCGCGTACCGTGTCGCGGTTGCCATACGCTCCATCGGTCAGTTCGAGTGAGCCTCGATTTGCCTCTGGCATGTTGTACAGGTCCAGCAAGGCCTGGGTCGGGTCAGCCGGCTGGTTGGTGTAGGCCGACGGGTCGGTTGGCGGTGGCATGCTGTTGTCGTCAAGTGGAGCTGCCGTAGCCGTGACCAGCCCAAGGCCGAGCATCAACGTGGTGAGGGTGGAAAGCTGGAATGCGTGCCTGGCAGGGTGGATCACGGCAGGTGTTTTCATTGCCTTTTGCCTCGTTCGCGACAGCATGGCTTGCGGCCATCAATGGCTTTTTGCCCGTTTCTGGGGCTGGAGCAATGGGTATGCCAACCCAAACACGAGGAATGTGTTTCTAAACAAATCCTTGTGGCGCCTGATGTGCGCTAAATACCGTAGCGTCAAAAACGGGTGAAGGTCCCCACTAGTGGGTCCCCCATTGCCCACAGATTGGGTGGTGACAGCAGCGGCGCCCTGGGGTATACCTGAGCGCCACCAAGGGGAGCCTGGCAACGGGCTGAGAAACCGCTGGATGCTGCAGCGCGGTGACCCTTCGAACCTGATCCGGATCATGCCGGCGAAGGGATGGGACTTGAAACCTGCCTTTTTGCCGGCCTCACTGCGAGGCCCCGTCCATGCCAACCATCGCGGTCTCGCTGTCACCCTCATCAAGGACAGCAACATGACCGAACGTTTCAGCCAGTCCCTGCGCCGCCGCAGCGAGCCGACCTGGTCGGCGGCCGTTGGCCATCGCTTCGTCACCCAATTGTGCGACGGCAGCCTGCCGGACCCGATCATGGTTGACTACCTGGTGCAGGACCACCGCTTCCTCGACAGCTTCCTGACCCTGCTGGGCGCAGCCATCGCCACTGCCGACACCTTCGAGGCGCGCCTGCGCTTCGGTCGTTTTGCCGGGATGATCTGCAGTGACGAGAACACCTACTTCCTGCGCGCCTTCGAGGCCCTTGGGGTTAGTGCTGCACAACGCAGCGAGCCGGCCGACACCGTGCCGACCGCAGGTTTCAAGGCGATCATGCGCGAAGCGGCGGCCACCCGTTCCTATGCAGCCGCGCTGGCGGTGCTCAACGTCGCCGAAGGCCTGTATCTGGACTGGGCGCTGAAGGCGCCAAAACCGATGCCGGACAACTTCGTCCACGCCGAATGGATCACCCTGCACGACAACCCGGCATTCCAGGACTTCGTTGCCTTCCTGCAAGCCGAACTCGACCGCGTCGGGCCGCAGGATGCCGCGCTGGCGGGTGACTTCTACCAGCGCACCGTGGCACTGGAGCTTGCCTTCTTCGATGCCGTCTACCCGGAGGACAAATGAGCATGGATATCTTCGACCGCCTCAAGGCTGCCGCCACGCGGCAATGGAACAGCTACATCGACCACGAATTCGTGCGCCAGATGGGCGAGGGTACGCTGAGCGAAGCCGCCTTCCGTACCTATCTGGTACAGGATTACCTGTTCCTCATCCAGTTCGCCCGCGCCTGGGCGCTGGCCGCCTACAAGAGCCGTCGCCCGGCCGACATCCGCGCCGCACAGGCCGGGCTGGGGGCGATTCTGGATGAAACCGAGCTGCACTTGCGGCTGTGTGCACGCTGGGGCCTGACCCAGGCCGATATCGAGGCCGCGCCTGAACACCAGGCCACGGTTGCCTATACCCGCTATGTGCTGGACTGCGGTGCAGCGGGTGACCTGCTGGAGTTGCATGTGGCGTTGGCGCCGTGCGTGATCGGCTATGCCGAGATCGGCCGAACCCTGGCCGAGCGCATCGGCGATTTGAGCAATCACCCGTACCGCGAATGGATCGGCGAATATGCCGGGGAGGGCTACCAAGGTGTTGCAGCGGCGGCGCGCAAGCACCTGGATGAACTGGCGGCACGAAGCATGACCGAGCAGCGGTTCGCCGAGCTGGTGGGGATTTTCGGCCAGGCGTCCAGCCTGGAGGCGGATTTCTGGCAGATGGGGTTGGACGGAGCCTGATTTGCTGCCCTGCATCGGCCCTATCGCCGGCAAGCCAGCTCTCATAGAACTGCACATAACTCATTGAATTAGCAGGGACCCTGTGGGAGCGGCTTTAGCCGCGAACACCGGCGCAGCCGGTGCCATGCACCGCGTTGGACTCTTCGCGGCTAAAGCCGCTCCCACAGGTAAACCACAGCCCTGAGGCCTGCGCAAAACGTGGGAGCTGGCTTGCCGGCGATAGGGCCGGTAGCAAATACCACAAGGCTTGGGCCACTATGCTGGTAGGGCCACTCGCAAAGCCCAGGGAGACGCATCATGAACATCATCAACGCACGCCTGCGCGGCAAGCCTGGCCTGTTCCGCATCGAGCTCAGCGGCGAACGCATCGCCGCCGTTCTGCCCCAGGCAGAAGGGGTGGCAGTGCGCGCTGCCGATGATCTGGACGCGGGGCAGAACCTGGTGGTAGCGCCGTTTATCGAACCGCACATTCACCTGGACGCCACGCTGACCGCCGGCGAGCCGCGGTGGAACATGAGTGGCACCCTGTTCGAAGGGATCGAGTGCTGGGCCGAGCGCAAGGCGATCACCACCCACGACGACATCAAGAACCGCGCGAAAAAGACCATCGGCATGCTGGTGGAGCATGGCATCCAGCACGTGCGCACCCATGTCGATGTCACCGACCCCACCCTGACCGCGCTCAAGGCCATGGCCGAAGTGCGTGACGAAGTGCGCCACCTGCTGGACCTGCAGATCGTCGCCTTTCCCCAGGAGGGTATCGAATCGTACGCGAACGGCCGGGCGCTGATGACCGAGGCGGTGGCCATCGGTGCCGATGTGGTAGGTGGCATCCCGCATTTCGAGAACACCCGCGACCAGGGTGTGTCGTCGGTGAAGTTCCTGATGGAACTGGCCGAGCGTACCGGCTGCCTGGTGGATGTGCATTGCGACGAAACCGACGACCCGCAGTCGCGCTTTCTCGAAGTGTTGGCCGAAGAGGCGCGAGTGCGCGGCATGGGCCCCCGGGTAACTGCCAGCCATACCGTGGCCATGGGCTCGTACGACAATGCCTACTGCTACAAGCTGTTTCGCCTGCTCAAGCAGTCGGGTATCAATTTCGTGTCCTGCCCGACCGAGAGCATTCACCTGCAAGGGCGTTTCGACAACTACCCGAAACGCCGCGGCGTCACCCGCGTGGCCGAGCTCGACCGGGCTGGTATGAACGTGTGCTTTGGCCAGGACTCCATCGTCGACCCTTGGTACCCGCTGGGCAACGGCAACATCCTGCGTATTCTCGAAGCCGGCCTGCACATCTGCCACATGCTTGGCTACGAAGACCTGCAGCGCTGCCTGGACCTGATCACCGACAACAGCGCCCGCACCCTGAACCTGGGTGAGCGCTACGGCATCGAGGTGGGGCGGCCGGCGAACCTGTTGCTACTGTCTGCGCCAGACGATTACGAGATGGTGCGCAGCCAGGGGCATGCGCTGGTGTCGGTACGCGGTGGCAAGGTGCTGATGCGTACAACGCTTGCCAGGGTTGAACACTTCACCTGACGCTAGCTGCGTCAGCGTTTTGCAGCGCCCCGCCGGCTTGAAGCCGAGCGGGGCGCTTTGCTGTCTGGCGTACTGTTTTATCCCCTTGCACAGCCTCCATGACCTACTCACATGCGATAAGCCGTGATTATTCCACCATAGGAAATGTTTGCACGGGCAATTGCTTGTCGCCATAATTGGTATGTAATTACATGGTACATAACACGGTACAAAATCGTAGGAGCAAGCATGGCCCGGGGCGGTATAAACAAGGTTGTAGTGCAGCAGGCGCGTCAGGCGCTGATTGCCCGGGGCGAAAACCCCAGCATCGATGCGATACGTATCGAGCTGGGTAACACCGGCTCCAAGACCACGATTCACCGCTACCTGAAAGAGTTGAACGGCCAGCAGCCTGTGGCCTCCGAGGGCGGCATTGCGCTGAGCGACGTGCTTAGCCGAATGGTCGGGCAACTGGCCACCCAGTTGCAGGACGAGGCCGACCTGAAGATCGAGCAGGCCGAAAGCGCCTTCACTCGGCAGCGCGAACAACTGGAGTCACAACTGGCCATTGCCCAGCAGGCACTGGCTGCGGCGCATCAACAGCATCAGATCGATGTGGCCGCACTGGCCGCCGAATCGGAAAAACTGCTTTCCACCCAAAGCACCCTGCAGGCCGAACAGCTGCGCAGTGCCAGCCTCAACCAGTCGCTGGGCGAGATGCAGGTGCGCCTGGCCGACAAGGACGAGCAGGTCAAGTCACTGGAAGACAAGCACCGTCATGCCCGCGATGCGCTGGAGCACTACCGCAACGCCAGCCGCGAACAACGTGAGCAGGAACAGCGCCGCCACGAAGCGCAGCTGCAACAAGTGCAGGTGGAGGTGCGTCAACTGCAGCAGGGCATGATCGTCAAACAGGACGAGCTGACCCGCCTGCACCGCGACAACGAGCGCTTGCTGGGTGAACATCGCCAGGCCGCCAGCGCCTGCAGGGCGCAGGATGAATTGCTGGAGCAGCGTGATGCGCAGATTCAGGGCTTGCGCACGATCCTGGCCCAGGCGCAGGGTGCCAGCGAGGAAATGCGCCGGCAGCTGGATATGCAGGCACAGAGCCTGGAGACCAGGCGCGAATTGTGCGCGGAACAGGCTCGGCAACTCCAGCGGCTCGAGGAACAACTGAAGGAGCGTGATCAAGCGTTGGTTGAATGCCGCGCTCGGCTAGCTGTGAATGCAGATTAATCAAACTTTTCACCGCCGGTGGTTTCTTCCCTAGACACTCACCGGAGATAGCCTCATGCCCGAACCAGAACAGCCAGGCAAACATCCCCAAGGACCTCATTCGTCCGAGCAGGCGAACAGAAGCGAGGACTTGGGTTTCGATCCCGATTCACCCGATGTGGAAGATCCACAAGTCGACCCGCAAGGGCCTGCCAAGCCACCGCGGGACGTCGAAAAACACCCATGAAGTTGGCATTGTCGCAAAGGGCCGCGCAGCGGCCCCTGCGATCAAGACGGCATTGCTCGGGGCAGGCTGGCTCGAGCCCTTGGCCAGGCAAGCCCCGCTCACACGACTCAGGGCTCTGCCTGCCTGGCTGCCTCCACGCCCGCAGCCGAGAGTTTGATCGGATAGTTCACGCTGATCTGGTGGTCGCTGCCAACCGCCACGCTGCCATCCTGGATCAAACCGGCCTCCTGCAGCGTTTTCAGCATGCCGGCAACGGCTTTCTCGCCCCGGTAGTTGTCCAGCACCTCCTTGCCCAGCCCTTGGGGGTGTGCGTGCAGCAGGCGAGTCAGCACTTCGGCTTTCAATGCATCGTTACTCATGGCGGGCCTCACTTGCCGTGTTTGGCCTGAAGCGCCTTGGCATGCTCCAGATGCTGTTCGAGCTTGGGCAGGGTTTCACTGGCGAAGGCCTTCAGTTCAGCCTTGTCGGACGATGCCGCTTCCTTCTTGAACAGCTCCACCGCCTTTTCGTGAGCGTCGACCTGGTTGTTGACGTAGGACTTGTCAAACGACTCCTCCCGCCATTCCAGGATCATTTTCTTGACCTTGTCGGTTATGGCCGCTTCGTCAGGTACGGAAATGTCGAGCTTGCGAGCGATGTCGCCAAGCTTCTGGTTGGCTTGCGTGTGGTCGGTGACCATCTGCTGGGCGAAGGTCTTGATTTCGGCATTCTGAGTTTTTTCCAGAGCCAGCTTGCCGGTTACCACTTCGGCAATACCGGCCTCGGTGGCCGCTTCGACGAAGTCATCGGAACTTGCCGCCATCGCGTGTACCGATGCCAAGCCCAATACCATGGAAAAACCGACGCGCTTGATGAAGAGACTGCTCATGCTTCACTCCTTAAACCGTGGCGCGACCTCAGTGTCGCGTACGGTTGAGGGTGAACGGGGGGCAAAGGTTTAATCTTTTTCCTGGCCGGCTGCGTGCAGATGGTGCTCAACTATAGTGAAAGGCGGCGAACGCGGTATGGCTAGGGATTTCAATGTGTGCAGCCAGGAAACAGGATGAAGACGGGCTCTTCGCGCTAACCGGCGAGGGCCGCGCCGTGGCGCTTTTCCGCCTGGTACTGGCGTTCATGCTGGTGGTGATGCTGGCCTTCGTCGTGGTGGAAGGCTGGCGTATCTGGCGCGATTACCGGCACGCCTTCACCAATGCCGAGAACATGGTCACCAACCTGGCCCGGGCCACGGCGCAGCATGCCGAAGACGCCATCCGCCAGGTCGACGCCATTACCGCGGCGCTGGCCGAGCGCCTGGAAGGCGACGGCTTCGAGCATATCGACCGGCCGCGCCTGCATACCTTGCTGGTCCAACAGAAAAGCATAATGCCGCAGTTGCACGGGTTGTTCGTGTATGGTCCGGATGGCAGCTGGATCGTTACTGATCAGGAGGTAGTCCCGCCCAATGCCAACAATGCCGACCGCGACTACTTCGTCTACCACCGCGACCATCCCGACCGTGGGATACACATCGGCTCGGTGGTGCGCAGCCGTTCCACTGGCGACCTGATCATCCCCATTTCACGGCGCCTGCAATATGCCGATGGCAGCTTCGCCGGGGTGTTGCTGGGCACCATCAAGGTGGAGTGGTTCGTGCGCTACTACGGTGACTTCAAGATCGACGAACGCGGCGCGTTGGTGTTGGCCAAGCGCGACGGCACCATCCTGGTACGGCGGCCGTTCGTCGAGCAGGTGGTGGGCCGCAGCCTGAGCAGTAGTGAGATTTTCCGCATTCACCTGCCGCATGCAAGCGAAGGGGTGGCCGAAGCGGTCGCGGTGGTGGACGGCACGCCACGGCTGTATGGCTATCGCGCACTGGCCAGCTACCCGTTGGTGGTGGAAGCGGGCTTGTCGCGGGAGTCGATCGTCGCGCCCTGGCGGCACGATGCGATCAAGTCGGTGGCGGTATTGCTGCTGTTGCTGGTGGGGCTGGCGGCCTTTGGTGGCGTGGTGTTGCGCCAGTTGCGCGAGCGTATTGTCATCGAGCGGGCGCTGCACCAGGCACATCAGACCCTGAAGGCTCTGGCACTGACCGACAGCCTGACCGGCCTGGGTAACCGCCGACGGCTGGATGCAGTGTTCGAGTCGGAGCTGCGCAGGGCACGACGCAAGGGCTATCCACTGGCGCTGGTGATGCTCGACTTGGATTACTTCAAGGCCTACAACGACCGTTATGGGCACCCCGCGGGCGACCAGTGCCTGCGGCGCTTTGCCGAGGTGCTGCAGCAGGCGCTGAAGCGGCCGGCCGACCTGGCTGTGCGCTATGGTGGCGAGGAGTTCACGCTGCTGCTGCCCGATACCGATGCTCGCGGGGCGGAGCTGCTGGTGCAGGAGGTGCAACAGCTGTTGCGCCGGCAGCTGCTGGAGCATGTGGGCAGCCCACTTGGCCGGGTGTCGTTCAGTGCGGGGATTGCTGTGGGTGACCTGGCGCGAGAGGGGGTGACGGCCGAGCGCCTGATGGCCGCGGCGGATGCGGCGCTGTACCAGGCCAAGCGCCAGGGGCGGGATGGGTATTGCCTGGCAGAAAGTTCGGTAGTGGGTGTAAATGAATGAAAGCCCGGGTTGCCTGTACCGGCCCCGGGGTCTAGTTATCTACACCAAGGCGCATCGCACAACGGCCCTCGAGCCCATGGGCACGCTCGCGGGCCAGAATCTGCTGCAAGCGAGCATCCAGCAGCCCCTCATCAATCACCTCGAACCCCAACCGCGCATAGAACGGCGCATTCCACGGCACATCGGCAAAGGTGGTCAAGGTCAGCTCCCGCGCCCCCGCCTGGCGCGCCGCATCGGCCACCTGCAGCAGCAGCTTGCGCCCTACACCTTGCCCCTGGGCCTCCAGGCGTACCGAAACTTCATGAAGGTGCAGCGCCTGAGCCTCGAGCCGGGCACAGGCAAACCCCAGAATGCACCCATCCAGGTCTTCGACCACCCAGCTACCGCCTGCGTCGACAAACGCCCGGTGTGCCTCGCAATCCATCACGTCACCCTGCGCCAGCCAGGCCAGTGCCGGCCAGGCGGCAAAGGCCTGCGCAGCCGAGCGTTCGACGCCCGGTAGCCATTGAATGTCTTGATCGAGGGTAGGGCGAATGCGCATGAAGAAGTCCTTTCGTTCTAGTCTGTAGCCAGTACCTGCGGCTGCAATTGCCAGCGCACCGAGCTTACACCTTTCTCCAGGCTGTCCCGGCTGACCAACTGCTCCAGTTGCGCTGGCGCCTGCGCGGTGCCCAGCAGTTCGGCGCGCACTTCCAGGCGTGCGGGGTTCGCCAGGTCTTCGCTGTGCAGTGACTGCAGCCTCAGCTGCGGGTCGCCCAGGCTTTGCAACATCAGGCTGCGGACCTGGATCTCGTCCTCGGCGCGGCAGACGATGCGCACCTCGAAATGCTGCTCTACCTCGCTGGCCGGCACCACGTCCTGGCGGTCCAGGCGCTGGGCAATATCGCGCAACAGGATATTGGCGCACAGCACCGCCAGGCTACCCAGCGTCGCTTCCAGCAGCAGCCCAAGGCTGCACAATACGCCGACCGCGGCCGTGCACCACAGAGTGGCGGCGGTGTTCAGGCCACGCACGTTGAACCCGTCGCGCATGATCACGCCGCCACCGAGAAAACCGATGCCCGACACCAAATACGCGGCGACACGCGATGCGTCGGTCGGCGCCATGCCCGGCACCGCTTGGGTCATCAGCACGAACAGGGAGGCACCGGTGCTAACCAGTGCATTGGTGCGCAGCCCGGTCAAGCGCTGGCGCAATTGACGCTCGGCGCCAATCAGCGCCCCTAGCAGCAAAGCGATGCTGACGCGCAGCAGAAATACTTTCCAATCCATAGCAAACCTCTTCCACGGGCACGCGCCCGCATGAACGCCATCAGCTGGCGTGGTTGAAAAACCAGAAAATGCGCAGGACCATGGAGGGGAAGGAAGAAAAGGAGGGTTACAAGAAACCACCGTCTTGCCAGGCCGGCCAGACAGTGCAGGACACTACCTGACTAGCGCGCCACGTGGGCCTGTCGCATGCGACTGGGGCTACTGTCCAATGCAGGGCTCCTGTTCAGGGATGCAAAATTGCGTCGCGGACCTTACGCCCCGTCGCAGGCCAGGTCAAGGGTGAAAACATGACAATGGGTTCATCCGCACCGGGCCTGCAACCGGTCACGCCTGCATGGAAAAAAACGCGGGCAATCGGTACCCTTGCGCCTTCCCTTGCCATCCCCCGGACCGTTCCATGCTGTTCAATCTCGCCGTACTGTTCGGCACCCTGGTGGCCATGGAGGGCGTTGGCACGCTGGCTCACAAGTACATCATGCATGGCTGGGGCTGGTGGCTGCATCGCTCGCACCATGAGCCGCAATTGGGCATGCTCGAAACCAATGACCTGTACTTGGTGGCCCTGGGGCTGATCGCTACGGTGCTGGTGGCCCTGGGCAAGGGTGGTCATGCGCCCTTGCAGTGGGTGGGCGGCGGGGTGGCGGGGTATGGCGTGCTGTATATCGTGGCCCATGATGGGTTCTTTCACCGGCACTGGCCACGCAAGCCACGGCCGGTCAACCGCTACCTCAAGCGCCTGCACCGCGCGCACCGGTTGCACCATGCGGTGAAAGGGCGTACGGGGAGTGTGTCGTTCGGGTTTTTCTATGCACCGCCGTTGAAGGTGTTGAAGCAGCAGTTGCGGCGTAAGCGCAGCCAGTCGTGACAGGGACTTGCATCTGACTCGTGTGAGCAGCCCTCCATGATGGAACTGCATATGACCCATTGAGTCAGCACAGACCCTGTGGGAGCGGCTTCAGCCGCAAACACCGGCGCAGCCGGTGCCACGCACAAGGTTGGATTCTTCGCGGGTGAACCCGCTCCCACAGGGTACGTGGAGCGCTTGCAAAGGCCATCAGTTAACCGTTTCCCCCTTGGGCTGCGCCGCCACATGCCCGCGGCTCACCCACCAGCCAAACGCCGCTGCGGTGAAGAACATGATCAGGCTGTACAGCGCCGCCGGCACCGCCATGGTGGCGTTGTTCAGCAGCGAAGGGCTCAATGCCAGGGCAATCGCCAAGGTGCCGTTGTGTATGCCGATCTCCATGCCGATGGCAATCGCCTGGCGCTTGGGAATGTTCAGCAGGCGCGGCACCCAGTAGCCTACGCCCAGGCTCAGCAGGTTGAACAGCAGCGCGGCCAGGCCTACCACCGGCGCGTACGCAACCACGGTCTGCCAGTCCTTGGCCAGCGCCAGAACGATGGTGAACGCCAGGAACAACGCGGCCACCAGCTTCATCGGCTTTTCCATGCGCGCGGCAAAAGCGGGTGCGAAGCGGCGAATCAGCATGCCCAGCGCTACCGGCAGCAGGACGATGGCGAACACCTGCATCACCTTGGCAAACTGCAGCGGTATGGCCTGGTCCGATGCCATGAACCAGCTCAGCGACAGGTTCACCAACAGTGGCATGGTCAGGATAGCGATCAGCGAGTTGACCGCCGTCAGGGTGATATTCAATGCCACATCGCCATGGGCCAGGTGGCTGAACAGGTTGGCCGTGGTGCCGCCTGGCGACGCGGCCAGCAGCATCAGCCCCACCGCCAGGGCCGACTCCAGGCCAAAGCCGTTGGCGATCAGGAAGCACACCAGCGGCAGCAGCAGGATCTGGCAAACCAGGCCTGTCACCACTGGCTTGGGGTACTTCACCACGCGAGCAAAGTCGGCCAGGGTCAGTGATAACCCGAGGCCAAGCATGATGATGCCCAGGGCCAGCGGCAGAAAGGCGGTGAGCAAAGGCGAGGCGGTCATGGGCGGTCTCTCGGGCGAAGGATCGGGAGGAGTGTAGGTCGGCCCTGATTGATAGCTAATTGCAAAGCGCCAGCACTTGGTAACCGTTTATTACCAAGCGCAGCGGCTGGCGAGGCTGTATGCCGCGTTGCAGTGGGCCTGCAGGCGCAGTAGCATTCCTTTTTTTACCAAGGATTTTCCTGTCATGCCGTTCCAGCAAGGTCTGCTTGCCACCCCGGTGCCGGCTCACGCCCGTCACCTGTTCTTCGCCCTGCAGTCGCCCGAGGCCCTGCCTGCCGCCCTGGATGCCTTGCTGCCGCAGGTCGATGGCGTACAGTTGATCCTGGGTGTCGGCGCCCCGCTGGCCAAGGCCCTGGGCCGTGAGGTACCTGGCTTGCGCGCCTTCCCTCAGCTGGATGCTGCAGTGGAGAACCCCAGTACCCAACACGCCCTGTGGCTGTGGCTGCGTGGCAACGAGCGGGGCGACCTGCTGCTGCGGGCCCAGGCCCTGGAGCTGGCATTGGCTCCGGCCCTGCGCCTGGCCGATAGCGTCGACGGCTTCCTGCACCGCGGCGGCCATGACCTGACCGGCTATGAAGACGGCACCGAAAACCCGGTGGACGAAGCGGCCGTGCAGGCGGCCATTGGCGCCGATGGCGCAAGCTTTGCCGCGTTCCAGTTGTGGAAGCACGACCTCGAGTACTTCAAGTCGCTGCCCCAGGCCGACCAGGACAACATCATCGGTCGCCGCCTGAGCGACAACGAAGAGCTCGATGACGCCCCCGAGTCGGCCCATGTCAAGCGCACGGCCCAGGAAAGCTTCGAACCAGAGGCGTTCATGGTCCGTCGTTCGGTGGCCTGGGCAGACCAACGCGGCGCTGGCCTGGCCTTCGTGGCTCTGGGGCACAGCTTCGATGCGTTCGAGGTACAGCTGCGGCGCATGAGCGGCCTGGAGGACGGCATCATCGACGGCCTGTACCGCTTCAGCCGGCCACTGACCGGTGGGTATTACTGGTGCCCGCCCATGAGCGAGACGGGTGTCGACCTGCGCCTGCTGCTACAAGCCTGATCGCTAAACATCCAGCTTGGGCTTGCTGGCCGCCAGAAGCCGGCAAGCCAGCTCCCACCTCGACCACACCGGCCTCAAGCCATGGGCAAATACCTGTAGGAGCGGCCTTGTGTCGCGATGGGGCGCGAAGCGGCCCCAGGTTTTCAGCTTCGCAGCAAAGATTGCCGGGGCCGCTGCGCGGCCCATCGCGACACAAGGCCGCTCCTACAAGGGCCAGTGCTGGCTTGAAGAGATTTCCAAGACAGTTGCTCCCACCTCGACTGCGTTGCCATCGGCAGATCCAGCTGGCTCGCTATCGCGCGACTGACAGGCGCGCCAAATATGCTGATGCCGCTTATTTAATGCCGCTGGTCAGAACGCTTCGCATTAAACCGAATCCGCCGAAATGACTGAACTCCCAACAGGTGTACGGCAGGTAATGCCGTGCATTCCGAAGTCATACGAGGTTTAAGACCATGGCCAACAAAGAGAACAGCCGCACCGGCAACCAGCAAGGCAGCCAGGGTGGCAACAAGAACCCGGGCAACTTTGCCAATGACCGCGAAAAAGCCTCCGAAGCTGGGCGCAAGGGCGGCCAGCACTCCGGTGGTGGCCGTACCAGCGAATCGGGCCGCAAGGGCGGCCGTTCGTAAGTGAGGCTACGCAGTGCCCGGGTGATCGGGCACTGCGATTTTGCACAGAAGGAGAACCCCATGCGATTGATCCCTCTGATAACCCTGGTGGGCGCGCTTGGCTTGCTGGGTGGCTGTTTTGACCGGGACAACGATCACCCGGCGAAGGATGCCGACCAAAGCAAACCCTCCCTGCAGATGCAGCAACCCGACGACAAACCTGCTTCACAACCTGCGCCAGACCCTGAACCGATGCCTGGTCAGAAACCCAGCCAATAAAATGCGGACAAGGACTACGGCATGACGGTAATGACCCGCAAGACCGACGCGGTGATACCGGCTTCGGCAAATGGGCCAAGCCTGAAGGAGCGCTACCAGAGGTTGCTCGTGGGCCACGACAGCACGAGCACTGCATGGCTGGGCGAACAGTTGGCACACGCGCAGCGTTTGCCAGATGACTTGCCTGCAGACCCTGCTGAGCTGGAAGCCTGGAGCGCTCGCCACGCAAGCGGGGTGGCTGAAGCCTACGCCAGTTACCTCGAGCAACGCCGCCAAGGCGCACCACGGCGCTATTTTGCCAACCGCGCCCAGGCGTTGTGGTTCCTGCAGCAGGTGGCACCGACCAAGGCAGTGGACGGTGCATGGTTGCACAGTACCTTGCGACACTGGCGGGATCCGCGCTATCACGGCCTGATTCGCACCTACATGGAAGAACTGGGCAGCGGCGACCCGCGCTGCAACCATGTACTGATCTACCAACGGCTGTTGAGCCGGCTGGGTTGCCTTGAACTCCCTGAACTGGATGACCAGCGTTACCTGCAAGGCACCTTGCAATTGGCATTGGGGCGCCACGGCGATGAATTTCTTCCCGAGGTGATCGGCTACAACCTGGGCTATGAACAGCCACCGTTGCATTTGCTGATTACCACCTACGAACTGGCGGAATTGGGCATCGATGGCCATTACTTCCAGCTCCACGTGACCATCGACAACGCGGCCAGCGGGCATGCGCATCTGTCCATTCAGGCGCTGCGCCAACTATGCCCGCTCGACGACACTGGTCAGTTCTACCAGCGGGTGCGCAGCGGGTACCGCTTGAACGACCTGGGGCTCGATACCTCCAGCCTTATCAGCAGCTTCGACCTTGAATTCGAACTGCTGTCGGCACTGGAACAAAAGCGCAATTTTGGCCGATTCATGCATTCCGACCATTGCCGCTTGCAAAAGCGCACCGTCAACCAGTGGCTGGCCGAGCCCGGCGCCATGCCCGCGTTCGTGCAGGCTCTGCAGACGCAAGGCTGGATCCGCCGTGGTGAAGCGCCCACCAACAGCCGCTGGTGGGCGCTCATCGACGGCCCTTCGGCACCGATGTATGGCGTGTTCACGGCGTATGAAAAACAACTCTGGCACGACTGGATCGCGGCAGGCTGGCAAGCACGGGGTCGTCGCGTGCTGCCAGGCAGCTGGGAGGTGCAAGTGCAATCGGATGATACGCCTGCGAATCCTGCCCCGGACGCCGATATCGAAACTTTGATCGACACGATGTCCGGTAACCGCCATGCGACACCGGAAGGATTGCTGGCCACCCGGCGCTATTTGCGTGCTACCGGCCTGATCCAGGAGGTAACCCGCTGATGCTGCTCGATCCCCAACAAATCCAGGCTGACCAGGCAATGCTGCAGTTGGGCAAGCGCCTGCGTGCCGACGGCTACCGCTTCACCTGTGTCACCCCGGCAACCCATGCGCGCGTTAATGCGCGCCCGGAAGCTGGGCAGGCCAGGACAGTGCGCGATGTATTCGGCTGGAGCCGTCCGTTCCGTTCGTCACTGGTTTCTGCCGACGAGCTGGAACAAATGCGGCTGGCCCAAGTGCTCAAGGAGCACGGGGACATGCTGATCAGCACCGTGCGCTGGTCGACTATCGACGACCTGCTGCTGGTGCACTCTGCGTACCCCACCCAAGAAGCCGACGCGGTGTTTCTCGGCCCGGACAGTTACCGTTTCGCCCAGGTCATCCACGATCATCTGCAACGCACCCCGAAACGTGTCGAGCATGCCGTGGATATTGGTTGCGGCACAGGTGTGGGCGCCTTGCTGATTGCGCGTGCGGCGCCCCATGCCCATGTCAGCGCCGTGGATATCAACCCGCTCGCGCTGCGTTACACAGCGATCAACGCAGCTTTGGCGGGGCTGAGCAACGTGTCCGTGGAACCGAGTGATCTGCTCGGCGGCATTACCGGGCTGTTCGACCTTATCATTGCCAACCCGCCGTACATGCTGGATGCCGGTGAGCGTACCTATCGGCATGGCGGTGGTTCGCTCGGCGCGCAGCTGTCGCTGCGGATCGTCGAACAAGCCTGCGAGCGGCTGGGCTCAGGAGGCACGCTACTGTTGTATACCGGCGTGGCGATAATCGAAGGCCGGGACGCCTTGCTCGAAGCCATCCGCCTGCGCCTGGCGGGCCCGGAATGGTCCTGGGTGTATCGGGAAATCGACCCGGATGTGTTTGGCGAGCAACTGGACGAACCCGGTTACGAACAGGTCGAGCGCATCGCCGCGGTGGTGCTCACAGTCACCCGCAACAGCTGAGGCAGCATGGCCCGACCCTGCACATTCGGCATCGAGGAAGAATACCTGCTGGTGAACCTGGACACAGGGCAGGTACCGGCCGCTCCTTCGCCAGCCGTAGTGGGGCGTTGCCGGGAGGCCTTGGGCCAGCATTTTGCCCAGGAAATGTTCCGCAGCCAGATCGAAGTGGCCTCGCCTGTGTTCGCCAACCAGTTCGAGGCACGCGAGTTCTTCCAGCACAGCCGCGAGCGGTTGAACACGGTGCTGGCCGAAGAGGGCATGGGCCTGTACGGTGCGGCCAGCCATCCCAATGCTGCCTGGCTGCGGCAGAAACCGGCTACCCCGGCGCATTACCGGCAATTGTTCGCTGACTACCGGCATGTAGCGCGGCGCAGCCTGCTCAACGGCCTGCATGTACACGTGGGCGTACCGCCAGGCTGCGACCGCATGCAACTGATCAACCGTGTACTGGGCTGGCTGCCCTTGTTGTTGGTGCTGAGTACGTCATCGCCGCTGTGGGCAGGCCAGTGCACGGGCTACATGAGCTACCGTCGGGTGATTTGCGGGGAGTGGCCGCACATGGGCTTGCCTGAGCCTTTGCCGGACTGGGCCGCCTACGAGCGCTACCGCGCATTGCTGCAACGCACCGGGTCGCTGGCCGTGGATGGCGACTTCTGGTGGGCGATCCGGCCTTCGCGGCGCTTCCCCACGGTCGAGTTGCGCATCTGCGATGGCTGCCCGCGCCTGGAGGACGCACTGTGCATCGCTGCGCTGTTTCGCCACCTGGTAGAACATAGCGTCATGTACCGGCATGACCCAGTGGCCTGCAGCCGCGAGCAGCGCTGGATCACCCAGGAAAACTACTGGCGCGCAATGCGCCATGGGCGCCAGGGCGATTTCATCGGCCTGCATGAGCAACAGCCGGTCACGGCAGAAGGTTGGTTGGCCCAGTTGCAGGAGCAATTGCCGGTCGATACGGCAGATGCCGAGCGTGCCTTCCACCATGCACGACACCTGTTGCGCCAAGGCACCCATGCCGACCAGCAACTGCAGTGCCTGGCCCAGGCCAGCGCTGCCGGCCTGGGCAGGGCGCAGGCGTTACGGGCGGTAGTGGCCGCCGGGGCTTGCAATTAGCCGGGGTTGGCCGAAAATGGCCGCGCCTTTCGCAGCCACTCGGAACCACCCGCGCCATGATGCTGATCAAGCAGTTCCCCGACATCTCCCTGGACGACACGTTGTTTGTCTTCGCCCTCGAAGCCGAGGCCGGCGATGTATTCGCTGACCTCGACACCGTGTTCAGCGGCATCGGCAAGGTCAATGCTGCCATCGCCCTGACCAAGGCCATTGCCGCACGCAGGCCCAGGCTGATCGTCAACCTTGGCTCGGCCGGCAGTCAGCGGCATGGAAAAGGCGAGGTGGTGTGCTGCACCCGCTTCGTGCAGCGCGACATGGATGTGACCCCGCTGGGCTTTGCCCGCTACCAGACGCCTTTGTCGGATATCCCGGTGGTGTTGGAGCACGGGGCGCAGATCCCCGGCTTGCCCCTGGAAACCTGCGGCAGTGGTGACAGCTTCGAAATCAATCATGGCGATGCACCTTACGACGTGGTCGACATGGAAGCCTACGTGCTGGCGCTGATCGCACGTAGCGAAGGCATCCCGTTCGTGTGCCTGAAATACATTTCCGATGACGCCGGCAGTGACGCAGCGCAGGACTGGGCGGTGCAGGTGCACCTGGCCGCCGAGGCTTTCAGGCGGGTGCTGTTCAGCCAGGCGTGACTGCTAGCTTGATTGGGGCTGCTTTGCAGCCCTTCGCGGGCTTGCCCGCTCCCACAGGAACCACGCATATCCCCTGAGCATGGCACCAAACCTGTGGGAGCGGGCGAGCCCGCGAAGGACCGCAAAGCGGCCCCAACAGTCCTGAAACGTGCCTTGGCCTGATATTCGGTCCTTTGAACTCAGGCAGACAGTACTAGTCTTAATATGTGGGAATATTTCCCACGCAAAGATGCTGACTGGCTCTGAAGGATCGTGCGAAACCGAAGCTGCTCGCTGACACTGCAGATCTATGGCCGCGCCGGTTGGCTGTCCGCTCCATGAGCGGTTGCGAACTCATTGGTCATTGCGTTCGATACGGAGATGACGACGCAACTCCAAGCGGAGGTGCATCATGTTGCTCAAGAAATGTTTGTTGGCATTGGCAATAGGTGGCGTCCTGTCGGCATCGACCGTCCTGGTGCCCGACTACATCGGTAGTTTCTCCAGCGTGTATGCCAAGGACGGTGGCGGCGGCGGTGGTCACGGCGGCAGTGGCGGTGGCGGTGGCGGTGGCGGTGGCTCTGGAGGTGGCGGCGGTCACGGCAGTGGCGGCGGTGGCTCTGGAGGCGGCGGTGGTCACGGTGGTGGCAGCGGTGGCTCTGGAGGCGGTGGCGGTCACGGTGGCGGCAGCGGTGGCTCTGGAAGTGGTCACGGTGGTGATGGTGGTGGCGGACATGGCGGCCCGGGTGGTGGCGATGGGGACCATGGTGACCGTGGTGGCATGGCCGGCAGAGGCCCAGGCGATGCGCATGACAACGACAACGACAACGACAACGATGCGGCAGATGCCGCCAGGGACGCAGCCCGAAACGATGCTGATGCAGCGCGGGACGCAGCCAGGGCTGAGGCAGATGCCGCCCGGGATGCGGCCAAAGCTACTGCGGATGCAGCCAGAGACGCTGCCCGAGCCGAGGCGGATGCAGCCCGCGACGCTGCAAAAGCGGCTGGCTTGGCAGGCGCAGATGAAGCCAGAGACGCTGCCAGGGACGCGGCAGATGCCGCCCGGGACGCAGCCAGAAACGAAGCTGACGCGGCCAGAGATGCAGCCAGGGCAACTGCTGATGCTGCCAGGGACGAAGCCAAAGTCGCTGCCAATGCAGCCAGGGACGCTGCCAAGGCGGATGTGGACGACGCGCCAGATGCCCCTGATGCACCGGACGCACCGGATGTCGACGCAGTCGAGGCACGGAATTAGTCGCTCTGAGTGACGTATCGACCGCTGGTCGGTGTATTGACCAGTCGGAAAAAACCATCGATGGCGGTTCACCTCGAAAACGGTAGAGCGGCCTTCGCGGGCTTGCCCGCTCCCACAGGACTACCACCCGTTTCAAGACCTGTGGCAGCGGGCAAGCCCGCGAAGGGCCGATACCGGTTTCACCAGAGGAGTGACCCCCATGCCCAACAAACCCCACGACCAGTTCAGCATGCAGAACCCGCTGACCCAGTACCCGCACCCACCGTTCCCGGCCCAAGGCCAGCCAGCGCCGGGGCTGGATGCCAACATGCAGCCCGAGCCGGACCACGGCGAAACCACCTACAAGGGCTTTGGCCGCCTGGCAGGGCGCAAGGCGCTGATCACCGGTGCCGATTCCGGCATCGGCCGGGCAGTGGCCATCGCCTTTGCCCGCGAGGGTGCCGACATTGCCCTCAATTACCTGCCCATCGAACAACCCGACGCCCGTGAAGTCATCAAGCTGATCGAAGCCGAGGGCCGCAAGGTGGTGGCCATTGCCGGTGACCTGAAGGATGAGCAGTTCTGCAAGGAACTCGTCGACCAGGCCCACGAGCAGCTCGGCGGCCTGGACATCCTGGTCAACGTTGCCGGCAAGCAGGAAGCGCGCAAGGATATCAGCCAGGTCAGCCACGAGCAGTTCGACCACACTCTGAAAACCAACGTCTACGCGCTTTTCTGGCTTTGCCAGGCCGCAGTACCGCTGATGCCGGCGGGGGCGACCATCATCAACACCGCCTCGATCCAGTCCTACCAGCCTTCAGCCACCTTGCTCGACTATGCCACCACCAAGGCCGCGATCGTCGCTTTCACCAAGGCGTTGGCCAAGCAGGTAATCGAGCGCGGTATCCGCGTCAACGCGGTGGCCCCGGGGCCCATCTGGACCGTACTGCAGCCCAGTGGCGGCCAACCACCGGAGAAAATCCCCGAATTCGGCGCGCAAACACCGATGAAGCGCCCGGGGCAGCCCGCCGAGTGTGCGCCGGTGTATGTGTTGCTGGCCAGCCAGGAGTCCAGCTACATCACCGGGGAGGTGTTCGGCGTGACGGGCGGCAACCCGCTGCCGTAGGGCAGGGCGGCTAAACCTTCGCCGCCCGTTGCAGTCGATTCAAGTATTGGCAGGCAACCCTGGGAGCACCTCCAATGGCTAGGGCAATCTGGAAAGGCGCCATCAGTTTCGGCCTCGTGCACATACCCGTGGCCCTCAATACCGCGGTGCGCACCGAGCGAGTCGATTTCGACTGGCTCGACAAGCGCAGCATGGAGCCGGTCGGCTACAAGCGGGTGAACAAGGTCACCGGCAAGGAAATCGACAAGGACAACATCGTCAAGGGCGTCGAGTTCGAGAAGGGCCGCTACGTGGTAATAAGCGAAGAGGAAATTCGCAAGGCCAGGCCCGAGGCGACCCAGACGATCGACATCTTTTCCTTCGTCGAGGCCGGCGAGATCCCGCTGCAGTACTTTGACACGCCGTACTACCTTACCCCGGACCGTCGTGGCGGCAAGGTGTACGCCTTGCTGCGCGAAACCTTGGCGAAGACCAACAAGGTGGCGCTGGCCACGGTGGTGCTGCACACCCGCCAGCACCTGGCGCTGCTGCGGCCGCTGGACGACGCGCTGGTGATGATCACCCTGCGCTGGCCCGAGGAAGTGCGCGGGCTGGAAACACTGGAGCTGGACAGCAGTGTGACCGAGGCCAAGGTGGACAAGCGCGAGCTGGATATGGCCAAGCGGCTGGTGGAAGACATGAGCGGGGAGTGGAAACCGGCGGATTACCAGGATGTATTCCGCCAGACCATCATGGACCTGGTGGAAGAGAAGGCCAGCAAGGGCAAGATCGAGACGGTGGAGAAGGGCGAGGCGACCGAAGCGGGGAAAGGTGCGGACATCCTCGACCTCACCGAACTGCTCAAGCGCAGCCTGGGTGGCAAGAAGCCGGCGAAGAAGACACGCAAAGCGTCGTGAAAGGAACCGTCACCGCAAACCAGCTCGCATGGAACTGCACATAACGCGGGGCCCCTATGGGAGCGGCTTTAGCCGCGAACACCGGCGCAGCCGGTGCCATGCACCGCGTTGAATTCTTCGCGGCTAAAGCCGCTCCCACAGGCTGCGCGTGAGGGTTGCTGGCTCATGTTCTGCCTACCCGGTACAGCCTTGTCAAACCTCCGCCTGCAGCCCCGCCAGATAATCGCCAAACCCTTCGCGGGCGCGGCTGTCGCGCCGGCTGCTGGTGGCCACGCTGTGCCTGGCGGTCCATACGATCTGCGCGCCACTGGCCTGCAGGGCGCTGACCAGCTGCACGTCTTCATGCGCTGCCAGAGGCTGGAAACCACCCACCCGATCATAGGCGTCGGCACATACGCCGAGGTTGGCCCCATGCACATGCCGATGCCCTTCACATGCCTGGTAACGGCTGTGGTACAGCTTGCGCAAGGCCGCTGTCTGCCAGGGTTGCCAAGACTCGACATGTACCGTTCCGCATACCACCTCGGCCCTGCAGGCCAGTTGCGACAGCAGCCAGTGCGCTGGTACCCGGCTGTCGGCATCGGTGCACGCCAACCACTGCGCGCCGCGCTCGACCATGTACGCTGCGCCAACCCGGCGGGCCATACCGACGTTGCCGGCATCCACCGTCAGTACCGGTACACCGAGGCGTCTTGCCACGTCAGCGCTGCCATCGCTGCAGCGGTCCAGCACCACCAGCACCTCCACCTGGTACCCCGCCTGCTGCGCCTGCTGGGCGGCAACCAGTACTGCCCGCAGGCAGCGCCCAAGGCGCCGGGCCTCGTTGTGGGCCGGGATCACCACGGCAATCATGGGCAAGTCTCATCAAGGTCGACCACGCTGGGCTGAGCGGACCAGTACTCCAGCACGAAGTCCGCCTCGTCATGCTGCAACTGCAGATGCAGCGGAAGGTGCCGGGCCAGCATGCGGTGCACTTCACGCCCGTCTTGCGGGCAACCGGCGATGGGGTGCTTCCAGTGGCACGCCAGCAGCCCGCCGTCGTAGGTCAGGCTGGCCACCGACTGTTCGATCACCTGCAGCCAGTCGGTCGGGTCGAGATAGTAACCCACCTCGCTCAGCACGATCAGGTCGAAACTTCCACCCGGCCAGTCCGCCGGCAGCCGCGCCAGCTCCACCGAGACATTTCGCAGTGCAACCAAGCGTTCACCGGCCAGCGCTACCGCAGTAGGGTCCAGGTCTTGGCACAACAGGTTGGCGCAACGCTCGGCCAGCAAGGCGCTGAGCTCGCCATTGGCGCACGCCGGCTCGAACACCCGCTGGTAGCACTGGCGCGGCAGGCTGGCCATGACCAGGTCGCGCTTGCGCTTTTCGTACCAGCGGGTGCGAAAGGCCCAAGGGTCTTCACTGCTGGCGTACAGGTCAGCGAAATACTGTGGGTCGAGGCTCATGACAACTCCATTTACAGGAACACCAGTTCGAAAGGTTGCAGCAGACACTCCAGCAAGTTCGGCGGTAGTACGGGCGGGCGCGGGCCATCCGGCTCGAGTTGGCTGACATGTGCGGCCAGGGCCTTGCGCTTGCGGACCAGGCTGGCCTCGTCCAGCTGGATGCGGTGAGCGCGTGGCCATGGCAGGCGCGGGTCGTCCGGTTGCGCCCAGTGCCAGGCCCATACCGGTACTTCCAGGCATTGCACCTTGCGCATCCGGGCCGCCTGCGCCGCAGCCCGGCCGGCTGCCTCGTGGTCACAGTGGCCGTCGCCGCTCCAAGTGGCCATCAGCAGGTCGTCAGGCCTGAGCAACTGGCTCAGGTGGTTGAGCAGGAACGCCTCGTTGCGCGGCAACGCGCCGTCCTTGAGGTGGAGCCGCCGCCAGTCCAGGCGGCCGAGGTCGAGGTCAAGCTGTTGCAGTGCATGGCGGCTTTCCAGCGGCCTTTGCCGGCGCAGGCGGTGTTCGCTCCAGTGGGCAGAGCCAGGGTGACTGGCTTCACCATCGGTCGCGGAGATCAGCACCAGGTCGTCTTCTCGGCCCTGGAAGCCTGCCAGCAGCCCGCCGGCCATGAGAATCTCGTCATCGGGGTGGGGAGCCAGCACTACCAGGCGACGGCCCGGTGGGCACAGCTGCTGCGGGGTGATCCAGGTAGCCCTGGCCAGGTGCGCGGCCTGCTGCCAGGCAGCCCACGGTGTACCGCTGTTCGCCTGGATCAGGTTCTCGCTCATAGCTGCCAGACTCCTGCCGGCTTTTGGGTCAACTGCTCACCGAGCGCCGCCAGGTCGCGCTCGGCATGGCTCTGGCGCAGGAACACCGGCAAGTCGGCGCTCAGCCGGGCAAAATGGTTGTCACGGCAGAAAGGAGAGGCGCCCAGCGCCCGGCCAACGTGGTGGATCACCTGTTCCACGGCCTGTTCCACCTGGGCGCGGGTGCGGCGCACTTCAAAGCTCGCGTCTGCGCCTGGCTGGCGGTCGATCCACGCCGCGCATTCGCGCAGTGCCGCCCTGGCGCCGTACAACGCCGCGTCGACCGCACCCAGGTGAGCATCGGCGTGTGGATCGGGGCGGGGGTTGCGGCAGTGTTCGCGCAGGTAATCGGCCAAAGCTTCCGCGGCGCCGTACCAACAGGCCGCAATACCAGCACCGCCATGCCAGAAACCAGGGCGGGAGAGGTATTGCCCGGGGCGGCCGATGGCGATGCCAGGGGTATGGTTGAATTCGATTTCAACACTGGCGGTGGTGGCCATGCCGATGGCCTGCCAGCGTTCTATGGCAAGGCCCTGGCTAGGATGGGACAGTTCGATGGCCACCAACTGGGGCTGGTCGTGCTGGTCCCAGGCCGTGATCAGTGCCCGGTCGATCTGCAATGCGCCGGAACACCAGGCCTTGCGACCCTCCAGGCGAACCTGGTCGCCCTCACGGGCCACGATGCAGGCGCGGGCATCCGGCGGTTCGGCGGCCCAAACGCCCCATATACCCTCAGCGGCGTGGTGTGCCGCAGCGCATTCGGCAAGGATTGCCAACGCGTCGGTGTGGCCCTCGTACAGCTTGGCCAAGGCCAGGTCACAGCCTGCCACCCGGGCCAGGGTTTGCCAGCGCCGCAGGGTATTGCCCTGGCCGGGCAGGGGGAGCAGGTCGAGGTGGTCGGCTTGCAGTGCCTGGATCAGTTGCGGCAACTGGGTATCCAGGTTGAGCGGTTGCTGCCGCTCGCCGAAGGCACGCAGCAGGCGGTCGAGGTTGGTCAGGTCAAAATCCTGGACGATGCTCATGGGCTCGGCTCCTTGGTGAGGCGCTGCGGGCGTAGCGCTGCAGGCAAGCCGTCACCGGGCCAGCCCCAGTTGCTTGCGCATGCCTACGGTGATCGATTGCCTTGTCTTGGCATAATCGGCCCAGGGGTCGTCCACATCGCCCAGGCGTTCAAGCACGTTGCCGATGTTCCACTGGTTGGCGCTCTTGAGTTGCGGCAGTTCCTCGCGCCAGATCGGCACGGATACCGGCAGGCCTTCGCGGGCGCGCAGGGAATACGCGCAGGCGGTGGTCGCGCCTTTGCCATTGCGCAGGTAGTCGATGAAGATGCGCCCGATGCGATTTTTGGGCCCGGACACGGCACTGAGCCTTTCGGGGAACAGCCTGGCCAGGTAATCGACGATGCCGTGGCTGAACGCCTTGACTTCATCCCAGCCCGCCCGCCGGGTCAGCGGGACGACCAGGTGCATGCCTTTGCCGCCACTGGTCTTGAGGAATACCTTCAAGCCCAGTTCATCCAGAAGCGTCAGGGCCAGTTGGGTGGCCTCGAGCATGGCCTTCCACGGCAGTGCCGGGTCCGGGTCGAGGTCGAGGACGAAGCGGTCGGGCTTGTCGAAGTCCTTGTCGGTGGCGTTCCAGGTGTGCAGCTCGAGCATGTTCATCTGCACAGCACCCAGCAAGGTGTCGGCGCGGTTGATGACCATCGCCGCCTGGCCGGCCTCGGCCTTGTCGTAACTGAGCACGTTGGGTAGATGCAGCTGACCGGCGTTCTTCTGGAAGAACAGCTCCCCGGCCAGGCCGTCCGGCGCGCGCACCAGCGCGACCGGGCGGTCCTTGAGTTGGGGCATTATCCACTGGCTGACGGCGGCGTAGTACTCGGCGACTTCGCGCTTGGTAACGCCGCTGGTGGCGTCGACCACCCGCTCGGGGTGGGTCAGGCGCAGCTCGCCCAAGGCCTCGGGGGCCTTGGCCTGCTTGCGCGTGGGCAGGGTCTTGGCAGGCATGCTGCGCTCCAGGTCGATGGCGGTAGCCGGTTTGTCATCGCGCAGGCCGTGGAACACCGAATGGCGCACGATGCCGTCACGGGTCATCTGGGCATAGGCGACTTCGGCCAGCAGTTGCGGTTTCAGCCAGTGCACGCCCCGGGCTTCGGCCCCGGTGGGCGGGTTGGGCAGGGCCGGCCTGGCGATTTCCAAGGGTTTCAGCCGGGCATGGATGCTGGCCAGAGTGGTGGCACTGAAGCCGGTGCCGACCTTGCCGGCATAGCGCAACTCGCCGCTGCCGTTGTCGTGCAAGGCCAACAGCAGGGCACCGAAACCGCTGCGGCTGCCTTTGGGGTCGGTGTAGCCGACGATCACGAACTCCTGGCGTTGCTTGCACTTGAGCTTGATCCAGTCGGGGCTGCGGCGCCCACTGTAGGGGCTGTCGACGCGCTTGCCGATCAGGCCTTCGAGTTGCAGCCGGCAGGCACTGTCGAGCAGGGATTCGACGGGCTGGTCAAAGTCGGCGGAGTACTTGAGCAGGTCCGATTCGTTGTGTTCCAGCAAGTGCTGCAAGGTGTTGCGCCGGTCCTGCAGCGGCAACTGGCGCAGGTCCTGGCCGCCGAGGAAGGGCAGGTCGAACAGGTAATAGGTGATGTGCTCGTCATTCTCGGTGTCGAAGGCGTTCTGCAGCGCCTGGAAGTCCGCCGAGCCATTATCGTCGGCCACCACTACCTCGCCGTCGAGCCAGGCCGAATCGATGCCCAGCGCACGCAAGGCGGCAACCTGCCGGGGCATCTTGCTGCTCCAGTCATGACCATTGCGGGTGAACAGGCGCACATCATTACCGTCGATGCGGGCAAGGATGCGATAACCGTCGAACTTGACCTCGTAGCGCCAGTCACCATTGGGCGGGGAGTCGACCAAGGTCGCCAGTTGTGGCTGCAACTGCTCCGGCAACGGCACCTTCTGGCCTTTGCTGGGGGCTTTGCGACGTGGCGCGGCGGCCTTTTTTGCTGCCGGTTTGCGCGGCACCAGCGTGCGGTCGCTGAGCACGCTGTCGGGCTGGGCGTCGACAATGCTGTAGTCGGCTTCGCTGCGCGCCTGGCCGTCGTGCGACTTGACCAGCATCCACTGTTCCTTCTTGCCGGCCAGGTGGGTGCGGAACAGGTTCCATACACCGCCGAGCTTTTCGCCTTGCAGGCGGAAACGCAACTTGCCCTTGGCATAGGCCTCGCGCGCATCGCCTTCGGGCTCCCAGATGCCCCGGTCCCAGACGATCACATCGCCTGCACCGTAATGGCCTTCGGGGATATGGCCTTCGAAGTCGGCGTAGTCCAGCGGGTGGTCCTCCACGTGCACGGCCAGGCGGCGCACCTTGGGGTCCAGCGACGGCCCTTTGGGGATGGCCCAGCTTTTCAGCGTGCCATCGAGTTCCAGGCGAAAGTCGTAATGCAGGTGGCTGGCATCGTGCTTCTGGATGCAGAACTGCAGTGCGTGGGCCCGCTTGCCACGGCTGCGCTTGCCGCTGGGCTCGGGCGTGGCATTGAAGTCGCGCTTGCGTGCATATTCCTGCAGGGGCTTGGCCATGGTGGGCTCCGGGCGGTTCGCAGTCTCTAGACTTTGTACGAAAAGTGCCTGCGCGACGATCATGCTGCGTTGAAAACAGGCTCGGAATGCTCATTTACAACCCGTAAACTCCGCTTCCTCGCCTGTTTTCGCCTTGCCTGATCGCCGCTCGGCGACTTTTCATACAAACCCTAAGCTGGGAGGCAGCGGCCCGGGCGGTAGTTCAAAAAAACTCTGAATCTTCCAGCAGCAGGTGCAGTCGACCGAATGAAGCCACCTGACGGAGAAAGCACATGGCCCGAGCAGATGAACCGAAGCCGTATACCCCCAGCGAAATCGACGACACCGAAGACCGCATGGGCAGCGTGCATGAACTGGACTTCGACGAGCGCCTGGATGAGCGCGAGGGGCGTGTGGGTGACGAGCGACCAGCTGCGGACGTGGCCCGCGAGTTCCCGCCCCGGCGCGTAGCCGAAAGCGGCATGACCGGCGGCGAGGCGTTGAGCGACAGCCTGCACGAGGACAATGTCACTTATGACGACCTGAGCCCGGACACCTTGCTGGACGAAACCGGCGCCCGCGACCCGAACGAACCGGGTGGCAGCGGCGGCCCGGCAGACAAGACCCTGCGGCGGGTGGAGGCCAGTGAAATTGGCGGCGGCATAGGCCTGGACGAAGCCGAACTGGCCCGCTCCGCGCCGCTGGATGGCGAACCGTGGACCGATGATGTAGTCGATGACGAGGAGAGCAAGCCATGAACGAACTGCGTTGTGCCTGTGCAGATTGTTCCTGCACCGTGGATGCCAATGCCTTGCAGCTCGAAGGCAAGGTGTATTGCTGCGAGGCCTGTGCCAGCGGGCATCGCAATGGCGAGCCGTGCCGAATGCCTGATTGCCACTGTGGTGAAAAAACCGAGGAAAGCGCGGTGGACAATGCGCTGGACGAGACTTTCCCGGCGAGTGACCCGATTTCGCCCTGATGCCTGACCCTACCTGCGGCCAGAACATCATTTGATGCCGCTGTTCTGAATGTCTGTTCTGGCCCTATCGCCGGCAAGCCAGCTCCCACAGGGATAACGCAGTCCTTGCGGCCAATGCGGTCGGTGTGGGAGCTGGCTTGCCGGCGATAGGGCCGGTACAGGCCATAACAGACGGCTCAATGAGTCTGCCAAATGCCATTGCTACGCTCGCAATCAGTGCGGGCCTGGCCCAGGCTGGGGGTGTCGTAGTAGTAGGTGATGACCCGCGCATCCTTGGGCAAAGCCAGCCTGTCACCGCCGGCGGCCTTGGGGTTGGCCAATGCTTCCTGGGTCAACGGCGCGATGCAACTGCCTACACTGCCATCCGCACAACGCGCGACCTTGTGCTTTTCGCTGTTGAGCATGTCCTTGCTCTCGTTGCTGCACGACCAGTTGATCGCTTCGGCGGGCAGGTTGCTGTAGCTGTAACAGCTGTGCCGCTCCACCGGCGTTACCGCCTCGCTGGAGGAACGGGTGAGCACATTGCAGGCTTCGGCCAAGGCCTGGCCGCTGACCAGGCTGGCCACCATCAGGATGAACATCGGCTTCAAGACAGCGCCACGCATTTGCCACCTCCCGGGCCAATGGCCCTTGTCAGCTCTAGGCAGGCTTGTCGCGCCGGCGCATGGCCTTGGCGCGCTTTTCCAGGATCAGGTAGGTAAGCACCGCCAGCAACAGCGGCACCAGATAGTACAGCGTGCGGTACCCCAGCAGGGCCGCCACCAGCGTACCCTGGGCAAGCTGCCCGTGCAGCAGGGCCAGGAACACCGTTTCCAGCACACCCAGCCCGGCCGGGATATGCGCGACCACACCCGCCACGCAACTGATCAACAGGATGCCAAGTATCGATGGATAGAAGGCTTCGCCAGGTAGCAACCAGAAGATCAGCAGTGCCATCAGCGCCCAGTTGCTGGCACCCAGTACCACCTGACACAGCGCCAGGCGCAGCGATGGCAGCGTTACCTCATGCTCGCGCCAGCGCCAGGTGCGCTTTTTGGCGAAACCACAGGCCAGCAGGTAGCCTGCGGCAATCGCCAGCAAAACCAGGCCGATCAGTTGCAGTCCGCTGGCGCCGACCGCCCAGTTGGCAGGCAGCTCGACCAAGCGCAAGGCGAACACCGTGCCAGCCAGCAGCATGTAACCCATCCAGTTGGTCAACAGGCCCAGGGTGATGATGCGGGTGATGGTTGCCGTGTCCAAGCCCAGGCGGCTGTAAAGCCGGTAGCGCAAGGCCACACCACCCACCCAGGTGGTGAAATTGAGGTTGAAGGCATAGCACACGAAGGCCACTGGCAAAACCTGGCGAGCCGGCAGGTGGTGGCCGGTGTAGGCCCGGGCCAGCAGGTCGTAACTGGCGAATGTCAGGTAGCTGCACCCGGCCAGCGCCAGGCCGATGGCCAGGGTGCCGGGCTTGTAGGCCAGCAACGATTGGCGTACCTCGTTCCAGTCCAGGTTGCGCGCCAGCAGGTACAGCAGCACAGGGATCAGGATCAGGAATGCCAGGGTGAACAGCCGTTTGCCCCAGGTTTGCCAGTGTTTTCGCGCCATCAGGTCTTGCCCTCGTGATAGTCACCCTGAGCCTCGGCTTCTGGTTGCAGCGAACGCAGGTGCTGGCGGTGCGCCGGGAACCAACCGGCAATCCGCGGGAAATGGCGGATCACGTGGAAGCACAGGAAAATCAGCGGCGCGCGCCACCAGTAGCCGCGAACCATGCGTTCCAGGGTGACCGGCTTGCATTGTTCGCGGGCCAGCGCCTGCAGGTGCTGGTTGAGTTGGTGATTGAAGGCGCGATCACGGATGAACAGGTTGGCTTCCAGGTTGAACGACAGGCTCAATGGGTCCAGGTTGCTGGAGCCGACCGTAGCCCACTGGTCGTCCACCAGCGCCACCTTGCCGTGCAACGGCCGCTGGCAGTACTCGTGAATGGCCACACCGTCGCGCAACAGGTAGTTGTACAGCAGCCGCGACAGCGCCCGCACCCAGCGCATGTCCGGCTGGCCCTGCAGGATCAACCGCACCTCCACGCCTCGCCGGGATGCATTGCGCAGTTCGCGCATCAGCCGGTAGCCCGGGAAGAAATACGCATTGGCCACCACGATACGCTGCCGGGCACTGCGAAACGCTTGCAGGTAATGGGCCTCGATATCGGTGCTGCGCACCCCGTTGTCACGTTCGACCAGCACTGCGCTGCAAGTGCCGGCAGGCTCGGTCAGCGGCCGTACCGCGCTGGGCGGCTGCAGTACCGGCGACATCAGGCGCTTGCTGGCGGCATGCACCTGCGCCACCACCGGGCCGGCGACCTCCACTGCATAATCCTGCTTGGCCATGGCACCAAAGTCGCCCAGGTGGTCGGCGCTGTAGTTGATGCCGCCAATGAACGCCCGCTCGCCGTCGATCACCACGATCTTGCGGTGCAGGCGCCGGAACAGGTTGGTGCGCATGCCCACCAGTCGCGGCTGCGGGTCGAAGGCGTGGAAACTGACCCCGGCATCGGTCATGGCCGCGATGAACGGCGCAGGCAGGTCGGCCGTGCCGTAGCCATCCACGGCCACTTCGACACGCACTCCGCGGCGGGCGGCATCGATCAGTACCTGCTGCAATTGCTGGCCAACCTTGTCATCGAAGATGATGAAGGTCTCCAGCAGGATTTCCTCGCGTGCCTGGGCCATGGCCTCGAACACGCGGGGGTAATATTGCTCGCCATTGATCAGCAACTGCACGCTGTTGCCGTCTACCCAGGGTCGGTTCACAGGTTGATCTCCGATGCCAGAGGGGCGTGGTCGGAAAGGTGCGACCACGGGTATTTCGACAGCACCTGGGCACTGCCGGGCATGGCGTTGCGCAGGTAGATGCGGTCCAGGCGCAACAGCGGCAGGCGCGCCGGAAAGCTGCGCGCCGGGGTGCCGAAATGCTCGCCGAAGGCTTCTACCAGGTGTTCGCACAGCACCGCATCGGCCTTCAGCCGCCAATCGTTGAAGTCGCCGGCCACGATCACCGGCGCCTTGGGCGGCAGGCTGTCGAGCAGGTCCAGCAGCAGCTTCACCTGGCGTTGCCGGTGGGCCTCGCGCAGGCCCAGGTGCACGCACACCGCATGCACTTGGTCATGGCCCGGCACCTCCAGCTGGCAATGCAACAGGCCGCGCTGCTCTTTGCCCTGCACCGAGACGTCGAGGTTGTCGAAGCGGCTGATGGGGAATTTCGACAGCAGCGCGTTGCCGTGGTCACCATGGGGGTACACGGCGTTACGGCCGTAGGCGAACTGCGGCCACATGCTGTCGGCGAGGAACTCGTACTGTGGCGTTTCCGGCCAGGCTGGGTGGCGCAGGGCATGTTGCTGGTGGCTGCCGTGCACTTCCTGGAGGAACACCAGGTCGGCACCGGTGGCCCGCACCGCCTCGCGCAGTTCGGGCAGGATGAAGCGCCGGTTGAAGAAGGTGAAGCCCTTGTGCACGTTCAAGGTCAGTACATTAAGCCGATGCACGGCGGTGATCTTGTCGATGATGCAGTGCGGGGCAGGCAGTGTCCTGTTCACAGGGTCACCTCCGGCACCACGCCAGGCTCGGTCATCAGCTCATGGTCCAGCGACAGCTTCTGCAACAGGCGCCGGGCGTCATACGGCGCATGCACTTTCTGGTCGTTGTCGAAATAGCAGTAGACGTCACGGGCGGCGCGCCGTGGCGGCGGCCCGGGCACGACCAGCTGGGCATCGTCGGCCTGGCCGCCCTGGCTCCACAGCTGGATGCGCTGCTTCCAGCGCCGCAGCGCCTGGGCGGTATAGCCACTGCTGTACAGCTCGACATCGCCATGCAGGCGCATGTACACGAAGTCGGCGGTAAGGTCTTCGACATACGGCCATTTCCCGGCGCTGTCAGCCACTACCAGCGCCACCCGGTGCTTGCGCAGCAACTTGATGAAGGCTTCGCACAGAAAGCTTTCGTTGCGGATTTCCACGGCGTGGCGCAGCCGAGCATTACCCTTGATATCTGTGCTGCCGTTGCCCTGCAGGCGTTGAGCACAGCCCTGTGCGCATTCGCGCGCAGCCTTGCGGCTGTGCGGTAAAAGTTCGAGAAAACGGGCGAACCGGGCCTCGTCGAACTTCATGTTCGGTGGAAACTGCCACAGGAACGGGCCCAGTTTCTTGCCGAGCAGCAGCGGCCCGGAAGCAAAAAAATTGGCCATGGGTTCTTCGATGTCCTTGAGCCGGCGTACATGGGTGATGTAGCGCGGGGCCTTTACCGCGAACACGAAGCCGGGGGGTGTTTCGTCATGCCAGCCCCGATAGCGTTCGGGCGTTTGCAGGCTGTAGAACGAGCCGTTGATTTCAATGCTGTTGACCGCTCGCGAAGCGAACGCCAGTTCGTCGTCCTGCGGCAGGCCCTTCGGGTAGAAATCCTTGCGCCAGGGGCCGTAGCGCCAACCAGAGATGCCGATGCGGATATCGCTCACGCTGCCTTCCTCATTGCCGGGTCCTTGTTCGGTCACTCTGAAGGTGCGACTGGTGAACAGCGGCCAGGGTTCAGCACGGTTGACCAACGGAAAAGGCGGATGCCGCGTTGAACTTTGTGGCCCGTGACGTTTCCACCCAATAGTTGCTACGAGGAAGGGTGCCAGGATGAAATTCGACCGTTTCGCCCAGTGGCTGGCCAATTGGGCCGGCCGCCCGCTGACCTTTGGCATCGCCTGCCTGCTGATCCTGAGCTGGGCGGTGACCGGGCCGTTGTTCGGTTTCAACGACACCTGGCAACTGGTGATCAATACCTCGACCACCATCATCACCTTCCTCATGGTGTTCCTGATCCAGAACACCCAGAACCGCGACAACGACGAACTGCACATCAAGATCGATGAACTGTTGCGCACCACCCAACAGGCGCACAAGGCGCTGCTGGACCTTGAAGACATGGATCCGGCCGAGCTGCATGCCCTGCGCAAGCAGTACCGGCAGATGGCCGGGCAGGGTGACGATGCGCAGAAAACCAAGGAATGATCTGCCAACACCGGAGGCAAGCATGGCCAGACATATCGTCCACTTCACCGGGCCTATCAACTCATCCACCTGCGGCAACCTGATCAACACCTGTTCGCGGGCGTTGCAGCAAGGCGCCGATGTCCTGCAACTGAACATCGCCACCATGGGCGGCGAGTGCAGTTACGGGTTTACCTTGTACAACTTTTTGCGGGCGTTACCGGTCGCGGTGCATACCCACAACCTGGGCACTGTGGAGTCCATGGGCAATATCCTCTTTCTGGCCGGGGAACGGCGCACGGCATGCAGTTACAGCAAGTTCCTGTTCCATCCGTTCCACTGGACCTTGCATGGCTCGGTCGACCACTCACGTATGGCCGAATATGCAATGAGCCTGGACTACGACCTGCGGCTGTATGCACAGATCGTCGCCGAGCGGACGGAAGGGGCGGATGAGGTGCTGGATGTGCCACGTTATCTGATGGCCTACCCGCGAATACTCGGGCCCCGGGAGGCACTGGCGAACGGGATGATCCATGCCATAGACGAGATGCCGATCGAGGTGGAGGCCTGCCAGTGGAGTGTGCATGCCTAGCAGTTTGCAGGGCAGGCCTCTTCGCGGGTGAACCCGCTCCCACAAGGGGTTCCACAGGTATTCCACTGGACCTGTGGGAGCGGGTTCACCCGCGAAAGGGCCGGCACAGGCAAAAAAGGCCTATCTCACCGATGCTGCCGTCGCCCGATCACACGCCAGCAACGAGCGGATCAGCAGCTTGATCTCGTCCTTGAGCATGGGCACCTGGTCCAGATGAGCGAACCGGCAATCGGCAATCTCGTGCAAGGCCTTGGGGTGCGGGGCCTCGATGAACTCCGCCTCGAACACATAATGCATGCGCTCTGCCGCTTCATGGCGCATCAACAAGGTCAGTGATTCTGCCTGCAACCCGGTTTCTTCAAGCAATTCACGCTCCGCCGCCTGTACCGGCGTCTCGCCGGGTTCGATCTTGCCGCCGGGAAGGGTCCAGGCGGCGTTGGGCTTTCTTACCCACAACCATTTATGGGTTTGTTTGCCATGCCGGCAGATGATGGTGGCGCGATGCTTGACTGGCTTCATTCAGGCTCCTGGGCGAATCCCTCATTCCATGAAGATTCGGCCCCTGGCAGCAATGAACGTTGCGTTGAATGCGACCAATGGTCAGTAAGGCACCGAGCCGCTCAGTGCTTCGATGGCCTCCACCAGCTCGTCATAGCCCACAGGCTTGTTCAAGTGCCGGTCGAAGCCCGACTGGCGTGACTTGTACTGGTCGGCGCTGGCGCCATAGCCGGTCAGGGCGATGGCGGGGGTATGGCGCAGGTGCGCATGGCCACGCAGGGCCTTGATCAACGCATGCCCGTCCATCACCGGCATGCCGATGTCGGACAGGATGATGTCGTATTCCTCACCCGAAGCGGCGTCCAGGGCCTCACGCGGCTTGCTGAAGGCATGAACAGTGGCGCTCTCCATTTCCAGCAGCTCCTGCATTACCGCCAGCACCTCTACGGAGTCATCCACCAGCAACACGCGAATACCATTCAGGCGGCCCTCGCTCAGTGGCTCCGAGCCCCGCTCACGCTGCGGGTGCTGGATTGCGCAAAGGGGCAGGGTGACCGTAAAGGTGCAGCCCAGGCCAAGCCCCGGTGATGTGGCGCGTACGCTACCACCATGAGCCTCGGCCAGTTGCCGTACCAGGGACAGGCCGATGCCCAGGCCCTCGCGGCTGTGGCTGGCCTGTTGCGGCGCAGCCTGGCTGAACAGGTCGAAGATGTGCTCCAGGCTGTCGTGGCTCAGGCCCACGCCATGGTCTATCACCTGCAGGCGCGCGTGGTCTTCGTCGTGGCTCAGCACCAGGCGTATCTCTTTGCCTGCCGGGCTGAATTTCAGCGCGTTGTTCAGCAGGTTCCAGATGATCTGCTCCAGGCGGGTTACGTCACCCTCGATCACCACCGGCAGGCTGTCGGCGGGCAGCTCCAGGCGAACCGGGCAGGGATGTTGCTCGCTCACTACCACGCCATGGATGCCCTGCAGGACGGCGAGCAGATCCACAGGCTCGGTCTTGAGCTTGAGCTTGCCAGTACGAATGCGCGCCACATCCAGCAGGTCGTCGATGATCCGCGCCTGGCTGGTTACCGCATCGCAGATGGTACCAACGGCCTTGCTCGCTGCACTGATGTTCCTGAGCGACGGCAGGCGGCGCAGGATTTCGGCGTTGAGCTGGATCAGGTTGAGCGGGTGCTTGAGTTCATGGGACATGACGGCGAAGAACTCGTCCTTCATGAGGCTGGTGTTCTGCGTCTCGGCCAACTGCTTGCTCAGGCGCTCTTCGCCCTGGCGCACGCGCTCTTCGGCGGCATGGCTGCTGCTGATGTCGATGAAGGTCAGCACCGTGCCGTCGATCTTCTGCTCGCTGGAGCGATAGGGCAGCAGGCGCGCCAGGTACCAGTGATCGCCCTGGCTACCGATCTCACGCTCGATGATGGCCTCGCCCTGGGCCACGGCGCGAGCATCGTCAGCCAGTGCCGGGTAATCCAGGCGATGGGTGATGTCGAGCAGGGAACGGCCGGTATCGACCGGCAGCATGTTGAACAGGTCGGTGGCGCGCGGCGTGAACCAGCGGATATGCAGGTTGCGGTCGACAAACACCGTGGCGATCTCCGTGCAGGCGATCAGGTTGCTGAGGTAGTCGTTGATCTTGTCGGTTTCTTCGACCTTGTTCTTCAGCTCGTAGTTGACCGTAAGCAACTCCTCGTTGATCGATTGCAGCTCTTCCTTGCTCGTTTCCAATTCTTCGCTGGCCGAACGCAACTCCTCGTTGATGGCCTGCATCTCTTCGTTGGAAGCGGTCAGCTCCTCGCTGGAAACCTCTGACTGCTCGATGGTTTCCTGCAGTAGCAGGCGAGTGCGCAGCAGTTCGCGCTCGAGGTTGTGCAAGACCATGCTGTCGGTCTGGCGGATGACGCCTGGCAACGGCAGGGACGGGTCGGGCGCGCGCTCTTCGAATACCACCAGCAGGCAATCGCTGGCGCCGAGGTCGTCCTTGTACGGCTGCACGGTGATCTCCACCTGCAGTCTGCCCATGGATTCCGCCAGGTCGACAGGGCGCGAGGTCACCGCCTCGGTACCCTGACGCGCCTGGAACAAGGTGCTGCGCAGGGCCAGGCGCAGGGGCGGCAGCACCAGGTTGAGCAGGTTGCGGCTCGGTTCGCCCCCGGCCAGTTGCAGGAAGCGGCCCACGCCTTCGCTCATGTGCAGGATATTGCCGTCGATATCGACGATCAGGCTATGCGGCATGCGCCGCGCCAGGGCACGATGGTGCAGGTCGGCGAAGGATGGCTTGCGCCCCGGTTTGGCCTTGGCCAGTGTTTCCTGCGGCATGCTGGCGGCAGAAGTACCGGGCAGCTGACGGCCAGGTTTATGGCCAGGTTTATGGCCAGAGTTACGGCCGGCATTGCTGGCATCCAGTGCGCGGAAAATGCGATTGCGCTTGTCCACCGGGGTGAACAGTTCGTTGACCACGTCGGCCGACTCGGACGAACCGAGGAACAGGTAGCCACCTGGGCGCAGGGCGAAGTGGAACATCTGCAGGATGTCCCGCTGCACCTCGCGGTCCAGGTAGATCAGCAGGTTGCGGCAGACAATCAGGTCGATCTGCGAGAACGGTGGGTCCGACAACAGGTTATGACGGGCAAACAGCACCTTTTCGCGAACCTCTTTTCGCACCCGGTAATGCTGGTCTTCCTTGAGGAAGAACTGGCGCAGCCGGCTGGGCGGCACATCGGTGACGATCGCTTCGGAATAGGAGCCACTGCGGGCAATGGCGATGGCGCGTTCGTCCAAGTCAGTGGCGAACACTTGTACCTTGCTCGTGCGCTGTTCCAGTGCCAGCTGCTCGCAAACCAGTATGGCCAGGCTGTACGCCTCCTCGCCGGTGGAGCAGCCCGCCGACCATACGCGAATCTCGTCCGCGCCCTCGGCAGGGTCGCGTTCGCAGGCCAGTTGCGGCAGCACATGACGCTCCAGTGCTTCGAAGGCTTCGCGATCACGGAAGAAATTGGTCACGCCAATCAACATGTCGGCCAGCAACGCCCTGGATTCCGCGGGGTGCTGTTCCAGGTAATGCAGGTAGGCCGCCAGGTCCGCCTGGCCGGTTACATGCAGGCGGCGCTCGATGCGCCGCAGCACCGTCGCGCGCTTGTAGTGCTGGAAGTCGTGGCCGGTATTGCTGCGCAATTGCAGCAGGATCTCCTCGAGCATCGGCTCGCAAGCCTGGGCATCGCCGGCACGGGTACCCAGGGCCGGGGGCAGGGTGTCGTCCTCGATTTCCGGGAGCCTCACCTGACGGGCATTGCGCCACAGCTCCAGCAGCTTCTGCGGCATTTCTGCCGCCGGCAGCACGAGGTCGACCATGCCGGTCTCGATGGCAGCGCGGGGCATGCTGTCGTACTGGGCGTCGTCCGGGGTTTGCGCCAGGGTCACGCCGCCTTGCTCCTTGATCCGCGACAGGCCCACGGCACCATCGGCACCGGTACCGGACAACACCACGCAGAAGGCGTGGTCCTTGTGCACGTCAGCCAGGTCACGGAAGAACAGGTCGATGGCCACGTGGTCGCCACGGCGCCGGTTGGCCGGGGTCACGCGCAGGTAGCCATCGTTGGTGGACAGGCGATTGGCCGGTGAAATCACATAGATGTGGTTGCGCTCGATCGGCACCGGCTCGGTCACCTGGCGCACCGGCATTTGCGTGGTCTCCTGGATGATGCGGTCGGCGACGCTCTGGTGGTCGGGGGACAGGTGCAAGACCACGACGAAGGCCATGCCGCAATCGCCGGGCATTTGCCGGAACAGCGTACAGATCGCTTCCAGGCCGCCTGCCGATGCACCGATGCCCACCACCGGGAAATCCAGGTGGCTGGGGCTGAGCGCCGGGTTCTGGGGCGAGGCAGGTTGTTTGGCGGACGACTTCATGGACGGAGCCTTGTACAGACCGGAACGTTCCGCCCGAAGCAGCATCATCGGGCGTGTGTGTGGCGCGATTATAGGCCGTCGCCATGTTGTTGAGACCTCCGCCGGCAAAGGAAAGTGCGATCCACCTGCTTCCGCCACGCAAACCTTTTGCCGGCCCATGTTTGGTGCCACTGGTCAGTTGCCAGTAAAACCATTGAGCAGACTTTGTGATCGGCGGCTCGGAACCAAGGCATGGCAAACATCCATGCGACCCATCCATCGCAAGGAGATACCAAATGGCGCAGGATCAAGAGCGAGCCAGCCAGCGCGGCGGCACCAAGGAAACCAACCCAGGCAATTTCGCCAATGACCGGGAACGGGCCTCCCGCGCAGGGCACAAAGGCGGGCAGGCTTCTGGCGGCAACTTCGCCAATGACCGCCAACGGGCATCGGAGGCCGGCCGCAAGGGCGGCCAGAACAGCCATGGCGGGGGGCGCCAACAGTGAGCTGAAGGGTTACCGGACACCCGGCACCCGCTGGGCCGGGTGCCGGCCGAGCTCTGCGTACCGAGGCTGCAATAGCCTTTGATCCCTATTGTTCGACGATTTTTTGAATCTTCTGGCCGTGCTCCGATCAATCAGGGTGTCATCCATGGAGAAAGGGAGGCCCCTGCGATGCCTAGCCCACAGTTATACATCATCGATTACCAACTGCATGGCCAGCCGCGCAGTTTCATCATTCGTCTGGAGACGCTGGACAATGCCGAGGCCTGGCATTGGGCAAGCTGCGATGCGGGCATCGGCATCATCCCCAAGTTCGGGCGCGAAAAAATCAGAAAAGTCAGCAGGCCGATGGCCGAGCGCTACGGGATTACCGCGGTGAGCTGGCGGGTATCCGGCGGCAAGCCGAACCAGTCGGTAGGTGGGCCGGCGGCGACCATGTGATTCCCCGACTGCACAATCCGTGCGGGAACAAACGTCCTGCTCAAATTCTAAAAGTTGGCACGATCCTCTGTGGGAGCGGCTTTAGCCGAGAACACCGGCGCAGCCGGTGCCATGCACCGCGTTGGATTCTTCGCGGCTAAAGCCGCTCCCACAGGGTACGAGGATCGCTTGCGAATTCCGTTATCTGTGCGACAGCGCGGCCCAAAGGGTTGGGCAATCTCCCCACAGGGGATCGCGCAGACCGTCTGTATGACGGTCAGGCACCGGATTCGGGGTCGCTGGCCGGTACACCCGGGCGGTTTTCTTCGTCATCAGCCACATTGGGGTCGGCATCCGGGTCATCTGCCCGGTCATTGCGCTGGTCCGGCTCAAGCTCTGGCCAGTCATCCTGTGCGCTGCCGCCACCCATTCCCATCAAGCCATTCATCTCGCAACCCTCGCTCTCGATGAAAAAAACGGCCCGCGATCAGGCGGGCCCAATACAGGAGTGAGAGGCGAAGCCATTGACCACCCCTCATTGAATGAGAGCGGCAACAGCCAGGGGAGGTCGGTTGGATTGCCACCGCCCCTGACCAACGGCACTGTCAGGGCTTTTTCAGCACCAGGGTGAGAATGTCGTAGCTGGCGACCAGCTCGCCCAACTGGTTGGTCACCTCCACGTCCCAGGCCACCACGCCCTGGGGCTGGCCCAGTGGGCTGGTCTTGCCCTGGTCGATCTTGCGCTTGCAGGTCAGGCGCGCCTGGATGGTGTCGCCGATGCCCACCGGGTTGATGAAGCGCAGGGTGTCCAGGCCGTAATTGGCCAGTACCGGGCCTGCCCCCGGGGAGACGAACAGCCCGGCCGCTGCCGACAACACGAAATAGCCGTGGGCGATGCGCTTGCCGAACTGCGACTGCTTGGCGGCGATCTCGTCGAAATGCATGTAGAAATGGTCACCCGACAGGCAGCCGAAGTTGACCAGGTCGGCTTCGGTCACGGTGCGCCGGTGGGTGAGCAGCGACTCGCCGATGCGCAACTGCTCGAAATAGCGGCGGAACGGGTGCACTTCGGTTTCGATCACTTCGCCACCGCGCACATATTCGCCGGTAACCGCCGTCAGCATGCTCGGCGAACCCTGTACTGCGGCACGCTGCAGGTAATGCTTGACGGCACGCAGGCCTCCGAGCTCTTCACCACCGCCCGCGCGGCCCGGGCCGCCGTGCTTGAGCTGCGGCAATGGCGAGCCATGCCCCGTGGATTCCTTGGCCGCCTCGCTGTCGAGTACCAGCAGGCGGCCATGCCAGGCAGCGGCCACCGGGATGGCCTTGGCTGCCACGCTGCGGTCGGCGGTGACCAAGGTTGCCACCAGGCTGCCTTTGCCTCGCGCGGCCAGTACCAGGGCTTCATCGAGGTCGTCATAGGCCATCAACGTGCTGACCGGGCCGAATGCTTCGATATCGTGGGCGCCACCTTCGGCGTGCGGGTCGCGGGCCTGCAGCAGGGTCGGGGCAAAGAACGCGCCCTCGGCCACACCCTCACCACGCGGCGCAAAGCCATCGCTGGCGCCGAACAGCTGGTCGCAGCTCTGCAGCAGGCTACGCACCCGCTCGGCCACATCGTGCTGCTGGTCGTGAGAGGCCAGGGCGCCCATGCGCACGCCTTCCAGCGACGGGTCGCCGACCACCACCTTGGCCAGCCGTTCGCGCAGGCGCGTGGCAACGGCGTCGATGTGCCTGGCCGGTACGATGGCGCGGCGGATGGCGGTGCATTTCTGCCCGGCCTTGGTGGTCATTTCGCGGACCACTTCCTTGATGTACAGGTCGAACTCTTCGCTGTCCGGGGTCACGTCCGGCCCAAGGATGGCGCAGTTCAGCGAATCCGCTTCGGCGGTGAACGGCACCGAGTTGCGCACCAGGTTCGGCGTGACACGCAACTTGGCGGCGGTGTCGGCGGAGCCGGTGAAAGTCACCACGTCCTGGCCCTGCAGGCGGTCGAGCAGGTCGCCGGTGCTGCCGATCACCAGTTGCAGGCTGCCTTCGGGCAACAGCCCGGATGCATTCATCAGGCGCACCACGGCCTCGGTCAGGTAGCTGGTCGAGGTCGCCGGTTTGACGATGCACGGCATGCCGGCCAGGAAGGTCGGGGCGAACTTCTCCAGCATGCCCCAGATGGGGAAGTTGAAGGCGTTGATGTGCACCGCTACGCCGGCACGCGGCACCAGGATGTGGCTGCCGGCGAAATGGCCTTGCTTGCCCAGGGGTATGGCCGGGCCTTCATGCACCAGGTTGCCCGACGGCAACTCGCGACTGCCGATACCCGCATAGGAGAACAGCGTGGCGTTGCCGCCTTCGATGTCGATCCAGCTGTCGGCACGGGTCGCGCCGCTGTGGTGGGACAAGGCGTAGAGCTGCTCCTTGTGCTCGGCCAGGTACAGGGCCAGTGCCTTCAGGCGCGCGGCGCGCTGCTGGAAGTCCATGGCCATCAGCGTGGCCAGACCACGAGCACGGGCAAAGTCAACGGCTTCGGCGAAATCCGGGCGCTCTTCGTGGCTGTAGGCCAGAACGTGGCCATCCAGGGCGCTACGCAGGGCCTGGGCGCCATGCTGGCCAAGCCAGCGGCCGGCGATGAAGCTTTGCAGGGTAGGGGCGGCAGACATGCTGTTCTCCAATGTAGAGGGGCGCTGTTACCACAGCGCCACGGTATAGCCGATGATCAGGCGGTTTTCGTCCACGGCGTTGGTCAGGCCGTTGCCGGAACGGAAGGTGACGTTGCGCCAGCGCAGGCTGACGTCCTTGAACGGGCCGCTCTGGATGACATAGGTGATGTCGGTGTCGCGCTCACGCTCACGGCCATTGCTGACGGTGGCGGTTTCGGCGTGGCGGCCATCGGTGTAGCGGGTCATGAAGCTCAGGCCGGGGATACCCATGGCGACGAAGTCGTAGTCGTAACGCAGCTGCCACGAGTCCAGCCCGGCGCGGGTGAAGGTGTTGTAGGTGACCAGGTTGACGGTGAAGGGGTCGCCGCCGTTCACGAACGGGAAGGCACTGTCGCCGGACATCTGCTGCCAGGCGGCGGTGAACTTGTGGGCCCGTACGCCGAGGGTGAACATGGCGTTGAAGTTGCGGTTGTCGATGTTGCCGGCACGCTCGGCGCCGTCGTTGCGGCTGTCGAAGTAGCGCAGGTCGGTGCGCAGGCTCAGGCCTTCGCCCAGCGGGCGGGTATCGATCAGGCCGACGAACTGCTGGCGGTAGATGTCCTCGAGCTTTGCGTAGTAGTAGCTGATGCTGGTTTGCGGGGTGATGGCGTAGCTGCCGCCGCCGAAGTCCAGGTGGTCGCTGCTGGCGGCGCCGTAGCCGATGTCGTCGCGGCCCGAGGAATCACGCAGGTTGGCCTTGGTCAGGCGGCCGCCGTTGAAGGTCAGGCCGGCCAGGTCCTGGCTGGTGAGCAGGCCGCCCTGGAAGGTGGAGGCCAGCAGGCGGGTGTCGTTGTACACCACCACCGGCAGGATCGGTTGCAAGGTCCCCAGGCGCAGGGTGCTCTTGGCCACCCGCACCTTGCCGGTGAGGCCCAGTTCGCTGTAGTCATCGACCGGTTCATGGCTGTTCGGGCCGAAAGGCAGCAGGCCGGTATTGCGGCGGTCGCGGCTGGAGTCGAGCTTGATCCCCAGTTGGCCCATGGCGTCGACACCAAAGCCGACCGGGCCTTCGGTGAACCCCGACTCCAGCTTGGCGGTAAAGCCCTGGCCCCACTCCTCGGCCTTGGCCTGTGGTGCGTTGCTCTGGCGGAAGTCGCGGTTGAGGTAGTGGTTGCGCAGCTCCAACCGGGCGTGGCTGTCACCGATGAAATCTGCCATCGCCGGCATCGGCAGGGCGAGGGTCGCCAGCCAGGCGGCCGAAATGAAGTGCGTGCGGTTCATTGTTGTTGTTTTACCCGACATGGTTGTTCTTCCCTGAGAGTCAGTGCTTGCTGGCGCCGGCAGCGCCGATTCCGGTCATGGAGCGGATGAACTGCGCCAGGTAGCGGCCACGCTCCTGGCTGGCGCGCTCGGAGCTGTCAGTGACCGAGAACACCCAGGCGCCGAGGAAGGCCAGGCTCATGGAGAACAGCGCCGGGTTGCTGTAGGGGAACAGCGCCTTCTCGTTATGCAGCACGTTGACCCACACCGCCGGGCTCAGTACCACCAGCAGCACCGCCGAAACCAGGCCGGCCATGCTGCCGCACACCGCGCCGCGAGTGGTCAGGCCTTTCCAGAACATCGAAAGCAGCAGTACCGGGAAGTTGACCGAAGCGGCCACGGCCAGCACCAGGCCGGAAAGGAAGGCGATGTTCTGCGACTCGAACATCAGGCCGAGGATTACCGCCAGCAGGCCGATCAGCAGCGTGGCGATACGCGACACGCGCATTTCCTCCTGCTCGCTGGCCTTGCCCTGGCGCACCACGCAGGCATACAGGTCGTGGGAAACAGCCGATGCACCGGACAGCGCCAGGCCGGCGACCACCGCCAGGATGGTGGCGAAGGCCACGGCGGAGATAAAGCCGAGGAACAGATTGCCACCCACGGCCTGGGCAAGGTGCACGGCGACCATGTTGCCGCCGCCGATGATCGCGCCGGTGGCGTCACGGTAGGACGGCTCGGTGCCGACCATGACGATGGCACCAAAGCCGATAACGATCAGCAGCAGGTAGAAGTAGCCGATGAACCCGGTGGCATAGAACACGCTCTTGCGCGCTTCCTTGGCATCGCTGACGGTGAAGAAGCGCATCAGGATATGCGGCAGGCCGGCGGTACCGAACATCATGCCCAGGCCCAGGGAAATGGCATCCACCGGGTTGGACAGCAAGCCACCCGGGGCCATGATCGCCTGGCCCTTGGCATGCACGGCCACGGCGCTGGCGAACATCGCCTCGGTGCTGAAACCGAAGTGCTTGAGCACCATGAAGGCCATGAAGCTGGTGCCCGACAGCAGCATCACCGCCTTGATGATCTGCACCCAGGTGGTGGCGAGCATGCCGCCGAAGGTGACGTAGGCGACCATCAGTACGCCGACCAGCATCACCGCGTACAGGTAGCTGATGCCGAACAGCAGTTCGATCAGCTTGCCGGCACCGACCATCTGCGCCACCAGGTACATCAGCGCCACCACCAGGGTGCCGAAGGCCGAGGTCAGGCGCACCGGGGTTTGCGCCAGGCGGTAGCTGACCACGTCGGCGAAGGTGTACTTGCCCAGGTTGCGCAGGCGCTCGGCGATCAGGAACAGGATGATCGGCCAGCCGGCCAGTACGCCCAGGGCATACAACAGGCCGTCGTAGCCGTTCATGAACATCATTGCCGAAATGCCCAGGAACGAAGCGGCGCTGATCATGTCACCGGCGATCGCCAGGCCGTTCTGCATGCCAGTCAGGCCCCCGCCGGCGGTGTAGAAGTCGCTGGCCGAGCGGGTGCGCATGGCAGCCCAGCGGGTGACCAGCAGGGTGAAGCAGACGAACACCATGAACATCGAGATGGCGGTCCAGTTCATTGTGCGCACTCCTGCTTGACCTTGTCGTTGAGCGGGTCGAGCACGTTGTTGGCGCGGTGCACGTAGATACCGGTCAGGGCGAAGGACAGCAGCACCATCAGCACGCCCACCAGCATGCCGACGGTGGTGACGCCACCGCTGAGGGACTGGCCGAGGGTGCTGGGCGAGAACGCTACCAGCAGGACGAAGCCGTAGTAGATCACCAGCATGGCCAGGGTCAGGCTGCCGTTGAGGCGGCGTTTGCGCTGCACCAGGTGCTGGAAGTCGGGGTGGTTGGCGATGCTTTCGATGCGTTCGGGTGTCATGGGTTGCGATCTCTGGGTGTTGTAATTGTTTTGTTGAGGTCACGCGGGTGTTGCGGTGTTGCTTAGGGCCTCTTCGCGGGTAAACCCGCTCCCACAGGTAGGGCGCTGCTCTCGGGTCTTGTGCAGTCCCTGTGGGAGCGGGTTCACCCGCGAAGCAGGCAACGCGGTTTCAGAGCTGGTCGAAATCGAGCACCACCTTGTCGCTCACCGGGTAGGTCTGGCACGACAGCACATACCCCGCTGCCACTTCGTAATCCTCCAGGGCATGGTTGCTGTCCATTTCCACTTCGCCCTCGATCACCCGGCACTTGCAGGTCGAGCACACGCCGGCCTTGCACGAGTACGGCAGCTCGGCGCCGATGGCATTGCCGGCGTCCAGCACGTTCCGGGTATTGCGTGGCAGGTCGAAGGTGAGGGCGCGGCCGTCGCTGATCACGGTGATGTGGCTGAGCGCCGAGTCCACCTGGCGCGCCGCCTCGCGGGCTTCACGACGGGCTTCGCTGCCGGCGGCGGCGAACAGCTCGAAATGGATGCGTTCCTTGGCCAGGCCATTGGCCCGCAGGCTGTCGCGCACGGTTTCGGTCATCGCCTGCGGGCCGCAGATAAACGCTGCATCCAGGCCAGGAACGTCCAGCCAGCGCGAGAACAACTGGCCGCACTTATCGGCATCGATGCGGCCGTTGTACAGGTCGACATCCTGCTGCTCGCGGCTGAACACGAAAATCAGGTTCAGGCGGTCGAGGTAGCGGTTCTTCAGGTCTTCCAGCTTGTCGCGGAACAGTGCGCCAGAGCTGGAGCGGTTGCCGTACAGCAGGGTGAAACGGCTGTGCGGCTCGCTGGCCAGGGTAGTGGCAATGATCGACAGGATCGGAGTGATGCCGCTGCCGGCAGCCACGCCCAGGTAGTTGCCCTGGCGGGCCGGTTCCAGTGGCACGAAGAAGCTGCCCGATGGCGGCATCACTTCCAGTTGCTGGCCGGCCTTGAGCACGTCATTGGCAAATGCCGAGAAGCGCCCGCCAGGCACGCGCTTTACCGCCACACGCAGTTCGCCGTCCTGCACGGCGCTGCAGATGGAATAGGAGCGGCGCACTTCTTCGTTATCCAACTGGGTACGCATGACCAGGTACTGGCCCTGGGTGAAACGGAATTGCGCCTGCAGGTGCTCGGGCACGTCGAAGGCAATCGATACCGCATCGCGGGTCTCGGTGCGCACTTGCTTGATGGTCAGGCTGTGAAACTGGCTCATGGCGTTCTCCACGGCTCAAATGCATTTGAAATAGTCGAACGGCTCCAGGCACTCGCGACAGCGGTAAAGCGCCTTGCAGGCCGTGGAGCCGAACTGGCTGAGCAATTCGGTATGGGCGCTGCCGCACTGCGGGCAGCACACCTGCGGTGCCTCGCCGAGCAGGCTGCGCTTGCTGACGCTGCCCTGTGGTGGGGCGATGCCATAGGCGCGCAGGCGCTTGCGGCCCAGTTCGCTGATCCAGTCGGTGCTCCAGGCCGGGGTCAGCCGACGCTCAAGGGCCGGCGCGGGGAAGCCGGCCTGTTCCAGCGCCTGGCGGATATCCCCTTCGATCACCTCGGTGGCCGGGCAGCCGGAGTAGGTCGGCGTGACGACCAGATGCAGGTGGCCACCGTGCCAGCCGAGGTCACGCACGATCCCCAGGTCGACCACGCTGACCACGGGCACTTCCGGGTCCATTACCTGGGCCAGTACCGCCCAGGCCCGGGCCAGGTCGTCGCTTTGTTGCGCGCGGGCGCCACGGTCGCCGGCAATCAGCTCACCAGGTTGCATCGGGGTACGCCCTCGGCAGGAACTGCATCTCGGCCAGCAGCAGGCCCAGGTGCTCGGTGTGCAGGCCTTTGCGACCGTCCAGGTAAAAATGGCTGGCGGCCTTGGGCAGCGGCAGCTCGACCGAGGTGAAAGTCTCGCCAACCTGCTTGAGCCAGGCCGCGCCGACGGCAGCGGGGTCGGCAGCGACACCTGCCTGCGCCAGGTGCACTTCATTGTCGCTACCGGCGACCAGTTCGACGGTGAAGCGCCACAGTGCAGGGATGGCTGCGAGCATGCGTTGGCGGCTTTCTTCGGTGCCACCGCCCAGGCGCTGCACCCACTCGCTGGAGCGGCGCAGGTGGTAGGTGACTTCCTTCAGGGCCTTGGCGGCGATACCGGCGATACGCTCGTCGTTCGAGCCGACCAGGCCCTGCAGCACGGCGAAATGCCAGGCGTCATACAAGAACTGTTTGGTCATGGTCACGGCGAAATCGCCGTTGGGCTGCTCGACCAGCAACAGGTTGCGATAGGCCCGTTCGTCACGGCGGAAGGCCAGGGCGTCGGCGTCACGGCCATCATCGAGCAGCTCGGCGGCGTACTCCAGCCAGTTGCGCGCCTGGCCTACCAGGTCGAGGCCGACGTTCATCAGGGCCAGCTCCTCTTCGATGGCCGGGGCGCGGCCACACCATTCGCAAAGGCGCTGGCCCTGAACCAGGGCACTGTCGCCAAGCAGCAGCAGGTAGGGGGCAAGGGCTTCGTTATGCATGGCCAACCTCACATGTGCCCGACTTCGTCGGGCAGTTCGTAGAAGCTGGCATGGCGGTAGACCTTGTCGTCTGCCGGGGCGAACAGCGGGTCTTTCTCGTCCGGGGAAGAGGCGGTGATCAGTGCCGAGGGCACCACCCACAGGCTCACGCCTTCGCTGCGGCGGGTGTACAGCTCGCGGGCGTTTTCGATGGCCATGGCGGCATCGGCGGCATGCACGCTGCCGACATGCTTGTGGTTAAGGCCGTGCTTGCTGCGCACGAACACTTCGTAGAGGGTCCAGACAGACATTTTCGATCTCCGCGTCAATCGCCGCTCAGGCGGCGTTCTTGTTCTGTTGCTTGCGCGCGTAGGCCACGGCGGCCTCGCGTACCCAGGCGCCGTCCTCGATGGCCTTGCGCCGGGTGGCGACACGTTCCTGGTTGCACGGGCCATTGCCCTTGATCACTTCGTAGAACTCGTCCCACTGGATTTCGCCGAAGTCGTAGTGGCCACGCTCGGCGTTCCACTTCAGGTCGGGGTCGGGGGCGGTGCAGCCGAGCAGCTCGAGCTGCGGCACGGTCTGGTCGATGAAGCGCTGGCGCAGTTCATCGTTGGTCTGGCGCTTGATTTTCCAGGCCATGGACTGGGCGCTGTTGGGGGAGTGCTCGTCGCTGGGGCCGAACATCATCAGTGCCGGCCACCACAGGCGGTTGATCGCGTCCTGGACCATGTCCCGCTGGGCCTGGGTGCCGTGGCGCATCATGGTCAGGAGCATTTCGTAGCCCTGGCGCTGGTGGAAGCTCTCTTCCTTGCAGATGCGGATCATCGCGCGCGAATACGGGCCGTATGAGGTGCGCTGCAGCACCACCTGGTTGACGATGGCAGCGCCATCGACCAGCCAGCCCACTGCGCCCATGTCGGCCCAGCTGAGGGTGGGGTAGTTGAAGATGCTCGAGTACTTGGCCTTGCCGCTGTGCAGCTTGGCGATTTCTTCGTCACGGTCGGCGCCCAGGGTTTCCATGGCGCTGTACAGGTACAGGCCGTGACCGGCTTCGTCCTGGATCTTGGCCATCAGCTGCAGCTTGCGCTTGAGGCTGGGGGCGCGGGTGACCCAGTTGCCTTCGGGCAGCATGCCGACGATTTCCGAGTGGGCGTGCTGGGAGATCTGCCGGATCAGGGTCTGGCGATAGGCTTCGGGCATCCAGTTCTTGGCTTCGATCTTGATTTCGGCGTCGATCTTTTCCTGGAAGTTGCGCTCCTGGGGCGACATTTCTTCCAGCGACTTGACGCGCTTGACTCCGGTTTCCACTAGCTGTGCGTACATGTGCTGCGACTCCTGCTAAGGCATGAGTCATTTGTAAGCGATACAAAACATAACGTCAAACAGTTTTAGGTGTATCGAATAAGATTTGTGTATCACATTGGCGGCCCTTTCGCGGGTAAACCCGCTCCCACAGTTCGTGTGCATCCCCCTGGCATGATGCGATTCCTGTGGGAGCGGGTTTACCCGCGAAGAGGCCAGCCGAAAAAACGCAAAAAAAAGCCCCGGACGATGCCGGGGCTGAAAACGCAGCCGAATGAATCAGCTGGCCAACCGTTTGTCGAACACGTGGCAGGCCTTGCCCTCGGAACGCTTGAGCGCACCGCAGGGCTGCAACTGCACCTGGGTGCTGATGCCAATGTAGGTCTTTATCTGTTTGCTCAGTTCGCCGACAACAAGCTTGCGCTGGCCTTCATCAAGGTGCTGGCACTCGGCACGCAGCTCCACATGCACCTCGACACTGTCCAGGTTGCCATTGCGATACAGATGAATCTCATAAAGTTCTGAAAGCTGTTTTATTTTCAGCACCTGCTCCTCAATCTGGGTCGGGAACACATTGACCCCACGAATGATCAGCATGTCATCGCTACGGCCGGTGATCTTGCCGATTCGCCGCATCGGCCTGGCAGTACCGGGCAGCAGGCGAGTGAGGTCGCGCGTGCGGTAGCGCACCATTGGCAACGCTTCCTTGCTCAGCGAAGTGAACACCAGCTCGCCCAACTGGCCGTCCGGCAGCACTGCACCGGTGACCGGGTCGATGATCTCGGGGTAGAAGTGGTCCTCCCAGATGGTCGGGCCATCCTTGGTTTCGATGCACTCCATCGCCACCCCAGGCCCCATGATTTCCGAGAGGCCATAGATGTCGAGCGCATCGATGCCCAGCCGTTGCTCGATAGAACGGCGCAGCTCGTCGGTCCACGGCTCGGCGCCGAATATGCCCAGGCGCAGCTTGAGGTCTTGCGGGTCGATGCCCTGACGCTCGATCTCGTCGGCCAGGTTTAGCATGTAAGAGGGGGTGACCATGATGATGTCGGGCTGGAAGTCGCGAATCAGCTGCACCTGCTTCTCGGTCTGGCCACCGGACATGGGGATCACCGTGCAGCCCAGGCGCTCGGCACCGTAATGCGCGCCAAGCCCGCCGGTGAACAGCCCGTAACCGTAGGAGACATGCACCTTGTCACCCTTGCGCCCACCTGCAGCACGGATCGAGCGGGCGACCACGTTGGCCCAGGTGTCGATGTCGTTCTGGGTGTAGCCCACCACTGTGGGCTTGCCGGTGGTGCCACTGGAGGCGTGCAGGCGGACCACCTCTTGCTGGGGCACCGCGAACATGCCGTAGGGGTAGTTGTCGCGCAGGTCGTTCTTGCCGGTGAAGGGGAACTTCGCCAGGTCTTCGAGGCACTTGAGGTCGGCGGGGTGGGCGCCGCACTCGGCAAAGCGCTGGCGGTACAGCGGCACGTTGTCATAGGCGTGCTTCAGGCTCCAGCGCAGGCGCTCCAGCTGGTGCTGGCGCAGGGCATCGACGCTGGCGGTTTCCATCGGGTCCAACAGGGCACGATCGGCATCATGGTACATGTTCATGGCTTCACTCGAATTGTTCTTGTACGCCGCGCGGTAACGGTTGCAGGCCGCGTGGTGAGTGTCATGGAAGCAGCATATACGGCTGCGTTCGGTTCGGTAACAAGCGGATGGCCTGAGCCGCTCAGAGGCGTTCGATGACCATCGCGATGCCTTGCCCGACGCCGATGCACATGGTGCACAGGGCGTAGCGTCCGGCGGTTTCTTCCAGCTCGTGCAAGGCGGTGGTGACCAGGCGTGCACCGCTCATGCCCAACGGGTGACCCAGTGCGATGGCACCGCCGTTGCGGTTGACCCGCTCGTCATCGTCGGCCAGGCCTAGCTCGCGTAGTACCGCGAGGCCCTGGGCGGCAAAGGCCTCGTTGAGCTCGATGACATCCATGTCGGCCAGCGACAGCCCGGTAAGCTGCAGCACCTTGCGCGTAGCCGGCACAGGGCCGATGCCCATCAGCCGTGGTTCGACCCCGGCCACCGCCATGCCGACGATGCGGCCGCGAGCCTTCAGGCCATGGCGGCGAGCGGCAGTGCTGCTGGCCAGCAGCAGGGCGCAGGCACCATCGTTGACCCCCGAGGCATTGCCGGCGGTGACGCTGCCGCCGTCACGGAACGGGGTACCCAGCCTGGCCAGTTGCTCCAGGGTGGTGTCGCCGCGGGGATGTTCGTCGTGCTCGACCACTTTGGCCGGGCCTTTGCGCTGCGGGATCTCGACCGGCACGATTTCCTTCGCCAGGCGCCCGCGTGCCTGGGCGGCGGCCGCCTTGTGCTGGCTGCGCAGGGCGAAGGCGTCCTGGTCGGCGCGGGAAATGCCGAACTGTTGGGCAACGTTCTCTGCCGTTTCCGGCATCGAATCGGTACCGAAGGCTTCCTTCATCAAAGGATTGATGAAACGCCAGCCGATGGTGGTGTCGAACAGTTCGGCTGCGCGGCCGAACGCCTGCTCCGACTTGCCCATGACGAACGGCGCGCGCGACATCGATTCCACGCCGCCGGCCAGCATCAGCCCGGCTTCGCCGCAGCGCAGGGCGCGGGCGGCATTGCCGATGGCGTCCAGGCCGGAACCACACAAGCGGTTGATGGTGGTGCCCGGCACTTCGATCGGCAGCCCGGCCAGCAAGCTGGCCATGTGCGCGACGTTGCGGTTGTCCTCGCCAGCCTGGTTGGCACAGCCGAGGATGACGTCGTCGATGGCTGTCCAGTCCAGTTCGGGATGGCGCTGAATCAGGGCCTTGAGCGGAATGGCGGCCAGGTCATCGGCGCGCACGCCGCTCAAGGCCCCGGCATAACGGCCGATGGGGGTGCGCACGGCGTCGATGATCAAGGCATCGGCCAGGGTGTGTTCAGTCATCTTGCGTCTCCTGCGCCAGCACGGTGCCGCGCACTTTGTAGGATTTGCCATGGAACATCGCCACCAGCTCGCCGCGCTGGTTCTCGATGCGGACGTGGTACAGGCCGGTGCGGCCCTTGCGGCTGACCTCGCTGGCGCGGGCGGTGAGAACGTCATCGCGCAGTGCCGGGGCCAGGTAGTCGATGCTGCAGCCCAGGGCGACGGTGGCCTGGTCGTGACTGTTACAGGCGAAAGCAAACGCCGAATCGGCCAGGGCGAACAGGAAACCGCCATGGCAGGTGCCATGCCCCTGGATCATGTCGGCGCGTACCGGCATGCGCAGGCAGGCCTGGCCCGGGCCGGCTTCCAGCAGGCGGATGCCCAGGCCCTGGGTGGCCTGGTCGCGTGCGTACATGGCTTCGGCACAGGCTTGTGCCAGTTCGACTTCAGTCATGCAGGGTGCCTCCTTTGGCTTCGCAGCGGCGTAACAGCAGGGAAGGGCGGTAGCGGCTCTCGCCGTAGCTGCGCTGCAGGTTGTCGAGCACGCGCAGGGTGTGGGGGATGCCGATGTTCGTGGCCCAGGCCAACGGGCCGCAGGGGTAGTTGACCCCGGCGCACATGGCCAGATCGATGTCGGTGGCGCTGCCGACGCCTTGCAGCACGGCATCGGCGGCCTCATTGGCGAGCATCGCAACGGTGCGCAGCACCACCAGGCCGGGCAGGTCGGCGACCGCCGTTACCTTCAGCCCGGCACGCTGCAGCAAGGCCACGGCCTGGTCGCGAGCGTGGTCGCTGGTGTCGGCCGACCAGCTGATGGCGAGGCGGGTGGCGGTGGCGTAGTCCAGGGCCAGGTCGAGCAGCACCAGATTACGCAGGCCATCTTCCCGGGCGCGCTGGCTGGCCAGTCGGCCGTCGGACAGTGCCAGGGTGGCATCGCCCACCTGGATCAGGCCGCAGCCGGCGCGTCGGGTCACGGCGATGCCGCTTTGGCGCAGGCGCTCGACCAGCGGCTGCATCACCGCCAGGTCGCCTTCGACGACGCACGCATCGACGATGGCGGCGCTGTGCAGTTCGGCTGGTTGCGGGCGCTCCGCGCCTTCGCCATAGCTATAGAAGCCTTGGCCGGTCTTGCGCCCGAGGCGGCCTGCGTCCACGAGTTCTTTTTGCACCAGCGAAGGCTGGAAACGGAAATCGCCATAGAATGCATCGAAGACTGAACAGGTAACGGCGTAATTGACGTCGTGGCCGATCAGGTCGGTGAGCTCGAACGCGCCCATGCGAAAACCACCGGCATCGCGCAGCAGCGCATCGAGGCTGGCGCAATCGGCTGCGCCTTCCTGCAGCAGGCGCAGGCTTTCGGCATAGAACGGCCGCGCCACGCGGTTGACGATAAAGCCCGGCGTGGAGCGCGTGTGCACCGGCAGCTTGCCCCAGGCCTGGGCGGTGGCATGAATGCAGGCGGCTACGGCCGGGGCGGTGGCCAGGCCCGAGACCACTTCGACCAGCGCCATCAGCGGTGCCGGGTTGAAGAAGTGCATGCCAACCACCTGTTGCGGCCGTTGCAGCCCGGCGGCAAGGCTGGTGATGGACAGCGACGAGGTGTTGCTGGCGAAGATGCAGTCGGCGGCGCACAAGGCTTCCAACTGGCTGAACAGCGCTTGCTTGACCTGCAGGTTCTCGACGATGGCCTCGATCACCAGGCGGGCATCGGCCAGGGCTTCAAGGGCGTCCACCGGGCACAGCCGGGCGCTGATGGCTTCCCGCTCGACGGCCTGCAACTTGCCTTTTTCCACCAGGCGGGCAAGTTGCCGGTCAATGCCGGCCACTGCCTGGGCTGCTGCGCCCGGGCGATTGTCGTAGAGCTTTACCGGGTGGCCGGCCTGGGCTGCAACCTGGGCGATGCCGGCGCCCATGGCGCCCGCTCCGATCACTGCCACCTGGGCGTTGCTTGCGAGTGCGCTCATGTTCAACGCCCCTTGAATGCCGGCGTGCGCTTGTTCATGAAGGCACTCACGCCTTCGCGATAGTCCTCGCTGCGCCCGGCCAGGCGCTGCAGGTCGCGCTCCAGTTCCAGCTGTTCATCGAAACCGTTGTCGAAACTGGCGTTCAGGCTGCGCTTGATCAGGGCCAGGCCGTAAGTGGGCTGGGTGGCGAGCTGGCGGGCGAGGGCAAGGGCCTCGTCGCGCAGCGCGGCATCATCGACCACACGGTGGATCAGCCCCCATTGCTGGGCCTGTTCGGCGCCCAGGCGCTCGCCCAGCATGGCCAGGGCCTTGGCTCGCGCCATGCCGACCAGGCGCGGCAACAGCCAGGTGCCGCCGGAGTCGGGTACCAGGCCGATCTTGCAAAATGCCTGGATGAAGCTGGCCGAGCGGGCGGCCAGCACCAGGTCGCAGGCCAGCGGGATGTTGGCACCGGCGCCGGCAGCCACACCGTTGACCGCGCAGACCACCGGCAGCGGCAGGTCGCGCAGGGTGCGTACCAGCGGGTTGTAGAATTTGTCGATCGACTCGCCCAAGTCCGGCATTTCGGCGCCAGGGGCGACGTTGCGATCGGACAGGTCCTGGCCGGCGCAGAAACCACGGCCTTCGGCAGTCAGCAACAGCACCCGTGCTTCGCTGCTCTGGCGCACTTGCTTGAGCGCCTCACGCACTTCCAGGTGCATGGCGGTATTGAAGCTGTTCAGCTGTTCGGGGCGATTCAACGAGAGGAGGGCGACGCCGTCCTCGATGGAAAACAAGATGTGCTGGAAAGGCATGACAGACTCGCTCCGTCAGTCGAGGGGAAGATGGTCAGCGGCCCTGGAAGCGGGCCTGGCGTTTTTCCTGGAATGCACGAATGCCTTCGTCGCGGTCGGCGGTGCCGGCCAGCAAGGTGAAGGCGTGGCGTTCGAAGCGCAGGCCGCTGGCCAGGTCGGTATCGCCGGCCTTGAGCAGCGCCTCCTTGGCCAGGCGCACCGCCAGCGGGGCCTTGGCGGCAATGCCGCGGGCGACATGCAGCGCGCGTTCTACAGTGAGTTCCGGCTGGGTGATTTCGCTGACGAGCCCGGCCTGCAAGGCATGGCGGGCGGTGATGGCTTCGCCGGTCAGCACCATTTGCATGGCCAGCGGCTTGCCTACTGCTCGCAGCAGGCGTTGGGTGCCACCGGCGCCGGGGATGATCCCGAGGTTGATTTCCGGCTGGCCGAAATGGGCGTCGCTGCCGGCAATGACGATGTCTGCGCACATCACCAGCTCGCATCCGCCGCCCAGGGCATAGCCGTTGACGGCGGCGATCAGCGGCTTGGTGAAGGCGGCGATGCTTTGCCAGTGAGCCACACGGGGGTCGTTGAGGATGCCGACCAGGTCGCGCTCGGCCATCTCGCGGATATCGGCGCCTGCGGCGAATGCCTTGCGGCTGCCGGTGATGACCACCGCACGGGTCTGCTCGTCCTTCCCGGCCGTTTCCAGCGCAGTGGCCAGCTCTGCCAGTAACTCGGTGCACAGGGCGTTGAGCGCCTCGGGCCGTTGCAGGGTAATGAGCTGGACGCCTTGTTCCGGCGCCTGCACATCGAGATATCGCGGCATGTCGGGTTCCTCTGGCTGCACGCACGGCACATCGTGGGGCCGGCATTTCTTGGAATTGTTTGCAGGGGCGTGATGCGGGATCACGTCCGGGTGTAACCAGTATATGCATCACGCGATACATGAATGCAACATACAAAATTGTTTCATGTATCTCTTTGCGTCGTAGCGCCAAGCGACGTTTCATCGCCATTGATGGTGATGAATCGTTTATCTAGGCGGATTTCGGCGTGGAACGACGTTTTTTTGCAAAGCAAGCGACACGCTCCAAAGCGATACACGACCCAGGCGATTGACGCGAAATAATATTGTGATACAAGATCTGCGTGCATTTGAAATCATTTCAGGAGCTTTTCCATGCCTTGCTATCGACTGGACGGCCTGACCCCCGTGGTTCATCCGACAGCCTACGTGCACCCCAGCGCCGTGCTGATCGGTGATGTCATCGTCGGTCCTCGTTGCTACGTCGGCCCACTGGCTTCACTACGGGGGGATTTCGGCCGTATCGTGCTGGAGGAGGGCGCCAACCTGCAGGACACCTGCGTGATGCATGGTTTCCCGGGCGGCGATACGGTAGTCGAACGCAACGGGCATGTCGGGCATGGCGCCGTGCTGCACGGCTGCCGCGTGGGCGAAGACGCCTTGATCGGCATGAACGCGGTGGTGATGGATGGTGCCCATGTGGCGCCGCGCTGCATCGTCGCGGCCACGGCATTCGTCAAGGCGGGTTTCGAATGTGCGGCACAAAGCCTGGTGATGGGCTCGCCAGCCCAGGTCAAGCGCCCACTGACCGAACAGGAGCTGGCCTGGAAGCAACGTGGCACGGCGGAGTATCAGCACCTGGCGCAACGCTGCATGAACAGCCTGGTCGAATGCCCGCCGCTGACCGAAGTCGAGCCCCGGCGCCCACGCATGGAAGACACCGGCGTCAGGCCCAAAGGCCAGGCATCGGCATGAGCCTGGCAGCGTCACGCAATGGCCAGGCGGCACGCCGCGCAGGTATAGTCGGTGCTTTATCCGCGCACAGTTCGCCCATGAGCAATCTCGCCCCACTGAACCACCTGATCACCCGCTTCCAGGAACAGACGCCGATCCGCGCCAGTTCCTTGATCATCACTTTGTACGGCGACGCCATCGAACCCCACGGCGGTACCGTCTGGCTGGGTAGCTTGATCAACCTGCTGGAGCCTATCGGCATCAACGAGCGGCTGATCCGCACATCCATCTTCCGCCTTACCAAGGAAGGCTGGCTCACTGCCGAAAAGGTTGGCCGCCGCAGTTACTACAGCCTGACAGGCACAGGCCGCCGCAGGTTCGAGAAAGCCTTCAAGCGGGTCTACAGCCCGAGCCAGCCAGCCTGGGACGGCGCCTGGACGCTGGTGTTGCTCTCGCAGCTGGAGGCCGGCAAACGCAAGGCTTTGCGAGAGGAACTGGAGTGGCAGGGGTTTGGCGCCATGGCCCCGAACCTGCTGGGCTGCCCACGGGCAGACCGCGCCGACCTGGCCGCAACCCTGCGTGACCTGGAGGCCAGCGACGACAGTATCGTCTTCGAGACCCACACCCAGGAAGTACTGGCATCCAAGGCCATGCGCGCCCAGGTGCGGGAGAGCTGGCGCATCGACGAACTGGGGCAACAGTACAGCGAGTTCATCCAGCTGTTCAGGCCGCTATGGCAAGGTTTGAAAGAGCAACAACAGCTCGATGCCCAGGATTGCTTCCTGGCACGCACATTGTTGATTCACGAATACCGCCGGCTGCTGCTGCGCGACCCGCAATTGCCGGACGAGCTGCTGCCTGGGGATTGGGAGGGAAGGGCTGCGCGACAGCTGTGCCGTAACCTCTATCGCCTGGTGTTTGCCAAGGCGGAAGAATGGCTGAATGCAGCGCTGGAGACGGCTGATGGGCCGTTGCCGGATGTGAATGAAGGCTTTTACAGGCGTTTTGGCGGGCTGGTTTGAGAGGTGGGTGCAGAGGTTGGGTTTATATAACTACGCTAAATGAGTATTTAGTGTAGTTATATCTTATTTGCATATAAGAATGGGCACACGAGGGGACCTGAGCGCTCAAGTATCGCTTTCAAGTCAGGACGGACCTACAGGGATGGATCCTGGCTTGAGGGTCGGCGTGAGGTGTAAGCAACTGTCGTCTGAACCCTGCGGGCCCTTGTAGGAGCGACCTTGTGTCGCGATGGGCTGCGCAGCAGCCCCAAGATTTCAAAGCAGACGCATAAAATGCCGGGGCTGCCTTGCAGCCCATCGCGACACAAGGCCGCTCCTACAATTGACCGCGTCAACCGATCGACCAGGGGCTGGTTTGCCGGCGATTGCCATCGCGGCAACCGCAACGACGCTGGCAGCAGCCTTGGTGTGGTCACGCAGGCGTCGGGCTTGGCTTGGCCTGGTCAACAAAGCCGAGGGTAAACGTTACAAGTTACTTGCAAGTACTCAGGTACAGCTGGGAATGGCTGGGTTTCGGATGCTCCAGCCGCGTTAGCCAACAAAGGCAAGCCCAACGCGTCCAGCACCAGGCTAATGCTCGTGATGGTAAGCGGTCGATTGATCGAGATTAAAATCTAGACCAGAGGGCATTACCTGGTCCCAAAGTGCCTCACTCGTGGCCTGGTGACCAAATATAGACTAGCGCATAATGTGTATTATGTTAAATGACGTATTGGGCGAGCAACGTACACGCTGTCAGCGTTTCGTAATCCCTGGACGGAAATTTTCTAAACCTGGAAACCGTGAGCATCGGAAAATCAAGGCTTTGCCCTCCATCGCCTAACCCAGCGCTTCTCTGACCCATTTTTTGAAGCTGGACGATCTAGGCGTGAAAATCCCAAATGTCAGAGCCAACTGATTCCCTAGCATACTCCTCTTCACGATCCATCAAGCGCCCCCCATCGGGAGCGTCTTGCCTGCCGACAAACGACGTCCGAAGCGTGCCATCCTTCTTCGAATGATCGCCGGGATTCTGAGCTGGCCGGCCGTTAGCATTCATTGTCTACACTGACTCCGACATATCAGAACCATGACTGCCCATGACCCGGACGCTGAGCCCGTTTCCGATCTTTCCTACCATGCCGACGTTCGTGCGCTGTATAAACGACGGCCTGGATTTCCCTGCAAACATTCACGTCTTGGAGCGCTTATCGAAGGTTGATGAGTCCTGTCTCCCTGTTGAGATGTGCCGTCACGCAGCGGACTTCATTCTGGAGTCGATGCGTATCAAGCGTACACCTTGGCCTGGCCGATACTCGGATTACTCAGCCGTCCTCCAGATGGCCCTAAACTGGAGCTTTCTCGTAGACCGGCGCCCAATCACCCAATGGGATAACGCTGCCTTCACGGAATTCCTAGGCTTCATTAGTCAACCGGATTGCAACTGGATCAGTCGCAGTCCGGCAGGCAGTCGATTCAATTCCGCTGGACAGCCTGTGCTCACTGCCCAGCCAATTAATCCAGCCTGGCGCCCGTGTTATCGACGCGATCCTGACGCTCCGATCGTGAGCACGGTGATGCGACAAGTGCGCGGCATCACCTATGGCTTCCTCAGTTACTTGAATCGAATTGGCGTCCGGGAGCAGCCAGCGCCCGCTATGGCTAAATCACCGGAAGTCCCCGATAGCAAGGGCTTGGAAACCGCTAACTTTTTGTCCCACGAAATTGATTGGCTATTCGCATATCTTCAGAGCAAGTGCCAGTTTGATGTTGAGCTCCAGCTCTGCAGGTTCGTACTGGCTGTGGCGAGATTCACGACGATTCCTTTGGCCGATTTGTCCCCAGACGCCCAGCATGTCGGTTTGTTGAGCCAATTTATGACTTATCCGCGATCACCTGAGCCTGGTGATCCGCCTCGCTGCAGCCCCTGGGTGTTCATCGACAACCCTGGAGCACCTCTGGAAACCCATAGGCCGTTATGCCTTCAATTCGTTTTGATCCTGAAAGACTACGTTCAATCACGAGGGATTTCGATCAGGGAGGCACTTCCTGATGCTTACACACTGCCGGAAAATCGATCATCGAAAGGAATGCCGACAGGAACTGCCCAGGCAATGATTCGACGGCTACGTGGCGCAATTGCTGAGGCAGCTAGGGGCGATAAAGTGCTTCCGAGTGCCTCAGAAACCGCCCTGAAAATCGAGCAGTTAACGTTCAGCCAAGTGCGTCGGTCGATGCGTGCCTTGAAAATTTCCCAAATGCTCATTGGCGAGTTCCCGCTGACCTTTCTCTTGGAGGTCGCCGTCCGCGTTTCAGCGGCGTTTCTAGCCGTGTTCTTCTTTCTGAAATTCAGTGGTCGACGTGGAATTAGGCAGCTTTCCCGATTCGAGCTCGTGGTGATCCTCACCTTGGGCTCAGCCGCAGGCGATGTTACCTTTTATGAAGATGTACCCCTCCTCCCATTTGCTGCTCTATCGCGGAACCGTCTACATGATGAGACGCAGCAGAACATGCGAGGCCTGGATCGATGGGTTGCCCATCACGGTAGTAAAGGACGGAATGTACGAGATCCATTCGCTGCGAAATTTGAACATCTCATCCAACGAGCTCTTCATGGAACTGCGCCAACAAGGCGTGGAGCATCTCGGCCAAGTTCGACTCGGCCTATTGGAAACCGATGGCGATATCAGCCTGTATTTCTATGGGCCAGATGATACCTGGCCAGGGCTGTCGGTGCTCCCAGTCGAACATCGTCCAGAGTACCTGGCACCGCCGAACGCGGGCTTACATTGTTGCGTCAGCTGCGGCTTCCCAACCTTCTATGAACCTCAAGACTCAGTCGTGTGTGAACGCTGCGGACATAACGTCTGGTCACCTGCACTGAATACCATACGCAACCGCTAGAGCACATCCACTCAAGATCGCGGAGATTGGACAGGCATCGCCTTCACCGACGGGTTTATTCACGTACTTTTCACAGGCGGTGTGGGAACGTTAGCTATCCCTACGTGTGATAGAAGCTCCCTTGCCCGCCTAGCAGCGGGCTTTCTTTTATCCGCCGACTCATGGTACCTGATTGTTACTGTCGTCTTTGCTGCACGCTTAAGTAGGCTGGCCCACCGTTCTACGTGCATGCCGCGCCACGCCAACGGCTTGTGACAACACTGAGTGCGGTTGCAATGAGCAAGAATATGCCGCTGGCGATGAAGGTAGCCTGATAACCCATCCCGTCGTACAGCATCCCTCCTGCAGTTGCACCAGCAGTGATAGCCAACTGAATTACTGCGACCATCAACCCACCACCAGCTTCTGCATCGTGTGGCAATGCCTTGGCCAACCAGGTAAACCATCCCACCGGTGCACAGGTCGCGGCCAGCCCCCACAGCCCCAGCACTGCGGCGACTGGAACAAGCCAGCTACCAACGACGACTATGGCGAATGCGATGGCAGTCATGATCAACGGTATTCCAACCAAAACCTTGTTCAGACTTTGACTAACAAGAGAGCCGGCTAGCATGGTGCCTACCAAGCCTGCGGCACCGATGATCAAGAGCAAGAGCGAGAGAGTGGGCACATCTACATGCGTGACCGTCTCCAAGAAGGGCCGCAGATACGTAAAGAGGGTGAACTGCCCCATGAAGAGAAACGCAACTGCGGCCATGCCAAGGGCAACCTTGCTATCCCCAAGCAGGCGCAGCGAGCCAGTGGCCGATATTTGAATCCGCTCACTCGGCATTGCCGGCAGCGTGAAGGCTTGCCAGATCAACGCCAGTGCAGCCAAAGGCACCACGCAAAAGAATGCCCCTCTCCAGCCGACCATGCCACCCAGATAGCTCCCAACTGGCGCCGCAATTGCCGTAGCCAAGGCTGTACCGCCCTGCATCACAGCAATAGCCTTCGGAACGAGTGCCTCGGGCGCGATGCGCATCATCACTGCGGTGGACATCGACCAATAACCACCAATGGCAATCCCAAGCACGGCACGCCCAACCATCAACGTCAGGTAGTCAGGGGCAAAGGCCACCATGCCCCCGGAAATTAGCATAAGCGCCGTCGTGGCCAGCAGCACAGGCTTGCGGTCGATCCCTTGGGTTACGGTGGCTAGTAACAGGCTGGTGATTACAGCAAAGAAACCCGATATAGAGATGGCCTGCCCGGCCTGGCCTTCAGTCAGTGACAAATCGGATGCAATTGGTGTGAGCAAACTCACAGGCAGAAACTCAGAAGCCACCAAGGCAAAAGCACAGAGCGACATCGCCAGGACAGCGCTCCAGACCTGACGGTTTGAGTGTTGAAGGGGTATTGCTGGGCTGCTCATGGCAATTCTCGTTGTAGCAATTTCAAAAGACACGGATGCCCACGCCCTGCGTGGTGCTGGGCCTGGAAACAACACCCTTTTACTTGAGGTTTTCGCGGAAGAAAGTTGTCAGCTTGGTGAAGGGGATCATCTCTACGCGGTCGTACAGATCCACATGGCCAGTGCCCGGGACAATCACGAGTTCCTTGGGTTCGCCGGCAAGGCGATACGCCTCTTCGCTGAACTCCCGGGAATGAGCCTCCTCTCCTGCGATGAACAACATGGGACGAGGCGAGATCGTCTCGATGTCATTGAACGGATAGAAGTTCATGAACCTGACGTTACTGGTTAGCGTCGGGTGCGTCGTCAGAAGCGGCGACAGCCCTTTGGGAGTGAACTCACCACGAGGTGTGCGGTAAAAGTCGTAAAACTCCCGCTCGATGGCATTAGAGCTCTCAGTTAGCTGATCCACCGTGCCACTGGTGTACTTAGTTTCGCCTCCGGCAAACTCGACATCACGCTGGGCTACTGCTTCGGCGATAGCCTTTTTGCGCTGTTCGACCGAGACGCCATGCTTGAGTCCATTGCGGTTGGCGGCACCCATGTCGTACATGCTGACCGTTGCAATCGCTTTCATGCGTGGATCAATTTTCGCCGCACTGATGGCAAAGCTGCCGCTGCCACAGATACCCAGCACGCCAATACGGTTCCGATCAACGAAACCTTGAGCACCGAGATAGTCAACCGCCGCACTGAAGTCTTCGGCATAGATGTCCGGCGACACTAGATTGCGCGGACGCCCGTCACTTTCGCCCCAGAACGACAGATCGATGGCCAAGGTGACGAAGCCCTGCTCTGCCAGCTTCTGGGCATAAAGATTCGAGCTTTGCTCCTTGACCGCCCCCATCGGGTGCCCGACGATGATTGCGGGATGCTTGGCGTTGACGCTCTGTTTTGTGGGCAGATACAGATTACCGACAGTGGTCATCTGGAACTGGTTCTTGAAGGTGACACGCTCGAGTGAAACCTGCTCACTCTGGTAGAAATTGTTGGCCCCATGAGACATATCGGCGGCTCCCGCAGTGAGTGAACTGACCATCAAGGCAAACGCAACGAACAAAGACTTCATGCACATCTTCCTGTCTGCTCGAAATGGAAGGAATGTGAGAGGACATCGCTCACGGACGCTAGAGTCATCTCATCTGCCACCTATGTTCCTCGCGTGAACCAGCACATCAGTAGAGCAAACCGGTAGTTTTCTTGCCCAATTGTCCAGACCTGGTTGGCTGGGCATGGACACTGAAAGCGACGCGCGAGTAGTGTTTCGCTACACGCTGATCGGAACGCTCACCATGCCCGCAACCGCACTCCCGCCTTCACGCACGACCCCAATGGCCACACTGTGCAGGGTCATCGGTGCCCACGCGCCCACCGCTGGAGATTTCGCGACGAGCATTGCAGGCCTAAGCGTCTATCGACGCAACGCACCAGCCCCACCGATTACGTGCATTGTCGAACCAAGCATTGTTTTGGTTGCGCAAGGGGCAAAGGAAATGGTTATCGGCGGTGACGTATTCCCATACGACACGACTCGTTTTCTGGTCACCTCGCTAAACATTCCCGCCAACTCGGCGGTGACAATGGCCAGCGAGGAAGCGCCCTGTCTTGGCTTGGTGTTCAAGCTCGATTTGCGCACACTGGCCGAATTGATCGCGCAAGATGGTCGCCCTCCTGTGAGCGGTCAGTCCTTTCACACCAGCGCTGGAGTTGGTGGACTGGGCCAGAAGCTGTTGGAGAGCTTCACCCGCCTGATTGAGCTGTTGGAGGAGCCCGATGCGATCCCGGTACTCTGGCCCTTGATTCAGCGAGAGATCCATTATCGGTTGCTGCTAAGTGACCAAGCCCCTCTCCTGCGCTATATCGCCTCCGTTGGCAGCAAGGGTCATCGAATCGCAAAGGCCATCGACTGGATGAAGCTTAACTACGCCGAGCCTCTGCGGGTGGACGAGCTGGCCTCTCAGGTACAGATGGGCCTCTCGACATTCCATCAGCACTTCCGACAGCTCACCGCAATGAGTCCACTGCAATACCAGAAATGGTTGAGGTTGAACGAGGCAAAACGCTTGATGCTCAACGAACACCTCGATGCAGCGACCGCCGCATTCAAGGTCGGCTACGAAAGTCCATCGCAGTTCAGCCGTGAGTACGGGCGCCAGTTCGGCACGCCTCCAAAACGCGATATCGCGGAGCTGCGTTTAGGTGCGGAAAGGTCAGCTGCCTCCACGCCCAACGCACCCTGATCCAGCCTATAAGACGTCGCCCAACCCAGGATGCTAGGAGATGCAATGAGAAGGAGCACACCCCACAAGCCTTTACCTCTAATAACCGAAAAGGCCGCTCTCTATCGATGGTCTGGTCTGCAGCACCTTGCTTGGGTGGGTGGACTACTGGCACTTGGTTTAGCTCAGACAGTTCCGGCCAGCGCATCTGATTTCCAAACGGCGAAGGCCGGCGAAGCGAAAGCTCAACAGGAGAGACCCTGCATGCAGATGTCAATAGGCGAGCGGCATTACAAAATCAGGTTGGCTGACACTGAGGCAGCTCGTGCCTTCTCCTCGTTGTTACCGCTGACGCTCGAAATGGCCGATCTCAACAGTAACGAAAAGTATGTCGATCTCGCGGTATCACTCCCCAAGGATGCGAGCGTTCCAGGAACGATCAAAGCAGGGGACGTCATGCTGTATGGATCGAAGACCCTGGTGGTCTTCTACAAGACATTCAAAACGCCTTACTCTTACACCCTTATCGGAAACATTGAAAACCCCGACGGCCTGATGCAGATGCTTGGCAGTGACGATATCCGAGTCGAATTTTCCCAACACTGAAAGCCAGCTGGACATCTGACATCACGCAAGCTCCTACTCGCTTCGGAGTGCTTCAAGAACAACCCTGAAAGCAGCGGTTTGCTGCCGGCGCGTGGGGTAGTAAAGATGATAACCAGGGAAGAATTCTGACCAATCAGCCAAGACCTCTTCAAGGGCACCGCTGCCGATATGCTCCTGCGCGTGTACATCGGTCACCTGGGCCAAACCCACCCCTGCCAGACAGGCATCCAGTATCTGCAACGAACTGTTCATGATCAGGGGCCCTTGCACCCGGACACGAAACTCGCTGCCATCATTGGTGAATTCCCAAGGATAAAGGCCGCCGTGCGTAGGCAACCGCAGGTTGATGCACCTGTGGGCCATCAACTCCTCGGGGCGGCGGGGTACTCCATACCGCTTCAAGTAGGCGGGTGAGGCTACGGTAACCATCCGCATGGGCGGCCCAATGGGCACAGCCACCATATCTGCATCGATGATGCCGCCCAAACGTACACCCGCATCGAATCGTTCGGCAACGATGTCAGTCAGGCCGTAATCGGTCATAAGTTCAATCGTGACATCCGGGTAGGACTCGATCACCGGCTGTAGTTTCGGCCATAAAACATGGCGGGCGGCGAACTCATCGGCTGTGATCCGCACCGTCCCTGAGGCGTGTTGTCCGAACTCGGTCAGGCCATTCAGGTGACCATCGATCTGATCCAATAGCGGCGCGATATCTTGAAGTAGTTTCTCCCCAGCCTCCGTTCGCGTGACACTCCTAGTGGTGCGGGTGAGGAGGCGAACACCGAGACGTTCCTCAAGACCCCTTACTGTCTGGCTAACGGCTGAAGGTGACACACCCAATCGTGCCGCTGCCCGGGTGAAATTACTTTCCCTGGCTACGGCCACAAAGACCACCAGATCGCTCAGATTGTCTGATTTCATTGTTAAGCTCAGCTTCAAACCGATTTCTTGATTTTGCTAATACACGAATTAAAGCGCGGTCGCTACAGTTGTCTCAATTACATTTTTGGGAGGCTAAAACAATATGGCGGACAACAACCTTTCCAGCGTGGCCATGCAAGTCCACCGTGCAGGGTCGGCCAATGCGATCCAAGGGCCTGCTGAATGGTTCACGGGGCGAGTACGCATCGACCGCGTCTTCACAGCGCCTGCCCCCGCTAGAGTTGGCGTTGCGGTGGTCAACTTCGAGTCAGGTGCTCGTACCCACTGGCACACTCATCCTCTGGGCCAAGCCTTGCTAGTGACCGATGGGGTGGGCTGGACGCAATGTGAAGATGGCCCGAAGACCGAGATCCGCGCAGGTGATCTGATCTGGTGCAACTGCGGACGCCGGCACTGGCATGGCGCGACCGATACTACGGCTATGCAGCATGTCGCGATCAATGAATACATGGATGGCAAGGCCGTCGATTGGCTGGAGCCAGTGACTGACGTTGTCTACCTGAGTGGCCCGCTGGAAAAAGGCTGAGCTGAGGTCACGTGCTACCCAAGATCTCTGACAATGAGGGTTTCCAACATGAATGCTCACCCCATTACAGCTGCGATATGCCTCTCTACTTTGCTACTCGCATCGAGCGAAGCAGCTGAAAATGCCTCACCCCGCCAACAGGAAATAACCAGAGCGGGTAAACAGGCCTCTATGGTTGGCCCCTCTCAATTCTTCACCGGTGACGTCCGGATTGATCCGGTGTGGCCTGCGGACTCGGGTATTAGCGCCTCGGGAAGCTTCGTGACATTTGAGCCGGGGGCACGTTCTGCATGGCATACCCATCCTGCTGGCCAGCGGCTGGTGGTCACTTCGGGGTTAGGGCTGACTCAACAATGGGGCGGCCTTATCCAGGAGGTTCGTCCTGGGGATGTCGTGTGGTGCCCTCCAGGCATTAAGCATTGGCATGGAGCTGCCCCCACAACGAGCATGACGCACCTTGCTGTTACAGCGACAGCTGAAGGCAAAAATGTCCACTGGTTGGAGAAAGTGACCGATGAACAATACAGCGGGCCGCGTGCTGAGTAAGTGGATCAATGCCGGGATAGCAACCACATTCATGATCGGACTAGGCGCTACGGAGATGGCCTCATCTGATCCAATCGGAACGCGCAATGTCATGAGCCACCCCATTTCATCCCAATCAAATTCCAAGTCGCTGAGCGAGCAACAACAAGCGGTTGTCGTCGTAGCCGCGCTTGCTGCCATTGGTGACTTGCCCCGCTTGAACACTGCTCTGGATCAGGCCTTGGATTTGAAACTAACGGTCAGCGAACTGCGTGAGGTGCTTGTACAACTTTACGCCTATGCCGGCTTCCCCCGATCTCTGAACGCGCTGACGGAGCTGATGCAGGTGCTGGAATCACGCAAACAGCGCGGCATCTTTGACGATCCAGGTCGCGAACCTAGCCGTCCAATACTTCAAGGTGACGCCCTGTTGGCCGCAGGTACCGCTAACCAGACGAAGTTGTCGGGTTCGCCGGTTGAGGGGCCACTGTTCGATTTTGCCCCGATAGCTAACCAATACCTCCGCACTCACCTGTTTGGTGACATATTCGAACGAGATATCTTGGATTGGAAGACGCGTGAGCTGGCCACAGTGGGAATGCTTTCCGCGCTTGCAGGAGTCGAGCCACAGCTTCAGGCACACATGCGAATCAGCATAAATACAGGAGTTACGATTCCGCAGCTACGTCATCTCTGTCAAACCTTGAGTGACAGTGTGGACACTCAGGCCGGTGATCGAGCCGCAAATGCTCTAGAAAAACACGTGGCAAGCACTGCCGAGGGATGATTAGCCGTGGACAGATGATCAACTGTGGCACGCTCTGGGTAATCAAAAGTGCCCTACCGCTGTTTTGCGAGCTCGCCTATGACAATGGGAAATGGCCCAAGAACGTAAGAAACTTTCACACTGATGCCACGACCCTGGCCGCCATGAGCGATGGGGAAGAACTGCCTCACCACGCCCTGCTGGACGCCAGAATAATCGCCGGCATGTTCTCCAGAGCAACGCCTGGCTAGAGCTCGACCAGCTCGCCTTCGATCCCATGCCGAAAATGCGCAGGCATGTTATTGGCGATGTTGAAATCCACCGGTACGCCGATCAGTGCCTGGAGTTCATCTTCAAGGCTGGCTATGTCGAACAGCGAGATTGGGCCCGCTCTACCGGAGGGAATGGTGGCGAGTATGTCGAGGTCGCTACCTTCATGATCATCACCCCTCACGGTCGAGCCGAATAGCTGGGGAGATACGAAGCCATAGGATTCGACCAAGCGCTTTATGGCTCCTTCTTTGCCACGGATCGCATCGCTAGGCTCATCGAATTTACTGGCCTTCGAGCGCGCCTTCAGCTGAATCTCTTCACTCAGCTTCTGCAGATGAAGCTGATGCTCGCGAGCGCCGAGGGTCTGCTCGCGGAGGATCTTTTTGTAGACCTCGGCAATATCGCCGACAGCCTTCTGCTCATAGATCTGGGCCACGGATCCCGCAAAGAAATCAGCGACCTGAATCAGGACATCATCCTTGCTGGATTTCGTCTGGAACGCGTGATCGTCCCCGAAGAGATCACCGACGTAGCGATCCTCGACGTAGGCCTTCAGGCTCTCCTGGAACTCAACTCCGCCATGCTCATCCACGGTCATCTGCAGATTGCGGCAGTTCCTGAAGAGCCGGCCATAGAGCAATCCGTTGATATGCTTTACGAACGAGGTCTTGAATTGCAGCCCCCCATCCTTGTAGATGCGCTCCTTGTCCACGACGACGAAATAGAGCTTCATCGGAAGCTCTGCCAGGTCGGTTAAAATGCGAATACGGCGCTCAGCATCCTTCGCACGCACCTTACTAGACTTGATTTCACCTGTCTGGAAGTGCTGCCGACGAAGCTCCTCGGCACGCTGGTAAGCGTCCTGCAGGTCTTTCTCAGCCACAAGGATGGAGCAAACCACGAAGAAGCCAGAGCTCCCAACCTTGGATGTGTCTAAGTCAGAATTTCCCGACTCATCAACATAGGCATATGTTTTGTCCAATCAGGTGCCTCCTCATCAATAGGTGGCTGTGCTGCTACCTGGTGCGGGGCCTTCACTGAAGGTGTAATTGATGACCACATCATCACGGATCAGGACATCTAGGGTCTTCTGCGTGCCAGTGGTGGTCACCTTCATGGTCACCACATAGCTCTGAGCATGGGCAGAGGCATTCGTATACGTGTACACCCATTTCTCATCGGTCTCGCTCACGGCACTTTTCGCGTAAGGCTCTCCAAAAAGCGCCTTTAGCTCAGTCGTCGTGGTCTTTCCTTTGGTGATGCTCGCCACACTTGCTGATGGGAAGTCGCGCCCAGCGGTGTAGTGGGACGTGGCGCATGCACCGAGCAAGAAGCACATCCCAATGACAGCAATGAACCTGTTCATAGTCTTCCTTGAATAATCTAAAGCCCGAGCTTATCTCGCTACAAGGCTAAATGCCATCACCCCAATTCCGTGTTGGACTGATCAAGGTTTATCACTCCTCGCTCTGCGAGGAGTCCTCAAAAAGGTGATCGATGTCAGAACCCGTAAAGCTCCAGTAGTAAGCTACCTTCCTAGCCTTTTCAGCTGCAGCGCCCACTGTCGCCTGGCTGCCCGGGAAGAGCTCTTGATAGAACGCTATTGCCCGAGCGATTACATGGACGCAGGTTTGCAGAGGAGCTACACCAAGCATCCGATGCGCCGCGAGAGTGTTCGCCTGCTCCATTTGCAACGAGCTGATGTAGGAGCAGTGTGCGTAATCGCAAAAATGCGAGTAGACATTCCGGAAGTATTTCTCATTGAAGCCTGCCCTGGCCGCTTCCTCCGCCCATGACCAGCCGATCCTCCAGTCCCCCTTAAGCAGCCGTCTAACCTGATCGGGTTTGTAGGCAGCCAAGAACGGCGAATCCTTGATCTCGGCCAACTGCTCAGCAAGCTGCAACCGAGTTGCAGCAAGCACTACCCTCGCCTCTTCGGTCGTCGGATGGAGCTTCATTCGGTCAACAAGCCCGCGGTGAATACTCGATGATCAAGGCAGGCATCGACAACGCGTGGCTAGATCCGGACAAGGTCATCCTGGAGTCACTGATGTCGTTCAAGCGGCTTACCAGCCGCGTCATGGCTCTTCACCAGCTTTTGCGCGCCGGGAATCAGGCGGATGGTGTCGGAATTCTGCACGTCGAGATTGGTAGTGTGGCACGCTGCAGGTTGATATGAATCTCCCAGAACGCTTTGGCATTGAGTATGTTGATGAAGGCGGTCAACGTAAACGTCCAGTGATGCTGCACCGCGCGCTATTCGGATCGCTTGAGCGCTTTACAGGCATATTGCTAGAGCATCACTATGGAAAACTTCCTGCGTGGCTATCACCAGTCCAGGTCGTTGTTTGCTCTATCTCGCAACAACATGCCGACTACGCCAGGGATGTAGCCAATTTTTTTAGTACAACCGACTGGTCGACAGTTGAAACTATTGCTCATCCCGGAGAGGCCGGCACCGCGTACTGGCGGACTTGTCATTTCGGGGGTATACGGGTTCGCATGGTTGAGTACACGCCTGGCTACCTGGCCGATCACTGGTGCCACAAGGGCCATATTCTGCTCTGCATGGAAGGCGAATTGGATACAGAGCTGGATGACGGCCGCACCTTCACGCTGCGGCCTGGCATGAGCTATCAAGTAGCCGACAACGCGGAGGCACACAGGTCTTCTACCCTCGTCGGTGCCAAACTCTTTATCGTGGACTGATCCAGAAAAGCCAGGGCTTCATCTTTGCGGGGATGGCGGCCACCCTCTGCCCACTGGCGGGTTCGGCGCGGTACAAGCCTGATCAATGAAGCGGAGAGCCTAGAACTCCACCTTGCCCCGACCCGCCTTGACAGTGCTGCGCCTGGCTTTTCCTTCGAGGCGGCGGGTCTTCGAGCCTAGGGTCGGCTTGGTGGGGCGGCGTTTCTTCTCGGTCTTGCCGGCATTGATGATCAACTCGGCAAGACGCGCCAGTGCGTCAGCGCGGTTCTGCTCCTGGGTGCGGTATTGTTGTGCCTTGATGATCAACACGCCGTCGCCGGTGATGCGACTGTCACGCAGCGCCAGCAGCCGCTCTTTGTAAAACTCGGGCAGCGACGAGGCGGGAATGTCGAAGCGCAGGTGCACGGCGCTGGACACCTTGTTGACATTCTGCCCACCTGCGCCTTGCGCGCGGATGTATGTCAGTTCGATGTCGGCGTCTGGCAGATGGACGTTATCAGAGATGGTCAGCATGGCATGGCCCTTGTGATTCCCCTCCATTATCACAGCCTTCGCCGCTCGCCACAGAACAAAATACGGTTGAACTCAACCACTCTGAGCGAGGCACCCTACTCCGCCATTGCCGGTAGCCTCGATATCTGCCACATATAGCGCTGCTCCCATTTGCAATGACACAGGCGACGGCAGCGCCATCACATCAGGCAATAAAATTCCTTAACCTGCGCCACAATCTCTCCCTTCGCATCATAGAGCCGCGCCTCCGGCGTCATCGCCATGGAACGAGCCTCGAGCAAGTAGCGCTGACCAGCCTTGAAATGCTCATAGTCAATGGTCAGGTAGCATTGCCTTACCGTAGTGCCCCCCATCAGGCTGATGCCACCTCCCCCATTTACTTCGTAGTCGAACCTGACGACCAATTCATGGCTGCCGGGGCTGACCTCGAAGAAGCGGCCGTCGCGCAGGCGTTGTTTATCCAGGCGCTCGGCCAACAGCACGCGGTCATTCGGGAATGGCATGGAGAGATCGACCCAAGCCATTTGTGGGTTTGCAGCAGGCATTGGCGCCTGACAACCGGCAAATGCAGCGATCGCGAACAACAGTGTCATCTGGCGCATGGGTAGTTCCCGAAAGGCTCCTGGCCTCACTATTCAGGATAACCCCGACAATCGAGTATCACGAGCGGTTCGAGATTGAAGGTTGTCGGTAATGGGAGCAGTACCATTCAGCACTGTGCGCTTCCCGTCAGGCACATCCTGCCTGGACACCAATATTTCGTACCCTCGAAATTAATGCGTTTAGTCAGCTTTCCAGATATTTCGTGCATATCGCGTGAACAGGCCTTGGTCATAACACTACACACAGACCTTTCTGTGTCTGACCTGAGGTAAGCGATCATGGCTAACAATCAAGACAAGGGTGGCAACCAAGGTAATGCTGATAGCGGCATGGGTAACAACACTGCCGGAGCTGGCCAGCAAGGCGGCCAAGGTTCGGGCGGTCGGGTGCCCGGTCAGCAGCAAGGTGGCAGCCAGTCCGGCCAGAAACCTGAGGACAAGATGAACAAGGACTGGGAACGTTCCCGTGACACAGGCAGCCAAGGCAGCCAGGGCGGCCAACGTACGACTGAAAAGCAGAACCAGAACCTGACAGACAAAGACCGCATGGGCGGCCAGCAAAACCAGGCAGATGACAAGCAGTGGGATAAAGATCGCTGATCATCGGCAGCGGGCATCAGGGTGAGTTCTACCCTGATGCCACCTCTATCGTACAGCAGGCTTATCATGAACAACTCCAGAGAACGGCATGCGACTGTCATTTGCCTACAGGCAGGACGCATCCTTTTCGTGCGCAAGCAAAGCGCTGAATGGTCGCTGCCAGGCGGAAAAATCGACCCAGGCGAGCATCACCTGGATGCAGCGCAGCGCGAGCTGATGGCGGAAACTTGCCTGCCCTTCGAAGGTGCTCGATTCCTCAATCACTACGTGCTCGCAGGTGAGGAGCACTACCTCTATCAGCTGCCTGTCGAAACCGGGACAGAACCTGCTGCAGACCATGAGATCGTGGAATGCCGCTGGTTTACGGCTCCTGAACTACACGAAGTGCATGTAAAGCCGTCCAACATCGAGCTGCTTGAACGAGAGCACCTGCTCCCCGTGTAGTGAATTGCCGACAAACAGCACACATGAGTCGGCCATTGTCATTCAGCCGATACCACCCGCCGGGCATCTCTTCGCACCGCTTGAGGCGGAACGCCAAAACCACGAATGAACACCTCCCGCATATGCCGACGGTCCCTGAACCCGGCTTCCTTCGCCACCACATCCAGGCTGTGACGGCTCTGCTCGATCATCAAGCGGGCCGCCTCGAGACGCAGGCTCTCCACAGCCTTGGCGGGCGACTGACCTGTCTCTGAAGTGAATACGCGGGTAAATTGTCGTGGGCTCAGATGCACGGACTCTGCAAGTTCCTCGACACTCAAGGGACGGCTCAAATGCTTGCGTGCATAATCCAGGGCGCTCTGAATACGATCAGACTTCGGCGAAAGCGCCAGCAGCTCGGAATGCTGCGATTGCCCGCCGGAGCGGCGCTGATGCATCACCAGCTTTCGTGCCACTGACCTGGCCATCTCGGTGCCCAGGTCTCTTTCAACCATACCCAGCGCCATGTCCAGGGCAGCGGTCATGCCGGCGGACGTCCAGATCTGCCCATCGACAATGAAGATTCGGTCTTCTTCCACTTCGATCTTCGGGTGCAGCTCACGCAGCTTTTTCGCGTAGGCCCAGTGCGTCGTAGCCCGCCGGTTATCCAGCACGCCGGCCTGGGCTAGCACGAAACAACCGGTACACAGGCCTGCGATGCGGCGGGCGCCGTCGACAAAGCCTCGAACGCTGGCCAGCACTTCATCGCCAGGCGGAGTCAGCGGGGTCAAGGTGCCGGTGATCATCCAGGTGTCAGCCAGACCAGGAGCACCCAACGGCAGGGTGTCCATGTACATGCCCAGGGAGGAACGCACCGTGCCGCCTCCGACGGAAAAGTTCTGGATCTTGTAAACCGTTTCGCCAGCGACAATGTTCGCGAACTCGAACACGGCCTGCGTTGCCAGCGACATGATCTGGAAACCTTCGGTTATGAGATAGCCGACCCGGTGCATGGTTGAAGCTCCACCATTGGATGTCCTGAAAACGTACCATATGTGTCGTTTAAGACAAGCACGACCTTCTGCATCATGGGCTCCACAACCAAACCACGGAGCTTGACCATGAAGCAGCAATTCAAAGGCACTGCCCTCATCACTGGCGCCTCCACCGGCATCGGTTCGATCTACGCAGAACGCTTGGCACGTCGGGGTTACGACCTGGTGCTGGTCGCCCGCAACCGGGACCGCCTCAACACCCTGGCCAGCCGGCTGACCACCGAAACCCGGCAGAACGTGGAGGTGTTTCCAGCAGACCTGGCAAACACTGATGATCTGCTCAAGGTAGAGCGCAAATTGCGCGAAGACGCCAGCATCAGCCTGCTGGTGAACAACGCGGGCATAGGCACTCACACCAGCCTGCTGGAAAGTGATGTCGAGCGCATGGCTGAAATGATCACTCTCAACATAACCGCCCTCACCCGCCTTACCTACGCGGCCATCCCGGGATTTGTCGCGCGCAAGCAAGGTGCCCTGATCAACATCTCGTCCATCGTCAGCCTGGCGCCGGAGTTGCTCAACGGTGTGTACGGTGGCAGCAAGGCCTATGTCACCGCCTTTACCCAGTCCCTGCACAAGGAGCTTGCGGAAAAAGGCATCAGGATCCAGGCCGTGCTGCCAGGGGCGACCGCCACCGACTTCTGGCAGATTGGCGGCTTGCCGGTCGAAAACCTCGATCCAGGGATCGTGATGTCGGCCCAGGATCTGGTGGACGGTGCCCTGCAGGACTTTGACGACGAGGTGCTGATCTCCATCCCTTCGATGCATGACCTGCAGTCCTTCGAACGCTACGAGGCCAGCCGCCAAGCCCTGTTCGGCCAGCTGTCCAGTAATCAGCTGGCCCCGCGTTACAATGCCAATTGATCACGATTGCTGACGCCAGCGCCGGGTGAAGCTGTCGGCCTTTCAACCAGGGCGACAGCTATCCGATTATCAGCGTGTGCCCCGTCGACCAAACGAAAATGTAAAAAGATTTCAGCACTCCCCTGTGGTCAGAATCCTAGACACAGTGGAGATAACACCATGAAATTCGCGCTTTTCTGTCAATGGCTCGCCAAGCACGCCGGTAAACCAAGTACCTTCCTGATCGCCGTGGTGCTTATCAGCATGTGGGCTGCCTCCGGGCCCTGGTTTCACTACAACGATACCTGGCAACTGATCGTCAACACGTCGACGACCATCATCACTTTCCTGATGGTTTTTCTGATTCAGAACACCCAGAACCGGGACAACGACATCATCCATGTGAAGCTCGACGAACTGATCCGCGCTACAAAATCAGCGGAGCAATCGGTACTAGGCCTCGAATCACTCGACAACCGGGAGATCCATCAACTTCGCAAAGAGTATCAGGCGATGGGCAGACACTGCGAAACGCCTCCACAGCCCCCTCGCGAGCGACAGGCAGACGATGCCGCTCGGGACAATCTGCAGCGCTAGCGGCCTATAAGGTCGTTTTCATCCTGGGAGCTCACCAGGAATTCGGCCAAGGTTTCCGCACAGGCTGAAATGCCATCCAGGAGTACCATCTCAAAGCCATGAGTGTTCTCTGTCGGGATCGCAATGCAACCTGCCCGGGCATCGATCCCGGCGCTCAATACCGCACTCGCATCCGACGCAAAGTCGACGAGCAAAGCCGCCTGCGGCTTGTACCCTGCCCTGCGGCCAGCGGCGATCAGGCCTTGTACCACGGTGCGGCTGTAGTAGCCCTTCTGGTCACCGGTATTGATGATCGGGTCGGCCGACAGCTGCGTACCATACTCTTCGAGCACCGGGCCGACCTCGACGGCAATAGTGGTGTCGCCGGGCAACCGGGACGCGGCGTACATGGCACCGGCATTGGATTCTTCCTCCAGTGTGGTGAGCACGAACCACACATCCTGCTTCAGCGCCGCTCGCCTCTCACCCAGCAGCTTCGCACAGAGGATGACAGCGCTGATGGGAGCACGGTCATCGAGAAAATGAGCGGCAACACAGTCCTGCACTTTGAATGGCCGACGCCAGTGCTGGCTGAGCACGACCCGCGTACCTGGTCGAACCCCCAATGCCTGCAGTTCCTGCTTGGTCTTGCGTGTGACTACATGCACATCCTTCCACTGGACGTTTCCGGTCAGCACGTCTCTTCCGTTGGCAGTCCGACTGCTACTGTGCATCGAGCCATACGACAGCACGCCAGGCAGGATCTGCTCATCGCCCAGGATGTCGACAGGGCAGACACCAAAGCTGATCGGTTGCGCTCCCCCGAGGGCAAGCACCTCCAGTGTGCCGTTGTCGTGGACATTCTTGACGATCATCGCGATCTCATCGAGGTGGGCCATTACACGTATGGCTGCCTGCGGATTGCATGCAAGCCCGGCGCGAATGACCCCTACCACGTTGCCGGCAGAATCGATGTGCGTGTCATCACAGAAGTTGGCGAGCTCTCGCAGGCAAATGGTGCGCACCTCATCCTCTTGCCCACCTGGCCCGCGGGCATTGAGGAGTTCGGTCAACAACGCGTCGATCTTCAAGGCAGAACCTCCCTGTTTAAAGTTGCAAGCGGTTGACCGGCCCACTTGGCACGCGTTCATTATCAAGTGGGCTGGAGGAGCTCGCGGATAGCCGCCAGCCCGCTGCCCAGGCAGAACAGGCTGGCAACGCACATCCCGCAGGATCAGGAATTGAAGCCCAACCCTGAGGAAAGATCGGAGTCTCCAGGCCTGCGCTCTGCCTGGGTCGACGCCTTGCCACCCGCCTGATCGAACGACTCTTCGACCGACGCCTTCACCTCGCGGCCCTTGGCCTTGAGCGTGCCGGTCAAACGATCACTGCTGGCGCCCATCAGCTGGTCTTCCTTGCGGGTACCGGGTAGCGCCGCTCCCAATGCCGCACCCAGTGCTATTCCCAAAGCAGCCAATACCAGAGGTTGCTCCTGAAGCAGGTGATCGAACTGGCCCTTCAATGCCGCGGCCTGATCGGTAGCCTTGTGTGCCGAATGGCGCAGGGTGTCCGCGGAAGCCCCCATGGAGTCGCGCGCGCCGCTGCCAAGTTCGCTGGCCCGATCGCGCATGTCATGGGCTTTCATGCGCACCTTCTGGCTGGCGTCATGCACTGCCTCCCCCGCCTGCGTGAAAGCGCCTTTCACCGTGTCCACCGCGTCGCCGAGCTTTTCGCCCAACCCCGGCCCATGGTGCGCAGGCCCTGGGTTGAAGGGGCGGTTCTGGTTCAGGCCCAGCCATGCCAGGCCCAGTACCGTCAGGGTAGCGGGTACAGGGTTGTTCCTGAGGGTGGTGCCCAGGTTCTGGAAGAACTCGCCGCCATTGCCCTTGGCGTAGGCCAGGACCCGGTCGACCATCTGGCCCGGGCTCAGGCGCTGTTCGAGGGCGTCCACCAGATCACTGATGTGCTCGCGCTTGGCGTTGATTTCCTGCTCGAGCAAGTCAGGGTCTTTATGCGCTTCATGTTCGAAGGAAGTGGTCATGGCAGTTTCCTCTTCAGCGTGTCCTTGTCCTGCTGCATGGCATGCAAGGTGCGGTCAGGGGCAAGATGCGTGGGTTCGAACTGTTTCTTGCCCGACTGCAACATGATGAACCCGATCACCAAGGTGACCGCGCCCACGATCAAGGCTGCCAGCCACGGCTCGACCACCATCGCCAGGGCGTAGACGGCCGCCAGCAGCAGAATGACGAAGCCTGCCAGCATCACGATCGCTCCCGCCGCAACCGCAGCCGTGCCGGCCTTGAGGGTGGCGAGGTTCTGCTGCAGCTCTGCCTTGGCCAGCGCCAGCTCTTTGGTGAACAGGTCCGGTACTTCACGCATCAGCTGGCGCAACAAACCGCCAACACCGACGGCGTCGTCTTCCGTTGCATGCAGGCTCTGGCTGGAATGCAAAGTGTCTTTGCTCATCATTCACCTCCTTTGAGGGGGTCGCGCTCGAACGGGCTGCCGCTGACCGGTGTGCCTGCACCAGGCCCGATCGGGTCGACGGGGGTGTAAGGTTCGCGGGGGGATACGTCGCTACCACGATCAGGTACTGGCTGCGCCGGGTGGGGCTGGCTCCAATCACCAGAAGACGCAGACGCAGGGGGGGTGGATTCATGGCTGGTGCTGGCTCGCATGAACCGCGACACAGCAAACCCGATGGCGACGCTGCCGGCCAGAAATAGCGCCGGGTTGTTCTTGGCCAACTGTGCACCGCGCTGCAGCAGGCTCTCGGCGCTTTGATGGCGTACCTGCTCGGCAAACTCGCCCACGCACTCTGCTGCCTGGGTCAGGTACTGCGACAGCCCGAGACTATCGTTGCCTTGCAGCGCAGCAGCCGCCGAGCGCGCACCCTCCTCGAGCGAATCAAGTTGATCGGCTGCGTTATCGCGATAGTGCTCGAACTGCTCACTGCCTTTGTGCCTGGCCTCGCCAAGCAGCGCACCGGCGTCATCGATAAAGGCTTTTTCCTGGGTGCTACCGGGTGGAGAGGTCGAGCTTTGATCGGTCTTGTCCATCGTTTCGCCCTCGAAGCTGATTGTTGGATGAATGCCGTCTTTATTGGGCATTCATTCGAGGGACGCAGGTGAGGCGGCAGGAGTTCAGCGTTTGTGATCTATGACATTTGCCTGGAGGCCCAAAGGAAACAGCGCGATCAACCCGGGGTATTGGTACCCGAGCAAAGGCTTTGAGGGTGGTGGTAATCAGGGTCGGCAACGATTGGGGTGCGATTGCGCGGTTCACGCCAGCTGGATGAAGACCGCGTAGATGCCGAGAATCATCCAGAAGGCCAGGAATATCCACGGCGTACGCAGCGAGAACAACAGCGACTTGCGGTGCCCGGCCAGTGAAGTTTCCGCCTCGCTGAACAGTGGCGATTCGTCATATGCCAGCCCCATCAGTGGCTCGCTGCGCAAAAGGTGGCTCTGTTTCAATTGCCAGTGCTCGATGATCTTGTAGGCCGCGCGAATGCCCGGCCAGGCATTGAGTGAACTCAAAACACCCAGCAAGGCGAGAAACGGCGGAACTACCAGCGTAAACATCTCGCCCCAGCTCTGGTTGAGGTTGCCCATCGACGATACGAAGGCGATCACCAGAAACGACTGGGCAGCGAGATAGGCGTCAGTGCGGTTGGCAAGGATGCTGGTCTCGTACTGGATTTCACGGCGGTAGAAATCAAGGCGCTCTTTTGGCGAGCCGAACATGCGGGCGTTGCGCTCGCTGATCTCGTGTTCAGGGGTGGCTGGAGTGATGATTCGCGGCACGTGCTGGCTCCTGAAAGCAAGGATGATCGTGTCTCGAAACGTGAGAGGCGAACCCATGAGCAAAGGCCTGCCTACAAATTGCAGGCAGGCCTTCTGCGCAAATGCTTCAGGTATTGCCCGTACCGCTATTCGAGAACTTCTTTACATCAATGGGCGGAGCGACGAACTCGGGCCCTTCGCCTGATGCCCGCCAACGCACATTGTTGATGCCGTAGCGCTCAGCCATCGGCCGGCTGACCTTCTTGATCTTGTGCTGGCCGAACCGTGGAATGATGCCCACCCCCGCATCGCAACTTGCCCAGTGCCAGGCTTCGGCGTTGTCCATACGCTCGAGCCGGATGATGAAGGTGCGAAATTCCCCATGAAGCTCATATTCGATCACATACAACTGCTGCCCAGCCATTGGACTCTCCTTCAGCGATTCAGACCAATGGAGCCAGCGACCTGTAAAAAGATTCATTTATTTTGACCGGTTGGTCATCGCCCTTTTCCATCGCCTTGTATCCACGACTTTCTCAGCGCAAAAGCTGCTGCAGAGCCAGTGCGTTGGCCATCGCCGCTCCGGAGGCGGTGTTATCGAAAATGCACCAGGTGGGTACTCCAGCGGCACGGCTGGCCTGCAAGCGTTCAGCCAGACGCTGCAAATACTCGTTGGAGTACTCGCTGTGGTAGATCCTCGGCTCGCCATGCAGGCGCCAGTAGACCTGCCCTGGCCAACCTCCCGGTTGCGCATCGATAACGAAGCGCGAAGGGCTCGCCGCAACCTGGGCGATGCGCAAATCGACCAGCATCTGCTGCGCCGCTTGCCAGCTGGCGTGCCTGGGCTCCAGCGCCACCGGCCCGGCATACCGTCGGCGCAGGCTTTCGAAGAAACGTCGCGCATGCTCGGTGTCATGGCCAAGCGATGGCGGCAACTGTATCAACAGGCAACCCAGGCGATCGCCCAACTGCCCGCATTGTGCAAGGAACATATCCAGTGCGTATTCGCAGCCGGCGAGACGCTGCTCATGGCTGATGGCCTTGGGCAGCTTCACCGCAAAACGGAAATCCTCAGGTACGGACGCAGCCCAACGGGCATAGGTTTCGGGGCGATGGGGGCGGTAGAACGAACTGTTGATTTCCACCGTGTTGAAGCGGGTGGCGTAGCGTTGCAGGTGGCTGCCGGGCTGCGCAAATGCCTCGGCATGACGGCTGGACAGGCTCCAGCCAGCGCAACCCAGATAGATCATTCAGCTACCGGCCGCTTCGCCACGGAACGCTTCGCCCTCACCCGCGACGCGCCTGGCATATCCCACGCCCCACAGCAGCGCCCGCCTCATGGTTTCCCCCGCACACTGGTGGTAGATCTGTTCGCACAGCACCGTACCGTCGGTGCGATAGACACCGATGAACAACTGGGTGCCGCCAGTGCGTGACAAGCGCGTCTGCACTTCCAGGCAGGTACCGGAGCCGAGCGTTTCCTCATGGGTTTGATGGTGCAGGATCGGGTCGCACCATTGTCTATAGGTTTCACCTCTTCTTTTCATCTGCCAGCCCTCTCCTTTTCATGGCTGCTGATAATGCCCTGGCGATGTGTTTGGCTCATGATCGTGCTGCAGACGCTGCACCTGCACGTCAGTAAACGATGACGCTTCGTTGCGGTGCAGGCCTTGCAGGTAATCACGCGCCGCATCGCGGCTCAGGTCCTCCTGGTCGCTGCGCAGCTCGCAGGTGCCGGGTTGGTTGTCGAGGATATAGCTGATCAGGTACAGGTACTTGGACATCGCTGTAACTCCTGCTGGCTGAGTGAAATCGGGCGACTCAGCTTGATTGATCCTGGCTTGAGTGCAGCCGTTCAGCACCGACGACGACCGGCGCTGCAGCACATACCTGTGGGAGCGGGCGTGCCCGCGAACACCGGCACAGCCGGTGCCATCCACCGCGCTGCCTGTTTCGCGGGCATGCCCGCTCCCACAGGGCCCTCGTCAGCCGAAGGAATGTGTTCGGCAAGGTTCCAGTCGGTAGACCAGTGCGCACACACTTGAAACTTTCCCGAACCGCGCCAAGTCCAGACCCCTATCGGTCACAGGACGGGAGAAGGCAATGACCAGCACGGTAGGCGACTTTCTGGTGGAGCGTTTGTATCAATGGGGTGTGCGGCGCATCTTCGGCTACCCCGGCGACGGCATCAACGGGGTATTCGGGGCGTTGAGCCGGGCCGAGGGCAAGATCCAGTTCATCCAGGCACGCCACGAGGAAATGGCGGCCTTCATGGCCAGCGCCCATGCCAAGTTCACCGGCGAATTGGGTGTGTGCATTGCCACCTCCGGCCCCGGCGCTTCGCATCTGCTTACCGGCCTGTATGACGCGCGCATGGATCACCAGCCGGTGCTGGCCATCGTCGGCCAGCAGGCGCGAGCAGCGCTCGGCGGGCATTACCAGCAGGAGCTGGACCTGCTGTCGATGTTCAAGGACGTTGCAGGTGCCTTCGTCCAGCAGGCCTCGACCCCGGAACAGGTGCGCCACTTGCTCGATCGCGCAGTACGTACCGCCGTCGGCGAACGCCGGGTCACCGCCATCATCCTGCCCAACGACCTGCAGGACCTGCCCTACCACGAACCACCGAAAGCCCACGGCACGGTGCATTCCGGCATCGGCTACAGCAGGCCCCGCGTGGTGCCTTTCGAGCAGGACCTGCAACGTGCCGCGGATGTACTCAACGCTGGACGAAAAGTGGCGATACTGGTCGGTGCCGGCGCACTGCAAGCCACCGAACAGGTGATCGCGGTAGCTGAAACGCTTGGTGCTGGCGTGGCCAAGGCGCTGCTGGGCAAGGCCGTAGTGCCAGACGACCTGCCCTGGGTCACCGGCGCCATCGGGCTTCTAGGTACCGAACCGAGTTATCGGTTGATGAGCGAATGCGACACCTTGCTGATGATCGGCTCCGGCTTCCCCTACGCCGAGTTCCTGCCTGGGGAAGGCCAGGCCCGTGGCGTGCAGATCGATTTGCAGCCAGACATGCTCAGCTTGCGCTACCCCATGGAGGTCAACCTGGTCGGCGACGCCAGCGAAACGCTGCGGGCACTGCTGCCATTGCTCGAACACAAGACCGAGCGCCGTTGGCGCGACAAGGTCGAAGGCTGGCGCGCAGACTGGGACAAGACCCTGGAGAAACGCGCCCTGGTCAAGGCCGACCCGATCAACCCCCAGCGCGTGGTGCACGAACTCTCCCCTCGCCTGCCCGACCACGCCATCGTCACCAGTGACTCCGGATCCTGCGCCAACTGGTTTGCCCGCGACCTGCAGATACGCCGGGGCATGCAGTGCTCATTGTCCGGCGGCTTGGCCAGCATGGGCGCGGCGGTACCCTATGCCATCGCCGCCAAGTTCGCCCATCCGCAGCGCAGCGTGGTGGCCTTGGTGGGTGACGGGGCGATGCAGATGAACAACCTTGCCGAGCTGATCACCGTCGCCAAGTACTGGCGCCTGTGGGAAAACCCTCAGTGGATCTGCGCGGTGTTCAACAACGAAGACCTCAACCAGGTGACCTGGGAACAACGGGTAATGGAGGGCGACCCCAAGTTCGAGGCTTCACAGGCGATCCCTGATGTGCCCTATCATCTGTTCGCAATCTCCATCGGCTTGCAAGGCATCTACGTGGAGCGCGAAGAAGACATTGCCGGCGCCTGGGAGCGAGCCCTGGCGGCTGACCGGCCGGTGTTGATCGAATTCAAGACCGATCCGGACGTACCGCCCTTGCCACCGCACATCAAGCTGGAGCAGGCGAAGAAGTTCGCCAGCAGCCTGCTCAAGGGCGACCCGGACCAGGCTGGGGTCATCGTGCAGACGGCCAGGCAAGTTCTCGGTTCGGTATTGCCGGGCAAGAAATGAGGCGTGCACGGCACTGGCAGCAACCAGCCCCGTCGCTGGCCTGCCAAACCTGAACCGGGTGCGCCGGTTCAGGTTGTCAGTCGCATTGAACAGCCGCCTCGACAATCAGCTGGACCAAGAGCGTAACCTGCACGCTCAAGGCAACGTTTGCAGGGTGAACCAGGCCAATGTCGCGGTGAAACGTGTGGCCGCCAAGATCATAGGCGCGCACGGAGGCAGGCCAGGCGTCTCGGCTGACTGTTTGTGGCACCAACGCTACCCCCACACCCTTCCCGACAAGTTCGGTGATGGCATCCAGTTCGTCCAGTTCGCACACGTCTCTGGTATTGAAATGAAATTGTCGAAGGAAGCGGTCGACCTGGCGCCCACCAAATGACGAGCGATCGTAGCGAATGAAGGGTTGGGTCGAAAGCATTTCGCTCCACTCGGCATCCGCGAGCCCGGCTGGAACGATCAGCCTGTAAGGCTCGCTTGCCAACGTTGTCCAGTGAAGATCGCTTTGCAATTCGAACGGCGGCCTGATGATCACGGCGATGTCGATTTCCCGGGCATCTACCGCACTCAGCAGCTCCAGCGACAGGCCAGGAATGATACGCGTACGACATTCAGGCCGGGCGCCATGAAACTGCGCCAGTGCTTGTGGCAGCAGTGACCTCTGTACCGACGCGATAGCGCCGACCTCTACCTGCACGGTAGGCGCCACACCCTGAGCACTGGAACCCAGGCTGTTGTAGAGCCTGACGAGTTCCTGGGCCTGCTCCAGAATCTGCTGCCCGCGCCTGTTCAGCTGGGCGTTGCGGCCTTTGCGTTCAAAGATCTCATACCCCAGTTCGGCTTCCAGCCTCTGCATCTGTGCGCTTACGGCCGCCTGGGTCAGGTTCACCTTGAGCCCGGCCGCAGCGAACGTGCCCTCCCGGGCCACGGCAATCAGGGTCTTGAGCTCGCGGATCATTCACAATTTTCCTTTGTGTTTTTAAGAAAAATATATTGATTTTTTTATTGTTTTGCCACTCCTAGAATCGACAAAAACGAGAAACAAGCCACCCACCACAATGATGACCTGTTGCTTCACAGGTCGTTACCCATAGCCCTCAAGGAGTTTCTGATGAGCCTGCCCCCCTTCCATCTCGCCATTCCGGTTTACGATATTCCCGCGGCTCGCAAGTTCTACGGCGAGGTGTTCAACCTTGAAGAAGGACGTTCCGCAGCCCAATGGGTCGACTTCAATTTCTATGGCCATCAACTGGTCATCCACGAACATCCCAAGATGCCCTACCAGGAACATGCGCTGAGCAACCCGGTAGACGGCCACAATGTGCCAGCCCCTCACTTTGGCGTGATCTTGCAGTGGGACGAGTGGGAAGCGCTTGCCAACCGCCTGACCGACCTGGGTACCGAATTCGTCATCGAGCCCTACGTCCGCTTCAAAGGCCAGGTGGGCGAGCAAGCCACCATGTTCCTCTTCGACCCGTGTGGTAACGCGCTGGAGTTCAAAGCCTTCAAGGACATGGGGCAGATCTTCGCCAAATAGCGTTGTTTGCCCGCGTGCCCCGGGCGTGAGCGCTTCGCTCACGCCTTCAATTACTGCCAACAGCGCAGCACACCATAAATCAATAAAAATAGGCTGGCGTCATGAAAAAAGTCCCACTGGTCTGGCAGATCGTTATCGGCTTATTGCTCGGCATCGGCGTTGGCTGGTTCTTGAATACACACCCGGAACATCAACAATGGGTCAGCAGTGAAGTGCTCAAACCCCTGGGTGACATCTTCATCAAGATGATGAAGATGATTGTTGTGCCCATCGTCTTCTGCTGCATGGTGCTCGGCATTGCAGGGGGTGGCGACAACAAGTCGTTTGGCCGTATGGGGGTCAAGTCCCTCGGCTACTTTTTCGCAATCACCACCTTGGCCATCATTGTCGGGCTCGTGCTGGCCAATCTTCTGGAGCCTGGCTCAGGTACAGTGATCGCCGGCATGACCGAAGGCGATGCGAGCATTAAATCGGAACCTGCCACAGGCGCTTTGCTGATCCTGCAGAACATTGTGCCGGACAACCTCTTCCAGTCGCTGTCCGAAGGCAAGCTGCTTTCCATCCTGTTCTTCGCGGTACTGTTCGGCATGGCCCTGAACGCCTTGCCGCGCGAAAAGAGTGCCCCAGTCGTGGCAACACTGCAGGGCACCGCCGACGCAATGTTCAAGCTGGTGAACTATGTCATGGCATACGCGCCCATTGGGGTGTTCGGCATGATCGGCTCCACCGTGGCAACCTTCGGCTTCGCCTCCCTGCTGCCATTGATGAAGTTGATCGGGGTCGTTTACCTGGCACTGATCCTCTTCGCACTGATCGTACTTGGCGGCATCTGCCTGTTGATCGGCGAGAACCTGTTGAAGCTTGTCCGCTATTTCAAGGATGAGCTGATCCTGGCGTGCTCGAGTGCGGCATCCGCGGCGGTAATGCCACAGCTGATGGAGAAGCTTGAACACTATGGTGTTCCCAGGCGTATCGTCAGCTTCGTAGTACCGGTCGGGTATGCGTTCAACCTGGATGGCGCGTCGATCTTCCTGGGGGTCGCGACAATCTTCATCGCCCAGCTTTACGGTATAGACCTCACACTGTCCCAGCAAATACTGCTGGTCGTGACCATGGTGCTCACCTCCAAGGGCGCAGCCGGTGTTCCAGGCTTCGCAATCATCATCCTCTCAGCCACGCTGGCATCTGCCGGGCTTCCCCTCGACGCTGTGGCGCTGGTGGCAGGCATCTTCCGAGTGATTGAAAGCGGGACTACCACGCTGAACGTGCTCGGCAATGCAATCGCACCACTAGTGATTGCCCGCTGGGAGGGGGTTCAGTTGAAACCATCCCGGCGTGAGGCGGCGAGTAAAGGTTGACGGGCCGATTGCCCAGCCCTTCGAGCTGCGCTGTCGCGCAGGGAACAATATTCGAGAACGGGTCACATCCCCTGTGGTAGCGGGCTCGCCCGCTCCCACAGTAACGGTGTATGCCTTCAGAGCTTACAAACAGCCAACATGCTCGCGGCGTCGCTGCACTCGAACTTGCCGGGTGCTTCGACCGCGATGTGCCTGACCACCAGGTCGTCGACCAACATGGCATAGCGTTGCGAACGCCGGCCCAAACCGCGCGCCGATAGGTCCTGGATCAGGCCCAGCGCCTCGCTGAATTCACCGTTGCCATCGCCAATCATCCTGACCGCCCCGCCCACCTGCAGGCTCGCGCCCCAGGCATTCATGACGAATGCATCATTGACCGAAACACAGAGAATTTCGGCAACCCCGGCGGCGAACAGGTCCTGGGCCGCAGCCACGTAGCCCGGTACATGCCGCTCCGAGCAGGTAGGCGTGAAAGCACCTGGCAAGCCGAAGATCAGCACTTTTTTCTGCTTGCAGCGCTCGTGCAGGGAAAACGCGTTCGGGCCGATCGCGCAGCCGCCCTCGCCGTTGCTGTACTGGTAAAGCGTTACGTCGGGCAGTGTATCGCCGGTCTTGATCATCGCTGTATCCCTGGGGCGGTAAATGGCCAGGCATGATGCAGCATCCACCAGCGTACGTACATCCAGCGGTCAGCTCTGGCGTGGTCGAAACACGCTATCGATCGCGGCCACTACCTGCCTCGTTGCATCCTCGATGGCTCCTTCATTACGGCATAGTACCCAGCCGTGCTCCGCTACCGCACGCTCGAACGCCTCGGTACAGGCAACCTGCTCGTCCAGGCTATGGATCACCGTACTGCCCAATCCGCGCGTTCGTGCCGCGGCCCTTGCCCATGAGGTATCAGGGGCCGTGACAACGCCGACATGCAAATCGGGCACTTGCACATTTCGCTCGAGGTTCAGGCGCAGGATCTCGTCGAACGCCACGGTGCGGCGAAATGCGGCATCAGACGGGTACCAGCGATCGATCAGGATGATGCTGTCTACTGGCTGCCTGGGCAGCACGTGCCGGGAAATCCAGGCACGGCTTTCGGCGAAGCGCTCGCATACCCTCAATTCCAGGTCCCGGGAGGGGTTTCTGACCAGTTGATTGACAAGGGCCATGGTTTCCCCCCGATAGGGGTCGCTTTTTTTCTCGCAAAGCCGGATCACTTTCTTGTTGTCAGCCCGCAGGGCCTTGGTCACGGCCTCCAGAAGCGTGGTCTTGCCAGTGCCCTTGGGCCCATCGATGGAAACAAACAGCGGGCGGGTCATTTTTCATTACCAGTCAGATCTGAAGATGCAGCGCAGGCCTAGGTACGAGCGCGGTCCTTGTGGGAGCGGGCATGCCCGCGAAGCAGGCGACGCGGTGGATGGCACCGGCTATGCCGGTGTTCGCGGGCACGCCCGCTCCCACAGTATTCAGCACAAGCCAGTGGTGGCATGCAGCTGGCCGCAATCAACCCAGCTGGGCCTGAAGAAACAGCGAAAACAGCTCCGACTGCGATTTGATACCCAACTTGCTGTACATATGCTTGCGGTGCACTTTCACTGTTTCCACGGAGATTTCAAGCTTGCGCGCGATCTCTTTGCTGGAACACCCGCTGAGCATCAGCCGGCCCACCTCCAGCTCACGCCCGGTCAGCGGCGACTCCATCTGCTCGACCCTGTCCTCCATGCGGCTTTGCCAGTGCGGCGCAGGCTTGCTGGCCTCTTCCAGCAGCTCCCGCTCGAAGGTCATCCGCTGGCGCATCAGCCCAGTGACCCACGGCCGCACCAGTTCCAGCAGGGTGACCTGTTCGATGCTGAATCGGCGCTTGCTACCCAACGACAGGCACAGCGTGCGCTGCGCATCCAGCTGCACGTTGAACTGAACTTCATCGGCAACCACGTTAAGCCGGAAATAGCGCTGGTAGTAGTCCGTCTGCTCGAAACACTCAGGGGCCACATCCGCCAGGCGCACCAGGCCGGACGCCGCAGCCTCTCGGCTGGCCACGTAAAACGGGTCCAGCAGGTACAGGCCCTTCAGGTAATCCTGGAACAGCGGGTCAGGGTTGCCGTCTGCACTGGGGCATTCGGCGAACACCTGCGGGCGCCCTGCGGAGAACAGCAGCGCCACCCAGCTGTCGCAGGCAACGTACTCGTTCAGCAACCGCACCAGGGCTTTCCAGAAGTGGTCCTTGTCGAGGGTTTCGATCAATTGGCCTACCGATCGGTGCCAGGCGATGTCGTGCAGCGTAAAATTCATCCTCTACCCCTGTTGGGTTACCACGTGGGCGTAATACCCCCCGCCATGATGACCACCCCATAATCCGGGCTAGCTTACGCTGAGCGAACCTGTACCGGGATCGTTTTTTATACCCCATGCCGCCAGGGCATGGCGGTCGAAGCTGTCAGTCGAGGATTGGAAATGAAGGTAGAGCTTGTCCAACTGGCCGGTCGCGATGGCGATACCGCGTACAACCTGCAGCGCACCATCGAGGCGATCGGCAACTGCGGTGCCGATACCGATCTGCTGGTCTTCCCGGAAACCCAGCTGATGGGCTTCCCTACCGAAGAAAACATCAACCGCATTGCCGAGCCACTGGATGGCCCAAGCATCACGGCAGTCCAACAGGCCGCACAAGCGCGCAATGTTGCCGTGGTCGTCGGGATGGCCGAAGTTGCAGACGACGGTCATTTCTACAACACCACCGTGCTGGTCACGCCTGAAGGCGTCGCCCTCACCTACCGCAAGACCCACCTTTGGGCATCGGACTGCGGGGTTTTCACCCCAGGCGACCGTTTTGCGACAGCGCTGTTCAAAGGCATCCGTGTCGGCCTGCTGATCTGCTTTGACATCGAATTCCCAGAAGCCGCGCGTGCCCTGGGGCAGCTGGGCGCAGAACTGATCATCGTCACCAACGGCAACATGGACCCGTACGGCCCCACCCACAAAACCGCCATCACCGCACGCGCCATGGAAAACCAGGCCTTCGCGGTCATGGTCAACCGCGTGGGTGACGGTGATGGCGGCCTGGTGTTCGCTGGCGGCAGTGCCGTCGTCGACCCGTACGGCCAGTTGCTGTGCGAAGCCGGCCGTGGCGAGTGTCGCATGACCGTCGAACTGGCCATGGAGCAACTGCAGCAGTCGCGGCGCGACTACACCTACATCGCCCAGCGGCGCATCCGGCTGCCGGGTGAACAGGTCGAGCACGCTGACGGCCTTCGTGAACTGATCATCCCCTCCTGAATATTCCACCCCTTCCAGGCTCTGTTGCTGGAATGCAAGGCCGCCAGGGACGGCAGCATGTTCGACTCTGAATAACAATCACAAGCTGGAGCAAACAGTAATGGCCACACTCAAGCGAACGCTTTCGCTGGGCCCGGTGGTGCTTTTCGGCATCGCCTACATGACCCCCATCATCGTCCTGGGCACATTCGGTATCCTGGCCGAGACGACGGGAGGCAGGGTGCCCGCAGCCTACCTCGCTGCCGCCATCGCCATGCTCTTTACCGCCTTGAGCTACGGCCACATGGCGCGCGCCTTCCCGGTAGCCGGTTCCGCCTATACCTACGTGCGCAAATCGATCAGCCCGCAGCTGGGCTTCATCACCGGCTGGGCAGTGTTGCTTGACTATCTGTTCCTGCCCATGGCGATCTGGCTCATTGGCGCGGCCTATCTGCACTCTGCGTTCCCAGGCGTGCCGCAAGCCATCTGGGTACTGGCATTCATCGGCATCACCACAACGATCAACGTGATCGGCCTGCGCCTGGCCAAGACCGTCAATGGCCTGTTGATGTTCATCCAGCTGCTGGTGCTGGCGGCGTTCGTTGCACTCGCGGTGCGCTATGTCTGGGGTGACCCCACCGTGCCGCTGTGGACACTCGAGCCGTTCTACAAGGAAGGTACCCAATTGCCGCTGATCATGGGCGGTGCGGCGATCGCCTGCTATTCATTCCTGGGCTTCGACGCGGTCAGCACCCTGACCGAAGAAACCAAGGACCCAAGCAAGACCATTCCGAAAGCCATCCTGCTGATCACCCTGATTGGCGGCGGGCTGTTCATCGCCTGCAGCTACTTCGTTCAGCTCGCTCACCCGTCCACCGACTTTGCCAACGCCGACGCGGCGGCTTATGAAATTGCCCGGAACATCGGTGGCGACATCTTCGTCAGCATATTCCTGCTGGGGCTGATCGTCGGCCAGTTCACTTCGGGCCTGTCGGCGCAAGCCAGCGCCTCTCGGCTGCTGTATGCGATGGGGCGTGACGGAGTGCTGCCCAGGTCATTCTTCGGCAAGCTCAGCGAACGCTTCAGCACGCCTGTACCCAGCATCATCCTGTGCGGTGTGGTCGCCCTGCTCGCCTTGCGCATGGATGTGACGACCTCTACCTCGTTCATCAACTTCGGTGCGTTTCTCGCCTTCAGCCTGGTCAACCTGGCGGTGATCTTCCACTACTGGGTTGCCATGCAGCAGCGTGGCGCCAACGCGCTGCTGATGTACCTCGCGTTCCCTCTGGTGGGCTTTGCCTCGACCTTGTGGCTGATGGCAAGTCTCGATCACCTGGCGATCTACCTGGGCGCAGGCTGGCTCTGCCTCGGCGTGCTCTACCTGACCGTGATTACCAGTGGTTTCAAGCGCAAGCCCCCCGAGATGCACTTCGAGGAGGCCTGAATTCGGGCGAGGGGGTACATTTGTACTCCCTGCGCGAGCGATCGATCATTCCGCGCCGACCATCCGGTAGGGATCGGCACCAGCCTTGAGGTGGCGCCGATCCTTTCAGGCATTACACCGCCAGCGCGCGCTCACGCAGCTCGCTGTTGAGGATGCGGTCGTTTTCGCTGTAATCGACCGGGCAGTCGATCACGTGCACGCCCGGGGTCTTGATGCAGTGTTCGAGCAGCGGCAGCAGGCCTTCGGCGCTTTCCACGCGGTGGCCGTTGGCTCCGTAGGCTTCGGCGTACTTGACGAAGTCCGGGTTGCCGTAATCCAGGCCGAAATCGGTGAAGCCCATGTTCGCCTGCTTCCAGCGGATCATGCCGTAGCCGTCGTCACGCAGGATCACCACGGTGATGTGCATGCCCAAGCGTACTGCAGTCTCCAGCTCCTGGCTGTTCATCATGAAGCCGCCGTCGCCGCACACCGAAATCACCGGGCGGTCCGGGTGCACCAGGTGCGCGGCCATGGCCGATGGCAGGCCGGCGCCCATGGTCGCCAGGGCGTTGTCCAGCAGTACGGTGTTCGGCTTGTGCGCCTTGTAGTTGCGGGCGAACCAGATCTTGTAGATGCCATTGTCCAGGGCGACGATGCCTTCGGACGGCAGCACGCGACGGATGTCGGCAACCATGCGCTGCGGGTACACCGGGAAGCGGTTGTCGTCGGCGCCTTCGGCGATCTGCGCTTCGTTGGCTTCACGAATCGCCATCAGGCGGGTGAAGTCCCAGTGCGAAGTGTCGTTCAGGGCTTCGCTGATCTGCCATACGGCGTTGGCGATGTCGCCGATCACTTCCACCTGCGGGAAGTACACGGCATCGACTTCGGCAGAGCGGAAGTTGATGTGGATGACTTCGGTACCGCCACGAACCATGAAGAACGGCGGCTTCTCGATCACGTCGTGGCCGATGTTGATGATCAGGTCGGCAGCTTCGACGGCGCGGTGCACAAAGTCACCGGACGACAGTGCGGCGTTGCCCAGGAAGCGCGGATGGCGCTCGTCGACCACACCTTTACCCATCTGGGTGGTGATGAACGGGATGCCGGTCTTGTCGATCAGTTGCTTGAGGACCTTGGCGGTCATCTTGCGGTTGGCGCCGGCGCCGATCACCAGGATCGGGTTACGTGCGGCCAGCAGCTTTTCTACAGCCGCTTCGATGGCCACATGCTCTGCCAGCGGGCGACGGTGCAGGCTGCGCGGGATCGGCAGGGCGTCGGTCTGCTCGGCGGCGATGTCTTCCGGCAGCTCCAGGTGCACCGCACCCGGCTTCTCTTCTTCGGCCAGGCGGAAGGCTTCGCGCATACGCGCCGGGATGTTGTCGGCCGAGGCGAACTGGTGGGTGTACTTGGTGATGGGGTCCATCATGCCGCACACGTCGATGATCTGGAAACGGCCCTGCTTGGACTTCTTGATCGGCTTCTGGCCGGTGATCATCATCATCGGCATGCCGCCCAGGTAGGCGTAGGCGCTGGCGGTGACCAGGTTGGTGGCGCCAGGGCCAAGGGTCGACAGGCTGACGCCGGTCTTGCCGGTCAGACGGCCATAGGTGGCAGCCATGAAACCTGCGGACTGCTCGTGACGGGTCAGTACCAGCTTGATCTTCGACTTGCGCAGGGATTCGAGCAGGTCGAGGTTTTCCTCACCGGGAATGCCGAACACATACTCGACACCTTCGTTTTCCAGGCATTGCACAACGACATCGGCGGCCTTGGCCATTTGGGGTACTACCTCAAAATCTTTGTGGGATTGCAGATTTATTAAGCTGCGTGACTGAGATGTTGCAGGATGTCTCAGTGGCGCGCATCGTAGGCCCTCTGGTTAATAATAATAAATATATTGTTATGATGCTTAGCATCACAGTTCGTTATGAATGCGTTAGCCATTAAAGGTAGTCCCCCTCAATGAACCTCAAGGCGTTGCGCTGCTGCGTCGAAATCGTCCGCCAAGGCAGCTTTACCAAGGCTGCGCAGCACCTGCACATTGCCCAGCCGGCCCTGAGCATGGCGGTGACCCGGCTGGAAGAAGAACTGGGTGTGACCCTGTTCAACCGCACCACGCGCAAAGTGATCCTTACCGCCGAAGGCCAGCAGTTCTTGCCGCGGATTGCTTCGGCGTTGCGCGAAATGGATATTGCCCGCCAGGAACTGCGCGATATGGCCGACCTGAAGCGTGGTGAAGTGCGTCTGGGCATTCCGCCGATGTTTGGCCTGCACTACGTGCCCGGGTTGATGAACGCCTTTCGCAAGTTGTACCCGGGCATCGCCATGACCGTATTCGAAGGCAGTGCCGAAGACATTGGCCACCGCCTGGAACAACGGGAAATCGACCTGGCGCTGCTGGAGTCCAGGCGCGTGCCACCCGATAAGGAATCCATCCTGCTGGGCAGCGACGAGATGCTTGCATGCATGCACCCCGACCATCCGTATGCCGGCAAGGCCTCCCTCACGGCCGAGGATTTGCGCAACACCGACATGGTGGTGTTCGACCGCACCTTCGTTCAACGCCACCTTCTGGACGCCTTCTTCGCCGAACACGGGATTACCTACCAAGTGGCGCTGCAGAGCAACTTCGTCTCGCTGGTGGTGCAGGCTGCGCTGGACAACATGGGCGTTGCAACCCTGCTGCGCTCGGTACAGCAGCGTACCCCGGGCATTGTCGGCGTACCGTTCCGCCCGGCACAGCAGATGAGTTTCAGGTTGTGCTGGCGCTCGGGGGAATACCTGTCTTTGGCCAGCAAGCGCTTCATCGATTTTGCCGCGCAGACCCACTATCTGGAGCGTTGAGGCCGGCCTGTACCGGCCCTTTCGCGGCTAAAGCCGCTCCCACAGGGACCCTGCCAGCTCAAGGAATGCGCCATACCTGTGGGAGCGGGCGCGCCCGCGAACACCGGCGCAGCCGGTGCTATCCACCGCGTCGCCTGCTTCGCGGGCATGCCCGCTCCCACAGGGTCCCCGCCAGCTGAGGAATGTGCTGTACCTGTGGGAGCATCTTTAGCCGCGAATACCGGCGCCGCCGGTGGCAAACGATTTGACGGGGGCTGGTAGCAGATGTCAGGCACCGCACGCCTCAAATGCCAGCAAAAACCTGTAAAACGTTGCAATTCGTCAGGTTCTTGCCTGCGCTTCGCCTCCCTACAATGGCCTCACAACAACAAACGAGCCCAGCTCCGTGAGGCACGCCCCCCATGTACAGAGACCACATCGTCAAACCGCGTGCGACCGACAACCCGGCGTTCATGGCCCTGGCCACCGCCGTCATCTTTGCGCTCGCCCTGTTCTACGGCGTCGGCGACGGTAGCCTGGCCCGGCTGATGGGCCCGATCGTGCTCGACCTGCAGACACCGCTGCTACGCAACATCGCCGTGGCGGGTACCCTTGCGGTTACCCTGGTGCTGAACCTGTTCATCCTCGGGCGCTTTGCGCTGCGGGCCCAGGTCATCACCGTCTGGTTCGAACTGTTGCTGTTGTTCCTGCTGTTCTTCGACACCTTCGACCTGTCCTACAGCTTCATCGCCAGCAAGGTTGGCTTCATGATCACCCAGGGGGTGTTCACCACCGTCTACGTTTCCACGATCGCCATTACCATCGCCTTCATCCTGGCCCTGCTGGGGGCGACCGCACGGCTGTCGTCCAACGGCTTTGCCATCGCCATCGCCAGCTTCTACACCTCGTTTTTCCGCGGTGTACCGCTGCTGATCCAGATCTACCTGATCTACCTCGGCATCCCCCAACTCGGCTATGTAGTCGGTGCAGTGCCCGCAGGCATCCTGGCCTTGTCGCTGTGCTACGGCGCCTACATGACGGAAATCTTCCGCGCCGGCATCAGCAGCATCCCGCGCGGGCAATGGGAAGCCTCGCGGGCGATTGGCCTGACGCCCTTCCAGGCCATGACCCGGGTAATCCTGCCGCAGTCGATGCGCCTGATCATCCCGCCCACCGGCAACCAGTTCATCTCCATGCTCAAGGACAGCTCGCTGGTATCGGTGATTGGCGTGTGGGAACTGATGTTCCTGGCCCGCACCCAGGGCCGTGCCGAGTTCCGCCATCTGGAGATGCTGATTACCGCCGCCGTTCTGTACTGGGTGCTGTCGATCCTGCTCGAAGCCGTGCAGTCGCGCCTGGAAAAACGTTTCGACCGCGCCCACCGCTGATCGAGGAGCATCACCATGAATCAAGTAGTCACCCCCGCTGCCGCCCAGGCCGCCGTGTCTATCCGCGACCTGCAGAAATGGTATGGCGAGTTCCACGTGCTCAAGGGTATCGACCTGGAAATCGCCAGCGGCGAGATCGTGGTGGTCTGCGGCCCGTCCGGCTCGGGCAAGTCCACACTGATTCGCTGCCTGAACCTGCTGGAGGACTTCCAGAAAGGCCAGGTGCTGATCGCCGGCAACCCGCTGAACCGTGATGCCGCCAGCGTAGCCGCCATTCGCCGCCAGGTCGGCATGGTGTTCCAGCAGTTCAACCTGTTCCCGCACCTGACCGTGCTGGAAAACCTGATGCTCGGGCCGCGCCTGGTCAGCAAGCTCAGCGAGGCCCAGGCCCGTGCCCTGGCCCTGGAGCACCTCGAGCGGGTGCGCATCGCCAGCCAGGCCGACAAGTTCCCCGGCCAGCTATCCGGCGGCCAGCAACAGCGGGTGGCCATTGCCCGCGCGCTGTGCATGAAGCCGCGGATCATGCTGTTCGACGAACCCACCTCGGCGCTGGACCCGGAAATGGTCAAGGAAGTACTCGATGTGATGGGTGAGCTGGCCGAGGATGGCATCACCATGCTCTGCGTCACCCACGAGATGGGCTTCGCCCGCCGGGTCGCCGACCGCATCCTGTTCATGGACCAAGGCCAGGTAATCGAACAGGGCCCGCCCAACGAGTTCTTCGACAACCCGCGCCATGCGCGCGCCAAAGCGTTCCTCTCGCAGATCCTCAGCCACTGAGGCCTGTGTCTGCCGCTGTGCCAACACAACAACAATCGCATACCCGGAGACTTACCGAATGAACCCAATCGCACGCTTGTTCGCACTCACTGCCGTCGCCGGCAGCCTGGCCCTGATGACCGGCGCTGCCTGGGCAGGTGCCACCCTGGACCGCATTCACCAGAGCAAGGTCATGAAAGTGGCCACCGCCGCCAACTGGCCGCCGCAGTCGTTCCTCGGCGAGGACAATACCCTCAAGGGCTTCGACATCGATGTCGCCAACGAAATCGGCAAGCGCATGGACACCAAGGTGGAGTTCGTCACCCCCGAGTACGGCATCATCACCGCCGGGCGCTGGGCCAGCCGCTGGGACCTGTCGGTCGGTTCGATGACGCCGACCACCGAGCGTGGCCGCGTGCTCGACTTCCCGGCCATCTACTACTACACCCCCTACATGTTCGCCGTGCACAAGGATGCCGCCGTTACCAGCGCTGCCGACCTCAATGGCAAGACCATCGGCGTCGAGGCCGGCACGACCTCCGAGGACTACATCAACCGCCGGCTGAAGATCGACGCGGTGAATGTGCCTGCGTTCAGCTACACCGTGGAGCCGGGCGATGTGCAGACCTACGGCGACAGCATGGGCCCGCTGGATGACCTGCGCATGGGTAACGGCACCCGTCTGGATGCCGTCCTGTCGCCGCTGCCGACTATCAAGGGTGCGATCAAGGCGGGTTACCCGATCACCCCGGTGCAGGGCAAGCCCGCCTATTACGAACCGCTGGCCATCGCCACCGACAAGGGCGACGACGCCTTCAACGCCGAACTGGCCAAGGCCATCGACAGCATGAAGGCCGACGGTACGCTGAAGCAGCTGTCCGAGAAGTGGTACGGCGCCGACCTCACGCAAGTGCAGTAACCCCATGACCCGCAGGCCAGCGCTCTTCCGCTGAAGGGCGTGCGGCCCCCTCGTGCCCGCAAGACACGCAACGCCCAGCAAAAGGATGACCCAGCCGATGTCCAGTTACAGCAACAACTACTACACCGGGACCATGCGCCCAGCCCCGCAGCGCCCGGCCCTGGCCGGCGAAGCCCAAGCCGACGTGTGCGTCATCGGCGGCGGCCTGGCGGGCCTCAGCGTGGCCCGGGAACTGCTGGCGCGCGGGCGCTCGGTAGTAGTGCTGGAAGCCGCGCGGGTGGCCTGGGGCGCCTCCGGGCGCAATGGCGGCTTCGTGCTGCAGGGCTGGTCCGAAGGGCTGTCGGCCATCGAGCGGCGCTGCGGTAAGCAGACAGCAGCGGAGTTGTTCCGGCTGTCACTGGAGGGCGTCGATATCGTACGCGACACCATCGCCCGCCACCAATTGCCAGGCTGTGCCGCGACCACCGGCAAACTCAGCGTGGTGCGCTATGACGATGCCGACAACCTGCAGCGCACCCGCGACCGCATGGCCCGTGACTTCGGTTTCGAGATGGAATACCTGGACACCCCGACACTGCGCAGCCGCCTGCGCACCGACCGGTACTTCCAGGGGCTGCGCGACAGCCATGGTTTTCACTTCCACCCGCTGAATTACTGCCTGGGCCTGGCCGAACTGGTCGAGCTCGCCGGCGGCCGCATCCACGAGCAGTCGCCCATGCTGCGGGTAGTACGCAAGGCCGGGCATCACCGCGTGACCACTGCCCACGGCGCGGTCACTTGTACCGATGTGGTGTACTGCTGCGGCGGCTACGGCGGCGCCGAGTTCGGCCCGCTGCGCCGGGCGTTCCTGCCAATCGCTACCTATGTGGTACTCACCGAACACCTGGGCGAGCGCCTGGGTGACGTAATACGTACCACGGACGCCATCGGCGACAACCGTCGCGCCTCGGACTACTACCGCATCGTCGAGGGCGACCGCCTGCTGTGGGGGGGCCATATCACCACCCGCAACCTGCAAGACGAACAACGCCTGGGGCAATTGCTGTCCCGTGACATCCTCAGCGTGTACCCGCAGTTGCAAGGCCTGAAAGTCGCCAAGGCCTGGTCCGGGCTGATGGGCTACGCCCGCCACAAAATGCCGCACATCGGCCCTCTGGGCCCGGGGTTGTGGGCCTGTACTTCATTTGGGGGCCATGGTATGAACACCGCACCCGTGGGCGCCAGGGTAGTCGCCGAGGCGGTGTGCGGCGAAACCGACCGTTATCGCCTGTTCGATGCCTATGGCCTGGAATGGAACGGCGGACCGTTTGGGCCTGCTGCGGCACAAGCGGTGTATGCCGGGCTGAAACTGATGGACCGTTTCCAGGAAGCGCGCTCGCAGTACAACAACTAGAACGACAACCAGGAATCGCCATGGACGCCCTCCCCCCCGGCGCGCTGTTCAAACTTACCGAAAAGGACCGCCAACTGCTGGCGTTGCTGCAGGCCAATGCCCGCGAGCCCACCGCCTCGCTGGCTCGCAAACTGGGTGTGTCGCGCTCGGCGGTGCAGGAGCGCATCAACCGTCTGGAAAACGCCGGCGTGATCACCGGCTACAGCGTGCGCATCGATCAGGACAAGCTGCAGCAGGTGATCAACTGCTTCACCATGACCTCCTGCAGCAACAAGAGCTACACCGACGTGATGACCACCTTGCGCAAGATGGAGTCGGTGCAGGCGGTGTACGCGGTATCGGGCGAAATGGATTTCATCATCCACCTGACCACCCATACCTTGGGCGAACTGAATGCCGAACTGACCCGTATAAACATGATCAAGGGTGTGACCCATACGGCGTCGCACATTGTCATGGAGACCAAGTTCAGCAAGAAGCTGACGTTGTAACCCCCCTCCCAGGCTTGTGCAGGGCCTTGTGGGAGCGGGCATGTCGAGGCGTCGAACCGCCGCGAACACCGGCGCAGCCGGTGCCATCCTCCGCGCTGGATTCTTCGCGGGCATGCCCGCTCCCACAGGTGCTGTTCATGCCGCAGGTCCAGGAAGCCGGCCAGCTTCCTCGACGTCACCGTCACGGATTGACTATGATCCCGCCTTGAACGTTTCAGCATGTTTCAACAAGGATCCAGATGTCAGTTCAGGAATTACCCCCTCTCCCAAGCAAAACTACCGTCGCGAAGATGGAAGCCGCCATGGCGCTGGGCAGCTTTGCCATTGGCACCGGCGAGTTCGCCATCATGGGCCTGATGCCCGATATCGCCAGCAACCTGCAATTGAGCGAGCCCCAGGTGGGCCATGCCATCAGCGCCTATGCGCTGGGGGTGATGGTCGGCGCCCCGACACTGGCGATCATCGGCGCCCGGCTGTTGCGCAAGCACATGCTGCTGTTGTTGATGGCGCTGTATGCCCTTGGCAACCTGGCTACCGCCTTCGCCCCCTCGTTCGGTGGCCTGGTCGCCTTCCGCTTCATCAGCGGCCTGCCCCATGGCGCCTACTTTGGCATCGCGGCGGTGGTGGCGTCGAGCATGGTGGCCAAGGACCAGCGGGCGGGGGCCGTGGCCCGGGTGATGATGGGGCTGACCCTGGCCATGTTGCTCGGTAACCCGATCGCCACCTTGCTGGGCCAGTACTTCGGCTGGCGCTCGGCGTTCGTGCTGGTTGGCGCGATCGCCCTGTGCACCATCGTCCTGGTCTGGCGCTTCGTACCCCAGCGCCACGATGAAGTGCGCAGCGACCCGCGCAAGGAACTGCAAGCCTTCACCCTGCCGCAGGTGTGGATGGCGCTGGGCATCGCCTCGATCGGCTTTGCCGGCATGTTCTGTGTGTTCAGCTACCTGGCGCCGACCATGTTGCAGGTGACCCAGGTGTCGCCACAGTGGATTCCGTTTGGCCTGGCGGCGTTCGGCGTCGGTGGCATTGTCGGCAACATCGCCGGTGGCAAGCTGTTCGACCGCCTGCAGTTCCGCGCGGTCGGGCTGGTGCTGATGTGGTCGATTGCCGTGCTGCTGTTCTTCAGCTTTGCCGCCCAGGCGCTGTGGAGCCTGCTGCTGGGCATTGGCCTGGTCGGCACCATGATTGCCCTGGCGGCGCCGTTGCAAATCCGCCTGATGGACATTGCCCATGAAGCGCCAAGCCTGGCGGCGGCGTCGAACCATGCGGCGTTCAACCTGGCCAATGCGCTGGGGCCGTGGCTGGGTGGCATGGCGATTACCGCAGGCATGGGCTGGACCAGCACCGGGTACATCGGCGCGGCTACGGCGCTGGTCGGGCTGGGGATCTACCTGGTGGCACGGCGGATGAAGGGTGGGCACTAAGGCCCGGCTTTTCGCTTGATACTGGCGCCTCTCTCTGGTTTGGCACGATTCCTTGTAGGAGCGGCCTTGTGTCGCGAAAGGGCTGCAAAGCAGCCCCGGCAATCCATGCGGTGACGCTGAAACCCTGGGCTGCTTTGCAGCCCTTTCGCGACACAAGGCCGCTCCTTGTATCTCGACTTTCGCCTCACAAGAGGCGAAAGTTCTCGACTGATCATCGAGGGAGGGTCATGAAGCGGAGCCGCTCCAAGGGCATCGAGCCCGTATTGTAGATAACGCTCTGGCCCTCCAACCCCACTCGAACAGTTCGAACGGTATCTAGTGCCGCCCCCCGGCGTGAGCACGCATTCGCAAGGTTGAACCGAGTGCTGGGTGATCGAAACTTCGTTGTCTGAGGGAGAAGATCATGTCTGTTGTTGTTGGCGTCGATGTAGCCAAGCGATCTTTCGATATTGCAACTCCACTTCCCAATGGGAAAGTCCGTACCAAAGCCAAGCTGGCCAATAATCCGAGTGGTTTTGAGCAATTCGCAACCTGGCTTGAGCAACATGCCGAACCACGTGCCTGGGTTATCATGGAGGCCACTGGCACTTATCACGAAGCGCTTGCTGAGTGCTTTCATGCCAAGGGTTACCGGGTGTGTATTCTGAATCCCGCCGTGATTGCCAAGTTTGCCGGAGCGGACCTTCGACGCGTCAAAACTGATAAGGCTGATGCCAAGGTTATTGCTGCTTACGGTCAGCAGAAAAAAGATTTGCTTCGTCAGTGGAAGCCTGAGCCGCCAGCTCAGCGGCGCTTGCGGGCCTTGGTGCGGCGTCTGGACGACCTGAAAGAGATGCAGCAGATGGAGCAGAACCGTCTGGATGTGTCGCAGATCGCTGTCCAGGAATCGATCAGAGCTGTAATTGGGCACATCAGCGAAGAAATAGCGAAAACCCGTAAGGCTATTGAGCAGACGATCGATGACGATCCAGACCTGCGCCAGCGACGAGAACTGATTACGTCGATTGATGGCCTGGGAGACACCACGGCCGCGCTGATCCTTGCAGAACTGGGTGATCCGCTGAAGTACGAAAGCCCGTCAGCCATGGTTGCGTTTGCAGGCCTCAACCCGATGATCCATCAATCGGGAGAGAAGATTGGCCAATCGACCATTTCCCGTACAGGAGCCCCAAGATTGCGCGCCGGCTTGTGGATGCCAGGCACTGTCTCGATCAGATACAACCCGGTCGTGAAGGCACTGGCAGAGCGTTTGAGCAATCGGCGTAAAGCCTACAAGCAGATAGTCTGCGCTGCTATGCGTAAGCTTTTGCACCTGGTGTATGGCGTAGTGAAATCCGGCAAACCGTTTGACCCTCAAATCGCTCTTGCGGGGTGAGGGTCAAGACGGTATCTACAGAAGAACGCGTCAATCCTGGGGATCGCACCGCATCGCAGCAGGCATCAACGCGGCAGGCTGACCCTGGCCACCTCGGCAAAATAACGGGCCCCGGTTGCCAGGATCGCATCGTTGAAATCATACGAAGCGTTGTGCAACGGCGTAGCCCCCGCCTCGCCCTCGGCACCATTGCCGATGAACACGAAGTTGCCCGGCACCTGCTGCAGGAACGCACCGAAGTCCTCGGAAATCATCATCGGCATCACTTCGGCATTCACCGCCTGCGCCCCCACCACATTGCGCGCCGCCGCCACGGCAATTTCCGTGTTCGCCGCCCAGTTCACCGTCGGCGCAAACTCGTGGCTGTACTCGAACCGGCAGGTTGCACCGTGCAGGTGGCAGATGCCCTCGCTGATCTCGCGCATGCGCTTTTCCAGAAGGCGCTGCACCTCTGGGCTGTAGCTGCGGGTGTCACCCTTGATCGTGACATGGGTCGGTATCGCATTGCGGATGCCATCAGTGATGAACTCGGTGCAGGAAACCACTGCCGACAGGCTCGGGTCGACATTGCGCGCGACAATGGTCTGCAAGGCCAGCACGATCTCGGCGCCGATCACCATCGGGTCGATACCCATGTGCGGCCGGGCGGCATGGGTGCCCTTGCCCTGGATGTGAATGACGAAGTTGTCCTCGCTGGCCATGATCCCACCGGGCCTCGTGGCGATATGGCCGGCCGGCATGCCCGGCATATTGTGCGCGCCATACAGGGCATCGACCGGGAAGCGCTCGAACAACCCATCGGCCATCATCGCCTTGGCCCCCCGCCCATGCTCCTCGGCCGGCTGGAACACGAAACGCACGGTACCGTTGAAGTTACGCTCGCGGCACAGCAGGTCTGCGGCACCCAGCACCATCGCCATGTGCCCGTCGTGGCCACAGGCGTGCATCTTGCCGTGGTTGCAGGACGCATGCGGCCGTTGATGCGCCTGTTCGGTGATGTTCAGGGCATCCATGTCGGCACGCAGGCCGATCACGCCTGGGCCGTCACCGACAGTGAGGCTGGCAACCAGGCCGGTGCCACCGATGCCACGGTGCACCTCCAAGCCAAGGCTGGCGAGGATGCTGGCGACCTGTTCGGCGGTGTCGAACTCTTCAAAGCCGGTTTCCGGGTGCCGGTGAAACGCGTGCCGCCAGTGCTTGAGGCGCAGTTCGAATGCAAGGTCGTTGCTCATGCTTGAAGCTCCTGTTACTGAGCCAACGTCGGGCGTTGACCGGAAGGTTGGGGTTCATCCGCAGGCGCTTGGCCGTGCCAGATGACGCTTTCGCTCAGGTAAGGCGTGCGGTAGCCGCTGCCCACACCCAGGCGGTAGAACGCGAAGGCAACTGCGCTCACCACGACCATGTCCAGGCCCTCTGGCAGCAGGCCGATACCGCCGAACGCCTCGCTGCCCAGCCACGACACCAGGGCAATCGCCGGGAGATAGCCGATCAGCCAGGCAGCGGCGCGCAGCTCGCGAGCGAACCCCGCCCAGCCGGCTTTGGCCTGGTAGTAGAAATAGATAGGCAAGGCGCCGATCACCAGGAGGATCACCTGGCCAGTCAGCGGCCAACGGGCCCAATACAGCACCAGTGAGGCACAGATGAAGGCAAATGGCGCAATGATGCCCATGCCCTTCAGGCGCAGCGGGCGGTGGATTTCCGGCGCGGTAGCGCGCAGCGACATCAGGCTGATCGGCCCGGTCAGGAACGAAATCACCACGGCCACCGAGATCACCGCCGCCAGTACGCCCCAGCCACGGAAGAAGAACAGGAAGATGAAGCTCACCGCCAGGTTCAGCCACATCGCCTGGCGCGGCACGCCATACAGCGGGTGCAGGTTGCCGAAGATTTTCGGCAGGGTGTTGTTCTTCTCCATCGCATAGATCATGCGCGCAGTGGTGGCGGTGTAGATGGAGCCGGTACCCGAAGGGCTGACGAAGGCATCCAGGTACAGCAGCATGGCCAGCCAGTTCAGGTTCAGCGCCAGTGCCAGTTGCGCCAAGGGCGAATCGAAGTTCAGGTTGTGCCAGCCCGCAGCGATGCTCGCCGGGCTCAAGGCCCCGATGAAGGCCACCTGCAACATCACGTAGACCACCAGCGCGATGAGCACCGAGCCGACCAGCGAGCCGTGGGAATAGCGCGCATAACGCACCATGCCGCCGGACTCAGGGAACATCGCGCCCATTTCCGCATAGGTCAGGGCAATCGCCAGCACCACCACCGCACCGATGACCCAGGCCAGGATCGCCGCCGGCCCGGCGATGGCCGATGCATGCCAGGCGCCGAACAGCCAGCCTGAACCGATGATGGAGCCAAGGCCGGTCAGCATCAGCGACCAAGGGCTGATGTCACGTTTGAGTTTGTTCATGGAATCTCCGCTTGTTTTTCTTGTGTGGAGCTGACGGAGGGCCGGTAATACCGGCCCTCAGGGGTGGATCAGGTACGTACCCAGGCTTGCTGGCGGGCCAGTACCGAGCTGGCCGACTCGCCCAGCAGGTCGGCATATACGCCGGGGGCGGTGGCGCCTTCGGTATTGATGAAGAGGATGCGGGCGTTGCCGTCGATATCCAGGTCGGCAGCTGCGCCAGCATCCGTTACCAGGCGGGCAAGCCCGGCCAGGCCGGCGACGCCGGACTCACCAGCCACCAGCGGAATGTCGCGAGCGCTGCCAACCGCCAGACGGCGCATGGCGGCGACAGCTTGGTCATCGCTGATGGTCATGAAGTAATCGACGCTCGGCTCCAGGAAGCGCCAGGCCAGCGGCGATGTCTCGCCGCACGCCAGGCCTGCCATTACCGAGTCCACCGAGCCGGTCGCCCTGGCCGGCTTGCCGAGCAAGGCGCTCTGGTACAGGCAGTCCGCCTGCTCCGGTTCGACCATGACCAACAGCGGGCGCTGTGCGCCGTAGTGCTCCCACAGGTAGCTGACGATACCGGCCGCCAGGCCGCCCACCCCGCCCTGCAGGAACACGTGGGTGAACGGCGGTTGCCCGGCAGTGGCTTCGATGATTTCCGCGGCGATGGTGCCGTAGCCCTGCATCACGTCACGCGGGATCACTTCGTAGCCTTCATAGGAGGTATCGGAAACCACGGTCCAGCCGTTGCTGGTCGCCAGCTCCGCAGCATGCTCGACCGACGCGTCGTAATTGCCGGCAATGCGCACGATCTGTGCGCCATAGGCCGCAATCGCCTGTTCGCGCTCGATGCTGACGTTGGCATGCAGCACGATCACGCAGCGGCAGCCGATGCTTTGCGCGGCGGCCGCCAGGCCCTTGCCATGGTTGCCATCGGTGGCGCTGACCACGGTGAACTGCGCCAGCAGGTCGGCGTACTGGCCTTCCAGCAAGCCACGCGGGTCGAACTGCTGCGCGGGGAAGGTACGCCGGATCAGCCGAACCAGGGCAATCGGCGCGCCCAGGGCCTTGAAACTGCCCAGCTCCGAGCGCACCGATTCGTCCTTCACCGACACCTGGGCAACACCCAGCTCGGCGGCCAGGTCAGGCAGGGTGTACAGCGGCGTAGCGCCAGCGTTCAAGCGCGCCCAGCCGGCCAGCCACTGGCGGCTTTCTTCAGCCCTGGCAATGCTCATCACCTCTTGCAACGCTTGCGGGTAAGGCCGGCGGCCAGCCTTGGGGTTGGAAACAAACATGCGGTACTCCTTTCTGCAGGCAACAGGAAGCCCATGCCGCTGAAACCAGGCTTCAGCGGGCGGGGCATTACAGTGGGGATCAGGGGTGGGTCAGGCGACGGCTGACCACATCCAGCAGCACCTGGGCGCCCTGGATCAGTTGTGCGTCGTCGGTATGCTCGCGCGGGTTGTGGCTGATGCCACCCTGGCTGGGCACGAAGATCATTGCGGCGGGGGCAATGCGGGCGATCATTTGCGCGTCGTGGCCGGCGCCAGAGGTCATGCGTCGGTGGCTGAAGCCGAAACGCTGCGCCGAGGCTTCTATGGCATCGGCCAAGCCTGCGTCGAAGATCACCGGTTCGAACCGCACCAGGCGTTCGGTGGTAATGGTCACCCCTTCACGCTCGGCGAGCGCCTCCAGGTATTGGCTCAGGCGGTTTTCGGCGTAAGCCAGGCAAGTTTCGTCGGGGTCGCGCAGGTCGACGGTGAAGGTGGCCTTGCGCGGGATGACGTTGATCACGTTCGGCTCGAACTGCATGCAGCCCACCGTGGCCAGGGTCGTGCCGGAATCCACGGCCATGGCGCGCAACTCGGCAACGATGGCACTGGCGACGAAGCCTGCGTCATGACGCAGGTGGGTCGGCGTGGTGCCGGCATGGTTGGCGTGCCCTTTCACCTCTACTTGCTGCCAGGAAATGCCCTGCAGGTTCTCGACCACGCCAATCAGGGTGTTCTCGGCGTCGAGGATCGGCCCCTGCTCGATATGCAGTTCGAGGTATTCATGCGGCACGATGGCGCCAGGCTCCAGCGTGCCGGCATAGCCGATGCGCGCCAGTTCATCGCCAAGCCGCGTACCGTCGGTGCCAAGGGTGTCCAGCGCCTGCTGCAAGGGCAGGCCGCCGGCATATACCAGTGAGCCCATCATGTCGGGCTGGTAGCGCACACCCTCTTCATTGGTGAATGCGCCGACCGTGATCGAACGCTCAGGCAAGCGCCCGGCATCACGGTAGGCCCGAATCACCGCCAACCCGGCCAGCACGCCATAGCAGCCATCCAGGGCTCCGGCGTTGGTGACGGTATCGATGTGCGAACCCATCATCAGTGGGCGTTGCTCACCGCTGTCGGCGGCAGCGCGCAAAGTACCGAAAATGTTGCCGATGCGGTCGACCTGCACGTCGAGGTCAAGTTCGCGCATCCAACCGACCAGCAGGTCGCGCCCGGCCTTTTCGGCATCGCTCAGGGCAATCCGGGTACGCCCGCCGTGGGTGGCGTCAGCGCCTACCTGGCCGAGTGCACGGATCTGCTGCAGCAGCAAAGCGCCGTTCAGTTGCAGTGGGGTACTCGCATTCATCAACCGTTTCTCCCAGGGGTGCAAAGCCTAGGCTCTACACCGTCGTTTTTGTTCATGGGAGAATTCTATTCGCTCACCATGTACGAAAAGCTTGATTTTTGGCCTTCGCACGCACTTTTATTACGCATTCCCGGCGTTTACCGCTGTTTACCTACAGAGGCCCCTTCATGCCCCTCGATCACTTCGACCTGGCCCTGCTCGATGCCATGCAGCGCGACGCTGGTACTTCACAGCTGGACCTCGGTGCGCAGGTCAACCTGTCCTCGGCTGCGGTCAATCGGCGGTTGAAGAAGCTGGCGGCCGACGGCGTGATCCGTGGCACGGTGGCACAGGTGAACCCGGAGCAGCTTGGGTACACGCTGACGGTGATCACCGAGGTTGAAGTGGAGAACGAGCGGCTGGACCTGCTGGACGAGATGAAACGCACCTTCCTCGCCTGCCCGCAGGTGCAGCAGTGCTACTACGTGGCCGGGGAATGCGATTTCGTGCTGATCATGCTGGTGCGCCACATGGAGCAGTACACCCAGCTGACGCGCGAACTGTTCTTCGAGAGCAACAACGTCAAGCGCTTCAAGACGCTGGTGTCGATGAGCAATGTGAAGACGGGCATGTTCGTGCCGACCCTCACGCCTTGAAGCCTTTATTGCGATTGCGATCCCCTGTGGGAGCGGCTTTAGCCGCGAAGAATCCAACGCAGTGCATGGCACCGGCTGCGCCGGTGTTCGCGGCTAAAGCCGCTCCCACAGGGGCCCTGCTAATTCAATAAGTGCAGTTCCCTTGGAGCGGCCTTGCTCACGCAGAGTTTGCCTGCGGCAGCGTGGACCTGGCACAGATGGCCGTGTCGCTGGGGGTTGGCGTGACCTGGTACAGCCCAATGGGGCCGTTGAGTTTCAGCCTGGCGGCACCGCTGAAGAAGCCGGACGGGGCAGAAACCCAGATCATCGGTTCTCGCTGGGGCAGACCTTCTAATCCCTGATGCCGTAACGCGCAGGCGTTGAGCATTACCCGCTTTTACTCCTGCTTAACCCAAGTTGACAGTGACCTTGCTTAAGCTGGCCAGGACTCGTACCCCGCCCAGCAGGACATGCCCATGCCACCCTTCACACCATGCTTCCCCACTTCACTGCGCCCCGACGAAGTCCCGGTCGCGCTACTCGACCTGGTCCAGCAGCGCCTGGCCGGGCTGCTCGGCCCGCGCTTCACCGTGGTACTGGGCGGTAGTAGCAACGGTGCCGGGGTCAGCCACTACCACCTGGCAATCCAGCACAACCAGAGCGGTGTTTCCCTGGAGGACACCGGCGCCGTCGGCACCGGCTTCATCGAGCGCCTGCTGCGCATGGCCACCCAACTCAAGGCCATGCTCGACTCGGCCACGTTCAGCAGCATGGGCAGCGACGACCCGCGCCGCCCACTGGTGTGGATCAGCGAGCTGGCCAGCCCCAAAGAAATGATTACAATGCATGCCCCAACCTGAAATATGTTTTTCCCATGAAATCACTGCTTTACGCCGTATCCTTACTGTTTTCCTTTACCCTACCCGCCCTTGCCAGCCCACCGGCGACCTTCACCGAAGCCAAGGTGGTGGCCAAGCAGAAGGTGTACATGGACCAGGCCAGCAGTGCCATGGGCGACCTGTACTGCGGTTGCAAATGGGCCTGGGTGGGCAAGTCTGGCGGGCGTATCGATGCTGCATCATGCGGCTACCAGACCCGCAAGCAGCAGAACCGCGCCGAACGCACCGAATGGGAACACATCGTGCCGGCCCATACCTTCGGCAACCAGCGCCAGTGCTGGAAGAACGGTGGCCGCGAGCATTGCGTGGATGACGACCCGGTGTTCCGCGCCATGGAGGCCGACCTGTTCAACCTGTACCCGGCTGTGGGCGAGGTCAACGGCGACCGCAGCAATTTCAACTACGGCATGGTTGCCGGCAATGCAGGGCAATACGGCCAGTGCTCCACCAAGGTCGACTTCGTGCAGCGTGCTGCCGAACCACGTGACGAAGTGAAAGGCCTGGTCGCCCGCACCACCTTCTACATGTACGACCGTTACAAGCTGAGCATGTCGCGCCAACAGCAGCAGTTGCTGATGGCCTGGGACAAACAGCACCCGGTTTCGGCTTGGGAGAAGGAGCGTAACCGGCGCATTGCCGCGATCATGGGGCATGCCAACCCCTTCGTGACCGGGGAACGCAAATGGACTGCCAACTACAAGCCGGTCGGCGGCGGTGTGGTGCAGGCGGTGCCGGCGAAGGCCGCCAAGCCTGAGGCCAAGCCGAGCCTGGCCAGTACTGGGTCGGTGGGGGCGGTGCTTGGCAACCGCAACAGCCACGTCTATCACCTTTCCGTCGGCTGCCCGGGCTATACCCAGGTTACCGCGAAGAACCAAGTCACCTTCGCCACCGAGGGTGAGGCGCAGGCAGCGGGTTATCGCAAGGCGGGCAACTGCCGCTGATCGCTTTGTTCGGGGCCTGCGCGGCCCCCTTTGCAATCGGCCTTGCGTCGCGAGCGGGCTGCACGGCAACCCCCTGGGATGACCACCCGTCGCCCAGACGGCACCCCACCTCCCGCCTCCAGCCCAACGAATGACAGATCATCCGCTAAGGAGACGTTCCATGATCCGCATTCGCCCCTTCTCTCTGTGCCTTGCCCTCGCCCTGGCCAGCGTCACTGGCACCAGCTTCGCCGCAACCGACACAGACACCGATAGCCGCCCGCAAACCGACCAGCAGGGTGGCAAGACCGCCGGTGAAGACAGCAGCGTCAACAGCCCTGGCAGCAGCAAAGCCAACGACAGCAGCGACACCGGCAGCAACAGCGATGCTGCCGACGGCGCCGCTGGCGGCTCCAACAGCACCGGCGAAGCCACCGGCTCCGGCGCCGGGCATTCGGGGGGCACCGCCGAGGACCAGGACAGCCATTGAGGCCGGCCTGGGCTACACTGCGCCGGAACGCCCTGCCGAGGATTCACCATGAACCTCAAAACCTGGCTGCTCACCGCCCTGCTGCCATGCAGCGCCTTGGCCGTCGCCGGCGGCCAGGGCGCGCTGTCGATCAGCTCATCTTCTTTCACCGATGGTGGCGTGATCGCCTTGCAACAGGTTGGCCCGGACCCGGCCTGCGGTGCTGGTGAAGAGCGCACTCCGCAACTGAGCTGGGAAAACCTCCCCGCAGGCACCCAGTCGCTGGCACTGATCATGTTCGACCCAGACGGCGGCAAAGGTATTGGCGTGGTTCACTGGCTCGCCTACAACATCGACCCGGCCCAGGATGGGCTGAAGGAAGGCGTCGCAGGGCTGACCGGGCAAGGGGTGACGGTGGGGCGCAATTCGCGGGGCACGCTCAGCTACCGAGGCCCCTGCCCACCCGCCGGCGACAACCCGCACCACTACGCGCTGACGCTGATTGCCACCGACCTGCCATTGGGCACCCTGCCCGAAGGCCTGGACCGCAGCGGCCTGCTGCAACTGCTGCAAGGCCACGCGCTAGGGGCGCAGAGCCTGGTCGGGCGCTATGGCCATTGAACCAAGCGGTACAGGAACAATTGATCACCGCCATAGCATTTATCCATTGAATGGCTCAGCCGAACTGAAGTAAGCTCGGGCTCATTCACTGGAGAGCAACATGCCGAAACACACCCGCAACCACGCCAACCACACCGGTCGCACCCTGCGCCCTGTGCTGGCCGTTGCCGGCTGCGTGGCACCTGCCAGCTATTACTTCGGGTATTGGTTTAGCCACTAGGCGCCGATACCCACACGGCGCCCACCTTCGAGGGGCCGCCGAACATGAGAATACTCAAACCCCCGGTCGGCTCCCCGACCGGGGGTTTTGCTTTTCAGGCCTTTGAACAACACCGATTCACATTGAGGACAGATTCATGAACTACGCCACCTATTACTACGCCAACACCTTCGCCTGGCGATTTAGCCAATCCCGTTCGGGCCAGCCTGCCGCCTCCGTTCGGTCTTGCACAGGTGGCAATGCAGCAACCAATACGAATTCAACGATCTGTCGAACACCTCGATAGGGCCGACCACGCGGGCCAGAACCCGCCGTCCGCCCAGGGAAAAACGCCATGCAAGCTTCCAGCCTCGCCCTGACCCAGCCGCAAGCAGCCAACACCACCGTCAGCCAGCGCCTGCCCAGCCCGCACCTGCTCAAGCAGCAAATGCCGCTGTCGAGCGAACTTACCCAGCAAGTCCATGCCCACCGCCAGGCCATCCGCGACATCCTCGAAGGCCGCGACCAGCGCCTGCTGGTGATCGTTGGCCCGTGCTCGATCCACGACCCGCGCTCGGCCCTGGAATACGCCGACCGCCTGGCCGCCCTCAGCCGCGAAGTCGACGACAAGCTGCTGTTGGTGATGCGCGCCTACGTCGAAAAACCCCGCACCACGGTCGGCTGGAAAGGCCTGGCCTACGACCCGCACCTCGATGGCAGCGACGACATGCACGCCGGCATCGCCCTGTCCCGCGGGCTGATGCTGAACATGATCGAACGCGGCCTGCCGGTCGCCACCGAATTGCTGCAGCCAATGGCCGCCGGCTACTTCGATGACCTTCTGGCCTGGGCCGCGATTGGTGCGCGCACTACCGAGTCGCAAATCCACCGCGAAATGGTCAGTGGCCTGGAGTTGCCGGTCGGCTTCAAGAACGGCACCGACGGTGGCATCGCCATCGCCAGCGACGCCATGCGCAGCGCCGCCCATCCGCACCGCCACTTCGGCATGGATGCGCAAGGCTACCCGGCCATCATCGAGACCTTGGGCAACGCGGACACCCACCTGGTGCTGCGCGGCGGCCACAAGGGCCCGAACTTTGACGCCGACAGCATCGCCATGGCCCGGCAGGCGCTGGCCAAGGCCGGGTTGCAGGCGCGGATCATGGTCGATTGCAGCCATGCCAACAGCGGCAAGGACCCGGCGCGCCAGCCGGCGGTATTCAACGATGTGCTGGAGCAGCGCCTGGCTGGCGACCGCTCGATCGTCGGGGTGATGATCGAAGGGCACCTGTTCGACGGCTGCCAGGTGCTGGGCAAGGGCGCGCTGAAATACGGCGTGTCGATCACCGACGGTTGCCTGGGCTGGGCCTCGACCGAAACCCTGTTGCGCGAGGCGGCACAAAAACTCTAGGCAGCGGGTTGCAAGCCTGGCGAGACATACCCCGGACAAGTGCGCTAGGCTTGCCTTTTTTACCCCAAGGAGCAGTATCCATGGCCCGTGCAACCGCCCGCCACATCCTGGTCAGCAGCGAAGACAAATGCAACGAACTGAAAGCCCAGATCGAAGCAGGCGCCGACTTCGCTGAAATCGCCAAAGCCAACTCCACCTGCCCGTCCAGCCGCCAGGGCGGTGACCTGGGCTCGTTCGGCCCAGGCCAGATGGTCAAGGAATTCGATACCGTGGTGTTCAGCGCCCCGGTCAATACCGTGCAAGGCCCGGTGAAGACCCAGTTCGGCTACCACCTGCTGGAAGTGACCAGCCGCCAGGACTAAGTCCGCGCAGCCGATGAAATCCCTTGTGGGAGCGGGTTTACCCGCGAATGCGCCTGATCAGGCAACGGCGTTGCATGGACGGACGCATTCGCGGGTAAACCCGCTCCCACAGGTCTTGTGTTGGCTGTTTTTGCTTTGCATTGGCGTCAACGCCGACGCCGCCTCCACCCACGCCCTCACCGTCTACGGCGAAGCCCCCCGCTACAACGCCAGCTTCCAGCATTTCGACTACGTCAACCCCGACGCCCCCAAAGGTGGCATCCTGCGCCGTTCGGCCATCGAGATCGGCCAGTTCGACCATATTCTGCCGTACATCGACAAAGGCATCGGTGTCAGCGAGGTCGATGGCCTGCTGTACGCACCACTGGCGGTGCGCTCGTTCGATGAACCCTACACCGTCTACGGCCTGATCGCCCGGCGCATGGAGCGCGGTCCGGAGGATGCCTGGTTGCGGTTCGAGATCGACCCGCGCGCCACATTCGCCGATGGCAAGCCAGTGCGCGCCGAGGACGTACGCTTTACCTTCGAGCTGCTGATGAGCAAGGGCAGCCTCAAGTACCGCACCCAGTTCGCCGATGTTGCCGCCGTTATCGTGGAAAACCCGCACAGCGTGCGCTTCGACTTCAAGCCCGACCACGGCCGCACCCTGCCGCTGGACCTCGCCAGCCTGCCGGTACTGCCCGAGCACGACTGGCAGCAGCGCGATTTCGCCAACGGCGCCGGCTTCGACAAGCCGGTCGGCAGCGGGCCGTACCGTATCGGGCGCATCGACAACGGCCGCAGCATCACCTTCGAGCGCGACGCCAACTGGTGGGCGCGCGATCTGCCGGTCAGCCGTGGCCGCTACAATTTCGCCAAGCTGCGCATCGAGTACTTCGGTGATACCGAGGTGGCGCGACAAGTGCTCAAGGGCGGCGGCTACGATTACAACCGCGAATTCTCCGCCACCGCCTACACCCTGGGCTACAACGGCGCGCAACTGGACGACGGGCGCCTGCAGCGCGCCCACCTGGGCCCGGCCAAACCGCAGGTGGCCCAAGGCTTCGTGTTCAACCTCGACCGGCCGCAGTTCAAGGACCGCCGCGTGCGCCAGGCGCTGGGCATGCTGTGGGACTATGAATGGAGCAACCGGCAGATGATGCGCAACATGTACATCCGCCAGCAGAGCGTGTTCTCCAATACCCCGCTGGCTGCCCGACAACTGCCGGATGCCGGCGAGTTGAAATTGCTCGAGCCTTTGCGCGGCAAGGTGCCGGACGAAGTCTTCAGTACCGTGTTCACCGCCCCGGTCACCGATGGCTCGGGGATCGTCCGCAAGCAACAGCTGGAGGCACTGGCGCTGCTCGAACAAGCCGGCTGGCGCCCCGAGGGCGACAGGCTGGTAAACAGCCAGGGCACGCCGCTGGCGTTCACCTTCCTCAACGGCCAGGCAGGCATGGAGCGCCTGTTGCTGCCGTGGAAGCGCAACCTGGCACAGATTGGCGTGACACTGGACATCCGCAACGTCGATTCGGCCCAGTACGTCAACCGCCTGATGGCACGTGACTACGACATGATCGTGACCGGCTACCCGGTCACCCTGTCGCCCGGCGCCGAGCTGTACAACTATTTTGGCTCGGCAGCAGCCCACGACCCTGGTTCGAACAACCTGATGGTGCTGCAGGACCCCGCCGTGGACCACCTGATCGACGGCCTGGTGCGCGCCGACAGCCAGGCCGACATGCTGCACCACGCCCATGCCCTGGACCGGGTGCTGCAATGGAACTACTACTGGATCCCCAACTACTACCCACCCGGCAGCTCCACCGCCTGGTGGAACCGCTTCGGCCTGCCCAAGGTCCAGGCTGCCTATGACGAAGGCCTGGACACCTGGTGGGAAGTCAGCCCCACCGCGCTGACCAACGCGCAAATGGCCGAACGCCGGAAGTCCTCGCCATGACCACCTACATCCTGCGCCGCCTGTTGCTGATCATCCCGACCCTGCTGGCGATCCTGCTGGTCAACTTCGCCATAGTCCAGGCTGCACCGGGCGGCCCGGTGGAACAGGCGGTGGCACGCCTGCAAGGCATCGGCGGCGGCGCTCCTGGTGCCCGGGCCGAGGTGGTGCACGGCGAGTCACGAGCCACCCGTGGCCTGGACCCGAAACTGATCGAGGAAATCAAGCGCCAGTACGGCTTCGACAAGTCCGCCCCCGAGCGCCTGTGGTTGATGCTGGGCCAGTACGCCCGGCTGGACTTCGGCAACAGCTTCTTCCGCGGCGCCAAGGTCACCGACCTGATCCTCGACAAGTTGCCGGTCACCCTGTCGCTGGGCTTCTGGGCCACGCTGATCACCTACCTGGTGTCGATCCCGCTGGGCATCCGCAAGGCGGTGCGCCATGGCAGCCGCTTCGATGCCTGGAGCAGCGCGCTGATCGTGGTCGGCTATGCCCTGCCCTCGTTCCTGTTCGCCCTGTTGCTGATCGTGCTGTTCGCCGGCGGCACCTCGCTCAGCTGGTTCCCGGTGCGCGGCCTGGTCTCGGACAACTTCGACGAGCTCAGCCTGCTGGGCAAGGTCGCCGACTACTTCTGGCACCTGGTGCTGCCGGTCGGCGCCCTGGTGATCGGCGGCTTCGCCACCCTGACGCTGCTGACCAAGAACGCCTTCCTCGACGAGATTTCCCGGCAATACGTGGTTACCGCCCGCGCCAAGGGCCTGAGCGAGCGCCGGGTGCTGTATGGCCACGTGCTGCGCAATGCCATGCTGCTGGTGGTGGCCGGGTTGCCGCAGGCGTTGATCACGGTGTTCTTCGCCGGCTCGTTGCTGATCGAGGTGATCTTCTCGCTCGATGGCCTGGGCCGCATGAGTTACGAGGCGGCCGTGTCGCGGGATTACCCGGTGGTGTTCGGCACGCTGTTCATCTTCACCCTGGCGGGCCTGCTGATCCGCCTGATCGGTGACCTGTCGTACACCCTGCTCGACCCGCGTATCGACTTCGACACGAGGGCACACTGATGCTTTCGCCGATCTCGCGTCGCCGCCTGCAACGCTTTCGCCGCAACCGCCTTGGCTGGGTTTCGCTGTGGCTGTTCGCCGCCCTGCTGCTGCTGAGCCTGTGTGCCGAGCTGGTGGCCAACGACAAACCGCTGCTGCTGGGCTACAAGGGCGACCTGTACGTGCCGGCGCTCAAGCGCTACACCGAGCAGCAGTTCGGCGGCCAGCTGCCGTTCCAGCCTGATTACCGCAGCGCCTACGTACGCCAGCTGATCGAGCAGCAAGATGGCTGGATGCTGTTCGCACCGATCCCGTTCAGCGCCGATACCCCCAACTACGACCTGCAGGTGCCCACCCCCAGCCCGCCGAGCGCAAGCAACTGGCTGGGCACCGACGACCAGGGCCGCGACGTGCTGGCCCGGGTGCTGTATGGCATGCGGGTATCCTTGCTGTTCGCCTTCGCCCTGACCGTGGTCAGCGTGCTGATCGGGGTGGTGGCCGGTGCCCTGCAAGGCTATCACGGCGGCTGGGTCGATCTGGTCGGCCAGCGCCTGCTGGAAGTGTGGTCGGGGTTGCCGGTGCTGTACCTGCTGATCATCCTCAGCGGCTTCGTCGAGCCGGACTTCTGGTGGCTGCTGGGGATCATGGCGCTGTTCTCCTGGCTGACCCTGGTCGATGTGGTACGCGCCGAGTTCCTGCGCGGTCGCAACCTGGAGTACGTGAAGGCCGCAAGGGCGCTGGGGTTGCCAGACAGCCAGGTGATGCTGCGGCACATCCTGCCCAATGCCATGAACGCAACGCTGACCTATGTGCCGTTCATGCTGACCGGGGCGATCACCACCCTGACTGCACTGGATTTTCTCGGTTTCGGCATGCCGGCCGGGAGTGCTTCGCTGGGTGAGCTGGTGACCCAGGGCAAACAGCACCTGGAGGCGCCATGGCTGGGCTTTACCGCGTTCTTTGCGCTGGCGGTGATCCTGTCGCTGCTGGTGTTTATCGGGGATGCCTTGCGCGAGGCGTTCGACCCCAGGGGATAGGTTTTCAGGTCTGGCCTCTTCGCGGGCTTGCCCGCTCCCACAGGTACCCCGCAGTCCTCAGGATTTGTGGTGACCCTGTGGGAGCGGGCAAGCCCGCGAAGAGGCCGGCCCTGCTTTTACAGATTTCAGGATTTCTACCCATGCACGACAGCGACAGCCTCAAGGACTACCCCCAGGTACGGCAACTGGCCATTCGCTCGCTGTTCGAGATCATCGAACAGTCCAGCGAAGGCACGGTGATCGTCGACCGCCAGGCGCGCATCGTCTGGATGAACGAACGCTACGCCCGGCGCTTTGGCCTGGCCGACGCCGCCAGTGCCATCGGCCAGCCGTGCGAGGCGGTGATCCCGGGCAGCCTGATGCGCGAGGTGGTGAGCAATGGTCGGCCGATCCTGCTGGACATGCTCGACACCCCGAACGAGCCGCTGGTGGTAATGCGCCTGCCCATCCACGACGACCAGGGTGCGCTGATCGGCGCCATCGGCTTTGCCCTGTTCGATGAGTTGCGCAGCCTGTCGCCGCTGCTCAAGCGCTACTCCAGCATGCAGCAGGAACTGGCCTCGACCCGCTCGCAGTTGCGCGCCCGCCAGGCCAAGTACAGCTTCGCCCAGTTTGTCGGCAGTAGCGCCACCAGCCTGGAGGCCAAGCGCCGCGCCCGGCGTGGTGCAAGCAGTGATTCGCCGGTGTTGCTGCTGGGCGAAACCGGCACCGGCAAGGAGCTGCTGGCCCATGCCATCCATGCGGCGTCGGCGCGGGCCCACAAGGCGTTTGTCAGCATCAACAGTGCGGCAATTCCCGAGACACTGCTGGAAGCCGAGTTCTTCGGCACCGCCCCCGGCGCCTTTACCGGCGCCGACCGCAAGGGCCGCAGCGGCAAGCTGCAGCTGGCCGAAGGCGGCACGCTGTTCCTCGACGAGATCGGCGACATGCCGCTGGCCCTGCAGAGCAAGCTGCTGCGGGTGTTGCAGGAGAAGGAGTACGAGCCGGTAGGCTCGAACCAGATGCTGCGCAGTGATGTGCGCATCATTGCCGCCACCTCCATGGACCTGCAGGCGGCCATCGCCCGCGGGGCATTCCGCGCCGACCTGTATTACCGGCTGAATGTGCTGCCGATCGAGGTGCCGCCCCTGCGGCAGCGGCTGGAAGACCTGCCGGCGCTGTGCGAGGCCATCCTGGGCGAACTGGGCAGCCAGTATGAGCTTGAGGCCGAAGCGCAGCAGCTATTGGCGCGGCATGCATGGCCGGGGAACATTCGCGAACTGCGCAATGTGCTGGAGCGGGCCACGCTGCTGGCGGATCAGCCGCGGCTGGGGGTGGCGGATCTACGGGCGGCATTGGGGCCGTTGAGTCCGGTAGCGGCTGCGCCTGCTCGCCAGACTTACCGTGAGGCGTGTGAAGAGTTTGAGCGTAAGCTGATTGTTGGGGCATTGGCCGAGTATGCGGGAAATGTGCCGCAGGCCGCGCAGGCATTGGGGTTGGGGCGGTCGACCTTGTACAAGAAGATGGTAGCGCTGGGTATTTCGTCTCTAACTTGAGACTTATGTTTCTGATTTGAGATCGCTGCGAGGTCTTCGCCCTCGATCGCTGGCAAGCCAGCTCCCACAAGGTAACGCACCGCTTTCAGAACTTTTGGATAACCCTGTGGGAGCTGGCTTGCCGGCGATGGGCTGCAAAGCAGCCCCCTACAGTCTCAAAATGTAGACAGGATTCTTAGAAAAACAAAATTAATCATTTAAAATCATCAACTTACAGATCTGGCACGATTCCCGCTATCTCCTGCTCACCGATAAAAACAAGACTCACCCAGGAGACCCACCCGATGACCGTGCTCATCGCCCTCGCCGCTCTGGCCCTGCTGATGCTGGCTGCCTACCGCGGCTACAGCGTAATCCTCTTCGCCCCCATCGCCGCCCTCGGTGCGGTACTGCTCACCGACCCGTCCGCCGTGGCCCCCGCATTCACCGGGGTGTTCATGGAGAAAATGGTCGGTTTCATCAAGCTCTACTTCCCGGTGTTCCTGCTGGGGGCCGTGTTCGGCAAACTGATCGAACTGTCCGGCTTCTCGCGCTCGATCGTCGCTGCCGCCATTCGCGTGCTCGGCACCCGCCAGGCGATGCTGGTTATCGTGCTGGTCTGTGCCCTGCTCACCTACGGCGGCGTGTCGCTGTTCGTGGTGGTGTTCGCGGTGTACCCGTTCGCCGCCGAAATGTTCCGCCAGAGCAACATCCCCAAGCGCCTGATCCCGGCAACCATTGCCCTGGGCGCCTTCTCGTTCACCATGGACGCCTTGCCCGGCACACCGCAGATCCAGAACATCATCCCCAGCACCTTCTTCAACACCACCGCCTGGGCCGCGCCCTGGCTGGGCCTGATCGGCACGCTGTTCGTGTTCTGCGCCGGCATGGCCTACCTGCAGCGCCAGCGCAACAAGGCCCAGCGCGCCGGCGAAGGCTATGGCAGCGACTTGCGCAACGAACCGGAAACCGCTGCCGACCTGGCGCTGCCCAACCCGTGGCTGGCCCTGTCGCCGCTGCTGCTGGTGGGGGTGATGAACTTGCTGTTCACCCACTGGATCCCGCAATGGTATGGCCCCAGCCACAGCCTGCAACTGCCCGGCATGAGCACGCCGGTGCAAAGCGATGTGGCCAAGCTCACGGCCATCTGGGCTGTGCAGGCGGCGTTGCTGGTGGGCATCCTGATGGTGCTGGTGTGTGCCTTCGGCGCCATCCGTACCCGCCTGGCCGAAGGCACCAAGAGCGCCGTGGGCGGTGCCTTGCTGGCGGCCATGAACACCGCCTCGGAATACGGTTTTGGCGCGGTGATCGCATCGCTGCCGGGCTTTCTGGTATTGGCCGACGCCCTGCGCGGCATCCCCAACCCACTGGTCAACGAAGCCATCACTGTGACCCTGCTGGCTGGTATCACCGGCTCGGCCTCGGGCGGCATGAGCATCGCCCTGGCGGCCATGGGCGACAGCTTCATCGCCGCCGCCAACGCCGCCAACATCCCGCTCGAAGTGCTGCACCGGGTGGCCGCGATGGCCAGCGGTGGCATGGACACCCTGCCACACAACGGTGCGGTCATCACCCTGCTGGCCGTGACCGGGCTGACCCACCGCGAGGCCTACAAGGACATTTTCGGTATTACCCTGATCAAGACCCTGGCGGTGTTCGTGGTCATTGCCACGTTCTACGCCACCGGCATCGTCTAAGGAGCTTTGCATGACCCTCAAAGGTAAGACCGCACTCGTCACCGGTTCCACCAGCGGCATTGGCCTGGGCATTGCCCAGGTGCTGGCCCGCGCAGGCGCCAACATCGTGCTCAACGGCTTCGGCGACCCAGCCCCGGCGCTGGCCGAGATCGCCCGGCACGGGGGGAAGGCAGTCCATCACCCGGCCGACCTGTCGGACGTGGCCCAGATCGAAGCGCTGTTCGCCCTGGCCGAGCGCGAGTTCGGCGGCGTCGACATCCTGGTCAACAACGCCGGGATCCAGCACGTGGCGCCGGTGGAGCAGTTTCCGCTGGAGAGCTGGGACAAGATCATCGCCCTCAACCTGTCGGCCGTGTTCCACGGTACGCGCCTGGCCCTGCCCGGCATGCGCGCGCGCAACTGGGGGCGCATCATCAACATCGCCTCGGTGCATGGCCTGGTCGGCTCCACCGGCAAGGCGGCCTATGTGGCGGCCAAGCACGGCGTGGTCGGCCTGACCAAGGTGGTAGGCCTGGAAACCGCCACCAGCAACGTCACCTGCAATGCCATCTGCCCTGGCTGGGTGTTGACCCCGCTGGTGCAGAAGCAGATCGCCGATCGTGCTGCCAACGGTGGCGATCCGCTGCAAGCACAGCACGATCTGCTGGCAGAAAAACAGCCATCGCTGGCCTTCGTCACCCCCGAACACCTGGGTGAGCTGGTACTATTCCTGTGCAGCGAGGCCGGTAGCCAGGTTCGCGGTGCCGCCTGGAACGTCGATGGTGGCTGGTTGGCCCAGTGACGGGCGGCCTGGGCCTGGCGACGGTCTTGCATTCGTTTATCTGCAAGGAGGCCCTATGCGCCCAACCCCGATGACCGCGATCCTGGCCCTGACCCTGGCTGCCGCCGCACCCGCGATGGCAGCCAGCCTGAAGGACGTCGCGCCCTACCCCGAGGCGGAAAAAGGCTTCATCCGGCAGGTCATCCACCTGCCGGCCCAGGCTGATGAATCGGCCTATCAACTGGAAATCCTCGCCGGCAAGACCCTGAAGGTGGACTGCAATCGCCAGCGCCTGGGCGGCAGCCTGGAGGAACGTACCCTGGAAGGCTGGGGCTACAGCTACTACCGCCTGGACAAGGTCAGCGGCCCGGCCAGCACACTGATGGCCTGCCCCGATGCCAAGAAGACCGAGGCCTTCGTGCCGGTGGTCGGTGAAGGCTTCATGCTGCGCTACAACAGCAAGCTGCCGGTGGTGGTGTATGTGCCCAAGGATGTCGAAGTGCGCTATCGCGTCTGGACCGCGTCGCAGGACGTGCAAAAGGCTAAAGTAGAGTAAACGGCGCGGCATTCTGTGCCGCGCAGAGCCGTTCGCGATTCTTGTAGGAGCGGCCTTGTGTCGCGATAGGGCCGCAGCGCGGCCCCAGGATTTCAGCGTTACAGCAGAAATTGCCGGGGCTGCTTTGCAGCCCGATCGCGACACAAGGCCGCTCCTACAGAGGAAGGCCTACATCCGGCAGCAACAGGAGGTTCGGCATGAACGATGTGCTCTGGCGCCTCTCCACGGCGCAGATCGAGGCCAGCCGGATGGATGCCTTCCGCCGCCGGGTCAACCTGCGCTACAACCTGCAACTCGACGACTACCAGGCGCTGCACCGCTGGAGCATCGAGCAGCGCCCTGCCTTTTGGCAAACCCTTGCCGACTATTTCCACGTTCACTGGCATACCCCGCCGAGCCAGGTGCTCAGCGAAGGGCCGCAGATGCCCGATGCCCGGTGGTTCACCAACGCCACCCTCAACTTCGCCGAACACCTGCTGCGCCGCCGCGACGACCGCCCGGCCCTGGTCGCAGTGCGCGAAGACGGCCAACGCCAGCTGTTCACCCATGCCCAGCTGGCCGCCCAGGTAGCTGGCCTGCAAACAGCCTTCAAGGCCGCCGGCATCGTCCCCGGCGACCGGGTAGCCGCCGTCATGCCCAATACCTGGCAGACGCTGGTGGCCATGCTTGCCTGCACCAGCCTCGGTGCGGTGTGGTCCAGCTCCTCGCCCGAGTTTGGCGTACATGGCATCATCGACCGCTTCGGTCAGATCGAGCCCAAGCTGCTGATCGCCTGCGCCGGATACCAGTACGCCGGCAAGGCCATCGACCAGGTGGAAAAGGTCAACCAGGTGTGCGCGCAACTGCCCGGGCTGGAACGGCTGATCGTGGTGCCCCATACCCGCAGCGGGACGCGCGCCGACGAGTTCCAGGCCGCCAACGTCAGCCTGTGGGACGAGTTCTTTCAGCCCGGCGGTGAACCCCGCTTCACCCCGCTGCCCTTCGATCACCCGCTGTACATCCTGTATTCCAGTGGCACCACCGGCGTACCCAAGTGCATCGTCCACCGCGCTGGCGGCGTGTTGTTGCAACACCTGAAGGAACATGGCCTGCACAACGACCTGAAGGCCGATGACGTGCTGTTCTACTACACCACCTGCGGCTGGATGATGTGGAACTGGCTGGCCAGCGGCCTGGCGGTGGGCGCCACGCTGGTACTGTACGACGGCTCGCCCTTCCATCCCGGCCCCGAGCGGCTGCTGGACCTGATCGACGCCGAAGGCATCCAGGCCTTCGGCACCAGCGCCAAGTACCTGGCGGCGCTGGAGCAGGCGGGCCTCGAACCTGCGGCAAGCCATCGCCTGGCGCGCTTGCGCCTGCTACTGTCCACCGGCTCGCCGCTGTCGCCACACAGCTACGACTACGTGTACCGCAAGATCAAGGCCGACCTGTGCCTGGCGTCGATGTCCGGCGGCACCGATATCGTCTCCTGCTTCGTGCTGGGCAACCCGACCCTGCCAGTGCACCGTGGCGAGATCCAGTGCAAGGGCCTGGGCATGGCGGTGGAAGTGTGGAACGAGCATGGCCAGCCGGTGCAGGGCGAAAAAGGCGAGCTGGTGTGCACGCGCAACTTCCCGTCGATGCCGCTGGGGTTCTGGAAGGATACGGACGGCAGCCGCTATCACGATGCCTACTTCAGCCAATTCCCGGGGGTGTGGGCCCAGGGCGACTATGCCGAACAGCGTGCCGACGGCGGGCTGGTGATTCATGGCCGCTCCGATGCCGTGCTCAACCCCGGCGGGGTGCGCATTGGCACGGCGGAGATCTACCGCCAGGTGGAAAAGGTCGAGCAGGTGCTGGAAAGCGTGGCCATCGGCCAGGACTGGCAAGGCGACGTGCGGGTGGTGCTGTTCGTTCGCCTGCGTGACGGCCTGCAGCTGGATGAGGCCCTGCGCCAGCACATCCGCCAGGTGATCCGCCAGTACACCACGCCCCGCCATGTACCGGCGGTGATCGCCCAGGTCGATGACATCCCGCGTACCATCAGCGGCAAGCTGGTGGAATTGGCGATTCGCAATGTGGTGCATGGCTTGCCGGTGAAGAATACCGATGCCCTGGCCAACCCCGAGGCGCTGGAGCAGTTCCGGGATCGTGTCGAATTGCGCGGGCCAGCGTAGTCGCAAGGGGCCACTTTGTGGCCCATCGCCGGCAAGCCAGCTCCCACAGGTACAGCGCAGATTTCGAGATTTTCGCCGTCCATGTGGGAGCCGGCTTGCCGGCGATGGGCTGCATAGCAGCCCCAAGTGCTTATTTGGCAGGCATTGGGCATAATGCCGCCATTTTCTCTCCCGAAGCACAGGTACCCCATGAAAGCCCAAGCCCGCCACATCCTGGTCAAGACCGCTGACGAAGCCGAAAAGCTCAAGCAGCGCATCGCCAATGGCGAGGCTTTCGACGTGCTCGCAAAAAAGTTCTCGATCTGCCCTTCGGGCAAGCGCGGCGGCGACCTGGGTGAAATCCGCCCCGGCCAGATGGTCGGCGCCATCGACCAGGTGATCTTCAAAAAACCTCTGCGCGTGGTTCACGGGCCGATCAAGAGCAAGTTCGGCTATCACCTGGTGCAGACCTTCTACCGCGACTAAGCGCGGCGCGCAGCCAGCAGCCCGAGGCCGGCGCAGCCCAGTAGGGAGGCGCTGACCCGGTTGAACAGCCGGCGTGGGCCGGGCTGGCTGAACCAGCGCTGCAGGTACGCCCCCAGGCCGGCGTAGATGGCGATGGCGGCCCATTCCAGCAAAATGAACAGCACACCCAGCCAGAGGAACTGCTCGCTCACCGGGGTGGCGCTGCCGACCGAGACGAACTGCGGCAGGAAGGCGGTGAAGATCAGGATCGCCTTCGGGTTGCCGGCAGCCACCCAGAACTCCTGGCGTACCAGGCGCCAGGTGCCGCGGGGGTGATCACTTGCCACCACCGCCTCGCCCACCGGTGCCCGCCACAGTTGCCAGGCGATATAGAATAGATACGCCGCCCCCACTACCTTGATGGCCAGGAACAGGTATTCGCTGGTGTGCAGCACCACTGCCAGGCCCATGGCCGCCAGGGCGATCATGCCGCTGAAGGCGACGATGCGCCCGCCACCGGCCACGCAGGCCGTGCGCAGGCCGTAACGGCTGGCATTGTGCAGCGACAGCAGGTTGTTCGGCCCCGGTGCCATGTTCAGGGCGAAACAGGCGGGGATGAAAAGCAGCAGGCTTGAAAGGTCCATTATTGTTTTCCTTTGGCAACAGGCGTCTATTTCGGCGGGTAGCGGGCCTTGCGGTCAAGTTACAGCCAGCGGAAAAAACTGTATGGTTGCGCGGCGCCTGATAAGCTGCCGGGCATATCGAGGACCCTGTGATGCCCCGTTCCCATGCCGCGCTGTGGCGCGACCCGGCCCTGCCGCATGTCGAAAGCCGCCGCGCCTGCCATAGCCGCGCCTGCTACAAGGCCCACAGCCACCCGACGTTTTCAATCGGTGTGGTGGACGCCGGCCACAGTCATTTCACCGGTGCCGGCAACGGCCAGCAACGCTTGACACCCGGCTCGCTGGTACTGGTCCCGGCCCGCCGGGTACATGCCTGCAACCCCGAGCCCGGGCAAGCGTGGAGCTACCAGATGTTGCATGTGAATGCCGACTGGCTGGCACAGCTGCACCTGGAGTCCGGGCTGGAGGGTGCCGGGCCCGGCGAGCCGGCACGCATCTGCCAGGTGCCGGAGGTGTACCGGCTGTTCTGCGAACTGAACAGTCTGCTGTTCTCCAACGCCAGCCATGGTGAGAAGGATGCGGCGCTGATTGCCTTTCTGGGTGACCTGGACTGCGCCAGGCTCGCGCCGCTGGCGCCGGCACCGGCCCTGGGGGCGAGCGAGCTGAGTGGGCTGATCGCGCTCATCGAAGAGCAGGATCCGGCGCAGTTGAGCCTGGCGGTACTGGCCCGGCAGGCCGGGCTTGGGCGCTACCAGTTGATTCGCGCATTTCGCGCGGCCACCGGGTTTACGCCGCATGCCTACCTGCTCAATGCCCGGGTCAACCGTGGGCGCCAGTTGCTGGGGGAAGGGCAGGCCCTGGCGGAGGTGGCCTATAAGCTCGGGTTTGCCGACCAAAGCCATTTCCAGCGGGTGTTCAAGGCCCACGTGGGGGTGACGCCGGGGCAGTATCGGGGAGATTGAAGGCCTGCGCGGCCTCTGTAGGAGCGGCCTTGTGTCGCGAAAGGGCTGCGCAGCAGCCCCGGCAATCTGTGCTGCGGAGCTGAAAACCTGGGGCCGCTTCGCGCCCCATCGCGACACAAGGCCGCTCCTACAGGGGCCTGCAATATTGTTCAATACGGCATGAGCGCCGAGGGGCAGAGTCAGGCTTTACGCCAGAGCAACCTCACCCAATGCAACAATTCCTGATCATCGCCCTCGCCCACTTCCTTGCCCTGCTCTCTCCCGGCCCGGACTTCTTCCTGGTCGCACGCACCTCGGTCAACGCCGGCTGGCGCATCGCGAGCGGTGCCTGCCTGGGTATCGCCCTGGCCAATGGCGTGTTCATCGCCATGGCTTTCACCGGCCTCTCAGTACTGCAGGAAGGCAGTCTGCTGTTCACCATCCTGCAACTGGCCGGCGCCGGCTACCTGCTGTACATCGGCACCCTGTTCCTGCGCCATGCCGGGCAAACCAGCTTGGGCGCAGTCGCTGGCAAGCAAACAGTTCAAGGGTGGTGGCGGGGATTGGGCATGGGGTTCCTGTCCGGCATTCTCAATCCCAAGAATGCGCTGTTCTATGCCAGCCTGGTCAGCATGGTGGCCACTGCCAGCGTTGCCTGGAAAGCAACCTGTGCCCTGTGGATGTTCGGCATCGTGCTGCTATGGGACCTGCTGGTTGCGATAGCCATCGGCAACCCGCTGGTGCTGCGGCGCTTCGCCCGCTGCCTGCCGAGGCTGGAGCGGGCCTCCGGGGTCATGCTGGTGCTATTGGCTGTGGCACTGTTGTTTCATCTGGCCTGGGGCTGACCAGTTGCAGGGTCCGCATGTCCATCAAGGTGAAATGGCCACTGGCCCAGCCCCCGGTGTCCAGGTGCCAGACGTTGCCCAGCAGCTTGGCCTCCAGTACCGGCGTGTGGCCCACCAACAAGGCACGCAGCCCCTGCACGGGCTGGGTATCGCCTACCTTCAGCCGCCGCCGTGACCATTGGCATACTTCCCGTACCTTGGGGTCGTCATCCAGCTCCAGCCAAGTCCTCAGCACCGTCCAATCGGCATACGGGCTGTCGGCATGCAGCAGGCCTACCAGGCCCGCCGCACTTTCAACTTCTATCGCAATCGGCAGTTGCTCGAAGCGCTCCACGAAACCCAACTGCCGGGCCCGCGGCAGGTCCAGAAACCAGCCGCCGCCAGCGGCGCGATACATTTCCAGGTCGAGCCGCCCGCCGCGAACGCGGGTGATTGCCAGGGCCTCGTGGTTACCTTGCACGGCATGGAACCAGGGCTGCGCCAGCCATTCCAGCGCCGCCTCGCTGTCTGGGCCACGGTCGACCAGGTCACCCACGCTGAACAGCCGGTCCACGGCCGGATCGAACCCCACCGCATCCAGGCATTGCTGCAGGCGCTGGAAATGACCATGGATATCGCCAACCGCAAGGTCACGCCCCCGCAGGTTGGCAATCAGACGCCGAAACCGTGCCATTACAATCTTCCTCTGCCGTAGCGCCATGCCAAGGGTAAAATGGAGGCATGCGCAATCTGCCCCGGAGGTGCATCATGCGTACCACCCTAGTGTGTGCCGTGCTCATGGCGCTGTCACTGGACAGCATGGCACAAGGTACCCCGGCCGCGCAGGTCGAGGTACGTTTCGACCATCCGGAAAAATTCCGCGATGCCAGCCTCGACAGCCACGGGTACGAGCGTGGGGCCGATGCCTATGTGATGAAAACCCTGACCCAGTACCTGCAGAAGCTTGGCCAACGCTACCTGCAACCCGGCCAGCAACTGGTCATCGATATCCGCGACATCGACCTGGCCGGGCGTTTCGAGCCCTGGCACGGCCAGGCCTACGATGTGCGTTTCATGCGTGAAATCACCTGGCCGACCATCGACCTCAGCTACACCCTCAGCCAACCGGGCAAACCCGACCAGCAGGCGCAGGAGCGGGTCAGCGACAAGATGTATCTCAGCCGCCCGGGCCGGGTCACGAGCAGCAGCGACCGGTTGTATGCCGAAAAGGCCATGCTCGACGACTGGTTCCGCCAGCGCTTCGCCGTCCACTCGGCTTCCTGAATATCCCTTCACTGGAACAGGCGATGGTGCCGGTAGTATGCTCGGCCCTTCAACCTGTACCAGGGAAGGGTCATTCATGAAGTCGTGTGCCGTGCAACTGGCATCGCTCAAGGGCGATGTGCAAGCCAACCTCGAACGCCACCTGGCCTGCATCGAACAGGCCGCAGCCCTTGGCGCCGAACTGGTAGTGTTTCCCGAACTGTCGCTGACCGGCTATGAGCCAACCCTCGCGCGCCAGGCCGCCCTGCCAGTCGGTGCGGCGCGGCTGGACCCGCTGCAGGCAGCCTGCGACCGGCTTGGTATCACTGTCGCCGTGGGCCTGCCACTGCCGACACCTGACGGCATCCGTATCGGCATGCCAATTCTCAGCCCCGGGGCACCGCGCCAGGCCTATGCCAAGCAGCGCCTGCATGATGATGAACTGCCCTGGTTCACCCCAGGCGATCAAGCCTTGCTGCTGCAGGTGGGTGCGCACCGGGTAGCGCCTGCGATCTGCTACGAATCGATGTTCATGGCCCATGCCGCAGCCGCGCGGGGACATGGCGCCGACCTGTACTTGATCAGCGTGGCGAAAACCGCCAAGGGCATCCGTGAGGGTTACCAGCACTACTCCGAGGTGGCTCGTGAGCTGGGCATGATGGTGTTGCTGGCCAACTGCGTGGGGCCGGCTGACACCTTCATCGGCGCCGGAGGTTCGGCGGCCTGGGACAGCCAGGGGCGCTTGCTCGCCAGCCTGGACGACCACAGCGAAGGGCTGATCGTGCTGGATACCGCCAACGGCACTGCCATGGCGGTGCCGTTGGCCCTGCAGCCGGCATGATCTATCTGTTTCTGGCGTTGCTGAGCTATGCCTGTACCTACTACCTGACGGGGCTGCTCATCCAGGGGCAACTGGCCGATGTGGCCGAGGGATTGCGCCACCGGCCTGATGCGCCGACACCCGGCGAATACCTGCGCACAGTGAGGCCCCATGCACGCCGGGCCCATCGGCAGTACGCCCTGCTGGCTGGCTCGGCGTTGGCCGTGCTGGTCTGCCTGGCTGCCAGCTGGTTCTGTTGACGCTTACAGGTCCAGTGCCAGGCTTTGCCGGCCCTCCAGCGCCAGCAGGTACTGCTTTGCCGCCAGGCCGCCGGCAAAGCCGGTCAGGCTGCCCGAAGCACCGATCACCCGATGACACGGGGCGATGATCGAGATCGGGTTGCGGCCATTGGCGGCGCCTACCGCACGCACTGCACTGGGGTTGCCGATCTGCCGGGCAATGTCGCTGTAGCTGCGGGTTTCACCGAACGGTATCGCCAACAGCGCGGCCCACACCTGACGCTGGAACTCGGTGCCGGCAAAATCCAGCGCCAGGTCGAAGCACTGGCGTTTGCCAGCAAAGTACTCGCCGAGCTGGCTGGCGGCTTCCCGCAGTACCGGGCACTGGTCATCACGGTGCAGGGCGCCAAGGCGCACACGGTTTTCCCGCTCCTCTTCCCAGAGTACGGCGGCCAGGCATTCGCCACGTGCCACCAGGGTCAAGGTGCCGACGGGCGACTGCATGAAAGTGAATGCGCTGGACATAAGCAGGCTCCTGCCAGGTTGCGATCAACCTACTGTACGCATCCACAGCCCTGCTTGCATCCGCTTTCTTGCTCAGGCAATTGTGCGTAGCCGGTGCCAACCAACGCGTCGCCTGCTTCGCGGGTGAACCCGCTCCCACAGGGAACCCCTCCCGCCGAAAGAATGCGCAATACCTGTGGGAGCGGGCGCGCCCGCGAACACCGGCGTAGCCGGTGCCAGCCACCGTGTCGCCTGCTTCGCGGGCATGCCCGCTCCCACAGGGTGCCCATCAGCCCCAAAAGAGCCTCAATAATAGGTCCGGGGTTGCTCATCAGCCTTGTTCAATACCGTCCCCACCAGGTTCACCCTTGCCAGGTGATGAAGGCAATCCTCAATTTCCTTCCTGTTGTTCATACCGTTGGCCACCACCAGCAGCACACAGTCGAACTTGGGTATCACAGTGATCGCATCGTCAGAACTGAGCAACGGCGGCAAATCGAATATGCAGATGCGCGACTCGTAGCGGTTGCGCAGTTCGCTTATCAGGTTGTTCACTTTGGGCGACGACAGCATTTCGGTAGACAACGGCACCGGTACCCGCGTGGGCAGCACCACGAACCGAGGCAAGGTCGGGTTGACCAGGCAGTCCTGCAGCTCGGCCTTGTCCGTCAGAAACTCGTTCAACGCCTGGTCCATTGGCAGGCCCAGGCTGCTGCCGACCTTGGGCCGACGCAGGTCGAAGTCCACCAGCAACGCGGTCTTGGTGGTGTGGTGGGCGATGCTCATGGCCAGGTTGATCGACAGCACCGTCTTGCCCGCTTCAGGGGTTGGCGAGGTAATGGCCAAGGTTCGCCAGCCATTCTCGTCCATGGTCCTGAGCACTTGCGTGCGCAGCAGGTCGATCGGCCCGTTCATGTTGGAGTTCTTGTTGTAGGCGACGATACGGTGACGCTCCAGGTGCTCCGCGCGTAGCGGCACCACCTTGGTGTTCACGTAATCGAACTGGCCAGGCACTTCCGCCAGCGCCGTACCTGGGGCGGGTGACAAGGCCTGCGGGGTACCCGGGGTAACCTGGTGAAGATTATTGCCAACAGCCGACGTGGTCCTGTCCATCACTGCTTACCTATGCAAACCGAGACATGACTTTGAACAACAGCACATCCAGTGGCATGTAGAACACGTGCACCAGCACCACCATGATAGCCGCCAGCGCCAGTGCCGCCAGGATCAGCCAGTTGCGCCAACGCTTGCGCCTGGCCACATCGGCCTTGGTATCGATGTATGGCAGCGCCACCAGCACCCGCCTGCCCAGCAGGTTTTCTAGGGCACCGACGCCGCGAATGCGCTGGTTGAACATTTCCATCAGCATCACCAGCGCACCGCCACCTGCCGGTGCCAGCACCAGGCCCAGCGCCGCGATTTTCTTGCGGTTGGGCTTGATCGGTTTCTCGGGCATCAGCGGTGGCTCCAGCAGTACGAAGCGCTCGGCCTTGTTCTCCTGCTCCAGGCTCTCGGTAATCTTCGCGCCCATTTCCTTGGCGCGGATTTCCTCGTACTTCTTGCGCGCGTTGTCGTGGTCACGCATCAAGGTCACCAGGCCACGCTCGACCTGCGGCGCCTCGAGGATCTCGGCCTCGTAGCCTTCCATCTTGCGGGTCAACTCGCGCTTCTGCTCGGCCAGCGAAGCGATGCGCTCCTGCGTCGCGCTCATCTTGGCGCGCACGCGAGCGACATCGAGGCCGACCGTGGAAGCCGCCGCCGTGCGGTTGCCACTGGCTTCGAGCGCCTGAATCCTGCGCTTGACCGCCACCACATCAGGGTGGGCTTCCTTGTAGCGGCTCAGCAGCCGGGCATACTCGGCCTTCAAGCTGGGCAGGTCCTGGGGCTGGTCGGCACTGGCCGCCCTGGGCCCTTCGCCGACCTTGGTGGCCAGCCCGGCACTGGCCGCGGACAGTTCCAGCTCAAGGTAACGCAATTCTTCCTGGGCGGCCTTGTAGTCACGGTCAACCTCGCGGAACTCCAGCTCCGAGCGTGACAGCATGTTCATGCGCAGGGTCTGGTGCTCGGGCAAGGCATTGGCGTGGGCCTGCTTGAAATCCGCCAGCTGGTTTTCCAGGCTGGCAAGCTCCGCCCCCAGTTTGTTCGCCTCCTGGGTGAGGAACTCGGTGGTTTCATTGGCCCGCTCGGTACGCTGCTTGAGGTTCTCGTTGAGGAACAGCGTCACCAACTCGTCGGCGACTTCCTTGGCCACCTCTGGCTGCTTGTGCTCGAAGGACACATTGAACGCCACGGTCGCCTCGCCGCGCCCGCGTACATAGGTGGTGAGGGTCTCGACCACGACGGCACTGCGCATGTGGTCGATCTTGTCACTATCGCTGAAACGCTTGTCGGGGAACAGGTTGTACTTGTCGATGATGCGCAGCAGGTTCTCGCGGGTCATCACCCGCTGGCGAATCACTTCGATGCGTTCATCGGCAAAGCTGGTGTTGTTGGTCGATACCAGTTCGGGGGAAATCTGCTGCGACTCCACCAGGATGGTACCGGTCGACTGGTAGATCGGCGGCACCATCACTGCGACTGCGACGGTCGCGGCCAGGATGACTACGATGCTCACCCCCAATAACAGGGCCCGGTCCTTGATTATGGCGATGTAATCTCTGAGGGAGAGCTCGTAGTCGGACTTCATGGGGCCACCTGCCTGAAGTTCAGATGTCGGGGTACCTGTACGTCAACGTCAAACCCACGATAGTAGCGTTCGCATCGGCTTCGTGATCCTGCTGCCGTTCTTTGTACATCAGCGACAGGCGCAGGTCCCAGTACGGCGAAAACTGGCGGCTGGCCCACACGCTGTAGGTCTGCAGGGTGTTGGGGGTCTGCCCTTTGCTGTCTTGCCAGGCAGCGTCCGTACCCACCCGGGTCAGTTCGCTGACGGCGTAACTCCACACACCGCGCACCTGGTCCAGCTCGGCGAAGCCGCCCTCGGCGCTGGCCACAGTGCTGCGTTCGGCGGTGAAGCTGGCGTCGGCACGCGCACCGGTGTACAGCAGCGCAACTCCACCCTCCCCGCGTCGGCCACCCTCGTCGCCGGAAACCTCGGTAACCCCCACATGCGCATCGGCGCTGAGGCGTTCGGAGAACTGGTACTTGACCCCGACCGCCGGGCTGTAGCTGTTGGACGCCGTCGCCGTCTGGTCCTGCTCGGGCTCATAACGCCGGGCGCCGAAGCGGCTGTACAGATCAGCCCGCTCGCTCCAGGCGTAGGTCCAGGTGAACACGTTGCCCAGTTCTTCGTAACCCGTCAGCGTACTGATGTCATAACGGGCACGGTTGTAGGTGGTTTCGTTGCTCAAGGTGCTGCGTTCGGAAACCGCCTGGCTCCAGTTGCCGGTCAGCGTATACAGCTTTTGCGTGCCATCGGTGGTAACCACGCCGGTATCCAGCACCGTTCCCGACAACGTCGAACTTTCGTTGTAACGCGCCAGCAGGCCAAACCGCCCGCGCTCTGTCTGGCGCTGCCAGCCCAGGCTTACGTCGGGGTCCTCACGGTTGTCGACCACCGCGGTGTCGGACGAGCGCAATACATTCATGCCCAGCCCCAACCTCAGTTCGTCCCGATCGAAGGTACCGATCAGGGTGTAATCCGGCGCGATGATCGTGCGCGTTATGCCCTTTTCACCCGACGACAACAGCAAGGGATTGCTGTCATGTTCGACGGAAGTCGGTACTACCACCGTAGACTGCCAATTTGCTGCCAGGACTGTGTCCGCAAACGGCAACACCAAGATTGCCGTTGCAATGCTAGTTGTTCTGAGAAGAGGCATTAAGTGTTCTTATTAAAGGCAAGATCAAGGAACGACCAGCGTATCGCCAGCCTGCAGTTGGATGTTGGTGGACATATCCCGGCCAGACACCAGGTCTCTATATCGCACGGGCAGGATTTTTTGGGAAGCGCCGGTGCCACGCACCACTTTGATTTCGCTTTCATCGGCAAACTTGTCCAGGCCGCCCGACATGCTCAGGGCCTGCAGCACTGCGGTGGGGCCTGCCATCTGTACCGGCCCGGGCTTGATCACTTTGCCTTGTACATAGACCAGGTTGCCGGCGATGCTCTTGACGACAACGCTGACGTTCGGGTCGGGGAGAAACTTCTCGAGTTTGGCAGCTACCTGTTTTTCAACGGCCGTTACATCCAGCCCGGCCACATCTATGCGCCCGGCCAGGGGGAAAGTGATACTGCCATCGGGAAGTACGGTAGCTTCCTGGCGCAGGCTATCTTCCTGCCACACCGAAACCATCACTACATCGCCGGGGCTGAGCAGGTAGGTAGCACTGTTCGGGTCGGCCTTACCGGCACCAGACCACACCATCAGCATGCAGAACGCGGCAAACATTGAACGCACCATGAGGGTCCCTCCGGCCGTAAAGGCCCGACAAAGAGCACTGAATGAGAACAGCACACCAACTCTCGCTCCGCTTCGCGGCATACGCCAACCGCGCTGGCCTCGATCTTCCGAAGGCCTTGCCTTGACGCTTTGCAGCCTGGGTTGTGCTGCCTGCAACCGTGGACCTGCACGGGCTACTGGCAATATAGCAACGGCTGGGGAATTGACAAGCCAGGCCCCGGGCCGCTGGCGTCAAGGGTAAAAACCCAGGCTGGCGGACTTAGATATTTCTCCTGTTGGCGACTGCCACAAAGCCAACCACAGCAAATGCAAAAAACCACCCTGCGGTTGAAACAGGGATGATACTGTTCTGATTGATATACAAATCCGCCGCACGCGCCGCGCCACTCAACAGCGCCAGCAAAGTCATCGACTTGATAATCAGAGCCGTGCGCATACGCCCTCCTTTAAAGAGGAAGATCAACTATTTGTTGGCGTGGTGTTCGGGAGTTGTTTCACTGTTGAATTGAGCTTATGAACACAATGACATCGCGTCAATGATTCGACACTATAATAAAATTCAATGAGCATCGGGCAGCATCGTCAAAATATCGACGCACATGTCGAGCATAGCCCGCTGCCTTGGTGGCGCCAAAGTTTCATCGCTGAGAAAAGCAAGGCTGCGGGGCACTTCAGCGCCCCGGCGCCTTATTCGTCTGCGTGGTGTACCACGACCAGCAACTGCGCCGGCAGCGGCCCCACCGACCTTAGCCGGTGTGGTGTCTGGGCATTGAAATGCAAGGCATCACCTTGCTCCAGCAGCACCCGCTCGCTCATGAAGTCCACTTCCACCTGGCCGACATGGACGAACAGGAATTCTTCACCCAGGTGTTCCTTGAATGTGGGGTCGCTGAATTCGGTGGGCGGCTGGATCAGGAACGGCAGCAGGCTGCGCTGCCCGACCTGGCTGGTGAGGGCAGCGTACCCCGGCCCTGCCCCATCCCCCACCAGGGCCTGGCGCTCGCCATGGCGCACCAGGCTGTAGCGGCTCTTGCCGGTCTGCTCTTCGGCGAACAGTTCTTCGACATTGACATTCAGTGCCCGCGCCAGCTTCAGCGCGGCGGCGATCGAGGGGGTATTCAGGCCGCGTTCGACCTTGGACAGGTAACTCTTGGTCATGCCGGTCTTGTCGGCCAGCAGCTCCAGGGTCATCCCCAGTTTCTTTCGCAGCAGTTTCAATCGGATAGACATGTGACGCGGGTTTCCCAGGCGAAGGCAGCCTGGTAATGATACGTGGACTGCTCAGGAAATGCTGGGGCTGCTGCGCTGAGTCTTGTAGGAGCGGCCTTGTGTCGCGATAGGGCTGCAGAGCAGCCCCGGCAATTTGTGCACTATTGCTGAAATCCTGGGGCCGCTTTGCGGCCCTATCGCGACACAAGGCCGCTCCTACAAAAAAAGCCAGGCAGGCCCAGGGTTACGGCATCACCGGTGGCAGGTACTGCAACGTCGTACCCAATGCCCACAGCAACACCAGCACCAGCGGCACGTGCACCAGCAACTGCACGAACGAGAAGCCGATCAGGTCGCGCGCCTTGAGCCCCAGCACCCCCAGCAGCGGCAGCATGTAGAACGGGTTGATCAGGTTCGGCAAGGCTTCGGCGGCGTTGTAGATCTGCACGGCCCAGCCCAGGTGGTATTGCAGGTCATTGGCCACCAGCATCACGTAAGGTGCCTCGATGATCCACTTGCCACCACCCGACGGGATGAAGAAGCCCAGCACCGCTGAATACACGCCCATCAGCACGGCATAGGTGTCATGAGTGGCGATCTGGGTGAAGAACAGTGAAATGTGGTGGGCCAGGGTCTGCTCGTCGACGCCCTTAACCTGGGTGAGAATGGCAGCGATCGAACCATACAGCGGGAACTGGATCAGCACCCCGGTGGTGGTCGGAACCGCGCGCGCCACTGCATCGAGGAAGCTGCGCGGGCGCCAGTGCAGCAAGGCACCGAGCATGATGAACAACAGGTTGTAAGTGTTCAGCCCGGAAATGGCAGTAATCGCCGGTTTGGTGGCGAACTCCTGGTACAGCCAGCCGGCGGCCAGGGCCACCAGCAGCAGGATCAGGATGGGGCTGTGTTCCAGCCACTCGCCCGGGCGGGTGCGCTGGGGTGCCGGTGGCGCGGTGAAGCTGGGGTCTACCCCGCAGTCCTGGGCGCTGCGCGCGCTGTTCGGCCCCGGGGCCGTGGCGTAGGCGATCACCAGCGAGACCACTACCAATGCCGCCAGCATCACGCCGGACTGCCAGAGAAAGATGGTTTCGGTGAACGGGATTACCCCGGTAATCGACAGGATCGACGGTGGCAGGCTCGCCGGGTTGGCCTGCAGTTGCGCGGCCGATGAAGACAGGCCCAGCGCCCACACCGCGCCCAGGCCCAGGTAGGCGGCAGCGCCGGCTGCGCGGTAGTCCATCTTCAGTTCGGTGCGCCGAGCCAGGGCCCGCACCAGCAGGCCGCCGAACACCAGCGACAGGCCCCAGTTGAGCAGCGATGCCAGCATCGAGATCAGCGCCACCCAGCACACTGCCGAACGGCCATTGCCGGGGATGCGCGCCAAGCGGTCGATCAGACGCGCGGCGGGCGGCGAGCTGGCCACCACATAGCCACCGATGACCACGAAGGCCATCTGCATGGTGAACGGGATCAGGCTCCAGAAGCCATCGCCAAAGGCCTTGGCGGTGTCGGTCGGCTTGGCGCCCATGGCCAGGGCGCCGATGCACACCAGCAGCACCGCCAGGGCGGCAAACACCCAGGAATCGGGGAACCAGCGTTCGGCCCAGTTGGAGCAGCGCAAGGCAAAGCGGGCGGAGCGGCTGTCTTGGATTTCAGCGGCCACAGTTCAATTCCTTTTATTGGTTTTATGGGGGGAAGCAGTACTGCCAGATAACGCAAAAACCCTGTGGGAGCGGGTTTACCCGCGAATGCGGCGGTGAATGTACCGACGCATTCGCGGGTGAACCCGCTCCCACAGGGATTGTGGTAATGCCTTAGAAAGTCATTTCCTTCACATCATCCGGCACGATCAGTTTGCCGGCGGTTTTCTCGATGATTTCCTCGACGCTCACCCCGGGCGCGGTCTCGCGCAGGATGAAGGCGCCGTCTTCGATTTCCAGGTAGGCCAGGTCGGTCAGCACCTTGCGGATGCAGCCAGCGCCGGTCAATGGCAGGCTGCACTGTGGCAGCAGCTTGGACTCGCCGTCCTTGGACGCGTGGGTCATGGTAACGATGATGTTCTCGGCGCCGGCCACCAGGTCCATGGCACCACCCATCCCCTTCACCAGCTTGCCCGGGATCATCCACGAGGCGATGTTGCCTTGCACATCCACTTCGAATGCGCCGAGCACGGTCAGGTCGACATGGCCGCCACGGATCATGGCGAACGACTGTGCCGAATCGAAGATAGAAGCACCGCGGCGCGCGGTGACGGTCTGCTTGCCGGCGTTGATCATGTCGGCATCGATGGTGCTTTCGGTGGGGAATTCGCCCATGCCGAGCAGGCCGTTTTCCGATTGCAGCATCACATCCATGTCGGCGGGTACGTAGTTGGCCACCAGGGTCGGAATGCCGATACCCAGGTTGACGTAGTAGCCGTCCTTCAGTTCACGGGCAACGCGTTGTGCCATCTGTTCGCGGGTCAGTGCCATGGTCAGGATCTCTTTGTTGTTCTGGTAGATGGCGCTCAGGCCTTGACGGTGCGCTTTTCGATACGCTTTTCGAAGGTGCCGACGATGACGCGGTCCACATAGATGCCCGGGGTGTGGATCTCGCTGGGCAGCAGCACGCCAGGTTCGACGATCTCTTCCACTTCGACCACGGTGATCTTGCCGGCGGTGGCCGCCAGCGGGTTGAAGTTTTGCGCGGTGTTGCGGTACACCACGTTGCCGTAGTGGTCAGCCTTCCAGCCCTTGACGATGGCGAAGTCGCCGGTGATGGATTCTTCGAGGATGTACTTGCGGCCGTTGAATTCGCGCACTTCCTTGCCGTCGGCAACCGGGGTGCCGTAGCCAGTGGCCGTGTAGAAGGCCGGGATGCCGGCGCCACCGGCGCGCATTTTCTCGGCGAGGGTGCCTTGCGGGGTCAGTTCAACTTCCAGCTCGCCGCTCAGCAACTGGCGCTCGAACTCGGCGTTCTCGCCCACGTAGGAAGCGACCATCTTGCGAATCTGCCGGTCTTCGAGCAGCACGCCCAGGCCAAAGCCATCGACACCGCAGTTGTTGGAGACCACGGTCAGGCCTTTGACGCCACGGCGCTTGATTTCGCTGATAAGGTTTTCAGGGATGCCGCACAGGCCGAAACCACCAGCCAGTACCGTCATGTTGTCGGTCAGGCCTTCGAGAGCCTGTTCATAGGTTGCAACGCGCTTGTCCAGTCCGGCCATGCTGATCCGCCTTTTGTAGTTGTTGAACCGACGAGGCTGTCGGTGAGCGTGTGGGGACATCTTCACCGCAAGCGACTGATTTGTTAATTTTGTTTTCATCATCGATTGATAACTTTTGCAAAATAACCAGAAGGCCTGTCATGAACGTCAAGCAACTGCGCGCCTTTGTCGCTGTGGCCAAGTACCAGAGCTTCGCCCAGGCCGGTGAACACCTGCATGTCTCGCAACCGGCCCTGAGCCTGACCATCAAGGCCCTGGAAGAAAACCTTGGCGGCGCCCTGCTGAGCCGCACCACACGCAGCGTCAGCCTGACTGCCGAGGGCGAGGTGCTGTTGCCGCTGGCGCGGCGCCTGCTGGCTGACTGGGACGACACCGAAGAAATGCTGCGCCAGCGTTTCACCCTGCAACTGGGCCGGGTTTCGGTGGCTGCCATGCCGGCCTTTGCCGGCAACCTGCTGCCCCATTCGCTGAAGGTCTTTCGCCAGCGTTACCCGAAGGTCAACGTCACGGTGCACGATGTGATCAACGAACAGGTACAGGAACTGGTGCGCCATCGCCGCGTCGAACTGGGCATCGGCTTCGAACCGGACAACATCGATGGCCTGGATTTCCACCCGTTGTACATGGACCGCTTCGTCGCCGTGGTGCCCGCCGATTCGTCCTTGGCGCGGCTGCCCCAGGTCAGCTGGGCCCAGTTGCTGGCCGAAGACTTCGTGGCCCTGCAGCGGCCTTCGGCGGTGCGCCTGCTGATGGAGCAGAACGTGGCCGCCCGCCACGGCAAACTGGCGGTGGCTTTCGAAAGCCACCAGCTGACGACCATCGGCCGCATGGTTGCCAGTGGCTTGGGGGTCAGTGCCGTGCCTGCGCTGTGCATCAACCAGATGCAAGAGCTGGGCGCTCGCTGCGTAACCCTGGTCGAGCCCACGGTCGAGCGGCGCATCGGCGTGATCGCCCTCAGCGAACACAAGCTTTCCACGGCGGCGCAAGCGCTGCTCGAGGTACTGCTTTCCAATACCCGCATCCCGGAGGTGACATGCGTTACGTGAAACTGGCAGGTTCGAGCGTTCCGGCCATTGGCCAGGGCACCTGGTACATGGGGGAGGATCCGGCCCGCAAGGCGGCCGAGGTGGCGGCCCTGCAACAGGGTATCGAGCTTGGCCTGAACTTGATCGATACCGCCGAGATGTATGGCGAAGGTGGTGCCGAACAAGTGGTCGGCCAGGCCATTGCAGGGCGCCGCGACCAGGTGTTCCTGGTCAGCAAGGTGTACCCGCACAATGCCAGCCGGCGCGGTATGGCGACGGCCTGCGAGCGCAGCCTCGCTCGCCTGGGCACCGACTGCATCGACCTGTACCTGCTGCACTGGCGTGGCCAGCACCCACTGGAGGAAACCGTCGAGGCCTTCGAGCGCTTGCGCGAGCAAGGCAAGATCAAGCGCTGGGGTGTTTCCAATTTCGACGTCGACGACCTGCGCGAACTGCACAACCCCGATTGCGCCACCAACCAGGTGCTGTACAACCCGGCCCAGCGTGGCATCGAGTTCGACCTGTTGCCGTGGTGCGAAAAGCGCGCGCTGCCGACCATGGCCTACTGCCCGCTGGCCCAGGCCGGGCGCCTGCTGCAGCACCCGGTGCTGGCGGAAATCGCCGAGCGCCATGGCGCCACGGCGGCTCAGGTCTGCCTGGCCTGGGTGACCCGTGATGACGGGGTGATAGCCATCCCCAAGGCCGTGACGCCCGAGCATGTGCGGTTGAATGCGGCTGCAGGTACGCTGACCTTGACCAGCGAAGACCTGCGGGCAATCGACCGGGCGTTCCCGGCGCCGACACGCAAGCAGCGGTTGGCGATGGTGTAGCGACTGGCACGAAATCGCTTTTTTGTGGGAGCGGGCGTGCCCGCGAACACCGGCAAAGCCGGTGCCATGCACCGCGTGGGCTGCTTCGCGGGCTTGCCCGCTCCCACAAGGGCCCGCGCAAAAACCAGGATTTTGCGTGAGGTGCCAGTGATCAATGGAAATCCCGGCTGCGTACGTCCAGCCCTTGCAACAACGGGCTCACATCCTCCAGCCGCCGTGCTATCAGATGACGCACGCCCTTCTCCTGCTCCAGCCGCCCGCTGACCTTTAGCAACTGCGATCCCACCAGCGCCCGCCGCTGCCGTTCGGCAAGCTCCCGCCACACCACTACATTGACCATGCCGTGCTCGTCCTCCAGGGTGACGAAGGTCACCCCACTGGCGGTCTGAGGCCGCTGGCGGCCCACCACCAGCCCGGCCACGGCAATGTTGTCACCATGCCCGACATCCTGCAGCTCGCGCGAACTGCGACAGCCCAGCGCCCGCAGGCGTGGGCGCAACAAGGTCAAGGGATGCGGCCCAAGCGTGGTACCCAGGGTCTGGTAATCGGCCATCAGGTCCTCGGCCACGCTGGGGACAGGCAGTGCAACGGTGCTTTCCGGCAAAGCATCCACATCGGCGAACAAAGGCAGTTGCGGCTGCACCGCCGCCACCTGCCAGCGCGCCTGGTGCCGGTCGCTGGCCAAGGCGCGCAGCGCGCCGGCATCGGCCAGGTGGGCGCGGGCACGTGGATCGAGCCCGGCACGCAGGCACAGGTCTTCGACATCGCGCCATGGCCGCTGCGCCCTCGCCTGCTCCAGGCGCCTGACGTCGGCCTCAGCAAGGCCGCGCACCAGGCGCAAGCCCATGCGAATGGCCAGGGCCTCTCCAGGCTCAGGCTCGAGCGTGCAGTCCCAGTCACTGTGGCATACATCGACCGGCCTGACCTCGATGCCCTGGCGCCGGGCCTCTTGCAGCAACTGGTCAGGGCTATAGAAGCCCATGGGCCAGCTGTTGACCAGCGCGCAGGTGAAAATCGCCGGTTCATGGCACTTGAGCCAGCTGCTGGCATAACACAACAAGGCAAAGCTGGCCGCGTGCGATTCCGGAAAGCCATAGCTGCCAAAGCCCTTGATCTGCTCGAAGATGCGCTCGGCAAACGCCAGGTCGTAACCATTGCGCAACATGCCCTGCACCAGCCGCTCGCGGTGCGGCTCCAGGCCGCCGTGGCGCTTCCAGGCGGCCATGCTGCGGCGCAACTGGTCGGCCTCGCCCGGGGTGTAGTCGGCCGCGACCATTGCCAGTTCCATCACTTGCTCCTGGAACAGCGGCACGCCCAAGGTGCGCTCGAACACTGCCTTCAGTTGCGGCGAGGGGTACGTCACCGGCTCCTGCTTCAGCCGCCGGCGCAGGTAAGGGTGGACCATGTCGCCCTGGATCGGCCCGGGGCGGACGATGGCCACCTCGATGACCAGGTCGTAGAACTTTGTGGGCTGCAGCCGCGGCAACATGGCCATTTGCGCGCGGGACTCGATCTGGAACACGCCCATGGTCTCGGCACGGCTGATCATTTCGTAGGTGGCCCGATCTTCGCCGGGAATGGTTGCCAGGGTCAGGTGACGACCACGGTGGCGTTGCAGCAGATCGAAGCAACGGCGCAAGGCGCTGAGCATGCCCAGCGCCAGTACATCGACCTTGAGCAGGCCGAGCATGTCCAGGTCGTCCTTGTCCCACTGGATCACCGTGCGCTCCGGCATCGCGGCATTCTCCACCGGTACCAGTTCGTCCAGGGGTTGCTGCGAGATGACGAAACCGCCCGGGTGCTGTGACAGGTGCCGAGGGAAGCCGATCAGTTCACCGGCCAGCACCAGCACCCGGCGCAGCGAAGGGCTGCTCGCCTCGAAACCGGCCTCGGCCAGGCGCTGGTCATCGGGTATGCGATCGCTCCAGCGGCCACAGCATTTGGCCAGAGCGTCCACCTGGTCGGCGGGCAGCCCCAGCACCCGTGCCACATCCCGCACCGCACCGGCGGCATGGTAGGTATTGACCACCGCCGTGAGCGCCGCCCGGTGCCGGCCATAGCGACGGAATACATACTGGATCACCTCCTCGCGCCGGTCGTGCTCGAAGTCCACGTCGATGTCCGGCGGCTCGTTGCGCTCGCGCGACAGGAAGCGCTCGAACAACAGGTGGTGTTCCATGGGGTCGAGCTCGGTGATGCCCAGCACGAAGCACACCACCGAGTTGGCAGCCGACCCCCGCCCCTGGCACAGAATGCGCTGGCTGCGGGCGAAGGCGACGATGTCATGCACCGTCAGGAAGTAGCTTTCGTAGCCCAGCTCCTCGATCAGCGCCAGCTCCCTGGCCAGCACATCCCGCACCTTGCTGCTCGGCCCGCCTGGCCAGCGCAACGGCAAACCCTGCTGGCACAATTCGCGCAACCAGCTTGCCGGGGTATGCCCCTGGGGCACCAGTTCGCATGGATACTGATATTTCAATTCGCTCAGTTCGAACTGGCAGCGCGCAGCGATGGCCAGGGTCTCGGCCAGCAGGTCGGCAGGATAGAGTTCGCCCAGTTGCGCCTGGCTGCGCAGGTGCCGCTCGCCATTGGCAAACAGGAAGCGCCCGGCCTCGGCCACCCGGCAGTGCTGGCGAATGGCGGTCATGCAATCCTGCAAGGCGCGGCGACCGCGCACGTGCATGTGCACGTCACCACAGGCCACGGCGCGGATGCCGACCCTGGCCGCCAGGCCGCGCAAGCGTTCAAGGCGCAAGGTATCGTCACTGCCGCGGTGCAGGTGCACGGCCAGCCACAGGCGCTCGCCGAACAGGCCATGCAGCCATTGCCCGGGAGTGGCATCACCGCTGTCATCGGCCACCCACAATGCCAGCAGGCCCTGATGGTGCTGCTGCAGGTCATCGCGAAACAGTTGGTAGTCGCCCTTCGGCGCCCGCCGCCGGGCCCGGGTGATCAGCGCGCACAGGTTCTGGTAGCCGGCCAGGTCCTGCACCAGCAGCACCAGCCTGGGGCCGTCCTGCAACTGCACTTCACTGCCCACGATCAGCCGCAGCTGGTGTTCCTTTGCCGCCTGCCAGGCACGGACGATGCCGGCCAGGGTGCATTCGTCGGTGATCGCCAGAGCCTGGTAACCCTGTTCCCGCGCGCGCCGGAACAGCTCGTCGGCGCTCGACGCGCCGCGCTGGAAGCTGAAGTTGGACAGGCAATGCAGCTCGGCATAACCCGGGGTATTCATGCGAACCAGCCCTGCAGCCACAACGGGCCGGCCTTGCCCAGGTCGCGGTAGGCCCAGCCGCGCAGGCCGTCACGGGTTTCGATGCGGTAATAGTCGCGGCGCACATCGCCGCCATCCCACCAGCCCGATTCGATGCGCTCGGCATGGCCTTGCACGCGATAGCCGGTCTCGTCCAGTGCCACAGGGGCCGACAGCAGCCAGCCAGGGCGGCTGCCTGGGGCGACCGGCATGTTGCCCTGGGCGCCCTGCTCTCCCGCTTGCCAGGCATGTTCGGGACGATGATCGGCTGCCGCGCTCAGGCCCTTGACCGCCTCATCGCCCAAGCGAGCGCGCAGCCGTTCGCGCAATTGTTCCCAGGGTTGCGCCTGTTGCGCACGCGGGTCGAACAATGCCTGGTGTTGCGGCACGAAGGGTGGCAGGTCCTCGGCAACCAGCCGCAGGTTGCGCACCGGTGCGGCAATGCGCAGCGGCTCCAGGCGCCCGCGCGCCAGTTCGAACAGCATCGCGGCATCGCGTTCGGCGGCCAGCAGGCCTACCTTCAGCACGGTATCCGGCCCTTCGGCGTGCTCCAGGTACAGGCAGAAACGCTGCACGCCACAGTCACGCCCGGCGAGGAACGCGGCAAGGTCGTTGAGCATGCGCCGCAGCGGGAACAGCAGGGCCTGGTGTGATTCGACATCGAAATTCAGCTCCAGCCGGGTCTCGAACCGGTCCGGTGGCTGGTAGAAGCCCAGCCCCAGGTTGCGCAGGCCGAGCAACTGGTCAAGGTGCAGCTGCACCTGGGCCGCAAAGCGCCTGGCCAGGCTGTCGCGGGGCAAGGCCAGCACCTGGCCCAACTGGCGCAGGCCCATGCGGGCAAAGGCCTCGGCAGCCTGCGCAGGCAGGCCGATACGCTCGATGGGCATGCCCAGCAGCGCCGCACGGGTGGCATCGGCGTCACTCACGGCCAGGCCATCGTGAGCGTTGGCAAGCATGCGCGCCGCCACCGGGTTGCTGGCCAGGACGATGCGTTGGCGCAAGCCCAGTTCCGCCAGTTCCTGGCGCAGGCGTGCCTCGAACAGCGGCCAGGGGCCGAACAGTTGCAGGCTGGAGCCCACCTCCAGCAACAGCGCCCGTGGATAGTGCAGGCTGACCTGGGCACTGAAGCGGTAGGCCCAGGCTGCCAGCAACTGTTGCACCTGGTCGATGCGCCTGGGGTCGGCTTCGACGCAGCTGAAGCCATCGGCCAGCGCACGCGCCGCTGTCAGGGTTTGCCCGGCCCGCAGGCCGAGCGCGGCCGCCGCCGGGTTGACCGCCTGCAGTACGCGTCGCTGGGTCGGCCCGGCAAGCAGCACCAGAGGGCTATCGGGGTCGTCACGCTCACGCAGGACCGTGTCCAGCGCCAGCTGAGGGAACAGGATGCAGGCCCAGAGCATGTTGCATCAACCCCGCCCCGGGCAGGCGATGGGCAGCGCCGGTGGCATGCCGCCACGGCTTTTCAGCACGCGCCATTGTGCCGGACGGGTGTCGACGGCAATGCGCAAGGCTGCGGGTGAAGGGTTGTGCGCCGCCTGTTGCGGACGGCAGGCGAAGGCCAGCGCCTGGCCTGTTTCGGCAGCCACCTGCAGGCGCCGCAGGGCGCGGTCATCGGCACGTTCCGGCCAGCACAGCACCGCCGCACAACTGCCGGAGCGCAGGCACTGCTCGGCGGCCCACAGGGCATCGGCAGGTTCGGCGTCCACCTGTACCAGCCAGCGCAGGTCCACCCCCGCGGCCTGCCAGGCCGGGGCGTAAGGAATGAATGGCGGTGCCACCAGCACGATTCGACTGGTTTCAGCGCTCAAGCGGGCCAGGGTTGGCCACAGCAATTGCAATTCGCCACAGCCGGGGCTGGCCAGCAACAGTTCGCTGAGGGCCGCCGCCGGCCAGCCGCCTTCCGGCAGGCATTGATCAAGGGCTGCATGGCCGGTGGGCTGCAGGCCGAGCGGCCGCGCCTGGGCCTGCCGACCGCGCCATACCCGGCGCTGGTCGAGCAACCTGTCGAGGTCGACCACCGCGCCCATCAGTCACGCCTCAGCAAGCCGCAGAACACGCCTTCGATGAAGAACTCCTGTTCAGGCCGCACATCGATGGGCGCATAGGCCGGGTTGCGTGGCAACAGCCGGTAATTGCCACCTTGGCGCTGCAGGCGCTTGATGGTCACCTCGCCGTCCAGGCGCGCGACCACGATCTGGCCATCGCGAGCGTCGGCCTGCTGGAGGATGCCGACCAGGTCGCCGTCGAAAATGCCATCGTCGATCATCGAGTCGCCACGCACCTTCAGCAGGTAGTCGGGGGTACGACGGAACAGGCTGGGGTCGAGCAGCAACTGCTCGTGAATGTCGAGGTCCGGGCCGATGGGGGCGCCTGCCGCCACCTGGCCCAGCACCGGCACTTCGAGGATTTCCGGGCGGCGCAGCGGCTCGGCCAGGCGAATGCCGCGCGCCTGGTTCGGCGTGACATCGATGTAGCCGGCCTGGCACAGGGCGGTGATGTGCTTGCGCGCCACGCTGCGCGAGGCAAACCCGAAGCGCGTGGCGATATCGGCCAGGCTCGGCGGCTGGCCTTGGTCGGCGATGCGCTCACGGATGAACTCGAAGATGGCGCGACGTTTTGGGGTGAGATTGTCCATGGGGTACATTTGTACTCTTTTCGGAGCACGCTGAACAGCCCCCTTCGTCGTCGGCTATAAGGCGAAGTGACAGGCAGCGATTAAAGGTCCAGGGCACCACCGAGCAAGGCGCCGAGCATGGCTGCAGCATCAGCGCGTTGCTCGTCCAGCAGACACAGCGGGAGGCCTTGCCAGGCCAGCTGCGATGCGGTCAGCCCCTCGCCCATCAAGGCCAGCGGACACGTGATGCCCATCTGCAACAAACGCAGGCGCTTGGCCAAGGCGGGGCTCACCTGCGCCTGAACCTTGATCACCAGTGCCGCAGGCTGCATCGCCGCACACAGTATGGGCAGCTCTTCCAGCGGCTGCCCGCAACCAAGCACTTCGATGCGTTGCTGCTCGCCGCTCAACAGCAGCCCGGCGCACAACAGCTGCAGTTCGGCTTGCCCCTCGCTGCCTGCCAGCAGTACGCGCGGAGCATCGGCCTGGTTCATCTGCAGGCGCAGCAGCAGGCGGGCGCGCAGGAACATGTCCAGAAACAACCATTGGCTCCGCTGGCCTGGCGCAGTGCCTGCAGCCAGGTCATGCCAGACCGGCATCAACACTTCACGCAGCGCGGTGCCCTTGGGCAAGATCGTGAACAACTGCCCATGGATGCTTTCCAGCGCTTGCGTATCAAATGCCTTGGTTGCGCGCACCACGGCGGCGCGCCAATCGTCAAAGGCCGAGTGCTGCTGCCCGGATGCCTCTGGCTGGCCTGCGAGAATATCGCCCACCTTGCTGATGGGCACGCCGCTGGCGGTCCAGCGCAGGATGTCGCGTATGCGCTGGACATCCCAGGCCGTATACAGGCGATGGCCACCCTCGGTGCGCTGCGGGCTGATCAACCCATGGCGCCGCTCCCAGGCACGCAAGGTCACCGGATTGATGCCGGTCAGGCTGACCACATCGCGCATGGGGAGCAAATCGGCTGGGGTGGCGTCAGTCATAACAAGGGTTTATCCAGGTGGTTGCACATTCTAAACCCATCGGCACCTTCTGCGGCGAGCCTGCTTGGTTCATCATGCAACAAACGGCGCCGAAACCTTCTGCCCGGAGGCCAAGCTGCGCACATCGCATACGAAATGCCTGTAGGTGGCCCTATGATCAACGCAAAACTCCTGCAACTGATGGTCGAGCATTCCAACGAGGGCATCGTCGTCGCCGAGCAGGAAGGCAATGACAGCATCCTTATCTACGTCAACCCTGCCTTCGAGCGACTGACTGGCTACAGCGCCGAGGACATCCTCTATCAGGACTGCCGTTTTCTCCAGGGCGAGGATCATGACCAAGCAGCCCTCGCAACCATCCGCGAGGCGATCCGTGAAGGCCGCCCTTGCTGCCAGGTGCTGCGCAACTACCGCAAGGACGGCAGCCTGTTCTGGAACGAGTTATCCATTACGCCGGTGCGTAACGAGGCCGACCAGCTGACCTACTACATCGGTATCCAGCGCGACGTCACAGCGCAGGTCTTTGCCGAAGAAAAGGTCCGCGAGCTGGAGGCCGAAGTGGCGGAACTGCGCCGGCAACTGGGCCAGGCCGGGCGCTGAAAAAACCTGTACAAGAATGTTGACTTGTATAGATTTACGCTTAGGCTTCAGTTATACCTGTACAGCAAGTCATTTTTGTACAGGATTTTCTGGAGCTCAGCATGTCCGCGTACTTACAGCAATTCGCCGAATGCTTCGCCAGCCTCGACGGGAGTAACCTCGACACCCTTGAAAAGCTGTACAGCGAGGACATCACGTTCCGCGATCCGCTGCACCAGATACAGGGGCTGCCAGCCCTGCGGGCGTACTTCGCGCAGTTGTACGCCAACTCACACGATATCCGCTATGCCTTCTCCAGCATCGACGAAGTGATGCCTGGCCAGGGTTACCTGCGTTGGACCCTGCAGTTCCGGCACCCACGCCTGTCCCGCGGCCAGCAGCTCACCCTGCAAGGGTGCAGTTACTTGCAATGGCATGACCGGGTCCATTTTCACCAGGACTATTTCGACGCTGCAGCCCTGCTTTACGAACATGTCCCGCTCATGGGCGGTGCCATCCGCTGGCTCAAAGGCAGGCTCGCATGAGCCGCTGCTGGCTGACTGGCGCAAGCAGCGGTATCGGCGCCGCACTTGCGCAACACCTGCTGGAACAAGGCCATCAGGTTGCTCTGGGCGCAAGGCATGCAGATCGTCTTGCGCCGCTGGCTGAGCGCTTTCCCGGGCAGGTAATGCTGGCCGTTGGCGATCTTGACGACCCTGTGCAGGTAGCCGCCATCGCAACCCGTATCGAGCAGGCCTGGGGAGCACTGGACAGGGTGATTCTAAATGCGGGCACCTGCGAGTACCTGGAGCCTGGCCATTTCGACCCGGCCTTGGTCGAGCGCGTGATCCGTACCAACGTCCTGAGTGTCAGCCACTGCATGGCCGCCGCCCTGCCCTTGCTCCGCGCCGGCCATCGCCCGCATCTTGTGGTGATGGGCAGTTCGGTGACCTGGCTGGCCTTGCCCCGCGCCGGCGCCTATGGCGCATCCAAGGCAGCTCTGCGTTACCTGGTGGAGTCACAGCGCATCGACCTGGCCCGCGAGGGCATCGCTGTCACCCTCGTCAACCCAGGCTTTGTCGACACACCACTGACCCGCCGCAACGATTTCCCCATGCCACAGCTCTGGTCGGCGCAGCGCGCCGCCAGGCACATTGCCAAGCGCCTGCCCGAACGCCCGCTGGAAATCAGTTTCCCTTGGCTTTTCACCCTGGTACTGCGCCTGCTCGGCGCACTGCCGGCGCGATTTCGCCTGGCGCTGGGGCAACGCCTTGCCCGTCATGAACAGGAATGATGACCCATGCGCATAGCCATTATCGGCAGCGGCATCGCAGGTCTGTCCTGCGCTTACCTGCTGTCACGCAAGCACGAAATCACAGTGTTCGAGGCCGAGCAATGGATCGGCGGCCATACGCATACCGTCGATGTGGCCTGGCAGGGCGAACACCATGCGATAGACACCGGCTTCATCGTTTTCAACGACTGGACCTACCCACACTTCATCCGCTTGCTCGACCAACTGCAGGTCGCCTCGCGGCCGACCGAGATGAGTTTCTCCGTGCATGACCCGGTCACTGGCCTGGAATACAACGGTCACGACCTGAACACGCTGTTCGCGCAACGTCGCAACCTGGTGTCCCCAGGCTTCTGGGGCATGCTTCGGGACATTCTGCGTTTCAATCGCCAGGTGCTCACCGACCTGGATAACCAGCGTATCGATGCCAACGCTACCTTGGGTGCCTACCTTCAGGCGCAGCGCTATGGGCAGCGCTTCATCGACCATTACATCGTGCCGATGGGGTCAGCGATCTGGTCGATGTCGCGCGCCGACATGCTCGGTTTCCCCCTCGCGTTCTTTGTGCGGTTTTGTCGTAACCACGGTTTGTTGTCGGTCAACCAGCGCCCACAGTGGCGCGTGCTTGAAGGCGGTTCGCGCAGCTATGTCGGGCCGCTGTGCCAACCATTCGTTGAACGCATCCGCCTCAACTGCAAGGTTTACCAGGTCCGCCGCGACGAAGGTGGCGTCACCCTGGTGAGTGCTGCCGGCACCGAACGTTTCGACAATGTAGTGTTCGCCTGCCACAGCGACCAGGCCCTGGCACTGCTGGAAAGCCCGAGCATGCAGGAGCGGGCCGTGCTTGGCGCCATCGGCTATGCCAGCAACGACGTGGTGCTGCATACCGATACCCGTCTGCTACCCCGCCGCAGGAACGCCTGGGCCAGCTGGAACTACCGCCTCGGCGGCCCGGAGCAGGCCCCTGCCGCGCTGACCTACAACATGAACATCCTGCAAGGTATCCAGTCGTCGACAACCTTCTGCGTGAGCCTCAACCAGACCGCGCTGGTGGATCCGGCGCAGGTCATCGCCCGCTTCCGCTACGACCACCCGCAGTACAGCCTTGCCGCGTCCGCTGCGCAGGCGCGCCAGGCGCAACTGCAAGGCCGTCAACACAGTTACTTCTGTGGCGCCTATTGGGGCAATGGCTTCCACGAGGACGGGGTGGTCAGTGCGCTGAAGGTGGCCGCGCATTTCGGAGAACGACTGTGAACAGCAGCCTGTGCCTGGGCTGGGTCAGCCACCGGCGCGTGGCGCCGCGGCCCCACGCGTTCCGCTACCGCATCGGTATGTTCTACCTGGACCTGGACGAGCAAACGTGGCTGATGGGCCTGTCACGCTGGCTGGGGCGCTGGCGCCTGGCGCCGCTGAGCTGGCGCCAGACCGACTACCTGCCAGCGCAGACCCGCCGGGGCGAGACGCTGGCCCAGGCTGCACGCTTGCTGGTGCGCAAGGCCACGGGCCAGTTACCTGAAGGCCCGGTGCACCTGCTCACGCAACTGCGCTGCTGGGGGCTGTCGTTCAACCCGGTGAGCTTCTATTTCTGCCATGACCGCGACGGCCACCTGACGGCGATTCTCCTGGAGGTGCGAAACACCCCGTGGCGTGAGCGCTACCACTACGTGCTGCCGGTACAGGGAAACCTGGCCAGGCCCTTCAGCGTCGCCAAGGCCTTCCATGTATCGCCGTTCATGCCACTGGACATGGACTACCGCTTGAACTTCTGCCTGGACGCGGACCATGTACGCATCCACATGGAGAACTGGCAAGGCGGTCGCAAGCTGTTCGAGGCCAACCTGGCCTTGCACCGCCAGCCGCTGAACAGGGCGGCCCTGAACCGATACATCCTGGCCTTCCCCTGGATGAGCCTGCGCACCCTCTCGGCCATTTACTGGCAAGCGCTACGCCTGTTGTGCAAACGCACCCCCATTCATGACCACACCGCCAGCCAGGGGAACCTGGCGCTCGGCCAAACCTGCGAGGATCTTGATGATGCCGAATCCCACCTTGAGCGTTAGCAAGTTCGCAGGCCTTGCGCCATTGCTTGGCGGGCTGGCGCGAAGCGCTGTGCTTGCCCAGCTGGGCAAGCTGCGCCAGGGCCATCTGCGCCTGCTCAGCCACGGGCAGCAATGGAGTTTCGGCGATGCCGACAGCCCCTTGCAGGCCGAGATGGAGATCCTCGATGACGCCGCCTGGGGCCTGATCGCCGGCAACGGCTCGATCGGTGCTGGCGAAGCTTACATCCACGGCTATTGGCGAAGCCCCGAGCTGGCGTTGGTGACTCGCCTGTTCGCTGCCAACCTTGAAGCACTCGATGCGCTTGAAGGTGGCCTGGCCCGCTTCGGCCGGCCTGCCCTGCGCCTGCTGCACCGGCTCAACAGGAACAGCCGGCGCGGCGCCCGGCGCAATATCCTGGCGCATTACGACTTGGGCAATGCCCTGTTCGAACGGCTGCTGGACCCGACCATGATGTATTCGGCAGCGCAATTCGAGCACCCCGGGCAGAGCCTGGAGCAGGCCCAGTTGCACAAGCTGGAGCGCATCTGCCAGAAGCTCGAACTGCGCCCTGACGACCACTTGCTGGAGGTTGGCTGCGGATGGGGCAGCCTGGCAATCCACGCCGCTACCCAGTATGGCTGCAGGGTCACCACTACGACGCTCTCGGCGGCGCAGTACTGCCATACCCTGGAACGCGTTCAGGCCCTGGGGCTGGAGCACCGTGTGAAAGTGCTTCGCGAAGACTACCGCGACCTTCGCGGCAGCTTCGACAAACTGGTTTCGATCGAGATGATCGAAGCTGTCGGCCATCGTTACCTGCCGGTGTACTTCCGCCGGTGTGCCTCGCTACTCAAGCCCGAAGGCCTGATGCTGTTGCAAGCGATCACCATCCGTGACCAGCGCTATGCCCAGGCACGGCGGTCAGTCGACTTCATTCAGCGCTACATTTTCCCGGGTGGCGCCCTGCCTTCGCTGAGCGTATTGCTCGACACCGCCAGCCGGCACACCGCACTCAATCTCATGCACATGGAAGATTTTGGCCTGGACTATGCCCACACGCTGCGGCACTGGCGGAAAAACCTGCGCCAGGCACGCTCAGAGCTGGCCGACCTTGGCTATGACGACAGGTTCCAGCGCTTGTGGGAATTCTACCTGTGTTACTGCCAAGGTGGTTTCGAGGAGCGCACCATCGGCGTTGCCCACCTGCTCTGGGCAGCGCCCCAGGCACGGCGCTCGCCCTTGCCTGACAGTGCCTGATGCCCGGCCGCTGGCTGGTCGCCAATGCCCTCTGGTTACAGGCCGGCTGGTGGGCCTGCGTGCTGGGCGCCGAACGCCCCTGGCTGTTGCTGCTGGTGATTCCGGGCCTGGTCATGCACCTGCGCCTGTGCCCGGACGCCAATACCGAGGCCAAGGCGCAGTTGCGGGTAACGTTGGCTGGATGCGTGCTCGATAGCGTGCTGGGCACGCTGGGCGTGTTCGGCTTCGACACCTGGCCACTGCCGCCTTGGCTCGCACTGCTGTGGCTGGTGCTGGCCAGCGGCATGCGCCACAGCCTGGCATGGGCCGGCAGGCATTGGCGCCGTGGTGCACTGCTGGGCGCCCTGGGCGGACCACTGGCCTATATAGGCGGCGCCAGGCTGACGGATGTCGCCTTGCCTTTGGGCCCGATGGAAACCGGCCTGCTACTGGTGCCGATTTGGGCCTGCGCCCTGCCGCTGCTTGTGCGCCTGGCGGCAAAAGGCTGATGCCTGCCAGATAGTGAACGGGGGCGGCTGCGCAGCCCATCGCCGGCAAGCCTGGCTCCCACCTCGACCGCGCCGGCCTCAAGCCATGTGCAAATATCTGTAGGAGCGGCCTTGTGTCGCGATGGGGCGCGAAGTGGCCCCAGGTTTTCAGCTTTGCACCAAAGATTGTCGGGGCCGCTGCGCGGCCCATCGCGACACAAGGCCGCTCCTACAAGGGCCAGTACTGGCTGAAGAGATATTCAAGACAGCTGCTCTCCCACTTCCACCGCGCCGGCCGCAAACCATGCCAGCGATGAGGCCCTGGCTGGCAGCACACGGCTGCCACAGGGACAGCGAAGACGTGAGGACGATGCGGTCGAGGTGGGAGCCTGGCTTGCCGGCGATGGCCGCGAAGCTGCCCCAGCACTGGCAAACGGTTTTTTATACCTCCTGCGCCGCATCGAGCAGTGCCAGAAGTGACTGGCCACGCTGCCATACCGCATCGCGACGGCTGGCCGACATGCTGTCGAGACTACGATAGACCAGCGCCAGACGCGGGTTGGCCGAAAGCAGGGTGCGATGGCGAATGAGAAAATGCCAGTACAAGGCATTGAACGGGCAGGCATTCTCCTCGACCAGCTGATCGACCCTGTAACTGCAAGCCTTGCAGTGATCGGACATGCGCTGGATGTAACGACCACTGGCGCAATAGGGTTTGGAGCCCAGATAGCCGCCATCGGCGTGCATCACCATGCCAAGCGTGTTGGGCAACTCGACCCAGTCGAAGGCATCCATGTACACCGCCAGGTACCACTCGCAAATCGCCGAAGGCACGACGCCGGCGAGCAAGGCGAAGTTGCCGGTAACCATCAGTCGCTGGATATGGTGCGCATAGCCCAGTCGCAGGGTCTGTCCGATGGCTTGTTCCATGCAGCGCATGCGGGTGCGCCCGGTCCAGTAGAACGCCGGCAACGCCCGCTCGTTGCCCAGATGATTGAGCCCGGCGTACGCCGGCATGCGCAACCAATAGATGCCTCGCACATACTCGCGCCAGCCGATCAACTGGCGGATGAAGCCCTCCGCAGCATTGAGCGGCACCCGCCCCTCGCGCCAGGCCTGGTCGACCTCATTGCACAGACAACGCACGTCCAGAAGGCCGATATTGAGTGCCGCACTGATACGCGCATGGAACAGATACGGCTCGCCCTCCGCCATCGCGTCCTGGTAGTCACCAAAAGCCGCCAGGCCGAAATCCAGAAAATGCTGCCAGAGTTGTTGCGCCTCGGCATGCGTCACGGGGTAGTCGAAGCCGTCGATGGCCCCGTAGTGGTCGCGAAAGCGCTGGCGCACCAGGGCTACCACCGCTGCGGTGATCCCGTCCTGCGCGAAATGCGCAGCAAACGGCCCACGCAGCTTGCGGGGTAACGCCTTGCGATTGTCGCCATCAAAATTCCAGGCGCCACCCGCCGGCCGGCCGTCAGTTTCCATAAGCAGGCCGGTTCGCTTGCGCATGCCACGGTAGAAGTGCTCCATACGCAGCTGGCGACGCTCCCGAGCCCAGCGCGCGAAGGCTTCGCGAGAGCACAGAAAACGTGTGTCCCGATGCCATACAAGCGGTAATGCAGCATCGCGCAACGCCTGCTCCAGGCGCCACTCACCGCACTCGGTGAGGTGGATGTGCGTGGCCCCCAAGGCGTGATGCCAGCGCTGCAATTCGCCAACGATGCTACCGCTGTTGCCGTCAGCGTCGAGCTCCACATAATGCACTCGCCAACCGCGCTCACGCAGTGCCTGGGCGAAGTGACGCATGGCGCTGAATATCAGTACGATCTTCAGCGGATGATGCGGCACATACCGGGCTTCCTCCTGAACTTCCGCCATCAGCACCGCATCGCGGGCAGGGTCGAGAGCGGCCAGGCTTGCCAGGTCGAACGACAGCTGGTCACCCAGCACCAGGCCCAGGCGCATCGCTCGTGCTACCACTCGCGAGTCAGCGTCACACGCAGCGGCGCATCAGGGCCGTCACGGTGCACGCATATTTCATCCTGCACCACCTGCGGTACCAGCCGTTCAGGTTCCTTTGCTTCGCCGGTCGAGACCAGTTGGACACGCGCGATCAGATTCATGGTTTACCCTCTAGCAGACGCTGGCGCAGTTGTGGATCCCTGGCTCGCGGATCAAGCCAGATGGCAAAGAATGCCCGGGCAAACACCGGGTCGGCGATTGCGCGGCTGAGTTTGCCATCGACATAGAAGCGGCAGCCCTGCCCCGGCAGGTACAAGCCGGTGATGTGCATGCCAGGACGCACATCCACAAATGCCTGCTCCATTGCCGCGCTCCACGCCGCGCGCCGCTGCGGCGTCACGCTATCGGCATCCAGGCGGCGCATTTCCTCGAGGCTGGTCTGTACCAGCATGTCCTTGGACAATGCCCGGTGATAGACGAGCTCCAAGGCAAAAGGTCGGTTCCAGTCCTGAACCGGGCCCGCTGCCCATAACTGGGCGGTGTAAAGCCGCAGGCCAAACCAGGTGAACTCACCGACACCCAGCCGTTGTGCCCCCGGCAGCTCGGTTCGCCAGCCCGCCGTGGTCGACAGGGCAGTCAGTAGCAGGCATAGGCCGGTCCAACGAGCAAGACGCGCCATACAGACCCTCAAGCGCCGCTAAATACTGTACGATATTATCATTATGTACAGATATTTGATGGCATTGCATAGATTTTGAGGTGTGCATCTGGATGACTGAATGGTGACCACGCCTGCAAGTGTGAATCTTGTGGTTCAGCATCTCGCCAACAGTGCGGCGTAAATGCGCCCTCACAGCAGGCGCCTGCCGCCAATCAAGCGCGATCTCGTATCTAATGATCTTGCACAACCTGATCAGGCTGCATGCCCATACTCGCGAGAAAAACATCGGTATCCTGATTGGTCCGCAGGCAGACCACGCGACAGCCCGATGGGGCCGTCGCCACGAGTCGCTTCATCGCCTCGCGAGACGAGGTTTTCGTCCGCCACATGAACCTGAAAAACTCCGGCAAGTTGGCCAGTAATTCCGGGCAGTTGTCCGGCAAGTCAGGCCGGGGTCGACCGCGGTTCAACATCGTTCTGAGGAGAACGCGCCAGAAGCGAAGCGGCGCCGAGCGATCAATCCATATCAACATGTCAGCGCGGGCGAGCCGGTTGTTCCAGGTCGTCGAATGCCCGCCTTCGAAGATCCAGCGCTCACGGGCCTCAATCTCATGACAAAGACGCGTTTTCTCGTCCCGGCTCCGCTCCACCCACCCTGGCTGCCAATGAATCGTGTCGATATGCACAACTGGCAGGCCTGTGCGCTCGCCAAGCTTGCGCGCCAGGGTACTTTTCCCAGACCCTGGCTGACCAATGATCATCACCCGTTGCATTGAAGCTCCCTCTAGCCATGCCTGCTGAATTTCGGGCGCGCGATTCTACGGCAATGGGCAACGCGGTCAACTGCAAGTGTGCTATGGCCGGGCATCAGACTACATGGCGCTAACGTCCGCCATGGGGCGTTAGCAGCCATTCGCGACTGACCGCTAACGACCCTATGCGGTCAGACAAATCAAGCTTTTCGCATGCGCGTACAATGCCACTATGTCCTGAAAAACAACCATAAACGACGTACCGCCTCGGACAACGAACCTTCAGGATTGGATGACACCAAACCAAGGAGCAGGCCCCGATGACCACCTCGATCAAAAGCGCTCAAGCAGAAACTCGTTTCGTTGATGTCAGCAACCGCCGGATTGCTTACCGTACCATCGGCGACGGAAAGCCTCTGGTTTTGCTCGTTCGCTACAGAGGTACCATGGATGATTGGGACCCTCTGTTCCTCGATAATCTGGTCACGCAAGGCTTCCAGGTAACAGTCTTCGACTACAGCGGTCTGGGCCAGTCAACAGGTGACCCGAGCTATAACCCAGGCTCTCTGGCAAAGGATGCCATCGAGCTGATTCACGCCCTTGGCCTGGGCCGCGTCGTAATTGGAGGGTGGTCCCTTGGCGGTATTGCTGCACAAATTGTTCTGGCGCAAGCCCCGCAGCTGGTGAGCCACGCGGTACTGCTGGGCACAACGCCTCCTGGCCAGTTGGTGAAAACGGGCGAGCCTCTGTTTTATGAGCTTGCACGACGTGAAAATGACTTCGAAGATTTTGTGAAACTGTTCTTCGAGCCAACCTCAGATCAGAGTCGAACAGCGGCTGAGCTCGCCTGGTCGCGACTGGCGTCTAGAACCCAAAATCGTAGTCCGCAGGTGCCAGTTGCCTGGGCTGCACAGCAACTCGGCGACGCTCCCAAGAACCCGGTATTCCCCGTAGAAGCGGTACTGCAGGTCCTCAAGACCACCAACATCCCAGTTCTTCACATAGGCGGCGATCACGACATCGTGTTCCCTGTAGAGAACTGGCAGGCGCTGACCAAGCAACTTCCATCGCTGACCCAACTCAGCTTGCCGAATGCCGGGCATGGCCCTCACATGCAATACCCCATCGCCACTGCCCGGCACATCGGGGCATTCGTCGCGGAGTAGCTGACCAGAAGCCGCACACAGAAAAGGCCACTTTATGTGGCCTTTTCTACTCTTCTACTAGCGTCATACCTTACTGCCGCCGCTCATCATCCTGTAAACCGCTACGAATGAGAGACTCATTACCAGAACGGCAAAAACTATCGCGGTATCGAAGATGCCGTATCCGCTAGCTACCGCGTACCCAGCGATCATCGCCGGAACACCCATACCGAGGTAGCAACAGAGGAAGGCAACGGACAACACACCCGCGACCTCTTCGGCGCGTGACTTGGATAAAACCAGTCGGATGCCACCTTGAAAACCAGCACCAAAGCCAGCTCCTGAAATCACAACGCCAAAGAAAAAGGGTGTGAGCGAACCGGTGATCAATGAGGCTAAGACCATAGCCATACCGGTCAACAGCCCCAGCGCACCAATCCAGGAGAGGGTATGCATTGACCGATTAACGAATGTCCCGATCGCAGCTACCCCACTTCCAGCGAAAGCCGCCAACACCAATCCTCCTGCCCATGACGCGGGTAGCGCAAAGAGCTGCTCAATTAACCGTGGTCCCATCGAAGCAAAAAAACCGGCGACAGCCCAGCCAGCAACGAATAGCGACGATGCAATGATCATTGGTCCGCGCACATGCACGGGTATGCGGAATTGAGGCATCAGTGACCGAGCAGCCCCAGGTATTCTTGCGCGGACATCCCTCATGATGAGTAGACCAACGCCCTGAATGACCAAAATAAAAGCTAGCGCCGCGAACACGGTATGAGTGGGGTACGGTAATGCCTGTGCGAATACGCTACCCATCAGAGCGCCAACAGCGCTGCCGATGGCGGGAGTGAGGGCATTCACGACCGCTCCGCGCTTGTGGTTGAGATCAATCAGGGCTGCGCCTACCGCTGGAACTGCAGCCCCTGTCGACACGCCTTGAATCAGCCTACCAAGCACTAGATCCGTGAAGCCATCAGCTACACCCAACATGTACATGGCCACCAATTGCAAAACAGTCGTCCACAACAGTACTGATCGACGACCGACGTAGTCGGACAGCCGTCCGAACACTAGCAGTCCGGCGAGTACTGATATGGCATAAATACTGAAGATAAAGCTGATGCCCATCGCAGTGAAATGCCACTGGTCCTGATAGATCGGATACAACGGTGTAGGTACGCTGGATCCAGCCAGGAAAGTCACTGTGATGGAGGCAAGCAGCCCAAAACGAGTCCGCGGGCCAAGACGCTGCTTGTCGTCATTGGCAACGCTTACTCCAGGGTTTATCACAATCTGGTTCATGACTTGTGCTCACAGTAAGCGGTTGATCAACAGGCATACGCCCATCGCAAATACCAGTGTTCCAGTCCCGAAGCGCACGGCTCGCCAAGGGCGAGCGCGTGCAAAGGTTATGAAAGCCATGCGTCACACTGAGGCCACAAGCGAATAGTTAATCGCTTTTGTAGCGTCAGCTTGTGGATTAGAAATGGCATCGAGCATACGCCCTACGACTTTTCCGCCCTTGATCAAGGCAGGCGCGTCGTGACTTGGAAGCAGAAATTTGCTATCTGCAAGCGCCCTTTTGAGAGCTTTCTTTTCATCCAGTGTGGACATGGCCCGGTTCGCTGTGATCGTCGGTTCATGGGACGCTTGATCGAGAATGGGCTCAATCAATTGGTCGTGGATGTCATAGGCGATGTCGCCGCAGATATTCGCCATTCCTTCGTCAGTTTCGACCAAGACCGATATCGAGCCTGGCGTGTGTCCCCCTGACAGTCGAACTGCTACGCCAGGGATAACCTCTTCTTCGAACGTACCGTCGACATCGAAGAGGCGAATTGCGCCTCGAGTGTGGAGACGATCAATCAAATGCTTGGTATCAGCCGCGGTGTACATGAGCGGTCCCATGATGCCGGAAGCAGCGAACTCCAGCTCACGACGGGAGATGCCGACTGTAGTCGCCATCGGGAAGAGATCAGTCATGCCGACGTGATCGATATGAGCATGCGTGTGGACGATGTGCCGGATGTCTTTCATCCGCAACCCATGCTGGGCCAGATGGTATTCAAGCGTCATTTGCGGCGTCACTTCGTACGTCAGTCCATATTCTTCATACTGCTGGGCATTGCGTGACCCCGTATCGACCAGGATCGGTTCCTCCCCTCCAGTAATAAGAAAACCCAGAACCGGGATGGTGACTTGCTCGCCGGGGTTCCGGAACATGACCAGACCACTCGAATCCATCTGCATGTTTCCGAGGTTAATAGGATGGATCTTCAGTGCCATGGTGATTCTCCTTGCGGGGCGACGCTTGGGTTAAGACAGAGCGTCAGAACGGGTAAGTGCCGTCTCGCTCTGCTCCGTTAAGAACCGATCGGTTCAATATAGGGCGACCCAGACGCAGGCGCAAGAGAAAAAAACCATTCAGTTCAAAAAGGTGATGGAATTCGTTTAGAGAGCCCGCAACGCGGCCATGAAATGGTCGACCCGATCGCCAGTCCCATCAGCAGGCAAGCAGCTTTCAACGCACACACCAGAGAAAAACACCATGATGATGTCCGCAACAACCTCTGGAGCCAGTCGTGTCTTCTCAGCCCTTACGTTGTCAGCGATTTCCGGGAGCAAGCGACGATGACAATTCACGAGCAGTTGACGGACCTGGTCGGAAAGCACGGGAAACTCCCGTAAAGCATTGACCGAAAAACAGCCCATACACCCGTTATCTTGAGGGTCGCCAAGCCGAAGAAAACGCTGGATATTTGCCCATCCTTGCGGCTGAGCAGTCAGGATTTCTGGTGCTCCGCGGTTTGCGTAGTAATACGCCAAAGCGCTCAGAAACAGATCATCCTTATCCTTGAATTCTGAATACAGGCCTGACTTATTCACACCCGTAGCCTGCTCAAGATGATGAAGAGAGGTGCCGGAGTAGCCGTACTGCCAAAACACGGGCAGTGCCTTCTCCAGAACCGTCTCACGATTGAATTTTCGAGGGCGTCCCATTTTCGGTACCTAAACGATCGACATGACCCCAGTATCGAACCGTTCGGTTTAATAGGAAAGCGTTTTCTATCCGACTCGCCTCGCATCGCGGCGAACTGCTTGCGGGGGAACCCCAAAACCTCGGATGAATACCTCGCGCATGTGTCGACGATCCCTGAACCCGGTTTCCCTTGCTACCGTGTCCAGGCTATGGCGACTCTGCTCGATCATTAGCCGAGCTGCCTCTAGTCGTAAGCTCTCCACCGCTTTAGCAGGTGATTGACCGGTTTCAGCAGTGAAGACGCGCGTGAATTGCCTTGGGCTCAGATGAACAACCTCCGCGAGCTCTTCAACACTCAATGCCCTGTTCAAATGCTTACGTGCATAATCCAAAGCGCTCTGAATGCGATCAGACTTGGGCGCCAGAGCAAGCAACTCAGAGTGCTGAGACTGCCCTCCCGATCGGCGTTGATGCATTACGAGCTTATGAGCAACCGATTTGGCAAGCTCCGTTCCCAAATCCTTCTCCACCATCCCCAATGCCATGTCGAGGCCTGCGGTCATTCCCGCAGAGGTCCAAACAGGGCCGTCCACAATGAAGATTCGATCCTCTTCCACCTCAATGCTCGGGTGCATGCTTTGAAGAGTCTTGGCATATGCCCAGTGAGTAGTCGCACGCCGGTTATCGAGGACACCCGCTTGAGCTAAGACGAACGCTCCTGTGCAGATGCCAGCGATGCGCCTAGAGCTCTGGGCAAATCCCCGCACGCTGGACAGAACCTCAGCAGCGGGAGGCGTAAGCGGAGTGAGTGTCCCTGTGATCATCCAGCTATCTGCAAGTCCTGGATCATCCAAAGCCAGCGTATCGATGTGCATTCCCAAGGATGATCGAATGGTCCCTCCTAACACCGAGTAGTTCTGAATCCGGTACACAGGCTCGCCCGCGACCATGTTCGCGAATTCAAAAACCGCCTGGGTGGCCAGAGACATCACCTGAAATCCATCCGTGACCAAGTAGCCGATTCGATGCATAACCGTGCTCCGATTGTGATGTCCTAAAACATGACTATATGCGTCGTTTAAGACAAATCTGTTTTTTTGCATCATGGCTCCACACCCAAACAACGGAGCTGGACCATGACTCATGAATACAAAGGCACCGCCCTGATCACAGGCGCATCCACAGGCATCGGCGCAATTTTCGCAAACCGCCTGGCTCAACGTGGTTATGACCTGATTCTGGTCGCCCGCAATCGTGATCGCCTGAACGCTCTTGCTAGCCGCATCACCAACGAGACTCAGCAGAGCGTTGAAGTCTTCCCCGGAGACCTGGCCAACGCAGCGGACCTGGCGCGAGTGGAACGCAAATTGCGCGAAGACGCCAGCATCAATCTGTTGGTTAACAACGCAGGCATCGGTACTCACACCAGTTTGCTGGACAGCGACGTGGAGCGAATGGCCGAGATGATTAGCCTCAACGTCACGGCACTCACTCGACTGACCTACGCCGCAGTTCCAGGCTTCATCGCTCGCCAACAGGGCGCAATCATCAATATCTCATCAATCGTCAGCCTGGCACCGGAAATTCTGAATGGCGTGTATGGCGGAAGCAAAGCCTACGTCACAGCCTTCACTCAGTCGCTGCACAAAGAGCTGGCAGAACAGGGCATCAAGATTCAGGCGGTACTGCCAGGAGCTACGGCTACCGATTTCTGGGAGATCGGTGGGCTGCCCGTCGAGAACCTTGATCCCAACATCGTGATGTCAGCAAGCGACCTAGTGGATGGCGCCCTTCAAGACTTCGACAACGGTGTCCTGATCTCCATCCCTTCCATGCAGGACATACAGCATTTCGAGCTGTACGAAAGCAGCCGCAAGGCGCTGTTCGGACATCTTTCCAGCAACAAACTCGCTCCGCGTTACGACGTTTAATCAATCAATTGAAAGGATACAAATCATGAAAACTAGCGCAAACACCATCTTCATTACTGGCGGCACCTCGGGCATCGGCCGCGCTCTGGCCGAAGCGTTCCACCAGCGTGGAAACAAAGTCATCATCGCGGGCCGACGCCAATCGCTGCTGGATGAAATCGCCAGCTCCAATCCAGGCATCGACACCGTTCAACTTGATATCAATGATCACCAGCAGATCACGGATGTCGCACAAGAGGTTATCCGTCGCCATCCCTCGCTGAACGTCATCATCAACAATGCCGGCATCATGCCTTTCGACAACCCAGGCTCTGGCGATTATGACGATGAGCAGGCTGTAGGGCTGCTGCAAACCAACCTGCTGGGCCCGGTGCGTGTTAGCGCAGCGTTTGTAGAGCATCTCAAGCGCCAACCCGATGCCTACATCATCAACAACAGCTCGGTACTGGCCTATCTGCCACTGGCCGCGACAGCCCTCTATTCGGCGACCAAAGCTGCGATTCACTCCTACTCGCTGTCGCAACGTTTTGCCCTGCGCGATACCAGCGTCAAGGTTCTGGAAATCGCACCGCCATGGGTAGACACCGATCTGATCCACAAAAGTGGTGATGAACGCGCCATGCCGCTGGACGAATTCATCCAAGAGACCCTGGAAAAACTGGAAACAGCGACAACCGAAGTCCTGGTTGACCGCGTCGTACCAGTACGAGCCAACCAAGGGCCAAACGAGCATGAACTGATCAACCAGTTCAACGAGGCACTGGCCGAAAACCCTATCCCTGTCGCCTGAACAGAAACGCATTGGACAATCTAGAAGGAAGCAAAATCATGACCCGAATTGCTGCTTTGACCCTTGACCAAGCTCCAGCCGCTGCGCGCACTGCCCTTCAGGGCATTGAAAAAGGCTTGGGTTTTATCCCTAACGCCTTCGCTACCCTGGCTCACTCTCCAGCAGCCTTGGGAGGATATCTCGCTCTGGCACAGGCGCTTAGCAAGAACAGCCTGACACCTGCCGAACGTGAAGTAGCGGCACTAGCGGCCTCGGAAGTTAACGGATGCGATTATTGCGTCGCGGCTCACAGCTTCTTCGGTGGGAAGACCGGACTGAACGCTGATGATTTGCTGGCAGCGCGCGCTGGCACGCTGAATGGAGTCGCTGCACTGGCTCGGGCTGTCACGCTCAGCCGCGGCCAAGTGAGTGACGAGCATCTCTCAATCGCACGGGAAGCAGGGTTGGACGATGCAAAAATCGTCGACGTCATCGCGCAGGTCTCCCTGCTGACCTTGACGAACTACCTGAACAACGTGGCGAAAACAGACATCGACTTCCCACCGAAAGCGATCTGATCCGACGCCTAACTTTGAGCGACGTGTGCGCTCCTTCTAAGACGATCAGCCATTCCTTGAATGGCTGATCGCCTCAACCTTCAGCGAAACGGCGAAAGTCTTCCTCGGGTTAGCTAGTTTTTGAGGCTCACGAAGGGAGTTAGCCTGACATCACTCTCTGACCTGTAAAGGACAACCTCATATGAAAGCCGTAGTTTTCCAAGAAGCTGGTTTGCCAATCCAAAACGCTCGTTCCCTGTTCGAAACGGACCTGCCGAAGCCCACCCCAGGTGCTCGAGATCTGCTTGTCGAAGTGAAGGCGATTGCGGTAAACCCGGTAGATACGAAGGTGCGAGCCCGCAGTACCAGCCAAGAGGTCCAAGTGCTGGGTTGGGATACCGTTGGTATCGTCCGTGAAGTGGGCAGCGACGTTTCATTGTTCAAAGTTGGCGACGAAGTATTTTACGCCGGCGCGATCGATCGCCCTGGTAGCTACAGCGAATTTCACTTGGTGGATGAGCGCATCGTCGGCCAAAAACCACGTAGCCTGGACAATGCCAGTGCCGCAGCCTTGCCGCTGACCTCCATTACTGCCTGGGAGCTGTTGTTCGATCGACTGGGCGTTCAGGAGAACGGTGGTAAAGGACAAAGCCTGCTGGTCATCGGCGCCGGTGGTGGGGTTGGCTCCATCCTGGTCCAGCTGGCCCGCAAACTTACCCAACTCACCGTCATCGGTACAGCGTCGCGGCCAGAGACTCAGTCTTGGGTACAAGAACTGGGCGCCCACCATGTGATTGATCACTCCGCCTCGATCCCGCTGCAGCTTGAAAACCTGAAACTCAACCCGGTCGACTACGTTATCAGCCTGACCCATACCGAAACCTACCTGCCCCAGATCGTTGAAGTGCTTCGCCCACAAGGCAAACTGGCGCTGATTGATGACCCAGCACAACTGGACGTCATGCCACTCAAACGCAAATCGCTTTCGCTGCATTGGGAACTCATGTTCACGCGTTCTCTGTATCAAACCGCAGACATGATCAAACAGCATGAGTTGCTGAACAGAATTTCCGAGCTGGTCGATAACGGCGTCATCCAGACCACCATTGGGGAACACTTCGGCAAAATCGGCTCAGATAACCTGAAGCGCGCCCATGCTCTGATCGAGAGCGGCAAAGCCAAAGGCAAGATCGTTCTCGAAGGCTTCTAACCCGCTGATACGCTCAAGGACAAGCATATGAAAGCTTTCTTCCAAGCCACTGGCCTGGCTGTCGCGGTCTCGCTCAGTGCAATGGCCATGGCCGATACCGCCTCGGGCACAGGCACCAACCCCGAACGTGTTTTCGCTTTCAATGGCGCCATGCCTACAGGCGTGACCGTCACCGAAACGGGTCGGATCTTCATCAACTTCCCTCGTTGGGGAGATGACGTACCCTACACCGTGGCGGAGATCAAACAGGGCCATTTGGTTCCTTACCCGGACCTGAAAACGAATGTGGAAAACGCCAAGGATCCGGCCGCCGGGTTCATCAGCGTGCAGAGCGTCGTAGCTGACGGTCAAGGACGTGTCTGGGTATTGGATACAGCCGCTCCCGCCTTCTCCGAGCCTAAGGCAGGTGGAGCCAAGCTGATCGCAATCGACTTGAACACCAACAAGATCGTGAAAACTGTTGTGTTCCCGCGTGAAGTGATTCTGCCAACTACCTATGTGAATGACGTACGTTTTGATTTTCGCGTAGGAAAAGAAGGTACCGCTTACGTCACCGATTCGTCGGTAAAAGGGCCAGGCGGAATCATCGTCCTGGACCTGGCCAGCGGTACGGCAACCCGTCGCCTTAGCGGGGCCAAATCAACTTCCGTAGACCCTGAGTTCCGACCTGTCATCGAAGGGAAACCAGCACTCATCACCCGCGACGCGCAGGGTAAATCAGGACTGCTGACCGTAGCCTCGGACGGCATCGCCCTGTCGAGCGATGGTAAGACGCTGTACTTCTGTCCGCTTTCGAGTCGACACCTGTATTCGGTTCCAACGGCTTTGTTGCGAGACCCCAATGTAAGCGAAGCCGAACTTGAACAAGCAGTTGTAGACCTTGGTGAAAAAGGCGCCTCCGACGGTCTTGAGGCTGATGCTAACGGTGCAGTCTATGCGGGGGATTATGAGCACAACTCCATCCGCAAACGCCTTGCCGATGGCACTTGGCAAACCGTGGTTGAGGATTCGCGAGTCCTTTGGCCTGATACCTTGTCGATCGGCCCAGACGGATATCTGTATTTCACTGCCAACCAGCTGCACCGCTCACCTGGCTTCAACGATGGCCAAGACAAACGGGTGAAGCCTTACAGCCTGATGCGCGTCAAGATCGACGCCAAGCCTGCGCAAACGCATTGATAAGGAAATGACATGCAAAAGCACATTCGCTTGGGCTACATCGACCTCAGCTTCCATGCCGCTAGCGCAGCGCTTGTGCAGCGCACGCTAGAGCGACATGGTTATCTGGTGGAAGTCAGCACAGCTCCTCATGAGGAAATGTTCCGGTTGTACAGCGAAGGAAAGGTAGAGATGCTCGTATCTGCCTGGCTGCCAGCCAGCCACGGTGCCTACCTGGCAGCTTGCAAGAAACCGAGCACTTCTCTTGGAGTTCTTTACAACCCATTCTGCATTTGGGGTGTGCCTGATTATGTACCGGAGGATCAGGTCGCTACGATTGCAGACCTGCTGAGGCCGGATGTTGCCCAGCGGATGAGCCGCCGCATCCAAGGCATAAACCCTGGTGCTGGTATCAGTCGCTTTTCCAAAGCCATGGTGACGCAATACGAGTTGGATGCTGAAGGCTACTTTTTTGCGCATGGCACCGAGGCTGATTGCTTCAATCGTTATGAGCAATCCTATGCCGAACGGGAATGGTTTGTCGTGCCGCTGTGGCATCCTCAATATTTGCACCATGCCTACAAAATCCGAGCCCTAGATGAACCGCTCGGGCTGTTGGGTGGTGAAGATCAAGCAACGCTCATTGCCGCCAGTGACATTGTGCAAGAGATGCCGAAAGAACTGATTGAGGACCTAATCTCGCTACAACCTGGCAATGCCGCGGTCAGTGAGCTTGATTTTCTTATCCGTCACAAAAAGCTTTCAGCCTTGGAAGCTGCAGACATTTGGCTCTCACGTCAGTCGGCACCGGCGGAAGCTTGAATCAGTAGCGGGGCCCCGTGCCCCGCCACTGAGCCCCGACTAGCTTTCGAAACGTTTTGCTAGAAAGGCTCTAAGCGATTGGATGGCCGGCGTGAGCGATGTGCGATGGGCACATACCAGCTGAAGCGGTGCCGGCTGCCCATAGCTTTCCGGGAATAGCTCAACCAGGCGGCCGCTACGAAGATCCTCAGCAACATCGAGCCTGGACTTGTAAACGATCCCCAATCCGGCGACAGCCCAGCGTCGAACAATATCGGCATCATCGCTGATTCGATCACCTGTCACCTGAACCGTCCGCACTCCCTGTGGGAAATTGAAGCTCCAACGCTCGTAGGTTTGCTCGCCCATTACATATCTAAGGCAATTATGCCCACTCAACGCCTCAGGAGATTCCGGCATACCATGACGCGCGAGATACGCCGGCGAGGCGCAGACTGTTCTGCGGTTCATCGGTGCGAGTGCTAAGGACACCAGGCCCGAGTCACTCAACTGTCCATACCTGATACTAGCGTCCAGATGTTCTCCCACCAGATCGGCCACCTGATCACTAACCCGCAATTGCAGACGTACCATGGGGTGCGTTTGCTGAAACTCATCAAGCCATGGGAGCAACACATTCCTGCCGATATCAGATGGCATCGACAAGCGAATAGTGCCAGCGATTTCGTCACGGCCCTGGGTCAACGCTACCTCGCCATTATCAAGTGCTTCCAAGGCTTGCCGCGCGTGCGGCAAGTAGCGCTCGCCATCATCGGATAATCTCAATCGACGCGTCGAGCGAACAAACAATCTCGCGCCCAAGTTGCTTTCCAGACGCTGAATGGCACCGCTCGCCAAGGCGGGCGAGATGTCAAGCAACCGCGCCGCGGCGGAGAAACTACCCGCAGCAGCCGTCGATACGAAGACCTGCAGATCATCGATTCGTATGATTTTCTTCACTTTGACGAAATTCTTTACGTGGTGGCGAGGTTTTTCAGCGTAATGGGAAAAATGATCATTGCCCAGCCCTTCAAACAGGAACTTGCAATGACCTTCCCTAAACGATTTGTACTAACAGCTCTGATGGCAGGCTTTATCGGTGTAGCCCACGCCGAGCTGCCGCCAACCCTTCACGTGGTAGCCCAATCGGCAAATGCTGTATGGAATGCGGTGGCCGTGGACAGCGCCGGAAGCCTATACGTATCGGGCCCAAAATGGACTGGCTCAGCGGGGCCATCCGTATCGAAGCTAGACCAAGCTGGCCAGCCCCATCCCTTTCCAAATGAGCGATGGAATAGCAATGACGCGACCATTCCAGCCGAACAGCGCTTCGTCAATGTCAATGCCATGCGCGTTGATGACAATAGCCGGCTGTGGATTGTCGATGCAGGCGTAACTGACTTCGGCGGCAAAGTCATTCCAGGTGGTGCAAAGGTCGTGGTCGTTGACCTAAAAAGCGGCGAAGTGATCAAGGTCATCCCATTCGACAGCAGCATCGCTCAAGAACATAGCTACATCGACGATATCCGCCTCAATGGCAAGCATGCCTACCTGACGGACGCTGGCGTTCCTGGCATCGTTGTCTTGGACTTCGAAACCAACAAAGCCCGGCGCGTCTTAACGACCAGTCCTGCTGTACGCGCGCCCAAAAACCGCGACATTATCCTGAGCGGCAAAGTAGTCAGAGCGCCAGATGGGACAGCATTGAAGGTGCATTCCGATCCCCTTGAGGTATCCCCGGACGGGAAATGGCTCTACTTCGCACCGTTGGAAGGCCCTTGGCACAAGATTGAAACGCGCTGGCTGGATGATGCCAACTTGCCTGAAGTTGAGCTCATCAAACATGTCGAGCACTGGCGAGATCTGCCGCCGGTCGGTGGGACAGCCATGGACAGCAAGGGCAATTTCTACTTCAGTGACCTAGCTGAAGATAGCGTCAAGCGAATCGCCACTGACGGCACCATTCAGACCATTGCAAAGGACACTCGCCTGCACTGGGTCGATGCACCTGCGTTCGACAACCAGGGCAGATTGTACTTGCCGGCAGCGCAAGTCGATCGAGTAGGCTTGTTCAACGATGGCGCATCGAAGGTCGAGCGACCACTGAGCATCTATCGCATAGACCCTAAATAACCTCATTGCACCCGTTTCAGAGCTAATGCCTTACGCATTCCGAGCTCTGAAACGGGTTTATCGAAAAGCCTCCGCCAAACTTTATGGTTTAGGTCCGGCGGGAGCGCGAAGCTAATGCAGAGACCACGACCCCCAAAACCACCAGGCCGAGCCCGGCAAGGAACATGGTGGAAACGGTCGCACCAAAAGCCAAGCAAGAGAACACTGTTCCAATCAGGGGTACCCCAAGGGTGAAATTTGACATGCCAAACGTCGAAATTCGCCGTCCGTATTCCGCAGAAATCACGAAGCACGCCGATGTCGCAATTGGACCAATGAAAAACAATTCCTCAGCCAGTTTCCTATCCAAGACAAGGGATGTTGGTGAGCCTTCGCTGACATATGCTGCAATCGCCAACGGTATGGTAGCCAAGAGCATCTGCCACGGGGCAAGCGCCAGTGGCGGGGTCACCCACCGATGACGTTTCACATGAAGGATGACAATCGCCCAGCTGACCGCTGCAAGAAGCAGGAATATTGCCCCCAACACTGTTTCCTGATTTGTCCATTCGAGCTCTCCTGGGGAGCACACAGCCGCGACCCCTGACATTCCTATGACAAGCCCTGCAATCTGCAACCTAGAGGGCATTTCACGGAACATGACCCAGGCGACAACCACACACCACAGTGGCGTTGTGTATGCCAAGAGCACAGCGCGGCTAGTGTCGACATGAACCATCGCCACCATACCCAGACCTGTGAAAGCCATCATCTGCAACAAACCCACGCTTGCGATGATTGGCACATCCCCTCTAACGGGAAGCTTGAGCTGTCCTCTCGCGACCAGATAGGCAAAAAGACAAACCGCGGCACTGGCGAAACGAATGGTAGCCAGCCAGAGCGGAGGCACGTCATGCAATGCAAGCTTGGTAACCGGCCAGCTACTTCCCCACAGAAGCACCATGACACCAAGCCAGACGTAAGTCGAAGATATCCCGAAATTTTTGGAGCGAGTCTTAAACACTGGCTCAGTTGAAGCGCGCATGGTGCCACCTCGTTGCAATCTAGTTACGTAGCACCATGATATTTTTGGGCAAGCGAAAAAACGTACCTATCTCTTCCTCAGAAGTAGAAATACCGGTACATTTCATTGGAAAGCTCTCATGCAGAGGAAAAATTTACCATGAGCCGCTCGAAGCTCGATGACGCTAGCCTGCGCATCCTTGATGCACTCCAAGAAAATGCGGAGTTAAGCAATGCAGAACTCGCTGAAATTGTAGGGCTTTCAACTTCGCCGTGCTGGCGACGTGTCTCAGAGATGAAGGAAAGTGGGGTCTTACGAGGCGCCGTAACGCTAGTTGATCCTGCAGCGCTCGGTCTTGCAATAAATGTATTCGTACACGTGTCGCTCAAACTCCAGGACAAGCAGTCTCTAGAAGTATTTACGAACGCAATCAGGGAGCGCCCAGAGGTGATGGAGTGCTATTTGATGAGCGGCGAGGCGGACTTTATGCTGAGGGTGGTAAGCGAAGACCTGACAAAGTATCAGGCGCTACTCCTTGACTGTTTGACCACCATACCCGTTGTGGCAAGCATCAAGTCGAGTTTCGCACTTAGCCAAGTTAAATATACGACTGCACTGCCCACGAATCATTTGAGAGGGCGCGCTTCAGCGGGCAACAACTAACGTTCATCCTTTCTTTCACTCCTCAACCGAGGAGTGAAAGGTAGTTTCTGATTGGCTGAGCTTGCTCGTGCCGCCTGCTCACCAAGCCTAGCCAAGACACTTCCTCCAAACCATTAACGGGGCGGAAGGTAACTCCAGGTAGACTCACTGCGACGGCTGCCGATTTCGGCACGATAGAGACCCCTTGGCCCAGTGCCACCAGAGCCAATACCGCGACTAAGCTCCCGGGCTGGGGCCCAAGCTTTGGGACGAACGCGCCCAAACTGCCGGCTGTGATCGTCCCGGAGACCTGCTCTGGCAATATGAACAACTCATCACCCAGATCACCAGGATCGATGCAATGACGAGAGGTGAGCGGATGCGAGCAAGGTAACGCAAGCACATAACCTTCTTCATCTAGATGCCCGACCTTCAACTCAGCCGGAAGTACCATGGGCGCTCGCACGTAGGCGAGATCAATGCGCCCCTCCGCCACTAGCCGAGGAAGCTCTACCATAGGATATTCGCGCAAGGACAATTGCACGCCGGGGAAAGCCTTCTTAAACGTCGTCGTATGCCTCTGCAATGCTCCGTTGAAGACTGCCGAGGCAACATACCCTATTTCGATATGCCCATTTTCACCCCGCCCGGCGCGTTGCGCTTGCTCTTGAGCGATATCAAATCGATAGACAACATCACGGGCCTCTGTAAGCAATGCCTTACCCGCTTCGGTCAAAGTCGCTTGGCGCTGCGCGCGGACGAAAAGTTGAACCCCTAACGCTTCCTCCATTTCCTTGATCTGTCGACTCAGCGTTGGGACGGCGATATTCAGGCGAAAGGCGGCCCTAGTAAAATGACTGGCTTCAGCGACCGCCAAAAAATACTTAAAATGTCTGATTTCCACTACTTTATGTCTCACCTGAGAACCAAACAAGTCCGAAACCAAACTTAGCCGTTACGTTAGCTTAAAGCTCATGGCAAACCGTTTCCAAGCCAGAAGTTTGGGTTTACAACAGAATCCACCTGTACAGCAGAAGCAGCTGGAGCCAAGCGGTAAACCTGTACACTCGCTTTGCCGTCGATAGCCGCACTTAAATTTTTAAACGCCTCACCGAGTGTATGTTGAGTCAGCGCATCATCATTTTGCCAAAGCTCAAGCATGGTCCAGTGGCCTTGAGTGTCCATGTTTTCAAAAAGACGATAATGAAGACACCCGTGCTCTGACTGCGTCGCTTCGACAGCTATTAGCAGGGCGCTGTGAACCTCTGCTACTGATGATGGATCTGCGGTGATATGCGCTACAACGGTAATCGTACTAGTCATGGCGAGCACTCAGTTTGTTGGTGCCTTAGCTTGATCAATTCCACTAGCACGTGAAACCCAAAGGGTAGTGAAACAGTTTCAACAAATTGACGAAAGTCCCGGAAACCCTTCTATCGCGGGCCAGCCCACAGCCGTCATACCTACGTTAGTTTTTAGCTAACGAAATCGTTCAACGATGAGAGATCTTGATCGATTACTGCCAGATAAAATCGAGGACTGACCATCCAGGAGTGCGAAAATTGGCTAGCGAACCGACCTACAAACATCCAGGATTGATCCTCGCAACGGCATCCGCAGTATGTGCTCTTATCATCCTCGACACGAACATTGTCGCAGTGAGCTTACCGACCATTGCTCGCGAGCTGAATGCCACCCTTACCGATATTGAATGGGTTGTAAGCGCGTACCTACTGAGCTTCGCAGCTCTTTTGTTGCCTGCAGGAAGCCTGGCCGACAGGTTCGGTAGAAAACGAACGCTTCAGATTGGTCTGACAATTTTCGCCGCGGCATCGGCTGCGTGTGCAGCTGCTCCGACTTTGTTGCTCCTGGATGTAGCCCGCGCTTTCAAGGGTGTAGGAGCAGCCTTACTCCTAACGTCTGCACTGGCAAGCATCGGCCATTGCTTCCCCAACGAACCAGCTCGTGCCAAAGCATGGGCATTTTGGGGAACCACAATGGGGATCGTCATTACTAGCGCTCCGCTCCTTGGTGGGCTCATCACCACTACGATCGGATGGCGATGGATTTTCTGGCTGAACGTTCCGGTGAGCTTGTTGCTCATGTGGGCAGTGCATCGCCTGATTCCAGAGTCTGGCAACAAAAAGGCGTCACGACTTGATCCAGTTGGAGCGTTGCTGTTCAGCGCCTCCTTGGCTTGCATCATGTGGGGCCTCATTGAAGCCAACCGCGCGGGGTGGCAATCAACAGCAACTACCCTGCGCTTGACTGCAGGGCTACTGCTGATGGTGCTGTTCGTAATTTTCGAGAAGCGTCATCCACGCCCCATGGTCGACTTCGACCTGATGAAGCATGCCCGCTTTAACGCTGCGCTGCTGGGCATGTTTTCGTATGCCGCGTGTGCGCAGGTCATGATGACCCTCCTGCCATTCTACCTGCAGGCTGGCCTAGGCTTTTCGGCCATAAACTCGGGACTCGGGATGCTGCCATTTGCTCTGGCCATGTTCCTGATGCCGCGAGTCGGTGCCTATTTGCCGAAGAAAATTCACCCCGCCACGATCATGAGCATAGGCCTGCTGCTGGTGGGCCTGGGTAACGTTCTTTGCGCCATGGTAGCCACCTCCGGTAGCTATCTGCTCTTCGCGATGGCAAGCACGGTGCTTGGTGCCGGTGCTGGGTTGTTGAACGGCGACACTCAGAAAAACATCATGGCTTGTATCCCTCCAGATCGCCTAGGCATGGGTTCAGGCATGAGCACAACAATGCGATTCTCGGCCATCAGTCTTGCCATCGGGGTCTATGGAGCACTGCTCGTGGTGTTCACGAGGGATGCACTCAAGGACTCGCTCAGGACGATAGCCCCTCAACTGTCCTTTGAAGCAGAAAGGCTTGCGTTGAGCACCGCAGCAGGTGATTTGCACAGTGCCTTAGAAACCATTCCGGAAGCATCCAAGGCAGTTGTCCGCGTCGCTGCCGAACTCGCTTTCATGCAAGGCTTTTCCCAGATGCTATTCGTGGCCGGAATTCTGGGAATGCTTGCTGCGTTGATCGTTGGCATCTACCTACGCCGGCCGCTGCCAAACTCTGGCGTCATGCCAACTCTGAACATGAAACCAAACCAATGATTCCAATCATCTCCTCCGACAGCTGATTTCTCGACCGAGAGCAAAAGGACTATCAAAAATGATCCGGAGACTGACTGTGGTTGCTGCAGCTCTTGCAGCTTCCGGCGTGCTTGCAGAACCGACAACAGCCCCCACTACAAAGCCGACCTTTAGCTTAACGGAAGCCAAGCAGCTATCTGCCGCAGCCCAGGCCTATGCCGCCCAGCATGGATGGCCGTGTTCCATCGCGATTGTTGACGACGGTGGATGGCCGATCCTCACCGCAAGAATGGATGGTGCTCCAGTAGTAGCCGGGATAGAACTGGCCCAAGGAAAGGCAAAGACTGCGGCAATCTTCAAGCGCTCTTCAGGTGACTTGGAAACCAGCGTGAATAGCGGTCGGGCGGCAGCGATCACCTCAGGTTTCGTCATGATGAAGGGAGGTCTACCAGTTAAATCCAATGGAGTCGTCGTAGGTGCTATAGGCGTTAGCGGCGACACACCTGAGCATGACATCAGAATCGCCATGGCCGCTCTAGAGCAGTGAAAGCGAACACTCCCAGGAGCGAAAGCGGCTCAGTGCCGCTTTAATCACAGGCTCCTAAGCAAGGAGGTACCAAAGCCGGATCACATTTCAATCAAAGTGACTTGCATAATGAAAGTCATAGTGGAATAGTGATTTCATACATCCGGTCCACGCTCGGGGCGAACCATGAAAAAAGCCAGCTTCCAGTCGATGCCATGCCCAGTGGCACGCGCACTTGAACTCATCGGCGACGGTTGGAGCCTGTTGGTACTCAGAGACGCGTTTTATGGATTGCGTCGCTTCGATGAGTTCCAGCACAGCCTGGGGATTGCCAGCAACACGCTAACCCGACGACTAAGCGATCTGGTCGCCGCTGGCTTGATGGAGCGCCGGCCTTATCAAAACAATCCACCCCGCTTTGAGTACCTTCTAACAGAAGCGGGGCGCGATCTTCGCCCGGTACTCCTGACCTTGATGATGTGGGGTGCCAAACATGCCGAGGGTTCGAAAAAGGTCTATCTGGCCGATGTAGAAACTGGCGAGCCTGTCGCACTGACTTTGATGGACAGCAACACTGGTAAGTCGATTACCGTTGAAGACCACCGTCTGCATATCGCGCCCGATGCAGACCCCCTGACTCACTGGCGCGTGGAGGCCGGTGAAGGTTATCGACACGAGAAGCTTTGGGTCAGTCCTTTCCCGCAACCAAACTCGACCAGGAGCGAACAGCAATGAACGCTTCCGTCGAATCCCCAATCGAGAACGCGCAGGCCGCGCCCCCCACTCGCGTGAGACCAAAACTCAGCAAAAAGCTGCTCAAGCTGGCCGCTTTGCTGTTTGCCATTGCTGTAGCAACAGCGTTCTTGTTCCATTGGTGGACGATAAGCCGCTTCCTTCAAAGTACTGACGATGCCTACGTCGGCGCGGACGTGACAGTGATCAGTGCAAAGGTACCGGGCTACATCAAGGACGTAGCTGTAGCGGACAACCAGTTCGTGAAAGCCGGAGATCTGCTGGTTCGTATCGATGCCAGCGATTTCAGAGCTGCTCTGGCAAAGGCCGAGGGTGCAGTTGCAGCACAGCGTGCCAGCCTGGCCAATTTGAACGCTACGGAACAGCTCCAGCACTCATTGATTAGCCAAGCCAAGGCGCAGCTTCAGGCGCGCCAGGCGGAAACTGAACGAGCTCTGCAGGACAAATCCCGGGCTCAAGTCCTGCTGAACAGCCATGCGGTTTCACTGGAGAATGCTCAGCATGCCGATGCCATCTGGAAGACGGCCCAGGCCGAACAGAACCATGCCGTAGCCGGCGTAGTGGCTGCGCAGAAGCAACTCATTGTCATCGAGACCCAGCGCGAGCAGGCCAGAGCTGCTCTTGTACAGGCTGAGGCGGCCCGCGAGCAGGCCCAACTGGATGTTGGCTACACCGAACTACGCTCGCCTGTAGATGGTTACATCGGCAATCGCAGAGCCAAAGTGGGGGCCTATGCCGCAGCCGGCAGCCAGGTGGTGTCGGTGGTACCAGCCCGAGGTTTGTGGGTGGATGCAAATTTCAAGGAAGATCAGCTATCAAGCTTGCGCGTAGGACAGCCGGCACGCATTCAGGCCGATATTCTACCTGGGCGAGTGTTCCATGGGCGTGTTGAGAGCATTGCCCCCGCCACTGGGGCGCAGTTCAGCATCCTTCCACCAGAAAACGCGACTGGCAACTTCACCAAAATCGTTCAACGTGTGCCAGTAAGAATTCTTCTTCAGGATAGCGATGCAGAGTTCGGTGTACTCCGTCCCGGTTTGTCGGTGATCACCGAAGTCAACACCAACGCCAACAGCTTCGCACCTGCGGCGGCTGACTCCGGACGCGAATCAGTAGGCTCCCTGTGAGCAGCGGGCTGCCAGCGTTAAGCACGCCACAAAAGGTCGCTGCTTTTGCGTGCATGTGCGTAGGTATGTTCATTGCCTTGATTGACATCCAGATAGTCTCGGCCTCGCTCAAGGATATTGGCGGAGGCTTATCGGCAGGTGCGGATGACACCGCTTGGTTACAGACGGCTTACCTGATCGCTGAGATCATCGTCATCCCGCTATCAGGGTGGTTGTCTCAAGTAATGAGCACACGGTGGTTGTTCGCCGCTTCGGCCGCCGGTTTTACGATTACCAGCCTTTTGTGCGCTCTGGCTTGGGACATCCAGAGCATGATCGTCTTTAGAGCCCTGCAAGGCTTTTTGGGCGGTTCGATGATTCCGCTGGTGTTCACCACGGCATTCATTTACTTCACAGGTAAGCAGCGCGTGATCGCCGCCTCAGTGATTGGAGCGGTGGCATCATTGGCTCCCACTCTTGGGCCCGCAGTGGGAGGCTGGATTACCGACGCCCTATCGTGGCATTGGCTCTTCTACCTAAATTTGCTTCCGGGCATCTTTGTCACCATCGCCGTGCCGTTGCTGGTCAATGTGGACCGCCCCAATCCAGGTTTGTTGAAAGGTGCCGATTACGTGGGAATTGTGTTGATGGCACTGTTCCTCGGGTGCCTCGAGTACACGCTCGAAGAAGGAGCGCGATGGAATTGGTTTAGTGATCGCACCATTCTGTTGACGTCCTGGATTGCTTGCATCAGCGGTGCCTTGTTTGTGTGGCGTTGCCTGACAATCCAGGCTCCGATCGTTGACCTGCGAGCGCTACGGGATCGAAACTTCGCTTTGGGGTGCTTGTTCTCCTTCATCACAGGGATAGGGATTTTCGCTACGGTCTATCTGACCCCTTTGTTCCTTGGACGGGTCCGCGGTTATGGCGCGTTGGATATCGGACTGGCAATTTTTTCCACTGGCGTTGTTCAGCTACTGGCTATACCCGTTTACGCCTTCCTGGCTAACCGAATCGACCTGCGCTGGGTAATGATGCTGGGGCTCGCGCTGTTCGCCATCTCCATGTGGGACTTCTCGCCCATCACCCATGACTGGGGGGCCAAGGAACTGCTGCTACCACAAGCCATTCGCGGCTTCGCTCAGCAACTGACGGTGCCGCCCACGGTAACGTTGACGCTTGGAGCATTGCCGCCCGCACGGCTCAAGCTCGCGGCGGGGCTATTCAACCTGATGAGAAACCTGGGAGGCGCAATTGGCATTGCGGCCTGCGCCACCCTGCTCAACGACCGGACCAACCTTCACTTCCTGCGTCTTGCGGAGCACCTGAACGTACGCAATGAAAACCTGAACATCTGGTTGGGGCAACTTCAGGAAAATGCCCAGGCTTATGGCCAGAACAGCTCCGATTCCACCCCGTACGTACTGCACCAGCTCTGGGCACTGACCTGGCGTGAGGCCCAAACGCTGTCATACGCCGACGCGTTCTTGGCAATAATGCTTTGCTTCATTGTCGCGGTCACTCTCGTACCACTCATGCGCAAAATCGCCCCACCGGCGCAACCGTCAGCAGATCATTGAAGCGCAGGTCGGTTAAGGGCTGCGTAGCAGCCCTAGCGACTTAATGCTTGGTTGGCAGCCAGTTGAGGAGAAAGTCAGTGACTACTTGTGGACTCTCCAGGTTGGAGATGTGGCCGGCGCCAGGTATTTGTGCTGCTAAGCAACTGATGGTGCGCGCCATGAGATTTGCTTCTTCTGGCGGACGAGGTATGTCCTGATCACCACAAAGGACGATCGTTCGATCGCTCTCCAAGTCGGCAATTGCCGATAGAAGATCTGGTCGTCCGAAAATTATCCGTCCCATTGGATCAAGGCTATCGCGAATACGCTCGGCGCTGCTGGCCTTGAGGGATGCACGGAAATCCTCGCGAACATCCGGCACTGTCTCTCCGCCTGCGTGGAAGAAGATCGGTACAACCACATCTAGCAAGGCGTCGGGAAAGACCCCTGCCGCACTGGCAGCATCCAGCAAGCCGAAGTATTTCAATCGAGTCTCTTCGGGCTCTGCACCAAGAAAGGTATCCATCAGTACCAGGCGGTCGACGCGCTCGGGATGCTCAAGGGCCAACTGAGCGCCCCACATGCCTCCGACTGACAAGCCGACCAGGTGACATTGTTCAATGTCCAAGGCATCAAGCAGGGCGACGTGCTGACGAACCAAAGAGCTCATGTCTACTGTTTGAGTAGGAGGAGCGTCCGAGCAGCCGTGTCCCCAGAGCTCCGGGACGATCACCCGAAAATGTTGGGAAAGAGCCTCAATCTGGGGCTGCCACATGTCAGCAGACCAGAGAAAGCTATGGCCAAGTACAACCGGAAAACCTTGGCCTACGTCAACGTAGCTCATCTTGGCACCGTCTACTTCAATGAATCGTCTATGCATGGCTAGATAGTCTCAATTTTCGCTGCGTCAAAAATGAGCCGACATCGTGCCGCTCATCGATTGATCCAAAAATGACAAAAAAGGGCGTGTTTTCAGACACTCCGTAAGGTCGGACTTATCGACAAAGCGGTGTGCTGACCTACCTGAGATGATTGGACAAGAACCTGAGCCGAAAGCGAAAGAGCTCGTGCAGCTTCGCCAATAGCATGGTCATCAAGGGAGTCGAATAGATCCCGCCACCAAACGAGCGACACGCCGCTCAATGCAAATTGGAGATGATCATGAAAAAATTCATTGTTGCACTCGCCTTAGTGACCCCAGCCGCTTTCGCGGCGGCACAAGACAACAATCCGGACGCAGACGCTCACCAGTACCGCTACGGTGATGTGATTGACGTGGATAAAGTAATCTCGCAGGACGTTGTGGTTCAGTCCGAAACTTCACAGGCGCTGGAAACGGTGAAGCTGGTGTACCGTGATCACGCGGGAGTAGAGCACGACCTTTACTACAAGCGCGTCGCTGAAACTCATCAAGACAGCTGATATACGATTTGGTGACTGGCCCGTCGCAATGCGCCGGGCCCACCGCGAAGTCAATCCGCATCCTTAGCTAGCCTAGCCTCCACTTCACCCAGCTTTCGCTCTCGCCGATATTGTCCAGGGGTCTGCCCCAGAACATCCTTGAAGACTTTGCTGAATGACGCCTGCGTTTGGTACCCCACTTCCAAAGCGATATCACTCAAACCAGAGTCCGTCTTCGCCAACAGCAAGCATGCGATTTCCATCCTGATTCGAACCAGTAAGGTTCCCGGCGGACAACCTGCTATGCGCGTAAAGGCTCTCATAAAGCTGGCTCGCGACATGTTGGCCATTTCTGCCATGCGCTCAACGGTCCAGGCATCTGAGGGATCCTCTAACAACGCATGCCATACCTTGGAAAGACGGCGGTCGGCCAGAAGACCAATGCTACTTTCAACAGGTGGGCTGGTATCCAGCCATGACCGCAGAACCATAGTGAACAGAGCGGTAGTCAGGCCATCGACTATGGACCGAGCACCGTGATGGTTGGCTTCGGCTTCGCTACGAATCAGCCCAATCATTGCAGAGAGCGCAGAAGCGGACTGTGTCGAACTCAAGCTGACATGGATGTACTCAGGTAGCGCTTCGAAAAGTGATGAGCCTGGCTGGTAGATAAACCTGCCGCATAGCAAATCCAAGGGCTCGCCTTCGCCTTTTAACCGATGCAAAGGTAAAAGCCCCTCGCGAACGACCAAAGGACGATTTGGCTGATCGACACCCGAATCACTTTGAAGCAAGTGGTCGGTACCGTGTGGGAGCAACAGGATGTCGCCCGCGTTGAGTTCAATAAGGCTGTGGTCAGGCAAGCGTAATTGGCAGCGGCCTGAGAGGACGATGTGGTAACGCGCAGTACCGAGCTCATCCGGCTGATGGTCAATCGACCAACGCCCCGCAAAATGGCAACGCAGATCCATGCTGCCGCGCACATCAGCAAGCGTGATGAGTTTGTCTAACGTCGTCATGGTCATCTCTTCAGAAGGCTATCCGGGCGCAATTTAAACCAACCCAAGGGAAAGCGCAGTCGCCAGAGGCGATGATTTGAGACGATTGGCAAAAAGGCGGAGCGCATCCGGCAAAAGCGCGAAGCGGAATCTTCTTAGGATGGACTCATCTTGAAACCACAAGGAATCACACCATGAGTCCCTATCAACTGCTGGTTACTGCAAGCCGCCTGGATAAGCTTGGAATTCATCTCGTACGCTTTGGCGTGGCCATAGTTTTCCTGTGGATTGGTGCGTTGAAATTCGTGCCCTACGAGGCTGACAGCATCACTCCATTTGTGGCAAACAGCCCGTTTTTCTCGTTCCTCTACGCACATCCAGAGGCCTATCGTGAGCACTTCACCCATGAAGGCCAGCTCGACCTGGCGCAGCGTGCTTGGCAAGTTGCGAACCATACCTATGCCTTCTCCAATGGACTGGGCGTGGTCGAGATCAGCATAGGGGTGTTGGTATTGGCTTACCTTATCTCACCGAAGCTGGGACTCGCGGGAGCTGTGCTCGCTTTCCTCACACCCGTCGTGACGCTGTCGTTCCTGATCACAACGCCTGAAGCGTGGGTGGCGAATCTAGGAGATGCTCAATTCGGCTTCCCATACCTTTCTGGAGCTGGACGCCTGGTCTTGAAGGATGTGTTGATGCTGGCAGGAAGCGTGTTAATGATTGCTGACTCTGCTAAGCAGCTAATTAATGGCAGCAGCGTAGTTAATCCAGAGAATAAGAGAGTCAGCGGTTAGGTAGCTATCCCGCCCCCAGCTAACGTTACGCGCGGTCGAGGACAAATGGTGTTTATGAGCGATCGCGTTCAGTCGAGACCGGCTGTTTTCGACCCATTGCGGACGTCCGTCAGAGACTGCTTTCGGCTCATACCCGTCGTTCAGAAGGGGCCGCAAAGGCCTGAAACAGACTGTAGGCAATACTAGGGCGGTCTCTGAAGTACTGCGTTTGCATGTTGAGTCATAGGTCATCACGTTTTAGCGGCAGGTTTGAGTCGGAAGCTGACGCCCATACGGTTAAAAGCGTTCATTGCGGCAATGGCCGCTGTCAGGTCGACAAGGTCCTTTTCGGCAAACATTGCCGATGCTGCTGCGTAAGCTTCGTCGGATACATGTGTCTCGCTTACCCGCGTGACTTCTTCTGCCCAGGCCAATGCTGAGCGCTCCTGATCCGAGAACAAATAGTGCGCTTCATGCCATACTGGTACTAACAGCACTTTGTCCACTGAAATACCTGCTTTGATCAGATCGCGTGAGTGCAGATCGATGCAATGGGCGCAGCCGTTGATTTGAGACACCCTGAGAAACACGAGGTGAATCAACGGGGCTGGCAAATTTGTCGCGGTGGTCACGAAATGATGCAGCCCGCCAAGGGCCTTGGCTGCACCAGGCGAAGCTTCAAACCAATTGAGTCGACTCATGATTTCTTTTCCTGTCTTTGAGCAATGAAGAGGGTGACATGCGGATTGCCGCTTGACGGCACACCGCCCAGCTAATGTGCAAACCTATACGCTTGAATTCGATGATGTTCTTAAAGCGGGCTGCAGACTTGATCCACACCATGGCTATCCCTACCAAAGAACGTCTGCACCTCACCGTACCCTGTTTCCCTCCCAGTATTCAGTGACTCCACACCCTTGGCGGTACCTTCAACGGTGAAGTAGTACACGTGATTGAGACCGATGGTGGCGAGGACGGCGGACAGGTAGGGTCGCAGAAAGTCGGGTTGACGGGCATGCTGGCCGCTGATGTAGCCTCCGCAAGCTATTGCGACGTAAACCGGACGATCCGTCAGCGATCCGACTTTGCCTTTGGCGGTGCCCAGAAACGTTTTGCCCACGCGTACCACCTGGTCGATCCACATCTTGAGTGGGGCGGGCACGCTGTAGTTGTGCATCGGCGTGGCAATCAGCAGTACGTCGCATGCCTGCAGTTGGTCGATCAACTCGTCGGAACGGCTCAACGTACCCTCCTGACCGCTTGCTATGACTACGCGCTGATTGGCTAACGCCTGGGCGTAAGGCGCATCGACTGGGGCCAAGGAGTTGAGGTCTAAATCGGTCAACTGGATACCCCTTCTGCCGGCCTGACTGGCCAAGGCAAACAGGATCTGCTGGGACAGTTTCAGACTTTCCGAATCCTCTGCATTGGGGCTGGCGACCAGGCGAAGAATGCGCAAAGGAGCAAGTGGCTGTTGTGACGATGTCATGAGGTTCGCCTCCTTGGATGTGCGTGCGGGTTATGGCGTATCGAACTGTTTCTGAAAGCGCAGTGCACCCGTCAACAGGCCTTCACGGAAGTAGAAGCGTTGCGCGCGGGCGTTGGCCAAACCCGTGTCGAGCACCAGGCGTGCACAACCGCTGGCGCGGGCCAGTCGCTCCAAGGCTTGCAATAAGCGCGAGCCCCACTGACCTCCCCGCTGAGCCTCGGCGGTTACAAGGTCATCGACATACAGGAATGCGCCGTAGACCAGGTTTTCCTGTAAGCGGTAACCAGCCAGTGCCACAAGAACGCCTAAGTCATAAGCACCAATCAGGCGATAGCCTTCAACGCGCATACGCTCGATGCGGCTGACGAAGTCAGCTTCGCTCGTCAGATGAGGGCGCAATTGCTGCATTACCGGGAATGCGCTGCAGAGGTCATGGGTGCTGTCCAGGGGGCGCAGGGACGTGTCGGCCAGGTCGAGCACGCTGGGTATGAAGTTGTGCAAAGGGGATGTCATGGGAGTTGCCCTCATGAGTAGGTGATGGCGCTATATTGGACTACCATTGACCCACTTGATTGAGCCAAGAAATGGGATATGAACTAGGCCATGATGACCTCCCCCAAGCCGCCTTTTGCTCCCTTGGAAGAGCAGTCTGCCTTGCCTCTGTATCGTCAACTGTACGACCGCGTACTGGCCGCCGTTGCCGCAGGCACGTTGTCCCCCGGTGACCGCTTGCCGTCGGCGCGCGCCATGGCCAAGGAGCTGGGGGTGGCCCGTGGCACCGTCGAATTGGCCTATTCGCTGCTGGCCAGCGAGGGTTACCTGCTGGCGCTCGGGCAGAAAGGCACCGTAATCAATCCTGAACTGCAGAAGCCCGTGTCGGAGGCCACCGCATTACCAGTCAGCAGCCAAGTGATCGAAGACGCACCTGATTCGCTCTGGCGTCCACCGCAGCTGTTGCCGTTCCAGATGGGGGTACCGGCGCTGGATGCATTTCCGCGCAAGATATGGGCGCGTCTCGGTGCTCGGTATCTCCGTGGGATGCGTCTTGGAGATCTGGACTATCCGGCACCCCACGGCCTGGCAGCGTTGCGCAGCGCCATTGCTTCGTATCTGCAGGTGTCCCGAGGTATCGATTGCGGTGCCCATCAGGTGTTTATCACCAGCGGTTGGCGCAATAGCCTGTCCTTAGTCGCACATACCCTGTTGCAGCCAGGCGAGTGCGCCTGGGTGGAAGACCCGGGCTATCCCACTACGCGCCAGGTGCTTCGCCAGTTCGGCCTGGACCTGGAAGCGGTGCCGGTTGATGCCGAAGGCATGAACGTAGAACACGCCATCGCGGGTTCTCGGACTGCTCAGGTCGTCATGGTGACACCAGGGCATCAGAGCCCGCTGTCGATGGCACTGTCGCTGCCACGCCGGCAACTGCTACTCGATTGGGCTGCCCGCACCGGTGGCTGGATTGTCGAGGACGATTACGACGGCGAGTACCGCTACGTCAGCCGTCCACTTCCAGCGCTGGCCAGCTTGGATCGCCATGGGCGCGTGCTGTATGCCGGCACCTTCAGCAAGGTGCTGTTTCCCGGTATTCGCCTGGCTTATCTGGTGGTGCCGCAGGCGCAGGTGGCAGCGTTCGAGCGCGTCGGCCGGGCCTTGTTTGCTGCCGGGTCACCGTCAATTACCCAGGCTTTGGTGGCGGAGTTCGTTGCCGAGGGACACTTCGCTCGGCATATCCAACGCATGCGCCGCCTCTACAACGAGCGACGGGCATTGACCATCGAAGCACTGGACCGGAGTTTGCCGAAGGGTCTGCAGGTGGAACGCTCGCCAGGCGGCATGCACTTAGTACTGCGTTTGCCGGAGGACGTAAGCGACACCGCCCTGGCCGAGCAGGTGCTGGCCAGGGGTATGTCGGTACAAGCGTTGTCGCGCTGGGCTGCGTCATCGCAGCGTCAGTCAGGTCTGCTCCTGAGTTTTACCAACTGCGCCACGACGGCTCCAGGCGAGCAGCTTGGCGCGTTGATCAGCAAGTTACTCAGTTGAGGTTGGCCTTGTTCAGGCCGAACAGCTCATCGGACGAGCCGGGGATCGCCTGGAAGGCCACATTGAGGCGATTCCAGCCATTGATGGCGACGATTAGGAACGACAAATCCGACAGCTCCTGCTCGGAAAACTGCTCAAGCGCACTCGCATACAGGCTGTTGGAGATACCATGAGGCGGCAGTTGGGTTAGGGCTTCAGTCCACTCCAGCGCCGCCCGCTCTACTGGCGAAAACAGCCCTGACTCACGCCATACGGCCACGTGGTGAAGACGCAGCTCGCGCTCGCCATGGATCTTGGCCTCTTTCACATGCATATCCACGCAGAACGCACAGCCGTTGAGCTGCGAAGCGCGCAACATGATCAGGTGGGCAAGATCGGCCAGTGGCGGTTTCTTGCTCAGTTGTAGGGTGAGTTCCACCAGTTTGTTGGACGCTTGGGGAGACAGCTTGAAGTAATCAAGGCGGTTGTTCATGGGTAGTTGCTCGCAGTGGGTGGAGTTTGTTGGAGCCCACTGTAGCAACGCTTGGAATAGCCCCACAGGGCCAAGATGGTAGCTTCGAACTAGGCCATGTCTGTATCGAAGTACGCCATGAACACCCATCGAGCGGTATGGTCGAAGGGGCGCTATAGGCCGTTCATTGCCCTCCGCGAATGGCCGCAATGGGTCGAAAGCAGCCCGTCGCGAATGACTGCTTGCGCCCTTGCGGCCCCTCAGGAAAGATAGCAATCGGCCACTAGTTGACGCTGCCCCTTGCTGGCTCACTGCGAAGTGCGGTCCAGGCCAGAGCGGCGATCCAGGCGACGGAAACGCCGTAATTGAGTCGCTGGTACAGGCCAAACCCGTGACCGTCACTGAATGCCTTGGCCATCAATGCAACAGTCGCGAGAGCAAGGATTACACAGAGTGCCGAGAACCATTTGAACCCGGTCGATGACAGCAGTCTCTTGCTCAAGAAAAACCACAGACCGCTAGCCATCGTCAGCGAAAGAAACATCACCATTCCGGCAATGTTGTGTAGCTGTTGAGAAAGTGAAGGCTGCGCAGGTACGCATCCCGCATCACAGGAGAAGAAACCTGTGGCGAAACTAGCCAAGCCGTGGAGCAATATGAACGCGGCGCTGACCAGAGCCAAACGCGAACCTGCGTACCGCCGCGCCAGACCCAAAGCGAAAAGCCCGAACAGTACCCCCAAGGGAAAATTGTTCACCCATGCAGAATAGCTGTGGGTGGGAGCCCCAACCGCTCCTAGCTGGCTCATCGCCTGTTCGAAGTGGCTGTAACCGGGGTAGCCAAACGAGGTAAGCAACACTCCAGCGAAGAGCCAGAATGGAATCAGTAGCCCCAAGCTCAGCAATCTCTGGTCAGTGGTATCCACGGCACAGCTCTCCTTGGTCATGGCAGTGATCGATCCGTCTCTCACGAAATGCCTGATTCTAGAGGGGCCGCCGGCCGATGCGCCATCGATTTTCTTGCAAAACAGCTTGCGCATGCGTCACCTGTAGCCGCCTTGATCCATGGATGCCATCCAGGCCCCGACGCCTGCCCAGAACCTCCGTGCTGCTTGCCTCGAAACAGCCGCACGCCATCAGTGCTTTGCCGAAGCGGCCCAGGAGTGTCTGGTGCTGAAACGAGTTTTACTCCAGCCTCACCCAACCACAGGCGCATGCTCGGCAATCAACTCGATTATCCAGTCGATAAACACCCGCACCTTTGCACTGACATGGCGATTCGGCGGGAATGCCAGATACATCGGCATTGGCGCCATCCGCCAGTCTTCAAACAGCGGCAGCAGCTCGCCGTTGGCCAGGTGCGGCTTGGCCATGTATTGCGGTAGCCAGATTACACCCAGGCCAGCCAGGCCGGCGGCAAGGTACGCATTACCGTCGTCGACCGTCAGCTGCGAGCGGCCCTGGGCTTCCATGCGCTCCTCACCCCGCTGCATCGCGTAGGGCAAGGCCTTGCCTGTACGGAACCAGAGGAAGCCGACGGTGGTGTGTCGGCTTTCCTCGAGCTCACGGGGGTGCAGCGGCGTACCGAAGCGGTGCAAATAGCCGGGCGCGGCATAGATGCCAAGCTCCAGATCGCCCACATGCCTTGCCACCAGGGATTGATCGGTGATCTCGCCGCCACGCACCACGCAGTCGACGTTCTCACCAATGATGTCGACAATGCGATCGCTGGCGCCCACGGTCAGCTGAATTTCTGGATAACGTGCAAAGAACCCCGGCAAGGCCGGTATGAGCAGCATCCGCGCCAGTGGGCTGGGTACATCCACTCGCAGCCGCCCTCGCGGTGCCATCGACGCGCTGGACAAGCTGGTCTCGGCGTCGTCAATGTCGCCAAGTAGCCGGACGACGCGTTCGTAATAGGCCGCACCGTCGGCGGTGACGTTGACCTTGCGTGTGGTGCGGTTGAGCAGTCGCACACGCAGCCTCGCTTCCAGTTGCTGAACGAGCTGCGTCACGGTGGTCTTGCTCATGTGCAGTGTGGCTGCCGCCTTGGTGAAGCTGCCTGTTTCCACCACGCGGACAAATGCCTGCATTGCATCGAAACGGTCCATCCCACGCCTCGCTCGTGCCTGGATTGTTTGAATTATACAAACAGTCATGACCAGCGCTGCCCGTTTATTCAGGTCGGTGGCCTTTCTTATAGTGGCTTCACCATAAACACCGGGCCGCCAGGGCCCCAAACGAGGTATGCAATGTCCAGCAAACGTGATGTCGTTTTCCCGCCTGACCGCCATGCATTGTATGAGCTCCACCGCTACTCGCCGGCGATTCGCTCCAACGGTTTTCTGTTCGTATCCGGCCAGGTCGGTAGCCGCAAGGACGGCTCGGCCGAGCCGGACCTCGCGGCGCAGGTTCGCATGGCCTTCACCAACCTCAACGCGATCCTGGCCGAAGCCGGCAGCAGTTTCGAGGATGTGGTTGACACCACTATCTTCATGGTCGACCCCGACTCGAAATTCGAAACCATCTGGGAGGTGGCGGCCGAATACTGGGGTGAGGCGCCCTATCCGACGGTGACCGCCATCGGCGTGACCTGGCTGTCCGGCTTCGATTTCGAGATCAAGGTGATCGCGAAACTACCGCAATGATGCCGAAGGCTATATGGCGCGCAGACGCCTATTCCGAGTTCGAGCACAGCTCTGCCAAGGCTGCCGTACTCCAGTACACTTGGGAGGTCGCGAAGTTCACGTGACGCCAACGGCAAAAGAATCTTCCTTCTGGCCCGCCCACGATTTCTGGACCTGGATACCCAATGCTGACTGCCCTGCTGTTCGACCTGGACGGAACCCTCACCGACACTGACACCTTGCACCTGCAGGCCTTTCGCCAACTGCTGCACGAGCATGACGGCCGCGAGCTGAGCCAGGCGCAGTTCGATGCCCAGGTCAGCGGCCGCGCCAATGGCGAGCTGTTCGCCGAGCTGTTTGCCGGTGCCAGCGCCGAGCAGTGCCGGGTGCTGGCCGACCGCAAGGAGGCGCTGTTCCGCGACATGTCGCCGTCTCTGGAGCCGATGCCGGGCCTTGTGCGCCTGCTGGAACATGCCCGGGCTCGCGACATCGGCATGTGCGTGGTGACCAATGCGCCGCGGCTGAACGCCGAGCACATGTTGAACGCCATGGGCCTGGGCCAGCGCTTCGCGCATGTGCTGGTGGCCGAGGAACTGGCACGGCCCAAGCCAGACCCGTTGCCCTACCTGACCGGGTTGCAGCGGCTAGGTGCCGAGGCCGGGCAGGCACTGGCCTTCGAGGATTCGCTGCCGGGGGTGACGGCAGCGCGTGGCGCGGGGATCTTTACCGTGGGCGTGGCCACTACGCAGACGCCGGAGAGATTGCTGGCGGCGGGGGCCGGGTTGGTGATCGATGATTTCAACGACCCAGCGTTGTGGACGTTGATCGGATCCATGCAATGAGCATACGGGGCCGCTTCGCGCCCCATCGCCGGCAAGCCAGCTCCCACCTCGACCGCATCGGCCTCAAGCCATGCGCCATCCCTGTGGGAGCTGGCTTGCCGGCTATGGGCTGCGAAGCGGCCCCAAAATTTCAAGGCAATATGCATGCCCCTGCCATTGTGCACACCCAGGTAACCCATGCTGATCGACGAAGAACTGACCCTCAAGAAGCTGGAAACCTTCCTTGCCTTCATGCGCACCGGCAACCTCGGCCGCGCCGCTGTCGAGCTGGCCACCAGCGCCGTCAGCGTGCACCGCGCCATCCACTCGCTGGAAAGCGCACTACGCTGCCCGCTATTCAAGCATGAAGGCCGCCAGTTGATCCCGCTGGAAAGCGCCTACGTGCTGGAAAAGAAAGCCCGCCAGCTGATCCAGGACGCCGAGCAGATGGTCCGTCAGACCCGCGAGGCCGCCGGTTTCTATGCCGAGCGCTTCCGCCTGGGCGCGCTCTACTCGCTGACGGTGAAAACCGTGCCCAAGCTGGTCATGGGCCTGAAGCTGCGTCGCAGCGAACTCAACATCGACCTGACCCTGGGCTCCAACGTCGACTTGCTGCAGCGCCTGAAGAACCATGAGCTGGAGGCCATCCTCGTGTCGCTCGACGAAAGCGTCAGCGACCCGGCCTGCGAGCAGCTGCCGCTGTTCTCCGACGACATCTTCCTCGCCGTGCCCATCGATTCGCCCTTCGCCGAGCAGGCCGAGGTGGACCTGGCCGACCTGGCCGACTCCACCTTCATCACCCTGACCCAGGGCTTCGCCACCCACCGCGATGGCGCCCGGGTGTTCCAGCAGGCCGGCTTCGAACCCAAGGTGGCCATGCAGGTGAACGATATCTTCACCCTGCTGAGCATGGTCAGCTCGGGCGTGGGCTTTGCCCTGCTGCCAGGGCGTATCGCGGCGGTGTACGAAAACCGGGTCAGGCTGATTGCCCTGAAGCCGCAATATCGCTTGCAGCAGCATATCGGTGTGGTGTTCCTCAAGGCGCGGGAGCGGGAACCGAATTTGCTGGCGTTGCTGGCTGAGTGCCGGATGTACAGCCTGGAGCGTTGAGGGGCCTCGGAACTGTTTGCTGCACTGGCTTCTTCGCGGGTAAACCCGCTCCCACAGGTACCGAGCCAGCCTCGGGCAATCCACTTTCACTGTGGGAGCGGGTTCACCCGCGAAGAGGCCGGTACAGTCTGACTCAAACCACCAAGGCCCGCTGCACCTCCCCCACCGTGGTCGCCAGGCTGTTCAGGTGCAGGTTCAACACCCGTTCCACCGGTGCCTGGTCCAGCGGCCAGTGCAAGGCAATGCTCCCGGCCAGGCGCCCTTCGGCATGCACCGGCAGGGCAATCGCTCGGATCAGGAACGGCAAGCGCACCGGGTACTCCCAGTGCCCTTCGGTGCGCTGGCCGAATCCCTGGTTCGCTTCCGCCTCGATATCGCGCAGCACCGTCTCGTCGCCCACCCGCTCATGGGCCGCCAGGCGCTGCACTTCATCGACCGCCAACTCACCCAGGCACGCCCGCCCCATCGCCGAATGGAACAGGCTGGCATGATGGCCGACGATCTGGCAGGTGTGCGGATAGCGCTTGCGCAAGACCTGGGGAATGGCGCTTTCCATCACCTCCAGCCGCTCGCCGTCGAAACACGACAGGTCGGCCACCAGCCCGGTGCGCTCGCTCAACTCCAGCAACATGGGCGCGGCATGTTCCACCAGGCGCCGCTTGAAACGCAGCTGGCGGTCACCGAACAGGCGCCGCGCGCACAGCCGGTAACGCCGGTCGCTGAGGCCGCGGTAGACCCAGCCCTGCTCCTGCAAGGTGGCGAGCATGCGCGACACCGTGGCCTTGGGCAGCGCCGTCAGGTAATGCAGTTCTTCCAGGCCCAGGGCCTGGTGTTCTCCCAGCAGGTCGACGATGGCCAGCGCCCGCTCCACCGAACGCACGCCGCCACTGTCTGCCGTGATGCCCATGAGTGTGACCTCCCTGTAGCTGGATGGTCAGGATAGCCAGCAAGATCCGCGCCTGCCCAGCAGTTTCATGGCGCTTGCAGGCTCCCGGGTGGGCGCCGCGCTACCCAACGGGTGAGCTGTTCATGGGCATGGGCCAGCTGCAGCACCGCATGGTCGGCCTGGGCCGGGCCGATGATCTGCAGGCCCGTGGGCAACCCTGCAGCATTGAAACCGACCGGTACGCTGATGCTCGGCAAGCCGGCCAGGGTCGGCCCTATCACCACTTCCATCCAGCGGTGATAGGTGTCCATCGTCCGCCCCCCGACCACCGTTGGCCAAGGTTGCCGTGCATCGAAAGGGAACACCTGGGCCGATGGCAACAGCAGGTAATCGTAACGCTCGAACAGCTTGCCCAGCGCCCGGTACCAGTCGCTGCGTACCACTGATGCCTGGTACACCGCCGCCGCGCTCAGTTGCAGGCCACCCTCCACCTCCCACTGCGCCTCGGGCTTGAGCAGCGCGCGCTTGCCGGGGTCGGCATAGGCCGCAGCGAGGTTGCCGTGCACCAGGAAGTGGCGATGGGTCAGCCAGCACTGCCACAAACGTGCCAGATCGAACTCCGGCTGGCAGGCCTCGACCCGGCAGCCCAATTCGATGAAGTCCGCCAGGGCCGCTTCGCACAGGCTCAGCACCCCGTCATCCATCGCCAGGTAACCGTCGTAGTCGCCCAACCAGCCGACCCGCACGCCGCGGAAATCGCGCTGCAAACCGGCGGCAAAATCGCGCCGGCCCTCGCTCAGCGACAGCGGCGCCCGCGCATCGAAGCCTGCCTGGGTCGACAATAACCGCGCCACATCCACCACGCTGCGGCCCATCGGCCCCTCGGTGGCCAGTTGCTGCACGAACAGTTCCGGCGCCGGCCCGTGTGGTACGCGGCCCTGCGACGGGCGCAGGCCATACACGTTGTTGAACGCCGCCGGGTTGCGTAGCGAGCCCATCATGTCGCTGCCGTCGGCGACCGGCAGCAGGCGCATGGCCAGCGCCGCCGCCGCTCCGCCGCTGCTGCCTCCGGCCACCTTGCCCGGGTCGTAGGCATTGGTGGTGGTGCCGAACAGGGTGTTGTAGGTCTGCGAACCAAGGCCGAATTCCGGCACATTGCTCTTGCCCACGATCAGCGCACCACTGGCCCGCACACGCGCCACACTGATCGCATCCTGCTCGGGCACCTGCTCGGCGAACAGCGGCGAGCCCAAGGTGGTGCGCAGCCCGGCAGTGGCGGCCAGGTCCTTGATAGCCTGGGGCATGCCATGCATCCAGCCGCGCGAGTGGCCACGGCCCAGCTCGCGGTCACGCTCATCGGCCTCGGCCAGCAACGCCTCGGCCGGGCGCAGCGACACCAGCGCATTGACCTGCGGGTTGAAGCGTTCGATATGCGTCAGATAAGCCTGCATCACCTCCCGGCACGACATCTGGCGCGCATGGATGGCCCGGGACAATGCCTCGGCATCGAGGGCAACGATGGGGTCGATGGCTAGCGGCATCACGGTTTCACTCCAAGGTTGAAAGCGGCAGGCTTGCCCGCACGTGGGGCTTCTTTCAGGCAATAGGTGCCCAGCAGTGTCAGCAGGCAGGCGAACAGCACGTAGAACGACGGCGCCACCGGGGTGCCGAGCACCTTGCTCAGCCAGGTGACGATCAACGGGGCGAAGCCGCCGAACACCATCACCGCCACGTTATAGGCCACCGACACACCGGTAGAACGCACCTCGACCGGGAACTGCTCGGCCAGGGCCGTGGGCGCCGGCCCGAAGAAGCCACCGATGGCGGTGCACAGCAGCAGTTGCATCACCAGCAGGCGCTCCAGCGACGGCGCGGCAGCCACCCACACATACAACGGGTAGACCATGACGAAGAACGCCAGGGTGAAGGCCATCAGCACCGGGCGCCGCCCCAGCCGGTCAGACAACGCCCCGGACAACGGGATCACCAAGGTCATCAGCCCAACCGCAAACATCTGCACCAGCAGCACCTGGTCCAGCGGCAGGCCGAGGTTCTTGTGGGCGAAGGTCGGCATGTTCACCAGCACCACGTAGAACGACACCGTCGCGCCACAGGCCAGGCCCATCGATACCAACAGGCTGCGCCGATGCTCACGCAGCACCTGCCACAGGCTGGGCGACTGGCCCTTGGCCTGGCGGCGCGCCTCGATGAATTCCTCGGGCTCCTCCATGTGCTTGCGAATCCACAGCCCCACCGGGCCGATCAGCAGGCCAAGCACGAACGGGATACGCCAGCCCCAGCTGTCCAGCGCCGCAGGCGTGCACAGGTGGGTGACCAGGGCCACCATCGCCGCCCCGGAGAACACCGCCAGGCACTGCCCCACCAACTGCCACGAGCCATACAGGCCCTTGCGGTGGGCCGGCGCGCTCTCCACCAGGAAGGCCGTGGCGCTGGCGTACTCGCCGCCGGTGGCAAAACCCTGCAGCATGCGCGCCACCACGATCAGCATCGGCGCGGCCATGCCGATGGCCAGGTAGTCGGGGGCAAAGGCGATCATGGCAATGGACACGGTCATCAGCCGGATGATCATCTGCATCGCCGCCTTGCGGCCCTTGCGGTCGGAATACATGCCCAGCAGCACGCCGCCCACCGGGCGCATGAAAAAGCCGACGCCGAAGGTGGCCAGGGCCATCAGCAGCGAGGCGTATTCGTCGTCGGAGGGGAAGAACTGCCGGGCGATGATGCTGGCCAGAAAGCCGTAGACGATGAAGTCATACCACTCCAGGGCGTTGCCGATGACGGCGGCGACCACTTGCCGGGTACGCGACACGCCGGTGCTCGAAGTCTGCATAGGAAACACTCCACACAATGATTGGGTGATCGCCCAGGCGCGGTCGCGCCCGGGTTCCAGCGGCAGTCGTCAAAAGGAAAGGTCAGGCGGGCGCGAGCCAGCGCTCTGCCAGCGCGCCCCAGTAGGCGGCGCCGGTCAGCAGGATGTCGTCGTTGAAGTCGTAGGCCGGGTTGTGCACCATCGGCCGCGATACGCCATTGCCGATGAACAGGTAGGCGCCCGGGCAGCGTTGCAGCATCCAGGCGAAGTCTTCGCTGCCCATCAGCTTGCGGGTGTTGCCATCTACTGCCTCGGCACCGAGCAACTCCACCCCCACCTGCCGGGCGAAGGCGTTTTCCGCAGCGTGGTTGACCAACACCGGATAGGCCGGGCGGTGTTCGATGGTGGCGCGGCAGCCAAAGCTCTCGGCCTGGCCGACGATAATGTCCCGTACCCGCTCCAGGGTCTGCGCCCGTACCTCGGCGTTCAGCGCGCGCAGGCTCAGGCGCAGCAGCGCCTGCTGCGGGATCACGTTGGCCGCTTCGCCGGCCTGCAAGGCGCCGACGGTGACCACGGCCGCCTCCTGCGCATCGATATTGCGCGCCACCACGGTTTGCAGGGCCATCACCACACTGGCCGCCGCCACCAGCGGGTCGACAGTCAGGTGCGGCATCGAGCCATGGCCGCCAACCCCGTCCAGGGTCACCGTGAGCAGGTCTTGCGAAGCCATCATCGGCCCCTCGCGAAAGCCCAGGTGCCCGGCCGGCAGCCCGGGCAGGTTGTGCATGCCGAACAGTGCATCGCAAGGGAAGCGCTCCAGCAAACCTTCGGCCAGCATCGCCTCGGCGCCACCCTGGCCCTCCTCGGCCGGCTGGAAGATCAGCGTCAGCGTGCCGTCGAACTGCCGGGTCGCCGCCAGGTAGCGCGCTGCGCCGAGCAGCATGGTGGTATGCCCGTCATGGCCGCAGGCGTGCATGCAGCCTTGGTGCTGGCTGCTGTAGGCGGCGCCGGTGGCCTCGTGTATGGGCAGCGCGTCCATGTCGGCGCGCAGGCCCAGGCGGCGTGGGCTGTTGCCATTGCGCAGTACGCCGACCACGCCGGTCTTGCCGATACCGGTGTGCACTTCATAGCCCCACGTTTCGAGCAGTTGGGCAACCAGTGCCGAAGTGCGGCTTTCTTCGAAACCCAGTTCCGGGTGAGCGTGGATATCGTGACGGATTGCGTGCAGGTCGCTGGCCACATCGTTCAGCCAGGCCAGGATGTGCTGATGTCGGGACATGTAGAGCCTCCTCGCGCGGGTGGTTTCCCGTTCTTGTTGTTCGCCTTGAGGTCACGACGGGTGAGGCAGGTCGTGCTTGGCTGACAGATAAGCGCGAGTGACGGGGGAGCACAATTGAATGTGGTTCCGCTGGGTGGAACTAGTGCAGGGTTTGGAAGCTCCAGTGCTGTGAGATCGAGCACCAAAAAACCCAAGCCATACCCTGGCGACCCCACAGCGCTTTACTGCTACCTTCATCACCGACCCCAGCCAAGGACCGCCCAATGCCTCCACGCCATACGCCCCCAGCCGGCTTCGTCCGCGTCCGTGGCGCCCGCGAGCACAACCTCAAGAACATCGATGTCGATATTCCTCGTGACGCACTGGTGGTGTTCACCGGCGTGTCCGGCTCGGGCAAGTCCTCGCTGGCCTTCTCCACCCTCTACGCCGAAGCCCAGCGGCGTTATTTCGAGTCGGTCGCGCCCTATGCCCGGCGCCTGATCGACCAGGTCGGGGTGCCGGACGTCGACGCCATCGAAGGCCTGCCCCCAGCCGTGGCCCTGCAGCAGCAACGCGGCACGCCGAGTGCACGTTCCTCGGTGGGCAGCGTGACCACCCTGTCCAGTTCCATTCGCATGCTCTACTCCCGCGCCGGCCACTACCCGGCCGGCCAGCCGATGCTGTATGCCGAAGACTTCTCGCCCAACACGCCCCAGGGCGCCTGCCCGGAATGCCATGGCATGGGCCGGGTCTACGAAGTGAACGAAGCGACCATGGTCCCCGACCCGTCGCTGACCATCCGCGAGCGCGCCGTGGCGGCGTGGCCGATGGCCTGGCAGGGGCAGAACCTGCGCGACATCCTGGTGACGCTAGGCTATGACGTCGATACTCCCTGGCGCGACCTGCCACAGGCGCAGCGCGACTGGATCCTGTTCACCGAAGAAACACCCACCGCGCCGGTATACGCCGGGCTGACCCCGGCGCAGACCCGCACCGCCCTCAAGCGCAAGCAGGAGCCCAGCTACCAAGGCACATTCATGGGTGCCCGGCGTTACGTGCTGCACACCTTCATGCACTCGCAAAGTGCGCAGATGCGCAAGCGCGTTGCCCAGTTCATGCGCCCAAGCCCGTGCCCGCTGTGCCAGGGCAAGCGCCTGAAGCGCGAGGCCCTGGGGGTGACCTTCGCCGGCCTTGATATCGCCGAGCTGTCGCACCTGTCGCTGCAGGCGCTGGCCGAGGTATTGCGCAAGGTGGCGGCAGCAGACTACCTGGCACAACAGCAGGACGACCTGACCCTGGAAAAGCGCCTGGCTGCCCAACGCATCGCCAACGAGCTGCTCGAACGCATAGACACCCTGCTGGACTTGGGCCTGGGCTACCTGGCACTGGAGCGCAGCACCCCGACCCTGTCCTCCGGCGAGCTTCAGCGCCTGCGCCTGGCCACCCAGCTGAACTCGCAACTGTTCGGCGTGATCTACGTGCTCGACGAACCTTCGGCCGGTTTGCACCCGGCCGACAGCGAAGCCCTGTTCGAGGCGCTGCAGCGCCTGAAGCATGCTGGCAATTCGGTCTATGTGGTGGAACACGACCTGGACACCATGCGCCGCGCCGACTGGCTGGTGGATGTAGGGCCTGCCGCTGGCGAGCATGGCGGCACCATCCTCTACAGCGGGCCGCCCGACGGGCTGGCCCAGGTCGAGCAGTCGAGCACCCGGGCCTACCTGTTCAGTGCCCCGGCCCAGACCACGCGCACGCCACGCCAGGCCCACGACTGGCTGAAGCTCGAAGGCATCAGCCGCAACAACCTGAACAACCTGAGTGCCGAATTCCCGCTGGGCTGCTTTACCGCCGTTACCGGCATTTCCGGTTCGGGCAAGTCGAGCCTGGTCAGCCAGGCGCTGCTGGACCTGGTGGGTGCACACCTGGGCCATGCCGCACAGCGCAACGAGCCCGAAGAACAGAGCCTGGAAGATGAGCCAGAACAGGCCAGCGGCGGGCATGTGAGCGCTGGCCTTGGCAGCATCAGGCGCCTGGTGCAGGTCGACCAGAAGCCGATCGGCCGAACACCACGCTCCAACCTGGCCACCTACACCGGCCTGTTCGACCATGTGCGCAAGCTGTTCGCCGCCACCGAACAGGCCAAGGCACAAGGCTTCGATGCCGGGCGTTTCTCCTTCAACGTTGCCAAGGGGCGCTGCGAGAACTGCGAGGGCGAAGGCTTCGTCAGTGTCGAGTTGCTGTTCATGCCCAGCGTCTATGCGCCCTGCCCGACCTGCCATGGCGCCCGCTACAACCCGGCAACCCTGGCGGTGAGCTGGCAAGGCATGAACATTGCGCAGGTGCTGCAGTTGACGGTCGACCAGGCCCTGAAGGTGTTCGCCGAACAGCCAGCGGCGCGGCGCTGCCTGCAGGTACTGCAAGACATCGGCCTGGGCTATCTGCGTCTGGGCCAGCCGGCCACCGAACTGTCCGGCGGCGAGGCGCAGCGCATCAAGCTGGCCACCGAGCTGCAGCGCATGGCCCGCGGGGCAACACTGTATGTACTGGACGAGCCTACCAACGGGTTGCACCCGCAGGACATCGACCGGCTGCTGGTGCAGCTCAACCGCCTGGTCGATGGCGGGCACAGCGTGGTGGTGGTCGAGCATGACATGCGAGTGGTGGCGCAGAGCGACTGGGTGATCGACATCGGGCCTGGGGCCGGCGATGCCGGGGGCCAGGTGGTGGTCAGCGGGACGCCGCAGGTGGTGGCCGGGTGTGCGGAAAGCCGCACTGCGGAGTTTCTGGCGAAGGCCTTGTAGCGCCTGCACTGGCCCCTTCGCGGGTAAACCCGCTCCCACAGGTATTGCACAGCTGCAAGATCAGTGGTGAACCTCTGGCAACCACAGGTACCGCACAGCCTGCAAGATCTGTGGTGACGCTGTGGGAGCGGGTTTACCCGCGAAGAGGCCGGTGCGGGCTGTAAATTGTTTTTTTGCAATGGCCGCTGAAGTACAGTCTGCCCCATGGACAAATACGCCCCACGCCAGTGGCTTCCCCACGAAAAACCCAGCCTGCCGGGCTCCCCCTCCACGCCCCTGCACACGCCCGCCAAACGCCTGGCCTACGGCGTGGTCGGGCTGCTGGTGGCTATCACCGGTGGCCTGGGCAACGCGCTGGTCACCGCCAACCTTGTGTTCCTGCAAGGTGCGTTGGGCGCAACCACGGCGGAGATGGCCTGGCTGCCGGCCGCCTACGTAATGACCAATGTGTCCATCAACCTGCTGCTGGTGAAGTTTCGCCAGCAGTTCGGCCTGCGCGCGTTCACCGAGGTGTTCCTGGTGCTCTATGCCCTGGTCACCTTCGCCCACCTGCTGGTCAACGACCTCAACTCGGCCATCGCCGTACGGGCGGCCCACGGCATGGTCGGCGCCGCGCTCAGCTCGCTGGGGCTGTACTACATGATCCAGGCGTTCCCGGCGCAATGGCGGCTGAAGGCGATGGTGCTTGGCCTGGGCGCCTCGCAACTGGCGTTGCCGCTGGCGCGGATCTTCTCCGAAGACCTGCTGCAGATCGCCGAATGGCGCGGCCTGTACCTGTTCGAACTGGGCCTGGCGCTGGCCGCGTTGGGCTGCGTGCTGCTGCTCAAGCTGCCCCCCGGTGACCGCTTCAAGACCTTCGAGCCGCTGGACTTCCTCACCTTCTCGCTGATGGCCAGCGGCACTGCACTGCTTTGCGCCGTGCTGTCACTCGGGCGTATCGACTGGTGGCTGGAGGCGCCCTGGATCGGCATGGCCCTGGCGGCCTCGATCGGGCTGATCTTCAGCGGCCTGGCCATCGAGCACAACCGCCAGAACCCGTTGCTGATGACCCGCTGGCTGGGTAGCGGCGCGATCATTCGCCTGGCCCTGTGCGTGGTGCTGATCCGCATGGTCACCTCGGAGCAGTCCACCGGGGCGGTCGGCTTCCTGCAGGCGCTTAACCTGGGCAGCGAGCAGATGCGTACGCTGTACGCGGTCATGCTGCTGGGCGCGGTGGCCGGCCTGGCCAGCAGTGCCCTCACCATCAACCCCAATCATCTGGTGATTCCGCTGTTGATCTCGCTGCTGGCCATGGCCACAGGCGCCTTCATGGACAGCAGTTCGAGCAACCTCACCCGCCCGGCGCAGATGTACCTCAGCCAGTTCCTGCTGGCGTTCGGCAGCACCTTCTTCCTCGGCCCGTCCATGGCCCTTGGCATCAGCCATGTGCGCGCCAACCCGCGCAACCTGGTGAGTTTCTCGGTGCTGTTCGGCATCTGCAACAACCTCGGCGGCCTGATTGGCGCGGCGCTGCTGGGCACCTTCCAGACCTGGCGGGAAAAATTCCATTCCAGTCACCTGATGGACCGCCTCAGCTACCTGGAACCGTTGGTCACGGCCCGCGTGCAAAGTGGCGGTGCCGGCTACGGCGGCATCATTGCCGACCCAGCCCTGCGCAGCGAAGCCGGCATGCGCCTGCTGGCCAGTGCCGCCACCCGCGAGGCGAATATCATGGCCTACAACGATGTGTTCGTACTGATCGGCAGCATCGCTATCCTGACCATGGTCTGGATCTGCATCCGCAGCACCTGGCTCTGGCACACCAGACGCCGGGCCGTTTCCCCTGAATCCAACCCCGGCGCGCCCACCCGATGACCGACGACACCCGCACCACGACCACCACTGCCATCGCCGAAACCCCGGAAGGCGCCACGCCGCCCAGCGAGCCGACCAGCCCGGTGCGCTCGCGGCGGGTGCGTATCCTGTCGTCGATCAGCTTCGCCTGCGTAGCCCTGGCCGGCATCCTGCTGGTGCTGTATGCCTGGCGCCTGCCGCCATTCGGCAGTGCCATCGAAAGCACCGAAAACGCCCTGGTGCGCGGCCAGGTGACCATCATCGGGCCGCAGCTGAGCGGCTATATTGTCGATGTGCCGGTGCATGACTTCCAGTTCGTCAAGGCCGGCGACCTGCTGGTGCAACTGGACGACCGCATCTACAAGCAACGCCTGGCCCAGGCCATCGCACAACTGCAGCAACAACAGGCGGCCCTGGCCAACAACCTGCAACAGCGTAAAAGTGCCGAAGCCACCATTGCCCAGCGCCAGGCCGCCATTGGCGATGCCACTGCCCAGGCAGCCAAGGCCAGGGCCGACTTCAGCCGCAACCAGGCGCTGGTCAGCGATGGCTCGGTGTCGCGCCGCGACCTGGACCTGGCCCGAGCCAGCGAAGCCGCAGCGGTCGCCAGCCTGGCCCAGGCCAAGGCGGCGCTGGAAATCGCCCGCCAGGACCGCGAAACCGTGGTGGTCAACCGGGCCGCGCTGGAGGCCTCGGTGGAAAACGCCAAGGCCGCCGTGGAGCTGGCCCGCATCGACCTCGACAACACCCGCGTCACCGCCCCGCGCGACGGCCAGCTGGGGCAGATCGGCACGCGCCTTGGGGCCTATGTCAATTCTGGCGCGCAGTTGATGGCGCTGGTGCCCGACACCCTGTGGGTGATCGCCAACATGAAGGAAACCCAGATGGCGAATGTGCGCATTGGCCAACCGGCAAGTTTCACCGTGGATGCGCTGAACCACCTGAAGCTACATGGGCACGTGCAGCAGATCTCGCCGGCCACCGGCTCGGAGTTCGCCTTGCTGCAGGCGGACAACGCCACCGGCAACTTCGTCAAGATTGCCCAGCGCATACCGGTGCGGATCACCGTGGATGCCGGGCAGCCAGAGGCCAAGCACTTGCGGCCAGGGATGTCGGTGGTGGTCAGTATCGATACGCACAGCCAGGATTGATGTTGTTGCCACTGGCCTCTTCGCGGGTAAACCCGCTCCCACAGGTTCAGCACAGGTCTTGAAAGCTGTGCATGCCTGTGAGAGCGGGTTTACCCGCGAAGAGGCCAGCGAAGCACATGCAGAGATGCCGTCTTGCCATGATTGCGCCGCTCTAGCCCGTAGGTTCTAATCGCGCACGACCCCGTTTGCCTTTGCCACTCAAGGAAGTGTCACCATGTACAGGAAGATCGTGCCGCTGGCGCTGTTGGCAACCCTGGCCGGTTGCTCGAACAGCGAGGACATCAGCGAGGCCAGTTTCCAGAAGGCCGCCCAGGCCTACCTCGATACCCAGTACCCGCACTGCTTCGTCATCAGTTCATTCCCCACCAGAACCCAGGACTTCGACGTCCATGGCACCAACAAGGCGTTGCATGCCCTGGCCCAGGTAGGTGTGGTCAGCGAAAAGGAGATCTCGCGTACCGAAGTGCCCGCCCGCCTGTGGCAAGCGGCACGCACGGACATCTATTACGCCTATGACCTCACCGACGAAGGCCGAAAGTATTACAAGGCAGATAACGGGCTGTGCTTCGGCAAGGCTCAGGTCACCGCGATCGAGCAGTTCAGTGAGCCGAGCGAGGTGACCGGGCAGAAGATGTCGAATGTGACCTATGCCTACAAGATCACCGGGTTACCGGCGTGGGCGGCCAATGAACAAGTGAAGGCCAGCATTGCCGAACTGGGCAAGGCGGTGGCCAGCAATGACGCGCCGCTCAAGGAAACCCGAGCGATGGTGCTGACCAGCCAGGGGTGGCGGTTGCAGGAGAAATAGCCGTTTGCCGGGCATGCCTCCCCACCGGGTTGGTTGATGCTGGACCTTGTAGATACTCTGTTGGCGGTCAAGCTTTTCTGAGGTGTTCAGAGCTGAAAAGCTTGGCCGTATCAAATGGCTCATCCCCGCGCATGCATGCCCAGATGCCTGTCAGGTACTTGCGCATGACAGCAGCGATAGCCTGCATTTTCTTCTTGCCCCTGTTGACCAACGACTCGTAAAAAGCCTTCGCATAAGGGTCGCAGCGCACTGCGGTCAAGGCAGGCATGTACATGGCTGCCCGTAGATAAGCATTCCCACTTTTGCCGAGTCTGCCGGGCTTATCAATGCTCGTTCCCGATTGGGTCTGTCGAACATCGAGACCCGCGTGGCGAGCTACCTGCGAGGACTTGAGTATTTGAGGAAGGATGGTCAGTTCAGCCAATGCCGCAAGTGCCGAGACTTCTCCCATCCCAGGCCCTGCGAGCAGCTGCTTGTACTGCCGAGTAAGCGTCGGACACTGGGCGACCAGCTCGCGGCCCGCCTTACGAAAGCGCTCAATTCGATTATCCAGTGAAGCAATCGCTTCCTCCTGATCCTCGATCAGCATCGACACGGTTGTAGCGGTCGCCTGCAATGCATGCAGTTCGTTCTTCGCCCTTGTACGATGCCCCACCAAACGATTGATGTGTCGCCCCAGAGCCCTCAGCTCAAGCTGCACAAGGCTTGGAGGTGTCCACAAGCGCGGTGTCATACGCTCGCCGTACTCGGACAGCAGTTGAGCATCTATTGCATCGGTCTTGCTGTTCACCAGCATTAGTTTGGCGAAATTGTGGAAGCTCTTGGGGTTGATCACGGATACAGGGAGGTCAGCCGCATGTAGCTCAAGGGCCAAGTCCAGGTAATAGATTCCGGTCGCCTCCATCACGATCGACTTGGGTTTGAGTGCCAGCAGCTTTTTCACCGCAGCCTTACGGCCTGCAGGGGTTTGAGCGATATCCCACTGTCCGGCCGGACGCCCATCTTTACGCACCGCAACGACCGAAGTACGTGAGCCGATATCGACGCCAACCCAGACACTCATTTCTTCCCTCTCCAAGCGAGTTAGGTAACAATGGCCTCCGGTTCCCCGACCTCGAACTTCATGCTGCTGCAACCTTGTAATGCGAAGTCCGACTTGTCGGCTTCTCGATACTCTTCGCAGTGGGCAATGAGGCGGGGGGCCTCTCTACATACAAGGTCAGGGGCAATGCCTGCCTTCAGGAGCGATCGGCCTCCCCGGAAGTGCTTCTTCAGCCCGACGAGAATAACCTCTCCCGCTAGGCCAGACACAACATACAAGGAGCGGCCTTGTGTCGCGAAAGGGCTGCAAGGCAGCCCCAGCAATTTGTGCATCTGTGCTGATGCCTTGGGGCTGCTTTGCAGCCCTTTCGCGACACAAGGCCGCTCCTACACTAGTCCGCGCAGGTCAGAAGTTGATGCAAGGAGGCTGGCAATGGCTTACATCCACCAGGCGAGCACCACCGGCAACCAGGCAAACGACAGCACCGTGGAACACATCACCAGGTTCGCCACTTGCTCCGGCTCGCGGTTGGCGCGCACCGCCATCAGGTAGTTGAACACCGCCACCGGCATCGCCGACTGCACCACCAGCACCGCACGCTCCAGGCTGGCCATGCCCAGCGCCGCCCCCACCGCCCAGCCCACGGCAGCCCCCAGGCCAATGCGCAAACCGCCCAGCAGCATGCCGCTGCCCACATGGCGCAGGCGAATGCTGGCCAGCGACACGCCCAGTGTCAGCAACATCAGCGGGATGGTCATGCCGCCCAGCAGGTCTGCCGTATTGGCCAGCCAGCGCGGCAACTCGAAATCGAGAAAGATGATCGGCATGGCGCCGGCGAGGCTGATCACGATGGGGTTGCGCAGCAATGCCTTGAACGAAGCCGCAGTACCGGAAATGGCCATGCCGAGGGTGAACTGCACGATCGACAGGGTCAGGAAGAACGCCACCGCCAGGGCCAGGCCGTGCTCGCCAAAGGCATACAGGCTGATTGGCAGGCCCATGTTGCCGGTGTTGGGGAACATGAACGCCGGCAGCAGCACACGCCAGTGCTGGCCCGAGGCGCGGCATACCAGCAAGCCGGCCAGGGCCATGCCCAGGGTGCACAGCAGGCAGGCCATGGCCATGCTGGTGAAGGCGGTCGGGTCCAGTTCGGTGCGGCTGAGCGTGGACAGCACCAGCGACGGGGTTCCGACAGTCATCACCACCCGGGCGATGAATTCGGTGGGGTAGTCCAGGCCCTTGCGGGCCCAGGCATAGCCAATGCCGGCGACGATGAAAACCGGGGCCAGGACGGCGAACAGCGAAGCGAACATGGGGGCCTTCCTTGGGGGTGGGCCCCGCATTATGCCGCAGACTGCGGCGTCTCGTCGCACACCCAGGCCCCTTGGGCAAAACCGCGCAAGCCCGTAGAATCGCGCTTCCTTTTCGCCCGTCGCCTTGAACGGTGGCAACCGGCAGCGTCGCATCCAGCCCAGGCACATCCGTGCAGCCCCTCGGCCCCGTTCGGGTCGAGCCGGCGTGCGCGTCCGAAAAGGCGCTCATTCCGCTCATCCAACTAGAGGTACATATGTCTCCGCGTTTGCTGGCCATGGCGCTGGCGCCCCTGCTCGGGCTGTTCATCATTGCCTTGGGCAACGGCTTCATGTCTTCCCTTACCACCCTGCGCCTGGGCGCTGCCGGCGAGTCAGCCACCACCATCGGTGTGGTCTCCTCGACCTACTTCATCGGCCTGACCCTGGGTGCCATCTTCAACGACCGGCTGATCCTGCGCATCGGCCATATCCGCGCCTACACCAGCTTCGCCTCGCTGATCGCCGTGACCATCCTGCTGCAAGGCCTGTTCTACGACGTCACCTGGTGGTCGGTGCTGCGCCTGATCAACGGCTGGGCGGCGGTGGGCGTGTTCCTGGTGATCGAAAGCTGGCTGCTGCTGGCCGGTGACGCCAAGATCCGCGGCCGCCTGCTGGCGCTGTACATGATCGCCTTCTATGGCGCCGGGGTCATCGCCCAGGCCGGCCTTGGCGAAATCACCCACATGGGTGACACCGCACCGTTCATGCTGGCCGGCGTGCTCGCCGCCCTGTCGGTACTGCCCATCGTGATCCTGCCACGGGTGTCACCGCTGCTGGATCAGGTCGAACCGCTCAAGCCGCGCCAGTTGCTGGGCGTTGCGCCATCAGGCCTGGTCGGCTGCTTCGGTTCGGGTGTGGCCATTGCCGGCATCTACGCCCTGTTGCCGCTGTACCTGCAGCGCATCGGCCTGGATGTGGGTGAGGTCGGCAACATGATGGCCTGGGTGATTCTGGGTGCCATGCTGCTGCAATACCCGGTCGGGCGCTGGTCCGACCGCAAGGACCGCCAGGATGTGCTGATCGCCCTGGCCGCGCTGTGCGTGCTTCTGTCGCTGGTCACGGTGTTCCTGCCGTCGGACTCGATCCTGCTGCCGGCGATGCTGTTCCTGCTGGGCGGTGGCGTGTTCACCCTGTACCCGGTGGCGGTCAGCCATGCTGCCGATCGGGCACCATCGGATGCACTGGTGCCAATGATCCAGGGCCTGCTGCTGATCAACTCGCTGGGTTCGGCCATGGCGCCGGTGGCGATTTCGCCGATGATGACCGAGTTTGGCGAGGCCGGGTTGTTCTGGGCCTTTGCCGTGGTCAATCTGGCCATGGTGTGCTTCTTCATGTGGCGCCGTGGCAAGCGCCCGGCGGCAGAACACCCGGCGCCGTTCACCGCTTCGACCACCTTCTCGCCGACTGGTGCCGAGCTGCGTGTGACCGAAGACCTGATGCATGCGGCGCAGGAGCACCCGCCGCTGGAGCCGCTGGAGGCTGCTGCGCCAGTGCAGGCGCAGCGTTCAGAATCGCATTGACTCCGGGGGCTGCCTTGCAGCCCTTTCCGACCGGTCCGGCGCCCCGGCAAGGCCGCTCCCACAGCGCCCCCACCATCTGAAGAAATGCACCGTGCCTGTGGGAGCGGGCGCGCCCGCGAACACCGGCGCAGCCGGTGTCTACCGCGTCGCCTGCTTCGCGGGCATGCCCGCTCCCACAGAGCTCCCCCATCAGCTGAAGGAATGCGCCGTATCTGTGGGAGCGGCTTTAGCCGCGAACACCGGCGCAGCCGGTGCCATGCGCCGTGTTGGATTCTTCGCGGGTAAACCCGCTCCCACAGAGTCCCCCGTCAGCTGAAGGGATGCACCGTACCTGTGGGAGCGGCTTTAGCCGCGAACACCGGCGCAGCCGGTGTCTACCGCGTCGCCTGCTTCGCGGGCATGCCCGCTCCCACAGAGCTCCCCCATCAGCTGAAGGAATGCGCCGTATCTGTGGGAGCGGCTTTAGCCGCGAACACCGGCGCAGCCGGTGCCATGCGCCGTGTTGGATTCTTCGCGGGTAAACCCGCTCCCACAGAGTCCCCCATCAGCTGAAGGAATGCGCCGTATCTGTGGGAGCGGCTTTAGCCGCGAACACCGGCGCAGCCGGTGTCTACCGCGTCGCCTGCTTCGCGGGCATGCCCGCTCCCACAGAGCTCCCCCATCAGCTGAAGGAATGCGCCGTATCTGTGGGAGCGGCTTTAGCCGCGAACACCGGCGCAGCCGGTGCCATGCGCCGTGTTGGATTCTTCGCGGGTAAACCCGCTCCCACAGAGCTCCCCCATCAGCTGAAGGAATGCGCCGTATCTGTGGGAGCGGCTTTAGCCGCGAACACCGGCGCAGCCGGTGCCATGCGCCGTGTTGGATTCTTCGCGGGTAAACCCGCTCCCACAGAGTCCCCCGTCAGCTGAAGGGATGCACCGTACCTGTGGGAGCGGCTTTAGCCGCGAACACCGGCGCAGCCGGTGTCTACCGCGTCGCCTGCTTCGCGGGCATGCCCGCTCCCACAGAGCTCCCCCATCAGCTGAAGGAATGCGCCGTATCTGTGGGAGCGGCTTTAGCCGCGAACACCGGCGCAGCCGGTGCCATGCGCCGTGTTGGATTCTTCGCGGGTAGACCCGCTCCCACAGAGCTCCCCCATCAGCTGAAGGAATGCGCCGTATCTGTGGGAGCGGCTTTAGCCGCGAACACCGGCGCAGCCGGTGTCTACCGCGTCGCCTGCTTCGCGGGCATGCCCGCTCCCACAGAGCTCCCCATCAGCTGAAGGAATGCGCCGTATCTGTGGGAGCGGCTTTAGCCGCGAACACCGGCGCAGCCGGTGCCATCCACCGCGTCGCCTGCTTCGCGGGCATGCCCACTCCCCACAGGGGCCCCGCAGGCCTGTGAATCTGGCGTCAGCCATTCACCAGGTTGGCCGGGCGCTCACCAGCCAGGGCACTGAGCAGGTTGTCCACCGCACAGCGCGCCATGGCCTGGCGGGTTTCTTCGGTCGCAGAGCCGATATGCGGGGTCGCCACCACGTTGTCCAGTTGCAACAACGGCGACTGCGCCGACAACGGCTCCTGCGCGAATACATCCAGGCCGGCGCCGCGTATGCGTCGGGCACGCAACGCTTCGATCAGCGCCGGCTCATCCACCACGCGCCCGCGGGAAATGTTCACCAGGATTGCCTGTGGTTTCATCAGCGCCAGCTCCCGCGCGCCGATCAGGCCTTCGGTGCTGGCACTGAGCGGCACGGTCAGGCAAACGAAATCTGCCTGCTGCAACAGCTCGTCCAGGCTGCACTGACGCGCAGCATGGCGCGCCTCCACCTCAGGCTTGGCACGCTGGCTGTGATACAGCACACGCATGCCGAAGCCGGCCGCGGCGCGTCGGGCCAAGGCCTCGCCGATACGGCCCATGCCGACGATGCCCAGTGTCTTGCCGTGCACATCGCTACCGAAATGCGCTGGGCCAAGGTTGGCCTGCCAGTGGCCGTCTCGCACCCAGTTCGCCAGTTCCACAACCCGTCTGGCGGTGGCCAGGATCAAGGCAAAGCCGGTATCGGCGGTGGTTTCGGTCAGCACATCCGGCGTATTGGTCAACATCACGCCGCGCCGGCTGAGTTCGGCGATGTCGTAGTTGTCCACCCCGACCGAAACGCTGGACACCACTTCAAGCTGTGGCGCCAGGTCGAGCAGGCTGGCGTCCAGGCGCAGGCTGGCCCCCAGCAGCCCGTGCGCGCCGGGCAAAGCATCGCGCAGGCGGGCCAGGCCATCGGGCCCGGAGGTATCCACCCAGGTCACCTCGACGCGTTCTTGCAGGCGTGCCATCAAGTCGTCGGACAGGCGTTTGTACAGCACGATTCGCTTCTTCATTGCACAGGCTCCTAATGGTTCATGGCCAGACGCGAGTTGCCGCGCTTGGCCCGGCCAGATGTCTGGGAAGTATTGAGTGCGGCGGTAAGCGCCACTGCGGTCAGCAGCGCACCGCACATGAACAGGTAGGAGGCACCGGGCCCGCCAGTGACGCCATTGAGGTAACCCACCAGCCACGAGCCACCGAACGAGCCCAGCGCACCCATGCTGTTGATCAGCGCCATGGCACCGCCCGCGACGTTGGCCGGCAGGATCTCGGGCACGATCGCGAAGAACGGGCCATAGGGGGCATACATGCAGGCGCCGGCGACTACCAGCAACGCGTACGACAGCCAGAAGTGCTCGCTGCCCAGGGCGTAGGAGCCATAGAACGCAACGGCGGCGATCAGCAGTGGCGGCCAGACGAAGCGCTTGCGCTTCTGCAGTCGGTCAGATGCCCACGACACACCGACCATGCCCAGCACCGCCGCCAGGTAAGGGACCGACGACAGCCAGCCGGCCTGCACGATGTCGAGGTTGGCCGCCTGCTTGAGAATCGACGGCAACCACAGCACGAAGCCATACACACCAATGCTCCAGCAGAAATACTGCAGCGAAAGGATGATCACCTGCGGCGAGCGGAACGCCTCGCGGTAGTTCTTCACTGGCTTTATGCCTTGCTGCTCGGCAGCCAGCGCCTGCTCCAGGGCGGCCTTTTCCTGCTCGCTCAGCCAGTTCACCTGGGCCGGGCGGTCATCCACCAGGCGCCACCAGAAGAACGCCCAGATGACGGCGGGCAGGCCTTCGATGATGAACATCCAGCGCCAGTCGTAATGCTTGACGAGGTAACCCGACACCACCGACATCCACAGGATGGTCACCGGGTTGCCGAGGATCAGGAAGGTATTGGCGCGCGAACGTTCGGCGCGGGTGAACCAGTGGCACAGGTACACCAGCATGGCCGGCATCACCGCCGCCTCCACCACCCCGAGCAGGAAGCGGATGCCGATCAGCATGTAGACGTTGCTGACCACGCCAGTGAGCGTGGCAAGGCCACCCCAGAGGATCAGGCAGACAAAGATCAGCTTCTTCACGCTGCGCTTTTCGGCGTAGATGGCGCCAGGCACCTGGAAGAAGAAGTAACCAAGGAAGAACAGTGCCCCCAGCAGCGAAGACAGTGCGGGGGTGATGTGCAGGTCTTCAGCCATGCCGGAAGCGGCGGCGAACCCGTAGTTGGCGCGGTCCAGGTACGCCAGGCTATAGGTGAAGAACACGATCGGGATGATGTACCACCAGCGGCGAGGTGCCAGGCCTTGGCTTTGCATGGTTCGTTTCTCCTGAGCTTGTTGTTTTTGTTGCAACAGGTGTTTCGGGATCAAGTTTTCACGCGCTTCTGCGCAGGTCGTGGGCTTGCAGCTCATGGCGCAGCGGCAGCCCTTCCATGTCGCCACGCGACTGCACGGCGCGGCTGCCGCACCAGTTGCCACGCGCCACTGCCTCGGCTACCGGGTGGCCCTCCAGCAGCGCACTGAGCACGCCGACGGCAAAGGCATCGCCGGCGCCAACGGTGTCTACTACCCGGCTGACCGGTACTGATGCCACCTGGCCCTCGCCCTTGGCGCTGCGGAAGTAGGCACCGGCGTCGCCCAGCTTGATCACCACCAGTTCCACCCCTTGGTCGAGGTAGAACGCGGCGATGTCTGCCGGGGTGTGCTGGCCGGTCAGCAGGCGGCCCTCTTCCAGGCCTGGCAGCACCCAGTCGGCCTTGGCCGCCAGGGCATTGACTTCGCGCACCATGCTGCTTTGGTCAGGCCACAGCGAGGGGCGCAGGTTGGGGTCGAAGGAGATGCTGCGCCCGGCGGCACGCATTGCATCCATCAACGCATGGGACAGCGCCCGGCAGCCCTCCGACAGCGCCGGCGGGATGCCGGTGGCGTGCAAGTGGCGGGCTTGCACAAAGCCCGGGCGCAGCAGCGCCGGCGACAGCTGGCTGGCTGCCGAACCACGGCGGAAGTACTCCACCGCCGGGTCGCTGCCGTCATCGCAGCGGGCCTTGAGCTGGAAGCCGGTGGGGTAGCTGGCATCCACCTCGACACCGGAGCAGTCCAGGCCTTCGCGGCGCAGGCTATCGAGCACGAAACGGCCCAGCGAATCGTCGCCCACCCGGCTCAGCCAGCGAACCTTGAAGCCCAGCCGCGCCAGGCCGATGGCCACGTTACTGTCGGCGCCGGCAATGCGCTTGCCGAACTGGCCGACACTGGCCAGGTCGCCGGCCTGCTCGGCGACGAACATGGCCATGGTCTCGCCGAAACACAACACGTCATGTTCATGCATGGCTCAGCTCCTCACTCGATACGCCCTGCCCCAGCGCCGCCAGGTCGCGCACCTGGTCACGGGTCAGCGCCAGCAGATCGTCGCTCACCAACGGGTACTCGACAGCACGCGCCACGCCGGGGGTGAACTCGGCCATCAGCTCAGCCCATTCCTGCAGGTCCGCGGTCGCTGGCGGGACGGCTACCAGGCGGCCATCGGGCCGGCGCTGCACGGCCTTGCAGTGCACATAGCGCACCCAGCGGCCAAGCTGGCGTGCGGCGTGCCGGGCAGGCTCGCCCTGCCACTGCCAGTTACCGATGTCGAAGGTCATGCCCAGGGTCAGCCCGAGCTCGTCGGCGCGCTGGAAAAACTGCTGCAGGGGTTCAATTCGCCCACCTTGGGTGGTCTGGTCGTTCTCCACCAGCAGCAACGGCCCGTGCACCGGTAACAGCGTCGCCAAGGCCGCGACGTCACAGCCGGCGTGGTAGTGGCCCAGGGAAACCTTGAGCGCTACCGCGCCAAGGGCTCGGGCGGTTTGCAGTTTGTGCGCCAATTGCGGGTCAGGCACGCCTTGTGCGGTCCACAATTCGAGGGGCGTGGAGTACAGGCACTCCAGTCCCTGTGCGGCAATGGCTGCAGCCAGCACCGCGGTGTCCGGCGCCTGGGTGAACAGCTCTTCGCGCAGTTCCACGCGGGTGACGCCGGCGGCAGCCAGCAGGCCAAGGAAGTGCTCCTGGCCACGCTGCCGGACAAAGTCGGCGCCGTAGCTGGAGAGGCTGATGGAAACGGGGTTCGAGTGCATTGTTGTTGTCCTTTTGAAACCGGTTTCATTTTTGCTGACAACAGGCAGGCAGGGAGGTGCCTGCCTGTGATTACTGTGGCTGGGTTGAACCTCGGATGATCAGCTCGGCCTTGAAGTCGATGCGCCGGGCTGCCCCGCTGTCGCCGCGCAGGCGGCCAAGCAGGCTCTCGAATGCTGCCACGCCGATTCGCTCGGTGGGCTGGGCCAGTGCAGTGATGCCAGTGCCGACCAAGGGGTACCAGTCGAGGTCGTCGAGGGCGATCAGCCCGACGTCCGCGAACAGATTGCACCCTGTCTGGTGCAGGGCCCGGCTCACGGCCAGGGTGGCGACACCGTTGAAGGTGAAGATGGCCTGCGGGCCATGGCCCCTGCCGGCGAGGAACGAAGCCAGCTGGTCATCCAGCCCGGGGCCGACTTCCAGCACCTGCTGGCGCATGCCATGGCGACGGCTGACCGACGTGCCGAACGCCTGTACCCGCTCCAGGCGCGAGCTGGTGCCATCGAGCGGCTCGGTGACCGCCATGATGTCGCGGTAGCCTTGCGCCTGCAGGTGGTCCAGGGCCTGCTCGACCGCGTCGGCATTGTCCAGGCCCACCAGGTCGACATTCAGTTCGGGCAACTGGCGATCGACCAGCACCATGGGAATGTCGCGCTGCAGGTGGAGCAATTCGCCGGGGTGATGGCCAAGCGTGTTCACGATCAGCCCTTCGACGTTGTAGGACTGCAGGGCCACCAGGTGGTGACGCTCCTGCTCGTCGTCGCGGTTGGTGTTGCACACCACCAGGCTGTAGCCGTGCTGGCGGCAGGCAGTTTCCACGCCATGCATCACGGCCACTGAATAGGGGTTGAGGATATCGGCTACCAGCATGCCGATCAGGCGCGTCTGGCCGCGCTTCAGACCACGGGCCATCTGGTTGGGGCGGTAACCGAGGCGCTCGATGACCTCTTCCAGGCGCTTGGCTGTGGCTTCGGCGAGCAACTGGCGATCACCCCCGATGTAACGGGAGACGGTGGCCTTGGAAACGCCAGCGACACGCGCTACTTCGCTGATGGTGACCCGTTCGCGGGCATGGGCAGGCGCGTCGGTCATGGGCTGTCCTTATGATTGTTGTGATAGCGATGAAACCGGTTTCAATACAGCAAAATCACACGCGTTCGTCAACATGCCGTTGGTCGGGAGTGCGATATTCATGCGTAGTAAATGCAGTAAAAATACGCTTTAACTAACTGATAAATATAGAAAGTAAACGAGAAACCCTGTGGGAGCGGGTTCACCCGCGAATGCGATGGCGAATGTGCCGACGCATTCGCGGGTAAACCCGCTCCCACAGTGGATTGGGGGTTGCAGACAGAGGGATGCAGTTAACGGAGGGATTTCACATCATCGGCGGTGACGGCATCCCCTTGGTTACCCCAACTGGTGCGAATGAAGTTCACCACCTCGGCAACCTCTTGGTCACTCAGCCGCCAGCCGAACGCCGGCATGGTGAAGTTCGACGGTGCCGCGTGCGTCGCCGGCACTGTGCCCCCCGCCAATACCACGTGGATAAGCGATGTGGCATTCGTCGTCTGCACCACCGGGTTACCGGCCAGGGCCGGGAACACGCGGGTATAGCCCTGGCCATCGGTACGGTGGCAGGCTGCGCAGTTGTCGATATACACCGCCGCCCCGGGCTTGCTGTCGTCGCCCTTCCACAGGGCATCCGCCACCTGTTTGTCGTACACGTGCGGCCGGTCGTCAGGGTTGCTTGGCGGCAGCGTCTTCAAATAGCGGGCGATAGCAGTCAGGTCGGCATCGCTCAGGTGTTGCATGCTGTGCTCGACCACGTCGCTCATGCCACCAAACACGGCGCTGCGGTCGCTACGACCAGTCTTCAGAAACTGCACCAGCTGCTCTTCGCTCCAGCTACCGAGGCCGTCCTTGTGGTCACCACGCAGGTTCTTGGCAATCCAGCCTTCCAGCGGTGCACTGCCAGCCAGAAACTGCTCGCCATCCTGTGGGCTCAGTGCCTTTTCCTGCATGGTCAGCGCCCGCGGCGTATGGCACGCACCACAGTGCCCCAGGCCCTCGACCAGGTAGGCACCGCGGTTGACCACCGGGTCGGCCGCCGCCGATGCCTGCCAGGGCTTGGCCTCTGGCGCGAACAACCCGCGCCAGATCGCCAGCGGCCAGCGCATGCTCAATGGCCAGGGGATGTCGCTGGCCTTGTTCGGCTGTTCGACCGGTTCCACGCCCTTCATGAAGTAGGCATACAGCGCCTGCATGTCCTGCTCGCTGACACGCGCATAGGACGGGTATGGCATGGCCGGATACAGGGTGCTGCCGTCCTTGCCGATGCCCTTGCGCACCGCCTGGTCGAAGTCTTCGAAGCTGTACTGGCCGATACCACTGGCCGCCGGCGTAATGTTGGTTGAGTACACCGTGCCGATCGGTGTTTCCATCGGCAGCCCACCGGCGAATGGCTTGCCGCCTTCGGCGGTATGGCAGGCGACGCAGTCGCCGGCGCGGGCCAGGTACTCGCCCTGACGCACCTGCGCATCGTCATTTGGCGCAGCCTGTGCAGCCACGCTGGCACCCAGCAGGGTTGCGATCAACATTGTCTTCATGCGCATCGCTCCTCAAGCCTGAACCAGCGGACCAGGGTTTTTCAGGTATTGCTCGCGGATGGCGCGGGCCGACCAGTAAGTCAGCGCAGCCACCAGCCCGGTCGGGTTGTAACCCAGCCCCTGAGGGAACGCCGAAGCCCCTGGAACGAACACGTTGTGCACGTCCCAGCTCTGCAGATAGCGGTTCAACGCACTGGTTTTCGGGTCGGTGCCCATGATCGCGCCACCGTTCAGGTGGGTGGTCTGGTAGCTGGCAGTGTTGAAGTGGTCCTTGACCTTCTTGCCCAGCACGGCAATAGCCTTGGGGTTCATCGCCTGGGCGATCTTGCTGAGCTTGTCGACCATGAACTGGTTCATCCTGATGTCGTTTTCCTGCCAGTCGAAGGTCATGCGCAACAGCGGCTGGCCGTAGGCGTCGCGGTAGGTCGGGTCGAGGTCCAGGTAGTTGCCGCGGTAGGACTGGTGAGCGCCGTGGGCGTCCATCGACACCTGGTGGGTGTAGTAGTCGGCGGTGGCCTTCTTCCAGGCGCTGCCCCAGGCCGGTGTGCCCGGCGGGGTCGCGCCACCGGCAATCGGCCGCGTGCCGGCCTGGTTCACCCACATCGGCGAACCGCCGACGAAACCGTGCGGGCCATGGTCGAAGTTGTCGGCGTTGAAATCATCGATGGCGATACCGTTGCCACCGGCGCCGATGAAGTTGTTGGTGTAGGTGTCCTTGTCGAAGAACGCCTTGACCGTGCCCATGTTCTGGTAGGCGAAGTTACGCCCGACCACACCTTCGTTCTTGATGGGGTCGTAGGGTTTGCCGATGCCGGACAGCAGCATCAGGCGCACGTTGTTGAACTGGAACGCCGCCAGGATCACCAGGTCCGCCGGCTGCTCCACTTCCCGCCCCTGGGCGTCGATGTAGGTCACCCCGGTGGCCTTGCGCTTGCTGTCATCCAGGTTCACCCGCAGCACATGGGCGTTGGGCCGCAATTCGAAGTTCGGCACCTGGCGCAGCGCCGGCAGGATGTTCACGTTGGGCGAGGCCTTGGAATACATGTAACACACGTAGCCACTGCAGAAGCCGCAGAAGTTGCACGGCCCCATCTGCGCCCCGTAGGGGTTGGTGTAAGAGCCGGAGGTGTTGGCCGAGGGCAAGTTGTAGGGCTTGTAGCCCAGGCTGGCCGCCGCCTTTTCGAACAGCCTGGCCGACACCACGTTTTTCTGCGAAGGCAGCGGGAACGGGCTGGAACGGTCCGGCGCATAGGGGTTGCCGCCCTTCCCTTCGCCAACGACCTGGCCATTGACGGTCCACGCCTGGCCAGAGGTACCGAATACCTTTTCGGCGAAGTCGAAATGCGGTTCCAGTTCTTCGTAGCTGACCCCGAAGTCCTGGATAGTCATGTCTTCAGGGATGAACTTGCGCCCGTAGCGTTCTTCGTAGTGGCTGCGCATGCGCAGCTCCATCGGGTCCACCCGGAAGTGCACGCCAGACCAGTGCAGGCCTGCGCCACCTACACCTTTGCCCGGCAGGAAGGCACCGAGCTGGCGATTGGGCAGTGCCACGTCGTTCATGCCATGGCGGATGGTGACGGTTTCCTTCGACACATCGACGAACAGCTTCTTGCGCACGCTGTAGGTCAGCTCGTCGATCACCTGCGGGTAGCTGCCTTCCGGGTAGGTGTCCTGCATCGGCCCCCGCTCCAGGGCCACTACCTGTAGCCCGGCTTCGGTCAGTTCCTTGGCCATGATCGCCCCGGCCCAGCCAAAGCCCACGATTACCGCGTCCACTTTCTTCATCACGGTCGCCATGCCTCAGGCCCTCTCGCCACGGATCGAAACAGCCGGGAACGGGTAAGGCTCGTTGCGCTCGACCCAATCCATGAAATCGGCGCGGGCGCCGGGGAAGCCGATCTGGGTCCAGCCGACCATGCCTTTGTTGCCGCCATGGATCGGGTCGCAGAAGAACCCTTCACGGGTGTTCTGCACCAGCAAGCTGAAGAACACCTTGGCCGGCACGGTGTCGAAAACCAGCTCTCCAGACTCGACCTTGCTGAGAACGTGGTCCCGGGTAGCGCTATCTTGCGCAGCAAAAACTTTCCCGGAATTGGCCTTGCACCAGCCGTCCACGGCGGCGATGCCCAGGCGGTAGATCTGTTGCGGGCTGAGTTGCAGCTGGTAACCCAGTTCAGGCGCGGCGTCGGCCTTGAACGGGCCTTGCATGTACCACTGCGCGCCGGTTGCGTAGGGGGTATTCATCTGCCGGTCGATGAATTCCGCAGCGCCGGCTTCAAGTGCGCCAGGGCCAAGCTCGTCGGCCGGGATGATGCGCGAGACGGCTGCCTGCACGAAAGCCCACTCCTCGGCAGTGAAGAATGTCGGCTGGTAGTTGCCCGCTGGTGGCGTTGCCGGCACTTTGGGTTCATGTTGCGGGGCCGCAAGCAGCTGACCGGCACCCACGCCAAGCCCCGTGCTGGCCACGGTGACCACGGGGATCAGGGTCAAGGTCTTGCGCAGAAAATCCCTGCGCGGGTTGTCTGGGGCATGCTCAGGCATTGCGAATCCTCATCGGCGGTGTGCGGCCTTGAAAAGCGCCATCTGGTTTTCAATACGGGGGTGGTCTTGATGGGCCATCAAGAAAACAGCCGGATAATCTAGCGTGTTCAGAAATGTTTTGAAACCGGTTTCATGCCGTACTTGCCTGTCATTAAGGATGCCCCTAAGCCTTTGCATCCAGCCAAGGTATTTTTCACACTCAGCACGCCTTGAGCTGCATCTTCAGATTCTAAATGCACAAAAGAAGAAAATTCCTACGATCGCATCGGACGTTTCGGGATTCCCGATAGATTGATTCCTGGTTTAGGTTCGGGCTTCAGCCAAATGCCTGCGACATCCGCATGGATACTTCATGCCACTACGCAGCAATGGCGCGCCGACAAACGAGGATTACGGATGTCCAATGAGCCCGATGTATCTGTAAAAGCAGTACACAGGAAGAAAAAACCGGTCCTGCTGGAGGATATCCAAGGGAGCCAGCAACCTCGCTCCAGCACCGGACCTGGGCACGCTATGGATCTTCCTGGCTACCCGGCCGACCCCGGCTTCCAGCTTCGCGGCGGCTTCGCCAACCTGATGCTTGACGCGGCCAACCCGCTGTTCGGCCTGGCCATTCGCCTGCAAACGCTGGATGACCTACCCAACATCGAACAGGTGCACAAGGCCCTGCAGATCCAGGTCAGCGCCATCCGCGACGAAATACAGCAGCACGGTTACTCCACTGTGCACCTCGAAGCTTATTCCTATGCCTTGTGTCTTTATCTGGACGAGACCGTGATGAGCCGCCCCTGGGGGAACAATTCATGCTGGAGCCACGAACCGCTGCTCAGCATCTTCCATGACGAAACCCAGGGTGGCGAGAAGATCTTCGTGTTGCTGGAGCGCTTGATGCAGTCGCCCAAGGAGTTCCAGGATGTGCTGGAGTTCCTGTACTTCTGCTTTTGCCTGGGCCTGAAGGGCAAGTACGCCCTGGACCCGAAGTGCGATGAAATCATCAATGCCCTGATCTCGCGAATGCACAAGGTCATTCGTGAACTGCGCGGCCCCACGCCGCAATTCGCGGGCGATCCGTATACCAACGTGGTCCACCGTCCCCACCGCATGCTGCGCCGGGAATGGCCCTGGTGGAGCCCGTTGGTGATCTCCGCCATCGCCATGGTCTGCGCCTACTGCTACTACAGCTACCGCCTGAGCTTGATTACCGCCGAAGTGCTGGAGTCGCTCAACGGCATTCTGCAGCAGTAGCAGGGGGGATCCGCATGCCTGGCCAATCCGATTTGCGCTTCACCTTCCAGCCGCTGGCTGGCCAGAGTGACTTCGAAGTGGTTTCGTTCGAACTCGACGAAATGATCAGCTCACCGTTCCAGCTGAAGCTGGAATTGATCAGTTTTGAAGACGAGGTCGACTTCGGCCAGTTGCTCGACAAACCTGTGCTGTTCACGATCTGGCGCGGTGAGCGCCCCCTGCGCTACGTGCATGGCCTGGTCAGCAGCTTCAGCCAGGGCGAGACGGGGTTTTATCGCACCCGTTACCGCGCCCTGGTCGAGCCCGTGCTGGCCCGTGCCGGCTTGCGCTCGAACTGGCGCATCTTCCAGCAGAAAACCGTACCGCAGATTCTCGAACTGATGCTCAGGCGCCAGGGCATTGCCCGTTTCGAAATCAAGAGCATGGGCGAGCACCAGGTGCGCGAGTTCTGCGTACAGGCCGGTGAAACGGACCTCGACTTCATCGCCCGCCTGGCGGGTGAAGAGGGTTTTGTCTATCGCTTCGAGCACACACCGAAACACCACCTGCTGGTCATCACCGACCGGCTGCTGGCGCTGGGGCAGATCAGCCGAGGCGCGATCAAGGCCGACGACGAGGATGAAGACTTCTTCGATGAAGACGACATCGGCCCCGACCAGGTGCTGTACCGCGCCAACAGCGGTGGTGACCAGGCCAGGCCTTGCCTGCGCCGCCTGCGTTACAGCGAACAGGTGCGCACCGCACGCCAGGTGCAGCGGGACTACACCTTCACCAACCCGCAATACCGGCAGGAACACCGCGCAAGTGACAGTGGCATCACCCATCAGTCCCGGGACTATGAGCGCTTCGACTACCCCGGCCGCTACAAGCGCGATGCGGTCGGTGTGCCCTTCACCGCTACCCGCCTGACGGCCCTGCGCCATGACGCCCGTATTGCCGAAGTCGAGGGTGACGATGTACGCCTGCAACCGGGGCTGAGCTTTACCCTCATCGAGCATCCGCGCAAAGACCTAAACGCCCATTGGCGTGTAATGCGTGTTCATCACGAGGGCAGCCAGTTCACCAGCCTGCAAGAAGAAGCTGCCGGGGCCGAACAAGGAACGCGCTACTCACAGGAAGCCGTGCTGGTGCCCGGTCGGATCGAATGGCGTCCGGCGCCATTGCCCAAACCACGCATCGACGGCCCGCACATGGCCACGGTCGTCGGGCCGCCCGGGGAAGAGATCTACTGCGACGAGTGGGGCCGGGTCAAGGTGAGCTTCCCCTGGGACCGGGAGAGCGAGAACAACGAGTTCAGCTCCTGCTGGGTGCGTGTGTCACAGGGCTGGGCCGGCGGTAGCTGGGGCTCGATGGCTATCCCACGCATCGGCCAGGACGTGATCATCCAGTACGTCAACGCCGACCCCGACCAGCCGATGATCACCGGGCGTACCTATTGCGGAAACCAGCTGCCGCCGTACGACCTGCCCGAACACAAGACCCGCATGACCATCAAGAGCCAGACCCACAAGGGCGATGGCTTCAACGAGCTGCGCTTCGAGGACGAACTGGGACGACAGGAAGTCTTCATCCACGCAGAAAGAGACCAGAACAACATCGTCAAACACGATGAAACCACGCAAGTCGGGAACGACCGCACCGAGCGTGTCGAGAAGGATGAGACCCTTTCGATTGGCCAGGACCGTCGGGAAGAGATTGCCCGGGACGAGTCCGTCAATATCGGCCAGGACCGGGCCCACGAAATCGGCAATGACGATACCCTGACCATTGGCCGGAACCATACCATTATCACTGGCCAGGACCGCATCGAACAGGTCGGCAACCACCGCCAGGACGTCACCAAAGCCAATCACACGATAGAAATCGGTGGTCACTTGGAACAGAGCGTGGCCGGTCACAATACCTTGCAGGCCGGGGAAGCCATCCGCCACACAACCAAGGTCTATGACATCCAGGTCAGCGAAAGCCTGACTATCAGGAGTCCGGCCGGGTTGCTGCGCATAGATGGTGCCGGTATCACGTTGGACGGACTAGCACTGGCCTTAAAGGGTCCTGTCAGTCAGCAGGCCAAATGCAGCCAGCGCATGACATCGACCTTCGGCGTACCAGAGCCTGGCGAGCCCATTTGCTTGAGCTGCTTGCTGAAAGCGATTGCGGACGGCCACAACATGATTCGCATGGAAGGAACAAGCTGATGCCAAGCCCATTTATCAGGACTGTGGTGGAGGTGCTGCGCACCTCCGACCGCTATCGTCTGAGCGCGATCGTGGAAATGGCCAGCCTGTCACCCGGCGTGCAGGAAAAGTTGACCCGGCACTATGAGGACCGCTGCTGGCCGCTGCTGCAACAAACCCAGCTCCACAATCTGCGAACAGCAGGCCCTTGGCTATTCGGATCGCGGCCAGGCTCCGATGTGTCGGCCCAGTACGATTTTCAATGGCAACTCGAACAGCTTGCTTCGGGCGCGGTTTGCGGCTGGATCGTCAGCGCGTTACCAACTGCCCAACTTGCCCGGCATCTGAGCCACGCCAACATCGTGACGGGAGCTGACGGCCATTTGTACCTCCTGCGCTTCCACAACGCTGCAGCTTTGCGAGTGCTGGATACATATCGTGAGCTGCCAGGGATAAGCGAATGGTTGGCTCCCATCCATCACTGGTGGTCACCTGTAGCGCACCCGAACAAGCGGTTGTGGCTACAAGTATCCGGTGCTGATCAGCCTCCGTCCCTGCACCTCCCACAAATCACGCTAAACGAAGACTGTTGGGCTGAATTGGCGGGAGACCCGCTGAGCTATCAACTTGCCGAGCTGATCAAGGACGAGCCGTCCTGTGCAGCCTTGGCCACTGCTTGCCATGGAACACGGGTTGGTCTCATCCAGCACTACCTAGATCAGGCGCGCGAGCAAGGTTTGGACCGTGAGGAAGACCTCATCAGCTATGTGCTCATACTGGCTCGCCACGGCGAACAACTCAGTAGCTCACAAGCCTGGCAGGACGCGATTGTTGCAACGCGCGAACAGCAGACATCCCTGATGGACAACGTGCAGCGACGCCTGCACGCCAATAATTGAGGTACACAGCCATGGACTCGGTCACCGAAACCCTCGAACTTTGCAGACGCATCACCACCGGCTACCGCCCTGCACTGCGCAACAGCCCTGTCGCGGATTGCACCCGCCGTTTCGAACTGCTGCCCCTGCGCTACGCCGCCGTCGGTGGCAACCCGGCACAACGCGCCCGCTTGCCCAAATTGCCGGGCTACCTCAGCCCCTTTCAAGATGTCGGCGATCTGACCCATTCTGACTATGCCATCCGCCCTTTGCGCGAAGGCTTTCTCTACCTGCTGATCAAGCGTCACAGCGAACCGGCCTATCAATGGCACAGCCAGTACCGCGTTGCACCCAACGGCTCGCTGCTGTACATCCGCGCCGACGCGCCTTGGGAATCCGCTCCCAACGCCGCCAACCTAGAGGAGATCATTCGCGGCTTTGGCTGGACTATCACTCTTTACGATCTGGATGACATCCAAGAACTGCGCCCTTTGTTCAGCCCTTCCCCACTGACCCCACGCATGCTCGACAACTATCGCCTACTTGAGGACGAGTATCGCAGTAGTCTACCGGCCATCGATATCGCCCAATTCATCCAGCCCTCCGATGCGCCGCCGCAAAACCATGTACTCAAGCACGATCAGCTTGGTTGGGTCGCCGACTTCAAAGCCCAGGAGGATTCAGACCTGAAAGCGCTGCTGGACATGCAGCCCTTCAACAACGATCAGATCGTCTCGCCACACGCGTCACGACAAGCCTTGGCACCGTTGGTTAACCAAACCAAACCCCGCGGCGCCGCAATCGTCATCGAAGACGCCATCGGTATCACCCAGGAGCTCAATGCCTGGCGCAATGCTGCCGTCGACGACGTAAAGACCAAGTGGCTGCGGCACTCCGTAGAACCAGGCGTGGACAACGAGCGAAGACTGCTAATCGCACAATCGTTCCTGGAGATCGAAAAGCTCTACCCGCAGATGATGGCCGACCGGATCGTCAAGCGCGAAGTCATGGCCGAGACCATTCGCAACCAGCCGGCTACGCCGGTGGAGTTCTATGCATTTTCTGATCGGGCTAGGCAACAGGCCGATGCGCATGATGAGAGGATGAGACCACAGCTTGAGAAGTTCGAGCGCGACGTCCGCGCCAAGGTCCAGTCCCGTCAGGATAGCGGTGAATTCAGCAAGAAGTTCGACCAGAAATACGGCCATCTGGTCGATCGGCAGGCGATGCACGATCAGCTGGAAAGTTTCGAGCAGGCCATGCAACAGGCCCAACAGGAGACAGAGGATCGGGCCAAGGATCATGCCCGCTGGTTGATCAGTGAACGCCTGCTACAGGCCTTGGACCGTTACGACAATGCCGACCTGATCAATGGCCTAGCCTTTGCCGAACAGACCGGCCAGTGCGTGATCGGCATGGAGCTCAGTGAATGGGGAACGACCGTGCTGGACCACTGGTGGCGCAGTGACGTTGCTGATCGGAGCAACCTGGCGATACGGGGTATCACGTACAACCAGGATGACATTCGTGATGCGCTCGCGACGCTGCGGGAAGCGGCCATGGCCAAACCACCGTCGGAATCATGGTTTGTGCTGCGTGAGTCACTTGTCCGGCAAGCACACATTGCGGCGAATGCTTTCGGGCGCGCCAACGCTTTATATGAAGAACTGCAGAACAGAAACAGCCACGCTAGCATCGGTCTATACGCCTGGTACGTGGCACTGGGCCGACAGGTACTGCGTACCGGAGCCCCCAACAGTATGGACCGTGCCCTGCACCATGGCCTGCGCCTGACGCTGTTTGCTTCGGTACATGAGACAGCTGTCGACATACGCCTAAGTGATGCGGCTCGTAGCGGGCAGCCATTGAATCCGCAGCGCAGCGCTGGCCAGGCAGGACGTTACTTGGACCAGGCCTGGGCCGAAGGATTGATGCAAGCCAATAAGAGCGACTTCTACAAAGTACGTGTCTCCAGTCTTGTATGCCTGCTGGAAGGGATGCTGATGGCGTTCAAGGCCCGCGAACTGCCTGGCAGTGATGTACGGATTAAGACCGAACTCATGGCAGCCGCCATGACCACGGCTGCGGCGGGTTTCGAGATTGGGGCCAGCTATGTGGAACAGGTGGTGACGCGTTACGGCGCAAATAGCGTGACCGGTAGAGGTGCAGTTGCGACCTTGGGGAGGCTGAAACTCTGGGGCGCCGGATTAGCGGGGATGGGTGGGTTCGTACTGGCTTGGTGGGACTTCGCCGACGGGGTAAAAAGTCACACTCAACCTAGTGCCTCAACGAAATCGTGGACATTGAGTGGGGCCTATTTTACGCGCGCACTGGCTACACTCGCTTTATCTGTCGGAGAATTGGGAACTGCCATAGGAATAGCTAAGCCCCTCTTCGATCGCCTCACGATCAATAACCAGAGCAAACTCATACGTCTTGTAGGGCGATCATTAAGCAGCCTGGCTACTAGACTGGGCACGCAGGCGGCTCGTTTGCTGTTAACCAAATTAATTTTAGGAGCGTTCTGGGTAGGCTTGCTCCTAACTACCATCATTTTCTTGCTCGAGGACGATGCGCTGGAAAAGTGGTGCAAGCGAAGCAGCTATCGTTTGGATAAAAGCTCTAAACCTTACGATGAACGAGAAGAGTTAGCAGCCCTGCACTCAGCTTTCAGCGAGGTCCTTTGATGTATCTTATCGAGCGGGGGCTGTGGGAGATGGCAATTGAATCAAAAGCGAAGCGTAAGGTATTTGACGCGCAGAGAAGCTTGATTGAAAAGCGAGCTGACAAGGATTCCAATGAAAATGACATGAGCAAACAAATACACTTCAACAGTGTCAGCGAAAAACCCAATGCACGCGGCCCGATATTTTCTTTTAACGATACATATATGGAAATGCGCTGTGGCGGGTCAGAAGAAAAACGCGGCATCATCACTATAATGACGCTTGGCAGTTTAGTTCCGATGACTTACGCATGGCTGAAGATAACATTGAGCTCCGTCTACACCAACATAACTCAACCCGACTTCCTTTCTGTGTTCTCGGTCCTTTTCAGCACATACATGCTATCAATAGGCGGAGCCGTTTATTATTTTTATGCCAAATACGGATTTCGTTTTACGCGACTAGAAATGCTTACCAGTCGCCACTTGCTCATTCGCTTCAATCGAAAAACCCAGCAAGTTCACCTCCATAGACCAAGCTGCTGCGGCGGTATAGCTACATTCCCCTGGAGAACAACCGGAAGCACAGGCGTCAAACCCGAAGACGACTCCCTCAGCGCGGGCATGAGGCTGTGCCTGGTCTGGCACCCCAGCCACACCGGCCTCCCTCACATGGAAATGGCCCTACTCGGCAAGCAAGGCCAAGGCGGTAGTGAACTTCGGGACGAGTGGGAATTCATTCGCCGCTATATGGAAGATGGCCCACATGCCGTCCCCCGTCCCCGTCTGAGCACCCAACTCCCCTCGCTCGTCCAGGCATTCGGTGCCCAGTTCGAAGGATTGGGTCGCTTCTTCCGGAAAAGCAGCTGGCTGTTCAAAGTCGTCCTGCTCTTGGTTTGTCCCGCCTTCGTCATCATCGGAACCGGCCATTGGCTGAGCCTGCTGTTGTGCTGGCGACCGCGCTGGCCGAAGGTGATCCGCGAAGCTGGAATGCCCGGCAAGCCCGTTCCAGCGGTGACAACGCTGAGCGACTACCCACCTGCGATCCAGGAGCGCCTGCTCGCCAATGCCGATCGCTGGCATCTCAAACCCGGCAAGCGTTCAGAGAAAAAGCCACGCAAATTACGTACGCCGAGATCGAAGGTGTAGCGACCGAGTAGCTGATGCTACGAATGGGTCGGCACCACCTGCCCCAGTCCCCAACCTTGGGGGCACGGTGCCCAACGGCAAATACTTGCCAAGGCCTTCGCAAGAGAATTGGATCCCTTGCCCTGTAAGGGCTACAGCATGTTTTTCCCGGCTTGGCACGCCTATTGCCGATCTCCTGCCAGACGCCCCAAGTCCATGGGCCCGTTTGCAGGAGGAAATGACTCATGCACCGACCGATACCCCACCCGCTGGCAGTGGCGATTTTCGCCGGCATGCTCCAGCTCCCGGCGCAGGCTGCCTTGAACGCTGTCGACCCTGGCGCCTATGTTCCCGCCAACGGCGGGTTCCCCGCCTGGTACCAGGACAGCCATGGTCGTACCCTCGACCTGTGCCTGACCAAGGCCGTCAGCTCGCGGGTGCCTGGCGCGCCCGGCGCACCGTCGTACATGTGCACGCTGCTGCCTACCCCCGGCGTGTTCGACGATACCCAACCCATCGTCTTCCCCACCAACTTCCCTGACGAGGCGTTCTGGTTCACCGCCGATGCCGCCATCGTCGACGCCACCCGCGGCATCGACCTCAGCTACGGCACCGCCATCGAAGCGGCCTTTGCCGCTGAAGAACCGGTCGACGGCGACCAGGTCAGCTTCGCCCGGGTGCGTATCCGGGTCGATGTACCAACCGCCGGCACCTATGTGGTCACTCACCCATACGGCGTTGACGTGTTCGACGTACCTGCGGGCGGGCGCCGGGCAATCAACATGACTCGCGACATCGGCATTGCCGGCGCTGGCGACTTCACTGGCGCCCTGAAAGGCGATGTCGGGCCATTCCTGCGCAGCGTCAACGGCCCCTACACCGAAGGCAGCGAGCGCTTCATCGGCGACCCGAACCTGGAAGAACGGGTGACCGGCAGCCCGTTCAATACCAACTACGTACGCATCGAAGGCCCCGGTGGCATCGACCTGCGCACCGAGCTGTTCGCGGTCTCGGGCAAGCTTTCCGAAGTGGCCCTGCCAACCCCGCTGATGCCGCAACGCAGTACCTACTCGCGGCATACCGAGAACGGCGACGTGCACGCGCAGCAGGACATCTTCGTGATGGCCCCACCGCCACCGGCCAGCGTCGCCCTGACCAGCCAGACACCAAACCTGAACCTCACCGAGGCCAACGGTACCGGTGCCTGGTACGCCCAGTCGGTGCTCGACCCGGCCGCCGGGTCGATCCTGACGCTGACCGCCGACAACAGCGTGGCGATCCCTACCAGCAGCCTGACCACCGCCAACGTGCCGCTGACCGACCTGGTTACCATCACCCAGGCTCAGTACCGCCTGTCCACCGGCGAGCTGACCCTGGTGGCCAGCACCAGCGACGAAACCACGCCGCCAGTGCTCACCGCACATACCGGCAACGGCGCGCTGATCGGCAATCTGAGCGGCACTGGCGCCGTGAAGACGCTGAGCACCAGCCTGTCACCCATCCCGCCGGCCAAGGTGCAGGTCACCAGTACCAACGGCGGTAGCGACACCGAAGACGTGGTGCTGGTGCCATGAACAGACAAAGGCTCAGCCTTCAAGGAGGCAGCATGAACACTTGGTCGCGCCGTGCGCTGTTGGCCGCCGGTCTCTCCCTTACCGTTACCAGCGCCGCGTTTGCCGCGCTGTCCGATGTCGACCCGGGGCCCTACACCTTCGCCACCGGTGGCTATCCGATGTGGTACAAGGACAGCCTCGACCAGTCCCTGGAGCTGTGCCAGTCCCGTGCCACCAGTACACGTGCGCCGGGCGCGCCAGGGGCACCAGCCTACATGTGTACCCTGCTACCCGAGCCTGGCATCTATGACGATGCCCTGCCGCTGGTGTTCCCGGACAACTGGCCGCCAGAGATGTTCTGGTTCCTGGCCGAAACCGACATCCCACAGGTGGGCAACAGCGGCTATGAGCTGGAGGTTTATGTAGCCGGGGTGGAGGCAGCCTTCGCCGCCGAAAACCCGGTCGATGGTGACCAGCAAAGCTTCGCCCGGATCCGTATCCGTGCTTCGGTCCCAAGCACCGGTACCTACACCATCACCCACCCTTACGGGGTGGAGACGGTCAACGTCACCACGCCAGGCCGACGGGCAATCAACATCACCCGCGACATCGGCATCGGCGCACCGGGCAACTTCCGGGGCGCGCTGGCGGGGGCGATCGGCCCCTGGCTGAAGGGTGTTGGTGGGCCTTATACCGCGGTCAACCCCGATACCGGCGCCATCGAAACCTACATCGGCGACCCCAATATCACCGAAGCGGTGACCGGCAGCCCCTTCAACACCAACTTCGTGCGCATCCAAGGCCCCGCTGGCATCATCCAGACCAACACCTTCACCGTTTCCGGCAAGGTACTGGACCAACGTGCCCAGACCCCGGTCAGCCTGGAGCGCGCCACCTATTCGCGCAATGCCACCGGCACCCGTACGGAAGTATTCGCAAAGGCGCCTAGCGCAGCCAGCTTGTGCATGCGCAATGGCATCGCCCTGGTCGGCACCCCGCCTTCGCCGTGCCAGTACACCCTCACCACCGACAACAACGGGCTGTTCTTCCACCAGCAGCTCAGCCAGGAAGCACCGCCTGCGGTGGTGGTGGTCACCGCCAGCGACAACGCCGGCGGAACCCAGCCGACCGCGCTGTCGAGCAAGCTCACCGACGTGGTCAAGGTCAGCACCGCACGCTACGACTGGGCCAACAAGCGCCTGCTGATCGAGGCCAGTTCCAGTGACGAGGTAGCGGTCCCCGACCTGCTCGCCCAGGGCTATGGTCGCCTGTCCAAGGCGGGCACGCTGCAGAGCCTGACCGTCAACGACGTGCCGCAGCCACCAGCCACCATCACGGTCAAATCGGCACGTGGTGGCAGCGATGTCGAACCGGTGGTCGTGGTCGGCAACGCGCCGGTCGAGGCGGCCAACCAGCCACCGCTGGCCCAGGCCGATATCGGCAGCACCAGCGTCGGCATCCCGATCACCCTCAACCTGCTGCAGAACGACAGCGACCCGGATGGCAACGTGCCGCTGACCATCAGCGACCTGACCCAGCCCGGTACAGGCCTTGGCGGCGTGGTGATGAACGGCACCACCTCGGTCACCTACACCCCGCCAGCCGGGGCCACGCAACCCGTGGTGGCCACCTTCAGTTACCGGGCGGTGGACGCCAAGGGCCTGAAGTCGGAACCGGCCACGGTCACCGTCAACGTAGCACCTAACCGGGCCCCAACCGCCAACCCGGAAACCGTCGCTACCCTGGGCGTGCCATTGACCATCAACGTGCTGGCCAACGACACCGATCCGGAAGGCAACCTGCCGCTGACTGTCCCCGCTGCCTCCCTCACCCAGCCGGCTGCCGGCCGGGGCACCGTCAGCACCGACGGCACCGCAGTGACCTACACCCCACCGGCCACGGTGACCTCGGCCTTCACTACCACCTTCACCTACCAGGCTCGTGACTCGCTGGGGGCCCTGTCCAACTCCGGCACGGTTACCGTCAACGTGTCACCACGGCCTGCCGCCGAAACCTTCACGGTCACGGCTGCCACGGTCACGGCACGCTCCAACAACCGTTACAACTGGGACCTCAGCGGCACCTCGTCGGTCACCACCGGCAACACCGTCACCGTGCGGGTAACCACCACTACCGGCGTGCAGACCCTTGGCACTGCCACGGTAGCGCTGACCGGCCGCTGGCGACTGGCGGTGAGCAATAGCACCACGATCATCCCGACTGCGGCACCGACGGCGACGATCACCACCAGCCAGGGCACCACACGCACCGTCAACGTAACCGTGCAGTAAAGGCCGGAGGTTGCAATGAAATGCCTGTATTCCCTGCTGCTCGGCCTGGCCCTGGCGGGCCAGGCCTGCTGGGCCGAGGACCTGCTGGACAATGCCGACCTCGCGCCCGGCAACGACCTCGGCGAACCGGTGATCATCCGCCTGCTGCCGGCCGGCGCCGGCCAGGCTGCGGTGGTCGAGCAGCAAGGCGCGGGCAACCGCGCCGCCCTCGACCAGAACGGCCAGGCCCTGCTGGGCCGCATCGTCCAGGCCGGTGGCGCGCAAGAAGCGTACATCTTGCAGGAAGGTAGTGACCTGATGGCCATCATCAGCCAACAGGGAAATGGCAACACCGCGTCGATCCGCCAGACCGGCAGCAGCAACAGCGCGGCCATCGAGCAGATCGGCAACGACAACAGCGCCAGCATCGTGCAGGCGGGCACAGGCCTCACCAGCTCCGTGACCCAGGCCGGCAATGGCCAGCACGTTCAGATCACCCAATACCGATAGACCTGGAGGCACCCCCATGTACAAGCTCGCTCCGTTAAGTGCCGCCATCGTCCTGGCCCTTGCAGGTCAGGCCATGGCTGCTGACAGCACCTCGTCGCAGACCCAGGACGGCAAGGAAAACATCGCCGAGGTCAGCCAGTCACTGGCGCCATTCGCCTCGGCCACCCAGACCCAGACCGGCAAGGGCAACAACCACCTTGCGGTGCAGTCGGAGAGCACCAGCGATATCCAGCAGAGCGCCAACGGCCAGTACAACGCAGGCTACGCCGACCAGCTGTTCGAGAACGGCAGCCAGATCACCCAGCATGCCGGTGGCAGCTACAACGATGCATTCGCCAGCCAGTCGCTGGGCCTGGGCAACCAAGCGTTGCAAACCCAGCAAGGCGCCGAAAACGCCTCGACCGTGTGGCAGGACAGCCAGGAAGGCAGCAAGGCCACCACCTGGCAATCCGGCCAGCGCAACGAAGCCTTCATCGAGCAGACCTTTGGTGGCAGCAACAACCGCAGCAGCATCAACCAGGTCGGCCAGGACAACTACGCCGCCGCCGAGCACCTGAACTACGTCGATGGCGATATCCAGGTCTACCAGGAGGGCAAGGGCAACTGGGCGTATGGCGACCAGCGCGACGGCACCGGCGGCGCCATCGGCATTGGCCAGTACGGTGGCGGCAACTCGGTGGAAGTGTGGCAGGACAACCAGACCGCCAGCCAGGCATCGGTGACCCAGTCCGGCCAGCTGAACGAAGGCTATATCGACCAGAGCTTCGGCACCAACAACACGGTCAGCCTGTCGCAACAGGGCACGGCCAACGCCAGCTGGTCGGACCAGTTCGAAACCAACAACTCGACCACCACCATCACCCAGACCGGTAGCAACAACCTGCATTTCACCTACCAGAACGGTGAAAACCTCAACCTGACCATCAACACCAAGGGCAATGGCAACAGCGTCACCGCCAGCAACTGGAAAGGCGCCAAGATGGGCGGCCAGTTCGGTACCAACCAGAACGCCACCATCAACCAGAACGGCAATGGCAACGGCGTCAACCTGACCCAGAACGGTGACAACCAACTGGCGACGCTGACCCAGAAAGGCACCGGCAACCAGATGGAGACCAAGCAGGCCGACATGAACAACGAGCTGTACTTCGAGCAGAACGGCACTGACAACATCCTGATCGCCGACCAGCGTGGCACCGAAAACTATGCCTATGGCAACAGCCAGGGCAACGGCAACGTCATCAACCTGGACCAGTCCGGCTACAGCAACCAGAGCTACACCAATCAGCTGTACGGTGGCGGCAACGAAGCCAATATCAAGCAGGTTGACAGCTACAACATCGCCTACGTGACCCAGGGAGGCCAGGGCAACAAGGCGTATGTCGACCAGAGCGGTGTCACCCAGACCGCGACCATTACCCAGCTGGGTAGCGCGAACGTGGCCACTGTGACCCAGCAATAGATCGCTCCCCCCTTGAACCGCGGTGCTCCTCTCCCTGGTGCCGCGGTTCCTTTTTATTCCTGTCAGAACGGCGTTTTCTTGCCGACCTGTTCGCGGGCACGCCCGCTCCCACAGGTACCCCACTGCCATCAAAGCCTGCGCCAACCCTGTGGGAGCGGGCATGCCCGCGAATAGGCCAAACCTGCCAAGCGCATTACAATGGTCCCCAGCCAAAGCCGATACCCAATCCCATGATCCAGTCCGACCTCGACCTGTTCGGCTCCCAGCCGCAACGCCTGGCCAGCCACACCGTGCTGCTGCCCGGCTTCGCCCTGGCCGAGATCGAGGCCGTGCTCGATGCCCTGCGCCCGGTGCTGCGTGCCGCGCCGTTCCGGCACATGCATACCCCGGGTGGCCTGCGCATGGCGGTAGGGCTGACCAACTGCGGCACGTTGGGTTGGGTCAGTGATGAACACGGCTACCGCTACAGCCCCAGCGACCCGCTCAGTGGCAAACCCTGGCCCGCCCTGCCCCCGGTGTTGCTCGAGCTGGCCGCCCGCGCCGCTGCCATGGCCGGGTTCGACGGTTTCGTACCGGATGCCTGCCTGGTCAACCACTACCTGCCGGGCACCCGCCTGAGCCTGCACCAGGACCGTGACGAGCAGGACTTCGGCCAGCCGATCGTGTCGGTTTCGCTGGGCTTGCCGGCGGTGTTCCTGTTCGGTGGATTGCAGCGCGCCGACAAGACCCAGCGCATCCCGCTGAACCATGGCGATGTGCTGGTCTGGGGCGGCGAAGACCGCTTGCGCTTTCACGGCGTGCTCCCGATCAAGCCTGGCGTGCATCCGCGCCTGGGTGAACGGCGGATCAACCTGACCTTGCGCAAGGCCGGTGGCTGAACCGGACCAACGGCCGGCCACCCGGCGCAAAAAATGATGAACGCGCATGAAACGCGTTGAACATCTTGGCCAGGCAAGCTTCAAACGATAAGCCACGCCTTCTTCAGCCTGGAGCTCGCCATGCCCTGCCAGCCCTGTTTCCCGCCCCCTCACAGCGGAGCCGCGCGCCGATGAAAATGCCCTGCCGCGCGCCCAATGCCTCAGTACAACTCGATTACGTACGCGATACCCTGTTCGGCCCGGTGGCACAAAGCGTGGAGTGCCAATGCCAGCTCGCGGCCCTCAACCTGCAAGGCCGCCCAGGCCTGCGCCTGCACATTTGCCCGCCGCTGCCCGACAAGGTCGACCGTGCCCACAGCGTGGCCTTCGTCTGGGACGGGCGCAGCTACCACGGTGTGGTCCGCGATCAAGGCAAATGCGGTGATGGCGGCCTGAACCTGCTGCTGGAACTGCTGTAAGACGATCAACGGCGATCAACCCGGCTGAACCCGCACGGCGCGGCATGTCTCCATAGCAAAAGGGCCCAGACCTGCCGGAAAACGGAGAACGCCAATGAACAGCCCGTTGCTCAAGCTCTTCACTCACCCCGCCGACGCCTGGCTGGAAATTCGTCGGGCCGAGGAAGACCACCCGCAGCAATATCTGCCGCGCCTGCTGGCCCTGGCCTTGATCCCCGCGGTGTGCCTGTTCGTCGGCACCACCACCTTTGGCTGGAGCCTGGCGGCCGAGGAACGCGTACGCCTGAGCATGGCCAGCGCAGCGCAACTGGCGGGCCTGCTGTATGCCACCACGGTCGTCGGGGTGATGTTGATGGGCATGATGATCCGCTGGATGTCGCGCGGTTTCGATGCACAGCCCAGCCTCAACCAGTGCATCGGCTTTGCCGCCTACTGCGCCACGCCTTGGTTCTTTGCCGGGGTGGTCGGCCTGCTGCCGATCCGCTGGCTGGCGCTGGCGGCCCTGCTGGCAGCCTCGGCGTATGCCAGCGTGTTGCTGTATGGTGGGTTGCAGACCTTCCTGAGACTGAAGAAGGAACAGGCCATGCTGTTCGCAACCTGCGTGTGGGGGGTGGGGTTACTGCTGCTGGTGACCATCCTGGTGGCGATGATCCTGTTCTGGTTCAACGGCCTGATGCCGGAATATGTGCGCCCGGCCAGCCTGGGCTGACCGGGGCGCGGCAGACGCCTCAGGCGATCGCCTTGAGTGGCGCCGGGTGGCTGTCACGCAGCGCATGCAGCTGCCCCACCAGGTTGACCAGGTCGCGGCAACTGTTGAGGCTTTGCAGGGGGACCCCGCTCAGGGTCACGCCCTCCTCGAGACTCTGGCCCTGACCCAGGCGGATGGTCAGGTTGGCGCCGTCCGTGCAGCTGACTTCACAACGGTCGGGCAGGCAGGCCTGCTCGATCATCTGCCGCATTTCTAGCATCGAAACTCCTATCAACGACATGGTACGACCCTCTCTTTGGGATGGCCTGTTGTGTGAGTACGCCTTTGTCGGGCGAGGCGCCAATTGATATTGCGCATGCCGGGGCAGGCATCCATGCGCCTGGGCAATGAGCATGCAGCGAATCCTCTAGCACCTTAGTGGAAGATTGCCTGGGCAGGCCGCGCGTTCGAACGCACTGGCAGACTTAGCGACGAGCGGTCCCGACAGGCCCCAGCGATGCCCAAAGATGCTGCGCCGCATAGGCCCGCCACGGTCGCCAGGCCAGGGATCGTTGCGCCAGTTGGGCGTCGTCGCCTTCGAGCAGGCGCAACGCCTTGATCAGCGCCACGTCGCCCAGCGGCAAGGCATCGGCCGCGCCGGCCTGGCGCAACGCCAGGTAATGCGCGCTCCACGGGCCGATACCTTTGATCTGGCACAGGTTGCGCAGCAGTTCATCCAGCACTTGCCCGCGGCGGAGCAACCCCGGCTCGGCGAGCAATGCATTGGCCAGCGTACCCAGAGTGGCGGCGCGCGCCCGCGGCATGCCCATGCCAACGAACTGCGCAGCCGCCAATACCGGTAACGCCGGGAACACGTGGCTCAGGCCCGGTGCGGGCAAACGCAAGGGCACGCCATAGCGGTGCACCAGGCGGCCGGCCAAGGTAATGGCCCCGGCCACACTGACCTGCTGGCCCAGCACAGTGCGCATGGCCTGCTCGCAAGCGTCCCAGCCTTGCGGCACGCGCAGGCCGGGGCGTTCCTGTAGCAGGCGGGCCATCAGTGGATCGCGAGACAGTTCGGCAGTGATGCGCGCGGGGTCGGCATCGAGGTCGAAGAACCGCCTCAGCCTTGCGATCAGGCCGGGCAGCGCGCGGGTCGGGACGCCTTCAAGGCAGACCCGCAGGTACTGGCTGCCCGAAGGGGTAGCGTGCAACACGGCGTGGCGGCCGGCAGTTACCAAGGTACGGCGGTAGGTGCCGTCGAGACAGGTCTCGATGCCGGGGATGCAGCGGGCAGAGAGGAAGGCCAGGGTCGAGGGCCAGTGGTAAGGGGCATGGTAGCGCAGCCACAGGGTGTGGCGGCCAGGGGTGGGCAATGATCGGCGCACGGCGTGCAGGGCTGTAAGCTTGGGCATGGCTGCATCATGCCAGCAAATGTAGTACCTGTACCGGCCCTATCGCCGGCAAGCCAGCTCCCACAGGTACAGCGAAAACCTCGAGAGCAATGCTGTACCTGTGGGAGCTGGGTACAGCGACAACCTCGAGAGCAAAGCTGTGCCTGGGAGCTGGGTACAGCGACACCCTAGAGAGCAATGCTGTGCCTGTGGGAGCTGGCTTGCCGGCGATAAGGCCGGACAAGCCATTCAATCAACCAGGATCAATGCGCCGCACCGTCCCGTGCATCCTGCATCTGCCCGAACCGCCCGGCATGGAAGTCGTCGAACGACTCGGCAATTTCTGCCTGGCTGTTCATCACGAACGGGCCATAACCCACGATCGGCTCGTCGATCGGTTCACCGCTGAGCAACAGCAGGCTGGCGCCTTCCAGTGCTTCGACGGCTACATCCTCACCGGCGCGGTCAAGTAGCACCAGGCTCGATGGGCCGGCTTCGCGCTCGCCGTTGATCCGCACGTTGCCGCGCAACACCACCAGCGCCGCATTGCGCCCGGCGGCAACCGGCAACTGCAAGGCTGCACCGGCATTCAGGCGCAGGTCCCAGACATCCATGGCGGTAAAGGTCTGCGCCGGCCCTGAATGCCCACGATAGTCACCGGCAATCACTCGCAGGCTGCCGCCCTCGCCCTCCAGCGCCACCACCGGGATGTCCTCGGCCAGCAGCGTCTGGTAGCCAGCCGCTGCGCGCTTGTCCCGGGCCGGCAGGTTGACCCACAGCTGCACCATCTCCAGGGTACCGCCAGTGCGGGCGAAGCCTGGGGAATGGAACTCTTCATGGATGATGCCATTGGCAGCAGTCATCCACTGCACGTCACCTGGGCCGATCAAGCCGCCAGCGCCGGTGGAGTCACGGTGCTCCAGTTCGCCCTGGTAAACGATGGTCACGGTTTCGAAACCGCGGTGCGGATGCTGGCCAACGCCACGCCGCGCACTGGTGGGGGTGAAGTCGTGAGGGCCGGCATAGTCCAGCAGCAGGAACGGGCTGATCTTGCTGGCCAGGTTGTCGTAGGTGAACAGGCTGCGCACCGGAAACCCATCACCTACCCAGTGGGCGTGAGGGCTGCGGTGAATACCCAGAATCGTTTTCATGAGAAGGCTCCTCTCTTGGTTGAGATAACCTTATCAATGATGCCAATCAGGCGGTAGCAGGCTTGTTTGGCATTCATCGTTCCACCCATGGAACAGTCAGCCTTGCAAGAAACCGAGCACCTGTTCGGCAGCCATGACCGGGTCTTCCTGCATGAAACAATGCCCGCCGGCAACCTGCCTGCCGCTGACATGAGGGTTGAGCGCCGCCAGGCGGTTCACCGAATGGGGCACGAAGGGGTAAGTGTGCTCGCCGTAAAGCACCCGCGTGGGCGTGCGGATCGCCGCCAGGCTCGCCCACATGCGTTTGGGGAACGAACTGAAGATTTCCACTTCGCGGCTGGGCCGGCACTTGAGCACCACCGCTTCGCCACAGTCGCCGATGGCATGCTCTACGTAGGCCCGCAACGCCTCATCGGTCCAGCCCTTGAAGATACCCCGCCCATGCAGCGAAGCCAGGGCTGCCTCGCGGTCGGGCCAGTGGCTGCGACGGGTGGCAGCCTTGCGCGCCAGCGTATGACGCTGGTGCAAGCCGACCAGAGCCGCCACGCCCATCACACCCAGCATGCGCCGGCTGAACAGTACCGGGTCAAGCAGCACGGCACGCGTGAACAGTTGCGGCTCACTGGCCAGGATCAGGCCGGTGAGCACGCCACCGAAGCTGTGCCCGACGGCAAAGCGCGGCACGTCGCCATACTCGCCTCGCCCGGCTGCGAAAGCGTCCACCGCCAGCGCAGCGGTCCGGTTCCAGCCACGAAACACCCCACCATGGTCGCTGTCACCATGGCCCTGGACATCGCTGAGCCACAGGTCGAAATGTTCGCCCAGCCGCATCAGCAATGGCTGGTAGGCCAGGCAGCAGAAGCCGTTGCCGTGCAGGAAATGCAGCAACGGCTTGCCACTGGCCGGGGTTCGCCAGCCCCGCAGGGTGAAACCTTCGGCGCATTCGTGGGACCAGGGGATCAACTGCATCGGCTTACTGTACTCGCGGGGTCAGGAAAATGCCGATTCTACAAACAGCAGCGGGTACAGTGAAATCACCAGCAACAAGGCCATCAGGACATTGAACAGCATCAGCCAACGCGGGTTCTGCAACAGGTTGCGCAGGGCACTGCCAAACATCACCCATACCCCAACGCTCGGCAGGTTGACCAGGGCGAACAAGGCGGCAATGACAATGACGTTGGTCACATAGCCTTGCGCCGGCGTGTAGGTGGTGATTGCCCCCACTGCCATCACCCAAGCCTTGGGGTTGACCCACTGGAATGCCGCCGCGCCCCAGAAGCCCAGCGGTTTGCGGGCACTGGACGAAGCGGTGCCGACCGGCCCGGAGGTGGCGATTTTCCAGGCCAGGTACAGCAGGTAGGCGGCGCCGGTGTAGCGCAATACCGTGTACAGCACCGGCCAGGCCTTGAACACCTCCCCCAGGCCCAGGCCAACGGCCAGCACCATGACCATGAAACCGACGCTGATACCCATGGCGTGGGGAATGGAGCGGCGCACGCCGAAATTGACACCCGAGGCCAACAGCATGGTGTTGTTGGGGCCAGGAGTGATGGAAGACACGAAGGCGAACAGCACGAAGGCGGTCAGCAGGTCGGCAGAGGCAAGCATGGCAGGCATTCCACTTTCGTTATGGGTGCTGTCACACTAACGGAGTCCCCTCCTCTACAACCGGTACAGTTTCACTAAATTGTGTAGATACACATCGCTGTACCGCTACTCCCAGACCAAGGAAGCCGTCACCATGAGCCTCACCATTCGCCCTGCCGTTCGCAACGATGCCGAGCAGATCCTGGCCTTCATCACCGAACTGGCTGAGTACGAACGCGCCCGCCACGAGGTAATCGCCAGCGTTGCCGATATCGAGCACAGCCTTTTCGACGAGGGCAGCACCGTGCACAGCCTGATTTGCGAACGCGATGGCCGGGCAATCGGATTCGCCGTGTATTTCTATAGCTACTCGACCTGGCTAGGCCGCAACGGTATCTACCTGGAAGACCTGTACATCACTCCTGAGCAACGCGGCGACGGCGCCGGCCGGCAGTTGCTGCAGCACATTGCCCGCGAGGCGGTGGCGAACAAGTGTGGGCGGCTGGAATGGAGCGTGCTGGACTGGAACGAGCCGGCGATCGGCTTTTACCAGAAGCTGGGTGCCGAGCCGCAGGATGAGTGGGTGCGTTACCGGCTGGATGGGGACAAGCTGGCGGCGTTTGCCCGGGGCTGACCGGGAGCGCTTTGCGTCCGCTTCACAATCCCTGTGGGTGCGGAGTAGCCGAGGCGCCGGCAAACTCGATTCTGGCAATTGACGGCAGCCCCGCCCCATGGTCTCCTTATGCCTCGCGTTCAGGTGCCCCCAATGGGGGTGAAACGGGAAACCGGTGCGTCCCAGGCCCTCCAGCAGGGCCGGACAAGGCCGGTGCTGCCCCCGCAACGGTAAGCGAGCGAAGCGTCTGTACCACTGTGCCCGATCACCCGGCATGGGAAGGTGACGCCTTCCAGGAGCCTGGCTCCTCCTCGCAAGCCCGGAGACCGGCCTGGCGTTCATGAACACCCCGCGGTGGGCGGGCGCTGTTGCATTCCCCTGGGCTGCCACGCTCGGGGCTGCCGCGCTTGCCCGTTGCCCACAAAAAGCAGAGGAACGCGTCATGCCCGTCACCAGCACCAAGCAACACAGCATTACTACCCCCGTTACCCTCAGCCAGCGTGTCGTCATCGCCGTCGGCGCCAGCCTGCTGGGCTTGTGCCTGGTGTACTTCGCTGGCTTCTCGCACATCGAGGCCGTGCACAACGCCGCCCACGACACCCGCCACAGCGCCGCCTTCCCCTGCCACTGAGTACGCCCGATGATCACACGCATTGCCCGTACCGCGGGCTTCAGCGGGTTGCTGGCGGCCTTGCTGCTGACCCTGCTGCAAAGCTTCTGGGTCGCCCCGCTGATTCTCGAGGCAGAAACCTACGAGTCCGCAGCCCCGGTCGGCCAGCACGAGCATGCCGGCGAAGTGGCAGCCCATGAACACAGCGCCGAAGCCTGGTCGCCGGAAGACGGCTGGCAGCGGGTGCTGTCCACCACTGGCGGCAACCTGGTGGTCGCGGTCGGCTTCGCCCTGATCCTCACCGCCCTGTACAGCCTGCGCGAACCCAAGCGTGCCGGCACCGGTGCACTATGGGGCCTGGCCGGCTTCGCAGTGTTCTGCCTGGCCCCGACCCTGGGCCTGCCGCCGGAATTGCCAGGTACTGCCGCCGCCGACCTGGGGCAACGCCAGGCCTGGTGGGTCGGCACCGCCAGCGCCACCGCGCTGGGCCTGGCCCTGCTGGTGTTCGCCCGCCACTGGTTGCTCAAGGCATTTGGCGCCGTGTTGCTGGTCATTCCTCATGTGATCGGTGCGCCGCAACCCGAGGTGCACGAAAGCCTTGCCCCCGCAGCGTTGGAAACCCAGTTCAAAGTGGCCTCCTGGCTGACCAACGCCGCCTTCTGGCTGGCCCTGGGCCTGCTCAGCGCCTGGCTGTTCCGGCGCTCCAATCAGGCCTGATGCCTGCCTTTTACGCTGGCTTCGGCTGCCGCCGGGGTTGCCCGGCGGATACGCTGGAAACATTGCTACGCCAGGCCCTGGCCAACCAGGGCCTGGCGTTGGCCGACCTGCAAGGCATCGCCAGCATCAGCCTGAAGGCCGACGAACCCGGCTTGCAGCAACTGGCCGAACGCCTCGGTCTGCCTTTGGTGTTGTACGATACCGCGCAGTTGCAACCCTACGAACCCCGACTCAGCCACCGTTCCGCCGCTGCCCATGCCCACTGTGGCTGCTGGGGCGTGGCGGAGAGTGCGGCACTGGCCCTGGCCAGCCAGCGGGTTGGCACCGCCAGGTTGCTGCTGACGCGCCAGGTACTGGGCCCGGCTACCCTCGCCCTGGCCTGTTGAACGTTTCCCCCTCTTTCCTGCAAGGACTTTCCATGACGGTCTACTTCATCGGCGCCGGCCCCGGCGACCCGGAACTGATCACGGTCAAGGGCCAACGGCTGATCCGCCAGTGCCCGGTGATCATCTATGCCGGCTCGCTGGTGCCGGCCGCCGTGCTCGAGGGCCACCAGGCCGAGACCGTGATCAACAGCGCCGAACTGCACCTGGAGCAAATCATCGCCGCCATGCGCAGTGCGCATGAGCAAGGCCAGGATGTGGCTCGGGTACACAGTGGCGACCCCAGCCTGTACGGCGCCATCGGCGAGCAGATCCGCCATCTGCAAGCGCTGGGCATCGATTACCAGATCATCCCCGGGGTCACCGCTACAGCGGCCAGCGCCGCCCTGCTCGGCTGCGAACTGACCCTGCCCCAAGTAGCTCAGACCGTGATCCTCACCCGCTATGGTGACAGCTCGCCGATGCCGCCCGGCGAGCAGCTGGGCGACCTGGCGCGCCATGGCAGCACCCTGGCGATTCACTTGGGGGTCAAGCACCTGTCGCGTATCGTCGAAGAACTGCTGCCGCACTACGGCACGCACTGCCCGGTGGCGGTGGTGCATCGTGCCACCTGGCCGGACCAGGACTGGGTGCGCGGTACCCTCGGCGATATCGTGGAACGCGTCGCGGCCAAGGATTTCCGGCGCACGGCGCTGATCCTAGTGGGCCATGTGCTGGGCGACACACCGTTTGCCGAGTCGGCCTTGTATCGCGCCGGGCACGCCCACCTGTATCGGCCTGGCGACTGAGCATTGCCAGGTTCGCCGCAGGCGTAGCAGACTCCGGTTTCCCGCCTGCAAACAGGAGTCATGCCCATGCTGGACCTACGCCCAAACTGCGAGTGCTGCGATACCGACCTGCCGGGTGACAGCCCCGATGCGCTGATCTGCTCCTTCGAATGCACCTTCTGCCGCACCTGCGCGGAAACACGTTTCCAGGGCCGCTGCCCGAACTGCACCGGCCAGCTGGTGGCACGCCCGACACGGGTCGGCCAGGCACTGGCCAACAACCCCGCCTCAACCCAGCGCGTGAGCAAATCACACTCCGCCTGCGCATGACGACTACAAAAACAGGCATCGCCGCTTTGCCAGGGTGATGTCTTTCCCACTTTTTGTAGGACTTTTCAACAGCAAGCACGTGGACTTTCAACACTTCTATACTCGGCATTACCAAATTTCGGGAATGGTCGTATCGTGCAGCGCTTCCGATAACCCCACTTGCAGACGTATTCCTGAGTGATCCAGGAAGCGGACCACATCCTCACAGGAGTTTTCTTCATGACTACCGTGCTGATCGTCGACGACCACCCCATCGTCCGGCTGTCCTTGCGCATGTTGCTCGAACGCGAGCGCTTCCGTGTTGTCGGCGAGGTCGGCAATGGCAGCGAGGTGGCGCAGGTGGCCCGCGACCTGCGACCGGATGTGGTAATTCTCGACATCGGCCTGCCCGGCCTGGATGGCATGGAAGTGATAAAGCGCCTGCAATGCCTGGAGCCGGCGCCCAAGATCATGGTGCTGACCGGCCAGGCCACCGATCTGTATGTGCGGCGCTGCCTGGATGCTGGCATCGGCGCTTTTGTCACCAAGGAAGAAGACCACGAGGCGTTGCTGTTTGCCCTTAAAGCGCTCGTCAAGGGCTACTCGACCTTCCCGCAGATGTCGGTCAATAGCAACTCGCTGGAAAGCGAGCCAGTGCGCCTGTCCAGCCTGTCCAACCGGGAAATGGAGGTGCTGCGGCGCCTGGCGCGCGGCGAGAACAACAAGAATATCGGCACCTGCATGAACCTCAGCGCCAAGACCATAAGCACCTACCGGGGCCGCATCATGGAAAAGCTCAAGACCGAATCACTGGTTGAAATGGTCGACCTGGCCAAGCGCAACAGCGTCTACTGAGCGCTCGATGACAATGAAGCGCCTGCTGGCAAGCGCCCTGCTGGTCATCGGCCTGGCCGGTTCCGGCGCGCTGCTGGCAAACAGCGAACCTCGCCAATTGCTGGCACGCTCGGTCAGCGCCGCGGCCCCGCTTGCGCTGTCCAGCGAAGAGCGGCATTGGCTACAGCAACGCCAGCACCTGGTACTTGGCAGTTCGCGCCCCGACTACCCGCCGCTGGAGATCAATGTCAGCCAGCACGACTACGAAGGCCTCAGCGCCGATTACGCTGGCATCATCGCAGAACAGCTGGGTACCACCATCGAAGTACGACGCTTCGACAGCCGCCACGAAGCCATCGCTGCGCTACGCGACGGCCGTATCGACCTGCTGGGCAGCTCCAACGCCTTCGAGGCAGCGGATGCCCAGCTCAGCCTCAGTTCAAGCTACGCCGACGATCTGCCAGTCATCGTCACCCGCGAGGGGCGCAGCCTGAAGAACACCCCCGACCTCGCCGGCCTGCGCCTGGCCATGGTCGATCATTACCTGCCGGCCAGCAGCGTGCGCAGCCTGTACCCCAAGGCACAATTGAGCCTGTATCGCTCGACCCTGGCCGGGTTGGCCGCCGTCGAACTGGGCGAGGCCGACGCCTACCTGGGCGATGCCATCAGTACCGACTTCGCGATTGGCAAGAGTTATCAGGGCACACTGAAGATCGACCACTTCTGTCAGGTTGCCCCTGGCGCGTTTGCCTTTGCCATGGCCAGTGACAACCCGCGCCTGCAACAGTTGGTCAACAAGGCGCTGGCGCGTATCAGCGAAAGCGAACGCCTGAATATCCTGCGCCGCTGGAGCAGTGGCAACACCAGCCTGCTGCTGCAGCGCCACCTCACCGCCCTGACCGCCGAAGAAGAAGCCTGGATAGCTGCCAACCCCAACGTCAGCGTGCTGGTCAACACTTCGCTGGCGCCACTGACCTTCAACGACACCAAGCACCGCCCCAGCGGCATCACCCTCGAGCTGCTCAAGCAGATCTCGCTGCGCACGGGGCTGCATTTCAAGCCGGTTGAAAGCCCGTCGGCGCAGGCAATGATCGAGCGCCTGGCGCGCGGGGATGCGCAGATGATCGGCGCATTGGGTTACAGCACAGACCGTTCGAAACAACTGCGCTATACCCGCCCCTACCTGGTCAGCCCGCGAGTGCTGGTCACCCGTGGCGACAATGCATCACCGCCGCAGGCCATGGCGCTGGATGGCATGCGCATCGCCGTGGTACGCGGTTCGCCGCAACGGGCCGTGCTGCAACAACGCTACCCGCAGGCCAGGATGGTCGAGGTGGACAACCCGCTCGGCCTGATGGAGGCCGTGGCCAACGGTGCCGCCGACGTCGCCCTGAGCAGCCATATCAATGCCGCCTACTACATCAGCCATGTGTTCAAGGACCGCCTGCGCATTGCCAGCGTGCTCGACGACGACCCGGCCATCGCCGCCTTCGCCGTGGCCGCGGACCAGCCGCAGTTGCAGGCAATCCTCGACAAGGCGCTGCTGAGCATCCCACCCGAAGAGCTGGACCAGTTGATCAACCGCTGGCGCACCACCACCCTGGTCAGTGACAGCCCCTGGCGCGACTACCGTACCCTGGCCTTGCAGGTACTGGTGCTGTCGGCCTTGCTGCTGGCCGGGGTGGTGTTCTGGAACAGCTACCTGCGCAAGCTGATCAACCAGCGCACCGAAGCCCAGCATGCCTTGCAAGCGCAGCTGGCGCTTAGCCGCGGCCTGCTCGAGCAGTTGCGCCAGGCCAAGGATGACGCCGAACAGGCCAGCCAGACCAAAAGCACCTTCCTGGCCACCATGAGCCATGAAATCCGAACCCCGATGAATGCCGTGATCGGCCTGCTGGAATTGGCCCTGGAAGACAGCCGCAGCGGCCGCTGCGACACCCAGACCTTGCAGACCGCCCACGATTCGGCCATCGGCCTGCTTGAGCTGATTGGCGACATTCTCGACATTTCCCGTATCGAATCCGGACACATCACCCTGCAGCCGGTGCCCACCAACCTGGTCGAACTGCTACGCGCCACCGTGCGGGTGTTCGAAGGCAACGCACGGGCCAAAGGCCTGCACTTGCACAGCGAGCTGCCCGCTGCGCCGGTCTGGGTGCTGGCTGATCCGCTGCGGCTCAAGCAGGTCTTGTCCAACCTGATCAGCAACGCCATCAAGTTCACCGAGCGCGGTGAAGTCCAGGCCAGCCTGCTGCTGCCCTCGCCCAGCGACACTGACAGCCTGGCAGTGGAACTGAATGTGCGAGACACCGGCATCGGCATCAGCCCTGCCGACCAGGCCCGGCTGTTCAACGCCTTCGTCCAGGCCGACGGCCCCCGGGCACGCCAGGGCGCCGGCCTGGGCCTGGTCATCAGCCGCACCCTGGCCGAATTGATGGGCGGTACCTTGAGCTTGCAGAGCGTCGAAGGGGTTGGCACCAAGGTGCAAGTCAGCCTGCAACTGCCCGCCTGCTCAGCACCGGAACAGGCCGAACAGCACGACCCGGTGCTGGAGAACAGCGACAGCCCGCTGAACATACTGGTAGTCGACGACTACCCCGCCAACCTGCTGCTACTGGAGCGGCAACTGCATAACCTTGGGCATCGGGTTACGCTGGCAGAGAACGGGGAAATCGCCCTGGCACGCTGGCAGGCCGCGCGCTTCGACCTGGTGATCACCGACTGCAGCATGCCGGTCATGGACGGCCACGAACTGACCCGCCGCATCCGCAGCCTGGAGGGCGAACGCGGCCTGGCGGCCTGCCACATTCTCGGCGTCACCGCCAACGCCCAAGCCGAGGAGCGTGCCCGCTGCCTGGCCAGTGGCATGGACGAATGCCTGTTCAAACCGATTAGCCTGCGTACGCTCAAGACCCACCTTCCCCACGCTAACCCCCGGCAACAGCCGCCAGCGCGGCGCGCCACCGGGTTCAACCTGGGCGAGTTGCGCCACCTGACCCAGGACGACGAACAACTGACTCGACATTTGCTGGAACAGTTGTCACAAAGCGTCAGCGAAGACCTGGGCACCCTGCGTGCACTGGCGGCAGACGCCCCCGACGAGGCGGTGCGTGCCCTGGCTCACCGGATCAAGGGCGGTGCGAAGATGCTCAAGGTACGCACGCTGGTCAACGATTGCGAAGCCATCGAGCAGGCCCACGAGCAAGGTCTGCCGACGGTTGACCTGCGCCTGCAATTGCAGGCCAGCCTTCAGACCCTGTTGGACGAGTTGGGCGATGCGCTCAATGCAATTGCAGCGTCGAACTGATCTGGCTGATGGCGTTTACCACGTGCCGTGAACCCTGCTGAATTTCCATGATGACCGTGCCGGCCTCGTTGGCCAGCGCCACACCATGGCCGGTACGCTTCAGGCTCGACTGCATGCTGGCCACGGCCAGCAGCGACAGGTCGTGGTTCTGTCGCACCACATCGACGATCTCCAGGGTGGCCTTGCTGGTTCGCGCCGCCAGGTTGCGCACCTCGTCGGCCACAACGGCAAAACCGCGCCCGTGCTCGCCAGCGCGAGCCGCCTCGATGGCCGCGTTCAAAGCCAGCAAGTTGGTCTGGTCGGCAATGCCACGGATGGTCAGCACGATCTGCCCGATCACATCCGACTGCTTGCTCACCGCATCGATGCTGCGTGCCGCGTCGTTGAGCTCATGGGAAATCTGCTCGATCACCTGTACCGCCTGCTGTACCACCTCGGTGCCCTTGCGCGCGCAGGCATCGGTCTGCACCGAACTGGCATGGGCGGCATCGGCAGCGCTTTGCTGGGTGCTGACCTGGCGGGTGATGTCGCTGGCGAACTTCACTACCTTGTACAAGCGGCCCTTGCTGTCGAAGATCGGGTTGTAGGAAGCCTCCAGATAGACCGTCCGGCCATGTTTGTCGACGCGCTCGAAACGGTGCGAATGGTATTCGCCGCGGTTGAGCGAAGCCCAGAATTCGCGGTAGTCGGCTGATTCGCGCTCATGCGCGAGGCAGAACAGCCCATGATGGCGGCCAACCACCTCCTCCAGACGATAGCCCATAGTGTCGAGGAAGTTCTGGTTGGCCTTGATCACCCGGCCTTGCGGGGTGAATTCGATCACCGCCATGGAGCGGCTGATGGCTTTGAGCAGGCTTTCGCTCTCGTGCTCCTCCATCACTCGCTGGCTGATGTCGGATGCCACCTTGATCACGCTGGTGACCTGGCGCTGTTCGTCCATTACCGGCATGTAGCTGGCTTCCAGCCAGACCTCGCGGCCGGCCTTGTCGATGCGCTCGAAGGTACCGCTGATGGCCTTGCCCTGCCCCAGTTCACGCCACAGTTGCTGGTATTCGGCGCTCTTCGCGTAGCCCGGATCGCAGAACAGCCGATGGTGCTTGCCGCGCAACTCCTCGGCGCTGTAGCCCATGGCCTGGCAGAAGCGCTCATTGGCATCGAGGATCGTGCCGTCGGGGGTGAACTCGATCATTGCCATGGAGCGGCTGATCGCCGCCAGCTTGGCCTGCAAGCTGGCCAAGGCCTCATGACTGCGCTGGATTTCGACCAGATCGGACTTGCGGTGGAAATCGAACATGACGCCGGGCTCCTGTATGCGCGGTGTCCTGAGCATAGATCGCCGTTAGCGCCATGCAAGCACAGTGCTATCACCTTGTAATTATTGCATTCGTAGTACGGAGCGCGCTTCTTGACCGGGATGGGCAAGCGCCCGGGCTCAGGAACTCTCCCGCACCATCAACTCGAAGCCCAGGTCCTGCTGCGCATTCGGTACCCGCTTGCCATCGAGCAACGCCAGCAGCGCCTGCGCCGCACCGCGCCCTACGGCGGCCCGAGGCGTGCGAATCGAGGTCAGCCGCGGCACCATGTGCGCCGAAGCTGGCAGGTCGTTGAAACCGACCATCGCCACCTGCCGAGGCACCTCCACCCCTTGGCGCAATGCCTGCAGCACCGCGCCCTGGGCCAGGTCGTCGTTGCAGAAGAAGATACCGTCCACATCCGGCGCCTGCTGCAACAGCTGGCTGAACAACGCGCTGCCCAAGGCAATCGAAGACGGCTCCGGCGCCAGCACTTCCAGCTCGGCCGCCTGCAAGCCGGCCTCGGCCAACGCCTGGCGGAACCCTTCGGCACGCTGCATCACCCGAGGGTCGAGCTGGGCGGCAATGAACGCCAGGCGCTTGCGCCCGCGCTCGATCAGGTGGCGGGCCGCGGCACGCCCGGCCTGCTGCTGCGAGAAGCCGACCGACAACGCCCCGGCCTCGCCATTCAGTTCCATCATGTGCACACAGGGTACGCCACTGGCCGCCAGCATCTGCCGCGATGCCTCGCTGCGCTCGAAACCGGTCAACAGCATGCCGCAGGGCTGGTAGGCCAGGTAATTGCGGATGAGGTTCTCTTCTTCGGCAAGATCGTAGTGATAGTTGCCAATCAGCACCTCGAGCCCGCGTGGGCGCATGACCTCATGAATGGCTTCCAGGGTGTCGATGAACAACTGGTTGGACAGCGACGGGATCAATACCACCACCGACTGGCTGCGCGCCGACGCCAGGGCGCGAGCTGCCGGGTTGGCCACATAGCCGAGGCTGGCCGCGGCAGCAACGACCTTTTCCACCAGCGCCGGCGCAACCGTGCTCACCCCACGCAGGGCGCGCGAGGCGGTAATCGGGGAAACCCCGGAAAGCCTGGCGACTTCTGCCAGGGTGGGACGACCTGTGGTACGGGAGCCGGTGCGAGACATGGATGTTGTAATTTTACTACTTGCAAGGAGAGGGAACGGCCACTAAGGTAGCGCTGTCTCAGGACGCAGGCAATGTAATCTTTGGTAGCAGCCACCGCGCGCTCGCCGCCAAGCGTCCATACTGCGTAAGGACAAGATCAATAACACCGGGGAGGAGGCTGTTCGTCGACGACGAGACAGCGCTATCTCCCCCGCAGGAGGTACTGATGAATTCTCCCCTGTCCGCCATCGTGGTGATGGGCGTGGCCGGATGCGGCAAAAGCTGCATCGGCGCTGCCATCGCCGCCCGAAGCGGCGGTCGCCTGATCGAAGGCGACGCTTTCCACCCTGCCGAAAACATCCGCAAGATGAGCGCTGGCATCCCCCTGGACGACAGCGACCGTGCTGGCTGGCTGGTGCGTCTTGGTGAGGAGCTGCAAGCCACGACCCAGGCCGGGGAACGTCCAATCCTGACCTGTTCGGCCCTCAAGCGCCGCTATCGCGACTCCCTGCGCGGTGCCATGCCCGGGCTGGTGTTCGTGTTCCTCGAGCTGTCACCCGCCGAGGCGGAAAAACGCGTGCTGGCCCGCCCAGGGCATTTCATGCCGGCGAGCCTCATCGACAGCCAGTTCGCTGCCCTGGAGCCGCCACACGGCGAACCGCTGACTATCGCGCTTGACGCCACCAAGCCCATCGAAGCGCTTGCTGATGAGGTGGACCGCTGGCTAAAGGGCCGCGGTGAGCCGGGCCTGGCACAAACCGCCTGACCCCGGCGGCTTTCTCGGCTCACCCAAGACAGCGCTACCCTGCCCCGCAAGCGCAAGCAAAGTTGCAAAAAAGCTACGCCAAAACAACGATAAGACCGAGGCCTTCAAACCATGTTCGGACTGGCTACTGATACCTTCCTGCTGCTCGACGCGCTGGTTACCATCGTCGGGCTGATCCTGCTGATCACCCATTTCAAAGTCCACCCCTTCGTCGCCCTGACCATCGCGGCCGGCTTCCTTGGTCTGACCTCCGGCATGCCGGTGGCCAAGGTCATGAAGTCGTTCCAGGACGGTTTCGGCGGCGTTCTGGGCTTCGTCGGCATCGTGCTCGCCCTGGGCACCATGCTTGGCAAGCTGATGGCCGACTCCGGAGGGGCCGACCAGATCGCGCAAACGCTCATTCGAGCCTTCGGCAAGAAGAACGTGCACTGGGCGATGATGTTCGCCGCTTTCCTGGTCGGCATCCCGCTGTTCTTCGAGATCGGCTTCGTGCTGCTGATTCCGCTGGTGTTCATCGTCGCCCGGCGCTCAGGCGTGTCGCTGATCAAGATCGGCATTCCGCTGCTGGCCGGCCTGTCGGTGGTGCACGGCCTGGTACCCCCGCACCCGGGCCCGCTGCTGGCGATCGGCATCTTCCACGCCGACATCGGCAAGACCATCTTCTATGGCCTGATCGTGGCGCTGCCTACCGCCATCATCGCCGGTCCGCTGTTCGGTAACTTCATTTCCCGCTACATCCCGGGCACCCCGTCCCAGGAGTTGATGGATCAGATCGCCAAGGAGTCCGACCAGGGCAATTTGCCGAGCTTCACCATCACTCTGATCACCGTGCTGCTGCCGGTGGTGCTGATGCTGCTGAAGACCTTCGCCGACGTGGTACTGCCGGCCGAGCATATCGTGCGCCAGTGGATGGACCTGATCGGCCACCCCATCACCGCCTTGCTCGCTGCCCTGCTGCTGGCCTTCTATACCTTTGGCTCGGCCCGTGGCTTCAACCGCCAGCAGATCATGAAGATGCTCGACCAGAGCCTGGCACCGACTGCGGCGATCGTGCTGATCGTGGGTGCAGGTGGCGGCTTCAAGCAGATGCTGGTAGACACCGGGGTGGGCAACGTGATCGGGCAGATGGCCGTGCAGGCGGAGATTTCGCCCATCATGCTGGCCTGGCTGGTCGCGGCGGTAATCCGCATCGCCACCGGCTCCGCCACGGTTGCCACCATCACCGGCGCGGGCATCGTGGCACCGGTGATCGACCTGGTGCCGGGGGTCAACCGTGAACTGCTGGTGCTGGCCACCGGCGCCGGTTCGTTGATCCTGTCCCATGTCAACGACGCCGGCTTCTGGCTGGTGAAGCAGTACTTCAACATGACCGTGGCGGAAACGTTCAAGACCTGGAGCATGATGGAGACCATCCTGTCGATCGTCGGCATCATCTTCATCATGTTGCTGTCGCTGGTGGTGTAACCGTTGATCGGGGTAATGGCACCTTGAAGCTTCGGGTAGGGCCGAAGGGAAGTATCAGCCCTGCCCGAAGCAAAGGAGTCTGCCATGCCCCGTTCAAGCATCCTGCTGATTGCCCTGCTCGCCGCGCCATTTGCCATGGCTGCCGGCACCGGCCCCACCTACCCCGACGACCCGCACAACCCAGCGCCCAAGCCGGGTGCGGACAGTACCCTCAACCCGATCGAAAAGCCCATGCCGCGGGACACCGACCCGCGCATACAAGGCAACGACCCGGACAGCCCGCCAGCTGAACAGAATGACAACCGGGATTTGCCGGGGATGGATGGCAGTGGTTCGGAAGGTACCGGGCGGCAGGGGGAAGCCGATAATCAGCGTTGATCAATGCCCTCAAATTCTAAAAGTTGCCGCAATCCCTGTAGGAGCGGCCTTGTGTCGCGAAAGGGCCGCAACGCGGCCCCAGGATTGATGCGCAACAGTTGAAATTGCTGGGGCTGCTTTGCAGCCCTTTCGCGACACAAGGCCGCTCCTACAGGTACAGCGACAACCTCGAGGCAATACCGCTCCCGCAAGCCCCTTGCTCACCACTGGCGTTTGTCCGGCCGGGTCAGCCCCAGCTTCTCGATCCGGTACCGCAGCATGTCCCGCGACAGCCCGAGCATGCGAGCCGACTTGGTCACGTTCCAGTCCGTGCGATCCAGGGTCTTGCATACCAGGTCGCGCTCCATGTCCGGCAGGCTGGTGCCGGGCTCGGGTTCGTGCCGGGGCATTTCGAACACTGCAGGCGTCGCCTGCTGCACGAGCGGCTCGTCGATCAGGGTCATGCACAGGTTGAGCTGGTGCGCCTGCACCACCTCGTTCGGTGCCAGCAGCACGGTCTGCTCCAGCATGTTGCGCAGTTCGCGCACATTGCCTGGCCAGCTGTAACCGAGCATCAGGTTTTCCGCCTCGGCGGAAAAGCGCAGGTTCGGCTTGCCATAACGCCGCCCATGATGAGCCAGGAAATGCCGCGCCAGCAGCAGCACGTCCTGCCCGCGGGCGTACAGGCGCGGTACCTTCAGGGCTATGATGCGCAGGCGGAAGAACAGGTCGCGGCGGAACTTGCCCTGTTGCACCATCTGTTCCAGGTTGCAGTTGGTAGCGCTGATCACCCGCAGGTCGACCTTGCGCTCCTTCACCGCGCCGATCCGGCGGATACTGCGGTCTTCCAGCAACTTGAGCAGCTTGGCCTGCAGCACCAGGTCCATCTCGCCAATCTCGTCGAGGAACAAGGTGCCGCCATCGGCAGCCTCCACCAGGCCCACCCGGCGCTCCTTGGCATCGGTAAAGGCGCCTTTCTCGTGGCCGAACAGCTCGGCCTCCAGCAGGTTGGCCGGGATCGAGGCGCAGTTGAATTCGATGAACGGCCCCTTGCTGCGCGAACCGTCGAAATGCAGGGCGCGGGCGACCAACTCCTTGCCGGTACCGGTCTCGCCTTCGATCAGCACCGGTGGCAAGTCGTCACTGGCCATGCGCCGCTCGGCATCCAGCACCTGGCGCAGGGTGTGCTTGAGCGTGAGCATCGTCGGTGATTCGCCGATCAACGCCTGCAACCCGGACTTCTGCGCCTCGCGCTCCTGGTAGAACGACAACGTGCGCTCCATGCGCTCGGCAGCCAGCGCCTTGTCCAGGGTCAGCTTGAGCTCGGCCAGCACCACCGGCTTGGTCAGGTAATGGAAGGCGCCTTCCTTCATTGCCTGCACGGCATCTTCCACATTGCCGTAGCCGGTCATCATGATCACTTTCAGGTCCGGCACCTGCGCCACCAAGGTACGCAGCAGGTCGTGCCCGCTCATGCCCGGCAGCGAGTTGTCGGTCAGCACCGCATCGGGCTGGCCCCGCTTGATCTGCTCCAGCGCCAGCTCCGCACTGTGGCACACGGTGACCTCGAAGCCCTTGAGGCCAAGGTAGGTGCGAATGTTGTCGGCGAGAATTTCATCATCCTCGACTACCAGGATGCTGTGCTCCATGGTCCCCTCCCGCTGCGATATTGAATATGAGGCTGACGCGGGTTCCTTCCTCTTCGCGGCTGCTCAGGCTGACCGAGCCGCCAAAACGCTCCATGATGCGTTTGACCAGGGCCAGGCCTACGCCAAGGCCACCCTGCTTGGTGGTGTAGAACGGCTTGAATACCATCCGCTCCTGCTGGTTGCTCATGCCCTTGCCGGTATCGCTGAGGACGAACTCGGCACGCTGCCCATCCTGCACATTGACCTGGGCGCGCAGCATGCCGCCTTCAGGCATGGCTTCCAGGGCATTGGAGAACAGGGTATTGAGAATCTGCGTGAGCTGCAGGGGCTGGCTGGCCACCCATTGTGACCCGGGGCCTTCGTAGCAAAAGCGTACACCGTTGCGTTCGATCTGCTGGGCGAAGGCCAAATGGGTGTCCTCGATGGCGGTCACCAAGTCCACGGCCTCGGCTTCGTCACTGGTCGGGCGCAGCGAAACCAGCAGGTCACGCACCCAGCGCGACATGCGGTCGACCTGGCTGATGATGTCGGTGATGTTCTTCTGGGCTGCGGGGTTGGCGATTTCCTGGGCCAGTTCGGCGCTGGAGCGAATGTTCGCCAGCGGGTTGCGCAAGCTATGGGCCACCGCCGAGGACATCTCGCCCAGGGCCACATAGGTTTCACTGGCAACCAGCCGGTCCTGCTGCAGGTGCAGCAGCTGCGCCGCGCGGCGCACTATCCAGAACAGGCCGAAGTAGACCAGCGCCCCGCCTACCAGGGTCGATGCCCATATCAACACGTAGCCGCGCTGGATGCGCCGAACCAGATCCTGCGGTTCCTTGTAGATTTCCACCATGGCCAGCACCTGCTCGCCCTGGCTGTCGAACAGCGGGATGTAGTTCTCGATGAACAGGTAGCGCGGTTCACGCTGAAACTTCTGCTCTTCACGGTCATCATCGGCCTGGTGGTAGCTGGCCGACACTGCCTTGCGCGAGTGGAAGGCGCGGTCGAGGTCGCCATCGGCCTCGATGCGCTTGCCGATCAGCTCCGGGTTGGTCGACCAGACGATGGTTCGGTCACGTGCATAGACGTTGGCCAGCAAGGTGTCGGGCAGGTGGTCGACATGGTCGAGGAACTCGACCCGGGTCGATTCAGCCAGCTCCGGGGTGAATTGCAAATGCTGCTGGTCCAGCCGCGGGTCAAGCAACTCGCCCATGGTTGTGCCGGGTGGCAACTGCGAATGGCGCACTTCGGCCTGGGCCATGGCCTGGATGAACTGGGCGGTGAGCATGGCATCGCGCTCGACGCTGTCACGCACCACGAAACGCGTCGACACATAACCCAGCCCGCCCGCCACCGAGGCGATGATCAGCAGGCTGATAACCGAAAACCAGCGCAGCAGATTGAATTCGCGCAATGGCACCGCCACACCGCTGGCGCTAGTACTGGCCTTGTCGGCAACTTCATTATCCAGCATCTGCATCGCGTGCTTCCCGCGCAGGACGTCCGTTCAGAAAAGCCTCAAGGCGACGAACAGTAGCCAATTGATAGCACTCCACCCGTGCAGCCGCAGCTGCCACTTGTCGTGTATTGCGCTCCATCTCCCACGTTGCAAGAACCCTACCAGCCAACCGCCCTATCTAACTAATTCTTATAAATCATGTAGTTACCGAATCTTCTTGAATCGTTATGGAGGTTAATCCCCCACATTTGGGGATTTACACCCAAACCAAGACAACACCCTTTATAAACAATGAGTTAACTCATCTTTCTAATCCAAAATAGCATCATTTGACCAGCCGGAAACTCAGCGAAACCCTGGTGCCATGGCCTTCACTGCTACTGAGCCGCACGCCACCACCGAAGCGCTCCATGATGCGTTTCACCAACACCAGGCCCACGCCCAGCCCACCCTGCTTGGTGGTGAAGAAAGGCCGGAAGGCCATGCGCTGCTGCTCTTCGTTCATGCCTTTGCCATTGTCGGACAGGCGCAGGGTCAGGTTACGCCGGTCATGACGCACCACCTCGACACGCAACCGCCCCCCATGCTCCATCGACTCCAGGGCGTTGGCGATAAGGCTGCTGAAAATCTGCCGCAGCAACACCGGGTGCCCCAACACCTGAACCGCCGGTACAGGTTGCAGGTCCAGGCTCACTCCGCCGCGCGCCAGCGGCACCGAGTAGGTCTGCAGGCTTTCCTGCAATGCCAGCGGCAAATCCACTGCCACTGCCTCATCGTTGAGCGGGCGCAACGACTGCAACATCTGGCGGATCCACTGCGACATGCGGTCGACCTGGCTGATGATATCGTTGACATTGCGCTGCGCCGGGCCATCGTCGAATGCCTGGGCCAGCTCGGCACTGGAGCGGATGCTGGCCAGCGGGTTGCGCAGGCTGTGGGCCACCGCCGAAGACACCTCACCCAGTGCCACGTAGGTTTCATTGCTGATCAGTCGCTTCTGCTGCACCGACAGCAGGCGTGCGGCGCGGTGCATGATGCCGTACAGGCCGATATAGACCAGCCCGGCGCCGACGGTGATCGCCAGCCAGATCAGGATCAGGCCATGCTCGATGCGCACGATCAGGTCATGGGGCTCCTTGTAGATCTCGACCATCGCCGTGACCTGCTCGCCATCGGCATCGAACAGTGGAATGTAGTTCTCGATGAACAACTGCTCGGGTGGGGTGACGAACTTCTGTTCGGCGCGGGCCTGCTCGAAGTTGTGGTAGCTGGCCGAGACTCGCATCTTGTACTCGAAGGCCTGCTCCAGGTCGTCATCACCTTCGATCAGCTTGCCGACCAGTGCGGGGTTGCTGGACCAGATCACCGTACGGTCCGGGGCATAGATGTTGGCCAGCAGCATGTCGGGCAGGTGGGCGATGTGGTCGAGAAACTCGCCACGCGCCCTGCGCCGGGCGTCCGGGTCGACGTCGAGCAGGTTGGCGCGGTCGATGCGCGGGTCGAGCAGTTCACCCATGGTGCGCACATTGGGGATCGACACATGGCGCACTTCGGCATCGGCGATGGAGGTGATGAACTGTGCGGTGAGCAAGGCATCGCGTTCGATGCTCTCGTCGATGATGAAACGGCTGGAAATCAACCCCAGCCCTACCGCTACCGAGAGGATGATGGCCAGGCTGACCCAGGCGTACCAGCGCAGCAGGTTGAACGGCTTGCGTGGGGTGGCCAGTTCGTTACCGGCGGGTACGTCAATAGCGTCGGAACGAGGGGCGATGTCCATGACGGACTCCACAACTGGGCACCTTCAGAAGGTTATAGCCCAGAGTTGGGGAAACCATCGGGTCGGCTTGGTGGCATCCGCCGAAGGGTATTGTTTCTGTCATTGCGGTGAATGCACCTGCCTTCAAAAATCCAAATGCCCCCACGCCCCCTGTGGGAGCGGGTTTACCCGCGAACACCGGCGCAGCCGGTGCCATCCACCGCGTCGCATTCTTCGCGGGTAAACCCGCTCCCACAGCGACCGCGCCAGCATTTAAAGGCAGTTATAAAGGCTAATCCCCCACCAATCCCTGCAACCTGCGGTACTCGCGCAGCACATTGGGCACATAGCGCCGGGTCTCGGCGAATGGCGGTACCGCACCACGGCGCAGTACCGCGTCGGGGCCGGCATTGTAGGCCGCCACGGCCAGGGTAATGTCATTGTCGAACAAGTCGAGCATGCGCTTGAGGTAGCGGGCCCCGCCCTGCACATTGTCTTCCGGGTCCAGGCGGTTTTCCACGCCCATCTCGCGGGCGGTATCCGGCATCAATTGCATCAGCCCCACCGCGCCCGCCGGCGAACGGGCCTTGGGGTTGTAGCCGGACTCGGCCTTGATCACCGCATGCAGCAACGCCGGGGGGACGTCATGGGTACGCGCCGCGGCGGCGACCAGCTTGGCATAGGGGCGGCCGGTGATAAGCTGCGCGTTGGCCGGGCCGGCCTGGGCCTTCGGCTCGCTGATCACCGTTTCATAGAGGCGCCCCGGTCGATGGACGTTGGTCAGTATGTAGCTGCCCTTGGCGTCGATGGAAATGTACACATCGGCCTGGGCAGCACCTGCCACCAGCCAGATCAAACCGAGAATGAGTCCACGCATGTCGGTCGCCTCTTCGTGGTACCCCCGATGTTGGGGGATATACCCCGGAAAACCCGAGGTCGATGACCACGACGCAAGCACTGTGCCGCTTTGCGTGCCGCATGATGCAAGGCGCGAGGGCAGGCGTGCACGGCTGTTGCATGGGGCTTGCGAAAAGCTTGTCCCCATGCAGCGGAGGGCTTCACCATGCAGCGCAGAACCAACCCCCAACGTGGCTTCACCCTGCTCGAACTCCTGGTAGTCCTGGTGGTGCTCGGCCTGTTGGCCGGTATCGTCGCGCCCAAGTACTTCAGCCAGCTCGGCCGCTCCGAGGCCAAGGTAGCGCGGGCGCAGATAGAGGGCCTGAGCAAGGCGCTGGACCTGTACCGCCTGGAAGTCGGCCACTACCCCAGCAGCGAGCAAGGCCTGCAGGCCCTGGTGGTCGCCCCCAGTGGCGAAGCGCGCTGGACTGGCCCGTACCTGCAGAAGGCCGTGCCGCAGGACCCGTGGGGCCGCGCGTACATTTACCGGCAACCTGGCGAAAACGGCGGCGAGTACGACCTGCTGTCGATGGGCAAGGATGGCCAGCCCGGTGGCGACGGGGAAAACGCCGAAATCACCAGTTGGCAGTAGGGAGAACGGCCATGCGCTACAGCCTCAAGGCCCTGGGCAGGCAGGGTGTGGTGCAGTTGCAGATCGACGCCGAGGACGCCGACCAGGCTCGCCGCCAGGCCGAGGACCAGGGCCTGCGCGTGCTCACCCTGCGTGGCCACGGCGGCGCCTTGCGCGGCATGGCCTGGCGCCGTGAAGCAAGCTTCGACCTGGTGCTGTTCAGCCAGGAACTTTCGACCCTGCTCAACGCTGGCCTGCCGCTGATCGACGCACTGGAAAGCCTGGCCGAAAAGGCCCCCGCTGCCGCAACGCGCAAAGTGCTCGGCGAACTGGTCCGCCAACTGTACGAAGGCCGCTCGCTGTCCCAGGCCCTGGGCCAGCAGCCACGGGTGTTCCCGCCACTGTACGTGGCGCTGGTGCAATCCAGCGAGCGAACCGGCGCGCTGGGCGACGCCCTTGCCCGCTACATCAGCTACCGCCAGCGCCTGGACCTGGTACGGCAGAAGCTGGTGGGCGCCTCGGTGTACCCGTTGCTGCTGTTGTTGGTGGGCGGTGGCGTGGTGCTGTTCCTGCTTGGCTACGTGGTGCCGCGTTTCAGCCAGGTATTCGAGGGCATGGGCACCGAGCTGCCCTGGCTGTCTCGGCTACTGATGCAGATCGGCCTGTTCCTGCATGCCCAGCAATTGCCGCTGGCGCTGGGCACCGTCGGCGTGGTCGCGACGCTGTGGCTGCTGCGTCGCCAGCCACGGGTGCGGCGCTGGGCAGCGTGCCAGCTGCGGCGCCTGCCTGCATTGCACCAACGCCTGATGATGTATGAACTGGCGCGCTTCTACCGCTCGCTGGGCATCCTGCTGCAAGGCGGCATCCCCATCCTCACTGCCATGGGCATGGCCCGCGGCCTGCTCGGCAGCGCGGCGGCCCAAGGCCTGGAGCACGCCAGCCAGCGGGTCGGCGAAGGGCTGCCGCTGTCCGACGCCCTGGAAGCGGGGCAACTGGTCACGCCGGTATCGTTGCGCCTGCTGCGGGCTGGCGAGCAGTCCGGCAACCTGGGCGAGATGCTGGAGCGCTGCGCCGACTTCCATGACCAGGAAATCGGCCGCTGGGTGGAATGGTTCGTCAAGCTGTTCGAACCACTGCTGATGACCTTCATCGGCCTGCTGATCGGCCTGATCGTGATCCTGATGTACATGCCGATCTTCGAACTGGCCTCGAGCATTCACTGAGTAGCCACTGCGGGACCAGGCGCGCCGCTGTCACGGAACTGCATGCGACTTGTTGAATCAGCAGCGACCCTGTGGGAGCGGCTTCAGCCGCGAACCCCGGCGCAGCCGGGGCCATGCACCGCGCTGGATTCTTCGCGGCTGAAGCCGCTCCCACAGGGTAAGCGGATCGCCGGCGAACATGCCCAAGATCGATGACTGATTCACACATATCATTCATCGTGATAATAACCTTCGGCCCGTTCGATTCGTGCATCACGCGCAAGACACTCACAATCCGCCCACTACTAATACATTGGCGGAGTTCTCCATGGAACAATCACTCAAACCCTTGCGCTTCCCCCTCGCTGCCCTGGCAGTGGTGGTGATCAGCGCTTGCGGTCGAACCCCCGACGCGGTGCAGGCTCCCGCCGCGCCGAAGGTCAGTGTGGCCAAGGTGATCGAGCAACCGATCAACGAATGGGACGAGTTCACCGGCCGCCTCGAAGCCCCGGAAACCGTCGAGGTACGCCCACGGGTCTCCGGCCAGATCGACCTGGTGGCCTTCACTGAAGGCGCCCAGGTCAAGAAAGGCGATCTGCTGTTCCAGATCGACCCTCGCCCGTTCCAGGCAGAGGTCCGCCGCCTCGAAGCCCAGCTACAGCAAGCCAAGGCCACCGCCATCCGCAGCGCCAACGAAGCCCGCCGTGGCGAACGCCTGCGTGACAGCAATGCCATTTCCGCAGAGCTGGCCGAATCGCGTAGCAGCGCCGCCGCCGAAGCCCGCGCCGGGGTCGACGCGATCCAGGCGCAGCTCGACCTGGCACGCCTGAACCTCAGCTTCACCCGTGTCACCGCGCCCATCAGCGGCCGCGTCAGCCGCGCCCAGTTCACCGCCGGCAACATCGTCACCGCCGATGTCACGCCGCTGACCAGCGTGGTCTCCACCGACAAGGTGTACGCCTATTTCGACGCCGACGAGCGCGTGTACCTCAAGTACACCCAGCTGGCCCGCGAAGGCCAGCGTGGCCAAAGCACCCCGGTATACCTGGGCCTGACCAACGAAACCGGCAACCCGCACCTGGGCCAGATGAACTTCGTCGACAACCAGGTCAACCCGCGCACCGGCACCATCCGTGGCCGTGCGGTGTTCGACAACAGCGACGGCCAGTTCACCCCGGGCCTGTATGCACGCCTGAAGCTGGTGGGCAGCGCCCAGTACCAGGCCGTGCTGATCAACGACGAAGCCGTGGGCACCGACCTTGGCAAGAAGTTCGTGCTGGTCATGGACAAGGACAACAAGGCCGCCTACCGCGCTGTCGAGCTGGGGCCGAAGCTGGAAGGCCTGCGCATCGTGCGCAGCGGCCTGGGCAAGGACGACCGCATCGTGGTCAAGGGCCTGCAGCGCGTGCGCCCTGGCTCACCGGTCACCCCGCAAGAGACACCGATGGCCAGCGAGCAGACCCTCGCCGCCCTCGCCCAGCAGCGCCAGGCCCTGGAGGCCAGCAACCCGGCGCCAAAGGTGGCGGGCAACAACGTGAAAGTCGCCAGCGCCCAGGCGCCACGCGGTTAAGGGACCACACCGATGAACTTCTCGAAATTCTTCATTACCCGGCCAATCTTCGCCGCGGTGCTGTCGCTGGTGCTGCTGATCGCGGGTTCGATCTCGCTGTTCCAGCTGCCGATCAGCGAATACCCCGAAGTGGTGCCACCCACCGTGGTGGTGCGCGCCAACTTCCCCGGCGCCAACCCCAAGGTCATCGGCGAAACCGTCGCCGCGCCACTGGAGCAGGCGATTACCGGCGTGGAGAACATGCTCTACATGTCTTCCCAGTCCACCGCTGATGGCAAGCTGACGCTGACCATCACCTTCGCCCTGGGCACCGACCTGGACAACGCACAGGTGCAGGTGCAGAACCGCGTCACCCGCACCCAGCCCAAGCTGCCCGAAGAAGTGACCCGCATCGGTATCACCGTCGACAAGGCCTCGCCCGACCTGACCATGGTCGTGCACCTGACCTCGCCAGACAACCGCTACGACATGCTCTACCTGTCCAACTACGCCATCCTCAACATCAAGGATGAGCTGGCGCGCCTGGGCGGCGTGGGCGATGTGCAGCTGTTCGGCATGGGCGACTACTCGCTGCGCGTGTGGCTGGACCCGAACAAGACCGCTTCGCGCAACCTCACCGCCAGTGATGTGGTGGCTGCGATCCGCGAGCAGAACCGCCAGGTGGCCGCCGGCCAGCTGGGCGCCCCACCCGCCCCGGGCTCGACCAGCTTCCAGCTGTCGATCAACACCCAGGGCCGCCTGGTCAATGAGGAAGAGTTCGAGAACATCATCATCCGCGCCGGTGCCGATGGCGAAATCACTCGCCTGAAGGACATCGCCCGGGTCGAACTCGGCTCCAGCCAGTATGCCCTGCGTTCGCTGCTGAACAACCAGCCGGCGGTGGCCATCCCGATCTTCCAGCGCCCAGGCTCCAACGCCATCGAGATCTCCGACGAAGTGCGGGCGAAGATGGCCGAGCTGAAGAAGGATTTCCCCGAGGGCATGGACTACAGCATCGTCTATGACCCGACCGTGTTCGTCCGTGGCTCCATCGAAGCCGTGGTACACACCCTGTTCGAAGCGCTGGTGCTGGTCGTACTGGTCGTCATCCTGTTCCTGCAGACCTGGCGTGCCTCGATCATCCCGCTGATGGCCGTGCCGGTATCGCTGATCGGTACCTTTGCGGTAATGCACCTGTTCGGCTTCTCGCTCAACGCGCTGTCCTTGTTCGGCCTGGTCCTGGCCATCGGTATCGTGGTGGACGACGCCATCGTTGTGGTGGAGAACGTCGAACGTAATATCGGGCTTGGCCTGAAACCGCTGGAAGCCACGCAAAAGGCCATGGGCGAAGTCACCGGGCCGATCATCGCCACCGCGCTGGTGCTGTGCGCCGTGTTCGTACCTGCTGCGTTCATTTCCGGCCTGACCGGGCAGTTCTATAAGCAGTTCGCCCTGACCATCGCCATTTCCACGGTGATCTCGGCGTTCAACTCGCTGACCCTGTCGCCGGCCCTGGCTGCCGTGCTGCTGAAGGACCACCACGCGCCCAAGGACCGTTTCTCGCGGTTCCTGGAAAAACTGCTGGGCAGCTGGTTGTTCGCACCGTTCAACCGCTTCTTCGACCGCGCCAGCCACGGCTATGTCGGCGGTGTGCGCCGGGTCATCCGCTCCAGCGGTATCGCGCTGTTCGTGTATGCCGGCCTGATGGGCCTGACCTACCTGGGCTTCTCGTCCACCCCGACCGGTTTCGTGCCGGCCCAGGACAAGCAGTACCTGGTAGCCTTCGCGCAGCTGCCTGACGCCGCCAGCCTCGACCGTACCGAGGCAGTCATCAAGCGCATGAGCGAAATTGCCCTGAAGCAGCCTGGCGTGGCCGACTCGGTGGCCTTCCCTGGCCTGTCGATCAACGGTTTCACCAACAGCCCCAACAGCGGCATCGTGTTCACCCCGCTCAAGCCTTTCGACGAGCGCAAGGACCCAAGCCAGTCGGCTGCAGCCATCGCTGCTGCGCTCAATGCCCAGTTCGCCGATATCCAGGACGCCTACATCGCGATCTTCCCGCCACCGCCGGTACAAGGCCTGGGCACCATCGGCGGCTTCCGCCTGCAGATCGAAGACCGTGGCAACCTGGGCTACGAGGCGTTGTACAAGGAAACCCAGAACATCATCGCCAAGAGCCACAACGTGCCGGAACTGGCGGGCCTGTTCACCAGCTACCAGGTCAACGTGCCGCAGGTGGATGCCGCCATCGACCGGGAAAAGGCCAAGACCCACGGCGTGGCGATCACCGACATCTTCGACACCCTACAGGTCTACCTGGGCTCTCTGTACACCAACGACTTCAACCGCTTTGGCCGTACCTACCAGGTCAATGTCCAGGCTGAACAGCAGTTCCGCCTCGATGCCGAGCAGATCGGCCAGCTGAAGGTGCGCAACAACCTCGGCGAGATGATCCCGCTGGCGACCTTCCTCAAGGTCAGCGACACCTCCGGGCCTGACCGTGTGATGCACTACAACGGCTTCATCACCGCCGAAATCAACGGCGCCGCTGCCCCAGGCTACAGCTCCGGCCAGGCCGAGGCAGCGATCGAGAAGCTGCTGAAAGAGGAACTGCCCAACGGCATGACCTTCGAGTGGACCGACCTGACCTATCAGCAGATCCTCTCGGGTAACACTGCACTGTTCGTCTTCCCGCTGTGCGTGCTGCTGGCCTTCCTCGTGCTTGCGGCCCAGTACGAAAGCTGGAGCCTGCCGCTGGCGGTAATCCTGATCGTGCCGATGACCCTGCTGTCGGCCATCACTGGGGTGATCGTGTCGGGGGGTGACAACAACATCTTCACCCAGATCGGCCTTATCGTACTGGTGGGCCTGGCGTGCAAGAACGCGATCCTGATCGTCGAATTCGCCAAGGACGAACAAGCCAAGGGTCTCGACCCGCTGGCAGCGGTACTGGAAGCCTGCCGCCTGCGTCTGCGGCCGATCCTGATGACCTCGATCGCCTTCATCATGGGTGTGGTACCACTGGTGTTCAGCTCCGGTGCAGGTTCTGAAATGCGCCATGCCATGGGTGTGGCGGTGTTCTCGGGAATGATCGGTGTGACCGTGTTCGGCCTGTTCCTGACCCCGGTGTTCTTCTTCCTGATTCGCCGTTTCGTCGAGCGTCGCCAAGCCCGCAAGGCCGAACGCGCCCACTCGCTGGAGAGCCATGCATGAACCTGCTCAAACCCTTGACCCCGAGCCTGCTGGCGCTGGCCCTGGCGGCCTGCGCGGTAGGCCCGGACTACCAGGCGCCGGCCACCGAGCCCGCGCAACTGGCCAGCGATGTACAGGCCAAGGCTTACGACCGTAGCCGTTTCGAAGGCCTGTGGTGGAAGCAGTTCGACGACCCGGTGCTGAACCAGCTGGTGCAGGCTTCGCTGGACGGCAACCGTGACCTGCGCGTGGCCTTTGCCCGCCTGAAGTCGGCCCGTTCGATCCGCGAAGACGCAGAAAACGATCAGTTCCCGGTGGTCACCAGCCGCGCCAGCAGCGACATCGGCAAGGGCCAGGTCCCCGGCCAGACCACGCAACGGGTGAACAGCGAGCGCTACGACCTGGGCCTGGACATGGCCTGGGAGCTTGACCTGTTCGGCCGCATCCAGCGCCAGATCGAGGCCAGCGAAGCCCAGGAAGCGGTAGCCGCGGCCGACCTGCAGCAGTTGCAGGTCAGCCTGATCGCCGAGCTGGTCGATGCCTACGGCCAGCTGCGCGGCGCGCAATTGCGCGAGAAGATCGCCCTGGCCAACCTCAAGACCCAGCAGGAATCGCGGGCCATCACCGAAACCCTGCGCGATGCCGGCGTGGGCAACGACCTTGACGTGGTGCGGGCCGACGCGCGCCTGGCCGGGGTCGAAGCCACCGTGCCGCAACTGCAGGCGGAACAGGCGCGGGCCCGGCATCGCATCGCCACCCTGCTCGGGCAGCGCCCCGAGGCGCTCAGCGTCGACCTGTCGCCCAAGGCCCTGCCGGCCATTGCCAAGGCGCTACCGGTGGGAGACCCGGGAGAACTGCTGCGCCGCCGCCCGGACATCCGCAGCGCCGAACGCCAGCTGGCGGCTGCCACCGCCAACGTTGGCGTAGCGACGGCCGACCTGTTCCCGCGTGTCAGCCTCAGCGGCTTCCTCGGCTTTACTGCCGCCCGTGGCTCGCAAATAGGCTCCTCGGCAGCCAATGCCTGGGCGCTGGGCCCGAGCATCACCTGGGCTGCCTTCGACCTGGGCAGCGTGCGCGCCCGCCTGCGCGGTGCCAAGGCCGATGCCGAAGGGGCGCTGGCCAACTATGAACAGCAGGTGTTGCTGGCCCTGGAAGAATCGGCCAACGCCTTCAGCGACTACGACAAGACCCAGCAGCGGCTGTTGTCGCTGATGCGCCAGAGCGACGCCAGCCGCAAGGCGGCGGAACTGGCCTCGATTCGTTATCGCGAGGGTACGGTGGACTACCTGGTGCTGCTCGATGCCGAACGTGAGCGGCTGAGCGCTGAAGATGCCCAGGCCCAGGGTGAGGTCGAGCTGTACCGCGGCATCGTCTCCATCTACAAGGCCCTGGGCGGCGGCTGGCAACCGGAGACTGTAGCCAGCGCGCGCTGATACACCCGTTTCAACGACTCCTTTGGTTGGCTCCTCCCCCAACCGTTTGCCCCGCAGGCCTTGGTTTGCGGGGCTTTTTTATGCTGTTGAGGGTGTGTGCAGGGTGCATGCCTCTGAATCTTCAGCGCCTGTGAGATCGAGCGCCGCCCGCGCGGCGCTTCGCGGGACAAGCCCGCTCCCACATCTGTTTCGGGCCAATTACTCCTGTGCATGGTGGGTTGCAGCTTTGGTGCATGACTGGAGATGGATGAAAAGCAGCAAACCAATCTTCGATATGTAATAGAACAAACAAGGCGGACAGAGGTGACCTTGCAGGAGTGACTGGCCCGAAACAGATGTGGGAGCGGGCTTGTCCCGCGAAGCGCCGCGCGGGCGGCGCTCGATTTGTGCCCCCCCCAAAAAATCCGAGCCAGGCACCTGTCAGCCCTCACTCGGTTGCATTTACCCCCCAGCTAGCCCAAGCTCTGCCCTTCCCGCCGCCACGGATCGTCCGATGCCCAGACGCAACCGCTACCTGATCGCCCTGCTGCTGTTGATCTTGGTATCGGCCCTGTTCGGCTACCTGTGGCGGGACACCCCACCAGCCCCGCCAACCCTCCCGGCCCACAGCTACGCCAAGGCCCTGCGCCAGGCCCATGAGGGCCAACCCGGCGCTGCACGGGTGCTGTACCAGCAACTGCAGCGCACCGACCTGCCACCCATCCGCCGTGCGGCCTTGTATGCCGAACTGCCCAACTACCCTTCGCCCCAGGCATTGAAACTCGCCCGCCAGGACCTCGAGCATGCCGACCCGCTGGTGCGCCGCGCAGCCATTGCCGGTATCCGCCGCCTGCTGCCAGCGGCGCAGCGCAGCCTGGTGCTCGGCCCACTGCTGGACGACGACGAACAAAGCGTGCGCTTCGCCGCAGTAGATGCCCTGCTCGGCCTCGATCCGGATGACATCGGCCTGTATTTCGGCCCGCTACAGGTCGCCCTGGAGCAATACCAGCAGGCCCTGGAGCAACAGCCCGAAGACGCCGACGCGCAAGTCCACCTGGCGCGCCTGTACCTGCACGAAAACGACTACACCCTGGCCGCCACTGCCCTGCAACGTGCCCTGACGGTAGCACCAGGCAACCTCGACGCACTGGCGACCCAGGTACGCCTGCTGGAACGCCAGGGCCACCACGATGCCTCGCGTCAGGTACTAGGCAAAGCCCTGGCGCTGAGCCCCGACTCGGCTTTTCTGCAGCACGAACTGGGGCTCTGGCTGAACCGCCACGAACAGCGCGAGTATGCACTGCTGGCATTGTCCCGCGCCGTCGAACTGGACCCGGACAACGCCGACTACCGCTATACACTGGCGGTAACCCTGCATGAGCTGGAACAAATCGACGCCGCGCAAAAGCAACTGGAAACCGTGCTCAGCCGTCAGCCGGCCAATCGCCGCGCACGGGTGCTGCTGATCCAGTACTGGAAGGAAACCGGCCAGTTGCAGAACGTACAGGTGCTGCTGGCCGAGCTGGAGCGGCAGAACCCGGACGACCCCGTCCTGCAACAGGGCCTGTAGGCAATATCCGAAAATTGTTGAACCCTGGGGCTATGCCCGAGGTCCAGTGGATATCGGGCTACCCTACAGGAGAGTCGTTTTGGCCAGTTCGTTGGCGCTGGACGAACGTGCATTGATCCTGGCGCCCCCGCCGATAGCCGCGGATATTGCGCGCCTGCTCGCTTGCGCGGGCATAGACAGCCTGTGCGCGGTCGACCTGGCCAACCTGCAAGCCCGCCTGGCCGAAGGCGCGGGCCTGGCGATCATTGCCGAGCAGGTATTCGAGCAGGGCCCAAGCGCATTGCTGCAGGCATTCATCGACCAGCAACCGTGCTGGTCGGACCTGCCCGTCGTACTGCTCGGTCAAGGGGACCCAGCAGCCAAGGGCTCGACCAACCACCCGGTGGGCAATCTGGTCCTGCTGGCCGCACCGTTCGAAAACACCCAGCTGCTGCACGTGACCCAGTCCGCCCTGCGCAACCGGCGCCGCCAGTATCTGGCGCGCGACCAGTTGCAGACCCTGCAGCAACGGCTTGACGCCCAGGCCGCACCTCCCGGCGAAGCGCAGCAGCGCAGCGAGTTTGCCCGCCACCAGACGCGCAAGATGGAGGCCATCGGCCAACTGGCCGGTGGGGTCGCCCATGACTTCAACAACCTGCTCACCAGCATTGGCGGCAGCTTCGAGCTGATCGACCGGCGCTTGCGCCAGGGCCGTAGCGATGGCCTGGAGAACGTGCTGCGCATGGGCCGCGAGGCGGTGTCCCGCGCAGCCCGTCTGACCCACCGCCTGCTGGCCTTCTCTTCTCGGCAATCGCTGCACAGCCAGCAGATAGACCTGCACGATCTGCTCCAGACAAAGCGCCTGATGGCTTGCCTTACCGCGGCCGTGACCCTGCAGGTGCAAATCGACAAGGGCCTGTGGTCCGTAGAAGCCGATGACCAGCAGTTGCACGAAGCCCTCGAAAACCTGCTGCTCAATGCCTGCGAAGCCATGCCCAATGGTGGCCAATTGCGCATCGAGGCAAGTAACCAGCACATCGGCGCTGGGCAATTCCCCGGCGGTGCCCTGTGCGCCGGCGACTATATACGCCTGCGCATCATCGATGACGGCCAGGGCATGGCGCAAAGCACGCTGGAGCATGCCTTCGAGCCGTTCTTCAGCACCAAGGCGATCGGCCAGGGCATTGGCCTGGGCCTGTCGATGGTGTACGGCTTCAGCAAGCAATCCCGTGGCCATGTCACCCTGCACAGCCAGATCGGCCAAGGGACCCGGGTGGACTTGTACCTTCCGCGCCATGTCGACCAGGGCCAGGCACCGGTCAAACCCGTACAGCCCGTGCGAGGTTATCAGGGCCATCACGTGCTGGTTGTCGAGGACGACCCGCATGTACGCCAATTGCTGTGCCAGGCTCTGCGCGAGGATGGCTTCGCCTGCCACAGTGCCGCCGATGCCAATGAGGGCCTGAAGGTACTGCGCTCGACCCAACCGGTGGATCTGTTGGTCAGCGATGTCGGTTTGCCCGGCATGAATGGCCGCCAGTTGGCCGAAATCGCACGCAGCCTGCGCCCACGCCTGCCGGTCTTGTTCATCACCGGCTATGCGGAAACGGCCATGGCCCGCGAGGGTTTCCTGGAGGCGGGGATGCATTTGATCTGCAAGCCCTTCGAGCTGAAGCAGCTGCAGGCCCAGGTGACCCAGATACTGGGCAAGCACTGAACCACATCACGCCTCGAGCAAACGTAGCGCCTCATCAAAAAGGTCCGCCAGCGGGAACGGCTTGTTCATCAATGCCGTGCCCGGCTGTTCGAGCAGCTGCGCATCGATCGGCTGGCCCGCGTAACCGGTGATGAACAGGATCTTCTGCAGCGGCGACTGCATGCGCATGGCCTTGGCCATCTGATGGCCACTGAAACCACCCGGCAAGCCGACATCGGTAACCACCAGGTCGTACCGGCCGTCATGGTGAAAGCGCTCCAGTGCACTATTGGCGTCGCCCACATCAATGACTTCGAAACCACGCTCGGTCAGGTATTCGCGCATTACCGCACGCAAACCGAGTTCGTCATCCACCAGCAACAGGCGCTGCCCGCCGGCCATGCGCTGCGAGCGCTGCACCACCGCGGGCGCCTCAGGTACCGAATCAAGGCACCTTGGAAAAAGCATGCAGACCTTGGTGCCCTGGTTCGGCGCCGACTCGATCCAGGCGTAGCCCCCCGACTGGCCGACAAAACCATACACCATCGACAAGCCAAGGCCTGAGCCATGCCCGATCGGCTTGGTGGTGAAGAACGGTTCGAAGGCCCTGGCAATGTCCACCGGCGACATGCCATGGCCATCATCCTCCACATGCAAGGCAACGTAGTCGCCTGGCGGCAGGCCACCCTCATCCGGGAACCACGTCGTCAGCCGCTGGTTGAAGCTGCGCAGCGTGACATTACCGCGTTCCAGGCACGCTTCGCGGGCATTGGCGCAAAGATTGATCAAGGCATTTTCAAGCTGGCAAACATCAAGGTTCACCGCCCACGGCGTGACATCCAGCTGCCAGTGCAAACGCATCTCCGCGCCCAGCGTGCTCCGCAGCAGTGGTTCGCTCAGGCGCAATTGCCGGTTGAAGTCCAACGGCCTGGGCGCCAAAGGTTGATGACGTGAAAACGCCAGCAAGCGATGGGTCAGCTCCATGGCACGCTGCACCGAATCATGCGCCACCTCGACATAGGCCTCTACCCGCTCCAGCCGGCCTTCCTGCAGGCGCAGTTGCAGCAACTCGAGGCTGCCGCCGATGCCGGACAACAAGTTGTTCAGCTCATGTCCCATGCCCCCGGCCAACTGGCCGACCAACTCCAGGCGTTCGTTGTTGCGCATCAGGGCTTCGGATTGACGAGCGGCCTCCTCACGTTCCTCGGTAATGTCCCGGCCTACGGCAGTCAGCAGGCTGCCATCGAACCGTGCACTCCAGCGAAAACAATGGTAATGGCCATCGAGGTGGCGCAGGCGCGTCTCTATCTGCTCGGCATTGCGGTATTGCAGGCACCCGGAAATCGCCACCTGAACCTCGGCGCGATCCGCCGGATGTACCAAGTCCAGCACCGGTATGCCCCGTATCTGCTCCTCGGCCCAGCCCAGAGTACGGTACAAGGCGGGGTTGGCGGCATGCACCTTAAGCTCGGGTGTAACCGTGATCATCGCATCACGCGACAACTGCCAGAACTGCTCGCGCTCTAGCTGGTGTCGCTCGACCTGCCGCTCGAAGCCTTGCGCCTGCTCCCGCCAGCGGCGGTGCGCCTCGACGCTGGCCGTGGTCTCGATCACCGCGTGCAGAAACCCTGCCACGTTGCCCAACTCATCGTGCAACGGTGTGAAGCCGAACGCACACCACAACGGCTCCCCGCCCTCGCCGCTGACAATACGCAGTGGTGGGTCCTCGACAAAGCTGGAGTGCCCATCGAGTGCCTTGAAAACCCAGGGGCCCATCGCCGGCCATACATCGCTCCACAGCGCATCGAAGGCCATGCCCAATGCGTCCGGGGCAACCGGCCGCAATGCCCGGTAGCCTTCATTGTGGACCACGCACAGGTCTGGCCCCCAGACCACGGCGCACGGTAACGGCGACAAGTGCATCACGTCGACGGCAATGCGCAGCGAGGCCGACCAGCGCGGCAGCGGCCCGAGCGATGTGCTGCCCCAATCGAACCGAACGATCCGTTCGCCCATGAGGTCGACGGGTGCCGGCACAGGCGGCTGCAGGATGACCTTCGACGCAGGCTCGGGCGGCGTACCATTTGCGACCACTATCGTGACTCCAGCATGGTTCAGGGAAAGTACGGGCGCCCCGTGGATGTGATTCACGTTAGCACAACACACGCCGCGCAATATGGCGTACTGGCACCTGAGAGCTATGCTCATTAGGTTTTCCCTCGGGCCACGGAGCAACGGCCCATTCAGGTTGCCGACGGGAGCATGGTCATGAGCAAGAAGATGCTGGTGGTGCTGACCAATACAGCCAAGTATCCGGCCCTCAAGCGGGCGACCGGGTTATGGCTGGGGGAAGCTGCGCATTTTGTCGAACAAGTCGAAAAAGCCGGTTACTCGGTCGATTACGTCAGCCCGCTGGGCGGCTACGTGCCTGTCGACCCGCATAGCCTGCAGATGGCCCCCGACCTGGATTGGCAGTGGTATGACGACAAGCGCTTCATGGCCCGTCTGGGCAACACCTCGAGCCCTGGCCAGGTGAAGGCCGAGGAGTACAGCGTCATCTACTACACCGGTGGGCACGGCGTAATGTATGACTTTCCCGACAACCAGCCGCTGCAAGAGCTGGCCCGTCGGGTCTACGAGCACAAGGGCATAGTCGCAGCGGTCTGCCATGGCGTTGTCGGCCTGCTGAACATCAAGCTCAGCGACAACAGCCTGTTGCTCAAGGGCCGTCAGGTGACCGGCTTCTCCAATACCGAGGAGAAATTGGCCGAGCTGGACAAGGTGGTCCCCTTCCTGACCGAAAACGAGCTGCGCGCCCGCGGCGGTACCTACAGCAAGCATGATGACCCCTGGCAGCCGTTCGTGGTGGCCGATGATCGGCTGATCACCGGGCAGAACCCGGCTTCCACGGCCCTGCTGGCGGAAAAAGTGCTCGATAGATTGAAGCGAGGCTGACAACCAGGTTCTGCTTTTCTGTAAAACCGCAACACTTTTGGCCTACAGCCGAAGCTTCATCAAGTACATAGGATCAGCGCTGACCTGTTCAACCCGAACAGCAAGGTTCAACGGAGCGGCGGTCCTATGGCAGCAATACCGAGTGTCGGCATCAACTGGCGAAAATTACTGTTGATATTGTCCATCGGCGCAATACCGGTGCTATCCGGGTTACTGGTAATGGACTATCAGCTGGACAAAAAACTTGAGGAAAATGCCAAGGTTTCCGTTCAAGAGGCTGTTTTCAGCATCGATCAGGCACTGGGCCGCATGGAAGCCGATCTGGACTCGATCCTGCCATTGGCAGGCAAGCCATGTGAGGAAGTGCTCGCCATCCTGGAGCAGAGAGTTGCCAACAACCCGCATCTTCGCTCATTGATACTCACCCGCGGCCAACAAGCGTATTGTGCGACGGACATGGACCCTTTGGCGCATATCTCGGCTTTTTCCCTGTCCGGACGGCAAACGCAACTGGCATTCGACGCACCATCATCGCCTAACGCGGCGATCATAAAGATCCAGAAACCAGACAGCGACCCCGGAATAATCGCAACAGCGTACGGTCGGCAGTTGCGTGACGAACTGCGTGCCTTCCAGGACGGCCTGACATTGCTGCTGGAATTCAACGACCTGTATATCTGGAGCGAGGGAGACAGCCGCGATGCACAACGCCCCTCCCAGGTCGAATTCACCGAGCAGACGGTATCCGAGAAATATGGCTACGTGGTGATCGGTGGCTACCCCAAAGGGTACGCCGCCCAGGAGTTTCGCGTCTCCCTGCATCAGGTACTGCCTTCGCTGGTACTGGTCGGGGTGGCCAGCATGTTCATCATGTACCTGGGCCTGACCAGTTCGCGCAAGAAGAAGGGTTGATACCGCCGCCATCGAGCGTGACGGCGGTACCCTTGGTTCAGTCGGTGCTCAGCACACCACGGCGTACCTGGTCGCGCTCGATGGACTCGAACAAGGCCTTGAAGTTGCCCTCGCCAAAGCCGTCATCACCCTTGCGCTGGATGAACTCGAAGAACACCGGGCCGAGCAGGGTCTCGGAGAAGATCTGCAGCAGCAGGCGCTTGTCGTCAGACTGGGAGGCGCCATCGAGGAGGATGCCACGTGCCTGCAACTGGTCTACCGGCTCGCCGTGACCCGGCAGGCGCTCTTCGAGCATCTCGTAGTAGGTTTGCGGCGGTGCAGTCATGAAGCGCATGCCGAAGCCCTTGAGGGCGTCCCAGGTCTTGAGCAGGTCATCGGTCAGGAAGGCGACATGCTGGATGCCTTCACCGTTGAACTGCATCAGGAACTCTTCGATCTGCCCGGAGCCCTTGGACGATTCTTCGTTCAGCGGAATGCGGATCATGCCATCCGGTGCGGTCATGGCACGCGAAGTCAGCCCGGTGTACTCACCTTTGATATCGAAATAGCGGATTTCACGGAAGTTGAACAGCTTCTCGTAGAAGCCGGCCCAGTACGACATGCGCCCGCGATAGACGTTGTGGGTGAGGTGGTCGATAATTTTCAGGCCGGCACCCACCGGGTTGCGGTCCACACCTTCGATGAACTTGAAGTCGATATCGTAGATCGAGCTGCCTTCCTCGAAACGGTCGATCAGGTACAGCGGCGCACCGCCGATGCCCTTGATCGCCGGCAGGCGCAGCTCCATCGGGCCGGTCTCGATTTCCACCGGCTGGGCGCCCAGTTCCAGGGCGCGGGCATAGGCCTCATGGGCGTTTCGCACACGGAACGCCATGCCGCATACCGACGGGCCGTGTTCGGCGGCGAAGTACGAGGCGATGCTCTTGGGTTCGTTGTTCAGGATCAGGTTGATGCCACCCTGCCGATACAGGTGCACATCCTTGGAACGGTGGGTTGCCACCTTGGTGAAGCCCAGCATCTGGAATACCGGCTCGAGTACGCCAGGGGTAGGCGAAGCCAGTTCGATGAACTCGAAGCCCATCAGGCCCATTGGATTGTCGAATATATCAGCCATGTTCGTGTCCTCATCTGCAGCGAAAAATTATTGATTGCGCGGGATGTGGCACGGAAACGGTGGTGAGCAAGGGATACCCCGCACGCTGCGGGCGAGGAAATCACCTATTAACAGCTTGAACCCATGGTATGTCATATGGACCCATTCTCGGCGGGCTTGATCCTCCGGTATCGAAGGACCTTATTGTTGTATTCGTAAATCGATTCTACATTGCGTAAAATGGTTTGTCGCGCTTTAGTTGCTCACGGGTTCCGACAAGCGGCTATCCTCTCGTAATCCTCCTACAGATCAGGTCAGCATGCCCCTTTCCGTAAAACGCCGCGCTCGCCTCAGCTGGCGCACCCTGTTGCCTTGGGTCGTCGGCGTGCTGCCGGTGGCGTGCGGCCTGGCCGTGATGAACTGGCAGATCGAGCGCGAAATGCAGGCCAGCAGCCAGGCCACCGCGCGCCAAGTGGTGGAGCATGTCGAGCGCATTCTCGACAACCTGTCCAGCGCTGCCAATGCCCTGCTGCCGCTTGCCGACAGCCCGTGCGACGAGGCCCAGCTCATGCTGCGCGCCCAGGTCACGCGCAACGCCTTCGTCCGCTCGACCAACCTGTTCCGGCACAACGCCCTTTATTGCACCTCGCTGTTCGGCGCGTTCGACGAGCCGGTCAACCCCGGCGACTATATTGACGGCAAGCTGTGGCTGATGGACGGCAACTCGGTCACCCCCGGCCACCCGCTGCTGGTGTATCGAGCCAGCGACGGCGACCGCGGCGCAATCAGTACGGTGGATGGCGACCACCTGCTGACGGCGCTGCGCCTGATCGGCCCCGATGAAGATCTGCACATCCGCGTGGGCGATGCCTGGCTGGGCAAGGATGGCATCGTGCACAAAGGCTTGCCGCCGGCCGCGGCCAGCGCAAATGTACTGCTGGGCTCGACCCGTTACCCGTTCAGCGTGCAGGGCGGCTATGGCGCCGACAGGCAGGGCCAGCTGTGGCGCAGCCACTACCCCGCCCTGTTCGCCTTGCTGCTGGTACTGGGCGCGGTAGCCGCCCTGGTGTGCCGCTGGCAGGTTCGCCGCGCCAACTCGCCGCGTGCCGAACTGCGCCGGGCGCTGGAGGCCGACGAGTTCCTGCCGTACTTCCAGCCGGTGGTGCGCAAGGGCGATTACCGCTGGGCCGGCGCCGAAGTGCTGATGCGCTGGAACCACCCGCGCGAAGGCCTGGTACGCCCCGACCTGTTCATCCCCTACGCCGAACACAGCGGGCAGATCGTTGCCATGACCCGTGCGCTGATGATGCACACTGCCCAGAACCTGGCACCCTATGCCGGGCTGCTGGAGGACGGTTTCCATATCGGCATCAACATCACTGCCGACCACTGTCGCGACTTCAGCCTGCTGGACGACTGCCGCACCTTTCTCCAGCACTTCCCGCCAGGCCGGGTGGTGCTGACCCTGGAGCTGACCGAGCGCAAGCTGATCGAGGCCACGCCGGTGACTCTGGAACTGTTCGAGAAGCTCGACGCCATGGGTGTGAAGATCGCCCTGGACGACTTCGGCACCGGCCAGTCAAGCCTCAACTACCTGCGCCAGTTCAAGGTCGACTACCTGAAGATCGACCAGAGCTTCGTCGCCATGATCGGTGGTGACGCGCTGTCGGTGCACATCCTCGAGACCATCATCGAGCTGTCCGCCAAGCTGGGCCTGGGCATCGTTGCCGAGGGCGTGGAAACAGAAGCCCAGCGCGACTACCTGGCCCGTCACGAGGTGGACTTCCAGCAGGGCTACCTGTTCGCCCGGCCAATGCCGGCTGCCCAGTTCCTCGAAGCACTGGCGGCACGCCCGGCTGCGTCGCGGTTGCCGCAAGCCGCGCCCCCTGAGATCATGCGCGGCTGATCCACCCGCTCAATTTCCTATTCGAGGCATTCGTGTCAAAAGGCATTCTTTCGTCGGTCATGGCGTCCTGTCTGTTCGCCGTGATGTACTTCTATACCTCTCTGCTCACGCCACTCGATGGCGAAGAGATCTTTGGCTGGCGCACCCTGTTGACGCTACCCTGCCTGACCCTGTTCATGCTTGTCTCGAAAGACTGGAAACGAGTGGGCGAACTGCTCACCCGGGTAAAACGCACGCCGCTGCTGTTGCTGGGCATGCTCGGCACATCGTGGCTGATGGGCGTGCAGCTGTGGCTGTTTCTCTGGGCGCCCCTGCACGGGCGCAGCCTGGAAGTGTCGATGGGTTACTTCCTGCTGCCGCTGGCCATGGTCCTGACCGGCCGGCTGGTGTATGGCGAGCGCCTGTCACGCCTGCAGAAGGTGGCCGTGGCCTGCGCCGCGCTGGGCGTGGGCCACGAGCTGTACCAGAATGGCAGTTTCGCCTGGGAAACCCTGTTGGTAACGATCGGCTACCCGATCTATTTCGTGTTGCGCAAGCGCTGCCGCACCGACCACCTTGGCGGCCTGTGGTGCGACATGTGCCTGCTGTTGCCCTGGGCGTTGTACTTCGTGATCCAGGGCCCACTCTCCCCTGCCGACCTACAGGCACACCCCGGGCTGTATGCGTTGATCCCGATCCTGGGGGCGATCAGCGCCTCGGCCTTGATCGCCTACGTGCTTGCCAGCCGCCTGCTGCCGTTCAGCCTGTTCGGCCTGCTCAGCTACGTCGAGCCGGTGCTGCTGGTAGGCGTGGCGCTGCTGCTTGGCGAAACCATCGGCCCGGATCAGTGGCTGACCTACCTGCCGATCTGGGCCGCGGTGCTGGTGCTGGTGATCGAGGGCTTCAAGCACCTGCTGCGTCAACGTCGCCGGTCGGTGTAAGCCGAACCTGGCGCACCCGCCGCTCCTCGACCGCCTCCACGGTCAGCGTCCAGCCATTCCAGGCCAGGCGGTCACCGACCATGGGCAAGCGGTCGAGCAGGCTCATCACCAGGCCCGCGAGGGTCTGGTAGTCCTCGGTGGCGCGGGCGCTGAAGCCGGTACGGGCCTGCACCTGGCTCAGGTTCAATGCACCGCTGACCACAAAACCTTCACCTTCCTGGACGATGCCCGGGCCTTCGACCTCGCTGGCATCCGGCAACTCGCCGGCAATCGACTCGAGGATATCGGTCATGGTCAGCAGGCCGGTGAAGTCACCGAATTCGTTGACCACGAAGGCAATGTGCGTCGACTGGCTTCGCATCTGCTCCAGGGCATTGAGGATGCTGAAGCTTTCCAGCAGGTTCAGCGGTACCCGGGCCATGCCTTCCAGGTCAGGCTGGCTGCCCGACAGCAGCTCCTTGAGCAGCTCCTTCTTGTGCACGAAGCCCAGTGGCTCGTCCACGCGCCCGTCGCGAATCACTGGCAGGCGCGAGTACGGCGAATTGGCCAGGGCCTGTGCAATGGCGTCGGCCGGCTGCGCCAGGTCGATCACATCGACCTCGGTGCGGGCAGTCATCACCGTGCGGATCGGCCGCTCGGCCAGGTTCAGCACGCCACTGATCATCACGCGTTCACGGCGGTCGAACAGCACCTGCTCCTCACCACCTTCGACCAGGTCGGCGATTTCCTCGCCCACCTCGTCGGCCTCGACCCGGCGGCCACCCAGCAGGCGCAGCACGGCATGCGCGGTGCGCTCACGCAGCGGCCGGTGCTGCTGCAGGCTGCGCTTGCGGCGGGCACGGGCCAACTGGTTGAACAGCTCGATCAGGATCGAGAAGCCGATGGCCGCGTACAGGTAACCTTTCGGGATATGGAAGCCCAGGCCTTCGGCGGTGAGGCTGAAGCCGATCATCATCAGGAAGCCCAGGCACAGCATGATCACCGTGGGGTGGGCGTTGACGAAGCGGGTCAGCGGCTTGCTGGCAACGATCATGATACCGATCGAGAAGATCACCGCGATCATCATCACCGACAAATGTTCGACCATGCCCACCGCGGTAATTACCGCGTCTAGCGAGAACACCGCATCGAGCACCACGATCTGCGCGACGATCGGCCAGAACGCAGCATGGCGCACTGCGCCGCTGGCCTGGGCCACGTGGCCTTCCAGCCGTTCGTGCAGCTCCATGGTGGCCTTGAACAGCAGGAACACGCCACCGAACAGCATGATCAGGTCGCGGCCCGAGAAGCTCTTGTCGAACACCTCGAACAACGGCGCGGTCAGGGTGACCATCCACGAGATACTGGCCAACAGGCCCAGGCGCATGATCAACGCCAGACTCAGGCCAATGACCCGCGCGCGGTCGCGCTGATGCGGTGGCAGCTTGTCGGCGAGAATGGCGATGAACACCAGGTTGTCAATACCCAGCACCAGTTCGAGGACGATAAGCGTCAGCAGGCCCAGCCAGGCCGTGGGGTCGGCTAGCCATTCCATTAGCGGGTACTCACGAGTGCAGCGTCACGAGGACGGAAGAAGGAAGGCCTTGAAGGCTGGGGACTGGGGGGCTCCGCGAAGGTGCTCATATAGACCTTGATTGCAAATTGGGAAAATGATCCTACAAGCACAGCAGCTATTCGTAATAGTGCAAAACTATTACAAAACCTGTAACAACGTCTCCAGAGCCACGCATCCCTGTGGGAGCGGGCGTGCCCGCGAAACAGGCGACGCAGTGATGGCCACCGGCTTTGCCGGTGTTCGCGGGCTCGCCCGCTCCCACAAAGCCTGCGCAAGCTTCTAGTTTTTGAACAAGACAGTTGCCTCCACAAGAGATGCATCAGTCCGCAATGGGTACTTTCCTTCAATACCGCAGGCTGTCGCTGGCCGAACATTGAGGCCACCTTCACCCAAACGGATCATCCTCATGAGCCTGTCTCTATCCATGGCCGCTTTCGCACTGGCGGCTTCGATCTCCCCCGGCCCGGTCAACATCGTCGCGCTGGGCAGCGGTGCCCGCCATGGCCTGCGTGCGAGCCTTGCGCATGTGGCTGGCGCCACGCTGGGTTTCTGCCTGTTGCTGGTGCTGGTCGGGCTGGGCCTGCATCAGTTGTTGCTGCGCTGGCCTTTGCTTGGCCTGCTGTTGCACTGGGGCGGCGTGGCGTTCCTGCTGTACATGGCATGGAAGCTGGCCAGCGATGACGGTCAGCTGGTTGCTGCACATCACTCCCAGGCCCCCTCGGCCTGGCACGGCGCGGCGATGCAATGGCTCAACCCCAAGGCATGGCTGGCGGCGGTGGCCGGGGTCGGTGCCTACACCGGCGGTGAGCAGCAGTTGCTGTGGCTGTTTGCCTGGATCTACGGACCGATCTGCTTCATTTCGGTGGCCAGCTGGGCGTGGGCCGGAAGCGTGGTTCGCCAGTACCTGGGCAACCCACGGCACATGCGCCTGCTGAATCGGAGCTTGGCGCTGCTGCTCGTGGGCAGTGCGGTTTATCTGGTCATTCAAGGCTAGCTGCACCGACCCTGTCGCTGGCCTCAAGACCTGCGCAGTACCTGGGGGGAGCAACTGTCTTGCTCAAATTCTAAAAGTTGGCGCTCCCACAGGTACAGTGACGCCAACATGGCCACTCAGCCAAGTGCATTGCGGTAATGCCCCGGCGTCGTCGCCAGGTGCCGCTTGAAGGCCCGCTGCAGGTGCGCCTGGTCGGCAAACCCGGCCTCCTGCGCCACCTCGGCAATTGCCCGGCCCTGGCGCAGTTGCGCCCTGGCCAGCTGCACGCGCTGGTCGAGCAGGTAGCCATGTGGCGTCAGCCCGAAGCGTTGGCGGAACGCGCGAATCAGGTAGGAACGCGACAGCCCGCATGCCGCGCAGATGTCGTCCAGGCTCAGCGGGTCGCCACGATGGGCGCGTATGAACGCTGCCGCCGCATCCAGCCGCGGGTTGCCATCATCGTTGACGCTGGCATTACCGCCAAGCAACCCCGGCAAGGCACCAAACAGCGCCGCCAGGCGCCCTTCCCGGTCTGGCACGCTGGCGTCGAACAGGTCGGCAAAGGCCTGCAACAGGCCCTGGTACAACACCGGCGAGCTGCTCCAGGCCTCGGCCGGCAAGGTAAACCCCAGCGCCTGCAACCAGGGCATATCGACGAACAACATCAGGTAAGACCAAGGCTCCCCGTCGATGGGATTGCAAGCATGCACCACACCCGGGTTCATCAGCACCGTGGAACCAGCCGCCACCTCGATGCACCGGTCACCGTACAGGTAGGAGCTGCGCCCACCCGTTATCACCCCGATGGAAAAGCTCTCGTGGGAATGCGCGGCGTAGCACACCTGGCGCCCGTCCCCTACCCGCCGGGCTTCGACGAAAGGCAACGCCGGGTCGCGCCAGAACCGTGATACCTCGATCATCCCTCACCCCGCTCGCCGCTGTCCTGCGCCTGGATAGTACACGTCCTATCGCCGTAACAGGTCCTCAATATCTGCAAGTCGCGTTATCCCATTACCACTTGGCTTCAAAGGAATAGCGTTTGATGCCTCCTTTTCATAAAGGAGCATCGTCATGCCGGCCAACAACCCCCATCAACCCTTGCTCGAGGCGCAGCTGCCATACTGGGCCCGCCAGGCAGCCCCCGACCAGTGGGCCGCGCTGAAGCAAACCCAGACCGCCCCATGGCAGACGCAGGACTGGTTTGCCAATGCAGCTCCCGACCTGCGCCAGGCGGTGCATGCCAGCCAGGCGCGCCTGATACATTCGCAAGCGGCCTTGGCCCGCGCGCTCAAAGGGCTGAAACAGATCGCCGAGTTCGCAGAACCATTGCTGCAGGGCAGTCTTGCCGCACTAGGCTTTCATGCGCCGTTGCGCTCCACCGAGCTGCTGCGGGTCGAACGCGACTGGCACTGGATTGGCCTGCGTTATCTGTACCGCCATCGTCGCGACAACCTGCTACAGGCCGCCCTGCAGAACTTCGCCGACGATGAGGTCTTCACTTCCGAAAGTGCCATTGCCCCAAGCCGCAGCATTCAGGTAACAGCGGTCCAAGTACAAGGCTCGGCCCCACTTGGCATGCAAGTACCGGTAGCGCACTTTGCGCTTACATCCGAGCGCTACCAGGTTGACCGCCTGCCACTTGCCCCGGCCACCTTTGCCACAATGTGCCGCGACCTGGACCTGGGTAGCGCTTACCAGGCCCACCTGGAGCAGCACTTCGCCCGACCCGCTACCCGAGCCTTGGCCATCAGGGTGCAGCAAGACCGCCTGCGCCTGGCGGCCGACCTTGCCTATCTGCGGCACCTGCTTGACGGCAGCACGCGCGATCAGGTCGAACAGTTGCTACAGGGTGGCGCGGTGAGATGCTGGCAACTGGCGCTGTTCGGCACCGAGCTGCAAGAAGTCATGCTGATCGATGCCGGCAGTGCGGGGCTGGCGCTGTACTTGCCCGGCCATGACCCGGCCCTGCGCCAATGCAACAACCTGGACGCGGTACACGACACACTGGCGACCTTGCTGCTGGAGCCCGATGCCCGCCAGGCCTTCATGCCCTACATCAGGCAGGACGAGCGGACGCATTTTCTCGACCTGCTGCGGCAAAACCTTGACGTCACAGGCAACACTGCCTACGACCGCCCTTGGCAGCGCGCAGCGCATGCCGACCTGCGCCCCACGCGCGTGGCCATCACGGCCGAGCCATTCGGCCACTACCAGGACCTGCACCTGGCCCGCCTCAAGCATGAAGCCAGCCTGCTGGCGGTGCCGACAGCGGCGGCCGATGCCAATGCACGGGCCAGGCGCCTGGAGGAATGGGAAAGCCTTGGCCTGGATGCGCTCAATATCGCCGCGTTCTTCATTCCAGGTGCAGGCACCCTGATGCTGGCCGTCACCGCCTGCCAACTGCTCGGCGAGGCCTTCGAAGGCTACGAGGCCTGGCATGAAGGCGATCGTCACCTGGCGCTGCGCCACCTGGAGGCGGTAGGCCTGAACCTGGCCCTTGTCGGTGCCTTCGTGGCAGCGGGCAAGGTGGTACCCAAGCTGTTCAACAGCCCGTTGATGGAAAACCTTCAGCAAGTACGCCGCAACGACGGCCGCTACCGGCTCTGGAATGAAGACCTCCCCCCCTACCGCAGTGCCGTCACACTGCCCGAAAACCTGCAGCCCAATGCACTTGGCCAGTACCTGTACGAGGGCCGGTACTTCATCCGCATGGACGGCCAACTCTTCGAGCAACGCTTCGACAGCCATTTGCAGCAATGGCGGGCCATTCACCCCGAGGTGCCCGATGCCTGGCAGCCACCGCTGGCGCACAACAGCCAAGGCGCCTGGCGTGGTCAGCATGAACAGCCCGGCCAGTGGCCATTCGCGAAGCTGGTACGCCGTCTTGGCCAGCCATATGCGGCGTTCACCCCAGAACAGCTGACGCAGGCCGGCCGCCTCTGTGGCGTCGACGCCGCGCGCTTGCGCCGGGTGCACCTGGAAGGCCAGCCAACGCCGCCCCTGTTACTGGATGTTCTGCAACGCATGGCGGCACAGGCCGAGGTAGAGGCGTTGGCCGACGAGGCCTCGCCGGGCCTGTTCCAGCAGCTCTACGACGGCAGCGCGACCATCACCCCGTCATCGCAGAAACTGCTCGATGCCTATCCGCGGCTATCCCCTGCCTTGGCCACGCGTTTGCTGGCACCACTGGGCGAGACTGAATCACTGGCATGGCAACAACAGGGTCAGCTGCCCATTCAGGTCCGCCAGACATTAGAGCAGGTGCACAGCGAGCTGCCCCTGGTACGCGCGCTGGAAGGCGTGCTTCAGCCTGCCCGGGCCAGCAGCGACAGCGAACGCCTGCTGTTCAGCGCACTGGATGCGATGCCCGACTGGCCTGGGGACGTGCGCCTGGAGCTGCGCGGCGCCAGCCCTGAAGGCCCGCGGCTGGAGCAGGTCGGCAGCGACCAGGCCACCCACCTGCGTCGGGTGATCAAATCGGTCGAAGGCTATGAGGTCGACCAGGGCGAGCGCCCTGCACCTGCGCTGCGTGATCCGGACCTCTGCCGCGCCGTAGAGCAGGCACTGTCACGCTCGCACCGCGACATGCTGGGTATTCCGAGCGCCGATGGCAGTTCGCTACGCCAGCACGTACTGGATTGGGTCGACAAGCACAGGGAGACACTGGCCCAGCGCCTCTGGGGGCACCGAACGGCACTGCGCAAGCCCATGGGGGGCTTGCGCGGCGGGCGGCCGTTGGCCCCCGAACCGCCTCAGCCACGCCTGGCAGGCTCGCTGGCCGGGGCCTATCGCCGCTTGTTCCCGGACGCCACCGATCAGGAGTTCGAAAACTGGCTCGGCAACGATGAGGACAACCTCTACGCCGATGATATTCGCTCACCCACACAGCGGCTGCACGACCTGCAGCAGCGTCTGGATACTTTGCGCCGCGACCTGCATGAATGGGCCAGGCCCGATCCTCAGCGCCCTCACCAGCGGCACCTGGCCATCCGCCCCATCATCAACGCCTGGCGGCGGCTGTCGACCATAGCGCTTGAAGGGGGTGGCCGCCTGCACAGCCTGGACCTGTCCGGCCTGGAACTGGACAACCAGGCCCTGGCCAGCCTGGCCTTGCCAGACGACTTCCCCCATGTGCAACACCTGTCACTCAGCTATAACCGTTCGCTCAGCCAGTTGCCGGCCGAGTTCTACGAGCGCTTCCCCAACCTCAATCGCTTGCTGCTGGCCGACTGCCGGTTCGACAGCGTGCCTCGCCTTGGCAGACCTGAACACCTCGCCTGGCTGGACCTGGAAGGCAACCGCATTACCTGGAGTACCCAGGCCCAGCAGGCATTGAACCGCTGCTCCGGGCTTGTGGTGCTGGACCTTTCGGGCAACCCGCTGCTGCAGGCCCCGGACCTGCGCGAACTGGCCTACCTGAGGACGTTGTTCCTGAATGACTGTGCGCTAAGCGAATTGCCACAAGGCCTGAGCCAGATGATCGAGCCCAACATCGTGGATATTGGCGACAACCAGTTGCTGCGGCTGCCAGATGGTTTCAACGTACCACGGCCAGTCGCGAACGCCCTGCGCCTGGAAAGCGAGTGGCTGGGCGCACCTGTGCTTGCGCAGATCGAGGCCTACAATACCGTGCATCAGGTTGACCTGTTGGTGTGCGAAGGCGACTACCTGGAATTCTTTGAACAGACCGGCCCGGCCGAAATGGCCCTGTGGCAGCGATTACCGCTGCAGTACCGGCGCGACCTCAGGCCATTGCTGGATCTGGAACCGTTCTTGTCTCACCCGCGGTACGCGCGTGAAGAGTTCTGGCGGCGCCTGGCCCTGATCGATGCAAACCCCGCCCTGCGTCAGCAATGGCTGACGCACCCACCGTACGACCTGTTCAACCTCCCGCTTTGACAGTCCCCAGGTGCCTGCCTGCGCAACAGGCAGGCATTTACGGTCATGTTAAGCCAGACTGGTGTTTTTCCGGCAGCCGGTGCATGCTCCAAGCTGAAGCGATTCACCTGGCTCGAAATCAGCCCAGCAATGTGAGGTGCAGTACCCATGGACCGTCTGCTCGATTCACTCTTCCCCAGCGCCGAGAACATCCCGCAAGCCTGGCGCCTGGAAGCCCCCCTGGAACAACGCGACTATCTGGTGAACGGCGAGCTGAGGCGCTGGGACGGCCCCTTGGCCACGGTGCGCAGCCCGGTCTGGCTCAAGGAGGGTAACGATGAGCACCAGGTGGTACTGGGCAGCGCCCCGCTGCTCGATGCCGACACCGCGCTCACCGCCCTCGATGCCGCCGTGCAGGCCTACGACAAAGGCCGCGGTACCTGGCCGAACATGCGCGTGGCCGAGCGCATCCAGCACGTCGAGACCTTCCTGGCACGCATGCGTGAGCAGCGCCAGGCCGTGGTCAAGCTGCTGATGTGGGAAATCGGCAAGAACCTCAAGGATTCGGAAAAGGAATTCGACCGCACCTGCGACTACATCGTCGACACCATCAATGCCCTCAAGGACCTCGACCGCCGCTCCAGCCGCTTCGAGCTGGAACAGGGCACGCTGGGCCAGATCCGCCGTGCACCGCTGGGCGTGGCCCTGTGCATGGGGCCATACAACTACCCGCTGAACGAAACCTTCACCACGCTGATCCCGGCGCTGATCATGGGCAACACCGTGGTGTTCAAGCCGGCCAAATTCGGTGTACTGCTGATTCGGCCGTTGCTCGAAGCCTTCCGTGACAGCTTCCCGCCGGGGGTGATCAACGTCATCTACGGCCGCGGCCGGGAAACGGTGAGTGCGCTGATGGCCAGCGGCAAAATCGATGTGTTCGCCTTCATCGGCACGCACAAGGCCGCCAGCGACCTGAAAAAACTGCACCCGCGCCCGCACCGGCTGCGCGCCGCGCTGGGGCTGGATGCCAAGAACCCGGGCATCGTGCTGCCCCAGGTGGACCTCGACAACGCCGTCGAAGAGGCAGTCACCGGTGCGCTGTCGTTCAATGGCCAGCGCTGCACGGCGCTGAAGATCCTGTACGTCCACGAGGACGTGGTCGATGCCTTCCTCGACAAGTTCCAGCGCAAGCTGGCCGCGCTCAAGCCTGGCATGCCCTGGGAGCCAGGCGTGGCGCTGACACCTTTGCCCGAACCCGGCAAGGTCGACTACCTCGACGGCCTGGTCGCCGATGCCACCGTCAAGGGCGCACGCGTGCTCAACGAAGGCGGTGGGCAAAGCCGTGGCTCGTTCTTCTACCCGGCCGTGCTGTACCCGGTGAAGAGTGACATGCGCGTCTACCACGAGGAACAGTTCGGCCCGCTGGTACCGGTTGTGCCCTACCGCGACCTGCAGACGGTGATCGACTATGTACTGGACTCCGACTACGGCCAGCAATTGAGCCTGTTCGGCAATGACCCGGCGACCATCGGCAGCCTGGTCGACATCTTTGCCAACCAGGTCGGGCGCATCAACATCAATGCGCAATGCCAGCGCGGCCCCGACACTTACCCGTTCAACGGCCGCAAGAACAGCGCCGAAGGCACCCTGTCGGTACACGACGCCCTGCGTGTGTTCTCGATCCGCACGCTGGTCGCCACGCGCTTCCAGGAAGCCAACAAGGAATTGATCAGCGAGATCATTCGCAACCGGCAGTCGAGTTTCCTGACCACCGACTACATCTTCTGACCACCACGCTTATAGAGAATCGATCTATCCCCCCTGTCGATTTTCCATCCGCGCAAACGACTCTAAGCAACAGGGCGCCAACCGGCGCCCACTTCCAAGGAGAGTCGAACATGGCAGCCAAACCCATCCCCGAAGGCCAGCACAGCATCACGCCCTACCTGGCCATCAACGACGCCGCCAAAGCTATCGAGTTCTACAAGAAGGCCTTCTCCGCCGTCGAGATGTTCCGCCTCGATGCCCCGGGCGGCCGCGTCGGCCATGCCGAGCTGAAGATCGGCGACTCGTCGCTGATGCTGGGCGACCCTTGCGACATGGAGGGCGGCCTCACCGCCAGCCAGAAGCTCAACGGCGCAGGCGTAGGACTGCACCTGTATGTCGAGGACTGCGACAAGGTCTATGCCCAGGCCCTGGCGGCCGGCGCCACCCAACTGCATGCGGTGACGGACCAGTTCTACGGCGACCGCAGCGGCACCCTGAAAGACCCGTTCGGCAACATCTGGTTCGTGTCCACCCACAAGGAGGACCTGACCCCCGACGAAATTCGCGCCCGCGCGGCGAAGATGTTCGGTGGCACTGCCCAGTAAGTTGAAAGCGGCGCGACTTTGCTTGAAGCTTGGGGCTCGTAGCTGGGAGCTGCTTCATGCGAATCATCGACAAAACCGCCGCACAGGTCCGTAGCCTGACCCCTGCAGAAGAGGAGCTGCTGGTCGGCTTTGCCACCGGCAGCCTCGCCGGCCCGCGCCTGCTGCAGGCCAACCAGTTACTGATGAAGGTGCGCAACGCCAACTATTGGCTGGCCTGCGACTGCCGCAACGATGCCTTGCCGGTGCTCAATGTCACCCTCAACGGCAACACCGGCACGCTGTTTCTCAAGAACAACCCGGGTACCGCCGAACATGCGCTCGGCTGCCCGTTCACCAAGGACGAGCGGGAAGCGGCCGAGCGCGAGAACGACCCCGCGCCACCTGCTGCCTGGCTACCGCCCGACACACCGTTGCGCCTGATCGGCGATTTCCGCAGCGGCACCGCTGGTGCCGGTGGTGATGGCAGCGAGCGGCGCGACCAACAGCGCCTGCTGTCATTGTTGCTGACCTGGATCGAGACCAGCGGCCTGAACCTGTATGCCACGCACCTGAAAAAGGACCTGACCGGGCAGTTTGCCGAGTTGCGCAGCGTGGCCAGCCGCTATCCGCTGCTGGAACGGGTGCCCGCCAGCAACTACCTGGAAACCCGCCTGGACATGAAGCACATGATGATGCTCAAGTCCCGCCTGCGCGAAGCCACGGTGTTCGGCAACCACCGCCGGCACGGCCTGCTGCTGGACTGCGTAGACCAGATAAAAGGGCGCAAGCTGTTCAACAACCGCAGTGAAGACGGCTTCGACTTCCAGGGGCACCACCTGTATTGGGGTGGCAACCGCACCGCCGGGCCATTGCTGGCCTTGGCACTGTACTCGCCGACCAGTGCCGGCAGCCATTTCTACGAGTTGATCCATGTGGCCAGCGTTCCGGTGCTGTCCCGCGCTCATCTGTTCCCGGTGTATCGCGATGAAGAACGCGAACCGCTCAAGGCCCTGGTATCGCTGGTCGACTGGATGGCCGGCAAAGGCGTGAAAGTGCAGATGCGCCGCCCGGTGATTGGCGGCCAGGTGATGGATGAACTGGTAATGACCTCGGACCAGGACCGGGTGTTGTCGGTATCGTTGCTGGAACAGCCAATCGGGCCCGAACCGGATACCGAGAATTTCAAGCGCTACGCCGACTTCAAGAGCCTGGAAACCTTCCGCAAATTCGTTGCCGGCTTCTTCATGCGTGAGCGCTGAGCACCATCTACCGGCACACACAAAACCTTGTGGGAGCGGCTTTAGCCGCGAAGAAGCCAACGCGGTGCATGGCACCGGCTGCGCCGGTGTTCGCGGCTAAAGCCGCTCCCACAGGGTCCCTGCTAATTCAATGAGTTTGTGCAGTTCTGCGAGAGCGGCCTAATCATGAAGTTTGCGTATCAACCCAGGAACAGCTTGTACGCCGGGTTGTCGGTCTCATCCCAGTAACGGTACCCCATCTCCTCCAGCGCCAGCGGCAACCCCGCCAACTCATCCCCCGGTACTTCCAGCGCCGCAAATACCCGTGCCTCCGCCGCACCATGGTTGCGGTAATGGAACAGGCTGATATTCCAGCGCTTGCCCAGCCGCTCCAGAAAGCCCAGCAAAGCCCCCGGGCGCTCGGGGAATTCGAAGCGCAGCACCCGCTCGTCAGCCCCGGGCGCGGCATGGCCGCCAACGGTATGGCGCACATGCAGCTTGGCCAGTTCGTTGTCGGTCAGGTCCAGTACGCTGTAGCCCTGCTCGCGCAGGCTGGCCAACAACTGGTCGCGTGGGTCGTGCAGCGGGTGTGTCTGCACCCCAACGAACAGCCGCGCCTCCTTGCCAGGGTAATAGCGGTAGTTGAACTCGGTGATCTGCCGCTTGCCCAGGGCCTGGCAGAAGGCGCGGAAGCTGCCCGGTTGTTCCGGGATGGTGACTGCGATGATCGCCTCGCGCTGCTCGCCCAGTTCGGCACGCTCGGCCACATGGCGCAGGCGGTCGAAATTGACATTGGCCCCGGAGTCGATGGCCACCAGGGTCTGCCCCTGCACGCCGTCGCGCGCCACGTACTTCTTGATCCCCGCCACGGCCAGGGCGCCGGACGGCTCGGTGATCGAGCGGGTGTCGTCATAGATGTCCTTGATCGCCGCGCACAGCTCGTCGCTGCTCACGGTCACCACTTCGTCAACGAAGTGCCGGCACAGCTCGAAGCAATGGGCGCCGATCTGCGCCACCGCCACACCATCGGCGAAGGTGCCGACCTGCGGCAGGATCACCCGCTCACCGGCTACCATGGCAGCCTGCAGGCAGTTGGAGTCCTCTGGCTCGACACCGATCACCTTCACCTCAGGGCGCAGGTACTTCACATAGGCGGCAATGCCAGCGATCAACCCACCGCCACCCACCGGCACGAAGATGGCATCCAGCGCACCCGGGCGCTGGCGAAGGATCTCCATGGCCACGGTGCCCTGCCCGGCGATCACATCCGGGTCGTCGAACGGTGGCACGAAGGTCGCACCTTCGCTTTCGGCCAGTTTCAGCGCGTGGGCCAGGGCATGGGGGAAACTCTCGCCGTGCAGCACTACATGGCCACCGCGCGAACGTACTCCTTCCACCTTCAGCGACGGCGTGGTGGTAGGCATGACGATGGTGGCCTTCATGCCCAGGTGCGATGCCGCCAGGGCCACACCCTGGGCATGGTTGCCTGCGGAGGCGGTGATCACCCCGCGCTCGCGCTGCAGGTTGCTCAGGCGTGACAGGCGGGTGTACGCACCGCGGATCTTGAACGAGAAGGTAGGCTGCAGGTCTTCGCGCTTGAGCAGCACCTGGTTGCCCAGGCTGGCGGACAACGCAGGCGCAGCTTGCAAGGGCGTTTCGATGGCCAGGTCGTATACCGGGGCGGCAAGAATGCGACGCACCTGCTCCGACAGCAGTTGCTGGGGGGTGACGGTAGAACGAGGGCTGACGAAGCTGGTCATCGATGACTCCTTGGCTGTATTCACGTTGCCCAGGAGTCAGAGAGAAGAAACCCGCCTCCAGGGCGGGTTCGGTGCACGTACGCGCTAGCCCGCCAAGCTGATAATGGCGGTAATAATAATGGCGTTGACGTGCTGGAAAGTATTCATGGGTAGCAACTTAGCCGCTAGTGCGGCACAAAGTCAACACTTCGCCTGCTGCGCCGAAAGCGGCACATCGAACACCTTGTCGAAGCCCCACTGGAAGACGAACGCGTAAACGAAGAAGAACACGAACAACGCCAGGTTGGTCAGCAACGCCGCCCACAGGCTGACGTCCAGCCAGTACGCCACCAGCGGCAGCAGGATCAGCACCAGCCCGCCCTCGAAGCCCAGCGCATGCAGCAGGCGCCGCAGGAACGTGCGCTCACGCCGGTGCTGGCGCGCTTCCCAGCGTTCGAACACCCAGTTGTAGGCCATGTTCCAGCTCATCGCGATGCCCGACATCAGCACCGACAGCACGGTCGACTGCGCCATGCCGGCACCGAACGCCAGCTCCAGCGCGGGCGCCACGCAGGCGACAGCGATGGCTTCGTAAAGAATGGCCTGGACGATCTTGCGTGCCTTGCCTTGCATGTTCAGCTCCCTGGGTAAACGACCTGTAAAGCTACAAGAAGTGGCCCACAAGAAAAAGCCTGAAATTTGGACAACCCCGCGTTCGGCTGCTTGTATCTATCCAGTACAAACGGCGACAAGTCGTACAACTTCGTCCAGGGAATCGAACGAGGATATAGACGATGGCCCACCCCTTCCTGCCGGTGACCGCCACATGAGCCTGGCATTCATCGATTTTCTCACCTATGTGCTGTTCGGCCTGAAGATCCTGGCGATCGCGTTGGCCTCGCTGATGTTCCTGCTGGGCCTGGATGACCTGTTCATCGACCTGTGCTACTGGGGCCGCAAGCTGATCCGGCGCTTTCGCATCTACGACAAGTACGAAAAAGCCGACGAGAAACGCCTGTTCGAGGTACCGGAGAAACCCCTGGCGATCATGGTCCCGGCCTGGAACGAAGTGGGCGTGGTCGGTGAGATGGCCCGCCTGGCAGCTTCGACCATCGACTACGAGAACTACCAGATCTTCGTCGGCACCTACCCCAACGACCCACAAACCCAGGCCGACGTCGACGCGGTGTGCCTGCACTACCCCAACGTGCACAAGGTGGTCTGCGCGCGCCCCGGCCCCACCAGCAAGGCCGACTGCCTGAACAACATCATCGACGCGCTGCTGCGCTTCCAGCAGGACGCCGGCATCCAGTTCGCAGGTTTCATCCTGCACGATGCCGAAGACGTGATCTCGCCCATGGAACTGCGCCTGTTCAACTACCTGCTGCCGAACAAGGACATGATCCAGATCCCGGTGTACCCCTACGCACCGGAATGGAAAGGCTTCACGGCAGGCCACTATGTCGACGAGTTCGCCGAAAACCACGGCAAGGACGTGATCGTGCGCGAGGCCCTGACCGGCCAGGTGCCCAGCGCCGGGGTCGGCACCTGCTTCAGCCGCCGCGCCATCAGCGCGCTGCTCGAGGACGGCGACGGCATCGCCTTCGACGTACAGAGCCTCACCGAAGACTACGACATCGGTTTCCGCCTGAAACAGAAGGGCATGAAGTGCATTTTCGCGCGCTACTCCATCACCGACCCGGCACTGACCCTGAAGCAGGAGTGGCGCCCAGGCATGAGCCGCGAATTTTCCCAGGTGATCTGCGTGCGCGAGCATTTCCCGCGCGACTGGCAGCATGCCATCCGGCAGAAATCGCGATGGATCGTGGGCATCGTGTTCCAGGGCACCAGCAACCTCGGCTGGAGCCGCAAAGGTGCACTCAACTACTTCCTCTGGCGTGACCGCCGCGGCCTGTTCGCCTACCTGCTGAGTTTCCTGGTCAACCTGTTGCTGCTGGTATTGCTGGCCATGTGGCTGGTCACGGTGATTGCGCCAGAGTCGTGGCGCTTCATGTCTATCCTCAGTGACAGCTGGTTGCTGACCACCTTGCTGTGGCTGAACGGGCTGACGCTGTTCAACCGCCTGTTCCAGCGCGCCTGGTTCGTCACCCGCTTCTATGGCATCGGCGAAGGGCTGCTGTCGGCACCGCGGATGATGTGGAGCAACTTCGTCAACTTCTTCGCCAACCTGCGTGCGCTGCGCCAGGTCATGGAAATGGGTGACTCGCGGCGCGTAGCCTGGGACAAGACCACGCACGAATTCCCCGCCATCGCCGCCCCCGCACGCACACCGCTGGGCCAGCGCTTGGTGGCCAAGGGCCTGATCAGCGACGAACAGCTGCAACAGGCGATCACCAGCCCGGTACGCCGGCGCCTGGGCCGCGAGCTGCTGCTGCGCGGCTGGCTGAACAGCGAACAGCTGGTCGCCACCCTGGCCGAGCAACTGGACCTGCCCTGGGCACCATTGAACCCGTTCAAGCTCGACCCGCAGCTGATCGCCAAACTGCCGCGCAAGCTGGCGACGCACTACGGCGTACTGCCGGTGGGCGAAGACGGCGACACCCTGGTCCTGGCCAGCGAAAGCCCGGTCAGCCAGGTGTCGCTCGGGGTGATCAGTCGCCAACTGAAGCGCCCGGTCAGCGCCCGCCTGGCGCCCCAGGGCCGGGTGACCCTGGGCCTGCGCTACCACTACCCAAGCCCCTGGCAAAAGCCGGAAACCCGCGAGATGCTGGCCATCCTCGAACGCCATCAGGACGACGAAGCGCTGCTGGAACGGGTCAGCCACCACCAGGTAATGCTCGGTGCCCTGCTGCAGGTGCGCGGCATGGTCCCGGTCACCCTGTTCAACCAGGCGCTGATCGATTTCGATCCGGAACACCAGAGCCTTGGCGAGCACCTGATTGCCCGCGGCATCATTACCGAGCAGGTGCTGCAGCAGGCCCTGATCGAACAGGCCAGCGAACAGCAGGCCGCCTTTGACCTGATCCGGGAGGTGGCATGAAGCCGCGCTTTTCCCTCACTTTCACTGGCCTGTTGTTGTGCTCCGCCGCCCTGCCCTGCGCCGCTTCGGCACCGATGACCGACTTTCAGCGGTTCACCAGCTACCCGTTCCTGGAACGCAGCTACCGCGAAGCGAAGAAGGACAACTGGGCCGAGGTCGAACGCCTGACCCGCCACGTGCTGGGCCGGGTGCCGAACAACGACGAAGCCCGTGCGCTGCTGGTGGAGGCACTGGCTCACCAGCGCCGCTATAAAGAAGCCGAAGCCGTTGCCGAACAGTTGGGCGACAGCCCCGAATACGCCAACGCCCTGCTTGAACTGCGCCTGGCCTGGATCGAACAGGACCCGCCGCCGGCCAGCCAGGTGGAACAATGGCTGGCCAGCAGCGACGGCACTCACCGGGTGCGCCTGTGGCAGGCCTACAGCCTGAGCCTGGCCAAGTTCGGCGGCGCCGCCAAGGCGCTGGACTGGCTCAACCAGCTGCCGCCAAAGGGCGATGGCCAAGTGCTGCGCCTGGCCCGGGCCAACTTCGCCGAACAGCTGCGCAACTGGAAGGAAACCATCGAACAGCTGCAGCCCCTGGCCGACCAAGGCCAACTGCCTGCGCAAGACTGGCAGCGCCTGGCCAATGCCTACATCCAGCAGGTGGATGAACAAGGGCTGAACGCGCTGCTGCCCAGCGCCCCGTCCCCCGAAGCGGCCAACCAGGCTCGCTTGGCCATGGCCAACCGCGCCATCGCCGTCGGCCACAATCAACAGGCAAAGCGTTGGCTGCAAGCACTGCCGGATGAGCAGTTGAACCAGCCCGACCAGCGCCAGCAACTGTGGGAACTGGCCCGCGAAGGCGACGACGCGCCGCTGGTACAGCGCCTGAGCAACGAACTGCAACGGCCCTGCCTGGAAACCGTCGACTGGCTGTCGCGTCGCGACCCAGAGCTGGCGCGTGAGCAGTTCAAAGGCTGCACCGCCAGCAGCGACCCCAGGGCCTACGCCGTGCTCAAGCAACGTCTGTACGGCGACCCGCCCCAGCCGCCGCAACCACGCACCGCTGCCGAATGGGAGCAACGCTATCGGCAGAGCGGCGATATGGCCGCACTGGAGCAAGCCACCTTCCTGCTGGCCCAACAGGGCCATGGCGAACACGCCCGGCAACTGCTGGAGCAGGCCTACGACCGCCACCAGGGCCGCCTTGCACCGTCGCTGCTGCAGCGCCTTGGCAACCTCTATGCGCGTAACGACGGGCCGCTGGACAGCCGCCGCATGCTCGGCCTGATGCCCCGCGTCGATGCCGGTACTCGTGCCCAGCTGCTCGGCCGCCTGGCCGAGGCTGGCCAATGCGATGCCGTGCGCCAGGCCGTACCGGCCACCCCGAGCGAGCCTGGCCAGTACCGCGCCCTGGGCCGTTGCGCCATGCCCGACCAGCCAGGCGCAGCGGTGGTCTACTACCAGGCTGCCGAGCGCCTGGGCGACAGCGGCAGTCGCTTGCCCCTGGCCTATGCCCTGGAAGCCGCAGGCGACTCCGAAGCGGCCCTGCCCATCTGGCGCACCCAGCCGGACAGCGCCTGGACCGACAACGCCCGCCTCACCGCCGCCCGTGGCGCGCTGAACGCTGGCGACGCACAAGCAGCCCGGCGCTACTGGGACGCCGCCGCGCACGACAGCGCCGACGACTGGGCCCTCGGTGCTGCCATCGCCCAGCGCCAAGGCGATTACCAAGCGGCGCTGGGCTTCCAGCGCCAGGCCCTGGCGCACAACCCGCGGGCAGACCATTACTATGCCGCCTCCAGCACCGCGCAACTGGCTGGCGACAGCGCCCAGAGCAGCGCCTGGCTGGCCGAAGCCGTGCGCCTGGCCCCCGACCAGCCACGCTACCGCGCCGACTACGGCATGCGCCTGGCCGGCTCGACGGACAAGGCCCAGCGCCGCCAGTCAATTCCCTACCTGGAGCGCGCCACCCGCGACTTCCCCGAGGACTACCGCCTCGGCGAAACCCTGGCCCTGCGCTACGACGAAGCTGAAGACAGCGCTTCGGCGCGCCGCGAACTGCGCCGCATTCTCGATGTGGAGCAGGACCTGGTCGACGGCGACGACGAATACGGCAGCCTGGAAGCCCGCAAGTACCGCCAGCGCCGCGCCCACGAAACACTGTCACGGCGCGACACCATCACCCTGGCCAGCACCTGGTCGCCGGCCGGCACCTCGACCAACGACAAGTTCCTCGACAATGGCCAGCGCACCGGCACTTCACGCCGCGCGCAATCGCAGAACGTGCAACTGGCCATGTGGGACCATGCCCTGGGCGAAGAACCCAGCCGCAACGGCAGCACCCTGTCGGTGTATGGCCGGGTGCTGTTCGGTGGCCAAAGCCGCACCGACTACGCGCAAAGCATGGGCACCGGTGTCGGCTTGCGCTACAAGCCATTCGGCCAGGCCAACCTCAACCTGTATGCCGAGCTGTACCACCAGCGCCAGATCGACGAGGAACACTACCGCGGGCTGAGCCTGGGCCAGCTGCTGAGCCCGGCCAAGGTCGGCGGCAACTGGGGCGACCTGCGTCACCACGCCGAATCGAGCAACGACCTGCTGTTGCGTGCCACCGCCTCGTTCCTCGACCAGGGCGACTGGCGCAACGACTGGCGGGTCGATGAAGACGACTGGAACGAGCGCTTCCTCTACCTCGACGCCGCCTGGTGGACCCGTGCCGGCGACCACGCCTGGCTGTCGCGCTACCAGCAGGGCCACGCCTGGAAACTGCCGGGCAGCTCGCCGCAAACCATCATGCCCTATGGCTTTGTCGAGTTTTCCAGCCAGGACCCGAGCAACGACTGGCGCCAGGACGCCCGGGCCGGGGTTGGTGTGCGCTGGCAATGGTGGTTCGATGACGACCGCTACAACGCCTACCGCGGTTCGCTGAAAGTGCGTGCCGAATACCAGCAGTCGCTGGGCGGCAATCTATACGAGCGCGCCAACGGCGTGCTGGTCGGTGCGGAGATGACCTTCTGATGCGTACGTTCCTGGCCCTCTGCCTGCTTGCCCTGTGGCTGCCAGCCAGCGCCGACCAGCGCCTGTTCTACCAACCCCTGAACCGCGACGCCAATGTCACCCCCGCCCAGTGGCAGCAACTGTGGCGCGCCACCGTGGCCCAGGGCGGCAAGACCCTGATCGTGCAGTGGAGCGCCTATGGCGACAGCGATTTCGGCGGTGCCCAGGGCTGGCTGGCCGACAGCCTGCGCAGCGCGCGCGCCCAGGGCCTGCAACTGGTGCTGGGGCTGTACATGGACCCGGCCTATTACCAACGTCTCGACGAACTGGATGGTGAAGGCCTGAACAGTTACTGGAAGGCGCAGTTGGGGCGCTCGCTCAGCCAGTACCGGCAACTGCGCCAGGCGTGGCAGTTGCCGGTGGACGGCTGGTACCTGCCCCTGGAACTGGACGATCATCATTTTCGCGAGACCGAGCGCCGTGATGCCCTGAACAGCCAGCTGCAGGCCTTCAACCGGCAACTGGACAAGCCTTTGCATATCAGCGCTTTCAGCGCCGGAAAACTTTCACCGCGGGCCAATGCCGCATGGCTGGATCAACTGGCCGGGTTGGGCTTGACTGTGTGGTGGCAGGATGGCACCGGGACCGGGCGCTTGCCCGCGCTGGTGCGCCAGGGCTACGAGCAGGCCTTGCCGTGCTGGGTGGGCGTGGTGCGCGAGGCGTTCCGCCAGGTGAGCGCGCCAGGGCAGGCGTTTCGGGCCGAGCCTGCCCAGCCGAAGCTGGGCGGCGGGTGCCATGCCGAGGCGGTGTTCGACCTGCGTTACCGGCCTTGGGCCCTGGGTGTTCTGCCCAAGAATTGAGTCTCCAGTACCGGCCTCTTCGCGGGTAAACCCGCTCCCACAGGTCCCCCACAGGGTTGAAAATCTGTGCGGTCTCTGTGGGAGCGGGTTCACCCGCGAATGGGCCGGGCCTGGTCATGCTGTACTCCCAGGAGCCCCCCGATGTTCAAGACCATCGAAACCCACGTGCGCAAGCAGGTCGCCCCCGCCGCCCTGCGCGCCGAGTTTCGCCAGCACGAATTCGAGGCCATGCGCCCGTTCTGCCTGCTGGTGTTCTGCCTCAGCATCCTGATCTGGCTGGTCTTCGACCTGATCGTCAGCTTCCTCGGCGGCCAGGGTATCACCTGGCTGTCCGGCCTGTTCATCGCCCTGCTCGGCAGCCTCACCGTGGTGCTGCGGTTCACCCGGCGCAGCCATCACTTCGATGTGCTCAACCTGCTGTTCATCACCGCCATCACCTTGGGTATGCGACTGGTGATCGAAGGCATTCCGGTAGCCCTGCGCCCGGTGTGGCTGGTGCTCGGGGTCTCCACCGTGCTGTATGCCGTGTCGGTGCTACCGGTGCGGCGCTGGTCGTTCTTCTGCGCCATGGCCATCACCTGGGTGGTGCTCAATCCGTTCTACCACACCCGTATCGGGCCGGACGAACTCGAAGGCGCCATGCTGATCAGCTATGCAGTATTCCTCAGCGGCCTGGTCATCTACAGCTACCTGCAGATGCGCAAGGCCAAGCTGCATAACTTCTATCTTTCCAAGGTGCTGCTGGACCAGGCCTATGTCGATGCCCTGACCGAAATTCCCAACCGCCGTTCGTTCATGGCCCAGGCCGACCGCCAACTGCGCCTGGCCAACGCCGAGCAGTACCTGGCGATGGTCGACATCGACAACTTCAAACGGGTGAATGACCGTTTCGGCCATGACGTGGGCGATGAAGTGCTCAAGCGCGTGGCCCTGCATATCAAGGCGAGCATGGCCGATTACACGTTTGCCCGCCTGGGCGGTGAGGAATTCGCGATCTTTTTCCAGGGGCTGGACCAGCAAGGCGCCGAGCAACGGGTGGCGGCGCTGTGCCAACGGGTGCGCGAAGACGTTGGCGAGCACCCGGTGACTGTCAGCATCGGCCTGGCCCGGGTGGGCCAGGGCGACAGCCTGACCACGGCGCTGGTGCGTGCCGACCAGGCGTTGTACGCGGCCAAGCACAGTGGCAAGGACCGGTTTGTGCTGTGGTCAGCCCGGCTGGCAGACCAGGGTTAGCAGGCCCGGCCTCTTCGCGGGCTCGCCCGCTCCCACAAGTGCTCCACAGTGTTTGAAATCTGTGCGGTCCCTGTGGAGGACCAGGGTTAGCAGGCCCGGCCCTTTCGCGGGTAAACCCGCTCCCACAGGTTCTCTACAGTGTTTGAAATCTGTGCGGTCCTTGTGGGAGCGGGTTTACCCGCGAAGAGGCCGGCACAGGCAATCCATCAACCGGCAGGCAAACGAATGCGGAACTGCGCCCCACCCAGCGCTGACTGCGCCACGGTCAAGGTCCCACCTTGCCCCTCGATCGCCCGCCGACTGATCGCCAGGCCCAGGCCAAACCCGCCGGTATTGCGGTCACGGCTACGGTCCAGGCGGTAGAACGGCTGGAAAATCCGCTCGCGCTCCTCCACCGGAATACCGATCCCGTCATCCTCCACTGTCAACAGGCAGGCGCCATCGTCCTCCAGGCGCAAGCGCAGCAACAGGCTCTCGTCGCAGTAACGCATGGCATTGCGCACCAGGTTCTGCACCGCCCGTGCCGTCAGCCGTGGGTCCAGTACAAAACGCGGCAAGTCTCCCTCGGCGCGCACCTCCCACTGGATACCCCGGCCATCGAGTTCCTCGGCAAAGCCGCCGAGCACGCTATCGACCAGCTCCAGCAACGACACCTCGACCCGCTCGCGTGCCTGGTCGGCGTTGTACAACCGGCTGTAGGACAACAGCTCCAGCACCAGCTCATCCAGCTCACGCACATGCCCCACCAGCTCCAGCAAGCGCTTGCGGCTGGCCGGCGGTACCTCGTCGAACAGCAGCACCAGGCCGAAATCCAGACGGGTCAGCGGCGTGCGCAACTCGTGCGACACCGCATTGAGCAGCTCGCGCTGCTGGTTGACATGGCGCTCCAGGTCACTGGCCATGGTGTCGAACACCCCGGCCAGCTCACCGATGTTGGAGTGCGGCGAGATGTGCGTACGCTCAGACATCTGCCCCTGGCCAAGGCGCCGGGCGGTTTCCTTCAGGCGCTCCAGGTCGCGCCAGTGCGGCCAAACCCACAGCAGCAGGCAACCGAGCATGGCTGCACCGATCAGTACGGTCACGCCCCACGACAGCACGTTGATATCCAGCGGGTCTGGTGGTGAATGCAGGCGCACCAGCCATTCCCCGTCCAGCGGCGCCAGCACGGTCTCGTAGTAGCCCCATTCGGCGATGCGCACGGCGTACAGGCCATGCTCCAGGCGCGCCTGCTCGTCCTCGCTCAGGTCGGCCTGGTCCATGCGCAGCAGCTGCAGTTCCAGCGGCGCGAAATCACTGGCCAGCTCTTGCTCCACCGCCGGCCACTGCTCGCGCGGGGCCTGGCGGAACTGGCGCACGATCAGCGACTGCACGCCCTTGGCCTGGTCCAGGTTGTAGGCCATGAAGCGGTCCTGGAACAGGCCGACGATGGTGTCGGGGATGAACAACAGCGCACCGGCATAGGCAACGATGATCACCAGGTACAGCCGCACCAGAATCTTCAGCATGGCCGGTCAGCACTCCCACTCGACGCGGCTGAACAGGTAGCCCTTGCCCCACACGGTCTTGATCTTGCGCGCTTCGCCGGCGTTATCGTCGAACTTGCGCCGCAGCTTGGAGATGGCCACATCCACCGAGCGGTCGGTACCGTTGAATTCGATACCGCGCAGTTGCTGCAGGATGCGGTCGCGGTTCAGCACCTCGCCGGCATTGCGCGCCAGTACCACCAGCAGGTTGTACTCGCCGCTGGACAGCTCCACCTCATCGCCGCGCCAGCTCACGGTGCGCTCGGCCAGGTCGATGCGCAGGCCACCGATCAGGATCAGGTCGTTGTCCAGGCGCGGCTCGTTGACGCTGCTGCGGCGCAGCAAGGTGCGCACGCGGGCCAGCAGCACACGCGGCTCGCAGGGTTTGGTCACGTAGTCGTCGGCGCCCATTTCCAGGCCCAGGACCTGGTCGTGGCTGTCGTCGCGGGCAGTCAGCATCAGGATTGGCAGGCTCTGCGACTCCTGGCGCAGCAGGCGGCACAGCTGCAGGCCATCGATGCCCGGCAGCATCAGGTCAAGGATGACAAGGTCGGGCTTTTGCCGGCGGTACTCGTCCAGCACATGATCGCCACGGGCGATCACCTGGACATGGAAGTCGTTGCGTTGCAGGTAGCTGGCGATCAGCTCGGACAGGGCGCTGTCGTCTTCGACCAGGAAAATATTCGGCATAGGCGCTTGGAAGTCTGGGTTGTGGTAGGCCTTGCCGGCCTCTTCGCGGGTAAACCCGCTCCCACAGGGACTGCACAGGTTCCAGATGCTGTGCGGTCCCTGTGGGAGCGGGTTTACCCGCGAAGAGGTCGGTACAGGTATACGCAGAATATAGAACCCTACAGATCGAAAGGATTGTTCTTAACACTTTTTCACACTCGTCCTACAGGTATTAACAGCCACCCAAGGAACGCCTGCCGTAGCATACCGGGGTCATCATCGGAAGATCCGTATGCCTACTACCCTCCCCCCACGCCTGCGCCCATTGGCGCTTCTGGCGTTCCTGGGCCTATCCCTGGCCGGCTGCGACGACAGCGCCGAACAGGAAGAACAGGCCCCCACCCCGCAAGTGCGGGTGGAAACCCTGCAATTGCAGCCACTGGCCATCAGCAGTGAGCTCAGCGGCCGCATCCTGGCGCCGCGCACCGCCGAAGTGCGCGCGCGGGTCGCGGGCGTGGTGCTCAAGCGGGTGTATCGTGAAGGCAGCGACGTCAGGCAGGGCGATGTGCTGTTCCTGATCGACCCGGCACCGTTCAAGGCCGACCATGACAGCGCCCGCGCCACCTTGGCCAAGGCCGAGGCCACCTTGTACCAGGCGCGCCTGCAGGAACAGCGCTACCGCGAGCTGGTCGACGACAAGGCCGTCAGCCGCCAGGAATACGACAACGCCAAGGCCAGCTACCTGCAGGCCGATGCCGCAGTGGCCGAGGCCAGGGCCGCGCTGGAGCGCGCCCGGCTCAACCTCGGCTACGCCACCGTGACCGCGCCGATTTCCGGCCGTATCGGCCGCGCCCAAGTCACCGAAGGTGCGCTGGTCGGGCAGAACGAGACCACGCCACTGGCGACCATCCAGCAGCTGGACCCGATCCACGCCGATGTCACCCAGTCGACCCGCGAGCTCAACGCCCTGCGCCGCGCCCTGCGTGCCGGCGAGCTGCAGCAGGTCGGCGACGGCCAGGCCCGGGCCACGCTGATCCAGGACGATGGCAGCACCTACCCGCTGCCAGGCAAACTGCTGTTCTCCGACATCAGCGTCGACCCCAGCACCAACCAGATCACCCTGCGCAGCGAGTTCCCCAACCCGGACCTCGACCTGCTGCCCGGCAGCTACGTGCGCGTACGCCTGGAACAGGCCGTGCAACCCAAGGGCCTGAGCGTGCCGCAGCGTGCCATCCTGCGCGACAGCGCCGGCGTACCCAAGGTGCTGGTGGTCGATGCGCAGGCCCGGGTCAGCGACCGCCAGGTGGTCCTGGGCAGCGCCCAGGGCGACCGCTGGATCGTCAGCGAAGGCCTGGCCCCCGGCGAACGGGTGGTGGTCGAGGGCCTGCAACACGTCAAGGCCGGTGACCAGGTGCAGGTCGACAACGCACCAGGGGCATCGCCCATCGCACAGCACACTGGCCAGTGAGGGCCTGATTCATGCCGCAATTCTTCATCGACCGCCCGGTATTCGCCTGGGTGGTCGCCCTGTTCATCCTGCTGGCCGGTGCCCTGGCGATCCCGCAGCTGCCGGTGGCCCAGTACCCCAACGTGGCCCCGCCGCAGGTGGAAATCTACGCCGTGTACCCGGGCGCTTCGGCGGCGACCATGGACGAGAGCGTGGTCAGCCTGATCGAGCAGGAGCTCAACGGCGCCGACAACCTGCTGTACTTCGAATCGCAGAGCAGCCTGGGCAGCGCCACCATCACCGCCACCTTCGCCCCGGGTACCAACCCGGACCTGGCCCAGGTCGATGTGCAGAACCGCCTGAAGGTGGTCGAGTCGCGCCTGCCGCGCCCGGTGACCCAGCAAGGCCTGCAGGTGGAAAAGGTCTCCACCGGCTTCCTGCTGCTGGCCACCCTCACCTCCGAAGACGGCAAGCTCGACGAAACCGCCCTGTCGGACATCCTCGCCCGCAACGTGATGGACGAAATCCGCCGCCTCAAGGGCGTCGGCAAGGCCCAGCTGTACGGTTCGGAGCGCGCCATGCGCATCTGGATCGACCCGCGCAAGCTGATCGGCTTCAACCTAACGCCCAACGATGTGGCTGAGGCCATCGCCGCGCAGAACGCCCAGGTGGCGCCCGGCAGCATTGGTGACCTGCCCAGCCGTGGCACCCAGGAAATCACCGCCAACGTGGTGGTCAAGGGCCAACTGAGCACCCCCGAGGAGTTCGCCGGGATAGTCCTGCGCGCCAACCCGGACGGTTCCACGGTGACCATCGGCGATGTGGCACGGGTCGAGATCGGTGCCCAGGAATACCAATACGGCACGCGCCTGAACGGCAAGCCGGCCACCGCCTTCAGCGTGCAGCTGTCGCCGGGCGCCAACGCCATGGAAACCGCCACCCTGGTGCGGGCGAAGATGCAGGAGCTGGCGCGCTACTTCCCCGAAGGCGTCAAGTACGACATCCCCTACGACACCTCGCCATTCGTCAAGGTGTCGATCGAGCAGGTCATCAACACCCTGTTCGAAGCCATGCTGCTGGTGTTCGCGGTGATGTTCCTGTTCCTGCAGAACCTGCGCTACACCCTGATCCCGACCCTGGTGGTACCGGTGGCCCTGATGGGCACCTTCGCCGTGATGCTGGCCATGGGCTTCTCGGTCAACGTGCTGACCCTGTTCGGCATGGTGCTGGCCATCGGCATCCTGGTCGACGATGCCATCGTGGTGGTGGAAAACGTCGAGCGGATCATGGCCGAGGAAGGCCTGCCGCCCAAGGAGGCCACGCGCAAGGCCATGGGCCAGATCAGCGGCGCGATCGTCGGTATTACCCTGGTGCTGGTGGCGGTATTCTTGCCCATGGCCTTCATGCAAGGCTCGGTAGGGGTGATCTACCAGCAGTTCTCGCTGTCGATGGCAGTGTCGATCCTGTTCTCGGCGTTCCTGGCCCTCAGCCTGACCCCGGCGCTATGCGCCACCCTGCTCAAGCCGGTAGCCAAGGGCGAGCACCACGAACGCAAGGGCTTCTTCGGCTGGTTCAACCGCCGCTTCGAAGGCATGAGCAACAGCTACCAGCGCTGGGTCGTGCAGGCGCTCAAGCGCAGCGGCCGCTACCTGCTGGTATATGCGGTGCTGCTGGCGGTGCTGGGCTACGGCTTCAGCCAACTGCCCACCGCGTTCCTGCCCACCGAAGACCAGGGCTACACCATCACCGACATCCAGCTGCCGCCCGGGGCCAGCCGCATGCGCACCGAACAGGTGGCGGCACAGATCGAGGCGCACAACGCCGAAGAGCCGGGCGTGGGTAACACCACCTTGATCCTGGGTTTCAGCTTCTCGGGCAGCGGGCAGAACGCGGCGCTGGCCTTTACCACGCTCAAGGACTGGTCCGAACGCGGCGCCGACGACAGCGCCCAGTCGATCGCCGACCGCGCGACCATGGCTTTCACCCAGCTCAAGGACGCCGTGGCCTACGCCGTGCTGCCACCGCCGATCGACGGCCTTGGCGAGTCGACCGGCTTCGAGTTCCGCCTGCAGGACCGCGGCGGCATGGGCCACGCCGAGCTGATGGCCGCGCGCGACGAACTGCTGGCCAACGCCGGCAAGAGCAAGGTGCTGACCAACGTGCGCGAAGCTTCGCTGGCGGAAAGCCCGCAGGTGCAGCTGGAAATCGACCGCCGCCAGGCCAATGCCCTGGGCGTATCGTTTGCCGATATCGGCTCTGTGCTGGACGTGGCCGTGGGCTCCAGCTACGTCAACGACTTCCCCAACCAGGGCCGCATGCAGCGGGTGGTGGTGCAGGCCGAAGGCGACCAGCGCAGCCAGGTCGAAGACCTGCTGAAGATCCACGTGCGCAACGACAGCGGCAAGATGGTGCCGCTGGGCGCCTTCGTCCAGGCCAGGTGGGTCAGCGGCCCGGTGCAGCTGACCCGCTACAACGGCTACCCGGCGGTGTCGATCTCGGGCGAGCCGGCGGCCGGCTACAGTTCGGGCGAAGCCATGGCCGAAATCGAACGCCTGGTGGCCCAGCTGCCGGCCGGCGCCGGCCTGGAATGGACTGGCCTGTCGCTGCAGGAGCGGCTGTCCGGCAGCCAGGCTCCGATGCTGATGGCGCTGTCATTGCTGGTGGTGTTCCTGTGCCTGGCAGCGCTGTACGAAAGCTGGTCGATCCCCACCGCAGTACTGCTGGTAGTACCGCTGGGCGTGCTCGGTGCGGTGCTGGCGGTGACCCTGCGCGGCATGCCCAACGACGTGTTCTTCAAGGTCGGCCTGATCACCCTGATCGGCCTGTCGGCGAAGAATGCCATTCTGATCATCGAGTTCGCCAAGAGCCTGGTCGACCAGGGCGTCGATGCCGCGGACGCTGCCGTGCAGGCTGCGCGCCTGCGCTTGCGGCCGATCGTGATGACCTCGCTGGCGTTCATCCTGGGCGTGGTACCGCTGGCCATTGCCAGCGGCGCCAGTTCGGCCAGCCAGCAGGCAATCGGCACCGGGGTGATCGGCGGCATGCTCAGCGCCACCCTGGCGGTGGTGTTCGTGCCGGTGTTCTTCGTGGTGGTGATGCGCCTTGCAGGGCGGCGCCAGGCGGGTAATGCCGACACGCAGGCCGTGACCAGCGACAGCTGACTGGACAAGCCCCGCGTGAAATGGGAGGGTTCCCGGCAATGACTGCCCGGAACCCTTTTTCATGCCTGACGCCCTTCCCTCGTGCTCCATCCTCATTCTGGCCGGTGGCCGCGGCCAGCGCATGGGCGGCCGTGACAAGGGCCTGGTCGACTGGCAGGGCGAACCGCTGGTGGCGCATGTGCAGCGCGTGGCACGGCCGCTCAGCGATGATTTGGTGATTTCCTGCAACCGCAACCAGGATGCCTACCGGGCCTATGCCGACCAGTTGGTGGGCGATGCCGAGGCGGACTACCCCGGGCCGTTGGCGGGGGTGATTGCCGGGCTCAAGGTGGCGCGGCATGAATGGGTGTTGCTGCTGGCCTGTGATGCGCCGCTGGTCGACCGGGGGTTGATCGAGGACCTGCTGCGGCTGGCGGTGACCAGTGACAGTGCGGCCATGGTGCGCCAGGGTGGGTACTGGCAGCCGATGTTCAGCGTGCTGCCACGCCGGGTGTTGCCGGTGCTGGAACAAGCCTGGGCGGCGGGTGAGCGGAGTTTGCAGAAGGCCCTGCTGCGCGTGGCGGTGCAGGGGCTGGAATGTGCCGACGATGATCGCAGGTTGAGCAACTTCAACAGCCCGGAGTTGCTGCAAGGCTGAAATCATCTACTGCCTGTGCCGGCCTCTTCGCGGGTAAACCCGCTCCCACAGGTACTACACAGGTCTCAAGGGCAGTGAAGAACCTGTGGGAGCGGGTTTACCCGCGAAGAGGCCAGCACAGGCGACACATCACCCGGCAGACAGCTCCTCGACACTGATCTCGCGCATGCGGAACTTCTGCACCTTGCCGGTCACCGTCATCGGGAACTCATCGACAAAGCGGAAGTACCGCGGCACCTTGAAGTGCGCGATCCGCGCCTTCGCCCAATCGCGCAGTTCCTCCGCACTGGCCGTATGCCCCGGATGCAACCGCACCCAGGCCACGATCGCTTCGCCGTACTTGCTGCACGGCACGCCAATCACCTGCACATCGGCCACCGCCGGGTGGGTGAAGAAGAACTCCTCCAGCTCGCGCGGGTAGATGTTCTCGCCGCCACGAATGATCATGTCCTTGCTGCGCCCGACAATACGCACATAGCCCTGCTCGTCCATCACCGCCAGGTCGCCAGTGTGCATCCAGCCGTCCTCATCGATGCTCTCGGCCGTGGCCTTGGGGTTGTTCCAGTAGCCCAGCATCACGCTGTAACCCCGCGTGCACAGCTCGCCGATCTCGCCACGTGGCAGGGTGTTGCCGTCGGCATCGATCACCTTGTTCTCCAGCCGCGGCTGGGTGCGCCCGACGCTGGTCACGCGGCGCTCCAGGTCGTCGCTGGCACCGGTCTGCAGCGACACCGGGCTGGTTTCGGTCATGCCGTAGGCAATCTGCACCTCGGCCATGTGCATCTCGCCGATCACCCGGCGCATCACTTCGATCGGGCAGGTGGCGCCGGCCATGATCCCGGTGCGCAGGCTCGAGAGGTCGAACTCGCCACGCTGGGGGTGGTCCAGCTCGGCGATGAACATGGTTGGCACGCCATACAACGCAGTGGCCTTTTCTTCCGCCACGGCGCGCAGGGTGGCCAGCGGGTCGAAGGCGTCGTTGGGGTAGATCAGGGTGCTGCCGTGGGTCATGCAGCCGAGGTTGGCCATGACCATGCCAAAGCAGTGGTACAGCGGCACCGGCACCACCAGCCGGTCATGCTCGGTCAGGCCCAGGCTTTCACCGACCATGTAGCCGTTGTTGAGGATGTTGCTGTGGCTGAGGGTCGCGCCTTTCGGGAAACCGGTGGTGCCCGAGGTGTACTGGATATTGATCGGGTCGTCGCAGTGCAGCTGCGCCTGGCGCTCGGCCAGGGCCTCGCGGCTGATGGCCACGGCACGGGCCTGCAGGTCGTGCCAGGCGAGAAAGCCCGGCGGTGGCGCGGCGGCCAGGCTGACCACACCGCGCAGTTCGGGGAAGCGTTCGCAGATCAGGGCGCCCGGCTGGCCACCGGCCAGGCCCGGGACCAGGCCCAGCAGCATGGCGTGGTAGTCGGAGGTCTTGAACGCGTCGGCGCAGATCACCCAGCGGCAGCCGGACTGACCGAGGGCGTAGTCCAGTTCGCTGGAGCGGTAGGCCGGGTTGATATTGACCAGGATCGCGCCCACCTTGGCGCTGGCGAACTGGGTGATGCACCACTCTGCGCAGTTGGGCGCCCAGATGCCGAGGCGATCACCGGGCTGTACGCCCAGGGCCATCAGCGCACAGGCGTGCTGGTCGACGGCTTCGGCCAGTTGCTGCCAGGTGTAGCGCAGGGCCTGGTGGCGGACCACCAGGGCGTCACGGGCAGGGAAGCGAGCGACGGTGGTGTCGAAAGCGTCGCCGATGCACTGGGTAAGCAGGGGTTTGTCCTGGTTGCCCTGGGAGTAGCTTGGCTGGGGCATGGCGGTCTCTTGTTGTTCTTGTGTTGATTGAGCGGGCCTCTTCGCGGGTAAACCCGCTCCCACAGGGACCGCACCACATTCAGCCCCTGTGGAGGTCCTTGTGGGAGCGGGTTTACCCGCGAAGAAAGCAACACCGGTTTAACGGATGAACACCTGCGGCGTAGTGGTGGACATGTCGCCACCCGGCAACTTGATGTTCTTCACCTTCTCCAGCGTATCCGGGTTGAACACCGCCAGGTCGTTGAAGGTGCCGCCCAGGTACAACTTGTCGCCCTTCTTGTCGAAGGCCACGCAGTAGTAAGTGTGGTCCAGATTCGCCGCCTTGATCAGCTTGCGCTGTTTCAGGTCGTACTTGGCCAGGCGGTTGAGCACGCCGTAGATCTGGTTGGGGTCTTTCGGCGAACGCAGCCCGGTGAAGTACAGCTCGGTCAGGTCGGCAAATTCCTGGGTGTGGGTCTTGCCGGTCTTAAGGTCGACGCTCAGGTAGCCATACAGCAGATCGGCGGTGGCCGGGTCCTGCTTGTCATCCTTGAACCTGGCAATGGTGTACAGCATCGAGAATTCATGGCGCGCGCTCTGGTGCGGCCAGAAGTACAGCACGTCCGGGGCGCTGTAGCCTTTGCGGTTCCAGTTGCGCAGCGGCAAGGCCACCGTGTACTTGCCGGTGTTCACATCCATCTTGTAGATGTCCGGCCCGGCGACGTACAGGCTGCCATCGTCCGCCGCACGCATCAGGTACACCTGGCGCGGCATCGGGAAGGTGCGCACCGGCTTGGCCTCAAGGCCATCGGCGGTGCTGAACACTTCCAGCCGCGGTGGCTTGACCACGTAGTGGTCGTTCAGGCGCTGGGTCGGGTTGACCGTGGCGTACACTTCCTTGCCGTCCGGGCTGATGGCGAACGAGTACATCGACCGGCCCACCTCACCCGGCACACTCGACAGGTTGGCGTGGAAGGTGTTCTTGCAGGTGTCCAGGTCGATGCCGTAGATATCACCGTAGTGGTTGTTGAGCACGTAGGCGGTGCGGTTGTCGGGCGCCATCATCGCGGTGCCTGGGCCGAACTTGTCGGGCATCACGCAGCTCTTGTACACCGTGTCACTGGCCACATCGACCACGTGCAGGTTGTTCGGGTAGTTGGTCACGATCATGTATTCGTGGCCAGCCTTCAGCGCCGGCCCGGTGGCGGCGGCGTGTACCAGCCCGGCACAGGCCGTGGCGGCGATGGTGAGCGCGAGTGACGCGCAGCGTCCAGCTTTCATGCGGTTTCCCCTTGTCATTCTTGTTGGGCCGGTCACTTGTCTTTCGGGAACACGGTGCCGAGGTTGCGCCAGTCTTCAGCAGAGTTGCTCGCCTGGGCGTTCCAGTCCTGGTAGGTGCTCATCATGTCCGGCACCTGGGCCGGCCACCAGCAAGGGTCGGAGCAGCCATACAGGTCGGCCTCCATCGGCTGGCACAGCGAGCTCACGCCACCAAAGGCGTCCACTTCCCAGCCCGGGTCGGTAGTGGCGGTGCAGCCCGCCACTGCGCTCATGGCCATGACTTCTTCGACGCGGTCTTCGGCGGCGGCCTGCTCGAGGATGCGCGCCTTGTTGTTCAGGGGCTTCAAGTGCTTCATGTCAGTGCGCCTTCCGCGGGGTGATGTAGCGATCGATGAAGGCCGGGTTGGCGGCCATGATGCGGCTGTAGACTTCGATGCCGAAGTCGACCCAGTCGCGCATCAGTTCGCAATAGTGGTAGGTCGGGTGCTGCGGGTCGCCATAGCGGGCATAGCTTTCGTGGTAGCAGCCGCCGGAGCACAGGTTGCGGATGCGGCAGCTCTCGCAGCCGGTGTTGCTGCGGTCCAGGCGCTGCGACAGGAAGTCGTTGAGCTGTGCCTGCTTCACGCCCTGGTGCACATTGCCGAAGGTCGGCAGGCTGGAGCCGGTGAAGCGGTGGCACAGGTTCAGCTCGCCCTCGTGGTCCACTGCCAGCATTTTCAGCCCGGCGCCGCACGGCAGGGCCTTCTTGTGGCCTTCGTGGATGTCGGTGATCAGCTGGTGCAGGTTGGAGAAGCCAATGTTGCGGTGCTCCAGCGCCGCCTCCAGGTATTTGCGACCCAGCGCCTTCATGTTGGCGAACACCTGCACCAGTTCTTCGCCGGTGAGGTTGAAGTTGGCCATGTCACCGGAGGTGACCGGGGCAAAGCCGACTTCAGCGAAGCCCAGTTCATTGAACAGGTGGTTCCAGATGGTCTCGACGTCGGTGATGCCACGGGTCAGCGTGACCCGCGCGCCCACCGGGCGGCTGTGGTAGCGCGACAGCAGCATGTCGACCTTGCGCCGCACCACGTCATAGGTGCCCTGCCCGCCCACGGTGATGCGGTTGCGGTCGTGCACGGTCTTGGGGCCGTCGATGCTGATCGACAGGCCGAAGCGGTGGGCATTGAGCCAGTCGATGATCTCTTCGGTGAGCAAGGTGGCATTGGTGGTCATGATGAACTCCACCTGCTTGCCCGCCTCGGCGAAGCGCCGCTCGCAGTAGGCGACCATGTGCTCGATCAATGGGCGATTGGACAGCGGCTCGCCACCGAAGAACACCACGCTGTAACGCTGCTCGTCGGGCGACTCCTTGAGCAGCATCTCCACCGAAGCCTCGGCAGTGGCGGTACTCATCTTCTTGCCCGCGGACGGTTTGTCCAGGTCTTCCTTGTAGCAGTAGGTGCAGCTGAGGTTACAGCCGGTGTTGACGTTGAGCACCACGGTGTTCAGCGCCGTGCGCTCAACCTGCTTGAGGGCGATTTCCGGGGTCAGCGGCGAGCCGTCGCTGACCAGCTCCAGCGCGATCAGCTCGCGCAGGGTGTCCTGGATATCGCTGCCGGCAAACTGCTGGCCAAGGCGCTGCATCAGCTCCTCGGCCGAGCAGCCTTGCTGGCGCAGGGTGTCGATGATGCCGCCGGTCACCGCGTCGGCGGTGAACAGCGAACTGCTGGGGATATGGAACAGCATGCGGTCGGCGTCGACCTGCACTTCATGCAGGTTGCGTTCGACCAGGTTCAGTAGCGCGCCCATGGCGACCTCCCGATAATCGATGCGTTGGAAAACCGTAAGCCACCTGCCGTTACGGCAGCGGCGGGTTGTTCCAGCGCTGTACGGTGACGATCATGTGCCCTTCGCCAGTCTGGCCACCGTCGGCCAGCGTGGCGACGACCTTCAGGTTGCCGGCGTTGTTGGTCATCATCTTGCGCTCGGGGTTGGGGCCAGCACCGCCTGGCACGAACACGCCATCGGCCTGCATTTTCCCGGCGAACTTGACGTCTTCGTCCTCGACCGCACGCTCGTTGAACGGCTCGACCTTCCAGCTGGCCGGCAGGTAGCCGATGCGCAGCGGCTGGCCATTGGCGTCCTTGCCCCAGGCTTCGGCCTCGAAGCGGCCCTGCACCTTGGGCACCGAGGCGCCGTTTTCGCCGATGCGGGCGATGGAGAACGCCGGCACCACTTTCACTTCCTCGACCTTGTCGTACACCGCCAGGTTGACGCCCTTGAGCGTCCCTACGGCGACTTCGCGCTGGCCAGGCTTGGCATCGGCCGCGGCGCGGGCCTTCACCCGTACCAGGGTCGGGGTCTGCTCCAGCACCTCGGTCACTTCCACGCCAGCGCCCAGGTCCGGTTTGCCGGCCAGGCCGCTGCCGACCAGGGTGATCTCGCTTTCGCCACCGGCCTTGATGAATGCCGGCTGTACCGCCAGCAGGCGCGCCTTGCCCTCCTTCACCGCGGTGAAGTCCAGGCCACGCTCGTCGTGCTCGGCCTCGAACATGCGGCCCTTCATTTCGCCATCCAGCGCGGCGAACACCTGGCGCAGGTTGGCGTCGCCGACCTTGACGTTGCCACGCCATTCATAGCCGTTGTAAAGGATCGCCGAACCGCTGCCATTGAACGGTGTGCCGTCGGCATAAGCGCCCTTGACCTCGACCTTGAAGGTGTCGCCCTGGTCAGGCGTGACGCTCATCACCCCGCGCACATCGCCCTTGGCCAGCATGTGGCCGCTGAATGCCCACTGACCCGGCAGCGCATCGGCCTTGGGCCTGGCCTTCTGCCATTCGGCCCACGCCGCGCTTTCCAGCGGGTAACGCTTGGCCAGGTCCGGCACCACTTGTTGCAGGGCGATCGGCAGCCAGTCGCGGTCACGCGCCTGGGCCTGGTATTCGAGGGACGGCCACTGGCCAAGATGGAAGTTGACCAGGTGCTCCCATTCCTTGGCCGGGCGCCGCTGCAAGGCGACGCGGGCACCGGAGTGGCAACGGCCACAGGTTTCGCTGAGCTGGGTGTCGAACTGCTCGACGGTGTTCAGCCGGCGTTCCATGGCATAACGCACGCCATCGGTCTCGCTAGGCGCCAGGCCCTGCTTGTCGGCCAGGTACTTGACCAAGGTGCGGCGATCGTCGTCGCTGATCTGCAGGCCGTGCATCACCTGCATGCGGGCGATGCTCATCAGCCAGCCTTCCGGCGTCTTGCGCTGGTGGCTGATACGGCTGTAGGTGTCGTTGCCTTCGGGGATATGGCACCCCATGCACTTGTTCTGCAACAGGCTCGGGCCCTGCTCGGCCGCCATGGCCTGGGTGCTCAGCAGCGCGGCGGCGACCAGCGCCAGTTTGCCCGCATGCCGCCGGAGTCGAGTCGTCTTCAAGGTCAGACCTCCACGGTTGTTGTTCTTATCGTTTTCGCACGCTTTGGTACAGCAGGTGTGCATGTGACGGTTGCGATACAGGAACTGTGCCAGGTGCTGTAAAAGCGTTTTCTTTCAACCTTTTAGCCGGTTTTCGGGCTTTGGGCAGCAGCAGGTATGGCCAATTGCAGCGTGCCATTTCGCGACAGGGTGTTTCATCCTGAGACAGCGCCTGCCATGCAGGTCATTCGCGGGTAAACCCGCTCCCACAAGGACGGTGCCAGCTCACAGGCAAGACTATATCTGTGGGAGCGGGTTTACCCGCGAAGAGGCCCTTGAACCCACTGTTTCACCAACGTCTCACACCGTCTCAATGTGCAACAGCGCAACCCTGCAAGCTCAACCTTGCAGCAGGACAAAACCCAACCCGTTCAACGGCTTGCGGCCATCTACCGACCTTGGCACGCCCATTGCGCCTCTACCCGTCACATCCAATGACAAGAGGCACCGTCCCATGCTTTCCGAACTGCCCATCCTGCCCGCCACCCGCGCCTTTCTCGAACGCAAGCTGAAGATGCGCATCGGCGCCGACTGGCAGGACGCCGCCAGCGGTCGCACCCTGTCGTTCCGCAACCCGGCCACTGGCGAGGTACTGGGTGAAGTGCCCGCCGCCGAGGCCGAAGATGTCGACCGCGCGGTGCGCGCCGCTCGCCAGGCCTTCGATGATTCGCCGTGGAGCCGTCTGCGCCCGCGCGAACGGCAGAACCTGCTGTGGCGCCTGGCCGACCTGATGGAGCGCGATGCCCGACAGCTGGCCGAACTGGAATGCCTGAACAACGGCAAGAGTGCCGCCGTTGCCCAGGTAATGGACGTGCAACTGGCCATCGACTTCCTGCGCTACATGGCCGGCTGGGCCACCAAGATCGAGGGTAGCACCGTCGAAGCCTCGATGCCGTTGATGCCCAACGACCAGTTCCATGGTTTCGTGCGGCGCGAGGCAGTGGGCGTGGTCGGCGCCATCGTCGCCTGGAACTTCCCGTTGCTGCTGGCCTGCTGGAAGCTCGGCCCGGCCCTGGCTACCGGTTGCACCGTCGTGCTCAAGCCCGCAGACGAAACACCGCTGAGCGTGCTCAGGCTGGCTGAACTGGTGGACGAAGCCGGCTACCCGGCGGGCGTGTTCAACGTGGTCACCGGCACCGGCCTGAACGCCGGCGCCGCACTCAGCCGCCACCCCGGCGTGGACAAGCTGACCTTCACCGGCTCCACCGAGGTTGGCAAGCTGATCGGCAAGGCGGCCATGGACAACATGACCCGCGTCACCTTGGAACTCGGCGGCAAGTCGCCGACCATCGTCATGCCCGACGCCAACCTGCAGGAAGCCGCCGCCGGCGCCGCCACGGCGATCTTCTTCAACCAGGGCCAGGTGTGCTGCGCCGGGTCCCGCCTGTACGTGCACCGCAAGCACTTCGACAACGTGGTGGCCGACATCGCCGGCATCGCCAACGGCATGAAGCTGGGCAGCGGCCTGGACCCTGCGGTGCAGATGGGCCCGCTGATCTCGGCCAAGCAGCAGGACCGCGTCACCGGCTACATCGAGCTTGGCCGCGAGCTGGGCGCGACCATCGCCTGTGGTGGCGAAGGCTTCGGGCCTGGCTACTTCGTCAAGCCGACGGTGATCGTCGATGTCGACCAGCGCCACCGCCTGGTACAGGAAGAGATCTTCGGGCCGGTGCTGGTGGCGATGCCATTCGATGACATCGACGAAGTGGTCGGCATGGCCAACGACAACCCCTATGGCCTGGGTGCGAGCATCTGGTCCAACGACCTGGCCGCCGTGCACCGGATGATCCCGCGCATCAAGTCGGGGTCGGTGTGGGTCAACTGCCACAGCGCCCTCGACCCTGCCTTGCCGTTTGGCGGCTACAAGATGTCCGGCGTCGGCCGTGAGATGGGGGCGGCTGCCATTGAGCACTACACCGAGCTGAAATCGGTGTTGATCAAGCTCTGATCATTTTCCTGTACCGGCCCTTTCGCGGGTAAACCCGCTCCTACAGGATCATCACAGGCCTGAACACTGTGGGGTCCTTGTGGGAGCGGGTTCACCCGCGAAGAGGCCGGCACAGGCAACCCGAGAACAACAACAAAAACATGGAGCACACCATGAGGCACAAACTCGCCTGCACATTGGCCCTGCTGTTCGCCGCCCCCATCACCCAGGCCTACGAGCTGTACAACCACGACGGCACCACCCTCAACGCCGACCTCGAAGCCCTGTTCGGCGCCTTCCACAGCGACGAAAGCTTCAACCTGGCCGGCAACCGCAAGCCCGGCAGTACCGCCTGGCAGGAAGGCTACGTCAAGTATGGCCTCAGCGGCAGCCAGGCCCTGGCCGACAGCGGTGCGCTCTACGGCGCCTTCAACCTGCTCAGTTCCGCCACCTGGGGCGACGGCGATGCCGCCGGCCTGACCCTGGGTGACGAGCGCCGCACCGCCATCGAAGACCTGTACCTGGGCTGGCGCTCGGCCAACCTGTTCCCGGCGCTGGGCGAAGACGGCGTGGACATTTCCGGCGGCCGCCAGGTGGTGACCCTGGGCGACGGCTTCCTGATCCAGGGCGACCCGGTGAACCTGGGCAAGGTCGACCTGGGCGCCAACTTCGACCGCGGCGGCGCCTACTACCTGGCCGCACGCAAGGCCTTCGACCGCACCGCCGTGCTGCGCCTTGGCGGCAAGCAAGGCTGGCGCAGCGACCTGATGTGGCTGAAGTCCGACAACCACTACCAGGCCGACACCTCACTGGCGGTGGCCAACCTGGAGCACGTCGCCGACGCCGGCACCGTCGGCCTGAGCTGGATCCGCGGCCTCGACGTGGACCACCGCTACGCGCAGATCATGGGCCTGGAACATCGCGACGGCATGGACACCGCCAGCCTGCGCGGGCGTGGCAACCTGGGGGTGAAAGACCTGGAGCTGGCCGCCGAGTACGTGACCCAGGACAAAACCGGCGGGCGGGAGAACGCCTGGTACCTGGAAGGCAACTGGACCTTCTCCGAACTGCCCTGGTCACCCACCGCTACCTACCGCTACAGCCGCTTTTCCGAAGACTTCGACCCGCTGTTCTATGGCCTGAGCCGTGGCTATGGCACCTGGTTCCAGGGTGAAGTGGCAGCCAACTATGCCGGGCCGTTCAACAGCAACAGCCAGGTGCACCACGTGGCACTGAAGGGCAAGCCACGGGACAACCTGACCGTCGGCGCGCTGTACTTCGACTTCGATACGCTGGACACCGACCAGGGCAACCTGGGCGGGCGGGAGCTGGACCTGTATGTGGAATGGATGGTCAACGACCACCTGCTGATCAGCCCGCTGGTAGGGTTCTACAAACCGGAACGCAGCGCAGCCAATGGCGGGACGCAGCTGGGTGGGCGGGATACCGGCACCTATATGCAGCTGATCGTCGGGACTTTCTTCTGATTCGAAATCCTGGGGCTGCTGCGCAGCCCATCGCGACACAAGGCTGCTCCCACAGGTACAGCGCTCCCATCAAGGTTTGTGCAGACCTGTGGGAGCGGCCTTGTGTCGCGAAAGGCCGCAAAGCGGCCCCGGCAATCTCAAACCAAGCCCTGCTCCAACAACCACCGCCGCACCATCATCTGCTGCTCCCCTGGCAGGCCTGACAACACTGCCTCGAGAGGTCGGCCGCTACGCAGCGCCCGCACCACCGGCGCCAGCTCCACCCCCTGCAAATGCCACACCCCCAACGGCTGATCCGCCGTCACCACCACCTCGGCCTCATCCACCAGCCCGTCACGCAACACCGGTCGCCGCTCGACCTTCACCGCGCTCCAGTCCGCCGCCACGTGCAATGCCTGCATGTCCGGCCAACCCTGCCGCCGCGCCCAGAACGGCTGCCCCACCCGCCCCTGTTCTTGCCCATAAAAATCCCGCCCGATCCGGGCAAAACGCAAAAACAGCTGTTCGATCCGCTGCTGGTGAAACTGCCGCGCCAACCCGGCCCGCTCGGGCCTGCGCAGCAAGGTATTGATCACCACCGGTGCCTGCAGCGCCGAAGACAACGACTGGAAGATCCCGTTACCCGATAGTGGGTCAACGGCCATCGCAGCATCGCCCACGCGTATCCAGTCCTGCCCGACGCACTCACCGGCCAGAATCGCGGTGCTGCTGCGCGCATGCACCTCTGCCGGCGCCAAGGCCCTGGCATCGAACAGCTCGGCCACCAGCACGCTGCCGGCTCGCCGCGCCGCACAGTAATCCGCCAAGCCGGCCTTGCCCGGCAGCCCGGCCGCGTCCAAGGTGACTTGCCAGTAGCAGCGGCCGTCTTCCAGGCGCGCCATCCACGCCCAGCCATCCGCCAGGCTCTCCACCGCCGACGCGGGCCCCCCGGGGGCGGCCTGCCAGGCATTCAGCAAGCTGACCGTCTCCGGCCCGCGCAGGCGGTCGGCGGCCAACGGGGCTTGGCGGCCTCGGGCTTCGACCAGGAAATCGGCCTGCAGTATCTGCCCGTCGTCCAGGCGAATACCATGACCGACTTCGCGAACCACCTCACGCACCCGTCCCTCGACCACGCTCACACCCGCGCACTGAAGGTCGTCGCGCAGCGCCCGGTCAAACCTTTGCCGATCCAGCAGAAACTCTTGGTTCAGGTGCAGTTGCTGGCCGTTCCAGTGCACTTGCCGAGTCGCCGGCATCGCCGCCTGGCGCAACGCCCCGCCAAGGCCGGCATGGCGCAGCCCGTCCAGCACCCGCTGCGAAACCCCTTCGACCGCCGCGAACCGGCGCCACTCGGACACCACCGTCACCGCATAACCCAGCCGCCGCAGGCCAATGGCCGTGGCCGCACCCGCAGGGCCTGCCCCCAACACCACAATGCGCGGTTCAGCCATGGCCGACACCTCGTCGCTCGGGGCCGGTAAACGCCGCGTGGTGGCGCAACCAGTCATGAACCTGCTGCTGGCCCATGCCCGGCTCGTCACGCAGCAACGCAGCGATCCTGCCACTCAGGGCCGCACAGCCCAGGCTCGCGCCCGCCCTGCCGCCCGCCCCCACATAACCACCAAAGTCCGCCTGCCGGGTACCCAGCCAGGACCACTGGCCAGGCGCACAGCGGGCGTCGCCTGTGACCCGTATCACCCCGGGGTAGCTGGCCGGATACACTGGCCCGCCCTGGGCCGGGCTGGAGGCGCACAACAGCACACCCGCAGCCAAAGCCTCGGCACAGGCCTGGTGCAGCACAGGCCGGTCCTGCTGCAGGCCAAGGCTGAGGTTGACCAGCGTGACCCCCGCCTCCACCAGCCACAGCAGCGCGGCCGCCACCTGCAAGGCACTGGTGCTGGCCTGGGCGCCGAAAACCTGGGCCAGCAGCACGGGCACCGGCCCGGCCTCCCGCTGCAAGCCGGCGAGCACCGCGCTACCGTGCCCAAGCTGGTCGGGCAGCATGTCACCTTCGCGCAATTGGCCGTCCTCCAGCCAGAAACGGCGCGCGCCCAGCAAGGCGCTGGCCTGCTCCGGCGTGCAACCACTGTCGATCACGCCAACACGCACGTCAGTGCCCATGCCTGATCACCTCCTCGGGCAGCACCTGCAACTGGCCAGCGTGCAACTGCAGGTGCAGGTCGGCATCGGCCAGGGTCGAAGCGCGATGGCTGATCAGGATGCGCGTGCGGCCGGCGAACAGCTGGTCGATGGCCGCGATCACTTCGCGCTCGGTGGCTTCGTCCACCGCCGAGGTGGCCTCGTCCAGCACCAGGATCGCCGGCGCCTGCAGCACCGCGCGGGCGATGGCAATGCGTTGTTTCTGCCCACCGGACAACTGCTGGCCACGCTCACCCAGCAGGCCGTCCAGGCCCAGCGGCAGGCTGTCGACCAGGCTGTCCAGCCGCGCCAGGCGCACCACCCGTTCCAGCTCCTCACGGCTGGCCTCGGGCACGCCGTAGGCCAGGTTCTGTGCCAGGGTGCCGCGGAACAGCACGATATCCTGGCTGACCACCGCAATGCGCCGGCGCAGCGCAGCCAGGTCCAGTTCGCGCAGGTCGATGCCGTCCAGCAGGATGCGCCCAGCGTCCGGGTCGTAGAAGCGCTGCAGCAGATCGATCAGGGTCGACTTGCCCACTCCCGAGGCACCGCTGATGGCCACCTTCAGGCCACCCGGCACGCACACCTGCACGTCGTTCAGCACCGCGCCCTGGCGCCCTTCATGGGCAAAACTCACCCCCTCGAGACGCAATTCGCCCGGGCCGTCGGGCACCGGCTGCGGGTTGGCTGCCGGGCGCACGGCCACGGCCTCCTGCTTCAGTTCCATCACCCGCCCCAGGCTCACCGCCATTCGCTGCACCGCCACGTACAAGCCCAGCAGGCTCTGCACCGGCCCTACTGCCATGCCCATGTAGGTGGAAAAGGCGATCAGCGCACCTAGTTGCCAAGTGCCCTGGATTACCCACCAACCGCCGACCAGGAACGCGCAAGCGCGGCACCAGGAGGTCAGCGTGCCGGGGATGGCCTGGGTGAAGAATTCGGTCACCTGCACCTTGAGCAGCTGGCGCATGTAGCCCTGGCCCAGCTGGTCCAGGCGCCCCGCCTCGCGGCCTTGCTGGCCGGCGGCCTGGATGAACTTCATCGCCGGCAGGGTTTCGACCAGGAATGACGACACATCTGCCGAGCGTTCGCGCAGGTTGCGTACTTCCCGCTCCACCTTGCGCCGCATCCAGCGCAGCCACAGCACTTCTATCGGCACCAGCAGCGCCAGCAGCAGTGACAGTTGCCACGACAGCATCAGCATCAACACCACCGCGCCCACCAGGCCGATCATCGCCGACACCGCCGAAAACAGCGAGTCCACGGCAAAGCGCTGGATTTCCGCCACATCGCCATCCAGCCGCGAAAGGATGTCGCCGATGCGCCGCCGCCCGTAGAACGTCGGCGACAGCTGCTGCAGGTGGCGGTAAAGGTCGTCGCGCAGGGCAAACAGGATGCGCCCCGACAAGCGCGTGTGCAGGTAGCGGTTGACCCCGGCCAGCACGGTACCCAGCAGGCCCGCGGCGATCATGGTCGCGGCCATGTGCCAGAGGGTCTGGTAGTCCTTGGCCAGCAGCCCCTCGTCGATCAGCGTCTTGACCAGCCAGGGTTGCGCCAGCGCCAGCAATGAGGCGCCCAGCGACAAACCGAGCAACAGGCCGATGGCGCGTCGATGGGGGCGCACGAAACCATACAGCCAGGCCAACGCCTGGCGCATGAGTACAGGGTCGCTGGACTCCACCAGCCGGGCGAACAGGCCGCCCACGTCAGCCGCGCAACTGTTTGAGCTTGCGGTACAGCGTGGCCCGGCTGATACCCAGCGCCTCGGCTGCCGCGGACACGTTGCCCTGATGGCGCGCCAAGGCGCCACGGATCAGCTCCAGCTCGTTGTCCTTGAGGCTGCCGGAAGGCGCGGTGCCGCTGGCCAGTTCGTCCAGCAGGCAGTCGGTGAGGTGGTCCAGGGTCAGCACCTGCTCGCCGTCCTCGCGCATGGCCAGCGCGGTGCGCACGACCATTTCCAGCTGGCGGATGTTGCCCGGCCAGTCGAAGCCTTCGAGCAACGCGGTCAGGGCCGGGTCCAAGGTCACGCCCCGGGCATCGGACTTGTCCAGCAGCCCCTGGATGATCGCCGCCAGGTCATCACGCTCGCGCAATGCCGGCAGGCGCAGCGACACGCCGTTGACCCGGTAGTAAAGGTCTTCACGGAAGTGCTGCTCCTGCACCAGGCGCTTGAGGTCACGGTGCGTGGCACAGATCAATGCCACGTCGATCTCCTGCTCGTCGCCCGCCCCCAGCGGTGCCACGCGCCGTTCCTGCAGTACCCGCAACAAGCGCGCCTGCAGCGCTAGCGGCATGTCGCCGATTTCGTCGAGGAACAGCGTGCCGCCGTGGGCCTGCATCAGCCGGCCGACCATGCCGCCCCGGCGCGAGCCGGTGAACGCACCTTCACGGTAGCCGAACAGTTCGGACTCGATCAGCCCTTCGGGGATGGCCGCGCAGTTGACGGCCACGAACGGTTTGTCGGCACGCGGGCTGGCCTGGTGCAGGGCCCGGGCGACGACTTCCTTGCCGGTACCGGTCTCGCCCAGCAACAGCACCGGCAGGCCATTGCCCAGCCCCTGGCGGGCCATGCGCAGGTTGCGCGCCAGGCGCGGGTCGCCACCGGCCAGGGCGTCGAGGGCGGGTGACTGCTTGCCCGGCGCCGGCTTGCTCACCGGCGTGCTGCCGTTGACCCGGCCATGGCGCGGCAGCTGCAGGGCGCGGAAGTAGAACTCGCCCTTGGCCGTCTGCACACTGCTCACCCCGCCCTGCCACAGGCGGGCGATGAAGGCCGGTGACCGTTCACCCAGCAGGTCGCTGCTGCGCCGGCCCAACAGCTCATGGCGCGGCACCTGCAACAGCTGGCAGGCACCGTCGTTGGCAGCCAGCACTTCACCGTCCAGGCTCAGCGCCAGCAGGCCATGCCAGGCGCTGTTGAGGTATTGCGGGCGGCTATGGAAGGCCAGCACCAATTGCTCCGGGTGGCACAGGCCGAACATGCGGCTTTCGATGTTGCCGGCCGCCAGCATCAGCGTCGACAGGCTGTCCTGTGGTTGCGCCATCACCCCTTCACGGGTGATGTCGAGCACGCCGATCACCTCGCCGCGCGGGTCGCGTAGAGGTACCGAAGTGCAGGAGAACGGGCTGAGGCGGTCGAGGTAATGTTCGCCGCAGTTGATCAGCGTCGGCCGGCCTTCCACCACTGCCGTGCCGATCGCGTTGGTGCCACGCAATGACTCGCTCCAGCAACTGCCTGGGTGCAGGTCGCGCAGGCCTTCGCGTTGCAGCACGTGCTTCTGCCCTTCGATGGCCAGCACGTTGGCCTGGGCATCGCCGAGGATGACGATGCCGGCCTTGCCCTGGCGCGCGACCAGGTAGTCCAGTTCCGGGGTAACGGCGTCGACCAAGAGCCGGTTGCGCTCCAGCAGCATGCGCAGGTCGTGGCCCTGTTCCAGGCCCAGGCCGACTTGTTCGCCCTGCAGGCAGTCCAGGCCATGGCCCAGGCTGCGGCGCCAGGAGGCGTCGATCTCGTCGCGCAGCATGCCCAGCGGCAGCTCGCCTTCACTGGCCAGCTTGAGGCGGGCCTGGCGGGATTCGTGCAGCGGGTCGTGGGCGTTTGTTATTAGTTGTCGCGCCATTTTCTACTCCGGCTGTGCCCCGCAAGATGGCGGGGAACGGGCTTGGGAATTTTCCGCAGTGTGCGGGAGAAATCCCTGGCCGTCATCAGGCTGAGGTAGAAGGTGGCATATGGTGACGTTTACGTAAAGGGACACGCAGGAGCACCGCCTTGCCCAAGGTTTGAAAGCTTGCGCGAGCTTTGTGGGAGCGGGCATGCCCGCGAACACCGGCAAAGCCGGTGCCATCCACCGCGTCGTCTGCTTCGCGGGCGCGCCCGCTCCCACAGGGACGGCGCGGGCTTTGAGTTGGCGCTGAACCTGTGGGAGCGGGTTCACCCGCGAAGAGGCCCTTGAGGTCAATCACGGCTGTCGCTTGATTTCAACAAAGCCCAGACGCCCGCCAGACACTCGGCACCGGCCCACCGGACATAAGGCCGCTCCTGCAGAAGCAGAGCACAACTTGTTCTCAACCAAATGGCCAAACCAACAACTAAGAAAAACACTAAGTTACAAGTTTCAGAAAGTTCTTACTTATATCCAAAAACAACGACACCCTGTTTATTTAAATCCCGCCGCAGCCCGCCTACCCTGCAACTCCGCCATAACCATCAACCTTACCCCAGGCCCTCTTTGCACCAAGACCACAGCTGATACCGGAGCAATTCTTCACAAGGAAAAACCCGCCATGTACCGACAATCTGATCTGCGCTTCAGCTTTCAACCCTTGGCTGGCGACATTCAATTCGAGGTGCTTTCATTCGAACTCGACGAAGCCATCAGCGCACCATTCCAGTTGAAGCTGGAGCTGATCAGTCACGAAGATGAAGTGGACTTCGGTCAATTGCTCGACAAGCCGGTACTGTTCACGATCTGGCAGCATGAACGCCCACTGCGCTACGTACACGGCGTGACAAGCAGCTTCAGCCAAGGTGAAACGGGCTTTTATCGCACCCGTTACCATGCCCTGGTCGAGCCCCTCCTGGCCCGCGGCGGGCTGCGTTCGAACTGGCGAATCTTCCAGCAGAAAACCGTGCCGCAGATTCTCGAAATCATGCTCAAGCGCCAGTGCATCCTTCATTTCGAGTTGCACATTTTTGGCGAGCACCAGGTGCGCGAGTTCTGCGTACAGGCCGGTGAAACGGACCTCGACTTCATCGCCCGCCTGGCGGGTGAAGAGGGTTTTGTCTATCGCTTCGAGCACACACCGAAACACCACCTGCTGGTCATCACCGACCGGCTGCTGGCGCTGGGGCAGATCAGCCGAGGCGCGATCAAGACCGAAGACGACGATGAAGGGCTTCCTGAAGAGGACGACGTCGGCCCCGACCAGGTGCTGTACCGCGCCAACAGCGGTGGTGATCAGGCGAGGCCTTGCCTGCGCCGCCTGCGTTACAGCGAGCAGGTACGCACTGCTCGCCAGGTACAGCGGGACTACACCTTCACCAACCCGCAGTACCGGCAGGAACACCGCGCAGATGACAGTGGCATCACCCATCAGTCCCAGGACTATGAGCGCTTCGACTACCCCGGCCGCTACAAGCGCGATGTGGTCGGCGTGCCCTTCACCGCCACCCGCCTCACGGCCCTGCGCCATGACGCCCGTATTGCCAAGGTAGAGGGCGACGATGTGCGGCTGCAACCAGGCCTGAGCTTCAACCTCATCGAACACCCGCGCAAAGACCTCAACGCACACTGGCGCGTGATGCGCGTGCATCACGAGGGCAGCCAATTCACCAGCCTGCAAGAAGAAGCTGCCGGGACCGAGCAAGGAACGCGCTACTCGCAGGAAGCCGTGCTGGTGCCCGGCCGGATCGAATGGCGACCTGCGCCGCTGGACAAACCGCGCATTGACGGCCCGCACATGGCCACCGTCGTCGGTCCACCCGGCGAGGAGATCTATTGTGACGAATGGGGACGGGTCAAGGTCAGCTTCCCCTGGGATCGCGAGAGCAGAAACAACGAGTTCAGCTCCTGCTGGGTGCGCGTATCGCAGGGTTGGGCAGGCGGCAGCTGGGGCTCGATGGCTATTCCACGCATAGGCCAGGATGTGATCATCCAGTACGTCAACGCCGACCCCGACCAGCCGATGATCACCGGGCGCACCTACTGCGGCGATCAACTGCCGCCCTACGAGCTGCCGGAACACAAGACGCGCATGACCATCAAGAGTCAGACCCACAAGGGTAATGGCTTCAACGAACTGCGTTTCGAAGATGAACTGGGTCGGCAGGAAGTGTACGTGCATGCCGAAAGGAACATGAATACCAAGGTCAAACATGACCAGACCCTGAACGTCGGCAATGATCGCGCCACTGCGACAGGCCGCGACCAAAACACCAGCATTGCGCGTGACGAGACTATCGATACGGGACGTGATCGCCGCGATCATGTTCACCAGGACCGATTCACCAGCATCGACCGCAACGATATCCACTCCATTGGCAACACAAGCCGCATCACCATTGCCGCCGACCACAGCCTGAGTATCGGCGGCAATCAGTCGCTCGTCATCGAAGGTACGCGCGCCATTGAAGCCCGTACCGCTCAGCGTCTGCTGACACGGTCCTACATGCTTCAGGGCACGGAACGTATTCACATCCGTGGCCCGAGCGGCAAGATCATCTTCGATGCCGACGGCATAACCATCGAAGCCCCCAACATCCGCTTCAAAGGCAATGTCACCTACCAGACACCTGTGCAGGCCCAGGTCGAAGCCATCGAGGCCGCTATTCGAGAAGGCTCACCGCTAATCGAAGAATGCCCCTTTGCCGGGAGGGACGACGCATGAGCCTGCACCAGCAATTAAGCGAAGGCAGCCTGTACACGGGTGTCGTCAGTGCAAGCCTGTTCGTGCTTGCCGAAGCGTCGGCCAATCCGGGCCTGCTGGGCAGGCTCGAGTTTCATTCCACCCGACACCAATGCCTGTGGCACCTGGACCATCACACCGGGCTGGAGAAGCATGCGCCATTACTGTTCCAGCTGACAGCAGGCAGCGAACTGGATGCCTGGCTTGGCGGCCTGGACGGGGCCTTCGCCTGTACTGTCGCCGAGACCACACTGCCCCTCGAAGCCCTCGCGCGGCACCTGCGCCGCTTTGGCAAAATCCAGGAAGGACGACGTCGTTACTTCATGAGGCTTGGTGATCCTCGGTCGTTAAGCTTCTACGTCGGCTCACTGACGCAGCAGCCAGACACCCTGGCCCGGCTGTTCGATCACGGACGCATACGCAGGCTCTACTTCCACGATTCACGAACCGGGCTTGCACTTGGCGCACAGCCGCTGTTCGAGCAAACAGAAAGCAGCATCGAACGGGAAGGCTGCCTGGCCTGGCTGCCATTGCGCCACGAGGTCCCTGCATGAGCCTGCCGAGTCTGAATCTGGGTGCGCTGCAAGCTGCCTCGCTACGGTCCACCAACCGTCGACTGTCCCGATTCCTGCTGGGGACGTTGGACGGTTCGCTTGCGCGTTTTCATACCCGTCCCGAGGATGTTCCCCTGCTGGTAGCCAATGCGGGGGCTCTGGTCAGCAACAGGGGCTACACCTGCGGCAAGGAATACAGCTTGCTGGTGCTGAGCCACTTCTTGCTGGGTCTGGGCTGGTGGAACGACCCCGCAAGCGTATCGGTGTGGTCAATCCACCAGGTTCCCGGCCTTACCCAGGATGAGCGACTCGACATGCTGACCGTGCGGGCAGTAGCCCACCGTATGCAGTGGGAGGGGCAACTTACCCTTATGCATGACGTCACACGGCAGATTTTGCGCCTGCCCGATGACGATTGCGACCACGACCGGCAGTGGCGATCACTGGAGCAACTGATGACCCTGCGCGGCATACCAGCTGACGCGCAGCAGTCTTGCTATTGCTGCTATGAGTCGGATGCCAGCCGCCGCTATGCGCTGCCCGCCATCAACCACAAAGAGCTGAACGGGAACGAGATCCTCGCCTACCGCTATTACGGAAAACGGCTACCTCAGCCGTCGGATGACCTGTACAAGCTGCCCCCGTTGCCCCGCAGCCAAGTGCTGGTGCATGTGCTCCTGGCGATCGCGTTCGGTCGACACTTTTACCTCAACCCATTGTTCACCCCTTGGGTGAAGTTGCTTGAAGCCACCGACTCTCCCCGAGAGCGCTGCAGGGTGTTGGCAGATCAACTGGCAGCCCACCAACAAGCACTCAAGGAGCCGAGTCCGCATGGTTGAAGCATCTGCTTTACAAACGCTGGGGCAAGCCGCACTCAGCGGGGCGCTGCCTGTTCCACCCGACATTTGCGTACCCTGCTCCCTGCCCGGCGCGCTGTTCTCCCTCGACGGCGACGACGGTTGCGACCAGTTGCTAGGCATCCCCTCCCAGAACGGCGTCGGCCCTGCCTGGTTTCGCAACAACCCGTGGATCCGCGACCAAGCGCGCAACCACCGCGATACCTTCCTCCAGCAGGTGCTGGAGCATGCCGGCGACACGCTGGGTAATGCCTGGCTGGCTGAGTTCTATGCCTTTGCCGCCAGCGAAAAGCTGCAGCTGGTGTGCATCGACGACGAGATCCGCCTCAACGAACTCCCCCCGCCCGTACTCGACCACATGGGCGAGCGCAGCCAGCACGGTTATGGCTTTGCCCTGCACAGCAATTTCTTCTTCACCGACCACAAGATCTATTTCGCCACCTTCACCCATGTGCAGTGGGCCGAGGCGCAACGGGAAGAGTACGTCGACGAGCACGGCACCCAGCGTATCAGCCCGCCCTACACCTGGCATACGCCCACTGGTCTGTACCCGATCGAACAGGCCTGTGGACAGCTGGTCCGCCACTACGCCGAAGCCAAGGCCCGTGCTCGCTTCTGGCAAGGTGTCATTGGCGCGGGCGAATTCGCCTTCGGGGTGCTGGCGATGGTGCCAGTGGTCCGTGGTATCAAAGGCGCCGCAACCCTCGGCCGCTATGCCTTCGTCGCCCTGGAAGCCGCGCTGGCCGCCGATGCCATGGTCGACGGCAGCAGCCGCATGATCACTGGCGAAGGCCTGAGTATCGGCGAGCAGTTCTTCACCGACCTGGCGCGCCTGGCCAACCCCGACACTGCCGAGGCACGTGGCAAGCAGGTATTCATGGCCATCAACCTGGCCCTGCTGCTGCCGGCCGCCATCGGCGGCGCCCGTTGGCTGATGCACAAGTTGCAGCCCGGCAGCATGACCACCGTACGCCTCGACAACGCCGCGCTGTCGCAAGAGGAAGTCCGGCGCCTTGGCAACCGCAGCGCCGGCGAAGTCACCGTACTGGAAACCCGCATCCAGCGACGCAGCCGCGAGGGTGAGCTGCCGGTCACAGCGCATGAACTGCACTCGGTGGAGCGCAATGCCAGCCTGGTCGCGCTCGATGTGGTCGGCGGCAAGGCCGACTACGCCTACATGGCCACCACCCTGCGCGACCGGCTGGTGGCCATGATCCAGCACAGCATCGGGCCGGTGCGCATGGGCGGCAGCCTGACCCGGGTCGTCGCCGATGCCGGCGAAGAAGCCCTGGCGGCTGCCCTGGTCAGCCACTGGAAGGTCAAGCCGGAGAACATCCTCGGCCTGAGCACCCACCCTTCCCGGCCCAGCCAGTTCGGTTTGAAGAACAAGAGCGACCAGGGAATTGACATGCTGGTGTACGTGCCGCCACCGCCCTCGATGACGGTGCGTAATCCGACGACGCAGCAAATGCGGCACCACATTGATGGGCTGAAGGGGACGGCACCCGTGGAAGAGCTGAAGTTCGAGGCGGGTACGTTGTTGGTGATCGAAGTGAAGACGACTTTAGGGAAAAGCAAGACGCCTGCTTTTATCAACACCCAGAAAGCAGGAGGCAAAGCCAACCTTCAGCGCATACAGGACTTGATTCGTAGGAAAAGACAAGGTTGGGGAGAAGCCCTTACAAAAACTGACCCCGCCTTTATTACAAAGTACCAAGCAGTAGAGGACAGCTTGGATTCGCGAAAAGTCTCATTTCTTCATGCACAAGTATTCTTTGACTCGAAAGGTCACCCTAATAGCATTGTCGGTGACCGAAGCGGAATACAAATTAATCTCTGGAACCAACATGAATAGACAGGCAAAAGATCGACTCAAAGTCAGCTTGAAAAAAATACACGAATGGGCGAGAGAGGACCTACTCGTGAGGTGCGACATGCTGACGTCTTACATCGTGACTGGCGAAACCATAGGCATCGCTTGCAATCAGATATTCAAAGCTGGCATGAACAATATTGGAAAAGGTTTACAGCTTGCAACACAGCACCCATACGGGCCAGCGTCATTGGATTTCGTCTCTGGCATTACACAGATGTTAATCGCTGAAGCAATCTTAATACAAAAACTTGCGCACACTAAAGAAAGTAGCATAAGCAATTTAGATGGGACCACTCACCTAATGTTGTGTGCACTGGCTACTGGCCGGTTTGAACTGGTTGAGCCCTTTCACCAAGCTATTTTCACAGGTATTCATAATGGCTACGGTGTCAGCGATGGCCACAATTTGCCAATCGGTACCACCTTTCGCTACGCCGCTTTCGGCCTGACCATTATCGGCGACTGGCTCGGCAAACCGCTTGACCTCGACAAGCACGCCCTGCCTCGCGACCCTGCCTGGGGTCAATTGGTCGCTCATTGGCGCGAACCTGATCCCGATAAACTGGCGCCGATCCTGGTGGCCGCCTGCGACACCCATGTCGAACGCATCGCGCTGACATCCCGCGAACTCGACTCCGGCAATTTCGAATTCGGCTCCCCCTTCGAGGCCGTCTACCCTGCCGAAATCCTGGCCATCCTCAACCTGCGTCGGTCGTTGGGGCTAACCAACCCCTCGCCCATCGAACACCCGTTGATGCAAACGCCCTATGCAAGGCTGACCTGCCCGCCTGGCATGCGTTTCGAACCTGATGAGCTGTTGTTGCAGTTCTTAGCCGCCGTATGTAAACACGACCCGGCTGCAATGCCAGACGGCCTTTATGAAGCCGTTCTACAAACAAACTCGGCCAATTGATCATGGCCGGCTTGCAGGCGCTGCTCGAAAATACCCGCAATGGCGCACTGCCCATCCCCGTCGACATTTGCGTGCCCTGCTCCCTGCCCGGCGCGCTGTTCTCCCTCGACGGCGGCGACGGTTGCGACCAGTTGCTAGGCATCCCCTCCCAGAACGGCGTCGGCCCTGCCTGGTTTCGCAACAACCCCTGGATTCGCGACCAGGAACGCAACCACCGCGATACCTTCCTCCAGCAGGTCCTGGAGCATGCCGGCGACACGCTGGGCAATGCCTGGCTGGCTGAGTTTCATGCCTTTGCCGCCAGCGAAAAGCTGCAGCTGGTGTGCATCGACGACGAGATCCGCCTTGGCGAACTCCCCCCGCCCGTACTCGACCACATGGGCGAGCGTAGCCAGCACGGTTATGGCTTCACCCTGCACAGCAACTTCTTCTTCACCGACCACAAGATCTATTTCGCCACCTTCACCCATGTGCAGTGGGCCGAAGCGCAACGGGAAGAGTACGTCGACGAACACGGCACCCAGCGCATCAGCCCGCCCTACACCTGGCATACGCCCACTGGTCTGTACCCGATCGAACAGGCCTGTGAACAGCTGGCCCGGCACTACGCCGAAGCCAAGGCCCGCGCTCGCTTCTGGCAAGGCGTCATTGGCGCGGGCGAATTCGCCTTCGGGGTGCTGGCGATGGTGCCAGTGGTCCGTGGTATCAAAGGCGCCGCAACCCTCGGCCGCTATGCCTTCGTCGCCCTGGAAGCCGCGCTGGCCGCCGATGCCATGGTCGACGGCAGCAGCCGCATGATCACTGGCGAAGGCCTGAGTATCGGCGAGCAGTTCTTCACCGACCTGGCGCGCCTGGCCAACCCCGACACTGCCGAGGCACGTGGCAAGCAGGTATTCATGGCCATCAACCTGGCCCTGCTGCTGCCGGCCGCCATCGGCGGCGCCCGTTGGCTGATGCACAAGTTGCAGCCCGGCAGCATGACCACCGTACGCCTCGACAACGCCGCGCTGTCGCAAGAGGAAGTCCGGCGCCTTGGCAACCGTAGCGCCGGCGAAGTCACCGTACTGGAAACCCGCATCCAGCGACGTCCCCGCGAGGGTGAGCTGCCGGTCACAGCACATGAACTGCACTCGGTGGAGCGCAATGCCAGCCTGGTCGCGCTCGATGTGGTCGGCGGCAAGGCCGACTACGCCTACATGGCCACCACCCTGCGCGACCGGCTGGTGGCCATGATCCAGCACAGCATCGGGCCGGTGCGCATGGGCGGCAGCCTGACCCGGGTCGTCGCCGATGCCGGCGAAGAAGCCCTGGCGGCTGCCCTGGTCAGCCACTGGAAGGTCAAGCCGGAGAACATCCTCGGCCTGAGCACCCACCCTTCCCGGCCCAGCCAGTTCGGTTTGAAGAACAAGAGCGACCAGGGAATTGACATGCTGGTGTACGTGCCGCCACCGCCCTCGATGACGGTGCGTAATCCGACGACGCAGCAAATGCGGCACCACATTGATGGGCTGAAGGGGACGGCACCCGTGGAAGAGCTGAAGTTCGAGGCGGGTACGTTGTTGGTGATCGAAGTGAAGACGACTTTAGGGAAAAGCAAGACGCCTGGTTTCATCAACACCCAAAAATCAGGAGGCGAAAGCAGCCTTGCACGCATACGAAGATTAATTGAAAACAAGAGACAAGGATGGAATGAAAAAATCTTATCAACAGCAGATCCAAATTTTTCACAAAAACTACAAGCCATCAAAGAAAGCACAAGTTCAGGGAAAACAGCCTACCTGCACGCTCAAGTATTTTTTGACCCTAACGGCGTTCCAAGCGCTCTTACGGGCAATAGCGCGGGAATACAAATAAACCTGTGGAATTAGAAATGAGCAAAAAACCGAAAAACAGGCTACCAGTCAGCCTTAACCAAATCCAGCTATGGGCTTCTGACGATTTGATCGTAAGGAGCGAAACCCTAACCTCCTACATCGAAAATGGCGGTTCACTTGACCTTGCTTGCGGCGAACTACACCGGTTTGGGATGAACAGCATTGGCAACGGGTTACAATATGCGACCAAGCACACTTACAACTGCGCATCATTGGATTTCATTTCCGGAATCGCCAAGAGACTCGTCGCCGATCTAATACTGATCAGGAATCTTGAAAAATCTCGACAGATGGCCATTGAGGATCTAGATGAATCGCCCCTGGTTTTCTAGACACTCTCCAAGCTCAGGAAATAGCGTTTCTCATACTCTACTGGAGACAGCTGCATAGCACTGCTGTGTCGGCGTTTAGGGTTATAGAACATCTCGATGTAATCGAAAATATCACTTCGGGCTTCTTCACGGGTTGTGTAGATCTTTCGTCGGATTCGCTCTCGCTTCAAAAGCTGGAAAAAGCTCTCGGCTACGGCATTGTCGTGGCAGTTTCCCCGCCGGCTCATGCTGCTGATTACATTGTTGGCCTTCAAAAAGCTTTTCCAATCCGAGCTACTGAACTGACTGCCTTGATCTGAGTGAATCATAACTTGCTGCTGAGGCTTGCGTCGCCAAACAGCCATCAACATCGCGTCGATAGCCAGGTCGCTGCACATCCTTGGCTTCATTGACCAACCAATTACTTGGCGTGAGAACAGATCCAGCACTACCGCGAGGTAGAGCCACCCTTCATAGGTGCGGATGTAAGTGATATCTGTCACCCAGACCTTGTTCGGCTCACTTACCTTGAACTGCCGCGCGAGGTGGTTGGGCGAGGCCACTGTTGGTTTTCCACCATAGAACCCTGGACGCCGCCGATAGCCCGTTTGAGAACGCAGCCCCTCCGCCTGCATCAAGCGCCTGACTCGATTTCGGCCGCATTCCTCTCCCAGCTCACGCAGGTCATCGTGAATTTTGCGGTAGCCGTATACACCTCCGCTTTCCAGCCAAGCGTGTTTGATCAAGCCAAGCAGACGTTGATCTTCTTTTGCTCGGGCAGATTGAGGCTCGGCCAGCCAGGCGTAATAGCCGCTGGGGTGCACCTTGAGGGTTTGGCAAAGGCGCCGCACCGGGTAATCAGTCGAGTGCTTCTTGATGAAGGCGTACTTCAGCCGCACTCCTTGGCAAAGTACGCGGCGGCCTTTTTTAAGATGTCTCGCTCTTCCGTCACGCGCTTGAGTTCAGCGCGTAGCTTGCGCAGTTCGGCCTGCTGATCGTCGTCTTGCTGACGCTGCTCTTGGGGCTTGCTGTAGACCTTGATCCAGGCGTAAAGACTGTGCACGGACATGCCCAGGCGCTGGGCGACATCGGCGACAGGTTTGCCTTTCTCGGTCACTTGCTTGACCGCTTCGATCTTGAATTCTTCGGGGTAACGCTGACGACTCATGGCACCTCCTATTTGGGCCTCATTATGAGGCTTGGAGGTGTCTACGAAACCAGGGGCGATTCAAGATGGTTTAACTCTTGTAATACTATGTACAATTGCAACAGGGCAACTCCGACTCGTAGCCCCCTTTCATCAAACCGTACTCTCCGCTTTGGAGGGTGGGTATGGCGTCGAGGATGGAAACAACCTGCCGATAGGTACCACCCTACGCTACGCCGCCTTCGGCCTGACCATCATCGGTGACTGGCTCGGCAAACCGCTCGACCTCGACAAGCACGCCCTGCCTCGCGACCCTGCCTGGGGTCAATTGGTCGCTCATTGGCGCGAACCTGATCCCGATAAACTGGCGCCGATCCTGGTGGCCGCCTGCGACACCCATGTCGAACGCATCGCGCTGACATCCCGCGAACTCGACTCCGGCAATTTCGAATTCGGCTCCCCCTTCGAGGCCGTCTACCCTGCCGAAATCCTGGCCATCCTCAACCTGCGTCGGTCGTTGGGGCTAACCAACCCCTCGCCCATCGAACACCCGTTGATGCAAACGCCCTATGCAAGGCTGACCTGCCCGCCTGGCATGCGTTTCGAACCTGATGAGCTGTTGGTGCAGTTCTTAGCCGCCGTATGTAAGCACGACCCGGCTGCAATGCCAGACGGCCTTTATGAAGCCGTTCTACAAACAAACTCGGCCAATTGATCATGGCCGGCTTGCAGGCGCTGCTCGAAAATACCCGCAATGGCGCACTGCCCATCCCCGTCGACATTTGCGTGCCCTGCTCCCTGCCCGGCGCGCTGTTCTCCCTCGACGGCGGCGACGGTTGCGACCAGTTGCTAGGCATCCCCTCCCAGAACGGCGTCGGCCCTGCCTGGTTTCGCAACAACCCCTGGATTCGCGACCAGGAACGCAACCACCGCGATACCTTCCTCCAGCAGGTCCTGGAGCATGCCAGCGACACGCTGGGCAATGCCTGGCTGGCTGAGTTTCATGCCTTTGCCGCCAGCGAAAAGCTGCAGCTGGTGTGCATCGACGACGAGATCCGCCTCGACGAACTCCCCCCGCCCGTACTCGACCACATGGGCGAGCGCAGCCAGCACGGTTATGGCTTCACCCTGCACAGCAACTTCTTCTTCACCGACCACAAGATCTATTTCGCCACCTTCACCCATGTGCAGTGGGCCGAAGCGCAACGGGAAGAGTACGTCGACGAACACGGCACCCAGCGCATCAGCCCGCCCTACACCTGGCATACGCCCACTGGTCTGTACCCGATCGAACAGGCCTGTGGACAGCTGGCCCGGCACTACGCCGAAGCCAAGGCCCGTGCTCGCTTCTGGCAAGGTGTCATTGGCGCGGGCGAATTCGCCTTCGGGGTGCTGGCGATGGTGCCAGTGGTCCGTGGTATCAAAGGCGCCGCAACCCTCGGCCGCTATGCCTTCGTCGCCCTGGAAGCCGCGCTGGCCGCCGATGCCATGGTCGACGGCAGCAGCCGCATGATCACTGGCGAAGGCCTGAGTATCGGCGAGCAGTTCTTCACCGACCTGGCGCGCCTGGCCAACCCCGACACTGCCGAGGCACGTGGCAAGCAGGTATTCATGGCCATCAACCTGGCCCTGCTGCTGCCGGCCGCCATCGGCGGCGCCCGTTGGCTGATGCACAAGTTGCAGCCCGGCAGCATGACCACCGTACGCCTCGACAACGCCGCGCTGTCGCAAGAGGAAGTCCGGCGCCTTGGCAACCGCAGCGCCGGCGAAGTCACCGTACTGGAAACCCGCATCCAGCGACGCAGCCGCGAGGGTGAGCTGCCGGTCACAGCGCATGAACTGCACTCGGTGGAGCGCAATGCCAGCCTGGTCGCGCTCGATGTGGTCGGCGGCAAGGCCGACTACGCCTACATGGCCACCACCCTGCGCGACCGGCTGGTGGCCATGATCCAGCACAGCATCGGGCCGGTGCGCATGGGCGGCAGCCTGACCCGGGTCGTCGCCGATGCCGGCGAAGAAGCCCTGGCGGCTGCCCTGGTCAGCCACTGGAAGGTCAAGCCGGAGAACATCCTCGGCCTGAGCACCCACCCTTCCCGGCCCAGCCAGTTCGGTTTGAAGAACAAGAGCGACCAGGGCATCGACATGCTGGTGTACGTACCACCACCGCCCTCGATGACGGTGCGTAATCCGACGACACAGGAAATGCGGCATCACATTGATGGGCTGAAGGGGACGGCGCCGCTGGAGGAACTGAAGTTCGAGGCTGGGACGCTGTTGGTGATTGAGGTGAAGACGACGTTGGGGAAGAGCAAGACGCCTGGTTTTTTGAAGACACAAATGGCTGGCGGCAATGCGAATGTCGAGCGAATACAGAAACTGATTGCGAGAAAAAAGGGCGGCTGGAATATCGACGACCTAAAAACAGTAACCCCTGATATAGCCGCTAAAGCAGCACACCTGCGCAATGCGATGAGTAGTGGAAAGATCTCACACCTGCACGCTCAAGTGTTTTTTTCACATGATGGACAGTTAAGTACGCTCGCAGGCAGCTCAACCGGAATTCAGATAAACACGTGGTGACGACATGACATCTACCAATAGCTCTCGGCTAACCAGCAGCCTCAAAAGTATTAAAAAATGGGCCTCAGCTGATGCTTCGCTAGAAAAACATAGAGTCATTGATTACATAAACGGAAACGACAGCATCGCTATTGCCGCCGACGAAATATTCAGACTCGGCATAAATGACATAGGAAAAAGTCTGCTCCAAGCCTCTGAGAACCCTTACTTGAAAGCGCCCCGTACAATTGCCATAGGCATATTGAAACTACTCGTAGCCAACAGCGAGCGATGGCCACAACCTGCCGATAGGCACCAGCCTTCGCTACGCGGCCTTCGGCCTGACCATCATCGGTGACTGGCATCACTCACGTAATGCTGTGTGCCCTGGCTACCGGACAATTTGCCGTAATAACGCCTTGTCACAGTGCTGTGTTGTCGGGTTTTACCAATGGTTACGGTGTCAGCGATGGCCACAACCTGCCGATAGGCACCAGCCTTCGCTACGCGGCCTTCGGCCTGACCATCATCGGTGACTGG